>NZ_CM142719.1:3955000-5947540 GCF_054898165.1 Pseudomonas sp. Hz4 | reverse complement strand
ACGAAATCAGGGAGTCGTTTGCGAAATGGGCCGGCATTTTAACAGGCTCAGCGAATTGTGCTGCTCTCTCCGACTTGTGACGCAGCACGCTATCTATATTTGCCGGTTTTGATACTTTCACGCAGGATGCGCGATGAGTTTGTGTCTAATGTTCGTCATTCAAGATACAAAGCAACGGTTGATAACCGATGTCATTTGGTCATTGGTTACCGGCGCTGCATAATGCCCGTCGCCTACATCTTTGCAGAGTCTAGGGAGCTAGCTTGTCTACGCCTGTCGAACCCTTGCGTTTGCTGTTACTGGCCGAAGAGCCAGTGTGGGCAGCGTTGTTGCGCGAGTGTCTGGCTCCGATGGGGAGCTCGGCCGTGCTGATCAGCGCGCCGAGCTGGGAGTCGGTCAGCAGTCTGTTCGATGACAACCGCAGCGCGGTGTTATTGACGATCCCGGCTCTCCAGCCGGCACCCGGCCGTTGCAACCTGCCGACGGTGCTGCTGCTCGAACACGAGCCGCTGGCGCCGCCCGACGGTGTGAGCGACTGGCTGGTGCGTAATCTGCTGGATCCCGGCATGTTGCGCCGCTGCCTGCGTCATGTGCGTGAACGCGGCGTGCTGGAAAACACTTTGCAGCGCCTGGCCGAGCAGGACCCGTTGACCGGTATCGCTAATCGTCAGGGTTTCCAGACCTTGCTGGCGGCACGCCTGGCGGAAAACGAAGGCCGCGGCCTGGCCCTGGGGCACCTTGACCTCGACAACTTTCGACACGCCAACGACGCCCTCGGCCACCAAGCCGGTGACCGGCTGATTCTGCAAGTGGTCGCGCGGCTGAAAAGCCAGCTTGAGGCCGGCGATCAACTGGCGCGGCTGGGCAGCGATGAATTTGCCCTGCTGATCGACACCCGCCGCGCGCCTCAGCGCGCCGAATGGATGGCCGAACGCATTACCGAAGCGCTGGCCGAGCCTTACTGGGTCGACGGCGAAAGCCTGTTGATCGGCTCCAGCCTCGGTATTGCCCACGCCCGGGCCCAGGCTGGCGCCGACCCGCTGATGTGGCACGCGCACATCGCCATGCAACAAGCCAAAAGCACTCAGGGCTGCACCTATCACATCTTCAACGAACGCATCAATCGCAATGCGCGCAGCATAGCCGACCTCGAAAGCGAGCTGCGCCGGGCCTTGCGCCGCGATGAGCTGGAGTTGCATTACC
The DNA here is from genome assembly GCF_054898165.1 of Pseudomonas sp. Hz4. Lineage (NCBI taxonomy): Bacteria > Pseudomonadati > Pseudomonadota > Gammaproteobacteria > Pseudomonadales > Pseudomonadaceae > Pseudomonas > Pseudomonas sp. Hz4. The sequence continues at coordinate 5,946,337 of NZ_CM142719.1, read as the reverse complement.
AGCCACGGCTGAACCTTGAGGACGGCCAGATCGTCGGCCTCGAAGCCTTGGTGCGCTGGCGTCATGGCGAACGCGGCTTGCTGCCCCCCAGCGAATTCGTGCCGCTGGCCGAGCAAAGCGGCTTGATCGTGCCGCTGGGTTACTGGGTGATTTCCCGCGCCTTGCGCGACATGCAGGCGTTGCGCGAACGGGGTTTGCCGGCGTTGCACATGGCGATCAACCTGTCATTCCGGCAGTTTCAGGACAGCCAGTTGCTGTCGACGCTGAGTCGGTTGATTGCCGAGCGTGGCGTCGAGGCGCAATGGCTGGAATTCGAATTGACCGAAACCGCGGTAATGCGTCGCAGCGATCTGGTCAAGCAAACCATGGACGCCCTGGGGCGTTTGGGCGTGCGCTTCTCGCTGGACGATTTCGGCACCGGGTTCTCTTCGTTTGTGCACCTCAACAGCCTGCCGATTGCCTTGTTGAAGGTCGATAAGAGCTTTGTCGGCGGCATGGAAGAGCGGGAAGAGAATCGCAAGCTGGTCCACGCGATGATCAATCTGGCGCACAACCTCAACCTTGAAGTGGTCGCCGAGGGTGTGGAAACGCCGGAGCAGCTGAAACTTTTGCGCGGGTTTGGTTGCGATCAGGTGCAGGGATATCTGATCAGCAAGCCATTGCCGCTGGCGGAGCTGGTTGAGTATTTGACCTTTGGCAGCAGTCAGCAGCCTGCACAGGAAGTCGTGAACTAACCACGGACAAATGTGGGAGCGAGCTTGCTCGCGATAGCGGTGTGTCAGTCGACATCAATGTTAACTGACACAACCTCATCGCGAGCAAGCTCGCTCCCACAGCGGATCTCAGTCAGCCTGAGCCATCTGGAAACCTGTCTGAGACGACGGCTCCTGCCTGATCATCCGCTTCATCTTCCACTCAAACGCCCACGTCAAGCTCACCGCCGCGCACGCCAACCCCAGCGCCAATCCCCACCAGACGCCCGTTGGCCCCCAATCCAAATGGAAGGCCATCCACCAGGCGGCTGGCGCGCCAATCAGCCAATAGCACCCTAAACCCACCAGAAACGTGGTCTTGGCATCCTTGAGCCCGCGAATGCAGCCCATGGCGATGGTTTGCGTGCCGTCGAACAGCTCGAACCACGCCGCTACCGCCAACAGACTCACGGCCAAATTGATGACTTCGCGAAACGCCGGGTCATTGTGGTCCAGGAACAACCCGATCAACTGATTCGGCAGCAGCCAGAAGACCATGGCGAAGCCCAGCATCGCCGCCGCGCCAAAGGCAATCCCGACCCGTCCGGCCAGCCGTGCATCCAGCAGTTGCCCGGCGCCGTAGTGCTGACCGATACGCATGGTGATCGCATAGGAAATGCCCGCCGGAACCATGAACGCCACCGAGACGATTTGCAGGGCGATCTGGTGTGCGCCCAGTTGCGTACTGCCCATAGTGCCCATGCACAGCGCCGCAAAGGCAAACAGCCCGACTTCCACTGCATAGGTGCCGCCGATGGGCAGGCCCAGGCGCCACAGTTCCTTAAGGTACTGACGGTTGGGCCGCGACAGGCCCTGACGCAAGGGGTAAGCGTCGTAGGCCGGATGCCGACGGATGTGCAGCGCGAGTGCCACGGCCATCAGGTTGGCGACGATCGCGGTGACCAGGCCAATCCCCACCAGGCCCATTTTTGGCAAGCCGAACATCCCGGTAATGAACGCGTAGTTGAGGACGAAGTTGGCCACGGTGCCGCCCAGACTGATCACCATCACCGGCGTCGCCCGGCCGATGGCGCTGGTGAAACCGCGCAGGGCCATGAAACTCAAGTAGCCGGGCAGGGCGAACGGCAGGATCAGCAGGAACTGTCCTGCCGCATGGACGTTGGTTTCGGTCTGGCCAAACATCAGCAATACCGGTTTCAGGTTCCACAGCAGCAGCCCGGCCACCAGCGCCATCAGCCATGCGAGCCAAAGCCCGGCTTGAGTCAGCCGCGCAGCGCCGACGATGTCGCCCGCGCCCTGACGGATCGCCACCAAGGTGCCGACCGCCGCGATGACGCCGATGCAGAAAATTGACACGAACGAGTAAGTCGCCGCGCCCAGGCCACCCCCGGCCAACGCTTCGGGACTCAGGCGCGCCATCATCAAGGTGTCGGTGAGGACCATCAGCATGTGCGCCAACTGCGAGGCAATCAACGGCCCCGCCAGCCGCAGGATGGCCCAGAGTTCGGTACGTGCTGGATGCTGCATGGTCATCACGCTCCGCGCTTAAAGAGAAAAGGAAAGCCAAAGTGGACAGGAACGCGTCGATTCTCGGCGCTCTACCGGGTTTGCACAAAGGGATAAAAAGGATGGGTGGCATGATTCAAACTCATGCTGGAGAGTTTCTGCTAGGGTGACCGAATCGCGCTATAGGAGCTTTCCGAATGTCTCGTCGTCTTCCTCCCTTGTATGCCCTGCGCGCATTCGAAGCGGCGGCGCGGCACAGCTCGTTTACCCGTGCGGCCGAAGAATTATCGATCACGCAAAGTGCGGTCAGCCGACATATTCGTACGCTCGAAGACCATTTTGCCTGTCGGCTGTTTCACCGCAGCGGGCGCAATCTGCAATTGACCGAATCGGCGCGGCTGATCCTGCCGGGCATTCGTGAAGGCTTCACCGCGCTGGAGCGGGCCTGCAATACCTTGCGCGCCGAGGATGACATCCTGCGCATGAAAGCGCCGTCGACCCTGACCATGCGTTGGCTGCTGGCAAGGCTCAGCCGCTTTCGGCACCTGCAACCAGGCAATGAGGTGCAATTGACCAGCGCCTGGATGGATGTCGACTCGGTGGACTTCAACCATGAACCGTTCGACTGTGCCGTCATCCTCAGCAACGGGCATTTTCAGCCGGACTGGGAGGCGAGTTTTCTGTTTCCGGAAGAGCTGATTCCAGTCGGCGCGCCGAATCTTCTGCAGGATCAACCGTGGAATGTCGCGCGGCTGGCCAATGCCGAACTGCTGCACCCAACGCCGGATCGTCGCGACTGGCGCAGCTGGCTGGAACGCATGGGGCTGGCGGACCAGGTATCACTCAAGGGCGGGCAGGTGTTCGACACGCTGGAGCTGGGCATGATCGCCGCCGCTCGAGGTTATGGCGTATCCATGGGCGATCTGCTGATGGTCGCGGAGGATGTGGCTCAGGGACGTCTGAGTTTGCCGTGGCCGACTGCCGTCGCCAGCGGTGAGAATTATTACCTCGTCTGGCCGAAAACACGCCCCGGAGGTGAACGTTTGCGCAGGCTCAGCGATTTCCTCCAATACGAAGTTCGCGCCATGGCATTACCGGACGTCGAACACTTGAGCTGAATCGATAGAGCCGCCGCAATGGCGGCTTTCAGCCATATCCCGGTTAATTACTCAAGTATTCAGGTATGCCGCCGAAAATCTGCAGGTGGAACCTTCGTGCAGGTTCGACGTAATTCCCATTAGAAATTTTGCTGAGTGTGCGTCGTGATCAGGATGATCCGGTCACTCGGCCAGGAGCTGTCATGTCTCAACCTCGTGCCCGGATCGCCTCACAGCTTGGTCTTGCGCTTGCCGTGATACTGGCGATTGTCATCACTGGCAGTACCGTGTTCGCCCTGCGTTCGCTGGACACCGCCAACCTTGCCACCCGCGAAGAGCACCTGGCCAGTGAAGCCCGGTTGCTGGCCGATCAGTTGAGCACCTTTCACGGCACGTTGCGGGAAAGTACCCAGCGCCTGGCCGGTTTGTTCGAGAAGCGCTTCAGCGCGGGTCTGAGCGTGCATCCGGACGAACCGGTGACCGTGGCGGGCACCCAGACCCCGGGCCTGCACCTGGGCAGCGAGGTATTGAACAACAACTTCGAGGAAGTGGACGAGTTCAAGCAAATGACGGCGGGCGTTGCGACGGTGTTTGTGCGCAGCGGCGAAGACTTTATTCGGGTCAGCACCTCACTTAGCAAACAGGACGGCAACCGGGCCATCGGCACGCTGCTCGATCACGCGAACCCGGCCTATGCCCGCTTGATGGCGGGGCAGAGCTATGTCGGTCGTGCCTTGCTGTTCGAACGCTCCTACATGACTCAGTACACCCCCGTACGCGACAGCAGCGGTAAGGTGATTGCCGTCCTGTTCGTAGGATTCGACTACACCGACGCGCAGAACGCGCAGTTCGCCAACCTCAAGCGCTTCCGTATCGGCCAGACCGGTTCCCTGGCGCTGCTGGATGAACAGAGCAAATGGCTGGTGCCGATTGCGGGAGTGCAAGCGCTGGATCAGGCGACGCCGAGCATCATTCGCTTGGCGAAGACGTCGGGCAAGGGCGAGTTCTGGAGCGATAAGTCCGAAGATTTCTACAGCATTGCCGTACCGTTTGAAGGCGGCCCATGGTCGGTCGTGGCGAGCATGCCGAAAACCGAAATCCGTGCGGTGACCTGGAGCGTCGGTATTCAATTGGCGATTGGCAGTCTGCTGGCAATGTTGATCGCTGTGGGCTCGGCAGTCTGGCTGTTGCGCAGCAAGCTCGCGCCGCTGGGTGATTTGGTGCGTCAGGCTGAAGCCTTGGGTGCCGGTGATTTGAGCGTGCGGCTGAACGTGTCGAGCAACGACGAGATCGGTCAGCTGGCCCGCGCTTTCAACCAGATGAGTCAAGCCTTGTCGACCATGGTCGAGCACATCCGCAAGGCTTCGCAAGAGGTCAACAGCCGTGCCCAGGCCTTGTCCGGTCTGTCCGGCGGTGCCTATGAAGGGATGGAGCAGCAGTCGGGCGAAATCACCAGCATGGCTGGTGCCGTGGAAGAATTCAGCGCCACGTCCCTGAACATTGCCGACAACATGGGCAGCACCCAGCGTCTGGCTCAGGAAAACGCACAGCAAACCCAGATCGGTCGTACGTCGATGGACGAAGCGTCCTCGTCTCTGGAGCAAATCGCCGGCGCGCTTCAGAGCACGGCGACGGTGATCAATACTTTGGGTCAGCGCTCCCAGGAAATCGGTGGCATTGTCGGTGTGATTACCTCGATTGCCGATCAAACCAACCTGCTGGCGCTCAACGCCGCCATCGAAGCCGCTCGTGCCGGCGAGCAGGGTCGTGGTTTTGCAGTGGTGGCCGATGAAGTTCGCAACCTGGCTTCACGCACTCGCGAAGCGACTGACGAAATTTCCGGCATGATCCAAAGCATTCAGCAGGAAACCGGCAACGCCATCAGCACCATGGAACAGGGCAACGTGTTGATGCAGGAAGGCCTGTCGCGCAACGCCAACGTCGCCAGTGCCCTGGCACGTATCGACGAGCAAAGCCGTTCTGCCGGGCAGCAATTCGCGGCGATTACCACGGCGACGCAGGAGCAGAGCAGCACCGCGACATTGCTCAGCAGCAATCTGCAGAGCATTGCGCTGGCCAACAGCGAGCAGCGTGAAGTGGTATCGAATCTGGCCGTCACGGCTAAAGAGCTGGAAAGCCTGGCTGCGGAGTTGCGAGCGGAGGTCGACCGGTTTCGTTGAGGCATCTTCGAAGCCGCCTTCGCGGGCAAGCCACGCTCCCACAGAGATTGGTTGACCACCATTCTTGAGGCGGCGATCCTGCTCGCGAAGGGGGGCGACTCGTTTACTCACTTACTGAGTCGATGGTCGATACTGCAACGCTTCGGCGAGGTGTTCCCGGGTAATGGCATCGACTTGCTCAAGGTCGGCCAGCGTCCGCGCTACCTTCAGCAGCCGATGCGCCGACCTCAGCGACAGTGTCAGTCGCTCACACGCAGTTTCCAGCCAGGTTTCGTCGGCGGTGGATAACTTGCAGTGCCGGCGCAGTCCCGGCAGATCAAGGAAGGCATTTGCGCAGCCTTGGCGCTTGTGTTGGCGCTCCCTGGCGTCGGCGACCAGCAGCGCGGCGGTTGCCGTGTCATCTCCGGGTTTGAGCGCAGGATTCAACGCCGTGGCTTCCCGGGCGACGGTCAGGTGCAGGTCGATGCGATCCAACAGCGGCCCCGACAATTTGTTGCGATAACGCTGGACCATGTCCGGTGTACAACTGCATTTGCCACTGGGTTCGCCAAGATACCCACAGGGGCACGGATTCATGGCTGCAACCAACTGGAATCGCGCCGGAAACCGCACACGATCCTTGGCGCGGGAAATCACGATATGCCCGGATTCCAGCGGTTCTCTCAATACCTCCAGCACCTTGCGATCAAACTCCGGAAGTTCGTCAAGAAACAGAACGCCGTGATGGGCGAGGGTGATTTCGCCAGGTTGTGGTTTTGATCCACCGCCCACTAATGCCGGGCCCGACGCCGAATGATGCGGCTGGCGAAACGGGCGCTGTGGCCAATGGCTCAACGGCACGCAACTGGTGACGGATTGAATGGCCGCCACTTCCAGCGCCTCATGTTCGGCCAACGGAGGCAGCAACCCAGGCAAACGACTCGCCAGGAGTGTTTTACCCGTGCCCGGCGGTCCGCTGAACAGCAAGTTGTGCTACTTTACACCCTAACGTTTCCACGGTGCTCAAAAGCCATGCTCAAGCCTAAAGCCTATAGCTATATCCGGTTCAGCAGTCCCGAACAGGCAAAGGGAGATAGCTACAGACGGCAGCGAGAGTCAGCAGAGCAGTACTGCAATGCAAATGGAATGGAGCTGGTCAGTTCAAGGGATTATCTCTTTTTCGACAAAGGGCGCTCAGCCTTCAGAGCGAAACACCTTGACGATACGGGCGAGCTAGCAAGATTCCTCGGATACGTGGAAGACGGCACCGTTCCCACAGGTTCCACCTTAATTGTCGAGAGCCTCGACCGCCTGAGTCGGGAACGGGTGAAAGATGCTTTACCCCGCTTTCTAGACCTCCTGAACAAGGGAATCAAGGTCTACACCTCTGCCGATGGCAAGCTATACACAGAGGATTACAACGAGCTAGACCTAATCATTTCAATTGTTCACATGAGCCGCGCCCACAACGAGAGCAATCTCAAGGGGCAGCGGGTTAGCAAGGCGTGGAAGCAAAAACAAACACTGGCTCGAACCGAGAAGAAACCGCTAGGTCGTGCATGCCCCTATTGGCTCGAATTCAACAATGGGGAATACCACCCATTACCCGAACGTGTGGAGGTTGTGAAACGAATATTTCAGCTTGCGTGTGATGGGCATGGGCACCGCGCAATCGCTAAGATTCTGAATGAAGAAGGTGTACCGGTTTTTGGGAGCCTTAAACGCAACCTAACCGGGAAGTGGGGAAGCAGCTCCACCGGAAAGATACTAAGTAACAAAGCTTTATTGGGTGAATACCAGCCGACTGGTCTTGTGGATGGATTGCGTCAACTTGTAGGTGAGCCGGTAAAGGATTTCTTCCCGGCCGTGGTATCGGAAGAAGAATACTATGCCGCTCAAGCGGCTCGCGTGTCCCGAAATGTCAGCAAAGCGACGAAGCCTTCTAAGAATTTCAACGTATGGCAGGGCATTGCCAAATGTGGGCTATGCAAAGGCCCGTTGCACCTCGTAAACAAGGGCAAGCCTCCAAAGGGAAGTAAGTATCTTCGCTGCTACAACAGTGCAAAAGGCGTATGCCCGAGCAAGCAGTTCCGGCTGGATAGATCAGAAGTCGTATTTAAAGAACTATTGGCTAAAGTGGACAGTTTGAGTTTGGTTCAAAATAGTCAGGGCCAGCTTCAGCGCAACGTGCAGGTGCTGGACGGCAAGATCGCTGAAGTGCAATCAAGGCTAGGCGAACTAAAGGAGCAGGTGGCGTCAGTCGGGAAATTGCCCTCTTTCCTTGTCCAAACGATGGTCGATCTTGAAGACAGCCTGGAAGACTGGCAGCGCCAACGTGAACAGCTAAAGACAGACCTTTCACGAGAGAAAATCCTCTCTAAAACTGACTTCTTTCAACGTCTAGATCTTGTTAGCTTCCAAGGTAGAGCTCGTGCCAATGGGCTTTTGAAGGGACTGGATATCACAGTCACCCTTAGTCGTAGGGGAAAAGGCCTCTACCCACACATTATCAACTACTGGATGTTTTCAGGTGACAAAACGTTGCTCGGCATCAAGGATGACGGTGTGGCTTTAATATTCTCGCCGATGACACGAACGCTGAATATCTTGGCAGAAGAGCAAGGAGATAGTTTTGCTGTCGGTATGATGGACCACTTAAATAGGAACCGTGACATTCCCGAAGGAGAAAGAAAGAGGATTGTGACAGTCGAAGACTTGGCTAGGTTTCACGAATCAATGCTCGATCAAATCGAAAACGAGGAATAACCCACTTCAACACCTCTACCGGCTATCGAAAAGCCGTATTTCGGCGGTGTTTTTGGGTGCTAAATCGCCGTTCTCTGAAAATGGCTACCTATGTAGCCCCTCATACCTGCCGCCTCATCTAGATGCTGTAGAGCCGCTACACTTATCAAGCAACAATTGCAAGATATTAATTGCCATTTCAAATATATGCCGTATAATATTACGCTCTTGTAAAATTTATAAGATCGGATTGTCCTTACCAAGGCTAAGTGGTCGGCTAGTGTGATGGTGAAAACTTCCTGCATGAACTGGCAGCAACAATCTTAAATAAGCGACCTACTGTGAGATGGGAAAGGTCGATGGGTGAGCTTTAAGTCAGCACCCCCCAGCAGCTCTGCTAAAGCTGTGTGAACTCTATCTGACTAGATTGGGCGTTATCAGTGTCCCTGTTCCGAAGGCAGCTACTCCACCCGTGTAGACTGTACTGAACCTAAGATAATTAGGTTCAACTCACCTCGTTCCCAATTTTGATGGCATCTATTGCTTTTACGGGTATGGAATCAGGCTGAGCTTTAGGTAGAAGGCTCTTACTCGGTCTTAGGCAGAGCGTTTGCTCTGTATGGCCTGGGTAAGGGTTGCTTTTGCCGAAGTTCTTCCTGAAACCCATTTTGATAAGTAAATATATATGTAATTTCAATAGTATTATGTGACTTTTAAAGAATAAATTACGTCTAATAAGTGTAAGAAGTAAGATAATTTAATGATGATGTTTGATGCTAGCTTTCTGGTCTTGTTCGATAGAGAAAGAAGTCCAAAAGTTCAACTGTATGGTAAAAATAATTCAAACTATTTGCAACTGTATCTGTTAATAGTGAAGTAAAGTTTGATATACTTCTCCCATAAAGAAAAGAACCGCTCGGCATGAGCTGCAATCACTAAAGTTGCTCTCCTTCGCACTCCCAGTCCAAATCTTATCTTACTAAAGAACATCAGTGCCGCAGCTTCTTCGGTTGTACACTGTGCTGATGTTTGAAAATATCTAAGTCTTAATCAAAGGCTGTTTGGTTCTTACCTTTCAGCCTTTTTTATTCTCTGCTGAAAAGAATTTACCACCCCTCACGGTGCTTATTGTGCCGTTTTGCTGTGTCCGAAATAAAGTAATTACAACAAAAGAAGGAAAACCAATGGCCGTACAAACCACAAGGCAATGCTTGTGCTGTGGAAGTTTTTACAATGCTCTATCTGCGAAAAAGTTTCTATGCGGAGCCCGCTCTTGCTATAGGCGATGGCATAAGGAGCGCCAAGAATTAAAGTTATCAATTGCCGAATATAAAGAGCTGTGTAAAAACAAAGTCAACAAACAAGTAGATTTACCTACTGAACCGGAGCAATCCAACCCATTACTAATAAAGGAATCAATATGATAATCCAATGCATCTGCTGTGAGAAAGAATTTACTCCGACTAACAAGAAGCACGAATTTTGTGGCAACGCTTGCGTGGTACGTTCCTACTACCAGAAAGTAAAAATTCGAAATAAGCTGGAGTCACTTCTCAAACAACTGAAAGATCCTGAAAAACTCAAAGATCTGAATCAAGAAATAAACACATTTTTTGAGCAATACGAAGCCCCTAGGGAAACAAGTGGAGTAGCACTATGAAAAATACACACGACACCAAAATCATCAAAGTTGCAATGCCTCTGGATCTAATTGAATTGCTCGAACGAGAGGCTGAGGAATACCCAAGTTTTACCAAGTTGATGCAGGCAGTTACAAGGCGCTACTTCTTACATAAACATCTGCGTGAAGAATTTTCGAAACTGGAGAAATAACTCAATGCGCCCACATCTCAACGACAGATCTGCAAGCGAACTTTTAGAAATTATGCGGTATTACGACCATGGCTCTCCCAATCACACACTTAATATTTTGATTTCGTCTCTTCACGACTCTTTATTCAAAACCAAACGTCCTAGCCCATCAGATGAGGTATCACTTAATGACCAATGCAGCACCATCAACCGATAAACAAGCAATCGAAGCTCTAAAGAAACGCTTTATTCTTGTACCATCTAAAAGTCAATCCGCACAGTTCCGAGACTTAATTACAAACACTGATCAAGGGTATGCCGGAATCCTTCGCGACTTCTATAAGAAGAATGGGGGAAGCAGTGATGTTGATCCGGCGTATCTACTAGGCTGTTTGGATTTTGCATATGGTGAGGGCTTTCAACCAAATGGCCCACGCTTCCTGCCTGGCTCTCTTGTAAACACTTGGATACCTCACAAGCATCTGTATTCAGGCCAATGTGTACAAGCTGAAGAGGTAGCTCCCTTCCTTGAGTATATGGAAAGGATGTTCCCAGTTCAGGCTGAGTATGAATATATGTTGTGGTGGATCGCGCATGCCGTACTTAAACCAGAGCAAAAAATAGTATCAACTCCAGTGCTTCGGTCAAAGCAGGGCATCGGCAAGACGTTCCTAGTGGGCACGTTGCTCAGGGGGATCATGGGGCCGAGTGCAGACGTTTGTGGCTTGAGCGACATCGTAGGCACCTTCCAAGACGCTTTGATCGGCAAGACTGTCCTTCTCTTGGATGAGTGCTACGTGGATAAGCGCCGGACCACCAATGTCCTGAAGGTTTATCAGAGTAACGAAACAATCATGGTAAATCGTAAACATCTGCCCACCATTACCATCGACAACAAGCTGAATTTGATTGTGGCAAGCAATGATTATGATCCAATTTACTTTGAATCGTCGGATCGCCGCTTTTTCTTTCCTCAATTTATTGAGTACAAGGTTAGCCAAGCTGAATCAAAGCAATTCATTGGCATGTTCGCGGACTGGTTGAAATACGGCGGCTATCAGAAGGTGCGTGATTACCTCGAAACCGTAGATTTGAAGGCTTTCAGTCCCTATGATCCTGCGATCATGACCGAATCTAAACAAGCTCGATTAGGTTGGTCTTTGGAAGATAAGATTTCTGAGCAGATTGAGAAACTAATAGAGTCTGAAACCGTAGTTAACGTGGCATTGGTTAAACAGCAGCTAACGGATATCGAAAGTCATCAGCCTATATCAGACCGGAAGATTGCTGCCGTTCTTGAGCAGCTTGGATGTGTAAGCAAACGCATTACCGTCGGAGTTCTACATATTACTCCATCGGGGGCGAAGCAAGGATTCTCTAAAGAAACAGCACCAAAACATTTAGAAGAGGAATTGAAAAAGGCTAAGGTTAGGTTTCAGATGTTCTAAGTCATGTAGCTTCTATGTATGTTATGGAGGGTTATATGTATGTTCTATGAATATCCTACATGGCTGTATGCCGCATATCTAAAGGGGGCTGTAGCTTCATGTAGGTTATGTAGGGTCGCTAAGCGTTATCTATTATATAGATTACAGTAAGTCAAAGAACGAAGTGCAACGTAGTGAATTGACGTAAGGCAAGCGATAGCGCAGCCGTAAGATGTTCTTCCCGCCTCTGTAAAGGCACTCCACAAATAATAGAATTTGCTCCCTCACAAGAGCAATCACCGGGTGAACTATTGCCCAAAAACTGCCAATCATGGCAACAACATAAAGGAAATAATATGACCAGCATCAAAGAGCACGTAAGTCTGTCTAGCTTCCAGTTCGATCAAGACGTATTTGATAAACGACTGAAGAACGCCATCTTCAGCTTCAAAAGCTCAGCCGCAGCATTGGAAACTATTCACGAGCCTGTATCCCTTGCAATTCCAAAGGTTATGGAAATGGCTACCAAAGGACGAAAGCTCAGTCAGTTCCGAACTCCTCAAAACCTGAACGGATACTTGCTCGTATGTTTTGAGAAAGAAAATCTGGAAGAAGAGCTTCAGCGAATTGAACAAGAGGTGAAAGCGCAATACGAACTTGAACTGGAAGCAGACAAGGAACGTAACATAAATCTCCTGGCTCAGCAGTTGTTCGATCAAAAGAAGGCGAAAGAAGCCAAGGCTCTTCAAGTAAAAGAAGAGAAGGAAATGGCCTCTGCTTTGGCTGAAGCTCAGGAAGTATTCCAAAACCTCAACACCAATTAATCTAATAAGTACGGAGCTACAATATGATGAAGAACGTTCTATTTCCAAAGACCCGCGAAGAGAAACTTCTAAGCGCCCAGTATTTCAGCAAGACTGCAAAGTCCATAAAGCCTGTTGAACCCGAAGTTTCTGCAAAGCCTAAGCTGTCAGATGAGGAAATCCAAACCTACGTAGATATGCTTCTTGAAGCGAGCAAGCCCGCAGAATACGTGGACCACACGAAAGAGATTCTTTTGAAAAAGTATCCTAAACAGGATTAAGCAGGTAGTTAAGTAACTGAGATAGGGAGACTGACACCCTCCCTTCATCTCTCAACATGCCATGTTTATTGACGTCAATTTTATATTAGTCAAGCACGGACGGTTTCCGCGCTAGAAATGCACATATAATCGTCAATAGTTTGAAATTACAATAAATAAGAAGGTATTGAGGATTGAATAACGTAGTAATTGTTGCCCTATTGGCGTTCGGACTTGTCAGTGCTATCTGTATTTCATTACTGACCTTTGCATTGCTCACAATGAAGGTTGATCGCAGCAGTGATGATGCTATACGTCAAAGAATGGATTCACTTGTGAGTTATACAGAGTCAAAGGTTAATAATAATGCTGATCGGCAAGATAGGATTAATTCCGACATGGAATCACACATTAGTATTCTAGATACAAGACTCAAATTGCTACAAGGCCGCAACCAATGACGTATTTCTATTGGTTCATTCTGAAGGCTTCAGTAGATAGCTCGGATAGCAACACCAAACCTTCTATCGACTTGTTCTCACCGCTTAGAAAGCAATGGCAGTACCTGGAGCACACCGGGCGTTGGTCAGTGCAGATAGAATCTGAGGTCACTCCTAACGAGGCTGTAGGCTTGTTTCACGGGCTTACTGCAATGTCTCGGAGCTGGATCAACGGTGCTGTATTCGTTAATGGCGAGGCGGTTGGTGGGCCATGGGACTCAGAGGCATTTCCTGCATTCGTAGAGGGATATGCACTCACTTATGCTCAATCCCTTCTCCACCCATTGTGAGTAGTTAAATACGGTAGCGAATCAAATAGAATATGAACAAAGCGCACCAAAGCACGACATCCGCCACAGCTAGAGCAATTGCTTGACTAAGCCATGGTTGAGCCGCCATGCGAGCATACGTAGTTGCCCCGGCGAGTATAGTCAATAAGACGGGGCCACCTATCACTGCCAACCATTGCCAGAAATCGGATAGACATTGCCATCTGAATTTCAAATCCGTAAGGAGCGGTAATCGGGTAGTTGTGAACTCTTTTTTCGTTATTTCATAAGCAACGCTTCGCTCTTCAGCTTCCTTGGCAGCGAGTTGAAGATATGCTTTTTGTTTGGCCGACTTTTCTTGTAGAAGATTTACAGTTGTGGTTTGTTCGCGAAGGGAGTCTTGAATGTTTTTGGGAGATGACCCGTAAGCATTTATCAAGTCTCTCAGTTCCCTGAATCTGTCAGCATAACCCGAGTGAGCCAAGACGGACCAAGCATAGCCAGGCCCCGAGATTTGCAATTCCACTTGTCGCGTGTCTACCTGTTGGACATGGGTACTAACTTTACTTTTCCGTGTCGCCAACACACCAGCGGCAGCCCCCAATGGCCCAAAAATCAGGCCGCCGACAATGCCGCCACCTAACCCACTCTTGCTGGTACTGCTGACGTTGCTGACATGTTGCAGACTGCCATGCATTATCATTTCGGCTTTTGCCTTCTGAATACTCCCTTTGTAACCGGGAATGCTCAGCCAAAATTCAAAAACCTCTATGTCAGGTGCTGAAGCAAGCGTCTTTCCTCTCCCAGACTGAAGCTCAGCTAAACGACTGGTCGCATACTTCAGCTCTTCACCTACCGCCGCTACAGTGCTGGTGATTTCACGACGTTTTGCATTGGCTTCCTTGAGGTTGATCTTCTTCGAACGCATATCTGTGCGAAGCAGCATTGCAGAGTCTTGCCGAAGCTCAATTTCTTGACTGTCCATCAATCAATTCCTTGTGTCTTGACTAACGCAATCCCTTCGATGCAGTAATTTTCTTCAGCTCGTCATAAATTCCGCTGAGGACAAGCCAGAACCCGGCCATCACCGCCCCTGCTATGAACCCACCGATGGCCCCCCATTCGCCATAGATTGAGTAACCCGCGAACGCAACAGCCACGATGGCAAAGTAACAAAGGTAATCGTTGAGCCTAATAATTCCATCCTTCATTCCCCGTTTCTCCTTGTGTGCTGATGAGACAGATTGGCAGGTCGTCTGCTCAGCCAATGTCACGATTAGTGTGTTCACGATTAGAGCACATCAGCCCAACATGCGGGAATGCCTTCTCCCTCCCTACGTCAACGCTTCGGCAATCGAATTCGTGAGCTTCGTCTTGCTACCGGCATGACTCAAGAAGCTTTCGCGGATAGGTGTGGGTTCGCCAGAACCTACATGAGCCGTATTGAGACAGGTGGAGCAAACCCAAGCTTAGACGCGATCCAGACTTTGGCAGTCGCACTGAAGACCGACCTCGAAGAATTGTTCGCAGGGCTTTGAATCCCACATTCAAAAACGCTAGGCCGGTCTAGATCGAGCTTTATTTTTGCTGGACTGGGTAAACCAGTAATTGCCATGCGATTTTGGCATTGGTCGAGTGTTGCCTGTGGTTCTGGGGCGGCAGGATATGCCCTCCAGCTATTGCGATCTCATCTCCACAACCCGTGCACTTATAGATCCCAGGATGAGGAGCTGCGACTCCAGGCGAATGCGTGCCATCAAATGCCTTGTCTTCGGTATGGGTTAGTGCACTGCGGTTTTTGTAAATTGCCATGAGCTGTCCCTAGTTCTTCCGCCACCAATTGTGGCTTTTCGACTATAGCCCTTAGCCATCACCATTCAAAGCTAATCCCGAAGCCCTAATGTCGTATTCAATAGGCTACACCCTACTGACCACTCGTCGGTGAATACGATCAAGACTATAAAAGTGTATTCAATAGGGTTGTATTGAGGAATGAATACATAGACAATGGCTACATCTAGAGGCAAATGAATACAGGGGAAGGGAAATGGCTAATGTAGGTTACGTCCGGGTTTCATCGGTTGATCAGAACACAGCTCGTCAGTTGGACGGTTTGACGTTAGACGAGACATTCACTGACAAGGTAAGCGGCGCAACCACTGAGCGTCCTGCTTTGCAAGAAATGCTGCGCTTCGTTCGTAAGGGTGACACCGTACACGTCCACTCCATTGACAGGCTGGCACGTAGCCTGTCTGACCTCTTGGGCTTGGTAGAGGACTTCACTGCGAAGGGAGTAGCCGTCCAATTCCACAAGGAGAAATTAACCTTCACTGGGGCTGACGATAAGTATCAGAACCTCATGCTCCAGATGATGGGCGCAGTAGCTGAGTTTGAGCGTTCGATGATCAAAGAACGTCAACGCGAAGGTATAGCCAAGGCGAAAATAGCTGGCGTTTACAAAGGTCGGGCTAAATCGGTTGATGATGCCCAGATACGTGCTGCTGTAGGGAGTGGCTTGAGCTTCAGGAAGACGGCTGAAAGCCTTGGTGTATCACTGAGTACAGTGCAACGAGCTATGAAGGTAGAAGCATAAGGTAGGACTCTCTTAAGAACCGTCTTTTCTAGGCGGTTTCAGGCTATCTGAGGCGTTCTAGTGCCTCTTCCGTCTCTGAGTCAGGGGTAGCTAGTGAGCCACCCCAAAGCTCGGATATTTGGTATTCTGCCGATAGGATCGGTTCTCATTTATAATCTGGTCTTAACCGCTGTGCCCTAGCGCCAAGATTTGCGAATACTGAACCCTCTTCTAAGCTTGCTACCACCGAAACGTCACAAGCATGCAAGGGAAGGCGCCATGGCTCACGAAGTAAAAATCAATCTTCAATCTATGCTGGTGCAGCGTCAGGACGTAGAAGTTGAAGTGAAAAAGGATGGTGGCAAGCTCGGCACTATTCTCATAAGCCAAGGCAACATCGAATGGCTTCCATCAGGCAATCATGTAAATAAATACAATCTCACCTGGACGCAATTCTCTGAGTTTATGGAAGAGCACGGCATACTAAAGAGAATGTAAGGTTTCCGCGCCGTATGTCAGCCCGTGCAGAGCTATCTTGATAGCTCTCCGTTTATATCTGCCAAAGATCTGAAATCTATCCTCCTTGATCAAACATTGCGGGTGATAGAATTTGGCTGCTCACCCAGCATCTGTAGTAGCCAACCCGCAGGATGACAGTCCTTTGGTGCTGGGTGAGTCTTCTATCGAGAGCGCGCTTCAACCTCACCTTGTCGCGATTCAGTGCCGCATATTTTCCTTACGTCACATAGCCCGGCTGCATGTTCGGTTTGTCCGTGTTTTGGAGGGCAGGGGGACGCTTTGCGTGGGCGAAATTCTTATAGGCAGTGCGAAGTGGCTTCGCTTAAAAATCATTGGGGTTATTGTTCCATAACCTAAGCAGGTTATGCGCTCCAGCTGCGGCAATCAGCAAGGCACGCTTGGCCGAGATTTGCCCCTGCACTTCATTCAGGTCGGGATAGGGTTTGTTGGCGTAGAGCAAGCCATTGGAGATATAGGGATCGACCGGCGTGTGACCATTGAAATGCGCGACCGCTTCCAGCAAGTGATCGACAGCAAATACCTTCAGCCCGGACGCGAGGCAGGCTTCCTCGGCATTCGCCCTCGGCACCATCAGCGAACGCCCGGCCTTGCGCGCAGCCAGTGCCGCCGGCAGCACGCCCCGCACGGCACGCACCGCGCCTGACAATGCCAGTTCTCCCAGGCATTCGATGTCATCGAGCGTCAACGTCGGCACCTGCACGCTGGCTGACAGAATGCCCAAGGCAATCGCCAGATCAAAGCGTCCGCCGTCTTTTGGCAAATCCGCAGGGGCCAGATTCAACGTGATTCGCCGCGCCGGAAATTGCAGGCCCGAATTGATGATCGCACTGCGCACCCGGTCCTTGCTTTCCTTCACCGCCGCTTCCGGCAAACCAACCATCGTCAGCGATGGCAATCCGTTGGCCAGATGGACTTCAACGGTAACGGCAGGCGCATCCACACCAATCTGGGCGCGGCTGTGAACGATGGAGAGTGACATAGTCGTTCCTTGAGCTTTACGGGAACCGCTTCCTGCGGTTTTTTGAAGGGTAGTCGGGGCGCGTAATGGCGCAGGCGCCAAATTTTCGCAGGATGTTGCGAGTGTCTTTCTGATGGGTGAAGCGTAAGGGAGTGGGGATTTGCGACGTAATCAGTCGCGGGATGAGGTTGTTGTAGGACGTTGCCTGGATCTATGAAGGACGGTGGCGAAAGCTGAATCGAAGGCGAAAAAAAACCGCCTTGAGGAAGCGGTTTTTTGTGTGCAGATTTCGGGGGGGCCAAGGCCTGCGTCCTTAGTGAATACACTCATGGTGCTGAGGTTGTTCACCTTTTGTTGTCGAATCAGGCGTAGCGGGTGCTCTGTAACCGGCGAGCCAGCCGCTTGGCTCCAATTCTTTACCGCGAGCCGCAGCAACCTCAAAAAAGCGACGTTGAGTGGCTGATACGTTCCCGGCCAGCCGGAGTGCCTCTGCATGATATCCAGCGATGAGTAGCAGTTTGGCTTTTCGTTTTCCGGGTTTCATAGCGATCTCTTTTGGATTGAAGATGGTTTTACAGGTCGGTCAGCTTAAGAGGTGAGCGCGGTAGTGATGCAATGAGAATTGGTGCTCCTTTTTGTAGGAAGCGTCTTGGTTTGGAAGGAGTTCTGAAGGCCCTTGGTAGTCCTTTTCCTAAAGCTTTGAAGGGATGGCCAAGAGTCGCATTGGCGCATTTGCATAAGTGAATTCAGGTTATACACTCAAGATTAATGCATAACGTTAAGCTTTAAATTATGATCGTTAGCTTTAAGTGTTCTGAGACCGAGTACCTGTTTCGCAATGGTAAGACCCGTATGTGGTCAGCCATTCTGAGTGTCGTGGAACGAAAGCTGACGATGCTTGATGCTGCTGCCGTACTGATTGACCTTCGATCACCGCCGGGTAATCGCTTGGAGGCATTGGGGGGAAACCGAAAAGGTCAGCACAGCATCCGTATCAACGCTCAATGGCGAATTTGCTTTGTTTGGGGTCTTAACGGGCCAGAGAATGTCGAAATCGTCGATTATCACTGAGGTGAGTAATGACTAAGAATGGTATGCGCCCGGTTCACCCCGGCGAGATCCTCAAAGAGGAATACCTGGAGCCTCTGAGCCTTACGGCGGCAGCCTTGGCTAGAGCATTGAGCGTTTCGACACCAACGGTGAACGACATCGTGCTCCAGCGTCGGGGTGTCAGCGCTGATATGGCTCTAAGGCTATCTATCTGTCTGGACACGACCCCGGAATTTTGGCTGAACCTGCAATCGACTTACGATTTGCGCAAAGCCGAGATTGAGCGAGGGGCCGCGATCCGGGATCAGGTTGAGCGGCTTCCGCACTGCGCCTGATCCTCAATTCCTGAACGAACCCCACGCTATAACGTGGGGTTTTTTTGTCGTTCAGAATGCCTGGAGTATTCGGGAAGCACGCTTCCACCACGGTGCATTGGCCGCAGGCTGCGGCCGTTCACTATCCGCCAGCATGTGCGGAACATCCTGCAAGCGAATCCACGGTTGGTTATTCCAGTGCAGCAAACTCAGCGACATCTCTGGCCAGTTCAACAGGCTCAGGATCGGGCGTTCGGTTGACGTTGGCTGTTGGGCATCTCTGAGGGCTGGCACTACGTCGTGGGTCAGCCATTCGCGCAGGCCTCGGTATTCGGGGCAGTAGTGGTAGACCAGTAATGCATAGACGCCGGATTCGCTGATCAGCAGTGTGTCTTCTACCGTGCCGTGGATGAGCATTCGCACAGATTGGCGCTGGTCGGAATCGAGTTTGCGTAGTGCTCGTTCGTCGAGGAATAGTCTGAGCAATCGGCCGAGTTCGCGTGCGCTGAACCAGGCCTGGTTTTCCAGGAGGAGGGCGTGGAGGTGGAGTTTGTGGCGGGTGAAGGTGTGTGGGATCAGATAGTTGTCGTCCATAGAGCATCACTCAAACTCGCATGAAGGAAACTGCCGCTGATCGTCGCCAAACGAAAAGGGTGGCAGCTGTGCGCGGGTTGGCGAACCGGTGCATGCGAAAAACCGGCAGACCCGAAGGTCTCCCACGCCCAGCCGCCATAATTCGAGAGGGGAATAATGCCCAGAGTCGAACGTGGTTGCGGTGCGTCACATGCTATCCGGGTCGCCAAACCCAGTGCTGAACATTCAGCATTGGGTGAGCTTAGGAACCGGGGCTTTGTGGCGCAATCGGACGGCGGTGTGATCTTTGTAGGACGTTGCCGAGATAGTGGCGGGGCGGAAGATCAAAAGATCGCAGCCTTCGGCAGCTCCTACAGGAGTGGTCGGTCCAGTGTGGGATGGCTGGAAGACTGAGGCGACCCTTATCGCGAGCAAGCTCGCTCCCACAGTTGAGCGGTGGTGTTATTCGGTCGGTGGATTGAGCTTCGCTTCCAACTCCGCCACTTTCGCCTCAAGACTTTCCAGCCGTGCCCGCGTCCGTGCCAGCACAACCATCTGGCTATCGAATTCTTCCCGGCTCACCAGATCCAGCTTGCTGAAGCCGCTCTGCAACAGGGCCTTGAACTGGCTTTCGATTTCGCTTTTCGGCAGTGGGGTGTCGCCGTTGAAGAGGCGGGAGGCGGTGCCGCTCAGGGCATCGAGGAAGTCTTTGGGGGCGAGCATGGGAAATGTCCTGTCAACAATGGCGGGCAGTGTATCACGCACTGTCGATAGTCAATCTCGCAGTCAGGGCTGCACGCTTTTCGCGCATGCGGACGGACGGCAATGCACTGTTGTTGTGCGTATCAGTCGGGTCATTGCAGCGAAGTAGTTTGCGGCAGCGGCCAAGGGCTTGAAATCAGTGGGTTTTGGCGAGATGGCAAGCTTTCTGCTTAGTCGGTAGTGACCCATGCACTGATGCAGTCGCTGTGACGAATGCAGTGCGCCAAGCGGAACGGGGGGAAAGTGTTTCGTGCGGAGTGGTTAGCAGGCGTCGGACGGGCAGGTAAGGCCGACGATGCGTTACAAAGCCAGGCACTGCGCTTAGACTTGAGTCGGGTTTGTTTTCCTGGGGCAAGTCCACCAAATTCGGGAGAGAGTTTTCATGAAGCTAGTCACTGCCATCATCAAGCCGTTCAAACTGGACGACGTACGCGAGTCGCTGTCCGAGATTGGCGTACAGGGCATTACCGTTACTGAAGTCAAAGGCTTCGGTCGGCAGAAGGGTCACACCGAGCTGTATCGCGGCGCGGAATACGTGGTCGATTTCCTGCCAAAGGTGAAGATTGATGTCGCCATTGACGACAAGGATCTTGACCGGGTTATCGAGGCGATAACCAAGGCTGCCAACACCGGCAAGATCGGTGACGGCAAGATCTTCGTGGTCAATCTGGAACAGGCGATTCGCATCCGTACCGGCGAAACCGATACCGACGCAATCTAAGCCGCCACACACCCAACGCCCCAGGAGAAAACAATATGACTCTGCGTAAATTCGCAGGGCTAGGAGCCCTGTTGTCCCTCGTAATGCCCAGCCTGGCTATGGCGGCAGACGAAGTGGCGGCCCCCGTCCTCAACTCCGGCGACACCGCCTGGATGATGACCTCGACAGCCCTCGTGCTGTTCATGACCATTCCCGGCCTCGCGCTGTTCTACGGCGGCATGGTTCGCTCCAAAAACATTCTTTCCGTGATGATGCAGTGCTTCGCCATTACCGGTCTGATCAGCATTCTGTGGGTCATTTATGGCTACAGCATCGCGTTCGACACCACCGGCATGGAACAGGGCGTCGTCAACTTCAACTCATTCTTCGGCGGCATGGGCAAGGCATTCCTCGCCGGTGTCACGCCATCGAGCCTGACCGGTCCCGCGGCGCTGTTCCCTGAGGCGGTGTTCATCACCTTCCAGATGACCTTCGCCATCATCACCCCTGCGCTGATCGTCGGTGCCTTCGCCGAGCGGATGAAGTTCTCCGCGATGCTGATCTTCATGGGCGTCTGGTTCACCCTGGTTTATGCGCCGATTGCGCACATGGTCTGGTCCGGTAACGGCGGCCTGATGTGGGACTGGGGCGTGCTGGACTTCGCCGGCGGCACCGTGGTGCACATCAACGCCGGTGTGGCCGGTCTGATTGCCTGCCTGGTATTGGGCAAACGCAAAGGCTTCCCGACTACCCCAATGGCGCCGCACAACCTTGGTTACACCCTGATGGGCGCTGCCATGCTGTGGGTCGGCTGGTTCGGCTTCAACGCCGGTTCCGCTGCGGCGGCCAACGGCACTGCGGGTATGGCGATGCTGGTGACCCAGATCGCAACCGCCGCCGCTGCATTGGGTTGGATGTTCGCTGAGTGGATCACTCACGGTAAACCAAGTGCTCTGGGTATCGCTTCGGGTGTTGTGGCCGGTCTGGTTGCAATCACACCAGCCGCTGGCACCGTAGGCCCGATGGGCGCTCTGGTCATCGGCCTGGCAGCCGGCGTGGTGTGCTTCTTCTGCGCCACCACCCTGAAACGCAAACTCGGTTATGACGACTCCCTGGACGCCTTCGGTGTGCACGGTATCGGCGGTATTCTCGGCGCGATCCTGACGGGTGTGTTCGCTGCACCGGCCCTGGGTGGCTTTGGCACCGTCACCGACATCGGTGCACAAGTCTGGATTCAGATGAAAGGCGTGGGCTTCACGGTGATCTACACCGCGATCGTCACCTACATCATCCTCAAGGTCCTGGACGCCGTCATGGGTCTGCGTATCACTGAGGAAGAAGAGGCGGTCGGCATCGATCTGGCCCTCCACAACGAACGCGGCTACAACTTGTAAGTACGCGCGCAAAAAAACTTGCCCGGCTTGCCGGGCATTTTTTTGTCTGGAGTTTGTCAGTGAAGGAACTGCTGAAAGGTTTTTTCGTACACGTTTAGTGGCGTTTACGACGAGCGTTTTTCTGCGGCCAATGGCTTACATGATTGAAGGAATATTAGGGCCTTTGTTTTTTCCCAGAGCGCGCTAGAATGCGCCCCGAACGTGCGGAGAACTGTATGTGGCAACAGACTCTGATTACCCTGCGGGCGAGGCCCCGGGGCTTTCATCTGGTAACGGACGAGTTACTCGCCGGCCTGCCTGAAATCAAGGCATGTCGGGTCGGTCTGTTGCATTTGTGGCTGCAGCATACCTCGGCGTCGTTGACCATCAACGAGAACGCCGATCCGGCGGTACGTCGCGACTTCGAACGATTTTTCAATCGTCTGATCCCACAAGGAGCAGACGGCTATGAGCATCACGACGAAGGCCTGGACGACCTCCCGGCGCACTTCAAGGCCAGCGTACTTGGCTGTCAGCTCAGTTTGCCGATTTCGGCAGGCCGACTGGCGCTGGGAACCTGGCAAGGCGTTTATCTGGGCGAGCACCGTGATAATGGCGGTGCTCGTAAAGTCCTCGCCACCGTCTACGGTGAAGGGGCATAAACCGTGGTTACCAGCGGTTGTAGAATTTTTTCCGGCGGCCTTCGACAGATGGCGAAGCTGGGCTATAACTAATCTGCTTTTCGCAGTCATGAGGTAGAACATGAGCGACGATGATCTGGAAAACGACGACCTCGAAGTAGGCGACGACGAAACCGAAGAAGGTCTGGAAACTGCAGCGGAAGACGTTGCTGACGACGATGGCGGTGAAGCGCCCGTTCCGACCGCCAAAGGCAAAGCCAAGGCAGCGGTATCGGTCGATGAGCTGCCGAGCGTCGAAGCGAAAAACAAGGAGCGTGATGCTCTGGCACGCGCTATGGAGGAGTTTCTCTCCAAAGGCGGAAAGGTGCAGGAAGTGGAGGCCAATGTGGTCGCCGATCCTCCCAAGAAGCCTGACAACAAGTACGGTAGCCGGCCTATCTAAGCGCCTGCAGCTTGCTTGCTGAAAAAGCCCGCCGTCGCTGCGGGCTTTTTCATGGGTGAAACAAAAGGTTCAGGTTGACGCCATCCCTGTAGGAGCTGAGCTTGCTCGCGATGGCGGTGTGTCAGCCAACATCAATTTTGAATGTGACGGCCTCATCGCGAGCAAGCTCGGCTCCTACAGGTTTTTTGTCAGGCCGAAGCCGCATTCCAGCGAGCCAACAACGCTGGCAACTCGGTCAGACTACGAATCTCGGCATCCGGCGCCTTCTGCGCTTCCCACACCTTGCCCGCCGGGTTAAACCAGATCGCCCGCAATCCCGCCTGCTGGGCGCCGGCAATGTCGTCACCCGGATGATCGCCGATATGCACGGCTGTTTCAGCCGTCGCACCACCCCGTTGCAACGCCTCATGAAACAGTCGCGCATCCGGCTTGCCGATGCCGATGTCTTCGGCGCACAAGGCAAACTTGAAGTAATCCGCCAGCCCTAATCTGCGCACATCGGCATTGCCGTTGGTGACCACGCCGAGGGCGTAGTGATTGGCCAGTGTCTCCAGGGTCGGTTGCACGTCCGGGAAGATTTCCAGTTGATGCCGGGCATGCAGAAACACCTCAAAACTCTGATCGGCCAGGTCTGAGGCCTGACCCTGGTCGTAACCGGCCTCTTCCAGCGCGTGGAACAAGACTCGGCGGCGCAGGGCGCTGATGCGGTGCTTGAGGCTTGGTTCGCTGCTGAGGATCCGCTCGCGAATCGCCCACAAATGCTCCACCGGCACGGCGCCCAGATTCGGTGCATGCTCGGTCAGCCATTCACGCAATACGGCTTCGGCGCTGACGATCACCGGGGCGGTGTCCCATAGGGTGTCGTCAAGGTCGAAGGTGATCAATTGGATTCTCATGACTCATCGCCTTTGATGCGTTTGGCCCTTGGATGGGCGCTGTCGTACACCGTCGCCAGGTGCTGGAAGTCCAGGTGGGTGTAGATCTGGGTGGTTTTGATGTCCGAGTGGCCGAGCAATTCCTGAACCGCCCGCAAGTCCTGGGAGGACTCCAGCAAATGGCTGGCGAAGGAGTGCCGCAGCATGTGCGGATGCAGGTTCTGTCCCAGTTCGCGCTCGCCAGCGGCCTTAACCCGCACTTGAATCGCCCGTGGGCCGAGGCGTCGGCCTTGCTGGCTGACAAACACCGCGTCGTCCGCCGGGTTGGTCATGGCCCGTAGCGGCAGCCACAACTCCAGCGCTTCGCGTGCTTTCTTGCCGACCGGCAGCAGTCGGGTCTTGCTGCCCTTGCCGAGCACTTGCACCATGCCATCGGCCAGGTCCAGCTGATCCAGGTTGAGTCCGGTCAGTTCCGAAAGGCGCAAACCTGAGGAATAGAACAGCTCCAGAATCGCCTGATCCCGACGCGCCAGAAAATCATCCTCCACCGCACCCTCAAGCAGTTGCAGCGCGCGGTCGGTGTCGAGGGTTTTTGGCAGCCGACGTTCGCCCTTCGGCGGCGCCAGGCCATTGGCCGGGTCGTGATCGCAAAGGCCTTCACGGTTGAGGTAGTGATAGAGCCCACGCACTGCCGACAGCAACCGCGCCAGGCTGCGGGACGATTGACCCTGTGAATGCAGGCGTGCGACCAGGCTGCGCAGGCGCTGGATGTCCAGGGCTGCCCAACTGCTGATGTTCTGTTTGACGCACCAGCCCAGCACTTTGTCGAGGTCGCGGCGGTAGGCGTACAGCGTATGAGGCGACACCTGTCGCTCACTGCGCAAGTGTTCGCAGTAAGCGTCCAGTTGCCGTTCCATGGTCAGCGTACCGAGCGCAGGGAACTGTTGACCCGCGGCAGCACACGGCCCATCACTTCGGCGATGTAGCTGAGGAACAGCGTGCCCACCGAGCTCTTGTAGTGCTGCGGGTCGCGGCTGGCGATGGCCAGGACGCCGTGGATGCCCTGGTAGCTGATGGCGACGACGGCGGTGGAACCAATCTGCTTGCGCTGTTCTTCGCCAAACAGGAAGTCCAGTTCGTGTTCACGCAGGCTGCCGCTGACGCTTTTGTCTTCGGAGAGCAAGCCGCCGATGGCCGTTTGCGCGTCGGCATGGGTCACCCAGCGGCCCACCGGCATCGGGTTGTCACCCAACAGGATCAAGCTGACGAAGGGTACCTGGAAGTCCTGGCGCAGACTGTCTTCGACGCTGATCACCACATCTTCCAGGCTGGTGGCGTCCATCAGCGCGAGAATCAGGCGGCGGGTCTTGTCGAAGAGGCGGTCGTTGTCGCGGGCCACGTCCATCAAGTGCGAGAGGCGATGACGCAACTCGATATTGCGGTCGCGCAGGAGGGTCATCTGGCGTTCGACCAGCGAAATGGTGTCGCCACGCTGGTGCGGAATGCGCAAGGTTGCGAGCAGTTCTTCATGCTCGACGAAGAAATCCGGATGAGCCTCCAGGTACGCGGCAATCGCCGCCGCCTCAAGGCTTTCGGAAGGGGATTCGTCGGGCTGTAGGGCGGGAACCTGGGGCTTATCTTTCATGGATTTGACTCTCTCAAAGACGCACTTGTCCTTCATAAACACGCACTGCCGGGCCGGTCATCATGACCGGTTGGCCAGGGCCTGCCCATTCAATGGACAAACGCCCGCCGGGCAGGTCGATCAATAGCGGCGAATCCATCCACCCCTGGCTGATCGCGGCCACTGCGGCAGCGCAAGCGCCGGTTCCGCACGCCTGGGTTTCCCCGGCCCCGCGTTCCCAGACGCGCAGCTGCGCACGGTTGCGGTCGATGACCTGGAGAAAACCGACATTGACCCGCGCCGGGAAGCGCGGATGGTTTTCGATTTTCGGCCCCAGTTCATGCACCGGTGCGTTGTTGATATCGCTGACCCGTAGCACGGCATGGGGGTTGCCCATGGACACGGCGGCCAGTTCGACCGCAGTGCCGTCGACGTCAACCTGATAACTCAGGGCCTGTTCCGGCGCGTCGAACGGAATGTCGGCCGGCACCAGGCGCGGTGCGCCCATGTTGACACCGATCTGCCCGTCGCTGCGGATATCCAGTTCGATGATGCCACTTTTGGTCTCGACGCGGATCAGCCGTTTCGCGGTCAGGCGCTTGTCGAGCACGAAGCGCGCGAAGCAGCGTGCACCGTTGCCGCACTGTTCCACTTCGGAGCCGTCGGCGTTGAAGATCCGATAGCGGAAATCCACATCCGGGTTGCTGGGCGCTTCGACGATCAGCAACTGGTCGAAACCGATACCTGTATGCCGATCGCCCCAAAGCTTTGCGTGTTTGGGCAGGATGTGCGCGTGCTGGCTGACCAGGTCAAGGACCATGAAGTCATTGCCCAGGCCGTGCATCTTGGTAAAACGCAGCAGCATGGTTTTACTCCGGCAGCAGGCTTTCGCCAGCAAACAACTCGGCTACCGTCTCACGGCGACGCACTTCAAATGCTTGATCACCGTCCACCAACACTTCAGCGGCACGACCGCGAGTGTTGTAGTTGGAACTCATGACAAACCCGTAGGCACCGGCCGAATGCACGGCCAGCAGATCGCCTTCTTCCAGGGCCAGCTGACGGTCCTTGGCCAGGAAGTCGCCGGTCTCGCAGATCGGCCCGACGATGTCGTAGGCACGGGCAGCGGTATTGCGCGGGCGCACGGCGGTGACGTCCATCCAGGCCTGGTACAGCGCCGGGCGGATCAGGTCGTTCATGGCCGCGTCGACGATGGCGAAGTCTTTGTGTTCGGTGTGCTTGAGGTACTCGACCTGGGTCAGCAACACGCCGGCGTTGGCGACGATAAAGCGGCCCGGCTCGAACACCAGCGCCAGGTCACGACCGTCAAGACGCTCGCGCACGGCTTTGATGTAGTCGGCAGCCAATGGCGGCTCTTCATCGCGATAACGCACGCCCAGGCCACCACCGAGATCGATGTGGCGCAGGTAAATGCCGCAATCGCCGAGGCGGTCGACCAGGCACAGCAGGCGGTCGAGGGCATCGATGAATGGCGCCAGGGTGGTCAGTTGCGAACCGATGTGGCAATCGACGCCGACGACTTCCAGGTTAGGCAGTTGGGCGGCACGGATGTACACGTCTTCGGCATCGGCGATGGCGATGCCGAACTTGTTCTCTTTAAGACCGGTGGAAATGTACGGGTGGGTGCCGGCGTCGACATCCGGGTTCACGCGCAGCGAGATCGGCGCGCGAACGCCCAGCTCGGCGGCGACGACTTGCAGACGTTCCAGCTCATCGGTGGATTCGACGTTGAAGCAGTGCACGCCGACCTCCAGCGCGCGACGCATGTCGTCACGGGTCTTGCCGACACCGGAGAACACGATCTTGTCGGCGCTGCCGCCAGCGGCCAGTACACGTTCCAGCTCACCACGGGAGACGATGTCGAAACCGGCGCCAAGACGCGCCAGGACATTCAGTACACCCAGGTTGGAGTTGGCCTTGACCGCAAAGCAGACCAGGTGCGGCATTCCGGCCAGCGCATCGGCGTAAGCCAGGTATTGGGCTTCGATGTGGGCGCGGGAGTAGACGTAGGTCGGTGTGCCAAAGCGTTGAGCGATGGCGGACAGGGCAACACCTTCCGCGAACAGCTCCCCGCCACGGTAGTTAAAAGCGTCCATGGCGTTCCCTTAGTAGACGTCGTGCTTGTGCGATTTGGATGCAGGCTGTTTTTGCGACGACTTGGCCTGCTCTGCAGGGTCCTGGCTGTCATCGGGCAGGTACAGTGGGCCTTTTTGCCCACAGGCCGATAATAAGCAGGTAAAAGCGACGAGCGAAGCGAGCGCAGCAAGGGAAGAGATCAGGCGCTTCATGGCGAAATCCTTGAAAATGCATTAATTGCGCCGGAGTATACCGGCCACCCGGCAGCTTGCCTATGCGACGGGGCTCCCGTCCGGCGGGGCTTGTGGTGAGGGGATTTATCCCCGTTCGGCTGCGCAGCAGTCGCAAGCAATCCCGTTTAACCTTGAACTGCTGGGGCTGCTTCGCAACCCAACGGGGATAAATCCCCTCACCACAAAGGCCCGCTCCCACAGGTACAGCGTTTGATGTACCTATATCGGTCCTTGGTCGTTATCCTTTGCAATCACCGGGGCTCGCCCGTATCTTGCGGCGCTTGAGCGTGAGTAGACACTTTTTGAGGTTCCCGCAATGAGTTTGACTGAAGCCCGTTTCCACGATCTGGTCGATGCCACCCAGCAGACGCTGGAGGATGTTTTTGACGAAAGTGACCTGGATATTGATCTGGAGAGCTCCGCCGGTGTGCTCACCGTCAAGTTCGAAAATGGCAGCCAGTTGATCTTCAGCCGTCAGGAGCCACTGCGGCAGTTGTGGCTGGCGGCGGTGTCCGGCGGGTTCCACTTTGATTACGACGAAGAGAGCGAGCGCTGGATGTGCGACAAGAGCGAAGAGCAATTGGGCGAGATGCTTGAGCGCATCGTCAAGCAGCAAGCTGGCGTCGAACTCGAATTCGAAGGTCTGTGAGATCGTGACCCAGCCTGCGCCCGTTCGTCCGCCCAAACCGCTCTACAGCAATGTCAGCCCGGCGGTCCCTTCGCCGTGCAGCGGTGTGTGTCGCCTGGATGAGCAGAAGGTTTGCCTTGGGTGTTTTCGCCATGTCGAAGACATCCGCGAATGGCGCTCGGCCGATGACGATCGGCGCCGTGTCATCTGTACCCAGGCCACAGAGCGCAAAACCTCCGCCTGAAGCCGTAGCGCGATACAAAAAGTGTGTCGTCGCGCCTGACTTGTATATTTATTGAGCTGTGATAGTGTCCGGTTACGCCTCAACCCATCGAGGCTCGTGAAAACCCCGCCTTTTTCTGGCGGGGTTTTGCTTTTTCTGTGCAGAAGAAAGGAGTCTGCCCAAATCATGACCGCACCTTCAATCACCCTTACCCGTCTGGACGTTCAACGTCTGGAACGCCTGATCGACAGCCTGGATGACACGCTGCCGGGCGTTATCGCGCTGCAAACCGAACTGGACCGCGCCGATACCCTGGTCGGTCACGAAGAGGTGCCAGCCGATGTCGTGACCATGAACTCCCGTGTGCATTGCCGTGAAGAAATCAGTGGCAAGGACTATCACCTGACGCTGGTTTACCCGAAGGACGCCAATGCCGACGAAGGCAAGATTTCCATTCTGGCGCCGGTGGGCAGCGCACTGCTCGGCCTGAAGGTTGGCCAGCATATCGACTGGCCGGCTCCGGGTGGCAAGACCCTCAAACTGACTCTGCTGGAAGTCGAATCGCAGCCTGCCAATGGCGGCGCCTTCCCGGAATGACGTCCCCTCAGACCTGCTCGAGCGCCTCGTTCAGTGCGCGTTCCAGGTCGGCCTTGTAGCGCAAATACAGATTGCTTGAGTTCTGCCCATCACCGAGCAGGCCCGACAGGTCCAGGTCGGTGATGTAACAGCGATAGCGTTCGGTTTCACGGCGTTGCTCGACGATTTCCCGGGCGACCACGCTGAACAGTTGGTCGCCATGCTCCAACTCTGAAAACTCCCGCTGATTGCAATACAACGTGACCTGCACCTGTCCCGGTGCGGCTTTGCCGACAATCGCCTGCACGTCGTAGAACGGTTTGTTGACCGGGGTTTGCGGCGCAGGCCGAGCTTCGACCCGACGTGCCCGTACAGGGCCGGAGGGAAGCAGTTGGTAATACAAAGTGTCCAAGCTCAGCGGCTGGGCGACATCCATCGGCAGCAATGCGTCGCGCCGGTATTGGAGCGATTGCAGGAACCGTTGCAATGGCACCAGCAGGCTTTGCTCGTCGTGGTAGGGCAAACGCTGTTGCCACAGGGCATTGAGTTCATCCAGTACGTACAGGTCGGCGTGGTATTCATTGATCCGGTAGAACACCTGAATGCAATCGGGCTGACCCATCGGCAGGACCAGCGCCAGGTCGTGATCTTCCAGTGCCATCGGGTCCAGGTGTAGCGGGCTGTAGCTTGCCAGCTCTTCGCCCAGATAATCGACCAGCGCCGGCAGCGTGGCGAGGGCGACATGATTGACCTGGCCGGGCACCAGTTCCAGCACGTGGTAGTGCTGCTGGACCTGAATCAGGTAGCGATGATTGAGTTTGCTCAACAGCAGGTTCTGCGCGGTATCGAGGATTTCTTCGACTCGCTGGGCGATGAATTGTGCGCGGTTGTGGCAGAAGCAACGCACGCGCAACGTGGGTTGTTGTAGTCCGCTGGGCAGGTTGTTGAGGTAATCGCGCACGCAGTCGAGCAGCGCGTGAGGACCGTTGAAACGGCTGACCAGCACTTCGTTCCAACTATTGAGCGTGACCTGATCCAGCGTCAGCACCAGGTTTTCCCGAACGCCGGCGTAGCTCAGCGAATCGGTGCGCTCGGTGGTCATCAGGATGTTTAGGTCGCGGTGGTGCTTGAGTGGATCGACACCGACGTTCACCAGAATCAGCACTTCGCTCGGCACACTGGCGCGCAGTAACGGTTCTTCAGCGACGGTTGTCAGCGGCAGGACGATGCTCTGTTGCAGGCTGCCGAGCAGGTTGAACAGTTCGAACTCGCTCAGGTCGCTGGTGCCGGGATGCAAGGCCAGGCGAGTGCTGCTGTCGATCACGCCATTGCGGTGACACCAGGTCAGCAGCTCCAGCAATTGGCGGCCGCGCTTGATCGGTGCGAAATGCTCCCACTCGAGGGCCGTCAGGCTGCCGTTGTACAAACCCCACTGAGGTTGACCCGGTTCTTTTTTGTTCGGCGCTTGCACCAGCGTGAGGGTGTCTTCGGCCAGATCCGGGGCGATACCAGGGTTGATGAACTCGACCTTGTCGGCCTTGCGCTCGAACGCCGCGTACAGCCGCCGACCCAGCACGTTAAGGTCGCGTTTGTTGATCAGGCTGGCAGTCTGTTCGTTACGGGCGAACTGGGTCAGGAAGCGGTAGCTGTAATTGAGCTCGTTGACCAAGGCCCTGCGCTCAGAGCTGACCTGACGGACTTTCCACTGGCTGCGGCTATCGAGCAGGGCCAGTTGACGATGATCCCAGTGCCATTCGTGGGCCAGGCGTCTGAGCAACGAACGCTGCCAGCTCTGGGTGCGACTGCTGCTGCCGGTGAGTTTGCGATTGACCTTCAGGTACAACGCCCGGCGTACCAGCTCCAGCCGTTCCGGCTCGCCACGGGCGACGAGGTATTCCTCGATGCGCCGGTAGACCACGACGTACGGGTCCAGCTCATCGAGGTCAAGCCGATTGGCAAACACCGCTTGCTTGAAGCGCAGGCTCAGGCAATGGACCTTGGGGTGTTCGCTGGCATAGACCTCGGTCAGCAGCAGTTTGAGCACCGATTTGTACGGCGATTCGATGCCCTTGAACAACTGCCAGAGCCCGGCACCGATGAACTCGCCGGGTGGGATATAGGCCAGATGTCCCAGGTCCAGGGTTTCGTCGGCACGGATGAAGCGCTTGGAGATCAGTGTGTGGGTGTACCGGTCGTAGCTTGCCTCTTCGTAGACTGGCACGAGCCACCAGATGGGTGTGCGGCCGGCCAGCCAGATCGCAGTGCGATAAAACTCGTCCAACAGCAGATAGTGCTGGGTGGTGCCGCAGTCTTCCGAGCTCAGTTGCGTATCACGTTCGCCGCGTACGAAACGGGTCGGGTCGATCAGGAAGAAATGCGCCTCGGCGCCCTGGCTGGCAGCCCAGATTTCGAGGAGCTGGCATTTTTTGCGCAGCTCAGTGAGCTCGTTTTCGCTCAAGTCCGGCCCGTGACAGACCCACACGTCCATGTCGCTCTGATCGGCCTGGGCCAGGGTGCCGAGACTGCCCATCAGGAACAGGCCGTGAATCGGTCGCGGCGGATTGCTGCGGTGGCGGGGCTTATAGGAAAACGAGCGAGTCAGGCGTTGGGCTTCGGCGAGGGCGTTGGCGTCTGGTTCGTAATTCGACAGCCCGGCTGGCGTACCGCCCGAAACGTATCCCGGCAACAGTGGATGATTGACGTGGAAAAACAGCGGCAGCAGGGTCAGCACCGCTTGCTGACGGGTCGACAACCCTTCCATGGCGCGAGCCATGCGGCCTTCGTTGAGCTTCAGAAAACGTGCGCGCAGTTGGCTGAGAACCTTGCGGTCGATTCCCTCGTCCAGATCGGGGCGGATTTCATTAGTGCGGGTCATGTCAGCTCAAACCGGCTTGCGGGGCTCGGACGTGGGAGATCTCAGGATGAGGGGCAGTTTAGCGCTTCGGCCCTGGGACTTTTAAGCTGATTTTGTTTTTCTGGCGTCAGATTTTTATCGCAGGGCGACGGCAGGTAACAGAGTGAGCCCGCGGAAATCCCGTAGCAGGGGTTTCCGTGGGCGCTGCGGTAATACTCAGGCTGTTTCTTCTACGGTCAAAATGGTCAGAACGGTTTGCACACTTTGCGCGGCGTCACGACCCAGACTGGTCAGATAACCACCATCTGGCTGGGTGATCAGGTCTTTGTCGAACAATCTTTGGGCGGCGGCAATGGCTTTCGGGGCAGCGGTCTGATGAATTTTCAAACCTTCCTGGGAACTGTCCAGGTTGAAGAGGGCGAGGATTTCCAGTTCGGCAACCAACTCAGGGGTAAGCGACATAAGGACTCCAGACTTTCTAGGAATTGGACGACAGCGCCCCTAAGGTGATCCCACTTGTGCGGCATGTCCAGTGCTCGCGACAGGGTTTTTTCGCCTTTGTAGGAGCGAGGCTTGCCCGCGAAGAACGATGACGCGGTTTCTATGGGGACCGCGTTGTGGCCTTCGCGGGCAAGTCGGGTCGCCGCACCGCCCGCTCCTACGAGAAGCGGGGATCATTTCTTTTCCGGTGGCAACTCTGGCAGCGCACGCAACGCCGTTTCATACCATTCGGTATTGAACGCGCGGTCTTCTTCGAGGATTGCGTCGATTTCTACCGCCAACACGTGGGCCATCAAATTGAGGATTTCTTCACGCTCGTAACCCACCAATGTCAGCTTGTTGAAGGTCGCCTTGGCGGCCGGCGGGTTGTCGCTTTCAATCTGGTTTTGGATGGCTTCGATCAGGGTGTTTTCGGCGAACTCTTCTTCGTCGATGTCGTCTTGGTTATTGTCAGGGGTTGGCTCGCTCATGGCAGGCTCCTCAAGGAAAGGCGGTCAGTTTACCTGCATTCAGCACTGTGATGCTGCTGGCAAGAAGCACCGCGGCGTTCTATAAATAGTGCTGCCAACCCCTGCACGGCCTGGAGGCTAAGTGATGCTCAAGCTTTATGGATTTTCCGTCAGTAACTACTACAACATGGTCAAGCTGGCGCTGCTGGAGAAGGGACTGCCGTTTGAAGAAGTACTGTTTTACCCAGAACCGAGCGCCGAAGCGTTCGCCATCAGCCCGCGCGGGAAGGTGCCGGTGCTGGGCGTCGAAGAGGGTTTCGTCAACGAAACCAGCGTGATTCTCGAATACCTCGAACAAAGCCAGAAAGGCACACCGCTGTTGCCGAGCGATCCCTTTGAGCGGTCGCAGGTCTTGGCACTTGCCAAGGAAATCGAGCTGTACATTGAACTGCCGGGGCGCGCCTGTTACGTCGAAGCATTTTTCGGTATGACAGTGCCGGAGGCGATCAAGGACAAGACCAAAGCCGAGTTGCTGCTGGGGTTTTCCTCCCTGGGCAGGCACGGCAAATTCACCCCTTACGTGGCAGGTGACAGCCTGAGCATTGCGGATTTGTATTTCCTTTACAGCGTTCCGCTGGCTTGTGCAGTCGGGCAGAAGCTGTTCGGCATCGATCTGTTGGCCGAGATGCCAGCGGCGAAGGCGTTGCTGGAGCGTCTGGAACAGAACCCGCATGTGCAGCGGATCGCAGCGGACAAGGACGCGGCGATGCCAGCGTTTATGGCGATGGTCGCGTCCAAAAAGTAGGTTTTTATAGCGTCTTCAAGAATGCATTCGCGAGCAGGCTCGCTCCCACAGTGGATCTTTGGTGTTCACAGATTTTATGTTCACCATCAATCTAATTAATGTGGGAGCGAGCCTGCTCCGGGCGGCGTTCCGACGAAGCTTTTGACGGTTTAGCGGCTGGCGAGCAATGCCTGGCCGCGAGCCACTGCTTTGTTGACCTGCGCCGGCGCAGTCCCGCCGATATGGTCACGGGCATTCACCGAGCCTTCCAGCGTCAACACGGCGAACACGTCTTGGTCGATCTGGTCGCTGAACTTGCGCAGCTCTTCCAGGCTCATTTCCGCGAGGTCTTTCCCGCTTTCCACGCCGTACTTCACGGCATGGCCAACGATTTCGTGGCAGTCACGGAACGGCAGGCCACGACGTACCAGGTAGTCGGCCAGGTCGGTGGCGGTGGAGAAACCGCGCAGTGCCGCTTCGCGCATCATCGCGTGCTTGGGCTTGATCGCCGGGATCATGTCAGCAAAGGCCCGTAGCGAGTCACGCAACGTGTCGGCGGCGTCGAACAGCGGCTCCTTGTCTTCCTGGTTGTCCTTGTTGTAGGCCAGTGGCTGGCCTTTCATCAGGGTCAGCAGGCCCATCAGTGCTCCGAAAACGCGGCCGGTCTTGCCACGCACCAGCTCCGGCACGTCCGGGTTTTTCTTTTGCGGCATGATCGAACTGCCGGTGCAGAAACGGTCTGGCAGATCGATGAACTGGAACTGGGCACTGGTCCACAGCACCAGCTCTTCGGAGAAGCGCGACAAGTGCATCATCGCGATGCTCGCGGCCGAGCAGAACTCGATAGCGAAGTCGCGATCGGAAACGTTGTCCAGCGAGTTACCGCCAACAGCGTCGAAGCCCAACAGTTGGGCGGTGAATTCGCGGTCGATCGGGTAAGTGGTGCCTGCCAGTGCGGCGCTGCCCAGCGGCATGCGATTGGTACGTTTGCGGCAATCGACCAGGCGCTCGTAGTCGCGGCTGAGCATTTCGAACCAGGCCAGCATGTGGTGCCCGAAGGTCACCGGCTGCGCGGTTTGCAGGTGAGTGAAGCCCGGCATGATGCTGCCGGCTTCGCGCTCGGCCTGCTCCAGCAAGCCTTTTTGCAGGCGAGTGATTTCGCTCAGGATCAGGTCGATCTCATCACGCAGCCACAGGCGGATGTCGGTGGCGACCTGGTCGTTGCGGCTGCGGCCGGTGTGCAGCTTCTTACCGGTCACGCCGATGCGATCGGTCAAACGCGCCTCGATGTTCATGTGCACGTCTTCGAGGTCGATGCGCCAGTCGAACTGGCCGGCCTCGATTTCACCCTGGAGGGTCTTCAGGCCATCGGTGATGCTGTCGCGTTCGGCATCGGTCAGCACGCCGACCTTGGCCAACATCGTGGCGTGAGCGATCGAGCCCATGATGTCGTGGCGATACAGGCGCTGGTCGAAAGTGACGGAGGCGGTGAAGCGGGCGACGAAGGCGTCGACGGGTTCACTGAAGCGGCCGCCCCAGGACTGATTGGTCTTGTCAGTGCTCATGAATTCGCTCGTATCGGCTGAAGAAAGATGGCGTTGAAAGCTGTCGCGGATAATAACAGGGTTGCCAATCCTGTCGCTGACACTGGTCGACACGTTTTTTTCTCATGCAGCGGTCCATACTCGAGCCAACGCCGCGGGGAATTGCGCAACGATATTTTTCAATTGAGCAATATCGTGCCGGCAACCGTCTACAGTTGGACAGTAGGACAGGTGGATCAGCGCACTTCCAGGCGCTGCAACTGACTATAAGAAGAGGGGGTGTTCATATTGTGTATCAACAAACCCTACGGCGATGCTTGGCCAGCGCTGGCCTGTGCCGCCAATCGCCAGGCAGATGAAAATTTAGCCGTCGGTCGCGCGGCACTTTTTGGCCTTCGCGCTAGTCTTAGCGTGGATCGCGGTGACGGACGTCACTTCACCTGTCTACGCTATCCTTGTGCGAGACTCACGCAGGAATCCAGCGCAATATGAATGTCCTGATCGTTGATGACGAACCCTTGGCCCGCGAGCGCCTGAGCCGAATGGTTGGCGAACTCGAGGGATACAATGTCCTGGAGCCTAGCGCCACGAACGGCGAAGAGGCGTTGGCACTGATCGACAGCCACAAACCGGATATCGTGCTGCTC
Organism: Pseudomonas sp. Hz4; assembly: GCF_054898165.1. Taxonomy (NCBI): domain Bacteria; kingdom Pseudomonadati; phylum Pseudomonadota; class Gammaproteobacteria; order Pseudomonadales; family Pseudomonadaceae; genus Pseudomonas; species Pseudomonas sp. Hz4. The sequence goes on along the minus strand of NZ_CM142719.1, from coordinate 5,910,086 downwards.
GATATCCGCATGCCGGGCCTCGATGGCCTGCAAGTGGCTGCACGATTGTGCGAACGCGAAACCCCTCCCGCCGTGGTGTTCTGCGCAGGGCCCGATGAATTTGCCGTGGAAGCCTTACAGGCCAGCGCCGTAGGCTATCTGGTGAAACCTGTGCGTACAGAACAATTGCATGAAGCGTTAAAACAAGCCGAGCGGCCCAATCGCGTCCAGCTCGCGGCCCTGACCCGTCCCGCCGCCGAAAGTGGCAGCGGCCCACGCAGTCACATCAGCGCCCGTACCCGTAAAGGTATCGAACTGATCCCGTTGGGTCAGGTGGTCTACTTCATTGCGGATCACAAATACGTGACCTTGCGCCACGAAGGCGGCGAAGTGCTGCTGGATGAGCCGCTCAAGGCACTTGAAGATGAATTTGGCGACCGCTTCGTGCGCATCCACCGCAACGCGCTGGTCGCCCGCGAACGCATCGAACGCCTGCAACGCACGCCTCTGGGGCATTTTCAGCTGTTCCTCAAAGGCTTGAACGGCGATGCCCTGATCGTCAGCCGACGGCATGTGGCCGGCGTGCGCAAGATGATGCAGCAGCTTTAATCCGCCATTTACGGGCGGGTTTTACCCGATTGCCGGGTGTCTGAGGCCAGGGAGGCCACGCGGTTTCTGATACAAGTCAAAGTGGATTTGGCTGAGCTGTTATTATCCGCCGTATCTTTTCAGTACGGATTGATCCATGTCCTCTCGCGAAATCCGCATCGCCACCCGTAAAAGTGCTCTCGCCCTGTGGCAGGCCGAATACGTCAAAGCTCGTCTGGAAGAGGCCCATCCGGGTCTGCTCGTGACGTTGGTGCCCATGGTCAGTCGCGGTGACAAGTTGCTCGACTCGCCACTGTCGAAAATCGGCGGCAAGGGCCTGTTCGTCAAAGAGCTTGAAACCGCGCTGCTGGAAAACGAAGCCGACATCGCTGTGCACTCCATGAAAGACGTGCCGATGGACTTCCCTGAAGGTCTCGGTCTGTTCTGCATCTGCGAACGCGAAGACCCGCGCGATGCGTTCGTCTCCAACACCTACGCCAGCCTGGATGAGTTGCCGCAAGGCAGCATCGTCGGCACCTCCAGTCTGCGCCGTCAGGCTCAATTGCTGACCCGGCGTCCGGACCTGGAGATCCGCTTCCTGCGCGGTAACGTCAACACCCGCCTGGCCAAGCTCGATGCCGGCGAATACGACGCCATTATCCTCGCTGCTGCCGGCCTGATTCGTCTTGGCTTTGAAGATCGGATCAGCTCGGCCATCAGCGTCGACGACAGTCTGCCGGCCGGTGGCCAAGGCGCGGTGGGTATTGAATGCCGTAGCGCCGACAGCGACATTCACGCGCTGTTGGCGCCGCTGCACCATCAGGACACCGCCACCCGCGTGACCGCCGAACGTGCTCTCAACAAACATTTGAATGGCGGCTGCCAAGTGCCAATCGCCTGCTACGCCGTGCTTGAAGGTGAGCAGATCTGGTTACGTGGCCTTGTCGGTGATCCGAACGGTGGTCTGCTGCTCAGCGCCGAGGCTCGTGCACCACGCAGTGACGCCGAAGCCCTGGGCGTGCAAGTGGCTGAAGACCTGCTGAGTCAAGGCGCCAACGACATTCTGAAAGCAGTCTACGGCGAGGCAGGTCACGAGTGACGGGCTGGCGCCTGCTGCTGACGCGTCCCGCGGATGAGTCGGCGGCGCTGAGCAGTCTTTTGACCGAAAAGGGGATTTTCAGCAGCAGTTTGCCGCTTTTGGAGATCGAGCCGATTCCTGTCTCTGACACAATGCGCGAGGTGATTCAGGGTCTGGATCGCTTTTGCGCGGTGATTGTAGTCAGCAAGCCAGCCGCCAGAATCGCTGTGGATCTGCTCGACCGGTATTGGCCGCAACCACCTCGTCTGAAGTGGTTCAGCGTGGGCGCGGCCACCGCGCAGATCCTTGAGGATCGCGGGTTGGACATCAGCTTCCCGGTGGATGGCGATGACAGCGAAGCGTTGCTTGAACTTCCCTCGTTGCGCGAGGCGATCGCACGGCCCGGTCCGCGTGTGCTGATCATGCGCGGGGAGGGCGGACGCGAGTTGCTGGCTGAGCGTTTGCGCGAGCTAGGTGCTAGTGTCGAGTATCTGGAGTTGTACAGTCGCGGCCTGCCGAAGTACCCGTCAGCGGCCCTGCCGGACCGGATCCGGGCGGAACGCTTGAACGGGCTGGTGGTCAGCAGTGGGCAGGGTTTTGAGCACCTGCATCAATTGGCCGGCGATGCCTGGTCGCAATTGGCACGGTTGCCGTTGTTTGTTCCAAGCCCCAGGGTCGCCGAGCTGGCACGTGCCGCCGGGGCCCAAACAGTTGTGGATTGTCGCGGCGCCAGTGCCGCGGCTTTGCTGACGGCGTTACGGGAGCACCCCGTGCCCGTTCTCTAATGCAAAGGATGGATACGTGAGCGAAACAGCCTTGCCTAAAGATGACGTCCAGCCAGTGCGCGATGCACCGGTTGAAGCACCGGTTGAAACCGGGCCACCTGCTGCAGTGCAGCGCCGAGGCAATGGGCTGGCAATCGTCGCGCTGTTGTTGGGCGCTGCCGGTGTCGCCGTGGGCGGTTGGGGAGTCTGGCAGGTGCGTCACCTGCAAGCCAATACTCAACAGCAGTTGAGTCAGGTCCAGGCATTGAACGATCAGGCGCAGAACCTGAAACTCAATGAACAACGTCTGACCGCTCGCCTGGAACAAATGCCTGCCGCCGACGAGCTCGACGCGCGCAGTCGTTTGGTGACTCAACTTCAAGGCGATCAGCAACGCTTGAGTCAACGTCTGGAAACGGTTCTCGGTGCCAGCCGCAAGGACTGGCGTCTGGCCGAGGCCGAGCACTTGCTGCGTCTGGCCAGCCTGCGTCTTTCCGCGTTGCAGGACATCAGCAGTGCCCAGGCCCTGGTGCAGGGCGCCGATGAAATTCTGCGCGAACAGAATGACCCGGGTTCTTTTGCCGCTCGCGAGCAAGTGGCCAAAACGCTGGTGGCATTGCGTAGCACCGAGCAGCCGGATCGCACCGGGCTGTTCCTACGACTGGGGGCGCTGCGCGATCAGGTGATCAGCCTCACGGAGCTGGCACCCGAGTACAAGGATCGCGGTGAATCCTTGTTGGGTCTCACCGCCGATGGCGACGGCGCGAGTCGCTGGGCGCAATGGTGGGATCAGGTCTCGCGCTACATCCGCATCGACTTCAACGCCGACAAGAATGTGCGTCCATTACTGGCTGGGCAGAGCCTGAGCCAGGTTCGCCTGGCCCTGAGCCTGGCACTGGAGCAGGCGCAATGGGCCGCGCTCAATGGCCAGGCAGCCGTTTACACCCAGGCGCTGGCGGAGGCGCGGGACGTGCTCAAGGGCAACTTCAATCCGGACAACCCTCAGAGCAAAGTGATGCTTGAGCAGGTTGGCGAGTTGAGCAAGCAGCCGGTCACCGTCGTCACGCCAGACCTGACCGGCACGCTGAGCGCGGTTCAGGGGTATCTGGAGCGGCGTAATGTCAACGCCGAAGACTCGATCAAACCGATGGCCAAACCTGCTGGGGACACCGCGCAGGAGGCGACGCCATGAAACGCCTCTATGTGATCGTGTTCCTGGTGATCGCCGCTGCCGCTGCGCTGGGGTTGGCGATTGCCGAGCATTCGGGTTACGTGCTGATCGCCTACAAAAGCTTCCGCTACGAATCGAGCCTGTGGGCAACCCTGGCGTTGGTCGCCGTGCTGTGGTTGGTGTTTTGGGGCATCAAGGCGTTAATCGAACTGGTGACGACCTCCAGCGGTGTGGTCAATCCCTGGTCGCGACGCAACCGTAGTCGCCGGGTGCAGGTGGCGATTGAACACGGTCAGCTGGATCTGGCCGAAGGTCGCTGGGCCAGTGCACAGCGTCATCTTCATCGGGCCGCGGAAGCCGAGCGCCAGCCATTGCTTTACTACCTCGGCGCTGCCCGGGCCGCGAACGAACAAGGTCATTACGAGGAAAGCGACAACTTGCTGGAGCGCGCTCTTGAGCGACAGCCTCAGGCGGAGTTGGCGATTGCCCTCAGCCATGCCCAATTGCAGACTGACCGCGGCGATACCGAAGGCGCTCTGGTGACCCTGCAAGCCATGCACGAGCGTCATCCTCATAACGTCCAGACCTTGCGTCAGTTGCAGCGCTTGCATCAACAGCGAGGCGACTGGTCAGCCGTGATTCGCCTGCTGCCCGAGCTACGCAAGGACAAGGTCCTGCCACCGGCCGAGCTGGCCGAACTGGAGCGCCGAGCCTGGGGTGAGAACCTGTCACTGGCGGCGCATCAGGAAGAAGACGGGACGGTCGGCTTGCAGTCGCTCAATCGCGCTTGGCAGCAGTTGACTTCAGCTCAGCGTCAGGAGCCGCAACTGGTGCTCGCTTATGCCGAGCAGCTTCGGCAGCTGGGTGCTCAGGTCGAGGCCGAAGAGATCCTGCGAGCGGCGCTCAAGCGCACCTATGACAGTCATCTTGCACGCCTCTATGGCCTCGTTCGCGGCAGTGATCCGGCACGTCAACTGCACACCGCCGAGGGCTGGCTTAAAGACCATCCGGCCGACCCGAGCCTGCTGCTGACACTGGGGCGCTTGTGTTTGCAAAGCAGCCTTTGGGGCAAGGCACGAGACTATCTGGAAAGCAGCTTGCGCATGCAGCGCAATCCCGAAGCCTGCGCGGAACTGGCGCGGCTGCTGGCGCAGTTGGGTGACACCGAGCGCAGCAATCAGTTGTTCCAGGAGGGCTTGGGCTTGTTGGATAAGCGCTTGCTGGCGGCACCGTTGCCAGTTCCTGTTCACGCTTGATAAGTGAATGACGGGTCGCTCGAACGGGCGATCCAGTCGGCTGCAATTTGCCGGAATTTTACCTTTGTAGTCCGTCATCGGCAGAGTCCTACAGAGGGCTACACCTAATCCTCTCGCTTCTGTCGGGAATTCCCTACACTTCTGTTGAAGTGTCCCTGCTGGCCTGCCTTGAAAGGCTGGCGTGCTTTCCTCTACCGTAACCGTCTGTCTCTACTGTTACGGAAATGCCATGTCTTTGGCCTGCTCACGCTCCTTGTTTTTCATGGCTTTCATTGCAGGTGCCCTGGCCCTGGGCGTGTCCTATTACCTGGAATATGCAGTCGGCCTCAAACCTTGCGGGTTGTGCCTGTTACAGCGGCTTTCCCTCGCGTTACTCACGGGTACCTGCCTGATGGCTTCGGTGCATGGGCCGGGCCGCTTCGGGTCTTTTCTGTATTGGATGCTCGGTCTGCTTTGCAGTCTTGCGGGTACGGTCATGGCGTGGCGGCAGGTATTGCTGCAGAGCGATCCAACGCATCAGCTTTTGACGTGCTCGCCCAATCTGGCCGTTCAGTACGAGGACATGCCTTGGTTGTGTCAGGTCACGCAGATGTTTAAAGGGGAGGTAGAGTGCGCGGAGATTTTCTGGACACTGTTCGATCTGAGCATTCCTGAGTGGAGTCTGCTGCTCTTCATGGCGATGACGGTTTTAGGTATTTATCAGGTGCTGCGTCTTGTCTGGAAAGCCTGTCAGCGACCGCTCAGCGGCGAGTTGTCACACCGGGCGCTGACGGGTGATTAAACACTTGTATGAACTTTGTCTCCTGCGTACCTTGAAGCCATTGTCGCGCGGGCATAATCTGGCCCGCACGTGTCATTGGAATTATGTTGCTCGAATGACGCTCTGCCTGGCCGATACTTGACCTTCAAGTGTGCGACGGGTGTAGGGCAGCATGACCCACAAGGGAAGAGAGATCACCATGCTCGAAAGTTGTCAGAATGCTCAAGAACGCTGGGGTGGAGTGCATCTGCTGATCGATCGCTGGTTGCAGGAGCGTCACGAACTGGTTCGGGCCTATGATGCTCTCGGCGCCAAGCCTGAGACTCTGAGCGAGAACCGCAAGCCGTTGCAGGAGTTCTGCGGCGTGCTGGTCGATTACGTGTCTGCGGGGCACTTCGAGATCTACGAACAGTTGACGGGGGAGGCCAAGGCCTTCAACGACAAGCGTGGTCTGGAGTTGGCCGAGACGATCTACCCGCGCATCGACGTCATCACCGAGAAGCTGCTCGCCTTCAACGATCTGTGTGATGCAGGTCAATGCGTGGCAGAGAAATTCAAAGAGCTGGGTGGCCTGTTGCACGAACGCTTCGAACTGGAAGACTGCCTGATCGAAGTGCTGCACACCGCTCACAAGGAAGAAGATTCGGTTCAGGCCTGAACCCCTTCCTGCAAGACCTCCAAAAACGGTGCGCTATGCGCGCCGTTTTTCGTTTCCGGTATTCAGCGTGTGGCACCGCGCAATTCGACTTCGAATACCAGCGGTGTAAACGGCGCAATCAGGTCGCCGGCACCCTCGGCGCCATAGGCTTCGGCCGATGGAATCACCAGACGCCATTTCGCGCCGACCGGCATTTGCTGCAACGCGCTGCGCCATCCGCTGATCACGCTGTCGAGACTGAACCACTGCGGCTGACTGTTCTGATCGAACACTGTGCCATCGGGAAGGCGACCGATATACAGCACGTGGACTTTGCCGTTGGGGCCGGCTTTGGCACCAGTGCCCGGTGCCAACTCCGTTAGCAATATTCCATCTGCCAGCTCACGAACGCCCGGTTTGGCTTTTTCCTCGTCGAGAAACGCTCGCTCTTTTTGGAGCGCGATTTCGCTTTGCGGCAGGGTTGGTGGCAAGGCGACCCGGGCTTCGTGCTCGGCAAGGATCTGTTCGATCTGCTCATCTTTCAACGCCAGGGGTTTGCCTTGATAGGCGTGTTGCAAACCTTCGATCAGCGCCTGAAGTTGCAGATCGGGAACCTCCTGGCGCAGGCGTTCGCCGAGGCTCGCGCCCAGGCTGTAAGAGAGATCGTGAGTGTCATTTCCTTTGGTTTTTTCGGCGGCCTGGGCCACGGAAAAAAACACGCACAGTGATAAAAAAAGGTAGCGCGACATGGGCACTCTCCGACCTGAGATGCGCAGGATTATGCCAGTGTGAATGCGCTCAACGGTGAACTGGTTTTGCGCAGGCGAAGAAGAATTTCAATCCGTTGCAACGCAGCGCTTTGGATACTGTCAACATGCCCTAGCGGCGGTAGCAGCAGAGGTCTAGTATGAGCCGCACCCACGTCAGCCAGGAGGTAAACCATGTCGGCCACCAAGAAGCCAGTAAATACTCCGTTGCACTTACTCCAACAACTCTCGGGCAGCTTGCTCGAGCATCTGGAAAACGCTTGTTCCCAAGCCTTGGCTGATGCTGAAAAACTGCTCGCCAAACTGGAAAAGCAGCGCGGAAAAGCGCAGGAAAAATTGCACAAGTCCCGTACCAAATTGCAGGACGCTGCGGCGGCCGGCAAGGCCAAGGCACAAACCAAAGCCAAGGGCGCGATGAAGGAGCTTGAGGACCTGCTTGATGCCCTCAAGGATCGTCAATCGGAAACTCGCAGCTACATTCTGCAACTCAAGCGCGATGCTCAAGAAAGCCTGAAATTGGCCCAGGGTGTCGGTCGTGTTCAAGAGGCTGTCGGCAAGGCGTTGTCCCTGCGTTCGGCCAAGCCTGCTGCGGCTCCTGCCAAGAAAGCCGCTGCCAAGCCGGCTGCTGCAAAAGCACCGGTGAAAGCCGCAGCCAAACCAGCAGCAAGAAAAGCAGTCGCTGCCAGCGCTGCGAAACCAGCGGCTAAAACGACGGCTGCCAAGCCTGCCGCAACCAAATCTGGTGCTGCAAGAACGGCCGCTGCCAAACCCGCCGTGGCGAAAACTGCCGCTGCTAAACCAGCTGCTAAATCAGCTGCAAAAACGGCCGCTAAACCCGCAGCAAGACCAGCAGCCAAAACTGCAGCGGCGAAACCTGCTGCCAAGCCAGCCGCCAAATCTGTCGCGGCTAAAACCGCTGCAAAACCTGCTGCGAGAACCGCGGCCAAACCCGCTGTAAAAGCAGCCGCCAAGCCGGCCACCGCCAAACCCGCTGCCAAGCCAGCGGCGGCGAAGCCAGCTGCAAAACCAGCAGTGAAAAAACCGGTTGCGGCCAAGCCGGCCACCGCGCCAGTTGCCAAGCCAGCCACCCCGGCTGCAACGCCTGCTTCTGCAGCAACCACCTCGACAGCCACACCAGCGTCAACGCCGGCAACCGCTTCGAGTGCGGCAACCACCCCAACCAGCGCTTCCTAAGTGCCGGATACCGCGACGCGCAGCTGATGCAGCGCGTCGCGGTCCAGGTGGACGGCGCCTGCCGTCACACCTTCCAGCCAGGCCGATAAATCGGTCGCCTCACTTTGCGGCCAACTCTGTGCCAATCGCTCCAGCCGCAACAACAGATGTCGTTCGGCCTCGAGCTCCAATGTCTTCATTTGTTCGCGCAACGTAGTCAGCTCGGCATCCTCAGTCGCGGCGGCTTTCCATTGCATGCGCAATGCTCGCAGCGGTTGAACGACATCGGTATCCCAGGGCTCGGCCACATTGCGAAGTAGCTGCAATCGCTGCTCGTTACAGGCAACACCCCGCTGTGCCAGCCACAATCCACCGAGCAGCAGGCACACATTCACGCCCGCCGACTGTAATCGCAGGCATGCGCGTTCAACGCCGGGACGGGCGTAAGTGCCAAGGGAAAAACTCCACAGGTCAGAGGACATAGTGCTACTCGCGCCAGTTGCGAGCGAAGCTGGTAGACTCCGCCGCCATTATGATTCGACTTCAGAACCTGACTTTACAGCGTGGCCCGCAACGTCTGCTAGAAGACGCCGAGCTGACCCTGCACGCCGGCCACAAAGCCGGCCTCATCGGTGCCAACGGCGCCGGCAAATCGAGCCTGTTCGCCTTGCTTCTGGGTGACCTGCACCCGGACTCGGGTGATTGCTTCTTGCCGGCGGACTGGCGCATCGCCCACATGCGCCAGGAGATCGACACCCTCGATCGCGTGGCGGTCGACTATGTGCTCGATGGCGACCTGCGACTGCGCGAGGTGCAACGCGACCTCGCCGCTGCCGAAGCGGCCCATGACGGTGCCGCTCAGGCCCGCCTGCACTCCGAGCTCGACAGCGCCGACGGTTACACCGCCGACGCCCGCGCGCGCAAGTTGCTGGCGGGGCTTGGGTTCACCAACGAACAAATGGATCGCCAGGTAGGAGATTTCTCTGGTGGTTGGCGGATGCGTCTGAACCTGGCGCAGGCTTTGATGTGCCCCTCGGACCTTCTGCTACTCGACGAACCGACCAACCACTTGGACCTCGACGCCATCATCTGGCTCGAAGAATGGCTCAAAAGCTATCCTGGCACCTTGATGCTGATTTCCCACGACCGGGACTTCCTCGATGCCGTGGTCGATCACGTGGCTCACGTCGACCAGCGCAAGATCACCCTGTATCGCGGTGGTTACAGCGCCTTCGAACGCGCCCGTGCCGAACGTCTGGCCCAGCAACAGCAGGCCTACGAGAAGCAACAGGTGCAACGTGCGCACATGGAAAGCTACATCGCCCGTTTCAAGGCCCAGGCCACTAAGGCCCGTCAGGCCCAGAGCCGGATCAAGGCCCTGGAGCGGATGGAAGAACTGTCCGCCGCCCACGTCGATTCGCCGTTCGATTTCGTCTTCCGCGAATCGGTCAAGATCTCCAGCCCGCTGATTGACCTGTCTGATGCCCGGCTGGGTTATGGCGACAAAGCCGTGCTGGAAAAGGTCAAGCTGCAACTGACCCCCGGTGCACGGATCGGTTTGCTCGGCCCGAACGGCGCCGGTAAATCGACCCTGATCAAAAACCTCGCCGGTGAACTCGAGCCGTTGTCCGGTCGATTGACCCGTGGCGAGAACACCGTCGTCGGTTACTTCGCCCAGCATCAGCTGGATTCGCTCGACTCCAAGGCCAGCCCGTTGCTGCATATGCAGCGCCTGGCGCCGACTGAGCGCGAGCAGACCCTGCGCGACTTCCTCGGTGGTTTCGACTTCCGTGGCGCGCGGATCGATGAGCCGGTGCTGAATTTCTCCGGTGGCGAGAAGGCTCGCTTGGCGCTGGCGTTGATCGCCTGGGGCCGGCCGAACCTGCTGCTGCTCGACGAACCGACCAACCACCTGGACCTGGAAATGCGCCTGGCGCTGACCATGGCGCTTCAGGAATTCAGCGGCGCGGTACTGGTGGTCTCCCACGATCGCCATTTGCTTAAAAGTACCACCGACAATTTCTACCTGGTGGCGGATGGCAAGGTCGAGGAGTTCGACGGCGATCTGGAAGACTACACTCGCTGGCTGGTGGAGTACCGCCAGCGCAATGCCCCCGTCAGCAACACCCCGGTAAACCCGGACAAGACCGACAAGAAGGCCCAGCGCCAGGCCGCCGCTGCGTTGCGTCAGCAACTGGCGCCGCACAAGCGCGAGGCCGACAAGCTCGAAGCCGAGTTGGGCAAGCTGCACGAGAAACTGGCGAAGATCGATACCAGCCTCGGCGACAGCGACATTTACGAACCAGTGCGCAAGAACGACTTGCGTGATCTGCTGGCCGAACAGGCCAGGCTGAAGGTACGTGAAGCCGAACTGGAAGAAACCTGGATGGAAGCGCTGGAATTGCTCGAAAGCATGCAGGCGGAGCTGGAGGCGCTGTCCTGATGGAAGCCTTCAAGCTGCCATTGCCTGCCGTGTGGATTGAGCCGATCTTGCTCTTTGTGCAAATCCTGCTGATTCTGTTGGCGGGATATGTCGCCCAGCGCTGCGTCGCCAAGTGCCTGACTCGCCTGGGTAAGCGGTATCCGTTTCCACCGCAATTGCTGATGCCGCTGCGCGGTGGTCTGCGCTGGCTGATCATGGGCAGTGCGCTGATCTTCGTACTGGAACGCCTGGGGGTGTCGGCGACGGTGCTCTGGACCGCGTTGTCCGGTTTTGTCGCGGTAGCGGCGGTGGCGTTCTTTGCGATGTGGAGCGTGCTCTCCAATCTGCTGTGCGCGATCCTGATCTTCACCGTCGGCCCGTTCCGCCTCGGCGACGTGGTCGAGTTGGTGGACACCACCGACAAGCCTGGCGTCAAAGGCCGGGTAGTGGCGATCAATCTGCTCTACACCACGCTGATCGAAGCCGAAGAACTCGGCACCGGCAGCGCGATGGTGCAAGTGCCCAACAGCCTGTTCTTCCAGCGCTCGGTTCGACGCTGGCGTGGTACGGATGTGTTCTCGACCGGTGGGTTTGAAAAGTAAACCTTCTGTTGCCTGACACACCGCTTTCGCGGGCAAGCCCGCTCCCACAGTAGACCGAGTCTCTAACCAAACACGCGGTCACCAGTGGGGGCGGGCTTGCTCGCGAAGGGGCCCTAAAGCCATAAAACGCTGGTCGGCAGTCGCTCTGTCCTACAAAAAATCGATAGTCATCAGCCCAAAGCCGCATTAGCTTAGACGTCTGTCACGAGTCTGAGTCGAGGTGTGCGATGGTGCTTCAAACATGGCTGGCGTTTTTTGCCGCCTGCTGGGTGATCAGTCTGTCTCCCGGTGCCGGCGCCATTGCGTCGATGTCCAGCGGTCTGCGATACGGTTTCTGGCGCGGTTATTGGAACGCCCTGGGCCTGCAATTGGGCTTGGCGGTGCAGATCGCGATCGTTGGCGCTGGTGTAGGTGCGATCCTCACGGCATCGGCCACGGCGTTCTATGCGATCAAATGGTTCGGCGTGGCGTATCTGGTCTACCTGGCGATCAAGCAATGGCGCGCGCTACCCAGCGACATGAGCGACGACGCGGCCGGGCGCCAGATTGGCAAGCCGATGGCGTTGGTGTTTCGCGGTTTCCTGGTGAACATCAGCAACCCCAAGGCGTTGGTGTTCATGCTCGCGGTACTGCCGCAGTTCATTGATCCGCATGCACCGCTGCTGGCTCAGTACCTGATCATCGGGGTGACCATGGTCTTCGTCGATCTGATTGTCATGGCCGGTTACACCGGATTGGCGTCCAAGGTGCTGCGGTTGTTGCGCACGCCCAAGCAGCAAAAACGCATGAACCGCACCTTTGCAGGGCTGTTCATTGGTGCGGCGGCGTTCATGGCGACCCTTCGCAAAGCGGCGGTGTAAAACCGTCAGACACAAAAAAGGCGACCCAAGGGTCGCCTTTTTAGTTTCAAAAATCAGCACAGAATGACCGGCGCCGAGTAGCTGTCGTTGAAGTCGATGTGCGACACGGTGCCGAACAACAAGTAGTCGGCACCTTTAAAGTTGCCGGCCTTGATCCGCTTGATCACGTCATAGACGTCACCCTTGGACGCCGATGTATAAGGCGTGCCCTGGACCGCTTGCTCTTCGCTCTTGAGGTATTCCTTGTCGCGCGGGTCGGCGATCAGGAGCTTAAACGCCGAATGCCGTGCCGATCTCCGCACAACAAAGCTTGAGTGAAAGTCATTGGAAGTGAACAATGTGTTACTTCGTATTTCCATTTGAGATTCTTTCATGACTGCCCCGTCCCGTTTCCTTGCCTGGCTGGTGTTGCCGCTGTTTGCCTTGTGCAGTTTCAATCTGCTGGCTGACACCGTGGAAGGCGCGCCACAAGCGCTGCATTTGCTCGATTACATCGGCGCGGATTACCCGGAAACGGTGCGCGCGGGCAAGGTCATTGATGAGTCCGAATACCAAGAGCAGCTCGAATTCATCAAGGCACTGCAAGGCTTGATCGCCGCGATGCCGGCCAAACCGGAAAAAGCCGGGTTGGAGCAGGGCGTCAGCACGCTGCGCAACGCGATCGCTGCGCGTCAGGACGGCGCGGACGTCGGTCGCCAGGCACGGCAACTCAGCGCCAGGTTGGCCGTGGCCTATGAGGTCAGCCAGGCGCCGATCATTACGCCGGATCCTTCCCGTGGTGCGCCGCTGTACGCTCAGCATTGTTCGGTTTGCCACGGTGACGCGGGTGCCGGGGATGGTCCGGCGGGTGTCGGTCTGATGCCGCCGCCGTCCAATCTGCGTGATGCGGCGCGGCTGGATCACCTGAGCCTCTACGCGATCTACAGCACCTTGGGCCTCGGTGTCGAAGGTACCGACATGCCGGCCTTCGCCGATCAGCTGGACGATCGTCAGCGTTGGGATCTGGCGACCTACATCGCCAGCTTCAGCGCCGACCCGGCTGCTGCAAAATCCGAAAAGACCTACAACTTCGCCGACCTGGCCCGTCAGACTCCCGCAGAAGTGCAGGCCGCGGAGGGGCCGCAAGCGGCGGCGATCTTCCGTGCGCAGCGGGCGCAACCGCCGCAGGTCAAGCGTGGCCCGGCGCAGTTGCTCGACTACACCGCCGCGACCCTGGACAAGAGCATGGCGGCCTACCGTGCCGGCGATCATGATCAGGCCTATGACCTGTCGGTGGCGGCTTATCTGGAGGGTTTCGAACGGGTCGAAAGCTCGCTGGATAACGTCGACGCCAACGTGCGCAAAGACACTGAAAAATCGCTGATGGCGTACCGTCAGTCGTTGCAGGATGGTTGGCCGGTGGCCCAGGCCCAACAGCGTCTGGACGCGGCCAAGGCCAAGTTGAAGGAATCCGCCGGCCTGCTGGGCAGCGATGGGTTGAGTGGGTCCCTGAGCTACATCTCCGGTTTGTTGATTCTGCTGCGCGAAGGCCTGGAAGCGATTCTGGTGCTGGCAGCGATCCTCGCGTTCCTGCGCAATACCGGCCAGCAATCGGCGGTACGCAGCGTCAACGTCGGTTGGGGGCTGGCGCTGCTGGCGGGTCTGGCGACCTGGGCGCTGGCGGCGTACGTGATCGATGTCAGCGGTTCGCAGCGCGAATTGCTGGAAGGTGCAACGGCGTTGTTTGCCGCCGTCATGGTGCTCTGGCTCGGCGTGTGGATGCACGATCGTCGTCACGCAGCGGCCTGGCAGGATTACATCAAGAGCAGCCTGGTGGGCGGCGGTGGGCGTTTCGGGTTTGCGACGCTGGCGTTCTTCTCGGTGTATCGCGAACTGTTTGAAGTGATTCTGTTTTACGAGACTCTGTGGCTGCAGGCGGGTCCAGCGGGTCATAACGCGGTGTTGGCGGGTGGTGCGACGGCGTTGGTGTTGCTGGTCGGTCTGGCGTGGGTGATTCTGCGTGGCTCGGCGAAGTTGCCGCTGTCGCTGTTTTTCAGCATCAACGCCGGCTTGCTGTGCGCGCTGTCGGTGGTGTTTGCCGGGCACGGTGTGAAGGCGTTGCAGGAAGCCGGGATTTTTGGCACCCGGCCGGTGCCGTTCTTTGACTTCGACTGGCTGGGCATCCACGCTGATGCGTATTCGCTGAGTGCTCAGGTCGTGGCGATCATGGCGATCATCGTGCTGTACAGTCGCAGCCGGATGGCCGAGAAGCGGCGGGTGCCGGCTTCCTGACCGAGTGATCCTTTAAAAGGAAAAACACAATGCGTGTCTGGATCGATGCCGACGCCTGCCCTCGGGCGGCCAAGGATCTGGTAGTGAAGTTCGCTCTAAAGCGCCAGTTCGAAGTGGTGTTGGTGGCTGGACAGCCGCAGATCAAGCCGGGTTTGACCCTGGTGAAACTGATCGTGGTGCCGAGTGGTCCGGATGCCGCCGACGACTACCTGGTGGAATATGCGGTACCCGGCGAATTGGTGATCTGCAGCGATGTGCCGCTGGCCGACCGTCTGGTGAAAAAGGGCGTTGCGGCGCTGGATCCACGTGGCAAAGAGTTCGATGCGCAGAACATGGGCGATCGGTTGGCGGTGCGTAACCTGTTCACCGATCTACGTGAACAGGGGCAGATGAGCGGCGGGCCAGCGCCGTTTGGCGAGCGTGAGAAGCAAGCGTTTGCCAATGCGCTGGACCGGATCCTGACGCGGTTATCCCGTTCACAATGATCGTTCCCACGCTCTGCGTGGGAATGCCTCACTGGACGCTCTGCGTCCGCTTTGGGACGTGGAGCGCCCCGGGCTGCGTTCCCACCAGAGCGTGGGAACGATCAGGTCTTGCCTTTAAACGTCGTTTTCGTGGGTCAGTTCCAGAACGCGGTCGACCAGTTTGTTGATACCCGAAGCCGCTTCACTGATGCTCTGCGCCAGCATGTATGCCGGGGTGCTCACCAGTTTGCGCGCTTTGTCCTCAACGATGTCAGTGACCGCGCAGTCTGTGTGTGTAGCGCCCATTTTGTTCATGGCGCCTGCTGTGTCGGCGTCGTTGCCGATGGTGCAGGTTACGCCCGGTCCATAGATCTTCGCCGCCAGCGCTGGCGAAATGCAGATCAACCCCACCGGTTTGCCCGCTTCGGCAAACGCTTCGGTCAAAGCAAGGACATCCGGTTGCACGGTGCAGCCAGCGCCTTCGATGGCAAAGTTCGACAGGTTTTTGGCCGCCCCGAAACCACCGGGCACGATCAGCGCGTCGAAGTCTTCGACGTCGGCCTCACGAATGTCTTTGATGTTGCCCCTTGCGATCCGCGCCGATTCCACCAGCACGTTGCGCGACTCGGGCATTTCGTCGCCGGTCAGGTGATTGATCACATGCAATTGCGAGATATTGGGGGCAAAGCATTGCACCTGAGCACCTCGCTGGTCCAGACGCAGCAAGGTGATCACGCTTTCATGGATCTCGGCACCGTCGTACACGCCACAGCCGGACAGGATCACTGCAATTTTTTTGCTCATGGGCTTTTCTCCAGATTCATGGCGTTAAATGTCCACTAATTTGTCACTCGTTGCCATAGGGTTAATTCGCGGCTACACCTAGCATCTGTCCTCAAGATTCCGATCAGGGCGCGTCATGGACTTCATTCTGTATGCGGTGCCGTTTTTCTTTGTGCTGATTGCCGTCGAACTGCTGGCCGACCGTTGGCGCGGGGTGAGCAATTATCGCGTGGCCGACGCGATTAACAGCATCAGCACCGGGGTGTTGTCGACCACCACCGGCCTGCTGACCAAAGGCGTCGGCCTGGTCACGTACGCATTTGCCCTCAAGCATTTGGCGCTGTTCGAACGCTCTGCCGACAGTGTCTGGGTCTGGGTGTTTGCCTTCGTCCTCTACGACTTTTGCTATTACTGGCTGCATCGCATGGGCCACGAACGCAACATCCTTTGGGCGGCGCATTCGGTGCACCACCAGAGCGAGGACTACAACCTTTCCACGGCGCTGCGCCAGACCAGTACGGGCTTCCTGTTGAGCTGGATTTTCTACCTGCCGATGGCGGTGCTCGGCGTGCCGCTGCTGGTGTTCGTCAGCGTCGCCGCGCTGAACTTGCTGTACCAATTCTGGGTGCATACCCAACACATTCCCAAGCTCGGCTGGTTCGAGTGGTTCTTCGTCACGCCGTCCAATCATCGGGCTCACCATGCACAGAACGCTCTCTACATGGATCGCAACTACGGCGGGGTGTTCATTATTTGGGACCGTCTATTTGGCTCGTTCCAGGAAGAGGACGACAACGAACCGGTGATTTTCGGCGTGACCACGCCGCTGGCGAGCTGGAATCCGTTGTGGGCGAACGTGCAGTTCTACGCGCAGCTGTGGGATGACGCGCGGCGTGCGCAAAGCAAATGGGACAAACTGCGTATTTGGTTCATGCGCACCGGTTGGCGCCCGGCGGACGTGGCGGCCAAGTACCCGATGAACAAGCCGGATCTGAGTCAGTTCCGTAAATTCGAGGTGCCACTGGACGGGCGTCAGCAGCTTTATGTCGTGTTGCAGTTTTGTATCTACATCGCGCTGGGCAGCTTCTTGATGAACCTGGAGCAGCGTTTGCCAACCGCCGCGCTGGTGCTCGGCTGGAGTGCCGTGGCGCTGGGTTTGTTTACGTTGGGCGTGGCCCTGGAGAATCGCCCGTGGGCGCTGAAGCTGGAACTGCTGCGCCTGGCGTCAAATGTGCCGCTGGTGTGGCTGGCGCCGGTCGTTGGGCTGTGGCCGGCCAGCGCGGTGGGCTGGGTCGGCTTGCTCAGTTACAGCCTGCTCAGCGGGATCGGTCTCTACTGTTGCAGAAACCGATTCACTCGGCTGGCGTCTTAGTCTCGTTAGACTTGGCCAACTCGGCCTGCTCGTCGGCGTAGATCTTCTTCGCCAGACGGGCATTCTTGAAGCGCCGGCGCAGCCACAGGCACAGGCCCAGTACCAATAGGGCACCGAGCACCCACAGCTCGTACTTCTTGACGCTGCCGAGCATGCCTTCGAGCACGGCGCCGAAGTGATAAGCGGCAGCGGCCAGTGCGGCGGCCCAGATCGCTGCACCAATGCCGTTAAGTAGCAAATAACGTCCCGGCGGATAGCCCGACAGGCCGATCGCCACCGGCATCACCGTGCGCAGACCATAGACAAAGCGGAAACTCAGCACCCAGATGTCCGGGTGTCTGCGGATATGTTCCAGCGCCCGGTCGCCCATCAATTGCCAGCGCGGTTTGCGCGCCAGCAACTTGCGGCCGTGCTTGCGCCCCAGGAAATACCACAGCTGATCACCGGCATAGCTGCCGAGGAACGCCACGATCATGACCACTTTGAGGTCCATGTATCCGCGGAACGCGAGGAAGCCCGCGAGCACCAGAATGGTTTCGCCTTCGAAGAACGTGCCGAGAAAGAGGGCGAAGTAGCCGAATTCCTGAAGAAATTGTTGGAGCATTGTCTGGATGCTGGCGAAATGAACGCGCAGCCTAACCCTTCGGGCACATTCATGAAAGTGTCCAAATGTGTCTCGACGTGAACATTTCCTACAAGGACAATGGAATGCGACTACCTGTCACAGGGGGGCACATAACTGTCATGCGTTGGTCATAATGGCCGCTTATAACTGTCACACTCGCCCGCCAGCGCGGGCTCAGGAGTCTGCCGTGAGCTTTACCCCCGCCAATCGTTTGTTTCCAGCAACCCGCCTGCGTCGCAACCGTCGTGATGATTTCTCGCGTCGACTGGTTCGTGAAAATGTTCTGAGCGTCGACGACCTGATCCTGCCGGTGTTCGTGCTGGACGGTGAAAACCGTCGCGAAGCGGTGGCGTCGATGCCAGGCGTCGAGCGCCTGACCATCGATCTGTTGCTTGAAGAAGCGGCCAAATGGGTCGCGCTGGGGATTCCGGCCTTGGCGTTGTTCCCGGTGACGCCGCCGGAGCTCAAATCCCTGGACGCCGCCGAAGCCTGGAACCCCAACGGGATTGCCCAGCGCGCCACCCGTGCGTTGCGTGCGCAGTTCCCTGAGCTGGGCGTGATCACCGACGTCGCCCTGGACCCGTTCACCACCCATGGTCAGGACGGTATCCTCGACGAAGAAGGCTACGTGCAGAACGACATCACCGTCGACGCACTGGTCAAGCAGGCGCTATCCCACGCCGCAGCCGGCGCTCAGGTGGTGGCCCCGTCGGACATGATGGACGGTCGCATCCAGGCGATCCGCGAAGCGCTTGAACTGGCCGATCACGTCAACGTGCGGATCATGGCCTATTCGGCGAAGTACGCCAGCGCCTATTACGGCCCGTTCCGCGATGCGGTCGGTTCGGCGCTGAACCTGGGCAAGGCCAACAAGGCCTCCTATCAGATGGACCCGGCCAACAGCAACGAAGCCCTGCATGAAGTGGCGGCGGACTTGTCAGAAGGCGCGGACATGGTCATGGTCAAGCCAGGCATGCCGTATCTGGACATCCTCTACCGGGTCAAAGAAGAATTTAAAGTGCCGACCTTTGTTTATCAGGTCAGCGGTGAATACGCCATGCACATGGCGGCCATCCAGAATGGCTGGTTGAGCGAAGGGGTTATCCTCGAATCCCTGACCGCTTTTAAACGTGCAGGCGCCGATGGCATCCTGACTTACTTTGCCGTCCGTGCCGCTCAATTGTTACGAGAGCAAAAATAGCCCTCCCAGGAACATTCGATGAATACCGAAGTCCTCACTGAAGTTGCCGTAAAAGACGCTCAACCTGTGGTGGAGCAAATCGCCGAAGCCCCGCCGGAACTGGAGCCTGCTCCACCCGCGGTGGTGGCCGAACCCGCACATGCGGCGCCGGCGATTGCCATTCCCGGCCTGGATGACAGCAGCCTCTACATCCATCGCGAGCTCTCGCAACTGCAGTTCAACATCCGCGTGCTGGAACAGGCGCTGGACGAGTCCTACCCGTTGCTGGAGCGGCTGAAGTTTCTGCTGATCTTCTCCAGCAACCTGGACGAGTTCTTCGAGATTCGTGTGGCCGGCCTGAAGAAGCAGATCACCTTCGCCCGTGAACAGGCTGGCGCCGATGGCCTGCAACCACATCAGGCCCTGGCCCGCATCAGTGAACTGGTACACGGTCACGTCGACCGCCAGTACGCGATCCTCAACGACATTCTGTTGCCGGAACTGGAAAAGCATCAGGTCCGCTTCATCCGCCGACGTCACTGGACCACCAAGATCAAAACCTGGGTGCGCCGCTATTTCCGCGACGAGATCGCGCCGATCATTACCCCGATCGGCCTCGACCCGACGCACCCGTTCCCGTTGCTGGTCAACAAGAGCCTGAACTTTATCGTCGAGCTCGAAGGTATTGACGCCTTCGGCCGCGATTCCGGTCTGGCGATCATCCCGGCGCCACGTCTGTTGCCGCGCGTCATCAAGTTGCCGGAAGAAGTCGGCGGCTCTGGCGACAACTACGTGTTCCTGTCGTCGATGATCCACGCTCACGCCGATGACTTGTTCCAGGGCATGAAGGTCAAGGGCTGCTACCAGTTCCGCCTGACCCGTAACGCCGACCTTTCCGTCGACACCGAAGATGTAGAAGACCTGGCCCGCGCCCTGCGCGGCGAGTTGTTCTCCCGTCGCTACGGTGACGCGGTGCGTCTTGAAGTTGCCGACACCTGCCCGAAACAGTTGTCCGACTATTTGCTCAAGCAGTTCAACCTGCACGAAACCGAGCTGTACCAGGTCAACGGTCCGGTCAACCTGACCCGCCTGTTCAGCATCACTGGTCTGGACAGTCAGCGTGAGCTGCAATACATGCCGTTCACCCCGCAGATCCCGAAACTGCTGCAGAACAGCGAGAACATTTTCAGTGTGATCAGCAAGCAGGACATCCTGTTGCTGCACCCGTTCGAGTCGTTCACGCCGGTGGTCGACCTGCTGCGCCAGGCGGCCAAGGACCCGCATGTATTGGCGGTCCGTCAGACCCTGTACCGCTCCGGCGCCAACTCGGAAATCGTCGATGCGCTGGTCGATGCTGCGCGGAACGGCAAGGAAGTCACCGCGGTGATTGAATTGCGGGCGAGGTTCGACGAAGAGTCCAACCTGCAACTGGCCAGCCGTCTGCAAGCGGCCGGTGCGGTGGTGATTTACGGCGTGGTGGGCTTCAAGACCCACGCCAAGATGATGCTGATTTTGCGTCGCGAGGCCGGTGAGATTGTCCGTTACGCCCACTTGGGTACCGGCAACTACCACGCGGCGAATGCCCGTCTGTACACCGACTACAGCCTGCTGACGTCCGACGACGCTTTGTGCGAAGACGTCGGCAAACTGTTCAGCCAGTTGATCGGCATGGGTAAAACCCTGCGCATGAAGAAGCTGCTGCACGCGCCGTTCACGCTGAAGAAGGGCATGCTCGACATGATTGCCCGCGAGACCCAGTTCGCCCTCGACGGCAAACCGGCGCACATCATCGCCAAGTTCAACTCGCTGACCGATCCGAAGATTATCCGCGCGCTGTACAAGGCCAGTCAGTCCGGGGTGCGTATCGATCTGGTGGTGCGTGGCATGTGCTGCCTGCGTCCGGGCATCGCCGGGGTTTCGCATAACATCCACGTACGCTCGATCATCGGGCGCTTCCTGGAGCACACCCGGGTCTTTTACTTCCTCAATGGCGGCGAAGAGCAGATGTTCCTGTCCAGTGCCGACTGGATGGAGCGCAACCTCGACAAGCGCGTCGAGACTTGCTTCCCGGTCGAGGGCAAGAAGCTGATCATGCGGGTCAAGAAAGAGCTGGAGCTTTATCTCACCGATAACACTCACAGCTGGAGCTTGCAGGCGGACGGCCGTTACATCCGCAACACGCCGACCGGCAACCAGAACCCGCGCAGCGCCCAGGCAACCCTGCTGGAGCGTTTGGGTAGCCCGATTCTTGCGGTCCGATAACGCAAACATCGAGTGAAAAAAATGGCGATCCCTGCGGATCGCCATTTTTGTTTTCATCGAACCCTGTAGGAGCACAGCTTGCCGCGATGGCGCCCGTGAGATCGCCATCGCCGGCAAGCTGTGCTCCTGCAGGTGCGTGTTTCAGCGCACGTTGAGCACGAAGCCAACCCGGGTCAGCCAATCTGCTTCCAGACCGAAGTCCGCCTGGGTCAGCTGGTTTTCGTCCAGCCAGTTTTCCGGGAACAGCACATCCAGGCTGTCGCCATTGGCGTGCAGCACGACCTGAGGCATTTCCTGGGTGCCGCGGATGTGATGGAACAGGATCGCAAAGCGCAGCAGCACGCACAGGCGAATCAGCTTGATGCCTTCATCGCCAAACTCGGCAAATTTGTCCCGGGGAATATTGCGTCGGTGGCCACGCACCAATAACGCGAGCATTTGCTGGTCTTCGCGAGAGAACCCGGCCAGGTCCGAGTGCTCGATCAGGTAGGCGCCGTGCTTGTGGTAGTGATAGTGAGCGATGTCCAGGCCCACTTCATGAACCTTGGCTGCCCAGCCGAGCAATTCGCGCCAGACGCCGTCATCCAGGTCCCAATCCTCAGCCACTTGATCGAAGGCATGCAACGCCTTGCGCTCAACGCGCACCGCTTGTTCCAGATCGACGTGATAACGCTCCATCAACGAGCTGAGCGTGCGCTCACGGACGTCTTCGTGATGATGACGGCCCAGCAGGTCATAGAGCACGCCTTCGCGCAGGGCGCCTTCACAGTGGTCCATGCGTTGCAGTTCGAGCGCGTCGAAGATCGCTTCGAGAATTGCCAGGCCCGCCGGGAAGATCGCCCGACGGTCGGGCTTGATGCCTTCGAAGTCGATCTTCTCGGCGTCGCCGAGTTTGAACAGCTTGCGCTTGAGCCAGGCCAGGCCTTCGGCATTGACCTCGCCAGTGCCATGCCCCCCGGCCTTCAGCGCCAGACCAATGGCGCGAATGGTGCCCGAGGAGCCGATGGCTTCATCCCAGGTCAGGCGGTGCAGGGCGTGTTCGATGCTCATGATCTCCAGCCGCGCCGCCGTGTACGCCTGGGCGTAGCGAGCCGGGGTGATCTTGCCGTCCTTGAAATAGCGCTGAGTGAAACTCACGCAGCCCATTTGCAGGCTTTCGCGCAGCAGCGGTTCGAAGCGCTGGCCGATGATGAATTCGGTGCTGCCGCCGCCGATGTCGGCCACCAGGCGCTTGCCCGGGGTGTCGGCGAGGGTGTGGGAAACGCCGAGGTAGATCAGACGCGCTTCTTCACGGCCGGAGATGACTTCCACCGGGTGGCCAAGAATTTCTTCTGCGCGGCGGATGAATTCGACACGGTTACGGGCTTCACGCAGGGCGTTGGTGCCGACGATCCGCACGGCGCCGGGCGGCATACCGCTGATCAGTTGGGCAAAACGTTTCAGGCAATCGAGCCCGCGTTGCATGGATTCTTCACTGAGCTGGCGCTCATCGTTGATGCCGGCGGCCAGCTGAACCTTCTCCCCGAGACGTTCGAGAATACGGATTTCGCCGTTTTGGGCCTTGGCCACGACCATGTGAAAGCTGTTGGAGCCCAGGTCAATTGCGGCGATCAGGGACAGATTCTTGGCTTGAGATTGCGGCATGGTCAGGGGGTCTCGGTCGTTAACCTCGACATCGTGCCACGATCAAACGCTGCCGCCAACGCGTACGGTTTATTGCCGATCGTTCCCACGCGCAGCAAAGGAATGCAGCCCGGGACGCTCCGCGTCCCAAAAGCGGACGCAGAGCGTCCGTTGAGACATTCCCACGCAGAGCGTGGGAACGATCAGATGGCGTGTTCAGCCGTCCCGATGAAATTCGCCAGCTCGGCTGTCTGCGGGCTGGCAAACAAAATCGTCGGATCCGCCACCTCATGCACCTTCCCCTGAGGCATAAACACCAACTTATCCCCAACCTCCCGCGCAAAGCGCATCTCATGGGTGACGCATAATCAGCGTCATCCCTTCCTTCGCCAGTTGCCGAACCACGCTCAGCACTTCGTTGACCAGCTCCGGATCCAGCGCCGACGTAATCTCATCGCACAGCAAGACCTTCGGCGACATTGCCAGCGCCCGCGCAATCGCCACCTGCTTATATGACTTATCAGTTCGACTTTCTGCCGGTGGTGCACAACACCGACCTGTTGGGAGCGCGCTGCGGGTAATCAGCATTCAGCCAGGCAAAGTTGTGTTCGTGCAGTCGCCGGTTGATTTGCCGCCCTGCGCACCGCAATTGCCTTCGTCGCTCCCGCCACCTCGTGACTTGAGCTATACCCAAACTCATGCGGCACCATAGCGAGACTCAATCATCTGCACCTTCCTGAACGAGGGAAGGGCGGCTATGATGGGCCACGTTTTTTTGCTTACAACCTGGAGACTTCCATGAGCAGCGATCTTATTAAACACGTCACCGACGCTAGCTTCGACGTCGACGTCCTCAAGGCCGAAGGCGCTGTACTGGTCGACTACTGGGCTGAATGGTGCGGCCCTTGCAAAATGATCGCTCCTGTTTTGGACGAAATTGCTGAAACCTACAAAGGCAAGCTGACCGTTGCCAAATTGAACATCGACGAGAACCAGGAAACTCCGGCCAAGCATGGCGTGCGTGGTATCCCGACGCTGATGCTGTTCAAGAACGGCAACGTTGAAGCGACCAAGGTCGGCGCACTGTCGAAGTCGCAACTGGCTGCTTTCCTCGACGCCAACATCTAAGCGTCGTTTAAAGCGTCATCAAAAAGGCCCCGCATATTGCGGGGCCTTTTCGTTATTGAGGGCTAGACGCTCCGAAACTCAGGTGGTACATTCGGCCCCGCACTGGTTTCTCCATTGCCCCCTACTAGCCGTCGCCGACGCACTCCTTTTCGAATAAGTACGCGATCCTGTCGCCTTCTCTGCGGCGCGGCCTCATTAAGCCAAAAGCTTAATTTCCCCCCCTCCATAAATGATTACGTCATTCCTATATGAATCTGACTGAACTCAAGCAAAAGCCGATTACCGAACTGCTCGAATTGGCCGAACAGATGGGCATAGAAAATATGGCCCGTTCGCGCAAGCAGGACGTGATTTTCTCCCTGCTCAAAAAGCACGCTAAAAGCGGCGAGGAAATCTCCGGTGATGGCGTGCTGGAGATTCTCCAGGACGGCTTCGGCTTCCTTCGCTCCGCTGACGCTTCCTATCTTGCAGGCCCAGACGATATTTACGTCTCGCCGAGCCAGATCCGTCGTTTCAACTTGCGCACCGGTGACACCATCGTTGGCAAGATCCGCCCTCCAAAGGAAGGCGAGCGTTATTTCGCGCTGCTCAAGGTCGACACGATCAACTACGACCGTCCCGAGAACGCGAAAAACAAGATTCTCTTCGAGAACCTGACCCCGCTGTTCCCGACCGTGCGCATGAAGATGGAAGCCGGCAACGGTTCCACCGAAGACTTGACCGGTCGTGTCATCGACCTGTGCGCTCCGATCGGCAAAGGCCAGCGCGGTCTGATCGTTGCACCGCCGAAAGCCGGTAAAACGATCATGCTGCAGAACATCGCAGCGAACATCGCGCGTAACAATCCTGAAGTTCATCTGATCGTATTGCTGATCGACGAACGTCCGGAAGAAGTTACCGAAATGCAGCGCACCGTGCGCGGCGAAGTGGTTGCCTCGACGTTCGACGAGCCGCCAACCCGCCACGTACAGGTAGCCGAAATGGTGATCGAGAAGGCCAAGCGCCTGGTCGAACACAAGAAGGACGTGGTGATTCTGCTCGACTCCATCACCCGTCTGGCTCGCGCCTACAACACCGTGATCCCGAGCTCCGGCAAAGTACTCACCGGTGGTGTCGATGCCCACGCCCTGGAGAAACCAAAACGTTTCTTCGGCGCCGCGCGGAACATCGAAGAAGGCGGTTCGCTGACCATCATCGCTACCGCGCTGGTTGAAACCGGCTCGAAGATGGACGAAGTGATCTACGAAGAATTCAAAGGCACGGGCAACATGGAACTGCCTCTGGATCGCCGCATCGCCGAAAAACGCGTCTTCCCGGCCATCAACATCAACCGTTCCGGCACCCGCCGCGAAGAGTTGCTGACGGCCGACGACGAGTTGCAACGCATGTGGATCCTTCGCAAGCTGCTGCACCCGATGGACGAAATCGCTGCCATTGAGTTTCTGGTCGACAAGCTGAAAACGACCAAGACCAACGATGAGTTCTTCCTGTCGATGAAACGCAAGTAAGTCGAAACACGCTTAAAAAGGGCGCCCCCTGAAAGGGCGCTTTTTTTTGCGCGCGATATTTGTATCGCGACATTTGTATCTGGATACATACACCGCGTACTGTAAACTGCCGCCCATTCCACGGGCGTCACCGCCCGCTCACAGCTGATCCATCGTCGGGCGTTCCCTGCGTTGATCTTGCTGGCGATTGATCGCGTGTTCTGACAGGTACGTCCTCAGTTGACCTCCGTCGAATATCCCCATTCGCGCTATCGGTGAGCCCCTTTTTTAATCGGTTTTGTATCTGAAACGACAAGGGACGTCATGCACACGTTTGGCAATCGCCGTGATATCGATGGTTTGCGGGCTCTGGCCGTTATTCCTGTCGTGCTGTTCCACTTCGGGTTCAGCACGTTCAGCGGTGGCTTTGTCGGCGTCGATGTCTTCTTTGTCATTTCCGGCTTCCTGATTACCACCATCCTGTTCCGCGAGATCAGTGCGCAGCGTTTCAGCTTCGTCGATTTCTGGGCGCGCCGTGCCCGGCGCATCATTCCAGCCTTGACCGTGGTGATGCTGGTGACGCTGGCGCTCGGCTGGCTGTTACTGACGGCCAGGGACTTCTCGGAGCTGGGACGGACGATCCGTTATCAGGCGCTTTTTGCATCGAACATTCTGTTCATGCGAGAGGATGGCTACTTTCAGCCCGCGTCGGATTTGAAACCGCTGCTTCACACCTGGTCTTTAGCCGTTGAAGAGCAGTACTACATTTTCTTTCCACTGTTGATGGCGTTGTTGATGCGCCATGTTCGCCATTGGCGCTGGATGCTGTTTGCCGTGCTTTTGGTGTCATTCGGGCTGAACGTCGCCTATATCGACCCTAAGCCTAACGTGGCTTTCTTCTCGCTGCCGACTCGCGCCTGGGAACTGTTGTGCGGTGCCATGCTGGCTGTTTTGCCTGCGTCGAGATACTCGGCGCGGCCTTGGTTCTATCAGTCAGTAGCGCTGGCTGGCCTGGTCGCGGTCCTTGTTGCTGTTTTCACGTTCAATAAATCCACCGCATTCCCGGGCTGGGCTGCGTTACTGCCTGTTCTTGGGGCGACCGCCATGATCTGGTCGGGTGGCCAGGGTTCGACATGGGTCGGTAAAGTCTTGAGTGCCCGCGCGCTGGTATGGATCGGATTGATCTCCTATTCCCTGTATCTGTGGCACTGGCCGGTCTACGTCTACGCCAATGCCATATCGATTGACGGTATTCAGTCAGTTGAGGCTGCAGGCTGGATTGGACTGGCGGTGGGTCTTGCGTGGGTGAGCTGGCGCTTCGTCGAGCTTCCTTTCCGCGAAAAACGCGTAATGGCAGGGCGTAGACCCGTGTTGTTGGGCGGTTTGCTGGCAATGGCAGCCCTGGCGGTCATAGGTTCGGCCGTGCGATCGGCCGATGGCTTTCCTCAGCGTCTTACCGGCAAGGCCCTGGAATACGCAGAGTCTCGGGACTGGAAGGCCGGGCAGATGAAATGCATGCTGGTGACCTCGGACAAGAATCTGGACAAGGCGTGCCTGGTCGGTGGCAACACCGGTATTGCGGCAACGAAGATGTTCTGGGGCGACAGTCATGCCGCGGCGCTGTTACCGGCCATCGAACACAACGCACAAGTTGAAGGTCACCCCGTGTGGCTGTACAGCATGAGTGCCTGTTCGCCGGTTCTCAGCGACGATCAACGCCAGCGCTGCAACGATTTCAACGAGCGAACAATGGAGCGCGTTCGCAGCCTGAAGATCAAGGATGTGGTACTGGTATCCAACTGGAGCCTTAACGTTTACGGCCGTGAAGACGGCGATAAAAAAGTGCTGCTCAACGAGCGCGACGACACGGCACAAGCCGAGCAGCGCATGGCCAAGGCTCTCAAGGCACGGGTGGCGGCGTTAAGAGAGGCGGGTGCGCAGGTCTGGTTGTTCAAGGAAGTGCCGCTGCAGCGCAAGGGCAGCGTTTCTCGCTTGACGAGCTTGGCGCGTATCGGCGGATCGGTCGAGGGGCTGGGGCGCCCGCTTGAGGAACACTTGGCAAGGCAGCACTTTCTCAGTGCCCTGTTCGACTCGATGAGCGCCGCAGATCCTGGCGTGCATGTCATCGACCCGACGCCGCTAATGTGCTCGCGCGGCATCTGCAATATCGAAGTCAACGGTCATTCGCAGTACAGGGATGAGGATCATCTGTCGGACATTGGCAGTGCCAGATTGAGCCCGTTGTTTACCCCGGTGATGCTGAGCGCCAATCAAAATTGATCGGTGCGGGCCACTGACGGGCTGCTGTTTGGCTGCTAGAGCAGGTAGGATGTACGCCTATTTTACGGGTGCCATCATCAATGAAATTCAAGGATCTTCGGGATTTCGTGCAGCAGCTTGAGCAGCGCGGAGAGTTGAAACGCATCCGGATCCCCGTTTCTCCAGTACTGGAGATGACCGAAGTCTGTGATCGCACGCTGCGGGCAAAAGGCCCGGCGCTTTTGTTCGAAAACCCTACCGGGTACGACATCCCAGTGCTCGGCAACCTCTTCGGCACCCCTGAGCGCGTGGCGCTGGGCATGGGCGCAGAGGCGGTCAGCGAATTGCGCGAGATCGGCAAACTGCTGGCGTTCCTCAAGGAGCCCGAGCCGCCGAAAGGCCTGAAAGATGCCTGGTCCAAGCTGCCGATCTTCCGCAAGATCATCGCCATGGCACCGAAAGTCGTCAAAGACGCGGTCTGCCAGGAAGTGGTCATCGAAGGCGACGACGTCGATCTGGCGATGCTGCCAGTGCAGACCTGCTGGCCCGGCGACGTGGGCCCGCTGATCACCTGGGGGCTGACCGTCACCAAAGGCCCAAACAAGGATCGCCAGAACCTCGGCATCTACCGTCAGCAAGTGATCGGCCGCAACAAGGTCATCATGCGTTGGCTGAGCCACCGTGGCGGCGCGCTGGATTACCGCGAGTGGTGCGAGAAGCATCCTGGCCAACCGTTCCCGGTGTCCGTGGCGCTGGGCGCCGACCCGGCGACCATTCTTGGCGCTGTAACGCCGGTACCGGACAGCCTTTCCGAATATGCTTTCGCTGGCTTGTTGCGCGGTAACCGCACCGAACTGGTGAAATGCCGCGGTAACGATCTGCAGGTACCGGCGACGGCCGAGATCATCCTTGAAGGCGTGATCCATCCGGGCGAAATGGCCGATGAAGGCCCGTACGGCGACCACACCGGCTACTACAACGAAGTCGACAGCTTTCCGGTGTTCACTGTCGAACGCATCACCCACCGGATCAAACCGATTTATCACAGTACCTACACCGGCCGTCCGCCGGATGAGCCGGCGATTCTCGGCGTGGCGCTGAACGAAGTGTTTGTGCCGATCCTGCAGAAGCAGTTCCCGGAGATCACCGACTTCTATCTGCCGCCCGAAGGCTGCTCGTACCGCATGGCCATCGTGACCATGAAGAAGTCGTATCCCGGCCATGCCAAGCGGGTAATGCTCGGTGTCTGGTCGTTTTTGCGACAGTTCATGTACACCAAGTTCGTTATCGTCACTGACGACGATATCAACGCACGCGACTGGAACGACGTGATCTGGGCCATCACCACGCGCATGGACCCCAAGCGCGACACGGTGATGATCGACAACACGCCGATCGACTACCTGGACTTCGCCTCGCCGATCTCCGGCCTGGGTTCGAAGATGGGGCTCGATGCCACGCATAAATGGCCGGGCGAAACCACTCGCGAGTGGGGCCGGGTGATCGTCAAGGATGAAGCCGTGACCCAACGGATCGATGCCATCTGGAATCAGTTAGGAATAGATTGATGCGTGTAACCTTGCAGCCCTCCGGAGCAGTGCTACAGATTCTGCCCGGCGAGCGGATTCTCGACGGCGCGCGGCGTCTGGGCTATGAATGCCCACAAAGCTGCCGAAACGGCAATTGTCACGTGTGCGCCGCGCTGCTGGTGGAAGGGCGGGTCGAACAGGAAGGCGGTGTGCGCGACCATGGCGAGTTCTACACTTGCATAGCAGAGCCGCTGGAAGACTGCATCGTGCTGTGGGATGGCGTGCTCGCGCGGGGAGAATTGCCGGTGCGCAGCTTGTCGTGTCAGGTCATTGAATGCAGGGACGTCGGCGGCGATACCTGGCGTGTGCGTCTGCGAGCGCCGGCCGGCAAGCCGCCGCGCTATCACGCCGGTCAGTACCTGATGATCGAGCGCGAGAACGGCGAGAAATCCGCGTTCTCCCTGGCCTCGGCGCCGCACGGCGGGCGTGATCTGGAAATCCATGTGCTGGCGCGCGAAAGCAGTGCACTGAGCCTGATCGAACAGCTGCAACGCAACCCGATGGTGCGGATTGAAATGCCGTTCGGCGACACCCATCTGGCGGAATTGCCGGACGGTCCGTTGGTGCTGATTGCCGCTGGCACCGGCATGGGCCAGATCCATAGCCTGATCGAACATTGCCGTGCCGCGGGCTTCAAACATCCGGTGCATTTGTATTGGGGCGTGCGTCGTCCTGAAGATTTTTATGAGGTCGAACATTGGGGCGAATGGTTGAAATTGCCCAACCTGTTTCTGCATAAAGTCGTCAGCGATCAAGGCGGCTGGCAGGGGCGTTACGGCATGTTGCATGAGGCGGTGTGTGAGGACTTTCCTGATCTGAAATCCCTGCATGTCTACGCCAGCGGCTCTCCGGCCATGGTCTACGGCACGCTGGACGCTCTGGTCAACGCCGGGATGGACGCTCATCAGATGCGCGCGGATGTGTTTGCGTACGCGCCTCGATCTTGATCCGCGATGTTGATCCGCGATCTTGATCCACGATCTTGATCCACGATCTTGATCCACGATCTTGATCCCAGGTCCTAATCGTTATAACTCTCCATATAGCCGATCGGTATTTATAGAATTGTATAAATACCGATAGGTTATATCTCATTCAGGCGATTGCTTTAGAACTGTGCCATGGCACTTAAATTGCCTTAAAACACATGTGCCTTATTGTTACAGCGGTGCGTTCTATTAAGTAATTCTTGACCCGCGGGGAGCTGAACGCTATTCGCCATGAGCGCCATTGAATCTGCTTTTTTGAATTTGGCTTACCCTCCGCGGCTCGATCTGGGGCCGCAGCATACGCACGAACAATTGCTCAGCTCGATGCAGTCGACCATGGCGCGCCACAAGGGCGGGCCGGTCTGGCTGTTTGCTTACGGCTCGCTGATCTGGCGGCCTGAATGCCCGGCGGTGGAACGTGTGCGGGGTCGGGTGCATGGCTACCATCGCGGTTTGTACCTGTGGTCCCACGAGCATCGCGGCACACCGGAAGTGCCTGGCCTGGTGTTTGGCCTGGATCGCGGCGGCTCTTGCAGCGGTTTCGCTTACCGCTTACCCGAAGAACAACTCGACGCTTCGCTCTACGCCTTGTGGCAGCGCGAAATGCCATTCCCGTCCTATCGCCCACACTGGCTCAACTGCCGCCTCGAAGACGGAAGCCAGGTTCAGGCATTGGGATTTGTATTGGAGCGACACCTGCCCAGCTATGCCGGCAACTTGCCGGATCACGTGCTGAGCCATGTGTTCGATAACGCTTGCGGGCGTTACGGCACCACTCGCGATTATGTCGAGCAGACCGCCAACGCCCTGCGTAGCCACGCCATGCCAGACCGGAATCTGGAGGCACGGCTCAAGCGCTGCAAATCAAACGCCGATCAAGCGATTGCTTCGCGGCTCTGACTGGCGACTTGCTTGTGCCACAGCGTCGGCGCGAGGAAGGCCATCGCCAGCAGGCATGCACCGATCAGCAGCACAAAGCCGCCGTCCCAGCCAAAATGGTCCACGGTGTAGCCCATCGCTGCACTGGCCGCGACCGAACCACCCAGATACCCGAACAGACCCGTGAAGCCCGCTGCCGTACCGGCGGCTTTCTTCGGCGCCAGTTCCAGCGCTTGCAGGCCGATCAGCATCACCGGGCCGTAAATCAGGAAGCCAATCGAGACTAGCGCGATCATGTCCACGGTCGGATTGCCGGCCGGGTTGAGCCAATACACCAGGGTCGCCACAGTCACCAATGCCATGAACACCATGCCGGTCAGGCCACGGTTGCCACGGAAGATCTTGTCCGACATCCAGCCGCACAGCAGCGTGCCCGGAATACCTGCCCACTCGTAGAAGAAGTACGCCCACGACGTCTTATCCACGCTGAAGCCTTTGGCTTCCTTCAGGTAAGTCGGTGCCCAGTCCAATACGCCGTAGCGCAGCAGGTAGACGAAGACGTTGGCCATGGCGATGTACCAGAGCATTTTGTTGTGCAGCACGTATTTGACGAAGATTTCCTTGGCGCTGAATTCGTCTTCGTGGCTGGCGTCGTAGCCTTCCGGGTAATCGTTTTTGTACTTCTCGATCGGCGGCAGGCCAACCGATTGCGGGGTGTCGCGCATGGTCATGAAGGCGAACACTGCCACCGCCAGAGCCACCGCCGCCGGTACGTAGAATGCCGCGTGCCAGTCATTGAACAAGCCCATGCCGAGCAAGAACAGCGGGCCGATCAGGCCACCGCCGACGTTGTGCGCCACGTTCCACACGGACACCACGCCACCCCGTTCCTTTTGCGACCACCAGTGCACCATGGTCCGGCCACTCGGCGGCCAACCCATGCCCTGGGCCCAGCCGTTGATGAAGAGCAGGATGAACATCATCGTGACGCTGGACGTAGCCCACGGTGCGAAACCGAAAATGAACATCACCCCCGCCGATACCAGCAGGCCGAAGGGCAGGAAGTAACGCGGGTTGGAGCGGTCGGACACCAGGCCCATGAGGAACTTCGACAAACCGTAGGCAATCGCGATCGCCGACATCGCCAACCCCAGCTGACCACGGGTGTAACCCTCGTCGATCAGGTAAGGCATGGCCAGGGAGAAGTTCTTGCGCAGCAAGTAATAACCCGCATAGCCAACGAAAATCCCGGCGAAGATCTGCCAGCGAAGGCGTCGGTAGGTGCTGTCTATTTGTTCATCAGGCAATGGAGCCTGATGTGCGGCAGGACGAAAGAAAGCAAACATTCAAGAGCTCCAGATTTCTTGTTTTGACTGCGGATGCGAATGTTACAGTTTCGTTACCGAAAATAGCACCGGTTCGCATCGGCCAAATAGAGGAAATGTTGAAGATTGCATGTTCTTTTATGAACATGTCGCTCAGGCATAAATGAAGGACGTTGTGGGAAAGGTTACTTGCAGGTCTTCATGCCGCATTTCGGTCCAGGGTAGGACGAGGCTTTGGGAAATGTCCTACGTTTGAATGGGAAGTAAGCAGTCTGAACACTTTCATTTGAAGTCCAGACCGCTTCATTGGGCTCAGCGAACCTGCACCACCACTTTCCCGACTGCCTTGCGCTGGCCCAGATCATTAATCGCCTGCGCCGCGTTGCTCAGCGGATACACCTGCGACACCAGCGGCTTCAACTTGCCTTCGGCAAACCAGCCAAACAATTGCTGGAAGTTCGCTGCGTTGTCTTGAGGCTGGCGTTGGGCGAACGAGCCCCAGAACACGCCGATCACCGCTGCACCTTTGAGCAGCGCGAGATTGACCGGCAATTCCGGAATACGACCGCTGGCAAAGCCGACCACCAGCAGGCGTCCATTCCAGGCAATGGCGCGGATGGCCTGGTCGAACAGGTCGCCACCCACCGGGTCGTAGATCACGTCGGCGCCCTGGCCATCGGTCAGGCGTTTGATTTCGTCCTTGAGGCTGGTTTCGCTGTAGTTGATCAGCTCATCGGCGCCGGCAGCCTTGGCCACCGCGAGTTTTTCGGCGCTGCTGGCGGCGGCGATCACGCGGGCGCCCATGGCTTTGCCGATTTCCACCGCCGCCAGGCCGACGCCACCGGAAGCGCCGAGCACCAGCAGGGTTTCACCGGGTTGCAGATTGCCTCGTTGCTTGAGCGCGTGCATCGAAGTGCCGTAGGTCATGCTAAAAGCGGCGGCGGTGTTGAAGTCCATTGATGGCGGGATTGGCAGCGCGTTGTAGCCCGGCACCGCGACCTGTTCGGCGAAACTGCCCCAACCGGTCAGGGCCATGACCCGATCACCGACCTTGAGGTGACTGACGTTTTCACCCACCGCGCTGACCACACCAGCCGCTTCGCCACCCGGGGAAAACGGGAAGGGCGGTTTGAACTGGTATTTGCCCTCGATGATCAACGTGTCCGGGAAATTCACCCCGGCGACGTGCACATCCAGCAGGATTTCATTCTTCTTCGCAACAGGACTGGCGACGTCTTCCAGCACCAGCGATTCGGCAGGGCCGAAGGCTTTGCACAGCACGGCTTTCATCAGGGCTATTCCTTTGGGAGTGATGGCCGATAAGTGTAGGTGTGTGAGTCGACGGGTCAACGAGCATGCCCGGCCCTGATAGTCAGCCATAAGCTTGTGCTTGTGCGACGGGTCGTTATGCTAGGCCGCAAACCGGATAAGGAGCGAATTGTGAAAGCGTGGATCATGTTGTTGCTGGCCCTGTCTCTGCCCGTGGCAGCGATGGCCGAAGAAGGCAAAGAAGCTCCGAAGGTCAATTACATCACCCTGAGCCCGCCGTTCGTGGGTAACTACGGGCTGGACGGCACACCGAAGCTCAAGGTCTACAAGGCCGATGTGGCGTTGCGAGTGACCGGGGAAGAAGCGACCAAATTGGTCAAAGCCAACGAACCGTTGATTCGTAATCAACTGGTGGCGTTGTTTGCCCAGCAGACTACCGAGGCGATGAACAACGTCGAGGCCAAGGAAAAGCTGCGTCAGGAAGCCCTGAAGCAGACCCAGCAAATCATGAACGACGAAACCGGCAAGCCGGTGGTTGAGGATTTGTTGTTCAACAACTTGATCATCCAATAAGACTTTTATTGTCTAAACCGGCCTCATCGCGAGCAAGCTCGCTCCCACAGTGGATCTTCAGTGAATGCAGATCCACTGTGGGAGCGAGCTTGCTCGCGATGGCATTCTTTCAGGCAATAGATCAGTCAAGGCCTTAATGCAATCACCGCCGCCCACTGCTCGGCCGTCACCGGCATCACCGACAGTCGCGAGCCTTTCTGCACCAGCGGCATCTCGGCCAGCGCCGTCTGCTGTTTCAGATAATCCAGCTTCAGCACCTTGGGAAACGTCTCGACGTGAGCGACATCTATCGCGCTCCAGGCGTTTTTCTCGGGTGAAGATTTCGGGTCGAAGTAAACGCTCTCCGGCTCCAGTGCCGTCGGGTCCGGATACGCGGCTTCGACAATCGTTCCGATCCCGGCAATTCCCGGTTCGGGGCAGCTGGAGTGATAGAAGAAGAACTCGTCGCCCACGGCCATGGCCCGCAGAAAATTACGCGCCTGATAGTTGCGAACCCCGTCCCAGCGCGCTTTGCCAAGCGTTTCCAGGCCCTTGATCGAGAGCTCGTCGGGCTCGGATTTCATCAGCCAATAGGCCATGGTTTTTGCTCCTTGCGAGGTGAGTGGGCAAGTTGTCGGGCAATTTTATGACAAACCGACGGTCGGTTGACGCCAGCGTTTGCGTGTCGGTTCACGTTGTCGCAGAATGCCGGCCTTCTAAGCTTGACGCTGCTGCACGGCCTACACCTACAACGGAAACCGCTGCTGTCATCGTGTTGATGTGCCTTTGGGGGGCAATCGATGAAACGCAAACCGGATTTACTATGGATTTTGGTTGTTTTGTTCGGCCTCGGCGTCGTGACCACTGGCTATGCCCAAAGCCTGTGGAACAACAAGACCGACGCTCCGATCGAAATCGCGCAGCAACAGCAGCCGTCGGCGTTCAAACGCTGAACCTGTTTTGGGACGCCGCTGATTCCTGCGGCGTCTAGCCTGCGAAATACCACGCCTTGTCTGTCACCGTTCCCTGTAACGGCACATCCCAGCTCGCTTGAGCCAATCGTTCGACCTTCTGACATTCATGGGCCAGCCCCAATAACGTCGGCTTGCGCCAGTTTTTACGTCGTGCCAGGTACGCCAGGCTTCGATCATAGAAACCACCGCCCATGCCCAGGCGTCCGCCGACATCGTCAAATCCCACCAAAGGCAACAGCACCAGATCGAGCGCCCAGACTTTGCGTTGCCGGGCAAGGTTGTGCCGGGGTTCGAGAATACGGAAACGGTTGGGTTTCAGTTTTTCACCGGGGCGAATTCGCTGGAACACCATTTTGGTTCGTGGCCAAGCGCTGAGCACCGGCAGATAAGTCGCCTTGCCCCGACGTTGAGCGGCACGCAGCACAACACGCGGATCGATTTCACCGTCAGTGGGCAGATACAGAGCGATATGTTTTGCGCGGCGAAACAGCGGCTGTTGGGCCAATTGCTTGTACAGCCCGCGTGCAGCCTGGCGTTGCTGACGGGGAGTCAGTGCGCGGCGGGCCTTGCGCAGCATGCGTCGAAGTTGCGGGCGGGGCAGCAGCGCAGGTTCGGTCATGGATTTCGGGCTTCAGAAGGGCAAGTACACAAAGCGTACCCGTAAAAAAGCCGATGCCGGTGTTTAAACCGGCATCGGACTGCAATTAGGCTCCCCGGATGAACCGCTGCTGACTTAGCCCTTGAACCCGAAAGTTCAAGGTGGAAGATGCAGTAGGCTTTAAGGCTTTCCGTCTAGCGGACATGCACACCAGCCCAACGTGCAGCCTCCAGGGTAGTGCGAATCGGCTCAGGGACGTGGTCAACTGGCAAGCACCCCAGGGAGTGTTGCGAGTATACCCCAAGCGGTTTCGCGTTTCAGCCCTTGGTGACGTCCGGATCGGTTGCGAGCACCAGATCGACGCGGTCCAGCAGGTCGCGAACCTGCTCACGGGTCGAGCCGCTGGCCTGCACATCCGGGCGTTCTTCCTTGTGCAGAAGATCGTGGGTGATGTTCAGCGCGGCCATCACGGCGATGCGATCGGCGCCAATGACTTTGCCGCTGCTGCGGATTTCGCGCATCTTGCCGTCCAGGTAACGGGCGGCGCTCACCAGGTTGCTGCGCTCTTCCTGGGGGCAAATGATCGAATACTCTTTATCGAGGATCTGCACGGTAACGCTATTGCTTGAACTCATGAGTCTTGCTCCAGGGCCTTGAGGCGCGAAATCATCGATTCGACCTTACGCCGAGCGATTTCGTTCTTTTCAATGAGGTGAGCGCGTTCCTCGCGCCAGGTCTTTTCCTGAGCTAATAAGAGTCCGTTTTGACTCTTTAGTTGCTCGACTCGGTCAATTAGCAACTCGAGTCTCGCCATCAGCGCTTGCAGGTCTGTGTCTTCCATTGGGTCCACTGAGATTGTGTCTAGTGTGTGGTAGCTGGCGGACAGCCTTTAATAGTCTTGGCGAGTCTGTCGATGTAGGATACAAGGCCTTCATTCTAGACATAGCGCCGTCTGGCGCCTAGCTGCCCATGCCCATTCAGAATTCCCCGTACCAAGCCTTCGCCACGCTGCTGACTTCCAGCGGTCATAACGTCTCGCCTGCCGAACTGCATGGCTTGCTGCTCGGGCGCAGTTGCGCCGGTGCCGGCTTCGATGCCGAAGGTTGGCTGGTTGATGCCGCCGAACTGCTCGAAGGCGAGCCGCAAGACAACGTCCGCAACGCTTTGATCGGCTTGCAAGAGATGGTCAAGGGCGAGCTCACCGGCGACGACGTGACCGTCGTTCTGCTGCTCCCGACCGATGACGAGCCACTGGCTGACCGCGCCGCCGCACTGGGCCAGTGGTGCCAGGGCTTTCTCAGCGGTTTCGGCCTGAACTGCCGTGACAGCAGCATGCTGAGCACCGAAGCCACTGAAGTTCTGCAGGATCTGGCGGCTATTTCGCAGGTGCAAGACGCTCTGGAAGAGTCCGACGACGGCGAAAGCGATTACATGGAAGTGATGGAGTACCTGCGCGTTGCGCCGCTGCTGCTGTTCACCGAAACCAAGAAGCCGGACGCGCCGGCGGCTGCCAAACCGTCGTTGCATTAATCGCGAGCCAGGGAAAGCCATCTGCCCATGATTCATATCCCGAAATCAGAATACAGCCGTCGCCGCAAGGCCCTGATGGCGCAGATGGTACCCAACAGCATCGCCATTCTGCCCGCCGCCGCCATTGCTATCCGCAACCGCGACGTCGAGCACATTTACCGTCAGGACAGTGACTTCCAGTACCTCAGCGGTTTTCCCGAGCCTTCGGCGGTCATCGTTTTGATGCCTGGGCGTTTACATGGCGAATACATACTGTTCTGCCGTGAACGCAACGCCGAGCGAGAGTTGTGGGACGGCCTGCGCGCCGGGCAGGAAGGCGCGATTGGCGACTTCGGCGCCGACGACGCCTTCCCCATCACCGACATCGACGACATCCTGCCGGGCCTGATCGAAGGCCGCGACCGGGTGTATTCGGCCATGGGCAGCAACCCGGAATTCGACCGGCACCTGATGGACTGGATCAACGTGATCCGCTCTAAAGCGCACCTTGGCGCCCAGCCGCCGAACGAATTCGTTGCCCTGGATCATCTGCTTCACGACATGCGCCTGTATAAATCGGCGGCAGAAGTGAAGGTGATGCGCGAAGCCGCACGGATTTCCGCCCAGGCGCATATCCGCGCGATGCAGGCCAGCCGGGCCGGGCTGCATGAATTCAGCCTCGAAGCCGAACTCGATTACGAGTTCCGCAAGGGCGGGGCGAAAATGCCGGCCTACGGTTCGATCGTCGCCGCGGGGCGCAACAGCTGCATCCTGCATTACCAGCAGAATGACGCCGTGCTCAAGGATGGCGATCTGGTGTTGATCGATGCCGGGTGCGAGATCGATTGCTACGCCAGCGACATCACCCGCACCTGGCCGGTCAACGGCAAGTATTCGGCGGAACAGAAGGCGATCTACGAGTTGGTGCTGGCGTCGCAAGAAGCCGCGTTTGCCGAAATCGCCCCGAACAAACATTGGAATCAGGCCCACGAAGCCACCGTCCGGGTCATTACCACCGGGCTGGTGAAGTTGGGCTTGTTACAAGGCGACGTCGACGAGTTGATTGCCAGCGAAGCCTATAAAGCGTTTTACATGCACCGCGCCGGCCACTGGCTGGGTATGGATGTGCATGATGTCGGCGAATACAAGGTCGGCGGCGAATGGCGCGTGCTGGAAGTTGGCATGGCGCTGACCGTGGAACCGGGTATCTACATTTCCCCGGACAACCAGAATGTGGCGAAGAAATGGCGCGGCATTGGCGTGCGCATCGAGGACGACGTAGTGGTCACCAAAACCGGCTGTGAAATCCTGACCAAAGGCGTGCCGAAAACGGTCGCCGAGATCGAGGGCTTGATGGCCGCTGCGCGGGCACAAGCGGCATGAGTCGAGTCAATCTGGCAATCATCGGTGGTGGTCTGGTCGGCGCTAGCCTGGCGTTGGCGTTGCAAGCAGGGGCCAAGGCGCGTGGCTGGAAGATCGTGTTGATCGAACCCTTTGCCCCCGGCCACACCTATCAACCGAGCTATGACGCCCGTTCTTCGGCGTTGTCCTACGGCGCCAAGCAGATTTATCAGCGGTTGGGCGTGTGGCAGGAAATCTCCCGCCGCGCCGAGCCGATCAAGCAGATTCATGTCTCCGACCGTGGACGCTTCTCCACCGCGCGATTGTCGGCGATGGAAGAGGGCGTTCCGGCGCTGGGTTACGTGGTGGAAAACGCCTGGCTCGGCCAATGCCTCTGGCAAGGTCTGGATAAGGACGTGATCACATGGCGTTGCCCGGCGGAAGTCACGCGCATGGAGCCAATGACCGGCGGCTATCGCCTGACCCTCAACGATGAAACCACCCTGGAATGCGACCTTGCGGTGCTCGCGGATGGCGGCCGTTCCGGCCTGCGCGAACAACTGGGGATCGGCATCAAAAAGCGCCCGTACAACCAGAGCGCGCTGATTGCCAACATCACCCCGAGCGAGGCGCACAACGGCATGGCCTTCGAGCGTTTCACCGATGACGGCCCGATGGCGTTGTTGCCGCTGCCGGAAAACCGCTGCGCACTGGTGTGGACTCGATTGGGCATGGACGCGCAACGGCTCGCGGCACTTGATGAGCGCAGCTTCCTCAGCGAGTTGCAGGGCGTGTTCGGTTATCGCCTCGGCACCTTGAAGCAGGTGGGGGCGCGGCATCTTTACCCGCTGACGCTGATCGAGGCCGAAGAGCAGGTGCGTCCGCATCTGGCAATTCTCGGCAACGCCGCTCACAGCCTGCACCCGATTGCCGGCCAGGGTTTCAACCTGTCCCTGCGTGATGCTCAAGCGCTGGCTGATGCGCTGCTGGCGAGCGAAACATCTCCCGGCGATTTTGCGACCTTGCAGGCTTACCGCGAACGTCAGCGTCTGGATCAGAACCTGACCGTGGGTTTCTCCGATCAGGTCACTCGTTTGTTCGGCAGCACCCAACCGCTGGTTTCCCTGGGCCGCAACATCGGCCTGCTCGGTCTCGATCTGCTGCCGCCGGCCAAACGCTGGTTCGCCCGGCAAGCCATGGGCTTGGGTACTCGACCCGATGCTTAAGTGGCTGACTGCAAGACTCGACTCGATGGTCGATCCGTTTTTCATGCTGATGCTGCTGAAGAACCTCGGTCACCGGTACATTGTCGGAAAAACCCTTTACGTGCGGC
Organism: Pseudomonas sp. Hz4; assembly: GCF_054898165.1. Taxonomy (NCBI): domain Bacteria; kingdom Pseudomonadati; phylum Pseudomonadota; class Gammaproteobacteria; order Pseudomonadales; family Pseudomonadaceae; genus Pseudomonas; species Pseudomonas sp. Hz4. The sequence continues at coordinate 5,870,217 of NZ_CM142719.1, read as the reverse complement.
TCAAGCCGCAAGCGAGACAGGCTTAAAGCATGGAAACGCGCGCAGATCTGCTGATTGTCGGGGCCGGAATGGTCGGTAGCACCTTGGCGCTGGCGTTACAGGACAGCGGGCTGGAAGTCCTGTTGCTGGACGGCAGCCCGATGAGCGTTAAGCCCTTCGACGAACAATCGCCGTTCGAGCCGCGAGTGAGCGCCTTGTCGACGGCCAGCCATCGGATTCTCGAACGCCTCGGTGTCTGGGACGGTATCGCCAGCCGGCGCAGCAGCCCGTATACCGACATGCACGTCTGGGACGGCAGCGGCACCGGGCACATTCATTTTTCGGCGACCAGTGTGCATGCCGAAGTGCTGGGGCATATCGTCGAGAACCGCGTGGTTCAGGATGCCTTGCTCGACCGTTTGCATGACTGTGATCTGGGAATGCTGGCCAATGCGCGTCTGGAGCAAATGCGTCGCTCCGGCGACGATTGGCTGCTGACCCTGGCCGATGGGCGCACGCTGCGCGCACCGCTGGTGATTGCGGCGGATGGCGCCAATTCCGCAGTGCGGCGGCTGACCGGTGTGGCGACTCGCGAGTGGGATTATCTGCACCATGCGATCGTCACCAGCGTGCGCAGCTCCAGGCCGCATCAACTGACCGCCTGGCAGCGTTTCACCGACAACGGTCCATTGGCGTTTCTGCCGCTGGAACGTGATGGTCAGCAGGATTGGTGTTCGATCGTCTGGTCGACCACCCCGAGCGAAGCCGAACGCCTGATGGCGCTGGACGACCAAGGTTTCTGCACAGCGCTGGAGCGAGCCTTCGAAGGCCGACTTGGCACGGTGCTCAGCGCCGACCCGCGGCTGTGCGTGCCCCTGCGTCAGCGCCACGCCAAGCGTTACGTGGCTGAAGGCCTGGCGCTGATCGGCGACGCGGCCCACACCATTCACCCATTGGCCGGGCAGGGCGTGAACCTCGGGTTCCTCGATGCCGCCGTGCTGGCCGAAGTGCTGTTGCAAGCGGCCGCGCGTGGCGAGCGTTTGGCAGATGTGAAAGTGCTCAGCCGTTACGAGCGTCGGCGCATGCCTCACAACCTGGCGTTGATGGCAGCGATGGAAGGCTTCGAACGTTTGTTCCAGGCGGATCCGTTGCCGGTGCGCTGGCTGCGTAATGCCGGGTTGAAGATGGTTGATCAGATGCCGGAGGCCAAGGCGTTGTTTGTGCGTGAGGCGCTGGGATTGATCGGGGATTTGCCTGCGTTGGCCAAGGCCTGAGATCTTCGTTGGGGCTGATGGCCTCTTCGCGGGCAAGCCCGCTCCCACAGGGATTGAGTCGATTGTGATATCCCTGAACGACACAGAAACGGTGGGAGCGGGCTTGCCCGCGAAGGCGTCGGTACATTCACCACAAATTCCAAACCGTGCAACATCTGGTAACGCCTCCGCAAACTGATTGATTGAGAACGTAAATGTGAGTCCTTATCATTTGGTCTCAATTTCCCAATCGAGAGATCGCTCCTATGTTGGCACCGAAGCGTCTACTGACTGCACTCGCCCTGACCCTGATTGGCAGCACTGTCGCCCAGGCCGCCGACGAGGTGGTGGTTTACTCCTCGCGTATCGATGAACTGATCAAGCCGGTGTTCGATGCCTACACGGCGAAAACCGGTGTGCAGGTGAAGTTCATCACCGACAAGGAAGCGCCGCTGATGCAGCGGATCAAGGCCGAGGGCGAGAATGCCACCGCCGACCTGCTGCTGACCGTCGACGCGGGTAACCTCTGGCAAGCTGAGCAGATGGGAATCCTGCAACCCTTCACCTCGAAAACCATCGACGCCAACATTGCGCCTCAATACCGTGCCGCGTCCCACGCCTGGACCGGCTTGAGCCTGCGGGCGCGGACCATTGCCTACTCCACTGACCGGGTCAAAGCCGGCGAACTGACCACTTACGAAGCCCTGGCTGGCAAGGAGTGGGAAGGTCGTCTTTGCCTGCGCACCTCGAAGAAGGTCTACAACCAGTCCCTGACCGCCACCCTGATCGAAACCCACGGCGCGGAAAAAACCGAAGAAATCATCAAGGGCTGGGTCAAGAATCTGTCCACTGACGTGTTCTCCGACGACACCGCGCTGCTTGAGGCGATCAACGCCGGGCAATGCGACGTCGGCATCATTAACACTTATTACTACGGCCGCCTGCACCAGCAGAAGCCGGACCTGAAGGTCAAGCTGTTCTGGCCGAACCAGGCCGACCGTGGCGTGCACATCAACCTCTCAGGCATCGGCCTGACCAAGCATGCCCCGCACCCGGAAGCCGCGAAGAAACTGGTGGAGTGGATGACCACGCCTGAAGCGCAGAGCATCTTCGCCGACGTCAACCAGGAGTTCCCGGCCAACTCGAAAGTGGAACCTTCCAAGGAAGTGGCGGCGTGGGGCAAGTTCAAGGCTGACACCTTGCCGGTGGAAGTGGCGGGTAAACGCCAGGCCGAAGCCATACGGTTGATGGACCGCGCTGGCTGGAACTGAGTCTGCGGCTTGTAAGAGCGAAAGATCGCAGCCTTCGGCAGCTCCTGCAGGGTGTAAACCACCCAACGTAGGAGCTGCCGGAGGCTGCGATCTTTTTGCATTTTTCCTACACTCCACGATTTGCTTGCGAGAGACCTTCCTTGGCCCACCCCGCCCAACGCCGCTGGTACCCCCTGGTCTTCGCCATCGCCGCGCTGGTCCTGCTGCCACTTAGCGTTTTGCTGTTGTCATGGCAAACCATCGATCATCAAATCTGGTCCCACCTCTGGGACACCCAGATGCCGCGCCTGCTCGGCAACACGCTGACGTTGGTGCTCGGCGTCGGTATCGGCGTGACGGTCCTGGGCGTGAGCCTGGCCTGGCTGACCAGCCTCTGTGAATTCCCCGGTCGGCGTTGGCTGGACTGGGCGCTGATGCTGCCATTCGCCATTCCCGCCTACGTGCTGGCATTCGTTTTCGTCGGCCTCCTGGATTTCGCCGGCCCCGTTCAAACGTTGATGCGCGAATGGTTCGGCACGGGTTTGAGGTTGCCACGGGTGCGCTCCTCCGGCGGGGTGATTCTGGTCCTGGTGCTGGTCTTCTATCCCTACGTTTACCTGTTGGCGCGAACCGCGTTCCTGGCTCAAGGCAAAGGCTTGATGGAAGCGGCGCGAGTCTTGGGGCAATCCCCGTGGCAGGCGTTCTGGCGAGTCGCGTTGCCCATGGCGCGCCCGGCCATCGGTGCTGGCGTGGCGCTTGCGCTGATGGAAACCCTGGCGGATTTCGGCGCGGTGTCGGTGTTCAACTTCGACACGTTCACGACCGCCATCTACAAGACGTGGTACGGATTTTTCAGCCTCTCCACCGCCGCGCAACTGGCCAGCCTGTTGCTGCTGGTGGTGATGGTCGTGCTGTACGGCGAGCGTCGTGCTCGCGGGGCCAACCGGGCGAGTAACGAACGACCTCGGGTCAAGGCGCTGTATCACCTGCGCGGTTTCAAAGCGCTGGCAGCGATGAGTTGGTGCGCTCTGGTGTTCGCGTGTGCCTTCGTCATTCCGATGCTGCAACTGATGGTGTGGTTCTGGCAACGCGGGCGCTTCGACCTGGATGAGCGTTACGCGGGGCTAATCGTCCATACGTTGTACCTGGGCGGCATGGCCGCGCTGATCACCGTCAGTGTTGCTTTGGTGCTGGCGTTTGCCCGACGCCTGGCGCCGACTCGGGCGATTCGTTCTGGTGTCAGTCTGGCCAATCTCGGTTACGCCTTGCCGAGTTCGGTGCTGGCGGTGTCGATCATGCTGGCGTTCAGTTACCTGGACCGCGAATTGGTGATTCCGTTATCGGGTTGGTTGGGGGGCGCCGGCAAGCCATTGCTGCTGGGCAGTCTGTCGGCGTTATTGCTGGCCTATCTGGTGCGTTTCATCGCGGTGGCGTATGGGCCGCTGGAAAGCAGTCTGGCGCGAATACGGCCCTCTTTGCCCGAAGCAGCACGTAGCCTTGGCGTCAGTGGGCCACGACTGTTTTTCAAAGTGTATCTGCCGTTATTGCTCCCGGGAACGTTGAGCGCTGGGTTGCTGGTGTTCGTCGATGTGCTCAAGGAAATGCCCGCGACCCTGCTGATGCGCCCGTTTGGCTGGGACACGCTGGCAGTGCGGATCTTCGAGATGACCAGCGAAGGTGAGTGGGCGAGGGCCTCGTTGCCGGCCCTGACCCTGGTTTTGGTCGGGCTGTTACCGGTCATCGGATTGATTCGACGTTCGGCGCATCGAAACGCCTAGGTGCCAGTCCTACACCTTGAGGCTACAATGCGCGGCATTCGGTGCGGTCTGTCCTACAGACCAGGTAGCTGAAATCGGCTGAAAGCCATATATTTCAAGGCTTTCACCCCGTGCAGCACCTGCCCGCACCCTCGCCACGCCCGGAAGGAGAAACCCATGGGACAGCGTACGCCTCTGTATGACCTTCATCTCGCCCTCGGCGCGAAGATGGTCGATTTTGGCGGTTGGGATATGCCTTTGCATTACGGCTCGCAGGTCGAGGAACACCATCAGGTGCGCCGCGATTGCGGGGTATTCGATGTATCCCACATGACCGTGATCGATGTCAGCGGCCCTGAGGCCAAACCTTGGCTCCAGCATTTGCTGGCCAATGACGTCGAACGTCTGCACAGCCCTGGCCGTGCCTTGTACAGCACGATGCTCAACGAGCGCGGCGGCATCGTCGACGACATGATCGTCTACCGTCTCGAGGACGGTTATCGGCTGGTGGTCAACGCCTCCACCCGCAACCAGGACCTCGCCTGGATGCAGGCCCATCTCGATGGTTTCGATGTGCAGCTCAACGAGCGCTCCGAGTTGGCGATGCTGGCCATTCAAGGGCCTCAGGCCCGGAACAAAATCTCCGAATTGGTGACCCAGGCCCGCGGCAACCTGATTCAGATGCTCAAGCCCTTCGAAGGCCAGCCCGATGGTGACTGGTTCATCGCGCGCACGGGTTACACCGGCGAAGATGGCCTGGAAATTGTTCTGCCGGCCAATCAAGCGCCGGGATTCTTCAACGATCTGGTGGGCGCGGGCATCTCGCCGATCGGCCTCGGGGCGCGCGATACTCTGCGGGTCGAAGCCGGCATGAACCTCTACGGTCAGGACATTCACCAGGACGTTTCACCGCTGGCCTCCAACATGGCCTGGAGCATTGCCTGGGAACCGTCGACGCGCCAGTTCATTGGTCGCAGTGCACTGGAAGCCGAACGGGCGGGTGGCGTACAGCACAAACTGGTCGGGCTGGTCCTTGAGGAGCGTGGGGTTTTGCGCGCTCATCAAGTGGTCCGCATCGCCAATGTTGGCGAAGGGGAGATCACCAGTGGTAGTTTCTCTCCTACGCTTAGCAAATCGATAGCACTGGCGCGCGTGCCGATGGCGACAGCCGACCGCGCAGAAGTGGAAATCCGTGGCAAATGGTACCCGGTCCGAGTGGTCAAACCGACCTTCGTACGCCATGGCAAAACCTTGATCTAATCTTTTCTGGCGGGCAACGACCGCTGACAATTCTCTTGAGGACACAGAACATGAGCGATATTCCTGCCGACCTGCGTTTTGCCGAAAGTCACGAATGGGCCCGTCTCGAAGCCGATGGCACCGTCACCGTGGGCATCAGCGATCACGCTCAGGAAGCCTTGGGCGATGTGGTGTTCGTTGAGTTGACCGAAGTCGGCAAAGTATTTGCTGCCGAAGAACAAGCTGGCGTGGTGGAGTCGGTCAAAGCGGCTTCGGATATCTACTCCCCGGTTGCCGGTGAAGTGATTGCAATCAACGAAGACTTGGGCGCTTCGCCGGAATTGCTCAACACCGACCCATACGGGGCTTGGATTTTCAAGCTCAAGCCAAGCAACACGGCTGATCTGGACAAGCTGCTCGATGCAGCTGGCTACAAGGCCGCCATCGGCGACTAAGCGATCCGCGTCACCCCCAAAGCCCCGACCCGTCGGGGCTTTTTTACGTCCGCTCAGGACTCCCCGGCATCGACTGCTATGCTGGTTTGACCGTGTTGCATCGACGTTGAGCGCCAGTCAAGAGAGAGCCCGTCATGTCCCAATTGCCGTCCTTGAGCCAGTTACGCGACCCCAATGCCTTCCTTCGCCGCCACCTCGGGCCCGATGCCGCCGAGCAACAGGCGATGCTCGACAGCCTCGGCCTCGGCAGCCGGGTCGAGTTGATCGAGCAGACGGTGCCGCCGGGAATCCGCCTGAACAGGCCGCTCGACCTGCCACCCGCCCTCGACGAAGAAGCCGCGCTGGCCAAACTGCGTGGGTACGCTGAGCAAAACCAGGTCTGGACCAGCCTGATCGGCATGGGCTACCACGGCACGCTCACGCCGACTGTCATTGCGCGCAACGTGCTGGAAAATCCCGGTTGGTACACCGCGTACACGCCGTATCAACCAGAGATCGCCCAGGGCCGGCTCGAAGCGCTGCTGAATTTTCAGCAATTGACCATCGACCTTACCGGCCTGGAACTGGCCAACGCCTCGTTGCTGGATGAAGCCACGGCGGCGGCGGAAGCCATGGCACTGGCCAAGCGTGTCGCCAAGTCCAGAAGCAATCTGTTCTTCGTCGACGAAAACTGTCATCCGCAGACCATTTCCGTGGTGCAGACCCGAGCAGAAGGGTTCGGCTTCGAGCTCATCATCGACGCTGTGGATAACTTGAAACAGCACCAGGTGTTCGGCGCGCTCCTGCAATATCCGGATACCCACGGCGAGATCCGCGATCTTCGTCCGTTGATCGATCATCTGCATGCTCAGCAAGCCTTGGCGTGTGTCGCAACCGACCTGCTGAGTCTGCTGTTACTGACGCCACCGGGGGAGTTGGGCGCCGACGTGGTGTTCGGTTCCTCCCAGCGTTTCGGCGTGCCCATGGGGTACGGCGGGCCTCACGCAGCGTTTTTTGCCAGTCGCGATGAGTACAAACGGGCGATTCCCGGCCGGATCATCGGCGTGTCCAAAGATGCCCGCGGCAATGTCGCCTTGCGCATGGCCCTGCAAACCCGCGAGCAACATATCCGCCGGGAGAAGGCTAACTCGAACATTTGCACCGCTCAGGTGCTGCTGGCCAACATCGCCAGTTTCTATGCGGTCTACCACGGTCCGGAAGGGCTCAAACGCATTGCCCAGCGCGTCCATCGGCTGACCAGCATTCTCGCCGCCGGCCTTGAGCGCCACGGCATCACCCGCCTCAACCAACACTTTTTCGACACGCTGACACTGGAAGTCGGTGGTACTCAGACGGCAGTTATCGAAAGCGCTCAGGCCGCACAGATCAATTTGCGCATTCTTGGGCGTGGGCAGTTGGGGCTGAGCCTCGACGAAACCTCTGACGAATCCACCGTCGCGAAGTTGTTTGATGTGTTCCTCGGTTCCGATCACGGGCTCAACGTCGACGAACTGGACGCTGAAGCCCTTGCTTGCGGCATTCCCGCAGGCCTGCTGCGTACCTCGCCTTATCTGCGTCACCCGGTGTTCAGCGCCCATCACAGCGAAACCGAAATGTTGCGTTACCTCAAGCAGCTGGAGAACAAGGACCTGGCCCTCAATCAATCGATGATCCCGCTGGGCTCCTGCACCATGAAGCTCAATGCCACCAGCGAGATGATTCCCATCACCTGGCCGCAGTTCGCCAACCTGCACCCGTTTGCGCCGAAAGAGCAGGCGGTCGGTTATTCACTGATGATCGAAGAACTGGAGCGCTGGCTCTGCGCGATTACCGGTTTCGACGCGATCTGTATGCAACCCAACTCCGGCGCCCAAGGCGAGTACGCCGGGTTGCTGGCGATCCGCAAATACCATGAGAGCCGTCATGAGGGCGCGCGGGATATTTGCCTGATCCCGTCCTCGGCCCACGGCACCAACCCGGCCTCGGCGCAAATGGCCGGGATGCGGGTGGTGATCGTCGAGTGCGACGAGGCGGGCAACGTTGATCTGGATGACCTCAAAGGCAAAGCCGCCGAGGCGGGCGACAAACTTGCCTGCCTGATGGCAACGTATCCTTCGACCCACGGCGTATACGAGGAAGGCATCAGCGAAATCTGCGAAGTTATCCACAGTCACGGTGGCCAGGTGTACATGGACGGCGCCAATCTCAACGCCCAGGTCGGGTTGGCGCGGCCGGCGGACATTGGCGCCGACGTGTCCCACATGAACTTGCACAAGACCTTCTGCATTCCACATGGCGGCGGCGGGCCGGGCATGGGGCCGATTGGGGTACGGGCGCATTTGGCGCCGTTCGTGGCCAATCACCCGGTGGTGCCGATTGAAGGACCACTGCCGCAGAACGGAGCGGTCAGCGCAGCGCCTTGGGGCAGCGCGAGTATTTTGCCGATCAGCTGGATGTACATCGCGATGATGGGGCCGCAATTGGCGGATGCCAGCGAGGTGGCGATTCTTGCCGCGAATTACCTGGCGCAGCATCTGTCCGGTGCATTTCCGGTGCTCTATACCGGGCGTAATGAACGGGTGGCTCACGAATGCATTCTTGACCTGCGGCCGCTCAAGGCGCTGACCGGGATCAGCGAGGAAGACGTCGCCAAGCGGTTGATGGACTATGGCTTCCATGCGCCGACCATGTCATTTCCGGTGCCGGGGACGTTAATGGTTGAACCGACCGAAAGTGAGTCGAAGGCAGAGCTGGACCGGTTTATTGGAGCGATGCTGAGTATCCGCGCGGAAATCACCGAGGTGCAGAACGGCAATTGGCCAGCCGATGACAACCCGCTGAAACGTTCGCCGCATACCCTGGCGGACATCACCGGGGTGTGGGAACGGCCTTACACCATCGAGCAGGCGGTGACGCCGGATGCTCATACCAAGGCGCATAAATATTGGCCGGTGGTGAACCGTGTCGATAACGTTTACGGTGACCGCAATTTGTTTTGCGCTTGCGTCCCGGTGGACGATTATCGCTAATAGTTTGTGTTTGGGCATAAAAATGCCGCTCATATAGAGCGGCATTTTTGTTCAGCTGAAAAGCTTACTCGGAAGCAACGGCATTCTTCGCCAGGATCGCATTCGCCAGTTCCATGTCCGTGGCCTGCAGGCCAGGGTTGTCGGCGCGGACTTTCTGCATCGCGGCTTCCAGGTATGGCCCACGAATGCCGCCGTCACTGGCAACAAAACTGCCGGCGTCGTCCTGGGCGGCAACGATCAGCTTGTGATCCTTGAAGGTCAGGTAGGTCGAGCCGGTGGTCGCACCGGACGAGATGACGTTACGCCAAAAGCTATCGGCCATCGCCGAACCGACGGGAAGGGACAACAGGGCGATGGTAGCGACAGCAAGTTTGAGACGCATAAGGGGTGACTCCACTGGGTTATCTACGGCCTTGGATTGCCAATCACCCAGTCGAGTTCCGTAACGGCTCAGCCGGTTCAACCAGCAAATTATCAGGAGGCAAATTTGTTTGCCCATTTGACCCACATGGGGTGCAGCCAGGGGTCCTGCAGCGCAGTCCGGACGGTGCAGTGCTATGGGTCAAAACCCAATACCGGATGGGGCCTGGCCGACGGGTAGCGCGGCTATTTCTGCTCACTCTGCGGCGTCACCCGCAATACTTCCTCAATGGTCGTTAAACCGGCCGCCACTTTTTGCGCCCCTGACAACCGCAAACTGCGCATGCCTTCCTTGAACGCCTGACGCCGCACCGCCAGCAAATCGGTGTCGGGGTTGATGAGCGCTTTGACGCCGTCCGTCAGCTGCATGATTTCGTAGACCCCGGCGCGGCCGCGGTAACCGGTATCGCGGCATTCCAGGCAACCAATGGCGCGATGTGCGTTGTTTGGCAATGGTGCCTGCCAAGGGCGGGTCAAGGTTTGCCAGTCTTCTTCACCCAGCGTCAGCGGCGCCTTGCAGTGCGGGCACAAGGTGCGGACCAGGCGCTGGGCCATGACGCCGAGCACCGTGGCTTTGATCAGGTAATGCGGCACGCCCAGTTCCAGCAAGCGGCTGATCGCGCTCGGTGCATCGTTGGTGTGCAGCGTCGACAGCACCAAGTGGCCAGTGAGCGCGGCCTGGATCGCCATTTCTGCGGTTTCGAGGTCACGGATCTCGCCGATCATGATGATGTCTGGATCCTGTCGCATCAGCGCGCGCACTCCGGCGGCGAAGGTCAGGTCGATGTTGTGTTGGACCTGCATCTGATTGAACGCCGGCTCGACCATTTCGATTGGGTCTTCGATGGTGCAGAGGTTGACCTCTGACGTCGCCAGTTTCTTTAGCGTGGTGTAAAGCGTGGTGGTTTTACCGGAACCGGTCGGCCCGGTGACCAAAATGATGCCGTTGGGCTGGCTAGTCATGTCCTGCCAGCGGCGCAAGTCATCGGCGGAGAATCCCAGCTGGTCAAAGTTCTTGAGCAGTACCTCAGGGTCGAAGATCCGCATGACCATTTTTTCGCCGAATGCGGTAGGCAATGTCGATAGCCGCAGCTCGACTTCGCCACCGTCCGGGGTTTTGGTCTTGACCCGTCCGTCCTGGGGTTTGCGTTTTTCCGCGACGTTCATTCGTCCGAGGCTTTTCAGGCGGCTGACAATGGCCATCGTCACTTGTGGCGGAAATTGATAGACGTTGTGCAGCACGCCGTCGATGCGAAAACGCACCGTGCCTTGCTCGCGCCGGGGTTCGATGTGGATGTCGCTGGCGCGTTGCTGGAACGCGTACTGGAACAACCAATCGACGATGTTGACGATATGGGCGTCATTCGCGTCTGGTTCCTGGTCGCTGGCACCGAGGTTCAGTAGCTGCTCGAAGTTGCCCAGGGTGTTCATCTGCTGATCGGTGTTGATCGCGCCGCTGACGGATTTGGCCAGGCGGAAGAACTCCACGCTGAAGCGCTGGATGTCGACCGGGTTGGCCACCACACGCTTGATCGGCAGTTTCAGCACGTGGGTCAGGTCGGCTTCCCAGCCGGTGACGTAGGGCTGGGCGCTGGCCACGGTCACCGCGTCGCGGTCGATGGAGATCGCAAGAATCTTGTGGCGCTGGGCGAAGGCGTAGGACATCAGCGGCGTAATCGCCGCAACGTTGATTTTCAGCGGATCGATACGCAGATAAGGCTGGCCGGCCTGCTGCGACAGCCAAAGCGTCAGGCATTCCAGATCGAGGTTTTTACCCGGACGACTGAGGTCGTCCAGGTGTTGGCTGGCGATGAATTCCAGTGGGTGCATCTGGCCACTGGCGGCGTGACGTCGTCGAGCATTGAGCGCGTGTTCGGCCGAGTCCTGGCTGATAAAGCCTTGGGCGACCAGTTCACGCAGCAAATCATTGAGATCCAGCCAGCGGTCCTGAATGGCAAGTTGAACGGACATGCGGGCTCCTCATGAACAACAGTTCGCAAAGGATAGTCGCGGACCCGCAGACCGTTGGGCCACTACCCGACGAAGCCGTGTCGAGTTTTTTCAGCCTGCCGCCTGAACCGGTTCATCCCAAGCGCAATCAGTCGCTTGCAGGTCAACCGAACAGACGCTGATCAGGTTACGTAATTTCTCCGCGATTACTTGGGCGCGGTGCCAGCTCAGACCGTCCATCACGATGTCGATCGACAGCAGATCGTCCATACGCTGCACGTTGACCTGTACCGGTGTCAGGCACTGTAAGGCGAACAGGTTGAGTGCCCGGCACAGCAGATCCGGTTCGGCCTCGGCCAGCAATTGATAGTGAACGCGGCAGTGGACGTTACTGACGTTCCAGACATCGGCGCGGGTGTGCGGGGTGTTCACGGCTTCTAGATGCGGCATGGTCGGACTCCAAAATCACTGGAGGAATTTTTACATTAGGTGCCCGGCATTTCTTATCTATGATTGGGATTATTGGCAGTTATTTGAATTGCTTGATTCGTAAAGTTATCGATTAAAGGTTTTTTTATGCATAGCGAGCTGGATGGCTACGACCGCAAGATTCTCGCGTTGCTGCAAGAGGACGCTTCACTCTCCAGTGCGCAGATCGCTGAACAGGTGGGACTCTCGCAGTCGCCGTGCTGGCGACGGATTCAGCGGATGAAGGAAGAGGGGATCATTCGCGGGCAGGTGACCTTGCTCGACCGGAAGAAAATCGGCCTGAACACGCAGATCTTTGCTGAAATCAAACTCAACGCTCACGGGCGTTCGAACTTCACCGAGTTCACCGAGGCGATTCGCGGTTTTCCCGAAGTGCTGGAGTGTTATGTGCTGATGGGGTCGGTGGATTTCTTGCTGCGCATCGTCACGGCGGACATCGAAGCGTATGAGCGCTTCTTCTTCGAGAAACTGTCGATGGTGCCGGGGATTCAGGAGGTGAACTCGATCGTGGCTTTATCCGAAATAAAGTCCACGACGAGTTTGCCGGTCTGACGTTTTGCGTGATCGTTCCCACGCTCTGCGTGGTAATGCCTCAAGGGACGCTCCGCGTCCAGGTGACGCGGAGCGTCACCGGCTGCATTCCCACGCGGGAGCGTGGGAACGATCATCACAAGATTACATACGCAGCAGCATCTTCCAGGCACGATTCTGATACACCGCAATCGCCTGCTGCTTGCGCGCATCCAGCGATTCATCGGTGATCGGCTCGTTAGCGAGCAGAGCAAGCTGTTTCAGCTCACCATACAGGCGATCCATTTCCGGTATGTCCAGCACGTTGCGGGCGTGATGCAGCCAGGCCTGAATGCGCTCGATGCGCGGCAGTTGCTCGGCCAGGTCTTCCGGCTGTTGCTGGTAACGCTGCAATTGCAGGGACGTCGCTTCTTCGCCCAGCAGGCGCGGCAGCCAGCTGCCCAGTTGCGCAGCGCCTTGGCGATTGCCCCGGACGTTGCGATCGGCCGCCCAGGTGCGGGCGAGCAACCAGCGCGAAGTGTTCAAGGAGAACAGGCCCCAGCGCGGGTCTTCGAGTTCTTCGAGGAACTGCTCCGGCGCGGCTTTGCGCACGTCTTCGTCATCGACACCGGCTTGAACCAGCGGACGCCAGTCTTCGAGCAAGGCATCCAGCGCGACGCGCAGATCGTGCGTCGACTGACGCGGTGCGGCTTGACCCAGGCTGCTGAGCAGCGCGCGCAATTCAGCCAGGTTTTCGACCCAGTCCTGCAGCAGGCGCCAGTGGCCGTTGAAGCGATACTGCTCGGCCAGACGCTGGCTGCTGCTCAGCAAGTGCCAGCTCAGCGCGGCGAAAGCGTCGTCCAGCGGCGTTTCAGCGGTGATCTGCGGCGCCGGCAGGCTCAACGAATAGCTGTTGGCGTCGTACAAGCGATAACCGCGTTCGGCCTTGCTGATGTCACATGGCATCAGGGCCAGGGTCGCGGCCAGTTCGGCGGCCAGTTCCAACAAAGCGGCCGGCTCGCCTTCGCGCAGTTCCAGTTCCAGTTCGCAGATTTCTTCTTTCTGCTTGCCGACCACAACATGGCCGAGGTCCAGCGCGGCTTCGATGACCACTTTGGTCTTGCCACGGCCCCAAGCGATTTCAGCGCGTTCGCGGACGAAATCGGTGGTGAAGATCGCCTTCAGGGTTTTCTTGTCCAACTCGGCGAGTTCTTCGGGCCAGCATTCGCCGTCGAGTTTCTTCACGTCGAGCTTGGCTTTGGGCAGGTTCCAGTCGTATTCGTTACGCACCGACAGACCGGCGACGCTCTGGCCACGGGTCTTGAGGGTTTGAATCACTTCTTCGCCATCGCGGCGCAGGCGCAGGGCAACCTTGGCGCGGGCCAGGTCGCGCTCAGGCGTGTCGAAGTACTGGTTCATCAACTCACGGCGTTCCCAGCCACTTTTGTTGCGTTTTTTCAGGAGCGGGTGCTCGCGCAGCGCGGCGAGGGTTTCGCGGCTGACGCGGAGTTTGATTTCGGTTTCTTTCTGCATGGCCGGAAAATCCAGGATCGGGAGCGCAGCCGGGGGGAATGTGTGGCTGCCAAGGTCGTGCAGTGTACAGGACTCATCCGTCCTACGTGCCGCGACGGTTTATTCCTGTCGCCGGATGGTTCTATGATGGACTTCAATTCGGGAGTTGGAGTCAGCGATGCCTTTGCCGTCCATGAAAGATCAGTTCGCTGCGCTGATCGCTACGCCGTCCGTCAGCTGTACGCAGGCCAGCCTCGATCAATCGAACCGTCCAGTGATTGATCTGCTGGCGACGTGGCTCGGCGATCTGGGTTTTACCTGCGACATCCAGCAGGTCAGCCCCGGCAAATTCAACCTGCTGGCCAGTTTCGGTTCTGGCCCCGGAGGCCTGGTGTTGGCCGGTCACAGTGACACTGTGCCGTTTGACGGCGCGCTGTGGCAGACCGATCCGCTGAAGCTGACCGAAGTCGATGGCCGCTGGATCGGGCTGGGCAGTTGCGACATGAAGGGTTTTTTCGCCCTGGCCATCGAAGCCGTCATTCCTCTGCTCGACCAACCGTTCAAACAACCGCTGCTGATTCTCGCTACCTGCGATGAAGAAAGCTCGATGTCCGGCGCTCGCGCACTGGCTGAAGCCGGGCGGCCACTGGGCCGTGCCGCCGTGATCGGCGAGCCGACCGGGCTAAAGCCGATCCGCATGCACAAAGGCATCATGATGGAGCGCATCGATATTCTCGGTCAGAGCGGCCACTCCTCTGATCCGCGCCTTGGCCACAGCGCACTCGAAGCCATGCACGATGCCATCGGCGAACTGCGTGGTTTGCGTCTGCTGTGGCAGCGCGAATATCGCAATCCGCAGTTCGGTGTACCGACGCCGACCCTGAATTTCGGCTGCATCCATGGTGGCGATAACCCCAATCGTATTTGCGGGCAGTGTTCGCTGGAGTTTGATCTGCGCCCGTTGCCAGGCATGGACCCCAATGTTCTGCGCGCGCAGATTCTGCAGAAGCTCAAGCCCATTGCCGAGAGGCATCAGGTGAAGATCGATTACGCGCCGCTGTTCCCCGAAGTGCCGCCGTTCGAGCAAGCCGAGGACGCCGAATTGATCCGTGTCGCGGAAAAGCTCACCGGCCATCGCGCCGAAGCAGTGGCGTTCGGCACCGAAGCGCCTTATCTTCAGCGTCTTGGCTGCGAAACACTGGTGCTGGGCCCTGGCGATATCGCCTGCGCGCACCAACCGGGGGAATACCTCGAAATGTCACGTTTGCAGCCTACCGTGCATCTATTACGACAACTGATTGAACATTACTGCCTCACACCGGCCCAAGCCGTATAAATTGCCAGCATCCCAACCCGTATTCATGAGGAGAGCGCGCGTGTCGCCAAGCCTGTTCCGACGATAACCATCAGCCCGCTGTGCGTTTTCAGTTTCGCCCATTTTTTGGCTGCTATTTATTACAGGCCCAGGTTCATGCCCGACTACGTTAATTGGCTTCGTCATGCTTCGCCTTACATCAACGCCCACCGTGATTGCACCTTTGTCGTCATGCTGCCCGGCGACGGCGTGGAGCACCCGAACTTCGGCAATATCGTCCATGACCTGGTGCTGTTGCACAGCCTGGGCGTGCGACTGGTGCTGGTTCACGGTTCCCGTCCGCAAATTGAAACCCGCCTCACTGCGCGCGGCCTGACCCCGCATTACCACCATGGGATGCGCATCACCGATGCCGCGACCCTTGAGTGCGTGATTGATGCGGTCGGCCAGCTGCGCATCGCCATCGAAGCGCGACTGTCCATGGACATGGCTTCATCGCCGATGCAGGGCTCGCGTCTGCGGGTGGCCGGCGGCAATCTGGTGACGGCGCGGCCGATCGGCGTGCTCGAAGGCGTCGACTATCACCACACCGGCGAAGTTCGTCGGGTCGACCGCAAGGGCATCAATCGTCTGCTGGATGAACGCTCCATCGTGCTGTTGTCGCCACTGGGTTATTCGCCGACCGGTGAGATTTTCAACCTCGCCTGCGAAGACGTCGCCACTCGCGCGGCCATCGATCTTGGGGCGGACAAGCTGCTGTTGTTCGGCGCCGACCTGGGGTTGATCGATGAAAACGGTCGGCTGGTTCGTGAGTTGCGTCCGCAACAAGTGCCGGCGCATCTGCAGCGCCTGGGCAGCAACTATCAGGCTGAGCTGTTGGATGCGGCCGCTGAGGCCTGCCGCGGTGGTGTGGCGCGCAGTCATATCGTCAGCTACGCCGAAGACGGCGCGCTGCTGACCGAACTGTTCACCCGTGACGGTGGCGGTACGCTGGTGGCCCAGGAGCAATTCGAGATTGTTCGCGAAGCGGCCATCGAAGACGTCGGCGGCTTGCTGGATTTGATCAGCCCGCTGGAAGAGCAGGGCATTCTGGTGCGGCGTTCCCGTGAGGTGCTGGAGCGTGAGATCGAGCAGTTCAGTGTGGTCGAACGCGAAGGCATGATCATCGCGTGTGCAGCGCTGTATCAGATTGCTGATTCGGATGCGGGGGAGTTGGCCTGTCTGGCGGTGAACCCGGAATACCGCCATGGCGGTCGTGGTGATGAGCTGCTGGAGCGCATAGAAACCCGCGCCCGGGCGCAAGGGTTGAAAACCTTGTTCGTACTGACTACCCGGACCGCTCACTGGTTTCGCGAGCGTGGTTTCGTGCCGAGCAGCGTCGAACGCCTGCCGTCGGCGCGGGCATCGCTATACAACTATCAGCGTAATTCGAAGATCTTCGAAAAAACCCTCTGACCTGATCGCTCCCACGCGCAGCAAAGGAACGCCTCAACGGACGCTCCGCGTTCGGCTGTGGGACGCGGAGCGTCCCGGGCTGCATTCCTACGCAGAGCGTGGGAACGATCATCACTCAGTGACAAACTTTGCGCTGACATACGGCCCCATTGGCCAGCCTGAGCGGCGGCGGCCAACGGGCTGAGCCGCGGTTGCCGATCTGCACGTCGCCGGAAGCAATGGCTGTAACCACTTCCGGGCCGCTATTGAAACGACTCCAGTCAATTTTCTGGCCGATGGTTTTCTCGTACAGTCCATCTGCCTGGGGGACTTTGCTGGGGTCGATACCGGTTTGATAACCGACCGTGAGGTCGCCGCGTGAGCGCTAAAAGAAAATAATACCGATACACAAACTGTAACAAATTGACTGGATAGTGCGCGCTTGGCCATCATAGGGTCGCAAATTCGATAGGGATTGACGTTTTCGGGATGCTTAAACGCTAATCGATCTAAAAAAAGGCTAACAAATACCATTTAGGAATTAGCTTATGAGCCGATACCCAGTGTCCCGGTTCGGATAGGTAGTGCTGAGCTATATTCCTGAATGGTATTAAAACGGATAAAAAAATTCCTTTTGGGTTTATGAGGGATTCATTCCCTGCAGGGACCAAATCACTGCGGTTAGACCTTGGTCGTAGACACATATAGTTACGATTGCCTTATAAGTCACGGTCTGGTGCTAATCGCGCATCTTGGATCTGGGGCGTTAGACCCGAGACCAAAGAACACAAAATTAGAAACGATAGGAGCGAAACAAATGAACAAGTCCACCTTGGCCCTGGCTGTGGCCGTAGGGGTTTTGGCGCAGCAGGCAGGCGCCGCCGGTTTCATCGAAGACAGCAAGGCTACTTTGGGGCTGCGTAACTTCTACATCAACAACGATAACCGTGATTCCGGTGCTCATACCACCCAGAGTAAGGCAGAAGAATGGGGCCAAGGCTTCGACCTGCGTTTCATCTCCGGTTACACCCAAGGCACCGTTGGCTTCGGTATTGATGCTATCGGCCTGCTGGGCGTGCGTCTGGATTCGGGTGGTGGCACTAATGGTGCGAGCCCTGCAACCAGCACAAACTATGGTTCTTATGGCGGTACTGTTTTCCCAAGCAAGTCTAACGGCGAAGCGGTTGATAACTTCTCCAGCTTGGGCCTGACTGCCAAAGCCAAGATCTCCCAGACCGAACTGAAACTGGGCACTCTGCAGCCAAAACTGCCGGTGATCGTG
Source organism: Pseudomonas sp. Hz4 (assembly GCF_054898165.1). Lineage (NCBI taxonomy): Bacteria > Pseudomonadati > Pseudomonadota > Gammaproteobacteria > Pseudomonadales > Pseudomonadaceae > Pseudomonas > Pseudomonas sp. Hz4. The sequence continues at coordinate 5,852,364 of NZ_CM142719.1, read as the reverse complement.
ACCAACGATGGTCGTCTGCTGCCGCAAACCTTCCAGGGCGGTCAGATCACCACGAACGAGATCAAGGACCTGACACTGGTCGGTGGTCAGATCGAGCACGTCAAGGGTCGTAACTCCAGCAACAACGAAGAGTTGTCGATCGCTGGTGCTAACGGTCGTACTGCAGCCGGCCGTGACAGCAACAAGTTCATTTACGGTGGCGGCGACTACAAAATCACCAAAGACCTGACGGCCCAGTACTACTACGGCAACCTGGAAGATTTCTACAAGCAACACTTCCTGGGTCTGGTTCACAACTGGGCTATCGGCCCGGGCGTGTTGAAGTCTGATTTCCGCTACTTCAACAGCTCCGATGATGGTGCTAACGGCAACGACTCGAACTACTTCAGCTCGGGTAACTATCAGGGTTTCCGTGCTGGCAGGGGCAAAGTCGACAACAACTTGTACAGCGGCCTGTTCCTGTACTCCGTTGCCGGTCACACCTTCGGTGGCGGTTATCAGGTCAGCAACGGTAGCAGCGATTTCCCTTGGCTGAACCAGGGTGACGGCTCGTCGGCTTACCTGACTACCGACAGTCAGATCGCCAAGTTCGCCCGTGCCGGCGAACGTACCTGGCAAGCTCGCTACTCGTATGACTTCGCCAAGGTCGGCTTGCCAGGTGCTACTGCCGGCATCGTTTACCTGCGTGGCGACAACATTGATACCGTTGGTACAAATGGTCGCGAGAACGGCTCTGGCCGTTCCGAGTGGGAACGCGACCTGACCCTGGCCTATGTAGTCCAGAGCGGTCCACTGAAAAACCTGGGCCTCACGTGGAAAAACGCCATGTGGCGCAACGACGTCCCAGGCCAACGCGACCAGGACGAAAACCGTCTGATCGTCAGCTACTCGATCCCGCTGTTGTAATAGCGCTCGCGTAACTGAAGTAAAAAAGCCCCGCCCGGCATCACGCCGGGCGGGGCTTTTGCGTTTTCCCAAGGGCTATCGCGCGGTGAAGCCGTACCTGCGTCTGACGCCACAACCGAATCGTTGAGAGATCGTTCCTACGCTCCGCGTGGGAATGCAGCCCGTGACGCTCCGCGTCACTGGACGCGGAGCGTCCCTAGAGGCATTCCCACGCAGAGCGTGGGAACGATCAGCAGCGGATTAAGGCCGTTTCGGCGGACTATTTGTTTGAATTCATATATATCTAAAACGCATAACCAAATGAATAAATATGATTTATAGATATAAAAATCACCTGTTAAGGTCACTCCATCACCGCGAGATCGCAAGCCGCGAATCGCCAACACCGTTCAAGGAATCGCCTGAATGCGGGTCGTCTCACTCGGTGGCAGTCCCAGCCTACGCTCCCGTTCCGGGGTGCTGCTGGAGCGCTCCCAACGTTGGCTGCAAGAGCAAGGTGTGGAAGTGGTGAGTTACCAGGTACGGGACTTCCCGGCCGAAGACTTGCTGCATGCACGCTTCGACAGCCCGAAGGTCATCGACCTGCTGCAGCAGATTGAAAACGCCGATGGTCTGCTGATCGCTACACCGGTGTACAAGGCGTCGTTCTCCGGCGCATTGAAAACCGTGCTGGACCTGCTGCCCGAGCGCGCCCTGGCCCATAAGGTGGTTTTGCCAATGGCCACCGGTGGCAGCATCGCCCACATGCTGGCGGTCGATTATGCGCTCAAGCCGGTGCTGTCGGCGTTGAAAGCCCAGGAAATGCTCCACGGGATTTTCGCCGTGGACAGCCAGATCGCTTACGGAGAAGGCAGCGCCCAGGCGCAGTTGGTACCCGAGCTGGAACAACGACTGAATGAATCGCTGGAGTTGTTTTTCAGCGCCATGGCCCGACGGCCCAAGCCGATCGATCCGAACTTGTTGAATGACCGTTTGTTGAGTGCACGCTGGAGCATTTAAGCCAGCACTTAAGCCACACCTGAATTTGATCCACTCGCCTTACTCGCCCGCTAACGGCCAAGCAGGTGCAGCCAAAACCCAACTGCAAAAAGGAGAGCGCCATGCGCACTGTCATTTTGCGTCGTGGTCTGGTCGCTCTGTTTGCTGCGGCTGTAACCTTCGGCGCCATTACTCAAGCTCAAGCACGCTCTACCCAGGAAGGCGTGCTTCGGATCGGGTATCAAAAGTACGGCACCCTGGTGCTGCTCAAAGCCAAAGGCACACTTGAAAAACGCCTCGCCGCCCAAGGCGTGGACGTGCAATGGACTGAATTCCCCGGCGGCCCGCAACTGCTCGAAGGTCTGAACGTCGGCTCCATCGACTTCGGCGTTACCGGTGAAACGCCACCCGTATTCGCCCAAGCCGCCGGCGCCGATCTGCTCTACGTCGCCTATGAACCGCCTGCGCCTCACAGCGAAGCGATCCTGGTGCCGAAGGACTCGCCGATCAAATCGGTGCAGGACCTCAAGGGCAAAAAAGTCGTCCTGAACAAAGGCTCCAACGTTCACTACCTGCTCGTCCGCGCACTGGAAGAGGCCGGTCTCAAATACACCGACATCCAGACCGTATTCCTGCCGCCGGCCGACGCCCGCGCCGCGTTCGAGCGTGGCAGCGTCGATGCCTGGGTGATCTGGGACCCGTACCAGGCCGCCGCCGAACAGCAACTGCAAGCACGCACCTTGCGTGATGGCCAAGGCATCGTCGACAACCATCAGTTCTACCTCGCGACCAAGCCTTATGCGCAGAAAAATCCAGAGGTGATCAGGACCTTGGTGGAAGAAGTGCGTGCGGTCGGCGAATGGTCCAGGGCCAATCCCGAAGACGTGACTAAACAAGTCTCACCGCTGCTCGGCCTGCCGGCGGACATCACCCTGACCTCGATGAAACGCCAAGGCTACGGCGCGCTGTTCCTCACGCCTGAAGTGGTCGCCGCGCAACAGAAAATCGCCGACAGCTTCTTCCAGCTCAAGCTGATTCCAAAGCCCCTGAGCATCAAAGACGTGATCTGGACGCCACCGGCGGCCGTTGCCAACGCTCAGTAATTCGATTCCCCAAGGAGACCACTCCATGAGCCTCAATATTTTCTGGTTCCTGCCTACCCACGGCGACGGCCATTACCTTGGCACCTCCGAAGGCGCTCGCGCCGTCGACCACGGTTATCTGCAACAAGTCGCGCAAGCGGCGGATCGTCTGGGCTTCGGCGGGGTGCTGATTCCTACCGGCCGCTCCTGCGAAGACTCGTGGCTGGTAGCGGCGTCTCTGATCCCGGTGACCCAGCGTTTGAAATTCCTCGTCGCGCTGCGCCCCGGGATCATTTCCCCGACGGTGGCCGCGCGTCAGGCCGCGACGCTGGATCGCCTGTCCGGCGGTCGTGCGTTGTTCAACTTGGTCACCGGTGGTGATCCGGAAGAATTGGCCGGCGACGGTTTGTTCCTGAGTCACGAAGAACGCTATCAAGCCTCGGTGGAATTCACCCGCATCTGGCGCCGCGTGCTGGAAGGTGAAACCGTCGATTACGACGGTCAGCACATCAGCGTGAAGGGTGCCAAGTTGCTCTACCCGCCGATTCAGCAACCGCGCCCGCCACTGTACTTCGGTGGATCTTCGGAAGCGGCGCAAGACCTCGCGGCAGAGCAGGTCGAGATGGTCTTGACGTGGGGTGAGCCTCCAGCCGCTGTTGCGGAAAAAATCGAGCAGGTTCGAGCCAAAGCCGCGAAGCTCGGTCGCACGGTGCGCTTCGGCATTCGTTTGCACGTGATCGTTCGTGAAACCAATGCCGAAGCCTGGCAAGCGGCGGATCGGCTGATCTCTCATCTGGATGACGAAACCATCGCTCGTGCCCAGGCCTCTCTGGCGCGCTTCGACTCGGTCGGTCAGCAACGCATGGCCGCATTACACGGTGGCAGCCGCGACAATCTGGAAGTCAGCCCCAACCTGTGGGCCGGTGTCGGCCTGGTGCGCGGCGGTGCTGGCACGGCGCTGGTGGGCGACGGTCCAACGGTGGCCGCCCGCGTGAAGGAGTACGCGGACCTGGGCATCGACACGTTCATCTTCTCCGGTTATCCACACTTGGAAGAGTCGTACCGCGTTGCCGAGTTGCTGTTCCCGCACCTGGACATCGAACGTCCGGAATTGCCGAAAAGCGCCGGTTACGTCAGCCCGTTTGGTGAGATGGTCGCCAACGACATCCTCCCCAAAGCCGCGTCGCAGAGCTGAGTCGCGCCATGAAGAAACTTATCCACAGCCTTGCGCCCTGGGCGTTACCTGTTTTGCTGGTGGCGGTGTGGCAGTTGTCGGTGTCGGCGGGCTGGTTGTCGACACGGATTTTGCCGGCGCCAATTGCGGTCATCGACGCCGGCATCAGCCTGGTGCGCAGCGGTGAAATCTGGACTCACCTGGCGATCAGTGGCTGGCGCGCAACGCTGGGCTTCGCCATCGGCGGGGGAATCGGTCTGGCGTTGGGTTTTATCACCGGTCTGTCGAAGTGGGGCGAACGGCTGCTCGACAGTTCGGTACAGATGATCCGCAACGTGCCGCACCTGGCGCTGATTCCGCTGGTGATCCTGTGGTTCGGCATTGATGAGTCGGCGAAGATTTTCCTGGTGGCATTGGGCACGTTGTTCCCGATCTATCTCAACACCTATCACGGCATCCGCAACGTCGATCCGGCGCTCGTGGAAATGGCCCGCAATTATGGCTTGTCCGGTTTCAGCCTGTTCCGTCAGGTGATTCTGCCGGGCGCGCTGCCTTCGATTCTGGTCGGTGTGCGCTTCGCCCTCGGTTTCATGTGGTTGACCCTGATCGTGGCGGAAACCATTTCTGCGAGCTCCGGCATTGGCTACCTGGCGATGAATGCCCGGGAGTTCTTGCACACCGACGTGGTGGTGCTGGCGATTCTCTTGTACGCCGTGCTCGGCAAACTCGCCGACCTCGCGGCCCGCGGACTTGAACGCGTGTGGTTGCGCTGGCACCCGGCGTATCAGGTGACCAAGGGAAGTGCGGCATGACGGCTCAACAACCTCCACGCCTGCTGCGCGGCATTGCGCTGGTAGTGCGCAAACTGCAAAAAACTTTCGGCTCGCGGCAGGTGCTGCGTGAGATCGATCTGCATATCCCGGCCGGCCAGTTTGTCGCCGTGGTCGGTCGTAGCGGTTGCGGCAAAAGTACCTTGCTGCGCTTGCTCGCCGGTCTCGACAAACCCACTGGCGGTGAATTGCTCGCTGGTTCCGCGCCGCTGAGTGAGGCGCGGGAAGACACCCGGCTGATGTTCCAGGAAGCGCGTTTGCTGCCGTGGAAAAAGGTCATCGACAACGTCGGCCTCGGGCTCACGGGCAACTGGCGGCCACAAGCGCTGGAAGCCTTGGAGTCGGTAGGTCTGGCAGACCGCGCCAATGAATGGCCGGCCGCCTTGTCCGGCGGGCAAAAGCAACGTGTGGCCCTGGCCCGCGCGCTGATCCATCAACCGCGTTTGCTATTGCTGGACGAACCGCTGGGCGCGCTGGATGCGCTGACCCGAATTGAAATGCAGCAGCTGATCGAACGGCTTTGGCAGCAGCACGGTTTCACCGTGTTGCTGGTCACCCACGACGTCAGTGAAGCGGTGGCGATTGCCGATCGGGTGATCCTGATCGAGGAGGGCGAAGTCGGCCTCGACCTGCACGTCGAGTTGCCGCGCCCTCGGGTTCGCGGCTCCCATCGGCTGGCGGCGCTGGAAACCGAAGTCCTCAATCGCGTGCTGGCGTTGCCCGGCGAACCGCCGGCACCGGAACCTGTTTCACCATTGCCCGCGCAATTGCGTTGGGCTCAATAACTCAAGCCTTATCCAACGACAGGAATCAACCTCATGACGATCAAAGCCATCAACGTTCGCAACCAGTTCAAAGGCGCAATCAAGGAAATCGTACTCGGTGACGTGTTGTCGGAAATCGACGTACAGACCGCTTCCGGCATTGTCACTTCGGTGATCACCACGCGCTCGGTGAAAGAGCTGGAACTGGTGGTCGGCAGCGAAGTGATCGCGTTTGTGAAATCCACTGAGGTGTCGATTGCCAAGTTGTAAGCGCGTTCGGCTCTGTAATTGATCGTTCCCACGCAGAGCGCGGGAACGATCAGAGCGCGGGGCGCTTCGGCAGGTAGGGCGGCAGATACAGGCCCAGGTAGGCGTCGAATACCCGCATGCCCTCTTCGGCCATGCGCGGGGTGATCTGTCCGTGTTGTTGCACCGAGCGCGCGTAGACGCGGTCGCCGAGTTCCATGGCGAGGGCAAACACATCGACGTCGGTCGGTAGCGTCGGCAGCTCGAAGTGCTGGTCGAAGAGTTTGTGCATCAGGTCGCCGAGTTCGATGTCGTGCTGACGGTCGGCCTGGGTGACCTCGGTCAACCCGTGCTGGGCAAGAATGAGCTGGCGGGCGGCGGCGTCTTCGTCGTAGATGTCGAGCATGCGTTGCTCCACCAGTCGCGACAGATCGCGCCAGCCGTTCAGGGCGTTGTGGTCGATGGGTGCTTGCAGGCAGGCGCGGAACGCCGCGTGGACGTCGGCCGTCAGGGCTTCGAGCAGCGCCGGGACGCTGGCAAAGAAGTGGTAGACGGAGGAGGGCGGGATCTCCGCGCGTTCGGCGACGCTGTAGATCGACAGGCTGGCCACGCCCTCGGCAGCCAGCAGCGTGCGGGCGGCATCGAGTATTGAATCGATCCGGGCCTGGCTGCGTGCGCGGGGTTTGCGTGGGGTGGCGAGTCGAGTCATTGGTGTCTCCTGCAGGGCAGCGGGCATTGTACGAGCAGGCATCTATGTTGTCTGCCCGGCCGCCATCGCGAGCAAGCTCGCTCCCACATCTATGGTTACCCCCTTTTCTGCAATACTGTTTTTGATGCGTGGTTGGCTTGCTTTCATCTATCCGGCGTCTGAGTGGGGTTGTGGCCCCCGCGCCTCGATGAGAATCGATGCCCGACGATCCTAATTATTCGAACGGCCTTTCAGCCGTGTGGGAGCTCAGGGTTGTCGTCAGGCCGGTTGGCCGTTCACGTCATCTGTTATCCAGCATCGCAAAACCAGGTGGGTGGTGCTCGGGTGACAGCAGGGTCAGGCGTTCATCGCGGTTGGCCCTGCATCGAATTCAGAGTGGTGTGCCGCAATCGCCCAGGCGATCCTCGCCAGCTTATTGGCCAGCGCGCAGACCACATGGTTGGAGTGATGGTGGGCTAATAGCTGCCGGACCCAGTCCGCCAGCCAGCCTTTCTGGCGCTCCAGCTGCATCAAGTAGACACGGGCGCACTGGATGAGCAGGCGCCTCTGGTTGCGATCACCGCGCTTGCTGATGCCCAATAGAACGGTCTTGCCGCCCGTGGAATGCTGTTTGGGCACCAGCCCGATCGAGGCCGAATAGCCTCGCCCGCATTTGAACTGTTTGCCATCACCCAACTCGGCAGCCAGGACGGTGGAGGTGATCGGGCCGACACACGGCATGGTCATCAAACGAGATGCCAGATCATCTTCAGCGGCCTGGCATTGCACTCGCTTATCCAGTGCCTTGATCCGCTCATTCAGGTAGTTGAAGTGCTCATGTAGCATCGTCAGAATTATTTTGATGTCTTCAGAAAATGAACTCGCCTCAAGTAGCGTCGGCAGATCGTTGATCGATTTGAAGCCTGGGGCCAAGCTGACGCCAACCTCCAGAAGGGCTGCGTGAATCCGATTGACGGTCGCGGTGCGGTCTTTGATGAACGAATCCCGTGTCGAGTTGAGCATGGCCAACGCCTGCTGAGCCTGGGTCTTGGGGGCGACAAAGCGCATCGTTGGGCGGGTCGCTGCCTCGCAGATCGCCTCGGCGTCAGCGAAGTCGTTCTTGTTGCTTTTCACATAAGGACGCACGAGATGAGGCGCAATGAGCTTGGGCGTATGTCCCAGCTTTGCGACCTCCTGCGCCATGAAGTGGGCGCCGCCACAGGCTTCCATCACGACGATGCAGGGATCGAGGTTCGCCAGGTGTTGGATCAGCGCCACTCGAGTAAACTTTTTGCGCTGGAGCTCATGACCACGATCATCTTGAGCATGCAGGTGAAAGGAGTGTTTTCCCAGGTCGATGGCGGCAATAGCTACTTTGTTCATGGCAACGGTCTCCGATAGGCCCCCTGTGAAAGCTTAGTGGGCGATCACAGGGGGCGGCGGGGGTAGCCATTTCATTATTTGATCGATGTGAAACACAGATGTCGCGTACGCAGGAGATCTCCTGTGGGAGCGAGCTTGCTCGCGATGAATCCACCGTGGTCCTACTGAATGAACCCATAAAAAAACGCCGCAAGCTGTGAGGCCTGCGGCGTTGTTTTTACTGCAATCGCTTACACGGTATGCAGGTACCAGTTGTACTCAAGGTCGGAGATGGAGTGTTCGAACTCCTCCAGCTCGCTCTCTTTACACGCGACGAAGATATCGATGTATTTCGGATCGATGTACTTGGCCATGACTTCGCTGTCGTCCAGCTCGCGCAATGCATCGCGCAGGTTGTTCGGCAGGCTTTGCTCGTTCTGCTCGTAGGAGTTGCCTTCCACGGGTGCGCCTGGCTCGATCTTGTTGGTCAGACCGTGGTGCACGCCTGCCAGGACCGAAGCCATTAGCAGGTACGGGTTGGCATCGGCGCCGGCAACGCGGTGTTCCAGACGGACCGCGTCGGCGGAACCGGTCGGCACGCGCACCGCAACAGTACGGTTGTCCAGACCCCAGCACGGTGCATTCGGCACGTAAAACTGTGCGCCGAAACGACGGTAGGAGTTGACGTTCGGGCAGAGGAAAGCCATCTGCGCCGGTAGGGTCTCGAGCACACCGCCGATCGCGTGACGCAGTGCGGCGTTCTGCTCGGGATCCTCACTGGCAAAAATGTTTTTGCCGTCTTTATCAAGAATCGAGATGTGGACGTGCAGACCGTTACCCGCCTGGCCCGGGTAAGGCTTGGCCATGAAGGTGGTATCCATTTCATGGTCGTAGGCGATGTTTTTGATCAGGCGCTTGAGCAGAACTGCGTAGTCGCAGGCCTTGATCGGGTCGGCCACGTGGTGCAGGTTCACTTCGAACTGCGCCGGGGCACTTTCCTTGACGATCGCGTCGGCAGGGATGCCTTGCTCTTTCGCACCTTCCAGAATGTCCTGGAGGCAGTCGACGTATTCGTCGAGGTCGTCGATCAGGTAAACCTGTGTCGAGTGTGGGCGTTTGCCGGACACCGGCGAGCGTGGCGGTTGCGGACGACCGTTCACGTTCTCCTGGTCGATCAGGTAGAACTCCAGTTCGAACGCGGCGCAGATGGTCAGGCCCATGTCGTCGAACTTGCGCACTACATTGGCCAGCACTTCTCGCGGGTCAGCAAAGAACGGCTGGCCTTCGAGTTCGTGCATGGTCATCAACAGTTGCGCGGTAGGGCGCTTCTGCCAGGGCTCATTGCAGAGGGTGTCAGGGATTGGATAGCAGATTCGGTCAGCATCGCCGATGTCCAGGCCCAGACCGGTGCTTTCCACCGTCGAGCCATTGATATCCAGAGCAAATAGAGAGGCCGGCAGGTTGATGCCTTTCTCGTAAACCTTGTGGAGACTGGTGCGTTCAATGCGCTTGCCGCGCACCACACCATTCATATCCGCAATCAGAAGGTCAACGTACAGAACCTCAGGATGTTCCTTAAGGAACGCGTTCGCTTCGTTAAGCTGAACGGCACGCGGGGGTACCGACATGATGCAACACCTTTGTTGTTAAAAATATCAATCATTGATCTCTTCGGGTTTCAGTCAACCCGAACGGCATGCCGAAGTCAAGCGAGGCCTTTTTTGCCCTAAAAAAGCGCCCGTAGGGCTTTTTTGAGGCAGTTTGGGGCGTTTTTATGCCTTTGAGCGCTTTGGCGCCCGCGGGTTTGAGCGGGCCGTGTTGTATTTTTTACGGGGGTGTTGTGTAAAAAAATGAACAAGGCTAAGCTCGATTCAAACCCATAACAGCAATAATACCGGGGTGCTTCATGTCTCGCCTGCCGTTAATCGGCGTCACCATCTGCTCTAGGCAGATCGGTCTGCATGCTTATCACATCAGTGGCGATCGTTGCGTTCACGCTGGGGCCTTCATTGCCAAAGGCGTGCCGTTGACTCTTCCTTCCCCGGCGGTTCTGCTGGCCCCGTCCGATATTCTGGACGGCCCGGATTGCATTCTCTTTACTCGCTCTCCTTCCAATATAGAACTGTTTCACTGTAACGGCCCAGCCAATGCGTCAGTTCCTGCTCATGATTCTGCACGTACCACTATGCTCTCGTTGACCCGCGCCACTGCCCGGGCGGGTATTTGTGCGCGGCAATTGCAGTGGCAATCTGTATCACGCGACGCCGATGCGTCAAACAACGCCTGACTTATAAGAGTCAGGAAACCAAGCCTAAGAGGCATTTATGAGTAACAACCTCGACCAGCTCACCGATTGGTTGAAAGACCACAAGATCACAGAAGTCGAATGCATGATCGCCGACTTGACCGGGATCACCCGGGGCAAGATTTCGCCGACCAACAAGTTCATTGCCGAAAAAGGCATGCGCCTGCCCGAGAGCGTTCTGTTGCAGACCGTGACCGGCGACTATGTCGAAGACGACATCTATTACGAACTGCTCGACCCGGCCGACATCGACATGATCTGCCGTCCCGACCAGAACGCGGTGTTCCTGGTGCCCTGGGCTATCGAACCGACTGCCCAAGTGATTCACGACACCTACGATAAGCAAGGCAACCCGATCGAGCTGTCGCCGCGCAACGTGCTGAAAAAGGTTCTGAAACTCTATTCCGACAGGGGTTGGCAGCCGATCGTGGCGCCAGAAATGGAGTTCTACCTGACCAAGCGTTGCGAAGACCCGGACTTCCCGTTGCAACCGCCGATTGGCCGCTCAGGTCGCCCGGAAACGGGTCGCCAGTCCTTCTCGATTGAAGCGGCTAACGAATTCGATCCGTTGTTCGAAGACGTCTACGACTGGTGCGAATTGCAGGAGCTGGACCTCGACACGCTGATCCACGAGGACGGCACGGCGCAGATGGAAATCAACTTCCGTCACGGCGATGCCCTGTCCCTGGCTGACCAGATTCTGGTGTTCAAGCGCACCATGCGCGAAGCCGCGCTCAAGCACAACGTGGCAGCCACCTTCATGGCCAAGCCCATGACCGGCGAGCCGGGCAGTGCGATGCACTTGCACCAGAGCATCATCGACATCGAAACCGGCAAGAACGTCTTCTCCAATGAAGACGGGAGCATGAGCCAGTTGTTCCTGAACCACATTGGTGGTTTGCAGAAACTGATCCCCGAGCTGTTGCCGCTGTTTGCGCCTAACGTCAACTCGTTCCGCCGCTTCCTGCCGGACACCTCGGCACCGGTAAACGTGGAGTGGGGCGAAGAGAACCGCACCGTGGGCCTGCGGGTTCCGGATGCCGGGCCGCAAAACCGTCGGGTGGAAAACCGCCTGCCGGGCGCCGACGCCAACCCGTACCTGGCGATTGCCGCGAGCCTGCTCTGCGGTTACATCGGCATGGTTGAAGGCTTGAACCCGAGTGCGCCGGTGGTGGGGCGTGGCTATGAACGCCGCAACCTGCGCCTGCCGCTGACTATCGAAGACGCGCTGGAACGCATGGAGCACAGCGCGACTATCGAGAAATACCTGGGCAAGAAATTCATCACTGGCTACGTCGCGGTCAAGCGGGCCGAGCATGAAAACTTCAAGCGCGTGATCAGTTCGTGGGAGCGGGAATTCCTGCTCTTCGCCGTCTGATACGCCGGGCGCCGCTGATTTTGGCGGCGCCGTCACTGCAAATCTTAGGAGAATTCGCATGACCAGCAACAATCCGCAAACCCGTGAATGGCAAACCCTGAGCAATGATCACCACCTGGCCCCGTTCAGCGACTTCAAGCAGCTGAAAGAGAAAGGCCCGCGGATCATCACCAGCGCCAAGGGCGTTTACCTCTGGGACAGTGAAGGCAACAAGATTCTCGACGGCATGGCCGGCCTGTGGTGCGTGGCGATCGGTTACGGTCGCGATGAACTGGCCGATGCCGCCAGCAAACAAATGCGCGAACTGCCTTACTACAACCTGTTCTTCCAGACGGCTCACCCGCCAGTGCTGGAATTGGCCAAGGCCATCGCCGACATCGCGCCGCAAGGCATGAACCACGTGTTCTTCACCGGTTCCGGCTCTGAAGGCAACGACACCATGCTGCGGATGGTTCGTCACTACTGGGCGATCAAGGGCCAGCCGAAGAAAAAAGTCATCATCAGCCGCAAGAACGGTTATCACGGTTCCACCGTGGCCGGCGCGAGCCTGGGCGGCATGACGTACATGCACGAACAAGGCGATTTGCCGATCCCGGGCATCGTCCACATCGCGCAGCCGTACTGGTTCGCTGAAGGCGGCGACATGACGCCGGAAGAGTTCGGTACCTGGGCGGCCAATCAGCTGGAAGAGAAGATTCTGGAAGTCGGCGTGGACAACGTCGGTGCCTTTATCGCCGAGCCGATCCAGGGCGCCGGCGGCGTGATCATTCCGCCAGACACCTACTGGCCGCGCATCAAGGAAATCCTCGCCAAGTACGACATCCTATTCGTGGCTGACGAAGTGATCTGTGGTTTCGGCCGTACCGGTGAGTGGTTCGGTAGCGATTTCTTCGACCTCAGACCCGACATGATGACCATCGCCAAAGGCCTGACGTCCGGCTACATCCCTATGGGTGGCCTGATCGTGCGTGACGAAGTGGTTGCGGTGCTCAACGAGGGCGGCGATTTCAACCACGGTTTCACCTATTCCGGGCACCCGGTGGCCGCCGCGGTGGCACTGGAAAACATCCGTATCCTGCGCGAAGAAAAAATTATCGAGCGCGTTCATGCAGAAACGGCACCCTACTTGCAAAAGCGTCTACGGGAACTGAGCGATCACCCGTTGGTGGGGGAAGTCCGCGGCGTGGGGCTGCTGGGGGCGATCGAACTGGTGCAGGACAAGGCCACGCGCAAGCGTTACGAAGGCAAGGGCGCCGGCATGATTTGCCGCACGTTCTGCTTCGAAAACGGCCTGATCATGCGCGCCGTCGGCGACACCATGATCATTGCTCCACCACTGGTGATTACACCGGCTGAAATCGATGAGTTGGTGACCAAGGCACGCAAGTGTCTGGACCTGACCCTGAGTGCGTTGCAGGGCTAAGTGCTAGGCTCTGAGCGGGGTGCGAAGTTCGCATTTCGCTCAGCGCAAACAAAGGATGGGTCTTTCCTTGAAAGCCTGCCTCGGATCTTGCCAGACTACCGGTTGTTTTAGTTGCCCAGGAATAGGCCGCTGGCTCTTGGTTAACAAGAACGTGGTTAAAAAGAAAAATTGGAGCATTACCCATGAAGGCATTAGGTATGAAGATAGCTGGCAAGACCCTCCTCGCCATGTCCCTGATGGGCGTGATGGCGGGCGCAGTTCAGGCGGACGACAAGGTTCTTCACGTGTACAACTGGTCCGATTACATCGCACCGGACACCGTCAAGAAGTTCGAAGCCGAGTCGGGGATCAAGGTTGTTTACGACGTATTCGACAGTAACGAAACCCTGGAAGCCAAGTTGCTGGCAGGCAAGTCCGGCTACGACATCGTCGTACCGTCGAACAACTTCCTGGCCAAGCAGATCAAGGCCGGTGTTTACCAGAAGCTGGACAAGTCCAAACTGCCTAACTGGAAGAACCTGAACCCTGACCTGCTTAAAGCGGTATCGGTGAGTGACCCGGGCAACGAACACGCGTTCCCGTACATGTGGGGTTCGATCGGTATCGGCTTCAACGCCGAGAAGGTCAAGGCTGCACTGGGTGCCGATGCGCCCACCAATTCCTGGGACCTGATCTTCAAACCTGAAAACGCCGCCAAGTTGAAGTCGTGCGGTATCAGTTTCCTTGATTCGCCAACCGAGATGATTCCGGTGGCGTTGCACTACCTGGGCTATCCAACCGACAGCCAGGACAAAAAACAACTGGCCGAAGCCGAAGCACTGTTCCTGAAGATTCGTCCTTCGGTGGGCTACTTCCACTCGTCCAAGTACATCTCTGACCTGGCTAACGGTAACATCTGCGTCGCCGTCGGTTACTCGGGCGACATCTACCAGGCCAAGTCCCGCGCGGCTGAAGCCGGTGACAAGGTGAAAGTCAGCTACAACATTCCGAAAGAAGGTGCGGGCAGCTTCTACGACATGGTCGCCATCCCTAAAGATGCCGAAAACGTCGAAGGCGCCTACAAGTTCATGACCTTCCTGCAGAAGCCGGAAATCATGGCTGAAATTACCAACGCCGTACGCTTCCCGAACGGAAACGCGGCCGCCACCGCATTGGTCGATAAAGAAATCACCGCCGACCCAGGCATCTACCCGCCAGCGGACGTGCTGGCCAAGCTGTACGCGATTGCCGACTTGCCGGCCGCCGCCCAGCGGATCATGACTCGCAGTTGGACCAAGATTAAATCCGGTAAATAAGTAAAACCCTGTAGCAGCTGCCGAAGGCTGCGTTGAGGTCCGAGGACCTCCGCTTTTCGACAGCACAACGGCTTCGCCGTTGAACGCAGCCTTCGGCAGCTGCTACAGGTCTTTGCATAAAAGTTTTGCTGGAACGGTTTTTCGAGAGTAAGTTGCGCGCCGGTTTTGTTGCCAAGCAGCCATGGCTGTCATGTAACGCGGGGCAACTTGGGCCCAACTAATTTTAGAGGACCTCCACGTGCCTATTTTTTCTTTATTGCGCAATGCACTGCTGGTCGGCGCCGGACTGACGCTTGCCGTTAGTGTCCAGGCGGCTGGCACTGTGCATATTTATAACTGGTCGGACTACATCGGTTCGACCACCCTGGCTGACTTCCAGAAAGAGACCGGCATCAAGCCGGTGTATGACGTCTTCGATTCCAACGAAACCCTGGAAGGCAAGTTGCTGGCCGGGCGTACCGGTTACGACGTGGTCGTGCCCTCCAACCACTTCCTCGGTAAGCAGATCAAGGCGGGCGCTTTCCAGAAGCTCGACAAGTCTAAGTTGACCCACTATCCCAACCTCGACCCGGTGCTGCTCAAGCGCCTGGAGCAAAACGATCCGGGTAACCAGTACGCCGTGCCCTATCTGTGGGGCACTAACGGCATCGGTTACAACGTCGACAAAGTGAAGGCGGTACTTGGCCTGGACAAGATCGATTCCTGGGATGTGGTGTTCGAGCCGCAGAACATCAAGAAGCTGCACAGCTGTGGCGTGGCGTTCCTTGACTCCGCCGATGAAATGATGCCCACGGTCCTCAACTACATGGGCCTCAACGCCAACAGCACCAACCCCGAAGACTACAAAAAGGCCGAAGCCAAGTTGCTGGCAGTGCGGCCTTACGTGACCTACTTCCACTCTTCCAAATACATCGCGGACCTGGCCAACGGCGATATCTGCGTGGCGATCGGTTTTTCCGGCGACATGTTCCAGGCCAAGGCCCGCGCGGCCGAGGCCGGCAAAGGCATGAACATCGCCTACTCGATTCCGAAAGAGGGCGGCGCGCTCTGGTTCGACATGCTGGCGATCCCCAAGGATGCGGCCAACGCCAAGGAGGCCCACGCCTTCATCAACTATTTGCTGAAACCCGAGGTGATCGCCCAAGTCAGTGATTACGTGGGTTACGCCAACCCTAACCCAGGGTCGGACAAATTGATGGAGCAGTCCATTCGCACTGACGAATCGGTTTATCCACCGCAAGCAGTCCTCGACAAGACTTACGTGTCTATCGAGTTACCACCAAACATTCAACGTTTGATGACCCGCAGCTGGACCAAGGTCAAGTCGGGTAAATAGCTGCAAGGCTCAAACTATCCAAGGTTCGCTCACCTGGGGCGAACTGCAAATTTTGTTGGGAGTTTCGTAAATGGCAGTTGCCTCCGGCGCCTATAAGAAAGCCCTCGAGGGCGGCCAGTCACCTAAACAGGTGCTGGTCAAAATCGACCGGGTCACGAAGAAGTTCGACGAGACGATTGCCGTGGACGATGTGTCCCTGGAAATCAGGAAAGGCGAGATTTTCGCCCTGCTCGGCGGTTCGGGATCGGGCAAATCCACCTTGCTGCGCATGCTCGCAGGTTTCGAACGGCCCACGGAGGGGCGCATTTTCCTCGATGGTGTCGACATCACGGACATGCCGCCGTACGAGCGGCCGATCAACATGATGTTCCAGTCCTACGCCTTGTTCCCGCACATGACCGTGGCGCAGAACATCGCCTTCGGCCTCAAGCAGGACAAGCTTTCCGGCGCGGAAATCGATGCTCGCGTGGCCGACATGCTCAAACTGGTGCAGATGAGCCAGTACGCCAAGCGCAAGCCGCATCAATTGTCCGGCGGTCAGCGTCAGCGTGTGGCCCTGGCGCGTTCGTTGGCCAAGCGACCGAAGCTGCTGCTGCTCGATGAACCGATGGGTGCGCTGGACAAGAAGCTGCGTTCGCAAATGCAGCTGGAGCTGGTCGAGATCATCGAGCGGGTCGGGGTGACCTGCGTCATGGTGACCCACGACCAGGAAGAGGCCATGACCATGGCCGAGCGCATCGCGATCATGCACCTGGGCTGGATCGCCCAGATCGGCAGCCCGATCGACATCTACGAAACCCCGACCAGCCGTCTGGTCTGCGAGTTCATCGGCAACGTCAATATCTTCGACGGTGAAGTGGTGGACGACGCCGAAGGCCATGCGCTGATCACCTGCAAGGATCTGGACCGCAACATCTACGTCGGTCACGGCATCAGCACCTCGGTGCAGGACAAATCCGTGACCTACGCGATCCGTCCGGAAAAGCTGCTGGTGACCCCGGACATGCCGACTTGCGAGTACAACTGGTCCAGTGGCAAGGTGCATGACATCGCCTACCTCGGCGGTCACTCGGTGTTCCACGTCGAGCTGCCGAGCGGCAAGATCGTCCAGTCTTTCGTCGCCAACGCCGAGCGCCGTGGCGCGCGTCCGACCTGGGGTGACCAGGTTTACGTGTGGTGGGAAGACGACAGCGGCGTGGTACTTCGCTCATGAACCTGCGCAAATTCAAACGCCGCCTCAACCGACTAATTCCCGGTGGTCGCCAGCTGGTCATCGGCGTTCCGTTCATCTGGCTGTTCCTGTTTTTCATGCTGCCGTTCTTCATCGTCCTGAAGATCAGCTTCGCCGAAGCCGACGTGGCCATTCCGCCGTACACCGAGATCTATACCTTCGCCGAACAGAAACTGCAGTTGCTGCTGAACCTCGGCAACTACGCGATGCTGGCCGGCGACGAACTGTACATTGCCGCTTACCTCGGCTCGTTGAAGATGGCGCTGATCAGCACCATCCTTTGTCTCGCAATCGGTTATCCGATGGCCTACGCCATCGCCAGCGCCCGCAAAGAGATGCAAACGGTGCTGGTGCTGCTGATCATGATGCCGACCTGGACCGCGATCCTGATCCGTGTGTATGCGTGGATGGGCATCCTCAGCAACAACGGCCTGCTCAACGGTTTCCTGATGACCATGGGCTGGATCGACGAGCCGCTGCAGATTCTCAACACCAACCTCGCGGTGTATATCGGGGTTGTGTATTCGTACCTGCCGTTCATGATCCTGCCGCTCTACGCCAACCTGGTGAAGCACGACAACAGTCTGCTGGAAGCTGCATCGGACCTGGGTTCGAGCACCTTCAACAGCTTCTGGAAGATCACCATTCCGCTGTCCAAGAACGGCATCATCGCCGGCTGCATGCTGGTGTTCATCCCGGTGGTGGGCGAGTTTGTGATCCCGGAACTGCTCGGCGGCCCGGAAACCCTGATGATCGGTAAAGTGCTCTGGCAAGAATTCTTCAACAACCGCGACTGGCCGGTGGCGTCTGCCCTGGCAGTGGTTATGTTGCTGATCCTGATTGTGCCAATCATCCTGTTCAACCGTAGCCAGGCCAAAGAAATGGAGGGCAGATAATGAAGCGCTTCCGTTTCTCGAGTTTCATGCTGATAGCGGGCTTGCTGTTCATCTACGCGCCGATGCTGATCCTGGTGATTTACTCGTTCAACGCCTCGAAACTGGTGACGGTGTGGGGTGGTTGGTCGATCAAGTGGTACGTCGGCTTGATGGACAACACGCAACTGATGGGCTCGGTGGTGCGCTCGCTGGAAATTGCCTGCTACACGGCGATTGCGGCGGTGGCGCTGGGTACATTGGCGGCCTTCGTGCTGACGAGGATCACTCACTTCAAGGGTCGCACGCTGTTCGGTGGCTTGGTTACCGCACCGCTGGTGATGCCCGAAGTGATCACCGGTCTGTCGCTGTTGCTGCTGTTCGTGGCGATGGCGCAGATGATTGGCTGGCCGCAGGAACGCGGCCTCGTCACCATCTGGATCGCCCACACGACCTTTTGTTCAGCCTATGTGGCGGTGGTGGTGTCGGCGCGCTTGCGTGAGCTGGACCTATCCATTGAAGAAGCGGCCATGGACCTCGGTGCGCGGCCGTGGAAGGTGTTTTTCCTGATCACCATTCCGATGATCGCGCCCTCGCTGGGTGCCGGCGGCATGATGTCCTTCGCCCTGTCCCTGGACGACCTGGTGTTGGCCAGCTTCGTCTCGGGGCCGGGTTCCACGACCCTGCCGATGGAAGTGTTCTCAGCGGTGCGTCTGGGCGTGAAGCCCGAGATCAACGCCGTGGCCAGCCTGATTCTGCTGGCGGTATCGCTGATGACGTTCCTGGTCTGGTTCTTCAGTCGCCGTGCCGAAGAAGCGCGCAAGCGTGCGATTCAGCAGGCGATCGAAGAAGGTGCTGCCGACTCCTGGAAACAACCGGACGCTCGTCGCGCCCCGGCGCCGGAAGCGGCTTAAGTAACACATGATGATCGTTCCCACGCTCCGCGTGGGAATACAGCCCGTGACGCTCCGCGTCACAGTGGACGCGGAGCGTCCATAGAGTCATTCCCACGCGGAGCGTGGGAACGATCAGGTCAAGCCACCCAAGGCGACTTGCGGATGATCTCGACAAAGTTCATCGGCTTGAAGCCTGGCTCGCTGTCGACCAGCACATCAGCGTTTACAGTACCGAACGTGGTGTCCGGCCGGTGTTTGAAGCCGTTGGCGAACGCACACAGGATACACTCCTTGAACCCTTCGCCACGGGGGTGGGCATGCACCACTTCTTCGCGTTGCGCGCTGGGGAACGCCGCGTAATCGATGCCTAACACATCCATCTCGACACCGGCGGTGACCAGCGCTACGTTAGGCCGCAGATGTTGCGGCACACCCGGTGTGGTGTGCAGAGCAATCGACAACCAGACCTGTTCGATATCGTCGTCGGACAAACCGTAGGGTTTGAGGAACGCTTTGGCAGCGTTGGCGCTATCGACTTCGAAGCGCTCGTCGTCAGTGCGATGACCTTCCACCAGACCCAAGTCATGGAACATTGCGCCGACGTACAACAGTTCGGGGTTGTAGGCCAGGTGCTTGCGTTCACCGCTCAATGCGCCGAACAGAAATACCCGACGCGAGTGGTGATACAGCAGGTCTGATTCGACGTCGCGAATGTATTCCGTGGTGGCCTTGGCCAACGCACTGTCGGGGATTTTGATACCGGCGATGGTGCTGCTCATGGTGCTTTCCTTTGGGGAACGCCGTGGCGGCGCTGATGGGTTCAGTCTGTCCGCGCACCCGAAACCGGACAATCGATCCATGGCTGCGATCCCTGCCAATAAGCAGGCACATCGCGCCAACCTCGCTTGTTGCGCGAGGATTGACTAGGGTTGGTCTCGGTGAATAAGCTTTTGTGGCGAGGGGATTTATCCCCGTTGGAGTGCGCAGCGCTCCCAGGCTTTTTGGGGCCGCTTCGCAGCCCAACGGGGATGAATCCCCTCGCCACAGGTAAGTGTGATCCATAGAGGCAGTTGAGCCATGAGTAAAACCGTTGCCATCGTGGTGTTCACAGGCGTTCAGTCCCTGGACGTCACCGGTCCCATGGATGTGTTTTCAGAAGCCAACCGTTTCCTCGAGCCGCACGATCACTATCGACTGGAGGTAATCGGCGTCGAGCGCGGGGTTATGCCGTGTTCCAACGGTTTGACACTCAATGCCCATCGGCATTTCAGCGAAGCGCTGGCGGCCTATGACTTGCTGTTGGTGGCCGGTGGGCCGCAGTTGCCGTTCATGGATTTCGGTGCGGCATTCGATGCCTGGCTGCGCGATGCCTGCGCGCTGGCGCAACGCTTTGGCTCGATCTGCAACGGCGCGTTCATGCTCGCCCGGGCCGGATTGCTGGAAGGGCGAACGGTGACCACCCATTGGGGCGACGCCGCGGCGCTGGCGCAGTTGTGCCCGTTGACTCAGGTCGAAGCTGATCGCCTTTACGTGGAGGACGGCGACCTCTACACCTCGGCGGGTGTCACGGCGGGGATTGACCTGTCGCTGTACTTGCTGGCCAGGGATCACGGGCCGGAAGTCGCATTGAGTGTGGCAAAACGATTGGTGGTGTTCACTCAGCGCTCCGGCGGGCAGTCACAGTTCAGCCCATTCCTCACGCCACACGCCGAACCCACTTCTGCTGTGGCACTGGCGAAGCTCTACGTGTTGGCCAACCTGACGGGCGATTTGACGA
This sequence comes from Pseudomonas sp. Hz4, assembly GCF_054898165.1. Taxonomy (NCBI): domain Bacteria; kingdom Pseudomonadati; phylum Pseudomonadota; class Gammaproteobacteria; order Pseudomonadales; family Pseudomonadaceae; genus Pseudomonas; species Pseudomonas sp. Hz4. Next base: position 5,831,821 of record NZ_CM142719.1, on the reverse strand, counting down.
TTGCCGACCTGGCCAACGCCGCCAACATGAGTGCCCGCAACTTTTCACGGGTGTTTGCCAAAGAAGCGAAAATCACCCCGGCGGAATTCGTCGAACGGGCCAGGGTGGATGCGGCGCGGGTGCTGCTTGAAAGCACAAATTCGCCGCTTAAAACCGTGGCTTATCAGTGCGGGTTTCGCGATGCCCAGCACATGCGCAGTGTGTTCAACCGCAGGCTGGGGGTGACGCCGCAGCAGTTCAGGCTGAACTTTGCGGCGATGGTTTGATTTTTAAGGTGTAGCCCGCGCCGGCAACAGCTTCAACGTGCTCCGCGTATTGGCCGTGACTTCTTCTTCATTGAGATGCGCCTGGTAGTAAATCCCTTCGATAAACGCCTCAGCCTGGTCGTCATAGTGGCTGTCGAACGGCACGCCGCTCTGGCCGACCGGGTTGACGGTCAGGCTGTGGGCGGGGTCGGCGAAGTCGATCAGGCGGCGGGTCGACGGACCATACGTCACTGGCCATGGCGCCGGACCGATTTTCGCCGAAAGGTTGTTCGGCACTTCGTGGGTGCCTGGCGCCGCGAACGGGCCGACATGGAAGAGACGATCCAGGGGCTTTTGTTGCCCCAGCGGATGGCCATGCGTCAGCGTGTGCGCCTTGCCCCACTGCCATTGCGCGAAATCGGTGCCGAGGGTGGTCTTGAGGTGGGCGATGCTGGCTTGCCACGCAACCTTGACCGTATCGGCGCGGGTTTCCTTGCCGAGGGTGTTGCGGTTGTCCCACCACGGCGAATCGGAGGTCGCGGCCAGTCGTGGTAATGCCGCATCAATCACCCGGGTCGACAGCAATGTTTCGAAGAAGTCATTGCCTAGCTCATCGTGCATCGTCGCGTCAGCCAGGTTGAACAGCAACTGGTTGAACAGCGTGGCGCTGGTGGAATCGAGCGGGTAGTCGCCTTTCCACTGGGCCAGTTGCTCGACCAGTTTGAGCTCGGCGGGATCGCTCACCCCTTCACGCAATACCGGCAGCAACGGCGCCAGCAGGCGCGGGCCGTAGGCAGTGGTGGTGCCCAGTTGCAGCTTCTGGCTGGCGTCCAGATCCCACTTGATGGTTTTGTCGCTGAGCTGGCGATTAAGCTGCTCACCTCGATCGGCCAGGTTGTAGTAACCGGGAATCTCCATGCCGGTCGGCGATACCGGCTGGAAGTTGGCCGAGACGATGTAACCGCGTGCCGGGTTCTCTTCCTGTGGGTTGGCGCTGAACGGGTAGAAGCCTTCCTTGTCAGCTTCAGCGGTGCTGCCGTCGAGGATGAACTCCGGACGCACACCCGCCGGTCGTTTTGGCAATTGCGCTGCTGCCCACCAGCCGATGTCGCCCTTGGCGTTAGCCCAGACGATGTTCAGCCCCGGCGCCTGAACCTTCGCCGCGGCACTGCGCGCCTTGGCCAGGGTGTCGGCGCGGTTGAGCTGATAGAAGCCTTCAAGGATCGGATTCTGACTTTCTAGAAACCCCCACCACATGGCGATCGGTGTTTTGCCGACGCTGCTGCTTAGCGCGTCGTTGACGATCGGACCGTGGGGCGACTGGCGCAGCACCAGTGTCACCGGCGCCTGGCCCTTGACCGCGATCTGCTGTTCGCTGGTCACCATGTCCACCCACTTGCCGCGATACCAGACCTGATTGGGGTTGTCCGGGTTGACCTTCTCGGCGATCAGATCGAGGTCGTCGTTCTGGAACATGGTGATGCTCCAGCCGAAATCGCGGTTCAGCCCGAGGGAGGCGAACGGCATCAACGCCTGATAGTGGCCGTAGAGTTCAAAGCCCGGCGCCGAGAGGTGCGCTTCATACCACACCGACGGCGCGGAAAAACGGATATGCGGGTCGCCGGCCAACAGCGGTTTGCCGCTTTTGGTTCGGCCGCCAGAGACGACCCAGGCGTTGCTGCCCTCGAACTGCGGCAAACCGTTGTCGGCGAGTGCGTGTTCGCTAAGGCGGGCGAGGGTATTGAGGTCTTTCCAGTCGGTACTGGCCAGGGGCAGCGTGCTGCCGTTGAGCACACCTTTGGGCTGCCAGTCGAGATCGAAGATGTTCAGGTAGTTGGCGCCCAGTTGATCGCGCACGTAGGTCAGCAACGGTTCGGTGCGAAACGCCGCGGCAAAACTGTAAGCCATGTAGCCGGCGATGCTGATGGTGTCCTGAGCAGTGAACGGGCGTTTGGGGATGCCCAGAACGTCAAACTCTGCGGGTTTTGGATGGCTGTCCTGATACTGGTTAATGCCGTCCAGATAGGCTTGCATGGCGATAAAGGTCGGCGACTGTTGGTCCAGACTCGCCAGGTAGGTGTCGGCGCGTTCACGAATGCGCAGACTGCGCATCAGCTTGTCAGTGTCGAGCAGTTTCGGGCCCAGTACCTCGGCCAGCTCTCCGCGGGCGAGGCGGCGCAGGACTTCCATCTGAAACAGCCGGTCCTGGGCGTGCACGTACCCGAGGGCGCGGTACAGGTCGGTTTCGTTCTCGGCGCGGATGTGCGGGATGCCGCGCTCGTCGTAGCGCACGGTGACCGAACCTTGCAGGTGTTGCAGCTCCACCATGCCCTGGCGTGTCGGCTGCTTGCTGAAGACGTACCCGCCGGCCCCTGCAGCGAGCGCGACAATCAGCAGGGCAAGAACGGTCAAGCTACGTTTCATGGTGATTCCTTGTTGTTATGGTGGCAGCAGTTCCTTGGCGGCACTGTTTTAGCACGGCTTGGCGATAAGGCCATCGCACTTAGGAGGTATTCGCGTCTCCTGTCAGCCTTACTTCGTTGTGTCGACGGGCCACGGGCAGTAACAACCCACCGCCAGCGTGTGCGTGGCATTCACCGCGCGCCCTTCGTTCAACGCTTGCAGAATCGGCTCGATAAAGCTGTTGCTCGAATTGCAGGTCAGGCCTTCGCTGTACGGGCCGAAATACGCCAGCTTGCCGCTGCGATCCCAGATCGCCACGGCCGGGCTGGCGGGGATCTGTTCGGAACCTGGGAGGACGGTGATGCTTTTCAGGCGGCTTAAAGTGCTCGGTAACTGACCGTGGCTGCCAGGCTTTTGTACCGCATAAAACTCCACGCCTTGCGGTGCATAGTGCTCAACCAGTTCGCTCAGGTGTTGTTGGTTGCCGACATTGCACGGGCAGGCCGGGTCCCAGAAGTGCACGAGGCGGATGGCGCCGGGGCCGGCGAGGTTGTCGGGCAGGCGCAGCGGGTCACCGGAGAACACCGCGGTGTGCTCGCTGAACGCTCGCAGGTAGCGGGCCTGAAACCAGTCGTAAGCAACCCACAGCACGCCGGCACACACGAGGGCGAGCAGGCTGGCAAGCAGTGTGGCGCGGTAGGGCGAACGCATGGGTTTCAATCCTCGAAGGTCGGCTAGCTTGCCATGCTTGCCGCGACAGATGAATATCGCAGGTCCATAAAGTCCGTTTCGCGTTTTGGAATTGCTCATGCCTGCCACTTTCGACCCCGATCATCTGCGCGCCAGCCTGCGGCCACTGGCCGACAGGCAGCCGCTGTCGGTGGAAGCGCTGGCTTACCAGCGGTTCTACGGGCTGGATTTTGCGGGGCGCAATGTGCGCAGTAGCCTTGGGCGTTTCGCGGTCGCTGATTATGACGTGGTCAGCCAGGTCTGGTGGCCCGAGCGGGCGAACGCGACGCTGTTTTTGTTCCACGGCTTTTACGATCACACCGGACTTTACCGGCATGTGATCGAGTGGGCGCTGGACCAGGGTTTTGCGGTGATTGCCTGCGACTTGCCGGGGCATGGGCTGTCCAGTGGTGAACGGGCGAGCATCAAGGATTTCGCCGAGTATCAGGACACGCTGCAAGGATTGTTCGCCGAGGCGTTGTCCCTTGATCTGCCGCAGCCGTGGCACCTGTGCGGGCAAAGCACTGGCGGCGCGATCGTGATCGATCATGTGCTCAATCAAGGCGCCAGCAGTCCGGCCCAGGGTCAGGTAATCCTGTTGTCACCGCTGGTGAGACCGCGGGCCTGGGGGTGGTCGCAGCTCAGCTATTACCTGCTCAAGCCTTTCGTCAAAGCCATCGCCCGGCGCTTCAACGAAAACTCCAACGACCCGGATTTTTTGCCCTTCCTGCAAGCCGATCCATTGCAGCCGCTACGTTTGCCGACCGCTTGGGTCGGTGCATTGGCGCGTTGGATCAAACGCATCGAAGCCGCACCGGACAGCACGCGGCGGCCGCTGATTGTTCAGGGGAAGGCGGACATGACCGTGGATTGGGAGCATAACCTTGAGGTGTTGCGGGGCAAGTTCGATCGACCGCAGGTGCTGATGTTGCCGCAGGCTCGACATCATTTGGCGAATGAGACGTTGGCGATGCGGCGGGAGTATTTCGGGTTTTTGAGCAAGCGAATTAAAGGCCGGAATCTTTAGCGGTAGTGAGGGCCTCTTCGCGAGCCTGCTCGCGATATAGGTAGTCCGTTCCTTTCTCTTCCATACTGATATTCGCTGGAAGTCGGTTGTCGGCGAGGAAGGAACATGCACCTGCGGGCTACGAATATGCTCGCGCAGCACTCGATGATTACGCTTTCACCTTCGAGTCCACAGGTGCGCTTGCGCCCTCTAACGAATTCTCAGGGAAAGCCCGACACGGCTCTCTATATCGCCTTCGCTGGACGCAAGCATGCATGTCCCTGCATGTACTTTAGCGTCTGTGGAGGTGTTCCATGCAAACGCTCCTGTCTCAGAGTTTCACTGCTTATATCGGAATTGATTGGGCAGACGCCAAGCACGACATCTGTTTGCAGATAGCTGGAGAGGCTCAGCGGAGTTTCGAGGTCATCGACCACAAGCCCGAGTCGATTGATCGCTGGGCCAGGTCGCTGCATCAACGTTACGGTGGCCCGATCGCGATCGCCGTGGAGTTGAACAAAGGCCCACTGATAGCGGCTCTGCAAAAATATGAGTTTTTTTGTATCTTTCCGATCAATCCGAGCACCTTGGCCCGGCACCGTAAAACCTTCGTCCCCAGTGGCGCCAAGGATGATCCAACGGATGCTCAATGGGCGCTTGAGCTGTTGCTGAATCATCCCGAACGGTTTCCTCAACTGGTCCAGCAAAGCTCCGCCATGCGTTCGCTCGCCAGCCTGACCGAACATCGCCGCGGGTTGGTCGATGACCGGGTCAAGATCAGCAACCGTCTGGTCTGCATGCTCAAACAGTACTACCCGTTGGCCCTGGAGCTGTTTCATGACCATGACACGCTGGTTTTTTGTGAATTTCTGGCGCGCTGGTCGACATTTGAAGTGCTTAAGCACGCTCGGCCAGCCAGCGTTTTGAAGTTCCTTCACGCGCATAATGTTCGCCATGCTGAGCTCAATCAGCGGCGTTTGGCATTGATCGCCAAAGCCATGCCGTTGACTGAAGATCCAGGCGTGGTCAGTCCTTCAGCGCTGTATGTGCTGGCCCTGGTCTCGCAACTGAAAGGGGTTATCACGGCGATCAAAGACTTTGATCGGGAGATCGAAAAAACTGCCAACACCCTGGCCGACTACCGACTCTTCAAGGCCTTGCCCGGCGCGGGACAACAGCTTGCCCCACGGTTGATGGTCGCCTTTGGTGAGCAGCGTGATCGCTTCAAGGATGCCAGTGCGGTGCAGCGATATGCCGGAATTGCCCCGGTCACCGAACGCAGTGGCAAGAAAAAAGTCGTCCACTGGCGCTATCAATGCGCAACTTTTTTGCGCCAGACCTTTGTTGAGTGGGCTGCCCACAGCATCAATCAATCGGTGTGGGCAGAGGCGTATTATCGCCAGCAAAGGGCCAAAGGCAGCTCTTACCAAGCAGCCCTCAGGGCTCTGGCGTTCAAGTGGATCCGGATCGTTTATCGGTGCTGGAAGAGCAGCACCGTGTACGACGAAAAGGTTTATTTACAAGCCTTGCTCCGGCACGGCTCACGGTTGACCAGCGAGCCGGACACAGCAAAACCGTGTTGACGGAAAGGCTCAGGGCGTGAAAGCGATCCTAAAGACGCCGAAAATTACTGCCGAAGACTGGAAGTATCCTGCCCCACCGCCAACCCCGCCCGAATCGCCGCCAACGCTGCCTGATAATAAGCCTTGCCTTCATCAGACTCGGCAAACGTGGCGAACTCTTCCAGTTCGTTATCCGACAGGTCGCGATAGACATACAACAGCGTGTTGTTCAGATCGCTGCCTATCTGGTCCATCAAGCGCTGACGCTGACCGTTCAACATGCCTTGAGCCTGACCACCGCCGAGCAGGCCGGGGATCATCGAACTGAGGCTGTCGGCCGCGACACCGGCAATCGCCAGGCTGACTTCAGCGCCAGCCTCGCGAGCGGGCAGGGCCTGAGCCAGATGGCCGATGATCAACAGGCGGCTGTCGCTGGCCTGGATCTTGGGTAAACCCTTGGCGTTTTTTGCCAGTTGATCACGACGGGTCGCGAGCAATTCGGCGGCGACAATTTTCTTGCCCAAGGGCGATTGAAAGAACGCCAGCGCGGGTTTCGGATCGGCAAGGGTCTTGCGCAATTGCGCTTCGGCGCGCTGGTCCACGGCCTGGGGGGCAAAGCGCTGATTGCTGTTATTCACCAACGCCTGGTAAACGGCCGGTGGCAGGCTGTTCTGATACCGCTGCTGAGCGGCCGAGAGAGCGTCGTTGAAATGCGCGCGTTGTTCTGGCCAGCCGGCGACCTTGTACAACTGGTCGTGGCCGTCTGCCCAAGCGGGCATAACGCAGAACATCAGCATTGAGAAAAGCAAACGGCGCATAGGGACTCCTGTCAGCAGGCGACTATTCTCCGTGTGGCATTCGTCCTTGTCGAGAATTCGTATCAACCTGCTGCGCGGCTCTGTCGGATTTTCGGGCACAGGAATACTATGCGCGCCATGCCAATACCCTCTGATCACCCGCTGCTGTTACGTATCGTCGACGACCTGGCAGAACACGGCTGGTCGCAGCAGAATATTTTCCTGCCCAAGGCTCTGACCCTGGAACTGGCGGCTGAGTGCCGTAAACGTGCTGCCGAGGGCGAATTGACCCCGGCCGCCGTGGGGCGCGGGCCGACAACCGAAATTCGCGAGGGGATTCGCGGCGACCATATCCAGTGGATCGAGCCCGGCCAGGCCGATGCTTGCGACCGCTATCTGGAATTGATGGACAGCCTGCGCCAGGCGATGAATCGCGGTTTGTTTCTGGGCCTGGAAGATTTCGAAAGTCATTTCGCCTTGTACCCCCCCGGCGCTTTCTACCTCAAGCATGTCGACCGCTTTCGTGACGATGACCGGCGCACGGTGTCGGCGGTGGTTTACCTCAATGACGCCTGGCTGCCCGAGCACGGCGGCCAGTTGCGCATGTACCTTGATGAAGGCGTCGAATACGATGTGGTCCCTACCGGCGGATGCCTGGTGGTGTTCTTGTCGGGCGAGGTGCCCCACGAAGTCCTGCCCGCGACCCGAGATCGCCTGTCGTTGACCGGCTGGTTCCGGCGTCGTGGCAACGAGCCGTTCTGATCATGCAGAAAATTCTGGTAAGCCGCTGCCTGCTGGGCCACCGCGTACGTTACGACGGCGGGGCCAGCGGGCCTTTCGATCAACTTCAGCAGTGGCTTGATGAAGGTCGGGTGGTGCCGTTGTGTCCGGAGGTTGCCGGTGGCTTGCCGACGCCGAGGGCAGCGGCGGAGATTCCGGGCGGGCAGGGTGGTGAAGTGCTTGATGGCCACGCCTCTGTGATCACCACCGAGGGCGAGGACGTCAGCGCCGAGTTTCTCTCGGGTGCTTATCAGGCGTTGGAACGGGTGCAAAAGCACGGCATCAGGATCGCCGTGCTCAAGGCCAACAGCCCGTCTTGCGGGAACTTGTTGACCTATGACGGGACGTTTAGTGGTGTGAAGGTGAGTGGTGAAGGGGTGACGGCGGCGTTGCTCAAGCGCCATGGCGTTCAAGTCTTCAGTGAGTTGGAGTTGCCAAAAGCGGTGGCAGCCTTGGCAACCCTGAATTAACGCCCTACACAAAACCACTGTGGGAGCGAGCTTGCTCGCGATAGCGGGCTAACATTCAACATCAATGTTGGCTGGTATGGCCCCATCGCGAGCAAGCTCGCGCCCACAGGGGTAGTCGTCAGCCTGAGATCACGGTTTGGGCGGCACACTCGTATCCGCCCCCAACCACTTTTGCGACAACGCCTCCAGTCGTCCATCCGCCTTGATCCGCTGCAGCGCGTTTTCCAGGCTGGCATGAAACGCCGGGTTACCCTTCTGAAACGGAATCGCCAGGCTCACGGGCGGGCCGACTTTCGGCTTCTCTTCCGTCAAGGCTTGCACTAGCAGCATCGAGCGCGGTTGCTCTTCCTTCTGCGCGATCAATTGCGCATGGGTGTAGCTGTAAGGTTCGCTGAAGTCGAAACGATCCTTGAGGTCCGGGGTCACTGCTATGTGATTGATGGCGACGTCGTACTTGCCGGTCTCAACACCTTGCAGCAAATCGCTGGAATCGGTAATGACGAAGTCTGCCCGTACATCCAGTTCGTTGGCCAGCAGTTGGCCCAATTCGACCTCGAAGCCCGTTAGATTGCCATCGTCCTTGAAATTGAACGGCGGTGTATTAGCCTCAAGAGCGATGCGCAATTCGCCACGGTCGTTTACATCGTCAATCAGTTCGGCATGAGCCAAAGGGCTCAAAAGGGGTAGCAGGCAGATCAGGCCAGGCAAAAAACGCATGGTCACTCCTTTGAATTCATTATCGCGATGCTCTGGTTCAGGCTCGCTTTGCTATGGTTGTCGAAAGCTTTCGACAACGAATGGCCGTGAAGTTGTCATGGACACGCGGATTTTACGAAAAAACTGGAGAAGAGAATGAAAACCTTTATGTCACGTGCAGCATTGGCTGGCCTGTTGCTGGGTGCTTCGATGTTGGCGACGGCTGCAACGCCGGCTCCCGAGGGGGCAGAAGCGTTCATTGTTTCCCCGGAAGACGGGGCCACGGTGCCACAGGAATTCAAGGTTAAATTTGGCGTCAAGGACATCTCATTGGCCCCGGCGGGCGATGTCACCAAAAATACCGGCCACCATCACTTGCTGATTGACGTTAAAGAGCTGCCTGCTGCAGGGCAACCGATTCCGACGGATGCCAGCCATATGCATTTTGGTAAGGCGCAAACCGAGGCCACCATCAAGCTGCCGCCAGGCAAGCATACTTTGCAGCTCGAACTGGGCGACAGCGGTCACCTGCCGTTCGATCCGCCAATCGTTTCGAAAAAAATCACCGTCAACGTCAAGTGACGTTGTCGCGCGCATGAAAAAGGGAGACCCGAGGGTCTCCCTTTTTTGTCGCTCAAGTCGCTATCAGAACAACACGCGGCAACGAATGGTGCCGTTGATGTGCTGCAGTTTCTCTTGCGCGAGGTCCGAGTATTCGGCGTCGACGTCGATCACGACGTAGCCGACTTTCTCGTTGGTCTGCAGGAACTGACCGGAAATGTTGATGCCGTTTTCGGCGAAGACCTTGTTGATCTCGCTCATCACACCCGGAATGTTCTCGTGGATGTGCAGCAGACGGTGCTTGCCAGGGTGAGCCGGCAGCGCTACTTCCGGGAAGTTCACCGACGATACCGACGTACCGTTGTCGCTGTACTTGACCAGCTTCTCTGCCACCTCCAGACCGATGTTGGCTTGCGCTTCAGCGGTGGAACCGCCGATGTGCGGGGTCAGGATCACGTTGTCCAAGCCACGCAGCGGGCTTGCGAACTCTTCATCGTTGGAGCGAGGCTCCACCGGGAATACGTCGATGGCCGCGCCGATCAAATGCTTGTCCTTGATCGCGTCCGCCAGGGCGTCCAGCTCGACCACGGTGCCGCGAGCAGCGTTGATCAGGATGCCGCCCTTCTTGATCGCGCGGATTTCCTTCTCGCCGATCATCCACTGGGTCGCAGCGGTTTCCGGAACGTGCAGGGTGACGATGTCGGACATGCCCAGCAGCTCGGTCAGGCTGGCAACTTGCGTTGCGTTGCCCAATGGCAGCTTGGTCACGGTGTCGTAGAAATACACCTGCATGCCCAAGCCTTCAGCCAGGACCGACAATTGCGTGCCAATCGAACCGTAACCAACGATACCCAACTTCTTGCCGCGGATTTCGAAGGAATTGGCCGCGCTCTTGATCCAGCCGCCACGGTGGCAGGAAGCGTTCTTCTCAGGAATGCCGCGCAACAACAGGATCGCTTCGGCCAGCACCAGCTCCGCTACGGAACGCGTGTTGGAGTACGGTGCGTTGAACACCGCGATGCCGCGTTCGCGAGCCGCGTTGAGGTCGACCTGGTTGGTGCCGATGCAGAAACAGCCGACAGCCACCAGTTTCTTCGCCTGATCGAAGATTTCTTCGGTCAGTTGAGTGCGCGAGCGAATGCCGATGAAGTGCGCATCAGCGATCTTTTCCTTCAGCTGGGCTTCCGGCAGAGAACCTGTAAGGTACTCGATGCTGGTGTAGCCCGCCGACTTGAGGACGTCGACAGCCGATTGGTGGACGCCTTCGAGAAGAAGGAACTTGATCTTGCTCTTATCGAGAGAAGTCTTGCTCATCTGCGTAAACCTGTATCCCGGAGAAAAATGGCAGGAAATAGTCAGGGTGCCCTGCCTTACACGTACTGTTCCTTTTTGACGGCGTCTGTTGCCGTCATGCTGCGTTGCCGCTCCTCGCCATAGCGGGCTATGGCTCGTCGCGGCGCCTTGCTTGACGACAACAGCCACTCGTCAAAAGAGGAACGTACGTATAAGGCAGGGCACAGAACGCTGACCCGGACGACAAGAAGGCCGTCGCCGCAGAACAGCCGTTGGGCACTATGCTGCGGGGTCGGTATGCTAGCATATGCACCCCGCTAAACACTCATTCCTGCGACGTGAAGCGTTCTCAGGATGACCATGAATTGTTCGAGAGTTCTGTCGATGACCAATCCTGCCCTGATTGAAGAGCTGAAGACCCTGGTTGAGCCTGGCAAGGTGCTGACCGATGCCGACTCCCTGAATGCTTACGGTAAGGATTGGACCAAGCATTTCGCCCCGGCCCCAACCGCCATCGTGTTCCCCAAGACCACCGAACAGGTTCAGGCCATTGTTCGTTGGGCCAATGAGCACAACGTTGCGCTGGTGCCGTCCGGCGGTCGCACCGGTCTGTCCGCTGCTGCCGTGGCGGCCAATGGCGAAATCGTCGTGTCCTTCGACTACATGAACCAGATCCTCGACGTGAACCTGACCGACCGCACAGCGGTCTGCCAGCCAGGCGTGGTCACCGAACACCTGCAGAACGTCGCCGAAGAAAAAGGCCTTTACTACCCGGTGGACTTCGCTTCGGCAGGTTCCAGCCAGATCGGCGGCAATATCGGCACCAATGCCGGCGGGATCAAGGTCATTCGCTACGGCATGACCCGCAATTGGGTAGCGGGCATGAAAGTAGTGACCGGCAAAGGCGATTTGCTGGAACTGAACAAAGACCTGATCAAAAACGCTACCGGCTACGACCTGCGTCAGTTGTTCATTGGCGCTGAAGGCACCCTCGGTTTTGTGGTCGAAGCCACCATGCGACTGGACCGCGCGCCGAAAAACCTCACCGCCATGGTCCTCGGCACGGCCGATTTCGACTCGATTATGCCGGTGTTGCACGCGTTCCAGAGCAAGCTCGACCTGACCGCCTTCGAATTCTTCTCCGACAAAGCGTTGGCCAAGGTGATGGCTCGCGGCGACGTGCCGGCGGCGTTTGAAACCGATTGCCCGTTCTACGCGCTGCTGGAATTTGAAGCGACCACCGAAGAAGTGGCCAACCACGCCCTGGAAACCTTCGAGCACTGCGTCGAGCAGGGCTGGGTGCTGGACGGCGTGATGAGCCAGAGCGAAACCCAGCTGCAGAACCTCTGGAAGCTGCGCGAATACATCTCCGAGACCATCTCGCACTGGACGCCGTACAAGAACGACATTTCGGTCACTGTGTCGAAAGTCCCGGCGTTCCTGAAGGAAATCGACGCGATCGTCGGCGAACACTACCCCGATTTCGAAATCGTCTGGTTCGGCCACATCGGCGACGGCAACCTGCACTTGAACATCCTCAAGCCGGAAAACCTGAGCAAGGACGAGTTCTTTGCCAAGTGCGTGACCGTCAACAAGTGGGTGTTCGAAACCGTCGAGAAGTACAACGGCTCGATTTCCGCCGAACACGGCGTGGGCATGACCAAGCGTGACTACTTGACCTATAGCCGCTCGCCGATTGAGATCGAGTACATGAAAGCCGTCAAAGCGGTGTTCGACCCGAACGGCATCATGAACCCGGGCAAGATTTTCGCTGTTTGACTTTTGAATTTAAGAGCTACGAAACAGGAGTCGGTAATGAGCTATCAGCACCAGTATGTCGACGGTACGCGTATTCACTTTCCGCTCGGGAAGGTGGTGTGCATCGGCCGCAACTACGCCGAACACGCCAAGGAACTGGACAACCCGGTGCCTACAGAACCGCTGTTGTTCATTAAGCCGGGCAGTTGCGTAGTGCCGCTGGAAGGCGGTTTCAGCATTCCGACCGAACGTGGCTCGGTGCATTACGAAGCGGAAATCGCGGTGTTGATCGGCAAGCCATTGTCGACCAAGCCAAACCATGAAGAAGTACTCGATGCTATCTCCGGCTTCGCTCCGGCTCTGGACCTGACGCTGCGCGACAAGCAGGCCGAGCTGAAATCCAAGGGCCTGCCGTGGGAAATCGCCAAGTCCTTCGACGGTGCGGCGGTGATTGCGCCCTTCGTGTCCGGCAGCACGTTCGCTGACCTGACCGACATCGGCATCCGCCTGACCATCAATGGTGAAGTCCGCCAGGACGGCAACAGCAGCGCGATGCTCAACCCGATCGTGCCGATGATCCAGCACATGGCCGGCTGCTTCTCGCTGCAGGCCGGTGACGTGATCCTGACGGGTACGCCGGTTGGCGTCGGTCCGCTGAATGTCGGTGATGAACTGGTGCTGGAATTGCCAGGCGCCAGCAGCTTCACCAGCAGCGTCCGCTAGTCCACGCCAAATGATCGTTCCCACGCTCTGGTGGGAACGATCACTGTGTAGGGCAATCGCGCCATTTGCCGTTTTTTTCACATCACGTCCGGATAATTCCGGGACTTGCGGCGTCTGAGCCGGTCCCAATTGTGCTATTACCCATAGCCTGAATTTCTGGAACGCATCCCTCGATGGTCACCCAACCACTGCCCAAACTTAAAACTGCCCACCGCGCGCGCTTTGTCATGCGTTGGTATTCCTGGCTTTTGCTGGTGGTCGCTGCCGCATATGGCCTCGCGTTCGCCATGCATTGGGATGACCGCGGTGTGCTCTGGGTGCTGGAGCGTTTCGAAAGCCCGGCCGAACGTCAGGAGAGCATCTGGCTACCGGATTATCGGGCGGTGATCGATGCCAAACCATTGCCGGGGATGGAAAAGGACGAAGCGTCCGACCTGGCCTACGATCCGCAGTCCAAAACCCTGTTCTCGGTGATGGGCAAGCACCCGTTCCTGGTCGAGCTGACCTTGCAGGGCGACGTGCTGCGCAAAATGCCGCTGGTGGGCTGGAGCAACCCGGAAGGTGTGACCGTGATGGGCAACGGCCTGCTGGCCATCGTCGATGAGCGCGAGCACATGCTCTCCATCGTCAAGGTTGACGCCGACACCCGCGAGCTGAATATCGCCAACTTCCCGAAATACGACCTCGGCCCTTCGAAAGACCAGAACAAGGCCTTCGAAGCCATCGTCTGGGACTTGCGCAATCAGCAAATGTTGTTGGGTGAAGAGCGTCCACCGGTGTTGTTCACCTGGAAAAGCTACGATGGCCAAACACTCACCGGCGACAAGCAGAAACTCGCCAATGACGAACTGGACATCCGCAACCTCTCGGCCCTGGCCATCGACCCGCGCACCGGTCATACCCTGGTGTTGTCCGCCGACTCCCACTTGCTGCTGGAGCTGGACGAGAAGGGCGAGCAGGTCAGCTTCATGACTTTGCTGGGCGGCTTCAATGGTCTGAAGAAAACCATCCCTCGCGCCGAGGGCGTGACCATGGACGATGCGGGTACGCTGTACATGGTGAGCGAACCGAACCTGTTCTACCGTTTCGAAAAACAGAAATAAGACCGTCGTGAGGGTGGCGCGCGGTCGCTTGTTGGGGTAAACCTGCGCGGCCACTGGCCATTAAGCTTCAATTCAGGCTGGCGTGGTATTTCATCCGCCTGTTCTGTTCTCGAGCTTGCCTGAATGCGCCGACTTGCCCGTCCCAAACCCCTGATTTTGATCCTGTCAGTGATTGCCTTGATCGCGCTGATTGCGGTCGGCCAGTACTTGCGCCTGTTCGAGCGCGGCTGGTTCAATCTGCACACGCTCTGGCAGCCGACGAACGATCAGTCCATCGCTCTGGATCACTATCAGGTGACGGTCGAGGCGCGAGTCATTGAAGGGCTGGATGACGATGTTTCGGCGTTGACCTTCGATCCAGTGCGCAAAAGCCTGTTCACCGTCACCAACAAAAACTCTGAGCTGATCGAGCTGTCTCTGGACGGTCAGGTTATCCGCCGCATTGCGCTGGTCGGGTTTGGCGATCCGGAAGCCGTGGAGTTCATCAGCGCCGACACGTACGTGATCACTGACGAGCGCGAGCAGCGGCTGATCAAGATCCATCTGGAGAAGGACACGACGTTTCTCGACGCAGCGGATGCGGAGCAGATGACCCTTGGCGTGCACATGAGCAGCAATAAGGGCTTCGAAGGTCTGGCTTACGACTCGGTGGGCAAGCGGTTGTTTGTCGCCAAGGAACGCGACCCGATGCTGATCTATGAAGTGCAGGGCTTTGCGCATTACAACCCGGAAAAATCCTACGCGGTGCACGTGGTGAACAACCCCAAGCGCGATGCCGGGATGTTCGTGACGGACCTGTCGAGCCTGCAATACGACGAGCGCAGCGGCCATTTGCTGGCGTTGTCGGATGAGTCGCGGCTGATTCTGGAGCTGGATGTAAACGGGCGTCCGCTGAGCACCCTGTCACTGAGCAAGGGCCGTCAGGGGTTGCAGAAGACGGTGCCGCAAGCGGAGGGGATCGCCATGGATGACGACGGTACGATGTACCTGGTGAGCGAGCCGAACCTGTTCTATGTCTTCAAAAAACCTGCACAACCCTAAATAACACCACAAAACACTGTGGGAGCGAGCTTGCTCGCGATAGCAATCTAACAGCCAACATCCATGTTGAATGTTAAGACGCCATCGCGAGCAAGCTCGCTCCCACAGGTTTTGTGTACGGCTTACTTTGCGCGCAGGGTCTTGACGCCTTCGCTGGTGCCCAGCAGCAACAGGTCCGCGGGACGTGCCGCGAACAAACCGTTGGTGACCACGCCGACGATGGCGTTGATCTGCGTCTCCAGCTCCACCGGGTTGGTGATCTGCATGTTGAACACGTCGAGGATGATGTTGCCGTTGTCGGTCAGCACGCCTTCACGGTAGACCGGGTCGCCGCCGAGCTTCACCAGCTCGCGGGCCACGTGGCTGCGGGCCATCGGGATGACTTCGACCGGCAGCGGGAACGCCCCGAGCACCGGCACCAGTTTGCTGGCGTCGGCGATGCAGATGAAGGTCTTGGCCACGGCCGCCACAATTTTCTCGCGGGTCAGGGCTGCGCCGCCGCCCTTGATCAGGTTCAGGTGCTCGTCACTTTCATCGGCGCCGTCGACGTAAAACTCCAGGTCGCTGACGGTGTTCAGCTCATACACCGGGATGCCGTGGCCCTTGAGGCGGGCGGCGGTGGCTTCGGAGCTGGCAACCGCGCCGTCGAATGCGCCCTTGTGCCGGGCCAGTGCGTCGATGAAGCAATTGGCGGTGGAGCCGGTGCCGACCCCGACAATGCTCTTGTCGTCGAGTTTCGGGAGGATGAAGTCGACGGCGGCCTGAGCCACTGCCTGTTTGAGTTGATCCTGGGTCATGCGGGCTCCGAAGCGGGCAAGGGGAGAACGGAAAGGCCGGCATTATAGCTCCATGCCGGGCTAAAACCTCTTGATTCGTGTGGTCGCTCAGGCAAAAGCCGGGTTAGACTCCTTGGCCCTGCCCAACCCGCTCAGTGATGCTTTCCGATGCTCGAACAGTACGTCAAAAAGATCCTCACCTCGCGCGTTTATGACGTTGCCGTAGAAACCCCATTGCAAACTGCCCGCCAGCTCTCCGAGCGGCTGGGCAATCATATTTGGCTCAAGCGCGAAGACTTGCAGCCCGTGTTCTCGTTCAAGATTCGCGGCGCCTACAACAAGCTGACCCAGCTGAGCGATGAAGAGCGCGCTCGCGGTGTCGTGACCGCGTCGGCGGGCAACCACGCGCAAGGCCTGGCCCTGGCGGCAAAGGTGTTGGGCGTGAAAGCGACCATCGTCATGCCCAAGACCACCCCGGAAATCAAAGTCGAAGGCGTGCGCTCGCGCGGCGGCAAAGTGGTGCTGCACGGGGATTCGTTCCCGGAAGCCCTGGCCTACTCGCTGAAACTGGTCGACGAAAAAGGCTACGTCTACATCCATCCGTACGACGATCCCCACACCATTGCCGGGCAGGGTACGGTGGCGATGGAGATTCTGCGTCAGCACCCTGGGCGTCTGGATGCGATTTTTGTCCCGGTGGGCGGTGGCGGGCTGATTGCCGGGATCGCGGCGTACGTGAAGTACCTGCGCCCGGAAATCAAAATCATCGGCGTCGAGCCGGATGATTCCAACTGCCTGCAAGCTGCGATGGCCGCTGGCGAGCGGGTGATCTTGCCGACCGTAGGCCTCTTCGCCGACGGCGTCGCAGTGGCGCAGATTGGTCAGCACACCTTCGATATCTGCAAAGACTATGTTGATGAAGTGATCACCGTCAGCACTGATGAGATCTGTGCGGCGATCAAGGACATCTACGACGATACCCGCTCGATCACCGAACCTGCCGGCGCTTTAGGCGTGGCCGGTATCAAGAAGTACGTCGAGCAACGCGGCGTCACCGGTCACACTTTTGTGGCCATCGATTCGGGTGCCAACGTCAACTTCGACCGCCTGCGCCACGTCGCTGAACGCGCCGAGCTGGGCGAAGGTCGCGAGGCCATCATCGCCGTGACCATCCCCGAGAAACCGGGCAGCTTCAAGGCGTTCTGCGAAGCCATCGGCAAGCGCCAGATCACCGAATTCAATTACCGCTACAACACGGGCAGCGAAGCGCACATTTTCGTTGGCGTGCAGACGCATCCGGAAAGTGATCCGCGCAGTGCGCTGCTTGCCAGCCTGACCGAGCAGGGTTTTCCGGTGCTCGATCTGACCGACAACGAACTTGCCAAGCTGCACATCCGCCACATGGTCGGCGGGCGTGCGGCTCACGTGGTCGATGAAGTGATTCTGCGCTTCGAGTTCCCGGAGCGTCCGGGCGCGCTGTTCAACTTCCTCAACAAGCTCGGCGGGCGCTGGAACATCTCGATGTTCCACTACCGCAACCATGGCGCGGCGGATGGCCGTGTGGTCGCGGGCCTGCAAGTGCCTCACGATGAACGCCATCTGGTGCCCGCTGCGCTGGAAGAAATCGGCTACCCATACTGGGACGAAAGCGACAACCCGGCCTATCAGTTGTTTCTCGGCTGAGCGGCTACGCTGATGGGCAAGCCATAAGGAGATCGAACAATGGAAACGTTAACCGCCCTGAAAATGGCTCACATCGTGGCAACAGTGCTGCTGTTGATCAGCGCGTTGGGTCTGGCGATTTGGGTCTGGCGTACGCGCCGTAACGGTGATGCGACGGCTCACACGCGCACGTTGCAACGGCCACGAGTGTTTATCTGGCTGGTGATGGGGCTGGCGCTGCTGAGCATGCCGTTTACCGGCTGGTGGATGGTGCATCTGGTGGGCTGGCCGCTGGGGCAGACCTGGTTGCTGGCCTCCAGTGTGCTTTACACCGTCGCGGCGTTGGGCTGGTTCTGGTTGCTGGTGCGGCTTAACAAGTTGCGCAAGGCGCCTGGTGGAAACGGCAAGTTCACCTTTGCCCTCGCACTGTTCAGCTTCGTCTGTTTCATCGCGATTGCGGGGTTGATGGGCGCCAAGCCGGTTTAAGGCGTTGGACCTCGTTGGCCCCATCGCGAGCAAGCTCGCTCCCACATTGGATGTGTGATTGATGCAAATCCCCTGTGGGAGCGAGCTTGCTCGCGAAGGCAATTTCAGTCGCGCAACGACATCACCGGCCAGCCACGCTTCTCGGCTTCAGCGCGCAGATTCGGGTCCGGATCGACAGCGATCGGATGCGCCACCTGCTCCAGCAACGGCAAATCATTCATCGAGTCGCTGTAGAAATAGCTGTCCTCCAACGAATACCCTGTCTCTTCCAGCCAACGGTTCAGCCGCGTCACCTTGCCTTCACGAAAGCACGGCACGTCGGTGCTGCGCCCGGTGTAGCGGCCATCAGCCATTTCACATTCGGTGGCGATCAGGGTTTCAACGCCCAAGCGCTCGGCAATCGGTCCGGTAACAAAGCGGTTGGTGGCGGTGATGATCACCAGTTTGTCGCCGGCCGCACGGTGCTTGGCCAGCAGTTCGATAGCCTTGGGCAACACAATCGGCTCAATGCAATCGCGCATGTAATCCAGATGCCATTGATCCAGCGTGGCCATTTCAGTGCGGCCGAGCACTTCCAGGCAGAAGTTCAGGTAGGCGTCGTTATCCAGCTTGCCGGCCAGGTAATCCTGATAGAACTCGTCGTTGCGCGCCTTGTAGGCGACGGCGTCGAGGAAGCCGCGTTCGCACAGGTAATCCCCCCAGGCGTGGTCACTGTCACCGCCCAAGAGCGTGTTGTCCAAGTCGAATAAAGCCAGCCGCATTGCAGTTACTCGCTGAAAAGTCTGTAGAAAGGCGTCCAGAATACGGACTTTTCACAAGAGTGCACATAAGGTAGGCCGGCTCGTTGCTGCTATCACAACCTTTGTGGAACAATGCGCCGACATGCGTTTGCGAGGTTGTTGCCGTGATCGACCCCGATGGTTTCCGCCCCAATGTCGGGATCATTCTCACGAATGATGCCGGGCAGGTGCTATGGGCTCGCCGTATCAATCAAGATGCCTGGCAGTTTCCACAGGGCGGGATCAACCCCCAGGAGACGCCGGAAGACGCCTTGTACCGCGAGTTGAACGAAGAAGTGGGTCTTGAGCGCGAAGATGTTGAAATTCTCGCCTGCACCCGGGGCTGGTTGCGCTATCGTTTGCCGCAACGTCTGGTCAGGACACACAGCCAACCGCTGTGCATTGGCCAGAAACAGAAATGGTTTCTCCTGCGCCTGGTCTCCAACGAGCAGCGGGTGCGGATGGATTTGACCGGTAAACCGGAATTCGATGGCTGGCGCTGGGTCAGCTATTGGTATCCGTTGGGTCAGGTGGTGACATTCAAGCGCGAGGTGTATCGACGCGCTCTCAAAGAGCTTGCCCCGCGCCTTTTAACGCGCGACTGACGACGGAGTTCGACCCCGAGCCATGCTCAATACGCTGCGCAAGATCGTCCAGGAAGTTAACTCCGCCAAGGATCTCAAGGCGGCGTTGGGGATTATTGTGTTGCGCGTCAAAGAGGCCATGGGCAGCCAGGTCTGCTCGGTCTACCTGCTTGACCCTGAGACCAACCGCTTCGTGCTGATGGCCACCGAGGGCTTGAACAAGCGCTCGATCGGCAAAGTCAGCATGGCACCCAACGAAGGTCTGGTCGGCCTGGTCGGCACGCGTGAAGAACCCCTGAATCTCGAAAACGCCGCGGATCACCCGCGCTACCGCTACTTCGCCGAGACCGGTGAAGAACGCTACGCCTCGTTCCTCGGGGCGCCGATCATTCACCACCGCCGCGTCGTCGGCGTGTTGGTCATTCAGCAAAAAGAACGTCGTCAGTTCGATGAAGGTGAAGAAGCCTTCCTCGTGACCATGAGCGCACAGCTCGCCGGCGTTATCGCCCACGCCGAAGCCACCGGTTCGATCCGGGGGCTGGGCCGTCAGGGCAAGGGCATCCAGGAAGCCAAGTTCGTCGGCGTACCGGGTTCGCCGGGTGCGGCGGTCGGTACCGCGGTGGTCATGCTGCCGCCGGCCGATCTGGATGTGGTGCCCGACAAAACCATCACCGACATTGCCGCAGAACTTGGGCTGTTCAAGACCGCCATCGAAGGCGTGCGCGCCGACATGCGCGCCTTGTCCGCCAAGCTGGCGAACCAGTTGCGTCCCGAAGAGCGCGCGCTGTTCGACGTCTATCTGATGATGCTCGACGATGCCTCGCTCGGCAGCGAGATCACCACCGTGATCAAGACCGGCCAGTGGGCCCAGGGCGCATTGCGTCAGGTGGTCACCGAACACGTCAACCGTTTCGAATTGATGGACGACGCCTACCTGCGTGAGCGCGCCTCCGACGTCAAGGACCTCGGTCGGCGCTTGCTGGCTTACTTGCAGGAAGAACGCCAGCAGACCCTGGTCTACCCCGACAACACCATTCTGATCAGCGAAGAACTGACGCCGGCGATGCTCGGCGAGGTGCCGGAAGGCAAGCTGGTGGGCCTGGTGTCAGTCCTCGGTTCCGGCAACTCCCACGTCGCGATCCTGGCTCGCGCCATGGGTATCCCGACGGTCATGGGCCTGGTCGACCTGCCGTATTCCAAGGTCGACGGCATCCAGATGATCGTCGACGGCTACCACGGCGAGGTCTACACCAACCCCAGCGAAGTGCTGCGCAAGCAGTTCGCCGAGGTGGTCGAGGAAGAGAAACAACTGTCCCTCGGTCTGGATAAGCTGCGGGACTTGCCGTGCGTGACCCTCGATGGTCACCGCATGCCGCTGTGGGTCAACACCGGTCTGCTGGCGGATGTGGCACGGGCGCAGAAGCGTGGCGCTGAAGGCGTCGGTCTGTACCGCACCGAAGTGCCGTTCATGATCAACCAGCGCTTCCCGAGCGAAAAAGAGCAGCTGGCGATCTATCGCGAACAACTCGCCGCGTTCCACCCGCAGCCCGTGACCATGCGCAGCCTGGACATCGGCGGTGACAAGTCGCTGTCGTATTTCCCGATCAAGGAAGACAACCCGTTCCTCGGCTGGCGCGGTATTCGCGTCACGCTCGACCACCCGGAAATCTTTCTGGTCCAGACTCGCGCCATGCTCAAGGCCAGCGAAGGCCTGAATAACCTGCGGATTCTGCTGCCGATGATCTCCGGCACCCACGAGCTGGAAGAAGCCCTGCACCTGATTCACCGGGCCTGGGGTGAAGTCCGCGACGAAGGCTGCGATGTGCCGATGCCGCCAATCGGCGTGATGATCGAAATTCCGGCGGCGGTTTATCAGACCAAGGAACTGGCGCGGCTAGTGGACTTCCTGTCGGTCGGCTCCAACGACCTGACCCAGTACCTGTTGGCGGTGGACCGAAACAACCCGCGTGTAGCCGACCTCTACGACTACCTGCACCCAGCGGTGCTGCAAGCCCTTCAGAGCGTGGTGCGTGACGCTCATGCCGAAGGCAAGCCAGTGAGTATCTGCGGTGAGATGGCCGGCGATCCGGCGGCGGCGGTGCTGTTGATGGCGATGGGTTTCGACAGCCTGTCGATGAACGCCACCAACTTGCCGAAAGTGAAGTGGATGCTGCGTCAGATCAACCTGAGCAAGGCCAAGGAATTGCTGGCCGAGCTGATGACCATCGACAATCCGCAAGTTATCCACAGCTCGCTGCAATTGGCGCTGAAGAACCTTGGGTTGGCGCGGATGATCAATCCGGCTTCGGCTAAAACCCTCTAAAACGCTTATGGCCCCATCGCGAGCAAGCTCGCTCCCACAGTTGACCGCGTTCTCCTGTGGGAGCGAGCTTGCTCGCGATGAGGCCCGATCTGACGACAACGATCTAAACCCTGACCTCCACCTCTCCAAGATGCCCCCCATACGGTCCGAAACTCCGTTCAACCATCCACCGCGTCCCATCTGCCTGCACAATCAACGCCGTACTCGCCCGCGTCCCATAAGTCGGGCTGGCAATAAACACACTCGACAGCAACGTCTCGGTGGCCAACCCGACCCCGGTATCCGGCAGTTCGGCAAACGTCGCCGTCTGCGGATCATTCAGCAACGCCAGGAGCGCCTGGGGCTGCGGATCTTCCAGCACTTCCTCCAGCGCTGCCCGTGCCTTGAGCAGTTTCGGCCACGGCGTATCCAGCCCCGCGTTCGACAACCCATAAGCCCCCGGTGGCAGCATCACCGCCTCAGTCTCCCGGGCATTGAAGTGCCACAGTTCGTTGGCATTACCGATCAGCAGATTAAATCCGGCATATTCCAGCGAACGTGCGACAACGTCGCTCAAATAGTCATCTATCGGCAAATCCCCGCTAAGAAATCGCGCCACCAGCTCTCCTCGTGACTTGCGCGCGGGTGGCTGATGCGGATCGCGGATATTGGTCAGCGCGGCGAAGCGTCCATTGGCGCCAACACCGAGCCAGGTGCCTCCCGCCTCCAGATCGCGACCGGCATGAACGTGCGGCGCTTCGGGCCATTGCGCCAGAGGCAGGCTGGGCCGGGCGTAGAACTCGTCGCGGTTGGCCGCCACGATCAGCGGCTGGGCGTGACCCGGTCGCCAAGCAAAAACAATCAGGCACATAAGGTGGTCCTTGTGTGTTTTCTGCCCACTCTACTCAGTCATCGTGCGGGTATCCATCGCCATCCAGTGGAGCTTGAGGCCATGCATCCGTTACCATGCCGCTCTCATTTGGGGATGCGCATGGAATTTTTGCTCTATCTGGCGCTCGGCGCCTGTGCAGGTGTGCTGGCCGGGCTGTTCGGGGTCGGCGGCGGGATCATTATCGTTCCGGTGCTGGTGTACAGTTTCACCTTGCAGGGTTTCGATGCGTCCATCCTCACGCACCTGGCGGTCGGCACGTCCCTGGCGACAATCATATTTACCTCGATCAATGCGATCCGTGAACATCACCGTCGCGGGGCTGTGCGTTGGCCGATTTTTGCCTGGATGACCCTCGGTATTCTCATCGGTGCCGGTTTCGGCGCGCTGACGGCGGAGGCGATCTCCGGGCCAAACTTGCAGAAAATCATCGGCGTATTTGCACTGATCATCGCCGTTCAGCTCGCCTTGGACTTCAAACCAAACGCCAGCCGAACGGTGCCCGGTAAAGTCGGTCTGACCGTGGCCGGCAGTGTGATTGGCTGGGCCTCGGCGATTTTCGGGATTGGCGGCGGTTCGCTGACGGTGCCGTTCCTGACCTGGCGCAGCGTGCCGATGCAGCAAGCGGTGGCGACTTCATCTGCCTGCGGTCTGCCGATCGCCTTGTCCAGTGCATTATTTTTCATGATTCTGGGCTGGCACGATCCATTGCTGCCGGCCCATAGTCTGGGTTTTATTTATTTGCCGGCGCTGCTGGGGATCGCCCTGACCAGCATGGTCTTCGCCCGCCTCGGCGCGCGACTGGCCCACAGCCTGTCGCCGAAGTTGCTGAAAAGACTGTTTGCCGCTTTGCTGTTCTGCGTGGGCCTGAGCTTTTTGCTCTGACGCGTACCGCAATCCTGGCTTAATCCTGGCGTGGCAGTGTCGCCCGGGAATTTTGGTTTCAACTCTAACAAGGAGTCGCAATGCTGCCTTACCCGCAGATCGACCCGGTGGCATTGGCCATCGGTCCGCTGAAAATCCACTGGTACGGCTTGATGTACCTGATCGGCATCGGCGGTGCCTGGCTGCTGGCGTCGCGCCGGTTGAATCGCTTCGACCCGACCTGGACCAAGGAGAAACTCTCCGACATGGTCTTCTGGATGTCGATGGGCGTTATCGTCGGCGGGCGTCTGGGCTACGTGCTGTTCTACGATCTGAATGCTTATCTGGCCAACCCGACGCTGATATTCGAGGTCTGGAAGGGCGGCATGTCGTTCCACGGCGGCTTTATCGGGGTGATGCTGGCAGCATTGTGGTTCGGTAAAAAGAACGGCAAGTCGTTCTTCCAGCTGATGGATTTCGTCGCACCGATGGTGCCGATCGGCTTGGGTGCCGGGCGCATCGGTAACTTCATCAACGCCGAGTTGTGGGGCAAGGCGACCGACGTGCCGTGGGCGATGATCTTCCCGACCGATCCGGCGCAACTGGCGCGCCACCCGTCGCAGCTGTATCAGTTCGCGCTCGAAGGCGTGGCGCTGTTCGCCATTCTCTGGTTGTTCTCGCGCAAGCCGCGGCCGACCATGGCGGTGTCCGGGATGTTCGCGCTGTTCTATGGCATCTTCCGTTTCATCGTCGAATTCTTCCGGGTGCCGGACGCGCAACTGGGCTATCTGGCCTGGAACTGGCTGACCATGGGGCAGGTACTGTGCGTACCGATGATCGTTGGCGGGCTGTTCCTGATCTGGTTCGCATACCACCGTGCTCCGGCTACCCCGGCGAACGCTGCGCTTTAAATTCGAACCCCGGGGCGACGGCCCCGGGTTCAAGGACACAGGTAACTCATGAAGCAATATCTCGAACTGGTCGCCCACGTCATCAAGAACGGCACCAAGCAGGCCAACCGCACCGGCGTGAACACCATCAGTTTCCCTGGTGCGATGCTGCGTTATGACCTGAAGGAAGGTTTCCCGGCGATCACCACGCGCAAGATGGCCTTCAAATCGGCCATCGGCGAGATGTGTGGTTTTCTGCGCGGGGTGAACAACGCCGCCGAATTCCGTGCGCTGGGCTGCAAGGTCTGGGATCAGAACGCTAATGAAAACGCGCAGTGGCTGGCCAATCCGTTCCGTCAGGGCGAAGACGACCTCGGCGAAATCTACGGCGTGCAATGGCGCAAATGGCCGGCGTACAAGCAGATCCCGGTCAGCAACAAGGCCGCCATCGAGCAGACCCTGAGCCAAGGCTATCGCCAGATTGCCGAAGGTGAAGAGGACGGTCAGGCTTACGTGGTGTTGTACAAGGCGATCGACCAGATCCGCCAGTGCGTCGACACCATCATCAAAGACCCGGGCAGCCGCCGCATCCTGTTCCACGGCTGGAACGTCGCCCAGCTCGATGAAATGGCCCTGCCGCCGTGCCACTTGCTGTATCAGTTCCACCCGAATGTCGAGACCAAAGAGATTTCTTTGACCCTTTACATCCGCTCCAACGATCTGGGCCTGGGCACGCCGTTCAACCTCACCGAAGGCGCCGCGCTGCTCAGCCTGATCGGTCGCCTGACCGGCTACACGCCACGCTGGTTCACCTATTTCATCGGTGATGCCCACGTCTACGAAAACCACCTGGACATGCTCAACGAACAGCTCAAGCGCGAGCCGTTCCCGATGCCGAAACTGGTGATGAGTGATCGTGTGCCAGAGTTTGCCAAGACTGGCGTTTACCAGCCGGAGTGGCTGGAGTTGATCGAGCCGAGTGATTTCTCGCTTGAGGGTTACGAGCACCACGCCCCAATGACCGCGCCGATGGCGGTCTGACACCGCTCTGATCGTTCCCACGCTCTGCGTGGGAATGAATCCCGTGACGCTCTGCGTCACAGTGGACGCGGAGCGTCCATGGCTGCATTCCCACGCAGAGCGTGGGAACGATCATGGCCGCTAATGTCCGTGACTGCGGCCGACATGGGAATGCTTAACCTCCGTCGCCACCACTCCGCCGCTCACTTCAAGCCGCTGCAAAATCCCGCACTGATCAATTTCCGGCCCTTCGCCACAGCGTTGGCGCAGGTCGAGCAGTTGTGTCTGCAAAGCCAGCAAGCCGTCTATCCGCGCCTTCACGTGATGAATGTGCTCGTCGATCAACGCGTTCACGTTTTCACACTGATCCTGCGGACTGTCGCGCAGGGCCAGCAAGCTGCGGATCTCCTCCAGGGTCATGTCGAGGGTGCGGCAGTTGCGGATGAAGGTCAGGCGCTCGGCGTGGGCCTGGGTGTAGACGCGGTAGTTGCCGTCACTGCGGGCCGGTTCCGGCAGCAGGTTTTCGCGCTCGTAGTAGCGGATAGTTTCCACGGCGCAGCCGGTGAGTCTGGCCAATTCTCCGATCTTCATGACGGCAATCTCCAAAAGGGTGCTTGACCCTATAGTGGCTACAGGGTCTTTACTTGGCAACAGGCACTTTTCTGGACGCGACCCCATGAGCGATTCCCTTCACACGCACAAACCCGAGGCTGATCACGATCACGATCACGATCACGATCACGATCACGATCACGATCACAGCCACACGCTGCAAACTGTGCCCCAGCATGACAATGTAAGCCGCGAGCATGGCGGACACGGGGATTCCTGCTGTTCTTCGAAAGTGGCGGCGCCATCGCTGATCAAGTTGAATGCCAAGCCGACCGCCGGCACGCGGCTGAGCAGTTTCCGCATCGATGCGATGGACTGCCCGACCGAGCAGACGCTGATCCAGAACAAACTCGGCAAACTCGTGGGCGTGCAGCAACTGGAATTCAACCTGATCAACCGCGTGTTGGGCGTCACCCATGACCTGCCGAGCACCGCGCCGATCATCGACGCGATCAAATCCCTGGGCATGCAAGCCGAGTCGATGGAGCAGGGCACAGAAGCGCCCGCGCCAATCCCCGAGAAAAAGCACTGGTGGCCCTTGGCACTGGCCGGTGTTGGCGCACTGGCCGCCGAAGTTATCCACTTCACTGACGCCGCACCGACTTGGGTGGTGGCGATCATTGCGCTGATTTCGATCCTCAGCGGTGGCCTGACCACCTACAAGAAAGGCTGGATCGCGCTCAAGAACCTCAACTTGAACATCAATGCGCTGATGAGCATCGCGGTGACCGGCGCGATCCTGATCGGTCAGTGGCCAGAAGCGGCGATGGTGATGTTCCTGTTCACCGTGGCCGAGTTGATCGAAGCCAAGTCCCTGGACCGTGCGCGCAACGCCATCGGCGGGTTGATGCAGATGACCCCGGAGCAGGCCACGGTGCAGCAGGCCGACGGAAGTTGGATCGAGCGGGACGTCAAAACCATCGAGCTGGGCGCGCGAGTGCGGGTGCGTCCCGGTGAGCGGATTGGTCTGGACGGTGAAGTGGTGTCGGGCAGTTCGACCATCGATCAGGCACCGATCACCGGTGAAAGCCTGCCGATTGAGAAAACAGTCGGAGACAAAGTCTTCGCCGGCACCATCAACCAGGCCGGCTCCCTGGAATATGCTGTGACCGCGGCGGCCAATAATTCGACCCTGGCGCGGATCATCCACGCCGTGGAACAAGCCCAGGGCGCGCGGGCACCCACCCAGCGTTTCGTCGATAGTTTCTCGAAAATCTACACACCGGCGGTGTTCATCCTGGCCCTCGCCGTTGCAGTGATTCCGCCACTGTTCATGGGCGCCGTATGGTTCGACTGGATCTACCGGGCGTTGGTGTTGCTGGTGGTCGCCTGCCCATGTGCACTGGTTATTTCTACGCCAGTCACCATCGTCAGCGGCCTGGCAGCCGCGGCGCGCAAAGGCATTCTGGTCAAGGGCGGCGTGTACCTGGAGGGTGGGTACAAGCTTGATTACCTGGCGCTAGACAAGACCGGCACCCTCACTCACGGCAAACCGGTGCAGACCGATTACTTGTCCCTCGATCCGACCGTCGATGAATCAGCCCCGGCGATTGCGGCGGCGTTGGCTGGTCGCTCGGATCACCCAGTGTCATTGGCCATCGCCAATGCGGCTGTGGATAAACAATTCGCGCCGCTCGTTGTGGATAACTTCGAGGCGCTGGCCGGCCGTGGCGTGCGTGGCGAAATCAACGGTCAGACGTATCACTTGGGTAACCACCGCCTGGTGGAAGAACTGGGCCTGTGCTCTCCAGCGCTGGAGGAGAAGCTGTTTGCCCTGGAGAAACAGGGCAAGTCCGTGGTGCTGCTGCTCGACAAGTCCGGCCCGTTGGCGCTGTTCGCCGTCGCCGATACGGTCAAAGAGTCCAGCCGCGAGGCGATCCAGCAGCTGCACGACCTGGGCATCAAAACCCTGATGCTCACCGGCGATAACGTCCACACCGCTCAGGCGATTGCCGCGCAAGTGGGCATCGACGAGGCCAAGGGCGATCTGTTGCCGACCGACAAGCTGCAAGCCATCGAAGCCCTTTATGCACAGGGCCATCACGTCGGCATGGTCGGCGACGGCATCAACGACGCTCCGGCGCTGGCACGCGCGGAGATTGGTTTCGCCATGGCGGCGGCGGGCACCGATACCGCCATCGAAACCGCCGATGTCGCCCTGATGGACGACGATCTGCGCAAAATCCCGACCTTTATCCGGCTGTCACGGCAGACTTCCCGCATCCTCAAACAGAACATTGCCCTGGCATTGGTCATCAAAGCGATCTTTCTTGGGGTAACCTTCGCCGGGATCGCCACCATGTGGATGGCGGTGTTCGCCGACATGGGCGTGAGCCTGTTGGTGGTGTTTAACGGTTTGCGCCTGTTGCGCAAATAGACGATGAGGGACGGGTGTGCTGAGTGCCGAGCTAAAGGCGTTTTACATGGTGGCCCGCTTGGGCAGCATTACCCTGGCGGCGAAAAAACTCGGCCTGAGTCAACCCACGGTGACGACCCAGATTCGGCATCTGGAGAGTCAGTACTCGGTTGAGTTGTTCTACCGTGGCGGCCGCCGTCTCAGTGTCAGCGATGAAGGCGCGCGGTTGTTGCCGATGGTCAAGGCGCTGTTGCAGCAGGAAGCCGACATCGAGTTTTTCCTGCGCAACAGCGGTCAGGTCCAGGGCACGTTGCGCATTGCGGCCACGGCGCCTTACTACATCCTCGACCTGGTGAAGACCTTTCGCGAGCGCTTGCCGCACGTAGAGGTGTCGGTAGAAATCGGCAACTCTCAGCAAGTGCTGGAGGCGCTCGAGGAGTACCGTGTGGACATCGCGGCGTCGTCGCAGTTGCTCGACGATGCGCGGCTGATCCGCCGCGTGCTCGGCAGTGATCCGCTGGTGCTGGCGGTGCATCGCAATCATCCGTTGGCGGTCCACGACCCTGTACCGCTCAGTGCGTTGGCCGGGCATACCTTGCTGATGCGTGAGTCGGGCTCGACTACTCGGCGTTTGACCGAAGAATTGTTGGCCAGCGCCGGGGTGAGTTTCGGGCCTTTGCTGGAGATTGGCAGCCGTGAGTCGATCCGTGAGGCGGTGCTGCGCAACATCGGCATCAGCATCATTGCCCGGCAGGAAGTGCCGCACGATCCGCAATTGCGCGTGCTGACCATCGAGAATGCGCCGCAGATTCCGGAGTATTTGTACTGCCTCAAGGAACGAAAAGGCGCGCGGTTGCCGGCGGCGTTTCTGGGTTTGGCGCAGGAAATGGCCCCTGCCTAAATGATCGTTCCCACGCTCTGCGTGGGAACGATCGGCGGTGAACCCAAATCCTTGAATACCACTATCAGCCGTTTTTGCCTCACTGCCACATGACGGACGCATTACAAATCTAGGATGGCCTTCATCTGCTTGATGAGGCCTGTCCATGAACCACTCGATCGCAACTGCCCTGACCAACCCCGGCGCCCCGATGAAAGTGCGCGGCGTGCAGAAACGCTTCGGCGCGTTCACCGCGCTGGATAACGTTTCCCTCGACGTGGCGGCCGGTGAACTGGTGTGTTTGCTCGGTCCGTCGGGCTGCGGCAAAACCACCTTATTGCGCTGCATCGCCGGTCTGGAGAAGCAAGACAGCGGCGAGTTGTACCTCGGCAATCGCGACGTTTCCCACTTGGCACCCCAGGCTCGGGACTACGGCATTCTGTTTCAGTCCTACGCGCTGTTCCCCAATCTCACTGTCGAAGCGAACATCGCCTACGGCCTCGCTGGCAGTGGTCGCGAAGAAGTGCGCCAGCGCGTCGGTCAGATGTTGGAACTGGTCGGCCTGATCGGCAGTGAGAAAAAATACCCCGGCCAATTGTCTGGCGGCCAACAGCAGCGTGTCGCGCTGGCTCGGGCATTGGCGCCGGCACCTTCGTTGCTGCTGCTCGACGAACCGATGTCGGCCCTCGACGCCCGGGTCCGCGAGCATCTGTGCACAGAACTGCGCCAACTGCAGCGCAACCTTGGCGTCACCACCCTGATGGTCACCCACAATCAGGACGAAGCCATGCTAATGGCCGACCGCATCGCCGTGATGAACAACGGCAAGGTTGAGCAGTACGCCACGCCGCAGGAAATCTACGACCGTCCGGCAACACCGTTTGTGGCCGAGTTCGTCGGCCAAGGCAATTGGCTGCCGTTCCGCCGCAGCAGCGACAGCCACGCTCAGGTCGGCGGGATGAACATTCGCCTGGCCGCCGATTCGGGCAACGCCGCCTCGGGTCGTTTGTTCTGTCGCCCCGAAGCGATCAACGTCAACCCGCCGGTGCATGAAGAGAACCTGTTCCCGGCCAAGGTTCGCGAGATCACCTTCCTCGGCAACCGCTGCCGCATGAGCTTCGAACTCGATCAACTGCCAGGCCACGCATTGCTGGCGGAACTCGCGCCAGAAGCGATGCCGCGTCTCGGCGCGCAGCAGATCATGGTCGCCTTGCCACCGCGCAGCCTGCAGGTGTTCGCCTGATGAGCGCGAACATCGCGCTGCCGATACCGCACAAGCAGGTTCGGCAGACCTCCCGTGCCGAGATCGGCGACCGGGTGTTCGTGGTCGGCGGCAAAATCCTTTTGCTGGTGTTACTCGGTGTTGCGGTGTTGATGCCGTTGCTGGCGATCTTCTGGCGCGGTTTCAGCTCTGAAGCCGGGCAGGGGGGTGGCCTGGTCGCTGCACGAGAACTGGTCACCAGTGCGAATTTCCATTGGTTGCTGGGCAATAGCCTGAAGGTTTCCCTCAGCGTCGCAGCCATTGTCGTACCGCTGGCCTACCTGTTTGCCTACGCCCTGCAACGCACCTTGATTCCGGGTAAGGGCATCTGGCGTGGGATGTCGCTGTTGCCGCTGATGGCACCGTCGATGCTGCCGGGTATTGCGCTGGTCTATCTGTTCGGCAACCAGGGCATGCTGCGCGGTTTGCTCTCGGACAATATCTACGGCTTCTGGGGCATTGTTCTGGGCGAGGTCATCTACACCTTCCCACACGCTTTGATGATTCTGCTGTCGGCGTTGTCCCTGGCGGATGCGCGACTCTTCGATGCGGCCTCCAGCATGGGCGCCAGTCCGGCGAAAGCTTTCCGTAGCATCACCTGGCCGGCGACGCGTCAGGCGGTGTTCGCGGCGTTCTGTCTGGTGTTCACCCTGACCATCACCGACTTCGGCGTACCCGTGGTGGTCGGTGGCGACTATCAAGTACTGGCGCTGGAAGCCTACAAAGCCGTGGTCGGCCAACAACAGTTCGGTCGCGGCGCGTTGATCGGCATGGTCCTGCTGCTGCCGGCGCTGTTCAGCTTCGGTGTCGATGCCTGGTTGCGTCGGCGGCATGGCGATTCCATGAGCGGTCGGGCGCAGGTGTTTCAACCGGCGCCGTCGAAGATGCGGGATGGCTGCTACCTGGCCATCGTGTTGCTGATCTGCGCGGTGTTGCTGCTGGTGTTCGGCATGGCGGTGTACTCGTCGCTGGTGAAATTCTGGCCGTACAACCTGTCGCTGTCGCTCAACCATTATCAGTTCAACGACACGGCGGGCGGTGGCTGGCTGGCCTACGGCAACAGCGTGAAGATGGCCCTGTGCACGGCGTTGATCGGCAGCGTGCTGATCTTCACCGGCGCCTACCTGATGGAAAAAACCAAGGGTCAGCGCGGGCTGAATCTGACGCTGCGCATGCTCAGTTTCGTACCGATGGCGGTGCCGGGTCTGGTGCTGGGCCTGGGTTACGTCTTCTTCTTCAACCTCACCGGCAACCCGCTGCATGTGCTCTACGGGACCATGACCCTGCTGGTGGTCTGCACCATTGCGCACTATTTGACCACCGCGCAAATGACCGCCACCACCGCGCTGCGTCAGCTCGATGCCGAGTTCGAAGCCGCCGCGCTGTCGCTCAAGGCGCCGCTGTATCGGCACTACCTGCGCGTCACCGTGCCGATTTGCCTGCCGGCACTGCTGGACATCGTGCGCTACCTGTTCGTCTCGGCCATGACCACCGTCTCGGCGGCGATCTTCCTCTACAGCCCCGACACCCTCCTCG
Organism: Pseudomonas sp. Hz4; assembly: GCF_054898165.1. NCBI lineage: Bacteria > Pseudomonadati > Pseudomonadota > Gammaproteobacteria > Pseudomonadales > Pseudomonadaceae > Pseudomonas > Pseudomonas sp. Hz4. The sequence goes on along the minus strand of NZ_CM142719.1, from coordinate 5,799,757 downwards.
CGGCAGTGGCGGTGCTGAACATGGACGACGCCGGCAATGTCGGCGGCGCGGCGGCGATGTCGACCCTGATTCTGTTCACCTCGGCGGGCGTGTCCCTGCTGCTGGCCTGGGCTTCGCGCGGGTTGCTGCGCCGCTCCCAGGCCTGGCGGCAGACCGCGCCTGGCAATTGATTCCCTGCTCATCAACCCAAAAGCCTTCAACTCAAACAGGAAAAGATCATGTTCAAGCCCTTGGCCCTGGCCGCTGCTGTTCTCACCGCTTTCAGCCTGAACGCTTACGCTGCGAAAACCGAGTTGACGGTGTACACCGCCCTCGAAGCCGAACAACTCAAGACCTATAAAGCAGCCTTCGAAAAGGCCAACCCGGACGTCGAGATCAAGTGGGTGCGCGACTCCACGGGCATCATCACCGCCAAGCTGCTGGCCGAAAAAGCTCGACCGCAGGCTGACGCGGTCTGGGGCCTGGCGGCCTCGAGCCTGGCGATCCTCGATGAGCAAGGCATGCTGCAAAGCTATGCGCCGAAAGACCTGGGCAAGATCGGCGGCAACTACCGCGACGCTGCTAACCCACCCGCCTGGGTCGGCATGGACGTCTGGGCCGCGACCATTTGCTTCAACACGGTTGAGGCCGAGAAACAGGGTTTGAGCAAACCCGTGAGCTGGCAGGACCTGACCAAGCCTGAGTACAAAGGCAAGATCGTCATGCCCAACCCGGCCTCGTCCGGCACCGGTTTCCTCGACGTCAGCGCCTGGCTGCAAACCTTCGGCGAGAAGCAGGGCTGGCAGTACATGGACGACCTGCACCAGAACATTGGCCAGTACGTTCACTCCGGTTCCAAGCCGTGCAAGCTGGCGGCGGCGGGTGAATTCCCGATCGGTATTTCCTTTGAATACCCCGCCGTTCAGCTGAAACGCCAAGGCGCGCCGCTGGACATCATCCTGCCGAAAGAAGGCCTGGGCTGGGAGATCGAAGCGACGGCTGTGATCAAGGGCACACCGCATGAAGACGCGGCGAAAAAACTGGCTGACTTCTCCGCCAGCCCGGCGGCAATGGAGCTTTATAAGGAGAACTTCGCCGTGCTCGCTCAGCCAGGTATTGCCAAGCCGCAGACCGAATTGCCGGCGGATTATGAGCAGCGTTTGATCAAGAACGACTTCGCCTGGGCGTCGAAGAATCGCGATGAAATCCTCACCGAATGGCGCAAGCGCTATGACGGCAAGTCCGAGAAAGTGGTTGCCAAGTAAATCTTCGTAGGCTGACAGGGCCTCATCGCGAGCAAGCTCGCTCCCACAGGGGATGTGCGTCGATCACAAATCCAATGTGGGAGCGAGCTTGCTCGCGATAGCGGTCCTGAGTTCAGGACAAAACTTCATGACACAACACAACGACATGCTGATCGTCGGCGCCGGCATTTTAGGTCTGTCCCACGCCTACGCCGCCGCCAAACGCGGTCTCAAGGTCACGGTTTTCGAGCGCAGCGAAACGCCTTTGGGCGCCTCGGTACGCAACTTCGGCCAGGCACTGGTCACCGGCCAACCACCCGGTCCGATGCTCGAACTGGCCAAGGCCAGCCGCGAGATCTGGGGCCAATGGGCGCAGCTCGCCGGTCTGCAACTCAAGCGCAACGGCTCGTACCTGTTTGCCCGCACCGAAGCGGAAGAACACCTGCTGGAAGCCTTCTGCGCCGGTCGCGCTGTGGAACACGGTTACCGCGTCGACCTGCTGCGCGGTGCTGCGTTACGCGACGTCTACGGCGGTCAGTTCAGCCATCATCGCGCGGCATTGCACGGGATGGACGATCAGCAGTTGTATTCGCGCGAAGCGATTCCGGCGCTGATCGACTACCTGCGCCGCGAGCTTGGCGTCGCGTTTCACTTCTCCACTCTGGTGCGCGACATCGAGCCGGGTCGCCTGCACAGCACCGCCGGAACCTTCAGCGCCGAACAGATCATCGTCTGTTCCGGTCACGATTATCAGACGCTGTTGGCCGAGCAGATCGCCGAACTCAACCCGCAAATCTGTCGCCTGCAAATGCTCCGCGCCCGACCGAAAATCAACCTCAACCTGCAACACGCCTTGCTCACCGGTTTGAGCTGCGTGCACTACGGCGCCTTCGCCGATCTGCCGGAAGCGGCGGCGGTGCACGCGCAAATCCTGCGAGAGGAACCGCATCTGCATGAAAACGGCATTCACCTGCTGATCAGCCCGACGCCTCACGGTGAATTGATCATCGGCGACTCCCACCATTACGGCCGCGATCCGTCGCCGTTCAATGCCGAGCAGGTGGACCATTGGATGATTGAGCTCGCGGAACACACCCTGGGTTGCAAGGTGCAAGTGGTGGAGCGCTGGCAGGGTGTCTATGGTTCTCGGGGGCCGGGGCCGTTCTCGTTCCTGCGTCCAATGCCGGGAGTGAGCGTGGCACTGATGCACACGGGCGTCGGCATGAGCGTCGGGCCGGCGATGGCTGAACGTAATGTCGATCAATTGTTGGGGGAAGATTGATGGCGCGTCATGAACAAGTGATTGCCGAGGTGTTCGGTTTGTACGAGCGCTTTGGCAACAGCGATTACATCGGCGAGCCGGTGTCGCAGATCGAACACATGTCCCAGGCGGCCGAACTGGCCATGGCTGAGGGCTTTGATGATGAAGTGGTGCTGGCAGCGTTCTTCCACGACATCGGCCATATCTGCGCTGACAGTGCCGAAAACATGGGTGGCTTCGGCGTGGTCAGCCACGAGCGGCTGGGTGCCGATTACCTGCGTCGGGCAGGTTTCAGCGAACGTATGGCGCGGCTGGTGGAATACCACGTTCAGGCCAAGCGTTATCTGACGCTAAAAGAGCCTGGGTACTACGAGCGATTGAGCGAAGCCAGTCGCCGGACCTTGGAATATCAGGGTGGGTGATGACCGAATCCGAGGCTGAAGCCTTCGAGCAAGATCCGTTGTATACGGTCAGTTTGCGCATGCGCCACTGGGATGAATTGGCCAAGGAGGTGTGGGTGCCGGTGATCGATCTTCAGATATTGAAGGCAAAAGCATCGGCGTTGCTGGCCAAGAGCACGTCCCCTTCAACGGAGACATCTTTTGCGGCGGGTGTTTAGCGAAATGCCCTACTTGTCACGGCGAAGTCGGCCCATGGCTACGGGGCTTTCCAGCCGCTAGTGTTTGAGCTTCTTTAATTGCCAGGGAATGCTCATGCGCTATTTGAAAGTCACCGTTCAGGATCGAGTCGGCAACGGTCGGCCGGATTCTATTTTGCTGCAGTTCTATGAATCTGCTTGTACGCCAGGCGAAGATGTCCTGGTCAACAAAGCCTTCGCATTGGATTTCGATGCCGATGGCAACGTCGATTACAAGATGGGCGACGTCACTAATGACGGCAGGGAAAACAGTGTTGACCAGCGTCTGCTGAAGACCTTCGGCAATGCCTGTCTTAAACTCAATTGGTTCAATCCTGGTGCTGGCACAAAACGTTATCTGAAAATCTTCGTCGAGGATTTTGCCGAAGATGGCAGCCCGGATACCGTGTGTTTGCACTTTCACGAAGGCAATGGGAAACCGACTGACAAGACGCTGGCCTACACTGCGTCTGCCTACGACACGGATAACAACGGCACACTGGACTGGACGATCCACTTTGATGTGGATAACGATGGCGATACTGATGCCGTGGACCGTGAGTTGGTATCGTTGCTGAGCGCCACTTACCTGAAGTTCAAATGGAAGTGAGCGCGAGGACGCGCTACTTGAAAGTGATCGCCCAGGAGCCTATCAGTCAAGGGCAGGCCGGAATCGTGCGTTACCAGTTTTTTGAGAGTGATCATTTGCAGCGCGCGGCAACGGACGCTGAACTTCGATGGCTCAAGAACTTCGGCAAGACGTATTTGAAGTGTGCCTGGTTCAGTGAGGGGCAAGGCGAGGAGCGCCATTTACGGATCTTCTCGGAAAATCCCAACGGTGATGCCACGCCGGAAACGGTGCGGCTGCATTTTCATGAAGGGCTGACGATTGCCTATAAAGCAGCTGCCCGTGACCTTGATAACGATGGGGATTTCGAGTTGATATTAAGTTCGGATGTAGATAATGACGGGCGGTCGGATCGCACGGATCGGCGACGAGTCGCTTCGCTGGTGCGAGAATTTTTGAAGGTTGGTTGGTAGCGATCACTCCACGCGACCAAGTCGCGGCCCTTCGCGAACCTGCTCGCGAAGGGCCCCAACACCGCAGATCTAAAGCTGCTGCGCCAACCCCTCAACCTGCTCCTGCCTTTCCGCCTGATTCAACTTCGGATGAGGATTAAGCGATGACCACTGCGGATGCGCCCGCGCCTTGTTCAGTGGTTCGGGCAGTTTACCTTCGCGCCAGGTTTTGTCCTGGGGCGTGGCCACCTGAATGCTGTCCATCGCCGCATGCCCTCGCGCATTGAGCGCTTGCAGCAGTTGCCGCTGACGCAATGCCAATAGCCGCAGCACGCTGTCATCGACGGTCAGCTCCCGCTGGCCTTTGATCTTGCCCAGCAAACGACTGCCATAACTGCGGGCGGTTTGCAGAGCTCCGCCAGCGATCGCCCCGGCCAGTGCCGCTGCGCCAAGGGTCAGCCCGCCCACCAACAGGTCGACGCCGGCCCCGGCTACCGCGCCGGCAGCGATACCGCCACCGACTCGCACGCCCAGCAGTTTCAGGGTTTGCGGGTTGAACAGGTCGTCACCCCAGCGGCCATCAAGCAGCGGCAGATCACTGGCCGCCGCGTCCTGTGGACGGAAGGCGTAGAGCTTGAGCAGCGCTTCGACGCAGCGTTGCTCCCGTTGTCGAACGGCTTTGCGCAGTTCGTTGATGGCCTGCTGTTCTTGCTCGGCTTCACTGACCACGCTGCGCCGGTAGGCGGCACAGTCGATCAATAATTCTGCAATCAGCCGCGCCGCACTTTGTTGCCGGGCCTGGCGTTGGGCTTGCTGATCGGCGATCAGGCGTTCCAGTTGTGGGCGGGCGTTTTCCAACAGCAGCGCGAGGCTTTCATAGAGCCGACGTTCGCCGTCCTCCGGCGGTGCGACGCTGTCGAAACGCACCAGCGCATGCAAGCCGAGGCGTGCCAACGCTTCGCGCCACTCCGGTTCGCGGTGGTTGGCGCTGCTGACAAAATTCAGTACCGGCAGCAACGGTTTGCCGCAGCTGGCCAACACTTCCAGTTCGTCGCGGTACTTGGCCAGCACCGGTTCCCGGGCGTCGATCACGTAGAGACCGGCGTCGCAGGTCAGCAGTTGCCGCAGCACCTTGGCTTCCTGTTCGAAACGTTGCCGTGCTTCGCTGCCCTCAAGAAACCGCGCCAGACGCGCCGGGCCGTCGAGGCGTTCACCCGGCCGTTCCAGACGCTCGAGGTAGTCGAGCAGAGCGATGGCATCTTCCAGGCCGGGGGTGTCGTAGAGATCGAGCAAAGGCTCGCCGTCCACCGACAACCGCGCGCCTTCGACGTGTCGTGTGGTGCTGGGGCGATGAGACACCTCACCGAAACCGACATCGCGGGTCAGGGTGCGCAGCAACGAAGTTTTGCCAACGTTGGTGTGGCCGACCACGGCGAGCTTCAAGGGCGGTTTCCACGGATTAGTCATGACCGGTCTCCAGCCAGTTCAACGGCGCGCAATCGGCGAACGGCAAGTCCAGCTGCTGCAGCGCCACGTGCCAGTCACCCAGCCTTTCGGCATCCAGCGCTTCGCCCGGCGGTGCTTGCAGTAGCCAGACGCGAGTGGCGCTGGCGCTGCGAGCCAGTTCGGCGATCAGTGCCAGACTGCCGCGGTCCGGCGAACGTCGCGGATCGCAGGCGATGGCCAGACGGGCAGGAGGAAAACGGCTCAGCTGTTCGAGGAGTTTGTGCCGCGATTCGCGAGTGTCGAGAATGCCGGCGTTACTCACGGTTTTCGGCAGTGTCGGCGGCCACGGGCGTTGACCGTCGAGCTCGATGGCCACCAGCAGCGCGCCATCGCTTGGCAGGTCGCTGACACCGTTTTCAATACGATGCAGTTGCTCTGGCGCAGCGTCGCTGATGCCCAGGCGTTCACTGGTCGGCATCAGTCGTTCACGCAGCTGGGCGTAACCGGGCAGGTTCAAATCCAGGTGCAATGCTGCTTGGCCGGTTTTCCAGCGCCACAGGCAAAACAGCGCCAGCAACAGCCGTGGCAAAACGCCGTAGACCACCAACACGCCGACCAGCCAGGTGGCCCAGGCTTGCCGGGCACTTTCAATGTTCAATGCGGCGTCGCCACTGGCGCGGATCATTTCCACGGTCGGTACGTTGAAACCCAGCACGGCCGGCAGGGCGCCGAGGGCTTGGGTCATGACGACGAAGGTGTCTGCGCTGAGGAGGGTGGTTTCCCAGACGAAGCCATAACGCCGGGTCGCCATCAGCATCAACAGGATCACCAGGGCGCTGAGCATCGCCAGCAGCCACAAACCGTTGACCAGTACACCGATCGCCCAGCGATTGAGTTTCTGTCGTTGCAGCAATAGCAGCAGGGCCGGGGCGAGTTGCGCGGCGTTGGCATCGCGAGCGAATTTGTCGCTGAGCCATAACCACAAGCGTCCGAGGGTGGCGCCGTGTTCGCCAGCGAAGACCAGGCCCAATGCCCAGCTCAGCAATAGAATCAGGTTCAGTCCGAGCAAACTGCCCAAGGCCCAGAACACATTGACCGGCGTTTGTCCGTCGCCCAGTGCGGCAAACGCCAGGCCGGCGCCGCTGGCGACGGCGAGAACAGCCAGCACCAACAGTGCCAGCCGCGCACCTTGCAGCCAATGCTTGAGGGCGCTGCTCAGTCCATCGCGCTCGGCCAGCCACAGGGCGCGGCGTTGAATGCGTGTCGGCAGATCGCCGCCCGCGCTGCGGGCCAGTCGGTTGGCTTCCAGATCATCCAGGGGACCGGCGTGTTCTTCACGCAGGCGCACCGTCTCGGTCAGCCAGAGGTTTTGCAGTGGAGTCAGTTCCGTCACGCGCCATCCCGTCGATCAATTGAACGGTGAGCATAACCGCTGTGGCGCTTATCGGGGTACGGGAGGCTCTGGTATCCTCGCCGGCATGACTAAATCACTCCCCCTCAGCCTGATCGCAGCCCTCGGTGAAAACCGTGTGATCGGCGTCGACAACAGCATGCCCTGGCACTTGCCGGGGGACTTCAAATACTTCAAGGCCACCACCCTCGGCAAGCCGATCATCATGGGTCGCAAGACCTGGGATTCCCTCGGTCGCCCGCTGCCGGGCCGGTTGAACATCGTGGTCAGCCGTCAGGCGGATCTGCAACTCGAAGGCGCGGAGGTTTATCCGTCGCTTGAAGCGGCAGTGGTTCGGGCGCAGGAATGGGCGAACGAGCAGGGCGTCGATGAGGTGATGCTGATTGGCGGGGCGCAGTTGTATGCGCAGGGGTTGGCGCAGGCTGATCGGCTGTACTTGACGCGCGTGGCGCTGAGCCCGGAAGGGGATGCGTGGTTTCCGGCGTTTGATTTGGGGCAGTGGAAACTGGTGTCGAACGTGCCAAATCCGGCGGAAGGCGACAAGCCTGCGTACAACTTCGAGGTTTGGGAGCGCACCTGAGATCGTTCCCACGCTCTGCGTGGGAATGCAGCCCGTGACGCTCCGCGTCACTGGACGCGGAGCGTCCCTTGAGGCATTCCCACGCGGGAGCGTGGGAACGATCAGTACGGGTTAAGCGTGAGCCAACTGCGCATGCTCAGCCGCATCCAGCAGTTCTTTATCCGTCTGCTGCATGATCTGGCTGGTGATTGCACCGGCGGTAATCGAACCACTCACGTTCAACGCCGTACGTCCCATGTCGATCAGCGGCTCGACCGAAATCAGCAACGCCACCAGTGACACCGGCAACCCCATCGCCGGCAGCACGATCAACGCGGCAAACGTCGCGCCACCACCGACGCCGGCCACCCCTGCCGAACTCAGCGTCACAATTGCCACCAATGTCGCGATCCACAACGGGTCCAGCGGATTGATGCCCACTGTTGGCGCGACCATCACTGCCAGCATCGCCGGGTACAGACCGGCACAGCCATTCTGGCCAATGGTCGCGCCGAACGACGCGGCGAAACTGGCGATGGACTGTGGAATACCCAAACGGCTGGTCTGCGCTTCAATGCTCAGCGGAATCGTCGCGGCGCTGGAGCGGCTGGTGAAGGCAAATGTCAGCACCGGCCAGATCTTGCGGAAGAAGCGCAGCGGGTTGATCCCTGCGGCCGACACCAGCAGGCCATGGGCCACAAACATCAGGCCCAGCCCGATGTAGGACACCACCACGAAACTGCCGAGTTTGATGATGTCCTGAAGGTTGGAGCCGGCGACCACTTTGGTCATCAGCGCCAATACACCGTACGGGGTCAGCTTCATCACCAGACGCACCAGACGCATCACCCAGGCTTGCAGGGTGTCGATGGCGTTGATCACTTTCTGACCTTTCTCGACGTCATCTTTCAGCAGTTGCAGCGCCGCGACCCCCAGGAACGCAGCAAAAATCACCACGCTGATGATCGAGGTCGGCTTGGCCCGAGCGAGGTCGGCGAACGGGTTTTGCGGAATGAACGACAGCAGCAACTGCGGCACATTCAGGTCAGCGACCTTGCCCGCGTAGTCAGTCTGGATGGTTTGCAGGCGGGCCATTTCCTGAGTGCCGGCGACCAGACCTTCAGCGGTCAGACCAAACAGGTTGGTCAAGCCGATACCGATCAACGCCGCAATGGCCGTGGTGAACAGCAGCGTGCCGATGGTCAGGAAGCTGATCTTTCCCAGGGACGAGGCACTGTGCAGACGGGCCACGGCGCTGAGGATCGAGGCGAATACAAGCGGGATCACGATCATTTGCAGCAACTGCACGTAACCGTTGCCCACCAGATCGAACCAGCCGATCGAGGTTTTCAGTACCGGGTTGCCGGCACCGTAAACGGTGTGCAGAGCAACACCGAACACCACGCCCAGCACCAACGCGAGCAGGACTTTTTTGGCCAGGCTCCACGTGGTGTGGCGGGTTTGCGCCAAGCCAAAGAGCAGGGCGAGGAACACCAGCAGATTGAGGATCAGCGGCAGATTCATTGGAACTCCGATAATGACGTGTGCCGGCTACCTTCCGGGGCAGCCGCGAACCGGTGAGCGTAACAGCTTGATATCTAATGAATTAATACCAAAAACATCTGAATACTGTCGTTTTTGGAATAAGCGAGTGTCGCTGACAGAGATGCAACTGGCGCAATAGGGACGTGAGCGGTCGCAGGCAGACGGGAACCGTCACACTAATTTGTTAGCGTCGATATCTTTGAATCAGGGTCTTTTAATAAGGGAAGCATGCCGATGAAGCTCGCACGGAAATTTTTGGTTGCTGCACTGGGATTGGGTTTGGGCCTGAGCCTCGCCGGCCAGGTATTCGCTACGGATTTGAAACACTGGCCAGCCGATCAGGCCAAGGCGCTGGACGCGATGATCGCCGCCAACGCCAACAAAGGTAACTACGCGGTGTTCGACATGGACAACACCAGTTACCGCTACGACCTCGAAGAGTCGTTGCTGCCGTTCATGGAAAACAAAGGCCTGATCACCCGCGAGAAGCTCGACCCTTCCTTGAAACTGATGCCGTTCAAAGACACCGCCGACCATAAGGAAAGCCTGTTCAGCTACTACTATCGCCTTTGCGAACTCGACGACATGGTCTGCTATCCATGGGTCGCCCAAGTGTTCTCCGGCTTCACCCTCCAGGAACTCAAAGGCTACGTCGATGAGTTGATGGCTTCCGGTAAACCGGTGCCAGCGACGTATTACGAAGGCGACGTGGTGAAGAACCTCGACGTCAACCCGCCGAAAATCTTCACCGGCCAGAAAGAGCTCTACAACAAACTGATGGAGAACGGCATCGAGGTCTACGTGATGACCGCCGCCTCCGAAGAGCTGGTGCGCATGGTCGCTTCCGATCCGAAGTACGGCTACAACGTCAAACCGCAAAACGTCATTGGCGTAAGCTTGCTGCTCAAGGATCCCAAGTCCGGTGAGTTGACCACCGCGCGCAAGCAAATCACTGCTGGCAAGTATGACGAGAAGGCTAACCTCGGCCTCGAACTGACGCCGTACCTGTGGACGCCGGCGACCTGGATGGCCGGCAAGCACGCGGCGATCCTGACCTACATCGATGAGTGGAAAAAACCGGTTCTGGTCGGCGGCGATACACCGACCAGCGATGGTTTCATGCTGTTCCACGGCGTCGACGTGGCAAAGGGGGGCATCCACTTGTGGGTCAACCGCAAAGACAAATACATGACCCAGATTAACGGCATGATGGCCAAAAACGCTGCGGCTCAGGCCAAGGAAGGGTTGCCGGTGACGGCGGACAAGAACTGGGTGATCGTCAAGCCTGAAGAGATTCAGTAACGCGAAAATGATCGTTCCCACGCGGGAGCGTGGGAACGATCAGCCCCGCACTTGGCGGGGCATTTTTGTTTCTGCAATTGACGCTTACAGCCCGTCGAGCATTGCCTTGTTACGCACAGCACCCTTGTCGGCGCTGGTCGCCAGCAGGGCGTAGGCTTTCAGTGCGGTGGTCACTTTGCGTGGACGTTTTTCCACAGGCTTCCAACCTTTCTGATCTTGCTCGGCACGGCGCCCAGCCATTTCTTCGTCGCTGATCAACAGGTTGATCGAGCGGTTCGGAATGTCGATCAGCACTTTGTCGCCCTCCTGCACCAGACCAATTGCGCCGCCCGCCGCCGCTTCTGGCGAAGCGTGGCCGATGGACAGGCCCGAAGTGCCGCCGGAGAAACGGCCGTCGGTGAGCAGGGCGCAATCTTTGCCCAGGCCTTTGGATTTCAGGTACGACGTCGGGTACAGCATTTCCTGCATGCCCGGGCCGCCTTTCGGGCCTTCGTAACGGATGATCACGATGTCGCCGGCCTTCACTTCGTCAGCGAGGATGCCGCGTACGGCGCTGTCCTGGCTTTCGAAGATTTTCGCGTTGCCTTCGAAGACGTGGATCGACTCGTCGACGCCGGCGGTTTTCACCACGCAGCCGTCCAGCGCGATGTTGCCGTACAGAACGGCCAGGCCGCCTTCTTTCGAATAGGCGTGTTCGACACTGCGGATGCAGCCGTTTTCACGGTCGTCGTCCAGGGTTTCCCAGCGGGTCGACTGACTGAACGCGGTTTGCGTCGGGATGCCCCCAGGGCCGGCCTTGAAGAAGTGATGCACCGCTTCGTCGCTGGTCTGGGTGATGTCCCACTTTGCGATGCCTTCGGCCAGGGTTTTGCTGTGCACGGTCGGCAGGTCAGTGTGCAGCAGGCCGCCACGGGCCAGCGAGCCGAGGATGCTGAAGATCCCGCCGGCACGGTGCACGTCTTCCATGTGGTACTTCTGGATGTTCGGCGCAACTTTGCACAGTTGCGGCACGTGACGGGAGAGACGGTCGATGTCGCGCAGATCGAACTCGATCTCGGCTTCCTGGGCCGCGGCCAGCAAGTGCAGGATGGTGTTAGTGGAACCGCCCATGGCGATGTCCAGGGTCATAGCGTTTTCGAACGCCTTGAAGTTGGCGATGTTGCGCGGCAACACCGACTCGTCGTTCTCGCCGTAGTAGCGCTTGCACAGCTCTACGATGGTGCGACCAGCCTGCAGGAACAGCTGCTCGCGGTCGCTGTGGGTGGCCAGGGTCGAACCGTTGCCCGGCAATGCCAGACCGAGGGCTTCGACCAGGCAGTTCATCGAGTTGGCGGTGAACATGCCGGAGCACGAACCGCAGGTCGGGCAGGCGTTGCGCTCGTAGTCAGCGACTTTCTCGTCAGAAGCGCTGGAGTCGGCGGCGATCACCATGGCGTCGACGAGGTCGAGGCCATGGCTTGCCAGTTTGGTCTTGCCGGCTTCCATCGGGCCGCCGGAAACGAAGATCACCGGGATGTTCAGGCGCAGGGCTGCCATGAGCATGCCTGGGGTGATCTTGTCGCAGTTGGAGATGCAGACGATCGCATCGGCGCAATGGGCGTTGACCATGTATTCGACGGAGTCGGCGATGATCTCGCGGCTCGGCAGCGAATAGAGCATGCCGTCGTGACCCATGGCGATGCCGTCATCCACGGCAATGGTGTTGAATTCTTTCGCTACACCGCCGGCGCGTTCGATTTCGCGGGCGACCAGTTGGCCCAGGTCCTTGAGGTGGACGTGGCCCGGTACGAACTGGGTGAAGGAGTTGGCAATGGCGATGATCGGCTTTTTGAAGTCGTCATCTTTCATCCCCGTGGCACGCCACAGTGCGCGGGCGCCGGCCATATTGCGGCCATGGGTGGATGTTTTCGAGCGGTAATCAGGCATGAAGCACTCCGGGCGGCTAATCAGGTATCAAAAGGGAAGTGAGCTTCTATTGACGTCTGGAACACTCAGAAATGGCCGTGTGTCCGGAAGTTGCCGATAACTTTGCGGGATCGCCGCGCGCTTCAGCTTGAGCTCATAAACCCGCCGGGGGATGACTGGCGATGAATGTCGCGATTCTACACGGCTGGCGTCAGGAGGGAATGCCGGGAAGTGTCGATCCAGTGGTGACACAACGTACGGGATGACGACCGGCAGGTATCAGCCCACCTTCAGCGCCAGATTCCGCCGTGTGATCAATACATTCAAGCCAAGACCCGCGGCACTTAAGGTCAGGAAACACAAGGCAAGCGCCGTGGTCAGGTCGTCGTACGCAAGATTGATCACCACGCTGATCACGCCACCGAACATGAAAATCAGCACGCCGCCGACCGAGGTAGACGTTCCGGCGTTCTGTGGATAGAGACTCATGGCTTTGGAGTTGGCGATAGGTCTGGCAATGGTGGTGCCTGCTGTACAAATCAGCATGGGTATCAGTACCACGGCAGCAGAGAGGCCGAACTGATCCGCCAACCACAGCATGATCAACCCTGACAAAGCGATCAGACCCAGACCGATAGCTATCTGCGTGTTGGCTTGCAGGTGCCGATGCAGGGCGCTGGCGAGAATCCCGCCGAGCACATAGGCCAAGCCATACAGCAATAACGTCCAGGCAAATTCGTACGACGAAAGCGCCAGACGCTCCATGAAAATAATCGGTGAAATGACGATGAACGAAAAATGGCAGGCAAAGGCCAACGCTGAAATTAGCCAGTAACCCATGAAGCGTATATCCGAGCATACCCGCCAATAGGCACTGAAAAATCGTCCGTGCGACGCCGTATGACGGTGCGGGTTTTCCTTGAGCAGAAAGCAGGCGTTGAGCCAGACAATGACGGCCAGCGTGATAAACACATAAAAGCTGCCCTGCCAGCCTAGCTGCGATTGCAACCAGGCCCCCAGCAGGGGCGAAATCGATATGAACACCCCGCCGCCCGTCACCATCCAGATTCTGATTCGCTCCTGTTCTTTGCCGACGAACAAATCCTGAACCAGTGCCTGTGACAGCACGAACGATCCGCAACCAACCGCCTGGATCACGCGAAAGAACAGAAACCAGCTGTACTCGCTGGACGCCAGGCAACCCGTCGCACCGACCACTGCGATTGCGATACCTGCCAGCAGCAGCTTCTTGCGCCCCCACAAATCTGACAACGGTCCGACCAGCACCACGGACAACGCCAGACCAATGGCGAACACGCTGACGGACAGGGCAATTTCGGACGGTGAAGTCTGAAAGTAGTCAGAAAGAACGGGAAAGGACGGGAGCACCACATCAAGGGGGAAGACACCGAGCAGTGTCATGGTCATCAACAGAATGACCGTGGCCCGACGGTTTTTGAAACTGACCGCAGATTTTCCTTCATCCATCGACCAGTCCTGCCTTTACGAAGAGCTGCTGGTTGGAAGGCAAGTCGAAGAACCCTGCCTTTTCCATTGCCTGAAACGTCGCGCCTGCACCCGATCGGGAGCGCTGAAGGCAGGCTTGCGAGCCTGTCAGGGCACTGAGGATTTCTGCGACGCAATTCTCGCCGAGTCCCACACTGTTCAGGCTTTCCTTCAGCCATCGCTCATCGACCCCAAAGAACATCGGGATGACGTCTACCAGCAACTTTGCGGCGAAGGTGCGTTGGCTGCTGTTCAGTGTCAGCCACAGATAATGAAACACTTCGGAAAAGTAGCGACTGTGTCGGGCCTCGTCGGTGAGGTGGTCCCTGAGCATTTCCTGGACGCTGGACACCAGCCCGTTGCGGCAAACCTCGAGCAGTTCTCTGGCGATGATTGTCTCGGACACGAAGCCGACGAGAAACCAGGCCAGTGCCTTATGCCTGTCGGGGGTGTGGTCGATGAGGGCGTTCAGTCGTGTAATGCGGTGCGGCATCACTGGGCGTTGGGTCATGCCGTAGAGGTCGGCTATCTGCTCGGCGAGGCTATTGGAAAACAGGGCGTGATAACCCTCATCGGTATAGAGCTGGAGGGCGGCCGTTTTCATTCGTCGGGGGATGGACGCACCGAGCTCATCGTGGACGATGGTTTCCACGGAGCGGTTGACGATCCGATGCTCGAGCCGGGTGGTGTAGTCGAGGAAGTACACCAGATGATTGGCCGATAATCGATGGACGATCGCGCTGCCTGCTGCTTCGATTGCCGGGTGGCTCAGGTAGGGCAGGAAGGCCGGCGGGAACCAGTGTCGTGTTTCCAGTTGCCGTTCCAGGTCTGATGGCAATTGATAGCAGTGCTCGCTGGTTCGTACCGAGGCTCGAGTGTTCCAGTCGCCGAGGGTGAAGCGCTGGGCCCAGGCGTCGGGAAGGGAAAGGTCGTCTGTGCTGGGCTCGGTCATTGGTGTGAGCCTCGGCTGTTCAGCAGCGCTTTCAATTCTTTGCACATTGCTTGTCCGTCACTCTGGCCACAGCCCACAAAAAACAACGGTTGTTCGGCGCTGTCCTCGATCCCCAGCAACATTTCGACCTGATCGTCCGCCAACGCACCGGTCAACCAGGTGCTCAACCCAAGTGCGGTGGCCACCAGTTGAAAGGTCTGGGAAATATGGCCTGCCTCGACGTAAGCCATTCGGTACGCCCGCGAGTGTTCATATTTCCACCACAGTTTGTCGAAGCGGGCGGTGATGAACAGGCCGACTGGAAGGTTGTTGATGAAATGCTGCCCACACAACAACTGCCCCAAGGGCGAGTCAGGCAGCGGATTGAGGAAGCTCAACGCATGTTCGGTGGGGTGGTAGGCGTAGAGACCGGGATTCAGGCCGCTGACGTTCTGAACATGAAGAAAACCTTCGCAGGCATTCAGTCCACCACCGGACGGACTGCTACGCCGGGCGCCATGACCTTCTGCGATGGTTTCGTCGACATCGTTTTCGCGCTCACGCAGCTAGCCAAGGGACAAATACAGGAGCGTGCTCAAATCATCGAGGGAAACCCTTTCACCCGTGAAGGTGCGACAGGTCTTTCGCTCGATCAACGTCTTTACTAGAGCGTTTACCGGGAAGCAGGAAGGTTGGGGCAGGGTAATCCGCTCGCTTGTCGGGCGCTCCGTGAGTCTGCTCTCTGGAGCAGGGGTGGCCAGTACTTCGGCGCAATGGTCCAGATAGTGTCTCGACCATTCATTAATATCTTGGGGGACATATTCACAAGGAATGTTCTTGGTGCCGATGTGAAATATTTTCGACAGTTCATCCCAGCCCCATTCAATAGGGTTTTGTATCAAGGGTGTTAGTATTCCTGCGCTTACAAATTGATTGTCTATTGTATTGTTTTTATCAAATTTTTCGGGATTGTCGATAAGGTGTGCGAGACGGGTTGAATATTCGAGATTCAATTCGAATTGTTTGTGGTTTTTGTAATCCCAGACTATTTGGCCGGGCGAACGAGGCAGTATGAATATATAAGGGTTAATCTGCATGTTTGGCAACTCACTCTGGTCCGTGCTATAGAAAACGCTGGGTAGCCGGCACTCCCCAGCGTCTCATTTACTTAGCGGGCTTTTGGAGCAACCAGAAAAGACAGGTTGGCGATTTTGTTTGCTTCCAGAGTAATTGCTTTCATGTTTTGAACTCCTTGTAAGTGATAGTGAGTGTCACTCCTTTGTGACAACTTAAGCATAGTTTGTAATGGGTTCTTATCAAGGGGATATTGGGTAGGAATGTTCCAGTAATTTTGTCGGATCAATCTTGGGGATGGATGAATCTTGTAAGTTTTGTCCGCTAAAATAAAAGACAGCGCGAAACGTCCTGCAAGTCAGTAAGACAGCGGGAGTAGGAAGTTGGAGAGTTCAACAACAGATAATAGAACGGGGAGCCGGTTGGCCCCCCGTCAAACCGGCGTCATCAGCTGTTTGGCAGCAGACGGCAGGTGATGCTCTTGATGTAGCGGGTTTCGGCGATGGCTGGATGAACCGGGTGATCCGGGCCCTGACCGCCGCGCTCCAGGATCTGGATGTTGCGGTCCAAGTGACGGGCGCTGGTCAGCAGGATGTTCTGCAGATCGTCTTCGGGCAGGTGCATCGAGCAAGAAGCGCTGACCAGGATGCCGTCCTTGCTGAGCAGGCGCATGGCTTGCTCGTTCAGGCGACGGTAGGCGCCTTCACCGTTCTTCATGTCTTTCTTGCGTTTGATGAATGCCGGCGGGTCGGCAACGATCACGTCGAAGCGTTCTTCGCTGGCTTTCAGCTCTTTCAGGGCTTCGAACACGTCGCCTTCGATGCAGGTCATTTTGTCGGCAAAACCGTTCAGCGCGGCGTTGCGCTCGACGCCGTCGAGGGCGAAGGCCGACGCGTCGACGCAGAACACTTCACTGGCGCCGAAAGCAGCCGCTTGCACGCCCCAGCCACCGATGTAGCTGTACAGGTCCAGCACGCGTTTGCCTTTGGCATAAGGTGCCAGACGCGCGCGATTCATGCGGTGGTCGTAGAACCAGCCGGTTTTCTGTCCCTGGATAACCGGTGCTTCGAATTTCACGCCGTTTTCTTCCAGCGCGACCCACTCCGGCACCAGGCCGAACACGGTTTCGACGTAGCGATTGAGGCCTTCGGCATCACGGGCCGCGGAGTCGTTCTTGAACAGGATGCCGCTTGGCTTGAGCACTTGGGTCAGCGCTGCGATCACGTCTTCTTTATGGGCTTCCATGGTTGCCGAGGCGATCTGTACCACCAGAATGTCGCCAAAACGGTCAACCACCAGGCCTGGCAACAGGTCGGAGTCACCGTAGACCAGGCGATAGAACGGCTTGTCGAACAGACGATCGCGCAGGGACAGGGCAACGTTCAGGCGATGCACCAGCAGTGACTTGTCCAGCGGCAACTTAATGTCGCGCGACAGCAGACGGGCGCAGATCAGGTTGTTCGGGCTCATGGCAACGATGCCTAGCGGCTTGCCGCCGGCAGCTTCGAGGATCGCCTGGTCGCCGGCCTTGAAACCGTGTAACGGGGTGGCGGCTACATCGATTTCGTTGCTATAGACCCACAAATGGCCGTTTCGCAGGCGACGGTCGGCGTTGGCTTTGAGGCGCAGGCTAGGCAGGGACATGACGTCGCTCCGGAAAAAAGAGCGGGAGTATAGCGTGTTGAGGGTTGCGGCGGGCTTGGAGGGCGATGAAACGCTGATGACGCAGGAGCGAGGCTTGCCCGCGAAAGGGATTTCGAATGCTACGCCGACATGAAACTTTGTCCGGTAGACCGGCCGGTGTGTCGGATCCAACTTTATAAGGGTTAGAATCGCCGCCTGTCCCAGAGTGTGTACTTATGGCCCAAGAGCTGACTTGCGAACAGATTCAACAATCCCTGCAAGGCATCAGCGTGCCGGCCCAGCCGCAGATCATGGTGGATTTGCAGATGGAACAGTACATGCCCGATCCGGATCTGGAGGTGATCGCGAAGCTGATCTCCCAGGACCCGGGCCTCTCTGGCGCTTTGTTGAAAATCGTCAACTCGCCGTATTACGGCTTGAGCAACAAGATTGCCTCGATTCAGCGTGCGGTGAATCTGCTGGGCAGCCGTTCGATTATCAACCTGATCAACGCCCAGTCGATCAAGGGCGAGATGAACGACGACACCATCGTCACCTTGAATCGTTTCTGGGACACCGCTCAGGACGTGGCGATGACCTGCCTGACCCTGGCCAAGCGCATCGGCGCCCAGGCAGGCGATGAAGCGTACGCTTTGGGTCTGTTCCATGACTGCGGCGTGCCACTGATGCTCCAGCGTTTTCCCACCTACATGACCGTTCTGGAAGAGGCCTATGCCAGCGCCAGCGCTGAATGCCGGGTGGTGGATACGGAGAATCGGGTGTTCAATACCAATCACGCGGTGGTGGGTTATTACACCGCCAAATCCTGGCGCCTGCCGGAGCATGTAACCGCCGCCATCGCCAATCACCACAATGCGTTGGCGATCTTCAGCGATGAGTCGTTGCGCAACAGTCAGCTGAAAAATCTGCTGGCGATCCTGAAGATGGCCGAGCACATTTGTGCGTCCTACCGGGTACTGGGCAACCAGACCGAGGACCACGAGTGGAACAGCATCGCGCCTTTGGTTCTCGATTATGTCGGCCTCTCGGACTACGACTTCGAGACCCTCAAACAAACGATTCGCGACCTTGGCACTCACCGCTGAGCGTTGCACAGCCTGACTAGAGAGCACCATGCCGGAACTGCCTGAAGTCGAAACCACTCGTCGAGGAATTGCGCCGCACCTTGAAGGCCAGCGCGTCAGCCGGGTGATCGTGCGTGACCGCCGCTTGCGCTGGCCGATTCCGGAAGATCTGGATGTGCGGCTGTCGGGTCAGCGCATCGTGCTGGTGGAAAGACGCGCGAAGTACCTGCTGATCAATGCCGAAGTCGGCACGCTGATCAGCCATCTAGGCATGTCGGGAAATCTGCGTCTGGTGGAAGTTGGCTCACCGGTGGCCAAGCATGAGCATGTGGACATCGAACTGGAATCCGGCCTGGCCTTGCGTTACACCGACCCGCGACGGTTTGGTGCGATGCTCTGGAGCCTCGACCCGCTGAACCACGAGTTGTTGATTCGCCTGGGGCCGGAGCCATTGACCGACCTGTTCGACGGTGAGCGCTTGTTCCAGCAGTCCCGCGGTCGATCCATGGCGGTCAAACCGTTCATCATGGACAACGCGGTGGTGGTCGGCGTGGGTAATATCTACGCAACCGAAGCGTTGTTCGCGGCAGGTATCGACCCGCGTCGTGAGGCCAAGGGCATCTCTCGGGCGCGTTATCTGAAATTGGCGATCGAGATCAAACGCATCCTGGTTGCCGCTATTGAACGCGGCGGCACCACGCTGCGCGACTTTATAGGCGGTGATGGTCAGCCGGGTTATTTCCAGCAGGAACTGTTCGTGTATGGCCGCGGCGGTAAGCCGTGCAAGGTCTGTGGGACGGAGTTGCGGGACGTGAAGCTTGGGCAGCGCGCCAGCGTCTTTTGCCCGCGCTGTCAGAGCTGATACCTCACGCGGTCTATAGTCAGTGCTCACTGCCTAGCCGAAGGACCGTGTCATGAACCTGTTTCGAACCCTTGTCGTCGCGTTGCTGCTGAGCGTCGGCGCGCCAGTGCTGGCGGCAAACACCGGCAGCGGTGACCCGCGTTACACCATCCAGAATCCCCCAGCGTACGCCATGCTCGGCGACTTGCTGATTGCCCGACCCTTGCTGGTCGTGGCGACGGTGATCGGTGCGGGGGCATTTGTGGTGTCATTGCCGTTTACCGCGCTGGGTGGCGGCGTTGGCGATGCGGGGCAGGCGTTGGTGGTCGACCCGGCGAAAGCGGCGTTCGTGCGGTGTCTGGGGTGTATCGGGGAGGGGTTTGAGCAGCGGGAGTGAAGTCAGTTACTTCGTTGGTGTGGCTGATGGCGCTATCGCGAGCAAGCTCGCTCCCACAGGGGATTTGCGTTATGACATACACCGAAGATCTACTGTGGGAGCGAGCTTGCTCGCGATAGCGCCATCACGGGCGCCAAATGAATCAAGCCTTACCAGTAATCACCAGATACTTCGCCATCAACTGCTCTTCAGTCTCTGGATGCGCCTCGTCCAGCGGAATGCAATCCACCGGGCAAACTTGCTGGCACTGAGGTTCGTCGTAGTGGCCCACACACTGTGTGCACAGGTTCGGGTCGATCACGTAGATCTCTTCGCCTTGAGAAATGGCGGCGTTCGGGCACTCGGGTTCGCAGACGTCGCAGTTGATGCAATCGTCGGTGATGATCAGGGACATGCTAACTCCAGCCAGGGCGGAAGGCCCGGGCGCAATAAACCAATGCGCACAATTGTGCCGCATTGGCGCCCGCAGTGCACGCGGGCGCCGCTTGAGCGGTTGTTACTTCTTGAAGCGCTCGTTCAGGGCATCCGCCACCGCAGGGTGGACGAACTTGGTGATATCACCGCCCAGGGCTGCGATTTCACGAACCAGCGTCGAGGAAATGTACGAATAACGCTCGGACGGGGTAAGAAACAGACTTTCCACATCCGGCGCCAGCTGACGGTTCATGTTGGCCAGCTGGAATTCGTATTCGAAGTCCGACACCGCACGCAAACCACGCAGGAACACGTTGGCGTTCTTCTCTTTGGCGAAGTGCGCCAGCAACGTCGAGAAGCCGACGACTTCAACGTTGGGCAGATGTTTAGTGACCTCGCGGGCCAGCGCCACACGCTGTTCCAGGGGAAACATCGGGTTTTTCTTCGGGCTGGCGGCGACGGCGATGATCACATGATCGAACAGGCGCGCGGCGCGTTCGACTAGATCGCCATGGCCCTTGGTAATAGGGTCGAAGGTACCTGGGTACAACACTCGGTTCATCGCGTCGTCCTGGCGGGAGTCCGTTGGGGAATCGGATGGTATCGCAGCCTTCCCGGTCGGCCAAGTCGCCTTTTGGGTAAGAAAGCACTATAGACGATTGGAATATTCTCCGTTTTCATGGGTTTTTCAAACGTTCGGCCAAAGAAGTTGCCAACTGCGCCGTCAGCCCGTAGACCGACAATTGCGGGTTTGCGCCAATGCTGGTGGGGAACAGCGAGCCGTCATGAATCGACAGGTTGCTTATCTGATGATGGCGGCCGAGGCTGTCGGTCACGGCGTTTTTTGACTCTTCACCCATGGCACACCCGCCCATCACATGGGCACTGCCAAGGCGTGTGCGATACAGCTCAAGGCTCAGGCCGTCGATCAGCGTGCGCGCTTCGGCGAGGGTTTTTACGTAGCGAGCGTCGGCGTGCATGGGCATCACCGCCTTGGCACCGCCAGCGAACTGGATCTCGGCCATGCTGTGGAACGCCCGGCGCAACCCGTCCCAGGCATAGGGAGAAACCTGATAGTCGAGCACTGGCGTGCCGTCACCGCGCAACTCGACGCTACCGCCCGGGCTGTCCGGGTGGAAACCATCCCGCAGCAACGCCAACATAGCGTGGGTATGGGGCAAGTTTTCCATGTGCCGGGCGTTTTCCTTACCGAAGCCACCGAGCAGCGTGGTCGCCAGCGCCGGGTGCAGCGGCGGCACTTCGAGTTTGTAAGACATTTTCCCGGTGGTGCCGTCCTGCCATTGGAAATGGTCGGAATAGATCGACTGTGGCGCGCCATAGAACGGGTTGATCACCTCGTCGAACAGCCCGGCCGACATGTTCACCAAGTGTAGAAAAGTCCTTTTACCCAGCCGCTTGTGAGGATCCGGCGCCTCGGAGCGCATGAGCAGCGCCGGGCTGTTGATCCCGCCGCCAGCCAGCACGTAATGCCGGGCCTTGACCGTGATTGTCTTGCCCATGGGAGCGACGCAACGGTCATCCATCGCTACGCATTGCAAACCTGTGACCTTGTCGCCGCTGATCAAGAGCTTTTCGGCGCGGGCCAGATAGAGCAGCTCACCGCCTTTTTCCAGGGTCGCCGGAATGGTCGTGACCAGCATCGATTGCTTGGCGTTGGTCGGGCAACCCATGCCGCAGTACCCGAGATTCCAGCAGCCACGCACGTTGCGCGGGATCACATGCCAGGCGTAGCCAAGTTTTTCGCAGCCTTTGCGGATCACGTCGTTGTTGGCGTTGGGTGGGATCATCCAGGGAGCGACGCCCAGGCGTTGTTCCATTTTCTCGAACCACGGCGCCATCTCGGCCGGCGTGTGGCCTTTGACGTCGTGTTCTTTGGCCCAGTGGTCGAGGGTCGGTTCCGGCGTGCGAAAGCTTGAGGTCCAGTTGATCAGCGTGGTGCCGCCCACCGCCCGCCCCTGGAGAATGGTGATCGCGCCGTCCTTGCTCATGCGGCCGATGCCTTCCTGGTAGAGGCTGGTGTAGGCCTGGTCTTCGAGCATCTTGAAGTCGCTGCTGGTCTTGAGCGGGCCTTCCTCGATCAGCAACACCTTGTAGCCCGCGGCGCTGAGAATTTCGGCGGTGGTCCCGCCACCCGCGCCGCTGCCGATAATCGCCACGTCCGCTTCGAGGGTCAGGTCCTGGGTCAGTTGCGAACCGTTATAGGTTTTCCAGCCACGGGCCAGGCCTTCGCGGAACGGATCGGGTACGGGCATGTTCAGGTTCTCTTTTTATTTTCGGGGTGTGAATGGGCTGATCTCAGACGGCGGGCGGTCCGGGATACCCGCAATGCGCCCACGACTCCGCGCGGCTGTACCACGCCATCATCACCAACTGCTGCAGCGAGCTGTGGCCCATGCGCAGCAAACTTAACGAGCTGTTTTCCCAGCGATCCAGAAAGTGCCGAATCTCCTCGCTACTGGCGTTTTCCCAGCTGCCCCAGATCCCGGTCAGTGGCCCGCGAGTCACGGCCATTCCCAGCACATCGAATAACTGCTGGGTCAGCTTGAGCATTTCCGGCGACAGGTGATTCAGGCTGTTATCCAGACAGTGCAGGGTGCCATCGACGGCCGTCGGCATTTTTTCGACGGCCACGGCGCCGTCGAGCAGCACCGGAATCAGTGCCCGCAGAAACAGCAAGTCACCGCTGCGCAGAACCGCGAAACCACTGGCCGGAATGCTCGACGAGCAGCCGCTGAGGCTCGCTCCCAAACCCGCGGTGGCGAGAAAGGCGCTGGCACCCAGGCTGAATTTAAGCAAGCCGCGCCGTGACAGCGCGGGTGCATTGGACAGACTTGGGCTCATTATTGTTATTACCCGGTGGTGGTGATCGTTAGCGGATAAACAGCTTCTGAATCAGCTTCTGAATGGATTTGCCGTACGGCGGATAGATCAATTTCGCCGCATTGAACCGCTGTTTGATCAGCACACCTTTGGCTTTGCTGAAGGTCAGGAAACCTTCGTGGCCGTGGTAATGGCCCATGCCCGAGGCGCCGATACCGCCGAATGGCATGTCGTCCTGAGCGACGTGCAGCAGGGTGTCGTTCAGGCACACGCCGCCGGAATGGGTTTCGTGAAGTACGCGGTTTTGCTCACGCTTGTCGTAGCCGAAGTAATACAGGGCCAGCGGACGAGGTCGTTGGTTGATGTAGGCAAAGGCTTGATCCAGGTCCTTGTACGGAACGATCGGCAACAGCGGGCCGAATATTTCGTCCTGCATCACCATCATGTCGTTGCTGACATTGAGCAGCAGGCTATGGCTCATGCGGCGCCCCTGGCCCTGGTCGAACAGAGGAATCAGCAGCGCCCCCTTGCTGGTGGCGTCGCTGATGTAGCCGTTGAGGCGCGCCAATTGTCGGTCATTGATGATCGCGGTGTAGTCCGGGTTGTCGGTCAGGGTCGGATAAAAACCGCGAACCGCCTGACGATAGGCCTCAATGAACGCACCGACGCGATCTTCCGGCACCAGGACATAGTCCGGGGCCACGCAGGTCTGCCCGGCGTTGAGCGTCTTGCCGAAGGCGATGCGTTCGGCAGCGTCCTTGAGCGGCACGTCGCGAGACACGATGGCCGGGGATTTGCCGCCGAGTTCGAGGG
The DNA here is from genome assembly GCF_054898165.1 of Pseudomonas sp. Hz4. Classification (NCBI taxonomy): domain Bacteria; kingdom Pseudomonadati; phylum Pseudomonadota; class Gammaproteobacteria; order Pseudomonadales; family Pseudomonadaceae; genus Pseudomonas; species Pseudomonas sp. Hz4. The sequence continues at coordinate 5,775,923 of NZ_CM142719.1, read as the reverse complement.
TCACCGGAGTCAGGTTCTCGGCCGCCGCACGCATCACGTGTTTGCCAACGCTGGTGGCACCGGTGAACAGCAGGTGATCGAAACGCAGTTTAGAGAACGCTACACCGATATCGGCTTCGCCCAGCACCACGCAGACCAGGTCTTGCGGGAAGATTCGGCCCAGCAATTCTTTGAGCAACAAACCGAAGACCGGGGTCGACTCACTGAGTTTGAGCATCACCCGATTGCCCGCCGACAACGCGCCTACCAATGGTCCGATGGCCAGATACAGGGGGTAGTTCCACGGCACGATCACCCCGACCACACCCAAAGGTTGATAAACGACTTTGGCTGCCGCGGGTTGAAAGGCAATCCCGACCTTGCGCTTCGACGCCTTCATCCAGCCTTTGAGGTGCTGATTGGCGTAGTGAATGCCATGCAGGCTGGGCATCAGTTCGGCGAGCAGGGTTTCATCGGCGCTGCGATGACTGAAATCCTGGCTGATGGCATCGATCAGTGCCTGACGCTCATTGCTCAACAGATCTCGCAGGGCTTTTAGCCATTGCTGGCGCTGGGCAGCGGGCGGCATCGGGTTGGCTGCATACGCCGCGCGTTGGGCGTCGAACAGGGTCTGGAGCTCTTCCAGGGGCTGCAGAAGATTCTGCAGGTAGGCGATGTCAGCAGTCATGGTCGGCTCCGGTTTTATTGTAATAAGGGACTTTTTAGAGTCCATGCTCTAGAAAGTCAAATGACATCCTGGTGCAGCGTTGTTTTATCCACTCCCCGTTAGGTCGTAAGATGCCCGTCAACGCACTCTGAATTAAAGCCCAAGCCATGGCCCCTCGGATCAAAACCAGCGAGCGCATCGTGCAGAACAGCCTGGAGCTGTTCAATCAGCAGGGTGAGCGAAGCATCAGCACCAACCACATTGCTGCCCACATGGAAATTTCCCCGGGCAACCTGTACTACCACTTCCCCAACAAGCAGGCGATCATCGCCGTGCTGTTCAGTGAGTACGAAAGCCTGGTGGACAGCTTCCTGCGCCCGCCCCAGGGTCGCGCCGCCACGGTTGACGACAAGCGCGTCTACCTCCAGGAGTTGCTGGCCGCGATGTGGCGCTACCGGTTTTTGCACCGCGATCTGGAGCATTTGCTCGATAGCGATCCGGAGCTGGCCGCCCGTTATCGGCGTTTTTCCCAACGCTGCCTGATCCATGGCACGCACATCTACGCCGGCTTCGTTGAGGCCGGCATCCTGCAAATGGACAAGGTTCAGATTGAATCCCTGACGCTCAATGCCTGGATCATCCTGACGTCTTGGGTGCGTTTTCTGTGCACCACGCGTGAAAACTCCAATCACCTGAGCGAACAGGCGATTAAACGCGGCGTGTATCAGGTGCTGGTGCTTGAGGCCGGGTTTGTCACGGATCAGTCTCGCGCCGCGGTGAATGCGTTGTTCGATGAGTTTTACGTGCCGCTGGCCCAAGCGCTGGAAGAAGTGAAGTAGGATCAAACATCGCCAAAATCACAGGAGTCCGTTATGCCCATTGCGCAACTGATCAGCCCACAAGCGTTGGACCTGAAAAAGGAACAGCCGGGGCTGGTGATTCTGGATTGTCGTTTTGCCCTCGAAGACCCGGATTACGGTCAGCGCAGTTATGCCGAAGGGCATATCGCCGGGTCGAGCTTTGCCGATCTTGAGCGTGATTTGAGCGGGACCGTGGTCAAGGGTGTGACCGGGCGCCATCCGTTGCCAGAACCTGAAGACGTGATTGAACGTCTGCAATCGTGGGGCATCAACGCCGACAGCGAGGTGATTTTGTACGACGACGGTCCGGGTGCCTACGCGGCGCGGGCCTGGTGGTTGCTGGCCTGGCTAGGTAAACGTGACAGCGTGTTCATACTCGATGGTGGGCTCAAGGCCTGGCACGCGGCCGGTTTGCCCCTGAGTCTTGATGCGCCGCAGATTGAACGTGGCACCTTCACTGGAACGCCGGACAATGCGCTGATCTTGAGCGCCGAACAGCTCCAGCAACGTCTCGGCCTGCCCGCGCTGACCTTGCTCGATGCTCGCGCCTTGCCGCGCTTCAAAGGCGAAGTAGAACCGATCGATCCGATTGCCGGGCACATCCCCGGCGCGCAATGTGCGGCGTTCACTGACAACTTGGGCAGCGACGGGCGTTTTCTGCCGGCGGATCAGCTCAAGCAGCGTTTTGCCGCGAAACTCGGTCATCGTTCGCCGACCGATCTGGTGGCGTACTGCGGTTCTGGCGTGACGGCGTGCCACAACCTGTTTGCGTTATGTCTGGCCGGGTATCCGTTGGGGTCGTTGTATGCCGGGTCGTGGAGCGAGTGGATCAACGATCCTGCGCATGGCATCGCCATCGGCGAGTAATCCCCCATCTAAATGTGGAGGCGGGCTTGCTCGCAACCCATTACTCGCGACCATTGCCGGTCAACCACTGCGGGATGCGGCGTTCCAGGTAGTAACCCGGTTGCCTGAACGAGCCGTCGATGAAGCCGACATGCCCACCCTTGGGCTGTAGTTCGAATTGAGTGCAGGCGGACAATTCCTCGGCTTGCGGCAGGCTATGAGGAAAGACAAACGGGTCATCGGCCGCTTGAATGATCAGGGTCGGCGTACGAATCTCGCCAAGGAAATAGCGACTCGAGGCTTGGCGATAGTAATCCTTGGCATCGGCAAAACCATTCAGCGGCGCCGTGACCCGGCCATCGAAATCCCAGAACGTGCGCATGTTCTCCAGTGAGCCCAGTGCAGCCAATGCCGCCAGTCCATCCTCGCGCCCGTCATGCTGGAACTGTCGCTGCTTGTTCTTGATGTAGGCCAGCATCTCGCGCATGAAATGCGCCTGATAGACCTTGGAGAAACCCTGGCCGATCCGGTCGGCGCATTGATCAAGACGAAACGGCACCGACACCGCCACCGCACCGACCACGCCGCTGTCGCTGCCGGATTCGCCCAAGTGCTTGAGCAAGACATTGCCGCCCAGGGAATAGCCGATCGCATACAGTGGCGCCAGAGGGCGTTTGGCCCGCAGGTGCTTGATGGTTTCGGCCAGGTCTTCGCTGGCGCCGGAGTGGTAGCTGCGCGGCAACAGATTCGGCTCGCCTGAGCAGCCGCGCCAGTTCAGCGCGACGCTGGCCCAGCCTTGCGCGCTCAGCGCTTTCTGCACCCCGGCCACGTAAGGCGAATTTGAAGAGCCGGTCAGGCCGTGCAACACCAGCACCAGTGGTGCATCGGCGCTGTGCGGGCCATGCCAGTCGAGATCGAGAAAGTCACCATCCTCAAGCCACAGGCGTTCGCGTTGGCGTTCGATGTGCGTGGTTTTGCGCCACAGCGGTCCCCACAAGGTTTGCAAGTGCGGATTGCCGAGGCCGAAGGCCGGGGTGAAGCGTTGTGGCGGATAGGACACGTTTATTTCTCGATGCAGCGGTGCGAGCCTCGCTTGAGGCGCGCACCTTTTTCAGGCCGGTCGATTAACCGGCGATCTCTGCCATACGTTGCCACAACGCGTAGTAAACCCGCCCGGATTTCTGCTCCCGGTGCAGGCGCCAGTTGCCTGGCAGACCGAGTATCGATGGCGCGTTTTCGCTTTCAGTGTAGATCCAGGCCTCGTTGGCCAGCCATTGCCGCTCTTCAAGCAGCGTGCAGACGGTCGGCAACAGGTTCTGGTTGAACGGCGGGTCCAGGAACACTACGTCGTACGCGGTCGCTGTCTGGGTTTCCAGGTAGCGCAAGGCATCGGCGGTCTGAATCTGGCCGGTGGTGCAGCGCAGCGTGCCCAGATGCTCTTTGATGCTGGCGACCGCGATGTTGCTGGCGTCCAGCGCCTGACCCATGGCCGCGCCACGGGACAACGCCTCGAGGAACAACGCGCCGCTGCCGGCGAACGGATCAAACACTTTGGCCCCGGCAACGTACGGCGCGAGCCAGTTGAACAAGGTTTCACGCACCCGGTCCGGGGTCGGGCGCAAGCCCGGTGCGTCAGGGAAGCTCAGCTTTCGGCTGCCCCATTCACCGCCGATGATGCGCAGTTGGTTCACACCGTTGTGCACGTTGTGAACGGGTTTTTTAGGACGAGTGGCCATTAATGCTCCGGGACCCCGAGCGGTTGCTCGGCAGGTTTATCAGTAGGGGCCGGTAACGGCTTTTGCGGCACGGTCGGGCCAGCGCTGACGATGACCATTTTGTCCGTGCTCAAGTGTTTGTTCAGTGCGGTTTTGACCTGCTCGACCGTCAGGCTCTGGGACTCACGCATAAAGTCATCCAGATAGCTCAGCGGCAGGTTGTAGAAACCCATGGCGCCGAGCTGACCAACGATATCGGCGTTGCTGGCAGTGGACAGCGGGAAGCTGCCGGCCAATTCACGCTTGGCGTCATCGAGTTCTTTCGCGGTCGGGCCGGTTTTAAGGTAGTCGGCGAGCACGTCTTGCACCAGTTTCAGCGTGCCTTCGCTCATCTCGGCGCGAGTTTGCAGGTTGATCATGAACGGGCCGCGCGCCTGCATCGGGCTGAAACCTGAATACACGCCGTAAGCCAGGCCACGCTTCTCGCGCACTTCGCTCATCAGACGGGTGCCAAAGCCGCCGCCGCCGAGTATCTGGTTGCCCATGGACAGTGCCGCGTAGTCCGGGTCGTCACGATCGATGCCCAGTTGCGCGAGCATCAGGTTGGTCTGCTTGGACGGGAACTCGATGTGGCCGATGCTGGCTTTCGGTTCCTCCGGTTGCGCGATTTTCGCCAGCTCAGGACCTTTTGGTAGCGTGCTGGAGACTTGTGCAGCAATCGCCTGCGCCTCGGCGCGAGACAGGTCGCCCACCAGCGCAATTACCACGTTGCCCGCCGCATAGGCCTTCTCATGAAACGCGCGCATCTGCGCCACCGTAATCGCCGGAACGGTTTTCGCCGTGCCGTCGCTGGAATGCGCATACGGGTGATCGCCGTACAGACGGTTCATCAGTTCCAGGCTCGCCAGTTTGCCGGGGTTCTGTTTCTGGTATTCGAAACCGGCGAGCATCTGGTTCTTGATGCGCGCAAAGGAATCGGCAGGGAAGGTCGGTTTGCCAACGACTTCAGAGAACAATTTCAGGGCCGGTTCGCGTTTGTCCGCGGCGCTGAGGCTGCGCAGGGACGCCAGTGCCATGTCTTTAAACGCGCCGTTGCCAAAGTCAGCGCCCAGGCCTTCGAAGCCCTGAGCGATGACGCCAACGTCTTTGCCGGCCACACCTTCGTTGAGCATGGCATTGGTCAGCACGGAAAGACCGGGTGCGTTGCCGTCCTGGCTGCTGCCGGCGGCGAAGATCAGGCGCATGTCGAACATCGGCAGCTCCCGGGCTTCAACAAACAGCACCTTGGCGCCTTCGGCGGTTTTCCAGGTCTGCACGTCCAGGGTGCGGTGACTTGGCGCCTTGCCGTCGAGTTCTGCCAGCGATTGCAGCTTCTGGCTGGCCTTGGCCTTGTCGAGGGCTTCGCTGGCCTTGGATTCGTCGGTCTTCGAGAAGTAAAAAGCTGCAGAACCGATCACTGCGACAGCGATCAGGCCAATCAGCGCCAGGCGCGGTTTTTTACGCTCACTCATGAGTCGTCTCCTCTGGCAATACATGGGCGACGCTGAGACGTTCGCGGGTGAAATACAGCTTGGCGGCGTTCTGGATGTCTTGCGGGGTTACGCTTTCCAGGTCGGCAAGTTCGGTGTCCATCAGCTTCCACGACAGGCCAACAGTTTCCAGTTGGCCAATGGCGGTGGCCTGGCTGGTGATCGAGTCACGCTCGTAGACCAGGCCTGCGATGACCTGTGCGCGGACGCGTTCCAGCTCTTCAGCGGACGGCGCGGTGGTTTTCAGCTGTTCAAGCAGCTTCCACAAACCGGCTTCGGCCTGGGCCATGGTTTTCTTTTTCTGGGTATTGGGCGTTGCCGACAAGGTGAACAGGCTGTCGCCACGGGTGTAGGCGTCGTAGCTCGACGAACCGCCGGACACCAGCTCTTCGCCGCGCTCCAGTTGCGTCGGGATGCGTCCGCTGTAGCCGCCGTCGAGCAGGGCCGAGATCAGGCGCAAGGCGTTGACCGAGCGTTTGTCTTCAGCGGTGGCGATGCTTGGCACGTTGAAACCCAGCATCAGGCTTGGCAGTTGGGTCTGCACGTGCAGGGTGATCTGCCGCTCGCCGGGTTCGGCCAGTTCCAGCGGGATTTTCGCCGGTGGCACATCACGTTTGGCGATCGGGCCGAAGTAGCGCTGGGCCAAGGTTTTGACCTCGTCCGGGGTCACGTCGCCGACCACCACCAGCGTGGCGTTGTTCGGCACGTACCAGGATTGATACCAGTGGCGCAGCTCCTCGACTTTCATGCGGTCGAGGTCCGCCATCCAGCCGATGGTCGGCGTGTGGTAACCGCTGGCCGGGTAGGCCATGGCCTTGAAGCGTTCGTAGGCCTTGGACATTGGCTTGTCGTCGGTGCGCAGGCGACGCTCTTCTTTAATGACTTCGATCTCGCGGGCGAACTCGTCGGCCGGCAGACGCAGGCTGGCCATGCGGTCGGCTTCCAGCTCGAAGGCCACGCCCAGACGGTCGCGGGCCAGCACCTGGTAATAAGCGGTGAAGTCGTCGCTAGTGAACGCGTTCTCTTCGGCGCCGAGGTCGCGAAGGATCAGCGAGGCTTCGCCGGGTCCGACTTTTTCGCTGCCCTTGAACATCATGTGTTCCAGGGCGTGGGACAAACCGGTCTGACCCGGCGTCTCGTAGCTTGAGCCGACCTTGTACCAGACTTGGGAAACCACCACCGGCGCACGATGGTCTTCGCGCACGACAACCTTCAGGCCGTTATCGAGGGTGAATTCGTGAGTCGGTTGTGGATCGGCAGCCAGGGCCGAGAGGGGCAGACAAACTGTGCTGAGCAGCAGGCCAGCAGCGCGGCGGGCTAAAGCATTCATTCGTTTTTAAACCTGTTGAGCTGCCCGCTTGGTCTTAGCGTCGGCGGGCGAGAGGTAGGGCGTGTCATCAATCATTACCAGTACCGCGCCGGAGCCTGATAGTGCGCAGGGCAAGGCGCGAGGAGTGTAGTTTGGTCATTCCAAATAAACTCCGAGCAACGCAGCCCTGCACACTATCAGGCCCGGCCCTCCGGGTGGCGCCTGAAAACGGGCCATGCTGCGTTGCAGTCCTTGGGAAGGAAAGCACATTCCCTGCGGCCTGCGCCTTGCCTGGCCCGTTTTCAGGCGGCCACGCGGTACTGGTAATGATTGATGACACGCCCTAGGATACTGGTCCGTTTTACTGGCGGCCACGCCTATCAGGCCTTTGATGGGTCGGAAGGTTGCATGGGTTACCTGCGGAAACTTTGAGTTTGTCAGCTAAACTCTGCGTTTTCGCCGACGATGTCGTTCCAGTCCTTCGTATTAGTCAACCTTTGAGGTGCTGTTTGCACCTCGACAAAATGTTGCGCGTGAACAAGCTGGGTCAATCGCAGTCTGTTCTGCATCGAATATTTATTTGCCGAGGCGCCCTTTGGCGCGTCGCTACCGTGAGATAGCCGTCCTCCATGTTTGGTTCCAACGACGACAAGAAAGCCCCAGCTGCGGCTGGTGAGAAGAAAAGCCTGTTCGGATGGCTGCGCAAAAAGCCGCAGGAACCCGTCGTCGAACAGCCACAGCCACTTCCTGAGCCAACGCTTGCGCCGGTCATAGAAGAAGAGCCCGCGCCGGTTGTCTTGCCGATCGCTGAGCCGGTGCTGCAGCCGATAGTCGAGGCTGAGCCTGAAACTGAACTCGTGGTTGAGCTGCCGCTGGCGCCAACCGCAGAGCCGTGGCTGACCTTGCCTGTGGCGGAAGAGCCGGTGGCATTGGTCGAAGATGAGCTGGCGCCGCACGTTGCGCCATCGATTCCAGCGCCGACCGCGTTTGCTCCTGAACCCGTTCAAGCGCCAGTGGTTGAGCCGGTTGTCGCGCCAGTTATCATGGCCGAGCCTGCGCCGGTGGTCCCGGAGCCTGTCGCTCCTGCATTTATCGCTCTGGTTGCTCCAGCACCCGTACCCGCACCGGTTGTCGCTCCCGTTGCCGCCGCACCTGTCGCTCCCGTCGAAACGCCTGCCGAGCCTGCGCGTACCGAAGAAACCAAAGCCGGTTTCTTCGCCCGCCTGAAACAAGGCTTGTCCAAGACCAGCGCCAGCATCGGCGAAGGCATGGCCAGCCTGTTTCTGGGCAGGAAGATCATCGATGACGAGCTGCTCGAAGACATCGAAACCCGCCTGCTGACCGCCGACGTTGGCGTCGAGGCAACGTCGGTGATCATTCAGCATCTGACCCAGAAAGTCGCCCGTAAAGAACTGGCCGATGCCGATGCGCTGTACAAATCCCTGCAAGCGGAACTGGCGGCGATGCTCAAGCCGGTCGAGCAACCGCTGAAAATCATTTCGCAGAGCAAGCCGTTCGTGATTCTGGTTGTCGGCGTCAACGGTGCCGGCAAGACCACCACCATCGGCAAACTGGCGAAAAAGCTGCAACTTGAAGGCAAGAAAGTCATGCTCGCGGCCGGCGATACCTTCCGCGCCGCCGCCGTCGAGCAATTGCAGGTCTGGGGCGAACGCAACAAGATCCCGGTCATCGCCCAGCACACCGGCGCTGACTCGGCTTCGGTTATCTTCGATGCCGTGCAAGCGGCCAAGGCCCGTGGCATCGACGTGCTGATCGCCGACACCGCCGGTCGTCTGCACACCAAAGACAATTTGATGGAAGAGCTGAAGAAGGTTCGCCGGGTGATCAGCAAACTCGACGCCGACGCGCCTCACGAGGTGCTATTGGTGCTCGATGCCGGTACGGGGCAGAACGCGATTAGCCAGGCCAAGCAATTCAACCAGACCGTCGAACTGACTGGCCTGGCGCTGACCAAGCTCGACGGCACCGCCAAAGGTGGAGTGATTTTCGCCCTCGCCAAGCAGTTCGGCTTGCCCATTCGCTACATCGGCGTCGGTGAAGGCATCGATGATTTGCGCACTTTTGAAGCAGAACCCTTTGTCCAGGCACTGTTTGCCGAGCGGGAGCGTTCATGATTCGTTTCGAGCAAGTCGGTAAGCGCTACCCGAACGGTCACGTCGGCTTGCATGAGCTGAGCTTTCGAGTCCGTCGGGGCGAGTTTTTGTTTGTGACCGGGCACTCTGGCGCCGGTAAAAGCACCTTATTGCGCCTGCTGCTGGCGATGGAGCGCCCGACCACCGGAAAATTGCTGTTGGCCGGTCAAGACCTGAGCACCATCAGCAATGCGCAGATTCCTTACCTGCGGCGGCAGATCGGTGTGGTGTTCCAGAACCATCAGTTGCTGTTCGATCGCACGGTGTTCAACAATATCGCGCTGCCCTTGCAGATCCTTGGGCTGTCCAAGGCCGAAATCGCCAAGCGCGTGGATTCGGCCCTGGAGCGCGTAGCGCTCTCGGACAAGACCGATTTGTACCCCGGCGACTTGTCCACCGGTCAGCAACAGCGCGTCGGCATCGCCCGCGCCATCGTTCACCGTCCGGCCTTGCTGCTGGCAGATGAACCGACCGGTAACCTCGATCCGCGTCTGGCGGCTGAAATCATGGGCGTGTTCGAAGACATCAACCGTCTGGGCACCAGCGTGCTGATCGCCAGTCACGACCTGGCGCTGATCGCCCGTATGCGTCACCGCATGCTGACGCTGCAGCGCGGCCGATTGATCGGCGACGGGGAGGCTGGCGTATGAGTGCGACACGCAGCCCCAAGGTTTCCGAGCGCGTGGCCCCAAAGGCCGCCGACCCGCAGCCGCAGAAGAAAAAACGCGACGATGATGACGGTCCGGACTTCGCCACGCTGTTTCGTGCCTGGGTCGAGAGTCATCGGGCCAGCCTGCTCGATAGCTTGCGTCGTTTGGGCAAGCAGCCAATCGGTAGCTTCTTTACCTGCATGGTGATGGCGGTGGCTCTGAGCTTGCCTATGGGCCTGTCACTTTTGCTAAGTAACGTCGAGCGCCTCGGCGGTTCCTGGCAGCGTGCGGCGCAGATTTCCCTGTACCTGCAAATCGAGGCCAGCCCCGCTGAGGGTGAGTCGCTGCGCGAGCAGATCAAGGGGATGCCCGGCGTTGCCGATGCTGAATATGTCGGCCGCGATCAAGCGCTGGAAGAGTTTCAGCAGCAGTCCGGTCTGGGCGAGGCACTTAAGGAATTGCCGGAGAACCCGCTGCCAGGCGTGGTTCTGGTGACGCCGAATGAAGTCGACAAGCCCGCCCTTGAAGCATTACGACAAAAACTTTCCGAGTTGCCCAAGGTACAACAGGCACAACTTGATCTAGTCTGGGTCGAGCGTCTGGCAGCGATCCTCAAGCTGGGCGACCGTTTTGTCTTCGGTCTGACCGTGCTTTTGGTTTCTGCATTACTTTTGGTGATAGGCAATACCATTCGTCTTCATATTGAAAACCGCCGCACAGAGATAGAAGTGATTAAACTCGTCGGCGGCACTGACAGCTATGTGCGTAGGCCCTTTCTGTATATGGGTGCGCTTTATGGCTTCGGTGCGGGGATTCTTTCCTGGGGCGTATTGGCGTTTGGCCTTGATTGGCTGAACGACGCGGTAGTGGGGCTGGCCGGTTTGTACGGCAGTGATTTCGCGCTGGCCGGAGTGCCAGTTGCCGATGGTCTGTCGCTCTTGCTTGGCGCGGTGCTGTTGGGGTATATCGGTGCATGGATTGCAGTCGCACGCCACCTGAGGGAGCTTGCGCCTAAGTAGTTTCATTTTGCTCGTATTGACCTTTCAGCGTTTATGGGAACTTGTATTTCGGTTTCCGGTCAATTTTCGCAGTGCTGAACTGCACGAGTTATGTAAAACGGAGGTTTTTTCATATGACCAATTCTTTGCAACCTGCATATGCTCTGGTCCCGGGTGCGAACCTGGAGGCCTATGTGCACACGGTGAACAGCATTCCATTGCTGACACCGGAGCAGGAGCGTGAACTGGCCGAGAGTCTCTATTATGAGCAGGATTTGGGGGCGGCTCGGCAGATGGTGCTCGCCCACCTGCGTTTTGTTGTCCATATCGCTCGTAGCTATTCCGGTTACGGTCTGGCTCAGGCCGACCTGATCCAGGAAGGCAACGTCGGCCTGATGAAGGCCGTGAAGCGCTTCAACCCGGAAATGGGTGTACGCCTGGTGTCCTTTGCCGTGCACTGGATCAAGGCGGAAATCCACGAGTTCATTCTGCGCAACTGGCGCATTGTGAAAGTCGCGACCACCAAGGCTCAACGCAAGCTGTTTTTCAACCTGCGCAGCCAGAAGAAGCGTCTGGCGTGGCTGAACAACGAGGAAGTCCACCGTGTGGCGGAAAGCCTCGGTGTAGAGCCTCGGGAAGTGCGCGAGATGGAAAGTCGCCTGACTGGCCATGACATGGCCTTCGACCCGGCCGCGGAAGCGGACGATGACAGCGCTTTCCAATCGCCGGCCAACTATCTGGAAGACCACCGGTACGACCCGGCCCGTCAACTGGAAGATGCTGACTGGAGCGACAACTCGAACCACAACCTGCACGAAGCGCTTGAAGTGCTGGACGACCGCAGCCGTGACATCCTCTACCAGCGCTGGCTGGCAGAAGAAAAAGCTACGCTGCACGACCTGGCGCAGAAGTACAACGTGTCGGCCGAGCGTATCCGTCAACTCGAGAAGAGCGCGATGAACAAGCTCAAGGTATCGATTGCTGCATAAGCTGCGAACCGGCAATAAAAAATGCCCCGATCATTGATCGGGGCGTTTTTGTTTATGCCCAACACATAACCCATGTGGGAGCGGGCTTGCTCGCGAAAGCAGTGTGTCATCCAGCAATGATGTTGACTGACACGACGCTTTCGCGAGTAAGCCCGCTCCCACAGGGGATTTGCGGCGTTACTGAGCCCAAGGTGCCCGGCGTGAATCGTTGATCCCCACCAGATAGCTGTCGCCACCCAACTGACTCATCTGCTGCCGAATCCATCCCGCTCGCCGTGCGACATAGTTGGTTGGATGACCGGCACTCCAAACGCGCGGGTTAGGCAGTACCGCAGCCAGCAAACTGGCCTGCTGCCGGGACAGCGAGCGAGCGCCGACGCCAAAGTGATGCCTGGCCGCTGCTTCGGCGCCAAACACACCGTCATCCCACTCAACGCTGTTGAGGTACACCTCGAGAATTCGCTGCTTGGGCCAGAGCACTTCGATCAGCCCGGTAAACCAGGCTTCCAGGCCTTTGCGTAACCAGCTGCGGCCGGACCACAGAAACAGATTCTTCGAGACCTGCTGACTCAGGGTGCTGGCGCCGCGAATCGATCCGCCGAGCTCGTTGTGGGTCAGTGCGGCCTGGATCGCGCCAAAGTCAAAACCCCAATGCTCCGGGAATTTCTGATCTTCGCCGGCAATCACCGCGACTTTCAGGTCGTCGGAGATTTCATCCCAGGGTTTCCAGGTGCGTTGCAGGTCGATGGGTTCGCCGTCGAACCAGGATTCGACCTTGCGCTCGACCATCAAGGCCGTCCCCGGTGGCGGTACCACGCGAAAAATCAGAACCAGCAATACGCTGCCCCCCGCGAACCAGAGAAGGGCCTTCGTGAATCGTCGCAAAAATAAACGCAGCATAGAGATGGCTTGGCCGAACCCGTTGAGCGGGCCATTATACAGACCCTGTTGATCGAGTCTGACTGGAGTTCTTCATGTTGCGTGGCTTTCTGATGCTGGCCGCTTTTTTCGGCTTCACCGGCGTTGCCCTTGGCGCATTCGCCGCCCACGGCCTGAAAAACCGCCTGACGCCTGAGTACCTGGCGATTTTCCACACCGGCGTGACCTACCAATTGGTGCACACCTTGGCCTTGCTGGGCGTGGCATTGCTGGTCACGCAGATTCCCGGTCGCCTGATCACGTGGGCGGGTGCATCGTTTGTCATCGGCATACTGCTGTTCTCCGGCAGTCTGTACCTGTTGACCATGACCGGCGTCAGCAAGCTGGGCATCATCACGCCGTTTGGCGGTGTAGCGTTCCTGATCGGCTGGTTCTGCCTAGGCCTTGCCGCTTGGCGCTTGAGTTGACGGCGCGCAGTCGTGATCATGAAGCCGAGTGATTTTCTGGCTTCATCAGCCCGCGTTTTTCAAGGCGTTCAGCAGTGCCTGTGTGAAAGTCGGCGCAAGGACGCGGTTGCCGTATCCGCTGAGGTGGTCGGCGTCGCGGAAAAGCGGTTTATCGTCGTCAAAGGCTGAACAGGTTCGGCCCGGGCACAAAAGCGGTAGCGGGTCCCAGACCTGAAGCATCGGATACTGGCGGGTTAACCGGTCGATCAGCGCCATTTGTGGGGCGCGTAGCTGCTCAAGTTGTTCTCGTTCCATGGTGAACCCAGGCTTGCAGATCGGGTTCATCTGGTTGAACCAGTCCGAGCAGCGATAGGGTGGAGCCTTGAATAGAGGCTTGGGAGCATCGATCAGCACCTGCACTCTGGCGGCCATCAAGCGCGTCAGGACCGCTTCAGCGGAGGCTTGGGCGCCTTCAATCTGCTCGGGTGTGAATTCAGCGAGCACTTCGTTGAACACTTCTTCTTCTCCACGTGCCCACTCGCGCCCTGCCAGCTCTGGCATTCGCAATGAGGCGAGGAAGACGATGTCTCCCGGGTTTGCCCGCGCTTCAATATTGCGCAGGGCTTTTTCCCGGGATCGAGTGCAGGCACCTTGCGGGTCCGGTGTGATGAGATTGACCACCGCGCAGCCGCCGCGCTCGTATTCCACGACCTTAATACCCAGCTGCTGCGATGCGAGGCTTAACATCGTGCGATAGGCCGCTGCATGCGAATCGCCGATAACAAACAGCTGACGGCCCTGCCATTGCAGGTCCTTGATCGGTTCGCTGGCCGAGCGTACCGGCAACCGTCTGGAAAACCAGGTATAGGTATCGCTGGTCTTGCTCAGCGACAGCGCCTCGGGATTCTCGGACACCCACTGCGCACTTGACCAAGACAGGCCGATCGCCGCAAGGCACGAGGCGATCGCGATCCAGGCACGGCGTTGAAGGAGCGAATTGCCGGTGCGCAACGGTGTCTCGACCCCATGGTAGGAGGCAGCAGCGAGTGCGGTGACGATGACGGGGTAGGCCAATTGCACGGCGAGCTGCTCCAGCCCGGTGGTCCAGCGAAGAAACACCAGGACTGGCCAGTGCCAGAGATACAACGAGTAGGACAGCCGGCCAATATAGGTCGCGGGTGACGATTGCAGCAGGCGCTGGGGTAGGGATGGAGTGTCAGTTTTCTGTACCAGGGCGGTGATGATCAGCAAGGTGCCGGAAACGGTGACGAGTGCCCAAGGGAAAGGGAACTGGTTTTCGTCGGCAAGGAACAGTCCGCCGATGACCAATGCGAGTCCGCCGAGAAGCATGGTTCGGGTTGCGGCAGCCGAATACGGTGTGCAGCGTCCTGTTCCGATCAACTGGTAGAGGATTGCCCCTGCGGCCAGCTCCCAGAATCGACTGGGCAGCAGGTAAAACGCTTCGAGCGGGTTGTTCCATGTCTGAAGGGCGCTGAGCGCCAGTGATATCAGCGCGAGCAGGGGCAGGAGTGACCAGATGAGCCGGCTTCGCTCCTTGTAGCGCAACCAGGCGAAGTAGATAAGCGGGAATATCAGGTAGAACTGCTCTTCTATGGCCAGGGTCCAGGTGTGGGTATAAGGGTTGAGCAGGGCGGAAGGCGAGAAATAGGTGTCGGTGTTCCAGGCCAGCACAAAGTTGCTCATACCAAAAAAAGCGGCCAGGCCGGTACGGTCATTTTGCATGCTGAGCCAGGCTTGCGGCACGAACATTGTTGAGAGCAGGCTGCATACCAGTAGAACCAGCAGCAGTGCCGGCACGATGCGCAGGAGTCGCCGGCGATAGAAGTCTGCCAGATAGGCTACAAAGCCCCTGTCGGAGCGAGCAGAAAGCGACTGGCTGATGACGTAGCCCGAGATCACGAAGAAGATGTCTACACCGGTAAAACCGCCGGGAAGTACGTTCAGGAAGTCGGCGTGAAAGATGATCACGCTCAGGACAGCGACAGCGCGCAGGCCGTCAATAGCGGGAATATTCGGTGTTGATTGGACGCTGGACACAGACCTTCCTTGCGTGCGTGAGACTTTTGGTGCGACTTCGACGCGAGACGAGGAATATAGAAGGTAAGGGGACGGCTTGAACTGTGAAGTTGTTGCAGAGTTAGTCCGTGCCCTTGAAGTGCGCCCTTGGCCCTTCCTGCGAGCGCCGCCTGGCGGTTG
The DNA here is from genome assembly GCF_054898165.1 of Pseudomonas sp. Hz4. Taxonomy (NCBI): domain Bacteria; kingdom Pseudomonadati; phylum Pseudomonadota; class Gammaproteobacteria; order Pseudomonadales; family Pseudomonadaceae; genus Pseudomonas; species Pseudomonas sp. Hz4. Next base: position 5,760,686 of record NZ_CM142719.1, on the reverse strand, counting down.
AGCTGACCGAGCAGTCCATTTCATGACGAATGGCTTGGGTCACCAAGACTGATCGGGCTAGAATGCCAGCCCCTAAAAATGATGGCGGCATTCGGTATGCGCATTCAGTTGAACGGCGAATCCCTTGAACTGCCCGACGGCGAAACCGTTGCGGCCCTGCTGACCCGTCTGGATCTGACCGGACGCCGGGTGGCGGTCGAGCTCAATCTGGACATCGTCCCGCGCAGCCAGCATGCCGACACCACGCTGAACGACGGCGACAATGTCGAAGTGGTACACGCCATCGGCGGCGGCTAGTCGCCCGGCCCGCAAGGGCACAGAATTCTGCAAGAACCTCACCCCTACAGAGGATTTCCCATGAGCATCGTTCGTAGCGACAAGCCCTTCGTCCTGGCCGGTCGTACTTACCAGTCGCGTTTGCTGGTAGGTACCGGCAAGTACCGCGACATGGAAGAAACCCGCCTGGCCATCGAAGCCTCGGGTGCCGAGATCGTCACCTTCGCCGTGCGCCGCACCAACCTCGGCCAGAACCCGGGCGAACCGAACCTGCTCGAAGTCCTGTCGCCGGATCGCTACACCTTCCTGCCTAACACCGCCGGTTGCTTCGACGCTACCGAGGCTGTGCGCACCTGTCGCTTGGCCCGTGAGCTGCTCGGCGGCCACAACCTGGTGAAGCTGGAAGTGCTGGCGGATCAGAAAACCCTGTTCCCCAACGTGATCGAAACCCTCAAGGCCGCCGAAGTGTTGGTCAAGGAAGGTTTCGACGTGATGGTTTACACCAGCGATGACCCGATCATCGCCCGTCAACTGGCGGAAATCGGCTGCATCGCGGTGATGCCGCTGGCCGGTCTGATCGGTACAGGCCTTGGGATCTGCAACCCGTACAACCTGCAGATCATCCTCGAAGAAGCCAAGATTCCGGTGCTGGTGGATGCCGGTGTCGGTACCGCTTCCGACGCCACCATCGCGATGGAACTGGGTTGCGAAGCGGTGCTGATGAACTCGGCCATCGCCCATGCCCAGCAGCCGATCATGATGGCTGAAGCCATGAAACACGCCATCGTCGCGGGCCGCCTGGCCTACCTCGCCGGCCGCATGCCGAAAAAACTCTATGCCAGCGCATCCTCGCCGCTGGATGGTCTGATCAAGTAAGAGCCATTGATGACTGAATCAAACGACACGCCTATCCAGACGGAAGAAGGCGAAGAGCGCCAACACCGCCGCATCAAGAGTTTCGTGATGCGCGCCGGACGCATGACCGAAGGCCAGCAAAAAGGCCTGGAGCAAGGCACGCCGCTGTTCGTCCTGCCGCTGGCCGATGCGCCGGTGGACTTCGATCAGGTGTTCGGCCGTTCAGCGCCGCGCTCCCTGGAAATCGGTTTCGGCATGGGCCATTCGCTGCTGGAAATGGCCGCGGCCTCGCCAGAACAGGACTTTATCGGCGTGGAAGTGCACCGTCCGGGTGTGGGTGCGCTGCTCAATGGCGTGCTGACTCAAGGCCTGACCAACCTGCGCGTCTACGATTGCGATGCGATCGAAGTGCTCAACCGCTGCGTAGCCGACAACAGCCTCGATCGCCTGATGCTGTTTTTCCCGGACCCATGGCACAAGAGCCGTCACCACAAGCGTCGTATCGTTCAGGCGTCGTTCGCTGAACTGGTGCGCAGCAAGTTGAAGGTCGGCGGTGTGCTGCACATGGCCACCGACTGGGAACCGTACGTCGAGTACATGCTGGAAGTGATGAACGTTGCGCCGGGTTACCGCAACCTGGCCGAAGACGGCAAATGCGTCCCGCGCCCGACCGAACGCCCGATCACCAAGTTCGAACGCCGCGGCGAACGACTTGGGCATGGGGTATGGGACCTGAAGTTCGAAAAACAGTCTTAACCGGTCACTGATCGTTCCCACGCGGAGTGGGAACGATCATCAGCCCTCAGCGGCGGTCAGCGACTACGCCGATAAGTACCAACACCACCAACAACACCGGCGCCAGGCTGTAGTTGTTGAACTGGCTCAGGCCTTTGATGATCCACGGTGTGGCGTAGATCAGCGCCACGCCGCTGCCGACCATGCACAGCAGGGCCATCAGCGGGACGCGCAAGGCGCCGGCGATGCTGCCCAGGCGTTGGTCGACCCAGCCTTTGATGTCCGCGCCGAACAGCACCAGCAAACAACCCACCAGCGCCAGCGAGATTTCCGAGAGGTTGCTGCGGCTCCAGCGGGAGACGGTGGCGAGCAGGTCGAGTATCAAATCCATTCGTTTTCCCTTAAGGCTGAAATCAGCTCAGAAATGTCTGCAGCAAGTCATTGAGAAAGAGTTGTCCGCGCTCGGTGGCCGCCAGACGTGACGGTTCGACCTGCAACAAGCCACTTTGTTCGGCGACCCGGCGGCCTTCGGCGAGGCTTTCCAATGCAAGCCCGGTGCGCTCCGCATACAGCCGCGATTCAACGCCAGCCGTCAGGCGCAAGGCGTTCATCAGGAACTCGAACGGCAGCTCTTCATTGGTCAGGGCTTTCTCCCCGGCCTTGAAGCTTTTGGCCGGGTTGAGGTAGTCCTTCGGCAGACGGGTTTTCCAGGTACGGACGATGCGTCCGTCCGGATGGCTGAGCTTGCCGTGAGCCCCGGCACCGATGCCGATGAAGTCGCCGAAACTCCAGTAATTGAGGTTATGCCGCGCCGGGCGACCTGGCTGGGCATAAGCCGAGACTTCGTATTGCGCGTAACCGTGCTCGGCCAACAACGCCTGGCCGGCTTCCTGAATGTCCCACAGCGTGTCATCTTCCGGCAGCGTCGGCGGCTGGTTCCAGAACACCGTGTTCGGTTCCAGGGTCAGCTGATACCAGGACAAGTGAGTCGGCTTCAGGGAAATAGCTTGGCGCAGGTCGCTCAGGGCGTCGTCCAGGGACTGATCGGGTAAACCGTGCATCAGGTCCAGATTGAAGTTGTCGAACCCGGCCTGACGGGCCATGCCAGCGGCACGTACCGCTTCGTCACCGTTGTGAATCCGCCCCAGGGCCTTGAGTTTCTCTTCCTGAAAGCTCTGGATGCCGATCGACAGGCGATTGATGCCCAGCGCCCGGTAGGCGACGAACTTCTCTTGCTCGAACGTCCCCGGATTAGCTTCCAGGGTAATTTCGATGTCGCCGGCAAACGGAATACGTTGCTCGACGCCTTTGAGTAAGCGGCCCAAGGCTTCGGCGCTGAACAGGCTCGGCGTGCCACCACCAAAGAAGATCGAACTCAGATCACGGCCATAGACCGCATGCAGGTCCTGATCGAGGTCGGCGAGCAGTGCGTCCACATAGTCTTCTTCCGGCAGCACTGGGCTGGCGGTGTGGGAGTTGAAGTCACAATAAGGGCATTTGCGCACACACCACGGGATGTGGATGTACAGCGCCAAGGGCGGCAGCGTTGGCAGCGCGGCCCGTGGCGATTGTGCGTCGCCGCCGAAGATCAGCGGCGATGCGGATGAGTCGTGGATCATTTCAGGCCCAGACGCTGGCGCAGCAGATCCATTGCACGGGCGCGGTGGCTGATGAGGTTCTTGTCGCTGGGGCTCAGCTCGGCACTCGAGCAATCGCGCTCCGGCACCCAGAACAGCGGATCGTAACCAAAACCGTGTTCGCCGCTGGCTTGGGTGAGGATACGCCCGTGCCACAGGCCTTCGCAAAGGATCGGCAACGGATCGTCGGCATGACGCACCAGCGCCAGCACACAGACGAATTGCGCGCCGCGTTCGGCTTCCGGCACGTCTTTCAACGCGTCGAGCAGTTTGGCGTTGTTCGCCGCATCGCCCTGGCCGTCGGCGTAACGGGCCGAGTAGATACCCGGCGCACCGCCGAGGAAATCCACGGCCAGCCCGGAATCGTCGGCCAGCGCCGGCAGGCCGCAGATGCGCGCGGCATTGCGGGCCTTGAGGATGGCGTTCTCGACGAACGACAAGCCGGTTTCTTCAGGCTCGACGCTGCTGAACTCGCTGATCGAGCGCAGTTGCACCGATTCGCCGAGCATGGCCTGAAGTTCCTTGAGTTTGCCGGCGTTATGGCTGGCCAGTACGAGTTGCGTGAAATTGATCATTGGCCGGGGAAAAGCTCTTGTTGGAAACTGATGGTGTTGGTTTTGTCGCCAGTCTGCACCTTGATGTCAAAGGTGCGAATTTCCTGCTGATCCACCGGGAACTGGGCGATGTAGTACACCGCGCCTGTTTCAGTGATTTGTTTGAACTTCAGCGGGATGCTTTGGCTGGTCAGGTCTTTGACCGCGCCGCTGACCTGAGCCGTCTGTGGTTTCCCTTCCTTGAGTACCGAGACGTTGATCACGCCCTGATTCTTGCTGCGGGTCAGCTCGGCCGCTTTGGCGATATCCGGTGTCAGGAAGGTGGAATTGAAGGTGTTGTAATGCACCGTCACGTCGCCAAAGGTTTGCTTGCGCTCGCCCTTGATAACATCGGCGGCCATGGTGGTAATGCTCAGGCAGGCAGTAAGTACAAACAGCGCTAGACGACCCATTATCGTTCTCCTCGAAGTGTCGTGACTCAGACCGCGACCTTGTGGTCTTGCAGCCCGGGGCTGCTGACGCGGTAAATACCGATTTCACCTAATAGATTAGGCCATAGCTTACTGGCCCACCCGTGACGGTGCTGTTGATCCACTGCAAGCCGATCAATGACCTTGGCTTCACGTTCGCGACACAACGCTTCAAAGTCTTCGAACGTGCAAAAGTGGATGTTCGGTGTGTTGTACCAGGTGTACGGGAGAAAATCGGACACCGGCATCCGGCCCTTGCTCGCCAGGTACCAGCGGCAGCGCCAGTGACCGAAGTTGGGAAAGGTGATGATGCACTGGCGACCGACGCGCAGCATTTCGTCGAGGATCTTGTCCGGGTAGTGCACGGCTTGCAGTGCCTGGGTCATGACCACGACGTCGAAGCTGTTGCTGGCAAAGTTGCCCAGGCCCTTGTCCAGGTCCTGCTCGATGACGTTGATGCCCTTGGCCACACACTCGGCAATGTTGTCCGGGTCGTTTTCCAGGCCATAGCCGGTGACTTGCTTGTTATCACGTAGCCAGGTCAGCAATTCGCCATCACCGCAACCGAGGTCGAGCACGCGGCTGCCGGCGGGGATCCATTCCTGGATGATTTCCAGATCGGCTCTCATGTCTTCCTCAAAGCGAAATACGGTTCATGTAATTGCTGAATGCTTGCAGGTAGCGCGGGATCGGAATCAGAAAGGCGTCGTGGCCTTGCGGAGCATCGATCTCCAGGTAGCAGACGTCTTTCCTGGCCGCCATCAGCGCGTCTACCAGCTCCCGCGAGCGGGCAGGTGAGAAGCGCCAGTCGGTGGTAAAGGACATCACGCAGAACTTGGCCTGGGCATTGGCGAAGGTTTTCGCCAGGTCATCGTCGAAGTTCGCCGCCGGATCGAAGTAGTCCAGCGCCTTGGTCATCAGCAGGTACGTGTTGGCGTCGAAACGCCCGGAAAACTCTTCGCCCTGATAACGCAGGTAGCTTTCGACCTGGAACTCGACGCTGTGGAAGTCGTAGTTGAGCTTTTCGCTCTTCAGGCCCCGGCCGAATTTCTCGCCCATGGAGTCGTCGGACAGGTACGTGATGTGCCCGACCATCCGCGCCAGCATCAAACCGCGCTTGGGAATAACGCCCGCTTCCTGGAACGAGCCGCCGTGGAATTCGGGATCGGTGAGGATCGCCTGGCGCGCCACTTCGTTGAAGGCAATGTTCTGCGCCGACAGCTTGGGTGCCGAGGCGATAGCCAGGCAGTGCCGAATGCGATCAGGGTAAGTGATGCTCCACTGCATGGCCTGCATGCCACCGAGACTGCCGCCAATTACGGCGGCCCATTGGCTGATGCCGAGCAGGTCTGCCAGGCGTGCCTGGCTGTGAACCCAGTCTTCTACGGTCAGTACCGGGAAATCGGCGCCGAACGGCTTGCCGGTGTCCGGGTTGATGCTGCTCGGGCCGGTCGAACCGTTGCAACCGCCGAGGTTGTTCAGGCTGACCACGAAGAACTTGTGGGTGTCGATCGGCTTGCCGGGACCGATGCAGCTGTCCCACCAACCGGGCTTGCGGTCGTCGGGGCTGTGGAAACCGGCAGCGTGGTGGTGCCCGGACAAGGCGTGGCAGATCAGCACGGCATTGCTCGCCGTGGCGTTCAGCGTGCCGTAGGTTTCATAGATCAGGTCATAAGCTGGGAGCGAACGGCCGCAGGCCAAGGCCAGGGGTTCGCTGAAGTGCGCCACTTGCGGCGTCACCAGACCAACAGAATCGGGGGAAAAGGCAGTTGGCATCGACCCTGCTCTCGTTGAAATGAGGCGTAAGTCTAAAGACCGCTGCCTTTAGCAGCAAGCGACTACCCATGATCGTTCCCACGCTCTGCGTGGTAATGCCTCAATGGACGCTCTGCGTCCGCTTCGGCAGGGACGCGGAGCGTCCCGGGCTGCATTCCCACGCAGAGCGTGGGAACGATCATGCGCCAAGAGTCAGATCAGCAGACGGAGGATTTCCGGCATCATCGTCATGGCGGCGAGGTTGTTGATCACCAGCATGTCGATCAACTTGAGCGCCATGAACGCCAGGATTGGCGAGATATCCAGACCACCGAGGTTCGGCACGATCTTGCGGAACGGCGCCAGGGCCGGCTCGCAGATCTGGTTCACCAGTTCGGCACCAGGGTTATGGCTGCCCGGTGCGACCCACGACAGAATCACGCTGATGATCAGGGCAAAGAAGAAAATCTTGAGGAACAGCGCGGTCACGCCGATCAGCGACCAGATCAGCAATTGCAGCGGGTTGCCGATGGTGCCGTAAGTCAGCAGCAGGGTCAGGGCCATCAGCGCCAGTTGCACGAGGATCGCCAGCACCAGCGAGGACATGTCCAGGCCGAACATGCTCGGGATAATCCGGCGCAGTGGCTTGAGCAGCGGCTGAGTGGCTTTTACGGCGAACTGGCAGAGCGGGTTGTAGAAGTTTGCGCGTACCAGTTGCAGCACAAAGCGCAGCAGCACGATCAGCAGGTACAGGCTGCCGAGGGTTTGCAGCACGTAGACCGCTGCAGTGTTCAATCCAATCATGTAAGGCTCCTTATTGACCCAATTGTTCGGCCATCTCGGCCGAGCGGTGCGCAGCGGCGCCGAGTGCTTTTTCTACCAGGGCTTCGAAGCCGCCGGCCTGGAACGACTTGATCGCCGCTTCGGTCGTGCCCGCAGGCGACGTCACGCGGCGGCGCAGTTCAGCCGCGTCGACATCACTGGCTACCGCCATCTGAGCAGCGCCCAAAGCGGTTTGCAGTGTCAGTTGTGCAGCGGTTTCCGGCGGCAGGCCAAGTTTCACGCCCGCGGCGGTCATGGCTTCGATCAGCAGGAAGAAGTACGCCGGGCCCGAGCCGGAAACGGCGGTGACCGCGTCCAGTTGTTGCTCTTCGTTCAGCCACAGAGCAATGCCGACGGCCGACAGCAGCTCTTCGGCTTGTTGGCGTTGTTCGGCGTTCACTTCGGCGGTGGCGAACAAACCGCTCACGCCCTGCCGCAGCAGCGCCGGGGTGTTGGGCATGCAACGCACGATTGGCTGGGCGCCGAGCCAGTTGTTCATGCTGGCGCAGGTGATGCCGGCAGCAATCGAGACCACCAGTTGATTCGGCTTGAGGCTTGGGCGAATTGCTTCGCAGACGGCTTTCATCGCTTGGGGTTTGACCGCCAGTACGACGACGTCAGCGCCCTGGATGGCCTCGCTGTTGTCGGCGAATACTTCAACGCCGTGTTCAGCGTTCACTTTGGCGCGGGTTTCAGCGCCCGGATCACTGGCGCGGATCTGCGCGGCGTCCAGACCTTTGGCGCGCAGGCCGCCGATCAGGCTGGCGGCCATGTTGCCGGCACCGATAAAGGCAATACGAGTCTTGCTCATGTCAGGTCCTTATAAAGAGAGGCGTCAGCCACGTTATGGCTGGCCGTGCATTTGTTGAGCGCCGCGAGCACCAAACAGGGCCGTACCAATACGGACCCACGTGGCGCCCATGGCGATGGCCGACTCGAGGTCGTGGCTCATGCCCATGGAAAGTGTGTCGAGCGGCAGGTTCAGGCTGGCCTGCAGGCGCTGCACGGCAGCAAACGCGGCATCCTGGGCGGCGCGGTCTTCAGTCGGCTCGGGGATTGCCATCAACCCACGCAGCTTGATGCGTGGCAGTTCGCTGATGGCATTGGCCAAGGCTGGCAGGTCGGCCGGGGTGCAGCCGGACTTGCTGGCTTCACCGCTGACGTTGACCTGGATGCAGATGTTCAGTGGTGGCAAATCGGCAGGACGTTGTTCGGACAGGCGTTGTGCGATTTTCAAACGATCCACGGAATGCACCCAGGCGAAATGCTCGGCGATAGCGCGAGTCTTGTTCGATTGAATGGGGCCGATGAAGTGCCAGATCAAGGGCAGGTCGGTCAATTCGAGCTGTTTGCTCAGGGCTTCCTGCAGGTAGTTCTCGCCAAAGTCGCGGATCCCGGCGGCATGCGCTTCACGCACGGCCTCGGCCGGCTTGGTCTTGCTCACGGCCAGCAGCTGGACGCTGTCTTCATCGCGCTTTGCGGCGACGGCAGCGGCATGGATGCGTGTACTAACCTGAAGAATGTTGTCTGCTATCGTGGACATCAAGAGGCGCCAGCGGTCTGAAGGTTGGCGGCATTCTACTGGAATTGAGGAGCGCTATGGATATCACTGAGTTGCTGGCCTTCAGCGCTAAACAAGGAGCGTCCGACCTGCACCTGTCCGCCGGCCTGCCGCCGATGATCCGTGTCGATGGCGATGTGCGGCGCATCAATTTGCCGGCCTTGGACCACAAGCAGGTTCAGGCGCTGATCTATGACATCATGAACGACACTCAGCGGGTGGACTTCGAAAAGCACCTGGAAACCGACTTCTCCTTTGAGGTGCCCGGCGTGGCACGCTTTCGGGTTAACGCGTTCAACCAGAATCGTGGTGCCGGCGCGGTGTTCCGGACCATTCCGTCCAAGGTCCTGAGCATGGACGACCTCGGTATGGGAGAAGTATTTCGCAAGATTACCGAAGCACCGCGGGGGCTGGTGCTGGTGACCGGCCCGACCGGTTCCGGCAAGTCCACCACCCTGGCGGCGATGATCGATCACCTCAACACCCACCGTCATCAGCACATCCTCACTATCGAAGACCCGATCGAGTTCGTCCACGAGTCGCGCAAATGCTTGATCAACCAGCGTGAAGTCCATCGTGATACTCGCAGTTTCGCCACGGCGCTGCGCTCGGCCCTGCGGGAGGACCCGGACGTGATTCTGGTCGGTGAGATGCGCGATCTCGAGACCATTCGCCTGGCGTTGACCGCCGCCGAAACCGGTCACCTGGTGTTTGGCACGCTGCACACGACATCGGCGGCAAAAACCATCGACCGGGTGGTGGACGTGTTTCCGGGGGACGAGAAATCGATGGTCCGTTCGATGCTTTCCGAGTCGTTACTGGCGGTGGTGTCGCAGACGCTGATCAAGAAGATCGGCGGTGGGCGGATTGCAGCCCACGAAATCATGCTCGGTACGTCAGCAATCCGTAACCTGATCCGCGAAGACAAGGTGGCGCAGATGTACTCATCGATTCAGACTGGGGGAAACCTGGGAATGCAGACGCTGGATATGTGCTTGAAGGAGCTGGTGACCAAGGGGTTGATCAGCCGCGAGCAAGCGCGGGAGAAGGCGCGTTCGCCGGATAATTTCTGAGGGGGAGTAAATCGTTCCCACGCAGAGCGCGGGAACGATCGGGTTAGCGCTGAACAACCTGTAAGGTGTTCTTCTCTTTCGGGAGAACCCGCTTGGCAACCACGTAGTGGCTTTCCCAGTAAGGTTTCTTCAGAGTGTCGATGCTCACCGACTTGCCACGGCGTGGTGCGTGGATGAAGCGGTCATTGCCCAGGTAGATGGCAACGTGATTGACCCGACGGCTCTTGAGCTTGAAGAAAATCAGGTCGCCAGGTTTCAGATCCTTGCGATCGACTTTCTCCCCATGGCCGCTGGCCATGGCGTTGGAGGTGCGCGGCAGGTCAAACGTGGCGTCGTTGAACGCGTATTTCACCAGGCCACTGCAGTCGAACCCTTTGCTTGGGCTGCTGCCACCCCAACGGTACGGAGTACCGAGGACGTTCACTGCGCGGCTCAGCACGTTGCTGCTTTCCTTGGTCGCCATCGGCGGAACCAGGCTGCTTTTGCTGCTCAGTTGGGGAGCGCGTTTTACGGTCTGTTTGTTTTTGCTCAAAGGAGCAGAAACATGGGATTTTTGGGTGTAACCATTAACGTTAGGAAGACGTTGCTCACGATTGGTGGCGTGGGCGGCCAGTGGCATCAAAAGGCAAATGGTTAGCCATGTCTTGAAAAATGGACGCATTAGGCAAGGCTCATATAAGTTAGCGCGCAACTTTATAACAGCTTTTTTGCCCCTTCCGAGGCCGTTGGTCGATTCAACTTGAGGTCAACGGAACCAAATAAGCGGCAAATGGACGCAATTGTCGGACACAAGTCAGGCACTACAAGGCTTTGACGTGACACACGGTAGCAGATGCCATATGTCGGCCACCTGTAAAAAAGTCACAAAGAATTCAAGAATATTTATCTATCGTATGAATCGAGGTCCTTCATGAACACCTATCAACAACCCGTTCCGCAGCAAGACACGCACAGCAAAGTGATTGGTTATCTGCTGTGGATTTTGGGTTTTACCGGCGCTCACCGCTTCTATTTCGGCAAGCCGGTGACCGGGACGATCTGGTTCTTCACCTTCGGTTTGCTGGGTATCGGTTGGCTGATTGATTTGTTTCTGATCCCAGCCATGGATCGCGAAGCAGACCTGCGTTTTACCGCCGGACCTATTGAGTACAACGTGGCGTGGATTCTGCTGACGTTTCTTGGGGTATTCGGCGTACATCGGATGTATCAGGGCAAATGGATCAGCGGGTTGCTGTATCTGGTGACGGGCGGATTGTTCTTTCTGGGTGTGCTGTATGACTTCTGGACGCTGAATGATCAGGTGTCGATTCGCAATGCGCAGAACAGAGGCGCCTTCCAGTAAGCCTTCGCGAGCAAGCCCGCTCCCACATGTGATTTCGGTCGTACACAAATTCTGTGTTCGCTGAAGGCCAAATAATGTGGGAGCGGGCTTGCTCGCGAAAGCAGTCGACGCGGTTTTACGCCTGGTGACTGATCCGCCCATCCACCAGGGTGTAACGCACCACGCCCGGCAGGCTATGGCCAATGAACGGGCAGTTTTCGCCCTTGGACAGCCAGGTTTCACCGGCCACGGTCGAAGCCGCCGGATCGAACAGCACGATGTCCGCCGGTCCACCCACCGCCAGTTTGCCCGCCGGCAGGCGCAATGCCTCGGCAGGTCCGGTGCTCAAGCGCGCCAACAGCGTTGGCAGGTCCAGCAAACCGTCTTCCACCAGTGTCATCGCCAACGGCAGCAGCAGTTCAACACTGCTGATGCCCGGCTCGGTGGCACCGAACGGCGCCAGTTTGGCATCGCGTTCATGGGGCTGGTGATGGCTGGAGATGGCTGACACCACACCGGATTTCACCGCTGCCCGCAGGCCATCGCGGTCCGCACGGGTGCGCAGCGGCGGCTGGACGTGATAGAGGCTGCTGAAGTCGATCAGCGCTTCGTCAGTCAGGATCAGCTGATACAAGGCCACATCGGCAGTCACCGGCAGCCCGCGAGCCTGGGCCTGAGCGATCAGGGCCACGCCACGAGCGCTGGTGAGCTGACTGAAGTGCGCGCGCACGCCACTTTGCTCGACCAGCAGCAGATCCCGGGCCAGAGCCACGGTTTCAGCGGTTTCCGGAATGCCCGGCAAACCAAGGAAGCTGGCGGTCGGGCCTTCGTGGGCCAGGCCACCTTCGGCCAGGTCATGGTCCTGAGAGTTGAAAATCACCGTCAGGTCGAATGTGGCGGCGTATTCCAGCGCCCGGCACAGCGTGCGGGTGTTGCGAAAGCTCTCCAGGCCGTTGCCGAAGGCCACGCAGCCGGCGTCACGCAGGGCAACGAGCTCTGCAAGCTGTTCGCCGTCCAGGCCTTTGCTCAGGGCGCCGATCGGGAAGACTTTGGTGTTGCCGGCTTCGCGGGCGCGGTCGAGGATCAGTTCGGCCACGGCCGAGGTGTCCAGCACCGGTTTGGTTTTCGGCGGGCAGCACAGGCTGGTCACGCCTCCGGCGGCAGCTGCGCGGGTTTCGCTGGCGATCGAGCCTTTGCGGCTGTAACCCGGCTCGCGCAGGGCGACGTTCAGGTCAACCAGGCCAGGCGCGGCCACCAGGCCTTTGGCGTCGAGGGTCTCGACCGGGACAAAACCGGCCGGTGCCGCGCCAAGGGCGACGATCTTGCAGGCTTCAACATGAATATCGGTAACGTGATCCAAGCCACTGCTTGGATCGATGACGCGGGCGCCGAGAATGCTGAGCTTCATTGGGCGTTCTCCTGCTCGAATTGGCGCTGGGCAGTCTGCCCGCTCATGGCCATGGACAACACGGCCATACGAATAGCGATGCCGTAGGTGACCTGGTTGAGAATCACCGAGTGCGGGCCGTCGGCCACCGCCGACTCAATCTCCACACCGCGGTTGATCGGCCCCGGGTGCATGACGATGCAATCCGGCTTGGCCCCGGCCAGGCGCGCGGTGGTCAGGCCGAACAGGCGGTAGAACTCGCCTTCGCTTGGCAACAGGCCGCCGGTCATGCGTTCGCGTTGCAGGCGCAGCATGATCACCACGTCGACGTCTTTCAGGCCTTCGGTCATGTCGGTGTAGACCTTCACGCCGTATTGCTCGATGCCGATCGGCAGCAGGGTTTTCGGCGCTATGACGCGGATGTCCGGGCAACCGAGGGTTTTCAGGGCCAGCATGTTCGAGCGCGCAACCCGCGAATGCAGGATGTCGCCAACGATGGCCACCGAGAGATTTTCGAAGCCGCCCTTGTGCCGACGGATGGTGAGCATGTCGAGCATGCCTTGGGTTGGGTGGGCGTGACGGCCGTCGCCACCGTTGATGATCGCCACTTGCGGGCAGACATGTTCGGCGATGAAGTGCGCCGCGCCGGAATCGCCGTGACGCACGACGAACATGTCAGCAGCCATGGCTTCCAGGTTGCGCAGGGTGTCGAGCAGGGTTTCACCCTTGCTTGCGGACGAGGTGGACACGTTCAGCGTGATCACGTCCGCCGACAACCGCTGGGCCGCCAGCTCGAAGGTGGTGCGGGTGCGGGTGGAGTTCTCGAAGAACACGTTGCACACGGTCTTGCCGCGCAACAACGGGACTTTCTTCACCGCCCGGGCGCCGACTTCGAGGAACGAGTCGGCGGTGTCGAGGATTTCCGTCAGCAGCTCGCGGCGCAATCCGTCGAGCGAGAGGAAGTGGCGCAGCTGGCCCTGATCATTGAGCTGCAGCTGGCGCTTGGTATCTAGAGGCGTCATCGCGAGGGGGACTCTCAATAGGTCGAATTAAAGGGCGAGGTCTTGCAGTTCGAGCGCAAGCTCCGGGCCGGACAGTTTCACTCGCTCGTGGGCCGCCAGCGACAAGGTCGCGCCGACCACATTCGGGCGGATCGGCAGCTCGCCGGCGTCCAGGTCCAGCAGGCACACCAGCGTCACGCTGGCCGGGCGACCGTAGTCGAACAGTTCATTCATCGCGGCACGGATGGTCCGACCGCTCATCAGCACGTCGTCGATCAGCACCAGGTGCTGGCCTTCGATTTCGAACGGCAGCGCCGAGGGGCGTACTTGCGGGTGCAGGCCGTTCTGGCTGAAGTCGTCGCGGTAGAAGGATACGTCCAGGGTGCCGAGCGGCGAATCGCTGCCCAGTTCATCGAGCAACGCTTGGGCGACCCAGATGCCGCCGGTACGAATGCCGATGTAACGCGGTTCGCTGATGCCACGGTGTTCCAGATGTGCCTTGAGACGGATCGCCATCTGGCTGATCAGTTCGGCGGGATTGGGCAGGCTCATGGTTGCTCCTTCTTGGGCCCGAGCCCTGCTTTTGGGGTAAAGCACTTGAGGGGTGGCTCGGGTTTTCGGCATAGAGAGTCGCTTGCAGCGGCTCTTTAGAATTAGATGCAGTCAGGACTCGAACAACGCGGTATTTTCGTCGAGCCAGCCTTGCAGCAGCAGGGCGGCGGCGATGGCATCGACCGGGTTGTCGCGGTAGCTGCCCTTTTGTCCGCCACGATCACGCCGTTCGCCCTTGGCTTCGAAGGTGGTGAGGCGTTCGTCGTGGGTATAGAAGGGCAGGTTGTAGCGGCCGTTCAGGCGGCGGGCGAATTTCTCCGCGCGCAAGCACATGTCGCTCGGAGTGCCGTCCATGTTCAGCGGCAGGCCGACGACCACAGCGTCGGGCTTCCACTCTTTAATCAGGGCTTCGACCTGATTCCAGTCGGGAATACCATTTTGTGCCTTCAAGGTGCACAGCTCGCGGGCCTGGCCGGTAATCACCTGGCCCACCGCAACGCCGATCTGTTTGGTGCCGTAGTCGAAACCCAAAATCAGGCGCAGGGCCATCAGGCGTGCCCCGCCTGGCTGGTCAGCAGGCTGAGATTGACGCCCAGGTGCTTGGCCGCTGCTTCCAGGCGCAGTTCGCTGCTGGTGTTGAACAAAATATCGGCTTTGAACGGGCAGGTCAGCCAGGCGTTCTGGGCCAGTTCGGCTTCAAGCTGCCCGGCTTCCCAGCCCGCATAGCCAAGGGTGATTACACTCTTGGCCGGGCCGACGCCGTCGGCGATGGCGAACAGCACATCCTGGGACGTGGACAAGGACAGGTCGCCTTCCAGATCAACGGTCGCCTGAAACTTCTTGCCCGAGGGGTGCAGGACAAAACCGCGATCGGTCTGCACCGGGCCGCCGATGAATATCGGCACATGCTGGCAGAGCATCGGCGGTTCGATGTCGGGGCGCAGTTGCTCGAGGATATCGGCCAGATTGAGGTCTTGCGGACGATTGACCACCAGCCCCATGGCACCATTGGCCGTGTGCTCGACAATGTAGGTCAAGGTGTGCGCAAAGTTCGGGTCGACCATGTGAGGCATGGCGATCAGGAAGTGATGCTTGAGGTAGCTGGGGCTGACGTTCTTCATGAGCGCTAGTGTGGCGTTGGAGGGGCGAACTGACAAGCTGGGGATGCGTTGGAAATGCCGCAAATCCCGGCAACGACATAGATTAAATGTGGGAGCGAGCTTGCTCGCGATGGCGGTCTGTCTGTTACATGAATACTGAATGTGCTGCCGCATTCGCGAGCAAGCCCGCTCCCACAAGGGATTTGTGGTGTTCAATTGCTGGAGAGCTTGTCCCCGCGAGCAAACTTCCAGGTCCGAATGATTTCCAACCGGTCGATATCCGACAAATCCCCGGTAAACGGCGAAAACGGTGCCGCCAGCCGCACGATGCGCTGGGCGGCCTGATCCAGCAGCGGCTGCCCGGAAGACTCCAGCACCAGCACTTCATAGAGCGAGCCGTCGCGGTTGATCGAAACCAACAGGCGCAAATTGCCGTAAATCTGTTGGCGCCGGGCTTCGTCCGGGTAATTCAGGTTGCCGATGCGCTCGACCTTCTTGCGCCACTCGTCCTTATACCAGGCGCCCTTGTCGCGCATGGTCGACGCGGCGCTCAGGCGGTGAATGCGCGGGCGCTTGGCGTACAGCTGCTGTTCATTGGCCAGTTCCGCTTCCAGGCTGGCGATGTCGCTGGACAGCTGTTCACTGTCGAACGTCGGCGCGGCCACTGCGGGTTTGGTGACGGGCTTGGGTTCTTCGGTTTTGGCGGCGGCTTTTTTCGGCTTCGGCGCGACGGTCGTCACGGCTGCCTTGGGCGCCGCTTCCTTCACTTCGGGCTTGGCCGCCGGCGGTGGGGTGACTTTCTGCACCTTATTGTCCTGGAACGGCGCGACCTCGGTGGTCTTGGGAATCGCCTTTTTATCCAGGGTGCCGCTGCCTTGCTGATTTTCCTGGGCGAGGAAATCGGCTTTTTCCGGCTTCTTTTCGCTCTTGAAGGTGGCGAGGGTGATTTCCAGGGTTTTGCTGATTTGCTTGGGTTCGACCATGGTAAACCCGACGCCCAATAGCAAGGCCAGGTGAATCAGCGCCGCGAGAAACAGGGTAAAACCGAGGCGATCGCCCGGGCGCACGCCACGGTGGGCGAGTTCAGCGGGCAGATCGGACGGGATTGTCATGATAAAAAAACCAACATCGCGTTTTTCACAGGCCGCGGATGATAACGCAATGTGGGTCGTTTCTTGGCTGTTCTATATCAACGGGCCTTGAGCTTCTGATCGATGGCATCCATCAGCAGGCCGCCGATGTCGGTGCCAAACGCATTATCAATCTCGCGAATGCAGGTCGGGCTGGTGACGTTGATTTCCGTCAGATGCTCGCCAATCACGTCAAGGCCGACGAACAGCAGGCCCTTTTCACGCAGGGTCGGGCCGACTTGTGCGGCGATCCAGCGATCTTTCTCGGTCAGCGGTCGGGCTTCGCCACGGCCGCCGGCGGCGAGGTTGCCACGGGTTTCACCGGCGGCAGGAATTCGCGCCAGGCAGTAATCCACCGGCTCGCCGTCGATCATCAGGATGCGCTTGTCGCCATCAACGATTGCCGGCAGATAACCCTGAATCATGATCTGCTGTTTGCCATGCAGGGTCAGGGTTTCGAGAATCACCGACAGGTTCGGATGGCCAGCGGTGTGACGGAAGATCGACGAGCCGCCCATGCCGTCCAACGGCTTGAGGATCACGTCGCCGTGATGATCGGCGAATTCACGCAGTACATCCGGGCGACGGCTGACGATAGTCGGCGGCGTGCACTGCGGAAACAGCGTGGCAAACAGCTTTTCGTTGCAGTCACGCAAACTTTGCGGCTTGTTGACCACCAGCACGCCAGCGCGTTCGGCTTGCTCCAGCAGGTACGTGGAGTAGACGAACTCCATGTCGAACGGCGGATCCTTGCGCATCAGGATCACGTCCAGGTCGCTCAGCAGCGCGTCGGTCTCGGCTTCGAGTTCGAACCATTTTTGCGGGTTGGCGAAGACTTTCAGCGGACGCATCCGCGCACGCGCTTCACCTTCGGCCTGGTACACATCGCTCTGTTCCATATAGAACAGTTCCCAGCCGCGCTTCTGTGCGGCCAGCAGCATGGCCAGCGAGCTATCCTTTTTATAGGAAATGCTGGCGATAGGGTCCATGACAATCCCGACGCGAACGCTCATGGGTTTTTCCTCGAAATTGGGTGGGTCGGAGTGACCCGTAAAAGTGGCGTCAGAGTGGCGCTGAGCGTGTTCCCGGTCAAGGAAAAACCACTGCGCCAGTCGCCCGATAGATTGGATTTGGAGACTGTGCTAAAAAGGCTGCCATATCGTGCTGGCCCTTGAACATCAAGGGTTTCGAGCCTCCGGTTATCGGAAATGGACAATTTGATTCGCAAAGGCGACGGCAGAGCATTTATGGAACAGCATTCCAGCGCCTTGAAAGTCATGGTGATCGACGATTCGAAGACGATTCGCCGCACCGCCGAAACGCTGTTGAAGAACGTGGGGTGTGAAGTGATCACGGCCATCGATGGTTTCGATGCCCTGGCCAAGATTGCCGACAATCACCCCGGCATCATCTTTGTCGACATCATGATGCCGCGTCTGGATGGCTATCAGACCTGCGCTTTAATCAAGAACAACAGTGCGTTCAAAGCCACGCCAGTGATTATGCTGTCGTCCAAGGACGGGCTGTTCGACAAGGCCAAGGGGCGCATCGTCGGCTCCGACCAGTTTTTGACCAAGCCTTTCAGCAAGGAAGAACTGCTGAACGCGATCCAGGCCCATGTACCGGGCTTCGCCGCCGTTTTGCCGCAGTAGGACATGCACAGTGACGCTCGGCCAGCGGGCCCGGCGTCGACAAGAATGGGGAAGACCATGGCACGTATTCTGATCGTCGATGATTCGCCGACTGAAATGTACAAACTGACCGGCATGCTGGAAAAGCACGGTCATGAAGTGTTGAAAGCCGAAAACGGTGCCGACGGTGTGGCGCTGGCCCGTCAGGAAAAACCCGACGCGGTGCTAATGGATATCGTCATGCCCGGCCTCAACGGTTTCCAGGCGACCCGCCAGTTGACCAAAGACCCGGAAACCGGGCACATCCCGGTGATCATCATCACCACCAAGGATCAGGAAACCGACAAAGTCTGGGGCACGCGCCAAGGCGCCAAGGATTACCTGACCAAACCCGTCGACGAAGAAACCCTGATCAAGACCCTGAACAACGTGCTGGCCGGTTGACCGTCCGGCCATGACCGAGTCGCTGACTGCCTTCGAACTGCTGCTGCAGATTGACCAGCGTTGCCGTGTGCTGGCGGCGGACTTGCCGTCCCAGCCGACCCGTCAAGACAGTTGGAGCGGCATCGGCTTTCGGCTGGGCGAGCACTGGTACGTCGCGCCCATGGGCGAAGTCAGCGAAGTCTTGCATGAGCCGCGGTTCACCCAGCTGCCAGGGGTCAGAACCTGGGTCAAGGGCGTGGCCAACTTGCGCGGGCGGTTGTTACCGATCATCGATCTGTGCGGCTTCTTTTCTGGTCATGAGCTTGGCCATGAACTGTCGGCGGTGCGTAGGCAGCGGCGGGTGTTGGTGGTGGAGCACAACGACGTGTTTGCCGGGTTGATGGTCGATGAGGTTTTCGGCTTGCAGCACTTTGCCCAGGACAGTCTGGAACCGGTAGATACCTTGAGCGGCCCGATTGCACCGTTCATCAAAGGCTGGTTTCAGCGCGAGCAGAACTGGCAGGTGTTCAGCCCGTTTGCATTGGCACAGTCACAAAGCTTTATGCATGTCGCGGTGTAATCCATGTGGGAGCGAGCTTGCTCGCGATTGAACGATAACGGGGTATTTGCTGATACACCGCGGCGCCTGAATCGCGAGCAAGCTCGCTCCCACAGGGTTCTCGGCAAGGTTCACAGGTAGTTGGTTAACAGGCGAGGACCGATGACAAAAGCAAAAACAGGCAAGCCAGAAGGGTCGCGCAGCCGGTCACAGATCATCGCGCTGTTTATCGCGCTGATCGTCTTCATCATGCTGCTGTTCGCCAACTTCGCTTACCTCAACACCCAGGCCACGTACGATAAACAGTACATCGGCCACGCCGGTGAGCTGCGCGTGCTGTCCCAGCGCATTGCCAAGAATGCCACCGAAGCCGCGGCCGGCAAGGCAGCGGCGTTCAAACTGCTGAGCGATGCGCGCAATGACTTTGCCCAACGCTGGGGCTATTTGAAGAAAGGCGATCCCTCCACCGGCCTGCCGCCGGCGCCTTCCACCGTGCGCCCGGAAATGCGCGCCGTGCAACTGGACTGGGAACGCCTGCTGAAAAACACTGACGCGATCCTCTCCAGCGAACAGACCGTACTATCGTTGCATCAAGTCGCCGCGACCCTGGCCGAAACTGTGCCGCAGTTGCAGGTCGAGTACGAAAAAGTCGTCGAAATTCTCCTCCAGCGCGGTGCCCCGGCCGCACAGGTCGCCGTGGCCCAACGACAAACGCTTTTGGCTGAGCGGATTCTCGGTGCTGTGAACACCGTGCTGTCCGGCGATGAAAATTCGCAGCAGGCCGCCGACGCTTTCGGTCGCGATGCTGCGCGATTCGGTCAGGTGCTCACCGGCATGCTCCAAGGCAATGCGGCGCTTAAGGTCAGCCAGGTCGAAGACCGTGACGCACGCGCGCGATTGATCGAGATTTCCGAGCTGTTCGAATTCGTTTCGGGCTCGGTGGATGAAATCCTCGAAACCTCGCCGGAGCTGTTCAAAGTCCGCGAATCGGCGACCCATATTTTCACCCTGTCGCAGACCCTGCTCGACGAAGCCTCGCACCTGGCCAGCGGTTTCGAAAACCTGGCCGGCGGGCGCAACACCGACACCATTGGCGGGTATGTGCTGGGCCTGCTGGCACTGATGTCGATCATCCTCATTGGCCTGGTGATGGTTCGCGAAACCAATCGTCAGTTGCGCGAAACCGCCGAGAAAAATGAACGCAACCAGAACGCGATCATGCGCCTGCTCGACGAGATCGAAGACCTGGCGGACGGCGACCTGACCGTGACCGCCTCGGTGACTGAAGACTTCACCGGGACCATCGCCGACTCGATCAACTATTCCGTGGACCAATTGCGCGATCTGGTGGCAACCATCAACCTCACCGCTGGCCAGGTCGCTGCCGCGGTGCAGGAAACCCAGGCCACCGCCATGCACCTGGCGCAGGCTTCGGAACATCAGGCGCAGCAGATTGCCGAAGCCTCTACCGCGATCAACGACATGGCCCAGTCTATCGACCAGGTCTCGGCGAACGCCGCCGAGTCCTCGGCAGTGGCCGAGCGTTCGGTGGAAATCGCCAACAAGGGCAATGAGGTGGTGCACAACACCATCCACGGCATGGACAATATTCGCGAGCAGATTCAGGACACCGCCAAGCGCATCAAACGTCTCGGCGAGTCTTCTCAGGAAATCGGCGACATTGTCAGCTTGATCGATGACATTGCCGATCAGACCAACATCCTCGCGCTCAACGCGGCGATCCAGGCCTCCATGGCTGGTGATGCCGGGCGCGGTTTTGCGGTGGTCGCTGATGAAGTCCAGCGGCTGGCCGAGCGCTCGTCCGCCGCCACCCGACAGATCGAAACCCTGGTGCGAGCGATTCAGACCGACACCAACGAAGCCGTGATTTCCATGGAACAGACCACCACCGAAGTGGTGCGCGGCGCGCGACTGGCGCAGGATGCCGGAGTGGCCCTGGAAGAAATCGAAGGCGTGTCGAAGACCCTCGCTGCGTTGATCCAGAGTATTTCCAACGCAGCGCAGCAACAGACGTCTTCGGCCGGTCAGATTTCCCTGACGATGAACGTGATCCAGCAGATCACCACGCAGACTTCGTCCGGCTCCACCGCCACCGCTGAGAGCATTGGTAACCTGGCGAAAATGGCCAGCCAGCTGCGGCGTTCGGTGTCCGGTTTCACCTTGCCGGCCGCCAAGGCGCAGGCCGCGGATAAAGTGTAAAACGCCCGCGGGCGTTTGCTTTTTTTGAGTAGAGCAGTGAGCGGAGTGGTTATGGGTGATCGGCACGACTATGTGGCCCTCGAGTGGGTCAAAGGCGAAATTGCCGAAACGCTGAAAGTGGCTCATCAGGCCATCGAAACCCTGCTTGATGACCCGCAGGCGACGCACGCCCTCAGTGAATGCCTGGCGTGCGTCCATCAGGTTCACGGCAGTTTGCAAATGGTCGAGTTCTACGGCGCGGCGCTGCTCGCCGAAGAGATGGAACAGCTGACCATCGCCTTGCAGCAGAATCGCGTCAGTCATCGCGATGAATCGATCCATCTGTTGCTGCAGGCGCTTGGGCGGCTGCCGATTTACCTCGATCGGGTGCAAGGCGCCCGTCGCGACCTGCCGTTGGTGGTGCTGCCGCTGATCAACGATCTGCGCAGCGCCCGTGGCGAAAGCCTGTTGTCGGAAACCAGCCTGTTCAGCCCGCAATTGCCGGACCTGCCGCCACTGGACGAAGCGTCGCTGGCGCTGCTCGAGCCGGCAGATTTACCGAATGTGCTGCGCAAGTTGCGTCAGATGTTGCAGATGGCCCTGGTCGGATTGCTGCGTGAGCAGGATGGCGAAACCAACTTCGATTACCTGACCAAGGTCTTTGCGCGCCTCGAAGGACTGTGCGGCAACGCACCCCTGAGCCCGTTGTGGCAAGTCGCCTCGGCGCTGGTCGAAGGCCTGCGCAGCGGCTCGATCGCCAACAGTCCGGCGTTGCGCAGCTTGTTCAAAGACGCCGACAAAGAGCTCAAGCGCCTGCTCGAGCAGGGCATGCCCGGACTTAATCAGCCGGCGCCGCTAGAGTTGCTCAAGAGTTTGCTGTTCTACATTGCCAAGGCCGAACATCCCACCGGGCAGATGCTGACCATGAAAGATCGCTACGGATTGGACGACGCGCTGCCTGACAGCGCGATGGTCGACGAAGAACGAGCACGGCTGGCCGGTCCCGACCGCGATGCCATGCGTTCGGTGCTGGCCGCGCTGTGCGAAGAGCTGGTGCGGGTCAAGGAGCGCCTGGACCTGTTCGTGCGCAGTGACCGCCAACACACTTCGGACCTCGAAAGCCTGCTGGCGCCACTGCGGCAAATCGCCGACACCCTGGCGGTGCTCGGTTTCGGCCAGCCACGCAAGGTCATCATTGATCAACTGGCGGTGGTGCTGAGCCTCGTCCAGGGCCAGCGTGAGCCCAATGACGCGATCCTCATGGACGTCGCCGGTGCCTTGCTCTACGTCGAGGCGACCCTCGCCGGCATGGTCGGCACCGTCGAACCGGAAAGCCAGGAAGAAAGCCGCCTGCCGACCATCGACCTGACACAGATCCATCAGATCGTGATCAAGGAAGCGCGCATCTGCCTGCAACAGGCCAAGGACATGATCGTCGATTACATCGACGCCGACTGGGATCGCCAGCACTTGCAGCCACTGCCGGCCTTGCTGACCCAGGTGCGCGGTGCGCTGGCGATGATTCCGTTGAGCCGTGCGGCAAGCCTGATCGAAACGTGCAACCACTTTATCCGCGAGCACCTGCTGCTGGATCCGGATCACCCCGGCTGGCAGGAACTGGACAACCTGGCCGACGTCGTCACCAGCATCGAGTATTACCTGGAGCGTCTCAGCGACGACCCCGAGGCGCCGGGTGAACAGTTGCTCGACGTCGCGGAAAAAAGCCTGGCATCACTCGGCTTTTTCCCCAGCGAGCAGCAGGTGCCGGTGCTGGAGGATGTGCTCAGCCCGAGTGAAGCGCAGGTCATGCAGGACCTGCAGGTACTGGACGACCCTGACACCGTCCAGTCACTGGCCGATGTCTTGGCCAGCCCCGTGTCTTCCATCAACCCGCCCGCCCTGACCACCCCGGGAAGCCTGTTGCCGCCACCCGCCGGTGAAGAGCCGGTGGACGATGAGCTGCGGGAAGTCTTCCTCGAAGAAACCGATGAAGTCCTGGAAATTCTCCGGGAATACCTGCCGCGCTGGTCGGCCAATCCCGACAGTAAGTCCGCCTTGAGCGAACTGCGCCGGGCGTTCCATACGTTGAAAGGCAGTGGCCGGATGGTCCGCGCTTTGGTGCTGGGCGAACTGGCTTGGGCGATGGAAAACCTGCTCAACCGCGTACTGGAACACAGCGTTCCACCGGGGGCGGCGGTGCAGCAACTGCTGGGCGACGCGCTGGATCTGCTACCGGAACTGGTGGCCGAGTTTGCGGCCAATGCCCAGCGCCAGCGCAACGATGTCGACCAATTGGCCGCACGCGCCCATGCCTTGGCCAAGGGTGATGAATCGATACTCGATGAAGACGCACAGGACGTCGCAGCCCTCGATCCGCTGCTGCTTGAGATCTTCCGCAACGAAGCCGAAACCCACTTGGGCAGCCTCAACCGCTTCCTGGATCAAGCCGCCGAGCACGTGCCGTTGCAGGCCAGCGACGAGTTGCAGCGCGCACTGCATACCCTCAAGGGCAGCGCCTCCATGGCCGGCGTATTGCCGATTGCCGAGCTGGCGACCCCACTGGATCATCTGGCCCGGGAGTACAAGGCGCACCTGATCGCCCTGGACCTGGACGAAGTCGAACTGTTGCTCGAAGCCGAAGGACTGTTCCGTCTCGGGCTACGCCAGCTCAAGACTGATCCACTGGCCGAGATTCCCGGCGCCCGCTCGTTGATCGAGCGAACCCAGGCATTGCTGGCCGAGCGTCTGGAATCCCTCCTGAGTGCACCCAATACCGGGTTGCGCATCAAGCGTGATCCGCAACTGATCAATAACTTCCTCGCGCAAGGCATGGACATCCTGCTGGACGCCGAAAGCCTGTTGCAACGCTGGCAGCAACATCCCGGCGAGCGTCAGGAACTCAGCGCGCTGCTGGATGAATTAACCACCCTGGGCGAGGGCGCCCACCTGGCTGACCTGCATCCAGTGGATGAGCTTTGCGAAGCGTTGCTCGATCTCTACGGTGCCGTGGAAGAAAGCAGCCTGGCGGTCAGCGAGGCGTTTTTCCACGAGGCGCAAAGTGCCCACGAAGCGCTGATCAACATGCTCGACGAACTGGCCGCGGGCCAGGAAGTCAGCCCGCAACCGGAGCGGGTCCGGGCCTTGCGCGGTTTGCTGGATGCGAGTCTCGATCCGACGGCGATGGGGCTGATTCGCAGTGACGGCAGCCGTACCCTGAGCATTCGAGAACTGGGCAGCGCCACGGCCGAACTGGAACAGACCGCGACCCAGGTTGAACTGGGCGATGAGATCGTTTCGATCTTCCTCGAGGAGGCGGTGGATATCCTCGAAAGTGCTGGCCAGGCTTTGCAGCGCTGGCTGAGCGACCCGGATAACGCCGCACCATTGTTGTCGCTACAGCGTGATCTACACACCCTCAAGGGTGGCGCGCGGATGGCCGAGGTCGAGCCGGTCGGTGATCTGGCGCATGAACTGGAAAGCCTTTATAAAGGTCTGGTGGACCGCCGCTATGCCTACAGCGAAGCGTTGGCGCAACTGCTGCAACAAAGCCATGAACGGCTCGCAGAGCTGCTTGATCAATTGCAGAACCAGCAGCCATTGGGCGATCCGGACGAGCTGATCGTGGCCATTCGCGCGTTTCGCCAGGGCAATGTCAGCGCTGTTGAAACGGTCGAACCTGCCCGGCCCGAGGATTCACCGGGCCATGATCCGGAACTTCTGGATATCTTCCTCGAGGAAGGTTTCGACATCATCGAAAACTCCGGCGCGGCGCTGGTGCGCTGGCAGGCCGAGCCTTCGAATCGTCAGGAAGTGGAAACCCTGCTGCGTGACCTGCACACCCTCAAGGGTGGTGCGCGGATGGTGGAGATCGCACCGATTGGCGACCTCGCCCATGAGCTGGAATTCCTCTACGAAGGCCTCTCGGCTGGCGTACTGCAACCCACCGCCGCGTTGTTCGACTTGTTGCAAAGCAGCCACGATCGACTGGCGCAGATGCTCGATGCGGCCCGTGCCGGTCATCCTTTGCCGCCGGCCGATCGACTGATCGACGCGATCAAGAATTTCAGTCATCCGGCCGTGCCCGAAACACCGGCACCGGTCACGGTGTCCGCAACGCCGAAAATCGAGACGTCCGCACCGCAACCCGATGCCGGCGGTGACATGGTCAAGGTCTCGGCTGAGCTGCTCGACGACCTGGTAAACCTGGCTGGCGAAACGTCGATCTTCCGTGGCCGGATCGAACAACAGGTCAATGATGCGCGCGTGACCCTGAGCGAGATGGAAACCACCATCGAGCGCATGCGCGACCAGTTGCGTCGTCTCGACACGGAAACCCAGGGGCGAATTCTCAGCCGCCAGCAAGTCGACGCCGAACGCCTGGGCTACGAAGAATTCGATCCGCTGGAAATGGACCGCCACTCACAGTTGCAGCAACTGTCGCGCGCGCTGTTCGAATCGGCCTCCGACTTGCTCGACCTCAAGGAAACCCTCGACCGACGCAATCAGGACGCGGAAAACCTGCTGCAACAGCAGGGCCGCATCAACACCGAATTGCAGGAAGGCCTGATGCGCACGCGCATGGTGCCGTTCGAGCGGATGCTGCCGCGTTTGAAGCGCATCGTCCGTCAGGTCTCCAGCGAACTGGGCAAGGACGTGGAGTTCGTCGTCGGCAATGCCGAAGGCGAGATGGACCGCAACGTCCTGGAACGCATGGCCGCGCCATTGGAACACATGCTGCGCAACGCGGTGGATCATGGGCTGGAATCGGCCGAGGTGCGTATCGCCGCGGGTAAACCGGCTCCGGGTCGAATCACCCTCGACCTGTCGCGAGAGGGCGGTGACATCATTTTCGACATCCGCGATGACGGTGCCGGCGTGCCGCTGGACGCGGTGCGGCGCAAGGCGATCAAGCGCGGGTTACTGGCCCCGGACAGCGACATCAGCGACCGCGATGTGCTGCAATTCATCCTGCAACCGGGGTTCTCCACCGCCGAAAAAATCACCCAGATTTCCGGGCGCGGCGTCGGCATGGATGTGGTTCACGAAGAGGTCCGGCAGCTCGGCGGCAGCATGAGCATCGACTCTGTGCCGGGGCAGGGCGTGCACTTCCGGATTCGCCTGCCGTTCACCGTGTCGGTCAACCGGGCGCTGATGGTGCAGTGCTTTGACGATCAGTACGCGATCCCGCTGAACACCATCGACGGCATCGTTCGCGTGCTGCCCAACGAACTTGAAGGGCATTACCGGCTTGATCCGCCGACTTACAAATACGCCGGGCAACACTATGAACTGTGCTACCTCGGCGAACTGCTGAAAACCAGCCACCGCCCGAAACTGCTGGGCCAAAGCCTACCGCTTCCGGTATTGCTGGTGCAGTGCAACGAGCGGCACATTGCCGTGCAAGTCGACTCCATGGCCGGCACTCGCGAGATCGTAGTCAAAAGCCTCGGCCCGCAATTTGCGGCGGTGCAGGGGTTGTCTGGCGCAACGATTCTCGGCGATGGGCGGGTGGTGCTGATTCTCGATTTGCTGGCACCGATCCGCGCCATGCAGGCCCGTGTGCCGCAACAGTCAGTGACTCAGGAGGCGGAGGTCGAGCCGCATAAACCGCTTCTGGTGCTGGTGGTCGACGATTCGGTGACCGTGCGCAAGGTCACCAGCCGTTTGCTGGAACGCCACGGCATGAACGTGCTGACCGCCAAGGACGGTGTCGACGCCATGCTGCTGCTTGAAGAACACAGGCCTGACCTGATGCTGCTGGACATCGAAATGCCGCGCATGGACGGCTTCGAGGTGGCGACCCAGGTACGCGCCGACGAACGTCTGCAGCACCTGCCGATCATTATGATCACCTCCCGCACCGGGCAGAAGCACCGCGACCGTGCCATGGCCATTGGCGTCAACGACTACCTCGGCAAGCCGTACCAGGAATCGGTGCTGCTCGAAAGCATTGCCCTGTGGAGCAAAACCCATGCGTGAGCACCGCACCAGCAACCTCACCGGCCTGCTGCTGCCCTTGGCCGACCGCAACCTGATCCTGCCCAACGTCGCTGTGGCGGAGTTGATCGACTATCAACCGGGGGCTTTCGACCTCGACACACCGCCCTGGTATCTGGGGCGGGTGATGTGGCGAAACCGGCAGATCCCGTTGCTGTGTTTTGAGTCGGCGTGTGGGCAGAAAATCGTCATCGGTGAACGGGCGCGGATTGTCATCCTCAATGCTCTCGGCGGGCGGCCTGATTTGAAATTTATTGCACTGCTGGTGCAGGGGATTCCGCGGTCTTACAAGCTTGATAGCCAGTTGAGTTATGTGGATGTGCCGTTGTGTTCGCTGGAACAGGCGGCGGTGCAGGTGGGGGAGCAGGTGGCCAAAGTCCCTGACTTGCTGGCGTTGGAGGAGTTGCTCGTTACGGCCGGGTTAGCCAACTGATCGTTCCCACGTCGAGGCGTCGAACCGTCGCGTGGGGATGCCTCAACGGACGCTCCGCATTCGGCTTTGGATGGGACGCGGAGCGTCCCGGGGACTCTGCAGCCTGCTGTTGAGCTTTTGCTGCAACAACTGGGCGTGGCCTTGCGCATTGTTGTATTGGATTTCGAGGTGAGCAACACATGTATCACGGGGAAAGACTGAACGCCTGGACGCATTTGGTCGGGGCGGTGGCAGCGGTTGTCGGGGTGGTGTGGATGCTGGTGATCGCCGGCATGGACGGCAGCCCGTGGAAGATCGTCAGCGTGGCGATTTACGGGTTCACCTTGCTGGTGCTTTACAGCGCGTCGACCGTTTACCACAGCGTGCGTGGGCGCAAGAAAGCGATCATGCAGAAGGTCGATCACTTTTCGATCTACCTGCTGATTGCCGGCAGCTACACGCCATTCTGTCTCGTGACGCTACGCGGGCCTTGGGGGTGGACGTTGTTCGGGATTGTCTGGGGATTGGCGCTGGTCGGCATCCTGCAAGAGATCAAACCGCGTTCGGAAGCGCGGATTCTGTCGATCGTGATTTACGCAGTGATGGGCTGGATCGTACTGGTGGCGGTCCAGCCGTTACTGGCGGCATTGGGCAGCACAGGTTTCGCCTGGCTGGCGTCGGGCGGCGTGTTGTACACCGTGGGGATTGTCTTTTTTGCCCTCGATCATCGTTTGCGGCATGCCCACGGGATCTGGCACCTGTTCGTGATTGCGGGGAGTTTGCTGCACTTTGTGGCGATTTTGTTCTACGTCCTCTAGACCCGTGGCGAGGGGATTCATCCCCGTTGGACTGCGAAGCGGTCCCAAAAATAGAACTGCTGCGCAGTCCAACGGGGATAAATCCCCTCGCCACAGGGCCCTAGAAGTCACCCCAAAGCTGTTGGGCAACCGCTAATGCAACCACCGGCGCGGTCTCGGTGCGCAACACCCGAGGCCCGAGCCGGGCGGCATGGAACCCGGCACTTTTGGCCTGATCAACCTCAGCATCTGACAACCCGCCTTCCGGGCCAATCAGGAACGCCAAAGTCTCTGGCTTCGCATGGCTCACCAGTGGCTCGGCCACTGGGTGCAGCACCAACTTCAATTCTGCTTGAGTCTGCTTCAACCAGTCCGCCAGCAGCAGCGGTGGATGAATCACCGGCACCCGTGAACGCCCGCATTGCTCGCAAGCGCTGATCGCCACTTGGCGCCAGTGCATCAGGCGTTTGTCGGCGCGCTCGTCCTTCAGCCGGACTTCGCAGCGGTCGCTGAAGATCGGGGTGATTTCTGTGACGCCCAGTTCGGTGGCTTTCTGAATCGCCCAATCCATCCGCTCGCCACGGGACAAGCCTTGGCCGAGATGGATCTGCAAGGGCGATTCGACCTGCCCGGCGAAGCTTTCATCGATCTGCACGACCACGCGCTTCTTGCCGACCTCCACCAGCGTGGCGCGAAACTCATGGCCCGAACCGTCGAACAGTTGCAGCGCATCGCCCTCGGCCATGCGCAGAACGCGGCTGATGTAATGGGCCTGGGCCTCGGGCAACTCGTGTTCGCCAGTGCTCAAGGGGGCGTCGATATAGAAGCGGGACAGTCTCATGCGGATTCTCTTTAATTTGATCGTTCCCACGCTCTGCGTGGGAATGCCTCACAGGACGCTCCGCGTCCGCTTTTTGGGACGCAGAGCGTCCCTGGCTGCATTCCCACGCAGAGCGTGGGAACGAGCGCTATTCAATCAGCCCGGATCGCGGAATCCCGGATGAAAATCCTTCGGCACCGACACGCTGACGCTTTCACGGGTCGCGATGTCGATGCCTTCGCTGGCCACTTCGGCCAGAAAGTCGATCTGTTCAGGCGTGATCACGTAGGGCGGCAGGAAGTACACCACGCTGCCCAGCGGTCGGAGTAAAGCACCACGCTCCAACGCATGCTGGAACACCTTCAAGCCGCGACGTTCCTGCCACGGATACGCTTCTTTGCTGGCCTTGTCCTTGACCATCTCGATGGCGAGCACCATGCCGGTCTGACGCACTTCCGAAACGTTCGGGTGATCGGCCAGGTGCGCGGTGGCGCTGGCCATGCGCTGGGCCAGGGCCTTGTTGTTCTCGATGACGTTGTCTTCTTCGAAGATATCCAGCGTCGCCAAGGCTGCTGCGCACGCCAGAGGATTGCCGGTGTAGCTGTGGGAATGCAGGAAGGCGCGCAAGGTCGGGTAGTCGTCGTAGAACGCGCTGTAGACATCTTCCGTCGTCACGCAGGCCGCCAGCGGCAAGTAACCACCGGTCAGGGCCTTGGACAGGCAGAGGAAGTCCGGGCGGATGCCGGCCTGTTCGCAGGCGAACATCGTCCCGGTGCGGCCGAAGCCGACGGCGATTTCGTCGTGGATCAAGTGCACGCCATAGCGGTCGCAGGCTTCGCGCAGCAGTTTGAGATACACCGGGTGGTACATGCGCATGCCGCCAGCGCCCTGGATCAGCGGCTCGACGATCACCGCGGCCACGGTGTCATGATGCTCGGCCAGGGTCTGTTCCATGGCGGCGAACAGGTTGCGCGAGTGTTCTTCCCAGCTCATGCCCTCGGGACGATGGTAGCAATCGGGGCTCGGCACC
Organism: Pseudomonas sp. Hz4; assembly: GCF_054898165.1. NCBI lineage: Bacteria > Pseudomonadati > Pseudomonadota > Gammaproteobacteria > Pseudomonadales > Pseudomonadaceae > Pseudomonas > Pseudomonas sp. Hz4. The sequence goes on along the minus strand of NZ_CM142719.1, from coordinate 5,730,589 downwards.
TTGATGGTGTCCAGCAACAGGGCCTTGTAGGTTTCGGTGAACAGCGGCACGTCGCCCACCGACATCGCGGCCATGGTCTCGCCGTGGTAGCTGTTGGTCAGGGTGACAAAGCGCTTCTTGTCCGGCTGGCCGCGGTTGAGCCAATAGTGAAAGCTCATTTTCAGCGCGACTTCGATGCAGGACGAGCCGTTATCGGCGTAGAAGCACCGTGTCAGGCCTTCCGGCGTCATTTTCACCAGGCGCTCGGACAACTCGATCACTGGCTGATGACTGAAACCGGCGAGGATCACGTGTTCCAGTTGATCGACCTGGTCCTTGATGCGCTGGTTGATCCGCGGGTTGGCGTGGCCGAATACATTGACCCACCAAGAACTGACGGCGTCGAGGTAGCGTTTGCCTTCGAAGTCTTCCAGCCACACGCCTTCACCGCGCTTGATCGGGATCAGCGGCAGCTGTTCGTGGTCTTTCATCTGGGTGCAGGGATGCCACAACACCGCGAGATCGCGTTGCATCCACTGATTATTCAGGCCCATTTTCAGTCTCCTCGAGGCGGCACGCTTGGTGCGCGGGCAAACAATCGCGCAAGCCTATGCAATGCGTGGCGTGGGGACAACCCATTGCGTGGATTGAGCTACTTTGTATAGGACGGTCGACGTCGCTGGCGGCCTTTTGATGGCTGACGTATTCTTCGCGGTTCTTTGAGTCGTCTGGCTCGCAAAACCGCTTTTCCCTACGTGTATTTCCGGAGTTCGCTGAATGTCTGCTGGTTGGCTGCGCGCCTGTGCGCTGGTGATGTTAGGGCTGTTCAGCGTGTCTGCGCTGGCCAAGGATAAAACGGCGATCGTGATCGGGGGAGGGCTGTCTGGCCTCACCGCTGCTTACGAACTGCAAAACAAAGGCTGGCAGGTGACCCTGCTCGAAGCCAAACCGAGTATGGGCGGTCGCTCCGGCATGGCCACCAGTGAGTGGATCGGCAACGATAAGACCCAACCGGTTCTGAACAAGTACGTCTCGACCTTCAAGTTAAGCACCACGCCAGCCCCTGAGTTCGTGCGGACCCCGGGCTATCTGATTGACGGTGAGTATTTCACTGCCGCTGATCTGGCAACCAAGCAACCGGCCACCAGCGACGCGCTCAAGCGCTACGAAAAGACCCTGGACGATCTGGCGCGCTCGATCGAAGACCCGCAGAACCCGGCGGCCAACAGCACGCTGTTCGCGCTGGACCAGATCAACGTGGCCAACTGGCTCGACCGTCTGAATTTGCCGGCCACGGCACGTCAGCTGGTGAATCAGCAGATTCGTACCCGTTATGACGAACCATCGCGCCTGTCGCTGCTGTACTTCGCACAGCAGAGTCGCGTTTATCGTGGCGTTGCCGACCGTGACCTGCGCGCTTCGCGTCTGCTCGGCGGTAGCCCGGTGTTGGCTCAGGCCTTCGTCAAACAGCTGAAAACCATCAAGACCAGCTCCCCTGTCTCGGCTATCACCCAAGACAAGGACGGCGTCACCGTCAAAGTCGGCAGCGTTGGCTATCAGGCGGACTACGTCGTCGTGGCCGTGCCATTGCGCGCACTGAACAAGATCCAGATGACCCCGTCACTGGATACCCAGCACATGGGCGCGATCAAGGGCACCAACTACGGTTGGCGTGACCAGATCATGCTGAAGTTCAAGTCTCCGGTATGGGAAAGCAAGGCACGCATGACCGGTGAGATTTACAGCAACACTGGTCTGGGCATGTTGTGGGTTGAGCCGGCTCTGAAGGGCGGCGCCAACGTGGTGATCAACCTGTCCGGCGACAATGCGCGCGTGATGCAGGCCTTCGGCGACAAGCAGATGGTCGATCAGGTGCTGATCCGTCTGCACACCTTTTATCCACAGGCACGCGGTTCGTTCACCGGTTATGAAATCCGCCGCTACAGCACCGACCCATCCATGGGCGGCGCATACCTGGCGTTCGGCCCTGGCCAGATCAGCAAGTACTGGCGCCTGTGGGAACGTCCGATTCAGCGTGTAGCCTTTGCCGGCGAACACACTGACACGTTGTACCCAGGCACGCTGGAAGGCGCACTTCGCACCGGTCAGCGTGCAGCCAGTCAGGTAGAAGACCTGGCGGCCGGCAAGTCGTTTGAACCTGTGAAGGTTGTACCGGCGGCGACCGCTGCGGTAGCCGGCGCAGCGGCGGCAAAGAAAGGTAACTTCTTCACCAACCTGTTTGGTGGTTCTGACGACAAACCGGAACCGGTCAAGGCGCCAGCGCCAGTGGCTCCGGTTGCTCCTGCACCGACTCCAACGCCGACGCCAACCCCGACCCCAGCGCCGGTCGAAGTGCCTAAGCCAGCGGTACTGGTGAAAGCCGAGCCGGCCAAAAAAGCCCCGGTGAAAAAGCCTGCAGCCAAAACCGAGGCCAAAAAGGCTCTGGCAAAAGCGCCGGCGAAGAAAGCTGAACCGGCTAAGAAGCCTGCAGCCAAGCCCGCTGCGACTCCGGCAACAGATACCAAAGCGCAGTAAGCTTGGGATTGAAGAAACGCGGCAGAAATGTCGCGTTTTTTTATGCCCGAAGAAAACCAATATTAAGAATTGAATACATCTTGGCGGCGGTGTTCTTTAGTTGGACTTCTTTTTTTACACAGGGCTCTTTAATCTTTCCTTAACTCATCCATTTCAGACTCTTGATCGTATTTCTCGATATTTCAAAGCGAAATTTTCCGCTTTAATTCGATAGATAACTCGATAGTCTTGGTCGCAGTTCTCACAGGATTTGGCAATGCAGCTACGTAACTCTTCTTCGCGCTACGGTTGGGTCAGCATTTTCATGCACTGGGGTGTGGCACTGGCGGTCTTCGGTCTGTTTGCGTTGGGCTTGTGGATGGTCGGTCTCGACTATTACAGCGTCTGGCGCAAAGACGCGCCGGACTTGCACAAAAGTATTGGTCTGGTGCTGTTAGCCGTCATGGTTCTACGGGTTTTGTGGCGCTTTATCAGCCCACCGCCACCGGCACTGCAAAGCTATAGCCGCATGACGCACCTTGGCGCCAAGTTCGGCCATTCGTTCCTGTACCTCACTCTGTCCGCTGTGATGATTGCCGGTTACCTGATTTCCACCGCAGAAGGTGTCGGGATTCCGGTGTTTGGCCTGTTTGAAGTCCCTGCATTGGTTTCCGGACTACCGGACCAGGCAGACACCGCTGGTGTGATTCATCTGTATCTGGCGTGGGTGCTGGTAGTTTTTTCCGGCCTCCATGCGTTGGCAGCACTGAAACACCACTTTATCGATCGTGATGCGACCCTGGCGCGAATGCTGGGCCGCAAAGCATGAAGTTCAACCTCGACTCCATAGGAATAGAAAGCATGTTGAAAAAGACCCTCGCTGCTCTGGCCATCGGTTCGGCCCTGCTGTCCGCCAACGTGATGGCGGCTGACTACGTCGTCGACAAAGAAGGCCAACATGCCTTCGTTGACTTCAAGATCAGCCACCTGGGCTACAGCTTCATCACCGGTACCTTCAAGGACATCGACGGCAAGTTCAGCTTCGACGCTGCCAAGCCAGAGGACAGCAAGCTCGAGTTCAATGTCAAAACCGCCAGCGTGTTCACCAACCACGCTGAACGTGACAAGCACATCGCCAGCGGTGACTTCCTGAACGTGGGCAAATTCGCGGACGCCAAGTTCGTCTCCACCAGCGTCAAATCCACCGGCAAAAACGCCGCTGGCAAAGACACTGCCGACGTAACCGGCGACCTGACGCTGTTGGGCGTGACCAAGCCAATCGTGGTCAAAGCCACTTTCCTGGGTGAAGGCAAGGATCCATGGGGCGGCTACCGTGCCGGCTTCGAAGGCACCACCAGCATCAAGCGCTCTGATTTCGGCAAGCAGAAAGACCTGGGCCCTCAGTCAGACGCAGTAGAGTTGTATGTTTCGTTTGAAGGTGTCAAAGCGAAGTAATTTTCGCCGCTAAAACAAAATGCCCCTGATCTCGCGATCAGGGGCATTTTTTGTTACTGCGTTAAATCAGCGATTGCGGGTCAGCAAGGCTGGTTTTTCACCGCGAGGGCGACCTGGCAGTTGATCCAGTTGCTCAGGTGTCGGAAAACGATCGGTTTTCGACTCCTTGTGAATGATCTTCGGTGCCGGACCGCGCGGGTTTTGCACGGCCGGCTCCGCACGCGGCTGATCGTCGGTGCTGGCCGGGCGGCGGTTGCGGGACTCTTCGCGACGGGCCTGGCCGTCACGTGGAGCGCCGTTGCGTGGACCGCTGCGCTTGGCCGGCGGCGTGCCAGTGGTGGCGCCATCGCTGCTGCGCGGGCCGCTTTGGCGACCCTGAGGCTTGCCGCCGGTGCGCGGAGCACCTGCGCCGGCGCCTGCGGCCGAGCCTTGTGCCGGAGCACTCGGACGGCGGCCACGGCCTTGAGCGGGTTTGGGCTGTGGCACGTAGTCGGCGCGGTTACCGAAGTTATCAACGTCGTCGTCCAGAAACTCGTCCGGAGCACGGTCAGCAGCGGCGCGAGGAGCCGGGCGCTGTTGCTCGCGAGCCGGGGTGCCTTCGCGTGGCTTGTGTTCACGCGCCGGGCGATCACCACGGCCAGTGGCAGCAGGTTTTTCCTTGCCGCCCTTGTCCTTGCCTTTGTCTTTACGACCGCCACCGCCGCCGCTGCCGTTCGGACCGTCGCCGCGCGGGCCACGTGGGGTGCGCGGGTTGCGCACATCCGGACGCTCGCGAACTTCTGGTTTCTCGGCCTCTACAGCGCTGGAATCGAAGCCCATCAGGTTGCCGTCGGCAATCTTCTGCTTGGTCATGCGTTCGATGCTTTTCAGCAGCTTTTCTTCGTCCGGAGCCACCAGCGAGATCGCCTCACCCGAACGACCGGCGCGGCCAGTACGGCCGATACGGTGAACGTAATCTTCGTCGACGTTTGGCAGTTCGAAGTTGACCACGTGTGGCAACTGATCGATGTCCAGGCCGCGAGCGGCGATGTCGGTGGCGACCAGGATGCGCACTTCGCCAGCCTTGAAGTCGGCCAGGGCTTTGGTGCGGGCGTTCTGGCTCTTGTTGCCGTGGATCGCGACGGCGCTCAGGCCGTGTTTGTCCAGGTACTCGGCCAGACGGTTGGCGCCGTGCTTGGTGCGGGTGAACACCAGAACCTGTTCCCAGGCGCCAGCGGTGATCAAGTGCGCCAGCAACGAACGCTTGTGGCTGGCGGCCAGGCGGAATACGCGCTGTTCGATACGCTCGACCGTGGTGTTCGGCGGCGTGACTTCGATGCGTTCCGGGTTGTGCAGCAGCTTGCCGGCGAGGTCGGTGATGTCTTTGGAGAAAGTCGCCGAGAACAGCAGGTTCTGGCGTTTGCTCGGCAGACGGGCGAGGACCTTTTTCACGTCATGGACGAAGCCCATGTCGAGCATGCGGTCGGCTTCGTCCAACACGAGGATTTCCACGTGGGACAAATCGACGCTGCCTTGGCCGGCGAGGTCAAGCAGACGGCCAGGGCAGGCCACCAGCACGTCAACACCACGGGACATGGCCTGAACCTGCGGGTTCATGCCGACGCCGCCGAAAATGCAAGCGCTGACGAACTTCAGGTCACGGGCATAAACCTTGAAGCTCTCGTGTACTTGAGCCGCGAGTTCGCGAGTAGGGGTCAGGACCAGTACGCGCGGTTGGCGCGGGCCGTGACGCTGGGATTTGTCCGGGTGACCGTTGGGGAACAACCGCTCCAGAATCGGAAGGGCGAAGCCGCCGGTTTTACCAGTACCTGTCTGAGCCGCGACCATCAAGTCGCGACCTTGCAACACGGCGGGAATGGCCCGCTGTTGCACCGGAGTAGGCTCGGTATAGCCCGCTGCCTCGATGGCGCGGACTAAAGCCTCGGAGAGACCGAGGGAAGCAAAGGACATGAGTAATCCTGTTTTAGTTAGGGCTTGGCCCAATGGGAGTCTTGCCTGGCGCGAATGGCGTTTAAGAGGAACGCAATCCCGTCCGGTCCTGCTGGGCCTTGAAAGCTCGTCTGGAGTGCTCGCGCGGGCTGAAAAGCTGCGCTGTAGCGGTGTCGAGATGCCTTGAACAAGTCCGAGCGTCCGGGCGTGAGCCTGGCGGAAAGGCCGGAGTATAACAGAGCAATCACTGCGCGCCGCTTTCCTGCTGCTCAACGGTTTTTCCGCTGGCGGCGGTGGCTCGGGTGGTTTTTATCTCGGCTGGCGGACTGGCACCATAACGGGCGCTCAATTCTGTGTACGCAGGCTCGCGCTTGAAGCGTTTGAGCTCGGCGCCGAAACGCTGCACCAACAAGTCCATGCCCGCGTTGCGGCGCACCGCCAGGAACTGGCTCTGGTGGCTGATGACGGTCGGGTTTTCGGTAATCTTGTCGCGGATGCCCAATTCGTCGAGCAAGTGCTGACCCACCCGGCGGTCGGTGATCAGCAGATCGATCCGCCCGCGCACCAGTTTGCCGAAGTTGGCTTCATGGGTCGGCGCCGGTTCATGGGTGAACAGAGTCGATTCGCGAAAGTCCCGGCTGTACAGATAACCCGGGGAGGTGCCGATGGTCAGGCCTTTCAGATCGTCCAGAGTCTGAAACGGATGCGGGCGCTCATTGGCGTAAAACATCACGAATTCGACTTCAGAGAGCGGTTCGCTCGGGTAGAGCAGCGTAGCGTCGCGTTCCGCGCTGTGAAAAATATCAAGCGCGCCATCCGCCTGGCCTGTTTCGAGCATCGACAGGCAGCGCTTCCACGGCAGGAACTGCCACTCGACTTCGATCCCCAGGCGCTTGAAGACAATCGCTGTGGTTTCGTAGTCCAGCCCCAGGGATTTGCCGTTTTCCTCATACACGTACGGCGCCCAGGGTTCGGTGACAATGCGCAGCTTCTCGCCCCGAGCGGCAAGACTCAGGCAAGTCAAAAGAAACAGGGTCAGTATCTGCGTGATCAAAGGCATGGCTTGAGATTACGACGAGAAACGCCAAAGAGCCAGAAACGGGATCTACAAGCTCTAACTCCAGGTGTTGCTGCACAATAAAAGTGCGTTAAAAACAAAAAATCGCAGCCTTCGGCAGCTCGTACAAAGGTCCGTATTTCCCTGTAGGCACTGCCGAAGGCTGCGATCATTTGGTCTTGCTTTAACGACTTTTAGCGCGGCAACTTCAAATTGTTCCACACCGCCAGGCTCGGTTCGGCCTGGTTCAGCGTGTAGAAGTGCAGCCCTGGAGCGCCACCCTGCAGCAAGCGTTCGCACATCTGGGTGATGACTTGCTCACCAAAGCCTTGAATGCTCTGGGTGTCATCGCCGTAGGCTTCCAGCTGCTTGCGGATCCAGCGCGGGATTTCCGCACCGCAGGCATCGGAGAAACGCGCCAGCTTGCTGTAGTTGGTGATCGGCATGATCCCCGGAACGATCGGGATGTTCACGCCCATCGCCCGTACACGCTCGACGAAGTAGAAGTAGCTGTCGGCGTTGAAGAAGTACTGGGTGATCGCACTGTCGGCGCCAGCGTTGGCCTTGCGCACGAAGTTGAGCAGATCGTCTTCGAAATTGCGCGCTTGCGGATGCATTTCCGGGTAAGCGGCGACTTCGATGTGGAAATGATCGCCGGTTTCTTCACGAATGAATTCAACCAGGTCATTGGCGTGGCGCATTTCGCCACTGGCCATGCCCATGCCCGAAGGCAGGTCACCGCGCAGGGCAACGATTCGCTTGATGCCGGCTGCCTTGTATTGGGTCAGCAGGCCGCGCAAATCGTCCTTGCTGTCGCCAACGCAGGACAAATGTGGTGCGGCAGCGACTTTGACTTCGCTTTCGAGCTGCAACACGGTGTTGAGCGTGCGATCACGCGTCGAACCGCCAGCGCCATAAGTGCAGGAGAAGAAATCGGGGTTGTACGTGGCCAGCTGACGGGCAGTGGCGAGCAGTTTTTCATGCCCAGCGTCGGTCTTCGTAGGGAAGAACTCAAAGCTGTAGCGACGGTCTTGGGACATGGGAATACCCTTTGCAATCGCAAAAGGCGAACCGGTGATGGTCGGTCCGCCTGGTCAGGATCGGCGGGCGCAAAGCCCGCCGGGTCCAATCAGTAGCGGTAAGCGTGTGGCTTGAACGGACCTTCGACGGTCACGCCGATGTAGTCGGCCTGAGTCTTGGTCAGTTGAGTCACTACGCCGCCGAAACCGCGGACCATTTCCAGGGCCACTTCTTCGTCGAGTTTCTTCGGCAGTACTTCAACGGTCAGACGCTCGGCTTTCTGGGCTGGCGACAGGTCGGCGTACTTCTGGCCGAACAGGAAGATCTGTGCCAGAACCTGGTTGGCGAACGAACCGTCCATGATGCGGCTTGGGTGGCCGGTGGCGTTACCCAGGTTAACCAGACGGCCTTCGGCCAGCAGGATCAGGTAGTCGTCGTTCTGAGCGTCAAATGCGCCAGGGCCGGTACGGTGAATCTTGTGAACCTGTGGCTTCACTTCTTCCCATGCCCAGCTTTTGCGCATGAAAGCGGTGTCGATTTCGTTGTCGAAGTGGCCGATGTTGCAGACAACAGCACGCTTCTTCAGGGCTTTGAGCATGTTTGCGTCGCAAACGTTGACGTTGCCGGTGGTGGTCACAATCAGGTCGATCTTGCCCAGCAGCGCTTTGTCGATGCTTGCTTCAGTACCGTTGTTGATACCGTCGATGAACGGCGAAACCAGCTCGTAACCGTCCATGCAGGCTTGCATGGCGCAGATCGGATCGACTTCGGAGACTTTAACGATCATGCCTTCCTGACGCAGGGACTGGGCCGAACCCTTGCCCACGTCACCGTAACCGATGACCAGTGCTTGCTTGCCGGACAGCAGGTGGTCGGTACCGCGCTTGATCGCGTCGTTCAGGCTGTGACGGCAGCCGTATTTGTTGTCGTTCTTGCTCTTGGTCACCGAGTCGTTGACGTTGATGGCCGGGATTTTCAGCTCGCCCTTGGCCAGCATGTCCAGCAGGCGGTGAACGCCCGTGGTGGTTTCTTCGGTGACGCCGTGGACGCGGTCCAGGATCGCCGGGTATTTCTTGTGCAGCAGCTCGGTCAGGTCGCCGCCGTCGTCGAGGATCATGTTGGCATCCCAAGGCGCGCCATCCTTGAGGATGGTTTGCTCCAGGCACCACTCGTACTCTTGTTCGGTTTCGCCTTTCCAGGCGTAAACCGCGATGCCGGCAGCGGCGATAGCAGCAGCGGCCTGGTCTTGAGTCGAGAAAATGTTGCAGGACGACCAGCGTACTTCGGCACCCAGGGCAACCAGGGTTTCGATCAGCACGGCAGTCTGAATGGTCATGTGGATGCAGCCGAGGATCTTGGCGCCTTCGAGCGGCAGCTCACCGGCGTACTTGCGGCGCAGACCCATCAGGGCCGGCATTTCGGATTCGGCGATGATGGTTTCGCGACGGCCCCAGGCAGCCAGGGACATGTCGGCCACTTTGTAATCGGTAAAATCTGCAGGCGTGATAACAGCGCTCATGATGAGCCTCCATTCGTAATGTATGCGAATGGGCGCCGTTGTGCGTTTAGTGTCTGACCGATAACGGTCAAGCAACGCCCCATCCGAGCCTGACAGGTCGAACCTGCTGCAGCGCCCCTCGGACAGGTGGCGGGAAAACGGTATCAACCGAAGATGACCGTTTTGAAACGGTGGCGATTATAGCCGTGTGAGCGATACTTCCAAAGCGTTTCTGTTGGTCAATGTCTGAACGGTTATCGAGGCCATAGTCGATGCTTGATAGAGCTCGAGGTTGGGCTCTGCCATGATGGCCAGCATCAATTGGCAAGACGGTCAGGAGTGAATATGAATTTCCACACCCGCAAATGGGTAAAACCCGAAGACCTCAACCCCAACGGTACGCTGTTCGGCGGCAGCCTGTTGCGCTGGCTCGACGAAGAAGCGGCGATCTACGCCATCGTCCAGTTGGGCAATCAGCGTGTGGTGACCAAGTACATTTCAGAGATCAACTTCGTCAGCGCCTCGCGCCAGGGCGACATCATCGAACTGGGCATCACCGCCACCGAGTTCGGTCGCACTTCAATCACCCTCAAGTGTGAAGTGCGTAACAAGATCACCCGCAAAAGCATCCTGACGGTGGAGAAGATTGTCTTCGTCAATCTGGGTGAAGACGGCTTGCCTGCACCGCACGGCCGGACCGAGATCAAGTACGTCCAAGACCAGTTCAAGGATGATGGCATTCACGAATAACGCGCACTGATCGTTCCCACGCTCTGCGTGGGAATGCAGCCCGGGAAGCTCCGCGTCCCAAGATCGGACGCAGAGCGTCCATTGAGGCATTCCCACGCAGAGTGGGGGAACGATCTGCTGAGGGTCAGTGAACAGCTCCGAACCGCGCGTGTCGTACCTACATGACACGCCACAGGTTCCGGAGCTATATGGACACGCAAAAAGACGGCAAAACCCCGAACCTCTCGGCGCAAGAGAAGCACGACGTCGACAAGAGCCAGCCCCCGCGCGCTGCTGTTCTGCATGAAATTATCCGCACTCAGGGCGATCAGGAGCTTGAACGCAGCGTTGCCGCGCTATGGTGGTCGGCGCTCGCGGCCGGCCTGACCATGGGCCTGTCGCTGATGGCCATGGGACTGCTCAATTCCCGTCTGCCGGACGGCGAAGGCTTCAAGGTGATCGCCAGTTTTGGTTACTGCGCGGGGTTTCTTGCGGTCATTCTCGCCCGTCAGCAATTGTTCACGGAAAACACGTTGACGGCTGTGCTGCCGGTCATGACCAAGCCCACGCTGAACAATTTCGGACGGTTGCTGCGCCTGTGGTCGGTGGTGCTGGTGGGCAACCTCTGCGGCACGTTGCTGGTGGCATATGTGATGCTGCATCTGCCGATTTTCGACAGCAAGACCGACCTGGCCTTCCTCGATATCGGGCGCAAGATCATGGAGAACAGTGCCAGCCAGATGTTCGCCAAAGGCATTGTGTCGGGCTGGATGATCGCCACCATGGTCTGGATGATTCCGTCCATGGAGAGTGCCAAGATGTGGATCATCATCCTCATCACGTACCTCATGGCGCTGGGGGATTTCACCCACATCGTGGTTGGCTCCGCCGAGGTCTCGTATCTGGTGTTCGCCGGCGAGTTGCCGTGGAAGGATTTCTGGCTGGTGTTCGCCGGGCCGACGCTGGCGGGGAACATCATCGGCGGCAGCTTCATCTTCGCGCTGATCAGCCATGCGCAGATTCGCAGCGAGAGCGGGCCGCCGAAGCAGACTGCGGATCAAGGCCCGGAGCCCGATCCGCAGGAGAGCAAAAAGTAATAAGTTTGAAATCTTTGTTAGAGAAAGGACCGGACTCATCAGCCAGACACATTGACCACTCCCGCCCCACGACGTTGCAGATAGATGTAGAAAACCGCCGTCGCCACCGTCAGCCCACTGATCAGCGCGCCGGTCCACGGCAAGTCCGCCAGATCCGCGCCGCTGGCGACAACCAACCCACCTACCCACGCACCGGCGGCGTTGCCGAGGTTGAACGCGCTCTGGTTCAACGTTGAACCCAGATTCGGCGCTTCATGGGCCTGATCGATGATCAGCAGTTGCAAAATCGGGCACAGGGCAAAGGCGAAGATGCCCCACAACACCAGCGTGATCGCGGCTGGAATGACCGAGTGGCTGGTCTGTGTGAACGCGGCCAGCACGACCAGCACGGCCAGCGCCATGCCGACCAGTGAAGGCAGCAAACGACTGTCCGCCAGTCGACCACCGAGCATGCTGCCCGCGGTCAACCCCACACCCAATAACAACAACATGATGGTTACGCCATGCGGGCTGACGCCGGTGATGTCTTGCAGGATGGGGGCAATGTAGGTGAAGACGCTGAACAGGCTAGTTGACGCCAGCACGCTCATGCCCAACGCCAGCAACACATTCACTTTGCCCAGCACTTTGAATTCGCTGGCCAGGTTGGCCTTGTCCATGGCGATGTCCTTCGGCAACCAGACCCACTGCGCGATCGCGGCAATCACGCCGATCACCGACACCGCCCAGAACGTCGACCGCCAGCCAGCGTATTGTCCGAGCGCGGTGCCCAATGGCACGCCCAGCACGTTGGCCAGGGTCAGGCCGGTGAACATCAGCGCAATCGCCTGGGCGCGTTTGTTGGGTGCCACCAAACTGGCGGCGACCACCGACCCGATGCCGAAGAACGCACCGTGGCACAGGGCCGTAATGACCCGCGCGGCCATCAGCGTGGCGTAGTTCGGTGCCAGAGCGCAGAGGATGTTGCCGAGGATGAACATCAGCGTCATGCCCAGCAACGTGGCTTTGCGCGGCATGTTGGCGGTGCCGACCGCGAGGATCGGCGCACCGAACACCACGCCCAGTGCGTAGCCGGTGATTAGCAAGCCAGCGTGGGGAATGCTCACGGCGAGGTCGCGGGCGACATCGGGCAGCAAACCCATGATGACGAATTCAGTGGTGCCGATGCCGAATGCGGCAACAGCGAGGGCAAGCAAGGCGAGTGGCATGCGCAAGGTCTCTGGCGATAGTCCTGACGCTCTGATCAGGCATACGCAGGCCGACGCCCGTTCTCGACGAGAGCGGGCGGTGGCAGAAATTATTGGAATTAGTCTGTGCGCAACTGAGTGCGGCGTGGTCGCTTGCAGTATAAACAGCTGCTGACATATGGCGAATCAATTATCTGGGCGCTTCCCGCAGGGAACAAAAATATATAAAGGAGTGTGCCGTGCTTGCCACAGCACTGGTGTTAGTCGCGGCGCTGTTGCACGCGGCGTGGAATACCCTGATCAAATTCAGTGCGGAACGATTGTTGGTGGTGGCCTGCATGGACAGCGTGGCGATGTTGTTTGTCGCGGTGATGCTGCCGTTCGTGAACGTGCCGCCTCTGGAAATCTGGCCGTGGATTCTGGCGTCGGCGGCGTTCGAGTTGCTCTATCGCTATCTGCTGATCCAGGCGTACCGCGTCGGCGACCTCGGGTTGGTCTACCCGCTGATGCGTGGCTTGTCGCCGCTGGTGGTGCTGGCACTGACGCTGATTTTTGCCGGCGAAGTGCTGACGAGCCAGCAGATCTTCGGGATTCTGCTGATTCCGTTCGGCATGCTTTGCCTGCTCTGGCAGGGCGGTGGCGGTGCGCGTTTGCCGTGGTCGATGCTGCCGGTGGTGGCGTTGATCGGTCTGTGCATCGGCTGCTACACCTTCATCGACGGCCAGGCGTTGCGACGCTGGTCGCATCCGCTGGATTACCTGGTGTGGGTCACGTTGCTCAGCGCCTGGCCGTTCCCGTTACTGGCTCTGGTGCGTAAGCGACCGGCTTTCATGTTGTTCTGGCGTGAGCAGTGGCGATTGGGGTTGGCAGTCGGGTTTTGCGTGTTGTTCAGCTACGCTCTGGTGCTGTGGGCCATGCAGCTGGGCTCGATTGCCGAAGCGGCGGCATTGCGCGAGATCAGCGTGATTCTGGTGGTGCTGTTCGGCATGCGTTACCTGAAAGAACCTTTTGGCAGACCTCGGCTCTTAGCCTGTGGGCTGGTGCTGATCGGCATGCTGGTGATGAAGTTTTGACTGGAGCTCGACTCTTGAAACTTGAAGAAGGGATTGCGTTATGACGGTTGCTCTGTGGTGCATTTTGATCGCGATTTTCCTGCCCTATCTCTGCACGGGCATCGCCAGGGTCAGTGGCGGGTTCAGGCCGAAAGACAACCATGACCCCCGTGACTTTCTCGAGTCACTGAATGGTTTGGGTCGACGCGCGTATGCGGCGCATCTGAACAGTTTTGAAGTGACTCCCGCGTTCGCGGCGGCGGTGATCGTTGCGCACCTGGCCGGTAATGCCGAACTGGTGACGATCAATGTGCTGTCGGTGTTGTTCATCACCAGCAGGCTGCTGTACATCATTTGCTACTTGGCGGACTGGGCGATTTTGCGGTCGCTGGTGTGGTTGGTGGGGATGGGGTTGATCGTCAGTTTTTTTGTGGTTTCCGTTTAAGAGCAAGCTCAAAAGATCGCTGGCGAAGCCAGCGATCTTTTGACTTTAAAGCTTGTCGGTCACCTGAGGCACTTGAGGCAGGGCTGCGCCTTTAGGCCAGAGCATCCAGATCTGCCCCTGCTGTTTCATGTCGCCGGCCAGTTGCCCGGCCGCATCGCCCGTGCCCCAGAACAGGTCCGCACGGACTTCGCCGGCAATTGCGCCGCCGGTGTCTTGAGCGGCTACCGGGCGTACCAGTGCGGTACCGTCCGGTTTAGTCGTCGATAACCACAACAGACTGCCCAGAGGAATCACTTTGCGATCAACCGCCGCGCTATAACCTGCGGTCAGCGGTACGTTCAGCGAGCCGCGAGGCCCTTCGTTGCTGTCCGGGTTACGGGTGAAGAACACGTAGCTGGGGTTGCTGCCCAACAGTTCCGGAATGCGCATCGGATTGGCCTTTGCCCAATTGCTGATGGCGCCCATGGTCACCTCTTCTTTTTTCAGCTCTCCCTGATCGACCAACCAGCGGCCGATGGGTCGATAGGGGTGACCGTTCTGGTCGGCATACGCAATGCGTAATTGAAGGCCGTCGTCGAGTCGAATGCGGCCCGAGCCCTGAATTTGCAGAAATTGAAGATTCATCGGGTCGGTCAGCCAGGCAACAACCGGTGCCTTGACCCCTTTGGTTTCAATCGTTGCCGCATCGTCGTAAGGCTTGAGCACGCGACCTTCGAGTCGTCCACGCAAGCGTTTGCCTTTGAGTTCCGGGTAAATGCTGTCCAGGGAGACGATGATCATGTCCTCGGGTACGCCATACACCGGGATGTTCGCCGCTTCGGTCTGGGTCAGGCTGCCGGGGTAGACCGGCTCGTAATAACCGGTGATCAAACCGTTGGGATTGTCATTGGCGGCGCGCAGGCCGTAGACGTCGAGGTTCTGCTTGAGGAAGCCACGAATATCGTTGGCGGTTTGCGGCACGTTGGCGGCAGCCGCACACGTCGAGCCCCAGACCGGGTCGGCTTTGAGTCGGGTGCAAGCGCTGCGCCACGAGCCGAAGCCGGCCACCAGGTCGTTGTCGGACACTGTCGGAAGGGCTTCCCACGTGGCGCTGGAGTAGGTGGCCAGGGCGTGGGTTTTTGGTTTGTTGTTGTCGCCACCGGTGCAGCCCGCAAGCACGGCCACCATCGGAAGGGTCCAGGCGAGGTTGTGACGCCATGCCTTGAAACGGCTGTTCATGGAGTAATTCCTTTGCTGGTTGCCTGAGTGCTCCATGCGCTCAAACAACCCGTATTGATAATAGGGCTATTGGTCTTTGCCGATGACGCGAGGATACTGGTCGCCGTTTCCCGTGACCTGAAGCCACCATGACTCTCAAAAGACTTTCTGTTGTATTGCTGGCCTGCCTGACGCTGTCCGCCTGCGGTGGTGTCGACCCCAACTCGCCGCTCGGCCAGCGCAAGGCAATCTTCAAGCAAATGCTCAAGACCAGCGAAGACCTGGGCGGCATGTTGCGTGGTCGCATTCCATTTGACGGTCCGAAATTCGCTGATGGCGCCGTGAAACTCGACGCGTTGTCCCATGAACCCTGGAAACATTTTCCGCAGGTGCGCGAAGAAGATCACACCAGCGCCAAGGACAATGTGTGGCAGCAGCAGGCACGCTTCCAGGAAATGGTCCGCAATCTTGAGGCCGCCACCGGTGAATTGGTGATTGCCAGCAAGGTTCAGCCTTACAAGGCCAGTAACCTGGGCCCGGCAGTGCAGAAAGTCGAGGATGCCTGTAGTGCGTGCCATAAAGAGTTTCGGGATCATTGATTCTCACTTGTTGATCGTTCCCTCGCTCTGCGTGGCTATGCAGCCCGTGACGCTCCGCGCCACTGGACGCGGAGCGTCCCTAGAGGCATTCCCACGCAGAGCGTGGGAACGATCAGTCCTGAACTGATCCTTACTTATCCAACTCATCGAGTGCGTTCTGCAATTCCTTGCGGGACTCGGCGAGTTTGTCTTTGCGCTTGTTGATCTTCTCGGCGTCGCCTTTCTTCATTGCCTTGTCGAGATCAGCCTGACGCGTGCTGACTTCGTGCTTGGCGTCGAGCGCTTTGTTCTCCCGTTCTTTCTTCAGCGAAGCGTCGGTGCAATGAGCGGTGACTTCGCTCAGGGCCGTTTCAAGGCCAGCCTGCTGATCAGCATTACCGTGGGATTTGGCCAGTTCAATCTGGTTGATGATGCCCTGCTTCTTCGCGGCGCAGCCGGTCAGCCCTGGAGCTTCTTCGGCGGCCATCAGTGGAGTGGCCATCACGCTGCAAAGGGTCAACAGGGCGAACGGTGAAAGAAGTTTCATAAAGGCTCCATGTGAAAAGACAATTGGGTCGATGTGGCGATGGGGTGTTTGAGCCCAGCGGCGTCATTGGGTTCCGGGTTGGTGGCATCACCCGTTGTTAAAAACCGTCAATCCCGGCAACACGTAATGTTTCACTCAAGGCCAGGACCTGCGGGTCGCGGAAAAAGGCACTCAACTGCGCTGCGCGTCCCGGGCCGATGCCAGGTTCTGCCTGCCATTGTTCGGTGCTTCGTTGCGCCAGTTCCTGCCATGAGTTGGCGAGGCGTGCCTGACCGGTCGGTGGCAAACCCAAGGCCTTGAGCCAGCGAGCGAATGGGCGTTGCCGGGCACTGTTGAAGCTGTTCAAAAGACGAGCACTGCTGCGTTCGCCGAAACCGTTGATGTTAGCAAGCTCTTGAGCATCGAGGGTCAACCAATCCAGCAGGCCGTTCAGGCGGCCTGTTTCGAAAAGTTTCGCCCAAGTGCCAGGGCCAACATGTGGCAACGCCAGTCCCTGCTTGCCGCTGAGCCAGGTCAGTCGGGCGAGGAATTGGCTTTCGCACCCCGGTGTCGTTTGCCAGCAACTCAAATGATGAAAGTCCTCAGCCAGCGGTACGCTCAATTCAGCACGTTCGGTACTGCGCAGCATGACACCGTCGAGCCTTGGAATGGTCAGGCCTGCCAGGCTGATGGCGACCTGGTCTCCAGGCCGGACATCCAGCATTTCCCAGCGTTGCAGTGAGCTCACGCTGACTCGTTTGATCTGCCGGTCATCAAGCATTACCGGTATCAGTTCCAGGACCGGCGTGATCCGTCCGGTCCGTCCAATGTTGAAGTGGACCTTGCGCACCTCGGCCAGCGCCTGAGCAAAAGGGTATTTCCAGGCGACGCTCCAATAAGGCGGTTTGGCCTGCCAGCGCTCGGCGAGTGGACGCTGACCCTGGCGCAGGACAATCCCATCACTGGCGAAGGGCAGAGGCGAGCGATACCAGTGATCTCGCCAGCGTTCGGCGTCGGCGAATACCTTGATCGAGTGACTGTAAGGTTCGGCGCTCGGGAAACCCAACTCATCCAGGGCCGCGACGCGGGCGGGCAAACTGGCCGGGCCTTGCGGCCAGTCCCAGACAAACAGGCCGATCCCGGCGGCGTGCTCAGTGCTCAATTTTTTACGGGCCATCAAACCGGCCACTGTAGCGCGTGCATGGAGGCTGCCGGCTTGGGCTTGTACGTGGTCGGTCAGGCGCCAATAGAGTTCACCTTGCAACAGCAGGTCCTGCGGTTGTGGCAATCGTTGAGGGATGGCGGCGATCTGGCGCGCCGAAGTCGTCCAGTCCTGGCCATTTATCCCGTCACCGCGACTGATTGCCTGAGTCAGCAGGCCTTTGCGGTAGATCAGCGTCACCGCCACACCGTCTATTTTTGGCTGAATCCAGACATCGCTCCGACCTTTTAGCCAGGCTTCGACGGCGCGCCCCTCGTGGAGTTTTTCCAGACCGGTGTGGGCGATGGGGTGAGCAATCGTGCCGCCCGCGGTGCGTAACGGTTCCGCGGATTGGCCCAAGGCAAAACAGGTGCGCCATTCGGTCAGTCGCACACGGGACTGATCGTAGAGTTCATCGGCGACCAATGAGCGGCCTTCCCGGTGATAGCTGTCGTCCCAGAGGTCGATCTGTTTTTGCAGAGAGGTGACTTCGTCCAGGGCGCGTGCGGCTAGCCAGTTGGGGCACTCGGCAGCGTGGGTGGTCAGGCAGAAAGCTATCAGTAGAAAACCGAAAAACACGCGCAGGTTGAGCAGCATCGTGAGCGTCCTTGCTCAAGTGGAATGCTTGAAGGCTAGGACGGATTTTCAGGATGAGCAGACCGGCTGTTTTTCAGCGTGTGTCGGCATCCGGACAGCGGACAATAAAAAGCCCCGCACGGCGAACCGTGCGAGGCTTTTGGTACCGCCGGGGAGGTCTTACAAGCCGGCAGCGGCGCGCAAGGAATCGGCGCGGTCGGTCTTTTCCCAAGTGAAGGTGGTGAACGTGTCTTCGCCCACAGTCTTGGTGGCCGGGGTACGACCGAAGTGGCCGTATGCAGCGGTTTCCTGGTACATCGGGTGCAGCAGGTCGAGCATGGTGGTGATTGCGTATGGACGCAGGTCGAACACTTCGCGAACCAGTTTGACGATTTTGTCGTCGCTGATTTTGCCGGTGCCGAAGGTGTTCAACGAGATCGAAGTCGGCTGAGCAACACCGATCGCGTAGGACACCTGAATCTCGCAACGCTCGGCCAGGCCGGCTGCCACGATGTTTTTGGCCACGTAACGACCCGCGTAGGCGGCCGAGCGGTCAACCTTCGATGGATCTTTACCGGAGAACGCGCCGCCGCCGTGACGGGCCATGCCGCCGTAGCTGTCGACGATGATCTTGCGACCGGTCAGGCCGCAATCGCCTACCGGGCCGCCGATGATGAACTGGCCGGTCGGGTTGATGTGGAACTGAGTGTCTTTGCTCAGCAGTTCGGCAGGCAGTACGTGCTTGACGATCAGTTCCATCACGCCTTCGCGCAGGTCTTTGTAGGACACGTCAGGGTTGTGCTGGGTCGACAGTACAACGGCGTCGATACCGACAACCTTGCCGCCTTCGTAACGGCAAGTCACTTGCGACTTGGCGTCCGGGCGCAGCCAAGGCAGCAGGCCGGATTTACGGGCTTCGGCCTGACGCTGAACCAGATGGTGCGAGAACGTGATCGGTGCTGGCATCAGCACGTCGGTTTCGTTGCTGGCGTAGCCGAACATCAGGCCCTGATCGCCGGCGCCTTGATCTTCAGGCTTGGCGCGGTCGACGCCTTGGTTGATGTCAGGAGACTGCTTGCCGATGATGTTCATCACGCCGCAAGTGGCGCCGTCAAAGCCGACATCGGAGCTGTTGTAGCCGATGTCCAGAATGACGCTACGCACGATCTCTTCCAGATCGACCCAGGCCGACGTGGTGACTTCACCCGCGATGATTGCCACGCCGGTTTTAACCAGCGTCTCGACCGCTACACGGGCGAACTTGTCTTCAGCGATGATGGCGTCCAGCACCGCATCGGAAATCTGGTCGGCGATTTTGTCCGGATGCCCTTCAGACACGGACTCGGAGGTGAAGAGGGAGTATTCGCTCATCTCGATTTTTTCCTGAATTTACCGATGGTGAGTGTCGCCAGTCGGTCGCTGAAAGTGGCGAACCTGGATCTGGAAACCATTACGTAAGCCTACATAGAGGCTTTCCCCGGGAACGAGTCCCGCAGCGGTGGCCCAACGGGCCAAATCGTCCTGTTCAAACCCCAACCAGAGATCACCGCAGGCCTCCCTGGCCCAACTCTGGTTGTGGCTACATAACTCTGTCACGAGCAGGCTACCGCCTGGTTGCAGCAAGTCGGCCATGCGCTTGAGCGCTTCGGCCGGCGCGGCGAAATGGTGCAGCACCATGTTCAGTACAACGCAATCGGCTTGAAGGCTCACACCGTTCAATGCATCGGCCAATTGCAGGCTGACGTTAGCCAGCGTTTCACGTTCGCAGACCTGACGCGCCAGTTCGAGCATCGCCGGGCTGTTGTCCAGCGCCGTGACCTGGGTGAAGCGGCGCGCCAGTTCCGGAAGAAATGCACCGTCTCCGGGGCCGACTTCGATGGCCGTGGCGCCTTCGCTGAAGCTCAGCTTGTCGAGCAGCGCCAGCACGCTTTCGCGGTATTGCGGCAGGCCGGCGATCAAGTCTTGCTGGGCGCGAAACTTCTCCGCGACCCGTGAGAAAAAGTCTTGGCTGGCCGCTGCTCGTTGCCCATGGACCTGACCGATTCGCGACTGCACCTCGGCAGGCAGGGTCAGGTTATCCACTTCTTCCAGTAGCGCAGCGTGCAGCTTGCCGCCCAGCAGGTCGGTGTGGGGCAGGGCACGGCGGTAGAAAATCGCGTTGCCTTCACGGCGAGTCGCCACCAGATCGGCCTGGGACAACACCTTGAGGTGGTGACTCATGCCGGACTGACCGATGCCGAAGATCTGCGCCAGTTCCAGCACGCCGAACGAATCGTTGGCCAGCGCGCGCAATACATTCAGACGCAGAGGATCGCCGCCGGCCTTGCACAGGGCCGCCAGCTCATCGCAATCGTCAGGTCGAATGGAGGGTGCACGTAAATTCATAAGGCCAGCAGTCTAGTGACGGTCAGAAATCACCGCAAGAGCAATATCAAAAAGTTTTGATATTGCTCGATAGATGGCACTTCTCGGGGAAAGGGTCACTCTACAAATCGTCAGCGGAAAGGTTTCATCAGGCGAATGCGACTTTATCCACCGGAAAAACGCCTTCAGATGACTATCTGTCATTGCCCCGAGGCGGCCCGGTGAGGGAAAATGCTCGCCTTTTTTCCGTTTCGTTTTATTCACTCTCGATTCAGAACCCGCAGGAGAACAGCGATGCCCAGCCGTCGTGAGCGTGCCAACGCCATTCGTGCCCTCAGCATGGATGCCGTGCAAAAAGCCAACAGCGGCCATCCCGGTGCCCCTATGGGTATGGCGGATATCGCCGAAGTACTTTGGCGTGACTACCTGAAGCACAACCCGAGCAATCCATCGTTCGCCGACCGTGACCGCTTCGTGCTGTCCAACGGTCACGGCTCGATGTTGATCTACTCGCTGCTGCACCTGACCGGCTACGATCTGTCGATCGATGACCTGAAGAACTTCCGCCAGCTGCACAGCCGCACCCCGGGCCACCCGGAACTCGGCTACACCCCGGGCGTTGAAACTACCACCGGTCCACTGGGCCAAGGCCTGGCCAACGCCGTTGGTTTTGCTCTGGCAGAAAAAGTCCTGGCGGCGCAATTCAACCGTCCGGGCCACAACGTCGTCGACCACCACACCTACGTGTTCCTGGGTGATGGCTGCATGATGGAGGGCATTTCCCACGAAGTCGGCTCCCTGGCCGGTACGTTGGGCCTGGGTAAACTGATCGCGTTCTACGATGACAATGGCATCTCCATCGACGGCGAAGTCGAAGGCTGGTTCACCGATGACACGCCTAAGCGTTTCGAAGCCTACAACTGGCAGGTCATCCGCAACGTTGACGGTCACGACCCTGAAGAAATCAAGATCGCGATCGACACCGCGCGCAAAAGCGAGCTGCCGACGCTGATCTGCTGCAAGACCACCATCGGTTTCGGTTCGCCGAACAAGCAAGGCAAAGAAGACTGCCATGGCGCCCCACTGGGTGACGCGGAAATCGCCTTGACCCGAAAGGCACTGAACTGGAACTACGGCCCGTTCGAAATTCCGGCCAACATCTACGCCGAGTGGGACGCCAAGGAAACCGGTCGCGCGGCCGAAGCCGAATGGGATCAGCGTTTCGCGGCCTACTCTGCAGCGTTCCCTGAGTTGGCCAACGAGCTGATTCGTCGTTTGAGCGGCGACCTGCCGGAAGACTTCGCCGAAAAAGCCTCTGCTTATATTGCTGAAGTCGCCGCCAAGGGCGAAACCATCGCCAGCCGTAAAGCCAGCCAGAATGCACTGAATGCCTACGGCCCGCTGTTGCCTGAACTGCTGGGCGGCTCCGCTGACCTGGCCGGTTCCAACCTGACCCTGTGGAAAGGTTGCAAAGGTGTTTCGGCTGAAGACGCCAGCGGCAACTATATGTACTACGGCGTTCGCGAATTCGGCATGAGCGCGATCATGAACGGCGTGTCTCTGCACGGCGGTCTGGTGCCTTACGGCGCGACTTTCCTGATGTTCATGGAATACGCCCGCAACGCAGTGCGCATGGCCTCGCTGATGAAGAAGCGTGTTGTGTTTGTCTACACCCACGACTCCATCGGTCTGGGCGAAGACGGGCCGACTCACCAGCCGATCGAGCAACTGACCAGCTTGCGCAGCACGCCGAACCTCGACACCTGGCGCCCAGCCGATGCCGTTGAATCGGCTGTGTGCTGGAAACTGGCGCTGGAACGCAAGGACGGCCCTTCGGCGCTGATCTTCTCGCGTCAGAATCTGCAGCATCAGGAGCGTGATGCCGACCAGATCGCCGACATCGCCCGTGGCGGTTACGTGTTGAAGGATTGCGCAGGCGAGCCTGAGTTGATCCTGATCTCCACCGGTTCCGAAGTGGGTCTGGCGGTTCAGGCCTACGACAAGCTGACCGAACAAGGTCGCAAGGTGCGCGTTGTTTCGATGCCTTGCACCAGCGTGTTCGATGCTCAGGACGCCGGCTACAAGCAAGCGGTTCTGCCGTTGCAGGTCAGCGCTCGTATCGCCATCGAAGCCGCCCATGCGGACTACTGGTACAAGTACGTGGGCCTGGAAGGCCGCGTCATCGGCATGACCACCTACGGCGAGTCGGCGCCTGCGCCAGCCTTGTTCGAAGAGTTCGGCTTCACCCTGGAAAACATCCTGGGTCAGGCTGAAGAGCTGCTGGAAGACTGATCCAGACGTTGCGTTATCGGGGCTGACGTCTTCGCGGGCAAGCCTCGCTCCTACAAGGGGTTGCGTTGTTTTGCGGGATTGGGATAACCCCAATTCCCAAGTCAGCCGAAGACCTGTAGGAGCGAGGCTTGCCCGCGAAGGCGGCAGACCTGGCGACCACATTCCCAAGCGTCATCGAGAACCCCATGCCTCAACCGCGTCCTTACAAAGTTGCACTCAACGGCTACGGCCGGATTGGTCGTTGCGTCTTGCGTGCGTTGTTCGAGCGAGGGGCGGCGGCCGGGTTTGAAATTGTTGCGATCAACGATTTGGCTGACATGGCCAGCATCGAATACCTGACACGCTTCGACTCCACTCACGGGCGTTTTCCCGGTGAAGTGAAGGTCGACGGCGATTGTCTGCATATTAATGGCGACTGCGTGAAGGTCCTGCGCAGTGCCACCCCCGAAGGCATCGATTGGGCGTCGTTGGGCGTCGATCTGGTGCTGGAGTGCTCCGGCGCTTACCACACTCGGGTCGACGGCCAGCGCTTTTTGGATGCCGGTGCACCGCGCGTGCTGTTTTCTCAGCCGATGGCCAGCGAGGCGGATGTCGACGCCACCATCGTCTACGGCGTGAACCAGGATTGCCTGACCGGCGACGAGCTGCTGGTGTCCAACGCGTCCTGCACCACCAACTGCGGCGTGCCGCTGTTGCGCCTGCTGGATCAGGCCATTGGTCTGGAATACGTGTCGATCACCACCATTCACTCGGCGATGAACGATCAGCCGGTGATCGACGCCTATCACCACGAAGATTTGCGCCGCACCCGTTCGGCGTTTCAGTCGGTGATTCCGGTGTCCACTGGTCTGGCGCGTGGCATCGAACGGCTGTTACCGGAACTTGCCGGGAGAATTCAGGCCAAAGCCGTGCGGGTGCCGACGGTTAACGTGTCTTGCCTCGACATTACGATGCAGACCGTGAGCGATACCGACGCCACCGAGGTCAACCGGATTTTGCGCGAGGCCGCCACCACTGGCCCACTCAAGGGCCTTCTGGCCTACACCGAGTTGCCTCACGCCAGTTGTGATTTCAATCATGACCCGCATTCGGCCATCGTCGATGCCAGTCAGACCCGAGTTTCCGGCCCACGGCTGGTGAATATCCTGGCCTGGTTCGACAACGAATGGGGTTTTGCCAACCGAATGCTGGACGTTGCAGAGCACTATCTGCAAACAGCTTCTCCACTCTCTGCTTATCAAAAGCCGTAAACCAGGAAATGCGACCCATGACCGTGTTGAAGATGACCGACCTCGATCTGCAAGGTAAGCGCGTACTGATCCGCGAAGACCTCAACGTCCCAGTCAAGGACGGTGTTGTCACCAGCGATGCGCGAATCCTGGCCTCGCTGCCGACCATCAAGCTGGCCCTGGAAAAAGGCGCGGCCGTGATGGTCTGCTCGCACCTTGGCCGTCCGACCGAAGGCGAGTTCTCGGCCGAGAACAGCCTCAAGCCGGTCGCTGACTACCTGAGCAAGGCGCTGGGTCGTGAAGTGCCGCTGGTGGCCGATTACCTGGACGGCGTTGACGTGAAGGCCGGCGACATCGTGCTGTTCGAAAACGTGCGCTTCAACAAGGGCGAGAAAAAGAACGCTGACGAACTGGCCAAGCAATACGCCGCCCTGTGCGACGTGTTCGTGATGGACGCCTTCGGCACCGCTCACCGGGCTGAGGGTTCGACCCATGGCGTGGCCAAGTTCGCCAAAGTCGCGGCCGCTGGTCCGTTGCTGGCCGCCGAGCTGGACGCACTGGGCAAAGCCCTTGGCGCCCCGGCTCAACCCATGGCGGCCATCGTTGCCGGCTCCAAGGTTTCGACCAAACTCGATGTACTCAACAGCCTGAGCCAGATCTGCAACCAGCTGATCGTCGGCGGCGGCATTGCCAACACCTTCCTGGCCGCTGCCGGTCACCCGGTCGGCAAGTCCCTGTACGAGCCGGATCTGCTGGACACCGCGCGCGCCATCGCCGCCAAGGTCAGCGTACCGCTGCCGGTCGACGTCGTCGTTGCCAAGGAATTTGCTGAAAGCGCGACCGCTACCGTCAAGCTGATCGCTGATGTGGCCGCAGACGACATGATTCTGGACATCGGCCCACAGACCGCGGCGAATTTCGCCGAGCTGCTGAAGTCGTCCAAGACCATCCTGTGGAACGGCCCGGTCGGCGTGTTTGAATTCGACCAGTTCGGTAACGGCACCAAAGTCCTGGCCCAGGCCATCGCACAAAGCTCGGCGTTCTCCATCGCTGGCGGCGGCGACACCCTGGCAGCGATCGATAAATATGGCGTTGCCGATCAGATCTCCTACATTTCTACCGGCGGCGGCGCGTTCCTCGAATTCGTCGAAGGCAAGGTTCTGCCGGCCGTTGAAGTCCTGGAAAGCCGGGCCAAGGCCTGAGGTCGCCCATTTGACCAGGCAAAGGAGTGTTCAGATGGTCAAGACATTAGCGCTATTGATTGTCGCGGGTTCGCTGGCAGCTTGCGGGAGTAACCCCAAAGCCCCGAAGGTACCCGAGACGCCTGAACAGGACAAAGGCTGCTACCAGGCCGACTGGCAGGCCGAAACCAACCCGGTGATCAACAAGCGCTCCGGGCCTGATGGCCTGGACAAATACGAGACGCAGACCCCGGCCAAGGAACATGGTTGCCCTTGACGGGTCTGACACTTTACTCAGGGCTGGCGGCGTGCGTCGTCAGTCGAGGAACATGGATGAAAGGTTTTATCGCCGTTACGGCGCTGGCTCTGCTGGCAGGTTGCGCCAATTTGAACCTGTTCAAGCCTGCCGAATCGACGGACAGCTGGACCACCTGGACTTGCGACAGTCAGGCCAACGTGCTCTGGCGCTACACCGACGAAAGCCGCAAGGAAGTCGACGTTCGCTTGGGCGGTGCCGATCAGGTCTACCGCTTGAAGCATGAGCCGGGCGCCGAAGGTTCGCTGTACAGCAACGACATGCTGGCGTTTCACATAAAAGGTGAGGAAGGCCTGGTGTACTGGGTCGCCACCAATGATTTGATCGGCCGCGGTTGCAAAGCCGAGTAATTGAAGGCTTGCGCCAAACCTGTAGGAGCGAAGCTTGCTCGCGAAGAGGTCATCACATTCAACACATGTGTTGTCAGTTAAACCGCTTTCGCGAGCAAGCTTCGCTCCTACAGGAGATCGACCGAATTGGCAGGCAGGGCTAACCCCCGATCTGCAATAACTTGAATAGCCGCCGCCGCTACGGCAGGCTGGCACGATTAACGACCCTAAACCGGGAGATACACACACAATGGCACTTATCAGCATGCGCCAGATGCTGGACCACGCAGCCGAGTTCGGCTACGGCGTTCCAGCCTTCAACGTCAACAACCTTGAGCAGATGCGCGCCATCATGGAAGCCGCTGACAAGACTGACTCCCCGGTGATCGTCCAGGCTTCGGCCGGTGCTCGCAAATACGCCGGCGCACCGTTCCTGCGTCACCTGATCCTGGCGGCGATCGAAGAATTCCCGCACATCCCGGTGTGCATGCACCAGGACCACGGCACCAGCCCTGACGTCTGCCAGCGTTCCATTCAACTGGGCTTCAGCTCGGTGATGATGGACGGTTCCCTGGGCGAAGACGGCAAAACCCCGACCGACTACGACTACAACATCCGCGTTACCCAACAAACCGTCGCCCTGGCTCACGCCTGCGGCGTATCGGTAGAAGGCGAGCTGGGCTGCCTGGGTTCGCTGGAAACCGGCATGGCCGGTGAAGAAGACGGCATCGGCGCTGAAGGCGTTCTGGATCACAGCCAAATGCTGACCGACCCGGAAGAAGCCGCTGACTTCGTCAAGCGCACCCAGGTCGACGCACTGGCCATCGCCATCGGCACCAGCCACGGCGCCTACAAGTTCACCAAGCCACCTACCGGCGACGTGCTGGCCATCGACCGCATCAAAGAGATCCACAAACGCATCCCGAACACTCACCTGGTGATGCACGGTTCGTCTTCGGTTCCGCAAGACTGGCTGGCGATCATCAACCAGTACGGTGGCGACATCAAAGAAACCTACGGCGTACCGGTTGAAGAAATCGTCGAAGGCATCAAGCACGGCGTGCGCAAGGTCAACATTGATACTGACCTGCGTTTGGCGTCCACCGGTGCGATGCGTCGCCTGATGGCGACCAACCCGAGCGAGTTTGATCCGCGTAAGTTCTTTGGCGCTACTGTTACTGCGATGCGTGATGTGTGTATCGCTCGCTACGAAGCTTTCGGCACTGCCGGTAATGCTTCGAAGATCAAGCCGATCTCGTTGGAAGCGATGTATCAGCGGTATTTGAAGGGTGAGTTGAACGCTAAGGTGAACTGAGCCTTAGAATTTGACCCGTGTTGTGAAAAACCCGCCGAGAGGCGGGTTTTTTCTGGGCAGGGATTTTTGCGCGCAATAACTACCCAAAAGTCAGAGAAAATGGCGCTGCCGCTTGCTCAATGGCACTGACCACATGAGGTGCCTGTTCCCGATACTCAGGATAGCGTTCAAGTACTGCTTCAACCGAGGCAAGCAATTGCTGAATGCGCTCCTGGGGTCGCTCGATCTCACAGGTGTGCGCAAACTCCAGCAGTCCTTGCCGCGAGGCAAACATTGACTTGTTGCCCGCCAGATCCAAAGCCAAAACATCTTCCGGAATATAGGCCGTGGTGTTGACGATGTCGTAGGCCGGCGCCAGGCGTGCATCGCGTTGCGTAGGCTCGGAATAGAGCAATCCGAAGTTTTTCAAATGAGCGTCGCCATTCCCGACAATACAGCTCAGGGCAACGCTATCAAAGAGTTGATCAAGGGAGGTGCGTAAATGTTTAGTCGGGCAGAACACACGGATAGCCTTGGCGATTGCCGCATAGCTTTTGCTGTACTTCTGGTCAGCCGATAGCCCCATCAACACCGCCATGTCTTCAAATCCAATTGGGTTGAGCTGGTCGTCGCGATCAAAGCGACGCATGACAAACAGCTTGGCATTATCGGAAAGGTAAAACGGCGGAACGGGAATACCGGCCTCCTTCGCAATGGACATGCAAAGGAACTCGTTGATTGCCAGACCGGGAAATTCGTCTCGGCCACTTTTGATAATCAGGTCCGAGGTTTTCGAGGTCACCCGTGGCAATCCGGCTTCCTGGCGTTCCGGAACCAACACTTTGGGTTGAACGCCGGAAATGCCGGCACGCAGGATGTAGCGATCAAGAATGTCGGCGAAGATATCTTCCGTACCGTCCCATGTCAGAATCTCTTCGAGTTTCTCCCCCGGAAATTGTTGCTCCTCCAGCAAGGCGTCAACCGTTTCAGACCGCACTTGCACCCTGCCGATGGGCGAAGTGCTGCCGGAAAGCGCCAGCAAAAGCATCGGATCGACATTCACGGTCTTGGCTAATCGATTTCGTAGTTGCTCCAATACATAGCCTTCCGGCAGGTTCATCTGAAAAACAGGGTGCAGTTCGCGCCGACGAAACTCGTCATGCCTTACGGGCATCGACAAGCTGATAGCCATTTCTGGCGATGCATTTTCGTGATAACGGAAAGTGAAGTCTTCGGCATCGCTGAAAAGCCTGCCGCTACGCCCCTCAGGCGTGCTGACTTTGAGAGAGGTCATCTTCATTCGAATAAATCCCCAAGCTCTTCAAGGGTCGGCATAGCAGCTGGAACGACAGCAAGCTCACAGTCCAGAGCGCCAAGCACACGCGCATAGGCGATCATGCCGACAGACAGAGTACCTTTCTCGACTGCGATGACTTTGTATCGAGTCAGTCCCGCGAGGTCGGCAAGCTGTGCTTGCGTCAGACCGCGATTTATACGTTTTTCCCGTAATTGGTTGCCGAGACGGCTGATCAACAAAAAATAATCCATGTTCCGCTACCGTAACATTCATGGCTGAATGTAGCGTATGCGCAACATTTTATCTACGTCGTATTTAAGTCCACGACTAGCGACGACACGGGGATCATAGACCGTCAAGAATCCACAAACGCATCCGAACACCCACCTGGTGATGCACGGTTCCTCGTCGGTTCCACGAGAGTGGCAGGCGATCATCAACCAGGAACTAAAAGGGGACAGATCTGAATGGCACTTACTTAACATGTTTTGCGTGCCCATTTTTCCTGACATCTGCCCTTGCTGACCGACGCGGTTTGGTCAGTAAGGGGTAGGCTTGAGGTCTTCGTTTTATGGCTCGCGGTTCGATACGACCAGGCCGATTCCCGACGCGCCTCTGAGCAATCAACATCAATAAACTCGACAGGCCATCCTCGTCTTCGGGGCTGCCATATTGTCGCAAAGCCAGCCATAGCTGAAGGCTGTGTTTGAAGCTCAGTTCGCGAGGCAAGCAATCCGCTAACAGAGCCGATTGCGCCATGAGCATTCGGATCAGATTGTGTGCCAACAGATAGACCCATAACTCCTTGACTGCCATGCCTGGGGTTTTGCAGCTTAACTTTCCAAGTCCTAGCGTAGCTTTGAGATTGCGCAGATCCAACTCGACATGCCATCGACCCTTGTACAGCGATTTGAGAGCTGTTTTGGGTGTCTGCTTCGGGCAATGCAACGTGGTGACCAAAGTCTTTCCACCCGCCTTCAGCTCTCGCACTGTCAGTCTTTCAGGCGCCTGTTCGTAATGCGTTTGACTCATCCACGGCGGTCTTCTTGCAGGCTTTTTCAATTCGATCAGGTGATCTTCCGAACCCAGACTTTGCCCTAGGCGAAAGTCCGTGCTGCGCCGTCGAGCACCGTATTGTTCGAACACGCCATCGACACCTCTTCGTTGCAACTCACACAGCAAGAAGTAGGTAGCGTAGTAAGCGTCGCCCAATAAAATGTCGCCTGTTTTCAGCGTGTCGAGCATTGATCTGAGCAGCGTTTGCTCATCGCCGCCTTTGCCTCGGAAGCGCCCAAGGGCGGCATCCAAGACGGCGCCGCTGGAAAGGCAAACGATGCCAACCACGCGACACAGGGGAAAACCAAGACCGACTTTCTGGCCGCGTGACTGCGGATAGGCACCCTGATTGGCCGCAGTGTCGGGCATGCTGACCGTCGTGCCGTCCACCAACCGTACAGGCCGTCCCATCCAGCGCCACGACGAGGGTGCGTTATCACTTATCGAAGCACCGGTGTGCCTGACCAGCGTAGAAACCATTTCCACAGGTAGGCGTTTTCTGGCTTTGCAGTAGGCGCCCGTGCGAGTGCTACTGGGCTTCATGCCGCCACATGACCGTTTAATCGACAAGTCGTTGACGGCGTTCTGGCAGGAACGGTCGGCACTCATTGCTTGAGCCAGAAACATGGACAGCGTTTCAGTCGGCGGAAACAGACGCTCCCGATATTCCGGCAGTGCAGACTCGACGCGCTGTAAGAGCTCGGGAGACGTGAGGAGATTGAAAAACGCATAGGCATCACAGTCCGAAGCGTGTCGATGAAAACGTTGCTGTTGATGCTGGAGAATTTCACGTCTACGATTCATTTGGGGCTGTGTCCTTGGTTCGTCGGGGTGTGTTCGCAACTATCACCGTAGACCAAGACCAGCCCCTCTTCATTTTTTGCTTTCAGCTCAAGTGGTTAGCAGCTAAGTAAGTGCCATTCGGGACAGATCTATTTAATCGTCCCCTTTTGCGTAAAACGCCAACTAGTCAGCTATTTTCGTACCGGCTCATCAAACCCACGCTGTTCAATCACCCGAAACACATCGCTCACATCCTGAACCATGATCCGGGCGATGTTGGTGACGGTGTTGATGTCGTTCTCGGCGTAGTCGGGGAGGCTGGTGCATGCCATTAGGTGCAGGTATTTGAGAACGGCGTTGAGGCGTTCGCTGACGCAGTTGTGGAGTTCGCGTAGCGGGGCGTCGCTGTCGATGAGCAGGACGGGGTAGTCGGTGGCGAATTGGGACATGGGGGTGAAGCGGCGTGGCGGTAGCTGATTTGACATGGAAAATCCTTAACTCAAGAAAAGATTTTGCCACCGTTTGCTGCGAAACAAATTGGGTGACAGCTGTGCGCGGGTTCGCAGACCGAGGAGTTAAGACCCGGCAGACCCGAAGGTCTCCCACGCACAGCCGCCATAAAAAACGAGTACGGGCAAACGCTGCCCGTGCCGTATTTTGACGGTTGTGGTTCTAACTCGGTAGGGCTGCGAAACCCTATCGCCGACTGTTGCCGGCGACGGGGCGAACTATAAGCGGCGACTTTGGTGGCTGCAACCGGGGTGTAGGACGTGCGCGGTCATTGTGGCGAGGGAGCTTGCTCCCGTTCGACGGCGCAGCCGTCGTAAAACCGGGCACTGCGGTGTGTCTGAGGAAATAGCGTGGCAGGGTTTGGGGCTGCTTCGCCGCTCAGCGGGAGCAAGCTCCTGCGCCACGAAGGTTTCGTTCCTACACCTTTTTCAGAAGCGATGCGATTCAGATCGTTCCCACGCGCCTGCGTGGGAATGCCTTAGCGGACGCTCCGTGTTCGGCTCTGGATGGGACGCGGAGCGTCCCGGGATGCGTTACCACGCAGAGCGTGGGAACGATCGGGCGTGCTCTCGCTACTTATCGTGATCAATATCCAGCTTGCTGAACGTCACTTTCCCGCCTTCGCTGGTGTATCCGGTGTTGTCCTGCACATAGACCCCGGCCTTGAAGTAGAGCGGTTTGACGCTCCACGTCGCGCTGATGTTGGTGTCCCATTGGTAGCCTGCAGCGCTAATGCCCAATGCCCCCTTGGGGCTGAGGTGGATGAGGTAGGAGAACTGCTGATCAAGTTTCACGCCCGTCGCAATGGTGATCACCCGAATTTCATCGTCAGTTGGGTGCATACGCACCTTGGCGACGATGTTG
The DNA here is from genome assembly GCF_054898165.1 of Pseudomonas sp. Hz4. Taxonomy (NCBI): domain Bacteria; kingdom Pseudomonadati; phylum Pseudomonadota; class Gammaproteobacteria; order Pseudomonadales; family Pseudomonadaceae; genus Pseudomonas; species Pseudomonas sp. Hz4. Next base: position 5,699,034 of record NZ_CM142719.1, on the reverse strand, counting down.
CCCGTTTGAGTGCTGGTCTTGTACTGATACTCGACCTTCACCATGGGTTTCTGGCTTTGATAGGCGTGGATCTGGCCGATGACGATCTTGCCCGAGCTCGGAACCTGTTTCACCGCCAGGGTGGCATACAGGGTATTGTCGGCGTCCGGGTAGAGCCAGTTGCGCAGGGTGCCGCTGCTGTAGGTTTCGCGAAGTTCGGTGCGGGGATACTGTGTGTTTTCGGTTTTAGTGCCGGTGACCGGGGCCCAGAAATACAACGTGCCGGTGTCGGAGTGGAAGTATTTATCCTTGAAACCGTCCACCAGTTTGGTTGTTTCAACGGTGTACGGCGGGCTGCCGACAGGAACGCTAAGGTTCCAGGTTGCGAGATCGATCATAGATAATGCTTCCACAGATTTTTACAGCACGGACGTACCAGAAGCTCTGGCGCGCGCCTCGGGGGCGATCTTTATAATCGCAGAAGTTCAATTTGTTAATGCCTGACTGACAAATGGATGACGTCAAAATCCTGTTAAAAGGCCATCTTTCCCGGTTTTAGGGGCCTGTAGCGCCGACCGTTAGTCGGTAAATGAACGCCTTGGTTAAATGATGGCGCACTGACACCTTCTGCTTTCGCGGATCCGGTCTAGAGTGAAGGCTTAGTATTTGTCCGGTTTTCACGAGAAACCGGCCTGACGTCCCGCATAAGAGAAGCAGCATGGAATGCGCGCAACCCCCGCCAGCTGAAGGCAACTCAATCCTTTTAATCGTCGATGATTACCCTGAGAACCTGATCAGCATGCGCGCGTTGTTGCAGCGCCAGGACTGGCAGGTCATGACCGCCGCCTCGGGATTTGAGGCGCTCAGCCTGTTACTCGAACACGATGTCGATTTGGTACTGCTGGATGTGCAGATGCCGGGCATGGACGGTTTTGAAGTGGCGCGCCTGATGCGCGGCAGTCAGCGAACCCGTCTTACGCCAATCATTTTCCTCACCGCCAACGAACAGTCCCAGGACGCCGTGATCAAGGGCTACGCCAGCGGGGCGGTGGATTACCTGTTTAAACCGTTCGACCCACAAATTCTCAAGCCCAAAGTCCAGGCGCTGCTTGAGCATCAGCGCAATCGCCGTGCACTACAGCGCCTTAGCCACGATCTGGAGGTAGCACGCGCGTTCAATGCCTCGGTGCTGGACAACGCCGCCGAAGGCATCCTGGTGGTCGGTGAGGACGGTCTGATCCGCTTTGCCAATCCGGCGATGTCGCGGCTACTCAATGCCACGCTGCAAGACCTGCAGGGCAAAGAGTTCCTGGATTTTCTGCAAAATCCGCACATCCCGATCTGGGCCGACTCCGAGCTGTTCGCTGGTTACAAGCGCGGCGAAACCTTGCGCCTGCATGATGCATTGCTGCGTACGGCGCCCGGCCAGCAGGTGCCTGTGGCGCTGTCCTGCGCGCCATTGCCCAGCGAACAATATGCGATGGTGGTGACGGTGCTGGACATGTCGGTGGTGCGCCATTTGCATCAGCAACTGGAGTTCCAGGCGGTCACGGACCCATTGACCGGGCTGCTCAATCGTCGCGGCTTTTACCAGACTGTGGAAAACCTGCTGCTGCGTGGCGAACGTTCCGACAGCGCCTGGGTGCTGCTGTATCTGGACCTCGACGGCTTCAAGCGGGTCAATGATTCCCTCGGTCACGATGCTGGCGACCGGGTGCTGCGTTGGGTGTCCGAGCAGTTGAAGGCCAGTCTGCGGCCTTTCGACATTCTGGCGCGCATGGGCGGTGATGAGTTCACTGCTTTGCTGGATCTGGAATTCCCCGAGCAAGCGGCAAAGATTGCCGAGAAACTTATTGAGCGGGTGTCGATCTGTCAGCAGATTGATGGCCTGGATATCGCGTTGGGCGCCAGCATCGGCATTGCGACATACCCGGATTGCGGTGCCAATCTCGACGGCCTGCTGCGCGCATCGGACATCGCCATGTACGAAGCCAAGCGCGCCGGCCGTCAGCAATATCGTTTCTACGATCACGAGATGAACGGCCGCGCGCGCTCGCGGCTGATGCTCGAAGAAAGTGTGCGCGCGGCGATCGAGAACCGTGATTTCAATTTGGTGTATCAACCTCAGGTGGCCATTGTCAGTGGGCAGATTCGCGGGTTCGAAACGCTGCTGCGCTGGCAACACCCGAGCGTCGGCGATGTACCGCCGGGGCTGTTTTTGCCGTTGCTGGAAGAGGCACGGTTGATCAGTCGCCTGGGTAGCTGGATCTATCAACAAGTGGCGAGCCAGCGAAAGGCCTGGGAAACCTTGTTTGCTGAGGATCTGGTGCTAAGTGTCAGTTTGAGCAGTACGCAGTTCGGCATGCCCAATCTGGTCAGCGAGTTGCGCCAGGTACTGGAGCGCCATGGTTTGCAGGCGCACCATCTGGAAGTCGAGGTCACTGAAGAGGGCTTGATGCAAAACCCGGAGAAAACTCGCAAACAGCTGCGCCTGCTGCGGAACCTGGGCGTGCGAGTGGCCTTGGATGACTTCGGTTGCGGGCCGTGTTCGCTGGCTCATCTGCGTGATCTGGAGCTGGATACGCTCAAGCTCGACCGGCATTTGATTGCCCGGCTACCGGAGTCCTCACGCGATGCGGCGCTGGTGCGCAATGTGATCGACCTGTGCAAGCAGTACGGGATGCTGGTGATCGCCGAAGGGGTGGAAACCGTTGCGCAATATCAGTGGCTGCAAGCCAATGGTTGCGAGTACGTACAAGGGGCTCTGGTCGCGCGGCCGATGATGGCCGAGGACGTCGGCGAGTTTGTGCAACCGTTCGACTGGAACACGCTGGCCGCCTGAATTCGCTACACTGGCGACCTTTTCGTGACTTGTGTTGCCGCCCTAATGACCGCGTTGAAATACCTCCAGGCCTATCCCGCAGCGCTGCAGGACCAGGTGCGCCAACTGATCGCCGACGGTCGGCTGGGCGACTACCTGAACCAGCGTTACCCGGAAAAACACCGGGTGCAGAGCGACAAGGCGTTGTACACCTACACGCTGGACCTCAAGCAGGAATACTTGCGTAACGCCCCGGCCATCGACAAGGTGTTGTTCGACAATCGCCTGGACCTGACCCACCGCGCCCTCGGCCTGCACACCGCGATATCCCGGGTGCAGGGCGGCAAGCTCAAGGCCAAGAAAGAAATTCGTGTTGCTTCGTTGTTCAAGGAGGCGCCTGCCGAGTTTCTGAAAATGATCGTGGTGCATGAACTGGCGCACTTCAAAGAGTCGGATCACAACAAGGCGTTCTACAAACTGTGCGAACACATGTTGCCGGGGTATCACCAGGTGGAGTTCGATGTGCGGGTGTACCTGACGTGGCGGGATATGCAATAGACATCAAAATATCGCAGCCGGGAGTGTTTAGATGGATGTAAGCAAGACCAAGAGCAGCTTCTATCGCCGGTTGTACGTGGCGTACCTGATTGATAGCGGGCTGGCCAGCAGCGTTCCGGCGCTGACCGAGGTGACCGGCATGCCCCGGCGCACGGCCCAGGACACCCTCTTAGCGTTGGCGGATCTGGATATTGTATGCGAGTTCGAGCAGGAAGAAGGCGCACGCAATCATGCCGGGCGCTACCGGATACGCGAGTGGGGAGCGATTGATCGGGGGTGGATCGAGCGTAATTTGCGGCAGATTAAAGCGGTGCTTGAGTATCCCTGAATTACCGATCCCGATCATTGTTTGATCGTTCCCACGCTCTGCGTGGGAATGCCTCAATGGACGCTCTGCGTCCGCTTCGGCAGGGACGCGGAGCGTCCCGGGCTGCATTCCCACGCAGAGCGTGGGAACGATCAGTACTGAACCTTACGGGCGGCGCATCCCGATATGCGGAATGTCATCCTCCAGAAATTCCTCACCCGCCACCACAAACCCGTACCGCCCGTAGTACCCCTGCAAATGCGCCTGGGCCGAGAGATAAATCGGCATTTCAGGCCAGTGCTTCTCAGCCTGCTTCAACGCCTGCTCCATCAGCTCATGCCCAAGCCCGACGCCGCGCGCTTGAGGGGCAATGATCACCCGCCCAATCACCACGTCACCGCCCTGTAACTCCGGGTCGAGCAACCGCAGGTACGCCACCAGCCGATCCCCGTCCCAGGCCATTAAATGGCAGGTGTCACCTTCCAGATCCTGGCCGTCTACATCTTGATAAACGCATTTCTGCTCAACGACAAACACTTCTGCACGCAGTTGCAGAATGGCGTACAGCTGCTCTTTGCCTAGATCGCTATGGTGTTTGCAGACCCAATCGATTGTCATCTTCACATTCCCTGAACAACGTCGTTCCGATACTAAGCGCCCAGACGAAAGATGTCTTTATGGCAGAGGAATTTGTGACAAAGGCCAAAATGCCATCATTCAATTCGCTCGGTCTTGTCTTCTTTGTGTAATCTGAGATGAAGCGCTGTGCAGTGGCTTCGATGAGCTAATGTTAGTACCTTGGTTGGCAGTACAGGGGCCTTGGAGTTGGCTGAAAACATGTCGGGCGTCCCGCCCGCTAAGGATTTTCTAGCATGCCGCGATTGCATCGAGCCTTTGCTTTGATTGGGTTGCTGTTGCTGACCCAAGGCGCGGCAGCGCAAAAGCTGCGATTGGTGGCTGATGCCTGGCCGCCCTTCACCGACGCCACGCTGGTCAACGGTGGGTTGGCCACGGACATCGTCAGCACCGCGCTGGCCCGGGCCGGTTATGCCAGTGATTTCGAACAAGTGCCTTGGGCGCGGGCGTTACTGGGGGTGGGCGAGGGTCGATACGACGTGTTGGTCAACGCCTGGTACACCGACGATCGCACGAAACTTGGCCAGTATTCCGGCGAATACCTGCTCAACCGTGTGCGGTTTCTCAAGCGCAAAGACACACCGATCGAATACAACAACCTGCAACAACTGCATACCTACCCGATAGCGGTGGTGCGCGGTTATGCCTATTCGCCGGAGTTTGATGGCGACGTGTCGCTGCAGAAAGTCCCGGTGCACAACTTCTCCATGGCTGTGCGCATGGTCGCCGCGGGCCGGGTCAAATTGACGCTGGAGGACGAATACGTCGCGCGTTACTACCTGGCCCGGGAATCTTCCAAGGTGCGCGATGCTGTGGAGTTTTTGCCCAAGCCACTGAGCGAGAACAGCCTGCACATCCTGGTCAGCCTGAAGAACCCCAGGCACGAACAGATCGTCGCCGGATTCGACCGCGAGATCGCGGCGATGAAAGTGGATGGCAGTTATCAGCGGTTGATGAAGCTGCACGGAATGTAAGTGGCGGGCCCGATCTCAATCCTCACTCGTTTCCTTGATGAGGTGCGTTGCCAACGTCCGCAATGGCCCAAGCTGTCGGTAGATCAATGCCAACTGCGTCTGCACCAATCGTTGCCCTTCATCGATTTCGTCCGGCATCTGCTCAAGCGTATTGGCCAGTGCCTCTTCCTCATCGCTTTGAATGGCAATCGGCAGTTTGCTCGCCAGGCCTTGGGCAATTTCATCGAGGCTGGCGGCCAGTTTCACGCCGGCACCGTCGATCAAATGCTCGCGCACGTCCGGCGGTAGCTGGGTGTCCCGGTGTGCGCCCAGTCCGGATAAATAGCTGAGTAAGGTGTGCGACAGCACCAGGAAGCGAAAACCGACATCCGCTTCCTTACGGAAATGCCCCGGTTCCATCAGCATGTTGGCGAGGGTCGTCGACAGCGCGGCGTCGGCGTTATGGGCATTGCGTCGGGCCAGGCGATAAGCCAGGTCGTCGCTTTTGCCGGCGGCGTATTGCTGCATGATCTGACGCAGGTAAATGCTGTTGCAGGTCAGCGTGTTGGCCAGCACTTTATTCAGGCGTCGGCCCTGCCAGTCCGGCAGGAACAGGAATACCGCCAGCCCGGCGATCAGGCTGCCGAGCAAGGTATCGAACAGCCGCGGCAGGAACAGCCCGTAACCATCCCCGACCTGGTTGAAGCAGAACAGCACCAACAAGGTGATCGCGGCTGTGGCCAAGGTGTAGCGGGTGGTGCGGTTGATAAAGAACACCACCCCGGCGGCGATCGCAAAGCACGACTGGACCAAAGGATTCGGAAACAGATCGAACAGCGCCCAGGCCACCGTCAGGCCGATGGCGGTGCCGATGATCCTCTGGCCGAGTTTGCGGCGGGTGGCGCCGTAGTTTGGCTGGCAGACAAACAGCGTGGTGAGGATGATCCAGTAACCCTGGGACGGGTGGATCAAATGCACCATCGCGTAGCCGATGCTCAAGGCCAGGGGTAAACGCAGGGCGTGACGGAACAGTAACGAGGTCGGTGTCAGCTGGGTGCGCAAGCGTATCCAGACATCTTTGAGGCTGCGTGGCGAACGGTCGAGCAGGCTGCTGTCGGTGGCGTCGGCCAGGGCATCGGGGTTGCTGGCGTCGCTGAGCAAACGGTCGAGCGTGCCGAGGTTGGCCGCCAGTGCCCGCAACGAACGCAACAACCCGCGCCAGGCCGGGTTGCTCTGAATGCGCAGGTGTTCAAGGGAGGCGTGCAGATCGCTCAGGGCTTCGGCGAAGCTGGCGTCATAGATGAACGGCTGGCGCATCTGGATCGACTCGGCCAGCGCCCGGCAGGCCTTGCCTTGCTGGCGCAGCAGACGCTGACAGCGGAACATCACGTCGCTGTGAAAGAAGGCATCGGCCAGGGCGTTGTAAGGGTAGTGCGAGGAGCTGGCGCGCTCGTGGATGTCCTGGGCGAGGAAGTACAACTTCAGGTATCGGCTGAGTTTCGAGCCCGGTCGACCGTTCCCCACCCGATGCAGGATGATCTCCTTGGCGGCGTTCAGTGCTGCCACGACACGACCGTTTTGCTGCGCCAGTTCCAGTCGACGCGCTTCCACGTCCATCTGGCGGATCGGCTCGAACAGCGACGATTTCAGCTTCAGGTAAAAACCCAGTTCGCGGAACAATCGCGCCAGGCTTTGCTGCACTGGCTGATTGGAAAACAGCGCTTGCCACAGCACCGAGAGCAAACCGTACCAGGCCGCACCAGCCACCAGCAGCACCGGCTCGTGCCAGAAATCGGTGACGGCGCCGCCGCGCTGGTCCACGCCGATCATGGTGTAGACCGACAGAATCAACGTCGCCGAAGCAATCGCGCCATAGCGTTCGCCGAGGGCACCGAGCATGGTCAGGCCGAAACTGGCCAGCGCCAGGGCGATGATAAAAATGATGGGGTAGGGGAAGAGCAGTTCGACGGAGAAGGCGGCGACGCTGAAACACACCAGCGTCACGGCCAGTGCGTTAAGGCGGCCCTGCCAACTGTCGTCGGTCTCGGCCAGGGCGCTGGCGATGATCCCGAGGAACAGCGGGATCAGCAGCCCCATTTCATCCTTATACCAACACAGCGCCATGCTGCCGGTCAGGGCGATGAACACCCGCACGCTGTAACTGAATTTATCCAGCGCCCAGAGGCGACGCAGAGACTGATTAAACGGGGTCGATGACATGAAGTGCGAAGGCCTTCCGAGGCAATGACGCTAAATTGAGCCAGTAATGACATCTAACAGCAAAATCTGTTCCTTGCTTGTTCTGTGTCGCCTGTTCGGACGCCTTCCGACTTGCCCGCGAAGAACGGTAACGCGGTCGATCAGACGTACTGCGCAGCCGCGTAACCCGAGGCCCAGGCCCACTGGAAGTTGAAGCCGCCCAGATGACCGGTGACGTCGAGTACTTCACCAATGAAGTACAGGCCGGGGCTTTTCAGCGATTCCATGGTCTTGGACGAGACTTCTCGCGTATCGACGCCGCCCAGGGTCACTTCGGCGGTGCGGTAGCCTTCGGTGCCGGCCGGCACGACTTTCCAGCTCGCCAGTTTTTCCGCGATGTCGGCAATTTCCGCGTGGGTGTACTGCTTCATCGGTTTGGACACGAACCAGTTGTCCGCCAGCAGGTTGGCCATCTTCTTGGTGAAGATTTCCCCCAGCAAGGTTTTCAGCTCGCTGTTCGCACGCTCGGCCTGCTGCTGTTGCAACCAGGTCGGTACGTCGTAATCCGGCAGCAGGTTTATCTCCACCGTATCGCCGGACTCCCAGAACGACGAGATCTGCAAAATCGCCGGGCCACTGAGGCCACGGTGAGTGAACAGGATGTTCTCGCGGAAACTCTGGTCATTGCAGCTCACCAGGCAATCCACCGATGTACCGGACAGCTCGGTGCAAAGCTCCTTGAGCTGATCGGTGATGGTGAACGGCACCAAACCTGCGCGGGTCGGCAGCAAGTCGTGGCCGAACTGCTTGGCCACTTGATAACCGAAACCGGTTGCACCCAGCGTCGGGATCGACAAGCCGCCCGTGGCGATCACTAACGATTCGCAGGTGATCTGGTCGAGAGTGGTTTGCAGCAGGTAGCCGCTCTCCATTTTCTCGATGTGCTGGATCGAGGTGTCCAGGTGCAGGCTGACGCCGACCTGATCGCACTCGTTGAGCAGCATCTCGAGGATGTCGCTGGATTTGTTATCGCAGAACAATTGGCCGAGTTTTTTCTCGTGGTAGGGCACGCCGTGTTTGGCGACCATCCCAATGAAATCCCACTGGGTGTAGCGGGCCAGGGCCGATTTGCAGAAGTGTTCGTTCTGCGAGAGGAAATTGTTCGGTTCGGTGTACATGTTGGTGAAATTGCAGCGGCCACCGCCCGACATCAGGATTTTCTTGCCGGCCTTGTTCGCATGGTCGAGCAACATCACCTTGCGCCCGCGCCCGGCGGCGGTCAGCGCACACATCAAACCTGCGGCGCCAGCGCCAATGATCACGACTTCGGTAGAGCGCAAAACGGTGTCCTCACACAATGATCGTTCCCACGCTCTGCGTGGGAATGCCGCCATGGACGCTCTGCGTCCGCCGTTATGTGACGCAGAGCGTCACGGGATGCATTCCCACGCAGAGCGTGGGAACGATCAGGGTCAGAGGATGCGAACGCGCAGCGAACGGCCTTTGATCTTTCCGTCGTTCAGGCGCTGCAAGGCTTGCTTGGCGATCCCGCGTTCAACAGCCACATACGCCTGGAAGTCGAAGATCGCGATCTTGCCGACCTGGGCACCCGGGATACCGGCATCGCCCGTCAAAGCGCCGAGAATGTCACCCGGACGCACCTTGTCTTTACGGCCAGCACCAATGCACAACGTGCTCATCACCGGCAGCAGCGGTGCGCCGCCCTGGGACGTGAGGTTGTCCAGTTGATCCCAGCTCAACGGCGACTTCTGCAGTTGCTCGATGGCCTGGGCGCGATGCGCTTCGGACGGCGCGACTAGGCTGATCGCGATGCCTTTCTCACCGGCACGACCAGTACGACCAACACGGTGAATGTGGATTTCCGAATCACGGGCCAGCTCGACGTTGATCACCATGTCCAGCGCATCGATGTCCAGACCGCGAGCGGCGACGTCGGTGGCGACCAGGACCGAAGTACTGCGGTTGGCAAACATCGCCAGCACCTGGTCGCGGTCACGCTGTTCCAGATCACCCTGCAGACCGACGGCGGAAATGCCTTTGGAGGTCAGGTGATCAACGGTTTCCTGAACCTGCTGCTTGGTGAAGCAGAACGCTACGCAGGAAGCTGGACGGAAATGCGCGAGGACTTTGACCACCGCGTCCATACGCTCTTCCGGGGAAATCTCGTAGAAGCGCTGCTCGATCTGCGTATCGTCGTGGAACGCCTCGGCCTTCACGATCTGAGGGGTGCGCATGAATTTCGACGCCAATTGCTTGATGCCCACCGGATACGTGGCGGAGAACAGCAGGGTCTGGCGGCGCTCCGGGGTCTGGGCGATGATTTCTTCGATGGAATCGTAGAAACCCATGTCGAGCATGCGGTCGGCTTCGTCGAGGATCAGCGTGTTCAGGCCATGGAGCACCAGCGAACCCTTGCGCAAGTGCTGCTGAATACGACCCGGGGTGCCGACGATGATGTGTGCGCCGTGCTCCAGCGAACCGATCTGCGGGCCGAACGACACGCCGCCGCACAGGGTCAGGACCTTGATGTTGTCTTCGGCGCGGGCCAGACGACGGATTTCCTTGGCGACCTGGTCGGCCAGCTCACGCGTTGGGCAAATGACCAGCGCCTGGCACCCGAAGAAGCGCGGATTGATCGGGTTCAACAGGCCGATACCGAAGGCGGCGGTCTTGCCGCTGCCGGTCTTGGCCTGGGCGATCAGGTCCATCCCCTTGAGGATCACCGGCAAGCTTTGCGCCTGGATCGGCGTCATCTGGGCATAACCGAGGGAGTCGAGGTTAGCCAGCATGGCGGCGGACAGCGGCAAAGTATTAAAAGCGGTGGCGATGGTGGTCACGGGACTGGCCTGCAAAACAAAATGTCGCGCAGTGTATCAGTACCGCGGCCATTCGCCCTAAGGCTCTATGTGCTCTTCCGGACGTTTGACGCGCCGTCCGTCTTCCTTTGAAAGCTGCGAAAAGATCGTCGCGGCCAGCATCGCCATGATTCCGACTGTCACAAAGGTCAATTGGAACGCGCCCAGAACTGTGTCCACACCATCGTTTCCGGCTTCTGCCGTGAACCCACCGAGTAGCGCACCGGCGCAGGCAACACCCAGGCTCAGGGACAATTGCGCAACCACCGACAGCAAGCTGTTGCCGCTGCTGGCGCTAGCATCGTCGAGGTCGATCAGGGTCACGGTGTTCATCGCGGTGAACTGCAAGGAGTTGATCGCGCCGAGGACCGACAGCATCACCAACAGCAACCAGTACGGCGTTTGCTCGCTCACCAGCCCCATGCTTGCCAGCATCAGCCCCAGCGCCAACGTGTTGCCGGTGAGCACCATTCGATAGCCCAAACGTTCGATCAGCGGCCGCGCCACCGACTTGGCGACCATCGCCGCCGCCGCCAGCGGCAGCATGCTCATCCCGGCCTGGGACGGCGAATAACCCAGCGCCACTTGCAGCAGCAACGGCACGAGAAACGGCAGGGCGCCGCTGCCCAGCCGGGCGAACAGGTTGCCGAGGATGCCCACTGCAAACGTCCGGGTCTTGAACAGCGACGGCGCGAACAGTGGATTGTCAATGTGCCCGGCCCGTAACCAGTAGGCCGCCAGACAGGCCATGCCGCCGAACAGCAGCAACATCACGCGCAAGTGCGGCAGGTGCAATTCGCCGAGACCTTCCATGGCAATGGTGATCAGCACCATCGCTGCGCCAAACAGCAAAAAGCCCAGGCTGTCGAAACGCGTGCGTTCGCTGCCACGCAGATCGGGGATGAATTTCCACACCGCGTAACACCCGACGGCGCCCACCGGCAGGTTGATCAGGAAGATCCAGTGCCAGGTCAGGTATTCCACCATCCAGCCGCCCATGGTCGGGCCGATCAACGGGCCGAGCAATCCGGGAATGGTGATGAAGCCCATGATCCGCACCAACTCCGAGCGCGGGTAAGCTCGCAGCACTACCAATCTCCCAACCGGCAACATCAGCGCGCCGCCCAGGCCTTGGATCACCCGCGCGCCAATCAGCATGCTCAGGGTGCTCGACAATGCGCAGAGCAACGAGCCGAGGCTGAACAGCAGAATCGCGCCGAAGAAGATTTTCTTGGTGCCGAAACGGTCGGCGATCCAGCCTGAGGCAGGGATCAGTAACGCGACGGTGAGCATGTAAGCAATGATCACGCCCTGCATGCGCAGCGGGTTTTCGGCCAGGTCGCGGGCCATGGCGGGCAGAGCGGTGTTGAGAATGGTGCCGTCGAGGGATTGCATGAAGAAAGCGATCGCGACAACCCACGGAACCCAGCGGGCGGTGACAGCGTCGAGAGGCGGGCGGTTGGGCATGGGACCTCATTTGATTTAAACGACGACGATGATCGTTCCCACGCTCCGCGTGGGAATGCAGCCCGGGACGCTCCGCGTCCCTGCCGAAGCGGACGCGGAGCGTCCATTGATGCATTCCCACGCGGAGCGTGGGAACGATCGGTGTCAGAGGGTCAAGGTCAACCGGTTGATCAACGCACCTGGCAACAACGCCGAGGCCGTGGCCCGCTGACTGTAGGTGCTCGCCGACAACATCAACTCGCGCTCTTCGGTCAAAGCCTCCAACTGCGACCCCAGCAAACTGTAGGCACTGTCATCAAACCGCATGGTACTCACCGGCGCCTGAATCTCGCCGTTCTCGACCCAGAAGGTCGCAAACCGCGTCATGCCGGTCAGGCGTGCCGCCGGCTGATCCGAGTAGTTCAGGTACCACAGGTTGCTGATGTACAAGCCAGTGCCCAATTGCTTGAGAATCTCTGCGTCAGGCAACGTACCGGCTGCCATGTTCACTGCGCTCGGCATCTCACCACCGCTAGCACCGTTGGCGGTCAGGCCGTACTCGGCCGCACTGCGCGAACTGACCATCTGCGCGCCGGCCTTGCCGTTGACGATCAACCCAAGATCGCTGCGCGGATAACCTTCGCCGGAGAAGGCCGGGCTCAACGAACCGCTGACCTTTTCATCGATGGACACCAGCGGGCTGAACGAACTGTCGCCTGCGTAAAGCTTCTGCAGCGGACTGTTTTTGCTGGCAATCGACTGCGCCGAGAAACCACCCCAGCCCAGTATGTCCATGATTTCTCCCAGGGCTGTCGGAGCCAGGTAGGCACGGTACTGACCCGGTGTGAGGGTGCGTTGCGGTCTGCCGAGAAACGCCAACTGCTCGCGCGCCAGCGCAAAGCGCCTGGTAAACCCTTCGCTGCTCCACTCGTGCCCGGCGTAGCTGGCTTTCACTGCCTGGCCGTTGTCATGGAACAGGCTGAAGTCGAAGTTGAAGCTGTTGGCTTGGTGCCAACCGAACGCACCCGTAGAACTGGCGAAACCGCGGCTGATCGGGCCGGCAGCATAGAAGCCCACCAGGTCCAGCCCTTCGGCGGCCTGGGTGATTTCGGCCACCACTTGCTCGGTGTCCGGCAGTGGATGTTCCTGCACGCTCTTGCTCTGCCAGCCATTGTGGTTGAGCAGCAGGTACGGATCCTGCGGCAACACCGGCAATGTTTCGCGCAACTGTTGCAGACCTTCGGCGAGGCGCTGAACATCGACTTTTGCATCACCGGAAAGGGTGATGTTGAGGTCGGCATGCCGGCCATCGTTGATCAGTTTAAAACCGACACTCGCCTGCTGCACTTGACCGGCCTGACGGACCTTGGCGTGGTTGAAGCGCACGAAGGCCGACGACTCGGACGCGTAGCTGAGGGTGAATTGCTCCGGCTCGCGAATCGCGTCGCGCAGCCAGTTGACCAAAGCCTTGAACGACTCGGCCTGATTGTTTGAAGTACTCATCAGGCGTCTCCCCCAAATACATCTACGTTGCTGAACACACAGGCCGGCGAGGCATGCCCGACGCGAATGACCTGATTCGGTTCGCCCTTGCCGCAGTTCGGCGTGCCCAGGACCTTGACGGTATTCGCATCGCCGACGGCGCTGAGGCTTTTCCAGAACTGTGCGGAAATCGCCCGGTAGTTGGGGTTCTTCACCACGCCTTTGAGTTCGCCGTTTTCGATCAACTGAGCCCATTCGCAGCCGAACTGGAATTTGTTGCGCGCATCGTCGATGGACCACGAGCGGTTGGTCGACATCATGATGCCGTGCTCGATGTTGCCGATAAGTTGTTCCAGCGGTTGATCGCCGGGTTCGATGTTCAGGTTGGCCATGCGGTCGATTGGCGGGCGGTTCCAGCCGCAGGCGCGGCTGTTGGCGACGCCGTCCATGCCGGCACGGAATTGCGAAAGTGCGCCGCCCAGTGGGCGCAGCAACAAGCCTTCCTTGATCAGAAACTGTTTGCTCGCGGCAGTGCCGTCGTCGTCATGGCCGTAGCTGGCAAGCTGCTCGGGGATGTCCGGATCGAAGGTCACGTTGAGCAGTTTGGAGCCGTATTGCAGGCGGCCGAAGTCTTCTGCCTTGACGAAGCTGGTACCGGCGTAATTGCGCTCGTCGCCGAGGATACGGTTCAGCTCCAGCGGGTGGCCGATGGATTCGTGGATCTGCAGCATCATTTGGTCCGGCATCAACATCAGGTCGCGCGGGCCTTGCGGGGTGTTCGGTGCCAGCAGTAATTGCAGCGCTTGATCAGCGACTAGCGGGCCGGCGCCGACCAGGCCGCAGCGGCTGATCACATCAAAACTGCCCTGTTGGCCAAAATTCTCGCGGCCGAGGGTGCGGGTCTGACTGTCGCTACCGTCGTAGGCGGTGACTTCCAGGCTCGGGTAAACGAAACGCTGGGCCTGACGCAGTTCGGCGCCGGCGCTGTTGAGATAGATCTGCTCGACGTGGGTGATGCCGATGCTCACCTGCCAGTTCACCAGTCGCTCGTCCTTGGGCACGGCGGCGGATTCGGCACCGAGCAGTTGGTAGCAATCGCTCAGGGACGGGAAGGGCTGGTCCAGGTTCGGTGAAAAGTAGTCGGCGCGATCGCTGGAGACGGCTTGCTCGCGCAGGTCGAGCAAGGCATGGGGCTTGAGTCGACGGGCTTGTTGCTCGGCACGTTCCAGGGCGGCTTGCAGGCCTGATTGGGACAGGTCGTTGGTCGCGGCGTAGGCTTCGACGCCGTTGACTCGAACGGTCAGCATCGCGCCTTCGTCACGGCTCAGGCTCGGAGGTTCGGCGACATTCTTGCGCACCGACAGGTATTGACCGGACTCGCGCACATAACGCAGCGAAAAGAATTCAGCGCCCGTGCGCAAGGCAGCGAAGCGCTGCTTGAGCTGGGGGTGGAAATCGAACATTCGGGAACCTCCTTGGTATGGAGTGGCGGTGTCGATGTTGCGAGGGGGTGAAACGTTTGCGTGGCGCTAGATTAGGCCTGGGCGGGGGGTAGGATCAAGCACGGAGCGTTGTAGGAAAGGTTTACTTGGTGGGGCAGGGAGAGGTGTGTGGTTGCTGCGGGCCCTATCGCGAGCAAGCTCGCTCCCACAGTTGATCTTGGGTGTTCACAACTGCTGTGTTCACTGGAAATCTACTGTGGGAGCAGGCTTGCTCGCGAAGGCAGCGCCGCGGTGTTACGACTTACTGCGCGGTCAGGCTCACATCCCGCAGCGGCTTGCCACGCACCGGCGCATCGCCGGCCACGAAGTAGGCGGCCTTGCTACGCGGCAACGACTGGCGACCACGGATCTTGTCGGCGATTTTCTCGGCGATCATGATCGTTGGCGCGTTCAGGTTGCCGGTGGTGATGATCGGCATGATCGAGGCGTCGACCACGCGCAGGGCTTGCATGCCATGCACACGACCTTCGGCATCAACCACGGCCATTTCGTCGGTGCCCATCTTGCACGAGCAGGACGGGTGGAACGCAGTTTCGGCGTGTTCGCGGATGAACGTGTCCAGCTGCTCATCGGTTTGCACGTCGATGCCCGGGCTGATCTCGCGGCCACGGAAAGCGTCCAGTGCAGGCTGTTGCATGATTTCACGGGTCAGGCGGATGCCATCTCGGAATTCCTGCCAGTCCTGCTCGGTGGCCATGTAGTTGAACAGGATGCTCGGGTACTGGCGCGGATCCTTGGACTTGGCCTGAATGCGACCACGGCTCGGCGAGCGCATGGAACCCATGTGCGCCTGGAAACCGTGCTCTTTCACGCCGTTGCTGCCGTTGTAGTTAATCGCGACCGGCAGGAAGTGGTACTGAATGTTCGGCCAATCGAATTCTTCGCGAGTACGGATGAAACCGCCGGCTTCGAACTGGTTGCTGGCGCCGATGCCGGTGCCATTGAACAGCCACTCGGCACCGATGGCCGGCTGGTTGTACCAGAGCAGCGACGGGTACAGCGAGACCGGTTGGGTGCACGCGTATTGCAGGTACAACTCGAGGTGATCCTGCAGGTTTTCGCCGACGCCTGGCAGGTCGTGGACCACCGGGATGTCGAGCGTGTTCAGCAGTTCGGCAGGGCCGACGCCGGAACGTTGCAGAATCTGCGGCGACGCGATGGCGCCGGAGCACAGCAGCACTTCTTTGCGGGCGCGGGCTTCAACGCGCTCTTCAGCGGCGCCGATCAAGTAACGCACGCCGACTGCACGCTTGCCTTCGAACAGAATCTTGTCGGTCAGGGCGTGGGTGACGATGGTCAGGGTCGAGCGCTTCTTGGCGATGTCCAGGTAACCGCGAGCGGTGCTGGCGCGACGACCGTTCGGCGTCACGGTGCGGTCCATCGGGCCGAAACCTTCCTGCTGATAACCGTTGAGGTCTTCGGTACGCGGGTAACCGGCTTGCACGCCGGCTTCAACCATCGCGTGGAACAGCGGGTTGTTGCCGGCTTTCGGCGTGGTCACGCTGACCGGGCCGTCGCTACCGTGGTAATCGTTCGCGCCGATGTCACGGGTTTCAGCCTTGCGGAAGTACGGCAGGCAGTTCAGGTAGTCCCAGTCTTCCAGACCTGGCAGTTTCGACCAGTTGTCGTAATCCATCGCGTTGCCGCGGATGTAGCACATGCCGTTGATCAGCGAAGAACCACCCAGGCCCTTGCCGCGGCCGCATTCCATCCGGCGACCGTCCATGTGCGGCTCTGGATCGGTTTCGTAGCCCCAGTTGTAGCGACGACCTTGCAGCGGGAACGCCAGGGCGGCCGGCATTTGCGTGCGGAAGTCCAAACGGTAGTCCGGGCCGCCTGCTTCGAGCAGCAGAACGGTGACGCCTTGGTCTTCGGTCAGACGGGTCGCCAGGGTGTTACCGGCCGAGCCGGCACCGATGATGATGTAATCGAATTCTTGGGACATTAAATGCACCCTCTTTGAAGTTGGCTGTGGCGAGGGGATTCATCCCCGTTCGGCTGCGAAGCAGTCGCAAGCCGGTGAATGCGATGTGCCTGAGACACGGTGGTCGCCGGTTTCAGGGCTGCTGCGCAGCCCAACGGGGATGAATCCCCTCACCACATCTGCATTCACTCCAGATTTCGAGGGTCTTAGAACACCGAGGCGTAATCGCCCAGCTCGACCTGTACCGATTTGATGCGTGTGAAGTTGTTCAGCGAGCTGATGCCGTTCTCACGGCCCACGCCCGACTGCTTGTAGCCGCCGACCGGCATCTTGGCGTCGGACTCGCCCCAGGCGTTGATCCAGCAGATACCGGCTTCCAGTTGATGAATCACGCGGTGAGCGCGGTTCAGGTCTTTGGTGACGATGCCAGCCGCCAGGCCGAAGTCGGTGTCGTTGGCGCGACGGATCACTTCTTCTTCGGTGTCGTAGGTCAGGATGGCCATGACCGGGCCGAAGATTTCTTCGCGAACGATGGTCATCTCGTCGGTGCAGTCGGTGAACACGGTCGGTGCCACGAATGCGCCCTTGGCGAAGTCGCCGTCGGTCAGGCGAGTACCGCCGCACAGGACACGAGCGCCTTCTTCCTTACCCTTGGCGATGTAACCCAGCACGCTTTCCATGTGGGCGAAGCTGACCAGCGGGCCGAAGTTGGTGTTCTCGTCTTCCGGGTTACCGATACGGATGCGCGCAACGCGCTCAGCGATCTTGGCTTCGAAAGCCGCTTTCAGGTGAGTCGGTACGAACACGCGAGTGCCGTTGGTGCAGACCTGCCCGGAGCTGTAGAAGTTGGCCATCATCGCGGTGTCGGCGGCGCGATCGAGGTCGGCGTCGTCGAAAATGATCAGCGGGGATTTGCCGCCCAGTTCCATGGTCACGTCTTTCAGCGACGAAGCGGAAGCGCTGGCCATGACTTTCTTGCCGGTGTCGGTGCCGCCGGTGAAGGAGATTTTTTCGATGCGTGGATGCTCGGTCAACCAGGTGCCGACTTCACGGCCGCTGCCGGTCAGCACGTTGAACACGCCAGCTGGAACGCCAGCTTCGGTATAGATCTCGGCCAGTTTCAGGGTCGTCAGGGACGTGACTTCGCTTGGCTTGAAGATCATCGCGTTACCGGCTGCCAAGGCAGGAGCGGATTTCCACAGGGCGATCTGGATCGGGTAGTTCCACGCGCCGATACCGGCCACGACGCCCAGCGGCTCGCGACGGGTGTAGACGAAAGACGTGGTGCGCAGCGGAATCTGCTCGCCTTCGATGGCCGGCACCAGACCTGCGTAGTACTCCAGCACGTCAGCGCCGGTAACGATGTCGACGTAACGGGTTTCGGAGTACGACTTGCCGGTGTCCAGGGTTTCCAGGGCGGCCAGTTCATCGTTGCGCTCGCGCAGGATGTCCACGGCACGACGCAGGATGCGCGAACGCTCCATGGCGGTCATCGCGGCCCAGATTTTCTGGCCCTTTTCGGCGCTGACCACCGCGCGTTCAACGTCTTCCTTGGAGGCACGTTGTACGGTTGCGAGGACTTCACCGTTAGCCGGGTTGATAGCTTCGAAGGTGGCGTCGCTGAGGGCAGAGGAGTAACCGCCATCGATGTAGAGTTTTTGCAGTTCGAAACGGGCCATAGTGTCCTCGCAAGAGCATAAGTGGTTGGCGTAGGCCGCTGGAGTGATGCCATAAGGTTGTGGCAACACCGATCAACAGCAGTTCAGGGGTTGAGCGTTTTATGTGTGCTCTAACTCACCTGCTTGGCCAATTGGAAATCCATGTATTCGTAAGCGATCTGGTGCGCCTGCCCGGTGTCGAAAGCATCTCCCGACAGCGCGCCGCGCAACCACAAGCCGTCAATGAGGGCTGCCAGGCCGCGGGCGGCGCTGCGCGCTTGATCGAGCGGCAACACACGGCGGAACTGGCAGCACAGGTTGGAATACAGGCGGTGATCGTTAATCCGCTGCAACCTGTGCAATGACGGGTGGTGCATGCTGGTGGCCCAGAAGGCCAGCCAGGTTTTCATTGCCGGGCCATTGACCTGGCTGGCGTCGAAGTTGCCTTCGATGATCACCTGCAGATGCGCCCGTGGGCTGTCATCTGCCAGCGCCTGACGGCGCGCGGTGACGTTCTCGCTGAGGACACTCATCAGGTACTGCGCCGTGGCAGCGATCAGGCCGTTCTTGTCCTGAAAATAGTGACTGATGATGCCGTTCGAGACACCGGCCAAACGGGCGATCAGCGCAATGCTGGCGTCCCCCATTCCGACCTGATCTACCGCCTGCAAAGTGGCTTCGATCAACTGCTGGCGGCGGATGGGTTGCATACCGACCTTGGGCATCTTGCACATCTCCTTTGGCCTTCCGGCGGACGTGAAACGTCTATCGGATTGAGGGCCAGTCTATTTTGTTTTGATTGAACGTTCAATCAACAAAGAATAAGATCTGCGACAATTCGTCGCTGCCTACAGGTTTTTCCTACGTGTAGTTGGCGGAAAAACGACATCCGAAAACGCTCGAAACCCGCGCGCACTGGCGCTCCCGGGTTTCGGGCTTTTTTCGGGGTGTCTTTATATCACCCGCCGGTCGGCTGCCAACTAGCCGATTGGTCGGGTACCGCGTTGCCTTGTGTTCTTCTCCCGCACTGCCCGGAGCATCTGTGCCATGAGTTCTGCCTCTCTAATAAAGACCCCACCCGAGAAGGTGACGGTCAACGGTTGGGTGTTCTACACCTCTACCGCGTTGATCCTGCTGTTGACCGCCATTCTGATCATCGCCCCGCAAGAGGCCGGCAGATTGCTTGGTATTGCCCAGGCCTGGTTGTCCCGCAGCTTCGGCTGGTATTACATGGTGGTGATCGCCGCTTACCTGGTCTTCGTGCTCGGCCTGGCGTTTTCGTCCTACGGCAAACTCAAGCTGGGCAGTAAGGACGACACCCCGGACTTCAGCTATGGCGCCTGGGCGGGGATGCTGTTCTCGTCGGGTATCGGCATCTCGCTGTTGTACTTCGGTGCTTCCGAGCCGCTGGATCACTACTTCAATCCGCCGGAAGGCGTGGCCGGCAGCAACCTCGCGGCACGTCAGGCGGTTCAGCTGACGTTCCTGCACTGGGGCCTGCATGGCTGGGCGATCTACGCGTTGGTCGGCTTGGCCGTGGCGTATTTTGCTTACCGCCATAACCAGCCGCTGGCGTTGCGTTCGGCGCTGTATCCATTGGTGGGCGAGCGTTGGGTCAAAGGCGCGGCCGGGCATGCGGTGGACGGCTTCGGCATGTTCGTGACCCTGCTGGGGCTGGTGACGAACCTGGGGATTGGTTCGTTGCAAGTGTCGTCGGGCCTGGAAAACCTGTTCGGCATGGAGCACAACAACACCAACCTGCTGATCGTGATCATCGTGATGAGCACCGTGGCGACCATCGCTGCCGTGTCCGGCGTGGAAAACGGTATTCGCCGTCTGTCCAACCTGAACATCGTGCTGTTCAGCGGTCTGCTGATTTTCGTGCTGCTGTTCGGCCCGACCCTGCACCTGCTCAACGGCTTTGTGCAAAACGTCGGCGACTACCTGAACAGCGTGGTGCTGAAGACCTTCGACCTCTATGTGTACGAAGGCGACAGTGAGAAATCCGACCGCTGGTTGGGCCTGTGGACCCTGTTCTACTGGGCCTGGTGGATTTCCTGGGCCCCATTCGTGGGCATGTTCATCGCGCGTATTTCCCGTGGTCGCACCGTGCGTGAACTGGTCGCCGGTGTGCTGCTGATCCCGCTGGGTTTCACCCTGGCATGGCTGTCGATCTTCGGTAACTCGGCCCTGGACCTGGTGATGAGCCACGGGGCGGTAGAGCTTGGGAAGACGGCGCTGGAACAGCCGTCCATGGCGATTTACCAGTTGCTGGAGCATTACCCGGCGTCGAAGGTTGTGATCGGCGTGTCGATCTTCGTCGGTTTCGTGCTGTTCCTGACCCCGGCGGATTCCGGCGCGGTGATGATGGCTAACCTTTCCTGCAAGGGCGGCAACGTTGACGAAGATGCGCCGCACTGGCTGCGGATCTTCTGGTCGGCGGTGATCACGCTGGTGACGATCGGCCTGTTGTTCGCCGGTAACTTCGAAGCCATGCAAACCATGGTGGTGCTGGCCGGTCTGCCGTTCTCGGTGGTGCTGGTGCTCTTTATGTTCGGCTTGCACAAGGCCATGCGCCAGGACGTGCAGATCGAACAGGAGCAAGCGGAGCTTGCAGCACGCGGTCGTCGTGGTTTCAGCGAGCGTTTGACTCAGCTGGACTTGCAGCCGAATCAGTCGATCGTTCAGCGTTTCATGGACAAGCAAGTCAGCCCGGCGCTGGAAGAGGCTGCGGTGCAACTGCGTACTCAAGGCCTGGACGTGCAAACGTTGCTGGGCAAGGCCAAGCGTTGCATGGGCCTGCGGATCGAGAGGGAAGAGGGCAACCCTTTTGTCTACGAAGTGAGCCTGGACGGCTATCTGGCAGCGGCGAGCGACACGGTTTCGGCTGAGAGTGCTGATGAACCGCGCGCACGTTACTACCGCGCCGAGGTGTATTTGCACAATGGCAGCCAGGACTACGACTTGATGGGCTTCACTCAAGATCAGATCACCCGTGACGTGCTCGATCAGTTTGAAAGCCATCGGCAGCTCCTTGGCCGGGTTTATAGCTGAGTAACGAGATGATCGTTCCTGCGCTCTGCGCGGGAACGCAAAGGGGCTCAAGTTGAGCCCCTTTTTTGTGCCTGATCGTTCCCACGCTCTGCGTGGGAATGCCGCCCCGGACGCTCTGCGTCCGCTTTTGAATCGTGACGCGGAGCGTCACCGGATGCATTCCCACGCAGAGCGTGGGAACGATCACCTCTCGCGGCGTTTTTGTGTCTGCTGCCTTACCCCAGGTTCTTGCCGAGCAGTGCGTGATACAGCTCGCTGTCACCCAGAATCCCGACCACCTTGTTGTTGTCGTGCAACACCAGCTTATTACCCGTCTGATATCGAATCTGCAGCGCGTCGCGCATGCCGATGTTCGAATCCACCAGCGTTGGTCGACGACCCAAGCCTTCAACCGCCTGCCCTGGAATCCAGTTCTGCAGGTCCAGGCTCGCGCCGTTCTGGCGTGCGCCTTTGATGGTGTTGCCTTCGGCCAGGTCCAGCCAGGAGTCGCCGCCCGGATCGAGGCATACCGAACCGTTGATGCGTTTGCAGTTGTCCAGGGTGCGCATCAGGCTGCGACCGCACAACACGTTCAGCGGGTTGGTGTGGGCGACGAAGGTCCGCACGTAGTCGTCCGCAGGGTTGAGGACGATCTCTTCCGGCTTGCTGTACTGGACGATCCGACCGTCTTTCATGATCGCGATACGGCTGCCCAGCTTCAGTGCTTCATCGAGGTCGTGGCTCACGAACACGATGGTTTTGTTCAGCTTGCTTTGCAGCTCCAGCAGTTCGTCTTGCAGGCCCTGGCGGATCAGCGGGTCGAGGGCCGAGAACGGTTCGTCCATCAGCAGAATGTCGGCGTCCATCGCGAGCGCGCGAGCAAGGCCCACACGTTGCTGCATACCACCGGAGAGCTCATCGGGTTTTTTGTTGCGCCACTGGGTCAGGCCCACCAGCTCAAGTTTTTCATCGACCAGTTTTTTCCGTTCCTTCTCAGGTCGTCCCTGCATTTCCAGACCGAAGCTGATGTTCTCGCGAACAGTCAGCCAAGGCATCAGGGCGAACTTCTGGAACACCATCGCAATGCGCTGGGTGCGCATCATTTTCAGTTCCGCCGGGGTGCAGGAAGCGATGTCGATCTGCTTGCCTTCGTGCTCGACGAACAATTTGCCGCGGCTGACGGTGTTGAGGCCATTGATGCAGCGCAGCAAGCTGGACTTGCCGGAGCCTGACAGGCCCATCAGTACGCAGATTTCACCCTTTTCGACATCCAGGCTGGCCTTTTCGACACCGACAATCTGCCCGGTCTTTTTCAGGATCTGGTCGCGGGTCATGCCCTGATCGAGGAGTTTCAAGGCCTCGCGCGGGTCTTTGGAGAAGATTACGTCGACGTCTTCGAAGCGAATAATGCTCATGCGTCACCCCCTACTTTGGCTTCGGGTTGTTTGCAGATACGGTCGAGCATGATCGCCAGCAGTACGATCGCCAGGCCCGCTTCAAAGCCCAGGGCGATATCAGCAGTGTTCAGTGCGTTGACCACGGGTTTGCCCAGGCCGTCGGCGCCCACCAGTGCCGCGATCACCACCATCGACAGCGACAGCATGATGCACTGGGTGATACCGGCCGCGATGCTTGGCATGGCGTGGGGCAGTTCAATCCGTGAAAGCAGTTGACGGCGCGAGCAGCCGAAGGCTTTGCCGGCGTCCATCAGTTCCTGCGGAACATCGCGAATACCCAGGTAAGTCAGGCGGATAGGTGCGGCAATCGCGAACACCACCGTAGAAATCAGGCCCGGGACCACACCCAGACCGAAGAGGGTCAGGGTAGGAATGAGGTACACGAAGGTCGGCACGGTCTGCATCAGATCGAGCACCGGACGCATCAGTGTGTAGAACATCGGTTTGTGCGCGGCGACGATGCCCAACGGCACGCCGATGACCACGCAGACCAGGGTGGCGAACAACACCTGGGCAAGGGTTTCCATGGTTTCCTGCCAGTACCCCAGATTGAGGATCAGGAGGAAGGAGGCGATGACAAAAACGGTCAGTCCCCACTTTCGTTGAATGAAGTGTGCCAGTAGCGCGATGAGGCCAATCAATGCCAGCGGGTTGAACCAGGTCAGCGCGAAAGTCACGCCGTGGATCATCGTTTCCAGTGACACGGCGATTGCGTCGAAGGTGTTGGCGCCGTGTTGCGTCAACCATTCAACGAAGCCCGCGATGTACTGGCCTAAAGGTATTTTCTGATCAATCAGCATGGTAGTGAACGTCCGCATGCAAGGAAATAAACAGCCCGGGCGAGCGAACTCGCCCGGCGTAAGCGATTACTGCGCCAACTTGGCTTTCACGGCCTCCAGGCCTGGTTTACCGTCAATGGTGGTCACGCCAGCGAGCCAGGTATCGAGGACCTGTGGATTCTTTTTCAGCCAGGCCTTGGCGGCCGCGTCAGGCTTCATTTTGTCGTCCAGGACGTTGCCCATCAGGGTGCTTTCCATGTCGAGGGTGAACGCCAGGTTTTTCAGCAACTGGCCCACGTTGCTGCATTCCTGTGCATAGCCTTTGCGGGTGTTGGTGTAGATGGTCGCCTGGCCGAAGTTCGGGCCGAAATACTCGTCGCCGCCGGTCAGGTACTTCATCTTGAAGCGCGTGTTCATCGGGTGTGGTTCCCAGCCCAGGAACACCACGGCGGTGTTGCGGCGCTGGGCGCGATCGACTTGCGAGAGCATGCCTGCCTCGCTGGACTCGACCACCTTGAAGCCGGCGTCTTTCAAGCCGTAGGCGTTCTTGTCGATCATGCTCTGGATCAGGCGGTTGCCGTCGTTGCCTGGTTCAATGCCGTAGATCTTGCCGTCGAGTTCTTTCTTGAACTTGGCGATGTCGGCGAAATCTTTAAGACCTTTGTTATACAACTCTTCCGGGACGGCGAGTGTGTATTTTGCGTTTTCCAGGTTGGCACGCAGGGTGTCCACGGTGCCGGCATCGCGGTAGGCCTTGATGTCGTTTTCCATGGTCGGCATCCAGTTACCCAGGAATACGTCCATGTTCTTGCCGTCGGCCAGGGACTTGTAGGTCACCGGTACGGAAATCATCGTGGTTTTGGTCTTGTAGCCGAGGGCATCGAGGACGACGCTAGTGGTGGCGGTGGTGACGGTAATGTCAGTCCAGCCGACATCGGAGAAGTTTACGGTGCTGCATTGAGCCGGTTCGGCGGCTTGAGCCAGAAACGGCAGACTCAGCATGGCGGCCAACAACAACGACGGGGAACCTTTCATGGATGGACTCCTTGGTGTTTTTTTTGGCAGTGTTCCGACTGGACCACCGCACTTATAGGTTGCGGTTGGATGGCGTTTTGGAGACAGCTCTACCACGTCGCCTTGCAATCGAGTCGATACGATCATGTACCAGTGAAAATCTGACGCCTACAGGGGGCGTCGTAACCAGTACAGGGATGGTCGCATCCAGTGTCGGTGACGTCGTTTACAGCTTTTTTCAGCCCTCTTTGCCCCTCTGGTCCGCAAAAAAACGGCGAAAACGCAGCGTCAAAGGCCCGCGGCGTTTGTGGGCATGAGTGCGTCGGTGTGAGACGTCGAACGACATGGCAAAAGCCTGATGATGCGGCCATCTCGGCGGATTGCAGCTTCAGCGTAGCAGCTCCGTCACTGGGCGCTTTTGCGTCTGGAGTTGGGACATCCAGGAGTTCGGCAGTAATGGCTATCAGTGTTTTCGACCTGTTCAAAATCGGCATTGGCCCTTCCAGTTCGCACACCGTGGGGCCTATGCGGGCCGCGGCGTTGTTCGTGCAAGGTTTGCGTGAGCAGGGTCTTTTGGAACAAGTGCGTCGCGTCGAAGTTCAGCTGTATGGTTCGTTGTCGGCCACCGGTATCGGTCACGGCAGCGACAACGCGGTGATCATGGGCCTGATGGGCGAGTGGCCGGATGCGATCGATCCATCGCAAATCGGCATCCGCATCGAAACCCTGCGCGAAACTCACACGCTGTTGCTCGACGGTCGCTTGTCGGTCCCGTTCATCTGGGCCCGGGACATGCGCCTGATCGACGAAAACCTGCCATTCCATCCCAACGCCATGACCCTGGTTGTCGAAGGCGATCACGGCGAACTGCATCGCGACACCTACTATTCCATCGGCGGCGGTTTTGTCGTTGATGAGGCACAGGCTTCAAGCGGCGTGGTGGATCTGGATCGCACGGTGCTGCCGTACGACTTTTCCAGCGCCGTCGAACTGCTGAGCCTGTGCCAGAAGCACAACTTGCGCGTTGCCGAATTGATGATGGCCAACGAGAAGGTCTGGCGCAGTGAAGAGGAAATACGCGCCGGCCTGATGAAACTCTGGCGCGCCATGCAGGATTGCGTGGAACAAGGCCTCAAGCACGAAGGCATCCTGCCCGGTGGCCTGAATGTGCGCCGTCGCGCGGCCAGGTTGCATCGCAGCCTGCAAGAGCTGGGGAAACCTAACGTAATCGGCTCAACGCTGAGTGCCATGGAGTGGGTCAACCTGTTCGCCCTGGCTGTCAACGAAGAAAACGCCGCTGGCGGGCGCATGGTCACGGCGCCGACCAATGGCGCGGCAGGGATCATTCCGGCGGTGTTGCACTACTTTATGAAGTTCAGTGAGGTGGTGACCGACGCCAACGTGGTCGACTATTTCCTCAGTGCGGCGGCGGTAGGGATTCTGTGCAAGAAGAACGCTTCGATTTCCGGTGCCGAAGTCGGTTGTCAGGGCGAAGTCGGTTCGGCCTGCGCCATGGCGGCGGCCGGGTTGGCGGAGATCCTCGGCGCCACACCGGAGCAGCTGTGCAACGCGGCGGAAATCGGTCTGGAACACAACCTCGGTCTGACTTGCGACCCGGTGGGCGGGCTGGTGCAAGTGCCGTGCATCGAGCGCAACGCGATTGCCGCGGTGAAAGCCATTAACGCGGCGCAGATGGCGCTGCGTGGCGATGGTCAGCACTTTATCTCGCTGGATCGGGTGATCCGCACGATGCGTGATACCGGCGCCGATATGCATGACAAATATAAAGAGACATCGCGCGGTGGGTTGGCGGTTAGCGCGGTTGAGTGTTGATTCAGTAAACCTGTGGCGAGGGGATTTTGTGGCGAGGGGATTTATCCCCGTTCGGCTGCGCAGCAGTCGTAGAGATTTTCGGGGCCGCTTCGCGACCCAACGGGGATAAATCCCCTCGCCACACCAGACCACATAGCACCACACCACACCAATCAAAACTGCGCTCAAAGTGAACACCCGAATCGAAACGCGCCACGTTTTGGCGCGTCGCTTACAGATAAGCGACCTCACCCAGATCAGGGATCCAAGCTGGCCATTACCGCCTGTCACCTGTGCTTGCGGTGACACTCTCTATCGGGCCGCCGCACCCCTGTTCCCACAAGTGCTACCGATTTGCTCACGCCCAACGGGGCAGAGCGCATGCCGCGAATAATGGCACTTATAACCCCCACTCGCGGCGCGGCTTATATAGACGCGCCGCGACGTCGTTTTCAGGAGTTATTGAATGACCATTCAACTTTAGGCATGGCAATTGCTCTGTCATTACAAAGCCCGTCTCCCACGCGAGAACGATGGCAATAACAAGAGCCTCCGCCTGAGGCCACCACCCGCTTTGTGTGAGGAGATACCGCGATGACGACGTTCAACTCCGGGGCTCAACCCCAGAACCGTGCGCCTCAATCCATCGGCTTTTTGCTGCTGGACAATTTCACGCTTATTTCTCTGGCCTCCGCAGTAGAACCCCTGCGCATGGCCAACCAATTGTCCGGCCGCGAGCTGTATCGCTGGACCACACTCACCGTCGACGGCGGTCAGGTCTGGGCCAGTGACGGTCTGCAAATCACACCCGACTGCTCCATGCACAAAGCGCCCGCCCTGGACACCATCATTGTCTGCGGCGGCATTGGCATCCAGCGCACGGTTACCCGTGAACACGTTTCGTGGCTGCAAAGCCAGGCGCGTCAGTCCCGCCGTCTCGGTGCGGTCTGCACCGGCAGCTGGGCCCTGGCGTGCGCCGGCCTGCTGGATGGTTTCGATTGCAGCGTGCACTGGGAATGTCTGGCCTCGATGCAGGAAGCTTTCCCGCGTGTGGCCATGAGTACGCGTCTGTTCACCCTCGACCGTACCCGTTTCACCAGTTCCGGCGGCACCGCGCCGCTGGACATGATGCTGCACCTGATCAGTCGCGATCACGGTCGTGAACTGTCGGCCGCGATCTCGGAAATGTTCGTCTACGAGCGCATCCGCAACGAGCAGGATCACCAGCGTGTGCCACTCAAGCACATGCTCGGCACCAACCAGCCGAAGTTGCAGGAAATCGTCGCGCTGATGGAGGCCAACCTGGAAGAGCCGATCGACCTCGACGAGCTGGCGGTGTATGTCGCTGTTTCGCGTCGTCAGCTGGAGCGGCTGTTCCAGAAATACCTGCACTGCTCACCGTCGCGTTACTACCTGAAACTGCGCTTGATCCGTGCTCGGCAACTGCTCAAGCAAACGCCGATGTCGATCATCGAAGTGGCGTCGGTGTGTGGTTTCGTTTCCACACCGCACTTCTCCAAGTGCTACCGCGAGTACTTCGGCATTCCACCGCGTGACGAGCGCGTAGGTTCCAACACCACGCAACAAGTGGCGATGATGCCGCTGCCACAAGCGCTGGTGCTGTCGCCGTTGTCCGGGCCGTTGTCGGCGTTGAGTCAGGCACGCAACGAGTCGACGTTCGCCAGCGTAAGGCTCTAATGCTCTGATCGTTCCCACGCTCTGCGTGGGAATGCCTCAATGGACGCTCTGCGTCCGCTTCGATCAGGGTGAGGAAGTATTCAGGCGCTTCGGCTCTGCTGATACTCCGCCAACGCCGGCAACAATTGCTTGTCGATGGCCTGGCGCACGGCCGGCAGGATGGTCGCGCTGCTGGTGTACATCTGCTTGACCATGGTCCGCAGTTCCATTGCCCGTTCGTTGTTCAAACCCCGTACCGCGCATTCGCAGGCCTGCTCAGCGGTTGCGCCAGGGGGCACTGCAAATCCCAACGCCTTCAGCTGGCCCAACAGGTCTTCCTGGTCTATCAAATCGGCGTACATCATGACGCAATCCTTCTTCAGGGAACGGTGTCGTGGCTCGATTCTCTTAGGGGCGTGAGGTGGCGGCAAGGACGATTTGTCGCAATGGCCGCATTACCTATGAACAGGTCGTTTTCGGCTAACTTGTTGCGGATGGGAGTGGGCACACTGGAGTCAGCTGGCTTCACGAAGGTTTGGTCACCCTCGCGCAACGGCTCCTCAACAGTACCCACCTCTGCCCCGATCCTGTCACGGCTTGATCGGGGCTTTTTTTGGCTGGGGTTTAACGCTGTAACACGAGGATGCGCGACAGCAATTCATCACGGTCGACATAGCAACCCTGGAAATGCCGGGCGCCGGTGGTGGGGTCGAAGGCGTTGCGGGCGTGGAGGGTGCGACGGTTGTCAAAACACCACATCTCACCGGGGTTGAGCCGCGTCATCACCCGGAATCGAGTTTCGCGGGTCATCGCAATAAAGCGTCGATAAGCGCGGTATAGCTTGGGCATGTCCTCGATCGATACATCAAACGGCCCACGCAGAAAGTTCGCCATGCGGATCTCCGATACCTGCCCCAACGCATCCAGGGCGATGATCGGCGCCAGGCAGCGGTAGTCGCTATGGCGGTCCTTGTTGCGAAACTCCACGGGGATTTCACACAGGGCTTTGAACGACTCGGGATCCTCCTCGCGCAACGCTTGGGCAATGGCAAAGCCGTCGACGAAAATACTCTCGCCACCGTTGGCTTCATTGACCAGGCAATGCAGAAACTGCAGCCCCGGTTGTAACTCCCGGGTCGGTAAATCGCTGTGCAACGGCAGGTTGAAAGCGGTGTACGCATTGCTGTCGGCATCGGCCTTGGATTGCACATTGAACAGCACGCCGAAATTGCTCTCGCGGATGAAGGATATCCGCTGAGCGATCAGCTTCAGCGAACCTGGCTCGGTGGGCACGCCGCGGACCTGGGTCAGGCCGATATCGCGCACGGCCAGCAGCCATTGCAGCAAGGCATCGTCGTCGTTCATCAGCGCCTGGTATTCGAACACTGGCAGTTTCAGGTGGCTGTTCCAGAGTTGGCTTTTGAGCTTGGCGCTCCGGCGTTCGGCGCGGGACTCATCATCGTAAGCGTGGGCCCGTAACCAGGCAGGATCGAAGCGGCTGATGTGGCCGTCCTGCCATTCGACGCTGAGGCAACCTTCAGCATCGACGTTTGCCCCTGTCGGCGTCACGTCCTCTGCGACGTCGACGATTTCCAGCACTTGCTCGCGGGTCACGGTGTAGACGCACAGCGGGCACGGGCAGTTGTCCCGCAACCACTGATGATGAAACGGGCTGACACGGTCATCGGCCCACTTCACTTGAACTCGGTCCGCCAGGGTTTGTACGGCGGTCAATGCGCTGATCAACGGGTAGGTACGGAAGTCGGCAAAAGCTGCGGCGGTGTTCATGGCGATCTCCTTGTCATTTTTTCGGCGGTAATGCGATCACTCGGCCAATGTAGGCGGGGGCGGGCAGGTCGGCTTGCTCGGCGACGATGGTTTGCAGCTTGCTCAGGGTTTCTTCGCTGAAGGGTGCGGATCGCGGGCCGTCGAGGTCGACGTGCAGCAGCATTTGCTCGTTGCCCGCCAGCGCCTTGTCGTCGCCCACCAGATGCAGGCTGTGATAGAGGTGCAGACGTTTGCTGTCGTGGCCGATGATTTGGGTGTGTACTTCGACGTCGGCGTCGAGCTTCACTTCGTGCAGGTAGTTGAGGTGCAGTTCGAGGGTGAACAGCGAGTTGCCGCTGGCTTCGCGGTTGTTGCTGTCCATTCCCAGGCGATCCATCAGCGCGTCGGTGGCGTAGCTGAAAATCAGCAGGTAGAAAGCATCGCGCAGGTGGCCGTTGTAGTCGACCCAGTCGGGGATGATTCTGGTTTGGTAGGTGGTGAGGGTGGGCATGATGAGGGATCCGAATGGTGTGGTGACTGGATGGCCGCCATCGCGAGCAAGCTCGCTCCCACATTGGTTCTGTGAACGACGCAGATCAAGTGTGGGAGCGAGCTTGCTCGCGATGGGGGCGGTCCTGCTGGCTTATTACTCGCTAAACGCCATCCCATGCTTTTCCTTGGTAGTCTTCACCGCCTCCAGCACCGCCAGTAAACAATCATCACGATAGCGCTCCAGCGCCGAAATGCTGTGCGTGCCCAACTGATCAGTGGTGCCGTCCACCACATCATCGATCAACTTGTCGGTTAATTCCGGCGCCGGCAGATACGTCCACGGCAACTGCAACGCTGGCCCGAATTGCGCCATGAAGTGCCGCATACCCGCATCGCCACCCGCCAGGGTGTACGTCAAGAACGTGCCCATGAACGACCAGCGCAGGCCCGCACCAAAACGAATGGCATCGTCGATCTCACCGGTGGTCGCTACACCGTCGTTAACCAGGTGCAGCGCCTCACGCCAGAGCGCTTCGAGCAAGCGGTCGGCGATAAAACCAGGTACTTCCTTGCGCACATGCAGCGGACGCATGCCCAAGGATTCATACACTTTCATTGCCGCTTGAACGGCTTCGGGAGCGGTGTTTTTGCCACCGACCACTTCCACCAGCGGCAGCAGATAAACCGGGTTGAAAGGGTGGCCGACAACGCAGCGTTCCGGGTGTGTCGAACTCTCGTAGAACTCGCTCGGCAACAGGCCCGAAGTACTGGAGCCGATCAGTGCATTCGGCTTGGCCGCCGCGCTGATTTTGCTGTGCAGTTCCAGTTTCAGATCCAGGCGTTCCGGAGCGCTTTCCTGAATGAAATCTGCGTCGCGAACGCATTCTTCAATGGTGGCGACAAAGCGCAACCGGTCCTGCGATGCGCCCGACGCCAGGCCTTGTTTCTCCAGCGCTCCCCAGGCATTGGCGACGCGTTTGCGCAGGGCTGCTTCGGCGCCGGGTGCCGGGTCCCAGGCCACCACGTCGAGGCCGTGGGCGAGGGCGCGGGACACCCAACCGCTGCCGATGACTCCGCTGCCCAGGGCGGCGAAGGTTTTGATTTCAGTGATAAAAGTCATGGCAATTCCTGAAGTTGAAAAGGTCGATTAACCGCGCTTGGTCAGGCCCATTTTTGCCCGGCCTTCAGCCGGCGTCAGAACGCGGGCGCCGAGGCGGCTGAGAATTTCCGAGGCGCGTTCGACCAGTTGGCCGTTGGTCGCCAGTACGCCCTTGTCCAACCAGATGTTGTCTTCCAGACCGACCCGCACGTTGCCACCGAGCAGTACTGCTTGTGCGGCCATCGGCATTTGCATGCGACCGATGCCGAAGCCGGCCCACACCGCATTGGCAGGCAAGTTGTCGACCATGGCTTTCATGGTGGTGGTGTCGGCCGGCGCGCCCCACGGGATCCCCAGGCACAGTTGGAACAGCGGATCGTCGAGCAACCCTTCCTTGATCATCTGCTTGGCGAACCACAGGTGACCGGTGTCGAAAATTTCCAGCTCGGCCTTCACGCCCAGCTCTTGAATTCGCTTCGCGCCGGAACGAAGTTGCGCCGGGGTGGACACGTAAATGGTGTCGCCGTCGCCGAAGTTCAGGGTGCCGCAATCGAGGGTGCAGATTTCCGGCAGCAGTTCTTCAACGTGGGCCAGACGGGTCAGCGGGCCCACCAGGTCGGTGTTCGGGCCGAACTCCATCGGGTTCTCGCCAGCGCCGATTTCCAGGTCGCCGCCCATGCCGGCGGTGAGGTTGACGATGATGTCGACGTCGGCTTCGCGGATGCGCTCCATCACTTCGCGGTACAGCGCTACGTCACGGCTGAATTTGCCGGTTTCGGGGTTGCGCACGTGGCAGTGGACCACGGTGGCGCCAGCCTTGGCGGCTTCCACGGCGGCCGCGGCGATTTGTTTCGGGGTGACCGGCACGTGTGGGCTTCTGGCGGTCGTGTCGCCAGCACCGGTGAGTGCGCAGGTGATGATGACGTCGTGGTTCATGAGGCGGGTTCCTTGCAGGCGTGATGATTCCGTTCGCAGCCCGGTCGGGCTGCGAGTCGGTGGTTCAATCGGATTTATTTAGTCGTCAGTTGCAGGTTTTCAGCCGCTGGTTTGCCATCGAAGGTGGTCACGCCTTCGAGCCAGCGCTGTTTATCTTGCGGGTGATCGTTCAGCCATTGCTTGGCCGACTCGAAGGCGTCCTTGTGATCGAGCAGCGGCTGCATCATCCGGCTCTCGTCTTCGGCGGTGTACGTCAGGTTGTTCAGCAAACGACCTATGTTCGGACACTGCTGCGCGTAGTTCGGCGAGGTGACGGTCCAGACCGTGGCCATGCCTTCGTTCGGGCCCAGTGCGTCTTCGCTACCGGTGAGGTAAGTCATCTTCACGTTGACGTTCATCGGGTGCGGCGCCCAGCCGAAGAACACCACGGCCTCGTTGCGCCGTACGGCGCGATCCACCGCCGCCAGCATGCCGGCCTCGCTGGACTCCACCAACTGGAACTTGCCGAGGCCAAACTGGTTCTTGGCGATCATCGCCTTGATCTGGGTGTTGGCGCCTGAACCTGGCTCGATACCGTAAATCTTGCCGCCCAGTTCCTTTTCAAACTTGGCGATGTCGGCAAAGGTTTTCAGGCCCTTGTCGGCGAGATACGTCGGTACGGCGAGGGTGGCGCGGGCGTCTTTGAGGCTGGGTGCTTCAAGCACTTTCACCTGCTTGCCATCGACGAACGGGGTGATGGTCTGGGTCATCAGCGGGTTCCAGTAGCCCAGGAACAGGTCCAGGCGCTGGTCGCGGATCCCGGCGAAGATGATTTGCTGGGAAGCGCTGGTTTGTTTGGTGTTGTAGCCGAGGCCGTCGAGCAGGACTTGGGTCATGGCGCTGGTGGCGATCACGTCGGTCCAGTTCACGACGCCCATGCGCACGTTCTGGCATGAAGCAGGTTCGGCCGCCATGACGCTGGCGCTCAAGAAAGCGGTACCGCTGAGTGCAAGAACACAGCTGCTGATCAGTCGTTTCATGTCGGGTTCCTCGGCAGGTCGTTATTGTGGGTTCCGGCATCTTCGTGCGCCGGTGATGCCCAAGTTACGCAGCTTAAGGCGCGCTAAAGCGCACTGCGGCGACCAGCTCTTGCACTGCAGCGACCTGTGCTCTTGAATGCCGTCGGCAAGTGGCGTATCAACGTCCACACGCTCCCCGCCCTCTCGCTACCTGCCAATCGAGTGCGCTCCATGTCCCAGGATTTCTACTTCATGTTGATGCCGGGTTTCTCGGCCATCGGTTTTATCTCGGCGATCGAGCCGCTGCGGGTCGCCAATCGCTTCCGTGGCGAGCTGTATCGCTGGCATGTGCTGAGCGCTGACGGCGGGGCGGTGCTGGCCAGCAATGGCATGTCGGTCAACGCCGATGCGGCGCTGGAACCGCTGAAAAAAGGGGCGACCTTATTGGTCGTCGCGGGCTTCGAGCCGCTGAAATTCGCCACCCCGGCGCTGGAGCACTGGCTGCGCCGCCTGGACAACGAAGGCGTGACCCTCGGCGCCATCGACACCGGGAGCTTCGTCCTCGCCGAAGCCGGCCTGCTTGATGGCCATCGCCTGACCCTGCACTGGGAAGCCATCGACGCCTTCAAGGAATCTTATCCACAGCTCAGCGTTACCCAGGAGCTGTTCGAGATCGACCGCCGGCGCATCACCTGCGCCGGCGGCACCGCGTCCATCGACCTGATGCTCGACCTCATCAGCCAGGCCCATGGCCCGGAACTGGCGATCCAGGTCAGCGAACAGTTCGTGCTCGGGCGCATCCGCCCGCGCAAAGATCACCAGCGTATGGAAGTCGCCAGCCGCTACGGCATCAGCAATAAGAAATTGGTGCAGGTGATTGGCGAGATGGAGCAGCACAGCGAACCACCGTTGAGCACATTGACGTTAGCCGAATCGATCAAGGTAACGCGACGGCAGCTCGAACGCCTGTTTCGCCTGCACCTGAACGACACGCCGAGCAATTTCTACCTGCGCTTACGGCTGGAGAAAGCGCGGCAGTTGCTGCGGCAGACGGACATGAGCGTGCTGGAGGTGAGTATTGCCTGCGGGTTTGAATCACCGTCGTATTTCACCCGTAGTTATCGGGCGCGGTTTGCGCGGTGCCCGCGGGAAGATCGCCGGCAAAGCCAAAAGGCCTGAACCTCCGGCATGGGGCGAAACCCAATCCCTGTAGGAGCGAGCGGTGCGGCGATCCGACTTGCCCGCGAAGGCGGCGTGTCAGGCGACAGTAATTTTGAATGTACCGGCCTCTTCGCGGGCAAGTCGGATCGCCGCACCGCTCGCTCCTACAGAATTTGTGGCACTCACTTTTTCATCAGCGCTGAACACGCTGCTTTGTAAGCCTCATGCTGATACTTGTTCAGCGTGCCCGGCAGTTCAAAGTCGAACTTCTTGTTCTGCGCGTTGATGGTCTGTGGCGACAGTAGCGTCACCTCGCAATTTTCCAGCAACTGGAAAACACCCTCGATCTTGAACGTGGTCGGCCCACCGGCGAACTCACCTTTCTTGCTGCGCTTCTTGATCGCGATCCGGTCGATGGAGTTCTCGCGCACAAACGACGCCACCTGAGCGGCAAAGACTTTGACGTTCGACGCTTCGTCGTCATCGTCGAGGGCGATTTTCTTGGTGGCTAGAGCGACGTGGCTTAGGACCTGACCGTCGAGGGAGGCCACGGCGATGATCGCTTCGCTGCCTTTGATTTCGATGCCGCAGATTTTCATGAGGTCGCCTTGTGAATGGATGAATTTCGCCAGAAAAATGTAGGGAAGGAGCAAAAAAACTGTGAATCAGTCTATATTCAGGATGGCTGAATTGATTCTGGATATGAGCCGCCTCTGCTTCTGGGTATTTTTGCTAGTTTTTATTATTGATCAAATCGTCCATGTGGCTGATTGTAGAGCCACTCAATAACTCTCCATGGCGGTCAAATATCGGATCAACTAATACTGATATTTTTTTTGCTCTAAGTTTGTGCATAAAATGGTCGAATTGCTTATCATCTTCAATTATATTAAGTTTGTAGTTTTCCACTGTCGAAGCAATTGCTTTCCAGTTTTCTAGAAAGTGTTTTAAGTCGATTGGTCTGCTGATTAAGAAAACCATATCCTTAAAAAGGATCGGATTGTTTCTTTCGTCCATTATTGTTGTTAAGGGGGCGTAATAATTTTTGCAGGTGTCATGAAGTGCTGACAATCCTCGTGTGTAAACCGCCTTTTCGAAATTTAGGCATTCAATTGGTTTTGCGGGTGTTTGTTGGTTTCTCATGATTGTGTCTTTGTTGCTAAACACATCCCCGTCACTTGAGAAACAAAGAGGGTTGCCGCTTTCTTGGGCAGCGCGAGCTTGCTCGATAAAACGACTACACTCGATATCAGCATTTTCTGATGTAAATCGTTGTATTTGTCCACGGTGTTGTATGTATCGTGTCGAACTATCTTCCAACGTCGCTTTGATGCAGTGAGTTCCAACTAGATGCTCTTGGTCTGGAGTCCATAAAATGTGTGTTGCTTTGGTGCTTATATTTTCAAGACTTCCCCAGACAGCTTGACTTTCTGGTAATAAGGTAAACCACTTTTTGTAATCAAAATTCTTAAGTTCTGGGTATAAATCAATGCCTGGATTTGAGCCGGTTCCTAATATCCTATCTGATGGGCGTCTACATTTTTTGTGGATAATACCATTGTCAAACGGAAGGCTTGTTTCTTGGATTTCGACGAACATGCCGTTGTGAGAAAGCCCGTCACCACAATGGATGCATTTTGAAACGTTTGTGTTACTAGTAATGCTAGATCTGATTTTCTCCGAATAAGCCAGTGGGATTAGCTCATTGTCAATTGCGGAAATAGACTCCGCATCAGGTAGTATAAGATTCTTCTTCATGAATCGAGGATCTTCATGGAAGAGCCTGGCGGCGCCACTGATAGTTGCGGCTCTTCCATAGAGCTTGTATTTGCTCCCGTCCTGCAATTCGACCTTGTCTTCTTGGAAACTAAGCAAAAATTCTCCTGCATCATTGAATCTTTTCAACTCAAGAAGAACTACCTCGTTTTTTTTGTTTGGTGACTCTATGAGTATAACTTCACGTCCTGAGCAAATCTTGAATTTTTCGGCGTCAAAGGCGAAGTGAAAATTTGTGTCGGATTGAAGGGGGGCTGTTTGGGGTGGCTTTATAAAGTTATCCAGTAGTGATTTTGTTTCGGAGTTGTCAATGGATTGCCTGTTCTTTGACCAGTCGAGGCTTTTTGTAATTATATAATTCCATAGAAGCTCCGGGTGAATCGAAAGTTGGCATGTGATTGATGTTAGAAAAGCACTTTCGTAAGTGCCGCCTTGCTCTAGATCAAGGGTTATTATGTGGATTTTCTTAAGAAGTTCAATAAATTCTACGTCTGAAACTTTTTGGTGCTTGTTGTTTGAGGCAATTAATTTAACGATGTTGGAGACTTTCTGTAGTGTCTCTTGTTCTGATTGGGATAGAGGGTTTTCGGTAAGTGCGTCAACATTTAGGCGCAGTGATTTCGTGATTTTCTTGAGCTCTTTTGTTATTTTTTTTGATGAGTCTGCTGTTGTGACTAATGTGTAGCTGTCTTTTGGATTTTGAGAGCTTCGATTTTGTTTGTAGAATTGTTCAATTGTTTTGAAAAAGTCAGAGGTGGGCGCTTCAGATAATGATAGTTGGCGCTTGGCTTGGATATATGTTATTGATTTTTTGTGAATTAATTTTATGTCGTCAATAGAATCGCTTGTTTCAAAAGATATTTTTTTTATTTTTAGCTGCTTGTGATGACCTAGAGCTATTGAGCAGTCAAGGCTCAGGCCCATACTTAATACAAAGAAGGCCGCAACCCTTTGTTGGAAGTCGACACCGCTATTAGTGGCTGAGCCTCCGCCGGTATTATTCATTTCATAACTCCTTTTATGTGTGTTTTTTGAAAAGTTTAAATATCTAACGCTGATGTGATTTTTGCATTATGGCATCGGAGTAAGTTGCTGCTGTCAAATGATTTAATCGCTATGCAATTGAGTTGTGTTTAACGGACAGAACTAAAGGAGTAGCTCTACGGTTGCCAATTCCCCAGGATCCAGAAGAAAAAGGCTCTTGTGTCTTCTATTTATGATCCGTCACTCCTGCCCAATCGACTCCAAAAACTCCGACCGCTCATCACTCACCCGCGCCACGCAATCATTTTGCGAAAGGGTGAACGCCTTGCTGCCGGCCGTCGTTGGAAACGCGTCAACCGCGCAATCCGCATCCCGAGTCTTCAACCACTGCTGCTGAGCGGCCTTGAGCTTGGCGGTGATGTCGGTCAGTTGCGTCGGGTTCTTGCCGTAGGCCGTTTGCATGCGCTCGGTCAGGCTCTGGTAGTTGTCTTTTAGCAGCTGTTCGGCGGTGGTTCTGCTGTAGGCCGAGCATTCCAGGGTCTGGACGTCGTTTTCGACGGCATCGCAGGGGTTGTCGTCGGACTCTTCAGCCGCGTGTACGCCGGTCGCTATCAGTGCTAACGCCAGGAAGATCGATTTCATTGCGTCGCCGCCCCTTATCAGTAAAGCGTCCAGTAATGCCGCGAATTCTGGCCCATGCAAAGGCCCTTGAACAGGTGGCTCATGACGCCCGACGATGACCCTTTGTCGCAGATTGACGCTTTCGGCAAACCCCCTGTCGTTTTTGCACCCGGCTACCCCGTCCCTCAGGCATATGCTGGCCCCAAAGCGCCGACACACGATTCGGCGCATGAATCGCTAATAGGGGACAGCCTGATGAGCCCAGCCGAATTGCACGCCGACAGCATCGTTATCGACGGGCTGATTATTGCCAAGTGGAACCGTGAACTGTTCGAAGACATGCGCAAGGGCGGTCTGACCGCGGCCAACTGCACCGTGTCGGTGTGGGAGGGCTTCCAGGCCACCGTCAACAATATCGCCGCCAGCCAGAAGCTGATCCGCGAAAACAGCGACCTGGTGATTCCAGTGCGCACCACCGCCGATATTCGCAAGGCCAAGGAGCAGGGCAAGACCGGCATCCTGTTCGGCTTCCAGAATGCTCACGCCTTCGAAGACCAGATCGGCTACGTCGAGGTGTTCAAGCAGCTGGGCGTCGGTATCGTGCAGATGTGCTACAACACCCAAAACCTGGTTGGCACCGGTTGCTACGAGCGCGATGGAGGCCTGTCGGGTTTCGGTCGCGAAATCGTCGCCGAGATGAACCGCGTCGGCGTCATGTGCGACCTGTCCCACGTGGGTTCGAAAACGTCCGAAGAAGTCATCCTCGAATCCAAGAAACCGGTCTGCTACTCCCACTGCCTGCCGTCGGGTCTGAAAATTCACCCGCGCAACAAATCCGATGAAGAACTGAAGTTCATCGCCGATCACGGTGGTTTCGTCGGTGTGACCATGTTTGCGCCATTCCTGGCCAAAGGCATCGATTCGACCATCGACGATTACGCCGAAGCCATCGAATACACCATGAACATCGTCGGCGAAGACGCCATCGGCATCGGCACCGACTTCACCCAGGGCCATGGCCAGGATTTCTTCGAATACCTGACCCATGACAAGGGCTACGCGCGCCGTCTGACCAGCTTCGGCAAGATCATCAACCCGCTGGGCATCCGCACCGTCGGCGAGTTCCCGAACCTGACCGAAACCCTGCTCAAGCGCGGCCATTCCGAGCGCGTGGTCCGCAAGATCATGGGCGAGAACTGGGTCAACGTCCTGAAGGACGTCTGGGGCGAGTAAGCCACTGCATCTCTGAATCCTTTCCCCCGGCCGTCCGTGCCGGGGGCAACACCACGAATTTTCTGGAGTTAAGTTTCCATGGCCAAGATCGCCCCGCAATTGCCAATCGAAGTCGACAGCGAAACCGGTGTCTGGACCTCCGACGCCCTGCCGATGCTGTACGTACCGCGTCACTTCTTCGTCAACAACCACATGGGCATCGAGGAAGTGCTGGGCGCCGACGCCTACGCCGAAATCCTCTACAAGGCCGGCTACAAATCCGCCTGGCACTGGTGTGAAAAAGAAGCTGAATGCCACGGCCTGGAAGGCGTTGCGGTGTTCGAGCACTACATGAAGCGCCTGTCGCAACGCGGCTGGGGCCTGTTCAAGATCCAGGACATCGACCTTGACAAAGGCACCGCCAGCGTCAAGCTCGAACACTCGGCGTTCGTCTACGTCTACGGCAAGGTCGGACGCAAGGTCGACTACATGTTCACCGGTTGGTTTGCCGGTGCCATGGACCAGATTCTGCAAGCCCGCGGCAGCAACATTCGCACGGTTGCCGAACAAGTCTACGGTGGCTCCGAAGAAGGCCACGACGACGGTTTGTTCACCGTCAAGCCGTTGTAAGTCGAGGACCCCGCCATGGCTTTCGAAGCAATGTTCCAGCCGATCCAGATCGGCAAACTGACCATCCGTAACCGTGTGCTCAGCACCGCGCACGCCGAGGTCTACGCCACCGACGGCGGCATGACAACCGACCGGTACGTCAAGTATTACGAAGAGAAAGCCAAGGGCGGGATCGGCCTGGCGATTTGCGGCGGTTCCTCCAGTGTGGCCATCGACAGCCCGCAGGGCTGGTGGAAGTCGGTCAACCTGGCCGACGACCGGATCATTCCGCACTTCCAGAACCTGGCCGATGCCATGCACAAGCATGGCGCCAAGATCATGATCCAGATTACCCACATGGGGCGACGCTCGCGTTGGGACGGCGAGCATTGGCCAACCCTGCTGTCGCCGTCGGGCATTCGTGAACCGGTGCACCGTGCGACCTGCAAAACCATCGAACCGGAAGAAATCTGGCGGGTGATCGGCAACTACGCCACCGCGGCTGGCCGCGCCAAGGCCGGTGGCCTGGACGGCGTCGAACTGTCGGCTGTGCACCAGCACATGATCGACCAGTTCTGGAGCCCGCGGGTCAACAAGCGTACTGACGAATGGGGCGGCAGTTTCGAGAACCGCATGCGTTTCGGCCTGGAAGTGATCAAGGCTGTGCGGGCTGAAGTCGGCCCGGATTTCTGCGTCGGCATCCGTCTGTGCGGTGACGAGTTCCACCCGGACGGCTTGTCCCACGAGGACATGAAGCAGATCGCCAAGTACTACGACGACACCGGCATGATCGACTTCATCGGCGTGGTGGGTTCGGGTTGCGACACCCACAACACCCTGGCCAACGTAATTCCGAACATGAGTTATCCACCGGAGCCGTTCCTGCACCTGGCTGCCGGTATCAAAGAAGTGGTCAAGGCCCCTGTTCTGCACGCGCAGAACATCAAGGACCCGAACCAGGCGACCCGTATTCTGGAAGGCGGTTACGTCGACATGGTCGGCATGACCCGCGCCCACATCGCCGACCCGCACCTGATCGCCAAGATCAAGATGGGTCAGGTCGACCAGATCAAACAATGCGTCGGCGCCAACTACTGCATCGACCGTCAGTACCAGGGCCTGGACGTCTTGTGCATCCAGAACGCCGCGACCTCCCGTGAATACATGGGCGTGCCGCACATCATCGAGAAGTCGGCCGGTGTGAAGCGCAAAGTTGTGGTGGTCGGTGCCGGTCCTGCCGGGATGGAAGCCGCTCGCGTGTCGGCCGAACGTGGCCACGACGTGACCCTGTTCGAGAAGAAAGAATTCATCGGCGGGCAGATCACCACTGCCTCGAAAGCGCCACAGCGTGACCAGATTGCCGGTATCACTCGCTGGTTCCAGCTGGAGCTGGCGCGTTTGAAAGTCGACCTGCGCCTGGGCGTGGCGGCCGATGCGGCGACCATTCTGGACCTGCGTCCGGACGTGGTGGTGCTCGCCGTCGGCGGCCATCCATTCCTGGAGCAGAACGAACATTGGGGCGCGGCTGAAGGCCTGGTGGTCAGCAGCTGGGACATCCTCGATGGCAAGGTCGCACCGGGCAAGAACGTGCTGGTCTACGACACCATTTGCGAATTCACCGGGATGTCGACCGCCGACTTCCTCGCCGACAAGGGCAGCCAGGTCGAGATCGTCACCGACGACATCAAACCGGGCGTGGCGATTGGCGGTACATCGTTTCCGACGTACTACCGCAGCATGTACCCCAAAGAAGTGATCATGACCGGGGACATGATGCTGGAGAAGGTCTACCGCGAAGGCGACAAGCTGGTGGCGGTGCTGGAAAACGAATACACCGGCGCCAAAGAGGAGCGGGTAGTGGATCAGGTGGTCGTCGAAAACGGCGTGCGTCCGGACGAAGAAATCTACTACGCCCTGAAGGAAGGCTCGCGCAACAAAGGCCAGATGGACATCGAAGCTTTGTTCGCGATCAAACCGCAACCTTCTTTGAGCCAGGCGGGTGATGGCTACTTGCTGTTCCGC
Organism: Pseudomonas sp. Hz4; assembly: GCF_054898165.1. Taxonomy (NCBI): domain Bacteria; kingdom Pseudomonadati; phylum Pseudomonadota; class Gammaproteobacteria; order Pseudomonadales; family Pseudomonadaceae; genus Pseudomonas; species Pseudomonas sp. Hz4. The sequence goes on along the minus strand of NZ_CM142719.1, from coordinate 5,657,244 downwards.
ATCGGCGACTGCGTGGCGCAGCGCAACACCCACGCGGCGATCTACGACGCGCTGCGGTTGTGCAAGGATTTCTAAGCCGGTGAGCTGATCGTTCCCACGCTCTGCGTGGGAATGCAGCCCGTGACGCTGCGCGTCACATTCAAAAGCGGACGCAGAGCGTCCGGTGAGGCATTCCCACGCAGAGCGTGGGAACGATCAATGAGTCCCGTGGGAGCTCCACATGTTGAACACCCTTCTTCCAATCCTGTTGTTCGCTGCTCTGGGCCTCGCTGTCCTGGGCGCGTTGCGGCGGGTGGCTATGTGGCGCCAAGGCCGGGCTTCGAAAGTCGACCTGATCGGCGGCCTGTTCGCCATGCCCAAGCGCTACATGGTCGACTTGCACCATGTCGTCGCGCGGGACAAATACATCGCCAACACCCACGTCGCGACTGCGGGTGGTGCGGTGGCGTCAATGGTGCTGGCGATACTGGTTCACGGTTTCGGCCTGCACAATCGCATTCTCGGTGTTGCCCTGCTGATTGCTTCGGCGGTGATGTTCGGCGGTGCGATTTTCATGTTTCTGCGTCGTCGCAACCCACCGGCTCGCCTGTCCAAAGGGCCATGGATGCGCCTGCCAAAAAGCCTGTTGGCGTTTTCTGCGAGCTTCTTCCTGTTGACCCTGCCGGTGGCGGGCATCCTTCCGGAAAACTTCGGTGGCTGGGTGCTGGCGGCGATCCTCGGCGTCGGTGTGCTGTGGGGCGTTAGCGAACTGTTCTTCGGCATGACCTGGGGCGGGCCAATGAAGCACGCCTTCGCCGGTGCCCTGCACTTGGCCTGGCACCGTCGCGCCGAACGCTTTGGTGGTGGTCGTTCCACCGGTTTGAAACCGCTGGACCTGAACGATCCGACCGCGCCACTGGGCGTGGAAAAACCCAAGGATTTCACCTGGAACCAACTGCTCGGCTTCGACGCCTGCGTGCAGTGCGGTAAGTGCGAGGCCGCGTGCCCGGCGTTCGCTGCCGGCCAGCCGCTGAACCCGAAAAAACTGATTCAAGACATGGTCGTCGGCCTGGCCGGTGGCACCGACGCCAAATTCGCCGGCAGCCCCTATCCATCTCTGGACGGCGGGGGCAAAGCCATCGGCGAACACGCCGGCAACCCGCATCAACCGATCGTCAACGGTCTGGTGGACGCTGAAACCTTGTGGTCCTGCACCACCTGTCGCGCCTGCGTCGAGGAGTGCCCGATGATGATCGAGCACGTCGACGCCATCGTCGACATGCGCCGCCACCTGACCTTGGAAAAAGGTGCCACACCAAACAAGGGCGCCGAAGTCCTCGAGAACCTGATCGCCACCGACAACCCTGGCGGTTTCGCGCCGGGCGGGCGGATGAACTGGGCGGCGGACTTGAACCTGAACCTGCTCAGCGAAAAGAAATCGGTCGACGTGCTGTTCTGGGTCGGCGACGGTGCCTTCGACATGCGCAACCAGCGCACCTTGCGCGCCTTCGTCAAAGTGCTGAAAGCAGCCAAGGTCGACTTCGCGGTGCTCGGTCTTGAAGAGCGTGATAGTGGCGACGTGGCCCGACGTCTGGGCGACGAAGCGACTTTCCAGTTGTTGGCCAAACGCAACATCCAGACCCTGGCCAAATACAGCTTCAACCGCATCGTCACCTGCGACCCGCATAGCTTCCACGTGCTGAAAAACGAGTACGGCGCCTTCGACGGCAACTACCTCGTGCAGCACCACAGCACCTACATGGCCGAAATCATCGGCGCTGGCGCCCTGAACCTCGGCCAGCACAAAGGCAGCAGCGTGACCTATCACGACCCGTGCTACCTCGGCCGCTACAACGGCGAATACGAGGCACCGCGTGAAGTACTGCGCGCCCTCGGGATCGAGATCAAGGAAATGCAACGCTCCGGTTTCCGCTCGCGCTGCTGCGGCGGTGGCGGCGGTGCGCCGATTACCGATATTCCGGGCAAGCAACGGATCCCCGACATGCGCATGGAAGACATCCGCGAAACCGGCGCCGAACTGGTGGCTGTGGGTTGCCCACAATGCACCGCGATGCTCGAAGGCGTGGTCGAACCCCGGCCGCTGATCAAGGACATCGCCGAACTGGTGGCAGACGCGTTGCTCGAAGACGCTGCGCCTAGGCCGACCACACCGGCCCAACGTGAACCTGCGGAGGCCCACTGATGAGCGACATTATCCGCCGCGACCCGCGCGCCGAATGGATCGCCCGCAACCGGCTGCACCCGCTGCACGCGGCCATGCAACCGGCGCAGCACAGCTGGATGGGACCTAATGGCGTCATCCGCAAGAATCCCCATGGCATCGGTTTTATCGGTCCCAACGGCATCAAACGGATCGACCGCAGCGGCGCTCAACAGGGCGGGGCGAGCAAACGCTCGGCCGCGGTTGAAGTGCAATTGCCACTGCATCAAGTGCCGCAACCTGCGTTTTACATCAGCGTGGTGCCGGACATGGTCGGCGGCCGCTTGAGCAGCCACGACCGCGACTTGCTCGGTCTGGCTCATCAATTGGCCGGCAAGGACGGCGCGGTGTTGGCCGTGGTCTTCGGCGAACACAAAGAAAACGCCTTCGCCACCGCTGGCGTCGATCGCTTGCTGGTGCTGGATGGCGAAGAGTTCAGCGGTTATGCACCGGAACAACGGGTCCAGGGCCTGCGGGCTGTGGATAACCAGTTCAGCCCACGTCACTGGTTGCTGCCGGACAGCCGCAGTGGCGGTGGTGAACTGGGTCGACGCTTTGCCGCAGCACTGGGCGAACGCCCGGCCACGCGGGTCTGGCAGGTCAAGGATCAGGAATGCATCGGCCGCGCCGGTGCCGGTTTGCAAGACCTTGCGCGCCCGGTCGCTCGCTTGATTCTGGCCGCCGTCGAATGCGCCGAACCGGTCAGCGAAACCCGTCACGAAGCCTTGCCGGTGGAGTTATCCACAGCGGTGGCGCGCAGTCTCTCGCGCATCGAGGATTTGGGCGCGGTGGCAGTGGACCCGGCGGCGATTCCGATGGCCGAAGCCGAATTCATTTTCTCCGGCGGCAACGGGGTCAAGGACTGGGGACTTTTCCACAGGACGGCCGAAGCGTTGGGCGCTACCGAAGGCGCGTCCCGTGTGGCAGTGGACGATGGCTTCATGGCGCGCGACCGTCAGGTCGGTGCGTCCGGCACCTGGGTCACCGCGCGGGTTTACGTGGCGGTGGGGATTTCCGGGGCGATTCAGCACCTGCAAGGGATTGGTGCCTGCGACAAGGTGGTGGCGATCAATCTCGATCCTGGCTGCGACATGATCAAACGGGCCGACCTGTCGGTGATCGGCGAGAGCGCCGAGATTCTTCAAGCCTTGATCGATGCGGTAGAGGCTTACCGCAATGAAGCCAAGCGCGATGCGGCTTAAGGAAAGGAAAGGGTTATGAGCACGAAAATCATCAGCCTGGTGTCCATCGGCGCCCACCCGACTTCCGGCCGGCCACGTCGCGCTGAGCAGGATGCGCGAGCAGTGGAACTGGGTCTGCAGCTTGCTGGGGATAACCTGCAAGTGCTGCATGCCGGCGACGTCGCAGAGCCTGCGCTGCGTGCGTACCTGGGCATGGGCCTGGAACAGTTGCATGTGCTTGAACAACCTTCAGGCGCCGATGCACTGCCGGCATTGACCGCGTATTTGCGTGACGCCGGGGCTCAGGTCGTGCTGACCGGCAGCCAGGCGGAAACCGGCGAAGGCTCGGGCATGTTGCCGTTCCTGCTGGCGGAAAATCTAGGCTGGCCGCTGGTCATAGGGCTGGCTCAAGTTGAATCCATCGACGGCGGTTCGGCGCTGGTGCTGCAAGCCTTGCCTCGTGGTCAACGCCGTCGTCTGAAAGTGCGGCTACCGTTTCTCGCCACTGTGGATAACGCTGCACCGAAACCTCGGCAGAGCGCTTACGGCCCGGCCCGACGCGGGGTGTTGCAGGCGGATGAAGTCGAAGTGATCGACGATGAACTGCTGGCGGTCGCCACCCTGCAACCGGCCAAGCCACGGCCTAAACGCTTGAAGGTGATCAAGGCCAAGAGTGGCGCGGACCGGATGAAGGCCGCGACGGCCAAGGCCAGCGGTGGGGGCGGGCAGGTGCTTAAAGGGTTAAGTGCGGAGGCGGGGGCTGAGGCGATTCTCAAGTTGTTGATTGAGGAAGGCGTCGTTCGCTAACGGTCCTGTGGAGTCAGCTAAATGGCAGTTGAATTTCGTTCGGCCCTGCGCGCGGATGCGCGGGAGATTGCTCGTTTATTTCAGATTTCATCAGAAGGCGCTGCGGATTACATCTGGAGTCAACTGGCGCAACCCGGTCAGGACTTGCTGGATGTGGGCACCAGTCGGTACGCCCGTGAAGACGTGGATTTTTCCTGGCAGAACTGCCTCATTGCCGAGGCAGGGGGAAATGTCATCGGCATGATGCACAGCTACGTGATGCGTCACGATCCGCTGGCGGCCCCCGTGACCGATCCCGTCCTGGCGCCGTATGCCACGATGGAAATTCCCGACACCCTCTATATTTCCAGCCTGGCGCTGCATGAAGGCTGGCGAAATCAGGGGCTGGGCAAACAATTCCTCGCCTACGCCTACGACCGTGCCAACCAGCTTGGGCTCAATGGCTTGAGCCTGATCGACTACGCCGTGAACACCGGCGCCCGCCGGTTTTACGAGCGACATGGCTTCCGTATCGTCGATACCTGCCAGATCACACCACACCCGATGATTCGGGTCACGGGTGAGGCCTATCTGATGTATCGGCCTTAAGGCACGAACCCAAGCCCGCTCCCACAGGGTGATGTGTTTACCCACAATCCCTGTGAGCGCTTCTGTGGATAACATGTTCACCGTTCGCTACACCCCATACAAATCAAGCCATGCAACCCTTCGTACAAAAAATAACCAGCCTAACTTGCGGTTTTTTCACGCTTTTTCCACAGGATAACTTTGCAGTCGAGCCAATACTTGCCCCCAATCTCTGTTAGCGCATCTGTGGATAAGATGTTCGCTGTCCTCTACAGGCCATATAAACAGGGCTTATCAGGCGGCTGATCAAAAAACGATCAAATCAGCGTTTTAGATCGATAATCCTCGCGCAAACCCCGATTTATCGCGGCCTCCAACGGTTTTCCACAGATTCATCGAAGTTGCCCCCAATCTCTGTTGGCGCTTCTGTGGATAAGGTGTTCGCCATCCTCTGCAAGCCACGTAATTCGTGCCCTACAGGATTTCGATCAAAAAACGACCAATCGCTGTTCAAAACCCTGCTTCTCGATAAGTCACGGATTTTATTCGGTTTCTGTGGAGAAAGTTTTCGCTTTAAACCGAGTTGTCCCCATTTGCTGTGGGCGAAGGTGTGGATAACTTGTTCGCGAACCCTACAGCCCCCCACCCGTGGCTGCTCTGAAGCAATTGATCGAAATTTGAACAATAAAAAACCGCGAAACATGTTCGCGGTTTTTGTCTCAGCGGGATCGGTCAGCCTTGAACCGGCACGCCTTTGAGGTAAGGCGCAGGTTCAGCCCCCAGGTTGTTCAGCAAACGCTCGCTGTACCAATCCACAAAGTTCACCACGCCAAACTCATAGGTCTTGGAATAAGGCCCTGGCTGGTAAGCGGTGGAGTTGATGCCGCGCTGGTTCTCTTCAGCCAGGCGACGGTCCTGGTCGTTGGTCGCATCCCACACCTTGCGCATGTGTTCCACGTCGTAATCCACGCCTTCGACCGCATCCTTGTGCACGATCCACTTGGTGGTGACCATGGTTTCCTGCGCGCTGATCGGCCACACGGTGAACACGATGATGTGATCGCCCATGCAGTGATTCCACGAGTGTGGCAGGTGCAGGATGCGCATTGAGCCCAAGTCCGGGTTCTTGATCCGGCCCATCAGTTTGGCGCAGCCCTGCTTGCCGTCCAGGGTCATCGACACGGTGCCTTTGAGCAGCGGCATGCGCACGATGCGGTTACGCAGGCCGAAACTGGCGTGGGCGTAAGGAATCTTCTCGGCTTCCCAGGCAGCGGCGGAGGCGGCCACGTGGTCCTTGAAGGCCTGGTCAGCGCGCGGGTCGGTAACGTCGTCCCATTCCAGCAAGGTTTTCAGCAGTTCCGGGTGCGATGCGTTGCAGTGGTAGCACTCGCGGTTGTTTTCCAGCACCAGTTTCCAGTTGGCTTTTTCGAACAAGGTGGTCTGGATCGCCACCTTGGTGTTCTCCATGTCGTACGGTTCCATGTAATGGTTCAGCGTCGACAGGAAGTCATCAATGGCCGGCGGATTCTCCGACAGGCTGATGAAGATGTAACCGCCGGCAGTCTTCACGTTCACCGGTTTTAGGCCGTACTGCTTCATGTCGAAGTCGGCGCCCATCTCGGTGCCGGCGAACAGCAGGCGACCGTCCAGTTCGTAGGTCCACTGGTGGTAGTGGCAAACCAGTTTGGCGACCTTGCCTTTTTCGCTGGTGCACAGCCGCGAACCGCGGTGCCGGCAGACGTTGTGGAACGCATGCACCACGCCTTCGGCGCCACGAATCACGATGATCGGGTTCTTGCCGATTTGCAGGGTCAGGTAGTTACCCTTGGTCGGGATCTCGCAGGTCATGCCGGCGATCAACCACTCTTTCGAGAAGATTTCCTGCATGTCGATATCAAACAGCCGCTCGTCAGAGTAAAACGGCTGCGGCAGCGAGAAAGTGCGTTCGCGCTCTTGCAGCATTTGCGCGGTGGCCTTGCGTGCGGGTTCCAGCGGATCGCCCAGGCTGATTTTTGCGGTGACGTCCATCGATTTGATCCTCAAGGCCATTCAGTGTGGCCGGCGAAATAGTGGCTGATACGGTTTGCTACGCAAGGGTGTAAAGAAAACGTCTTTGTGTGGGGCCGAGTGTGGGGCCGGCGCACGCCAGAACCTTATCCACGAGCGACATGGCCCACTCTGTTCCCGACGTGCAACCCCCGGTAGTTATGGGCTGGTCGCGATAAGTATGTGAATGTCGCAGATAGGTAAATGGGTGGTTCGCGCTATACGCAGAATCGCCAACATAAGGCCGAGCATCGGCGGTGGAGAACAGCATGTCCAACAGCTTCCTGAATCCGGTAACCACCCAGACCTGGGCCAATGGTCGACACATCGTCCGTTGCGTCAAAGTCATCCAGGAAACCTGGGATGTGCGCACCTTCTGCTTTATGGCTGACCAGCCGATTTTGTTCTTCTTTAAACCGGGGCAGTTTGTCACCCTGGAGCTGGAAATCGAAGGCGTGCCGATCATGCGCTCCTACACCATTTCCAGCTCGCCGTCGGTGCCGTACAGCTTTTCGGTGACGATCAAGCGCGTACCGGGCGGCAAGGTTTCGAACTGGCTGCACGACACCCTGCATGAAGGCCAGGAGCTGGCCGTGCACGGGCCGGTCGGGCTGTTCAACGCCATGGACTTCACTGCGCCGAAGGTGCTGTACCTCAGCGGTGGCGTCGGTATCACGCCCGTCATGTCGATGGCGCGGTGGTTCTATGACACCAACGGCAACGTCGACATGGTGTTTATCCACAGCGCCCGCTCGCCCAAAGACATCATTTACCACCGCGAACTGGAACACATGGCGTCGCGGATCGACAACTTCAGCCTGCACCTGATCTGCGAGAAGCATGGTCTGGGCGAGCCGTGGGCCGGTTATCGCGGTTACCTGAACCATAAGATGCTCGAATTGATGGCGCCGGACTTCCTTGAGCGGGAAGTTTTCTGCTGCGGCCCGACGCCGTACATGACCGCGGTCAAGCGCATGCTGGAAACAGTCGGCTTCGACATGTCGCGTTATCACGAGGAATCCTTCGGTGCTACACCACCGGAAGCCCGTGCCGATGCGGTGGAGCAAGCCGAAATAGCAGCAGACGCGCCGGACATCGATGCGGCGGACCTGCATCAGGTGGAATTCACCGCGTCCGGCAAGAGCATTCGTGTTGCACCGGGTGAAACCGTGCATGCAGCAGCGGCCAAGTTGGGTCTGTTGATTCCGAAGGCCTGTGGGATGGGGATCTGCGGGACGTGCAAGGTGATGAAGCTGGGTGGCGAGGTCGAAATGGATCACAACGGCGGGATCACCGAGGAAGATGAGGCCGAGGGGTTTATTCTTTCGTGCTGCAGCGTGCCGAAGGGTGATGTGCGGATCGAGTTTTAAGCCATCCTGATCCCACCCATAACGGGGGGGATGATCGTTCCCACGCTCTGCGTGGGAATGCATCTCGGGACGCTCCGCGTTCCTGCTTCACCGCCTATGTAGCGCCGAACACCGTTGTGACGCAGAGCGTCACGGGCTGCATTCCCACGCGGAGCGTGGGAACGATCAGGTTGGAGAGTGCCGGGAGCCTTAATACCAGCGCTGAATCTCAATCAGGCCGTCCATCCCTGCATAGTTTCTCGCGCTTGAATAACGCCAGTGCTCCGGCAAATCCACATACCCGCGTTTCACCGGGTTGTAGTGGATGTAATCCAGCTTTTGGCGCATAACAGTTTCGCTGTACACCATCTCCGCGTGCGAACCTTCCTGCCACAGCTGATACACCCGATCTTGCTTGTGCGCGCGTTTGCTGAAACGCAGGCGCTGCAACGCGCGTTTAGCTCCTTTGCTTTGCAGGTCGTCGATGATTTGCCGGGCAGTGAAAGATTTGAATTGGCTGAGGCACTTGTGGAGGTCTGGGGCCTCGGCAACAAAGTGCAGATGGTTCTCCAGGACGACGTAGCCATACAGCTTCAGGCTCTGGTGGTTTTGCTGATAGCGCCAGCAATTGAGCAGGTGATCGACGATATAAGGGCGGATGAACAGCGGCAACCATTCCATGAGGGTGCAGGTGAGGAAGTGAGGTTTGTCGGGTTCAGTGATGGTGTAACGACTTCGGCCCATGGGTGCATTCCTTGGCTGCGAGGGAATGATCAGGGTGGGTGCGGTTGAATGGTAGGGCTAGAGGAGAGGGCCGCGGAGTTAGTGGGAAATTGCAACGCGCCTCTAATGATCGTTCCCACGCTCTGCGTGGGAATGCCTCTTGGGACGCTCCGCGTTCCTGCTTCACCGCCTATGTAGCGCCGAACACCGTTGTGACGCAGACCGTCCCGAGAGGCATTCCCACGCAGAGCGTGGGAACGATCTGTGGCAGGGTTTAGCGGGACATGACTTCGCGAATATCTGCCGCCAGTTCCCGTACGCGTTCTTCTTCGGTGTCCCACGAGCACATGAAGCGTGCGCCGCCGTTGCCGATGAAGGTGTAGAAGCGCCAGCCCTTGGCCGTCAATGCAGCGATGGCTGGTTCCGACAGTTGCAGGAACACGCCGTTGGCCTGCACTGGGAACATCAGTTCCACGCCTGCAATATCGCTCACCAGTTCCGCCAGCAACTGCGCGCAGTGGTTGGCGTGTTTGGCGTATTTGAGCCAGGCGTCGTTTTCCAGAATCCCGACCCAGGGTGCCGAAAGGAAGCGCATCTTCGAGGCCAGTTGCCCGGCCTGTTTGCAGCGGTAGTCGAAGTCTTCGGCCAGTTTGTGGTTGAAGAACAGAATCGCTTCCCCGACTGCCATGCCGTTTTTCGTGCCGCCGAAGCACAACACGTCGACGCCGGCCTTCCACGTCAGATCTGCCGGTGAGCAGCCGAGGAATGCACAAGCATTGGAAAACCGCGCGCCGTCCATGTGCAGGTTCAGGCCCAGCTCTTTGCACGTGGCGCTGATGGCGCGGATCTCTTGCGGGGTGTAGACGCTGCCGACTTCGGTGGCTTGGGTCAGGGTGACTACGCGCGGTTTCGGGTAGTGGATGTCCTGGCGCTTGAGCGCGATTTCGCGGATCGATTCCGGGGTCAGCTTGCCGTTTTCAGTGCGGGCGACGAGCAGCTTGGAACCGTTGGAAAAGAATTCCGGTGCGCCGCATTCGTCGGTTTCGACGTGAGCGGTTTCCGAGCAGATCACGCTGTGGTAACTCTGGCACAGCGACGACAGGGCCAAGGAGTTGGCCGCGGTGCCGTTGAAGGCGAAGAATACTTCGCAGTCGGTTTCGAACAGTTTGCGGAAATCGTCGGACGCGCGTGCGGTCCACTCGTCGTCGCCATAGGCGCGCTGGTGGCCGTGGTTGGCCAGTTCCATGGCAGCCCAGGCTTCAGGGCAGATACCGGAATAGTTGTCGCTGGCGAATTGTTGGCTCTTATCGGTCATGGCCGGCTTCCGTGTTCGGGGGGCTCTTATGGTGAAGAGTTCCGTGGTCAATGATGGTGCGCACTTTACCCAAGATCGTCAGGAGAGCACACGCGATGATGCTGTCAGAAAAATACAAAAACGCCGGGCAATTATGCACATGACGCAAAGGGATGGGGCACTGGATCTGCTCAAGTGGCTGGCGCTGTTGAGCATGGTGCTCGATCACCTGCGATATGTCGGTTATTCCGCCGATATTCTGTATGTGCCGGGTCGGTTGGCGTTCCCGTGGTTCTGTCTGGCGATGGCCGCAAACCTTTCGCGGGCCCGCGCGGTGGGGACCGACGGCCAGTGGCGTTATCTGGGATGGTTGCTACTGTTTAGCGCCATCAGCGAAATTCCCTACCGGATGTACATTCCTGATCCCAACACCTTGAACGTGCTGCCCACGTTGGTTCTGGGGCTATTGGTAGCGCGTGGTAGGCAGCAGGAAGCGCTGCAATCGCGACTGCTCGCGGTCGGCGCTCTGACGCTGGCGGCGCTGTTCCCGGAGCGACTGATGTTCGGCTTCTTCGGCGTATTGTTGCCGCTGGGGATGTTGCTGGTGATCAAGCGGCCCTGGTACTTCAGTCTGCTGCCCGGACTGGTCTGTCTGGCCGCCAACCAATGGGAGGTGCTGTATGACTCCGCCCGATTTGGTGACCGTGCGGCCATCCTCGGCATTGCCACTTGTCTGATTGCGCCATTGCTGGGGCTGGTCTTGTTGCGACATGCCAAACATCTCAAGCCACCACCGATGCGGCGTTGGGCGTATGCGCTCTATCCCGCGCATTTCCTCGCACTGTTGGTCCTGCGCCAACTCCTGACCTGACATAGTCCCTGTGGGTTTGAGGGCTGTGTCTGACCAGCCAATTGCGCTCATGTCGTAAACGCACCTTTGCGTGGCGTCCATAGGCATTTGACCTGTCTGCGCCGGTCATACCATCGCATCCAAAGGGCACTGCCGAAAGGTACGTGCCTCACCGAGACGAATGGCGCACTGCCGCCGCTGGGAGAGACGCGATGTTCAGCAAGCAAGACCAGATCCAGGGTTACGACGATGCACTGCTGGCGGCGATGAATGCCGAGGAGCAACGCCAGGAAGATCACATCGAGCTGATCGCGTCAGAGAACTACACCAGCAAACGCGTCATGGAAGCGCAAGGCAGCGGCCTGACCAACAAATACGCCGAAGGCTATCCGGGCAAGCGCTACTACGGCGGCTGCGAGCACGTCGACAAGGTTGAAGCGCTGGCTATCGAACGCGCCAAGCAGCTGTTCGGTGCCGACTACGCCAACGTGCAGCCGCACTCCGGCAGCCAGGCCAACGCCGCCGTATTCCTTGCGCTGCTGCAGGCGGGCGACACCGTGCTGGGCATGAGCCTGGCCCACGGCGGTCACCTGACCCACGGCGCCAAGGTCAGCTTCTCCGGCAAGCTCTATAACGCTGTGCAGTACGGCATCGACACCGCCACCGGCCTGATCGATTACGACGAAGTCGAGCGCATGGCGGTCGAGCACAAGCCGAAAATGATCATCGCCGGGTTCTCCGCTTACTCCAAGACCCTGGACTTCCCGCGCTTCCGTCAGATCGCTGACAAAGTCGGCGCTTATCTCTTTGTTGATATGGCTCACGTTGCGGGGCTGGTCGCTGCCGGCCTGTACCCGAACCCGCTGCCGTACGCCGACGTGGTCACCACCACCACCCACAAAACCCTGCGCGGTCCTCGTGGCGGTCTGATCCTGGCCAAGGCCAACGAAGAACTGGAAAAGAAATTCAACGCTGCCGTGTTCCCCGGTGGTCAGGGCGGCCCGCTGATGCACGTGATCGCCGGTAAGGCGGTGTGCTTCAAGGAAGCGTTGGAGCCAGGTTTCAAGGCTTACCAACAACAAGTGATCGACAACGCCCAGGCCATGGCCAGCATCTTTATCAAACGCGGCTACGATGTAGTGTCCGGCGGCACCGATAACCACCTGTTCCTGGTCAGCCTGATCCGTCAGGGCCTCACCGGCAAAGAGGCAGATGCAGCACTCGGCCGCGCCCACATCACTGTGAACAAGAACGCTGTTCCGAACGATCCACAGTCGCCGTTCGTCACCTCCGGCCTGCGCATCGGCACCCCGGCGGTGACCACGCGCGGCTTTAAGGTGACCCAGTGCGTCACGCTGGCCGGCTGGATCTGCGACATCCTCGACAACCTCGGCGACGCCGATGTCGAGGCCAATGTCGCCCAGCAAGTTTCGGCCCTGTGCGCGGACTTCCCGGTTTATCGCTGAGCGCGGTTTTGGAGTAAATGACTATGCAACGCTACTCGGGCTTCGGCCTCTTCAAACACTCCCTCAGCCATCACGAAAACTGGCAGAAAATGTGGCGCACGCCGACCCCTAAAAAGGTCTATGACGTGGTCATCGTCGGCGGTGGCGGGCATGGTCTGGCGACCGCCTATTACCTGGCCAAGGAACACGGCATCACCAACGTGGCCGTGGTCGAGAAAGGCTGGCTGGGCGGCGGTAACACCGCGCGCAACACCACCATCGTCCGCTCCAACTACCTGTGGGACGAGTCGGCGCACCTGTACGAACACGCGATGAAACTGTGGGAAGGCCTGTCCCAGGACCTGAACTACAACGTGATGTTCTCCCAGCGCGGCGTTTACAACCTGTGCCACACCCTGCAGGACATTCGTGATTCCGAGCGTCGGGTCAGCGCCAACCGCCTCAACGGCGTGGACGGCGAACTGCTCGATGCCAAACAAGTGGCCGACGAGATTCCGTACCTCGACTGCTCGAAGAACACCCGCTACCCGGTGATGGGCGCAACCGTCCAGCGTCGCGGCGGCGTGGCCCGTCACGATGCCGTGGCGTGGGGCTTTGCCCGTGCCGCCGACGCCTTGGGCGTGGACTTGATTCAACAGACTGAAGTGATCGGTTTCCGCAAGGAAAACGGCGTGTGCATCGGTGTGGAAACCAACAAAGGCTTCATCGGCGCCAAACGCGTCGGTGTAGTGACCGCCGGTAACTCCGGGCACATGGCCAAACTTGCCGGTTTCCGTTTGCCGATCGAATCCCACCCGCTGCAAGCGCTGGTGTCCGAGCCGATCAAACCGATTATCGACAGCGTGATCATGTCCAACGCCGTACACGGTTACATCAGCCAGTCCGACAAGGGCGACCTGGTGATCGGCGCCGGCATCGACGGCTACAACGGCTACGGCCAGCGTGGTTCGTACCCGGTGATCGAGCACACCGTCCAGGCCATCGTCGAGATGTTCCCGGTCTTGTCCCGCGTACGCATGAACCGTCAGTGGGGCGGCATCGTCGACACCACGCCGGATGCGTGCCCGATCATTTCGAAAACACCTGTGCCGAACATGTTCTTCAACTGCGGTTGGGGCACCGGTGGCTTCAAGGCAACACCTGGCTCGGGCAACGTGTTTGCCGCGAGTCTGGCCAAGGGTGAAATGCACCCATTGGCTGCACCTTTCTCCATCGACCGTTTCCACAACGGTGCGTTGATCGACGAACACGGCGCTGCTGCGGTTGCCCACTAACAGGAGAAATCCCTATGTTGCATATCTTCTGTCCTCACTGCGGCGAGCTGCGCTCCGAAGAGGAATTCCACGCCTCTGGCCAGGCGCACATCCCGCGCCCACTGGACCCGACGACCTGCACCGACGAGGAGTGGGGCGACTACATGTTCTTCCGCGATAACCCTCGCGGTCTGCACCACGAATTGTGGGATCACGTCGCCGGTTGCCGTCAGTACTTCAACGCCACCCGTGACACCGTGACCTACGAGATTCTCGAAACCTACAAGATCGGCGCCAAGCCGCAGTTCACCGACAAGACCGATAGCCCGAAAGCGGCCACGACGGCTCTGGGAGAGAAGGTATGAGCCAGATCAATCGCCTGTCCAACGGCGGACGGATCGACCGCAACAAAGTGCTGAGCTTCACCTTCAACGGCCAGACCTACAAAGGCTTTGAAGGCGATTCGCTGGCCGCCGCCTTGCTGGCCAACGGTGTCGACATCATCGGCCGCAGCTTCAAGTACTCCCGTCCGCGCGGCATCTATGCCGCCGGTGCTGAAGAGCCGAACGCCGTGCTGCAAATCGGCGCGACCGAAGCCACGCAGATCCCGAACGTACGCGCCACACAACAAGCGCTGTATCAAGGTTTGGTCGCCACCAGCACCAACGGCTGGCCGAGCGTGAACAACGACGTGATGGGGATTCTCGGCAAGGTCGGCGGCAAGCTGATGCCGCCGGGCTTCTACTACAAAACCTTCATGTACCCGCAATCGTTCTGGATGACTTACGAGAAGTACATTCGTAAGGCAGCTGGTCTTGGCCGTTCGCCGACCGAGAACGATCCGGACACCTACGACTACATGAACCAGCACTGTGACGTGCTGATCGTAGGCGGTGGCCCGGCTGGCCTGGCCGCCGCACTGGCAGCAGCGCGCAGCGGTGCCCGCGTCATCCTCGCCGATGAGCAGGAAGAGTTCGGCGGCAGCCTGCTCGATTCCCGCGAAAGCCTCGACGGCAAACCGGCTACCGAGTGGGTCGCCAGCGTCATCGCCGAACTCAAAGACACCCCGGACGTGCTGCTGTTACCGCGCGCCACGGTCAACGGTTACCACGACCATAACTTCCTGACCATTCACGAGCGCCTCACCGATCACCTCGGCGACCGCGCACCGATTGGCCAGGTGCGTCAGCGCATCCACCGTGTTCGCGCCAAGCGTGTGGTGCTGGCGACCGGCGCTCACGAGCGTCCACTGGTTTACGGCAACAACGACGTGCCCGGCAACATGCTCGCCGGCGCTGTGTCGACTTACGTGCGTCGTTATGGCGTGGCACCGGGCAAAAAGCTCGTGCTGTCGACCAACAACGACCACGCTTACCGCGTTGCTCTGGATTGGCTCGACGCCAGCCTGCAAGTCGTGGCCATCGCCGATGCCCGCAGCAATCCGCGCGGTGCGCTGGTTGAAGAAGCGCGCGCCAAAGGTATCCGCATCCTGACCGGTAGCGCCGTAATCGAAACCCGCGGCAGCAAGCACGTGACCGCTGCTCGCGTTGCCGCGATCGATGTCAAAGCGCACGCCGTGACCAGTCCTGGTGAGTGGCTTGATTGCGACCTGATTGCCAGTTCCGGCGGTTACAGCCCGGTGGTTCACCTGGCGTCGCACTTGGGCGGCAAGCCGATCTGGCGTGAAGACATCCTCGGTTTCGTACCGGGCGAAGCACCGCAGAAACGCGTGTGCGTCGGCGGCATCAATGGCGTCTACGGGCTCGGTGATTCCCTGGCCGATGGCTTTGAAGGCGGCGCTCGCGCAGCCAGCGAAGCCGGTTTCAGTAGGGTCGAAGGCACCTTGCCGAAAGCCCTGAGCCGTCTGGAAGAACCTACTTTGGCGCTGTTCCAGGTGCCGCACGAAAAAGGCACGACACGCGGACCGAAGCAATTCGTCGATCTGCAGAACGACGTCACTGCGGCCGGCATCGAATTGGCGACCCGCGAAGGCTTCGAGTCGGTCGAGCACGTCAAACGCTACACCGCACTGGGCTTCGGCACGGACCAGGGCAAGCTCGGCAACGTCAACGGTCTGGCCATCGCCGCCCGTTCGCTGAACGTGACCATCCCGCAGATGGGCACCACCATGTTCCGTCCGAACTACACGCCGGTCACCTTCGGCGCCGTGGCCGGCCGTCACTGTGGGCACATCTTCGAGCCGGTTCGTTTCACCGCGCTGCATCATTGGCACGTGAAGAACGGCGCCGAGTTCGAAGACGTCGGTCAGTGGAAACGTCCTTGGTACTTCCCGAAAAACGGTGAAGACCTGCATGCCGCCGTGAAACGCGAATGCAAAGCCGTGCGCGACAGCGTCGGCCTGCTGGACGCTTCGACCCTGGGCAAGATCGACATCCAGGGCCCGGACTCACGCGAGTTCCTCAACCGCATCTACACCAACGCCTGGACCAAGCTCGACGTGGGCAAGGCCCGCTACGGCCTGATGTGCAAGGAAGACGGCATGGTCTTCGACGACGGCGTAACCGCCTGCCTCGCCGACAACCACTTCGTGATGACCACCACCACCGGCGGCGCTGCACGCGTGCTGCAATGGCTGGAAATCTACTCCCAGACCGAATGGCCAGAGCTGAAGGTGTACTTCACTTCCGTGACGGATCACTGGGCAACCATGACCTTGTCCGGTCCGAACAGCCGCAAGCTGCTCAGCCAAGTTACCGACATCGACCTGACCAACGAAGCGTTCCCGTTCATGACCTGGAAAGAAGGCCTGGTCGGCGGTGTGCCGGCGCGGGTGTTCCGGATTTCGTTTACCGGTGAACTGTCGTACGAAGTCAACGTGCAAGCCGACTATGCGATGGGCGTGCTGGAAAAAATTGTTGATGCTGGCAAGCAGTACAACCTGACGCCATATGGCACTGAAACCATGCACGTTCTGCGGGCCGAGAAGGGCTTCATCATCGTCGGGCAGGACACTGACAGCTCGATGACTCCGGACGACCTGAACATGGGTTGGTGCGTCGGTCGCACTAAACCTTTCTCATGGATCGGCCAGCGTGGCATGAACCGTGAAGACTGCGTGCGTGATCAGCGCAAACAGTTGGTCGGCCTGAAGCCGATCGATCCGACCAAATGGCTGCCGGAAGGCGCGCAACTGGTGTTCAACACCAAGCAAGCGATTCCGATGACGATGGTCGGCCACGTGACGTCCAGCTACCTGCACAACTCCCTCGGCTATTCGTTTGCCATGGGTGTGGTGAAGGGCGGTTTGAAGCGCATCGGTGAGCGCGTGTTCGCACCACTGGCCGATGGCAGCGTGATCGAGGCGGAAATCGTTTCTTCGGTGTTCTTCGATCCGAAAGGCGATCGCCAGAACATCTGACACTGATCGTTCCCACGCTCTGCGTGGGAATGCATCCCGGGACGCTCCGCGTCCCAAGAGCGGACGCAGAGCGTCCATGGCGGCATTCCCACGCAGAGCGTGGGAACGATCAACAAAAGAAAGGTGCTTTATGACCACAGCCAATGTTTACCAACAACGCCCAACCACCGGGGCCAAGGCCGAGTCGTCGCTGCATCATGCAGACCTCGCCAGCCTGGTGGGCAAGGGCCGCAAAAGCGCCGGCGTGATCGTGCGTGAGAAAAACCTTCTCGGCCACCTGACCATTCGTGGCGATGGCCACGATGCCGCCTTCGCCGCTGGCGTGCACAAGGCCCTCGGCATCGAATTGCCGGGTGCGCTGACCGTCGTCGTCAAAGGCGAAACCAGCCTGCAATGGATGGGGCCGGATGAATGGCTGCTGATCGTGCCGACCGGTGAAGAATTCGCCGCCGAGCAAAAACTGCGCGAAGCGCTGGGTGACCTGCACATCGCGATCACCAACGTCAGCGGCGGCCAGCAGATCCTCGAACTGAGCGGCCCGAACGTGCGCCAGGTGCTGATGAAGTCCACCAGCTACGACGTGCACCCCAACAGCTTCCCGGTGGGCAAGGCTGTGGGCACCGTGTTCGCCAAGTCGCAACTGGTCATCCGCCACACCGCCGAAGACACCTGGGAACTGCTGATTCGTCGCAGCTTCTCGGATTATTGGTGGTTGTGGTTGCAGGATGCTGCGGCCGAATACGGGCTTAGCGTCCAAGCCTGATCTGTGGCGAGGGGATTTATCCCCGTTGGGTTGCGAAGCAGCCCCAAAAGTTGCAACCACGGTGTATCAGGCTTAACGGCATGCAATGGTTTACGACTGCTTCGCAGCCGAACGGGGATAAATCCCCTCGCCACAGGATCCTGCACAGCCTTGAAGTTGTGCAGGTATTTTCGAACAGGAGTCACCGCACTATGAGCCGCGCCCCAGACACATGGATTCTGACCGCCGACTGCCCAAGCGTTCTCGGCACCGTGGACGCGGTGACCCGCTTTTTGTTCGAGCAGGGCTGCTACGTCACCGAGCACCATTCCTTCGACGACCGGCTCTCGGGCCGTTTCTTCATTCGTGTGGAATTCCGTCAGCCTGACGGCTTCGACGAACAAGCCTTTCGCGCAGGCCTGGAAGCGCGGGGCCAAGCCTTCGGCATGGTCTTCGAACTGACTGCGCCGAATTACCGGCCAAAAGTGGTGATCATGGTTTCCAAAGCCGATCACTGCCTCAACGATTTGCTCTACCGCCAGCGCATCGGCCAGTTGTCCATGGATGTGGCCGCCGTGGTGTCCAACCACCCGGACCTCAAACCGTTGGCGGATTGGCACCAGATTCCGTACTACCACTTCCCGCTGGACCCGAACGACAAACCGTCGCAGGAGCGTCAGGTCTGGCAGGTGATTGAAGAGTCCGGCGCCGAACTGGTGATCCTTGCCCGTTACATGCAAGTCCTCTCGCCAGAGTTGTGCCGCAAACTCGACGGCAAGGCGATCAACATTCACCACTCCCTGCTGCCCGGTTTCAAGGGCGCCAAGCCTTATCACCAGGCTTACAACAAGGGCGTGAAATTGGTCGGCGCCACGGCGCATTACATCAACAACGACCTGGACGAAGGCCCGATCATCGCCCAGGGCGTAGAGGCCGTGGATCACAGTCATTACCCCGAAGACCTGATCGCCAAGGGGCGGGACATCGAAGGGCTGACCCTGGCCCGGGCAGTTGGTTATCACATTGAAAGACGAGTGTTCCTCAACGCCAATCGTACAGTTGTTCTTTAGATCGCCATCGCGAGCAAGCTCGCTCCCACAGGGTTTTGTGTAATTAGGCACATCTCAGTCACACCAAAGATCAACTGTGGGAGCGAGCTTGCTCGCGATGAGGCCCTACCAAACAACACAAGACACACAGGCAATAACCCGAGCAATCAACGCGCCGCCGATCCATGGCGACGCGACCGCTACATAAAAACAACAGCGAGGTGAAAGCATGTCTGGTAATCGTGGTGTCGTGTATCTCGGCAATGGCCAGGTCGAAGTACAGAAAATCGACTATCCCAAAATGCAGGACCCGCGCGGCAGGAAGATCGAACACGCTGTCATCCTGCGCGTAGTTTCTACCAACATCTGTGGTTCGGATCAGCACATGGTGCGCGGTCGTACCACCGCCCAGACCGGCCTGGTACTGGGCCACGAGATCACGGGTGAAGTGATCGAGAAAGGCCGCGACGTTGAAAACCTGCAGATTGGCGACCTGGTATCAGTACCGTTCAACGTCGCTTGCGGGCGCTGCCGTTCCTGCAAGGAAATGCACACCGGTGTGTGCCTGAGCGTTAACCCGGCGCGTCCCGGCGGTGCCTACGGTTATGTCGACATGGGCGACTGGACCGGTGGCCAGGCGGAATACGCCTTGGTGCCGTATGCCGATTTCAACCTGCTGAAACTCCCTGACCGTGATAAGGCCATGGAAAAAATCCGTGACCTGACCTGCCTCTCCGACATCCTGCCGACCGGTTACCACGGCGCAGTGACGGCCGGCGTTGGTCCAGGCAGCACCGTGTACATCGCCGGTGCCGGCCCGGTCGGTCTGGCGGCTGCCGCTTCCGCTCGCCTGCTGGGCGCTGCGGTGGTGATCATCGGTGACGTCAACCCGATCCGCCTGGCTCACGCCAAGGCTCAGGGTTTCGAAATCGCCGACCTGTCGACAGACACCCCTCTGCACGAACAAATCGCTGCGCTGTTGGGCGAGCCAGAAGTGGATTGCGCCGTCGATGCGGTGGGCTTCGAAGCCCGCGGTCACGGCCATGACGGTGTGAAACACGAAGCGCCGGCAACCGTACTCAACTCGCTGATGGGCGTGGTTCGCGTGGCCGGCAAAATCGGCATTCCTGGCCTGTACGTGACCGAAGATCCAGGTGCAGTCGATGCAGCCGCAAAAATGGGCAGCCTGAGCATCCGCTTCGGTCTGGGCTGGGCCAAATCCCACAGCTTCCACACCGGCCAGACGCCAGTGATGAAGTACAACCGCCAACTGATGCAGGCGATCATGTGGGACCGTATCCACATTGCCGACATCGTCGGTGTTGAGGTCATCAGCCTGGATGACGCGCCACGCGGTTATGGCGAGTTCGATGCGGGCGTACCGAAGAAGTTTGTGATTGATCCGCACAAGTTGTTCAGTGCTGCGTAAGGCTTCAGGCAAAACAAAACGGCGACCTTAGGGTCGCCGTTTTTTTGTTCGGTCATTAAAGGGCTGCCAACGCTCCTTGATATAGAACTGGCCCGGTCGGTTGCCCAGTCGGCGACCCCCCCTTCGGCTCAAGACTCACCGCCAACGCAATCGGTTTGCCAATCAGCTCTTTCTGCACATCGCTCAGCTCTACGCGGCCCTTACCGTCCGCCGGAATCACCCCAAGTGAAATCGGCTTGCCATCCGTCGGAATCGCCCACAACTCCAGACTGCGGCCCGGATCAACCGCTGCCAGGGTCAGCGGCTCGACGTTCAAATAATCCTCATGCGCTTCAACCTTCAGTGCAGGCTGCGCGTCGGCAGTCAGCAGCGTGGCGCTGTAACGCGCACTGTCGCGGTTGTAGAGCATGCCCAAGGTGACGGCGATCACCAGCGAGCAAACCGCCGCCGTCACTCGCATCCAGCTCCAGAACGGACGTTTCTGCGGCATATGCAACACTTGCGGCTCAATCCGCGCCGTAATTCCCTGCCACACCCGATCCGGCACCGGCAGCTCTGGCAGGGCTTCGGTCAGGCTCGCGAGGCTTTCCTGCCACTGCGCCAGTTCCGCGCGAAGCGCTGCGTCTTCCAGCAACAACTGTTCAAAACGCCGACGAGCGGCAGACGGCATCAAGCCAATGGCGTAATCGGCGGCGAGGGCGCGGCGCAGGGTCGGGGTTTGATAGTTCATGATTCAAGGCACCTGCGCAGGCGCTCCATACCGCGTCGGATCCAGGATTTCACCGAGCCCAGTGGCGCGGCCAAATGTTCGGCCAGCTCGGAACACGACAACCCCTGAAAGTAAGCCACGGTGATCGATTGACGCTGCATGCCTTCAAGGCTTTCCAGGCACCGGTTCAAGGCGCGGGCCTCACGGGCACTGCTGAGCTGTTCGTGGGCCGAAGGACTTTCATCCTCCAGCGCCTGTTCTTCAAGGTCGGTCAACGGACGGTCGCGGTGTTTACGCAACTGATCGATGGCCTGATGACGGGTGATGTTGATCATCCAGGTCAGCGGTGCCGACAGATGCGCCTCATAGCGCGAAGCATTGTTCCAGATGCGCACGAAGCTTTCCTGCAGCACTTCTTCAGCCAGGTCCGGTCGCCCCATGAACCGCAGCGCTACGCCATGCAGCCGAGGGCCGACGCTGCGGTAAAGCGTCTCGAAAGCGCGGCGGTCGCCCAGTGAACACTGGGCTAAAAGCTGCCTGAGCTGATCGGCATCGACGGTGGGAATAGCAGTTCTCCAGGCAATCGAGTTGGGCTGCGTGAGGTGCCGGTTGCAGGCAGAGGTTAGTTCACGGTGCGCGGTTGTTCCATTCACGGGTGGCCACCTCGAAATCCGCCGACCCCGATGGACAGGGTCGGCAGCACACCTCAGCTTTTAGGCATCAGTACTTTGTCGATGACCTGAATCACGCCGTTGGACTGGTACACGTCATAGGTCGTGATGTCGGCGACGTCACCTTTTTCATCCTTGATCGTGATGTTGTGCGGGCCGTTCATCATCACCCACAGCTTGCCGCCCGCGACAGTGGTCAGTTCGGCCTTGCCGCCACCGGCCTTGATCTTCTCGGCCAGGGTCATCATGTCGAGTTTCCCGGCGACGACGTGGTAGGTGAGGACGTTAGTCAGGGTCGCCTTGTTGGCGGGTTTGAGCAGGTTGTCGACAGTGCCGGCGGGCAGGGCAGCGAAGGCCGAATTGACCGGGGCGAACACGGTGAACGGGCCTTTGCCCTTGAGGGTATCCACCAGGCCTGCGGCTTTCACGGCGGCGACCAGGGTGGTGTGGTCGGCGGAGTTCACCGCGTTATCGATGATGTCTTTGCTCGGCAGCATGCTCTGGCCGCCGACGATGACAGCATGGCTCGTGTCTGCCGCTTGCACGGTGTTCAGGGCGAACCCGCCGCCCAAGGCCAGGGTCAATAGGCTGGCAATCAATGGCGTTTTGATCGAAGTGCGTTTCATGGTGATGATCCTCGTGCAGGGAATCGGCCAGGAATGTCTGTCCGTGCTTGATATACGCAGGCGAGACCCGACTGGATGCAGCGCTGGTAAAATTCTTTTTTGACTGTTCGTCTGGGGCTCGCCAAGGCTGGGAACAATCCCCTGGGATGCCAGTCCAACACACAGTTTTTCGCCGCCCATTGCCGGGCGGTTTTCATGGCACATGAGGATGTCTGAATGAAGATTTCACGCGGTTTTGCACTGGCTTCGCTGATGTGTCTGGCGGCCAGTCCGGTCTTCGCTCAGTTCAGCCTGAACGATGCGGCCAATGCCATCTCCGGCATGCAGGGCGATAACGCCGCCGCGCCGACCTCGCAGACGGCCGGTCTGCTGAGTGCGCTCAGCCAATTGAACGTGACGCCACAACAAGCCGTTGGCGGTGCCGGGGCGATGCTCGGCCTGGCGAAGAATCAATTGAGTTCGACCGATTACTCAGCGTTGGCCAGAAGCGTACCGGGAATCGACCAACTGTCCGGCGGTGGTGAGTTGGCTGTCCTCAGCGGCTTGCTTGGCTCGTCCGGTACAGCGGCAGGTCTGGACAACGCCTTGGGCAACGTGAATAACATCAACGACCTGAACAGTGCCTTCAGCGCATTGGGCATGGACAGCGGCATGATCGGCCAGTTTGCCCCGGTGCTTCTGCAATTTTTCGGTCAACAGGGCGTTGGCGGTTCGCTGCTGGAAAACCTGGGCGGGATCTGGGGCGCAGGCACCGGTAGTTGACGACGAATGTTTCACCTTGGGATCGTTAACCTTGTGGGAACGATCAACTCAACAACGGTCTAAAATCCCGTTGTCCACTTCTCAAGGAAGCCCAATACGTGAAATCCCTCCTTGCACTGCTTTCCCTCGTGGCCCTTCCGGTCCTGGCCGCTGAGCCGACCCTGTACGGGCGCTACGAATACATTGCACTGCCGGAAATCGGCGGCGAAGTGCTCAAGGCCAAAATGGACACCGGTGCCCTGACGGCGTCGCTGTCGGCCAAAGACATCGAAACCTTCACCCGCGATGGCGACGAGTGGGTGCGTTTCCGCCTCGGCACCAAAGACGCGAGCAACAAAGTCTATGAACACAAGGTCGCGCGGATCAGCAAGATCAAGACCCGCTCCGAAGAAGACGAGGATGAGAAGGACGACAGCGCACCGACCAAACGTCCGGTAGTCGATCTGGAATTGTGCCTGGGCAACGTTAAACGCACGGTGGAGGTCAATCTCACCGACCGCAGCAGCTTTAACTACCCTTTGTTGATCGGCGCCAAAGCCTTGCGTGAATTCGGCGCGGCGGTGAACCCGGCGCGGCGCTTTACGGCGGACAAACCCGACTGCTGATTGACGGCGAATCAGCCTTGGGGCACCGTTCGCCCACGTTACTGCCAGGCTTGGACGAAATCGGTGCCGACGATTATGTGGTCAAGCCGTTCAGCCCGCGGGAAGTGGCGGCGCGGGCCCGGGGCGTAGCTGATGCCGCTGGGGATCCGGATTTTTCGTCGCCAAACCCAACAGCTCGTTACAACCTTACGTTGATCGTACCGAACGGCGCTTGCTTGCCTGGGGTGCGGGCCTGATCAGCCTCGGTCTGCTGTTCGGCGCGTTGTTGTCCTGGTGGTTGAGCGCTGCGTTACGGCGGTTGACGGTGTACGCCGAAGCGGTAAGTGAGGGCCGCAGGGTCGAGGTTCCGCACTATCGTGGCGGCGAACTGGAACAACTGGCGACGGCGGTTGAGCAGATGCGTACGCAACTCGAAGGCAAAGCCTACGTCGAGCGTTATGTGCATACATTGACCCACGAACTGAAAAGCCCGCTGGCGGCGATTCGCGGCGCGGCGCAGTTGCTGCAAGGCGAGATGCCGCTGGCCCAGCAGCAGCGTTGTGATCGTTCCCACGCTCTGCGTGGGAATGCAGCCCGGGACGCTCCGCGTCCCAAGAGCGGACGCAGAGCGCCCATTGAGGCATTCCCACGCAGAGCGTGGGAACGATCATGTGGGAGCAACTGTCTTGATGTCTTTTATTTTGAAGATCTAAACCTTCGGCATAGTCGCCAGCATCGAGGCCCGCTGACTCACCTCAAAATACCAAGCTGCCAGCTGCGGATTCGCCGTGCGCCATTCCAGGTCCGGATGGCGCAAATCCAGGTAGCCCAAAGCACACGCCACACTGATTGCCGCCACATCGAAATGGCTGGTCAGCTCGGCAATCGCGTCGGCTTCCAGCACTGCCAGGCCGCGACGAATCTTTTCACGCTGGCCATCAAGCCACTGGTCCCAGTGCTTATCCGGGGCACGCAGAGCGACTTCATAACGAA
Organism: Pseudomonas sp. Hz4; assembly: GCF_054898165.1. Lineage (NCBI taxonomy): Bacteria > Pseudomonadati > Pseudomonadota > Gammaproteobacteria > Pseudomonadales > Pseudomonadaceae > Pseudomonas > Pseudomonas sp. Hz4. The sequence continues at coordinate 5,632,564 of NZ_CM142719.1, read as the reverse complement.
TCAGCACCGCAGCGTCCATGATCCCGTCGGCCAGGGAGGCCAGGGTCAGGCGCCGCCAGCGGGCCGAGCCGTCGCGCGGTATCAGCGGGTTGCCGACGTGCTGGTGATCGAGGTAATCGAGGATCACCCGGCTGTCGTGGATGACGTTGCCATCGGCCAGGCGCAGGGCCGGGATTTTACCCAGCGGGTTGTCTTCGTTGAGCGTCAGGTCCGGGCTGACCGGCGTGAGCACGCTGGTTTGCAGCGCCACGCGGTCCTGTTGACCGGTTTCGTGCAGCAGCACCATGACTTTGCGAACGAAGGGCGACAAAGGGTTGTGGAACAGGGTCATGCTGGGGGCGGACATGGCAGCGTCTCGGTGTGGGGCAGTGCTGGGCAGCATAGCGCGTGGATCGCGCAACTTGTAGGAGCGAAGCTTGCTCGCGATGGGATCACCGCGGTCTGACTGAATGACCGAGTTGATCCCATCGCGAGCAAGCTTCGCTCCCACAGGTCCGGTGTTGTTAGCGGCGTTGCAGCAGGCCGCGCAGGGCGAGGATTGCGGGAACGCCCAAGCCAAGCCAGCTCAAGGCGTCCCACACGCCATCGCCCAGCAATGCGGCGAACAGCCCCGCTGCGCTGAGCAGGCCGATAACGGTGGGGGTGGAGAAGACCTTCCAGAAATTCGACTGCCGTGGCCTCATGCTGGACTCTCCGCGTTCTCGATCACAGGTTTCGCAGCCTTGCGCCGCACCACCCACAAGTACACCCCGCTGCCGAGGACGATAATGGTCAGCCCATCCAGGGTCGCCCAGAGGATTTTCATCGGCATACCGCCGTAATCACCGAAGTGCAGCGGCTGCGACATGCCCATGGCGCCCATGTACCACGGCCGCTCAGCCACCGCCGTGACTTGCAGGGTGCTGGCATCGATCAACACCGGCGTCAGTAAATGCGAAGTCAGGTGGGTGCTGCCTTTCATGAACACGGCGTAATGGTGTTCGCTGGAAAACCGCGTGCCGGGGAAGGCGATGAAATCGGGCTGCATGCCCGGCGCGACGTCCTTGGCGATGTCGAGCAAACGGGTCGCTGGCGCCAGTTGTATCAGCGGCGGCGCGTCGCGGTACGGCGCGATCATCGCGCTCAGACTGTCGTTGCGCCACGCCGCGATCAACAGGTCGGCGCAGGCGCTGATGACGCCGGTGACGCCGACCACCAAGGCCCAGGTCAAGGTCACCACGCCGATCAAGTTGTGCAGATCGAGCCAGCGCAGGCGGGTGGATTTGTTCTGGCGCACGGTGGCGAATTTCAAACGGCGCATGAACGGCAGGTACAGCACCGTCCCGGACACAATCGCCACCACGAACAGAATGCCCATGAATGCCAGCAGCAGCTTGCCCGGCAGGCCAGCGAACATGTCCACGTGCAGGCGCAACATGATCATCATGAAACCGCCGTTGGCTGACGGCATCTCCAGCGCTTCACCGGTGCGGGCGTCGAGCATGAAGGTGTGAGACGCGTTCGGTTCAGTGCCGGCGGTGGCCGCCATGATCGTGATCGCAGCGTTGGGTTCTTCTTCGTCAAAGCCGAAATACTGCATGACCTCGCCGGGCCGGTACTTCTCAGCCGCCTGCACCAACTGCTGCAAATTCAGCTGCGGAGTGTTCGCTGGCATTGCCTTCAATTCAGCGGAATCGCCCAGCAGATGGTCGATTTCGTGGTGAAAGATCAACGGCAAGCCGGTCAGCGCCAGCATCAGCAGAAAGACCGTGCAGATCAGACTGCTCCAGGTGTGGACGCAGGACCAGCGGCGGATTGTTTTACTTTTCATTTCTTGGCCTTCAGAAAGACCAAAGCCGTCCTCGAAGGACGGCTTGGTCATTGGCGTGTCAGGTCAGGCGATTACCACTTGTAAGTTGCACTGGCGACGACGCTGCGTTGGTCACCGTAGTAGCAATAGAAGCTGTCACAGGTGGAGATGTAGTCCTTGTCGAACAGGTTGGTGGCGTTCAGTGCCAGGGAGGCGCCTTTCAGGCTGTTGTCCAGACGGCCCAGGTCGTAATGAACAGCGGCGTCGAACACGGTGTAGGCGTCGGCCTTGCCGAGCGAGGTGTTGCCCTGGTCGCCGTAGGTGTTGCCGGTGTAGCGAGCGCCGGCGCCGATGCCGAAACCGTCCAGCACGCCGTTGTGCCAGGTGTAATCGGCCCACAGCGAAGCCTGCTGATTAGGCATCAGTTGCAGGCGATTGCCTTTGAAGTCGCCTTTCTGCACTTCGGATTTGGCCAGGGTGTAAGCGGCGATGACCTTGAGGTTCTTGGTCACGTCGGAAACGGCTTCCAGCTCCAGACCTTTGACTTTCACTTCACCGGTCTGGCTGGTGATTGAAACGTTGTCTGAGTTGGTCGTGGTGACGGAGACGTTTTTCTGGGTCAGGTCGTAGACCGCAGCGGTCAGCAGGGTGCTGCTGCCAGGCGGTTGGTACTTGATGCCCAGCTCCCATTGCTTGCCTTCAGTCGGCTTGAATGAATCGGTCGGCGATGCCGTGGCGTTGCTGGTCGGTTGGAACGACTCGGCGTAGGACAAGTAGGGCACGAAGCCCGAGTCGAACACGTAGCTGATCGCCGCGTTGCCACTGAAGTTCTTGTCCCGTTCGGTGTTGGTGGCGTCACCCTTGTTGAAGAACTTTGTGCTGGTGTGAACCCAGTCTTCACGACCCCCCAACGTCAGACGCCATTGGTCGAGGGCCATCTGGTCCTGCACGTACAAGCCGGTCTGGTAGGTCTTCTGGTCGTAGTCGTAGAACGCCGCCGAGCGTGGCGGACGAACGATGGGCTGGCCATAGATCGGGTTGTTGACGTTGGTGGTCAGACCGTCGCCAAAGATCGACGTGTAGTGGGTGTTGGTGCGCTGGTGATCGAGGCCGATCAACAGAGTGTGACGGATGTCGCCGGTCGCGAAGTCGCCCTGGAAGTTGTTGTCCACGGCGAACTGGCTGATGTCCTCGTCGACACTGGTGCTCGAACGACCCACATTGCCCTCGGCATCGACCTGGGTGAACGGATAGGCGCCGGGGGTGAGGACCTGGAAGGACAGGTCCGTTTTTGTGTAACGCAGGTTCTGCTTGAACTGCCAGACATCGTTCAAGCGATGTTCAAAGGCGTAGCCCAGCGCGTAGTAGGTGCGGTCGTAGAATTCCCAGTCCGGGTCGCCCAGATTCTTGTGGTGGGAGATCTTGCCGAGGGGCGAATGGATTTTGGTGCCCTGCACCGGCAAGAACTGGCTGGTAATGCCGGTATCGTCACGGGTGAACTGGGTGAGCAGGGTGAACCGGGTGTCTTCATCGATGTTCCAGGTCAGGCTCGGCGCAATGTTGTAGCGCTTGTTGTCGACGTGGTCGATCTGCGTGCCGCTGTCGCGCACCACACCGCTCAGACCGTAGAGGAACTGGCCTTCGTCGTCGATCTTGCCGGTGCTGGCGAAGTTGATCTGGCGATGGTTGTCGCTGCCGTATTGCACCTGTATTACATTGGTCGACTCGGCGCTGGGACGACGGCTGACCATGTCGAGCAAGCCGCCTGGCGGGGTCTGGCCGTAAACCGACGAGGCCGGGCCGCGCAGCAGGGCGAGGCGGTCCAGGTTCCAGGTTTCCTGTTTCGGGTTGGCGTACACGCCTTTTGGTAGCGGCAGGCCATCGAGGAATTGAGTCGGCTCGAAACCGCGCACGCGCAACCAGTCGGCGCGGGTGTCGCTGCCGTAGCTGCTGGCGGTGATGCCGGGCATGTAACGCACCGCGTCATCGAGGCTATGCACGCTGCGGTCGTCCATTTGCTCGCGGGTGGCGACCGAAATCGAGCGCGGCGCTTCGACCAGCGCGGTATCGGTCTTGGTACCGGCAGCGGTGCGGGTCGCCAAATAACCCTCCACCGGGCCCCAGGCACTTTCACTGTTTTCAACGCCAATCACGGCAGTTTCCGGCAGGGCCATCACGCCTTCGGGCACGGCCACCAGGCTGTAGGTGCCCGCGCTGCTCTGTTCCAGTTGCAGGCCGGTGCCGCGCAAGGCTTCGCGCAGGGCGCCGGCTGCGTCGAGCTGGCCTTTGACCGGTGCCGAGGTCTTGCCCGCCGCCAGTGAAGGATTCAGCGACAGCGCCAGGCCCGCCTGGCTGGCGATCTGGTTCAGGGTGCTGGCCAATGACGCGGCCGGCAGGTTGTAGGCGCGAACGCTGGACGCCTGTTCAGCGGCGATCAGCTGACTGCTGGTCAGGGGGGCGCAAAGGGCAATGGCAATCGCCAGCAAACTGGGGCGCAACAAGGTGTCTAGCGAACGGGACATACGGCGGCTCCTGAATGAAAATATTTCTCAATTGCCTAGGTGCCGAACGAGAATTCAAAAGTGATAGGGCTGATTGAAAATAATTTCGATTCAGTAAGTGAATCGTTACACAGCAGCCTTTGGTCGGGGATCGTTCCCACGCTCTGCGTGGGAATGCCTCAATGGACGCTCTGCGTCCGCTTCGGCATGTGACGCGGAGCGTCACGGGCTGCATTCCCACGCAGAGCGTGGGAACGATCATTTAGTCTCAGTCTTCGCTGCCACCGTCACCCACCACGGTGTGTGCTGTTCGATCTGCACCGGCAGGGTCGGCAACAGCGCGCTCAGCGCCTTGTCGGTGTCATGCAGGGGGAAGCTGCCGGTGATTCGCAGGTCGGCAATCTCGGGTGCAACACCCAAATGCCCGCGGCGATAGCGACCGAGTTCATGGACCAGGTCTTCCAGTCGCGTGTTGTCCACCACCAGCATGCCGCGGGTCCAGGCATCGGCGCCGAGGTTGAGCGCGACGATCGGCCCAAGGCCATTGCTGCGCATCAGGACTTGCTGGCCTTCCCGCAGAATCTGTTCTTCAGGACTCGCCTCGGGATGAGCCGCCACCGCCGATTGCAGCACGCTCAGGCGCGTACCTTGTTCTTCGCGCTTGACCAGAAACCTTGTCCCCAGTGCGCGCAGGCTGCCTTCGCGGGTTTCGACGATAAACGGCCGGGCGTCACCGTGGCCGGTTTCGACGAGAATTTCTCCTTCCTGGAGGATGATCAGCCGCTGCGTTTCATCGAAACGCACGTCCACGGCACTGTGAGTATTGAGGTTGATCAGCGTGCCGTCGGTCAGGCGCAGGGTGCGTTGTTCACCGGTGGCGGTGCGCTGGTCGGCCAGCCAATAGTCGATCGGCAGATAACGATCACCGGCAAACAGCGCCAACCCGATCACCGCGACGATGCTGGCCACGCCGCTGCCGAGTTTGCGCACTCGACGGCGGATACTTTCCCGCGATTGCAGTAACGCGGTGCGTGCCGGGCCGCTGGCGACGCTGAAACGCTGGTCGAGCATGCCCAGTTGGCGCCAGGCCCGCGCATGTTCTTCGTGGGCGGCGTGCCATTTGGCGAACTCTTCGCGCTCCACCGGGTTGCCGGAGTCCAGGGACAATTGCCAGGCAATCGCGGCATCCAGCACCTGCGCCGAGACGGGTTTGGAACTGACCGGACTCATACCGGCTCACCGTACAAAGCGATGTAGCACTGACGAATGCCCTGGGCCAGGTACTGACGAACTCGCGGCACTGACACTCCCAGACGCTCGGCGATTTCGGCGTGGCCGAGGCCGTCAAGACGGTTATAGAGAAACGCCGCCCGGGCCTTGCTTGAGAGCTTGCCGAGCAGACGGTCGATGGCTTTGAGGTCTTCGAGGATCATTTGCTGTTCCTCCACCGACGGTTGTTCACCTTCAGGAATCAGCATCAGTTCCGTGAGGTAGGCTTGCTCCAGCGCAGCGCGGCGGAAATAGTCGAACAGCAGACCCTTGGCAATCGCCACCAGAAACGCGCGTGGTTCGCGCGGCGCCTTCAGCTCTTCACGCCCCAGCAAGCGCACAAAAGTGTCCTGACTCAGGTCTTCGGCCCGTTGCGGACAGGCCACGTTGCGGCGCAGCCAAGCCAATAGCCAACCGCGATGGTCGCGATACAACGCACCAACGAGCTCACTTTGAGGGCTTTGGACTGACGACACGCAGCATCACCGATTGGGAAGCGTTAACTAACGAGAATTGTTCGCGATTGTGGCAGAGGCGGGGGAGGTAAGCAATTGGCGCTGGTCGGGTGAGTTGGGCCACAAAGTTTAAAGGCGAACACCGACCTGTGGTGAGGGAGCTTGCTCCCGTTCGACTGCGAAGCAGTCGCATCGGCGAATGCGGTCTGTCCGGATAAATGCAGGGGCCGCTTCGCGCCCCAGCGGGAGCAAGCTCCCTCGCCACAGAAGATATGCTTTGACTTAAAAGGAAGGCGCTCGCTGTCGCCGCTTCCACTGATTGATCCGCTGCTGCAGATTCAACGGGCTATGAATCTGCAGCTGCCGCGCCTTGCTGAACAAAATCAACGCCAGCTCAGCGGTGGCCAACGCATCGGCACTGGCATTGTGGCGCTCGAACACTTCCAGTTTGAACCAATCGATCCACTCATCCAGCCCGGCATCGCGAATGTGCGCCTGAGGGCAAAGCAGCGGCGCGATGTCTGCTACATCCAGAAACGGATGCTGCAACTTGTAGCCCAGATGGTCTTTCAGCGCGCGCCCGAGCATGTGCTGATCGAACGGCGCATGAAACGCCAGCACCGGGCTGTCGCCGACGAACTCCATGAATTCGACCAGGGCTTGAGCCGGATCGCTGCCAGCGGCAATCGCGCTCGGCCCCAGGCCATGGATCAACACGCTGGGTGCCAACTTCATGTCGGCGCATTGCAACGTGCGTTCGAACTGCTGGCTGAAATCGATCGCGCCGTCCTCGATCACCACCGCGCCGATGGACAACACCCGATCCTTGTTCAGGTTCAACCCGGTGGTTTCCAGGTCGAGGACCACCCAGCGCTGTTCGCGCAGGCTGCATTCGCCGAGCTCTGCCGCCAAGGGCAAGCGTTGCAGTCGTTGTTGAAGTTCGCTGGGAAGACTCGGTCCTGCCGGGCGCAGCCATGAAAACAGGCTCATAGCTGATACCGCAGGGCCAGGCTGCTTTGCAGGCGTTGTGCCTGGCGCAGGGATTCACGCAGGATCCGTCGATCCAGATGATTGAGGCTGTCCGGATCGACCCGGTTGGAGTAGGGCAAGTTCTCCCGGGTCTGTAGCTGATGTTGCTGCATGCGGGCTTGCTGGATGAAGTGATAGGCCTCTTCGTACGCCGCACCGTCCAGCCGTTCGATGACTCCCTTTTCCACCAGTTGGCGAAAGCGCTCCAACGTATTGTTTGCCTCGATCCCATGGGCCAACGCGAGCAGCCGGGCACCGTCGACAAAAGGGGTCAACCCTTGGACTTTCAAGTCCAGGGTGGCTTTCTCGCCATTCTTGCGAGCCAGTACGAACTCACGGAAACGTCCTACGGGCGGGCGATTGCGCAGGGCGTTCTCGGCCATCATCCGTTGGAACAGCCGGTTGTCATTCACCTGATCGAGAATTCCCTGACGCAGCTGCTCGCAGCCTTGCTCGTCCCCCCAAACCACCCGCAAGTCGAAGTAAATGCTCGAACCCAGCAGGTTCTCAGGCGTTGCCTCGCGGATAAACGCCGCAAAACGCCGCGCCCATTCGGCCCGAGACAAACACAGTTCGGGGTTGCCGGCCATGATGTTGCCCTTGCACAGGGTGAAGCCGCAGAGCGCCAGGCTCTGGTTGATCTGCTGGGCAATGGGCAGCAATTTGCCGCGAATCTCGGCGGCATGGGCCGCGTCCTGGGCTTCGAACAGAATGCCGTTGTCCTGATCGGTGTGCAGTGTCTGTTCGCGGCGACCTTCGCTACCGAAGCACAGCCAGCTGAACGGAATGCCGGGGTCACCTTTCTCGGCGAGGGTCAGTTCGATCACCCGGCACACGGTGTGGTCGTTAAGCAGGGTGATGATGTGAGTGATCTGGGTTGAAGAGGCGCCGTGGGCCAGCATGCGCTCCACCAGTTGGCCGATTTCACCGCGCATCGCCACCAGGTTTTCTACGCGCTGGGCGCTGCGGAGGGTCCGCGCCAGATGCACCAGATCGACCCGCTGCAGGGAAAACAGGTCACGTTCCGAGACTACGCCGCACAGGCGATGATCCTTCACCAGGCAGACGTGGGCGATGTGCCGCTCGGTCATGGCAATCGCCGCATCGAAGGCGCTGTGGTCCGGCGACAGGAAAAACGGCGCCTGAGTCATGTGCCGTTCGATGGCTTCGTTGAAGTCGTTAGTGCCGTCGGCCACCACATGGCGCAGGTCGCGCAGGGTGAAAATCCCCAACGGCGCTTTCTGCTCGTCCACGACCACGATGCTGCCGACCTGCTGCTCGTGCATCAGGGTCACGGCTTCACGCAACGGCGTGGCCGGGCTGCAGGTCACCGGGTGACGCATGGCCAGTTCGCCCAGTCGGGTATTGAGTGAGTACTGGGTGCCGAGGGTTTCCACGGCTTTTTGCTGGACTTGCTGGTTAACCTGATCCAACAGGCTGCTCACGCCGCGTAGGGAAAAGTCGCGAAACGCGTTGGAAAGTGCGAACAATTTTATGAACGCCAGCTTGTTCAACTGTAGGCAAAAGGTGTCTTCGGCCGCGAGGTGTTCGGTGCGGGTTGCACGCTCCCCCAGCAGCGCGGCCAGGGGGAAACACTCGCCGGTGGTAATTTCGAAAGTGGTTTCGGTCCCGCCCTTGGCCGTGTGGGGACGTTCACCCACGACCCGGCCTTGTTTGACGATGTAGAAATGTTCAACCGGGCCGTCGGCGGGCTTGATGATGCTCTCGCCGGGGGCATAAAAACGCAGCTGACATTGCTCGACCAGGTACGCCAGGTGGACGTGTTCCATTTGATTGAAGGGCGGGAAGCGCTGAAGAAATTGCAAAGTCCCCTGGATGTTCTGCAACACCGCGGTTTTCCCTGCCTGTGTGAAGGCGTCCGCTTTACTCATAACTATTACCGCAGTCTTTTTTGAATTGTTGTTGTCGGATGACTCTGCCATGGTCGGCCCCTGCGTGCAGGGTGCCCATTGGACGTAAGTCTAGGTAGGCAATGGAGCTGTCGGTATTTGGGAAATGTCTGACGCAACTGTGGGAAAAACCTCCTGCATTGGCTATAGGAAAACTTTCCGACGAAGTGCACCCTGAAGGTCTGCAGGGTGATGTCAGACGACAGTAATAGGGAATTAAATTGAAAACGCAGAGTAGGCCATGTCCGACCACGATATTTTGAGCGACGCCGAGCGCGAGGCGCTGAGTGCCGTCATGCAGGAACCTGACCTGCCGCCGCAGCGGGTGCTGATCGTCGACGACGATAAAGATGCGCGTGAGCTGCTGTCGGAGATGCTTGCGCTGGATGGAGTGCGCTGCATGACCGCCGCCAGTGGTGAAACTGCACTCAAGATGTTAGAGACGACGCCATCGATCGGCCTGGTCATTACGGATCTGCGGATGAGGAATGTCGACGGCCTGGACCTGATCCGCCAGGTGCGTGAGTCGGTTCGGGCGGCAATGCCGATCATCATTGTTTCCGGTGACGCCGACGTGAAAGATGCGATCGCTGCGATGCATTTGAGCGTGGTGGACTTCCTGCTCAAGCCTATCGATACCGGCAAGCTGTTGGCGCTGGTCAAGCATGAGTTGGGAATGGATGTGTAGGTTCTGATGATCGTTCCCACGCAGAGCGTGGGAACGATCTAATCCACAAACAAAAAAGCCCTGATCTCTCGATCAGGGCTTTTTTTGTCCGGTGTCGGCGCTCAGTTACAGGCCATTGGCAGCCTTGAACTCGCGACGACGACGGTGCAGGACCGGCTCGGTGTAGCCGTTCGGCTGCTTCGTGCCTTCGACCACCAGTTCGACCGCCGCCTGAAAGGCGATGTTGCTGTCGAAGTTCGGTGCCAGCGGACGATACAGCGGGTCATTGGCGTTCTGACGGTCAACCACTGGCGCCATGCGCTTGAGGCTTTCCATGACCTGATCTTCGGTGACGATGCCGTGACGCAGCCAGTTGGCGATGTGCTGGCTGGAAATCCGCAGCGTCGCACGGTCTTCCATCAGACCGATGTCATTGATGTCCGGCACTTTCGAGCAGCCGACACCCTGGTCGATCCAGCGCACCACGTAACCGAGAATGCCCTGGGCGTTGTTGTCCAGTTCGTTCTTGATCTGCTCTGCAGTCCAGTCTGGATTGACGGCCAACGGGATGGTCAGGATGTCATCCACCGAAGCGCGCGCACGTTTGGCCAGTTCGGCCTGACGGGCGAACACGTCGACCTTGTGGTAATGCAGCGCGTGCAGCGCAGCAGCGGTCGGCGATGGAACCCAAGCGGTGTTGGCGCCGGCCATCGGGTGAGCGATTTTCTGTTCCAGCATCGCTGCCATCAGGTCCGGCATGGCCCACATGCCTTTACCGATTTGGGCGCGACCTTGCAGGCCGGTACTCAAACCGATATCGACGTTCCAGTTCTCGTAGGCGCCGATCCACTTCTCAGCCTTCATGTCCGCCTTGCGCACCATCGGGCCGGCTTCCATGGAGGTGTGGATTTCATCGCCGGTACGGTCGAGGAAACCGGTGTTGATGAACACTACACGCTCGCTGGCGGCCTTGATGCAGGCCTTGAGGTTAACCGTGGTACGGCGCTCCTCGTCCATGATCCCGACTTTGAGGGTGTTGCGCGGCAGGTCGAGGACATCTTCGATGCGACCAAACAGCTCGTTGGTGAAGGCCGCTTCTTCCGGGCCGTGCATCTTTGGCTTCACGATATAGACCGAGCCAGTACGGCTGTTCTTGCGCGAGTTATTGCCGTTGAGGCTGTGGATCGCTGCCAGGCTGGTGACCAGGCCGTCGAGAATGCCTTCCGGCACTTCGTTACCCTCTTTGTCGAGGATCGCGTCGATGGTCATCAGGTGACCCACGTTACGCACGAACAACAGCGAACGACCGTGCAGGCTCAGTTCCTGGCCATCGACGCCGGTATAGGTGCGGTCGGTGTTCATGGTGCGGGTAAAGGTCTGACCGCCCTTGGAGACTTCTTCCGACAGATCGCCCTTCATCAGGCCGAGCCAGTTGCGGTAGATCACCACTTTGTCATCGGCATCGACGGCGGCGACGGAGTCTTCGCAGTCCATGATGGTGGTCAGCGCGGCTTCCATCAGGATGTCTTTGACACCGGCAGCGTCGGTCTGTCCGACCGGGGTGCTGGCGTCGAACTGGATTTCGAAGTGCAAGCCATTGTTCTTCAGCAGGATCGCGGTCGGTGCGGCTGCATCGCCGTGGAAACCGATCAGCTGCGCATCGTCGCGCAGGCCGGTGTTGCTGCCGCCTTTAAGGGCGACCACCAGTTTGCCGTCAACGATCTTGTAGCCGGTGGAATCGACGTGAGTGCCGGCAGCCAATGGCGCCGCTTCATCGAGAAAGGCGCGGGCGAAGGCGATGACCTTATCACCGCGAACCTTGTTGTAGCCTTTGCCTTTTTCCGCGCCGTCAGCCTCGCTGATGGCGTCGGTGCCGTAGAGCGCGTCATACAGCGAACCCCAGCGGGCGTTTGAGGCATTGAGCGCGAAGCGGGCGTTCATCACCGGAACCACGAGCTGTGGACCGGCCATGCGGGCGATTTCGTCATCGACGTTTTTCGTCGTTGCCTGGAAATCAGCCGCTTCTGGCAGCAGATAACCGATGTCTTGCAGGAAGGCTTTATAGGCCACGGCGTCGTGTGGCTGAGCTACCCCAAGAGCTTTGCGGGATTGGTGCCAGCCATCGATACGGGCCTGGATATCATCGCGTTTGGCGAGTAGGGCTTTGTTCTTCGGCGCCAGGTCATGAATGACCTTGTCGGCACCGGCCCAGAACTTATCGGCGGTGAGGCCGGTACCGGGAATGGCTTCGTTGTTCACGAAGTCGAACAGGACTTTGGCGACCTGCAGGCCCCCGACTTGAACGTGTTCAGTCATTGCTTGCCTCACTCTGCTCAGCTATTTCGCTTTTCAGCTCTTCAATTTTGACAATGAAGCCTCTGGCCATTTAAACCACAAACCCGTCTGCCAGTACATGCCCGTTCGGGCGGCTGGGTTCGGTCCAATCAACGGCTTGGAGGCCTTGCTGACGGGGCTTTCAGGGTTGCGACTGTGCCTGTGGCAGACATCGATCCAACGTTATGTAGTGCGCGCTGCGGCATACTACATGATGAATTGCGGTTGTGAAAATTAGACTAATTACGTCGTTCTGCGACCCCATGACGCATTGCAGTCATGTCGGGGATCGGGATGTTCTCAAAAAACTATTGGATTGTTCCAGTTAAATATAAAAACTTGTACACATAATCTTCGTTTCACTGCTATGGAGCTTTGGTTTTCCGAGGCCCTGAGCCGATTCCCGACCCTTGCCTATACTTGGTCTTCGATAACAAAAGTCATGACAAGAGGGCTGCGCCATGGACCACCTCGTACTCACTGTATTCGCTCCAGACAAGCCAGGGCAGGTCGAGCGCATCGCCCAGTGCATTGCCGAGCACGGCGGTAACTGGCTGGAAAGTCGCATGTCACGCATGGCCGGGCAGTTCGCCGGGATTCTTCGTGTGGGCGTGCCGGCCGAGGCCTACGATGAACTGGTGGATGCCCTACAGGCGTTGTCCGCTCATGGCATTCGCGTGCTGATTGCCGAAAGCGGCATCGAGCAATCGTGCACCTGGAAACCGATTGCCATGGAATTGGTGGGCAATGACCGCCCTGGGATCGTACGCGACATCACGCGTCTGCTGAGTGAGCAGGGGGTGAACCTGGAGCGTCTGGTGACCGAAGTACGTCCGGCGCCGATGAGCAGCGAGCCTTTGTTTCACGCTGAAGCCATTCTCGCCGTGCCGCTGACGCTGTCTCTGGACGTGCTGCAATCGCGACTGGAAACCCTGGCGGACGATTTGATGGTCGAATTGGTACTGCGCAGCGAACCCTGAAGAGGTTATCCAAGTTATACGTGCACCTGCCTGTGGATAACCTGTAGAGACAGCCCGCCAGGCCACGTCGGCCGGGGCTCTTTAGATTCTGATCAAAAAACCAGCAGTTTCAACAAGTTGCGCACAAACGCCGGGGATCAGGCTGTGGATAACCTTGGGAAGGATTGATGCAGGCCACATAGAACGTGGCCTGTGGGGATTTGTACGTTTTTTGATCAGCGGCGCCGACGCAAACTTATCACCGCATCGACGCTGTAAACCGCCAGGCCTGCCCAGATAAAGATGAACGCCACTAGGGTGCTGGATGACAAGTGTTCATCAAACAGCAGAACGGCTTGCAGCAATACCAGCGTCGGCGCCAAGTACTGGAGAAATCCCAGCGTCGTGTAAGGCAAATGCCGTGCAGCGGCGTTAAAACACACCAGCGGCACCAACGTCACCGGACCGGCGGCCACCAGCCACCAGGCTTCGGACGTGGTCCAGAATTCGGCTTGAGCGCTGCTGGCGGTGGGGTTGAACAGCAACCATGCGACGGCAATCGGCACCAGCATCCAGGTTTCCACCACCAGTCCAGGTAACGCTTTGACCGGTGCCTGCTTGCGGATCAGTCCGTAAAAACCGAAGGTCAGCGCCAACACCAAGGACACCCACGGCAGACTGCCGACTTGCCAGACCTGTTGCGCAACGCCAACCGCCGCGAGGCCAACCGCCAGCCATTGCATGCGCCGCAGCCGTTCGCCAAGGATCAGCATGCCCAACAGCACGTTCACCAGCGGGTTGATGTAGTAACCGAGGCTGGCCTCGAGCATGCGCCCGTTGTTCACCGACCAGACGTAGGTCAGCCAGTTGGCCGCGATCAGCGTGCCGCTCAGGGCCAGGATCGCCAGGCGTTTCGGGTTGTCACGCAACTCGCGCCACCAGCCCGGATGTTTCCACACCATCAGCAGCAAGGCGCCGAACAGCGCGGACCAGAGCACTCGGTGGATGATGATCTCCACGGCAGGCACGTTGGCGATGGCTTTGAAGTAGAGCGGGAAAAGTCCCCAGATGATGTAGGCACTCAGGCCCAGGATGTACCCGCGACGCGGGTTGGCGGCTTGCATGCAGAATCCTTGCTTAGGCAGCTAACAAAGAGGGGATTGTAAGGAGATTTGCCGCGATGTGCTGATCCCTTGTAGGAGATGCGGTTGTCAGAAAAGTTTTAATGGTTCTTCGTTGAGTGCAGCCAGTTGTTCGCGCAACGCCAACACCTGATCACCCCAATACCGTTCCGTACCGAACCACGGAAAACTGTGCGGGAACGCCGGGTCGTCCCAGCGGCGGGCGAGCCAGGCGCTGTAGTGCATCAGGCGCAAGGCGCGCAGCGGTTCGATCAACGCCAGTTCCCGCGGATCGAAGTCGTGGAACTCACTGTAGCCGTCCATCAATTCCGACAACTGACCGAGACATTCCTGACGATCACCGGCGAGCATCATCCAGATGTCCTGCACCGCCGGTCCCATGCGACAGTCATCCAGGTCGACGATATGGAACATCTCGTCGCGGCACATCATGTTGCCGGGGTGGCAGTCGCCGTGCATGCGGATGTTCTTGTGCGGCGTAACGTTGTAGACCTCTTCCACACGCTTGAGCAGGTCGCGGGCCACCGACTCGTAGGCTGGCAGCAAACTGCGCGGTATGAAATTGCCTTCGAGCAATGTCGTCAGCGAGTCATGGCCGAAGTTCTTCACGCCCAGCGCTTCGCGGTGTTCGAACGGCTTTGTAGCGCCGACGGCGTGCAGGCGACCGAGCAGTTGCCCCAGGCGATACAGCTGATCGAGATTGCCAGGCTCTGGCGCACGGCCACCACGGCGGGGGAACAGGGTGAATCGGAAACCGGCGTGTTCATGCAGGCTGACACCGTTGTGAATCATCGGCGCGACCACCGGCACGTCGCACTCGGCGAGTTCGAAGGTGAATTGGTGCTCTTCGAGAATCGCTTCGTTGGTCCAGCGCTGCGGACGGTAGAACTTGGCGATCAGCGGCTCGGAGTCTTCGATGCCGACCTGATAGACACGGTTCTCATAGCTGTTGAGCGCCAGAATGCGCGCGTCGCTGAGAAAGCCGATGCTTTCGACGGCATCGAGCACGAGGTCGGGGGTGAGGGTTGCAAACGGGTGGGCCATGCTGACTCCTGCGCGCAGCAGGCTGCCGCGTCCGGCCAAGCATGGTAGCGCAGACGGGCTGTCTTTAGGGGATCGTTCCCTACGCGGACGCGGAGTGTCCGGTGAGGCATTCCTTTGCGGCGCGTGGGAACGATCATTAGGGGAACGCTGATCAGGCGCCGACGATCCCGCCATCTTCCCGGGAAATCGCCATCACCGAAGACCGCGGCTTGCCATTCGGCAGATGCTCAGGGAACGTCGACCCACCGTTCTCCCCCGGATGCTGAATCCCGACAAACAAGGTCTTCTGGTCCGGCGAGAAGCTGATCCCCGTCACCTCACAGCCCACCGGCCCGACCATGAAGCGCCGAATCTCCCCGGTTACTGGGTCAGCGCAGAGCATCTGATTGTTGCCCATGCCCGCGAAATCACCGGCATTGCTCGAGTCGCCATCGGTTTGAATCCACAACCGTCCGGCATCATCGAAAGCCAACCCATCCGGGCTGTTAAACATGTTCTGTGGCGTGATGTTCGACGAACCGCCCTTTGGCGTGCCGGCGTGGACGCCCGGGTTGCCGGCGACCACAAACAGGTCCCAGGAAAAGCTTTTGGCGCCGTGATCGTCACGGTCGGTGCGCCAGCGCAGAATCTGCCCATAGACGTTTTTCTCGCGCGGGTTGGGTCCGCCCACCGGCTGGCCATCCTCGCCACGCTTGGCGTTGTTGGTCAGCGTGCAATAGACCTGGCCATCCTTGGGGCTGACGACGATCCACTCCGGACGATCCATGCGCGTGGCTTTCACCACCGTGGCCGCGAGGCGCGCGTGAATCAGCACTTCGGCCTGATCGGCAAAGCCGCTGCTGGCGTCGATTCCGTTTTTGCCGTGGGTCAGTTCGATCCATTCACCCTGGCCTTTTGGGTGATCGGCATTACCGTCGCCCGCGTCGAAGCGCGCCACGTACAAGGTGCCGTGGTCCAGCAGGTCGCGGTTGGCCTTGGGGTTTTTGTGGTTGATTTTGTCGCGGCTGACGAATTTGTAGATGAATTCGCCGCGTTCATCGTCGCCCATGTACACCACGGCGTGACCGTCATTGGTTTGGGCAAGGGCGGCGTTTTCATGTTTGAAACGACCCAGCGCGGTGCGTTTAACTGGCGTCGATTGCGGGTCGAACGGGTCGATTTCCACCACCCAGCCGTGACGGTTGAGTTCGTTGGGGTTTTTCGCCAGATCGAAGCGCTCGTCGTGCGGGTGCCAGTTGATCTCTTTGCTGGCCGCCACCGCGCCGTAGCGTTTCTGCGCGGCGTCGAACTTTTGCTCGGCATTGCTGCTGCCAAAGCAGTCGGTGAAGTTTTCTTCGCAGGTCAGATACGTGCCCCACGGCGTCTTGCCGTTGGCGCAGTTCTGGAAGGTGCCAAGGACGTTCTTGCCATGTGGGTCGGCACTGGTTTTCAGCAGCTCGTGGCCGGCGGCCGGGCCGCTCAGACTGATCGGCGCGTTGCCGTGAATGCGCCGGTTGTAACGCGAGTCCTCGACGAAATGCCACTGGCCGTTCTTGCGCTGCACTTCGATCACTGACACGCCTTCACAGGCCAACGCCTTGCGCACGTCTGCAGCCGACTGCGGCATGCCGCCGTGGGCGTAGAGGTAGCGATAGTTGGTGTATTCGTTGTTGATCGCCATCAGCGCCCGGTTGTTGTCACCGGGGAATTCGAACAGGCTCATGCCGTCGTTGTTGTCGCCGAACTGGATTTCCTGATGCTCGGCCGTGCCGTTGCCACTTGGGTCGAACGCCGCGCCGTTCTTCTGCAGGGGCTGCCCCCAGCTGATCAACACCGAGGATTTGTAGCCTGGCGGCAGACTGATGGCGTCGCTGGTGGCGGCGGGAATACTGTCAAAACCCAACAGTTTGCTGGAGCCGGCGCTGACGCTGGCGGCCAGCACGCTGCGGCTCAGCAGGTTGCCACCCAGGAACATCGCTGCACCACAAAGGGCGCCGGCGCTGATGAAGCCTCGACGGCTGAGGCCGACCATTTTCTCGAGGTCGGTGGATTGGTTGTCTTCTAATAGGCTCACATCAAGCTCCCTGCGGGTTTTTGCAGTCACCTTAATGAGCGTTAATGACGCTTGTGTTTCAAAGCGGTGTACCGAGCAAGATGTTGGACGGCGCAAATTGCACCCGCACCGGTTTATCGGCGGCGAGGCCGAGGGTTTTCAAGTGCTGTGGTTCAGCCAGTGCGCACAGCGTCTGGCCATTGGGCAGGCCGATTCGAACTTCACTGGGGCCGTCCTCGGCGTCGAGAATTTCTTCGATGATCCCCGTCAGGCAATTGTGTCCCGGCGTTGCGTCGTCCTCGATACCCAGCAAGTCGAGCCAACCCGCCTTGATCAGGGCGACCACTTCGGTGCCGGTTTCCAGTTCCAGCCGCAGAGTGCTGTCGTGGGTGATCTGCGCATTGATGGTCAAGCCTTCAGCCAGTTCAAGTCGAATGCAGTCGTTGCGTCCCTGGGCTTCGATCGCCACAACCTTGCCATGCAATTGGTTGCGCGCGCTGGTTCTGAGCATCAGCCGACCGAGCAGGTCCAGGTCGCTGGCATCTTCTGCAACTTCCAGCACCTGGGCCTGCAAGACTTGGAGCTTTTGATACAGGCGCAATACGCGCTCGCCTTCGCTGGAGAGTTTGGCGCCACCGCCGCCCTTGCCGCCGACACTGCGCTCCACCAACGGCTTTTGCGCGAGGTTGTTCAACTCATCGATGGCGTCCCAGGCCGCTTTGTAGCTCAGGCCCGCGCTTTTGGCGGCGCGGGTGATCGAGCCCTGTTCGGCGATGTGCTGCAGTAACGCGATGCGCTGCGGACGACGGACGATGTGCTGGGACAACAACGTAGGCAAGGACATGGCAAGACGCTTTGGGCTGTGGCGATGGGAAGGACGTTGGCGGCTTGGGGCTTGGGAGTCAAGTCAGGGCGCATCGCCGGGTTTGTGTGTGCGGGCCAGGCAATAGACGTCCACCCGCGCAGCGCCGGCGTCCATCAACAGCCGAGCGAGGGCCTGGGCTGTGGCGCCGGTGGTGAGCACGTCGTCGACCACTGCCAGATGTCGACCCTTGATGGCCGCATCGGGCGCCAAAGTGAAAGCATTGTGCAGGTTTTTTTTGCGTGCGTCGGCATTCAGCTCCTGTTGCGCGCGGGTGTCCTGAATCCTCAACAGCAGCGTTTCATCACAAGGAATGTCGAGGCTGGCGCTAAGCCAGCGGGCCAGCATCGCGGCCTGATTGAAACCCCGTTGGCGCAGGCGCCTGGCGGCCAGCGGCACCGGGACCAGAGCGTCGGGCCGTTCTAGATCCTCATCGAAGCGATTTTGCAGGAATTGCGCGAGAAGTTCGGCGAGCAGGCGGCCAAACGGCCACTTCGCAGAATGTTTGAAGCGAGTGATCAACGTGTCCACCGGAAAGCTGTACGTCCATGGCGCGGCAACTCGCTCGAAGGTGGGCGGTTGTTTCAGACATTGGCCGCAGGTCAGGCCAGCGGCGGGCAACGGCAGTGCGCAGGTTTGACAATGATCGCCAAGCCAGGGCAGGTCGGTTTCGCACGCCATGCAGATGGGCGTGGGTCCTTCGGTTGTTTCACTGCAGAGTAGACAGTGTTGGTCATTGTTTAACCAGATGTAGACCGGTCCTACGTATCGTGGTTGACAGCGCATCGCTCTTCCTTAAATATGCCGAACATCCGTGTCGCGTCTGTGGGTATTCCATTCCCCAGCCGCAAGCCATGCATAAAACAAGGAAACGCCCATGAGCGCCAGCACCGCTGCAACCCTGCGTCATGACTGGTCTTTGGCCGAAGTCAAAGCACTCTTCGTTCAGCCATTCAACGACCTGTTGTTCCAGGCGCAGACGGTGCACCGCGCACATTTCGACGCGAACCGGGTCCAGGTGTCGACGCTGCTGTCGATCAAAACCGGCGCCTGCCCGGAAGATTGCAAATATTGTCCGCAGTCCGGTCACTACAACACCGGCCTGGAAAAAGAAAAACTGATGGAAGTGCAGAAGGTCCTCGAAGAGGCCGCTCGCGCCAAGGCCATCGGTTCGACCCGTTTCTGCATGGGCGCGGCGTGGAAACATCCGTCGGCCAAAGACATGCCGTACGTGCTGGAAATGGTCAAAGGCGTGAAAGCCATGGGCCTGGAAACCTGCATGACCCTCGGTCGCCTGGATCAGGATCAGACCGAGGCGTTGGCCAACGCCGGCCTCGACTACTACAACCACAACCTCGATACCTCGCCTGAGTTCTACGGCAGCATCATCACCACCCGCACTTACAGCGAGCGCCTGCAAACCCTGGCCTATGTGCGTGATTCGGGAATGAAGATCTGCTCCGGCGGCATTCTCGGCATGGGCGAGTCGCTTGATGACCGCGCCAATCTGCTGATCCAGCTGGCCAACCTGCCAGAGCATCCTGAGTCGGTGCCAATCAACATGCTGGTGAAAGTCGCCGGTACGCCGCTGGAAAACGCCGACGATATCGACCCGTTCGACTTCATCCGCATGCTTGCTGTCGCCCGCATCCTGATGCCGCAATCCCACGTGCGCCTGTCCGCCGGCCGCGAAGCGATGAACGAGCAGATGCAGGCCCTGGCGTTCTTCGCCGGTGCCAACTCGATTTTCTACGGCGATAAATTGCTGACCACCGCCAACCCGCAGGCCGACAAGGACATGCAACTGTTTTCGCGTCTGGGGATTCTGCCGGAAGCGCGCGAAGAGCACGCCGACGAAGTGCATCAGGCCGCGATCGAACAAGCGCTGGTTGAGCAGAAGAGCAGCGAGCAGTTCTACAACGCGGCTATCTGACCCGACACAAATCGAGTGTGGGAGCGAGCAAGCCCGCTCCCACATTGGGGTTGGGTAACGCCCACATTCTGTGATCTGACCCACGAGGCCTGCATGTCTTTCGATCTCAGCGCGCGCCTGGCGGCCCGTCGTGCCGAAAATCTTTATCGCCAACGCCCATTGCTCGAAAGCCCTCAAGGCCCGGAAGTGGTGGTTGATGGCCAGCCGTTGCTGGCGTTCTGTAACAACGACTACCTGGGCTTGGCCAATCACCCGCAAGTGATCGAAGCCTGGCGCGCCGGGGCAACACGTTGGGGCGTCGGCGGCGGGGCATCGCACTTGGTCATCGGCCACAGCAGCCCGCATCACGCGCTGGAAGAAGCCTTGGCCGATTTCACCGGTCGCCCGCGCGCGCTGTTGTTCACCACCGGTTACATGGCCAACCTTGGTGCGGTCACCGCGCTGGTCGGGCAGGGCGATACAGTGCTGGAAGACCGGCTCAATCACGCGTCCTTGCTGGATGCAGGGCTGTTGTCCGGTGCGCGCTTCAATCGCTACCTGCACAACGACGCGGCGAGTCTGGCCAAGCGTCTCGAGAAGGCAACCGGCAACACCCTGGTCGTCACCGACGGCGTATTCAGCATGGACGGCGACATCGCCGACCTGCCGACGCTGGCTCGGGAGGCAAAAGCCAAAGGTGCATGGTTGATGGTTGATGACGCTCACGGGTTTGGTCCGCTGGGTGCCCATGGCGGCGGGATCGTCGAGCATTTTGGCCTGAGTCAGGAAGACGTGCCGGTATTGGTTGGCACCCTCGGCAAGGCGTTCGGTACGGCCGGGGCGTTTGTGGCGGGCAGCGAGGAACTGATCGAGAGCCTGATCCAGTTCGCCCGTCCTTACATTTACACCACCAGTCAGCCGCCGGCGCTGGCCTGCGCGACGCTGAAAAGCCTTGAGCTGCTGCGTAGCGAACACTGGCGACGTGGGCATCTGAAAACGCTGATCCGCCAATTCCGCCACGGTGCCGAGCAGATCGGCCTGGAGTTGATGGACAGTTTCACGCCGATCCAGCCGATCATGATCGGCGATGCCGGGCGTGCGGTTCGACTGTCGCAGATGTTGCGCGAACGCGGTCTGATGGTGACGGCGATCCGTCCACCGACCGTGCCTGCCGGCAGCGCCCGACTGCGTGTGACCCTGACCGCCGCGCACAGCGAGGCGCAGGTGCAGCTATTGTTAAATGGACTGGCCGATTGTTTTCAACAACTAGGACCGGAGCCAAGCCATGCGTAATCGTTTGATTCTGCTGCCCGGCTGGGGCCTTGGTATTTCGCCGCTGGAACCTTTGGCCGCCGCGTTACAGGGGCTGGATGAACACCTGCAGGTCGAGATCGAACCATTGCCGGAACTGGAATCAAGCGATCTTGAGGAGTGGCTCGATGAGTTGGATTCGACGGTGCCTCAGGATGTCTGGCTCGGCGGCTGGTCGCTCGGCGGCATGCTCGCTTCCGAGTTAGCGGCCCGGCGCGGCGATCGTTGCTGCGGCTTGCTGACCCTGGCGAGCAATCCTTCATTTGTCGCCCATGAGCAATGGCCGAGCGCGATGCCCGGTGAGACCTTCGATGCGTTTCTGGCGGGTTGTCACACCGATCCGCGCATGACGTTGAAACGCTTTTCGCTGCTCTGTGCCCAGGGCGCTGAAGATCCACGCGGGTTGTCGCGGCTGTTGCTCGGTGGCGCGCCACACACGTCGCCTGATGTGCTGATGAGCGGCCTGGAGTTGCTCGCACAATTGGATACCCGCGAGGCATTGCAAGCATTCCGCGGTCCGCAATTGCACTTGTTCGCCGGCCTCGACGGACTGGTTCCGGCCGAAGCGGCAGGGGACCTGCTGGCGTTGCTGCCGGATGTCGAAATCGGTCTGATTGAGCAGGCCAGTCACGCGTTTCTTCTGGAAGACCCTCACGGTGTGGCGGGGGCGATCCAAGCCTTTTTGCATGAGTTCGGTGATGACTGATTTATCCCTTCCCGACCTGCCCGGCGGCTTGCCCGACAAACGCCAGGTGGCGGCATCCTTTTCCCGCGCGGCGGCGAGCTATGACAGCGTGGCCGAATTGCAGCGTGATGTTGGCAGCCAATTGTTGAGCCGGTTGCCGGAGGGTTTTTCCCCGGCTCGCTGGTTGGATCTGGGCTGTGGCACCGGACATTTCAGCCGAGCAATGGCACAGAAATTCCCTTCGGGAAACGGGGTCGCGCTCGACATCGCCGAGGGTATGCTCAATCACGCCCGGCCTTTGGGTGGTGCGACGCATTTCATCGCAGGCGATGCCGAGCGGTTGCCGTTGCAGGATGCGACCTGCGATTTGATCTTCTCCAGCCTGGCGGTGCAGTGGTGTGCAGACTTCGCCTCGGTGCTCAGTGAGGCAGATCGGGTGCTAAAACCGCGCGGAATTTTCGCGTTTGCTAGTCTGTGCGTGGGCACGTTGTTTGAGCTGCGTGACAGCTGGCGTCAGGTGGACGGCATGGTGCACGTCAACCGCTTCCGCGAGTTCGGGGTTTATCAACAGCTGTGCGCGGCCAGCGGTTTGAGCGTCGCGAGCCTGGAAACCCGGCCGCACGTGTTGCATTACCCGGATGTGCGCAGCCTGACCCATGAACTCAAGGCACTGGGCGCGCACAACCTGAACCCCGGTCGGCCGGGTGGTTTGACCGGCAGGGCGCGGATCCTCGGCTTGGTCGAGGCTTATGAGCAATTTCGTCAGGCCGAAGGTCTGCCGGCGACTTATCAAGTGGTGTACGCCGTTTTGGAGAAACCCTAATGAGCGCAGCGTATTTCATCACCGGCACGGACACTGATGTCGGCAAGACCACCATTGCCGCAGGCTTGCTGCATGCCGCGCGGTCGGCGGGGTTGAGTACGGCGGCGGGCAAGCCGGTCGCCTCCGGCTGCGATGTGACGCCCAAGGGCTTGCGCAACGCCGATGCATTGGCGTTGCTGGCGGAGTGCTCGGTGCCTTTGACTTATGCACAGGTCAACCCTGTGGCGTTCGAACCCGCCATCGCTCCGCATCTGGCGGCACGGGAGGCCGGTGTGGCATTGACGGTGCAATCGTTGTTGGTGCCGATGCGGGAGATCCTCGATATGCAGGCCGATTTCACCCTGATCGAAGGCGCTGGAGGCTGGCGGGTGCCTTTGGCAGATCAGGACAATCTGTCGGACCTGGCGATGGCGCTGGATCTGCCGGTGATCCTGGTGGTGGGTGTACGTCTGGGTTGCATCAACCATGCGCTGCTGACGGCCGAGGCAATTGCTCAGGACGGTTTGCAGTTGGCGGGGTGGGTGGCCAATATCATTGATGCGAAGACTGCGCGTCTGGAGGAAAACCTTGCGACACTCGCTGAGCGGATCCCGGCACCGTGCCTGGGTCGGGTGCCGAAACTCAAGTGGGTGACCGCCGAAGCGGTGGCCGAGCACCTTCAACTGGATTTGTTGGACTAGATTTTCACTATGACAAGGCACTGTGCCATTAGTGTTTTTGTCGGGCCTTTTGCCGGTGGGTCTGGTTCAATGGCCGCTGTTGATCCTTTGCAAGGACGAGTTCTCCCATGGAAATCTCAGGAAACACCGCTTTTTATGCCGGTCTGAGCACTATTCAGACAGGGCAGAACCGTGTCGATCAAGCCTCCGGCCAGATCGCCAACACTACGATCGAGCGCTCGGTGACCAGCCAGTCTTCCGAAGCTCAGGCTGATCGTCTGCGTTCAGTCGATCGCAGTCAGCAGTCGGACCTGACCAGTAACATGGTCGAAATGTCCCAAGGCAAATTTCAGGTTGAGCTGGGTGCCAAAGTCGCCAAGGCATCCGACGAAGTGCTCGGTACGTTGATTGATACGTTCGCTTGATCCCTCGCTGAATCCGCTTCTTCGACGCCGCGACTTTTCGCGGCGTTTTTCTGCGTAAGTCTTTCTCGCTCAACTAATATTTCCTGCACAGCGTGTTGCTCAGTCAACGGTGTTGCCCTGCGCTGTGCCCGGTATTCCCATGACGTGATGACGAATGGCAAAAGATCGGCGCTTGACAAGCTTTAGGCGCAAACGTATGTTTCAAACAACTGTTTGACCGTCACAACAAATCAACACGGTCGTTCATTCCCGGTTACATCAGCAGAGGTTTATCGCTATGCCTGACTACAAGGCCCCCTTGCGTGATATTCGCTTCGTTCGTGACGAGCTGCTCGGCTACGAAGCGCATTATCAAAGCCTTCCGGCTTGCCAGGACGCAACTCCAGACATGGTTGACGCCATTCTCGAAGAAGGCGCCAAGTTTTGTGAGCAGGTGCTGGCACCGCTGAACCGCGTGGGTGACACCGAAGGTTGCACCTGGAGCGAGTCCGGCGTTAAAACCCCGACGGGCTTCAAAGAAGCCTACAAACAATTCGTCGAAGGCGGCTGGCCAAGCCTGGCCCACGCCGTAGAGCACGGCGGCCAGGGCTTGCCGGAGTCTCTGGGTCTGGCCGTCAGCGAAATGGTTGGCGAAGCCAACTGGTCGTGGGGCATGTACCCAGGCCTGTCCCATGGCGCGATGAACACCATTTCCGAGCACGGCACGCCTGAGCAGCAAGAGGCTTACCTGACTAAACTGGTTTCCGGCGAGTGGACCGGCACCATGTGCCTGACCGAACCGCACTGCGGCACCGACCTGGGCATGCTGCGCTCCAAGGCCGAACCTCAGGCCGACGGTTCCTACAAAGTATCCGGCACCAAGATCTTCATCTCGGCCGGCGAACACGACATGGCCGACAACATCGTCCACATCGTGCTGGCACGCCTGCCGGATGCACCGGCAGGCACCAAAGGCATTTCGCTGTTCATCGTTCCCAAGTTCATGCCGAACGAAGACGGTTCGATCGGCGCTCGCAACGCCGTGACCTGCGGGTCCCTGGAACACAAAATGGGTATCCACGGTAACGCCACGTGCGTGATGAACTTCGACGCGGCCACCGGTTTCCTGATCGGCGCGGCGAACAAAGGCCTGAACTGCATGTTCACTTTCATGAACACCGCACGTCTGGGTACTGCGCTGCAAGGTCTGGCTCACGCCGAGATCGGTTTCCAGGGCGGCCTGAAATACGCTCGCGATCGTCTGCAAATGCGCTCGCTGACCGGCCCGAAAGCACCAGAAAAAGCTGCTGACCCGATCATCGTTCACCCTGATGTACGTCGCATGCTGTTGACCATGAAAGCCTTCGCCGAAGGCAACCGTGCGATGGTTTACTTCACCGCCAAGCAAGTCGACATCGTCAAATACGGCGTGGACGAAGAAGAGAAGAAGAAAGCCGACGCATTGCTGGCGTTCATGACGCCAATCGCCAAAGCCTTCATGACTGAAGTCGGCTTCGAGTCCGCCAACCACGGCGTACAAATCTATGGCGGCCACGGCTTCATCGCCGAGTGGGGCATGGAGCAGAACGTTCGCGACAGCCGCATTTCGATGCTGTACGAAGGCACCACCGGTATCCAGGCACTCGACCTGCTGGGCCGTAAAGTGCTGATGACTCAAGGCGAGGCTCTGAAAGGCTTCACCAAGATCGTCCACAAGTTCTGCCAGACCAACGAAGGCAACGAAGCGGTCAAAGAGTTCGTCGAGCCATTGGCTGCGCTGAACAAAGAGTGGGGCGAGCTGACCATGAAGGTCGGGATGGCGGCCATGAAAGACCGCGAAGAAGTCGGCGCGGCATCGGTGGACTACCTGATGTACTCCGGTTACGCCTGCCTGGCTTATTTCTGGGCCGACATGGCGCGTCTGGCTGCCGAGAAACTGGCTGCCGGTACCACCGAAGAGGCGTTCTACACCGCCAAGCTGCAGACTGCGCGCTTCTACTTCCAGCGCATCCTGCCGCGTACTCGCACTCATGTTGTCACCATGCTGTCGGGCGCCAACAACCTGATGGACATGAAAGAAGAAGACTTCGCACTGGGTTACTAAGTCCCACGCTGTCGCTTCATAAAGCCGCTGCTTCCTCGGGAGCAGCGGCTTTTTTGTGCGCGATATCAACGTGTAAATATTCCTGACTAAAACGCTAAGAAGAACGCCTTTGCTGCCGTTAAAGAGGGTGGCGATGTGACATGCTGCTCAAGGGGCAGGCACAGTGCCATCTTTGTTAGCCGGGTCGGAGCTTTACCCTTGCCGCGTTCTTCCGCTGTGCGTTACAGCCATTTCCTGCCGTCATTAGTGCTTTTGCTTGCGGGGCTTGCGGCTGCGTACGTGAAAGATCTGAACGTCTTTTTCACCTCGCTGTTCAACGTACTGCCAACGCTCGTGTTGTTGCTCGGCGGTGCTTACTGCGCGGTTTACCGACGTCAGCGTGAGCTGTTTCTGATGGTCACGGTGTACATCGCCTACTTCCTGCTCGACACCCAGACTGATTACTACCGCGACAATGGCAAAGTCCGTGAAGACGCCGCGGTGGTCTTTCATCTGTGCTGCCTGTTGCTGCCGCTGCTCTTTGGCGTGTTCGCCGCCTGGCAGGAGCGCACCCACCTGTTCCAGGACATGGTGGCGCGCTTTGCGGTATTGATCGCCTTCGGTAGCGTAGCGTTGGGGCTGGAACAAAGTTACCCACAAGCGCTGTTGATGTGGCTGTCGCAGATCCGTTGGCCAGCCTTGCATGGCGCCTGGATGAGCTTGATCCAGTTGTCTTATCCAGTGTTCATCGCCTCGTTTGCGTTACTGGCCTGGCAATACTGGCGCAACCCGAGACCCTTGCATGCTGCCCAATTGGTGGGCTTGCTCGGGTTGTTCTGGATGTTGCCGAAAACGTTCATCCTGCCGTTCACCCTGAACATCATGTGCAGTCAGGTGATGTTGATGATTGCCGCAGCGGTCGCCCATGAGGCCTATCAAATGGCCTTCCGTGACGAGCTCACCGGTCTGCCGGGCCGCCGCGCCTTGAACGAGCGGATGCAGCGGTTGGGGCGCAATTACGTGCTGGCAATGAGTGACGTCGACCACTTCAAGAAATTCAACGACACCCACGGCCACGATGTCGGCGACCAGGTGCTGCGACTTGTCGCCAGCAAACTGTCGAAAATCGGCGGAGGCGGTAAGGCATATCGCTACGGCGGTGAGGAATTCGCCCTGGTGTTCGCGGGCAAGACCCTAGAAGAGTGCATGCCGCACCTGGAAGTCATCCGCGAGTCCATCGCCACCTACAACATTCAGCTGCGCAATCAGGACAGCCGCCCCCAGGACGACCAGCAAGGTCGCCAACGCCGGGCGGGTTCGGGCGCCTCAAGTGTGTCGGTCACCGTCAGTATTGGTGTCGCCGAACGACTGGAGCAGCGTACCCCCGAAAAAGTGCTCAAGTCCGCTGACGAGGCGCTCTACAGCGCCAAGGGTGCAGGGCGAAACTGCGTGGTGGCGTTCGGTCAGAACCGCCGTGGCGCGGTGCGCATGGACGCCGCTAATGATTGAGTGATGATGACGCATTCAGCGTCTGGACTGTGATTGTGAGGGCGGGTGCGCGGCAGTAGGTTTGGGGAATCTGCTGCCGGAGAAATGACCATGCCTGAGTACAAAGCTCCCCTGCGCGACATGCGCTTTTTGATCGACCACGTCTTCGATTTTCACAGCAACTACGCCGCGCTGGGCGCCACCGATGCCAGCCCGGACATGGTCAATGCGATCCTCGAAGAAGGTGCCAAATTCTGTGAGAACGTTCTCGCACCGCTGAACCGCAGCGGCGACGAAGAAGGCTGCCATTTCGACAATGGTGTGGTCACGACGCCTACAGGCTTCAAGCGGGCATTCGCACAATACGTTGAAGGCGGCTGGCATGGCCTGGCGGCTGATCCGGTTTACGGTGGCCAGGGTTTGCCGAGTTCACTGGGGCTGGTTATCAGCGAAATGGTCGGCTCCAGCAATACCTCCTGGGGCATGTACCCCGGCCTGACCCACGGCGCGATGTCGGCAATCCACGCCCATGGCACTGAAGAACAAAAACAGACGTATCTGAGCAAACTCACCGCCGGCCAATGGACCGGCACCATGTGCCTGACCGAAGCCCATTGCGGCACCGACCTGGGCATCATCAAAACCCGCGCGGTGCCTGCGGCCGATGGCAGTTACGCGATCTCCGGCAGCAAGATTTTCATCTCCGCCGGCGAGCACGATTTGAGCGACAACATTATTCACCTGGTGCTGGCGAAACTGCCGGATGCTCCGGCCGGCACCAAGGGCATTTCGCTGTTTATCGTTCCTAAATTCCTACCCAATGACGAGGGTGATGCTGGCGAGCGCAACGGCGTTTCCTGCGGCTCGATCGAACACAAAATGGGCATCAAGGCCTCGGCCACCTGCGTACTGAACTTCGACGACGCCAAGGGCTTCTTGATCGGTGAGCCGAACAAGGGCCTGAACTGCATGTTCACCATGATGAACCATGCACGGCTGGGCACCGGCATGCAGGGTTTGTGTCTGGGGGAGGCGAGCTTCCAGGGTGCGATCAAGTACGCCAACGACCGCCTGCAGATGCGCTCGCTGACCGGCCCGAAAGCGCCGGAAAAAGCCGCCGATCCAATCATTGTTCATCCTGACGTGCGCAGGATGTTGCTGACCATGAAGGCCTTCAACGAAGGCAACCGGGCGCTGACTTATTTCACCGCACAGTTGCTGGACGTAGCGCATCTGGGCCCGGATGAAACGGCGCGTCAGGAAGCCGAAGACCTGCTGGCGTTTCTCACGCCGATCTGCAAAGCCTTCATGACCGATACCGGGCTGGAAGTGACCAACCACGGCATGCAGGTGTTTGGTGGTCACGGATTCATCCGCGAGTGGGGCATGGAGCAGCTGGTTCGTGACTGCCGGATCGCACCGATCTACGAAGGCACCAACGGTATTCAGGCGCTGGACTTACTGGGAAGAAAAGTCCTCGGCAGCCAAGGGAAATTGCTGCGCGGGTTCACCAGAATCGTCCACAAGTTCTGTGCGGAAAACGCCGAGCATCTGCAACTCGCCAGCTATGTGGCGCAGCTCAACGACCTGAATCGGCAGTGGGGAGAGGTGACCACCAAGGTCGGCATGGCCGCGATGAAAAATCCGGATGAAGTCGGCGCGGCTTCGGTGGACTACCTGATGTACAGCGGTTACATCATCCTAGGCTATCTGTGGTTACGCATGGCGCTGGTCGCTCAGGCACAGCTCGATTCGGGCAGTGGCGATGCCGATTACTGCCAGGCAAAACTGGCGACCAGCGAGTTTTACTTCAAACGTTTGCTGCCACGCACGGCTGCTCATCGAGCGGCCATTGAGGCAGGCAGCGATTGCCTGATGAAGTTGCCTGCGGAGTTGTTCGCGCTCTAGTTGTTCAAGCCGACGTAAAAGAGCCTGCCTAGCTGCGGGCTTCTTTAATGCTCGGCTTTTCAGTGACCAAAAATAACAAAACAGTCATGAGCTGACCCTATGTGTCGTAAAAGTTGTTGGGTTACACTCGAACTCAACGAAAACACAACTCCTACGAATCACCTGTTTAGATCCTGCGAGGTTTGCCATGGCTGACTACAAAGCGCCCCTGCGCGATATGCGCTTCGTCCTCAATGAAGTGTTCGAGGTCGCCAAACTCTGGGCCGAACTGCCTGTGCTGGCCGAGACTGTCGATGCAGAAACCGTTGAAGCCATTCTTGAAGAAGCCGGCAAGGTCACCAGCAAAAGCATCGCGCCCCTGAGCCGTGCGGCTGACGAAGAAGGTTGCCATTGGGCGGACGGTGCCGTCACCACGCCGGCCGGTTTCCCACAGGCTTATCAGACCTACGCTGAAGGCGGTTGGGTCGGTGTCGGTGGCGATCCGACCTACGGCGGCATGGGCATGCCCAAGGCTGTTTCGGCTCAGGTCGAAGAAATGGTCAACTCCGCCAGTCTGTCATTTGGTCTGTATCCGATGCTGACCGCGGGTGCCTGCCTGTCGATCAATGCCCACGCCAGCGAAGCGCTGAAAGCCGCGTACCTGCCGAACATGTACGCCGGTGTCTGGGCCGGTTCGATGTGCCTGACCGAGTCGCACGCCGGTACTGATCTGGGCATCATCCGCACCAAGGCCGAACCTCAGGCCGACGGTTCCTACAAAGTCAGTGGCACCAAGATCTTCATCACCGGTGGTGAGCACGATCTGACCGAAAACATCATCCATTTGGTGCTGGCCAAACTGCCGGATGCACCCGCAGGCCCGAAAGGCATCTCGTTGTTCCTGGTGCCGAAGTTCATGGTCAACGCCGATGGCACTCTCGGTGCGCGTAACCCGGCCAATTGCGGTTCGATCGAACACAAGATGGGCATTCAGGCGTCAGCGACTTGCGTGATGAACTTCGACGAAGCCGTGGGTTACCTGGTCGGCGAGCCGAACAAAGGCCTGGCGGCAATGTTCACCATGATGAACTACGAACGTCTGGGCGTTGGTATCCAGGGCCTGGCCTGCGGCGAGCGCTCCTACCAGAACGCCGTCGAGTACGCCCGCGACCGTCTGCAAAGCCGTTCGCCGACCGGTGCGCAGAACAAGGACAAAGTGGCCGACCCGATCATCGTCCACCCGGACGTGCGTCGCATGCTGCTGACCATGAAAGCGTCGAACGAAGGCGGTCGTGCCTTCTCGACTTACGTGGCCATGCAACTGGACACCGCCAAATTCAGTGAAGACGCCACGACCCGCAAACGCGCGGAAGATTTGGTGGCCTTGCTGACCCCGGTGGCCAAGGCATTCCTGACCGACCTCGGTCTGGAAGTCACGATTCATGGACAGCAGATTTTCGGCGGTCACGGTTACATCCGTGAGTGGGGTCAGGAGCAACTGGTGCGCGACGTGCGCATCACCCAGATCTACGAAGGCACCAACGGCATTCAGGCGCTGGACCTGGTAGGACGCAAGATCGTCGGCACCGGCGGGGCGTTCTACAACCTGTTCGCTGACGAGATCCGTCATTTCACCGCGACCGCCAGTGCTGACTTGGTGGAGTTCACCAAACCGCTGAACGATGCGGTGACCACCCTCGACGAACTGACCGCCTGGTTACTCGACCGGGCGAAAAACAACCCGAACGAAATCGGCGCGGCCTCGGTCGAGTACCTGCAAGCCTTCGGTTATGTGGCCTACGCCTACATGTGGGCACTGATGGCCAAGGCTGCCTTTGGCAAAGAAGCGCAGGACGATTTCTACGCGAGCAAGCTGGGCACGGCGCGGTTCTATTTCGCACGCCTGCTGCCGCGTATTCACTCATTGAGCGCGTCGGTGAAGGCCGGCAGCGAGTCGTTGTTCCTGCTGGACGCAGGACAGTTCTGACAATGTAACGTCGTGTAAGCATTTTCTTACATGACGTGCTGCTCTTCTCCCATAGATGCAAATTGGATCCACAGCTAATCTACTTCACATGGACGTCGCGCAGGAAGCGCAAAGCAACAACACGGACACGTAGGATTCTGCCAGGACGGTGGAGTGAAATGGATGTCAGGGAAACAGTCTGCAAAGCCCCGCTTCGGCGGGGTTTTCTTTTACCTGCAGAAAAGTGCTCAGTTCATATCATCCAGTGTTGCCGGACTGCTCAAACGCCCCTCCGAGCCATTCATCACTTCTTCCAGCAGCGTACGCCATAAGGCCAGCGAGGCTTGTTGTCACTGCACATCCCGACACACCAACCGACTTTCAATTCGAGCATGGCGCTGAAGTTGCTGAGCATCGTTCAGAAACACGGTCTTGAGATACTGGCCTGAAGCATCGCACTGAACCCTGACGAACGGTACAGGTCGATTAGCTGTAGGCTCACATGAGCCAACTTTAAATCAGGAGCTACCCATGGACATTATTCGCATCATCATCGCCATTCTATTGCCGCCACTGGGTGTGTTTCTGCAGGTCGGTTTCGCCGGCGCGTTCTGGCTGAATATTCTGCTGACGTTGTGCGGTTACATCCCTGGGATCGTGCATGCGGTGTACATCATCGCCAAGCGCTGAGTTTCGCAGCGTCAGTTAAATTCCATTCGCGGGCAAGGCTTGCCCTCGAATGGAACGCTGCGATCTCAGTCCACCAGCGCCATCACCCTTCGATAAAACAACCACTCCTGCTCCAGCGCATGGGCCTGATTGCCGGCCTTGCGAAAGCCATGGCGTTCGTCAGCGTAATAATGCGCTTCAACCAGAATGCCGTTGTCCTGCAACGCCGTGACCATGTTGCGGGTCTGTTGAGGAACCACCACGGCGTCCAGCTCACCCTGAAAGAAAATCACCGGCACACTGATATTGTCCGCATGCAATAGCGGTGTTCGTGCAGCGTAGCGTTCGGCATCCTGCACCGGGTCGCCGATCAGCCAATCCAGATAATCGCCTTCGAACTTGTGGGTCGTCCGGCCCAGTGCCACCGGATCACTAACGCCATACAGGCTGGCGCCGGCGCGGAAGACTGTGTGAAAGGCCAGCGCGCACAGTGTGGTGTAGCCGCCGGCACTGCCACCGCGAATAAACGCCTTGTTGCCGTCGATCAGTCCGCGTTCGGCAAGATGAGCAACGACTGCGCAGGCATCCTCCACATCCACTTCGCCCCAGCTCAAGTGCAGCGCTTGTCGATAAGCCCGGCCATAGCCACTGCTGCCGCGGTAGTTGAGGTCGGCCACAGCGAAGCCGCGTTGCGCCCAATACTGGATGCGCGGATCGAGCATGGGGTAGCAGGCCGAAGTTGGGCCACCGTGGATAAACACCACCAGAGGCGGTTTTTCCTCACGGGTCATCGCTGGATAGAAAAAACCGTGTGCCTCGCCCGAACCGCTCGGGTAGCGCAGGGTTTGCGGGACGCTGATCTGTTCAGCGGGCAACGGTGCAATACCGCCAGCCAATGTTTTGACCTGCCGGGTTTGGCGGTCGAAGGCAATGACTGCCGACGAATTGACTGGCGAGGCGGCGATGCAGTAAATGAACCGCTCATCCAGCGCGAGATGGCGGAACCGGCTGTAATCGCCAGTGAAGTCTTCACGGCAGTTACCACAAAGACCCAGTCTGCCAAACCCTTCTTCGGTCCAGGTTGCCAGATAGCTGCCTTCGCTCAGCGGCAACCAGGTGCTGCCACCCAGCTGCCATGGCGCTGGCCCATGATCGGCAGCGGCACTCGGCAGCGGGCGAAGGCCATCTGCCGATTCCACCCAGGGCTGCCAGTAACCGCCGCGATCAGTCAGGCAAAACAGGCGGCTACTTGCATCGAACCTCGGTTGTTGCAGCGATTCCTCAGCGTCTTCGCCAGCCACGCAACGCGGCGGAGCAAAGCTGCCATCGTTCTGGCGTTCGGCAACCATCAGGCGAGTCGCGGTCCATGGTTGATCCGGACGACTCCACTCGATCCACGCCAGTCGTAGCGCGTCGGGACTCAATGTCGGCGCGGCATAGAAGTCGGCGCCTTCGGCCAGCAGATGACGTACACCGTCAGCCACATCAATAGCCACCAGACGATGCCGATCGCGGTTTTCTTCAACCGCCAATACCTGCCCATTGGCGAACTGCAGATCGCCGTATCGACATTCGCTTAAGCTCAGCAACTCAGGTGTTTCGCCTGCCAGCGACTGCCGATACAGCTGTTGGTCGGCCTCGTTGACGAACACTATCCCGTCATCGGTCAGACAGAACGCGCCGCCGCCATATTCGTACACCCGACTGCGCACACTGAAGCCCGCAGGCGTCAGGCAATGCGCCTGGCCGTCACGCCAATGCCAGATCCGGCAGGCGGCGTCCTCGGGGCGGTACTCGTTCCAGAACAAGCCATGTGGGCCGACCTGCAATTCGGCGAAGTCGATGCCGGCCGCAACAGCCTTGGCAGCGCTGAAGGGTTCAGCTTTTAGCGATGAGTCGTGAATTTCGTTCATTGCGAAACGCCAGTTGTTCGATGGTCTGGGTCGCGTGCTCGGCTTCTTCGCGGGCCTTGAGGATCACGCCGTGATGTTCCGACTTGCTGCACACCGGGTCGGCATTGCTTGCGTCCCCTGTGAGCATGAATGCCTGGCAGCGACAGCCGCCGAAGTCTTTTTCTTTCTCGTCGCAGGAACGGCACGGCTCGGGCATCCAGTCGTAACCGCGGAAGCGGTTGAAGCCGAACGAGTCGTACCAGATGTGCTGCATGCTGTGGTCGCGCACGTTGGGAAACTGCACCGGCATCTGTCGGGCGCCGTGACAAGGTAGGGCAGTTCCGTCCGGCGTGACCGTCAGAAAGATACTGCCCCAGCCGTTCATACAGGCTTTCGGGCGCTCTTCGTAATAGTCCGGGGTGACGAAAATCAGCTTGCACGGATGCCCTTCGGCTTCGAGTTTGGCGCGGTATTCGTTGGTGATGCGTTCGGCGCGGACCAGTTGTTCCTTGGTCGGCAACAGACCGACCCGATTGAGCTGCGCCCAACCGTAAAACTGGCAAGTGGCGAGTTCCACAAAGTCCGCCTCAAGCTCAATGCAAAGCTCGATGATCCGGTCGATCTTGTCGATGTTGTGCCGATGGGTCACGAAGTTCAGCACCATTGGATAGCCGTGGGCTTTCACTGCGCGAGCCATTTCCAGCTTCTGGGCGAAGGCCTTTTTCGAGCCGGCCAGCAAGTTGTTCACTTGCTCGTCGCTGGCCTGAAAGCTGATCTGAATGTGGTCCAGGCCGGCCTTCTTGAAGTCGCTGATTTTCTGCTCGGTCAGGCCGATGCCCGAGGTGATCAGGTTGGTGTAGAAGCCCAGCTTGCGCGCCTCGGCAATCAGCTCGGCGAGGTCCTGGCGCACCAGCGGTTCACCACCGGAAAAGCCCAACTGGGCTGCGCCCATCTCCCGTGCTTCGCGGAACACCTTGATCCACTGTTCGGTGCTCAGTTCTTTACCTTGCTCGGCGAAGTCCAGCGGATTGGAACAGTACGGGCATTGCAACGGGCAGCGATACGTCAGCTCGGCGAGCAGCCACAAGGGCAGACCGATTTCGGGCTTGGGCGGTAACTTGTCTGACGCGGAATCAGGCAAGTTCGATCCAGTGCTGAGCACGGGCGACCTCCATGAATTGCTCGATGTCATCACAGAGCTCCGGTACGCCGGGGAATTTCGCCTCCAGTTCGGCGACGATCGCCGCAACATCACGCTGGCCGTCGATCAAGCCGCTGATCATTGCGGCGCTTTCGTTGAGTTTGATCATGCCTTCCGGGTAGAGCAGCACATGGCCTTTCTGCGCCGGTTCGTACTGGAAGCGGTAGCCCTGACGCCAGGTTGGGGTCTTGCTGCGATCGAAACTCATCAGGTGATTCCTTTGTGCCAAACCCGTTGCTCGGTCACGCTGTGGTACGGCGGGCGATTCAATTCGTAGGCCATGCTCATGGCATCGAGCATGCTCCAAAGAATGTCCAGTTTGAACTGGAGAATTTCCAGCATGCGCTCTTGGCCGACCCGCGTCGTGTAGTGCTGCAAAGTGATCGCCAAACCGTGTTCCACGTCGCGGCGCGCCTGACCCAGGCGGGTGCGGAAATACTCGTAACCGGCCGGATCGATCCACGGGTAATGCTGCGGCCAGCTGTCCAGGCGCGACTGGTGGATCTGCGGCGCGAACAGTTCGGTCAGCGAGCTGCTGGCGGCTTCCTGCCAACTGGCCCGGCGGGCGAAGTTGACGTAGGCGTCGACGGCAAAACGCACGCCGGGCAGTACCAATTCCTGAGAGCGCAGCTGATCCGGGTCGAGGCCGACGGCCTGACCCAGACGCAGCCAGGCTTCGATGCCGCCGTCTTCGCCAGGCGCTCCGTCATGGTCGAGCAAGCGCTGAATCCACTCACGACGAATCTCGCGGTCCGGGCAGTTGGCGAGGATCGCTGCGTCTTTCAGGGGAATGTTCACCTGATAATAGAAACGGTTGGCGACCCAGCCCTGGATCTGTTCGCGCGTCGCCCGGCCTTCATACATCGCCACGTGATACGGGTGATGGATATGGTAGTAGGCGCCCTTGGCGCGCAGGGCGGCTTCGAATTCGTCGGGGGACATTGCTGTGTCAGTCATATCGGTCTCCTGGAACTGTGGGAACAAATCCCTACAGCACAATACTCATGCCGTCGTAGGCCACTTCAACATTGCGCCGAGTCAGTTCTGCACGCTCAGGCGAATCCTCATCAAGAATCGGGTTGGTATTGTTGATGTGGATAAGTACTTTGCGCTGCTTGGGCAGTTGTTCCAGCACTTCCAGCATGCCGCCGGGGCCGTTCTGCGCCAGGTGGCCCATTTCCCGACCGGTACGAGTGCCGACGCCACGGCGCTGCATTTCGTCGTCGTCCCACATCGTGCCGTCCACCAGCAGGCAATCGCTGCCGGCCATGATCTCCAGCAGCGGTGCGTCGACCTTGCCCAGGCCCGGTGCGTAGAACAGTTTGCCACCGGTGTTGAGGTCTTCGACGATCAGGCCGATGTTATCGCCCGGGTGTGGGTCGAAGCGGTGCGGCGAGTACGGCGGCGCGGCGCTGCGTAGCGGCAAGGGGGTGAAGCGCAGGCTCGGGCAGGCCGGGATGGTGAAGCTTTGGTCAAGTTCGATGCGGTTCCAGGTCAGCCCGCCGTTCCAGTGGGTCAGCATGGTAAACAGGGGGAAACCGGTGCTCAGGTCTTCGTGGACCATGTCAGTGCACCAGACCTGGTGCGGGCAACCTTCGCGCAGGCTGAGCAGGCCGGTGGTGTGGTCGATCTGGCTGTCCATCAGGATGATCGCGTCGATACCGGTATCGCGCAGGGCGCGGCCCGGTTGCATCGGGGCGTAGCTCTGGAGCTGGGCGCGGATGTCCGGCGATGCGTTGCACAGCACCCAGTTCGCGCCGTTATCGGAAATCGCAATGGACGACTGGGTCCGCGCCTTGGCGTTCAGGCTGCCGTCGCGAAAGCCTGCGCAGTTCACGCAATTGCAATTCCACTGCGGGAAACCACCGCCGGCGGCGGAACCTAGAATCTGAACAAACATGGCCGCTCCATCATTTTGAAAGCTGAAAATAAAAACGCCTCGGCAAACCGAGGCGCTGAACCAAGCTCTCTACCTAAACGGCAGAACTTAGCGGCTTGCGAAGTACATGGTGACTTCAAAGCCGATACGCAGGTCGGTGTAAGCAGGTTTGGACCAAGACATAGGAGCGCTCCTTCAGGTGATGGGACAGTTGAGATCTATACATATAGTCCACCTCCAGCCGGAGATGTTCAGATAGTTAGGTGGCTATGTTACTCAAAATTACAGGGCGATTGGCCGTGAATCTTTGAGAAAGCTAATTGCAGCACCGGTAATGATCATTTTGCCGCTTGCCAAGGCGAGCTCGGGCACGGTCCGCTGGCTAGACAGCGCCAACCACCTTCTGTCTGATTCAGTCGATGTGCTGCGGCCAGTAACATTTCACGGTCGATCATCAGAATCGTCTGAGGCAGAAGCTCCAGATAATCCGACGAGCGGTCAGCCAGTTTGCTTTGCCAGAGCAGTTCGGCAGCCTGGGCATCAGTTAGTGCCGCACTATCGAATTGATTGGCCAGTGCCTGGCGCTGGCTGATGAAGGTCACGACATCGATGTCGCCGATCATCCCGGCCAAATCGCTCATGAAATGTTCAATGTGTTTCAACAGATCCCGAGGGGGGACGCTGGGCGATTGCACGCCGAACAGTAGCCCGGTCTGTCCATGGATCTGCCGCAGGGCGCTGAACACCGCATAACCGAGTTGCAGCTCCACCCGCAGGCGTTGGTAAAACGGCGTCTGGCAGAGGTGAGCCAGCAAGCGCCAGGCGGCTTCGTCAGCGATGTCCCGGGTTGCGGTCGGACAGAAGAGCAACAGCGCGTGTTCGCTGGACCCGGTATCGACAGCGCTCCAGAGACGCTGCGTGCTGATCGGGGAGGGTGGCGTCAGTTGATTGTCCGCAGTGCCGGGTACACGACTCAAGGCAAGGCCCATCGCCGCTTGTGTCTGGGCGGACAGGCCGGTCGCCAGACCATCCCAGCGTGCGCT
Organism: Pseudomonas sp. Hz4; assembly: GCF_054898165.1. Classification (NCBI taxonomy): domain Bacteria; kingdom Pseudomonadati; phylum Pseudomonadota; class Gammaproteobacteria; order Pseudomonadales; family Pseudomonadaceae; genus Pseudomonas; species Pseudomonas sp. Hz4. The sequence goes on along the minus strand of NZ_CM142719.1, from coordinate 5,594,669 downwards.
TGACCAAAGTTGCATCAAATCGTCCGAGTCGGCAGTGCGCACAAGGCAATGATCGGGCAGCGCTTTAAGCAGCTGTCGAATCGGCATCAGCGCAACGCTCGTCGGCTCTTCTTGCGAGAAATCGTCATCAGGTTTTGTCAGTTCTTTCAGCGCATGTTCGAGGACGGTCGGCATCGGCTCCTGTAGCCCGGTCATTTTCAGCAGCCATTCATTGCCTGATGCGCTGAAGGAAAAATCGACACCTGCCTGACGAGCGTCTTCATGCAATGGCTGCAGACGGTTTTCCAGGCTCGCCTGAAGGTTGTTACGAGGTGCCGAGTCCAGACGCCAGCGCAGATAAACGGCACCTTCGGCAGTGTTATCCGGCAACGCCTGACTGAACTGCATGGGCGAACGTTCGCGACGGCCTCGCGAACGATCCTGGGCAAAGGTCCGCAGGCCTCGGTGTTTGCTGGTCTGGCCGCGGATCAGTCCGGCACTCGGGGCCGGCGCCTCGGCGCGCAAAAACGGATTGAGTGTTGGCAGTTGCCATTGGCCGGTGAAGTTATCCACAGCGCCGATTTGTTTCAGTATTTCCTTGAGGGCTATAACGCCCGATTCGGATAACCCGCTTTCGCGCTGTTCGCTGTCCAGCCCGGCCTGTTGCAGGGCGCCGCTGACGTGCTGCTGGCGTTGCAGCACGGCGGCGTATTCTTCACGCAACCCGGTCCAGGGTTGCTGCGAGGCAAAGAATCCAAGCCAATCCAGTAGCTGCTCGCGGATTCCGGTGGGCGTCGCTTTGGCAGGCACCGTGAATTCGATGTGCAACAAGGCCTGACCGGCGAATTGATACAGCGGCGCAGCTTTCAGGCTGTCAGCCAGCCCGCGCTCACGCAATTGCGCCAGCAGGCCACCGGGTTTCGCGGCGTTCAACCAATGACACAGGAACGCCAACGCTTCGGGCGATGAACCCGGCAACGCTTCGAAGGCAAACAGCTGATCCAGTCGGCGCGCTCCAGCTTGGTGATAACTTTTGTCAGAAGAATCCATCAGCGATGTAGGCGCTTGTTGCGGGACCTTTTCCCCTATGGGAATAGCAGCGCTAAAGCGCTCAGCCATCGTCCTCAACTCATCGAAACTCTGCGGCCCGGCCAGGCTCAAGGTCATCTGCCCGGTCTGATAAAACCGCTGATAGAAATCCTGCAAGGCTTGCTGGAACTCAGGTTGCGGGACCGGCAGGCTGTAGCGGTTGCCGGCATGAAACGCCCGCAGTGGATGTGCCGCTGAAAGACCGTCGAACAGCGCGAATTGCTGCTGAGCGGCCGTATCCCGAGCCCATGCGACAAATTCTGCGTGCAGCACTTCCCGTTCCCGCCGCTGATCGTCCGCAGTCATGCGCGGATGAGCGAGCATGTCCGACAGGCGCTCCAGTCCCCCGGAAAACGCCTGAGGCGGTAATTCGAAAAAGTAGTCCGTGGTGCGTTCGCTGGTTTTGGCATTCACCTGACCGCCATGACCCTGGACGTAGGCCATCAGCCCAAGGCCAGCGGGAAAGCGCTCTGTACCGAGAAACAGCAGGTGTTCGAGAAAGTGCGCCAGCCCGGGCCATGCCAGCGGCACGTCATGGCTGCCAGCAGCGACTCGTAACGCAGCAGCACTGCGCTTCAAATCGGGCACATGACGCAGCGTCACCCGCAGACCGTTGGCCAGGGTTTCAGTGTGAAGGTGGGGGTGATTCAGCGCAGGCATGAGCACTTCCAGAGCAGAGAAGTGCTAATGCTAGCGGATAACTCAGCGCTTGTTCAGCTTGCTGTAAAGCTCGGGACGACGATCAAGCAGATAGCGATTGGCAGCGCGGGAATTGACCATCAACTGCCGATCCAGCGCGCCCACAATCAACGCTTCATCCAGCCCGGCCTGGGCGATACGGCTGCCATCCGGCGCGGCGATGCTGCTTTGGCCGCAGTAATGGATGTCGCCTTCGTGGCCGCAGTAGTTGGCGTAAGCCACATAACATTGGTTTTCGAAGGCCCGGGCACGGACGGTGACATCGGCAACAAAATCGAAGGGAATCATGTTCGCCGTCGGCACCAGAATCAGCTCGGCACCGGCCAGGGCCAGGCGCCGGGCGTTTTCCGGGAACTCCATGTCGTAACAGATCAGGAAACCGAGCTTCCAGCCATTGAGCTCGACCAGCGGGAAATCATCCCCTCCGGCGCTGAACATAGAGTGATCGAGGTCGCCGAACAGGTGAGTCTTGCGGTAGTTGCACAACCGCTCGCCATGAGCGTCGATCAACTGTACGGCGTTGTAGATCTGGCCGTCCTCCGCACGCTCGGGGTAGCCATAAAGAATGGCAATCCCGGCCGTCTTGGCAATGCGCGCAATCTGCTGCGCCGATTCACCGTTATGCACCTCCGCGAGGACGCTGACCGCATCGACGCCGATGTTGTAGCCAGTCAGGAACATCTCCGGCAGCACCAGCAAATCGGCGCCTTTGGCCTCCAGCGCCAGTTGATGCAGACGTTGCAGGTTGCCTGCGACATCCAGGGGCAGCGGTGGACATTGGTAAAGGGCTACGCGCATTTCGGATTCCTCTTACTCGGGCAAGGCGATCGGACCGATTTCGTTGAACACATCTCCTGGACCCGGATTCTCGGCGTGAGTTTCACCGCCGAAGTGTTTCATGATGCCCCACACCGCGTTAAGCGAGGTTTGCACCGCGCCTTCGACCCAGGCCGGTGTCCACGAAACGTCGTCGCCGGCGATGAAAATCCCGCGCTGCTCGGCCGGCATGTCGGCCTGCATGAAGTGTGCGTACATGCGCTGGTTGTAGCGGTAGTGGCCGGGCAGGGCGCCTTTGAAAGCACCGAGGAAATGCGGGTCGGCCTCCCAGGACACAGTGATCGGGTCGCCGATGATCCGCGCGGCGATGTCGACTTTCGGGTAGATCTTTTTCAACGCATCCAGTGCCAGCTTCACGCGCTTTTCCACCGGGTGCGGGAGCATTTTCAGCGCGTCGCTCATCCACGAGTACGACAGGCAAATCACGCCGGGCTTGTCGTCGCCGTTGTCGAAGAGGTAAGTGCCGCGGGTCAGGCGATCGGTGAGGGTCATGCTCATCAGGTCGCGGCCGGTTTCCGGATCCTTGTCCTTCCAGAACGGCCGGTCGACCATCACGAAGGTTTTCGACGATTGCATGTAGCGCGTGCGGTCGAGGGCCATCCACATCTTTTGCGAGAACAGGGTTTCATCGCATTCGATCTGGGTGGTCAGCAGCCAACTCTGGCAGGTGGTCAGTACCGCCGCATATTCGCGTGTGTCACCGTAGTTGTCAGTGACCGTAAAACGGCCGTTCGGTGCGTGGGCGATTTTTTTCACACCGGAACGCGGTGCACCGCTGTGCAACGAGCTGAGACTGGTGCCTTCAGGCCAATGCACGCAACGCTCCGGCACATGACGCCAGATGCCCAGCGGCACTTGTTCCACGCCACCGACCACCAAGTGCTGGTGATCGTCGCAGTTGGTCATGACCACACGGAAGATTTCCAGCATCGAGTTCGGGAAGTCCGAGTCCCAGCCGCCGGTACCGAAACCGACCTGGCCGAACACTTCGCGATGATGGAAAGAGAGCTTGGCGAAGGCTTTGGAAGTGGCAACGAAGTCGTAGAAGGTGCGGTCGTCCCACAGCGGAACGAGGGTGTTCCACAGGTCTTTGAGGCGCGGTACATCGCGGTCGCGGATTGCTTGCTGGATGTCAGCGAACTGCGAACCGGCTTCCAGTGCATCGGCCCAGGCATCGGCGACTTCCTGGAACAGTGCAGGAAGATCCGCCAGTTTCTGTGCGTAATGGGTCTGGCCTTCGAGGTCGATCACCGTGCTGCCCGAGGCAGGTGTCAGCGGGTTCGGGAAAGGTTTGGTTTGCAGGCCCAGCTTGTCGACGTAGTGATAAAACGCGGTGGACGACACCGGGAAGCGCATGCCGCCGAGTTCGGCGACGATGCCTTCAGCACCGTTGAATGCCTGGGAGCGCAGACGGCCGCCCATTTTCGAGGCTTCGTAGACGACGGGTTTGAGGCCCAGTTTCATCAATTCGTACGCTGCCACCAGACCGGCGATACCGGCGCCGACGATCGCTACCTCGGCTCCATGGTTGTGCGCAGGGATGCTGCCCAGGCCGGCCGGGTGTTCGATCCAGTCGTCGAAGGCGAAAGGAAAGTCCGGGCCGAAAATGGTGACTGGTTTTTTACCGTCTGCAGGATGGCGATTGTTCTTGTTCATGGCTGACCTTGCTGGCGACCCGATGCGGAATGCGCATCTGAGTATAGGAAAAGATGGCAGCCATTCTAGAGAGCGTAGAACACGTTAATAAGACGCAATGTGTCGTCGTTTTGGTTATAAACACTGCAATTTGACGAGCGCAACGAGCAAATTGGATTAAACCGGCTGGCCGCGATCAATCTTGCTGCTGAGAATGATTGAGGTCGTGGTCTTCTCCACGCCATCCACGCTGCCAATTTGATCGAGCAACTGATCCAGTTGCTCAGGTGAATCGGTGCGTAACCACGCCACGTAATCAAATTCGCCACTCACCGCACACAGCTGCTGCACCTGAGCCATCGCACTGAGACGTCGCAGCACTTCCTTGCCCGAGCGCGGTTGCACCGTGATCCCGACGTACGCCTGCAAGCCGCCATCCACGACACGTTGACCCAAACGCACGCCGTAACCGGTGATTACTTTGGCCTTTTCCAGCCGGGCCAATCGCGAAGTGACGGTGGTGCGAGCGATGCCCAATTGTCGCGCGAGCATGGCCACGCTCTCGCGGGCATTGATTTGCAGGGCTGCGATCAACTGGCGGTCGATTTCGTCAAGAACGGGTGGGCGAGTGTCAGGCAAAGGTTGTCTCCAGCGGTACAGATCAATGGGTTGGCATGTTACAGGCACATCTCGCACAGCGCTCGTAGGGTCGAAGAACGCCCGGTGTCTCGGGGCAACGTGCCGTCACTCGGTAATAAGACACTGACCGTGTCCGACGTGGGGCGCGACGCCGTTCTGTACGATGTCCGCCATCGACCTCAAGACCCACAAACCCGCTTGCCCGTCGGCAGCCAGTCCGGTCCGACGACTTACGTTTCGCCCAAGACCGGCAAGCAGTACATTCTGCTCACCGTTGGCGGTGCGCGTCAGTCGACGGATCGCGGGGACTACGTGATTGCGTACGCCTTGCCGAAGTAAAGGCTGAAGCGCAGGTACGAAAAAGCCGCGCAATTGCGCGGCTTTTTCGTTGTTGGAATTACACAGTTATCTGCCAGAAAGGGTCTTGGCGCCAATCCTGAGGAAACCCCATGGCTCGCTGATCCAGATTGGGAAACTCCCGCATCAGTTCCAATAAACGGCGATCCCAACTGGTGTGCGGGCTCACTTGGTGCATCAGGTGATTGAGGATGCACAAAACTGAAAAAATCCTTGGATGTTGTCCCTGCTGAAGCAACGCCTGAGGCCATTGAAAGCTGGTTTTCTTAGGCAGTTCCGGTCGGATTCCTAACTCTCGATTCCACAGCCGCGCGTGGTGAGCACAAATATTACGGATGGTGGTCAGGGTATGCAGCCATGACTGCAATAGTGGAGCTGGCAGTTCGAGGCATTTGGCGATAACTTTCTTGTCTGCGTCTCGGGCGAGCCCTTTGTAGAGGTGTGACAGATCACCGAAGGTCAGCTCTTCCAGCATGGCCCATCCCGGCATAAGTAACGGTTGGTCGTACGTTACTGGGTAGTGCCGCGCGTAGCTTTCTTTTGCCCGTTGGCGTTTGAGATGATCTTTTCGCGGTGTATCGGATTGCAGGCGATCTATCCGTTGGCATTCTTTTTCGTAGTCGCGTTTGGCAGTGTTTTGTTTGGTACGTATGGTTTCCAGTAATCGAGCATGGTCGTAGGTGTGCTGAAACAACCGAGCGTCCATGTACCAATGGCCACCATGATTTGGACCCATGTGGTTGCTGATCAATGAGCGAATGGCGACTTCGACACGCTCAATGGCGTCCATGGTAAGTAAACGTAGCCTGCGGTCGAAATCATAGAGAGTCGTCAGATCACGGAATCCGGCACCTTTTCGGAAAGGATGGTCTTGATCCTCAGCTTGCTGAAAAGTACGCATATAGGGCGAGAGGCGAAAGTAGCTGACAGCCTGCAAGAAATATCGAGCGCGAGTCTCATCCTGTATATGCAGACCGCGCTGCTTGAGTAGTTCGATCTGCGCAGTGATATCGAGCACTGGTTTATGAAAGAAGTTCATACCCTAAAAACGCCGGGCAAAAAAAACCCGCGCAATTTGTGCTTAGCTGCTGACGCAACCATAGGCATGGCGGGTGTATTGGGGGCAAGACTAGGTAGAACCGCTACGCTTTGCAAGTTTTTTGCTAGTAGGTCGATAGGCGGATGTACCGTGGTTTGCATCAGGTCTCTCGAATTGCTTTCGTGTTGGAGAACCTTATCTTTTCATGCCCTGAGGCCGCCTGTCTCAGCTGTTTATCATGGGTATTACTCGTTATGTAGCGTAAATAGGGCTCTCAGAATAGAGCCTCATTAAATTAGGAATTATCCTGCAAACTCGTGCGCTGAATCGACTTCATCCGATGGACACCCACACTAACTCGTAGTCGAATGCGCAATCGAGGGCTGTGACGCGAGGCGATGGAAATGACGAACAAGATGCCTTCCGCTGTACGGGACCATGCATTGCAGATTGCACATCACGAAATGGGGCACTACGTCATGGCCCGCGCCCTGGGGTTTGCAACGGGCGGCGTGACCCTGACAGTGACCATGGACTTAAGGCATCAAGGGGGCGCTTCCATCACCTTGGTGCGATCTATTTCGTCGATAGATGCGATGAAGGAGCATTTGGAAGCCAGGATGATGGTCCTCTTGGCTGGCGCTATGGGGCAGGCATTGCCTTCACAACATTCGTCCAAGAAATTGGTCGATAAGTCGAAAACGGCAGCCATCCTGAAAGGAGAGCAGGGGGCGGAACAGGACTACGCGAAAATAAGGGAGTTGCGGCACTTGCTGCGCAATATCGCCTACCCCAATACGGATCCCGCGTCGCCTGACCGCATAACGGCTGAGCTGAAAGAGATAACTGATCGCGTGTGGCTCCGGACTCAAGCGATCGTAGAGGCATTGGCCGTTACGATTACCGGATTGGCAGGAGCGCTGGTAGACGGCATGGTCATCGTGGAGCAATGGGGTAGGGCGGCGGATACGTATGAGGTCGTTCTGACGGGGGAAATGCTTGAACGGATGCAGCCCGTGCAGGCTATTCCTTCGTTAAGTGTCCGGGTTGACTGTGGCAGTGATGCCGGTCAGCGCAGAAAGTAACGACGGGCCAAACGATTACTTGCTCGCAAAGCGATTTGCAAGAGTGGGCGTAGTGCATCGGTTGCCTGGCAGGCTCGATAGGTCCCAAAAAGGGAACGATAAGTCCCTTTTCGTCTGCGGTCATGTTGGGCGCGTTGTTGCGATTCGTTCGTCGGGTTTCCAAGCCCGATCGCTGAATGGTCAGCGACGTCCGGAGAGTATCCCGTCGAAGAAAAGCACAACATGGCAGCAAAGCGCCAAATGTAAGTTTCAGAGTTTGCCTACAAGGCTGCGGGCGGCATCCGACTTAGCGACACGCGAAGCAAACTAAATTAAACATAAGGTACGAAAAAGCCGCGCATTGCGCGGCTTTCTTGTTTGGTGGGCCCAGTAGGACTCGAACCTACGACCAAGGGATTATGAGTCCCCTGCTCTAACCAACTGAGCTATAGGCCCTCAGTAGGCCGCGGATTATAGCGACGGTTTCTCCGCTGTGCTATCCGAAAAGTCTGAAATGGCTATACGAAGAAACGTCGCGGCAAATTCGTCCGGTGGCAAGGGCAGGCTGACGATATAGCCCTGGATCTGTTCACAGCCTTCGGCAGCGAGAAATTGCTGCTGCGCGAGGGTTTCGACGCCCTCGGCAATGATGGTGAATTGCATGCTGCGGCCCAGGGCGATGATGGCGCGAACGATGGCTGCGTCGTGGGGATCATCCGGCAGGCCGCGGACGAAAGACTGGTCGATCTTGAGAATGTCCAACGGCAGACGTTTGAGGTAACTCAAGGACGAGTACCCGGTGCCAAAGTCGTCGATCGCCAGTTGCACACCCAGGTGTTTGAGTTGGTGCAGCACTGCCAGCGCCTCTTCAGCCTGGCTCATGATGAAGTTTTCGGTAATTTCCAGTTGCAGGAAACCGGGCTTGAGGCGGTTGTCCTTGAGTAACTGTTCGATTCGGCCGAGCAGATTCGGCTGACGCAACTGAGCCCCCGCGAGGTTGACCGACAGCGGGCCGACGGGTTGGTAAGCCTGATTCCACTCGAACATCTGCCGGCAGGCGGTTTCGAGAACCCAATCGCCGATTTGCAGGATCATGCCGTTTTCTTCGGCCAGCGGAATGAAGTGCTCCGGTGGCACATCACCGAAGGTCGGGTGGCGCCAGCGAATGAGTGCTTCTGCGCCGACCAGGCGATGGTCGATCAGGCTGATCTTCGGTTGATAGTGGAGGTGCAGTTCATTGCGCTCGATAGCGCGTCGCAGTTCATGTTCCAGTGCCACTCGCTCGCTCGCTTGAGCGGTGAGGTCGCGGGTGTAGCTTTCGACCCGGTTGCGACCCTTCGCCTTTGAGCGATACATCGCCGCATCGGCGTTCTTGACCAGCGTGGCGACGTCGCAGCCGTCCTTGGGGTACAGGCTGGTGCCGATACTGGCGCTGATAAAAAACTCATGTTCGCCGGCCTGGAACGGTGCGCCGAAGCAATTGAGCAACTTGGTCGCGATGTTGTCGGCGTCACTGGCTTGCTGCAGACCGGGCAGCAGGATGATGAATTCGTCGCCGCCCAGGCGCGCTACGGTGTCGATGTCGCGCAACTGTTCCTTGAGGCGCACGGCAATGCCCTTGAGCAGCAGGTCGCCGACCGGGTGACCCAAGCTGTCGTTGATGTGTTTGAAACGGTCCAGGTCCAGGAACAGCACCGCGCCCTGGCCGCCATTTTCCTGCTGGTTGTTGAGCGCGGTCAGCAATCGGCTCTCGAACAGCGTGCGATTTGGCAGGCCGGTCAGCGGGTCGTGGTGTGCCTGATAATCGAGTTTGGCCTGGGCGTGTTTGAGGCTGGAAATGTCCGCGAACACCGCGACAAAGTGGGTAACGAATTTGTCCCGGTTGCGCACCGCACTGATGGTCAGCCAGCTCGGGTAGAGCTCGCCATTCTTGCGCCGGTTCGAAATTTCGCCCTGCCAATGACCTTCGGCGGTCAGTTGATGCCACATGGCGGCATAGAACGCGCTGTCATGCAGGCCTGAGGCGAGCAGGCGAGGGGTGTGACCCAATGCTTCGCTCTCGCTGTAGCCGGTGATTTCGGTAAACGCACGATTGACCGCGCTGATGTGCTGTTGAGTGTCGGTGATCAATACACCCTCGGCGGTGCTCTCGAATACCGTGGCGGCCTGTTGCAGTTTCTCCTGCATCAGATGCCGCTCGGTGATGTCCCGGGCGATGGTCAGCATGCAGGCTTCATCGCCGATCGGCAGCGGACGGCTGGACACCTCGCAGAGGCGGATCTGCCCGTCGCTGCGGCGTATATGGCAACTGAAGTCGCGGACGAAACCGTCCCGGTGAAGCAAGTCGAGCATCTGTTTGCGTTCGTTGAGATTGACCCAGATCCCCAGCTCGAGGACGGAGCGATCCACGGACATCGCGCTGTTGAAACCGGTAATGCGACTGAAACCCTCGTTGACCTCAAGCAGTAAACCATCGCTCTGCCGGGACAATAGCAAGCCGTCGGGGGAAGCATGGAAGGCTTTGGCGAATTTCTCTTCGGAGGTCTGCAGCTGTTGCTGGGTTTCCTTGAGCTGGCTGATGTCCCGCACCACCACCACCAGCGCTGGGGTTGTATCGAGGTCGAACGGTTCCGCGGAGATCAGGCCGGTAAACGCTTGGCCATTGTTGCGGCGAAAGGGCATCTCCAGGTTACGGATGCTGCCGGCCTGCAACCGCTGCAACAAACCCGGCCCGACGCCGGGTATGCCCCAGATGTTCAGGTCGGTGGCGGTCTGGCCGATGACGTCTTCGGCCATGAGGCCGATCTGTTCTTCGAACGCTTCGTTGACCTCCAGCAGGCAGCCGTCGGAGAGCCGCGCGATGACCAGAATGTCCGGGCATTGCTGGAACACCGAGGCGAACTTCTGCTCCGACAGGCGCAACGCCTCTTCAGTGCGCTTGGCTTCGCTGATGTCGATCATCAATCCGCGCATCACTGGTTCATTCCCATGCTCAATCAGGCTGACGATATCGCGTACCCAAATGCAGCGGCCATCGGCGGTGATCACTCGGTAATCGAGGCTGTGATCGCGCCCTGCCAGTACTTCGTGATCGCAGAAGGTCTGGGCGCGGGTCAGGTCGGCCGGGTGAATAATGTTGCGCCAGAAGCCCGGAATCAGCCAATGAGACAGGGGGTAGCCGAGTAGATCCTCGGCATGGGGCGACACATAGCTGTAAGTGAAATCGCTGATTCGCGCTTCCCAGGCGATGGCCGAAAGGCTCTCCACCAGCCCGCGGTAGTGGTATTCGCTGCTGCGCAGTTCTTGTTCCAGATCGACCCGACGGGCAATTTCTGAACTCAGTCGGCGGTTGATCCGAATAACCACCGCCAGCACGATGATCAGCATCAGCAACCCCGGTAGACCGTAAATCAGCAGATTGGTCCAGAAGGTTCGATGATCGAGAACGTTGCCGACCCAATGCTCCTGAATGGCATTGATTTCGTCCGGGGTCATGTCGGCCAGGACTTTATCCAGAATGCCGACCAGCATTTTGTTGTCCCGAGGCACGCCCATAGCCAGTTGATAGCGATAGGGGGTTTCGCCGCTGACGTAGAGCCCGTCGAGCTTGAGCTGACGCAGGCTCCAGACGCTGGAGGCGAGATCGCCTACCACAGCGTCCACTTCATCGGTTGCCAGCGCTTGCAGCGCTGAGCTGACATTGGGCATCGCCACCAGATTCAGGTCGGGATTGTGGGTGCGCAACAGCTCGTGGGGGGCGTAGTTTTCCACCACGGCGACTTTCAGGCCATACAGGTCTTCGAGCTTGCGTGGTTGGGGGCCTCCGACATGGGCAAGGATGACAATCGGAAAGTCCAGGTAGGGGCGGGTGAATGACAGGTAAGTCTGGCGCTCCGGGGTCGACATAATGCCCGGCAACAAGTCCAGCTTGGCTTTTTTGGCCTGTTCCAGGACGACTGTCCAGCTAACGGGCTCGATGGGCGTCAGCTTGATCGCCAGGCGTTGGCGAATCAGGTCGATATAGTCTGCCGCAAGGCCCTGATAGCGGCCCTGATCGTCGCGAAACTCGAAGGGAGGCCATGACGCATCGACACCCAGGCGTAAATCCGGGTGTGCCGCCAGCCAGCTACGTTCTTCGTCGGTAAGAGTCAGCGCGCCAGCCGTTGCGGTCCAGGTCAATAGCGACAGCAAAAAAAGCACGGTCGGCAGTCTGGGCATAACGGTCTCGTTATGGCTCGGGGGAATGTTTCGAGTGTAGTCGGGCAATTCGGCGGGAGCGAAGTGCGGGGGATTTTATCTGCATAAAGCAAAACCCCCGGCCTGGGCCGGGGGTTTAGTTGTTACTCGTCGAGGAAGGAGCGCAAATGCTCGCTTCTCGTCGGGTGGCGCAGCTTGCGCAGTGCCTTGGCTTCGATCTGACGAATCCGTTCACGGGTCACGTCGAACTGCTTACCAACCTCCTCGAGGGTGTGGTCGGTATTCATGTCGATACCGAAGCGCATGCGCAGAACCTTGGCTTCACGGGCAGTGAGGCCGGACAGAACTTCGCGAGTCGCTTCTTTAAGGCTCTCAACGGTAGCGACATCGATTGGCGACTGCATGGTCGAGTCTTCGATGAAGTCACCCAGGTGGGAGTCTTCGTCATCACCGATCGGGGTTTCCATGGAGATCGGCTCTTTAGCGATCTTCAATACCTTGCGGATTTTGTCCTCAGGCATTTCCATGCGTTCGCCCAGTTCTTCCGGGGTCGGTTCGCGACCCATTTCCTGCAACATCTGGCGGGAAATGCGGTTGAGCTTGTTGATCGTCTCGATCATGTGCACCGGAATACGGATGGTGCGGGCCTGGTCGGCGATCGAGCGAGTGATCGCCTGACGGATCCACCAGGTGGCATAAGTCGAGAACTTGTAGCCGCGGCGGTATTCGAACTTGTCTACCGCTTTCATCAAACCGATGTTGCCTTCCTGGATCAGATCGAGGAATTGCAGACCACGGTTGGTGTACTTCTTGGCGATGGAGATCACCAGACGCAAGTTCGCTTCTACCATCTCTTTCTTCGCGCGGCGGGCCTTGGCCTCACCGATCGACATGCGACGGTTGATGTCCTTGATCTCGGCGATCGTCAAACCGGTTTCGGTTTGCAGTGCGGTCAGCTTCTGCTGGCAACGAATGATGTCCGGTTGCAGGCGACCAATGGCTTCAGCGTATTTGCTTTTGCCTTTGGCCAGTGCATCGGTCCAGCTTTCGTCGACTTCATTGCCTGGGAACTGGCGCAGGAAGTCGGCACGCGGCATACGAGCATCACGAACGCACAGTTGCATTATCGCGCGCTCTTGCTGACGTAGACGATCCAGGGCACTGCGAACACGCTCGACCAGGCCTTCGAATTGCTTCGGAACCAGTTTGATCGGCATGAACAGCTCAGCCAGGAGCACCAGCTCGGCAATTGCCAGCTTGTTGCCACGGCCGTGCTTTTTCAGCGCCTTGCGGGTGACTTCCATCTGATCGGAGACAGCACCAAAACGCTGTGCAGCGATGACCGGATCCGGACCGCTTTCGGTTTCTTCTTCGTCATCAGTCGTCGCTTCGGCGTCATCGTCTTCGGTGTCGTCGTCCGCTTTCACGGCTTTCGGATCGACAGGCGGTGGCACTTCCGCTGCAGGCGGCGCAATACCGTCGTCCGGGTCGATATAACCGCTCAGGACGTCGGACAGGCGGCCACCTTCGGTGGTGACGCGAGTGTACTCGGAGAGAATATGGTCAACCGTGCCAGGGAAGTGCGCGATTGCGCCCATCACTTCACGGATGCCCTCTTCAATACGTTTGGCGATTTCGATTTCGCCTTCACGTGTGAGGAGCTCTACCGTACCCATTTCACGCATGTACATGCGCACTGGGTCGGTGGTGCGACCAATGTCGGTCTCGACCGCTGCCAACGCTGCTGCTGCCTCTTCGGCCGCGGCTTCGTCGGTATCGGCGTCGGCCAGCATAAGGGAATCCTTATCTGGCGCAACCTCGAATACGTTGATCCCCATGTCATTGATCATGCGGATGATGTCTTCCACCTGTTCCGGATCTGAAATATCCTCCGGCAGGTGGTCGTTGACCTCCGCGTAAGTCAGGTAGCCCTGCTCACGACCAAGTGTGATCAACTCTTTGATACGAGACTGCTGTTGCGCTTTTCCGGACATAACACCCTATCCACTGAAGGTCTTGGCGGGCAAAAAACAAGCCGAGGATTATACCTGAGCTATGACCTCACGCGCCAGTTGAGGTCGGGTCTGATACAGCCAAATTGCGTTTTAATAGGTCGCGCATCTGATTTGCGATCTGAATTGCTTCCTCCGCGGTCAATCCTGGCTGCCTTGCTTTTCTGATAAGTACTTCCAGGCTATCCGTGTGCTGACTTGCCGATAACCTAGTAATGGTGTCTAAAAACTGTTGTTCAAGGTTGTCGCCGTCAATCAGCCACTCCTTTTCCGCTAAAGCCTTAAGCAGGCGCCCCTGTTCAGTGCCATGCCAGCGCGCCATTAGCTGAATAGAGTTTAGCTTAGGATTTTTCTGCACGGTCCCGATGAGGGCTACCAGCAGTTGCGCGTACGTGTTGCTCTCATTCGCGAAGTGATCGGCGGTTTCTACCTTGCCCGCCAGCTCCGGATGATGAATGAGGGTGCGCAGCGCTATCAGCGTTGGAGCTTCGACTGCAATCGGTGTGCGTGGGGCGCTGTGTTGGTCGCGATCACCGCCGCGTTTACCGTTCTTGTCCCACGGTTTCTTGTCCCACTTCTTGCCGCCCGCACCGGGTTTCTTCGGCGTCCATTCCTGCTGCGGCACGTACATCTCTTGTGCCTGCGGCTGATGGTAGTCGCTGTAATCCGGCATGGCGTCGTAATCGATGCCCGGATCGTAAGCCGGTGGTGCTTCCAGAGGCGCGCTGTGCACCAGCTGGCTCACGGCTTCACCGCTTAGGCCGGTAATTTCGGTCAGTCGCTGACGCATCAGAATCCGCAGGTTTGCGCCCGGGACTTTGTCGATCAGCGGCGCGGCGAGGGTGGCCATGTGGGCCTTGCCTTCGAGCGAGCGTGGGTCCGATTCCTCGGTCAGCTGTTGAAAAAAATAATCCGCTAATGGTTGGGCGTGCTGGTTGATCCGTGCGCGGAAGGCGTCAGTGCCTTCGGAGCGGACCAGCGTGTCCGGGTCTTCGCCTTCGGGCAGAAACAGAAAACGTGCGCGCCGCCCATCCTGCAGGCTCGGCAGCGCCGCTTCCAATGCCCGCCAAGCGGCATTTCGACCTGCCTGATCTCCGTCGAAGCAGAACAGCACGTTGGGCACGACGCGAAACAGCCGCTTCAAGTGCTCTTCGCTGGTGGCGGTGCCCAAGGTCGCGACAGCATTGCGCAGGCCTTGCTGTGCGAGGGCGATAACATCCATGTAGCCTTCAACGACGATGATTTCGTCGAGGTTGCGGTTGTTCTTGCGTGCTTCATAAAGGCCGTAGAGTTCTTGGCCCTTATGGAATACCGGGGTTTCCGGTGAGTTCAGGTATTTGGGCTTGTCGTCGCCCAAAACCCGGCCGCCGAAAGCGATGATGCGTCCGCGGCTGTCGCGAATCGGGAACATCACGCGATCGCGGAAGCGATCATAGCGTTTGCCGGTTTCGGCGTTCTCGATCAGCAGGCCGGCATCGATCATTGCTTTCTGTTGCAGGGTATCGCTGCTCAAGTGCTTGAACAGGTTGTCCCAGCCGGGCGGGGCAAAGCCGAGACCGAAGTCTCGAGCGATTTCACCGGTCAGCCCGCGTCCTTTCAAATAGTCCACAGCCGCTTTTCGCGACGGATGGCTTTTCAGGGCCTGGCGGTAAAAGTCGGCGGCGGCGGTGAGCAGCGGGTAGAGCGGCGAATCGGTCGGCTGCCGCGGTTTGTGCGGCCGTCCGCTTTCTTCGCGGGGGATTTCCATGCCGGCGGCTTTGGCCAGTTCTTCGACAGCCTGGACGAAATCCAGGTTGTCGTGGTCCATCATGAAGCCGAGGGCATTGCCGCCAGCGCCGCAGCCAAAGCAATAATAGAACTGCTTGTCGGGACTGACGCTGAAGGAGGGGGTTTTCTCTTTGTGAAACGGGCAGCAGGCGGTGTAATTCTTGCCAGCCTTTTTCATCTGCAGGCGCGAGCTGACCACATCGACGATGTCGGTGCGGTTCAGAAGGTCGTCAATGAAGCTCTGGGGAATTAGCCCGGCCATGGCGTTCTCGTCATCTGCGCTGAAATGGACCCAAAACAATGAGCGGCCGAACGCGGGTCGTTGTTTGAGGCGCGCAAAATGTGCGGCTCGACCGGTGTCGTCTGCATAATCGCTGTCGGGAAGTGTATCTGCCGAAAATCCACTGACGTTAGTACCCATCAGTATTCGGCTATTTGAAAGTGTTGCGCTGAATCCGGCTGCGGCCTGTCAATGGCCTCGGATAGCTCATAAGCTGGCACGCAAGAAGGTGCCTTGGGCTGATCGTCGTGAGAGGAATCAGTGGGTGTGCTCGTCAGTAGCCTTGGAAGGCTCGTCAGAAAAGACGTGCACCGCTGGCAAAAGAGCCAGGTCTGACGCTGTGAAGCAGATGTGTCGCGGTCGCGTGTGCGGCTTTGACGGTGAAGCATCAAGCGTTGTCCGCAAATGCCATTAGCCCGGCTGAGGGCCGGGCTTGGCAGAAGCTTGCTACGAACGTCTGTGTATTAGTACAGACGAACGGCGCGGCGCTGTTCGCGCTGTACTTTCTTGGCGTGACGCTTAACAGCGGCTGCTGCTTTACGTTTACGCTCAGAAGTAGGCTTCTCGTAGAATTCGCGGCTACGAACTTCAGCCAATACACCGGCTTTTTCGCAGGAGCGCTTGAAACGACGCAGAGCTACGTCGAAGGGTTCGTTCTCTTTTACTTTGACGGCTGGCATCCAGAGCTACCTTCATTCATTACCGGGGTCAACATCCTCGTGGCAAAAGAGCACTTGAAGACGTCGGTTTTTAAGGGTTGCGGATGTTAACCCCTCATCGCTCGGAATGCAAAGCCTCTGATCGAAAACCGCTAGTCGGGGCATCCCATGGCGACTATTATGCGCGCCTTCGAATTCAGCCTAAACAAGGCGTAAACCCATGCTAGTACTGGGATTAGAAACCTCCTGCGACGAAACCGGTGTCGCATTATATGACAGTGAGCGCGGCCTGCTGGCCGACGCGCTGTTCAGCCAGATTGACCTGCACCGCGCCTATGGTGGGGTAGTGCCGGAGCTGGCCTCGCGTGACCACGTCAAACGCATGCTGCCCTTGATTCGTCAGGTGTTGGCCGAAGCTGACTGTGTGCCGACCGAGATCGACGCCATCGCCTATACCGCGGGTCCTGGCCTGGTCGGTGCCTTGCTGGTGGGCGCCTCCTGTGCTCAGGCGCTGGCCTTCGCCTGGGGCATTCCGGCGCTGGGTGTGCACCACATGGAAGGTCATCTGCTGGCGCCCATGCTAGAGGCGCAACCACCGCAATTTCCGTTCGTCGCTTTGTTGGTGTCAGGCGGTCATACGCAGCTGGTTCAGGTCGACGGGATCGGTCAATACACGCTCTTGGGCGAGACCCTCGACGATGCCGCCGGTGAAGCTTTTGACAAGACCGCGAAGATGATGGGCCTCAATTATCCGGGTGGCCCGGAAATCGCGAAACTGGCAGAGCAAGGCGTCGCAGGACGTTTCACCTTTCCGCGTCCGATGTGCGACCGTCCAGGCCTGGCCTTCAGCTTCAGCGGCTTGAAAACCTTCGCCCTGAACACTTGGCAGCAGAGCGTCAGCGCCGGGGACGACAGCGAGCAAGCCCGTTGCGACATCTCGCTGGCGTTCCAGCAGGCCGTGGTGGAGACTTTGACCATCAAGTGCAAGCGCGCCCTGAAACAGGCGGGCATGACGCGTCTGGTGATCGCTGGCGGCGTCAGTGCCAACAAGGCACTGCGCACTTCACTGGAAAAAATGCTCGGCGACATGAAGGGCGATGTGTTTTATGCCCGTCCAGAGTTCTGCACCGACAACGGCGCGATGATCGCATTTGCCGGCTGCCAGCGCTTGCAGGCCGGTCAGCACGAAAGCCTGGCGATCAGCGTGCAGGCGCGCTGGCCAATGGAGCAATTGTCGGCGCTGTGATGACGTGCGGGATGAGCGGCGCTCATGCCCGGTATTTAAAAATGCCGTTCGCGCCCGGCAAACAGGTCGCGTAGATTGCCGCGATGGCGCCAGACGATCAGTCCCGTGAGTGCGCTCATGGGCAGCAGTGCCGCCGGTTCTTGCCAGGCAAGCAGCGGCAGGGTCAGCGGCGTGGCGATCAATGCGGCCAGTGAGCTGGTGCGAGTCAGGTAGAACGTCAGCAGCCAGGCGCAGACCGCCAGCAGTGCAGCAGGCGGGTAGAGGCCCAGCAGCATTCCGGCAGCGGTGGCGACACCCTTGCCACCGCGAAAGCGAAAGTACAGCGGGAACAGGTGGCCGATGACAGCGCTGACGCCGATCCAGGCCTGTTCTTGCAGCGAAAGGCCCGCAAGCCCTGCGATCAGCACCGGCAGCAGGCCTTTGCAGAGGTCGCCGAGCAAAGTCAGGACGGCGAGTTTCTTGCCGGCCAAGCGCAACATGTTGGTGGCGCCGGCATTGCCCGAGCCACTCATTCGCGGATCGGGGTTACCGGTCAGGCGGCTGAGCAAAATGGCGAAGGACAGAGAGCCGAGCAGGTAGGCGAGAGTCGCCAATAACCAAAACATGCTAACTATTCCGGGCAAGGACGCCCTGATTCTAACGGCGCATTGCGCCCTTGTCGTGCAGCGGAGAAAAGTGCTTGGACAGAGTGTTTATCGAGGGCCTGGAAGTCGACACCGTGATTGGTGCCTATGACTGGGAGCGAGGCATCCGACAGTGCTTGCGACTTGATCTGAGTTTCGCTTGGGACAATCGCCCGGCCGCCGCCGGTGATGACCTGACGCTGGCGCTCGATTACGCGAGCGTTTCGTCGCGCATCCAGGCTTTTGCCGAGCAGGCGCAGTTCCAGCTGGTCGAGACCTTCGCCGAGCGTCTGGCTGAAGTGCTGATGAGCGAATTCAACATCACCTGGATGCGCCTCAAGCTAACCAAGCCAGGTGCCATCCCGGCTGCCACGGGTGGTGTGGGCGTGGAGATCGAGCGCGGATGCCGCTGACTCAGGTGTATCTCGGGCTCGGTAGCAATATCGAGCGTGAATCCCATTTGCAGGCTGGCCTGGAAGCCTTGGCAGGTTTCATGGTGGATATACGCTGCTCGGCGGTGTTCGAAAGCCAGCCAGTGGGGATCAAGAGCGGGCCGTTCTTCAATTTTGTGGTGTCGGCTTTTACCGATTTACCGCTGATGGAACTGGATCGCCGGTTGAAATTCATCGAGGCGGACAACGGCCGTTATGCACCGGACCGCAAGGGTTTGCCGCTGGATATCGACGTGCTGCTGTTCGGCGATCTGGTGGGCAACTTTGATGGCTTGATTTTGCCGCGGGCAGAAATTCTGAAAAATGCCTTCGTGCTGTGGCCGTTGTCGCTGATCGCACCGGATCGCGTGCATCCGGGGGTAGGCAAGAGCTTCGCGACGTTGTGGCGCGAGGCGCAAATTGATCAGGTGTTGGCGCCGGTGGCTTTTGAGTGGCGCGGTGAGCAATTGACCCCTTCGAATTTGCTGTGACCCTGTTGACGCCTTCGCGGGCAAGTCGGATCGCCGCACCGCTCGCTCCTACAGAACAATGCGGACAAGGAGCGAGGCTTGCCCGCGAAGCTTCTCAGGTGGACGCCGCGTCTTTGTAAGTCTTCAACGCCTTGAGCCGTTCACGCTTGATCGCCTCACCCAGCTCCGGCCCTTTGAATCCTTTCTCCAGCAACGGCTGAACCGCCACGGTCCGAGCGGCATTCGCCGCCCCGCGCAAATAATCCGCCTGTGGATAACTTCGCTGTTCCAGCCCTTTGCGTCCACGCGCGTCCATCTCGCACGCCGCGATAAAATCCTCGAACCGCTGCGGTCGACGGTAAACGTCAAAACGTTGCAGCAACTCCAGCAAGGTCGACGGTTTCAGCTCCAAGGCGCGATGGCCGTGGGTGTGATATTCGCCGACCAGCAAAGCCAGCTCCTGACAGTCTCTCGGCGCCTTGAAGCGTTCGTTGACTGTCTTGATCAGCTTCAGGCCTTTGTGTTCGTGGGCTATGTGCCGGGGCCATTCCTCCTCGGGCGTCAGTCCCTTTCCCAGGTCATGCAGCAGGCAGGCCCAGCGCACAGTGAGTGGTTGTTTGTGCAGTGCCGCTTGCTCCAGCACGCTCAGGGTGTGCACGCCCGTGTCGATTTCCGGGTGATGGACTTCCGGTTGCGGTACGCCGAACAGCGCGTCGAGTTCCGGCATCAGCACCTTGAGCGCACCGCACTCGCGAAGCACCTCAACGAACACCTGGGGTTGGTCTTCCATCAGGGCGCGAGAGATTTCTTTCCAGCTTCGTTCCGCGGTCAAGGCTTGCAGTTCACCTGACTCGCTGAGTTGACGCATCAGTTCCAGTGTCTCAGGTGCGACGGTGAAACCCAGCCCCGCATAACGAGCGGCGAAGCGGGCAACGCGCAGAACTCTGAGAGGATCTTCGGCGAATGCGGGGGAAACGTGGCGCAGGAGGCGATCCTTGAGATCCCGTTGGCCATGGTAAGGATCGGTCAGGTTCTGCTGATCGTCTTCTGCCATGGCATTGATTGTCAGGTCACGACGGATCAGGTCTTCTTCAAGGGTGACTTCGGGGCTGGCGTGAAAGGTAAAGCCGCCGTAGCCGCGTCCGCTTTTGCGTTCGGTCCGGGCGAGGGCGTATTCCTCAGCGCTTTTGGGGTGAAGAAAAACCGGGAAGTCCGCACCCACCGGGCGAAAGCCCTTGGCGAGCATTTCTTCAGTGGTGGCGCCAACCACGACCCAATCGATGTCGGTGACAGGCTTGCCCAGCAGGCGATCGCGTACCGCACCGCCGACTTTATAAATCTGCATAAGAACCCTCCGTTAGCTCGACAGAATAACCGTTGCGTCGAACTTCCGGAGGCAGAAACAGGATCAAAGATGGATGACAGCCAGGTCCAGCCGGCCGTAATCCCCCTCGCTGTGTTCACCTCTGGGCGGAACATGCTGGGTTTTCATGACCTGATCCCCTTGCAGGGTTTCCAGGTGAATGTCGAAGCCCCAGAGGCGGTGCAGGTGTTTGAGCACTTCCTCGGTGGACTCGCCCAGCGGTTTGCGGTCATGTTGCTGGTGACGCAGGGTAAGAGAGCGGTCGCCGCGCCGGTCGATGCTGTAGATCTGCACGTTGGGTTCACGATTACCCAGGTTGTACTGCGCCGCCAGGGTTTCACGGATGAACCGGTAGCCGGGTTCATCGTGAATGGCGGGGACCAGCAAATCGTCCTTCTGGTCGTCATCGAGAATGCTGAACAATTTCAGGTCGCGGATCACCTGGGGTGACAAGTACTGCAGGATGAAGCTTTCATCCTTGAAGCTGCTCATGGCGAACTTGATGCTCGACAGCCAATCAGTGCCGGCAATTTCAGGGAACCAGCGGTAGTCCTCTTCGGTAGGCTTTTCACACATGCGCCGGATGTCCCGGTACATGGCAAAACCCAGGGTGTAGGGGTTGATGCCGTTGTAGTAGGGGCTGTCGAAGCCGGGTTGATAGACCACGCTGGTGTGGGACGTCAGAAACTCCATCATGAAGCCGTCGGTTACCAGGCCTTCGTCGTACAAGTCGTTCATCAGCGTGTAATGCCAGAACGTGGCCCACCCTTCGTTCATCACCTGGGTCTGACGCTGTGGATAAAAGTATTGGGCGATCTTGCGCACGATCCGCACGATTTCCCGCTGCCATGGCTCCAGCAGCGGTGCGTGTTTTTCGATGAAGTAAAGGATGTTTTCCTGAGGTTCGGCGGGGAAGCGCGCGTTGTCCTTGTCGCTGTACTTGTCCGCACCTTTTGGAATGGTCCGCCACAAATCGTTGATCTGTTTCTGCAAATGCTCTTCCCGATCCTTTTGCCGACGGCGTTCTTCTTCGGCGGAAATCGGGTACGGGCGTTTGTAGCGGTCGACCCCGTAGTTCATCAGGGCGTGGCAGGAATCGAGCAGGTCCTCGACCGCGTCGATGCCGTGGCGCTCTTCGCACTGCATGATGTACTGCTTGGCGAAGACCAGGTAATCGATGATCGAACTGGCGTCAGTCCAAGTGCGGAACAGGTAGTTGCCTTTGAAAAAGCTGTTATGCCCGTAGCAGGCATGGGCGACGACCAACGCCTGCATGCAGATGGTGTTTTCTTCCATCAAATAGGCGATGCACGGGTCAGAGTTGATCACGATCTCGTAGGCCAGCCCCATCTGCCCACGGCTGTAGGACTTCTCGGTGCTGAGGAAGTGTTTGCCGTAGGACCAATGGTGATAACCCAGCGGCATGCCGACGGAGGCATAAGCGTCCATCATCTGCTCGGCAGTGATCACTTCGATCTGGTTGGGGTAGGTATCCAGGGCATAACGAGCCGCCAGGCGACTGATTTCTTTGTCGTACGCCTGAATCAGCTCGAACGTCCATTCGGAGCCGGTGGAAATGGGTTGGCGCTTCTGCTCTTTGGCGGTCATGTCACTAACCTGCGCTGGAAGAGTTCACGGAAGACCGGATAGATATCCCCGGCCGAGACCAATTGTTGCTGGGCGAAATTGTCAGAGAAGGCTTCCGCGATGCGTTCGTACTCGAACCACAGGGCCTGGTGCTCACGCGGGGTGATCTCAACGTAAGTGTAGTACTGCACGAACGGCATGATCTGGTTGATCAGAATGTCGCGGCAGATCGGCGAGTCGTCGTTCCAGTTATCGCCGTCAGAGGCCTGGGCGGCATAGATGTTCCACTCGTTTGTCGGATAGCGTTCGGCCATGATCTCCTGCATCAGTTTCAAGGCGCTGGAAACGATGGTGCCGCCGGTTTCGCGGGAGTAGAAAAACTCCTCTTCATCCACTTCCCGGGCACTGGTGTGGTGGCGGATGAATACGACGTCGATCTTGTCGTAGTTACGCTTGAGAAACAGGTACAACAGGATAAAGAAGCGCTTGGCGATATCCTTCGTCGCCTGGGTCATGGAGCCGGACACGTCCATCAGGCAGAACATGACTGCCTTGGAACTGGGGTTGGGTTGCTTGATGAGCAGGTTGTACTTGAGATCGAAAGTATCGAGGAACGGTACGCGATGAATGCGCGCACTGAGTTTTTCGATTTCTGCTTCGGTTTCTTGAATATCGCCGAAGTTGTCAGGCTCATCCCGCTTGAGTCGCAGCAGTTCGTCTTTGGCTTCGCGCAATTTCGCCCGGCTGCTGCCCGACAGAGCAATTCGCCGTGCATGGGCCGAGCGCAAGGTGCGGATGATGTTGATCCGTGACGGATTGCCCTCGTTACTGATCCCGGCACGAACGGTCTTGAAGGTGTCGGTGCCGGTCAGGTTGCGCTTGACCAGATTCGGAAGCTCAAGGTCCTCGAACATGAATTCAAGGAATTCCTCCTGGGTGATCTGGAAGACGAATTCGTCCATCCCTTCGCCCGAGTTGCCGGCCTTGCCGGGGCCTCTGCCACCGCCACCTCCAGGCGGGCGGGCAATGTGCTCGCCGCTGGTGAATTCCTTGTTACCCGGGTGCACGACGGTCTGCTTGCCACCGCGACCGTGGTGAAGCACCGGCTCGTCAATGTCGCGGCCGGGGATGCTGATCTGTTCGCCGTGCTCCATATCGGTAATGGAGCGCCGGCTGACCGCCTCTTCGACAGCCTTTTTGATGTGATCACGGTAACGCCGCAGAAACCGCTGACGGTTCACCGTGCTCTTGTTCTTGCCATTGAGACGTCGGTCGATCACATAGCTCATGACTGCTCCTTAGAAGCTGTCCTGAAAGGGGCGAGCGGTTATGCAGCATCGACCGTGCCAAGGGATGTTCACGCTCCCCCAAGCGCTCTTGGACGCTGACTGAACCTCGCTACCGACTTTCGAACACCTTCCAGAGGTCTGTGTAACAGAAAATGCGAACACAGGCCTCTGGCTGACGACAACCGGTCTGACCGGCAACGGGTTATTGTGATTTTCTGACCCGCAAGTACCACTCGGACAGCAGCCGTACCTGTTTGTCGGTGTAGCCCCGCTCGACCATCCGTGTGACGAAGTCGTTGTGTTTCTGCTGGTCCTCTTTGCTGGCCTTGGCGTTGAAGCTGATGACTGGCAGGAGGTCCTCGGTGTTGGAGAACATTTTCTTCTCGATGACCACCCGCAGTTTTTCGTAGCTGAGCCAGGTCGGGTTCTTGCCGTTGTTATTGGCCCGGGCGCGCAGTACGAAGTTGACGATTTCGTTGCGGAAATCCTTCGGATTGCTGATGCCGGCCGGTTTTTCGATTTTCTCCAGTTCTTCGTTCAGCGCTACGCGGTTGAGGATTTCGCCGGTTTCCGGGTCGCGGTATTCCTGGTCCTGGATCCAGAAGTCGGCGTACAGCACATAGCGATCGAAGATGTTCTGGCCATACTCGCTATAAGATTCGAGATAGGCAGTCTGGATTTCCTTGCCGATGAATTCGATATAACGCGGTGCCAGGTATTCTTTGAGAAAGCGCAAATAGCGTTCGCGGGTTTCGGCCTGGAATTGTTCCTGCTCGATCTGTTGTTCCAGCACGTAGAGCAAATGCACCGGGTTGGCGGCGATTTCGTGCGGATCGAAGTTGAACACTTTCGACAGAATCTTGAACGCGAAACGGGTCGACAGGCCGTTCATGCCTTCGTCGACACCGGCGTTGTCGCGGTATTCCTGGATCGACTTGGCCTTCGGGTCGGTGTCCTTGAGGTTCTCGCCGTCATACACACGCATCTTGGAGTAGATGTTGGAGTTTTCCGGCTCCTTGAGGCGCGAGAGTACGGTGAACTGGGCGAGCATTTTCAGGGTGTCAGGCGCGCAGTGAGCCTTGGCCAGGGAGCTGTTGAACAAGAGCTTGTCGTAGATCTTCACTTCGTCGCTGACCCGTAGGCAGTACGGCACTTTGACGATGTAGATCCGGTCGATGAAGGCTTCGTTGTTCTTGTTGTTGCGGAAGGTGTGCCATTCCGATTCGTTGGAGTGGGCCAGCAGGATCCCGGTAAACGGAATCGCCCCCAGACCTTCGGTACTGTTGTAGTTGCCTTCCTGGGTGGCGGTCAGCAGTGGGTGCAGCACCTTGATCGGTGCCTTGAACATTTCGACGAACTCCATCAGGCCCTGGTTGGCCCGGCACAGTGCGCCAGAGTAGCTGTAGGCGTCGGCGTCGTTCTGCGGGAATTCTTCGAGTTTGCGGATATCGACCTTGCCCACCAGTGCCGAGATGTCCTGGTTGTTTTCATCTCCCGGCTCGGTTTTGGCTACGGCAATCTGGTTAAGGATCGACGGATACAGTTTCACCACGCGGAACTGGCTGATGTCGCCGCCAAATTCGGCCAGGCGCTTGGTAGCCCATGGCGACATGATGGTGTTGAGGTAGCGCCGTGGAATGCCGAAGTCCTCCTCGAGGATCGCGCCATCTTCAGTGGCGTTGAACAGACCCAGAGGCGATTCGAATACCGGCGAGCCTTTGATCGCGTAGAAAGGCACCTTCTCGATAAGCTGTTTCAGCTTTTCGGCCAGGGACGATTTACCGCCACCCACAGGGCCGAGCAAATAGAGAATCTGTTTCTTCTCTTCCAGGCCCTGAGCAGCATGGCGAAAATACGACACGATCTGGTCAATGCATTCTTCCATCCCGTGGAAGTCTTCAAAGGCCGGATAGCGGCGGATCACCTTGTTGGAAAAGATTCGCGACAGTCTCGAGTTGGCCGAGGTGTCGAGAAGTTCCGGTTCACCGATGGCCAGCAACAGACGCTCGGCGGCGGAAGCGTAGGCGCTACGGTCGCTTTTGCACAGTTCAAGATACTCTTGCAGCGAGAGTTCTTCCTGGCGTGTGGACTCGAAGCGTTGTTGGAAGTGGCTAAAGATACTCATGACGTCACCTCGCTCGATACGTGGAGCCGACGCCGGATCATTCAGTCGATGCTGGCAGCCACTGGATATGCAGTCGCTGTTTACCCCCCAGAACTCTTTCGGAGCTGACTACCCCGAAAGCTACTCCCGATGACCCGCGCGCCGGTGTACCGGCTCTCCCCTGTTTTGGATGGCCTGCGCTTAAGGATAGTTGGGAATTCGGCAGGTAAAGGCGAGATACGTAATTAGTTGTGGCAGACCGTTCGTCTGCCACCGCGCGAGCCCACAGGGGCCGGGGCTTGCGCGTTACAAAAAAATTATTCGGAAGTGCCTTGCGCCGTTTCCGAAGGATAAGTCGTACGCCACAGCTCAAAACCGCCATCCATGCTGTAGACGTCGGAGAAGCCCTGGCTGATCAGGTACGCAGCGGCGCTCTGGCTGGAATTGCCGTGATAGCAGACAACCACGGTCGGCGCGTCGAGGTCGGCGGCACGAATGAAATCCGAGATGGAAACATTGTCCAGATGCTTCGAGCCGGCGATGTGCAGCGCGGCAAAGGTCGCAGGATCGCGGACATCGACCACCACTGCGCCTTGTTCGCGCAGAGCTTGGGCCTGTTGCGGGGGGATACGTTTGAATTCGCTCATGGCGGGCTCCTGTGGCTCGGCTGAAAGCGCAGTCTAGCGCGGGGCGCTGGCTGACGATGGTTCGGGTCTAAGTGGGGCGACTGGCGGCAGGGCAAGGCCGTGCTCGTCGCATTTGCAAGACAGCCGTTCACCGCTGTCGACATTCATCAGGGTCAGGGCGCCACCCCAGACACAGCCGGTATCGAGGGCCGAGATACCGGGTTCGTTGCACTGGCCTTCTAGCGCGGCCCAGTGGCCGAAGATGATCTTCAGGCCCTTGGTCTTGCGTTCCTTGTGCTGGAACCAGGGTTTGTAACCCGGTGGCGCATTGTCGAGACCTTCCTTGCTTTTGAGGTCAAGCCTGCCCTCGGCGGTACAAAACCGCATGCGGGTGAAATAGTTGGTAATCACCCGCAGGCGTGTCACGCCTTTGAGGTCGTTGTCCCATTTCGCCGGATCGTTGCCGTACATGCCATCGAGGTAGGCCGGGAACAGGTTGTCGTCGCGCAGTGCAGTCTCGACTTCGGCGGCGCATTTCAAGGCCTTGCGCAGCGACCACTGGGGCGGTATGCCGGCATGGACCAGAGCAACGTTGCGCTGTTCGTCGTAGTGCATGAGTTTTTGCTGACGCAGCCACTCCAGCAGTTCCGCGCAATCGGGTGCTCCGAGAATCTCGAGCAGGGTGTCGGCCTTCTTCAGGCGCTCGATGTTTTGCCCGGCGGCCAGCAAGTGCAGGTCATGGTTGCCGAGCACGCACATCAGCGATTCGCGGATGTTATAGAGGAAACGCAAGGTTTCCAGGGACTGCGGGCCACGGTTGACCAGGTCACCTACCAGCCACAGACGATCCCGTGTCGGGTCGAAGGCGACTTGCTTGAGCAGGCACTGCAGTGCTTGAAGGCAGCCTTGCAGATCGCCGACGGCGTACGTTGCCATCAGTGCAGGGCTCCGGGCACCGCCAGACGGAATGGGGCAATGATGGCGTCGAAGTGTTTGCCGTCGTCGGCAACCATCTCATAAGTGCCCTGCATCGTGCCGACCTTGGAGGTCATGACGGTGCCGCTGCTGTAGGTGTGGCTTTCGCCCGCGTCGATCAACGGCTGCTGGCCAACAACGCCCGCGCCGCGAACTTCTTCGACATGCCCGTCACCGTCGGTGATCACCCAGTGCCGCGACAACAGTTTGGCCGGTAGCTCGCCATTGTTGTGCACGGTGATGGTGTAGGCGAAGGCAAAACGGTTTTGCTCGGGTTGCGATTGTTCTGCCAGATAGCGGGTGACGACGCTGACGTCGACCTGATAACGAGGATCGGACATGCAAGAGGCCTTAAAATCGAAGCGGAACGCGGGGCGTAGCTGATGGAACTCAGTCTAGGCCAAGTATCGGGTAGTAAACCAGACATGGGCGCTGGTGTCCTACCCGATAACGCTTCAGGCCTGTCAGATATCAGCAGGCTTTTGTAGGACTTGTTCGCTGAGCTTGTCGGCCAGGCGCACGAAGGCGGCTAGATCGAGTTGTTCGGGGCGCAAGCTGCCATCGACGCCGGCGGCTTCGATTTCATCGTTGCTCAACAGCAATTTGAGGGTGTTGCGCAGGGTCTTGCGGCGCTGGTTAAAGGCTTCGCGCACGACGCGTTCGAGCAGCTTGTGATCCTTGGCCGGGTGCGGCAATACCGCGTGGGGTACCAGGCGCACGATGGCCGAATCGACTTTCGGCGGCGGATTGAACGCGCCCGGGCCGACGTTGAACAGATGCTCGACCCGGCAGTGGTACTGAACCATGATCGACAAGCGACCCCAGTCACCGCCACCAGGGCCTGCCGCCAGACGCTCGACCACTTCCTTTTGCAGCATGAAGTGCATGTCGCGAATGATGCCGGCGTTGTTCAGCAGGTGGAAAATCAGTGGCGTGGAGATGTTGTACGGCAGGTTACCGACCACACGCAGGCTGTTCGGCGCGGCATTCAGGCTGTTGAAGTCGAACTTCAGCGCGTCGCCCTGGTGCAGGTTGAAGTTATCCTTGCCGGCGAACTGCTGGTTGAGGATCGGGATCAGGTCCTTGTCCAGCTCCACCACGTCCAACTGCGCGCCGCTGTTGAGCAAACCTTGAGTCAGCGCGCCCTGGCCCGGGCCGATTTCCAGCAGGCGGTCTTCGGGTTTGGCGCGGATGGCGCGCAGGATGCGGTCGATAACGCCGGCATCGTGCAGGAAGTTCTGGCCAAAGCGTTTGCGCGCCTTGTGTTGGTAATGCTCGGTCATAAACGGGTCTCGGCCATCTGGTAAGCGGTTTCCAGGGCGACTTGCAGGCTGCCGGTGTCGATTTTGCCGCTGCCGGCCAGGTCCAGGGCAGTGCCGTGGTCCACCGATGTGCGGATGATCGGCAAGCCGAGGGTCACGTTGACTGCCGCGCCGAAGCCTTTGTACTTCAGCACCGGCAGGCCCTGGTCGTGGTACATCGCCAGCACCGCGTCGCAGTGCTCCAGATATTTGGGGGTAAACAGAGTGTCGGCGGGCAGGGGGCCGCGAAGGTCCATTCCTTCGCCACGCAGGCGCTCTAATGTAGGTTCGATAATGTCGATTTCTTCATGGCCCAGGTGTCCGCCTTCGCCGGCATGAGGGTTGAGCCCACACACCAGGATGCGCGGCTGGGCGATGCCGAATTTTTCTTGTAGATCGGTGTGCAGAATTCGCGTGACCCGTTCCAGTCGCTCCGGCGTGATCGCATCGGCAATCTCGCGAAGAGGCAGGTGAGTGGTGACCAGCGCCACGCGCAATCCGCGAGTGGCGAGCATCATCACCACTTGTGCGGTATGGGTCAGGTCGGCAAGAAATTCTGTGTGCCCGGAAAAGGCGATCCCGGAGTCATTGATCACGCCCTTGTGCACAGGGGCCGTGATCATGCCGGCAAAATGCCCGTCCAGGCAGCCTTGGCCAGCGCGAGTCAGGGTTTCCAGGACGAAAGCCGCGTTGGCCTTGTCCAGTTGCCCGGCGGTGACCTTGGCGTTGAGCGGTGTATCCCAGACATACAGGCTGTTGGCTGGCGCGGGTACATCCGGCCAGCTGTCCGGGGTTACCGGCAGCAAATCGACAACCACGCCCAGCTGCGCGGCCCGCTCAAAGAGCAGGTCGCGGCTGGTAATGGCAATCAGGGGATGTGGCTGGGCTTGCGAGGCGAGCAGCAGGCACAGGTCAGGACCTATGCCGGCCGGCTCGCCGGGTGTCAGCGCGAAACGTTTGGGTTTCACTGCGCTGCCTGGTCTGCACCAGGGAGTTTGATCTCTACGTACGCTTCGTCACGGATCTGACGCAGCCAGGTTTGCAGCTCTTCGTCGTATTTGCGGTTACGCAGTACGGTCATCGCTTGCTGCTCACGGGCCTGGGTGGTGCTGTCAGTGGCGCGACGGCCAAGGACTTCCAGAACGTGCCAGCCATATTGGGTCTGGAACGGCTTGGACAGCTGACCTTGCGGGGTCTTGGCCATCACTTCGCGGAATTCAGGCACCAATGCATTCGGGTCGATCCAGTTCAGGTCGCCACCGTTGAGGGCGGAACCCGGATCTTCCGAGAAGCTTTTCGCCAGCTCGCCGAAATTTTCGCCCGCTTCGATTCGGGTATAGAGCGACTCAGCCAAAGCCTTGGTTTTAGCCTCGTCGCGGATCGGGCTCGGTTTGACCAGGATATGACGCACGTGCACTTCGTCACGCACCTGGGTCTCGCCGCCACGCTTGTCGAGGATCTTCAGGATGATGAAGCCGCCCGGCGTGCGCATTGGCTGGGTAATGTCGCCGACAGCCATGGTGCTCAGCATGCGATCGAACGGAGGTGGCAGTTGACCGGCTTTACGCCAGCCCATGTCGCCACCTTCCAGTGCGGTTTCGCTGGCGGATTTGGCGATTGCCAACTGGCCGAAGTCAGCGCCTTGCTTGAGCTGCTGGTAAACCGTGTCGGCTTGTTTGGCGGCATTTTGAATGGCGTCGGAGTTAGCACTTTCCGGCGTAGGAATCAGGATGTTGGCCAGACGAAACTCTTCGGACAACTGCATTTTGCCAAGGTCGGAAGCGAGGAAGTTCTTCACTTCCTGTTCGGAAACCTGGATGCGCTCGGCCACACGGCGCTGACGCACACGGCTGATGACCATCTCGCGGCGAATCTGGTCGCGGGCGTCTTCATAAGACAGACCATCGCGAGTCAGGGCGGCGCGGAATTGATCCACGGACATGTTGTTGCGCTGGGCAATGGTGCCGACAGCCTGGTTCAGTTCTTCATCGGTAATGCGGATGCCGGAACGTTCGCCGATCTGCAGCTGCAGGTTTTCGACGATCAGGCGCTCAAGCACCTGCTGGTCCAGCACGCCGGCCGGCGGCACGGCTGAACCGCGCTTGGCGATGGTTTGCTGAACTTCATGGACGCGTTGGTCCAGTTGGCTCTGCATGACCACGTCGTTGTCGACAATGGCCACCACTTTATCGATGGACTGCACCGCGGCGTTCGCCGCGGTACCCAGGAACAGCGCGCCCAGCATCAGCGGGCGCAGACAATCAGAAAGCTTGGTCTTCACGTTCACGATAACCTTGGATGCCTTTGTCGAGGAAGCTCTCTACTTTGGCGCCGGTGAGGCCGCCGAGTCCCTTCAGAACAATTTGTAGGAAAATGCCGTGGTCGCCTTTTTCGTTTTCCGGGGCGTTCTGACTGAACTCGTCATACGAAACCCAGTAACGGTTGATCAGGCGCAGTTTCCAGCAGCAGTTGTCGTACTCGAAGCCACCGAAGGCTTCCAGGGTACGGTTGCGGTTGTAGTCATACTGCCAGCGGCTGATGGCGTTCCATTGCGGCACGATCGGCCAGATCACCGAGAAATCGTGCTGCTGAATCTTGTAGTAGTCCTTCACATAGCCAGGAGTGCCCGGGGTGCCGTAGTCACCACCGCCCACTTGCCACCTACCGGTGTTCTGGTCGTAACGGACCTGATCATTGCGATAGCGATAGCCAGCGTTGATGACCTTGTTCGGGTTGTCTTCAGGCTGGTAGTGGAACATCGCGCTGCCCGAGCGCGGGCTGCGGCTGTCCGGATCCCAGTTGTAATCGGCCGTGGTGCGCCAATCGCGGTTCCAGCGATATTCGTATTCCAGTGCATAGGGCGAGACATTAGCCTGCGCATCCTGGCGGGTTTTTGCATCAATACCCGGCAACTGAACTTCACGATCCTTGAAGTACACGGCCTGGCCGACGCTGATGCGTTGGCGTTCGAAGCCATTGTCTTCGATCCAGCGGTTGGTGACGCCCAGCGACAGTTTGTTCTCGTCGCCGACGCGGTCGGAGCCGGAGAAGCGGTTGTCACGGAACAGCGACGCGTAGTTGAAGGTGTATTCGCTGGTGTCGAACACCGGAATGTCTTCCTGATCCGTTTCAGGCACGTACAGGTAGAACAGGCGCGGTTCGAGGGTCTGGCGATAATTCTTGCCGAACCATTGGGTGTTTCGATCGAAATACAGGCCGCTGTCGATGCTTGCAATCGGCACGCCACGGTTCTGGTTGCTGCTGAAGGTGCCGTTGAGCTTTTGCTGTTCCGCAGTCTGCGCGTCAATCTGACTTTTGCCGGTACCGTCCAGATCCAGTTGGTACTGGGTGTATTGGTACTTGAGCGATGGCTTCAGGTAGCCATAAGTCCAGTCCAGCGGCAGGCTGACACCCGGTTTGAGATTCAAACGGTCGCCGTTGGCCCGTGCCAGTCCCGTCACGTTGTTATCAAGACGCGGCTCGACGGTGCCGTCTTCATTTACGAAGTTGCCGTTCTTCAAGTCACGATCAAACCGTACGACTTCTGTCTCGTAGTCGAAGTCCAGGCCGCCAGGGTGAGTCGGCAACTGACCATTGAAAGTGATCTGTGGCAAGCGGTCATACGGCGTAATGTTCGAAATGGTTGCGAGCTGATAAGCCTGGGCGTTCACGCGAGCGGTGTAGCTGTCGCCACGATAGGTGACAGAACCCTGCTGGTTCACATAATCGGAGCTTTTAACCCCGATCTGGTCGGTTTGCAGATCCTGGAAGTAATACGGATCGCTGATCTTGGTGTAATCGACTTGAGTCAGAACGCGCGAGTCGAGACCACCCTTGTGCTGCCAGTTGTACATGTAGCGATTTTTTTGGTAATCGGTCTGACCACTGCGATCGGTGTCTTCGTCGTTGAGGTACGCGGCGCCGAGCTGACCTTCGCTGGACGGGGTCAGGTAACGGAATTCGCCTTCCATCAACAAGCCGTGCTTGCTCATGTAGCGCGGGTACAACGTGGCGTCGTAGTTCGGTGCCAGGTTGAAGTAATACGGTGTGACCAGCAGGAAGCCGGTATCGGTTCCGGTGCCGATGGTCGGCGGCAGGAAGCCGGACTGGCGACGGTCATCGATCGGGAAATAGATGTACGGCGTGTACAGAACCGGAATGTCCTTGACCCGCAGCGTCACGTTGGTCGCGGTACCGAAACCGGTGGCCGGGTTCAAGGTGATATTGTTGCCCTTGAGCTGCCAGGCGTTGCTGTTCGGTTCGCACGTGGTGTACGTACCATCCTTGAGACGGATGATCGCGTTCTCGGCACGCTTGGCGTACAGCGCGCTGCCGCGGATGCGGGATTTGTGCAGGACGTATTCGGCGTTGTCGACCTTGGCTTCACCGGTGTCGAGCTGCACGTCGGCATGGTCGCCCACGATCAGTGCGCCGTTGTCGCGAACACGGACGTTGCCGCTCAGTTCGCCACGGCTCTCGGCCTGGTAGAGGTTCGCTTCGTCGGCTTCGACCTGCATGCTGCCCTGACGCATGACCGCGTCACCGGCCAGGGTCGCGACCTGCTCATCCTGCTTATAGCGAGAGGCTTTGGCGCCGAGAAAGGTCGGAGCGTCACTTTTATTCGTCTTGTCATTCATGCCAGGACGAATCGGTTCGATATAGGAACCAGAGCAGTAAGGACCGGTTTCGGCCAATTGCGCTGCAGTGAGCTTCTCGCGCGGAACCCAGTCGAGGTGGCTGTAGTCTTCGCTACGCGACTTCAAGCCGCGGCCCTTGGACTCGGTCACCAGCACAGGCTTGGCGCCGATGTCTTGACTGGAACCGCTGTCGGCCGGAGTCTCGCCGCTCGCGCTTACCGCCGCACTGCCGTCATGGACGGGACGCGGTGGCAGCGCAGCTGCTGGAGATTTTGGCGCACAGTTCCAGGCACCCGAAGCAGAGACTGAGCAGTCATACTGTTCCGCGGCGACCACGAACGAAGTGGCTAGAGGTTGCAGGGCCAGCAGACTGCCGGTAACCAACAACGGAAATTTTTTACGAAACGCGGGGGATTTCAATGCCATCTTATTAGTCCGGGCTTCCTGCGTGCCATCTGCCCGCGGTGTGGGCCGCACGCCTCTCGATGGTCTGAAAAAGATGCTGGATAATAAAGCATGCCCCGCTTGACGGCTAGCGCCGTCGGAGACCCTTGCAATGCCTGACCAAGATGTACGTTTGCAACACCTGAAAGTTTGGCTCGATGAGCAATTGGCTGTCCTCTTTGCAGAACAGGGTTGGGGTGCCGTACCCCCGGCCACGTTGATCGCGGCCAGTAGCGACGCGAGTTTTCGACGTTATTTCCGCTGGGAAGGCGAGGGCAGAAGCTTCGTCGTTATGGACGCGCCCCCCCCCCAGGAAAACTGCAAACCCTTCGTGGATATCGCTTTTTTGCTGGCGAAGTCCGGAATAAATGTTCCGAAAATTTATGCCGAAGACCTCAAACGTGGTTTTCTTTTGCTCAATGACCTGGGCAACAAGACTTACCTGGACGTGATCGACAGCGAAAATGCCGACGATTTGTTCAAGGATGCCCTGCAAGCACTGCTGGCTTTTCAGCAATTGCCGATGGTTGCACCGCTGCCAAGTTATGACGTGGCGTTGCTGCGGCGCGAGCTGGAATTGTTCCCGGAGTGGTACGTGAAGCGCGAATTGGGTATCGAGCTCGACTCGGCCCAGCAACTGCTCTGGCAGAACGTGACTGAGCTATTGATCGACAGCGCCCTGGCCCAGCCAAAAGTACTGGTGCACCGCGATTACATGCCACGCAACCTGATGCTCAGCGAACCGAATCCCGGTGTGCTGGATTTCCAGGATGCAGTCTATGGCCCTGTGACCTACGACGTGACCTGCCTGTTCAAGGATGCGTTCCTCAGTTGGCCCGAAGAGCGCGTGTGCGCCTGGCTGCAAGATTACTGGCAACAAGCAGGCGCCTTGGGCATTCCGGTTCAGTCTGACTTCGAAGATTTCCTGCGTGCCAGCGACCTGATGGGCGTGCAGCGTCACCTGAAAGTGATCGGCATCTTCGCCCGCATCTGCCACCGTGATGGCAAACCGCGCTATCTCGGCGATGTGCCGCGCTTCTTTGCTTATATAGACGCAGTGATCGCTCGTCGTTCTGAGTTGGCCGAGCTGGATGTGTTGCTGGCCAGTCTGCGTGCTGGAGCGAAGGCATGAAGGCGATGATTCTGGCGGCAGGCAAAGGCGAGCGCATGCGCCCGCTGACCCTGACTACACCGAAACCGCTGGTTCGCGCGGGCGGTATTCCGTTGATCGAGTATCACTTGAAGGCGTTGGCGGTGGCGGGGTTTACCGAAGTGGTGATCAACCACGCCTGGCTTGGCCAGCTGATCGAAAACTACCTCGGTGATGGCTCTCAATACGGCGTACGTATTCAGTACTCGCCGGAAGGTGAGCCGCTGGAAACCGGAGGCGGGATTTTCCGCGCGTTGCCGTTGTTGGGTGACGAGGCCTTTGTGGTGGTCAACGGTGACATCTGGACCGACTACGCCTTCAGCGTGTTGCACCAACCCATCACCGGGCTGGCGCATTTGGTGCTGGCGGACAACCCGGCCCATCACCTAGCCGGGGATTTCAGTCTGATAGATGGGCAAGTACACGACGGTCAGCCAGACACTGCAACCCTGACCTACAGCGGCATCGCGGTGCTGCACCCGCAACTGTTCGACGGTTGCTCAGCCGGCGCGTTCAAGCTTGCACCGCTGTTGCGCAAGGCCATGGCCGATGGACAAGTCACCGGCGAGCGCTTGAACGGACATTGGGTGGATGTCGGCACTCACGAGCGTCTGGCTGAAGTCGAAACTCTGTTAGAAGCGAGACGCTGACATGCTGTGGCCAGGGACTCTGATTGGAGCCGGAGCGGGCTATGCCATCGCCAGCATTCCGGGGGCCATGCTTGGCGCCTTATTGGGGCAGGCGCTGGATCGGCGCTTGAAATTGCAGAGCTGGGCGCACTTGCGAGAAAAGCTCGGTGGTCGCTCGGTGCTGCGCAACGACGAACTGCTGTTTGTGTTGTTGGGACGGCTGGCCAAATGCGATGGACGGGTGGTGGAGGGCCACATTCTGCAGGCCCGTCAGGAAATGCGTTCGCTGGAAATGAACGAGTCGGCCCAGCGCCGGGCAATTGCCGCGTTCAATCGCGGCAAGTCGGGAGATGACCGGTTGCGCGGTTACCTGCGCCGCTTGAGTGCTCAACCCCATGCGGCCGAAGGCGTCTTGCGCGCCTGTTGGCGGATGATCTGGGCTGATGGTCGCGCCGGTAGCGCTGAGCGAGCGCTGATTACGCAGTGGGGCAAATGGCTGGGCTGGACACGGCATCAAGTGCAGGCGCTGGCGGCCGATTATGAACAGCACAAGCTGGCGCCGGTCAGCAGCACGGTCACCTACCAAGATGCCCTGCGGCTTTTGGGCGTGTCGGCGACCAGCGAGCCGGCGCAGATCAAACGCGCTTATCGACGCCTGCTGAGTCGTCATCACCCGGACAAGATTGCCGGCAGCGGTGCGACGGCGTCGCAGGTTCGCGAAGCCACTGACAAGACTCGCGAACTGCATAGCGCCTACACATTGATTCGTGAGCGGCGGGATTTTCGCTAGTAGGGCAGGGGTGTAATACCTGCCAGGCGGCGAGGGTCAATCGGCTAGCGGATTCAACCAGCCGCGCACCCGTCGGAATAGCTGCTCTTGCTCAGCCTTGGTATTACCGGGCAAAGCCTTGAGCGACACCTGGCTGAATGCCGAAGCTTTCAAACGTTTGCTGGCTTGCATACGTGCCAGCGCCGCGTTGCGATCCAGCGGCTTATCCCTATAGAAGATGTCTGCGGTGGGAAGCTTCAGGGTCGGTGTCAGTTCGGCCAGCTCTGGTTTGGCTTTCGCCGGCATCTGAGCGGCGACCATCACAAACTTCTCCACTTGCGAGGGCTGCTTCTCGCTCAGATAACGTGCCGCCCAGTAAGCGCCGGTACCATGACCCAATATGACAATGCGGCGAGCGCTTTGCTGTTCGGCATAGGCAATGGCGGCGTCGATGCGGGCGAAGATTCGTTCGGCGTCGGCGTTGGCCTGTTCCTCGGTGGTTTCGGCGATCGCCTTGTCCGCCACCTCCGCTTCACCGCCCGCGGCTTGTTCGATGGGCGCTGCGGTGGTCGAATCTTTGCTGCCGGTGTCGGGGGTTTTTGGCGTGGTTGCCACTTCTACGATACGGGGTGCAATGGCATCGCTTTGCACGTCCGGCAAGGTGATACTCAGGCTGCTCCACTCGGCGTCTGGCAATTTACGTCGCAATGGACCTATTGCTTGCGGCCAGTCAACGCTTTCGCCGGCACCCGGGATTATAATCACCGCGCCTTTGGGGTCGGCGGTATTGGCCGGTTTCCACAAGGCCAGAAACGTGTCGCTGCCCGCTTGCAGTTGCTGCTGTTCCTGAGCAGGGATTTGTCGCTCAAGTGCGTTCGCTTCTTCCTGACTACGCTCAAGCAGCGGCTGGCGCTCGACCGGTTTTGCGTCGGCGGGTATTTGCGTCGCGGCAGGTGCCGTGTCGGCGGCCTCGACGGAAAAGGCGCAAGGCAGGATCAGCGACAGGCACAATGCTGGCAGTGCCAGGCGGTAAACAGGGGGCATCGGATATTCCAGGCCAGAAGTTATTCCGGCAGCCTAATGGGTTGGTCAGTATTTGTCAGTGTGTGAGATTTCGATGATGCGTTTTCGCTGCCTGTGGGTTATCGGCTGTTTGTGGTTTCCCTTGATGGGCTGGGCGGCTCCCGCGCCAGCGGGGCACGTCGCGCCATTGTCCGCAGACCAGCAGCAATGGCTGGCGCAGCATGGCGAGTTGCGCGTGGGGCTGGTGTTGCAGGTGCCCTACGCCCAATACGATCGCCGCTTGCAACGCCTGTCCGGGGTTAACGTCGAGCTGATGAAATGGCTGGCCAAGTCACTCAAGGTCGAGCTGAGCTGGCGTAATTTTCCCGACCTGGCGCAGCTGGAAACCGCCGCGCGCGAAGGTGAAATCGACATCGCGCCGGGATTGACCCAAACCCCCGCTGGCCTGCGGCTCTGGCAGTTTTCCGACCCGTATATGCGGGTGCCGCAACTGGTGGTCAGCGACCAGAAAAGAACCAGCGTGGTCGAGCTGGAAAAACTCGACAGCCAGACCCGCGTCGCCGTGCGCATGCCCGGCGCCACCGCCGATTACCTGCGCAGCAATTACCCGCACCTGAACCTTCAAGGCGTACCGGTCGAACGCCAGGCGCTGCAACTGTTATTGAGTCAGCAGGCCAGTTACGCCGTGGTCGACGAAGCGCAGCTGGGACGTCTGTCCGCTGAACCGGAGTTCGCCGGGCTGGTGGTGGTGGGTGATATTGGCCTGCCGCAACTGTTGCGGGTAGCCACGCGCCGGGACTGGCCGGAGCTGGCTGGCATCGTCGAAAGCGCGTTGCGGGCGATCCCGGCCAAGGACCTGGAGCAACTGCACAACCAATGGCTGCAACCCAAGTACCCGCGGCTGACCGAGTCCCCGGGTTTCTGGCAAAACCTCTGTCTGTTGTTGGCGGTGTTGATGTTGAGCAGCATGGCCATCGTGTTCTGGCAGCGGCGGCAGCAGCACAGTCTTGAGAATCGTTTGCGGGCAGCGCGCGAAGACATTGCCCTGCGTGCCGCCAGTGAAGAAGCCTTGCGTCTCACCCAGTTTTCCATCGACCAGAGCACCGTCGGCATCCTTTGGGTCAACTGGGACAGCCATGTGCGCTACGCCAATCGCGCGGCCGAAACCATGCTGGGTTATCCGGCGGGCGCGATCATTGATCGGCCGCTGATCGACTTCGAGCCCGGCTTGCATATGGATCGCTGGCTGAACCTGTGGAAGCGCGCCCGGGCGAGCGAGGAAGGCCCGCAAAGTTTCGAAACCAACTGCGTGCGGGCGGATGGCAGCAATCTGCCGGTGGATGTTTCGCTGAGCTTTTTGCGGTTTCGCGACGGCGAATACCTGGTGGTCTACCTCAACGACGTCACCGAGCGCCGTCGCGCCTTGGCCGCGTTGCAGGAAAGCGAGGCCCGGTTGCAAGGGATCGCCGCCAACGTTCCAGGACTGGTCTTTCGTCTGGAGCGGGCCCCGGTGACGGGGCAGATCGACTTTGCCTACATCAGTGAAGGCAGCGAGAGCCTGGTGGGTTACTCACCGGCCACCCTGGCCCATCGCGACAAAGGCCTGCGCAGCCTGGTGCACCCGGACGACAAGGCCAGTTATCACCAAACCCAGGACCATGCGCTGGATACCGACAGCGACTGGTCGTGGCAGGGGCGGATTCTCACCCGTTCAGGCAAGCAGCGCTGGGCCGAGATCAAGGCGATAACCCGCCGGCTCAAAGACGG
Source organism: Pseudomonas sp. Hz4 (assembly GCF_054898165.1). Classification (NCBI taxonomy): domain Bacteria; kingdom Pseudomonadati; phylum Pseudomonadota; class Gammaproteobacteria; order Pseudomonadales; family Pseudomonadaceae; genus Pseudomonas; species Pseudomonas sp. Hz4. The sequence goes on along the minus strand of NZ_CM142719.1, from coordinate 5,555,982 downwards.
CGCCTATGTCTGGGACGGGATCGTCTGGGACATCAGCGAAAGCAAACGTATCGAACTGGAACTGGCCTCTTCTCGCGAGCAGTTGCGCGAGTTGTCCGCTCACCTGGAGAGCGTGCGGGAAGAGGAAAAGGCCCGCATCGCCCGAGAAGTTCACGACGAACTGGGTCAGATGCTCACCGTGCTGAAGCTGGAAACGTCGATGTGCGAACTGTCCTATGCCCAACTCGACCCCGGTCTGCACGAACGCTTGAACAGCATGAAGCGCTTGATCGCTCAGTTGTTCCAACTGGTACGGGATGTGGCGACGGCGCTGCGACCGCCGATTCTCGACGCCGGGATCGCCTCGGCCATCGAGTGGCAGGCCCGCCGATTCGAGGCGCGCACGCAGATTCCGTGCCTGGTGCAGGTGCCGGAAAATCTGCCGGTGCTCAGTGATGCCAAGGCGATTGGCCTGTTCCGAATCCTTCAGGAAGCGCTGACCAATGTCATGCGCCACGCCCAGGCGCATACTGTCGAACTGACATTGGTGCTGGAAGGCGACGAGTTGTGCCTGACCGTCAGCGATGATGGCGTAGGATTTGTCCCTGCCACCGGTAGGTCAACATCCTTCGGGGTGGTCGGCATGCGCGAGCGAGTGTTGATCATGGGCGGGCAGTTCTCGCTTGAAAGTGAACCGGGTGAAGGCACGACCCTGAGTGTGCGAGTGCCGTTGGATGAGGAGAAGTAAGTGATCCGTGTACTGGTAGCTGAAGACCACACCATCGTCCGTGAAGGCATCAAGCAGTTGATCGGCTTGGCCAAGGACTTGCTGGTGGTGGGGGAGGCGAGCAATGGCGAGCAGTTGCTCGAGACCTTGCGCCATGTTCCCTGTGAAGTGGTCTTGCTGGACATCTCCATGCCCGGGGTCAACGGCCTGGAGGCGATTCCGCGGATTCGCGCGCTGAACAATCCGCCGGCGATTCTGGTGTTGTCGATGCATGACGAAGCGCAAATGGCCGCCCGTGCGTTGAAGGTCGGCGCCGCCGGCTACGCGACCAAGGACAGTGATCCGGCGCTGCTACTGACGGCGATCCGCAAGGTCGCGGCGGGCGGGCGCTACATCGACCCGGACCTGGCCGACCGCATGGTCTTCGAAGTCGGCCTGACCGATTCGCGTCCGCTGCACTCGTTGCTGTCTGAGCGCGAGTTCTCGGTGTTCGAACGCCTGGCCCAGGGCGCCAACGTCAACGACATCGCCCAGCAACTGGCCCTGAGCAGCAAAACCATCAGCACCCACAAGGCGCGGCTGATGCAGAAACTCAACATCACCTCCCTGGCGGAACTGGTGAAGTACGCCATGGAGCACAAACTGCTCTAAAGAACACCGCTATCCCCTGTGGGAGCGAGCCGGCTCGCTCCCACAGGTTTTCGATGGCATATCCATTTGCGACATCCTGAGAAACCACTTTTGCCCGTTCTTGCGACGTCCAGCGTCAAGCTTGCCACTGCCCCTATCCATCCCCGCCATCCTTGTAGGGCAATCCCTACCCCCAACCTTCCATCCGGCTGAGGCCATTCTCTCCTGCGCCCCGATTTGCGCGGTCACCAGCGTCCACTAGGCTTAGTCCACAGCAGTCATTAACAACAAAGGTGTGGGTATGAGCCAGGTCGATTCAAACGCAGGGGCCAGCGATATTCTGGTCAGCTTTCGTGGAGTGCAAAAAAGCTACGACGGCGAGAACCTGATCGTCAAAGACCTCAACCTGGATATTCGCAAAGGCGAATTTCTCACCTTGCTCGGGCCGTCCGGCTCCGGCAAGACCACCAGCCTGATGATGCTCGCCGGTTTCGAAACCCCGACCGCAGGCGAAATCCTGCTGGCCGGGCGGTCAATCAACAACGTGCCGCCGCACAAGCGCGACATTGGCATGGTGTTCCAGAATTACGCGCTGTTCCCGCACATGACCGTGGCCGAGAACCTGGGCTTCCCGTTGACCGTGCGTGGCTTGAACAAGAGCGACGTCAGTGATCGGGTCAAGCGCGTCCTGAGCATGGTTCAGCTCGACACCTTCGCCCAGCGCTATCCGGCGCAACTGTCCGGTGGTCAGCAACAGCGTGTGGCCCTGGCCCGCGCATTGGTGTTCGAACCGCAACTGGTGCTGATGGACGAACCCCTCGGCGCACTGGACAAACAACTGCGCGAACACATGCAGATGGAGATCAAGCATCTGCATCAGCGCCTCGGCGTTACCGTGGTCTACGTGACCCACGACCAGGGTGAAGCCTTGACCATGTCCGACCGCGTGGCGGTGTTCCACCAAGGCGAGATCCAGCAGATCGCTTCACCGCGCAGCCTCTACGAAGAACCGAAAAATACCTTCGTCGCCAACTTCATCGGCGAGAACAATCGTCTCAACGGCCGCTTGCACAGCCACACCGGCGACCGCTGTGTGGTCGAGCTCGGTCGCGGTGAAAAGGTTGAAGCCCTGGCAGTCAACGTCGGCAAGACCGGCGAACCCGTCACGCTGTCGATTCGTCCGGAACGCGTGAGCCTCAATGGTTCGAGCGAGTCCTGCGTCAATCGCTTCTCGGGGAGGGTGGCGGAATTCATCTATCTGGGCGACCACGTCCGGGTTCGCCTGGAAGTCTGCGGCAAGACCGATTTCTTTGTGAAACAACCGATTGCCGAGCTCGATCCCGCGCTGGCTGTCGGCGACGTGGTACCGCTTGGCTGGCAGGTCGAACACGTTCGCGCGCTCGACCCACTTCTAGAGGCGAACTGATCGCCCCCTGCTACACCAACACCAACCCTGCACGTGGAGAGAACAATAAATGTTGAGATCCCTGAAATTCACCGCTTTGGTCATGGGCATGATCGGTGCGGCACACGCAACGGCGGCGGGCCCGGACCTGACCGTGGTGTCCTTTGGCGGGGCGAACAAGGCAGCGCAGGTCAAAGCCTTCTATGCACCGTGGGAAGCGGCAGGCAACGGCAAGATCGTGGCAGGCGAGTACAACGGCGAAATGGCCAAGGTCAAAGCCATGGTCGACACCAAGAGCGTGTCCTGGGACCTGGTGGAAGTTGAATCGCCAGAACTGTCCCGTGGTTGCGACGAAGACATGTTCGAGCAACTCGACCCGGCGCTGTTCGGCAAATCCGAAGATTACGTAAAAGGCGCTATCCAGCCGTGCGGCGTGGGCTTCTTCGTGTGGTCGACCGTGCTGGCCTACAACGCCGACAAGCTGAAATCCGCACCGACCAGCTGGGTGGATTTCTGGGACACCAAGAAATTCCCGGGCAAACGTGGCCTGCGTAAAGGCGCCAAGTACACCCTCGAATTCGCTCTGATGGCCGACGGTGTTGCGCCAAAAGACGTCTACAAGGTGCTGGCCGGCAAGGATGGTCAGGATCGCGCGTTCAAAAAACTCGATGAACTCAAGCCAAGCATCCAGTGGTGGGAAGCCGGCGCGCAACCGCCGCAGTACCTCGCTTCCGGTGACGTGGTCATGAGCTCGGCCTATAACGGCCGGATCGCTGCCGTGCAGAAAGAAAGCAACCTGAAAGTCGTGTGGAACGGTGGTATCTACGACTTCGACGCATGGGCCATTCCAAAAGGTCTGGACAAGGCGCGTGCTGAGGCGGCGAAGAAATTCATCGCGTTCTCGGTGCAGCCACAACAGCAGAAGACTTACTCGGAAAACATCGCCTACGGCCCGGCCAACATCCAGGCCGTACCGTTGCTGGCCAAGGATGTCCTGAAAGACATGCCGACCACCCCGGAAAACATCGCCAACCAGGTGCAGATCGACGTCAGCTTCTGGGCTGACAACGGAGAGCAACTGGAACAGCGCTTCAATTCCTGGGCTGCGAAGTAATCACACCCGCAGTTGATCGTTCCCACGCTCCGCGTGGGAATGCCGCCCGGGACGCTCCGCGTCCCTTGTGACGCAGAGCGTCACTGGATGCATTCCCACGCAGAGCGTGGGAACGATCAGTGCCAAAGTTCGAGGTGGCATGCCGCCTCTGTAACGATCAAAGATTTCCGGAGTACGCCATGGCCACCGCCATTCCCCTGAACGCGGGCACTGACCCCACCCTGAAGCAGCGGCTCAAGCACGCCGAGCGGATCAACCGCTGGAAAGCACAAGCCTTGATCGCGCCATTGGTGTTGTTTCTGTTGCTGGTGTTTCTGGTGCCCATCGTGGCGCTGCTCTACAAAAGCGTCGGTAACCCGGAAGTAGTCGGCGGCATGCCGCGCACCGTGGCGGCCATCGCCAGTTGGGATGGCCGAGGCCTGCCCGCTGAACCGGTCTACAAGGCGGCCAGCGAAGACCTCGCTGAGGCCCGCAAGAATCAGACCTTGGGCGACCTGTCCAAGCGCTTGAACATGGAGTTGGCCGGTTACCGCAGCCTGCTGACCAAAACTGCACGTGCCTTACCGTTCGCCACTGAACCGGCCTCCTATAAAGAAGCGCTGGAAGGTCTCGACGAGCGCTGGGGCGACCCGGCCTACTGGCAAGCCGTGCGCCGCAACACCAGTAACATTACGCCGTATTACTTGCTGGCGGCGGTCGATCACCGTATCGACGACCTCGGCGAAATCGCCCCGGCCACACCTGATCAGGCGATCTACCTCGACATCTTCGCCCGGACCTTCTGGATGGGGCTGATCATCACCGTGATCTGCCTGGTGCTGGCGTATCCGTTGGCCTACCTGCTGGCGAATCTGCCATCGCGGCAAAGCAACTTGTTGATGATCCTGGTGCTGCTGCCGTTCTGGACCTCGATCCTGGTGCGGGTCGCGGCGTGGATCGTGCTGCTGCAATCGGGCGGACTGATCAACAGCGGTCTGATGGCCATGGGCATCATCGATAAACCGCTGGAACTGGTGTTCAACCGCACCGGGGTTTACATCTCCATGGTGCACATCCTGCTGCCGTTCATGATTCTGCCGATCTACAGCGTGATGAAAGGCATTTCGCCAACCTACATGCGCGCCGCGATTTCCCTCGGCTGCCACCCGTTCGCCAGTTTCTGGCGGGTGTACTTCCCGCAAACCTATGCCGGTGTCGGCGCCGGTTGCCTGTTGGTGTTCATCCTCGCCATCGGCTACTACATCACCCCGGCCTTGCTGGGCAGCCCGAACGATCAGATGGTCAGTTACTTCGTTGCCTTTTACACCAACACCAGCATCAACTGGGGCATGGCGACCGCACTCGGTGGGCTGCTGCTGTTGGCGACCGTGGTGCTTTATCTGATTTACAGCTGGCTGGTGGGCGCCAGTCGCCTGCGCCTGAGCTAAGGGGAGAACGAAATGCTGAGTCCTTATATGTCGCCCATTGAGCGGGTGTGGTTCTACAGCTTGCGGATTCTCTGCGGCTTGATTTTGTTGTTCCTGATTCTGCCGGTGCTGGTGATCATTCCGCTGTCGTTCAACTCGGGCAGTTTCCTGGTCTATCCGCTGCAAGGCTTCTCGCTGCAGTGGTATCAGGACTTTTTCGCCTCAGCGGAATGGATGCGCGCGTTGAGGAACAGCGTCATCGTCGCCCCGGCGGCGACCGTGCTGGCGATGATCTTCGGCACGCTGGCGGCGATTGGCCTGACGCGGGGCGACTTCCGCGGCAAGGCGCTGGTGATGGCGCTGGTGATTTCGCCGATGGTGGTGCCAGTGGTGATCATTGGTGTGGCGAGTTATCTGTTCTTCGCCCCGCTGGGATTGGGCAACAGCTTTTTCTCGCTGATCGTGGTGCATGCGGTGTTGGGTGTGCCGTTTGTGATCATCACGGTGTCGGCGACGTTGCAGGGGTTTAACCACAACCTGGTGCGCGCTGCTGCGAGCCTTGGCGCTTCGCCCCTGACGGCGTTCCGTCGGGTGACCTTGCCGTTGATTGCACCCGGTGTAATTTCCGGTGCGCTGTTCGCCTTTGCGACCTCGTTCGATGAAGTGGTGGTGACGCTGTTCCTCGCAGGCCCCGAACAAGCGACCTTGCCACGGCAGATGTTCAGCGGCATCCGTGAAAACCTCAGCCCGACCATTGCAGCGGCTGCGACGCTGCTGATCGCCTTCTCGGTGATCCTGCTGCTGACGCTGGAATGGCTGCGTGGGCGCAGCGAGAAACTGCGCACCGCCCAGGTCTGACCTGTACGCAATGATCGTTCCCACGCTCTGCGTGGGAATGCCTCACCGGACGCTCCGCGTCCGCTCTTGGGACGCAGAGCGTCTCTGGCTGCATCCCCACGCGGAGCGTGGGAACGATCATGCTACGGGTATGGTTCATTCACGGCCTGAATAGCAGACAATCCCAAATCCCCAGCTACTCTTGTGCCCAGCTCCCCTATCTATAAGAGGCTGCGCACATGAGTCTTTCCTCTTTCAAAATCGCTCACAAACTGATCACCGGCGCCGGTGCCATCGAGCAACTGGCGGCTGAACTGACACGCCTGGACATCGACAACCCGCTGATCGTCACCGATGCAGCACTGGTCAAGTCCGGCACGGTCGAGCTGGCGCTGGCGCAGCTGGGCGACCGAACCTACGAAATTTTCGACCGTGTGCTGCCAGACCCGGAAATCGCCATCGTCGAAGACTGCATGCGGGTCTACCGCGAGGGCGGGCACGACGGATTGATCGGCCTGGGCGGCGGCAGTGCCATCGACATCGCTAAAAGTGTCGCGGCCTACGCCGGTTATCACGGGGCGCTGGAGGATCTGTTCGGCATCGAACAGGTGCCGCGCAAAGGCCCGCCGCTGATCGCCATCCCGACCACCGCCGGCACCGGCTCGGAAGTCACCAACGTGGCGATCCTCTCCGACAAGGCTGCGCAGCTGAAGAAAGGCATTGTCAGCGACTATCTATTACCGGACGTGGCGCTGGTCAGCCCACAAATGACCCTGACCTGCCCGCGCAGTGTCACTGCCGCCAGTGGCGTCGATGCACTGGTGCACGCCATCGAATCCTATCTGTCGCTGAACGCCTCACCGATTACCGACGCGCTGGCCATCGGCGCCATCAAGCTCATCGCCAAGGCGCTGCCCAAGGCCTACGCCAATCCGTCCAACCTCCAGGCCCGCGAAGACATGGCCACCGCCAGCCTGATGGCCGGTATGGCGTTCGGTAATGCCGGGGTCGGCGCGGTGCATGCGCTGGCGTATCCGCTGGGCGGGCGGTTCAACATCGCCCATGGGGTCAGCAATGCCTTGCTGCTGCCGTATGTCATGACCTGGAACAAAATCGCCTGCGTGGAGCGCATGCAGGATATTGCCGAGGCCATGGGGGTGAAGACCGCTCATCTGAGCGTCAATGACGCGGCCGACAAAGCCGTGGAGGCGATGACCGAGCTGTGCGCCGCGGTGGAAATCCCGCCGGGCTTGCGCAGCTTCGGTGTTCCCGAGGACGCTCTACCGGCCATGGCCGTGGAGGCGGCGGGAATTGAGCGTCTGATGCGCAACAATCCGCGCAAATTGAGCGCCGTCGATATCGAGAAAATCTATAGGGCGGCTTACTGATTATCGCGTCACGGTGCGCGCGCCAAAGCATGCGGTATACAATGCGCGCCATCGTGATTCTGCTCAAAAAAGGTGCGTCATGCAGCCCTTCGTCATTGCTCCGTCGATTCTCTCCGCCGACTTCGCCCGCCTGGGTGAAGAGGTGGACAACGTCCTGGCCGCCGGTGCCGACTTCGTCCACTTCGATGTCATGGACAACCATTACGTGCCGAACCTGACCATCGGCCCGATGGTCTGCGCCGCACTGCGTAAGTACGGCGTGACCGCGCCGATCGACGCGCACCTGATGGTCAGCCCGGTGGACCGCATCGTCGGTGACTTCATCGAGGCCGGCGCGACGTACATTACCTTCCATCCGGAAGCCAGCCAGCATGTTGACCGTTCCCTGCAACTGATCCGCGAAGGTGGCTGCAAGTCGGGCCTGGTGTTCAATCCGGCGACCCCGCTGGACGTGCTCAAGTACGTGATGGACAAGGTCGACATGATCCTGCTGATGAGCGTCAACCCTGGCTTCGGTGGGCAGAAGTTCATCCCCGGCACCCTCGACAAGCTGCGTGAAGCGCGGGCGCTGATCGATGCCTCCGGCCGTGACATCCGCCTGGAAATCGACGGCGGCGTGAACGTCAACAACATTCGTGAAATCGCCGCTGCGGGCGCCGACACCTTTGTCGCCGGCTCGGCGATCTTCAATGCACCGAACTACCAAGAGGTGATTGAAAAGATGCGTTGCGAACTGGCGCTGGCCCGCCCATGAGTGGCTTTGAGCAGCTGTTCCCGGGGTCTCTGCCGCGGTTGGTGATGTTCGATCTGGATGGCACGCTGGTCGATTCGGTCCCCGACCTCGCAGCGGCTGTGGATAACATGCTGCTCAAACTCGGGCGTCAACCTGCTGGTACCGCATCGGTGCGTGAGTGGGTGGGCAACGGCGTGCACGTACTGGTGCGCCGGGCCTTGGCCAACCACATCGACGCCGAGGGTGTCGATGAGGTCGAAGCCGAGCGTGCCCTGGCGTTGTTCAACGGCTTTTATGAGGACGGTCACGCGCTGACGGTGGTTTACCCCGGCGTGCGCGACACCCTGAAATGGCTGCACAAGCAGGGTGTAGTGATGGCGCTGATCACCAACAAGCCGGAGCGTTTCGTTGCGCCGCTGCTGGATCAGATGAAAATCGGTCGTTACTTCAAATGGATCATCGGCGGCGACACACTGCCGCAGAAGAAGCCCGACCCGGCGGCGCTGTTTTTTGTGATGAAAATGGCCAGCATTCCCGCGTCTCAATCGTTATTTGTCGGCGACTCGCGCAGCGATGTGCTGGCGGCGAAAGCGGCGGGGGTTAAATGCGTGGCGCTCAGTTACGGCTATAACCACGGCCGGCCCATTGCCGAAGAGTCGCCGTCGCTGGTGATCGACGATCTGCGCAAGTTAATTCGCGGTTGCCTGGATCCGGCCGCTGAGATAACGTTGCCCAACGCTGTTCAACCCCCTTCTGGAAACGCCATCGTGGTGGTCACTCGCAAACTCTGGATGAAAGTCATCAAGGCCCTGGCCCGCTGGCGTTGGCGCGCCTGACTTGTTCCTCGCCGGCCTACCGGCGCGTTTGCATACTTGACTGTTAGACCCTCAAGCCACGAGGCTACCCCATGATCCGCGAAGAATTCCTGCGTTTGGCCGCTGCCGGCTACAACCGCATACCACTGGCCTGCGAAACCCTGGCCGACTTCGACACGCCGCTGTCGATCTACCTGAAATTGGCTGACGAGCCCAACACCTACCTGCTGGAATCGGTGCAGGGCGGGGAGAAGTGGGGCCGTTACTCGATCATCGGCCTGCCGTGCCGCACCGTGCTGCGGGTTCACGACCATCACGTCAGCGTGACCCACGATGGCGTCGAGATCGAAAGTCATGAGGCTGAAGATCCGCTGGCCTTTGTCGAAGAATTCAAAGCTCGCTACAACGTGCCGACCATCCCTGGCCTGCCGCGCTTCAATGGCGGTCTGGTGGGTTACTTCGGTTACGACTGCGTGCGGTATGTAGAAAAGCGTCTAGGCAAATGCCCGAACCCGGATCCATTGGGCGTGCCGGACATTCTGCTGATGGTGTCCGACGCGGTGGTGGTGTTCGACAACCTCGCCGGCAAGATGCACGCGATTGTTCTGGCCGATCCGTCGCAAGCAGATGCCTTCGAGCAAGGTCAGGCACGACTGGAAGAGCTGCTGGAAAAACTCCGTCAACCGATCACCCCGCGTCGTGGCCTGGATTTCAGCAAACAACAGTCTGCTGATCCGGTCTTTCGTTCGAGCTTCACCCAAAACGATTACGAAAAAGCCGTCGATACCATCAAGGAATACATCCTGGCCGGTGACTGCATGCAGGTCGTGCCGTCCCAGCGCATGTCGATTGATTTCAAGGCCGCGCCGATTGATCTGTACCGGGCGCTGCGTTGCTTCAACCCGACGCCTTATATGTACTTCTTCAACTTCGGCGACTTCCACGTCGTCGGCAGTTCGCCTGAAGTGCTGGTGCGGGTCGAAGACAACCTGATCACCGTGCGCCCGATTGCCGGCACTCGCCCACGCGGGGCCAACGAAGAGGCTGACCTGGCGCTGGAAAAAGACCTGCTGTCCGACGACAAGGAAATTGCCGAGCACTTGATGCTGATCGACCTGGGCCGTAACGACACGGGTCGGGTCTCGGAGATCGGTTCGGTGAAACTCACCGAGAAGATGGTCATCGAGCGTTATTCCAACGTGATGCACATCGTTTCCAACGTCACCGGTCAACTGAAGGCTGGGCTGACGGCGATGGACGCACTGCGGGCGATTCTGCCGGCGGGCACCTTGTCTGGCGCACCGAAAATCCGCGCGATGGAAATCATCGACGAACTGGAACCGGTCAAGCGTGGCGTCTATGGCGGCGCGGTCGGTTACTTCGCCTGGAACGGCAACATGGACACTGCGATCGCGATCCGCACCGCTGTGATCAAGAACGGCGAACTGCACGTGCAGGCCGGTGGCGGCATCGTTGCCGACTCGGTGCCGGCGCTGGAATGGGAAGAAACGCTGAACAAGCGCCGCGCGATGTTCCGTGCGGTGGCCCTGGCGGAACAAACCCCGGAGTAACCCATCCCTGTGGGAGCGAGCCTGTTCGCGAAAGCGGAGTGTCATTCACCTTAAATGTTGAATGAAATGCCGCCTTCGCGAGCAGGCTCGCTCCCGCAGGTCGATGTCGGTTATCAGAAATCCAGACTGACCCCGACGGTCACCCCTTGCTGGGTGAAGTCATCATCCTTGCGGAACGTGTAACCGCCACGCAGCGCCAGGTCGGCCGTCAACTTGTGGCTGACCCCCAGGCTCACGCGATTCAAGTGGCTTTGCGGTGTATAGCCATCAAGCTTGAAGTCCAGGGATGGCAGGCTGTTGAGGGCGATATTCACCTTCTGGACGTCATCCTCATACTCACGCTCGTGCGCGTATTCGCCGAACACTTGAGTTTGTCGGGTGATTTGGTACTTGCCTTGCAAACCTACGCCCAGTCGTTTCGAGTCGCGTTTCTGGTCATCAAAGGTCAGTGCCGTGGAGCGGTTGCTGTTTTCCGAATAGCCGTCGACTTCCACTTTCGCGTAATCGGCGCTGACGAACGGCGACAGGTGCCACTCGCTGCCCGGCTGCGCAATGTCGTAGCCAACGCGTGTGCTGAAGGCCCAGAGATAGCCATCGGTATCGCCTTTTTCCGCCCCTTCGCTGGCGCCCAGGTCGAATTTGCGTTTGAGGTTGTCGTAATCCAGCTTGCCGCCGGTCAACGCGGCATCAGCCCACCAGCGGTTCTGTTGGAACTGGGCAAAAGCGGTGGCCAGGTAGCTGTTGAGTTTGTAGTCCGAATCATTATTGCCTGCTTCAAGATTCTGCCGATAGAACCCGGCCGCTACGCCCACACGCCAGGCTTCATTGAGACGATAGCTGCCACCGATATTCAAGCTGTAACCACTGCCATCAGCGTTGGCGCCGCTGCTTTGGCTGTCGACATCGAGATGCTGACCACCGCCAGCGACAATGGCGCGCCATTGGCCGACCGCCTGCCAGTTCTCCCAGTCCGATTGCCATTGGCTGCGCATTTCGTCCTGATGAGCACGTAAGGTGGCGTGGGCCATTTCCGGCAGCAGCGTCAGTTCCCAAGGCGCTGCCAACAGGGAATAGGCGTAGTCGGAAATCAGCTTTTGCCCGGTTTCGGTCGGGTGAACGCCATCGTTATAGATCAGCTTGCTTGGATCCGGGGTGCCACTGTTGATGCCATACGTAGCGTTTTCGGTACAGCCGTTACCGCTGAAGCAGGTGGCGGTCAGATTCTGGTTGGTGGCCAGACCGAATCGCGCCGGGTCAGCGAAGGTTTCCTGCAACAGCAATGGAATATTCAACGGGATGATTTCGGCATCAATCCCCGCGAGACGGGTGACCAACTGCCGGTTGAACGCGCCGCTCAGCAATGAGGTTGCTGGTTGTAGGGGAGTGCCATTGAGGGCGGGCGTCAAACCCAGGTCGGGCAACAACCAGACCATGATGTACCTGGCGCCGGCGGTTTGCAGAACCTGGACGCTGTTGGCCAGTCGATCGGCAGCGGCATTCGCCTGAGCGGCACTTTGAACACGCCCCTGAAGAAAATCGTTACCACCCCCGGAGAGGTAATACAGCGCGTTCGGGTCGGCGCGCAAATTGTTTGCCGGCAGATAGCCCAAACGGGCGCGTTCACCGGTGGCGGAGGCAGTGGTGATCGAGTTGAGGATCTGGTCGGTGCGGTAGCCGCCAACCGCCCAGTTATTGCCGTCCGGCAGTCCCTGGTTGGCACGCGCCGCCGAGGTCGAAGCGGCCGTCTGGTCTGGTGAAAACCCAAGTCTTGCGCCCAGCAGTTGCGTCGAGTTGGCGGAATAGACTTCGCCACTGCCATTCAGATAGATCGGCCCGGTCCGGTTAGTGAAGCGCAGGGTGGCACCGGCGGGGCCGCCCGTGTCGGTAAACTGTCCTGCATCGTTGAGGCTGTCACCGAAGACGATGAAGTTCGAGTAAGGGTTGGGCGCCGCGATCGCCTGGGTGCAGGCCATAGCGAGCAAGCAGCCGGCAAGCGGTACAAACAACGTCTGTCTGATCATGAGCAAGTCCGTTTGTTATTGTTTTAGTGAGCAAAACGACCGTGCCAAAAACTATAGAGCCTGTTGCCGTTTGGCGCGAACCCGTCGATTGTTTCATGCGCTTCGATCGCGCCATATTGCGCGCTCTGCCCAGCTAAGTTACTGTGCCGAGACGTATAAATGAGACCTTCCCCGTGTTGATCGTCAGCAAACTTCTGGATCAAGTCATCAAGGCACACGCCCGTTGGCGTTGGCGCGCCTGAATCCTTCTGCCGGCCCGGCCGGATCTTTACCGCTTTGCCTTCTTTACCCGAAAGACAAACCGTTTTGCTGCGCGATTCCAGCGACTGACAAAGCGCAGGACGCTGCGGGTAACTCATTCGAAGGCTGTATTAAAGTCAGTGAATTCAAGAGGTTCATAACGCCATGTTGCTGATGATCGATAACTACGACTCTTTTACCTACAACGTTGTGCAGTACCTTGGTGAGCTCGGCTCCCAGGTCAAAGTCGTGCGCAACGATGAGCTCACCATCGCTGAAATCGAAGCCCTCAACCCTGAGCGGATCGTCGTCTCCCCCGGTCCTTGCACCCCGAACGAAGCAGGCGTCTCGATTGACGTAATCAAGCATTTTGGTGGAAAACTGCCGATTCTCGGCGTCTGCCTGGGCCATCAGTCTATCGGCCAGGCGTTTGGCGGCGATGTGGTTCGCGCCCGCCAAGTGATGCACGGCAAGACCAGCCCGGTGTTTCACGAGGACAAGGGCGTTTTCGAAGGCCTGAACCATCCGCTGACGGTCACCCGCTATCATTCACTGATCGTCAAACGCGAAACCCTGCCCGATTGCCTTGAGCTGACCGCGTGGACCCAGCTCGAAGACGGCTCGGTTGACGAGATCATGGGGCTGCGCCACAAGACACTGAACATCGAAGGCGTGCAGTTTCACCCTGAGTCGATCCTCACCGAACAGGGCCACGAGCTGTTCGCTAACTTCCTCAAACAAACCGGCGGCACGCGCTAAGGACTTTTCATGAATATCAAGACAGCCCTGAGCCGTATCGTCGAACAGCTCGACCTCAGTACCGATGAGATGCGCGATGTCATGCGCGAAATCATGACCGGTCAATGCACGGATGCGCAGATCGGCGCGTTCATGATGGCCATGCGCATGAAGAGCGAAAGCATCGACGAGATCGTCGGCGCCGTGTCGGTCATGCGCGAGCTGGCGGACAAGGTCGAACTCAAGACCCTCGATGGCGTCGTCGATGTGGTCGGTACCGGTGGTGACGGTGCCAATATCTTCAACGTATCGACCGCTTCCTCGTTCGTAGTCGCCGCGGCCGGTTGCACCGTCGCCAAACACGGTAACCGTGCGGTCTCGGGCAAAAGCGGCAGCGCCGATCTGCTGGAAGCGGCCGGTATCTACCTGAACCTGACATCGGTTCAGGTAGCACGCTGCATCGATAACGTCGGCATTGGTTTCATGTTCGCCCAGACCCACCACAGTGCCATGAAGCACGCCGCCGGCCCGCGCCGGGAGCTGGGCCTGCGTACCCTGTTCAACATGCTCGGCCCGCTTACGAATCCGGCCGGCGTGAAGCATCAGGTGGTGGGCGTGTTCAATCAGGCGTTGTGCCGGCCGTTGGCCGAAGTCTTGCAGCGTCTGGGCAGCAAACACGTGTTGGTAGTGCACTCGAAGGATGGCCTGGACGAATTCAGTCTGGCGGCGCCAACCTTTGTGGCGGAATTGAAGGATGACCAGATCACCGAGTACTGGGTCGAGCCAGAAGACTTGGGCATGAAGAGCCAGAGCCTGCATGGTCTGGCCGTGGATAGCCCGGCGGCCTCCCTGGAGCTGATTCGCGATGCCCTGGGCAAGCGCAAGACCGAGAACGGTCAGAAAGCCGCGCAAATGATCATGCTCAATGCCGGTGCCGCGCTATACGCCGCCGACCATGCCCGCAGTTTGAAAGAAGGCGTTGCCCTGGCGCACGATGCGCTGCACACAGGCCTCGCTCGGGAAAAACTGGAGGAGTTGGGTGCATTTACCGCGGTATTCAGAGTGGAGAATGAGGGATGAGTGTACCGACGGTTCTGGAAAACATTCTGGCCCGCAAAGTCCAGGAGGTTGCCGAGCGTAGCGCTCGCGTAAGCCTGGCGCAGTTGGAAAGTCTGGCCAAGGCGGCCGATGCACCCCGTGGTTTTGCCCAGGCATTGATGGCTCAGGCCAAGCTCAAGCAGCCAGCGGTCATTGCAGAAATCAAGAAAGCCTCACCCAGCAAAGGCGTAATCCGCGAGAACTTCGTTCCCGCCGACATTGCCAAGAGTTACGAGAAGGGCGGCGCGACCTGTCTGTCGGTGCTCACCGATATCGATTACTTCCAGGGCGCCGATGCGTATCTGCAACAGGCGCGGGCGGCATGCAAACTGCCGGTGATCCGCAAGGACTTCATGATCGATCCGTACCAGATCATTGAAGCCCGAGCGTTGGGCGCCGACTGCGTGCTGCTGATCGTCTCCGCACTGGACGACGTGAAAATGGCTGAGCTGGCGGCCGTGGCCAAAAGCGTCGGCCTCGATGTGTTGGTAGAAGTCCACGACGGCGACGAGCTGGAGCGGGCCTTGAAAACCCTCGACACTCCGCTGGTGGGTGTCAACAACCGCAACCTGCATACCTTCGATGTCAGTCTGGAAACCACCCTCGACCTGTTGCCACGTATCCCACGTGATCGCTTGCTGATCACCGAAAGTGGCATTCTCAACCGGGCCGATGTTGAGCTGATGGAAATCAGCGACGTGTATGCGTTCCTGGTTGGCGAAGCGTTCATGCGCGCCGAAAGCCCGGGCACCGAACTGCAGCGTCTGTTCTTTCCAGAGCGCGGCGGTCCGGTCAGCGGCTTGACCCTCGACTGAAAACATCTTCGCAGGCAACCCGATCTCCTGTGGGAGCGGGCTTGCCCGCGAAGAGGCCATCAAGTACCCCAAAGACTTCATGTCTTACGGAGTTATCCATGCCTCAGCCAATCTCTCTGACCGTCGAAGCCGGCTTGCTCGCCGAACAGGATCTGTTGGCCCATGTGTGCACCGGCGATTCGGAGTTTGGTCTGCTGTCCTGGCAACCCAGTGATCGGGCGCTGGTCATGCCGCGACGGTTGAATCGTCTGCCTGGGTTCGAGGCCGCGTGCGAGGTATCGGCTGCGGCGGGTTGGCCGGTGTTATTGCGTGAAACCGGCGGTGAACCAGTGCCGCAATCGGCTTCTACCATCAATATCGCGCTGGTCTACGCGCCACCGCGTAACGAGGGTGACCAGAACCGGATCGAAACCGCTTATCGCCGACTCTGCGACCCGATTTGTCAGCTGCTTGATGAGATGGGCGGCGTTTCGTCCCTGGGCGAAGTTGATGGCGCGTTTTGCGATGGCCGATTCAACGTCAATCTCGATGGGCGCAAGATGGTTGGCACCGCGCAGCGCTGGCGTCAGAGCAAGGGCGGTACGCGTCCGGTAGGGTTGGTGCACGGTGCTTTGTTGCTCGATAACGAGCGTGAGTCGATGGTGGCGGCGGTCAACCGTTTCAATGAAGCCTGTGGCCTGGAGCAGCGAGTGCGTGCCGAGAGCCACATCGCCCTGTATGAAAAATATGCAGCGCCTGAGGCGTTGGAGCGGCTCGACACGTTGTACCGCCAGTTGCTGGCAGACATGTTCAGGGCCTAGCGCGTACCGAAGACCACCATGGTCTTGCCTTTGACGTCCACCAGGTTGCGCTCTTCCAGATCCTTGAGTACGCGACCGACCATCTCACGCGAACAACCGACAATCCGCCCGATCTCCTGGCGGGTCACCTTGATCTGCATGCCGTCCGGGTGAGTCATCGCATCCGGCTGTTTGCAGAGTTCCAGCAGGCAGCGCGCAACGCGACCGGTGACGTCGAAGAACGCCAGATCACCGACTTTTCGCGTGGTGTTGCGCAGACGCTGTGCGATTTGTCCGCTGAGCACGTAAAGAATGTCCGGATCCTGCTGGGACAGCTCGCGGAATTTTGCGTAGCTGATCTCCGCGACTTCGCATTCGATCTTGGCGCGCACCCAGGCGCTGCGTTCCTGTTCCAGGCCGGCCTGTTCGAACAGCCCCAACTCGCCGAAAAAGTCCCCGGAATTCAGATAAGCGATGATCATTTCGCGGCCGTCGTCATCCTCGATCAGGATGGTGACTGACCCTTTGATGATGAAGAACAGCGTGTCCGAGCGGTCGCCGGCACAAATGATGTTGCTCTTGGCCGCATAGCGACGGCGCTGGCAGTGCATCAACAGCTTGTCGAGGTTCTTGATTTTGGGTGTTGGGGTAATAGCAACCATGGTTGTATCCCGAAAAGACTTCACGGTGTGTTTGGTTTTCTTATGAGTTGCGGAGGTTGCTACATGGCTGACTATGCGCCAGCGAATTGGCGCCAGCTTAACAGACACTTCCCGCAATATTCGAGCATTTACCTTACGACGCAGAAGGTTATGTCCTACGAAGGCGAGCGCTGTCAATCAAGGCCCCTGTGCTAAGCTGGCGACCCTTTTTTATACAGTGGAGTCTTGGCGATGAAGGCACGCATCCAATGGGCTGGCGAAGCCATGTTCCTCGGTGAATCCGGCAGCGGTCATGTCGTGGTCATGGACGGTCCGCCTGATGCCGGCGGTCGTAACCTGGGTGTCCGGCCGATGGAAATGCTCCTGCTGGGTGTTGGCGGTTGCAGCAATTTTGATGTGGTCAGCATCCTCAAGAAGTCCCGTCAGGCTGTTGAAAGCTGCGAAGCCTTCCTCGAAGCCGAGCGCGCCACCGAAGATCCGAAGGTTTTCACCAAGATCCACATGCACTTCGTGGTCAAGGGCCGCGGGCTGAAAGAAGCCCAGGTCAAACGCGCTATCGAGCTGTCTGCCGAGAAGTATTGCTCGGCGTCGATCATGCTCGGCGCGGCTGGCGTGGAAATTACCCATGACTACGAGATCATCGAACTCGGTTGAATCGACATTCAACTGTCTAGTCCTGAAACAGGTGTAAACCTTATTCAGGACGGACAAACATCACAAAAAAGGCGACTACTTTGCGGTAGTCGCCTTTTTTATTGCTGACGCAGAGCCATTGTGGGAGCGAGCCGGCTCGCGAAGAGGTTCTCAAGAGCAATGCAGCTATCAGATCCGGTAAGTACTCTTGGTCATGACCTTGGCCATCAGGCTCATGCCGAACTTCACCGGTGCCGGGAAGCGGAAACCCCCTGCCTCCAGCGCGCTTTCGGCGTGATGTTCTTCATCAATGCGCATCTGCTCGAGGATCGCCCGGGACTTTTCGTCCTCGGCCGGCAGTTGCTCAAGGTGTTCGTTCAGGTGTTTGCAGACCTGATGCTCGGTAGCCGCAACGAAACCCAGGCTGACTTTATCGCTGATCAACCCTGCTACCGCGCCGATCCCGAACGACATGCCATAGAACAGCGGATTGAGAATGCTGGTGTGGCTGCCTAACTGTTTTATGCGTTGTTCGCACCAGACCAGGTGGTCGATTTCTTCTTCGGCGGCATGTTCCATGGCTGCGCGCACTTGCGGCAGCTTGGCGGTCAGGGCCTGACCCTGATACAGCGCCTGGGCACAGACTTCGCCGGTATGGTTGATGCGCATCAGGCCGGCGACGTGCCGGGTGTCTTCGTCGCTCATTTGCGCATCCGGCTGCACGATAGCGGGCGAAGGACGGTACGGCTGGCCACTGAAGGGTAGCAAGGTACGCATCGCGGCATCGGCTTGCAGCAGAAGACGGTCAATCGGCGAGTAGTGACGTTGGGTAGTCATGCTGACCTCCGGGAAGAATCTCGGCGGCCAGTTTAACCCAATCGGCCGGCGAAGGTTTGCGTTGGGTCATTGTGATGCAGGCTTCTGTAGGAGCACAGCTTGCTGGCGATGGCGATTTCAATGACGCCATCGCCAGCAAGCTGTGCTCCTACAAGGGCGGGTAATGAATCAGCCCGGCGGCCAGTGCATCTGGCGCTGACCCAGTACATGCATATGGATGTGATAGACAGTCTGCCCACCCAGTGGATTGCAGTTCATGACCACGCGGAAACCCTCTTCACAGCCCAGTTCCAGGGCCAGACGCTGGGCGGTGAACAGAATGTGCCCAGCCAGTGCCTTGTCGTCCTCGGTCAGGTCGTTAAGCGTGCGCACCGCTTTTTTCGGGATCACCAGAAAATGCACCGGTGCCTGTGGGGCGATGTCGTGGAAGGCCAGTACCTGGTCGTCCTCGTAGATGATCTTGGCCGGGATTTCCCGGTTGATGATCTTGGTGAACAGAGTATCCACAGCTGTTTTCTCCGTTGTTTGGGCTGGCCTGAGTGTAACCATGGGTTATGTCAGAGCCCAGTCTTTTACCTTGAGGGGCGATCAGCGCGGGCAGTAAGCCTTGTTGACCATGCCTGCGATTGTCCGGGTCAGCCAGCGTGAGCCGAGCCGCGGCAGGAAGGCGCGCCAGCGGTTGCGTCGACCCGGAATAATGATGGCGCGATTTTTCTCCAGAGCCCGCACGGTATAGAGCGCGACTTCCTCGGGGCTCATCAGCATTTTGCTGTCGACCAGTTTGGCGGTGTCCAATTGCGCGGTGCGAAAAAACGCCGTGCGGGTAGGGCCGGGGCAGAGCACCGACACTTTGACCGCACATTTTTTCAGTTCGACGCGCAACCCTTCGGAAAAGTGCAGCACATAAGCCTTGCTGGCGTAGTAAGTACTCATCCATGGGCCGGGATGGAACGCCGCAACCGAGGCGACATTCAAAATCTGCCCGCCGCCCTGCAGCGCCATGCTGTTGCCGATCGCGTGACACAGGCGAGTGAGCGCGAGGATGTTCACTTCGATCAGATCCTGCTCGGTCATCCAGTCCTGAGCCAGGAAAGGGCCGCAAGTGCCGATGCCGGCGCAGTTGACCAGCAAATCGATCTGTCGGTCACCTTCCTCCAGCTCCAGCAGAAATCCGGACAGCCGTAGCGGCTCGCCGAGGTCACAGGCTCGGAACAACACTTCCACGCCAAAACGTTGCGTCAGTTCAATCGCAATACTTTCCAGCTGATCACGCTGGCGGGCCACCAGAATCAGGCTGCGGCCGCGCCGGGCCAGCGCTTCGGCCATCGCCAGGCCGATGCCGCTGGAAGCGCCAGTGATCAGAGCGTAACGGGTCATGCATTTCTCCATCGCAACAGCTCCGCGCCGGCGACGCAGGTGTCACGGGCGGGGAGCGCTGTTCATTCTTTCGCAGAGTCTACAGGGGGCTGGGCTTCTTCGGCTGCATCGTCGGCTGAATTTGGCGCCGGCTCTGCTTCCACAGCGGTCTGATTTTCGATCTCTTCGGTGATCACCGAGTCACTTTCATAGCTGCTCTGGGTAGCGCTTTCGTACTCATTCTGAAGGGTAGTAAGGCCTCCGGTCAGTCCGCCGATGAACAGGATCGCGATAAACACCAGCCAGAGTGAAGACAGGACCTTGACCGCGGCGCTGTTGGGCGGTGGTGGCGCGCCGTATTGATTGGCGGTGTTGTTACCCGGTGCAATCATCATCACGAACGGAAAGATGCTGCCCACGAACGGCACAAGGGTCAGCAGCCAAAGCCAGCCAGACCAGCCGATATCGTGTAGACGCTGGACACTGAACTGGATGCTGACGAACGCGAGCGCCACGAAGAGAACAACGGCCAGCAAGCCACCGAGAATCAAGCCAGCGCTCGAGTCCGTACTGATGAGGGCCAGGCCGAAAACAGCCAGCACAGCGCCGACGCCAAGGGTTACGAGTGTCAGGGCCATCGTCCAGGCCAGGTAACGCAAGCGGCCGATGCGTCCTTCGAAACTGAATGCCTTGAGTGGGGCAAATTCGGGCAAGGCTTCGCCGACGGTCGCCCGGGGTGGTGCATAAGGGGATTCGGGATCTGCTGCGACGGCAGGGGTGTGTTCATGAATGTCAGACAGGTTCAGCTCTATCGATGGTTCGGATTCGATCCGGGCATCGATGCCGGTTTTGGTCAGCGCCTGGAGATAAGTCTGAGCGTCGGTCTGTGACAGGTCGCGTTTGAGTGCAACCGGCTTGCCACTGAACAGCCGCTCGATGGCAGTCACATCGCTTTTGAACAGATCGGCGAGATTGAGCTTGGCGGTGGTGACGTCAACACCTGGCAGCAGAGCGCCGTCGAATACGATCTTGAAACGGTTTTCGCTCATTGCGAGGCATCCTTGTCGCGAATGTTAGGGAGTATTGCGCGTGGAGTGTAAGGCCAGCCGGAATTGACTGGCCCAGTTTTCCTGTCAGCGTGGCCAGCGTTTGGGCAGCGCCGCCGCCAGCTCCAGTGCTTTGCGGTACTCAGCATCAAGGCGAGCGATCAATTGATCAACACTTGGCAGGTCATCGATTTCGCCGACCCCTTGGCCTGCGGACCAAACGGTTTTCCAGGCTTTGGCTTCATCGCTTATAGGCTTGAGTTTGGAGCCGAAGTTCACCTCCCCCTTACCTTGCAACGCTGCCATGTCGAAACCCGCAGCTTCTAGGCTTTGACGCATAAAGCTCGCCGGTACTCCCGACACCGCTGGAGTATGGACGATGTCCGCCGCTCTGGAAGTCAGCAGCATCTGTTTATAGGCGTCAGACGCATGACTTTCGGTGGTACCGATAAATCGCGTACCGAAGTAGGCCAGATCCGCACCGAGCAATTGTGCAGCGAGAATCTCGTGGCCGTGGTTCAGGCAACCGGCCAGCAGCAACGTCTTGTCGAAGAATTGGCGTATCTCGGCAATCAGCGAGAACGGGCTCCAGGTCCCGGCGTGCCCACCGGCGCCTGCTGCCACGGCGATCAGGCCGTCGACCCCGGCCTCGGCGGCTTTCTCTGCATGGCGACGAGTCGTCACGTCATGAAACACCAGACCGCCATAGCTATGCACGGCATCGACCAGTTCTTTCACGGCGCCGAGGCTGGTGATCACGATCGGCACTTTGTGCTCGATACAGATCTCAAGATCCGCTTGCAGCCGCGGGTTGCTGTTGTGGACGATCAGGTTCACCGCATAAGGCGCCGGATTCTCCAATGTTGCCAACCCTGCTTCGATCTCTTCCAGCCAGGCCTTAAAGCCACTGCTCTTGCGTTGGTTCAGCGCGGGGAAGCTGCCCACCACGCCATTACGGCAGCAGGCGAGTACCAGTTGAGGGTTGGAGATCAGGAACATCGGCGCTGCCACCACAGGCAGGCGCAAACGTTGTTCGAGCAGAGCGGGCAGCGACATTGGAAGTACCCCGGTGAGTTGTGCTTATTGGAGTTAGAACGGCCGAACGACAACCAGAATTACAATAGCCAGCAATATCAGAACCGGCACCTCATTGAACCAGCGATAAAAGACATGGCTGCGGGTGTTCTCGCCACGGGCAAAACGTTTCACCTGGGCGCCGCACATGTGGTGGTAGCCGATCAGGATCACCACCAGGGTCAACTTCGCGTGCATCCATGCACCCTGACTAAATATGCTGGGGTTCAAAGCGATCAGTGCAATGCCGAAAATCAGGGTGGCGATCATCGCCGGCCCCATGATGCCTCGGTACAGCTTGCGCTCCATGATGCTGAAGCGTTCTTTGCTGATGGTGTCTTCGCTTTGGGCGTGATAAACGAACAGGCGCGGCAGGTAAAACAGGCCGGCAAACCAGCAGACCATGCTGACGATGTGAAGCGCTTTGAGCCACAGATAAAGCATTTTTAGTTATTCCCAGGTTTACGGTAGCGAAGATAGTAGAGGGTAGAGCGCCCGCACGTCACCTTGACGGTTGTCGCAGAGCCGTGCGGCCCCTATTATCGACGGCTTTCCAGTGGGTTCGTTGAGGGCAGGTTTATGGTCAAGGTCGGTATCGTCGGCGGCACGGGTTACACCGGTGTCGAACTGCTGCGTCTGTTGGCGCAGCACCCGCAAGCTGAAGTGGCAGTCATCACTTCCCGATCCGAGGCCGGTCTGGCCGTGGCTGATATGTATCCGAACCTGCGCGGTCATTACGATGGCCTGGCGTTCAGCGTTCCGGACATCAAGACGCTGGGCGCTTGTGACGTGGTGTTCTTCGCTACGCCTCACGGTGTTGCCCATGCCCTGGCCGGTGAACTGTTGGCAGCGGGAACCAAGGTCATCGACCTGTCGGCGGACTTCCGTCTGCAAGACGCCGAAGAGTGGGCCAAGTGGTATGGTCAGCCTCACGGCGCACCGGAACTGCTGGAAGAGGCGGTCTATGGCTTGCCGGAAGTCAATCGCGAGCAAATCAAGCAGGCTCGCCTGATCGCCGTCCCGGGTTGCTACCCGACTGCTACGCAATTGGGTTTCCTGCCATTGCTTGAGGCAGGTCTGGCCGATACCACCCGCTTGATTGCTGACTGCAAATCCGGCGTCAGCGGTGCCGGTCGTGGTGCATCTGTAGGTTCGCTGTACGCCGAGACGTCGGAAAGCATGAAGGCCTACGCCGTCAAAGGGCATCGTCACTTGCCGGAAATTCGCCAGGGTCTGCGTCGCGCAGCGGGCAAGGACGTCGGTCTGACCTTCGTTCCGCACCTGACGCCTATGATTCGAGGCATCCACTCGACGCTCTACGCGACTGTCGTGGATCGCTCGGTGGATCTGCAGGCGTTGTTTGAAAAGCGTTATGCCAACGAACCGTTCGTCGATGTCATGCCGGCCGGCAGTCATCCGGAAACCCGCAGCGTGCGCGGTGCCAACGTTTGCCGTATTGCCGTGCATCGTCCGCAGGACGGTGATCTGGTGGTGGTGTTGTCGGTGATCGACAACCTGGTCAAAGGCGCGTCGGGTCAGGCGGTGCAGAACTTGAATATTCTGTTCGGTCTGGATGAGCGCTTGGGTCTGTCCCACGCAGGTATGCTGCCGTAAGGTTTATCCCGCTCAGCAAAAAGGCCCGTCTGACGGGCCTTTTTGCATTTCGGGCGGGCAAATGTGTTGATTGATATACCGTAACAATAGTTGACCAATTTTCTAGGAGAAGCGGATAATGCGCTTCATCACGCATTATGGCGGCGTAACGCCGGGAGATAGTTAGCATGAGCGTCGAATCCTTCACCCCCATGGCTTTGCAATTCACCCACGGTGCCGCGCACAAGGTGAAGAGCCTGGTCGATGAAGAGGGGAATGATCGCTTGAAGCTGCGCGTATTCGTTACGGGCGGTGGTTGTTCAGGTTTTCAGTACGGCTTCACCTTCGATGAAGAAGTGGCCGATGACGACACCATTGTCGAACGCGAAGGTGTGAGTCTGGTGGTCGATCCTATGAGCTTCCAATACCTGGCAGGTGCCGAGGTGGATTATCAGGAAGGTCTGGAAGGTTCGCGCTTCGTCATCAAGAACCCGAACGCCAGCACCACGTGTGGCTGCGGCTCTTCGTTCTCGATCTGAGCGCAATTCACCGCATCAACAAGCGCCGCATGGCCTCAGGGCTCTGCGGCGTTTTGCTGTGCGGGATTTGGTATGGATGGTCAGGCAGGATAGATGGCGCCGAGTATGCGCAGGCCACGGGCGCCGGTGACGCTCGGACGATTGGCGGCGATGCCTTCCAGGCAGCAATGGGCCAGCCAGGCGAAGGCCATGGCTTCGACCCAGTCCGGGTCTACACCGTAAGCCGCGGTGCTGCTGACCTTGGCGTTCGGCAGCAAGCTGGCCAAGCGGTTCATCAACGTGGTGTTGTGCGCACCGCCGCCGCAGACAAGCAGTTCCTGGGTGTCTGATTGGGCGCTTTGCAGTGATTCGACGATGGTCAGGGCGGTCAGTTCGAGCAGGGTTGCCTGCACGTCTTCGGTGGCAAAGGTCGGCAGCTGTGACAGGTGCTGTGTCAGCCATGGCAGGTTGAATACTTCGCGCCCGGTGCTTTTCGGGCCTTTGGTCACGAAGAACGGATCACATAGCAATTCTTTCAAAAGAATCGGTTCGACCATGCCGCTGGCAGCCCATTGGCCGTCGCGATCAAAGTTGTCGCCGCGTTGCTGGCGAATCCACGCATCCTGCAGAACATTGCCGGGACCACAGTCGAAACCGGCTACCGGTTTACCGGGCTCGATCAGGCTTAGGTTGCTGAAACCGCCGACGTTCAATACCGCACGATTACCAGGCTGTTCTTCGAACAACGCTTCGTGGAAGGCTGGAACCAGTGGCGCGCCTTGCCCGCCGGCGGCCACATCGCGGCTGCGGAAGTCGCTGACCACGGTGATGCCGGTCAACTCCGTCAGTAGCGCAGGGTTGCCGATTTGCACTGTGAAGCCGCGCGCGGGTTCGTGGCGAATGGTCTGACCGTGGCTGCCGATTGCACGAATGTCTTCGGGCTTCAGGTTTTGTTGATCAAGGAGGGTGTGAATGCCCTGTGCTGCCAGCTTCACCCAGTTCTGCTGGGCAATGGCGGAGCGGGCAATCTCGTCCGGGCCACTACTGCACAAGCCAAGCAGCTCGGTGCGTAGGGAATCAGGCATGGGAATGTAGTGCGTGGCGATCAGCTTGATCGCCGGGGCTAGCTCAACCAGCGCAATATCCAGGCCGTCGAGGCTGGTCCCGGACATCACACCTATATAGAACGTCATGGTTTAGCGCTTGCTCGAAGCCAGCTGCGTGGACTTCTCTTGATCCATACGCGCCATCAGCGGTTGGCTCTGCGCGAGGAACCGTGCGCGTTCAGCTTTGGAGATCGGATCGGCCATCGCTACCTTCTGGCCCAATGGATCGACGTGTACACCATTGACCTGGAACTCGTAGTGCAAGTGCGGGCCGGTGGAGAGTCCGGTGGTGCCGATGTAGCCGATCACTTGGCCTTGCTTGACGCTGCCGCCAGTCTTGACGCCTTTGGCGAAGCCTTGCATGTGCCCGTACAGCGTGCGGTAGGTATTTCCGTGCTGGATGATCACGGTGTTGCCGTAGCCACCGCGGCGTCCGGCCAGCAACACTTTGCCGTCACCGGCTGCCTTGATTGGGGTGCCACGCGGCGCTGCATAGTCGACGCCTTTGTGGGCGCGGATCTTGTTCAGGATTGGGTGCTTGCGGCCCATGGAGAATTTCGAACTGATGCGGGCGAAATCCACCGGCGTACGGATAAACGCCTTGCGCATGCTGTTGCCGTCAGCGGTGTAGTAGCTGCTGTTCCCTTGTTTATTGATGTAACGCACCGCGGTGTAGGTCTTGCCGCGGTTGGTGAAGCGCGCGGAAAGGATCGGGCCATTGCCGACAGCCTTGCCGTTGACGACTTTCTGTTCGTAGATGACATCGAACTCGTCACCCTGGCGAATATCCTGGGCGAAGTCGACGTCATAGCCAAACACGCTGGCCATGTCCATGGTCAGGCTGTGGGACAGGCCTGCACGTGCAGCGGATTGCGACAGCGAACTGTTGATCACGCCATGAACGTAGGCGGAGCGCACGGTAGGCTTGGCGGTAATGCGGTTGAATGCATAACCCTTGTCATTCTTGGTCAGGGTGATGCTTTCGACGTCGCTGACCTTGCTGTGCAAGTTGGTCAGCTGGCCGTCGGGGCTTAGTTCGAATTCAAGTTTCTGGCCATGTTTGAGTTGGCTGAACTGCTTGGCCTGTTTGTCGCTGGCCAGCACCTCATGCACCGAAGTTGCCGGAAGGCCGACTTTTTCGAACAGTGTGGAGAGCGTATCGCCTTTAGAAACGATCACTTCCCTATGGTTTGGAGACTTTTTTTCTTCGATCACAGGGGCGGGCGTGGATGCCGGCGCCGGTACGGCCTGAGCGGTTTCCTGGGGTTCTTCTGTGCTGTTTTCAATCTGCGCGAAAGGGGAAGCTGCTGGCTCATTTGTGGCCTGGACGGCCTCGGCAGCGTCTTGATCTTGTATCAGTTGTTCAGCAGAGCTTTCCAGTTCAAGACTCAGGGTCGTCTTTTTGGCTTCAACATCACTGGAAGGGAATACCAGAAGCGCCAGGCTCAGAAGGGCGGCGATGCCACTTGCTGCGAGCAGGTGGGTCTTCGGGTAAAGCGGCGGCGCTTTAGACGATTCTTTGGTCATAGGTAATTTTTGACTTTGAAAAAAGATGAATTGGAAAAGATGAATGACATGATGAAGATGAAATAACTGTATAAAATATAACCAAATCATCGCTGAAGCAAGTCCGCGAACGCTCTGTTCGTGGATTGGCGTCCGTGCGCCGGGCAAAACTTGTATTTGACGCGCGATCTTGTATGGTTGGTTCCCTTTGAATTCGAGCCTTGCGGGTCTGTTATGAAGTCGGTTGAAGAGCAGCTAGCGCTGATCAAACGTGGTGCGGAAGAACTGTTGGTCGAGTCCGAGCTGATCGAAAAGCTCAAGCGTGGCCAGCCCCTACGTATTAAGGCTGGCTTCGATCCGACCGCGCCGGATTTGCACCTGGGTCATACCGTGCTTATTAATAAGCTGCGTCAGTTCCAGGAGCTGGGTCACCAAGTCATCTTCCTTATAGGTGACTTCACCGGGACGATCGGTGATCCGAGCGGCAAGAGTGCAACACGTCCTCCGCTTACCCGTGAGCAGGTTCTCGAGAATGCCGAGACCTACAAGACCCAGGTCTTCAAGATTCTTGATCCGGCGAAAACGGAAGTTGCGTTCAACTCCACCTGGATGGATCAGATGGGGCCGGCCGACTTCATTCGTCTGACCTCCCGGTACACTGTGGCTCGCATGCTCGAGCGCGACGACTTCGACAAGCGCTACACAACCAATCAGCCAATCGCCATTCACGAGTTTCTCTATCCTCTGGTTCAGGGGTATGACTCGGTCGCTTTGCGAGCGGATGTCGAGCTGGGTGGTACCGATCAGAAGTTCAACCTGTTGATGGGGCGTGAACTGCAGCGTGGATATGGTCAAGAGGCTCAGTGCATTCTGACCATGCCGCTGCTCGAAGGTCTGGATGGCGTTAAGAAGATGTCCAAGTCCTTGGGCAACTACGTGGGTATTCAGGAAGCGCCGGGTGTGATGTACAGCAAACTGGTTTCCATTCCAGATGCGCTGATGTGGCGCTACTTCGAATTGCTCAGCTTCCGCTCCATGGATGAGATCAATGCGTTCCGTGCGGATGTTGAGACGGGTGCAAATCCGCGCGACATCAAGATCAAGTTGGCTGAAGAGATCGTCGCGCGTTTCCATGGTGAGGAGGCTGCGACCAATGCTCACCGTGCGGCGGGTAACCGTATGAAGGAAGGCGAGCTGCCGGATGATCTTCCAGAGATCGAATTGACTGCCGCCGAAGATATGCCGATCGCAGCCGTCCTTAATAAAGCAGGGTTGGTGAAGAACTCGGCGGTTGCGCGCGACCTTTTGGGTTCAGGTGGTGTACGTATAGATGGTGAGGTTGTTGATCGCACCTTTATATACGTACTGGGTGCTACCCATGTTTGCCAGGCTGGGAAGAAGGCATTTGCACGTATTACGCTCAAATCTGAATAAAGCTGAAATCAGGGGTTGACGGCAGATTCTGGAAGTCTATAATTCGCCCCACTTCCGGCGCAGTCGAAACGGAAAACTCCTTGGTAAACAAAGAGTTACGCAGTTTTCGACAGCGAGTTGCTTCAGTTCATCGAAGCCCAGAAGGAGTTGAAAGAGCGGGGTTGTTTGGCTCTTTTAACGGTTCGATCTTCTCGGTCGAAAGCGGTGTAAAAGAGGTGTTGACAGCAGCGAGTAACGCTGTAGAATTCGCCTCCCGCTAACGAGAGATCGAAAGCGCAAGTGGTTGAAGTTGCAGAGGAAACTTTGAAAACTTCTTAAAATAACCGCTTGACAGTAACAGGCGCTGCTGTAGAATGCGCGCCTCGGTTGAGACGAAAGTTCTTAACCAACCGCTCTTTAACAACTGAATCAAGCAATTCGTGTGGGTGCTTGTGGGGTCAGACTGATAGTCAACAAGATTATCAGCATCACAAGTTACTCCGCGAGAAATCAAAGATGTAACCAACGATTGCTGAGCCAAGTTTAGGGTTTCTTAAAAACCCAAAGATGTTTGAACTGAAGAGTTTGATCATGGCTCAGATTGAACGCTGGCGGCAGGCCTAACACATGCAAGTCGAGCGGCAGCACGGGTACTTGTACCTGGTGGCGAGCGGCGGACGGGTGAGTAATGCCTAGGAATCTGCCTGGTAGTGGGGGATAACGCTCGGAAACGGACGCTAATACCGCATACGTCCTACGGGAGAAAGCAGGGGACCTTCGGGCCTTGCGCTATCAGATGAGCCTAGGTCGGATTAGCTAGTTGGTGAGGTAATGGCTCACCAAGGCGACGATCCGTAACTGGTCTGAGAGGATGATCAGTCACACTGGAACTGAGACACGGTCCAGACTCCTACGGGAGGCAGCAGTGGGGAATATTGGACAATGGGCGAAAGCCTGATCCAGCCATGCCGCGTGTGTGAAGAAGGTCTTCGGATTGTAAAGCACTTTAAGTTGGGAGGAAGGGCATTTACCTAATACGTAAGTGTTTTGACGTTACCGACAGAATAAGCACCGGCTAACTCTGTGCCAGCAGCCGCGGTAATACAGAGGGTGCAAGCGTTAATCGGAATTACTGGGCGTAAAGCGCGCGTAGGTGGTTCGTTAAGTTGGATGTGAAATCCCCGGGCTCAACCTGGGAACTGCATTCAAAACTGTCGAGCTAGAGTATGGTAGAGGGTGGTGGAATTTCCTGTGTAGCGGTGAAATGCGTAGATATAGGAAGGAACACCAGTGGCGAAGGCGACCACCTGGACTGATACTGACACTGAGGTGCGAAAGCGTGGGGAGCAAACAGGATTAGATACCCTGGTAGTCCACGCCGTAAACGATGTCAACTAGCCGTTGGGAGCCTTGAGCTCTTAGTGGCGCAGCTAACGCATTAAGTTGACCGCCTGGGGAGTACGGCCGCAAGGTTAAAACTCAAATGAATTGACGGGGGCCCGCACAAGCGGTGGAGCATGTGGTTTAATTCGAAGCAACGCGAAGAACCTTACCAGGCCTTGACATCCAATGAATCTGCTAGAGATAGCGGAGTGCCTTCGGGAACATTGAGACAGGTGCTGCATGGCTGTCGTCAGCTCGTGTCGTGAGATGTTGGGTTAAGTCCCGTAACGAGCGCAACCCTTGTCCTTAGTTACCAGCACGTCATGGTGGGCACTCTAAGGAGACTGCCGGTGACAAACCGGAGGAAGGTGGGGATGACGTCAAGTCATCATGGCCCTTACGGCCTGGGCTACACACGTGCTACAATGGTCGGTACAGAGGGTTGCCAAGCCGCGAGGTGGAGCTAATCCCAGAAAACCGATCGTAGTCCGGATCGCAGTCTGCAACTCGACTGCGTGAAGTCGGAATCGCTAGTAATCGCGAATCAGAATGTCGCGGTGAATACGTTCCCGGGCCTTGTACACACCGCCCGTCACACCATGGGAGTGGGTTGCACCAGAAGTAGCTAGTCTAACCTTCGGGAGGACGGTTACCACGGTGTGATTCATGACTGGGGTGAAGTCGTAACAAGGTAGCCGTAGGGGAACCTGCGGCTGGATCACCTCCTTAATCGACGACATCAGCTGCTCCATAAGTTCCCACACGAATTGCTTGATTCATTGAAGAAGACGATAAGAAGCAGCCCTAAGGGGTTGTAGCTTGGTTGGTTAGAGCGCACCCGATGCTCGGTGGTAGAGAGCAGGGTGAGGTCGGCCTTATAGCTCGAAATTGGGTCTGTAGCTCAGTTGGTTAGAGCGCACCCCTGATAAGGGTGAGGTCGGCAGTTCGAATCTGCCCAGACCCACCAATTTTGTGTGGGAAACGCCTGTAGAAATACGGGGCCATAGCTCAGCTGGGAGAGCGCCTGCCTTGCACGCAGGAGGTCAACGGTTCGATCCCGTTTGGCTCCACCACTAACTGCTTCTGTTGTTGAAAGCTTAGAAATGAGCATTCCATCGTGACGATGGTGAATGTTGATTTCTAGTCTTTGGCTAGATCGTTCTTTAAAAATTTGGGTATGTGATAGAAAGATAGACTGGGCAACACTTTCACTGGTGTTGTTACAGGCTAAGGTAAAATTTGTGAGTTGCTCTTAATGAGTAAGAATGCGAATTTTCGGCGAATGTCGTCTTCACAGTATAACCAGATTGCTTGGGGTTATATGGTCAAGTGAAGAAGCGCATACGGTGGATGCCTTGGCAGTCAGAGGCGATGAAAGACGTGGTAGCCTGCGAAAAGCTTCGGGGAGTCGGCAAACAGACTTTGATCCGGAGATGTCTGAATGGGGGAACCCAGCCATCATAAGATGGTTATCTTAAGCTGAATACATAGGCTTAAGAGGCGAACCAGGGGAACTGAAACATCTAAGTACCCTGAGGAAAAGAAATCAACCGAGATTCCCTTAGTAGTGGCGAGCGAACGGGGACTAGCCCTTAAGTGGCTTTGAGATTAGCGGAACGTTCTGGAAAGTACGGCCATAGTGGGTGATAGCCCTGTACGCGAAAATCTCTTAGTCATGAAATCGAGTAGGACGGAGCACGAGAAACTTTGTCTGAATATGGGGGGACCATCCTCCAAGGCTAAATACTACTGACTGACCGATAGTGAACTAGTACCGTGAGGGAAAGGCGAAAAGAACCCCGGAGAGGGGAGTGAAATAGATCCTGAAACCGTATGCGTACAAGCAGTGGGAGCCCACTTTGTTGGGTGACTGCGTACCTTTTGTATAATGGGTCAGCGACTTATTTTCAGTGGCGAGCTTAACCGAATAGGGGAGGCGTAGCGAAAGCGAGTCTTAATAGGGCGTCTAGTCGCTGGGAATAGACCCGAAACCGGGCGATCTATCCATGGGCAGGTTGAAGGTTGGGTAACACTAACTGGAGGACCGAACCGACTACCGTTGAAAAGTTAGCGGATGACCTGTGGATCGGAGTGAAAGGCTAATCAAGCTCGGAGATAGCTGGTTCTCCTCGAAAGCTATTTAGGTAGCGCCTCATGTATCACTGTAGGGGGTAGAGCACTGTTTCGGCTAGGGGGTCATCCCGACTTACCAAACCGATGCAAACTCCGAATACCTACAAGTGCCGAGCATGGGAGACACACGGCGGGTGCTAACGTCCGTCGTGAAAAGGGAAACAACCCAGACCGTCAGCTAAGGTCCCAAAGTTATGGTTAAGTGGGAAACGATGTGGGAAGGCTTAGACAGCTAGGAGGTTGGCTTAGAAGCAGCCACCCTTTAAAGAAAGCGTAATAGCTCACTAGTCGAGTCGGCCTGCGCGGAAGATGTAACGGGGCTCAAACCATACACCGAAGCTACGGGTATCACTTAGGTGATGCGGTAGAGGAGCGTTCTGTAAGCCTGTGAAGGTGAGTTGAGAAGCTTGCTGGAGGTATCAGAAGTGCGAATGCTGACATGAGTAACGACAATGGGTGTGAAAAACACCCACGCCGAAAGACCAAGGTTTCCTGCGCAACGTTAATCGACGCAGGGTTAGTCGGTCCCTAAGGCGAGGCTGAAAAGCGTAGTCGATGGAAAACAGGTTAATATTCCTGTACTTCTGGTTATTGCGATGGAGGGACGGAGAAGGCTAGGCCAGCTTGGCGTTGGTTGTCCAAGTTTAAGGTGGTAGGCTGAGATCTTAGGTAAATCCGGGATCTTAAGGCCGAGAGCTGATGACGAGTTACCCTTTGGGTGACGAAGTGGTTGATGCCATGCTTCCAAGAAAAGCTTCTAAGCTTCAGGTAACCAGGAACCGTACCCCAAACCGACACAGGTGGTTGGGTAGAGAATACCAAGGCGCTTGAGAGAACTCGGGTGAAGGAACTAGGCAAAATGGCACCGTAACTTCGGGAGAAGGTGCGCCGGTGAGGGTGAAGCATTTACTGCGTAAGCCCATGCCGGTCGAAGATACCAGGCCGCTGCGACTGTTTATTAAAAACACAGCACTCTGCAAACACGAAAGTGGACGTATAGGGTGTGACGCCTGCCCGGTGCCGGAAGGTTAATTGATGGGGTTAGCTAACGCGAAGCTCTTGATCGAAGCCCCGGTAAACGGCGGCCGTAACTATAACGGTCCTAAGGTAGCGAAATTCCTTGTCGGGTAAGTTCCGACCTGCACGAATGGCGTAACGATGGCGGCGCTGTCTCCACCCGAGACTCAGTGAAATTGAAATCGCTGTGAAGATGCAGTGTATCCGCGGCTAGACGGAAAGACCCCGTGAACCTTTACTATAGCTTTGCACTGGACTTTGAATTTGCTTGTGTAGGATAGGTGGGAGGCTTTGAAGCGTGGACGCCAGTTCGCGTGGAGCCAACCTTGAAATACCACCCTGGCAACTTTGAGGTTCTAACTCAGGTCCGTTATCCGGATCGAGGACAGTGTATGGTGGGTAGTTTGACTGGGGCGGTCTCCTCCTAAAGAGTAACGGAGGAGTACGAAGGTGCGCTCAGACCGGTCGGAAATCGGTCGTAGAGTATAAAGGCAAAAGCGCGCTTGACTGCGAGACAGACACGTCGAGCAGGTACGAAAGTAGGTCTTAGTGATCCG
The DNA here is from genome assembly GCF_054898165.1 of Pseudomonas sp. Hz4. Taxonomy (NCBI): domain Bacteria; kingdom Pseudomonadati; phylum Pseudomonadota; class Gammaproteobacteria; order Pseudomonadales; family Pseudomonadaceae; genus Pseudomonas; species Pseudomonas sp. Hz4. The sequence continues at coordinate 5,522,852 of NZ_CM142719.1, read as the reverse complement.
GTGGTTCTGTATGGAAGGGCCATCGCTCAACGGATAAAAGGTACTCCGGGGATAACAGGCTGATACCGCCCAAGAGTTCATATCGACGGCGGTGTTTGGCACCTCGATGTCGGCTCATCACATCCTGGGGCTGAAGCCGGTCCCAAGGGTATGGCTGTTCGCCATTTAAAGTGGTACGCGAGCTGGGTTTAGAACGTCGTGAGACAGTTCGGTCCCTATCTGCCGTGGACGTTTGAGATTTGAGAGGGGCTGCTCCTAGTACGAGAGGACCGGAGTGGACGAACCTCTGGTGTTCCGGTTGTCACGCCAGTGGCATTGCCGGGTAGCTATGTTCGGAATAGATAACCGCTGAAAGCATCTAAGCGGGAAACTAGCCTCAAGATGAGATCTCACTGGGACCTTGAGTCCCCTGAAGGGCCGTCGAAGACTACGACGTTGATAGGTTGGGTGTGTAAGCGCTGTGAGGCGTTGAGCTAACCAATACTAATTGCCCGTGAGGCTTGACCATATAACACCCAAGCAATTTGCAGGCTTCGAGCTGAAAAGCGAAAGAGCACCAGATTGCGGTGTGTGAAGACGACACAGTCGAAAATTCGCAATGCAACACACAAATCTATCACTTACCCATTCGCTGGAGCGTGAACCTGCAAAGGCCCACGACCTGGCTACCGAATTTCTTGACGACCATAGAGCATTGGAACCACCTGATCCCATCCCGAACTCAGCAGTGAAACGATGCATCGCCGATGGTAGTGTGGGGTTTCCCCATGTGAGAGTAGGTCATCGTCAAGATTAAATTCCGAAACCCCTATCTGCGTATGCAGGTAGGGGTTTTGTTTTGTCCGCAGGAAAACTGACCTGTTGAGTTTCTATGCAATAGCGCGGGGCATGGCTATCATGCTGGCCTCATTGTGAGGCGAGACTTGCATGCTGACGTTGTTAAAGCTTCTTAAAGATGGCCGATTCCATTCGGGTCAGGCTCTGGGCGTTGCCTTGGGTGTCAGTCGTAGTGCCGTTTGGAAGCAGCTTCAGCATTTAGAGGCTGATCTGGGACTATCCATCCATAAGGTGCGGGGTCGCGGCTATCAGCTGGCTGCACCGTTGACGCTGCTTGATCCTGTAGAGATAAGAGGGCAAGCACCTTCTTGTGATTGGCCCGTCCTGGTCTTCGATTCAATCGACTCCACTAATGCCGAGGCTCTGCGTGCAATAGAGCGAGGTCAGGCTGCACCGTTTCTGGTGCTTGCTGAGCGGCAAACAGCAGGTCGCGGGCGGCGTGGGCGAAAGTGGGCGAGCCCATTTGCGGAAAACATCTATTACAGCCTTGTGCTGCGTATTGAAGGTGGAATGCGTCAGCTGGAAGGCTTGAGTCTTGTTGTTGGGCTCGCCGTGATGCAGGCATTGCGAAAACTCGGTGTTTCGGGGGCTGGATTGAAGTGGCCCAACGATGTTCTGGTCGGTCAGAAAAAGATTGCCGGGATACTGCTCGAGCTGGTGGGGGATCCTGCCGATGTGTGTCACGTTGTTCTGGGTGTGGGAATTAATGTGAACATGCAGATTACCGATGAGGTAGATCAGCAGTGGACGTCCATGCGGCTCGAGTCGGGTAAGGTGTTTGACCGAAATCACTTGGTGGGCGAGTTAGGCGCGATGCTCCAGGAGTATCTGTGTCGTCATCAAGTCGACGGATTTTCAGCTATCCAGGCAGAGTGGGAGCAAAATCATCTCTGGCAGGGGCGGGCCGTGTCGTTGATTGCCGGTGTTAACCAAATAGATGGCGAAGTGCTGGGTATTGATAGTCAGGGTGCTCTGCGCTTGAAGGTGGGTGGTGTGGAAAAAGTCTTTAGTGGTGGTGAGCTCAGTCTGAGGTTGCGTGATGATTCTTGAGCTCGACTGCGGAAACAGTTTCATCAAGTGGCGTGTGCTCGATGCGGATGTTCGGCGGGTGGTTGGCGAGGGCGTCGTTGATTCAGATCTCGCTTTGCTGGAGAGCTTGAAAACGCTCAAGGGGCTCGCTCTCAAGTTTTGTCGGCTGGTCAGTGTCAGGACCGCCGAAGAAACCAATGCACTGATTTCGCTACTGACAGAAGCTTATCGTGTGTCGGTGGTATGTGCTGCACCGTCCCGCGAAATGTCGGGGGTTCGTAATGGCTATGACGAGTTCGAGCGGTTAGGGCTCGACCGTTGGCTGGCGATGCTTGGGGGATTTCATCTGGCCTCGGGCTCGTGCCTTGTGCTTGATTTTGGTACGGCTGTTACTGCGGACTTTATCGCCAGGGATGGCGAGCATCTCGGAGGATTTATATGCCCGGGTATGCCGCTGATGCGAAACCAGTTGCGTACCCATACCCGTAGAATTCGTTATGGGGATCTAGCCGCCGAGCGCGCTCTGGAAAGTCTTATTCCTGGTCGTACAACTGTCGAGGCAGTCGAGCGGGGATGCTCGTTGATGCTGAGAGGTTTTGTCCTGACACAGCTAGAGTTGGCGCGTAGCTATTGGGGGGATGATTTTGCTGTGTTCCTTACTGGAGGAGATGCAAACTTGGTTTCCGAAATCGTGCCTGAGGCCAGGATGGTTCCCGATCTGGTGTTTGTAGGCTTGGCTATGGCATGCCCCTTGTCCTGAGGTTTCTATGCGTTGGTTGTTTCTGTTGCTGCTTGTTCTCAACGTGTTCTATTACATCTGGCACCAACAAGAGGCTCCTCTGCGTGCAAAGGATGTAACCCCTTTGAGTTTGTATCGGGGGTCGCAGCAGGACATTCGCTTGTTGAGTGAGGCGAATGGCGCGGCTCGTGATAAAGGAAAGCCTGCCCAGGCAGGCGATGGATGCCTCTATCTTGGCGGTTTTACTCGTCAGGAGGCGGCTCAGGCGGTTGAGCGGCGATTGAGTGGCATGGAAATCAAGTTTGAGTCCTTGCTGAGGCCCCCCGCCGAGTCTGATGGTTACTGGGTGCGTGTGGCACCAGAAAGCCGGCGTTGGCTGGATGACTCGCAGCTGAAAAACCTTTCTAGAGAATTCAATGAGTTAAAACATAAAATAATGCCGTGCGAGGGGGTTGCACCCGCCGAATAGTTTGCATAGAATGGCGCCCGCTTCGCAGTGAAGACCTTTAGCGGTTAACGGTGCGAAGCGATGTCAACGCAGCTAACCTCAGGTTTTTAATGAGAAAATGCTTGACAGAAGGCTGGCATGATATAGAATGCCGGCTCGCTTAGGAGGGGTTCCCGAGCGGCCAAAGGGATCAGACTGTAAATCTGACGTCTACGACTTCGAAGGTTCGAATCCTTCCCCCTCCACCATTTTTAGCGAGAGCTGCAAGCTCCGCGGGTATAGTTTAGTGGTAGAACCTCAGCCTTCCAAGCTGATGATGCGGGTTCGATTCCCGCTACCCGCTCCAAGTTTACAGATCCTGCAAAGTGTTACGCTCTTGTAGCTCAGTTGGTAGAGCACACCCTTGGTAAGGGTGAGGTCAGCGGTTCGAATCCGCTCAAGAGCTCCATATGACAAGGCAGATATGAAAATATCTGCCTTTGTTTTAATGGTTTGTTTGGCCTGCTTAGTTCTTCTGCTAGGGGTGATTTCGATGGCTAAGGAAAAGTTCGAGCGTAATAAGCCGCATGTCAACGTTGGTACCATTGGTCACGTCGACCACGGTAAAACCACTTTGACTGCTGCTTTGACCCGTGTCTGCTCCGAGGTTTTCGGTTCGGCAAGGGTCGACTTCGACAAGATCGATAGCGCCCCTGAAGAAAAAGCTCGTGGCATTACCATCAACACCGCTCACGTTGAATACGATTCGGCCGTGCGTCACTACGCACACGTTGACTGTCCTGGTCACGCTGACTACGTAAAAAACATGATTACCGGTGCTGCGCAGATGGATGGTGCGATTCTGGTTTGCTCGGCCGCTGATGGTCCGATGCCGCAAACCCGTGAGCATATCCTGCTGTCGCGCCAGGTTGGCGTTCCGTACATCGTTGTCTTCCTGAACAAGGCTGATATGGTTGACGACGCTGAGTTGCTGGAGCTGGTTGAGATGGAAGTGCGCGACCTGCTGAGCACGTACGATTTCCCAGGTGATGACACTCCGATCATCATTGGTTCGGCGCTGATGGCGCTGAACGGTCAAGACGATAACGAGATGGGTACCACTGCCGTCAAGAAGTTGGTCGAGACTCTGGATAGCTACATTCCGCAGCCTGAACGCGCTATTGATAAGCCGTTCCTGATGCCGATCGAGGACGTATTCTCGATCTCCGGTCGCGGTACTGTTGTGACTGGTCGTGTTGAGCGTGGCATTGTCCGCATTCAAGAAGAAGTTGAGATTGTGGGTCTTCGTGACACTGTCAAAACTACTTGCACTGGTGTTGAGATGTTTCGCAAGCTGCTCGACGAAGGTCGTGCTGGTGAGAACTGCGGCGTTTTGCTGCGCGGTACCAAGCGTGACGATGTTGAGCGTGGCCAAGTTCTGGTCAAGCCAGGCACCGTCAAGCCGCATACCAAGTTCACTGCTGAGGTTTACGTTCTGAGCAAGGAAGAAGGTGGTCGTCATACGCCATTCTTCAAGGGCTACCGTCCACAGTTCTACTTTCGTACTACTGATGTGACTGGTAACTGCGAGCTGCCAGAAGGTGTTGAAATGGTGATGCCAGGTGACAACGTCCAAATGACCGTCACTCTGATCAAAACCATCGCAATGGAAGATGGTCTGCGTTTCGCTATCCGTGAAGGCGGTCGTACCGTCGGTGCTGGTGTCGTGGCTAAGGTTATCGAGTAAGTTGTTGTAATGTCTTTTTCGGGCCGGCATAATGGTCGGCCTGATTTTGTTTTAGGTCAGTAGCTCAATTGGCAGAGCGACGGTCTCCAAAACCGTAGGTTGGGGGTTCGATTCCCTCCTGACCTGCCAGATTCACTTGGTGTGTCTGGCTTTCTTTTCACAGGATCTTCATAGATGACTCCTAAAGCTGAAGCTCAAGGCTCTCGCTTCGATCTGCTCAAGTGGCTAGTAGTAGTCGCTTTGGTGGTTGTTGGCGTTGTTGGCAATCAGTATTACTCTGCTTCGCCGATCCTGTACCGCGTACTTGCTTTGCTTGTCATTGCTGCTGTAGCTGCCTTTGTAGGCCTGCAAACAGTCAAGGGCAAGTCTTTCTTTGTACTGGTTAAGGAAGCACGCACCGAGATTCGTAAAGTCGTATGGCCAACTCGCCAAGAAACCACGCAGACCACGTTGATTGTTGTGGCTGTTGTTCTGGTTATGGCGTTGCTGTTGTGGGGGCTTGATTCCCTGCTCGGCTGGCTTGTTTCCTTGATTGTCGGCTAAGGGTGTCCCGTGGCTAAGCGTTGGTACGTTGTGCATGCTTACTCCGGTTACGAGAAGCATGTCATGCGCTCGTTGGTAGAGCGCGTAAAGCTGGCTGGCATGGAAGATGGCTTTGGCGAAATTCTGGTTCCCACTGAAGAAGTGGTTGAAATGCGTAATGGCCAGAAACGCAAAAGCGAGCGCAAGTTCTTCCCAGGTTATGTGCTGGTTCAGATGGATATGAATGAGGGTACTTGGCACTTGGTCAAGGATACTCCTCGGGTGATGGGTTTCATTGGCGGTACCGCTGATAAGCCCGCGGCAATCACAGATAAAGAGGCAGAAGCGATTCTGCGTCGCGTTGCTGATGGTAGCGACAAGCCGAAGCCGAAGACGTTGTTCGAGCCAGGTGAGTCGGTACGTGTCAACGACGGACCGTTTGCCGACTTTACTGGCACGGTCGAAGAGGTTAACTACGAAAAGAGCCGGATCCAAGTGGCGGTGCTCATTTTCGGTCGCTCTACTCCGGTAGAGTTAGAGTTCAGCCAGGTCGAAAAGGTCTAGCTGAGCAAGCATCCCAACCCCGCAGCCCTAGGCTGTGGGGTTTTGTCGTCACTGGGATAAACGCGCAAGTAACCGGGGAGCCTTTCGAGGCGTTCGAACCCGTAATTGGAGTGCCTCATGGCCAAGAAGATTACCGCTTACATCAAGCTACAAGTGAAAGCCGCTCAGGCTAACCCAAGCCCACCTGTTGGTCCTGCACTGGGTCAGCACGGCGTGAATATCATGGAATTCTGCAAGGCTTTCAACGCCCGTACTCAGGGTATTGAGCCAGGTCTGCCGACTCCAGTAATCATCACTGTCTATAGCGACCGTAGCTTCACTTTCGAAACCAAGTCTACCCCTGCTTCGGTTCTGCTGAAGAAGGCTGCTGGTCTGACTAGCGGTTCCGCTCGTCCGAACACCGTTAAGGTTGGCACTGTGACTCGTGCTCAGCTGGAAGAAATCGCGAAAACCAAAAACGCGGATCTGACTGCAGCTGATATGGACGCAGCCGTGCGTACTATCGCCGGTTCTGCTCGTAGCATGGGCCTTAACGTGGAGGGTGTGTAATGGCTAAGCTGACCAAGCGCCAAAAGGCTATCGCCGGCAAAATCGAAGCAGGCAAGTCCTACAACTTTGTAGACGCTGCTGCTCTGCTGGCTGAGCTGTCGACTGTCAAGTTCAGCGAGTCGTTCGACGTTGCTGTAAATCTGGGTGTTGACCCGCGTAAATCCGACCAGGTCGTTCGTAGCGCTACTGTGCTGCCACACGGCACTGGCAAGACCGTTCGCGTTGCTGTGTTCACCCAGGGTCCAGCTGCCGAGGCCGCTCTGGCTGCCGGCGCTGACCGTGTAGGTATGGACGACCTGGCTGCCGAAATGAAAGCCGGCAACCTGAACTTCGACGTAGTTATCGCATCTCCGGATGCAATGCGCGTTGTCGGTCAGTTGGGTCAGATCCTCGGTCCACGTGGCCTGATGCCTAACCCTAAAGTCGGCACCGTAACCCCGGACGTAGCTACTGCGGTTAAAAACGCCAAGGCTGGTCAGGTTCGTTATCGCACCGACAAAAACGGCATCATTCACACCTCCGTTGGCAAAGTCGGCTTTGATGCCGTCAAGCTGAAGGAAAACGTTGAAGCCCTGATCTCTGATCTGAAGCGTATCAAGCCGGCTTCCTCGAAAGGCATTTATGTCAAACGCATCACCCTGAGCACCACCATGGGCCCGGGCCTGGTCATCGACCAAGGTTCGCTGGAAGCGTAAGACAAAAATTGGCGCAAGCGATTGCGCCAATTGAAAGATTGGGGTCCCTGCCTGGCGGGGGCTATCCAAGACCGTAGGCGACGCAAGTCTTAAACCTCAAGCCTACGCAGATGGTGCTCCCGGTTCCTTACCGAATCAGACACCAAAACGACATTCGGCTTCGGCTGGATGAAACGGTAACAAGCAGGAGTTAAACCCGTGGCAATTAAACTCGAAGACAAGAAGGCCATCGTCGCTGAAGTCAACGAGGCTGCCAAAGTCGCTCTGTCCGCTGTCGTGGCTGATGCCCGTGGCGTAACAGTAAGCGCGATGACCGGACTCCGTAAAGAGGCTCGTGAAGCTGGCGTATACGTACGTGTTGTACGTAACACCCTGCTCAAGCGCGCTGTTGCTGACACTGAATACAGTGTTCTCAACGACGTGTTCACCGGCCCGACCTTGATCGCGTTCTCCAACGAACATCCTGGCGCTGCTGCCCGTTTGTTCAAGGAATTCGCCAAAGGTCAGGATAAGTTCGAGATCAAGGCAGCTGCGTTCGAGGGCAAGTACCTCGCAGCTAATCAGATCGACGTACTGGCAAGCCTGCCGACCCGTGACGAAGCAATTTCTCAGCTGATGAGCGTGATTCAAGGCGCAACCAGCAAATTGGCTCGTACTCTGGCGGCCCTTCGCGACCAGAAAGAAGCTGTTGCAGCCTAAGGCTGAGCGACTCCTTTCAGCGTTTATTGTTTATTTCGATGGCCGCGTAGGCTGTCACCCCAATACAGGAATTTATAGTCATGTCTCTGACTAACGACCAAATCATCGAAGCAATCGGCGAAAAATCCGTTCTGGAAATCGTTGAACTGATCAAAGCAATGGAAGAGAAGTTCGGCGTTTCCGCTGCCGCTGCTTCCGCTGGTCCAGCTGCTGTTGCTGCTGTTGCTGAAGAGCAAACTGAATTCAACGTCAATCTGGTTGAGACTGGCGAGAAGAAAGTTAACGTGATCAAGGCTGTACGTGAGCTGACCGGTCTGGGCTTGAAAGAAGCCAAGGCTGTAGTTGACGGCTGCCCAGGCATGGTTCTGGAAGCTGTTTCTAAAGACGCAGCTGACAAAGCCAAGGCTGTCTTGGAAGAAGCAGGCGCTAAAGTCGAGCTGAAGTAAGCATCGACTTTGCGTCTCCAGCCCGAGCGTTAAGCGAAAGGCTGATGGCTGGTGGCTCTTGCCACCGGCCTTTTTCCGTTATTGGCAGCCGACTGGGTCGGTGCTGGTAACGAGCTGTAACCACCGATGCGGTGGCGCAAACCATGGGGTTTGCACGATTTTCTGGCTGCTCCCGTCGGGAGGGGCCAAACAAGCAGGTGACCAAGCTGGGGAACGCTGATGGCTTACTCATATACTGAGAAAAAACGTATCCGCAAGGACTTTAGCAAGTTGCCGGACGTCATGGATGTGCCTTACCTCCTGGCCATCCAGCTGGATTCGTATCGTGAATTCTTGCAAGCGGGAGCGACTAAAGATCAGTTCCGCGACGTGGGCCTGCATGCGGCCTTCAAATCTGTTTTCCCGATCATCAGCTACTCCGGCAATGCTGCGCTGGAGTACGTCGGTTATCGCCTGGGCGAACCGGCATTTGATGTCAAAGAATGCGTATTGCGCGGTGTAACTTACGCCGTCCCTTTGCGGGTAAAAGTGCGCCTGATCATTTTCGACAAAGAATCGTCGAACAAAGCGATCAAGGACATCAAAGAGCAAGAAGTCTACATGGGTGAAATCCCCCTGATGACTGAGAACGGTACCTTCGTAATCAACGGTACCGAGCGTGTAATCGTTTCCCAGTTGCACCGTTCCCCGGGCGTGTTCTTCGACCACGACCGTGGCAAGACGCACAGCTCCGGCAAACTGCTGTACTCCGCGCGCATCATTCCTTATCGCGGTTCGTGGCTGGACTTCGAGTTCGACCCGAAAGACTGCGTATTCGTGCGTATCGACCGTCGTCGTAAGCTGCCTGCATCGGTACTGCTGCGCGCGCTCGGCTATACCACTGAAGAAGTGCTCGACGCTTTCTACACCACCAACGTCTTCCATGTGCAGGGTGAAAACCTCAATCTGGAACTGGTGCCTCAGCGCCTGCGTGGTGAAATCGCTGCCATCGATATCCTGGATGACAAAGGCAAGGTTATTGTCGAGCAGGGTCGTCGTATCACTGCTCGCCATATCAACCAACTGGAAAAAGCCGGGATCAAAGAGCTGCAAGTGCCTCTGGACTACGTCCTGGGTCGCACTACCGCCAAGGTCATCGTGCATCCGGCAACCGGCGAAATCCTGGCAGAGTGCAACACCGAGCTGAACACCGAGATCCTGGCCAAAATCGCCAAATCCCAGATTGTTCGCATCGAAACTCTGTACACCAACGATATCGACTGCGGTCCGTTCGTCTCCGACACTCTGAAGATCGATTCCACCAGCAACCAATTGGAAGCGCTGGTCGAGATCTATCGCATGATGCGTCCGGGCGAGCCGCCAACCAAAGACGCTGCCGAGACTCTGTTCAACAACCTGTTCTTCAGCCCTGAGCGCTATGATCTGTCTGCGGTCGGCCGGATGAAGTTCAACCGTCGTATCGGTCGTACCGAGATCGAAGGTTCGGGCGTGTTGTGCAAAGAAGACATCGTCGCGGTCTTGAAGACTCTGGTCGACATCCGTAACGGTAAAGGCATCGTCGATGACATCGACCACCTGGGTAACCGTCGTGTTCGCTGCGTAGGCGAAATGGCCGAGAACCAGTTCCGCGTTGGCCTGGTACGTGTTGAGCGTGCGGTCAAAGAGCGTCTGTCGATGGCTGAAAGCGAAGGCTTGATGCCGCAAGACTTGATCAACGCCAAGCCAGTGGCTGCGGCAGTGAAAGAGTTCTTCGGTTCCAGCCAGCTTTCCCAGTTCATGGACCAGAACAACCCGCTGTCTGAGATCACCCACAAGCGTCGTGTATCTGCACTCGGCCCTGGCGGTTTGACTCGTGAGCGTGCCGGCTTTGAAGTTCGTGACGTACACCCGACTCACTACGGTCGTGTATGCCCGATTGAAACGCCGGAAGGTCCGAACATTGGCCTGATCAACTCCTTGGCCGCCTATGCGCGCACCAACCAGTACGGCTTCCTCGAAAGCCCGTACCGTGTGGTGAAAGATGCTCTGGTCACCGACGAGATCGTGTTCCTGTCCGCCATCGAAGAAGCTGATCACGTGATCGCTCAGGCTTCGGCCACGATGAACGACAAGAAAATGCTGATCGACGAGCTGGTAGCTGTTCGTCACTTGAACGAGTTCACCGTCAAGGCGCCGGAAGACGTCACCTTGATGGACGTTTCTCCGAAGCAGGTAGTTTCGGTTGCAGCGTCGTTGATCCCGTTCCTGGAGCACGATGACGCCAACCGTGCGTTGATGGGTTCGAACATGCAGCGTCAAGCTGTACCAACCCTGCGCGCTGACAAGCCGCTGGTCGGTACCGGCATGGAGCGTAACGTAGCTCGTGACTCCGGCGTTTGCGTCGTGGCTCGTCGTGGCGGCGTGATCGACTCCGTTGATGCCAGCCGTATCGTGGTTCGTGTTGCTGATGACGAAGTTGAAACCGGCGAAGCTGGTGTCGACATCTACAACCTGACCAAATACACCCGCTCCAACCAGAACACCTGCATCAACCAGCGTCCGCTGGTGCGTAAAGGTGATCGGGTTCAGCGCAGCGACATCATGGCTGACGGCCCGTCCACCGACATGGGTGAACTGGCACTGGGTCAGAACATGCGCATCGCGTTCATGGCCTGGAACGGTTACAACTTCGAAGACTCCATCTGCCTGTCGGAACGAGTTGTTCAAGAAGATCGCTTTACCACGATCCACATTCAGGAACTGACCTGTGTGGCACGTGACACCAAGCTTGGGCCAGAGGAAATCACTGCAGACATCCCGAACGTGGGTGAAGCTGCGCTGAACAAGCTGGACGAAGCCGGTATCGTTTATGTAGGTGCCGAAGTTGGCGCAGGCGACATTCTGGTCGGTAAAGTCACTCCGAAAGGCGAGACCCAGCTGACTCCGGAAGAGAAGCTGTTGCGTGCCATCTTCGGTGAAAAAGCCAGCGACGTTAAAGACACCTCCCTGCGCGTGCCTACCGGCACCAAGGGCACTGTCATCGACGTACAGGTCTTCACCCGTGACGGCGTCGAGCGTGATGCTCGTGCTCTGTCCATCGAGAAGACTCAACTCGACGAGATCCGCAAGGATCTGAACGAAGAGTTCCGTATCGTTGAAGGCGCCACTTTCGAACGTCTGCGTTCCGCTCTGGTCGGCCGCAAAGCCGAAGGTGGCGCCGGTCTGAAGAAAGGTCAGGAAATCACCGACGAAGTTCTCGACGGTCTTGAGCATGGTCAGTGGTTCAAACTGCGCATGGCTGAAGATGCTCTGAATGAGCAGCTCGAGAAGGCTCAGGCCTACATCGTTGATCGCCGCCGTCTGCTGGACGACAAGTTCGAAGACAAGAAGCGCAAACTGCAGCAGGGCGATGACCTGGCTCCAGGCGTGCTGAAAATCGTCAAGGTTTACCTGGCAATCCGTCGCCGCATCCAGCCGGGCGACAAGATGGCAGGTCGTCACGGTAACAAAGGTGTGGTCTCTGTGATCATGCCGGTTGAAGACATGCCGCACGATGCCAATGGCACCCCGGTCGACGTCGTCCTCAACCCGTTGGGCGTACCTTCGCGTATGAACGTTGGTCAGATCCTTGAAACCCACCTGGGCCTCGCGGCTAAAGGCTTGGGCGAGAAGATCAACCGGATGATCGAAGAGCAGCGCAAAGTCGCTGAGCTTCGTAAATTCCTCGACGAGATCTACAACCAGATCGGCGGTCGTAACGAAGATCTGGATAGCTTCTCCGACCAGGAAATTCTGGATCTGGCGAAGAACCTGCGTGGCGGCGTGCCAATGGCCACTCCAGTGTTCGACGGCGCCAAGGAAAGCGAAATCAAGGCCATGCTGAAACTGGCAGATCTGCCAGAAAGCGGCCAGATGCAGCTGACTGACGGCCGTACCGGCAACAAGTTCGAGCGCCCGGTTACTGTTGGCTACATGTACATGCTGAAGCTGAACCACTTGGTAGACGACAAGATGCACGCTCGTTCTACCGGTTCGTACAGCCTGGTTACCCAGCAGCCGCTGGGTGGTAAGGCACAGTTCGGTGGTCAGCGTTTCGGGGAGATGGAGGTCTGGGCACTGGAAGCATACGGTGCTGCTTACACTCTGCAAGAAATGCTCACAGTGAAGTCGGACGATGTGAACGGCCGGACCAAGATGTACAAAAACATCGTGGACGGCGATCACCGTATGGAGCCGGGCATGCCCGAGTCCTTCAACGTATTGATCAAGGAAATTCGTTCCCTCGGCATCGATATCGATCTGGAAACCGAATAACACGTGACGCGAATCGAGAGCGGGGCAGGATTGCCCGCTCTCTGCTCCGCCAGGAGGAAAGGCCTTGAAAGACCTACTGAATTTGCTGAAAAACCAGGGTCAAGTCGAAGAGTTCGACGCCATCCGTATTGGGTTGGCATCGCCTGAGATGATCCGTTCGTGGTCCTTCGGTGAAGTTAAAAAGCCGGAAACCATCAACTACCGTACGTTCAAACCTGAGCGTGACGGCCTGTTCTGCGCCAAGATCTTTGGCCCGGTAAAGGATTACGAGTGCCTGTGCGGTAAGTACAAGCGCTTGAAGCACCGTGGTGTGATCTGCGAGAAGTGCGGCGTTGAAGTTGCGCTGGCTAAAGTTCGTCGTGAGCGCATGGCGCACATCGAACTGGCCTCGCCAGTTGCCCACATCTGGTTCCTGAAATCGCTGCCGTCGCGTATCGGTTTGCTGATGGACATGACCCTGCGTGATATCGAACGCGTTCTCTACTTCGAGAGCTATGTCGTTATCGATCCAGGCATGACCACCCTTGAAAAAGGTCAACTGCTCAACGACGAGCAGTACTTCGAAGCGCTGGAAGAGTTCGGCGACGATTTCGATGCCCGCATGGGTGCCGAAGCTGTCCGCGAACTGCTGCACGCTATCGATCTGGAACACGAGATTGGCCGTCTGCGCGAAGAAATTCCGCAAACCAACTCCGAAACCAAAATCAAGAAGTTGTCCAAGCGTCTGAAGTTGATGGAAGCCTTCCAGGGTTCCGGCAACCTTCCAGAGTGGATGGTGCTGACCGTTCTGCCGGTTCTGCCGCCAGATCTGCGTCCATTGGTCCCGCTGGATGGCGGTCGCTTCGCGACTTCCGACCTCAACGATCTGTATCGTCGAGTGATCAACCGTAACAACCGCTTGAAGCGCCTGCTTGATCTGTCCGCTCCGGACATCATCGTGCGCAACGAAAAGCGTATGTTGCAGGAAGCCGTCGACGCACTGCTCGACAACGGTCGTCGTGGCCGCGCTATCACCGGTTCCAACAAGCGTCCTCTGAAATCCCTGGCTGACATGATCAAGGGTAAACAAGGTCGTTTCCGTCAGAACTTGCTCGGTAAGCGTGTTGACTACTCCGGCCGTTCGGTAATTACCGTAGGTCCGACCCTGCGTCTGCACCAGTGCGGTCTGCCGAAGAAAATGGCTCTCGAGCTGTTCAAGCCGTTCATTTTCGGCAAGCTGGAAATGCGTGGTCTCGCTACCACCATCAAAGCTGCCAAGAAGATGGTCGAGCGCGAGCTGCCGGAAGTTTGGGACGTTCTCGCTGAAGTCATTCGCGAACACCCGGTTCTCCTCAACCGTGCACCGACCCTTCACCGTCTGGGTATCCAGGCGTTTGAACCAGTACTGATCGAAGGTAAGGCTATCCAGCTGCACCCTCTGGTCTGTGCTGCGTACAACGCCGACTTCGACGGCGACCAAATGGCCGTGCACGTGCCGCTGACACTGGAAGCCCAGTTGGAAGCGCGTGCGTTGATGATGTCGACCAACAACATTCTGTCGCCAGCCAACGGTGAGCCAATCATCGTTCCGTCGCAGGACGTTGTATTGGGTCTGTACTACATGACTCGTGAAGCGATCAACGCCAAGGGCGAAGGTCGTGTGTTCGCGGACCTGCAGGAAGTTGACCGTGTGTTCCGTGCCGGCGAAGCCGCACTGCACGCCAAGGTCAAAGTGCGGATCAACGAAACCGTCAACGATCGTGATGGTGGCAGCGTCAAGAACACCCGTATCGTCGACACCACTGTCGGCCGTGCGCTGTTGTTCCAGGTTGTTCCACCTGGCCTGTCGTACGACGTCGTCAACCAGCCGATGAAGAAAAAGGCGATCTCCAAGCTGATCAACCAATGCTACCGCGTGGTTGGTTTGAAAGAGACCGTGATCTTCGCTGACCAGTTGATGTACACCGGTTTTGCCTATTCGACCATTTCCGGCGTTTCCATCGGTGTTAACGACTTCGTTATCCCTGATGAAAAAGCCCGCATCATCAGTGCTGCCACTGATGAAGTGAAAGAGATCGAAAGTCAGTACGCCTCCGGCCTGGTAACCCAGGGCGAGAAGTACAACAAAGTGATCGACCTTTGGTCCAAGGCGAACGACGAAGTTTCCAAGGCGATGATGGCCAACCTCTCGAAAGAGAAAGTCATCGACCGTCATGGCGTCGAAGTCGACCAAGAGTCCTTCAACTCGATGTACATGATGGCCGACTCGGGCGCACGGGGTTCTGCTGCGCAGATCCGTCAGCTCGCCGGTATGCGTGGCCTGATGGCCAAGCCGGACGGTTCCATCATTGAAACGCCGATTACTGCGAACTTCCGTGAAGGTTTGAGCGTACTTCAGTACTTCATCTCCACTCACGGTGCTCGTAAAGGTTTGGCGGATACCGCGTTGAAAACTGCGAACTCCGGTTACCTGACTCGTCGTCTGGTGGACGTGGCGCAGGATCTGGTTGTGACCGAGATCGATTGCGGCACCGAACATGGCCTGGTAATGACTCCGCACATTGAAGGCGGTGACGTTGTTGAGCCGTTGGGTGAGCGCGTATTGGGTCGTGTTATTGCTCGTGACGTGTACAAGCCGGGGACCGAAGAAATCATCGTTCCCGCAGGCACGCTGGTAGACGAGAAGTGGGTTGAGTTCATCGAGCTGAACAGCATCGATGAAGTGATCGTGCGTTCGCCTATCAGCTGTGAAACGCGCTACGGCATTTGCGCCAAGTGCTACGGCCGTGACTTGGCTCGTGGTCACCAGGTGAACATCGGTGAAGCGGTCGGCGTTATCGCTGCCCAGTCCATCGGTGAGCCGGGTACCCAGCTGACCATGCGTACGTTCCACATCGGTGGTGCGGCAAGCCGGACCTCTGCTGCAGACAGCGTTCAGGTGAAGAATGGCGGTACCGTCCGTCTGCATAACCTGAAGCACGTTGAGCGAGTGGATGGTTGCCTGGTTGCTGTGTCCCGTTCCGGTGAGCTGGCAATCGCTGATGACTTCGGTCGTGAGCGTGAGCGTTACAAGCTGCCGTACGGTGCTGTGATTTCGGTTAAGGAAGGTGACAAGGTCGACGCTGGCGCAATCGTGGCCAAGTGGGATCCGCACACTCACCCAATCGTTACCGAAATGAAAGGTACCGTGACCTACGTGGGCATGGAAGAAGGCATCACGATCAAGCGTCAGACTGACGAATTGACCGGTATGACCAACATTGAAGTACTCGACGCCAAAGACCGTCCAGCTGCCGGTAAAGATATCCGTCCTGCTGTGAAGATGGTTGATGACAACGGCAAGGATCTCTTGCTGCCGGGTACCGACGTAATTGCTCAGTACTTCCTGCCTGCCAACGCCCTGGTCGGCGTGGCGGACGGTGCGAAAATCGCGATCGGTGATGTTATCGCTCGTATCCCGCAAGAAACTTCGAAAACTCGCGACATTACCGGTGGTCTGCCGCGTGTTGCCGACTTGTTCGAAGCCCGTCGTCCGAAAGAAGCCTCGATTCTGGCTGAAGTCAGCGGCACCATCGCGTTCGGTAAAGAGACCAAAGGCAAGCGCCGTCTGGTCATTACCCCGAACGACGGTAGCGATCCGTACGAAGAACTGATTCCGAAGTGGCGTCACCTGAACGTCTTCGAAGGCGAACAGGTAAACCGCGGCGAAGTTATCTCCGACGGCCCAAGCGATCCACACGACATCCTGCGTCTGCTGGGTGTGAGTGCGCTGGCCAAGTACATCGTGAACGAGATCCAGGACGTTTATCGTCTGCAGGGCGTGAAAATCAACGACAAGCACATCGAGACCATCCTGCGTCAGATGCTGCGTAAAGTTGAAATCGCTGAATCCGGCGATTCCACTTTCATCAAGGGCGACCAGATGGAATTGACTCACGTTCTGGTAGAGAACGAGCGTCTGGCGGGCGACGAGAAATTCGTTTCCAAGTTCACTCGCGTGCTGTTGGGTATCACCAAGGCGTCGTTGTCCACCGAATCGTTCATCTCGGCGGCTTCCTTCCAGGAAACCACTCGCGTACTGACCGAGGCGGCGGTAACCGGCAAGCGCGATTACCTGCGCGGCCTGAAAGAAAACGTAGTCGTGGGTCGTCTGATCCCGGCCGGTACCGGTCTGGCTTATCACAGCGAGCGCAAGCGTCGCCGTGAAGCGGACAAACCGTTGCGCGTAAGCGCCAGTGAAGTGGAAGCTGCACTGACCGAAGCACTGAACTCGAGCGGTAACTGAGTTCTGCAGTAAATAAGCGTGGGGCCCCGGCCTCTCCGCTAATCGAATCGAGACAATTTGTCGAGATTGGATAAGCGGGGAGGTTGGGGCCTTGCCTTGACTGGGGGCAAGATCCTCTTTAGACTCTTGTACCCCTAAATTTGGCGGGAATTCGTTCCTGCCATTTTGCTTTTCTTGCAAGACAATAGCGTCGCAAGACAACAGTGGAGCTAGTAGATGGCAACTATCAACCAGCTGGTACGTCAGCCGCGTAAGCGTATCGTCGAGAAATCCGACGTGCCTGCGCTGCAGAACTGCCCGCAACGTCGTGGCGTATGCACCCGTGTGTATACCACCACGCCGAAAAAACCTAACTCGGCACTGCGTAAAGTATGCCGTGTGCGTCTGACCAACGGTTTCGAGGTTTCCTCGTACATCGGCGGTGAAGGCCACAACCTGCAAGAGCACAGCGTGGTACTGATCCGCGGCGGTCGTGTAAAAGACTTGCCAGGTGTTCGTTATCACACCGTGCGCGGTTCTTTGGATACTTCCGGCGTTAAAGGTCGTAACCAGGGTCGCTCGAAGTACGGTACCAAGAAGCCTAAGTAGTAGTGGCTTTTTGTAAAAACTGATTTTCTATTTTTCTGAGTCGATAAGAGTAAGGTCGGAGGCGTCCCGAAAGGGGACCGATTCCGAGCGAACCTGAAGACCGTTTGAGGGCTTATCCATGCCAAGAAGACGCGTAGCAGCCAAGCGCGAAGTGCTTGACGATCCAAAATACGGAAGCCAAATCCTGGCCAAGTTCATGAACCACGTTATGGAAAGCGGCAAGAAAGCCGTTGCCGAGCGTATCGTTTATGGCGCGCTGGACAAGGTTAAAGAACGCAAGAACAGCGATCCCCTGGAAATCTTCGAGAAAGCTCTCGACGCCATCGCTCCGCTGGTCGAAGTAAAGTCGCGCCGTGTAGGCGGTGCTACTTACCAGGTTCCGGTCGAAGTTCGTCCGTCCCGTCGTAACGCTCTGGCAATGCGCTGGTTGGTAGACTTCGCCCGTAAGCGCGGCGAGAAGTCTATGGCCCTGCGTTTGGCTGGCGAATTGTTGGACGCTGCTGAAGGTAAAGGTGCTGCAGTTAAGAAGCGTGAAGACGTGCACCGTATGGCTGAAGCTAACAAAGCTTTCTCGCACTACCGCTTCTAATTTTAGCGTCACTAATTTTGCGAGGGCTTTATGGCTCGTACAACACCGATTAATCGCTACCGTAACATTGGTATCGTTGCTCACGTGGATGCTGGTAAAACCACCACCACTGAGCGCGTCCTTTTTTACACTGGCAAAAGTCACAAGATGGGCGAGGTGCATGACGGCGCCGCGACCACAGACTGGATGGTTCAGGAGCAGGAGCGTGGTATTACCATTACTTCTGCTGCTATTACCGCCTTCTGGCAGGGTTCCGAGAAGCAGCACAAAGACCAATACCGCTTCAACGTCATCGACACCCCGGGCCACGTTGACTTCACCATTGAAGTTGAGCGTTCCCTGCGTGTTCTCGACGGCGCGGTCGTTGTGTTTTGTGGTACCTCGGGCGTTGAGCCTCAGTCGGAAACCGTTTGGCGTCAGGCCAACAAGTACGGCGTTCCACGTCTTGTTTACGTAAACAAGATGGACCGTGCTGGTGCGAACTTCCTGCGCGTGATCGAACAGATCAAAAAGCGTCTGGGTCACACCCCGGTGCCAATCCAGTTGGCTATCGGTTCCGAAGACAACTTCCAGGGTCAGATCGATCTGATGTCCATGGAAGCTGTCTACTGGAATGATGCTGACAAAGGCATGGTTCCTCGTCGCGAGCCTATCCCTGCTGAATTGCAGGAATTGGCTGACGAGTGGCGTGACAACATGGTGCAGGCAGCGGCCGAATCCAGCGATGAGCTGATGAACAAGTACCTCGAAGGTGAAGAAATCACCAACGAGGAAATCAAGGCCGCTCTGCGTCAGCGTACTATCGCTGGTGAGATCGTTCTGGCTGTTTGCGGTTCTTCCTTCAAGAACAAGGGTGTTCCCCTGGTTCTCGACGCCGTTATCGATTACCTGCCTGCACCTGTTGATATTCCTGCCATCAAGGGTACTGACCCGGATGACGAGACTATCGAGCTGGAGCGTCATGCAGATGACAGCGAACCGTTCTCCGCTCTGGCATTCAAAATTGCCACCGACCCATTCGTGGGTACCTTGACCTTCGTCCGTGTTTACTCGGGCGTGTTGAACTCCGGCGACGGCGTGATCAACTCGGTCAAAGGCAAGAAAGAGCGCGTGGGTCGTATGGTGCAAATGCACGCAAACGCCCGTGAAGAAATCAAGGAAGTGCGCGCTGGTGACATCGCGGCCTTGATCGGCATGAAGGACGTCACCACTGGCGAAACTTTGTGCAATGGTGACAAGCCAATCATCCTGGTTCGTATGGACTTCCCGGAGCCGGTTATTTCGGTTGCCGTAGAGCCTAAGACCAAGGACGACCAGGAAAAAATGGGTGTCGCTCTGGGCAAACTCGCTCAGGAAGATCCATCTTTCCGCGTCAAGACTGATGAAGAGACTGGTCAAACGATCATCTCCGGCATGGGCGAGTTGCACCTGGACATCCTGGTTGACCGGATGCGCCGTGAGTTCAACGTCGAAGCCAACATCGGTAAGCCTCAGGTTTCCTATCGTGAGCGCATCACGAAGAACTGTGAAATCGAAGGTAAGTTCGTTCGTCAATCCGGCGGTCGTGGCCAGTTTGGTCACTGCTGGATTCGTTTTGCGCCTGCTGACGAAGGTCAGGAAGGGCTGCAATTCGTGAACGAAGTAGTGGGTGGTGTGGTTCCTAAGGAATACATCCCGGCTATCCAGAAGGGTATCGAAGAGCAGATGAAGAACGGCGTTGTCGCCGGCTATCCGCTGATCGGCCTGAAGGCTACCGTGTTTGACGGTTCTTACCACGACGTCGACTCCAACGAGATGGCGTTTAAGGTGGCCGCTTCCATGGCGACCAAGCAACTGGCCCAGAAGGGCGGTGGTGAGTTGCTTGAGCCGATCATGGCGGTAGAGGTTGTTACGCCTGAAGACTATATGGGTGACGTGATGGGCGACCTTAACCGTCGTCGCGGCATGATCCTGGGTATGGAAGACACGGTTTCCGGCAAAGTGATTCGTGCTGAGGTTCCGTTGGGTGAGATGTTCGGTTACGCAACCGACGTTCGCTCCATGTCCCAAGGTCGCGCAAGCTACTCTATGGAATTCAAAAAATACAATACGGCTCCGTCGCATATCGTCGAAACCGTTACCAAAAAACAAGGCTGAATCAGCCCCTTTAGGCTAGGAGTTAATTGTCGTGGCTAAAGAAAAATTTGTACGTGACCTCCCGCACGTTAACGTTGGCACCATCGGTCACGTTGACCACGGTAAAACCACGCTGACTGCTGCTCTGACTCGTGTCTGCTCCGAAGTTTTCGGTTCGGCCGCTGTTGCTTTCGACAAAATCGACAGCGCTCCGGAAGAAAAGGCTCGTGGTATCACCATCAACACTGCGCACGTTGAATACAACTCGTTGATCCGTCACTACGCTCACGTTGACTGCCCAGGTCACGCTGACTATGTGAAGAACATGATCACCGGTGCTGCTCAGATGGACGGCGCTATTCTGGTTTGCTCGGCCGCTGATGGTCCGATGCCACAAACCCGTGAGCACATCCTGTTGTCCCGTCAGGTTGGCGTTCCGTACATCGTTGTCTTCCTGAACAAGGCTGACATGGTTGACGACGCTGAGCTGCTGGAACTGGTAGAGATGGAAGTGCGCGATCTGTTGAGCACTTACGACTTCCCTGGCGACGACACTCCGATCATCATCGGTTCCGCTCTGATGGCTCTGAACGGCCAAGACGACAACGAAATGGGCACCACTGCCGTTCGTAAACTGGTTGAGACTCTGGACAGCTACATCCCAGATCCAATTCGTGTTATCGACAAGCCGTTCCTGATGCCAATCGAAGACGTATTCTCGATCTCCGGTCGCGGTACTGTTGTAACTGGCCGTATCGAGCGCGGTATCGTCAAGGTTCAGGATTCGCTGGAAATCGTTGGTCTGCGTGACACTGTTGTCACCACCTGCACCGGTGTTGAGATGTTCCGTAAGCTGCTCGACGAAGGTCGTGCTGGCGAGAACTGCGGCGTGCTGCTGCGCGGCACCAAGCGTGACGACGTTGAGCGTGGCCAGGTTCTGGTCAAGCCAGGTTCGGTCAAGCCGCACACGACCTTCGAAGCTGAAGTGTATGTGTTGAGCAAAGAAGAAGGCGGTCGCCACACTCCGTTCTTCAAAGGCTACCGTCCACAGTTCTACTTCCGGACCACTGACGTGACCGGTAACTGCGAACTGCCGGAAGGCGTTGAAATGGTAATGCCGGGCGACAACATCAAAATGGTTGTCACCCTGATCAAAACCATCGCAATGGAAGATGGTCTGCGTTTCGCTATTCGTGAAGGCGGTCGTACCGTCGGCGCTGGCGTCGTAGCCAAAATCATCGCCTAAGCGTTGATTGATGAAAAAGCCCCCGCTTGCGGGGGCTTTTTTATTGGGTTGACACTCGGTTGGCCCGTCTATAGAATTGCGCCTCCTTTTAACGGGCGTATTGCGCTCGGTGGGAATAGCAGCCGGAGTCTGAAATCCAATGCAAAATCAGCAAATCCGTATCAGGTTGAAGGCTTTTGACCATCGCCTGATCGACCAATCCACCCAGGAAATCGTGGAAACCGCGAAACGTACTGGTGCTCAAGTGCGTGGTCCAATTCCACTGCCTACCCGTAAAGAGCGGTTCACCGTTCTGGTCTCCCCGCACGTCAACAAAGACGCGCGTGACCAGTACGAGATCCGTACTCATAAGCGCGTTCTGGACATCGTCCAGCCAACGGATAAAACCGTTGATGCGCTTATGAAGCTTGATCTTGCGGCCGGTGTGGAAGTGCAGATCAGCCTCGGCTAAGACTCGGTCTTAGTCGTGTAACGCTCTGAAATGGGCGGCCATAGCGGGTGAAAGCCCCGTACACTCATGAGGTTTACAACATGACTATTGGTGTAGTCGGTCGTAAATGCGGTATGACCCGTATTTTCACCGAAGAAGGTGTCTCCATTCCGGTCACGGTCATTGAGATCGAGCCGAATCGCGTCACCCAGTTTAAAACTGAAGAGACCGATGGCTATCGTGCAGTGCAAGTCACTGTAGGCGAGCGTCGTGCTTCGCGTGTTACAGCTGCTCAAGCTGGCCACTTCGCTAAGGCGAACGTTGCCGCTGGTCGTACCGTAATGGAATTCCGCCTTGAAGAAGGCGAGTACCAGGCCGGCGATCTGATCAACGCTGAAATCTTCGCCGCTGGTCAACTGGTTGATGTAACCGGTCAGTCCAAAGGTAAAGGCTTCCAGGGTACGATCAAGCGTTGGAACTTCCGCGGGCAAGATAATACCCACGGTAACTCCGTGTCCCACCGCGTTCC
This sequence comes from Pseudomonas sp. Hz4, assembly GCF_054898165.1. NCBI lineage: Bacteria > Pseudomonadati > Pseudomonadota > Gammaproteobacteria > Pseudomonadales > Pseudomonadaceae > Pseudomonas > Pseudomonas sp. Hz4. Next base: position 5,500,544 of record NZ_CM142719.1, on the reverse strand, counting down.
AGGCTCTATCGGCCAGTGCCAGACTCCTGGTCGTGTATTCAAGGGCAAAAAAATGTCCGGTCATATGGGCGCTGAGCGCGTGACCGTGCAGTCCCTCGAAGTAGTGCGCGTGGACGCTGAACGCAATCTGTTGTTGGTCAAGGGTGCTGTTCCTGGCGCTACTGGCGGCAACTTGGTTGTACGTCCAGCAGCCAAGGCTCGCGGTTAAGGGGAAGCTGACATGCAATTAAATGTAAATGACGCTCAAGCGATCGAAGTTTCCGAACTGACATTTGGCGGCGAATTCAACGAGACGCTGGTTCACCAAGCAGTCGTGGCCTACATGGCCGGCGGCCGTCAAGGTAGCAAGCAGCAAAAGACCCGTTCCGACGTTCGTGGTGGCGGTAAGCGCCCATGGCGTCAGAAAGGTACTGGCCGTGCTCGTGCCGGTACTATCCGTAGCCCAATCTGGCGTGGCGGCGGTACCACTTTCGCAGCTCGTCCTCAGGATCACACCCAGAAGCTGAACAAGAAGATGTATCGCGCAGCAATGCGTTCCATCCTTGCTGAGCTGGTGCGTACTGATCGTCTGGTTGTGGTTCAGGACTTCGCTGTTGATGCACCGAAGACCAAAGATCTGCTGAACAAACTGACCGGCATGGGCCTGACTGACGTCTTGATCGTGTCTGAAGTGGTTGATCAGAACCTGTACCTGGCTGCTCGCAACCTGCCACACGTTGATGTACGTGACGTGCAAGGTTCCGATCCAGTTAGTCTGATCGCATACGACAAGGTGTTGATCACCGTGTCGGCCGTGAAGAAATTCGAGGAGCTGCTGGGATGAACCAGGAACGCGTATTTAAAGTTCTGCTTGGCCCGCACGTTTCCGAGAAGGCTACGGTTCTGGCTGACAAAAAAGGCCAGTTCGTTTTCAAGGTTGCAACTGACGCAACCAAGCTGGAAATCAAGAAGGCCGTCGAAAGCCTGTTCAGCGTGAAAGTAGAGCGTGTTACTACCCTGAATGTTCTGGGTAAGAGCAAGCGCACTGCTCGCGGTCTGGGCAAGCGTAATGACTGGAAGAAGGCAGTTATCTCCCTTCAGCCAGGCCAAGATCTCGATTTCAGCAGCAGTGCTGAGTAAGGAAGGGGTGCATCATGGCAATCGTTAAATGCAAACCGACTTCCCCTGGCCGCCGTTTTGTGGTCAAGGTGGTCAACCAGGAGCTGCATAAAGGCGCTCCTCACGCACCGCTGCTCGAGAAAAAATCGAAGACTGGTGGTCGTAACAACAATGGTCGTATTACCACTCGTCACATCGGTGGTGGCCATAAGCAGCATTATCGTCTGGTCGATTTCCGTCGCAATGACAAAGATGGCATCTCTGCCACTGTCGAGCGTATTGAATACGATCCAAACCGTACTGCTCACATCGCTCTGCTGCTGTACGCAGATGGCGAGCGTCGCTACATCATCGCCCCTAAAGGCGTGAGTGCTGGCGACCAGCTGATCGCAGGTGCTCTGGCACCGATCAAGCCGGGCAACGCTCTGCAACTGCGTAACATTCCAGTTGGTAGCACCGTACACGGCATCGAATTGAAGCCAGGTAAAGGCGCGCAAATCGCTCGTTCCGCTGGTGCTTCGGCTCAGCTGATCGCTCGTGAAGGTGTCTACGTGACCCTGCGTCTGCGTTCTGGTGAGATGCGTAAAGTGCTGGCTGAATGCCGCGCGACCCTGGGTGAAGTCTCGAACTCCGAGCACAGCCTGCGTTCGCTGGGTAAAGCTGGTGCCAAACGCTGGCGTGGCGTTCGCCCAACCGTTCGTGGTGTTGCCATGAACCCGGTTGACCACCCACATGGTGGTGGTGAAGGTCGTACCTCTGGTGGTCGTCATCCGGTATCGCCATGGGGCTTCCCGACTAAGGGCGCGAAGACTCGTGGTAATAAGCGTACCGACAAAATGATCGTCCGTCGTCGCAAGTAAATAGAGGGATACGACAGTGCCACGTTCTCTGAAAAAAGGTCCTTTTATTGATCTTCACCTACTGAAGAAGATCGAAGTGGCGGCGGAAAAGAACGATCGCAAACCAGTTAAAACCTGGTCGCGCCGTTCCATGATCCTGCCACAAATGGTCGGTTTGACCATTGCAGTGCATAACGGTCGTCAACATGTTCCAGTTCTCGTGAACGAAGACATGGTCGGCCACAAACTAGGCGAGTTTGCCGGTACCCGCACATATCGTGGGCACGTGGCAGACAAGAAAGCCAAGCGTTAAGGGGTAAGGAACGATGGAAGTAGCCGCTAAGTTGTCGGGCGCTCGAATCTCCGCCCAGAAAGCCCGCTTGGTCGCCGACCAGATCCGCGGGAAGAAGGTGGGCGAAGCGCTCAACCTGTTGGCTTTCAGCAGTAAGAAAGCCGCCGAGATCATCAAGAAAGTGCTGGAGTCGGCCGTAGCCAACGCCGAGCATAACGAAGGCGCAGACGTTGATGACCTTAAAGTCAGCACCGTTTTCGTCAACGAAGGGCGTTCGCTGAAGCGAATCATGCCACGTGCCAAAGGCCGTGCTGATCGCATCGTCAAGCGGTCTTGCCATATCACTGTCAAGGTTGCTGACAAGTAACGGAGTCGAAGAGATGGGTCAGAAAGTACATCCCATTGGCATTCGCCTGGGAATCGTCAAGGAGCACACCTCCGTCTGGTACGCAGACGGTCGGACTTATGCGGACTATTTGTTCGCTGATCTGAAGGTGCGCGAGTATCTCCAAGACAAACTAAAAAGCGCGTCCGTAAGCCGTATCGATATCCATCGTCCGGCTCAGACTGCACGTATCACCATCCACACCGCTCGTCCAGGTATCGTTATCGGGAAGAAAGGTGAAGATGTTGAGAAACTGCGTCAGGACCTGACCAAGCAAATGGGTGTGCCTGTGCACATCAATATCGAAGAGATCCGTAAGCCGGAACTCGACGGTATGCTGGTTGCGCAGAGCGTAGCTCAGCAGCTGGAGCGTCGCGTAATGTTCCGTCGCGCTATGAAGCGCGCTGTTCAGAACGCCATGCGCATTGGTGCCAAAGGCATCAAAATCCAAGTGAGCGGTCGTCTCGGCGGTGCTGAAATCGCACGTACTGAATGGTATCGCGAAGGGCGTGTGCCACTGCACACCCTGCGTGCCGACATCGACTATGCCAACTACGAAGCTCACACCACTTATGGTGTGATCGGTGTAAAGGTTTGGATCTTCAAAGGCGAAGTAATTGGTGGTCGCCAAGAAGAACTGAAACCACAAGCACCAGCGCCTCGTAAAAAAGCTGCTAAGTAAGGGGTACGCCAAATGTTGCAACCAAAGCGTACGAAGTTCCGCAAGCAGATGACTGGCCACAACCGTGGCTTGGCTCAGCGCGGTAGCAAAGTCAGCTTCGGCGAATATGCGCTGAAGTCTGTAGCTCGTGGTCGTCTCACCGCTCGTCAGATCGAGTCAGCGCGTCGTGCACTGACCCGTCACGTTAAACGTGGCGGCAAGATCTGGATCCGTGTATTCCCGGACAAGCCTGTAACCAAAAAGCCACTCGAAGTTCGGATGGGTAAAGGTAAGGGTAACGTCGAATACTGGGTTGCCCAGATTCAGCCAGGCAAAGTCCTGTATGAAATCGAGGGTGTTACTGAAGAGCTGGCGCGTGAGGCTTTTGCCCTGGCTGCTGCAAAGCTGCCGCTCGCCACCGCCTTTGTTAAACGGACGGTGATGTGATGAAAGCGAATGAACTTCGTGAAAAATCCGCACAGCAGCTGAACGAGCAACTGCTCGGCCTGCTGCGCGACCAGTTCAATCTGCGTATGCAGAAAGCAACTGGCCAGTTGGGGCAGTCTCATCTGCTCTCGCAAGTTAAACGTGACATCGCTCGCGTGAAGACTGTGCTTAACCAGCAGGCAGGTAAGTAATCATGGCTGAAGCCGAAAAAACTGTCCGTACGCTGACTGGCCGTGTTGTCAGCGACAAGATGGACAAAACCATCACCGTTCTGATCGAGCGTCGCGTAAAGCACCCGATCTACGGTAAATACGTTAAGCGTTCGACTAAGCTGCACGCGCACGACGAAACCAATCAGTGCCACATCGGCGACAAAGTCACTATTCGTGAAATTCGTCCTTTGGCCAAGACCAAGTCTTGGGCGCTGGTTGATGTTCTCGAACGCGCTGTGGAAGTCTAAGGACTAGGGGTCGGAGAAATTATATGATTCAGACTCAATCCATGCTCGATGTGGCCGATAACAGCGGCGCTCGCCGTGTTATGTGCATCAAGGTGCTGGGTGGCTCCCATCGTCGTTACGCTGGTATCGGTGACATCATCAAAGTTACCGTGAAGGAAGCAATTCCTCGCGGTAAAGTGAAAAAAGGCCAAGTGATGACTGCTGTTGTAGTCCGCACTCGCCACGGCGTTCGCCGTGCTGATGGCTCCATTATCCGCTTTGATGGCAACGCTGCTGTTCTTCTGAACAACAAGCAAGAGCCGATCGGCACCCGTATCTTTGGGCCAGTGACCCGTGAACTTCGTACTGAGAAGTTCATGAAGATCGTCTCGCTCGCCCCAGAAGTGCTGTAAGGAGATCCGACATGCAAAAGATTCGTCGTGACGACGAGATCATCGTGATCGCCGGCAAAGACAAAGGTAAGCGCGGTAAGGTGCTTAAGGTTCTCGCTGATGACCGTCTGGTCGTTGGTGGTCTGAACCTGGTTAAGCGTCATACCAAGCCAAACCCTGCGTCGGGCGTACAAGGCGGTATCGTCGAGAAAGAAGCGCCACTGCACGCTTCCAACGTTGCCATTTTCAACGGCGAAACCAACAAGGCTGATCGCGTTGGTTTCAAAGTAGAAGACGGCAAGAAAATTCGTGTCTTCAAGTCGACCCAAAAAGCGGTTGATGCTTGAACACTGCTAGGTAGAAGACCATGGCACGACTAAAAGAGATTTACTGGAAGGAAATCGCACCGAAACTTAAGGAAGAACTTAAGCTTTCGAATGTGATGGAAGTTCCACGCGTTACCAAAATCACCCTGAACATGGGTCTGGGCGAAGCGGTCGGCGACAAAAAAGTCATCGAACACGCTGTTGCTGACCTGGAAAAGATCACCGGCCAGAAAGTCGTTGTGACCTACGCTCGGAAATCCATCGCTGGCTTTAAAGTCCGTGAAGGTTGGCCGATCGGCGTCAAAGTGACTCTGCGCCGTGAGCGTATGTACGAATTCCTGGATCGTCTGCTGTCGATCTCCCTGCCTCGGGTCCGCGACTTCCGCGGCCTGAATGCCAAGTCCTTCGATGGTCGTGGTAACTACAGCATGGGCGTTAAAGAGCAGATCATCTTCCCGGAAATCGACTACGACAAGATCGATGCTCTCCGCGGTCTGGACATTACCCTGACCACCACTGCCAAGAACGATGATGAAGGTCGCGCGCTGCTGCGTGCTTTCAAATTCCCGTTCCGCAACTGATTGGAGTAGGAAAATGGCCAAGATGAGCATGAAAAACCGCGAGCTGAAGCGTCAGCTCACGGTTGCCAAGTACGCCAAAAAGCGTGCAGCACTGAAAGCTATCATCGTTGATCTGAACGCAAGTCCAGAAGCGCGGTGGGAAGCTACAGTAGCTCTGCAGAAGCAGCCACGTGATGCAAGCGCTTCGCGCATGCGTAACCGCTGCCGCCTGACCGGTCGTCCACACGGCGTTTACCGCAAGTTCGGCCTCGGCCGTAACAAACTGCGTGAAGCTGCAATGCGTGGTGACGTACCTGGTCTGGTTAAAGCCAGCTGGTAAGCACTATCAAAGTCTCGGTGGTCCGAATCGCAAGATCCTGACCGCCGGTGACCTTGAACTTGAATCAAGCCCCTATTGGGGCTTGATTCATTTGTGGGGTGTGTCTAGAATACCCGGCTCGCCTGAGCCCGTGCTTTTTTCGCACGGATGCACTCGGCGACAAGTAGTAGCCGCAAGGCTAATTTTTTTGTATTAGGAGCGTCTAGCCCATGAGTATGCAGGACCCGTTAGCGGACATGCTAACTCGAATCCGTAATGCCCAGATGGCTGAAAAGTCCGTCGTAAGCATGCCATCTTCTACGTTGAAGGTAGCTGTTGCCAAAGTCCTGAAGGACGAAGGTTACATTGCGGGTTATCAGATCAGCAGCGAAATCAAACCACTGCTGTCCATCGAGCTGAAGTACTTCGAAGGCCGTCCGGTCATCGAGGAAGTGAAGCGCGTTAGCCGTCCAGGCCTGCGTCAGTACAAGTCCGTCGATGATCTGCCAAAAGTTCGTGGCGGTCTCGGTGTGTCTATCGTCTCCACCAACAAAGGTGTGATGACGGATCGTGCTGCGCGCGCTGCCGGTGTCGGCGGCGAAGTTCTTTGCACTGTGTTCTAAGGGGGGATAAGCATGTCACGCGTCGCTAAGAACCCCGTTAAGCTGCCAGCCGGTGTCGAAGTAAAATTCGCAGGCCAACAGCTTTCGGTGAAGGGTGCCAAGGGCACTCTCGAACTGAACATCCATTCGTCCGTTGAGATTGTTGAAGAAGCTGGTGAGCTGCGTTTCGCTGCTCGCAATGGCGATCAACAAACTCGCGCAATGGCTGGTACCACTCGTGCGTTGGTAAACAACATGGTCCAAGGCGTAAGCCAAGGCTTCGAGCGCAAGCTCCAGCTGGTCGGTGTTGGTTACAAAGCGCAAGCAAAAGGCACAGTGCTGAACCTGGCTCTTGGCTTCTCGCACCCAGTGGATTATGAACTGCCGGAAGGCATCACCGCTGAGACTCCTAGCCAGACCGATATCCTCATCAAGGGCATCGATAAGCAGCTGGTAGGTCAAGTGGCCGCCGAGATCCGCGACTTCCGTCCACCAGAGCCGTACAAAGGCAAAGGTGTGCGCTACGCGGACGAAGTCGTCCGTCGTAAAGAAGCCAAGAAGAAGTAGGGCATAGCAAATGACCGACAAAAAAGTTACTCGACTGCGTCGCGCTCGCAAAGCACGCCTGAAAATGCACGAACTCGAAGTCGTGCGTCTCTGCGTGTTCCGCTCGTCGCAGCACATCTACGCCCAGGTCATTTCGGCCGACGGCAACAAAGTCCTGGCAAGTGCCTCGACTTTGGATAAAGAACTGCGTGATGGCGCCACTGGCAACATCGACGCGGCCACTAAGGTTGGCCAGCTGGTCGCTACGCGTGCAAAAGCCGCTGGCGTCTCGCAGGTGGCTTTCGACCGCTCTGGCTTCAAGTACCACGGTCGCGTTAAGGCGCTGGCTGATGCTGCTCGTGAAGCTGGGCTGGAGTTCTAAGTTATGTCAAATAACGACCAAAAGCGCGACGAAGGCTACATCGAGAAGCTGGTTCAAGTTAACCGCGTAGCCAAAACCGTTAAAGGCGGCCGTATCTTCACTTTCACCGCGTTGACCGTGGTTGGTGATGGTAAAGGGCGCGTTGGCTTCGGCCGTGGCAAGTCGCGTGAAGTGCCTGCTGCGATCCAGAAGGCAATGGAAGCTGCTCGCCGCAACATGATCCAAGTTGACCTGAACGGCACCACTCTGCAGTACGCAATGAAGTCCGCCCATGGCGCTTCGAAGGTGTACATGCAGCCTGCTTCTGAAGGTACCGGTATCATCGCTGGCGGCGCTATGCGTGCTGTCCTCGAAGTTGCTGGTGTTCAGAACGTTCTGGCCAAGTGCTACGGCTCGACTAACCCGGTAAACGTGGTTCACGCCACTTTCAAAGGTTTGAAAGCTATGCAGTCTCCTGAATCTATTGCCGCCAAGCGTGGCAAAAGCGTCAAGGAGATCTTCTGATCATGGCTACCGTTAAAGTTACGCTGATCAAAAGCATGACCGGCCGCATCCCTAACCACAAACTGTGTGTTAAGGGTCTGGGTCTGCGTCGCATCGGTCACACTGTAGAAGTACTTGATACTCCCGAGAATCGCGGGATGATCAACAAGGCTTACTACATGCTGCGTGTCGAGGGTTAATCGATGAAACTCAATGATCTGAGTCCAGCGCCGGGTTCCCGTCGCGAAAAGCATCGTCCGGGCCGTGGTATCGGTAGTGGTTTGGGCAAGACCGGTGGCCGTGGCCACAAAGGTCAGTCCTCCCGCTCCGGTGGCACCATTGCTCCAGGCTTTGAAGGCGGTCAACAGCCGCTGCATCGTCGCCTGCCAAAGTTCGGTTTCGTTTCCTTGAAGGCCATGGACCGCGCAGAAGTGCGTCTGTCCGAGCTGGCTAAAGTGGAAGGCGACATCGTCACCGTGCAGTCCCTTAAAGATGCCAACGTGATCAACGTCAACGTACAGCGTGTGAAAATCATGCTGTCCGGCGAAGTTACTCGCGCTGTTACCATCGGAAAGGGAATCGGCGCCACCAAAGGTGCGCGTGCGGCTATCGAAGCAGCTGGCGGCAAGTTCGAGGAATAAATGGCTAAGCAAGGTGCTCTCTCTGCGCTCGGCAAAGGCGGTATGTCTGAACTCTGGGCTCGTCTGCGTTTTCTGTTCCTGGCGATTATCGTCTACCGAATAGGCGCACACATCCCGGTTCCAGGTATCAACCCGGACCGACTCGCGGACCTGTTTCGACAGAATGAGGGGACCATTCTTAGCTTGTTCAACATGTTTTCCGGCGGCGCGCTGGAGCGGATGAGTATCTTTGCACTGGGGATCATGCCGTACATTTCGGCATCGATCATCATGCAGCTGATGACCGCCGTGAGCCCGCAGCTGGAGCAGTTGAAGAAGGAAGGTGAAGCTGGGCGTCGCAAGATTGCCCAGTACACCCGCTACGGCACTGTCGTTCTCGCTCTCGTTCAGGCAATTGGCATGTCCATTGGTCTGGCAGGGCAAGGCGTTTCGTTCACTGGTGACTTTGGCTTCCATTTCGTCGCGGTATCCACTTTTGTGGCTGGTGCGATGTTCATGATGTGGCTGGGTGAGCAGATTACTGAACGTGGTGTTGGCAACGGTATCTCGATGTTGATTTTCGCAGGTATCGTCGCCGGTCTTCCGAGGGCGATTGGGCAGTCTTTCGAGTCTGCGCGTCAGGGTGATATCAATATTTTCGCCTTGGTTGCCATCGGTTTGTTGGCAGTAGCGATTATCGGTTTCGTGGTGTTCATTGAGCGTGGTCAGCGTCGTATTGCTGTTCATTACGCCAAGCGCCAGCAGGGCCGCAAGGTCTTCGCTGCGCAGACCAGCCACTTGCCGTTGAAAGTGAACATGGCTGGTGTTATTCCAGCCATTTTCGCGAGCAGCATTTTGCTGTTCCCGGCTTCGTTGGGGACCTGGTTTGGTCAGTCTGAAGGTATGGGCTGGCTGCAGGACATCTCGCAGTCGATCGCTCCTGGTCAGCCGTTGAATATTCTGCTGTTTAGTGCAGGGATTATTTTCTTCTGCTTCTTCTATACGGCGTTGATGTTCAATCCGAAAGACGTAGCGGAAAACCTGAAGAAGTCCGGTGCCTTTATTCCGGGTATCCGTCCAGGTGAGCAGTCTGCGCGCTATATTGATGGCGTGCTGACTCGTTTGACCTTGTTCGGTGCTCTATATATGACGGCCGTGTGCCTGTTGCCCCAGTTCCTGGTGGTTGCAGCAAACGTTCCGTTCTACCTTGGCGGGACCTCGTTGCTGATCGTCGTCGTGGTTGTGATGGACTTCATGTCCCAAGTACAATCGCACCTCGTTTCGCACCAGTACGAATCCCTGATGAAGAAAGCCAACCTGAAGGGTTACGGCAGCGGCATGTTGCGCTGAGTACCCATAAGGTTCGAGGAGTTGGTGATGAAAGTTCGTGCATCGGTGAAAAAGCTGTGCCGTAACTGCAAAATTATTCGCCGCGAAGGTGTTGTTCGAGTAATTTGCAGCGCGGAACCGCGTCACAAACAGCGCCAAGGCTGAGTGTGATTGTGCTTCAAGCCCGGCAGCTAGTGCGCTGCCGGGTTGATTATTTGTTATTACAGCGATATTATCTCGCGCCCTATTTCTTGGCTTCCGGGGCGTAGGTAGCTGTCAATTGGAGTCCCACTGAATGGCCCGTATTGCAGGCGTTAACATTCCAGATAACAAGCATACTGTTATCTCGCTGACCTACATCTATGGTGTTGGTCGCACTACTGCGCAGAAGATTTGTGCAGTGACTGGGGTAAACCCAGCCGCAAAGATCAAAGATCTGAGCGACGAGCAGATTGAACAGCTGCGTGGCGAAGTGGCGAAGTTCACCACTGAAGGTGACCTGCGTCGCGAAATCAACATGAAAATCAAGCGTTTGATGGACCTCGGTTGCTATCGCGGTCTGCGTCATCGTCGTGGTCTTCCAGTGCGCGGTCAGCGTACCAAGACTAACGCGCGTACCCGTAAAGGTCCGCGTAAGCCGATCCGCAAGTAATCGCCCCAGCGAATCGACAGGAAATTAATCATGGCTAAACCTGCTGCTCGTCCTCGTAAAAAAGTTAAAAAGACAGTGGTTGATGGCATTGCCCACATCCATGCTTCTTTTAACAACACAATCGTGACCATCACCGACCGTCAAGGCAACGCTCTTTCCTGGGCTACCTCCGGTGGTTCGGGTTTCCGCGGTTCCCGCAAGTCCACGCCGTTTGCTGCTCAAGTAGCTGCTGAACGTGCTGGTCAAGCTGCGCTGGAATACGGTCTGAAAAACCTCGACGTCAACGTCAAAGGTCCAGGCCCAGGTCGTGAATCTGCAGTCCGCGCTTTGAACGGCTGTGGCTACAAGATCGCCAGCATCACCGACGTGACGCCAATCCCGCACAACGGGTGCCGTCCGCCGAAGAAGCGCCGCGTGTAATCCAGGAGATTGTAAAGAATGGCTCGTTACATTGGTCCAAAATGCAAACTCGCTCGTCGCGAAGGCACCGATCTCTTTCTGAAGAGCGGCGTGCGCGCGATCGAATCGAAGTGCAACATTGAAGCAGCACCTGGTATCCACGGCCAACGCCGCGGTCGCCAGTCCGATTACGGCACCCAACTGCGTGAAAAGCAGAAGGTCCGTCGTATCTACGGCGTTCTCGAGCGTCAATTCAGCGGCTACTACAAAGAAGCAGCTGGCAAGAAAGGTGCAACCGGTGAAAACCTGCTGCAACTGCTCGAATGCCGTCTGGACAACGTTGTATACCGTATGGGTTTTGGCTCTACTCGTGCCGAATCCCGTCAGCTGGTATCGCACAAATCCGTAAGCGTTAACGGTCAGACCGTAAACGTGCCGTCGTACCAGGTTCGTGCTGGTGACGTGGTCGCGATTCGCGAGAAAGCAAAGAACCAACTTCGCATTGTCCAAGCTCTCGATCTGTGTGCCCAACGTGGCCGCGTAGAATGGGTAGAAGTAGACACTGAGAAGAAGTCGGGCGTTTTCAAGAACGTTCCAGCTCGCAGTGATCTGTCCGCCGACATCAACGAAAGCCTGATTGTCGAGCTCTACTCCAAGTAAGGGCTAGAAAATAGGTGCATCCATGCAGATTTCGGTAAATGAGTTCCTGACACCCCGCCATATTGATGTGCAGGTTGTCAGTCCAACCCGCGCCAAGATCACTCTCGAGCCTCTCGAGCGTGGTTTCGGCCACACCCTGGGCAACGCGCTGCGCCGCATCCTGTTGTCCTCAATGCCCGGCTGTGCAGTAGTCGAGGCCGAGATTGACGGTGTACTCCATGAGTACAGCGCCATCGAAGGCGTACAGGAAGACGTAATTGAAATCCTGTTGAACCTTAAAGGTCTGGCTATCAAGCTGCACGGTCGTGACGAAGTTACGCTGACCTTGTCGAAGAAGGGTTCGGGGGTGGTTACCGCTGCCGATATTCAGCTGGATCATGATGTCGAGATCGTTAACCCCGATCACGTAATCGCTAACCTGGCGTCTAACGGCGCCCTGAACATGAAGCTCACCGTAGCTCGTGGTCGTGGTTATGAACCGGCAGACTCGCGTCAGAGCGATGAAGACGAAAGCCGCAGCATCGGTCGCTTGCAGCTTGACTCTTCGTTCAGCCCGGTTCGCCGTATCGCATACGTGGTGGAAAACGCCCGTGTCGAGCAGCGTACTAACCTGGACAAGCTGGTTATTGATCTGGAAACCAACGGTACCCTGGATCCTGAAGAGGCTATTCGCCGTGCTGCAACCATTCTGCAACAGCAGTTGGCTGCGTTCGTCGACCTCAAAGGTGACAGTGAGCCAGTGGTTGTCGAGCAGGAAGACGAGATCGATCCGATCCTGCTTCGCCCGGTTGACGATCTGGAACTGACTGTACGTTCGGCTAACTGCCTTAAGGCGGAAAACATCTACTACATCGGTGACCTGATTCAGCGTACCGAAGTAGAGCTGTTGAAGACTCCGAACCTTGGCAAGAAATCCTTGACTGAAATCAAGGACGTTCTGGCCTCCCGCGGTCTGTCCCTCGGCATGCGCCTCGACAACTGGCCGCCTGCAAGTCTTAAGAAGGACGACAAGGCGACTGCCTGATCGTCGTAATCACCGAACGTTGTGTTTGGTAAGGAATGAACCATGCGTCATCGTAAAAGTGGTCGTCACCTGAGCCGCACTAGCTCGCACCGCAAGGCCATGTTTCAAAACATGGCAGTGTCGCTGTTCGAGCACGAGCTGATCAAAACTACACTGCCGAAAGCTAAAGAACTGCGTCGCGTTGCTGAGCCGCTGATCACTTTGGCCAAGACAGACAGCCTGGCTAACCGCCGTCTGGTTTTCGACCGTACTCGTTCGAAAGCTATCGTTGGTAAGCTCTTCAACGACCTGGGCAAGCGTTACGCTACCCGTGAGGGTGGCTACCTGCGCATCCTCAAGTGCGGTTTCCGCACTGGCGACAACGCGCCTATGGCGTACGTCGAGTTGGTTGATCGTCCTGCCGGTGGTGAAGCTGTATCCGCTGAGTAAGACGTCAGATACGAAAAACCGGGCCTAGTGCCCGGTTTTTTGTGCGCGCTCGAAAAGCATCGGCATCGATGCATCTCAGAAACGTAATTAGTAATTATCTATCGATAGCTGCAAGCTAATGAATTAGTAGCTGTAACGTTCATGATCAATACTCCCTCTCAGCCGATTAGCCGGCAGTTAAAGACTGACAGAGGAAGAGATCGCATGAGCCAAAATAGAATGCTTACCACCGCCAGTGGCGCTCCTGTCCCCGACAACCAGAATTCGCGCTCCGCCGGCCCTCGTGGCCCACTGCTGCTCGACGACTTCCACCTGATCGAGAAGCTTGCCCACTTCAATCGTGAAAACATCCCTGAACGTCGTGTACACGCCAAAGGCTCAGGTGCTTACGGTACGTTCACCGTGACTCGTGACATCACCGAGTACACCAGCGCCAAACTGTTTGAATCCGTCGGTAAGCAAACGCCAACGTTCCTGCGGTTTTCCACCGTCGGCGGCGAACGCGGTTCGGCTGACACCGAGCGCGATCCACGTGGCTTTGCCCTGAAGTTCTACACCGAAGAAGGTAATTGGGACATCGTCGGCAACAACACGCCAGTATTCTTCATCCGCGATCCTTTGAAATTCCCGGACTTTATTCACACCCAAAAACGTCTGCCGCAAAGCAATCTGAAAAGCGCGCAAATGATGTGGGACTTCTGGTCGCATTCGCCTGAGGCGTTGCACCAGGTCACCATTCTGTTCTCGGATCGCGGCATTCCTGATGGCTACCGCCACATGCACGGCTTCGGCAGCCATACCTACAGCCTGATCAGCGCCAATGGCGAGCGTCACTGGGTGAAGTGGCACTACAAGACCAAGCAAGGGATCAAAAACCTGGCACCGGCAGAAGCGGCACGCTTGGCCGGGACCGACCCGGATTATGCGCAGCGTGATCTGTTCGGCGCAATCGAGCGCGGTGATTTCCCGAAATGGCGCGTGTGCATCCAGATCATGACCGAGGATCAGGCCGCGGCGCACTACGAGAACCCGTTTGACGTGACCAAGACCTGGTCGCAGAAAGAGTTTCCGCTGATCGAAGTGGGCGAGTTGCAGCTTAATCGCAACCCGCAGAATTACTTTGCTGAAGTCGAGCAAGCGGCGTTCGGTCCGAGCAACATGGTCCCGGGTGTCGGTTTGTCGCCTGACCGCATGCTGCAGGGTCGAGTGTTCGCTTACGCCGATGCTCACCGCTACCGTATTGGCACCAACCACCAGCAATTGCCGGTGAACGCACCTCGCAGCTTGGTGAACAGCTATCAGCGCGATGGTTCGATGGCGTTTGGCAGCAACGGTGGTGCGACACCTAACTATGAGCCGAACAGCTACGTTGAGTCGCCGAAACAAGCGCCTCGCTATGCAGAGCCAGCGCTGGCCCTGAGCGGCGCGGCTGATCGTTACGATCATCGCGAAGATACCGACTATTACAGCCACGCCGGTGCACTGTTCCGTCTGATGAGTGATGAGCAGAAAGCCCTGCTGGTCAACAACATTGCCGGCGCCATGGGCGGCGTTTCCGGCGACGTGATTGATCGTCAATTACAGCATTTCTTCAGGGCCGACCCGGCGTATGGAGAAGCAATCGCAACGGCGTTGGGCGTACAGCTTAACGAAGTCTAAACGAGAAGTAGAACCGCCCTCATTTGGGCGGTTTTTGCGTTATTTAAACCACTTTTCTCAGAATATCTTCGCTTATATCGCGCAAGCGGAGTGACCAAACAGTCTGCTTGGTTCAAACTACAGACTTTCAAGCAGGGAGATGTAGGGCGATGCAAGGTCACCCAGACGTAATCGATTACCTCAACACGTTGCTGACCGGCGAGCTGGCGGCGCGTGATCAATATTTCATCCATTCACGGATGTACGAGGACTGGGGTTTCACCGAGCTCTACGAACGTATCAACCACGAAATGGAAGAAGAGGCGCAGCACGCTGACGCCCTGATGCGCCGGATTCTCATGCTCGAAGGCACTCCGCGCATGCGGCCGGACGACCTGGATGTCGGCACCACAGTGCCTGATATGCTCGCTGCCGACCTGCGACTGGAATACAAAGTCCGCGCCGCACTCTGCAAGGGCATCGAGCTCTGCGAGCTTCACAAAGACTATGTCAGCCGCGAGATGCTGCGTATTCAGCTGAACGACACTGAAGAAGATCACACCTACTGGCTCGAGAAGCAGCTGGGTCTGATCAAGTTGATCGGTCTGGAGAATTACCTGCAATCGCAGTTCTGATTCCGCCGTCTACAAAAAAAGCCCCTGTCACCGATGAAGTGACAGGGGCTTTTTCGTGGACCTGATTCAGGCTTTGTCGCGAGCCAGTAGCGGCTTGAGGTAGAAGCCTGTGTGAGACTGCTTCATCTCCGCCACTTCTTCCGGCGTACCGACAGCAATGATCTGGCCGCCCTTGGAACCGCCTTCCGGCCCAAGATCCACCAACCAGTCAGCCGTCTTGATAACGTCCAGGTTGTGTTCGATCACTACCACGGTATTGCCGTGATCGCGCAGGCGGTGCAGCACGTCGAGCAATTGCTGGATATCCGCGAAGTGCAGGCCGGTCGTTGGCTCATCGAGGATATACAGCGTCTTGCCAGTATCGCGTTTGGACAGTTCGCGGGACAGCTTCACCCGCTGGGCTTCACCACCCGACAGCGTGGTCGCTGACTGCCCGAGCTTGATGTACGACAGGCCGACATCCATCAACGTCTGAAGCTTGCGCGCCAGGGCCGGAACCGCATCGAAAAACACGCGCGCCTCCTCGATCGTCATCTCGAGGGTTTCGTGGATGTTCTTGCCCTTGTACTTGATCTCCAGAGTCTCGCGGTTGTAGCGCTTGCTCTTGCAGACGTCGCACGGGACATAGATATCCGGCAGGAAGTGCATTTCCACCTTGATCAGGCCATCGCCCTGACAAGCTTCGCAACGTCCGCCCTTTACGTTGAAGGAGAAGCGTCCAGGACCATAACCGCGCGAGCGGGACTCCGGCACACCGGCGAACAGTTCGCGAATCGGTGTGAACAGCCCGGTATACGTCGCCGGGTTTGAGCGTGGCGTGCGTCCGATCGGACTCTGATCGATGTCGACAACCTTATCCAGATGCTCCAGACCTTTAATGCTGTCGTGAGCAGCCGCTTCAAGCGTCGTTGCACCATTGAGTGCCGTGGCGCTCAAAGGAAACAGCGTATTGTTAATCAGCGTCGATTTGCCAGAGCCAGACACACCGGTGACGCAAGTCAGCAAGCCGATTGGAATGTCCAGGTCGACATTGCGCAAGTTGTTGCCGCGAGCGCCCTTGAGGGACAGCGACAGCTTCTTGTTCCTCGGTGTGCGTTTGGCGGGGACTGCAATTTTCACCCGGCCCGACAAGTACTTGCCGGTCAGCGAATCGGGATGAGCCATAACCTCGGCCGGCGTACCTTCGGCGACGATATGTCCGCCGTGTATACCTGCGCCTGGCCCGATATCCACCACGTAGTCGGCCAGACGAATTGCATCTTCGTCGTGCTCGACCACGATCACCGTGTTGCCGATGTCACGCAGGTGCTTGAGCGTGCCGAGCAGGCGATCGTTGTCCCGTTGGTGCAGGCCAATCGACGGTTCGTCGAGGATGTACAGAACGCCAACCAGGCCCGCGCCAATCTGACTGGCCAGGCGAATACGCTGAGCTTCACCGCCGGACAACGTGTCCGCACTGCGATCCAGCGACAAATAGTCGAGGCCAACGTTGACCAGGAACTGCAGACGCTCACGGATTTCCTTGAGAATCTTGTCGGCAATTTCGCCGCGACGGCCAGTCAGCTTCAGCACGCCAAAGTATTCGCAGGCGTCGCCAATCGGAAGATTGGTCACCGCTGGCAGCGTCTTCTCGCCAACCCACACATGCCGTGCTTCACGACGCAGGCGCGTGCCACGACAATCCGGGCAATGCTGGGTGCTGAGGAACTTGGCCAGCTCTTCGCGCACCGAGGCTGACTCGGTTTCGCGGTAGCGACGTTCCAGGTTCGGCACGATGCCTTCGAACGGGTGCGAGCGTTTGACGATGTCGCCACGGTCGTTGAGGTACTTGAAGTCGACGTTCTGCGAACCGCTGCCGTGCAGGATGTACTTCTGCTGATCGGCCGGCAGATCGTTGAACGGTACTTCGAGGCTGAACGTGTAGTGTGAGGCCAGCGACCCGAGCATCTGGAAGTAATAGACGTTGCGCCGGTCCCAGCCGCGAATCGCGCCTTCCGCCAGCGTCAGTTCGCCATTCACCAATCGCTTGATGTCGAAGAATTGCTTAACGCCCAGGCCATCGCAGGTCGGGCAAGCGCCGGCCGGGTTGTTGAAAGAGAACAGCTTGGGTTCCAGCTCGCTGATGGCGTGGCCGCAAATCGGGCAGGCGAAGCGCGCGGAGAAGATAATCTCTTCGCCGGGCTCGTCGTCCATAGGTGCGACCAGGGCAATGCCGTCCGCCAGCTTCAAGGCGGTCTCGAACGACTCGGCCAGGCGCTGTTGCAAGTCGGCGCGGACCTTGAAGCGGTCGACCACCACATCGATCGAATGCTTCTTTTGTTTATCCAGCTTCGGCAACTCGTCCAGCTCGCAGAGCCTGCCGTTGACCCGGGCCCGCACAAAACCCTGGGCACGCAATTCTTCAAAAACCGAGAGGTGCTCGCCTTTACGCTCGCGGATCACCGGCGCTAACAGCATAAGCTTGCTACCCTCCGGTTGAGCCAGGACCAGGTCGACCATCTGGCTGACGGTCTGGGCTTCCAGCGGAATATCGTGATCCGGGCAGCGCGGAATGCCCACGCGAGCGTAAAGCAGGCGCAGATAATCGTAGATTTCGGTGATGGTGCCGACCGTCGAACGCGGGTTGTGCGAGGTCGACTTCTGTTCGATGGAAATGGCTGGCGACAAACCTTCGATGGTGTCGACGTCAGGTTTTTCCATCATCGACAGGAACTGCCGGGCGTAGGCCGACAGCGATTCGACGTAACGGCGCTGGCCTTCGGCATACAGCGTGTCGAATGCCAGGGACGATTTGCCGGATCCGGACAGGCCGGTGATGACGATCAGTTTGTCCCGTGGCAGGGTCAGGTCGATGTTCTTCAGGTTGTGGGTTCGGGCCCCACGAATCAGGATCTTGTCCAAAGTGGCCTCGCTCGGCGGGCGTCGAAAACGTAGGAGTATACGGCCAAATACTGGATGGATGCACACTATCAAATGAGCGGGTTGCAGCCTTACATGAAGACGCTGTCAGCAGAGCGCGTCAAAGCGTCGCGATATACCCCGTCAATCGATGGGACTGGTAGAATCGCCGCCGGTTCACATGAGGTTTTTCCATGCACGATCCCCACAGCGAACGCATGAGTGGCAGTGAGACCCGCGCAGCAAGCGGTCTGGCCCTGGTGTTCGCCTTCCGTATGCTTGGCATGTTCATGGTGTTGCCGGTATTGGCGACTTATGGGATGGATCTGGCAGGAGCGACCCCGGCCCTCATCGGGCTGGCGATTGGCGCTTATGGCCTGACCCAGGCGATCTTTCAGATTCCTTTTGGCTTCATTTCCGACCGCATCGGCCGTCGTCCGGTGATTTACCTGGGGTTGATCATCTTCGCTCTCGGTAGCGTGCTGGCGGCCAATGCCGACTCGATCTGGGGCGTGATCGCCGGACGGATCCTGCAAGGTGCCGGGGCGATTTCCGCGGCGGTGATGGCGTTGCTGTCAGACCTGACCCGCGAACAGCATCGGACCAAAGCCATGGCCATGATCGGCATGACGATTGGTCTGTCATTCGCTGTCGCCATGGTTGTAGGCCCGTTGCTGACCCGCGCTTTCGGCCTGTCCGGGTTGTTCCTCGCCACGGGCGGCATGGCGCTGTTCGGCATCGTGATCGTGATGTTCATGGTGCCGCGAGCCAACGGCCCGTTGCAGCATCGCGAATCCGGCGTCGCGCGCCAGGCGCTGATACCGACACTCAAGCATCCGGACCTGCTGCGTCTGGACTTGGGCATTTTTGTGTTGCACGCGATGTTGATGTCGAGCTTCGTTGCGTTGCCTTTGGCGCTGGTCGAAAAAGCCGGGCTGCCTAAAGAGCAGCACTGGTGGGTGTACCTGGTCGCGCTGTTGATATCCTTCTTCGCCATGATCCCGTTCATTATCTACGGCGAGAAGAAACGCAAAATGAAACGAGTTTTACTCGGCGCCGTCGTGACGCTCATGCTCACTGAGCTATTCTTCTGGCAGTTCGGCGATAGCTTGCGGGCTCTGGTGATAGGTACGGTGGTGTTTTTCACCGCGTTCAATCTGCTGGAAGCTTCGTTGCCATCGCTGATCAGCAAGGTTTCACCGGCAGGCGGCAAGGGCACGGCGATGGGGGTTTATTCCACCAGCCAGTTCCTCGGTTCGGCATTGGGCGGCATCCTCGGCGGCTGGTTGTTCCAGCATGGCGGTTTGTCGGTTGTGTTCCTGGGATGCGCCGGTCTGGCTGCCCTCTGGCTGGCCTTTGCTGTTACCATGCGCGAACCTCCCTACGTGACGAGCCTGCGCTTGCCGTTGTCGCCCGAGGCGATCCGTGAAGCGGGTCTGGTCGAGCGCCTGAAGGCCGTTGTAGGGGTAACAGATGCAGTGATCGTCGCAGATGAAGCGGCGATTTACATCAAATTGGACACCGAACTATTGGATCGCACCACCCTTGAGCGCCTGGTGAACAACCCGGCCGGGGCAGCGTGCGTAGCCTAGGAGAACGTTATGGCCCGTGGGGTTAACAAAGTCATATTGGTCGGCACTTGCGGCCAGGATCCCGAAGTTCGCTACTTGCCTAACGGTAACGCCGTGACCAACCTGAGTCTGGCGACCAGCGAACAGTGGACCGACAAGCAAACCGGTCAGAAGGTCGAGAAGACCGAATGGCACCGTGTGTCGATGTTCGGCAAGGTTGCCGAAATCGCCGGCGAGTACCTGCGTAAAGGTTCGCAGGTCTACATCGAAGGCAAGCTGCAGACCCGCGAGTGGGAAAAAGACGGTATCAAGCGTTACACCACTGAAATCGTGGTCGACATGCAAGGCACCATGCAACTGCTGGGCGGCCGTCCACAGCAGGGCGACCAACAAGGCGGGGGCAATAACTACCAGCAGTCCGCCCCGGCTCCACGCCAACAGGCTCCGCGTCCTCAGCAGTCGGCACCGCAGCAGTCGTCGCGCCAGGCTCCAGCTCCACAGCAGGCAGCTCCACAACCGGCTCCGGATTTCGACAGCTTTGATGACGATATTCCGTTCTAGGATTCACCCGATCTAAACAAAAAGGCCCGTCGCTAACAGCGCCGGGCCTTTTTTGTGGGCGAAGGATTTGTCACTCGAGGATCAGATGCGGCAGAAACCGGCTCGAATCCTTGGTGATCAAACTGTTGTCTTCCCGCACGCCAATGCCGGCCGCTTGGTCGCCAATCACCCACGAGCCCACCAGCGTGTAGCTGTCGCCAAACTGCGGCAACGGTGCGAATTCCTGAAGGATAAACGGCGCGTCGGTGTAGGGGCCGTCCTCTTTTACGATCAGGCCCTCAGCGGTTTGCAACTCGATGTTGGCGCCTTCCCGCGAGAAGAACGGTTTGCGCACCCAGCCCTTGGGCACCGCTGTGTTCGGATGGGTATCCAGGTGGGCGGCGAGCAGGTTCGGGTGTCCTTTGTTGGACTCCCATAGCAGCGGCAGGATGCCTTTGTTGGAAATGATGGATTTCCAAGCGGGCTCGAAAAACTGCGTATCGCTCTGGGCAATCGCTGCACCGAAGGGCTCGTGGAAGATGAACTCCCACGCATGCAGTTTGAACAGGTGAGGAATCCAGCGATTTTCGAGGTCGACGAAACGTCCGTCAGCGGTGAGGCCGATGTCTTCGATGTCGATGTGGCGTGACTCTATTCCGACTTTTTCGGCGATCAGGCGCAGGTAATCGGTGGTGCCCTTGTCCTCGACCGAGTCTTTCATCGAGGCGAAATAGAAAGGCTGTTTTAGCTGTAGCTGGGCGAAGGCCTGATGCAGTTTGGTGTCAATGCTGTTGAACTGGTCGGCATGCTTGGGCAACAAGCCGCGTTCGATGCATTGCTCCAGCCAGCCCCACTGAAACGCTGCCGCTTCATAGAGGCTGGTCGGCGTGTCGTAGTTGAGTTCCAGCAATTTTGCCGGTCCGGTGCCGTTATACGAGAAGTCCATGCGCCCATAGAGGTGCGGGTGGCCTTCGAGCCATGAAGTCCGAATCATGTCGAAGAACGGCGCAGGAATGCTCAGGCGCTCCAGCAACTCTTCGCTCTGAACCACCCGGGCTACCAGGTCCATGCACATCTCATGAATGTCGGTGGTCGGGTCTTCGAGATCGCTTTCGATCTGCTTGAGCGTGAACTGGTAATACGCGCTCTCGTCCCAATAGGGTTCATCGTCGATGGTGTGGAACAGAAATCCGAGACTGTCGGCGGTCTGTTTCCAGTCATGACGTTCTGCGCAGAGAATCTTTTTCATGGCCCGGTTTCCTTAACTGCTCGAACCGCCGCCGCCCCAGCCACTGCGTGCGCTGGCTTTGCTGCCGAAACCGCCACGGGCGGTGGACGAGGCAACCGACACCGGCTTGCTGGCGGAACGAATCGAATCGGCGTAGTTGCTGCTGCCGTACCTCGCCTGATTGGACTTGGTAAAGGTCGAGCCCTTGGCTATCCGCTGGCTGAGCGTGGAAGACGAGTAACCGCCGCGGTCATCGCGGTAGCGATACACCGGTTGCGAGTAAAAGCTGTTGCGGTTGTTGCTCAGCATGTTGCCGATCAGCAAACCGGTCAGCAGGCTGGTGCCGGAGAATCCGGAGCCACCACTGTTCGCTTCCGAGGCGGGCAGTTGGGCCTTGGCCGCGTCCACTTGGGACTGCGTCACTTCGCCATCGGCGGTCAGTTCGAAACCGCCCAGTTTCGGGATGAACTTGCCGGTGGAATCTTGCTGGCACCAGTCTGCGACAAAGTCCGCGTCGCAATCGGCCTGATTGTCGTAGACCGGCGCAATGCGCCGATGCTCCGTCATGGCAGCCATGTAGGCGTCAGAGCAGACGTCTACCGGGAGTTTTTCATCGGCACATTGCTGGACGGACTGGAAGTTGTACTTCTTCTGCACCGGGTAGGTTTTTTCCGTCGGCCCGCAGCCGGATATCGCCATGGCGACCGAGGCGGCCAGCGACAGTTGAACGTACTTGCTTCGTTTCATCGGGAGCTCCCTGCGCGATCAGTTCGGGGTAGGGGTCATACAGGCGGCGTTCAACATGCCGACGCTGATGGCCACGGCCGCGACATAGACACCCGCCGCGATTTCACCTTTCTTGATACGTTCCGACGTGCCTTTCAAGACCAGGCTAGTCACCAGGAACGCCATCAATTGCACGACGGCGGCGATCAGCGACCAGACGACAAAGTCGAGCAGGCTGATCGAGTAGGCAATCACATTGCTGGCCGGTATCGCGAAACCGATGAGCGCACCGCCCAAAGCGATTGCGGCCGCGACGTTGCCCGAACGGATCAGTTCAAACTCCTTGTGCGGAGTGATTCGGGTGTAGATGAACTGGAACAGCGCGAACAGCACGGCGGCGCCGAGGATGTACGCAACAAACCCGAACACGGCGGCTTTGTTCAGGGAGATGGAGAGCGCTTCTAGCATGGACTTCTTCCTTATTTAAAGAATGTTCAGGTCGGTGGTGTACAGCGAAATGCCCAGCGACGTGCTCAGGCTGATGGCGCCTTCGGCATCTTCTTCGACGGAAAACAGCAAGAATTCACGGCGATCGGTCAGGCCGGTTTCACGGGCGTACAGCATCGAACGGTGTTCAATGCTGTAGGACTCATCCGGGTTTTTCAGGTATTCGCTCAACGCTACCAATTCTGTCTGGCCATCCTCGGTGCCCCATTCGCGGGTGTATTCGACGCCGTTGTGGGTGTAGGTCGGCAGACCGATAAGGCTTTGCGGGCCGGCCAACCGACTCAACTCCGCCTCGCTGCTGATGGTCACGTAACTGAGGTAGTTGAACAGGATCACTGACTCGACCTGCCCGGCGATGGCGCCGGTGGTGTGCACTTGCAGCCAGTAGTCTTCGTCATTCATGTAATAACGCGACAGCCAGGTCGATTGCCCGAGGTCAACGGTGCCGTTGCTCCAGATCTGCTGGGAGCCGGGAATGATCACGCTGGTTTTTTCGTCGAGCAGCAATTTCAGGGTGGTGTCGAACATCACCCCTTTGCCCAATGCCAGGCCCAGCGGACCGATGGCGGGCGGGGTTTCGTTGGCAGTCCATTTTGAGTCCGGATTCGCTTTCGGGGCCTCAAGCCCCATCAACTGTTTAAACCATCCCATTGGAGATTTCCTTGAGGCGAGTGGAGGCGATGTAGAAGAGTTCATCGCCCTCAACGCGAGTGGCGCCGGGCGGGTTGATCGAAGGGTGTCGGGCGCCTTTGGCGCGGTAGCCGATAAGGGTCGCGTTGTGATGCTCTTTCATCTGTGCAGGTTTTCTTCAAGGTCGCAATCGCAAATGACGATCAGGTTGTCATTGGAGGTTTCATCCTGAAGCAACAACTCGATGACCCGCTCGCTGGACGATCCCGCCCAGCCGATGAGCACCGTGTGGCCGGTCTTGCCGGTGAAATCACCTTTGCCCTTCATGCCTTTTCTCCATACATCAATGACGCTGCTGGGGTTTTGCCGATGGCTGCCGTCAGCAGCGCAATGCCCCCGAGCATGACCCAGGTGGCCACGAAAACCCGTCCCGCCGACGTTTGGGGCGCAAGATCGCCGTAACCGACCGTCAGCGTGGTGGTGAGGTAGAAATAGGTAAATGTGGCGGGGGCGGTGAGGTGTTGTTCGCCCAGAAGCACCAGGCCGAGCCAGGCCGTGCTCAGGTGGATGCCCAAGGCAATCGTCAGTCCCGCCCAGCCGAAACGGTGGAAGAAGGACGAGGCATACACGCGTAACAAAAGAAAAATAGACATGACGTCCCTGACTCCGTGGGATGACTCGTTCCTGGCAATGCGCAGGCCCGAACCCCTGAACGTTCAATTGCCTTTACCGGGCGGCATTAAACCTGTTGCCGGGCGTCGAGAGAAGTACCTTGGCTGCAATAAATCCGGCGAATGCCCCGGCGATATGGCCTTCGAAGGAAACCCCCTGGCGTGGAAGGAAGCCAAACACCAGGCCGCCATACAGCAGGGCGACGACCGCGGCCGTGATCAGGTTACCCCAACTGTGCTGGAACCAGGCGCGCGACAGAATGTACGCCCACAGCCCGAACACCCATCCGCTGGCACCGATGTGCATCCCGGAAAACCCGAACAGCCAGACCAGCAAGCCGCCCAGGCCAATGATGATCGCGCTCACGGCGATGAAGCGATTGAGCCCATCGACAATGACCAACGTGCCGAGGATCAAA
This sequence comes from Pseudomonas sp. Hz4, assembly GCF_054898165.1. Classification (NCBI taxonomy): domain Bacteria; kingdom Pseudomonadati; phylum Pseudomonadota; class Gammaproteobacteria; order Pseudomonadales; family Pseudomonadaceae; genus Pseudomonas; species Pseudomonas sp. Hz4. The sequence goes on along the minus strand of NZ_CM142719.1, from coordinate 5,476,197 downwards.
AAGGGAATCAGGTTGGCGCTCAGGTGCGCAAAGGACGCGTGCAGAAAAGGCGAGGTAATGATGCCGAGCAGACCGTGCGATGTCCTCGGGACCAGGCCAAATGCAACAAGGCTGTAGCCGGTCGCGGTGTTGAGTACTTGCAGCGCGACCATGAGGATTGCCAGGCCGGCAATTGTCTTGAAACCCTTCAGGGCATCCATCCTTGACCTCTACTCGACAAAAAAAGGAAGGGCAATGAATGCCCTTCCTGTTCAGCTTGCGCCCGGCCCGGTTACTCGGCTGATTTTTTCTTCAGGCGATCCAGGATTGCGTTGGCGCTGCCCGAATCCGGGGTAATGCCCGCTTCGCGCAGTTTGCGCTCCAGATCGGTGCCGGTCGATGCATCGGCCAGTTGTTCATGGGCTTCCAGTTCAGCGGCGCGTTGCTGCTGCTTGGCCTGCAGGCGGTTCAGTGTACCGACGGCGGTTTCCAGCTTGCCGTTCGCGCCACCACTGGCGATCGAAGCGCTGACCTGGGCTTTCTGTACGCTATCGCGGGCCTTGGCCATGTCCACTTGCTGGCGCAGGCTTTTGATGCGGCTTTCGGCCTTGGTGATGTCTTTGCGCATGTTGTCCGCGTAACCGCCGAATTCGGTGGCCTGCTTTTGCTCGACATCAAGCTCATTGGTCAGGGTCGAAATGGCTTCGGCCACTTCCAACGCCAGGTCTTCGCGGTTGGCCTGGATCGCGGCCATGGCCTTGGATTCGAGGTCCTTGATCTTGGCGTTGTGCTCAGCCACACGATCAGCCGACAGCTTGTGCTTGGCCATGATGGTGACCAACTCACGCTTGGCATTGGCCAGGGCGCTGTCAGCATCGCGGATTTCCTGGTCGAGGATGCGCAGGGCCTGTTGGTCGACGATGGACTCGCCGACTTCGGTGGCACCGCCGCGCAGCGCGGTGAACAATTTGCTCCAGATGGACTGAGTCATTGGATATTTCCTGTTCCCGAATAATTAATTGAAGAAACGTTCGAAGGCTTCGCTTGCGCGCTGGACGTTGTCGACGAGGGTTTTCACCTCGGTCACGATGTTCGTCAGGCTGGAGTCGGAGCTCAGGGCGCCGAACATGTTGTAAACAATCTGCCCGTTCGGCATGTACTCGATACCGATCGAGGACAGCGGGAATATTTCCCGACTGCGCAGGACGGCGTCATTGAAGGCCGGTACGTCGTTGATGGACTCGACGTCGACCAGAACGGTATCGACGATGATCTGTTCACCCACCACCGCGATGTAAATCGGCAAGCCACCGAAATCGTTCATTTCCAGCTTGATGCTGGACTCGGAGCCTTGTACGAGAGAAAGCGTGATGTCGTTCGAAACCACTTCCTTCAGGGCCTGCAGGGCGCTGAAGAGGCGATCGATGTTCCAGTTAGTACCTGCGCTCATGTAATTCTCCGACATGAATGAGCCAGCCAGAATCGGTTGGCGAAGCTGTTTCTCCATCTGCTTGAGCAGGCTTCGGTTTTCGGGAAGCACCCAAGTCTCGTGTTTCACATAACCGGCGGCACCCAGGCCCGCGCGCATCTGCTTCATGTAGAAGCTCGACGGTTTTTTCGCGGACGGTCTCGAGCGCTCTCCCTTGCTGCTCGCTGTATCGGTCTCAGGCTCGGCAGGCGGACCTGATGGAGAGCGGCTTTTCATACTGGTGACTCCGTTGTGAAATCTCACGCGTGAGAAACACTACAGTGATTTTTTGCGCCTCTCAATAGCTCACGCGTGGGATTTTTTAGCGACCGGAAACGCAAAGGCCCGCAATGCGAACGCGCGGCGGGCCTTTTGTTTATCGAGTTGTTTCAGGGGAGGGCGTTAGCGGCTGGCCGCGAGGAATTCGTCGGAGGACACCACACTGGCATAGGCAAAACCCAAGGCCGACATGAACGCCGCGTGGACATGGGCCGCTGGAACTGTGACACCGTTGAACTCCAGGTCACGGGAAGCACAGGCGTCGTGGATCACCGTGACGGTGTAGCCAAGATCGGCGGCGGCGCGGGTGATGCCATCGACGCACATGTGGCTCATGCTGCCGATGACCACCAGGTTTTCGATGCCTTGCTCATCGAGGATGGCTTCCAGTTCGGTTTCGCGGAACGAGTTCACAAAATGCTTGAGCACCACCGGCTCGTCGGCGCGGTTGAGGACTCTGGGGTGCAGCTTCGCGCCCTCGGAGCCCGGCGTAAAAAAGGGCGCTTCGTCGGAGGTGAATTCGTGGCGGATGTGCACCACCGAATCACCCGCATCGCGGAAGGCTTTGATCAACCGTACGGCGTTGTCCGCGGCGGCGTCGGCACCGACCAGCGGCCACTTGCCTTGAGGGAAGTAGTCGTTTTGGATATCGACTACGATGAGTGCTTGCTTGGCCATGACTGTTCCTCGAAGTGCTTGTTGGGTGTGGAATGAAGTATTGGGTTTAGCAGGCCGTCCGAGGATTGGCCGCACCGACAATAGAAGGGGGAAAACTGACAATGGACGCAGAAAGGGCAATCGCCGAGCTGGGCGTTTTGATCTATCCCGGCGCGCAGATGGCGGCGGTGCATGGATTGACGGACTTGTTCGGGGTGGCGAACCGGATTGCCAGCGAACATCAGGCTGCGCAATTGCCATTGCTGCGGGTCAGCCATTGGCAGGCCGATGGCGATCAGATGCCCGAGCGGGTCTACGACAGTCATCCCGCTCCGGACGGCACGTTGGTGGCGGTGTTGATCCCGCCGTCGATTGGCGGTTTTTCCCCAGGCCAGGCACCGCAGGGGTTGATCCGTTGGATGCGTCAGCAGCACGCGAATGGCGCGACACTCGGCGGGGTGTGCGTGGGGTCGATTTTGTTGGCCGAAAGCGGCCTGCTCGACGGTCGTAGCGCCACCACCCACTGGACCTCGGCCAACGCTTTCGCCGAGCGTTATCCGGCGATCAAGCTCAAGGCCGACACCCCCATTGTTGACGACGGCGATCTGATCACCACCGCCGGGCTGATGGCCTGGTCCGAACTGGGCTTGCGTCTGGTCAACCGTCTGTTGGGGCCGAGCATCGCCACCAGCACCGCGCGGTTTCTGGTGGTGGAACACAGCGACAGCGCGAGCGAGTGCGGCAGCAACTTTTCACCGATACTCAGCCATGGCGATGCCTCGATTCTCAAGGTCCAGCATTGGCTGCAAAGCACCGGAGCGACCGATGTGTCGCTGATGATGATGGCCGAGCGGGCAGGGCTGGAAGAGCGCACTTTTCTGCGTCGATTTCGCACGGCAACCGGGCTCAAACCCACCGAATATTGTCAGCACCTGCGGGTCGGGAAGGCTCGGGAAATGCTCGAGTTCACCAACGGCACTATCGATCACATTGCCTGGACGGTGGGTTATCAGGATCCGAGTGCCTTTCGGGCGACGTTCAAGAAAATTACCGGGTTGGCGCCGAGTGATTACCGGACACGGTTTGGGGTGGGAGCGAGTCAGGGGTGAGTTCCAGTCGTGCAAAATGCCGGCGTTCAAACCCTTGTCGTGCAGAATCAAACAGGCACGGTGCCATCATGTTTTTCGCAACTGGCTGACTTGAAAGCCGTTTGTCTTCGTCCCCCCTTGGCCTGATCTCTGCACCCCTTCCACTACATTCATCAAGCGCAAATTGAAGGGGGACGCATGACCCCAGCAAATCGCAAGAAACTAGTGGTCGCTCATTCCGTGCGCCCCGAGGCTCCGTTGCATGAAGTGGAAACCAATCGCGCACTGGCGCGTTGGCTGGCGCAGATTCTTGGGCTTAAATACGGTGGCAGTTACGACCCCGGACTGCATAACGGTCGAGACCTTTATCTATTGCCGACCCAGACACTTGTTGGCGCCGCTGCCGCCCGGCAATTAGGGGTCAAAGGGCCGGAGGATTTGTGGGGCGGTTACGTCGACCATGACTTCATCTGCACCAAAGCCATCAGTCACGGGTTATGCAACAAAAATGCTCACGCTCCGGAAGGCTGGTCGCCGTTGTTTTCCGAACGTGTGCGCAGCGTGGTGCTCGATGGCCTCAGCGTCTTTTCCCTGGAGGATGCGCGCCCTGCGGCAGAGCATCTGCTTTACAGCGGTCCGATCCGCATCAAGCCTATTCATGCCTGCGCCGGACGCGGTCAGGAAGTGATCAAAAGCCTCGACCAGTTCGATGCCATCCTCGCCAGATCCGACGCCGAAACGCTGTTCACCGAAGGCGTGGTGCTGGAACAGGACCTGGACCAAGTGATCACCCACAGCGTCGGTCAGACCTTTATCGGCGACAAGGTGCTGAGTTATTGCGGTGATCAGTACTTGACCAAAGACGGTCAGGGCGAGCAGGTTTATGGAGGCTCCAACCTGCTGGTGGTGCAGGGGTATTACGACGATTTGCTCGAACTGGACCTGCCGGACGATGTGCGGCTGGCGATCCGGCAGGCACAAGTGTTCGACAGCGCCGCGGATGAGGCTTATCCCGGTTTCTACGCCTCGCGGCGCAACTACGACATCGCCCAAGGTGTGGACAGTAACGGCAAACAGCGCAGTGGCGTGCTCGAGCAGTCCTGGCGGATGGGCGGTGCCAGCAGTGCCGAAGTCGCCGCCTTGCAGAGCTTCGTCAACGACCCCGGGATGCGCGCGATTCGCGTGTCTTCGGTCGAGACCTACATCGACCAGCCGCTGCCGACGGACGCCATCGAGGTGTATCGCGGGCCGGCGCAAAACAGTGACTTTCTTCTCAAGTACGTAACGGTTAAATCCTATGACGGCTAGAAGCGAAACCATTCAAATCGACATCGACGATGAACAGATGATCGGGACTTTTCTCAGCCCCAAATCAAAAGTTCCCGGCGTGCTCTTTGTGCACGGCTGGGGCGGCAGTCAGGAGCGGGACCTGCTAAGGGCCAAAGGCATCGCGGGTTTGGGTTGCGTGTGCCTGACGTTCGACTTGCGCGGGCACACCGGCGGGACGGGAATTGCGCTGAGTCGAGTGACGCGTGAAGACAACCTGCGCGACTTGCTGGCGGCGTATGACCGCTTGCTCGCGCACCCAGCGCTCGATACATCGGCGATTGCCGTGGTCGGCACCAGTTATGGCGGTTATCTGGCTTCGATCCTGACGTCATTGCGTCCGGTGCGCTGGCTGGCGCTGCGGGCGCCGGCGCTGTATCGCGATGATCAATGGCACACACCCAAACGTGACCTGGATAAGCTCGACTTACGTGATTACCGCCGCACATTAGTCCGCGCCGACAGCAATCGTGCGCTGCATGCCTGTTCGCAGTTCACCGGGGATGTGCTGCTGGTCGAATCAGAGACCGACGACTATGTGCCCCACGCCACCATCATGAGTTACCGCGCGGCCTGTCAGCAGACTCACTCGTTGACCCACCGGATTATTGACGGAGCCGACCACGCCTTGAGCGAACCTGTTTCGCAACAGGCGTACACCTCGATCCTGGTGGACTGGATCACCGAGATGGTGGTGGGCGAGCGGTTGAGCATTATCCAGTCATCGTAAAATTGCGGCTGTTAGTGCCTCGGTTTCTTCTCGATCCGCAATGACTTGGCCTTGGCCTCCACGATCAGGTACATCACCAGGGTAATCAGGAGCGGCAGGATGAAATAGATCGCTCGATAAGCCAGCAATCCGCCCACCAGGCTCCCTCGGGACGCTTCATGTTGCAGCAGCGCCACGAACACCGCTTCAAGCACGCCGAGCCCGGCGGGAATGTGCGTGATGACCCCGGCAATCGCGCTGATCAGCAACACCCCGAGCACCAGCGGATAATCCAGCTTGCTCGGTAGCAAGGTGAAAATCACCGCCGCCATCAGCGACCAATTCAGCGCCCCGAGGGCCAGTTGCAGCACCGCCATGCGCAGGGACGGCAGGTTGATTTCCACCCCGCGTATCGACCATTCCCGACGCTTGGAAAACTGACACGCCGCCAGATAACCCGCGCTCACCAGCAACAACAACACGCCCACACCTTGCAATGCGCCTGTGCTCAGCTTCCAGCCTGGTGGCATTCGCACCAGTCCGCTGCTGAACACCGCACCGGCAATCACCATGTAACCGAACCAGTTGGTCGCCAGGCTCAACCCGAGAATTTTCGCGATGTTGCCCTTGCTCACCCCGAGGCGCGAATACAGTCGATAACGCATGGCAATGCCGCCGACCCAGGCGCTCAGGTTGAGGTTGAAGGCATAACTGATAATCCCCACTGGCAGGATCTGCTTCCACGTCAGGTCCTGGCGAATATAAGTACGACCAATCAGATCGAAACAGGCGTAGACCAGAAAACTCACCAGGGTCAGACCGGCCGCGATGATCAGCGTGCGTACCTTGAAATCGGCCAGGGTGTCGAACACTTCGTTCCATTCGATGCGCTGGGCGAGCATCGTAATCAGCACGATCAGCGCCAAAAAAAACAGCATCGTCAGCGGCCGTTTCCAGCGGCTCCAGCGAGATTTGCTCGGGCTGTCGGCGTGGGCCGTCGGGTGTGCGTCAGCGCGGTTCATGGTGGTCGCTCCCGGCCGGATGGATGAACGGCTTCAGGCGTGGTTTATGCGCCGGCAGCCAACCGGCCCAGGCTGGGAAATGCCGCAAAAAGTGAAATACCAGAAAGCCGACGGTCATGTGCCAGATCCGTCCGCGCGGGGTTTTGTCGGCGGACATGGCCTTGCAATGGTTGTTACTCAGGTCTTCGAGGCGTTTGAACAGGTCGCGGTTGAAGGCGCGATCGCGGATCAACACATTGGCTTCCAGGTTCATTGACAGGCTCAATGGGTCGAGGTTGCTCGAACCGACCGTGCTCCAATCCTCATCCACCAGCGCGACCTTGCCGTGCAGCGGACGGTCGCAATATTCGTAAATCTGCACGCCGGATTTGAGCAGGTAGTCATAAGTCATGCGCGCGGCGAGTTTGGCCACCAGCATATCGGGCTGACCCTGCAGGATCAGCCGCACATCGACGCCACGGCGCGCCGCGTCGCGGATCTCGCGCAGCAGGCGATAGCCCGGAAAGAAGTAGGCGTTGGCGATCACGACTCGGCGCTGGGCACTGCGCAGCACCTGGCGGTAAACCTCTTCGATGTCGCTCCGATGCTCGCCGTTGTCGCGGTACACCAGGCGAACCTGGCCGTCATGATCGCTGAACGCCAGTTCCGAGCGCCGTTGCCTGCGCCGTTGCCACCAGTATTTGGCGCGAGCTGGGCGTCCGCATTGCAGCAGGGCAAAGTGATGAATGTCGGCCACCGCCGGGCCTTGTACTTCAACGGAGTAATCCTGTTTGGCCTCAGGGCCGAAGTCAGCCAAATGGTCGGCGGAAAAGTTGATGCCGCCGATGAACGCAATCGTGCCATCGACCACCACGATCTTGCGGTGCAGGCGGCGGAACCAGTTGGTGCGGATGCCCAGATGTTTCGGTGCCGGGTCGAAAATCTGGATGCGTGCGCCGGCCTCGCTCAGGGCGGCGAGGAACCCGGTGCTCAGCTCGCCACAGCCAAAGCCGTCGAGGCTGACGGTAATCCGCACGCCGCGTTGAGCCGCCTCGATCAGGATCTGCTGCAGTTCATTGCCCACCTTGTCTTCAAACAGGATGAAGGTTTCCAACAGGATTTCAGTTTTCGCCTGACGCAAGGCCTCGAACACCCGAGGGAAATACCCTTCGCCGTTTTCCAGCAGCTCTACGCGGTTGTTGCCTTGCCAGCCATATTCGACGTCGACCACGCTCGGTTCACGGATCGGCGGAGTTGTGGATAAGTGCTCCACATTGGTTTTATCCATCGATGGGCTGCTCATAGTTCGATCTCCACCGATAGCGGTGCATGGTCGGAAAGGTGTGACCAGGGCCGCGCGGCTAGCACTTGCGGATGACTGGCCTTGAGGTTGCGCACGTAGATGCGGTCAAGACGCAACGCTGGCAGTCGCGCTGGAAAACTGCGCGCCGGTTTGCCGTGGAGTTCGGCGAAAACTTCCCGTAAACCGCAGGGTGTGAGCAGTGCATCGGCACGCTGGCGCCAGTCGTTGAAGTCACCGGCAACAATCACCGGGGCATCGCGCGGCAGTTCTTCGAGGCGCTGGGCCAGCAACTGGAGTTGTTCGGTCCGGTGGGTTTCGCGAAGGCCCAAATGCACACAAATGGCATGCACTTCCTGGCCATCACCGGGCAGGCGCAGCACGCAATGCAGGATGCCGCGGTTCTCGTGACCGCTGATGGACACGTCGAGGTTGTCGTGGCGAATGATCTGGAATTTCGACAGCAGCGCATTGCCGTGATCGCCTGCCGGATAGACCGCGTTGCGTCCATAGGCGAACTGCGGCCACAGGGTGTCGGCGAGGAATTCGTATTGCGGTATCGGCGGCCAATTGTTGTAGCGCTGGGGATGATGCTCATGGGTGCCGTGGACTTCCTGCAAAAACACCACGTCGGCGGACACGCTGCGCACCGCTTCGCGCAACTCGGGCAGGATGAAACGCCGGTTGAGTGCGGTGAACCCCTTATGCGTGTTGACCGTCAGCACGGTGAAACGGCGCACGGCGGTGATGATGGGTCGCTGTTCGTCGGTGGTGCCGACCGGTTCGGGAATGCTCATGACAGCACTCCTTCGGCGGCCAGTTCACCGGGACGGGTGGCGAGGTCTTTATCCAAATGAAAGCGCTCCAGCAAGCGGCGGGCATCGAAGGGTGCGCGGACTTTGACGTCGTTGTCGAAATAGCAGAACACCTCACGGGACTTGCGTGCTTTGGGCTTTTGCCGGGGCGCGATCAGCTGCGGGTCGGGCGGTTGCTGGCCGTGGTGCCAGGCATCGATCCGGTCACCCCAGCGTTTCAGCGCCTCGGGGGTGTAACCGCTGGCATAGAGTTCTTCGGCACCGTGCAGGCGCAGGTAGACGAAGTCGCTGGTGAGGTCTTCGCGGTATGGCCATTTTCCGGCGGTGTCGGCGATGACGAGCGCAGCGTTGTAGCGTTTGAGCAGGCGGATGAATGCCGGATCGACGAAGCTCTCGTTTCTGATTTCCACGGCATGGCGCAAAGGCTTTTTCCCGTAGGCCTTCATGCTGGCGCGACCGTTCAGGCGCGATTCGTGTTGATGGGCGAGGGCGGCGGCCTCTTCGGTGTTGTGGGGCAACTGCTCGAGAAAGGTTTCGAACAGCTCGGCATCGAATTTGAAATTGGGCGGGAATTGCCAGAGGATCGGGCCGAGTTTGTCCTTGAGTTCCAGCACGCCGGAGGCGAAGAAATTCGCCAAAGGTTTGTGGATGTCACGCAGACGTCTGATGTGGGTGATAAAACGCGGGGCTTTGACGCTGAAGACGAAGCCCTCTGGGGTTTCTGTGTACCACTGGGCGTAGCGTTCGGGCCGTTGCAGGGCGTAAAACGATCCATTGATTTCAATGCTGTTCACCGCCCGTGAGGCGAATTGCAATTCACGCTTGTGAGTCAGCCCCTTCGGGTAGAAATCCCCCCGCCAGGGCGTGTAGCGCCAGCCTGAAATACCGATGTGAATCGCCGCCATATCGCCTCCCGTCTAATGGTCTTCGGACTGCCCCTGTCTTTTGATGACTGCGGGGCGTGCGAGAAAGTTTCGACGGGAGTACGGATGGTTAAAGCAGCTGGATTGATTGATGGAGCGCAGTGTCCGGGTTTGGGTTATGCGAAAAAATAGCGAGATTGGCATTTGATATGCCTCACGCGCAAAGATCGTGCCCACGCTCAGCGTGGGAACGATCGGAAACCGAACTTGCCTACACTTTCCCGATCAGTTCCTTACAGACCCTTTTGCAGGAGCGCCGCGTTTGTTCAAGTTCAAGACCGCGATACTACTGGGGGCGTTGTCGATTCTGGGCAGCAACGAGCTGGAGGCTGCCGCACTACCGGGTGTGCCGGCGGCGGCCACCGCTGCGACACCACTGGCACACCCCGAACCGCTGGTACAGGGTGGTTTGCTGGGTGCCATCAGTTCGAGCATTGAGGAAGTCCAGGGCAAACTCGATCTCAACGAGGACCTGCTCGACGCCTGGCGTCTGCGTGCAGACCGGGCGGCGGTGGAGGTGGATCGACTGGTCAATCATCCATCGGCCCGTTCAAGCTGGAGCGTGGCGGGGGATTTCCTGCTGTTGTCCTGTGTGTGGATGGGCGTCTTTGCGCTGCTCTGGCTGCTGGGAGGGCTGCTCGCCACACGTTTGTGCCAGAACCGCGTGCTACTCACTCGCGAGCGCGGTCAGGCGTTACTCGGTTATGTGTTGCCCTACACGGTTCCGGCGGTGGTCAGCCTGCCGCTGACACTCTACGTCAGCCACTTCTTGCAAGTGTCCGCCGGCCGGGCGCTGGCATTGTGTTTCGCTTATGCCACCAGCAGCGGCATTTTCGCCGCGTCGTTGCTGTTGTCGCTGGTGGTGCTGTTCAACGCCGGTCATAAGCGCCGGGCGGTGCAGATTATTCGTCAGCACAGCCCACGACCGCTCTTTTTGATGGGCTTTCTCGTGGCCTTGAGCGACGGCTTGACCAGTCCGCAGATCGCCCGCCTGCTCGGCGGCAATCTCACCAGCAGTGTTGCGGTGTTCACCGGGGTGGCGGCCTCGATCACCTTTGGTTTTCTGGTGATCAAAATGCGCCGTCCGGTCGCCCATCTGATCCGCATTTTGCCGTTGGCCCAGCGCCTCAGTCAGCCGGCCTTGCGTGAAATGCTGCGGATCTTTTCCGGGCTCTGGTACTGGCCGATTCTGTTGATGGTGCTGGTGTCAGTGATCAACCTGATCGGCATTGGCGATGACAACCAGAAAGTACTGCGTTGTGCGCTGTTTACCACGGTGTTGCTGATTGCGACGGTGTTTCTCAGCACGTCGCTGCATCACCTGTTCAAGTCGCGCAGTGAGTTGGCCGTGCGCCGCAGCAGTGCCTACAAAGAGCGCTTTCTGAGCCTTTCGCACGCGTTGCTGCGGATCGCCCTGGCGATTGTGTTCATTGATGTCCTGGGGCGCATCTGGGGCGTGTCGCTGTTCGAGTTTGCGGTGAGCAATTCGGTTGGCCGGGCGATCAGCGATTCCCTGAGCCGTATCGGTTTGATTTTCCTGGTGACCTGGATGGGCTGGGTGGTGTTGGACACGGCGATTCAGGAAGCCCTGAAACCACCCGTTAACAAACGCTCGGCGCGCCAACCCAGTACCCGAACCAAAACCATCCTGCCGCTGCTGCGCAACGCGATCAAAATCATCCTGGTGGTGATCTGCGCCATCACCACCATGGCTAACCTGGGAATCAACGTTGCACCCTTTTTGGCCGGTGCCGGTGTCGTGGGGCTGGCCATCGGTTTCGGTTCCCAGCAACTGGTGCAGGACGTGATCACCGGGTTGTTCATCATCATCGAAGACACGTTGTCGATTGGCGATTGGGTGGTGCTCGACTCTGGCCACGCCGGCACCGTCGAAGGCCTGACCATCCGCACCTTGCGCCTGCGCGACGGCAAGGGGTTTGTGCACTCGGTGCCATTCGGTCAGATCAAGGCTGTGACCAATCAGTCGCGGCAATTCGCCTATGCGTTTTTCTCGGTGCAGTTCACCTACGACACCGATGTCGACAAGGCTATCGAGTTGATCCGCGAGGCCGGCGATTCCATCCGCGACGATGCGTTCCTCAAGTACAACCTGCAAGGGCCGCTGGATGTGTTTGGTGTCGACAAGATGGACCTCAACGGCGTGGTGCTGACGGCACAGTTCCGCACGGTGTCGGGCGGGCAATACGCAGTGAGTCGGGCGTTCAACCAGCGTTTGAAAAAACTTGTGGATAACAGCCCGTGGGTGCATTTCGCGCAGACGTATCCACAGCAGGTTTTGATGTCCAGGCAGGCTGCGGAGCTGCCGCAAAGCGATGGGCTTGCATCGCAGCATTCATCGGTGTTGCTGCCGGATCAGCCGCGTACTCAATGATTTGTATTGGGGCTGATGGCCTCATCGCGAGCAAGCTCGCTCCCACAATGATCTCTAGTGTTCTTCGGTTTTGTATTCGCAGAAAAACCTGTGGGAGCGAGCTTGCTCGCGATGAGGCCGGTGCCGACAACATCAATGCTGGATCAGTTTGCTATGGACCTCAGCACTGGTCTGCTGATCCAACTCCAGCCAGAAAATCTGCTTGCCGGCAATCTCGGCACCGGCGGGCAATCCATCGCGATACACCAATCGATTACTCGCCAATGCCGGCACTTTTGTTCCCGGCAGAAGCGTCCCGGCGAGGTTCAGCGGATCAACCCCGCACACGGCAATCAAACTCCCGTCATGCGGCCGTCGCCGCACCTCGCGCAGTAAAGGAATGGCCTCGGGCAACGCAAATTGTTCACCGGCCAAGCCACTGACAAACCGCCCGCCGCGAATCTCGCCTCGAGCTTCCAGCCGATGGAAAGTGCGTAGCAATTCTCGCCAGCTCGGCAACCAATCCGCTTCACGTTCCAGCACACGCCAGAACACCACGCCGTAGCGCCGGAGCAAGGTCATGGCGATATGTTCAAGGGTATCGGTCGGCGTGGGCGCCGGGCGCTGGTTATCCACAACCGGCGCAGGCGCCCCGCGCCGCAACAGCGCCCAGCGCCCGGCATCGTCCATCCCGCCGACAAACGCTCCGCGCCCGCGTCGGCTGCTGCGATTCTGTCGCTTGCTGGCCGGGGTGATCAGCGCTCGCAGGCCGGCGAAGCTGTCGGCATTCACCAACCCGGCGCCGACCAATTCCTGCAAGGCGGTTTCCAGTTCCGAGCGCAGCAGATGAGCCTCGTGAATCAGCTCGTCGAAAAACAGCGCGCCGTGTTGGCTGAGTGCTTCATAAACTTTTTGTGTCTTGGGCGACAGTTCGCTGGCCGGCGTCTGCTCGGTCAACCCGCTCCACAACCCGACCTGACTGCGGGGCAACAGCAGAATCGGCGTGCTGCGCAACGCCGTGCTGGCGCTCTTGTTGCGCGCGGTCAAGCGAGTCCACACCCATTTGCCGCTACGGCACAGGTCATCCAGCCAACTCGCCGAATAGCCTTTGATCCGCGCTGGCAGGAGGTCGCTGTCCCAGGCTGAAGCAGCGGCGGGATAGCCTTCGAACTGACCGACTATCGCGGGCAATACTGCGCTGCCCTGACCCTGGGTCGCGGCGGACAGATGCTGCCAGTCGAACAGGAAACGCATGAAGTCTTGCAACGCCACGGGCTCGATTTCCCGCCGCAGACGCTTGACGGTGTAGCGGTGAATCCGCGCCAGCAGGTGCCGTTCGCACCATTCTTCCTCGCCCGTGCCGGGCGTGAATTGGCCACGCAGCACATAGCCTTCGCGTTCCAGTTGCGCCAATGCCTGGGTGACTTGAGTCGCCGGTATTGCGAGCGGTTCGGCAATTGATTTCAGCGGTAACGGACCGAACGCACTGAGCCGCGCACGAAGCACTTCGAGCACCGCTTCGTCCGGCGCCCAGACTTCATCGAACCCCGGCAACGCCTCCATCGGTGGCTGCAAAATCGCCTGAGGATACATCGCCTGCAGGCAGGTCAGTCGCTCCAGTGCCAACCATAGCGCTTGCCCTGCATTGATTGGCAGGCGGCTGGCGCGACCGCTGTCAGCCAGGGTGTTCAGCCAATCGAGCCAGTCTGGATTGGCCTGCGCCTCGACGTCGCTGATGCACGCGAGGCTCATCAACGCCTCATGCATTTCATCGACGCCGGTCGGCGTTGGCCAGGCTTCCTCGCGCACGGCTTGAATGGCTTGCGCATCCAGCGCGCCGAGGTCGTCGGTGGACTGCGGATCGCTCCAGCGACGGTTGAGTACCGCTTGAGTGCGGCGTTCTTCCAGCGGTGCATCGTCGAGAAAGGTGTAAGGCCGGGCGCTGAGAATTTCCGCAGCCAGCGGCGAGGGCGCTGGTAAATCGCGACTGATCAGGCGGATGTCGCCACGTTCCATGCGCCGCAACAACGCCAGCCAACCTTCGCTGTCCATGGCCTCGTGCAGGCAATCGTCGAGGGTTTGTTCCACCAGTGGATGGTCAGGAATTTCCCGTTCGCCCGCGAGGTTTTCCACGCAAGCAATCTGGTCGGGAAACACGCTGGCGATCAGGTCTTCGCTTTTCATTCGCTGGATCTGCGGCGCGACTTTGCGCCCGCCCGTATAACGCGGCAGCGCCAACGCCACCCCGGCATTCCAGCGCCAGCGCACACCGAACAGCGGCGCCTCGAGCACGGCTTGAATCAGGGTGTGCTCGGCGCTGTTGCTGTGCAGATAGCGCCAGACATCATCGAGTTCAAAGCTGTGGCTGGTGGACAGCGACAGGACGATGGCGTCTTCGCTGGCGGCAGCCTGCAGTTCGAAGTTGAAGGTGCGACAGAAACGCTTGCGCAGGGCCAGTCCCCATGCGCGGTTGATACGGCTGCCGAACGGCGTGTGGATGATCAGTTGCGTGCCGCCGGATTCGTCGAAAAACCGCTCCATCAGCAACGTGTCTTGTGACGGCAGGGCGCCGAGGGTCAGGCGCGCACGGGCCAGGTAATCGACCAGTTGTTCGGCACTGGCCAGGTTCAGGCCGAGGGTGTCGGTCAGCCAGTCGATCGCCAGCTGCAAATGACCGGGTGTGGCACCCAGCAGCTCATCGAGTTGCGCTTGCAGGCGGGCCACGGCAAACGACAGTTCAGCACTGCGGCCTGGGGCCTCACCGAGCCAGAATGGAATGGTCGGCGGTTGTCCCTGAGCGTCTTCGACCCGGACCTTGCCGGTTTCAACGCGCAGGATTCGGTACGAAGTGTTGCCCAATTGGAAGACGTCGCCGGCGATGCTTTCCACCGCAAAGTCCTCGTTGACGCTGCCGATGTTCAGCCCTTGGGGTTCCAGCACCACGCTGTAGTCGGCGTTGTCCGGGATCGTCCCGCCGCTGGTCACCGCGGTCAGTTTGGCGCCCCTTCGGCCGCGCAGGGTGCGGGTCACGGCGTCACGGTGCAAGTAAGCGCTGCGGATGCCCACGCGACCGTTGTAACCCTCGGCGAGCATCTGCAGCAGTGCCTGATAATGTGTTTCGTCGAATTGGGCATACGGCGAGGCTTTACGAAACATCTCCAGCAACGCCTGTTCTTGCCATTCCTGGCAGCTCACCTCGGCGATGATTTGCTGGGCGAGTACGTCCAGTGGCGCCTTCGGAATCTGCAAAGTGTCGAGTTCGCCGCGACGCACGCAGTCGAGCAGGGCGGCGCATTCGATCAGGTCGTCGCGGGTGGTGGCGAACAAGCGGCCCTTGGGCGTGCCGCCGACCTGGTGCCCGGAACGGCCGACCCGTTGCAGAAAACCGGCAATCGAACGCGGCGAGGCAATCTGGCAGACCAGGTCGACGTCGCCGATGTCGATGCCCAGTTCCAGAGACGCCGTGGCGATCAGCACTTGCAGTTCGCCGCGCTTGAGCCTTTGCTCGGCGTCGAGACGAAATTCTTTGGCCAGACTGCCGTGGTGGGCGGCCACCGCGTCCTTGCCGAGACGCTCGCTCAAGTGTCGACTCAGGCGTTCGGCGAGGCGCCGGGTGTTGACGAAAACCAGGGTGGTGCGGTGTTCGCGGGCGAGGGCGGCGAGGCGGTCGTAGACCAGTTCCCAGACGTCATTGGCCATGACTGCCGACAACGGCACGGGCGGCACTTCGATGCCCAGATCGCGTGGGCGGGCATGGCCGATATCGATGATTTCGCAGGGGCGGTCGCGGCCGACCAGAAAGCGCGACACGGCTTCGATGGGTTTTTGCGTGGCAGACAGGCCAATCCGCATCAGTGGTTGCGCGCACAACGCTTGCAGTCGCTCGAGGCTCAGGGCCAGGTGGCTGCCGCGCTTGCTGGCGGCGATCGCGTGAATTTCGTCGACGATCACCGTGCGGGCGGTACTGAGCATTTGTCGGCCGGAGTCGGAACCGAGCAGCACGTAAAGGGATTCCGGGGTGGTCACCAGAATATGCGGCGCGTTCTTGCGCATCGCCGAGCGGTCTTTTTGCGGCGTATCGCCGGTGCGCACGGCGGTGTTGATCTGCAGTTCGGGCAGGCCCATCGCGCGTAACTGCTCGGTGATGCCGGCCAGCGGGTTTTGCAGGTTGATCTGGATGTCGTTGGACAGGGCCTTGAGCGGTGAAACGTAAACCACCAGGGTTTCATCCGGCAGATGGCCGCCGTTGGCCAATCCGCGGTGGACCAGGTCGTCGATGACCGCGAGGAACGCAGTGAGGGTTTTGCCAGAGCCCGTGGGTGCGGCGATCAGGGTCGAACGGTGCTGGCGGATCAACGGCCACGCCCGGGCCTGGGCGGCGGTGACCGTCGGGAAGGTGCTGCTGAACCAGGCGCTGACGGCGGGGTGGAAGCCTGCCAGGGCGCTGTCCGTTGGGAATGGCAGATTCATGTCCTGATTTATGCGGGCGAGTGGGGGAAGTTGCAAGTACCGCTCGGGATCTGTGTCGTTGCTGAGGGCCTCATCGCGAGCAAGCTCGCTCCCACACGGGATCTGCGGCGCACACAAATCCAGTGTGGGAGCGAGCTTGCTCGCGATGAGGCCAGTAGCAGCGCCGCAGATCCAAGGTATCTACACTTTACGGATGACGGTTGCGCACTAAACCCGCAAAATGCAAGGATTCCGGCAACTATCGACGGCATCGCCCGCGAGCGGTGTCGATAAAGCCATTGTTTCAATCAGACTGGGCCTGCTGACTTTATGCGAATGCGCCTTATGTTACTGGGCGGCGGAAATGCCCTTGGGCAGGCGCTGATTCGCCTCGGTGCGGAGGAAGACATCGGCTTCCTCGCCCCCCGCCCACCGCAAGACGGCTGGGATGCCGCGACCCTGACGCAACTGCTCGACGACACCCGTCCGGACGCGTTGATCAACCTCGCCTATTACTTCGACTGGTTTCAGGCGGAGACGGTCAGCGAGCAGCGTCTGGCCGGGCAGGAGCGGGCGATCGAGCGTCTGGCCGAACTGTGCCAGCATCACAACATCGTTCTGCTGCAACCGTCGAGTTATCGAGTATTCGACGGCTCCCGGGCGACGGCCTACAGCGAAAAAGACGAACCGGTGCCCCTGGGCCTGCGTGGTCAGGCCTTGTGGCGAATCGAACAAAGCGTACGTGCCACCTGCCCGCAACATGTGCTGCTGCGATTCGGCTGGCTGCTGGATGACAGCCCCGACGGTACCCTTGGGCGTTTCCTCGGCCGCGCCGAACTCCCTGAAGAACTGTTGATGGCCGACGACCGTCGGGGCAATCCGACGCCGGTGGATGACGCCGCCCGGGTGATCATCTCGGTGCTCAAGCAACTCGATTGCTCAGCGCCGCTGTGGGGCACCTACCATTACGCCGGGCATGAGGCGACCACGCCGCTGGCCTTGGGTCAGGCGATCCTCACCGAAGCACGCGCCTTGCATCCGCTGGCCATCGAAGCGCCAACCGCCCAGGCTCACGCCGCGCGACCGGACGCCGCCGAAGAGCCGCAACACGCGGTGCTGGCCTGCAAGAAAATTCTGCACACTTTCGGGATCAAGCCCCGCGCTTGGCGTGCGGCACTCCCGGGCTTACTGGATAGGTTTTATCGCCATGGCTGACGGCCCTGTTTTAATCACCGGCGGTGCCGGTTTCATCGGCTCGCACCTCACCGATGCCTTGCTCGCCAAGGGCCATTCTGTGCGCATTCTTGATGACCTCTCCACGGGCAAACGCAGCAACTTGCCGCTGGACAATCCCGGCGTCGAACTGATCGTCGGCGATGTCGCCGATGCCGCACTGGTGGCTCGGGCGATGGTCGGTTGCAGCGCTGTGGCGCACCTGGCTGCGGTGGCGTCGGTGCAGGCGTCGGTGGATGATCCGGTGAAGACTCACCAGAGCAATTTCATTGGCTCGCTGAATGTCTGCGAAGCCATGCGCCAGGTCGGTGTCAAACGGGTGCTGTTCGCGTCCAGTGCAGCGGTCTACGGCAACAATGGCGAAGGCGAGTCGATCGACGAAGACACGCCCAAGGCGCCGTTGACGCCCTACGCTTCGGACAAATTGGCGAGTGAGCATTACTTCGATTTTTACCGTCGCCAGCATGGTCTGGAGCCGGTGGTGTTCCGCTTTTTCAACATCTTCGGCCCGCGCCAGGATCCGTCCTCGCCGTACTCCGGGGTGATCAGCATTTTCAGCGAGCGCGCGCAGAAGGGCCTGCCGATCACTGTGTTCGGTGACGGTGAGCAGACTCGCGATTTCGTCTACGTCGAAGACCTGGTCGACTTGCTGGTGCAGGCCATCGAGAAACCGCAGGTCGAAGTCGGCGCGGTCAACGTCGGCTGGAACCAGGCCACGACCCTCAAGCAAATGCTTGAAGCCCTTGAAACGGTGGTCGGTCAATTGCCACCGGTGAGCTATGCCCCGGCGCGCGCCGGTGACATCCGTCACTCGCGAGCGAACAATCAGCGTTTGCTGGAGCGCTTTACCTACCCAGAGCAGACACCGATGCGTGTCGGCCTGGCGCGGTTGCTGGGGCGATAGATCGTTCCCACGCTCTGCGTGGGAATGCCTCACAGGACGCTCCGCGTCCGCTTCGGCATGTGACGCGGAGCGTCCCGGGCTGCATTCCTTTGCTGCGCGTGGGAACGATCAAAAAAGGCGCCTTTCGAGGCGCCTTTTTTTGTGTGGCGGGTTTAGAACTTGTAACCCAGGCCCACCATGTAGATGAACGGGTCAACGTCCACATCGACCTTGGCGCGGGTGCCCTGCGCCACTGCGTTGTTTTCCACCGTCGCGGTGGTGTCGATGTCGATGTAGCGCACCTGGGCGTTGATCATGATGTTGTCGGTAATCATGTAGTCGGCGCCTACCTGGAACGCCATGCCCCAGGAGTTATCCGCCTTGAAGTTGCTGAAGCCGTTGGCGCTGGCTTCGCTGCCGACGTGCTCGTCATAGATCCAGGTGTAGTTGATACCGGCGCCGACATACGGCTGGAATGCGGACTTCGCGTCTAGTGGGTAGTACACAACGCTCAGCGTCGGTGGCAGGTGTTTCAGGCTGCCGAGTTTGCCGTTGGCTGCGCCCAGGGCGGTGCCTTTGATCTTCACGTCATGCTCGAACGGCGACGCCGCCAGTAGCTCGATCCCCCAGTTGTTGGTGACCATGTAGGCGAAGTTCAAACCCAGTTGCGTGTCGCTGCTCATGGTGGCCTTGCCACCCAGATCGGCACCCTTCAGCGGGCCCTGATCAACCTTGACGCTGGAGCTGTCGGCTTTCGGGTTAACGGTGATCGCACCGGCGCGAACGAGGATGTCGCCAGCTTCGTGGGCGTAGGCTAACGGTGCTGCGAGCGCGAGGGCAATCAGCGAAGCGCAGAGCTTGAACTTGTGCATGGAGGGCTCCAAAGGACGTTAAAAATATTCGATGTCCAATGGTACGGAGCCGTCTGGTGCGGCCTTTTGATTCAGCTCAATGAAACAGTGATAGGGGCGTCATTCACTCCGGCAGCTCATACACATAAATCTTGTCCGCTTCCATCTGATACCCCGCATCGGCCAATTCACTGCTGGATGCCTTGACCTGCAGCGCACCCTCGATCCAGTACGGCTGATACAACTCATCGAGCTTTACACCCACCTCGCTTTTGACGTGCACGATCTGGTTCGACGGCGGTGGCGGCACGTGAATGCAGGCGCCGAAATACGGCACCAGCAGAAATTCCGTGGTGCGACCTTCTTCACTCACTTCCAGCGGCACGATGTAACCCGGCAACCGAATGTTCTGGCCGTCGAGATTGTTCACCACCGGTGCATTCGGCATGTCTTGCTTGGCCGCGGGTGCCGACTCGGCGGCCAATGCGCTGCCCATCTGCGACAGGTCGTGCAGCGGCGTCATGTTCGGCACTTCCGGCGCGGCGTCCGGCGGGATCATTTCCGACCAGGTCAGGTCCTTCGGCTCGCCCGCCCATAAGGGCAAGGCGACCAGCATCAACAGCGCAAGCACAGCGCGGGGCATGTTCAACGTCCTCATAAACGGATCGACAGGCCATCGGCCAAGGATTGGCGGTACGCGCGCCAGGCCGGCACGCTGCCCATCAGCAACGCGGCGATCAGGATGCCACCGAGCAGCGTCCATTCATATTCGCTCGGCCAGGCCAGCGGCAAGTACAAGCCGTAATTCGCCTGCACGTAGCCCTGAGCCACGGCAATGCACACGTAAAGCAGCGCTACACCGGCGATTACCCCGGACAGCGCCAAGGCAAACGCCTCCAGCACCAGCAAGGTCGCGATGTGCCATGGCCTGGCACCCACCGAACGCAGAATCGCCATCTCCCGACGTCGTTCGTTGAGGCTGGTGAGGATCGCCGTGAGCATGCCGATCAACCCGGTCAGCACCACGAACAGCGAGACCACGAACAAGGCTTTTTCCGCGGTGCTCATCAAACTCCACAGTTCTTGCAGCGCCACGCCCGGCAGGATCGCCAGCATCGGCTCGCCACGGAATTCATTGATCTCACGCTGTAGCGCGAAGGTCGAAATCTTGCTGTTGAGGCCGAGCATGAACGCCGTGATCGCTTGCGGCGTCAGGTCCATGTTGCGTGCCTGATCGGCCCTGATCCGACCGTTGCCGCGCGCCGGCACACCGTTGTGCCAATCGACGTGGATGGCTTCCATCCCACCCAGACTGATGTGCAACGTGCGGTCCACCGGGGTGCCGGTGCGTTTGAGAATACCGACCACAGTGAACGGCTTGTCGTCGTGCTTGACCAGGCTGATCACCGCCACGCCGTGGGCCAGCACCAGTTTGTCACCGAGTTTGTAGTGCAGCGCGTCGGCCACTTCGGCGCCGAGTACCACTTCAAATGGGTCGGTGGCGAAGGCCCGGCCGTCGGCCAGTTCCAGGTGCTGTTGATGGCCGTATTGATAGTGCTCGAAGTACGCCTCGGTGGTACCCATCACCCGATAACCGCGATGGGAGTCGCCGAGGGACATCGGGATCGCCCACTTCACTTTCGGGTGGTTGGCGAAGTGCTCGAAGCTGTCCCAACGAATGTTGTTGGTGGCATTGCCGATGCGAAACACCGAGTACAGCAGTAGGTTCACCGAGCCGGAGCGGGCGCCGACAATCAGGTCGGTGCCGCTAATGGTGCTGGCGAAACTGGCCTTGGCTTCGGTGCGCACGCGCTCCACGGCTAGCAGCAGGCAGACCGACAGGGCGATGGCAAACGCGGTGAGGATCGCGGTGAAGCGACGGTTAGCCAGGCTGGCCATGGCTAGACGAAACAGATACATCTCAAACCTCCAGCGGCGTGGCGGCGCGATTGAGATCGGCCAGCGACAGGTGGCGATCGAACAGCGGCGCGAGGCTCTGGTCATGGCTGACGAACAGCAGGCTTGACCCGGCTTCGCGGCATTCGGCGAACAGCAAACGAATGAAATTCTCGCGAGCGTCGTAATCCAGGGCCGAAGTCGGTTCGTCGGCGATGACCAATTCCGGCTGACCGATCAACGCACGCGCAGCGGCCACCCGTTGTTGCTGGCCGATGGAAAGCGAATCGGCGCGGCGGCCGAGCAGGTTTTGATCCTTCAAACCCAAGTGGGCGAGGAGGGTGGCCGCCGCCTGATCGACGCTGCCGTGGCGCTGGATCGCCCGTTCAGCGCGCAGTTTGGAAAAGTGGCAGGGCAACTTAACGTTCTCGCGCACCGAGAGAAACGGCAGCAGGTTGAACTGCTGGAAGATGTAGCCGGTGTGATCGACGCGCAAGCGATCGCGGGCACCCGCACCGAACTCGGTCAGTTCCTGGCCGAGCAGCCGAATGCTGCCGCGATCGGGCTTCTGCACACCGCCAAGCAGGCCGAGCAGGGTGGTCTTGCCACTGCCGCTGGGGCCTTTGAGGAACAGGGTTTCACCAGGCATAAGGCGAAACGCCGGGATATCCAGCAGCGGCGGATGACCGGGCCAGCTGAAGCTCAGGTCGGACAGTTCGATGAGTGCTTGGGTCATGTGAAACCGGTCAGGTGATAGGTGAACCCTGTGGGATGAATTTAGAATTTCAGGGCGGCCGCCTTGGCCGTCACCTCTACGCCTTGCTGGCCGCTCGGGCTGATCAGTTGTAGCTGAATTTTCTGGGTCGCCGGGAACGTGTTGAAGATGTTCGCCAGGTCCAGCGTCTTCAACGCGCCGGGTGCCGAGCAGCTGAATTGATAATGGGCGTGGATTTCGCTGTGGTCGTGGTGACCATCCTTGGCCTCTTCGTCGTGATCATCATCGGCATCCGGCTTGTCGCCGAACAGCGGGCTTTCCAGTTCCTGTGTCGCGACCACGCAACCGGCGGCTTTCGGCAGGTTGAACAGCACCAGCGGTTTTTCAAGCTGTGCGCGGACGGCGGCAACCTTGGCTTTGTCGGCGTCGGTGGTGGCGACGTGTTCAAAGCCCACCAGGTTCATCGCCGGGCTTTCCAGTTCCAGCTCCAGGGTCTGACCGTCCAGCGCTGCGTTCAGGCGACCGACGCCATGTTCGTGGGCACCGAGGCTGCCGTGCTCATGATCATGTTCATCTGCGGCGTGGGCGACGGCCAGCGGCAACAAGGCAAACGGCAGAGCGAGAAGCAGGCGGCGCATGGCGGGTCTCCAAAAGTAAAATGAATAGTTTGTTATGTAATCTTATAACGTAAGTGCGGAGAGTTTGACCGGCTACTTGGCGTTGCACAAGTCCCATGGGAGCATGCAAGTGAAGAATTGTGCAGGAGCAAACTTATGTTGCGAATTCGCGGAAGCATCGGCGACTGGCCGGTGGATTTGACGCTGGAGATGGATGACGGTGATTGGGCACGGCTCGGCGCGCAGTTAAAAGTGGAGCAGACCGAGGCCAGTGCGGCGCCGGCAAAACCTATCAATCAGGATGATGCGCTGTGGCAGATCGCGAAGGATTTGCTGCGCAAGGCCGGGCAATTGAGCGGTCCGGATTTGCTCGATCAGTTAGAAGGATTGACCGGCAGCGCGGCGTCAGGCAAGCGGTTACTGGTGCGTTTGCGCCACTGCTCTGATGTGAAGGTGACGAGCGGCGCAGATACGCCGCTCTATAGCTGGATCGAAAACGCTTAGTAAAGCGCAGCAAACAACTTGCGACGATAAGTGGTCACCAGCGGGTGATCGTTGCCCAACAGTTCGAACACCTGCAGCAAGGTCTTGTGCGGCAAGCCTTCGCTGTAGCTGCGATTGCGCACGAACAGCTTGAGCAACGCATCCAGCGCCGCATCGTACTGTTGACGCGCCAATTGCTGGATCGCCAATTGATAAACCGCTTCATCGTCCTGCGGATTTTTCGCCAGGCGCGCTTTCAGGTCTGCCGCATCCGGCAAATCCTTGGCTTGGCCGAGAAACTGGATCTGCGCCTTGGCGCCGGCCAGGGAGGCCTTGTGCTCATCGCTCTTGACCGCGTCGAGCACGGTTTGCGCTTCGCCCAGCTCGCCGCGTTCGGTGAGGCAGCGGGCGTAGAGAATTAGCGCCTTGGCATGGGTGTTGTCTTCGCCCAGCAGCACTTTCAGTGAGGCTTCGGCGTCGGCGAAGCGATTGTCATCAAACAGCGCCTGAGCCTGTTCGAACGGGTCGGCAGCGGCTGGCGGCGGCATTTGCACGTGGGGCTCAAGCATCGCGCGCACAGCGGATTCTGGCTGTGCATCGGCGAAACCATCCACCGGTTGACCGTCCTTGAACAGCACAACAGTCGGCAGGCTGCGAATGCCGAAGCGCGAGACGATGTCCGGCTCGACGTCGCAGTTGACCTTGGCCAGCAGCAACTCGCCCTGATAACTCTCGGCGATGGTTTGCAGCATCGGCATCAACGCCTTGCACGGCGCACACCATTCGGCCCAGAAATCCACCAGCACCGGTTTGTGGAAAGAGTTCTCGATCACCGACTGCTCGAAATCGGCAGTCGTGGCGTCGAAGATGTACGGCGTTTGCTGACTCATGGGGGATCTCGTAAAAACGTGAATGGAGCAACTATACGGCGTGGCGGGGGTGGCCGGAAGCCAGAGTACCGATCGTTCCCACGCTCTGCGTGGGAATGCCTCAATGGACGCTCTGCGTCCGCTTTGGGACGCGGAGCGTCCCGGGCTGCATTCCTTTGCTGCGCGTGGGAACGGTCATGTCCGTGTGGCGTGGTAGAGGCTCACGTGCCGAAACTCTTCGGGCTCGGCCAGATCGGGCAAGGTCATGGCCTCGAGCACTTCAATGCGCCGATACAACGGATGACGAAAATCCCGAACCCGTGAATCCGCCACCAACGCTTCCCGGCCGCGACTGAGGAATTCGTCGAGCAACGGCAGATTCGCCCGGTCGTACAGCACGTCGGCAACCAGAATCAGATCAAACCGGTCCACCTCGGCGAAAAAGTCCATCGAGTAGCTGAGGTGTACGTCATTGAGTTCGGCATTCGCCCGACACGCGGCAATCGCCAGCGGGTCCAGGTCACACGCCACCACCTCCAGCGCTCCGGCCTTGACTGCCGCAATCCCCGCCACCCCGGAACCGGCGCCGAAATCCAGCACCCGTTTGCCTTTGACCCACTCAGGGAATTCGGCGAGGTAGCGGGCGATTGCCAGACCACTGGCCCAGCAGAAACTCCAATAGGGCGGCTCATGGAGAATGCGCCGGGTTTCTTCGGGGCTGAACACGCGGTCCATGTTGTCGCCGTCGATCAGCCACAGCTTCAGGTCGGTCTCCGGCAATTCACAGGCAACCAGTTGTGCGTCACCGAGCAGTTCACCTAGCGCCTGTTGCAGGTCGAGCGGTGCAATCATGGCGCTTTGACGAATTGCAGCTGACCCATTACTTGCGTGGTTGGCTGCGTGATGACCTGTGACGGCAGATGCAGAATCAGTTGGCCGGACTGGCTGGCGCGGCCACGCAGTTCAACTCGGGCACCGGCCGGAAAGGATTCCGGGTTGAAACGCAAGTGAAACGGCAGAATTTGGTTGGTGCCGATCAGGCTGGAACTGGCCAGCAATTGTTGCGGACGATCCTTGTCGTCGATCACCAGCAGCGCCAGTTCGACTTCGGCGCCGGCCGGCACGCCTTGCAAGGTGCCGCTCAATTCACGCTGATAAGCGGGCAGCGGGCCGAGGTTGGCTGACTCCTTGGCTTTCTTCTGCGCCTGTTGCGGCGCGGGGCCTGGCGTCGGTGGCTGGGACTTGGGCGCATCGCTGCTGCAGGCCACCAGCAGGCTGAAAAGACTGAGCAAAACGAGCGGTCTTAGGGACATTTTCGGCTCCAGCAAGGTGAAATCCATGGATCTAGCTCTATAACCCGTCTGTATACCGTAAACCCTATGGCTTGTCTTGCCACCGGGATGCGCTACCATGGCCCTCCCTTTTTTTGTTGCCTGCCACCATGCACTGTCCCTTCTGCGGTGCCAACGACACCAAGGTCATCGACTCGCGTCTGGTCGCCGAGGGCGAACAGGTACGCCGCCGGCGTGAATGCCTGGCCTGCGGCGAGCGTTTCACGACGTTCGAGACTGCCGAACTGGTGTTGCCGCGCCTGATCAAAACCGACGGCAGCCGTCAGCCGTTCGACGAAGAAAAACTCCGCGCCGGCATGCAGCGTGCGCTGGAGAAGCGCCCGGTGAGTGTCGAGCGCCTGGAATCGTCGTTGGTGCACATCAAACACAAACTGCGCGCCACCGGTGAGCGAGAGGTTAAATCCCTTGTCGTCGGTGAACTGGTGATGGCCGAGCTGCAAAAGCTCGACGAAGTCGCCTACATTCGCTTTGCTTCGGTGTATCGCCGCTTCCAGGACCTCAATGAGTTCCGCGAAGAGATCGATCGCCTGGCCCGTGAGCCGGTGAAAGAATGACCACCTCCGTAGAACAAGCCATCCTCGACGCCCATTACATGGCTCGCGCCCTGGAACTGGCGCGCAAAGGTCATTACACGACACACCCCAACCCTCGGGTGGGCTGCGTGATCGTGCGGGACGGGCAGATTGTCGGCGAAGGCTGGCACGTGCGCACCGGCGAACCCCACGCCGAAGTCCACGCCCTGCGCGCCGCCGGCGATCAGGCTCGAGGCGCCACCGCTTACGTGACCCTCGAACCTTGCAGTCACCACGGGCGTACGCCGCCCTGCGCCGATGCGCTGGTACATGCGGGTGTGGCTCGGGTAGTCGCGGCGATGCAAGACCCGAACCCGTCGGTTGCCGGTCGTGGCATGCAGCGTCTGGCCCAGGCCGGCATCGCTACCGAAAGCGGTGTGCTGGAAGGCGAAGCGCGCAAGCTCAATGAAGGCTTCCTGAAACGCATGGAACACGGCTTGCCGTTTGTGCGGGTCAAATTGGCCATGAGCCTCGACGGTCGCACGGCGATGGAAAGCGGCGAGAGCCAATGGATCACCGGTCCGGCGGCGCGTTCGGCGGTACAACGCCTGCGTGCACAGGCCAGCGTGGTGCTGACCGGCGCCGACACGGTGCTGGCGGACAATGCCCGTTTGACCGTGCGTGCCGATGAGCTAAACCTGGACCCTGAACAAACGGCCCTGGCCATGAGCCGCCTGCCGCTGCGTGTGCTGATCGACGGCCGTCTGCGAGTGCCGCTGGATGCGCCATTCTTCAAGGCCGGCCCGGCGCTGGTCGCCACGTGTATGGCGATCGAAGAGCAATACGCCAATGGCCCGGAGTGCTTGATCGTGGCGGGCGAGGATGGTTTGGTCGACCTGCGCAAACTGCTGGTCGAACTTGCCAATCGTGGGGTCAACGAAGTGTTGGTCGAGGCTGGCCCGCGTCTGGCTGGGGCTTTTGCTCAGCAAGGGCTGGTGGACGAGTTCCAGATTTTCATCGCCGGCAAGTTTCTCGGGTCCTCGGCACGGCCGCTGCTGGACTGGCCGCTGGCGCAGATGAAAGACGCGCCCGAGCTCAAAATCACTGAAATCCGCGCGGTTGGCGATGACTGGCGAGTCATCGCCATTCCTTCGCCAGCGGCGAGCGTATAATTGCGGGCCTGCGCCACGCGACGGCCCTGTTCTCGAGGAGGACTCCATGTTTACCGGCATCATCGAATCCATCGGCAGTATTCGTGCATTGACCCCAAAAGGCGGAGATGTGCGGGTACACGTAGAAACCGGCAAGCTCGACCTGAGCGACGTCAAACTGGGCGATAGCATCGCGGTCAACGGCGTGTGCCTGACCGCGGTGGAGCTGCCAGGCAACGGCTTTGCGGCGGACGTCAGTCGCGAAACCCTCGACTGCACCGCCATGAATGATCTGAAAAGCGGCAGCCCGGTCAACCTGGAAAAAGCCTTGACCCCGACCACTCGCCTCGGCGGGCATCTGGTCAGCGGGCACGTCGATGGCGTGGGCGAAGTGGTTGCCCGTACCGAGAATGCTCGCGCTGTGGAGTTCCGCATCCGCGCGCCGAAAGAGCTGGCCAAATACATCGCCCATAAAGGCTCGATCACCGTCGACGGCACCAGCCTGACCGTGAACGCGGTCGATGGCGCCGAGTTCTTGCTGACGATCATTCCGCACACCCTGAGCGAAACCATCATGGCGTCTTATCAGCCAGGTCGCCGGGTGAACCTCGAAGTTGACTTGCTGGCACGTTATCTGGAACGCCTGTTACTAGGCGACAAGGCCGCAGAGTCTGACGCTTCTCAAAGGCCGTCCGGAAACATCACTGAAAGCTTTCTGGCCGAGAACGGCTACCTCAATTCCTGAAACTCAATTTATGAAAGAAGGGGGGTGCCTTGTGGCGCTCAATAGCATCGAAGAACTGGTTGAAGACATCCGCCAAGGCAAGATGGTCATCCTCATGGATGACGAAGACCGCGAGAACGAAGGCGACCTGATCATGGCCGCCGAGTGCTGCCAGCCAGAACACATCAATTTCATGGCCAAGCACGCCCGTGGCCTGATCTGCATGCCGATGAGCCGCGAGCGCTGCGAACTGCTGAAGCTGCCCTTGATGGCACCGCGCAACGGTTCCGGTTTCGGCACTAAGTTCACCGTGTCCATCGAAGCGGCCACCGGCGTGACCACCGGTATCTCCGCTGCCGACCGTGCGCGCACCGTGCAAGCCGCTGCCGCGAAAGACGCCAAGGCTGAAGACATCGTCAGCCCCGGCCACATCTTTCCGCTGATGGCCCAGGCTGGCGGTACGCTGGCTCGCGCCGGCCACACCGAAGCGGCGTGCGACCTGGCGCGCATGGCCGGTTTCGAGCCGAGCGGCGTGATCTGCGAAGTGATGAACGATGACGGCACCATGTCCCGCCGCACGGAACTGGAAGCTTTTGCTGCCGAGCACAACATCAAGATCGGCACCATCGCCGACCTGATTCACTACCGGATGATCCACGAACGTACCGTTCAGCGGATTGCCGAGCAGCCGCTGGACAGCGAACTGGGCCAATTCAACCTGGTGACCTATCGTGATTCCGTGGAAGGCGACGTGCACATGGCCCTGACCCTGGGCACTGTGTGCGCGGAGGAGCCGACCCTGGTTCGGGTGCACAACATGGATCCGCTGCGCGACCTGTTGATGGTCAAGCAGCCTGGCCGCTGGAGCCTGCGCGCCGCCATGGCCGCGGTGGCCGAGGCTGGCAGCGGCGTGGTGCTGTTGCTCGGTCACCCGCTCGATGGCGACGTGTTGCTGGCGCACCTCCGCGAAACCGCGGAGCACGTACCGGCGAAAAAACCGACCACTTACAGCATCGTCGGTGCCGGTTCGCAGATCCTCCGGGACCTGGGCGTGCGCAAAATGCGCCTGATGAGTGCGCCAATGAAATTTAATGCGATATCCGGTTTCGATCTGGAAGTTGTAGAATACGTGCCCTCCGAATAATGACCGGTTGTTTCCAGTCTTTGATTCGCGGTTAACACATCACTGAGGGACGCGTAGAAAACGCGTCCCGGCTCTTTAAGAGATCTAACGAATGACCCTGAAGACCATCGAAGGTACCTTCATCGCCCCTAAAGGCCGCTACGCTTTGGTAGTAGGCCGTTTCAACAGCTTCGTTGTTGAAAGCCTGGTCAGCGGTGCAGTTGATGCCCTGGTTCGCCACGGCGTGAGCGAAAGCGACATCACCATCATCCGCGCGCCTGGCGCCTTCGAAATCCCGCTGGTTGCGCAGAAAGTCGCTCAGAAGGGCGAATACGCAGCAATCATCGCCTTGGGCGCGGTCATTCGTGGCGGCACTCCGCATTTCGAATACGTGGCTGGCGAATGCACCAAGGGCCTGGCCCAGGTGTCCATGGAGTTCGGCGTACCGGTCGCTTTCGGCGTGCTGACCGTTGATTCCATCGAGCAAGCCATCGAACGTTCCGGCACCAAGGCCGGCAACAAAGGTGCTGAAGCTGCCCTGTCCGCTCTGGAAATGGTCAGCCTGCTGGCGCAGTTGGAGGCCAAGTGATTAGCGACGAAAGTGATCGTTTCAACCCGCGCGATCCAAAGCCTGCGGATGCCGGCAAGCCATCGAAAAGCGTCAAGCGTCGCGAAGCCCGTCAGCTCGCGACTCAGGCGCTGTACCAATGGCACATGGCCAAGCAGTCGCTGAACGAGATCGAAGCGCAGTTCCGGGTCGATAACGATTTCAGCGATGTCGATGCCGCTTACTTTCACGACATCCTGCACGGCGTTCCGGCTCACAAGCCTGAGATCGACGCGGCACTGACGCCGTGCCTGGACATCACGATCGAAGAGCTGGACCCGGTTGAACTGGCCGTTCTGCGCCTGTCGACCTGGGAACTGCTCAAGCGCGTCGACGTGCCGTACCGCGTTGTGATCAACGAAGGTATCGAGCTGGCGAAAGTCTTCGGGTCCACCGACGGCCACAAGTTCGTCAACGGTGTGCTCGACAAGCTGGCCCCGCGTCTGCGTGAAGCTGAAGTGAAGGCGTTCAAGCGCTGATTCGCGCTTGAATCTGCGATGGGCGAGTTTGAGCTGATCCGCAACTTCTTCGCCGCCGCGCCTTGTGCGCAGGGCGGCGAAGGTGTTGCCCTCGGAATCGGCGATGACTGCGCCTTGCTGGCTGTTCCCCCCGGGGAGCAGTTGGCGATTTCCACCGACACACTCGTGGCCGGTGTGCATTTCGCAGACCCTTGCGACCCCTTTCTGCTCGGTCAGCGCTCGCTGGCGGTGGCCGTCAGTGATCTGGCTGCCATGGGCGCCACCCCCGTTGCCTTTACCCTTGCCCTGACGTTGCCGACGGTGACTGCCGATTGGCTGGATGCCTATGCCCGTGGTTTGAACACCATGGCGCAGAGTTGCGGTGTGGCGCTGGTGGGCGGTGATACCAGCCGTGGGCCGTTGAGCCTGACCATGACCGTGTTCGGTCGTGTGCCGGCGGGCAAGGCGTTGACCCGCAGCGGCGCGCAGCCAGGCGACTTGCTGTGCGTTGGCGGTGAGCTTGGCAACGCGGCGGGGGCATTGCCGTTGGTGCTCGGCCAGCGAACGGCTGAAGCTGCCATCGCCGATCCGCTGCTGGCGCATTACTGGTCGCCGCAGCCGCAGCTTGAGCTGGGAATGGCACTGCGCGGGAAAGCCACCTCGGCGCTGGACATCTCCGACGGCCTGCTCGCGGACTGCGGGCATATTGCCCTCGCGTCGAAGGTCGGCATTCAGATTGAACGGGACACGCTGCCATTGTCGAAGGCTTTAGTCGCCTTCCTCGGTCAATCGGGTGCAGAAGTAGCGGCCCTGAGCGGCGGTGATGATTACGTGCTGGCCTTTACCTTGCCTTGCGTCGAGTTAGCGCAATTGTTGAGCGACGGCTGGCCGATCCATGTGGTCGGGCGTGTTGTGACGGGGCAGGGCGTGGTGCTGCTGGACGCCGTTGGGCAAGACATCACCCCGCAAGCCCGGGGCTATCAACATTTTCGGGAGACACCGTGACAGATCATCCCAAACAGGTCCCTGCGGAATTCGTACCGCCGTCGGTCTGGCGCAATCCGTGGCATTTCCTGGCGTTCGGCTTCGGCTCGGGCACCCTGCCAAAAGCACCGGGCACCTGGGGTTCGTTAGTTGCGCTACCCTTTATCCCGTTGTGGCAGATGTTGCCCGACTGGGGTTACTGGCTGATGCTTGGCATCACCATGCTGTTCGGTTTCTGGCTGTGTGGCAAAGTGGCCGACGATTTGCGAGTGCACGACCACGAAGGCATCGTCTGGGACGAAATGGTCGGGATGTGGATCACCCTGTGGCTGGTGCCGCAAGGTTGGTACTGGTTGCTGGCTGGGTTTTTGATGTTCCGCTTCTTCGACATACTCAAGCCGTGGCCGATCCGCTGGATCGACCGGCATGTGCATGGCGGCGTCGGGATCATGCTCGATGACGTATTGGCCGGGGTGTTTGCGTGGCTGGCGATGCAGGGGCTGGTATGGATTTTCGCCTGAAGGGCGAAGCAGGGGTAAGGATGGCTCGACGCTGGTTGGCGGTGATGGTTTTCACGATGTTTTGCTCGCTCGCCCAGGCGGGTGACGGGGCGACAACGCCGTCGGTGATTTATCTGGCCAGCGAAGACTGGGAAGACTACACCGCCGCCGATGGCCACGGTCTGGGTTGGGACGTGTTGCGCAAAGTCTTTGAGCCAGCGGGGGTCAAACTGGATATCCGCAGCGAACCCTACGTCCGCTCCATGGGCTTGGCCCAGCGCGGCGAAGTCGACGCCTGTGTCGGCTCCTATCATGATGAGTCCAGCGACCTGCTCTATCCGCGCTGGAACTTCGATACCGATCACATCTATGCCCTAGGGCTGGCCAGCACCCCCGCACCGACCCCGCAAACCCTGGGCAACTATCGACTGGCCTGGGTCCGCGGCTACGACTATCAGGATTACCTGCCCAACGTACGCCGCTATAACGAAGTCATGCGGCGTACCGGGATTTTGTCGATGCTGACCCACGACCGCGCCGACTTTTACATCGACGCGCTGACCGAGGTCGACTACGTCATCAGGCGGGCCAAGGATCCGTCGCTGTTTCGTCGGACCCATATCGCGGAATTGCCGCTGTATCTGTGCTTTGCCAAGACGCCCAAGGCCCGAGCACTGATGGCGCTGTTCGATCAGCGCATGGACGTGCTAGTGAAAAACGGCCAGCTGAAACCGATCTTCAAGCGCTGGAAACAACCCTATCCGTTCGACCCAAACTGAACCAAATCTTGTGGCTGGCGACGATCCACTGTGGGAGCGAGCTTGCTCGCGATGACGGTGTGTCAGCCACGTCTCTGCTTGCTGACAGTCCGCTATCGCGAGCAAGCTCACTCCCACAGGGGGCTTGGGCGGGCTTGAGATCCAACTTTTTGATCGTTATGCGCCATAATTCAGCCTGAGCGTCTGTAGGAGCGTGCTGTTACAATGCCGCGTCTGCGAATCTCCAGTACTTATTGATCAGGAGCACACCGGTGCCTGTCGTTTTTGTCGCCGCTTCCAAGCTGCCAACGCCTTTTGCGCAATTCACCATGCACGGCTTTCTCGATGAAGAAAACGGGCGCGAGCACGTTGTGCTGAGCCTGGGTGAGTTCGCCGACGGTGCCCCGGTACTCGGCCGGTTGCACTCCGAATGCCTGACCGGCGATGCCTTGTTCAGCCAGCGTTGCGACTGCGGCTCGCAACTCGAGGCCGCCTTGCAAGCCATCGCTCGTGAAGGCCGTGGCGTGTTGCTCTACTTGCGTCAGGAAGGCCGGGGCATTGGTCTGCTGAACAAGATCCGCGCCTATGAATTGCAGGATGGCGGTGCCGATACCGTTGAAGCCAACGAGCGTCTGGGCTTTGCCGCTGATCAGCGCGACTACGCCATGTGCCTGCCGATGCTGGAGCACTTGGGCGTGAAGTCCCTGCGTTTGATGACCAACAACCCACGCAAGGTCAAAGCCTTGACCGACATGGGCATCGTGGTCGCCGAGCGCGTGCCGCTGCACACCGGCCACAACCCGCACAACAAACTCTACTTGGCCACCAAGGCCAGCAAGCTTGACCACATGATGGGCAACGAGCATCAGGGTGAGGCTGACCGCGCGTGACCCGAGGTCAGGTGCGGCGGCGACTGTCCGTCAACTGGTGGCAATACCTGGCGTTGGCTTTGTTGCCGCTGTTCGTGATCAACGGCGTGTTTGGCCAGAGCGAGGCGATCCTGCCGGTGCTGGCAATGCCGTTGTTCATCGCGGGTGTGGCTTCGATGTTTGTCAGCCTGAAGTTCTTTGGCGGCTACAAGCACGCGTTGATCGCCACTCAAAAAGCCCTCGACACCCCTGAAGAACCTGCTGCCTGGATCGCCCTGGCGGGCAAACGTCGCACGGCGTTCCTGGCTGCCGGCCTGCCGGCCTGGATCGGCGCGTTGGCGGTATTCGTCGGCCTCGAAGCCGTGCCGTTGATGTTGTTGGCGCTGTCGACCGTGGTGCTGTTCTACCTTTACCGTATTCCGCGTCAACTCGGTTGATGCGATCTGTCTGGCTGGCGGTTTTGCTGCTGGCCGTCAGTGGCCCGACGGCTGCGGTCGAACGCGTTGTCAGCCTCGCGCCGTCCCTCTCTGAAATCGTTGTTGAGCTGGATTCAGCCGACCTGTTGGTGGGTGTGCTGGATGCCGGAGAGCGTCCTGCCGAACTCAAAGACCTTCCTTCCGTTGGCCGGTACGGTCAGCTGGACATGGAGCAGCTGCTCAGTCTCAAGCCCGATCTGCTGTTGCTCTGGCCCGGCAGCGTTGGCCCGGCCCAGCGTGAACAGCTCAAGCGGTTGAACATCCCGACCTACGTTGCTGAGCCCCACAACCTCGAACAACTCACGTCGCAGATTGAGGCGATTGCCTCACAGCTCGGCCGTCGGGAGCGTGGCGTTTCATTGGCTGAAAAGTTGCGTCAACGACTGGATTCGCTGCGCCAGCGTTATCGCCGGGATGAGCCATTGCGGGTGTTTTATCAGGTCTGGGATCGACCGCTGTACACCGTTGGCGGCGGGCAGATCATCAGCGATGCGCTTGAAGTGTGCGGGGCGCGCAATGTGTTTGCCGACCTGACACTGCCGGCGCCGCAGGTCAGTATTGAGGCGGTATTGCAGCGTAATCCAGAAGTGATTCTGGCCAGCGATCAGGCGCAACTCGATGCGTGGAAAACCTGGCCGCAAGTGGCGGCAGTGGCGCAGGGGCAACTGCTGTTGGTGACGGATAAAGGCCTGGAGCGGCCGAGTGGGCAAATGATCGAAGCGACGGCCAAGTTGTGCCAGCTGATCGCGCCCGACCGCTGAAACCGAGGTGCCTGCATCGCGAGCAAGCTCGCTCCCACACTGGATTTGTGAACGACACAAAACTCTTGTGGGAGCGAGCTTGCTCGCGATGAGGCCAGTCCAAACACCACAAATCAGCTCAGAGAGCCGGCGTCCAGGTCACCCCAAACATCCACGCCCGACCTTCCTCGCGATACCCATACTGACTGCCATCATGGCTGTACAGCGCTCGGCTATAACCCTTGTCCAGCACGTTATCGACCTTAAGCTCAAGCTTGACCTCACGATTCAACGCCCAGCTGCTGCGCATCCCCAGCAGTGCATACCCGCCCAACGGCTGCTGATTGTTTTCATCGTCGTAGCTGCTGCTCACGGCCTGCCAACTGGCGCCGAGCCCCAGGCGATCGAACTGCCGATCCAGATCCAGGCTCAAGGTCCGCCGCGCACGGCGAGCCAGGGTGTGGCCGCTGTCGCGATCCCTCGGGTCGATGATTGCCACGCCGAGGTTGCTCTGCCAGCCGAACAGTTCCTGTTTCAAAGCCGCTTCGAACCCGTTGATCCGTGCCGAGGCCACGTTCTGCGGACGTGAGTTGCTGCCGAAAATAATCGCGTCTTCCAGGTCCGTACGGTAAAGCGAAGCTTCCAGGCGAGCGGTGTCGGTCAGCTGACTGCGCCATTGCAGCTCGTAGCTTTTCGAGGTCTCGGGTTTCAGATCCGGATTGCTGAAATCGGGGTAATACAGATCATTGAACGTCGGCGCGCGGAAACCTTCGCTGTAGGTCAGCAGCACATCGTTGTCCGGATTCAGCGGCAGGGTGAAGGTGCCGCTCCAGCTGTTCTGGCCGCCGAACTGCTGGTTCTGATCGCGGCGCAGACCCAGTTCGGTGGAGAAACTATCCGATTGATAGTGATGCTGAATGAACGCCGCACGGTTCCAGCGGCTGTCCTCGTCGAATGGCGTGTTGCTGTTGATTCGATCCTCGTACCAGTCGCCGCCGAGGATCAGGCTGTTGTGCTCGTCGAGGGTCAGGTCGTTCTGCCAGTTCAGCGAATCACGGTAAGTGTTGAACACGCTGCGTTCGTCACTGAGCTTGTCTGAAGTCTTCTCGCGGTTTTCGCTGTGGCCGAACTCGACGCGAGTTTTCCACAGGTCGTTGATGCGCGCATCGACGTAACTGCTGACGCTGCTCACCGCGAAGTCGCTGTAGGGCTGCTGCTGGACTGACTCGAGCGTGTCCATGTCGAAGCGGCCGAACGGATTGTCGAACTCACTTTTGCCACGGTTATCCAGCACGTTGGCGCCGATTTCGATGTCATCGGTGAGGGCGTGACTCAGGCTCAAGCTCACCGATTTGTTGCGGTAGTCGTCATGATCGCCGTCGCTGGGATATGACTCGCGAGTGCGATTGATGCCGGCTGTTTCATCGAGGCTGGCGCCGAGATTGAATCGCGTCTGCTCGTCACCGCCGGACAACCCGAGGCTGCGCTCCCAGGTTTGGTTGTTGCCAAAACCTACGTGCATTCGCGGTTGCAAACCGGGTTCGCCGCCACGGCGGGTGAAGATCTGAATCACCCCACCAATCGCGTCGCTGCCATAAATCACCGAGCGGGAGCCACGCAGCACTTCCACGCGCTCGACCTGTTCGATGTTGATGTGCTGCAGGTTGCTGTCGCCGGAGGTGGAATTGCCGATGCGCTGGCCGTCGACCAGTACCAGACTCTGCGCCGACTTGGTGCCGCGAATGTAAATCCCCGGCAGACTGCCGCGCCCACCGGTTTGCCCGACTTGCACGCCGGGTACACGACGCAGCAAATCGGTGACGCTGCCTGGTTGCAGGCGATCAATGTCTTCGCGGGTGAACACGGTGTTGGCGGCGCTGCTGTCGTTACGGGCTTCGACCTGACGGTTGGCGCTGATCAGCACGTCGGGAAGCTTCAGGGCCTGATCGCGTTCGAAGGTGTCGGCCAGGAGTTGGCCGGTCGGCAGCAGGATCAGCGTCAGGGCGAGGCGGGAGAGTTTCATCGGCAGTCCGTGGCGGAGGTGAAGCACGGCGCACGGGCGTGCGCCGTTTTCTTCAGGTATTGAGCAATTTCAGGCGCTGACGAATCGAAGCTTCGATCCCAGCCTCATCCAGCCCGCACTCAGCCAGCATTTGCGCAGGCTTGGCGTGCTCGACATAACTGTCCGGCAAGCCCAAATGGAGCATCGACTTGAGGATGTTTTCGCGGGCGAGAAACTCGCTGACGGCGCCACCGGCACCGCCCATGATCGCGTTCTCTTCGATCGTCACCAGCAGCTCATGGCTGCCGGCGATGTCGCGAACCAGTGCTTCATCGAGCGGTTTGACGAACCGCATGTCGACCACAGTTGCATCCAGCGTTTCGGCGACTTTCAGCGCCTCGGCCAGTTGCACGCCGAACACCAGCAGGGCGACTTTGCTGCCCTGACGACGAACGACACCCTTACCGATTTCGATCGGGTCAAGGCCTTTCTCGATCGCCGCGTTCGGGCCGGAGCCGCGCGGATAACGCACCGCCGCCGGGCCGTTGAACAGGTGACCGGTGGTGAGCATCTTGCGCAGTTCGTTTTCGTCGCTCGGGGTCATCACCAGGATGCCGGGGATGCAGCGCAGGAACGACAGGTCGAAGCTGCCCGCGTGCGTCGGGCCGTCTTCGCCCACTAAACCTGCACGGTCGATGGCGAACAACACGTCGAGGTTTTGCACCGCGACGTCATGAATCAGTTGATCGTAACCGCGTTGCAGGAATGTCGAGTAGATCGCCACCACCGGTTTCGCGCCTTCGCACGCCATGCCGGCGGCGAAGGTCACGGCGTGTTGCTCGGCAATCGCCACGTCGAAGTAGCGCAGCGGGAAGCGCTCGCTGAAAGCCACCAGATCGGAGCCTTCTTTCATCGCTGGAGTGATCCCGACAAGACGCGGATCGGACGCGGCCATGTCACACAACCATTCGCCGAACACGCCGGAATACTTTGGCCCGCCGGCCTTTTTCGGCGCAGCGGCCGGGGCGCCCAGGGGTTCGAGTTTGGTGATGGCGTGGTAACCGATCGGGTCGACTTCCGCCGGAGCGAAGCCTTTGCCTTTCTTGGTGACAACGTGCAGGAACTGCGGGCCTTTCAGGTCGCGCATGTTGCGCAGCGTGGCGATCAGGGTCGGCAGATCGTGGCCATCGATCGGGCCGATGTAGTTCCAGCCCAGCTCTTCGAACAGCGTGCCGGGAACCAGCATGCCTTTTGCGTATTCTTCGGTGCGACGGGCGATTTCCCAGGCACCGGGCAGGCGCGACAGGACCTTTTTGCTGCCTTCACGCATGCTCGCGTAAGTGCGGCTGGAAAGGATTTTCGCCAGGTAATTCGACAGCCCGCCAACGTTGCGCGAGATCGACATGTCGTTGTCGTTGAGGATCACCAGCATGTTGGCGTTCACTTCCGGCGCATGGTTCAGCGCCTCGAAGGCCATGCCAGCGGTCAGAGCACCGTCGCCAATCACGGCGATCGCCTTGCGATCACTGTTCTGCAGGCGGGCGGCAATGGCCATGCCCAGCGCTGCGCTGATCGAGGTACTGGAGTGGCCGACACCAAAGGTGTCGTACTCGCTCTCGGAGCGACGCGGGAACGCCGCGACACCGTCCTTCTGGCGCAGGGTGCCCATGCGCTCGCGGCGGCCGGTGAGGATTTTGTGCGGATAGGCCTGATGACCCACGTCCCACACCAGCCGGTCATCCGGGGTGTCGAAGACGTAATGCAACGCGATGGTCAGCTCGATGACGCCCAGGCCGGCACCGAAATGCCCGCCGGTCTGACCGACCGTGTAGAGCAATTCCAGGCGCAACTCATCGGCCAGGGTTTCCAGCTCGGCTTCGCCTAACCGGCGCAGGCCGTCCGGCGTGTTGGCACGGTCGAGCAGGGGCGTGGTCGGGCGCTTGCGGGGAATCTCATGAAACGTCGTGGGCATCAGGCGAATCGTTATAGGTATAAAAGATGCGGCAGTTTACCTGATGCATCGCCCCCTGCCCACGCGTTGGTTTTAACTTGGCGGATACGCCGTCAGCTGCGCCGGTCGACGATATAACGGGCCAGATCGCGCAATGGCTCGGCTGCCGCGTCAAACGGTCGCAGCGCGTGCAGGGCCTGATCGCGCAGTTCCAGGGCGTAGGCCTTGGCGGCGTCGAGACCGAGCAGGGCCGGGTAGGTTGGCTTGTCGCGTGCGATGTCCGCGCCCTGGCGTTTGCCGAGGGTTGCGGTATCGCTTTCGACGTCGAGAATGTCGTCCTGGACCTGGAATGCCAGACCGATGGCCTGAGCATAAGTCTGCAAAGATTTCAGTTCGTCTTTCTCGGCACGGCCGCTGGCCAGAGCGCCAAGCTTGACGCTGACCTCGATGAGCGCGCCGGTCTTGTGCCGGTGCATGTATTCGAGGGCTTTTTGATCGAGTTTCAGACCGACCGAACCGAGGTCAATGGCTTGACCGCCAACCATACCGGCCGGGCCAGCCGCTAACGCTAGAGCGCTGACCATCTGCAGGCGGAGGTCGGAGGTGAGAGCAGCGTCTGACGCGCTCAGGCGCGGGTCGAGCAGGGCGCTGAAGGCCAGGCTCTGCAAACCGTCACCGGCCAAAATCGCACAGGCTTCATCGAATTTCTTGTGGGTGGTCGGCTGGCCGCGACGCAGATCGTCGTCGTCCATGGCCGGCAAATCGTCATGCACCAGGGAATAAGCGTGAATCAGCTCTACCGCGCAAGCAGCCCCGTTGGCTTGCTCAGCCTTGCCGCCCAGCGCTTCGCAGGCGGCGTAGGCCAGTAGCGGGCGAACACGTTTGCCGCCATTCATCACGCTGTAGCGCATGGCTTCGTACAAACGCGCGAGCTCAGGGCTCGGCGCGTTGAACAGGGTTTCCAGTGCAGCGTTGACGCGGGCCTGGCTGGTCGCCGAATACGCTGCAATCATTCTGGCTGGTCCGCGTCGAAGGGTTCCTCGGCCAACTCGCCGTCACGTTCGAGCAGCACCTGAACCTTTTGCTCGGCCTGGGCCAGCGCCGCCTGGCAATCGCGGGTCAGACCGATGCCCTGCTCGAAAGCCGTCAGCGAATCTTCCAGCGATAATTCGCCGTTCTCCAGACGCTCTACCAGCGTTTGCAGGTCAGCGAGCGATTGTTCGAAATCCAGTGCAGCTTTTTTGCGGGCCATGGCGGCTATTTCCGGTTGACGTTAAACCGGCGCGACACTAGCAGACATGGGGGTTATGGGCAAATGAGCGGGGTGTTTTGGCCAGTGGGTTTCGGGAGCCTCGTCCCTTATGTTGATGTATCGGGATAACTGACCTGGTATCGAGTATTGCGCCCACCCCCGGGCAATCGCCTCAGATAGCCCTTTTCCAACAGTTCCGCCAGATGACGAGTCGCAGTCGCTTTGGACACTTTGGCCACTGCCTGATACTGCGCCGCACTGATGCCCCCTTCGAAACCGCGTTCCCCGCCATCGAGCAAGCGATTCAGCACTTTGGTCTGTTCCGCTGTTAACGAGGACTCCCGGTGCGCCTGCCAGAAACGCGCCTTGCCCAGAACCGCTTCGATCCGCGCCATGGCCTGCTGTAAGCTGCGTAACAGGGTTTTCAGGAACCACTCCAGCCACTCGGTAATATCCGCCGTCGCCTTCTGGCTGGATTCCAGCACCCGATAGTAGCCGGCGCGGTCCTCGAGAATGCTCGCTGACATCGCGTAGAAACGAATGGCTTGGGCCTCACCCTGTGCCAGCGCCAGATCGGTTAGGGTGCGCGTCAGGCGACCATTGCCGTCGTCGAAGGGGTGCAGGGTGACGAACCAGAAATGCGCAATACCGGCCCGCAGCAATGGATCGAGCCCTGCCTGGCGATGGCTGGTTTCAAACCAGGCGAGGAACGTATCGAGTTGTCGCTCAAGGCCAAGACGGGGTGGTGCTTCAAAATGAACGGTTGGCCTGTCGAGCCGCCCTGAAACCACCTGCATCGGTTCATCGCCGCGCAATGCGCCGACATGGATCGAGCGGGCGGCAAAGTCCGGGTCCTGATCCGGAAACAGCCATTTATGCCATTCCAGCAATCGCTCTAGCGTCAGTGGTTGGGCAAAGTACTGAGTGGCGTCGAGCATCAATTGCGCCAGCCCTTCGCTACGTTGGCTGACGTGATCGCCATCGACCGCTTCCAACCCCAAACGCCGCGCCAGCGATGAGCGAACCGAACCGACGTTCAGCTGTTCACCTTCAATAGCCGAAGACGTCACGATGTTCTGCAATAACGCATCCAGTTCGTTTTGCGCGCTGAGTGAGTTACCCACTGAACTGGCCATGCCCATCAACTGACCTTGCGCCTGCACACACTCGCGCAATAGAGGGGTCAAACGCTCGGCCTGCCAGTTGAAATTCGGCCAGTCAGGCTGTTGCCAGATCCAGTGAGGTTCCATGAATTCGGGTGCTCTAGGGTCAATGAGCCGAATAATAGTCCTATTCGGCTCATTCTGTGAGCCGAATAACCGCTTTATTCGGCTCACGCCCAATAACCACCTTGATTTCCGCCGCAAATATAGAGGTATCCGATTGTTAAAAAACCGCCGAATGGCTAATCTTCGCGCCTTCTACGACCCGATAGTCATGGGTCTTTCTGACGAAACGCAGTGTTTGGATCTGTAACGCGCCGAGGATCGGGCGCAAGGTTTCGTTATGCATGGCAGGAGGCGTCACATGCGTTGTGTTCTTACGTTGCTGATCACGCTCGTCTGCGCGACCGCTGCCTGTGCCGAGCCTTCGGCCGAGCTGTCGGAGCCGGTGGGCGGCTGGCGTTATTCCGGCCTGCTGGACCGCAGTGAAAGTCCTCAAGTCGCCTATCCCACGCCACCCATTGATCGAGGTGTACAGCGCAATCGCACAATGATCCAGGGCCAGCTCAAGGCCATCGGCACTCAGCGTGGCCCGCACAGCCTGGCGGTTAACGGCAATCCTCTTAATCTGTACACCGACGACCAAGGGCGTTTCGCCCGGCCGTATGCGTTCGGCGCCGGTTCCAACAGCGTCGAAGTTCGCAGCGCTGAGGGCAAATCGCTCAAGCGCGTCCAATTTTATGAAGCCAACAACCTGCGCACCCCGGCGCGGATCCGCGTGGTGTTGGGTTGGGACGACCCGAAAGCCGAACTCGATCTGCACATCATCACCCCCGACGGCCAGCATGCATTCTGGGCTCGCCCGGCGATGAACAACGGCGGCGGCCTGGACCCTGACGGTGTCGATGGCCCCGGCCCGGAAATGTTCACCATGACCGCGCCGATGCATGGCACCTATCTGGTTTACGTGAACTATTGGGGCAACTTCGGCAGTGGCGGCTATAACTTCGATGAGACCAGCAACCAGAACGAGGTAATCACCTCGCAGATCAACCTCGTGCTCAACGAAAACACCGTCGACGAAAAACGCGAAACCTTCATCGTGCCCCTGCGCGCGATCGGTGACCTGCTGCTGGTCAAGACTTTCAACTATTAAGCATCCCGCACCACGGATGACATCGGGTTTTGTGAACATGAGCGATAACACTGTTTCTCCGGCCGCCGAAACGCCTGCAGCCAAAACTCCTCGCCGCTGGCCGGTGCTGCTGGTCGGGCTGGTCCTGGTGGCCGGCGTTGCGGCCGGGTTGGGCTGGTTCATGCACAAACCCAAGGCACCGCCAGCGGAGTTGGCCAGCGACAAACTGGGCATGAGCCGGCCGGACGGTCTGCTCGAAACCCACTCCTTGAGCCAGTTACCCAAGGACTTGCTGGCCGTGCCGTTCCTCAAGGAAACCCTGACCGAAGATTTCGTCTTCTATTACGAAGCGCATGCGGATCGTCTCGGTTTGATCGGCAGTCTGCGGCGGATCATTTACGAACATGACTTGAAGCTGCAGGACAGCCTGATCGAGCAAATTTTCGACCAGCCGGCTGATGTTGCGCTGTGGCGTGGGGCGGATGGTCGTTTGAAAGACTTCTTGTTGGTGATGGATCGCGGTGGTCTGGCCAAGGTGCTGGAGCCGCTGGCGAAAGTGGCGCTGGATGATACGCAACTGAGCAAAATCGGCGATGTGAACGTCGG
This sequence comes from Pseudomonas sp. Hz4, assembly GCF_054898165.1. NCBI lineage: Bacteria > Pseudomonadati > Pseudomonadota > Gammaproteobacteria > Pseudomonadales > Pseudomonadaceae > Pseudomonas > Pseudomonas sp. Hz4. The sequence goes on along the minus strand of NZ_CM142719.1, from coordinate 5,433,922 downwards.
CGCCGACGATGTGGCGCTTTATCAACTGAGCTACAACGCCAGCAAGGCGCTGCTGTTTGCCTCCCATGGCGACAAACTGGTGGTGCTGTCCAACCCGACCAAACTCTACGATCCGCAAAGCGGCTCATCGGAAGAACCGGGCAGCGTCTCGACCAAAGCCATCGCGGCGTTGCTCAATGGCGACAAACTGTTCCCCGAAGCCTTCGGCCTGCAACCGCGCGCGCCTGAGGTGAAACAACGCCTCTCGGTCAATTCCAGCGTCCTGGCCATGGGTTATCAGCGCTTTATCCCGAACTTCGCCGGCCTGCGCTTCGACATGGACGACAAGGGCTGGCACAGCTTCCTCGCCATGGACGAACTGGACAACCAGCCGGACTTCGATTTCAAACCGATCTGGCAAGCCATGCCGATGGGCGCCAGCGCCTGTGTAGCCCTGCCGCTCGCCGCCGAACAACAGAAACCGTTGCTGGTGAAACTCGGTGCCGAAGAGTCGGTGGCCCAGGCCCTGACCGAACACATGGCCGGTGCCGCCGGCCTGTGTTGGTACGCCGATTCGCGGTTGTACACGCCGTTGCTGGTGGCCAGCCTGAACGATGATGACAGCGCAAAACTCGACGGTGATCTGGGCAATTTGTTCGGCTCGATGGTCGGCGCCTTTGAGGCCAACGTCGAAGAACACGCGTTCCCGGTCATCGAGAAACAGGAAGGCTCAACCCACCAATGGCAGCGTCAGGTCAGCTCCAACTTCGGCCCTTACAAGGCCAAAGACGCCGAGCAACCGGACGCGATCACCGGCAAAGCCTTTATGCGCGTGAGCCTGGCGCGCCACGGCTCGACGCTGCTGTTCTCCCTCGACGACAAGCTGGTGGACAAAGCCCTCGGCACCCTCGACAAACGCTTCCCGCCGATGGCTGATGTGCTGCCAAAAGACCTGCTGATGCCGATCTACTTCGGCCCGGATTCCATGGCGCAGCTGATGCAACAGGAAACCCTCGACAGCCTGCCGCAGGACATGGAGCCGGTGTTTTACAACGCGGCGCAAACCTACCTGATCCCCAAACTGCGCAAGCTCGGCGGTTACGGCAAATACGCCTTGACCTTGCCCGAAGGCAGCGAGCCCGACGGCCGCTGGCAATGGCTGCCGCTGGAATGGAAAGCCCTGTGACAGCACTTATCCGAGGCCTTGGCCTGTTGGCGATGTTGCTGGGCACCCGGGCATTTGCCGCTGAGGCGCCGCCACTGGACGTGCAGCAATCCCAGGTATTCCGCGCCTGGTTCGTGCGCATCGCCCAGGAACAACTGACCCAAGGCCCGAGCCCGCGCTGGTATCAGCAGGACTGTGCGGGTCTGGTGCGATTCGCCGCCAATGAAGCACTGAAAGTTCATGACGACAAATGGCTGCGCAGCAATGGCCTGTCCAACCGCTACCTGCCGCCGGAGCTGCAACTGAGCGATGCCCAACGCGGTCTCGCCCAGCAATGGCAGCAGGGCGGCGGCAAGGTCGGGCCGTACGTCAACGCAATCAAACTGATTCAGTTCAACAGCCATTTGGTCGGCCGCGATTTAGCGCAAGCCCGGCCCGGCGACCTGATGTTTTTCGATCAGGGCGACGACCAGCACCTGATGATCTGGATGGGCCGCTACATCGCCTATCACACCGGCACCACTACCCCGACTGACAACGGCATGCGCTCCGCAAGCCTGCAGCAACTCATGACATGGAAGGACACCCGATGGATACCCGACGCAGCCAACCCCAACTTCATCGGCGTCTATCGACTGAACTTTCTCTCCCAATGATCGGTGCCCGCATGCTGCGTTTTTTGCCTCTGCTGTTGGTATTAGTGCTGCCTTTTTCGGCAGTCAACGCCGAAGACACCGTCGAGCCGAGCGGCTACACGCCGTTAGCCGGTGAAAGCTTTTTCCTGCTGGCTGACAGCAGTTTCGCCAGCGACGAACAGGCGATGGTTCGCCTCGAAGCACCGGGTCGCGACTACCGCCGGTTCCGCATGGAGCCTTACGGCGGCGCCGACATTCGCGTGTACCGCATCGACAAGCCGCTGGATTTTCTCAAGCGCCAGAAGAACCTGCATCGAGTCGTCAGCGACGGCCAGTTCAAGGGTGAAGGCCTGTCGAACACGCTCGCGTATTTGTGGGACAACTGGTACCGCAAATCCCGTCGGGTGATGCAGCGGGCGTTCTCCTACGAATCGCGCAAACAAGTCACCGAGGAAGTGCCGGAACTGAAGATGGGCGCCGCCATCGCCGCGCCAACGCCCTACGACGCCCAGCCGCAATTCGCGCTGATTCCGGGCTTGCCGGTAGTCAGTCAGTTCCGTTATCCGCTGTGGCAAGCCAAACCGATCCAGCCGCCTGAGGGCGTTAACCTGGCCGGTTCTTCCAGCGAGTTCGTCAGCGTTGCACCGGGCAACGTGTACATCCCGTTGGGCAATCTGAAGCCGGGTCTGTACCTGGTGGAAGCGCTGATTGGTAAATACCGTGCGACCACCATGGTCTTCGTCTCCAATACCGTGGCCGTGAGCAAGATTGCCGGTGATGAATTGCTGGTGTGGGCTGCGCGCAAACACGAAGGCAGTTCGGTGCCAAAGGTCAACGTTCTATGGACCGATGGGCTGGGCGTGATGAGCAGTGGCGCGACCGATGCCGATGGTTTGCTGCGCCTGAAACACGTCAGCCCGGAGCGTTCTTTCGTGATCGGCGAGGACGAAGAGGGCGGGGTGTTTGTCTCCGAAAACTTCTATTACGACAGCGAAATCTACGACACCAAACTCTATGCCTTCACCGACCGGCCGCTGTATCGGCCGGGGGATTGGGTGTCGCTGAAAATTGTCGGTCGCGAGTTCAAGAATGCCCGCGACTCGGTGCTGCCGACGGCAGCTGACGTCAACGTGACCGTGCTCGATGCCACTGGCACGGCGCTGCAATCGCTGGCGCTGAAGCTCGATTCCAAGGCTGGCACTCAAGGCCGTTTCCAGTTACCGGACAACGCCGTGGCCGGCGGTTATGAGCTGCGTTTCAGCTACAAGGATCAGGCCTACAGCAGCGCCTTCCGTGTCGCCGAATACATCAAGCCGCACTTCGAAATTTCCCTGAACCTGGCCAAGCAGGATTACCGCACCGGCGAGCCGGTGAAAGGCAGCCTGGTGCTGCTGTACCCGGACGGAAAACCGGTGGCGAACGCCAAGCTGAGCCTGAGCCTGCGCGCCCAACAACTGTCGATGGTCGACAACGAACTGCAATACCTCGGGCAATTCCCGGTTGAGTTGACCAGCTCTGAACTGACCACCGACTCCAAGGGCAACGCAACGCTCGATCTGCCGGCCGCAGAGAAACCGAGTCGCTACATGCTCACTGTGTTCGCCAGCGATGGTGCGGCGTATCGGGTCAAGACCACCAAGGAAATCCTGATCGATCGTGGCGCTGCGAGCTTCCGCTTGAACGCACCGCAGCGCTTCAGCGCAGTGGGTGACAAGGTTGCGTTCAGCTACTCCAACGAAGGTGGCAGCGAGCCAAGCAAAGCGGTGACGTCGAGCGGCTACAGCTGGGTGCGGCTTGAAGACCAGTCCACTGGCGAAGGCAAACTCGCTGCGAGCGATAAAGGCTTCACCGTGGCGTTCGACCGTCCGGGCACCTACAACCTGACGTTGAAGGATGACCATGGCCGCGTGGTCGGCGCCACGGGTCATTCGGTCACGGGTGATGGCGTCAAAGCCGTGCCCGGCACTGTGGAAATCGTCCTCGACAAACCCGAGTACAAGGCCGGCGACGAAGCCCTCGCATTGATCACCTTCCCTGAGCCGATCAGCGATGCATTGCTGTCGCTCGAGCGCGACAAGGTCGAGGCCACAGCGTTACTGTCCAAGGGCGGCGACTGGCTGCAGATGGAAAAACTCAGCGAGACCCAATACCGCGCGCGGATCCCGGTGAAAGATAGTTTCGCGCCGAACCTGACCTTCTCGGTGCTTTACACCAAGGGTGGTCAGTACAGCTTCCAGAACGCCGGCATCAAGGTGATCGCGCCGCAGATCGACGTGGTCATCGCCACCGATAAAGAGTCGTATCAGCCGGGCGATACCGTGTCGGTTGACTTGACCACCCAGTTTGCTGGCAAGCCGATCCCGGCGCACCTGACGGTCAGCGTGGTGGACGAAATGGTCTACGCGCTGCAACCGGAAGTCGCGCCGACCATCGACCAGTTTTTCTACCACCCGCGCCGCAACAACGTGCGCACCAGCGCCAGTCTGTCGTTCATCAGCTACGACGTGGCATTGCCGGGCAGCCCGGGTGCCCCGGGCAAAGCCAACCGTAGCGAGCGGGGCGTGAAAGTGCTGGAGCGGCCGCGTCGTGAAGACGTCGATACCGCGGCGTGGCAGCCGGAACTGGTGACCGACGCCAACGGCAAAACCCGTTTCACCTTCAAGATGCCGGACTCGCTGACCCGCTGGCGCATCACCGCCCGGGCCATTGCCGATGACGGTCAGGTCGGGCAGAAGAAGCAGTTTATTCGCTCGGAAAAACCGCTGTACCTGAAGTGGAGCGGGCCAACCAAATTCCGCGCTGGCGACAAACCTGATCTGGGCGTGTTCGCTTTCAGTCAGGCCGAAAAACCGGTCAAGGCTGAGCTGGTGATTCATTACGCTGGCACCGAACAGCGCGTGCCCGTAACCCTGAACAACGGCATCAACTACATCGCGCTGCCGGCGTTTGCATTCCCTAATGGTGAGTGGACCAGTGGCGAGTGGACAGCTGAGCTGGTGCAAGACGGCCAAACCGCCGATGCGCTGGCCGTGCGCCTGACCGCCGCTGGTGAAGGCTGGCAGGTCACGCAAAGCCAAAGCCTGGACGTGGCCAGTGGCGACACGCCGCTGACCCTGCCGACGGACGCCAGCGATATTCGTCTGCGTCTGGATGACAGTCCGCAAGCGTTGTTCCGCTCCGCCCTTGATGATTTGCTGAGTTATCCGTACGGCGGTGTTGAACAAACCGCTAGCCGCTTGCTGCCGTTAAGCATCGCTTATCCGACCTTGGCGTCGAATCCGCAGATTCGTGACCGTTTGCGATTGATCATGCAAAACAGCCGTCTGCGCCTGGTGCAAATGGCCGGGCCTTCGGCGAGCTTCACCTGGTGGGGCATGGACGGTGAGCCGGATGCGTTCCTCACTGCTTACGCTTACTACGCCGACTGGCACGCCAGCAAAGCGTTGGAGTTGAGCCTGCCGCCGGAGCATTGGCAACGGGTGCTGGAGATTTATTCGAAACAGGCCAAGAACACGCCGCTGCTGCAGAGAGCGCTGATTCTATCGTTCGCCAAACAGATGCAATTACCGGTGAACACCTTGCTCAGCGGGTTGATGGAGGACCTGTCGAAAGCGGGTGCGGGTAATGCGGCGAACCTGATGGAGGACGGTGAGGACAGCATGGTCATGAGCGATCCGGATTCAGCGCTCGGTTTGGCTGCCGCTCGTGCGTTGACTGCCTCTTTGGCGAAGCAATCGAAGGTCAATCTGCCGGACACTTTCAATCAGCAACTGACAGATGCTCAGCAGCGGTTGGCCGTCAGTTCTCAACCGTTTGCCGAAGCGTTGAACCTGTCGCTGCAAGCCTTCGATCAGGCTCACGCGGCAGCGCTGCTGCAACGTCTGCTACCCCAGCAATCGACCCTGGAGCGCGCGTTGGCGCTGACCTGGTTGCAGCGCAGTATCGAGCAGGCTTCGCCCAACATCGCATTGGCACCGGGTGAAGGCTGGAAAAAAGGACACGGTGATACTGGCGAGATGTATTGGACTTGGCAGGGTTCTTCGCCCGTGCCGACAGTGTTGTCGCTGACTGGGACGCAGGAACGTCCGTTGCGCGCCGCGCTGAGTTACCAGACCAAGCAACCGGCGGTTGATCCGATGGCCGTGACCATCACCCGTCGCCTGTCGCGTCTGGTGCCGGGTGACGAAGCCTTCAACTTCAAACTGGAAGCGGTCGGCAACAAACCGTTGTCCAGCGACAGCCTGTATCTGGACGAAGTGATCATCACCAGCAAAGCCGCCAAACCGCTGCGCTACGGCATGCTCGAAGTGCCGCTGCCACCGGGTGCCGATGTCGAGCGCACCACGTGGGGCATCAAGCTCATGGGCAAGGCTGGCACCGAGCCGACTGCGCTGGAGAAGGCGCGTTTTGAACCGGGGCAAATGGCCTATGCCATTCCGGTCGATGCCTTGAGTGGCGAGTTGCGTCTGCGTCATCTGGTGCGCTTCTCGCAGAAGGGCCAGTTCAACTTGCCGCCGGTGCGTTTCACTCAGGTCTACGCGCCACAGCATCAGGCTCAGGAACAGAAACCGGCCCTCGGCCAGGTCACGGTCAACTGACATGACCCGACCTTTGGTCTGGTGGCTGCTGTGCATGATCCCTGCGTTGGCGACAGCGCAGGACGAGCCGTTGCGGCTGGCCTTTAAAGGTGAGTTGCTTTCTTTGAGTCGAACTCAGGTGGTCGCGCGCGAGCCGCTGCCTGCTGATTTGCAGACGCCTTTGGGCAGCGTGTGGAAGTTGTTTGTGTACGGCTGGCTGGTGGATACCGGCGCCCATGAATCGCCTTACGAGTGTCGCGGTCAGTCGAAAGACGAAGTTTATTGCTGCACGGCTGGCGGCAAGATTGAGCGCGATCAGGCGTTGGTGAAGTCGTGTGGTTTGTACTTTGAACCAAAGCGGTTGGGCATTGCTGGCGCTGACTGGCGCAGGTATTGGCAGGCGCGACAGGCACCGGAGTGGTTGCTGGATTTGCCGTCGTTGCAACCTGCTACCCGGGTTCCGGTGACTGAGTTGCTGCGAATGCTGGCCGTGATGCCGGCGCAGGATCAGGCGCGGCGGGTGTTGCTGGACGTGGTGTTGAATGCGGCTGACGGGAATGCTGTGGGCGAACTTGGCGGCCGGTTGCGGGTGAAAACCTGGAGTTGGTTGGGGGATCAGGATCCTTCGTCGCGTCAGGGTGGGTTTGCTGGGTGGTTGGCGGATGGCACGCCGGTTTGGGCGGGCGGGCGAGGAACCAGTCAGACGGTCTTGCGCAATTATGGTCAGGCGCTGGCGACTGTTCTGCCGTCGTCATGGCCAGCAGAGGCGGGTCGTTGTGTTGAGGTCGGTCTGTTTTCCCGTTATCCGATCGGGCGCGTTCTGGCCGGGGATCGCGTTGTTGCTTCCGCGCCTTTGCAAGGTGATTACCGCGTCGAATTCACCAACGGCAATCAACTGGATATCCACAGCGACGGCGAACTCTTTCTGCTCAAAGACAAGCTCGTCGCCCGCCTGGACCGCGAAGAATACGTCGCTCGCGTCCTCCAGCGCGAAGCCAAGCCCGAACCCGCCGAAGCCGCCAAAGCCCTGGCCGTCGCCATCCGTACTTACCTGCTGCAAAACGCCACCCGTAACGGCGACTGCCTGAGCATTGACGACAGCAGCAACCGCCAGCGCGTCGCCCCACGCCCGGCCACGGCCGAATCGCGCAACATCGCCGCCTGGACCAGCGACCTGGTCCTCGCCGGAAGCACCGTCACTTACCACTCCGACCAATCCGGCCCGGACAAACTCTCCTGGCAACAAGCCGTCGAACAAGCCAACGCCGGCCAACGTTACGACGCCATCCTGCGCCACGCCTATCCGCGCGCCAGCCTCAGCCGCTGGGACAACCCCGTCGCCTCCTGCGAAGCACTCCCCGCCGCGCAAGACTGGCTACTGAACCAACGCCGCGGCTGGCGTCCGCGGTTGGAAAGCGAGGTTGGCTACAACGAAGTCAGCACCTTCGCCGTCTGCCGCCTCGCCTTCGGCCGCCCCTACGTCGACCGTGAACGCCAGCGCATCTACGTGCGCGGTGTGCTGTCGTTGCAAGACCGCCTCGACCTGACCCACGAATACCTGCACCTGGCCTTCGAAGCACACCCCAACGGCCAGGATGAAACCTACATCGAAGGGCTCGCCCGCCACCTCTTGCTGGAATAGGCCATGAAACTCCGTTATCCACAGGTCTTCCTGTTCCTCTGCGCTTTTTGCGTCTTGCCGATGACGTCCGCCGTTGAAGGCGCCGCCAAACTCGACACCCCCGTTGGCGGCTGGCGCATCGGCGCGCCTGAAGGCGAAGGCGAAAGCTTCCGTCAGACCGTTAACTACCCGGCCTCCTCGGTGAACACGCCGGTGGGCCAAGCCAATACCGCCCGCATCACCGGGCAGATCAAAGCCACGTCCAAGTCCAGTGAGCCGGGCCGGTTGATCGTCAACGGCGTCAGCATGCCGCTGAAGATCGATCCTGCCGGCCGCTTTGATCGGCCGTTCTCGTTTCCCAATGGCAGCAACAGCGTTGAAGTCCGCAGCCCCGATGGTCAACAACGGCATCGCACGCAGTTCCTTAACGCCAGCGGCGGCGCGACACCTGCCAAATTGCGAGTGCTACTGGCCTGGGACAGCGACGGTACGGACCTGGATTTGCACCTCATCACCCCCGACGGCGCACACATCTGGTACGGCGATCGTGTTGTGCCCAATGGTGCGGCGCTCGATGTCGACGTGACGACCGGGTATGGCCCGGAAATCTTTGCCATGCCAGCGCCGATCAAGGGCCAATACCTCGTTTACGTGAACTACTTCGGAGGCGGGTATCGCAGTGATGAGGACGGGCAGGAGGATGCGGTTCAGCCGCTGACCACGGCGCAGGTGACGGTGATAACGGAGGAGGGGACGCCGAACGAGAAGATGGAGACGTTCCTGGTGCCGATGCGCGCTGTGGGGGAGTTGACGTTGGTTAAGGGGTTTAGCTATCCGTGAGGGGGTAATTGTGACAGCGGTGCTGACACCATATTTTTTTGCATTTGTCGCAGCAGTGCCGGCGTTTTTCAAGGTAGTTGTCGCGCCAACCGTCTAACTATGCCAACTATGCCGCTCTTTTTCTCAACCTGTTGCTCTCGATCCGGGTTCAACAACACGGTACCGATCGGCTCCCAGTTACGCGTTCGACCCGACCAGCGTTCCGAGATTTCTCTTTGGCTCCATCGTACAGATCATGTCCCACGACCACACCTGATTAGGCGCTTTGGCCGCATGCGTCGTCGGTGCCGCGTATCGCCTGGGGCGCTGACTACGGCCTCGATGTTGCTGTTGACCCGCCGCACGCAAGACGCGATAAAACGTCGCCTCCGACGCCAGATAACGCTCTTGATCAGCCAGGCGCGGCACGATCTGACTCGGTGGTAGATGGGCGTACTCAGGACTGTTGCACAGCGTCACAATGGTCTGGCGCTCAGCCTCGTTCAGCGCATTTCGCGGAGTTGGCCGTGTGACCGTCGTTGGGGCATCGGTCTGGATATCGTCCGTTTCAGTCCACCGTTGCAAGGTCCGCAGCGATAGAGCGATTTCCCGGCAGGCACTGATTTTCCCCGTTTTATCCGTGAGTTTGTCCAGTGATCCGCGTCGACGCCATCTGGCTCGCCACCGATCCCATGGTTATGCGCGCCGGTATTCTAAGCGAACACGATTGACCTTTACGTCAGGCCCCCAATGCACCAACGAAATTTTCACCCTAAACCTGTCTAGTCCCACGTTGTCCAGGAGTGTCTGCAACCAGGCGCGACGGTGTCAAAAGGCTATGGGGTGTCAGCGCGCGTCGGCAGAGCAATTTCCGGCACATGCTTGATCATCAACTCCACTACCCAGTCCATGAACACGCGTAATTTTCGGCTGACATGGCGGTTCGGTGCATAGGCCATATATAGCGGCATTGACGCGATGTCCCAGTCCTCGAACAGCGGCACAAGTTCGCCGCTCGCCACTGGTTGCAAAGCCATATATCGCGGTAGCCATAGAACCCCCAGGCCAGCCTGTCCGGCTGCTAGATAGGCATTGCCATCGTCCACGGCCAGCACATGTCGGCCGTGTACTTCCAACTGCTCGCCCATACGCCGCAAGGTGTAAGGGAGCGCTTTGCCTGTTCGCGCCCATCGATACCCCACGACACGATGCTCGCCTTCCTGCAATTCGCGCGGATGTTCTGGCACGCCATAGAGGGCCAGGTACGTGGGCGCTGCGTACACTCCCAGCGGCAGATCGGCGATGTGCCGCGCGACCAGGGAGGTGTCGGTGATCTCTCCGCCGCGAATCACACAATCAACGCTCTCATCTATCAGGCTCACATGACGGTCGCTCACGCCCAGGTCTAGCTGGATGTCCGGGTAGCGCTCATGGAATGCCGGTAGCGCCGGAATCAGTAGCAATCGGGCCAGCGGACTGGGCACATCCACCCGCAGGCGCCCACGCGGCGCAGCTGCGGCACTGGATAGCGCGGTTTCAGCATCATCTAATGCCGCCAACAAGAACTGCACCCGCTCGTAGTAGACGGTGCCATCGGCGGTCACCTTCACTTTGCGTGTGGTGCGATTGAGCAGCTTCACACGCAAGCGCGCCTCCAGTTGCTGGACGAGTTGGCTCACTGTGGTTTTGCTCATGTGCAAGGTGCGGGCGGCCCGAGTAAAGCTGCCGGTTTCTACCACCCGAGCAAAGGCTTGCATGGCATCGAAACGATCCATGGGGGGCTCCATATTGTTTGGGATTTACAAACAGTAATGGCCAGCATTGCCTGTTTATCGGGCCCGAGCAAGCGCCGTAAAGTGTTCATGTCGCTTCCCCACTATTGGAATTTTCTGATGAACCAACGAGATGTTGTATTCCCCGCCGGCCGTCACGCCCTTTACGAGCGCAACCGTTATTCAGCTGCGGTACGCGCCAATGGCTTGCTCTTCGTTTCCGGCCAAGTGGGCAGCCGTGAAGATGGGTCACCGGAGCCAGAACTCAAGGCACAAGTTCGACGCGCTTTCGAGAATCTCAACGCGGTGCTGGCTGCAGCCGGTTGCAGCTTTGATGATGTCCAAGACGTTACCGTCTTCATGGTTGAGCCGCAGAAGATCTTCGAACAGGTATGGGAGGTCGTGCCGGAGTATTGGGGCGAGGCGCCTTTTCCCACAGTAACGGCGGTAGGGGTCACTTGGCTGTACGGTTTCGATGTTGAGATCAAGGTTGTCGCTAAACTCCCTAACGCCTGAGTCTAAGCCTGCTCACCTTAAGCGAATCGAATCACCCTATTCTGTGGAGCTATGTGATTGCAGCTAGAGTCAGAAGGCAATCCAGCATGAAAATCCTGCCGTTAAGGGCGATCGCGTCCGCTTAAAAATACGCGGACACCATCGCCCTTAATGCTGGACTTCGGAATTAGTTGACCACTGCAGTACAGGTACAGTAGAGCCTCTTGTTGGATGTTTGCGGCAGCACCGCAACACGGTTATCACTACATACTGTCTTGAAGTTCTTTGGCTTTCTCAAGGTGAGCAGCGATATGTGTCCGCGTTTCTGTTAGGTGTTTTTTTAGAGCATCGTTTTTTGCCGTCTCGATAAGCTTGCCATCAATCATGCTTAAAACTTCGGTATGTCCATTGACCATTGCCTCCAGGTAGCCACGCTCAAACGCCGATCCCTCGAGAGAAACTAACGCGGCAAGCTCGCCCGCGCCTTTCACTTGCAGTTTCTCCACCGTGGCGGTGTTGGTCGGCGTCACGCCCATCTGCTGACCGAGCTTCATGGTTTTGCCCATGCTCAAGCCGTGTTCTTGATGAAGCATTTTTGCGTATTCTAGGGTTTGCTGGCTGATTTCTTTTTTCTGCGCTTCTGCAGCGGCGAGCACTTCATTCATATCTACAGCGATGACGGTAGCCAAGATCTCGGCATCAGTCTCCTTGCCTTTGTTGGCGGCAATTTGAGCTTTAGCATCAGCGTCGTCATCTGCAAACCGCACGGGTGAACCGGGGATAACGGGCTTGTCCGAAAAGGCGGCGGCGGAGGCTTTGACCGGCTGGAACTGCAGGGCTTCGACGTAGGCCGGGTGCTTGCCTGTCACGTCCTGTTGAACAATTTCGCCGAACGCTTGGCGAGCCTGTTCCACGGTCTTCTTGCCGATGATAATGTCGTGATCAAGGTTCAAGGTCAGGATGTTGTGCCCTTCTAGGTCACAGCGCGCCGAAAGCTCGCCGACTGTGCGATTGATCGTGCTGCTCGCGTCGAATTCGATCAGGTCACCTACCTTATTCTGCGGCACGTTATAGGCTACAGTGTGCTCGAGAAAATCGACGTGCGGCAGAGGAAAGTCATGCGGCGTCTCGAGCTTTAATACAGCGATCCGCTTGAAAGCTCCGGCATTGTGCCAAACGAGCCGTTCGGACGTCGCCTCCTGCGGCGGGCCGTATTTCGCCATCATCTCGTTAGCTCCGAGTCTGGGCCGTTCCGGCCATCCAGCGACGATCTTTTCAACGGAGGTGCGCTCGGCTGTCGATTGAGCTATTGCGGGGCTTCCGACTAGAGAAGCAGCTACGATTATGCTCGCGACAAAGACGTTTGACTTTAGAATCGTCATGAATTTATCTCCAATGTAGATGTGCAATGGGCCGTTTAAATGCTGCTCAAGCAAACTCAAAGGCTAGATATGGTGGACATATTAATAACTCTCTTCGTTCCGTTCCCAACCAAATTCGAAATAATGCCACCCTGAACCTTGGCTACGATGTTGATATCCATCATTGATCCACTCTTTCCGCAAGAGAATGCTTCGCAGCTCTGACGCCGCTCTGATGTTCAGCATGACGCTTCATGTTCGGCGCGATAAGACACTGCCGGTTAATGTTTTTAATTTATCAATCTTGAGTTGGCGATTTTCCTGCTCCGGCTACCGAATAAGCTGTAGCCCAGCTGCCGGTGGTTTTACCGAGCCGACCTTCCCCGACTGCTCAGCCGCGTACTGCTGTACCTAGCGCCGGACGACTGTAATTCCTTGCCGTCGCAGGCTTCATGCGACTGTAGCTGTGTACAGACGTCCTCCCGACATGAACGAGCCCTATGAAAGACAGGACACCGTTTCCCCCTTACGATAAGGGATAGGCAAACGGTTATGTTTATGACTAATAGCAACGACAAGAGTGGTGAGCTTTTGGGCCAGGAGCGGCGGCGCCGCTGGAGCCCAGAGCAAAAACTGGCCATAGTTCGCGAGAGCCTTGAGCCAGGACAAAGCGTTTCGGTGGTGACTCGGCGTAACGGCATCAATGCCAACCAACTGTTCCTGTGGCGCAAGCTTTACCAGGACGGCAGTTTGTCGGCGGGTCAGTGCCGGTGAAGCCGTGGTGCCTGCCTCCGAGCTGAGCGATGCGCTCAAGCAGATCCGTGAGCTGCAACGGATGCTGGGCAAGAAAACGATGGAGGCAGAAATCCTCAAAGAGGCCGTGGAGATCGCCCGGTCGCGAAAATGGATTGCGCACTCACCCTTGTTGCCGGGGGACGACCAGTGAAGCTGGTCAGCAAATGTCTCGGTGTAGCGCGCTCGCAATTAACGGTTCGAATCAAACAATCGGTATCGCCCAAAGTACGGCGAAGCAGGCCTGTGGACGACGCTGATCTGGTGGTTGAAATCCAGCAACAGGTCAGCGAGCTGCCCAGCTATGGCTACCGTCGGGTCTGGGGATTGCTGCGTCGCGCCCGTGAAACCCAGTCGCTACCGTCAATCAATGTAAAGCGGGTTTACCGGGTCATGCGTGATCACAACTTGCTGCTTGAACGCAGAATCAAACAGCCCGGCGTGCCGCGTCGGAACGAAGGCCGTATTGCGGTGAAAACCAGCGATACGCGTTGGTGCTCGGACGGCTTTGAGTTCCGCTGCGAGGACGACGCGAAACTGAGCGTGACCTTCGCCCTGGATTGCTGTGATCGCGAAGCTATTGGCTGGGTCGCGAGCCCAACCGGGTACAGCGGCGATGACATCCGCGACTTGATGCTGGAAAGCGTGGAAAAGCGCTTTGGCGACCAACTGCCCACAACACTGATGCAATGGCTAAGCGATAACGGCTCGGCCTACACCGCCGAACAGACGCGCCTGTTTGCTCGACAGATCGGTTTGCAGCCGGTGACCACCCCGGTACGCAGCCCGCAGAGCAGCGGCATGGCCGAGAGTTTCGTGAAGACGATCGAGCGTGATTACGTGGCGCACATGCCCAAACCGGATCGGGAAACGGCGTGCGCAACCTGGCAATTGCCTTCGAGCACTACAACGAGCAGCATCCGCACAGCGCCTTGAACTATCGCTCGCCGAGAGAGTTCAGGCGCTTGGCGGCAGCATTAATTTAACGGGGAGTTAGTGTCCGGTTTTGTAGGGGAAAATCCAGTCGGATGAGGTCAAAAGGCGTTGAACGCCATCGGACAGGGGAACGCCTGAAGCCCCCGGAATAGCTAAGCTATTGGCAGGATTCTCGGATGAGATAGGATTATTTCGGACAATTAAAAAGCCGGCTTGTGGCCGGCTTCTCGGGGACTGGCTTGGTTCATTTTTGGTAAACCGCGCCAGCCTTCAAAACGTACACCCGGATCTTGCGTCCGGCTGTGGGACTTGGCGAGAAAATCATCTGCCTTGTCGGTGCGCTTCTCCGCCGCGGGGCGGGTCGATGCGCAAATGAGGGGCGCAGCATACTGATTTTTTTGGTGAATTCCCAGCGTGGTGTGCGGGGTAGAGCTATCCCGTGACTTGTAGCAGCTGGAGGAGCCGAGCGCAGGCTTCGCCAGCTGCTACAAGGTTATGTGTTTACAGAAAAGGTATGGGTGGCCTGCGTTTATTCAGGGTCGACCACCAGAACACCCATCCCAGAACCCTTATGTTTTGTTCTTCGATTTGCGGAGGTCTGAAGACTTCATCCGGGTATTCGGAGCTGTTGTGGCTGCGCATGCGTATTGCGTTGCCTGGTACCCGGCTCAGGTATTTGATGCGCAACATGCCGTCGTGCTCGATTGCGTAAATCTCTCCGTCGACAATTTGCGTGAGCCCGCGGTCGATGGCGACGATGGAGCCGTCTTCAATTTTTTCGGCCATGCTGTTGCCAACCATGCGGGCGCAGATGGCATCGGCGTGGTTGATTTCCAGGGAGTCAAGATCGCGGCGCGGCAGGCGGATCGATTCGCTGGGGTCTTTGATGACATGGGTTTTGTCGGAGCCGGGGGCAGTGGCCGCTTCTTTGTAAAAGGGTAGTTCGATATCGACTGGCTCGATGACCCGATAGGCGCCCCGGATTGACTGGGCGTTGAAGGTGTTGCCGGATGCGTCGATCAGATGCAATTCCCTGGCGTCTTGCGGTCCTTCGCCGGATTTCAGCCATTCAGTGTTCACGGACAGTCTTCTGGCGACGTCCTCCATACGGTAGTCAGGAACTCCGCGGGTATACCAGTTATGGACAGTTTGAGGGTCGGAAATGCCCAGGAATTCGGCAAATCTCGTTGTCGTGATTTGGAGCTCTTTCAGGAGCATTCTGAATCGTGGGCCGCAAGTTTTGTTCTTTTTCATAAACACGAGTCTAGCCGTGCGGCATAAGGCTTTGATTCAACAAAACGTTCAAATCTGGCTTGAAATTTAAGTCCTGATGTAAGACGTCTTTTGTAAAAATTAAACAAGAAAAAACCGGCTTGCCCGCCAGTTAAACGTGCTGTTGGATAGGATATTCAAACGCAAAAAACCCCGGATCAACCGGGGTTCTTCGTTATAGCCGTTCGTGAGAGGCGGCGATCAGCCTTTATAGGCAGCAACCGACTTCATGATCTCGGTACGAGCGGCTTCTGCGTCGCCCCAACCTTCGATCTTCACCCATTTGCCCTTTTCGAGGTCTTTGTAGTTCTCGAAGAAGTGCTTGATCTGTTCCAGCAGCAAAGGTGGCAGATCGGTGTATTCCTTCACGTCGACGTACAGCTGGGACAGCTTGTCGTGTGGGACTGCGATGACTTTGGCATCGCCGCCGCCGTCGTCGGTCATGTGCAGGATGCCGACCGGACGGGCGCGGATGACCGAACCTGGAGTAACCGGGTAAGGGGTCACAACCAGCACGTCGAGGGGGTCACCATCGTCAGCCAGGGTGTTCGGGATGAAACCGTAGTTGGCCGGGTAGAACATCGGGGTGGCCATGAAACGGTCAACGAACAGGCAATCGCTGTCTTTGTCGATTTCGTATTTGATCGGCGCGTGGTTCGCCGGAATCTCGATCGCGACGTAGATGTCGTTCGGCAGGTCTTTGCCAGCCGGAATCTTGCTGTAGCTCATTGGGCGGTGCCCCCGTTAGTTGACCAAAAACACTTGGCCGGATTGACCAAAAAGTGGCGGCGATTATAGGCATATTCCGCCGCCGATGCCACGATCCAAGGGTCGTAGAGACCCGGGTGTCCTGTCTCACCGATACTGTCGCTTTTTGACGGCGTCCGTTGCGACCATGCTGCGTTGCCGCTCTTCGCCATAGCCAGCTATGACTCGTCGCAGCGCCTTGCCTGGCCACAACGGCCACTCGCCAAAAGAGCAACGTATCGGTGAGACAGGACACTAGTCGCGTGCCTGATAGACCGGGTCTTCGGCCAGAAGTTGCCGTAGCCGGGTTAGCGGGTCCTGACGGTAAAACAGTTTCAGCTGCTCATAGACCTGAGGATACGCCTCGTGCAGCAAATCCGGGGCGCTGAAGAAGTATTCGCTGGTGACCGCGAAGAACTCGGCGGGGTTTTCCGCCGCGTACGGGTCGATGGCTGTTTCGGCGTCTGGATTGCAATCCAGTTGCCGATCGAGGTCGTCGTAGGCCGCTTGCATGATCTTGGCCCAGTCGCTGACCCGCATGTCGGCGTGCAGCGGTGGCAGGCCGTTGGCGTCGCCGTTGAGCATGTCGAGTTTGTGCGCGAGTTCGTGGATCACCAGGTTGTAGCCTTCCCAGCCACCGCTGGCCAACACGCCAGGCCAGGCGAGGATGATCGGGCCTTGCTGCCAGGCTTCGCCGCTGTGTTCGCCATCCCATTCGTGTTCGACACCACTGGCATCGCGATGGCGCTGGGGGCTGAGGAAGTCGTCGGGATAGAGAACGATTTCGTGGAAGCCCTGATACCAGTTCAGATCGCCCAGATGGAGCAATGGCAATTGCGCCTGGGCGGCCAGCAGCAGGCGTTGTTCTTGGTGAAGTTCGACGCCGGGCAAGGCGCTCAGGTGCTTGTCTTCGAGGAACAGCACGCTGGCTTCGCGCAACCACTGGTTTTCGGCGGCGCTGATGCCATCGAGAAAACTCAAGTGATGGCGCACCCGCTGCCACATGTCGTCGGCAATTGGATGCTTGGCCAGGATGCGCTGGCGACGCCAGGCGCTAAGGGACCACATGCGGAATCAGCGCGATTGGGGTTTGGACGCGGTGTTGCCGAAGCGGCTGCGGACGATGCCGATGATCATCGGAACCAGCGACAGCAAGATGATGCCCACGACCAGTAGCGACAGGTTTTGCTTGATGAACGGTACGTTGCCGAAGAAATAACCGAGTGTCACCAGGCCACCGACCCACAGGAGGGTGCCGAGGACGCTGAAACCCAAGAAACGCAGGTAAGGCATTTTGGCCACGCCGGCAACGAACGGTGCAAAGGTGCGGATGATTGGCAGAAAGCGCGCCAGGGTCACAGTTTTGCCGCCGTGCTTGTCGTAAAAGTCGTGGGTTTGCTGCAGATAGTCGCGACGGAAGATTTTTGAGTTCGGATTGCTGAACAGTTTTTCGCCGGCCGTACGTCCGATGACGTAGTTGGTGCTGTCGCCGAGAATCGCCGCCAGCATCAGCAGGCCGCCCAGCAACACCGGGTCCATGCCACCACCTGCCGCTACTGCGCCAGCGATGAACAACAGGGAATCGCCCGGCAGGAACGGCATCACCACCAAACCGGTTTCGCAGAAGATCACCAGGAACAGAATGGCGTAAATCCATGGCCCGTAGTTGTTTACCAGCAAATCGAGGTAAACATCGAGGTGCAGGATAAGGTCGAGCGGGTTGAAATCCATGGAGAGCACCTGTGGTGACGGCCCGACTCGGCAGGCTTGTGCGGATGACTTCGCGAAAGGCTACAGACGGGTGTAGTTTTTCTTACAAGCCGGAAAGGTCCGCATTATACGGGCTGAGAGGTGAAAAGCGCGTTGAGTTTGTAGCGGGGGATTTCGGAGCAGTGAGGAGAAAAATCGCAGCCTCAGGACATACCCATAGCGGCTGCGATCTTTTCAGTTACAGCGCGTCGCTGATCGGCAACACGTAGTTCTTGAACTCGGTGTCTTCCTTGAACCCGATGGATTCGTAAGTTTTCTGCGCGACTTCGTTATTGCTACTGGTGGAAACGCGCATCCGCACGGCATTGGTTTCCTTGGCCATTTTCTTCGCGGTGCGGATGAGGTTGTCAGCCACCAACTGTCGGCGGGCCTCTTCGGCGACGTAGATGTCGTTGAGGATCCAAACGCGCTTAAGCGAAAGGGACGAAAAGCTTGGATACAACTGACAGAAACCCATCAGTTTGTTGCTATCGTCATCGGCCAGGGCCAGGTAGATCACCGACTCCTTGCGACGCAGGCGTTTCTCGAGGAACGCCCGGGACGAGTCCGGATAGGCCATGGAGCCATAAAACTCGCGATATTTGACGAACAACGGGGTCAGCAGGTCCAGGTGTTCGAGGGTCGCTTGAATAATCCGCATGGTAGGTCTCGTCTTCAAGTGGCTGTCTTCACGTACTCTGACGGCGAACGGTTCTCACTCGGGCAGCCGTGCGTCGATCCTGCCTGAAACTGGATCAGAAACGCAATGCGGAAACGGTTCAGGTTTAGGGCGGACTCAGTAGGAAATTACCTTTCATGTCCGCTCCTGCGTCCGACTCCAATGTCTGAATCTGGGCTTCGTCCTTCAGATTGACCCCTGACAACCGCCGCCGGCAGGCCTCGCGCATCAAATACAGCAACCGGTGTGCCGCCATGCCATAACTCAAGCCTTCGAGGCGGACATTGGAGATGCAGTTGCGATAGGCATCCGTCAGCCCGATCCTGGGATTGTAGGTGAAATACAACCCCAGGCTGTCCGGGGAACTCAGGCCAGGGCGTTCGCCGATCAGGATCACCACCATTTTTGCACCCAGCAATTCGCCGATCTCGTCGGCCACCGCGACCCGGCCCTGTTCCACCAGAATCACCGGAGACAGAGACCAACCCTCGGCTGAAACCTGTTCTGCCATCCGCGCCAGAAACGGCAGGGTATGGCGATGAACGGCCAGCGCCGACAAACCATCGGCGACGACGATCGCCAGATCCACCCCGTCAGGATGGGCCAACGCATAATCGCGCAGCGTTTGCGCCGACTCGTCACTCAACTTGCGTCCTAAATCGGGGCGCTGCAGATAACTGTTTCGATCCGCGGCCGCGCTATGCAGCAGCACACTCTCGTGCCCGCACTCGGCCAGTTGCGAGCTCAGCCCCGCAGGGTCGAACGGCAAGTGCACCGCATCCCGCGCTTGAGCGTGGGCGTACTGGAAATCCAGCTGTGCGCTGGTTGGCATGCTGGTGCCAGTTCTACCCAAGGCAATCCGCGCCGGGGTTAGGCGACGCAGTTCCAGCAACGGGTTCTGTGGATCAACGGGTGATTTATCCATTTCAACGCTCATCCCAGTTGCGCCATCGCTTGGCGGAAAGCCGGCGGCAGGCTGTCGCCGAAGTGAATCTTGCCATCCGTCTGGGTGAAGATGCCCATTTTTGCCAGCCATTGTTCGAATTCCGGCGCCGGTTTCAGGCCCAGCGTCTGGCGGGCGTAGAGGGCGTCGTGGAACGAGGTGGTCTGGTAGTTGAGCATGATGTCATCGGAGCCGGGGATGCCCATGATGAAATTGATCCCGGCTACGCCCAGCAGGGTCAGCAGGGTGTCCATATCGTCCTGGTCGGCTTCGGCGTGGTTGGTGTAACAGATATCGCAACCCATCGGTACGCCCAGCAACTTGCCGCAGAAGTGATCTTCGAGGCCGGCGCGGATGATCTGTTTACCGTTGTAGAGGTATTCCGGGCCGATGAATCCTACGACGGTGTTCACCAGGAACGGTTTGAAATGTCGTGCCACGGCGTAGGCACGGGTTTCGCAGGTCTGTTGATCGATGCCGTGGTGGGCGTTGGCTGACAGGGCGCTGCCCTGACCGGTCTCGAAATACATCAGATTTTGGCCCAGCGTGCCGCGATTCAGGCTCAAACCGGCGTCGTAGCCTTCTTGCAGCACGTTCAGGTTGATGCCGAAACTGGCGTTGGCCGCTTCGGTGCCGGCGATCGATTGAAACACCAGGTCCAGCGGGACACCGCGATTCACCGCTTCGATAGACGTGGTGACGTGGGTCAAAACGCAGGCCTGTGTAGGAATTTCGTAGCGCTGAATGATTGCGTCGAGCATTTCCAGCATGGCGCAGATCGAAGCGATGCTGTCGGTGGCCGGGTTGATGCCGATCATCGCGTCGCCATTGCCATACAGCAGGCCGTCCAAAACGCTCGCGGCGATGCCGGCCGGTTCGTCGGTCGGGTGGTTGGGTTGCAGGCGTGTGGATAACCGGCCGCGCAAGCCCATCGTGCCGCGGAATTGGGTGACGACGCGGATTTTCTGCGCCACCAGCACCAGATCCTGCACACGCATGATTTTTGACACGGCGGCGGCCATTTCCGGGGTCAGGCCGGGGGCGAGGGTGCGCAGGCTCTGTTCATCGGCGGCGTCGCTGAGCAGCCAGTCGCGGAACCCACCGACGGTGAGGTGGCTGACCGTAGCGAAGGCTTGTTTGTCGTGAGTGTCGATGATAAGCCGGGTGACTTCATCGGCCTCATAAGGAATCAGCACTTCTTGTAGGAAATGAGTGAGCGGGATATCAGCCAAGGCCATCTGCGCGGCAACGCGCTCGCCATCGTTAAGTGCCGCGACGCCAGCCAGGAAATCCCCTGAGCGTGCCGGACTGGCCTTGGCCATCACCTCCTTGAGGCTTTCGAAGCGATAAATCAGGCCACCGACAGTGTGAGCAAAACTAGCCATACAGATTCTCCGTGACGGCGCAGATGGGGTCTGCGCCGTAATTTTCGGCCCTTAGTGCAGGGCTTCTTCAGCTTTCTGAATAGCCGCGAATTCTTCTTCGGGCGTGCCTGCTACGAGGTGATGCCGACTGTAGAAGGCAAAGTAAGCAATTAACACTCCATAGATGATCGCAGCGCCAATCACTACACGCGGGTCCACCAGAAAACCCGCCACCACGGCGATGCAAGCCAGCACCAGCGCGACACCCGAGGTGAAGATACCGCCCGGCGTGCGATATGGCCGGTCCATTTTGGGGCGCCGAATACGCAGTGTGATGTGCGCCGCCATCATCAAGACGTAGGAAATGGTCGCGCCGAACACTGCCACCAGAATCAGCAAGTCACCCTGACCGGTCAGCGACAAGCCGAATCCGATGATGCCTGGAATAATCAGTGCCAGTACGGGAGCCTTGCTTTTGTTGGTTTCTGACAGTTTGCGCGGCAGGTAGCCGGCGCGGGACAGCGCAAAGATCTGCCGCGAGTAGGCGTAGATGATCGAGAAGAAACTGGCGATCAGCCCGGCCAAGCCCACTAGATTGACGAAGTGGCCCATCCAGGTCGAGCCACCATAGGCTTTGCTCAGCGCTTCAACCAACGGGTTACCCGAGGTCATCAACGCATTGGCGCCCGCACCGCCAGGGCCGATTACTAGAATCAGCAGGGCAAAGGTCACCAGCACCAGCATTGCGCCAATCAGCCCACGGGGCAGGTCGCGTTTCGGGTTTTTGGTTTCTTCTGCCGCCAGTGGCACACCTTCAACAGCCAGGAAAAACCAGATCGCGTAGGGAATGGCCGCCCACACGCCGACGTAGCCGAACGGCAGAAAGCTGCTGGCGCCCTTGGCCTCGGTCACCGGGATGTCGAGCAGGTTGGCGACGCTAAAGTGCGGCACCATCGCCACCAGAAACACTCCCAGCGCCAGGGCGGCGACGGCGGTGATGACGAACATCAGTTTCAGGGCTTCGCCGACCCCGAAAATGTGGATAGCGATAAAAATGATGTAGAACGCCAGGTAAATCATCCAGCCACCGATGCCGAACAGCGACTCGCAATAGGCGCCGATAAACACCGCGATCGCCGCCGGTGCGATGGCGTATTCGATCAGGATCGCGGTACCCGTCAGGAATCCGCCCCAAGGGCCGAACGCACTGCGGGCAAAACCGTAGCCGCCACCGGCGGTAGGGATCATGGACGACAGTTCCGCCAAGGAAAAGCACATACACAGGTACATGGTCGCCATCAGCAACGTCGCGAGAAACATGCCGCCCCAGCCACCCTGGGCCAGTCCGAAGTTCCATCCTGCGTAATCGCCTGAGATGACGTAGGCCACGCCCAGGCCCACTAGCAGGACCCAGCCTGCCGCGCCTTTTTTCAATTCTCGTTGCTGGAAATAGTCGGAGCCGACCTTTTCGAAGTCGACCGAGGAGGTAGCCGGCTGCACGCTGGCTTGATCGCTAGGCATAGAGGTTCACCTGTTCTTATTGTTTTTGGCCGGCGTGGTGCCGGGTTGGCGCGAAGGCCGGAGGTGCAAGCAAGCTCACTCCCACAAGGAGAGTGGCTTGCTTGCGGCAGACGCTTTTAGAAGAAGCCCAGTGGATTGATGTCGTAGCTCACCAGCAGGTTTTTGGTCTGCTGATAGTGGTCGAGCATCATTTTGTGGGTTTCACGACCGACGCCGGATTTTTTGTAACCGCCGAACGCGGCGTGCGCCGGGTACAGGTGGTAGCAGTTGGTCCACACACGACCGGCCTTAATGGCGCGGCCCATGCGATAGGCGCGGTTAATGTCGCGGGTCCAGAGACCGGCACCCAGGCCGAACTCGGTGTCGTTGGCAATGGCCAGGGCTTCGGCTTCGTCCTTGAAGGTGGTGATGCTCACCACCGGGCCAAAGATTTCTTCCTGGAACACACGCATTTTGTTGGTGCCCTTGAGCAGGGTCGGCTGGATGTAATACCCGGTCGCCAGGTTGCCCTCGAGTTTTTCCACCTTGCCGCCGGTCAGCAGCTCGGCGCCTTCGCCCTTGGCGATTTCCAGGTACGAAAGGATTTTGTCGAATTGCTGCTCGGACGCCTGGGCGCCGACCATGGTGTCGGTGTCCAGCGGGTCACCACGTTTGATTTGCAGGACTTTCTTCATCACTACTTTCATGAAGTCGTCGTAGATCGACTCTTGCACCAGCGCGCGAGACGGGCAGGTGCAGACTTCACCCTGGTTGAAGAACGCCAGCACCAAGCCTTCGGCAGCTTTTTCGATGAAGGTTTCTTCGGCTTGCATGATGTCGGCGAAGAAGATGTTCGGCGACTTGCCACCCAGCTCCACGGTGGACGGAATGATGTTTTCGGCGGCGCATTTCATGATGTGCGAGCCGACCGGGGTCGAGCCGGTGAACGCGATCTTGGCGATGCGTTTGCTGGTGGCGAGGGCCTCACCGGCCTCTTTGCCATAACCTTGCACCACGTTCAGCACGCCCGGCGGCAGCAGGTCGCCGATCAGCTCCATCAGCACGGTAATGCCCAGCGGCGTTTGCTCGGCAGGCTTGAGCACCACGCAGTTACCGGCAGCCAGGGCCGGGGCGAGTTTCCAGGCGGCCATCAGGATCGGGAAGTTCCAAGGGATGATCTGCCCGACCACGCCCAGCGGTTCGTGGATGTGATAAGCCACGGTGTTGCCATCGATCTCTGCAGCGCTGCCTTCCTGGGCGCGGATGCAACCGGCGTAGTAGCGGAAATGGTCGGCCGCCAGCGGGATGTCGGCGTTGAGGGTTTCACGCACCGCTTTGCCGTTGTCCCAGGATTCGGTGATCGCCAGGACTTCCAGGTTCTGTTCGATGCGGTCGGCGATTTTCAGCAGCACCAGCGAGCGAGCCTGGACGGACGTGGCGCCCCAGGCATCGGCGGCCGCGTGGGCAGCGTCCAGGGCTTTGTCGATGTCTTCGGCCGTGGAGCGCGGGAATTCGGCAATCGGTTGGCCATTCACTGGCGAGGTATTGGTGAAGTACTGACCTTTAACAGGCGCGACGAACTCGCCGCCGATGTAGTTACCGTATTTGCTCTTGAACGAAACGATAGCGCCTTCAGTACCGGGGTGAGCGTAACGCATGATATTTCTCCTTGGCTTTTGTATTTATAAGGGAGGCGCGCTTGTGCGCTTGCTATAAGCGTAGAGCAAAGGTCGGGCCACTGCCTTGCAGGTCAGGAAAATCAAAGCCTTACACAGTTTTTGTCGGACCGGCGGACGCTGCCTGTGACGCTTTCGGTACAGCTTTGGTGACACTTTGTACCGCTTCTGGCACAACCTGTGACCGGGTGGTCTTGCCAGCATTGCAATGCGGGCTAGGCTGGAGGATGCTCGCCACAGGCAGTGGCTACAGCTAAGCACTCACCTTTCGGGGAGAACAATAAGAAATGCACGACAACCATTTGAGTCGCCATGCCCAGCAGGTCCTGACCGTCACTCAGGGGAAATCCCACCTGCACGGTCCCGGCAGCGATCCGTCAATTGCGCGTTCCTGGCTGCGTTGTCTCGAGGATTATCACCTCGACCCGGCCCTGACCATGGCGCCCACGGTGCTGGAACATGGCCGCGTACTGGAAAGCCGCGAGCGCTTGCAGCAAGTGCTGCACATCGCCGGCAGCGAAATGACCAGCCTTCATCAGCAACTCTCCGGCGCCGGCCATGCGGTCTTGCTGACCGACGCCCGCGGCGTGATCCTCAATTGCGTCACCGCACCGGCCGAACGGAAGATTTTCGAACGCGCCGGCCTTTGGCTCGGTGCCGACTGGAGTGAAGCGTGCGAAGGCACGAACGGCATCGGCACCTGTCTGGTGGAGCGTCAGTCCCTGACCATCCATCAAGACGAGCACTTTCGCGGCCGTCACACCGGGCTGACCTGCTCGGCGAGCCCGGTGTTCGACCCTCACGGCGAACTGCTGGCCGTGCTCGACGTGTCCTCGGCGCGCCACGAGGTCTCTCGTCAAAGTCAGTTCCACACCATGGCCCTGGTCAATCTGTCGGCGAAGATGATCGAGAGCTGCTATTTCCTGCGTTATTTCGACAATCAATGGCTGCTGCGTTTTCACCTTCAGGCCGAATCCGTCGGGCTGTTCAGCGAAGGGTTGCTGGCGTTTGACGGGGAAGGGCGGATCAGCGCGGTCAACCAAAGTGCGTTGAATCTGTTGGGGCATATTCGCGGTGGGTTGCTGGGCAAACCGGTGGAGGCGTTTTTCGACTGCTCGCTGGATGAATTGCTCGGCCGTGCCAGCGTCAATGCCAGCGCCAGTTGGCCGTTGCGCACGCGCGACGGGCGGAGTCTGTTTGCCGTATTGCGTGGGCAGCCGCGCAGCATTCCGGTGCCGGTGGTGCAAAGCCCGGTGATCGCCGAACCTTCGCGCTTGGCGGGCATTTGTCTGGGCGACACCGGGTTGCAGGAAAATTTCCGCAAATCCTTGCGTGTGTTCGAACGGGACGTGCCGCTACTGATCAATGGCGAAACCGGATGCGGCAAAGAAGCGTTTGCCAAAGCCGTCCACCAGGCCAGCCGGCGGGCAGAAAAAGCCTTCGTCGCGCTTAACTGCGCCGCCATCCCTGAAAGCCTGATCGAGAGCGAACTGTTTGGCTATCGCGGCGGCAGCTTTACTGGCGCGCGCAAGGAAGGCATGCGCGGCAAGTTGCAGCAGGCCGATGGCGGGACCTTGTTCCTCGATGAAATCGGCGACATGCCCCTGGCCTTGCAGACCCGGCTATTAAGGGTGCTGGAAGATCGTCAGGTGGTGCCGATCGGCGGCGAGCCGGAATCGGTCAATGTGCGGATCATCAGTGCCACTCACCGTAATTTGCTGGAGCGGGTGCAGGACGGCAGCTTCCGCGAAGATTTGTATTACCGGCTCAATGGGCTGGAAGTTGCTTTACCGGCGTTGCGTGATCGCAGTGATAAGTCCCAGTTGCTCGACTTTTTGTTGGCCGAAGAGGCGGGCGGGGAAACCGTACTGATCGACAGTCCGGCACGCCAGGCGTTGCTGGCCTTCTCCTGGCCGGGGAACGTGCGGCAATTGCGCAATGTGCTGCGCACGTTGGCGGCGTTGTGCGATGGCGGGCAGATTGGCCTTGAGGATTTGCCGACGATGATTCGTCAGGCTCGGCTGCTACCGGTCGCTGCCTCTGAACAGCCGTCGGAGCATCCGCTGGAGGATGCCGAGCGGCTGGCGCTGCTAAATGCCCTGGAGCAACAGCGCTGGCACATGACTCACACCGCCGAGCAACTGGGCGTCAGCCGCAACACCCTTTATAGAAAGTTGCGTAAGCATCGGATTGCTCGTTAAGAGGCGCGGAGTTGAAACAAACCCTAAGACCGATATTCAGCGGAAAAGCGTACCCGGGAACTCATCGAACAGATCATCGAACAGCTCCTCTTCTAGGTCCATGGCCTTCTGAAACTCCCTTTGCTCCTTGAGCCAGGCTTTCAAGGTTTTGGGTTCCTTCAGTTCTTCGCGCAGGCCGTTCAGCTCTACTGTGTCGTTGATTAGACTGTTGAGCTGATATTGGTACTTGCCAGCCAGGTTCTTCGGCGACACCTCATCGAACGGATCGAGTTGGAAATGCTGTTTGAACGCCAGCTCCTTTTCGAACACTTCGTCTTGCAGCTTGCCGAGTTGCTCGGACAATACCTGGTTGTAATGTTTAAGCCGATCAGCGGAAAGTGCATCGAGGGTATCTGCGCTGATGTGCTCGATTTCCAATTGCAGTTGCAGCAGATCAAGCAGGTTCCGTTCGCCATAGGCGTGGTTGACTCGTTGCATCAGCGCGGTTTTGCGTTCGCGCTCGTCGGGGTCTGTTTCTCGATCGGGGTGCAGGGCACTGGCCAGCTTGCGATAAACCTCGCGCACAGATTGACTGGCTTGGGCGGCGTCCGCTTCCTGGCGCAGGTGGCTTGCGGTTTTTTTGCCGGCGTTTTGTTGCGGCGCCGTTTGCTCGGCCCATAGGCGCTCGTGCATTTTTTGCGCAATTTCCTCAGCAGATAGCGTGTCGATATCGTCGCCCAGATCAACGCCGAATATCTCTTGCAATCCCTGTTTCAATAGCTTGTCGTCTTCACTCTCATCGGCATCGAAGTCACGTCCGCTGTGCTTGTTGTAAAGCGCTTTTAAGGTGGTCTTATCTTCATCGGTGTAGTTGCCGCTATCGATTAACGAGAAGGTCCGGGTGTAAATTTCCTGAGTCAAGGTGTAGCGATCGGATTTAGAGAGTTTGATCCGTTCGCTGAGTTCATCCAGCACATGCACAAGCTCAAGCGAGCGTTGATTAAAGGTGTCGAGCTGAGGAATGAACTCCTCGTGCCAGCGTTCAATGTACAAAGGGCTGGCCGTTTCCCATTCCAGGAGCGTCTGACGCTGTTTTTCGATTTTTTTGACAAGTCCGTTGAATTTCCGCTGCCCGGCGGACAGTTTTTTCGTGCTTGAGCCAGGCGTGATGCTGAGTTGAGCCGTCTTGTTATTCATGAGCAGTCTCCAAGCAGTCATCCAAGAGGTAAGGGTCGTATTATCAAGGAGAAGCGTGCCGTACCGTGCTGCCGCATAGCGTGGGCCGATTCTGAATGTCGAGTAGCATAATGGGAAGTCATCGTCGGCCAGTCTAAACACAAGGTGCGATTTTCCCCACCCTACGCTAACCTGCGGCCATGTTTACGAGGTCGACTATGCACATTCATATTCTTGGTATCTGCGGCACTTTCATGGGTTCGATGGCGGTTCTGGCCAAAGAGCTGGGCCATCACGTGACGGGCTCCGATGCCAACGTCTATCCGCCGATGAGCACTCAGCTTGAGGCTCAGGGCATTGAGTTGACCCAAGGCTATGACCCGGCGCAGCTCGATCCGGCACCGGATCTGGTGGTGATCGGCAATGCCATGTCTCGCGGCAATCCGGCTGTCGAATACGTGTTGAACAAAGGCCTGCCGTACGTCTCCGGCCCGCAATGGCTGTCAGATCACGTGCTGCAAGGTCGCTGGGTGCTGGCCGTCGCCGGTACTCACGGCAAAACCACCACCAGCAGCATGCTCGCCTGGGTGCTGGAGCATGCGGGCATGAGCCCGGGCTTCCTGATCGGCGGCGTACCGCAAAACTTCTCGGTGTCCGCTCGCTTGGGCGACACACCGTTCTTCGTGATCGAAGCCGACGAATACGACAGCGCGTTCTTCGATAAGCGCTCCAAGTTCGTTCACTACCGCCCGCGCACGGCGATCCTGAACAATCTGGAATACGATCACGCCGACATCTTCCCCGATCTGCCAGCCATTGAGCGCCAATTCCACCATTTGGTGCGGACCATCCCGAGCGAAGGGCTGGTGATCCATCCGACCACCGAGCCTGCATTGCAGCGAGTGATCGAGATGGGCTGCTGGACCCCGGTGCAAACCACCGGTGCCGGCGGTCAGTGGCAGGTCAAACTGCTCAGCGAAGACGGTTCGAAGTTCGAAGTGATGTTCGACGGTGTTGCCCAAGGTGTGGTCGAGTGGGACATGACCGGTCAGCACAACGTCGCCAACGCCTTGGCCACATTGGCTGCCGCCCGCCATGTCGGCGTGGTGCCGTCCATGGGCATCGCTGCTCTGAGCGCATTCAAAAGCGTCAAGCGTCGGATGGAGAAAGTCGCGGAGGTTCGTGGCATTACCATTTACGACGACTTTGCTCACCATCCGACGGCTATTGCGACGACCCTTGACGGTCTGCGCAAGCGCATCGGCGAGGCGCCGTTGATTGCGATCATCGAGCCGCGCTCCAACTCCATGAAACTTGGTGCTCACCGCGACGGCTTGCCGGAAAGCGTGGTCGATGCCGATCAGGTGATCTGGTACGCGCCGGCCAACCTCGGTTGGGATCTGGGGGCTACCGCCGCGTTGTGCACGGTACCGTCGATCGTCAGCGATTCGCTGGAAGGCATCATCGCGCGCGTGAAGAGCCAGGCCCAGCCCGGCACTCACGTGGTGATCATGAGCAATGGCGGTTTCGGCGGCCTGCACGGCAAACTGGCTGAGGCGCTGCAATGAACAACGGCCCGGTACGCATCACGCTGGCGATGACCGGTGCTTCCGGCGCTCAATATGGTTTGCGCCTGCTGGACTGTCTGGTACGCGAAGACCGTGAGGTACATTTCCTGATCTCCAAGGCTGCGCAACTGGTGATGGCCACCGAGACTGACGTTACGTTGCCACCGAAAACCCAGATGATGCAGGCCTTCCTCACCGAGTACACCGGCGCTGCCGCCGGGCAGATTCGCGTGTACGGCAAGGAAGACTGGATGTCACCGGTAGCCTCGGGCTCCGGCTCGCCGGCGGCGATGGTGGTGGTGCCGTGTTCCACGGGGACCTTGTCGGCCATCGCGACGGGAGCCTGCAACAACCTGATCGAGCGTGCCGCCGACGTCACCTTGAAGGAGCGCCGTCAGCTGATTCTGGTGCCGCGGGAGGCGCCGTATTCAAGTATCCATCTGGAGAACATGCTCAAGTTGTCGAACATGGGCGTGACGATTTTGCCGGCGTCGCCAGGCTTTTATCATCAACCGCAAACCATCGACGACCTGATCGATTTCGTCGTGGCGCGAATTCTCAATCTGCTGAACATTCCCCAGGACATGCTGCCGCGTTGGGGCGAACACCATCTGACCAGCGATGAATAAGCTGCTGACGATTGTGCTGGCGTTGCAATTGGCTGGCTGCGCCACGGCGCGCACGCTGGATGCCGCCAAACCGGGGGCGCCAGTGGTGTATTCGGGGACGCGTCTGGATTTGTATGCCATGAACGGCGGCTGCTGCGCCATGGACCGCTTCGGTGCCGAAGCCCCGAGCTATCCGGGTATCGACCTGCCGGCCAGTGTGTTGCTCGACACGCTGCTATTGCCGCTGTCGGTGCTCACGGTGATCGGGGTGAGTTTTCAGGCGACGGGTGGTCTCTAACTGAAGACTGATCGTTCCCACGCTCTGCGTGGGAATGCAGTCCGGGACGCTCCGCGTCCCAAAGCGGACGCGGAGCGTCCATTGAGGCATTCCCACGCGGAGCGTGGGAACGATCTTTGTGGGGCGTTATTTGCCCAACTTCCTCAACTCATCCGACTCAACAATCCGCACACCATCCTGCTCTTCCAACGCCAGTCGCCACATCGCCCGCGCCAGTTGGCAGGCTTCTATGCCACGGTATTTGCCGGGGATCAAGCGGGACAACGGCCCGACGAATTGCTCGGCCATACGCGGTTCCATACGCTCGCCCAGCAGCAACGAAGGTCGGCAAATGGTCAGCTGCGGCCAGTCCTGTGCGCGCAATGCATATTCCATCTCGCCTTTGACTCGGTTGTAGAAAATAGAGGACCTCCGATCGGCCCCCAAGGCACTGATCACGATCAGGTGCCGCGCACCCATTTCCCGCGCACGTTTGGCGAACGCCACCACCATGTCCAGGTCCACCGCACGAAACGCCTGTTCCGAACCGGCCTGCTTGAGGGTGGTGCCGAGGCAGCAGTAGGCGATGTCGACGCGGCCGTTCAATTGCGGCAGGAACACCGCCGGATCACCGACAGGGTTCTCAAGATGGGGGTGTTCGGCCAATGGCCGGCGTGAGGGGGCCAATACCCTTGAGATCGTTGGCTCATTGAGCAGACGATCAAGCAAATGTTCACCGGTTAACCCGGTAGCTCCGGCAAGCAATACGTGCTGAGGCGTCAAGTACATAGTGTTTCCCCCCTGATACTGTTCAGCTTAGTTGCTCTTCGCATCCTTGCTGCTGACGGAGACACTTTGTAGTGCTTTTCGTGCCTGCTGCTTGCGTAACAGCTGCCAGTGGGAGAGGACGGTTTTCGGTGCCCAGATCTGCGGCTCGGAGGCTTCGAAGCTGTCTGCCAGTTCGCGCTCGGCGACGGTGGCCCTGGCCAGTTTGAAGGCTTGCTCCAGATCGTCTGTCTGGTTCAGTGCCTGGGCGAACAGCGCGTCGCCGAAGTAGGTGAAGTTGGCTTCTTCGGAGCAGCCGAAGGACACGCGGTCAGCGCGCGAGGCGGTCATGATCAGCGTGCGTTCATCCTTGAGAGCGGGGATGAAGCCACCGGAGTAGCAGGACGAAATCACGATGATCTTGTCGCGGTTTTTCAGCGGGGCGAGCACCGTGGCGAGTTCGTCGGCCGGCAGATCGGACAGTTCCATGCGCGGCTGGTCGAGCACCAGTTCGTGTTCGCTGGTGCCGTGGCTGGTCATGTAGATGAAGATCAAATCTTCCGGGCCGCTGCGTTCGGCCAGGGTGGCGGCGGCGCGACGCAGGTTTTCCCGGGTGGCCATCGGTCGGTCGACGAGGTGGTCGCGATGGTTCACCAGGCGGAGCTGGCCAAACGCACCAAAGCGGCTGCTGAGCATGTTGCTGACATAATCGGATTCGCGCAGGAACACGCTTTGCTTGCCGTCACCGCCGACGGTCAGGGTGTACAACTCGACCGCCGGGGTCGAAGCCGGCACGTTGAACAGCGCATCGTCGAGCAAGCGGCCCTGGGCCAGCAAACCGAGTTCCAGGCTATCGGGCAGCAGCTTGCCATCGACGTCGCGAACACGCTGGCCATTGATCCACGTACCGCTTTGCACCGTGCCGTCAGTCAGCACCAGGGTGCCGCGCCCCGAGTAACTGTCACCGTCGAATTGGCCGATGTAGAAGCTGCCGTCGGACAGGTTCAATCGACCTTGGTCGGTGAAGCGCCAGTCACTGAACTGGCCGATGTAATGGCTGCCGTCGGCGCCGATCAACTCGCCCTTGCCGTTCAGTGATCCTTCCTTGAACTGACCGAGCCAGACATCACCGTCGGCGTTCTCGTAGCGGCCCTTGCCGTGCAGTTGATTATTCTTGAAGCCGCCGACATAGATATCGCCATCGGCGCTGTTGAACGTCCCATTGCCTTCGAGCTGACCGTCGACGAAATGTCCGGTGAACTGATTGCCGCTGGCGTCGCCGCGCTGGCCTTCGCCATTGGGTTTGCCGTGGGCGAACTGGCCCTGATATGAGCTGCCGTCTTCGAGTTCGAGACGACCAAGCCCTGAATATTGATCGGCCTTGAATTCACCGCGGTAGGTCATACCGTTTTCTTTAAGGGTGCCTTCGCCGTCCCGTCGACCGGCTTTGAAGCCGCCGGTGAAGCTGCTGCCGCTGGTGGTCAGTGCGCCCTTGCCGTCGAACAGCCCTTGATTGAATTCCCCACGATAGACTTCGCCGTTGCTGCCGTGCCACTCACCCTGGCCATGCCATTGGCCCTTGTCGAAGTTGCCGGCGTACCAGCTGCCGTTTGGGTAATCGATACGGCCCTGGCCTTGCAGCCACCCGTTGACCAGTTCACCGCGATAGCGTCCGCCGTCCGGCAATCGGGCGTCGGGGGGCAATAGCGATTCGCCGTCGCCGCAAGCGGTGAGCAATAGGGTCAGAGCGAGGAGTGCAAGTGAGCGCATAGCGGGATCCGGGCAATTAGGCGAGCGAGTATGCCGCAGCTCTATGACCATATATAGCCGGGAAAACAGGAGAGGGTGCGAAACAGCGTGAGCTGTTTCGCCTCCGGGATGGTTTACACGAAGCAGAGGGACAGTGGCTCGGCGATGTAGGCCGGTTTGTCCGAGCCTTCGATCTCAAGCGTGGCGGTGGCCTTGAGTAGCCATTGGCCGGGTTTCTTCTCGGTGACTTCGTTCATGTCGACCTTGAGTCGAACCCTGGAGTTGACCTTTACTGGCTGGATGAAACGTACGCTGTCCAAGCCGTAGTTGACCACCATCTTCACCCCTTCAGGCAGGATGAGGATGTCTTCCATCAGTTTGGGGATCAGCGACAGCGACAGGAAACCGTGTGCAATGGTGCTGCCAAATGGCGTTTGCGCGGCTTTGACCGGGTCGACGTGGATGAACTGATAATCTCCTGTGGCTTCGGCGAACA
Source organism: Pseudomonas sp. Hz4 (assembly GCF_054898165.1). Lineage (NCBI taxonomy): Bacteria > Pseudomonadati > Pseudomonadota > Gammaproteobacteria > Pseudomonadales > Pseudomonadaceae > Pseudomonas > Pseudomonas sp. Hz4. Next base: position 5,401,021 of record NZ_CM142719.1, on the reverse strand, counting down.
GGTTGATGCGCTCCTGATCGATGGTGAGCCATCCGGAACGTCCGAGTTCCTTGCCGACATAATCTTTGAGCTCTGCAACGGGAACATAGGGCATTGAGACTCTCCTTGGGTTTCATCGGATTTATAGTTTTTCGAGTGGGGGGATTTGACCTCCCGGATTACCACTTTAGATCAACATGGCAAATGGCTCCGGTCAACTGTCCATGCTTTTGGCGAATGCCGGTCTATAGCGTTGGCGTGCTTATAATGGTCGGCCCGCTTGTGCGGGATGATATTGGCGGGAGATGAAAGATGTTGTTACGTGGCCTGACCTGGCTGGTGCTGTTCCAATTGCTGGGCACAGCCATCAACCACTTGTTTTTACCGGTGCTGCCGGGGCCGATTGTCGGCCTGCTGTTGCTGCTGGTGTTCCTGATCAGCCGTGGTCAGGTCGGCGAACCGCTGAATCTCGCCGCCAGCAGCCTGCTGCGTTACCTGCCGTTGCTGCTGGTGCCGCCCGCCGTGGGTGTGATGGTTTACGCCAAAGACATTGCCGCGGACTTCTGGGCCATCGTCGGCGCGCTGGTGTTGTCACTGTTGCTGTCCCTGGCTTTCGCCGGCGTGCTGATGCAACGCATGGTCAAGCGTCACGCTCATCGTGAGGGCGGCCAATGATTTTCGATTGGCACGGCGCCTGGGCGTCGGTGATTCATCATCCGTTGTTCGGCATCGGCATTACGCTGGGTGCTTATCAGCTGGTGCTGGCGGCATTCGAGAAAACCCGCTGGATCTTTCTGCAACCGGTGCTGGTCTCGATGCTGCTGGTGATCGGCGTACTGGTGGGCTGCGGCCTGACCTATGCCGAGTACCGCAAGAGCACCGAGATCCTCAGCATCTTGCTCGGGCCTGCGACCGTGGCACTGGCAGTGCCGCTGTACCTCAATCTGCGACGCATTCGGCAGTTGTTCTGGCCGATATTTACTACGCTGGTGATAGGTGGCGTCGTCGCCACTGGCATGGGCGTATTGCTGGGCTGGTCGTTTGGTGCTGAACACATGATCTTGATGACCATGGCGCCGAAGTCGGTGACGTCACCGATTGCCATGCTGGTGGCAGAGCAGATCGGTGGCGTCGCAGCGCTGGCGGCCGTATTCGTATTGATCACCGGGGTGATCGGGGCGATCTTCGGGCCGAGTCTTTTGACCCGGCTTGGTGTTCACAGCCCCGAGGCACGCGGTATGGCGCTGGGCATGACCGCCCACGCGGTCGGCACGGCAGTGGCGATGCAGGAAAGTGAAGAGTGCGGCGCCTTCGCGGCGCTGGCGATGAGTCTGATGGGCGTGGCCACGGCAGTTTTCCTGCCGTTGGCGGTGTCGATGGTGGTGTAAGGAAATGTCTATGAGCTTGCCGCTTTTTCCGCTGAACACGGTGTTGTTTCCGGGCTGCATCCTCGATTTGCAGATTTTCGAGGCGCGCTATCTGGACATGATCAGTCGCTGCATGAAACAGGGCGGCGGCTTCGGTGTGGTGTGCATCCTCGACGGCGAAGAAGTCGGCATTGCTCCGGCCGGCTACGCGCTGGTCGGGTGTGAAGCGCTGATCACCGATTTCAAACAGCAGGACAACGGGTTGTTGGGCATCCGGGTGCAGGGCGGACGGCGTTTCAATGTGTTGCGCACCGAGATTCAGCGCGATCACCTGACCGTCGCCGAGGTCGAGTGGCTGGAAGACGAACCTGAGCAACCGCTGCAGGATGAGGACGCCGACCTGGTTGCGCTGCTTAAAGCCTTGGCCGAGCACCCGATGGTTGAAGCGTTGAACATGGGCACCGAAGCGACCGGGCAACAGTCACTGGCCAATCAGTTGGCGTATCTGTTGCCGTTTGCCGAAGTGGACAAGATCGACCTGCTGCAACTCGATGATCCGCAGCAGCGACTGGATGCGATTCAGGCGTTGCTGGATGAGTTGCAGGGTGAGTTGTTTGCCTGATCAGTAGGCATACCGCAACATCGCAAGCGGTAAATGCCGCAAAGCAAAGAACCCGAACAGCGCCACCAGCGCCGGCAACACCAGCCACCAGACCTTCGGTGGCATGGCGTTGAGCGGTGTCTGGCGTTGATTCAGCCACAAGCTCGCCGCACACACGCACGCCGCCAGCATGGCGCCGGCCACCACATCCGTTGGCCAGTGCGCGCCCAGGTACACCCGCGACAGGGCAATCGCCAACGCCGGCAAGCAACCCAACAGCAACCAGGTCAGACGCATTCGCGGTGGTTGTCCGCGGCCGGCCAGCACGGCGAGCGTCAGAAACAGCGCAAAGGAGCCTGAGGCGTGGCCGCTGGGCATGCTGTAGGTGGTCAAAGGATCACTCAGCACTTCCGGGCGCACGCGGGCGAAAAAAAGTTTGGTCACGGTGTTACCCAGCGCGGTGCAAAGCATAGTGCTGCCGGCGAAGACCGCTTGTCGCCATTGTCGGGTGAGCAACAATAAGCCGGTCAGCAGGGCGCTGATCATAAGCATGTTGCGGAATTCGCCAATCAACGTGAACACCACGGCCGCTTCATCGAGAAACGGGCTGCGATGTTCCTGCACCAGGGTCATCACGCCCTGATCAAGGGCGGTCAGGTGCGGATAGCTGATAAACAGTCCCGCCAGAATCAGAAAGCTCATCCCGGTAATCAGCACGGTGGCCTTGCGATGGCGGCGCAGACTGCTGGTGATGCTCAAGCCCAGCATGACGGCGATGCTGCCGGCGACGATTCCGGCCTCAAGCCAGAAACCCTCTGGCAGCGGCAAGCGAATCGCAGCCCCGGTGGCCCAGCCGGGCAGCAGATACGCGACGCTCCAACCCGCGGTGGCCAGCAGGCTGACGGCGGCGAAGCGCGGGAAGGGCATGTCGAACATTCCGGCGACCATCGGCAACATCGGCCGCAGCGGGCCGATGAAACGCCCGACCAACAGGCTGGCGATGCCGTAACGCTGGAAATAGGCCTCGGCCCCGGCGATCCATTCCGGATGATGGCGTAACCCTGGCAGACGCCGGATGTTTTGATGGAAATGTCGCCCGAGGAAGTACGAAATGATGTCGCCCAGCACGCCGCCGAGGAAGCCCAGCAATAGCGTTTCGCCCAGCGAAAGCGCACCGCTGCCGGCCAGTACCGCCACGGCGAACAGCAGCACTGTGCCGGGCACAATCAGCCCGGCAATCGCCAGGCATTCCACGCAGGCCACTATGAACACCGCCACGGCCAGCCATTGCGGGTTGACCGTCAACCAACCGGTCACGCTATCGAGCCATGGGCCCATAAAAACCACTCCATCTAATGTTCATTAGTCCCATGGGACGAACGCAATCTGTAAAACACAACAGAACCCTTGTGGCAGCGAGCAGGCTCGCTTCCACAAGGGGAATTTTCATTGTTCAGGTCAGCAAAAAATAATCGCGACCTTCGACCTGCCCCCTTCGCAGCGGGTTCCGCGTGCAATACGGCGCGTAAGCCGAATCGACGAAGCGGTACATCAAATGCTCATCGCGTCCGTGGGGAATGCCCAAGCGCGTGGTTTGGATGATGTGACCAGGCGCCGGGCCGACATCTTCCACCAGCAGCACTTCATGGTCGAAGCGCTTGGCGTCCCAGATCGGTACCTTCAGGCCCAGCGCCTTACAGAGCAAAGTCTGTCCCGCGCAAAGTTTTTGCGACGGGCGAGGGCGGCCCTGAGCATCGGGATTGTTCAACAGCATCTGCGCCAGGCTCGCCGGCCCGCTCAGTTCATCAACCCATGGATAGCCGGATTTAATCAGCACCGCATTGCCGGGGCCTTTGGCGCTGAAGTTCAGGGAGTCGCCGCCCCGGGCGTAGTACATATAGATGTGGCCGCCATCTAGAAACAAAGCCTTACGTTTTTCTGTGTAGCCGAGAGAGGCGTGGCTGCCTTTTTCTTCGAAGTAATAGGCTTCAGTCTCGATAATCCGGGCGCTGAGCCACAGGTCCCCAACCCGGTGACGGATGACTTTGCCGAGTAAATCCCGGGCCAGCGTTTGGGCATCTCTGTCGAAAAATGTATCCGCGAGTCCCATGGGCAGGCTCGTAGCGGACGTGCGAACAGTCAGGTTAGACATGATGAACGGCGTTAATCAGGGCTGATTGAGTCGTGATGATAACAATTTGCAGCTTAATCACGGCTGAACGTCGGCAAATTGCCCTCCATTTCGACCATCCGCCCGTCACCGCTGTTAGTCGGGGGACGCGCCAGCTATAATCTGCCGCTTTACTCTTTACCAAGACCTTAGCAAAGACCACCACAGACAATGACTGAGTCCGTTCTTGACTACATGACCCGTTTGGGTCGCGCTGCCCGCGAAGCTTCTCGCGTCATCGGCCGTGCCAGCACCGCGCAGAAAAACCGCGCCTTGCAGGCTGCTGCCAATGCGTTGGACGCTGCACGCACTGAGCTGACGGCTGCCAATGACCTGGATTTGGCGGCTGGCCGTGCCAATGGTCTTGAGCCCGCATTGCTTGAGCGTCTGGCGCTGACCCCGGAACGCATCGACGGCATGATTGTGGGGCTGCGTCAGGTGGCGGCGCTGCCGGACCCGGTCGGCTCGATCCGCGACATGAGCTATCGGCCTTCGGGCATTCAGGTCGGCAAGATGCGCGTGCCGTTGGGCGTGATCGGGATCATCTACGAATCTCGGCCGAACGTGACCATCGATGCCGCCAGCCTGTGCCTGAAGTCCGGCAACGCGACCATCCTGCGTGGTGGCTCCGAGGCGATTCATTCCAATCGTGCCATTGCGGCTTGCATCCAACGCGGTCTGGCCGAGGCCGATTTGCCCGCCGCCGTGGTGCAAGTGGTCGAAACGACCGATCGTGCCGCCGTTGGCGCGCTGATCACCATGCCTGAATACGTCGACGTCATCGTGCCCCGTGGTGGCCGTGGCCTGATCGAAAGGGTCAGTCGCGATGCCCGCGTGCCGGTGATCAAGCACCTGGACGGCATCTGTCACGTTTACGTGAGTGCCCACGCCGACCTGCCGAAAGCCCAGCGCATTGCGTTCAATGCCAAGACTTACCGCTATGGTATTTGCGGCGCCATGGAAACGCTGCTGGTCGACCAGGCAGTCGCCAAGGATTTCCTGCCGTCGATGGCTGCACAGTTCCGCGAAAAAGGCGTCGAATTGCGCGGCTGCGAACGCACCCGGGCGATCATCGACGTCATCGCAGCCACTGAAGAAGACTGGAACACCGAATACCTGGCACCGATTCTGTCGATCCGCGTGGTCGACGGGCTGGACCAGGCTATCGAGCACATTAATACGTACGGCTCACACCACACCGATTCGATCGTCAGCGAAAACCTTGCAGACACCCGGCGTTTCGTCGCGGAGGTCGATTCCTCGTCGGTGATGATCAACACCCCGACGTGCTTTGCCGATGGCTTCGAATACGGATTGGGTGCCGAGATTGGCATTTCTACTGATAAGCTGCACGCCCGCGGCCCGGTGGGCCTCGAAGGGCTGACCTGCGAGAAGTACATCGTGGTCGGTGATGGCCAGTTGCGCGGCCAGGCGTCGGTCTGACTTGGGCGACCTCAAAGCGTCAGCCCCGGAAACCGCCAGCGAGCCTGCGCCTCGACGCATTGGCGTGTTGGGCGGGACCTTCGACCCGGTGCACATCGGCCATTTGCGCGGTGCGCTGGAAGTCGCCGAATCGCTGGCGCTCGACGAGTTGCGTCTGACACCCAGTGCCAGACCACCGCATCGCGGTACGCCGCAGGTGTCGGCAAAGGACCGTCTGGCGATGGTCGAGTGCGCGGTGGCCGGCGTGGCACCGTTGGTGGTGGACGCCCGCGAATTGCAGCGGGACAAACCGTCCTACACCCTCGACACCCTGGAGCTGATGCGCGCTGAATTGGCCGCTGAAGACCAGGTGTTTCTACTTTTGGGCTGGGACGCATTTTGCGGCCTGCCCACTTGGCACCGCTGGGAAGAGTTGCTCCAGCATTGCCACATCCTGGTGCTGCAACGCCCGGATGCCGACAGCGAACCGCCGGATGCCTTGCGCAATCTGCTGGCAGCGCGCTCGGTAAGCGACCCGCTGGCCCTCAAGGGGCCGAGCGGACAGATTGCATTCGTCTGGCAGACACCGCTCGCGGTATCCGCCACCCAGATCCGTCAACTGCTGGCCAGCGGTAAGTCGGTACGTTTCCTGGTGCCCGACGCGGTCCTGGCCTACATCGATGCGCACGGACTTTACCGTGCGTCGAACTGAAAAGGGCGCGCTTCAAGGCACGTGATCACGTGTAACGAAGCGCCCGAACATACGAGCAAAACGAGTTTTATATGACGAACAAAGACGTAACTAAAGTAAAGCGCAAAGGCACGTTCAAGAGCGCCCCGCTGCCAGTAGAGGCTCCAACCGGGCCGGAGCTGCGCGGCGAAGAGCTGGTCAAGGTTGCCGTAGCAGCCCTGGAAGACGTGAAAGGCCAGGACATCCAGGTCATCGACGTTCGTGAAAAGCAGAGCATTACTGACTTCATGATCATCGCCACCGGTACTTCGAACCGTCAGATCGGCGCGATGCTGGACAAGGTCCGCGAAGCGGTCAAAGCCCTGGGCGTCAAGCCACTGGGTGAAGAAGGCAAGGGCGACAGCGACTGGGTGCTGCTGGATATGGACGATGTCATCGTGCATATGATGACCGCCTCGGCTCGTCAGTTTTACGACCTGGAGCGTCTCTGGTCCGGTGCAGAACAGAGCCGTGCTCTGAACGCGGCTCACCACAGCCCGGAAAACACCCATGAGCACTTCGTCAAGCTCAACAAAGACCAGCAATAAGGGACCGCTGTGCGACTGCGACTGATCGCCGTCGGTTCACGCATGCCCAAGTGGGTGGAAGAAGGCTGGCATGAATATGCCAAGCGTCTTCCGTCCGAGCTGGCGCTGGAACTGGTGGAAATACCGCTCAACACCCGTGGCAAGAACGCCGACGTGGCACGCTTCATCCGTCAGGAAGGCGAAGCCATGCTGGCCAAGGTCGGGCCGAACGAGCGCGTTGTGACCCTCGAAGTCCACGGCAAGCCCTGGAGCACCGAGCAGCTGGCGATAGAGCTTGATCGCTGGCGGCTGGACTCGCGCACGGTAAATTTCATGGTCGGCGGCCCCGAAGGGCTGGCGCCGGAAGTCTGTGCCCGGGCCGATCAGCGCTGGTCGCTCTCGCCATTGACGTTGCCGCACCCGCTGGTGCGAATTCTGATCGGCGAACAGCTGTATCGTGCCTGGACAGTCTTGTCCGGCCACCCTTACCACAAGTAGTTCTGCCCTCATGCCCCAGCCGATCCGCATCAAGGACCACGAAAAAGACGCCCGTCTGGTGCGTGGCCGCGTCGTGTTCGGGGCAATTGCGGTGGTGGTGCTGATCTGCGTGCTGATTGCGCGGCTGTATTTCCTCCAGGTGATCCAGTACGAGTACCACTCGACCCTGTCGGAAAACAACCGGGTCCATGTGCAGCCGATTCCGCCGACTCGCGGATTGATCTTCGATCGCAATGGTGTGGTGGTGGCCGATAACCGGCCCAGCTTCAGCCTGAGCATGACCCGCGAGCGCTCGGGCGACTGGCAGCAAGTGCTCGACGTGATCGTCGAAGTGCTGGAGCTGACGCCCGAGGATCGGGTGATCTTCGAGAAGCGCATGCGCCAGGGGCGCCGGCCGTTCGAGCCGGTGCCGATCCTGTTCGAGCTGACCGAAGAGCAGATCGCCCGCATCGCAGTGAACCAGTTCCGTCTGCCGGGTGTGGAAGTGGTCGCGCAGCTGGTGCGTCACTACCCGCAGGGCGCGCATTTTGCGCACTCGGTGGGTTACATGGGGCGGATCAACGAGAAAGAGTTGAAGTCGCTCGATCCGGTCAATTACAGCGGCACCCACCACATCGGCAAGACCGGTATCGAGCGCTTCTACGAGCCCGAGCTGCACGGTCAGGTGGGTTACGAAGAAGTCGAGACCAACGCTCGAGGCCGTGTGTTGCGTGTGCTCAAGCGTACCGATCCGATTCCCGGCAAGGACATCGTCCTGAGCCTGGACATCAAATTGCAGGAAGCGGCCGAAGCTGCGCTCGGCGGTCGTCGGGGCGCGGTGGTGGCGCTGGACCCGAAAACCGGCGAAGTCCTGGCGATGGTCAGTCAGCCGAGTTTCGACCCGAACCTGTTCGTCACCGGCATCGGCTTCAAAGCCTATGCCGAGCTGCGCGATTCCATCGACCGGCCACTGTTCAACCGCGTGCTGCGCGGCCTCTACCCGCCGGGCTCGACCATCAAGCCGGCGGTGGCGATTGCCGGGCTGGATGCTGGTGTCGTGACTGCGTCGAGTCGGGTCTACGATCCCGGCTATTACCAGTTACCCAATTACGACCACAAATACCGTAACTGGAACCGTACCGGCGACGGCTACGTCGATCTGGACACGGCGATCATGCGTTCCAACGACACCTACTTCTACGACCTGGCCCACAAGCTGGGGATCGATCGGTTGTCGGCTTACATGGGCAAGTTCGGCATCGGCCAGAAGGTCTCGCTGGACATGTTCGAAGAGTCACCGGGGCTGATGCCGACACGGGAATGGAAGCGTGCAACCCGACGTCAGGCCTGGTACCCGGGCGAAACACTGATTCTTGGGATTGGGCAGGGCTACATGCAGTCCACGCCGTTGCAGCTGGCCCAGGCCACCGCGCTGGTCGCCAACAAAGGTGTCTGGAACCGTCCGCACCTGGCCAAGACCGTCGAAGGCGAGAAGCCGAAGGACGAAAACCCGATGCCGAACATCGTCCTGCGTGACCCCTCCGACTGGACCAAGGTCAATCACGGGATGCAGCAGGTCATGCACGGTGCCCGTGGTACGGCACGCAAAGCGGCGATCGGTTCGCAATACCGTATCGCGGGTAAAAGTGGTACGGCCCAGGTCGTTGCGATCAAGCAGGGCGAAAAGTACGACCGCTCCAAGGTTCAGGAGCGCCATCGCGACCACGCCTTGTTCGTTGGCTTCGCGCCGGCCGAGGACCCGAAAATCGTGGTGTCGGTGATGGTCGAGAACGGTGAGTCCGGCTCCGGTGTCGCCGCGCCGGTGGTGCGTCAAATCATGGACGCCTGGCTTCTGGATCAGGACGGTCGGTTGAAGGCCGAATACGCCAGCCCTATCAGTGCGGAGGCTACGGCCCATGAAGAGTAATTTCGATCGCATCCTCTCCAGCGAGGATGTGATGCGTCGCCGCGCGACGCTGTTGCAACGCATGCACATCGACGGCCCCTTGCTGATCCTGCTGCTGACCCTCGCTGCCGGCAGCCTGTTCGTGCTGTATTCGGCCAGCGGCAAGAGCTGGGATCTGCTGGCCAAGCAAGCCACTTCGTTCGGCATCGGCCTGGTGTCGATGATCGTCATTGCTCAGTTCGAACCACGCTTCATGGCCCGTTGGGTGCCGGTCGGTTATGTGCTCGGCGTGCTGTTGCTGGTGGTGGTGGACGTCATGGGCCACAACGCCATGGGCGCCACACGCTGGATCAACATTCCCGGGGTGATCCGCTTCCAACCCTCGGAATTCATGAAGATCCTGATGCCCGCGACCATCGCCTGGTACTTGTCCAAGCGCACCTTGCCGCCGCAGCTCAAGCATGTGGGCGTCAGTCTGTTTCTGATCGGGCTGCCCTTCATCCTGATCGTGCGCCAGCCCGACCTCGGCACTTCGTTGCTGATCCTCGCCGGTGGCGCTTTCGTGTTGTTCATGGGCGGCCTGCGCTGGCGCTGGATCCTCAGCGTGCTCGCCGCGGCTGTGCCGGTGGCAGTCGCCATGTGGTACTTCGTCATGCACGATTACCAGAAGCAGCGAGTCCTGACGTTCCTCGACCCGGAGAGCGATCCGCTGGGCACCGGCTGGAACATTATTCAGTCGAAAGCCGCCATCGGTTCCGGTGGAGTGTTCGGCAAGGGCTGGCTGCTCGGTACTCAGTCGCACCTGGACTTCCTGCCGGAAAGCCACACCGACTTCATTATTGCGGTCATGGGGGAAGAGTTCGGCCTGGTGGGCATCTGCGCGCTTCTGCTGATTTACCTGCTGTTGATCGGTCGCGGACTGGTGATTACTGCCCAAGCCCAGACATTGTTCGGCAAATTGCTCGCGGGCAGCCTGACCATGACGTTTTTTGTTTACGTTTTCGTCAACATCGGTATGGTCAGTGGCCTGTTGCCGGTTGTGGGGGTGCCGTTGCCGTTCATTAGCTACGGAGGAACTTCGCTGGTGACGCTGCTGTCAGCGTTTGGGGTTTTGATGTCGATCCATACCCATCGTAAGTGGATCGCTCAGGTTTGAATAAGGTGAAGATTTCAATGCAAGTAATGCGTGGCTGGGCGACTCGATATGCGCCATGGGTCGGCCTGGTAAGCATCCTTGGCACAGCGCAGGATGCGTTGGCCGGCGATTACGAAGGCTCTCCCCAGGTGGCCGAATTCGTCGGTGAAATGACCCGCGACTACGGTTTTGCCGGTGAACAACTGATGGGCGTGTTCCGCGAAGCAGAGCGCAAGCAGTCGATTCTGGACGCTATCTCGAAACCTGCCGAGCGGGTCAAGCAGTGGAACGAATATCGCCCGATGTTCATCACCGACGCGCGCATCGCCCGTGGTGTCGACTTCTGGCGTCAGCACCAGGCGGTATTGGCTCGTGCCGAGCAGGAATACGGCGTGCCGGCGCAGGTTATTGTTTCGATCATTGGTGTTGAGACCTTTTTCGGCCGAAATACCGGTAATTTCCGTGTGGTCGATGCCTTGTCGACCCTGGGTTTCGACTATCCTCCCCGTGCCGAATTCTTCCGCAAGGAATTGCGTGAGTTCCTGTTGCTGGCCCGGGAAGAGCAAGTCGATCCGCTGACCCTCAAAGGCTCTTACGCCGGCGCAATGGGCTTGCCGCAGTTCATGCCGAGCAGTTTTCGCGCCTATGCGGTGGACTTCGACGGTGATGGCCACATCAATATCTGGACCAATCCGATTGATGCCATTGGCAGTGTCGCCAGTTATTTCAAGCGTCATGGCTGGGTCGCCGGCGAACCGGTGGTCAGCCGCGCCGATGTTCGAGGCGATCAGGTGGACGAAGGTTTGACCACCGGCATCGAGCCGACTAAAACCGTCGGGGAGTTGCGGGCGCTAGGGTGGTCAAGTCATGATGCGCTGCGCGATGATATGCCGGTCACGGCTTTCCGCCTGGAAGGTGACAACGGTCCTGAACACTGGATGGGCCTGACCAATTTTTACGCAATCACGCGTTATAACCGCAGCGTGATGTACGCCATGGCCGTACATCAACTGTCTGAACAGCTGGTACAAGCACGGGGCGTCAAGTAATGCGGGCATTGCCTATGAATAAACCCCTGAAGCTGATGGCATTCGTCGCGTTGGCGGTGCTGGTCGCCAGTTGTTCGACCAGCCGCGCGCCGGCGCAAAAGTCTTCTCCCACCGCCGTGCGCGCAACGCCAGGCCTGGACATCAACCGCGCCCACAAGGATGGCGCGCCATGGTGGGACGTCGACGTTTCGCGCATCCCGGATGCCACGCCGACCCTGCACAGCGGTCCTTATAAAGCCAATCCGTACACCGTGCTGGGCAAGACTTACTTCCCGCAGCAGGAATCCAAGTCATACGTCGCCTCCGGCACGGCTTCCTGGTATGGCACCAAGTTCCACGGTCAGAACACCGCCAATGGCGAGGTTTACGACCTGTACGGCATGAGTGCTGCTCACAAGACCTTGCCGCTGCCAAGTTACGTTCGGGTGACCAACCTGGACAACAACAAGAGTGTAGTCCTGCGAGTCAACGACCGCGGGCCGTTCTACTCGGACCGAATCATCGACTTGTCCTACGCGGCCGCCAAGAAGCTCGGCTATGCCGAAACCGGTACCGCGCGAGTCAAGGTCGAAGGCATTGACCCGCAGCAATGGTGGGCCGCCAAAGGCCGTCCAGCGCCTTTGATGCTTAACGAGCCGAAAATCTCGCAAAATAGCGCCCCGACGATTACGGCTTCGGCCGGCACCGTCGAACAATGGACTCCACCGCCGCAGCAGCACGCCGCGGCCGTTGTGCCCGTGCCGATCGATGCAAAAAAAAACGCTTCTGTACCAGCCTCTGGCCAGTATCTGCAGGTGGGCGCGTTCGCCAACCCGGACGCTGCAGAACTCCTGAGATCGAAGCTCAGCGGGATGGTGAGCGCTCCGGTGTTCATCAGTTCGATCGTGCGTAATCAACAGACGCTGCATCGGGTGCGCCTGGGGCCCATCGGCTCGCCGGGTGAAATCCAGCAAGTGCAGAACAGTGTGCGCCTGGCCAATCTCGGTTCGCCGAGCCTGGTCACTGCCGAGTAATACGTAGTACTTGATTGACGGTTCGCTTGCGGTTTTGGGGGGCGAACCGGGTTGTTGGCTCGTTGAAGAACAAAAGCCCGGCAAGGGTTAAAGAGTGAGCAACTGAACACGCGATGACTCGTTAGAAGGTCATCTGATTAGTTTTGCCTTTAGGCAGTTTCCATTAGCGATTTCGAGAGACGGATGAACATCACCACCTTTGCAAAACGCCTGTGCCTGCTAGTCCCGCTGCTCCTCTCGCCTGCCGCTTTCGCGGTCGAGATGATGCCGTCGCCACCGCAACTGGCCGCCAAAGCCTACGTACTCATGGATGCCAGCAGCGGCAACGTGCTGGTAGAGAACAACGGTGACCAGCGCCTGCCTCCGGCCAGCCTGACCAAGCTGATGACCGCGTATATCGCGACCCTGGAAATCCGTCGTGGCCAGATCGGTGAAAACGATCCGGTGACCGTCAGCGAGAACGCCTGGCGTACCGGCGGTTCGCGGATGTTCATTAAAGTCGGCTCGCAGGTGACTGTCAGCGACCTGCTGCACGGCATCATCATTCAGTCGGGTAACGACGCCAGTGTCGCGCTCTCCGAGCACATCGCCGGCAGCGAAGACGCCTTCGCTGACATGATGAACAAAACCGTGGCCGACCTGGGCATGACCAATAGCCACTTCATGAACCCGACCGGTCTGCCGAACCCTGAACACTACTCGTCGGCTCACGACATGGCCGTGCTGGCTCGCGCGATCATCCACGAAGACCCGGCTCACTACGCGATCTACTCGCAGAAAGAGTTCTTCTGGAACGGCATCAAGCAACCTAACCGTAACCTGCTGCTGTGGCGCGACAAGACCGTCGACGGTCTGAAAACCGGCCACACCGACGAAGCCGGCTACTGCATGGTGTCTTCGGCTGTACGTGATGGCATGCGCCTGATCGCCGTGGTGTTTGGCACCAACAGCGAAGTGGCTCGCGCCTCTGAAACCCAGAAGCTGCTGACTTACGGTTTCCGTTTCTTCGAAACCCAGACCTTCTATCAGAAAGGCGCCGAGCTGGCTCAGGCTCCTGTCTGGAAAGGCACCACCAATCAAGTCAAGGCCGGCCTGGCTCAAGACCTGACCATGACCCTGCCGAAAGGCCAGCTGAAAAAGCTCGCCGCCAGCATGACCATGAACCCGCAACTGATTGCGCCAATCGCCAAGGGCGACGTGATCGGTAAAGTCGAAGTGAAACTGGACGACAAGGTCGTGCACAGCGCTGATCTGATCGCTCTGGACGCGGTTGACGAGGGTGGTATCTTCCGTCGCATGTGGGATAGCATCCGTCTATTCTTCTACGGCTTGTTCAACTGAATTAGTGTGGACTTGCATGGCCCTGTTCCAATCCGGAACGGGGTCATGTCCGTTGCCACGGCTTACGAGGCCGTTACGCCATGACAGACACCGAAGTAAAGGCGCCAAAGATCGAATTCCCCTGCGCGGATTACCCCATTAAGGTGATCGGCGACACTGGCGTGGGTTTCAAGGACAAGATCATCGAGATCCTTGAGAAACACGCGACCGTTGACCACAAGACCCTGGCCGAGCGCCAGAGCACCAACGGCAAGTACACGACCATCCAGCTGCACATCATCGCCACCGGTCAAGACCAGCTGTACGACATCAACAGCGATTTGCGGGCTACCGGTTTCGTGCACATGGTGCTGTGATGTCTGGCACGCTGGGCTTTCGCGAGCTCGGCCAGATGGCTTACGAGCCGGTCTGGCATGCCATGCAACGCTTCACCAACGAACGCGGCAGCGATGCCGCCGACGAGATCTGGCTGGTCGAGCACCCGCCGGTGTTCACCCAGGGGCAGGCCGGCAAGGCCGAGCACGTGTTGCTGCCGGGGGATATTCCGGTAGTGAAGGTGGATCGCGGTGGTCAGGTGACTTATCACGGTCCCGGTCAATTGGTGGCCTACCTGCTGCTCGACGTACGCAAGCTGGGTTTCGGCGTGCGTGACCTGGTCAGCCGCATGGAACACTGCCTGATTGAGTTGCTGGCCAGCTACGGCGTCACCGCCGTGGCCAAGCCGGATGCTCCGGGTGTCTACGTCAATGGGGCGAAAATCGCTTCTCTCGGTCTGCGGATCCGCCATGGTTGCTCTTTTCATGGCCTGGCCCTGAACGTGGACATGAACCTGGAACCGTTTCGACGGATTAATCCCTGCGGCTACGCCGGGCTGGCGATGACCCAGTTGCGCGATCACGCAGGATCGATTGAATTTGCCGAGGTAAGTGCCCGGCTGCGCGCGCAGCTCGTCAAACACCTCGACTATGCTGAGCAGACGACCCTAACGGGCGGAATCGACTGATATGACTACTGATGCAGTGCAAACCATGATCCCGACGCTCGATGTCACCGAGCGTCCGGCCCCGCGTGCCAAGGTTGAAGCCGGCGTCAAGCTGCGCGGCGCCGAGAAGGTTGCACGTATCCCGGTGAAGATCATTCCGACCACCGAACTACCGAAGAAACCTGACTGGATCCGCGTGCGCATCCCGGTTTCCCCGGAAGTCGACCGCATCAAGGCCCTGCTGCGCAAACACAAGCTGCACAGTGTGTGCGAAGAGGCGTCCTGCCCGAACCTGGGCGAATGCTTCTCCGGTGGCACCGCGACCTTCATGATCATGGGTGACATCTGCACCCGTCGCTGCCCGTTCTGCGACGTGGGTCACGGTCGTCCAAAGCCACTGGACGTCAACGAGCCGGAAAGCCTGGCCATTGCCATTGCCGACCTGAAACTCAAGTACGTGGTGATCACCTCGGTAGACCGCGACGACCTGCGTGACGGCGGTGCTCAGCACTTTGCCGACTGCATTCGCGAAATCCGCAAACTGTCGCCGAACGTACAGCTCGAAACCCTGGTCCCGGACTACCGCGGCCGTATGGACGTAGCGCTGGAAATCACCGCTGCCGAGCCGCCGGATGTGTTCAACCACAACCTGGAAACCGTGCCGCGCCTGTACAAGGCTGCGCGTCCGGGCTCCGATTACCAGTGGTCGCTGACCCTGCTGCATCGCTTCAAGCAAATGATGCCGCACATTCCGACCAAGTCCGGCCTGATGCTGGGTCTGGGCGAGACCGACGAAGAAGTGATCGAAGTCATGAAGCGCATGCGCGAACACGACATCGACATGCTGACCCTGGGCCAGTACCTGCAGCCGTCCCGCAGCCACTTGCCGGTGCAGCGTTTTGTGCACCCGGACGTTTTCGCCTGGTTCGCCGAGGAAGGTTACAAGATGGGCTTCAAGAACGTGGCTTCCGGCCCGTTGGTACGTTCCTCGTACCACGCCGACGAGCAGGCGAAGCTGGTTAAAGCTGAATTGATGTCGTCCTTGTAACAAAGCGCCCGCAAGGCTTTTCAGCCTTGCGGGCGTTTTTGTTGGCCGTGCCTACGGCCACTTCAGTCTTTTCCTGCAACCTGCGGGGCGACTGACCCTCTTCTGTTTATCCCCGTTCCTGACTACTGTGTGCTTGATGCTTTCACGCAGGGAGATTCATGGATGACCGTTCGACCGACCCACACGCTTTGTCCTCACACACCCGTTCCGGCCTTGCCGTCCCAAGGGCTGATTGGCGTCATCGCGCCCGCCGGTCCCGCACCGCTGGACACCGATAAAGCCATCGACTGGATGCGCGCTCGCGGATATTCGCTGCGGGTTTTCCCCGGCGTGTACGAGAAAGATGGCTATCTGGCCGGTAGTGATGATGTACGGCTCAATGATCTGCACGGGGCGTTCGCTGACAGTGAGGTCGACGCAATCATCTGTCTGCGCGGGGGTTACGGTACGCCGCGATTGCTTGATCGTATTGATTTCGAATTGCTGCGCAACAATGCCAAACCGTTCATCGGCTACAGTGACGTCACCGCGCTGCACTTGGCGATCAGCCGTTATGCGGGTTTCGTGACCTTTCATGGCCCGTTGCTCAACGCCGACCTGCTCGGCGACAAGCAAAAACCTACCGAGTCTTCGTTCTTCAACATACTGAGAGGACAGGTGAAGGCCGGCAGCGTGCTGACGCATCCGGTGGCCTACCCGTTGACCACGATTGAGCCTGGCATCGCTCACGGGCGTTTGCTTGGGGGTAATTTGTCGATGATCGCTGCGACCATGGGCACGCCTTACGAAATGGATGCCGAGGGCGTCATTCTGTTCATCGAGGACATCAACGAGCCGTTGTATCGAATCGACCGGCTGCTGACCCATCTGCGCCTGGCAGGCACGTTGAACAAACTGCGCGGGGTTCTGGTGGGGGATGTGGCGGGGGTAGATGGGGTTGCGCTGGAGCGTTTGCTCAAGCAGACCTTTGAGCCGTTGCGCATCCCGGTGCTGGCCGGGTGGCGCAGCGGGCATTGCGATCCGAACCTGACGTTGCCGATGGGCGCGCTGGTGAGACTGGATGCGGGGAACAAGGAATTGGTGTTGGAGCAGGATGTGGTCGTCAGGTAATCACGCGTTGCAAAAAAAGATCGTCCGAACGTGGTTCGGACGATCTTTTGCTTTTTAGCGGTTACGCAGGCCTTCGAGCAACTGGTGCGTCGGATACCCATCCGCCGGCCAGCCAAACGACTGCTGGGCGCTGCGGATCGCTTTGCGCGTGTTGGCGCCGATGATGCCATCGGCGTTGCCCGCGTCGTAGTTCTGGGCGCTCAGCAGGCTTTGCAATTCGATCCGCTCGGTACGGCTCAACGGCAAATCATCTTTCGGCCAGGTGCCGTTGATCAGACCCGCACCGTTGAAACGCTCGGACAACAGACTCACGGCCAATGCGTAGGACGACGAGTTGTTGTACTTGAGGATCGCGCGGAAGTTGTCGAGGACCAGGAACGCCGGGCCACGGTAACCGGCCGGCAGCAGCAGGGCGGCTGACAGGTGCTCGGAGCCTGCCGGAGCCTGACCGCCATTGGGCAGGGTGACGCCCAGTTGCAGCCATTCAGCGACGCTCTTGCGAGTCGTGCCATCGGCCAGGACGTAGTTGAAGCCACTCGCCAGTTGCACTTCGAAGCCCCACGGCTGGCCTTTCTGCCAGCCGGAGCTTTGCAGGTAGTGTGCAGTCGAGGCCAACGCGTCGGCCGGGCTGCCCCAGATGTCGCGGCGACCATCGCCATCGAAGTCCACGGCGTGGGTGTTGTAGGTGGTCGGGATGAATTGGGTCTGGCCCATGGCGCCAGCCCAGGAACCGAGCATTTTCTCAGGATCGATATCGCCTTGTTGCAGGATCTGCAGGGCGGCGATCAGTTGTGCGTGGGCAAATCCGGGACGCCGGCCTTCATAGGCCAGGGTCGCCAGGGAGTTGATCACCGACTTGTTGCCCTGGAACTGTCCGAAGTTACTTTCCATGCCCCACACCGAGACCAGTGCCTGACGGTCGACGCCGTAGCGCTGTTCGATGCTTTGCAGGATGTCGGCGTACTGGCCGACCAGCGCCTGACCATTGCGTACCCGCAGCGGCGAAAGGGCACCGTCGAGGTATTCCCAGACCGGGCGGGAGAATTCCGGCTGGCTGCGGTCGGCACGGATCACGCTGGTGTCCAGGCTGACATTGGCGAAGGCGCGATCGAACAGGTCGGCGCGGATGCCGGCGGCCAGCGCATCCTTGCGGAAACCCGCCTGCCATTCGGCGAAGGTCTGGGTTGGCTGGATGTCGAGGTTTTCACCGGTCGGAACCACGGGCGGAATGACCGCAGGGGCTGTCGCGACGGGAGGGGTCTGAAGCGGCTTGGCGTCGGCTGCGGTGGGTTTTTCCGCGCAGGCAACAAGCAAAATGAGGCTGGAGGCAGCTATCAGTTGGCGCAGGGGCCAACGACGGGAAATACAAAGGGGCATGCACGGGTCCAGAGAGTACGAATCAGGTGCAGACCTTAACATGCCTGCGGAATGAATCGGTTATCCGGCAAACATTTGGGCTGAGACTTGTCAGCCGGCTGACCAACCTAATCCCATTTCACCCTCACTTCAACTGTCAGCTGTAACAGCTATTCGACCCATAGTTCCGCGTGTTGAATAGCGGTGTGCAGGCGTAAACCAGGCTACTCCTGCGTCTGATACTCCTTGAAAACAGGTACCGAAATGAAAAGATTACTACCCTTGCTAATGGCTTTTTCGCTGGGCGGTTGTTCAACAAACAGTCCGTCGAACACCCAAGAAGGGGCGATGACAAGCAGCCCTTCTGCGACGGAGTCTGTAGCGCCTTTTTCCGCGACCATGACAGGAGCGCAGGTTGCCGCAGAGCTGGAAAAGCGATATCGAGATACCCGCGACAACTGTGGGTCGGCCTCTAAAGCTGCGTTTCTTTGCACTGGTTTGATCCTGCGCGGGACGGAGCCTTCGACCCAATACGATGCCTGGAACCCGAGCCCGACTTCGGTAGCCAATGGCGGTGTTTCCTTTACCTACCTTCGCTCTGACTACAAGGTGAAGCGACTTGCTTATACCTATGACAGCGGCTTTATTTTTTATCCAATCCTGAGCACCCCGCCGGGAAAACTGAATATAGAAATACTTTGTTTTTTTCCGGTGGATGGCTCTTCCAACGCCCGGCCAAACGGCGGATGTGGGGCGCATCCGAGCTATCCGACGGTCAGCAAGAGTTGCGAGCAGCAGAGCCTGATTATCGACACTGCGGGTAAATGGGAAGCGAAATATCGGAAGGATGCTTCTACGGGTAATAAATACGAATCCATGTGTTCATTCAATGTCCGGGACGCTGAAAACAATGCTGCAACTCCGCGATTTCTGGAAGGCATGCGCGCCGGACGCCTCATTTCCCCTGACGCTTTTAATACCCCCAATGACACGAAGCTTAAAACGTGGGCGCAGAACATACCTGGCCAGTTGCCAATCGAAGCGTTTTTCTACACAAAGTCTAAAGGTCTTGCGGGGGCACAACTTTACCAGCGACGTTTCCGGGCTTTAACGGGCGTAACGATACCGATCATTTATATTCCGCTGCCTCAGACGCTGGAACAATCAGCCACGTTTGCTTTTCGTGCGGCTGATCAAACTCAGTAACAGGGGATTATTGGCAAAAAAAGGGGGGCGTTTCGAGGGGGGAGGGCGACGGGTGTGCAGGTTCAGGCCGCCAGAAAGTAAGAAGCCTCCCAGCTATTAGACTGGAAGGCTTCGCGGCGGTAGCTGCCTTTGCCCTTGCCGGCGGGTTCCTGACGGCTGCGGAACAGTGGCTGGGCGATGATGGATTTGGCCTTGTTGGGGCCATGCCTGGATGGCTTTTTGCTCATGATGATTTCTCGCAAGTGAGTGGGTTTTGCGGTGCAAATCATCGGCCGAAGTTGGGGTTCTGTCTAGACCCCACATTGTGTAGGACCTTTCGGACGCCTTCGCGGGCAAGCCTCGCTCCTACAGGTTTTGCACGGAACTGTAGGAGCGAGGCTTGCCCGCGAATGGCCGTTATGCGATCGAAAGCCTTATTCGGAAGGCAACGTCAGCCGTTGGCCGGCCATCAACAACGACAACCGACTCAAACTCATCCACGGTGAGCCGGCGGCCTGGCCTTTGATCTGTGCGTCGATGCGCTGCGCTTCCAGCAATAACTGCGCCCAGCGTTGCGCCGAGTAGCGTTGCAGGGCTTTGCTCATCAGCGGTTTGCGTTTGTCCCAGACCGGCGGTCGGGCAGAGCTGAAGGCTTTGTCCAGCGGCACACCCTGGCTGTATTGCAGCGAAAGGTTGGCCAACAGACGCAGCTCCCGAGCCAGCGCCCAGAGAATCACAGGTGGTTCGACACCTTCACCACGCAGCCCTTCGAGCATGCGCAGGGCATGGGCCGCTTCACCGTTGAGGATCGCGTCGGTCAGGCCGAAGACATCGAAGCGTGCACTGTCGGCCACTGCCGCTTGCACGGTTTCAACTGTGATCTGACCACCTTCGGCCATCAGTTTGAGCTTTTCGATTTCCTGGGCGGCAGCCAGCAAATTGCCCTCGACCCGTGCGGCGATCAATTCGACGGCGTCCTGGCTGGCGGAAAGCCCGGCCTGGGACAGCCGTTGACGGATCCAACTCGGCAACTGGTTGGCCTCTACCGGCCAGATTTGCACGAACTGAGTCTGCTGACCTTCGATCAGCGCCTTGCCCCACTTGGTTTTCTGCGCACTGCCATCAAGCTTGGGCAGGCTGATCAGCAACACCGTGTCTTCGGCCGGTCGCGAGCAGTACTCGATGAACGCGGCGGCACCTTTGTCACCCGGTTTGCCGGACGGCAGACGCAGTTCCAGCAGACGCTTTTCGGCGAACAGCGACATGCTCGCGCCGGCCTGCAGCAGCGTACCCCAGTCGAAACTGGCGTCGGCGGCGAAGACCTGGCGCTCGTCGAATCCCTGTTGGCGGGCGGCGGCACGAATGGCGTCGGCGGCTTCCTGACACAGCAGTGGGTCATCGCCACTGATGATGTAGACCGGCGCGAGGGCACCTTGCAGGTGTTTGGCGAGTTGGGCGGGGGCGAGTTTCATAGGCGAGGGCAAACGGGGCGCCTGAGCGCCCCGTAAGTCTTACTGCTGCGGCAGTTCGATAGGCGACTGGCGCGGGGTTGCCGCTTCAGCCTTCTGCGCCGCTTCCAGTGCATCGGCTTCAGCCTTGGCTTTGGCGTTAGCGGTCTGTTGCAGCTGATCCAACTGAACCGGAGTGAGCTGTTGCAGGCGCAGCATCATGCGTTGAACCAGTTCACGACGGGTTTCCTTACGGGCGTCGTTGGATTCCTGGTCGGAACCCACCAGGTTGCTGCCGTCGTGGATAAAGATTTTTTGCACTTCGAGTTTGTCGCTCAGCAGCGTCAGGTTGCTCTCACCACGGATGTCGTAGCTCAGCACTGTGCTCACCTGATACTCGCCAGTACGACCGGCACCGGCATAGCTCAAGATGCGCTGGCTTTCCTGCTCATCGGTCAGCACCAGCTTGTAAGGTGCGCCGCTGTAGACCTTGACGCCGCTGCTTTGCAGCACCTGACGCAGTTGCGTCACGACTTCGCCGTAGGCATTGCGGGCACTCAGGTCGAGTTCCTTGAACGCCAGTTCAGTGGTGCCGGTGCCGCGCAGCTGGAAACCGCAGGCGCTCAACAGGACCGCAAGGCCCATCACCAGCAAATTGCGTTTGATCATCTTGTTGCTCCCCTTGAAACCAGGTGGGCCGATCATGCGGCCCGAAAGGTTTTACGCGGCGCCAGGCTCACCTGGCGCCTGATCCAATTAGCTGGCGACGATATTGACCAGTTTCCCGGGCACTACGATCACTTTACGAATAGTCAGACCGTCGACAAAGCGCAGTACGTTCTCGTTGGCCCGTGCAGCGGCTTCGACTTCTTCGCGACTGGCACTGGCGGGCATTTCAATATGGCCGCGCAGTTTGCCATTCACTTGAATGACAAGCTGCAGACTGTCCTGCACCAGAGCGCTCTCGTCCAGTACCGGCCAACCTGCATCGATCACTGGTTCGGCGTGACCCAGCTGATGCCACAGTTCATGGCTGATGTGCGGAGTGATCGGTGCCAGCAGCAGGGTTACGGTTTCCAGACCTTCGTGAATCAATGCGCGATCCTGCTCGGTGCCTTGTGGGGCTTTTTCCAGCACGTTCATCAGCGTCATCACCTGGGCGATGGCGGTGTTGAATTTGTGATGCTGGCCGACGTCCTGGCTGGCTTGTCTGATGGCCAGGTGGATCGAGCGACGAGTGGCTTTCTGTTCGTCGTTCAGCGAGGCGATGTCCAGTTTGCCCGACAAGCCCTGGCCGACGTGGGCTTGCGCCAGACGCCAGACGCGCTTGAGGAAGCGGTGCGACCCTTCGACGCCGGAGTCGGACCATTCCAGGCTCATGTCAGGCGGCGAGGCGAACATCATGAACAGGCGGCAGGTGTCTGCACCGTACTGATCGATCATAGACTGCGGGTCAACGCCGTTGTTCTTGGACTTGGCCATTTTCTCGGTGCCACCGATTTCCACCGGCAGGCCGTCGGAAATCAGTTTGGCGCCAATGATCTTGGCCTTGCTGTCGCGCTCGAGTTCGACGTCCGCCGGGTTGAACCAGGTGTAACTGCCGTTGGCTTCGCGACGGTAGTAGGTCTCGGCGATCACCATGCCTTGGGTCAGCAGGTTCTTGAACGGCTCGTTGGAGCTCACCAGGCCTTCGTCGCGCATCAGCTTGTGGAAGAAGCGCGCGTACAGCAGGTGAAGAATGGCGTGTTCGATACCGCCGATGTACTGATCCACCGGCAGCCAGTGGTCGGCCGCGGCTTTTTCCACCAGGCCGCCTTCATAGTGCGGCGAGGCGTAACGGGCGTAGTACCACGAGGACTCGACGAAGGTGTCCATGGTGTCGGTTTCACGCTTGGCAGGCTGACCGCATTTCGGGCAGGTGCACTCGTAGAACTCAGGCATGCGTGCCAGCGGCGAACCGGCGCCGTCCGGTACAACATCTTCGGGCAGTACGACGGGCAGTTGATCTTCCGGGACCGGCACATCACCGCAGGTGTCGCAGTGGATGATCGGGATCGGGCAGCCCCAGTAGCGCTGGCGGCTGATGCCCCAGTCGCGCAGGCGGAACTGAGTGCGCGAGGCGCCAAGGTTCTTCTTGATCAGCGCGACTTCGATGGCGTCGAAGGCACCTTCGAAGTCGAGGCCGTCGAACTTGCCGGAATTGATCAGCGTGCCGTGCTCGCCGTAGGCGTCCTGCCATGGCGACGGGTTAGTGCCGCCGGAGCTGGTACGCACTACCGATTTGATCGGCAGGTTGTACTGGGTGGCGAACTCGAAATCACGTTCGTCGTGCGCCGGGACGGCCATTACCGCGCCATCGCCGTAGTGCATCAGCACATAGTTGGCGACCCACACCGGGAGTTTCTCACCGGTCAGCGGGTGCTCGACGAACAGCGAGGTCGGCAGGCCTTTTTTCTCTTGAGTGGCGACGTCGGCTTCGGCGACGCTGCCGCCCTTGCATTCAGCGATGAACGCTTGCAGCTCAGGGTTGTTCTGCGCGGCCAGGGTCGCCAGAGGGTGTTCGGCGGCTACCGCGACGTAGGTCGCGCCCATCAGGGTGTCCGGGCGGGTCGTGAAGACTTTCAGTACGCCGGCTTCGCCGATGGAATCGACGTTGTACGGGAACTGCACTTCCATGCCACGGGACTTGCCGATCCAGTTGCGCTGCATGGTCTTGACCTGTTCAGGCCAGCCAGTCAGCTCGTCGAGGCTTTCCAGCAGCTCATCCGCGTAAGCGGTGATCTTGAAGTAGTACATCGGAATTTCGCGTTTTTCGATCAGCGCGCCGGAACGCCAGCCGCGACCGTCGATCACCTGTTCGTTGGCCAGAACGGTCTGATCGACCGGGTCCCAGTTCACGGTGCCGTTCTTACGGTAGATCACACCTTTTTCGAACAGGCGAGTGAACAGCCATTGTTCCCAGCGGTAGTAATCAGGCTTGCAGGTGGTGACTTCGCGGGACCAGTCCACCGCCAGGCCCAGGCTGCGCAACTGGGTTTTCATGTAGGCGATGTTTTCGTAGGTCCACTTGGCGGGCGCTACGTTGTTCTTCATCGCGGCGTTTTCCGCCGGCATGCCGAAGGCGTCCCAACCCATGGGTTGCAGGACGTTTTTGCCTTGCATGCGCTGGTAGCGTGAGATCACGTCGCCGATGGTGTAGTTGCGCACGTGCCCCATGTGTAGCTTGCCGCTGGGGTAAGGGAACATCGACAGGCAGTAGAAAGTCTCCTTGCCTGGCTGTTCACTGACTTCAAAGGACTTTTGCTCGTCCCAGAACGACTGGGCGGCGGCTTCGATTTCACGGGGCTGATATTGTTCGTGCATGGCTACTTTTGAACTGAATAGGGGTGGCCTAATCCTCTTCAATGCAACGCCGGACGGTGATCACGCCAAATCGGCGTTTCGGTGTCCAGGCGAGCTGGAAGTGGAGTTACAGGAAGCGCCGTAGCATACATGACCGCGCTCTACCGAGGGAAACCCTGATTACTGCTGCGGGTCGCCCAGAACCCGCTGCGAGGGCCGTTGGTCGCAGCGCTCAGCCGGTTTGTTCATGGAAGCTAAGCTCTAAATGGGGAGTGAGTCTTATCTTCAATGAGGTGAGGGATGGTTGAGTCACGGCAAAAAGTTACAAAACCGGAGCTGTACGAAAGATTGATCGATCGTCTGGGAATGGCCCTGGACGCGGCAAAAACCGCTGACCGGTTACGCGATGAGCGTCCGCTGGAGCTGGAATTGCGAGGCTTGAGCCCCGCAGAGTTTGCACTGGTCAAGGCGTATCTCGATCGCAGTGAACGTGAGACACACGGATGCTTGTCTGAAGCAGTGAAGCAACTCGACGCACCACGTTCGGCCACGATCATCTGGCTCAAGGACAAAACACCCGGCAGGGACGCGGTAAAGGTCCGGTCTCTGCAATTCAAGTAAGGGCACTTGAAGCCATGACGTATAGTTTTTTGAAGCATAGTCCTTCCGCATTTGTTGTCGCATTGCGTCAACCCACTTAGGCTTCGGGCATCTTTTGGAGATGCTCGATGCCTTTTCGATATTTCGTTAAACAACTTCTGCTGCCCCCCGGCATTCTTTTGCTGTTATTGGTGCTTGCCTGGTGGTTACGCCGCTCAAGGCCGCGCCTTGCCGGATTGTGCTTTGCGTTGGGCGTGGGCGGTTTCTGGCTGATGAGCCTGCCGGTGGTGGTGCAGTGGGGCGCCAAGGCGCTGGAACGTGAAGCGCCGTTGGCGCGCGACGAATGGGCAACATTGGCTCAGCACGCCGACGCGATTGTGGTGCTGGGGGCGGGGCGTGAACGTGGCGACCTGGCTTGGGGCAGCGACCAACCGACGGGTGTGGCGCTGCAGCGCGAGCGCTATACGGCGCGGCTGGCCAAGGCATCGGGCTTGCCGGTCTTGACCAGTGGCGGCCTGCATTACGGCACGCCGCCGACTGAAGCCAGGTTGATGGCCGACTCGTTGCAAGATGATTTCGGCGTGACCGTGCGTTGGCAGGAAGGGCGCAGCCGCACCACTTGGGAGAACGCGCAGTTCAGCGCCGAGGTGTTGTTGCCGCAAGGAATCAAGCGCGTGGTCGTCGTGACTCAGGCCTGGCACATGCCGAGAGCGGTCTGGAGTTTCAAAAAGGCAGGATTTGAAGTGGTGCCTGCGCCGATGGGGTTTTTAGGCGTGGACAACGCTCGGCCACTGGGCGGCTGGATGCCGGAATTCAAGGCGATCTGGCAGAGCGGGCAGTTGATGAATGAGGCGGTGGGGCAGATCGGTTACTCGATGTTTTACTGATGACCTGTGGCGAGGGGATTTATCGAAACGTCGCACCGCCCCGTTGGGCTGCGGAGCAGCCTTGAAAATGGGCCTGCTGCGCAGTCCAACGGGGATAAATTCCCTCGCCACAAAAGCTGACTTAAACAGTCTTGGCCATCCGGCTCGCGATCAGCGCCCAGCCAAACAACAGCACGCAAACAATGATCAGCGGCCACGAACGCCATTGCAGATAAGGCGTCAGGTTGTGCATGGGCACCACTTCACCGTACAGAATGCCGCGTTCGAACTGCGGGATCTGCACGGTGATCTGGCCGAACGGGTTGATCAAACCGGTCACGCCGTTGTTGGTGGCGCGGATCATCCAGCGACCGGCCTCAAGCGCGCGCATCTGCGCCATCTGCAAGTGTTGCAGCGGGCCGATGGAAGTGCCGAACCAGGTGTCATTGCTGATGGTCAGCAGCAAATCGCTACGCGCCGCGAGGCTGGCGGCGAATTCCGGGTAAACCACTTCGTAGCAGATGAACGGCGCAATCTGATAGCCCTTGGCTTGCAGCATCGGCTGATCGGCAGGGCCACGGGCAAAGTCCGACATCGGCAGGTCGAAGAAAGCGATCAGCCCCCGTAACACTTCCTGCAACGGAACGTATTCGCCAAACGGCACCAGTTTCTGCTTGAGGTAAGTGCCATCGCCTTCACCCGCCACGGTAATACCGTTGAAGAAGCGCTTCTCGTGATGGACTTCCTGGCGGATCGGTACGCCGGTAATCAGTGCGGATTTACGCTCTGCAGCGAAGTTTCCCATCATGTTCAGGTAGCCCTCGGCGGACTCCTTGAGCACCGGGATGGCCGTTTCCGGCCAGATCAGCAAGTCGACCGGTTTCGAGCTGAAGCTCATGTCGCGGTACAACGCCAGTTGCGCGTTGAGCTGCGCCGGGTCCCACTTCATGCTCTGTTCGATGTTGCCCTGAATCGCCGCGACACTCAGCGGTGCGCCCGCCGGGCTGGTCCAGGCATGCTCCTTGAGCGCCACGCCGGCCACCCAAGGACCGACCAGCAGCAACACACCTGCGGCGATGAAACCTTTGCGTTTCGTTTTGAGCAGACGCAAAGCGTTATAGATCAGCGCGGCCGTCAAGGCCAGGGTGAAGGAAATCAGCCACATCCCGCCGACTGGCGCGAGCCCGGCCAGCGGGCCATCGAGCTGGCTGTAACCGGAATAGAGCCAAGGGAAACCGGTCAGGAACCAGCCGCGAAAGGCTTCCTGGCCGACCCATAACGCCGCGAACGCCAAGGCGTCGGCCAACGGCGCTTCGTTACGGCGCAGCCAGCGCGCCCAGATCCAGGCGGGCAGGGCGAAGAACCAGGCAATCGCCGCCGTGAAGATCAGCATCAGGAAACCGGCCAGAAGCACTGAAGCGCCGCCGAAGTGGTGGATGCTGTAGTAGATCCAGCTGGTGCCGGCGCCAAACAGACCGAAACCGAAGCACCAGCCACGTCCCAGAGCCTGGCGGGGGTTCAGTTCACGCAAGCCGGCATAGAAGAAGCCGACCGCCAACAACGCCAATGGCCAGATATCGAACGGCGCCAGGGCCAGGGTGGTGATTGCACCGGCCACCACGGCCAGCAGATTACCGGGCCAGCCGGGGCGGGTTACGCGGAGCAAGGGGTGTGTCATCAGCTATTTCCTGTATCGCGCCGGGCCTGCTGTTACGCAGGGCAAGGCGCGAGGAGTGTGGTTTGATTTTTCAAATGAGCGACGAGTAACGCAGCCCTGCGTAACAGCAGACCCGGCCCTTCGGGTTGCGCCTGAAAGCGGGCCATGCTGCGTTGCAGTCCTTGGAAAGGGAATGCCATTCCCTGCGGACTGCGCCTTGCCTGGCCCGCTTTCAGGCGCAACGCGATGCAGGAAATAGCGGATGACACACCCCTAATCCTTAACGGGCAATTGGAGTCAGGCGCAGCAAATGGATTCGACGGCTATCCGCATTGAGGATACGGAAGCGATAAGGGCCGATTTCAGTGATTTCGTTGCGTTTTGGCAGGTGCCCGAACGCACTCATCACCAG
Source organism: Pseudomonas sp. Hz4 (assembly GCF_054898165.1). Taxonomy (NCBI): domain Bacteria; kingdom Pseudomonadati; phylum Pseudomonadota; class Gammaproteobacteria; order Pseudomonadales; family Pseudomonadaceae; genus Pseudomonas; species Pseudomonas sp. Hz4. The sequence continues at coordinate 5,373,298 of NZ_CM142719.1, read as the reverse complement.
ACCGCCGACGGTGTCGAATTCGTCATCGGAGAATTGGCTGTCGAAGAACTCGTTGAAGTTCTCGATCGGCGTCAGGGCCTTGATCAGGAAGTCACCGCTGGGCAGCGGCTTGATGTAGCTGTCTTCTTCGACGTCATGCTCGTCTTCGATGTCGCCGACGATTTGTTCCAGCACGTCTTCGATGGTCACCAGGCCCGCCACACCGCCGTATTCGTCAATGACGATGGCCATGTGGTTGTGGTTGGCCCGGAACTCGCGCAGCAGCACATTCAGACGCTTGGATTCGGGCACGAACGTGGCCGGGCGCAACAGGTCCTTGATGTTGAAGTTGTCGCCGTTCTCCTTGAGGATCAACGGCAACAGGTCTTTGGCCAACAACACGCCCATTACGTCATCGTGGCTTTCGCCGATCACCGGGTAGCGGGAGTGGGCCGAGTCGACCACGGCAGGCAGGAACTCGCGGGGTGTCTGGGTCGCCTTGATGCTGATCATCTGCGAGCGCGGGACCATGATGTCCCGTACTTGCAGGTCAGCCACCTGGATGGCGCCTTCGACGATGGCCAGCGCTTCGCTGTCCAGCAACTTGTTTTGGTGTGCATCGCGCAGCAGCTCCAGCAGCTCCTGGCGGTTCTTCGGCTCGTGGGCAAAAGCCTGGGTGAGCTTACCCAGCCAAGACTTTTGCCCGTTGCTCGATCGATCTTCGCTCATAGCGATTACTCTGAATCCTTTGTTGTAACGATAGGGGATGCGTCTGTTTCGTCGTCTGCATAAGGGTCGGGATAGCCCAACTCTGCAAGCAACGTGCGTTCCAGTGCTTCCATTTCTTCGGCTTCGTCGTCATCTATATGGTCGTAACCCAGCAGATGCAAGCAGCCGTGAATGACCAGATGCGCCCAATGGGCCTTTAGTTCCTTGCCTTGTTCGGCAGCTTCGCGGTCGACCACCGCCACGCAGATCACCAGATCGCCCAGCAGCGGGATATCCAGAAATTCATCGGGGACATCGGCGGGGAACGAAAGAACGTTAGTGGCGTAATCCTTTTGCCGCCAAGTGTGGTTCAGCTCGCGACCTTCCTCTTCATCGACCAGGCGAATGGTCATTTCGGAGTCGGCTGTGCGCTGGCGCAGGGCCAACTCACACCATTGGCGGAACTCGGCTTCGCTTGGGGCAGACGCTTCGGTAGCCAGTTGCAGATCAAGCTCAAGCATCGCGGCGGCTATCCTTCGGGGCTTCATCGGCTACGCGGTTTTCGAAGCGCTCATAGGCTTCGACGATGCGTTGCACCAGTGGATGGCGCACAACGTCCTTGGAATTGAAATGGGTGAAGCTGATGCCCGGCACGTCTTTAAGTACCTCGATCACATGGTGCAGCCCGGACTTGGTGCCTTTTGGCAGGTCGACCTGGGTGATGTCACCGGTGATGACCGCCGTGGAGCCGAAGCCGATCCGGGTCAGGAACATCTTCATTTGCTCGACGGTGGTGTTCTGGCTTTCGTCGAGGATGATGAAACTGTTGTTCAAGGTGCGACCGCGCATGTAGGCCAGCGGCGCAACTTCGATCACTTGACGCTCGATCAACTTGGCGACGTGTTCGAAGCCGAGCATTTCGTAGAGAGCGTCGTAGAGCGGGCGCAGGTAGGGGTCGATCTTCTGTGACAGGTCGCCGGGCAGGAAGCCGAGCTTTTCGCCCGCTTCAACCGCCGGACGCACCAGCAGGATGCGGCGAATCTGCTCGCGTTCCAGCGCGTCTACCGCGCAGGCAACGGCCAGATAGGTCTTGCCGGTACCGGCTGGGCCGATGCCGAAATTGATGTCGTTGCCGAGGATTTCCTTCACGTAGCGCAACTGATTCAAGCCGCGAGGGCGAATCATGCCTTTTTTGGTGCGCAGGGCCACGGAGGGTTCGCCGGGGGAAGCGTTGTCCAACTCTTCGACGGCCGATTCCTGCAGGAACAGGTGAACGATGTCCGGCGACAGCTCGGTACCCTTGGTTTCCCGGTACAGGCGGCGCAGGAGGTTTTCCGCGGAGGTGGTGTGCTTGGGTTCGCCGATCAGTTCGAACTGGTTTCCGCGGTTGCGGATCTCGATGGTCAGGCGCTGTTCGATCAAGCGCAAATGCTCGTCGAATTGCCCGCACAGATTGGCGAAGCGGCGAGCCTCAAAGGGCTCGAGGATAAAACGATGTGGTTCTATGGGTGCGTTCAAGGTCGTATTTAGCCGCCCTGGGGCAATTAAGATGAAATCAAGGATAACGCCAGTGGCCTGGGTGCGAAAGCTCTTAAATAACCCAATGTCGATCACAGTCCTGTAGGAGCGAAGCTTGCTCGCGAAGGCGGCATTACAGACGACTCATAGGTTGAATGTCAGTCAGCCTTCGCGGGCAAGCCTCGCTCCTACGGGTTTTGTGGTGGTTATTTAATCAGCGAGCCCCGCAGCGAGTGCGGCTGGGCGGCGTCGATGTGCACGTCGGCAAACTGGCCAATCAGCGTAGGAGTGTCGCAGCGGAAGTTGACGATACGGTTATTCTCGGTCCGGCCTTGCAGCTCGCCGGGGTCTTTTTTCGAATAATCGGTCACCAGGATCCGCTGGATCGAACCGACCATTTGTCGGCTGATCTCGAAACCTTGCTGGTTCAGGCGATGTTGCAGCGCATTCAGGCGTTCTTTCTTCAACGCTTCCGGCGTTTCGTCGGCCAGATCGGCAGCCGGAGTGCCCGGGCGCTGGCTATAGACGAACGAGTAGGAGAAGTCGAAACCGACGTCTTCGATCAGCTTCATGGTCTGTTCGAAGTCTTTTTCGGTCTCGCCCGGGAAGCCGACGATGAAGTCCGAACTGATGCAGATCCCCGGCACGGCGGCACGCAATTTGCGCAGTTTGGATTTGTATTCCAGCGCGGTGTGGTTGCGCTTCATCGCCGCCAGGATTCGGTCCGAGCCCGACTGCACCGGCAAGTGCAGATGCTTGACCAGTTCCGGCACGTCGGCGTGGGCCTGGATCAGGCTGTCCGAGAATTCCAGCGGGTGTGAGGTGGTGTAGCGGATGCGGTCAATGCCATCGACGGCGGCCACCACGCGAATCAGTTCGGCGAGATCCGCCAGGCGGCCATCGTGAGTGGTCCCGCGATAACCGTTGACGTTCTGGCCCAGCAGGGTCACTTCGCGCACGCCGTTTTCGGCCAGGTGGATGACCTCGGCGATCACGTCATCGAACGGTCGGCTGACTTCTTCACCTCGGGTGTAAGGCACCACGCAGAAAGTACAGTACTTGCTGCAGCCTTCCATGACCGACACGTAGGCGCTTGGGCCATCGATGCGCGGCTCTGGCAAGTGGTCGAATTTTTCGATTTCCGGGAACGAGACGTCGACTTGCGGCAGTTTGGTCGCGCGCGCGGCGTCGATCATTTCCGGCAGACGGTGCAAGGTCTGCGGGCCGAAGACTACGTCCACGTAAGGGGCGCGGTCGCGAATCGCAGCGCCTTCCTGGCTGGCCACGCAACCGCCAACGGCGATGACCATGTCCGGGTTTGCCAGTTTCAGTTCGCGCCAGCGGCCGAGTTGGGAGTACACACGGTCTTGGGCGCGTTCGCGGATCGAACAGGTATTGAGCAGGATTACGTCGGCATCTTCAGCGCGAGCGGTGACTTCCAGGGCCTGATGTTCACCCAGCAGATCGACCATGCGCGAGCTGTCGTACTCGTTCATCTGGCAACCGTGGGTTTCGATGTAGAGCTTCTTGGCCATGGAAAGAGTCGTCACGTGATTCAAAGAACCGCGCATTATAGGGAACATGTCCCAAGGTTCCTACCGCTGTGCGTCCGGTGGCTATGCTATAGTTCGCGCCCTCATTTTTATCCCCGATGTGTTGCTCGCCTGCCATGACCAAACGTGAAGCTCCAATCTACAAGGTGATTTTCCTCAATCAGGGCCAGGTGTACGAAATGTATGCCAAGCAGATCTATCAAAGTGATCTGTGGGGCTTCCTGGAAGTGGAAGAGTTCGTCTTTGGCGAGCGCACGCAAGTGGTCGTCGATCCGAGCGAAGAGAAGCTCAAGGCTCAGTTCGAAGGCGTTGTGCGCAGTTTTGTACCGATGCATTCGATCGTGCGGATCGACGAAGTCGAGCGCCTCGGCACGCCGAAAATCAGCGAAGCCCGCGGTGCGGTCGGCAATGTCATGCCGTTTCCGATGCCGATGCCTGAGAAGTAAATAACAGTCTTGAGGCTGACGGGCTCTCTTCTGTGGCGAGGGGATTTATTGTGGCGAGGGGATTTATCCCCGTTGGCTGCGAAGCAGCCCTGCCATCAGCCAATGCATTCTTTCAAGCGGATCGCATTCGCTGACTTTACGACTGCTGCGCAGCCGGACGGGGATAAATCCCCTCGCCACATTCAGGGCAGGGGCGAAAACGGCGTACGCCCATCGGCGCTTTGTAATTCCATCAGGTATTTGCGGAAGATTTGCCCGAGCACCTGGGTAGCCACCTCAAGTTCTTCGCGGGGCATTTTCTCGGCGACTTCGTCGGCGGTGTCCAACGCATCTTCAGCGCCATTGACCGCAGCCATTTTCAGCACGATATAAGCCTGGATGTTATTGGCTGGTACGCCTTCGCCGTGGAAGAACATGGTGCCGAGTTTGAATTGCGCCTGGGCGTGGCCTTGCAGCGAGGCCTTTTCGAAGTAGCCCAGGGCTTTTTTGAGGTCGCGCGGCGCGTTTTTGCCGTCGTAGTAGAACTCACCCAACTCGTATTGCGCTTGCGCATCCCCTTCATCCGACGCTTTCTGGCAGGCGGCGAGAGCCTGCGCCAGGTCTTGCGGCTGAGTATTGAGGGTGCAACGACCCATCGCTGGGATTAACAACGAGTTGCCGCCTGCTTGTGCGAGCGCGAGCAGGGGCTGAAGGAGCAACAGGCAGCCCAATGCAAGGGCGCGGCCGGTGCGGTTCATGGGAATCGACTTACCTCTGAAGGGCGCGCGGACCCATCGAGGATCCAATAAGCGCGCATTATGAAATAAGCAGGGCCAACCTTACAAAGTCTTTACTCGTTTTTCTGCTGCGCGGGGAATATATCGCCCACTTTGCTGGGGTATTGAGCAGAAGCGTAGGAATAAGGGCGTAAAGGTAGGTGAAAGTTGACGCTGGCAATCGCCAACGTCAGCGGAACAGCATTATTTCAATGCGGCAAATGCACGCTCGGCGGCATCGAGCGTCAGTTTCAGCTCGGTTTCGCCATGGGCGATCGAGGTGAAGCCCGCTTCGAAGGCGCTCGGCGCCAGGTACACGCCGCCCTCGAGCATCAGGTGGAAGAAGCGCCCAAACAGGGCGGCGTCGCTGGCCATCACGTCATCGAAGGTCACGATATCGTCGGCGCCGCTGAAGTACAGACCGAACATGCCACCGGCTTGTGTGGTCACGAACGGAATGCCCGCCGCATCGGCGCGCTGTTGCAGGCCATCGAGCAGGCGACTGGTGTAGTCGCTCAGCTCGGCGTGGAAACCCGGGCGGCTGATCAGTCGCAGGGTCGTCAGACCGGCAGCCATGGCCAGCGGGTTACCCGACAAGGTGCCCGCCTGATAGACCGGACCCAATGGCGCGATGTGCGACATGATTTCGCGCTTGCCACCGAAGCAGCCCACCGGCATGCCGCCACCGATGATCTTGCCGAAGGTGGTCAGGTCAGGCTTCACGCCGTAGTGGGCTTGGGCGCCGCCGAGGGCGACACGGAAACCGGTCATCACTTCATCGAAAATCAACACCACGCCATGCTTGTCGCACAGGGTCCGCAGGCCTTCGAGGAAACCTGGCGCCGGTGGCACGCAGTTCATGTTGCCAGCCACTGGCTCGACGATGATGCACGCCACTTCCGGGCCGACTTCGGCGAGCAGGGTTTCCACGGCGTCAATGTCGTTGAACGGCAGGGTCAGGGTGTGTTTGGCGAAGGCTGCCGGCACACCGGCCGAGCTCGGCACGCCTTGGGTCAGGGCGCCGGAACCGGCCTTGACCAGCAGGCTGTCGGAATGACCGTGGTAGCAGCCTTCGAACTTGATGATGCTGTCGCGGCCGGTGAAACCACGGGCCAGGCGGATCGCGCTCATGGTCGCTTCGGTGCCGGAGCTGACCATGCGCACCATTTCCATCGACGGCACGATCGAGCAAACCAGATCAGCCATCTGGGTTTCCATCTCGGTCGGGGCGCCGTAGGACAATCCGTGCTCAAGCTGTTTGCGTACCGCGTCCAGCACGTCCGGATGACTGTGACCGAGAATCATCGGCCCCCAGGAACCGACGTAATCCACATAACGCTTGTCGTCTTCGTCGGTGACGTAGGCGCCTTCGGCGTGTTTGAAGAACAACGGCGTGCCGCCGACGCTTTTGAACGCGCGAACAGGCGAGTTCACGCCACCGGGGATGTGTTTCTGGGCATTGGCAAACAGGGTTTCGGAACGAGACATGATCGGGCTCTCAAAAATCAGGAATTGAACAATTCGTTAAAGGCGCGGGCGCGGCGCGTCACTTCGGCAGTGCTCTCGGCGCCAAACAGGCCATGGACTACCGCCAGCAGATCGACCCCATGGGCCACCAGCGGCGCGGCGTTGTCCAGGGTGATACCGCCGATCGCGCAGATCGGCAGGTGCAGTTTGCTGCGGGCCTGGTCGAGCAGTTCGAGGCTGCAGGTCGGTGCGCCGGGTTTGGTGTTGGAGTTGAAAAAACGACCAAAGGCGACATAGCTGGCGCCTTCTTTGGCGGCTTGCTCGGCGAGTTCAAGCTGAGCATGGCAGGTCGATCCGATGATCGCCAGGCGACCGAGCATCGCGCGGGCCGGGGTCAACGGGCCATCAGTCTGGCCCAGGTGCACGCCGACGTTCAGGCGCGCGGCCAGTTCGGCATCGTCGTTAATGATCAGCTGGGTCTTGTAGCGATCGCACAGATCGCGCAGCGTTTCGGCCTCGCGCAGGCGGCGGGCTTCGTCGCTGCTCTTGTCGCGGTATTGCAGCAGGGTGACGCCGCCTTCCAGCGCCGCCTCCACGTACGAAAGAAATTTACCGGCCAGCAGCTGGCTATCGGTAATGGCGTACAGGCCACGTAGTTTCATCGGACAAGCCTCACCGCATTACGAATAGAAAGTTACGAACAGAAATCCAGCGGCAGGCGGCGCGGCACGAACTGGCCTTTGCCTAGCTGCTCCGCGTCACGCAGGGTACGCCAAGTGTAGTTAAGTGCCGACTGTACGGCGCTGGCGAGGTTTTCACCCAGGGCCAGACGCCCCGCCAGGGCGCTGGCCAAGGTGCAACCGGAACCGTGATAACTGCCGGGCAGACGTTGGCAGGTGAAGGTTTCGCGGTGACCGTCGCGGCTGTACAGGCGATTGTGGATTTCGTGTTCATCGCCATGGCCGCCAGTGATCAGCAGGTGTTTGACGAACGGCAGGAGTTTTTCAGCGCACTCGTCCGCGGTGCCTTCGGGCAGTTCGGCGAGGATGCGGGCTTCAGGAAGATTAGGGGTGGCGATGATCGACAGGGGCAGCAGGCGTTCGCGCATGGCGTAGCCGACTTCGTCCTTGCCCAGGCGTCCGCCGCCGCCAGCGCGCAGCACCGGGTCGCAGACCACCGGCAAATGCGGGTGCGCCGACAGCAGTTCGACCACGGTGTCGACCATTTCCAGGGAACCGAGCATGCCCAGTTTGACCGCTGCTACCGTCGAGTCGTTGAGCACGGCATTGGCCTGGGCCAACACCCACTCACGGTCGAGGACGCGGAAGTCAGTGACGTTGACCGTGTCTTGCACAGTCAGGGCGGTGACGGCCGGGGCCGCATGACAACCCTGAGCGAGCAGGGCTTCGATATCTGCCTGCAAGCCGGCGCCACCACTTGGGTCGTGGCCGGAGAGACAGAGGACAACGGGGCGAGAGCTGTAGATATTCATGGTGCGCGAGCTTACCACCAAACATCTTTTTCGGGTGTTGACCAATAAGCCGTGGAACGAGAAAAGGCGTGCGCCCTCAGGCCATTGTCACACGCTGATCGGGTAAACAGCTCTATCTCAACGCATTGCGCTGGAACGCCCGTGCTAGAGCCTTTTTAGGAAAAATTTTAATAGTGCTCAATGGCCATCAATGGCTATGCTAGAGTGGATCCAAACCAATGACAGGTAATACCGGTTTTACGTCTACTCAAAAGGAATGAGGGGCTTCCTGAGATAACCGGACAGGCCACGCTGGGGCTTAAATGCGCTATTTGCTGATGTTGCTGTTGTGCTTGCCCCTCATGGCGAGTGCCGTCGAGTTCGATGAATTCACTCAAAGCCTTCCCCTAGGCCGAACCCTCCAAGTGTTCGAAGACGCGGGCGGTCAGGCGACCATCGCCGATGTCCGTGCGCACGCCGCGGCTGGAAACTTCAAACCCCACGACAAAGCCACCCTCAACGCCGGTTACTCGCGTTCAACGTTCTGGTTGAAAATCGACCTGCATTACCGCCCGACCCACTCCGCGGTGCAACGCACCTGGCTGCTGGAACTGGCCTATCCGCCCCTTGATCACCTTGATCTGTACTTGCCCGATGCTGCTGGTGGCTATCAGTTGGCCCGACAGACCGGTGATGCCTTGCCGTTCGCCACTCGCGAGATCCGCCAGAACAACTACCTGTTCAATTTGAACTTCACCGCTGATCAAGCGCAAACCGTGTACCTGCGCTTGCAGAGTGAAGGGTCGATCCAGGCACCAGTCACCTTGTGGTCGAGCACGGCTTTCCTCGAAAAACAACCGGTCCGACTCTATGTGTTGGGGCTGATCTACGGCGTGTTGCTGGGCATGTTGGTCTACAACCTGTTCATCTACCTCAGCGTGCGCGATACCAGTTACCTCTATTACATCTTCTACATCGCCTCGTTCGGCCTGTATCAGCTGTCGGTAAACGGCGCAGCCGTGGAATATTTCTGGCCGGACAACCCGTGGTGGGCCAACGCCGCCACGCCGTTTTTCATCGGTTGCTCGGGGCTCTTCGGCAGCCAGTTCGCCCGTAGTTTCTTGCAGATCACAACGTACAGCCGTTGGCTCGACCGCTTGCTGTTGGCATTGATTGCGTTCAGCGCGGTGGTGGTCGGGTTGTCATTGATGGCCAGTTACGCCCTGGCCTTGCGTCTGGCGACAGCGCTGGCACTGACCTTCACCCTAGTGATTTTTGCCGCAGGGATTTTCGCCTGGCTGCGTGGCCTGCGAGTGGCGCGGTATTTCATCATCGCCTGGTCGGCCTTCCTGCTCGGCGGCATCGTCAACACCCTGATGGTGCTGGGTTACTTGCCGAACGTATTCCTGACCATGTATTCCAGCCAGATCGGCTCGGCGATTGAAGTGGCGCTGCTGTCCCTGGCACTGGCCGATCGCATCAACGCCATGCGCGAGCAACAGGCGCAGACCCTGTTCGATGCCGGTCAAAAGCTCGAAGTGCTGAACCAGCAACTGGCTCACAGTAACAAGCTCAAGGACGAATTCCTCGCCACCCTGACCCACGAACTGCGCACGCCCATGAATGGCGTGATCGGTTCGCTGGAACTGATGCAGACCGTCGAGATGGACCCGGAGTTGGAGCAATACCAGCAAACAGCCGCGGGTTCGGCGCGAGACATGATGCGCATGGTCAACGGCATCCTGACCCTGACCGAGTTGCAGGCCGGCAAACTCAAGGCGTATTCGGCCACCTTCAGTTTGCGCGGCGTGGTTGAGGCTTTGCGCCTGCAGTTCGAGGGCAACGCTCTGAGCAAATCGCTGGACTTCAAAGTCGACGTGACGGCGGGGCTGCCGGATCGCTTGCACGGCGACAGCGCCAAGTTGGCGCAGTGCGTGGAATGCCTGCTGGATAACGCGATCAAGTTCACTCGAACTGGCGGGTTAGCGCTGCGGGTGACGGGTAAACCGGTGGAGCCCAACCGACTGGCACTGTCCTTTGCGGTGATCGACACCGGCATTGGCTTCACCGATCTGGGGGAGGCGACCCTTTATCAGCGCTTCTTCCAGCTCGACGGCTCGATGACCCGAGAATACGGTGGTCTGGGCGTCGGCCTGGCGATCTGCCGGCAATTGGTGGAATTGCTCGGCGGGCGCCTGACTCACCGCTCCGAGCCTGGCCGGGGCAGCCGTTTCCAGCTCGACGTCGAGTTCGAACTGCCCGTGGTGGAGCGGCCGTCGACTCGGGAATTTCCTCGCCTGCGACTGCCTCAGGACTGCAGGGTGCTGCTGGTCGATGACAACAGCATCAATCAATTGGTGATGCGCGGGATGTTGCTCAAGCTGGGGTTCCGGGTGCGCACCGCCGACAATGGGGCTACCGCGCTCGATCACTTGCAGCGCGAAACCTTTGATGCGGTATTGCTCGATTGCCAGCTAACACCTCTGGACGGCGCGTCCCTCTGTTGCCAGATCCGCGCGTTGCCGGGTTGCACCGAATTGCCGGTATTCGTAATTGCCTTGAGCATTGATCGGGAACGCTGCCCTACTGGAGCCTTGATCGATTACCTGAACAAACCGGTGAAGTTCGAGGACCTGCAGGCAGCGCTTTACCGTCGCGTGCTGTGTCCAAAGCAAGGCGAAAGCGCCGACAGTTAGGCAGATATGACACTTTGTTCAGCCAAGAGGCGGTGCTTAACTGAAGTCCCTTGGCTAACCAAAGGAGCCCCGTCATGAACCTGCATCAGTTCGCCGAAACCCACGAAGTCACCAACCAGCCACCGTCGCTGGACGGCATCAACCTGTATCGCATCGACCTGCCGTTGCAGGAATGGTCACGGCGTTTCGGGGCCGGGTGGGCCGAGTCGCGGATCGACGTTTACGGCGCACTGGCCGGCGGGCCGCTGATGGAAGCGGGGTTCCTGGCCAATCAGAACAAGCCGGTTTTCAGCAGTCATGACCGTTACGGCCATCGCATCGACCTGGTGGAATTTCACCCGGCCTATCACGAACTGATGCGCACGGCGGTCGAGCACGGTTTGACCTCGTTGCCCTGGGCGCATCCGCAGTCCGGCGCCCACGTCGCCCGCGCCGCCATGACCTACCTGCACAGCCAGGCCGAAGCCGGTAGTGGTTGCCCGCTGACCATGACCTTCGCCAGCGTCCCGGCGATGCGTTTGCAAGCGGATCTGGCCAAGCAATGGCTGCCGAAAATCCTCTCTACCGAATACGACCCGCGCAACGTTGGCATGGCCCACAAGGCCGGGGTCACGATCGGTATGGCGATGACCGAGAAACAGGGCGGCACTGACGTGCGGGCCAACACCACCAAGGCTTATCCAGTCGGCGCCAGTGGTCCGGGCCAGGCGTATGAGCTGGTGGGTCACAAGTGGTTCTGTTCGGCACCGATGTGCGATGCCTTCCTGACCCTGGCCCAGACTGACAAGGGTTTGACCTGTTTCCTGCTGCCGCGCCACCGTCCGGACGACACGCGCAATCAGTTCTACATACAGCGCCTGAAGAACAAACTCGGCAATTGCTCCAACGCTTCCAGCGAAGTGGAGTTCCGTGGTGCGCTGGCGTGGATGGTCGGCGAGGAGGGGCGGGGCGTTCCGACCATTATCGAAATGGTCGCCATGACCCGCTTCGATTGCATGGTCGGTTCCAGCTCGTTGATGCGTCAGGCCCTGACCCAGGCCAGCCATCACTGCGCTCACCGCAGAGTCGGCGGTAAGTTGCTCAGCGAACAACCCTTGATGCAGAACGTACTGGCCGACCTGGCCCTGGAAAGCGAAGCCGCACTGGCCTTGAGCCTGCGCATGGGCAGGGCGCTGGATCATCTGGATGATGACCATGAAGGCAAATTCGCTCGGCTGGTCACGGCGGTAGGCAAGTACTGGATCTGCAAACGCGCACCCGGAATGATCAATGAAGCCGCCGAATGCATGGGCGGTGCCGGTTATGTCGAAGACAGCATCTTGCCGCGGTTGTACCGTGAGGCACCGGTCAATTCGACGTGGGAAGGTTCCGGCAACGTGCAATGCCTCGACGTTTTGCGAGCGTTGTCGAAGGAACCGGGTGTGCTCGATGTACTGTTCAGCGAGTTGGGCGATGGTCATGGCGACAAACGTCTGGCCTCACACATCAGTCAATTACACACGGCCTTCAAGGACACCCGCGACATTCAATACCGCGCCCGCCAGCTCTGCGAAGATATCGCCTTGGGCCTTCAGGCCAAGCTGTTGCTGGAAGCCGGCAACAGCGCCGTCAGTGATGCGTTCATTGCGAGCCGCTTGGGTTCCGCCGGTCGGGTGTATGGCGCGTTGCCACCTGGGCTGGATGTGGAAGCGATTGTGGCCCGGTCGACCCCACAGGGTTCCCGTGAAGCGATGATGCAGGCAAGATGAAGGTCTGCAAGTCAGAACACAGGATGCTGATCGTGACCGAAGCTTTTATTGTCGTTCAAACCGCCGAGCAAGCCGTGGATCGGCTTGCGCTCTTGCACAATCGTGCAACCACCGCGCTGAATCAGGCGCTCAAGCGTTACCTCAAGGATCGTGTCGAACCGGACGCCGAACAGCGTGCGATGTTTCGTTATCCTGAACTGCGTTTGACCTACCTTTGCCAGGGCGAAGTTCCACAGACCACTCGCGCCTATGCCAAGGTTCAGCTGCCCGGAACCTACAGCGTCACCGTCACCCATCCTGCGGCCTTCCGCAAATACCTGCTGGAACAACTCGTTCCTTTGATGCATGACTTCACCGTGACGGTGGAAGTCGGTATCAGCCAGCAAAACATTCCTTATCCGTACGTGGTTGAGCAGGGCGATGAACTGGCCGGCTCCGGCGTTACCGCTGCCGTGCTGGCGCGGGTGTTCCCAAGTACCGACCTATCGGCCGCGACCGATGGCATCGCCGATGGTTTGTACGATTGGGAAAACACCGATCCACTGCCCCTGGCCCTGTTCGATGCCGCGCGGGTGGATTTCTCCCTGCGCCGCCTGGTGCATTACACCGGCAGCGACTGGCGCCATGTGCAACCGTGGATTCTGCTGACCAACTACCACCGCTATGTTGACCAGTTCATCGTCCATGGTCTGGAGCAGTTGCGCAGCGATCCGCGTTTCGTGCGCATGGTTTTGCCGGGTAACGTCATCATCGAAAAGAGCATGGACCATGGCGAAGCCTCGGCGATTGCTGCGGGCGTGGTCTGGCACCGTTATCAAATGCCGGCCTATCACTTGATCGCCACCGACGGACATGGCGTGACCCTGGTGAACATTGGTGTGGGGCCGTCCAACGCCAAGAACATCACTGACCACCTGGCGGTGCTGCGTCCGCATTGCTGGCTGATGATCGGTCACTGTGGCGGTTTGCGTCAGTCGCAGACCATTGGCGATTACGTGCTGGCGCACGCTTACATGCGTCGCGACGGGATTCTCGATCGGGTCGTGCCGCCAAATATTCCGATTCCGGCCCTGGCCGAAGTACAGATGGCGTTGCAACAAGCGGCGGCCAACATCACCGGTGAGAAGGGCGACGAGCTGAAAAAACGCCTGCGCACCGGCACCGTACTGACCTACGACGACCGTAACTGGGAATTACGCTGGGCTCAGGAACGTCCGCTGATCAACCTGTCTCGCGCCGTGGCGGTGGACATGGAAAGCGGCACCATCGCCGCGCAAGGTTATCGCTTGCGGGTTCCGTACGGCACGTTGCTCTGTGTCTCGGACAAACCGTTGCACAGCGAAATCAAGCTGCCGGGTTCGGCCAACGCTTTCTATGAGCGCGCGGTCAGCCAGCACTTGAAGATCGGCATCGAGGCGGTGGACTTGTTGCGCACCGAGCTCAATTCTCTGCACTCACGCAAACTGCGCAGCTTCGACGAGCCGCCGTTCCGCTAACGGTTTGTCGTGGTCATTTGGCGGTCGGGGCACTAGCATTAGCAGCCCTGACCGTTAGATGTTGTTTTCCCATGTCCCGTCCCCCGCGTCCTCCTTCCCGATATCCAGGTGCGAAGCCAGCTCCTTCAGCCCCGCGTCGTGTCGCCAAAGCGCCGCCGGCGGAGCCGAAGCTGATTCTGTTCAACAAACCGTTCGATGTGCTGACGCAATTCAGCGACGGCGAAGGGCGGGCGACACTCAAGGATTTCATCGAGATTCCCGGGATTTACCCGGCAGGACGGCTCGACCGTGACAGCGAAGGTTTGCTGTTGCTGACCAACGATGGCCAGCTTCAGGCGCGGATCGCCGATCCGAAACACAAACTGGCCAAGACCTATTGGGTGCAAGTGGAAGGCGAGCCGAGTGCCGAGCAATTGCAGCGTTTGCGCGATGGCGTCGAGCTGAATGACGGTATGACCTTGCCAGCCGAGGCGCGACAGTTGGAAGAGCCCGAGCTGTGGCCACGCAATCCGCCGGTGCGGTTTCGCAAAAGCGTGCCCACCAGCTGGCTGGAACTGGTGATTCGCGAAGGTCGTAACCGTCAGGTGCGGCGCATGACCGCAGCGGTGGGGTTGCCGACATTGCGCCTGGTGCGGGTCAGAATTGGCGACTGGACCATCGAAGGACTTGATCAGGGCCAGTGGAAGGAAGTGCCGGCGCGTTTATAACGAGCCGGATTCGATCAGGCCGATCACCACGCTTTTGATCACGAACGCGGCCACGCCCAGGCCGAGTACGGAAAACAGAATGAACGAGCCAAAGCGCCCGGCCTTGGACTTCTTCGCCAGGTCCCAAACGATGAAACCCATGAAAATGATCAGGATGCTGACCAGGCTGGTCATCATCCACTCTTCGAATACTGCAGGATCCATCGAACATCTCCAGCGCTGGCGGGGCTAAAAGGCGCTGGAGTATACGTCATGGGGGATTGGCCAGGCATTGACCTGCGGCAGTGTGCCGCAGCTATTCGTCGCCCTGATAGTGATCGTTCCCACAATCAGCGCGGGGGCTGGTTCAGCCGCGCAGATGAGTAAGCGGCAACTCAGTACTGTTCAAGACCTGGTTCAAGACAAAACTCGACCGCACACTCGTCACCCCTTCAATCCGGGTCAGATGCCCCAGCAGCAATTTCTGATAGTGGTCCATGTCCGGCACCACCACCTTGAGCTGATAGTCGGCATCCATCCCGGTCACCAAGCTGCATTCCAGCACTTGCGGCAAGGTGCGAATGGCCGCTTCGAAGTTTTCGAAACGCTCCGGTGTGTGTCGGTCCATGCCGATCAACACGTAAGCCGTCAGGCTCAGGCCGAGCATCTTGCGGTCCAGCAGGGCCACCTGACGGGAGATGTAACCGTCGTCTTCCAGCTGTTTGACCCGTCGTGAGCATGGCGAAGGGGAAAGGCCGATGCGTTCGGCCAGCTCCTGGTTGGAGATGCGCGCGTCACGCTGCAATTCCGCCAAAATGCTCAGGTCGTATCGGTCGAGTTTGCTCATCAATCAGGCCTTTGTCATAACTATTGCGGTAGATTATCTATCCACGGTTAAAAATTGCGCAAGGGATGTTTATTTGAGCAATCTTCGCAATCCTCTGCTGGCGCCGCGAGCCTATTCTTATCACCAGAATCACTGCTCGGACAAACAGTCCAGTGCGGCTCGCCCAATCAGGCCAGCTGCGGTCGCCACCCCCACAGGGGATGAGCCGGCCCCCGAGCTACACACTGTCCAGAAGACGGCGTGAGGTGAGCCGACGTCAAAAGCGTTGAGCACGGACGAAGTTCTCAAAGGGAGGCCGACGGGTCTCCCTTTTCTTTTGTCCCGGAATTGGGTGACGACGATCAATAAATAAGTTGCGCGACTGATAACCTGTTGCAGAACCGGCCGGTGCTTTCCCAGTCTTACGTACAGGCCCTAACCCGCAGTGAGGAAAAGCATGAAGTCGCGCATCTGGCGTTTGGCCGGTGTTGGTTTGCTATGTGTCAGTGTCACTGCGCAATCGCTGGCGGATGAGCCGCAAAACCGGGATCCCGATGGCGGACAACGTGGACCGGACGGCCATCAGGGAAACAACCAGGGCCATGGCGGCAATAACCAGCCACGCCCGCAGAACAACGACATCATTCGTGGCGACAACAGTCGCCAGTTCGAGCACAACGGCCAGAATCAACAGAACCGTCAGCCGCACGACTACAACAGTCCGGTTCGACCGCCACCGCCACCGCCGCAACTACCGGCCAATGACCTGCCGATCCAGGGCCGGCCCGACACCGTGCGCCAGACCCAGCAGCCGCAGCGTGGTTACTATCAGGACGTGCCGCGGCGCAACGATAACAACCCGCATTGGCAGAACAACGGTCCGCGTCCCAATGACCATCGCTGGGCCGGTCGCCCGGATGGGCACGGTAATGGCTGGGGCTCCGGCCCGCAGTACCGCCCCGGTCATGTGATCGATCGCTTCCCGGACCGGGATTACCGCGTGCCGTATCGTGGTCAGGATTACTTCTACTCCGGCGGCTACTGGTATCGCCCACTCGGTCCGCGTTATGTGGTGGTGCAGCCGCCACGCGGGATTCGCGTGCACTACATGCCTGATTACGCGCGTGAAGTGTGGATCGGCGGTGCGCTGTTGTTCCTGGCGGCTGGCTCGTATTACGCCTATCAGGAAAGCACTCAGGATTACGTCGTGGTCGAGCCGCCCGTGCAACCGCAGCCGCAACCGGTCAGCAATAGTTATGACGTGGTGGCGTATCCGGCCAACGGTCAGTCGCCGGAGCAGGTCAACCAGGACGGTTACGAGTGCTATCAATACGCGGTGCAGCAGAGTGGCTTCGATCCGCGAACGGCCACTTACCAGCCGGACCCCTCGGTGGTGCAAGCCTACCGCCAGGCCCAGGGCAACTGCCTGAGCAGTCGCGGTTATCAGGTGAGTTACTGAGCCCTGCTGGCCTGCACCACTTCCTGCGGGTCGGCGTGCACCAGCACTTCGGCTCGCGGGTAAGCGGTGTGAATGGCATCGGAGGCTTGATCGCTGATGCCGTGAGCGACTGACAGGGTCAAATCCCCTGGCAATTCCAGGTGCAACTGCACGAACCACTGGCTGCCGGAAATCCGTGTGCGCAGGTCGTGCGCCCCCAATACTCCCGGTACGCTGCAGGCCAGTTCGAGCATGTGCTGGCTGACGTCAGACGGCAGTTCTTCATCCATCAGCACGGTAAAACTTTCGCGGCCGATCTGAATCGCGCTCCAGAGAATGTAGACGGCGATCGCCAATCCAAACCAAGGGTCGACCTGATGCCAGCCAAACCCGGCAAGCACCAGCGCCAGCAGAATGCTGCCGTTGAGCAACATGTCCGAGCGGTAATGCAGAGAGTCGGCGCGCACCGCGTTGGAGCCGGTTGCCTTGACGACCCGATGTTGCAACACCAGCAGGGCCAGCGTCAGCACCAGGGAAAACACGATCACGCCGATACTGATCCATGGCGCCCCCACCGGTTCCGGGTGTTTGAGTCGATCGATCGCCTGCCAGCCAATCAGCACCGCACTGCCACCAATGAACAACGCCTGAGCCATGCCCGCCAGCGACTCGGCCTTGCCGTGCCCGTACCGATGATCATCGTCGGCCGGGCGCAAGGCGTAATGCACCGCGAGCAGGTTGAGCAGCGACGTGACGCCGTCGAGGACTGAGTCGGTCAGCCCGGCGAGCATGCTCACCGAACCGCTCAACCACCAGGCGATGGCTTTGGCGACGATCAGCGTACACGCCACCGCCACCGAGGCACGGGTCGCCAGCCGCAACAGGCGGGCGTGTTCGGAGCTTGCGATCATAGGGGCGGCGTTTCCTTTGAGTGATCCTTCACAGGCACGGACTATGCGCCAGGTTGCAGGCCAAGCATGGCCAGTTGCTGGGTGCTGCCCTTGTGCTGAATCAGACGTGGGTCGTCCAGCGGGAAGCTACGTCCCAGTTCGGCTTCAAGAATAGTCTGCAACTTGTGGTTATCGACCTTGCCGTCGGCGCCGATGGCTTCCTTGAGTTTTTCCGGGGCCACCTGGGTGGTCTTGCCGGGCTCGAAGTAAATCGCGCCAGTGGCGAAGTCCACGGCAAACGCGATCAGGCCGGGGATGATGTAGAACAGCAGGCCCACGGCATCGAGCGCGGCGATGGCCGGGTCGATCTTGCCGTCGATCTGACCACGACGGTCAGGGTAGAAAATCGATCCGCAAGCGGTCACTTGCGTCAGCAACGTCGCGACCAATACACCGCCAATCAAGCGAAATGGAACACGCATATGAAATCTCCTGTCATCTGGAAAACGAAGCGTCGTCGATATGAATTAGGACAGCAACGAGCGACAAGCAGTTCGCCGTTATACTCGCGCCGGCAGGGCGTGCCCACAGTAAATTGCGCCCTCGTCTCACCCCCACTGGAATTGTTGAGGATTGATGTTGTTTTTTCCAGATCGACAACGCGCGACGGCTGATAAATTTTATCGGGGTTCGGCAGTTTTACCCGCCCTGCGTGAAGCCTTGGCTACACGCCACGAAGCCGTGTGCATATCATGCCGATGTTAGAGGTCTGTAACACGATTATTGCACAGTAACATTGCTCCTGTTACTGTGCGGAAATTGTGTTATTTGGCGCCGAAGTGAAAACCAGCAGGCAAGAAATCCAAGACTACTTCGAATCGATTTTTGGGATTAAGCCCGAGATCAGGCGCTGGGCGAAGACTAAAGGTTTGCCCTTTTACCTCTTGGACGAATACGCCTTCGACGTCGTTACGCTCTTTGATCGCCAATGCCTCGTACTGCTTGCTCACGAACCCTTCGAAAACGCTGCGAAGGTCCGTAAACACATCGACGTTCTGAAAAAAATGCTGGATCAGCCGATCCTCTATGCAACCGGCGCACTCAAATCATACGAGCGCAAACGCCTCATCGAGTCCGGGGTTCAGTTTGTTGTGCCTGGCAATCAACTCTTCGCCCCACAGCTTGGAATGGATCTGCGTGAGTTTTATCGCAGCCGGCAAGCCGATAAAGAAGCCATGAGCCCAGCAAGCCAGGCATTGCTGATCGCAGCCATCATCCGGGGATGGGATGAGGATTATATCTTTCGAGGTGCAGACCTGGTTGATGGAGACCAGTACTCCAAAATGACGACGTCCAGGGCGATGAAAGAATTTCAGTCGTTCGGACTAATAGAGCCGGCCTCTAATGAAAGGTCACCTCGCTGGCACTTTGTCGCAGCGCCTAAAACCATCTGGGAAAAAGCCCTGCCGGTGATGCAGAACCCGGTGAGGCGTGTGGTTTATTCTGATTGGCACCCTCAGCTGCAGCGAGCTGCTGGCCTGTCGGCGCTCAGTAAAGTTTCCATGCTTGGGGAGCCGTCGATACCCGTTATCGCGTTCACCAAAGAAGGGTGGGACGCGGAGGTCCAGCGCTCGGGGCGCACAGAAGTCGGCCAATTCAATGACCCGGTCTTTGAAGTCGAAATCTGGAGTTACTCTCCTGATCACATTATTGGCAAAACCTGTGTTCCAGTGTCGAGAGAAAGTGTGGACCCCCTGTCTCTCTATCTCAGCTTAAGAGACGACGTTGACGACAGAGTCCAGATTAGCCTTGATGAAATGATGGAGAAGATCGAATGGTAAAAGGATTGGATACCTTTCGTGGAGCCTTTGCCGGCCATGCGGATCGATATGTGCTGATCGGCGGCGTTGCAGCCAGCCTGACCCTTGAAGAAGCAGGCATCGAATTCCGGGCGACCCGTGATCTGGATATCGTTCTCATCATCGAAGCTTTGGATGA
Organism: Pseudomonas sp. Hz4; assembly: GCF_054898165.1. Taxonomy (NCBI): domain Bacteria; kingdom Pseudomonadati; phylum Pseudomonadota; class Gammaproteobacteria; order Pseudomonadales; family Pseudomonadaceae; genus Pseudomonas; species Pseudomonas sp. Hz4. Next base: position 5,353,623 of record NZ_CM142719.1, on the reverse strand, counting down.
CGTGTTCGGTGCCGAACTCTGGGAGTTCGTAAGGCGTGGAGGTTACACGGAACGTCAGGCACTTGATGGGCCGACAAGGCGCTACAGATTCGGCAATCCCACCGATGACAGCTACCCCGTACTTTTGGAGTTATTCTCAAGGGCACCTGAAGGCTTATCACTGCCAGAAGGTGCTCATCTGACTCCTGTGCCTGTAGACGGAGAAATCTCCGATCTGTCTGCAATTCTGCTCGACAAGGCTTACTACGCGTTCATCGTAACGGGTCGCAACGACACTGAGGATCTTTCCTATATTGGTGTAGACCGACTGATCCCGCTTAAAGCACAGGCTTGGACTAACCTCAGCCGCCTGGAGTGTGAAGAACCGAACGCTGGCCGCAAGAGCAGTAAACACCTGAAGGAGATTGTTGTTCTGTCTCGCCTTCTTTCAGATGATCCCGAATTTGATCTGCCCGAAAGCATCGCACAGGATCTGCGGCAATTTCTGGACGTCATGCCCGCGCTGGAAGTCGACATGAAAGCCACCGGGTTGCGCGGAGTTACTATGGCTGAAGTGGCGGGGCGCATACGGACTGCATTCAAAATCTAGTTTCTGAACACCTGGCTGCATTGGGCCGGGTGCTTCGCCGTTATACTTCCCGGCTTGTCTGGGAGCCAGCATGATTTCTTTGCCGATTGATGAAGTTTTACCCGCCCTGCGTGAAGCCTTGGCTACACGCCACGAAGCCGTGCTCGAAGCACCGCCCGGTGCCGGTAAAACCACCCGCGTGCCGTTGGCCTTGCTCAACGAGCCCTGGCTGGCCGGGCAGACTATTCTGATGCTCGAACCGCGTCGGTTGGCGGCGCGGGCGGCGGCGGAGCGCTTGGCCAGTGAGCTGGGCGAGAAGGTCGGCGAAACCGTCGGTTATCGCATTCGGCTCGACAGCAAAGTCGGCCCCAATACCCGTATCGAAGTGGTCACCGAAGGCATTCTCACCCGGCGTCTGCAGGATGACCCGGCGCTGGAAGGTGTGGGTTTGCTGATTTTCGACGAATTCCACGAACGCAGCCTCGACGCCGACCTGGCGTTGGCCTTGAGCTTGAATGGCCGTGAGCTGTTTCGTGATGATCAAGCGCTGAAAATCCTGTTGATGTCGGCCACGCTGGAAGGCGAACGCCTGGCCGGGTTGCTGGATGATGCGCCGATCCTGCGCAGCGAAGGCCGCATGTACCCGGTGGCAATGCGCTGGGGCCGACCGTTCCAGCCCGGTGAATTCATCGAGCCACGCCTGGTACAGACCATCCTTGAAGCCTTGAATGATGAAACCGGCAGCGTGCTGGTGTTTCTGCCGGGGCAGGCGGAAATCCGTCGGGTGCATCAGCAACTCGCCGATGCGCTGGGCGCGAGCACACAGGTTCTGCTCTGCCCGTTGCACGGTGAACTGGACCTGGCCGCGCAACGCGCCGCGATCGATCCGGCACCGGCAGGCTTTCGCAAAGTGGTGCTGGCCACCAACATCGCCGAGACCAGTCTGACCATCGACGGCGTGCGCGTGGTGATCGATGCCGGGTTGGCGCGAGTGCCGCGGTTCGATCCCGGTAGCGGCATGACCCGCCTCGACACCCAGCGTGTTTCTCGCGCCAGCGCCACTCAGCGTGCGGGTCGGGCAGGGCGCTTGGAACCGGGCGTGTGTTATCGGTTGTGGTCGCAGGATCAGCACGAACAATTGGCGGCCTACGCCAGCGCGGAAATCCTTTCGGCGGACCTCGCCGGCCTGGCGTTGCAGCTCGGTCGCTGGGGCGTTACGCCGGGACAGTTGGTTTGGCTCGACGTACCGCCCGCGGCGGCTTATGCACAGGCTCAGGATCTGCTGGAGCGCTTGGGTGCATTGGACGGTGAAGCATTGACCCGGCACGGTCAGGCCATGGCTGAACTGCCGGCTCATCCGCGCATCGCGCATTTGTTGTTGCGCGGTCAGGCACTCGGTTTGGCCGACATGGCGTGCGATGTTGCGGCCTTGCTCGGTGAGCGGGATATTTTGCGTGGCGCCGGCGCGGATCTGCACAGCCGATTGGTGTTGTTGTCCGGCGAAGAACGGGCCGCACGCGGCGCTCAGGGGGGCGTTCAACGTGCCCGGCAACTGGCGCGGCAGTACCGCGGTTACCTGCGGGGTAAAGCGTCGGAACCGGTCAGCGATCCGGATCATCCGCGTTGGCTCGGCGCGTTGTTGGCACTGGCTTATCCGGATCGCGTCGCCCAACAGCGAAGGGCCGGTGGTGCGGAATATCGCTTGGCCAACGGTCGTGCAGCGCTGTTTGCCGAAGCCGACAGTTTGATGAAACAACCGTGGCTGGTGATCGCCGATCTTGGCAGCCGTCAGGGCCAGCGTGAAGAGCGAATTTATCTGGCAGCGGATTTCGATCCGACGCTGTTCGATTCGGTGCTGGCCGAACAGGTGCGCTGCGTCGATCAACTGGATTGGGATGAGCGTGAAGGCGTGTTGCGGGCCGAGCGTCAGCGCAAGGTTGGTGAATTAATCCTCAGCCGTGAACCGCTGACCGGCCTCGATGAAACGGCCCGCAGTCAGGCGTTGGTCAATCTGGTGCGACGCAAAGGTCTGGAGCTGTTGCCGTGGACCCCGGAGCTGCGTCAGTGGCAAGCGCGAGTGGCGTTGTTGCGGCAGCTGGACCTCGGCAGTAAGGAGCAGAGTGAATGGCCGGATGTCAGCGATGCTGCACTGCTTAAAAGTCTTGAGCATTGGCTGATGCCGTATCTGGGCAAAGTCTCGCGGCTCAGTCACTTCGCCAATCTGGACCTGTCGAGCATCGTCCACAATCTGCTGCCATGGCCGCTGCCGCAACGGCTCGATGAGCTGGCGCCGCATCATTTGAGCGTGCCGTCGGGGTCGTCGATTCGTCTGGATTACAGCGAGCAGCCGCCGATTCTGGCGGTGCGGTTGCAGGAACTGTTCGGCCTGGCCGAAACCCCGCGAATTGCCGGTGGCCGGCAGGTGGTCAAGTTGCATCTGCTGTCCCCGGCGCGACGACCGGTGCAAGTGACTCAGGACCTGGCGAACTTCTGGCGCAGCACGTATGCCGAGGTGAAGAAGGACTTGAAGGGTCGGTATCCGAAGCATTACTGGCCGGACGATCCGCTGGTGGCCGAGGCCACTGCGCGGATCAAACCCCGCAAAAGCTGAAGATGATCGCCGGCGAACCGTGCTCCTACAGGTCCGGGGTTGGTCTTTGGGCCTTGGCCGTCAACTGCTCCCGACAATAATCAGCAAACAACTGCGCCGGTTTGGTCAGTTGCCCGCGCTTGAGCCACGCCGCCACCAGCCCGGAGCCGGTGACGTCTTCGACAATGTTCACGCACACCACTTTCTGGCCGTCATAGGTGCATTCCGAATGCGGCCGGGTGACCAGGATCGAGAAGCCGAACCCTTGCCCGACCATCCCCCGCACCATCTCGATCGACGGTGAGCTGAAGGCAATGTTCGGCGTCAGCCCCAACTCTTCGAACACGCTGACGAAGTAGGTCCGGCTCGGTTGCACGTCCAGCAGAATCATCGGCTCCAGGCACAGATCGCGCAGTGACACTTGCTTGAGCTGAGCAAAGCGATGATCTGCTGGCAGCAACGCATAAGGGCGCTGCGCCGGCATCAGCGGTTCGGTCTGGATGGTGGCGTCGAGGTCGTGTTCATACAGAATCGCCAAGTCGAAGGTGCCCGAGGTCAGGCCTTGCACCAGCTCTTGCTGCTCGCCGTCGCGGATGCGGATTTTCACTCCCGGATACAGCGTCGAGAACCCGGCAATCAACTGCGGCAGGTACAGCGGAGCGACCGTTTCGAAGCAACCGATATCGATTTGCCCGGCCACCACATCGTTGTCGGCCAGGGCGTTCTGTTCGAACTCCTTGGCCATGCGCAACAGGTCTTGGGCCTTGCGGTAGAAGCGCGCGCCGCTGGGGGTCAAGGACACGCCCTGGGCGTGATGACGGATCAGCAGTTGCACGCCGAAGCTGTCCTCCAGGCCTTTGATCGCCGTGGAGATCGCCGGCTGGGCGATGTACAGCTTGCGCGAAGCCTCGGCGACACTGCCGCAATCAACGGTGGTGATGAAGTATTTCAATTGACGCAGGTTGTAGGCAGCCACGGCGAACCTCGGGATGGATGGACTCGACATCCAGGCAATTTTTTACGCCGACTTCATCCGTTCTGACGACGGTGTTGTTATGCCTGAACAATAACCACATACCGCGCCACCGGCGAGATTGGCTGCCCAGTTTTTTCATGGTCTGCGAAGATATTTTTACTATTTTTCCTGGACTCGGGCCTGGGCCACCATCCAGACACAAGAAAAGTCCATGGAGCATCTGAACGTGTTCGAGCTTGCATATTGGCAAAACAAAGCTGCCGCGATGCGGTTACCCGACCAGGCCGTCATCGACGGCAAACCCCGCTCGGCGCAGTCGGGCCAGACTTTCGCAGCGATCAACCCGGCCACCGGCCAGTGTCTGGCAAATGTGACTGCGTGCGGCGATGAAGAGGTGAACGCCGCGGTCAGCAATGCGCGGCAGGTGTTCGAGGCCGGAACCTGGTCGGCGCGATCGCCGGGCGAGCGCAAGCAAGTGCTGCTGCGCCTCGCCGACCTGATCATGGTCCATCGCGAAGAACTGGCGCTGCTCGACTCGCTGAACATGGGTAAACCAGTGATGGACGCCTACAACATCGACGTCCCGGGCGCCGCTGGGGTGTTTCGCTGGTACGCCGAAAGTCTCGACAAACTCTACGACCAGATCGCCCCCAGTGCGCAAAACGTGTTGGCCACCATTACCCGCGAAGCGCTGGGCGTAGTCGCTGCGGTGGTGCCGTGGAATTTCCCGTTGGACATGGCCGCCTGGAAACTCGCGCCAGCGCTGGCGGCGGGCAATTCGGTGATCCTCAAACCCGCCGAGCAGTCACCGTTCTCCGCCCTGCGTCTGGCCGAGCTGGCGCTGGACGCCGGCCTGCCAGCAGGGGTGCTGAACGTGTTGCCGGGGCTCGGCGAGCAGACCGGCAAAGCCCTCGGTTTGCACCCGGATGTCGATTGCCTGGTGTTCACCGGCTCCACCGAAGTCGGCAAGTATTTCATGCAGTACTCCGCGCAATCGAACCTGAAACAGGTGTGGCTGGAGTGCGGTGGCAAGAGCGCCAATCTGGTGTTCGCCGATTGCCAGGACCTCGATCTGGCTGCGGAGAAAGCCGCGTTCGGGATCTTCTTCAATCAGGGTGAAGTGTGCTCGGCCAACTCGCGGTTGCTGGTGGAGCGTTCGATCCATGATGAGTTCGTCGAGCGCCTTAAGGCGCAGGCCGAATGCTGGCAGCCGGGTGATCCGCTGGACCCGTCGAGCCGAGCCGGGGCGATTGTCGACAGCCGTCAGACTGCACGCATCATGAAGTTCATCCAGCAGGCCGAACGCCAGGGCGCGACGAAAGTGTGCGGTGGACGGCAGTCGTTGTTCAACGGTTCCGACAACTTCATTCAGCCGACCATTTTCACTAACGTGAGCCCGGACATGCCGCTGTTTCGCGATGAAGTCTTCGGCCCCGTGCTGGCGGTCACGGCGTTCGATGACGAGGCTCACGCCTTGCAGCTGGCCAATGACAGCGTCTACGGATTGGCGGCCTCGCTGTGGACCGATGATCTCAATCGCGCCCACCGCGTGGCGCGGCAATTGCGAGCAGGCACAGTGTCGGTCAACAGCGTCGATGCGCTGGACGTGACCGTCCCTTTTGGCGGCGGTAAACAGTCCGGTTTTGGCCGTGACTTGTCGCTGCATTCATTCGATAAATACACCCAGTTGAAAACCACCTGGTTTCAGCTGCGCTCATAACAGCCGCTAATAACAAAACGGAGAACTGGCGATGACCACACCACGTGAAACCCGCGACTACCAGGCCGCCGATGCTGCGCACCACATCCACGCGTTCGTCGATCAAAAGGCACTCAACGACGAAGGGCCCCGGGTGATGGTCCGTGGTGAGCGCCTGCACCTGTGGGACAACGATGGTCGGCGTTACCTCGACGGCATGTCGGGGCTGTGGTGCACCAACCTTGGTTACGGCCGCAAGGACCTGGCGGCAGCGGCGACCCGACAGCTTGAGCAGTTGCCGTACTACAACATGTTTTTCCACACCACCCACCCACAGGTCATCGAGCTTTCGGAGTTGCTGTTCAGCCTGTTGCCGGGGCACTACAGCCACGCGATCTACACCAACTCCGGCTCCGAAGCCAACGAAGTGCTGATCCGTACCGTGCGCCGTTACTGGACGATCCTCGGCAAGCCCGAGAAGAAGATCATGATCGGTCGCTGGAACGGATACCACGGCTCGACCCTGGCGGCGACGGCGCTCGGTGGCATGAAGTTCATGCACGAAATGGGCGGCATGATTCCCGACATTGAACACATCGATGAGCCGTACTTTTTCGCTCACGAGGGCAATCTGACCCCGGCTGAATTTGGCCTGCGGGCGGCGCAGCAACTGGAAGCGAAGATTCTCCAACTGGGTGCGGACAAGGTTGCGGGGTTTATTGCCGAACCGTTCCAGGGCGCAGGCGGGATGATCTTTCCGCCAGAGAGTTACTGGCCGGAAATCCAGCGGATTTGCCGCCAGTACGACGTGCTGTTGTGCGCCGATGAAGTGATCGGTGGCTTTGGTCGCACCGGTGAATGGTTCGCCCACGAGCACTTCGGTTTCGAGCCGGACACGTTGTCGATCGCTAAGGGTTTGACCTCGGGTTACATCCCCATGGGCGGTCTGATTCTGTCGAAGAAAATCGCCCAGGTATTGGTGGAGCAGGGCGGGGTGTTTGCCCACGGCTTGACCTATTCCGGGCACCCGGTGGCGGCGGCGGTGGCCATCGCCAACCTCAAGGCCTTGCGTGATGAAGGGGTGGTGACGCGGGTCAAGGATGACATCGGCCCCTACCTGCAACAGTGCTTGCGCGAGGTGTTCGGCAATCACCCGTTGGTGGGTGATATTCAGGGTGTCGGCATGGTAGCGGCGCTGCAGTTGGCGGAGGACAAAACCAGTCGCAAGCGCTTCGCCAATGAGAACGACATTGCCTGGCGTTGCCGCACGATCGGCTTCGAAGAAGGGGTGATTATTCGCTCGACGCTGGGGCGGATGATCATGGCGCCGGCGTTGATTGCCAGTCGCGAAGAGGTTGATGAGTTGGTCGGCAAGACCCTCAAGGCAGTCGATCGCACGGCGCAGGAATACGGCCGACTCTGACACCATCTGATCGTTCCCACGCTCTGCGTGGGAATGCCTCAATGGACGCTCTGCGTCCGCTTTGGGACGCGGAGCGTCCCGGGCTGCATTCCCACACGGAGCGTGGGAACGATCATCGTCGCACCTTTTGCACCCACCCCGGGCATCCCTGCCCACGGCGCCCTTTCGCAGTGCGCGCTACCCAGTTTTTTCATCACTCCCATCGACATATTTCCTAATTTTCCTAATCCCCGCCTTGGGCCAACATCGACCTCGCCAGTCAGCCAAACGCTGACCGCCGAAAGGTCCATCAGAGACCTCAGGTTGCTTCTGCTCCAAGGCCACTGGCCGTACTGCCCATGACAAAACTAAATCAACAGCTTTGGGAGTGCTCCATGATCAAGTCCTTGCTTATCCGCGTCGCTCATCCACTGGCGGTCACCGCCATCGCCGCCACGGTCGCCACCAGCGCCCAGGCCGGCACCCTGTCCATCGGCCACACCACGTGGGTCGGATATGGCACGCTCTATCTGGCCCGGGATCTGGGCTACTTCAAGGAAAACGGTTTGACCGTCGAATTGCCCGTCGTCGAAGAGGCTTCGATGTACATGGCTGCGCAAGCCTCGGGAAAGTTATCGGGCTCGGCGTCGACCATCGACGAAGTGCTCAAGTACCGCCCGCAGTTCTGCTTCAAAGCGGTGGCCGCACTGGATGACAGCCATGGTGGCGACGGTGTTTTGGTCGGCAAGGACGTCAAGAGCCTGCAGGAGCTGAAGGGCAAAGCCGTGGCGGTGAACGAAGGTTCGACCTCGCAGTTCTGGTTGTCCTATTTGCTGAAAAAACACGGCATGAAAATGAGCGACATCACCGTGCAGAACATGACCGCCGACGATGCCGCCACCGCGTTCATCGCCGGTCGCGTGCCGGCCGCCGTGACCTGGGAACCGCATCTGTCGATGGTCCGCAACAAGCAACAAGGCAAGGTGCTGATCGACAGCAGCAGTACGCCGGGAGTGATTGTCGATGTGGTCGCGCTCAATTGCACCGTCATCGAGAAGCAACCGGAAGACGTCAAGGCATTGGTGGCCGGTCTGTACAAAGCGGTGCAGTACACCAAGGACCATCCAGAAGAAGCCTACAAGATCATGGCCAAAGGTGTCGGCGGTTACCTGGCCGATCCGAAGGAACTGGCCGCTGCCGCGCAAGGCGTGCGCTTCTACGATCAGGCCATGAGCGAAAAACTCCTCGGCTCGCCGGGCAAACCGGGTGACAGCGAACCGCTGATCAAACTGGCCAACGAGACCGCCAGTGAATTGCAGGGCAAACCGTACAACGTCAGCAATGACGACCTGATCGACAACCGCTTCGTCAGCCCGCTCTAGGAGGTTTGCATGTTCAAGCGCAATTCATGGCTGAGCCGCTGCATCACGCCCAAGACCGGCCTGCCGGTTTCGGTGATTTGGAGCGCGAGCGGTCTGGCCTGGGTGTTGTTGATCGGCCTGTGGGCCGGATTGTCATACGGCGGCGTGGTGCCGGGCATGTTCTTGCCGACACCGGGCGCGGTGGTCGAGGCCGCCGTGCGCCTGAGCCGCGACGGCACCCTCGGCCTGCATGTATGGGCCAGCCTCGAAGTGGTGATGGTCGGTTTCATCGTCTCGTCGTTGGTGGCGGTGCCGCTGGGGTTGCTGATGGGCAGCTTTCGCATCGTCCAGGCGTTCCTTGAGCCGATGGTCAATTTCATCCGCTACCTGCCAGTGACTTCGTTCGTGCCGCTGTTCATTCTGTGGATCGGCATCGGTCTGGAACAGCGGGTCTCGGTGATCATCTTCGGGGTGTTTTTCCAGCAACTGGTGATGATCGCGGACGTGTCCAAAGGTATCTCCAAGGACCTGATCAACGCGTCTTACACCTTGGGTTCGAACCGCCGCGATGCGGTGCTGCATGTGATCGCCCCGGCGTCGTTGCCGGGTGTGCTCGATACCTTGCGCGTGACGATGGGCTGGGCCTGGACTTACCTGGTGGTCGCCGAGCTGGTTGCGGCGTCCAGCGGCCTGGGTTACCTGAGCCTTAAAGCCATGCGCGGCTTTCAAGTGGATGTGATCTTTCTGGCCATCGCGATCATCGGCCTGCTGGGCCTGGTCACCGATCAACTGTTCCGTTTCCTACGTCTGAGGATCGCCGCATGGGCTCAGTAAGCGCCGTCAACCCGCGTTTCGTCACGCCACAGGCCGCCCCGGTGCACGCCGCGCCACGGCTGCAAGTGGACAAGGTCAGCCTGCGTTATCAGAAGCCTGGCGGCGGTATGTTCACAGCGCTGGAGCAGGTATCGTTCGAAGTGCCGGATCAACAGTTCGCGGTGCTGGTCGGGCCTTCGGGCTGCGGCAAGTCGAGTTTGCTGTATCTCACGGCGGGTCTGAATGAGCCCACGGAAGGCGAAATCTACGTCGGCGGCCAGCACGTGCAGGGCCCGGGCGCGGATCGAGGCATGGTGTTCCAGAGCTATACGCTTTTCCCCTGGCTGACCGTGCGCCAGAACGTCGAGTTCGGCCTCAAGCGTCGCGGCATGGCGACCGCCCAGCGCAAGGACATCGTCGACTACTACGTCAACGAAGTGGGTCTGACCGGGTTCGCCGATAACTACGCCAAGCAGCTTTCCGGCGGCATGATGCAGCGCGTCGCCATTGCTCGGGCGCTGGCCAACGACCCGCAAATCCTGCTGATGGATGAGCCCTTCGGTGCTCTCGACAGCCAGACGCGCCTGCAAATGCAGCAGCTGTTGTTGCGGGTCTGGGGCAACAGCAAGAAGACCGTGTTGTTCGTGACCCACGATATCGACGAGGCGATTCTGCTGGGTGACCGGGTCTACGTGATGGGGGCCAGGCCTGGGCGGATCAAGCAGATTCTGGACGTACCGATCGAGCGCCCAAGGACCCTGGACATGGTCATGGAGCACTCGTTCATCGACATGAAGCGCAAGATCTTCGGGTTATTGCACGATGAGCTGGAGGAGGCGCATTGAGCCTGATGCAAGCCATGCACAATCCCTGTGGGAGCAAGCCCGCTCCCACAGGTTCTGCGTCATCTAAGGGGCTGCCGGCAGCAGGAACCGTGCGATCACCGGCAAGTGATCGGAGATGCGCAAGGTGTCGTCCTGCCTCACCATCGCCTCGACCCGTTTGATCCGCGGACTGTAGAACAGGTAGTCGACCGTCCGGTCCGGGCCGTTCAAGCCCGGATCGTTCGGGTAATGGGTCAGCCACCGTGCCCGATCGATGCCGCTGGCTTCGTTGTTGGTCGGGATCATCGGGTATTTGTCCCACAGCGCATGCAGCGCACTGTCGGCGGAGTAGGGCGTGCGTTGTTCGTCGGGCAGGCGTCGATATTGCCCCAGCGGCAACAGGTTGAAGTCCCCGCCGATCAACCACGGCGTGCCGCGGCTTTCGAACTTGTCGAGAACTTTGGCCACGGCCGTCACTTGGGCTTGCAGCGTTTCGTCGGGCTGGGTAACGCGGTCCAGATGGGTGTTGAGCACCGCTATCTGACCGCCGTCACTCAGCGGCAGCAAGGTGACCAACAAGGCGTTTTTCGGTTTGAACTGGCGGGTGACGAAGTTGGCCGGCGCGACCGGTAATTGCAGGCGTTCGGCGTGCTCGATCTGATAGCGGCTGAGGGTGGCCAGTTGCCGGCCGACGCTGCCGAAGAGGTGCGACTCAGGCACGAAATCGGCTTTCCAGTCGAAGGCGTGAGCACTGCACGGATAAAGGTCAGCGACTCGCTCCTGAAGCAGCTTGAACTGGTTTTGGTAATCGCTGGCCTTGGCGCCGTCATCGAGCTCCTGCAACAGCACGACATCCGGTTGCTCGTCGCGGATGACGCGTGCCACTTCATCGAGGCTGAAGGCCATGTCATCGGGCGTGGGTTTTTCGTCATTGCCGGCCGCCAGGTCATTCCAGAATACGTAGCGTTTTCCCGCCAGGTACTGGACGTTCCAGGTCATCACCTTCAGCGCCTGACCGGGCACCAGCGTCGGTGCCTGGACGTTGCAACTGACCGGTAATGCTTCCTTGGCTTCGGGGCGCCAAGTCAGGTTGTAGATCAGCAAGGCAATCAGGCCGATGACGATCAGCAGGCCCAGCAGGGTGTAGCGCAGTAGACGGGTCATGGCTCGGCTTATAGCGTTACAAAAGATGAGCCCGAGCATAACCGACAGCCGGGCTTAAGCCCACGGGTAGAGGGGTCATAGCGGCCCGTCAATTTTCTCGGGCACCTCGCTGATCAGCATGAACAAGCGGAACAGCACTACGCTGGTGAACAGCTGCAGGAAGCTGTGAGCACTGTCGATCAGCAGGGAAAACACCGGGTTCTGCGGCTCCGGGTAAACCGCCAGGGTCGTCCCCTTGAGCACCCATAACGGGCCCATCACACACAGAATGCACACCAGAATGCGCAGGAATTGGCCGCGGGTCAGGCGCAGGCTTTCCTTCATCGCCGCCAGCGGGCCCAGGCCGCGCAGCACCAGCAGGTACTCGCCAAACGCCAGGGTCACCATCAGCCAAATGCCTGGCAGGAAATACAGCGACAGGCCGATCAGGATCAGCAGGGTATTGAGGGCGGTGAGCAGGGCGAAGCGTGGCCACAGGGTCGCGGACATCGCCAGCAGGTCGCGATTGCGCGGTGATTCGCCACGGCTGCGGGCATCGAGAAACAGGATCAGCGCGCCGGTGTACAGCGGATAAACCAGCAAGCCGACCATCACGCTGATACCCGGGAAACTGTCCGGCTCGGTGGAGTGGTCGACCACCAGTTGCAACAGCGCCTCGAAGATCACCAGCGGCAGGCACAGCCGAACGATCTGGCCCAGATTGCGTTTGAAGAAATACAGAGAGTCACGCAGCACATCGAACGAATTCATCAGTCGGTATCGCAGGTTGGAAGCAGTGGCACACTTTAACCGATGAAGCGCTTTGGGGCGCAAACGTAAACGTTCGGTAAAGACCATTGAAACATCCTGCATCAACCTCCATTAGAGGGGTGTCCCTTATCCACAGTGGATAGGGCAGAAATTCCCGGCAATCTACGAGGTCGCCATGAACAGCGAAGAACAAACCCTGATCGATGGACTGTTTTCCCGGCTGCAACAGGCCGAATCGGACTCAGCCCCGCGCGACGCCCAGGCCGAGGCGCGGATCAAGGAACACCTGACTCGCCAGCCAGCGGCAGGCTATTTCATGAGCCAGGCGATTCTGGTGCAAGAGGCTGCCCTCAAGAGCCTCGACGAACAGAACAAGCAGCTCGCTCAGCAAGTCCAGCAATTACAGGCCGAACTGCAGCAGGCCAAAGCTCAGCCGGCTGCTCCGGCAACCAGCGGCGGCGGTTTTCTATCGAGCATGTTCGGTGGCTCCCGTGATTCGCAGCCTGCTCCAACCCAAAGCCCACCCGCACCGAGCGGTGGTGGCTGGCGTGAACCGGCGCGGCCGTCGTTTAACTCGCAGCCGCCACAACAGAACTTCGGTGCAGCGCCTCCTCAGCAGAACTATGGCCAGCAACAGCCTGCCGGCAGCGGTTTCCTCGGTGGTGCACTGAAAACCGCAGCCGGTGTGGCCGGTGGCGTGATGCTGGCACAAGGCATCAGCAGCCTGTTCCACCCCAATCAGCAGCCGGAAGTGCCTGAAGTCATCAAGGAAGAACCGGCTCAGGTCGCCGATCAGAGCGACAGTGGCAATGGCGGAGGCGATGATCAGCGCGTGGCTGACAACAACGCCAACGATCAGGGCGGCTTTACCGACGCCGACTATAGCGATGACAGCTCATCGTTCTTCGGCGGCGACGACGATTCCTTCGTCTGATACGCCTGTGGCGAGGGAGCTTGCTCCCGCTGGGCCGCGAAGCGGCCCCCTTACTTTAGAACCTAAGGGGCCTGCTATGTAGTGGTCTAATTCCCCCAGACACCCCGATAGGTGGAAAATACATCTACCGAGGAGTTTTTTAATGACTGACAAACGTAGAATTTTCGACGATAGCTTTAAGCTTGAAGTCGTGAGGATGATCAAGGACAAAGGCCTGACCGTTCCGCAGGTCTGCCTGGATCTCAATCTTGGTGAGACGGCTGTGCGCCGATGGGTGCGTCAGTACGATGCGGAGATACTGGGAGAGACCGGCATCGGTAAGCCATTGACCGCCGAGCAACAACGTATTCGGCAGCTGGAGCAGGAAAACCGCCAGCTCAAGATGGACAATGACATCTTAAAAAAGGCTACAGCCTTCTTTGCCCGCGAGCTGAAGTGACTTATCGGCTGGTCAGACAGTTGCAACAGAAGGCTTACTCGGTAGCGCATGTCTGTCGTGTACTCAACGTCAGTCGATCCGGTTTCTATGAGGCCGGCAAGCGTGCTGCTGCGCCGGCATCTATTTGTCCGGTTACGGTTCAGCTCAGGGCTTCGTTTGAGGAAAGTGGAGGCTGCTTCGGCAGCCGCCCGTTACGCAATGCGTTGCGTGGCAAGGGCATGGCGGTGGGTCTTTATAAAATCCGCCGATTGATGCGTGCCAACGGTCTTCGCTCGGCCTGGAAGCGCAAGTTTGTCCATACCACCGACAGCAACCATGACCTGCCCATTGCCGAAAATGTGCTGAATCGTCAGTTTGACCCCGTGGCGCCGAACAAGGCTTGGGTGGCTGACATTACCTACATCCGGACCCGCAGCGGCTGGTTATACCTGGCGGTGGTGTTGGACTTGTACTCCCGTAAAATCGTCGGTTGGTCCATGGCGCCGAACATGCCGGCGGAGCTGGTGTGCAGCGCGATGCAACTGGCCATCGCTCAGCGTCAACCGCCACCGGGCCTGATCGCTCACTCAGACCGTGGCAGCCAATACGCCAGCGCGAGCTATCGAGCGTTGCTGGCGCGACATAACATGCAGCAAAGCATGAGCCGCAAAGGTAACTGTTGGGATAATGCGGTAATGGAACGCTTCTTCCTCAGCTTGAAAATGGAGCGAGTGTGGCGACGTGACTACGCAAACCACGGCGAAGCAATCCGCGACATTACTGAGTACATCGTTGGGTTTTACAACAACAAACGGCTGCACTCGAAACTAGGCTATTTGCCACCGACCGTTTACGAACGGGTGATGGCATCAAAACCACCTATCGAGGTGTCCGGAATTAGTTGACCACTGCAGCTACGCAGTCCAGCGGGAGCAAGCTCCCTCGCCACATGGCCGATTATTCGCGGAACAATCCTTCGGGCTGGCATACTGGACCACTTTTCGGGCCTGGTGCCTGATCCTGCCTGCCCGCCAAGAGAGGATGCACGGTGAAAAAAATCGCAGTGTTCGCCGATGTCCAGAACCTCTATTACACCGTGCGTCAGGCCTATGGTTGCCATTTCAACTATGCCGCCCTGTGGGCTGACATCAGCAAACAGGGCGAGATCGTCGAGGCCTATGCCTACGCAATCGATCGCGGCGACAGCAAACAACAGCAATTCCAGCAGATCCTGCGCAACCTCGGTTTCACCGTGAAGCTCAAGCCCTACATCCAGCGCAGCGATGGCTCGGCCAAGGGCGACTGGGACGTGGGCATCACCCTCGATATCATGGACGCCGCCGATCATGTCGACGAAGTGGTGCTGGCCTCCGGTGACGGTGATTTCGACATGCTGCTGGAGCGCATCATCACTAAACACGGGGTGCAAGCAGTGGCCTACGGCGTGCCGGGCCTGACGGCCAACTCGCTGATCCGCGCCGCCAGCCGCTACGTGCCGATCGAAGGCGCGTTGCTGCTCAAGAATTGATTTTTACGGAGTTGAAACAGGTTTGGAACGCATAGCAGTCATCGACTTTGAAACCACCGGGATCTCCCCGAGCAGCAGCTGCCGGGCCACGGAAATTGCCGTGGTGATCCTTGAACAGGGGCGCATCGTCGAGCGTTACCAGAGCCTGATGAATGCCGGCGTGCGCGTCCCGGCCTTTATCGAACAACTCACCGGCATCAGCAACGCCATGCTGCGCACCGCGCCGTCGGCCGAGCAGGTGATGAACGAAGTCAATGAGTTCGTCGGCATCACACCGCTGCTGGCGCACAACGCCGCGTTCGACCAGAAGTTCTGGGACTTTGAACTCGGCCGCATCAAGCGCACACGCTTGCAGAACTTTGCCTGCTCGCTGCTACTCGCCCGCCGTTTGATGCCCGCCGCGCCGAACCACAAACTCGGTACCCTCACCACGTTCGCCTGCCTGCCCCACACCGGCAAGGCTCACCGGGCCATGGCCGATGCCGAGATGGCGGCCAACCTGACGGCGCACCTCGCGCAGGAACTGCGGCACAAGCATGGGTTGCGCGAGTTGTCGCATGATCTGCTCGTCAGCTTGCAGAAAGTGCCGGCGGCGAAGATCAATGAGCATCTGAAGCGCCATCGCGGGTTCTAAAGTGATCGTCCCCACGCTCTGCGTGGGAATGCAGCCCGGGACGCTCCGCGTCCCAAGAGCGGACGCAGAGCGTCCGGTGAGGCATTCCCACGCGGAGCATGGGAACGATCTGATCAGGGCTTTCCTTCCAGCTGCCCCAACGGCACGCGCTTCTCGATGGCACTCGACAACACAATCGACGTCTTGCTGAACCCGAACTTGGCAATCCGGTTGATCAACTCTTCCAGCTCCTGCATCGATCCCACCGCAGCCTGCATGATCACGCACGGATCACCCGTCACCCGGTGGCATTCGGTCAATGGCGGGATTTTGATCAGATCATCGTAGGCCTTCTGGTTGCCATGCTGGTTCAGGCGCAGTTCGATGACGCACTGGATCGGCAATCCAAGCTTGGCCATGTCGACTTTCGCCTGGTACCCGGTGATCACCCCGCAGGCTTCGAGTTTGGCCACGCGCTCGGCCACGGCCTCCGTGTTTTGAAAAGTGTACCGGCGCTATAAACAGGTTTTGTAACTTATTTTACGCCGCTGGCCTTTCTAGAATAGCTCTTCACTTGTCTTGCCTACGAGCTGCCCCATGCCTGGCCTACGCCGTTTTCCCTTACCGTTGATCGCTGCCTTTTTCGCGTTGTACGTGATTTGGGGCTCGACCTACCTGGTGATTCGCATCGGCGTGGAGTACTGGCCGCCGTTGCTGCTCGCGGGTGTCCGCTTCGTGATCGCCGGGACGTTGATGTACGCGTTCCTGCGTTGGCGGGGGGCGCCGGCCCCGACCTGGGCGCAGTGGAAGGCCGCCGGGATCATCGGGATCTTGCTGCTGACGTGCGGTAACGGTGCGGTCAGTGGCGCCGAGCACACGGGTGTCGCTTCCGGCGTTGCCGCGCTGGCGGTGGCGACAGTGCCGCTGTTTACCTTGCTCTGCGGATATTTCTGGGGCGCGCGTAATACCCGTCTCGAATGGGCCGGGATTATGCTCGGGCTGATCGGCATTGCCATGCTCAACCTCGGCTCCAACTTGCAATCGAGCCCGCTGGGCGCCGCATTGCTGATTTTCGCGGCAGCTTCCTGGGCCTTCGGTTCAGTCTGGAGCAAACACTTGCCGTTGCCCCAGGGCGCGATGGCCAGTGCCGTGGAAATGCTGGTGGGTGGCGTGGCGTTGCTGATCGGCAGTGCGCTGAGCGGTGAACATCTGGAGAGTTTGCCTCCGATTGAAGGCTGGGCAGCCTTGGCCTACCTGACTGTCTTCGGTTCGATCATCGCTTTCAACGCCTACATGTACCTGTTGAAAAACGTGCGTCCGGCGGCGGCCACCAGTTATGCCTACGTCAACCCGGCGGTGGCGGTGTTGCTGGGGATCGTGTTTGTCGGTGAGACCATCGGTATTGAAGAAGGGCTGGCGATGCTGGTGATCATCAGTGCCGTGGTGTTGATCGGGTTGCCGCAGTGGCGTCGAACTCCGGTTCAACCTGCCGTAGCGGTGCCGACAGAATCCCGTGTGAATTAGGGTAAACTGCGCGCCATTGCATCTCGTTTTGCACACTTGTTTTGAAAAACCCGCGCTGAATTTTCCTACGGTAATCCCATGACTTTCGCCTCCCTTGGCCTGATCGAACCCTTGCTGCGCTCTCTAGAGACGCTCGGCTACCAGACTCCTACGCCGGTTCAGGCGCAAGCCATTCCGGCGGTGCTGGCCGGTCGCGACCTGATGGCTGCGGCCCAGACCGGCACCGGCAAGACCGCCGGTTTCGCGCTGCCGCTGCTGCAGTTGCTGGCCATGGAAGGGCCGAAAGTTGCCTCCAACTCGGTGCGCGCCCTGATCCTGGTGCCGACCCGCGAACTGGCAGAACAGGTTCACGAAGCCGTGCGTCAGTACGCCGAGAACCTGCCGTTGAGCACTTACGCGGTGTACGGCGGCGTCAGCATCAACCCGCAAATGATGAAGTTGCGCAAAGGTGTCGACGTGCTGGTGGCGACCCCGGGTCGTTTGCTCGACCTGTATCGCCAGAAGGCCCTCAAGTTCAATCAGCTGCAAACCCTGATTCTTGACGAAGCCGACCGCATGCTCGACCTGGGTTTTTCCGAGGAGCTGGGAAATATTTACCGCGTGCTGCCGAAGCAACGTCAGACGCTGTTGTTCTCCGCGACCTTTTCCGACGCCATCCGTTTGCTGGCCGGGCAAATGCTCAACGATCCGCTGAGCATCGAAGTCAGCCCGCGCAACGTCGCCGCCAGCACCGTCAAGCAATGGGTTGTGGTGGTGGACAAGAAGCGCAAACCTGAGCTGTTCGTTCACTTGCTGCGCAAGGGCAAATGGAAGCAGGTGCTGGTGTTCGCCAAGACCCGCAATGGCGTGGACGCGCTGGTGGAAAAACTCCAGGGCCTTGGCATCAACGCTGACGGCATTCACGGCGACAAACCGCAGGCGACTCGTCAGCGTGCGCTTGACCGTTTCAAGGCCAGCGAAGTGCAGATTCTTGTAGCCACCGACGTCGCGGCCCGTGGTCTGGATATCGAAGATTTGCCATTGGTGGTCAATTTCGACCTGCCGATCGTGGCTGAGGACTACATCCACCGGATCGGTCGTACCGGTCGCGCGGGTGCAACCGGTGAGGCGATTTCCCTGGTGTGCGCGGATGAAGTGAATCAACTGTCCGCCATCGAGACGTTGACCCGTCAGACCCTGACGCGTCAGATGGAACAGGATTTCGAGCCTGAGCATCGGGTGCCGGACACTGATTCCAGCGGCCAAGTGGTGAAGAAGCCGAAAAAACCGAAGAAGCCGAAGACGTCCAGTGGCGGTAAACGCAACCTGGGCAAATGGGTTGAGAGTGGTGATGCTTCGGCGCCGGAACCTTCGATCAAGCCTGTGCGCAAGGTGCCGGTGTTTAATACTGGGCCGCGTAAGCGTAAGCCTTGATTCTCTGCGGCGTCTGTTGATCGTTCCCACGCTCTGCGTGGGAATGCAGCCCGGGACGCTCCGCGTCCCTTCAAAGCCGAACGCGGAGCGTCCGAAGAGGCATTCCCACGCAGAGCGTGGGAACGATCATCACGCCCCTCGCTTCAACCACTCCACCATCCCGAACCCCGCCGTTCTACCACTGGCAAAACACGCCGTCAGCAAATACCCCCCCGTCGGCGCTTCCCAATCGAGCATTTCCCCCGCGCAGAACACGCCGGGCAGTTGCTTGAGCATCAAACGTTCATCCATCGACTCGAACATCACGCCACCGGCGCTGCTAATGGCTTCATCCAGCGGACGGGTTTTCACCAATGTCAGTGGCAACGCCTTGATCGCTTTGGCCAGCAGCGCCGGATCAGCGAAGCATTCGGCCGGAGTGAGCTCGCGCAGCAACGCCGCTTTCACACCATCGATCCCGAGCTGGCTGTGCAAGTGTTTCGACATGGAACGAGACCCACGCGGTTTGCTCAGCGCAGCCTGCACTTTATCCCCAGGCCTGCCAGGTAACAGGTCGAGGTGAAGGGTCGCCGAGCCGTGCTGATTGATGGCTTCGCGGATCGGCGCCGACAAGGCGTAGATCAAACTGCCTTCAATCCCGGTCGCCGTGATCACACATTCGCCGAGCCGTGGGACGTCGTCATTGAGGCCAATGGCGATGTTTTTCAGCGGTGCGCCGGCGAATTTGCTGACCATCAACTCGCTCCAGGCCTGCACCTCGAAGCCGCAATTGCTCGGTTGCAGGGGCGCAAGTCCTACGCCGCGTTGTTCCAGTGGCAGCATCCAGGCGCCGTCCGAGCCGAGGCGCGACCAACTGCCGCCGCCGAGGGCCAGCAAGGTTGCGTCAGGTTTGACGGTTTTTTCGCCCTCGGGGCTGTCGATGCGCAATTCGCCGCTGTCATTCCAGCCGAGCCAGCGGTGACGGGTGTGAATAACGACGCCGCTGTCACGCAGACGTTTGAGCCATGCACGCAACAGGGGAGCGGCTTTCATGTCTGTAGGAAAAACTCGGCCGGAGCTGCCGACAAAGGTTTCGATGCCCAGGTCATGAATCCATTGGCACAACGCATCGGCGCCGAAGGACCTTAGCAGCGGCGCAATCTGCGGCGCGCGTTCGGCGTAACGCGAGAGAAACGCCGGATAAGCTTCGGAATGGGTGATGTTCATGCCACCCACACCGGCCAGCAGGAATTTTCGCCCAACTGAAGGCATGCCGTCGTACAGATCAACGTTGATCCCGGCCTGGCTCAGCACTTCAGCCGCCATCAAACCGGCGGGGCCACCGCCGATGATGGCAACGTGAGAAGTGGAGGAAGGCGAGGGCTGGGTCATGGCTAGAGCTGCGGCGTGGCGGAATAAGCCGCGCATTCTACCAGCACGAAGCATTGTGGGCGTTGTTGAAGAAGCTGATCAAAAAACAACCACCCCTTTGCAGGCTATAGGCAGCATGGCCTGTAGGACCTTTCACTCAGGTTATCCACAGGCAGTTCCACAGGCATTGTGGGTAAAGACCCATAATTCAATGACAACCTGATGACTGCCAGACCCGCTGCGCGCTGTGATGGAGGATTCCATGACGGCGCGCCAACGCCTTGCGGTCCTTGCTGTAGCCGCCGCCGATCACGCCGACCACCGGAATATCGCGGCCCAGACAATGACGCATCACACTTTCATCGCGAGCGGCGACGCCTTCGTCTGTCAGCTTCAGGTAGCCGAGCGCGTCATCTTTATGCACATCGACGCCGGCGTCATACAGCACCAGGTCAGGTTGGTAGAGCGGCAGCAAATAATTGAGCGCATCGTCCACCACCTTCAGGTAGTCGGCATCGCCCATCCCCATGGGCAGTGGAATGTCCCAGTCACTTTCGGCCTTGCGTGCAGGAAAATTCTTTTCGCAGTGCAGGGAAACGGTCACTGCGTCCGGGGTGTTGTGCAGAATCCGTGCAGTCCCGTCGCCCTGATGCACATCGCAGTCGAAGATCAGCACCCGATTCACACGACCGCTTTCCAGCAAGAAATGGCTGATCACTGCCAGGTCATTGAAGATGCAAAACCCGGCAGGATGGTCGTAGTGAGCGTGATGGGTGCCACCTGCCAAGTGACAGGCCAAACCATGTTGCAGCGCCTGCTCGGCGGCCAGAAGCGAGCCGCCAACTGCCCGAACCGTGCGCCGGGCCAGGGCTTCGCTCCACGGCAGGCCGAGGCGCCGCTGGTCTTCGCGGGACAACTCGCCACTCATGTAGCGTTCGATATACGCAGAGTCATGAGCGAGGGCGAGAATCTCTGGCGGGCAGAGGTCGGGGCGCAGCAGGTCGGCGTCCCGGGTCAGGCCACTGTCCACAAGGTGATCGCGCAGCAGGCGAAACTTGTCCATGGGGAAGCGGTGATCCGCCGGGAACTCGGGACTGTAGTCTTCGTGGTAGATCAGGGGCAGCGGCATGACGAATTCAGTTCGGAATGAAGGAAGGATCCTACCAGCGATGTAGACTTGCGGCATGGAAACGGGGGGCACGATGGAGCCGATACTGGAACTCGAGAGCGCGCGACTGCTGTTACGGCAGTGGCGCGATGAGGATTTGCCGGAGTTTGCGGCGATGTGCGCCGATCCACAGGTGATGCGATATTTTCCAGCGCCTTTGAGTCGACTGGAAAGTGCTTCGCTGATCGGACGGGTTCGTGGCCATTTTGCCGAGCATGGCTTCGGACTCTGGGCGCTGGAGCGCAAGGATACCGGGGCATTTATCGGGTTCACCGGGCTCGGGGTGGTCGGTTTCGACGCGCCTTTCACACCGGCCACTGAAATCGGCTGGCGCCTGGCCCGCGAGCACTGGGGCCTTGGCTACGCCAGTGAAGCGGCGTGGACCGCTCTGCGCTGCGGGTTTGACCGGTTGCCGCTGAAAGAAGTCGTGTCCTTCACCAGCGAAACCAACCTGCCGTCGCAGAAAGTCATGCAGGCGATCGGCATGCACCATGATTCAGCCGATGACTTCGAACATCCGACGCTCGCGGTCGATCATCCCCTGCGTCACCATGTGCTGTACCGCATCACTCGTGAACAGTGGCTGCAAACCTTGCATGGATAAGCCGGCACGGACGTTTACAATGGCTCCCCTGGGCCCTGGCCAGAATTTGAATCGACCGTCGCAGCCAAGACTGCGCGGCATGCGTTGTGTGAGGAGAGTCTGAATGAGCCAAGTGTTGGATGATCTGGTTGACCTGTTGACCCTGGAACCGATCGAAGAAAACCTGTTCCGTGGCCGCAGCCAGGACCTGGGTTTTCGTCAGCTGTTTGGCGGCCAGGTGATTGGTCAGTCCCTGTCGGCGGCTAGTCAGACGGTCGAAGAAGCGCGCCATGTGCATTCGATGCACGGTTATTTCCTGCGTCCGGGCGATTCCGCGTTGCCCGTGGTTTATCAGGTTGATCGGGTACGCGACGGCGGCAGCTTCAGTACGCGTCGGGTGACGGCGATTCAGAAAGGCAACCCGATCTTCACTTGCAGCGCTTCGTTCCAGTACGACGAAAAAGGCTTCGAGCACCAGGCCGAGATGCCGATTGTGGTCGGCCCGGAAAATCTGCCTTCGGAGCTGGAACTCGCGCAACAGCGCGCGCACCTGATCCCCGAGCACATGCGCGAAAAACTGCTGTGCCCCAAACCGATCGAGTTCCGACCGGTCACCGAGGAAGATCCCTACAACCCGCAACCGTCCGATCCGATCAAGTACGTCTGGTTTCGCGCCGACGGTGGCTTGGCCGATTCCCCGGCGCTGCATAAATACCTGCTGGCCTACGCCTCGGATTTCGGTCTGCTGACCACGTCAATGCAGCCTCACGGCAAGTCGGTCTGGCAGAAAGACATGCAGGTCGCCAGCCTCGATCATTCGCTGTGGTTTCACGCCGATCTGCGCGCCGATGACTGGCTGCTGTATGCGATGGACAGCCCGTGGGCCGGCAATTCCCGTGGCTTTACCCGTGGCAGCGTGTTCAACCGCGCCGGGCAACTGGTGGCGTCGGTCACGCAGGAAGGCCTGATTCGCCACCGCAAGGATTGGGCATGAGCCTGGCCGAGGTGCGGCACTGGGTGTTCGACATGGACGGCACCCTGACGGTGGCCGTGCATGACTTCGCGGCAATCCGCGTGGCGTTGGCGATTCCTGCCGAAGACGACATCCTGACCCACCTCGCCGCGCTGCCGGCCGACGAAGCCGCGGCCAAACATGCGTGGTTGCTGGAACACGAACGAGACCTGGCGTTGGGTTCGACAGCAGCACCGGGCGCGGTGGAACTGGTGCGTGAGTTGGCCGGACGCGGTTATCGCCTGGGCATTCTCACGCGCAATGCTCGCGAACTGGCGCATGTGACGCTGGAGGCAATCGGTCTGGCCGACTGCTTCGCGGTGGAAGATGTGTTGGGTCGTGATGAAGCGCCGCCGAAACCGCATCCGGGTGGTTTGTTGAAGTTGGCACAGGCCTGGAATGTACCGGCCAGTGAAATGGTGATGGTCGGTGATTACCGCTTTGATCTGGATTGCGGCCGGGCGGCAGGGACGCGGACGGTGTTGGTGAACCTGCCCGATAATCCGTGGCCTGAGTTAACGGATTGGCATGCGGCCGATTGCGTGGCGTTGCGGCAGATGCTTTCGGCTTGAGGGCCCCTTCGCGGGCAAGCCTTGCTCCTACAGGTCCTCGGTGTAAATGCAATCGCGTGCACACCACAATCCCGTAGGAGCAAGGCTTGCCCGCGATGGCGTCGGCTCAAACACCAAAAAAACTCACTGCCCGAACAACGCTTTCTGCCCCTCCGGCGAGTTGAACATCCCATCCCCATCATGCCCGACCCCAGGCACTTCGATCAGTTGCTGACTCATTCCTTGAGGATGCAGCCGCTTCAGATAAGCAAAATAATTGCGTCCGCGAACCAATCGATTGGCTCCCTGAGATTGGGCCTCACAGCTTTTATCCAGCGCCGGATGCTTCGAGTCGATGTCCTGCTGCCCGAGTAGATAAACGACGTCACGCTTGACGTAGTTTTCCTTCAACTGCGCGGGTGTTTGCCCATCAGCGTAGGTAGGGAGACCCGCCAGCCCGTACTTCCAGCGATTGAAATTAGGGCAACCGGCGTGGCTGAACGCCATCGGCCGTCGTTCATCGAAGTACGCATAAGAAGACGAGTTGGCAATGACGTAACGCACCTGTATGTCCGCCGCCTTGAGCGCTGGCTGATCGTGACCCAGCAATGCATATCGCTGCACCACCTGAGCGCCACCGGAATGACCGGCGATGACGATTTTCTTCACGTCTGGAAACTGTCGGCGATCGCCGATTCGGGCGATGATTTCGTCGAGGGCGGCGTAGGAACTCAGGGAAAACGGAGCGGTGGATAAACCGCCCGCCATCCAGTCATTGCCCTGCCAGCGCAATACGCTGTCAGCCACGGGATGAAGCGCGACGTCGGTTTCATTGAGAAATTGCGGGGCGATCACCAAGGTGGTTGCGCTTTGCCCGGCCTGCTCGGCCGCGTGCTCGGCGCTCTGGCGATAGGTTTGGGCATTGCGCAATCGACCGTGGATGATGATCAGCACGCGTTCGATTTTCGTCGGCGCCGGGCCGATGCCCACCGCGATTTCACCTGAAGTCAACAGCAGGCGTCCGGGGCTGACCTCCTTGACCGCATGCTCGGCAGCCTGGGCGCTTGCGCAGGTGATCAGTAGAGCTAACAGCCACTTATTCATTTATAGGTTTTTCGCTGCAAAGGTATCGCACTGGCCGACCTGGCCTTGCGCGAATCCGGTTTTGAACCAGCGCACCCTTTGCGCCGACGTACCATGAGTAAACGAGTCCGGCACCACGCGACCCTGGCCTTGCTGCTGCAAACGGTCGTCGCCGATGGCGTTGGCGGCGTTCAGGGCTTCTTCGATATCACCGGGTTCCAGCCAGTTCAGACGTTTTTGCGCATTGTTGGCCCAGACTCCGGCCAGGCAATCGGCTTGAAGTTCCTGGCGCACCAGCAATCCATTGTCACCTTCCATTGGCCGGCCCTGTTGGCGAGCGGTCTGAATTTTCGCTGAAACGCCGAGCAATGTCTGCACGTGGTGTCCGACTTCGTGAGCGATGACGTAGGCCTGCGCGAAGTCACCCGCGGCGGCAAAGCGTTGGGACATTTCCTGGAAGAAACTCGTGTCCAGATAGACCTTCTGGTCCGCCGGGCAGTAGAACGGACCGGTCGCCGATGTCGCCAGGCCACAGGCCGAGTTGACACGGCTACTGAACAGCACCAGGGTCGGGTTCTTATACTGCCGACCGGCCTGCTGGAAGATCTGGCCCCAAGTGTCTTCGGTGTCGCCGAGGATCGAGCGCACGAATTCGGCCCCTTCATCATTGGCCGGCGGTGCCTTGCGGGTTTCGGTCGGTGCGGGTGCCGATTGCTCACTCATCTGCCCGGTGAGTTGTCCGAGGATCTGCATCGGGTCCTGGCCGGTGATCCAGCCGATCCCGACGATCAATATAATCGCCGTCAGGCTCAGGCCCTTGCCGCCACCGAAGCGCATCCCGCGACCACCACCGCCGACATTATCTCCACGGGCATCGACCACGTTGTCGCTGCGTCGGCCTTTTTTCCATAGCATCTGGGAATCCTCTGATTGTCCGTGGGGATGAGTGTTGCTGCTGAGTGGGAGCGGCGCCAGTCCGGCTGTCCGGCTTTTTCGCGCGGCCGGTAGCCTTGCAGACTGTAGGAACATGGATCACCCATCGAATTCCGTCAGGGGACGGGTTTTTATCGAGTAGGCAAGTCGCTGCGTCTATCGAGCATCGGGTTCCAGATTTCGAATTACACTGTTCGTCTTCTAGAATCATGCAAATTGTATTCGGAACCTCCCATGGCCGGCAGTCAGATCGAACGTGTCTTCAACGTGCTCGAAAGCCTCACCAGTGATCCTCGCGGCCTGCCGATGCAGATGCTCGCGGAGCAGCTGGACATCCCTAAAAGCGCCACTCACCGCCTGCTCGCGGAACTGATCCGGCTGGGTTATGTGCGGCAGAATCCGGAGAACCTGCGGTATCACTTGTCCACCAAACTGGTGGCGATGGGTTTCCGTTACCTATCGGGCAGCGGTGCCGATATCGTTCAGCCCGTGCTGGATCGCCTGGCCCAGGAAACCGGGGAGCTGGTACGTCTTGGGTTGATTGAAGGCGAGCGGCAAATCTGGATCGCCAAGTCTCAGGGGGCTCGTTCCGGCCTGCGTTACGACCCGGAAATGGGCCGCGATGCGCCGTTGTTCTATACCGCGTCGGGCCATGCGTGGCTAGCGTGCATGAGTGATGCCGAGGCGTTGTCGCTGGTGGAACGCCAGGGCGGCGAGCGACCTAAAGACCTCGGGCCGAATGCACCGCGTTCCAACATTGAACTGCTTGAGCGTTTGCGTCTTGCGCGGGAGCAGGGCTACGCCTGGGTCGAGGAAAGTTCGGCGGTGGGCACCTCGGCGATCGCAGCGGCGGTGCGGCACCCAAGCGAGGGGCGGGTGATCGGTGTGCTGAGCATCGCCGGGCCGAGTGCGCGCATGCCGGGCGCACGGTTGCATGAGTTGGCGCCGCTGCTGTTGAGGTATACCGAGGAATTATCGGCGGCGAGTCTGGCGTCGGAGTTGTTCAGTTAACCCTGTGCGCCGCCAGCCCTCTCCCACATTCGAATTTTTTTCGACCGTAGAACTGTGCGGTGTTCGAACACATTCGGCCTATTCTTTTATCGGAATCTGGAACCACGTTCTAAATTATTGAAGCGCGCCGTCCGCGACACGTTTCACATCGCAAGGGATTCCCATGCCAGCAAGCACCCCGCTCTCCGGCGTAAACCAACCCTTCAAAGGGATTTTGCTGATCGTCGTTGCGACGTTCCTGTTTTCCACCCATGACGCTTTTTCGAAATACCTCTCGGGATTCTATCCGATCGTGATGGTGGTCTGGGCTCGCTATGTGGTTCACACCGTGTTGATGGCCGGGATTTTTCTGCCGCAGTCCGGGTTGCGCGTCCTACGGACCAAGCGCCCGATGCTGCAGTCGGTGAGGGCGTTTTGCCTGTTGGGCACCAGTTTGTTTTTTACCACCGGCCTCCAGTACATCCCGTTGGCTGAAGCGACGGCAGTCAACTTTCTTGCGCCGGTTTTGGTGACCGCGCTGTCGGTGCCGCTGCTGGGTGAGCGCGTCACCCGTGGCCAATGGATCGCGGTGATTTGCGGATTTATCGGCGTGTTGATCATCGTCCATCCCGGCGGAGAACTCTTTACCCCTGCGGTGTTGCTGCCGCTCTGCTCGGCGCTGTTTTTCTGCTTCTATCAGTTGCTCACCCGCAAGCTCAGCAACATCGACAGTCCGACCACCAGCAACTTCTTCGCCGGGCTGTGTAACACGCTGGTGATGAGCGCGCTGGTGCCATTCTTCTGGCAAGTACCCAGCCTGGGGCATGGACTTATGATGGTGGCGCTGGGCGCCTGCGGGATGACGGCTCACCTGTTTCTGACGCAAGCCTTCCGTCACGCCGCCCCGGCGCTGTTGGCGCCGTTCGGTTATTGCCAGATTGTCTTTGCCGGTTTGCTGGGCTGGTTGCTGTTTTCTCACACGCCGACCCTGACGACGGTGGTCGGGATCGCGGTGATTTGCTGCAGCGGGTTGGCAGCAGCCTGGCAGCAAAGCCGTCGGTGATGCCGGGGGAGGGCTTGGTGAAGAGCCGGGCGCTGCGCAGCCGTTGCAGTTCGATCCGCTTGCCGCTGAACATTTCCGAGAACCGCAACACCGCGATCTCACCTGCGCTGTCGAGTTATCGCGGCTCCGGTGTGCATCACATCGCCTTCGATTGCGACGACATCTTTGCCGAAGTCAGCCGGGCCAAGGAGGCGGGCGTACCGTTGTGGGATATCCCGCTCAATGACTAAATCCCGCAGTGGTGCCGTACGTCAGGCAAAGTTGTAGGAAAATCGTAAACACGGGTACAAACTGCCGGGGCGCGGCTTCCTTCACTGTGCGGCGCGGCCCATAATCGCCAGCCTGTGCAGTGATGGCCGCGAGCCCGCAATGACAATAATTTCAGAACGCTCCCCAGCGCCTGGCGAACCCATGGCCGAGCCCCGCAAGAGTCGCAAGAACAACCCGGAAAAGACCCGCGAGAACATCCTTCAAGAAGCCATTGTCGAGTTCGTCCAGCAGGGGCTTTCCGGCGCTCGCGTCGATGCGATCGCCGAACGTATCCACACCTCAAAACGCATGATCTATTACTACTTCGGCAGTAAGGAACAGCTCTACGTCGAGGTGCTGGAGAAGCTCTACGGCGATATCCGCAGCACCGAAAACCGTCTGCACCTGACCGAACTGGCGCCGGTGGAAGCGATTCGTCGGCTGGTTGAATTCACGTTCGACCACCATGATCGCAACGTCGACTTTGTGCGGATTGTCAGCATCGAGAACATTCACAACGCTGAATACGTGAAACGTTCCGATGCGATCAAGGCGATGAACAACACGATTCTCGATTCACTGGGCGAGATTTTGCGTCGCGGTGCCGAGGAAGGCGTGTTTCGCGCGGGGCTTGAGCCGCTGGATGTGCACCTGCTGATCAGTTCGTTCTGCTTCTATCGCGTGTCGAACCGCCATACATTCGGTGAGATTTTTCAGATCGACCTGCCGGACGAAAGCATCAAAGAGCGTCATCGCGAGATGATTTGCGAGTCGGTTCTGCGGTATCTGAAGGCCTGATGTGGGGTGAGGGGATTAACCCCTCGCGACCCGCCACTGCCGCGCCGGCGCCACCGGCACGGTGGCGGAATGGCTCGCGGGCGTGAACGTTGGACAGGTGGACTTCGATCACCGGCAATTCGCTGGCGGTTTTTAGCGCGGCAGATGTTCAACCAGAAAATCGATAAACGCCCTCAACCGCAGCGGCATATGGCGAGTTTGCGGATAGAGCAAAGTGAACGGCCGCGAGCGTCCGCCATAAGGCTTGAGTACTTCCACCAGCGAGCCATCGGCCAGTTCTTTTTCGACAATGAAGCGATAAGTCTGAAACAACCCTGCTCCATGTTTTGCCAGGGTCACACCCCCTAGCACATCGTCGGAACAACTGAGATTGCCCTCGGCCAGAATTTCCCGCGGCGCGCCATTGTCGTTGAACAACCAGGCAATGCGTCGGCCGCTGCTAGGCAGTTCGTACTGAATGCATTCGTGCTGCTGGAGGTCGTCCAGGGTGTGCGGGACGCCAGCGCGCTTCAGATAATCGGGACTGGCAATCATCACCAATGCCGCATCCTCCAAGTGCCGGGCGATCAGGCCGGAATCAGGAATCGCCCGCACGCGGATCGCCATGTCATAGCCCTCGCCGACAAAATCGATATTGCGATTGCTGATGTGCGACTCGACCTTCACCGCGGGAAAGCGTGCCCGAAAAGCCGGTAGCAATGGCAGGATTCGGTGATGGGCATAGGTGGTGGGAATGCTGATGCGCAAAGTGCCGGAAGGTTGTTGCTGCTGGCCCATGACCTCGCGCTGGGCCTCGACCAGTTGCGCCAGCGCCTGACGGCATTCCTCGTAATACCGCCGACCACTGTCGGTCAGATTGACGCTGCGGGTGGTGCGGGCGAACAACCGCACGCCCAGGCGCTCTTCCATGCGCGACACCGAGCGGCTCACGGCTGCCGGCGTCACGCCAGCCACCAGCGCGGCGGCGGTAAAGCTGCCAGCCTCGGCGGCCAGACAAAACAGTTCGATGCTGCCCAGTTGAAGATCGTCGAATTGTCGCGGCATGATTGATTACACCGGGGATCAAATGAAGTGCTGGATTTCGCCACTGTAGATGAAATCACCGAAGCGGTGCTTTACTTGACTGCGCCGACTTCATCACCGGCAAGTGGTCGGTCTTTTTTTAATCACCGGACAGGAGAAACGTCATGCCTTTCGTCAGCGTACGTATTACCCGTGATGGCGTGACCCGGGAGCAGAAAGCCCAGGTCATCGCCGAAATCACCGACACCTTGCAGCGCGTCCTCGGCAAGCCTGCGGAGTTGACCCACATCGTGATCGAGGAGGTCGACACGGATAATTGGGGTTATGCCGGGATGACCACGACCGAGTATCGAAAAAATCAGCCAGGGTGAGTGTGTAGAAAACCGAAAAGCCGTCCTCGTGACGGCTTTTTTTTGGATGCGGTGAAAGGATTGCTTACCAATTTGCGCCGTTATCCGCCGGGCTGACGAGGGCCTGAGCGCTAGGCTCAATGGCGGATGGCTGATCGAATGCTCACCGCCAGTTATCGGGTTTTCCAAGGAATGTCGAGTCTTCGGACTCATTAACCTAACGGATGGGTTAGCATGAAATTATTCAGCTACAAAGGGTTTTCAATGGTGATCATGTTGCGCGATGAGCATTGCCCGCCGCATGCACATGAGGATGCCGGAACCTGGAGTGCGCGCTTCAAATTCAGCTTCTGGCATAACAGTGTCGAGCTGTGGGACGTGGTTCCTCATTCTCGCAGGCCACCTGTGGCGGTGCTGGAAGGATTACGTCACGCGCTCGGACAACCCGCTCACTTGCGCCGCGCTCGGTGTATCTGGTGGGACAAGCTGCACACGGTCTGCCTCGATCATCAGATATGGGACTGGCAAACCAGCGAAGTCGTGGTGGTAAAAAGGGTCGCCAGTACGACCTGCATGATTGGCTCGGCTTGTTATGAGCCCGAGACGAACAAGACCCTACTGGCGCTGATGGGCGTTCCGGAGGGTGTGGAGATCGAACTATGAAAACGATAACAGCAAAAATGTTGGTGGATCGGCCCGTAACCGAGGCCGTGCTGGATGAAGCCATCCAGCGTGGGCAAGTGCGGCACAAAGGCGGTCTGCAGGCGACTTCGGTGACCTTTGTGGAACCGTGCCTGGCGGTCGGTTTCATTGATGGCAGTGGCGTGCTGTTGCCCGTGCAGCACTATCCGGAATTCGATGATTTCGACGTCGAGGATTTCGCAGACCTGAACGTCGGTTTTTCCGGGACAGCCCTTTGCCATGAGGGTAAGGATCTGCAGGTCTCCATTGCCGGGATGATTTCGGCCAGCAAGCCGCTGATGGATATGGCCGCGTCAGTCATCGCCTCGCGTAATGGTCGCCAAAGCAGCGCCGCCAAAGCAGAGGCTGCGCGGGCGAATGGCCGTAAGGGCGGGCGTCCGCGCAAGGCAGATGTCATCCTTTAAGCACGCACAAAAAAGCCGTCGTGATGACGGCTGATTTGTATGAGGTCGCAGCAATTACCGGCGAGTCAGCAACACCCCGGATTCCATGTGATGGGTCCACGGGAACTGGTCGAACATTGCGCATCGGGTGATGCGGTGGGTGTCGTGCAGTTGGGCGATGTTGGCCGCCAGGGTTTCCGGGTTGCAGGAAATATAGAGGATGTTGTCGAAGCGACGGGTCAACTCGCAGGTGTCCGGGTCCATACCGGCGCGAGGCGGATCGACGAAGACACTGCCAAACTCGTAGCTCTTCAGATCGATGCCGTGCAGACGACGGAACGGACGAACTTCGTTCAGGGCTTCGGTCAGCTCCTCGGCGGACAAACGCACCAACGTGACGTTATCCACAGCGTTTTCGCTGAGATTGCTCAACGCTGCGTTGACCGAGGCCTTGCTGATTTCGGTGGCCAGCACTTTGCGCACGCGCGTCGCGAGCGGCAGGGTAAAGTTGCCGTTGCCGCAATACAGCTCCAGCAAATCGTCGGAGCGATCACCAAGTGAGTCGTAGGCCCAGTTGAGCATCTTCTGGTTCACGGTGCCGTTGGGCTGGGTGAACGCGCCTTCCGGCTGGCGGTAGCTGAAGGTGCGACCGCTGACGTCCATCTGCTCGACCACGTAATCGTGACCGATCACTTCGCGTTTGCCCTTGGAACGGCCGATGATGCTGACGTTCAGGTCGGCGGCCAGTTTCGAGGCCGCCGCGTGCCAGTGCTCATCCAGCGGGCGGTGATAGCACAGCGTGATCAACGCATCGCCGGCCAGCGTGGTCAGGAACTCCACCTGAAACAGCTTGTGGCTCAGGGCCGCACTCGCTTGCCACGCTGCCTTCAGCTGCGGCATCAACTGATTGATACGCGTGCTTGCGATCGGGAACTCTTCGATCAGGATCGGTGTGCGTTTATCTTCCTGGGAAAACATCGCGTAGTGACGCTCGCCGGCTTCGCGCCACAAGCGGAATTCGGCGCGCAGGCGGAAATTTTGCAGCGGTGAGTCGAACACTGCAGGTTCTGGCGCACCGAACGGGGCCAGCAGGTCACGCAGGCGCGTGACCTTTTCTTCGAGCTGAACGGCGTAAGCCTGGGAATCAAAAGTCATGCGTTGAACCAACCCAACTTGATCACGAACAGAATCGACAGAATCACCAGCGCCGAGTTGAGCTCACGGGCGCGGCCGGACAGCAACTTGATCGCGGTCCAGGAGATGAAACCGAAGGCGATGCCGTTGGCGATGGAATAAGTGAACGGCATGGCCAGGGTGGTGACCACGACCGGTGCGGCGACGGTGATGTCGTCCCAGTCTATTTCGGCCAGGCCGGATGTCATCAGTACCGCGACGAACAGCAGTGCAGGCGCGGTAGCAAAGGCTGGAACGCTGGCCGCCAATGGCGAGAAAAACAGCGCCAACAGGAACAGAATCGCTACGACAACGGCGGTCAGGCCGGTGCGGCCACCGGCACTCACGCCGGCGGCGGATTCGATGTAACTGGTGGTGGTCGAAGTGCCCAGCAGCGAACCGGCCATGGCCGCGGTGCTGTCTGCGATCAGGGCGCGGCCCATTTTCGGCATATGACCGTCCTTGCCCATCAGGCCTGCGCGCTTGGCGACGCCGATCAGGGTGCCGGAGTTGTCGAACAGATCGACGAACAGGAAGGCGAAAATCACGCTGACCAGGCCGATGTCCAGGGCACCTTTGATGTCCAGTTGCAGGAACGTCGGGGCCAGGGACGGCGGCATCGACATCACGCCGCCAAACGGGGTGAAGCCCATCACGATCGAAACGATGGTCACCACCAGAATGCCGATCAGTACCGCGCCGCGAATCTTCAGCGCTTCGAGGGCAACGATCAGGGCAAAGCCGAGGGTCGCGAGGATCGGGGCCGGTTGTTTCAGATCGCCGAGGCCGACCATGGTTGCCGGGTTGCTCACCACGATGCCCGCGTTATGCAGGGCGATCAGGGCCAGGAACAGGCCGATACCGGCGGCAATCGCTGAACGCAGCGGCAACGGGATGCTGTTGATGATCCATTCGCGGATGCGGAAGATCGACAGCAGGAAAAACAGCACCGCCGAGATGAACACCGCCCCAAGCGCCACTTGCCAGGTATGGCCCATGTGCAGGACCACGGTGTAGGTAAAGAAGGCGTTCAGGCCCATGCCCGGCGCGAGGGCGATCGGGTAGTTGGCGATCAGGCCCATCACCGTGGAGCCGATGGCGGCTGCCAGACACGTGGCGACGAACACCGCGCCCTTGTCCATGCCGGTCTCGCCGAGAATGCTCGGGTTGACGAACAGGATGTAGGCCATGGCCAAAAAGGTCGTGACGCCCGCCAGAATCTCGGTTCGCACGTTGGTGTTGTGTGCCTTGAGTTGAAACAGCCTTTCCAGCATGTCTGCTCCCCGTGGCGCGCCCGGCGCCGTGAATGTATCGACCTCAACAGCAAAGCACAGACCGCTGCAGGCGCCTGGTCATTTTCTGTGGGTCGGAAAAAGCCGCGCATCATACCAGCAGCGTGAGGCTATGGCTGCTTATGGCTGCGATCGTCGTCGATGTTTTGCGCTAAAGCGAAGTGAGCCATACTGCGCGCTGGTTTTGGGGGTACTTATGTATTGCATGAATAGACGTCTGATTGCCGTATGCGCAGTGTCAATCGCCTTGTTCCTGGGGGCACACACCGCCTCGGCTGCATCGGCGGCGCCGTTGAGTCAGGTGAAGGTACTCAAGGTCGAGTCGCCGGTCTGCGGTTTTGAAGACATCGCGTCGGGGCAGGAGAAAACACGCTGCGATCACAGTGGACCGAACATCAGAATCTACGTACTGGAAGTCGGCTACGGCCGCGGGGCACATGTCGGGTTGGATGGTTTTGACGTGAACGGCACCCGCACCCCGGTCTGTGCTTTTGATAATGGCAACCTGACTGAGTGCACCGTCGGGAGAAAAACCGTCGGCTATTTGTATGTCTTCGATCTGGCCGGCAAGCAGGAAGGCACATTTACCTTCAGCAACACGTCGATCAACGCGCCAGGCAATACGCTGTCGACGCAGCTTTACATCAAGTAACGGCGGGTTCGAACAAGGGGCAGGAAAGCTGACTACGCTTTAAAGATCATCCAGTGGACTGCGCCCATGACCTTTAGAGCTCTGATTACCCTCGCCGAGGGCATCGATGACCTGCAATCAGTGACCCTGATTGATGTGTTGCGCCGCGCCAAGGTTGAACTGGTGGTAGCCAGCATCGAGCGGCGGCGCATGCTCACCTGCGCGCGCGGCACCCGTGTGACGTCCGATGCGATGCTGGTGGACGTGCTGGCCCAGGCGTTCGACCTGATTGTCCTGCCCGGCGGTGCCGTGGGGGCGCAACATCTGGCGAACCATCAACCCCTGCGACAATTGCTCAAGGATCAGGCCGCGGCCGGACGCCTGTTCGCCGGCATCGCCGAGGCCCCGGCGCTGGCGTTGCAAGCCTTTGGCGTACTGCGTCAGCGGCGTATGACCTGCCTGCCATCGGCCAGCCATCAACTGTTGGGCTGCAACTTCGTCGATCAACCGGTGGTGGTCGATGGCAACTGCATCACCGCGCAGGGTTCAGGGGCGGTGTTGCAATTCGCCCTGACGCTGGTGGAACAACTCTGCGGTAAGGCCACGCGAGCGGCGGTGGCGGGGGAGTTGGTGGTGTAGCGCCGCGCCACAAATCAATTCCCTTGAACGCTCACTACACCCCGAAGTCGTACCCCTTATGACGGCGGTTTGCCAAAACGCCGCGAACGTACGATCAACCGTGAGGTGTTTATGAGCGCTACGACTCCCGATGCTGCGCAGCCGTCATTCGTCCGCCATCCGCTAGGCCTGAACCTCAACGGTCAGGAGTGTCAGCTTGAGGTGTTGCCCTGGACCACGTTGCTGGACTTGCTGCGTGAGCAACTGGACCTGATCGGTACGAAAAAAGGTTGCGATCACGGTCAGTGTGGCGCCTGCACGGTATTGCTCAACGGCAAACGAGTGAATGCCTGCCTGACGCTGGCGGTGATGTGTGACGGTGCTCAATTGACCACGATCGAAGGCTTGGCCAATGGTGACGAGCTGCACCCGATGCAGCAGGCCTTTATCAAGCACGATGCCTTTCAATGCGGGTACTGCACGCCCGGTCAGATCTGCTCGGCGGTCGGGCTGGTCAACGAAGGTCGGGCGCAAACCACCGAGCAGATTCAGGAGTTGATGAGCGGCAATCTTTGCCGCTGCGGTGCCTACAGCAACATCCGCGATGCCATCGAAGAGGCCCTGCCTGCCTGCCGTCAACGAGCCGGGCAAGGAGGTGGCCAATGAACCCTTTCCATTACAGCAAGCCCGAGTCGGTGCAGGATGCGGTTCATCTCGCCGGCCCGGCGTCGCGGTTCATTGCCGGCGGTACGAATCTGCTGGATTTGATGAAGGAAAATGTCACCCGCCCCGAGCACTTGATCGACATCACCGGTCTGCCGTTGCGTGAGGTCACTGAAACAACCAAGGGTGGGCTGCTGATCGGCGCTCTGGTCAGCAACGCGGACCTGGCCTGGCACCCGCTGATCGAACAGCGCTATCCGCTGTTGTCCCAGGCAATCCTGGCCGGCGCGTCGCCGCAACTGCGCAATATGGCCAGCACTGGCGGCAACGTGCTGCAACGCACTCGCTGCTACTACTTCTACGACGCCAATGTGCCGTGTAACAAACGCGAGCCTGGGAGCGGTTGTCCGGCGCGGGACGGCCTGAACCGAATCCACGCCATCTTCGGCGCCAGTGCGCAGTGCGTCGCCACGCATCCCTCCGACATGTGTGTGGCCTTGGCTGCTCTGGAGGCCGTGGTCCATGTGCAAGGTCGCGGTGGAGCGCGTGCCATCGAGTTCGCCGATTTCCACCGTTTGCCTGGCGATGCTCCCGAGCGCGACAACCAACTGGCCGACGATGAACTGATTACCGCCATCGAGTTGCCCGCCACGGGTTTTCCCGCGCACAGCCATTACCTGAAGATCCGTGATCGCGCGTCTTATGCTTTTGCATTGGTCTCGGTGGCTGCGGCGCTCGACATGACCGGGCCGATCATTCGCGAGGCGCGGCTGGTCCTCGGCGGCGTGGCACACAAACCCTGGCGCGACAAGGCGGTGGAGAGTTGGCTGGCCGGTAAGGCGGTCAGCCACGAAACCTTCAGCGCCGCCGCCGATGCCCTGCTGCAAAACGCCGAACCTCTCGAACACAACGCTTTTAAAGTCAAACTGGCGCGCCGGGCCATCATCCGCGCACTGAGCGATGCCGCGCTGGGAGGGCAAGCGTCATGAATACTGATACCAAGCCAATTGGGCAGCCGCTGGATCGCGTCGACGGTCAGCTCAAAGTGACCGGCCAGGCTCGTTATGCCGCAGAGTTTCCCGAGGAAGGGCTGCTTCACGGTAGCGTGGTTTCCAGTCGTATCGCCTGCGGTCGGGTGACTCGCATTGATGCGTCCCAGGCCCTGGCGCTGCCTGGCGTGGTCGCGGTGATCGATCACACGAGCCGGCCGAAAATCGCCAGTTATGACAAAGACTATGAAGACGCCGACTCGGCCAAAGGCTCGCCGTTTCGCCCGTTGTACAACGACCGGGTCCTATTCAACGGTCAGCCATTGGCCTTGATCGTTGCCGACAATCTTGAGTTGGCGCGGTATGCCGGTTCGTTGGTCGTGATCGAATACGAAGCCGAATCTCATCAGACCGATTTGCTGACCCTGCAAGGCGAAGCCCGTCCGGCACCCGCCGAACTCCCCAAACCCCGTGGGAATTTTCAGGCTGAATTTGCCAGCGCGGCCATCAGCCTGGATCTGAACTACAGCACGCCGATCGAACACCACAACCCGATGGAGCCTCACGCCAGTACGGTGCTGTATCAGGCCGATGGCAGTTTGCATATCCATGACAAGACTCAGGGCACGCAGAACTGTCAGTCGTACGTGCAAAAGGTCTTCGGTCTGGATAAAGAGCACGTCCGGATTTTCGCTGCTTATGTCGGCGGCGCATTCGGCTCTGGCCTGCGTCCACAGTATCAATTACCCCTGGCGGTGATGGCGGCACTGGCGCTCAAGCGCTCGGTGCGGGTGACCCTGACGCGTCAGCAGATGTTCACGTTCGGCTATCGGCCACGCACCTTGCAGCGTCTGCAATTGGGCGCGGCCGCCAGCGGCCGCTTGCTGGCGGTCGCTCATACCGCCATCGGCCAGACCTCGCGTTTTGAAGATTTCACCGAGCATGTCGTCGAGTGGAGCGGCATGCTCTATCACTGCGACAACGTACTGCTGACCTACAAACTGCTGCCCTTGGACGTTTTCACGCCACTGGACATGCGTGCCCCCGGCGCAGCGCTGGGGTTGATCGGCCTCGAATGTGCGATGGACGAACTGGCCTGTGCGTTGGCGATCGATCCGGTGCAACTGCGCTTGATCAACTATGCCGAGCGCAATCAGAACGAAGACAAACCGTATTCCAGCAAGGCGCTGCGCGAGTGTTATGCCCAAGGCGCGAAACGCTTCGGCTGGGAAAAACGCAATGCCGAGCCCCGCAGCATGCGCCAGGGCCGGCAGTTGGTCGGTTGGGGCATGGCCGGCGGTGTCTGGGAGGCGATGCAACAGAAGGCCAGCGCCAAGGCCAGCCTCGATCACAACGGCAAACTGACAGTCAGCAGCGCGACGACAGACATCGGCACTGGAACCTACACGGTGATGACGCAAATCGCCGCCCAGGCGTCGGGCGTTTCGCTGAAGGATGTCACTTTTGTTCTCGGCGATTCTTCATTACCGACCGCGCCATTGCAGGGCGGTTCGTTCACTGTTTCGTCGGTAGGCACCGCAGTCCAGCAGGCCTGCGAGGCATTAAAGGAAAAGTTGATCACCGTAGCGCGGCAGACGCAACCGGCATTCAGTGGCGTGACCTCGGAGCAGGCGGTTTTCGAAGACGGCCAACTGTCCTTCGGCGAAGTGCAGGTATCGCTGGCTGACCTGGCCCGAGACAGCAACGAAGAAACGCTCGATGTTCAGGTGGACGCCGAGCCTGACAAAAAACGCGAAGCCTACGCCACTGCGACTCATTCGGCGGTGTTCGTCGAGGTATCAGTGGACGAGGATTTGGGGACGGTGAAGGTCCGTCGGGTGGTCAGCGCCATCGCCGCGGGGCGAGTGGTCAACCCGAAAATGGCTCGTAGCCAGATCCTTGGCGGTGTGGTCTGGGGCATCGGCATGGCGTTACACGAAGAAACACAAACTGACCACGCGCTGGGCCGTCATATGAACCACAGCCTGGCCGAGTATCACATTCCGGTAAACGCCGACGTCGGCGACATTGATGTGCTGTTTGTCGAAGAATACGATGAGATCGTCAACGCCCTGGGTTCCAAGGGCGTGGGTGAAATAGGTATCGTCGGGGTCGCGGCGGCGGTGGCCAATGCCATTTATCACGCCACCGGAAAGCGGGTGCGGGACTTCCCCATCACCTTGGACAAACTCCTTTAGACCCTGGCTTCTTCCGCCGGCACATGCATGCGGTCGCGGTTGGCCAGGGTCGGGAACAGTTTGATCCAGGCTCCGGTGACCACCAGCGTGCCGATGCCGCCCATGACCACCGCCGGCACGGTGCCGAACCAATGGGCGGTCAAGCCGGATTCAAACTCGCCCAACTGGTTCGATGCGCCGATGAACAGACCGTTTACGGCGCTGACCCGGCCGCGCATTTCATCCGGGGTTTCCAGTTGCACGAAGGAGGCGCGGATCACCATGCTGATCATGTCCGCCGCGCCCAACACCACTAACACCGCCAGGGAAAACCAGAACGAGGTTGACAGGCCGAACGCAATGGTCGCGACGCCGAAAACGCCCACAGCGGTGAACATGACCCGTCCGACTTTGCGCTCCACGGCAAATCTCGCCAGGTACAGCGACATCAGCAGCGCACCGACTGCCGGCGCCGAACGCAACAGGCCCAGTCCCCAGGGGCCGGTCAGCAGAATGTCCTTGGCGAACACCGGCAGCAACGCCGTCGCGCCACCGAGCAGGACGGCAAACAGATCCAGGGAAATCGCCCCGAGAATGTCCGGGCGACTGCGAATGAAACGGATGCCCGCCAGCAACGAGTCCAGGGTGGCCTTGCCCTTGTTCAACGGTGTTTGCCGGGCGGGCAGGTTGAGCATCAGCATGCAGGCGATGATGTAGAGGATCACCGTCGGGCCATAGACCCAGACGCCGCCAAAGGCGTAAAGCAAACCGCCCAACGCCGGGGCGACGATGGTCGCTGATTGCTGTGCGGATTGGGCGGCGGCGACGGCGCGCGGAAACAGTGCGCTGGGCACGATGCTCGGCAGCAGGGCCTGAGTGGTCGGCATCTCGAAGGAGCGCGCGGCACCGAGCAGAAACGCGAGGATGAAGATCATTTCCCGGGTGACATGGTCGGTTGCGCTGCCGATGGCCAGCGCCAAGGCGATCAGCGCTTGCAGCGCCTGACAGATCGCCGCGACCTTGCGTCGGTCATAGCGGTCGGCGACATGCCCGGTGTGCAGCATGAACAGCACTCGCGGGGCGAACTCCACCAAACCGACCAGGCCCAGATCGAGCACATTGCCGGTCAGTTGGTAGAGGTTCCAGCCAATGGCCACCGTGAGCATCTGAAAACCGCTGGCGGTAAACACCCGAGCCAGCCAGAACGCGATAAACGGGCGGTGATGACGTAACAGCAAGGGCGCTTGGCTGGGCATCTGAAGGCAGGTCTTGAGCGAGGGGAGGGTCGAGATTATCACCAAGCTGTAACCAAAAGTTGCAGGGTCGGGAAATTTCGTTAGCTAGACACCGATCGCGAAACGGAGAATCACCTTGTGGGAGCGAGCTTGCTCGCGATGGCGGCGTATCAGTCACTAATCTGTTGCCTGACACACCGCTTCGCGAGCAAGCCCGCTCCCACAGGGGGATGTGTTGCCAGTGATTGCCATACCCGTGAGGCAACCTGTCACGCGGCAAAAGACCACACCGTCCATCGTCAAAAATGGGACTACTCTTTTAGCGTTGCTTGATCCAGATCAAGACCGTTCGTGGAAATGATCCGCAGGCCAGTTGGCCAGACTCCCTACGTTGTGATGTTTGTAAAAAAAGAACGAATTCAAATTCGCCACACTCCATATCCGTGGGGGCAGTGGGTGTAGGCCACAAGCCTTCAGCCGGTATTACCTGACAGAGGAAGACTTATGTTCGGTTTGGAGGCACTTGATCTCGCCCGGATTCAGTTCGCGTTCACTATTTCGTTTCACATTCTATTTCCCGCCATCACCATTGGCCTGGCGAGTTACCTGGCGGTGCTCGAAGGCCTGTGGCTGAAAACCAATAACGACACGTACCGCGATCTGTACCACTTCTGGTCGAAGATCTTTGCCGTCAACTTCGGAATGGGTGTGGTTTCCGGGCTCGTCATGGCCTATCAGTTCGGCACCAACTGGAGCCGCTTCTCGGACTTCGCCGGCTCGGTGACCGGGCCGTTGCTGACGTATGAAGTACTGACTGCTTTCTTCCTCGAAGCCGGTTTCCTCGGCGTCATGCTGTTCGGCTGGAACAAGGTCGGGCGCAATCTGCACTTCTTCGCCACGGTGATGGTGGCCATCGGCACCCTGATCTCGACCTTCTGGATTCTTGCCTCCAACAGCTGGATGCAGACCCCGCAGGGCTACGAAATCGTCAATGGCCAGGTGATTCCGGTGGACTGGCTGGCGGTGATCTTCAACCCGTCGTTTCCTTACCGCCTGTTGCACATGTCGACGGCGGCGTTCGTCGCGACCGCCTTCTTCGTCGGTTCCTCGGCGGCCTGGCATTTGCTGCGCGGCAAGGACAACCCGGCGATCCGCACCATGCTCTCGATGGCCATGTGGATGGCGTTGATCGTGGCGCCGATTCAGGCAGTCATCGGTGACTTTCACGGGCTGAATACGCTTGAGCATCAGCCTGCAAAAATCGCCGCGATTGAAGGGCACTGGGAAAACCACGGTGATGAACCGACCCCACTGATCCTGTTCGGCTGGCCGGACATGAAAGAAGAGCGGACCAAATTCGCGGTAGAGATTCCGTATCTGGGCAGCCTGATCCTCACGCACTCGCTGGACAAGCAGGTGCCGGCGCTCAAGGACTTCCCGCCTGAAGACCGACCTAATTCGACCATCGTGTTCTGGTCGTTCCGGATCATGGTCGGCCTGGGTTTCCTGATGATTTTTACCGGGTTGTGGAGCCTGTGGCTGCGCAAACGCGACAAGCTCTATACCTCGCGGCCATTCCTGTACCTGGCATTGTGGATGGGCCCGTCCGGCCTGATCGCGATTCTCGCCGGTTGGTTCACCACTGAAATCGGTCGTCAGCCATGGGTGGTGTACGGCTTGATGCGTACGGCGGATGCGTCGTCCAATCACAGCTTCATGCAGATGAGCATCACGTTGATCATGTTCGTCGTGGTCTATTTTGCGCTGTTCGGTGCCGGTCTGGGCTACATGATGCGCCTGGTGCGCAAAGGGCCGAAGATCGACGAAGGCAAGGAAACGCCCGAGGGCGGTCCAGGCAAGAAACGCACACCGGCCCGGCCGCTGTCCGCCGCCGATGACAACGGTGACGGCGATCACAGCCCCAGCCTGACCAAGGAGATTTGAATCATGGGTATTGATCTTCCGCTGATCTGGGCCGTGATCATCATCTTCGGCATCATGATGTACGTGGTCATGGACGGTTTCGACTTGGGGATCGGGATTCTTTTCCCGTTCATCCCGGGCAAGACCGACCGTGACGTGATGATGAACACCGTCGCGCCGGTCTGGGACGGTAACGAAACCTGGCTGGTACTGGGTGGTGCGGCGTTGTTCGGTGCCTTCCCGTTGGCGTATTCGGTGGTGCTCTCGGCGTTGTACCTGCCGCTGATTTTTATGCTGATCGGGCTGATCTTCCGCGGCGTGGCCTTCGAGTTCCGCTTCAAGGCCAAGGACGACAAACGCCATCTCTGGGACAAGGCGTTCATCGGTGGCTCAATCGCCGCCACCTTCTTCCAGGGCGTGGCGTTGGGGGCGTTCATCGATGGATTTCCAGTGGTCAACCGTCAGTTTGCCGGCGGCTCACTGGACTGGTTCACGCCGTTCACAATGTTCTGTGGCGCAGCGCTGGTGGTGGCTTACGCGCTGCTTGGCTGCACCTGGCTGATCATGAAGACCGAAGGCAAGTTGCAGGAGCAGATGCATGACCTGGCACGACCACTGGCCTTCGTGGTGCTGGCGGTGATCGGTATCATCAGCATCTGGACTCCCCTGGCCCACGCTGACATCGCGTCTCGCTGGTTTACCCTGCCGAATCTGTTCTGGTTCCTGCCGGTGCCGATTCTGGTGCTGGTGACCATGTACGGCTTGATCCGCGCGGTGGCTCGCCATGCGAACTACACGCCGTTCCTGCTGACGCTGGTGCTGATCTTCCTGGGCTACAGCGGCCTGGGCATCAGCTTGTGGCCAAACATCGTGCCGCCGTCGATCTCGATTTGGGACGCCGCCGCACCGCCGCAAAGCCAGGGCTTCATGCTGGTGGGCACGCTGTTCATCATCCCGTTCATCCTGGGTTACACCTTCTGGAGCTACTACGTGTTCCGCGGCAAGGTGACCCACGAAGACGGTTACCACTAAACACGCGACAGCGGCGCAGTGATGATACCTGCGCCATTTCAGAGGAGATTGCGATGATGGCGCGTAAACATTCCTTGCAGGAAATCGAAGCAGCAGAGAAAAAGCCGCTCTGGCAGCGACTCGGCTGGCTGGCGATGATCTGGACCGGCAGCGTTGTGGCGCTGTTCATCGTAGCCAGCCTGATGCGCATGTTCATGAATGCCG
Organism: Pseudomonas sp. Hz4; assembly: GCF_054898165.1. Classification (NCBI taxonomy): domain Bacteria; kingdom Pseudomonadati; phylum Pseudomonadota; class Gammaproteobacteria; order Pseudomonadales; family Pseudomonadaceae; genus Pseudomonas; species Pseudomonas sp. Hz4. The sequence continues at coordinate 5,310,871 of NZ_CM142719.1, read as the reverse complement.
CGGGCCTGACGACCCACTGATGTTTGACACCTAATCCCATCCCGTTGCCTTGCGGCACGGATTTACAACCCTCCTGATGGGAGTGATGCTGTTCACTTAAGCTCGAGGTTTCAGGCACACACACACACACACACACACAGGCGTAGCGAGGGGGCGGGTCATTAAAGAGCCGGCCGGCTTGTATTTTGTTGATCGTGTACATATCCGTTTCTGCAGTCACGGCGGCTTAGGGTTCCGCCCTTACGGCGGGTCACTTGGAAATACGGAATGCCGCCCAACCCCAAGTAACCAAGGGCTCTTGCCCCTGACGTTCGGTGTCGAGCCTAGGCGAGGCACCGAATGGCGGGGCAAGAACCCTTGGTTACTTGGGGTTTTTCCAAGTGACTCGCTGTAAAAGCGGAACCATAGGCGGCCGTGACCGCAGCAACGGATATGTACACAATCAAAACCCGGTCGGCTCTCAGGCCGCCATCCATTTTCTTAAATGAACAGCATTACCCGATTGAAGGGTTTTTTTACCCGTCACTTGCGGGCTTTAACGATCACGAACTTGGGTGTGGCCGCCACTTGCTCGACGCCGCGGAACAACCGCGCGAGCTTGCTGTGATAACCCAGATGACGGTTGCCGACGATGTATAGCGAGCCGCCTACCACCAGAGCCTCTCGGGCTTGCTGGAACATGCGCCAGGCCAGGAAGTCGCCGACGACTTGTTGCTGATGAAACGGTGGATTGCACAGCACCACGTCCAGGGACTGAGGTTCCTGACCCGCCAAACCATCGTCGGCACGTACAGCCACTTCCCGGTCACCCAGCGCCGCACGCCAGTTTTCGGCGGCCGATTGCACGGCCATGAACGACTCGTCCACCATGGTGTAATGGGCATCAGGGTTTTGTAGGGCGCTGGCGATGGCCAAAACCCCGTTACCGCAACCGAGGTCGGCGACCCTTGCCGAGCCGAGGTTCTTTGGCAGGTGCGGCAAAAACGCTCGCGTGCCGATATCCAGCCCTTCGCGGCAGAACACATTGGCGTGATTGAGCAGTTCGATCTCAGGTGTATCGAGTCGATAACGGGTCGGGTAGGGGGACACGACGGGCGCTTTGACGTCAGCGGTCGCGATCAAAAGCCGAGCCTTCTTCACCGCCAACGACGCTTGCACCGGGCCGATGTAGCGTTCCAGCAGATCGCCCGCGGCTCGGGGTAAATGCTTGATCATCGCGGCAGCAATCACCTGAGCACCCGGCGCGAGTTGCTCCTGCAAACGAATCAATTGCTCTTCCAGCAAGGCGAGGGTTTTCGGGACCCGGATCAGTACCCGGTCAAAGGGGCCTGAAATGGCTTCGCTGGCCGGTACGCTTGGCACCGCATCAAACGCCTGGCCGTTACGGACCAGATTCTTTTCCAGCCCCTGAAAGGCCAGGAAGGAGTCGCCGCTGCTGGTCACTTGAACCTTGCCGACCAGACTGGCGGCCAATGCGCCAAAACTGTCGTTGAGTACCAGAACCCGAGTGTCGGCCGAGGGCTGTTGGTCAGCCAGATGATTGAGCAGGTATTCGTCTGCGGCATCAAACGCCTGCAGCGGTTCGTTCTGCTGGTCGGGCTGGCGGATCAGGTCAAGTCGAGCGAAGGGTGTTTCGAGCAAGGGCATGAGGCGGGCTCTGGATAATCAACAGGGGTCATCAACGGGTGTCCCGCGCCCCGGGGGCGTTGTAGCGGGCGAGACCGTCCGAGTGTACTGCGTCGTGAAGGTTCACACGTCATCACTCAAGAAAGACCGCAAATGGTACGTTTTTTTCTTTTGGATTACTTGTAGGTTTTTTGGGTCAACGTATCGCGCTGGTGTTGAGGAAGCCTTCCTTGGTGGCGGCGAGCACTGCCGAAATCTTGTTAAAGACCCCCAGTTTCAGAATCGCGCTTTGCACATGGAAATTGACCGTGCGTGCACTGAGGTTGAGGATTATCGCACTCTCATACGCAGTCTTACCCACAGCCGCCAGTTTCAATACATCGATTTCGCGGGGGGTCAAATGCGGTGCGCAGGGCTTTGCAGATTTCTTGGGCAGTGTCTGCGTGATCAACGCATGAAGATGGCGCCCGATGAACACTGAAAAACCGAGATTTTCGTACAGCTCAAACGCAGTGATCGGGCAATGGCTTCTGGCCAGGCTCAGAATGCTGCAATGATCGCTTTCCTCGTCATGGATGGATTGTGACCAGCCGTGCTGCAATCCTTGTTTTTCGAGCGCGTCCCATAACCACGGAGTTTTGGAAAACAGTTCTTCACTCCAAAGAACAGGCAATCTGGAGCGATTGCAATGAGCCACTACTGGATCTATCGCGCTGAATTTTTTTTGTTCATATTCAATGTTCCAGTCTGTAGGGTAGTTGTTGAGCTGAACAGTATTAAACTGGTCAGCTTTTGTTTGGTATGTTGTTGAAAAGGCGAAAAATTTAAAGCCTATATTTTTCGCGAATCCAAGTGAAATCCGGTAGGCGGTATCAATCTCCGTTGCACGCGATAATTGGTTGAGTTGTGATTCCTTCCACCTCTCCATCTTGTCTCTCCATTTGTGAAATTGCCTGGGGGGGGGTATTGGATCCAATCCGGCACGAAGCGAGTGTAGGATGATTCCTACATAAGTGTTGAGAATTTTTCGCGTTGCTTGCGTTTGTTAAACAAGTTTCTGGTTCTAACGTTTAGCGGCACGGGGATGGATAGCAGGTTGTCGCGGCTTCATATCATTGGCTTTGTAATTTTGAGTTAACTGAGCGGTTAGTATTAAATCGTTTATATGAGGTTATTGAGAGTGAGCGTACTTGGTTAAAGCCACTACAAATCATCGGTGTTTAAGCCAGCCGCTTTGCGGGACACTGTAGCTATCTGTTGAATGGAGCGCCCCATGACCGCCAGTGCAGAAAAGTTCACTCGTCAGACCTTGCTCGACGTCCAGCCGCTGACCCCCAGCCTGTTCACCCTGCGCACCACCCGGGATCCGGGTTTTCGTTTTCGTGCCGGGCAATTCGCCCGGTTGGGCGTTACCAAGGCTGACGGCAGCACGGTATGGCGCGCCTATTCCATGGTGTCGTCGCCCTATGACGAATTCCTCGAATTCTTTTCCATTGTGGTGCCGGAGGGGGAGTTCACCAGTGAGCTGAGTCGGCTGGGCGTCGGCGATACGCTACTGGTCGAACGCCAGGCCTTTGGCTATCTGACGCTCGATCGCTTTGTCGACGGCCGTGATCTCTGGCTGTTATCCACAGGCACCGGTCTGGCGCCGTTTCTGTCGATCCTGCAGGACTTCGAGGTTTGGGAGAAATTCGAACGAATCATCTTGGTCTACAGCGTGCGCGAAGCCGGGGAGCTGGCGTATCAGGAGCTCATCAGCGGGTTGGCGCAGCGCGACTATTTAGCGGAGTTTGCTCACAAGCTGCAGTTCATCACTACCGTCACTCGCGAGCAGCATCCTGGGGCCCTGAGTGGCCGGATTACGACGCTGATCGAAAATGGCGAGCTGGAGCAGACGGCAGGTGTGGTGCTGACGGCCGAGCATTCGCGGATCATGCTCTGCGGCAATCCGCAGATGATCGATGACACGCGCAAGTTGCTCAAACAGCGCCACATGCACTTGAGCCTCAGCCGACGGCCCGGGCAAGTGGCGGTGGAAAACTACTGGTAAAAAAAGCGGCGCCTCAAGGGCGCCGATTCTTGTTTCACAAAAGCGTTCAGGGCCGATTGTTCTGGGCCTTGAGCAGATCGCGGATCTCTTCCAACAGCACCTCTTCTTTGGTCGGAACCGGCGGTAGCGTTGGCGCAACGGCCTCTTCGCGTTTCAGACGGTTGATGGCTTTGACGCCCATGAAGATCGCGAAGGCGACGATGATGAAGTCAATCATGCTCTGGATGAATTTACCGTACGCCACCATTACCGCCGGGATATCGCCGTTGGCGGCCTTGAGCGTGATGGCCAGGTCACTGAAATCCACCCCTCCGATCAGCAGGCCGAGGGGTGGCATCACCACATCGCCGACAAACGATGAAACGATTTTGCCGAAGGCGGCACCGATGATGATGCCGACGGCCATGTCGACCACGTTACCTTTGACCGCGAAGGCCTTGAACTCAGTTATCACGCCCATAGGTTATTTCCTTGTTACAGATGAGGTTGGTGGGCGCAGTGTAAATCAGCAAAACGGGTCTTGCTCGAAACACCTTCTTACAATGCTCGTTGTTATCGACACATTTGTCGGTAATTAGTTTGCAAAGTGGCATCAATCGCGCGCGAAATACGCGTTAACCAGCTGATTATCCACATAAAATTCTAAATCATAGCGTTACGTTCTTTCTATTTATGTTCTGCGGCTTCGCCCTCTAACCTCTGAAAAGCGCACTTGGATTGCGCCTTAAAAAACAGAGGAACCTGAAATGAATTCGACCATTGGCCTCGGGGCTTTTTCACATCGGCGCACCCTTGGCGTTTTGACCGCCAGTCTGCTGTCCTTCTCCGTCAACGCAGCAACCCTGACGCGCGATAACGGTGCCGCGGTGGGCGACAATCAGAACTCGCAAACCGCTGGCGCGACTGGCCCAGTGTTGCTGCAAGACGTGCAATTGATCCAGAAGCTCCAGCGCTTTGACCGTGAACGCATTCCTGAGCGAGTAGTGCATGCCCGCGGCACCGGCGCCCATGGCACCTTCAGCGTGATTGACGACCTCAGCGATCTGACCAAGGCCAAGGTATTCGCTGCTGGCCAGAACACTCCGGTGTTTGTACGCTTTTCGGCGGTGGTCCACGGCAACCATTCGCCGGAAACCCTGCGTGATCCTCGCGGTTTCGCCACCAAGTTCTACACTGCGGACGGCAATTGGGACCTGGTCGGCAACAATTTCCCGACTTTCTTCATCCGTGACGCCATCAAGTTTCCGGACATGGTCCATGCCTTCAAGCCTGACCCGCGTACCAACCTCGACGACGACGCCCGTCGTTTCGATTTCTTCTCGCATGTTCCGGAAGCGACTCGTACCCTGACCGAGTTGTACTCTAACTCCGGTACGCCGGCCAGTTATCGGGAAATGGATGGTAATGGTGTTCACGCCTATAAGTTAATTAGCGCCAAGGGTGACGTTCACTACGTGAAGTTCCACTGGAAAAGTTTGCAGGGAATTAATAATCTAGATCCGAAAGCGGTGACCAAGGTTCAAGGTAAAGACTACAGTCATATGACAAACGACTTGGTGGCTCATATTAATAAAGGTGACTTTCCGAAGTGGGATTTGTACGTCCAGGTTTTAAATCCTCAGGATTTGTACAAGTCTGATTTCGATCCATTGGACGCGACCAAGATTTGGCCCGGCGTTCCAGAGCGAAAAGTTGGACAGATGGTCTTGAACCGTAATCCTGCGAATGTCTTCCAGGAAACGGAACAAGTTGCCATGGCGCCGACCAATCTTGTTCCCGGTATCGAACCTTCGGAAGACCGATTGTTGCAGGGTAGAGTGTTCTCTTATGCCGATACGCAACTGTATCGCCTGGGGGCCAATGCGATGCAGTTGCCGATCAATGCTCCAAAGATTGCGGTAAACAACGGCAATCAGGACGGCGCAATGAACATCGGCCACAGCAGCACTGGGGTGAATTACCAGCCAAGCCGTTTGCTGCCTCGTGAAGAGCTGCAAACCGCACGCTACAGCCAATCGGCGCTGTCGGGCAGCACGCAGCAGGCGAAGATTCAGCGTGAACAAAACTTCAAGCAAGCCGGCGATCTGTATCGCTCCTTCAGCAAGAAAGAACGCAAGGACCTGATTGAGAGCTTCGGTGGTTCGCTGGTCACCAGCGATGATGAGAGCAAACACATCATGCTGTCCTTCCTCTATAAGGCCGACCCGGAGTACGGGACCGGGGTGACCAAGGTTGCCATGGGGGATCTGAGCCGGGTCAAGGCGCTGGCGGCCAAACTGGTCGACTGATTTTTCAACCTGAAGCGGGGCCTCATGCGAGGTCCCGTCTGGCCAGGGAGCCTTGTCATGCGTTTCTATCTGTCTTTTTTTCTGGTGTGTCTGCCGTTCGGCGTGTTCGCCGGGCCGGCCACGCAAATCACGAAAGATCCTGCTGCGCTGAAAGCCCAATTGCAGGACTACTACTTCGATGCTGCCCGTCGCGGCGATGTGCCGATGCTCGAGACCTTCATCGAGGCTGGATACTCCCTCGATACTCGCGATAGCAAAGGTTACACCGCACTGATTCTGGCGGCTTATCACGGGCAGAGTGCGGCAGTGGACCAATTGCTCGCTGCCAGGGCGGACGCTTGTGCTCAGGACCTGCGTGGCAACACGGCGCTAATGGGCGCGATTTTCAAGGGCGAAGTACAGATTGCTCGAACCTTGTTAGCGGCCAATTGCAGCCCCGATCAACGTAATGGCGCCGGGCAGACCGCAGCGATGTACGCCGGATTGTTCAAGCGATTTGAGTTGCTCGACGCGCTCAAAGCCAAGGGGGCGGACCTTTACGCCGAGGATCCGCTGGGCAACAGCGCCGCGCGTCTGGCCAGCGGTCAAATCCGCAACGCGGCGCCGCGCTGATCCGCTCCAGCTGAGCTATCATCGCGTTTTTTTGCCGGGAGTTCAGATGGCCAAGGCCAAGCGCATGTACGGCTGCACCGAGTGCGGCTCAACCTTCCCCAAGTGGGCTGGCCAGTGCGGCGAGTGTGGGGCCTGGAACACGCTGACCGAAACCATGGTGGAGAGTGGTGGTGCCGCAGCACCCAGCGGTCGCACCGGTTGGACCGGCCAGCAGGCACAGATCAGGACCCTGGCTGAAGTCAGCGTCGAAGAAATCCCGCGTTTTTCCACGGCCTCCAGCGAGCTCGATCGGGTGCTGGGCGGTGGTCTGGTAGACGGCTCGGTGGTGCTGATCGGCGGTGATCCCGGCATCGGCAAATCGACCATTCTGCTGCAAACCTTGTGCAACCTCGCCAAAGTCATGCCGGCCCTGTACGTCACCGGCGAAGAATCCCAGCAGCAAGTGGCCATGCGCGCCCGCCGTCTCGGCTTGCCTCAGGATCAACTGCGGGTGATGACCGAAACCTGCATCGAAACCATCATCGCCACCGCCCGGCAGGAAAAACCCAAGGTGATGGTGATCGATTCGATCCAGACGATCTTCACCGAGCAGCTGCAATCTGCACCGGGCGGCGTGTCGCAGGTTCGGGAAAGTGCGGCGTTGCTGGTGCGCTATGCCAAGCAGAGCGGCACAGCGATTTTCCTGGTCGGCCACGTGACCAAAGAAGGCGCATTGGCGGGGCCGCGAGTGCTGGAGCACATGGTTGATACCGTGCTGTATTTCGAAGGCGAGTCCGATGGGCGTTTGCGTCTGCTGCGGGCGGTGAAGAACCGTTTCGGCGCGGTGAACGAGCTGGGTGTGTTCGGCATGACCGACAAGGGCCTGAAAGAAGTCTCTAATCCGTCGGCGATTTTTCTCACCCGTGCGCAGGAAGAAGTGCCGGGCAGTGTGGTCATGGCAACGTGGGAAGGCACGCGGCCGATGTTGGTCGAGGTGCAGGCATTGGTCGATGACAGTCATCTGGCCAACCCGCGTCGGGTCACCCTGGGGCTGGATCAGAACCGCTTGGCCATGTTGCTGGCGGTATTGCACCGTCACGGCGGCATTCCGACCCACGATCAGGACGTGTTTCTCAATGTGGTTGGCGGGGTGAAGGTGCTGGAAACAGCATCCGACCTGGCGCTGATGGCAGCGGTCATGTCCAGTTTGCGCAACCGGCCACTGCCCCATGATCTACTGGTGTTCGGCGAAGTCGGGCTTTCCGGCGAGGTACGCCCGGTGCCAAGTGGCCAGGAACGCTTGAAAGAAGCCGCTAAACACGGCTTCAAACGCGCCATCGTGCCCAAGGGCAATGCGCCGAAAGAAGCGCCGCCGGGGTTGCAGATTATTGCCGTAACCCGGCTGGAACAGGCGTTGGACGCGTTGTTCGAATAAGTCCTGTGGGAGCGAGCTTGCTCGCGATAGCGGAGCTCGCTCCCCCATCTATTTGGCATGGCGCCGGTATTCAGATTTCGATCAGGGCGCCCAGTTCGCGTTCCAGTTCCTCGGGATCCCCCAGGTTGAACTCAATCAACCGCCGCAGGCGTTCGATGGATTCCAGGCTGATGTGTTTGCAGACAAATCCGAGCTGGCCATGGTCATCGTGGGTCAACATCACATCCATCTTGATCTCGACGTCTTCGTTGAGATGAATATCGACCAGGAAATGCCACTCCCGATTACCCAGCCAAGGCTCGGGCTTCTCGATCAACAGTCCCTTGAGCGACAGGTCAATCAGCTTCACCGGCCAGATGAACTCCCCCTGGCTCAGCTCGGTTCGGGCATCGAACGCAATACGTTTGAAGCGGCGGCGATCGGCAGGGTGCTCGCTCATGGCGCAATCCTCGAAAAGGTTCGCTGACTATAGACCCGCATTGGCAAAACCTGCCAGCCAAGACAGTGTCTGGATCAATGTCGGGGGTATGGCCTTTGCCGTCAGGCGAGCTAAACTCGGGATGGCTGTCTTTCTTGTCCACCCTGGCTGGAATCATAAAATGAAAAACAATAATAGCCTGCTACGCCACTTACCCTGGCTGCTGCTGGCAATCGTAGGTGCGTGCGCCCTTGGTGTGGTGGCATTGCGCCGAGGTGAGGCGATCAACGCCTTGTGGATTGTGGTCGCTGCCGTGGCCATTTATCTGGTTGCCTATCGTTACTACAGCCTGTTCATCGCCAACAAGGTGATGCAACTCGACCCCAATCGTGCCACCCCCGCCGTACTCAACAATGATGGTCTGGACTACGTCCCCACCAACAAACACATCCTCTTCGGTCACCACTTTGCAGCCATCGCTGGCGCGGGGCCGCTGGTCGGTCCGGTCCTGGCGGCGCAGATGGGTTATTTGCCCGGTACGCTGTGGCTGATTGCCGGCGTGGTGCTGGCCGGTGCCGTTCAGGACTTCATGGTCCTGTTCATGTCCACCCGCCGCAACGGCCGTTCCCTCGGCGACATGGTTCGTGAAGAAATGGGCCGCATCCCCGGCACCATCGCGCTGTTTGGCTGCTTCCTGATCATGGTCATCATCCTCGCGGTGCTGGCGCTGATCGTCGTGAAAGCCCTGGCTGAAAGCCCTTGGGGGATTTTCACGGTCATGGCGACCATCCCGATCGCGATGTTCATGGGCATCTACATGCGCTACATCCGTCCGGGCCGCATCGGTGAAATCTCGGTGATTGGCGTATTGCTGTTGCTGGGTTCGATCTGGCTGGGCGGGCAAGTGGCTGCCGATCCGGTATGGGCCAAAGCGTTCACCTTCACCGGCATCCAGATCACCTGGATGCTGATCGGCTACGGTTTTGTTGCCGCAGTGTTGCCGATCTGGCTGATTCTGGCACCGCGTGATTACCTGTCCACGTTTCTCAAAATCGGCACCATCGTGGCGTTGGCGATCGGCATCCTGATCACCATGCCTGACTTGAAAATGCCGGCGCTGACCCAGTTCATCGACGGCACCGGGCCGGTGTGGAAGGGCGGTCTGTTCCCGTTCCTGTTTATTACCATCGCCTGTGGCGCGGTCTCGGGTTTTCACTCGCTGATTGCTTCGGGTACCACACCGAAAATGTTGGATAACGAAGTCAACGCCCGTTACATCGGTTACGGCGGCATGCTGATGGAATCCTTCGTCGCCATCATGGCCATGGTTGCCGCGTCGGTGATCGAGCCAGGCGTGTACTTCGCCATGAACAGCCCGGCGGCCATCGTCGGCAGTGACGTGGTTTCGGTCGCGCAGATGGTCAGCAGCTGGGGCTTTGCAATTACGCCGGAAGCGCTGCAGGCGGTGGCCAAGGACATCGGTGAAACCACCATCCTGGCCCGTGCCGGCGGTGCGCCGACCCTGGCGGTCGGTATCGCGCAGATCCTGCACAGTGTCCTGCCGGGTGAAAACACCATGGCGTTCTGGTACCACTTCGCGATCCTGTTCGAAGCGTTGTTCATCCTGACCGCCGTCGACGCCGGTACCCGTGCCGGCCGTTTCATGCTGCAGGACTTGCTCGGTTCCTTCGTGCCGGCGCTGAAACGCACCGAATCCTGGACCGCCAACCTGATCGCGACTGCTGGTTGCGTGGCGATGTGGGGTTGGTTGCTGTACCAGGGCGTGATTGATCCGTTGGGTGGCATCAACACCTTGTGGCCGCTGTTCGGTATATCCAACCAGATGCTCGCCGGTATCGCACTGATGTTGGCAACCGTTGTGCTGATCAAAATGAAACGCCAACGCTATGTCTGGGTCACCATGCTGCCCGCGGTGTGGTTGCTGATCTGCACCACCACCGCCGGTTTCATCAAGCTGTTCGATGCCAACCCGGCGATCGGCTTCCTGTCGCTGGCCAAGAAGTACAGTGACGCGCTGGCCAACGGTCAGATCCTCGCCCCGGCCAAGGACATCACCCAGATGCAGCACGTGATCTTCAATGCTTACACCAACGCAACGCTGACGGCGCTGTTCCTGTTCGTGGTATTCAGTATCCTGTTCTATGCGCTGAAGGTCGGTATCGCCGCCTGGGGCACCAAAGAACGTACGGATAAAGAATCGCCATTCCAGGCTCTGCCGGACGCTTGATCGAGGATTGCAGCATGTTCAATGACCTGAGTCGCCTCGGTAAATACCTCGGTCAGGCCGCGCGCCTGATGGTCGGGATGCCCGACTACGACAATTACGTCGAGCATATGCAAACCAAACACCCGGACAAACCGGTGATGAGCTACGAGATGTTCTTCCGGGAACGCCAAGAAGCTCGTTACGGTGGCAAGGGTGGGCCGAAGTGCTGTTGAACCTCTAACGGCGTGTTATCAGATGTGATGTGGAGCGGTTTTTTGTGGGAGCGAGCTTGCTCGCGATGCAGGCAACTCGGTTTATCGTTAAAACCGTGGTGATGCCATCGCGAGCAAGCTCGCTCCCACAGGACCGCTCCCATTTTTTTGTGTATTAGAAGGAGATCCAGTTTGTCCTCTCCCATTCCCGTCACGATCCTCAGTGGCTTCCTTGGCGCGGGAAAAACTACGCTGTTGCGCCACCTGCTCAAAGCCGAACACGGCCTGAAAATCGCCGTGATCGAGAACGAATTCAGCGACGCCGGAATCGATACCCAACTGCTGGGCGACGAACCGGTTCAAGTGATGACGCTGTCCAACGGATGCGTCTGCTGCACCATCCACACTGACCTGACCAAGGCTCTGTACTTGCTGCTCGAGCGCCTGGACAGCGGCGAAATCGTCTTCGACCGCCTGGTGATCGAATGCACCGGCCTGGCCGACCCGGCACCGGTGGCGCAAACGTTCTTCATCGATGAAGAGCTGCGCGAGCGTTACATCCTCGACGGCATCATCACCCTCGTCGACGCGGCGCACGCTGACACTCATCTGACTCAAACCATCGCCCAGGCGCAGATCGGTTTCGCCGACCGCTTACTGGTGAGCAAGCGCGATCTGGTGGACGAGGCGACGTTCAACGCCCTCAGCGAGCGGCTGACCCGGATCAACCGTCGCGCACCGATTCGCGTGGTCGAGCACGGCAAGATTGACCTGGCCGAATTGCTTGATGTGCGCGGTTTCAATCTCAATGCTGACCTCGGCGGCGTCAGCCTGCGCCCGGTCAACAAAGCGCCGTCCATCGACCGTATTTCCAGCCTGGTGCTGCGCACCGACAAGCCACTGGATATCGACAAACTCAGCGAGTTCATGAACGAACTGCTGGAAGACCATGGCAAGCAATTGCTGCGCTACAAAGGCGTGTTGAACATCCAGGGTGAGCCGCGGCGCATGGTGTTTCAGGGCGTATTGAAGTTATACGGATTCGATTGGGACACCGAATGGGCGGACGATGAACCGCGCGAAAGCGTGATCGTGTTCATCGCCGATGATTTGCCGGAAGAGAAAATCCGTGACGGGTTTGCGCGGGTAGCGGCTGGCTAAAACACCGTTGGCGTCAGGGATGACGCCATCGCGGGCAAGCCCGCTCCCACAGGGTCCGTGGTGGACACAGGAGCCGGTAACTCCAAAGATCACTGTGTGAAAATCGATAAATTGGCATGACCGGCCTGGCGATCGCACCAATCAGGAATTCAATGCCACACCTTTTTTTAGAATACTCAAAGCAAAAGTTACCTTTGATTGTTCTTCGGTTTCGGCGAGGTATATATAACGCGAACCTCTTATTCTGGATCCTCCAACATATTTTTTTTCCCCTGACTTGATTGAGATGGGTAGATGGGGCGCGGAAATGTCGTCAAGCGTAATGACGTTGTTGCGATGGTCGGTGAGGGTAAATATTGTAGGGTCAGTCGTGTCGGGATCTTTCGCGCCAAGAAGATCCAATGCGCCTGCGCATATTATCTTGTTGTGATAGATGCCTTTATTGTTGATGGAAATAATATAGCCGTCATCCGTATGTCCAAAATGCAGCTTTAAGGATTCGATGGTTTTGCCTTGGCCTTTCGGGCGCATGCCGAGCAGGCTAGAGTGATCACTGGTCTGGGGTGCTCCGGCGAAAAATCCTCCGCTGAACAAGGTCACTGTGACCATGATGGGTTCGCCGTACAGCACCTCAAGAACGTTTACATCGTGGTCAATCATCCTGAGTTTGGCGGTAAACGATTTTTCAATATTGATGTTCATAAACAATCCTTTGTTTTTTATGGGGTAGTTAAATATCGCAGGATTGATGTTAGATTTTTTTAGTTGCCGTGTAGTGCTGCATTTGTTGCAAGGTTTGAAGGGTGAAAGTGTAACTGTATTAGAGGTGAACGTTTCGGCTGTTGTTATGTTGTGGCGATAATCAGCGCAAAAAAATGCCCACATCGTTTGATGTAGGCATTTTTTATCGATCAACTGATTACAGTCTTTCGCCCGGCTTATTAAGCGCCGTACACCGGCAGCTTCTTGCAGATGACTTTGACTTTCTCGCGAACGGCGTCGATCACCGCTTCGTTGGAAAGGTCAGCCAGGATGTCGCAGATCCAGCCGGCCAGCTCTTTGCACTCTGCTTCCTTGAAGCCACGAGTGGTCACGGCCGGAGTGCCGAAGCGCAGGCCGGATGTGACGAACGGGGAGCGTGGATCGTTTGGCACGGAGTTCTTGTTCACGGTGATGAAAGCCTTGCCCAGAGCGGCGTCGGCGTCTTTACCGGAGATTTCCTGCTTGATCAGCGACAGCAGGAACAGGTGGTTTTCAGTACCGCCCGATACCACGTCGAAACCGCGCTCGATGAACACGCCGGCCATGGCCTTGGCGTTCTTCACCACTTGTTGCTGGTAAGTCTTGAACTCAGGCTGCAGCGCTTCCTTGAAGCAGATCGCTTTGGCGGCGATCACGTGCTCCAGCGGGCCACCCTGGGCGCCCGGGAATACCGCGGAGTTCAGCTTCTTCTCGATGTCGGCGTTGGCGCGAGCCAGGATCAAACCGCCACGTGGACCGCGCAGGGTCTTGTGCGTGGTGGTGGTCACGACGTCAGCGAACGGCACCGGGTTCGGGTAGACGCCAGCGGCGACCAGACCGGCCACGTGGGCCATGTCGACGAACAGGTAGGCGCCGACTTTGTCAGCGATCTCGCGGAAACGCGGGAAGTCCAGGATCTGCGAGTAAGCAGAGAAACCGGCCACGATCATTTTTGGCTTGTGCTCAACGGCCAGACGCTCGACTTCGTCGTAGTCGATCAGGCCGTTGCCGTCGATGCCGTACTGAACGGCGTTGTACAGCTTGCCTGAGGAGGAAACGCTGGCGCCGTGGGTCAGGTGACCGCCATGAGCCAGGCTCATGCCCAGGAGGGTGTCGCCCGCTTGCAGCAGAGCCAGGTAAACGGCGCTGTTGGCTTGCGAACCGGCGTGCGGCTGAACGTTGGCGTAATCGGCGCCAAACAGTTCTTTTGCACGATCGATGGCCAGTTGCTCGACCACGTCGACAAACTCGCAACCACCGTAGTAGCGCTTGCCTGGGTAGCCTTCGGCGTACTTGTTGGTCAATACCGAGCCTTGAGCTTCCATCACCGCAGGGCTGGTGTAGTTTTCCGAAGCGATCAGCTCAATGTGATCTTCCTGGCGCTGAGCTTCTTGCTCCATGGCGGCAAAAAGATCGGCGTCGTACTTGGCAATAGTCAAATCACGGCTGAACATGGCGGTCCTCAAGGATCGGGGCAGAAAAGGGGGGCATTCTAACCCAATGGGTTTTAGATGGCATATGAAAGGACATCATGTCGCAGACAAGTGGCGTTCATGCTGGGATCAGCGGTGATCGTGTCCCGCGGTGATAGGTGATCGTTCCCACGAACGATCAAAGGTCTCAGTCAAACATGAACAACGCATCATTGCTGAACTGCGCTTCAAACCGGCTCGCCGGCATCGGCCGCCCGAACAGATACCCCTGAACCTCATCGCAACCATGCTCACGCAGGAAGTCGAGCTGCTCGTGGGTTTCCACGCCCTCGGCGATGACCGCTAGATTGAGGCTGTGGGCCATGGCGATGATCGCGCGGGCAATCTGCGCATCCTGCTCACCCGACGGCAGGCCATCAACGAAGGTGCGGTCGATTTTCAGCACATCGATCGGGAACTGCTTGAGGTAGTTCAGCGATGAGTAGCCGGTGCCGAAGTCGTCGACCGCAATGCTCAGGCCGAGATTTTTCAGCCCGGCGAGAATCTGCATCGCTTCGCTGACTTCACGCATCAGGATACTTTCGGTCAGTTCCAGCTCCAGGCACGCCGGCGGCAGGCCGGTTTCCATGAGGATGGTGGCGATCCGCGTCCCGAGTTGGCCGTCGGAGAATTGCCGGGCCGAAATGTTCACCGACACCTTGGGCACCCGGACCTTGGCCTGATGCCAGGTCTTGAGCTGACGGCAGGCCTCGCTGATCACCCAGTCGCCGACATCCACCACCAGACCGAGCTCTTCGAGCACCGGGATGAAGTCTCCCGGCGGCACCAGACCGCGTCGTGGATGGCGCCAGCGCAGCAAGGCTTCGGCGCCGGTCAGGCGTTTGCCATCGCCGCTGAACTGCGGTTGGTAGTAGAGGACGAATTCGTTCTGCTCCAGGGCGTGACGCAAGTCGCTTTCCAGCTCCAGACGCTCCAGGGCGCTGGCGTTCATGTCGGCCTGATAGAACTGGAAATTGTTCTTGCCACGCTCCTTGGCGTGATACATCGCGGTGTCGGCGTTTTTCATCAATTGGCTGAGTTCGTTGCCGTCCTGAGGGCTCAGGGCGATCCCGATACTGGCGGTGACGAAGAACTCGCGACCTTCGAGCACGAACGGTTTTACCAGGCTGGCGAGAATCTGTTCGGCCACATGAATCGCCCGGTTCAAGGCGAGTTCACGGGTGGGCCGCGGTTGCAGCAGCAAGGTGAATTCATCCCCACCCATGCGCGCCACGGTGTCGTCATCGTCGACACAACCGAGCAGGCGCGTGGCCATTTCCTTGAGCATGCGATCGCCGGCGGCGTGGCCCAGGGAGTCGTTGATCGGTTTGAAACGATCCAGGTCGAGGAACATCAGCACTACCCAGGACTTCTGCCGTTCGGCTGATTGCAGCGCGGTGTGCAGGCGATCCTGGAACAGCGTGCGGTTCGGCAGATGGGTCAGGGCGTCGTAATAGGCCAGGCGGTGAATCCGCTGCTCACTGGCCTTGCGCTCACTGATGTCGCTGAAGAAGCACACGTAGCTGGCTAGATCGCCTTCGTCATCCAGCACCGCCGTAATCCCGACCCAGGCCGGGTAATGCTCGCCATTGCGTCGTTTGAGCCAGACTTCGCCTTCCCACGTGCTGTGCTGATGCAGCTGCTTGAGCACGTAACGCAGATGGGATTCCTGCTCCTCATCGACCGTCAGCATGTTCGGCAACTGGTCGAGCACCTGCTCCACCGCATAGCCGCTGACGCGACTGAAGGCTTCGTTGGCCTGGACGATGTAACCGGCCGGGTCGGTGATCAGGATCGCCGAGGTCGAGTGCTCAAATACTGTCGCGGCCATGCGCAGGTCTTTTTCGGCCCGGCGCTGCTGGCTGATGTCGCGACCGACGCCCAGCACGCCTTCGAATGCACCGCGTTCGTCCCAGACCAGCACCAGCCGCAGTTCGATGGGAATCTTGCGCCCGTCGGCCCGCAGGCAGTCGAACAAAAACAGTTGGGTCTGCACTTGACTGCGCAACAGCGCCAGTTGGTCGGGCTTGTTCAGCGCTTTGCTGACCCGGTCCATCAGGTTGTAAATGCCGGTCAGTTGTTGCGGGTTGGCGATGGTCGATTGCCAGCCGTTCTGGAAAATCCAGTCGGCGTCGTAGCCCAGTACGGCTTGCACCGACGGGCTGACGTAGTTGAGCGCCATCTTGCTGTCGGTTGAGAAAATCACGTCGCTGATGCTCTCGGCGAGCATCCGGTAACGCTGCTCGCTGTCGCGCAGGGACTCACTGGCTTCGATCTGTTCGGTGATGTCCTTGGCCACGCCGATGATCCGCGTGACCTGATCGTGCTTGTCCCGCGCCAGCGCCTGTTCGCGGATATCGAAACGCCGCCATTGACCGTCCCGGTGGCGAAAGCGCAGTTGGCATTGCAGCAATTGCCTGTAGCCGGCCTGCCGCTGGATTTGGCGCGAGCGGTGGTAGAAGTCGGCATCTTCGGGATGCAGGAGGATTTCCCAGAAATACTCGCCCATCTGGTGCAGTTCGGTACGGTTGTAACCGAGCGTCTGGCCCAGGTGGTGGTTGCTGAAAATCATTCGCAGGCTGATCACGTCTTGCACGTACAGATGATCCGGCACGGTGCGCACCACGTCGGACCAGAATCCTTCACGCTCCAGCAGCGACAGTTCGACGAGCTTGCGGCTGGTGATGTCCGTGATGCTCAGGATCACCGCTTTATAGTCGTCCAGGTCTTCCGGCAACCGCAGAACCAGCCACAAGTGCTGGTCGCGGCCATTGGCGTCCTGCAGTTTGATTTCCAGTTCAAGCTGTCTCTGCTGGTTGAGCACCGCTTCGAGCACTTGATTGCCGATGGCGGTGCCGTCCTGCGAATTGCCGTCGATCAGCAGTTTCCAGGCTTGATCGCAAGCGTTGACGTTGAGCAGTTGCAGGGCGACCAGGTTGACCTCGGTGATGCGCAGTTCCTGCAGCAGGTGCTGGCGTTGTTGCGGCGTTTCGAGCCAGGCCTTCAGTTGTTCGCTGCTGTGCAACTGAGCCTTGTCGAAGAGGCTTTTAAGCCCGGACACGTCGAGCACACACAGGGCGACGCCGGTGCCTTCGAAAATATCCTGATAGCGTCGACGGCCTTCGTGGACTTGGCGCTGGCGGCGGCGCATCTTCAGCAGGGCGATGAACGGCAGCAGGGAAAAGGCCAGGCCCAGAAGGCATTTGCCGATGAACGCCGGCAACAGGTGTTCGATCATCCGTTGCCGGTCGAACAGCCCGCGCATTTGCCAGTCGCTGCTGCTCAGGGGCACTGTCAGCACGCTGTTGGCCAGTTCATCCGGTGTCATCACCGCCGGTGTGGCCGAGGGTTGCCCATCGTCGCGGCTGATGATCTGATGATTGACGCGGTTTTCCACCACCCATAGCGGGCGAATACCGGCTTCGATTGGTTTGGTCAGCGACGAGAAAAATGTCGGCCTCAGGCGCAGGACCCAGTAGCCGCGAGTGCTACCGCTGGCTTGATGCAGCAGCAAATGCACCACCGAACCGTCATTGGCGTTGCTGAAATAATGGGCCTGGGCGTGACTGCGCCGGACCAGTTCGCTCAGGTAGTCGGTATCGTCGCTGTCGTCGGCACTGTCGCTGAGGACTTTACCGGAAGGGCTGAGCAACGCGAGACTGCGCAGGTCGGGCAATGCCTTTTGCAGCTTGCGCAGCAGCGCCTGCAGTTCGTCGGCGCTTTGCGGTTGTTCGACAATCGGTAGCAGGTTGAGGGCGATCTGGGCGTTAAGCGCCATGTTCAGGCTGACTTGCGAGGCCAGATCGGCGGTGTAATCGATGGCGTACTGACGCTGGTGTTTTTGGGTATCGCGAAGCTGATCCAGCAACTGCCAGAACAGCAGCGCGAGCAGCAACAAGACGAGCGTCGCCAGCGCGCCCTTCAACGATCCACGCAGGGGTGAACCGGTCGCAGGATTGAGTGCGCTCACGGACGATGAGGGAGTGACATTAGACAAACTGTAATCCTGCGGTTTGGCTGGACTGGCGCGACGTGCACTATAAGCCGGACGCCCGAAGGGCGGCTAGCATGCCTTGAGTTGTGGCAAAGTGCCAGTCCCGCTCGGCTGGACTGCCTTCTGTCAATCAGGTAGCTTTGCCGGTTAAGCGGGAGCGTTCCAGCTCCTAGACTCAGGCTTTTTTAGCGCGCACGCATTGATACCCATCAATCGGACGACGCGCACGGCCTGGCCGGGCATCGCCCGCGCCCCACTCATTCATCGTTCACTGACCCTAGGTTCTCCATGGCTCAATACGTATTCACCATGCATCGGCTGGGTAAAGTTGTTCCGCCGAAGCGGGAAATCCTGAAAAACATTTCTCTGTCCTTCTTCCCGGGCGCCAAGATTGGCGTACTCGGCCTTAACGGTTCGGGTAAATCCACGCTGTTGAAAATCATGGCAGGCGTCGACACCGAGTTCGACGGCGAAGCTCGTCCGATGCCGGACCTGAACATCGGCTACCTGCCGCAAGAACCGATCCTGGACCCGACCAAGACTGTGCGTGAAGTGGTCGAGGAAGCGGTCAGCGTGATCAAGAACGCCCAGGCGCGCCTGGACGAGGTCTACGCGGCTTACGCTGATGAGGACGCCGACTTCGACAAACTGGCCGCTGAACAAGCCAAACTCGAAGCCATCCTGCAGGCCAGCGACGGTCACAACCTGGATCGCCAACTGGAAGTCGCCGCCGATGCGTTGCGCCTGCCAGCGTGGGATGCCAAGGTCGAATTCCTGTCCGGTGGTGAAAAGCGTCGTGTGGCCCTGTGCCGCCTGCTGCTGTCCGCCCCCGACATGCTGCTGCTCGACGAACCGACCAACCACCTGGACGCCGATTCCGTCGCCTGGCTGGAGCATTTCCTCCACGATTTCCCGGGTACCGTGGTAGCGATCACGCACGACCGTTACTTCCTGGACAACGTCGCCGGCTGGATCCTCGAGCTCGACCGCGGCGCCGGTATCCCGTACGAGGGCAATTATTCGGGCTGGCTTGAAGCCAAGTCCAATCGTCTGGCTGCCGAATCCAAGCAGCAGTCGGCCCATGAAAAAGCCATGAAGGAAGAGCTGGAGTGGGTGCGCAAAGGCGCCAAGGCCCGCCAGTCCAAATCCAAGGCTCGTCTGCAACGCTTCGAAGAAATGCAATCGCAGGAATTCCAGAAGCGCAGCGAAACCAACGAGATCTACATCCCGGCCGGTCCGCGCCTGGGCGACAAGGTCATTGAATTCAAGAACGTCTCCAAGGGCTATGGCGATCGCGTGTTGATCGACAACCTGTCGTTCTCCATGCCTAAAGGCGCCATCGTTGGCGTGATCGGCGGTAACGGTGCCGGTAAATCGACCCTGTTCCGCATGCTGATGGGCAAGGAAACTCCGGATTCTGGCAGCATCGAAGTCGGCGAAACCGTGCAACTGGCATGCGTCGATCAGAGCCGCGAAGACCTGGACGGCAGCAAGACTGTATTCCAGCAAATCTCCGACGGTTCCGACCAGATCCGCATTGGCAACTACGAGATCCCGTCGCGCACCTACGTCGGCCGCTTCAACTTCAAGGGCGGCGATCAACAGAAGTTCGTCAAGGACCTGTCCGGTGGTGAGCGCGGTCGCTTGCACCTGGCCCTGACCTTGAAAGAGGGCGGCAACGTCCTGCTGCTCGACGAACCGTCCAACGACCTCGACGTTGAAACCCTGCGTTCCCTGGAAGAAGCCCTGCTGGACTTCCCGGGCGCTGCCATTGTGATCTCTCACGATCGGTGGTTCCTTGACCGCGTCGCGACTCACATCCTGGCGTACGAAGACGACTCGCAAGCGGTGTTCTTCGAAGGCAACTACACCGAGTACGAAGCCGATCGGCGCAAACGTCTTGGCGAAGCCGCTGCCCAGCCGCATCGTGTACGGCACAAAAAACTGGCCTGATTTCAGGTTGGCGCATGAAAAAAACGGAGCCTCGGGCTCCGTTTTTTTATGGGTGTTTTTCAGGTAGACCGCGTCGCGAAGGCGGCCTAAAGGTCACCCGATTTCTATGCCCAACACCTCAATCAACAAATCCCCCGCCGGCCGTTTCCACAGCACTTCATCCCCGACCTGCGCGCCCAGCAACGCCCGCCCCAGCGGCGAGCCCCAGTTGATCAACCCGCTCGCGGCATCCGCCTGATCCTCGCCCACCAACTGCACGCGTTGTTCGTTGCCCTGTTCATCGGCAAAGGTCACCCAGGCCCCCATCTGCACTTTGTGGGTCGAGGAGGCCGGTACGACTAACTGAGCGCTTTGCAGGCGTTGATTGAAATACCGCCAGTCGCGCTCAAGGTCGGCCTGACGCTGTTTGTCCGCCAGTTCACCCCTCGAACTCTGTTCATTGAGCAGGTTTTGCACCTCGGCGACTTTCGCCTGAAGCTGCGTAAGCCCCGTGGGCGTGACGTAATTGGGCTGCGCACTGACCTGCCGTTCGACTGGCTGATCGGCTTGCGCGGCGACGTTATCTTCATTGACGAAAGCGCGACTCATGGTTTTCTCCCGTTATAGGGTTTGGGCCATGGTCGCAGGCTTTTAGTTTCGAGGGATGTCTGTCAGCGACTCATTGCGAGCGATAGGCACGGGCGGCGTCTTGATCTTTGTGCTGTTGCCAGGCTTTGTCCCGGTCGTCCCAATGGTGGCGGCGATACTCGTCGCGATCCTCGCTTTCGCGCATGGCCTGGCACTGGCGGAAGCCATCGCTCCAGCCCTCGGCGTACTGCTTGTCCTTGAGGTAACGCGAGACGTTTTTGCGAAACTCACCCGTGATTGCGCCAGCGGCTTGCCGGCCACTGCTGCACCCGTCATCGAAGCCATCGGCGAACGCTGGTGGATAGCCCTTGGCGATCAGATCCTCGTGGGTCGTCTGGCAACCCGCGATCAACATCAGCAAACCCACCACACCCACGCAACGCCACATCTCAGACTCCCAAGCCGTCAACGGCCTATATGAGAAGTCTAGGAGTGGATTCGTGAGCGGGATGTGAAAGAAAGATCAAAAGATCAGTAGTGATACCACTTCACCTCAAGCATTACTTCGTTCTCGGGCGAAGCCAGGTGGCTGAATTCGCGCTGGGCACTCAGGCGCACACCCAGGTTGCGCGACAATTCCCACTGCTGAGTCAGACTCACGCTACGGCGCACTTCGCCATTGGTGAAGTAATCACCTTTGGCCTCCAGGCTGAAGTTGCCCAGCGGGTTGTCCCACAGCAGGCCCGTATTGAAACCCGCCGCCGGAGCGATAAAAGCGGCGAAGTCATTGTTGTGCTCCACGCGCACCGTGCCCAAGGCAAAGCCGAGCATGTCGTCGCCCAGTTGCCAGGTACCGCCGCCACCGCCATTGACGTGGCTGACCAGGGTTTCGTCATCATGTTTGCCGGGCACTCGCTCCAGGCCGCCGGTGACCTGCCATGAGAGCGGTTGCAGCAACTCATTGCGCGGGGTCAGGGAACGGATGGTCGCCAGGTCCAATTGCTGCAACTGCCAGTGATTGCCTTCGTACTGGCGCAGTTTCATTTGCAGGATTTCGATCTGTGCACCGAGGGGGAAACTATCGGCGTTGTCGTTGAGATCGTGATACGCCATGCGCAGGCCATATTCGCCAAAAGCCTTGTCGCCCCGAGTGCCGATGCCGGCCTGCCAGGTTCGCGATTCATGGCCATCCTCGGGCAGGCCGGGTTGCGGGATGTCCAGTTCCGGTGCCGGGTTCTGGTTGATCGCCCGCAGCAGTTCGAAACTGCGCTGCGCCCGTTGCGGGTCACGTTCCTGACCGTTGGCGCGGTAGCGCTCCAGGCGATAGGCCGCGTCGATGATCAGCGCCTGACGCTCGCGTGGTTGAGCCTTGAACGCCGGCGCCTGCAACTGCTTCTGGTCTGCGCTGACGTTCAGCACCCAATCCTGTTCTTCATCGGTCAACGGCTCGGCGCGGCTCAGCAGTTCACGTTCGCGAGACGGTCGATACTGAATGGATTCCACCAGCCCGGCTTCTTTCACCGCTTTCACGGTGTCCGTAGGAATCGCGGTCAGCGGGAATTGTTCGGTCAAACGCAGGCTCGGGCGGGCCACTTGCAGCAGTTCCAGCAGGCGATAGGAGCAGTTTTCGTCGAAGAAGAAATAGTCGAACTGGATCTGTTTCAGTTCCCAGACGTGCTCGACCATGCGCTCGGTTTCTGCCTGGGTCAGGTTCAGGCGGTATTCCCACAGATCGCGGTTCTCCAGACTGCGGTATTCCGAGAGCTTTTCCTGATAAGGCACCAGCGCGAACAAACCAGGATAGCCGCCCATCAAGCCTTTCCAGGCATACAGGATGCTGTTGTCGGAACCTTCAATGTACGCGCCGAAGTTGATCGCATAACTGAGCAGGGCGGTTTGATCGCTCTGCACATTGGCCTGGTCGATGCGCAGCAGCGTGTGGCCGAACATCGATGACGGGCTGTTCAGATAGGCCGCCGGGAAAATCATCACCGCACTGTGAGGCGAAACATCCTTGAACCATTGCTTGAATTCAGTGCAGGGAAGCTTCGGCAGATCGCTCAGGTTGAGCTGTGCCTTCAGCCAGCGGGTGCGCGCGGGGTAGACGCATTGCGCATGTTTTTCGCCGGCACTGGCCGGGGCGTACAGCGCTTGCACGGTCGCCGCCAGCTCACGGTCAGGGTGTTCATTGCCGTCGGTGGCGAGGAAGAATTTCTTGTCGCTGACATAGCTGCGCCAGCCGCCGAGTTTGGCGGTTTCGTAATGGCCCAGGGAAATCCAGAAGGGGTCGTTGGCCAGTTGCTGCAAACGTTGATTGTCTATGTGAGGCGCGGCGGTCAGCGGGGCGCAGACACAGAGCGCCAGCCAGGCAAGGCGTTTGAGCATAGTGGGCTACTTAAACTCGAAGAATACAAAGACCAAAAAGGGTCAGGTCCAAAAAATAAAACCCGTTCCCCGAAAGGAACGGGCGGGTCGAGCTTAAGCTTGAGTAGCGTACTTAGCCAGACGAGGATCGTTCTTCAGAACGGCCAGGGTGTTGGTATGCACGTCGTCAGCGGTCACGTCAGCCTTGCTGAAGATCTGCTGGAAGTGCTCATGAGTGACGGCGGCGAAGTGCGCACGGTCTTCCGGCGCCACGCCCATTACCACGGCGTAAGTGGTCAGCGCTTCGCCCTGACCCTTAGCCATGTCTTCGGACAGCTCGTTCATCATGCCATTCATGGCAATCCAGGATTTGCCGCCGTAGGTCAGCGACGCATTAGTCGAGCAACCGTTGGTACCAGAAGTCATACCAAATGTTGCGTTGCCGGAAGTGCCGTTGGTGGTGGATGCCAGGAAGTGAGCCGGGGTGCCACGCTGACCTTCGAACAGCATGTTGCCCCAACCGCAATCCGGGCCGCCTGGCGCCTGAGCCATGGCGTTGAGGGATACAGCGGTGAAGAGAGTACCGAGAAGAATCCGTTTCATAGCTTTGTTCTCTTATGTGCATACCAATGGACAAGGGGTCTGGCCCGATCTGGCGCCAGTGGGCCGGTTATTGTTCCAGCCGCGCAATTTGGAGTTTAGGCACGTTCCTGAGGTTCCGTTATTTTTTGCATAACATTCGTTGAAAACATTGATTTAAACCCGGCCCGCTTAGCGATGCCGCTTTGTCTATGCTTTGGCTAGAGGCGCGCCTTGCAAGTAAGGTATGGGCAGCGCCAGAATGCCGCTATCTGCCCCGCCTGATGTAAGGAAGCCCGATGCCTGATCCTGTAGCTGCCAGCTTGCGTTTAGCGCCCGACGCGCTGACCCGTCCGTTTTCCGCTGAACAGTTCAGCTTCTCTACCACCAATGATTTGGAGCCCTTCCGCGGTGTGCTTGGCCAGGAACGTGCGGTCGAAGCCTTGCAGTTCGGTGTGGCCATGCCACGCCCCGGTTACAACGTCTTCGTCATGGGTGAGCCCGGCACTGGCCGGTTCTCGTTCGTCAAACGCTACCTGAAAGCCGAAGGCAAACGCCTGCAGACTCCGGCGGACTGGGTCTATGTCAACAATTTCGATGATCCTCGCGAACCTCGCACTCTGGAATTGCCCTCGGGCACTGCCGGTGCCTTTATCGATGACATCAACGGCTTGATCGACAACCTGCTGGCGATTTTTCCGGCGGTGTTCGAGCACCCGTCCTACCAGCAGAAGAAAAGCGCCATCGACCGCGCCTTCAATCAGCGCTATGACCGCGCGCTGGATGTGATCGAGCGCCTGGCGCTGGAAAAGGAAGTTGCGCTGTACCGCGACAGCACCAATATCGCCTTCACCCCGATGAGCGAAGGCAAGGCTGTGGACGAAGCCGAATTTGCCCAATTGCCGGAAGCCGATCGCGAACGTTTTCACGACGACATTGCGTGGCTGGAAGAGCGGCTGAACGAAGAGCTCGCCAGCCTGCCGCAGTGGAAGCGTGAGTCGAGCAATCAAATGCGTCAGCTCAACGAAGAAACCATCACCCTGGCCTTGCAGCCATTGCTCGCACCGCTGTCGGAAAAGTACGCGGAAAACGCCGGTGTCTGCGGTTACCTGCAAGCGATGCAGGTGTACCTGCTCAAGACGGTGGTCGAGCAACTGGTGGACGACAGCAAAACTGACGCCGTCGCCCGCAAGCTGCTGGAAGAGCAATACGCGCCGAGCCTGGTGGTCGGTCATCCGTTCAGCGGTGGTGCGCCAGTGGTCTTCGAGCCACACCCGACTTACGAAAACCTGTTCGGCCGCATCGAGTACACCACCGATCAGGGTGCGCTCTACACCACGTATCGCCAGTTGCGTCCGGGTGCGCTGCACCGCGCCAATGGCGGTTTCCTGATCCTCGAAGCAGAGAAAATGCTCAGCGAACCGTTCGTATGGGATGCGCTCAAGCGCGCCTTGCAATCGCGCAAGCTGAAAATGGAATCGCCGCTGGGCGAGATGGGCCGTTTCGCCACCGTGACCCTGACTCCGCAACATATCCCGTTGCAGGTCAAAGTCGTCATCATCGGTGCCCGCCAGCTCTATTACACGCTGCAAGACCTCGATCCGGACTTCCAGGAGATGTTCCGCGTCCTGGTGGACTTCGACGAAGACATCCCGATGGTTGACGAAAGCCTCGAGCAGTTCGCCCAGTTGCTCAAAACCCGCACCTCCGAAGAAGGCATGGCGCCGCTGACCGCTGATGCGGTGGCGCGTCTGGCGACTTACAGTGCTCGCCTGGCTGAGCACCAGGGGCGCTTGTCGGCGCGGATCGGTGATCTGTT
This sequence comes from Pseudomonas sp. Hz4, assembly GCF_054898165.1. Lineage (NCBI taxonomy): Bacteria > Pseudomonadati > Pseudomonadota > Gammaproteobacteria > Pseudomonadales > Pseudomonadaceae > Pseudomonas > Pseudomonas sp. Hz4. Next base: position 5,285,374 of record NZ_CM142719.1, on the reverse strand, counting down.
CCAACTGGTCAGCGAGGCGGATTTCATTCGCCAACTGGCCGGTGATGAAATGACCGACGCCGGGCACATCGAACGTGCGCTCAAGGCCAAGGCCACGCGCACCGGGCGCGTCTCGGCGCGGATTCTTGATGACATGCTGGCGGGAATCATCCTGATCGACACGGATGGCGCGGCGGTGGGTAAATGTAACGGGCTGACAGTGCTGGAGGTCGGCGACTCGGCGTTTGGTGTGCCGGCGCGGATTTCCGCCACGGTGTATCCGGGCGGTAGCGGCATCGTCGACATCGAACGCGAGGTCAACCTCGGCCAGCCCATTCACTCCAAAGGCGTGATGATCCTCACCGGGTATCTGGGCAGCCGTTACGCCCAGGAATTCCCGCTGGCGATTTCCGCGAGTATCGCCCTGGAGCAGTCCTACGGTTACGTCGATGGCGACAGTGCGTCGCTGGGCGAGGCTTGCACCTTGATTTCGGCCTTGTCGAAAACCCCGCTCAAGCAGTGTTTTGCGATCACCGGCTCGATCAACCAGTTCGGTGAAGTGCAGGCGGTGGGTGGGGTCAACGAGAAGATCGAAGGCTTCTTCCGACTCTGCGAAGCGCGCGGGTTGACCGGGGAGCAAGGGGCGATCATTCCTCAGGCCAACGTTGCCACGCTGATGCTCGACGAGAAAGTGCTGGCGGCGGTGCGCGCGGGGCAGTTCCACGTCTACGCCGTGCGCCAGGCCGATGAGGCGCTGAGCCTGTTGGTTGGCGAGCCGGCCGGTGCGCCAGACGCCGATGGCCAGTTCCCTGAAGGCAGCGTTAACGCGCGGGTGGTAGAACGCCTGCGGGTCATCGCAGAAATGATCAGCGAAGAAGACCTCAAGGAAGCCGAAAAAGAAGCTGCGCAGGAGGCACTGGTCGAGGCTAAACCGGCCTAAACGGTGGTCGTTCCCACGCGGAGCGTGGGAACGATCAGTGCCATCGCTCTGGCGTCAATATTCACACAATGACCATTCGGCGCCTTTCGGTCTCACCTGACGTACAAGTCAAACTTTTCTTCTATTCTCAGCTCAAGGATATCGACAGTAATCACTGGATCGAGACAGCCCTCCCGTGGGGGCTGAATACCGGATCTACCGAGGGTCGCCGCCATGTCGCGCAACCTCTGCCTCACCCGTCAATGCCTGGGCCTTGTGACCCGTATCGAGTGTGCCATCCGCCCATTGGCGGGAGATACGGGCATGTGGACCTTACTCTTTGCCGCCGGAATGGCCGGCGAACAACCTTCTGCCATTAAGGCTCAGGGCCCTTTTCATGGTCCGTTTGTGGCTGAGTCGATCCTCGACACCATCGTTGAAAGCCTCACTCTACACGGCTATGAGCTGGCCGATGATCCGCAAATCTGGTGCCTGCACCTGCAAGCTCAGCTGCGGGAAATCAATGGTGGTCGTTGCCGAAATCCTGGAGGTTTCGAGTTTCGCCCCGAGCACTGAACAGGTTATTGGGCAAGGTGGGACGTGTCCGCCTTGTCGAGTTTGACCTCGAAACCATATTGCACGGTGGCGAGGTCGGTTCGTTGATAGGTTTCCAGTCGGGCAGGCTGCCCGTAGAAGTAATGCACGCCCAATAATGCCGGGCCTTCTGCGCTCGCATCGTGAATGACCGAAAGAATCTCCTTCAGATAACTGCCGCTGTCGTCCTGGGCGAAGAAACGCCAGTCCTGGGCGGGAAACAGCTTCAGATCAACCACCAGCGCATTGCCTTTGAGCACCAGGCCTTTGGGCAACTGGTGGGCGTCGATGGTTTTCTTTTCGACGGTGGCGAGGAACAGCGGCATGGAGCCCACCGCGTAAGCCGGGGTTTGCGCAAACAAGTTCAAGTCGTAGGTAATGGTGCCGCGCAGAGGATCAACCTGGTAAGCCTCTGGCGGCAATTCAATCGGTTCATCGCGTTTGCCATTACCGTCCTCGGTAAAGAAGCTGACCGGACTCTCGCCGGGGTTGAAGGAGGTGCCGAGCAACTCGTCATTGAAGCTTTTGGAATGATAGAACTCGATACGCGCGGCGCTGGGGTCTTCGACCGACTGACTGATACTGACATTCTTTTTCAGTTGTTCCTCACCGAGCGTTGCGCCTTTGAGCCAGATCGGGGCCTGGTCGTCGTACACCACCACCGGCAAAGTCAGTGGCTGGATGGTCTTTTCCGTGGTGTGTGAGTCGAAGCGTCGGACTGACAGGTCCAGGTCCTTGCGGGTCACTGTGGCGGTTGAAAAGTCCAGTACGCTGACATCGAGGGTCTGGATCGGCCCGTTGAAGTACACCTTGGAATAATGGTGGCTCTGTTGCTTCTCAAACGCGCGCTGCTCTTCATCGATCTGTTTTTCGAAGTGCTCGCTCCAGGCTTTCTGCTGCTGCATTTTCGCCAGTTGCTGTTGATAGAAAGCAATTTGTGCTGCGGTTTCATTGATCGAGCCTGAGCGCGAGAGAAATTGCCCGGTGCTGTCCTTGGCCTGAACGATCAGCGGGTTCAACGGTGTTTCGCTGACCTCGGGGGCCAGTGGTGCGCTGTTGTTGAATTCGATTTCGGCGTAGTTGTTGGCAAGGTTCAGCAGGGTGACGCTGAGGTTGTCGTTGGTGCGAGTCTGGCCAACGTCCTTTTTTGTCAGGTCGAAGCTGTAGAGCCGGCGCGGTGCGATCACTTCCACCTTGCCTTGCAGGCTCACCGGTTGTGGCTGGTGCTTGTTGTCGACGTCCAGGCCATCGATGAAGGGGTAGGTCACCGTCAGGTCGTCGGGGTGGGTCAGGTTTGAGCTCGACGGGCTTAACTGTATACCTGGATCGGTTTCCGACCATTCCGGCTGAAACGCGATGACGCGTTTGTTGCTCAGGGTCACTGATTGCCATTCCAGGCCATGGGGAAAGAGAAACGCAGCCGGAATGTTGAAGTTAAAAGGGAACACCGGTTGCAGATCGGTCAGGTAGTCGGAACTGGAGTCTTTGTGCAGCACGAACAGACCGTTGATGTACGTGTCGACCAAGGCTTGTGGCGTGGGGTAGTGCTTGAGCACGGCGAGGGCGTCTTCGCCGTATTCTGTTTCCACCGGTTTGCTGTCGAGCTTGAGTTGCGCGCGCTCGAGCAACAACAGTGAGCCACCGAGTTCAGCCACGGCATCCTTGAGTTTCGGATCCTGTATCGCATCCAGAGACTTCTCGAACTGCGCAGTCTTTTCCTCGAGGCTGACCTGGCGTTTCTCATCGCTGGGAGAACAGGCGCTCATCAGCAAAGCCAGGCAAATTCCGGCGCTCGTTAGAGGCAATCGCACATCCATTTCCCGTCTTCCTGTCCGATGTCGCTGAGCTGTCAATGCTTTGGACACTAGCAGAAAAACCTTGTCACACACGCGCAGGTTGCGGATTTCCCGACGGTTTCTGGCTGCTTCTGGGTATAGACAGGTGGCTGGTATACTCGTGGCCATTTTCAACCCCACCTGTGAGATTTAATGGAACGCTTTATCGAAAATGCAATGTACGCCTCCCGCTGGCTGCTGGCGCCGATCTACTTCGGTCTGTCCCTGGGGCTGCTGGCGCTGGCGCTGAAATTCTTCCAGGAAGTGTTTCACGTCATCCCTAACGTGTTCTCGATGGCCGAGTCGGATCTGATTTTGGTGCTGCTGTCGCTGATCGACATGGCGCTGGTGGGCGGCCTGCTGGTGATGGTGATGATCTCCGGGTACGAGAACTTCGTTTCCCAACTGGATATCGACGAAGGCAAGGAGAAGCTCAACTGGTTGGGCACCATGGACTCCTCTTCATTGAAGATGAAGGTGGCCGCTTCCATCGTGGCGATTTCGTCCATCCACCTGCTGCGGGTTTTCATGGACGCCAAGAACGTCGATCCCGAGCATTTGAAGTGGTACGTGATCATCCACATGACCTTCGTGATTTCCGCGTTTGCCATGGGTTATCTGGATAAGCTGACCAAACACTGATAGCTAGACACAGAGTTGTGAAACAGACGGGCGGTGTCGTTTGTGGCTTGTACTTTGATGCGCCGAGGCTTATGCCTATAAGGATCTTGGCTCGCCACTGTGTGAGGTGTGTTCATGGACCTGCAAGAGTTGAATGCCTATGCCATCGCCGGGAAGATCGATGAGCTCAACCTGATCTCGATGGAAGGTGGGATCTACCTGTTGGAAGCGCGGATGCATGGCGCGGCGTATCCATTGAGTGATGCCCGCGGCCAGATGTTTCATCTGCGCTCGGTCGAGCATGCGCGTGAAGTGCTTCACGCCTTTCCCAGCTTGCCATTCAATCTTGTACATGTTTCGGTTCATGACGAGATGTGTGGACTCGGCATCGAGGAAAGCCTGAAGGTACCAATCGCGTGGCAGCACTGACGGCGCTCATCAACGCGATGGCATCTGTGCTAGTCTGCTGGCCCTTTTGGTTCCGGGCGCTCCGGGATGCGCTGTGCACGCACGGCAAGTTCCAGAGCCGTCCGCACAGCGGAGCAGTGTCATGTCCGAAGTAAATCTGTCCACCGACGAAACCCGCGTCAGCTACGGTATTGGCCGTCAGCTGGGCGACCAACTGCGCGACAACCCGCCGCCGGGCGTTAACCTGGACGCGATCCTGGCGGGTCTGACCGACGCATTCGCCGGCAAGGAAAGCCGTGTGGGTCAGGAAGAAATGTCCGCAAGTTTCAAGGTTATCCGCGAAATCATGCAAGCTGAAGCAGCCGCCAAAGCTGAAGCAGCTGCTGGCGAAGGCCTGGCATTCCTGGCTGATAACGCCAAGCGTGACGGCATCACCACCCTGGCTTCCGGCCTGCAATTCGAAGTGCTGACCGCCGGTGAAGGCGCCAAGCCAACCCGTGAAGATCAAGTGCGTACTCACTACCACGGCACCCTGATCGACGGCACTGTGTTCGACAGCTCCTACGATCGTGGTCAGCCTGCAGAATTCCCGGTCGGCGGCGTGATCGCTGGCTGGACCGAAGCCCTGCAACTGATGAACGCCGGTAGCAAATGGCGTCTGTACGTGCCGAGCGAACTGGCTTACGGCGCTCAAGGCGTTGGTAGCATTCCACCGCACAGCGTACTGGTATTCGACGTCGAACTGCTCGACGTTCTGTAATCCCTTGATCCTGTAGGAGCGAAGCTTGCTCGCGAATGCATCACCTCGGTTTCAAGTTTGAACCGAGTTGTCTGCATCGCGAGCAAGCTTTGCTCCTACAAGGTTTTGTCGCGTTTCTCATATCTCGATCTTGTGGTGCAGTTCGCTTGTCGGGCGCAATGCCCGGGCATAGCAGAACAGAAACAGATTGCGCACCAGTTCCTTGAGCACCACCGGCTCGCTGGAACTCAAGCCGTTGACGTCCAGATCACCCTGATCCTGCAGCTCGTTCAAGGCTTCTTCTTCAAGCACCGCACAGACTTCCCCGGTTTCCCGATGGAGAATCCTGAGGTAAGGGTGTGGCCGGTCCAGCCAGGCATCGATCAAATAAGTCATGGGTCTCATCTCCATTGATTGGTTCCGATGAGAATAATTCCTATTCAATAAATAGCAAGGGCCTATTGGCGGTTTGAGTATTTTTCCGGGTAAAGATTGCGTAAGGTCAGAACGGCTGGCGTTTGGCTATTGCGAAGGGTTGTTGGGTAAAGCGGGGGAGGTTAAACACCATCCCACGCAGGGCGCAGGATGGAAGACAACAGGTTCAGACTTTTCTGACGAACTCGGATTTGAGCTTCATCGGGCCGATGCCGTCGATCTTGCAATCGATGTCGTGATCGCCATCGCACAGGCGGATGTTCTTGACCTTGGTGCCGACCTTGACCACCAGCGACGTGCCTTTGACCTTGAGGTCCTTGATCACGGTGATGGTGTCGCCGTCCTGCAGGACATTGCCCACCGAATCCTTTTTTACGGTGTCATCGGACACTGCTTCGGCTTCGCCGCTGGCGGACCACTCGTGGGCGCACTCAGGGCAGATCAGCTGGGCGCCGTCTTCGTAGGTGTATTCGGAATTGCATTTTGGGCAGGGTGGCAACGTGCTCACTAAAGCTCCTTGGAGTCAGGGTCGCTAAAAGTCGCACATTGTATAGGGTTTTTAGGCGCAGGAGGGTGAGGGAGCAAACCTGTGGGAGAGGGCTCCCACAGGTTGAGGTCTGTCAGTGCGTGCGTGCGACCGCAAACTCGCTCAATTCGACCAGCGCATCGCGATACTCGCTGGCTGGCAGCGCATCGAGGCATTTGATTGCGCGGGCCACGTAGTCGCGAGCCAGTTGGGCGGTGTACTCCAGCGAGCCTGACGCTTCCACGGCTTCGCGGATGCTTTCCAGGTCTTCGATACCGCCTTTCTGGATCGCCTTGCGAACCAGTGCAGCCTGCTCCGGCGTACCTTCACGCATGGTATAGATCAACGGCAGGGTCGGCTTGCCTTCAGCCAGGTCGTCACCGACGTTCTTGCCCAGGGTTTCAGCGTCACCTTTGTAGTCCAGCAGGTCGTCCACCAGTTGGAAGGCTACGCCCAGGTGGTCGCCGAAGGTACGTAGCGCTTCGCTCTGCTCCGGCGTGGCTTCGCACAGGGCTGCGGCGCTGTGGGTCGACGCTTCGAAGAGCATCGCGGTCTTGCCGCGGATGACCTCCATGTAGGTTTCTTCAGTGGTGCTGGCGTCACGAACCTTGGACAGCTGCAACACTTCGCCTTCGGCGATGATGCGCGTGGCTTGCGAAAGGATCTTCATGACCGGCATGGAGCCCAGTTCGACCATCATTTCGAAGGACCGCGAATACAGGAAGTCGCCCACCAGTACGCTCGGAGCGTTGCCCCACATGGCGTTGGCAGTCGAGCGGCCACGACGCATGCCGGACATGTCGACCACGTCGTCATGCAGCAGGGTCGCGGTGTGCAGGAACTCGATGGTCGCGGCCAGCAAGCGCAGGTCATCGCCTTCGCGGCCCAGGGCCTTGCCACACAGCAGCACTAATAATGGACGCAGGCGTTTACCGCCAGCCGAGGTAATGTAGTCGCCGATTTTCGATACCAGCGGCACTCGGGAAGTCAGCTGCTTCTTGATGATGCCGTCGACGGCGCTAAAATCGTCCGCCACCGCGCGGTAGAAAGCTTGGGGTTGCATCAGCGACAGTTGCTCCAGAAGGGTTGCGCGGCATGCTAGGACCCACGTCGGCGGGTGTCAAGGTACGATGGACGGCCTCTTGCAACGTCCCGGCAGCTTGCGTACAATCGCGCACCCTGAACTTCCTGGGCAGCACCTGCCTTACGCAATTGCAAACAGGCCTTCCAGCCTTATGCAGCCATGCCAGCCAATACCTCTTCTTATAAAGAGCTGGGTGAGCAGGATTATCGGAGAAATACCATGTCGTACGCAGTAATTGTTACTGGTGGCAAGCAATACAAGGTCGCCCCAGGTGAATACCTGAAGATCGAAAAACTGGAAATCGCTACTGGCGAATCCGTTACTTTTGATCGCGTTCTGTTGGTTGCCAATGGCGATGACGTGAACATCGGCGCTCCAGTTGTTGTTGGCGCTACCGTTGTGGCTGAAGTGATCTCCCAAGGTCGTCACGATAAAGTCCGCATCATCAAGTTCCGTCGTCGTAAGCACCACATGAAGCGTATGGGCCACCGCCAGTGGTACACCGAGATCAAAATCACCGGTATTCAGGCTTAATTTCAGCCTAATTCCTCACTAGGAGAATTGACTCATGGCACACAAAAAAGCTGGTGGTAGTACCCGTAACGGTCGCGACTCAGAAGCCAAACGCCTTGGCGTGAAGATGTATGGCGGCCAGGTTATCATTCCGGGCAACATCATCGTGCGTCAGCGCGGCACCCAATTCCACGCCGGTTACGGTGTTGGCATGGGTAAAGATCACACTCTGTTCGCTAAAATCGACGGCGTGATCAAGTTCGAAGTAAAAGGCGCTTTCAATCGCCGTTACGTAAGCATTGTTCCGAAGACTGCAGTCGTCGCGGCATAATTACGTAGATGCTGGAAAAGCCCTGTCTTGCGACGGGGCTTTTTCGTTTGTGGGGTGAGTCTCTTGCAAAGCTGTTTGTGATGGGCTCCAGCGCTGGATTTGCGGTCGTTGATTGAGGTCGCTGCGCTCATTTTTGCAAGAGTCTTATGTCTAGGTTTTTTCGGCTCGTCCGTATGGCGAGAGGCGTTGTGTTATGAAGTTTGTTGATGAAGTATCGATTCGAGTAAAGGCCGGTGACGGCGGCAACGGTTGCATGAGCTTCCGTCGCGAGAAATTCATTGAAAACGGCGGCCCGAACGGCGGTGACGGTGGTGATGGCGGCTCGGTCTATATGATCGCCGACGAAAACCTCAACACCCTGGTGGACTACCGTTACACCCGGCACTTCGATGCCGAGCGCGGTTCCAACGGCGGCAGCACTGACTGCACCGGCAAGAAAGGTGAAGAGCTGGTGCTGCGTGTCCCGGTCGGCACCACCGTCATCGACTCCGCTACTCAGGAAGTGATTGGCGACCTGACAAAAGCTGGTCAGCGTCTGTTGGTTGCTCACGGCGGCTGGCATGGTCTGGGTAACACCCGATTCAAGTCCAGTACCAACCGTGCTCCGCGTCAGACCACTCCGGGCAAGCCGGGTGAAGCGCGTGATCTGAAGCTGGAAATGAAGGTGTTGGCTGACGTCGGTCTGCTGGGCTTGCCGAATGCTGGCAAGAGTACTTTCATTCGTTCGGTGTCGGCCGCCAAGCCGAAAGTCGCCGACTACCCGTTCACCACGTTGGTGCCGAACCTGGGCGTGGTCAGTGTCGATCGCTGGAAAAGCTTCGTGGTCGCGGACATTCCGGGTCTGATCGAAGGCGCTTCCGACGGCGCGGGCCTGGGGATTCGTTTCCTCAAGCACTTGTCGCGTACCCGTTTGCTGCTGCACCTGGTGGACATGGCGCCGCTCGATGACGCCAGCGCGCCGGATGCTGCTGAAGTGATCGTCAGCGAACTGACCAAGTTCAGCCCGTCCCTGGCTGAGCGTGATCGTTGGCTGGTGCTGAACAAGTGCGACCAGATCCTTGAAGAAGAGCACGATGAGCGCGTCAAGGAGATCGTTGATCGCCTGGAATGGACCGGTCCGGTCTACGTGATCTCGGCTATCTCCAAGCTCGGCACTGAGCGTCTGTGCCACGACATCATGCGTTACATGGAAGATCGTGCCGATCGCCTGGCTAACGACCCCGTCTACAAAGAAGAGTTGGCCGAACTCGATCAGCGCATCGAAGACGAAGCCCGTGCTCAGCTGCAGGCCCTGGATGACCAGCGTGCCCTGCGCCGTAGCGGCGTGAAGTCGGTCCACGACATCGGCGACGATGATTGGGATGAAGAAGATGTGGATGACGAAGACGGTCCGGAAATCATTTACGTGCGTGACTGATTCGTTGCAGTAAACTTAAACGCCGCTCAATCGAGCGGCGTTTTAGTATCTGGAAATCGGTAGTCACGAATAACGTCACGGGCAGCGCTGGGTCGCGCTGTCCTCAAGCTAAGGTTGAAGATGATGCGGAGCAAGGTGACAGGTGCGCAGCGTTGGGTCGTGAAGATCGGCAGCGCTTTGCTGACAGCGGACGGCAAGGGCCTGGATCGCGCGGCAATGGGTGTTTGGGTCGAGCAGATGGTGGCTTTGCATGAGGCTGGCGTCGAGCTGGTGCTGGTGTCCTCCGGGGCGGTGGCGGCCGGTATGAGCCGCTTGGGCTGGACCGTACGACCCAGTGCGATGCACGAGTTGCAGGCCGCCGCCGCCATCGGTCAGATGGGGCTGGTGCAGGCCTGGGAGTCGAGCTTTGCCGAGCATGGCCGGCATACCGCGCAGATTCTCCTGACTCACGACGACTTGTCCGACCGCAAGCGCTACCTGAACGCCCGCAGCACCTTGCGAGCGTTGGTTGAGCTGAAAGTTATTCCGGTGATCAACGAAAACGACACCGTGGTCACTGACGAAATCCGTTTCGGCGATAACGACACTTTGGCGGCGCTGGTGGCCAACCTGGTCGAAGCTGACTTGCTGGTGATCCTCACCGATCGCGATGGCATGTTCGACGCCGATCCGCGCAACAACCCTAACGCCAATCTGATTTACGAAGCGCGCGCCGATGATCCGGCGCTGGATGCGGTGGCGGGCAGCACAGGTGGTGCGCTGGGGCGGGGTGGCATGCAGACCAAATTGCGTGCTGCGCGGCTGGCGGCGCGTTCCGGTGCGCATACCATCATCGTCGGCGGGCGGATTGAGCGCGTGCTGGATCGCCTCAAGGCGGGCGAGCGCATCGGCACCTTGCTGTCACCTGAGCGCGGCATGCTGGCGGCGCGCAAGCAATGGCTGGCCGGGCACCTGCAAACCCGCGGCACGCTCGTGCTGGATGCCGGTGCGGTGACGGCGCTGTCCCAAGGCAACAAAAGTTTGCTGCCCGTAGGTGTCAAGCGGGTCCAGGGTAGCTTCCGTCGTGGCGAGATGGTGGTTTGCGTGGCGCCGGACGGTCGTGAAATCGCCCGAGGACTGGCCAACTACAGCGCGCTGGAAGCACAAAAAATCATCGGTCAGTCGTCTGAGGCGATTGTCGGTCTGTTGGGTTACATGGCGGAGCCGGAACTGGTTCACCGCGATAACCTGATCCTGGTCTGAAGGAATACCTGAATGCGCGTTGCAAAAGGATTGTTGGGTCTGCTGTTGGCGATGCCGCTGCTGGCCTCGGCCGAGGAGATTGGTCAGGTGTCGACGGTGTTCAAGTTCGTCGGTCCGAACGACCGTATTGTCGTTGAGGCGTTTGATGATCCAAAGGTCGAGGGCGTGACCTGCTACCTGTCGCGAGCCAAGACGGGCGGCGTGAAGGGTAGTTTGGGGCTGGCTGAAGATCGTGCTGAAGCCTCTATCGCTTGCCGTCAGGTCGGGCCGATCAGCTTCAAAGGCGAGTTGAAGGATGGCGATGAGGTGTTCAAGGAGCGCACGTCGCTGGTGTTCAAGACCATGCAGGTGGTGCGATTCCTCGACAAGAAGCGCAATACGCTGGTGTACCTGGTCTACAGCGATCGGGTGATCGAAGGCAGTCCGCAGAATGCGGTGACGGCGATTCCAATTTTGCCGTGGGCGCACACTCAGTAATTTGAGGAAGATCAAAATAGGGGAGGGGCCTGGCCCTTCCCATTTTTTGCGCTGCGTTTACTCAAATCGCAGGCAATAAAAAACCGACCTCAGGGTCGGTTTTTTAACAAGCTTATCGCTTATGCGGCAACAGCAAGGTTCAGAGCCTTGACGTGACCGTTCAGGCGGCTCTTATGACGAGCAGCCTTGTTCTTGTGGATGATGCCTTTATCGGCCATACGGTCGATAACTGGCACGGCCAGAACGTAAGCAGCTTGAGCTTTTTCAGCGTCTTTTGCGTCAATGGCTTTAACTACATTCTTGATGTAGGTACGAACCATGGAACGCAGGCTGGCGTTGTGGCTGCGACGCTTCTCAGCCTGTTTTGCACGTTTTTTGGCGGAAGGTGTGTTGGCCACCGTCGAGCTCCTCGAAAGACTTTTTAGGAAATAGCAAACAAAATAGGCCGCGAATCATGCCGATGAGTTGATGTCTTGTCAAGGGCGGTTGAGACGTTCCGCTAAGTGGTAGGTATAAGAGGCGGGATATTTATTTCCGGCGCTTGACCTGTAAACTCGCGAGCTTTGGCTCTGTGCTGCTGCGGCGCGGAGTATCGCATAAGTAGGCGCTTTGTTCGCCTGCTGTTTATCGACAGGCACAAACTCTTTCAATGAATCTGCTCAAATCGTTGGCCGCCGTCAGCTCTATCACGATGCTTTCCCGGGTTCTGGGGTTCGTACGTGACACCCTTATCGCGCGTATATTTGGCGCGGGGATGGCGACCGACGCCTTCTTTATCGCCTTCAAACTGCCCAATCTGCTGCGGCGGATCTTCGCTGAAGGGGCATTTTCCCAGGCGTTCGTGCCGATTCTTGCTGAATACAAAAGCCAGAAGGGCGAGGAGGCGACGCGAACCTTCATTGCTTACATATCGGGTCTGCTGACGCTGGTGCTGGCGCTGGTCACCGCTTTGGGCATGATCGCCGCGCCGTGGGTCATCTGGGCGACCGCGCCGGGTTTCACCGATACGCCGGAAAAATTCGAGCTGACATCCGATCTGCTGCGGGTGACCTTTCCTTATATATTGCTGATCTCCCTGTCTTCATTGGCCGGGGCGATCCTCAATACGTATAACCGCTTCTCGGTGCCGGCCTTCGTACCGACCCTGCTCAATGTCAGCATGATCATCTTTTCGTTGTTTCTGACGCCGTATTTCGATCCGCCGGTCATGGCGTTGGGCTGGGCAGTACTGGTGGGCGGCCTGGCGCAATTGCTCTATCAGTTGCCGCACCTGAAGAAGATCGGCCTGCTGGTGTTGCCACGTCTGAACCTGCGTGACAGCGGCGTCTGGCGGGTCATGAAACAAATGCTTCCGGCGATTCTCGGCGTGTCCGTGAGCCAGATTTCGCTGATCATCAACACCATTTTTGCCTCGTTCCTGGTCGCCGGTTCCGTGTCCTGGATGTACTACGCCGACCGTTTGATGGAATTGCCCTCCGGCGTTCTGGGTGTGGCGCTGGGTACGATTCTCCTGCCGACCCTGGCCAAGACCTATGCCAGCAAGGATCGCCAGGAATATTCGCGGATCCTCGATTGGGGTTTGCGCCTGTGCTTCGTGCTGGTGCTGCCGTGCTCGCTGGCGTTGGGTATTTTGGCTGAGCCGCTGACGGTTTCGCTGTTTCAGTACGGTCAGTTCAGCGCGTTTGACGCCTCCATGACGCAACGGGCGCTGATCGCTTATTCGGTCGGTTTGCTCGGGATTATCGTGATCAAAGTGCTGGCGCCGGGCTTTTATGCGCAACAAAACATCCGCACGCCGGTAAAAATCGCTATTTTCACCCTGATCGTTACCCAATTGTTCAACCTGGTGTTGATCGGCCCGCTGGCCCATGCCGGTCTGGCTTTGGCCATCAGCATCGGTGCGTGCATTAACGCCAGCCTGCTGTTCTATCAACTGCGCAAGCAGCAGATGTATCAGCCGCAACCGGGTTGGGCGAAGTTCGCTGCCAAACTAGTGATCGCGGTGTTGGTGATGTCTGTTGTGCTACTGGTCGGGATGCATTTCATGCCGACGTGGGATCAGGGCCATATGCTTGAACGGTTCCTGCGTCTGGGCGCACTGGTTGTTGCCGGTGTGGTCGCTTATTTCGGCATGTTGCTGTTGATGGGCTTCCGTTTGCGCGACTTCAATCGCAAGGCGTTGAGCTGAGGTCCTTGCCTTGATAAACACGGGCGAATCGACGGTTTTGTCGGCTCGATCACTTTGGGATACGGTGTTGCCTGTCGTCGGCCGCCGGGTGTGGTTATAATCGACCACTTTATGAGCAAGAAGCGCGTTATGCAGCTGGTTCGAGGCCTCCACAATCTGCGCCCCCAGCATCGGGGCTGTGTCGCCACTATTGGCAACTTTGACGGTGTTCACCGTGGCCACCAGGCGATCCTGGCGAGGCTGCGTGAGCGAGCGCTCGAGTTGGGCGTGCCCAGCTGCGTAGTGATTTTCGAGCCGCAGCCGCGAGAGTTCTTCGCCCCTGACGCGGCTCCGGCCCGTCTGGCCCGGCTACGGGACAAACTGCAGCTGTTGGCTGAGGAAGGTGTCGACCGGGTCCTGTGCCTGGCCTTCAATCAGCGCTTGAGCAAGCTCAGCGCCAGCGAATTCGTCGACACCATTCTGGTGGACGGCCTCAGGGTCCAGCATCTGGAGGTCGGTGACGACTTCCGTTTCGGCTGTGACCGGGTAGGGGATTTCGATTTCCTGCAACAGGCCGGCGTGATACAGGGCTTCACCGTCGAAGCGGCGCAAACCGTTGAGCTGGACGGCATTCGCGTCAGCAGCACTCAGGTGCGAAATGCCTTGGCCGCCGCCGATTTCGACTTGGCCGAACGGCTGCTCGGTCGTCCTTTCCAGATCACCGGGCGGGTCCTGCATGGCCAGAAGCTGGCACGGCAACTGGGCACGCCGACCGCCAACATACAACTCAAGCGTCGTCGCGTGCCGCTGACCGGGGTTTACCTGGTCAACGTCGACATTGACGGCAAGACCTGGCCAGGCGTCGCCAACATTGGCGTGCGGCCCACGGTACAAGGTGATGGCAAAGCCCACCTCGAAGTGCACCTTTTAGATTTTGCCGGCGATCTGTATGACCGGCGTTTGACGGTGGTTTTCCACCACAAGCTGCGTGAAGAGCAGCGTTTCGCCTCTCTGGAGGCGCTTAAGACGGCGATCAATGCGGATGTTGCCGCCGCCCGTGCCCTGTCGCACCTAGCGCCAATCGCTAATGAAGAGCCTTAAATGACCGACTATAAAGCCACGCTAAACCTTCCGGACACCGCCTTCCCAATGAAGGCCGGCCTGCCTCAGCGCGAACCGCAGATTCTGCAGCGCTGGGACAGCATTGGCCTGTACGGTAAGTTGCGCGAGATTGGCAAGGATCGTCCGAAGTTCGTACTTCACGACGGTCCTCCGTACGCCAACGGCACGATTCACATCGGTCATGCGCTGAACAAGATTCTCAAGGACATGATCATCCGCTCGAAAACCCTGTCGGGTTTCGACGCGCCTTATGTTCCGGGCTGGGACTGCCACGGTCTGCCGATCGAGCACAAAGTCGAAGTGACCCACGGCAAGAACCTGGGCGCGGACAAGACCCGCGAACTGTGCCGTGCGTATGCCACCGAGCAGATCGAAGGTCAGAAGTCCGAATTCATCCGTCTGGGTGTGTTGGGCGACTTTGCCAACCCGTACAAGACAATGGAATTCAAAAACGAGGCCGGTGAAATCCGCGCCCTGGCTGAAATCGTCAAAGGCGGTTTTGTGTTCAAGGGCCTCAAGCCTGTGAACTGGTGCTTCGACTGTGGTTCGGCCCTGGCTGAAGCGGAAGTCGAGTACGAGAACAAAAAGTCCTCGACCATCGACGTGGCCTTCCCGATTGCCGACGAAGCCAAGCTGGCTGCCGCTTTCGGTCTGCCGTCGCTGGGCAAACCTGCTTCGATCGTGATCTGGACCACCACCCCGTGGACCATTCCGGCCAACCAGGCGCTGAACGTTCACCCGGAGTTCAACTACGCCCTGGTCGACGTCGGCGACAAACTGTTGGTGCTGGCTGAAGAGCTGGTCGAGTCGTGCCTGGCGCGCTACAAGTTGGAAGGCTCGGTCATCGCGACCACCACCGGTAAAGAGCTGGAACTGATCAACTTCCGTCACCCGTTCTACGATCGCTTGTCGCCGGTTTACCTGGCCGAGTATGTCGAACTGGGCGCCGGCACCGGCGTGGTTCACTCCGCACCGGCTTACGGCGTGGACGACTTCGTGACCTGCAAGAAGTACGGCATGGTCAATGACGACATCCTCAATCCGGTACAGAGCAACGGCGTCTACGCGACGTCGCTGGAGTTATTCGGTGGCCAGTTCATCTGGAAGGCCAACCCGGCCATCGTCGACAAGCTGTCGGAAGTCGGCGCGCTGCTGCACACCGAAACCATCGAACACAGTTACATGCACTGCTGGCGTCACAAGACCCCGCTGATCTACCGCGCCACCGCGCAGTGGTTCATCGGCATGGACAAAGAACCTGCGACCGGCGACACCCTGCGCAAGCGCGCGATCAAAGCCATCGAAGAGACCAAGTTCGTCCCGGCCTGGGGCCAGGCGCGCCTGCACTCGATGATTGCCAACCGTCCGGACTGGTGCATCTCCCGTCAGCGCAACTGGGGTGTGCCGATCCCGTTCTTCCTGAACAAGGAAAGCGGCGAGCTGCACCCACGTACCGCCGAGCTGATGGAAGAAGTCGCCAAGCGCGTCGAAGTCGAAGGCATCGAAGCCTGGTTCAAAATGGACGCCGCCGAGTTGCTCGGTGACGAAGCGCCGCAGTACGACAAGATCAGCGACACCCTGGACGTCTGGTTCGATTCGGGCACCACGCACTGGCATGTCCTGCGCGGTTCGCACCCGATGGGCCACGAGACCGGCCCGCGTGCCGACTTGTACCTGGAAGGCTCGGACCAACACCGTGGCTGGTTCCACTCCTCGCTGTTGACCGGTTGCGCCATCGACAATCACGCGCCGTACCGCGAGCTGCTGACTCACGGCTTCACCGTCGACGAGTCCGGTCGCAAGATGTCCAAGTCCTTGGGCAACGTGATCGCGCCACAGAAGGTCAACGACACGCTGGGCGCCGACATCATGCGTCTGTGGGTCGCTTCCACCGATTACTCGGGTGAGATGGCGGTTTCCGAGCAGATCCTGCAACGCAGTGCGGACGCCTACCGGCGCATCCGTAACACCGCGCGCTTCCTGCTCTCCAACCTGACCGGTTTCAACCCGGCCACCGACATCCTGCCGGCCGACGAAATGCTCGCGCTGGACCGTTGGGCCGTGGACCGCACCCTGCTGCTGCAACGCGAGTTGCAAGAGCACTACGGTGAGTACCGCTTCTGGAACGTCTACTCCAAGATCCACAATTTCTGCGTGCAGGAGTTGGGCGGTTTTTACCTGGACATCATCAAGGACCGTCAGTACACCACTGGCGCCAACAGCAAGGCCCGCCGTTCGGCGCAAACCGCGCTGTACCACATCAGTGAAGCGCTGGTGCGCTGGATCGCGCCGATCCTCGCCTTCACCGCCGACGAACTGTGGGAATACCTGCCGGGCGAGCGCAATGAGTCGGTGATGCTCAACACCTGGTACGAAGGCCTGACCGAGCTGCCGGAAAACGTCGAACTGGGCCGCGCCTACTGGGAGCGGATCATGGCGGTGAAGGTCGCGGTCAACAAGGAAATGGAAATCCAGCGCGCGGCCAAGGCCGTCGGCGGCAACCTGCAAGCCGAAGTGACGCTGTTCGCCGAAGAGGCGCTGAGCGCCGACCTGGCCAAGCTGAGCAACGAACTGCGCTTCGTTCTGATCACTTCGACCGCCAGCGTTGCGCCTTTTGTTCAGGCACCAGAGGACGCTGTAGTCACCGAAGTCAGCGGCCTGAAGCTGAAAATCGTCAAGTCGGCCTTCGCCAAGTGCGCCCGTTGCTGGCACTGCCGTGAAGACGTCGGCGTGAACCCGGAGCATCCGGAAATCTGCGGTCGTTGCGTCGACAACATCAGCGGCGCGGGCGAGGTTCGTCACTATGCCTAATGCGGCTGGCCGTTTCGGACGGCTGAGCTGGCTCTGGTTGAGTTTGTTGGTCCTGGTTATCGACCAGGCCAGCAAGTTCTACTTCGAAGACAAGCTCGAGATGTACCAGCAAATCGTGGTGATCCCCGATCTGTTCAGCTGGACACTGGCCTACAACACAGGCGCGGCGTTCAGTTTTCTAGCTGACAGCTCTGGCTGGCAGCGCTGGTTGTTTGCCCTGATCGCTGTGGTGGTCAGTGCAGTGCTGGTGGTCTGGCTCAAGCGTTTGGGGCGCAACGAAACCTGGCTGGCCGTCGCTTTGGCGCTGGTGCTGGGTGGCGCGCTGGGCAATTTGTATGACCGCATTGCCTATGGCCATGTGATCGATTTCATCCTGGTGCATTGGCAGAACCGCTGGTATTTCCCGGCGTTCAACGTTGCCGACAGTGCAATTACTGTCGGTGCCGTGATGCTTGCGCTGGATATGTTCAAAAGTAAAAAGACTGGAGAAGCCGTTCATGACTGAACAGGTATTGGCTGAGCAACGCATCCGCCAGAACACGGAAGTCACCTTGCACTTTGCACTGCGCCTGGAGAACGGCGACACCGTCGACAGCACCTTCGACAAAGCCCCGGCGACCTTCAAGGTCGGCGACGGTAACCTGTTGCCAGGTTTCGAAGCAGCGCTGTTCGGCTTCAAGGCTGGCGATAAGCGTACGCTGACGATTGCGCCGGAAAACGCTTTTGGCCAACCCAACCCGCAGAACGTACAGATCATCCCGCGCTCGCAGTTCAAGGACATGGACCTGTCGCCTGGCTTGCTGGTGATCTTTAACGATGCGGCGAATACTGAGTTGCCCGGTGTAGTGAAGGAATTCGATGACGAGCAAGTGACCATCGACTTCAACCACCCGCTGGCCGGCAAGACATTGACCTTTGACGTCGAAATTTTCAGCGTCAAATCGCTGTAACTGACCCAACACGGGTCGAATGTAGGAGCGAAGCTCTGCTCCTACAGGTTTAATTTTCTTGCGCGCAAGACACGAGGCACAGCATGCAAATCAAACTCGCCAACCCCCGTGGCTTCTGCGCCGGTGTGGACCGGGCGATCGAAATCGTCAACCGAGCCCTGGAAGTCTTTGGGCCGCCGATCTACGTGCGCCACGAAGTGGTCCACAACAAATTCGTCGTCGAAGACCTGCGTGCTCGTGGAGCGATCTTCGTCGAAGAGCTGGATCAGGTGCCGGACGACGTCATCGTGATCTTCAGTGCCCACGGTGTTTCCCAGGCGGTACGTACCGAAGCTGCCGGCCGTGGTCTGAAGGTGTTCGACGCTACCTGTCCGCTGGTGACCAAGGTGCACATCGAAGTGGCGCGCTACAGCCGCGACGGCCGTGAATGCATCCTCATCGGCCACGCCGGTCACCCGGAAGTCGAAGGCACCATGGGCCAGTACGATGGCAGCAACGGTGGCGCGATCTATCTGGTCGAAGACGAGAAAGACGTCGCCGCCTTGCAGGTGAACAACCCTGAAAAACTGGCGTTCGTGACCCAGACCACCCTGTCCATGGACGATACCAGCCGCGTCATCGACGCACTGCGTACGCGCTTCCCGGCGATCGGTGGCCCGCGCAAGGACGACATCTGCTACGCCACGCAAAACCGTCAGGACGCGGTCAAACAACTGGCCAACGAATGCGACGTGGTGTTGGTGGTCGGCAGCCCGAATAGCTCCAACTCCAATCGCTTGCGTGAACTGGCCGAACGCATGGCCACTCCGGCCTACCTGATCGACGGTGCCGAAGACCTGCAAAAGAGCTGGTTCGAGGGTGTCGAGCGAATCGGCATTACCGCTGGCGCCTCCGCGCCGGAAGTCCTGGTGCGTGGCGTGATCCAGCAATTGCAGGCGTGGGGCGCTACCGGCGCCGATGAATTGGCCGGTCGCGAGGAGAACATCACCTTCTCCATGCCAAAAGAGCTACGCGTCCGTTCGCTGCTCTAGGTTTTCTCCTCCCACGCAAAGTGCCTGTGCAGTCTTGTTGCTGCGCAGGCTGACGCGACCGCTCGATGCCAGCACCACCTGGAGCTGACTCACCGGTTCGCGGGCTGCGCAAATGTGCAATGTCCCCGATTGAAAGCCACCGTACAGCGGTTCGCCCAGATGGCTGAATCGTATGGAAGTTCTGACATACTGATTGCCGAAAATCGGCACCCGAGTGTCACTCCGGCGCTCGACCAGCAGCGGATTGCTGATGTCCTCATGTCCCTTACCGCTGACATCCAGAATGATCCGCCAGCCCTGGCTCCAGTCGTCGTTTATCCCGTGAATGACGACGGTCTTATTTCGCGTAATCGCTTCGCTTCTGGCGCTGCGTATACCGCTGACCAGAGACTTCGCCGCCTCCTCGCGATGGTTCGATTCAGTCAGTGCTGCGAATGCTGGACTGACCAGTTGCAGAACAATCCCGACAATTGCCAGTCCCATGAGCAGTTCGATCAGGCTGAAACCTCGCTGATGCATGTCATCTCCCTCCCTGGAGTGCGGCGGCCCGCGCGATCCCTGCGCGAGTAATGGCAAAACAACCGAACATCTGCTGGTCGAATGTTCTAGCGTGTAGAAGCAGGTATAGCCGACGGCAACGGAGGGCACCGATGGATCATCGTACAAAAGGTTTCACGCTGATCGAGTTGCTGGTCGCGCTCGCGGTATTTCTGGTCCTGATCACTTTGGCCGTACCGGCGTTTACCCGTTCGGTGCAAATCACCAAGGCCGACACCGAAATCGGCGATCTGCAACGGGGTTTGAATTTCGCCCGGATCGAGGCGATCAATCGGGGTGTCACTACCCGGGTTCGCCCAACGGCAGAAGGCGGTGCCTGGACCGGGGAGGTGTCGGTCTATGACGGTACTGGCAAATTGGCCAAAGTATTGCGGGTTGTTCCCGCGATGAGCAGCGGGGCGACTCTGACGCTAACCTCAGGAGTGACCGCCATCGATTTCAACAATCTGGGTGGGTTGTCGGCACCGTCCACGGCGGTAGTGATCAGCTATGTACTGGGGGCGCAAAGCAGGACGCTGAATGTGTGTTTGAACGGACGAATTTTATTGGGTGGAAGTTGCGGATGAGGGGATGGAGCAAGCGTGCACAGGAGGGCATGACGCTGATCGAGGTTTTGGTTGCGTTGTTGATTCTGGGTGTGGGGCTGTTGGGGGCGGCGGCGATTCAGCTCAATGCACTGAAGTACACTGACAGCTCGCGGATGACCAGCCAGGCGAGTTTTATCGCCTATGACATGATGGACCGCATTCGCGCCAACTCCGGCGACGACTACACCGTCACGCCACCGACCTCGGGCAACTTGAGCGTCGCCCGGGATCAAGACCTCTACGATTTCACGACCAACATCGTCAATTTCGGCGGCGCCACGGCTACTGGCAGCGTTACGCTCAATAAACGGGTGTACACCATCACCATCACTTGGGATGACTCACGGGCTGCCAATACCGCCGATTCGCGTCGCAGCTTTGTGCTGACCAGTCGCGCTGCTGTCGACCCGATGGTGACCCCATGAATCGCTCCAGCAGGGGTTTCGGCCTGATCGAATTACTGATCGCCCTGGCATTGAGTTTGGTCGTGGTGCTGGGCGTTGCGCAGATTTTCATCGCGGCCAAGAACACCTACGTGAGCCAGAACACCGCTGCCGCGATGCAGGAAGATGCGCGTTTTGCACTGAGCAAACTGATTCAGGAAATTCGCATGGTCGGCATGTTCGGTTGTCTGGGGGCTATCACCGACTCCAGCTCGGCAAGTGACTTCAATGCCAGCCAGACAGCGCCCGTCAGTTGGGACAACGCCAACCTCAAGCTCACACTGGTGAGCGCCGATGTGGGTGGCAGTGGCGGGGCGCCGACCTGGACGGTGGTTTCGGACTGTCGAAACACTGCGACGGCTTATACCGGCGTGCGGGCTCCTGCGTCAGGGCAGCAGGCGTTTCCGATCCGCCGACTGATCTACAGCTTGAAAAACGGTCAGCTGACGATGGGCGTCGGCAGCGGTACGCCGACGCAGTACGTGCTGGTAGACAACGTCAGCGCCTTCAATGTGAGTTTCGGCCTCGCCAGTTCGGCCACCGATGCGTCCGCCTCCAGTTACAGCACCAACCCCTCCGACCCGGCTCGAATCCGCAGCGTACGCCTGACGTTGACTCTCACCGACCCGAACAACCGGGTACGCAATCAAACCTTTAACGTGGTTGCCGCTCTGCGCAACCGCTTGCCATGAGGGGAGGGCCGATGAGTATTTCTTTCGAGACCCCTCACTCTCAGCGCGGCATGGCGCTGTTGGTCAGCCTGGTGTTTCTTCTGTTGCTGACACTGATCGGCCTTTCATCGATGCAAAACGCCACCCTGCAGGAAAAAATGGCCGGCAGCGTGATCCTGAGCAACCAGTCGTTCCAGGGCGCGGAAGCGGCGTTGCGCGTCGGCGAAAGCGCGGTGCAACTGGACACCTATTCATTGCCGGTTTGCAGCGGTACCAGCCAATGCGCGCCGCCGGCCGAGGCGTCGGTCCTCACCGTCGCCGGGTACAATTCCACCTCGGGGGTGACCTGGATCGCCTCCGGCAACGGCTTTTATGGGGTGCAGAACATTGGCACCACCCTGACGGCCGTGAACGTGCCGAGCAACACGTCGGCAACGCTGTACCGGGTGACCGCGGTGGGTATCGTAGGCCACTCGCACAGTGTGGTGGAGAGTATCTATGCAAAGTACTGAGGCCCGCACAGGCTGGCGCCGTTGGTTGTTTCAGCTGTTCTGCGGCGCGGCGTCGAGCCTGTATCTGGCCGCCCCGACTTACGCCTTCACGCCCTCGGATTCGCCGCTGTTGAGTGCCGCCGCCGTCGCACCCAATGTGATGCTGTTACTCGACGACTCGGGGAGTATGAACAACATTATCTGGGCGGCAGGCTTCGACCCGACGGTCGCACGCCCCACAGTGATTATTTGCCTCTCGAATGGTTCGTGCTCGAAAGGCCGCGAGCTTGATATGACCGATACCAATATTGCTTTGTCGAGTTTGACTCGAGGAAAATGTTCGAAAGAATGGTACGGCTTTTATAACAACAGCTCTTCCGGTCCGGATTCGCTTTGCCTCAAACTTCCCGATCCGGTGGGGAGCGAGAACACGCGGTATACGGCAAATTACTTGTCCTATCTGATAAGTCTGGCCAACCATTCAGATCGGGATTTCACTGATGGCTCGATCCCCAATGATTACCGGATAAACGTGGCGCGCAACGTTTCCAAGGTGTTGGTGGCCGGTAACCGCGCGCTGCGCATCGGCCTGTCGACGTTCAATCTGGCGGTCGGCAACCACAAGAATGACGGCGGTTACATTGCCCGTTCGGTCACTGATTTGTCAGCGGTCAGCGGCACCGTGACCCAGGCTCAGGCCAATACCAACTACAACGCACTGATCGACTCGATCGATGAACTGAGCGCGGAAGCCAATACACCGTTGGCAGAAGCCTATTACGAAATCACCCGCTATTTCCGTGGCATGGCGCCATACAACAACTCGACGCCCACCACCTATACCAGTCCGATTCAGTACCGTTGCCAGAAAAATTACGGGGTGGTGATTACCGATGGTCTGCCGACCTACGACCGAACCTTTCCGACCAACGATCCGCTGGGTGCCAGCCGGTTACCGAACTGGGACGGGATCAGCAGTAACGATGGCGACAACCTCTCCGGCGACGGTGAGGGCGACACCCTGTACCTGGATGACATTGCCAAATTTGCCTTCGACATCGACATGCGCTCCACAGGGACAGATGCCGCGGGTAAAAGCTGGAACGAGGTGGATTTTCCCAAGCAGAACATGAACACCTACACCGTGGGTTTTGCTGTCGCTAACCAGATGTTGTTGGATGCAGCGACCTACGGACAGGGCCGGTACTACCAGGCGAGCGATAGCGCGGAACTCGTCAGTGCACTGGCTGCAGCCTTGAGCGACCTCACCGCCAAGGCCGGCTCAGGTGGCAGCGGCGTTGCCAGCGGCACCACTCTTGCCAGCAACTCAACCTACTTCCAGACCACCTACGACCCCAAGGACTGGCGGGGCACCATCAAATCCCTTGGCTTCACATCGGCGGGCGCGGTTAACATGGCTGCGGTGCTATGGACGACCGATGCCACTATCGTGCCCGGTGCTACTGCGCCGACCTACCAGTCCTGGAACACCTTGACCAACTCCGCTGTCACTCTGGCCTACGGCAATTTTTCCCCGGTCCAGCAAATTTCCCTCAGCCAGAACTTGCCCATCGGGATCACGGGCATCGATCTGGTGGAGTGGAGCAAGGGCACCAACAAAACCGGGTTGAAAGTGCGTAGCGTGTTGCTCGGCGACATTATCAATTCGCCACTCGTGCTGGCCGCGCCCACGGACCAAACCGCGTCCGATCTCGTGGGGGATACTGCCTACAGCACCTACCTGGCCACCAAAGCCGCCAACATGAATGCCAGCCTGGTGGTGAACGCCAACGACGGTTTTGTGAACGTCGTCAACTCGGCCAACGGTGTCAGGCGTTATGCCTACATGCCTTCCAGTGTGTTGCCTTCGCTGGGTTTGATCGCCGACACCAATTACATCAACGGCGTCAGCCACAAATTTCTGGTTGACGGTCAGGTCGCGGTATTCGATGCGCAACTCAACAGCGCCTGGAAGACCCTGGCATTGGGTGGAACAGGGGCGGGGGGCAGGACCTTCTACGCGTTGCAGTTGTTCGACGCCTCGGCCGGTAACGTGACCAAGGCGTTGTGGGAGATCAGCGCACCGTCCACAGCAAATACGGCGAACGTTTTCAATGATCTGGGTTATGCCTACGCACGACCGGAAGTGGCACGCTTGGCCGACGGTCGATGGGCCGCATTCATCTCCAACGGTTATGGCAGCAACTCCGGGGTGGCAGCGTTGTACGTGGTCGACATTCGTGACGGCTCGCTGATCAAGAAAATAGTGGTCGACGGCGCTGAAACTACCAACGGCTTGTCATCGGTAAAACTTCGGGTCAACTCGCAGAATGTGGTGCAGGCCGCTTATGGCGGCGATTTGAAGGGGCGGCTGTGGAAGTTTGATTTGAGCGCTACCGCCCCGGAATCGTGGGACCTGGCGTTTTCCCGCAAACCGCTGTTTACCACCGCGGGTGGCGTCACCCAGCCGATCACCGCGCAACCATTGCTGGCGGACAATTCGTTGGGAGGGAAGGAAGTGTTTTTCGGCACCGGTAAATTCAACGAGACGGCCGACAAGACCAACAAAGACCTCCAGGCGTTCTATGCAGTGTGGGATGCGGAAGGTGGCTCCGGGCAAATCACAACGTCCAGTTTGCAGGCCCAAGCGGTGACCGGTGTGTTCTCGGGCAGCAGCGGACAATTCATCACCACCAGCCAGAATGAGGTGACCTATCCGGCAAAGAAGGGCTGGTATCTGCCATTGGTTTACAACAACGTGTTGACCGGTGAGCGGGTGATCAATCAGGCCAATCTGGTGTTCGGACGGATCGTGTTTACCACGGCCAGCGTGGACACCACCGATCCTTGCGCCAGTTCCGGTACCGGCAAACTGGTCGAGCTTGATGCATTCAGCGGTAAGATGCTCAACTACGCGGTGCTCGACACCAATGGCGACGGGCTGGTCGACATCAAGGATTCGATTTCCAGTGGGGTGTTTTTCACCGGTGGTATTCCGACGCTCAACGCGATCGTCAACAATGCGTCCCGCAAGATCGTGAGCGACTCCGGTGGCGGCGTGAACTCGCTGGTGGAAAAGCCCGGCGGCGGCGGCAGCCGTCGCATCATGTGGCGACAAATACAGTAAGTGAGAGTTGAGGCATGCGCAGATCCAATCGAGGTTTTACCCTGATCGAAATCATGATCGTGATTGCGATCATCGGGATCGTCATCACCTTTGGCTACCCAAGCCTCACCGAGTACGTGAAAAAGGGGCGTAGAACTGAAGTCGCCGGGCTGCTCTCCGAGCAGGCGCAGATCCTTGAACGCTACTATTCCAAGAATAATATCTACACCAATGCCACCGGCCTGAGCGCCGGCAATGACTTCTACACCATCACCCCGACCCTGACCGATCAGACCTTCCTGCTGACGGCGGTGCGCAAGGCCGGAAAGGCCATGGCAGCTGACAAGTGCGGTGATTTCACCATCACCAACACCGGCATCAGAAGCATGGTCAATGCGACGGCCGCGACCAAGGATTGTTGGGGGCGCTGAGTTCCTTTTTCGGGCGTCTTTTTGCGCCCTCTGTCTATTTAAGGATTGAATCAGAACATGACCAGGCAACAGCAAGTGGTGATTGTCGGCGGCGGAGTGATTGGCCTGCTGACAGCGTTCAACCTCGCGTCCGAAGTGCAAAGCGTCGTGCTGCTGGATCGCTCGAACGTTGGTCAGGAATCGTCCTGGGCGGGTGGAGGGATCGTTTCGCCGCTTTACCCGTGGCGCTACAGCCCGGCGGTCACTGCGTTGGCTCACTGGTCCCAGGACTTTTATCCGCAGTTGGGTGAGCGGTTGTTCGCAGCAACCGGCGTCGATCCCGAGGTGCATACCACCGGGTTGTATTGGCTGGACCTGGATGATGAGGCCGAGGCCCTGGCCTGGGCCGAGCGGGAAAACCGTCCGTTGCGGGCTGTGGATATCTCGGCGGCTCATGATGCGGTGCCGGTATTGGGCGCGGGTTTTTCGCGGGCAATCTACATGGCCGATGTGGCCAATGTGCGCAATCCGCGGCTAGTCAAATCGCTCAAGGCTGCGTTGCTGGCGCTGCCAAACGTGACGATTCATGAGCAGTGTGAGGTCAGCGGGTTTATCCATGAAGGCGCTTCGGTGGTTGGAGTGCAGACCTCAGCGGGTGCTATTCATGGCGATCAGGTGGTACTGACTGCGGGTGCCTGGAGCGGTGATTTACTCAAAAGCCTGGGCCTGGACCTGCCGGTCGAGCCGGTGAAAGGGCAGATGATTCTCTACAAATGCGCCGCGGATTTCCTGCCGAGCATGGTTCTGGCCAAGGGGCGTTATGCGATTCCTCGGCGCGATGGGCACATTCTGATTGGCAGTACGCTGGAACACGAAGGCTTCGACAAGACACCGACCGAATCTGCCCTGGAGAGCCTGAAGGCGTCGGCGGTGGAGTTGATTCCTGCACTGGCGGATGCCGAGGTCGTGGGGCACTGGGCCGGGTTGCGACCGGGCTCGCCGGAAGGCATTCCCTACATCGGTCGGGTGCCGGGGTTCGAAGGGCTTTGGCTCAACTGCGGGCATTACCGTAACGGCTTGGTGCTGGCGCCGGCGTCGTGTCAGTTGTTTGCGGATGTGATGTTGGGGCGTGAGCCGATCATTGATCCGGCACCGTATGCGCCGGTAGGACGAATCTGAGACTCAATCGAGTCCCAGTTTTTTGAGCCTGTAGCGCATCGACCTGAATGAAAGGCTCAACCGCTGAGCCGCCGCCGTGCGGTTCCAGCGGGTTTCTTCCAGGGCCTGGAGGATCAGTTTGCGTTCGACGTTTTCCAGGTAGTCTTCCAGGTTGTCGATCTGCGTCAGGTCCGGCACACCACCTTCCGGGTTGCAGTTGCCTTCGGCCAGCCGCAGGTCGCTGGCTTCGATCTGCTTGTTTTCGCACAAGGTGTGAGCCCGTTCGAGCACGTTCTCCAGCTCCCGCACGTTGCCGGGGAAGCGATAACTTTTCAGCGCGTCGAGGGCATCCGGGTGGAGTTTTACGGCGGGTTGGCCGGTGCTGATGGCCAGGCGTTTGAGCACATGGCTGGCGAGCGATTCGATGTCGTCACGGCGTTCGCGCAAGGGCGGCACCCGTAGTTCAATCACGTTCAACCGGTAGTACAAATCCTGGCGAAAGCGTTCGGCGGCGACTTCGGCGTCGAGGTCCTTGTGGGTGGCGCAAAGGATACGCACATCGACCACTGTTTCCTGCTGCTCGCCGACACCGCGAACGGCTTTTTCCTGTATGGCCCGTAGCAACTTGACCTGCATCGCCAGCGGCAAATCAGCCACTTCGTCGAGGAACAGGGTGCCACCATGGGCGGCCTGGAACAGTCCGGGTTTGTCTTCGATGGCACCGCTGAAACTGCCTTTGCGATGGCCGAAAAATTCGCTCTCCATCAATTCCGACGGAATTGCCCCGCAGTTGATCGGAATAAACGGTTGGCTGGCGCGTGGTCCTTGCTCGTGGATCAGTCGCGCGACCAATTCCTTGCCGCTGCCGGATTCGCCGCTGATGTACACCGGCGCTTGGCTGCGGGCCAGTTTGTCGATGTGTTTGCGCAGGGCGCGCATGGGCAGTGAGTCACCCAGCAGCCGGCGATCGATGGCGGTGCTGGCGCCCCCCGACGCAGGCAAACGCAGCGCGCTGCTGACCAGCTCTCGAAGGCGGGTGAGGTCCACCGGTTTGGTCAAGAAGTCAAAGGCGCCGGCCTTGAGAGCGTTGATCGCGGTTTCCAGGTTGCCGTAAGCGGTGATCATTGCCACCGGTACTTGTGGGTGGCGTTGCTGGATGTATTGCACCAGCTCAAGGCCGGTGCCGTCCGGCAGGCGCATGTCGGTCAGGCACAGGTCGAACGTCTCCCGCGTCAGCAGGGCCTGGGCTTCGCCGAGGTTGCGGGCACTGAAGGTGTCGAGTTTCATCCGTCCCAGAGTGATTTCCAGGAGTTCGCGGATATCCGGTTCGTCGTCGACGATCAGGACTTTTTGCTGTGGGCTCATGTTCAACCTTGTTTCCGTCCGTGAGCAAAGGTGATGCGAAAGCAGCAGCCGCCTTGGCGTGGTTTGAAGTCTAGGCGGGCCTGGTTGCTTTCGCACAGCTCACGGGACAGATAAAGCCCAAGGCCGGTGCCTTGGGTGCTCGTGGTGAAGAACGGTTCGAACAAGTGCGCTTGATGCTCCGGAATCACGCCGGGGCCATTATCCAGGACATCGAGGATCGGCAGTTGGCTATCCGGGTCGACAAACAACTCGAGCCAGACCTGCGCCGGGTCGTGATTCAAGGCGCTATGGCGCCAGGCGTTGCGCAACAGATTGTCGAGAATCTGGGTCAGCTGGTTTGGGTCCATCAGGGTTTTGAATTCTCCTGAGCCGATGCGCAGATGAATCTGCTGAGGCTCGGTCGCCCCCTCGCGGGTGTCGTTGACGAACTGTTCCAGCCACGGCTTCAGATCGAGCCGTTGCGCCACGGTTTGCTGGCGGCGGGACAGTTGCAGGACGTTTTCGATTACCCGATTCATTCGCTGAGAGTGGTCTTGAATAATCTGTGTCAGACGTCGATCCGCGCTGTTCAGTTCCTCAGATTCCTGCAACAGCTGCGCGGCATGACTAATGGCGCCCAGTGGATTGCGGATTTCATGGGCGATACCGGCGGTCAAGTGACCGAGCGCAGCCAGCTTCAGTTGTTGGGCTTGTTGGGCGATTTGTGCGAGGTCTTCGAGAAAGACCAGGGTCTGGTGGTGTGGGCTTTGGTCCAGGGCAATGAAGCTCGGTTGCAACTCCAGGCCACTGCTGGCGACTTTCAGGCTCTGGGGGCGCATCGTCGGGTTGTTGAGCCACAATTGCAGGCGTTCAACCAGGGTGGGTGAGTAGTCGTCGATCAGCTGGCCTTCAAGACTTTCCCTGCCTAACAAGCTCAAGGCGCTGTGGTTGGCCAATTGAACCCGCCGCTGGTCGTCGAGTACCAGGATGCCGGTACGCATACGTTGCAGGATCAGTGCGTTGAGGGCTTCGAGACCGACGACTTCGCTGGCCCGTTGTTCGGCCAGGGTTTCGCTGACTTCCAGGCGTCGGACCAGACCTTGCACCAGCAATGCCGCAGCAAAACACAGGGCGCCGAGCGTGCCGGCTTGCAAGTAATCATTGGGGGTGGCTGGATGGCTGAAACTCAGGAGGAAGCTCAGCCCCACGATACCGAGCGCGCCGACGGCGGCAATCAACAGGCCTATGCGCCCTCGCAACAAAGTGTTGCTGATGGCTACCGATACGATCAGCAGGTTGCCGATGGCACTGGCCACACCACCGGCGGCGTAGAACAGACCGCACAGCAGCAGGACGTCGGTCAGCGCCAGGCTGAACAATCGCACCGGGCGCCGGGTGTTCTCGAAGAACACCACCAGCAGGATATTCAGCACCAGGTACACCCAGCTGCCACTGCGCAGCAGGTCGTCATTGGTGAACGTCAGCAGCTGGTTGTCCATGTCGCTGGAGATCAACAGTGCCAGGGTAATGCCGATGCTCAAACGGTAAAGATGATAGAGGCGCAGCAGTCGCTGGGCCTGTTTGTTGCCGGGACTGGACGTCTCAGCGATCACTTGAGCCCGGGCCTTGCTCAAGATGAGCCTGGCTGCAATACCACTGTTGTTGAAGGCTCAGCGCGCGGTCGCGTGGCAGGTGTACGCCGCAATGGGCGCAGCGGACCATCGGGGCCGCTTCCAGCTCGGTAGGGGACTTGGGATTTGTAGACGATCCCTTGAACTTGCGCCAGAACCATACTGCAGCGGCAATCAGGGCGATCCAGAACAGTAAACGAAGCATGATGAGTTGCTACTTGACGAGTGATGAGCCAGTTTAGCCAAGGACATGACCAGCGCACAGCGTAATAATCGAGCCCATAAAAAAGGAGCCTCGAAAGGCTCCTTTTTGTACCGTCCGACGTGTCAGTCAAACACGCCGAAGGTCATGTAGCTGAACCACGAGCGGTCGCTGTTGTTGCCTTGCGCTTCGTGTTCCTCTTCCTCGATCACATCGCCATCTGCATCTTTAGGCTTGAGATCGCTCGGAATCGCGTCCTTGGCGTCCTGGAACTGCTTCTGCACGTCCTGGTTGGCGCGCGTTTCGCCCGGCGGCAGCGGTGGACGGGATTCGATCAGGCCTAGCGTCGCTTTGCTCAACCACGAGCGGTTGTCGGCTTCGTCTACCGAAGGCTTGAACTGACCGTCGACCAGGGTTGGATGGTTCGGGTAGTTGAGCTTCAGGGTTTCGAGGCTTGTGTTGGCCAGATCGTCCAGACGCAGACGCTGGTAAGCCTCTGTCATCACCGCCAGGCCGTCACCGACCGAAGGGGTTTCCTGGAAGTTTTCCACCACGTAACGACCACGGTTCGCGGCGGCGACATAGGCCTGACGGGTCAGGTAGTAGTCGGCAACGTGAATCTCGTAGGCCGCCAGCAGGTTGCGCAAGTAGATCATGCGCTGCTTGGCGTCCGGCGAGTAGCGGCTGTTAGGGAAGCGGCTGGTCAGCTGGGCGAACTCGTTGTAGGAGTCGCGAGCAGCGCCCGGGTCACGCTTGGTCATGTCCAACGGCAGGAAGCGCGACAGCAGGCCGACGTCCTGGTCGAAAGAAGTCAGGCCCTTGAGGTAATACGCGTAATCCACGTTCGGGTGCTGCGGGTGCAGGCGAATGAAGCGCTCGGCGGCGGACTTTGCAGCTTCAGGCTCGGCGTTCTTGTAGTTGGCGTAGATGAGCTCGAGTTGAGCCTGATCGGCGTAGCGCCCGAACGGATAACGCGACTCCAGGGCCTTCAGCTTGGCTGTGGCGCTGGTGTAGCTGTTGTTGTCCAGGTCGGTCTGAGCCTGCTGGTACAGCTCGACTTCGCTCAGGTTTTCGTCTACGACTTCCTTCGATGAGCAAGCAGCGGTCAATGCGAGGATGGCGATCAGCAGCAGGTGTTTCACTTGCATGGCGGCTTGCGTCCCTATGACGGCCGCTGTCTTGGGCGGGGCCGTCCTGTTATGATGAGCGCCCCGTTGAATAGCCTCGGGGCAAAAGACGCCGTATTTAACCACAAGCGCGCAGCCGAAACCAAAGGCTGTGCCGACGCCTAGTCCGAGCATGTCCGATAAAATTGAACTTAGCGCAGAGGTGCCGTCCGAATTGGGCGGCCAACGCCTCGATCAAGTCGCCGCACAATTATTCGCTGAGCACTCGCGCTCGCGCCTTTCCGCCTGGATCAAAGACGGCCGCCTGACTGTGGATGGGACGGTTATCCGCCCGCGAGACATCGTTCATGGTGGTGCCATTCTTGAGCTCATTGCCGAGCAGGAAGCTCAGGGCGAATGGATCGCTCAAGACATCGAACTGGATATCGTCTATGAAGACGACGACATCCTGGTGATCAACAAACCCGCGGGTCTGGTGGTGCATCCCGCCGCCGGTCACGCCGATGGCACCTTGCTCAATGCCTTGCTGCACCACGTGCCGGACATCATCAATGTGCCCCGCGCCGGTATCGTGCACCGCCTGGACAAGGACACCACCGGTCTGATGGTGGTGGCCAAGACCATTCAAGCGCAGACACAGCTTGTCACGCAATTGCAGAGCCGTAGCGTAAGCCGGATCTACGAGTGCATCGTGATCGGTGTGGTGACGGCCGGCGGCAAGATCAACGCGCCGATCGGTCGTCACGGTCAGCAACGCCAGCGCATGGCGGTGATGGAAGGTGGCAAGCAAGCCGTCAGCCATTACCGCGTGCTCGAGCGTTTCCGCTCCCACACTCACGTGCGGGTGAAGCTGGAAACCGGTCGTACGCACCAGATTCGTGTGCACATGGCCCACATCAACTTCCCGTTGGTCGGAGATCCTGCCTACGGCGGTCGTTTCCGCATTCCGCCGGCAGCCAGTGTGACCATGATCGAATCGTTGAAGGCGTTCCCGCGTCAGGCGCTGCATGCGCGGTTCCTGGAGCTCGATCATCCGACCACCGGTAAACGCATGAGCTGGGAATCGCCACTGCCGGACGACTTCGTCTGGTTGCTGACGCTGCTCAAGCAAGATCGCGAGGCGTTCATCGGATGAGTGACTGGCTGATTCCCGACTGGCCTGCGCCTGCCGGGGTGAAAGCCTGCGTTACCACCCGTGCGGGCGGCGTCAGCCTGGCGCCGTTCGACAGCCTCAATCTCGGTGATCACGTCGACGACAGCCCCGAAGCCGTTGTCGAAAACCGCCGTCGCCTCACCGATCATTTCTCTATTCAACCGGCCTGGTTAAAGCAGGTTCACGGCATCGCCGTGGCCCACGCAGACCCAAGCCAGGTGGCCACTGCCGATGCCAGCTGGACGGCAACGCCCGGTATTGCCTGCACGGCGATGACCGCTGATTGCCTGCCGGCGCTGTTTTGTGACCGTGCAGGCACTCACGTCGCGGCGGCCCATGCCGGTTGGCGCGGGTTGGCGGCGGGTGTGCTGGAAGCGACGCTGGACACGCTGGCGGTGCCGCCAGAAAAAGTGCTCGTCTGGTTGGGCCCCGCCATTGGCCCGCAAGCCTTTGAAGTCGGCCCGGAAGTGCGCGACGTCTTTATTCAGCAGCTGCCTGAAGCCGCTAAAGCCTTCGTCTCTAGCCAAAATGCCGGTAAGTTCATGGCCGACATCTATGAGCTGGCGCGTTTACGCCTGGCTGCTCGCGGTGTCACCGCTGTTTATGGTGGCGGCTTCTGCACCGTGACCGATCCACGCTTCTTTTCTTACCGCCGCAGTCCTCAAACGGGTCGGTTTGCCTCTCTTGTATGGCTCGAACGCTAAACTTCGCTGATCTACATCAACTGCTTGACGCTTGAATCTTCCAGAATCGACCGCATCTATAGCGATATCTGGCAGGTTTCTTCATTCAGGATGTTTTATCGGTCCGGCCTGCTCAAAAGGAAGGTGACCCATGCGTATAGACCGTTTAACCAGCAAATTGCAGTTAGCTCTATCCGACGCCCAATCGCTGGCCGTCGGCCTTGACCATCCCGGCATTGAGCCGGCGCACTTGATGCAAGCCATGCTTGAACAGCAGGGTGGTTCGATCAAACCCTTGCTGATGCAAGTGGGCTTTGACGTCAACAGCCTGCGCAAAGAGCTGACCAAAGAGCTCGACCAGCTACCGAAAATCCAGAACCCAACCGGCGACGTCAACATGTCGCAGGATTTGGCGCGCCTGCTCAACCAGGCCGATCGCTTGGCCCAGCAGAAGGGCGACCAGTTTATCTCCAGCGAACTGGTGCTGCTCGCCGCGATGGACGAGAACAGCAAGCTCGGCAAATTGTTGCTCGGCCAGGGCGTCAGCAAGAAAGCCCTGGAAAATGCAATCAATAACCTGCGCGGTGGGGAGGCCGTCAATGACGCCAACCACGAAGAGTCGCGCCAGGCACTGGATAAATACACCGTCGACCTGACCAAGCGTGCCGAAGAAGGCAAGCTCGATCCGGTGATCGGCCGTGACGACGAAATTCGTCGGACCATTCAGGTGCTGCAGCGCCGTACCAAGAACAACCCGGTGCTGATCGGTGAGCCTGGCGTGGGTAAAACCGCCATCGCCGAAGGCCTGGCTCAGCGCATCATCAACGGTGAAGTGCCGGATGGACTCAAAGGCAAGCGCCTGTTGTCCCTGGACATGGGCTCGCTGATTGCCGGTGCCAAGTACCGTGGAGAGTTCGAAGAGCGCCTCAAATCCCTGCTCAACGAACTGTCGAAGCAGGAAGGACAGATCATTCTGTTCATCGACGAACTGCACACCATGGTCGGCGCCGGTAAGGGCGAAGGCTCGATGGATGCGGGCAACATGCTCAAACCGGCGTTGGCTCGCGGTGAGCTGCACTGCGTTGGTGCAACCACGCTCAACGAGTATCGCCAATATATTGAGAAGGACGCAGCCCTCGAACGGCGCTTCCAGAAAGTCTTGGTGGACGAGCCAAGCGAAGAAGACACCATCGCTATCCTGCGTGGCCTGAAAGAGCGCTACGAGGTTCACCACAAGGTGGCGATCACCGACGGCGCGATCATCGCCGCGGCCAAGCTCAGTCACCGCTACATTACCGATCGTCAGCTGCCGGACAAGGCCATCGACCTGATCGACGAAGCGGCCAGCCGCATCCGCATGGAGATCGACTCCAAACCGGAAGTGTTGGATCGTCTTGAGCGCCGTCTGATTCAGTTGAAAGTCGAATCCCAGGCACTGAAAAAAGAAAGCGACGAAGCGGCCATAAAACGTCTGGAAAAACTCCAGGAAGAAATCGTCCGTCTCGAGCGAGAGTATTCGGACCTGGAAGAAATCTGGAACGCGGAAAAAGCCGAAGTTCAGGGTTCTGCGCAGATCCAGCAGAAAATCGAGCAGTCCCGACAGGAACTGGAAGCGGCCCGCCGCAAAGGCGACTTGAACCGCATGGCCGAGCTGCAGTACGGGATCATCCCGGACCTGGAGCGCAGCCTGCAAATGGTCGATCAGCACGGCAAAACTGAAAACCAGTTACTGCGCAGCAAGGTGACCGAAGAAGAGATCGCCGAAGTAGTGTCCAAGTGGACCGGCATTCCGGTGTCGAAAATGCTCGAAGGCGAGCGCGACAAACTGATGAAGATGGAAAGCTTGTTGCACCAACGTGTGATCGGCCAGGACGAAGCGGTCATTGCCGTTTCCAACGCAGTGCGGCGCTCTCGTGCCGGGTTGTCCGATCCGAATCGCCCGAGCGGTTCGTTCATGTTCCTCGGCCCGACCGGTGTCGGTAAAACCGAGCTGTGCAAGGCACTGGCCGAGTTCCTCTTTGATACTGAAGAGGCGATGGTGCGGATCGACATGTCCGAGTTCATGGAGAAACATTCCGTCTCCCGACTGATCGGCGCGCCACCAGGCTACGTAGGCTATGAAGAGGGCGGTTACCTGACCGAGGCGGTGCGTCGCAAGCCTTATTCAGTGATCCTCCTGGACGAGGTCGAGAAGGCCCACCCGGACGTCTTCAATATCTTGCTGCAAGTGCTGGAAGATGGCCGACTGACCGACAGTCATGGCCGCACGGTGGATTTCAAAAATACCGTGATCGTCATGACCTCCAACCTGGGCTCGGTACAGATCCAGGAGCTGGTCGGTGATCGTGAGGCGCAGCGTGCGGCGGTGATGGATGCGATTTCCATGCACTTCCGGCCGGAGTTCATCAACCGGGTCGACGAAGTGGTGATCTTCGAACCGTTGGCTCGGGATCAGATCGCGGGCATTACCGAGATCCAGTTGGGTCGACTGCGCAGTCGCCTGACCGAGCGCGAGCTGAAGCTTGATCTCAGCCCTGAGGCCATGGATAAGCTGATCGCGGTGGGTTACGACCCGGTTTACGGTGCGCGGCCGCTCAAGCGAGCAATCCAGCGCTGGATCGAGAACCCGCTGGCGCAGCTGATTCTGTCGGGCCGTTTCATGCCCGGCGAGACCGCGAAAGGTGTCGTGGAAAACGACGAAATCGTATTCGTCTGATCCAGGGCGGCGGCAAATATGAAGAGGCCTCGCATTGCGAGGCCTTTTTTTCGTTAGGCTGTTGAACTGAAAGGAAAAGGCTTGTAAAGTGCGCCCCGCAGTAAGTCGCCCTGAAGGGTTTCTGCTCCCCAAGCAGGAATCTGAAATAAGTTGCAAATCATTAACTTGAAAGCAATTTAAGGGGTTGACAGAGGTGCTTAAGATTGTAGAATAGCGCGCCTCAGACACACGAACGCAGTGATGCGAACGGGTCGAAGAGGTGAAGCAAGCTTCACAGTTGTAATTGAAATATGTAGTTCCGTGATAGCTCAGTCGGTAGAGCAAATGACTGTTAATCATTGGGTCCCAGGTTCGAGTCCTGGTCACGGAGCCAATTTCAAACCGGGGTATAGCGCAGTCCGGTAGCGCGCCTGCTTTGGGAGCAGGATGTCAGGAGTTCGAATCCCCTTACCCCGACCATTTTTGGGTCGTTAGCTCAGTTGGTAGAGCAGTTGGCTTTTAACCAATTGGTCGTAGGTTCGAATCCCACACGACCCACCATTTTTGAAACCAGTTAACGCTGGGATCAGATCTTAAGATCAGAGGCCAAAAGCACTGATCGAAGAAGGCGACTTGTAAAGGTCGCCTTTTTTTTACCGGGGTATAGCGCAGTCCGGTAGCGCGCCTGCTTTGGGAGCAGGATGTCAGGAGTTCGAATCCCCTTACCCCGACCATATTAAAAATCCTCGTATCGAAAGATACGGGGATTTTTTTTGTCTGCCGAAAACGTGATTTTCTTCAAGTTATTAGATTTTCCAGACGAAAAAAAGCCGCGCTTTCTGAATGGAGAAACGCGGCAGGTTCTCGGATGCTTAGGCGCCGTCTTGGTCTTTCAAATGCTCGAACAGGCCTTTTGGCATTTTCTTGCCATTGGCTTCGAAGTTGGCTTTCACGTTATCGAAAGCCTCTTGTTCGTCGATGAAGCCGTCATGGTTGGTGTCGATCTTGTCGAAATTGGACTTCGGCGCGACTTTCTGGAATTCGGCACGGGATACCTTGCCGTCGCCATCAGTGTCGGTTTTTGCCATCGAGGCATCGCCACACTTGCCTTCGCCACATTTACCTTCAGCGGTTTTCACCACCTGTTCGGCCGAGGCCAGCAGGTAGCCCTGAGTCAGAGGCTGCGAAGCGAACACGGAGCCGGACAACGTCATGCCACCAGCCAAAACAGCGCCGAGCAGACCGATAGTGTTTTTGGTGGTACGGGACATTTCAACTCTCCTGGGTTGCACGACACAACCGTTCGATAAAGGACGCCACGTAAGTGCGGCGACAAACCTGTGCAGGCGAGGTGCCTTGCTCGGGTGTGGCCATTTAGCGGGCGTGGTGTATCGCTACTGTGTCGCGCAAAGGGGAGTTTGTAAGCGAAGGGGATGAAACGGTTAGAGAGATACAGTGAGACACAGATCCAAGAGTCGATGCAGAACAAATGTGGGAGCGAGCAAGCCCGCTCCCACACTAGACCGAGTTAGTGCAGTTTGAGTCGCGGCTCAGTCCCGCGCCCGATCTTGCTGCCCAACATCAGCATCGCCGTGCGGAACGCGCCATACAGCGCCATCTGGTGCATGCGATACAGCGACACGTAAAACATGCGCGCCAGCCAGCCTTCGAGCATCACGCTGCCGGTGAGGTTGCCCATCAAGTTACCCACAGCCGAAAAACGCGACAGCGAGATCAGCGAGCCATAGTCGGTGTATTTGTACGCAGGCAGAGGCTTGCCTTCGATCCGCAGCTTCAGCGATTTGGCCAACAGCGAAGCTTGCTGATGCGCCGCTTGGGCGCGCGGCGGTACATTGCGATCGGTGCCAGGTTGCGGGCAGGCCGCGCAGTCACCGAAGGCAAAGATGTTCTCGTCGCGGGTGGTTTGCAGGGTCGGCAGCACTTGCAGCTGATTGATGCGGTTGGTCTCCAGACCATCGATGTCCTTGAGGAACCCCGGTGCACGAATCCCGGCCGCCCAGACTTTCAGGCTGGCGTTGATGACTTTGCCATCGGCGGTAATCAGGCTGTCGGCCGTCACTTCACTCACCGCGGCATTGGTCA
The DNA here is from genome assembly GCF_054898165.1 of Pseudomonas sp. Hz4. NCBI lineage: Bacteria > Pseudomonadati > Pseudomonadota > Gammaproteobacteria > Pseudomonadales > Pseudomonadaceae > Pseudomonas > Pseudomonas sp. Hz4. The sequence continues at coordinate 5,247,811 of NZ_CM142719.1, read as the reverse complement.
TGACGTTAACCCCAAGCTTCTCCAGGGTTTTATGCACAGGGCCGCCGATACGTTCCGGCAGCGCTGGCAGCACTCGTGGCCCGGCTTCGATCAAGGTAATGTGCATGTTTTCCGGTTTGATCCGGTCCAGGCCGTAAGCCGCCAGTTCATGGGCGGCGTTGTGCAGTTCGGCGGCCAGTTCGACCCCGGTGGCACCGGCACCCACGATGGCCACGCTGATCTGCTCGACCTTGTCGGTCTGCCCGGCGTGCGCGCGTAGGTAGTGGTTGAGCAATTGCTGATGGAAGCGCTCGGCCTGTTTGCGAGTGTCGAGGAACAGGCAGTGTTGCGCCGCGCCCTGAGTGCCGAAATCGTTGGTGGTGCTGCCGACCGCGATCACCAGCGAGTCGTAACCCACCTCACGGGCTGGAACCAGTTCCAGGCCGGCTTCGTCGTAGGTGGCCGCCAACTGGATTTTCTTTTGTGCGCGATCAAGCCCGCTCATGCGCCCCAGCTGGAACTCGAAGTGGTTCCATTTCGCTTGGGCAACATAGTTGAGTTCGTCTTCGGAAGAGTTCAGCGAGCCGGCCGCCACTTCATGCAACAGCGGTTTCCAGATGTGGGTCAGGTTCGCGTCGACCAGCATCACACTGGCCGTGCCGCGCTTGCCCAGAGTCTTACCCAGACGGGTAGCCAACTCCAGACCGCCGGCGCCGCCGCCAACGATGACAATACGATGAGTCATGGGGATATCTCGCAAGGCTAAAAGAAATCGGTGCAGTCAACCGAGCGAGCGCGAGGCAGCTCATAGCGTCAGGTAACTGATAAGTCGGCTCAACAGGCCTAAACCAATGGTCACTGCCAACACCACCACCAGGAGCATCCACGGCCGAAAAGGCCGGCGCTCGACTCGGTGCTGGGACAGGTGCAGGTACTCTTCGACATGCTTTTGGTCGTTGGGGTTCAGGCGGCTGGTCATATTGGGCCTCGTCAGGGGTAGACGTTGCTAAATGTGTAGAAGCTACAAGCGAGCTGCTGTGTAACACGTTAGCCCGCATCGAACGGAGCATAGCCGCTGGCCGGAATGGGCTCGACGCTCACTGTATCGTCCAGGCGAATGATTCCACTTTGTAACACCCGGGCGGTGATTCCGCCATGTCCGCGAACGGCCTGAAAGGTCCCGGGGCCCAGGTTGTTTTGCAGACGCGCGCAGGGCTGACACCAACCTGTGGTTTCGAAAATTGCCTGTCCAATCCTGAAGCGTCGGCCTTTGAGGCTGAACAAATTAATTCCGCTGACAACGATATTGCGCCGCAACTCCTCAGGTAACACTGGCTGGTCATCCGAGCGTCCCATCAGCGAACTGATCACAGCGAGATGTTCCCATTGAATCAGCGTTACCTGGCGCGCATTGCGTACGCCGGGGCGGGCGCGATCACCGGTCAAGCCAGCCTCAAGGCGCGCTTCCACGGCATCGAGTTCGATCATCGGCGTGTGTCGCTCCGGGCGTACGCCGATCCAGCGGACACGTCCCGTTTGCGGCACTACGGCAATCAATTCCTGCAATGGACTCACAGGCTGATCCCGACGTCGAAAACAATGCTGCGGCCCAGGTTGCTGCGCAGGAAATCCGGTGCATCCGGGTGCGCGAACAGCACACGGGCGAAGGTCGGACCGACCAGCGACAATGAGCGCCAGCCCTGGCGCAAATATTCGGTCGGCGGTGGGAAATGGCTGTTGAGGTCCAGCACTTCGCGCTTGAGGCTGGCGAAGGCGATGATGTCCAGTTCCCCCAGGTCCATGCCGCGTTCTTTGTAGTTGTGGGCTTTTTTGCGCAAGGTCGGCGCCAGTCTCAACAAAAACTCATTGGCCGGAATGCGCCGGGGCTTCGCCTCGCGGCGCACCAGCGAACTCAGGGAAAATGCGCTGCGCCGACGTTGCAGCTCATCGCGCCATTCATCGTTGAGGCGCCGGCCTTCATCGAGTACGAAAAACACTTCGAAACTGGCGTCACGAAACAGCACGTCCGGCGGCTCCCCGGCCGGGGCGAATTCGTCGGCGCGATAGGGAATGTTCAGGCCTTGCAGCAGGCGCTGACAGACCCAACGCTCACGCTCCCATTTGCGGGCATTGGACAGGAACGCGTTGGCTTGCTCGGCCGCGATGGTCAGCAAGCGTAAATAATCTGAGTCATCCATAGGCCCAAGCTTAGCGTTCAAATGTGATCTTAATAAAGGCAGTGAGCGAAAACGACCTGACAGTCATAGTTTTACCGCGCCGCCGCTGTTTTCAATTCCCACGGTTTAAAACTCAGCCACAGCAACACCCCCGGTACCTGCAACGCAATCATCACTCCCAGCGACCACTGATAAGCCTCCACCGGGTGCCCTTGCCCATTTGCCGGCCACAGGTTCAGAATTTCCCCCATTAACCATTGCAAGACGAACGCCAGCACGAACACCACCAGGTTGAACGACGAGCTGACCCGCCCGGCCAGTTCAGGCGATACCGACTGAGCTACGATCGCGTAGTTCATGGTAGTGGAGGTACCGAAGAAGCTGAAACCCATAGCAATCAGCAGCGGCGATACAGGCAGTCCGCTGATCATCAGCGATTGAAATACGATGAAGATCGAAACCCCGGCGCCGCACACCATGATCGGTTGCACGCCAAAGCGCCGCAGGTAGTCGGTGATCGAGCCGAAGGCCAGCGAGCCTGCAACCATCGCCACGGTACCCCAGAGCAGGGTATTGGCCATGCTGGACTCGCTCAACTGGGCGACATCGCGTAGCCACGGTCCCATCCACAGCGACAGCACCGACATATAGATCGCATGGGCACATACCGAGTACAACGCCAGTCGCCAGAATACCCACGAGGAGTAAAGCGTCCCCACGGCCTTGGACATTTCGGCGAGAGTGGTGTGTTTGGGTTTGTAGGTGCGCGGCACGCTGAGATGAATGACCACGCAGACGAACAATGTCAGTAGCGCCAGAATCAAGAATGCTTCACGCCATGAGATCCACTTGAGCAGTTCGTGCAACGGCGTGGTGGACGCCATGGCGCCTAGGCCGCCTACCGATAACAGGCAAGCCGTACTCAGCGGCAGGCGTTCGACCGGCAGCCAGATGGCGCACGCCTTGATCGCACTCATCAGGGAACCAGCAACACCCAGACCGATCAGACCGCGACCAATGATCAGGCCCAGTTCGGTATGGGAGAAGCTGAAAATCAGCGAGCCCAATACAGCGAACAGCAGCATGGGAGCCTGCACGCTGCGCGGACCGTAGCGGTCGAGCATGACGCCGAGCGGAATCTGCGCCGCGGCGAAGGTCAGAAAGTACACGCCGGTCAGGAGGCCCAGGCTGCTGGCGGGCAGGTGCAGTTCCCGTTCCAGGTCCACATAGATCAAGGCATTGACCGTGCGAAACAGATACGACACGAAATGCCCGAGGCCAAAGGGGATGAATATGGTCAAAAACAGGTACAAAAACGTGTGTTTGACTTCCTGCTCGGCCTTGATGCAAGAGCCTGTATTTTCGTTGCTCATGTCGCAAGAGCCTCGCCAGTGGAAAAGGTTGTGCGTATTTCACAGCAGAAGCGACCCCGCTCTTCTTCGAGGCAAAGCTCATCGGGGCACGGTCGCATTTCCGAGAACTTTACGTGACCGGCGTTCTTCAACGCGTTGGTGATGCCGTCGAAGGACAACGGGTTATCGAAGTCGAGGAGCAACGGTTTGGGTTCGGTATCGATCTTGACGAAGGCACCGCATGCGAGCGTCTGCCAAGGCGGTGTAGTTGGCATCAGCCGCCTACCCACCGGGTCCCTCTCATACGAGTGACAAACTTTACTCTCAGAAGTATCTCCAGAATTTGCCTAAGAGTATCAACGACAGACGTTCCGAAGAAGTTGTCGATGGGTGGATCTCACGAAAATCAATGGTTTCAGGGGCCGGTCGCGACTAATTTTTTCTTCAAGATCAACTGAGATCGCGAAGAAGACAGTTTATTTGCGGCGTGCCATGCCCGCGACAATCCTCATCCCGCGCCCGGTTCAGGGCCGTGCACAAAACGGATAGCGATCTGCGCAAAGCGGATATTGCCCCGTGTCTGGCGACACTACCCTCGGCTGTACGGACGTTCGCCGCGTTACCGACGCTCTTAAAAAAACAACAACAAGAGATAGATGCCATGCGCAAGATTGACGTACATGAGGTTATCGACAATGCACGATTCAACCGCTTCCACTGGAGGGTGCTGTTCTGGTGTGCCCTGATCATCATCTTCGACGGTTACGATTTGGTGATCTACGGCGTGGTGTTGCCGATGCTGATGAAAGAGTGGGGGCTCAGTCCCTTGCAAGCGGGCGCACTGGGCAGTTATGCACTGTTCGGCATGATGTTCGGTGCGCTGTTTTTCGGCCCGTTGTCGGACAAGATCGGCCGCAAAAAAGCCATCACGATCTGCGTGATGCTCTTCAGCGGTTTTACCGTGCTCAATGGTTTTGCCCGTAACCCCACCGAGTTTGGCCTCTGTCGGTTCATTGCCGGTCTGGGCATCGGCGGGGTGATGCCCAACGTCGTGGCGCTGATGAATGAGTACGCGCCGAAGAAGATCCGCAGCACGCTGGTGGCGATCATGTTCAGCGGCTACTCGGTGGGCGGCATGCTCTCGGCGGGGCTCGGTATCGTGCTGATCCCGAGTTTTGGCTGGCAATCGGTGTTTTACGTGGCGGTGCTGCCTTTGCTGTTGTTGCCGTTGATCATGTACTTCCTGCCCGAGTCGGTGGGTTTCATGCTGCGTCAGGGACGTAATGAAGAGGCGCGCAATATTCTGGAACGGATTGATCCGGCTTACGTCGCACACGCCAGCGATCAGTTGCTCATGAGCGAAGTGAAGGGCACCGGCACCCCGGTGCTGCAACTGTTCCGCGAGGGTCGTGCGCTGCGCACGCTGATGTTATGGCTGGCGTTTTTCTGCTGCCTGCTGATGGTCTACGCCTTGAGTTCCTGGCTGCCAAAACTGATGGCCAACGCCGGTTACAGCCTGGGCTCGAGTTTGTCGTTCCTGCTGGTGCTCAACTTCGGTGCCATTTTCGGCGCAGTCGGCGGCGGTGTGCTGGGGGACAAACTCAACCTGCCGCGGGTGTTGGCGGTGTTCTTTGCCATGGCTGCTGTGTCGATCACGTTGCTGGGGTTCAACAGCCCGATGCCGCTGTTGTACCTGCTGATCGCCATTGCCGGCGCCACCACCATCGGTTCGCAGATCCTGTTGTATGCCTGCGCCGCGCAGTTCTACTCCATGACCATTCGCTCTACCGGTCTGGGCTGGGCGTCGGGCATCGGGCGCAACGGCGCCATCGTCGGACCGCTGCTGGGCGGTGCGTTACTCGGGATTAGCCTGCCACTGCAACTGAATTTCATGGCGTTTGCCTTGCCGGGTGCGGTGGCCGCGATTGCCATGACCGTGTTCGCCATCAGCAGTCGGCGCCGTGCCAAACAACAATTACCGGGCTTGCACGGATCGCCTGACGGGGCTGTCGGCGACATTTCATGAAAACGTTATTCAAGGACTTTTCCCTGTCTGCGGCAGTCGCCGGATTTATCGCCACGGTGATTTCCTACGCAGGCCCATTGGTCATCATCTTTCAGGCCGCCGAGACCGCGCACCTCCCACGGGAACTGTTGTCGTCCTGGGTGTGGGCGATTTCCATCGGCAGCGCCGTGCTCGGCATCGGTCTGAGCCTGCGTTACCGCGTCCCGGTGATCATCGCGTGGTCGGCGCCAGGTTCGGCGTTGCTGGTGGCGTTGTTGCCGGGAATCTCCATGCCGGAGGCGGTGGGTGCTTATCTGGTCAGCAGCCTGATTATCTTTCTGATCGGGGTATCGGGGGCCTTTGACCGGATCATCAGCAAACTGCCCGCGACCATTGCGGCGGCGATGCTGGCGGGGATTCTGTTCAGCTTCGGCACCGGGCTATTCGTCTCGTTGCAGGGCAAGCCGCTGCTGGTGCTGGCGATGTTCGTCACGTACCTGATCTGCAAGCGGCTGATGCCGCGTTATGCGGTGCTGATGGTGTTGCTGGTGGGCTGCTCCATTGCCTTTTTCACCGGTGATTTGCACCGCGAAGCGCTGGTGATCGGCTTGGCCACGCCGGTATGGATCACGCCCGCGTTCAGCCTGAGCGCGACCCTGAATATCGCCTTGCCGCTGGTGATGGTGGCGCTGACCGGCCAGTTTGTGCCCGGCATGGCGGTGCTGCGTGCCAGCGGTTACTCGACGCCGGCCGGGCCGATCATCGCCAGCAGCGCCTTGGGCACGGCGCTGTTGGCACCGTTCGGTTGTCACGGGCTGAATCTGGCAGCGATCACCGCGGCCATTTGTACCGGCCGCGAGGCCCATGAAAATCCTGGCAAACGCTATGTGGCCGGGGTGGTGGGCGGGCTGTGTTACCTGGTGCTGGGAGTCTTCGGTGCCACTTTGGTTTCACTGTTTTCGGCGTTCCCCAAAGAATTGATCGCGGCCCTGGCCGGGCTGGCGCTGTTCGCCGCGATTGCCGGGGCGCTGGCCGGCGCAATGGCCATACCGAGTGATCGCGAAGCCGCGTTGGTGACCTTTCTGACCACCGCATCGGGCATGTCGCTGTTTGGTTTGTCCGCCGCTTTTTGGGGGCTGATTTTCGGCATGGTCACCCACTTGTTGTTAAACGCCCGCCGTCCCGTTCCTCGTCGCGAATCCGCTGTGGCTGAAGCACTTCAACCTGTCGATCAATAAAAACAAGAGAAAAAATGATGAAACAGATTCTTCCAACAACCGGTTCAGTGTTGTCCATGGCGGTCGTCTCAAGTTTCTCCGCCGGTGCGATGGCGGCCGAGGGCGGCTTCATTGAAGACACCACGGCCACCTTGCAAGCGCGCAATTATTACTTCAGCCGGGACTTTTCCGACATCGTCGGTGCGAACAAACAGTCGAAGGCTGAAGAGTGGGCACAGGGCTTCATTCTCAACGTCAAATCCGGTTACACCCAAGGCCCCGTCGGTTTTGGTGTGGATGTCATTGGCCTGCTCGGCCTCAAACTCGACAGCAGCCCGGATCGGGTCAATACCGGTTTGCTGCCGGTGCAGGATGATGGGCGTGCGGCGAATGATTACAGCCGGCTGGAGGGCGCGTTGAAGGTGCGTTACTCCAAAACCGAGCTGAAGGTGGGTGAGCTGCAACCCAATCTGCCGGTGTTGGCCTTCAGCGATATCCGGCTGCTGCCGCCCAGCTATCAGGGCGCTAGCGTCAGCTCGAACGAGATCAATGGCCTGACGGTGCAGGGCGGTCACTTGAGTTCGGCCAGCCTGCGCAACGAGGCCGGCGACGAAAAGATGCAAGCGATGCTCGGTCATGTGCCGCAGCGTCAGGTCAGCAGTGATGGCTTCAACTTTGCCGGCGCCGATTACGCCTTCAACGATAAACGCAGCTCGGTCAGCGCCTGGTTCGGGCAACTGGAAGATATCTACAACCAGCGCTTTCTCGGCCTCAAGCACAGCCAGCCGTTGGGCAACTGGACCCTGGGCGCCAACCTGGGTTATTACGATTCGCGCGAAGACGGCAAAAAATTGCTCGGCAACATCGACAATCAGGCGTTCTTCTCCTTGCTGTCGGCCAAGCGCGGCGGCCACACGTTTTATCTCGGCTATCAGGGGATGTTCGGCGACAACGCCTTCCCGCGAGTGTTTGCCAACATCTCACCGCTGGGTAACGAAGTGCCGACCTACGAGTTCGCCTACACCGACGAGCGCTCCTGGCAGGCGCGTTACGACTACGATTTCGCGGCGCTCGGCGTGCCGGGGCTGACCAGCACCGTGCGATACATCACCGGCAACAATGTCGATACCGGCCAAGGGTTCGAAGGCAAGGACCGCGAGCGTGATCTCGATCTCGGCTATGTGCTGCAGAGCGGCAGCCTCAAGGGCCTCGGGATTCGCGTGCGCAACGTGATGGCGCGCTCCAATTACCGCAGTGATATCGACGAGAACCGTTTGATCCTCAGCTATACGTGGACGTTGCTATGAAGCAGCGATCACAGATTGCTCATGCAGTGACCCATCACCTGATACGTCACGCGATGAGTCTGGCCCTGATGATCGATGTAGACCATGGTCGCTGGCACAACGTCGCAGGCCGTTGCGGTGTCTGTCACTGAAACCACTTCGGCGATGTCCAGCGGCTGTGCCGGGTTGTAACGGGTGGCAGCTGGCTCGTTGCCGGCGGCCATGGCCGAGGTGGCGACAACGGTCAGAAACAGGCTGATCAGGGTTTTCATTTTTCCGTGCTCCGTGTTGATTTCGATACCTGAATTCTAGTCTTTGCCCGCGACCGATAAAGGGGCCAGCGCCTGATGCAGCCTTACATGAAACGTAACAGTCACCGCCCCCGGAGGGCCTATGGATCTGCTCAATAACATGCGGGTGTTCGTCCGCGTGGTGGACTGCGCAAGTTTCACCGCCGCCGCCGATGCGCTGGACCTGTCGACCGCGCAAGTGTCGCGACTGGTGGCAGATCTGGAGCAGCATGTGCAAGCACGCTTGCTGCAACGCACCACGCGGCGATTGAGCCTGACCGGTCGTTGGTACTAGTATTTCCAGAAAACCGGTATGAACAGCACCAGAACGGTGAGGATCTCCAGTCTTCCCAGCAGCATGCCAACGGTCAGCAGCCATTTGGCGGCATCGGGCAGTGTCGAGAAGTTTCCTGCCGGGCCAATGATCGAACCAACCCCAGGCCCCACGTTGCAGACGGCAGTGGCCGCGCCACTCAATGCCGTCGTCCAGTCCAGGCCGATGAGCGCCAAGCCCATGGCGATCGCCCCGATGGTGATGGTGAAAAAGAATGAAAACGTCAGGAGCGAGCGGGCAATATCCTCGTCGATGGGATGGTTGTTGTATTTTTTTCGGATGACGGCGCGAGGATGGATCAATTGTTTCAGGCTGCCCATAAGCAGAGCGCCAGCCACTTGAAAGCGGAAGATTTTAAGACCGCCGGCGGTGGAGCCGGAGCAGCCGCCGACAAAGGTCAGATAAAAGAACAGCAACACGGAGAAACTGCCCCATAACGTGTAATCCCCCAGCGCCACACCGGTTGTCGTGACCACCGAAGTCACGTTGACCGCCACGATCCGAAACGCCTCCCACCAACCGTACTCGCTGTGCCAGCATAACCATGTGCCGAACAGCAGCCAGGTAATGAGCAAAAAGCCAATGAACCCGCGTACCTGTTGATCTTTGAGCAGGGCGCGTTTATTCCCGCGCAACAGGCTCACATACAGCGTAAAAGGCAGGCTGCCCAGAATCATGACAACCACCGCCACCCAATGAATGGCCGGTTGCGTCCAGTGCGCCAGAGAAGCATCGGAGGTGGAAAATCCTCCCGTGGAAATCAATGACATCGCGTGATTAACCGCTTCGAATGGCGTCATCCCTGCCATCCACAAGGCTAGCGTGGAGAGACCGGTAAGCCCGATATACAGCCCCAGAATATATTTGGCGGCGACGTGGGAGCGTGGTGTGACTTTCTCCGACCAGTCGGATGATTCGGTCTGAAACAGTCGCATGCCCCCGACCCGCAATAGCGGCAGGATGGCCACGGCCATGCCGATGAAGCCAATCCCGCCCAACCAATGCAGCATTGAACGCCAGACCAGCAATCCGGGAGAGGCGGTGTCCAGACCGGTCAGGATGGTCGAGCCGGTGGTGGTGATGCCGGACATCGTTTCAAAAAACGCGTCGGTGTAACTGATGTCTTGGATAAGGACCATGGGCAATGCGGCGAACATGCAGACGACTACCCAACTGGCGGTCGTCAGCAAGTACATATCGCGGGGACGCAACTGAGCGTTTTCAGGGCGCCCCTTGTTAATCAACAGCAGCCCGGACACCACTGTGATCAGGCCCGACCAGAGGAAGGCCGACATATCGTCTTTGCGCTCATAGATCACCAGCGTGAGCATGGGTATCGCCATGCTCACCGCCAGCGTGATCAGAAAAATACCCAGGATGAACCCGATAAACCGCAGTGCCGCAATGGACATAAATAACGCCTGTCTTGGTAGCGCCGCGCAGTATCGATCGGCTTTTAATTCTGTCTCGTAAAGATTGCGTAACTTTTTCCTTTCTCCGAATCTCAGCACGTCCGTGTAGAAGAGCGACACGGGCAGTCAGAATCCCCGGTGTAGACTGAGGGCAGTCACGAGGGGAGAAAAGCGTGAAATATAGAACAGTATTGTTGCTCAGTCTTGCGCTTATATCGGGCCAGGCGCCGGAGAAGGTTCGCCCATGATCGGCGCCGAACTGCTGTCACCGCAAAGCCTCACAGTGGGTTGGCTGATTTACGTGCCGGTGCTGATCTGGGCCGTTGCGCGAGCACCGTGGGTCGAATTGTTCAGCGACAGCCGCCGCCAGCATCTGTTGTTCGGCACGGTGTTCGCGCTGTTCATGCTCTGGCTGGTGCGACAAGACTTCGACACCGGCGTGTCCTACCACTTTATCGGCATGACCGCCGTCACCCTGTTGCTCGACTGGCCGCTGGCAATTGTCGGCGGGTTGGTCGCGCAAGCGGGATTAGTGCTGCTCGGGCGACAGGATCTGGCGGCGATGGGGGTCAACGGGGCGCTGCTGATTCTGCTGCCGGTGCTGGTCACCGAGTGCTGCGCGATCCTGGTGGAGCGAGCGCAGCCGCGTAATCCCTTCGTGTATATCTTCGTGTCCGGTTTCTTTTCGGCGGCGCTGTCGGCGTTGCTATGCCTGCTGTTGGCACTGTGGTTGCTGTGGTTCAACGAACGTTTCGCCATGCCGTATTGGCTGGAAGATTTTGTCGGTTATCTGTGGCTGCTGATTTTCCCGGAAGCGTTTATCAACGGCATGGTAGTCAGCGCGCTGGTGGTGTTTTGCCCCGAGTGGCTGGAGACGTTCAATCGCACGCGCTACCTTTCGGCGCCCTGGAAAGACGACGATCCCAAATCTTGATCCATATCAAATGCAAAAACTGCTCACGAATCCATGCTCGGGAAAACCTTCAGGAGCATCGAAATGAGTGTCTACGAATGGGCAAAGCAGGAGTTGCGCCAGAGTCTGGCTGGGGCGCAGGAAGTGGGGTTTGATCCGGGGTTGAGCCTGCGCGCCTTGCTCAGTGCCGTGGTGCAACAGAGCAAGGCGGTGCGCAGCGCCGAAGACCTGGCCGATGAGTTGCGTTTTCTTGCGGAAAACCTCGATGACAGCCAGGACTACGGTTTTATGCGGCCTTGAAGATCAGTGACGCGGGTCGAAGTCTTCGCTGAACAGTTCGTCTTCGGCATCCGGGCTGACTGGAATCTTGTGTTCTTCCGACGCCCAGGCGCCCAGGTCAATCAGCTTGCAACGGTCCGAACAGAAAGGCCGGAATTTGCTCTCGGGGCTCCATTCAACAGGGGCGCCGCAGGTTGGGCATTCGACGGTTGGGGTTTGGCTCATGACTGGCCTCCACGCAAAGTAAGGTAAAAGTGATGCAGGCGTTCGACCTCGCTGTGCAGCCAGGCGAGGTCGCGGTCGTTGACCACCACCTCGTCGGCGTGGCTCACGCGGTCCTGCCGGCTGGACTGGGCCTTGAGGATCGCCTGGACCTGTTGCTCGCTGATCTGGTCACGCTGCAGGGTGCGCTCGATCTGTAGCTGTTCCGGGGCATCGATCACCAGGACCCGTTGGACCATGGCGTACTGCCCGGACTCGATCAGCAGCGGCGAAACCAGAATCGCGTAAGGTGATTGTGCCTTGGCCAGATGATCGGCGATTTCCTTGGCGATCAGCGGATGAAGCAGCGCTTCGAGCCAGCGGCGTTCCTCTGCGACTTCGAAGATCAGTTTGCGCAGCGCAGCGCGATCCAGTTGCCCGTCGGCTTGCAAGACGCCGGGGCCGAAGTGTTCGGCGATCTCTGCCAGCGCCGGACGCCCCGGTTCCACCACCCAACGCGCCGCATGATCAGCGTCCACTACGTGCACGCCGAGGTCGATGAAGTGCTGAGTCGCCGCGCTTTTGCCGCTGCCGATGCCGCCGGTCAGGCCGAGAATCCAGGGTTTTTCCACAGGGGTATTCATTTCAAACCGACAAACTGCCAATAGAAGTCGGTTATTTGACCACCCCAGAGCAAGGCAATCCAGCCGGCAATCGCCAGAAAGGGTCCGAAGGGGATCGGTGTCGACGTTTTCTCGTTGCGCAGGCGCAGTAAAATCACCCCAATGATCGCCCCCACGAGCGATGACAGCAGGATAGTCAGGGGCAAAATCTGCCAGCCACCCCAGGCGCCGAGCATTGCCAATAATTTGAAATCGCCATGGCCGATGCCGTCCTTGCCGGTGATCAGCTTGAACAGCCAGAACACTGACCACAACGCCATATAACCGGCCACCGCGCCCCACAATGCGTCATGCAGGGACACGAAGAGCTCGAAGCTGTTGACGATCAGTCCCAGCCACAGCAGTGGCAGCACCAGCACATCCGGCAGCAGTTGATGCTCGGCATCGATCAGGCTCATCGTCAGCAACCCCCAGCTCAGGACTAGCGCCATGCAGGCCTGCCAGCCGAAACCGAAATGCCACGCGATGAGCACCGAGAGCAGACCGCACGCCAGTTCGGTCAGCGGGTAGCGTTTGCTGATCGCTGCCGCGCAGTTCGAGCACCGACCCCGTAAAAACAGATAACTGAGCAGCGGAATGTTTTCCCACGCGCGGATTCGATGGGCGCAATGAGGGCACTGGGAATGGGGCAGCATCAGGTTGAAGGTCGGCAGCGGTGTCTCGCTTGGCAAGCCCAACACGTCATGAGCCTCCTGACGCCATTCGCGGTCGAGCATTTTTGGCAGGCGCCAGACCACCACGTTGAGAAAGCTGCCAATCAGCAGGCCGACCAACATGGCTGCGATCACGAAAACCGGCGGGTAGAGGGTCAGAAGGTCGTTCAAGGGCATGTCAGATCGCTGCGCCGAGTTGGAAGATGGGCAAGTACATCGCAACCACCAGGCCACCGACGATAACACCCAGCACTACCATGATGAACGGCTCCATCAGGCTGGTGAGGTTATCAACCATGTTGTCCACTTCGTCCTCGTAGAAGCTCGCGACTTTGTCGAGCATGTCGTCCAGTGCGCCGGACTCTTCGCCAATGGCGGTCATCTGAATCGCCATGTTGGGAAAAATGCCGGAGGTGCGCATGGAAAAATTCAGCTGCATACCGGTGGATACGTCCTGCTTTATACGCAGCACCGCACGCTTGAATACGATGTTGCCCGTCGCGCCGGCCACCGAATTCAGTGCCTCCACCAGCGGCACCCCGGCGGCGAAGGTGGTCGACAGTGTGCGGGCGTAACGGGCCACGGCAGACTTGTACATCAGCGTGCCAATCAACGGCAGTTTCAGTAACCAGGTGTCCATCCAGTCCCGGAAGCCCTGCGACGTTTTAAAGGCGTGGCGCACGCCGAAGATCAACGCGATCAGCACGCCGAGCATCGCCCACCACCATTGCTGCATGAACTCCGACAGGCCGATGACCATCACGGTGAAGGCCGGCAATTCAGCACCAAACCCTTTGAACACCGACTCGAACTGCGGCACCACTTTGACCAGCAGAATCCCGGTCACAATGATCGCAACAAACACCACCGCCAGCGGGTAGGTCATGGCCTTTTTGATCTTGGCCTTGAGGCTTTCGCTCTTTTCCTTATAGGTCGCCACTCTCTCCAACAGGGTATCGAGAGCTCCGGCCTGCTCGCCGGCATCGACCAGGTTGCAGTAGAGCTCATCGAAGTATTGGGGCTTTTTGCGCAGGGAAGCGGCGAAGCTGTTACCCGCCGCGACTTCCTGTTTTACCTCGTCTACCAGTGTGCGCATGGCCGGGTTATCGAAGCCTTCACCGATGATGTCGAAGGACTGCAACAGCGGTACACCGGCTTTCATCATGGTCGCCATCTGCCGGGTGAACAGGGCAATGTCCTGGGCCTTGATGCGCTTGCCCATGTTGAAAATCGAGGTCGATTTTTTGCGTACCTTGCCAGGATTGATGCCCTGCTTGCGCAACTGGGCCTTGATCAACGCCGGGTTCTGACCGCTCAACTCGCCCGTTATTTTGGTGCCTTTGCGGTCTGTACCTTCCCAGGTGTAGACGCCGATTTTTACTGCTTTGACCGCCATATTCAGTCCTTGGTGACCCGATTGATTTCTTCAAGGCTGGTGATGCCTTGCATGGCCTTGAGCAGGCCCGACGTACGCAGGTCGTTAAAACCGTCCTTACGCATCTGGATGTCGATTTCCAGTGAATTGCCTTCGGCCATGATCAGCCGTTGCAGGTCCGGTGTGTTCTTCACCACTTCATAAATCCCGATTCGGCCTTTGTAGCCGTTGTTGCAGTGATCGCAACCGACTGGCTCATAGATCGTGAATGAGCCGATGCGTTCCTCGGGGAAGCCTTCCTTGAGCAGCGCCTCCCGGGGAATTTCGATGGGTTTCTTGCAATGGCTGCACAATTTGCGCGCAAGGCGCTGGGCAATGATCAGGCTGACCGAGGTGGCAATGTTGAACCCCTGAATGCCCATGTTGTGCAGGCGGGTCAGGGTTTCGGCGGCGCTGTTGGTGTGCAGGGTCGACAGCACCAGATGCCCGGTCTGGGCGGCTTTGATGGCGATTTCGGCGGTTTCGAGGTCGCGGATCTCGCCGACCATGATCACGTCCGGGTCCTGTCGCAGAAATGAGCGCAGCGCCTGGGCAAAGCCCAGTCCCTGCTTGGGATTGACGTTGACCTGGTTGATGCCTTCCATGTTGATCTCCACCGGGTCTTCGGCGGTGGAGATGTTGATGTCCACGGTATTGAGAATGTTCAGCCCGGTGTAGAGCGACACGGTTTTGCCCGAACCGGTGGGCCCGGTCACCAGAATCATCCCCTGTGGCTGCTTGAGGGCGGCCATGTACAGTTCTTTCTGATCGGGCTCATAGCCGAGGGCGTCGATGCCCATTTGAGCGCTGGACGGGTCGAGGATCCGGATCACCACTTTCTCGCCCCACAGGGTCGGCAAGGTGTTGACCCTAAAGTCTATGGATTTGCTCTTGGATAGCCGCATCTTGATCCGCCCGTCCTGGGGCCGGCGCCGTTCGGAGATGTCGAGGCTGGCCATGACTTTCAGCCGCGCGGCGATGCGATTGGCCAGTTGAATCGGTGGTTTGGCGACTTCACGCAAAATACCGTCGGTACGCATCCGCACGCGGTAGGTTTTTTCATAAGGTTCGAAATGCAGGTCGGAAGAGCCGCTTTTGATCGCGTCCAGCAACATTTTGTGGACGAAGCGCACGACGGGCGCATCGTCGGCATCCTGGCCGGCGATGGCGTCCTGTCTGTTGTCATCGATCGACTCGATGTCCACGCCATCGAGGTCAACGTCGGCCATGTCTTCCAGGCCGGTACTTGGGGTATCGAAGAATTTTTCGATGGCGTCGCTGAGTTTATCCTCCTCCACTAGGATGGCTTCAGTGTTCAGCCCGGTGCTGAACTGGATGTCATTGATGGCTTGATGATTGGTCGGGTCGGAAACACCCACGAACAACTTGTTGCCGCGCCGCCAGAGGGGCAGGGCGCGGTGCTGGCGGATCAGTTTCTCGCTGACCAGACCCTTGGGTTGGGTGTCCTTGTCCAGGCAGTTGAGATCAAGCAGTGCCATGCCGAAGTGTTCCGACGCGATCTCGGCGACCTGGCGGCTTTTCACCAGCTTGTTCTGCACCAGGTAGCTGACCAAGGGGGATTTATCACGTTGGGCTTGCTGATACGCCTGTTGCGCGCTTTTGTCAGTGAGCAGCTCGGCCAGGACCAATTGCTTGGCCAGACCGCTAAGGGCGATGTCATTCATTGGGATACCGGACGCAGACAGTTCATGACTTATAGCCTAGTCAAGCGGATGAACCAAACCAGCGACGTTCAGGTGACAAAAAGTGTCAGATAGTGCGGATTCTGGGGGTGGAAAAGGGGGTTGTATCAATCGCACGCCCCGCCAACACGGGGCGTAGGGCTTGGCATGGGCTGTGCTGCGGCTAGTTCAGATCATGAGATTTCGACTCATGCATGGGGCTTGTCTATGAATACTCAAAAAGGTTTTACCCTGATCGAGCTGTTGATCGTGGTGGCGATCATCGGGATTCTCGCGACGTTTGCGTTGCCGCAATATTCCAAGTACCAGGCGCGGGCCAAAGTGACGGCGGGTATTGCCGAAGTTTCGGCGCTGAAAGTGCCTTATGAAGATGTCATCAACTCAGGGTCCGCTGATCCGACCATTGCCAACGTCAATGCGGCTGTTGCTGCTACTCAGAACTGCAACCTTACGGTGACGGGGACTGTTGCTGCTGGTACCGGAACCATTGTATGTACGCTGATCAATGCCCCGGCACCTGTACTGGGCAAGACCGTTACCCTTTCTCGTAGCGCGACTGCCGGTTGGACTTGCGTAACCAATGCCGCCAAGGATTATTCGACTACTGGCTGCCCAGGCGTTTGATTTAGCGCCCGCTGCGCCCTACCTCGCCTTAATGGCGGGGTATTTTTTTGTCTGGAATTTGCTGGTCATCACGCCGGCAAAAAATCCCGACAATTCATGGCTTTAGACCTGCGTTAAAACCCGCAACTTGCATGTCGATAACAGCGGGGTCATGCAATTTGCATGATTCCGAAAATTGGCCATCTTACTAAGCTGATGATTTATAAGGATTTATTTCATGTCTCGAAGTTGGCACAGCGTTCGCAATATCTCTGGTAACCCTGCTGACAAGACACGCAGCAGACTTTATGAAAAACAGGAGTTACTCGTATGAAGAAGTTCGCTATCGCTGCCGCTGCTGCTACCGCGCTGACCCTGACCATGGCCAACGCTGCATTTGCTCAAACCCAAGCCACTCAAGCACCTATGATGCTGGCTGCTGGTGAGGTCACTGAAGCGAAAGAGGATGTTTCCGATACTTGGATCACCACCAAAGTCAAAAGTGACCTGGTGACTGAAAAAGGCATTCCTGGTACCGATATCAAAGTCGAAACCAACAAAGGCGTTGTGTCCCTGTCGTCTACCATTGCGGTGACTGACGCTCAGAAAACCACTGCTGTGGCCATCACCAAGAAAATCAAAGGCGTCAAAGCGGTTTCCGCAGACGGCCTGAAAGCCGATTAAGGCAAGACTTCTCGCCTGGACTGGGAGAAGGCGCGGCAGGCGGGCCGAGCAATACGTCTGCCGCCTCTGGAGAGTTCATGCGAAGGCCATAAGGATGTGGCCATTACAGGCCCCGGCATTCGTGTCGGGGCTTGTTCTATTGTGGATGGGTAAAAACCTCTGTAGCCGCTGGCAGGTGATGGTTAATTCTCAGTTACCGCGCTTGCTGGTGATCTGCTTCAAACGATTACCTTCAAATCGCAGGTACTGATACATCCCGCCGTTGGGTCCGTAGGTCCATTCCTCGACTTGAAATTCTTCCCGTCGGTTAGCGCTGCGCTTGTAGCCCAACAGATCACGGCTGACCGGCTCACCGCATTTGTGCAGCACTTCACTGGACCTGTCCCCGACACTGACCAATTGACTGCCGCAACGCAGGGTATCGGCTGCCGAGGCCTGACTGGCGATCATTGCCAGTGCCAGGCTCATCAGCCATTTCGCGCCGATCACTCGGCATCCAGATGCAGCGGCGTAACCACCCTGCCGTCACTTTCCGCTACGCCAAGGTTAGCGTCGATGAAGTACACGCGGTCATCGGCCAACTGACCCTTGTCGACCAGATAGTCCTTGATGCTGCTGGCGCGTTCCTGACCCAGCTGGCGTAAGAGAACGTCGCTGGAACTCCAGAACTTGATCACGCCCTCACGCATTTTCGCGGTGCGTTCCTCCTTGCCCAGGTCCTTCCATTCAGCGGGCGGCTGCGTCTTCAGGCGCGTGCGGTAGATCCCTTCCAGCAGCGAACCTTTCTCGCCGTCCGGCACTTGCACCAACGAAGCCTGAGCCGGCACTTTGTCACCGCGGCGCTGGAGCATTTTGTAGTAGTTGTACTGGTATTCCCGTTCCAGACGTTGCTCGGCGATCGGTGGGCCATCGCTGCTGGCGGCAGCCGTGCCTTCGATTTCCAGGCGCAAGGCCGGACGTTCCTTGAGGGCCTGGGACAGTTTGACCAATGAACCCTCAGTCTCCTGGCTCAGGTCGCTTGACCCTGGCGCAAACGAGACAGTGCCCAAATCTTGCGAACCACCGCCACTGACCAGCCCGCCAATCATTTTGAACGGCGCGGCGGCGGCTTTGACGATCAGGTTGCGCAGGGTCTGCCAGACAATCGGCATGATGCTGAACTGCGGGTTGTTCAGGTCGCCGGTCACCGGCAGCTCAATGGAAATCTTGCCGTCGACGTCCTTGAGCAACGCGATCGCCAGTTTCAGCGGCAGGCTCACGGCGTCCGGACTGTCGACTTTCTCACCCAGCTGCAACTGCTCGACCACCACTTTGTTTTCGGCCTTGAGCTGGCCCTTGGTGATCAGGTAATGCAGGTCGACATTGAGTCGGCCCTTGCGGATGCGGTAGCCGGCGAACTTGCCGGAGTAGGGCGTCAGCGTGGTCAGTTCCACCCGTTTGAAGCTGGTGGTGATGTCGAGGCTGGCCATCGGGTCGAACGGATTGACCGAGCCCTTGATGGTCACCGGCGCATAGCGGTCGACCTTGCCTTTGATGTCCACGGTCGCAGGTTTCGCCTGACGGTTGTCGATGGTGCCGATCTGCCCGTTGAGCTGTTGAACAGCAGTGGCGAAGTTCGGGGTCAGGCTGAAGTCGGCGAAGTTGGCGGAGCCGTCATTGATGGCGATACCGCCAATGTGGATGCCCAGCGGTTTTTCCTTGCTGGCAGGTTTGGCCGCCGCGGTCTTGGCCCCGGAATCGGCCGGTTGCGGGATCAGCAAGTCATCGACGTTAGTGGTGCGGTCATCATTGATCATGAAGCGCGCATAAGGCTGGAACAGGGTGACCTTGTTGATCGACAGACTGTCGCCGTGTTGGTAATTCAGGCCTTCGAGCACCAACTGCTGCCACTTGAGAAAGTCGCGGGTTTTGAGGGTGTCGAGGGTATGCAGTTGATCGACCTGGGCGCGCCCTGTGACGCTGAACGCCAGTGGCTCGGTGCTTTTCAGGTCGACCGCCAGATCACTGCCGAGCATGCCGCTGCGCAGTTCCAGGCGAATGAACGGGTTGATGTAGGACTGGGAAACGCGCAGGTCGATGTCCTTGGTCTGCACGTTTAACTTGGCGCTGACGGGGGCGAGATTGACGACGCCTTCTGCCGTGATCTTGCCTTGCTTGCCCAGACCGGTGTCTAGCCTGAGGTTAAAAGGCGAGCCATTGAGGCTGTCGAAATTCTGCAGGTCCAGGTTCAGCGGGCCGACGTCCAGCGCCACGGCGGGTTGCGCCTTGCGGTCGGCCAGATGCATCTGGTAATCACGCAGTTGCACGTCTTTGAGCAGCACCTGCCAAGGTGTGCTTGGCGGCGCCGGTTCAGGCTTTGGTGAGTCGGCGGCTGCCGGGGTGCTGGCCGGTTCGGCGTTGGCTTTGGCGGCCGGTTTGGACGGTTGGCTGGCGAATAGTTTCTGCCAATCGAGTTGCCCATCGGGTTCGAGGGCAGCCCAGGTTTCCAGTTTCTGGCTGCGGATTTTGCCGACGATCACTTGCTGCTTGGCCAGGTCTACGGTCGTTTCACTGATGTCCAGCCGCTTGAGCTTTACTAGCGGTTGACCGTCTGGAGCCTTGATGTTGAAGGGGGCGATGCTGACGGCAACATTGCTCAGCAGCAGGTCGGTTTCTTTGGACAGGTTCAGCTTGTAATCAGTGCTCAGGTTCAGGGTGCCGTTTTCCAGGTCCAGCGGCACCGAGTCGCGCACGTAAGGCCACCAGACTTTCATGTTGGCATCGGTGACTTTCAATTTACCTTCGGAGGCGATCGGGATCAGGCTGAAATTACCGGTCCAGTCGATCTGCCCACCGGAAGGGCCGACGGCCACCAGGGTCATGTCGGCGTTATCTTCTGGCAGGGTGCTGAGGTTCTTCAGCTCGAAATCGAGTTTGTCGTAGAGGAATTCGATCGGCTCGCTGGGCCGTGCATCCTGGAAGTGCACATAGCCGTCGGCCAGTTTGATGCGCTCGACGCGCAGCGGAAACGGCTTGGCGTTCGGGTCGACCGGGGTCGGCTCGCTGGCAGGTATTTTGAACAGGCCGAGCAGATTGAGTTTGCCGTCCTTGCCGAAGAGGATTTCGGTCTTGGGTTTGTCTATTTCGATATCGGACAGGTGCAGCGCGTTGGTCCAGAGGCTGTCGATCTGGAGATTGGCATACAGCCGCTCGAAGCCGACCTGCTCCTTGCCCGGATCGCCGATGATCAAGCCCCACAGGGTCACTTCCAGGCTGAACGGGTTGAGTTCGATCCGCGAAATCGTGGCGGGCGTCGTCGCGTAACTGGCCAATTGTTGGTTGACTACCCGCAACGCGATGCCCGGTAAAATCAGAAACCCCAGCAGGCTGTAGAGGGCTAGAGCGGTCAACAGAGCGCCAATAGCGCGAATCAATCCTTTGGGCATGTGCGGCTTCATCTGTCTGAATCGGAGTGCGTTGGAGTATGGCACGCGTTTCCGGTTCCGAAGTGATCAAGCTTTATAGGATTTATCTGATTTTTCGGACGAATCTCAGAGCTGCAGAATCAGCGTTTTCAGCGGCGGTTGTTGGTCCAACGACGGAAAATCGCCGCCCGGTTTCATTACGGTCCACTCACGCACCGGCCGCCCGGCTTTCTCGGCACAGCGCAAAACTTGCTCGCGCCAGTCGTCCATGCTGACTTTTGCCAGGTTGTTGCAGCAGATCAGCACGCCATTGTCGGCGGTGGTCAGCAGCGCCGGCTTCAGCAGGCTTTGATAGTCGCGCAGCAAGTCGACGGTGCCGAAAGCACTCTTGGCCCAGGCTGGCGGATCCAGTAGCACCAGGTCGTACTGACGCTGTTCCAGACGTTGATAGCTGGGCAGTTTCTGCCCGCGACGCTGGCTGATCGGCAGGCCGGCCAATTGGCGGATGGCCGGGAAGTAGTCGGACTGGACGAAGTCCATGGTCGGCAACTGGGGATTGAGCAGACCGTTCTCGCGGCCGACGGCCAGGTTGCCCTCAGCGAAATCGAGGTTGCAGACCTCGCTAGCGCCACCGGCCGCCGCACTGAGGCCGACGCCACAGGTGTAGGCGAACAGGTTCAATACACTTTTGTTTTTACTGTGCTGCTTGACCCAGCCGCGCGTGTTGCGCAGGTCGAGGAACAGCAGCGGATCCTGGCCGGCATGGCGACCGCGAACCCGGTAATTGAGCCCCCATTCGTGGCCGATCAGGTCTTGCAGGGCGGCCTCGTCGGCGCGGTAGACGGTGTCTTCACGGTCGATGCGCGAGTTGCCACGGGAGCGATCGTTGTAGACCAGCAGCGTTTCGAGGCCCAGGTGTTGATTGATGGTTTCGTGCAAATGCAGCAACGCATCACGTTCCAGCGACTGGTGAAAGCTTTGCACCAGCAATTGCGAGCCGTAGCGGTCGATCGTCAGGCCGCCGGCGCCTTCCTGGCTGCCATGGAACAGGCGGTAGCAATCGGTGCCTTGCTGATGCAGTTCGGCGAGCAGGTCCTGGCGATGTTCGAGGGCGGCGCGCAGCGCCTGATTCAAGGAAGACATGCTGGGCGCCTTGCAGGAGGGAATTTGGCGCGGGAGTTTAACAGCTTGAGCAGAGAACAACTTGCTCCTCACTGATCGTTCCCACGCGGAGCGTTGGAACGATCAATATGCAGGGCTCAGGTCAGTAAGCCCATCCGGCGTTTGGCCCGGTGCACCGAGCCGTTACGCACCGCCCAACGCAGCATCGGCGTGCTGCGGTTGACGCCGGCGCGGATCAGCTTGCGTTGCAGCGGGCTCTGTTGGACACCCAGCATGTCACTGGCCCAGTCCGGCAGCAGGTCGATCCCGGCCTTCATCATCAAACCGCCGAAAGGCCTGGCCAAACGACTGGGGGAGGGGGCGTTCAGCAACAATCGCAACACTTCGCGACTGCGCTCGTCGCACAGCAGTTGCGGGCGAATTCGTTCAAGGTAATCGGCCATTTCCTGCCGTGAACGCGGCACGTCACGGGCGCCAAGCCGTTCGGCGACCAGCGCGATTTCCGCGTAATAACGGTCCTGGTCGGCGAGGGACAGGTTGGGATTGCGGTAACGCAAGTGCGCAGCGAGGAAGTTGCTGACTTCGGCCACATGCACCCAGGTCAGCAAGTCAGGATCGCTGGCGGCGTAAGGCCGCCCATCCGGTGCAGTGCCGGTTACTTGCAGGTGGATGGTGCGGACTTTATCGATCAGCCAGTCGGCGTCCTTTCGCGAACCGAACGTGGTGCCGGAAATGAACTGCCCGGTGCGGCGCAGTCGGCCAATCATGTCCTCGCGAAAATTCGAATGGTCCCAGACCCCGGCCAGGGCCAGTGGATGCAGGGCTTGCAGCATCAGGGCGCTGATGCCGCCGATCAGCATGCTGCTGAAGTCGCCGTGAACTTGCCAGCTCACCGAATCCGGCCCGAACAGGCCGGGATCGCCCTTGGGGTTTTCCAGGTCGAGCTTACCCAGGGACAGACCGGTCAGGCTCATGATCTGAGTTTCGATGCGGGTTCGAATGAATTCCATGGCGACTCAGTGGTGAAAAAGAGGCGCGGCCGTTATGGGCCGCGCTGGGAAGTTTAAAGCATGAGCTTATTGGTTCAGGCGTTTATCGACCAAGTCCTGGACCACGCTTGGGTCAGCCAGTGTCGACGTATCGCCCAGGCTGTCCAGTTCGTTGCAGGCGATCTTGCGCAGAATGCGCCGCATGATCTTGCCCGAGCGGGTTTTCGGCAAGGCCGGCGCCCACTGGATCAGGTCCGGTTTGGCGAAGCTGCCGATTTCCTCGCTGACGTGGGCCAGCAGTTCTTTCTTCAATTCGTCATTGGGCTCGGTGCCGTTCATGGGGGTGACGAAGGCGTAGATGCCCTGGCCTTTGACATCGTGGGGGTAACCGACCACGGCCGCTTCGGCAATGCTGTCGTGCAGCACCAGCGCGCTTTCCACTTCGGCGGTGCCGATGCGGTGGCCGGAGACGTTGATCACGTCGTCGATGCGTCCGGTGATCCAGTAATCGCCGTCCTCGTCGCGCCTGGCGCCGTCGCCGGTGAAGTAATAACCGGGGTAAGGTTTGAAGTAGGTGTCGACCATTCGTTGCGGGTCGCCGTAGACGCTGCGGATCTGCGCCGGCCAGCTGGACTTGATCGCCAGCACGCCGCTGCCGGCGCCTTTGATTTCCTTGCCCGTTTCATCGAGCAGCACCGGTTGCACGCCGAACATCGGTTGGGTGGCGCAGCCGGGTTTGATCCGGTGAGCGCTGACCAGCGGGCTGAGCATGATGCCGCCGGTTTCGGTCTGCCACCAGGTATCGACGATCGGGCAACGCTGCTGACCGACGACGTTGAAGTACCAATCCCACGCTTCCGGGTTGATCGGTTCGCCGACGCTGCCGAGTAATCTGAGGCTCGCGCGGGAGGTTTCCTTCAACGGTTCGGGGCCTTCACGCATCAGGGAACGCAGGGCGGTCGGGGCGGTATAGAAAATGTTCACCTGGTGCTTGTCGATCACCTGCCAGAAGCGCGAGCTGCTCGGGTAGCTCGGCACGCCTTCGAAGATCAGCGTGGTCGCGCCGTTGGCCAACGGGCCGTAGACGATGTAGCTGTGGCCGGTGACCCAGCCGACATCCGCGGTGCACCAAAAGACTTCATCGTCGCGGTAGTCGAGCACGTACTTGAAGGTCATCGCCGCTTGCAGCAGGTAGCCGCCGGTGGTGTGCAGCACACCTTTGGGTTTGCCGGTGCTGCCGGAGGTGTAGAGGATAAACAGAGGGTCTTCGGCGTCCATCGGCTCAGGCGGGCAATCGTCGCTGACGTCGCGTAGCGCCTGGTGATACCAGATGTCTCGGCCCTCGATCCAGTCCACTTCGCCCTGAGTGCGCTCGACCACGATGACGGTGCTGACGTTCGGACAACTTTCCAGTGCCTTGTCGACTTTCTGCTTGAGCGGCACGAATTTACCGCCGCGCACGCCTTCATCGGCGGTGATCACGGTGCGGCAGTCGGCGTCGAGAATCCGGTCACGCACGGAGTCCGGAGAGAAACCCCCGAACACCACCGAATGCACCGCACCTATGCGCGTGCAAGCGAGCATGGCGTAGGCGGCTTCGGGGATCATCGGCATGTAGATGCACACGCGATCGCCTTTCTTCACGCCACGGCTTTTGAGCACGTTGGCCAGGCGACAGACGTTGTGATGGAGTTTTTTGTAGGTGATCTGCGCGGATTCGGCAGGATCGTCGCCTTCCCAGATGATCGCGATTTGATCGCCGCGCTTTTCCAGGTGACGGTCGATGCAGTTGTAACTGACATTCAACGTTCCGCCGGCGAACCAGCTCGCCTCACCGGTTTTCAGGTTATAGCGCTGGACGGTATCCCACGGCGTACTCCAGTCGAGAAAACGTGTGGCCTGTTCGGCCCAGAAGGTGCTGGGGTGGTCGATGGATTGGCGGTACAGGCGCTTGTAGTCGTCTTGACTTAATTGTGCAGCCCGGCGGACGGCATCGGCTTGGGGGAACGTGCTGATATCGAACATGACGGTTCCTTATTCTTGTTTTGCGACAAGTAACAAAGATGCGCCGAGTAACGAATGGGTTCAAGTCAGACACAAAACCAATGTGGGAGCGAGCTTGCTCGCGATGAGGGCATGACATTCAACAAAGATGTCGACTGACAGTCCGCTATCGCGAGCAAGCTCGCTCCCACAGGGAATTGTTGTTTCCCACAGAATATGTGTTTTCACAAATTCTGTGGGTGTGGCGTCAGATCAACCGCGGTGACGACCGCGGAAGTAGTTAATCAGGCCTTGGGTTGACGCATCGTCAGCCGGGCTTTCTTCGCTGCCGACCAGGCGGTTGTAGACGCCTTTGCCCAGCTCTTTGCCCAACTCCACGCCCCACTGGTCGAAGGCGTTGATGCCCCAGATCACGCTTTGCACGAAGACTTTGTGTTCGTACATCGCCACCAATGCGCCGAGACGACGCGGGCTGATGCGTTCGACCACCAACGTATTGCTCGGACGGTTGCCCGGGATCACCTTGTGTGACGCGAGTTTCTGCACGTCTTCTTCGCTCATGCCTTTATCGCGTAACTCGGCTTCGGCCTCGGCAAGGGTCTTGCCCAGCATCAGCGCCTGGCTTTGCGACAGGCAGTTGGCGTACAGCCACTGGTGGTGGTCGGACACCGGGTTGAAGCTGACGATCGGCACGATGAAGTCGGCCGGGATCAGTTGAGTGCCCTGATGCAGCAACTGGTGATACGCATGCTGACCGTTGCAGCCAACGCCACCCCAGATCACAGGACCCGTGTCGGTGGACACCGGAGTGCCGTCCTGGCGCACGCTCTTGCCGTTGGATTCCATGTCCAATTGTTGCAAGTGCTTGGTGATGTTGCGCAGGTAATGGTCGTACGGCAGGATCGCGTGGCTCTGCGCGCCCCAGAAGTTGCCATACCAGATGCCGAGCAAGGCCAGCAGCACCGGCATGTTCTGATCGAAAGGCGTGCTCTGGAAGTGCTGGTCCATGGTGTAGGCACCGGACAGCAGTTCCTTGAAGTTCGACATGCCGATGGCCAGGGCAATCGGCAAACCGATGGCCGACCACAACGAGTAACGGCCGCCAACCCAGTCCCACATCGGGAAGATGTTTTCTTCGCGGATCCCGAATGCCACCGCCGCTGCATTGTTGCTGGAGACGGCGATGAAGTGACGATACAGCTCGGCTTCCGATCCCCCCTGAGCCAGGTACCAGGCGCGTGCGGCCTGGGCATTTTTCAGGGTTTCGAGGGTGTTGAAGGATTTCGACGAAACGATGAACAGCGTGGTTTCGGCGCGCAGTTTCAGGGTCAGCTCGTGGAACTCACTGCCGTCGATGTTCGCCAGGTAATGGCAGCGCACGCCCTTCTGGGCGTAGGACAACAGTGCTTCAGAGACCAGCTCCGGGCCGAGGAACGAGCCACCGATGCCGATGTTCACCACGTCAGTGATCGGCTTCTCGGTGTAACCGCGCCACAGACCATCGTGGATACGGCCCACGAGGTCAGTGATCTGGTTCAGGACCTTGTGCACTTCCGGCATCACGTTGACGCCGTTCACCGACAGCTTGTCGCCAACCGGACGGCGTAGCGCGGTATGCAAGGCGGGGCGGCCTTCGGAAGAGTTGACGATTTCGCCTTCGAACAGCGCTTTGATCGCGCCCTGGAGATCGACTTCGTTGGCCAGGTCCACCAGCAGATCGCGGGTCTCGGCGTTGATCAGGTTCTTCGAATAATCGAGAAACAGGCCGCAGCTGCTGAGGGTGAATTGGGTAAAGCGCTGCGGATCGGCATTAAAGGCTTCGCGCATGCTGAAATCTTGCATGGCTTGGCGGTGATCATTCAACGCTTGCCAGGCGGGCAGAGCGGTAACGTCGTGAGGGGTGCGGTAATACGCCATCGCTGCGGGTTTCCTTTTTACTTGAACGGCCTTTTGAACACAAAAAATCCCGGTGCGCTGTGGGTGGGCGTCCGGTCAACTGCGTCGACACGATTTCATGACACAGGGCGAATACAGTAAACCTCGCGCTGCGATCTGTCTTGGCTTTGTCTGACCCGTTCCCGGTACTTTTTTATACATCGAGCAGGGAACGGTCCGACAAACGGAAGGGAAATGGACTAAGACGGGATCAGGCGACCTGAACCGGAATGGCATGGCTGGTGTGGCTCAGTTCATTACCCGGCGCCATGTAGAGCATGCGTGGCTTGAAGTTGAGCAGTTCGGCTTCGCTGTAGTGGGCGTAGGCGCAGATGATCACGCGGTCACCAACCTTGGCCTTGTGTGCGGCTGCACCGTTGACCGAGATCATGCGTGAACCTTCTTCACCACGAATCGCGTATGTAGTGAAGCGTTCGCCATTGTCGACGTTGTAGATCTGGATCTGCTCGTATTCACGGATGCCGGACAGGTCCAGCCATTCGCCGTCGATGGCGCAAGAACCTTCGTAATCGAGTACAGCGTGGGTGACTTCGGCGCGATGCAGCTTGGCCTTGAGCATGATGGCGTGCATGAGTGTTTTCCCAGGTCGGAATCGAACGGCGGGCATTGTGCCCAAAGCCAATGTGGGCAGCAATACAGGGTGCGAGGCAACGCAACTCCCTGTAGGAGCGAAGCTTGCTCGCGAAGGCGTCATGTCGGTCGATGCAGATGTCGAATGACGCGACGCCTTCGCGAGCAAGCTTCGCTCCTACAGGGGATTTGTGGTGTTTAGGCGGGGGCGTCGAGAGTCAGGTGCAGGTTATCGATCAACCGCGTAGTACCCAGGAACGCCGCCACCAGAATCACCAGGTCCCGATCCACCGGGGTGGCCGGACGCAACGTCAGCGCATGACAAATCTCCAGATAGTCAGGATGCAAACCAGCCGCTTCAAGCTGCTTGATCTGCGCGCCGATCAAGGCCGGGAAATCTCGCTCGCCCTGTTTGATCGCGTCAGCAATCTGATTTAAACCGCGGTACACAACCGGCGCAACAGCCCGCTGTTCTTCGCTGAGGAAACCATTGCGCGACGACAGCGCCAAGCCATCGGCTGCACGTACCGTCGGTTCGCCGATGATCTGGATCGGCATGTTCAGGTCATGCACCAGGGCGCGGATCACTGCCAGTTGCTGGAAGTCTTTCTGGCCGAAGATTGCCAAGTCTGGCTGGACCATGTTGAACAGCTTGGTGACCACCGTCGCCACACCTTCGAAATGCCCGGGACGGCTGGCGCCGCAGAGGCCTTCGCAGAGTTGCGGAACGCTGACGCGGGTCTGGCCGGCCATGCCGTCGGGGTACATTTCTTCAACGGTTGGCGCGAACAGCAAGTGGCAACCGGCCTGGAGCAGTTTCTCCTGATCGGCCGCGAGGGTGCGCGGGTACTTGTCGAGGTCTTCGCCGGCGCCGAACTGCAACGGGTTGACGAAAATGCTCGCGACCACGAAATCCACCCGGTGGGTGGCTTTGGTAACCAGTGCAACATGACCGCTGTGCAGGTTGCCCATGGTCGGCACAAAGCCGATTCGCTTGCCTTCGCCACGGGCGCGGGCCACGGCGGCCCGCAATTCGCGTACGGTTTTTACGGTGTTCATGCAGAGAATCCGTGTTCGATACCTGGGAAAGTCACCGCTTTGACTTCAGTGACGTAAGCGCCAATCGCCGCTTGAATGTTTTGTTGCCCGGCCATGAAGTTCTTCACGAACTTTGGCACACGGCCAGTGATCGACAGGCCGAGCATGTCATGCAGAACCAATACCTGGCCGTCCGTGCCACTGCCGGCGCCGATGCCGATTACCGGAATGCCCACCGCCTGGGTAATTTCCTCAGCCAGTTCGCTCGGTACGCACTCGAGCAGCAACATGGATGCACCGGCCTGCTCCAGTGCGATGGCGTCGGCACGCATTTGCCGCGCCTGGTTCTCGCTGCGACCCTGGACTTTGTAACCGCCCAGAATGTTCACCGATTGCGGTGTCAGCCCCATGTGCGCGCACACCGGGATACCGCGTTCGGCCAGCAGACGGATCGAGTCCGCCAGCCACAGTGCACCTTCAACTTTGACCATGTGCGCACCGGCCTGCATCAACAGGGCGCTGTTGGTCATGGCTTGTTCGGTGGTGGCGTAGGCCATGAAGGGCAGGTCGGCGAGGATCAAAGCGTCGGTGTTGCCGCGTTTGACGGCCGCCACGTGGTAAGCCATTTCCGCGGTGGTGACCGGCAGGGTGCTGTCGTGACCTTGCAAAACCATGCCAAGGGAGTCGCCCACCAGCAACACTTCGACGCCCGCTTCATTGCAGGCGTGGGCGAAGGTCGCGTCATAGCAGGTCAGCATGGTGATTTTTTCACCTTTTTGCTTGAGACCTTGCAGAGTGGTCAGGGTGATGGCTGGCATGAAAAGTTCCTCATTCAGGCGCTGTGGAAACTACTGCGAGTAACGCGCGTGATTCTTCGTTAAATACAGGCGCACGGTCCGTTGTCGTACTTTTAAGGCCTGGATTGCGCCCTTCAGCGCCGTGTTGGCGGCAGCGGGACGCCTATAGTCGTGAGGAGAACTCGGGAAGTCAATTGCGTGTGTTACCGCGTTGTTACGCCAGGGGTGTTACCGGATTAACTGATGCGATTCAGCAGGATTTGTGACGGTGCCCACTCATGACGCCGGAAGGCGCTCCAACCCGACGAACGGGCAGGCGGCGAGCAAATCCCTCAGGCAGCGACCATCGGCCAGACGCAAATCCGCAGGCGCCAGCTCGGCCAGTGGATAGAGAACGAAAGCTCGTTCCTGCAGATGGTAGTGAGGCACTTTGAGGCGAGGTACGTCGAGCAGCCGATTACCGAACAGCACGATGTCGAGATCCAGCGTACGCGGCCCCCAGCGTTCAACACGCTCGCGGCCCTGTCCGTTCTCGATTACTTGCAGCGCATCAAGCAGGTCCAATGGCGCAAGCGTGCTGTCGAGGGCGGCAACCGCGTTGGTGTAACGCGGTTGGCCGGGCAGCAGCGAGTCGCTCTGGTAAAACCCGGAAACCCCGATCAGTTCGGTCTGCGGCAACTGCGCCAGCGCCTCGACGGCGCTGCGCAATTGTTCGGCGGGGTCAGCCAGATTGCTGCCCATGCCGATGTAGATGCGTTCCATGGATTACTCGCCCGTGGTGCTCGGTGCGCCTGCGGTGCGTTTGCGCTTGGCGCCACCGCTGCGGCGACGTTTGCGTGGAGCGCCGGTGCCGTCATCCTTGCCGCTGAGGTCGCGGATCATGTCGCGACGTTCGCTGTCGTTGGCATCCTGATAGTCCGTCCACCATTCGCCCAGGCCATCGGTCTGCTCACCGGCGCTTTCGCGCAGCAGCAGGAAGTCGTAACCGGCACGGAACCGCGGGTTGTCCAGCAACAGGTCGGCGCGTTTGCCGCTGCGGCGTGGCAGACGCTCTTGCATGTCCCAGATCTCGCGGATCGGCAGGGTGAAGCGTTTCGGGATCGCGATGCGCTGGCACTGTTCGGCGATCAGCTCATGAGCGGCTTCCTGCATGGCCGGAATCGGCGGCATGCCACGTTCTTGCAGGCGCAGTACGCGAGCCGGCAGGGCAGGCCAGAGCAGGGCAGCAAACAGGAACGCCGGGGTCACCGGTTTGTTCTGTTTGATCCGCAGGTCAGTGTTGATCAACGCTTCGCTGATCAGCGTGTGGGTGTACGTCGGGTTGTATTCCAGGGCCTCGGCACTGGCCGGGAACAGCGGATCGAACAGCTGCAGGTCGACCAGCATCTCAAAGGTGTCCGCGGCATGGCCGGAGAGGAACAGCTTGAGCACTTCTTCGAACAGGCGGGCCGACGGAATCTCGCGCAGCATCGACGCCAGGTCGCGGATTGGCGCGGCGCTGTGCTTTTCGATGCCGAAATTCAGCTTGGCGGCGAAGCGCACGGCTCGCAGCATCCGTACCGGGTCTTCCTGGTAGCGTTGCTTTGGATCGCCGATCAGGCGGATCAGGTGATTGCGAATGTCGTGTACGCCGTTGGCGTAGTCGAGGATGCGCTCGCTGACCGGATCGTAATACAAGGCGTTGATGGTGAAGTCGCGGCGTTGCGCGTCTTCTTCCAGCGTGCCGTAGACGTTATCGCGCAGGATGCGCCCGCTCTCGTTGCGCGAGGACTGGTTGCTGTCTTCCTCTTCATCGTTTTGCGGGTGATTGGCGCGGAAGGTCGCGACTTCAATGATTTCGCGGCCAAAGTGGATGTGCACCAGCTTGAAGCGTCGACCGATGATCCGCGCGTTGCGGAATTCGGCCCGAACCTGTTCAGGCGTGGCACTGGTGGCGACGTCGAAATCTTTTGGCGTGATGCCGAGCAGCATGTCACGCACACAGCCGCCGACCAGGTAAGCCTGATAACCGGCGTTCTGCAGGCGTTCGACGATGTTCACCGCGTAGCGACTGAATTGGGCCTTTTGCAGCGAATGTTGGCCGCTGTTGAGCACTTCAGGCGTACTGCGAATGTGTTGCGTATGACGCTTGGGAGAACGGAATGACTGGAACAGCTTCTTCAGCATGGGATGCACTGTTTGAAGGAATGTTCGGCCAAAACGAAGAATGACCGCATGATGGGCGGGGATTCTAGCATTTAGTCGGGGGATGGTGTAGGAAGCTGCGCAAGCGCATAAAGGGGATGTCGATTGGCGTGTCTAAACGCCAGAAACTACAAGGGGAGCCGAAGCTCCCCAAGAAAGTAGTTGCATGCTCTATTTTTATTTTTAGTTCGGGCTTCTTGTTTTTGTTGAGTGCCCTCGCCATGAAGTTTTTCCTTCATGGCCCTCCCAATCGGGAGCCAAGAGCAAACGGATTGCTTTGGTCGCTGTGTTGCAGTGATCTTGCGATCCAACCAGTGCAGGCTCTGTCTTATGACAGTTTTTATTGTTCTCGGCCTGGTCGTGGGGCAAGCCCCAATTACAACGCCTCTCCAAAAGAATCAGTTAGCTGCGCCTCTCGCCGTCTTGTTTTTATTGTGCGTGAGTCGATTCGTCTTATTTTTATTGTCTTTTGCATTGCTTGTTATTGTTCTTGTACCAAACATATAGCAGGGTGCGTGCCAACTTTTGTTAGGCCCAGTAAAACTAGGGGGCAGGCCAGCTGATGAGGTTTTCGGAGGCCAAAAAAAACCGGGGCTTCGTTACCGTAAGCCCCGGCTTCTGTTACGTGAAAAAGCTGAGGTAACAGTTTTTTCACACTGTCACGTGTTACCCGCGCGTCAGACAGGCGAGGTTCAGCTCTCGCTGGCCACCCCGGTCTTGCGTCGTGGAATGCCCAGGCGCTGACGGCGTTCCCACAGGCATTTGCGACTGACACCGAGTTTGCGTGCCAACTCGGTTTCGGTCATGTGGTCCTGATGCTCGAGAACGAAGTGCTGGAAGTAGTCTTCCAGTGACAGGTCCTCAGTCGGCTCGTGGCTGGTGTTGCTTGCGTTGTTGCCCTGTTGGGGCGCCAGGCCGATGAAGTCATCGTCGTCCAGATCGCTCAGTTCGATGTCGATACCCAGCAGCTCGGCGGAAATCTCCGGGCTCTCGCACAGGATGACCGCACGTTCCACTGCATTTTCCAGCTCTCGAACGTTACCCGGCCAGGCGTAATGACGAATCGCCTGCTCAGCATCCGGGGCGAACTTCAGGTCGGTGCGGTTGACCCGCGCGCTCTGGCGCGCCAGGAACGCGGTGGCAATTTCGTTGACGTCCGCGCCGCGCTCGCGCAGGGCCGGCAGTTTCAGGGCGATCACGTGAAGGCGGTAATACAAGTCTTCACGGAACTGGCCGATCTTCGCCAGGCTCTTGAGGTCGCGGTGAGTCGCGGCGATCAGGCGTACATCGACTTTCTGGGACTGCACCGAACCCACACGACGAATTTCACCTTCCTGCAGCACGCGCAGCAGGCGGGCCTGGGCTTCCAGTGGCAGTTCGCCGATTTCGTCGAGGAACAAGGTGCCACCGTCGGCCGCTTCCACCAGACCGGCACGCCCGGCGCTGGCGCCCGTGAACGCGCCTTTTTCGTGGCCGAACAGTTCGGACTCGATCAGGCTTTCCGGAATGGCTGCACAGTTCACCGAAATCATCGGCGCCTTGGCGCGTTTGGACAGATTGTGCAGGGCGCGCGCGACCAGTTCTTTACCGGTGCCGGATTCGCCCTGGATCAGGACATTGGAGTCGGTTGGCGCGACTTTGCGGATCTTGCTGTACAGATCCTGCATAGGTGGGCAGGAGCCGATGATACCGATTTCGCCATTGCTGTTATTGGCACCCGGTTTCGCGGCGCCATTGCCGGCTTTGCCGGCGACCGGTTCACCACTGGCTTGCACTGACTGCCGGTCGCGCAGGATTCGCGCGACGGCCTGGAGCATCTCGTCGTGATCAAAAGGCTTGGCGATGTAATCGACCGCGCCCATCTTCATCGAGTCGACGGCCGAACGCAGGCTGGCGTAGCTGGTCATGATCAGCACCGGAGTGCCCTGGCCGAGTTTGATCAACTCGGTGCCCGGCGCGCCAGGCAGGCGCAGGTCGCTGACGATCAGGTCGAACGTGGGAATGGTGAAGCGTTCTTGTGCTTCCTGCACTGAACCGGCTTCGCTCACCTGGTACTGGTTACGTTCCAGCAGGCGGCGCAAGGCGGAGCGGATAATTGTTTCGTCTTCGACGATCAAAATGTGCGGCATTGATTCGATACTCTCGACGGTCTCAGTTCACAGCGGACGTCGCTTCGACATGACGCGGCAAGGTCACCCGGATACGGGTGCCGCGTTGGCTTTGAACATCAGCCGGGCTGTCGATGGTGATTTGTCCATAATGCTCTTCAACGATGGAATAGACCAGTGCAAGGCCCAGACCGGTGCCTTCGCCAGGGTCCTTGGTGGTGAAGAAAGGTTCGAACAATCTATCCATGATGTTCTTCGGAATACCGCTGCCTTCGTCTTCCACGATCAAGTCGACCGTGTGCTCGCCGGCTTCGCTTTTGACGCGCACCGCACTGCCGGGAGGCGAGGCATCGCGGGCGTTTGAGAGCAGGTTGATCAGTACTTGCGCGAGGCGCTGCGGGTCGCCTTCGACCCAGTGATCGGGGTCGCACAGGTTGTAGAACTGCACCTCGAAATTACGTCGGTTCAGCGCCAGCAGGCCTATCGCATCCTGGGCCACTTCCGCCAGACAGACGGGCTCGTCGCTGTGCTGATGACTGCCAGCGTGGGCGAAGCTCATCAGCGACTGAACGATACGCGACACGCGTTTGGTCTGCTCCAGGATCTGCCCGCTGATTTCCTTCAGTTCGCTGTCTTCTTCGCGCTCTTCGCGAAGGTTCTGCGCCAGGCAGGCGATGCCGGTGATCGGGTTGCCGATTTCATGGGCCACGCCGGCGGCCAGTCGGCCGATACTGGCCAAACGCTCGGAATGCACCAGTTTGTCTTCGAGCATCTGGGTTTCGGTCAGGTCTTCTACCAGCAACACCAAGCCGCTGTTACCCGGTGCGAGCGGTTCATCGATCGCCGCTTTGTGCAGGTTCAACCAGCGGGTCTGGCCGTCGAGGGCCAGGTGCTGTTTGTGCAAATGTTCATCCGGCAGATTGATGAACCCTTGCAGCAGCTCTTTCCACGGATCGGCGATGGTGCTCAAGCGCGAACCGACCACACGCTGCGCGGCGATCCCGGTCAGCTCCTCCATGGCTTTGTTCCACATGAGGATTTCCTGATCCTTGGCCAGCGAGCAAACGCCCATCGGCAATTCCTGCAAGGTCTGGCGGTGATAGCGGCGCAGGGCATCGAGTTCGGCGGCAAGCCCGGTCAGGCGCGAGTGGTAGTCCTCGAGGCGACTTTCGATGAAGTGGATGTCTTCGGTGACGTAGTTTTCGCCACCGGCCTTATAAGGCAAGAAGGTCTCGACCATGTCCTGAGCCACGCTCGGCCCCATCAGGCCGGAAAGGTTGGCTTCGATGCGGTCGCGCAATCGGCGCAAGGCGTAAGGCCGGCGCTCATCGAACGGCAGATAGAGGTCGCGCAGGGCCTGTTCGACTTCTTTCTGTGCTGCTTTCGCGCCCAATGGTTTTGCAAGCTGCGTAGCGAACTCCTGGGGTGAGGCGGCGTGCAGTTCGCGGCGTTGCGGCCGGCGCACGTTGTCCACGGCGCAGGCTTCCGCCGCGCTGGCCTCTTCGCTGCTGGCGTTGGTGAACAGCGAGATCAGGGTGAACATCAGTACGTTGGCGGCCAGAGAGGCAATCGCCGCCATGTGCCAACTGGTGTCGTCCAGCACGTAGATCATGTTCAACAGCGGAATGTAGAACCCTTGCAGATTGCCCACCAGCGGCAGCAGCATGGTCACCAGCCACACCAGAATCCCCGCGAGCAAACCGGCGATGAAGCCGCGGCGGTTGGCGGCCGGCCAATACAGTACCGAGAGCACGCCCGGCAAAAATTGCAGGGTGGCGACGAAGGCGACAATGCCCAGATTCGCCAGATCCTGTTCCGCACCCAGCAGCAGGTAGAAGCCGTAACCGGCCATGATGATCGCAACGATCAGCGCCCGACGGGTCCACTTCAACCAGCGATAGATGTTGCCTTCGGCCGGCGGCTGATAGAGCGGCAGCACCAGGTGGTTCAGCGCCATCCCGGACAGTGCCAGGGTGGTGACAATGATCAACCCGCTGGCCGCCGACAATCCACCGATATAGGCCAATAGCGCCAGGGCCTTGCTGTTGGCCGCGATGCCGATGCCTAGCGTGAAGTATTCAGGGTTGGTGGTGGCGCCAAGTTTCAGTCCGGCCCAGAGAATCAGCGGTACCGCCAGGCTCATCAGCAGCAGGAACAGCGGCAAGCCCCAGCTCGCACTGACCAGTGAGCGCGGGTTGAGGTTTTCGGTAAACGTCATGTGGTACATGTGCGGCATCACGATCGCCGATGCGAAGAACACCAGCAGCAACGTACGCCAAGGACCTTCTTGCAACGGTGTGTGCAGGGCGGCGAGGGCGGTCTGGTTTTGCAGCAGCCACAATTCCAGCTGTTGCGGGCCGTCGAACACGCCATAAAGGGCATAGAGGCCGACGCCGCCAATGGCGATCAATTTGATCACCGACTCGAAAGCAATCGCGAACACCAGGCCTTCGTGTTTCTCGCGGGTGGCAATGTGGCGGGAGCCGAAAAAAATCGTGAACAGCGTAATCAGTGCGCAGAAGCTCAGCGCCACGCGATGCTGCACCGGCTCACGGGTGAGGATGCCGATGGAGTCGGCAACCGCCTGAATTTGCAAGGCCAGCAGCGGCAGCACGCCGATCAGCATGAAGATCGTGGTCAGTGCACCGGCCCAGGTGCTGCGAAAGCGGAAGGCGAACAGATCGGCCAGCGACGACAGCTGATACGTGCGGGTGATTTTCAGGATCGGATACAAAAGCACCGGCGCCAGCAGGAACGCACCGGACACCCCGAGGTAACTGGACAAAAAGCCGTAGCCGTATTGATAGGCCAGGCCCACCGTGCCGTAAAACGCCCAGGCACTGGCATAAACCCCCAGCGACAGGGTGTACGTCAGCGGGTGGCGAATGATCGCCCGGGGGATCATGCCCCGTTCGCTGACCCAGGCTACGCCGAACAGCACCGCCAGGTACGCGGCGCTGATCAGGATCATCTGGGTCAGGCTAAAGCTCATCGGCATCTTTTTGGCTCTGCAGGATGAAGGTCACGACGATCAGAATCAGCCAGAGCAGATAAGGGCGATACCAGGCGCCAGTGGCGTCGATCCACCAATCCATGATGGCCGGGGAGAACAGATAAATCCCCACTACCAGGAGCAGGACCAAGCGATAGATGTACATCTCGGCCTCTCTTTTTTATGTGCGTGCCCGAAAACGTGCGGCGATGGTAACGGATGGGCGCGCCACTGCAAGTGTGATCACTGCAGTTGCGCTTCGGGCAGGTTGAGTGTGCGCGGGATCAACAATGCATCCCAGTGGGCAATCCCCCAGTTCAGTACTTCCCGTGGTGTGGCGTAAGCCAGCTCGGCACCGGGGTTCTGCCCCAGCGCGCGCAATGCACGCAGCAGCAAGGGGGTCGCCTGAGCTACGGTCAACGGCGGCGAACGGTAGGACTTACCGAGCTTGTTGCCATCGGGCTGGGTAATCAGCGGGATATGCAGGTAGCGCGGTTGTGGCAGGCCGAGTAGTTCCTGCAGGTAGAGCTGGCGCGGTGTGGAGTCGAGCAGGTCGGCGCCACGAACAATGTCGGTGATGCCTTGCCAGGCATCGTCCAGCACCACCGCCAGTTGATAGGCGTAGAGCCCGTCGCGGCGGCGGATCACGAAATCGCCGACCTCCCGGCCCAGGTGTTGGCGGTATTCGCCTTGCACCCGGTCGATGAAGTGGTATTCAAGCTCGGGGACGCGCAGGCGAATCGCGGCATCTTCAGTGCCATACCCGGCATTGCGGCACAGGCCCGGATAAATCCCGTGATACGGCGCCAATTGTTTGCGCGAGCAGGTGCACGCGTAGGCCAGACCGTGATTGAACAGGCGATTGAGCACTTCGGCGTAGGCATCGTGCCGGTCGCTCTGTCGGACCCAATCGCCATCCCACTCGAAGCCGTAGCTTTCCAGGGCGTTAAGGATTGCCGCTTGAGCACCGGGTTCTTCCCGTGGCGGATCGAGATCCTCCATGCGCATCAGCCAGCGGCCCCCCACCGAGCGTGCGTCGAGGTACGAGGCCAGCGCTGCGACCAGCGAACCGAAATGCAGATGTCCACTGGGCGTGGGGGCGAAGCGCCCGATGTAGGTGGGGGAAGCGATGGCGGTCATGGCGGCTATTTCAAGTCAAAAAACATCAGAAACAAAAACGGAGCGTTCGCACGCTCCGTTTTTCGTTCAAGTCGACATTACTTACCGACTTGCTTTTCCTTGATTTCCGCCAGTGTCTTGCAGTCAACGCACATGTCGGCGGTAGGGCGGGCTTCCAGTCGCTTGACGCCAATTTCGACGCCGCAGGACTCGCACCAGCCATATTCTTCGTCTTCGATCAGTTGCAGCGTCTTGTCGATCTTCTTGATCAACTTGCGCTCGCGGTCGCGGGCACGCAGCTCAAGGCTGAATTCTTCTTCCTGGCTGGCACGGTCTGCCGGGTCCGGGAAGTTGGCCGCTTCGTCTTTCATGTGATCAACCGTACGGTCGACCTCCTGCATCAAGTCCTGTTTCCACTTATTCAGGATCTTGGTGAAGTGACCACGCATGGGTTTGCCCATGTACTCCTCGCCCTTTACTGCCTGGTAGGGTTCGAAGCCGCTGATCGACTGGTTTTGCTGCTTTGCTTGGGTGGGCATGAAATGGACCGCCTCTACTCTTGTAATCCATTGCGCAGGATTGCTCCATCACCGACACCTGCCGGCCCTGCGGCTGCAAGCGGGCGAACTTACCAGATCAAATCGGACCGCGCTACTCCCAGATGTCGAGGTAGTGGCCCACTGTGCTTGCAAATGATTGCCAAGCCTTGTCTGGCGGTGCTGGAGACCTGATCAAATATTGATTTTAGTCAAAGCTGGGGCACACGCTTGAGTCGTTTGTGGCCAGGGTTATAACGCGTCTGACCGCTTTAGGTTCTCGCTCGTTCCTGCGCATGGGTAGAATCAATTTTTTTCCCCGTTAAGGAAGGCTAATGGCTCAGCCCTACAGTGCCCGCAGTCGCGCGATCGAACCGTTCCATGTCATGGCGCTGCTGGCGCGGGCCAATGAACTGCAAGCGGCTGGCCACGACGTGATCCACCTGGAAATCGGCGAGCCGGACTTCACCACCGCCGATCCGATCATTCAGGCCGGCCAGGCCGCATTGACGGCGGGGAAGACCCGTTACACCGCCGCTCGGGGTATCCCCGAATTGCGTGAGGCCATTTCGGGCTTTTATCAGCAGCGTTATGGTTTGATCATCGATCCGCAGCGAATTCTCATTACGCCCGGCGGTTCTGGCGCGTTGCTGCTGGCCAGCGCTTTGCTGGTGGATCCGGGCAAACACTGGCTGCTGGCGGACCCGGGTTACCCGTGCAACCGGCATTTCCTGCGGCTGGTGGAAGGCGCGGCGCAGCTTGTCCCTGTTGGTCCGGACGTACGCTATCAGCTGACGCCGGATCTAGTGGCCCGCCATTGGGATCAGGATAGCGTCGGGGCGTTGGTGGCATCGCCGGCGAACCCGACCGGGACGATCCTGACCCGCGATGAATTGGCAGGACTGTCTGCCGCGATCAAGGCGCGTCACGGTCATCTGGTGGTGGACGAGATCTATCACGGTCTGACTTATGGCACTGATGCGGCCAGCGTGCTGGAAGTCGATGACAGCGCCTTTGTGCTGAATAGTTTTTCAAAGTATTTCGGCATGACCGGCTGGCGCCTGGGTTGGCTGGTGGCGCCGGAAGCGGCGGTCGGTGAGCTGGAAAAACTTGCCCAGAACCTCTACATCAGCGCCCCGAGCATGGCCCAACACGCCGCGTTGGCGTGCTTCGAACCCTCGACCATTGCCATACTCGAAGAGCGTCGCGCCGAATTCGGTCGTCGTCGTGATTTCCTCCTGCCAGCTCTACGGGAGCTTGGCTTCGTTATCGCTGTGGAACCCGAAGGGGCTTTCTACTTGTACGCCGATATCAGCAAGTTCGGCGGCGATGCCTTCGCGTTCTGTCGGCATTTCCTCGAAACCGAGCATGTGGCGATTACCCCCGGTCTGGACTTTGGCCGTTATCAGGCTGGGCATCACGTGCGGTTTGCCTACACCCAAAGCCTGCCGCGCTTGCAGGAAGCGGTCGAGAGGATTGCTCGCGGCTTGAAGAGCTGGCAAGGCTGATGCGTTTTCATCCTCCCCTCGAAGAAGGCCGTTTGATTCGTCGCTACAAGCGTTTTCTTGCCGATATCGAAACCGTTAGCGGCGAATTGCTGACCATTCACTGCCCGAACACCGGCTCGATGCTCAATTGCCAAGTCGAAGGCGGGCCGGTCTGGTTCAGCCGTTCCAATGACCCTAAGCGCAAGTTGCCCGGCACCTGGGAAATCGGCGAAACGCCGCAGGGACGCTTGTTTTGCGTGAACACCGGGCGGGCCAACGGTTTAATCGAAGAAGCGCTGCGAGCCAGCGTCATCACCGAACTGAACGGCTTTACCGAGCTGAAGCGTGAAGTGGCCTACGGTCAGGAAAGCAGCCGCATCGATTTTCGTCTCGATTACCCGACCGGGCCGGCTTATGTGGAAGTCAAAAGCGTTACTCTGGGCTTCGAGGGTTCTTCAGTGGCGGCCTTTCCCGATGCTGTGACCCTGCGTGGGGCCAAGCATTTGCGCGAATTGGCGCATTTGGCTCGGGACGGAATTCGTGCGGTGCAGTTGTATTGCGTCAATCTCACCGGCATCGACGCCGTGCGTCCTGCAGAAGAAATCGATTCGGCCTACGCCGCAGCCTTGCGTGAGGCGGTGTCGTGCGGGGTCGAGGTGCTGGCCTATGGCGTGCACTTGACCCACGAAGAGATGGTGGTCGATCGGCGTCTGGAGGTGTTGCTGAACGGCTAAAGACTGACCCAGATTCCTTGTTCGTCTTCGCGGCAAACGACGGTGGTCAGGGACTGCCCGGCGCAAGGGCCGGCGACGCATTCCCCGTCTTCGATCAGAAACAGTGCGCCGTGGGTCGCGCACTGGATCAGGCTGTTGCTGGGGTCGAGAAACTGGTCGGGCTTCCATTCCAGTCCGACGCCACGGTGCGGGCAGCGATTGATGTAGACGTAAGCCTGACCGCCACGGCGCACGGCGAAGAGCTTCTGGCCGTCGATGTCGAAACCGCGACTGCTGGCATCGGCCAGTTCAACGCCTGCACAAAGAAACTTCATGTCTATCCTCAAGTCCGGCGGCTCGTGACTGGATATGTCCGAGCTTGACGTTCAAATGCAAACAATTATCAAATGGCCGCCTTGCCTGTCGGGTTCAGGTGCCAGAGGCCGAGGATACTTGGCCTGTCATCTCGATGCCCGGGAAAACCCTTAAAGGAAGCCGTTTATGCGCCTGAGTACCCGCGTTGCTGCGCTCTGTGTCGGACTCCTCGTCAGCCACCATGCCGTAGCGGCCGAGTTGCCACAACGTTGGGTCAGTGCCGGTGGTGCTTTGTCGGAGTGGATCAGCGCACTGGGTGGTGAATCGAAACTGATCGGTGTCGATACCACCAGTCAGCACCCGGAATCGCTCAAGGCATTGCCGAGCATCGGGTATCAGCGGCAGTTGTCGGCGGAGGGCATCTTGAGCTTACGCCCGCAGATTCTGGTCGGCACCGAGGAAATGGGGCCGCCACCGGTGCTTTCGCAGATTCGCAGCGCGGGTGTGCAAATCGAACTGTTCTCGGCGCAGCCGGATCTGCCGACCTTGCAGGGCAATTT
Source organism: Pseudomonas sp. Hz4 (assembly GCF_054898165.1). NCBI lineage: Bacteria > Pseudomonadati > Pseudomonadota > Gammaproteobacteria > Pseudomonadales > Pseudomonadaceae > Pseudomonas > Pseudomonas sp. Hz4. Next base: position 5,206,732 of record NZ_CM142719.1, on the reverse strand, counting down.
GCAGCACCTGGGCACGTTGCTCGGCGCTGAAGATCAGGCCTCACAATTGTTTCAGAGGTATCAACAGCAACTTGATCAGCAACAGGTCCGGGTCACGCGGGCACAGTTGAAGCAAAAGTCGCCGGGTGTGCTGTTGTTGGTTGGCAACGCGGGGGGCAAACCGCTCATCGCCGGCAAGGACACCGCCGCCGATTGGTTGCTGCAACAGGCCGGTGGGCACAATCTGGCCACGCATACCGGCTACAAACCTTTTTCTGTCGAATCCCTGGTCAGTCTGGACCCTGAGGTGCTGGTGTTTGCCGATCGTGCACTGACCGGTGATGCGGCACGTGCGGCGTTGTTCAAGGAGAACCCGATGCTGTCCTCGACCCGCGCAGCCAAGGACGGGCGAGTCATGGAGCTTGATCCGACGTTGTTGGTCGGGGGCTTGGGGCCGCGGCTACCCGATGCGCTGAAAAAACTGTCTGACGCTTTTTACCCCGGTACTGCCGGCCAATGACCATTCTGGTTAAACCCCGCGCTTTATTCATTGGTCTGATCCTGCTGTGTTTGTTGGCCATCTGGCTGTCGTTGGCGCTTGGGCCAGTGAGCTTGCCGTTGCTCGACACCTTGCGTGCAGCCCTGCGGCTGGTGGGAGTACCGATCGCGCCCGACGGACTGGAACAGGCCGAGCTGATCCTCGGGCAGATTCGCTTGCCGCGAACCCTGTTGGGCTTGGCCGTGGGGGGTGTGTTGGCACTGTCCGGCGTGGCGATGCAGGGGCTGTTTCGTAATCCCCTGGCCGATCCGGGGCTGGTCGGTGTCTCCAGCGGGGCGGCATTGGGCGCGGCCATTGCGATCGTCGGTGGTTCTGTGTTCGGCGGTCTGCCTGAAGTCTTCGGGCCTTATCTGTTATCGCTGTGTGCGTTTCTCGGCGGGCTCGGCGTGACGGCGCTGGTGTATCGACTGGGCCGGCGCAACGGGCAGACCAACGTCGCGACCATGTTGCTGGCCGGTATTGCGTTGACTGCGCTGGCCGGCTCCGCCGTGGGGCTGTTCACCTATCTGGCGGATGACGCGACGTTGCGCACCCTAACGTTCTGGAACCTGGGCAGCCTCAATGGCGCCAGCTATTCGCGCCTCTGGCCGTTGCTGCTGATCAGTGCCGGCGTGGCACTGTGGCTGCCGCGCCGGGCCAAGGCCTTGAATGCGTTGTTGCTGGGTGAGTCGGAGGCCGGTCACTTGGGCATCGACGTCGAAAGGCTCAAGCGTGAACTGGTGTTCTGTACGGCGCTGGGTGTCGGTGCGGCGGTGGCCGCCGCGGGGATGATCGGGTTTGTCGGTCTGGTGGTGCCACATCTGGTGCGACTATTGGCCGGTCCCGATCATCGGGTTCTGTTGCCAGCGTCAGTCTTGGCGGGTGCCAGTCTGTTGTTGTTTGCCGATCTGGTGGCGCGACTGGCCCTGGCGCCGGCCGAATTGCCAATCGGGATCGTCACGGCTTTTATCGGTGCGCCGTTCTTTCTGTATTTGTTGCTCCGAGGGCGTGCCTGATGTTGCGAACGCAAAATCTGCAAATCCGTCGGGATCGAAAGATTGTCCTGACAGACATCACGCTTGAGCTCAAACCGGGCGAAGTCCTCGGTGTGCTGGGACCTAACGGTGCCGGTAAAAGCACCTTGCTCGGCGCCTTGTGCGGTGAATTGAAGGCTGATCACGGCAGCGTCTGGCTCGACGAGCGCGAGTTGAGCGATTGGACCGGGACGGCGCGAGCGCAGCGTTTGGCGGTATTGCCGCAGGTGTCGACCCTGGATTTCGCCTTTCGTGTCGAAGAAGTGGTCGGCATGGGCCGCTTGCCCCATCAAAGCGGCCGGGTCCGCGATGACGAGATCGTCGCCGCCGCGTTGCACGCTGCCGATGCCGGGCATTTGAGTGGCCGTAGCTATCTGGCCTTGTCCGGTGGCGAACGTCAACGGGTGCATCTGGCTCGGGTTTTGGCGCAGCTCTGGCCGGGCGGAGCAGGGCAAACGTTGTTACTCGATGAGCCCACATCAATGCTCGATCCGCTTCATCAGCACACCACTTTGCAAGCCGTGCGCGAGTTCGCCAATCGCGGCGCGGCGGTGCTGGTGATCCTGCATGATCTGAACCTGGCGGCGCGCTATTGTGATCGCCTGTTACTGCTCGAAAGTGGACGCCCGGTGGCGCTCGATGTCCCGGAGCAGGTGTTGCGCCCGGAACCACTCAAGGCAGTGTTCGGGCTGGAAGTGCTGGTGCAGCAGCACCCGGAGCGTGGGCATCCGCTGATCATCGCCCGCTGAGCGTTTTTATGGGGGTGAACACATGCGTGGATTTTTGATGCTGGCTTTGCTGATGCTGAGTGCCTGCCAGCATGTTTCGACTCCGCCGCCGGTTGTCGGCGGGATTCGGGATTTGCGCAGCGGCCAGGCCTTGACGGCTCAGGAGCTGATTGCGCGGTTGGAGAAGCCATCACGGCTGATCGTGGGTGAGCAGCATGACAATCGCGATCACCATCAACTGCAATTGTGGTTATTGCAGTCGCTGGGTGAGCGGCGAGCTCAAGGCAGTCTGTTGCTGGAAATGCTCACGCCGGATCAACAGCTGCGCGTCGACGACGTTCGTCGCGCCTCGCCGCCACCGGCGGATTTGCCCGGTGCATTGGCCTGGCAGTCTGGCTGGGACTGGAGTGTGTACGGGCCGGTCGTTCGTTTCGCACTGGCCCAGTCATACCCGCTGCTGGCAGCCAATCTGGACACGCTTGAAGTCCGTACCTTTTACGTCAATCCGCCGACATTGAGCGGAACGCGCTCCAACGCTGCTTCAGTCAAGGGCGAGTTGCTGGAGCAAATCAGCGACTCCCACTGTGGCCTGCTGCCTGAATCGCAAATGCCGGCGATGCTGGCGGTCCAACAGCAACGTGATCGACGGATGGCCGAGCGCCTGCTGGCGGCGCCTACGCCTTCACTGCTGTTTGCCGGCGGTTACCATGCGCGCAAGGATGTCGGCGTGCCGATTCATGTGCTTGATCTGGGAGAACCCCAGGCGCCTGCAGTGTTGATGCTGGCGGAGCAGGGTCGCGAGGTCACCCCGGCCATGGCTGATTACGTCTGGTACACGCCAGCCACACCGCCCCGGGATTACTGCGCGCAAATGCGTAAGCAATTTGGCAAGTGATCGAACGACTTTTCTCCAGGCAAAAAAAGACCCGGCAAGAGCCGGGTCAAATAACCGTGATTAGCCTGATGAGGAGATATCTGAGAGTCCGAACCAAGGGCTTTTCAAATATCGACCAGTCTCGCGACCAGTTGTGGTAATCATAGCGATTCTCATTACCAAGTCAACCGCTGATTCCTCACTTATTTGGATTACGCTGCCCACGGGCGGGAAACGTCCGTAATCATTGGGTTTCAGCTTGTGCGGTTGAGTGAACTCAGCTGAGTGATCTGCTTGTTCAGCAGGTCGATGCGTCGGGCCATGCTCTCGATCAGGCTGTGGGCGATCTTCGGGTTGCTTTGGGTCAGACTGAGAAACTGGTCCTTGGGGATCAGCATGACGGTGCTCGGTTCGCTGGTGATCACGCTGGCATTACGCTTCTCGCCGGTGAACACCGCCATGGCGCCGAAAATCTCGTCCTTGGGTACATCGCCGACTTTATGCCCGTCAACAAAGGCTTCGGCGTGACCATCAATGATGACGAATACCTGATCCGCTTCATCGCCCTGACGGATCAACACTTCGCCACTGGCCACGCGCTGAAAGCCATTGGTGCTTCGAAACTCGGGTTGTTTCAGGCGGGCGACGGCGTCGGACAGCAGGGCGGACTGACCGGCCATGTATTGAAGGAACAGCTCAGAACGCTCCGGGTCAGCATAGATATGCTGAAAAACCTCGGATCGCAGGTAAGGCGTCAATGCCAGTGAGCTGTCGCTGCGAAAGTGGCAGCGCGGCAGTTCCGAGCCCCGGCGCAAGCCGATCAGATCTCCCTCGTGTAAGTAAAACAGTGCCCGCTCGTCGATGCATCCATGCAGCAGGCCGTTATCCAGCACAAACAGTTGATTGCCGGGTAACAGGGCTGCCAGATCCTCGACGGTTGAAAACTCCAGGGTCGGTCCGCAAGGCATCAGACCTTCCAGCAGCCGGACGGGAATATGTTGCAGTCGGTTAATCAACGCGTCGGCGTAAGCGGGTTGTTCTCCAAGTAGGTACATGGTTGCTGCGTCCGTTCAGTTTTTGTGACGTGACGAGATAGCTTCCAGCTGTTTGTTCAAGGCTTCCTTGCGCTCGGCGGGAATGTCGTTCCAGTGCACATCCATCAGGGCACCTTCGATGGCATACAACAACACCTTGGACGCCCGAAACCCGCGTGTGCGCACGGCCCGATAAGCATCCACCGCCCCCAGGCGACGCAAGTCCGAGGCGCTGTGGATGCCCACGGCATGCAGCCACTGCGCCGACGTCTTGCCAAGATTCTTCAGGTGCTGCAGTTCATCATTCATCAAGCCTCCTTGCGACGCCGAACGGTGCGTGGGCGAGCTTCTCAGGAGTGTAGCCATCAGTAGGAAAAGCGTGATTGTTTGGTCGGTTTCGACGCAAAAGCTTCTAAGAGACAAGGTCTCAAGCGACGTGAAAGTCCGCAAACGCGGTGGGAAGAGAGGACGGTGGAATCAGGTTTCCAGGCAAAAATCCCACGTTCAGCGCAAAGCGGGGGCGCCGAACGTGTCAGTCAAAGGTCGCATTTAGCGGGTGCGGTAGCGCAGGCGTGTACCGAAATTCATAGACATCAGGATCTCGTCAGCACTCAGCTCTGGCGGGAAGTAGGCGCCGGAGATCTGTGCGTGAGCAAGGCTCGCGCCTTCCAGGGAGGCGTTGCGAAAGTCGATGCCGCGCAAGTCGGCGGAGCGGAAATAGGCATCGGTAAAGTCGACACCGTCGGCGTTGAGCTCACGCAGGTCCAAACCCCGGAAATCGCCACCGACCATGTCGATAGGTCCGTCTTGGGGGCGCTCGTTGTTGAAACCTGTGATGTCGTCTTTGTGCAACAAAGCAAAAAGCGGGGTGTCGAGTAGTTTCGGCTGGCTCATGTCACATCACCTGTTGGTTTTATGGCGCCAGTATAGTGCCACTATTTGGCAGCCGTGAAGCCGGCAAAGGCTTCACGGCTGAAATAGTTTCTTACAGACCCGGCAAGCGCTGGCGAATCTGTGCAACGACTGTGTCGAGGGTTCCGCTTTCATTGGTCTGAACGCGTTTGCTGCAGAGAATCTCTGCTGGCGTCAGGGCTTCACGCGTGGCTTGCTGTGCTTCGATAACGGTCAGGTTGGCGTCGGACGGATCCTTTTTGTCTGCCTGACGCAGGGCCAGCCAGCTCTCGATAACCGCCTGCGGCGCATTGCAATCGAGGATCAGGAATGGCGCGCCGGTGGCTTCGGCGATTTTCGCTGCGCCGTCACGCTGGTCACGCTTAAGGTAAGTCGCATCGACAACCACCGGGAAACCAGCACGCAGGATCACCGCGGCAATTTCATGCAGGTGGGTGTAAGTGGCGGCGCTGGCGTCGGCACTATAGATGCCGGCCTGGGGGGCATTGGGTACGGTTTGCTCGCCGAACAGACGTTTGCGCTCCACATCGGAACGTAGGCGAATAGCGCCCAACGCTTCCACCAGACGCATGGCCACGAGGCTTTTACCGACGGCAGAAACACCGTGGGTGATGGCCATGAAGCGCGAAGGAATGGTGCTGTAGCTTTCCGCCAGGTTGGCGTAGTTGCGGTACTGGCGCAGGGTGGTGGCGCGCTGCACCGGGTCGGCCTCGGCCGGCATGCTGAACAGGCTGACCTTGGCGCGAACCAGTGCGCGGTAGGCTTTATAGAAGTTCAGCAACTCAAGGCCCTGGTAATCGCCGGTCAGTTCCAGATACTGGCTGATGAAGCGACGCGCCAGACTCTTCAGTCCACGGTCTTCCAGGTCCATCGCCAGGAAACCGGTGTCCGCGTAAACGTCGGTGAAGCGGAACGGTTCGTTGAACTCGATGCAGTCGAAGATCACGACCTCGCCGTCGATCTCGGTGGCGTTGCCCAAGTGGATGTCACCGTGGCATTCGCGGATGAAGCCTTCGGCCTTGCGCTGGGCGAACAGCGGCTTGAGGCGTTCGAAGCTGCTTTCGGCCCAGGCTTGCAAGGCGTCAAGTTGCAGCAGATCGGCCTTGTCGCTGAGGAATGGGCGGATCTGTTCGAAGTTCTGGCGTACCGGCGCCATCACGCTGTCCGGCGTACCGGCTTCGTGTTCGGCAGGCACTTTCGGTGCGCTGAGGTGGAATTGGGCGATCTGCGCGGCCATCTCGTCGATGTGTGCGGTGGTCAATTCGCCATTGGCTTGTAGGGTGCTGAGTAACCCGCTTTGTGGGAATTGACGCATCTTCAGCGCGTAATCGATGACCGGACCTTCGCCGGCAAGTTGTGGGGCTTCGGCGCTGCCGGTGATCGGCAACACTTCAAGATACAAATCTTGGGTCAGACGCTGGTTCAAACGCAGCTCTTCGCCGCAAAAATGCTCGCGAGCGTCGAGGCTGGTGAAATCCAGGAAACCGAAGTTCACCGGTTTCTTCACTTTATAAGCAAAGGGGCCGGTGAGGATTACCCAGGAGATGTGGGTTTCGATGACCTGGAACCCGTCTACGGTATGCGGGTAGAGGGCCGGGTTTTGCAGGGCAGCGATCAGGGACTGGCTCACAAGCGATCCTTCAGAGTCTGGGGAAAATTCACGGCCGCCATTATGGCCGTAAGTCCGTCTGACGCAAACCTCGGAGGGCTCCTGTTGAGTATGAGTAAAGTGCGTATAATCCGCCGCCATGACTCGTACTCGATCCTCCCGCACCCCAAAAAAACCACCTTCCAAGGGCTTGCGCCCCTGGCTGGGCTGGGCCCTTAAACTCAGTCTGGTTGGCCTTGTGGTGCTCGCCGGGTTCGCGGTTTACCTCGACGCCATCGTCCAGGAGAAGTTCTCCGGCAAGCGCTGGACCATCCCGGCGAAAGTGTATGCGCGCCCGCTCGAGCTGTTCGTCGGACAAAAGCTCAGTAAGAACGACTTTCTAACCGAGCTCGATGCCTTGGGCTATCGGCGCGAAAGCGCGGCCAACGGCCCTGGCGCCGCCTCGGTCAATGGCAATACCGTCGATCTGAATACCCGTGGCTTTCAGTTCTATGAAGGCATGGAGCAAGCGCAGCCGGTACGGGTGCGGTTCTCTGGCGACTACGTGGCCGAACTTTCGGCGACCAACGGTTCGAAGCTTTCGGTCGTGCGTCTTGAGCCACTGCTGATCGGTGGTCTGTACCCGAAAAACCTTGAAGACCGGATCCTGATCAAAATCGATCAGGTGCCGCCGTACTTGCTCGAGACTCTGGTGGCTGTTGAAGACCGCGACTTCTATCACCACTTTGGCGTTTCACCGAAGTCGATCGCTCGGGCGATCTGGGTCAACGGTTCGTCCGGCCGGATGCGCCAGGGCGGTAGTACCCTGACTCAACAGTTGGTCAAAAACTTCTACCTGACCAATGAACGCAGCCTGAGCCGCAAGCTCACCGAAGCGATGATGGCGCTGCTGCTTGAGCTGCATTACGACAAACCCGAAATCCTTGAGGCTTACCTCAATGAAGTGTTTGTCGGTCAGGACGGTCAGCGCGCGGTGCACGGTTTTGGTCTGGCCAGTCAGTTCTTCTTCAGCCAGCCGTTGGCCGAACTGAAGCTGCATCAAGTGGCGTTGCTGGTGGGCATGGTCAAAGGGCCGTCTTCCTACAACCCACGCCGTTATCCGGAACGTGCCCTTGAGCGGCGCAATCTGGTACTCGACGTGTTGCAGGAGCAAGGCGTCGCCACTGCCGAACAAGTCGAAGCCGCGAAGAAGATGCCGTTGGGCGTGACCAAGCGCGGCAGCCTGGCGGACAGCTCGTTCCCGGGATTCCTCGACCTGGTTAAACGTCAGCTGCGCGAAGACTATCGCGACGAAGACTTGACCGAAGAAGGTTTGCGGATCTTTACCAGTTTCGACCCGATCCTGCAGATGAAAGCTGAAGCGTCGGTCAACGACACCTTCAAGCGCCTGTCCGGGCGCAAGGGTTCCGATGAGGTTGAAGCGGCCATGGTCGTGACCAACCCGGAAACCGGTGAAGTGCAGGCCATGATTGGCAGTCGTCAGGCAGGTTTTGCCGGCTTCAACCGTGCGCTGGATGCTGTACGACCAATCGGCTCCTTGATCAAACCGGCGGTTTATCTGACAGCCCTGGAGAAACCGAGCCAGTACACCTTGACCAGTTGGCTATCGGACGACTCCTTCTCTGTCAAAGGCGCGGACGGTCAAGTCTGGAAACCGCAGAACTACGACCGCCGATCCCATGGCACCGTATTTCTGTATCAGGGCCTGGCGCATTCCTACAACCTGTCGACCGCGCGTCTCGGGTTGGCGGTGGGTGTACCGAATGTCCTGAAGACCCTGGCACGTCTCGGTGTGAGTCGCGAATTCCCGGCATTCCCGTCGATGTTGCTGGGCGCTGGCGGTCTGACCCCGATCGAAGTGGCGGCCATGTACCAGACGTTGGCCAACGGTGGTTTCAATACGCCGATGCGCGGGATCCGTAGCGTATTGACCGCTGAAGGCGAACCGCTCAAGCGTTATCCGTTCCAGATTCAGCAGCGCTTCGATCCGGCCTCCATTTACCTGATCCAGAGCGCCATGCAGCGGGTCATGCGTGAAGGTACCGGCAGTTCGGTTTACAACGTGTTGCCGAGAACCCTGACGCTGGCCGGCAAGACCGGTACCAGTAACGATTCGCGAGACAGCTGGTTTGCCGGTTTCAGTCAGGACCTGCTGGCAGTGGTCTGGCTGGGTCGCGATGACAACGGCAAGACACCGTTCACCGGTGCTACCGGTGCATTGCAAGTCTGGACCAGTTTCATGCGCAAGGCCGATCCGTTGCCGCTGGACATGCCGCAGCCAGATAACATTGTTCAGGCCTGGGTTGATTCACGCACTGGACAAGGCTCTGATGCCAACTGCCCAGGTGCCGTGCAGATGCCGTATATTCGCGGCAGCGAACCGCCTCCCGGTGCCGCTTGCGGTGGCGAAAGCCCTGTTTCCGGCGAAACGGTGATGGATTGGGTCAAAGGCTGGATGAATTAAGCAAAGAGGGTTTCAAGTGAACAAGTGGTTAATTCCAGCGGTTACCGCCGTGGCTTTGCTCAGCGGTTGCTCCTCCGTACAACGCGGTTCGATTCCTGTTGTGGATTCTGGCAGCGCTGTCTCCAACAATGAGCGAGTGTCGGCCAATGGCGGTTTCCGTCAGACGACGACAAAACGTCCTGCGCAAGCCCAGACTCAGGCAATTCCACAAGGTGATACCGGCGTCGTCGTGATGGTGCCAGGTGGCGGCGCAGTGGCGTCCGCACCGATCAGCTCTTCGCCAATCACGCCAGGCCCAATTACCCCGGGGCCGATCGATACCGCGCCGGTCCAGTCGGCACCGGTCAATCAGGGCAGCTACAGCATGCCGTCGACGCCGAGCGGGATTCCTTCGGCGAACGCCGGTGGCTTGTCTGCCGACGAGCAATTGGACGGTCCGGTTCTGGCCTTGCTGACTACCGCTCAGCAGCAACAGGCGAGCGGTGATCTCAACGGTGCGTCCTCCAGTCTTGAGCGCGCCCAGCGTGTCGCACCGCGTGAGCCACAAGTGCTTTATCGTCTGGCTCAGGTGCGCATGGCTCAAGGCGATGCGCCACAAGCCGAACAGTTTGCTCGGCGTGGCCTGACCTTCGCCAATGGTCGTCCGGCGCTTCAGGCCAGCCTGTGGGGATTGATCGCTCAGGCGCGTGAGAAACAGGGTGATTCCGCTGGCGCAGCATTGGCCCGTCAGAAGGCCAAGGTTTCGCTGTGATGGATGCACGCTTTCCGAAAATTGCCGAGCAGTTGCTGTTGATCGAGCGTGAGCTGCGGGTTCAGGGGTGGTGGGACGAAGTCTCACCATCCGCTGAAGCGCTTTCCAGCGTCGAGCCTTTCTCGGTCGACACGCTGGATTTCGAGCAGTGGCTGCAATGGATCTTCCTTGCGCGGATGAAGGTGATCCTCGAGCAGGATCTGCCCTTGCCAAATGCTTCGGGAATTCAGGAGATGGCCGAAATGGTCTTCGCCGCCCGTAATGTCCATGGCAAGGATCGGCAGCTGCAGGTGCTGCTCAAAGAGTTTGATCGACTGATTACCGCCTCCCGTTGAGCCGGAAGCTGCCAGCGTCTACTGGCAGTTACCCGCAATCTGTTGCTGTGCTTCGGTGATGCGCTCCTGACGTTGCTGGTCGGTCAGGCGGCGCATCTCACCGTCGACATCCTCCCGTATTCGCGGATTATTCTGCAGTTGAGCCAGGTTCGTTCGCGCCTGTTCGCAGAACACCTTCAGCTGAGCCTGCTGATCGGTGACCTGCTTTTTTACTTTTTTGTCGATGGCCTGTTGATCGCCAATGGCGCCGCTGCGTGGGGGTGGGGCCTGGATGCCGGCAGGGGGCGAGGGCGTGACCACAGTGGTGGCTTCCCGGCCTTGGGGCGGCTGGGCGTCGAAGTGGGTAACGCCCTGGGCGTCGACCCATTTGTAGATCTGGCCTGCCATGCATAAAGGGCTGATCAGCAGAGTGACCATGAAGAAGATCGTTCGCATGCCTTTTCCTTGTCATGGGTTGCGCAATTGAAGCTAACACAGTTGCTGTTTAGCGGTTTTTTCTTGCTTTCTCATGTGCTTAGTTCAATAAAGCACATAGACGACTTGACTTGGAGAGGACGAAACAGAAGAATCCAAAGTCCGCTGTAGAGGGACTGCCAGAAGCAGGCCCGCTCGGCAGATCATGAGGCGCACATCCGCGCCGACCTGTTACACCCGCAACGCGTTACCTCGCGCTGGGTGGGAAAGGCCCGCAACACTTGGGACGATCCCAATACTTGCTCAGTCAGTGCTGACGTAGTCGGCGACCACCGTCGCTCATGCTCTGCTGAGAAGTAAACCTATTAAGACCCGTCTTCTTTTATGTGGGCGGTATTCTGGCGTTTTAGAGGTGAACAACGTGGAGCTTTTATCTGGCGGTGAGATGCTCGTCCGCTTTTTGCGTGACGAAGGCGTCAAATATATCTACGGGTACCCGGGTGGTGCTCTGCTTCATGTTTACGATGCCCTGTTCAAAGAACCGGAAGTAACCCACATCCTCGTTCGTCACGAACAGGCTGCGACCCATATGGCTGACGGTTATGCTCGTGCCACCGGTAAAGCCGGTGTGGTACTGGTCACCTCCGGCCCGGGCGCAACCAACGCCATCACCGGTATTGCCACGGCCTACATGGACTCCATTCCGATGGTGATCATTTCCGGCCAGGTGCCTAGCAACATGGTAGGCACTGACGCGTTTCAGGAAACCGACATGATCGGTATCTCCCGGCCGATCGTGAAGCACAGCTTCATGATCAAGCACGCCTCGGAAATCCCGGAAGTCATGAAGAAAGCGTTCTACCTGGCGCAATCCGGTCGTCCGGGTCCGGTCGTGGTCGATATCCCGAAAGACATGACCAACCCGGCCGAGAAGTTCGAATACATCTTCCCGAAAAAAGCCAAGCTGCGTTCCTACAGCCCAGCCGTTCGCGGTCACTCCGGGCAAATCCGCAAGGCAGCAGAAATGCTCCTGGCGGCCAAGCGTCCTGTGATGTACGCAGGCGGCGGTGTGATCCTCGGTGGTGGCTCCGCGCCGCTGACCGAATTGGCGAAGATGCTCAACCTGCCAGTGACCAATACCCTGATGGGCCTGGGTGCCTACCCTGGCACCGACCGTCAGTTCATCGGCATGCTCGGCATGCACGGCAGCTACACCGCCAACCTGGCGATGCACCATGCTGACGTGATCCTCGCAGTCGGTGCGCGTTTCGATGACCGCGTGATCAACGGCCCGGCGAAGTTCTGCCCGAACGCCAAGATCATTCACATCGACATCGACCCGGCTTCGATCTCCAAGACCATCAAGGCCGACGTTCCTATTGTTGGCCCGGTGGAAAGTGTCCTGACCGAAATGGTCGCGATCCTCAAGGAAATTGGCGAGACCCCGAACAAGGAGTCCGTTGCCAGTTGGTGGAAGCAGGTTGATGAGTGGCGCGGTGATCGCGGCCTGTTCCCTTACGACAAGGGCGACGGCAGCGTCATCAAGCCGCAGACCGTGATCGAAACCCTGTGCGAAGTGACCAAGGGCGATGCTTTTGTGGCCTCCGACGTGGGCCAGCACCAAATGTTCGCGGCGCAGTACTACACGTTCAACAAGCCGAACCGCTGGATCAACTCCGGTGGCTTGGGCACCATGGGCTTCGGTTTTCCGGCGGCCATGGGCATTAAGTTGAGCTTCCCGGATGCCGACGTCGCCTGCGTAACGGGCGAGGGCAGCATCCAGATGAACATTCAGGAACTGTCCACCTGTCTGCAATATGGCTTGCCGGTGAAAATCGTGATCCTGAACAACGGTGTTCTGGGTATGGTTCGCCAGTGGCAAGACATGAGCTATGGCAGCCGTCACTCGCATTCCTACATGGAGTCGCTGCCTGACTTCGTCAAGTTGGCGGAGGCCTATGGTCACGTCGGCATGCGCATCACCGACTCGAAAGATTTGAAGTCGAAGATGGAGGAAGCGTTCGCCATGAAAGATCGTCTGGTGATCATCGATGTTTCGGTCGACACCAGCGAGCACGTCTACCCGATGCAGATCAAAGACGGCTCCATGCGCGATATGTGGCTGAGCAAGACGGAGCGTACTTAATCATGCGGCACATTATTTCCTTGCTTCTGGAAAACGAACCGGGCGCTCTGTCTCGTGTAGTCGGCCTGTTCTCGCAGCGCAACTACAACATCGAAAGCCTGACCGTGGCACCTACCGAGGACCCGACCCTGTCGCGTCTGACGTTGACCACGGTCGGTCATGATGAAGTGATTGAGCAGATCACCAAGAACCTGAACAAGCTGATCGAAGTGGTCAAATTGGTCGACCTGTCGGAGAGTGCTCACATCGAGCGCGAACTGATGCTGGTCAAGGTCAAGGCCACCGGCGCCCAGCGCGCCGAGATCAAGCGTACGACCGATATTTATCGTGGGCAGATCGTCGATGTCAGCGCTAGCGTGTATACCGTTCAATTGACCGGTACCAGCGACAAGCTCGACAGCTTCATTCAGTCCATTGGCACCGCCTCGATTCTGGAAACCGTCCGCAGCGGCGTAACCGGTATCGCCCGCGGCGACAAAGTACTCAGCATCTAAACCAAATTAGCGAATGGCCTGAACGGCCTGGATATATAGGGGAAATTCATGAAAGTTTATTACGAAAAAGACTGCGACCTGTCGATCATCCAGGGCAAGAAAGTTGCCATCATCGGTTACGGCTCCCAAGGTCACGCTCAAGCGTGCAACCTGAAAGACTCCGGCGTTGACGTTACCGTTGGCCTGCGTAAAGGTTCGGCCACTGTTGCCAAAGCAGAAGCCCACGGCCTGAAAGTGACTGACGTTGCTTCCGCTGTTGCAGCTGCCGACGTGGTCATGATCCTGACCCCGGACGAGTTCCAGTCCGCTCTGTACAAGAACGAAATCGAGCCGAACATCAAGAAAGGCGCCACCCTGGCCTTCTCCCACGGTTTCGCGATCCACTACAACCAGGTTGTGCCGCGCGCTGACCTCGACGTGATCATGATCGCGCCGAAAGCTCCGGGCCACACCGTGCGTTCCGAATTCGTGAAGGGCGGCGGTATTCCTGATCTGATCGCTATCTATCAGGACGCCTCGGGCAACGCCAAGAACGTTGCGCTGTCGTACGCCGCTGGCGTTGGTGGCGGTCGTACCGGCATCATCGAAACCACCTTCAAGGACGAGACCGAAACCGACCTGTTCGGTGAACAAGCCGTTCTGTGCGGCGGTACCGTTGAGCTGGTCAAAGCCGGTTTCGAAACCCTGGTTGAAGCTGGCTACGCGCCAGAAATGGCCTACTTCGAGTGCCTGCACGAACTGAAGCTGATCGTTGACCTCATGTACGAAGGCGGTATCGCCAACATGAACTACTCGATCTCCAACAACGCTGAATACGGCGAGTACGTGACCGGTCCGGAAGTGATTAACGCCGAATCCCGTCAGGCCATGCGCAACGCCCTGAAACGTATTCAGGACGGCGAATACGCCAAGATGTTCATCAGCGAAGGCGCAACCGGCTATCCTTCGATGACCGCCAAGCGTCGTAACAACGCCGCTCACGGTATCGAAATCATCGGTGAGCAATTGCGCTCCATGATGCCGTGGATCGGTGCCAACAAGATCGTCGACAAAGCTAAAAACTAAGTCGCGCACTTGTACGGAAAACGCGGCTTAGGCCGCGTTTTTTCGTTTGGGTCACCGGTTCTGGTATAAAGCTGCATCGTCTGCGGCCGAACCGTCGTCCCAGACACCTGTCCAAACTTTCCACCCCGTTGCAAGGTAATGTCCATGAGCGAACGTCCCGAAGAGCCAAACCAGGCTTCTGACGCCGAAAGTCTGCTGCCCATCGATGAACACATCGAGGAAGGGCATGACGCTGAAGGTCGTAAAGTCCGGCATCGTGGTATCTATCTTCTGCCGAATTTGTTCACCACTGCGAATCTGTTCGCAGGGTTTTATTCCATCATCAACTCGATGAGCGCCCAGAGCGCCTTGAGTGCCGGTGATTCGATTGGTGCGAGCAAGTATTTTGCATTTGCAGCGATTGCGATTTTTGTCGCGATGGTGCTCGACGGCCTCGATGGTCGCGTTGCCCGTATGACCAATACCCAGAGTGCCTTCGGTGCCGAGTACGACTCGCTGTCGGACATGGTCGCCTTTGGTGTTGCGCCGGCCTTGTTGGCGTTCGGTTGGGCATTGGGCGACATGGGTAAGGTCGGCTGGATGGTCGCCTTCATTTATGTCGCTGGCGCGGCGTTGCGCTTGGCGCGTTTCAATACCCAGGTCGGCACCGCGGACAAGCGCTACTTCATCGGCCTGGCCAGTCCGGCTGCTGCTGGTGTGGTCGCAGGCATAGTCTGGGCATTCAGTGATTACGGTATTCAGGGCTCCAAGATGTCCTTCCTGGTTGCGCTAATGGTCGCAGCTGCCGGCATGCTGATGGTCAGCAACATCAAGTACAACAGCTTCAAAGAGCTGGATTTGAAAGGGCGCGTACCATTCGTGGCGATTCTCGTCGTGGTGCTGGTGTTTGCCGTGGTTTTCAGTGATCCGCCGCGCATTCTGCTGCTGGTTTTCCTTGCCTATGCGGCTTCTGGTCCGGTGCAGTATCTATTGCGTCTTCGTCGGCACAAAAGCGCCGAGTGATGTAATTTCCCTCATACTCCGCAGTCTATTGGTACATCTGTCCTCCAATGCTGCGGAGTTGCCATGCTGATCAAAGTCTCCAAAGCGTCTGACTGCCATGAGTCGGACGTCACGCCTGAATCCTTCTATCTATCTCGTCGCGATGTTCTTGGCGCCGCCGTTGCCGGTCTGGCCGTGAGCAGCCTGCCGCGTTGGGCCTCTGCCGACGATGCTGCGCGTTATGCTGATGTCGAGCCTGGCAAGGCGCCTTCCTGGTTTGCCGAAAAACTTCCTTCTACGAAGTGGGGCGCGGTCAACGTCAAGGATGAGGCGATCACGCCATTCAAGGACGCCACCCATTACAACAACTTCTATGAGTTCGGCACCGATAAAGGTGATCCCGCTGCCAACGCTGGCGCGCTGAAAACCGAGCCTTGGAGCGTGGTGGTGGACGGGGAGGTAGGCAAGCCGGGACGGTACGCACTGGAAGACTTCATGAAGCCTTATCAGTTGGAGGAGCGCATTTACCGTCTTCGCTGTGTAGAGGCTTGGTCGATGGTCATTCCATGGATCGGTTTTCCCATCTCGGCGTTACTCAGGGAGGTCGAACCAACTTCCAAAGCCAAATTCATACGCTTCGAAACCCTGGAGGACCCCAAGAGCATGCCCGGGCAGCGTTCCGGTTTTGCCTTGATCGACTGGCCTTATGTGGAAGGGCTACGTCTGGATGAGGCGATGAATCCGTTGGCGATTCTTGCTGTGGGTATGTATGGGCGGGAGTTGCCTAATCAGAACGGCGCGCCTCTGCGTTTGGTGGTGCCTTGGAAGTATGGTTTCAAGAGCGTTAAATCTATCGTGCGGATCAGTCTGGTGAGCGAGCAGCCGAAAACCACTTGGCAGAGCATTGCTTCGGATGAGTATGGTTTTTATGCGAACGTGAATCCTACGGTCGACCATCCTCGTTGGACTCAGGCACGTGAGCGGCGTTTGCCGAGTGGGCTGTTCAAGCCCAATGTGCGGGACACGCAGATGTTCAATGGCTACTCGGATGAAGTCGCCTCTCTATACACAGGGCTCGATTTGCGGAAGAACTATTGATGCGATTTCCGTTTTGGCGAATTGGTGTCTTTATAGCGGCAGGGGTGTGGCCGCTGCTTTGGCTGTACCAGGCCTGGGAGGATGTGCTCGGGCCTGACCCGGGCAAGGTGCTGGTTGACCGGTTGGGGCAGGGGACACTTGTCCTGCTGCTCATTACTTTGAGCATGACACCTCTGCAGAAGCTTACCGGTTGGGCGGGGTGGATTGCGGTCCGACGGCAATTGGGGTTGTGGTGCTTCGCTTATGTGGTTTTGCATTTGAGTGGGTATACCGCATTCATCCTTGGCTTTGATTGGTCGCAGTTGGGTGTCGAGTTGCGTAAGCGGCCATACATTATTGTCGGGACGCTGGGGTTTCTCTGTTTATTGGCGTTGGCGGTGACCTCAAATCGCTATAGTCAGCGGCGGTTGGGTTCTCGCTGGAAGAAATTGCATCGTCTTTCCTACGTGGTTCTCGGGCTTGGTTTGCTGCACATGTTGTGGATTGTTCGCGCCGATCTAAAGGAGTGGGCGGTCTACGCCTCTATAGGTGCATTACTATTGGTGTTGCGGATACCGTCTGTAACCCGCCGAATCCCCCGTTTAATTGCTAAAAAGGCACCTTCTGCGAGAAAAGCGTAATTAGGTGTTGACGGCAGATTCTGGACGTCTATAATTCGCCCCACTTCCGGCGCAGTCGAAACGGAAAACTCCTTGGTAAACAATGAGTTACGCAGTTTTCGACAGTGAGTAGCTTCAGGTCATCGAAGCCCAGAAGGAGTTGAAAGAGCGGGGTTGTTTGGCTCTTTTAACGGTTCGATCTTCTCGGTCGAAAGCGGTGTAAAAGAGGTGTTGACAGCAGCGAGTAACGCTGTAGAATTCGCCTCCCGCTAACGAGAGATCGAAAGCGCAAGTGGTTGAAGTTACAAAGGAAACTTTGAAAACTTCTTAAAATAATCGCTTGACAGTAACAGGGGCTGCTGTAGAATGCGCGCCTCGGTTGAGACGAAAGATCTTAACCAACCGCTCTTTAACAACTGAATCAAGCAATTCGTGTGGGTGCTTGTGGAGTCAGACTGATAGTCAACAAGATTATCAGCATCACAAGTTACTCCGCGAGAAATCAAAGATGTAACCAACGATTGCTGAGCCAAGTTTAGGGTTTCTTAAAAACCCAAAGATGTTTGAACTGAAGAGTTTGATCATGGCTCAGATTGAACGCTGGCGGCAGGCCTAACACATGCAAGTCGAGCGGCAGCACGGGTACTTGTACCTGGTGGCGAGCGGCGGACGGGTGAGTAATGCCTAGGAATCTGCCTGGTAGTGGGGGATAACGCTCGGAAACGGACGCTAATACCGCATACGTCCTACGGGAGAAAGCAGGGGACCTTCGGGCCTTGCGCTATCAGATGAGCCTAGGTCGGATTAGCTAGTTGGTGAGGTAATGGCTCACCAAGGCGACGATCCGTAACTGGTCTGAGAGGATGATCAGTCACACTGGAACTGAGACACGGTCCAGACTCCTACGGGAGGCAGCAGTGGGGAATATTGGACAATGGGCGAAAGCCTGATCCAGCCATGCCGCGTGTGTGAAGAAGGTCTTCGGATTGTAAAGCACTTTAAGTTGGGAGGAAGGGCATTTACCTAATACGTAAGTGTTTTGACGTTACCGACAGAATAAGCACCGGCTAACTCTGTGCCAGCAGCCGCGGTAATACAGAGGGTGCAAGCGTTAATCGGAATTACTGGGCGTAAAGCGCGCGTAGGTGGTTCGTTAAGTTGGATGTGAAATCCCCGGGCTCAACCTGGGAACTGCATTCAAAACTGTCGAGCTAGAGTATGGTAGAGGGTGGTGGAATTTCCTGTGTAGCGGTGAAATGCGTAGATATAGGAAGGAACACCAGTGGCGAAGGCGACCACCTGGACTGATACTGACACTGAGGTGCGAAAGCGTGGGGAGCAAACAGGATTAGATACCCTGGTAGTCCACGCCGTAAACGATGTCAACTAGCCGTTGGGAGCCTTGAGCTCTTAGTGGCGCAGCTAACGCATTAAGTTGACCGCCTGGGGAGTACGGCCGCAAGGTTAAAACTCAAATGAATTGACGGGGGCCCGCACAAGCGGTGGAGCATGTGGTTTAATTCGAAGCAACGCGAAGAACCTTACCAGGCCTTGACATCCAATGAATCTGCTAGAGATAGCGGAGTGCCTTCGGGAACATTGAGACAGGTGCTGCATGGCTGTCGTCAGCTCGTGTCGTGAGATGTTGGGTTAAGTCCCGTAACGAGCGCAACCCTTGTCCTTAGTTACCAGCACGTGATGGTGGGCACTCTAAGGAGACTGCCGGTGACAAACCGGAGGAAGGTGGGGATGACGTCAAGTCATCATGGCCCTTACGGCCTGGGCTACACACGTGCTACAATGGTCGGTACAGAGGGTTGCCAAGCCGCGAGGTGGAGCTAATCCCAGAAAACCGATCGTAGTCCGGATCGCAGTCTGCAACTCGACTGCGTGAAGTCGGAATCGCTAGTAATCGCGAATCAGAATGTCGCGGTGAATACGTTCCCGGGCCTTGTACACACCGCCCGTCACACCATGGGAGTGGGTTGCACCAGAAGTAGCTAGTCTAACCTTCGGGAGGACGGTTACCACGGTGTGATTCATGACTGGGGTGAAGTCGTAACAAGGTAGCCGTAGGGGAACCTGCGGCTGGATCACCTCCTTAATCGACGACATCAGCTGCTCCATAAGTTCCCACACGAATTGCTTGATTCATTGAAGAAGACGATAAGAAGCAGCCCTAAGGGGTTGTAGCTTGGTTGGTTAGAGCGCACCCGATGCTCGGTGGTAGAGAGCAGGGTGAGGTCGGCCTTATAGCTCGAAATTGGGTCTGTAGCTCAGTTGGTTAGAGCGCACCCCTGATAAGGGTGAGGTCGGCAGTTCGAATCTGCCCAGACCCACCAATTTTGTGTGGGAAACGCCTGTAGAAATACGGGGCCATAGCTCAGCTGGGAGAGCGCCTGCCTTGCACGCAGGAGGTCAACGGTTCGATCCCGTTTGGCTCCACCACTAACTGCTTCTGTTGTTGAAAGCTTAGAAATGAGCATTCCATCGTGACGATGGTGAATGTTGATTTCTAGTCTTTGGCTAGATCGTTCTTTAAAAATTTGGGTATGTGATAGAAAGATAGACTGGGCAACACTTTCACTGGTGTTGTTACAGGCTAAGGTAAAATTTGTGAGTTGCTCTTAATGAGTAAGAATGCGAATTTTCGGCGAATGTCGTCTTCACAGTATAACCAGATTGCTTGGGGTTATATGGTCAAGTGAAGAAGCGCATACGGTGGATGCCTTGGCAGTCAGAGGCGATGAAAGACGTGGTAGCCTGCGAAAAGCTTCGGGGAGTCGGCAAACAGACTTTGATCCGGAGATGTCTGAATGGGGGAACCCAGCCATCATAAGATGGTTATCTTAAGCTGAATACATAGGCTTAAGAGGCGAACCAGGGGAACTGAAACATCTAAGTACCCTGAGGAAAAGAAATCAACCGAGATTCCCTTAGTAGTGGCGAGCGAACGGGGACTAGCCCTTAAGTGGCTTTGAGATTAGCGGAACGTTCTGGAAAGTACGGCCATAGTGGGTGATAGCCCTGTACGCGAAAATCTCTTAGTCATGAAATCGAGTAGGACGGAGCACGAGAAACTTTGTCTGAATATGGGGGGACCATCCTCCAAGGCTAAATACTACTGACTGACCGATAGTGAACTAGTACCGTGAGGGAAAGGCGAAAAGAACCCCGGAGAGGGGAGTGAAATAGATCCTGAAACCGTATGCGTACAAGCAGTGGGAGCCCACTTTGTTGGGTGACTGCGTACCTTTTGTATAATGGGTCAGCGACTTATTTTCAGTGGCGAGCTTAACCGAATAGGGGAGGCGTAGCGAAAGCGAGTCTTAATAGGGCGTCTAGTCGCTGGGAATAGACCCGAAACCGGGCGATCTATCCATGGGCAGGTTGAAGGTTGGGTAACACTAACTGGAGGACCGAACCGACTACCGTTGAAAAGTTAGCGGATGACCTGTGGATCGGAGTGAAAGGCTAATCAAGCTCGGAGATAGCTGGTTCTCCTCGAAAGCTATTTAGGTAGCGCCTCATGTATCACTGTAGGGGGTAGAGCACTGTTTCGGCTAGGGGGTCATCCCGACTTACCAAACCGATGCAAACTCCGAATACCTACAAGTGCCGAGCATGGGAGACACACGGCGGGTGCTAACGTCCGTCGTGAAAAGGGAAACAACCCAGACCGTCAGCTAAGGTCCCAAAGTTATGGTTAAGTGGGAAACGATGTGGGAAGGCTTAGACAGCTAGGAGGTTGGCTTAGAAGCAGCCACCCTTTAAAGAAAGCGTAATAGCTCACTAGTCGAGTCGGCCTGCGCGGAAGATGTAACGGGGCTCAAACCATACACCGAAGCTACGGGTATCACTTAGGTGATGCGGTAGAGGAGCGTTCTGTAAGCCTGTGAAGGTGAGTTGAGAAGCTTGCTGGAGGTATCAGAAGTGCGAATGCTGACATGAGTAACGACAATGGGTGTGAAAAACACCCACGCCGAAAGACCAAGGTTTCCTGCGCAACGTTAATCGACGCAGGGTTAGTCGGTCCCTAAGGCGAGGCTGAAAAGCGTAGTCGATGGAAAACAGGTTAATATTCCTGTACTTCTGGTTATTGCGATGGAGGGACGGAGAAGGCTAGGCCAGCTTGGCGTTGGTTGTCCAAGTTTAAGGTGGTAGGCTGAGATCTTAGGTAAATCCGGGATCTTAAGGCCGAGAGCTGATGACGAGTTACCCTTTGGGTGACGAAGTGGTTGATGCCATGCTTCCAAGAAAAGCTTCTAAGCTTCAGGTAACCAGGAACCGTACCCCAAACCGACACAGGTGGTTGGGTAGAGAATACCAAGGCGCTTGAGAGAACTCGGGTGAAGGAACTAGGCAAAATGGCACCGTAACTTCGGGAGAAGGTGCGCCGGTGAGGGTGAAGCATTTACTGCGTAAGCCCATGCCGGTCGAAGATACCAGGCCGCTGCGACTGTTTATTAAAAACACAGCACTCTGCAAACACGAAAGTGGACGTATAGGGTGTGACGCCTGCCCGGTGCCGGAAGGTTAATTGATGGGGTTAGCTAACGCGAAGCTCTTGATCGAAGCCCCGGTAAACGGCGGCCGTAACTATAACGGTCCTAAGGTAGCGAAATTCCTTGTCGGGTAAGTTCCGACCTGCACGAATGGCGTAACGATGGCGGCGCTGTCTCCACCCGAGACTCAGTGAAATTGAAATCGCTGTGAAGATGCAGTGTATCCGCGGCTAGACGGAAAGACCCCGTGAACCTTTACTATAGCTTTGCACTGGACTTTGAATTTGCTTGTGTAGGATAGGTGGGAGGCTTTGAAGCGTGGACGCCAGTTCGCGTGGAGCCAACCTTGAAATACCACCCTGGCAACTTTGAGGTTCTAACTCAGGTCCGTTATCCGGATCGAGGACAGTGTATGGTGGGTAGTTTGACTGGGGCGGTCTCCTCCTAAAGAGTAACGGAGGAGTACGAAGGTGCGCTCAGACCGGTCGGAAATCGGTCGTAGAGTATAAAGGCAAAAGCGCGCTTGACTGCGAGACAGACACGTCGAGCAGGTACGAAAGTAGGTCTTAGTGATCCGGTGGTTCTGTATGGAAGGGCCATCGCTCAACGGATAAAAGGTACTCCGGGGATAACAGGCTGATACCGCCCAAGAGTTCATATCGACGGCGGTGTTTGGCACCTCGATGTCGGCTCATCACATCCTGGGGCTGAAGCCGGTCCCAAGGGTATGGCTGTTCGCCATTTAAAGTGGTACGCGAGCTGGGTTTAGAACGTCGTGAGACAGTTCGGTCCCTATCTGCCGTGGACGTTTGAGATTTGAGAGGGGCTGCTCCTAGTACGAGAGGACCGGAGTGGACGAACCTCTGGTGTTCCGGTTGTCACGCCAGTGGCATTGCCGGGTAGCTATGTTCGGAATAGATAACCGCTGAAAGCATCTAAGCGGGAAACTAGCCTCAAGATGAGATCTCACTGGGACCTTGAGTCCCCTGAAGGGCCGTCGAAGACTACGACGTTGATAGGTTGGGTGTGTAAGCGCTGTGAGGCGTTGAGCTAACCAATACTAATTGCCCGTGAGGCTTGACCATATAACACCCAAGCAATTTGCAGGCTTCGAGCTGAAAAGCGAAAGAGCACCAGATTGCGGTGTGTGAAGACGACACAGTCGAAAATTCGCAATGCAACACACAAATCTATCACTTACCCATTCGCTGGAGCGTGAACCTGCAAAGGCCCACGACCTGGCTACCGAATTTCTTGACGACCATAGAGCATTGGAACCACCTGATCCCATCCCGAACTCAGCAGTGAAACGATGCATCGCCGATGGTAGTGTGGGGTTTCCCCATGTGAGAGTAGGTCATCGTCAAGATTAAATTCCGAAACCCCTATCTGCGTATGCAGGTAGGGGTTTTGTTTGTCCGCAGGAAAGTAGCTTTCCAGTTACAGCACAAATTTGCACAGTTATTTTCGATCCATGACACTAGAATAGGTCCAACTTTTTCGGAGCCAGTGCCTCTATGTCACATCCGGTTGACGCCCCTGGGCTGTCAGAATTACCGTTGGACGACTTGGTAGCGTGTCATGAGTGCGACTTGCTGATGCGCAAACCCAAGCTCGCCCATGGCGAGAAAGCCATCTGTCCGCGCTGCGGTTACGAGCTCTACGCCCATCGGCATAACGTCGTACAGCGTAGTCTCGCCTTGGTTCTCGCCGCTCTGTTGTTGTATATCCCGGCGAATTTTTTACCCATCATGCAGCTCCATCTACTCGGGCAGTCATCGCATGACACTGTCTGGACCGGCGTTGTTGGCCTGTTCAGTACAGGAATGCAGGGCGTAGCAGTCGTGGTGTTTCTCTGCAGTATGGGAATCCCGCTGCTCAAGCTGCTTTGCCAATTAGTTGTACTGCTGAGTATTCGTTTTGATATCGGACGCAGTTACGGCCTGTTGCTCTACCGCATTTATCACCATTTACGCGATTGGGGGATGCTCGAGGTTTACCTCATGGGCGTACTGGTGGCGATCGTCAAACTGGCAGATATGGCAGCAATTACCGTCGGTCTTGGCCTGGCGTGCTTTATCGGTTTGTTATTAGTTCAGGTCTGGTTGGAGGTTGTGATGTCGCCTCATCAGATCTGGCAGGCTTTATCAGGAGAGGATGCCCATGCGGGCGATTGATGCAGGCATTCTTATTTGCACCGAATGCCATGAATTGAACAAGCAGGAAGCCGATACCAACGAGCAGGTCTGCACCCGTTGCGGTGCGCTGGTTCACGCCCGTCGTCCGAACAGTGTGGCGCGCACCTGGGCGCTGCTGGTGACCGCCGGGGTTCTCTACATCCCGGCCAACCTGCTGCCGATCATGACCGTCAGTTCACTGGGGCAGGGCGATCCCAGCACCATCATGTCCGGTGTGATCCAACTGGTTCAGCACGGCATGATTCCCATCGCCGCCGTGGTTTTTATCGCCAGTATTTTGGTACCAACGTTCAAATTGGTGGGCATTGCACTGCTGCTGTTTTCCGTGCAGCGCCGCCAGCCACTGTCAGCTCGCCAACGCATTTGGATGTACCGCTTTATTGAGTTCATTGGCCGCTGGTCAATGCTCGATATTTTTGTGATCGCCATCCTGGTGGCGGTTGTGAATTTCGGACGGCTTGCCAGCGTCGAAGCCAATCTTGGCGCCATCGCTTTCGCCAGTGTGGTGATTCTGACGATGCTTGCCGCAGTAACTTTCGATCCCCGACTGATTTGGGATAACACGGAGTCGGACGACGACCATGACTGATTTGCCTACAGCAAAAACCCGACCGGCCTCGAACTGGTCAGCAATTTGGGTGTTGCCCCTGATCGCCCTGATCATCGGCGGCTGGCTCGGCTGGCGTGCCTACAACGAGACCGGCATCGAGATTCAGGTGCGTTTCGAAAGTGGTGAAGGCATTCAGGCCAACAAGACCGAAGTTGTCTACAAAGGCATGTCGGTGGGTAAGGTGAAGACCCTCACACTTGATGACGAAGGCAGCGCTAAAGGCGTGATCGCCACCGTCGAAATGAACAAGGATGTGGAGCAATACCTGCGGACCAGCACCCGTTTCTGGCTGGTCAAGCCAAGCGTGACCCTGGCAGGCATCACTGGCCTGGAGACGCTGGTCTCGGGTAACTACGTCGCGATAAGCCCGGGCGAGGGTGAGCCGACTCGCAAGTTCAAAGCCCTGGCCGAAGAGCCGCCGCTGTCGGACGCCCAGCCCGGTTTGCACCTGACCATCAAGGCTGATCGCCTCGGCTCGTTAAACCGCGGCAGTCCGGTGTTCTACAAGCAGATCAAGGTTGGCCAGGTCAAAAGCTACTTGCTCTCCGAGGACCAGAGCACGGTTGAACTCAAAGTGTTCATCGAACCCACCTACGCCAAGCTGGTGCGCAAACACACGCGTTTCTGGAACGCCAGCGGCATCAGCATCGACGCCAACCTGTCGGGTGTAAAAGTGCGCAGCGAGTCCCTGGCCAGCATCGTCGCCGGCGGTATCGCGTTCGCCACGCCGGAGAACCGTAAGGACAGTCCGCCCACCGACCCGAGTCTGCCGTTCCGTCTCTACGAAGATTTCGATGCGGCCGCTGCCGGGATTCGGGTCAAGGTCAAACTCAGCGATTTCGAAGGCCTGCAGGCCGGTCGCACACCGGTGATGTACAAAGGTATCCAGGTCGGCAATCTGAAAACGCTGAAGGTCGATCCGGATCTGTCCGGCGCAACCGCCGAGTTGACCCTCGATCCATTAGCCGAAGATTACCTGGTCGAAGGCACTCAGTTCTGGGTGGTCAAACCGTCGATCTCGCTGGCGGGGATCACCGGCCTGGAAGCCCTGGTCAAAGGTAACTACATCGCCGTGCGTCCTGGCGACAAAGGCGCAGCGCCGCAACGCGAATTCGTGGCACGACCCAAGGCGCCGCCGCTGGATCTGCGCTCTCCGGGTTTGCATCTGGTGCTGTTCACCGAGAATCTGGGTTCACTGGAAGTCGGCAGCCCGATTCTCTACAAACAGGTCAAGGTCGGTTCGGTCCAGAGTTATCAGTTCTCTCGGACCAAAAAACAGCTGGTGGTCGGTGTACACATCGAGAAGGAATACGAAGGATTGGTCAATGCCTCGACACGCTTCTGGAATGCCAGCGGCATTACGCTGACGGGTGGGCTGACCGGTGGAATCCAAGTCAAAAGTGAGTCGCTGCAAAGCCTGATGGCTGGCGGTATCGCCTTCGAAACCCCGCAAGCGACAGCACCGTTGCGGAAGCGGATTCCGCGTTTCCGTCTGTTCGCCAGCCATGACGAGGCCAACCAGAAAGGCACTGTGGTCACGATCAAGGTTGATCGCGCTGATGGCTTACGCAACGGCACACCAGTGAGATTCAAAGGCCTGGATGTCGGCAAGATTGAAGACGTCGACCTCAGTGATGACCTGCAATCGGTGATGCTCACCGCACGAATCACAGAAGTGCCGGAGCGTATCGCTCAGGTTGGTAGTCAGTTCTGGGTAGTCAAACCTGAGCTGGGTCTGATCAAGACGTCCAACCTCGAAACGCTGGTCACTGGCCAATACATCGAAGTGCAGCCGGCCGCGAAAAACCTCGGTCCGCAGAAGAACTTCGTCGCCCTGACCAATCCGCCGGAAACCGCTAAACAAGAAGCTGGTTTGAGTCTGGTGTTGAGTGCTGCCCGCCGTGGTTCGCTGAAAACCGGTGTGCCGGTCACCTATCGCGAAATCACCGTGGGCAAAGTGACGGGCTATGAACTCGGCCAGACCGCCGATCGAGTGTTGGTGCACATCCTGATCGAGCCGAAGTACGCGCCGTTGGTGCGCAGCGGCACGCGTTTCTGGAACTCCAGTGGTTTCGGCTTTGATTACGGCTTGTTCAAAGGCGCGACGGTACGAACCGAATCGCTGGAGACGCTGATTCAGGGCGGCATCGCTTTCGCCACGCCGGACGGTGAGCGTATGGGCAGTCCGGCGCGACCCGAACAGACGTTCCCACTATTCGACAAGTTCGAAGACGAATGGCTGACTTGGGCGCCGAAGATTTCGATCGGCAAGTAAGCTTAAACAGCAGACATGAAAAAGGCCGCGATCCATTAGATCGCGGCCTTTTTTATTGCCTTCGATTAACGCAAATCAGACGGCATCCAGCTCAGGCTCGTCCGCTTCAACATTAACGGCAGCCTTCACTTCATCGTGACGACGGATGTACTTCCAGTCCGCCTCGTCGATGTAAATACCGTTCGGGCCGCTGCCGCCTTCCAGGTCGATGGCGACACTGGCGCAGACCTGCGGCTTCACACTCGCCAGGATCGGCACGAAGCCCAGTTGCAAGCTGGTTTCCAACAGCGCTGCCTGGTTCTTTTCGTCGATGTCCGCCGCCTCGTCGAGGTAGTACGGCAGGCGCACGCGACCGGCCTGATCGCGGTCCATCAAGTGCAGCAACAAGTACATGTTGGTCAGCGCCTTGATGGTCATGGTCGTGCCGTTGGAGGCGGCGCCATCGATGTCGGTGTGGATAACCGGCGATCCGTTGACCTTGGTGATCTCGAACGCCAGTTCGAACAAGTCCTTGAGGCCGAGCTGGTTATGGTTCGCCGCCACCAGTCGCGCCAGGTACTCCTTGGCTTCTTCGTTCTTGTTGTCCTGATCAGCGCTTTGGCTCAGGTCGAAGACCGAAAGGGTTTCGCCTTCTTCGTACTGGCCGGCGCTGTGGATGATCTGGTCGATGTGCTTGAGCGCTTCCTTGTTCGGCGCCAGCACGATGCGGAAACTCTGCAGGTTGGAGACCTGACGCTTGTTGATCTCGCGGTTGAACAGCGCCAGTTGATGCTCGAGGCTGTCGTAGTCGCTGCGGATGTTACGCAGGGTCCGAGCGATGTCGGTAACGGCCGCACGACGTGCCTTGCCAAGGGTCAGGGCTTCGTCGGTGCGGTGCGCATAGGCGTTGATCAGCAACTGCAGACGACGCTCCATATCGTCTTCGCTGTCGAACTTGGCTACGCCCTTGAGGCGAACCTGAGCGTACAGCGCCTCGATCTGACCATCGCTGCGCTGCAAACCTTGCCAGCTGTCCTGATAGTCATTGAGCAGCGGCAGCAGGTTGTCCATGGAATCGTCGATCGGGTCCATGAATGGCGTCCCGAACGGCAGGTCTGCCGGCAACAGCTGACGGCGGCGCAAGGCGTCGTCGAGGGTGCGTTGTTTGGCTTCCATGTCGCCGATCTGCCGGCCGACCAGTTGCAGCTTGGCCGACAATTGCTGGACGCGTTCGGTGAAGGCGTCGCTGGAACGCTTCAACTCGTCCTGGGCCGCTTCCATCTGCGCTAGCTGTTCCAGCTTGTCGCTTTCCTCGGCACTCAGGGTTTGCGCGCGGCGGAAATCTTCCAACGCTTTCTGCGCATCCAGCACTTGCTGGTACAGCGCTTCGGTCTGGGTTTTGCTCGCAGCGCGGTCAGCCGCCACGGCAGCTTGAGTTTTCAGTTGCTTGAGTTCTTTATCCAGACGCTCTTTCTGATCGCGCAACGCCGCGCGGTCAGCCAAGGCTTGCAGCGCTGGAGGCTCGATGTGCGAGATGTCGATGGACAGCCCCGGCACTTCGAAACGCTCGCCTTTGAAGCCATCGAGGATCAGCTCCATGGATTTGACCCACTGACCGTCCTCGTCCAGCGTGATGCCATGCTCGCCCAGCGGCAGGCTGAACAGCGCGCTGTTGAACAGACGCATCAGGCGCTCGACATCCTGTTGCGAGAATTCCTCGCGCAAACGGGCGTAGCTGTTGTTGTCGGCGTGATCGAGTTGCTGCTTGACCGACTTCAGGCGTTTTTCCAGATCCCGCAGACGCTCTTCCAAATCTTCGGCGCTGAACTGCCGCGACTGCGCCAACGCACCGGCCAATTCATCGTGTGCGTCCTTGGCCGCGAGCAGTTGCTGCTCAAGGACTTTGACGTCAGTAACCAACGCGAAGCGATGCTTGAGCACCGACAATTCGCCGAGCCAGCGCTGGATGCCGGTGATTTCCCGCTCCAGACGCATCAGCTCCTGAGTGCCGCCGCGCTGATCGTTTTGCAGCGCGTCTTGCTCGTTGCGGTAGTGCTCGGCCTGAATCGTCAGCTCTTCCTTGCGCGCACTGGCGTAGTCCGACCAGGTGCCGAGCAGGGAATCGAGCAGCGGCGAGATCCGGTGCAATTTGCCGCGCAGGATATTTCGCTGGGTCACGCCTGCCGCAAGGGCTTCGACCAATGGGCCAGCAATGACCAGCGAGTTGTAGTCCTGCTCCATGCGTCGTACATCGCGGAACGCTTCTTCGCACGCGGCGATGTAGTCGACGCTGCCGGAACGCAGGCTGTGTTCGAATGCATCGAGAAACAGTTGCTTGAGCTTTGCCGCCGTAATTTCGCGCATGTGCAGCAGGTTGATGAACAGTGCGCGGAACGTCTTCAGGCTCTGTTCGCTGGTGGAGCGCAACGGGATCAGCGTCAAGTCGAGCGGGATCGACGTGTGCCCGCCCACCAGCAAACGACGCAGCTCATCAGGTTTGAGCTCGTAGGCTTTCAGGCCTTCGCGCTCAAGGTTGGTGAACAATTCTTTCTGACGCAGGCAGGTGTCGTTTTTCTGGTAGTGGGCCAAATCCAGCTTGCCGGCGTAGGCAAAAAACTGGTGACCGAAACCACCGCCCGGGCCGCGACCGACCACACCGATTACGTGCGGACCGTGGGGCAGCGAGACTTCGACCAGGATGTAGCTGGTGTCCGAGGCGAAGTAGAAGCGCCGGGATTGTTCCAGGCTGTATTTGCCGAAACTCATGTCCGACATGCGCGCCAGGATCGGGAACTGCAAGGCGTTGATCGAGGCGGATTTACCGAGGTTGTTGGCGCCGTAAACCGACAACGGTTCTTCCAACGGGAACAGGCCGAGGCTGTAACCGGCGGTGTTCAAAAGGGCAAAGCGGCGAATGCCGTAGCGTTCCTTGCTCATGCATCGGTCTCCTGTTCTTCGGCGATAGCGCGGGCCATGGCGTCTTCTTCGCTTTCTTCCTCGAAGTCGCTCAGGTCGAGCGGATCATCGGTTTCCAATAGCTTTTCGTCGCTGTCGTCATCGATCAGCACTGGCACCGGCAATGGCAACACGCTGTGCAGGCTGGCGGCCAGATCACGGTCCTGCTGGACCGAGAGGCAGACATCGAGGAAACGGTGCATCGGCGGCAGGAAACGATAGATGCCGTTTTCTTCGCCAGCGAAACCGAGCTGACTCATTCGGCGCATGATTTTTTCTTCGAGTTCTTCGACGGTCTGCACTTCAGCCTGAATGAACAGGTCGCGGTACTTCTCCAGCAACGATGGCAATTCATCGCGACCGAGGCTGCCGCCGTCGAGCACGGCGACCGGGTCGCGGCCCTGATCAGCCAGGTGCTCGACGAGGATGAAGGTGAACAGCGCCAGACGTTGCGCCGTTTTGTTCACCGCGGCCGCAGCGAGGTCCGGTACAAAGTAGTAGAAACCACGGGTGTCGCAAACCAGTTCAAAGCCCAACGCCCTGAACAGCGTGCGGTACTGGTCCTGGAAATTCGACAGTTGCGCGTACAGCTCCGGGTCGCGGCGGCTGACGTGGTAGCCCTTGAACAGCTCGCGAAAGATCGGTGCCAGCTGGGACAGTTCGGATAGATCAAGTTGCATGGGGAGTACTTGCATGGGGTGTGCTCGCAGAATCCTCGGCGCTGTCGCGGGCCGAGAGCAGGGCGAAGGAGCGCAGGCTGACCTGGTGCTCATGAGTGTGATAATCGCGGCGTTCCAGACGCTCGCGGTTGAAGCGTTTTTCCCGCGACAGTCGCGAGAACCAGTAGAGCAATTCGTCGGTAGCGCCGTCCGGCTCCTGCTCCAGCAGCCAAGTCATCAAATCCGGCATCGGCAGGGCGTCTTCGCAACGTTCGAGCATTTCCCGAACCGTGCGTGGCGCGCGCGGTGCTTCGCCTTTCTGCGTCTTGTGGGCTTTGGGGAAGCGCGCCGGTTTTGGCTCGAAACGGGCCAACGCATAAACGTAGGCTTCGACCTGGCTGGCGCTGCCGAGGAACGTGCTTTGCGGTCGGGTGAACATCGGCATGGCGGCTTGCGGCACGGCGTCAATGCCTTTACGGCGGATGGCCGACAAAGCCAGCGCCGCGCCTCGGGTCACGGCGTTGTGGCGGCGGGCTTCTTCACGCAGCGGCAGCAGCAGTTCTCGGGCATGACGCAGGGTCAACTGGGCGCTGGTCTGCATTTCGAGGATGCGCGCGTGGGTACGCAGCAGCATGTCGTCATCGACCAGATGGCCGAGGCGCTGTTGCTCGGTGAGCATCTTCAGCAGGACGTTCTCGACCTTGCGCACGCCTTGTTCGAAGGCGCCGTCGGCGTTCACCAACTGAATCATCGGCTCGACGTATTCGTCCCACGTCGCCAGTACTTCGGCATAACGTTGACGCAGCGGGATCTGCCGGTCGCTGGTCTTGGCGCGTTCGGCGACGGCCACCAGCGCCTGTTCGTCGTTGGCGAGTTTCTTCAAAACGTCGCGCACGCGCATGTCGAGCAGGCGCAACTGGCGCGCCAGGTCGTGGCCGTCACGGATGTCGAAGGCGTCCTGGATGTAACCGGCCAGACGTTCGAGATGGCGCAAATAGGCTTCGATTTCCAGGCACAGGCCCAGACGGTGCTCACGGCGCAGGTAAGCGAGGAAGTCATGGATCTGCGCGTTGAGCTCGAAACGGTTCGGGCTTTTCGCCACGGGAACCAGAATGTCGAGACGGATCCACACGTCCAGCAGGCTGGTGATGTCCTGCGGCGTACTGTCGAGTTGCTGGGCGGCCAACTGTGAACGCAGTTCGTTTAGGCTCAAGGTGCCTTGGTCGAAGTGCTCGCACAGTGGCTCCAGAAGTGCCCAGTGTTCAGCGAGGGCGCGCAAGACGCGCTTGGGTTCGATCATCGGAATGGCCGGCTGGTTGGCAATTAAAAGCCGCGATTGTACTGCATCGCAGGCGTGTCGATTCACTCCCGGGGCGGGCTGTCGCTTTTTCTATCGGTGAAGTCTATCGATCAAGCGTGGGCGATCTTGAGCGAAGGGCGGTAGAATCACCGCACTTTAGTTATCCACAAGTGGCCGACCTTTGCTTATCGAGTCCCGTCGTCGCGCTTATTTGACCGCCATGCAGGTGGTCAACTGGCTGCCGCGCACCGAATTGCCCTTTGCTGCGCCCTCGCGCCCTGAACTGCTGGAGATGCCCGAGCCGGTGGTCGTCGCCCCGGTGACGCCGGCACCTGTGGCTGAGGCGCTCGTGGAACCTGTGGCCAAACCGGCTGAACGGGTGAAAATCGAGGTGCCACGGCCATCGTTGGCCAGCACGCGCACGAACGCCAAGGTCGAAGAAGAGGCGGTTCCGGTTGCGGTCAAGGCGCCGGTCGTGCCGCCGCCGCGCTTTGCCCTGCAATTGCTGCGGGCCGGGCGCTGCCTGCTGTTGGTCGAGTTACCCACAGGCGAATCGTTCCAGACCCGCGACCCCGCCTATCTGTTGCTCAAGGACATGCTGCGTGCCGCCGGTCTTCCGGACAGCCCGCAAATCGTCGGTGAGCCGGTGCGCTGGCCGTTGCTGGTTCGGGGCACC
Organism: Pseudomonas sp. Hz4; assembly: GCF_054898165.1. Lineage (NCBI taxonomy): Bacteria > Pseudomonadati > Pseudomonadota > Gammaproteobacteria > Pseudomonadales > Pseudomonadaceae > Pseudomonas > Pseudomonas sp. Hz4. The sequence continues at coordinate 5,174,520 of NZ_CM142719.1, read as the reverse complement.
ATGGATCAAGGCCCGGAAGCGGCTCGCGACTTCGTTCAAGGTTTTCTATCGGCCCGGCTGGAAGACGCTCCGTGTGTCTGCGTGTGGCTGATTGGCCTGCCGGCGGTGCGTTTCGCCGGTGAAGCAAACGCCGAATCCTTCAATCGTGAACTCCAGGTCGATGGCTTGGGCTCGGTCTGGGCCCTGCCGGGTCTGGAATTATTAATGGAAGAGCCACAGCGTAAGGCTGATGTCTGGCAAGCCATGCGTCGGCTGATGGCGCGCTGGAAAGAATCTAATGAGTGACGCTGTATCGTTCCGCCCAATGATCGAGGCGGACATGGACGCTGTACTGAATATCGAATACGCGGCCTATAGCCACCCGTGGACCCGCGGAATTTATCTCGATGGCTTAAACAAGTACCAGATCTGGTTGATGTTCGAAGGCCAGCAGCAGGTCGGTCATGGCGTGGTGCAGATCATTCTGGATGAAGCGCATCTGCTGAACATCACCGTCAAACCGGAAAACCAGGGCCGTGGCCTGGGCTTGACGTTGCTGGAGCATTTAATGTCCCGGGCGTATGACGCCAAAGCCCGGGAGTGTTTCCTGGAAGTACGAGACAGCAACCGTGGCGCGTTTAAGTTGTATGAGCGTTATGGGTTTAACGAGATCGGTCGGCGGCGCGATTACTATCCTGCCGTTGGTGGTCGCGAAGACGCCGTCGTTATGGCTTGCACCCTGGTCGACTGATGTACTGCTATTGTGGCGAGGGAGCTTGCTCCCTCGCCACAGATCAACGATTACCGTCTATCGGATCGCGTTGCGCCATTTCCGCCTCGTCCAGCCCATTACCACCGCCAATGTCGTCTTCATCGACAATGCTCAAATCCCAATCGGCCTGTTCGCCTTCGCCGGCTTCATGAGCATCGCGTGCGCCGTCTTCACGGATCAGGTTTTCCGGGCTCATGTCGTCGTCTGTGGATTCATGGTCCTCGGTCGAGGCCCCGGTCATGCCGGCTTCACGCACTCGATCCCGCGGCATCAGCCGCTCGCGCTCCGTTTCCGGTAGCTCGTCGCCGATTTTGCCGCTGGGTGTTTCCTCGTCGAAATCCAGCTCATGCATCGATCCCATGCGGTCTTCGTTGTCATCGATGGGCTCGGGTTGCACCGCATCGTATGGACGTCGTGATTCAGTCATGGCAATTCCTCATACTGTGGGCCTTACTAAGGTGGACCCGTTGGGCTGCTGAGAATTCCAACGACTCGCAACACCGGAAAATATGCATCGCGCACGTGACCCCGATGGACGGTTGTCTGTCAAACCAGCGCATCATTATCGAGGCTTCACAGCATGAACGAATTACAAGATCTGATTGATAACAACGAACGCTGGGCCGAAGCGATCAAGCAGGAAGATCCGGACTTCTTCTCCAAGCTGGCCCGCCAGCAGACACCGGAATACCTGTGGATTGGCTGTTCCGACGCTCGCGTGCCGGCCAACGAGATCGTCGGCATGCTGCCCGGCGACCTGTTCGTCCACCGCAACGTGGCCAACGTGGTGCTGCACACCGACCTCAACTGCCTGTCGGTGATTCAGTACGCAGTCGACGTGCTCAAGGTCAAACACATCCTCGTTACCGGCCACTATGGCTGCGGCGGCGTGCGCGCCTCGATGCAGGACCGTCAGCTGGGCCTGATCGACGGCTGGTTGCGCTCGATTCGCGACCTCTATTATGAAAAACGCGAAGAACTCGCCAAGTTGCCCACCGAAGAAGAGCAGGTCGATCGTCTCTGCGAACTCAACGTGATCCAGCAAGTGGCCAACGTCGGGCACACCAGCATCGTACAAAACGCTTGGCACCGCGGACAGAACCTGTCGATTCACGGCTGTATTTATGGCATCAAGGACGGTCGTTGGAAAAGCCTGAACGCGACCATCAGTGGTTTCGAGCAACTGCCGCCGCAATACCGTTTGCGTCCGGTCGAGGCGTTGTAACGCCCTTCAACAGAGCGTTCGCCGACGCCAGTGCTGCAAAAACAACTGGCCGTCGGCGTTCGGCGGTTCATCGTAGCCGGTGATCCAGCCTCGGCAGTCGGACGATCCACACCGGCAGGCGAACTGACGCAGGAGTTTGTCTTCTGTGGCGGCATAGTCCATCGTCAGCTGTTCGCCTTTTTTGATGTCCTTCAGCGCCCATAACCACAGCTCGCTCATGTCGAGAAATACGTTAGGGTCGCAGGAGTGACGCAGCAGCCCGCAGAAGCGCGGATCGTAGACATGGATGCCACGGGCCAGTTGCCGGGTATGCCGACAGCGATAGGGCAGCAGGTGCCCCGAAGCCCGACAAATTCGGCTGATGCGTGGAAAGTCCCGAAGTGCTACGACGGCCGCCGCCGATCCGTTGGCGTTGTCGATAATGTCGAAGTCAGCCCTGGAGGGGAATCCAAGGCGAACGGGTAACTCTGCAAATGGGTAAACCCCATCGAGTGGTGGTGCAAGATTCCGGAGCGGGGAGTGGGTTTTCATAACGTTCCTTGTCGGCTAGGTGCTGCGACCTCCGTCAGCTGACGACCTTGTCAGCCCTGCAACGCTGGGTTCGTCTCAAGCCTCTCGCAAATGAAACGGCGGGTCTACTGTCATAACTGACAGTAGACCCGCCGTTCATCGTTTTACAGATGCGGGGCAGGGATCGCAGTCGCGGGTACCGGGGCTTTCAGCTGTTTGAGCTGAGATTTGATCGGAGTCGTCGCGCACTTGGCCACGGCTTTTTCGGGCGTCAGGTCGCGGATCGAGGTATAGAACAGCTCGCAGGTTTTTTCTGACTGGGCCACTTGCCAGGTTTGGGTGCAACTTTTCAGTTCAACGTCGGGATTACTGTCCGGTTGGCGGCCCATGGCGGCCTGCCAGCACGCGGCACTCAAATCCTGGCCCATGACTTTAAGGCCAGCCGCGTCGGCCTTGGCCTGGGCATCGTTGCCGGTATAAGTGTCAGGGTCGGCGGCGTACCAGATATAGCTTGGGTGGTTGGAACCCAGCACTGGCACTTTCACGCCGTCGCTCGGACTGATGCTGACCAGGCCCAGCACGTTCACGGTCGGCCCGTATTGCTGCTTGATCCAGTTACGTACCGGCGCGCCGAAGGCGACCATCGGCAACGCCGCACCACTGGCGTTCTGGCTGAGTTGCTTGACCATCGTGGTCTGGTAGTCCTTGAAGTAGTCGTAGACACCTTCCAGATCTTTGCCGGCGCTGGAAGGTGCGGCAATCGGTGCGATGTCGATTATGGTCTGATAACCGGGTGTCTGTTCGGCGGGAATGCCGTTTTCAGTCAGCAGCGTGGCCCAACGATCGGTGGTGGCCGATTTCAGGTAATCCTGAGCCTGGGTCAACGAGTAATCCGGTGGGAAGTGCAGCAACTCGACGCTTTTGCGGTTTTCCAAGGCCATACCCAGTGGCAGGAACAGATACCAGCTATAAGCCCACTTGCCATCGGCATTCAGCTTGCTGGCGCCGGTGTAGGCCAGATCGCCGGCATCGAGCAACGCCGCCAACGGTTTTTCATAGCCATTGGGTACACCGCTGATTTCGGCGTAGAGCTGATCGTTATCGGTTTTGACCCGCACTTTCGCCGCGTTGTAGCCATCGCGCTGCACGCTTTGGGTCAGGTAATGCTCGACAGTTTGCTCCAGCGTCCAGTTGCGAAAACAAATTACATTGCAGTTGTTGGGATAAGCGAACAACCGGGTGACGCGTTCGGTGCTGCCCAGCTTCAGGTCGACATCGGCATGGGCGGCGGCACTCAAGGTGAGGGCCGCGAAGGTGAGTCCTGCGAATTTGAACATGCTCAATCCTAATCAGCGTGTGGGCCCTTAGCTTCGGGGGCGCCTACATACTGAAACAGACTGGACCGAACAAGAAGTAGGGGCCGATAGATATATCGACCCTTTTTTGCGTTATGGCATCACCGGCGCCGTATACGTCAGCGTCGTCCCCAACGCCCACAGCAGAAACAGCACCAGCGGCGTGTGCACCAGCAGTTGCACGAACGAAAACCCGATCAAGTCCCGCGCCTTCAACCCGAGCACACCCAGCAACGGCAGCATGTAGAACGGGTTGATCAGGTTCGGCAGGGCTTCGGCGGCGTTGTAGATCTGCACGGCCCAGCCCAGGTGGTAGTTCAGGTCGGTGGCCACTTGCATGACGTACGGCGCTTCGATGATCCACTTGCCCCCGCCGGACGGGATGAAGAAACCGAGGATCGCTGAGTACACGCCCATCAGCAGCGCGTAGGTGTCGTGGGACGCGATTTGTACGAAAAACGTCGAGATGTGGTGAGCCAGCGTCTGAGCATCAGTGCCTTTGACGGTGGTCATCAGCGCGGCGATCGAGCCGTACAACGGGAACTGAATCAGGACACCCGTGGTGGTCGGTACCGCGCGGGACACCGCGTCAAGGAAGCTGCGCGGGCGCCAGTGCAGCAGGGCACCGAGCATGATGAACAGGAAGTTGTAGGTGTTCAGCCCGGAAATCGCACTGATCGCAGGTTTAGTCGAGAACTCATGGAACAGCCACCCGGCCGCCAGCAGCACCAGCAAAATCGTCAGCAGCGGGCTGTGCTCCAGCCATTCGCCGGGGCGGGTGCGCGGTTGCAATGGCGGCATATTAAAGCTCGGATCGATTCCGCAGGCCTTGGCATCCCGGGCCGAGTTCGGGCCGGGTGCAGTGGCGTAGGCGATGATCAGCGAGATCACGATCAGTGCCAGCAACATCACGCCGGACTGCCAGAGAAAGATTGTTTGCGTGAAAGGAATCACGCCGGTGATCGACAGAATCGACGGCGGCAGGCTGGCCGGGTTGGCCTGCAATTGCGCGGCGGACGAGGACAGGCCCAAGGCCCACACTGCCCCGAGGCCCAGATAGGCGGCGGCACCGGCGGCACGGTAGTCCATTTTCAGATCGGTACGGCGGGCGAGGGCGCGCACCAGCAAACCGCCAAACACCAGTGACAGCCCCCAGTTCAGCAGCGAAGCGACCATGGAGATCAACGCAACCCAGGCCACGGCCGAGCGACCGTTTTTCGGAATCCGCGCCAGCCGATCGATCAATTTCACCGCCGGTGGCGAGCTAGCGACCACATAACCGCCGATCACCACGAAAGCCATTTGCATGGTGAATGGGATCAGGCTCCAGAAACCGTCACCGAAGGCCATGGCTGCGTCGGTGGGCTTGGCGCCCATAAACAGGGTGGCCACGGCGACGATAATCACCGCCAGTGCGGCAAACACCCAGGAATCGGGGAACCAGCGTTCGGCAAAGCTTGAGCAGCGCAGGGCAAAGCGGGCAGAGCGGGTATCTTCGATATCAGCGGCCACGGGTATACCTCGAATTTTTATGTTTGTTGTGGTCTTCAGGGCCGCAAAGGCCCGTCCAGACAGGTGCCAACAGTAAATCAATCGGTCCTTTTTTGTGATCAGGTTTTGCGAGGCTGAGACTTTGGTCTAACGGGTTGTCCGTTGGCGCGTTTGCGTAGACCATGGGCGCCTTGGTTTTTGCCTATGCCAGAGTTCTTTTCATGACTGCCAATACCGATTCGCGCCCGGCGTCGTTCAACCGTTCGGACTACAAGACCCTGGGCCTTGCGGCGTTAGGTGGCGCGCTGGAAATCTACGATTTCATCATTTTCGTTTTTTTCGCACTGACCCTCAGCCAGCTGTTCTTCCCGCCAGAAATGCCGGAGTGGCTGCGTCTGCTGCAAAGCTTCGGGATCTTCGCCACTGGTTATTTGGCGCGGCCGTTGGGCGGGATTCTGATGGCGCATTTCGCCGACCGACTGGGCCGCAAGAAGGTCTTCAGCCTGAGCATCCTGATGATGGCGCTGCCGTGCCTGTTGATTGGCATCATGCCGACCTACGCCCAGATCGGTTATTTCGCCCCGCTGCTGCTGTTGGCCCTGCGAATCCTCCAGGGCGCGGCGGTGGGCGGTGAAGTACCGAGCGCCTGGGTGTTCGTCGCCGAGCATGCACCGGCCGGGCATCGCGGTTATGCCCTCGGATTCCTGCAGGCCGGGTTGACCTTTGGTTACCTGATCGGCGCCCTGACGGCGACGTTTCTGGCACAGGCCTTCACCCCGGCAGAAATCCTTGATTACGCTTGGCGTTACCCGTTCCTGCTGGGCGGCGTGTTCGGCGTAATCGGCGTCTGGCTACGCCGCTGGCTCAGCGAAACTCCGGTGTTTATGGCCATGCAGGCCCAACGCGATGCAGCCGTCGAGCTGCCGCTGCGCACGGTCTTGCGTGAGCATCGTCAGGCCATGCTGCCAGCGATGATCCTCACCTGCGTACTGACCTCAGCGGTGGTGGTGTTCGTGGTGATCACCCCGACCATGATGCAAAAAACCTTCGGCATGACCGCCAGCCACACCTTCGCCTTGAGTGCCTTGGGCATTGTTTTTCTGAATATCGGCTGCGTACTCGCCGGCCTGCTGGTCGACCGCATTGGGGCCTGGCGCACGGTGATGCTCTATAGCCTGCTGCTGCCACTGGGCATCGGCGTGCTCTATACCTGCCTGATCATCGGTGGCAACTGGATTGGCCTGGCGTACGCGGTGGCCGGTCTCAGTTGTGGGGTGGTCGGCGCGGTGCCGTCGGTGATGGTCAGCCTGTTTCCGGCGCGGATTCGTGTCTCGGGCATTTCCTTCACTTACAACATCGCCTACGCCGCCTGGGCGAGTATCACACCGTTGTTGCTGATCGGTCTGATGCCGTGGAGCCCGTGGATCTGCGTGATCTTCTGCGCGGTGATGGGGGCTGTGGGTGTGAGCAGTGCCGCGTATTTCGGGACGAGGATGCCAAAAGTTGGAAGCTGTTCGCCTGCTGGCGCGATCTAATCGAAGGCAGGACCGTTCGTGTAGCAACTATTTTTGTAGGACAACTCTGAAACACTCTTCAGAAAATATCCCCAAGGCCGATGGTTAGGCTGCATACCGCTTTCTATCCCTGTCCATCGGTGTATCCCCATGTTCAACAAACGCTTGAAGCAGGAGCTGTCGGCTCTTCGCGAAGAACTCTTCAGCCTCCAGCAAGTGAAGGAAAGTCTGGAAAGCGAGATGCTGGTCCTGACCCTCGATACCGATGGGCGGATTCAATCGGTCAACCAGAACTTCATCGGCGAGATGCTCTACAACAGCAACGACTTGATGGGTCGACACATCGAAGACATCGTCCCGGCCCATGTGAAATCGGACGAATTCCACCACCGTTTCAAAGCCGCCCTGACCCGTGGCGAGCACTTTGCCGGCGCGGTGCGCTTGCTGCGCGGCAATGGCCAGGAAGCCTGGCTGCGCTCGATCGTGCAGCCGGTTCGGTCCCCGGACGGCCGGATCAAGCACTTCTCGATTTACTCCAGTGACCTGACCCGCACCATCGAGGCGTCCCGTGAGCATGAGAACCTGATCGGCGCGCTCGTGCGCTCCACGGCGGTGATCGAGTTCGACCTCAATGGCAATGTGCTTGCAGCCAACGACCGGTTTCTCAGCGGCATGGGCTACAGCTTGGCGCAGATCAAGGGCAAACATCACCGCACTTTCTGCCAACCGGAGGATTACAACAGCGCCGCGTACCAGGACTTCTGGCGCCGTCTGAATGCAGGCGAGTTCGTCGCTGGCCGTTTCAAACGCATCGACAGCCACGGCCGCGAGGTCTGGCTGGAGGCTTCCTACAACCCGGTGGTCGATGCCAACAACAAGCTCTACAAAGTGGTGAAGTTCGCCACGGTGATTACCGATCAAGTCAATCAGGAGCAAGCCGTCGCCGAAGCGGCGAACATTGCCTACAGCACCTCGCAGCAAACCGACAGCAGCGCGCAGCGCGGTAACGCCGTGGTGACTCAGGCAGTGAGCGTGATGCGTGATTTGGCCAAACACATGCAGACCGCCGGCGAAGGTATCGAAGCGCTGAACGAGCAGTCGCTGGTGATTGGCACCATTGTCAAAACCATCAGCGGGATTGCCGAACAGACCAACCTGCTGGCGCTCAACGCGGCCATCGAAGCCGCTCGGGCCGGCGAGCAGGGTCGTGGTTTTGCGGTGGTGGCAGATGAAGTCCGGCAATTGGCTTCGCGCACCAGCCAGGCAACCGATGAAATCGTCGGCGTGGTGCGTCAGAACCAGGACATGGCGCGTACCGCCGTGGCGCTGATGACCGAGGGCAAACTCCAGGCGGAGCAGGGGCTGGCGCTGGCGGCAGAGGCGGGTACGGTGATTGTCGAGATTCAGGACGGTGCACAGAAAGTGGTGAACGCGGTCGGGCAGTTTGCCAATCAGCTGGCGACTTGATGCCTGCCCTCCCGGTGGAAATCGCTACAGTCGGCGTTTTCCCCAGGAGCCGCCATCATGAGCGTTTCTCACCGCCGTCCGGTTCCCTTGGCCAAGGCTCTGCAGCCGTAAGCAGCTGGCCTTTCACACCCAAACATCATTCTGCGCAGTGCGCTCGCCACCTTCGTTGCCAGTGTTCAGCACACCCTTGGGTTCGATCAGCAGGAGTTTTACCTCCTGCTCGGCAAACGGTTTGTGCTCGACACCTTTTGACACCACATACATTTCGCCGGCGTTCACCAACACGTGGCCATCGCGAAAGTCGATGCGTAATTGCCCTTCGAGCACGATGAAGGTTTCGTCGGTATCAAGGTGGTCGTGCCAGATGAAATTCCCCAGCAGTTTCACCACCTTGAACTGGTAGTCGTTCATTTCGGCGATGACCCTGGGCGTCCAGTACGGGCCGATCTTGGCGATTTTTTCAGCGAAATTCAGGCTTTCGTAAGCTTTCATGAAGCAGCGCTCGTGGTGGATCGTAAATCCACGATAGCCCGCGTATCGGTGTGCTTCTTGAACGATTGTGCGTGGCTCAGCGGCGGTGCATTTTCATCCAGCGGGCCGGCGACAGGCCGTAGGTTTTGCTGAACTGCCGGGTCATGTGGCTTTGATCGGTGAAGCCGGCGATCAGCGCGGCGCTGACCAGTGACTGGCCCTGGATCAGCAGCGAACGGACCAGGTCGAGGCGGCGCATGGTCAGGTATCGATAAGGGCTGGTGCCGAACAACAGGCGAAAATCCCGCGACAGGCTCCAGCGATCGCGACCACTGTGTTGCGCCAGTTCTTCCAGCGTCACGGTGCGATCCATGGCGCAGTGAATGAATTCCCGCGCGCGTTCGGCGGCCACGTAGTCGAAGCTCTGGCGGGTGGCAGACACGCCGGAAACGCTGTTCAAGGCTTGGGCCAGATCGAACAGCGCATCCTGTTCTTCCAGAGGATCGAGGGGACAATCGAGGCTTCGCAGCAGCACGGCGGTGGCGGCGAATAAACGTGGATCGGTCGACAATCCGGTCTTGATAAACGGCAACGGCTGCCCGCCGAGCATCTGCTGGATCAGCGCCGGTTCGATGTACATCATTCGGTATTGGAACCCGGTCTCAGTGCCGGCTTCGCCATCGTGAACTTCGTCCGGGTGCAGCACCATGGTCCCGCCTGGCAGACTGTGGCGCCAGCCACTGCGGTACTGAAAGCTCTGCACACCGGCCAAGGTATGGCCGATGGCATAGGTGTCGTGGCGGTGAAGGTTGTAACCGTGGCCTGCAAAAAACGCTTCGAAACGCTGAAGCCCGCCGACGTCGGGCGCGCGGTGGAACCAGTCGATGGGAGGCGTGTGCTTGGCCATGGTGTTGTTGTCTTGAGCTCGTTGCGCGATACGTTACCCCACTGACCAGCCGCCTGTCTGCTGCCGATCGGATCTACCGGCGGGTAGAAAATCCCGGACTAATGTTGCAAGGTGCTGAACATTCGCTGAAGCCATAAAGGTGGGTCAGGTAATGAACAAACTGCGGGTAGGCATTATTTTTGGCGGCCGTTCGGCTGAACACGAAGTGTCGCTGCAATCGGCGAAAAACATCGTCGATGCGCTGGATCGTTCGCGTTTCGAGCCGGTGCTGATCGGCATCGACAAGCAAGGCCACTGGCACCTTAACGACCCTTCAAACTTCCTGCTCAATCAGGAAAACCCGGCGCTGATCGCCCTCAACCGGTCCAACCGCGAGCTGGCCGTCGTGCCGGGCAAGGTCAGTCAGCAATTGGTGGAAACTTCCAGTCAGGAACTGCTGGGTCACGTCGATGTGATTTTCCCGATCGTCCACGGCACCTTGGGCGAAGACGGTTGCCTGCAAGGGCTGCTGCGCATGGCCGATCTGCCGTTTGTCGGTTCCGACGTGCTCGGTTCGGCCGTCTGCATGGACAAGGACATCAGCAAACGCCTGTTGCGTGACGCCGGGTTGGCGGTCACGCCGTTCGTCACCCTGACCCGCACCACCGCGGCGCGCACCGGGTTCGCCGAGGTGCAAGGCAAACTCGGTTTGCCGTTGTTCGTCAAACCGGCGAACCAGGGATCTTCCGTGGGCGTGAGCAAGGTGAATGACGAAGCCGAGTACGCGGCAGCGGTAGAACTGGCACTGGGTTTCGATGAGAAAGTCTTGGTCGAGTCCGCCGTCAGTGGCCGCGAGATTGAGTGCGCGGTGCTCGGCAATGAAGACGCCATCGCCAGCGGTTGTGGCGAGATCGTGGTGCGCAGCGGGTTCTATTCCTACGACAGCAAATACATCGACGCTCAAGCGGCGCAAGTTGTGGTGCCGGCTGACATCAGCATCGAGGCCAGCGAACGCATTCGTGCCCTGGCTGTCGAGGCGTTTCAGGTGTTGGGCTGTTCGGGGCTGGCGCGGGTCGACGTGTTCCTGACCGACAGCGGCGAAGTGCTGATCAATGAGATCAACTCGTTGCCCGGCTTCACCCGCATCAGCATGTACCCCAAGCTATGGCAGGCCACCGGTATGACTTACAGCGAGCTGGTCAGTCGGTTGATCGAGCTGGCGCTGGAGAAGCATAAGGCGCGGCAGGCGCTGAAGATCTCTCGCTAGGCTGAATACAATAATAATTACTCGAGGAGACACGTCATGAAGGTCAGTGCACGTAACGTCTGGCTGTCGGCAGTGACGCGATCGCGCTGGTGAAGGCACCCTGGGTCATGTTGATGCATTTTCAAGAGTCGACTGGCACCTGATCAAGCCTGCTTTACCGGCTTGATCAGGCTCTGCGCGGGTATCCCGAACAGATCGTGAAGTTTCCAGATCATCGGAAGCGTCAATGCACGTTTGCCATTGAGCACTTCATATACTCGGTTTGTGCGACCAATGGCGGGTGCGAGGTCTGCAGCAGACAGGCCGGACTGCTCCATACGAAACTTAATCGCATCGATTGGATTGGGCAGGTCCACGGGAAACCGCTTCGATTCATAGGCTTCGATCAGCGTGATCATAATGTCGAAGTAATCACCCTCGGGGGTGCCAGGCTCTGGTTCGTTGTCGAACAGCACTGACACGTTCTTGATGGCTGCACGGTAGTCCTCGTCGGTGTGAATTGGGCGAATGTTCATGGGTTACTCCATCTCGACGGTATTAGCGTCGACCGTGTCGTACTGCTTGTGAGTGCCGACAAATTTTATGTACACGGCGCCGAAGCGATAGGCCACAGCGACTACCAACCGAAAGTTGCCCTTGATGTTGAACACGACTCTGCGGCTTTTGAGAATACTGGCGGTAGCAAAGTGCGCCTTTATGTCCGTTGGCGCTTTCCACTCAGCATTTTTTGCCTCATCAATCCAGGCCAGAAAGGATTGTTCCGAGTCTGGGTATTTCTCCCAAAACCTTTTCAGCTGACTGATAGCGATGATTCTCATGGAGTGATCCTAGTCCCGTCGTGGGACTGATACAAGTCTTTGGAGGCGCATCCGATGTGCGGAGGAGTGAGTTCGACTTCTGTAATCAAGCACTGCCGACAGCTGATTTGATGAGTTGGGGCAGACGCGGAACTGGGGAAAACTGATCTTTAAACTCTATCCAAGAAGCAGTCATCTGTGGGTAGGAAAAGGCGGCGCAAGATGGCCGATCAGTATTCGTTACCTTTAAAAAGGGCCTACCTCTCGGTAAGCCCTTGCTCTTTCCTGCGTAAGACTCAATCCCCCAACGCGGCTCCCTCACGTCGCGGGTCGGCCCCTCCCGCCAACGACGTTCTCCCCTGAGCATCCTTCACCCGAACAATCGCCTGGATCCCGCTGGTCATGTCGATTTCGTTGACGCTGTGCCCTTTGTCCTTCAGCGCCTGAATCAGCGCCGGGCTGAACTGCCCCTGTTCCAGTTCTGTCGGGCCGTTGCGGCTGCCGAAGTTGGGCAGGCTGATGGCGGTTTGCGGATCAAGGTTCCAGTCGAGCATACCGATGGTGGATTTGGCGACGTATTGGATGATCTGCGAGCCGCCGGGGGAACCGACGCTGGCGAGGAATTCGCCGCTCTGGCGGTCGAAGATCAGGGTTGGGGCCATGGACGAGCGCGGGCGTTTGCCGGGTTCGACGCGGTTGGCGATCTTCTGGCCGTTCTCTTCGGGGATGAACGAGAAGTCGGTCATCTGGTTGTTGAGCAGGAAGCCTTGAACCATCAGGTGTGAGCCGAAAGCCGATTCCACGGTGGTGGTCATGGACACGGCGCCGCCTTCGTCATCGACCGCCACCACTTGCGAGGTGGAAATACGCAGCGGTGAGCGGTCCGGCGCATAGGCGACCTGAATGCCCGGCGGGGTGCCGGGTTTGGCTGTGCCCATGCTGCGATCCCCAATCAGCGCGGCGCGGCTGGCCAGGTAACTCGGGTCCACCAGACCTTTGACGGGGACGGGCACGAAGTCGGCGTCGGCCACGTACAGCGCGCGGTCGGCGTAGGCCAGGCGCTCGGCCTCGGAGATCAGGTGCACGGCTTCAGGCGTCGGTTCAATGCCCGCAGGCTTATTTGTCTTGACCGGCTTGAACGATGCGAGGGCAAAACGCGGGTCACGGGTTTCCAAGGCCTGCAAGGTGCCGAGGATCTGCGCCATGGCGATCCCACCCGAAGACGGTGGCGGCATGCCGCAGACCTGCCAGCGTTTGTAGTCGGTGCACAGCGGCGCGCGCTCCTTGGCGCTGTAGCCATTGAGGTCGTTCAGCGACAGGCTGCCGGGGTTGGCGTGGCCCTGAACCTTGGCGACGATCTCTTGTGCGATGGGGCCTTTGTACAACGCATCCGGTCCTTCCTTGGCGATGCGTTTGAACACAGCGGCCAGTGCCAAGTTTTTCAGCGCCGTGCCGACGGCTTTCGGGCTGCCATCGGCATTCAGGAAGTAGGCCGCCATGTCCGGTGAGCTGCGCACGGACGAGTCCGAGGCGATCAACTGGTGAAGGCGTGGCGAGATGCCGAAGCCTTGCTCCGCGAGTTTGATGGCCGGTTCGAACAGCTGCGCCCACGGCAGGCGACCGTGGTTCTGATGGGCCAACTCAAGTGCCCGCAACACGCCCGGTGTCCCCACCGAACGACCACCAATCTGCGCCTGGGTGAACGGCATCGGTTTGCCATCGGCTTGCAGGAAAAGCTTCTCGGTGGCGCCGGCCGGAGCGGTTTCGCGACCGTCATAGGTTCGCACGGCCTTGCCATCCCACAGCACGATCAACGCGCCACCGCCAATGCCCGAGGATTGCGGCTCGACCAGCGTCAGTACGGCCTGCATCGCAATCGCGGCATCGATTGCCGAACCGCCCTGACGCAACATCTCCCGTCCGGCCTCGGCGGCCAGCGGATTGGCCGCGGCCGCCATGTGTTTTGCAGCGTGTTGGGTCTGCAGATCGGCGCGATAACCCGAAGCGATTTCCGGCGCAACAGACAACGTCGAAGAGGTCGGGGCACTACAGGCTGCGAGGGTTAAAGCCGTGGCGATCAGCGAAAAGGCTGACAGGCGATAGAGGCTCAAGTGGAAGGCTGAGAACACGTGGGGGCACTCCGTCCGTGGGAAAGATCAGAGGACTCTATCGGCCGACAGGGAGTGACGCAAACCAAGGCCTACAGCAAAGACACTTTTGTCCTTCATGAAGTAGTGGATTCTCTGTAGGGTCGAGGCAATAGACTGACCAGAAGATCAACAAGAGGCAGACATGCAGACCGAGTTCCCCACCCAGCCGAGTTACCGCACTCAGCGTGATCAATTCCTGGCCGCTGCGACCGCGGCCGGTGCGACGCTGACCGAGTACCCGCATCCACTCAACGGGCCATTCGGTGAGTCACTGAGCACCGATGTGGCGGTACTTGGCGATCCGGGCGCGAAGCGTTTGCTGATTGCGCTGAGCGGCACTCACGGCGTTGAAGGCTTCTATGGTTCGGGATGTCAGATCAAGTGGTTGCAGGCGTTGGGCAAGCGTTCGCTGCCGGCCGATGTCGCGGTGGTGATGATCCACCTGATAAATCCCTGGGGCACTGCGTGGCTGCGTCGAGTCAACGAAGACAACATCGACCTGAATCGCAATCACCTGAACTTCGACCACGCATTGCCGGATAACCAAGCCTATGCAGCGCTGCATGAAATCTACGCCTGCACGGAGTTGCAAGGCCCGGAGCGAGATCGCGCCGATGCCTTGCTTAATGCGCAGATCGGCGAACATGGCTGGCCAGCGGTGATGTCGATTGTCGAAGGCGGCCAGCACTGTTATCCCGATGGTTTGTTTTACGGCGGACGGGCACCGAGCTGGTCGAACCGCACGTTGCATCAGATCCTTCAAAAGCATGTCTCCCATGCCGAAGTGGCCATGTGTTTCGACTTGCACACCGGCGCGGGGGAGTATGGTCATCCGATGTTGCTGACTATTACCGAAGCAGCCTATCCAGCGCTTGCGGATGCGCAGGCCATTTACGGCCCGTGGCTCTACGCGCTGCTGACCGGCGCCGACACGCTGAGCGAAACCGGTGTTGCGGCCACCGCCACCGGCTACACCTCGCAGGCGTTGATCAATGCGCTGCCGCACGTGCGGTTGATGCCGTTTGTGATTGAGTGCGGGACGTATCCCGGCGCCGAGGTTCATCGTCATCTGCGCGACGATCACTGGCTGCACCTGCACGGCGACCCAAGTGATGGCGTGGGACGTGGGATCAAATTGAATTTGCTTGAGCAGTTCTATCCCGCTGACAGCGACTGGCAGGCGATGGTCTGGCTGCGCACTTGGCAAATATGGGAGCGGGCGTTGTCAGCGTTGCCGGCGATTCGTTCCTGACGCGACTTCTTGGGTCGCTCGGCGCTGTTTATTAGGGGCACTTTTTCGAGGCATAAAAAAACGGCCTACCTTTCGGTAAGCCGTTTTTAGTACTTACTTGACGCGAGCCTTCCATGGGGTTGTTTCCCCAAATGGGGGAGAATGAACACTTCAGCTCTGAGTAGAGCAGTTTTTGATTCACTCCCGTGCCCCGCAGACGAGATGCGCCCGACACATGGGATGCGTCGGAGGCGATGGCAACGCCCTTCCTAAAATCGAGCACATTGGTCCTTCAGTACATGCGTAAATCAGATCGGCTATTCCAGGTAGTAAACCTGATCCGGGTACATCAGCCGATTACAGCGGAAGACTTGGCAGGGCGTATCGGGGTCTCAGTCCGCACGATTTATCGGTATATCGACGACCTGTCTGTGAGCGGTATTCCTCTCTATGGCGTCGCTGGCGTTGGGTATGCTCTGCACGAAGGGTTTGAGTTACCGCCTCTGACACTCACCCAAGATGAACTCGACGCGCTGATGTTGGGCGTTGAGATGCTTTCAAATTCCGCAGGCACTGAACTCGCTTCTTCTGCAAGGACGCTGTTGAGCAAAGTTGCTGCCGTATTGCCGTTTCGCAATACAGAACCATCACTCTCCACTATCCGCGCGTTGAGGGCTAAGCCCGTCACACCAGACCAACGATATTTGGACGATCTCCACTGCGCTATTCAGCAGGCGAGAGCCGTCCACTTTTCATATTTCAGCTTGAGTGAAGAGATCTCGGACAGGACGGTGTTCCCCTTGGGCCTTTTCTACTGGGGAGGAAAGTGGACTGTCGGAACATGGTGTATGTCCAGAAAGGCATACAGAGACTTTCGAGTTGACCGGATACGAAGCCTGCAGATCATGACGGATGGACAGAAGCTTGAGGCGCAATGGAACCTGCGGTCATACATGCAGTTTCAGTCTGATCAATGGACGGCCCAACAACCTCTCAAGCACTGACAGTACGGTGTCAGTACGACCCCAAGATACTGGTCGCTCCTCACCACACAATTGGAGTGACATATGACGCAGAACAGCCATGTACTCGAGCTAGCAATCTTTACCGTCAAGGAAGGCTTCGAAAGCCAAATGCCTGAGTTGCGGTTGATGCTTCGGGAAACCCTCAAAGGCTTTGATGGGTTGATTGAGTTCTCAGGTTATTGTCCCGATCCACAAGGCCGTGTTTTCGCTGACTTGGCTAAATGGGACAACCTTGAAAATGCTCAGAAAGTCGCACAGGCATTCGAGGGTGGAGATCCGAGGTTTGCCCCTTACGCCCAGGCGATTGAAGCGCTTACGTTCATGGGACATTTTTACCCTGAGTAGAAGCTCAGCGCCCTACTCTTAGGCTCCCTTCGCGCCAATGCGGTATCGGAAAGGGGGCGGCGTTTTATCTCGGATCGCTTCATTTGGGCTTGTACCCCCTCGGTTCAATTATTTGTCGAGGATACACAGGGGATACACGGAGGGAAGGTATAGAGAGATACAGGGAGAGATGGCCAGAAACAAGAAAGCCCGCACTAGGCGGGCTTCTTGAGGTTGTTTAGAGACTCATGGGGACATCTGTAAACAGGTACTTGGTGGCTACACAGGGACTTGAACCCCGGACCCCAGCATTATGAATGCTATGCTCTAACCAACTGAGCTATGTAGCCAAGTGGCGCGCATTATTGGCTCGTAATGATGATGTGTCAAGCGTAAATCTAAAATATTTCTCTACGCTTTCAACCGCTTATCCACCTGACCCGAAAAACCGGGCGAGGGGAGGGCGTCAACTGAGCTGAAATCTCCCGGTATTGGCACTCAAGGCCTTGCTGCCTTGGCTCAAGGTGTCCGCCGCCAGGTTCACCGCCCGCGCGCCTTCGAGCAAGCGTACCGCCGCCTGATCGACTTGCTGGATGTTGCCGCTGACTTCGTCGGCGGTGGTCGCTTGCTCGTCGACCGCAGTGGCGATCTGCGCCAGCGTGTCGGTAACGCTTTGCACGGCATGGGCAATTTCCCCCAACCGTTCGCCCAGGCCAGTGACGGCTTGGGCGTCGGATTGAGCCTGACCGCAGGCGGCTTCCATCAAACTTACCGCTTCGTTCACCGTGTTGCGCAGGCTGTCGACGGTGCCGGCAATCTGCGCGGTGGAGGACTGGGTACGTTGCGACAGGCTGCGCACCTCATCGGCCACCACCGCAAAACCGCGCCCTTGCTCACCCGCGCGAGCGGCCTCGATAGCGGCGTTAAGTGCCAACAGGTTCGTCTGCTCGGCAACCCCGCGGATGGTGTCCACCACCAATTGAATCTGCTGCCCCTGCTCACTGACCCGGCCCAGTGCTGCAGCGGTGTCGTTCAAACGCTGATTGAGTTGTTGAATGCTTGCCGTCGTGCGCTGGCTGTCACGGCTGCTGTCGGCGGCGATGCGCTGGGTGTGCTGAGCGCTGCCGGAGGCCTGTTCGCAACTCTGGGCAACCCCTTGCGAGGTGGCGGCCAATTGCGTGGCGGCCGCGGCGATCTGGCTGATCTGCAACTGCTGAGCTTCGACTTCCCCCAAGGCACCGCTGGAGTGATGGTTGAGGGTGCGCACCGCGTTGCTCAGTTGCAAGGTTTCATGATCGACCCCCAACAGACTATTGCGCAGCTGCACTACCGCAACATTGAGGGCGGTGCTGATGGCGGCCAGTTCGTCGCGGCCCTGCACTGGTACTTGAAGGCTCAGATTGCCGTCACGCAAGGCTTCGGCCAGCAGGGTGATGCCGCTGGCGCTGCGACGGATCGAGGCTTGCAAGCAGATGAACAGGTACAGCGCGGCCAAGAGCAGACACCCAAACATTGTCGCAACGAGGATGAACTGGCGAATGGCCGAACCGTGGTAGTCATCCAGACGCTGATCCAGCGACACCAACGACTGCTGACGCAACGAAGCGAAATCGGAGAGCAGGGCGTCGAGATTGCGTTCGAACTCTTCCGGCTTGAGCTTGATGCTGCCGCCGAACACGCCGTCATCGAGGGCTTTCAACGCTGCGTCCAGGTGCTTGAGGCTGTCATGGTATTGCCCGGACCAGGCTTGCAGCGCGCTGGGCAGCCGCGCCTCCAGCAGGCTCGCGGTTTTGACAAGCTGCTCCCGGGCATCGCCGATGCGGCTGCGCAAGTCGCGCAATTGCAGACGGCTTTGCAGAGTGAACTGTCCAGACACCACTGATGCCTGACCGACGCTGGCGAGGCGGCCGACTCGTTCAATCAAGTCTGGTGCGTGCTGGGTGGAGATCTGGGTCAGCAGATAAGTTTCCAGCCACGGCGCGAGGGTCAGGCGAGTATCCATGGCGATCTGCTCGCGCAAGGCTTGCAGGGCACTCAAAGCATTGGTGAACCGATCGTAACCGTCTGGCCACCAACCGACGCTGCTCAAGCTTTTCGAGTCCAGGCCGTTGAGGGCGGTTTGCAAGGTTTGATAACGGGCCAGGGTTTCGCCCTCGGCGCCTTCGGTATGCAGTGCGTTGCCGAGGTCTGAGGTGGCTTGGGCGAGGGCTGGCTGAACCGCATCGAACGCGGCCATCGCCGCGATCGTCGCTGGCGTCGGCTGGCGATTGGTTTCCGTGGCGCGCCAGCGAGCCGCGCGGTCACGCTGGGCGGCGAGCAGGTTATCGAGTGTATCCAAAGCAAGCAGTTGCCGAACTCCGGCACGTTCGCCGGAGATCAGGTTCAGTTTGTCGCGATAGTCCTGACCGATCATCCATAGACTGCCCGTCAGCGGCAGGATAAACAGCAGGAACAATAGCTGAAATTTGCGTGCGAAACCAAAACGCCCCAGCAACCCTATCCCCGGTGATAAAAAAGCCTGCATGCCCCAAAACTCCTCTGGACACCACGCACCATCGGCGTGCGTCGAGACCGTTGCGGCCGCGACGTGTGCCCTTTTAAAAGGCCTCGAAAGTTCACCCTCGTCAGCTCTGTAGGCCGACTCTGTGGCGAAACTTCCCATTCTCGGTCCCCTTTGTAAGGGGCCGCGTTGAAGCGGATTACAGACGCAAGATTCAGACCATGGCGTTACGCTATCACCTTTTCAGCGATGAAAATGGGGGTCGTTAGCAGGCTAAGGGGATGGCGCTGATGCACTGAAAAATGGCACATTGACGCACCTGCCTGTGTGCACCCCTCTGTTGTACGGAAACTCTTATGGCTATCAGCAATGCCCAGACCGGCACAGCGCCGGCATCCGCGGCTTCACAAAGCAACCCATTGGTCATGCGCATCATCGGCGCCGTGGCGCTGGCGCATTTGATCAACGACCTGATCCAGTCGGTGCTGCCGTCGATCTATCCGATGCTCAAGGCCAACTATGGCCTGACCTTCACCCAGGTTGGCTTGATCACTTTGACGTTCCAGCTGACGGCTTCGCTGTTGCAGCCATGGGTGGGTTATCACACCGATCGGCACCCTAAACCCTGGCTACTACCGGCCGGGACAGTCTGCACGTTGATCGGCATTCTGATGATGTCCGTGGTGGGCAGCTTTCCGATGATACTGCTGGCGGCCGGGTTGATCGGTATCGGCTCCTCGACCTTTCACCCGGAAGCTTCTCGCGTGGCGCGGTTGGCCTCAGGTGGGCGCTTCGGTTTGGCGCAGTCGACCTTTCAGGTCGGTGGTAACGCGGGCTCGGCCTTTGGGCCGTTGCTCGCTGCAGCGATCATTATTCCTTACGGTCAGGGCCAGGTGGCCTGGTTCGGATTATTCGCGGTGTTTGCGCTGTTCGTGCTCTATCGGATTAGCCGCTGGTACGCCAACCACTTGAGCCTGTTCAAACTCAAGCAAGGCCAGGCGGCGACGCATGGTTTGTCGAAGAACCGAGTGATCAGTGCACTGGTGGTGCTCGGGCTGCTGGTGTTTTCCAAGTATTTCTACATGGCCAGCTTCACCAGTTATTTCACTTTCTACCTGATCGAGAGATTCGACCTGTCGGTGGCCAGTTCGCAGCTGCACCTGTTCCTGTTTCTCGGAGCGGTAGCGGCGGGGACGTTCTTTGGTGGGCCGATTGGCGACAAGATCGGGCGTAAGGCGGTGATCTGGTTCTCGATCCTCGGCGTTGCACCGTTCACCCTGATCCTGCCTCATGTTGACCTGTTCTGGACCAGCATTCTGAGCGTCGTGATCGGCTTCATCCTGGCTTCGGCCTTTTCAGCCATCGTGGTGTATGCGCAGGAACTGGTGCCGGGCAATGTCGGAATGATTGCCGGGGTGTTCTTTGGATTGATGTTCGGCTTTGGCGGGATTGGTGCGGCGTTGCTCGGGTATTTGGCGGACATACACGGAATCGAATACGTGTACTTCCTGTGTTCGTTCTTGCCGTTGTTCGGGGTGTTGGCGATCTTCTTGCCACGGACCAAAAAAGTCTGACCCGGACCGACCGGTATAGAAACGAGTAATGTTAAAACGGGCGTCAATAGCCGTGATGCCATATGCGCAAATCACTGGGTTACAGGCTCAGGCACTGCTGTTGCGGAAACTGCCGGGTGTGATGCCCACTACTTTTTTGAAGGCTCGGGTCATGTGGCTTTGATCGAAGAAGCCGCAAGTGAATGACGCTTCTGCGAGACTGGACCCGGTGCGCAGCAGTTTTTGGACCTGGGCGATTCTTTTCTGGATTTGAAAGCTGTGGGGGGAGACGCCAACGCTTTTTTTGAACACCCGGATCAGGTAAAGAGGGTCAAGGTTCACCCATTGCGCCAGTTCTTCCAGAGACAGATGTTTGTCGAACTCGTCTTCGAGCTTCCTCTTGATCTTTTGCACTGCGTGCTGCTCAGCCGCACTGACTGGTTCGATGGGCGCTCCGCTGCGCTCGAAGAGCTGCGTCACCAGATCCAGCAGGATAGTTTCCCGTTCAAGGCTGGAGGGGGATTTTTCAATGAGTTGATGTTGCTGCAAAAAGGTCCGGGCGAAGTCGGGGGCCTGGCTCAGAGCTGTTTGAAAAAGATGAATATGATCGTCTGAAAAACGCCCTTGAAACACCATCCGGTTGACCCATTCGGGGTCGATATAGAGCATTCGATACATCCAGCCCTCATCATGGCCTGGCAAGCCGTCGTGGATCTCCCCGGGGGTAATGGTGACCACACTGCCAGCGACCCCCATGTAGTTACTGCCGCGATAAAAAAGTTTTTCAACACCGCTACTTATAACGCCGATAGCGTATCGGTCATGTGAATGTCGGCCGAAAGATTGAGTACTGTAACGCGCAGATAGCAACTCACAGTCGCCTTCGGGTATACGCCAGAATTGAACAAAGTCCTTGTCTTTTTGAGGGGCTTTGTTACGGCGATTCTCGTCCATGAATTGTCCAGTTTTGTGCAATACGTATGAAAAAAAGGCCGCTAAATTTAGCACCTATTTCATCACACAAGCTAGGGGATGCGATGTCTACAAAACTGGTAGTTGGGGATTTTAATAAGTCTTCATGGTCATTTCGTGCGTGGCTGGTTCTTGTGACAGCAGATGTTGCATTTGAAACCCTTCAGATCAAACTGGAACAAAGCGACACCCGCCAGCGCATTCTGGAGCACTCGCCTTCCGGCAAGGTGCCGGCGCTGCTGCTCGATGATGTCGTCATCAACGACAGCCTAGCCATTAGCGAATACATTGCCGGCACATATCCGGCCGCCAACCTTTGGCCCCAAGATTCACGGGTCAAGGCCCTGGCACGAGCCGCTGCGGCAGAGATGCACTCCGGTTTCACCCACCTGCGCACGCAGATGTCGTTTGGCCTGAACACCGGTGACATCCCAGAAAGCCTGACCGCCGAGACCCGAGAGGAAATCATGCGGGTATTCGCTATCTGGAATCAGCTCCGTGAGGTGAGTGGTTCAACACAGTTCCTCTGCGGTGACTTCGGCATTGTTGATGCGATGTTTGTTCCGGTGGTGTTCCGCTTCCGTCGTTATGGTATTGCCATCCCTACGCAACTGCAGGGCTATGTCGAAAACATTCTAGGTTATGCACCGGTACAACAATGGTTGAAGTTGGCCGCGCAAGAAATTTAAAAGAGCTGTGTTGCTGCTAACTATTAAAGCCTATTAAAAATTAGTTGTTTTTTAGGCTCGTGGCAGAAAAGACCTTTGGGGCTTTTCTGCTTTGTCGAGTCTGATGTTTGTTGCCCGGGGGGAGTTGTGAGTGTTCATAAAATTAATACCGGTCTTTATCAGTGAGGTTTCTCATGTCAACTAATAACCATCGGGCAATCATTGAATTGACCATCGGTGGACTGATGCTCAGTCTGTCTGCTCTAGCCGTCGCTTTCGCCCATATCGGCGCGGGTGGTGCAGGGTTCTATCGGATGGTGTTCGCCTCGATCCTGTTCTTCCTGCTGCTGAAGGTGCGCAAAACACCGGTGCTGCTCAAAAGCGCCAAGGCGCAGCTGTACACCGCGTTGGCTGGGGTGTTTTTGGCCATCGACCTGGTGCTCTGGCACCAGAGCATCTATATCGTCGGCCCGGGCATCGGGTCGATCCTGACCAACTGTCAGGTGTTCTTCATGACCCTACTGGGGTTGTACCTGTTGAAGGAAAAACCTTCGATCTACTTCCTGGTATCCATTACTTTGGCATTTGTTGGGCTCTATCTGTTGTTGCTACCCGAGATGACCAGTGCGGTAGGGATCAAGGGCGTGGTGTATGGCGTGTTGTCGGGGCTGGCGTATGCCATCTGCGTGTACTTCCTGAAGATCAACACCCAGTTGCCTGACGGCGGGGGTGACAAGATCGCACAGATGCTCAATTTGAGTCTTTGGGCGGCACTGGTTCTGCTGACATACGCGCTGGCAACTGGGGAAAGCTTGGCCATCGTGGATGGGCAAACCTTGCTGATGCTGATCATATACGGGGTACTGGTGCAGTTTGTCGGCTGGTTGCTGGTCAACCGTTCGATCGGAGCCATGAGCCTGGGGTTGGCCGGACTGATCCTGTTACTGGAGCCGGTGATCACGTATTTCATTGATGTCACCTTTCTCGGCAAGGCCAGCTCCACGCTGCAGATTTGCGGTGCGCTGGTGACTATCTTTGCGGTTTACATCGGCTCAATCAAACCGCCTGAGAAAGCGCAGCCTTTACCCGAAGCGACCTGACAGAAGGTGTATCACGGCGGTATCGTGAACGACGGGCTGCCGTGACCCTGGCCAATACGTTACGCGCAGGCCCGCAAGGTCTGCATGTAGTCGAGGAGGATGGTGATCCCAAGACGCAAAAATCCCCGTATCAGCGAGTGATTACGGGGATTTTGTGTCTATCGAGATCCGTGTAAATCCACGGTCACCGTTACACGTTGAAACGGAAGTGCATCACGTCGCCGTCTTTAACGATGTAGTCCTTGCCTTCCAGGCGCCATTTACCGGCTTCTTTGGTGCCGGCTTCGCCCTTGTACTGGATGAAGTCGTCATAGGCGATGACTTCGGCGCGGATGAAGCCTTTTTCGAAGTCGGTGTGGATCACACCCGCGGCTTGTGGTGCGGTGGCACCGACGCGGACGGTCCAGGCGCGGACTTCTTCGACACCGGCGGTGAAGTAGGTCTGCAGGTGCAGCATTTCGTAGCCGGCGCGGATCACGCGGTTCAGGCCAGGTTCTTCTAGTCCTAAGGCTTCGAGGAACATGTCTTTCTCTTCGCCGTCATCCAGTTCGGCGATTTCGGCTTCGATCTTGTTGCAGACCGGAACCACCATGGCGCCTTCTTCTTCGGCAATGGCCTTGACGATGTCCAGCAGCGGGTTGTTCTGGAAGCCGTCTTCAGCGACGTTGGCGATGTACATGACCGGCTTGGTGGTCAGCAGGTGGAAGCCACGAATCACCGCTTTCTCGTCGGCATTCATGGTTTTCATCAGGGTGCGCGCAGGCTTGCCGAGAGTGAAGTGAGCGATCAGTTGCTCCAGCAGGCCTTTCTGGACTACTGCGTCCTTGTCACCGCCCTTGGCGTTGCGAGCGACTTTCTGCAGTTGCTTCTCGCAGCTGTCGAGGTCGGCGAAGATCAATTCCAGGTCGATGATTTCGATGTCGCGTTTCGGGTCGACGCTGTTGGAAACGTGAATCACGTTCTCGTCTTCGAAGCAGCGGACCACGTGCGCGATGGCATCGGTTTCACGGATATTGGCGAGGAACTTGTTGCCAAGGCCTTCACCTTTCGAGGCGCCAGCCACCAGGCCTGCGATGTCGACGAACTCCATGGTAGTCGGCAGGATGCGCTTGGGATTGACGATGGCCGCCAGGGCTTCCAGACGGCTGTCCGGCATCGGCACGATACCGGTGTTCGGTTCGATGGTGCAGAAGGGGAAGTTTTCGGCCGCGATCCCGGATTTGGTCAGGGCGTTGAACAGGGTGGACTTGCCGACGTTAGGCAGGCCGACGATGCCGCAATTGAATCCCATGGTGTTTTCCCCGAGGAGTAGAGTCAGGCCTTCTGGCTGTGCAGGTTTTTCATCGCGCGGTTCCATTCACCGGCGAGGATATCCGGCAGCACGCCGAGGGCAAAGTCGATGCTGGCATCGAGTTTTTCCTGTTCGGCGCGTGGCGCACGACCCAGGACGAAATTTGAAACCATACTGGCAACGCCCGGGTGGCCAATGCCAAGCCGCAAGCGGTAAAAGGTATTCTGATTGCCCAGTTGCGCAATGATGTCGCGCAACCCGTTGTGACCGCCATGGCCGCCGCCCTGTTTGAGCTTGGCAACGCCGGGTGGCAGGTCAAGTTCGTCGTGCGCCACGAGGATTTCTTCAGGCGTGATGCGGAAGAAACCAGCGAGTGCCGCTACGGCCTGGCCGCTGCGGTTCATGTACGTGGTGGGAATTAATAGACGAACATCCTGACCCTGATGCGAATAGCGCCCGGTCAGGCCGAAATATTTGCGATCCGCCACAAGGTTTACGCCTTGTGCGTTCGCGATGCGCTCAACAAAAAGGGCCCCTGCGTTATGCCGGGTCTGTTCGTATTCAGCGCCTGGATTTCCCAGGCCAACGATCAGTTTGATGGCAGTCACGATAGGGGCCCTTCCTTGGAGTGGTGGATAACATCGCCGCATTCAGGGAGTGCGGCGAAAGTGGACGACACGTGCTCATTTACCATTATGTAAACTCCGCGTTCTCGCCCGCTTTCTCGCTACGCTCTAGTCCGCGATGTTTCCGTTCACTCCGGCGAACAGAGTGAAATTACTCTGCTGCGCCTTCTTCAGTAGCTTCTGGAGCAACACGTGGAGCGTGAACGTTGGCAACAGCCTTGTCATCACCGTGTGCCAGAGCAACAAACTCAACGCCTTTAGGGGCTTTGAGGTCAGACAGGTGAATGATCGAGCCGATTTCGGCGTTAGCCAAGTCAACTTCGATGAATTCAGGCAGGTCTTTCGGCAGGCAGGTCACTTCGATGTCCGAAACAACGTGCGAAATTTCGCCGCCTTTCTTGATCGGAGCTTCTTCACCAACAAAGTGTACAGGCACGATAGCGGTCAGTTTCTGGCCAGCTACAACGCGTACGAAGTCAGCGTGCATCACGTGGCCTTTGGCCGGGTGACGCTGCAGAGCTTTGATGATTACGTTTTGCTTGGTGCCGCCAACGTTCAGCTCGATGATGTGGCTGTAAGCCGCTTCGTTTTCGAGCAGTTTGGCAACTTCTTTAGCCAGCATGCTGATGGATTCAGGGGCTTTTTCGCCACCGTAAACTACAGCAGGTACCAGGCTTGCGAGACGACGCAGGCGGCGGCTCGCACCTTTCCCCAGGTCGGAACGCACTTCAGCATTCAGAGTAAAATCGTTCATGTTGTATCTCCAAAATAACCACATTCGCCCCAGCGTTTGCGACCAGCGCTAAAGGCGATATGGGCAAAAAAGCCCCGCCCCGACAGGAATGCCGGGGCGGGGCGCTTTTCGTCAGCGAAATGTTCGAGAAGGGCAGGGCCCTTAACGGAACATCGCGCTGATCGATTCTTCGTTGCTGATGCGGCGGACCGCTTCGGCAACTACCGGCGCGATATCCAGTTGACGGATACGCGAGCAGGCTTGAGCAGCAGCGGACAACGGGATGGTGTTAGTCACCACCAGTTCGTCCAGCATGGAATTTTCGATGTTTTCGATCGCCCGACCGGACAGCACAGGGTGTGTGCAGTAGGCGAAAACCTTGGCAGCGCCATGCTCTTTCAGGGCCTTGGCCGCGTGGCACAGAGTGCCGGCGGTATCGACCATGTCATCGACCAGAATACAGGTACGCCCTTCGACATCACCGATGATATGCATCACTTCAGAGTGATTGGCTTTTTCACGGCGTTTGTCGATGATCCCGAGATCCACGCCCAGGGATTTGGCAACAGCACGTGCACGCACGACGCCACCAATGTCCGGGGACACGATCATCAGGTTTTCGAAGCGCTGATCTTCAATGTCATCCACCAATACCGGGGAGCCGTAGATGTTATCTACCGGAATATCGAAGAAGCCCTGGATTTGGTCAGCATGCAGATCAACCGTGAGAACACGGTCGATGCCGACTACGGTAAGCATGTCAGCCACGACTTTCGCGCTGATAGCCACACGTGCGGAACGCGGACGGCGATCCTGACGGGCATAACCAAAGTAAGGAATTACAGCAGTGATACGAGTAGCCGAGGAGCGGCGGAAGGCATCAGCCATCACTACCAGTTCCATCAGGTTATCGTTGGTCGGAGCGCAAGTCGGCTGAATAATGAAGACATCTTTACCGCGGACGTTTTCATTGATCTCGGCAGTAATTTCGCCGTCGGAGAACTTACCGACAGAGATGTCACCGAGAGGGATATGCAGCTGACGTACAACACGCCGAGCCAGATCGGGGTTAGCGTTCCCCGTAAAGACCATCATCTTGGACACGCGCAGTACCTAGAGGCTGAGGGTAACCTGGATGAGTATAGAAAATGGCAGGGGCGGCTGGATTCGAACCAACGCATGGCAGGATCAAAACCTGCTGCCTTACCGCTTGGCGACGCCCCTGTATCTGTTGCAACGATTACCCAGTAATCGGTTCTTTTAGAGCAGACTTTGCAACTTGCGATGCAACATCGAAACGTTGCTTCCCTTTGCTACAAACCCTGTAAGGGTCTCTGTAAGAAGGGCCGAGACTTTATCAGCTTCAGCTTTGCTTGGGAAGCCCCCAAACACACAACTTCCAGTTCCGGTGAGTTTTGCTTCGGTAAATTTACCTAACAAATTCAATGCGTTACGTACATCTGGATAACGCCTTGCTACCACCGGTAAGCAGTCATTTCGACTGTTTCCCTTGGGAACGGGGCGCACTTTAATGGGAGAAGAGTTACGTGTCAACAACGGATCTGAAAAAATTTCTGCTGTACTTACAGAGACTTGCGGCACAAGCACGAGATACCACGGCTCGGCGGGGTAAACAGGGGTCAGTTTCTCCCCCACGCCCTCGGCGAAAGCCGCGTGCCCACGCACGAAAACCGGGACGTCCGCGCCGAGCGTCAAGCCTAAAGTGGCCAGCCGATCCTCATCCCAACCCAGTTGCCAGAGATGATTGAGGCCCAGCAAAGTGGTCGCGGCATTTGAGCTGCCACCACCGATGCCACCACCCATGGGCAGAATTTTTTCGATCCAGATATCAATCCCGAGCGAACAACCGGATTGCTCCTGAAGTTTTTTTGCGGCCTTGACGATTAAATTACTGTCGTGAGGAACGCCATCGAATTCGGTGTGCAACCGAATCACACCGTCATCACGAACGGCGAAGGTAATTTCATCGCCGTAATCGAGAAACTGAAAAATAGTCTGCAGTTCGTGGTAACCGTCTTCGCGGCGACCGAGGATGTGCAGCATCAGATTGAGTTTGGCCGGGGAGGGCAGCGTCAAGCGCAGAGCCGTCATGTTCACTGCCCCAGTTTGCGAGGTTGCCATTCCTTGATCACCAGCGTGACGTCAAGGTCGGTGCCGTGCAGTTTGATCCGCTCGGGTAGCCAAATGCCGTTTTGCTCGGCATAGCTGAAGTATTCGACTTGCCAGCCATCCTGCTCCAGATTGGCCAGTCGGCTGTCGGCATCGAGCGTCAGACGGCTTTTGCTGTCCGGAGCCGGGAGCCCGCGAACCCACCAGGCCAGATTGGACACCGGCAACTTCCAGCCCAGCTGTTCTTCGACCAGCACTTCAGGCGTCGGCGCTTCATAGCGACCCTGGTTGGCGACTTCCAGCGAGACTTTGCCGGGGCGACCGGTCAAGCGTGCTGCACCGCGACCCAGGGGGCCGGAGAGGCGAATGTCGTAGTAGTCCTGTCGCTGCAGCCAGAACAACGTGCCGCTGCCGGAGTCTTTCGGGGCGCGAATCCCGATTTTGCCGTTGATCTGCCAGCCGTCGAGGCTGGTCAATTGCTGTTTGTACTGGCGCCATTGGGCCGGGTCGCCTTGACCCTGGACCGATTCGCGGGCGCCGAAGCCGGCGCAACCGGTAAGCAGGGCGATGAAACTGAAAACGATGATGTGGCGCAAAAACATAATCTTAAAGAGTCTCTGATCCGGTCAGGCGCTTGATGGTGCTGCGCAGGATAGGGCTGTCGGGCTGTTCCTTGAGGAACTTGCTCCAGATTTGCTTGGCTTCGCGTTGCTTGCCGTTGGCCCACAGGACCTCACCCAGATGAGCGGCGACTTCCTGATCGGGAAAGCGCTCCAGGGCCTGGCGCAAGTAACGTTCGGCCTCATCGAGATTGCCCAGGCGGAAATTCACCCAGCCGAGGCTGTCGAGTACCGCCGGGTCTTCCGGATTGATCTGGTGTGCCTGTTCGATCAAGGTCTTGGCTTCGACGTAACGCGTTGTACGGTCGGACAAGGTGTAACCGAGGGCGTTCAAGGCCATCGCGTTGTCTGGATCGCGTTTGATGATCAACCGCAGGTCTTTTTCCATCTGCGCCAAGTCATTGCGTTTTTCCGCTTGCATGGCGCGGGTGTACAGCAGATTCAGATCGTCGGGGTACTTCTGCAAGGCTTGCTGCAATACATTCCAGGCCTTGTCGGGCTGTTTATTGGCGGACAAGGTTTCGGCTTCGATCAAATACAACTGAATGGCGTAGTCGGGCTGCTCGTCGCGCTCCGCCGCCAGACGGCTTTGGGCCTCGGTGGTCTTGCCGTTGTTCATCAGGATATCGGCCTGACGCAATTGCGCCGGCAGGTAATCGTTGCCCGCGCCGACCTGGGCGTACTCGATCAGTGCGCCTTGAGGGTCGTTACGTTCTTCAGCGATACGACCGAGGTTCAGGTGCGCCGAATCGACGTGGCTTTCACGGGCGATCAGGTCTTCCAGATAGCCCTTGGCCTCATCCCAGGCCTTGGCTTCCAGGCAGACCAGCGCCAGGGAGTAACGCAGATCGTCGTCTTCCGGGTATTGCTGTACCAGGCTCGAGAACTCGACTTTGGCATCGTCCATGCGATCCTGTTCAACCAGCATGCGCGCGTAAGTCAGGCGCAAGCGTTTGTCGTCCGGGTACTTCTTGATGCTTTTTTGCAGCAGCGGCAAGGCTTCATCGCCACGATCGAGCGTTTGCAGCAGGCGCGCGCGCAGCAGGATCGGTGCGATTTCGCCGTCATCCGGTGGATTGTCTTCCAGCAGGCCCAGCGCACCCTTGGCGTCACCGTCCTGTTGCAGTAGCAAGGCTTTGCCGAAAATCAGTTGGCTGTTGTTTGGATGGCGCTGCAATAAGCGATCAAAACTTTTCATCAAGCCGTTGCGCGTGTCCTGGTCGGTATCGGCCGCAGACAGGGCGAGGAAGTCGAAATGCGTGTCGCCCTTGCCTTGCAGGACTTTCTCCATATAGACCATGGAGTCGTCATAACGCCCGGCGCGAGCCAGTTGCACGGCAGCAGCTCGTTGCGCCTCGAGGTCGTCCGGGGCGTTTTTCGCCCAGATCAGCGCGGTATCCAGGGCAGCCTGATCGGCGCCCAGGTATTCGGCGATGCGAAATGCCCGTTCGGAGATGCCCGGATCCTGGGTGTTAATAGCCTGGGTGACGTAGTTGTCCAGGGCAATGTCGAAACGATTGCGCTGGCCAGCCAGTTCGGCGCTCAGCAGGCTGAAGACGGTTTCTTCACTGAATGAGCCGTATACCTTGGGCTTTTCAGGGGCCGGAGTGCTGTCTTCGACCGGCGGCGTACCGTCCGACGAAACGGGTGCCAAGACCTGGCAGCCGCTGAGGAAGACAAAAGCGAGGAGCAACGCGGAAGATCTATTCATATAGGAAGAGGACGACTAACCTGCGGTCGGATCATCATGACACAAGCCTTCGGCCAAACATAACCGAGTCTCGTTGATGCCTTTATAGGGGCAGGTCATGGGGACAATAGTCAGCAGTAGTTGTTCTGGCTCTGTCGAAGTAGGACAATTGCCGGCTTCACGTCACCATCAGCGACCTTGAATGGCCTTCCTTGCACTCGGTATTAACCACAAGACTGCTTCAGTAGACGTCCGCGAGCGCGTGGCCTTTACCCCTGAGCAGCTGGTGGAGGCTTTGCAGCAGCTCTGCCGACTCACCGACAGCCGCGAAGCTGCGATCCTCTCCACCTGCAATCGCAGTGAACTCTATATAGAACAGGATCACCTTTCGGCGGACGTCATCCTGCGCTGGCTGGCCGATTATCATCATTTGAGCCTCGAAGAGCTGCGCGCGAGCGCTTATGTGCACGAAGATGATGCGGCAGTTCGTCACATGATGCGGGTGGCCTCCGGGCTCGATTCGCTGGTGTTGGGCGAACCGCAGATTCTCGGTCAGATGAAATCGGCTTACGCCGTGGCCCGCGAAGCCGGCACCATCGGTCCGTTGCTCGGGCGGCTGTTTCAGGCCACGTTCAACGCGGCCAAACAGGTGCGCACCGACACCGCCATCGGCGAGAACCCGGTGTCCGTGGCGTTTGCCGCGGTCAGCCTGGCGAAACAGATTTTCAGTGACCTGCAACGCAGCCAGGCCTTGCTGATCGGCGCCGGTGAGACCATTACCCTGGTCGCCCGCCATCTGCACGAATTGGGTGTGAAGCGCATCGTGGTCGCCAACCGCACCCTGGAGCGCGCGAGCATTCTGGCCGAGCAGTTCGGTGCCCATGCGGTGTTGCTATCGGAGATCCCGGCCGAACTGGTGCGCAGCGACATCGTTATCAGTTCCACCGCCAGCCAGTTGCCGATCCTTGGCAAAGGCGCGGTGGAAAGCGCCTTGAAACTGCGCAAGCACAAGCCGATCTTCATGGTAGACATCGCCGTCCCCCGGGATATCGAGCCGGAAGTCGGCGAACTGGACGACGTTTACCTGTATAGCGTTGACGATCTCCACGAAGTGGTCGCCGAGAACCTCAAAAGCCGCCAGGGCGCAGCCCAAGCGGCAGAAGAGATGGTTTCGGTCGGTGCCGAAGATTTCATGGTCCGCCTGCGTGAACTGGCGGCGGTGGATGTGCTCAAGGCCTATCGCCAACAAAGCGAGCGCATGCGCGACGAAGAATTGCAGAAGGCCCAGCGCATGCTGGCCAACGGCAGCAGCGCCGAAGACGTGCTGGTGCAACTGGCGCGGGGCCTGACTAATAAACTCTTGCACGCACCGAGCGTGCAGTTGAAAAAGCTCTCTGCCGAAGGTCGCCTCGATGCGCTGGCCATGGCCCAGGAACTCTTTGCCCTGAATGAGGGCTCATCGGATAGCTTTTCGGATAAGAAACCGCAATGAAAGCGTCACTGCTCAATAAGCTGGACATCCTCCAGGACCGTTTCGAGGAATTGACTGCCTTGCTTGGCGACGGCGAAGTCATTTCCGATCAGAACAAATTCCGCACCTACTCCAAGGAATACGCGGAAGTCGAGCCGATTGTCGATGCCTATAAACAGTTGCTCAAAGTGCAAAGCGACCTTGAAGGCGCCCAGGCGCTGCTCAAGGACAGCGACCCGGACATGCGCGAAATGGCCGTGGAAGAAGTCCGCGAAGCCAAAGAACAACTGATCGACATCGAAGCCAGCCTGCAACGCATGCTGCTGCCCAAGGATCCGAATGATGGGCGCAACGTGTTCCTCGAAATTCGCGCAGGCACCGGCGGTGACGAGGCGGCGATTTTCTCCGGCGACCTGTTCCGCATGTATTCGCGTTACGCCGAACGTCGCGGCTGGCGGGTGGAGATTCTCTCTGAGAACATCGGCGAGCACGGCGGCTATAAAGAAGTCATCGCTCGAGTCGAAGGCGACAGTGTCTACGGCAAGTTGAAATTCGAATCCGGTGCGCACCGCGTACAACGGGTTCCGGCCACTGAATCCCAGGGTCGCATCCACACCTCGGCCTGCACGGTGGCGGTGTTGCCCGAGCCGGACGAGCAGGAAGCGATCGAGATCAACCCTTCGGATTTGCGGGTCGATACCTACAAATCCTCCGGTGCCGGCGGTCAGCACGTCAACAAGACCGACTCGGCGATCCGTATTACTCACTTGCCGTCCGGTATTGTCGTCGAGTGCCAGGAAGAACGTTCCCAGCACAAGAACCGCGCGCGGGCGATGTCCTGGCTGTCGGCCAAGCTCAACGACCAGCAGACCAGCGCCGCCGCCAATGCCATCGCCAGCGAGCGTAAATTGCTGGTGGGTTCGGGCGATCGCTCCGAGCGGATCCGCACTTACAACTTTGCCCAGGGCCGGGTCACCGACCACCGGGTCAACTTGACGCTGTATTCCCTCGACGAAATCCTCGCGGGGGGTGTCGACGCGGTGATCGAGCCGTTGCTGGCCGAATACCAGGCTGACCAATTGGCAGCGATAGGTGAGTAAATGACGATCATTGCCAGTTTGTTACGCGCCGCCGACCTGCCGGATTCGCCGTCCGCGCGCCTGGATGCCGAATTGTTGCTGGCCGCTGCGTTGGGCAAGCCCCGCAGTTTTCTGCACACCTGGCCCGAGCGCATCGTTCCGAGCGAGGCGGCGCTGAAGTTCGCCGAGTACCTGCAACGCCGTCGTGGCGGTGAGCCGGTGGCGTACATCCTCGGCCAGCAAGGTTTCTGGAAGCTCGATCTGGAAGTCGCGCCGCACACGCTGATCCCGCGCCCGGACACCGAGTTGCTGGTCGAAGCCGCACTTGAATTGCTGCCGGCCACACCGGCTAAGGTTCTTGATTTGGGCACCGGCAGCGGCGCCATTGCATTGGCCCTGGCCAGCGAACGTCCGGCCTGGAAGGTCACCGCCGTGGATCGCGTGCTCGAAGCCGTGGCCCTGGCCGAGCGCAATCGCCAGCGCTTGCACCTGAACAACGCCGCCGTGCTGAGCAGTCATTGGTTCAGCGCCCTGGAAGGTCAGCGTTTTCAACTGATCATCAGCAACCCGCCTTACATCGCCTCCGCCGACCCGCATCTGGCGGAAGGTGATGTGCGCTTCGAACCGGCCAGTGCCTTGGTGGCCGGCGTCGACGGGCTCGACGATCTGCGTCTGATCGTCGCCCAGGCGCCCGATTACCTTGAGGCGGGCGGTTGGTTGATGCTCGAACACGGTTACGATCAAGCCCATGCAGTACGCGATTTGCTACTGACCCGTGGCTTTGAAGAAGTCCACAGCCGCACCGATCTGGGCGGTCACGAACGTATCAGCCTGGGGCGCCTGCCGTGCTGAATGATCAGGAATTGTTGCGCTACAGTCGGCAGATTCTATTGCAGCACGTCGACATTGACGGCCAGTTGCGACTGAAAGAAAGCCGCGTGTTGATCGTCGGTCTCGGCGGTCTCGGCTCCCCTGTTGCGCTGTATCTGGCAGCGGCCGGCGTCGGTGAGTTGCATTTGGCAGACTTCGACACCGTCGACCTGACCAATCTGCAACGCCAGATTGTTCACGACACCGACAGCGTCGGCCTGAGCAAGGTCGATTCGGCCATTCGCCGACTGAGCGCGATCAATCCCCAGATTCAGTTGATCGCCCATCGCACCGCGCTGGACGAAGATTCCCTGGCTGCCGCCGTGGGCGCGGTGGATCTGGTGCTTGACTGTTCCGACAATTTCTCCACCCGCGAAGCGGTCAACGCTGCGTGTGTCGCCGGCTGCAAACCTCTGGTCAGTGGCGCGGCGATTCGGCTGGAAGGGCAGCTGTCGGTGTTCGACCCGCGCCGTCCGGAGAGTCCGTGCTATCACTGTTTATATGGTCACGGCAGCGAAGCCGAACTGACGTGCAGCGAAGCCGGCGTCGTGGGGCCTTTGGTGGGGCTGGTCGGCAGCCTCCAGGCGCTGGAAGCCATGAAATTGCTGGTGGGTTTCGGCGAGCCGCTGGTGGGGCGTCTGTTGTTGGTCGATGCCTTGGGCTCGCGCTTTCGCGAATTACGGGTCAAGCGTGATCCGGGCTGCAGCGTCTGTGGTTCGACGCATGCGTGAAGCGCCGATTGGCGTGTTCGACTCCGGCGTTGGTGGGCTTTCGGTGCTGGCCGAGATCCAGCGTTTGCTGCCCAACGAGTCACTGCTGTACGTCGCCGATTGCGGGAATATTCCCTACGGCGAGAAAACCCCGGAATTCATCCGTCATCGTTGCAGTGCGATGGCCGGTTTTTTTCAGCAGCAAGGCGCCAAGGCGTTGGTGCTGGCCTGTAACACCGCGACGGTCGCTGGCGTTGCAGACTTGCGGCGTGAATATCCCGAGTGGCCCATCGTTGGCATGGAGCCGGCGGTCAAACCGGCCGCTGCCGCCACCCGTAGCGGCGTGGTCGGCGTACTCGCCACCACCGGCACCTTGCAAAGTGCCAAGTTCGCCGCGTTGCTCGACCGTTTCGCCACTGATGTGCGCGTCCTCACTCAGCCGTGCCCCGGCCTGGTGGAGCTGATTGAAAACGGCGATCTGCACAGTCCTGCACTGCGCCAGTTGCTTGCCAGGTATGTCGAACCGCTGCTCGGCGCCGGGTGCGACACAATAATTCTCGGCTGCACGCATTACCCCTTCCTAAAGCCGTTGCTTAAGCAGATGATCCCTGAAGACATCAGCCTGATCGACACCGGCGCCGCTGTAGCGCGGCAACTTCAGCGTCTGTTGGCCGAGCGAGATTTGCTCGCCGAGGGGCCTGCACGTGCTGCGCAGTTCTGGACGAGTTCCGATCCGGAGCATTTCAGAAATATCTTGCCGATTCTGTGGAATACCGCTGGCGATGTTCAAAGCTTCAAGGAGTAAACAAAATCCCGGGGCAAATGAATAATTGGGGTGGACTTGCGATTAAGCGTCGACTTCTATAGCGATACGCAAAAAAAAACCATACGAAATTGTTCGGAAAAGGATGTTTCTAATGAAGCGACTATTCTGCTTGGCCGCGATTGCGGCCACATTGATGGGGCACAGTTTTACCGCACAGGCGGCAGGTGTGGAGTTCGCGGTCGGTCAGACCAGCGAGTCGACCATGACTTATCGACTGGGCATGCAATTCGATTGGGACAAGAGCTGGTTGCAGAGTGATGTTGGTCGTTTGACCGGTTACTGGAGCGGTGCCTACACCTATTGGGAAGGTGACAAGACCACCAGCAACCACAGCCTTTCGTTCTCGCCGGTGCTGGTTTACGAGTTTGCCGGGCAGACCGTCAAACCCTACCTGGAGTTGGGGGTTGGCGTGGCAGTGTTCGCCAATACCGAAGTCGAAAACAACAACCTGGGCAATGCCTTTCAGTTCGAAGACCGGTTCGGTTTTGGGCTGCGCTTTGCGGGCGGACATGAAGTCGGGATTCGTGCGACGCACTATTCCAATGCCGGGCTCAGCAGCCCGAACAATGGTGTAGAAAGCTACGCGCTGCATTACACGATGCCGCTCTAAGCACACTGCACAATCAATGTGGGAGCCAGCTCGCTCCCACATCTATTTGTACTCCGATAACGTCGACTTCAGCGATACGCCGTAGTAATCCCCTGGCGTTCGTCGATGCATTCCGGTGCGCCCATCTCGAACTCCCTGCAGATCAGCGGGCGTTTCTCGTAGATGGTGCACATCATGGTGTTGCGATCCAGCGCAGCACACCAGCCGTCATCCAGACGCAACATGACTTCCCCACCCCAGTCATCGGTATCGATAAAACGTTCGGGCACGCCTGTGTCGGTGATCAGCATGACTTCGAGCTGACAGCAGCAGGCTGCGCAGGTCGAGCAAGTGACCACCGGTTCGGCGATTTGCGTGTGGGGAATGGTTTTCATGGCTCGCAGTGTAAGGCAGTGGGCCGCGACTGTGTGAAAGGCCTGACGGACGCTTAGTCGCCGGGTTCGAACAGGGTGATCGCATGGCTGCGATTCAGCAGGCAGGTGCGGTCAGCCCCGAGCTGCCGCTACCGACATTGGCGATTTTTACGGCTGATCCTTGATCGGCGGATTGCTGCGCACCATGCGTTTGCCGATCGCCAGTTTCCCCCGGTTGGATATTGTCGGCAGTGGCCAGAGAGCGGCCATGAACAACGCC
Source organism: Pseudomonas sp. Hz4 (assembly GCF_054898165.1). Classification (NCBI taxonomy): domain Bacteria; kingdom Pseudomonadati; phylum Pseudomonadota; class Gammaproteobacteria; order Pseudomonadales; family Pseudomonadaceae; genus Pseudomonas; species Pseudomonas sp. Hz4. The sequence continues at coordinate 5,137,974 of NZ_CM142719.1, read as the reverse complement.
GGCAAGGCTATCTCCGGCTGACGGTTCTTGAGTTCGGCGAAAATGTGTCGCGCAGCTTTGTCCGCCGGCCAGCTGAGTGGCATGGAGACGTTTTCCGCCGCCAGCGGCGTCTCGACAAACCCTGGGCTGACCACGGTGACTTCGATGCCTTCAGGTGCAAGATCAATACGCAACGACTCGAACAGGTATCGCAGCCCGGGCTTTGAGGCACCATGGGCCTCGGCCCGCGGCAGCGGCAGGTAGGTTACCGAGCTGGCGACACCCACCAGATGCGGCGTAATGCCGGCGCGTAATAGTGGCAGGGCGGCTTCGATGCAATAGCTGCTGGCAAGCAGGTTGGTGCGCACCACGTGTTCGACGATCGACGAATCGAACTGCTGAACGTCGACGTATTCGCAGGTGCCGGCGTTGAGGATCACCGTGTCCAGCGTTCCCCAGTGCTGCGCAATCTGCTCGCCGATTTCTCGCACGGTCTGGCTGTTGGTCAGGTCACCGGCCACCACCAGCACTTGCCCCGGATAACGCTGGGACAAGACTTTGAGTGAAGCCACCGAGCGAGAACTCACCGCGAGGTGAGCGCCGGTTTTCAGTATTTCTTCGGCCAGCGAGGCACCAATGCCGTTGCTGGCGCCAGTCAACCAGTATCGCCGTGGAGGTGTAAAACTCAATCCCATTCTCCTATTCATTCAGGCAATCGCCCGGTATTTTGTCTCGATGGCAGGTTCTTGAACGCGGCCAGGGCCCGTTGGCGAGAGGTGCTCAGATTGACGATCGGCGATGGATAATCCACCGCGCCGAACAACCCGCCGACGTTCGCCGGGTTGTGCACTTCCTTCTGATTCAGCCCGGCCAGTTCCGGCAGCCAGTGCTTGATGAACAGCCCTTCGCTGTCGAATTTTTCCGACTGGCTCTGCGGGTTGAAAATCCGGAAGTAGGGCGCTGAATCGGTGCCGGTGGAAGAACTCCACTGCCAGCCACCGTTGTTCGCCGCCAGGTCGCCATCGATCAGATGACGCATGAAAAAGCGCTCGCCTTCACGCCAGTCGATCAGCAGATTCTTGGTCAGGAACATCGCCACGACCATGCGCAGGCGGTTGTGCATCCAGCCGGTTTCGAGCAATTGGCGCATCGCCGCGTCGATAATCGGCAAACCGGTGCGAGCCTCCTGCCAGGCCGCGAGTTCGTCCGGTGCATCGCGCCAGGCCAGGGCTTCGGTTTCCGGGCGGAACGCGCGGTGACGGGAGACCCGTGGGTAACCCACCAGAATGTGTTTGTAGAACTCGCGCCACAGCAATTCGTTGACCCAGGTGACGGCGCCGACCTTGCCACTTTCGAACTCGCCCTGATTGCTTTGCAGCGCGGCGTGCAGACACTGACGGGGGGAAATTATGCCGGCGGCGAGATAAGCCGAAAGCTGACTGGTGCCGGGTTTGGCCGGGAAGTCGCGTTCGTTTTTGTAGTAGTCGATCTGGGCATCGGCGAAGGTGTCGAGGCGGCGTCGGGCGCAGGCTTCACCGGCAGGCCAAAGACTGCGCAAGCTGTCGCTGGGCGTTGCGAAACCTTCAACGTTTAATGGGATCCTGTCGCTGCTGATCGCCAGCGGCGCCTGCACGGCGGGTGCTGAGACCCGCCTCGGTAACGACCCACGCAGGCGGTCGTAGCACACCTTGCGGAACTGGCTGAACACCTGAAAGTAAGTACCCGTCTTAGTCAGCACGCTGCCCGGTTTGAACAGCAGTTGATCAAGGTAGCTATAAAATTCTATGCCATTGGCTTTCAGCGTTTCGGCCACGGCTGTGTCACGACGACTTTCATGAATGCCGTATTCCTCGTTGACGTGTACCGCGTCGATGTTCAACTGCTGGCACAGATCGAGCACGACCTGGGGTGCTTCATCCCAGCGAGGTGCCTTACGGATCAACAGGGGAATGTTCAACTCGCCCAACGCGCGGCTTAACTCGTTCAGGTTGCGCAGCCAGAAATCCACTTTGCATGGCGCGTCATCGTGCTCCAGCCATTGTTCAGGGCTCAGCAGATACACCGCCACAGTCGGGCCGCGGGCTGCAGCGGCCGAGAGGGCGGTGTTGTCGTGTAGGCGCAAGTCGCTGCGCAGCCAGATCAATTGCAGGGTGGTATCCGCACTATTCATAAAAAAATCGCCATTAAATAAGCCCGCGCTGAACCAGGTCCTGATGAGCCGCTAACGGATCTTCAGCCAGGAACAAATCAGTAATCTTGACCGTTCGTGCGGACAACTCGGCGTGGTGGATGCATACCGTTGGGCCGGCAATCATTTTTGGGCAACTGACACCATTCAAAAGTTTCGGCAGCTGCGAAAGATTCATGGCTTTGCTGGAATACAGCAGTACGCCGCGAGCTTGCAGGTGATCGACCGCCAGCGCGAGTTCGCCTGCGGGGAGTGGCCAGTCGAAAACCTCCACCGGGCAATCGGCGCTGCTGATCAGCCAGGCGGTCAGCCACAGGTGAGGTTCAAGTGGCAGGTCTGAGTGATTGATCAACAACAGTGGCGCGGTACGTAACTGACGGTTGTTATGGTAGATGCGCGCGCCAAATTTGCTGCGTAACCAGGAGTAAAAAAACACCCGCTCCATCTGCGCGCCGAACTGGCCTTGCCAGCGTTGCTCCAGTTCAGCCAGCAACGGCATCAGCAGTTGTCGGCACAAGGTGCGCGGTGGATACAGCGCCATGGCCTGATTGACGGTGTCATCGAGGGTGCGTTCGTTCAGTTGAGTGACTGCTTGCAGCAGCGTATTGCACAGCACTTGCCAATCGTTTTCGAAGGATTCGGTAAAGGCCTGCGGGGTGTCGAGCAGTTGCTTGACCTGGCTGACGGCCACGCCACGGTTGAGCCAGGTAAGGATCGTCAGAATGCGTTGAACGTGTTCGGCCGAGAACAGCCGATGACCTTTGGGCGTGCGTTGCGGCACGATCAGGCCATAACGCCGTTCCCAGGCGCGCAGGGTGACGGCGTTGACGCCGGTCTGCCGGGCCACTTCACGGATCGGTAGCCAGCCTTCATCCAGAGCCTTTTTAAAGTCGTCGCCGAGGTCTTCACTGGCGCTGGTGTCGAGTGGGCTTTTCATTAGATTGTCATTAGATCGCGTTTCGCAGACTGAGATTTTCCGGATGCGGCTGCAGGTAAACCTGTTGCGCAATGTACGGATCCGGGTGGTGACGGAAGTAGTGTTTGAGCAGCGTCAAAGGCACCACCAGCGGTACGATGCCGTGGCGGTACTGGCCGATGACGTGCTGCACCTCCTGTTTGTCTTCAGGGCTGATCGTCTGTTTGAGATAGCCGCTGATGTGTTGCAAGACATTGGTGTGGGTGCGGCGCGTGGCGCATTTTTTCAAGGCCGCCATCAGCTCGCTGAAATAGTGTGGACCGAGTTCGTTCGGGTCGGTCTGGCCCATGTTGCCCAGCAGGTTACCCAGGGTTTTGTATTGCACCGGGTTGTGGGCCATCAGCAGGTATTTGTAGCGCGAGTGAAAGTCCGTGAGGCCACGGCGGGTCAGGCCTTCATTCAACAACTGCTGCCAGGCGCTGTAGGCGAACACGCGGGTGAGGAAGTTTTCTCGCAGCACCGGGTCGTTGAGCCGGCCGTCTTCTTCCACCGGTAAATCCGGATGCAGCGCGCAGAACGCTTGGGCGTAGATGCCACGGCCACCCCCGTCAACCGGCGCGCCGTTGGCGTGGTAGACCTTGACCCGATCCAGGCCGCATGACGGGGATTTCTGCATGAAGATGTAACCGCAGATATCGGTCAGTTCCGCGGCCATTTTCTGACCATACTCGGCCAGCGGCACGGTGACATTGAGCTCAGGGGTGACCGTGCCGACAGCCTCGGGATGTTCAGGATCGCCAACCAGCCGGATTGGCTCCCGAGGAATGCCGAGGCCGATGGCGACTTCGGGGCATACCGGGACGAAATCAAAATAGTCAGTGAGGGTGCGACTACACAGCCGCGACGCCTTGTGCCCGCCGTTGTAACGCACTTCTGCGCCCATCAGGCAGGCGCTGATGGCGATTTTCGGTTTCACGGGGGCGTGTGGCATCGGAGTACCTCGAGTCTAGACCTGTACAGAGTGTTGATTCTGTACAACATGGTTTCATCATAGATTCAAAGGTGTACAAGTCAAATTATTTGTATAAGTTTTATCGTCGCCCCTGTAGGCGCTGCAGTTCACTGCAGATGCGCATGCAAGCGGCGGGCGGCTTCCTGGCCGCTGAGCCACGCGCCTTCGACGCGTCCGGACAAGCACCAGTCGCCACACACATACAAGCCCAGATCGGCATCGGCCAGGGCTCCCCATTCATGGCTGCTGGCGGGTCGGGCATAGAGCCAGCGGTGAGCAAGGCTGAAGGTCGGAGCAGGCATGGCGCTGTGCAGCAGTTCGGCAAATGCACCGTGCAATTGCTCGATCACGGCTTCTTTGGACAGGTCGATATGTTGCCGGCTCCAAGCGCTGGTGGCGTGCAGGACCCAGGTGTCCAGCCTGTTGTCACGTCCTGGTTTGCTGCGGTTGCGAGCCAGCCAGTCGAGCGGGCTGTCCTGCACGAAGCAGCCTTCCATGGGTGTATCCAGCGGTGTCTCGAACGCCAGCGCGACAGCCCAGGTCGGGTCCATTTTTACCCCGGCGGCGGCACCGGCGAGTTTCGATGCCGAGGCCAGCAGTGCAGTCGCCTGTGGCGCCGGCGTGGCGATCACTACATGACTGAACGGGCCGTGGGTGAAACCTTCGGCGTCCTGCAAATGCCAGTGCTCTTCGCCACGATAGACTTCGGTGATCCGGCAGGCGAAATGCACTTCCAGATCGCCGAGCAGGCCGCGGGTAATCGCGCTCATACGTGGCGTGCCGACCCAGCGAGTCTGTTCGTCCGGCGATAGGTTGAGCTGGCCACCGTGGTAGGTGTAGAGCTGCGGCGTCCACTCAGCGACCCATCCGTTGGTTTGCCAGCGCTGGACCTCGGTGACGAAGCGACGGTCGCGGGCAGTGAAATACTGGGCGCCCATGTCCAGGGCACCCGCATCGCTGCGATTGCTCGACATGCGTCCACCGCTGCCACGGCTTTTATCGAAAAGTTGAACGATGTGCCCGACTTCTGTCAGGGCCTGGGCGGCTGAGAGCCCGGCGATGCCGGTGCCGATGATTGCGATAGGTACAGTCATAGGGGCCTCGTTTACCTTTCTGTACAGACTACGCCGTGGATGAAACCTGTACAATATTGTTTTTTGGTATAACTTTTAGCGTTCTCATTCTGACAGCTTGGCCTATTGTTAAACACAGAGCCTGCCCGATACCAAAGATCCCTGCTTATAAAAATAGACTAGTGATCAAGGTAAAACGCCACGCGAGGAAGAAGTCATGCACATATTGCTGACCGGCGGTACTGGTTTGATAGGACGTCAGCTCTGCCGACACTGGTTGAGTCAGGGCCATCGTCTGGCGGTCTGGAGTCGAAGTCCTGAAAAAGTCGCGAAAATAGGCGGTACCCAGGTGCGTGGTGTTGCCCGGCTTGAAGACCTCGGCCCGGAACCGATCGATGCGATTGTAAATCTGGCGGGCGCACCGATTGCCGATCGGCCTTGGACAACCAAACGCAAAGCGCTGTTGTGGAGTAGCCGAATCGCCCTGACCGAAACGCTGCTGGCCTGGCTCGAAACCCGCGAGCAAAAACCGCAGGTATTGATCTCCGGATCTGCCATTGGTTGGTACGGCGATGGGGGCGAGCGGGAATTGACCGAGAAATCTCCACCGGTCATCGATGATTTCGCCAGCCAGTTGTGCATCGCGTGGGAGGAAACCGCCCAGCGTGCCGAAGCCTTGGGCATTCGCGTGATCCTTATTCGTACCGGGCTGGTGTTGTCGGCCGAGGGCGGCTTTTTGTCGCGGCTGTTGCTGCCGTTCAAACTGGGACTGGGCGGGCCTATCGGCAATGGCCGGCAGTGGATGCCGTGGATCCATATCAACGATCAAATCGCCCTGATTGATTTTCTTCTGCATCAGAAAGACGCCAGCGGTCCTTATAATGCCTGCGCGCCCACGCCGGTGCGCAATCGCGAGTTCGCCAAGACGTTGGGCAGCGTGCTGAACCGCCCGACGTTCATGCCCATGCCCGCCCTGGCTTTAAAGGTGTGCCTGGGCGAATTGTCATTGCTGTTGCTGGGCGGCCAGAAGGCCGTACCGGATCGCTTGCTGGAAGCGGGTTTCTCTTTCCAATTCACTGATTTGCGCGCGGCCCTGGACGACCTTTCCAGCCGCCTTTGAAATAGGACGTTGCATGACCGATCACGCATTGCTTCTGGTCAATCTGGGCTCACCGGCCTCCACCTCGGTGGCGGATGTGCGCAGTTACCTCAATCAGTTTCTGATGGACCCGTATGTGATCGACCTGCCATGGCCGGTGCGACGTTTGTTGGTGTCGCTGATCCTGTTCAAACGCCCGGAGCAGTCAGCCCACGCCTACGCCTCGATCTGGTGGAAGGAGGGCTCGCCACTGGTGGTGCTCAGCCGTCGCCTGCAACAGGCCACGACTGCCCAGTGGACCCACGGTCCGGTGGAGTTGGCGATGCGTTACGGTGAACCGTCGATTGAGTCGAAATTGGTGCAGCTGGCCGCCCTGGGCCACAAAAAAATCACTCTCGCGCCGCTTTATCCACAGTTCGCTGACAGCACCGTGACGACGGTGATCGAAGAAGCCAAACGAGTGGTGCGCGAGAAGAAGCTCGACGTACAGTTCTCAATTCTCCAGCCGTTCTACGATCAGCCGGAATACCTCGATGCGCTGGTCGCCAGTGCCAGGCCTTATTTGGAGCAGGATCACGATCACCTGCTGCTGAGTTTTCACGGTTTGCCGGAAAGGCACCTGACCAAGCTCGATCCGACCGGGCAGCATTGCTTCAAGAATGAAGACTGCTGCAAGAACGCATCCCCCGAAGTGTTGGCCACCTGTTACCGCGCCCAGTGCCTGCGCACCGCCTCCGAGTTTGCCAAGCGCATGGGCTTGGCAGACGGCAAGTGGTCGGTGTCATTTCAGTCGCGACTGGGTCGAGCTAAATGGATCGAACCCTACACCGAAGCACGCCTCGATGAGTTGGCTGGAATGGGCGTGAAGAAAGTGCTGGTGATGTGCCCGGCATTCGTCGCCGATTGCATTGAGACGCTGGAAGAGATCGGTGATCGCGGGTTGGAGCTGTTTCGCGAAGCCGGAGGGGAGGAGTTGGTGCTGGTGCCGTGCCTTAACGATGATCTGCAGTGGGCGCGGGCGTTGAACATCTTGTGCGAAAGGGCCCCGTTGGCCCTCTGATGATCGTTCCCACGCAGAGCGTGGGAAGGATCAGAGTCGCCTGTTACAGCAACGATTCATTCGCTTTTTTGTGCTTCCAGCTGTCATTACCCGGCAGCAACAGGTTCAGCGCAATCGCTGTCACCGCGCACAGCGCGATGCCTTTGAGGCCGAAGTCGTCCGGCCCTGTGCCAGTGCCGACCAGTACGCCGCCAATCCCGAACACCAGGGTCACCGACACGATCACCAGATTGCGCGCTTCGCCCAGGTCGATCTTGTGGCGTATCAGCGTGTTCATGCCCACCGCGGCGATCGAGCCAAACAACAGGCACAGGATCCCGCCCATCACCGGCACCGGAATGCTTTGCAGCAGCGCGCCGAACTTACCGACGAACGCCAGGCTGATGGCGAAAATCGCCGCCCAGGTCATGATCTTCGGGTTGTAGTTCTTGGTCAGCATCACCGCGCCCGTCACTTCGGCGTAGGTGGTGTTGGGTGGACCGCCAAACAGTCCCGCCGCGGTGGTGGCAATGCCATCGCCGAGCAGGGTGCGATGCAGGCCGGGTTTCTTCAGGTAATCGCGACCGGTCACGCTACCGACTGCAATCACGCCGCCGATGTGCTCGATAGCCGGCGCCAGGGCGACCGGAACGATGAACAGAATCGCCTGCCAGTTGAATTCAGGCGCGGTGAATTGCGGAATGGCAAACCACGGAGCGGCGGCAATCTTTGCGGTGTCAACTACGCCAAAATAGAACGCCATCGCAAAACCCACCAGTACGCCAGAGATGATCGGCACCAGGCGGAAAATGCCTTTACCGAACACCGCGACGATCAGGGTGGTCAGCAGCGCTGGCATCGAGATCAACATTGCCGTTTGGTAATGAATCAGCTCAGTGCCATCGTCCGCCTTGCCCATCGCCATGTTAGCGGCAATCGGCGCCATGGCCAGGCCGATGGAGATGATCACCGGGCCAATCACCACGGGTGGCAGCAGACGGTCGATGAAACCGGTGCCTTTGATCTTCACCGCAAGGCCGAGGAAGGTGTAGACGAAACCCGCCGCCATCACGCCGCCCATGGTCGCCGCGAGGCCGAACTGGCCCTTGGCGAGGATGATCGGGGTGATGAAGGCAAAGCTCGATGCCAGGAACACCGGCACCTGACGCCCGGTGATGATCTGGAACAGAATTGTCCCCAAGCCGGCGGTGAACAGCGCCACGTTCGGGTCGAGACCGGTAATCAGCGGCATCAACACCAGGGCGCCGAAGGCCACGAACAGCATCTGCGCACCCGACAGTACCGTACGCCAGAGCGGATCGTTGAACTCATCCTGCATGCTCAAGCGTCCTTCTGCTTGGTGCCGAAGATCTTGTCACCGGCATCGCCCAGGCCTGGGATGATGTAACCGTGTTCGTTGAGTTTCTCGTCAATGGAGGCGGTGTAGATCATCACGTCCGGGTGAGCTTTCCCTACAGCAGCGATGCCTTCAGGCGCGGCAACCAGCACCATCGCGCGGATGTCCCGGCAACCGGCCTTTTTCAGCAGGTCGATGGTAGCGACCATGGAGCTGCCAGTGGCGAGCATCGGGTCGATGATCATCGCCAGGCGTTCGTTGATTTCCGGAACCAGTTTTTCCAGGTAGGTGTGGGCCTGCAAGGTTTGCTCGTTGCGGGCCACACCGACGGCGCTGACTTTGGCGCCCGGGATCAGGCTCAGCACGCCTTCGAGCATGCCGATGCCGGCGCGCAGAATTGGCACCACGGTAATTTTCTTGCCGGCGATTTTCTCGACTGACACAGTGCCGCACCAACCTTCGATATCGTAGGATTCCAGCGGCAGGTCTTTGGTGGCTTCATAGGTCAGCAGGGCGCCGACTTCCTGAGCGAGCTCACGAAAATTCTTTGTGCTGATGTCGGCGCGGCGCATTAGGCCAAGTTTATGACGGATCAGCGGATGGCGGATCTCGAGGATGGGCATGGGAAAGGCTCCGGCGGCGGGCAAAAAAACCGGCCTAGATTAATCTATCCGAGGGTGTTGTCCTATAGACATACAGTACGTTAGTCCACAAACGCTTGATCTGGCCGTGAGGGATGCGTACCTTTGCCCGCTTTTCCTCAGTCCGTCACCCCCCTGGAGAGCGCCATGCCTGCTGATCTCGAGCATATCCGTCAAATCATGCGAGAGGCTGACTGCCTGTACACCGAAGCTGAAGTCGAGGCGGCCATCGCCCGTGTCGGTGCACATATCAACGATCAGATGGCGGAAAGCAATCCGGTGGTGTTCTGTGTGATGAACGGCGGGCTGATTTTCTCCGGCAAGCTGCTGACCCATCTGAACTTCCCGCTGGAAGCGTCCTACCTGCACGCCACCCGTTATCGCAACGAAACCAGCGGCGGCGACCTGTTCTGGAAAGCCAAGCCGGAAGTCTCGTTCCTCGACCGTGATGTGCTGATCATCGACGACATCCTCGATGAAGGTCACACCCTGGGCGCGATCATCGACTACTGCAAACACGCGGGCGCCCGCAAAGTGCGCACCGCCGTGCTGATCGACAAGGACCACGACCGCAAGGCTCGCCCGGACCTGAAAGCCGATTTCGTCGGCCTGCCATGCATCGACCGTTACATCTTCGGTTATGGCATGGACTACAAAGGCTACTGGCGTAACGCCAACGGGATTTTTGCCGTTAAAGGCATGTAAGCCCGCTCCCACATGGAACTGTGTTCACAGATCCATGTGGGAGCGCCCATGCTAGAGTGCTCGGCCCCGCCCTCCGGAGCCTGTCATGAGTCTTTTGATCCGCAGCTGCGCCGCCCTGTTGCTGACTCTTAGCCTGCCTCTGGCTGCCGCGCCAGCGCCGATGCACGCGCAGTTCCTGCCTTCGGATGACCTGACCCTGCGTGACGCCGAACCCGAGCAGCAACAGCTGTTGCAGGTCACCGAGTACTCGGTGGTGGTCGGCAGTCAACGCCAGTCCAACCAGCAGCCGATTCCGGTTACGTCACCGTTGCAGATCCGTCTCAAGGGCAAATCCTTGAACAAGGGCGCGACCATCACCCAGGTGCTGGTCAACTTCGATGGCGAAAGCAAAAGCCTGAAAAAGCCGATTTACGACGATAAGAGCAAAACCCTGACGCTCTTCTACCCGATGGCCCAGTACCGGGTGGTGATCGACTTGTTGCGCAATGACACGGTGTATTGCCAGTTCCTCAGCTACGCCAACGGCCATATCTGGGCCGATCTGCACACAGGCAGCGTTCGTCCGCGTTGAGCCCTGTGCCCGGGGAGGGGTAAACTGCCCGCCCCGTGAAATGTCTGCGAGCTGGAGTCGGCAATGCGTAAAGATAAGAAGCAAGTGATTGGTGACGAGATCGGCGATGAGCAGATCAAGCTGTTCCTCGATTTCGAACCGGTCGACGCCACGTCGCCGTCGCTGCACAAACTGATCAAGGCCTACCGTGGCCTGCGCATCGATGACTTCGAGCGTTTTCTGACGTTCTTTGTCGAGGCCGGGTTTGATCTGGATGGCAAGGATGAGCACGGCAAAGACTTCGTCGCCCTGATCAAGGACCAGCGCAACGCGGCCGAGTACATCCAACTGATTGAAAAGGCTCGCAGTATTTGAGGTGATCCAGGTCTCTGTGGCGAGGGGATTTATCCCCGTTGGGTCGCGAAGCGGCCCCGCACTTGTGACCAGTCTGTTGAATCGGTTGGCGACTGCTTCGCAGCCGAACGGGGATAAATCCCCTCGCCACAAAAATTGTTTCACCGCCCATAAAAAAACGCCCCGCTCTCAATGAGAACGGGGCGTTTTTTATGCGGCCGAATCAAGCGTAGCTTTCGGTCTCGTTGCTGGCTTCAACCAGTTCCAGCGCGACGTTGTTCTGCACGTTGAGCTTGCGATACAGCGCAGCATCGGTTTCCAGAACTTTTTCGCGAGCCGGGAAGATTTCCGCGAGCTTGGCAGCCCACTCACCAGACGCTTTGTTCGGGAAGCACTTTTCGATCAGTTCCAGCATGATCGAAACGGTCACCGACGCGCCTGGCGAAGCGCCGAGCAGGGCGGCAAGACTGCCGTCCTTGGCCGCGACCAGTTCGGTACCGAACTGCAGAATGCCGCCCTTTTTCGGGTCTTTCTTGATGATCTGCACCCGTTGGCCGGCCACTTCCAGGCGCCAATCTTCGGCTTTCGCTTCAGGGTAGAAGCGACGCAGCGAGTCCAGACGCTGTTCCATCGACTGCATCACTTCGCTGACCAGGTACTTGGTCAGGTCCATGTTGTTTTTCGCCACGGCCAGCATCGGGCCGATGTTGCCGGCGCGAACCGACATCGGCAGGTCCATGAAGGAACCGTGCTTGAGGAACTTGGTGGTGAAGCCGGCATAAGGCCCGAACAACAGGGACTTATTGCCGTCGACCACGCGGGTGTCCAGGTGCGGCACCGACATCGGCGGCGAACCCACCGCAGCCTGGCTGTAAACCTTGGCCTGGTGGTGTTTGACCACTTCCGGGTTGTCGCAACGCAGCCACTGGCCACTGATCGGGAAGCCGCCGAAGCCTTTGCTTTCTTCGATGCCCGAAGCTTGCAGCAGCGGCAATGCCGCGCCACCGGCGCCGAGGAACACGAATTTCGCGTCGACGTCACGCGAGCTGCCGCTGTTGACGTCCTTGATGCTGACGGTCCAGCCGCTGTCGTTACGCTTGAGGCCGGTCACGCGCTTGCAGTACTTGACCTGGGCATCAGGTGCGCTGGTCAAGTGCTTGAGCAGTTGATTGGTCAGGGCGCCGAAGTTGACGTCGGTGCCGTTCATCACGCGGGTGGCGGCGACGACTTCGTCGGCCGGCCGGCCAGGCATCATCAGTGGCATCCACTCGGCCATGGTGGCCTTGTCTTCGGTGTATTCCATGTCCGAGAAGGCGTGGTGCTTGCTCAGCGTCTTGAAGCGTTCCTTGAGGAAGGAAACGCCATCGTCGCCCTGCACGAAGCTCAGGTGCGGCACCGGGCTGATGAACGTCTTGCACGAGCCGAACGTGCTTTTCTTGGTCAGATAGGACCAGAACTGCTTCGACACCTCGAACTGGGTGTTGATGTGCGCGGCTTTCTTGATGTCGACGGTGCCGTCGGTGGCCTGCGGCGTGTAGTTGAGCTCACACAGCCCGGCGTGACCGGTACCGGCGTTGTTCCACGGGTTCGAACTCTCCGCGGCACCGGAATCCATCAGCTCGACGACTTCCAGCTTGATCGCGGGGTCGAGCTCTTTGAGCAGTACAGCGAGGGTGGCACTCATGATGCCGGCCCCAACCAGTACTACGTCGACTGCTTCGTTATGCGCCATTTAACGCGTCTCCAAAATCTGCAGCACCAAATTGTCGGCATGGCTGCCAGGCGTTCAGGGGCGTGTCAGTGATGCCCCAGGTACCCATGGCAGTATCGCCACGTCCGAATCTTCGCAATTTTTCGCAACTTCGACGGACGCTACCGACCGGGTCTAAAAGAGTTACATGAACTCACTTCAACGCGCGGCTGGCAATTCGACTTATGGTCGATACATCCGTTTGTGCAACCAAATCCGTAGCGGACAGGCTTCAGGCGCCGGTGTTCGAGGCGTACTCGGTCCTGTGTCGTTGGGCTGTTTCAGACGCTAATGGTGCATATTCAGACGCAAAACTATTCATTTGCTCGCCACACTCTTGTGAAGTTGTGAAAACCCGTTTTTTTCACGCTCTTTTGAAGACGTGAACCTCAAAAAAGGGCTGTCCCAGCCTGGCACCGTGCCCGGATGGATTGCCGCCATGGAATACATGACAGGCAAAACGGGCAAACAGCTCAGTAACCGAGCGTAATGACAGCTCTGCAGATTCGCGCAAAGTGGGGGTTTTGCTCAAGAAACAGCAAGCGCGCCAGCTTCACTCGATCTGTGTGGGCGGCTCTCTGTGGGCGGTGCGGGGTGTCAATACAAGCGCATTGACGATGCTGCGAGGCCCGATCAGGAGACGTCCTTATAATCGGGGGGAGATTGTAGCGAAGAAACGCAGGGAAATGGTTGTGTTTAATGACTTTTATTAGGCGTTCGGTCAGGTGGTCAACCACTGATGAGCCCGCGCACGTGGCTGGCGCTGGCTGACACGGGCGCCAGGGGGCAGGGGATGGTGCAACCAAGTGAGACGGATTTCTTCGATTTCGACCCAGCTATCGCCCATGGGCTGGAGGCTGCACTGTTTGAAAGCCTGGCAGTGGCCATAGCGGTCGAGCAGGGCGAAGCAGCGATGCAGAGGGCGTGGGGTGAACAGCAAGCTCAGGTAGCGCATGGCAAAGTACCTTGTGGGGTGACTGCTGTGAAGGTTGCCAGTGGACCGTGACTTGAAAGTGTATGGGTGGTGACAGATGTGTGACAGGAACCGCGGTCTGATGGGTTTGTCAGAGATTTCAGTATTCACTGTGAGGTGCTAGTTACCCGCAGTGGCCCACCGCTATACTGCTGGCCTGTTTGTGCCTGATTCTGGAGAGAAGCGCATGTTGCAACGCCTGTTGTTCGGTTTGATCACTGTGACCAGTTTGACCCTTGTCGGCTGCGCCCACAGCCCGCAACAACTGAATCCGGAACCCAAGCTGACGACTCAGCTGGCGCCGGTTGGCCATGGCCAGCAGGTTGTGGTGCGGGTGGTGGACGGTCGTCCGTCGCCAACCCTGGGGACCCGTGGCGGTCTGTACCCTGAGACCAGCGCGATCACCGTGCAGGGCGCGCAGATCCTGCCGAAGTTGCAGGCTCAGGCTGAGGCAGCCGTGCGTTTGCTGGGTTTCACCCCGGTGTCCAACGGGATGAATGCACCGCAGTTGACCGTGACCCTGGCCGAGCTGAAGTATCAGTCGCCTAAAGAAGGCATGTACGTGACGGAAGCGACCATCGGCGCAACCTTCCGCTCCGATGTGCAGAATGCCAACCGTCGTTACAGCGGTCGTTACGGTGCGTCCCTGGATCAGCGTTTTGGTATGGCACCGAATCAGGAGACCAATACCAAGCTGGTCAGTGATGTGTTGAGTGATGCGTTGACGCGTCTGTTCAAGGACCCGACGATTGGTCAGATTCTCGGCGAATAAACGTTCGCTGGATTCAAAAAGCCCGGTGCCAGCAATGGCCCCGGGTTTTTTCATGTCTGCACAGGGGTTCAGCGGTGTCAGGCCGCTTGCGAATAAAAATCCAGCACGCTCACCCCAGTCAACAAATCCGTCTCCGGCAAATCCGCATGTTGATGCCCACTCAACGCGCAATACACCAGCCAGTGGCGGTCCTGAACGTTAAAGGCGAGGCTGCCAACAAGGTTTTGTTGTTCGTCGCTCTGGGCGATGAGGTAGAGGCGATCCTGGTTTTCGGCGTGCAGCATGACGGTATCCGTGTCGGTTTCGAGGGGCGCCAGACTGGCGTATACAGATGACGGAGCCGTGACACAGGGCAGCATTTGGCCAGATGTTTCGTTATTTGTCGCAAAGGCAGGGCAGCTGGGCAGGCTTTCGGTAGAATTCGCGAAAATCGCAGCAATAAAAACGGCACCCCAAGGCGCCGTTGTCGTATCCAGCTAGAAAACTTTACAGCGGTAAACCTGCTTTCACCCGGTATTGATTGCGCACCGGCGTCGCGTATTGCAGCACCAGGAACGGACGATGTTCCTCCGGGCAAGCGTCAAGACGCTGTTGCCATTGCTCCTGAGCTTTGGCCAGTTCGTCGGCCGCAAACACCTCAGCAGCTTTCGGGACCTGCAATTGCGGGTCGGCGTCTTTCCATTGGGCATAGGCCAGGTAGTGCACCGGGAACAGGCGGTAGCCGCCGAGGATCTGCCGGTCCATTTCGATCGCCAATTGCTTGGTGTCGTCGAACAGCTCGGTGATCGGCGAGGCGAAGTTTACGTGGACCCGGCCCTTGTAGCCGGTGATGCCCTTGGCGATGCTCACGTCGTCCTCGCCCGGCACTTTGCAGTAGCTGCCGGTGCTGGCGCGGATGAACAGCTCGCGAGCCTTGGCTTGATCGCACGGGTCATATTCGTAGCTGATCGACACCGGGGTGACGTTCAGCGAGCGGATGACCTCGCCGAACGGCTCGTCCTTGCGGCTCATGTGGAACATCTTGAGGATGGCCGACTCGGTGCGATCGTCGCCGTCCTTGGCCCGGCCTTCGGCCTGGGCGATCCAGATCGAGGCGCAATCGTTGCGGATCGAGTGGTTGATGTAGGCCGACAGCAGTTGATACGCCGCCATTTTCTCGCGGCGACCGGTGATCGAACGGTGCACGATGAAACTTTTGTTCAGGCGCATCAGATCGCTGACGAAGGGCTTTTGCAGCAGGTTGTCGCCGATCGCGATGCGCGGTGTCGGCAGGCCGGCGTGGTATACGGCGTAGTTGACGAAGGCCGGGTCCATCACGATGTCGCGGTGGTTGGCGATGAACAGGTAGGCGCTGCCGGACTTGAACTGCTCGACGCCGGTGTACGTCACACCGTCCGTGGCGCGCTCGATGGTGTGGTCGACGTACATCTCGACTTTATCCTGCAGCGTGGCCACGGAGGTGATGCCAGCGAACTCACGGCGCAGCCGATGAGCTATAAGAGGTTTGAGCGCCCAGCCGAAAGCACCGGCAAAACGCGGGAAGCGGAAGTGGATGAGGATATCTAGAAACGCCTTGTCGCCGAGCAGCCGGTCCAGCACCGCTGGGACTTCGCTGTCGTCGTACGGTCGGATGGCATCGAATTCGCCCATCATGCTCTCTTGTTAGAAACGGCTAGGGTAAGTAAAGGTTTTGATAGAAAACCAACAGGGCACGGTCTGAAGCGGTAGCCAGACAAAAATGGCCCTGCAAATAGACCGGCGATTATACGCACAAGTCACCTGGGAGACCGCGATGCTGGAAACTGCGCAGTATGAATGTCCGTATTGTGGTGAGGAGGTTGAGACAACTGTGGATCTGTCCGGGGGCGATCAGACCTATATCGAGGACTGTCAGGTGTGCTGTCGGCCGATAACGTTTGTGTTGCAGGTTCACGGAGAGGAATGGCATCTCGAAGTGTTCAGCGAAAATGAGTGAGGGGCGTCTATGCAGCGAATCTACGAGCCTGAAAACCTGATGGAAGGTGAGTTGCTGCAAGGCATGCTGGCCAGCGAGGGCATCGAGGCGCATCTGGTGGGGCGTGATTTGCTCGGTGGAAGCGGCGAACTGCCGATTTACGGCTTGCTGGGCTTGTCGGTGGATAACGACCAGGCCGAATACGCCCGGGAGCTGATCACCGCGTACAATGCCGCGCTGCCACTGCCCGGCGACGAACCGGACAGTTTTCCCGGCACGCTGGTCTGTTAGGCTGGCGTTCGTTTTATTGAGAGCCGTGTTGCCCCATGTGTGGACGTTATGCCCTGTTTCGCTGGAACCCCGCCTTCGCGGCCCTGCCTGGCTTCCCCGCCGATCAGCAGGCCCAGTGGAATATTTCTCCCAACGATTCGGTGCTGATGCTGCGTGCAGGCGTTGACGGTCAGCGCGAGTTGGCTCGGGCGCGTTGGGGTTTGACGCCGCCGTGGCTGACCGATTTGTCCCGCACGCCAGCCCATGCCCGGGCCGAGACCGTCGCCGAACAACCGATGTTTCGCCAGGCCCTGCGCGAACGCCGCTGCCTGCTGCCAGCCAATGGTTTTTACGAGTGGCGCGGCACGACTCGTAAGCGTCCGTATTGGTTGACGCCAGGGGAGGGCTCGACGCTGTTCTTTGCAGCGATCTGGGAAGCGTATCCGGTGCAGGAGCAGGTGTGGCTTAGCACAGCGGTGATCACGCAGCCGGCGGCGAGCCAGCGCCGGCCGTTGATTCTCGATGCGATGGGGCAGGAGGCGTGGCTGAATCCTGAAACACCATTGCATGCGTTGCAGGCGTTGCTCGCCAGTGAGCCCGCGGCGTTGCGCGAGCGGGTGCTGGCGAATCTGGTGAATGATCCGAAGCTGAATGCGCCGGAGTGTTTGACTCCGGGTTGACCAAATGATCGTTCCCACGCTCCGCGTGGGAATGCCGCCATGGACGCTCCGCGTCACTGTGACGCAGAGCGTGGGAACGATCATGAGCCTCAGACCTTGAACTGATTAATCAAGCGCCGCTGCTGTTCCGCCAACTTGGTCAAATCCGCACTCGCCGCACTCGATTCATCCGCTCCGCCAGCCACTTCATTGGCCACTTGCCCAATGTTGATCACATTTCGATTAATGTCGTCAGCCACCGCGCTCTGTTCCTCGGCTGCACTGGCAATCTGCGTGTTCATGTCGTTGATCACCGACACCGCCTGAGTAATCGTCTCCAGCGCCTCGGCCGCTTTCGCCGCATGCTGCACGCTTTCGTCGGTGCGGTTCTGGCTGTCTTCCATCACCCGCACCACATCGCGCGTGCCTTGTTGCAGCTGCTGAATCATGGTCTGAATTTCTTCAGTGGCTTTCTGAGTTTTCTGCGCCAGATTGCGCACTTCATCGGCCACCACCGCAAAACCACGTCCCTGCTCACCGGCACGGGCCGCTTCAATGGCCGCGTTCAAGGCCAGCAGGTTGGTCTGTTCTGCGATTCCGCGAATGGCGGTGAGGATTGCGTTGATGTTCTCGCTGTCCTTGGCCAGGGTCTGTACCACGCTGACGGCCTTGCCAATTTCCACCGCCAGTACGCCGATCGAGTTCGACGTATCGCGCACAATCTGCATGCCCTGGGCCGCCGCCTTATCCGCATGGCTGGCGGCTTGCGCAGCCTGGGTCGCGTTGCGCGCCACGTCCTGGGCAGTGGCGGTCATTTCCTGCACCGCCGTGGCCACCTGATCGATCTCGGCCATCTGTTTATGCACGCCAATGTTGGTGCGGATGGCGATGTCGGCGGTGTGTTCCGATGAGTCGCTGACGCTCTGCACCGACGTCACCACCTGAGTGATCATCGCCTGCAACTTGGCCAGGAAGGTGTTGAAGCCTTTGGCAATCGAGCCCAGTTCATCGGCGCGGTCGCTGGTCAGGCGGCGAGTCAGGTCGCCTTCGCCCTGAGCGATGTCGTCGAGCATGGCGACCATCTGCTTCAGCGGCCGGGCAATGCCGTGGCCCACCAGCCAGATCACCAGCAAACCGATACCCGCGATCAATAAACCGACCATGGCCATACCAAAGGTGTCGGACTTGCGCTGAGCGTCCAGATCGCCCTGAAGTGTTTGCAGGTCGGCCATCACCGCGTTCAACGGCAGTTGCAGCATGAGGGTCCAGCGAGCGTCGGTCTGGCCGATGCCAAACGGCAGGTACAACTCGATCCGGCCCTGGGCCTTGTCGACGGTATAGGTGACTTCGCCGCGCTTGAGATTGGCCATGTTGGCGATCTGCTGGCTGTCGAGGATGTCGCTGACTTTCTCGCCGAATTTGCTCGGGTCCTTGGTGTAGGCAACGATCCGGCCGTTGCCGCCGATCAAGGCCATAACACCTGAGCCGCTGTACAATTTCTGGTTCGCGCCGAGGAGCATTTCCTGAATGAAGTTCACCGACAAGTCGGCGCCGACGATGCCTTGAAAGGCCCCGTTGAGCATGATCGGTTCAATAAAGGAGGCGAGCATGACGATCTTGTCGCCGACCTTGTAGGGCGCCGGATCGATCACGCAGGATTTTTTGGTTTCTTTCGAGCATAGGTAGTACTCGCTGGCGCGCACGCCGGTGGACAGGGTTTTCTGGTCGTCGACGTCCACCAGTTTGTCCAGGCCAAGGCTGCCATCTTCGTTGCGGAACCACCACGGCAGGAAGCGGCCGTTGCTGGCGTCGATGCCGAGCACCTTGGTGTCGACGTAGGCCGCATCGTTGTGATCGAGAGCGTTTTTTTCCCAACCGACGTAGGTGCCGAGAATTTTTGGGTTCTTGGTGACGTTTTCCTTGATCAGGCTGATCAATTGCTCACGGCTCAGGCTCAACTGTGGCTGGCCATCGGCGCCCGGTGTGCCGATCAATGCGTTGACCCGCACCAATCCGCCGGCAATCAGCAGGGGCGCTTCGAGCTCACGCTGAATCTGGCTGACCTGGGTTTGCGCCAATGACGTCAGGCGCTGTTCGATGACTTGTTCGAATTGTGCCTGGGTCCGCTCCTGGACCATGTCTTGTGTCCGGGCGCCGGAAAACAGCGCGTACAGCACCAGGGCAGCCACGACACTAAGAACGATGGCGCCGGCGAGGGCTGCCACGGAAAACTGGATCGACTTGAATTTCATGGGTGCTCCGCACGCAAGAGGACGTCTGCGGTGCTGTATCGGCAGGAGTGTCGATGGTCATGAGCGAGGTTTGGCGAATTGGCTGTTTTATAGGCGTTGATGTCGCAAATGAATCATTGCGGGCCGTTATCGACCGCGGTGGGCGCTGTTAGGTGAGTTTTTCCTACAGTCGTGAGAGCTTTGTCTGAAATGTGCGTCTACACCTCAGTTGTATCTGGCGCCGATACAATTCACCGCCTAGGATACCCCGCATGTTTTCAGAGAAATTTTTGATGAATAAGACATTGGTTTTGTGTGCGCTGAGCGCAGGTCTGCTGCTCGCGGGTTGTCAGTCGGTCAACACCACCAGCGGTGGCGCAGTGGGCGTTGAGCGCAAACAGTACATGTTCAGCATGCTGTCGACCGATCAGGTCAATCAGATGTACGCCCAGTCTTATCAAAAGACCGTCGGCGAGGCGAGCAGTAAAGGCGTGCTGGACAAGACCAGTAGCGAGGCCAAGCGTGTCCAGGCCATTGCCGACCGGCTGATTGCCCAGGCGCCGATTTTCCGACCGGATTCGGCCCAGTGGAAGTGGGAGGTCAACCTGATCAAGAGCGACGAACTCAATGCCAACTGCGGGCCTGGCGGCAAGATCATTTTCTACACCGGCCTGATCGACAGCCTGAAACTGACCGACGATGAAATCGCCGCGATCATGGGCCACGAAATCGCCCACGCCCTGCGCGAGCACGGTCGTGAAGCAATGTCCAAAGCGTACGGCATCGAAATGGCCAAGCAGGGCGCCGGTGCCTTGTTCGGTCTGGGTCAGGGCAGCCTGGCGCTGGCGGACACCGTGGCCAACTACGGCATGACCTTGCCCAACAGTCGTTCCAATGAAAACGAGGCGGACCTGATCGGCCTGGAACTGGCCGCTCGCGCCGGCTACAACCCGAACGCGGCGATCACCTTGTGGAACAAGATGAGCAAGGCTTCGCAAGGTTCGTCGCCAGAGTTCATGAGCACGCACCCGGCGTCGGCCAGTCGGGTTGCTTCGTTGCAAGCGGCGATTCCGAAAGTCATGCCGCTGTACGAGAAAGCCAAAAAGTCCTGAGTCTCTGATCGATCCCACGCGGACGGTTCGACGCCTCGACGTGGGAACGATCAGTGTCCCGAGTTAAACCCAGCCGCTGCTCTGCATCGCCTTGTACACCGCGACAATGGCGAGGATGAAGAACGCCGACGCCGCCAGGCGACGGATCAGGGTGAGCGGCAATTTATCCGCGGCAAAGTTACCCGCCAAAACCACCGGCACGTTGGCAATCAACATCCCGACGGTGGTGCCGATAATCACCAGCCACAGTTCCGGGTATTGCGCAGCGAGCATCACGGTGGCGACCTGGGTCTTGTCGCCCATCTCCGCAAGGAAAAACGCGATCAACGTGGTCAGGAACGGTCCGAACTTGCGGGCGGTGCTGGCTTCGTCGTCGTCCAGCTTGTCCGGCACCAGGGTCCACAACGCCGTCGCGGTGAAACTCGCGGCGAGGATCCAGTGCAGCATCGCATTCGAGAAGAAACTACCAACCCAGGCGCCTACCGCACCGGCTGCCGCATGGTTGGCCAGGGTTGCAGCAACGATGCCGGCGATGATCGGCCAGGGTTTGCGAAAGCGAGCGGCGAGAATGAGCGCGAGCAGTTGCGTCTTGTCGCCGATTTCGGCCAAGGCAACGATTGCGGTGGGAACGAGAAATGAATCCAGCATCAGGGTTTTCCTAAGGGGCGGGTCGACACGGCTATGACACGTACAGCCTTCCCGCCCCGGGTAAGGTGTTCGTGTCATAGGTCTTGTCAAACCCTGCGATCCGTCTGATGCGGACGCTTGGGTCGCATACGCCATGGTCTGTTGACCAAGTATGTTGACGTATGCCGGACGAGCATGGCGCTCGTGGGAGACTACTCCCCTAGGACGGAGCGGATTCTGCCTAGGCAAATCCGATTGGGCAAGCCTCTTTTTTAAAGAAGGCCTAGCCGCGTTTGGCCCGATAGATTCTGAAACCCTGTCCCTCAGCCTTGATTGCGCACACCCCGAGGTGCTCTTCGATCAGCGGCTGGTACTTCAGGAAGCTGTTCGCCACCAAGCGCAGTTCGCCACCGTTTTTCAGATGTTTTGCTGCTTTTCGCAGCAAGTTCTCGGTAGCGAAGTAGTCGGTGTGAACGCCGACATGGAACGGTGGGTTGCTCAAAATCGCGCTCAAACCCATGGGCGCGGCGTCGATTCCGTCACCGGTGATGACGTCTGCTTCCAGCCCGTTGGCAGCCAATGTCAATCGACTGCTGGCAGCGGCAAACGCATCCACATCTAGCAAGGTGACCTGGTTGTGTGGATAACGCCGCTTGACCGCCGCACCCAACACGCCCGCGCCGCAACCGAAGTCGAGCAAATGGCCACTCGGTAACTTGTCGAGATGTTCCAGCAGCAACGCGCTACCGCGATCCAGCCGCCCGTGGCTGAACACGCCCGGCAGGCTGATGACTTTCAGCGGACCTTCGGCCAGCGGCAACTCATACGTCTCGGCCAGGCTTTCCAGCGATTTGGCTTCTGGTGCAGTGGCCACGGTGACCTGCCAGAGCTGGCAATGCCGCGCGCTGTCGAGCTTGCGCGGTTTGCCGAAGGGGTTCAGTTGCTTGGCCGCGCCTTCGATGCCGCTGCGTTTTTCACCCACCAGATACAGTTCACGACCGGCCAGTTTTGAGGCGAGGGCATTGAGGATGTAGTCGGTCAGGTCCTTGGACTTGGGCAGAAACACCACGGCGGTGTCGAACGCGCGCTCCGGTACAGTTACACCGAAATGGCTGCGCTCGGCGAAGCGGGCATCCAGCGCTGCTTGATCGCCGGCATGCCAGCACCAGCCATGAGCGTCGGGCAGACGGCCCAGCAGGTCATCGGCGGGCAAACCGGCCAGCAGCACCGAACCCTGGAATAACTCGGCCTGACGAAGCAGTACTTCACTGCGCGGATCCATACTCTGCTCCTGTGAAAAAAAGTGCCGCAGTTTATCAACTGACGACCCGCAGCGCTTTACCGCTGAAGTATCCCTGAGCGTTTTCGGTCAACTGGCCTACGATTCGCTGCCGAGCCTCGCGACTGCCCCAGGCGTTGTGCGGGGTGACAATCAGCCGTGGAATGTCATGGGCCAGCAGCGGATTGCCAGCGGTCGGCGGCTCGACACTCAACACATCGGTGGCCGCACCACCCAGGTGACCGTTGCGCAAGGCATCGGCCAGCGCCTGTTCGTCGATCAAACCACCGCGTGCGGTGTTGACCACGAACGCACCGGGTTTCATCGAAGCCAGCTCACGGGCTCCGATGAAGTGGCGGGTGTGTTCGTTGAGCGGACAGTGCAGGGTCAGCGCATCAATCTGCGGCAGCAGCTCATTCAGTGGCAAACGATCCGGCCGGGCAGGGCGCCCGGGAATCTGGCCGAGCAATACGCGCATACCGAAGGCTTCGGCCAGTTGTGCGACCGCGCCGCCCAGTTCGCCATGACCGAGCAGACCGAGGGTTTTGCCTTCCAGTTCGACAATCGGGTAATCCAGCAGGCAGAACTGTTTCGCTTGCTGCCAGCGGCCTTCACCGACGGCTTTCTGATAATCGGCCAGGCGCGTGGCCAGGTTGAGCAGCAACATGATCGTGTGCTGCGCCACCGATGGCGTGCCGTAACCCTGGCAGTTGCAGACGGTAATCCCGTGGGCGCGGGCAGCCGCGAGGTCAACGTTGTTGGTGCCGGTGGCGGTGATCAGGATCAGCTTCAGCTCGGGGCTGGCAGCGATGGCGGCGGCGTCGATCAGAATCTTGTTGCTGATGGCGACGGTGGCGCCCTTGAGGCGTTCGATCACCTGGTCTTGCGTGGTCTGGGCGAATAGTTGTAAGTCGCTGAAACACTCCTGCAGCGGGCTGAGGTCGAGGTCACCCAGGTCCAGGGACGGGTGGTCGAGGAAAACGGCGCGGTGAGTGGTCGTCATCAACTGTACCTTTTGTGCAGTGAACTGTAGGCGTAATCTGCCGAGCCTAACAGATGAAACAAACAGTTCCGCTTGGCCAAAAGGATCCCCCCATGTACTGGACAGAGTTTTTGACCGTTGCCCTGATTCACTTGCTGGCCGTGGCCAGCCCCGGCCCGGACTTTGCCGTGGTGGTGCGAGAGAGCGTGACCCATGGTCGTCAAGCGGGTACCTGGACGGCGCTGGGTGTCGGCACGGCGATTTTCCTGCACGTTGGCTATTCGCTGCTCGGCATCGGCCTGATCGTGTCCCAGTCGATCGTGTTGTTTAATGCCTTGAAATGGGCGGCTGCCGCTTATTTGCTGTACATCGGCTTCAAGGCCCTGCGCGCGCAACCGGCCCAATCTGCGGCTGACGATCTGCACAAGGAAGCGGGTGAGCGCACGGCTCGCGGCGCCTTCACGTCGGGTTTCGTGACCAACGGTCTGAACCCGAAAGCCACGCTGTTCTTCCTGTCGTTGTTCACCGTGGTGATCAATCCGCATACGCCGTTGGCGGTGCAGGCGGGTTACGGGGTTTACCTCGCGGCGGCCACGGCTTTCTGGTTCTGCCTGGTGGCGATGCTGTTCAGCCAGCAACGCGTACGCGCCGGTTTCGCCCGCATGGGTCACTGGTTCGACCGGACCATGGGCGCCGTGCTGATCGCCATCGGTGTAAAACTCGCGTTCACCGAGATGCATTGATCGATCGCAGCCCTAGGAGCTGGCGTGCCAGCGAAGGCGGTGTGTCTGGCGAACCGCGTCGTCTTATTCGCCAGCAGCAGGCTCCTAAAAAGGAGTGAGTTCGGCGATTCGTGCAAATGCCGGCGCAACGCTAGCATTTGTCCGAGGTTACAAATCATTCCTTTGGCTGATTTGGCGGGCGACCAAGGGCACTAGAGTGCTTACTTTCAGCCACGACCGTGCAGTCAGAAAAGGGACACTTATGTTGCAGACTCGCGTTATCCCCCCAGCCGAAGGCGCTTACCAGTATCCGCTGCTGATTAAACGGCTGCTGATGTCCGGCGCTCGCTATGAGAAAACCCGCGAGATCATTTACCGCGACCAGTTGCGCTACAGCTATCCGACCCTGATTGAACGGGTTGCAAGGCTGGCCAACGTGCTGACGGCCGCCGGCGTCAAGGCTGGTGATACCGTGGCGGTGATGGACTGGGACAGCCATCGTTATCTGGAATGCATGTTCGCCATCCCGATGATCGGCGCGGTGATCCACACCATTAACGTGCGCCTGTCGCCGGAACAGATCCTCTACACCATGAACCACGCCGAGGACCGCTTTGTGCTGGTCAACAGCGAGTTCGTCGGGTTGTACCAGGCCATTGCCGGGCACCTGACCACGGTGGAAAAAACCCTGCTACTGACTGACCTCCCGGAAAAAACCGCCGACTTGCCGAACCTGATCGGCGAGTACGAACAGTTGCTGGCGGCTGCCAGCACTCAGTATGACTTCCGGGACTTCGACGAAAACTCGGTCGCGACCACGTTCTACACCACCGGCACCACCGGTAATCCCAAAGGCGTGTACTTCACCCATCGGCAACTGGTGCTGCACACCATGGGCGTGTCGACCATCATGGGTGCCATCGACAGCGTACGTTTGCTGGGCACCAACGACGTCTACATGCCGATCACCCCGATGTTCCATGTGCACGCCTGGGGCCTGCCGTATGTGGCGACCATGCTCGGGCTCAAGCAGGTCTATCCCGGCCGTTACGACCCGGAATATCTGGTGGAACTGTGGCGCAAGGAGAAGGTCACTTTTTCCCATTGCGTGCCAACCATTCTGCAAATGCTCCTTAATTCCAAGGCCGCGCAAGGTACCGACTTTGGTGGCTGGAAAATTGTGATCGGCGGCAGTGCGTTGAACCGCACGTTGTACGAAGCCGCCAAGGCCAATGGCATTCAGTTGACCGCCGCTTACGGCATGTCGGAAACCGGACCGCTGATCTCGTGCGCGCACCTCAACGACGAGCTGATGGCCGGCACCGAAGACGAACGCACCACGTATCGGATCAAGGCCGGTGTGCCGGGGCCATTGGTGGAAGCGGCGATCGTCGACACCGATGGCAACTTCCTGCCCGCCGATGGCGAGACCCAAGGCGAACTGGTGCTGCGTGCGCCGTGG
This sequence comes from Pseudomonas sp. Hz4, assembly GCF_054898165.1. Lineage (NCBI taxonomy): Bacteria > Pseudomonadati > Pseudomonadota > Gammaproteobacteria > Pseudomonadales > Pseudomonadaceae > Pseudomonas > Pseudomonas sp. Hz4. The sequence continues at coordinate 5,112,268 of NZ_CM142719.1, read as the reverse complement.
CTCACCGAGGGTTATTTCAACGAACCGCAAAAGGGCGCCGAGCTCTGGGCTGGGGGCTGGCTGCATACCGGTGACGTGGCGACCCTGGACAGCATGGGTGTGATTGATATTCGCGACCGGATCAAAGACGTGATCAAGACCGGCGGCGAGTGGATCTCCTCACTGGACCTGGAAGACCTGATCAGTCGCCACGTGGCGGTACGCGAAGTAGCAGTGGTGGGGATTGCCGATCCGCAGTGGGGCGAGCGCCCGTTTGCACTGCTGGTGGTCCGCGAAGGCCATGTGATCGGGGCGAAGGAGTTGAAGGAGCACCTCAAGCCATTCGTGGAATTGGGGCACCTGAGCAAGTGGGCCATCCCGAGCCAGATCGCTCTTGTTACTGAAATTCCCAAGACCAGTGTCGGCAAGCTCGACAAGAAGCGTATTCGCGTCGACATCACCGAATGGCAAGCCAACAACAGCACGTTCCTCTCGACGCTTTAAGCGTCATTTGGCGTGCCCGAAAGGCACGCCAGCCCCACCAAGCAAGCGCTTGGCTTGTTTAATCTGAATTTTCAGCCATCCTTGCCGGGCCGACGGGCGTCGGCTTGGCAAAGGACTGTTCCAGAGTGGCTGGCAGCTGCAAATCACACTTTAGAGGGATCAAGCAGTACTACCTGCTGGCTATAGTCCGCTCAAGGATTTTTAAGAACGGGGCAAACGCACAAAACGGGGCGATGCATCTTTGGAATGACTTAGGGACCCTTTGGCTTCCAGTCATCCACAGCGTTTTTAGAAGTACTCACTGCCAAAACAATAATGCACATGGAGTAGCGTCGATGACATCAGTAAACCAGTTCTGGCGCCGGGCGAAACTGCCCCTGGCGGTCAGTCTTGCCTCTACGCTCGCCGGGCCAGCATTCGGCGTCAGTTTCAACGTTGGTGAAATCGAAGGTCAGTTCGATTCATCCCTGTCGATCGGTGCCAGTTGGTCTACCGAGAGTGCCAACAAGAACCTCATCGGCGTCAACAACGGTGGTCGCGGCCTCTCCCAGACTTCCGATGACGGTCACTTGAACTTCGAGAGCGGGAAAACCTTCTCGAAGATCTTCAAGGGCATCCATGACCTTGAATTGAAATACGGCGACACTGGCGTTTTCGTCCGTGGCAAATACTGGTACGACTTCGAACTCAAGGACGAAAGCCGTCCTTTCAAGGACATCAGCGACAGCAACCGCAAGGAAGGCGCCCAGTCCTCCGGCGGCCAGATCCTCGACGCTTTCGTCTACCACAACTACTCCGTTGCCGATCAGCCGGGCTCCGTGCGTCTGGGCAAGCAAGTAGTGAGTTGGGGTGAAAGTACCTTCATCGGCGGCGGCATCAACTCGATCAACCCGATCGACGTGTCCGCGTTCCGTCGACCAGGTGCCGAGATCAAGGAAGGTCTGATCCCGGTCAACATGTTCTACGTGTCCCAGAGCCTCACCGAGAACCTCTCGACCGAAGCCTTCTACCAGCTTGAATGGGACCAGACCGTTACCGACAACTGCGGCACCTTCTTCTCGCAACCGGACGTGATTTCGGATGGTTGTGACAACAACCTGGCGGTACTGCGCACCCGTAACGGGCTCAACAACGCATTGACGGCTGCGAGGCTGCCGGCTTCGCTGCGTAATGCCAGCATCAACACCCTGGCTGCCAGGGGCGTGACCTGGGGTGACCCGGATGAAGGTGTCATCGTTCGTCGCGGTCCGGATCGCGATGCCCGTGACAGCGGTCAATTTGGCGTGTCCTTCAAATACATGTTCGATCCGCTGGACACCGAGTTCGGCGCCTACTTCATGAACTACCACAGCCGTGCGCCGATTTTCAGCGGCAAAGGTGCTCCGGCGAGCGCTTACAGCGCGGCGGGCCTGGTGGGCTCGCTGGTGGCCAGGGGTGTTCCTCTCGCTGTCGCGCGTAACCTGGCACCGACTTTGTTGCCATTGGCAGTGGCCGGTAACTCCAGCTACTACGTCGAGTACCCTGAAGATATTCGCCTGTATGGCTTGAGCTTCTCCACCACGTTACCGACAGGTACTGCGTGGAGTGGTGAAGTCAGCTACCGGCCGAATGCGCCGGTTCAGCTCAACACCACCGACATTCTCTTTTCCGGTCTGACGCCTCTGAACCCTAACGTTTCCGTGCTCCAGGGTACGCCAGGGCAGGATCAACAAGGCTATCGCCGCAAGGAAGTGACCCAGCTCCAGACGACCCTTACTCACTTCTTCGACCAGGTGATGGGCGCCGAGCGACTGATCCTGGTGGGCGAGGTCGGCTTTACTCACGTTGGCGGTCTGGAAAGCACTTCCAAAGCGCGTTACGGTCGTGACCCGAGCTACGGCCCGGGCCCGTTGCCAGGTGGTCAGTGCCAGACATTGAACAGCGGCACCCTGGCCGGTGGACCACAAAACAACGTGAGCCGCTATTGTGAAAACGACGGATTCACCACCGCAAACTCCTGGGGCTACCGCGGTCGTGCCATCTGGGACTACAACGACGTGTTCGCCGGTGTGAACCTCAAGCCGAACGTGGCCTGGTCCCATGACGTGAGCGGTTACTCGCCAGGCCCTGGCGGCAACTTCGAGGAAGGTCGCAAAGCGGTCAGCCTGGGCGTTGATGCCGAATACCAGAACACCTACACCGCAAGCCTGGCGTACACCAACTTCTTCGACGGCAAGTACACCACCGTGGATGACCGCGACTTCGTTGCGCTCAGCTTCGGCGTGAACTTCTAAGCACTGATTATCAGGACGAACACACCTATGAAAATAACCAAGAGTCTGTTCCAAGTCGGTGTTCTGGGACTTTCGCTGCTGGCGACCGGCGTGATGGCGGCGGTCCCTGCGGCCGAAGCGGACAAACTGGGCAAGAGCCTGACCCCGATGGGCGCCGAAATGGCCGGCAATGCTGACGGTTCGATTCCGGCCTGGAAACCATTGCCGAAAAACGCCGGCGCTGTCGACGGCAAAGGTTTCCTGTCTGACCCGTTTTCCAGTGAAAAACCACTGCTCACCATCACTGCGCAGAACGTCGACCAGTACAAGGACAAGCTCGCACCGGGCCAGTACGCGATGTTCAAGCGCTACCCGGAAACCTTCAAGATTCCGGTCTACCCGTCCCATCGCGGCGCCACCGTGCCGGATGCCGTGTTTGCCTCCATCAAGAAAAACGCCACCAGCACCAACCTGGTGTCTGGCGGCAACGGCCTGGAAAACTTCGAAACCGCAGTTCCGTTTCCGATCCCGAAGACCGGCGTTGAAGTCATCTGGAACCACATCACCCGCTATCGCGGCGGCAGCGTGACCCGCCTGGTAACCCAGGCCACGCCACAACCGAATGGCTCGTACAGCCTGGTGTACTTCCAGGACCAGTTCGTGTTCCGCGACAAGATGAAGGATTACGATCCGGCGAACCCGGGCAACATCCTGTTCTACTTCAAGCAGAAAGTGACCGCGCCGGCACGTCTGGCCGGTGGTGTGCTGCTGGTACACGAAACCCTCGACCAGGTGAAGGAGCCGCGTTCGGCGTGGGTCTACAACGCCGGTCAACGTCGCGTGCGTCGCGCACCGCAAGTGTCCTATGACGGGCCGGGTACTGCGGCGGATGGCCTGCGTACCTCCGACAACCTGGACATGTACAACGGCGCGCCGGATCGTTACGACTGGAAGCTCGAAGGCAAGAAAGAGATGTACATCGCCTCCGACAGCTACAAGCTCGACTCGCCTCAACTCAAGTACGACGACATCATCAAGGCCGGCCACATCAACCAGGACCTGGCTCGTTACGAGCTGCGCCGGGTCTGGCATGTGGTTGCGACCCTGAAGGAAGGTCAGCGTCACATCTACGCCAAGCGTGACTTCTACATCGACGAAGACACCTGGCAGGCGGCCGTGATCGACCACTACGACGGTCGTAATCAACTGTGGCGTGTGGCGGAAGCTCACTCCCAGAACTACTACAACGTTCAGGTGCCGTGGTACACCCTGGAAACCTTGTACGACCTGCAATCGGGCCGCTACCTGGCATTGGGCATGAAGAACGAAGAGAAATCGGCGTATGACTTCGGCTTCACCACCACCACCAGCGACTTCACTCCGGCTGCGCTGCGCCAAGAGGGTGTTCGCTAAGCGGAACTGAACAGAGGCCGCATCCTCGAAAAACGCCCCGACTGGTTCGGGGCGTTTTTTTGTTCGTAGGCTTTTTGTAGCCATTTGTAGCAATAACCTTCATTCCCTCTTCGTTTACCGCTAGGCTGCGGACATCTGCAACGCCGCCAACCGCCATTCAAACAAGAGCCGGCCATGACTGATCTGTCCCCACACCCGGGCCCTGCAAGCGTTGCCGTCGCGGCACTGGCCGGGCGCTTTTTTCGGCCTCCGTTGCCCGACGGCCATGTGCTGCGGCCTCGTCTGTGCGAGCGCCTGAGTGCGGGGCTTGGTGGCAGGCTGTTGCTGGTCAGCGCACCGGCGGGGTTTGGCAAAAGTTCGTTGGCCGTGGAGTTCTGTCAGGGCTTGCCGGCTCACTGGCAAAGTCTGTGGCTGGGGTTGAGTCCGCGAGACAGCGATCCAGGGCGTTTTCTTGAGCGGTTGCTCGAAGGCCTCCAGGACTATTATCCGCAACTCGGCAGCCAGTCCCTGGGGCTGCTGAAAATGCGGCAGCGGCATCAGCCGTTTGCTTTTGAAGAATGGCTGGACGGTTTGCTCGATGAGCTGGCCGTGCACCTGGCATCGAGTACGCCTCTGCTGTTGGTGCTTGATGACTACCATCTGGCTCAGGGCCCGGTTCTCGATCGCTGCCTGCAATTTTTCCTCAATCACCTGCCTGACGGCTTGCTGGTCATGGTCACCAGTCGGCAGCGGCCGGACTGGCATCTGGCGCGCCTGCGGCTGTCACGGCAACTGCTCGAGTTGAATGAACAGGACTTGCGCCTGACTCACGATGAAGCCTTGACCCTGCTTGATCGTCATAGCAGTTCCTTGCGCGGCGAAGCGCTGGAGAGCCTCATCCAGCGCAGCGAAGGTTGGGTTGCCGGACTGCGTTTCTGGCTGTTGGCGGCGTCCGAAGCGGGCACCCAGGGTGCTTTGCCGCAGACGCTGCATGGCGGGGAAGGGCTGATCCGCGATTACCTGCTCGAAGAAGTCATCGATTGTCTGCCCGCCGAGGTGCAGTCATTCCTTTACGACACCGCCCCCCAGGAACGCTTTTGCAGCGAACTGTGCGACGCCGTTCGCGAAGCCCATGACAGTGCCGAGATCCTGCGTTTTCTGCTGGCCCATCAGGTGTTCCTGGTGCCGCTGGACGAACAGGGTCACTGGTATCGCTACCACCATTTGTTTTCCGACCTGCTGCGCACCCGGCCTACCGCTCAGGCGATCGTGCCGGCGGCCACCCTGCACCTGCGCGCCTGTCGATGGTTCAATGCCCAGGGGCTGCTCGATGAGGCGGTCGAGCAGGCGTTGCGTGCCGGGCACCTGGATGTCGCGGCGAACCTGGTCCAGAACCTCTCCGAAGAACAACTGCTGGCCGAACAGAACGTTGGCATGTTGCTGCGCTGGAAAATGGACTTGCCCGACAGCCTGCTGGTCAGCACGCCACGGCTGATCGTGCTGTACAGCTGGGCATTGGGGCTGGCTTGTCAGCTGGACGCCGCCGAGGAACTGTCCAGTCATTTGAGCCGCTTCCTGCCGGCCCCGTCAGCCACTGCGCAGAAATCCATGCTGGCGCAATGGCTGGCCCTGAGCGGAATCATCGCTCGCGGGCGCGGCAATCGCGAACTGACGTTGCTCTATTGCACCGAAGCGCAGGAGAGCCTGCCGGCCAAACGCTACGGGCAACGCCTGATGTGCCTCTCGACCCTGTCCAACCTGGCCATTGCCGACGGCGACTTGTGGCGCGCACGCGGGTTGAACCGTGAGTCTCTGGAGTTGGCGCAACGGGTTGGCAACCCGCTGTTCGAAGCGCTGGCCCATTACGACCGCGCTCGCGTGCTGCAAGCGCGAGGGGAAATTCTTCGTTCGCTGGATGAAGTGCGTCAGGGCCTGCAACGCCTGCAACAGTTATCCCCGCAACGGCTCTATGCGGTGCGCGCCCGACTGACCTTGTACGAGGGCTTTTTACTGGCCCTGCGCTTGCAACCGCAAGCTGCACGGGCACGTTTGCAAGCCGGTTTGAGTGAAGCGCGAGCCTGTCGCGACATCAGCGTATTGATCGGTCACTGCGTGATTGCCAGGCTTGAGGGCAGCAGTGGCGAATTTGCCAAAGCCTTTGCCGAACTCGCGGAAGCCGAGCGTTTGATGCACATCTGGGACGTACCGCCGATTTACTACCTGGCGATGATTACGCTGGTCAAATGCGAGCTCTGGCTAGCCCAGGGTCGTACCGATCTGGCCGAAGCCTGGCTCGCTCGCTTGGGCCAGACCTATAACGGCGAACACGCTGCAGCGCCTCCTGAGTTCCATCCGCAACTGCCGCTGCATATCGAGTTGCAGCAGGCCTTGCTGGAGGTTATTCAAGGGCAGCCGATGCTGGCCGAAGGACGATTGAATACGTTGCTTGAGCATGGGCAGCAAACCGGCAGGCAGATGCTCTGCGTGATGGCGTTGACTCAGAAAGTGACGTTGTTGCTGGGGGGCGGGCGCGAACCCGAGGCCCGCAAAGTGCTGGCTCAAGCCCTGGAGGCGGCGGCCGGTGGGGGGCTGCAACCGTTTGACGGGTTGTTGGCTGAACATCCGGACTGGCTGCGTAACCAGCTTCAACTCGGTGTGCCGACTCCCGTTTCATTGAGCCTTTCAGAAAAACTTCCGGCAGTGACAGCCCGTCCCGCAGCAGAGTCATCCGCCGCGGCGGAACAACTCAGTGCGCGGGAAATGGCCGTCCTGAGACTGATCGCCCAAGGCTGTTCGAATCAGGAAATCAGCGATCAACTGTTTATTTCGCTGCACACGGTGAAAACCCATGCCAGCCATATCAACAGCAAGCTTGGGGTGGAACGGCGTACGCAGGCGGTGGCCAGGGCGAAAGAGTTGGGCGTATTGCAGTAATCGCCGTTTGAAGACCTCCGAAACAAGTTGGGTCTTGCGGTCAGAGGTTTTCGGTCATTTCTCCGTTGAGACAGTCACATCCGGATGTCTGCCCCACGTCGATGGAGTGCTTCAGAATTGACAGTAAGCCTATGGAGCAGTCATCTCCGGTTTTACTGGCAATGGAGTGTTGTAGATTGTCACCCAACACTTCCCTCATTTTTTTTCTGGGCAACGTTGCATTCCACTCCAGCAGCTTCTGGACCGCCGAGGCGAGGACACCGCTGGATTTGTGATAGAGGCTTTCTGCGGTCCCGTCGCTCATGATCGCGAAGCCAGTCAGGGCTTCGATTTGCCCACGGTACAACCTGAGCCGCGATGCCGCTTTATGGTCAGTCAGAAACAGGGTGGTATTAGCGAACTCGCCATTTTCTGGATGAGAAAGGGCCTGAAGTTGTCCGTCCGCATCAACGCTTGCGATGACGCCATCGCCCAAGTGGCCTGCCAGGTAGCGGCCTCGTGAGTAAGCGACAAACGACAAGGTACAGGCCAGGTCGTTGATATCGCCGCCGAGCTTTGCAGATTTGCGTCTGAACGCGTCCAGGCAGCGATTAACCAGTCGCTGGGCTGCCTTCGCATTGTGTTTGTCCATGTTTTGCCAGAGGCTTTCAAAGTTTTTGCAGACAAAGGCCAGGGTAGCCGTAACCGCTACTTGGGCGCCGATGTCGGATCTGGCTTTTGAGCCAGCCCCATCGGCCAATGAAATGCAGGTCACCTCGTTGGACTCTCTGGCCGCGACATAGTCCTGGCAAGGCGTATGAGTCTTGAGGTGCGAGCGTCCTGCCACAAACGCGCAGGCCGTTTTACAGCTGAAATCTACCGGGATCTCGGGCATGGTTCAGACCTTTGCCCAGGCTTCGATACCTTTAATATCCAGCGCCACCGCGTCACCAGGCGTCGACTGAGACGCACGCGAAACACTTCGGCTCAACCAGTCAAAGAATTCACTGAAGTGCAAACCTTTGAGGCGCAGGGGCGGGCGTGTAGGGGAAAACTGTGCCAGCGACTGTATGTTCGCCGCCGCACCGATCGCGATCGGGAAAACGGTCAGTTTGCGTTTGCTGATCATGCTGGCCACGCGAGCGGCCGCCTCGCTAATATCATCTGTCGGTTCGCCATCGGTCATAAGGACCATCCAGGGCTGGAAATAATCAACGCCGGCACGTTGATAATCTTCCTTGCGTGCTTCCAGCAAGTCCAAAGCGATGCTCACGGCGTGCCCCATCGGTGTCATGCCCGATGCCACCAACGCAGGGACGTCCTGACGACTGATGGAGCCGAAATCCAGCACTTTTTGCGCCGTCCCACCGAAGGTCACGATGCAGATTTCAGCGGCATACTGCGCCACCTCATCGTCACGAATTGCCTCGAAAAACATCTGAACGCCGGAATGCAGTTCCGCGATGGGTTCGCCTTCCATTGATCCGCTGACGTCCAGCACGAGGCAAACGGGCACGCGTGTGGTCGGGTTTTCGGCGAGGTCTTCCTGACGAAGGAGATAGTCTTCTTGCATGGGATTATCCTTTTGAGCTGAGCGTTACAAAAAACGCTTCAAGAGTCGTTTGAACCAGCGCACAACGATGCTCTCTTGGTTGAGCGGGCGTGCTGGCGCGGATCGATATGGTTGCGGTCGGGCGGAAGTCGGTTGCTGCTGCGGTTGTGTCGGCGTCCGGCGCACGGGGGCAGGCGCTGGCGCAGAAGCAGGCACGGCGCGTTTAGGTGCAGGTGCTGTCATACGTACCGGCGGCGGATTGGGACGAGACATGGCCGCCGCCGGAGGTGACGCCGCTCGCTGCTCTGCCTGCTCGGTTTTCTTTTGGCTTTCACTGGCCAGGTGTTTCAGTTTGGACGCCTTTTGACAGTCTGCGCATCGAGTCGATTTACCCGAGTCCTGCATTTTCTTAAGCCAGGCCCTGGATTCGGTGTAGGTTTTTTTGCAGCTACCGCAGACAGCCTCAACCGGGTCGGTGATACGAAAAGCGGCGGGGAACAGCTCATCGCAATGCTTGCCCTTGCGCAACTCTTCGCCGTACTGAGCCAGTAGCGTCAACCAGTCACCTATCGGTCGACGCTGGTTATCTTCGAATGTGTTGCTGAACGCCTGTTTGAGCAGGTACGGCAAATGACTCCAGATATTTTGCCAGGTACCCACCGGCGTGACGCTTACCTTGCCTTTGCCGCTGTCCTTTTTGAATCGATAGGGGAAGTTCATGTTCTTGATGTTGTCGGACGCCGTTCCGCCACCTTGTTGGGAATAGGGTGGTTTGCCTGGCAGCAGGATCATGAACAGCATGGTGGCGATGGCGAACAGCTCGTGATCTTTTGTACGCAGGTATTTGCCATATTTGTTTCCCTGGATCTCAGGCGCGGTGAATGGCACGGTGCCAACTTCGCAGGGAAAATGATCGATCTGAAAGCTGTCTGTATCGACCATCCAGACCTTGTTGCTGTCCGGAGTGACGAGCAGGTTCATGGGGTTGATGTCGCCCACAATGATGTTCAGCGAATGCAGGTATTGCACCTGTTTCAGAAACGCAATCGCGACATTCACCAGATCTCGTCGCGTCCAGCGCGGGAACGTTTTCGCCAATAACGGTTTGACGAATACCGAGGTCTGAAGGGTTTTCCCTTCCGCCCGAGGCATCACATAGCCAACAAACTCTTGATCAGCATTGAAAACCAACTCGGTCGGCCAACAAATGCCAGGCGCAACGATTCGGCGTGTCACCATGAGCTCGATCTTCTCGCGGCGCCGGATACTGAGCTTTCCTGTGTGATAGATCTTGCACACTTCTGCGTTGCCCGCCACGGCATAGATCGTCCCTTCGCCACCGGAGCTGATGGACTTGCCAAGCGTTAATCGGCGGCCGCTTGACGTCGTTACCACCGAACCTTCCGTGACACTTGCGCCTTTATTCTGGATAAGACGATCGGCCGTGGCGAGGGGCGTCATGGGCTGGTCGAAAGGCACGATCGGCGCGCGGCCGATCCAGCGTATGGCTCTGGCATCAGCGGCTTTGCACTGAATGAGTTGCGCCTCATCGCAAGTCAGTAATAGCAGGTCGTAGTGACGGCACAAGTCGACGGCGTCACCCGACTTGGTCTGGTCCTGTGGCGCCGTCGTTCGCTTGAGCGCGAAGATCGGTTGGCCATCGAAAGCGCATTCGGCCAGTAAATCGCCGGGACGCAGTGCTGTACCTTTGGGGAGCGCGCGGTGCGGTCGCGAAGGCTGGCCGGCGAAAAGCTGGAAAAATTGTCGAGCGTTTTTGTGGACCTGCTCGTGCCCCTTTGTCAGGGACTGAAGCTCCAGAAGATCGGAGTGAGCGATAAAGGGCAGACCCTTCTTGCCGCGAATGCGGTTGATAATGTCCGGGTCCAGAAAAAGGACGCTTTTATCGACGAGCACGTGTTCCATTGAAGGGGGCATTGGCTTCCTGCCGTCTTGTTTCAAAATAGGCGCGGCGCGAGGATAACCTATCAATTTTGCGGATCACAACCGCAGTACCCAGCCTTGGCACCAGGATTAAACCCATGCAAACCCCGAATACAGCCCTCATCCGCGAAACCTTCCCCGTCGGCCCTCTGCAGTGCAACTGCACGATCATCGGCGATCCGATCACCAAGAAGGCCATCGTGGTCGATCCTGGAGGCAATCACGAACTGATCCTCGCGCGCCTCGACGCACTGGGCCTGAAGGTGGTCAGCATCATTCACACCCACGCGCACCTCGATCACTTCCTGGCTTCTGGTCAGTTGAAGGAGAAAACCGGCGCAACCCTGCATTTGCATAAAGAAGATCAATTTCTCTGGGACAACCTGGAGATGCAGTGCCAGATGTTCGGTGTGCCTTACACGCCGGTGCCGTCGCCGGATCGCTGGTTGGCCGATGATGAAGAACTGGCGTGCGGGTGCGGCGTCGCGTTGCACACGCCGGGTCATACGCCGGGCTCCATGAGCTTTTGGTTTTCAGAGGCTAAGCTGCTGATTGCCGGTGACACGTTGTTTCGTCGCGGGGTAGGGCGCACGGATTTGTGGGGTGGCGATCAGGCGACCATCGTGCGGTCGATCAAGCAGCGGCTGTACACCCTCGATGAAGAGGCGACGGTGGTGACCGGGCATGGTCCGGACACGCGTCTGGGCGATGAAATGCGCGAGAACCCTTTTGTGCGGGCATGATTTCTGCTGTTGTAAGGGGCGTCGCGGAATTTTTTTCATCCGCAATGATCCAACGCCCGCAAAGGTTTAATGCCTTGGTCCGTTGCACCACAGAATGCAAAAATCAGGAGCTCTTCATGTTCACCAAGCGTCGTTTGATTATTGTCGCTACTGCCGTGGCCTTGTTGTCTGGCTGCGCCTCGCCTAACCCTTACGACAATCAGGGGCAGGCCGACGGTGGCTCCACGGGCATGAGTAAAACCGCCAAATACGGCGGCCTCGGCGCTCTGGCCGGTGCGTTGGCCGGTGCCGCCATCGGTCACGACAACCGTGGCAAGGGCGCGCTGATTGGCGCTGCCGTGGTCGGTGCTTCCGCCGCTGGTTACGGGTATTACGCCGACCAGCAGGAGAAGAAGCTGCGCGCCAGCATGGCCAACACCGGGGTGGAAGTGCAGCGCCAGGGCGATCAGATCAAACTGATCATGCCGGGCAACATCACCTTCGCTACCGATTCGGCGAATATCGCGTCGAGCTTCTACCAGCCGCTGAACAATCTGGCAGGCTCGCTCAAGGAGTTCAGTCAGAACCAGATCGAGATCGTCGGTTTCACCGACAGCACCGGCAGCCGCCAGCACAACATGGACCTGTCCCAGCGTCGCGCCCAGAGCGTGGCGACTTACCTGACGTCGCAAGGCGTGAGCGGTGCCAACCTGTCGGCTCGCGGTGCCGGGCCGGATAACCCGATTGCCAATAACGGCGACGTCAATGGCCGGGCGCAGAACCGTCGGGTCGAGGTCAACCTGAAGGCGATTCCGGGTCAGCAATATCAGCAGCCGACTCAGCAGTACCAGTAACAGCCTGACTGAACCCCAGGCGTAAAAAAGCCCGCCCGATCCTTAACAGATCGGGCGGGCTTTTTTGTATCGCGCGAAACCTGATTACTTCTTCAGGCCGTAATGCTCATCGAGCATGCCCGGCGCGTTCGGGGCTTTGGGGGCGTAATCGCGAGGCGGCTCCTGATTGCGCGGTGGCGTCAGGCGTTCCCGTGGGGCCACTGCCGCATCGGCGTGCAGGGAGGCCAGCAAGCGTTGACGGGTCTGCTCGTCCAGGGCCAGGCGGTTGGCACCCTCGGCGAGATGATCCTGCACTTCCTGATAGCTCTGAGTCAGTTTCTTGACCAGGGTTGCAGTGCTGTTGAAGTGGGTGACCACCTCGTTCTGATAACTGTCGAAACGTTCCTGAACGTCATCCAGCTGACGTTGTGTGCTGCTCGGAGCGGCATTCGGCACCAGGCGAGCGATCAGGAATCCAATGGCGACACCCACAACCAGGGCAAGAGTCGGTAACAACCAAACTAAGAGCGAGTGTTCCACGAGTCCTTCCTCTATAAACGGCTTTGCTTTACGTTAACGGCTCGAACCTGCGCTGTATACCGCGATTCACTCGCAATAGATTGGCACAGACAATTTGCTAGACGAGTCGACCCGATTAGAGGTCACGGAGTTCCTTCCTTGCTTATGCGCGAAACCCCTGTAGTGATTGATGGCCCGGTCGGCCAATTGGAAGCCCTGTACTTAAATAACGAGAGCCTGGATAACGAGCAGCCCCGCGGCCTGGCGCTGATCTGCCATCCTAATCCGGTGCAGGGCGGCACCATGCTCAACAAAGTCGTCTCGACCTTGCAGCGCACCGCGCGCGATGCCGGTTTGATTACTGTGCGCTTCAATTATCGCGGCGTCGGTGCCAGCGAAGGCACCCACGATATGGGCACGGGTGAAGTTGACGATGCTCAAGCGGTCGCCGAATGGCTGCGGGCCAAACATCCAGATTTGCCGCTGACCCTGTTCGGTTTCTCCTTCGGTGGTTTTGTTGCAGCAAGTCTCGGCGGACGACTGGAAGCCAAGGGCGAACAGCTCAAGCATTTGTTCATGATTGCGCCAGCGGTCATGCGCCTGGGCGATCAGGATCAACTGCCGCAGCACGGCGAGTTGACCCTGATCCAGCCGGAAACCGACGAAGTCATCGATCCACAAGCTGTCTATGACTGGTCCTCGAAACTCGAGCGCCCCCATGAGCTGCTGAAAGTGGCAGAATGCGGACACTTTTTTCATGGCAAGCTGACCGATCTCAAGGATCTGATCCTGCCGCGTCTTTCGAATTGATTGCAGTCTGACAAGCGATTACCCATGACGACTCGTACCCGTATCCTCACCGGCATCACCACCACCGGCACGCCGCACCTGGGCAACTACGCCGGGGCCATCCGCCCGGCGATCCTTGCCAGCCGTGACAGCAATGCCGATTCGTTCTACTTCCTGGCCGACTACCACGCCCTGATCAAATGCGATGACCCGCTGCGCATCCAGCGCTCGCGTCTGGAAATCGCCGCGACCTGGTTGGCCGGTGGCCTGGACGTGGACCGCGTAACCTTCTATCGCCAGTCCGACATACCGGAAATTCCCGAGCTGACCTGGTTGCTGACCTGCGTCGCCGCCAAGGGCCTGCTCAACCGTGCCCACGCCTACAAGGCGTCGGTGGACAAGAACGTCGAAACCGGCGAAGACCCGGACGCCGGCATCACCATGGGCTTGTACAGCTACCCGGTGCTGATGGCGGCGGACATTCTGATGTTCAACGCCCATAAGGTGCCGGTCGGTCGTGACCAGATCCAGCACGTGGAAATGGCCCGTGACATCGGCCAGCGCTTCAACCACCTGTTCGGTCAGGGCAAAGAATTCTTCACCATGCCCGAGGCGCTGATCGAAGAAAGCGTCGCCACGCTGCCAGGCCTCGACGGTCGTAAAATGTCGAAGAGCTACGACAACACCATTCCGTTGTTCAGCAGCGCCAAGGAAATGAAGGACGCGATTTCACGGATTGTCACTGACTCCCGCGCGCCGGGCGAGGCGAAAGATCCAGACAATTCGCACCTGTTCACCTTGTTCCAGGCCTTCGCCACCCCAGCGCAGTCCGACGAATTCCGCAGCGAACTGCTGCAGGGTCTGGGTTGGGGCGAGGCGAAGAATCGTCTTTTCCAGCTGCTGGACAACGAATTGGGCGAGTCCCGCGATCGCTATTACCAACTGATCGAACGCCCCGCAGACCTGGAAGACATCCTGCAAATCGGCGCCAAAAAGGCCCGCTCGGTGGCGACACCGTTCCTCCACGAACTGCGTGAAGCGGTGGGCCTGCGCTCTTTCGTCGCTCAGACCCAAGTCGCGACCACCACCAAGAAGAAAACCGCGAAAGCCGCGCGTTTTGTCAGTTTCCGCGAAGAAGACAGCAGTTTCCGTTTCCGTCTGCTGGCGGCCGATGGCGAGCAGCTGCTGTTGTCGCGCAACTTCGCCGACGGCAAAACCGCAGGTCAAGTGACCAAGCAATTGCAATCGGGTCAGCCGTTGGAGGTGCGCAGTGAAGACCGCAGTTTCAGCGTCTGGCTGGAAGGCGAGTGCGTGGCCGACAGCCCGACCTTTGCTGACAACGCCGCTCGCGACGTCGCCATCGACACCTTGCGGGTCGCCCTGACCCCGGTTCAGGAATAATCAACGGCTCGGTCCGACCAAGGGCCGATTGCCATTCCCACGGGCCGTCGCTACAGTGACGGCCCGTTTTTGTTGCTTTGCTAACGAATTATGACGCCCCTAGAACGATATCAAGCTGATCTGAAACGCCCGGAATTCTTCCATGACGCTTCGCAGGAAACTGCGGTGCGCCATTTGCAGCGCCTGTACGACGATCTGGTCGCGGCCTCGCACAGCAAGCCGGGTCTGTTCGGCAAACTGTTTGGCAAGAAAGACGCAGCGCCGGTCAAGGGTCTGTACTTCTGGGGTGGCGTCGGTCGCGGCAAGACCTATCTGGTCGACACCTTCTTCGAAGCGCTGCCGTTCAAGGAAAAGGTCCGCACTCACTTCCACCGGTTCATGAAGCGCGTGCACGAAGAGATGAAGACCCTCAGCGGCGAAAAAAACCCGCTGACCATCATCGCCAAGCGCTTCTCCGACGAAGCCCGGGTGATTTGTTTCGATGAGTTCTTCGTGTCCGACATCACTGACGCGATGATCCTCGGCACGCTGATGGAAGAGCTGTTCAAGAACGGCGTGACCCTGGTCGCGACCTCGAACATCGTGCCGGACGGTCTGTACAAGGACGGCCTGCAACGTGCGCGCTTCCTGCCGGCCATTGCGCTGATCAAGCAGAACACCGACATCGTCAATGTCGACAGCGGCGTCGATTATCGTCTGCGCCACCTTGAACAAGCGGAGCTGTTTCACTTCCCGCTCGACGACGAGTCCCACGAAAGCTTGCGCAAGAGCTTCCGCGCCCTGACGCCGGAATGCACGGCAGCCATCGAAAACGACGTGCTGATGATCGAGAACCGCGAAATCCGTGCCTTGCGCACCTGTGATGACGTGGCCTGGTTCGACTTCCGCGAACTCTGTGATGGCCCGCGCAGCCAGAACGATTACATCGAGTTGGGCAAGATTTTCCACGCCGTGTTGCTCAGCGGTGTCGAGCAGATGAGCGTCACCACCGACGACATCGCCCGGCGCTTTATCAACATGGTCGACGAGTTCTACGACCGCAACGTTAAGCTGATCATTTCCGCTGAGGTCGAGCTCAAAGACCTCTACACCGGCGGGCGCCTGAACTTCGAGTTCCAGCGCACCCTCAGCCGTCTCTTGGAAATGCAGTCCCACGAGTTCCTGTCCCGGGCGCACAGACCATAGAGCAATAAAAAAAGTAGGACATTTTGAAAATGAAAAAGGGCCTGCATTGCAGGCCCTTTTTTTGTGCGCTGAATCAGTTTTGAACGAGAAAGCGTGCCAGTTCATCTTGTCGCTGGCAGCCGACGAGCAGCCACAGCAGGATTCTGGCTTTGCGTGGACAGAGAAATCCAGCCATCAATGCACCTTTACTGATCAAGTCCATCTCGCTGCCAATAAATCCGTAGGTCGATTGAGCCGTGGAGCCGGAACCTGTCCGGGTGGCAACGATGACAGGGATTTTTCTGGCGATGGTTTCAATGACATCCGCCCAGCTCGCGCCAACGTGTCCTGCACCGAAACCCGCAATCACCAGCCCGTCGTAACCCAGTTCGAGGATGTTCTCGATTAACAGGGTATCGGCGCAAAGCGACGCTTCCAGCAGGGCAATCTTCTGTGTGGTCAGCTGTGGCAACGGCAGGATCCTGCGCTGGACTGGCAGGCGCAGATAGTTGACGGTGTTTTCCATCAGCATGCCGATAGGACCGACGATGGCTGAGGAAAACGCCTGCAATGCCAATGAATCGGTTTTGCGGACGGCGTTCGCTGAATGAATCTGTCCGTTCATCACCACGTGAACGCCTCGTTGACGGCTGCTGTCAGCCAGTGCCACCCGGCAAGCATCCAGCAGATTCGCCGGGCCATCGGCCCCTGCCTGGGCTGCCGAACGCATGGCGCCGGTCAGGACCAACGGCTCGTCGTGGTCCCACAAATAGTCGAAAAATGCGGCCGTTTCTTCGAGGGTGTCCGTGCCTTGAGTGATGACAACACCCACCGCACCTTGCCGGATTTGAAACTTCGCCCAGGAAAGGACGCTCAGCAAAAAGTCGAAATCCAGTGAGGCACTGGGCAACAGTCCGAGCGTTTCTACGGTGACCCGTGCCAAGGTCGCCAACTCTGGCACCGAGGCCAGCAGGGTTTCGCCGCTGACGGTCGGGATTACCCCTTCGCCGGCGTTCCTGGCTTGCATGCTCACAGTGCCGCCGAGCGCCGCAATGGCCAGTTTGGGCAGGTCCATGTGATACCTCATTTGCTTGTGATGAGAAGTGGCTGTATCCGGATTTGAGTCCGAGATACAGCCCAATCGCGACGTTCGTCAGCTGGCTACTAGCAGTCCGACAAACGGAATGATCAGCAACGTACTGATGGCCATGGCCAGTACATTGCCGATGAAACCGTGCATGTCGGCCGGCAACCGCTTGGCAATCGCGCACGCCAGCGGTGGCGCAATCAGTGCCCCCAGCAGTGCGCTTGAGGCGATGACCTGCCAGTTGCCACCGTACGTCAGAACGGCCGCCGGCACGACTGACACCAATGGAACATAGGTGGGATACCAGCCGCGCAATATCCATTGCCGACGCCAGATCACTACTCCTATTGCCGAGGTCAACGCCTGCGCGGCGATCAGTTGGGGCAGCAAGCCCGTGCCATACACCGGGCTCGTCGGGTTCAAGGTGTAAGCCAGCAAGGCGCCCGCGATCAAGCCGAGACTGGCCCATTCATTGCCGAAGAACGGCGCTTCCGAAAAATCGGCCAGCACTCGGCGTAGACTCCACACGACGCCATAGTCCGGCGTCTTGGTGATGACGGGTGCGGACACAGGGGCGGGCGGCTTCTTGAGTGGGTCGGACTTCACCAGGCTCGGCAGGTAACGGCAGAGCAGAAAAGCGCCGACGCTGGCGACTGCCATTCCCGTGACGTTGCCGATTACAGCTGGCAATCCGAGGGGATTGCAGACGTAATTGACGATCAACAAGCACATCGGAGTGACGAACACGGCGCCCATGATTGCGCCATTGATTGTGACCTTCCAGCCGCCGCCAAACATCAGCACCATCGCCGCCGGCAATGAAACAAAGGCGGCAAACGTGGGTTGCCAACGGGTGGCCGTCACCGTCCAGCCCCACAGGAGGTTGCTCAGCAACAGGCCAAGCAACGAGCTGGTGATGAGCCACGGCCATAGTCCGCTGCCGTAGCAAATAGTAAAACCTTGCCAGGTTTTTCCCGTTCGATTCGCCCAGTAGGCCAGATAGGCGCCTGCCAGCAGCCCGATCGAAGCGAACTCATGCTTGTAGAACGCCACCTCGCTGATGTCTCCCAGGACCCAACGCACCCAGGCGCTCGGTTCCGGGAGGCTCGATACCATGTGACTGTAGTCTGGCCAATGGGCTGACCAGGATGCCCGGTAGGTGAATGAAAGCCAGATGATCAACAGTGCCGTGCCGAGCATCAGCCAGATGATCGCCGTATCCAGCGGTGACCTGGCGGCAAGCCGGTTTTGCGGTTTTTCGTTTGCAGTTTCCATCACTCATCCCCCCTTATCAGCGCGGCAGACAAGGGTGCTGGGTGTAACCGAGCATTTGATCGTAGAGATCGGCTCGACGATCTCGATGCAAATCGTTCAAGTTGTTCCAGATCGGCGCGCTGCGCGAGCTGGTCAGGTCGATGTCGGCAAACAGGATCTCCTGCTTGTCCGCTGAAGCCACCTGGCCAATCGGCCAACCGTTGGTGCCCGCGATCAGCGAGCAACCCAGGTAACGTGCACCTCGCTCTTCGCCGATCCGGCTCGCCGCCGCAATAAACACATTGTTGACGTGAGCCGCCGTCATCGTCAGGTACGACGCCATGCACTTGCCGGCGTCATCGAACAGGGGCGGCGGGGTCCAGACCCAGTTGTTCAGGCTGCAAATAATGTCGGCGCCTTGCTGGCTCAAAATGCGCGGTACTTCCGGGAACCAGATATCCCAGCAGATCAACAACCCTATGCGACCGATTGGCGTGTCGAAAACCGGGAAGCCCAGATCGCCCGGCGTGAACCACAATTTTTCCAGATTCCATAAATGTGCTTTTCGGTACTTGCCGATGAAGCCGTCAGGCCCGACAAGAACGCCGGTGTTGAACAGCTGCATGCCGTCGCGCTCCGTCAAACCGGCGACCAGATAAACGTTGTGCTGGCGGGCAAAGTCCATCCAGCTCTGCACGCTCGGCCCGCTCGGAACGGCCTCCGAATGATCGAACGCATCCTGTCGGGTTTTGAAGAAGTAACCTGTGCTTGAAAGCTCGGGCAGGACGATGAGATTCGCACCGTCATTTGCCGCTTCCAACGCTAACTCCAGGCTGTTACGCAGATTTGCTTCGCGATTTTGCATGCCGACTTGTGGATCGAATTGCACGACTGCTACACGAACAGGGCTCGTTGACTCGCTCATTCCCGATGACCTCTTTTTATTGTTATTCACGCTGTTTAATTGCGTGCTTATGAGAGTCGAATCGGCGAGAGCGTGTAAGTCAGCTAATTCCGTTTAGGGTGTAGTCCGTATCCCAAGATGACTGCGCGAGACGCTTGGCAGGAGGGTCGCCAACGTAGAGCCAATGCACGTCGTGCATGGCTCCAGGGCAAGGAAGTTGATCAGGTTCTGACGTTATAGTGCGGATAGTCGCTCATGGAAAAACCGCCATGGAAAGCTGCGCCGGTTTTGTTGCAGATATGAATGACCGCATCGACGGCGCCCCGAAAGCAGGGCTCGGTCCAGCCAGCATCGACTGAAAACGACTCCCCGGAAAAATACAGACCTGAAACATGCGCGAAGTCCCGGTTGTACTTCATCAGGCTGACGGCGTCGTCGTAGGTGCCGGGTCGGTATAACTTTGCACAACCCAGCGCATTTTTATCGGTGATCCAGCGTTGGACCACGGCTTGATCCAGGGCAATGTAGGGAGTGATTTTCTCCTGGATATTGGCGGAATGCATAAGGATCCGGTCCAGCTCTTTGGCACACTTGTTCACCAGTTCCTTGTCGGTGAAAGAAGCCAGTTTGGTGGCGTCATCCTCCCATGTGTAACTTAAAAGGATGCAGTCATAGCTGTAGTTTTCGTTGTAGCGGTAGGTGTAGACGTCGTGAATGAAGCTGTCAGTGACGATGGCCTGCGGGATTTTGCTGTTTTTCGAAAGGAAGGATTTTTTTAGCGGTGCGAAGACTTTGCAACTGGTTTCCCAGTGCGCGGTTTTATAGGCATTGATCGTCTCGAACGGCAGCATCTGTGGTGTGAAGTTTTCAAGGCTGATGCGAGTTTCGATCAGCCAGGAGGGAAGGGTCATGATGACCGAATCAAAGTCATCGTAGTGCTCCAGGATTTGCTCGGGTTGGCTATGTTTCGAGTTGTGGTAGACGCGTGTTTTCTGGTTCGTCAGTTTTTTAAGTTTTGTAACGGATGAGTCCATGAGCAAACCGTTGTTTCTTTCCCGACAGTGTTCGTAAAAGGACTTTCCGGTTTCGTCGGTTTTCATGAACAGCAGGCATTCGTCCAGCGCTGCGAGTCCGATGTAGCGTGGCCTGTCGAAACTCAGCCCCCTCGAGTCAAAAACGGCTTCGTTGTGCAGGCAGGGTGAATCCAGCGGATCGCCAGTTGAGTCGACCCGACCATGGATCAGTTGCAGCTGGCTGCTGAATCCAAAAATGGCAGTGCGCAGGGGATAAAGGGAGCAGACATCGTAAAAGGCCCCCCAGCTACCGTCGCCGATGCCTATGGCATAGAAGATCGCGGACTCCTGCGCAGACATTCCCATTCCGCCAAAGTCCCCCGGTGAGCGTTCATCCCAAGCTTGCAGGGCGGGCATGCTGACCAGGTCGCGAAACGAAACGCTCTCGTATTTTTCGACGATAGCGGCCCACATGGCTTCCCATTCCTGACTGGCGTAAACCTCTGCGACGTGCCGGGTCATGCGATCAGCAAAGGCCTTCCACTTTGCATAAACCTTTTGCAATTCTTCACCGGGAGGTGGTGTCTGGCCATCTTCATTTTTCCAGATCAGCATCTGCGGAGCCGGTCCGCCACCCATGCTGCCCTCTCGCAGATAGATCCCGGTCGAAGTGACCCATTGGCTTCCGGGATTGGCAAAATCTGAAAACGCCAGGTCGAACGCCTTGGCGTAGTAAGCCATCAGCGACCGGCCCTCTGTCGGTGACTCGTCCGCCCGGTTGAAGAAGGGCATGCGCATGGCCCCCATTTCAAACGGTGTATGACTTATCGCCGAGTTCGGGCTTCCAGGGACGGTCAGGTGTCTGCCGCCTATGCGTCTGGATTGTTCTATGAGGGTGATATGGGTGAACCCGCAACGATAAAGTTCTCTGGCGGCAGTCAGTCCGGTGACGCCGGCGCCAATAATGCAAATTTTATGTTGTGGGTCAGTTGCCTTGGCGATGCCGTTTTCCTGTTCAACCAATGCTCGATAGTCGAAGCACAAATCTGGCGGGTTGGGGAAACGGGCCTTCCACTTGTTTTCCGCCGAGCGTTTTGGGCGAGCGGCATCCTTCGTGGCATAGGAGGGGTAGTTGTAGCTTGATCCGATAGTCACTGTTGATCTTCCCTGAAGGTGTTTTCAGGGACGATGTTGAGGTTCTGAACGCGCAGCGTATAGGAGACAAGTAAGGCTCGCAGATACTCTTTATTCGTTTTTTAGCGTGGGAAAAGACCAGCAGGGCTCCGGCTAAGGATCCCTGCGGTATTGGGCTACGCTGCTTGCTGAAACTGCTGCCGATACTGGTTCGGTGACAGCTCGGTGTGCTGGCGAAACAACCGCGCGAAGAAGCTCGCATCGTCGTAACCGACTTCATAGCTGATGGTCTTGATGCTCTTGCGGCTGGCGGACAGCAAGCCCTTGGCGGTTTCGATGCGCAGTCGTTGCAGGTAATGCAGCGGCTTGTCGCCGGTGGCGGTCTGGAAGCGCCGCATGAAATTGCGGATGCTCATGCCGTGTTCGCGAGCCACGTCTTCGAAGCGGAATTTGTCGGCGAAGTGTTCTTCGAGCCAGTGCTGGATCTGCAGGATGATCACGTCCTGGTGCAGCTTTTGACCGCCGAAACCGATGCGTCCCGGCGAGTAGCTGCGCTGCACTTCATAGAGAATGTCCCGCGCCACGGCTTGGGACACGTTGGCGCCGCAGAAGCGTTCGATCAGGTAGATGTAAAGGTCGCAGGCCGAGGTGGTGCCGCCAGCGCAATACAGATTGTCGGCGTCGGTCAGGTGCTTGTCCTGATTGAGCTGAACCCGTGGAAAGCGTTCGGCAAACGCATTGAAGAAGCGCCAGTAAGTGGTCGCTTCCTTGCCGTCGAGCAGCCCGGCCTCGGCCAGCCAGAACACCCCGGTGGCTTCGCCGCAGAGCACGGCGCCGCGAGCATGTTGCTGGCGCAGCCAGGGCAGGACCTGTGGATAACGTTGGCAAAGGGTGTCGAAATCGTCCCAGAAGGCTGGAAGGACAATGATGTCGGCGTTTTCCAGCCCTCCGTCCACCGGCATGATCACGTCACTGAAGCTGTTCACCGGTTTGCCATCGGGGCTGACCAGTCGGGTTTCGAACGCCGGAGTCAGGCCGTGGCCCAATTGTTTGCCGTAACGCAGGCTGGCCAGGTGGAAGAAATCCTTGGCTTGCATGAGGGTGGAGGCGAAAACCCGGTCGATAGCCAGGATGCTGACGCGCCGCAAGGGCGTGGAGACTTGGTTAGACATAATTCAACTTTATTCTTATAGGGGAAAGTGGTCACCAGACGGCTGGATCGTCTTATTTTTTGTCTGATGTGTCCAGTGTCCTGTATCGGATGTGAGGCTTAGTCTCTGAAGGGCAATCCCTTCTAACAATAACGACAGGTGCCGCATGATCCCCAGAACCTTGTTCAGTTCCGAGCACGAACTTTTCCGCGACAGCGTGCGAACGTTCCTCGAAAGAGAAGCCGTGCCGTTTCACGGGCAATGGGAGAAGCAGGGCTATATCGACCGCAAACTCTGGAACAAGGCAGGGGAGGCGGGAATGCTCTGTTCGCACCTGCCGGAAGCGTACGGCGGGTTGGCAGCGGACTTTCTCTACAGCGCCGTGGTGATCGAAGAGGTGGGGCGTCTGGGCTTGACCGGTATCGGTTTTTCCCTGCATTCGGACATTGTCGCGCCTTACATCCTGCATTACGGCAGTGAAGCGCTGAAGCACAAATACCTGCCGAAACTGATCTCCGGGGAGATGGTCACCGCCATTGCCATGACCGAGCCAGGCGCCGGTTCCGACCTGCAAGGGGTGAAAACCACTGCGGTGCTGGATGGCGACGAGTACGTGATCAACGGTTCGAAAACCTTCATCACCAACGGCTTTCTCGCTGACCTGGTGATCGTCGTGGCGAAGACCGATCCGAAGGCCGGCGCCAAGGGCACCAGTCTGTTTCTGGTGGAAGCGAACACGCCTGGTTTCGCCAAGGGCAAGCGCCTGGAAAAAGTCGGCATGAAAGCCCAGGACACGTCGGAGCTGTTCTTCCAGGACGTGCGTGTGCCAAAGGAAAACCTGCTGGGTCAGGCCGGGATGGGGTTCGCCTACCTGATGCAGGAGTTGCCGCAGGAGCGTCTCACCGTTGCCATTGGCGGGCTTGCTTCGGCTGAAGCTGCGCTGCAATGGACGCTCGACTACACCCGTGAACGCAAGGCATTCGGCAAGGCGATCGCTGACTTCCAGAACACCCGCTTCAAACTGGCCGAGATGGCGACCGAGATTCAGATCGGTCGGGTCTTTGTCGATCGTTGTCTGGAGCTGCACCTGCAAGGCAAGCTCGACGTGCCGACAGCGGCGATGGCCAAGTATTGGGGCACGGACTTGCAATGCAAGGTGCTCGACGAGTGCGTGCAGTTGCATGGCGGTTACGGGTTCATGTGGGAGTACCCGATCGCGCGAGCGTGGGCGGATGCGCGGGTGCAGCGGATCTATGCCGGCACCAACGAAATCATGAAGGAGATTATTGCGCGGTCGCTGTAATGCAGCGTGATCGTTAGACCGCCTTCACGCCCTGAGCCTTTCCGTCAACACGATGTTGCTGTGTCCGGCTCGCTGATCAAAGGCGAGCCGTGCCGAAGCAAGGTCTGTAAATAAACCTTTTCGTCGTACACGGTGCTGCTCTTCCAGCACTGATAAACGATCCGGATCCACTTGAACGCCAGGGCCCTGAGGGCTGCTTGGTAAGAGCTGCCTTTGGCCCTTTGCTGGCGATAATACGCCTCTGCCCACACCGATTGATTGATGCTGTGGGCAGCCCACTCAACAAAGGTCTGGCGCAAAAAAGTTGCGCATTGATAGCGCCAGTGGACGACTTTTTTCTTGCCACTGCGTTCGGTGACCGGGGCAATTCCGGCATATCGCTGCACCGCACTGGCATCCTTGAAGCGATCACGCTGCTCACCAAAGGCGACCATCAACCGTGGGGCAAGCTGTTGTCCCGCGCCGGGCAAGGCCTTGAAGAGTCGATAGTCGGCCAGGGTGTTGGCAGTTTTTTCGATCTCCCGATCAAAATCTTTGATCGCCGTGATGACCCCTTTCAGTTGCGAGACCAGGGCCAGCACATACAGCGCTGAAGGACTGACCACGCCTGGATCTTCAGTCAACGGCATGGCTTTGGCGATCAATGCCAAACGCTGCTGATTGAGCTCAGCATGGCGAACATTATGCGCGTGAAGGAACTTCAAAACGCTGGCTGGCCGAGCGCGCTTAAGCGTTTCAAAGGTCGACCAGCGCGCCAGAAATTCACAAAAAACCAGCGTGTCATGGTCATGAAACAGCTCCAGGGCCAACGGGTAGTACTGTTTGAGCATGCAGACCAGACGGTTGCTGATCTTGACCCGGTCATCGACCAATCCGCGGCGATGTTCGGTCAGGCTGGCGAGCGAACGCATGGCGGAGCTTTGCTGGACCAGTTGAGGAAACCGTTCGGGATGATTCAGCAACAGCTCAAGCGCCCATTGAGCATCCGTTGGATCATCCTTGGCGCCACTGGGGACGAAGGTTTTACGGTGCCGGGCCAAGGTGCTCGGATTGATCGGAAAGATACAAAAAAACTCATATTTTTGCAGAGCCGCTATCAGTGGGCCTTTGTTCAACTCCACGGCGATCGCGATCGGGCCACCGTAACGTTGATGCAGCGACCTGGCCCAGCGATCAATCGACTCGGGCTCGTGGTCGATGACCTCGAAACTGCGCTGAGCCTCTCCAGCTATCTGCAAACAGATGTCGTGCTTGGCGTCTGCCCAATCAATTCCGATATAAGCAGTGAAACTCTGAGACAGGAGCGTTTGCATGGAACACCTCAACAGGCGCTAAAGTACATGCAGGGACATGCATGCTTGCGTCCAGCGAAGGCGATATAGAGAGCCGTGTCGGGCTTTCCCTGAGAATTCGTTAGAGGGCGCAAGCGCACCTGTGGACTCGAAGGTGAAGGCGTAATCATCGAGTGCTGCGCGAGCAAATTCGTAGCCCACAGGTGCATGTTCCTTCCTCGCCGACAACCGACTTCCAGCGAATATCAGTATGGAAGAGAAAGGAACGGAGTACCTATATCGCGAGCAGGCTCGCTCCCACAGGTTAAGTAATCTCCTGTGGGAGCGAGCCTGCTCGCGAATGGATCTAGAAATCGATCAAGGTGCAGGATTCGGCTGATCCTGGTGGATCGCCTCGATCCCCGCCAGCACTTCATCAGACAGCTTCAAGTCGAAGCTGGCAATGTTGCTGTCCAATTGCTCCATTGTCGTCGCGCCAATGATGTTGCTGCTCACAAACGGCTGCTGAGTGACAAACGCCAATGCCATTTGCGCCGGGTCCAGGCCGTGTTCACGCGCCAGTGCGACATAGCGGCTACACGCTGCTTCCGACTGCGGGTTGAAATAGCGGCTGAAGCGGCTGTAGAGGCTCAGGCGACCTTTAGGCGGACGTGCACCACCTTCGTACTTGCCCGACAGGAAACCGAACGCCAGCGGCGAATAGGCGAGCAGGCCGCACTGTTCGCGGATGGCGATTTCCGCCAGACCGACTTCGAAGCTGCGATTGAGCAGGTTGTACGGATTCTGGATCGACACCGCGCGCGGCCAGCCACGGGCTTCTGCCAGGGCGAGGAAGCGCATGGTGCCCCACGGCGTCTCGTTGGACAGGCCGATGTGGCGGATCTTACCGGCCTTGACCTGTTCGTCCAGCGCTTCGAGGGTGTCCTCCAGCGGCGTGAGGTTGGCTTCGATCTTGTGCTTGTAGCCCAGCTGACCGAAGAAATTGGTGCTGCGCTCCGGCCAGTGCAGCTGGTAGAGGTCGATGTAATCGGTCTGCAAGCGCTTGAGGCTGGCGTCCACGGCTTCGGTGATGTGCTGGCGGTTGTGCCGCAGGTTCTTGTCGCGAATGTAGTCGATGGTGTTACCCGGGCCGGCAATCTTGCTCGCCAGGATCCAGTCGGCGCGATCGCCACGGCTTTTGAAGTAATTGCCAATGTAGCGTTCGGTGGTGGCGTAGGTTTCGGCCTTGGGTGGCACCGGGTACATCTCGGCGGTATCGATGAAATTGATCCCGGCGCTCTTGGCCCGTTCAATCTGGGCGAAGGCTTCAGCCTCGCTGTTTTGCTCGCCCCAGGTCATGGTGCCGAGGCAGATTGCACTCACGTTCAGATTGGTTCGGCCTAGCTGGCGATAGTCCATCGGGTGCTCCCTTGGCAAAACAATCATAAAAGCAGGTTGAATTATTTTTCGCAATCTGCATAATTGCGCACCTCTTTCTGCAGTGGAAGTGATGCGCCGCCGCCGAAGAATCTTGCCGTTGAACGGACGCGCCGACCCGAGCCCCCGAAAGCGTCTGTATCCGGCTGCCTTTGACTTGTCAAAGTACGCACTATTCAGTAAGATCCGCCGTCTAATTTACAGGGCGGCCCCTGAGGCTATAAAGAATGAAAACTTTTACTGCTAAACCGGAAACAGTACAGCGCGACTGGTTTGTCGTCGACGCTGCAGGTCAGACCCTGGGTCGTCTGGCCACCGAAATCGCGAGCCGTCTGCGTGGCAAGCATAAAGCTGAGTACACTCCTCACGTTGACACCGGCGATTACATCGTCGTTATCAATGCCGAGCAGATTCGTGTAACCGGTGCTAAAACCACCGACAAAATCTACTACTCTCACTCCGGTTTTCCGGGCGGCATCAAGTCGATCAACTTCGAAAAGCTGATCGCTAAAGCCCCTGAGCGCGTGATCGAGACCGCGGTCAAAGGCATGCTGCCTAAGAACCCGCTGGGTCGCGACATGTATCGTAAGCTGAAAGTCTATGCGGGCGCTGTACACCCTCATACTGCTCAGCAGCCCCAAGAACTGAAGTTTTAACGGAATAGTTCATTATGTCGGCGACTCAAAATTACGGCACTGGCCGTCGCAAGACCGCAACCGCACGCGTTTTCCTGCGTCCGGGTACTGGTAACATCTCCATCAACAACCGCACCCTGGAAAATTTCTTCGGCCGCGAAACTGCCCGCATGGTAGTTCGTCAGCCGCTGGAACTGACTGAGACTGTCGAGAAATTCGACATCTACGTCACCGTGATCGGTGGTGGTGTAAGTGGTCAAGCTGGCGCAATCCGCCACGGTATCACTCGCGCACTGATGCAGTACGACGAAACCCTGCGTGGCGCTCTGCGCAAAGCTGGCTTCGTTACTCGCGATGCTCGTGAAGTTGAACGTAAGAAAGTTGGTCTGCGTAAAGCGCGTAAGCGTCCGCAGTACTCGAAGCGTTAATTCGCTTTCGCGTTCAAAAAGAACGCCCAGTTTCCTCGCGAAGCTGGGCGTTTTTTTATGGGCGCGATTTACCAGGGAATTGCTCTGTGACAACTTGCCACAGCCGTAGAAGCCCTATACTGCAAGGCTTGTCAGTGGAGCCCCTCGGTAATTACCTTGTCAGAATTGGGGCTTTTCATTACCATTCGGCAAAATTTTTATAAGTTCAGATTTTTACTTAGTAGATGCCTGATTTAACAGGCCACAAAGCTGATGGGAGAGGACTGAATGAGCAATGACGGCGTGAATGCAGGCCGGCGTCGCTTCTTGGTAGCAGCCACATCCGTGGTGGGTGCTGCAGGAGCGGTGGGGGCTGCGGTCCCGTTCGTGGGGTCATGGTTTCCCAGTGCCAAGGCGAAAGCCGCAGGTGCACCGGTGAAGGTGAATGTCAGCAAAATCGAGCCAGGCCAGCAGATGATTGCTGAGTGGCGCGGTCAGCCGGTGTTCATTGTCCGCCGCACCGAGGAAATCCTGGGGAATCTGAAAAAGATCGAGGGCCAGCTAGCTGACCCTGCCTCCAAGAACTCGACACAACCGACGTATGTCGACCCGGAAACGCGTTCGATCAAGCCAGAGGTTCTGCTGCTGATCGGTATCTGCACACACCTGGGTTGCTCGCCGACCTTCCGTCCAGAAGTGGCACCTGCGGATCTGGGCAAGGACTGGGTAGGTGGTTATTTCTGCCCTTGCCACGGTTCCCACTACGATCTGGCTGGTCGCGTCTACAAGTCGCAACCTGCGCCTTTGAACCTGCCAGTTCCCCCGCATTCCTATGAGACCGATGACATCATTGTCATTGGCGTCGATACGGAGAAAGCGTGATGAGCAAGTTCATGGATTGGGTTGATGCGCGCTTTCCCGCGACCAAAATGTGGGAAGACCATCTCAGCAAGTACTACGCCCCGAAGAACTTCAACTTCTTCTATTTCTTTGGCTCCCTTGCACTGCTCGTTCTGGTCAACCAGATCGTTACCGGTGTCTGGCTGACCATGAGCTACACCCCGTCGGCGGAAGAAGCGTTTGCTTCCGTCGAATACATCATGCGCGACGTCGAGTACGGCTCGATCCTGCGTATGTTGCACGCGGTCGGCGCTTCGATGTTCTTCATCGTGGTTTATCTGCACATGTTCCGTGGCTTGCTCTACGGTTCGTACCAGAAGCCGCGTGAGCTGGTGTGGGTCTTCGGCATGCTGATCTATCTGGCGCTGATGGCTGAAGCCTTCATGGGTTACCTGCTGCCGTGGGGCCAGATGTCCTACTGGGGTGCTCAGGTGATCATCTCGCTGTTTGGGGCAATCCCGCTCATCGGCGACGACCTGACTCAGTGGATTCGTGGTGACTACCTGATTTCGGGTATTACCCTGAACCGCTTCTTCGCCCTGCACGTAGTCGCCTTGCCGATCGTGATTCTCGGTCTGGTGGTGCTGCACGTCCTGGCGCTGCACGAAGTCGGTTCGAACAACCCGGACGGCGTGGACATCAAGAAACACAAAGACGAAAACGGCGTACCGCTGGACGGCATTGCCTTCCATCCGTACTACACCGTGAAAGATATCGTCGGCGTGGTGGTGTTCCTGTTCATCTTCTGCTCGATCGTGTTCTTCTTCCCGGAAATGGGCGGCTACTTCCTCGAGAAGCCGAACTTTGAAGTGGCGAACGCCTTCAAGACGCCAGAGCACATCGCTCCGGTCTGGTACTTCACGCCGTTCTACGCGATTTTGCGGGCGGTTCCGGACAAGCTTCTGGGCGTTATCGCCATGGGCGCCGCCATCGCGGTGCTGTTCGTCCTGCCATGGCTGGACCGAAGCCCGGTCAAGTCGATGCGCTACAAAGGCTGGCTGAGCAAAATCTGGCTGGTGGTGTTCTGCGTTTCGTTCGTGATCCTCGGCATTCTGGGTGTTCTGGCCCCGACGCCAGGTCGTACGTTGCTGTCGCAGGTATGTACCTTCCTGTACTTCGCCTACTTCATTCTGATGCCGTTCTACACCAGGCTCGAGAAGACCAAACCGGTTCCGGAAAGGGTGACTGGCTGATGAAAAAGCTATTTGCTGTACTGATTCTTGCTGCTATGCCTGTGTTCTCGTTCGCGTCGACAGCGGGTGCTCCTGAGCTGGAAAAGGTCGACATCGACGTTTCCGACAAGGCTGCAATGCAGGATGGCGCACGTACTTTTGCCAACTACTGCATGGGCTGTCACAGCGCCAAGTTCCAGCGTTACGAGCGTGTCGCCGATGATCTGGGCATTCCGCACGACCTGATGCTCTCGAAGCTGGTGCTCACCGGCGCCAAGATCGGCGATCACATGAGCATCGGCATGCAGCCGGCGGACGCCAAGACCTGGTTCGGTGCTGCACCGCCCGACCTGACCCTGGTCGCCCGCGTTCGTGGCACTGACTGGCTCTACGGTTACCTGAAGTCCTTCTACGAAGACCCGTCGCGTCCTTGGGGCGTGAACAACAAGGTGTTCCCGAACGTCGGGATGCCCAACGTTCTGGTCGGCCTGCAGGGGCGTCAGGTGGTAGGCTGTAAACAAGTTCAAATCGTCGAAGACGGCAAGAAGCAATACGATCCGCTGACCGGCACGGCTTTGACTCATGAAGCCTGCGACCAGCTGACCATACTGCCGAAAACCGGCACGCTGAACGAAGAGCAGTTCGACGAGAAGGTCAAGAACCTGGTGACCTTCCTGGCCTACTCGGCCAACCCGGTGAAGCTGCAGCATCAGCGCATCGGTACCTATGTGTTGCTGTACCTGGCGTTCTTCTTCGTATTCGCTTACTTGCTCAAGCGTGAATACTGGAAAGACGTCCATTGATAAAGCTGTAAGCACTTGCTGTTAATCGCGCGCGCCCAAGGGCGTCTCTGAAGGTGTAACGAGCCTGGTGATCCAGGCGTTACGGGAGGCGCCCTCTGGGCGCGCGCGTTTTTCCGCTTCCGATAATTTCAACAAGCGAGGAGGACCGCCATGGGCGTGACCAATCGGTTGGCCTGTTACTCCGACCCCGCCGACCACTATTCCCACCGAGTACGTATCGTACTTGCAGAGAAGGGTGTCAGCGCCGAGATCATTTACGTGGAAGCTGGTCGCCAGCCGCCTAAACTGATTGAAGTGAACCCTTACGGCAGCCTGCCTACCCTGGTCGATCGCGACCTGGCGTTGTGGGAGTCGACCGTGGTGATGGAATATCTGGATGAGCGTTACCCGCACCCGCCGTTACTGCCGGTTTATCCTGTGGCGCGTGCCAACAGCCGTCTGCTGATTCATCGTATTCAGCGTGACTGGTGTGGTCTGGTGGATCTGATCCTGGATTCGAAGACCAAGGAAGCAGCCCGTGTTGTGGCTCGTAAAGAGCTGCGCGAAAGCCTGACCGGCGTGTCGCCGTTGTTTGCCGACAAACCGTTTTTCCTCAGCGAGGAACAAAGTCTGGTGGATTGCTGCCTATTACCAATACTTTGGCGATTGCCGATTTTGGGTATAGAACTGCCGCGGCCTGCCAAGCCGCTGCTTGATTACATGGAGCGCTCGTTTGCGCGTGAGGCTTTCCAGGCGAGTCTGTCTGGTGTCGAACGCGATATGCGCTAAGGCTTAAGGAGCCGCTATGAACTCCAGTCGACCTTATCTGGTCCGCGCGCTCTACGAGTGGATTGTGGACAACGATTGCACCCCGCACATGCTGGTCAATTCCGAGTATCCGTCGGTGCAAGTGCCTCAGGGTTTTGCCAGTGACGGACAGATTGTCTTGAACGTATCACCGGCAGCCGTGCGTCATCTGCACATGGACAACGAAGCGGTCAGCTTCGAGGGGCGCTTCGGTGGCGTGCCGCACACCCTGTACGTGCCTATCGCATCGATCCTGGGCATTTACGCTCGTGAGAACGGTCAGGGCATGGTGTTCGATCTGGAATCGCCTATGGAAGACGAGGAAGAGATCGAGCCGGATGACGATATTCCGCCACCCGACAGCGAGCCGCCGCGTCCCAGCGGTCGACCCAGTTTGAAAGTGGTGAAGTAACAAAAAAGGCGATCCGGATGGATCGCCTTTTTTGTGCCTGCGGTTTGCGGTCAGTCGATGTATTCAAACAGCTTCACGATTTTCTGCACGCCGGAAACGCCTTGCACCAGGTTGGTGGCCTGAGCCGCCTCCTGCTTGGTCAGCAGGCCCAGCAGGTAGACGATGCCGTTCTCGGTCACAACCTTGATGCGCGAACCCGGGATGTTCGGGTCGGTGAGCATCTGGGTCTTGACCTTGGAGGTCAGCCAGGTGTCGTTCTGACGGGCAAGGAAGCCAGAGGGTGGCAGGACCTGCAGTTCGTTGTGAACCGTCTTCACTCGCTGAACAGCCGCAGCGGCCTGTTCGGCCTTGGCCTTGAGGTCTGCTCGCGGGGTTTGCCCGGCGAGCAGCACGACACCATTGAAGCTGGTGATGACGATGTGCGAGTCGTTGTCCAGGGCCGGATCGGCCTTGGCGATGTTCACGCCGACCTTGGTGTCGATCAGAGTGTCGTCGATCTTGCTGCCGAAGGTGCGGGTGCCGCGGTCATCTTCAATCGGCGCTTCACGGCTGGCGTTAACCACCGAGGTGCAGCCGCTGATACCGAGGCACAGGGTCAAGGCCAGAAGGCCTAAGCGATTAGGGGTCATTCTTCACTCCCGAACAGTTGGCTGTCGATCAAATCGCAAAGGCAATGGATCGCCAGCAGGTGGACTTCCTGAATACGTGCAGTGACGTTGGCCGGTACGCGAATCTCGACGTCCTCGGGCAATAGCAGCGACGCCATGCCGCCGCCATCGCGACCGGTCAATGCTACGACAATCATTTCGCGATCATGTGCGGCCTGGATCGCTTGAATAATGTTCGCCGAGTTGCCGCTGGTGGAAATCGCCAGCAATACGTCACCCGGCTGGCCGAGGGCACGGATCTGTTTGGAGAAGATTTCGTTGTAGCTGTAGTCGTTGGCAATCGAGGTGATCGTCGAGCTGTCGGTGGTCAGCGCGATGGCTGGCAGGCTCGGACGTTCGCGCTCGAAGCGATTGAGCAGCTCGGACGAAAAGTGCTGGGCGTCACCGGCAGAACCGCCGTTGCCGCAGGACAGCATTTTGCCTTCGTTGAGCAGGGCGTTGACCATCACCTGGCTGGCTTGCTCGATGTGCGGTGCAAGTACGTCCATCGCCATTTGCTTGGTGTCGATACTGGCCTGAAAAAGCTGGCGAATTCGGGATTGCATGTCCATCTGTGTGACCTTAATTAGCGCGGCTACTCGGCACATGAATGTGCAGCCCGCAAAGCAAAGAGCAAAAGTGTTGGGTGAAAGTGCCCGGTTCGGGACGCCCGCGATCAGCTGTCGAAGGCATTCTGCAACCAGTTCAACTGATCGAGGTTGCTGTCGATGGCAACCACGTCGAAACGGCAAGGGGAATTGGCCCAACGCGACTCGCGCTGAAGAAAATACTGCGCGGCAAAAATCAGTTTCTGCCGTTTGCGCTCATCGATGCTATCGAGCGCGCCACCCCATTGAGTGTTTTTTCTGTAGCGGACTTCGACGAATACTACTGTATCGCCATCAAGCATGACCAGATCAAGCTCGCCGCGCTTACACAACCAGTTCTGCGCCAGCAGGCGCAGACCCTGTTGTTGAAGGTGCTCGAGCGCATGGCGCTCGGCATCTTTACCGCTTTGCTGGCGTGACCTGTCAGGCATCAGCGCGCGGTGTCCGGCAGGCGTTGAACCTGACCGTTAACGAACTGCGCCCACGGCAACTGACGCACGACACGTTGGTTTTGAGTCATGCCCAGGCTGCCCGATTGACCTTCAATGCGGCTGTCCGGCAAAGCCTTGAGTTGCCCCAGGCGTGGTGCCAGGCGATACGCATCGACACCCATTGCGTACAAACGACCCAGGCTGCCGCCGGCTTGTGGCCATTGAGCCGTGACCTGTTTGCGCAGTGGATCGTTGGCGTCCAGCAACCATGGTGTTTCGCAGAAGCGAATACCGTTCATGTCGTTGTACTGATTCACATCGCCGCTGGCGCTGAATACGTGAGACGTGGCGTAAACTGGCACGTCACCGGCGTACTGGAAGTTCAGGGTCGGTTTGATCTGCTGGGCTTGCTGAGGCGTTGCAGCCAGGAAGATGAACTCGATGTCCTGGCGACGCGAAGGCTGGGCGGCCACTTGCGAGCCGACAGTGCTTTGCAGGCTCTTTGCGCGACCTTCGCTTTGACGCAGCTGGAACATGTCAGCAATCTGCTGGGCCAGTTGTACCGGTTGGTCGACGCGTTCGGTGGCTACGATGCTGCCACCGTTTGCTTGCCAATCCTGACTGAACGCCCTGAGTACACGATCGCCCCATTCGCCTTTCGGCACCATGATGGCGGCGCGATGCAGGCCATCGGCGCGAGCACGACGCGACACTTCGCGAGCTTCGTCTTCAGCAGCGAGGCCAAACTGGAACAGCTGGGCCGGACCTTGTTCGCCTTCGCTGTAATTCAGCGCCAGGGTGGTAATCGGCAGTTGCGGGCGAGCGCTGAGCTGTTTGACCAGCGGCTTCTCCAGCGGGCCGACGACCAGTTGCACGCCATCGGTCTGGGCCTTGCGATAGAACTCATCCAGGGACGTCAGGCGCGAGCTGTCATAGAACTCGATGGCTGGCGGCTTCTGTCCGGCTTGTTGCGCCTGGTAGTGAGCGGCCATGAAGCCTTCGCGCAGTGCTTTGCCGACCGACGCCAGCGGGCCGTCTTGCGGCAGCAGCAGGGCGATTTTTCCCAGGGGCTGGCTGGCCAGTTCCTTGAGTTTGGTCAGAGGCAACGGCAGTTGAATGGCGGCCGGGTGCTTTGGATTCTGCGCGCGCCAGTTGTCGATCGCGGCTTGCTGCTGTTCCAGGGTACCGGCGGTTTTCACCGCCAGCGCCAAGCCCATCCAGCCGCCGAGGTCGTCGGTGGCGGTCGGCTGCAATTGATCGGTTGGCAGCGAAGCGATCAGGGTCCAGATCGCTTCATGGTTTTTGCTGGCCGCTTCACCTTCAAGCATTGGCGCGATGAAGATCCGCTCCCGTGCGGCAGCCAGGGTCTGGCCGTCGGCTTCAAGGGCACGGGCATGAACGGTGCCGGTGCGAACCTGTTGCTCGACCGGCAGTTCGCTCAGGCGTTGCAGGCTCGGATGACTCAAGGCCGTCAGCGCCGCTTTGGGCTGATTGCGAGTCATCGCCAGTTCAGCCGCCAGGGTACTGGCGAAAACCTGTTGGCCAGGCTTGAGTTGTTCGACGGGGACTTGTTGCAATATTTGCGCGGACTGGCCGGCATTCCCCTGACGATAGGCCAGGTCAGCCGCGCTCAGGCGCAACAAGGCGGCTTTTTCCGGGTCTTTGCTTTGGGCGGCCTGTGCGAGCAATTGCTCGATACTGGCATCCGGGGTCCGTGGAAGTTCGCCAAGGCTGGAAGAGGGCGAGCTGGCGCAAGCCGCCAACAAGGCAGCGAGGCAGAGGGCAGTGAACAGCCGCAGGCAAGCGATCATGTAGTGTTCCTGATACTCGATCAAATTAGCGTGGAATTGTACCCAAGCACTGGCCGGGGCGCGATGTTACTGGCGTGAATCGATCAATTTAGCTCGTGCAAATGTTGCGGCACTGCACAAAAGGCCGCAAAACCGAGGACTGCTTGCGCGTATCGCGAGCGTCACGACGCGCTACAATGGCGGTTTTTACCGATCATGAGGTGTGCGCTTTGACTGCTCCAGGTGCTTTGAATTCCGCTGCTGGCTCGCTTTATGTGGTGGCGACGCCCATCGGCAACCTGGACGATATCAGTGCGCGTGCGCTGAAGATCCTGCGCGAGGTCGCCCTGATCGCCGCCGAAGATACCCGCCATTCCCAGCGATTGATGCAGCATTTTGGCATTCCTACACCGCTGGCGGCCTGTCATGAACACAATGAGCGGGATGAAGGTAGCCGCTTTATCACCCGCTTGCTCGCCGGCGACGATGTGGCGCTGATTTCCGATGCCGGCACGCCGTTGATTTCCGATCCGGGTTATCACCTCGTGCGTCAGGCCCGTGCTGCGGGAATTAATGTGGTGCCGGTTCCGGGCGCCTGCGCTCTGATCGCGGCGTTGTCGGCGGCGGGGCTGCCGTCGGACCGCTTCATCTTCGAGGGTTTCCTGCCGGCCAAGGTTGTCGGTCGGCGCGCTCGTCTTGAGTTGGTAAAGGAGGAGCCGCGCACGCTGATCTTCTATGAAGCCCCGCACCGGATCCTTGAGTGCCTGCAAGACATGGAGCTGGTATTTGGCGGCGAGCGTCCTGCGTTGCTGGCGCGCGAGCTGACCAAGACTTTCGAAACCCTTAAAGGCTTGCCGCTGGCCGAGTTGCGCGAGTTCGTCGAGTCAGACAGCAATCAGCAGCGCGGCGAGTGCGTGGTGTTGGTGGCGGGTTGGTCTGCCCCCGAGACCGAGGACGCCGTTAGCAGTGAAGCGATGCGCATTCTGAATCTGTTGCTTGAAGAAATGCCGCTCAAGCGTGCCGCAGCCTTGGCGGCGCAAATTACCGGGGAACGCAAAAATGTTCTCTATCAGGTCGCGCTGGACAGGCAGAAGGGCGAGTAAAACCCGACGTGTAGAAGCGGCTCAAGGCGTTTAGCGCTTGTTCTTCAGCCGCTGTGCCGTTAACCTTCGCGGCGGAGAGTCGATCGGACAGTCGCTGCCCTCTATGAAAATTAGGGGGGGGAGGAAAGTCCGGGCTCCATAGGGCGAAGTGCCAGGTAATGCCTGGGAGGCGTGAGCCTACGGAAAGTGCCACAGAAAATAACCGCCTAAGCGCTTCGGCGCCGGTAAGGGTGAAAAGGTGCGGTAAGAGCGCACCGCACGTCTGGCAACAGTTCGTGGCTAGGTAAACCCCACTTGGAGCAAGACCAAATAGGGTCCCAAGGCGTGGCCCGCGCTGGGACCGGGTAGGTTGCTAAAGATGTCCAGTGATGGCCATCGTAGACGAATGACTGTTCAAGACAGAACCCGGCTTACAGATCGACTCTCCACCTTTTTTCTTTTCTCTGCTTAAATCATTGAGCAGGGCTCTGCTGATGGCAATTTCCCTCCTTACATAATCGTCGGCAGAAGCACTTTCGTAAGACCGAAAAAATCTTACTCTTAATAAATTACTTTAACTTTCGAGCGCAGCCATCAGTGCGGGTTCAAGTTATTGCGCAGGATTACACGTCTGATTCTCCGTCCCCCTCCTAATACACTCCTAAATCTCAGTTCTGTAAGGCTTTTCCTTTAATCCGTGCCTTGACGGTGCGGTGGCCGCATTCCTATAGTGTGCACAAGTGGCGGAAAGTGGCATGAAGTGGGTTTTTTGAGCTCAAAACGCTAATATTTGGAGAAACGCTGACGTGTTTCGCGGAGCTAACGCTATCAGTCTCGACGCAAAGGGCCGTCTCGCTATGCCGAGCCGGTACCGTGACGAGCTCGTTTCGCGTAGTTCCGGTCAGTTAATCATCACAATCGATGCCGTTGATCCGTGTTTGTGTGTTTACCCCCTCGATGAGTGGGAAATTATTGAAACCAAACTGCGCGCACTGCCTTCGCTTCGCGAAGAGAACCGCCGCCTGCAACGTTTGCTGATTGGTAATGCCGTCGACCTCGAGCTCGACGGCAGTGGTCGTTTTCTGGTTCCGCCGCGTCTTCGTGAATATGCCAAGTTGGATAAGCGCGCGATGTTGGTAGGCCAACTGAACAAGTTCCAATTATGGGACGAGGATGCCTGGGATGCGGTTTCTGCCGCTGACCTGGCTGCTATTCAACAACCGGGCGCCATGCCTGATGAACTGCGTGATTTGATCCTGTGACTATTGATAGCGGCTTTAACCACATCACCGTACTGCTTGACGAAGCCGTGGAGGCTCTCGCCGTACGCCCTGATGGCTGCTATCTGGACGGTACGTTCGGGCGCGGCGGACACAGCAGGTTGATCCTTAGTCAGCTCGGTCCCGATGGTCGGATGCTCGGATTCGATAAAGACCCTCAAGCGATTGCCACCGGGCAAACGCTAGCGGCCGAAGACGGCCGCTTCGTCGTTGTACAGCGCAGCTTTGCCGAGCTCGGTTCGGAAGTCGCCGAACGGGGTCTGGACGGCAAGGTCAGCGGCGTTTTGCTCGACCTCGGCGTGTCTTCGCCGCAGCTCGACGACCCTGAGCGCGGCTTCAGTTTTCTCAATGATGGCCCGCTGGACATGCGCATGGACCCGTCCCGCGGGATCAGCGCTGCCGAATTCGTCAACACCGCGCCGGTGGAAGAAATCGCCCGGGTGTTCAAGGAATACGGCGAAGAACGTTTCTCCGGTCGCATGGCCCGTGCCGTGGCCGAGCGTCGCGACATCAAGCCGTTCGAGCGTACTGCCGATCTGGCTGAAGTCCTGAAAGTGGCCAACCCGGCGTGGGAAAAGGGCAAGAACCCGGCAACCCGTGCATTCCAGGGCTTGCGTATTCACGTCAACAACGAGCTGGGCGATCTGGAAGCCGGCCTCGAAGCCGCGATGGAATGCCTTGACGTCGGCGGCCGTCTGGTCGTCATCAGCTTCCACTCGCTGGAAGACCGCATCGTCAAACTGTTCATGCGCAAACTGGTGAAAGGCGAAGCCGACAACCTGCCACGCAATCTGCCGGTACGTCACGTCGCCTTCGAACCGAAAATCAAAGTCCATGGCAAAGCGCAGTCCGCCTCCGAGGCCGAACTCAAAGCCAACCCACGTTCCCGTAGCGCCGTCATGCGCGTCGCGGAGAAGCTGCGGTGAGCAAGCTTTTCGCCAAGCCACTTCCCGGCGGAAGCTTTTTCATGCTGCTGCTGTTTATTGGCGTGCTCGTGTCGGCCATCGGCGTTTCCTACAGCGCCCACTGGAACCGTCAGCTGTTGAATTCGCTGTACAACGAATTGAGCGTGCGTGACAAGGCGCAAGCGGAGTGGGGCCGTTTGATTCTCGAACAGAGCACCTGGACCGCTCACAGCCGTATCGAAGTCCTGGCGACCGAGCAACTGAAGATGCGTATTCCTGGCGCAGCTGAAGTGCAGATGGTGGCGCCATGATGAAACTCGAGGGCGCACTCTTTCCGTGGCGGTTCCGCCTGGTGCTGGGTTTGCTCGGCGTTATGGTCGCGGCGATTGCCTGGCGCATTATCGACCTGCAAGTAGTCGACCGTGCCTTCCTTAAAGGTCAGGGCGATGCGCGCAGCGTTCGTCATATTCCGATTCCGGCTCACCGTGGTCTGATCACTGACCGTAACGGCGAGCCTTTGGCCGTCAGTACGCCGGTCACCACGTTGTGGGCCAACGCCAAGGAAATGCAACTGGCCAAAGAAAAATGGCCAGCACTGGCGGCGGCGTTGGGTCAGGATCCGAAAGCCCTGACCGAACGTCTCGAAGCCCAAGCCAATAAAGAATTCATATACCTGGTGCGCGGGCTGACGCCTGAGCAAGGCCAGTCCGTGCTCGACCTGAAAGTGCCGGGCGTTTACGGCATCGAAGAATTCCGCCGTTTCTACCCGGCCGGTGAAGTCACCGCCCATATGGTCGGCTTCACCGACATCGATGACCATGGTCGAGAAGGTGTCGAGCTGGCTTATGACGAATGGCTGGCCGGTGTCCCCGGCAAGCGGCAGGTCATCAAGGACCGGCGCGGTCGACTTATCAAAGATGTTCAGGTGACCAAAAACGCCAAGGCCGGCAAGCCCTTGGCGTTGTCCATTGACCTGCGTCTGCAATATTTGGCCAACCGCGAACTGCGTAACGCGATCATCGAGAACGGCGCCAAGGCCGGCAGCCTGGTGATCATGGACGTGAAGACCGGCGAGATCCTCGCCATGGTCAACCAGCCGACCTACAACCCGAACAACCGTCGCAACCTGCAACCGGCGATGATGCGTAACCGCGCGATGATCGACGTGTTCGAACCGGGTTCGACCATGAAAGCCATCTCCATGAGCGCCGCGATTGAAACCGGCCGCTGGAAACCGACCGATACCGTCGAGGTGTACCCAGGCACGCTCCAAATCGGCAAATACACCATTCGCGACGTCTCCAAGACTGAAGGCCCGGTGCTCGACCTGACCGGCATTCTGATCAATTCCAGTAACGTCGGCATGAGTAAGGTCGCGTTTGATATCGGCGGCGAAACCATTTTCCGTCTGGCGCAGAAAGTCGGCCTCGGCCAGGACACCGGCCTGGGTTTCCCAGGCGAGCGTGTGGGCAACCTCCCTAACTACCGCGAATGGCGTAAGGCTGAAACCGCCACGCTGTCCTACGGTTACGGCATTTCCGTGACCGCGATCCAATTGGTCCACGCTTTCTCCGCGTTGGCGAACAACGGTCGCCTCGCGCCCCTGACCCTGATCAAAACCGACAATGCGCCGCAAACCACGCAAGTGCTGCCGGAAGCGGTGGCGAAAACCATGCAGACCATGCTGCAACAAGTGATCGAAGCGCCGCGCGGCGTGTTCCGTGCGCAAGTACCGGCGTATCACGTCGGCGGCAAATCCGGTACGGCGCGTAAAACCTCGGTCGGCACCAAAGGCTACGCCGAAAATTCTTATCGCTCGCTGTTCGCCGGCTTTGGCCCGATGAGCGATCCGCGTTACGCAATCGTTGTGGTCATCGATGAACCGACCAAGGCCGGTTACTACGGTGGTCTGATATCGGCGCCGGTGTTCAGCAAAGTGATGTCCGGGACCTTGCGCCTGATGAACGTCACGCCGGACAACCTGCCACCGGTGCAACAGGCCAACGCAATACCGGTCGTTCCGCTGAAAGCCAATGGAGGGCGCGGCTGATGTCTCTAAGTCTGAACAAAATTTTCGCCCACGCCGGCCGCGATCTGTTGATCCGTGAGCTGACCCTGGACAGCCGCAGCGTGCGGGCTGGCGATCTGTTTCTTGCCGTCCCTGGCGGCAAATTCGACGGTCGTTCGCACATTGCCGACGCCTTGCAGCGCGGTGCTGCCGCCGTCGCCTATGAAGTCGAAGGCGCCACGGTGTTGCCGATTACCGACGTGCCGTTGATCCCGGTCAAAGGTCTGGCGGCGCAGCTGTCGGACATCGCCGGGCGCTTTTACGGCGACCCGAGCCGCCACCTGAATCTGGTCGGCGTGACCGGCACCAATGGTAAAACCAGCGTGACCCAATTGGTCGCGCAAGCCTTGGATTTACTCGGCCAGCATTGCGGCATTGTCGGCACCTTGGGCACAGGTTTCTACGGCGCGCTGGAAAGCGGCCTGCACACCACGCCGAACCCGATCGCCGTGCAAGCGACCCTTGCTGACCTGAAAAAGGCCGGCGCTAAAGCGGTCGCCATGGAAGTCTCGTCTCACGGCCTGGACCAGGGTCGCGTGACCGCACTGGCGTTTGATGTGGCGGTGATGACCAACCTGTCCCGCGATCACCTGGATTACCACGGCACCATGCAAGCCTACGGCGAAGCCAAGTCGAAGCTGTTTGCCTGGAACGATTTGAAATGCCGGGTGGTCAATCTCGACGACGAATTCGGCCGGCAACTGGCCGCTGAAAAACGCGAGTCGCGGCTGATCACCTACAGCCTGGAAGATTCCAGCGCTTACCTTTATTGCCGTGAAGCGCAGTTCAATGACGAAGGCGTGCGCGCCACGTTGGTCACCCCTCAGGGCGAGCATCATCTGCGCAGCACCTTGCTCGGTCGCTTCAACCTGAGCAACGTGCTGGCCGCGGTCGGCGCCTTGCTTGGCCTGGACTACGCACTGGATGAAATCCTTAAAGTACTGCCAAAACTTGAAGGCCCTGCCGGACGCATGCAGCGCCTCGGCGGTGGCACTCAGCCGCTGGTCGTGGTCGATTACGCCCACACCCCGGATGCGCTGGAAAAAGTCTTGATGGCCCTGCGTCCTCACGCCAAAGGCCGGTTGCTGTGCCTGTTCGGTTGTGGCGGTGATCGCGATCGCGGCAAGCGTCCGTTGATGGCCGAAGTGGTCGAGCGTCTGGCTGACGGCGTGCTGGTGACCGATGACAACCCGCGTACCGAAGACCCGGCAGTGATCTTCGACGACATCCGCGCCGGTTTCACCGCTGTGGATAAAGTGACCTTCGTTGCTGGCCGTGGCCAGGCGATTGCCCAGTTGATCGCCAGTGCTTCGGCGGATGACGTGATCGTCCTGGCCGGTAAAGGTCACGAGGACTATCAGGAAATCAACGGCCAGCGTCACGATTTCTCCGACCTGGTCGAAGCTGATCACGCCCTCACTGCGTGGGAGGTGGCTCATGCTTAAAGCCTTGAAACTGAGCGAACTGACCGGCGCGCTGAATGCCCGCTTGATCACTGCCGATGCCAGCTTCGACGGTGTCAGCATCGACAGCCGTGCGATCAAACCCGGCCAACTCTTTATTGCCCTGACCGGTCCGCGTTTCGATGGTCATGACTATCTTAATGACGTTGCCGCAAAAGGCGCCGTAGCGGCGCTGGTCGAGCGTGAAGTCGTCGACAGCGCACTGCCGCAATTGCTGGTCAAAGATACCCGCCAGGCCCTCGGCCAACTGGGCGCGATGAACCGTGCTGCGTATACCAACCCGGTCGCGGCCATCACTGGCTCCAGCGGCAAAACCACGGTCAAGGAAATGCTCGCGAGCATCCTGCGCACCCGCGGTCCGGTGCTGGCGACCCGTGGCAACCTGAACAATGACCTCGGCGTTCCGCTGACCCTGCTCGAACTCGCGCCGGAACACACCGGCGCAGTCATCGAACTCGGTGCTTCGCGGCTCGGCGAAATTGCCTACACCGTCGGCATGACCAAACCTCATGTGGCTGTGCTCAACAACGCCGGCACCGCCCACGTCGGTGAGTTCGGCGGGCCGGAAAAAATCGTTGAAGCCAAGGGCGAGATTATTGAAGGGCTGGATGCCGATGGCGTCGCCGTTCTCAATCTGGACGACAAGGCGTTCGGTATCTGGAAGACCCGCGCGGCCGGTCGCAAAGTCCTGACTTTCGCCCTGAGCAATGTCAGCGCCGATTTCTACGCCAGCGATCTGGACCGTGACGCTCGCGGTTGCCCGGCGTTCAATCTGCACAGTCCTGAAGGTCTGGAACGCGTCCAACTGAACCTGCTCGGCACCCATAACGTTGCCAATGCGATGGCCGCCGCCGCTGCCGCTCATGCCTTGGGCGTGTCGCTGCTCGGCATCGCCACAGGCCTGGGCGCGGTGCAACCGGTCAAGGGACGCACCGTCGCGCAACTGGCCACCCATGGCATGCGCGTGATCGATGACACGTACAATGCGAACCCCACCTCGATGTGCGCCGCCGTTGATATTCTCGCCGGCTTTTCCGGCCGCACCGTTCTGGTGCTCGGAGATATTGGCGAGCTAGGCGATTGGGCGGAGCAGGGGCATCGCGATGTGGGCGAGTACGCCCGCGGCAAGGTTTGCGCGCTTTACGCCGTCGGGCCAATGATGGCTCACGCCGTGAACGCTTTCGGTCCGCAGGCTTTTCACTTCGTCACTCAGGCTGAGCTGATCAAGGCCCTGGGCGCCGAGCAAGACACAAACACCACCATTTTGATCAAGGGCTCGCGCAGCGCTGCGATGGAAAACATCGTCGCCGCTTTGTGCGGGACCCGCCTGGAGAAACATTAATGCTGCTGCTGCTAGCGGAGTATCTGCAACAGTTCTACAAAGGCTTCGCGGTCTTTCAGTACCTGACCCTGCGCGGGATTCTCGGTGTGCTGACCGCGTTGGTTTTGTCGCTGTGCTTTGGCCCGTGGATGATCCGCACTTTGCAGAAGCGTCAGATCGGTCAATCCGTTCGTAACGACGGTCCACAATCGCACTTGTCCAAGTCTGGCACCCCGACCATGGGCGGCGCGCTGATTCTTTCGTCCATCGGCGTCAGCACGTTGCTTTGGGCTGACCTGTCCAATCGTTACGTGTGGACCGTGCTGCTGGTGACCTTGTTGTTCGGCGCCATCGGCTGGGTCGACGATTACCGCAAAGTGATCGAGAAGAACTCCCGTGGCTTGCCGAGCCGCTGGAAGTATTTCTGGCAATCGGTGTTCGGCCTGGGCGCGGCGATCTTCCTTTATATGACCGCAGCAACACCGGTGGAAACCACCCTGATCCTGCCGATGCTCAAGGACCACAGCATTGCGCTGGGCGCAGGTTTCATCGTCCTGACGTACTTCGTGATCGTCGGCTCGAGCAACGCGGTCAACCTGACCGACGGCCTCGACGGTCTGGCGATTATGCCCACCGTAATGGTCGGCGGCGGGTTGGGGATCTTCTGCTACCTCTCGGGTAACGTGAAATTTGCTGAATACCTGCTGATCCCGTAT
This sequence comes from Pseudomonas sp. Hz4, assembly GCF_054898165.1. NCBI lineage: Bacteria > Pseudomonadati > Pseudomonadota > Gammaproteobacteria > Pseudomonadales > Pseudomonadaceae > Pseudomonas > Pseudomonas sp. Hz4. The sequence goes on along the minus strand of NZ_CM142719.1, from coordinate 5,068,327 downwards.
GTACCGGGCGCAGGCGAGTTGATCGTGTTCTGCGGCGCCTTGATCGGCGCGGGCCTCGGGTTTCTCTGGTTCAACACGTATCCGGCTCAGGTGTTCATGGGCGACGTCGGCGCACTGGCGCTGGGCGCGGCCCTGGGCACCATCGCGGTGATCGTCCGTCAGGAAATCGTCCTGTTCATCATGGGCGGTGTGTTCGTGATGGAGACCCTGTCAGTCGTCATTCAAGTTGCTTCCTTTAAGCTCACCGGTCGCCGTGTGTTCCGCATGGCACCGATTCACCACCACTTTGAACTCAAGGGCTGGCCCGAGCCACGTGTGATCGTCCGTTTCTGGATCATCACCGTGATTCTCGTGTTGGTTGGCCTTGCCACCCTGAAGCTGAGGTAGAACGAGTGTCTCTGATCGCTTCTGACCACTTCCGCATCGTTGTCGGCCTCGGCAAGAGCGGCATGTCCCTGGTTCGCTTCCTGGCGAACCGGGGCACGTCGTTTGCTGTCGCCGATACGCGGGAAAATCCACCGGAACTGGCCACGCTCAAGCGTGACTATCCGCACGTGGAAGTGCGTTGTGGCGAGCTGGACGTCGAGTTCCTGTGCCGCGCCGACGAGCTCTACGTGAGCCCCGGCCTCGCGCTGGCGACCCCGGCCCTGCAGGCCGCCGCCCTCCGTGGCGTGAAATTGTCCGGGGACATCGAGCTGTTCGCGCGTAACGCGAAAGCGCCGATTGTCGCCATCAGCGGTTCCAACGCGAAAAGCACCGTCACCACGTTGGTGGGCGAGATGGCTGCAGCGGCCGGCAAGCGTGTCGCCGTCGGCGGCAACCTCGGTACGCCGGCGCTGGACCTGCTCAGCGACGACGTCGAGTTGTACGTGATGGAATTGTCGAGCTTCCAGCTCGAAACCACCGATCAACTGAACGCCGAAGTGGCGACCGTGCTCAACGTCAGCGAAGACCACATGGACCGCTACAGCGGTCTGCCGGCCTATCACCTGGCCAAGCACCGGATCTTCCGTGGTGCGAAGCAATTTGTGGTCAACCGTCAGGATGCCCTGAGCCGTCCGCTGATGGGCGAAGGTCAGCCATGCTGGACGTTCGGTTTGAGCAAACCTGATTTCAAGGCATTCGGTATTCGCGAAGAAGACGGCGAGAAGTACCTGGCCTTCGAGTTCCAGAACCTGATGCCGGTGCGCGAGTTGAAAATTCGCGGCGCCCATAACCAGTCCAACGCCCTGGCGGCATTGGCCCTGGGCCATGCTGTTGGCTTGCCGTTCGACGCCATGCTGTCGAGCCTGCGTACTTTCTCCGGGCTTGAGCATCGCTGCCAATGGGTCCGCGACCTGAATGGCGTGGGCTACTACAACGATTCCAAAGCCACCAACGTCGGCGCCGCACTGGCTGCCATCGAAGGCCTGGGCGCGGACATCGACGGCAAGCTCGTGCTGATCGCCGGTGGCGATGGCAAGGGTGCCGAGTTCAAGGACCTGCGTGATCCGGTCGCGGTTAACTGCCGCGCCGTGGTGCTGATGGGTCGCGACTCCGAGCTGATCGCTCAGGCCATCGGCGATGCCGTGCCACTGATTCGCGTCAACTCGCTGGACGAAGCCGTCGCGCAATGCCGCGCCATCGCTGAACCGGGCGACGCGGTGCTGCTGTCGCCAGCCTGCGCCAGTTTCGACATGTTCAAGAATTACGAAGACCGTGGTCACCAGTTCGTCCGCGCTGTGGAGGATCTGGCATGAGCCTGAGAAATATCATCAAGCCATACCCGTCGCCGATCATCACCGGGCGCGGTATCGACCTCGACTTCCCGATGCTCGCCGGCTGCCTGGCATTGATCGGCCTCGGGCTGGTCATGATTGCATCGGCATCGACCGAAGTAGCAGCGGTGCAGTCGGGCAGTGCCCTGTATTACATGATTCGCCACCTTATCTACGTGATGCTGGGCCTTGGTGCCTGCATTGTCACCATGATGATTCCGATCGCCACCTGGCAACGCCTGGGCTGGCTGATGCTGATGGGTGCGTTCGGTTTGCTGGTGATGGTAATCATCCCGGGGATAGGCCGTGAAGTGAACGGTTCGATGCGCTGGATCGGCTTCAGCTTCTTCAACGTCCAGCCTTCCGAGATCGCCAAGGTGTTCGTGGTGATCTACCTCGCCGGTTATCTGGTGCGTCGCCAGAAAGAAGTGCGTGAAAGCTGGATGGGCTTCTTCAAGCCGTTCATTGTTTTGCTGCCGATGGCGGGTCTGTTGCTGATGGAACCGGATTTTGGTGCCACCGTCGTGATGATGGGGGCTGCGGCGGCGATGCTGTTCCTCGGCGGGGTCGGGCTGTTCCGTTTTTCCCTGATGGTTATCCTCGCGGTCGGGGCCGTGGTGTTGCTGATTCAAATGCAGCCGTATCGAATGGCGCGCTTGACCAACTTTGCGGATCCGTGGGCCGACCAGTTCGGTGCTGGCTACCAATTGTCTCAAGCATTGATCGCTTTTGGTCGCGGGGAATGGCTGGGCGTAGGCCTGGGCAACAGCGTACAGAAACAGTTCTACCTGCCGGAAGCCCACACCGACTTCGTGTTCTCGGTCCTGGCCGAGGAGCTGGGTGCCGTGGGTTCCTTGTGCACGGTAGCGCTGTTCGTCTTTGTTTGTGTGCGTGGCATGTACATCGGCTATTGGGCCGAGAAGGCCAAGCAATTCTTCGCCGCCTACATCGCGTACGGCCTGTCGTTCCTGTGGATTGGTCAGTTCCTGATCAACATCGGGGTGAACGTCGGCCTGCTGCCGACCAAAGGTCTGACCCTGCCGTTTCTCAGTTATGGCGGTAGTTCGTTGGTGATCTGCTGTGCCTGTCTCGGCTTGCTGCTGCGTATCGAGTGGGAAAGTCGAACCCACTTGGGCAGTGAAGAGATGGAGTTCCATGAGAGCGACTTCGCCGAGGAGCCGACCCATGGGCGCTAACGTATTGATCATGGCGGGCGGCACCGGTGGCCACGTGTTCCCGGCGCTGGCGTGTGCCCGCGAATTCCAGGCCCGTGGTTACACCGTGCATTGGCTCGGGACACCGCGTGGCATCGAGAACGATCTGGTGCCGATGGCCGGAATCGAGCTGCATCGGATCAATGCCAGCGGTTTGCGCGGCAAGGGCAAGCTGTCCTTGCTCAAGGCACCGCTCATGTTGCTCAAGTCGATCTGGCAGGCGCGGGCGATCATTCGTCAGCTGCGGCCAGTCTGTGTGGTTGGCTTTGGTGGTTATGTAACCGGTCCTGGTGGCGTTGCAGCCAAACTGGCCGGCGTGCCGGTGATCGTTCATGAGCAGAACGCCGTGGCCGGTACCGCCAATCGGTTGCTGGTGCCGTTGGCCGCCCGAGTCTGTGAAGCGTTCCCCGACACCTTTACCCTGTCGGACAGCCGTCGGACCACCGGTAACCCGGTGCGCACCGAGCTGTTCCTCGAAACACCGCGACAGGCTCTGGCCGGTCGCAAGGCGCGTTTGCTGATCCTGGGCGGAAGCCTGGGCGCAGAGCCGTTGAACAAGTTGCTGCCTGAAGCCCTGTCGCAAGTCGCCCCCGAGCTGCGCCCGGAAGTGTTTCATCAGTCCGGCAAAAACCACGATGAAGTGACTGCAGAGCGCTATCGCGCGGCTGGCGTCGAGGCGCAAGTGCAGCCTTTCATCAAAGACATGGCCCAAGCCTATGGCTGGGCCGACCTGGTGGTGTGCCGCGCAGGCGCGCTGACCATCAGTGAACTGGCTGCCGCCGGTCTGCCCTCGATGCTGGTGCCTTTGCCCCATGCGATCGACGATCACCAGACCCGCAACGCCGATTATTTGGCCCGTGAAGGCGCTGCCTTCCTGATGCCGCAAAGAACGACTGGCGCAGCGGATCTTGCCGCACGCCTGACAGAGGTCCTGATGCAACCACAACGACTGACCGACATGGCCACCGCCGCACGCCGCTTGGCCAAACCCGATGCAACCCGTAACGTGGTCGATACCTGTCTGGAGGTGGCCCATGGTTGAGAATCAGAAAGCCATGCCGCAGCCGGAAATGCGCCGTATCCGTAAAATCCACTTCGTCGGGATCGGCGGCGTGGGCATGTGTGGCATCGCCGAAGTGTTGTTGAACCTGGGCTATAAAGTGTCCGGTTCCGACCTGAAAGCTTCGCCGGTGACCGAGCGTCTCGAGTCCTTCGGTGCCCAGATCTTTATCGGCCACCGTGCCGAGAACGCCGCGACCGCCGATGTGCTGGTCACCTCCAGTGCCGTGAACACGTCCAACCCGGAAGTCGCCACCGCCCTGGAGCGCCGCATTCCGGTGGTGCCGCGAGCCGAAATGCTCGCCGAGCTGATGCGCTACCGCCATGGCATCGCCGTCGCCGGTACCCATGGCAAAACCACCACCACCAGTCTGATCGCTTCGGTGTTTGCCGCCGGTGGCCTGGACCCGACATTCGTCATCGGTGGCCGTCTGAATGCCGCGGGCACCAATGCCCAACTCGGCACCAGCCGTTACCTGATCGCCGAAGCCGACGAAAGCGATGCGAGCTTCCTGCATTTGCAGCCGCTGGTGGCCGTGGTCACCAACATCGACGCCGATCACATGGCGACCTACGACGGTGACTTCAACAAACTGAAGAAAACCTTCGTCGAGTTCCTGCACAACCTGCCGTTCTACGGTCTGGCGGTGGTGTGCCTGGACGATCCGGTGGTGCGTGAAATCCTGCCGCTGGTGAAGCGCCCGACGGTCACTTACGGCTTCGGCGACGACTGCGATGTGCGTGCGATCAATGTCCGTCAGCAGGGCATGCAGACCTTCTTCACCGTGCTGCGTCCTGATCGCGATCCGCTGGATGTCTCGGTGAACATGCCGGGTAACCACAACGTGTTGAACGCACTGGCAACCATCTGCATCGCCACCGACGAGGGCGTCAGCGATGAAGCCATTGTCCAGGGTCTGTCCGGGTTCCAGGGTGTCGGCCGACGCTTCCAGGTCTACGGCGAACTGCCGGTAGAGGGCGGCAATGTGATGCTGGTCGACGACTACGGTCACCACCCGACCGAAGTCGCCGCGGTCATCAAAGCCGTACGCGGTGGCTGGCCGGAACGCCGTCTGGTGATGGTCTACCAGCCGCACCGTTACAGCCGGACCCGCGACCTGTACGACGATTTTGTCAATGTATTGGCCGACGCCAACGTTCTGCTGCTGATGGAAGTCTACCCGGCCGGTGAAGAACCGATCCCGGGCGCCGACAGCCGCAAGTTGTGCAACAGCATCCGTCAGCGCGGTCAGCTCGACCCGATCTACATCGAGCGCGGTGTCGACCTCGCGCCAATCGTCAAACCGCTGCTGCGTGCCGGCGACATCCTGCTGTGCCAGGGCGCCGGTGATATCGGCGGTCTCGCCCCGAAACTGTTGAAAAGTCCGTTGTTCGCAGGCGCCGTTGCCGCGCCAAGCGTGGGGAAGTTGAAATGACTGCTGCTTACGCCAACCTCGTCTCCACACTCGCGCCGAAAGACTTCGGTCGCGTCGCCGTGCTGTTCGGCGGCAAGAGTGCCGAGCGTGAGGTGTCCCTGAAATCGGGTAACGCGGTTCTCGACGCGCTGCTAAGCGCCGGTGTGGACGCGTTTGGTCTCGACGTGGGCGATGACCTTTTGCAGCGTCTGCTGAACGAAAAAATCGACCGCGCCTTCATCATCCTCCACGGTCGTGGCGGTGAAGACGGCAGCATGCAGGGCCTGCTCGAATGCCTGGGTATTCCGTACACCGGCAGCGGCATTCTGGCTTCGGCGCTGGCCATGGACAAACTGCGCACCAAACAGGTCTGGCACAGCCTCGGTATTCCGACGCCACGCCACGCGGTACTGAGCTCTGAGGCCGATTGTATTTCGGCAGCGACGGAACTGGGCTTCCCTTTGATCGTCAAACCGGCCCATGAAGGTTCAAGTATCGGGATGGCCAAAGTGTCTTCAGCGCTTGAGTTGATCGACGCGTGGAAAGCGGCCAGTACCTACGATTCGCAAGTGTTGGTCGAGCAATGGATTCAAGGTCCGGAGTTCACCATCGCCACCCTGCGTGACCAGGTGTTGCCACCGATTGCCCTGGGCACGACGCACAGTTTCTACGACTACGACGCCAAGTACGTGGCTTGCGATACCCAGTACCGGATCCCGTGTGGTCTCGACAGCAGCAAAGAAAAAGAACTGATGGACCTCACGGCGAAAGCCTGTGAGGCGCTGGGTATCGCCGGTTGGGGCAGGGCAGACGTGATGCAGGACGCCGACGGGCAGTTCTGGTTCCTGGAAGTCAATACCGCGCCGGGCATGACCGACCACAGTCTGGTGCCGATGGCGGCCCGTGCTGCCGGTCTGGATTTCCAGCAACTGGTTCTGGCGATTTTGGCGGCCAGCATTGCCGGCAACGCTGCCGGTCACCAAGAGCCGCGAGGTTAAGACCATGCAAGGCGCCCAGCTGAGACATCAGCCCCCCGCACCGACCGGCCGCAAGCCGGTGCCGCGGGGTGCCAGCCGAATGGTGGCCAAAGAGCCGATGTCCGCGCGCCTGCCGAAAGCCAATTTTGGTTTTCTGAAAAGCCTGTTCTGGCCAGTGCTGCTGGTAGCGCTGGGTTTCGGCACTTACGAAGGCGCGCAGCGTTTGTTGCCATACGCCGACCGGCCGATCACCAAGATCAACGTGCAGGGCGATTTGAGTTACATCAGCCAGCAAGCGGTGCAGCAGCGGATCGCCCCGTACGTGGCGTCGAGCTTCTTCACCATCGATCTTGCGGGCATGCGTACCGAGCTTGAAACGATGCCATGGATTGCCCACGCCGAAGTGCGGCGGGTGTGGCCGGATCAAGTGGTGATCCGCCTGGAAGAACAACTGCCGGTGGCCCGTTGGGGCGACGAAGCGCTGTTGAACAACCAGGGTCAGGCGTTTACCCCGCGTGAGCTGGCGAACTACGAACACTTGCCACAGCTGTTCGGCCCACAACGGGCTCAGCAGCAGGTAATGCAGCAATACCAGGTGCTGAGCCAGATGCTCAGGCCGATGGGCTTCTCGATTGCACGTCTGGAGTTGCGTGAACGAGGCAGCTGGTTCCTGACCACTGGCGCCGGCAGCGCGGGCCCAGGAATCGAACTGCTGCTGGGACGCGGCAAGCTGGTGGAAAAGATGCGCCGCTTCATTGCCATCTACGACAAGACGCTTAAAGAACAGATTACGAACATTGCGCGCATCGATCTGCGCTACGCCAACGGCCTCGTTGTTGGCTGGCGGGAACCTGTAGCGCCCACGGCAGCCCAACCCGCTGTCGCGAAGAATTAAGAAGAGGCAGGACCCATGGCAAACGTGCAAAGCGGCAAAATGATCGTCGGTCTCGATATCGGCACCTCCAAGGTGGTGGCGCTGGTCGGCGAGGTCTCGGACGACGGCACGCTGGAAATCGTCGGGATCGGTACCCATCCGTCCCGTGGCCTGAAGAAAGGCGTGGTGGTGAACATTGAGTCCACCGTGCAATCGATCCAGCGCGCGATCGAAGAGGCGCAGCTGATGGCCGGTTGCCGCATTCACTCGGCGTTCGTCGGCGTGGCCGGCAATCACATCCGCAGCCTGAACTCCCACGGCATCGTGGCGATTCGTGATCGCGAAGTCAGCTCCGCCGACCTTGAGCGCGTTCTCGACGCCGCCCAGGCCGTAGCGATCCCGGCTGACCAGCGCGTGCTGCACACCTTGCCGCAGGATTACGTGATCGATAACCAGGAAGGCGTTCGTGAGCCGCTGGGCATGTCCGGCGTACGACTGGAAGCCAAGGTTCACGTGGTCACCTGCGCCGTCAACGCCGCACAGAACATTGAAAAATGTGTGCGTCGCTGCGGCCTGGAAATCGACGACATCATTCTCGAGCAGCTGGCTTCCGCGTATTCGGTCCTGACCGACGACGAGAAAGAGCTGGGCGTGTGCCTGGTGGACATCGGCGGCGGCACCACCGATATCGCGATCTTCACCGAAGGCGCGATCCGTCACACCGCGGTGATCCCGATTGCGGGCGATCAGGTGACCAACGACATCGCCATGGCGTTGCGCACCCCGACCCAGTACGCCGAAGAAATCAAGATTCGCTACGCCTGCGCCTTGGCCAAACTGGCCGGTGCCGGTGAAACCATCAAGGTTCCAAGTGTCGGCGACCGTCCACCGCGCGAGCTGTCTCGTCAGGCCCTGGCCGAAGTGGTCGAGCCGCGTTACGACGAGCTGTTCACGCTGATCCAGGCCGAGCTGCGTCGCAGCGGCTACGAAGACCTGATCCCGGCCGGCATCGTGCTGACCGGCGGTACGTCGAAGATGGAAGGCGCGGTCGAGCTGGCCGAAGAGATCTTCCACATGCCGGTCCGCCTGGGCGTGCCGCATGGCGTCAAGGGCCTGGACGATGTGGTTCGCAACCCGATTTATTCCACCGGCGTTGGCCTGTTGATGTACGGCCTGCAGAAGCAGTCCGACGGGATTTCGTTCTCGGGCATCAGCAGCCGCGACAGTTACAGCAATGAAGAACCGAAAGTCGCCTTGCTCGATCGCTTCAAGAGCTGGGTACAAGGCAACTTCTAAAGATTTACCGCAGCACCGTTGTAGATACAGGCAGTAGGCGAAAAAACTAGAGAACGTAAAGGAGAGGGAAAATGTTCGAACTCGTAGACAACATCCCCGCAAGCCCGGTAATTAAAGTTATCGGTGTTGGCGGAGGCGGCGGCAACGCCGTCAACCACATGGTCAAGAGCAACATTGAAGGCGTTGAATTCATCTGCGCCAACACTGATGCCCAGGCGCTGAAAAGTATCGGCGCGCGGACCATCCTGCAACTGGGCACCGGCGTGACCAAAGGTCTCGGCGCTGGCGCCAACCCTGAAGTAGGTCGTCAGGCCGCTCTCGAAGATCGTGAGCGCATTGCCGAAGTCCTGCAGGGCACCAATATGGTGTTCATCACCACTGGCATGGGCGGTGGTACCGGTACCGGTGCTGCGCCGATCATTGCTGAAGTGGCCAAGGAAATGGGGATTCTCACCGTTGCGGTGGTGACCCGTCCGTTCCCGTTCGAAGGCCGCAAGCGCATGCAGATCGCCGACGAGGGTATCCGTCTGCTGTCTGAAAGCGTCGACTCGTTGATCACCATTCCCAACGAGAAGCTGCTGACCATCCTTGGCAAGGACGCAAGCCTGCTGTCCGCATTCGCCAAGGCCGACGATGTATTGGCCGGTGCCGTTCGCGGTATCTCCGACATCATCAAGCGTCCGGGCATGATCAACGTCGACTTTGCCGACGTACGGACCGTGATGAGCGAAATGGGCATGGCGATGATGGGCACTGGCTGCGCCACCGGTCCGAACCGTGCACGTGAGGCCACCGAAGCGGCCATTCGCAACCCACTGCTGGAAGACGTGAACCTGCAAGGTGCACGCGGCATCCTGGTGAATATCACCGCCGGTCCTGACCTGTCCCTGGGTGAGTACTCCGACGTGGGTAGCATCATCGAAGCCTTTGCTTCCGAACACGCGATGGTCAAGGTCGGTACCGTTATCGATCCGGACATGCGCGACGAGCTGCACGTGACTGTGGTTGCCACCGGTCTGGGCGCGAAAATCGAGAAACCTGTGAAGGTCATCGACAATACCGTTCATACCTCCATGGCTTCCCAGCCACAACAACAAGCCCCTGCACGTCAGGAACAGCCAGCGGTAAACTACCGTGACCTGGACCGTCCGACCGTCATGCGCAACCAGGCTCAGGCCGGTGCTGCGACTGCCGCGAAGATGAATCCGCAAGATGATCTGGACTACCTGGACATCCCGGCTTTCCTGCGTCGTCAGGCTGATTGATGGAATGTATCAGGGCTATGAAGGTGATTGGTGTTCAGCAAAGGCCTGGTCTGCTATTATCGCCAGCCTTTGTTGATACCAGTTCGCAATTTGCGCTGAAGCGGCCCAAGCCATGATTAAACAACGCACACTGAAAAATATTATCCGTGCTACAGGTGTAGGCCTGCACTCCGGGGAGAAGGTATACCTGACCCTCAAGCCCGCACCTATCGACACCGGCATTGTGTTTGTTCGTGCCGACCTCGACCCTGTGGTGCAGATTCCTGCCCGCGCGGAAAACGTTGGTGAAACCACGATGTCGACCACGTTGGTCAGTGGTGACACCAAAGTGGATACGGTGGAGCACTTGCTCTCGGCCATGGCTGGCCTGGGCATCGATAACGCCTACGTCGAGCTCTCCGCGTCCGAAGTTCCGATCATGGATGGTAGCGCTGGACCCTTCGTATTTCTGATTCAGTCGGCTGGCCTGGAAGAACAGGACGCCGCCAAGAAGTTCATCCGGATCCTGCGGGAAGTGACAGTGGAAGACGGCGACAAGCGCGCCACTTTCGTCCCTTTCGAAGGCTTCAAAGTGAGCTTCGAGATCGATTTCGATCACCCGGTTTTCCGTGACCGCACACAAAGTGCAAGCGTGGATTTTTCCAGCACTTCGTTCGTAAAAGAAGTCAGCCGCGCCCGTACCTTTGGTTTCATGAGTGACATCGAGTACCTGCGCAAGCACAACCTCGCACTCGGCGGCAGCGTTGAAAACGCTATTGTGGTCGACGCTGATGGTGTACTGAACGAAGACGGCCTTCGCTATGAAGACGAATTCGTGAAGCACAAGATCCTCGATGCAATTGGTGACCTCTACCTGTTGGGCAATAGCCTGATTGGTGAGTTCAGGGGCTTCAAGTCCGGACATGCATTGAACAACCAGCTGCTGCGCAAGTTGATTGAGCAGACAGATGCTTGGGAAGTCGTGACTTTCGATGACGCCAGCACAGCACCGATCTCTTACATGCGCCCTGTTGCGGCCGTGTAAGTAAAAAACCTCTCTAGTTTTTTAAAGGCTGCCTTCGGGTGGCCTTTTTTTATACCTGATCGTTCCCACGTCGAGGCGTCGAACCGTCTGCGTGGGAACGATCATCCTGCGACCACCCGGTTACGCCCACGTTCCTTGGCCTGATACAACGCCTTGTCCGCTGCGAACAGCAGTTGTTCCAAGCTGATCTCGGCAGCTGTGGTCCATGTACTGATACCGATACTGACAGTAATCGGCGACTCGGCACCCGCCACCAGCGGTAATTGCTCCACTGTCGCACGGATGTGTTCGGCAATCTGCTGCGCTCCCTGGCTGTCGGTTTCCGCGAGAATTACCGAAAACTCCTCGCCGCCGTAACGGGCGACCAAATCCGCTGGTCGCCTCACATTGGCGGAGATCACCTTGGCCAAAGAGCGCAAGGCATCATCGCCACCCTGATGCCCATGACGATCGTTGAACGCCTTGAAGTGGTCGGCATCAATCATCAGCAGCGACAACGGCTGGCCGGAACGTTGAGCGCGGAACCACTCATGACGCAGGACCTGATCCAGCGTTCGGCGGTTGGCCAGGCCGGTCAAGGCATCGGTGGCTGCCAGTTCCGCCAGGTCCTGCTCGGCGTGATGGCGCAGGCGCAATTCCCGGCTGAGCAACCAGGTCAGCCAGAGCAGGCTGACGCACAGCGCAAGGGTCGCAACGCTGACCACCACCGCCGTGCGCTTCCACGACGCAAACACTTCATCACTGGAGAGTGCGACGATGACGATCAACGGCAAATTGCCCACCTTGGAGAAGGTGTACAGGCGTTTGTCCGGGGAGCGGCTTGAAATACTGGTGAAGCTACCGTTACCTTCTTTGACGATGCGCTGGAAGTTCGGACGGTTGCTGAAGTCTTTGCCAATCAGCTCTTCGGCCAGGCGGGGCTCCTGGGCCAGAAGAATACCGTCCGAGCTGATCAGGTTGACCGAGCTGTCGCGACCGATGCTCAAGCTGTTGAACAACTGATCGAAGTAACTCAAACGCATGGCCGCTTCAGCTACGCCGAGAAATTCGCCACGTGTACCGCTGATCCGGCGGCTGAAACTGATACGCCATTCATGTTCGGCCTGTCTGGACCGGAAGGGCCGACTGATTAACATGCCTGGGTCCGGGTTGTTGACGTGGGTCTGGAAGTATTCACGGTCCGCGAAATTACCTTGGCGTGGCTCCACCGACGCCGAGTCGGCGACCACCTCTCCACGCGCATCGAGCAACAAAATGTCGCCCTTGTACGGCGCAGCGGTGGCTCGGTCGAACAAGGCCAAATGGCGAATGACGGGAGAAACGGTCTTGAGGTCGTCGCGGCGTGAGGCGGCGATCAAGCCTTGCAAGGACAGGTCATAGAGTTCGACGTTGCGCAGCACGTCTGCGTCGATCAGTTGCACAATATTGGTTGCTGCGCGAGTGGCAGACTGTTCAGCATTGGCGCGTTCGCGAATGAGCAGGAACGCCACGATGCTCAATATCGCAATTACCAACAGCAAACTGCTGAGAACCAGAAACCGCTCCGACCGCGTCGACCGGACCGGTGGGTGAGATGTTGCGCTGCTCACACTCATGGTTCTGACTTCTGCTAATGAGGCGTTATGAACGTTTTTTGCAAGAATCGGGCAGAATCCCAGAAACCGTTTTCGTTCGGAGCGCCTGTATAAATCCCGGATAAAAAAAAGGCCAGCAAAACGTGCTGGCCTTTTACTTATTGAAGCTTAGAAGACATTGAGCGGGTAGTCGACGATCACCCCGTATTCATCAGACCGCCGTCGAGCTTGGGCCCGCGCATGCCTGTCGTCCGCTTGCTGCAGCGATTGCGTTCCATGTAGTTCGTTTAAAACCACAACGAAAAAAAGCCGCTGATAGCAGCGGCTTTGAAGACAACATTTCAAAGGGAAGAGCCGATGAAAAGTGTCGAGGGAAACAGAGCGATACTTAACAATCAGCTGTCTTTCTCAACCCGTGGCTGGGCTTGAGTGTCGACGCTTGAGGGGTTTGCGCAGCTTCCTGAGCCTTGGCCGTCATTTCGCTCTGATACTGCTCGAGCGCAGCAGCTCGTGCGGATTGTTGCGCGACGAACGCCTGCGACTCTTCAGCGATGGCGAACGGTGACAGGAACAAAGAGGACAAAACGAAAGCGCTGGCAATACCCATAGTGTTGGACATCTTAAAACCTTCTTGCTTGGCAAGTGCTGTTTGGTGCGGCAACGATAAGGGGGTTTGGAGAAGGGAAAAAGAGCGGATTGGTGAAAGGACTGTTGCGGTTAAGGCAACAGTTGGCCGCGGATCGTTCCCACACTCTGCGTGGGAATGCCTCAACGGACGCTCCGCGTTCGGCTTGGGATGGGGCGCGAAGCGTCCCTGGCTGCATTTTCACGCGGAGCGTGGGAACGATCATTTGGCGGGGTTAAACCGGGAGGTGGATGCCGAAGGTATTCATCCCATGATCACTGCGCACAAACACATCCCCCCCATGCATCAACGCAATCGCCTTGACGATCGCCAGCCCCAGCCCATGGTTGTTCCCACTGTTGCTGCGCGATGCATCCACCCGATAAAAACGCTCAAACAATCGCGGCAAATGCTCGCTGGCAATCGGCGCCCCAGGGTTCGCAACCCCGATGCTGACTTGATGCTCCTCCACTTCGATCCGCACCTGAATCACCTGCCCGGGCTCGGTGTGCTGCACTGCGTTGCTCAGAAGGTTGATCAACGCCCGGCGCAAATGCGCGATCTCGATTCGCACCTGAGCATCGCCACTCACCTGCACCTGAACCTGTGCGTCTTCAAGAATGAAATCCAGATACTCCAGGGTCGTCGCCACTTCATCCGCCAGCGAGGTGGAGGTCAGTTTGGTGGCCTTGCTGCCCTGATCCGCGCTGGCAAGAAACAGCATGTCATTAATGATCGAGCGCAGTCGCTCTAGCTCTTCAAGGTTCGATTGCAGCACTTCAAAATAGTGTTCGGCGGATCGTCCGCGAGTCAGCGCCACCTGGGTCTGGCCGATCAGGTTGGTCAGCGGCGAGCGCAGCTCATGGGCCACGTCCGCATTGAACGACTCAAGGCGCGAATAAGCCTGTTCAACCCGCTCCAGTGTCGAGTTAAACGAATTGGCGAACTGATTCAGTTCCGGCGGCAGCGGCGATAATTGCAGGCGACCGGACAACAACGGCGGTGCCAGCCGCTGGGCTTCCTGGGACAATTTGATCAGCGGCTTGAGGCCGATCCGCGCCACCCAGTAACCGAGCGCTGAGGCCAACAACACACCGATGATCGCCAGGCTGATCAGGGCAATCAGCAAATGGTGCTGAGTCTGCAAAAACGTCTCGGTGTCGATGCCGATCATGAAGCGCAGCGGTGGACGTTGATCCTTGGCCGGGAACTGACTGACCAGTACTTTGAGTGGATAAGATTGATTCGGCAGCTGCAAGTTGCGCATGCCCAGCGGCCCTTCGGCGAAGGCGCGGATCTGCGGCGTCAGGTTGCCGTATTCGTAGTGCGGATCGCCGCTGATGATCCAGAAGCTGATGCGTTTGTCTTCCTCACCGAGCAGCTTGAGCTTGTTATTGATCTTCACCCGATGCTCAGGTGTGTCATATCGGCCGACCGTGGATTCGAGCACGCTGTAACGTGCGTCCAGTTCAGCCTCGGGCAGCAAACCCAGACCTTTATCGACCTGTTGATACAGCGCCCAACCAATCAACAGAAACACCAAAAGCGCCACCAGCGTGAACATCCCGCTCAGGCGCAGCGCAATCGAGTTACTGGACACCGCGGCTCTCCAGCACACAACCCATGCCACGAATCGTGTGCAGCAGTTTCTCGTCGAACGGCCCGTCGAGTTTAGCGCGCAGGCGTTTGATCGCGACTTCGACGACGTTCGCATCGCTGTCGAAATTGATGTCCCAGACCAATTCGGCGATGGCGGTTTTCGAAAGAATTTCACCCTGACGGCGGGCCAATACGCTCAGCAGCGAGAACTCCTTGGCGGTCAGGTCCAGGCGGGTGCCGGCGCGGGTGGCTTTGCGGCTGATCAAATCTATCCACAGGTCGGCGATGCTCACCTGCACCGGTTCGTGACCGCCGCTGCGGCGGGTCAGCGCTTGCAGGCGCGCCACCAGTTCGAGAAAGGAAAACGGTTTGCCAAGGTAATCGTCGGCGCCATCGCGCAGGCCTTTGATGCGATCTTCTACACGCTCGCGGGCGGTGAGCATGATCACCGGAGTTTGCTTGCGCGCACGCAAGGCGCGCAACACACCGAAGCCGTCGAGGCCCGGCAGCATGACGTCGAGGACGATCACCGCGTAGTCGCTTTCCAGCGCCAGGTGCAGGCCTTCGACGCCTTCGCGCGCCAGGTCCACGGTGTAACCCTGTTCCGTCAGACCGCGGTGCAGATAATCTGCGGTTTTTTCTTCGTCTTCGATAATCAGAACGCGCATGACCCCGCCTCAGTCTGTGGTCGCCAACGTCGGCACGGGCGCTGATGCTGGTGGGAGAGTGTGCCGATGGAATAGCCGCTCAAGCCACAAGTATATGACCGGAGTGGTGAACAGCGTCAGTGCCTGGCTCACCAGCAAGCCGCCGACCACCGCGATCCCCAAGGGTTGGCGCAGTTCGGCGCCGGTGCCGTAGCCGAGCATTAACGGCAGCGCGCCGAGCAGTGCGGCGAGGGTGGTCATGATGATCGGCCGAAACCGCGTGATACAGGCCTCATAAATCGCTTCTTCCGGCGGCAAACCACGATTGCGCTGAGCGTCGAGGGCGAAGTCGATCATCAGGATGCCGTTTTTCTTCACGATCCCGATCAGCAGCACCAACCCGATCAGCGCCATGATCGAAAAGTCCTGCCCGCACATCCACAACATGATCACCGCACCGAGCCCGGCGGAGGGCAGCGTCGAGATGATGGTCAACGGATGGACGAAGCTCTCGTAGAGCACGCCGAGAATGATGTACACCGCCACCAGCGCCGCCAGGATCAACCACGGTTGGCTGGCCAGCGAACTCTGGAACGCCTGGGCCGCGCCCTGGAAGTTACCACTCATGGCCGCCGGCATGCCGATTTCAGCCTTGGCCTGGTTGAGCATGATCACCGCATCGCCCAACGCCACACCGGGCGCCAGGTTGAACGACAGGTTGGCGGCCGGGAACATGCCGTCATGGGCGATGGACAACGGACCCACGGTCGGCGCATCGAATTTCGCCAGCGCCGACAGCGGCACCATTTCCCCGCTCAGGGGCGAGCGCAGGTAGAAATAGTTGAGGCTTTCAGCCTTGCCACGCTGTTGGGTGTCCAGTTCCAGAATCACGTTGTACTGGTTGATCTGAGTCTGGAATTCATTGATCTGGCGCTGGCCAAAGGCGTCGTACAGCGCTTCGTCGACGTCGCTGGCGGTGAGGCCGAAACGCGCGGCAGCGCTGCGGTCGATGCTGATGTGGGTGATGCTGCCGCCCAATTGCAGGTCGTTGGAAATGTCACGGAACGCCGGGTTACTGCGCAGTTTTTCCGTGAGGCGCTGGGTCCAGGTGCTTAGAGTCGCGCCGTCGTTGCTCTTGAGGACATATTGATACTGGGCGCGGCTTGGGCCGGAGCTGAGGTTGATGTCTTGCCCGGCGCGCAGGTACAGCACGATACCCGGGACCTTCATCAGTTGCGGACGAATCCGGTCAATGAACTGGCTGGCTGACACGTCGCGGTCACCGCGCTTTTTCAGGGAGATCCAGAAGCGGCCGTTGGCGATGGTCTGGTTGCTGCCGGAGACGCCCACCGAGTGGGAAAAGGCTTGAACCGCCGGATCCGCCGCGACGATTTCGGCCATCGCCAGGTGTTTTTTCACCATGTCGCCGTAGGAAATATCGGCGGCTGCTTCGGTGGTGCCAAGGACGAAACCGGTGTCCTGCACCGGGAAGAAGCCCTTCGGAATAAAGATGTAACCGGCGATGGCCAGAACGAGCGACAGACCGAACACACCGATCATCAACTTCTGGTGGGCGAGGGCGCGGCGCAGGCCTTTCTCGTACCACGCCAGCAAGCGCTCGCCGGAACCCGGTTTGTCGTGGGGGTTATGCACCGGTGCGCGCATGAACAGCGCGGCGAGCGTCGGCGCCAAGGTCAGGGACACCACCACCGAAATCATGATGGTCGAGGTGGCAGTCAACGCGAATTCCTTGAACAACCGCCCGACGACACCGCCCATGAACAGCAGCGGAATGAACGCCGCCACCAGCGAGAAGCTGATGGAGACCACGGTAAAACCAATCTCGCCGGCGCCTTTGATCGCCGCCTCGCGCATGCCGTCGCCGGCCTCCAGGTGACGGTGAATGTTCTCCACCACCACGATCGCATCGTCGACCACAAACCCCACGGCCACCACGATCGCTACCAGCGTCAGGTTGTTCAGGCTGAAGCCCATGATGTACATCAGGGCGAAACTGGCGATCAACGACACACCGAGCACCGCGGTTACGATCAAGGTCGCCGACAGTTGGCGCAGGAACATTGCCATCACCGCGACCACCAGCATGATTGCGATCAGCAGGGTCATTTCGACTTCATGCAGCGACGCGCGAATGGTCTGGGTGCGGTCGACCAGTACGTTGACCTGCACTGAGGCTGGCAGCATGGCTTCCAGGCCGGGCAGCGCTGCCTGAATGCGATCCACGGTCTCGACGATGTTCGCCCCTGGCTGCCGGGAAATCACCAGGTTCACCCCTGGCCGATCACCCGCCCAAGCCTGGACGTAGGCATCTTCTGAACCGTTGACGACTTTCGCCACATCCTTGAGATGAACTGGTGCGCCGTCCTGGTAGGAAACGATGAGTTCGCCGTATTCCTCAGGGTGGAACAACTGGTCGTTGGTCGACAGGGTCGAGATGCTCGACTCACCGTACAACGCGCCTTTGGCCAGGTTGAGGCTGGTTTGCTGGATCGCCAGACGAATGTCCGACAGCGTCAGACCGATGGCCGCCAGTTTGTCGGCCGAGGCCTGTACGCGGATCGCCGGACGTTGCTGACCGGTGACGTTGATTTGTCCTACGCCGTCGATCTGACTGATCTGACGGGCGAGCAGGGTTTCCACCAAGTCGCTGAGTTCGGTGCCGGGCAGCTGGGTCGAGTTGACGCTGAGGATCAGCACCGGGCTGTCGGCCGGGTTGACCTTCCTCCAGGTCGGCAGGGTTGGCATGTCCTCGGGCAGCTTGCCGGCGGCGGTGTTGATGGCTGCCTGCACTTCCTGAGCGGCGGTGTCGATGCTTTTGTCGAGGGTGAATTGCAGGGTCAGGTTGGTCGAGCCGAGGGCGCTGCTCGAGGTCATTTGGGTCACGCCCGGGATGGCGCTGAATTGCACTTCTAGCGGCGTGGCCACCGACGACGCCATGGTTTCCGGACTGGCACCGGGCAATTGCGCGGCGACCTGGATGGTGGGGAATTCGGCTTCCGGCAACGGGGCGATGGGCAGGCGCGGGAAAGCGATGACACCGAGCAGCACCAGCGCAAAGGTCAGCAGAATCGTCGCCACCGGATGGTCGATGCACCAGGCAGAGATCGAGCCATGACCCTTCATGGTTTCGGCTCCGATTTGACCACTTGCGCCGGGTCAGTCAGTACCTGGACGGTCGAGCCCGGTTTGAGTCGCGACTGGCCGTCGCTGACCAATATGTCGCCAGGCTTCACGCCTTTGATGATGTCCTGGCCGCCGCCCTGATAAACCATCTGCACTTGCACGGTCTCGACCTTGTCGCCGTTGACCCGGTAGACGAAATGTTGATCGAGCCCGCGTTGTACGACCGTGGGCGGCACCACCAGCGCATCTTTATCCAGGGCTGTCTGAATCTTTACCGTCACCAGCAGGCCCGGCCAGAGTTTCTGCCCGGGGTTGTCGAATTCAGCCTTGGCGCGGATGGTCCCGGTGTTGGCGTTGATTTGGTTGTCGATCAGGGTCAAATGACCTTCGCCGAGCAGATTGCCGGTTTCGCCGTCAGTGTCGGCGCCGATGTAGGCTTTCACTTGTGCGCGTTGTGGGTCGCCGATCAGACCCTGCAGGGTCGGCAGCATTTGTTGTGGCAGGGAGAACTCCACGGCGATCGGGTCGATCTGGGTCACCGTGAATAGCCCTTGGGCGTCGGTCATGCGCAGGAAGTTGCCTTCATCCACCGTGCGAATACCGACACGACCGGTGACCGGAGAACGAATCTGTGTGTAGGAAAGCTGCACCTGAGCGGCGTCGATCGACGCTTGGTTGCCTTGGGCGGTGGCTTTGAGTTGATTGACCAAGGCTTGTTGCTGGTCGTAGGTCTGCTTGGAAACGCCGTCATCGACGCTCAACAGTTTGTAGCGTTTGAGGTTGACCAGCGCGACGTGCAGCTGCGCCTGGCTTTCGCCGAGTTGCGCCTGGGCCTGGTCGAGGCTGGCGCGGACCGAGCGGGCGTCGATGGTGGCCAGCAGGTCGCCTTTGATCACTCGTTGGCCTTCCTTGACCAGCAATTGGGTGAGGATGCCGTCGATCTGCGGGCGCACCACAACGCTGTGCAAGGACAGCGCCGAGCCGATGCCGCTGACGTAGCGGGGGACGTCTTTTTCGGTGACGCTGACGACCCGCACGGGGATGGCGGTAGGGGCGGCGAGTTTTGTCGTGACGGGTTTGGTGACGTACCACAGGCCCAGCGCTGCCAGAACGATCAGAAGGGCTGCGAGCAGGGCGGGCTTTTTCTGAATTCGCATGCGAGTGAGACGCCGGGGCTGGGGGTCGGAGTTTTTTCTGGCTGATACCTTCCTTTATAAACCTGTTCGCCGGTCAGGAAGGTGACGGGTAACTGACGGCGCTGTCAGTTTGGGAGTTGTGAGGCTTGCAGGTTGAAAAGTCCCAAAAAGGGACCTATCGTTCCCTTTTTGGGACTCATCGGTCGTTACTGTGAAAAATCTTTCCCTCGGCGAAGCCTTGTTCACTGTCACGCAGCAAAAAGTATTGGGCTTGTTGTTTGGCAAAACTGACCAAAGTTTCTACGCCAACGAGATCGCTCGCTGGGCTCAAGTGGGTAAAGGCAGCCTGATGCGTGAACTGGATCGGTTGCAGCGGGCGGGCGTTCTGACCATGACCCGCCAAGGCAACCAGACCCATTATCAGGCCAATCCCGACTGCCCGATCTACGCCGAACTATTGGGTATCGCCCGCAAAACGTTCGGTATTGCCGAACCTCTGCGCCAGGCACTCCAGCCATTTGCAGAACAGGTCACCTGGGCATTCGTGTACGGGTCGATCGCCAAGGATCAGGCAAACGCATCCAGTGACATTGATCTCATGCTGATCGGCGAGGGACTGCACTACAGTGAAGTGATGGAGCGGCTAATGCCCATGGAGGAACAATTGGGCCGCACCCTCAACCCGACGCTCTACACCCCCGACGACTGGGCGGCAAAACTGGCCACGCAGAACAGCTTTGTCGTGCGGGTAGCACAGCAGGACAAGATCAATCTGATAGGGGGAAACCCTTTGGAGTCCAAGGATGGGCAGCAACGAGAATCTGGAAAACCTGCTACGTAGCGGGGGACTGAAAGCCGAGCCACCGGACCGCAAGGAGTGCGAAGGATTGATGCGTTCGGCTATGGATCGCCTGAAGGATGCACAAGCTTCGTCGCTGTCCTTCGCGAGTCGTTTTGATCTTGCTTACAACGCTGCCCATGCCATAGCACTCACGGCGCTGCGGTTGTGTGGCTACCGTTCGGACAAGCGATATCTGGTGTTCCAGTGTCTGGTTCATACCGCTGATGTGAACAAAGTACAGGTCCGGCTATTTGCTCTGTGTCATGAACGGCGCAATCTGGCGGAGTACGAAGGTTATATGGATGAAGATGAGGCTTTACTGGCGCAGTTGCTGGAAAGCACATCGAAATTGTTGGTTCGTGTGCAGCACCTGTGCCGACGTCAGTAGCGGTCAGTCTGGTTGACCGCCTTATCGTTCTTCGCGGGCAAGCCTCGCGAAGGCTCAGGTCAGTCAACACAAAAACCGACGGACTCGCTTGCAGCTTGAAGCTTGCAACTCTCTACACAGGTATACTGCCGCCTTTCGCGGCTCGCTGACCGGGCCCGACTCTATGTGCATCACCCGGAGCTTTCATGACTTCCCCGACACAACCGCCGGTTGCCGACGCTTTGAGCGACGACCAGGCAGACCTGCCAGACAGCGTCGACTCCAGCGCAGACAGCGAAACCAAAGCCGCCATCCCGGCGTTCAAGTTCCCGTTCAAGCCGGGCGACCTGGCCGCAGGGAAGAATGCCAGCCAGCCTTGGTATAAGAACGGCGCCAAAAACGGCCATACCAAGACTCCGGGCGTAGCGCCTCCCGGCACTCGTCGCTCGATGGGTAAACGCTGACTGTCAGGCGTTTTGTTGGCCGGTAATTGTTCCTCCTGTTATTGAGATAGTTCCCACAAGGATGAGCGATTCGTCCTCTGGGGAAAAAGGTGGCCGCTCGTCGAAGATTCATACCTGTGAATTCTTGATGAAGGCCGCCGAAATGACTCTGGTAAAAACCCTCTCTTTACTGTCGCTGGTGGCCCTGACCACTGGCTGCATGTCGTCTGCGCCCGATCCACAGATCCGTTTCGGTGTCGAAGCGCTGGTGCCGCCGTTCGAGAGCCGTAACGACAACGGTGAGCTGGTCGGATTAAACATCGAGTTGGGCAACGCGCTGTGTGCCGAACTCAAATCCCGCTGTGTCTGGGTCGACCAGGATTACGCCACCAATATTCATGCCCTTGAAGTCAACCGTTTCGACGTGATCATGCCCATGACTGCCACATCTGCGCGTCGTGAGCGGGTCGATTTCACCGATAATCTATACCCTCTGAGCAGCCGACTGGTGGCGCGCAAAGGGGCGAATCTGCAACCGCAAGTACAATCGCTCAAGGGCAAGCGTCTCGGCGTCCTGACAGGCACCAGCCGTGAAGCGTTCGCCAAGTCCCGTTGGGCTCCGGCGGGAGTGACGGTGCGCAGTTTCGCCCTCAACAATCAATTGGTCGACAGCCTGCTGGCGGGTGATATCGATGCAACCCTGCAAGACTCCATTGAAATTACCCAAGCATTATTAAGTCTGCCCCAAGGTCAAGCTTTCGACTTTGCCGGTCCCCCTATCAAAGACCCCATGCTGGGCGATGGCGTGGCCATGGCTGTGCGAAAAACCGATACCCTGCTGCGCGATGACCTGAATGCGGCGCTTGAGCGTCTTAAGCAGAATGGCCAGTACCTGGCGATTACCCAGCGTTATTTGCCACCCGCAGCGCCGGAATCACCACGCTACTTTCCTAATGAAGAAGGTTTGCCATTTTCCAATGCGGTACAGGTCGCAGAGACCCTCTATCTGTCTGGTGTGCTCCGCCTGGGCGCCGATGGCGAACTGGTGAAGGGCGGCATCGGTCCGCAGATGACCCAGACCATGGAGAATCTGCGCACCGAACTGCAACGTAGCGGCTCGTCCCTGGCTCATGTGGCCAAATGCACGGTCATACTTGCCGACATCAAGGATTTCGCCGCCATGAATGCGGTTTACAGCCGCTATTTCCCGGCAGACCGTCTACCCGCGCGTACGACGTTTTCAGCTAAAAAACTGATCGTGGATGCACGGGTAGAAATTGAATGCCTGGCGGTTTCCGCTCGTTAATCCACCGCTAAATCAGCCACTGCGCAACAAGAGCTGCGCGGTGGTCAGGTGTTTCAGGACGCTCGCAGCGAGATGAACGCATAGTGGGTCGGTGCATCGGTTGCCAGGTGCGCACCCGCCGCTTGCACTTGGCCGGCAATGTCCTCACCCGATACATGAAACAACCAATCAGCGTGTGACTCAGCCAGCGGCTGCGCCGCAACCTGATCAATGACCCTCGCAAAGGCGCTCATATCCGGCAGATAAGCGGTAAAGCCATCGCCCTTCAGCGCTGTAGTCCGAATTCCTAGCAACGCGCAAATCGCATCCTTGGTCCGAACGTCATCGCGATCAGCCTGACGGGAGCGCTGGATTAACC
Source organism: Pseudomonas sp. Hz4 (assembly GCF_054898165.1). NCBI lineage: Bacteria > Pseudomonadati > Pseudomonadota > Gammaproteobacteria > Pseudomonadales > Pseudomonadaceae > Pseudomonas > Pseudomonas sp. Hz4. The sequence goes on along the minus strand of NZ_CM142719.1, from coordinate 5,045,406 downwards.
CGACCAGTTCCTGATCCACTAATTCACCACCCACCATCAAATCCGGTCCCTTTTCCCACGACTCGGGCGGACATTCCTTCACGGAAGTGTTCAGGGGAATGTGCGGATTGATTTCCATCGGATAAATGCGGCACACCAGCGGCCGGCGTTCATAGATGCGGCAGAGGTTGTCTTCGTCAAGATTCCGGCAAGGACCGACGTTGTAGGCGGCAAAGGTGATGGCTATGTACGCCTCGGATGCACCGCTTCGAACCATCACCGAACGGCGTTCGGCGTGTTCGCGTTGCTGCAGAGGCAGGCCCAGGCCATTGCCCAGGAAGCCTTCCACCAGCACGATCACCTGACCGCCATCGGCCGCCCACATCCGGGCTTCGCTCAGGGTCAGGGGCACGTGGTGGTCGTTGCAGCATTTGCCACAACCTACGCAGGAAAACGTTGTATTCATTGAGCGGCCAGTCGCCTATGAGGGCATTGAAACGGCGACAGAATGCCGCCGCAAAGGCCACTGTCGAAGCAAGTTATGCGCCAGTCATTGCGCCTTGGCGGTTGGGCGGATGGAGTCCCATTCGGTGACATAAGCGGTTTTGCTTTTCTTGTTGTAAAGGCACAGTTCGGTGCCTTGCTGGCCTTTCATGTGTTTTTGCGGGTATTGGCCTTGCAACAGAAGTGCGGTGTAGCCAACCCGGTCGTCAAACTGTGCGGCGTTGCCAACAGGTTTGGCATTCTTCAGGCCGCTGGCCTTGGTGCAACTGGCGAGCACGGCTTTGTCATAGGCGGCCCAGGCGTCTGGGCTGGAGGCGTAGGCCTGGGTGGTCAGGGCGCTGAGGCAGAGGAAGGTCAGGGTTGAGGCTTTCATATTCTGGCATCCGTGGGTGGGTGTTGACCTAGGTCTGAGTATGCCAGGCCGGAACCGGTTCCCGGCGGATCACACGCATCCCGGCACTTTCATACAAACGCTGCGCCCGAAGGTTGTCCTCAAGCACCTTCAAATCTACAAAACCTTCGCGACGTTCCTGAAACACTTTGAAAGCTTGTGCCAGCAATGCGCGGCCTAGCCCGAGGCCCTGAGCTCGAGGATGCACCACCAGGTTTTTGATGTAGGCACTTGTCCAGCACTGGCAAACACCCACAATACCTTCGGCATCCAGAGCGATGAAGCACAGGGTCGGGTCGTATTCCGGGTCGGTTTCAAAACGCTGTTGCCAGATGTCCAGTGCCGGTACGCGACCGCCACCTTCCTGATAGCCCAGTTCCATCAAACGATGAACGGCTGCTGCCAGATCGGGACGGTATTCGCTGAGGACGATTCCCTGAGGCCAAGCGATCGCAGGCACAACCTCCGCGAGGTTGCGCCGCATCAGAAAGCAGAAGTCCTTGGCCAAGACTCAGTGACCTTGTTCAGCGACAGCCTTGGCTGCTTCGATCAGGCACTTGGTCAATTCCGGAGAGGAAAACTTGGTCAGCACCGCGTTCGCGCCGGCAAGACGGGCCTTTTCGCTGTTCATCGCGCTGTCCAAAGAGGTGTGCAGCAGCACATAGAGGTGCGAGAAATCCGGGGTTTCACGCAAGGTGCGGGTGAAGGCGTAGCCGTCCATTTCCGACATTTCGATGTCCGAGACGATCAGGTTGATTTGCTGTGCCGTGCCTTGCAGGTCCAGCAGGCAGTCGATGGCTTCCTTGGCACTGCGGGCGGTGTGGCATTGCAGGCCGAGGTTGCGCAGGGTGTGAACCGATTGCTGCAGCGCAACCTGGCTGTCATCGACCACCAGAATCCGCGCGTTGCCGAGGACTTCGGCGTCTTCCATGCTCAGTTCGGTCGGGGCCGTTTCGATCTGCGCGGGGGCGATGCCATGGATCACTTTTTCGATGTCCAGCACCTGCACCAACGTGCCGTCGACCGAAGTCACGCCAGTGATGTACGAACGCACGCCGCCAGAGCCAAAGGGCGGCGGACGGATGTCGGTGGTCAGGCAGTGGACGATCTTGCTCACCGCTTGAACGTGCAAACCCTGCTTGGAGCGGCTGACATCGGTGACGATCAGGCAGCCCCCGTTCGGGTCTTCCAGCGGCCGTTCACCGATGGCACGACTGAGGTCGATCACCGACAACGACGCACCGCGCAGGGTGGCGATGCCTTTGACGTGGGGATGCGATTCCGGCAGCTTGGTCAGCGGCGGGCAGGGAATGATTTCACTGACTTTGAGCAGGTTGATCGCCATCAGCTTGCCGCTGCGCAAGGTAAACAGCAGAAGCGAAAGTGAGTCTGCGCGGGCTTTGTTTGAGGACATAAAAACCTTCTGTGGAAAAAGGTGATGGGCGATCGCGAAGATCGCCAACAGCTATCGATGCCGGGTTATCGACCTGAACGGGGTGGGCTTTAGGGTAGTTATCGGGTGGATTTAAAACCCACCTACTCTCTCAATCCTTCATCCCCAACCGCTTCGCCATCCGCCCAAGATTCGCTCGATCCAAGCCTAGCTCACGCGCCGCACTCGCCCAATTGTTATGGTGCCGTTCCAGACAGGCGTTGATCAGTCGACGCTGATAATCCTCGGTCGCCGCCCGCAAGTCTCCCGAGACCAACGCCGCTGGGCTGACAGTGGCTGGCTCGGCTGCAGGCGCAACACTGCCATTGGGCAAATCCAGATCCGCCGCACTCAAACTGAGAATCTTCGGCCGCTCCTTGCAGTTACCGAGCGCCTTCAAGGCACTGCGGCCAATCAAGTGCTCCAGCTCCCGCACATTTCCCGGCCATGCATACGCCAGCAACGCAGCCTGGGCGTCGCTGTTCAGGCGCAGGCTGTTGAGGCCCATGCGCGAGCGGTTTTGCTCCAGGAAATAGCCGCTGAGCAGCAACACATCCCGCCCACGATCACGCAGTGCGGGCACCAGTAACGGATAAACGCTCAGGCGGTGATAGAAGTCGGCACGGTAGCGGCCGTTGCGCACTTCCTCCGCCAGATCGCGGTTGGTCGCGGCGATCAGTCGTACGTCGACCTGATGCTCTTTATCCGAACCCAACCGCTGCAATTGACCGCTTTGCAGGACTCGCAGCAATTTGGCCTGGACGGTCAGGGACAGCTCCCCGACTTCATCGAGAAACAGCGTGCCGCCATTGGCCAGTTCGAACTTGCCGCGCCGATCGTTCATTGCGCCGGTGAAGGCACCGCGGACATGGCCGAACAACTCGCTCTCCACCAGCGTGTCCGGCAACGCGGCGCAGTTGAGGCTGATGATCGGCTTGTCGGCCCGGGGCGATGCGGCGTGGATGGCTTGGGCGACCAGTTCCTTGCCGACCCCGGTTTCGCCAGTGATCAGCACGGTAAGATCGCTGCCGCCCACCAGATTGATTTCTTCCACTAGCCGTTTGTGGGCTTTGCTCTGACCAATCATCTCGCGGTTCTGCTGGCCGCTGGCTTGTCGGTAAACCTCGGCACGCTGATGTTCGTCTTCGACACGATTGGCCAGGCGTTCGATGCGCTCGGCGGCGTTGACGGTGGCGGCGGCGAGACTGGCGAAGGCTTCCAGGGCGTCCAGTTCGATCGGTTCGAAGCGCTCCGGATCGAGTGCGTCAAGGGTCAGCAAACCCCACGGACGCTCGTCGATAAACAACGGGCAACCCATACAGTCATGGACTTCCAGATGATCATCGAGGCCATCGACCAAGCCGTCGTAAGGGTCGGGCAAGTCGCTGTCAGCGGCGAAACGGGTCGGGCCGTGACTGCTGAGCAGCGCTTCGAAACGCGGGTGTTCGCTGACTTTGAAGCGTCGGCCGAGGGTGTCGGTGCTCAACCCGTCGACGGCCAGCGGCACCAGCCATTCGCCATCGAGGCGTAGCAGGGCGGCGGCATCGCAGGGGAGCAGGGCGCGCATGGATTCGAGCAGGCGCCGATAGCGCTCGCCTTCGGGGAGTTCACGGGACAGGTCGGAGACCAGTGGCAGCAGGGCGGTAAGTAGAGATTTTGCAGTCATAGTGACTCCGTGTAGTCGGTATGACTATAAAGCAGGCTGTGTCGATATGACTACTAAGAATTCAAGTGATTGATTTATAACGTTTTAATTTGTGGCACGGAAACTGATAAGTATAGGGCAGTCAGTTAGCAATCCAAGTAGTTCAGGAGTCGCCTTATGCTTAGCGTTCAAGACCGTGCAATCGTCAAATCCACTGTGCCCTTGCTGGAAAGCGGTGGCGAAGCGTTGATCACTCATTTCTACCGCATGATGCTCTCCGAGTATCCGGAAGTTCGCCCGCTATTCAACCAGGCTCACCAGGCCAGCGGTGATCAGCCGCGAGCCCTGGCAAACGGTGTCTTGATGTATGCACGGCACATCGATCAGCTCGACCAGTTGGGCGATCTGGTGGCCAAGATCATCAACAAGCACGTGGCCCTGCAAATTCTGCCGGAACACTACCCGATTGTCGGCTCCTGCCTGCTGCGAGCCATCTCCGAAGTGCTGGGCGACGAGATCGCCACACCTGAAGTGATGGCCGCCTGGGGGGCTGCTTACGGTCAATTGGCCGACATCCTGATCGGCGCCGAAACCAGCATCTACGACCAAAAGGAGCAAGCACCGGGCGGCTGGCGCGGGGCGCGGGAATTCATCGTGGTGGACAAGGTCGACGAAAGCGCGGAAATCACCTCGTTCTACTTCGAACCGGCCGACAAAGGCGCGATTCTGGCGGCAGAGCCAGGCCAGTACATTGGCATGAAACTGATCCTCGATGGCGAAGAGATTCGTCGTAACTATTCACTGTCGGCCTTGGCCAACAAGGGCCAGTACCGGATCAGCGTCAAACGTGAAACCGGTGGCCGCGCCTCCAACCATCTGCATGATCAGCTGCATGTGGGCTCCAGCATCCAGCTGTTCCCGCCATCGGGCGAATTCACCCTGACCGAAAGCGCCAAACCGTTGGTGCTGATCAGCGGCGGCGTCGGGATCACTCCGACGCTGGCGATGCTCGAAGCGGCGCTCGCGACCGAGCGGCCGGTGCACTTTATTCACTGCGCACGCAACGGTAGCGTTCACGCCTTCCGCGACTGGATCGATGGCTTGGCCGAGCGTCACCCGCAACTCAAACGCTTCTATTGCTACGACGAAGATGATGGCGTGAGCCCGGCGGCGCACAAGGTTGGCCTGTTGAGCCAGGAGCAACTGGGCGAGTGGTTGCCGCAACAGCGCGATCTGGACGCTTACTTCCTCGGTCCTAAAGGCTTCATGGCGGCGATCAAGCGTCACCTCAAAGCCTTGGGTGTGCCGGAGAAGCAAAGCCGTTACGAATTCTTCGGACCGGCTTCGTCGCTGGAGTAGCCGTAGTCAGTTGAGCTCGAATTGAAATTGTGGCGAGGGAGCTTGCTCCCGCTGGGCCGGGAATCGGCCCCCCTTATCCCCAAAAAGAGGGGGACTGCTGCGCAGTCCAGCGGGAGCAAGCTCCCTCGCCACAGATTACTTAGCGCGTCTTTCAGCCCTTCAATTCCTTCAAATGTTTGTACACCGTCGCCCGGCCCATGTTCAGCACGTTCGCCACATAGTTGGAGGCGCTTTTACCTTTGAAGGCACCTTCGGCGTGCAGTGCCAGCACCAGTTCACGTTTATGGTCGCGGGTCAGCAGGTTCAGGCTCAGCTGACGTTCGCGCAGCCAGGCGTGGAGGAAGGTGTTGATCCGCTCCTGCCAGTCATCGCGAAACAGTGAGTCCGGTTGCGGAATCAACTTGCTCGGTGACAGGAACAGATCCAAAGCGGCCTTGGCATTTTCGAACAGCGAAATATTCAGATTGATGCACAGCACCGCCAGCGGACGGCCTTCACTGTCGCGCAGCACGCTGCTCAGGCTGCGAATTTTCTGACCATCCCAATTGAGTTTTTCGTACGGCCCGATGTTTCGTTCGCTGATCTCTTCGCTGAGCATGTCCCCCAGCGCCGAGTCGTCACCGACTTCGCGCTTGGACAGGTTGTTGGCGATGTAGTCGACCTTCTGTGTGCGCAGATCGTGCAGCACCACTTCGGCGTGAGGAAAGAACAACGTGGCGATGGCATCGGCGATCGCTCGAAAGTTGTCCAGCGGCGAGCGCTTCAATGCAGAGTCATCAAGGGCCGGATCTTGTTCTTGAGCGTTCATAAAGTGGAGCTCCAGGCAGCATCAGCGCCCCGTCAAAAAGGGGCGCTGGAAGTTTGCCGCAATCGTGTCGACACGTCACCTGAGTCTGAACGTCAGCCCAGCCGCGCGGGGGAGAGCATCTCGGTGTTCAGACCGAAGCGGGTCAGTTGCTCGGGCAAGGCTTTACCGCGCACCAGTGCAGCGCTGGCCTGGCCCATGGCCGGCGAGGTCTGGATGCCATAACCGCCTTGTGCCGCTACCCAGAATAGCCCCGGTACCTGCGGATCGAAACCGGACAGCAAATCACCGTCGCTCACGAAACTGCGCAAACCGGCCCAAGTGCGGGTCGGACGGCGGATGGTCAGGGTGGTGGCTTCTTCGATCTGGTAGATGCCCATCGCGATGTCCAGCTCTTCGGGCTGCACGTCGTGCGGTTCTACCGGGTCGGCGTTGGCTGGCGAGCCGAGGAACATCCCCGCGTCGGGCTTCATGTAGAAGGATTCGTCGAGGCTGACCAGCATTGGCCAATGATGGATGTCCACGCCCTCGGGGCCGGCGAAGATGAACGCCGCGCGCCGCTTGGGTTGCAGGCCCAGTGGTTTGGCGCCGGCCAGCTCACCGATTTTGTCGGCCCAGGCGCCTGCCGCATTGATGATGACCGGGGCGCTGAAGGTCTGACCGTTGGTGTGTACTTGCCATGCACCCTCGGCATCACGGGTCAGGCTCAGGACTTGACTGTCGGTATGAACTTCGCCCTTGTTGCGTCGGATACCGCGCAGGTAACCCTGGTGCAGGGCATCGGTGTCGATGTCGCTGGCGGTCGGGTCGTAAATCGCGCCGTGGACTTTTTCCCGGCGCAGAATCGGCAAGCGCACGCAGGCTTCGTCGGCACTGAGCAGCTGCATTTCCGGCACCGTGGCTTTGGCGCTCAGGTATTGATTGTTCAGTTCGGCCGGGTCGCCGGTGAAGTCCACGGTCATCTCGCCACGCGGGGTCAGCAGCGGGTGTTCGCAGAAACCGGCTGGCGGAGCGTCGAAGAAATCACGGCTGGCCTGGGTCAGCGCCCGAACTTGCGGCGTACCGTATGCGGCGGTGAACAGCGCGGCCGAACGTCCGGTGGAGTGGTAGGCCGGATGGGATTCGCGTTCGAGCACGATCACTCGGGCGTGCTGCGACAGCCAGAAACCGGTGGAAGCGCCGGCAATCCCGCCGCCGATGATGATGAAATCTGCCTGGCTCATGAACATCTCCTGATGGGGGCGTAAATGCCGAAATTGTGGAGGCCTCTGTAGGAGCGAGCGGGCGGCGATCCGACTTGCCCGCGAAGGCGGTGTATCAGTCTAAATTTATGTTTACTGACACACCGCCTTCGCGGGCAAGCCTCGCTCCTACAAGGGTTCGTGGTGTTAGCGCTGCAAGCGGTAAAGGGCATTGGCCAGTGCAATGTCTTCCAGGCCCAGACCGATGGAGCGGAAGAACACATGACGGTCGTAGTCGGGGCGCTGGACTTTTTCGCTGAGCAGATCAGGCAGGTCGCCGATGATCGCGTTCTTGTCCCAGCCATGCTGTTCACCGGCAATCAGCATCTCGCCGGCCGAGCCCGGGGTGGTCAGACGATAGTCGCAGAACACTTGCATGTCATTGAGGCTCTGCGGCGGTACTTCATGGGCCCGCGGTGCGTTGGTGCTGATGGAGGTGATCAGCGCCGGTTTGCTCAAGCTTGAAGGGTCGATCACCGGCCCGGCGGACGAGGTGCAGAGCATGATGACATCGGCGTCGTGAACGGCTGCTTCACGACTGTCGACGATGGTCAGGCGTGGATCGAGGCTTTTGAGCTGCGCCAGTACTTCGGAGTTCTTGTCGCTCAGGCTCGGCGAGTAGAGGCTGATGCTCTGCCATTCGCGCAATTCTTTCACATAGTGCAGGTGCGCCTGGGCGACCTTGCCACTGCCGATGATCGCCAGGCGTCGGGCCTTCAGCGGGGCGAGAGTGTCGACCGCCACGGCCGTGGTTGCAGCGGTGCGCGCCGTGGTCAGTTCGCCGGCATCACAGAGCAACAGCGGCTGGCCGGTCTGCATCGACATCAGCAATGTCCAGGCGGTCACCAGCGGGCCTTGTTCACGCACGATGTACGGCGAGGTCTTGACCCCGTAAACGCCGTCTTCGGCCAGCACGCCCAGGTAGTTGATGAAGTCGCCAGCGCCCTGCGGAAACTCCACCAGTTGCTGCGCCGGTTGCACGGCTTGTCCGGCAGCCAGGTCGCGGAACAGTTTGCGCAGGATCTGCGGCACGTCGACCTGCGCCAGCAGCTCGCGGGCCTGAGGTTGGGTGATCACGTAGGGCGTACTGGACATGGTCGGCTCCGGGAGCTGGAAGTAAACTAATTTGTCCATTATGGACTTTTAGTTATCGCGAGCAAGCGCCTGTTGAAAAAAATCCGGACGAAAAAAAAGCGCAGTCCGTTTCCGGCTGCGCCTTTTTTAATGCGACCCGCGTTACGGGCGCTTGCGCTCAACCGCCCGCAGTAGATGCGTCGGTGGCGTTTCACAGCTGATCTTGCGACCCAGCAGCGCCTCGATGGACGGTAGCTGGTAAGAGTCGTCTTCACCGGCAAAACTGATGGACACGCCATCGGCGCCAGCACGACCGGTGCGACCGATGCGGTGCACGTAGTCGTCCGGGACTTCCGGCAAGGTGAAGTTGATCACGTGGCTGATGCCGTCGATGTGAATGCCGCGGCCGGCCACATCGGTGGCGACCAGTACGCGGATCTTGCCTTCGCGGAAACCTTCCAGGGTCTTGATGCGCTTGTGCTGCGGCACGTCGCCAGACAGTTGCGCGGCATTGACGCCATCACGTACCAGGCGTTCTTCGATGCGCCGCACTTCGTCCTTGCGGTTGGCAAACACCATCACCCGCTCCCAACCGTTGTCGTTGACCAGGTTGTAGAGCAGTTTGTATTTGTCGGCGCCGGCCACAGCGTAAATGTGCTGCTCGACGTTTTCGCTGGCCACGCTCTGCGACTCGATCTCGACGATCGACGGGTCGGTAGTCCATTGCTTGGCCAGGTTCATCACGTCTTCGGTGAACGTCGCGGAGAACAGCAGCGTCTGACGCTCGTCCTTCGGCGGAGTCTGGCGAATGATCTGACGCACTTGTGGGATGAAACCCATGTCGAGCATCCGGTCGGCTTCGTCCAGGACCATGACTTCGACCATGTCCAGGTGCACGTCGCCGCGCTGGTTGAAGTCCAGCAGACGGCCCGGGGTGGCCACGAGGATGTCGCAATGACGGGCTTCGAGGTGCTTGAGCTGCTTGTCGAAGTCCATGCCGCCGACAAACGTCATGACGTTAAGGCCGGTGTATTTGGTCAGGTCGGCCGCGTCCTTGGCGATCTGCACCACCAGTTCACGGGTCGGCGCAATGATCAGCGCCCGCGGCTCGCCCATGTAACGCTCTTTCGGCGGTGGGGTTTGCAGCAGTTGGGTGATGATCGAAATCAGGAATGCGGCGGTTTTGCCGGTGCCGGTCTGGGCGCGACCGATGGCGTCTTTGCCCGCCAGGGTAAAGCCAAGCACCTGTGCCTGAATTGGCGTGCAATACGGGAAGCCCAGGTCCTGGATGGCGTGCATCAGTTCAGGGGCGAGTTTGAAATCGTGGAAACGGGTTTTGCCTTCCTGGGGTTCGACGGCGAAGTCTTCAAGTTTCCAGGGAATAACCGGTGCTTTTGGCTTCGGTTCGCGACGCGGTTTTACAGGTTTCGCTGCTTCGATGTGCGGTTCTTCAGAGGCTTGAGCCTCAACGGGTTGGACGGTCGGTATGGCCATCGGCTCGTGCTTCGGTACCGCTACGGTTGCGGTCCGGCCAGACTGATTACCGTCGGTGCGGTGGCTGGAATGGTGAGACGGAGCGCTGGAGACTGGCGCGAGCTGCTCAGTCTCGCTTTTACCGAACATTTTCTTGAGTGCTTTGAGCACGGTCATCTCATCAATTGGTTAAGTGCCGGCCAGTGTAATGCAAGAACCGGGCGCGGCGTAGTGGGATGGATCAATGGGCTGCTTTTCACATAAACAGTTAACGCAAGCGCTCGGCGAGCCAGACACCGATGTCGCGAATTTCCTCGGGTAACACTTCGTGGCCCATTGGGTATTCCTGCCATGCCACGGTGACACCATGCTGCTTTAAATACTCGTAAGCGGTGCGGCCCATGGCGTTTTGCACCACGTCATCGTACTGGCCGTGCAAAGACAGCACAGGAATGCGCTGCTGGCTGGCTGAAAGCTCGAGGTCATCGCTGAAGGTCGGTGCATAAGTCGAGAGGGCAAGTACGCCACCCAACGGCCCCTGCCATTTCAGAAATGCGGTGTGTAACACCACCGCGCCACCTTGGGAAAAACCTGCCAGAAAGATCCGCGAGGCGTCTATTCCGCTGGCGCGCTGCTCTTCTATCAACTCAAAGACCCTTTGCGCCGACGCTTCCAACTGCTCGCGGTCGATCGCGCGTGCCGGGCTCATGGCCAATATGTCGTACCAGCTTGGCATCTCGTAACCGCCATTGATGGTAACGGCTCGGGTCGGCGCCTGAGGCAGAACGAAGCGGGTGGTCAGCAGGCTTTCCTGCAGCGCTTCGGCCACCGGCAGGAAGTCGTAGCGGTCGGCGCCCAGGCCGTGCAGCCATATAACGCAGGCGTCTGCGGGCTTGACGGGTTGAAGAATCAAGGGCTCGGTCATGGGTGCTCCATCTGTGCGTGCGCGCTCATTCAGTGCGAGATCTGAGTGCGTGCCTGGTTGATCAGTTAAGAAAGTGTCGCAAGACTACAAGTTTTGCTATTGACCTGTCGCTGAATCGCTTCTGCGAACGGTCTGGTACGGGCTTTGCTATGGGAAAGCCTGTACGAAAAATCCCACGCCTGTCGGTAACACTATCAGGCCATTGTTCGTGGTGGGATAGCAAAGAATCCGGTGATGGATGTTCGCCAGTGGCCGCTACGGGCTTCGCGAACGTGAAAGGGCTACAGCCCGTTCGGCCGATTGGTGAGAAGTGAGTTGTCCATGATGTGGATTTTCTCCTACTAGATAGACTCATAGCGCAGGTCTTACGTCGGTTGACCCCAAAAAAAGCCAACACGGGTCAGCAACGCCTCATAAGGGTGCGACTGGACTCAAGCTCCGACACAACAAGAGCAAAACTGGAGGTTTGAATGAAGATGTTGAAATCCACCCTGGCTATCGTGACTGCAGCCGCAGTACTCGGTGTCAGTGGGTTCGCTCAGGCGGGTGCAACCCTGGATGCAGTGCAGAAAAAAGGTTTCGTACAGTGCGGCGTAAGTGACGGTCTGCCGGGCTTCTCCGTACCGGATTCCACTGGCAAGATCCTCGGCATCGATGCCGACTTCTGCCGCGCTGTGGCCGCCGCCGTATTCGGCGACGCGAACAAAGTGAAATTCAGCCAATTGAACGCCAAGGAGCGCTTCACCGCGCTGCAGTCCGGCGAAATTGACATTCTGTCGCGCAACACCACCATGACCAGTTCGCGTGATGCGGGCATGGGCCTGAAGTTTCCAGGCTTCATTACCTACTACGACGGTATCGGCTTCCTGGTGAACAACAAGCTGGGCGTCAAGAGTGCCAAAGAGCTGGACGGCGCAACCATCTGCATCCAGGCCGGTACCACCACCGAGCTGAACGTTTCCGACTACTTCCGCGGCAACGGTCTGAAATACACCCCGATCACCTTCGACACCTCCGACGAAAGCGCCAAGTCGCTGGAATCCGGTCGTTGCGACGTGCTGACCTCCGACAAGTCCCAGCTGTTCGCCCAGCGCAGCAAGCTGGCTTCGCCGAAGGACTACGTGGTTCTGCCGGAAACGATCTCCAAGGAGCCACTGGGCCCGGTCGTGCGTAATGGCGATGACGAGTGGCTGGCCGTTGTTCGCTGGACTGGCTACGCCATGCTCAACGCTGAAGAAGCGGGCATCACGTCGAAGAACGTCGAAGCCGAAGCCAAGGCCACCAAGAACCCGGACGTCGCTCGTATGCTCGGGGCTGACGGTGAATACGGCAAGGATCTGAAGCTGCCGAAGGATTGGGTCGTACAGATCATCAAACAGGTCGGTAACTACGGCGAAGTGTTCGAGAAGAACCTTGGCAAGGGCACTGCGCTGGAAATCGACCGCGGCCTGAACGCGCTGTGGAACAACGGCGGCATTCAATACGCACCACCAGTGCGCTGATGGTTCTATCACCCGGTGGGCCAACCGCCGGGTGATGTTCTGTTCCATTACATCCGGGGCACTTCATGCAAAATTCAATCGGCGCACCAAAGCAGAGGCTCAGCCTCAGCGATCCCAAAGTGCGTGCGTGGCTATTTCAGATCATCACCATTGTTGCGGTGGTCTCGCTGGGCTGGTTTCTGTTCGACAACACGCAAACCAACCTTGAACACCGGGGCATCACCTCCGGTTTCAGCTTTCTGGAGCGCAGTGCCGGTTTCGGCATCGCTCAAACCCTGATCGACTACACCGAATCGGACAGTTATGCCCGGGTGTTTGTCATCGGCTTGCTCAACACGCTGCTGGTGACCTTCATCGGCGTGATCCTGGCGACGATCCTCGGGTTCATCGTCGGTGTGTCACGGCTGTCGAAGAACTGGATCATTGCCAAGCTGGCGACTGTTTATGTGGAAGTCTTCCGCAACATTCCGCCGCTGCTGCAGATCCTGTTCTGGTACTTCGCGGTGTTCCTGACCATGCCAGGGCCACGCAACAGCCATAACTTCGGCGACACCTTCTTCGTCAGCAGTCGCGGCCTGAACATGCCGGCCGCGTTGGCGTCGGACGGTTTCTGGCCGTTTGTGGTCAGCGTCGTCGTAGCCATTGTCGCCATCGTGCTGATGTGCCGCTGGGCCAACAAACGCTTCGAAGCCACCGGCGTTCCGTTCCGCAAGTTCTGGACCGGCCTGGCGCTGTTGCTGGTGATCCCGGCGTTGTGCGCGCTGATCTTCGGCGCGCCGCTGCACTGGGAAATGCCGGAGCTCAAGGGCTTCAACTTCGTCGGTGGCTGGGTGCTGATCCCGGAACTGCTGGCGCTGACCCTGGCCCTGACGGTGTACACCGCGGCGTTCATCGCCGAGATCGTGCGTTCGGGCATCAAGTCGGTCAGCCACGGCCAGACTGAAGCGGCGCACTCGTTGGGTTTGCGCAACGGTCCGACGCTGCGCAAGGTGATCATCCCGCAAGCCTTGCGCGTGATCATTCCACCGCTGACCAGCCAATACCTGAACCTGGCGAAGAACTCCTCGCTGGCAGCCGGTATCGGTTATCCGGAAATGGTCTCGTTGTTTGCCGGTACGGTGCTGAACCAGACCGGGCAGGCGATCGAGGTGATTGCTATCACCATGAGCGTGTACCTGGCGATCAGTATCAGCATTTCCCTGCTGATGAACTGGTACAACAAGCGCATTGCGCTGATCGAGCGGTAAGGAAAAGCGCATGAGTACTCATACTTTCAAACCTGACATGCCACCCCCGAGCCGCAGCATCGGTGTCGTGGCGTGGATGCGCGCCAACATGTTCTCCAGCTGGCTCAACACCCTGCTGACCCTGTTCGCGTTCTACCTGATCTACCTGGTGGTGCCGCCCATCCTGAGCTGGGCGATCCTCGATGCCAACTGGGTCGGTACCACTCAGGCTGACTGCACCAAGGAGGGCGCCTGCTGGGTGTTCATCCAGCAGCGCTTCGGCCAGTTCATGTACGGCTACTACCCGGTGGACCTGCGCTGGCGCGTGGACCTGACCGTGTGGCTGGCGGTCATCGGCGTGGCACCGTTGTTCATCTCGCGTTTTCACCATAAAGCGGTGTATGGCCTGAGCTTCCTGGTGCTGTACCCGATCATTGCCTGGTGCCTGCTGCACGGCGGCGTGTTCGGTCTGAGCGCCGTGGCGACCAGCCAATGGGGCGGCCTGATGCTGACCCTGGTGATCGCCACCGTCGGTATTGCCGGCGCGCTGCCGCTGGGTATCGTCCTGGCCCTGGGCCGTCGTTCGAACATGCCGGCGATTCGGGTGGTCTGCGTGACCTTCATCGAATTCTGGCGCGGCGTGCCGTTGATCACGGTGCTGTTCATGTCCTCGGTGATGCTGCCGTTGTTCCTGCCTGAAGGCATGAACTTCGACAAACTGCTGCGGGCGCTGATCGGCGTGATCCTGTTCCAGTCGGCTTACGTGGCCGAAGTGGTGCGCGGTGGTCTGCAAGCGATTCCCAAAGGTCAGTACGAAGCGGCTGCAGCGATGGGCCTCGGTTACTGGCGCAGCATGGGCCTGGTGATTCTGCCGCAAGCCCTGAAGATGGTGATCCCTGGCATCGTCAACACCTTCATTGCGCTGTTCAAGGACACGAGCCTGGTGATCATCATCGGCCTGTTCGACTTGCTCAACAGCGTCAAACAAGCCGCCGCCGACCCGAAATGGTTGGGCATGGCCACCGAAGGCTATGTGTTCGCGGCCCTGGTGTTCTGGATTTTCTGTTTTGGTATGTCCCGCTATTCCATGCATTTGGAACGTAAGCTGGACACTGGCCACAAGCGTTAGGAGCGTAGTTTATGAGTGAAGCGATCAAACAGCCTGTGAGCCCTGAAGGCATTATTCAGATGCAGGGCGTGAACAAGTGGTACGGCCAGTTCCACGTGTTGAAAGACATCAACCTGAACGTCAAGCAGGGCGAGCGTATCGTCCTGTGCGGTCCGTCGGGTTCCGGCAAATCCACCACCATTCGTTGCCTCAACCGTCTGGAAGAACACCAGCAGGGCCGCATCGTGGTCGATGGTGTGGAGCTGACCAACGACCTCAAGCAGATCGAAACGGTCCGCCGTGAAGTCGGCATGGTGTTCCAGCACTTCAACTTGTTCCCGCACCTGACCATCCTGCAGAACTGCACGCTGGCGCCGATGTGGGTGCGCAAGATACCCAAGCGCAAGGCCGAAGAAATCGCCATGCATTACCTGGAACGCGTCCGCATTCCGGAGCAGGCGCATAAATTCCCGGGGCAGCTGTCCGGTGGTCAGCAACAGCGTGTGGCGATTGCCCGCGCCTTGTGCATGAAACCGAAAATCATGCTGTTCGATGAACCGACCTCGGCGCTCGACCCGGAAATGGTGAAAGAGGTTTTGGACACCATGATCGGCCTGGCTGAAGACGGCATGACCATGCTCTGCGTAACCCACGAAATGGGCTTCGCCCGCACCGTGGCCAATCGCGTGATCTTCATGGACAAGGGCGAAATCGTCGAACAGGCCGCGCCGAACGACTTCTTCGATAACCCGCAGAATGAGCGTACGAAGCTGTTCCTGAGCCAGATCCTGCATTGATCCTGCGCAGGTGTTGAAATGAACCCGGACTTGATCCGGGTTTATTTTTGTCTGCTGTTCGGGATCAGGACGCCAGCACCGTTTCCTGTTCCGGAAAGCGTGCGGCCAGCAGCCGCTTAAAGTCAGTGCCTTCGTTCATCGCTTGTATTTCAGCCAGCAGGTGGGGATGACGATCCAGGAGGCGCATCAACGTGAACAAAGCTTGAGGAGGTTGGAGTTCGCCGCGCTCGTATCGTGAAAATGCATTGTGCCCGGCGCCCGATAGCAATTTCACCGCTTCTTTTTGTGTGAGGTGCAGTTTGCGGCGGATGCGTTTCATTTCGGCCCCCATGACCTGGAAGCAGTCCTCAAGCAACTTGTCGCCAGCATCGACATATCGTTGGGCGCTGTCGGTCTCATTGTCGAAAATTATTTCGCCACAGACCTTGCACTCCCAGCCAGCAAGCTGGTGCACCATTCGTGACATTCGCTTGTAGTCGACCGAGAGGCTGCGGCCAACGAAGTGATGCATGCCGTCCTGGGTGCCGCAACTCATGCATTGCCGGATCTTCATAAGTTTTTCTCCTTGAAGGAGATTACCGGAGCACCACCACCAGGGCAGTAGGTCACTTTGATTAAATCTCCAAATGATTGAATGTTGCGTGGTACACGTCCTGCCAGGCTCGATGGTCTGCATAGCTGGTCATTGATTTGTAGAGCATCCTTCTCTCCAGCGAATACACGACTTTTTGCATGCTTTGATAGACCAATCCCATCTCTCGGCCTGACTGCAATGCACTGTTCGTGAAAGCTTTGGCGCCTAACCTGGTTACCTCAGCCTTTATTACGTCCAAGTTGTAATGGGGTGTGTTCTTTTCCATAAGAAACCAGAAACCCTATCCCTGAAATTACCCTTAAAGGGTAATTTTGACTAATCGAAAATCCCGCTCCTTTTGCATCTCCTTTACCGTAGGCGGTTGCCGTCCTACGTGGAGCTGACTAACATGTCAGAAAATTCATCCTATGATTGGATGAAAGGGTGAAGCCTATGTCAGACATTTTTCCGCTCGTTAAACGATCCCTGGTCGACCAGGCCTTAGACCAGTTACGCCTGCGCATCACCGAAGGCGTCTGGACGGTCGGCCAGCGCTTGCCCACCGAACCCGAGCTGTCCGCCGAATTAGGCATCAGCCGTAACACCGTGCGCGAAGCCATGCGCGTGTTGGCGTTTTCCGGGTTGATCGAAATCCGTCAGGGCGATGGCAGCTACCTGCGGGCGGTGATCGATCCGCTCGACACCATGAAGGCGTTATCCCGCTGCTCCCACGAGCAAGCCCGCGAGACTCGGCACATTCTGGAAGTCGAAGCCATCGGCCTGGCCGCACTGCGGCGTACGGATGAAGACTTGGCGGCCCTGCGCGAAGCATTGGGCGTCAGCGGCAGCCACTACCACGGCGATCTCGACACTTACATCGCCTGCGACTTGGTGTTCCACCGCCGTCTGGTGGACGCCGCGCACAACCCGACGCTCAGCGAGCTGTATCGCTATTTCTCCAGCGTCGTCGGTGCGCACTTGCGCGAAACCCTGAACATCAGCCCCCGGCGCCAGGAGGTGTTCGACCTTCATATCGAACTGCTTGATGCCGTCGAGCAACGCGACCCGGAGCGGGCCAAAGCCCTGTCGAGGCAGTTGATCAATGAACCTTGAAACCGAGAATTCCATGTCTGCCAATAACAGCCACATCACGCAACCCAAGCGCACGGCGGAACTTGAAGAACTGCTGATCGACGCCGAGGCCGATGACGAAGAAGTCCAGCAAAGCCACCCGATCCTGCGTCGTCCATGGCTGTTGTTGCTGGGCTTGATCCTGGTGGCGCTGAATCTGCGCCCGGCGCTGTCGAGCATGGCGCCGATGCTCAGCGAGATCTCGAAGACCCTCGGTTTGTCGGCAGCTCAGGCCGGTTTGCTGACGACGTTGCCGGTGCTGTGCCTCGGCTTGTTTGCACCGCTGGCGCCCGTGCTGGCACGACGTTTCGGCGCCGAACGGGTGGTATTGGGGATTCTTTTGATGTTGGCCGGCGGGATCATCCTGCGCAGTTCGTTCGGCACAATCGGCCTGTTTGCCGGCAGCGTGCTGGCCGGCGCCAGCATTGGTGTGATCGGCGTTTTGTTGCCGGGCATCGTCAAGCGCGACTTCACTAAACATGCCGGGACCATGACCGGCGTCTACACCATGGCCTTGTGCCTGGGCGCAGCGATGGCGGCGGGCGCGACCGTGCCGTTGAGCGAGCATTTCGACAAGAGCTGGGCGCTGGGCCTCGGCTTCTGGGTGGTGCCGACATTGGTCGCAGCGATTTTCTGGTTGCCACAAGTCGGTCAGAAACACGGCGCGCACAACGTCGCCTATCGGGTTCGCGGTCTGTTGCGTGATCCGCTGGCCTGGCAAGTGACGCTCTACATGGGCCTGCAATCTTCTCTGGCTTACATCGTGTTCGGCTGGTTGCCATCGATCCTGATTGGCCGCGGCCTGACCCCTACCCAGGCCGGCCTGGTGCTCTCGGGTTCTGTCCTTATCCAGTTGGCCAGCTCACTGGCCGCGCCGTGGCTGGCGACCCGCGGCAAGGATCAGCGTCTGGCGATCGTTATCGTCATGCTGCTGACCCTTGGCGGTTTATTCGGTTGCCTCTACGCACCGATCGAAGGCTTGTGGGGCTGGGCGATCCTGCTCGGTCTGGGGCAGGGTGGTACGTTCAGTCTGGCGCTGACGCTGATTGTGCTGCGCTCGCGGGACTCGCATGTCGCGGCGAACCTGTCGAGCATGGCCCAGGGCTTTGGTTACACCCTGGCGTCCATGGGGCCGTTCGCGGTGGGTATCGTGCATGACTGGACCGGCGGCTGGAACGCCCTGGGCTGGATCTTCGGCATCATTGGCCTCGGGGCGATCATCGCCGGCCTCGGTGCCGGACGTTCGCTGTACGTCCAGGTTGAAAGCGAAAAGGTCTGACCCCCGCGCACTGTCGGTATTCGGCCCACGAATGCCGATAGTGTTCCAGGCGTTTGTTGACTATCGTGCAGGCAGTCTTTTGAAGCCACTTTGCACCTCTATTTGCACATCAGGGAGCCTGCCCATGAGTGATGCCCACAGCGCATTGATCACCCAGTTCTACCAAGCCTTCCAGCGGCTGGATGCCGAGGCCATGAGTGCCTGCTATACCGACGACGTGGTGTTCAGTGATCCAGCGTTCGGCGAGCTGCGTGGCCGCGATGCCGGCGACATGTGGCGCATGCTCACCACCCGGGCCAAGGAATTTTCCCTGACGTTCGATAACGTGCGCAGCGATGAGCGCACGGGCGGTGCCCATTGGGTGGCAACGTACCTGTTCAGCCAGACCGGCAACACGGTGGTCAACGACATTCAGGCCCGCTTCGTTTTTCGCGACGGCAAGATCTGCGAGCATCACGACAGCTTCGACATGTGGACTTGGTCTCGACAGGCGCTGGGCACTAAAGGTCTGCTGCTGGGCTGGACGCCGTTGGTGAGAAACGCCGTTCGCGCACAGGCCTTGAAGGGGCTGAAGGCATTCCAGGCCAGTCGCTGATAAGATCGCGGCTTGTTTCCTACAAGCCTTGATCGTCACGTGAACACCCTCAGCGAAATCTCCGTCGATGCCGACACGCCGGTGAGCAAACCCTGGTTCGTCTACCTCGTTCGCGCGGCCAATGGTTCGCTCTACTGCGGGATCAGCGATGATCCCGTGCGCCGATTCGCTACTCACCAGAGCGGCAAGGGTGCGCGATTCTTCCTCTCCAGCCCAGCCGTGGCCTTGGTTTACACCGAAGTCTGCCGCGATAAAAGCGAAGCGCTGCGTCAGGAACGCTTGATCAAAAAACTCAAGAAAAGCGCCAAGGAATGTCTGGTGACGACCTTTTCTGCGGGCTTATCAATCTGAATGATCAGTACCCATCAGGCAGATCTGTAGGCTGCTAGTGGATTGCGCGCTAAGCTGCGGATTCTTTTCCCAGCGGCGGAGCCGAGCATGTCCGAGTTAATTCTTCATCACTACCCGACGTCCCCTTTCGCCGAAAAGGCCCGCCTGTTGCTGGGTTTCAAGGGGTTGTCCTGGCGCTCGGTGAAAGTTTCGCCGGTGATGCCAAAACCTGATCTGACGGCGTTGACCGGCGGCTACCGCAAGACACCGGTGTTGCAGATTGGCGCAGATATCTATTGCGACACGTCGCTGATCGCCCGCCGTCTTGAACAGGAAAAAGCTTTGCCGGCGTTCTTCCCGGAAGGTCAGGAAATGGTCGCCGCGACGTTCGCAGCGTGGGCAGATTCTGTGGTGTTTCAGCATGCGGTGAGCCTGGTGTTTCAGCCGGAATCGGTGGCCGTGCGTTTTGGCGCATTACCGCCAGAAGCGATCAAGGCATTCATGGCCGATCGCGCCGGGCTGTTCAGTGGAGGCAGCGCTACACGTTTGTCCGCAGAGCAGGCCAAGCATCAATGGCCGACGATCATGGGACGTCTGGAGCAGCAGCTTCAGCGCGAGTCTGGGGACTTCCTGTTTGCAGAGCCCTCGATTGCCGACTTTGCCCTGGCCCATTGCCTGTGGTTCCTCAAAGCCACACCGGTAACTTCACCGTTGGTTGATGCCTATCCCGCGGTCAGCGCATGGTTCGGGCGCGTGATGGGCTTCGGTCATGGTGCGTTCAGCGAGATGACGGCAGAGGAGGCGCTGGAGGTGTCGCGCAATGCCACACCTGCCGCGTTGCCGAATGAGCAGTTCGATGAGCCGAACGGGTTTGAGGCGGGCCAACGGGTGGTGATTGCGGCCACTGACTACGGCGTTGATTCGGTGGCCGGTGAGCTGCTGTTTGCGGGGCGTGAGGAATTGATTTTGCGCCGTGAAGACGAGCGTGGCGGGTTGGTGCATGTGCATTTTCCGCGGTTCGGGTTCCGCATCGAGGCACGCTGACACAAGTATGAATGACCCCGATCGAATTATTTCAGTGCAGCGAGAATCGCATCCGGGTCATACCCGCGAATCAACGTCCCGTTCACATCAATGATCGGAATCCCGCCGCCACCCAGCGCCTCATAGGCCCTGCGCGCCTCGGCATCTTTCTCGATATCGAATTCCTTGTACGGAATGCCTTTCTGATCGAGAAAGCGCCGGGTCAATTTGCAGTAGCCGCACCATTCGGTGGCGTAGAGCACGACGTGGGCCTTGGCCTGAGTCTGCTCGGACACCACCTGCGCCGGATGGAACACCCGCTCGATCTTGCCCCAGTTCTGATAAACCACGACCACCAGCAAGATCAGCAGGAATTTCTTCAGCACGCCGCCGAGCATCAGTTACGTCGCTTGAGCTGGTCGGTGAGTTGGGTCGGCAGACCTTTGATGATCAGCGTGCCGGCTTCTTCGTCGTATTCGATCTTCGAGCCCAGCAGGTGCGCTTCGAAGCTGATCGACAGGCCTTCGGCGCGACCGGTGAAGCGACGGAACTGGTTGAGGGTGCGCTTATCTGCCGGGATCTCCGGCGACAGGCCATAGTCTTTGTTGCGAATGTGGTCGTAGAAGGCTTTCGGGCGTTCTTCGTCGATCAGCTCCGAGAGTTCTTCCAGGCCCATGGGCTCGCCCATTTTTGCCTGGCTGCTGGCGTAATCCACCAGGGTCTTGGTTTTCTCGCGGGCGGATTCTTCCGGCAGGTCTTCGCTTTCGACGAAGTCGCTGAAAGCCTTGAGCAGGGTACGGGTTTCGCCTGGGCCGTCGACGCCTTCCTGGCAGCCGATGAAGTCGCGAAAATACTCCGAAACCTTTTTACCGTTCTTGCCTTTGATGAACGAAATGTACTGCTTGGACTGCTTGTTGTTCTGCCATTCGGAGACGTTGATCCGCGCCGCCAGATGCAGTTGGCCCAAATCCAGATGCCGGGACGGGGTCACGTCCAGCTGATCGGTCACTGCAACGCCTTCACTGTGGTGCAGCAGGGCGATCGCCAGGTAGTCGGTCATGCCTTGTTGGTAATGCGCAAACAGCACGTGACCGCCCACAGAGAGGTTCGACTCTTCCATCAGCTTTTGCAGATGTTCCACCGCCACACGGCTAAACGCGGTGAAATCCTTGCCGCCATCGAGGTATTCCTTCAGCCAGCCGCTGAACGGATGCGCCCCGGACTCTGCATGGAAGAAACCCCAGGCCTTGCCTTGTTTGGCGTTGTAGCTCTCGTTGAGGTCGGCAAGCATGTACTCGATAGCGCTCGACTCGGGCAGTTCTTCGTCGCGAGCATGGAGAACCGCTGGTGTGCCGTCGGGTTTTTTGTCGATCAGGTGGACGATGCAATGACGGATCGGCATGGGCTTCTCGGATGATTGAAGAGAGGAGGGCATGCTCCCCGAAAAAGCGCTCAGTGTACCGCAACCACTGGTTTTGGCGCGGCACGAAGGGCGACTGGCGGGTGTCCGATGACGCTTATGCTGTTTTTTACGGTTTTAGAGCAATAAAGCTGACCAAATGGGTAGCTAGAGGCGGATATTTCCCCGTCTCTGTGCTAGTTTTGCCCGGTCTTACGCGAAGTCACTGCGTTAAGCGTGCATTCAGCATTTGTCAGGTCGAACCAAACCCTGATTTCGGTATCTATAACCCCGATCCCGTGGTTATTGGCCGGGGGTGCCAGATCCAGAAGATCGGGCTCGATGGCTGACACTGCACTCTGCAATCCATATGAATTTGATAGGGAAGGAACACTACATGGCTCTTACTAAAGACCAACTGATCGCCGACATCGCTGAAGCTATCGACGCGCCAAAAACCACCGCGCGTAACGCTTTGGACCAACTGGGCCAAATCGTTGCCGATCAGCTGGAAAACGGCGGCGAAATCACTCTGCCAGGTATCGGCAAACTGAAAGTGACCGAGCGTCCTGCCCGTACTGGCCGCAACCCTTCGACTGGCGCTGCCATCGAAATCGCTGCCAAGAAAGTTATCAAGCTGGTTGTGGCCAAAGGCCTGACCGACGCTGTTAACAAGTAAGACGCAGTAAAAAAAACCGTGCTCCGGAGCAATTCGGGCACGGTTTTTTTGCGTCTGCGATTCAGCGATTGACCAGCGGTCAATCGCTGTTTCAGTCGCTACTCAGCTTTTGCGAGCCCAGCGCTCGCGCCAGACCTGCTGCTCGGATTTAGTCTGGAAGGTCCAGGCGACAAAACGGCTTTGCTTCTGCCCTTGGGACATTTCCACAACCTGGCTTTCCAGTACGCCGGCCTTTTTCAGCGCCGTCTGGATCGCCGGCAGGTTGGAGGCCTTCGACACCAGGGTGCTGAACCACAGCACTTTGTGTTGAAAGTGCGCGCTCTCGGCGATCAGTTGCGTCACAAACCGTGCTTCGCCACCTTCACACCACAGTTCGGCCGATTGACCGCCAAAGTTCAACACCGGCAGTTTGCGTTTTGGGTCGGCGCGGCCCAGCGCGCGCCATTTGCGCTCGCTGCCCTTGGTGGCCTCGTCCATCGAGGCGTGGAATGGCGGGTTGCACATGGTCAGGTCAAAGCGTTCACCAGGTTCCAGCAAGCCCAGCAGTATGTGCTTGGGATTGCTTTGCAGACGCAACTGGATGGCCTTGTTCAGCCCGTTGGACTGCACGATGGCTTTGGCCGCGGCCACGGCCGTCGGGTCGACTTCCGAGCCGAGGAAGTGCCAGCGGTAGTCGCTGTAGCCGATCAACGGATAGACGCAGTTGGCGCCCATGCCGATATCGAGCACCTTGACCGGCGCGCCGCGCGGGATCTCGCCGTCGTTGACGCTGGCCAGCAGGTCGGCCAGGAAATGCACGTAATCGGCACGACCCGGAACCGGTGGGCAGAGGTAATCGGCCGGGATGTCCCAGTGGGCGATGCCATAGAACGATTTGAGCAGCGCCCGGTTGAACACACGCACCGCGTCCGGGCTGGCGAAGTCGATACTTTCCTTGCCGTACGGGTTGAGGATCACGAACTTCGCCAGTTCCGGCGTGGTTTTGATCAGCGCAGGGAAGTCGTAACGACCCTGATGGCGGTTGCGCGGATGCAGGCTGGCCTTCTCACGCGGCTCCACGGCTTTGGCCGGGGTGGCGGTGTCAGGCTTCTTGCGCGCAGGTCTTGTTGTGCGGGGGGCGTTCATGGGCGTTGTCGATTCGGGTATGGCTGAAAGTGGCGGGCATTGTCCCACATCCACACAGGATTCTCGGCGCAAAAAAAAACGGGAGGCCATTTGGCCTCCCGTTTTCATTGCGATTCGCCGTTACAAACTGGCGATCCGCGCATGCTGCTCCGCCAATTTGCCCAAAGCCTGTTCAGCTTCGGCCAGTTTGGCGCGTTCCTTGTCGATGACTTCGGCCGGCGCCTTGTCGACGAAGCCAGCGTTGGACAACTTGCCGCCCACGCGCTGAACTTCGCCCTGCAGACGCAGGATTTCCTTGTCGAGACGCGCCAGTTCGGCATCTTTGTCGATCAGGCCAGCCATCGGCACCAGCACTTCCATCTCGCCGACCAACGCCGTGGCGGACAGCGGTGCTTCTTCGCCGGCGGCCAACACGGTGATCGATTCGAGGCGAGCCAGCTTCTTCAACAGGGCTTCGTTCTCGGTGAGACGACGCTGATCTTCGGCGCTGACGTTTTTCAGGAACAGGTTCAGCGGCTTGCCTGGACCGATGTTCATTTCGCCACGGATGTTGCGCGTGCCGAGCATCAACGCCTTGAGCCATTCGATGTCGTTCTCGGCGGCCGGATCGAAGCGCTCGTCATTGGCCACGGGCCAAGGCTGCAGCATGACCGTCTTGCCTTCGATACCGGCCAGCGGCGCGATGCGCTGCCAGATTTCTTCGGTGATGAACGGCATGAACGGGTGCGCCAGACGCAGCGCAACTTCCAGCACCCGAACCAGGGTGCGGCGGGTGCCGCGCTGACGTTCGACCGGCGCGTTTTCGTCCCACAGCACAGGCTTGGACAGTTCCAGGTACCAGTCGCAATACTGGTTCCAGATGAACTCGTACAAGGCTTGTGCGGCCAGGTCAAAACGGAACTGATCGAGTTGACGGGTCACTTCGGCTTCGGTGCGTTGCAGCTGCGAAATGATCCAGCGATCCGCCAGCGACAGCTCGTAAGCCTCGCCGTTCTGGCCGCAGTCTTCGCCCTTGTCCAGCACGTAGCGTGCGGCGTTCCAGATCTTGTTACAGAAGTTGCGATAGCCTTCGACGCGACCCATGTCGAACTTGATGTCGCGACCGGTGGAGGCCAGCGAGCAGAAGGTGAAACGCAGGGCGTCAGTGCCGTAGCTGGCGATGCCGTCGGCGAACTCGTCGCGGGTCTGCTTCTCGATCTTCTTCGCCAGTTTCGGCTGCATCATGCCGGACGTGCGTTTCTGCACCAGATCTTCCAGCTCGATACCGTCGATGATGTCCAGCGGGTCCAGGACGTTGCCCTTGGACTTGGACATCTTCTGGCCTTGGCCGTCGCGCACCAGACCGTGAACATAAACGGTCTTGAACGGAACCTGTGGCGTGCCGTCTTCGTTCTTCACCAAATGCATGGTGAGCATGATCATCCGGGCAACCCAGAAGAAAATGATGTCGAAGCCGGTGACCAGCACGTCGGTGGAATGGAATTTCTTCAGGAATTCGGTCTGCTCAGGCCATCCCAGCGTGGAGAACGTCCACAGGCCGGAACTGAACCAAGTGTCGAGAACGTCGTTGTCCTGTTGCAGGGCAACGTCGGGACCGAGGTTGTGCTTGGCACGGACTTCGGCTTCATCGCGACCGACATAGACCTTGCCCGACTCGTCGTACCAGGCCGGAATCCGATGGCCCCACCACAGCTGACGGCTGATGCACCAGTCCTGGATGTCGCGCATCCACGAGAAGTACATGTTTTCGTATTGCTTGGGCACGAACTGAATGCGGCCATCTTCAACGGCGGCAATCGCAGGCTCAGCCAATGGCTTGGTCGACACGTACCACTGGTCGGTCAGCCACGGCTCGATGATGGTCCCGGAACGGTCGCCTTTCGGTACTTTCAGGGCGTGATCGTTGACGCTGACCAAGAGGCCGGCAGCATCGAACGCAGCAACGATCTGCTTGCGCGCTTCAAAGCGGTCGAGGCCGGCGTATTCGACTGGGATCTTGCCGTCGATGCTTTCATTGAGCGTGCCATCCAGGTTGAACACCTGGCAGGCCGGCAATACGGCGGCGTGCTTGTCGAAGATATTCAGCAGCGGCAGGTGGTGGCGCTTGCCAACTTCGTAGTCGTTGAAATCGTGGGCTGGGGTGATTTTCACGCAGCCAGTGCCGAATTCTGGATCGCAGTAATCGTCGGCAATGATCGGAATGCGGCGGCCGACCAGCGGCAGCTCGACAAATTTGCCGATCAGGGCTTGGTAGCGTTCATCGTTTGGGTTAACCGCTACGGCGGCGTCGCCGAGCATGGTTTCCGGACGAGTGGTCGCGACGATCAGGTAATCGTTGCCTTCAGCGGTCTTGGCACCGTCGGCCAGCGGGTATTTCAGGTTCCACAGGAAACCTTTCTCGTCGTGGTTTTCCACTTCGAGGTCGGAAATCGCCGTGTGCAGCTTGGTGTCCCAGTTGACCAGGCGCTTGCCGCGGTAGATCAGGCCGTCTTCGTGCAGACGCACAAAGGCTTCTTTCACCGATTCCGAGAGGCCATCGTCCATGGTGAAGCGCTCGCGGCTCCAGTCCACGGACGAGCCGAGGCGGCGGATCTGACGGCTGATGTTGCCGCCGGACTGATCCTTCCATTCCCAGACTTTCTCGAGGAATTTCTCACGGCCCAGATCGTGACGATTCTGGCCCTGAGCTTCGAGTTGGCGTTCCACCAGCATTTGCGTGGCGATACCGGCGTGGTCGGTACCCGGTTGCCACAGGGTATTGCGACCCTGCATGCGACGGAAACGGATCAGGGCGTCCATGATCGCGTTGTTGAAGCCGTGACCCATGTGCAGGCTGCCGGTGACGTTCGGCGGCGGGATCATGATGGTGTAGGACTCGCCCGCGCCTTGCGGGGCGAAGTAATTCTCTGACTCCCAGGTGTTGTACCAGGAAGTTTCAATGGCGTGCGGCTGGTAGGTCTTATCCATGCGCGGCGGGACCCTATTGGCATTTATTCAGGAAAAGCCGGCAAGTATAGCGGGGCATGGGGCGTAGGGCGAGCAGGTGCAGATTGTGGCGAGGGGATTTATCCCCGTTCGGCTGCGCAGCAGTCGTCAATCCTGTCAATGCGTATTGCGAATGAAATGCTGGGGCTGCTTCGCAGCCCAACGGGGATAAATCCCCTCGCCACAGAAGCCCGCTCGGCTCAGGGTTATTCGTATTGGCTGAGCAACCGATCCATCCGCGCGCTGAGGCGGCGTTTGATTTCGGTTTCGATGTGTGGGGCGAAGTCGTCGATCACGTCTTGCATGATCAATTGCGCGGCGGCGCGCAGTTCGGTGTCCAGGTGCAGCAGGTCGTTGGGACCCTTGCTGGCGGCGGGTGCCGGTTGGGCGGCAGGGGCGGACGCAGCCGGTGCGAGGGTTGGCGGGCTGACGCCGACTGTATCGAACAGCATCGGAATCTGTTCCTGATCACCTTCCTCGACCGTGTCGGTGAGCAAGGGTGGTTGCAGGTTGTCATCGCCGAGCAGTTGGCGGATCGACTCGAGGTCGTCCAGCAGGTGCGCGGACTTTTGTTGCGGTTTTGGAGTGTCCATCGGAATGCTCAGAGTCGCTGTAAACGGTGATCTTGCAGAGGATAGCCCTGTTCGCGGTAGAAGCGGAAACTCTCCCGCGCAGCCGTACGAATGGTCGGATCTTCCACCACCACTTCCGCCACTCGGGCGAAACGCGGGGCAAAGACCGGGACCTTCAAGTCGAGGTTGACCAGCAGGTCCTGATGCTGACCGCAGTCATCGCCAAGACCCAGCACAATCAAACCGTCCGGCTCATTTTCAGCAGGGCCATGAGGCACGAAGCTTTCGCCTTTGAAGGCCCACAGACGCGCATCGAGATCGTCGCGCTGTGCAGCATCGCTGCAATGCAGATAGATGCGGTGGCCCATGCGCCAGGCTTTTTCGGTGAGCTTGCAGGCGAAATCCAGCCGTGCCGAAGGATCGGCGCTGGGCAGGATATAGAAGTCGACTTTGGTCATTGCGGTTCCTGAACCTTTAGCGGCGTCACTCGACAGTGACGCCGCTCAAGGTTCATTAGTTTCAGGCTTTGGCGCGATCCAGCAGGTATTGGGTCAGCAGGGGAACCGGACGGCCAGTGGCGCCCTTGTCCTTGCCGCCGCTGGTCCAGGCTGTGCCGGCGATGTCCAGGTGCGCCCAGTTGAGGTTCTTGGTGAAGCGCGACAGGAAGCAGGCCGCGGTGATGGTGCCGGCTTTCGGACCACCAATGTTGGCGATATCGGCGAACGGGCTGTCCAGCTGTTCCTGGTACTCGTCGAACAGCGGCAGTTGCCAGGCACGGTCATCGGCCGATTGGCCGGCGCTCAGCAACTGGCCGATCAGCTCGTCGTTGTTACCCAGCAGGCCGGACGTGTGGGAACCCAGCGCGACGACGCAAGCGCCGGTCAGGGTCGCGATGTCGATCACGGCTTGCGGCTTGAAGCGCTCGGAGTAGGTCAGGGCGTCGCACAGCACCAGACGGCCTTCGGCGTCGGTGTTGAGGATTTCCACGGTCTGGCCGCTCATCGTGGTGACGATGTCGCCAGGACGCGAAGCATTGCCGCTTGGCATGTTCTCGGCGCACGCGAGGATGCACACCAGGTTGATCGGCAGTTTCAGCTCGAGCACGGCACGCAGGGTGCCGAATACGCTGGCAGCGCCGCCCATGTCGTACTTCATTTCATCCATGCCGGCGCCCGGTTTCAGGCTGATGCCGCCCGTGTCAAAGGTGATGCCTTTGCCGACCAGTGCATACGGCTTCTCGGATTTCTTGCCGCCGTTGTATTGCATCACGATCAGGCGCGGTGGCTGGGCGCTGCCCTGGCCGACGGCGTAGAACGAGCCCATGCCCAGGTCCTTGATCTTCTTCTCATCGAGGACTTCGACTTTCAGGCTCTTGAATTCTTTGCCGAGGTCTTTGGCCTGCTCACCCAGGAACGTCGGGTGGCAGATGTTCGGCGGCAGGTTGCCCAGGTTGCGGGTGAACGCCATGCCGTTGGCGATGGCGGTGGCGTGGGCCACGGCACGCTCGACTTCAGCCTGTGCAGCCTTGATGGTCACCAGGGTGACTTTCTTCAGGGCGCGAGGTTCGGCTTTCTGGCTCTTGAACTGGTCGAAGGTGTATTCGCCGTCGACCAGGGTTTCGGCCAGCAGGCGGGTTTTGCCGTAGCTGTCGCGGCCCTTGACCATGACTTCGTCCAGGGCCAGCACCGCATCGCTGCCGCCCAGGCCTTTAAGGCTGTTGAGGATGCCGGCGATGATTTTACGGAACGGGCGGTCGCCCAGCTCTTCGTCCTTGCCCACGCCCACCAGCAGCACGCGTTCGGCCTTCAGGTTCGGCAGGCTGTGCAGCAACAGACTCTGGCCGACTTTACCCGGCAGGTCGCCACGCTTGAGCACAGCGCTGATGGCGCCACCGCTCAGTTCGTCGAGTTGTTTGGCGACGGCGCCGAGCTTGCGGCCTTCGCCGATGGCGACGACCAGAGTGGCGGTTTTCAACGTTTCTGGGCTAACGCTTTTTACAACCAGTTCCATGTCCGGGTCCCTGAATTAATGGTCAACACGCAAGTGTTCGACGGCATGCGTTCGAGCTTGCCTATAGATAGAAAGACGCAGGTCACGGCCTGCGACAAAGGCCGCAGTTTGAACCTCGTGCCCCGAGCCTGACAACCCTCGGTTGTACGATCTTCAACGCTTTAGCCGCCCGCTTGAGCGTGCGCAGTGACAGGCGCGCTCAATCACAGGATAATGCGCATCTTTTTCGGCGGCTCTGCCCTTCGAGCCGGCTGATGCGTTTGCTTGTTTGGCCGCCTTAGCCTGACAACCCTGGAGTGTCTGGTTTGATCGTCTTCCGTTATCTATCCCGCGAAGTCCTGTTGACCTTGAGCGCCGTCAGCGCTGTGCTGCTGGTCATCATCATGAGCGGTCGCTTCATCAAGTACCTCGCCCAGGCGGCCTCTGGCCTCCTGGATCCGGGCTCGCTATTCCTGATCATGGGCTTCCGTCTGCCGGGTTTCCTGCAACTGATTTTGCCTCTGGGCCTGTTTCTCGGAATCCTGCTGGCCTACGGTCGCCTGTACCTTGAAAGTGAAATGACGGTGCTGTCTGCCACCGGCATGAGCCAGCAGCGTCTGTTTACCATGACCCTTTTTCCAGCCACCCTGGTTGCACTGGTGGTGGCATGGCTGAGCCTGAGCCTGGCGCCACAAGGCGCCAATCAATTCCAGTTGCTGTTGAACAAGCAGGATGCCCTGACCGAGTTCGACACCCTGGAACCGGGACGCTTCCAGGCTTTGCGTGACGGCACGCGGGTGACCTACACCGAAACGCTGTCGGATGACCGCGTTAACCTCGGCGGCGTCTTCATTTCGCAAAAGAACGTCTCGTCCGATAAGAAGGACCGTGGAATTTCCGTGCTGGTGGCCGAGAGGGGCCGTCAGGAAATTCGCCCGGACGGTAACCGTTACCTGATTCTCGACAACGGTTATCGCTATGACGGCAATCCAGGCCAGGCCGACTATCGGGCGATCAAATACGACGAGTACGGCGTATTGCTGCCCAAGCCGGACGTCAGTGACGAAGTGACCGACCGTGACGCAATGACCACCGCCTCGTTGCTGGGCAGTGACGACATCCGTTCGCGTACCGAACTGCAATGGCGTCTGTCCTTGCCATTGCTGGTCTTCATCGTGACCTTGATGGCGGTGCCGTTATCGCGGGTCAACCCGCGTCAGGGTCGCTTCCTCAAGCTGCTGCCGGCGATTCTTCTTTATATGGCTTACCTGTCCATCCTGATTGCTGCTCGCGGCGCCCTTGAAAAGGGCAAGATCCCGCCTGCTCTTGGGTTGTGGTGGGTGCATGCAATCTTCCTGGCCATCGGCCTGGGCTTGCTCTATTGGGAACCCTTGCAGCTGAAGATGGCGAGTCGCCGCAGCGCGCAGGAGGTGGCTCGTGGATAAGCTCGATCGCTACATTGGTAGCAGCGTGTTCGTGGCGATTCTGGCGGTACTGGGGATCATTCTTGGTCTGGCAACGTTGTTTGCCTTCATCGACGAGATGGGTGACGTCAGCGATACCTACACCCTGGTTGATGTGTTGAGTTACGTTCTGCTGACGGCCCCGCGACGTCTTTACGACATGTTGCCGATGGCGGCGCTGATCGGCTGCCTGATCGGCCTCGGCAGTCTGGCCAGTCACAGCGAGCTGACCATCATGCGCGCTGCGGGCGTGTCGATCGGGCGAATCGTCTGGGCGGTCATGAAGCCAATGCTGGTCCTGATGGTGGTGGGCGTGTTGATTGGCGAGTACGTGGCGCCGGCGACCGAAAGCACCGCTCAGGCCAACCGCTCGCTGGCTCAGGGCAGTGGTGACGCACAAAGTGCCAAGCACGGTCTGTGGCACCGTCAGGGTGACGAGTTCATTCACGTCAACTCCGTGCAGCCCAATGGTCTGTTGTATGGCGTCACCCGTTATCGCTTCGACAAGGAGCGGCACCTGCTGTCGGCGAGCTTCTCCAAGCGTGCGGAGTTCGACACGGATCACTGGCAGCTGAGCGAAGTCACGACCACGCTGTTCCATGACAAGAGCACTGAAGTGGTGAGCACTCCTGTCGAGCGCTGGGACGTAGCGCTGAGCCCGCAGCTACTCAGCACTGTGGTGATGTCCCCCGATTCGTTGTCGATCAGCGGTCTGTGGGGTTACATCCACTACCTGGCTGACCAGGGCCTGAACAATGGCCGTTACTGGCTGGCATTTTGGGTCAAGGTGTTGCAGCCGTTGGTCACTGCAGCCCTGGTACTGATGGCCATTTCTTTCATCTTCGGTCCGCTGCGCTCGGTGACCCTCGGGCAGCGGGTGTTCACTGGCGTGCTGGTGGGCTTCACTTTCCGCATCGTTCAGGATCTGCTCGGTCCTTCGAGCCTGGTCTTCGGTTTCTCGCCACTGTTTGCGGTACTTGTTCCGGCGGGCGTTTGTGCCTTGGCCGGGGTCTGGTTATTGCGCAGGGCCGGTTGATCACGGGTTTCTACTGACCTTGCTGGCCACTCAAAACGCCCCTGTCGCAAGACCGGGGCGTTTTTGTATCCGCCGTCTGACCTGCGAACGTGACGCTTGCGCCGTGGATCAGGTACAATTCCCGGCTATTTTTCGGCGGGCTATGCCTGCAGCCTTTTTGAGTGTTGATCCGTGAGTGATTTGAGTCATATCCGCAATTTCTCCATCATCGCCCACATTGACCATGGCAAGTCGACGCTGGCCGATCGCTTCATCCAGATGTGTGGCGGCCTTGCCGAGCGCGAAATGGAAGCCCAGGTTCTGGACTCCATGGACCTGGAACGTGAACGCGGGATCACCATCAAGGCCCACAGCGTCACCCTGTATTACACCGCTCGCGATGGCATCAAGTACCAGTTGAACTTCATTGACACCCCGGGCCACGTCGACTTCACCTATGAAGTCAGCCGGTCGCTGGCGGCCTGTGAAGGTGCGTTGCTGGTGGTCGATGCCGGTCAGGGCGTTGAAGCGCAGTCGGTTGCCAACTGCTACACCGCGATTGAGCAGGGCCTGGAAGTCATGCCGGTCCTGAACAAGATCGACCTGCCTCAGGCCGATCCGGACCGCGTCAAAGAAGAAATCGAAAAAATCATCGGTATCGATGCCACCGACGCGGTCGAGTGCAGTGCCAAGACCGGCCAGGGTGTCGACGAAGTGCTCGAGCGCCTGGTCAAGACCATTCCTGCGCCGACCGGCAACTATGAAGATCCGCTGCAAGCGTTGATCATCGATTCCTGGTTCGACAACTACCTGGGCGTTGTTTCCCTGGTGCGCGTGCGCCACGGTCGTGTGAAGAAGGGCGACAAGATCCTGGTTAAATCCACCGGCAAGATCCACTTGGTGGACAGCGTCGGTGTGTTCAACCCGAAACACACCGCCACCGTCGACCTGAAGGCCGGCGAAGTGGGCTTCATCATCGCCGGCATCAAGGACATCCACGGTGCACCGGTGGGTGACACCCTGACCTTGAACACCACGCCAGACGTCGACGTGTTGCCCGGTTTCAAACGCATCCAGCCGCAGGTGTACGCCGGCCTGTTCCCGGTCAGCTCCGACGACTTCGAAGATTTCCGTGAAGCCCTGCAAAAGCTCACGCTCAACGACTCGTCCCTGCAATACACCCCGGAAAGCTCCGACGCCCTGGGCTTCGGTTTTCGTTGCGGGTTCCTCGGCATGCTGCACATGGAAATCATCCAGGAGCGCCTGGAGCGCGAGTACGACCTGGACCTGATCACCACAGCGCCGACGGTAATTTTCGAGCTGTTGCTGAAAACCGGTGAAACGATTTACGTCGACAACCCGTCGAAGCTTCCAGACCTGTCCTCGATCGAGGACATGCGTGAACCCATCGTGCGGGCCAATATTCTTGTGCCGCAAGAGCACCTGGGCAACGTCATTACCCTGTGCATCGAGAAGCGTGGCCTACAGCACGACATGCTGTTCCTCGGTACTCAGGTTCAAGTGACCTACGATTTGCCGATGAACGAAGTGGTTTTGGACTTCTTCGACCGTCTGAAATCCACCAGCCGTGGCTATGCTTCGCTGGATTACCATTTCGATCGTTATCAATCGGCTAATCTGGTGAAACTGGATGTGCTGATCAACGGTGACAAGGTCGACGCCCTGGCGTTGATCGTGCACAAGGATAACGCGCACTACAAAGGTCGCCAGTTGACCGAGAAGATGAAAGAACTGATTCCACGTCAGATGTTCGACGTCGCAATCCAGGCCGCCATTGGCGGGCAGATTATTGCGCGGACCTCTGTCAAGGCGCTCAGAAAGAACGTATTGGCCAAATGCTACGGTGGTGACGTTAGCCGTAAGCGCAAGCTGTTGGAAAAGCAAAAGGCCGGTAAAAAACGCATGAAGCAAGTGGGTAACGTGGAAATTCCACAAGAAGCCTTCCTTGCAGTGCTCAGGTTGGATAGTTAGGTCCTATGTCACTAAATTTCCCGCTGTTGCTGGTCATCGCCGTGTTCGTCTGCGGCCTGTTGGCGTTGCTCGATCTGCTGTTCCTGGCGCCACGGCGCCGGGCTGCCATCAACTCCTATCAGGGGAGTGTCAGCCAGGCTGACATGGTGGTCGTCGAGAAACTGAACAAAGAGCCGCTGCTGGTCGAATACGGCAAGTCGTTCTTCCCGGTGTTGTTCATCGTGCTGGTACTGCGTTCGTTCCTGGTGGAACCGTTCCAGATTCCTTCCGGCTCGATGAAACCGACCCTGGACGTTGGCGACTTCATTCTGGTGAACAAGTTTTCTTACGGGATCCGCTTGCCGGTGATCGACAAGAAAGTCATCGAAGTGGGTGATCCACAGCGCGGCGATGTGATGGTGTTCCGCTTCCCGAGCGACCCGAACGTCAACTACATTAAACGTGTGGTGGGCCTGCCGGGTGACCAGATTCGTTACACCGCCGACAAGCGTCTGTTCGTCAACGGTGAGTCGATTGCCCAACAACTGGTCGGCTCCGAGCCGGGCACGTTGGGCAGCGCTGAGCTCTACAAGGAAAAACTTGGCGTCGCCGAGCACCTGATCCGCAAGGAAATGAGCCGTTACCGCGCAACGCCGGACCATTCGTGGACCGTGCCGGCCGGGCACTACTTCATGATGGGCGACAACCGCGACAACTCGAACGACAGTCGCTACTGGGATGATCCGAGTATTCCCAAGGATCTGCTGGGCATGGTTCCCGACAAGAATATCGTCGGCAAGGCCTTCGCAGTCTGGATGAGCTGGCCGGAACCTAAACTCAGCCACCTGCCGAATTTCTCGCGGGTTGGCCTGATCAAGTAATCACACACGGCGCTGTTGAACACAGCGCCGAATGCATTTCTGGAGTCGACACAATCGGCGCCAGTAGCATGAAAACAATGATATTCAGGACGTAATTTTTGAACACAGCGTTAATTGTCCCAAGCCTGCGCCGCATTACGGCGATGGCGGTGGAATCCAACCACGAACTCAGCGTGGGTAAACCGTGAGCGTCTCCTTAAGCCGTCTCGAGCGTCAGCTCGGCTACACCTTCAAGGATCAGGAACTGATGGTCCTGGCCCTGACTCACCGCAGCTTTGCCGGGCGTAACAACGAACGCCTGGAATTCCTCGGTGATGCCATCCTTAACTTCGTCGCTGGCGAGGCGCTGTTCGATCGCTTCCCGTTGGCCCGCGAAGGCCAGTTGTCGCGTTTGCGCGCACGCCTGGTGAAAGGCGAGACCCTGGCCGTACTGGCCCGCGGTTTCGATCTGGGCGAATACCTGCGCCTGGGTTCCGGTGAATTGAAAAGCGGCGGTTTCCGTCGCGAGTCGATTCTGGCCGATGCCCTTGAAGCGCTGATCGGTGCGATCTACCTGGACGCCGGCATGGACATGGCACGCGAACGCGTGCTGGCCTGGCTGACCGGGGAGTTCGAAGGCCTGACACTGGTCGACACCAACAAAGATCCAAAAACCCGCCTGCAAGAGTTCCTGCAGTCGCGGGGTTGTGAGCTGCCGCGTTACGAAGTGGTGGATATCCAGGGTGAGCCGCATTGCCGGACGTTCTTCGTCGAATGTGAAATCACCTTACTGAATGAAAAAAGCCGAGGTCAGGGTGTGAGTCGTCGTATTGCCGAACAGGTAGCGGCCGCCGCAGCACTGATTGCCCTGGGCGTGGAGAATGGCCATGACTGATTCAACTGCAACTCGCTGTGGCTATGTCGCCATCGTCGGCCGTCCCAACGTGGGCAAGTCCACGCTGCTGAACCACATCCTCGGTCAGAAGCTGGCGATCACCTCGCGCAAGCCTCAGACCACTCGTCACAACATGCTCGGCATCAAGACCGAAGGCACCGTGCAGGCGATCTACGTCGACACGCCCGGCATGCACAAAGGTGGCGAGAAAGCTCTGAACCGCTACATGAACAAGACCGCTTCGGCGGCGTTGAAAGACGTCGACGTGGTGATCTTCGTGGTTGACCGCACCAAGTGGACCGACGAAGACCAGATGGTCCTCGAACGCGTTCAATACGTGACCGGCCCGCTGATCGTGGCGCTGAACAAAACTGACCGCATCGAAGACAAATCCGAGCTGATGCCGCACCTGACCTGGTTGCAGGAACAGTTGCCGAACGCGCAAATCATGCCGATCTCGGCCCAGCACGGGCACAACCTCGAAGCGCTGGAGCGTGTGATTGCCGGTTACCTGCCGGAAAACGATCACTTCTTCCCGGAAGACCAGATCACTGACCGCAGCAGCCGCTTCCTCGCCGCTGAACTGGTGCGCGAGAAAATCATGCGCCAGATGGGCGCCGAGCTGCCGTACCAGATCACCGTCGAAATCGAAGAGTTCAAGCAGCAGGGCAAAACCCTGCACATCCATGCCTTGATCCTCGTTGAGCGCGACGGCCAGAAGAAAATCATCATTGGCGACAAGGGCGAGCGCATCAAACGTATCGGCACCGAGGCGCGCAAGGACATGGAACTGCTGTTCGACTCCAAGATCATGCTCAATCTTTGGGTGAAAGTGAAAGGCGGCTGGTCCGACGACGAGCGCGCCTTGCGTTCGCTGGGTTACGGCGACCTGTAATACTCGGTTCCTGTTACACCGAAGTACCCTGTGGGAGCGAGCTTGCTCGCGATACCGGTCTGCCAGTCAACATCAATGTTGAATGTCAGGTCCTCATCGCGAGCAAGCTCGCTCCCACATTGGTTTTGGGTAGTTTATAAATCTGTGCTGACTCATTGAGAACGCTGACTTCCATGTCCCAAACCCATCCCATCGGCCAACCCGCCTTCGTGCTTCACAGCCGCGCCTACCGCGAAAACAGCGCGTTGGTGGATTTCCTCACGCCGCAAGGTCGGCTGCGGGCGGTATTGCGTAGTGCGCGGGGCAAGGCCGGGACATTGGCCCGACCGTTCGTGCCGCTGGAAGTGGAGTTTCGGGGGCGGGGTGAGCTGAAGAACGTTGGTCGAATGGAAGCCGCCGGTGTTTCAACCTGGCTCAACGGTGAGGCTTTGTTCAGCGGCCTCTACCTCAATGAACTGCTGATCCGCCTGTTGCCCGCCGAAGACCCGCACCCTGGCGTGTTTGATCACTACGCCGCGACCCTGCTTGCGCTGGCCGAGGGCCGTCCGCTGGAACCGTTGTTGCGTTCCTTCGAATGGCGGCTGCTTGACGACTTGGGTTACGGCTTTGCCCTGACCATTGACGTCCACGACGAGCCCATCGCGCCGGACGGTCTCTATCGTTTGCAAGTGGATGCGGGGCTCGAACGGGTCTACCTGCTGCAACCCGGACTGTTCAATGGCACCGAGCTGTTGGCCATGGCCGATGCAGATTGGTCAGCCCCAGGCGCGCTATCGGCAGCCAAGCGATTGATGCGTCAGGCATTGGCCGTTCATCTGGGCGGCCGTCCCTTGGTCAGTCGCGAGTTGTTTCGCAAGCCGTAGGGTCTGTTGACGCTTGGTGGTGGCCGCGATGGGCGCCCATCGCGGCCATCACCAAGCGTCAACAGACCCTATCTCCCCGTGTATGCTGTGCGCCGAACTTTTCCATTTTCAGGAGCGCTTCCGTGACCACCAGCAATCGCATTCTTCTTGGCGTGAACATCGACCACGTTGCCACCCTGCGTCAGGCCCGGGGCACGCGCTATCCGGATCCGGTCAAGGCAGCACTGGACGCGGAAGAGGCGGGCGCTGACGGCATCACCGTGCACCTGCGCGAAGACCGTCGGCACATTCAAGAGCGCGACGTGCTGCTGCTCAAGGATGTACTGCAAACCCGCATGAACTTCGAAATGGGCGTTACCGAAGAGATGATGGTGTTCGCCGAGCGGATTCGTCCGGCGCATATTTGCCTGGTGCCGGAAACCCGTCAGGAGCTGACGACTGAAGGCGGCCTGGACGTGGCGGGGCAGGAAGTCCGGATTAGAGCAGCGGTGGATCGCCTGTCAAAGATCGGCTGTGAAGTGTCGCTGTTCATTGATGCTGACGAGCGGCAGATCGAAGCGTCCCGTCGTGTCGGCGCGCCCGCCATCGAGCTCCATACCGGTCGTTACGCCGATGCCGAGACGCCGACCGAAGTGGCTGAAGAGCTCAAGCGTGTGGCGGATGGCGTTGCGTTTGGTCTGGCTCAAGGCCTGATCGTCAATGCCGGCCATGGTTTGCACTATCACAACGTTGAAGCGGTCGCGGCGATCAAGGGCATCAACGAACTGAACATCGGCCATGCGCTGGTGGCGCATGCGTTGTTTGTCGGGTTCAAGTCGGCTGTTTCGGAGATGAAGGCATTGATCCTGGCCGCGGCTTTGAAAGGCTAAGATGATCGTTCCCACGCTCTGCGTGGGAATGCCGCCGGGGACGCTCCGCGTTCCGCTTCAAGAGCTGACGCAGAGCGTCAGAGGATGCATTCCCACGCAGAGCGTGGGAACGATCAGTGTCAGAGCTGTGGGGTTTCCTGATTCGGCTTGGTCTTGTCGACCCCCGGCACATGCAAGTTGCCCTCAGCGACCTGATTGCCTTCAAGTTGCGGCTGCGTTACCCACGTCAGGATGTCGTAGTAGCGGCGGATGTTCGCCACGAAGTGAACGGGTTCGCCGCCACGGGCGTAGCCGTAACGAGTTTTGCTGTACCACTTCTTCTCTGACAAACGCGGCAGGATCTTCTTCACGTCCAGCCACTTGTCCGGGTTCAATCCTTCCTTGGCCGCCAGTTTGCGTGCGTCATCCAGGTGACCGCTGCCAACGTTGTAGGCCGCCAGTGCAAACCATGTGCGATCCGGTTCCTGAATCGACTCATCCAGCTGATCCTTCATCTGGGCCAGGTATTTGGCGCCGCCCATGATGCTTTGTTTGGGGTCCAGTCGATTGGAGACGCCCATGGCCTGCGCGGTGTTCTGGGTCAGCATCATCAGGCCGCGCACGCCGGTCTTCGACGTGACGGCCGCTTGCCATAACGATTCCTGATAGCCGACCGCGGCCAGCAGGCGCCAATCGACTTTCTCTTTCTTGGCGTACGCCTTGAAGTGCTGTTCGTATTTGGGCAGCCGTTGCTGCAAGTGTTGGGCGAAGGTATAGGCGCCCACGTAACCGAGAACATCGACGTGCCCGTAATAGCGGTCTTTCAGGCGTTGCAGGGTGCCGTTCTTCTTCACCTTGTCGAGGTAGGCGTTGATCTCGTTGAGCAAGCTGTTGTCGTCGCCAGAGGCCACGGCCCAGCTCTGGTTGCTGGCGTCACCAAGGTCGAAGGCTACCCGCACCTTGGAGAAGTAGACCTGATTCATCGCCACTTCGTTTGAGTCGACCAGGGTCAGATCAATCTGACCTTCATCGACCATCCGCAGCAGGTCGACGACTTCAACAGCGTCGGACTCTTCGTAATCAATGCCGGGGTATTTCTTTTTCAGCTCCGCCAACTGCTCAGCGTGGGTGCTGCCCTTGAGCACCATGATCTTCTTGCCCACCAGATCCTTCGCATCGGTGGGCCGCGATTGGCCGTTGCGATAGATGATCTGCGGGGTGACTTCGAGATAGGAGTGGGAAAACCGAACCTGCTTTTTGCGTACTTCGCTGCTGACCAGGCCGGCAGCAGCGATCACTGGGCCGTTGAGTTTGCCCACCTGATTGAACAGGTCGTCGAGGTTGTCGGCGGTTTCGATTTTGAGTTCCACCCCCAGATCGTCGGCGAAGCGCTTCACCAGCTCGTATTCGAAGCCGGTTTCACCGTTGCGATCCTGAAAGTAGGTGGCGGGGCTGTTACGGGTAACCACCCGCAGCACGCCATCCTCCTTTACGCGCTCCAGCGTGTTGGGTTTATCAACACAGCCACTGAGCATCAGGAAGAGTCCGGTTGCGATCAGCCATTTGGCGTACCGCGGACGCAAAGCCGTTGGGGAAAACATTTGCGCAGTATACGCAAAGGACCACGAGCGCCATATCTCGACAGCGAAGGGCTTGTCTGCTAGAGAGCGATAAACCCGCGTGGAGCCCGCAGGAATGGGCTCGGACGCTAATGTGTGACGGCAAAAATAACCCCTGGCACTCCCTTGTTTCAGGCCCAAACACCCGGCCCGACGCCCGGGTGTAGCCGCCCGTACCGTTTCGGGTGATGTCGCGGGCTGTTTAGGCTAGAATGCACGGCCTCAAAGCACACCCCTTCCCGAGGCTGTCCCGAAGATGTTGATCCTGCGCGGCGCTCCTGCCCTTTCTGCCTTTCGCCACAGCAAACTCCTTGAGCAACTGAGCCAGAAAGTCCCGGCTGTCAGCGGCTTGTATGCTGAATTCGCTCACTTCGCCGAAGTCACCGGCGTCCTGACCGGCGACGAACAGCAGGTGCTCGCGCGCCTTCTGAAGTACGGCCCAAGTGTTCCAGTCCAGGAGCCGACCGGTCGTCTGTTCCTGGTGTTGCCTCGTTTCGGCACCATCTCGCCATGGTCCAGCAAAGCCAGCGACATCGCTCGCAACTGCGGGCTGACGAAAATCCAGCGCCTGGAACGCGGCATTGCGTTCTACGTCGCCGGCCAGTTCAGCGACGCCCAAGCGCAGCTGATCTGCGATGCGCTGCATGACCGCATGACCCAGATCGTATTGGGCAACCTCGAACAAGCCGCCGGCCTGTTCAGCCACGCCGAGCCGAAGCCGCTGACCGCGATCGACATCTTGGGTGGCGGCCGCGCCGCGCTGGAAAAGGCCAACACCGAGCTGGGCCTGGCCCTGGCCGAAGACGAAATCGACTACCTGGTCAACGCCTTCGTCGGCCTGAAGCGCAACCCGCATGACATCGAATTGATGATGTTCGCCCAGGCGAACTCCGAGCACTGCCGTCACAAGATCTTCAACGCCAGTTGGGACATCGACGGTCAGAGCCAGGAAAAAAGCCTGTTCGGCATGATCAAGAACACCTACGTGATGCACAGCGAAGGCGTGCTGTCGGCTTACAAGGACAACGCTTCGGTGATCGTCGGTAACATCGCCGGCCGTTTCTTCCCGGACCCTGAAACCCGTCAGTACGGCGCGGTGCAGGAACCGGTGCACATCCTGATGAAAGTCGAAACTCACAACCACCCGACCGCGATTGCCCCGTTCCCGGGCGCGTCCACCGGCTCCGGCGGCGAGATTCGCGACGAAGGCGCTACCGGTCGCGGCGCCAAGCCAAAAGCTGGCCTGACCGGTTTCACCGTATCGAACTTGCTGATCCCTGGCTTCGAACAGCCGTGGGAAGTGCCATACGGCAAACCTGAGCGCATTGTTACCGCGCTGGACATCATGATCGAAGGCCCACTGGGTGGCGCCGCGTTCAACAACGAATTCGGTCGTCCGGCCTTGACCGGTTATTTCCGTACCTTCGAACAGTCGATCACCACCCCGCGTGGCGACGAAGTTCGCGGTTACCACAAGCCGATCATGCTGGCCGGCGGTATGGGTAACATCCGTGCCGAACACGTGCAGAAAGGCGAGATCACTGTTGGCTCCAAGCTGATCGTGCTCGGCGGCCCGGCGATGCTGATCGGTCTCGGTGGCGGCGCGGCTTCCTCGATGGCCACCGGCACCAGCTCGGCGGACCTGGACTTCGCTTCGGTTCAGCGCGAAAACCCGGAAATGGAACGTCGCTGCCAGGAAGTCATCGACCGTTGCTGGCAGTTGGGTGAACACAACCCGATCAGCTTCATCCATGACGTGGGCGCGGGCGGTCTGTCCAACGCCTTCCCGGAACTGGTCAACGACGGCAACCGTGGCGGTCGCTTCGAACTGCGCAACATTCCAAACGACGAGCCGGGCATGGCCCCGCACGAAATCTGGAGTAACGAATCCCAGGAACGCTACGTTCTGGCGGTCGGCCCGGCTGACTTCGAACGCTTCCAGGCGATCTGCGAACGTGAGCGTTGCCCGTTTGCCGTCGTCGGCGAAGCCACTGCCGAGCCGCAACTGACGGTCACCGACAGCCACTTCGGCAACAGCCCGGTGGACATGCCACTCGAAGTGCTGCTGGGCAAAGCCCCGCGCATGCACCGTTCGGCCGTTCGCGAAAACGAACTGGGCGACGACTTCGATCCAAGCACGCTGGAAATTGCAGACTGCGTCGAGCGCGTTCTGCATCACCCGGCCGTGGCCAGCAAAAGCTTCCTGATCACCATCGGCGACCGCACCATCACCGGCCTCGTTGCCCGTGATCAGATGGTCGGCCCGTGGCAGGTTCCGGTGGCCGACGTTGCCGTCACCGCGACCAGCTTCGACGTTTACACCGGTGAAGCCATGGCCATGGGCGAGCGCACTCCGCTGGCACTGCTGGACGCTCCGGCGTCAGGTCGCATGGCCATCGGCGAAACCCTGACCAACATCGCGGCTTCGCGCATTAACAAGATCTCCGACATCAAACTGTCGGCGAACTGGATGTCCGCCGCCGGCCACCCGGGTGAAGACGCGCGTCTGTACGACACCGTGAAAGCGGTCGGCATGGAACTGTGCCCTGAGCTGGGCATCACCATTCCGGTGGGCAAGGACTCCATGTCCATGGCCACCCGATGGAACGACGAAGGCGTCGACAAGACCGTGACGTCGCCGATGTCCCTGATCGTGACCGGTTTCGCGCCTGTGGCTGACATCCGTCAGACCCTGACGCCGGAGCTGCGCATGGACAAGGGCACCACCGACCTGATCCTGATCGATCTGGGCCATGGCCAGAACCGCATGGGCGCCTCGATCCTGGCCCAGGTTCACGGCAAGCTCGGCTCGCAAGCGCCGGACGTTGACGATTCCGAAGACCTCAAAGCCTTCTTCGCGGTGATCCAGGGCCTCAACGCCGACGGTCACCTGCTGGCTTACCACGACCGTTCCGACGGTGGTCTGCTGACCAGCGTGGTGGAAATGGCCTTCGCCGGTCACTGCGGCCTGAGCCTGAACCTCGACGGTCTGGCAGAAACCTCCGCCGACATCGCCGCGATCCTGTTCAACGAAGAACTGGGCGCCGTGATTCAGGTTCGCCAAGACGCCACCCCGGACATCCTCGCGCAGTTCAGCGCGGCCGGTTTGGGTGACTGCGTTTCGGTGGTCGGTCAGCCGATGAACAACGGCCAGATCAACATCACCTTCAACGGCGAAACCGTGTTCGAAGGTCAGCGTCGCCTGCTGCAACGTCAGTGGGCTGAAACCAGCTACCAGATCCAGCGTCTGCGTGATAACGCCGACTGCGCCGAGCAAGAATTCGACGTGCTGCTGGAAGAAGACAACCCGGGCTTGAGCGTCAAGCTGAGCTACGACGTCAACCAAGACGTCGCCGCGCCTTACATCAAGAAAGGCATTCGCCCACAAGTTGCCGTATTGCGTGAGCAGGGCGTCAACGGTCAAGTGGAAATGGCGGCCGCGTTCGACCGCGCCGGTTTCAATGCGATCGACGTGCACATGAGCGACATTCTGGCCGGACGTGTCGACCTGAACGAGTTCAAAGGTCTGGTGGCCTGCGGCGGTTTCTCCTACGGCGACGTACTGGGCGCCGGCGAAGGCTGGGCCAAGTCCGCGCTGTTCAACAGCCGCGCTCGCGATGCGTTCCAGGGCTTCTTCGAACGTAACGACAGCTTCACCCTCGGCGTGTGCAACGGTTGCCAGATGATGTCCAACCTGCATGAGCTGATTCCGGGCAGCGAGTTCTGGCCGCACTTTGTGCGTAACCGTTCCGAGCAGTTCGAAGCGCGTGTGGCGATGGTTCAGGTTCAGGAGTCGAACTCGATCTTCCTGCAGGGCATGGCCGGTTCGCGCATGCCGATCGCCATCGCTCACGGTGAAGGTCATGCCGAGTTCGCCAGCGAAGAAGCGTTGCTGGAAGCCGATCTGTCGGGTTGCGTGGCGATGCGTTTCGTCGACAACCATGGCAAGGTCACCGAAAACTACCCGGCCAACCCGAACGGCTCGCCGCGCGGGATTACCGGTTTGACCAGCCGCGACGGTCGCGTGACGATCATGATGCCGCACCCGGAGCGTGTGTTCCGCGCGGTGCAGAACTCGTGGCGTTCGGAAGACTGGAACGAAGACGCACCTTGGATGCGTATGTTCCGTAATGCTCGCGTGTGGGTGAACTAAGCGCTGTGTATAAACTCAGTTTTTTTGTTCCGGCCAGTCATGTCGAGGTGGTCAAAAGCGCGGTGTTCGCCGCGGGTGGTGGGCGGATCGGGGCTTATGATCACTGCGCATGGCAGGTGTTGGGTCTGGGTCAGTTTCGGCCTTTGGATGGCAGTCAGCCGTTTATGGGTGAAGCGGGGCAGGTCGAGCAGGTTGAGGAATGGAAGGTTGAGCTTGTGGTCAGTGATGCGTTGATTCGCTCTGTGGTGGTGGCTCTGAAGCAGAGCCATCCCTACGAGACGCCGGCT
This sequence comes from Pseudomonas sp. Hz4, assembly GCF_054898165.1. Lineage (NCBI taxonomy): Bacteria > Pseudomonadati > Pseudomonadota > Gammaproteobacteria > Pseudomonadales > Pseudomonadaceae > Pseudomonas > Pseudomonas sp. Hz4. Next base: position 5,001,395 of record NZ_CM142719.1, on the reverse strand, counting down.
TATGAAGTGTGGCGGTTGGAGGATTTCTGATCTTGCCGACCGCTGAAATGAGAAACCCGCTGAATGAGCGTTCAGCGGGTTTTTTGTTGTTCGGGATTTAATAACGGCTACATCGCTCGAGGAAATGTCCGACAACCTTTTCAGGTTGTCCGTCGGAAGTGCCAAGTCCAGCCTTTGTCCATCACAAACACTTCAATCCACTTGAGGTTCAAAGATGGAATTGCCGGACGCAATTACTCCCAGGGTTAACTCGAACACCGCGCTTGGGCAGGCGCTAATTTCGATGTTCAAATCCGTCGAGTTAGAACTAGTCGGTGAGCGGGCAGAGCCAGGGGCGGTCAAGGTTATCGTGTTCGGAGGGTGCGCCGTTCACCTCTACACTCATCACCGCGTGTCAACTGATGTTGACGCTGAGATTTACTATGCAAATCTCCCACAGAGTCTTCACCTGCAGACCTTGCTCGCAGAAGTACCTGAACAATTTGTTGATGAGCAATCCGGCCGGTTGATGGAGCTGAACTACGATCTTCAATACAACACCAGCTTCGGTCCAATTCATGAAGACTACTGGGAACGGAGTCTTCCCCTTGCAGATTTCTCCGTAGAGTCACCGCTGCATGTCCATATTGCTGCTCCTGTCGACATCGCAATATCCAAACTAGGTAGAGCGACAGACCAGGATATTGGCGACGTCATGGCGCTGCTCCGGGCGGGTTTTATACTGACCACTGAACTCCGTCGTCTGGCATTGCAGGCAATTGATGTATATGTTGGCAACAAAGAGCCACCGACCTCCGTTCTCACCAATATCTTGCAAGATTACCTGGAGACTACAGATGGCGACGCCCCATAGCGGCCACGTCCTCTCATCCGCCTTGGACACCTTGGTCAAAAAACCTTTGAATCAAGCAGATGACGCTGTGCTGGTGCGCGCAGCTAAAGTTGTCTGGTATTCGAAGGATGACCTTGTGAGTGAAGTCGAAGCCTTCCTGAGTCTTCACGCTGACGAGCTCGAAGTTCGCCGCGCAGGTTATTTGCTCGAGCGGTTCACGCGCTTTGCATGTGTTTCTGATAGCCGTGTCTTGGAAGCCTTCGGCGCTCTTAAGCTTTTTTTACGCTCGACGTCCAGACTGGAAGTGAGGTCGCAGGTAGCGACTGTTCCGCTTCGCAAGCGCCGCGATGAGCTCGCGGCTTCTTGGGGGCTGAGTGAGGGGCTTGGTCTTAAGGCTCAGACTCTCATGCCTTTCCAGACTCGACATTACGAAGCTGAGCAGCACGCCACGTCTGCTTGAGTTTATGTGGTACTACGCCGAACCATTGTGGGAGCGAGCTTGCTCGCGATGACTGATTGTCAGGCAGCCAAGATCTAAACCTTGGCACTCACTTCACTACGATTAACCAACGCCTCCAGCGCCCCACTCAAACTCGGCGCCTTATCGCCAATCAACAAATGCCAAACCCCACCGTCCAACTGGCTGACACCCTGGCAACCCAGCGTCTTCAAATCACACTCCGACAACGCCTTGTCATCCGCCAGTTGCAGCCGGATCCGGGTCATGGCGATGCAATCCATCTGCAGCACGTTCTCGCCACCGCCCAACGCATTCAGCCATTGCTGCGCTTGCGGCGTTGTCACCGCAGCCGGTTGCGGCGCATCGACAGCCGCCGCGGGGGAGGACACGACTGCGCGGCCCAAAGCCGGCATCGCCAACCGAATCTCATCCGCAATGCTGTCCGCCATCGGCCCGACCACCACCTGCAAACTCCCGCCCTTGCCCGGCCGCACAACCGCCATTGCACCCAGCGCTTTCAGCTCCGTATCGTTTGCCTTGTTGCGATCCACCATGTCCAACCGCAGCCGAGTAGTGCAAGCGCCCACGGTGATCAAATTCTGCGCACCACCCAGCGCCTTGATGTAAGCCCCGGCTCGCTCATTCTCGGCGATCACAACCTTGTCGCCCGTCGACACCTCTTCGCGCCCCGGCGTCTTGAGGTTGAAGCGGCGGATACAGAAATCAAACACGGCGTAGTAGATCACCGCATACACCAGCCCGACCGGTATCACCAACCAGCCGTTGGTGGATTTACCCCAGCCGAGAATCATGTCGATGAAGCCACCGGAAAACGTAAACCCGAGGTGAATGTTCAGCAGGTTGGTGATCGCCATCGACAGGCCAGTCAGCAACGCATGCACTAGATAAAGCAGCGGCGCGAGGAACATGAAGGCGAATTCGATCGGTTCCGTCACACCCGTTAAAAACGACGTCAGCGCCATCGACAGGAAGATCCCGCCCATGACCTTGCGGCGCTCCGGCAAGGCATTGCGGTACATCGCCAGGCACGCGGCGGGCAGACCAAAGATCATCATCGGGAACATACCGGTCATGAACTGGCCGCCCTTCGGGTCGCCGGCGAAGTAGCGCGACAGGTCGCCGGTGACGATGGCGCCCGTGGTCGGGTCGGTGAAGTTGCCGAAGACGAACCACGCCATGTTGTTGAGGATGTGATGCAGCCCGGTGACGATCAGCAGGCGGTTGAACACGCCGAAGACGAACGCGCCGAAGCTGCCGCTCTCCATCATCAACGTGCCGAAGCTGTTGATGCCGTGCTGGATCGGTGGCCAGATCAGGCCGAAGATTACGCCGAGGCCGACGGCGGCGAACCCGGTGACAATCGGCACGAAGCGCCGGCCACCAAAGAACGCCAGGTATTCCGGAAGCTTGATGTCCTTGAAGCGGTTGTACAGCGCGCCGGCCATCAGGCCGCTGACGATGCCGGCAAGCATGCCCATGTTGATGCTCGCGTCGAGCACCTTGAGGGTGGAGATCATCACCAGGTAGCCAATCACTCCGGCGAGGCCTGCCGTGCCGTTGTTGTCCTTGGCGAAACCGACCGCGATGCCGATGGCGAAGATCATCGCCAGGTTGGCGAAGATCACCTGGCCGGCGTCGTGAATGATCGCGATGTTCAGCAGGTCGGTGTCACCCAAACGCAGCAACAGACCGGCAATCGGCAGGATCGCGATCGGCAGCATCAGCGCGCGGCCGAGGCGCTGCAGGCCTTCGATGAAGTATTGGTACATGGCGGTTCTCCCTGTGTTCTTTTTGTTTTAGAGCTGTTGTAGTTGTTCAGCTCAGAGGCCATTGCTGGTGACAGGCGTGACGCACCGCACTGGCGCTGCTCAACGTGAGCAGGTCATGGCTGATGCGTCGGCATTCGGCGGCGTCGAGGCGGCGCACGCGGTCCTTTATTTCACCGATCTGCACCGGGCTGACCGACAACTCGCTGACCCCCAGGCCAATCAGGACCGGCGTGGCCAGCGGATCAGAGGCGAGTGCGCCGCAGACGCCGACCCAGCGGTTATGCACCGCAGCACCGGCGCAGGTCTGGGCGATCAATCGCAGCAATGCCGGGTGCAGGGCGTCGACCCGCGAGGCGAGGCCGGCGTGGTCGCGGTCCATGGCCAGGGTGTATTGGGACAAATCGTTGGTGCCGATGGACAGGAAGTCCGCGTGTTCGGCCAGTTGCTCGGCCAGTAATGCGGCGGCGGGGACTTCGATCATCACGCCCAGCTCCGGGCGCTCATTCACACCGAGTTCAGTGCACAACGCGTCGAGGCGCTGGCGGATGTGCAGCAGCTCATCGACTTCGGTGACCATCGGCAACAGGATCCGACACCGGGAGAGCGGGCTGACGTGCAGCAGCGCGCGCAGTTGCTGATCGAGCAGTTCCGGACGGACCTGAGCCAGACGAATGCCACGCAAGCCCAGCACCGGATTGGCCTCAACCGGCAGCGGCAAGTAGTCGAGTTGCTTGTCGCCGCCGACGTCGATGGTGCGGATGATCACCGACTTGTCGCCCATGGCGTCGAGCACGGCCTGGTAGGCGATGCGCTGTTCCTGTTCGTCCGGCGCGGTGTTGCGGTCGACAAAGAGGAACTCGGTGCGCAGCAGGCCGACGCCGTCGGCGCCATTGGCCAGGGCATCTGCCGCTTCAGCGCTGGAGGCCACGTTGGCGGCAACTTCAATCTGCAAACCGTCGAGCGTCAGCGCCGGCGTGTGAGCCTGAGCCTGTTGCTCGGCGCGGCGCTGTTGATGATCGAGTCGCGCCTGATGCACTTCGGCCAACCGTTCGGCACTGGGCATCAGTTCGAGACGACCGCCATCGGCATCCAGCACAACGGCTTGGCCTTGCGGCTGATCCAGCAGCGTCGAACCCAGTGCAACCATGCACGGCAAGCCTTTGCCTCGCGCGAGAATGGCGACATGAGAAGTTGCGCCGCCCTCCGCCATGCACAACCCGGCGACACCTTGCTGGCTCAATTGCAGCAAGTCGGACGGCGTCAGTTCATGCGCGGCGACGATCGCGCCGGCCGGTACGTCGTAGTGCCAGGTTTCGCCGAGCAGGGCGCGCAGCACGCGTTGTTTGAGGTCGCGAAGATCGTTGGCGCGTTCGGCCAACAACGGGCTGCCGAGTTGCTGGAGCACCTCGCACTGCACGTCGATCGATTGACTCCAGGCGTGGGTCGCGGCCATGCCTTGGTCGATGGAAGTGTTGGCGGCGTCCAGCAGCGCCGGGTCTTCGAGCAAGGCGAGGTGGGCGGCGAAGATCGCTTCTTCGTCGGTGTTTTTATGTTTCCTGGCTTGGGCCAGTGTGTGGTCGATTTCGCTGCGCACGGCGGTCAGTGCAGTGGCGAGGGCTTTCAGTTGTTGCTCGGAATCATGGTGGCCGGCGTCCACCGGCAGGCTGATGGCGTCCAAGCGAAACAACGGCCCCCCCACCAAACCGGGAGCGGCGCAGACGCCGTGCAGCACACCGGCTTCGGCTGCCCTTTTACGCTGAGAAACCGATGTCGGCGCCGCGGCGTGGCTGTCTTCGGCCAGCGCTGTGGACAAGGCGATCAACAACGCTTGCAAAGCCGCTTCGGCGTCCGGGCCCTGGCAGCTGACCTGAACCTCGTCCTGCTCGCCAACGGCTAAACCCATCAGCCCGATCAAGCTGTCACAGGTCGCCGATTTGCCGGCGAAATGCAGCTGCGATTTGCTCTTGAACCCTTGCGCTGTCTGACGAATCAGCGCCGCCGGCCGGGCGTGCAGACCGCCACCATGGGCGATGCGAATGTGGCCGTAAATCTCTTCTCCCGACAACTCCATTTCAGCCAGCGCATCGGGTGCGTGCCGAGGAATGATGTGCAGCAATGGCTCGCCAACCTTCACTGATTTCAGCGTAATAGGCCGCGCCTGAAAGTCCTGGCTGTTGGTCAGGATCATCAAGCTGACGAGGCTTTTACACCGCTGCGCGACCTTGTCCAGGTCATAGCGCAACAGCGGTTGGCCGTTGCTGACTCGCGCACCTTCCTTGACCAGCATCGAGAAGCCTTCGCCCTGCAACTCGACGGTGTCGAGGCCCAGGTGCAATAGCAATTCGGCGCCGTTATCCGCACGCAAGGTGACGGCGTGGCCGGTGCGGGCGACGTGCATCACGACGCCGGCGCAGGGTGCGTGGAGGGTGTCGTTCAGCGGATCGATGGCGATCCCGTCGCCCATGGCGCCGCTGGCAAACACCGGGTCCGGGACTTGGGCAAGCATGAGCACCGGGCCGCTGAGCGGGGCGCTGAGGGTCAGCTCTTTATTATTGTTGTGCATGGGCTCGGTCTCATCAGAAAAAATGTACGGGTCAGACTCAGTGCGTGCGCGTGACTTTGCTCAAGTGCCGCGGCTGGTCCGGGTCCATGCCACGGGCGACAGCCAGGCCTGCGGCCATGACGTAGAAACTCTGGATCGCCAGGATTGGGTCGAGGGCCGGGTGTTCGGCGCGGCTCAGGGTGAGGTCGCGTTCGACGACGTCATCCGGCGCGGCCAGCAGGACGCGAGCACCACGCTGGCGCATGTCGGCGGCGAGGCTCAGCAAACCGGCCTGCTCGGCACCGCGTGGGGCGAAGATCAGCAGCGGATAATTTTCGTTGATCAACGCCATCGGCCCGTGACGGACTTCGGCACTGCTGAAGGCTTCGGCCTGGATCGCCGAGGTTTCCTTGAATTTCAGTGCGGCTTCCTGGGCGATGGCGAAACCGGCACCACGGCCAATCACCATCAGGTGCTGGCAATCACGCAGGGCGCCGATGGCCACGCTCCAGTCCTGTTTCGCCGCGTCGCGCAAACCTTCCGGCAGCGCGAGGCCGGCCTCCAGTAATTCCACATCCACTTTCCAATGGGCGATCAGACGGGCGCTGGCGCTGAGGGTGGCGATAAAACTCTTGGTCGCCGCGACGCTGTTTTCGGTGCCGGCACACAACGGCAGGCTGAACTCACACGCGGCCTCCAGCGGCGAACTCTCGGCATTGACCATCGAAATGCTCAGGGCGCCACGCTTGCGCAGCAGACGCAGGCTGTTCACCAGATCGGGACTTTGCCCGGACTGCGAGAAAGCGAACGCCACTTGGCCGCTGACCTTCAACGGCGCTTGCTGCATCGTCACCACCGACATCGGCAACGACGCCACCGGAATGCCCAGTTGCTGCATGGTCAGGTAGGCGAAGTAACTGGCAGCATGGTCGGAGCTGCCGCGAGCGACAGTCATCGCCACTTGCGGCGGCTGACGACGCAGGCGCCCGGCGATCTCGATCATCTGTGGGTCGAGTTGTTGCAATTGGGCGTGCACGGCCTCGCTCGAGGACAGCGCCTCTTCAAGCATTTTTGAAGTCAATGTCTTCTCCTTCGACCATGACGGCGGTCAGTGTGAGTGAGCGATCGAGCCGCACGCAGTCGGCCCAGCTGCCGGGTAACAGGCGCCCGCGTTCGGTGATGCCGAGGTAGTCGGCGGGGAATTGCGAAAGACGTTGCGAGGCCTCGGCGATCGGCAAGCCGATCTTCACCAGATTGCGCAGGGCTTGATCCATAGTCAGCGTGCTGCCGGCGAGCGTGCCGTCGGGCAAGCGCACGCCACCCAGGCATTTGGTCACGGTGTGGCTGCCAAGCTTGTATACGCCGTCGGGCATGCCGGCGGCGGCGGTGGAATCAGTGACGCAATACAGGCATGGGATCGAGCGCAAGGCCACACGGATGGCGCCGGGGTGTACGTGCAGTAAGTCCGGAATCAATTCGGCGTATGTGGCGTGAGCCAGTGCCGCGCCGACGATGCCTGGCTCGCGGTGATGCAGCGGGCTCATGGCGTTGTAGAGGTGGGTGAAACTGCTGGCGCCGGCCGCAAGCGCAGCCACGCCTTCCTCGTAACTGCCGAGCGTGTGGCCGATTTGCATGCGCACGCCGCGAGCGCTGAGGGCGCGGATCAACGCATCGTGGCCGGCGATTTCCGGGGCGATGGTGATCACCCGGATCGGCGCCAGGGCCAAGTATTCTTCGACTTCGGCCATCAGCGCGGTGTGGGCGAAGTTCGGTTGGGCGCCGAGTTTTCCGGGGTTGATGTAGGGGCCTTCCAGGTGCACACCCAGTACCCGGGCACTGCCTTTGGGCCGCAACTCACAAAACTCGCCGAGGGCTTTGAGCACGCTGGAAATCTCTTCGCTCGGCGCGGTCATGGTGGTCGCCAGTATCGACGTGGTACCGAAACGCACGTGGGTTTTGGTGATGGTCTCGAAGGCGGTTGCGCCTTCCATGATGTCTTTGCCGCCACCGCCGTGAACGTGCAGGTCGATAAAACCCGGCAGCAGGTAAGGCAGGTCGTTGTCGGCCGGATCGCACGGTTGGCCTTCGATCGACACGACCTTGCCGTGTTCATGAATCAGCCGGCCGCGAACCCAGCCGTGGGCGGTGAGGATGTTGTCTTCGGACATGATCGGTTCTCTCGTTTAGCAGCGTGGCTGATCAGCGGCGCAGCTCTGCAACAAAGTCGTAGTAGTCGTTGCGGCAATAGGTGTCGGTGACTTCGATCGGCGTGTTGTCTTCGAGGTAGCCGACACGGGTCATCAGCAGCATGGCGGTGCCGGGGGCGATGCCCACCAGGGCGGCGAATTCATCCGAGGCGTTGATCGCCTGAATGTGCTGCAGGACGCGGACAATCGGCTTGCCAATGCCGTCGAGGTATTCGTAGAGGGAGTCGCCCACCGCTTGCGGCTTGGGAATGATCGAGGCGGGCAGGGTGCTCATCTCGATCGCCATGACCGTGTCGTCGGCTTTACGCAGACGTTTGAGCCGCGCGACCTTGTCGTTCGGCGAGAGGCCGAGGCGGATCAGTTCTTCGTGGGTCGGCGGAGTGATTTCCCGTTCCAGCCATTGGGAGCCGGGGACGAAGCCCTTCAACCGCAGCATTTCGCTGAAACCCGAGAGGCGCGACAGCGGTTGTTCCAGGCGTGGGGTGATAAACGTGCCGGAACCTTGGTTGCGCCGGATCAGACCTTGTTCGAACAGCACTTCCAACGCCTTGCGCGCGGTGACGCGGGAGATGCCCAGCATTTCGCTGAGGTTGCGCTCCGACGGCATGGCCTGTTCGGCTTTCCACTGGCCGGCATGGATCGCCGCTTCCAGGTTGCGCGCCAGTTGCAGGTACAACGGCGTGGGCTGGGTGTCGTCAGGGCGTAGGGCCTGGAGGTCATTCATGTAGGTTTGGTCCGATGCGGATGTAGGTTTGTTGTCGCTCGGTGGTGAGAAGAAATTAATACCACTTAAATACCATGTCAATGCCACCACTTTGCCGTTGGCGCCGGGAAGCCTGCCCCGATTGATGGGCATTATGGTTCTTGGTTTTAAGTGGTATTAGAGGTGTGGATTTCGACAGCAAAGATCGCAGCTTTCGGCAGCTCCTACGGGCGGGAGTGGTATCACCCCTGTAAGAGCTGCCGAGGCTGCGATCTTTTGATTTTATTTTTTCGATGGCGACCAAAGGTAACCAATTGATCGTTCCCACGCAGTCTGGGAACGATTAGAGCGGGAGTTACGGGCGGATTTCGATCATTGTGCCGTCCGGTACCAGATTCCAGACTTCGCGCATGTCCATATTGCGCATGGCGATGCAGCCGTCGGTCCAGTCCAGCGTGTGGAACAGGTCTTCGGGGTTCTCTTCGGTGTCCGGGGTGCCGTGGATCATGATCATGCCACCGGGCTCGACGCCTTCGCGCCGGGCGCGGGCGGAGTCACTGATATTCGGGTAGGAGATGTGCATCGACAGGTTGAAACGGTCACTGGTCTTGCGCCAGTCCAGCCAATAAAAACCTTCAGGCGTGCGTTTGTCGCCTTCCATGAGTTTCGGGCCGAGGGGTCTTTTTCCCAATGAGATGCGATAGGTCTTGAGCGGCTTGCCGTCATTGATCAATTGCAATTGGTGGGCGGATTTGAGAACCAGGATTTTTTCGATGACTTTGCCGTCCTGGGTTTCCGCAACGGAAGCCTGGGAGACAGCGACAAACGACAAGCAAAACAGGGCAAGCAGCCAGCGCATTGAAACGATATCCCTTAGAGGTGTCGCGACTATTAAGTTATAGGTGATTTTAGACCCAGGAGCGTTATGTGATGGCAGGCTGAGCAAGCGGCGGGATCGATTCGGACCGCACGGGGTAGACCTCGGTCCGCCGGTCAGCGAAGAAGTATTCTAAGGTACGGCCCACTGTGCGGAAAGCCAGCTCGGACCAAGGGATGTCGGCTTCTTCGAAAAGCTGCACTTCCAGGCTCTCGGGACCGGCGCAAAAGTCCAGGTCCACCAGTTCGGCGCGGAAGAATACATGCACCTGGCTAATATGCGGCACGTCGATCAACGTATAGAGGGTCAGGTTGCGCACCCGCGCGCAGGCTTCTTCGGCCGTCTCGCGAATCGCCGCCTGCTCGATGGTTTCACCGTTTTCCATGAAACCGGCGGGCAGGGTCCAATAACCGAGCCGAGGCTCGATGGCGCGTCGGCACAGCAAGACCTTGGAGCCCCAGGTCGCCACGCAACCGGCGACGATATTGGGGTTCTGGTAGTGAATCGCCTGACAGCTGTCACAGACAAAACGCAGGCGTGAATCGCCTTCTGGAATGCGCTGGGTTACCGGGTTGCCGCACTGACTGCAAAATTTCATGCTTGGGTTCCTGAATGCTGCGCCTATCTTGGCGTGCGGCGGTGTCTGTCGGCAAGTTGTCGTTTAGCGACATGCAGCGGTTATGGGGTTGGGCGGTCGGTTCGATTGGTGCATGATGCGAGGTAGCGAATAAATCGAGAAGACTCATGCTGGACGAGCTACTTCACCGGGTAAACAACTACACGCCGCTAACCCTGGAAACCGACCGACGTTTCCCCGAAGCCGCGGTATTAGTGCCTATCACCCGCAGTGACGAACCTGAACTGGTTCTGACCCTGCGTGCCAGCGGGCTCTCGACCCATGGTGGTGAAGTGGCCTTTCCCGGTGGTCGACGTGACCCTGAAGACCCTGACCTGATTTTCACTGCGCTACGTGAGGCCCAGGAAGAAATTGGCCTGCCGCCGGGGCTGGTCGAAGTGATCGGCCCGCTGAGCCCGTTGATCTCCCTGCACGGCATCAAGGTCACACCCTATGTCGGTGTGATTCCGGACTTTGTCGAGTACCAGGCCAACGACGCCGAGATTGCCGCAGTCTTCAGCGTACCGCTGGAGTTTTTCCGCAAGGATCCGCGCGAACACACCCATCGCATCGATTACCAGGGCCGCAGTTGGTACGTGCCGAGCTATCGCTATGGCGAGTACAAAATCTGGGGCCTCACAGCGATTATGATCGTCGAGTTGATCAACCTGCTCTATGACACCGGAATCAGCCTGCATCACCCACCCAAAAGCTTTACCAATATTTGAAGCCATCGCTCGTATGGCCTGAACCCTGCTTTTTCAAGTGAGCCTGCCTGGCCTTGAGGACAATAAGATGAAATATCGCCTGGGCGACGCCCGCGTCGACACCCATCCGCAGAGCTGGGTCGCACCTAATGCCGTGCTGGTGGGCAAGGTCAAACTGGAAGAGGGCGCCAACGTCTGGTTCAACGCCGTGCTGCGGGGCGACAACGAGTTGATCCTGATCGGCAAGAACAGCAACGTCCAGGACGGCACGGTGATGCACACCGACATGGGTTACCCGCTGACCATCGGCACCGGCGTGACCATCGGCCATAACGCCATGCTTCATGGTTGTACGGTGGGCGATTACAGCTTGATCGGCATTAACGCGGTGATCCTCAACGGCGCGAAAATCGGCAAGAACTGCATCATTGGCGCCAACTCGCTGATCGGTGAGGGTAAGGAGATTCCAGACGGTTCGCTGGTCATGGGCTCGCCGGGCAAAGTGGTGCGCGAACTGACCGAGCCGCAGAAAAAAATGCTGGAGGCCAGCGCTGCTCACTATGTGCATAACTCGCAACGTTATGCCCGCGATCTGGTTGAGCAGGAAGAATGAACCCACCCGAACGCCCGGTTCGATCGCCCTGCGTGAATATCTGCGCGCTGGACGAGGAGGATGTTTGCACCGGGTGTCAGCGCACGGTGGAAGAGATCACGCGCTGGAGCCGGATGGGCAACGAGGAGCGGCGCAAGGTGTTGGGGTTGTGTCATGAGCGGGCTAAATCGAGTGGTCTTCTCTGGATGATCGAGCAGAAGCCAGGCATTTGAGTTGTGCCTTGAAAGTGCTGCGCACTTTATCGCGAGCAAGCTCGCTCCCACATATGATTGATGTTGCCCACATTAGTTGCGATCGACACGGAACCAATGTGGGAGCGAGCTTGCTCGCGAAGAGGCCATCGCGCCCGCCACTTCTCTTGGTCCTGGCACATCTCTAACGTACCCTGTGCGCCAAATTGACAGGTTCCCCCCCGCCCATGCTCTTCCTGATCGCTTACATCAGCAGTGTCGTGCTGATCAACTACGCCTTTTCCACCGCTCCACAACTGGACATCATCTGGTCGGCCTGGGGTGGTTTGGTGTTCGTTTTGCGCGACATGGTGCAAACCCGCTTCGGCCATGGCGCGATCGCGGCGATGCTGGCAGCGTTGGTGTTGTCCTACGTTACCTCCGATCCCTCCATCGCGCTGGCCAGCGCCACGGCCTTCGCGGTGTCCGAGTGCATCGACTGGCTGGTGTTCAGCATTACCAAGCGTCCCTTGCACGACCGCCTGTGGATAAGTTCGGCGCTGAGTATTCCCCTCGATACATTCATCTTTTTCGGCATGATCGATGTGTTCACCCCGGGCGTGATCCTCACCGCCATGGGCTCCAAGTTCGCGGGCGTGACGGCCGTGTGGCTGATCATGGCCTGGCGCTTGCGCAATCAGGCCGTCGCCAGCTGAAGCCAAACCTCTCGGTTCATGTAAAATGCCGCGCTTTCTCCCCATGGGAAGCGCGCCAGGCGCGACCCTCGATGATCCGCTTCTGAGGACCTGAGATGACCCGTATCGGAACTCCATTGTCGCCAACCGCGACCCGCGTATTGCTGTGTGGCTGTGGCGAGTTGGGCAAGGAAGTGGTGATCGAGCTGCAACGCCTGGGCGTTGAAGTGATTGCCGTGGATCGCTACGCCAATGCGCCGGCCATGCAGGTCGCCCATCGCAGCCATGTGATCAACATGCTCGACGGCGCCGCCCTGCGTGCCGTGATCGAGGCCGAAAAGCCGCACTTCATCGTGCCGGAAATCGAAGCCATTGCCACCGCGACCCTCGTGGAACTGGAAGCCGAAGGCTTCACCGTGATCCCGACCGCTCGCGCCGCGCAGCTGACCATGAACCGCGAAGGCATCCGTCGCCTGGCCGCGGAAGAGCTGGACCTGCCGACCTCGCCGTACCACTTCGCCGACACCTTCGAGGATTACAGCAAGGCCGTCCAGGACCTGGGTTTTCCTTGCGTGGTCAAGCCGGTGATGAGCTCGTCGGGCAAAGGCCAGAGCCTGCTGCGCAGTGCCGATGACGTGAAAACCGCTTGGGATTACGCGCAAGAAGGCGGTCGCGCCGGTAAAGGCCGCGTGATCGTCGAAGGCTTTATCGATTTCGACTACGAAATCACCCTGTTGACCGTGCGTCACGTCGGCGGCACTACGTTCTGCGCGCCAGTCGGTCACCGTCAGGAGAAGGGCGACTATCAGGAATCCTGGCAGCCACAAGCCATGAGCCCGATTGCCCTGGCTGAATCCGAGCGCGTTGCCGAAGCCGTCACTGAAGCCTTGGGTGGTCGTGGTCTGTTTGGTGTTGAGCTGTTCATCAAAGGTGATCAAGTCTGGTTCAGCGAAGTCTCGCCGCGTCCACACGACACGGGCTTGGTGACGTTGATTTCCCAGGACCTGTCGCAGTTCGCGCTGCACGCGCGGGCGATTTTGGGCTTGCCGATTCCGTTGATCCGTCAGTTCGGGCCTTCGGCTTCGGCGGTCATTCTGGTGGAAGGGCAGTCGACTCAGACAGCTTTCGCCAATCTGGGGGCTGCGTTGAGCGAGCCGGACACGGCGTTGCGTCTGTTCGGCAAGCCTGAGGTGAATGGTCAGCGTCGGATGGGCGTGGCGTTGGCGCGGGATGAGTCGATTGAGGCGGCTCGTGCTAAAGCCACCCGCGCATCCCAAGCCGTAAAAGTAGAACTATAGGGCTACACAGATCGTTCCCACGCTCTGCGTGGGAATGCAGCCCGGGACGCTCCGCGTCCCAAAAGCGGACGCGGAGCGTCCGTTGAGGCGTTCCCACGCAGAGCGTGGGAACGATCTTATAAGACCCGATTCAAATCGTTATTGCGCGTTTCCTTCAGGCCAGCACAGCAATCAAGCTCAGCACCGCCGCCCCCGACACATACCCGCCGACATAACTCAAACTCCCCATCGCCACCAGCTTCTGTGCGAAGAACGGCGCCGCCGAGGCCCCGACAATGCCGCCCAGATTGTAGGCCGCCGACGCGCCGTATAACGCACGTGAGTAGGGAGCAGCTCTGGCAGCAGCGCACCCATTGGTGCAAACGTCACGCCCATCAGAAACAGCTCGATACACAGGAACAGTGCCACGCCCCAGGTTGAACCTTGGGTCAGCAGCGGTTCCATCAGGAATCCGGACAAAATCGCCAGCACGCCACCGATGATCAGCACCGGTTTGCGCTCGTAACGATCACTGGCCCAGGCCGACAGCGGGGTGGCAGCGGCCATGAACAGTACAGCGAAGTACAGCAGCGCGAGAAAGGTTTCGCGGGTGTAGCCGAGCGTCGATACGCCATAGCTCAGCGAAAACACCGTCGAGATGTGGAACAACGCGTAGCACACCACCATCGACCCGGCCCCCAGCGTTTACCCCCGTTCGGCTGCGAAGCAGTCGTAGGCTCGGCACGCGCGGTGTATCAGGAAGAATACTGTCGCAGGTTTTAGCACTGCTGCGCAGCGCAACGGGGGTAAACCCCCTCGCCACAGGATATGTGCCAGGGTTTAGATCACAACAGGCACCGAACTGGTATGCCAGATCAGAACCCGGCTGACGCGGTTGTCTTCCGTCTCCAGAATCTCCAGGCGATAACGCCCGATCTTCAGGCATACCGCACTGTCCGGAATCGTCTCCAGCGCCTCGGTCACCAACCCGTTGAGGGTTTTCGGACCATCGCTGGGCAAGTGCCAGCCAAGGCTTTTGTTCAAATCGCGAATCGACGCCGCACCTTCGATCACCAAGCGGCCATCAGCCTGTGGATGGATGTGCGGGTTATCCAGGCTGTGCTGGCTTTCGAATTCGCCGACGATTTCTTCGAGAATGTCTTCCAATGTCACGATGCCGAGCACTTCTCCGTATTCGTCGACCACCATGCCGAGGCGTCGCTGTTGTTTGTGGAAATTCAACAGTTGCAGCTGCAACGGGGTGCTTTCCGGCACGAAATAAGGGTCGTGGCTGGCCGCCAGGAGCGCCTCCAGTGTCAGGCTGGAATCGTGCAACAAGTGACGGATCTGCCGGGTATTGAGCACCGCCTCCACCTGATTGATGTCGCTGTGGAACACCGGCAAGCGCGTGCGTTTATTGACGCGAAGCTGCTCGAGGATGTCTGAGAGGGTGTCGTCCAGGTTGATCCCGTCGACGTCACTGCGTGGCACCAGAATATCGTTGACCGTGATGTTGTCCAGCGCATGGATGCCTGACAGCGGGTGCGGGCGGCAGACGGCGTGTTCGTGATCGTTGTGGCGATCGTTCGGTGCCTCGTCTTCGCTCTGCTGCACCACGTTGGCTTTGCGGGCGAACGGTCGCATCAGCAACTGACTTATGCCATTGAGCAACCAGGCGGCGGGATAGACGATTTTCAGTGGCGTGCCAAGCAAGGTGTTGCCCAAGGCCAGGACGGCGTCCGGATAGCGAACGGCGAGGGTGCGCGGCAGGTAGTCGGCGAACACCAGAAGCACGGCGCCAGCCCCGAGGCAGGCCACCCATGGACCGTTTTCCGCCCAGGTGAAAATCGCCAGCAATGTGCTGATGACCACGACCAGTGCGCGGCACAGGGTGTTGCAGAGGATCAGGCTATTGAGCGCAAAACTCAGCTTTGCCACCGGCTTGTCGCTCGAGCGCGAAGCGGTCCGCTGGGCCAGCAAGTGCTGTTGTGCAACTTCGATGGCTGTAAACAGCCCCGACCATAAAATCAGCAGGGCCACTACCGCGAGCATCGGCCCTATGGGCAAGTCGTCCATTAATGCCGCCCGTCAGATATGCAGGATGTATTCACGAACCAGCTTACTGCCGAAATACGCCAGCATCAGCAGGCAGAAACCGGCGAGGGTCCAGCGAATGGCCTTGTGTCCGCGCCAACCAAGGCGATTCCGGCCCCAGAGCAGCACGCTGAAAACGATCCAGGCGAGGCACGCCAACAAGGTTTTGTGCACCAGGTGCTGGGCGAACAGGTTGTCGACGAACAGCCAGCCGGAGATCAGCGACAGCGAGAGCAGGGTCCAGCCGGCCCAGAGGAAGCCGAACAGCAGGCTTTCCATGGTTTGCAGCGGCGGGAAATTCTTGATCAGGCCGGACGGATGCTTGTGCTTGAGCTGATGGTCTTGAACCAGCAGCAGCAACGCCTGGAACACCGCGATGGTGAACATGCCGTAGGCGAGGATCGACAGCAGGATGTGGGCGAGGATGCCCGGTTCTTCGTCGATGATCTGCACCGTGCCGGCGGGGGCGAACTGCGCGAGCAGCACGGTGGCGGCACCGAGCGGGAACAGCAATATAAGCAGGTTCTCCACCGGAATTCGCAAGCAGGCCAGCAGCGTCAGGCCGATGACAGCGGCGGCAATCAGGCTGGCGGCGCTGAAAAAATCCAGGCCCAGGCCGATCGGTGTCAGCAGGTGGGTGAACAGGCTGGCGCTGTGAGCCAGCACGGCAAGCACGCCGAGCGTGACCAGCAGGCGCTTGTTCGCCTTGGCGCCGGTGGCCAGACGAGTGCCCTGATAGAGGGTCGCAGCGGCATATAAGCAGGCGGCGGCGAGGGAAGTTAGCAAACTGGGTGACAAGGGGAGCATAAATCCTGTTAGGCAAGCCCGAAAGGCGCTGAGTTTGGCATAGAACCCCCGCAGCACGAAAGACCATGCAACCTGACGACGAGGTGTCCGCCAGACGCAGTCTTCGCTATAATCCGCGACCTGCCCACGCCGCAGGCTCGCCGAGCACATATTTATTTCGGTCGGGGCCGCCATTATCCCGGTCTACACAGGGCCTGAAAGGATCGCGCAATGTTTGAAAACTTAACCGACCGTCTCTCGCAGACGCTGCGCCATGTCACCGGCAAGGCCAAGCTGACCGAGGACAACATCAAAGACACCCTGCGTGAAGTGCGCATGGCGTTGCTCGAAGCTGACGTCGCCTTGCCGGTGGTGAAAGACTTCGTCAATTCGGTCAAGGAGCGCGCCGTCGGCACCGAGGTGTCGCGCAGCCTGACGCCAGGCCAGGCTTTCGTGAAAATCGTCCAGGCCGAACTCGAAAGCCTGATGGGCGCGGCCAACGAAGACCTGAACCTGAGCGCCGTTCCTCCTGCCGTCGTGCTGATGGCCGGTTTGCAGGGCGCGGGTAAAACCACCACAGTCGGCAAACTCGCGCGCTTCCTTAAAGAGCGCAAGAAGAAGTCGGTCATGGTTGTGTCTGCGGACGTTTACCGTCCGGCAGCGATCAAACAGCTGGAAATGCTCGCGGGTGAGGTCGGCGTTACCTTCTTCCCGTCCGACCTGAGCCAGAAGCCGGTCGACATCGCGCAAGCGGCTATAAAAGAAGCAAAGCTTAAGTTTATTGATGTGGTCATCGTCGATACCGCCGGTCGCCTGCACATCGATGAAGAGATGATGGGCGAGATCAAGGCGCTGCATGCCGCGATCAACCCGGTCGAAACGCTGTTCGTGGTCGACGCCATGACCGGTCAGGACGCCGCCAACACGGCCAAGGCCTTCGGCGATGCACTGCCGCTGACCGGTGTGATCCTGACCAAGGTCGACGGCGACGCCCGTGGCGGTGCTGCGCTGTCGGTCCGCGCCATCACCGGCAAGCCGATCAAGTTCATCGGTATGGGCGAGAAGAGCGACGCGCTCGAGCCGTTCCACCCGGAGCGTATTGCTTCGCGCATCCTCGGCATGGGCGACGTCCTCAGCCTGATCGAGCAGGCCGAACAGACCCTCGACAAGGACAAGGCCGACAAACTGGCCAAGAAGCTGAAGAAGGGTAAGGGCTTCGACCTCGAGGACTTCCGCGATCAGCTGCAACAGATGAAAAACATGGGCGGCCTCGGCGGCCTCATGGACAAACTGCCGAACATCGGTGGTATGAACCTGGCGCAGATGGGCAACGCCCAGGGCGCGGCAGAGAAACAATTCAAGCAGATGGAAGCCATCATCAATTCCATGACCCCGGCCGAGCGCCGCGACCCTGAGCTGATCAGCGGTTCGCGCAAACGCCGGATCGCCATGGGTTCGGGCACCCAGGTGCAGGACATCGGTCGCTTGATCAAGCAGCACAAGCAGATGCAGAAGATGATGAAGAAATTCTCCGCGAAAGGCGGAATGGCCAAAATGATGCGCGGCATGGGCGGTATGTTGCCCGGCGGCGGCATGCCGAAAATGTAAAGAATTTGCGCAGGGGCTTGCTCTTGCGCTGCCCACACGGAAGTGGGATCTCCAGCAAACCCGCACTTGGCGGGAGCTGACTGGCCGTTTTCAACGACGGCTCTATAGCAAATCTGGATGGCGACCGATAGGCCGCCGGAAAAAGACATTTGCAAAAGTCCGGATATTCCTTAGAATATGCGGCCTTTCGGGCACCTATGCCCGCTGTGCCTTTAGATTTGCAGCACCGACTACAGGAACGATGTTCACATGCTAACAATCCGTCTTGCCCTTGGCGGCTCCAAAAAGCGCCCGTTTTACCACTTGACCGTAACCGACAGCCGCAACCCGCGCGACGGTTCGCACAAGGAACAGGTTGGTTTCTTCAACCCTGTTGCTCGTGGTCAAGAAGTTCGTCTGTCCGTGAACCAAGAGCGCGTAGCCTACTGGCTGAGCGTTGGTGCACAACCTTCTGAGCGTGTTGCTCAGTTGTTGAAGGACGCTGCTAAGGCTGCGGCCTGAGCAATATGAACGCGACGCCAGCCATTGCTGATGATTTGATCGTTATCGGCAAAATCTATTCGATTCACGGTGTTCGCGGCGAAGTGAAGGTCTTTTCCTTTACTGATCCAATTGGAAACCTGTTGGACTACAAAACCTGGACGCTCAAGCGCGAAGGCGTTGTACGGCAGGTAGAGCTGGTCAGCGGCCGTGTACATAACGGCAAGTTTCTGGTCACAAAGCTCAAGGGTCTCGATGATCGTGAAGAAGCTCGTCTTCTGGCCGGTTATGAGATCTGCGTGCCGCGTAACCTGTTTCCAGATCTGACCGACGGCGAGTACTACTGGTACCAGCTGGAAGGTCTCAAGGTCATCGACCAACTCGGGCAATGGCTCGGGAAAATCGATCACTTGCTAGAGACTGGCTCGAACGATGTCATGGTGGTCAAGCCTTGCGCTGGCAGCCTGGACGATCGCGAACGCCTGTTGCCCTATACGGAGCAATGCGTGTTGGTAGTCGACCTCGCCGCGGGCGAGATGAAGGTGGAATGGGATGCGGACTTCTAAGCGTGGCTAATTTGCGCGTAGAAGTGATCAGTTTGTTTCCCGAGATGTTCTCCGCCATCAGCGAGTACGGCATCACCAGTCGTGCGGTGAAACAGGGGCTCTTGCAGCTCACCTGTTGGAATCCGCGAGACTACACGACGGATCGACATCACACTGTGGATGATCGCCCATTTGGCGGTGGTCCGGGCATGGTGATGAAGATCAAGCCCCTGGAAGATGCGTTGGTTCAGGCCAAGGCAGCAGCCGGGGAGGCGGCGAAGGTAATTTACCTGTCCCCCCAAGGCCGTCAACTGACTCAGTCGGCGGTACGCGAGTTGGCGAATTCGGATGCATTGATCCTGATTGCCGGCCGCTATGAGGGCATTGACGAGCGTTTTATTGAAGCTCATGTCGATGAAGAGTGGTCGATTGGCGACTATGTACTGTCTGGCGGCGAGCTGCCGGCGATGGTCCTGATCGATGCGGTTACACGACTGCTGCCTGGAGCTTTAGGGCATGCGGACTCCGCCGAGGAAGATTCCTTTACGGATGGTTTGCTGGATTGCCCGCACTACACCCGACCGGAGGTGTATGCGGATCAGCGTGTTCCCGACGTATTGCTAAGTGGCAATCACGCGCATATCCGGCGTTGGCGTTTACAGCAGTCCCTTGGTAGGACCTTTGAACGACGCGCCGATCTTCTGGAAAGCCGCTCGCTTTCTGGAGAAGAGAAGAAGCTGCTCGAGGAATACATCCGCGAGCGGGACGATAGTTAACAACGTATCGATGGTAGATCCGACGATCTACCTTAGGAGCACAGCATGACTAACAAAATCATCCTTGCACTCGAAGCAGAGCAGATGACCAAAGAGATCCCTACCTTTGCCCCGGGCGACACTGTTGTCGTTCAGGTGAAAGTGAAGGAAGGCGACCGTTCGCGTCTGCAAGCGTTCGAAGGTGTTGTTATCGCCAAGCGTAACCGCGGCGTAAACAGTGCATTCACCGTTCGTAAAATCTCCAACGGTGTTGGCGTAGAGCGTACTTTCCAGACCTACAGCCCGCAAATCGACAGCATGGCCGTTAAACGTCGCGGTGACGTACGTAAAGCCAAGCTGTACTACCTGCGTGACCTGTCCGGTAAAGCAGCTCGCATCAAGGAAAAACTGGCTTAAGTCCAGCTTCCG
This sequence comes from Pseudomonas sp. Hz4, assembly GCF_054898165.1. Classification (NCBI taxonomy): domain Bacteria; kingdom Pseudomonadati; phylum Pseudomonadota; class Gammaproteobacteria; order Pseudomonadales; family Pseudomonadaceae; genus Pseudomonas; species Pseudomonas sp. Hz4. The sequence continues at coordinate 4,981,209 of NZ_CM142719.1, read as the reverse complement.
ATGCAGAAAAAAGCAGCCTACGGGCTGCTTTTTTGTTGCCCGCGATTTATCTTCCTTAGCCGTATTACCGGTCTTGCCTGAGCCTTTATGCCCGCCATTGATCATCCACTGATAGACCAATTCCTCGATGCTCTGTGGTTGGAGAAAGGTCTTTCCGATAACACTCGTGATGCCTATCGCAGCGACCTGGCCCTGTTCAACGGCTGGCTGCAGGAGAAAGGGTTGGAGTTGATCGACGCCGGCCGCGAGTTGATCCTCGATCACTTGGCCTGGCGCCTGGAGCAGAACTACAAACCCCGTTCAACGGCGAGATTTCTCTCTGGTGTGCGCGGCTTTTATCGCTATCTGCTGCGGGAAAAGTTGATCGCGGTCGATCCAACGTTACGCGTCGATATGCCTCAACTCGGTAGGCCATTGCCTAAATCGTTGTCGGAAGCCGACGTGGAAGCACTGCTGAAAGCACCCGACCTGAGCGAAGCCATCGGCCAGCGCGACCGCGCCATGCTCGAAGTGCTTTATGCCTGCGGCTTGCGTGTGACTGAGCTGATCAGCCTGACGCTGGAGCAGGTCAACCTGCGTCAGGGTGTGCTGCGAGTGATGGGCAAGGGCAGCAAGGAGCGGCTGGTGCCGATGGGCGAGGAGGCGATTGTCTGGGTCGAGCGTTACCTGCGCGATGGCCGCCAGGAACTGCTCGGCGGGCGCCCCAGCGATGTCATGTTCCCCAGCCTGCGCGGCGAGCAGATGACTCGGCAGACCTTCTGGCATCGCATCAAGCACCAGGCCAAGGTCGCCGGGATCGGCAAGTCGCTGTCGCCGCATACCCTGCGTCATGCCTTCGCCACGCATTTGCTCAACCACGGCGCCGACCTGCGGGTGGTGCAAATGCTGCTCGGCCACAGCGATCTGTCGACCACGCAGATCTACACCCACGTCGCCCGCGCACGCTTGCAGGATCTGCACGCCAAACATCACCCGCGCGGCTAACGCAGTTCCTGATATTGAAATGCTGACCTGTGGCAAGGGTGTCAGTTAGCAGAGTGGTGTCTTTGTCACCTGCATTCGGCCATGCAGCCCTTATGTGGTAGGCTTTGCCGGTTTGCACGATGGGCGGTTATGACCCGGTGTTTCGGCACGGGCGTTCTGATCGTCCCATTTGTCCGCCTTCAGGAGTTCTCATGCGTCTGACCCAGATTTTCGCCGCCGCAGCCATTGCGTTGGTCAGCACCTTTGCCGTCGCCGATGACGGGGCCGACAAAGCCATTCGTAAAAGCCTGAAAAACCTTCAGCTCGAAGTTCCGGTAGAAAGCATCTCCGCCAGTCCTCTGCCAGGTCTGTACGAAGTCAAGCTTCAAGGCAGTCGCGTGCTCTACGCCAGCGCCGATGGCCAGTACGTGGTTCAGGGCTACCTGTTTCAGCTCAAGGACGGCAAACCGATCAACCTGACCGAGAAGACCGAACGCCTGGGCGTTTCCAAACTGGTCAACGCAATCCCGGTTGCGGAAACCGTGGTTTACCCGGCGATCGGCGAAACCAAATCGCACATCACCGTGTTCACCGACACCACCTGCCCGTACTGCCACAAACTGCACGCCGAAGTGCCTGAGCTGAACAAGCGCGGCATCGAAGTGCGTTACGTCGCGTTCCCGCGCCAGGGCCTGGGCTCGCCGGGTGATGAACAGCTGCAAGCGGTCTGGTGCTCGAAAGACAAAAAAGCCGCCATGGACAAAATGGTCGACGGCAAGGAAATCAAGGCCGCCAAGTGCGATAACCCGGTTTCCAAACAGTTCGCCCTCGGTCAGTCGATCGGCGTGAACGGCACACCGGCCATCGTTTTGGCTGATGGCCAAGTCATTCCGGGCTACCAGCCTGCGCCACAAGTCGCCAAACTGGCGCTGGACGCGAAATAAATTTGCATCGTCACGGTCAGCCATTGACGATCAGGGTCCGGCGGCAACATTCACCGGGCCATCAATAGAGAACCGCGAGCATGCGGTTGTTTTCACGGCCGGCCTTGAGTCGGCCGTTTTATGGGGAGTTCACAGTGAAACCGGTCAAAGTAGGCATCTGTGGGTTAGGGACCGTCGGTGGCGGTACCTTCAACGTACTTCAGCGCAACGCCGAGGAAATTGCTCGTCGTGCCGGGCGTGGAATCGAAGTGGCACAAATTGCCATGCGCACGCCAAAGCCTCAGTTCCAGACGACCGGTATTGCGATTACCAACGATGTCTTCGAAGTGGCCACGAACCCTGAGATCGACATCGTCATAGAGCTGGTGGGCGGCTACACCGTTGCCCGTGAGCTGGTACTCAAAGCGATCGAGAACGGAAAACATGTGGTCACCGCGAACAAGGCGTTGATCGCCGTTCACGGTAACGAAATTTTCGCCAAGGCCCGCGAGAAGGGCGTGATCGTTGCGTTCGAAGCCGCCGTGGCCGGTGGTATTCCGGTGATCAAGGCGATCCGTGAAGGCTTGTCCGCCAACCGTATCAACTGGGTCGCCGGGATCATCAACGGCACCGGCAACTTCATCCTCACCGAAATGCGCGAAAAGGGCCGGACCTTCGAAGACGTACTCGCCGAGGCGCAAGCCCTGGGTTACGCCGAAGCCGATCCGACCTTCGACGTTGAAGGCATCGACGCGGCTCACAAGCTGACGATCCTGGCGTCCATCGCATTCGGTATCCCGCTGCAATTCGACAAGGCCTACACCGAAGGCATCACCAAGCTGACCACCGCTGACGTGAACTACGCCGAAGCGCTGGGCTATCGCATCAAGCACCTCGGTGTGGCTCGCAGCACGCCTGCCGGTATCGAGTTGCGTGTGCACCCGACGCTGATCCCGGCCGATCGCCTGCTCGCCAACGTCAACGGCGTGATGAACGCGGTGATGGTCAACGGTGATGCCGCCGGTTCGACCCTGTTCTACGGCGCTGGCGCTGGCATGGAGCCAACCGCTTCGTCGGTGATCGCCGACCTGGTGGACGTGGTTCGCGCCATGACGTCCGACCCGGAAAACCGCGTGCCGCACCTGGCCTTCCAGCCAGATTCGCTGTCGGCCCACCCGATCCTGCCGATCGAAGCCTGCGAAAGCTCTTATTACCTGCGCATCCAGGCCAAGGACCATCCGGGTGTGTTGGCCCAGGTGGCGAGCATCCTGTCGGAGCGCGGCATCAACATCGAATCGATCATGCAGAAAGAAGTCGAAGAACATGACGGCCTGGTGCCGATGATTCTGCTGACTCATCGCGTGCTGGAACAGCACATGAACGACGCAATCGCCGCCCTGGAAGCCCTGGCGGGCGTGGTCGGTCCGGTCGTACGGATCCGCGTCGAGCACCTGAACTAAGCCGTTATCGTTCACCGGGTCCGCGTGCGGGCCCGGGTTTGCGAACACTGTCTATTGGAGCCAGTCATGCGTTATATCAGTACCCGCGGCCAGGCACCGGCCCTGAATTTCGAAGACGTTCTGCTGGCCGGTCTGGCCACTGATGGCGGCCTGTACGTGCCAGAAAACCTGCCACGTTTCACCCAGGAAGAAATCGCTTCCTGGGCCGGCCTGCCGTATCACGAGCTGGCCTTTCGGGTAATGCGCCCATTCGTGGCCGGCAGCATCCCCGATGCCGATTTCAAAAAAATCCTCGAAGAAACCTACGCTGTGTTCTCGCACAACGCCGTCGCACCGCTGCGTCAGCTGAACGGCAACGAATGGGTATTGGAGCTGTTCCACGGCCCGACCCTGGCGTTCAAAGACTTCGCCCTGCAACTGCTCGGTCGTTTGCTCGACTACGTGCTGGAAAAGCGCGGTGAGCGCGTCGTGATCGTCGGTGCGACCTCCGGTGATACCGGTTCGGCCGCCATCGAAGGCTGCAAGCACTGCGAAAACGTCGACATCTTCATCCTGCACCCGCACAACCGCGTGTCCGAAGTGCAGCGTCGCCAGATGACCACGATCTTCGGCGAGAACATTCATAACATCGCCATCGAAGGCAACTTCGATGACTGCCAGGAAATGGTCAAGGCCAGCTTCGCCGACCAGAGTTTCCTCAAAGGCACGCGTCTGGTAGCGGTGAACTCGATCAACTGGGCGCGAATCATGGCCCAGATCGTTTACTACTTCCACGCAGCCCTGCAGCTGGGCGGCCCGGCACGTTCGGTATCGTTCTCGGTGCCCACCGGCAACTTCGGCGACATCTTCGCCGGTTACCTGGCACGCAACATGGGCCTGCCGATCAACCAGTTGATCGTCGCCACCAACCGCAACGACATCCTGCACCGCTTCATGAGCGGCAATCAGTACGTCAAGGAAACGCTGCACGCCACGCTGTCGCCGTCGATGGACATCATGGTCTCGTCGAACTTCGAACGGCTTTTGTTCGATCTGCACGGTCGCAACGGCGCAGCGATTGCCGGTTTGATGGATACCTTCAAGCAGGGTGGCGGTTTCAGCGTCGAAGAGGAGCGCTGGACAGAAGCTCGCAAACTGTTCGATTCGTTGGCCGTGGATGACGCTCAAACCTGCGAAACCATCGCCGAAGTCTTCGAGCAAACCGGCGAACTGCTGGATCCGCACACGGCTATCGGTGTGAAGGCTGCACGCGAGTGTCGTCGCAACCTGGATATTCCAATGGTGATTCTAGGCACGGCGCATCCGGTCAAATTCCCGGATGCAGTGGAGAAAGCCGGCGTAGGAAAAGCACTCGAACTACCCGCACATCTTTCTGATTTGTTTGAGCGAGATGAGCGCTGCACCGTGCTGCCAAATGACCTGAAAGCCGTCCAGGCCTTTGTCAGTCAGCATGGCAACCGCGGCAAGCCTCTGTAACCAATTAAAACTGTCACATTTTGAAGCCCGTCTCCTGACGGGCTTTCTCATTTCTGCATGTCACACTTGTTGTGATTCGTACATAAAGAGTCGCCCCATGAAGGACGGGCGAGTTGATCACCAAGGAAGTGACAATGCTGTTTTTCAGTAGATTTAAACCAGCCGTGTGCTGGATATTTTTTTTAGCCGGCACCTTGGGCGTTGCTCAATGGGGGAGCGCGTCGCAATTGGTGGCCTCCCAGTCCAAAGGATCGGTCGCCAGCCCAACGATCGAGCTGGATGCTCAGGAGTTGAAATGGATTGCCGAACATTCGCAAGTCATCGTCACCTCGGTGCAATATCCGCTGTACCTGTTCAAGGATGAGCACGGCCACTGGAGCGGTTTGAACAATGATCTGCTCAACCGCATCAGCGCCATGACGCGATTGCAGTTTGTTCATGAAGAGTCGTTTTCTACCGAACAGATGCTTGGACGGCTGGAAAGCGGTGCGGCGGACATGAGCACGACGCTGGCGATGAATGACGAACGCAAGACGTTTCTGGATTTCAGTCATGCGTTCGGTGGCGCTGGCTGGGTGTTCGTCGGGCGGGCCGGGGCACCAGTGGTGCAATCCTTAAAGCAGCTGTCGGGAAGGGTTCTGGTGTTGCCGACGCGGCATGCGCTGGAGGCTACGATTCGCCGCGACAATCCGGACATCGACCTACGCTCGGTTAAAACCTATACGGAGGCCCGGGCGTTGGTCGAAAGCGGTGAGGCCTATGCCACCATCGAAAATGAAATCGGAGCACAACTCTATCCGTCCGGTCAGCTCAAGGTCGGGTATGCGGTGGAGGGCAAATGGGAGGCGGACCACCTGGCCGTGCGCAAAGGTCAGCCGCAATTGACGAGTATCCTCAACAAGGCGCTTGAGGCGTTTCCTCCTGCCGAATTGCGCGCCATTCGCCTGAAATGGCTCAATGGCATTGCCCCCGTTCAAGTGCCCGGCACGTGGCACCGGCTCACCCAGTGGGGCTGCTGGGGAATGTTTATCGTCAGTCTGTTCGGCCTGCTGTCGCTACTCTGGAACCGCCGGCTCACGGTATTGATCCAGCAGCGCCTGGATGCCGAGAAGAATCTGAGTGATCAGCTCGCCTTCCAGCATGCGTTGATGGACGCCATGCCCGATCCGATATTTGTTCGTGATCTGGAAGGGCGTTTGATCATGTGCAACAAAAGTTATGAAGAGGGCTTGTCGACCCGTTTCGACCAGATCCAGGGACGACAGTTGATTGAACTGGACGTCTTGCCCAAAGAGACTGCCGAACTGCTGCATGCAGAGTTCATGGCCCAGCTCGGTACGCGCAAGACCCGCTTCAGTGAGCGTCAATTGATGTTCAACAATGGCGTCAGGCATATCTATCAGTGGACAGTGCCTTTTTTCAGTGCCGATGGACAATTGCGGGGCCTGCTGGGGGGATGGACCGATATTGGCAAGCGCAAGAAGCAGGCGTGACGCGGCTGTTTTTTCTCTGTCATCTTGGCCGTGCATGCTCTATCGACCAGAAGCGCCGGTTTTCCTGCAGTCGAAATCCAGAACTTTCTTCTCGGGCCAGAGGTCATTTACTGTACACACGCCCCAGGCACTTTGTTTTCGGACTATTGAGTGGTGATCGAGATGGAAAGTATCAGTCTATTGCTCGGTGAGGCTCTGAGCCCGTATCAGGTGACGTTGACCCCGTCAGGGACTCATGGCGAATGCCTGGTGACACTGAAGAATGCGTCCGGCGCTATCGTGGTCGAACGCGCGTTCAATCAGGCCCAGTTAACCAGCAAGCGTTTACTGACGGATGTGGTCGACGGGTTGCATCGCGACGTGCTGATCGCTGAAGGTCGCCTGGAGCCCTGCGTCATAGCGGCGTTGCGCAATGCGGCTCAGGACAAGATCCTGGCCAACCGAAATTGAATTTTTTTTTGTGGGAACCTTCCTGCGCCAATGTCAGTCAGACCTTGTAACAGCAGGATCAAGCATTGTGCTCCGGTGCTTGTAGCTTGTTGTTACTGGTCTTTATGTAGGCCACGTTTAACCCCGAGTCGTCTCCCCACTTCTCGGGGTTTCTTTTTGTCTGCGATTTGTCATTGCTGCGCCTGATGCTCGAAAAACGCCTTGGTTTCTTTCAAGTAGTCGCTGCGGCGTTCCGGATCCAGCCAGTCGGCGTATAACTGATCCAGTCGCTGGCGCGGAAATGTGCGCAAGAGCTGGTTGATCTCGGTGATCGCCTGTCGGCCCTGGGGCGAATGGGAGCAGCCGATGTGCCCGGACAGGTATTTGCTCGTGCCCCTGACCGGATAGAACTCCAGTTGGTCGTCGGCAATATGTTCCTGATTGGCCTGATAGCGGATTTCCGGCCACCCAAGACAACCTGCAAACGGCCCAGGCGCTGCATCTGTAACAGACTGCCAAGCGCGTCGTTGCCGTAATGGGGTGTCAGCGCGTTGGGCGGTGCCTGTTTCAGCAGTGTGTCGAGGAACTGGCCATAACTGCGTTCGGCCACGACGCCGACTTTCTTTCGACCACTGGCCAGCATCGCCTCCAGATCGACTTCACCGTCGACAAGAAAGGGTACCAGCACCTCTCGATCTTCCTTGCGAACGACAAGGCCATTGCTCACGGCACGGAAGGCTGGAATCGAGAAAGTAATCCATTGTTCTCGCTCCTTGGTCCAGACCAACGAGGGATCGCACGTAAACGATTCTTCGTGAAGCATTTGCATGCCACGGGCGCGGTTGACCCGCATCAGGGTGTGTTGGTATTGCGGCATGCCGGCGATCAACAGCGGCAGCAATTCATCAATGATCCCCTGACCTTTTTTCGGACCTTCCAGAATCATCGTTGGCGGCAAATCACGCAGTAACCAGATCAGCGTCTCTTTGGGTTGCGCTGAAACGGATGAGCTCAGGCCCGACAGAAATACGAGCATCGCCAACGCCCACCCGCAGCGGGCGTCGTCGAGTGCTGATGAGAGCAGGCGTTTCAGCTTAGATAGCCCCGTCTTCACGCAGCTTTGCGATCTGTTCCTTGTCGTAACCAAGCTCGTTGAGTACTTGCGCATTGTGCTCGCCCAGTTGCGGCCCGACCCATTCCGAAGTGCCGGGTGTATCAGAGAGTTTCGGCACTATTCCCGGCATCTTGAAATCTTTGCCGTCCGGCAACTTGGCTTTCAGGAACATTTCCCGGGCCAGGTACTGTGGATCACTGAACATGTCTTCAGCGCTGAAGATCCGACTGGCCGGTACGTCGGCCTGATTCAACTGCTCGATGATGGCGTCCAGCGGCAGTGAGTTGGCCCAGCGATCAATCACCCCGTAAATCTCGTCGCGACGGCTATCGCGTCCGTCGTTACTCGCCAACGCAGGGTCGTTGGCCAGGTCGTCGCGACCGATGATCAGCATGAAACGTTTGAAGATCGCGTCGCCATTGGCGCCGATCTGCACATGTTTGCCGTCGGCACTGGTGTGGATCGAGGAGGGCGTAATGCCCGGCATGATGTTGCCGCTGCGCTCGCGGATGAAACCGAACACGTCAAACTCGGGGACCATGCTTTCCATCATGGCGAAGATCGCTTCATACAGCGCCACATCCACCACTTGGCCGAGGCCGCCGTTGACTTCGCGATGACGCAGAGCCATCAGTGCGCCAATCACGCCCCAAAGTGCGGCAATGGAATCGCCGATGGAAATTCCGGTGCGCACCGGTGGTCGGTCTTCGAAGCCGGTGATGTAGCGCAGACCTCCCATGGATTCACCGACGGCACCAAAGCCTGGCTGATCCTTCATCGGCCCGGTCTGACCGAAGCCCGAGAGACGCACCATCACCAGTTTCGGGTTCAGTGCGTGCAAGACTTCCCAGCCCAGACCAAGTTTTTCCAGCACGCCCGGGCGAAAATTCTCTATCAGGATGTCCGCTTCGCTGAGCAGTTTTTTCAGAATGGCCAGGCCGTCGGGGTGTTTCAGGTTCAGCGTCAGGGACTTCTTGTTGCGTGCCTGAACGAACCACCACAGCGAAGTGCCTTCATACAGCTTGCGCCATTTGCGCAATGGATCGCCGCCATCGGGGGACTCGATTTTGATCACTTCGGCACCGAACTCGCCGCAAATCCGCGAGGCAAACGGCCCGGCGATCAGCGTGCCCAATTCAATGACTTTCAGACCTGAGAGCGGTTTTTCGGTGAGCGGCATACTGAATCCTGTAGGACAGAGGCTGAGCGAATACAGCGTTTTAACATAGCCGAACGTCAGACGACCAAGGTTGATCGCCTTCAATTCGTGGATTGCCTACCGCATCGGTTAGACTTGCCGCCTTTCCCCGTATCAAGAAGCCCGTTCATGGCCCAGCCGTCCACGACCTACAAGTTTGAACTGAACCTTACCGACCTCGACCGCAGCGTGTACGAGAGCGTGAAGCAGACCATCGCTCGTCACCCTTCGGAAACCGAAGAGCGCATGACCGTGCGGCTGCTGGCCTACGCCTTCTGGTACAACGAGCAGCTGTCGTTCGGCCGCGGTCTGTCAGACGTGGACGAACCTGCGCTGTGGGAAAAGAGCCTGGACGATCGCGTTCTGCACTGGATCGAAGTCGGTCAGCCAGACGCCGATCGCCTGACGTGGTGCTCGCGTCGCACCGAGCGCACCAGCCTGTTGGCCTACGGCAGCCTGCGCGTCTGGGAAACCAAAGTGATCCCGGCGATCAAAAACCTGAAAAACGTACACATCGCGGCCGTGCCTCAGGACGTGCTGGAAACCCTGGCCAAAGACATGCCCCGCGTTATCAAGTGGGACGTGATGATCAGCGAAGGGACGATTTTCGTCACCGACGACCGTGGTCAGCATGAAGTCCAGTTGCAGTGGTTGAGCGGCGAACGCGGCTGATTATTCGCCGCTAATGTGCGTCATCCGGTTTTATCCTACGTATTCAAGAGAAGCACCTGTCACCCCATGCGCATCGAACCTCGCCTGTTGCCCGACACTCTGCCATTCCTCGGTGATCTGCCGCCGCTGCTGACCCGTCTGTACGCGGCGCGGGGCGTGCTGTGCGAGGCTGAACTGGACAAGAGCCTGGCGCGACTGATCCCGTTCCAACGGCTCAAAGGTATCGATGCGGCGGTGGATTTGCTGGTGACGGCGCTGGAGCAGCGTCAGCGGATTCTGATCGTCGGCGACTTCGACGCCGATGGTGCGACGGCCAGTACGGTGGGCATGCTGGGTTTGCGCCTGCTGGGCGCGGCTCACGTCGACTATCTGGTGCCGAACCGTTTCGAGTACGGCTACGGCCTGACGCCGGAAATCGTTGAAGTGGCGCTGACCCGCGAGCCTCACCTGCTGATCACCGTGGATAACGGTATTTCCAGCGTTGAAGGCGTGGCGGCGGCGAAAAAGGCCGGGCTGAACGTCCTGGTCACCGATCACCACTTGCCCGGCGATGAACTGCCACTGGCCGATGCCATCGTCAATCCGAACCAGCCAGGTTGCGAGTTTCCGAGCAAGGCACTGGCCGGCGTCGGGGTAATTTTTTACGTGTTGATGGCCCTGCGCGCGCGCTTGCGCAGCCTCGGCTGGTACGAGAGCAAGCCGCAGCCAAACATCGGCGAATTGCTGGACCTGGTGGCGCTGGGCAGCGTCGCCGACGTGGTGCCGCTGGATGCCAATAACCGGATTCTGGTGCACCAAGGCCTGGAACGGATTCGCGCCGGGCGTGCTCGGCCAGGCATCAAGGCAATCCTTGAGGTGGCCAAGCGGGACCCTGCGCGCATCACTTCCACTGATCTGGGTTTCATTGTCGGCCCACGCCTGAATGCGGCAGGAAGGCTGGATGACATGAGCCTGGGCATCGAATGCCTGCTCACTGAAGACGCCGGTCTGGCGCGTGAAATGGCGGTTCAGCTCGACGGCATGAACCAGGACCGCAAATCCATCGAGCAGGGCATGCAGCGTGAAGCGCTGGCTCAACTGAAAGATTTGCCGGTTGAGTCGATGCCGTTCGGCTTGTGCCTGTTCGATCCCGAGTGGCATCAGGGTGTCATCGGAATCCTCGCATCGCGTATGAAAGATCGCTATTTCCGTCCGACCATCGCCTTTGCCGATGCGGGCGATGGCTTGCTCAAGGGCTCGGGGCGTTCGGTTCAGGGGTTTCATATTCGTGACGCGTTGAGCGTGGTGGCGGCGCAGCATCCGAATCTGATCAGCAAATACGGCGGCCATGCGATGGCCGCCGGCCTGACGTTGCCGGAAGCGAATTTTCCGTTGTTCGCCGAAGCCTTTGACGCTGAAGTGCGTAGGCAATTGCGTGAAGAAGACCTGACCGGGCGCCTGCTGACGGACGGCACCCTGGCGGTCGAGGAATTCCACCTGGAACTGGCTCGCGCCCTGCGCCATGCCGGTCCTTGGGGGCAGCACTTCCCGGAGCCGCTGTTTCATGGGGTGTTCCAGTTGGTCGAGCAGCGCGTCGTCGGCGAACGGCACCTCAAAGTGGTGCTGAAAAGCGAATGCGGCTCGGTGAAGCTGGATGGCATTGCCTTCGGAATCGACCGCGACATCTGGCCGAATCCGACCATCAAGTGGGTGGAATTGGCCTACAAACTCGACCTCAACGAGTTCCGTGGCAACGAGACGGTGCAGTTGATGATTGCCCACATCGAACCGCGTTGAACCCTTCGCGAGCAAGCCCCACATTGGTTTTGTGCTCGACGCAGATCCACTGTGGGAGCGGGCTTGAACTGGTCCAGTAATTTTGGACATTTTTTTCGGTTCTCACGCCGCCAACTTTTCCGCTGCTACAGGTGAGTGGTAACCGTTGTAACTATGGCGCCTGACGTTGTTGTAGCGCGCCACATAGCGGTTTATATCAACTCGGGCTTCGTGTTCTGAGTTGTACCCATTTTCAGGTACCCATTCTGACTTCAAACTTCCAAAAAAACGCTCCATCGGGGCGTTATCCCAGCATTGGCCTTTTCGACTCATGCTCTGCCTAAGCTCGTGCGCCATCAGTTCGTCCCTGAATTTATGGCTGGTGTACTGACATCCCTGGTCAGAATGAAACAGTACACCTTTAGGTCGTCCTCTCAATTCGACGGCCATTCGCAGTGATTCGCGCGCCAGCGTCGCGTCTGCGACCAGTGAAAACGACCAGCCCACAACACGTCGCGCAAACAGATCCAGAACGACTGAGAAGTAGAGCCAGCGCTTGCCCAGCTGGATATAGGTGATATCCGCGCACCAAACCTTGTTGATATCAGCTACGTAAAACTCACGCTCCAACTCATGCTCAGCCACCAGCGACTCAACGCCCGATGACTTGTATTTGTGAGGTCTACGCTGACGGCTAGCGATCCCAGCTTCCTTCATCAAACCGCGGGCCATGTAGCGGCCCACCTGATGGCCGTCGCCCCGCAGGTCTTCGGAGAGGGTTCGTGCACCTGCCGAGCCTCTTGATGCCTTGTGGTATTTAATCAAAACAACCTTGAGCGCTTCGCGCTCCGGGTTGGTTTTACCTTGGCGCTGACGCCAGGCGTAATAGCTGCTGCGGTTGACTTCAAACACGCGGCAGCAGTTTGTAATGCCGTACTGCTCGCCCAGCTCACTGATCAGAGGGAATGATCTTTGGAGTCCAAAAGCAGGAGAGCACTGGCCTTTTTTAGGATTTCGATATCCCGGTCTTTCTGCCTGAGCAGGGCTTTAAGTTCCTGGATTTGCTTCTGGTCGACGGTGATCGCCTTGGTACCGGCAAGCGTCGATCCGGCGCGCTCTTTTCGCACCTGCTCGACCCAGCGGCGCAAGGCTGTTGGGCCGATATCCAAGCTGGCACAGATCTCGGGAATCGGCTGATCCTCATCGAGCACCATGCTTGCAGCTTTGAGTTTGAACTCATTGGAATAGGATTTTCGCATCATCATGCACACCTCAGATTTGGGCGCCATCATAGCGCCCTATTGATGTGTCCAAATTCATTAGGCCAGATCAGCTTGCTCGCGATATAGGTAGTCCGTTCCTTTCTCTTCCATACTGATATTCGCTGGAAGTCGGTTGTCGGCGAGGAAGGAACATGCACCTGTGGGCTACGAATTTGCTCGCGCAGCACTCGATGATTACGCCTTCACCTTCGAGTCCACAGGTGCGCTTGCGCCCTCTAACGAATTCTCAGGGAAAGCCCGACACGGCTCTCTATATCGCCTTCGCTGGACGCAAGCATGCATGTCCCTGCATGTACTTTAGCGCCTGTTGAGGTGTTCCATGCAAACGCTCCTGTCTCAGAGTTTCACTGCTTATATCGGAATTGATTGGGCAGACGCCAAGCACGACATCTGTTTGCAGATAGCTGGAGAGGCTCAGCGCAGTTTCGAGGTCATCGACCACGAGCCCGAGTCGATTGATCGCTGGGCCAGGTCGCTGCATCAACGTTACGGTGGCCCGATCGCGATCGCCGTGGAGTTGAACAAAGGCCCACTGATAGCGGCTCTGCAAAAATATGAGTTTTTTTGTATCTTTCCGATCAATCCGAGCACCTTGGCCCGGCACCGTAAAACCTTCGTCCCCAGTGGCGCCAAGGATGATCCAACGGATGCTCAATGGGCGCTTGAGCTGTTGCTGAATCATCCCGAACGGTTTCCTCAACTGGTCCAGCAAAGCTCCGCCATGCGTTCGCTCGCCAGCCTGACCGAACATCGCCGCGGATTGGTCGATGACCGGGTCAAGATCAGCAACCGTCTGGTCTGCATGCTCAAACAGTACTACCCGTTGGCCCTGGAGCTGTTTCATGACCATGACACGCTGGTTTTTTGTGAATTTCTGGCGCGCTGGTCGACCTTTGAAACGCTTAAGCGCGCTCGGCCAGCCAGCGTTTTGAAGTTCCTTCACGCGCATAATGTTCGCCATGCTGAGCTCAATCAGCAGCGTTTGGCATTGATCGCCAAAGCCATGCCGTTGACTGAAGATCCAGGCGTGGTCAGTCCTTCAGCGCTGTATGTGCTGGCCCTGGTCTCGCAACTGAAAGGGGTCATCACGGCGATCAAAGATTTTGATCGGGAGATCGAAAAAACTGCCAACACCCTGGCCGACTATCGACTCTTCAAGGCCTTGCCCGGCGCGGGACAACAGCTTGCCCCACGGTTGATGGTCGCCTTTGGTGAGCAGCGTGATCGCTTCAAGGATGCCAGTGCGGTGCAGCGATATGCCGGAATTGCCCCGGTCACCGAACGCAGTGGCAAGAAAAAAGTCGTCCACTGGCGCTATCAATGCGCAACTTTTTTGCGCCAGACCTTTGTTGAGTGGGCTGCCCACAGCATCAATCAATCGGTGTGGGCAGAGGCGTATTATCGCCAGCAAAGGGCCAAAGGCAGCTCTTACCAAGCAGCCCTCAGGGCCCTGGCGTTCAAGTGGATCCGGATCGTTTATCAGTGCTGGAAGAGCAGCACCGTGTACGACGAAAAGGTTTATTTACAGACCTTGCTTCGGCACGGCTCGCCTTTGATCAGCGAGCCGGACACAGCAACATCGTGTTGACGGAAAGGCTCAGGGCGTGAAGGCGATTTCCCTCACACCGAATTTCTATGAACCCTCCCTCATCCCCCGATGTCGACTAGGCTCTAAGCACTGCTTGATTATCCTTGTGACGTCTTGTCGAATTTTTGCCCGCGGGGGCGGGTGCTGCACCTTTTTCCTGTCACTCGTCGACTTTCAAACAGAACCCTGGAGCCTGCCCACTGATTCGAGAGGTGCCCCATGAGTCTGCTGCTTGAACCCTATACCCTTCGCCAATTGACCCTGCTCAACCGCATTGTGGTGTCGCCGATGTGCCAGTACTCCAGCGTTGATGGACTGGCCAATGACTGGCACCTGGTCCACCTCGGCAGCCGCGCTGTCGGCGGGGCCGGTCTGGTGTTTACCGAAGCCACGGCGGTGACCGCCGACGGACGCATCACCGCCGAGGACCTCGGCCTGTGGAGCGATGAACAGATCGAACCGTTGCAACGCATCACACGCTTCATTGCGGCTCAAGGCGCAGTGGCCGGCATTCAGTTGGCCCACGCCGGGCGTAAGGCCAGCACCCATCGGCCGTGGATCGGCAAACATGGCAGCGTCAAACCCGAAGACGGTGGCTGGGTTCCGGTGGGCCCTTCGCCGATCGCCTTCGACCCGCAGCACACGCACCCCACGCAGCTCGATGAAGGCGAGATCGCTGAGGTCATTCAGGCCTTTGTCGCTTCGGCCAAGCGAGCACTGACCGCCGGTTTCAAAGTGGTCGAAATACACGCCGCCCACGGTTACCTGTTGCATCAGTTTCTTTCGCCCCTGAGCAATCAGCGGCGCGATCAATATGGTGGTTCGTTCGAGAATCGAATCCGGCTGGTGCTGCAAGTCACCGAAGCGGTGCGTGCGGTGTGGCCTGAAGAACTACCGCTGTTCGTTCGGGTGTCGGCCACCGACTGGGTGGAAGACGGCTGGAACCCGGATGAAACCGTGGAGCTGGCGCGACGCCTCAAAGCGTTGGGCGTAGACCTGATTGACGTCTCGTCGGGCGGTACCGCGGCCAACGCCGAGATTCCTACAGGTCCCGGTTATCAGACCCGCTTCGCCGAACGTGTGCGCAAGGAGTCAGGCATTGCCACCGGCACTGTAGGGATGATTACCGAACCGGCGCAGGCCGAGCACATTCTGCGTACCTGCCAGGCTGACATCATCTTCCTGGCCCGTGAGTTGTTGCGAGACCCATACTGGCCGCTGCATGCCGATGATGACCTGGGTGGGCGCAAGGCCATCTGGCCGGCGCAGTATCAGCGGGCAACCCATCGTGAACAGCCGATTCATGAGTCGGATTTACGCGACTGATTGATGTTGTAAAACCAAAAAGCCCCGGTCGAGTTGACCGGGGCTTTTGCGTTTCTGCAGCTATCAGGTGTACTTGCGCTTATCCGGTGCCGGTGGGAAGTACTGGTACAACCAGGTTTCACTCAACGTCCGGTCGTGGGTGCGAATGAACAACCGCAGCTCCACCGGTTCCACGCTGTCATTGGTCGGGAACCAGTCAAAAGTAATGCGGTATCCCTTGATGTCATCCAGCACCAGCACGTTAAAGTCCTTCACCTGCCCATTCGAGCAGGTGACCACCGGCTCGATCCCCGCGCCTTCAGGCAGGCGGTCCAGGCCGCCGCCCGTGAAGTCCACGGCAAACCGTCGAGCCCAAACCTGCGGGTAATGCTCGCCGGGGGCCCAGCCTTCGATGAAGCCGCCCATGCCCGAACGAGTAGCGTTGACCCGCGCCAACGGCGTACTCACTGGCGGCAGAGCGCTCCAGTAGAGCTTGTAGCCGTAGTTCAGTGAATCACCGGCCGCGACCGGTTTTTTCGGGGTCCAGAACGCGACGATGTTATCGAGGGTTTCGCCGGTCGTAGGAATTTCCATCAGATCGATAGAGCCTTCACCCCACGCGGTCGTCGGTTCTACCCACAGGCTCGGTCGCTTGCTGTACCAGTCGACGGTGTCTTGATAGCTGTCGAACTCATGATCGGTCTGCACCAGGCCGAAACCTTTCGGATCAGTGTCGGCGAAGGCATTGAATTGCAGGGTGGCCGGGTTGTTCAGCGGGCGGCAGATCCACTCACCGTTGCCGCGCCACATGGCCAGGCGATCAGAATCGTGGATCTGCGGGTGAATCGTGTCACACATGCGCCGTTCATGGGTGCCGCAGCTGAACATGCTGGTCATCGGCGCGATGCCCAGTTGTTCGACGGCGGTGCGCGCATTGATGTGGGCATCGATGCCCATGACGACCTGGCTGGCCTGACAGTCAATGTCGAAACGGTAAGCGCCGGTGGCGCTCGGTGAATCCAGCAGGGCGTACACCACGAAGCGGGTGCTGTCCTTGTCCGGGGTCTCAAACCAGAACTTGGTGAAGTCCGGGAATTCTTCACGCTTCTTGGCATACGTATCAATCGCCAGACCGCGAGCCGACAGACCGTACTGGCCCGAGGCATCTACCGCACGGAAATAGCTGGCGCCGAGGAAGGACAACACGTCGTGCTGGTCCAGTTCGGGGGCCTTGAACAACTTGAACCCGGAGAACCCCAGATCGCCCGTGAGCTGTTTGGTGTCGACCGTGGTTTTTTCATAGTTGAACAGGGGCGGACGGAAATGCACCTCTCGCGCCTGACGAGTCTTGGGATCGACGCTGTACATGCGCACCGGTTGCTTGAAACCCATGCCGACGTGGAAAAACTGCACATCCAGTTGACCGTTGAGGTCATTCCAAAGCGAATGGTTGCCGTCGTAGCGGATCGCGTTGAAATTTTGCGGCGTCATGGTCGCCAAGGTCGGCGGCAGCACCTGCTTGGTGTCCTGATACCGATTGCCGGCGAGCTGCTTGGCCTGAATCTTCAGCGTTTCAAAGTCGAACGCCTGAGCCTCGCCATCCGCCGCGCTGTTACCGGCCCAGGCCCGCGCAGCCAGCAGACCGGTGGCTGATAATCCGGTGTAGGCAGCGATGGCCATGGATGCTTTGAGCAAATTCCTGCGGTGCATAAGTACAACCTGTCGTGAACAATCCCGCGCCGTTCCTGGCACGTGCTGGATCAAAAATGGAGGTTCGGACATGCCTTCGGCCAAACGCAACGGACATTACACAGATAACAAATAGCTTAAACCGTTCGGTTGCGGAGAAAAAATGATTGATGGCGTGGCGACAGCGCGGCAATGAAACAAGAAATGTCGGTTAACAATTCCGACAGGACTTTCTGATTTATAGGGCATTTCTGCTTTTTTTGACTAATTACTCTAAAAACCACTTTTCAGCGCCGATTTAATTCCTATTCTGTGTTCATGACCGGTTTCTGCCCTTCAGGCCGGCGGCGAATGAAAAGGAAAGGGCGATGCGGTTTTTGAAGTTTTCTCTGACGTATAGAAGGACATCGTCCATGTCGAAAGTACAAGGCATCACCGAATTGTTAGGAATTTTTCCGTGCCTGGCGACCGGGCGGCGAAGGCGTCGGCTCAGTTCGGACGAAATGAAATTGTTAGAGCGCTATCGGGAGCTGTCGGAAAGTGACCAGATTGCGATGCGGTATCTGGTGGATGCGATGAGGAGTGTTTCGCGGTTTTGAAGGTAGGAGGTTGAGTCATGTTGGGTAACCAAAGGGACGAACTGCAAAGTTCGTCCCTTTGTGCATCAACTCAACGGCAACCAGTGGTGAACGGCCGTCTTGATAATGTTCCGGCATCGACCCCGGGTCGCTGATTTGGCAGCGACGAGGTAAAGCCTATCGTTCAGGTGTACGCGGCGCCAAACCTGTTCTGGCGCCGCATGCTGTAGGAATTGGTGTATTAACCGGAAGGCTTGGTCTGTAGGAATTTCCTGTTTTTGCATGAAAGTCAGCACCACGCGGAGGTCGACTGGCAACTCTGTTTTTCATTGCCTATGGTCAAAGAGCGCCAAGGAAATTTCGGTGCTTAACGGACAGGTTAAAAAATGGAGAATGCCTTGAAAATATCCCTCAAACAGATAAACGGTCCCTGGGACCAGGGATGGGTGCTGGACAAGCACATGATAAGTAGTACCTTTCTAGGGGATGATGAGCACGGAAACCCACGCTTCGATAATCTCCGTACAGAGGTTGGACAAGCGACCTACCAGCTCAAATACCAGAAGGATTGGAGTCAGGTGAGTCCACTTGCTCAAGCTGTAGCGACGAATGTTTTACCTAAGCTTGCTCAAGTAGGGTTCGTAATTCCTATGCCTGCCTCGAATGTACGTGCACGACAGCCAGTTACTGAGGTTGCCGTAGAGTTAGGACGAATAATAGGAAAGCCTGTATTTTCGGATTTGCTTCGAAAGGCTGCTACGGGGCAATCGCTTAAAGATTTGCATTCTAAAGCTGAAAAGGTTGCCGCTATAGGAGCTAGCTTCAGTGTGAATGATGAAATTACCAATACAGGCTGTTGGAATGTTTTGGTCGTTGATGATTTGTTTGACAGTGGGGCGTCAATGGATGCCGCCTGTGCTGCTTTACGTAGATATCCAAAAGTGGGAAAAATCTACGTTGCGGCGTTAACTTGGAAGTGAGATAGATGACAACTGTATTTATTGCGGGCTCTATTAATATCAAACACCTTGATCCGAAGGTTAAAGAGCGTATCAATAATATCGTTGATTCAGAGTTTGACGTCGTGGTTGGCGACGCAGGCGGAGCCGATACATCTATTCAAGAGTATTTATTGAGCTTGGCTCGATCTAAAACTACTATTTATTGCAGTGGCGTGACCCCTCGGAACAATCTTGGAGAATGGCCGGCTAGAACGGTGGAAACCAAACACTCCAAAGGGTCGAGAGCATTTTTCACCGCGAAAGATGTTGTTATGGCTGAAGCCGCCGATTACGGCTTGATGATTTGGGATGCTAAAAGCACCGGAACACTGAGTAACGTGATTGAACTGTTGGCTCGAAAGAAGAAGTCGCTCGTTTTTGTTAATAAAGAAAAAGCCTTTAAGGTGGTAGGGAATGTGAGTCAGCTTGAAGAACTTGTTGCGTTTATGTCGGATTACGCTAGACAAAAAGCAGATGAAAAAATCAAGCTTTTCGATCGCATATCTTTGCTGAAGCACGATCAAGCAGAACTGTTGCTTTGATGGGTTTCTCTTCAGTCAATAGCTGTCATTAATTCCCCTTTCTCTAGGAGTGCGAGAAAGGGGAATATTTCAGCGCCGGAACCACTAACGGTGCCCGCGAAGATCAGCAAATAAACGCCGACGATCACCGCACCAATCAGCTGGCAGAGGAAGCCGAACATGGCGATCCGCGCCAGCACCTTGGTGCCGCTGAGGTTGACCAGGGTAGCGAACAAGGTCAGGAACAGGGCGATGATGATGTCCGAAACCGTGGCAGCGCCATGACGGCGCTGCCCGGATCGGTAATTTTTGTTTTGTGTTGCGATGCTTTTAGTGCTTGAACATCACATGCCGAACAACGGTGTAGTCCTCCAGCCCGTACAGGGACATGTCCTTGCCATAACCGGACAGTTTCTGACCGCCATGCGGCATTTCGCTGACCAGCATGAAGTGCGTATTTACCCAGGTGCAGCCGTACTGCAAGCGTGCAGACAGGCGATGTGCGCGACCGACGTCCGAGGTCCAGATCGAAGACGCCAGGCCGTAGTCGGAATCGTTGGCCCAGCTCAGCACCTGCGCTTCATCGATGAATTTGGTCACCGACACCACCGGCCCGAATACTTCGCGACGAACAATCTCGTCGTCCTGCTGAGCATCTGCCAACACAGTCGGTTCGAAGAAGAAGCCATGGCCCTCAACAGCCTTGCCGCCCGTGACCAAGCGGATGTGCGGTTGCGCCACGGCACGCTCGACAAACCCGGCCACGCGGTCGCGATGTTGTGCGGTGATCAACGGACCAAGCTCGGTCGATGGATCATCCTGCATGCCGTACTTGATGCTGCTGACCGCCGCGCCGAGCTTCTCGACGAACGTGTCGTAGATGCCTTCCTGCGCGTAGATGCGGCAGGCGGCGGTGCAGTCCTGGCCAGCGTTGTAGAAGCCGAAGGTGCGAATGCCTTCCACGGCAGCATCAATGTCGGCGTCGTCGAAGATGATCACCGGGGCCTTGCCGCCCAGTTCCATGTGCATGCGTTTGACGCTGTCAGCGGTGCTGGAAATGATGTTCGAACCGGTGGCGATCGAACCAGTCAACGAGACCATGCGCACTTTCGGGTGTGTGACCAGTGGGCTGCCGACCGTAGGACCGCGGCCGAACACCAGGTTGAGCACGCCAGCCGGGAAAATCTCCGACGCCAGTTCGGCCAGACGCAGGGCGGTCAGCGGGGTTTGTTCCGATGGTTTGAGCACCACGGTATTACCCGCCGCGAGGGCTGGGGCGATTTTCCAGGCGACCATCATTAGCGGATAGTTCCACGGCGCGATGGAGGCGATCACGCCGACCGGGTCGCGACGGATCATCGAGGTGTGGCCGTGCAGGTATTCACCGCCCGCCGAACCGCTCATGCAACGGCTGGCGCCGGCGAAGAAACGGAACACGTCGGCAATGGCCGGGATCTCGTCGTTCAGCGCAGCGCTGTAAGGCTTGCCGCAGTTGTCCGATTCCAGTTTGGCCAGCTCTTCGCCGTGGGCTTCGATGGCGTCGGCGAGTTTAAGCAGCAGCAGCGAGCGTTCTTTCGGGGTGGTTTGCGACCAGCTTTCGAAGGCGCTGTCGGCGGCCCGCACGGCGGCATCGACCTGAGCTTCGCTGGCTTCATTAATCTCCACCAATACGCTGCCCAACGCAGGGTTGAACACGGGTTGGGCGGGGCCTTCGCCGTCGATCAGTTGGCCATTGATCAAGAGTTTGGTTTGCATGGCGTTGTCCTCTTTCTACCGCAAATTCATTATTGGAATGGTCAGGAAATTCACTTGCCGCCACTGCCCGCAACGCTTTCGCCGCCCCGGGTCAGGTAATAGGCGCCGAGGATCGGCAGCATGGTCACCATCATCACCAGCATCGCGACGACGTTGGTCACCGGCACGTCCCGTGGGCGGCTGAGCTGGTTGAGCAGCCACAGCGGCAGGGTGCGTTCATGGCCGGCGGTGAAAGTGGTGACGATGATTTCGTCGAACGACAGCGCAAACGCCAACATGCCGCCGGCCAACAACGCCGAGCCGAGGTTCGGCAGGATGATGTAGCGGAAGGTCTGCCAGCCATCGGCGCCAAGGTCCATCGACGCTTCGATCAAACTGTGAGAGGTGCGACGCAACCGGGCGATGACGTTGTTGTAGACAATCACCACACAGAAGGTCGCGTGACCGACGATGATGGTGAACATCCCAGGCTCGATCCCCAGCGTCTTGAAAGTCGCCAGCAAGGCGATACCGGTGATGATCCCGGGCAAGGCAATCGGCAGGATCAGCATCAGCGAGATGCCTTGCTTGCCGAAGAAATCCCGGCGGTACAACGCCGCCGACGCGAGGGTGCCGAGGACTAATGCAATCAAGGTTGCGACGGACGCAATCTGCAGCGACAGCTTGATCGCTTCCAGTACGTCAGGACGCGAGAACGCCACGCCGATCCACTTCAGGGTGAAGCCCCTCGGCGGAAAACTGAACGCTGCGTCTTCAGTGTTGAAGGCGTACAGGAAGATGATCAGGATCGGGAAGTGCAGAAACACCAACCCGCCCCAGGCTGCGATGCGCAGGCCCAGAGAAGCCTGATCTTGAGATGAAGCGTCAGAGCGCATCGAAGGCCCCCAGTCGTTTGACGACGGACAGGTAAATGGCGATCAGTACGATCGGCACCAGCGTGAAAGCCGCAGCCATCGGCATGTTGCCGATCGCGCCTTGCTGGGCGTACACCATGCTGCCGACGAAGTAGCCCGGTGGCCCCACCAGTTGCGGCACGATGAAGTCGCCCAGGGTCAGCGAAAAGGTGAAGATCGAACCGGCCGCGATGCCCGGAATCGACAGCGGCAAAGTCACTTGCATGAAGGTCTGGCGCGGCTTGGCGCCAAGGTCGGCAGACGCTTGCAGCAAGGACGGCGGCAGACGTTCCAGCGAGGCTTGAATCGGTAAGATCATGAACGGCAGCCAGATGTAGACGAACACCATGAAACGGCCCAGGTGCGAGGTCGACAACGTGCTGCCGCCCACCCCGGGAATGCCCAGCACGAACTGCAACACGAGCTCCAGACCCAGGTGTTGAACGAACCATTGCGCGACGCCGCCCTTGGCCAGCAGCAAGGTCCAGGCATACGCCTTGACGATGTAACTGGCCCACATCGGCATCATCACCGCGATGTAGAAAAACGCCTTGGTCTTGCCGGTGGTGTAGCGCGCCATGTAGTAGGCAATCGGGAACGCGACCACGGCACTGGCGATCGACACGACCACGGCCATGCTCAAGGTGCGCAGGATGATGTCGAAGTTCGAGGGCTGGAACAGGGCAGCGAAGTTCGCCAGGGTCAGGTCGGGCGTGACCGCCATGGTGAAGTCATCGAAGGTGTAGAAGCCTTGCCACAGCAGAGCCAGCAGTGAGCCGAGGTAGATCGCGCCGAACCAGAGCAGCGGCGGTACCAGCAGCATCGACAGGTACAGTTTCGGTCGGCGATACAGCAGGTTGGAAAACCTGCGCAGCGGCGAGCCGCCGGCCGGGGTTTGAGTCATCGCCACGCTGTTCATCTCACACTCCGCCGACAACGGTGTCGTGCAGCGGGATCATCGCTTCCCGTGCCCAGCGCGCGCTGATGCGTTGGCCGGTCTGGTGCTGGGCGCTGACGTCCAGCCACTGGACGTTGGCCTGGCTGATGCTCAAGGTCTGGCCGTTTTCCAGTTTCACTTCATAGCGGGTGGCGCTGCCTTGGTACTGGATGTCGTGGAGCAAACCGCTGACTTCAATTTCATGGCTGGCCAGCGGCCCTTCGGCGAAACGCACGTGTTCCGGGCGTATCGAAAACGGCTGTGGATTGCCGCTCAATTGCTTCGCCAGATCGCCGCGAATCACGTTGGAGGTGCCGACAAATTCGGCGACAAAGGTTGTCGCCGGTTTCATGTACAGGTTGCGCGGTGTGTCGACCTGCTCGATGCGCCCCTTGTTGAACACCGCCACGCGATCCGACATCGACAGCGCTTCGGTCTGGTCGTGGGTGACGAAGATGAAGGTGATGCCGAGCTGGCGTTGCAGCTTTTTCAGTTCACCCTGCATTTGCTCGCGCAGCTTCAAGTCGAGAGCGCCCAATGGCTCATCGAGCAGCAGCACTCGCGGACGATTGACCAAGGCGCGGGCCAGGGCCACACGCTGGCGTTGACCGCCGGACAGTTGCACCGGTTTACGCTCGCCGTAACCGCCGAGGGCGACCATGTCGAGGGCTTCTTCGGCGCGTTTCTGGCGTTCGGATTTGCCGACGCCTTTGACCTTCAAACCGTAGGCGACGTTGTCGAGTACGTTCATGTGCGGGAACAGCGCGTAATCCTGGAACACGGTGTTCACGTCACGCTGATATGGCGGCAGCCCGGCGGCTTCTTCGCCCTGAATACGGATAGAGCCGGCACTCGGTTGTTCGAAACCGGCGATCAGGCGCAGACAGGTAGTTTTGCCCGAGCCGGAAGGGCCCAGCATGGAAAAAAACTCGCCGTCCTGGATATCGATGGAAACCCGGTCAACGGCCTTCACTTCGCCGAACTGACGGGAAACGTTGGTGAACTGGACTGCAAGCGTCATGGTGCGGTGCTCCAAAAAGGCGAGGGCTGGTGATGATCGTTCCCACGCTCTGCGTGGGAACGCAGCCCGTGACGCTCTGCGTCACCTTTGCGCGAATGGACGCGAAGCAGCCGGTGATGCATTCCCACGCAGAGCGTGGGAGCGATCAGTACGGGTGTGTTAGCGACCGCCCATGATCGCGATGTAATCCTGGGTCCAGCGGCTGTACGGCACGAACTTGCCACCTTCAGCCTGCGGAGTTTTCCAGAAGGCGATTTTCTCGAACTGGTCGAAACCATTGGTCTTGCAGCCTTCGGCACCCAGCAATTCGCTCTCCTTGCACCCCGCCGGAACCGCCGGCAGCGAACCGAACCATGCCGCCAGGTCCCCCTGGACTTTCGGTTGCAGCGACCAGTCCATCCACTTGTAGGCACAGTTGGGGTGCTTGGCTTCGGCGTGGAGCATGGTGGTGTCGGCCCAACCCGTTGCACCTTCTTTTGGAATGACCGAGGCAACCGACTGCTTGTCCGCCACCAGGCCGTTGACCATGTAGCCCCAACTGCTGGACGCCGCCACGCCTTCGTTTTTGACGTCACTCATCTGGACCGTTGCGTCATGCCAGTAGCGGTGGATCAAGGGCTGTTGCTTGCGAAGCAGGTCCAGCGCCGCTTTGTATTGCGCTTCGTTGAGTTGGTACGGGTCCTGGATGCCCAGTTCCGGCTGTTTCGATTTGAGATAAAGCGCCGCATCGGCGATATAGATCGGGCCGTCGTAGGCCTGGACTCGGCCCTTGTTGGACTTGCCGTCCGGCAGGGTCTGTTCTTCGAACACCACACTCCAGCTGTCCGG
The DNA here is from genome assembly GCF_054898165.1 of Pseudomonas sp. Hz4. Taxonomy (NCBI): domain Bacteria; kingdom Pseudomonadati; phylum Pseudomonadota; class Gammaproteobacteria; order Pseudomonadales; family Pseudomonadaceae; genus Pseudomonas; species Pseudomonas sp. Hz4. The sequence continues at coordinate 4,956,327 of NZ_CM142719.1, read as the reverse complement.
GGCTGTTTTGAAGATATTGGTGTTGTACATCAACACGTTCGGACCCCATTGGTACGGGGTGCCGTAGGTTTGCTGATTGACGACGTACCAAGGCCCGTCCTTGAGACGAGGGTCAATGTTCTTCCAGTTCGGGATCAACGCCGTGTTGATCGGCTGCACACGCTTGCCGGCGATCAGTCGCAGGGACGCATCGCCAGACGCAGTCACCAGGTCGTAACCACCCTTGGCCATCAGGCTGACCATTTCATCGGAAGTGGCGGCGGTTTTCACATTGATCTTGCAGCCGGTTTCCTTCTCGAAACCGGTCACCCAGTCGTAGGCCTTGTCGCTTTCGCCACGTTCGATGTAGCCGGGCCAGGCCACGATATCCAGCTGACCTTCGCCGGCACCGACGGCTTTCAGCGGTTCGGCGGCCTGGATGCTGGCGCTGGCCAGCAGCGCCGTGGTGATTGCACTGAGCAATGCGGTCTTGTGCACGAACATGGGGTTTCCCTCTTCTTTAATGATGGTCGGGGCAGTTTTGAACGTGGTGAAGCCTGCCGTTGGCGGCTTGTTGTTAGCGTAGTCAGAGATGCTGTCCGTGGCGCGCCATGATGTGCCGCACCACGCTGTAGTCCTGGAGCGAATCGCTGGATAAGTCTTTGCCGTAGCCCGAACGCTTCAGGCCGCCGTGGGGCATTTCGCTGACCAGCATGAAATGGCTATTGATCCAGGTGCAGCCGTACTGCAATCGCGCCGCGACCTGCATCGCCTTATCCAGGTTCTGGGTCCAGACCGAGGAGGCGAGGCCGTATTCCGAGTCGTTGGCCCAGTCCACGGCTTGTTCGAGCTGATCGAAACGGGTCACGGTAACCACTGGCCCGAACACTTCGCGCTGGACGATCTCATCGCTCTGCTTGCAACCGGCCAGCAAGGTCGGCTGGTAATAGAAGCCGGCGCCGGAATGCACCGCCGCGCCGGTCACCCGCTCGATGTGCGGCTGGCCGAGGGCACGCTCGACGAAACTGGCCACGCGGTCGCGTTGGCGGGTGCTGATCAGCGGGCCGATCTCGTTGTCGGCATCGCGTTTACCGGCGAAGCGCAGGCTGCTGACCGCCGCGCCGAGTTCGGCCACCAAACGGTCATGAATCCCGGCCTGTGCATAAATGCGACACGCTGCGGTGCAATCCTGACCAGCGTTGTAATAGCCGTAAGTGCGCACGCCTTCGACCACGGCTTGAATGTCGGCATCGTTGCAGACAATCACCGGCGCTTTGCCACCGAGCTCAAGGTGGGTGCGCTTCAGGGTTTTTGCGGCGGCCTGGAGGATTTTTTGCCCGGTGACGATATCGCCTGTCAGCGACACCATGCGCACTTTAGGATGGCTGACCAAATGGCTGCCAACGCCTTCACCGCCGCCGCAAACGATGTTGATCACGCCGTGCGGCAGGATCTCGGCCAGCGCCGGTGCCAAGGCCAGAATCGACAGCGGTGTGTGTTCGGATGGCTTGAACACCAGCGTGTTGCCAGCGGCCAGGGCCGGAGCGATTTTCCACGCGGCCATCATGATCGGGTAGTTCCACGGCGCAATCGACGCGACCACGCCAATCGGATCGCGACGAACCATGCTGGTGTAGCCCGGCAGGTACTCGCCGCTGAGCTGACCGGTCTGGCAGCGCACGGCGCCGGCGAAGAAGCGGAACACATCGACTGTGGCGCTCAAGTCATCCTGGCGGGCCAGGTGCAAGGGCTTGCCACAGTTCAGGGATTCGAGGCGGGCGAGGAGGTCGGCTTGTTTTTCGATGGCGTTGGCAATGTCCAACAGTAAATTCGAGCGCTGTTGCGGCGTGGTCCGCGACCAACCGGCAAAGGCCCGGTGAGCGGCGAGGATCGCGGCCTCGACCTGCTCGGTGCTCGCTTCGGCAATGTGCGTCAGCACTTCACCGGTGGCCGGGTTGAGAATCGGTTCGACAAACCCCTGGCCCGCGACCAATTCGCCATCGATCAGCAATGCGGTGAACAACGGGGTCTGCGCGCCAGCCATTTTTCGGGTTCTCTTTTCTTGTGTGGCCATGGTGCTCCCTGTGACTGGGGCCCGGCCGTCTTATAGATGCAGCAAGACTAGTGCTCAGGCCCGAGGTCCACAAATTCTAAATACTGAAGGTGGCGTTCGATTAAATAGATGGCTTGCGCCCGCCGTGGGGTTGTTCGCGGGCGACGGTCAGGAACGGGTCCACCAACGCCGGGCGCGCCGTGCCGCGACGCCAGGCCAGGCCGACGTCGAGTGTCTGGCTCAAGTCGGCAATCGGTCGCGCTTCGATGATGTCGCCCTCCAGTGACCACGGGCGGTAAGTCATGTCAGGCTGGATCGACACGCCTAATCCTGCTGCAACCAGGCTGCGCACGGCTTCCGTTGAGGCGGTTTTTAATGTGATGCGCGGTTGCAGCGAGGCCGCCGACCACATGCGTTGCGCATTGCGATCCATTTCATCGACATTCAGCTGGATCAACGGTTCGCGGGCCACATCGGCGAGGTTGATGCTGTCATGTTCCAGCAGCGGATGCTGGGCCGGCAGCCATAACCGGTGCGGCGAGTGGGTCAGCACTTCGGTCTGCAAGGCGTGGCGGTCTTCTAGGTTGGAGAGGATCAGCACGCCGACATCGATTTCACCGCTGACCAGCAAATGCTCGATGTAAGGGCGCTCGTCCTCCATCACCCGGATCTCGACGTTGGGGTAGGCGCGCTGGAAACGGGTGAGCAAATCCGCGAGGTAGTAACCGGCGACAAGACTGGTCACACCGATGATCAACTGCCCTGCGACCTGGTCGGTGCTCTGTTGTAGGCTGCGTTTGGCGTTGTCCACCGTCGCCAGAATCAGGTGCGCTTGGCGTAGGAATTGGTGGCCCTGGTGGGTCAGCGTCATGCCCTTGGCGTGACGATTGAACAGGCCAACGCCGATTTCCTGCTCCAGTTGCTGGATCGCCAGGGTCAGGGTGGACTGGGAAATAAACGCGGTTTGCGCGGCGGCGGAGATTGAGCCGGTCTCGGCCACGGCGATGAAATGACGGATTTGACGCAAGGTCATCATGGGGAAAGTACCCGGTGGGCGGTTTTTATAGATTTTCCTGAGTGTATATCTGTTTTTCTGAAGGGCTGCGGTCAGCTGAAGAACGCTGCGCAACATCTCGAAGCACTCTCGCTCCCGGACATCGGGCACTTTCGATCTAGGCTGGTGGCCTTAAGATCTGGTTAACCCGAATGCGTGGAGGTAGCAAATGAACACCCGTGGATTGCTCGATCAGCTACTCAAGTCCGGTCAGGACATGTTGCAGAACAAGGCCGGTGGCTCACAAAACAAGACCGCTGGCGGTGGCTTGGGCGGATTGCTCGGCGGCAGCGGTGGTTCGGGCGGCCTCGGCAGCCTGCTCTCTGGCGCGGGCGGCGGAGCGTTGGCGGCCGGCGCCATGGGTTTGCTGCTGGGCAGCAAGAAAGGGCGCAATGTCGGCGGTAAGGTCCTGACTTATGGCGGCCTCGCCGCATTGGGCGTGATTGCCTACAAGGCGTATGGCAACTGGCAGGCCCAGCAGGGCACTGCGCCGAAGACTGAACCGCAAACCATCGACCGCTTACCGGCGGCGCAAGTTGAACAGCACAGCCAGGCGATCCTCCAAGCGTTAGTGGCTGCGGCTAAAGCTGATGGTCATGTCGACGATCGCGAGCGTGCGCTGATTGAAGGTGAATTCACCAAGCTCGATAACGATCAGGAATTGCAGCACTGGCTGCACGCCGAACTCAACAAACCGCTGGACCCGGCCGACGTCGCCCGCGCTGCCAGTACGCCGGAAATGGCCGCTGAGATGTACATCGCCAGTGTGATGCTGGTGGATGAGGAGAGCTTCATGGAGAAGTCCTACCTCGATGAACTGGCGCGGCAACTGAAGCTTGAACCGGGGTTGAAGGCTGAGTTGGAGAAGCAGGTGCGTCAGGCTTCTATTTAAGCGTTGCCTAAAAAATCGCAGGTTTCGCCACTGCCTACATTGACCGTAGGCACTGGCGGAGCCTGCGATTTTTTGCATCAAAACAGCGCGTTCCGAAACGACACAAGCCCCTCGCCACACAGGTATTTCAGCAATTTGCGCCGAGATGAGACGTGGTGCGCACCCGTCTTACAAATGAAACACCGCCCTCAGCTATACTCCGCAACATTTGAACCGCCCCCCGAGGACTGACTGTGAAGAACTGGACGTTGCGCCAACGCATTTTGGCGAGCTTTGCGGTGATTATCGCCATCATGTTGCTAATGGTCGTCGTCTCGTATTCGCGGCTGTTGAAGATCGAGGTCAGCGAAGACAGCGTCCGTGAAGACGCGCTTCCCGGGGTCTATTACAGTTCGATGATTCGTGGTGCTTGGGTCGACAGCTTCCTCCACATCGAGGAGATGCTGGGTCTGAAGGAAGGGCAGGGTATCAATGCCGAAGATGTCGCCGACCTCAAGAACTATGAAGCGCGCGTGCAGGAAGCGATCAACAACTATCGCGGCACTGTGACTACCGAAGAAGACAGAGCTGAGTTCGCGGTTTTCCAAAAAATCCATCAGGATTACGGCAAGATGCTGGCCGCGGTGTTCGACTTGCATCAGCGCAACCAGCGAGCCGACGCCATCAAGTTGTTCAACGAACAGCTGACCCCGACGTGGACCGCGGGGCGTCTGAAACTAACTGACATTCTTGTGTACAACAAAGCCAGGGCAGATCAGGCCATGGCGGACATCCATGACGCCGTGCTCACCGCTCAAGTCATCATGGGCATTTCCCTGCTGGTCGCGGTGCTGGCCGCCAGCCTCTGCGGTCTGCTGCTGATGCGCGCGATCATGGCGCCGATGAACCGGATCGTCGAAATTCTCGACGTCATGCGCACCGGTGATCTCAGCAACCGCCTGAACCTTGCGCGCAAGGACGAATTCGGCGCCGTGGAAACCGGCTTCAATGACATGATGGCCGAGCTGACGTCCCTGGTGTCGCAGGCGCAGCGCTCCTCAGTGCAGGTCACCACCTCGGTAACCGAGATCGCTGCCACCTCCAAGCAACAGCAAGCGACCGCCACCGAAACCGCCGCCACCACCACCGAAATCGGCGCAACGTCCCGTGAGATTGCCGCCACTTCCCGTGATCTGGTGCGCACCATGACCGAAGTCTCCACTGCCGCCGATCAGGCCTCGGTGTTGGCCGGCTCCGGGCAGCAAGGCTTGGCGCGTATGGAAGAGACCATGCATTCGGTGATGGGCGCGGCCGATCTGGTCAACGCCAAACTGGCAATCCTCAATGAGAAGGCCGGCAACATCAACCAGGTGGTGGTGACCATCGTCAAGGTCGCCGACCAGACCAATCTCTTGTCCCTCAACGCTGCCATCGAGGCCGAAAAGGCCGGTGAATACGGCCGCGGGTTTGCCGTGGTCGCCACCGAAGTGCGGCGTCTGGCGGACCAGACCGCCGTCGCCACGTACGACATCGAGCAGATGGTGCGCGAGATCCAGTCGGCGGTGTCGGCTGGGGTCATGGGCATGGACAAGTTCTCCGAAGAGGTGCGCCGCGGCATGTCCGAGGTGCAGCAGGTCGGCGAGCAGTTGTCGCAGATCATTCATCAGGTTCAGGCGCTGGCGCCACGGGTGTTGATGGTCAACGAAGGCATGCAGGCCCAGGCCACGGGCGCCGAACAGATCAACCATGCGTTGGTGCAGTTGGGCGATGCCAGCAGCCAGACCGTCGAGTCCCTGCGCCAGGCCAGTTTCGCTATCGACGAGCTGAGCCAGGTGGCCGTAGGGCTGCGCAGCGGCGTTTCGCGATTCAAAGTCTGATGAGCGAACTCGCGGCCAAACGCATCGCCGTGAAGCCGGCGCTGCAATCATTGTTTCTGGTGTTCCGCATCGGCAACGAGCGCTTTGCCTTGCAGGCCATCGAGGTGGCGGAAGTGCTGCCGCGCCTGCCGTTGAAGCCGATTCCCCGCGCGCCGGACTGGGTCGCCGGGGTGTTCGCCTATCGCGGCGCGGTGGTGCCGGTGATCGACCTCAGTGCGCTGACCTTCGGCCAACCGGCCCAGGCCCGCACCAGCACACGCTTGGTGCTGGTCAATTACCGCCCGGATGAAACCGCTGAGGCGCAATTGCTCGGGCTGATTCTGGAACAGGCCACCGATACCTTGCGCTGCAACCCGGCGGATTTTCAGCCTTATGGCCTGGACAATCGCCAGGCGCCGTACCTCGGGCCGGTGCGCGAAGATGCTCAGGGTTTGTTGCAATGGGTGCGGGTCGCCGATCTGCTGGATGAGCAGGTTCGCGCGTTGCTGTTTCCGTCGACGCCTTTGGACCTGGCGCTGTTTGAGGAGCGGCCATGAGCAGCGATCAGCGGTTTTTCGATTTCCTCAAAGAGCGCATCGGTCTCGACGTGACCTCGGTGGGGCCGGCGATCATCGAGCGTGCGGTGCGTCAGCGCAGCACGGCGTCCAACGCGCTGACGGCCGATGAGTATTGGCACACCTTGCAGGGTTCGCGGGACGAGCAGCAGGCGCTGATCGAAGCGGTGATTGTCCCCGAGACCTGGTTTTTCCGTTACCCGGAATCCTTCGCCACCCTGGCGAAACTGGCTGCCAGGCGTCTGAGCGACCTCAACAACATGCGCGCGCTGCGGATTCTCAGCCTGCCCTGTTCCACCGGTGAAGAACCGTATTCCATCGCCATGGCGTTGCTTGATGCCGGGTTCCAGCCGCACCAGTTCAAGGTCGAAGGCATGGACGTCAGCCCGTTGTCTGTGGAAAAAGCCCGGTGCGCACTGTACGGCAAGAATTCGTTTCGTGGTCAGGACATCGCGTTTCGCGAGCGGCATTTCACCGCCGAAGACGAGGGCTATCGCCTCAGCGGGCGAGTGCATGAACAAGTGCGTTTGCAGGTCGGCAATCTGCTGGATCCGACGTTGCTGGCCAACGAGCCGCCTTATGACTTTGTGTTTTGCCGCAACCTGCTGATCTATTTCGATCAGGCGACCCAGCAGCAAGTGTTCGAAGTGCTCAAGCGCCTGACCCATGTCGATGGCGTGCTGTTTATCGGCCCGGCCGAGGGCAGTTTGCTCGGCCGTTTCGGCATGCGTTCGATCGGCATCGCGCAGTCCTTTGCGTTCAGTCGTCAGAGCGCACCTGAGCCTGCGCCCCTTCCGACTTTCGCTCCGACGCCTTTGCCCTTACGCCAACCGGTGCGCAGCGTGACGCCGCCCGTTCGTGGCCGGCCATTCGCAACGGTGACGCCGTTACCTGCTGCGACGAAAACCGCCAACCCGGACGCCGCCGCGCTGCTGGCGAACATCGCCGCGCTGGCCAACGAAGGCAAAAGCGCCGAAGCCCGCGTTGCGTGCGAGCGCTATTTGCGCAGTCACGAGCCAGTGGCCCAAGTCTTTTACTGGCTGGGCTTGCTCAGCGATGTCGCCGGCAGCGTCCTGGAGGCCCAAGGTTTTTATCGCAAGGCGTTGTACCTCGAACCGCAACATCCCGACGCGTTGATGCACCTGGCGGCGTTGCTGCAATCGTTGGGCGACACGGCGGGTGCCAGACGATTGCAGAACCGCGCCGCCCGCAGTGAGCGCGCCGCTGACAGTGAGCGTAAACGATGAACGCCGCCGACACCTTTAGCCTCACCCATGAAGATGCCCAGGCCATCGACGACTGCTGGAACCGCATCGGTATCCACGGCGACAAGTCCTGCCCACTGCTGAGCGATCACATTCACTGTCGCAATTGCGCGGTGTATTCGGCCGCCGCGACGCGCTTGCTCGACCGCTACGCGTTGCAGCAGGAAGACCGCGGGCAAGTCTCCACGGCGGTCGAGAGCGAGGTGAAAACCCGTTCGTTGTTGATGTTCCGTCTCGGCGAAGAATGGCTGGGCCTGGCCACCCGCAGCCTGGTGGAAGTGGCGCCGCTGCAAGCGATTCACTCCTTGCCGCACCAGCGCTCCCGGGCCTTGCTCGGCGTGGCGAATGTGCGCGGCGCTCTGGTGGCGTGCCTGTCGCTGGTGGAGCTGCTGGGGCTCGACGGCGCCAGCAGCGTGGCGTCCGGCGCGCGGGTCATGCCGCGGATGCTGATCATCGCCGCCCACGGCGGGCCGGTGGTGGTGCCGGTGGATGAAGTGGACGGGATTCACGCCATCGACGAACACCTCCTCGAGGCGGCGTCCCGCTCCGGCACTCAGGCCAGCGGCAAATACACCCGTGGCGTGTTGCAATTCAAAGGTCGCAGCCTGCGTTGGCTGGATGAAGAACAGTTGCTGTCCGCCGTGACCCGGAGCCTTACATGACCCCCGAGCAAATGCGTGACGCCTCTTTGCTGGAGCTGTTCAGCCTGGAGGCCGAGGCCCAGACCCAGGTGCTGAGCGCGGGTCTTTTGGCGCTGGAACGCGACCCGACCCAGGCTGGTCACCTCGAATCGTGCATGCGCGCGGCGCACTCGCTCAAGGGCGCGGCGCGCATCGTCGGCGTCGATGCCGGGGTCAGCGTTGCGCATGTGATGGAAGATTGTCTGGTCAGCGCCCAGGAAGGGCGCCTGTACCTTCGGCCCGAGCACATCGATGCGTTGTTACAAGGCACCGATTTACTGATGCGCATTGCGACGCCGGACAACAACCCTGAACTGGCGGAAATCGAGGCCTATGTGGTCTTGATGGCGCTGTTGCTTGATCCAATGGCGGCGCCTGCACCGGTCACTGCACCTGTCGCCCCAGTAATGGCAGAGCTTCAGCTCGAACCACCGGTGCCCAAGGTCGAGACGCCAATCCCGGTCGCCGAACTGCACACCGCAGAGCCGCCGCGCAAGATTAAGCGCACCACCGAAAACGGCGAGCGGGTGCTGCGAGTCACGGCCGAACGCCTGAACAGCCTGCTCGATCTGTCGAGCAAATCCCTGGTGGAAACCCTGCGGCTCAAACCGCACCTGGCTACCATGCAGCGCCTCAAGCGCATGCAGAACAACGGTCTGCGAGCGCTGGAAAACCTCAACGTCCACCTCAAGGAACACGCCTTGAGCCTGGAGGCCCAGGAAGCCCTCGACGATGCCCGCCGATTGCTGGCTGAATCCCAGCAATTGCTGGTCGAGAAAAACGCCGAGCTGGATGAGTTCGCCTGGCAGGCCAGTCAACGGGCGCAAGTGTTGTACGACACCGCGCTGGCCTGCCGCATGCGGCCGTTTGCCGATGTGTTGGCCGGGCAAGAGCGCATGGTCCGCGACCTCGGCCGCAGCCTTGGCAAGCACGTGCGACTGGAGATCGAGGGCGAGAAAACCCAGGTCGACCGCGACGTGCTGGAGAAGCTTGAAGCGCCGCTGACCCACCTGCTGCGCAATGCCGTTGATCACGGCATCGAATCCCCGGAGCTACGGCTATTGGCGGGCAAACCCGCTGAAGGCCTGATTAGTTTGCGCGCCTCCCATCAGGCCGGTCTGTTGGTGCTGGAGCTGAGCGATGACGGCCATGGCGTCGATCTGGAAAAGGTCCGCCGCAGCATCATCGAACGCCAATTGTCCCCGGCCGAGACCGCCGCGCAGTTAAGTGAAGAAGAGCTGCTGACCTTCCTGTTTCTACCGGGCTTCAGCTTGCGTGACACGGTCACCGAGGTCTCCGGGCGCGGCGTCGGTCTGGATGCGGTTCAGCACATGGTCCGCCAGTTGCACGGCGCGGTCGTGCTGGAGCAGGCGGTGGGCGAGGGCAGTCGCTTCCATCTCGAAGTGCCGCTGACCCTGTCGGTGGTGCGCAGTCTGGTGGTGGAAGTCGGTGACGAGGCGTATGCCTTCCCGCTGGCCCACATCGAACGGATGTGCGATCTGCAGCCGGCAGACATCGTCCAGGTCGAAGGCCGTCAGCATTTCTGGCACGAAGGCCGGCATGTCGGTTTGGTCGCGGCCAGTCAGCTGTTGCAGCGTCCGGCGAGCCAGAACAGTCAGCAAACCCTCAAAGTCGTGGTGATTCGCGAGCGCGAGGCGATTTACGGCGTGGCGGTCGAGCGTTTTATCGGCGAGCGGACGTTGGTCGTACTACCGCTGGACGAGCGCCTGGGCAAGGTGCAGGACATTTCCGCCGGGGCCTTGCTCGACGACGGTTCGGTGGTGCTGATCGTCGACGTCGAAGACATGCTGCGTTCGGTGGACAAACTGCTCAATACCGGGCGTCTTGAGCGCATTGCCCGTCAGGTCACCCAGGCGGTTGAAGCCGCTCGAAAACGGATTTTGGTGGTCGACGATTCGCTGACCGTGCGCGAGCTGCAACGCAAGTTGTTACTCAATCGGGGCTACGACGTGGCGGTGGCGGTGGACGGTATGGATGGTTGGAACGCCTTGCGTTCGGAGGATTTCGATCTGCTGATCACCGACATTGATATGCCGCGCATGGATGGCATCGAACTGGTGTCTTTATTGCGCCGGGACAATCGCCTGCAATCGCTTCCGGTTATGGTGGTGTCCTACAAAGATCGTGAAGAGGACCGTCGTCGTGGATTGGATGCTGGAGCCGACTATTATCTAGCCAAAGCCAGTTTTCATGACGACGCCCTGCTTGACGCGGTGGTTGAGCTCATTGGAGGAGCGCGGGCATGAAAATCGCAATCGTCAACGACATGCCCATGGCGGTGGAGGCCCTGCGCCGCGCCCTGGCATTCGAGCCGGCGCACGAGGTGGTTTGGGTCGCCAGCAATGGGGCCGAGGCGGTGCAACGTTGTGCCGAAAACACGCCAGACCTGATCCTGATGGACCTGATCATGCCGGTGATGGATGGCGTGGAGGCGACCCGGCGGATTATGGCTGATACGCCGTGCGCGATCGTCATCGTCACAGTCGACCGTGAGCAAAATGTGCATCGGGTGTTCGAGGCCATGGGGCACGGAGCGCTGGATGTGGTGGATACGCCGGCCCTTGGTGCCGGCAATGCCCAAGAGGCAGCGGCGCCCTTGCTGCGCAAGATCCTGAACATTGGCTGGTTGATTGGTGACAAGGGCAATCGGGAGCGATCGGCTCCGAGCCCGCTGCGCAGTTCGGCCTCGCGCCAGCGTCTGGTAGCGATCGGCTCATCGGCAGGAGGGCCGGCCGCGCTGGAAGTTTTGCTCAAGGGGCTGCCGCGAGTTTTTTCGGCGCCCATCGTGCTGGTGCAGCATGTTGACCAGGTGTTCGCCGCCGGCATGGCCGAATGGCTCAGCAGCGCCAGTGGCCTGAACGTGCGCCTGGCCCAGGAAGGCGAGCCTCCGCAGGCCGGCACGGTGCTGCTGGCGGGCACCAATCACCATATTCGCTTGTTGAAAAACGGTACGCTGGCCTACACCGCCGAACCGGTCAACGAGATCTACCGGCCCTCGATCGATGTGTTCTTCGAGAGCGTGGCCAATTACTGGAACGGCGATGCCGTGGGTGTTTTGCTCACCGGCATGGGACGCGATGGCGCGCAGGGGCTTAAACTCATGCGCCAACAGGGCTACCTGACCATCGCTCAGGATCAACACAGCAGTGCGGTGTACGGAATGCCGAAGGCGGCAGCGGCCATCGATGCCGCGATGGAAATTCGCCCACTGGACAAGATAGCGCCACGATTGCTGGAGATATTCCCCAAATGAAGAATTTTCACAGCAATCCTGGTCCAAGTAGTACTCAGGTGACTGCCTATGAATGATTTACAGCTCGATGACTTCAAAACCGACGTCAACGCCGCCATGGTGTTGTTGGTAGACGATCAGGCGATGATCGGCGAGGCGGTGCGCCGCGGGTTGTCGAACGAAGACAATATCGACTTCCACTTCTGCGCCGACCCGCACCAGGCCATCGCCCAGGCGATACGCATCAAGCCGACGGTGATCCTTCAGGATCTGGTGATGCCCGGTCTTGACGGCTTGAGCCTGGTGCGCGAGTACCGCAACCATCCGGCGACCAAGGACATCCCGATCATTGTCCTGTCGACCAAGGAAGATCCGCTGATCAAGAGCGCGGCGTTTGCGGCCGGGGCCAATGATTACCTGGTCAAGCTGCCGGACAACATCGAACTGGTGGCGCGCATTCGCTACCACTCGCGCTCCTACATGACCTTGCTGCAGCGTGACGCGGCGTACCGCGCGTTGCGGGTCAGCCAGCAGCAGTTGCTCGACACCAATCTGGTGCTGCAACGCTTGATGAACTCCGACGGCCTGACCGGGCTGTCGAACCGCCGGCATTTCGACGAATACCTGGAGCTGGAGTGGCGCCGCGCGCTGCGTGAGCAGACCCAACTGTCGTTGCTGATGATCGATGTCGACTACTTCAAGTCCTTCAACGACAGCTTCGGCCACCTTGAAGGTGATGAAGCCTTGCGCAAAGTGGCCACGGCGATTCGTGATGCCAGTGCGCGGTCTTCGGACCTGCCGGCCCGCTACGGCGGCGAAGAGTTTGTTCTGGTGCTGCCCAATACTTCGCCGGGCGGCGCGCGACTGGTCGCGGAAAAGCTCCGCCAGACCATAGCGGCGCTGAGGATCCCGCACATTTTCCCGGCCGAAGGTTCGAGTTTGACCATCAGCATCGGCCTGTCGACCATCACTCCTCAACCGGGCGGCGATTGCCGGCAATTGATCTCGGCGGCGGACAAGGGGCTGTACCTGGCGAAGAACAATGGGCGTAATCAGGTGGGGATTGAGTAGTCTTCGGATTCAGTGAAGCTCCCAAGCTTGGCACAAACACTTTGGCGAGGGGGCTTGTCGGAACGCCGCATCGCCCCGTTGAGTCGCGAAGCGGCCCCGTTGCATTCTTTCATTCATACCCTGCAATCAGGTTTCACGACTGCTTCGCAGCCGAACGGGGATGCGGTGTTCCGGCAAGCCCCCTCGCCACAGGTTTAGTGTTTGCCGCCTATTTCCTTTAACTAAACCTCACGACCCATTCCGGCCGATAAACCACGCAGTAAGCCAGATCAGTCGGACAGCGCAGATCCCCAAACGGCCGCACCAACGGGCCCGCCGCCAAGTCTGAAACCCTCCCCGCTTGAAGTCGTTCTTCCTTGGTGCTGAGTGCGGAAACTGCGCTTCTTTCATTCTTGCTACGCTGTAGGGACCCCCAGCAGCAATTCACCGTAGAGCTTTTCGCCGTCATGATGACGAAAAGTCCGATGCTTGATGGTCGTTAGCTGCTCCTTTCGCGCCTCGATAGCCTTGTGTTTCGCCTGTTCCTCACCGAACTTTTCCACGTTGAAGGACCGGGAAAGTTTTTTGCCATCACGGGTCGTCGTTTGCGCGACCCAGTAGGTATTCTTGCCGTTTGTCTGGCGTGAAATTCCGGCCAGGCCACTGGTGTTATTGGCGCGCAGCTTTTTACGGATAATGCAGCTCAGTGGTGGTGGGAAACGGAGCATCTGTTCATTGCGAAACTGCTCGGCAGCGGCACGCGCTGGATGCTCACCTCCATGGCTAATGAACGTAAATTCCTTGTGTACCTTGATGACGCCTTCCCGGTACAACGATACCCGCCAAGCCATTGCTCCCGATTTTTTGTGACGAACTCGGATGATTGCGTAGTCGTTAGCGCTTGCTGGCGCATCCGGGTTATCAGTGAACATCTGTGCCCCGTTCTCGGGTGGTGGCTGATCAATCGACATAGTTAACATGCCTAGCCATCAAGTTAGGTCGCTCAAACGTGTCGATGGTGTCGACGCGGTGGTGCATTTCATTGATGACGTGCTTGAACGTCGCATCGTCCATGTCGATCCAGTAACGCGGGTGGCGGCCGGTGAGACGGTCGTACTCGGCGGTGGTCGGGTCGAGGTGGCGGTATTCCTCGTATTGGGGCAAGTCCGGCAACGGGCGGCTGACGTCCATGTAGTTCTGGATGAAATCCCACAGGGCGCACGCCTCTTGCGTGCCAGGGCCGGGGCAGAGCAGCGCGCCGAAGTTGATCATGATGTTGCGGTAGCGATGGGCGAGGTAGAGCACGTTTATCGGCATGCCCTGACTGTCCGGGGAGGTGGCGATGTAGGCGTCGAACTCATAGAACGGCGCGGTGAGTTCGCCGAGGGTGCCGTTCTTTTTGTATTGACCGTTGTTTTTGTAGTCGAAGACCGTGACCAGGCCGGTACGGCGGTTGAGTTCCCAGATGGGGCCTCGGGAGGGTTTTATCCAGAGGCTGGGGAAGTGTTTGATGACTAGTGAACCGATTGCCCAGGATAGGAGTGGTAGGCCGAGAAGCCAGGAGAAAAACTCTATAAAAATGCTTTTTGTTGATGCCCATACAGATTCATTTCCTGTTGAGATTTCTAAAAAATAGGTGGGGATGCTGACAATTAAAAGCAGAAAAAACAAAACGCGTCCTACTCCTGACATGTATATCCAGAAGTGAGAGCTTGCAGGAAGAAGTGCATACCTAAAGCGTTCGTGGTCATCCCTTATGTGAAAATCAATAAGTTCGTATGGGCTCGGGGAATAGTTGTCAGTGGCTATTTGTTCGTCGCGTTGTCTTTTGGTTTTTTCTTGATGTCGAATGTCTTTTGGCGAGTAATCCTCCACAAAGCTCACCGGGCACACATCATCTGCGTTGCCCCAAGGTAATCTGACTTTTGCGAAACGCATGATCCAGGGACGTTCAGTCGAACGTTTTTGATGAGGTACCTCGCTCGCCCCATAGGCAGTTTCGGCGTAATGCGGTTCATTGGTCATTTGTTACTGTCTCGGGATTTATTTGTCATTTCGCCGGCCCAATAAGTTTGACTCTCTCTGTCGAAGTGGGGCTTGTTACCAGAGTTTGACGGCAACCATTTGAACGACGGAAACCAATAAGTTTTCTTAGCTCAATCGACATAGTTAACATGCCTAGCCATCAAGTTAGGTCGCTCAAACGTGTCGATGGTGTCGACGCGGTGGTGCATTTCATTGATGACGTGCTTGAACGTCGCATCGTCCATGTCGATCCAGTAACGCGGGTGGCGACCGGTGAGACGGTCGTACTCGGCGGTGGTCGGGTCGAGGTGGCGGTATTCCTCGTATTGGGGCAAGTCCGGCAACGGGCGGCTGACGTCCATGTAGTTCTGGATGAAATCCCACAGGGCGCACGCCTCTTGCGTGCCAGGGCCGGGGCAGAGCAGCGCGCCGAAGTTGATCATGATGTTGCGGTAGCGATGGGCGAGGTAGAGCACGTTTATCGGCATGCCCTGACTGTCCGGGGAGGTGGCGATGTAGGCGTCGAACTCATAGAACGGCGCGGTGAGTTCGCCGAGGGTGCCGTTCTTTTTGTATTGACCGTTGTTTTTGTAGTCGAAGACCGTGACCAGGCCGGTACGGCGGTTGAGTTCCCAGATGGGGCCTCGGGAGGGTTTTATCCAGAGGCTGGGGAAGTGTTTGATGACTAGTGAACCGATTGCCCAGGATAGGAGTGGTAGGCCGAGAAGCCAGGAGAAAAACTCTATAAAAATGCTTTTTGTTGATGCCCATACAGATTCATTTCCTGTTGAGATTTCTAAAAAATAGGTGGGGATGCTGACAATTAAAAGCAGAAAAAACAAAACGCGTCCTACTCCTGACATGTATATCCAGAAGTGAGAGCTTGCAGGAAGAAGTGCATACCTAAAGCGTTCGTGGTCATCCCTTATGTGAAAATCAATAAGTTCGTATGGGCTCGGGGAATAGTTGTCAGTGGCTATTTGTTCGTCGCGTTGTCTTTTGGTTTTTTCTTGATGTCGAATGTCTTTTGGCGAGTAATCCTCCACAAAGCTCACCGGGCACACATCATCTGCGTTGCCCCAAGGTAATCTGACTTTTGCGAAACGCATGATCCAGGGACGTTCAGTCGAACGTTTTTGATGAGGTACCTCGCTCGCCCCATAGGCAGTTTCGGCGTAATGCGGTTCATTGGTCATTTGTTACTGTCTCGGGATTTATTTGTCATTTCGCCGGCCCAATAAGTTTGACTCTCTCTGTCGAAGTGGGGCTTGTTACCAGAGTTTGACGGCAACCATTTGAACGACGGAAACCAATAAGTTTTCTTAGCTCAATCGACATAGTTAACATGCCTAGCCATCAAGTTAGGTCGCTCAAACGTGTCGATGGTGTCGACGCGGTGGTGCATTTCATTGATGACGTGCTTGAACGTCGCATCGTCCATGTCGATCCAGTAACGCGGGTGGCGACCGGTGAAACGGTCGTGCTCGGCGGTGGTGGGGTCGAGGTGGCGGTATTCCTCGTATTGGGGCAAGTCCGGTAACGGGCGGCTGACGTCCATGTAGTTCTGGATGAAATCCCACAAGGCACACGCCTCTTGCGTGCCGGGGCCGGGGCAGAGCAGCGCGCCGAAGTTGATCATGATGTTGCGGTAGCGATGGGCGAGATAGAGCACGTTTATCGGCATGCCCTGACTGTCCGGGGAGGTGGCGATGTAGGCGTCGAACTCAAAGAACGGCGCGGTGAGTTCGCCGATGGTGCCGTTCTTTTTGTATTGACCGTTGTTTTTGTAGTCGAAGACGGTGACCAGGCCGGTGCGGCGGTTGAGTTCCCAGATGGGGCCTCGGGAGGGTTTTATCCAGAGGCTGGGGAAGTGCTTGATGACTAATGAACCGATTGCCCAGGATAGGAGTGGTAGGCCGAGAAGCCAAGAGTAATACTCGATTGCTGAGCGTTTTGTTAGTTCCCAGAATGGTTCTGTTGTTGCTGAGGTCATCACGAAGTGACTTGGAATGCTAAATATGAAAAGTATGTAAAAGAACCACTTGCCAAAAAATTTCATATATAGCCAGAAGTGGGAGCTTGCAGGAAGAAGTGCATACCTAAAGCGTTCGTGGTCATCCTTTATGTGAAAATCAATAAGTTCGTATGGGCTCGGAGAATAAGCTTCTGTGGCTGTTTTCTCTTCACGTTCTTTCTTGAATCCTTCATGAAGACGGAGTTTTTTTGGTGAGAATTTTTCGAGTATGCTTACAGCCGTAATGTCATCCGCATTGCCCCAAGGCAGTCTAGCTTTGGCGAAACGCATTATCCACGGGCGTTCAGTTGAATGTTCTTGCTGAGGTACCTCGCTCGCCCCATAGGCAGTTTCGGCATACCACGATTCATGGGTCATTAGTTACTATTCCGTGATTTATTTGTCATTTCGCCGGCCCAATAAATTTTCTTAGCTCAATCGACGTAGCTAACATGCCTAGCCATCAAGTTCGGTCGCTCAAACGTGTCGATGGTGTCGACGCGTTGATGCATTTCAGTGATGACGTGCTTGAACGTCGCATCGTCCATGTCGATCCAGTAACGCGGGTGGCGACCGGTGAGGCGGTCGTGCTCGGCGGTGGTGGGGTCGAGGTGGCGGTATTCCTCGTATTGGGGCAAGTCCGGTAACGGGCGGCTGACGTCCATGTAGTTCTGGATGAAATCCCACAAGGCACACGCCTCTTGCGTGCCGGGGCCGGGGCAGAGCAGCGCGCCGAAGTTGATCATGATGTTGCGGTAGCGATGGGCGAGGTAGAGCACGTTCATCGGCATGCCCTGACTGTCCGGGGAAGTGGCGATGTAGGCGTCGAACTCGTAGAACGGCGCAGTGAGTTCGCCGATGGTGCCGTTCTTTTTGTATTGACCGTTGTTTTTGTAGTCGAAGACGGTGACCAGGCCGGTGCGGCGGTTGAGTTCCCAGATGGGGCCTCGGGAGGGTTTTATCCAGAGGCTTTGGAAGAATTTTATTACCACAGTGCCAGCCAACCAACACACTAAAGGGATTCCCAAAAAAGTAAAGAGAGTCGCGGAGTAGTCGGATATAACGTTGAGTAATATTTTTTTGGTATCTAGAAGTTCAGCCATGAAAATGAAAAATGTGATGGCAAGAAAAAGGAAAAACAAAAAACGTCCCCCTCCTAGCATGTACATCCAGAAGTGGGAGCTTGCGGGGAGAAGGGCGTATCTAAAGCGTTCGTGGTCATCCCTTATATGAAAATCAATATGTTCGAATGGGCTCGATGAATAGGTTCCTGTGGTTTTTTGCTCTTCGCGTTCTTTATTGAATTTCTCCCAGAAGCGAAGGTTGTTCGGTGAGTTTTTATCATGAAAGCTGGTCGGACATATGTCATCCGCATTGCCCCAAGGCAACCTGACCTTAGCAAAACGCATGATCCACGGACGTTCAGCCGAACATTTTTGCTGAGGTACCTCGCTCGCCCCATAGGCAGTCTCGGAGTAATGCGATTCGATGGTCATTTGTTACTGTCTCGTGATTTATTCGTCATTTCGTCTGCCCAGTAAAGTTTGCCTTCGCTGTCGAAGTTTGGTTTTTTGTGGGTTTCATCAAATGGCGTGCCGTCCTTTGGCGGTGGCGCAGGAAAGTGCCAACGTTGATTTTGTTGTTCCAGTACACACTGAGCTCTAACTTGCCATTGGTGTGAGATGCCCGATGATCCTGTGACCAAATCAAAGGCGTAATTGGGTGGGGTTTCGAAAAGCAGTTCCAGGCCCTGCGGTATCAGCCTTTGCGCTTTGGGTAAGACGAGTTGACTATTAATCAGTTTTTTGAACGGCACGGTTTCACTTTTGATGCGCCCGCCTTTGACTTCGAATGTATTGAGTCGGCAGTGAGCATTGATATTGAGTGTGCCCAGGTTTGAAATTAAGCCTGGTAAGTTACTTTCGATGCGAATGCAGGTATTGGACGAAGTAACTTGAAAAGGCGTTTCGGCATGAACGTCATGTTTGGCATTGGGTATGAATTCAGGGTTGATACCAATGTTGATACGAATGTCAGCAAACAAACTGATCAGGTAGTAGAAGCCGCGTTGCGGATCCAGCAGGTGCGCATTGTCTGAATGAACTTGAGTGCCGAAAGGGCCATTGACCAGCCATTCTTCGATGGGCTTGTCGGTCAGCCACCAAGCCAGTCCTGCACCGATCACGATCAATATCAGCGCTACCCAACCTGCCGGACCCAGTCCCAGAAAGGTGACGGTACTAATGACCAGATTGCTGAGAGCGCTGATAGCGCCGCCCACTGCCATCATCAGATAAGCCCGACTGGCGTCATCGCCCCATGTCCACGCATACCAGGCATCTGTAAGGCAAATGGCCGTAAGAAACAGCCCAGAACCAATTTGAGCAAGGATTCGCCCGGTAAATTCCTTTGCTAAGCGTTTGCCTAGAGAACCTAAAGCTTTCGCAGTTTCATTTGAAATAGTGAAAATAACCTTGCGACCCACCACCAAAACAGACTGGGTACCGGAAAGTTTTACCGTCAACATCTCCAGCGCGATAGCTAGATCTAGTCCTGCGGCAACTACAGCTAGCTGAGATCTGTATTGTCCTTTTTCTCTCCGGACTTGCTCTCTACCTGCCCACTCCATACGCACATTCCAAACCTCCAACATCAAAACCCCCACCGCAAACGGCAACGAGCCCAGCACGCGATGCACCCGGCCGTTAGCTAACCCCGCATGTTCATCCACGCCCTGTTGCAACGCGCCCTTCACTTTCGTTTTGTCAGCCGCCCGCGCTTCAACATCCTCCTGATAAACCACATTAATCCGCTGATTCAGCGCACTAAGGTTGCGCACCGTCGGATGGTCTACCGGCATCACCAGCAGTTTGTAATTACCCGTACGAGGGGCGCTCGGGATCTCGAACGCATCAGCATTCCCCACCTTCAACGGCCGACCTTGAGCATCCAGATACTCACCCATCACCCGCCGTGGCCGCTGATCGCCGGACGGCACATCGAACAGGCCAAAGATGTAATACCGCTGCGGGTCGGCGTCACGACGATTGATGAAATGCATTTCTCCAAAGGTCTTAGGCATCAGGCGGCGCAACAGCCCCACGCCGAGGCCGTGCAGATAGGCGCTCGTGGGAACGTGCGCGCTCTGCGTCCCGGACGGTTTGTTCACCGCGCTGCTGGCGGTTTCAATGGCGCCTGCAATATTTTCGTAGATGCTTAGCAGGGTGCCGGCTGCCGCTTTCGATTGGCCGGTGAGTGTGCTGTTCAGGCTGCCGCTGGCCAATAGGCCTTCTAGCAAGTGGCCGTCGAGGTGTTCGACCTGTGGGTAGTAAGGCCCCGGATCGTTTTCGAATACGGCGAGGTGTTCGGCACGCAACCGACCATCGCCCTCGTTAAGTGTTTTCTCGGTGGGCGGCAAATAAGGCGCGCCCAGTTCCGCGTCATTGACGGCGGGCCAGAGCATCACGTGCAGCGGGTGCGCCGGGTCGTGGGCGATGTCGTTGAGCAACGTCTGGCCGACGCTGGCCTGCGGACTGTAGAGGCTCAAACCGGTCACCGCGTTGGTGACGTCGCCATTGCTGGCCAGCGGATCGCGTTGCGCGGGCACGGTGGCGAGGGCCGCGAAGGTCTGGCTGACGGCGAACAGCGCGGCGAGGTAGTCAAAGCCTTCCAGGCTCAAATGATCGGCCAGGGTTTGCTGCGTGACCGGTTGTTGCAGGCACTCGGCAAGCAGCGTCTGCGCCATGTTCAGTTGT
Source organism: Pseudomonas sp. Hz4 (assembly GCF_054898165.1). Classification (NCBI taxonomy): domain Bacteria; kingdom Pseudomonadati; phylum Pseudomonadota; class Gammaproteobacteria; order Pseudomonadales; family Pseudomonadaceae; genus Pseudomonas; species Pseudomonas sp. Hz4. The sequence continues at coordinate 4,935,897 of NZ_CM142719.1, read as the reverse complement.
TGCCAGAGCAGGGCACGTTCTGCGGTGGCGGTGAAGCGGTTGATGTCACGGCGGCCGGCCTCTTTCACCTTGTCGAAACAGGCGTGCAGCGGGTTTTTCTGGCCGCCGAGGGCGGCCGGCACGATCAGTTGCTGGACCATTACGGCGCTGGCATGGTGTGGGTGAAGGCTGGCGCGTTCGGCATACAGCGTCAGCAATTGCTGTTGCTGCTGGATCTGTGAAACCAGATGCCGCAAGCGGTAACGAGGGTCTTCAAGCAGCACGCCGCATAAGCGCCGTTGGCGAGCCGCATCCAGCACATCGACGACGGTGGGCTGGGGTTGCCAGAGATCCGCTTCATCGGCGGTCGGTGTTTTTCCTCGCAGTTGATCCAACAGCGTGGCGAGGCAATCGGCCCAGGCGCTGCTTTCGAAGGTTGCAGGTAAAGAAGGTGTGGCGCCTTGCTCCCATTGATCAAGGCAGCCCTTGGCTTCGGCGTTGCGTTGCGCAGCGAATTGTCCCGAGAGGTCGCACACGTAACGCCCCGGATGCTCCAGCACATATTCGAAACCGCTTTGGCGTGCTCGTTGTGGGGCAATCTGGCTGAGCGCAAAGGCGCGCTCGGCCAGGTTGCGCCAGGTGATGCTGGCTTTCGTCGTGGTATCGGACGTTTGTGCATCCCACGCATTGAAGCGACTGAAGGCCTCCAGCATCGCCTGCCCATCGGGCTGTTGGTCGAAAAGTCGTTCGAACGTGTGGCTGTCGCATTGCAACGCGGGGCTCTGACAGCGCTGGGCGCGCAACGCCGGGTCTTCCTCTAGGCGTTTGAGGCGTGCAGCGCTGAGCTGGATTTCGCTGAAACACAGTTGCACGGCTTCGGCAGGTTGATGGTTCCAGGTGGCGGGCAGCCAGATGTCACTGAGATCGACACCGCGCGCCTGCCGGTAATCGCCGCTCAATTCGTGATTCTGGCGATACGCCTGCAGCTCGATGTCGCGGTAAGTCGTGAGTTCGCCATCCTGCTGCACTTCCAGTTCACGCCAGAGGCGATCGCGGTAAAACACATACACGTAGCCGCTACGGCACAGTACCGGCGTGCCGAGGTCATAGTGGCTTCGAGTCCCAGGCAGCGCGGCGAAAGGCAAGATCGGTACGATCTGATTCCACTGGACTTCCAGTTGACGCGGGGTGACACGCACGTCCTCCAGCAACGGCAGACGAATGGGCGGCCCTTGGATGGTCGCTATTTCCAGCCACAATTGATGCTTGAGCTGTGCGGACCAATCCCACACAAACAGCTCGCTGTGGACGCCGGTCGAACGCTCGGTTTCGCACACCACCTCATCGGTCAGGGCTTGGAGTGCTTCGAGGCCCGACTGATCGAACATCAGCAGTCGCTGGCTTTTTGAATGAGCGGTGCCAATGACTTGAACAATCAGCTTGTCGCGCTCGCAGCCGGGGCCATCGGTCAACCTCCCGAGCTGCTTCATGACTGAGCCTGCGTGCAGTGGACGCTCAGGAATTCGCTGATGGCGTCACTGTCGTTGATGTCCTGGGTCAGCGCTTGTTCCATTAATTGATTGGCATGCACAAACGAGTGCTGTGGATGTTGCTGCCACCAGTTAAAGAGAAACTGTTCATTGCGCTGGCGCGTCAAGGCGTCTTCCTGGGCGGCGCTCAGGAACATCGCCCCGCGTGTCCGTTCTATGCGCCAGTCCGTCGCGTGAAGGTTGTTTAGCTGCTGCCAGCCGGCTTCACCTATCGCTTGGGTGGCCCACGTCGCACCGAACCAGCGCAGACGATCGATCGGACCCAGCCACAGGCTGAGGTCTTGCGCCGAGCAGGCGCCAAAAAAATAGCTGGCGACGGTCGGGTTGCTGTAGCGCAGGACACCTTTGCGTTGCTGGTCGAACTTGACGATTAGAATCTGTCGCAAATGAGCGAGTACCAATGGCGTGTCGCAGGTACTTTCGATCAGCAGCCCTGGCCATTCAGCGGGGTTTTGCTCGATCGCCTGATTGAGCGTTGGCTGGTTGTTCAGCCTGACCAGCAGGGGGCTTTGCTCGGCGAAACGGCTGAGTGGGGTGCCGGCGAACAGCATTTGTGTGTCGGGGTGGGTCGCCATGCTGTAAAGGGTTTTGAGCTGCGCGGCGGGGCGCTCCAGCAGAATCCAGGTATTCATGAACGATTTCCATAGCCCAAGGCTTTGCGGCATTGGCAGTCGCTCAGCGGGCAGTCCATCGGCGTACCACCGCTGGGCATCTGGCAGAGTTCAATCAATGCTTCGTCGCCGAGTAGTTGTTTGAGTAGCGCGGTTGAAACCGTTTCGGGCAGTGGTGGTTCGCTCGCGTCGAGCGTCACCGGTGCGGCCGCCATGAGTGGCATCGGCGTGCCTCCCAGCTCAATGGGCACACTGCTGAAAATCCCCGCCGCATTGATCGTGATCCACGCGCCGCCAGCCTGAATCGTGACGCTGGCGCCGCCATCGATGACGATGTTTTGGCCGGCACTGAAGTGGAACTGCTGTTGAGCGCTCAACCGATGGCTGGTGGCGCGAATATGACGGTCGCCATGCACCGTGAGATGGTCGTCCTGCCTGATTTCCGTCCGCCGGTTGCCGTGGGTGATGTGCTGTTCTTCGGCGCGCAGTTCATGGCGGACGTTGCCCCCGACCACGATGCTGCGCTGGTTGTCGACTTGCACACGTTCGTCGTTCAACACGTGTTGTGCGTAATCGCGTTGGGCGCGGATGGAAATTTCCTCGGCCCCCTTGCGATCTTCGATGCGCAGCTCGTTGAAACCTTCTGCGCCCGGGCTGCTTTGGGTCTTGAAGGTGCTGCGGGTTTTCTCGGCGGGGAGGTCGAGCGGGGGGCGATTGGCGCCATTGGACAGGCAGGCGACGATCAACGGTTTGTCCGGGTCGCCATGGTAAAAGCCGACGATCACTTCCATGCCGACGCGGGGGATCAGCACGCTGCCATAACGGTCGTGAGCCCAGCCGCTGGCGACTCGTACCCAGCAACTGGAGTGATCATTGTGGTCGCCGTCGCGGTCCCAGGGAAACTGAATACGTACACGACCGTATTCGTCGCAATGGATTTCTTCGCCGGGCGGGCCGCAGACCACTGCATGCTGATAGCCATTGATCGTGGCTTTGGGGTGATCGAGCGCGGGTCTGAAGGGCACGTCCCACGGTGTGGCAAGAAAAAAGTTGCGGTAGCCCTGAGAAAACTCGCCGCTTGTGGCAAGGGTGATCGACTCTTGCAGCACTTGCGGTTGTTTGCCGGTGTGGATGACTTCGGTCAGCAGCCATAAGTCATTCCATTCCAGGCGCGGGTGACCGGTCAGGGGCAGGAAATGGCCACTGAGCAGCATCGGCTGATCGCTGCGTCCAGTGGCTTGCCGATAATCGCTGCGGTGCCGTTCAAGTGCTCGTCGTGCGCGGTGCTTGCCGTGTTCGCGGTCGGTGAAATGCCCGGGAAAGCCGTAGTCTTCGAGTCGCAGCGGCGAAGGATCTTTCGCGGCACTCTCCAATTGCAGCAAAGGCTTCTCGAAGTCGTAGTCGCGGCGGGTCACGCCAGTGGGGCGGGTTTCCAGCGCTAGGGTGAAGGCGTTGATTACCGGCTCATCGGGGACCAGTCCGCTGTCTTGCAGGTAAGCGGTGGGGCGGTGGAGTCTGGGGAATACCGTTTGATCGTCGCCGAACACCAGCACATGCCTCTCGCGGCTGTGCTCAAAGTGGTAATGCAGGCCTTCTTCTGCGCAGAGTCGCTGCAGGAAATGCAGGCAGCTCTCGCCGTACTGGACGCAATAGTCCCTTGGACGGTAATCCGTGCCGAGGGCAAAGCGATAGCCATCGCCGAGGATGCCGTGGGCTTGCAGTACCTGGGCGATGATCTGCGGCACGCTCAGTTTCTGAAATATTTTCTGGTCGAAACGGTGGCCCAGATAGGCAAGGCTGGGCATCAGGCTGAGCTGATACTGAGTTAGTCGCTTGCCTGCGTCGCCCTGACCGACGCTGTAAACCTGACCATGAATTCCGGTGCCATAGCGATCAAGGCCGAGGAATGCCGGGCGATGCAGAAGGCTTTCCAGATCCAGGTCGGGACGTTCGCTGACCAGTTTCAGATCGAAGCGGAAGGGTTGACTGATGGCTTCCTTGCCGGTGAACTCAAGGACTTGCAGGTCGTCGGTAAAACCCTCGATGTCCAGGAGGAAAGAGGCTTGGTTGGCAGGGCTGAACATCACACATCCCTTGTGCTGATTTAGAAGGGCGGGACTGTGAATGAGTGAATGCAGGTTTGATGCAGGGCAAGTCTGTTTCTGTTGTAGGAAGAATACTTTTGCTGGTTGGGATTTTTCTTAGAGAAGGTTTCTTTCATTTGAGGCTGTCAAAACGGAATTGGACGGCATTCAGTCCGCCAGGCGGGCTGCCGTGACAGCCTGATTACGTTATACTCGCCGGCTTTCAAAAGTTCGCCAACGAGTGCTGCCCGCCATGGAAATCAACCCGATCCTTAACAGTATCAAGGACCTGTCCGAGCGCTCCGAAACTATTCGGGGGTATCTTTGACTACGATCAAAAGCATGAGCGTCTGACTGAAGTCAATCGCGAGCTTGAAGATCCGAATGTCTGGAACAACCCGACGTACGCTCAGGAGCTGGGCCGCGAGCGGTCCCTGCTGGCTCAGATCGTCGAAACCCTCGACGAAATGCACACCGGCCTGGCCGACGCCAAAGACCTGCTGCTGATGTCCGCCGAAGAAGAAGACCAGGCCGCCGTCGATGACGTTGCTGCCGAAGTCGAGCGTCTGCGCGAGTCCCTGGAAAAACTCGAATTCCGTCGCATGTTCAGCGGTGAGATGGACGCCAACAACGCCTACCTGGACATCCAGGCCGGCTCCGGCGGCACCGAGGCCCAAGACTGGGCCAACATCCTGTTGCGCATGTACCTGCGCTGGGCCGACAAACGCGGTTTCGACGCGACCATCATGGAGCTGTCGGCCGGTGAAGTCGCCGGGATCAAGGGCGCCACGATCCACATCAAGGGCGAATACGCCTTTGGCTGGTTGCGTACCGAAATCGGCGTGCACCGTCTGGTGCGCAAGAGCCCGTACGACTCCGGTAACCGTCGCCACACCTCGTTCTCGGCCGTATTCGTGTCGCCGGAAATCGATGACAACATCGAAATCGACATCAACCCGTCGGACCTGCGCATCGACACCTACCGCTCCTCCGGTGCCGGTGGTCAGCACGTAAACACCACCGACTCGGCCGTACGTATCACGCACGTACCGACCAACACCGTGGTCTGCTGCCAGAACGAACGCTCCCAGCACGCCAACAAAGACACCGCGATGAAAATGTTGCGGGCGCGCTTGTACGAGCAGGAAGTGCAGAAACGCAATGCCGCCTCCCAGGCCCTGGAAGACACCAAGTCGGACATCGGCTGGGGTCACCAGATTCGCTCCTACGTGCTCGACCAGTCGCGAATCAAGGATTTGCGTACTAACGTCGAACGCAGTGACTGCGACAAGGTGCTCGACGGCGACATCGACGAATACCTGGTGGCCAGCCTGAAGCAAGGCCTGTAAACCGCCAGTCAAGACCTTAAGTCCCCTGCCACCGGTGGGGGCAACGAACCTGTGATGGAATTTTTAAAGACATGAGCGACCTAGAACTCGACCCGCAAGCCCTGCAACAGGAAGAAAACTCCCTGATCGCCCTGCGCAAGGAAAAGCTGGCTGCCGAGCGCGCCAAGGGCAATGCCTTCCCGAACGACTTCCGCCGCGACAACTACTGCGAAGACTTGCAGAAACAGTACGCGGACAAGACCAAGGAAGAGCTCGCAGAGGCTGCAATCCCGGTCAAGGTTGCCGGTCGTCTCATGCTCAACCGTGGTTCGTTCATGGTGATCCAGGACATGTCCGGGCGGATTCAGGTTTACGTCAACCGTAAAACCCTGTCAGAAGAAACCCTGGCGGCGGTGAAAACCTGGGACCTGGGCGACATCATCGCCGCTGAAGGCACCCTCGCGCGTTCCGGCAAGGGCGACCTGTACGTCGAAATGACCCACGTGCGCCTGCTGACCAAGTCCCTGCGCCCACTGCCGGACAAGCACCACGGCCTGTCCGACACCGAGCAGCGCTATCGCCAGCGTTACGTCGACCTGATCGTCAACGAAGACGTGCGCCAGACCTTCCGCGTTCGTTCGCAAGTGATTGCGCACATCCGCAGCTTCCTGATGCAGCGTGACTTCCTTGAAGTCGAAACGCCGATGCTGCAAACCATCCCCGGTGGTGCTGCGGCCAAGCCGTTCGAGACTCACCACAATGCGCTGGACATGGAAATGTTCCTGCGTATCGCGCCGGAGCTGTACCTCAAGCGCCTCGTTGTTGGCGGCTTCGAGAAAGTCTTCGAGATCAACCGCAACTTCCGTAACGAAGGCGTTTCGACGCGTCATAACCCTGAATTCACCATGTTGGAGTTCTACCAGGCTTACGCCGACTACGAAGACAACATGGACCTGACCGAAGAACTGTTCCGCGAGCTGGCTCAGCTTGTTCTCGGGACTACCGACGTCCCTTACGGCGACAAGGTGTTCCACTTCGGCGAACCGTTCGTGCGTCTGTCGGTGTTCGACTCGATCCTCAAGTACAACCCTGAGCTGACCGCTGACGACCTGACCGACATCGACAAGGCCCGCGCCATCGCCAAGAAGGCCGGCGCCAAGGTGCTGGGCTTTGAAGGTCTGGGCAAACTGCAGGTGATGATTTTCGAAGAGCTGGTCGAGCACAAGCTGGAACAGCCGCACTTCATCACTCAGTACCCGTTCGAAGTGTCGCCGCTGGCCCGTCGTAACGACGAGAACCCGAACGTCACCGACCGTTTCGAACTGTTCATCGGTGGCCGCGAAATCGCCAACGCCTACTCCGAGTTGAACGACGCGGAAGACCAGGCCGAGCGCTTCATGGCTCAGGTGGCCGACAAGGATGCCGGCGATGACGAAGCCATGCACTACGACGCCGACTTCGTTCGCGCGCTGGAGTACGGCATGCCGCCAACCGCCGGTGAAGGTATCGGCATCGACCGTCTGGTGATGCTGCTGACCAACTCCCCGTCGATCCGCGACGTGATCCTGTTCCCGCACATGCGGCCGCAAGCGTAAGTGTTTCAACTAAAAAGCCGCCTAAAACAGGCGGCTTTTTATTGCCTGTCTGGTACAAACGTATCAATTGGTTACTTTTGAAGTAAGAGAGGAATACCTGTCGTGAACCGTGCAATTGCTCAAGAGGGTGCAGCGGACGTCGCCACTGCGGTCGCTGAAAGTGTTCAGTACCAGGGCCGCAAGGCCAGCCGACAGGGCAGCGAGCAGCGTCGACAGGACATTCTCGATGCGGCGATGCGCATTGTCGTGCGCGATGGCGTGCGGGCCGTGCGTCATCGCGCGGTGGCTGCCGAGGCCGGTGTGCCGCTGTCGGCCACCACTTACTATTTCAAGGATATCGATGACCTGCTCACCGATACCTTTGCCCAATACGTGGAACGCAGCGCGGCGTTCATGGGCAAGCTGTGGGCCAGCAATGAAGGCCTGTTGCGCGAGATGGTTGTCAGCGGCGATGGCACTCCCGAGTCCCGTTCACAGCTGGCGGACGATATTGCGCGGCTGATGGCGGACTATGTTCATCGGCAATTAATCAATCGCCGCGAGCACTTGATGGCCGAGCAAGCCTTCCGCCAGGAGGCGTTGCTCAATCCGCGCCTGGCGTTGTTGGTGCGTTCACATCAGCAGATTTTGCTCCAGGGCACCTGCCAGCTTTTCGAGGTATTGGGTTCCCGTGAACCCCAACAGGATGCCAAAGTGTTGACGGCGATTATCGGACGGATGGAATATCAGGGCCTGCTCAACGAAGCCGAGCCTGGGGCCGAAGCAGAAATGCTCGGCATCCTGACCCGCTACATGCATTTGGTATTGGCGTCGGTCTGACGCTCGATCAGCGCGCAAAAGTCATGGTGTATCGATAGGGAGTGTTGAATGAAAGCCTGGCGTGTCGTTGTGATCGCCTTGTCGATCCTGCTGCTCAGTGGCTGTCTGGTGACCTTCAAGGAGCCGCTGCCTTCGAGTGAGCCCGCGCCCAAAGGGTTGCTCGGCAAATGGACCAGCACCAACGCCTGGGGCGAGCCGCAGAATCTGGAGCTGACGCGCCTGGGTGATAATCACTATCAGGCGGTCAGCTACTTCAAGGCTAAACCCAAGGAACGCGAAGCCTATTCCTTCACGGTGACCCGCCATGGCAGTCGCTGGTACTTGTCGGCGAAGGTGCCAGCGCAGTTCGGTGGGCATTACACCATCGCTGGTTTCGAACTCACCGATCAGCACGAACTGGTGGTCTACAACCTCGACCTCGAGCAGATCAACCAGGCCCTGGGGCAGAACGTCCTGAGTGGCAAAGGCTTCCAGACCGACGAGGGCGACGGCGTGTTGATCAACAACAACCTGGACCAGGTGTTTGCCTACCTCGACGACCCGGCCAATTCCGATGTCTTCGTTGAGGCGGTGCGCTATCAGCGTCTGGCCAAAGCCAAAGCTAAAGTTAAATAAAGCCAGCACCTAACGGTTTTTCTACAGGAGTTTCGGGTGGACGATTACCAGCAGACGATACGCATTTTGTCCGATCGCATTGTGCTGGCGCAGACGCCGATTCGCGTCCTCGATGCGGTCAAGTGGGACGACTCCATCCGCAAGGGTTTCCTCAAGGGCAAGGGCAAGGAAATGCCGGCCGTGGACCGTGACTATTACCTCAGTCGGCCGCTGTCTTTTGACTCCAGCAAAGTGAAACTGGAATTCCAGAACATCGAGCGCGACATCACCCGTCAGTTGGGTCAGTTCAACCCGGTCGGCCAGATCATGCGCCGCATGTGCAAGGAATACCGGATGGTGGTGCGCATGCTCGAAGCGCGCGGCACCGAGGATTTCGGGCTGATTTCCCAAGAGTTGTACGGCGCCGCGTCCGACGCGTTCCACGCTGGCGACCCGACCCTGGCCGACTTGGGGCTGATGCTCTCCGATTACCTGAACAACATCGACGGCCGTGGCGATCTGAAGGACGAACCGAAAACCCTCACCGCCAAGGAAGCCGTCAGCCAGCTGCAACATCGATTGAACAAGGTGTTTGGCGAGGCCGAAGAAACCATTCGGGTGTTCGAGTCCGACGGGATCGTCGCCGATGCGGCGGCCGGTGCCGACTACATCAAGATTCGCGCCGACGCGATGTTCAACGAGCGTGACGTGCGCGCTCTGGAAGTCCACGAAGGGCTGGTGCATGTGGGCACCACGCTCAATGGGCTGAACCAGCCGATCTGCACCTTCCTCTCCAAAGGTCCGCCGTCGTCGACGGTGACTCAGGAAGGCCTGGCGATCCTGATGGAAATCATCACCTTCGCCTCTTACCCGAGTCGTCTGCGTAAACTGACCAACCGCACCCGCGCCATCCACATGGTGGAAGAGGGCGCGGACTTTATGCAAATCTTCGAGTTCTTCCGCGAGCAGGGTTTCGAAATGGCTGAAAGCTACGGCAATGCCAGCCGGGTTTTCCGCGGCTCGGTGCCCAATGGGCTGCCATTTACCAAAGACTTGTCCTACCTCAAGGGCTTTATCATGGTTTACAACTACATTCAGTTGGCCGTGCGTAAAGGCAAACTCGAGCAGATCCCGCTGCTGTTTTGTGGCAAGACCACGCTCGAAGACATGCGGACCTTGCGCCAGTTGGTGGATGAAGGGCTAGTGGTGGCACCGAAGTATCTTCCGGATCAGTTCCGTGACCTGAACGCGCTGTCGGCGTGGATGTGCTTCTCCAACTTCCTCAATCACCTGAGCCTGGACCGGATCGAAGCGGATTACTCAAACATCCTTTGATATAGATCGTTCCCACGCTCTGGTGGGAATGGCGCCATGGAGCGCTCCGCGTCCACTGTGACGCAGAGCATCACGGAATGCATTCCCACGCAGAGCGTGGGAACGATCATCAATAAATATGAGGTTCAACGGATGAGAATCCTCGGCATTTTCTGCCTGCTTCTGACCCTCGGCGGTTGCAGCTCTTTGTTGTTCTACCCCGAGCCCGGCCAGTTGTTCACCCCGGAAAAAGCCAAACTCGAATTCCGCGACGTCACCCTGATCACCGCCGACGGACTTAAGCTGCACGGCTGGTGGTTGCCGGCAAAAAAAGGTGTCGAGGTCAAAGGCACCGTGCTGCATCTGCACGGCAACGGCGGCAATCTGCCCATGCATCTGGGTGGGAGTTGGTGGTTGCCCAAAGAAGGCTATCAAGTGCTGCTGGTGGACTATCGCGGTTATGGTTTGTCCGAGGGTGAACCGACGCTGCCGGCGATCTATCAGGACATCGACGCCGCGTTCAAATGGCTCGATCAGGCGCCCGAGGTCAAGGGCAAGCCGTTGATCCTCCTGGGGCAAAGCCTCGGCGGTTCGATGGCCGTGCATTACCTGGTTCAGCATCCCGAGCGCCAGAAACGACTCAAAGCCATCGTCCTCGACGGCGTGCCTGCCAGTTATCGCAGTATCGGTCAATTTGCCCTGAGCCATTCCTGGCTGACTTGGATGTTTCAGGTGCCGTTGTCGTGGCTGGTACCGGACGGCGACAGCGCGGTCAATTCCATGGCGCAGCTGGGCGGCGTGTCCAAACTGATCTACCACAGCATCGACGATCCGATCGTGCCCCTTTCCAACGGCATCCGTCTGTATCAAGCTGCGCCGCCGCCGCGAGTGCTGCAACTGACCCGTGGGGGTCATGTGCAGACGTTCGCCGACCCGGTCTGGCGCAAAGTCATGCTGCGTTATCTCGAAGACCCGCAATATTTCAACGGTTTGCGCCGACTGGGTGAAGTCCCGAATTACCCGGCGCCGAAAAATTCTGAAGATGAACCACCAGAGAGTCCGCAATGAGTGAAGAACGTAACGCCATCCCGCTGATCATCACCGGTATCTGCAGCATCCTCGGCACTGTCGGGGCCCTGTGGTTCTACGGCTACCTGCACTTCGCCAAACCCGAAGATGCGCTGTTGCTCAGCGACTTCACCCTGCTCAAGACTGTTCCGGGCGAAGACTACAAAGTCTCCCTGGAGCCGGCCCCGCAAGTCGCCCAGTGCATCGATGGCGTGCTGGTGATGTTCGACACCGAACAGAAAGGCCTGAGTGGTGTATTGGTCAACAACAAGAAAAAAGCCGTGCGCTGCATAGGTCAGGAAACCCCGCAGAAACTGCAACCGTAACGCGCCTTTTGATCTTAAAAACAAAAGCCCCGCCTGATCAGATCAGGCGGGGCTTTTGTGTTTCAGCAGACGAAGCTTAGTTCGAGCTAATAGCCGAACGCGGGATCACCGGCTGGTTGTCGTTGGAAATGGTCACTTCCACCCGACGGTTCATCGCGCGACCCGAAACGCTGGTGTTCTCGGCCACCGGGTATTCCTTGCCATAACCTTGGGCCACGATGCGCGCTGGATCTACACCCATCTTGATCAAGGCCACTTGCACGGAAGTCGCACGGCGTTCGGACAGCGACTGGTTGTAGTTCGGCGCTCCCGTGCTGTCGGTGTAGCCTTCGATAATCACTTTACGGTCCGGGTTTTCCTGAAGGAACTGGGCCAGTTTGTTGATATTCACCAGACCGCTGGATTTCAGCTCGGCCTTGTTGGTGGCGAACAGCACGTCACCGAACGTAACCAGCGTGCCGCGATCGGTCTGCTTGGCGTTCAGGCTGTCCTGCAATTGCTTGATCTGCGCGTCGCGTGCGTCCAGACGGGCCTGGGCACGTTGCGCAGAGGCATTTTTCAGATTGGCTTCGGCGGTGCGCAGCGCGATGGTCTGCTTGGCCACTTCAACACGTTGGTTGGTCAGGTATGCCAGTTGGTCGACCTTGCCCTGGTCCTCTCTGTCCGTGTAAGCCTTGTCGGCCTTGTCCAGGTAATCGCTGGCTTCTTTGGTTTCCAGCGCCGCGACTTTGCTGGCTTGCGGGTTGGTTTGCAGGCCGGTGTAGTTGGTACGGGCCTGTTCCAGGTTCGCGTTAGGCGGGGTGGAGCAGGCGGCCAGTGCAACGCTTGCGGCCAGCAGGGCAGGGATCATCAATTGTTTGCGCATCATGGTTTCGTCCTTTTAGTCGAGTAAGAAGTACGTCGTGCCGCGCCGCTTATTGCACGGTGCGCTGGCTTTCCTGACGCAGTTCCTGAACCCCTTTCTGAGAGTCCTTCACCGCCAGTTCGGCTTTAATCGCCTGGGCTTTGCGTTCAGCCACTCGAGCGTCCCACTCGGCCTGTTCGGCCAGAATCTTGGCTTCGTCATACTTCTTGTCGTGCATGGCGATCTCGGCTTGTTTGAGCTTGTCCTGGGCGGACTTCATTTCCACTGCCGCGAATTCGGTACCGCCGGCACTGACGGCACTGTTGACCGCCGATTCCGTCACGGCGAATTGCTCGCTTGGCGGGTTGCCGGCACATCCGGCCAGAACGAGGCTGCTGGCGATTGCCAGTGCAGCCAGTTTCAGGCTACGCAGAGGTGGGAACGAGGATTTGGCAGTTCGGGTTTTCATGGTCTTCAACTCCATTGGAATAACTCCTGAAAAACTTAAAAATCCATCCTGGGCAAGGAGCCGCAACCTTCAATTTCCGGGGGTGTTTTGAAACGGCCGTCCCAGGCGTGGTTAATGGGTGTGACCCGATGCGTTTTTCAAAAGTTCAGAGAATATGGCCCATTGCCTGAAAAACTTTGACCGAACGGACAAGGCTCTAACTCGGGTATTACCATCATATGCAGCAGTACTCCCGGCCCTGAACGAGCCCGGGAATATGCATTTTGGAGGGGGAAAGAAGCGCGGTAATCAGTGTTTCTGTTTGTCGTCAACGGCCGACAAATCGTGCAAATGACGACGGGACAACGCGAGGAAGCGCGGAGTTGGACCGACGTCTTCGTACAGCGGATCACCTTCTTCGTCGGTGGCTACAACCGTTGAGCCCCTCACATACGGGAAGCTCTTTTCGAGCTCTTCAAGCGCGGCGCCGATCAGCTCGCCGAGCAGTTCTTCGGGGTGTCGTTTGGGGTACATCTCGATAATTGCCGCCAGCCGTGCGGCGGCCTCCACATCCAGATGAATCGTGTATCCGGTATCGGTCAGGCGACCCTTGGCGTTTTCTTCCCAGTGATGGGCAAGCTCGCGGATTTTCATAGTGACCTCATTGCGCACCTGCTTGTGGCAGGCAGTGTCAGTGTCCGGCAATCGCTGGCGGCGGCCGTTGTACGGCTTACTCTTCAGACTAGCTTTAACGCCCAAGGTTTAAAGTCCCTTCGTCGTCTGATGGTGAACGTTGCCTCGGTGCTTCAGGCGTTTACACTGATTTGTGGCGGGGTTCATTGGGGGATTGGGTGTATATCCGTTTCTTCGGTGATGGCTGCTGGCGGTTTCGCTTTTACAGCGAGTCACTTTGAAGAGCGCAAAGTAACCAAACGCTTTTGCCCCTTTCGTTCGGTGCCTCGCCTAGGCTCGGCATGCCCTCGCTCCGGTCCTGCTCCGTGGGCCCGCCGCCATCGGCCATCCATGGCCGGGGGCGGCTAACCCGGCATCCATGCCGGGTTGCCCACTGCGCAGAACCTCCACTCGGCCTCTCGATGGGGCGGTGCATCAAGATCAAAAGCTGCAGGCGAGCTAACGCTCGGCCTGTTGAGTGGTGAGAAGCAAAAGTTGTACGCCGATCTGCTTTATGTGGGAGCGGGCTTGCTCGCGAAGCTGTTGATCTTGCCGTTGCCGTTGCCGTTGCCGTTGCCGTTGCCGTTGCCGTTGCCGTTGCCGTTGCCGTTGCCGTTGCCGTTGCCGTTGCCGTTGCCGTTGCCGTTGCCGTTGCCGTTGCCGTTGCCGTTGCCGTTGCCGTTGCCGTTGCCGTTGCCGTTGCTTTGGCTTTTGATTTTGATTTTGATCTGTTGCCCCTTTCCCAGAGGCCGAACGCAGGTATTGCGCAGGGGGCACCGCGGCAAGGATGCCGCGGTAGCCGCCCCCGGCCATGGATGGCCGATGGCGGCGGGCCCCCGGAGCAATGCCGGAGTGAGGGCATGCCGAGCCTAGGCGAGGCACCGAATGGCGGGGCAGAAGCGCTTTGGTTACTTTCGCGCTTTTCGAAAGTGACTCGCTGTAAAAGCGAAACCACTAGCCGCCGTTACCGCAGAAACGGATATGTACCCCACCAATCCCAATCCCCAATCCCCAATCCCCAATCCCAAAATTTCTCAGGTAAACAGCATTCCCTTCCTCGTCTGCTTGTAAGAACCGCTTTACAGCGGCACTCTCTAACTCAAGAGCATGGACACCAAGTCACCCGGATTTTCGCTGGAGAACTGCTGATGACCGATATTGATGCACGCTTGCGCGAGGATGTTCACCTGTTGGGTGAGCTGTTGGGCAACACCATTCGTGAACAGTACGGGGACGGCTTTCTCGACAAGATCGAGCAGATCCGCAAAGGCGCCAAAGCCGACCGTCGCGGTTCGATGGACGCTGAACTGAGCGCCAGCCTCAACCAATTGAGCGAAGAAGAGTTGCTGCCGGTGGCGCGGGCGTTCAACCAGTTTCTCAACCTGGCCAATATCGCCGAGCAATATCAGCTGATTCACCGTCGCGAAGAGTCGCAGCCGGCGCCGTTCGAAGCGCGGGTACTGCCGGAATTGCTGGCTCGCCTGCTTGCCGAAGGCCATGGCGCCGAATCCCTGGCCCGGCAACTGGGGCGGCTGGAGATTGAACTGGTCCTCACCGCACACCCGACCGAAGTGGCGCGCCGCACGCTGATCCAGAAGTACGACGCCATTGCCGCGCAGCTGGCCGCCCAGGACCATCGCGACCTGACCACTGCCGAGCGCGAGCAGATCCACGCGAAGTTGCAGCGCCTGATCGCCGAAGCCTGGCACACCGAAGAAATCCGCCGCACCCGCCCGACGCCCGTCGATGAAGCCAAATGGGGTTTCGCGGTGATCGAGCATTCGCTGTGGCAGGCGATCCCCAACTATTTGCGCAAGGCCGATAAAGCGCTGCATGACGCCACCGGCCTGCATTTGCCGCTGGAAGCGGCACCGATTCGCTTTGCTTCGTGGATGGGTGGCGACCGGGACGGCAACCCGAACGTGACGGCTGCCGTCACCCGTGAAGTCTTGCTGCTGGCACGTTGGATGGCCGCCGATTTGTACGTGCGTGATGTCGATCGCCTGGCGGCCGAGTTGTCGATGCAGCAGGCCAGCGACGATTTGAAGGCCAAGGCCGGGGACAGCGCGGAACCCTACCGCGCGGTCCTTAAACAGTTGCGTGAGCGCCTGCGTGCGACGCGTAACTGGGCTCACGCCTCATTGACAACGGCCACGCCAGCAACGGCCGATGTGTTGCAAAACAACCGCGAGCTGCTCGATCCGCTGGAGCTGTGCTACCACTCGCTGCATGAGTGCGGCATGGGCGTGATCGCCGATGGGCCGCTGCTCGATTGCCTGCGCCGGGCGGTGACGTTCGGGCTGTTCCTGGTGCGGCTTGATGTGCGACAGGACTCGACACGACATACCGCGGCCATGACTGAAGTCACTGACTACCTCGGCCTCGGTCGTTACGAAGACTGGAGCGAGGAGGAGCGCATCACCTTCCTGATGCGCGAACTGAATAACCGGCGGCCGTTGCTGCCGGCGTACTTCAAACCGTCGGCCGACACCGCCGAGGTGCTGGCGACCTGCCGGGAAATCGCCGCGGCACCGGGCGCATCGCTCGGTTCTTATGTGATCTCCATGGCCGGCGCCGCTTCCGACGTGCTGGCCGTGCAACTGCTGCTCAAAGAGGCTGGCGTGTTGCGGCCGATGCGCGTGGTGCCGTTGTTCGAAACCCTTGCCGACCTCGACAACGCCGGCCCGGTGATCGAAAAGCTGTTGCTGTTGCCGGGTTATCGCGCGCGCCTGCAAGGGCCGCAGGAAGTGATGATCGGCTACTCCGACTCGGCCAAGGACGCCGGCACGACGGCGGCGGCCTGGGCGCAGTATCGGGCGCAGGAGCGCTTGGTAGACATCTGTCGCGAGCAGCAAGTGGAATTGCTGTTGTTCCACGGTCGCGGCGGCACCGTGGGTCGCGGTGGCGGTCCGGCGCACGCGGCGATTCTGTCGCAGCCGCCGGGTTCGGTGGCGGGGCGTTTCCGTACCACCGAGCAGGGGGAAATGATTCGTTTCAAATTCGGTCTACCGGACATCGCCGAGCAGAATCTCAATCTGTACCTGGCGGCGGTATTGGAAGCGACCTTGCTGCCGCCGCCTCCACCGGAGCCTGCCTGGCGCCATTTGATGGACGAATTGGCCGCTGACGGTGTCAGCGCTTATCGCGCCGTGGTGCGGGAAAATCCGCAGTTCGTTGAGTATTTCCGCCAGTCCACCCCAGAACAGGAACTGGGACGCTTGCCACTGGGCAGTCGCCCGGCCAAGCGCCGCGCCGGCGGGATTGAAAGCCTGCGGGCGATCCCGTGGATCTTCGGCTGGACCCAGACGCGTCTGATGCTACCGGCCTGGCTCGGTTGGGAAGCAGCGTTGAGCAAGGCGCTGGAGCGTGGTGAAGGCGAGCTGCTGGGGCAGATGCGCGAGCAGTGGCCGTTCTTCCGCACGCGCATCGATATGCTGGAAATGGTGTTGGCCAAGGCCGATGCCGATATCGCCCGATCCTACGATGAGCGCTTGGTCGAGCCGGATCTGCTCCCTTTGGGTGCGCATTTACGCGACCTATTGTCGCAGGCCTGTTCGGTGGTCCTGGGGCTGACCGGTCAGTCGCAGCTACTGGCACATAGCCCAGCCACGCTTGAATTCATCCGCTTGCGCAACACTTACCTCGACCCTCTTCATCTATTGCAGGCCGAGTTGTTGGCGCGTTCGCGACAACAGGAAGTGGCGCAGGGCAGCCCGGTAGAACAGGCGCTGCTGGTGTCTGTGGCGGGGATTGCCGCCGGTTTGCGTAATACCGGCTAAGGTTTTCGTCGTGGGTCAAGGCACTCGGCGCGAGCGTCGAGTTGCCTGTGGGCGAGGGGTTGAAAAGTGCTGCCAGGCGACAGTTAGTGATGGGGTTGCGACTAGGGTTACCCCGACGAAAGGCCACATCAGGCGCGGGTTTCTCCGACTTTCGGCGGCTTGTGTGGTCCGGGCCTGCTGTGTATCTTGATCAGCCTTTGACCGTTTGGGCGGTCACGACCCTTTTTTTGAGATTGGCCCCACGAGGCGAATCTGACGTTATCTATATAAAAAATTGAGGAGCACATCGATGCGCGTCATTCTGCTGGGAGCTCCCGGAGCCGGTAAAGGTACTCAGGCTAAGTTCATCACCGAAAAATTCGGTATCCCGCAAATTTCCACCGGCGACATGCTGCGTGCCGCGGTCAAGGCCGGCACCGAACTGGGCCTGATCGCCAAGAGCGTCATGGACAGCGGTGGTCTGGTTTCCGATGACCTGATCATCAACCTGGTCAAGGAACGCATCAGCCAGGCCGATTGCGAGAACGGTTTTCTGTTCGACGGTTTCCCGCGCACCATTCCTCAGGCTGAAGCCCTGGTGAAAGCCGGCGTCGAGTTGGATCACGTGGTCGAAATCGCCGTCGACGACGAAGAAATCGTGCAGCGTATCGCCGGTCGTCGTGTTCACGAAGCCAGCGGCCGCGTGTACCACACCGTCTACAACCCGCCGAAAATCGCCGGTAAAGACGACATCACCGGTGAAGCACTGGTGCAGCGCAAGGACGACACCGAAGAAACCGTGCGTCATCGCCTGTCGGTCTACCATTCCCAGACCAAGCCACTGGTAGCGTTCTACCAGAACCTGGCCGCTGATCAGGGCAAGCCGAAGTACAGCCACATCGTTGGCGTCGGCTCGGTTGAAGTGATCACTGGCAAGGTGCTTGAAGCACTGAGCTGAAAAGTCTGAATCGCTTCATCTTCTACGGCCCGCTTGCGGGCCGTAGTTGTTTATACTGACGCACTTTTTCTGACATCTCTTACGGAAACATCGATGAGCACCTTGCTGGCCCTGGACACTGCGACTGAAGCTTGCTCCGTTGCCTTGCTGCATGACGGCAAGGTTACGAGCCATTACGAGGTGATCCCGCGCCTGCATGCGCAGAAGTTGCTGCCGATGATTCAGCAATTGCTGGCCGACGCTGGCACCACCCTGCAAGCGGTCGATGCCATCGCTTTCGGACGTGGTCCGGGTGCGTTCACGGGTGTGCGGATCGCCATCGGCGTGGTGCAGGGGCTGGCGTTTGCGCTGGATCGCCCGGTGTTGCCGGTGTCGAACCTGGCCGTGTTGGCGCAACGGGCGTATCGCGAACACGGCGTGAGCCAGGTCGCAGCCGCCATCGATGCGCGGATGGATGAAGTGTATTGGGGTTGCTACCGCGAAACGGCGGGGGAGATGCGGCTGGTCGGCAATGAAGCGGTGTTGCCGCCGGAAGTGGCAGCGTTACCGGCTGATGCCAGTGGTGAGTGGTTTGGCGCCGGCACTGGCTGGGGTTATGCCGAGCGTATCGCCGTGAGCCTGACCGGGCAGGATGCGGGCATGCTGCCTCACGCTGAAGACCTGCTGACCCTGGCACGTTTTGCCTGGGCGCGCGGCGAAGCGATCGTGGCTGATGAGGCGCAGCCGGTGTACCTGCGCGATAAAGTCGCCACCCCCAAAGCACGTTAATTCCCAGCGTTCGAGTCGGCCCCTTCGCGAAGGCGATCTAAAGGATGTAACCAATCGTCGATTTACACTCCCGCTTTTAAACCTTTTCCATTTTCTGTGTTCTAGTTATCACTCGGCGGTTTGCGAAGTGGGTTATGTGCCACTAAACTGCCATTACTGATACCGGACATGTACTCATGCGTATAGACGGCGTTTCCTCCCAGTCCTACCCCATCAAGCGCAAGCCTCGCAAAGGCACTGTGGCGGATGACGACTACGTCGATATCGACGGCGAGCTGGAAATTCCTTCCGAAGAGCAATTGGCCGCCCGTGCCGCCAAAGCTTCCGCGCAACGCCTGAGCAATCTCCCGGCTCGTCAGCAAGACATGATCTACCACCGCGCCATGAGCAAAAGCGTCGCCACGGCACTCGCCAGCTACCTGAGCACCGCCGGTTTCGTCGATTGGGATACGGATGTGCTGGGCCTCGACCTGTACATCTGATGTTGCTGCCTTACTACCTGGGCTGCCCGTCCTGGAGTGAAAACGCCTGGCGCGACTATCTTTATCCGGCAGATGCCAAACCCGCCGAATTTCTGAATCTCTATTCCCAAGTGTTCAACGCCGTGGAAGGCAATACGACCTTCTACGCGAGCCCGGCTGCGACCACCGTGCAGCGTTGGGCCGAGACCATGCCGGAACACTTTCGCTTCACTGCCAAGTTCCCAGGTGACATCAGCCACAGCGGTGACCTGCGCGAACAGTTGACCGCTGCCGACACCTTCCTGCAATTGCTCAGCCCCCTCGGTGAACGGGTTTCACCGCTGTGGCTGCAACTGTCCAAAAGCTTCACGCCGCAACGATTGCCCGAACTGGCCGGATTCATCGATGCGCTTGAGCGGCCTCTGGCAGTTGAGGTACGGCATGGCGAATTTTTCGCCAAGGGCGATGCCGAGAGAAGGCTCAATCGTCTGCTGCTGGATCGGGGGGTCGAGCGTATCTGCCTCGATCCCAGAGCGCTGTTCAGCTGCACATCGACCGATGCCTCGGTACTTCACGCCCAATCGAAAAAGCCTAGAGTGCCGACCCGTCCGGCAGCCTTCACGCAATGTCCGCAGGTGCGCTTCATCGGCCATCCGCAACTTGAGGCCAACGACCCGTTCCTGGTGCCGTGGGTCGAGAAAATCGCCGTGTGGATCGAAGAGGGCCGCACGCCTTATATCTTCCTGCACACCGCCGACAATCTGCTGGCCGCCAAACTGGCGCAACGTTTTCACGCACAACTGATGCTGCGTTTGCCTGGCCTGCCGCCGCTGCCTGAGCTATACAGAGAGCCCGCTGCCGAGCAACTTGGCCTGCTCTGAAGCGGATTCCTTGCCTTTTTCTGGAGCCTGCCAATGGATGCGCAAACCCTTCGAGCCCAAGCGTTCAAAGCACTGCACGAACGCGAGGGTGCTTTTGTCATTCCCAACCCGTGGGACGCCGGCTCGGCGAAAATGCTCGCCAGCCTTGGCTTCGAAGCGCTGGCGACCACCAGTGCCGGTTACGCCTTTTCCAACGCCCGCCCCGATGGCGGCCTGACGCTGGACGACACCTTGGCAAACGTTCGGGCGATTGTCGCGGCAACTGATCTGCCAGTAGCGGTCGATCTGGAAAACGGCTTCGCTGACGATCCAGCCGAATGCGCACAGAGTATTTTGCGTGCAGCAGAGGCCGGAGCTGTCGGCGGCTCGATCGAAGATGCCACGGGTCGTGAAGAATCACCGATTTACTGCTTCGAGCATGCCGTTGCACGCATCGAGGCTGCCGTGGCAGCAGCTCGCAGCTTGCCGTTTCCTTTCGTGCTGACAGCCCGGGCCGAAAACTTTCTGCACGGCAATCCTGATCTCGCCGATACCATTCGCCGCTTGCAGGCATTTGCAGAGGCGGGTGCCAACGTACTTTATGCGCCGGGTCTGCGCAGTGCTGAGGACGTGTTGGCGGTGGTCCGCGCCGTGGCGCCGAAGCCGGTCAATGTGTTGATGTCTGGCGGACTGAAGTTGACGGTCGAGCAGTTGAGCGAAATGGGCGTCAAACGCATCAGCGTCGGCTCGGCGCTGGCCCTGGCAGCGTATGGCGAGTTTTTCCGCGCTGCTGAAGAGATCAAAACGTCCGGCACGTTCGGGTTCACGTCGCGATCCATGCCGTACGCCCAGGCCAATCAATTGTTCAAAGGCTGACGATGCGGTTTCGGTGGTGGCTGCTGTTAATGTTGTTGGTCATGGGCGCGGCGGCCGTGAGCGTCTGGCGCGGCTGGATCTCTCTGCCATCCCAGTGGAATCCTTGGGCGCCGCTGGACGTGAAGGCCGCGCCGAATTTTCTGACCCGCTACAAACTGATGCGCCTGCGCGATGATCCGCAGTTGTGCGATCAAGCCCTGAGCAGCTCCGGATTGCGCGTGACCCATCAGGCCGACAGCCCCGACGCGACGTGCCCGTTGATCAACACGTTGCGTGTGCAAGGCGGCGAGGTGGCCCTGAGCAGCAGTTTCCTCGCCAGTTGTCGCCTGGCGGTGTCGTTCGCCCTGTTCGAACACCACGCCCTGCAACCGGCGGCACAGGCGGTGTACGGCCAAGCGGTTACGCGTGTCGACCATCTCGGCAGCTTTGCCTGCCGCAACGTCTACAGCCGCGAAAACGGCAGACGCAGCCAGCATGCCAGCGCCAATGCACTGGATATCGCCGGTTTCCGCTTGGCCGATGGCCGATCCATCAACGTGCTCAAGGATTGGCCGAAGGATAATCAGGACGCACAGTTTTTACGCCAGGTCCGCGATGGCGCCTGCGACATGTTCAGTGTGGTATTGAGCCCGGATTACAACGCCGCCCATCGCAATCACTTTCATGTGGATGTCGGGCCGTGGTGGGTGTGTCGCTGAGGGCCTGTTATTGAAGGTCAGGCGGCGATGCGCAGATTCTGCAGGACGATCGGGCGAGCCCAGCCGTTGTCGAAATCCAGTTGTTTCTGTTGTTCCACCCGCGCTTCGGGCGAGAACGGCGGGAATGGCTTGTCCAGCAGATCGAGTTCGAATTCGGCGATTGGCAGGTGCAGCGGGCGCGGTTGCGGTTGCGGTGCGGCGCCAGGCGCTGGCAGTGGTTGACCGGCCGTGAGCACGATCGGGCGGACCCAACCGCTTTCGAAGTCCTGTTGCTTCTGTTGGTCGACGATTTCTTGTGCCGGGAACGGAGGGAAAGGTTTGTCGGCCAGGTCCATGTCGAATTCGGCAATCGGCAGGAACAGTGGCTCTGGCGGACGGACCTCGGTTTCTTTCACATCGCATTCGCGCTGGGAAATGATGTGTGCGTAGAGCTCGCTGCCGACGGTCGGCTCGACCGGGCTCTCAAGATCAACCGGTGGGAAAGTCCCGCATGCAGGCACCACATCACTCGACTGTTCGGCCAAGGCCTGGGCAAAGAAATCTTGCCACAGGTGACTGACGCCGCTCAGTGCTTGGGAGTTTTGCAGGCCATAATCGCCATGACGCGATAGGTAGCCTACGGATGTGGTTTGAATGTCTGACATTTCTCTCGGTCGACGCTCAGGTCTGGCAAAATGCTCGATAGTTTTGTTATCGGACGTTTTTTGCCGATCATTAATTTTTTGAGCACCTTTTCCCATGATTGAGCAACCCGCGGCCTGCCGCATCCATGTCGAGGCTTCGGCCCCGGCGTTTCAGCCACAGGCCGAGCAATGGGCCGAGCGCCTGGGCTTGCCCATGCAGGTGGATGACGGCGAGTTTGCCTTGCAGGTGGGCGAACAGGGTTTACAGCTGCAGCAACTGGGCCCGGACGCGCCGGGGCCGGTGCGGGTGGACTTCGTCGAGGGCGGTGCGGCCCATCGCCGTTTGTACGGCGGCGGTAGCGGTCAGATGATCGCCAAGGCTGTCGGGGTTGCCCAAGGCGTGCGTCCGCGGGTGCTGGATGCCACGGCGGGGTTGGGCAAAGATGCGTTCGTGCTGGCGAGCCTGGGCTGCGAGATGAGCCTGATCGAGCGTCAGCCGCTGATTGGCGCTTTGCTTGAAGATGGCCTGGCACGCGGCGCGGAGGACTTTGATGTGGCGCCGATCGTGGCGCGGATGCGCTTGCTCAAGGGCAATTCGATCGAGGTGATGCGCAATTGGGAGGGCGAGCCGCCGCAGGTGATCTACCTCGACCCGATGTTTCCCCATCGTGAGAAAACTGCCTTGGTTAAGAAGGAAATGCGCCTGTTCCGGCCGCTGGTCGGCGATGACCCGGATGCGCCGGCGTTGCTCGAAGCCGCGTTGGCCCTGGCCAGCCACCGGGTGGTGGTCAAGCGGCCGCGCAAGGCACCGTGCATTGAAGGGCCGAAGCCGAGCCATGCGCTGGATGGCAAATCCAGCCGGTATGACATTTATCCGAAAAAGGCGCTGAAGCCTTAAGACCGTGTACCGATCGTTCCCACGCAGAGCGTAGGAACGATCATCGCTAGGGCCGATAAGCCCGCATAAACAACCGCACCACTTCCCGCACATGGCTCTCGGCCGCATCCCCGGTCAACGGCTTGCCACACCCGTAAAGCAGCCTGAAATTCCCCGCACCCTTGAGCAAGCAGAAGAAATGCTCGGCCGCATTGCGCGGTTTGTCGATGCTCAAGGCACCGCTCTGATCAACCTTGATCAGCAACCGCTCCATGCCATGCAGCATGCGCTCAGGCCCAGCCTCGAAGAAGATCAGCGAAAGTTTCGGATCCTGGCTGCCCAGCGTCATCATCAGTCGATGCAGGTTGACCGATTCGTCGCTGTTGATCAGCTGATGAAAACCGCGCGCGATGTTCAGCAGCACCGTTTCTACGGCAATGCCGTCCGGCAATTCGAAAAACAGCGTCGGCAACTGCTCTTCGCACTTGGCCATCACAGCGGCGGAGAACAGTGTCTCCTTGTCGTCGAAATGGCTATAGACCGTCAGCTTCGACACACCGGCCTCGGCCGCCACGGCGTCCATGCTGGTATTCGCATAACCCTTGCTCAAAAACAGAATTTTCGCCGCATCAAGGATCGCTCGGCGCTTGGCCAAATCCTTGGGACGGCCTGGGCCGTTGGGTGCTGAAAGATTGTTAGGCATATGCGCTTTTATTACTGGACTGGTGAGTTTGCTATTAATAACATACCGCCCAGTATAATTATTCCAAGCACCATTAGCGAAAGGTCCTTCACCATGTTCCGCTATGCCTTGCCCCTCGCGTTGCCAGTCAGTCTGGTGTTTTTATTGTCTGCGTGTGGTCACGAAGAGGCGCCTCAAGTCACCATTCGTCCGGCCATGGTCGTGCAGCCAGAGCCTTCGGTTCAGGCAATGGAAAGTTTCCCCGGTGAAGTCCGCGCACGGTATGAGCCGGACCTGGCGTTTCGCATTGGCGGTAAAGTCAGTCGACGACTGGTCGAAGAGGGACAGCGGGTCAAGGCCGACCAACCGTTGGCGGAGCTCGATCCTCAGGATGTACGCCTGCAACTGGAAGCCACCCGTGCCCAGGTCGCCGCTGCCGAGGCCAATCTGAGCCTGGTGCGTGCCGAGCGTGATCGCTACAAGACCTTAATGGACCGTCAGATGGTCAGTCGTTCGCAGTACGACAATTCTGAAAATCTTTACCGATCCGGTGAAGCACGCCTCAAGCAAATCAAAGCCGAATTCAACGTCTCGACCAATCAGGCCAGTTACGCCGTGCTGCGTGCGCCTCAGGATGGCGTGGTGGCCAAGCGTGCGGTCGAAGTCGGGCAAGTCGTGGCGGCCGGGCAAACGGTGTTTACCCTCGCCACCGATGGCGAGCGCGAAGTGTCGATCAGCCTGCCGGAACAAAGTTTCGGCCGTTTCAAGGTGGGTCAGCCAGTCTCGGTAGAACTCTGGACCCAACCCGACCAACGTTTCGCCGGGCGCATCCGTGAACTGTCGCCTGCTGCCGATCCGAAATCGCGCACCTTTGCCGCCCGCATCGCTTTCACCACCGGCAAGGTCCCCGCAGAGCTCGGTCAGAGCGCCCGAGTGTTTATCCAGACCGCCGACGTGGTGTCGCTGTCGGTACCACTGTCGGCCGTCACCGCGGAAAACGGTGCCACCTACGTTTGGGTGCTTGGCGCCAACAACACTTTGAAAAAAGCCCCGGTCCGGGTCGGTGCCTTCGGCGAGAAAACCGTGCCGGTGCTCGAAGGCCTGAACGCCAGCGATTGGGTGGTGGCGGCTGGTGTTCATGTGCTTCATGACGGGCAGCAAGTGCGCCCGGTGGATCGCTCCAACCGCGTGGTCAATCTGGCGGACAAGGAGTAATCCCCGATGGGTTTCAATCTTTCCGAATGGGCGCTGCGTAATCGCCAGATCGTACTGTTCCTGATGCTCCTGCTGGCAGTTGTCGGCGCACTGTCCTACACCAAACTCGGCCAAAGTGAAGACCCGCCGTTCACCTTCAAGGCCATGGTGATTCGTACCATTTGGCCGGGGGCCACGGCGCAGGAAGTGTCGCGCCAGGTCACCGAGCGCATTGAAAAGAAACTGATGGAAACCGGCGAGTACGAGCGCATCGTTTCGTTCTCCCGTCCGGGTGAATCCCAAGTGACTTTCGTCGCCCGTGATTCCATGCACTCGGTGGAAATCCCGGCCCTCTGGTACCAGGTTCGCAAGAAAATCAGCGACATCCGCCAGACCCTGCCACCGGGCATCCAGGGGCCATTCTTCAATGATGAGTTCGGCACAACGTTTGGCAATATCTACGCGCTGACCGGCGACGGTTTTGATTACGCGGTGCTCAAGGACTACGCCGACCGCGTCCAGATTCAGCTGCAACGGGTCAAGGATGTCGGCAAGGTCGATCTGCTCGGGTTACAGGACGAGAAGATCTGGATCGAACTCTCCAACGTCAAACTCGCCACCCTGGGTCTCCCTTTGGCGGCGGTGCAGCAAGCCCTTGAAGAGCAGAATGCGATGTCCACCGCCGGGTTCTTCGAGACCACCAGCGAACGCTTGCAGCTACGCGTCTCGGGGAATTTTCAGACAGTCGAAGAGATCAAGAGCTTCCCGATTCGCGTAGGAGATCGCACCTTCCGCATCTCCGATGTGGCGGATGTGCATCGAGGATTCAACGATCCGCCAGCGCCGCGCATGCGCTTCATGGCGCAAAATGCCATCGGTCTGGCCGTGGCGATGAAGGACGGTGGCGACATTCTGGTGCTGGGCAAGGCGCTGGAAATCGAGTTCGACCGGATCCAGAAAAATCTCCCTGCCGGTATGCAGCTGCGCAAGGTCTCCGACCAGCCAGCCGCAGTGAAAAGCAGCGTCGGCGAATTTGTTCAGGTGCTGGTGGAAGCGCTGGCAATCGTCCTGCTGGTGAGCTTTTTCTCCCTCGGTGTGCGCACCGGCATGGTGGTAGCGCTGGCGATTCCTTTGGTATTGGCGATGACCTTCGCCTGTATGTATTACCTCGGCATCGGCCTGCACAAAATTTCCCTCGGGGCGTTGGTGCTGGCGCTGGGGTTGTTGGTGGACGACGCGATCATCGCCGTGGAAATGATGGCGATCAAAATGGAGCAGGGTTTCGACCGGATCAAGGCGGCCAGTTACGCCTGGACCAGCACCGCATTCCCGATGCTCACCGGTACGCTGATCACCGCTGCCGGCTTCCTGCCGATAGCCACTGCGCAATCGGGTACCGGCGAATACACCCGTTCGATCTTCCAGGTGGTGACCATCGCGCTGCTGGCCTCGTGGGTTGCCGCCGTGGTGTTTGTGCCGTATCTGGGGGAAAAGCTCCTGCCGGATCTGGCGAAAATTCATGCCGCCAAACACGGCACCGGCGACGGCCAGCCCGATCCTTATGACACGCCGTTCTATCAGCGCGTCAGACGCCTGGTGGAGTGGTGCGTGCAGCGACGCAAGACGGTCATTGTCCTGACGGTCGTGTTGTTTATCGGCTCTGTCGTCCTGTTTCGCTTTGTGCCACAGCAGTTTTTCCCGGCATCGGGTCGTCTGGAATTGATGGTCGATTTGAAACTGGCCGAAGGCGCCTCGTTGAGCAACACCAGCGATGAGGTCAACCGCCTCGAAACACTGCTCAAGGATCACGCCGGTATCGATAACTATGTCGCTTACGTTGGCACCGGTTCGCCGCGTTTTTACCTACCGCTGGATCAACAACTTCCTGCGGCGAGCTTCGCGCAGTTTGTAGTCCTGGCCAAGACCATCGAGGAGCGCGAAACCCTGCGCACCTGGCTGATCGAAACCCTCAATGAACAATTCCCGGCCCTGCGTTCGCGGGTTACGCGTCTGGAGAACGGACCGCCGGTTGGCTATCCGGTGCAGTTCCGGGTCACCGGTGAGCACATCGAGGAAGTCCGCGCGCTGGCTCGTAAAGTCGCGGCCAAGGTTCGCGAGAATCCGCACGTGGCCAACGTCCATCTGGACTGGGAGGAACCGAGCAAAGTTGTTTATCTGAACGTTGATCAGGACCGTGCCCGGGCGCTTGGCGTGAGCACTGCGAACCTGTCGAAGTTCCTGCAAAGCTCACTGACCGGTTCCAGCGTCAGCCAGTACCGTGAAGACAACGAATTGATCGAGATTCTGTTGCGCGGCACGTTGCATGAGCGCACTGAGCTGTCGTTGCTGCCGAGTCTGGCCGTACCGACTGACAACGGTCGCAGCGTAGCGCTGTCGCAGATCGCGACGCTGGAATACGGTTTCGAAGAAGGCATCATCTGGCACCGCAACCGCTTGCCTAACGTGACGGTGCGCGCCGACATTTACGGCAAGGAACAACCGGCGACGCTGGTGCAGCAGATCATGCCGACTCTCGATCCGGTTCGTGCCGAGCTACCGGACGGGTATCTGCTGGAGGTCGGTGGCACGGTGGAGGACTCGGCTCGCGGGCAGAATTCGGTGAAGGCCGGTGTGCCGCTTTTCATCGTGGTGGTGCTGACGTTGCTGATGCTGCAACTGCGCAGTTTCTCACGCACGGTGATGGTGTTTCTTACAGCGCCGCTGGGCTTGATTGGTGTGACGCTGTTCTTGATGGTGTTTCGTCAGCCATTTGGTTTTGTGGCGATGCTTGGGACCATCGCGTTGTCCGGGATGATCATGCGTAACTCGGTGATTCTGGTGGACCAGATCGAGCAGGACATCGCCGCCGGGCTCAAGCCGTGGCAAGCGATTATCGAAGCTACGGTGCGGCGTTTCCGGCCGATTGTGTTGACTGCGCTCGCGGCGGTGCTGGCGATGATTCCGCTGTCACGCAGCGTGTTCTTCGGGCCGATGGCGGTGGCGATCATGGGTGGGTTGATTGTGGCGACGGCGTTGACGTTGCTGTTTTTGCCGGCGCTGTATGCGGCTTGGTTCAGGGTCAAGAAAGAGTCGGTCTGATTTCCTACGTGTATTTCAGATCCCTCTGATATTGAGTCAGAGGGATCTGAATGCTGTACTCAAAACTCGGTTTCATGAGTTTTTGAGACATCGATTATGAAAAAGCCGCCCATTTTGACGGGAAGGACCGACCCGGTGTTCGACCTGTTGGGAAAGTCGCCCCACAAGGAACGCCTCTCGGACTACCTCGCCCTGCTGAAGCCGCTGGACGATCAGGGGCGCTATCTGCCTTTCGATGAGTTGCGCTACCGCTGGGCGCCAGGGCTGGATTCGAATCTGTGCTGGGCGTTGGTGAAGAAAGCCCGGGCAGCGCAGTATTCGAGCCTTCTGCCCTTGGGCGAGCCAATACGGTGGGGCAACTTCGTGCTCACGCCGCTGGCGCAGAAAGCTGTTTCCGCCGTCGATCGACAAGGCACAACGGCCGCGCTGGAGTACATGACCAGTCAGATCGGTGAACACGCGCATTTCAGTTATTTGTTGAATGACTTGATCGAAGATGAAGCCATTAGCAGCAGTCAGCTAGAAGGCGCGGCGACCACCACGCGGGTGGCCAAGGACATGCTCAAGCGCAAACGCCTGCCGCGTACACCGGATGAGCGAATGGTGATCGGCAACTACAAGATGATGAACTTCGCTTGGGAAAAGCGTTATGAGGTCCTGAGTGTCGAGCTGATTTCAGCCATGCACCGGGTTGGCGTCGAGGGCATTGATGACGCGCAATATTCGCCGGGGGAATTCAGGGGTAGCGATGACGTGGTGGTGCAGGACGGCGAAGGCAACACCGTTCATACACCGCCTCCTGCAGCGGGGCTGGTGTCACGATTGCAGGTGCTGTCGAAGTGGATCAATCAGCCCCATGACGATCCCGATCAAGTGGATTACTTTCATCCACTGATCAAAGGCATCGCAGTGCATTTTGCTCTGGGCTATGAGCATCCGTTCCGCGATGGCAACGGCCGGGTCGCAAGGGCGTTGTTTTATTGGTTCATGTTCAAGAATGACTTCTCTGCCTTTCGCTACATTGCTATCAGTATTTTGCTGCGCAATGCGCCGGTGAAATACGGGAGGTCGTATCTGAACACTGAAGCTGATGACCTGGACCTGACCTATTTCATCGATTTCCAGTGTTCGGTCATCCTGCGGGCTGTCAGCGGTTTTACCGAGGCTTATCGGAAAAGCCTGGTGTATGCCGAAAGCTTTGATCGCTGGTTGTTGGAGTCCGGTTTTTTTGACCGATTGACCGAGAAACAGCGAGCTGTATTCCAAGTGGCCGAGAGTGGCATGGCCAAGGAGTTTACGGCGGTCAATGTGAAAGAGAATCTGGACTGCTCTTACAACACCGCGTCGGCCACGTTGAATGGGTTGGTCGAATTGGAGGTGTTTGAGAAAAGGAAGATCGGTCGCGAGTGGGTCTTCTTTCTGCGGGCTCAAAACACAACCCCGTTCTGATCGATCCCACGCAGAGCGTGGGATCGATCAGCGGGAGAGAGTATTAGAGCGTACCAAACACCTTCTTCGCCAGACTGGTCGCTGCCGCCGCAGGATTCTGGCGGAGGGTTTCTTCCTGTTTACCGATCATCTCGAACAAACCGTTCAACGCCTGCTCGGTCACGTAGCTTTCGATGTTGGCGTTCTTCGCGTCCAACACACCCAGCGTCGCGGCTTGCCCTGCGAATGAGTTGTACTGCTTGGCCAGGCCCACCTGATCGGTGGCTTGCTTGACGATCGGCAGGAATTTCACGCGGATCTGTTCGCGGCTGGTTTTGCTCAGGTACTGAGTGGCGGAGTCCTTACCGCCGCTGAGAATGCCCTTGGCATCCTCCACGGTCATCTTCTTCACCGCATCCACCAGGATCGGCTGGGCCTGGGTCACGGCGGTTTCCGCCGCTTTGTTCATGCTGGTTTCCAGCTGATCGACCTGAGCGCCCATGCCGAAGGCTTTCATCTTGCTGGCGACCTTGCCAAGCTTGCCCGGCAATTCGATTTTCACGTCCGGGTTGTTGCTGAAGCCGCCCGGCGTGCCGAGTTGTTTCACGGCCAGTTGCGCGCCTTGGGTCAGGGCATCCTTGAGGCCGCCGGTGGCGTCTTTTTGCGACAGGTCGCTGAGTGACAACGCCAGCGCGCTGGCGGAGATCATCAAGCCTGCGCACAGGCTGGCGAAGCGAAGGGTAGGGTGGAACATGGCAGCTTCCTTGTTCGAATAGAGAATTAGCGGGCGGCATCGACGCGGATTTTCAGTGGGTCGAGGGCGCCAGAAACAGCCTGGCGCCGGTAGGAATTTAATCGGTCTGCACCGGTGCTGCGACTTGGTCCGCCGCATCTTCACTGCGATGCAGCGCAACCTGACGAATCGACAAGCGAATCTCCGCCGACAACACCCGTTTGGCCGCACCTTCCGCCAGTTCTCCCAGCAGTTCGTGATAACTCAGCTTGCCGGCCTCGTCACGCTTGAGCACGTCGAGGTCGAGCATTGTCTGGATGAAATGGCGGAACAGGCTCTTGTCGAAGAATTCCGGGGCGTTCAGGCCATGGAGGATCGACAGGCGTTGGGCCATGACCGTGCACAGGTCTTCCAGCTCTTCGGCGCTGATGCTGTTTTGGCCGCTGTTGAGCAGCAGCGAGACCGTCATGTAGAAGCGTTGCAGGGTCTGGGCGATGCTTTTCGACAGCAGCGTCAGCAGCACAAAGTGCCGCGAACTCGGCGCCGGACGCAGGTAGACGTCATTCTCAAAACGCAACAGACCTTGCTCGACGAACGCTTCGAGCCATTGATCGATCACCGCATCCAGCTCGTCCAGCGACCAGCGAATGAACAGCTCTGATTGCAGGTACGGATAGAGTGCGCGGGTGTAGCGCAGGATCTGTTCGCGGCTCATGCGCGAGGCGCTCTGGAAGAAACTCGCCAGTAGCGCGGGCAGGGCGAAAATGTGCAAAACGTTGTTGCGGTAGTAGGTCATCAGGACGGCGTTCTGCTCGTCCAGATACAGAATCTTGCCCAGGGCATCGCTCTGCTCGGACAACAAATCCATGTCCTTCACGTGCTCGATCAGCGCCCGGCCATCGCCTTCCGGCAACGTGGTGTGTGGCGAGTAAGGAACCTTGCGCAACAACGCCAAATACAGATCAAGTACCCGCGCCATGGCGCGATCATCCAGGGCCAGGCGGCTGGTGGACAGCAGCGCCAGGGCCACGAGGTTGACCGGGTTGATTGCCGCGGCTTCGTTGAGATGCTGTGCGACTTTCTCGCCGAGGCGGTGGGTGGTTTCGTTGAGCCAGGCCGGTTGGAACTGCGGGCCGAGTTCCTGTTTACGCCAGTCCGGCTGTTCGCTGTCGAGAAATTCCGCCAGTTTGATTGGTTCGCCGAAGTTCACCGCCACTTGGCCGAAGCGCTGCTTGAGGGCGCCGATGACTTTGAAGATGTCGAAGATCGATTCTTTTTTCTTGCTCGCACCCCGCAGCTCGCCGAGGTAGGTCCGGCCTTCCAGCACGCGCTCGTAACCGATGTAGACTGGGATGAAGACGATCGGCATCCGCGACGAACGCAAGAAGCTGCGCAGGGTGATCGCGAGCATGCCGGTTTTCGGTTGCAGCATGCGCCCGGTGCGCGAGCGGCCACCCTCGACGAAGTACTCCACCGGGAAGCCTTTGGTGAACAGGGTGTGCAGGTATTCGTTGAACACCGAGGTGTAGAGCGGGTTGCCCTTGAAGGTGCGGCGCATGAAGAACGCACCGCCGCGCCGCAGCAGGCTGCCGATGACTGGCATGTTGAGGTTGATCCCGGCGGCAATGTGCGGCGGGGTCAGGCCGTTGCGGAACAGCAGGTAGGACAGCAGCAGGTAGTCAATGTGGCTGCGATGGCACGGCACGTAGATCACTTCGTGACCCTGAGCGACCTTCTGCACGCCTTCGATGTGGTTGACTTTGATCCCGTCGTAGATCTTGTTCCAGAACCAGCTCAGCACCACTTCCAGGAAGCGGATCGCGGTGTAGGTGTAGTCCGAGGCGATTTCGTTGCCAAAGCGCAGGGCCTGGGCCTTGGCTTTCTCCGGGGAGATGTTTTCGCGCTCGGCTTCGTCAAGGATCGCTTGCTTGACCAGGGGCTGGTTGAGCAGGCCCTTGACCAGGTTGCGACGGTGGGAAATGTCCGGGCCGATCACGGCGGCTTTCAGGTTGCGGAAGTGCACCCGCAGAATTCGCTGGGCCATGCGCACGGTGCGCTCGTGGCCCTTGTTGTGATCGATCAGCTCACGCAGATGAATTGGCGCCGAGAACTGCACCCGGGTCTTGCGTCCCAGAACGATGATGCTCAGCAACCGGCGCAGACGCCCGGTGACCGCCCAGCTGTCGGCGAAGAGCAGTTTCCACGGGCTCGATTCGCTGTCCGGCGACTGACCCCAGAACACGCTGACCGGAATGATCTGCGCATCTTCAGCGGCGTTCTGGCTCAGGGCACTGACCAGGCGAGTCAGGGTCGGCGGCGCGCCACGTTTGTCCTGGCGGCCGAGCCAGTCGGGCTCCGGCGTCAGGTAAAAGAACGCGGCGGGTTCCACCAGCGTACCTACGGATACCGGCAACACCGGGCGCGGCAGGCCGGCCTTGCTGCACTCGGTATCGACCACGGCAAGGTCGGTCAGCGAAGGGTTTTGCAGGACGTAGAACACCGGACGACTGCGGTCGAGGTTGAGGGTGAACGAAGACTGATTGATCGTCTCCGAGCGAACCCAGAGATACAACAGTCGGCGCAGAGTGCCAAACACAAGACGGCGGAGCGGGGAACGGGTCATACGGCTTCTGCGTGAGTGGATAAAACCGAGCGTTTGCTCGGGCGGGCGATAGTGTGCCGTATTCGCCGAAAATCGGCAAAAAAGCGGTAAGTAAAGTTGAGTTGAGAGTTTTGACGGCTGTCATATACTCGGCCGCTCAAAATAAAAAGAAGAGGGACTGATACATGGCTACGCGCGAAACCGGCAACGTGAAGTGGTTCAACGACGCCAAGGGCTACGGCTTCATTCAGCGCGAGGACGGGGTGGACGTGTTCGTGCACTACCGCGCGATCCGCGGCGAAGGACACCGTTCGTTGGCTGAAGGCCAGCAGGTTGAATATGCGGTGGTGACCGGCGAGAAAGGCTTGCAGGCTGAGGATGTGGTGGGGCTGTAAACCGTATCTTACGGATCACCGAAAATCACTGTGGGAGCGAGCTTGCTCGCGATGAGGCCCTTTCAGTCAACATCAATGTTGAATGTCAGTTCGCTATCGCGAGCAAGCTCGCTCCCACAGGTTTTGCGTACTGGTTTTAAACAGTTTTCCAGGTGATTTCTTCTTCACCATCCGCGCTGATACGCATCCAGCGATCCGCGGTCTCTTCACCTTCTTCCTCGATCCACGTAGTGTAATTTTTCATCCTTACATTGATGCTGGATGCTCAACCACCTGTCATATCTGACAGTAGACTGCTTTTTTCCACCAACCTAACCTCGGCGTAAATAATCTCTGAGCTCGCAACTGCTGGCGCAGGAAAGTCGGGAGTGATCGACATGTGGAGAATCATTGGCTTTTTGCTGGCGCTGACTGTGGCTGGTTGCAATTCGCAAGGAATCCAATCCGACCATGAACTGCCGACTTCCGGCCAGGCAATGTCTTCGGTCATGACATTGCCGGGGCAGGACGGTAGCGAGGTATTCACTACCCAGCAAGCCACAGTGTTCAAAGTGGTCGAAGCACCAGCGGGTGAGTTGAATGTCGACACCCTTGGTAATAACGCAACGGTGCAGGTGCGTTACCCGACACTAGCGACCCGCGATACCGTCGGTGTTCGACTGACAGGCGTGGCGTTGCGTGATGCACCGATTCAGACCGTATCTACGGTCGGCGTACTTACGTTCAACTTGCCCAAGGCGTGGATTACCGAGAACCTCAATCGCACGGTGACCTTGACTTACACCTATAAGGTGGGCGGCGCCGGCAATCTGATCACCTCGTCACCCTTGAGCATCCGTGTGATTGGCGCTCAGGGCCAAACGGTGTTCAAAGTTGTCGAAGCGCCGGCTGGTGAGTTGAATGCCGACTCCCTGGGCGCCAATGCCACTGTGCAGGTGCGTTACCCGACGTTGGCGACCCGCGATACCGTCGGCGTGCGCCTGACTGGTGTGGCGTTGCGTGATGCGCCGATCCAGACCGTGTCTACTGTCGACGTGCTTACGTTCAACCTGCCCAAGGCGTGGATCACCGAGAACCTCAACCGCACGGTGAACCTGACCTACACCTACAAGGTGGGCGGCGCGGGTAGTTTGATTACTTCTTCTGCGTTGCCAGTCCGTATTGTCGCGCCACTGTCGGCAGGCGCGAAAACCGTCGAGAACATTAATCGTCGCTATGAGTCCACCCCCGCCTTTTGCGGCGCCAATGCGGCTTATTACTGTAGTGGCGTAGTCATCCGTGCGACTGAAAATGGTAATTATGATCCGTGGAATCCTAGTCCCTCTGCGATCGCATTAGGCGCGGTGTCGTTTTCATTTATGCGAAAAGACGCCAATGTGAAGTCGCTCTATCACAATAGCGGGTTCATTTTTTTGAACCCCGATGAAGCGATTCCTCAAAAGAAAATCATGGAATATCTGTGTATCTATGCATGGGATGGTGCAACGTTGATTCCAGGTCGGCTGGACAAGGGGTGTGGGTTCAAGCCAATGCGCGTAGTGGCTCGAGACTTGAGCACCTGCGCGAGTAAGAACGTACGTACACCCGCACAATGGTATGCCTTCACCAAAACGATACCCAATGAGCAATATCAATGTTCCCTGAGCACTGCCGATCCTGCTCAGTTCCTCACGAGTATTACCGTGCGGGCAAATCGTCCGGCCAATATAAAAGAGTTCTGGAACGAACTGATGATCAATCTTTGGCCGCAGAACGAAGGGCAGAAATTACCCATTGAGGCGTTTTTCTACAACGCCCAGGTGAGTACCTCGTTAGCGGAGGCAAAGACTTACCAGACCAAGTATAAAAACAAAACGGGTCTTTGGGTGCCCGTGGTGAGGCTTGATTTCGCGCAGTTGCAGGGCAAACCTTTCACTTTTAATTCGGGAGATCAAGCTATCCAGCAGTAATCCTGGCTTCTCTCATTAAAAGATGCTTCTTGAAGGGCGTTTTTTAATGAGAGATAAATAGCTCAGCGCCAATGATCCTGATGCTGTGATTACGCGGTTTTCCAGGTGATTTCTTCTTCACCATCAGCGCTGATGCGCATCCAGCGATCGGCTGTCTCTTCACCTTCTTCTTCAACCCAACTGCCCGGCGCGCAACGCACTTCAACGTTCAGCGCAGCAAACGCAGCGCGGGCGCAGGCGATGTCGTCTTCCCACGGGGTCTGGTCGCTTTCCAGGTACAGGCTGTTCCATTTGCCCACGGCTTTCGGTAGCCAGGTCACGGGCACGTTGCCGGCCTTGCACTTATAGGTCTGGCCTTTCTGAACCCAGTCGGTGCATGGGCCCAAAGCTTCGCCGAGCCAGGCCGCGATGGCCTTGTAGTCGACGTCGGCGTCTTTCAGGTAAATCTCGATATCGGGTTGGCGCATGGATGTCCTCACTGCGGGTCTGAAAAATCCATTCGCGGATTTAGCCGGCCTTGAGCCGTTGCTCAAGACCAAAAATTATTGAAGTACGAAATAATCGTAGCGCATCGATACAGTGACCTCGAACGGCTCTACCTGTTCGATGACCGCCGCCCGGCGTTCAGCACTGGCGCGCCAGCCGTGTGGCGTCATGGCCAGCAGGTTGGCGCGATCCTGACCCTTTTCCAGCGTCAGTTTGAATTCCAGGGTTTCACTGTGTTGCAGCGTCATGCCTTCCGGCACCAGAGCCAGGTGCTTGTCGTCGGTGTACTCACGCACTTCGTCGTACAGCCGCTCGCGCAATTCCATCAGATGGCCGCTGGTCGGCCCGACTTTCATCAGACCGCCGCCGGGGCTGAGCAGGCGTTTGGCTTCCTCCCAGTCCAGCGGGCTGAAGACGCTGGCGAGAAACTGGCAGCTGCCCGAGGCCAACGGCACCCGCGCCATGCTGGCGATCAACCAGGTCAGTTGCGGGTTGCGTTTGCAGGCGCGTTTGACGGCTTCCCGGGAAATATCCAGCGCGTAACCGTCGGCGTTCGGCACGGCATCGGCGATTTGCGCGGTGTAGTAACCCTCGCCACAACCGATGTCCAGCCAGCGCTGGGGTGCGTATTGCGCAGCCAGTTCGGCCAGACGCTTGGCCACCGGTGCGTAATGACCAGCGTTCAGAAAATCTCGCCGGGCTTCGACCATCGCCAGGTTATCCCCAGGGTCGCGGCTGTTTTTGTGCTGCACCGGCAGCAGGTTCAGGTAACCCTGACGAGCGCGGTCGAAACGATGCCCAGCGGGGCAGGCCACGCCGTTGTCCACCGCGTTCAGCGGTTCGCTGCAGATCGGGCAGGCGAGCATCAGGCGAGCAACTTGATCAGGGTCTGGTAGTAGATTTCGGTCAGCACATCGAGGTCGGCGGCCAGCACACGCTCGTTGACCTGGTGGATCGTCGCGTTGACCGGGCCCAGTTCAACCACCTGAGTGCCCATGGTCGCGATGAAGCGCCCGTCGGAGGTGCCACCGCTGGTGGAGGCTTTGGTTTCGCGACCAGTGATGTCCTTGATGCTCGACGCGACGGCATCCAGCAACGCGCCCGGCTCGGTCAGGAACGGCAGGCCGGACAGCGCCCAGTCGATGTGCCAGTCCAGGCCATGTTTGTCGAGGATGTCGGCAACGCGCTTTTGCAGGCCTTCGACGGTGGATTCAGTGGAGAAGCGGAAGTTGAATACTGCCACCAAATCACCCGGAATCACATTGGTCGCACCGGTGCCGGAATTCACGTTGGAAATCTGGAAGCTGGTCGGCGGGAAGAAGTCGTTGCCGTGGTCCCAATGCTCGGCGGCCAGCTCAGCCAGCGCCGGGGCGGTGAGGTGGATCGGGTTCTTCGCCAGGTGCGGATACGCCACGTGACCCTGCACACCGCGCACGGTCAGCTTGGCGCCGAGGGAACCGCGACGGCCGTTCTTCACCACATCACCCACCAACGTGGTGCTCGACGGTTCGCCGACGATGCACCAGTCCAGGCGTTCCTTACGAGCGGCAAGGCGTTCAACCACAGCCTTGGTGCCGTGGTGCGCCGGGCCTTCTTCGTCGCTGGTGATCAGGAAAGCGACCTTGCCCTTGTGGTCCGGGTAGTCGGTGACGAAACGCTCGGCCGCCACGGTCATGGACGCGAGGCTGCCTTTCATGTCCGCCGCACCACGGCCGCAGAGCATGCCGTGTTCGTCGATCACCGCGTTGAACGGGTCGATCTGCCAGGCGGTCACCGGGCCGGTCGGCACCACGTCGGTGTGGCCGGCGAAGCACAGCACCGGACCGTCGTGTTTGCCGTGGATCGCCCAGAAGTTATCCACATCTTCGATACGCATGGGCTCAAGCGCAAAACCGGCATCGCCCAGGCGCTGCATCATCTGCTTCTGGCAATCGGCGTCGACCGGCGTCACGGACGGACGGCGGATCAGGTCGATGGCGAGTTGAAGGGTCGGCGAAAGGTCGGCGTGGGCCGTCATGGGGAACTCCGAAAGCTGGGGGTAAGGCGCGCAAAATGGCGGTTATCTTAAAGCAAAACGGCGGCCACTGGCCGCCGTTTAGTACATCTGTCGCGATTTAGACCGCTGGCAGAGTCTCGGCCTCGGCTGCCGGTTTTGGCAGAGAAGACAAGAACGCCATGATCAGCGCCGCCAGGTATGGCAGCGACTGCACCAGCAACATGGTCACCCAGAAACGCATGTCGTTGCTCGGCATGCCGTTCACCAGGTATATCCCCAGCGCCGCGCCCCACAACAGCAGCATGATGAACACTTCTTCGCGAGCCTCCGAAATCGCCACCCAGAAGCCGTGATTATCGGCGTTCTTCGGTGTACGGAAAAACGGAATGCTGCTGGTGAAGAAGCCGTACAGCACCGCTTTGGCGATGGTGTGCGACAACGCCAACCCGGCCAAAGCCGCGCAGAAAGCGTCCTTCAGGTTGACCCCCACCGCACGACGGTAGAGGAAGATGATCTTGCCAACCTTGAACACGAACAGCGCCAGCGGCGGGATCGCGAAAATCAACAACGGCGGATCGACCCGCTGCGGCACGATGATCATCGCCGCCGACCACAATAGGGCGCCGACGGTGAAGAAGATGTTCATGCCGTCCGCCACCCACGGCAACCAGCCCGCGAGGAAGTGATATCGCTGGCCACGGGTCAGCTCGGTACCCTTGCCGCGCAACAGGCTGGTGGTGTGACGCTTGATGATCTGAATCGCGCCATAGGCCCAGCGGAAGCGCTGTTTCTTAAAGTCGATAAAGGTATCGGGCATCAGGCCTTTGCCGTAGCTGGTGTGGTAATACGCCGCCGACAGACCTTTTTCGAACACGCGCAGACCCAACTCGGCGTCTTCACAGATGCACCAGTCAGCCCAGCCGAGTTCCTCGAGCACCGAACGCCGGGTCATGGTCATGGTGCCGTGCTGGATGATTGCGTCACGGTCGTTACGGGTAACCATGCCGATGTGGAAGAAGCCTTTGTATTCCGCGTAGCAGAGCTTCTTGAAGGTGCTTTCGTTCTGGTCGCGGTAATCCTGTGGCGACTGCACCACGGCGATTTTCGGATCGGCGAAGTGCGGCACCATGTGCTTGAGCCAGTTTGGGTCGACGCAGTAGTCCGAGTCGATGACCGCAATCACTTCGGCATCCTTGGCGGTGTGCGGAATCAGGTAATTCAGCGCGCCGCCCTTGAAACCAGCCAACGGCGCAACGTGGAAGAACTTGAAGCGCGGGCCCAGGATTTTGCAATAATCGCGCACAGGTTCCCAGACCGCCGGGTCCTTGGTGTTGTTGTCGATGATCAGAACTTCGAAGTCCGGATAGTCGAGGTTGGCCAAGGCATTGAGGGTCTGTTTGACCATCTCCGGCGGCTCGTTGTAGCAAGGTACGTGAATCGAGACTTTCGGTCGGTAGTCCGAATCGCCCACCACCGGCAGGAATTCACGCCGGCGTTTGTGGGTCCAGACCGCCTCAGCCAATTCGTGGGCCTCGGTCAGCAGCACGATAAACACCCCGAGCGCGCCGAGGGCAAGGAGGAAGCCCACCGTCAGGCTGAACCAGGTGCTGTATTGGAGGCTGTAGTCGTAACCGATCCACACCAGCACCGAACCGCAAAGGAACGCGATGAAGGTCAGGAAGGTACGGCCGCGTTGACGCAGGGCCGAACCGTCGATCATCAGCAAGGTCAGGGAGAGCAGGGCCAACACCACCGAACCGACGGCGAGCACGCGCCATTGCGGAATGGCGACGACCGGGCCTTCGAAGTTGAATTTCTGCTGACGAGCGGCGTTGAACACGCCCCAATAGGCGCCTACCGAGCCTTCGTCGCTGGCTTTCCAGGGTTGGTCAAACGCTTCGATCACGAAGTAGTTGAAACCCTGGCGGTTGAGCTTGTTGACCAGTGTGCGCAGGTAAATCGCCTGGTCTGCCGGCGACGCATCGGCACCGCCGCGCATGCGACCGTTGCTTGGCCAGCCGACTTCCGACAGCAGCAGCGGTTTTTTCGGGAACATCTTTTTCAGGTCGCGGGCGCGGTCGAGTACGAACTGCCCGGACTGCTCCATCGGCACATGTTCCCAGTACGGCAAGACGTGAGCGGCGATCAGGTCGACGTGCTTGGCCAGGCTCGGGTTTTCTTCCCAGACGTGCCATTGCTCGGAGGTGGTCACCGGCACTTTCACTGCCGCGCGGACGCGATCCAGAATAATGCTGAGCTCCGCGGCGGTAATTTCCTTACGGAAGATCGCCTCGTTACCCACCACCACGCGAACCACGCTGCGGGAGGTATTGGCCAGGTCGATGGCGCGCAGGATTTCACGCTCGTTGCGCACAAGATCCGGGCTGATCCAGATACCCAGCGTCACGCGCAAACCGAACTCTTCGGCGAGCTTGGGAATATCGCCCAACGTGCCGTCGACCGAATAAGTACGGATGTTGTCCGTCAGCTTGCTCATGATCTCCAGATCGCGACGCATTTCATCGTCGGTCGGATACTGTTCTTTTTGTGGGTACTGGCCTTGCTGGAACGGCGAGTACGAAAAGCCGGAGATTTGTTCAGGCCAGTTCGGGGCGGTGACCGGGCGATTGATCAGCGCCCAGAAGCCGGTAAACAAGGCAGCGATGGCGAGCACCACGACCAGGTTGAGTCCAAATTTACGCGATGACATAGCTATTTCAGGTTCCAGGGGCTGCAGAACGAAGGAACGGTCGGCGGCTGGTTGCCAAGAGGCCGGGGGCGCGCATCCTACACCGTGCTTTCACTTACCGTACAGCAGGCAGGGAAAAGCTTGACGTTGGGCAATCCGGTTTCATTAAAGTTCTTTCACTTTGTCGCGTGTAACTTAGAACTTGTGGCTGCGTAGCCCTATAATGCGCGCCGGTTTTTGGGGTAATGGTCATGAGTACAGAAGATCCGCGGTTTGCAGGCATCGCCCGTTTGTATGGCATCGACGGCCTGGAGCGCCTGCGCGCGGCCCACGTGGCGATCGTCGGCGTTGGTGGCGTCGGTTCCTGGGCGGCGGAAGCCGTTGCCCGGTGTGGTGTGGGCGAGATTTCGCTGTTTGACCTGGACGACGTCTGTGTCAGCAACGCCAACCGTCAACTGCATGCGCTCGACAGCACCGTCGGCAAACCCAAGGTCGACGTGATGGCCGAGCGCCTGCGCGGGATCAACCCGGACTGCACGGTGCACGCCGTGGCGGATTTCGTGACCCGCGAGACCATGGCCGAGTACATCACGCCGAACATCGACTGCGTGATCGACTGCATCGACAGTGTGAATGCCAAGGCTGCACTGATCGCCTGGTGCAAGCGCCGCAAGATCCAGATCATCACCACCGGCGGTGCGGGCGGGCAGATTGATCCGACGCTGATTCAGGTCTGCGACTTGAACCGGACATTCAATGATCCACTGGCCTCGAAAGTGCGCTCCACATTGCGCCGCGACTACAACTTCTCCCGTACCGTGACCCGTCATTACAGCGTGCCGTGTGTGTTTTCCACCGAACAACTGCGCTATCCGAAACCGGATGGCAGCATTTGCTTGCAGAAGAGTTTTGTCGGTGATGGTGTGAAGCTTGACTGTGCTGGAGGGTTTGGTGCGGTGATGATGGTGACGGCGACATTTGGCATGGTCGCGGCGACCAAGGCTGTGGATAAGATCGTTGCCGGCGTGCGGCGGCCGGCTGATAGGGTCAAACCTGTCTGAGCGGTGATCGTTCCCACGCTCTGCGTGGGAATGCAGCCTGGGACGCTCCGCGTCCCTTCAAAAGCCGAACGCGGAGCGTCCGTGGAGGCATTCCCACGCAGAGCGTGGGAACGATCAGTCGGCGGCGAGTTCACGCATTCGCTGTAATACGGCATTCAGGCCATTACTGCGCGACGGCGACAACTGCCGGCTCAATCCAAGCTGATTAAACCACTCCGGCAAATCCACCTGCTGCAACTCGACAGCCGATAACCCGTTAACCCGCGCCAGCAACAGCGCCACCAACCCGCGAATCAACCGCGCATCACTGCTCGCGGCAAACTGCCAGTGGCCTTCCTGCAACTCGCCCACCAACCACACCTGACTTTCGCAGCCATGTACACGGTTGGCGTCGACCTTATCCACATCGCTCAACACCGGCAGTCGGTCGCCCCACTGCATCAACAGACGCGCCCGCTGTTCCCAGCCAGCGGCATTCTGAAAGGTTTCCAGCGCCGTAGCGGCATCGGCGGGCAAGCTCATCGCAGCAACTCCAACGCCTGATCCAGCGCTTCAAAGAATCGCTCCAGGTCTTCGGAATCGTTGTACAGCGCCAACGACACCCGAATCGCCCCGGCCAGCTCAAAACGCTTGAGCAACGGCATAGCGCAATGATGACCGGCGCGCACCGCGATCCCCTGTTCCGTCAGCAAGTGCGCCAAATCAGAGTTATGCACACCCTCGACGACAAAACTGGCCAGCGCCAGCTGCGGCTTGCCCAGCAACCGAATGCCGTTGCGCGCTTCAAGGCCTTTGAGCAGATAGTCATGCAGCGCTGCTTCATGGGCAATCACGGCGTCCTGATTGAGCCCCGCCAGATAATCCAGGGTCGCGCCCAGACCGATCACACTGGCGATCGGCGGCGTTCCTGCCTCGAACCCCAGTGGCGCTGGGCGAAAGCGAGCGCTGTGGTAATCCGCGTCCAGCACCATTTCACCGCCGAATTGCCAATGACTCAGTTGCTCAAGCGCTTCATTGCGCCCGAACAGTACGCCCAGACCCTCGGGGCCATAGAGCTTGTGGCTGGAAAACACATAAAAATCGCAACCCAGCGCCTGCACGTCATGCCGACCATGGACCACGCCTTGAGCGCCATCGACCACGGTCAGCGCGTTGTGCGCCTGGGCCATCGCCAACAGCGCGGGCAACGGCTGCCAGGCACCGAGGACGTTGGACAGCTGACTGACCGCCAGCAAACGGGTTTGCGGACCGATCAACTGCGCGGCGGCATCAAGGTCGATCAAACCGTCGGCATCCAGCGGCAGGATCACCAGCTTCAGCTCGCAACGGAGGGCAAGCTGCTGCCACGGCAACAGATTGGCGTGATGCTCCAGGGCGCTGATGACAATTTCATCGCCCGGATTGAAAAGATGTTCCAGGCCATAAGCCAGGAGGTTCAGCGCAGACGTTGTGCCATGGGTAAAGATGATCTGCCCGCAATCGCCGGCATTGAGCCAATGGGCGACTTTGCTGCGGCTGGCCTCGAACGCCTGGGTGGCGTGGGCGCCGGGCAAATGTTGCGCCCGATGCACGTTGGCCGCGCCGTTGGCGTAGTAATGCGCCAAGGCATCCAGCAGGGCTTGAGGTTTTTGCGTGGTGGCGGCGTTGTCCAGATACGTCTGGTCTTGCCGTTGCAATGCGGCGATGGCCGGAAAATCGGCGCGCCAGGGGGAGGCAATCATCATGCTATCGGGCCCTGTTAAACATGGGCGGGTGTACGCCTGACCTTCCCTGTAGGAGCGAAGCTTGCTCGCGAAGCTTTTGGCGTCAGTGATGGCGCCTTCGCGGGCAAGTCGGGTCGCCGCATCGCTCGCTCCTACAAGTGCAGGGCACAGGTGATCGTTTGAGTCGCTGCTTAGTTGTGAGCGTGCAGCGCTTCGTTCAGTTCGATGGCCGATTTGTGGGTTTTGCATTCCACGGCGCCGGT
Source organism: Pseudomonas sp. Hz4 (assembly GCF_054898165.1). Taxonomy (NCBI): domain Bacteria; kingdom Pseudomonadati; phylum Pseudomonadota; class Gammaproteobacteria; order Pseudomonadales; family Pseudomonadaceae; genus Pseudomonas; species Pseudomonas sp. Hz4. The sequence continues at coordinate 4,892,506 of NZ_CM142719.1, read as the reverse complement.
CTCCGAATTGCGACGGAACAACAGGTCAGGTTGACCGGCCAGTTCACGGGCCTTCACGACTTTGACCAGCTTGTTGTGCTCGTCCAGCAGCGCCACTTTGGTACCAGCGGTCACGTACAGGCCCGATTCAACGGTGTTGCGGTCACCCAGCGGGATACCGATACCGGCGTTGGCGCCGATCAGGCAGCCTTCGCCGACCTTGATCACGATGTTGCCGCCGCCCGACAGGGTGCCCATGGTCGAACAACCGCCGCCCAGGTCCGAACCCTTGCCGACGAACACGCCAGCCGACACGCGACCTTCGATCATGCCCGGGCCTTCGGTGCCGGCGTTGAAGTTGACGAAACCTTCGTGCATCACGGTGGTGCCTTCGCCGACGTAAGCGCCCAGACGGATACGTGCCGCGTCCGCGATACGCACGCCGGCCGGAACCACGTAGTCGGTCATTTTCGGGAACTTGTCCACCGAGAACACTTCCAGAAGCTCGCCGCGCAGACGGGCTTCGAGTTGATGCTCGGCCAGTTCGGCCAGGTCGATCGCGCCCTGGCTGGTCCACGCCACGTTCGGCAGCAGAGGGAACACGCCGGCCAGGTTCAGGCCATGCGGCTTGACCAGGCGATGGGACAGCAGGTGCAGCTTCAGGTAAGCCTCGGGGGTGGAGGTCAACTGAGCGTCTTCGGCCAGAAGGGTCGCGACCAGCGGCTTGTGGCTCTCGGCCAGACGAGTCAGCAATGCAGCCTGGGCAGCGTCGACGCTTTTCAGGGCTTCGGCCAGTTGCGAAGCTTGAGCGGTGCTGAACGCGATGGCCTGATTGCCTTCGGTGTAGCCCAGAACAGGTGCGATGGCTGCGACCAGTTCGGCCGACGGGTTGAGCAGTGGCTGCGCGTAAAACACTTCCAGCCATGCGCCTTGACGGTTTTGAGTGCCGACACCAAAGGCCAGGCTGAACAGAGTAGTGGACATGTTGATACCTCTAACAAAATGGAACGGGCTGCCTTACTTGAGCGCTGCCGCGTAGATATCTGGCTTGAAGCCAATCAGGGTTCGTTCACCGAGATCAAGCACCGGGCGCTTGATCATCGAGGGTTGTGCGAGCATCAGTTCAATGGCTTTCGGCTGGTCGAGATCGGCTTTGCGTTCGTCGTCGAGCTTGCGAAAGGTCGTGCCTGCACGGTTCAACACCACTTGCCAGCCGTGCTCGTCGCACCATTGGGTCAGGTGTTCACGGTCGATTCCGACCGCCTTGTAATCATAAAAGTCATAGCTGACAGCGTGTTCATCGAGCCAGGTGCGCGCCTTTTTCATGGTGTCGCAGGCTTTGATGCCGAAAAGGTGCAACGTTTTGCTTGAAACGGTCAAGGAATTGCCCCCTTTGCAGGTGCTGGAAATTAAAGGTGACGGATTATGCCATGACCGGACGGTTTCGCGTCGGTCGTAGTCGGGTTTGTCCGTTGGTCATGGCGCTCAGGCGTTGGCCTGCGACATTGGTGTAACTACTGCCCAAAGCGTCACGGTCGCCCAGGACTACCCGATATACCTCCCGTCGGCGTCAAGCTGGCAGCAAGCACCTCTAGCAAAGCACTGACCTTGGGAAGCGCTTGACGACTTTTCATCCAGGCGAGATTGATCGCCATTCCCTCGGTTGCTAGATGGGGAAGCACTTCCACCAATGTCCCCTCTTCCAGCTCTCGCTTAATCAACCACGACGGCAACTGCGCGATACCGCTGCCCGCTGCTACCGCCATCAACAAACCCTCGCCATTGCCCACCACGAACTGAGCGGGTACCTGCCTGCGTTTCGTTGCGTAGGGGTGGTCTCCTGCGAAGTTCCACGGGGTCACGTTTCCGTCCACCCAGCCATACGCGATGCACTGGTGATGCTCCAGATCACGATCAGTCAGGGGGATGCCATGCTTGGCCAAATACGCGGGCGATGCACAGAAGGTATGCCATTCACTGGTCAGGTAACGATGCCCCACTGTATCGGGCCAGACATCCGAACCACCTATGCGTATAACAACGTCCACACCTTGCTGGAAAGGGTCGATCAATCCGTCCGAGAAGGAAATGTGCGGTATCAGCAACGGATGATCCTGAACAAACCGCAGGATGATTGGAAGTACTTGCGCACGACCGAAAGCACCTGGAAGGTCAATTCGAATCCTGCCACACGGCTCGGTATTTTCGGCCTGTAGCGAAAGCTCGGCCTCTTCGAGGTCTGCAAGCACACTGGTGCATGTGCGATAGAAAGCAATCCCCGCATCGGTCAGCGACAAGCGTCGTGTCGTGCGATGGAACAGCCGAGTCCCCAACCTGCTCTCCAGCCGAGCAATGCTTTTACTGATTGCAGAGCCCGTCAAATTCATTTTCTCGGCGGCGGCCTTGAAGCTGCCGGATTCCGAGACGCAGACAAACACATCGATACCTTTCAAGCGTTCGGAGGAAAACATAGACATCCTGTATTCATGAATTCAGTTCCACCAATCTGGTAAAAACCATCATAAATCAGAACGCCATTCCACAGTAAGCTTGGTACTCGAGCATCAGTCAGCGATACGCTATTAGCAAACTCCATATAAATGACCTATTGAACGATGAGGCAAGGATGCTGACGACGTTAAGTTCGAGATGCACGAGGCAATACCTGGACAATTCAGATTTCAAATCCGAGTTGTTGCTTAGCAAGTCTAAGGATGTGGACATCGAATACTGCGTCAACACCGTGAGTGTCGACGGTCTGCACTATGTCAGCGAAGCCCTGGGCATAACCAGTTGAGTCTTTGGATTGACTCGCTGATTAACCCGCAAGCGTTTCTCGAATACCGGCAGCGGCCAAGAAACAAACTCTACTTTCAATCCAGTTGTGTGTTCCTGATCGCTCGCCAAGCTGGGCCGATCAAGCGTACGCCGGACATTACGCCCTGGAAGGCGATCCCTGGCGTGCACAGTATAAAAATCCAGGATGAAGGGATCCTCAAGGAAACTATCTCCCTGGAAAACTGCCCCGGCCACGTTTTCATTCTGAACAACGACCGTGTAGCCATTCAGACCAGTATTCAGTTGCTGCGTGAGCACGAGCCATACGTCTACAAGGAAATGCTGGAATGAAGGATGTCTCGGGGGGGCTGGCGATTCAAGGCGGGGCCAAGGTCTATGAGAGACCTGTGATTTTGCTGCTGTTGGCGACCTTTATATTGACCATTGCACGGGCACTGGCTTTGCCCTATCTGGTCGTGTACTTCTCCCAGGCCTTCGGTCTGGGAGTAGCGGATATTGGTCTCGCGGTTGGCGGGTCGCTGATCGTCAGTTCGATTCTTGGCGTATATGGCGGCTTCTTGGTGGACAGGTTTTCCAATTATCGGATCATGCTCGGCGCAGCCACGGTGTTCGCACTGGCCTTCGCGTTGGCCTTTCAAGTAACCAGCCTGGTGCCGTTCATCATTGCTATCGTGGTGGTGAACCTGTCCTATGCGGTGATCGATATCGCAGTGAAATCTGGAATAGGTTTCCTGGTGGCGCCGGACAAGAGGGGAGGCGTGTTCTCTATCAAGTACACGCTGACCAACGTCGGTTACGCCATCGGCCCTTTTCTCGGCATGCTGCTCGCGAAAATCAGCCCCAGTCTGCCCTTTGCGGCGGCGGCCTTGATCGGGGTTGCCTTTGTAGTGCTGTATGGGGTGTTGGGTGGGCAGATCCCCCGCCCGGCGGGCGTTGAGCGTTCGGGTAACGGTTTTGCCAGTGTGCTGGTCCATTTGTTGAGTAACTACCGGTTGGTCTGCTTTACGATTGGGGGAATTCTCAGTGCAGTCGTGTTCGGGCAGTTCACTGCCTATCTGTCGCAATACCTGATCGTGACGAGTGACCCGGAAAACACCTATCGCATTATCAACTACCTGGTGACCACCAACGCCTGTGTGGTCATCAGTCTTCAATACCTGATCGGCTCTCGGATTAACCAGAACAACCTGTTCCGCATGTTGATGTTGGGGATGTTGTTCTTTGTGGTTGGACTCATGGGCTTTTGCTATGCACAGATGCATGCCGTCTGGATAGTAGCCATGATTGTTTTTACCGTGGGCGAAATCATCATTATTCCAGCGGAATACCTATTTATTGATTTCATTGCACCGGAGGACATGCGAGGCGTTTATTACGGGGCTCAGAACTTGTCCAATCTTGGAGCTGCGCTCGGACCCATATTGTGTGGTGTCGCGCTATCGTTATATGCACCTCACGTAATGTTCTATGTTTTGTCTTTGTGCATTGTATTGGCGAGTGTTTTCTACTTTATGGGTCACGGCGCAGAGGTTGATTGATGATTCATCTTAATACCGCGGGTTCGGGCCTTGTGCCTTGCCGTTGATGCTGCGTGGTCATGAGAAAAGCCCGGACGACAAGCGTCGCAATGAAGTGCGTGACGCCTGGCGCAAACCGGCGAAGCGGCTATTCATGCGCTCTGGAGAAGAATTTAATACGGCCAAGCTTTTGAGCGAAAAACATCTCGCGAATGCTTGACCGTGAACAGAGTATCTACAGGTCCGCGTTAATTGCGGCGCTGTATGAATGCGCGAATTCGCTCTGCGGCTTCAACACATTCGGCCAGCGGCGCAACCAGCGCCATGCGTACTCGACCGGCACCCGGGTTGGCACCGTCGACGGCACGGGACAAATAAGATCCTGGCACCACCGTCACATGCTCTTCGACAAACAGGTCGCGGCAAAACGCTTCATCATCACCGCCAATGCTCGGCCATAAGTAGAAACCACCGTCAGGGCGCTGCACGTCCATCACCGGGCTGAGGATTTCCAGCACCGCATCGTATTTTTCGCGATACAACGCACGGTTGGCGCGCACGTGCACTTCGTCATTCCACGCAGCAACGCTGGCCAGTTGAGTCTGAACCGGCATCGCGCAGCCGTGGTAGGTGCGATACAGCAGGAAGCCTTTGAGAATGTCCGCATCACCGGCGACGAAGCCTGAACGCAGGCCCGGCAGGTTGGAGCGCTTGGACAGGCTGTGGAACACCACGCAACGCTTGAAGTCTTTGCGGCCCAGTTCCACGCAGGCGCTGAGCAAGCCGGCAGGCGGGGTTTGTTCGTCGAAGTACAGTTCGCTGTAGCACTCGTCGGCGGCGATCACGAAGTCGTATTGGTCGGCCAGGGCGATCAGCTTCTTCAGGGTTTCAACCGGGATCAAGGCGCCGGTCGGGTTGCCCGGCGAGCACAGGAACAGGATCTGGCAGCGTTTCCAGATGTCTGGCGAAACCGCATCGAAATCCGGGTTGAAGCCGTTTTCATCCAGGCACGGCAGGTAATGCGGCTTGGCCCCGGCAAGGAATGCCGCGCCTTCGTAGATCTGATAGAACGGGTTCGGGCTGACCACCAGGGCGTCGTCGCCACGGTTGACCACGGTCTGGGTAAAGGCGAATAGCGCTTCACGGGTGCCGTTGACCGGCAGCACATGACGCGCCGGGTCGAGCCAGCCCTTCGGAACGCTGAAACGACGTTCGCACCACGCAGCGATGGCTTCACGCAGGGCTGGGATGCCGAGGGTGGTCGGGTACACGGCCATCTGATCCAGATTGCTGGCCAAGGCTTCGGCGACAAAGCTTGGCGAACGGTGTTTCGGCTCGCCGATGGACAGGGCGATGGCGCGTTTGTTCGGGTTTGGCGTGACGCTGCCGAGCAGGGCGCGAAGTTTCTCGAACGGGTAGGGCTGCAATTGGGTCAGAGCGTTGTTCATCGGTACGGGGTCTCGTTCAAAGCGGCTGAATCCTGGCGCGCGGCTAGATGCTGAGGTGCGACAGTTTGATATCGGGTTCGTGGCTGACGCTGAGCTGTTTGACGATCGCATCCTGCAAGCGGCTGCACAGCAGCGGGTCGGACAGCGGCTGATTGTGCGCGTCGGTAATAAAAAACACGTCTTCCACGCGTTCGCCGAGGGTCGCGATCTTGGCGTTTTGCAGCGACAAGTCGAACTCCAGGAAAATCGTGCCGATTCGCGCCAACAGGCCGGGGCGATCCGGGGCGCTGAGCTCCAGCACTGTTACCGGGCGTTGGGCGTCGTTGTGGATCGTCACCTGTGGCGCAAACGCGAAATGCTTGAGCTGGCGCGGCACCCGACGCTGGATGATCGTCGGGTAATCGTCCGGGTTGCGTAGGGCATCGGTCAGGCCTTCGCGGATTTGCTTGACCCGTGCCGGGTTGTCGCCAATCGAGTCGCCGTCGGTGTCGAGCACGATGTAGGTGTCGAGGGTGAACTGGCTGCTGGAGGTGATGACCCGGGCGTCGTGAATGTTCAGGTTGAGCTGGTCCATCGCGGCCACGGTCACGGCGAAGAAGTCGTGCTGGTCCGGCGCGTAGATGAAGATCTGCGTTCCGCCTTCGAATTCGCGCTGAGTAGTTTCCTTGATCAGTACCAGCGGCCCGCCGTCGGCCGGCTGCTGGAGAATCGCGTCACTGTGCCAGGCCACGTCGCCGGCAGTGTGGCGCAGGAAGTAGTCATCGCCCAATTGCGCCCACAGCTGCTCGACGTCATCCGGATCGGTACCGCCGCGCACCAGAATGTCCAGTGCGGCGCTCTGGGTCTGGCGAATCTGCTCTTCGCGGTCCACCGGGTTTTCCAGGCCGCGGCGCAAGGCTCGCTTGGTCTCGGTGTAGAGCTGGCGCAACAGACTGGCGCGCCAGGAATTCCACAGCGTCGGGTTGGTGGCGTTGATGTCAGCGACGGTCAGCACGTACAGATAATCGAGGTGGGTTTCGTCGCCGACGATCTGCGCGAAATCGTGGATGACCTGCGGGTCGGACAAATCCTTGCGCTGGGCGGTGGTCGACATCACCAAATGGTTCTGCACCAGCCAGACGATCAGGCGGCTGTCCCACACCGGCAACTGATGGCGCTGGCAAAAGGCTTCGGCATCCACCGCACCAATTTCCGAGTGATCGCCGTGCCGGCCCTTGCCGATGTCGTGGTACAGGCCGGCCAGGTAGATCAGCTCGGGTTTGGGCAGTTTGCCCATGAGCTTGCTGGCCAGCGGGAATTTTTCCGACACCTGGGTGTACTGCAACTTACGCAAGTGTTTGATCAGGTTCAGGGTGTGAGCATCGACCGTATAGATGTGAAACAGATCGTGCTGCATCTGCCCGACAATAAAGCCGAACTCGGGCAAGTAGCGCCCGAGGATGCCGTAACGATTCATCCGTCGCAGGTTGCGGTGGATGCCGATCTTGCACTTGAACAGCTCGATAAACAGGCTGGTATTGCGGATGTCGTTGCGGAAGTCGTCATCGATCAGGTGGCGATTTTCTCGCAGCAGACGAATGGTGTCGGCGCGCACGCCTTTGATTTCCGGCTGCTGGGCCATCAGTACGAAGATTTCCAGCATGGCGAACGGTGTGCGGCGGAACACGTTGTCGTTGCGTGCCTCGATGTAACCGTCGTGCAGCTGGAATCGCGAGTTGATCGGCTGCGGCGGCGCTTCGTCTTCCGGCGCGAGGATGACTTCCTCGAAGTGCTGGATGATCAGGTCGCTGAGCTGGGCAATGCTCATGACGACCCGGTAATACTGCTGCATGAAGTTTTCGATGGCTTGCTTGGCGTCATCGCCTTTGAAACCCAGCAGCCCGGCAATGGTGCGCTGGTGATCAAACAACAAGCGGTCTTCGGAACGGCCGGCGAGCATGTGCAGGGCGTATCGAACCTTCCACAGGAATTCCTGGGAGGAGGCCAGCAGGGCGTTTTCGCTCTCGACCAGGAAACCTTCGCCGGCCAGGGCCCGCAGGTTCAGGGTGCCGTATTCACGACGGGCCACCCACAGAATCGTCTGAATATCCCGTAGGCCGCCAGGCGAGCCTTTGACGTTGGGTTCCAGGTTGTATTCGGTGTCGTTGTACTTATGGTGACGAGCCTTCTGCTCGGCGCGTTTGGCCAGGAAGAAGTCCTTGCTCGGCCACATGTGCGCGGTGCTGGTGACGTCGAGCATACGTTGGCGCAGGCGCTCGGGGCCGCAGATGGTGCGGCTTTCCATCAGGTTAGTGACTACCGTCAGGTCGGCGCGGGCCTCCTGGACGCATTCGTCCACCGAGCGAACGCTCTGGCCCACTTCAAGGCCGATGTCCCACAACAGCGTCAGAAAACGCTCGATGGAATCTCGGAAAACTTCGTGATCGGCGCTGTCCAGCAGGATCAGTAAATCGATATCGGAATAAGGGTGCAACTCGCCGCGACCGTAGCCGCCGACCGCGACCAGCGCGATGTCGGCGTCTTCGCTCCAATTGAATTGCTCCCAGGCCTTTTGCAGGATGTTATCGACGAACCAGGCACGATCCTCGATCAACCGGCGAATGTCGCGGCCGCTGCGAAAGCGCCCGTCGAGCACCTCGCGGGCCTGGCGAATCGCTTTCTTGAAGGCCGCGATCGGGCTTGCCTTCAGGGCCAGTTCCGCCTGGAACTGACCACGGTCGAAGAGTTCGGGATCCACCTGCGGCATCGATTGGCTTTCCTGTTTATAAGGCTGAGGAGCTGCGCGGTTCGAATCAGGCCGAAACGCGGGGGATGGTGTCATCGGCGCGCAGGGTGAAGATCTCGTAACCGGTGTCGGTCACCAGCAGGGTGTGCTCCCACTGTGCCGACAGCTTGCGGTCCTTGGTGATCGCGGTCCAGCCGTCGCCCAAGACCTTAGTATCGGCCTTGCCCTGGTTGATCATCGGCTCGATGGTGAACGTCATGCCGGCTTTCAGTTCCATGCCGGTGCCGGCGCGTCCGTAGTGCAGGATCTGCGGCTCTTCGTGGAACACCTTGCCGATGCCGTGACCGCAGAATTCGCGAACCACGGAAAAGCCGTTCTTTTCAGCGTGCTTCTGAATGACTTCACCGATGTCGCCCAAGCGGCAGCCGGGTTTGACGATTTCGATGGCCTTGTACATGCATTCCTGGGTGATCTGCGACAAGCGCTCGGCCCAGACCGGCACGGTGCCGACATGGAACATGCGGCTGGTGTCGCCGTGGTAGCCGTCCTTGATGACGGTGACGTCGATGTTCAGCGTATCGCCATCCTTCAATGGCTTCTCGTTCGGAATGCCGTGGCAGACCACGTGATTGATCGAGGTGCAGATCGACTTCGGAAAGCCCTTGTAGTTGAGCGGGGCAGGGATGGCTTTCTGCTCGTTGACAATGTAGTCGTGGCAGAGGCGGTCCAGTTCTTCAGTGGTGATGCCCGGCTTGACATGTTCGGCAATCATTTCCAGCACATCGGCGGCCAGTTTGCCGGCGATACGCATTTTTGCGATGTCCTCGGGGGTTTTGAGGGTGACGGTCATACAGGCTCTCTCTGCGCTCGATGGCGCTTTCTAAAACGAAATGGGCGTTTCGCGATCGATCTTCACGGCCCTGAAAAACGCGATTCTAACAGACGAGCAGCGCAAATCTGAGCCTCTGTGCATCGCTTCTCCTTATAGAATGGCGCATTCTTGGAGGATTCCAAGGGGCGGAACCAAGGCGCGCGCCAGGATTTAACATTCCGGGTTCCGTTTTTTTCAGCCTTGTGATATAAAATGCGCCGCTTTCCGGGGATCCCCTGAAAAGCCTAAATCCACACACGTGTCGACACGATGACCTGGGTGCCTTCAGCTGATGCTGCTGGTTGGTCATTGGGATACGTGGAGGCCAAACCCGACTTATTAAGGAACTATCATGTCCCAAGTCAACATGCGCGATATGCTGAAGGCCGGTGTGCACTTCGGTCACCAGACCCGTTACTGGAACCCGAAAATGGGTAAATACATTTTCGGCGCGCGTAACAAGATCCACATCATCAACCTTGAAAAAACCCTGCCAATGTTCAACGAAGCTCTGACTTTCGTAGAGCGTCTGGCCCAGGGCAAAAACAAGATTCTGTTCGTCGGCACCAAGCGTTCCGCTGGCAAGATCGTTGCTGAAGAAGCAGCACGTTGCGGTTCGCCGTACGTCGATCACCGCTGGTTGGGCGGCATGCTGACCAACTTCAAAACCATCCGTGCTTCCATCAAGCGTCTGCGTGACCTTGAAGTGCAAGCCGAAGACGGTACTTTCGCCAAGCTGACCAAGAAAGAAGCGCTGATGCGCACTCGTGATCTTGAGAAGCTCGATCGTTCCCTGGGTGGTATCAAGGACATGGGCGGTCTGCCAGACGCACTGTTCGTTATCGACGTTGATCACGAGCGCATCGCGATCACCGAAGCCAACAAGCTGGGCATCCCGGTTATCGGCGTAGTCGATACCAACAGCAGCCCGGAAGGCGTTGACTACATCATCCCAGGCAACGATGACGCAATCCGCGCTATCCAGTTGTACATGGGTTCGATGGCTGACGCTGTAATCCGCGGTCGCAACCACGTTGCTGGTGGCACCGAGCAGTTCGTTGAAGAAGCTCCGGTAGCAGCCGCTGAGTAATTGACGCCTTGGCGTTAACTCAGTAAGCAAAAAGGGGGCTTGGCCCCCTTTTTGCCACCTCGAAAACCGTTTGTCGGCGGCGCAGTTACAGCTTTGTAGCCTGCAGCAGCCAGCAAGGGTGGTTCGGGAAGAATTGATCGCCCGTTCGATCGGGTGGAATGGTTGAAAACCTATCCAAGAGGAATTTTGAAATGGCAGAGATTACTGCAGCGTTGGTCAAAGAACTGCGTGAGCGTACTGGCGAAGGCATGATGGACTGCAAAAAGGCCTTGACTAAGGCTGGCGGCGACATCGAGAAAGCCATTGATGACATGCGTGCTTCCGGCGCCATCAAAGCTGCCAAGAAAGCTGGCAACGTTGCCGCTGAAGGCGCGATCAGCATTAAAGAAGACGGCAAAGCTGCTGTCATCATTGAAGTTAACTCGCAAACCGACTTCCTGGCTCTGCAAGACGACTTCAAAGCTTTTGTTGCTGCCAGCGTAGAAAAAGCCTTCGCCGACAAACTGACCGACGCAGCTCCGCTGATCGCCGCTCAAGAGCCGGCTCGCGAAACACTGGTTGGTAAAGTAGGCGAGAACGTCAACATTCGCCGCTTGGCTCGTATCGAAGGCGACGTTGTAGGTTCTTACCTGCACGGCAACAAGATCGGCGTTGTTGTAGCCCTCAAAGGCGGCGACGTTGAACTGGCCAAAGACATCGCGATGCACGTAGCTGCCAGCAACCCTGAGTTCCTGCTGCCGTCGCAAGTTTCTGCTGAAGCCATCGAACGCGAAAAAGCTGTGTTCATGAGCCTCAATGAAGACAAGATCAAAGGCAAGCCAGCCGAAATCGTTGAAAAAATGGTTGCCGGTCGTATCAGCAAGTTCCTGGCTGAAGCCAGCCTGGTTAATCAGCAGTTCGTCAAGAACCCTGAAGTGACCGTTGGCGATCTGGCCAAGAAAGGCGGCGCTGAAATCGTTTCCTTCACCCGTTTCCAAGTGGGCGAAGGGATCGAGAAGCCAGTAGACAACTTCGCTGAAGAAGTTGCTGCTCAGCTGGCTGCCAGCAAGAAGTAAGACGGTTTTTTAACTGTCGCCCTGAAGAGGCTGCCCGCTCACGCGCGCAGCCTCTTTTCAGATGGGGCACCAATTTTTAATTGGTTTCCTTTTGGAACTGGCTTACAAAGCCATGTTCCGATGGCGCTGAAGCAGTGCCAAGCTAGAGTGAACGCCAGCTGTAAACAGCTCGCAAAGATTTTTTAAAATACGCCGCAGGAGAGATTCGCAATGGCTCAGCAGGGCAGTGGTTATCAGGCTCGCTATAAACGCATTCTACTCAAGCTTAGCGGCGAGGCCCTCATGGGCTCGGAAGAGTTCGGGATCGATCCGAAAGTTCTGGATCGCATGGCGCTGGAAGTCGGTCAATTGGTCGGCATCGGTGTACAGGTCGGTCTGGTGATCGGTGGCGGTAATCTGTTCCGCGGTGCGGCACTGAGCGCGGCCGGCATGGATCGGGTCACTGGCGACCATATGGGCATGCTGGCCACTGTGATGAACGCCCTGGCCATGCGCGATGCGCTGGAACGTGCCAATATCTCGGCCATCGTGATGTCGGCCATTTCCATGGTTGGCGTGACCGATCACTATGATCGCCGCAAAGCCATGCGCCACTTGAACGCCAAGGAAGTCGTGATTTTCGCGGCCGGTACTGGCAATCCGTTCTTCACCACGGATTCGGCAGCGTGTCTGCGTGCAATCGAAATCGATGCCGATGTCGTGCTCAAGGCGACCAAGGTCGATGGCGTTTACACTGCTGACCCATTCAAAGACCCGCATGCCGAGAAGTTCGATCATCTGACTTACGATGAAGTGCTGGATCGCAAGCTGGGCGTGATGGACCTGACCGCCATTTGCCTGTGTCGCGACCACAAGATGCCGTTGCGCGTATTTAACATGAACAAGCCCGGCGCCCTGCTGAACATCGTGCATGGTGGCGCTGAAGGGACCCTGATCGAGGAAGGCCAACAATGATCAACGAAATCAAGAAAGACGCTCAAGAGCGCATGAAAAAATCTGTGGAGTCGCTGGCGCACAACTTCAGCCGTATTCGTACTGGCCAAGCGCATCCAAGCATTCTTGAAGGCGTGATGGTGCCGTATTACGGTTCCGACACTCCGATCAAGCAGGTGGCGAACATCACCGTCAAAGACGCTCGTACCCTGCAAGTCGTTGCCTTTGAGCGCAACATGCTGGGTGCCGTCGACAAAGCCATCGGTAGCGCGGGTCTGAACCTCAACCCGACCAACCTGGGTGAGCTGTTACTGATCTCCATGCCGGCCCTGACCGAAGAAACCCGCAAGGGTTTCACCAAGCAGGCTCGCGATGTCGCTGAAGATGCCCGTGTTGCGGTGCGCAACATCCGTCGCGATGCCAACAGCTCGCTGAAGGATCTGGTCAAGGAAAAAGAAATCAGCGAAGACGAAGAGCGTCGTGCCACTGGCGAGATCGACGATTTGACCAAGAAGTACGTGGCTGAAATCGACGCGAATTTGGCGCAGAAAGAAAAAGACCTGATGGCCGTATAAGGGTCGCGTTTTAATGGATAAGACCAAGCAGACTGCGCCGTTCGCGGTGCCGCGCCATGTCGCGATCATCATGGATGGTAATAATCGCTGGGCGAAAAAGCGCTTTATGCCGGGTGTCGCCGGTCATAAAGCGGGTGTGGATGCAGTTCGTGCGGTGATCGAGGTGTGTGCCGAGGCCAAGGTCGAAGTATTGACCCTGTTCGCCTTCTCCAGCGAGAACTGGCAGCGCCCGGCTGACGAGGTCAGTGCCTTGATGGATCTGTTCTTCAAGGCATTGCGCCGCGAAGCCAAGCGCCTGAACGAAAACAACATCAGTTTGCGCATCATTGGCGACCGTTCGCGATTTCATCCAGAGCTTCAAGTTGCCATGCGTGAAGCTGAGGCAATGACGGCGGGCGCCAATCGCTTCGTTCTGCAGATCGCCGCCAACTACGGCGGTCAGTGGGACATCGCGCAGGCGGCGCAGCGTCTGGCGCGGGAAGTTCAGGCCGGGCACCTGCGTCCGGAGGACATCACCCCGGAATTGTTGCAAACCTGTCTGTCGACCGGCGATTTGCCATTGCCGGACTTGTGCATTCGTACCGGCGGGGAGCACCGCATCAGCAACTTCCTGCTGTGGCAACTGGCTTACGCCGAGTTGTACTTCTCCGACCTGTTCTGGCCGGACTTCAAACACGATGCCATGCGTAATGCGCTGGCCGATTTTGCTTCTCGCCAGCGCCGCTTCGGTAAAACGAGCGAGCAGGTCGAGGCTGGGGCCCGGGTTTAATGCTTAAACAACGAATCATCACCGCGCTGATCCTGCTACCGATTGCCCTGTGCGGTTTTTTCCTGCTCGAGGGCACCGGTTTTGCGCTGTTCATCGGACTGATCGTGACCCTCGGTGCATGGGAGTGGGCTCGCCTGGCGGGCTTCACTGAGCAGCCGCTGCGCGTTGCCTATGCGGCAATGGTCGCGTTGATGCTGTTTTTCATGCATATCCTGCCTGGGCTCGCGCCTTGGGTGTTAGGTGCTTCAGTGCTTTGGTGGGGTGTCGCAACCTACCTGGTGCTGACTTATCCGCGCACCAGCGAACATTGGGCCAGCGCTGCCTGCAAGCTGGTGATCGGTCTGCTGATCCTGTTGCCGGCCTGGCAAGGTCTGATTCAGATCAAACAGGAACCGTTGGGTAACTGGCTGATCATGGCGGTGATGGTGTTGGTCTGGGGCGCGGATATCGGTGCCTATTTTTCCGGTCGGGCCTTTGGCAAGCGCAAGTTGGCGCCGCAGGTCAGTCCCGGCAAAAGCTGGGAGGGTGTCTACGGCGGCCTGGCGCTGAGTCTGGTTATCACTGTCGTTGTCGGTCTGGTCCGCGACTGGACGGTGGCTCAGCTATTTAAAGGCCTGATAGGTGCTGCCATCATTGTGTTCATCTCGGTGGTAGGTGATCTCACTGAAAGCATGTTCAAACGTCAGTCCGGGATCAAGGACAGCAGCAATCTGCTGCCGGGTCACGGCGGCGTGCTGGACCGTATCGACAGCCTGACGGCAGCGATTCCGGTGTTTGCCGTGCTGCTGTGGATGGCGGCACCGTGAGCCGCCCACAGCAGATTACTGTTCTGGGGGCGACCGGCTCGATTGGTCTGAGCACTCTCGATGTCATCGCTCGTCATCCTGAGCGTTATCAGGTTTTCGCCTTGAGCGGTTTCACTCGTCTGAACGAGCTGCTGGCGCTGTGCGTTCGCCATACGCCGCGATTTGCCGTGGTGCCTGAGGCGGGTGCTGCCCGAGGCTTGCAGGATGACCTTCGCGCCGCAGGTCTGCCGACTCGCGTGCTGGTGGGTGAGGAGGGGTTGTGTCAGGTTGCCTCCGATCCTGAGGTCGATGCGGTCATGGCCGCCATCGTTGGCGCGGCGGGCTTGCGACCGACCCTGGCGGCGGTCGAGGCGGGCAAGAAAATCCTCCTGGCCAACAAAGAAGCACTGGTGATGTCCGGTGCGCTGTTCATGCAGGCAGTGCGCAAGAGTGGTTCGGTGTTGCTGCCGATTGACAGCGAGCACAACGCAATTTTCCAGTGCATGCCACAGGATTTCGCTCGTGGGCTGGGTGCAATCGGGGTCCGTCGGATTTTACTCACAGCCTCTGGCGGTCCGTTCCGACAGACACCTATGGCTGAACTGGTGCATGTTTCCCCTGAGCAGGCGTGTGCCCATCCGAATTGGTCCATGGGGCGCAAGATTTCGGTGGATTCGGCCAGCATGATGAACAAGGGGCTTGAGCTAATCGAAGCTTGCTGGCTGTTTGACGCCAAGCCGTCCCAGGTCGAAGTGGTCATTCATCCTCAAAGCGTGATTCATTCGCTGGTCGATTACATCGACGGTTCGGTATTGGCCCAGTTAGGTAACCCTGACATGCGCACGCCGATCGCCAACGCGCTGGCCTGGCCGGAGCGAATCGACTCGGGTGTTGCGCCGCTGGACCTGTTTGCAATTGCGCGGCTGGACTTCCAGACGCCTGATGAAGAGCGATTCCCGTGTCTGCGCCTTGCGCGTCAGGCAGCCGAATCCGGCAATAGTGCGCCGGCCATGCTTAATGCGGCGAATGAAGTGGCTGTCGCGGCCTTTCTCGACGGGCGGGTTCGCTACCCGGAAATCGCGAGTATCATCGAAGAAGTCTTGAATCTTGAGCCTGTCGTTATGGTTGATGATCTCGAGGCAGTGTTCACGGCCGACGCGAAAGCGCGAGTTCTGGCCGAACAATGGTTGAGCCGTCACGGGCGGTAGGTGCTGCAATACGTTGGCCCATGCAGCACTGGATAGGATTGCGGAGAAAGTAGATGAGCGCGCTCTATATGATTGTCGGCACCCTGGTGGCTTTGGGTGTGCTGGTCACCTTCCACGAATTCGGCCATTTTTGGGTCGCGCGTCGCTGTGGGGTCAAAGTGCTGCGTTTCTCCGTGGGCTTCGGTATGCCGTTGCTGCGCTGGCACGACAAGAAAGGCACTGAGTTCGTCGTCGCCGCGATCCCGTTGGGCGGTTACGTGAAAATGCTCGATGAGCGCGAAGGCGACGTGCCTGCCGATCAGCTTGATCAATCCTTTAATCGAAAAACCGTCCGTCAACGCATCGCTATCGTTGCTGCTGGCCCGATTGCCAACTTTTTATTGGCGATGTTTTTTTTCTGGGTGCTCGCAATGCTCGGCAGCGAGCAAGTGCGCCCGATCATCGGTGCGGTCGAATCCGGCAGTATCGCCGCCAAGGCGGGGTTAAGCCCGGGCCAGGAAATCATCGCCATCGATGGCGAGCCAACGTCCGGCTGGGCTGCGGTGAACCTGCAGCTGGTCCGTCGTCTTGGGGAGAGCGGTTCCCTCCAGTTGCTGGTCCGTGATCAGGGTTCCACGGCGGATTCGCCCCATGAGCTGGCGTTGGATAAATGGCTCAAGAGTGTCGATGAGCCGGACCCGATTCGCTCGCTGGGTATACGCCCTTGGCGTCCGGCGCTGCCACCGGTCCTCGCCGAACTTGACCCGAAAGGCCCGGCACAGGCTGCAGGCCTGAAGACCGGTGACCGACTGTTGGCTCTGGATGGCAAGGCGCTCGATGACTGGCAGCAGGTGGTGGACACGGTCCGTATGCGCCCTGATACCAAAATCATGCTGCGCGTCGAGCGTGATGGTGCTCAAATCGACGTCCCTGTGACGTTGGCCGCTCGCGGCGAGAAGAAGGCACCCAATGGTTATCTGGGGGCTGGGGTGAAAGCAATCGATTGGCCGCCAGAGATGATTCGCGAGGTCAGTTACGGTCCTGTGGCCGCGATTGGGGAGGGTGCTCGACGCACCTGGACCATGAGTGTACTGACCCTCGATTCGCTCAAGAAAATGTTGTTCGGTGAGCTCTCGGTAAAAAACTTGAGTGGACCGATAACCATTGCTAAAGTGGCGGGCGCTTCTGCCCAGTCGGGTGTCGCTGATTTCCTGAATTTCCTTGCTTATCTGAGTATTAGCTTGGGGGTTCTGAATTTGTTGCCCATTCCTGTACTGGATGGGGGACATTTGTTGTTTTATCTGATCGAGTGGGCGCGTGGTCGCCCCTTGTCGGATCGGGTGCAGGGTTGGGGGATACAGATCGGTATCAGTTTGGTGGTCGGGGTGATGTTGCTTGCTCTGGTCAATGATCTGGGTCGACTGTAACGCTTCGCTGAATTGCGAATCTGCCGCATTTTGCGGCAGTTTGTTTATTGCCAGTTGGAATAAGAAAGGACTTCATGAAACGTCTGCTGCTAACTGCGGTTCTCACCGTATTGATGATCGCCGAAGTTCACGCCGAGTCCTTCACTATCTCTGATATTCGCGTCAATGGCCTCCAGCGGGTCTCCGCGGGTAGCGTCTTTGGTGCTTTGCCGTTGAACGTCGGTGAACAGGCGGATGATCGTCGCCTGGTGGAATCCACTCGTGCGTTGTTCAAAACCGGTTTCTTTCAAGATATCCAGCTGGGCCGAGATGGCAACGTCCTGGTCATCACGGTAGTCGAGCGCCCGTCGGTCGCCAGTATCGAGATCGAGGGTAACAAGGCGATCTCCACTGAAGACCTGATGAAAGGCCTCAAGCAATCCGGTCTGGCCGAAGGCGAGATCTTCCAGCGCGCCACCCTCGAAGGTGTGCGTAACGAGCTGCAGCGCCAGTACGTCGCTCAGGGTCGCTACTCGGCCACCGTCGACACCGAAGTGGTGCCGCAGCCGCGTAACCGCGTTGCGCTGAAGGTCAATATCAACGAAGGCACGGTTGCTGCCATCCAGCACATCAACGTGGTGGGTAACACCGTCTTCCCTGATGAAGACCTGATCGACCTGTTCGAACTCAAGACCACCAACTGGCTGTCGTTCTTCAAGAACGATGACAAGTACGCTCGTGAAAAACTTTCCGGTGACCTGGAGCGTCTGCGCTCCTATTACCTGGACCGTGGCTATATCAACATGGATATCGCTTCGACCCAGGTGTCCATCACCCCGGACAAGAAGCACGTATACATCACGGTCAACGTCAATGAAGGCGAGAAGTACACCGTCCGTGACGTCAAGCTGAGCGGCGACCTGAAAGTTCCTGAAGACCAGGTCAAGTCTCTGCTGCTGGTTCAGAAAGGCCAGGTGTTCTCGCGCAAGCTGATGACTACCACTTCCGAGCTGATCACTCGCCGTCTGGGTAACGAGGGTTACACCTTCGCCAACGTCAATGGCGTGCCTCAGCCTCACGATGAAGACCACACGGTCGATATCACTTTCGCCGTTGACCCAGGCAAGCGTGCTTACGTGAACCGCATCAACTTCCGTGGCAACACCAAGTCCGAAGACGAAGTGCTGCGCCGTGAAATGCGTCAGATGGAGGGAGGCTGGGCTTCGACTTACCTGATCGACCAATCCAAGACTCGTCTCGAGCGTCTGGGCTTCTTCAAGGAAGTCAACGTCGAAACCCCAGCTGTACCGGGTGTTGATGACCAGGTTGATGTGAACTACAGCGTTGAAGAACAGGCCTCCGGCTCGATTACCGCCAGCGTCGGTTTTGCCCAGAGCGCCGGTCTGATCCTCGGTGGTTCGATCACTCAGAACAACTTCCTGGGTACGGGTAACAAGGTCAGCATCGGCTTGACCCGCAGTGAATACCAGAGCCGCTATAACTTCGGTTATGTCGACCCGTACTGGACTGCTGATGGCGTGAGCCTGGGCTACAACGCTTTCTACCGCACCACCGACTACGACGATCTCGATGCCGACGTGTCCAGCTATGCCGTAGACAGCCTGGGTGCGGGCGTGAGCGTGGGTTACCCGATCAGCGAGACTTCGCGTCTGACCTTCGGCCTGAGTGCGCAACAAGACACGATCAAGACCGGTCAATACACCGTTGACGAGATCTTCGACTTCGTTAACAAGGAAGGCGACAACTACCTGAACTTCAAGGCTTCGGCCGGCTGGTCAGAGTCCACACTGAACAAAGGCGTATTGGCGACCCGTGGTCATTCCCAGAGCCTGACTCTGGAAACCACCACGCCTGGCAGTGACCTGTCGTTCTTCAAACTTGATTACCGTGGCCAGTTGTTCCAGCCATTGTCTGAAAACTACACCATGCGCCTGCACACCGAGCTGGGCTACGGCGATGGTTATGGTTCTACCGATGGCTTGCCGTTCTATGAAAACTACTATGCTGGTGGTTTCAACTCGGTTCGTGGCTTCAAGGACAGCACCCTCGGTCCTCGCAGTACCCCAAGTCGCGGTGCGGCTGTGACGGGTAACACCGGTACGCTCGCTGACCCGGACCAGGACCCGCTGCCGTTTGGTGGTAACGTTCTGGTCCAGGGTGGTGTCGAGGTGTTATTCCCGATGCCATTCGTCAAGGATCAGCGTTCGCTGCGTACTTCGGTATTCTGGGATGTGGGTAACGTATTCGATTCCAAGTGCGAAAAAACCACGAACGCGAATGTCGGTTCAACCGCTCAAACAGCGTGCAACGAGATCAGCTTGAGCAACGTGGCCAGCTCCGTCGGTGTAGGCGTGACGTGGGTCACCGCGTTGGGTCCTCTGAGCTTCGCGTTGGCCATGCCGATCAAGAAACCGGATGAAGCTGAGACTCAAGTGTTCCAATTCTCCCTCGGCCAGACGTTCTAAGTGTCTGACCCAAGATAACGACAATGGATTTTGTAGGAGTGCATCGTGCGTAAGTTGACTCAATTGGTTCTCCTGGCGACCGTACTGGTAGCAGGTCCGGCTTTTGCCGACATGAAAATCGCCGTTCTGAACTATCAGATGGCTCTGCTGGAGTCCGACGCGGCCAAGAAATACGCTGTGGATGCCGAGAAGAAGTTCGGCCCTCAGCTGACCAAACTCAAGACTCTGGAAAGCAGTGCCAAAGGCATCCAGGACCGTCTGATGGCTGGCGGCGACAAGATGCAGCAAGGCGAGCGTGAACGCCTGGAACTTGAGTTCAAGCAGAAGGCCCGTGACTTCCAGTTCCAGTCCAAGGAACTGAACGAAGCCAAAGCCGTTGCCGACCGTGAAATGCTGAAGCAGCTCAAGCCGAAACTGGACAGCGCTGTGGAAGAAGTCATCAAGAAAGGTACTTTTGACCTGGTCTTCGAGCGTGGTGCAGTGATTGATGTCAAACCTCAGTACGACATCACTCGCCAGGTTATCGAGCGCATGAATCAGCTGAAGTAACCATGACAGCGACTATAAAGCTCGGCCAATTGGCCGAGTTCCTCGGCGCCACACTGCGTGGCGACCCGGAGAAAGAAATTACTGGGCTAGCCACTTTGCAAGAGGCTGGCCCAGCTCAGTTGAGCTTTCTCGCAAACCCCCAATACCGTAAGTACCTGGCTGACAGCCGGGCCGCAGCCCTGTTGCTGAAGGCCGCTGATGCTGAAGGTTTTGCAGGTAATGCGCTGGTGGTGCCTGATCCGTATCTGGCCTACGCGCGGGTTTCCCATCTGTTTGATCCCAAGCCAAAGGCCGCTGCCGGTATTCATCCGACAGCCGTTGTGGCAGCGGATGCAGTGGTCGATCCGGCGGCGAGCATTGGTGCCTTTGCGGTGATCGAAAGCTGTGTGCGTATTGCTGCGGGTGTGACCGTTGGCGCGCACTGCTTCATCGGTGCCCGCTGCGAGATTGGCGAGGGCGGCTGGCTGGCCCCGCGAGTCACGCTGTACCACGATGTTCGCGTCGGTAAACGGGTGGTGATTCAATCGGGTGCCGTACTCGGTGGCGAAGGTTTCGGTTTTGCCAACGAGAAAGGTGTCTGGCAGAAGATCGCCCAGATCGGTGGTGTCCTGGTCGGTGACGATGTGGAAATTGGCGTGAATACCGCTATCGATCGCGGTGCACTGGCCGATACCGTTCTGGGTAACGGTGTGAAACTCGACAATCAGATTCAGATCGCCCACAACGTCCAGGTGGGTGATCACACCGCCATGGCCGCGTGCGTGGGGATCTCCGGCAGCACCAAAATCGGCAAGCATTGCATGCTCGCCGGTGGCGTAGGGCTGGTGGGGCATATCGAAATTTGCGACAACGTATTTATCACCGGGATGACCATGGTGACCCACTCGATTACGGAAAAGGGTTCCTATTCTTCCGGTACGGCGATGCAACCAGCAGCCGAATGGCGCAAAAGCGCGGCCCGTATCCGTCAGCTCGATGACATCGCGCGGCGTCTGCGACAGCTGGAAAAGCGAGTAGGGGAAGTGACCCCTGACGGTAATGCTTCATCAGATGGCTGATACCATTTCCATATCAAGTGTGCACAGCCGCTAGACTGCCTCCTTGATTTGCTAGAGGGGCGCGCGTCAGTCGCGCGCTCCCAATCTTTACAATAGGCTTCCCCCCGAAATGATGGACATCAACGAGATTCGCGAATACCTGCCTCACCGTTACCCGTTCCTGCTGGTGGACCGAGTCGTGGAACTGGATGTGGAAGGCAAGCGCATTCGCGCCTACAAGAATGTCAGCATCAACGAACCGTTCTTCAATGGTCACTTCCCTGCGCATCCAATCATGCCGGGCGTGTTGATCATCGAAGCGATGGCTCAGGCTGCCGGTATCCTTGGCTTCAAAATGCTCGACGTGAAGCCCGCCGACGGCACGCTTTACTACTTCGTCGGCTCCGACAAGCTGCGTTTTCGCCAGCCCGTCACCCCAGGCGATCAGTTGATCCTCGAAGCCCGCTTCATCAGCTGCAAGCGTCAAATCTGGAAGTTCGAGTGCCAGGCTTCGGTCGATGGCAAGCCAGTCTGCTCCGCTGAAATTATCTGCGCGGAACGCAAACTATGAGTTTGATTGACCCTCGCGCAATCATCGATCCGACGGCCATCCTGGCTGACGGCGTCGAGGTCGGCCCCTGGTCGATCATCGGCGCAGGTGTGGAAATCGGCGAGGGGACAGTGATCGGGCCGCATGTGATTCT
Organism: Pseudomonas sp. Hz4; assembly: GCF_054898165.1. NCBI lineage: Bacteria > Pseudomonadati > Pseudomonadota > Gammaproteobacteria > Pseudomonadales > Pseudomonadaceae > Pseudomonas > Pseudomonas sp. Hz4. The sequence continues at coordinate 4,870,591 of NZ_CM142719.1, read as the reverse complement.
CAAAGGCCCGACCCGAATCGGAAAGCACAACCACATCTACCAGTTTTCTTCGGTAGGCGAGGACACGCCCGATCTGAAATACAAGGGTGAAGAAACCCGTCTGGTCATCGGTGACCACAACGTCATCCGTGAAGGCGTGACGATTCACCGTGGGACCATTCAGGACCGTTCTGAAACGACCCTGGGCGATCACAATCTGATCATGGCCTATGCCCACATCGGCCACGACAGTGTCATCGGCAACCACTGCATCCTGGTCAACAACACCGCGCTGGCGGGGCATGTGCACGTTCAAGACTGGGCGATCCTGTCCGGTTTTACCCTGGTTCATCAGTATTGCCATATCGGCGCCCACAGCTTTTCCGGTATGGGCACCGCCATCGGCAAGGATGTCCCGGCGTACGTCACTGTGTTTGGCAACCCGGCCGAAGCCCGCAGCATGAACTTCGAAGGCATGCGTCGTCGCGGTTTCAGCGAAGATGCGATCCACGCGTTGCGTCGTGCCTACAAGGTGGTTTACCGCCAGGGGCTGACGGTCGAACAGGCGCTCGCCGAACTGGCCGAGCCGTCGGCACAGTTTCCTGAAGTCGCGGTATTCCGTGATTCCATCCAGTCTTCGACCCGCGGCATCACTCGTTAATCATGGCTAATCTGCGTGTTGCGCTGGTGGCGGGTGAGGCTTCCGGTGACATTCTGGGCGCGGGTCTGATGCGCGCACTCAAGGCTCAGCATCCGGCGGTCGAGTTCATCGGTGTCGGCGGTCCGCTGATGCAGGCTGAAGGCCTGACCTCGTATTTCCCGATGGAACGTCTCTCTGTCATGGGCCTGGTGGAAGTGCTGGGCCGATTGCGCGAGCTGATGGCTCGACGCAAGAAGTTGATTGCGGACCTGATCGCCCAGAAGCCGGATGTGTTCATCGGCATCGATGCCCCGGACTTCAACCTCAATATCGAACTGAAGCTGCGTCAGGCCGGGATCAAGACCGTGCATTACGTCAGCCCGTCGGTTTGGGCGTGGCGGCAGAAGCGGGTGCTGAAGATTCGCGAAGGCTGCGACCTGATGCTGACGTTGTTCCCGTTTGAAGCGAAATTTTATGAAGAGAAGGGCGTGCCGGTGCGGTTTGTCGGGCACTCCCTGGCTGATGCTATCCCGCTTGAAGCGGATCGCGCTGCCGCGCGGGCTGAACTCGGCTTGCCAGACGGGCCGTTGGTTGCGCTGATGCCGGGCAGTCGCGGTGGCGAAGTCGGTCGTCTCGGTGCGCTGTTCCTCGATACCGCCCAGCGCCTGCGGGCCTTGCGTCCCGGCGTACGTTTCGTCATGCCGTGCGCCAGCCCTGAGCGCCGAGAGCAGCTGGAAGAATTGCTGGCCGGTCGCGATTTGCCATTGACCTTGCTCAATGGCAACTCACATCTGGCCCTGGCGGCTTGTGACGCTGTGCTGATCGCCTCCGGCACCGCTACGCTTGAAGCGTTGTTGTACAAGCGGCCGATGGTGGTCGCTTACCGCTTGGCACCGCTGACGTTCTGGATTCTCAAGCGCATGGTGAAAAGCCCGTATATCTCGTTGCCTAACCTGCTGGCACAGCGCCTGTTGGTGCCGGAGTTGCTGCAGGACGACGCGACAGTTGAAGCCTTGGCCCAGACGCTGTCGCCACTGATCGAAGGCGGTGAAGAACAGACCCGCGGCTTCGATGAAATTCACCGTACCTTACGTCTGGACGCCTCCAATCAGGCGGCGGACGCGGTACTGAACCTGATCGGCAAAACACAATGAGCAAAGCAAGCACTCAGATGGGCCTGGACTTCACTCTGGTCGCCGAAGTTGAAGATCTGGTCGCAGGCGTCGACGAAGTCGGTCGCGGCCCGCTCTGCGGTGCAGTCGTGACAGCCGCGGTGATCCTCGATCCGAACCGTCCGATCCTGGGCCTGAACGATTCGAAGAAGCTCACCGAAGCCCGCCGCGAAAAGCTCTACGACGAGATCTGCGAAAAAGCCCTGAGCTGGTGCATCGCCCGGGCCGAAGTCGAAGAAATCGACGAGCTGAACATCCTTCACGCCACCATGCTGGCCATGCAGCGCGCAGTCGAAGGCCTGCACATCACACCGAAACTGGCGATGATCGACGGCAACCGTTGTCCGAAACTGTCCATGCGCGCCGAAGCGGTGATACAGGGCGACGGTAAGGTACCGGCCATCGCAGCCGCGTCGATTCTGGCCAAGGTCAGCCGCGACCGCGAAATGGCAGCGTTCGAGCTGATTTACCCGGGTTACGGCATTGGCGGCCACAAAGGCTACCCGACGCCCGTTCATCTGGAGGCGCTGGCCCGCTTGGGGCCAACGCCGATTCACCGCCGCTCGTTTGCCCCGGTGCGCCTGGCTTATGAAGCGCGGGAAAGTCTGATCGAGAACTAGTCGGCAGGCTGATGTTTTGTTAAAGGCCCGGTACAATCCGGCGATTTAAAGCGTCACGAGCGCAGGTAAGACAAGACGAACGGCAGCGAGAAAGCGGAGTTGACGTTAGTCAATGAGCATTTCGAACTGCCGTTCAACGCTGGATTACCAAGCGTAGTAGCTTTAAACGCCGGATTTCCGGGCCTTGTTGTCTTCACGTATACAGACAGGATCACTATGCCGGCTTCATTCGTTCATCTACGCCTGCACACTGAGTATTCCCTGGTCGATGGTCTGGTGCGGATCAAACCGCTGGTCAAGACCCTGGTCGGCATGAACATGCCTGCCGTAGCGGTCACCGACCAGAACAATATGTGTTCCCTGGTCAAATTCTATAAAGCGGCCATGGGCGCCGGGATCAAGCCGATCTGCGGCGCCGACCTTTGGCTGTCGAACAAGGACCCGGACAGCCCGTTGAGCCGGATCAGCCTGCTGGCGATGAACGCCGTGGGCTATCGCAATCTCACCGAACTGATCTCCCGCGGCTTCATCGACGGCCAGCGCAACGGCTCGGTCATCATCGAGCGCGAGTGGGTGGCCGAAGCCAGCGAAGGCTTGATCATGCTGTCGGCAGCGAAAGAAGGCGAGATCGGCCTGGCGATGCTCGGCGGCAACCCGGCCGAGGCCGAAACCCTGGCCCGCGAATGGATGGCGGTGTTCCCGGACCGTTTCTATCTGGAGATCCAGCGCACCAACCGCCCCTACGATGAAGAACAATTGCACGGCGCCGTGGCCCTGGCCGAGAAAATCGGTGCGCCGCTGGTGGCGACCAACGACGTGCGCTTCATCAAGCAGGAAGACTTTGCGGCGCACGAAACCCGCGTTTGCATCGGTGAGGGCCGTGCCCTCGACGATCCGCGGCGTTCGAAGAATTACAGCGATCAGCAATACCTCAAAAGCACCGAGGAAATGGCCGAGCTGTTCAGTGACTTGCCCGAGGCGCTGGAAAACACCGTCGAAATTGCCAAGCGCTGCAACATCGAAGTGAAGCTGGGCAAGCACTTCCTGCCCAACTTCCCGATTCCCGATGGCATGACCATCGATGAATACTTCCGCAAGGTTTCCTTCGACGGTCTGGAAGACCGTCTCAGTGTCCTGTTGCCCAAAGACACCACCGAAGACTACGAAGCCAAGCGTCAGGTCTATGTCGACCGGCTGAATTTCGAGCTGGATATCATCATCCAGATGGGCTTCCCCGGTTACTTCCTGATCGTTATGGACTTTATCCAGTGGGCCAAGAGCAACGGGGTGCCGGTAGGTCCGGGTCGTGGGTCGGGTGCCGGGTCGCTGGTGGCCTATGTGCAGAAGATCACCGACCTCGATCCACTGGAATATGACCTGCTGTTCGAACGTTTCCTTAACCCGGAACGGGTATCGATGCCCGACTTCGACGTCGACTTCTGCATGGATGGGCGCGATCGGGTCATCGAATACGTGGCCGAAAAATACGGCCGCAACGCCGTAAGCCAGATCATCACCTTCGGTTCCATGGCGGCAAAAGCGGTGATCCGTGACGTGGCGCGGGTGCAGGGCAAGTCCTATGGACTGGCGGATCGACTGTCGAAGATGATTCCGTTTGAAGTCGGCATGACCCTGGAAAAGGCCTACGAACAGGAAGAAATCCTGCGTGACTTCATCAAGGTCGATGAAGAGGCCGCAGAAATCTGGGAAATGGCCCGCAAGCTTGAAGGCGTTGTGCGTAACGTCGGCAAGCACGCCGGTGGGGTGGTTATTGCGCCGACCAAACTGACTGACTTTTCGCCTATCTATTGCGACGAGGCCGGTGATGGTCTGGTAACCCAGTTCGACAAAGACGACGTTGAGGCTGCCGGTCTGGTGAAGTTCGACTTCCTCGGTCTACGGACGCTGACGGTCATCGACTGGGCGCTGAAAACGATTAACCGCGACCGCGCCAAGGTTGATGAGCCGCCGCTGGACATTGCTTTCATTCCGCTGGATGACAAGCCGACCTACCAGTTGCTGCAAAAAGCCGAAACCACGGCGGTGTTCCAGCTCGAGTCCCGGGGCATGAAGGAGCTGATCAAAAAGCTCAAGCCTGACTGTCTGGAAGACTTGATCGCACTGGTGGCCCTGTTCCGTCCGGGCCCGTTGCAATCGGGCATGGTGGACGACTTTATCAACCGTAAGCACGGTCGCGCCGAACTGGCGTACCCGCATTCGGACTACCAGTACGAAGGCCTTAAACCCGTATTGGCACCGACTTACGGCATCATCCTGTATCAGGAACAGGTGATGCAGATTGCCCAGGTCATGGCCGGCTACACCCTGGGTGGCGCGGACATGCTGCGTCGGGCCATGGGTAAGAAAAAGCCCGAAGAAATGGCCAAGCAGCGCGGCGGTTTCATTGAAGGTTGCACTGCTAACAATATCGACGCGGACCTGGCCGGTAACATTTTCGACCTGGTGGAAAAATTCGCCGGTTACGGCTTCAACAAGTCCCACTCCGCCGCTTACGGCCTGGTGTCTTACCAGACCGCGTGGCTGAAAACGCATTACCCGGCGCCGTTCATGGCGGCGGTGCTGTCGGCGGATATGCACAACACCGACAAGGTCGTGACCTTGATCGAAGAAATTCGCACCATGAAGCTGCGTCTCGACGCGCCGGATGTGAATACCTCTGAGTTCAAGTTCACCGTAAATGAAGAAGGCCGCATTATTTACGGCCTCGGCGCGATCAAGGGTGTGGGCGAAGGTCCGGTGGAAGCGATCACCGAGGCGCGTCGGGACGGTCCGTTCACGGATCTGTTCGATTTCTGCGCCCGCGTCGATCTCAAGCGTATCAACAAACGCACCCTGGACGGTTTAATCCGCAGCGGTGCGCTGGATCGTCTAGGGCCGTTTTTTCATGACGAACCGAAAGCCTATCAAGCCAACATCGACCAAAACCGCGCGGTGTTGCTGACAGCGATGGAAGGGGCGATCAAGGCCGCCGAACAAACCGCTCGCACCCACGACAGTGGCCATGCCGACCTGTTTGGCGGGCTGTTCGTCGAAGAAGACGCCGACGTCTACGCCAATCACCGCAAGGCCAAGGAGCTGACCCTCAAGGAACGCCTGAAAGGGGAGAAAGACACCCTGGGACTGTACCTGACCGGTCACCCGATCGACGAATACGAAGGCGAGATCCGCCGCTTCGCTCGTCAGCGCATCATTGACCTGAAACCGGCTCGTGATACCCAGACCGTCGCGGGCATGATCATCGCCTTGCGAGTCATGAAGAACAAAAAGGGCGACAAGATGGGTTTCATTACCCTCGACGACCGCTCTGGACGGATCGAAGCGTCGCTGTTCGCCGAAGCATTCCATTCGGCGCAGTCGCTGTTGCAGACTGACGCGATGGTGGTGGTCGAAGGCGAAGTCAGTAACGACGATTTCTCCGGCGGCCTGCGGCTGCGGGTCAAGCGGGTGATGAGCATGGAAGATGCGCGCACCAATCTGGCCGAAAGCCTGCGCTTGAAGCTGCAGACCAAGGACCTCAAGGGCGATCAGCTACGCTGGCTGGGTGAACTGTTCAAGCGTCACCGCGGTGCGTGCCCGATCACCATGGAATACACGAGCCCCGATGCGAAAGCCTTGCTGCAGTTCGGCGAGACCTGGCGAATCGACCCGGCGGATGCTTTGATTCAAGCCCTGCGTGACCAGTTCGGGCGAGACAACGTCTTTCTCCAATACCGTTGACGGTCAGGTCCTATTGAAGGGGCCTGATCTCGACCTGAATCTTTAATCTCGACCTGAACGCGCCTCTCCCTTAAGGTAGGGCGCGAATAGACAACCGGCCGGCCCAAGCTCTCTTGGATGTCGACCCAAGACGGACGCCTATGAACCCGAATTTTCTAGATTTCGAACAGCCGATCGCCGACCTGCAAGCCAAGATCGAAGAGTTGCGCTTGGTCGGTAATGACAATTCGCTGAATATCGGCGATGAGATCTCCCGCCTGCAGGACAAAAGCAGCACGCTGACCGAAGACATCTTCGGCAAGCTGACCAGCTGGCAGATCGCGCGTCTGGCGCGTCACCCGCGTCGCCCGTACACCTTGGACTACATCGAACACATCTTCACCGAGTTCGACGAATTGCACGGCGACCGTCATTTCTCCGACGACGCTGCCATCGTCGGCGGTATCGCCCGTCTGGACGATGAGCCGGTGATGATCATCGGTCACCAGAAAGGCCGTGAAGTGCGCGAGAAAGTTCGCCGCAACTTCGGCATGCCGCGTCCGGAAGGGTACCGCAAGGCGTGCCGTCTGATGGAAATGGCCGAACGTTTCAAAATGCCGATCCTGACCTTCATCGACACCCCGGGCGCCTACCCAGGTATCGACGCTGAAGAGCGCAACCAGAGCGAAGCGATTGCCTGGAACCTGCGCGTCATGGCACGCCTGAAAACCCCAATCATCGCCACCGTAATTGGTGAAGGTGGTTCCGGTGGCGCTTTGGCAATCGGCGTTTGCGATCAACTGAACATGCTGCAGTACTCGACCTACGCGGTCATTTCGCCGGAAGGTTGCGCCTCGATTCTGTGGAAGACCGCCGAGAAAGCACCGGACGCCGCTGAAGCCATGGGCATCACTGCCGAGCGCCTCAAAGGCCTGGGTATTGTGGATAAAGTGATCGGCGAGCCTTTGGGTGGCGCGCACCGTAATCCAGCCGCTGCGGCTGCATCGATCCGTGCCGAGCTGAGCTCGCAGCTGGCGATGTTGAAGAAGTTCGATAACGAAGCGCTGTTGGCCCGTCGATACGAGCGTCTGATGAGCTACGGTCTCTGATCTGACCTCGGCTTCAATGTGGGAGCGGCGATGCGGCGATCCGACTTGCTCGCGAAAGCGATATAACAGTCAACCGATGTGTTGAATGTTGAGCAGCCTTCGCGAGCAAGCCCGCTCCCACATTTGTTTTGTGTGGAGTGATCGATATGAGTCAGCCCATGATTGATCTGCCTTCCAGGCTCCTGCTGAATCTCGAACCCTGGCGTAACGCCAAGACCTGGCGCATCGCCTTTTCCGGTGGTCTCGACTCTACCGTTCTGCTGCACCTCCTCGCACACCTCGCAAAAACCGAATCCCTGCCGGCGCTAAACGCCCTCCACGTCCATCACGGCCTTCAGGCTGCGGCTGATGCGTGGCCGGATCATTGTCAGTCGGTCTGCGATGCTCTGGATGTGCCGCTGCACGTTGTTCGCGTGCAGGTCCAGCCCGGCGCCAGCCTTGAGCGTGCAGCCCGGGATGCGCGATATGCCGCGTTCATCGAGGCGACTCAAGCCAATGAAGTGTTGATGACCGCCCAGCACCGTGACGATCAGGCAGAAACCCTGTTGTTTCGGATGTTGCGTGGGGCGGGGGTGAGGGGATTATCGGGGATGCCACGCCAGCGCCCGCTCGGTAAAGGGCAGCTGCTTCGCCCATTGCTCGATGTAACGCGGGCTGAACTTGAAGCCTATGCGTCCGAGCATCGGCTGAACTGGATCGAAGACCCTTCGAACCAGGACCGACAGTTCTCGCGTAATTACCTGCGGCATCAGGTTTTCCCTGTATTGACCGAGCGCTGGCCGCAAGCGTTGGCGACCATGGCCCGTAGCGTTGCCCATCTGAGTGAAGCGCAGGGATTGCTCGATGAGCTTGCGCAAATCGACCTGACTGACGCCAGCACGGCCAACGATTTTGACTGGCTGGGATTGCCGTCGCTGGAGCTGACGGCATTGGAAAAGCTGTCCGCTTCTCGTCAGCGTAATGCGTTAAGTCATTGGCTCAAACCGCTGACGCGACTGCCAGACTGTGACCATTGGTCGGGTTGGGAGGATTTACGCGATGCCACCGGCGATGCCTGCCCGATCTGGCGGCTGGCGGATGGCGAACTGCATCGGGCGGGTGGGCGTATCTGGTGGTTGTCCGGCAGTTGGTTGCGCCCGTCGCCCGCCGTCGGAAACTGGCCCGACCCCTCGCTATCGCTGGTGTTGCCGGACAACGGCGTGCTCACACTCACCGGCCAAATCCCCGATGGCCTGCTGCATATCCGCTATCGTGAGGGAGGTGAGGTGATGAATTTGCCCGGTCGCGGCCATCGCGATCTGAAGCGATTGCTCAACGAAAGCGGCGTGCCGGGTTTCGCCCGTGGCAGATTGCCGCTGCTCTACCGAGGCGAGCATTTGCTGGCGGTGGCCAACCTGCGGGGCTTGGACGGCAGTGCAAAGGAGCGTTGGAGTTTGCATTGGCAGCCACTGACCGAAGATCAAGGTTTGAGCTGAAAGGGGCTTTCCGGTAGACTACGCTCCCTTCTTGATACAACTTCTGTGGATTCGCCTGAATTGCAGGAGTTGCCGATTACCAAGCAGTCTTTGCTGGGCGATTCCAAAAAATGTGTAGCGAGCAACCTACCGGTGTTTCTTTTTCCGGTCTGTCCCAACGCGGCGGTTTTTTTGAAAGGTGCACTGTGATTAATGCAGGTGATCGGGGGCTTCGGCCTTCCTTCGCTTTCCCCGGCGGCTCGGACCGCTTTAACGCAGACTTCTAGGGTTTTTCATGACGCGCTACATATTCGTCACGGGCGGTGTTGTTTCTTCATTGGGGAAAGGCATCGCATCGGCTTCATTGGCGGCCATCCTGGAGGCGCGGGGACTTAAGGTCACCATGCTGAAGCTGGACCCGTACATCAACGTTGACCCGGGCACCATGAGCCCGTTCCAGCACGGTGAAGTGTTCGTCACCCACGACGGCGCCGAGACCGACCTGGACCTGGGCCACTACGAGCGGTTCATCCGCACGACCATGACCCAGAACAACAACTTCACCACCGGCCGTGTCTACGAACACGTCCTGCGCAAAGAGCGCCGTGGTGATTACCTGGGCGCCACCATTCAGGTAATTCCGCACATCACCGACGAAATCAAGCGCCGGATCATCAAGGGCGCCGGCGATGCCGACGTGGCCATGGTCGAAATCGGTGGCACCGTGGGTGACATCGAATCCCAGCCGTTCCTCGAAGCGATCCGTCAATTGCGTTTCGAAGTCGGCGCCAAGCGCGCGATGCTGATGCACCTGACGCTGGTGCCGTACATCGCCACTGCCGGTGAAACCAAAACCAAGCCTACTCAGCACTCGGTCAAGGAACTGCGTTCCATCGGTCTGCAACCAGACGTGCTGGTCTGCCGTTCCGATCACCCGATCGACATCTCTTCGCGTCGCAAGATCGCGCAATTCACCAACGTTGAAGAACGTGCGGTGATCGCGCTGGAAGACGCCGACACCATCTACAGGATCCCGGGCATTCTGCACGCCCAGGGCCTGGATGATTTCGTTGTCGAGCGTTTCGGCCTGCAATGTGGCGGCGCCGATCTGTCCGAGTGGGAAGCCGTGGTCGACGCCAAGCTCAACCCTGAGCATGAAGTCACCATCGCCATGGTCGGCAAGTACATGGAACTGCTGGACGCCTACAAGTCGCTGATCGAAGCGATGAGTCATGCCGGTATCAGCAACCGCACCAAGGTCAACCTGCGCTACATCGACTCCGAAGACATCGAAAACCAGGGCACTGCGCTGCTGGAAGGTGTCGACGCGATTCTGGTACCGGGCGGCTTCGGTCTGCGTGGCGTGGAAGGCAAGATCACTGCCGTTCAATACGCTCGTGAAAACAAGGTCCCGTACCTGGGCATCTGCCTGGGCATGCAAGTGGCCGTGATCGAGTTTGCTCGTAACGTCATGGGCTGGAAAGACGCCAACTCCACCGAGTTCGACCGTGCAAGCGGTCACCCGGTCGTGGGTCTGATCACCGAGTGGGAAGACGCCACCGGCGCTGTCGAAATCCGTACCGAAGCCTCTGACTTGGGCGGCACCATGCGCCTCGGCGCTCAGGATTGCCTGCTGGAGCCAGGCTCCCTGGTGCACGATTGCTACGCCAAGGACGTGATCGTCGAGCGTCACCGTCATCGCTACGAAGTGAACAACAATCTGCTGCCGCAAATCATGGAGGCCGGTCTGAAAATCTCCGGTCGTTCCGGTGATGGCGCGCTGGTTGAAGTGATTGAAGCCCCGGATCATCCATGGTTCGTCGCTTGCCAGTTCCACCCTGAGTTCACCTCGACGCCACGCGACGGTCACCCGTTGTTCAGCGGTTTCGTTAAAGCAGCTTTGATTCAACACCAGAAGAAGGCGCAAATCTGATGGCGCAGAAGATCATTCGCGTAGGCGATATCGAGATTGCCAACGACAAGCCAATGGTGCTTTTCGGTGGCATGAACGTGCTGGAAAGCCGCGACATGGCGATGCAGGTCTGTGAAGAATACGTAAAGGTCACCGAGAAACTCGGGATCCCTTACGTGTTCAAGGCCAGCTTCGACAAGGCCAACCGTTCCTCCGTGACCTCTTACCGTGGCCCCGGCCTGGAAGAGGGCATGCGGATTTTCCAGGACATCAAGCAAGCTTTCGGCGTGCCGATCATCACCGACGTCCACGAGCCTGATCAGGCCGCGGTCGTCGCTGAAGTCTGCGATATCATCCAGCTGCCGGCCTTCTTGTCGCGCCAGACCGACCTTGTGGTCGCGATGGCCAAGACCGGTGCGGTGATCAACATCAAGAAAGCCCAGTTCCTCGCACCTCAGGAAATGAAACACATCCTGAGCAAGTGCGTGGAAGCGGGTAACGATCAGTTGATCCTCTGCGAGCGCGGTTCGAGCTTCGGCTACAACAACCTGGTCGTCGACATGCTCGGCTTCGGCATCATGAAGCAGTTTGAATACCCGGTGTTCTTCGACGTGACCCACGCGCTGCAAATGCCTGGCGGTCGCTCCGATTCCGCCGGCGGTCGCCGCAGCCAGGTCACTGATCTGGCAAAAGCCGGTATGAGCCAGTCTTTGGCCGGTCTGTTCCTCGAAGCTCACCCGGACCCGGACAACGCCAAATGCGACGGCCCTTGCGCCTTGCGTCTGGACAAACTGGAGCCATTCCTGGCCCAGCTCAAAGCTTTGGACGAACTGGTGAAGAGTTTTCCGACGGTAGAAACCGCGTAATCCTCGTTTCTCCGGTAAAGTACCGCACGAATTAATGCTCAGGCCCTCGGGCCTGGGCCTTATCGTCCGCAAGTCTGCCCGCTGCACATCATTTGCCGGCGATACAAGATTTCCTTCAGCTGCGTCGTTTTCGTCAACTTTGGAGTGTTTACAACAATGGCAAAAATCGTCGACATCAAAGGTCGTGAAGTTCTCGACTCCCGTGGCAACCCCACCGTGGAAGCGGACGTGCTTCTCGATAACGGCATCATCGGTAGCGCTTGCGCGCCGTCCGGTGCTTCCACGGGCTCGCGTGAAGCGCTTGAGCTGCGTGATGGCGACAAGAGCCGTTACCTGGGCAAGGGCGTACTCAAAGCCGTCGCCAACATCAACGGTCCGATTCGCGACCTGTTGTTGGGTAAAGACCCAGGCGACCAGAAAGCCCTGGATCACGCGATGATCAAGCTCGACGGTACCGAAAACAAAGGTTCCCTGGGCGCCAACGCGATCCTCGCCGTTTCCCTGGCAGCAGCCAAGGCAGCAGCACAGGACCAGGACCTGCCGCTGTACGCTCACATCGCCAACCTGAACGGCACCCCGGGTGTTTACTCGATGCCGGTTCCGATGATGAACATCATCAACGGTGGCGAGCACGCCGATAACAACGTCGACATCCAGGAATTCATGGTTCAGCCGGTTGGCGCCAAGTCTTTCTCGGAAGGCCTGCGCATGGGCACCGAGATTTTCCATCACCTCAAAGCCGTTCTGAAAGCCCGTGGCTTGAGCACTGCTGTCGGTGACGAAGGTGGTTTCGCGCCGAACCTGGCCTCCAACGAAGACGCTTTGAAAGTGATCTCCGAAGCCGTGGCCAACGCCGGTTACAAGCTGGGCACCGACGTGACCCTGGCACTGGACTGCGCGGCCAGCGAATTCTACGAAGACGGTAAATACAACCTGTCCGGCGAAGGCCAGGTATTCACCGCTGAAGGTTTCGCCGACTACCTGAAAGGTCTGACCGAGCGTTACCCGATCATCTCCATCGAAGATGGCCTGGACGAGTCCGACTGGGCTGGCTGGAAAATCCTCACCGACAAAATCGGCGAGAAGGTTCAGCTGGTAGGCGACGACTTGTTCGTCACCAACACCAAGATCCTGAAGGAAGGCATCGATAAAAAGATCGCCAACTCGATCCTGATCAAGTTCAACCAGATCGGTACCCTGACCGAAACCCTGGAAGCCATCCAGATGGCCAAGGCCGCTGGTTACACTGCCGTAATCTCGCACCGCTCCGGCGAAACCGAAGATTCGACCATTGCCGACCTGGCTGTGGGCACTGCGGCTGGCCAGATCAAGACCGGTTCCCTGTGCCGTTCCGACCGCGTTTCCAAGTACAACCAACTGCTGCGTATCGAAGAGCAGTTGAATGGCAAAGCCAAGTACAACGGTCGCAGCGAATTCCGCGGCTGATTGCTGGATAGTAAAAAAGACACCGGATTGTGTCGGAAAAATCGCTCCAGCGATGGATTTGCCACTAATCTGATGCCTTATTAGCACAAGCCTGGTTTTTCCAGGCTTCGTGCTATCAGATGCTTCAAAGTTTTGGCATGGCTGTCTTTTTTCACTGGATACCTGATATTCGATGCGCAGTCCCAATTGGTTGTTCCTCGTCTTGCTCCTGCTGCTGGCTGGCCTGCAATACCGCCTGTGGGTGGGTAATGGCAGCCTGGCGCAAGTGGCCGAACTGACTCAGCAGATCGCGGATCAACACGCTGAGAATGAAGGTTTGCTGGAGCGCAATAGGGTCATGGACGCCGAAGTCAGTGAGTTGAAAAAGGGCATGGAGACCGTTGAAGAACGGGCCCGCCATGAGTTGGGCATGGTCAAGGACGGTGAAACCCTTTACCAGTTGGCCCAATGATTCAGTCGTTACCGGCCTTCTGGGCCGTGATTCCTGCCGCGGGCGTCGGTGCCCGTATGGCCGCGGACCGTCCCAAGCAATACTTGCAATTGGGCGGGCGCACTATTCTCGAACACAGCCTCGGCTGTTTCCTTGATCATCCGTCCCTGAAGGGGTTGGTGGTCAGTCTTGCTGTTGATGATCCTTATTGGCCGAACCTGGCGTGTGCTTGCGATCTGCGTATTCAGCGGGTTGAAGGCGGCTCCGAGCGCTCCGGGTCGGTGCTCAATGCGTTGCTGCATTTGCATGCGCTGGGCGCTGATGATGAGGATTGGGTGTTGGTTCACGATGCCGCACGGCCGAATCTGGCCCGGAATGATCTCGATAAGTTACTGAGCGAACTGGCTGACGATCCGATCGGTGGTTTGTTGGCTGTTCCTGCACGGGACACCCTCAAGCGCGTCGACAAGCACGGGCGTGTGCTGGAAACCGTGGATCGCAATGTGATCTGGCAGGCCTATACACCGCAGATGTTTCGCCTTGGTGCGCTGCATCGGGCATTGGCCGACAGTCTGGTGGCAGACGCGGTCATCACTGACGAAGCTTCGGCGATGGAGTGGGCAGGTATGGCTCCGCGGTTGATCGAAGGCCGATCCGACAACCTCAAGGTCACTCGCCCTGAAGACCTCGAATGGTTACGTCAGCGTTGGGCTAACCGGCGTTAAAAGATCGTCGAACGCAGCCCGATCTTTTGCTTTCAAACCCAATACTCTGGCCGTTCGGCCAATCCTTTCTTTAGAAAATCCACCGTTTGTACACCTTTGGCGATAGATGCCGCTGCGGCAGGTACAACGCCCACACTGCGGTGATCGACGGCTGAGAGCTGCCCGCTATCTACCATGACGCTATGAGGACCGATTTAGTTGCAATGAACTCGGGAAAATAACCGATTGACCCGCTGTTGATCCGGTCGCCGTTGCGGTACGCGACATTCTCAAACGAAGTCGAAAAGCAAGGGCGAGCGATGGAGTGCGACGATCGCAACGGGTCTGGCAGGTTTATACCTCTGATATATTGTCCCGGTGTGTTGACGCTAGCTGAAGGTCGGGAGGGGGCGGAGGCGGCGGTCATTGATGAAACATTACCGATGGCGTGAACTAACCGAAAGCGAATGGTCAACGTCAAAGTTAATTGTCCAGGAGATGCGGATTAGTTGGGAATTTAGTTAGCTGCAGTAGCATTTGAGTACCGCAGATACGAGCCGACTTATTTTTAGTTAAGAGCTGTTTTTAGCTGTGTAAACATACAGGGCAAGCAGTAGTATTGCCCTGTATGAAGTAAAAGGCGGCATTTATATTCCAATTGGGGCCGTCACGTGTCCTTTAATCCTTACTTTAGCGTTTTCGTTGTTACCTGATACGTCAATCTCAAATGTTATGGATGATTCCATTCGTTCGATTTTTATAGTGCCGCTGTTAAGCACGATTCGGTTGTCTTTATCTACCCAATACTTCGTGACTGCAATAATTTCGCTTTTAGCGAGATCGTAACTTCTAGACTCAAATAGTTTTGGGCCGGAATTTATATACAGGTCGGTTTCATAGGGTGTTGCCTTCGGCATTATTAGAGAAAGGTATTCAAAATCTCCCATGGGTGCTATCTCGTAAAGCCCAGTTTCATATTGGGTGGGAGGTTCTTGTCCATCAGTAGCGTATTCAAGCGAAAGCGTGCTTGGTGTTTTTGTTGCATTGAGTTTTAGGTCTTTAAAGCTGTTCATCATAAGTACCTTCAGTGAGGGGTTGTAATGCGCACGGCGGTGTCCGCCCTGTATTCGCAAGGAATTAAGATCATGGTTAGTCTTCGCTAATGCATGGAATCATTGCGAAGGCCGTTCTGCAACTGGCATACCTGACAGTTGTTATTTGTTCGAAATTGTGCCGTTAGTGGCTTAATGCAAATATTCCGGTCGCTCGGCCAACCCGTCCTTCAAGTAATCCACCAACTTCCTGACCTTTGGTGAGAGATGCCGCTGTTGTGGATAAAGCGCCCACACCGCCGTGTTTGGTGGTTGATGCGCCTCCAGCAGCGAAATCAAGGCGCCGCTGTGCAGATGCTCCAGCACGTAGTAGTCCGGCAGCTGGCACAATCCAACCCCTTGTAGCGCCGCATCCAAAACAGCTTGCCCACTGTTGCAGCGCCAGTTTCCCTGCACCCGCTGCGAAAATTCCCGCCCGTTCTGTTCCAGTTGCCAGAGATCCGAGCTGCCGATGAGGCAGTTGTGGCGGCTCAGTTCCGACAAGCTATGCGGGCGACCATACCGTTCCAGGTAGGACGGCGAAGCGCACAGGTACATCCGCCGTGGCGCCAGACGCGCCGCCACCAGCCGCGAGTCTTGCAGGCGACCGAGGCGGATTGCCAGGTCCAGGCCTTCATGCACGAGGTCGAGTTGACGATTGCTCAGTTCAATGTCGATTCGCAGTTGCGGATAGAGCCCCATGAAACGGGTCACCAACGGCACGATAAATCGTTCGCCATACGCCACGGCGCAGGTCATGCGCAGCATGCCTTTGGGTTCACTGGTCAGGTCGCCCACCGCTCGCAGTGCTTCTTCTCGACCATCCTGTAAACGCTGGCAATGTTGCAGAAAGGTTTGCCCGGCCTCGGTCAAAGTGACCCGGCGGGTGCTGCGGTAAAGCAGGCGCGTTTGCAGCCGCTCTTCAAGGCGTACTATTTGTCGACTGATGTGGGAGGACGAAACCCCAAGGCGTTCCGCGGCAGCCGTGAACTGGCTGCATTCGGCGACGGCGACGAATTCGTCGATACCTTCCCAGCGGTTTTCGGACATTGAGGATTATCCCTGTACAGCAATAATGTTTTGCTTTTGTCCTGATTATTCACCGTAGCTCGCTGTATTACACTCCCTGACTCGTTTTTATTAACCGGAGAATCCACATGATCAAGTCGCGCGCTGCCGTTGCCTTCGAGGCCAAGAAACCCCTCGAGATCGTTGAAGTCGATGTCGCCATGCCCAAGGCCGGTGAAGTCCTGCTTCGCGTGGTTGCCTCCGGTGTCTGCCATACCGATGCCTACACATTGTCCGGTGCGGATCCGGAAGGCATCTTCCCGTCGATCCTCGGTCATGAAGGTGGCGCGGTGGTTGAAGCAATCGGTGAGGGCGTGACCTCCGTTGCTGTCGGCGATCATGTGATCCCGCTGTACACCCCGGAATGCCGTCAGTGCAAATTCTGTCTGTCGGGCAAAACCAACCTGTGTCAGGCCATTCGCGCGACTCAGGGTAAAGGCCTGATGCCAGATGGCACTTCGCGCTTTTCCTACAAGGGCCAACCAATTTTCCACTACATGGGTACTTCGACATTCTCCGAGTACACCGTGTTGCCGGAAATCTCCGTCGCCAAGATTCCTAAAGAAGCACCCTTGGAAAAAGTCTGCCTGCTGGGTTGCGGTGTCACTACCGGCATCGGTGCCGTCCTCAATACCGCCAAGGTGAAACCAGGTGATACCGTCGCCATTTTCGGCCTCGGCGGCATCGGTCTGTCGGCGGTCATCGGCGCGGTCAAAGCCAAGGCTGCGCGGATCATTGCCATCGACATCAACCCGGCCAAATTCGAGATCGCCAAGCAGTTGGGTGCAACCGATTGTGTGAACCCTAAAGATTTCGATCGTCCGATCCAGGAAGTGATCGTCGACATGACCGACGGCGGCGTCGACTTTTCCTTTGAATGCATCGGCAACGTTCAATTGATGCGTGCCGCACTTGAGTGCTGCCACAAGGGTTGGGGCGAGTCGGTGATCATCGGTGTTGCCGGTGCCGGGCAGGAAATCGCCACCCGTCCATTCCAGCTGGTGACCGGTCGCGTCTGGCGCGGTTCGGCATTTGGCGGTGTGCGTGGTCGCACCGAGCTGCCGAGCTATGTCGAAATGGCCGAAACCGGCGAAATCCCGCTGGATACTTTCATCACCCATACCATGGGCCTGGAAGATATCAACACGGCTTTCGATCTGATGCATGAAGGCAAAAGCATCCGCAGCGTCATCCATTTCTGAGGTCGGTCATGAGCCTGGAAAATATCTCCTGTCAAAAAAGCTTCGGCGGCTGGCACAAGCGCTACCGGCACCGCTCCGATGTGCTCGGCTGCGACATGGTGTTTGCCGTGTACCTGCCGCCGCAAGCGGAGCAGGGTGGCAAGTTGCCGGTGCTGTACTGGTTGTCCGGCCTGACCTGCACCGACGAGAACTTCATGCAAAAGGCCGGTGCGATGCGCATGGCCGCCGAGCTTGGATTGATCATCGTCGCGCCGGACACCAGCCCTCGCGGTCCCGATGTGCCGGGTGATCCGGAAGGCGCCTGGGACTTCGGTCTCGGTGCCGGGTTTTATCTGAACGCCACGCAGGAACCCTGGTCCCGGCACTATCGGATGCATGACTATGTCGTGCAGGAATTACCGACATTGGTTGAGGCTCATTTCCCGGCATCGGACAAGCGCGGTATCAGCGGTCACTCCATGGGCGGCCACGGTGCGCTGGTCTGCGCGTTGCGTAATCCGGGGCGTTATCAATCGGTGTCGGCGTTCTCGCCAATCAACAACCCGATGGATTGCCCGTGGGGCCAGAAAGCCTTTTCCCGTTACCTGGGCGAAGACCGATCGAAGTGGCGCGAATGGGATGCCTGCGCGTTGATCGCCGAGGCAAACGAGAAGCTGCCGCTGCTGGTCGACCAAGGTGATCGCGACGATTTTCTGGCCACCCAGCTCAAGCCTGAAGCGTTGCAGCAGGCTACGAAACTGGCGGGGCATCCGCTGACGTTGCGTCTGCAACCCGGCTACGACCACAGCTATTTCTTCATCGCCAGCTTCATCGGCGACCACTTGCAACATCATGGTCGCGCTCTAAGCGCCTAATGTCCGACAAAGCAGGTAGAATCATGCCCTGACAAAAATCGGGGCGTTTTTTTATGCGTATTGGCCACGGCTATGATGTGCACCGTTTCGCTGAAGGCGATTTCATTACTCTGGGCGGCGTGCGAATCGCACACGGCTTCGGGCTGCTCGCTCACTCCGACGGTGACGTCCTGCTGCACGCCTTGAGCGATGCCTTGCTCGGCGCCGCTGCGTTGGGTGATATTGGCAAGCATTTTCCAGACACCGACCCGACATTCAAGGGCGTCGACAGTCGCGTGCTGTTGCGTCACGTCGTCGCACTGATCCACGCCAAGGGCTGGAAGGTCGGCAACGTCGATAACACCATCGTCGCCCAAGCCCCAAAAATGGCCCCGCATATCGAATCGATGCGCGCGCTGATTGCCGCGGATCTTCAAGTTGAGTTGGATCAAGTGAACGTGAAAGCTACCACCACCGAAAAGCTCGGCTTTGTCGGTCGCGAAGAAGGCATTGCCGTGCATTGCGTTGCCTTGTTGCTGCGCGCATGAACGAGGCGCAATTGCTCGGCCCGCGGGCCTATGGTGACGCTCTCGGCACCGCGGTGTTGAAAGCCACGGCAGAAGATTTTCAGGTCGACGAAGTGCTCAATATTCCCCTCAGTGGCGATGGCGAGCACCTGTGGATCTGGGTGGAAAAACGCGGTCTGAATACCGAAGAAGCGGCACGGCGGATCGCCAAGGCGGCAGGCGTGCCATTGCGCACCGTCAGTTACGCGGGCCTCAAGGATCGTCAGGCGCTGACTCGCCAGTGGTTTAGCGTGCAGCTGCCGGGCAAGGCCGATCCTGATCTGTCGGCGGCGCAAAACGATACGCTGAAAATCCTCAAGACCGGCCGACACAAACGCAAGTTGCAACGCGGTGCTCACTCAGCCAATGGCTTCACGTTGCGGCTGACGCAATTCGCGGGCGACAAAGCGGCGATCGAGGAGCGTCTGCAACTGATCGCCCAGCAAGGTATTCCCAACTATTTCGGCGCTCAGCGTTTTGGGTTTGACGGCGGTAACGTGGTCGATGCCCGTGCGTGGGCTGCTCGCAAAGCCTTGCCGGAACAACGCAACGTGCGTTCGCGGTTGCTCTCCACCGCGCGCAGTTTTCTCTTCAATCAGGTGCTGGCGGCGCGCGTCGCCGATGGCACCTGGCAGCGTGCCCAGGTCGGTGATCTGCTGGCCTTCACCGACAGCCGCAGCTTCTTTCCGGCAGGTGTTGCCGAGTGCAGCGACCCGCGTCTGGCGATTCTCGATCTGCACCCGACCGGTCCGCAGTGGGGCGAAGGTGACTCGCCGGCGACTGGCGCTGTCCATGAACTGGAGCAGGCAATCGCCACTCGCGAAGCGGACTTGCGTGATTGGTTGATTAACGCCGGTATGAGCCACGAACGTCGCATCCTGCGGCTGCCCATTGGTGGGTTGACGTGGCATTATCCCGAGCCTGACATTCTGCAACTGGAATTCGTCCTCCCGGCCGGATGCTTCGCCACTGTATTGGTGCGCGAGCTCGTTGATCTGGTGCCGGTGGGGCAGACGGACAGCCCATGCGTATTCTAATTTCTAACGACGATGGGGTGACCGCACCCGGTCTCGCCGCGCTTTATGCTGCGCTGGCGGATTACACCGAATGCGTGGTTATCGCCCCGGACCAGGACAAAAGCGGCGCCAGCAGCTCGCTGACGCTCGACCGTCCGTTGCACCCGCAAACCCTGGCCAACGGCTTTATCAGCCTCAATGGCACACCGACCGATTGCGTGCACCTGGGCCTCAATGGCTTGCTGGAGCGTGAGCCGGACATGGTGGTTTCGGGCATCAACCTGGGCGCCAACCTGGGTGATGACGTGTTGTATTCCGGCACCGTGGCGGCGGCCCTTGAGGGACGTTTCCTGATGCGTCCTTCGTTTGCCTTTTCGTTGGCCTCACGGCAAGTGGAGAACCTTCCCACAGCCGCGTACTTTGCGCGCAAACTGATAGAGGCTCACGCGGACCTTGAACTGCCACCGCGTACGGTACTGAACGTGAACATTCCCAATTTGCCGCTGGACCACATCCGGGGTATTCAACTGACCCGTCTCGGGCATCGCGCACGTGCTGCGGCGCCGATGAAAGTGGTCGATCCGCGCGGTAAATCCGGTTACTGGATTGCGGCGGCAGGCGATGCTGAAGACGGCGGCCCGGGCACCGATTTCCATGCGGTGATGCAGGGCTATGTTTCAATCACTCCACTACAACTGGATCGCACCTTCAATGATGCCTTCAGAAGTCTCGATGGCTGGCTGGAGGGGCTGCACTAATGGGTCGTGAACAAGACGATATGCTGCGTCGCGGCATCGGCATGACCTCTCAGCGGACTCGCGAGCGCCTTATTCAGCGGCTTTATGATGAGGGGATTTCCAACGCCAAGGTGCTGGAAGTCATCCGCCGTACGCCGCGTCACCTGTTCGTCGATGAGGCGCTGGCTCACCGCGCCTATGAAGACACCGCGCTGCCAATCGGCAATAACCAGACCATCTCCCAGCCTTATATGGTGGCCCGCATGAGCGAGTTGCTGCTGGAGGCAGGTCCTCTCGACAAGGTGATGGAAATCGGCACCGGTTCGGGCTACCAGACGGCGGTGCTGTCGCAACTGGTCGAACGGGTATTTTCGGTCGAGCGCATCAAGGTTTTGCAGGATCGGGCCAAGGAGCGCCTGGTGGAACTGAACCTGCGCAACGTGGTATTCCGCTGGGGCGATGGTTGGGAAGGCTGGCCGGCGCTGGCACCGTACAACGGCATTATCGTGACCGCGGTGGCGACCGATGTCCCTCAGGCGCTGCTCGATCAACTAGCGCCGGGAGGACGGCTGGTGATCCCGGTTGGGTCGGGTGAGGTTCAACAATTGATGCTGATCATTCGGGAAGAGCAGGGCTTTTCCAGGCGTGTTCTGGGGGCTGTACGCTTTGTCCCATTACTCAATGGGCCACTCGCCTGAGCATTTGTTTCAGGGCGCTGAATTCTCTTCGATTGCTTCTGTCTTACAGCGGCATCGATAAGTTAAACGGGACTCATCGTCAGAAAGCAAACGTGTGCGCAAGCCCTTTCGCTTCATTAAAGGTAAAGCCTGCACGGCCCGTTATACTCGCGACATTCGTGCCAGAACACGGCAATCCACATTTTCAGCCACCACAAAGGGAGCGGCGGGTGAGTCTCACAGTCATTGCGCAGCGAATGGGTAAAACGAGCTTTCAGCGCTGGGTGACTGGCTTTGTCTTGAGCACCTTGCTGGTCGGTTGCTCAAGCAATAAATCAAGCGATGTCCGCGTCGTCGATCGCAACAACACCGTCGCCCAGCGTCCGGCAGTGACCACGGGTCAATACGTGGTGCGACCTAAAGACACCTTGTTCTCCATCGCCTTTCGCTACGGCTGGGACTACAAGGCCCTCGCGGCACGCAACAACATTCCTACGCCTTACACGATCCATCCGGGTCAGACGATTCGCTTTGACGGTCGCACCGGTTCAACACCGACAGCGGTGGTCAGTTCGTCGAATTCAACGCCTTCGTCATCGAGTAAAACCACGGTCTTCCGTCGTCCGGTAACAGGTGCGACCACGGGTACAGCGATGGTTGTACCGTCCGTCGCGAACAAGTCGGCACCCGCTCCATTGCCTCCGGCTGGCGCGGCCCCGACTGGCTGGGGATGGCCATCTAATGGCATTCTCATTGGTAAATTCTCTTCAAACGGGAGTTTGAATAAAGGAATTGATATCGCCGGGGATTTGGGACAGCCTGTTTTAGCTGCGTCTGATGGGACGGTGGTATACGCCGGGAGTGGCTTAAGGGGCTACGGCGAATTAGTCATCATCAAACACAGCGATACCTACGTCAGTGCCTACGGACATAACCGCAGGCTGTTGGTTCGGGAGGGGCAGCAGGTCAAGGTCGGACAGACAATTGCCGAAATGGGGTCAACGGGAACAGACCGGGTGAAGCTGCATTTTGAGATTCGCCGGCAAGGTAAACCCGTAGATCCGCTGCAATTTCTGCCACGTCGTTGATCGCTTTCCAGCCTGTTTCTTCACGTAGAGGGAACAGGCTCCAGCGTTGCCAAGGATAAAGGCGCCGCTTGAGCCTGAGGTCGAACTCACCAAAGGACTATAACAATGGCTCTCAGTAAAGAAGTGCCGGAGTTTGACATCGACGATGAGGTTCTCCTGATGGAGACCGGCATCGGTACGGATTCGATGTCGAATGATGAAGGGGCTGCTCCACCTTCCGTTCGTGCCAAATCCAAACACTCCGCCTCGTTAAAGCAACACAAGTACATTGACTACACGCGTGCACTCGATGCCACGCAGCTGTACCTCAATGAGATTGGTTTTTCCCCTCTGCTGTCCCCCGAAGAAGAAGTTCATTTTGCGCGCTTGTCGCAAAGTGGAGATCCGGCTGGGCGCAAACGCATGATTGAAAGTAACCTGCGGCTGGTGGTGAAAATCGCCCGGCGTTACGTCAATCGTGGTCTGTCACTGCTTGACCTGATCGAAGAGGGCAACCTCGGTCTTATCCGGGCAGTAGAGAAGTTCGACCCCGAACGTGGTTTCCGCTTTTCGACCTACGCGACCTGGTGGATTCGTCAGACCATCGAGCGCGCGATCATGAATCAGACCCGGACCATCCGGTTGCCGATACATGTGGTCAAAGAGCTCAACGTGTACCTGCGGGCTGCACGGGAGCTCACTCAAAAACTCGATCACGAACCCTCACCCGAAGAAATCGCCAACCTGCTGGAAAAACCAGTGGCGGAAGTCAAGCGCATGCTCGGCCTGAACGAGCGGGTTTCTTCGGTCGACGTCTCGCTGGGTCCGGATTCGGATAAAACCCTGCTGGACACCCTTACCGATGACCGTCCAACCGATCCATGTGAATTGTTGCAGGATGACGACCTGTCCCAGAGCATCGATCAATGGCTCTCGGAGCTGACCGACAAGCAACGTGAAGTGGTGATACGCCGCTTCGGACTGCGCGGTCACGAGAGCAGCACGCTTGAAGATGTAGGCCTTGAAATTGGCCTGACCCGGGAACGGGTCAGACAGATTCAGGTTGAAGGCCTGAAGCGTCTTCGGGAGATTCTTGAGAAGAATGGCCTGTCGAGCGAGTCGCTGTTTCAATAAGTCATTTGCTGGCTGGCATTAAAAACCCCGACTGGTCGGGGTTTTTTATTGGTGCGCCAGGCATGGCGCGTTGCGCGTAAGCGCAACCAGCTGGGCGGTGGTGGCCTCGCTGGTGACTTGGAGGTGAAAGTCCTCTACACACCCGGCAAGGGGAAGTGTTAGCCAGAGGCAAGGGTGTCGCGGATGACTGCGAATCTGAAGGAAGCCCGAGGCAAAATGCTGGCCTGACGAACAGGAAGCGGATAGAGGCGGCGCAGCGGGGTAAGAAGGCCAAAATCTTCAAAGCCCAATACTTGCACGGAACGCTGTGACGTAGATCCGACAGGCATAAGCAGGAAGGTCGCGCGAATTACCCTGGGAGATCTGTAGGTTTGCCACTGTGCTACCGAGCGCCGAGAGGCGACGGGATGAACCTGCAGAAGTCAGCCGAGGCGGTAGTAAGTGGCGAGTAACCACGCCACCAAGGGCCGAACAGGTTATGCCGCCAGTAGGCGTCAGAGTCTCGTCGAATGTTGAAACGCAGAATATTCTCCAAGAGAAAACTGTTACCCCAGGTTCCGGACGGTATCCGAGGATGACGGCTGACAGGGCGCAAACATCGGCGGCGTCTGTGGCGTGGACAAAAGCGGAGCCGGACACGCTGATGGAGCGGGTGCTTGCACCGGCCAACCTCAAGCGTGCGTATAAACGCGTGATCAGCAACAAGGGCGCACCGGGTGCCGATGGCATGACGGTCGACCAGTTGGCGGGCCACGTGAAACAGTATTGGCCGATCCTCAAGGCTCGGCTGCTGGCCTGAGTATCACCCGCAAGGTGTACGCGCCGTCGAAATCCCCAAACCCAAGGGTGGAACGCGACAGCTGGGCATTCCCAGTGTGGTGGATCGCCTGATCCAACAGGCTTTGCTGCAACAGCTCACGCCGATCTTCGATCCTCTGTTTTCGGACTACAGCTACGGTTTTCGTCCGGGAAGAAGTGCTCACCAAACCATCGAAACAGCCCGTGCCCATGTGGCAGCGGGCCACCGCTGGTGCGTGGAACTTGATCTTGAGAAGTGCTTTGATCGAGTGAACCACGATGTTCTGATGGCTAAAGTTGAGCGTCATGTCGAAGATAAACGCGTGCTCAAACTGATCCGCCGTTACCTCGAAGCCGGGGCCATGTCGGGTGGGATCGCCAGCCGACGGCAAGAGGGGACGCCGCAAGGCGGCCCTCTCTCGCCGCTGCTGTCGAGCATCCTGCTCAATGAACTCGATGAAGAGCTGGAACGGCGTTGCCACCGCTTCGTGCGCTATGCAGACGACGCTAACATTTATGTGAGCAGTCATCGTGCTGGAGAACGGGTGTTGGCTGGTGTTGAGCGTTTCCTGAATCAGCGGCTGAAACTGGCGCTAAATCGGGAAAAGAGCCGTGTGGCAAGACCTTGGGTCTGTGATTACTTGGGTTATGGGATGAGCTTGCACAAACAGCCGAAGCTTAAAGTGGCGTTGATGAGTTTGAATCGCTTACGCGGCCAGCTCAGAACGCTGCTACGCGGAGCACGGGGCCACAAGATGGCGAGCGTCATCGAGCGGATCAACCCTGTGCTACGCGGCTGGGCAGGCTACTTCAAGCTTAGCCAGAGTAAACGACCCCTTGAGGAGCTGGATGGTTGGGTGCGCCGTAAACTTCGCTGCGCCATTTGGCGCCAATGGAAGCAGTCCTCAACGAGGGCGCGCAACCTGATGCGCTTGGGGCTTGGCGAAGCACGTGCCTGCAAATCAGCGTTCAATAGGCGAGGCCCATGGTGGAACTCGGGAGCGTCGCACATGAATCAGGCGCTGCCGAAGAAGCTGTGGGACCAACTTGGCTTGGTCTCGATACTGGATACGATAAACCGGCTTAACCGCATCGCCTGAACCGCCGTATACGGAACCGTATGTACGGTGGTGTGAGAGGACGGCCGATGTAAATTCGCCTCCTACTCGATCCTGATAGAAAGGGTGTGAGTTCCCCTCTCTAATCGCCTCTGGTTTGTAGTCTCTCGCTGTAAGTGTTTGCTGACTCTTTCGTAAGTGTTCGCTAACTCCATGAGTGGCAGTCGTATATATTCTTACGTGAGAGAATATTAACGTGTTGATTTATATGGTTATATTCTTTGATGAACAACGTATGACAGGCAGTTTTAACTATCCGGGGCAATTGCTCTTGGTAGCGAACTCTCTAGTATCTGAACTGTGTCGACGGACAGACACGCCCTTCAAGGATGAGGGGAAAGGACATCGCAGGAAGCGATTCATCAGGACGATGAAAAGGAATACAGGGAATAGGGAAAAAATGTGGGCGGGTCAAACCGCCCCTTTTTTTGCCTGCAGAAAAGCAAAAAGGCCCGCGAGGGGCCTTTTCGAGAACGCGGGAGTAATCAGCGTTCGAGGTCTTTGATCTTGCCTTTGACGCCATCCCACTCTTCGGCATCGGGCATCGATTCTTTCTTCTCGGTGATGTTGGGCCAGATTTCCGCCAGCTCAACGTTCAACTGAATAAATTCCTGCATGTCATCCGGGACTTCATCTTCGGAGAAGATGGCCACGGCAGGGCATTCTGGTTCGCACAGTGCGCAGTCGATGCACTCATCCGGGTGAATCACCAGGAAGTTCGGGCCTTCGTAAAAGCAGTCCACCGGACAGACTTCTACGCAGTCGGTGTACTTGCACTTGATGCAGTTGTCGGTGACGACGAAGGTCATTCTAATTTTCTCCTCAGGCGGCGGCAGCGGAGCCCCTTCACGTTGGGGTCGCCAGGTTTGGGAGCGATAGTCTGCTGGTCAGGCTATTAATCAGCAGCATCCCAAACCGCGCGAGATTCTAACAGCTTGCAGGCCAGTGCGTTAGATCCGTGTCTTAAGTGTATAGAGCATTTCGAGCGCACGACGCGGGGTCATGTCGTCCAGATTGAGCTTTGCCAGTTCATCCAGCACCGGATGCGGCAGGCTGGCGAACATATCGCTCTGCTGCGGCGCGGCGGGTTTGCCCTTGGTTGGCTTCGGCACTTCATGGGGCAGGGCGGTGGCTTCCAGTCGGCCCAGGTGTTCACGAGCGCGTACGATCACTTCACTTGGTACGCCGGCCAACTGCGCAACGGCGAGGCCATAGCTCTGGCTTGCAGGTCCGGGCAGCACGTGATGCAGGAACACGATCCGCTCATTGTGCTCAGTGGCATTGAGGTGCACGTTGGCCACCAACGGCTGGGCTTCCGGCAACACGGTCAGCTCAAAGTAGTGGGTGGCAAACAGCGTGTATGCCCGCAGATGTGCCAGGCGTTCGGCCGCAGCCCACGCCAGGGACAGACCGTCAAAGGTACTGGTGCCGCGACCGACTTCGTCCATCAGCACCAGGCTGCGCTCGGTGGCGTTGTGCAAAATGTTCGCGGTTTCACTCATTTCGACCATGAAGGTCGAGCGCCCGCCAGCAAGGTCATCGCTGGAACCAATCCGGGTAAAGATCCGGTCCACCAGAGACAACTCGCAACTGGCCGCTGGCACGAAACTGCCGATGTGTGCCAGCAATACGATCAAAGCGGTCTGGCGCATGTAGGTGGATTTACCGCCCATGTTCGGACCGGTGATCACCAGCATGCGGGTGTTGTCGTCCAGGCTCAGGTCGTTGGCCACGAACGGCGTGGTCAGGACTTGCTCGACCACCGGGTGACGACCCTGGCTGATGCGCATGCACGGCTCACTGACGAAGTGCGGGCAGTTCAGATCGAGGTTCAGCGCACGCTCGGCGAGGTTGCTCAGCACGTCCAGCTCGGCCAGTGCCGCGGCGGTGTCCTGCAGCGGTGGCAACTGGGCGATCAAATCTTCGAGCAGTGCTTCGTAGAGCATCTTCTCGCGAGCCAAGGCACGGCTCTTCGCCGACAGCGCCTTGTCTTCGAACGCCTTCAGTTCTGGTGTAATGAAGCGCTCGGCACCTTTCAGCGTCTGGCGACGGATATAGTCTGCCGGCGCCGACTCAGCCTGCTTGCTTGGCAACTCGATGAAGTAGCCGTGAATGCGGTTGTAACCGACTTTCAGATGAGACAAGCCGGTGCGGGCCTTTTCACGGGCTTCGAGGTCGATCAGGAACTGCCCGGCGTTTTCGCTGAGCGATTGCAAATCGTCCAACTCGGCGTCGTAACCGGTTTTCAACACGCCGCCGTCTCGGATCACCGCGGGCGGGTTGTCGATGATGGCTTTTTCCAGCAGTGCCGCCAGTTCCGGGTAGGTGCTGGTGGTTTTCGCCAGTTGAATGATGTGTGGAGCTTCCAGCTCAGTCATCGCCACTTGCAACTCAGGCAATGCACCAAGCGCATCGCGTAGGCGAGCCAGGTCACGAGGACGGGCATTGCGCAGGCCGATTCGCGCCAGGATCCGCTCAATGTCGCCGATCTCCTTGAGCTGCGGTTGCAGCTTTTCGAAACGGTAGGCGTCGAGCAGGCAGGTAATCGAGGTCTGGCGTGCCAGCAATACGGTCAGATCCCGCAGCGGGCGATTCAGCCAGCGGGTCAGAAGACGACTGCCCATGGCGGTCTGGCAGCGATCGACCACCGATTGCAGTGTGTTGTCGCGCCCGCCCGCCAGATTGGTGTCCAGTTCGAGGTTGCGGCGGCTCGCGCCGTCCAGCACCACGGTATCGTCCAGGCGTTCATGCCGCAGACTGCGCAAATGGGGCAGGGCGGTGCGCTGGGTTTCCTTGGCGTAGCTGAGCAGGCAACCGGCAGCGCCGATGGCCAGGGTCAGGTTTTCGCAGCCGAAACCTTTCAGGTCTTGAGTGGAAAATTGCTGGCAAAGACTTTTCAGCGCCGAATCGCGCTCGAAATCCCACGGCGCACGGCGACGAACCCCACGACGTTTCTCCGCCGGCAGGTCTTTGGGCCAGTCATCCGGAATCATCAGTTCCACCGGATTGACCCGCTCCAGTTCTGCCAGCAGATTCTCCCAGCCCTTGATTTCCAGCACGGTGAAGTTGCCGCTGGTGATGTCCAGCACGGCGAGACCGAACAGTCGCTCGTCACCCAGCACCGCCGCGATCAGGTTATCCCGACGCTCATCCAGCAGCGCTTCATCACTGACCGTACCGGGTGTGATGATTCGCACCACCTGACGATCCACTGGCCCTTTGCTGGTGGCCGGGTCGCCGACCTGCTCACAGATCACCACCGACTCGCCGAGCTTCACCAGTTTCGCCAGGTAGCCTTCCGCGGCATGGTAAGGAATCCCACACATCGGAATCGCCTGACCGGCCGACTGCCCGCGGGCAGTCAGGGTGATGTCCAGTAACTTGGCGGCTTTCTTCGCGTCTTCATAGAAGATCTCGTAAAAGTCGCCCATGCGGTAGAACATCAGCTGGTCAGGGTGCTGGTTCTTCAGGCGCCAGTACTGTTGCATCATTGGCGTGTGGGAGGACAGATCGGAGAGTGCTTTATTCATCGGATAATCAGGCAAATTCGTTGAAAGGTGTAAGGCAAAGGAGGGGCATCGGCCCGGCTTTTCCGCGATGGGCGCAAGGTTAACATGGGCGGTCCACCCGACGCAGGCATGAAAGCCCCGCGATAGATTTCTCCTGTTTATGCACGGCTTATGCGCTGTTTATGCAATTTGGCATTTGTCTTCCGCAAAAAGAACACGCACTATGCGCTTTATGCAAAAACGCAATGTTTCTACCGTCTTAAGAGCACTGCTCGATCACCACGGGATCTCCCCCACGGAGCTTCACCGTCGCATCGGCGTGCCTCAATCCACTCTCTCGCGGATTCTCGGCGGGAAAATCGTCGATCCCTCGGATAAACACATCTCGAAGATCGCCGAGTACTTCGCCGTGAGCACCGACCAGTTGCGGGGCCGTGCGGATGTCGCGCCGGCAGCCAGCACCGGGCGCGATCAATTGCATTCGGAACTCAAGGACATAAGTCTGTGGGACGATGATACGCCCGTCGATGATGATGAGGTATCGGTCCCCTTTCTTCGCGAGGTTGAATTGGCTGCAGGATCAGGAAGGTTCGTCATCGAAGAGAGCGAGCGCTCTAGCCTGCGCTTCGGCAAGCGCAGTCTGCGCCACAACGGCGTTCAGTTCGATCAGGCCAAATGCGTGACGGTGCGCGGCAACAGTATGTTGCCGGTACTGCGCGACGGCGCCACCGTCGGCGTTAATGCCGGCAAGTGCGGGATCGGCGATATCGTGGATGGCGACCTTTATGCCATCAACCATAACGGCCAGCTGCGGGTGAAACAGCTTTATCGCCTGCCTACCGGGATACGCTTGCGCAGCTTCAATCGCGATGAACATCCGGACGAGGACTACACCTTCCAGGAAATCCAGGAAGAGCAGATTGTCATCCTCGGTCACGTCTTCTGGTGGGGCATGTACGCCCGTTAACCTCAACGTTGTCAGATAAAACCCGCCACCGAGCGGGTTTTTTTTCGCCTGTCGAAAAGCCGTCAGCGCCTTTGCCTGCGGGACTTTCATGCGCCAGTGCATTGACAGTGCATAAATAAATGCATTTATGCATTGACTGTATATGCATACATGCATATTCTTTGTCTCAAGCCGCTCAACAAAGCGGCTCGAAACGAAGCTCTTTAGTTCCACCACAAAGGCAGCGATGAACCGGCCTCAACGGTTCAGAGGGTTGGCAACTGACCCGGGTGTGCAGCGTAAAGCACCAGAAGCAGTTATCCGGCGGGCAGGGACCGCGGTCGGAAAAACAAAAGTTGAATCGATCCGTATCGCGCCAGTAGCGCCGAAAGGTCAACGCGAAGGACCGCATTACTGAAAAGCCCGGCCAATACCGCAATGCTGTTCACTTTAGCTCGGTGTTTCCAAGCACACACACACACACATGCGTAGCGAGGGGGGCGGTGGATCAAAAGCAAAAGCGAAGCGGCCGACCTGTCTTTTGTTGATCGTGTACATATCCGTTTCTGCGTAACGGCGGCTTATGGTTCTGCTCTTAAAGCAGGTCACTTGGAAAAGCCCCAAGTAACCAAGGGCTCTTGGCCAGGCTCTTGCCCCTTTCGTTCGGTGCCTCGCCCAGGCTTGGCATGCCCTCACTCCATCGGCCATCCATGGCCGGGGGCGGCTAACCCGGCATCCATGCCGGGTTGACGGAGAGGCTCAGGGCGTGAGGGGGCGTGCACCGCAAACGCCAAAGCGAGGCGGCCTACCGGCCGGCCTGGCTTCAAGTGAACGCATTACCTGTAGGAACTGTCGAGCGAAGCGAGGCTGCGATCTTTTGATCTTGCCGTTGCTGTTGCTTTGCTTTGGCTTCAGATCTGCCGCCCCTTTCCCAGAGGCCGAACGCAGGCGTTGCGCAGGGGGCACCGCGGCAAGGATGCCGCGGTAGCCGCCCCCGGCCATGGATGGCCGATGGCGGCGGGCCCCCGGAGCAATGCCGGAGTGAGGGCATGCCGAGTCTAAGCGAGGCACCGAATGGCGGGGCAAAAGCGTTTGGTTACTTTGGGCTTTTCAAAGTGACTCGCTGTAAGAGCGAAACCGCTAGCCGCCGTTACCGCAGAAACGGATATGTACCCCAACCTTAAGTGAACAGCGTTACGGCCAATACCGGGCTTTTTGGAATGCCAACCTACCGTCGGGCACCTCAAGAGACACCGTTTGAAAGACACACACATCACTCATCAATCACCCCCAGGAGGTGTGACATGTCAATCGAGCAACAGGCGTTGCTGGAGATGCCGATCTGGCTCGTCATCGTCCTCGCCCTGGTGGGCGGAGTGTCCGGCGAGATGTGGCGCGCCGACAAGGAAGGCGCTCGCGGCTGGTCATTGCTGCGACGTCTGGCCTTGCGATCCGGGGCCTGCATGGTCTGCGGGATCTCGGCAATCATGCTGCTGTATGCCGCCGGCGTGTCGATCTGGACGGCTTGCGCGTTCGGTTGCCTCACGGCGATGGCAGGGGCAGACGTTGCCATTGGTCTTTATGAACGCTGGGCAGCCAAACGTATTGGCGTTTGCGAAGTGCCGCCGCGAGATACCGGCCAGGATCACTGAACACAAAGCCCAATGGAGTGGCGAACAGCGGTGCCGACCGGCATCCGACCCGCAAGGATGCGGGTTTTTCATGGGGAGTAACTTTCACTAAAACCCGCCGACAGCGGTTTTTTTTTGTCCGGTGAAAGCGTGATTCAACTAAAGAAGTTAATCGGTTTGAGTTAATTAACGTTATTGAAATGGCTTTATCTACAGCAGCGTGTTTTTCGCACGCTGCTGCCTATAAATGGGAACCGGACTCTCGCCTTGTTTCAGGGGGGCGTCATGACTATTACACGACAACAGCTATAGAACGTTATGCCGAACGCTCCCACCCAAGTGGGCGTTTTCATTTCCGCTCTCAACACCGCTATGGCTGGCCTCAATGAACTGGCCGACCGTGACCAGCTCAACAGCATACCTGTCGGATCAATGGCGGTCTGAACGGACTGCAAGACCGCCTGCAGCTCTGGGCGCGGGCGAGGGCGGAGTTATGCCAGCCTTTGGTTTGACTCCAGCGTCTTACCGAGCGAAAGGTGTTGTTGTATTGCTGGTTGTGTTGGCCGGTGGCCCGGTGTTGCTGTCTTGGCGCTTCGCTAACATTTTGATCGATCCTGCGCCTTGCAAGCGTTATCCGCTCGTGTACGGTAGTTCTCATTCCGCTTGCTCAGGAGATGACCGTGAAAGAAATCACCCAACTGGCCGCTGAACTTGGCAGGCGTTTGCAGGTTCTCAATGCCCACGTCACTGCCGCCGAGTCCTGCACCGGTGGCGGGATCAGCGAGGCGATCACCCGGATTCCGGGCAGCTCAGCGTGGTTCGAGGCCGGTTATGTCACCTACTCCAACCGCCAGAAAACCCAGCAATTGGATGTCCCGATCGATTTGTTTTCTACCGTGGGGGCGGTCAGTCGCGAGGTGGTCGAGGCCATGGTCCGAGGCGCGCAGGAAAAATGCCAGGCGCGTTTTGCCGTGGCGGTCAGCGGTGTGGCGGGGCCGGATGGCGGTTCGCCGAGCAAGCCGGTGGGCACCGTGTGGCTGGCCTGGGGCGTTGGCGAGCAACTGTTCAGCGAGGTGCAGCACTTTCCCGGTAGTCGTGACGAGGTCCGCCGACAAACGGTGAAGGCCGCGCTAGAGGGGCTGCTGCGCCATGCCGCTGGAGAAATCTCAAATCAGGGGTAGGCGATCCTGAAACGCTGTGGAATAATACTGGCTACTTATACAGGTGTTGGCCGTCAGGCCTTATTGATTACGTGAGGACTTTAATGGACGACAACAAGAAGAAAGCCTTGGCTGCGGCCCTGGGTCAGATCGAACGTCAATTCGGCAAGGGTGCCGTAATGCGTATGGGCGATCAGGACCGTCAGGCGATCCCGGCTATCTCCACTGGCTCTCTGGGTCTGGACATCGCGCTCGGCATTGGCGGTCTGCCAAAAGGCCGTATCGTTGAAATCTACGGTCCTGAATCCTCCGGTAAAACCACGCTGACACTGTCGGTGATCGCCCAGGCTCAAAAAGCTGGCGCGACCTGCGCATTCGTCGACGCCGAACACGCCCTCGACCCTGAATATGCCGGCAAACTGGGCGTCAATGTCGACGACCTGCTGGTTTCGCAGCCGGACACCGGCGAGCAAGCCCTGGAAATCACCGACATGCTGGTGCGTTCCAACGCGGTTGACGTGATCATTGTCGACTCCGTGGCCGCTCTGGTTCCAAAAGCTGAAATCGAAGGCGAAATGGGTGACATGCACGTGGGCCTGCAAGCCCGTCTGATGTCCCAGGCGCTGCGTAAAATCACCGGTAACATCAAGAACGCCAACTGCCTGGTTATCTTCATCAACCAGATCCGTATGAAAATCGGCGTGATGTTCGGCAGTCCGGAAACCACCACCGGTGGTAACGCGCTGAAGTTCTACGCTTCGGTTCGTCTGGACATCCGCCGTACTGGCGCGGTGAAAGAAGGTGATGAAGTGGTTGGTAGCGAAACCCGCGTCAAGGTTGTGAAGAACAAGGTGGCTTCGCCGTTCCGTCAGGCCGAGTTCCAGATTCTTTACGGCAAGGGTATTTACCTCAACGGCGAGATGATCGACCTCGGCGTGCTGCACGGTTTCGTTGAGAAGTCCGGTGCCTGGTATGCCTACGAAGGCACCAAGATCGGTCAGGGCAAGGCCAACTCGGCCAAGTTCCTGGCGGACAACCCGGAAATCGCCAAGAAACTTGAGAAGCAGTTGCGCGACAAGCTGCTGACTCCAGCACCGGACGTCAAAGCATCGCCAGTCAAAGAGACTGCTGATGACCTGGCTGACGCTGATATCTGATTGATCCGATGACCGCCGTACTCGATACACTCGTCGCGGTGCGGCGAACCGCAATGGACCTGCTCGCGCGACGCGAGCACGGTCGAGTCGAGTTGACGCGTAAACTGCGTCAACGCGGCGCCCTCCCTGAAATGATCGACACGGCACTCGACCGTTTGACGGAAGAAGGTCTGCTGTCCGAGTCCCGTTATCTCGAAAGCTTTGTTTCTTACCGCGCCCGTTCCGGCTATGGTCCTTTGCGTATTCGTGAAGAGTTGAGTCAGCGCGGCCTGCAACGTACCGACATCGAACTCGCTTTGCGCGAGAGCGGTTTCAACTGGCAGGAACAACTGGAAGACACCTGGCGGCGAAAGTTTTCCGGGCATTTACCGATAGACGTCCGGGAGCGTGCCAAACAGGGCAGGTTCCTGAGTTATCGGGGATATTCCATGGAAATGATCAGCCGCTTGTTCAGCGGCCGAGGGATGGACGATTGACTGAAACAGCTCGCTATTTAGATAGCGGGCCGTTTTTTTGCCTACGTAACCTTGGACGGTTCCCGCGTGCGCTGTTGCTCCTGGGGTTTGGACTGCGCCCAGTTTTCCGACAGGTTGATGTAATCCACCAGTTCCCGCAGCCGACCATGATCACGCGCATTGAAGGTGAAGGCTAGTCGCGCCAGGTGGCTGAACTGCGGTTCGTCGTGTTCCTCTCCGCTGTAGGCATGTTGATGGAAATGATCGCTCAGACACAGGTCGGCAAATGCCTCCTGCATGTGTTCGAGTGCCTGATCGCTTAGTTTGTGATTCATGCGAATCACGAACTGATGCTTGAGCCAGCGGCTGGAGTGGAAGTTGCTGTAGAACTGGTTGATCTGCTCCACAGCCTCTTCCGCGCTATAGACCAGGCTCACGAGCTTCATATCGGTCGGCAGGATGTAGCGATTTTCCTCCAGTTGATGGTGAATGAAGTCCAACGCACCTTGCCAGAACTTGCCGCCGGGAGCGTCCAGCAGTATCACGGGCACCAGCGGGCTTTTACCGGTCTGGATCAGAGTCAGCACTTCCAGCGCTTCATCCAGGGTGCCGAAACCGCCAGGGCACAGGACGAGCGCATCGGCTTCCTTGACGAAGAACAGCTTGCGGGTAAAGAAGAAGTGAAAAGGCAGCAGGTTGGTGGTGCCATTCACGGTGGGATTGGCATGCTGCTCGAAAGGCAGGGTGATATTGAATCCCAGGCTGTGTGCCAGGCCGGCACCTTCGTGGGCCGCCGCCATGATGCCGCCACCGGCACCGGTGATAACCATCAGGTCTGAGCGCGCCAGTGCGGCGCCAAGCTCCCGGGCCAGACCGTATAAAGGATGTTCTATCGGTGTTCGGGCCGAGCCAAAAACGGTGACCTTGCGGCGCCCCCTGAACTGTTCCAGCGCACGGAAGGCATGTTCCAGTTCGCGTAGGGCTTGCAAGGTGATCTTGGCATTCCAGCGGTTGTGATCTTCCTGGGCCATGCGTAGCACGGTCAGGATCATATCTCGGTAGATCGGAATGTTCGGGCTGTTGGGTGAAACCAGGTTGAGTTGCTCTTCGACCTTGCTGATGAGGTCGTGGCCGCTTTCTTCAAAATGACGGCTCAGGAGGTCATTCGGTTGGTAAGGCATCAACTTCTCCTTCCATACAGGCTCTGTTTTTCCCTTGGATGAAGGAAACATTTGCACAACAAGACGTGTAATGGGCGGCCCCCTTCCTGCCCTGAAAAGTGAACGTGAACACTATGAATCTAGACCCTCGCAGAGATTTTTGCTGACTTGATCATTGCGCGGTAAAGCCTTTCCTGGCAACCGCTTATTGGCGATTTTCAAGGTGCTTTCACCGCTCGTCTGAACGCAGTCCGTGTGTGCGATAGTCTGATTTACTGAATGACAGGCATGACACGACAACTTTGCGCTCAAAGGCAGGGCGCACGGTACAAGCGGTTCAAGGATTTTATCGCTCAAGCAAGGGCGAGGTGCAAGGAGGCGAGAGCTATGGCCAGAGTCATTCTGGAGATCGATACGCAACTGTATCGATTACTGAAGTCATCGGCCGAGACCCATCATGTGAGTCTCGAAGAGGAATGCTGCCGGCGTCTGGAGGGGGCCGACCGACGTTCACGTTACTTGCAGGCGCTGGTGGCAGAACTGCGCGCCGAAGATGAACAGCGGCGCGCCAATTCCCATTGATTATTTCTTCTTGGTCGGGGCCGCTTTCGGACAATCCGATTCCTGATAGCTGGCGGAGCCGACCGAGCGGTTAGTCTTCACCTCAGTGAAGTCGTAACGCATGACCGCGCCCTTGGCCATCAGCTTGCGGAACGATGGGTTGTTGCACACAGAAGCGCCCAGCTGGAAATACACGGCTTTCGGGTCGGCACGCATCTTGTTGGCGTGGCTGCTTTGTACGCTCAGATGGTTGATCAGCGTGTTGCCTTCGACGGTGTAGCCCTGATCAAGAATGTCTTCGTTGATCGCCCGTGGAGTGCCAGCACTGCTTTGTGTGGCGACGTTTCGCAGCTCTCTGCTGAGATTCTGCTCACTCAAGGAAGCAGCTTGAGCGCTGAAGGACGACGCCAGCAAAATTGCAGCGGTGGGAACGATAAGGCGCAGCATGAAACTCTCCTGGTTCAGTGACTGGTGGTTCGACCCGTCACATGACTGTGCGTTCAGTGGCGGCGAATTATAGGGGACGAGACCTGGACGGTACAGGCTTGCGCCGACTGCTCTGATAAACTGCCGCCACTTTCTGCCCTGCCGAGTGTTTTTGTGTCGATTTTCTTCCCCTGCCAGCGTTGCCTGCGATGAACCCTGCCACCCCACGCTTTGCTGCAAATGCAGTAGCCCGCTTGCGCGATGAGCGGGAGGAAGAAGGCGTCAAGCCGATTCAGGCCCGAGGCTGGAGGGCGCCGCGTTGCCGAGCCTGCCGCGTGATCGAGAGCCATTGCCTGTGCGCCTGGCGCCCGCAGGTCGAGGCCCGCTCTGGCGTGTGCCTGATCATGACCAACAAGGAAGTGTTCAAGCCGAGCAACACCGGTTGGCTGATCGCCGATGTGGTGCGCGACAACCATGCGTTCATCTGGTCGCGTACGGAGGTTGATGAGCAACTGCTGGCGCTGCTATCCGACCCGCAATGGCAACCCTATCTGGTGTTTCCGGGTGAGTACGTCCAACCCGAGCGTGTCACAAACAGCGTCGATGCCGACAGTTCGAAGCGTCCGCTGTTTATCCTGCTGGATGCCACCTGGACAGAAGCGCGGAAGATTTTCCGTAAAAGCCCCTACTTTGATCGGCTTCCGATCCTGAGCCTGTTGCCCGAGAAGCTGTCGCGGTACCGGTTGCGCAGGTCGACCCGCAGCGAGCATTTGTGCACGGCCGAGGTGGCGGCGCTGTGTCTCGATCTTGCGGGTGATACCGAGGCAGCGTCGGCGCTGGACGCTTATTTCGACGTGTTCAGCCAACATTACCTCGACGCCAAACATCAGCTTGAAATGAACGTTTCAACGCCGGCACATGCTGAGCTGATGCCCTTCGTTGAGAACGCAGCGCCTGCCCCGAGCTGAGAGTCGCCCATACTGCAAGGAACGGGACAGGCCATGCAACTTGACCACCCCGGCTTCGCTGGGCATGCTTGGCGCCGATTAGGGCGCGGCCGAAATTTGATACGCCGTATTCTTTACGTGAATAACCACGTTATTGGCGTTGAACGTGCCCTGTTGGTGCAGCTCCGTGGCTGCACCTCGAGTTGTTTGAAAAACAGGATCATTTGAAAAATGGCCACATACGAAATCCTGATTGCCGATGACCACCCTCTTTTTCGTAGCGCCCTGCATCAAGCGTTGACTCTGGGACTGGGCCCCGAAGCCCGTCTGGTGGAAGTAGCGAGCATTGCCGAGTTGGAAACCCGTCTGGACGAGAAGTCCGACTGGGATTTAGTGCTGCTGGACCTGAACATGCCGGGGGCCTACGGTTTTTCTGGGTTGGTGCTGCTGCGCGGTCAGTATCCGCAGATTCCGGTGGTCATGGTATCGGCCCAGGAAGAGGCTTCGATCATGGTGAAGTCCCGTGAATTCGGCGCCAGTGGTTTCATTCCCAAGTCCAGCGACCTGAGCGTCATTCAGAAAGCCGTACGCGCGGTGCTCGATGGTGATGTGTTTTGGCCGCCCCAGGCGTTCGAGGCGGTCAGCGTTTCCGCCGAAGCCAAGGCCGCCAGCGAAGGCCTTGCGAGCCTCACGCCCCAGCAGTTTCGTGTCCTGACCATGGTCTGTGAAGGTTTGCTGAATAAGCAGATTGCCTACGAGCTGAGTGTTTCCGAAGCGACGATCAAGGCCCACGTGACAGCGATTTTTCGCAAGCTGAATGTGCGGACCCGGACTCAGGCGGCGTTGCTCCTGCAACAACTTGAGTCAATTTCGAACCACTAAGGCGCTGCATGTTCACGCTTTTTTGACTTTGCTTAATCTAGCTTTCCCACTTCCTTCTTGGTCAGTTGCCTACTTTATGTCACCTTTCAAAGGCCAAACCGGTCTAAAACGCATCCTTAACGCCTCCGGTTATTCCCTGGACGGCCTGCGCGCTGCCTTCACCGGCGAAGCGGCCTTTCGGCAACTGGTGTTGCTCAACGTCATCTTGGTCCCGCTGTCGTTCTTCCTGAACGTCAGTCGCGTCGAGCAGGCGTTGCTGATTGCGGTGTGTCTGCTGGCATTGATCGTCGAATTGCTCAATTCGGCAGTGGAAGCGGCCATCGACCGCATTTCCCTCGAATTGCACCCGCTGTCCAAGAACGCCAAGGACATGGGCAGCGCCGCTCAGTTCGTGGCGTTGAGCATGATCGCGCTGGTGTGGGCGGTGATTCTGCTTTAAGCGATGGTGGGCAGCACAATCTCGTCGCTGCGTTGAACCCCGGCGGTGAAAGCGCGGCACAGGTCGAGGAATTCGCGCATAGCCGACGTCTGATATTTCTGTTTGTGCCAGATGAAATAGAATTGCCGCGCCAGGTCCAGATCCGGTGTCTCCACAGGCACCAGGCTGCCACGGCGAAATGCATCGCGCAGTGCCAGGCGAGAAATGCACCCAATCCCCAACCCGGACTCCACAGCACGCTTGATCGCCTCGGTGTGTTCAAGCTCCAGTCGGATATTCAGCGAGCTGCGATGGTGACGCATGGCCTGGTCAAAGGTCAGTCGCGTGCCAGAACCCTGTTCACGCAGAATCCAGGCTTCGTGGGTCAGCTCTTCCATAGTCGCCGAGCCGCGTTTGGCCAGCGGATGCTGGGGCGCGCAGAACACTACCAGCTCATCCTCGACCCAGCTCTGCACTTCGATGTCCGGATGGCTGCAGTCGCCTTCGATTAGACCCAGATCAATTTCATAGTGGGCAACCTGTTGCACAATGTTGGCAGTGTTCTGCACGTGCAGCTTCACCTGGCTTTCCGGATGGCGCTGCATGAAGCTGCCGATCAGCAAGGTGGCCAGGTAATTGCCGATGGTCAGGGTCGCGCCGACCGCCAGAGAGCCGAATCCCGACTTGCCATTAAACAAGTCTTCGATTTCTTTGGCCTGATCGAGCAGCGCCACCGCTTGCGGCAACAGCTGTTTGCCAAGAGCGTTGAGGCTCAGCCGTTTGCCGGCGCGGTCGAACAGCTGGCAGCTGGACTGACGCTCTAGCTCGGTGATCGAGGTGCTCGCCGCCGATTGCGAGAGGTTGAGCAGACCCGCGGCACGGGATACGCTTTCCTGCTGGGCGACGGCGACGAATACCTGAAGTTGACGGAGAGTAAATCGCATATCTATATAACCGATAACCCTTATCTTAATAATCCAGTTAACAGATATTGTGGCTGCCATTAGAATGCGATGCAATTGCGCACAGCAGCTCACTTTTCGCTGAGCAGGCGCAGAGCATGCGCAGACAAAATCCCAGGAGTCCCACGTACATGAGCAACATGAACCACGAGCGTGTCCTCAGTGTTCATCACTGGAACGACACTCTGTTCAGCTTCAAGTGCACCCGCGATCCGGGCCTGCGCTTCGAGAACGGTCAGTTCGTGATGATCGGCCTGCAACAGCCCAGCGGCCGGCCGCTCATGCGCGCTTACTCGATTGCCAGCCCAAACTGGGAAGAGCATCTCGAATTCTTCAGTATCAAGGTGCCTGATGGTCCGTTGACTTCCCAGCTGC
The DNA here is from genome assembly GCF_054898165.1 of Pseudomonas sp. Hz4. Classification (NCBI taxonomy): domain Bacteria; kingdom Pseudomonadati; phylum Pseudomonadota; class Gammaproteobacteria; order Pseudomonadales; family Pseudomonadaceae; genus Pseudomonas; species Pseudomonas sp. Hz4. The sequence continues at coordinate 4,830,646 of NZ_CM142719.1, read as the reverse complement.
AGCATCTGAAGGAAGGCGACGAGATCATCATCAGCAAAAAGCCTACTGGCACGCTGGTGCTGGATGACTTGAAGCCTGGCAAACATTTGTACCTGCTCAGCACCGGTACCGGTCTGGCGCCATTCATGAGCGTCATCCAGGACCCGGAAACCTACGAGCGTTTCGAAAAAGTGATCCTGTGCCACGGCGTGCGTTACGTCAACGAAGTCGCTTACCGCGAATTCATCACCGAGCACCTGCCGCAGAATGAGTTCTTCGGCGAGGCCCTGCGTGACAAGTTGATCTACTACCCGACCGTGACCCGCGAGCCGTTCGAGAACGAAGGTCGCCTGACCGACCTGATGCGCAGCGGCAAGCTGTTCAGCGACATCGGTCTGCCACCGATCAACCCGCAGGACGACCGCGCCATGCTGTGCGGCAGCCCGAGCATGCTCGACGAGACCAGCGAAGTGTTGAACAGCTTCGGCCTGAAAGTTTCGCCGCGGATGCGCGAGCCGGGTGATTACCTGATCGAGCGTGCGTTCGTCGAGAAGTAGGACGTTGTTTGGGTGGCGCAGAGCGTCACTGGATGCCTTCCCACGCGAAGCGTGGGAACGATCAGCCCGCGTTGCCTGAGAAGGTAGCGCGGGCTTTTTCGTTTCTGGCATTCAGACATTTGCAGGAATGACTTCAAGAACGCGGATCACCCCCGCCTCGGGGTAATGCCAACGCACATCCAGATCCCAGAACTGTGCGCCGTATTCCCGTTCGGGCGTAGGAATCTGGTACGCCGGACGTGGGTCTTGTGCCAGGCATTGCTCGATCAACGCCACCAGCGGTTCTTCAAGGCGCTGAGCATGCCCGTGAGCCTGTTGCAGCGCTGAATCTGTCCACTGTACGGGAATCAGCTGAGGCGCAGCGCTGGCGATGCTGTTAGAGGCCGTATCGATGATGTCGGCATAAGGCACGTAGGGTTTGATGTCGAGAATCGGCGTGCCGTCGAGTAGGTCGATTCCCGATATCCACAGCCGATTGGCTTCAACCTTGTCCAGTTTCACCACTGACTGGCCGATGCCATTGGGGCGATGCGTCGCGCGGGTGGCGAACACGCCCATGGATTTGTTACCGCCGAGGCGAGGAGGGCGCACTTTCAGTCGTGGCTTTTCTTCCAGGGCCTGATGGAACAGAAACAGCAGCCAGACATGGCTGACCTGCTCCAGACCTTGCACGGCGTCACCCTGATCGAACGGCGCCACCAGTTCCAGCACGCCGCGAGCGGCCGGGGCCAGTTGTGGCTGGCGCGGGATGGCGAACTTCTCCTTGAAGCAGGAGCGCACGAAGCCGATGGGGGAAACGCTGTAAGTCATGGTTTGGGGTCGAAGCGGGATGAGGGCGAGCATGATAACCCGGCCGGCCTCAAGTCTGGTGGTGGCTGAGCCGGCCTCTTCGCGGGCAAGCCACGCTCCCACAGGTTTCATGGCGTACACAAAATTTGTGTTCGCTCGAGAACCCTGTGGGAGCATGGCTTGCCTGCGATGGCCGCACCGCCGATCTAGAGGCTGAAACCACCATCCAAAGGAATAATATTCCCGGTCATGTACGCCCCAGCCGTACTCGCCAAACTGATCGCCAGCGCCGCCATCTCTTCCTCCCGACCCCAGCGCTTCATCGGAATCAACGCCGTGTCGTCGGCCAGCGCCTGTTCATCGTTGCCGATGTGCTGAGTCATCTTGCTCGGAAAGCGCCCCGGTGCGATGACGTTGACGTTGATGTGCTGGCTCACCAGCTCCCGCGCGAGAATCCGAGACAGTTGATGTAGGGCCGCTTTACTCGGCCCGTAGGCATAAGCCTGTTCGCCGAAGGACGAAATACCGGCCACTGAACCGATGTTGATGATCCGCGCCGGATTCGCTGGCGAACCGGCCTTACACAGTAGCGGCAAAAACTGTTGAATGCAGTTGAACACCGAGGTCACGTTGAGCTGCATGACCTTTTCCCAGCCCTTGACCGGGTAGCTCTCCAACGGCGCTCCCCACGTGGTGCCGGCGTTGTTCACCAGAATGTCCAGCTGGGTGATCTGTTCTCCCAATTGTGTGGCCAACTGAAGCACGCCTTCTTCAGTGGCGAGATTGGCCACCAGGGCATGGCAGTGACCGAGCGCACTCAGCTCATCAGCCGTTTGCTGACAGGCTTCGGCATCCCTGGCGCACACGTACACAGTGGCGCCAGCCTCGACATAAGCCTTGGCGATCATTTTGCCGATACCACGGGTGCCGCCGGTCACCAGAGCGGTGCGGCCTTGCAGGGAAAAGTACGGGTGCATGGCGAATCCTGAGAGCTGAGGGTCAATACACCCTAGTCGTCAGCCGCCAGAATCGGAGCCACTATTTTTGCGAGGAATGAGGGTCTATACAGCCTGGCCTTGAGCTACAGGTTTGCAGCTCAAGGCTGGCGGACGCTTACTGCGGGCGCACGCGTAGGGTCAGGCCCTTGAGGAAGTTGCGCAGCAACTGGTCGCCGCACGGGCGGTAGTTGGTGTGGCCGAATTTGCGGAACAGCGCGCTCAGCTCAGGCTTGGACACCGGGAACTCGGACGCCTTGAGAATCGCGTGCATGTCGTCTTCTTTCAGTTCGAAGGCCACACGCAGCTTTTTCAGGATGATGTTGTTGGTCACCGGCACTTCGATCGGCTGTGGCGGACGGCTTTCGTCCTTGCCGCGCTTGAAGGTCACCAGTCCGTCGAGGAAATGCGCCATGACTTCGTCCGGGCAGCGTACGAAGCCTTCCTCGTCTTCCTCTTTCTTGTCGAGGTACGTCACCAGGTCTTCCAGGGTCACGTCCATGCCGCCGAGCTTGATGATCTCGATGACTTTCTTGTCGTTGATGTCGAGCATGTAGCGCACGCTGCGCAGTACGTCGTTATGAATCATGGTGTGCAATCCTGATATTCAGCAGTGGGCGCCGCATACACAGCGGCGCCGAAAAGTGTGGCGGCGTGAAAAGTATTAGAACTTCTCTTTGCCGGACAGGTAGCGCCATTGCCCCAACGGCACTTTACCGATGGACACGCCGCCAATGCGGATGCGGCGGATGGCGACCACCTTCAGGCCTACGGCCTGGCAGAACAGGGCGATCACACCCGGTTGCGGGTTCTTCATCGCAAAGCGCAGACGGTTTTCGTTCTGCCAGCTGGCCTTGACCGGCGGCAGTTCCTTGCCCTTGTAAGTCAGTCCGTGGTTCAGGCGGTTAAGGCCGTGCGCCACCATCTCGCCCTCAACTTCGACCACATACTCTTGCTCGATCTTGGCGGAGTCGGCGGTGAGTTTGCGCAGAATCTTCCAGTCCTGGGTGAACACCAGCAGACCGCTGGCATTGGCCTGCAAGTCGGTGCTGGCGGTCAGGCGCAGGAAGTGGCCCTTGAGCGGACGTTTGCTGAAGCGATGTTCTTCGCTCAAGGTCTCGGCGCTGATCGTCGCCATGGCCGTTTCCGCATCCATGCCCACGGGCACGTTCAGCAGGATGGTCACCGGCTCCGGCGCAGTGGCCTTGGCTTCTGGATCAAGCTCGACTTTTTGCGTGTCGACCTTGAACTGCGGCTCGTCGATGACTTCGCCGTCCACGGTAACCCAGCCGCCCTCGATGAACAGCTCAGCCTCCCGACGGGAACAGCCGACGAGTTCGATGAGGCGTTTGGAGAGACGAATCGGGTCAGTCATGACAGGGCCGTAACAAAAAAGGGGTGGGCATTGTACCTGCCTGGCGCCGGTTAATCGCGGGTCCATTTGCGCAGTAAAGCTTTTTGTGGGAGCGAGCCTGCTCGCGAGAGCGGTTTATCAGTCAACATTGATGTGAAACTGATGGCCCCTTCGCGAGCAGGCTCGCTCCCACAGTGGTTCATCGCTGTGTCAGCCATGCCGCGAGTGTTGCTGGTTTTGGCGCAGACGCATGTGCAGCAGCGGATAAGGTTGGCCCATGCCGTCATGCTCAGAGCGACCGATCACCTCGAAGCCCTGTTTGAAGTAGAAACCCAGCGCTTGCGGGTTCTGTTCGTTGACGTCCAGTTCATCGGCATTCAGGTGTTCCATGGCATAGCGTAGCAACTGCTTGCCCAGGCCCTGGCCACGGTGAGTCGGGTCGATGAAGAGCATTTCGATCTTGCCCGCCGCCACCCCGGCAAACCCGGTGATGCGCTGGCGCGAGTCTTTGGTGCAGATCAGCATCACCGCGTCGAGGTAGCGGGTCAGCACCAGGTTCTTCAGCAGTTCGATGTAGCGGTCCGGCAGAAAGTCATGGGTGGCGCGCACCGAGGCTTCCCAGACTTGCGTGAGCTCTTCGTAGTCGCTGTGTTTCGGCGTGTGGATGACCGAATGTTGGCGCATGGCCGGATGCTCCTTCTTTTTACTCGCTGTTTCTGTGAATGTTGAGAATCCTTTCCTCATAAAACGATAGACGTAAAAAAGCCCCGCATCTTGTCAAGAGAGCGGGGCTTTTCGTATTTTTTGCGTTTAGATCTGTTCAGCCCACAGGTCGTATTCGTCGGCGTCGGTCACTTTGCACCAGACTTTATCGCCTGGTTTCAGGTTGCTGCCGTTGTCGATGAACACGTTGCCGTCGATTTCCGGGGCATCGAAGAAGCAGCGGCCGACGGCGCCTTGCTCGTCGACTTCGTCCACCAGCACTTCGATTTCACGGCCAACGCGCATTTGCAGACGAGCCGAACTGATGGCTTGCTGGTGCGCCATGAAGCGATCCCAGCGGTCTTGTTTGACGTCGTCCGGCACGATGGCCGCGTCCAGCAGGTTGGCCGGTGCGCCTTCGACAGGCGAGTACTGGAAGCAACCGACGCGGTCGAGTTGGGCTTCGGTCAGCCAGTTCAGCAGGTACTGGAAGTCTTCTTCGGTTTCGCCGGGGAAGCCGACGATGAAGGTCGAACGGATGATCAGGTCCGGGCAGATTTCGCGCCAGTTCTTGATTCGGGCCAGGGTCTTGTCTTCGAAGGCCGGGCGTTTCATGGCTTTCAGGACTTTCGGGCTGGCGTGCTGGAACGGGATGTCCAGGTACGGCAGGATTTTCCCGGCCGCCATCAGCGGAATCAGCTCGTCAACGTGCGGGTAAGGGTAAACGTAGTGCAAGCGAACCCAGACACCGAGGGAACTCAGGGCTTCGCAGAGTTCGGTCATGCGGGTTTTCACCGGCGCGCCGTTCCAGAAACCGGTGCGGTATTTCACATCGACGCCGTAGGCGCTGGTGTCTTGCGAGATCACCAGCAGCTCTTTGACACCGGCCTTGACCAAGCGCTGGGCCTCGTCGAGCACGTCGCCGACCGGACGGCTGACCAGTTTGCCGCGCATCGACGGAATAATGCAGAAGCTGCAGCTGTGGTTGCAGCCTTCGGAAATCTTCAGGTACGCATAGTGGCGCGGGGTCAACTTGATACCTTGCGGCGGCACCAGGTCGATCAGCGGGTTGTGATCCTGACGCGGCGGCACGGCGTCGTGCACGGCGTTGACCACTTGCTCGTACTGCTGCGGACCGGTCACGGCCAGCACGCTCGGGTGCACCTTGCGAATGTTGCCTTCTTCGACGCCCATGCAGCCGGTCACGATGACCTTGCCGTTTTCCTTGATGGCTTCGCCAATCACTTCCAAGGACTCAGCCTTGGCCGAGTCAATGAAACCGCAGGTGTTGACCACCACGACGTCAGCGTCCTGATAAGTGGACACAACGTCATAGCCTTCCATACGCAGCTGGGTAAGGATGCGCTCGGAGTCGACCAGTGCTTTAGGGCAACCCAGGGATACGAAGCCAACCTTTGGATTGGCCGGCGCAGGAGTGGTGGACATGTCTAACCTCGGTGTTTTGTGACGCCTCCAGCCATGAACGGCAAGGCGACAGACGGGCACTCGGTGTGCCTCTGATCAAAAAGTGCGCAATTCTAGCGATGGGGAGCTCACTTGACCAGCTTTATGCAGGGAAATACGACGAGTGCTGCGCTATGCTTCGCGCCGTTACGCTTTACCGATTTTTTACAGTCAACAAAACGTCTGTAACGTGAAGTAAAACAGCGCATGCTGCGCGGCAAAGCATAGTGCTTCTTCCAAAGAAGTCCGTACTGGGTAGTAGGAGTGGTGGATGGGTCAGGCAAGTAGTCAGGCAGCGGGTGCCGAGCATTCTGCGGCAAAGCCGATTGGCATGCTGGTCGCGGCGGTCGGGGTGGTTTATGGCGATATCGGCACAAGCCCGCTGTACACCCTCAAAGAAGTGTTTTCCGGTGGCTATGGCGTGCCCGTCAATCATGACGGGGTGCTGGGGATTCTGGCGCTGATTTTCTGGTCGCTGATCTGGGTGGTGTCGATCAAGTACATGATGTTCGTACTGCGCGCCGACAACCAAGGCGAAGGCGGGATCATGGCTTTGACTGCACTGGCTCGGCGGGCAGCGGCGGGGCATCCCAAGTTGAGGGGGTTTCTGGTGGTCTGCGGGCTGATTGGTGCGGCGCTGTTTTACGGCGACAGCATGATCACGCCGGCGATTTCCGTTCTCTCGGCTATTGAAGGCCTGGGGCTGGCATTTGACGGCATTGACCATTGGGTGGTGCCGCTGTCGTTGATCGTGCTGGTGGCGCTGTTCCTGATTCAGCGTCACGGCACCGCGCGGATCGGCATTCTGTTCGGGCCGATCATGGTGACCTGGTTTGTGGTGCTGGGGGCGCTGGGTGTCTACGGCATCCTGCAACACCCGGAAGTGTTGCAAGCGATGAACCCAGTCTGGGGCGTGCGTTTCTTCGTCGCACACCCAGGCATGGGTGTGACCATTCTTGGCGCGGTGGTGCTGGCACTGACCGGCGCCGAAGCGCTGTACGCCGACATGGGCCACTTCGGTCGCAAGCCGATTGCCCGTGCGTGGTTCATCCTCGTGCTGCCGGCGCTGGTGCTGAATTATTTTGGTCAGGGCGCCTTGCTGCTGGGTGATCCGGAAGCGGCGCGTAACCCGTTCTACTTGCTGGCGCCAAGTTGGGCACTGATTCCGTTGGTGGGGTTGTCGACCCTGGCCACGGTCATTGCCTCTCAGGCGGTGATTTCCGGTGCGTTCTCCTTGACCCGTCAGGCGATCCAGCTCGGCTACATTCCGCGCATGCACATTCAGCACACCTCCAGTGCCGAACAAGGCCAGATTTATATTGGCGCGGTGAACTGGGCGCTGATGGTCGGCGTAATTCTGTTGGTGTTGGGCTTCGAGTCCTCCGGTGCCTTGGCCTCGGCCTACGGCGTGGCCGTGACCGGGACGATGCTGATGACCACCATTCTGGTGTCGGCGGTGATATTACTGCTGTGGAAATGGCCTCCGGTGCTCGCGGTTCCGCTGTTGCTCGGTTTCCTGTTGGTGGACGGTCTGTACTTCGCTGCCAACGTACCGAAAATTATTCAGGGCGGGGCGTTCCCGGTGATCGCCGGTATCGCGCTGTTTGTGCTGATGACCACCTGGAAACGCGGCAAGCAACTGCTGGTCGACCGTCTCGACGAGGGTGGCTTGCCGCTGCCGATCTTCATCAGCAGCATCGCCGTGCAACCACCGCATCGTGTCCAGGGTACTGCCGTGTTCCTCACGGCGCGGCCGGATGCCGTGCCTCATGCGCTGTTGCACAACCTGCTGCATAACCAGGTGCTGCACGAGCAAGTGGTGTTGCTGACGGTGGTGTACGAAGACATCCCGCGGGTGCCTGCGCAACGGCGTTTCGAGGTCGAATCCCACGGCGAAGGTTTCTTCCGGGTGATCCTGCACTTTGGCTTCGTCGACGAGCCGGACGTGCCGCAAGCGCTGAAGCTGTGTCATCTCGATGAACTGGACTTCAGCCCGATGCGCACCACCTACTTCCTCAGCCGCGAGACGGTCATCGCTTCCAAACTTGAAGGCATGGCACGCTGGCGTGAGACGCTGTTCGCCTTCATGTTGCAGAACGCCAATGGCAACCTGCGCTTCTTCAATCTGCCGCTGAACCGGGTGATTGAGCTGGGGACTCAGGTAGAGATGTAAGCCGGATCAAAAAGCCCCCGTTGCCATTGCGGTAGCGGGGGCTTTTTTGTGTCTGGTGTCTCGGTGCCTTTAATCGCGCTTAGGCAGCTATTTTTTAGATTCAGCCTTTGTCCGAGCAGGTGGCGGCGTCAGCACCTTCACTACATCATCAATCACTGCCTTACATTGCCGTCAGGTAATGCGCGGCCCAGGCGTGTCGGTCGGTGTCTCGGGCGTAGGCAGCATCTTTAGTCAGCTCCTTGGCAAGGAACAGAAAATCAGAGGCCATGGCTAGCGCATCACCGAGGGGAACGTCTCGACTGACACGGAACAGTGCCTGGTTCGAGCAGTAGATGAAGGGGGTGAGGCCGATGGTTTTCAGCTCTGAGGGTTCTGATTGATTTGTTTTGGTCATGGTTTTACTCCTGGGTTCGAGAAGCTGCCACGTTCGTTTCCAAGCGAATGGGTGGCAGCTGTACGCAGGTTGGAAAACCGGGAACCAAGGAACCGGCACGCCCGAAGGCGTCCCACGCACAGCCGCCATTACTCAAGATCGCTGCCATGAAATCGGCTGCATTCGTGAAGGGTGCTGTAGCGTTGCGGTTCGACGGGTTTCCAAGCCCGATCGCTGAATGGTCAGCGAAGTCCGGAGAGTATCCCGTCGAAGAAAAGCGCAACAAGGCATCAAAGTGCCCAAAAAGCACGATTCGGAGTTTGCCTACAAGGTCTACGGGCGTCATCCGATATTTCGCCACCTTAAGTAAACGAAACTAAACGCGGCGAGCGATTTTACAACTCGCTGGATTTTTGCGTTGTTGCAGCAGACGAATGAAACCGGAATTGTCACTATCCAACCTGTTCGCGAATTGCCAGGCGATCTGCAGGTTTCCCAGTGAAAACTGATAAATACCGAAAGTACTTGACGGATCGATATTTCTAATGAGACAAGTGTCCACGTTTTATGGAATGTGGACACTTGGAGTTTTTAGCTTCATGAAGAGTCAAGACATTTTGCTTTTGTTCAAGATGGCCAGCCTGCACGCCCAGGAAGAGAATCTCTTTGGAAAGATGGAATCTGAGTCTAATTCGAACATGGTTGAGGATTTGTTGAAGCCCCAGCAGATAAATGGAATGACGGCAGGGGGGCGAGTGGGGCAGCCGCTAATCACCTATCCCGCTGATGGTGAAGAAGCTGTATTCCACCGCCAGGAGTTCGACTCATCCTTGGGCGATGAGGATGGGTGGGAAGGGTGGTCGGAGCCTGTACCTTCTCCGCCGCTGGCGAGCTGGAGTGAAGGCTACTCGTTGCGTGCGTTATCTGCGTCTCTTGGGCTAAGCAAAAGCGAGGTTTCAAACTCTATAGCTAGGTGTCGTGAGTCCGGAATGCTCGCCAATGACTACGACACCGGGCTTCCGAAAGTTAATCGGCGAGAGCTGCTGAAAATCACCGAGCACGCTCTGAAATACTTTTTTCCCGTGAAGCCGGGCGCGATGGTTCGCGGTATTCCAACAGGCTTCGCAGCGCCAGCCCTGTCCAAAAGCATCAAGAGCGCTGGCGGGTTGATTCCGGTTTGGCCTGATGCACTCGGAACTGAGCGTGGTCAGGCGATAGAGCCGCTCTACAAGACGGTGCCGGAAGCGGTGAAGAGGGACAGAACCCTTTATCACTATCTTGCGCTTGCTGATGCGATCCGTCTTGGTGGCCCGCGAGAGTGTGGTGTGGCGGTTAACATTCTAAAAGCAGGGATGGGGCTGAAATAACATGTCATCAAACGCTGATCACAACTATGAGCTCATAGAATTTGTTGCAGACGGCTTGGGGGAGGCGTTTCTCACTGAGGTTGCCTTTGTCGGCGGTTGCACCACGGCCATGCTGGTCACTGATACTGCTGTGCTGGACGACATTCGTTTCACCGATGATGTCGACCTCGTGATCGAGCTGGCAGGCATTAGCGCCTGGCAACGCCTCACAGAACGCCTGGCGGTTAAGAATTTCAAGATCACTGGCGAGGATGAGGTCAACTGTCGTTTTCGCTTCAACGACGTCGTCGTCGACGTGATGCCTTCTGACCCAGCTGTTCTCGGATATGCCAATCGTTGGTTCGTGGAAGGGCTGGCGAAGGCTGATAAATTTACGTTGCCCAGCGGTATCGTTATCCAGATCTTTAAACCGACCTACTTTCTTGCCACCAAACTAGAGGCCTTTAGCGGTCGCGGTGAGGGCAACCCCTACCACAAGGATGTCGAAGACATCATCATCTTGATTGATGGTCGTCCAGAGCTTCTGGAGGAAATTAGCCAAGCTGAGTCTGAGCTCAAGGAATTCATCACGGCTGGCATTCGAGAACTCACGGCGCTCAGTGGTATCGACTACGTGATTGAAAGCTCGGGCTCGGTGCAGGCTAATCCGGGTAGAGGGCGAATCATCCACATGCGGATGAAGGACTTGGGCAACGCATGAGATACGACACCAGATCGGTAGTAGGACGGACCAGGAAAGCCAATCATGACTGTGCTGGAGCTCTCTGCGACGGCGACAGAGGGCTGTTCGTCATCACGGACGGTACGTCGAAGCCCGGTAGTGGCCAACTGGCTGAATGCTTCGTAAAAGGTGTTTTATCCGCCTACCCGAAACACATAGATCAGGGGGGCGATATCACAGAGCACGGAGCAGTTGAGCGGGTACTTGGTTCAGTGCTGGCCGAGCTTCACCCCATTTTGTTTGCGGACCAGACAGGGACCACTTGTTACCTGGTCGGTTTTGCTGCTCATGGGAAGCTCACGCTTGCGTATGAGGGGGACTGTTCGTGCGGTGTAGTGACACCGGCAGGCACGATCGATTGGATTACGCCGCCCCACTGCAAGGCCAATTGGAGGCGCGACCGTTCGCACCGTGAGCTGGCGCAAGATCCAGCTCGAAACTGGGTAACCCGATGCCTGAAGGTTAATCGTGTCCCGGACCCTGACTTTGTTTTTCACCAATTGGCCGTCGGTGAGCGACTGGTGTTCGTAACCGATGGCTTCTGGGCGGAGTTAACGGAGTCGCAGCAAAGCAGCTTGTTGGCAGCACCGGATAGCGACTTTATCGCTGTTGAAGATGACGTAACGTGGATAGATGTTCAGCTTTAGCCTTGGAAGCACAGAACATCCACATGCAGTCCGGCTAGCTGGTAGCGCTTCATGTTTGTACATGTAAAAAGCCCCCGCAATCGTGAGGTAGCGGGGGCTTTTCGTGTGGGGCTCAGATCACTCCTGAGCCGTCTCGTCCTTGGCCTGACGCTTCTCGATGATGTCCACCAAACGCTGGGCCAGCGCCGGGTAGTTCTCGTCGAAGTGATGACCGCCAGGCAGTTTCATCGCTTCGCCCACCGCGGTCTTGTCGGTGCAGCCGCTCTCGTCGACTTCTTCTTCTCCGTAGATGCACACCACTTTCTCCGGCGGCAGCTTGGCCATTTCCGGGCCGGTGGCAGCTTCTTTGCCGGCGTTGCCGAGCCAGCCTTCGACTTCGATTTCGAAGCTGCCGGTGCGGGCGAAGGCCAGCAGGATGATCGCATCGACGCGTTGCTGCTCCGATTCGGCCAGTCGGTTGTAGATCGCCGGCAGGACGTCGGCGCCGAACGAATAGCCGGTCAGGATGAAGCGTTTGGTGCCCCATTTCTGCCGGTAGTGCTGCATCAGTTCGGCCAGGTCCAGAGCGCTTTGCTCCGGGCTCTTGTGCTGCCAGTAGTAGCGCAGGGTGTCGATGCCGACCACCGGGTAGCCGATCTTCGCCATCTCGCCCGCGACGTCACGGTCCAGGTCGCGCCAGCCGCCATCACCGGAAAGGAACAGGGTGACAGTGTCCTTGGCCTGACCGGCCGGGACTTCAACCACCGGGATCTGCAGACCGCCCGCAGCTTTATCGCCGCCAACGAGGATCTTGCGCAGTTCGTTGTTCAGCACTTGGGGCAGGTTGATGTCGTAGTCGCTGATGCTGGTTTCGGCGTTGGGTTGGTCGCGCACGAAGCCGGCGCTGGTGTCGTCCGGGTTGTCGTTCCAGGCCACCAACCAGTGACCGTGAGTGGCGCTTTTCGGCAACAGGTGCGTGCAGCCGGTTTTTTCCAGGGCCAAATCCACCGAAACGGCTTGAGCCTTGTCGTCCTTCTGCTCGGACAACCAGCGCCACGCCAGCACGGCGCCAGGGCCGATGCCGCTGACCAGGGTCGCCGGGCTTTTGAGCTCTCTCAGGGCCGATTGCAGGGCGCGACTTTGCAGCAAGCAGTCTTTGGGCAGGATCACCTGAACAATCTGCGCCGAGCCGGTGCGGCTCAGGGTTATCAATTGTTTGTCGCTGAGCTTCTGGTCTTCATCGACCGCCACCAGCACTTGGGCGCGTGGCGTGTTACCCGGGATGACACGGGTCATCGCGGCGCCATCGGCCGGGGTCAGCCGTTCGAGGGTCGGTTCGGGCGCCGGGCGTTTCAGGTACCAGTAACCGCCACCGAGAATCAGGGCCAACACTACCAGTGTGGCCAGTACGTACCGCAAGGAGCGTTGAATCATCAGCGTTTCACCAATCCAGTCAAGCCGCCCGCAATCAGGGCGGCAGTGTCGGCCAGGGCAACCAGCGGATCGAGTCCGGCGGGCACGGCCATATAACGAGGTTCCCAGTCAGGCTGGAATTTGTCTTTGAAGCGGCGCAAACCTTGGAAGTTGTAGAGCTGCTCACCACGGCGGAAAACCATCGAGCCCAGACGCTGGGTCAGTGGTGCACCACGACGGGGTTGCAACCCCGACAACGGCACCATGCCCAGGCTGAAGCGTGCGTATCCATGATTTTTATAATGTTGAATCAGGCCGACCATCATGAACTCCATGGTCAGCTTGGGGGCGTCCGGGTGCGCGCGCATCAGGTCGAGGCTGGCCAGGTCATGGCCGTAGGTCTCGAGCAGGTTGGCGAACGCCACCGGGCGCCCTTCGAAACGAATCACCGCGACGCGGAAATGCTTGAGGTAGTCATCGCTGAAACGGCCGAGCGAGAAGCCTTTCTCGCGCACGTTTTTGCCGGTCAGCCAGGCATCGGAAATCACCTTGAGCTCATCCATTGGCGCTTGCCCCGGATCAAAGATCTCCAGCGACAGGCCATCGCGAGTGCCACGGTTCCAGGTGTAACGCAGGTCTTTCATCTCTTTGCCCTTGGCTTCGAGATCAAAGCGAAGCAGATCGACCCGGGCTTCTTCGCCGAGCTTGATCGCGGTCAGGCCGATGTCCATGTAGTACGGCAGGTTCTCGGCGCGCACTTGATAGAACACAGGGCGGGCGTGGTGGATGTCGCAGAGGTCGCGGAACTGCCAGATCATTTCCGCCCGTTGCTGGGTCGGGCCGATCGGGTCATACAAGGCCACCAGGCTGCGACCACGGCGGGCGTACATCAGGAACGCCTCGTCGTTGGGGTGAAACAGCAGCGCCTTGTCACCGGTCAGGGCCAGGCCGCCATCCGGTTGTGCGGAGGCCATGAGGATCTTTACCGCGCGATCCAGTTCATCCGGCGTTGGCAGATGGATCACCGGGCGCGCGGTGCGCAACAGCCAGGTCAGGGACACCACCACCAGCAGGACCGCGGCGCCGAGCAGCGAGCGCAAGCCCCGTGGCGCGTCAGCGTCGAGGGTGAACTGCCACCAGAGTTGGTGGCTGTACGGGACGTCCTGATAGGCGAACAGCAACAGCCAGATCGACGCACCGAGTACGCACAGGCTGGCCACCAGATACAGCGGCGAGAACGGCAGTTCGGTCAGGCGGCTGGGGCGATAGAACGAGCTGCGGAAAACCCCTAGCAAGCTTGCAGTCAGGGTCAGCAGGCAGGCTTCTTCCCAATCGAAGCCCTTGAGCAGCGAGAGCAGGGCGCCGACCAGCAACAATATGGTGGTCAGCATCCAGGCGGCCGACAGTCGGCGGCGCAGCCCTTGAGCCAGCAGCAAGCACAGTACGCCAACCAGGCTGGCACCGAAGTGCGAGGCGTCGACCAGTCGATGCGGGATCAGAAAGCCGATGTGTTCCAGGCGTGTGTCGATTTCCGGGGTGACGCCGGAGAACAGCAACACCACGCCGGACAGAAATACCAGCACCGCCAGAATCGGCGCGGCCAGGCCGGACGCCACCCTTAAAGACTGGCGCGATTGAAACAGGCGCTGACCTTCGTTGATCAGCAGGAATAAGCAGGCCACCAGCAACGGCAGCACCACATAGATCATGCGATAGAGCAGCAGGGCGGCAGCGAGTGGCGCGGCGCCGAGTTTGTCGGAGAAGGCGGCCAGCAGAATTGCTTCGAACACCCCGACACCGCCGGGAACGTGGCTGAGCACACCGGCGGCCAGGGCGAGCAGGTACACCAGGAGGAACGCGCCAAAGGGCGGCGCTTCAGGCAGCAGCAAATAGAGCACGGTTGCCGCGGCGGCGACGTCCAGGGCCGTGATGATCAGTTGCAGGAACGTCAGGCGACGGCCCGGCAGGCGCAAAGTGCGGCGTCCAGCCTTGACCAGCAGGTTGTCCGGATAAGGCTGTTCTGGCAGGCGGCGGCGGTAGATGCCGATGGCCAGTACCGTAAACAGCAGCAGTACGGCCACCGCAATCGCGCCAAGCAGCGTCTCGGACAAACCCAGCGCGGCAGAGGCGGCAGGCAAGTTGCTGAGGGTGGCGAGGGCGGCCAGTGGGGGCAGGGCGCAGCCGAGCGAGAGGCTGGCGAACAGCGTCATGTGGGCGACTTCAGAAGCTCCCAGGCCATGACGCGCATATAAACGGTAACGAACCGAGCCCCCCGAAAGCATCGAAAGGCCGATGGCATTGCCGATGGCGAATGCGGTGAACCCGCCCAGGGCCAGGATTCGCGGCGCCAGTGTCACGCCCGCATAGCGGCTGGCCGACCATTCGTAGCCCAGCAGAATAATAAAGCCGACCACGGTTGCGCCCAGCGCGCCCAATAATGCCGGTTTCGGAACGTCGAGAATCGAGTCATGCAGAGCGTACAGGTCGAGTTCGCTCAACAGGTGGCGACAGGCAATCAGCGCGATAGCGAACAACAGCAAAGTAGCTGCCAAGCCGATGGGCTGGCGGTATTTGCTGATTCGATCAAGCAAGCGCAGACGCTCGGCCTTGATCGGTTGTGTCGCTGTGACGGTGTCTTGTGAATCAGACGAGTTGGCGCGCATCAATCACCTCTTGGATTGTGCGCGACAGGATGGGGGTATCCAGCCAAGTTACCAATCCCTGTAGAAAAAATAATCACAAATATTAACGCCTCTCACCGGGTATTGGTGAGGGTGCGTCATCAGTCATAGAGGGTTTTGTCTGCGGTTCAGCTTAGTCTGGGCTCGAAGTAGGGGTGATCACGAACGGCTGACTACACAGTGGCAGGTCATTGTTGCGAAAGGACTTTTTCAACAGATACAAAAAAGGCCACTCTTTCGAGTAGCCTTTTTTGATGTTTGGTTGCGGGAGCCGGATTTGAACCGACGACCTTCGGGTTATGAGCCCGACGAGCTACCAGACTGCTCCATCCCGCGTCTGTGTGGCGGCATTCTATAGAGATACGCCTGGGTGTCAACCCTTAATCCTGAATAGTGTCAAATTAGCGTAAATGAGCGGCGAACGGTCGTGGGGGAGACCTAGGTTTCGGAATTAGAACCATTTCTCATTTCTGCGCCGTGTAGGCGTAGCACTTCATTTTTACAAAACAAGCACGCACAAAAAAGGCCACTCTTTCGAGTAGCCTTTTTTGATGTTTGGTTGCGGGAGCCGGATTTGAACCGACGACCTTCGGGTTATGAGCCCGACGAGCTACCAGACTGCTCCATCCCGCGTCTGTGTGTCGGCATTCTACAGAGGATCGGCGGGCTGTCAACCTTCAATTCAGAGAAAACCTCTTCCTGTTCAATCGCTTAGCTTTAAAAGAAGGGTGGGTGATTGGCTGTAAGGCTGGTATGGCAAGGCTTTCAGCTCTATCGGGTGGCGCTTTTCGATTGAAAAAATAAATGCATTAGGCACTTTTCCTACGAGTGGAAAAGAACATTCTGAGTACTGGTGCTATATACAGGTGTCAGTGAGATACTGCCGATCTGACTCGCCAAGACTCCATTTCTTCACCATGAACACTGCTTTTATATGACGCAGCGAAAAATCATCCACGTCGATTGTGACTGCTTCTACGCTGCCATCGAGATGCGTGACGACCCGCGCCTGGCCGGTAAGCCGCTGGCGGTGGGTGGTTCGGCGGATCGGCGCGGCGTGATCGCCACCTGCAATTATGAAGCGCGGGCGTATGGGGTGCGCTCGGCCATGTCTTCCGGCCACGCCTTGAAGCTGTGCCCTGATCTGACCATCGTCAAGCCGCGTATGGAGGCCTATAGAGAGGCTTCTAAGGAAATTCACACGATATTTCGTGATTACACCGACTTGATCGAGCCGCTTTCGCTGGATGAGGCCTACCTCGACGTGTCGGAGTGCGCGCATTTCGGCGGCAGCGCCACGCGGATCGCCCAAGACATTCGCCGTCGTGTCTCTAATCAGCTGCACATCACCGTTTCGGCTGGCGTAGCGCCGAACAAGTTTCTGGCCAAGATCGCCAGCGACTGGAAGAAGCCCAACGGCTTGTTTGTCATCACGCCGGATCAGGTCGAGGATTTTGTCAGTGGTTTGCCGGTGAGCAAGCTGCACGGCGTTGGCAAGGTGACTGCAGACAAACTGGGCAAGCTGGGTATTGTTGATTGCTCGCATCTGCGCGAATGGGACAAATTGGCGCTTGTGCGGGAATTCGGCAGCTTCGGCGAGCGACTCTGGAGCCTGGCTCGTGGGATCGATGACCGGTTAGTGCACAACGACAGTCGCCGGCAGTCGATCAGCGTCGAAAACACCTACGACGTGGACCTGCCGGATCTGTTGAGCTGCCTTGATAAATTACCTGAGTTGCTGGAAACCCTCGCCGGCCGCATGGCGCGAATCGACAGCAGCTATCGGCCGGGCAAGCCGTTCGTCAAAGTGAAATTCCATGACTTCACCCAGACCACTCTGGAGCAGGCCGGGGCAGGGCGGGATTTGGGGAGCTATCAGTTGTTGCTGACCCAGGCGTTCAATCGCGGCGGCAAACCGGTGCGTTTGTTGGGGATTGGAGTGCGGCTGGAGGATTTGCGGGGTGGGTTTGAGCAGATGGAGTTGTTTGAGCGGTAGATTTGCGGTGAATGTGATGGCCTCTTCGCGGGCAAGCCTCGCTCCTACGGATTTGTGTCGTGCGCGATACCGCGTTCAACCCAAATCTGTAGGAGCGAGGCTTGCCCGCGAAGCTTTTCCGGGTTTAATTCGGTCCCGGATCGGCTACCAGTCGCCCGGCATCCTTGGTCAGCGACTTGAGGAATTCGGTCTGCAACTCAGGATCGTTGCGCGTCAGTTCGATCAGGCTCTGTTCCAGCTCGGTGGCTTCTTCTTCCAGACCCAGTTCCGACAGACGTTTGACCCGGTGTACCCACTGGCTCACTTCGTCGTCTTCGAGGTCGTCGTAAATCAGCCCGTGAGCTTCGAGCAGCTTGCCACGCAAGGAACTGCTGACCGCCAGGGACGAATCGGTGTGCACTTCGTCTTGGGCATCTTCGACACTGATCAGCAGTCGGCTCAGATGATTGATGTCATGTTCGGCGAACGGGCTGTCCAGCAGGTTCACGCGCAGTACGCCGTTTTTGTCGGTGCTCAGGTTGAACGTTTCCTTGCCGGCCTTGACCTCAACCGGACGCTCGCTCCATGGCAGGCTTGAGTATTCGGTGCGCTTGTCGAGCTGGACCTCGTCGATTCCCGCCAGGTTCTGTTGCGCGCGACCATGAGACTGCGCGTTCATGAACGGGTTGAGCCCGGCGAAACCGTAGCTCAACCAATCTTTCGTCACGCTGTCCGGCAGGTTGCCGAGGGCGAACACGTTGACCACGTTCGCACCGACCCCGGCCACCACGGCCACCGCACCCAGCGGGATTTCGTAAGCCTCCCGCCAGGGTTGGTAAGGCGTGTAGCGGTCGTAGTGGCGGGTGACTTCGAATTCAGTGACTTCGAAAGTCTTCTGTTCGTGGATCTTCACCCGACGTTGCGGCAGCTCAAGCACCTTTGGCTCGCCGACATCGATCTGCAGGCTGTGATCGAGCAATTTGCGCTCGACACGTTCCTCGTGCTCGCTGCGTTGCGACATGTGATTGGCACAGCCGCTGACCAGCAGGGTGCCGCACAGGGCGGCACCACCGAGGCCTAAGGTGTTTCGCTTGAACATGACTTCTCTATCTGGTTTCAGCGGCGGATACGGGCCTGGAGGAAGGACAGCACGTCAGCGACCGGCAGCGCTTGCGCTTCGGGTTCGGTACGGCTCTTGTATTCCAGATTGCCTTCGGCGAGGCCGCGGTCACTGACCACGATCCGGTGAGGAATGCCGATCAGCTCCATGTCCGCGAACTTGATGCCCGGGCTGGTTTTCTTGTCGCGGTCGTCCAGCAATACTTCGAAGCCGGCTGCAGTCAGTTCTGCATACAGCTTGTCGGTGGCTTCGCGAACCTGTTCGGTTTCGTAGCGCAGCGGTACCAGAGCAATCTGGAACGGAGCCAGCGTGTCGCTCCAGATGATCCCGTTGGCGTCGTTGCCCTGCTCGATGGCAGCCGCCACCACACGGGAAACGCCGATGCCGTAGCAACCCATTTGCAGGGTGACTGGCTTGCCGTTGTCGCCTAGCACTTCGCACTTCATCGCTTTGCTGTACTTGTCGCCCAGCTGGAAAATGTGCCCGACTTCGATGCCGCGCTTGATTTCCAGGGTGCCTTTGCCGTCCGGGCTTGGGTCGCCGGCGACGACGTTGCGCAGGTCGGCAACGGTTGGAACCGGCAGATCGCGCTCCCAGTTCACGCCGAAGTAGTGCTTGTCGTCGATGTTGGCACCGATGCCGAAGTCGCTCATCAACTCGACAGAGCGGTCGATGATGATTGGCAGTGGAAGGTTCAACGGGCCAAGGGAGCCGGCACCGGCGCCAATGGCGTCGCGCAGTTCGGCTTCGGATGCCATGACCAGAGGGCTGGCAACGCCCGGCTGGTTGCCGGCCTTGATTTCGTTCAGCTCGTGGTCGCCACGGATGATCAGGGCAATCAGCTTGCCTTGCTCTTCAGCGTGAACCACCAGGGTCTTGATGGTCTTTTCGATCGGCAGATTGAAGCCTTCGACCAGTTGCGCAATGGTCTTGGCGTTCGGCGTGTCGACCAGGCGCAGCGCTTCGCTCGGTGCGGCGCGGGACGTTTCGCGCGGCACGGCTTCGGCTTTTTCGATGTTAGCGGCGTAGTCGGAGCCGTTGCTGAAGGCGATATCGTCTTCGCCGGACTCGGCCAGCACGTGGAACTCGTGGGAACCGGCACCGCCGATGGAGCCGTTGTCGGCTTCAACCGGGCGGAACTTCAGGCCCAGACGGGTGAACACGTTGCAATACGCCTGGTGCATGCGGTCGTAGGTGATCTGCAGCGATGGCTGGTCAGCGTGGAAGGAGTAGGCGTCCTTCATGATGAATTCGCGACCGCGCATCAAACCGAAACGTGGACGGATTTCGTCACGGAATTTGGTCTGGATCTGGTACAGGTTGATCGGCAGCTGTTTGTAGCTGCTCAACTCGTTGCGCATCAGGTCGGTGATCACTTCTTCGTGAGTCGGGCCGGCGCAGAAGTCGCGACCGTGGCGATCCTTGAAGCGCAACAATTCAGGGCCGTATTCTTCCCAGCGACCGGATTCCTGCCACAGCTCAGCCGGTTGGGTGCTCGGCATCAACACTTCGAGAGAGCCAGCGGCGTTCATTTCTTCACGAACGACGGCTTCGACTTTGCGCATCACTCGCAAGCCCATCGGCAGCCAGGTGTACAGGCCCGAGGCAAGCTTGCGGATCATGCCGGCGCGCAGCATCAGCTGGTGGCTGATCACGACCGCGTCGGAAGGCGTTTCTTTCTGTGTGGCGAGCAAAAATTGACTGGTGCGCATGGTTGGCCGTTGTCGGTTGCTGATGACGAGAAATGACGGAGCATTGTACGGGCGAGATCTGCTGGCGTACAGGCGTGCGGTCGGCGGTGTGGCAGGAGGGCGGGAATCGCCGCACCCTCTGCGATGCTTCCTTTGTTACGAGCCTACGATTCTTCCGCGACCTGGGTCGGAACCGGTTCTGGCGTTGGTGTCGGACCTGCACGACGGCTCTCCTGGAACCAGTGCAAGGCGATCAACAGCAAGGTCGGCACGCCTAACAGGGCGGTGATCAGGAAGAAGTTGTGATAGCCGAACTTCTCCACCATGACACCTGAGTAACCGCCGATCAGGCGTGGCAGCAAGAGCATGATCGAGCTGAGCAGGGCGTACTGGGTTGCGGAGAATTTGAGGTTGGTCAGGCTTGACAGGTAGGCGACGAACGCCGAGGTCGCCAGGCCCGAGCTGAAGTTGTCCAGGGAGATGGTGCCAATCAGCATGTTCAGGTTGGCGCCCATGTCGGCGAGCATCAGGAACAGCAGGTTGGTGCCGGCCGACGTGATGCCGCCGATGAACAGAATCGGAAGGATGCCAAAGCGCACGATCAGCAGGCCGCCCATGCCGGCGCCAACCAACGTCATGATCAGGCCAAAGATCTTGCTGACGCTGGCAATCTGATCCTTGGTGAAGCCCTGATCAATGTAGAACACGTTGGCCATAACGCCCATGACCGTATCGGACATCCGATAGGTGGCAATCAGCCCGAGCAGCAAAAACGCCTGCCAGCGGTACCGCAGAATAAAGTCGTTGATCGGCGTCAGCACCGGCGCCAGGCCGCGGCGGCCCATGGCCGAAAGGCACAGGGCAGTAAGCGTGGTGTAGAGGATCGCCCGCAGGAACGCGCGGTCGTCGAGCAGCAGGTCAAGCACGCTCGTGCTTTCGAACAGCACGCTGGCAAAGTCCGTGTTATAGAACTGAGTGAACATGGCCGGTACGGACACCAACAGCACGATTAGCACAAAAACCGAAGCCAGTTGATGCACAAAGCTGTAGCGCCCGGCCTGCAGTTGCGTGCGCAGGGGCACCGGCGGTTCGCGCATGAAGAGGGAGGTCAGCAGCGCCGGAACCATCAAGGCGCCGAACAGGATGTAGGTGCCGGCCCATGCTGAATGTTTATAGTTGAAACCGGTGGAGCCGAAGCCTTCCGCGAAGAACAGGGCGCCGGCGGTGGCCAGCAACGCTGCAATCCGATACCCGGACATATAACTGGCGGCAAGCGCGGCCTGGCGACTGTCGTCGGCGATTTCCAGGCGATAGGCGTCGACCGCGATGTCTTGCGTCGCCGAAGCGAAGGCGACAACCACGGCAATGGCGATCAGCCAGGACAAATGCTTTTGCGGGTCGCAGAAACCCATCCCGATCAAGCCGAGGATGACCAGTGCCTGGGAAAGCACCAGCCAGGAACGTCGTCGCCCGAGCTTGCCGAGGAATGGCAGGCGCCATTGGTCGAGCAGCGGTGACCAGACCCACTTAAAGGCATAGGCCAGGCCTATCAGGCTTGCATAGCCGATGGTTTCGCGAGCCACGCCGGCTTCGCGCAGCCAGACCGAAAGTGTCGAAAACACCAGCATGTAGGGCAGGCCGGCGGCGAAACCAAGCAGCAACAGTACGAGCGTCGAGGGGCTGGCATAGGCGGCGAGCGCGGCGCGCCAGGTTTTACGGGGCATGGGCTGAAGTCTGCCTCAAGAAATACGGAAACAAAGCGCGCACTCTAACCGCTGTGCTCTACCGGGCGCCAGCCATGGCGCTGAATATCAACACGATTGTTCAGGATACTGATGCCCTCCATGCGCAAACGCGCGCGTTGTTCATCCCCCGAAGGACTGCCCGCAGGCAGGCTGATACGCCCGCCGGCACCGAGTACGCGGTGCCAGGGTAATTTGCTGTCACCCGGCAGTTGGCTCAGTGTCCGCCCGACAAAGCGGGCGGCGCGACCCAATCCCGCCAGCTCGGCAAGTTGGCCGTAACTCACGACTTTGCCCTCGGGGACTTGGGCCAGCGTCAGGTAGAGCGCCGTGCGTCGGATTTGCGCCGGACTATCGGTTTCAGTGGTTGAGTCGGTCACGTCCGCAGTTCCTGAAAAAAGTTTGCCTTACCGTCTGTAGAGTAAATCCTGGATCACCCATTGAGAAATGAACTCAATAGAAATAGTCGGGTCAGTCCTTGCTAGGGTCTTATTCGTATGGATAATGCCGACTTTTTTTCGCAAACTTGAGCCTGTATTGCTTATGTTGTCCAGAACTCTGCTGTGCCTCGCTGTCGCCAGTGCTTCCACGCCCTTGCTCGCCGATACCGTCTGGTTGAAGAACGGTGACAAGCTGAGCGGCAAGATCACCGTTTTCGATGGCGGCAAGCTGTTGATCCAGACCGAATACGCCGGTGCCGTCCCTATCGACTGGAAGCAGGTTAAAACCCTGGAAAGTGATCAGCAATTGCTGGTCAAACAGGATGCCTACACGGGCGAAAAGGCCAAGGCGCTGCATGCGGCAGATGACGGCAAGGTTACTTTGGCCAATGGCGACGGTCCCAAGACCGTCGAGTTGGCCAGTATCCAACAGATCCTCAAGCCCAAACCGGTGGTTGAGGATTTGGTGTGGAAGGGGAATGTCGACGCGGCGCTTGATTATCAGCGGGCGGAAAAAGACACCGATGACTATGACATCGACTTCAAAACCACTGCGCGCCATGGTCGGTGGCGGCACACCGCGGAAGGCGAGTACAACCGGGAATTCCAGGATGACGTGGTCACTACGGACAACTGGCGGGGCGAGTACTCCCTCGACCGCTTCCTGACCGAGAAATGGTTCTGGCAAGGTCGGGCGGTCTATAAGCGCGACAAGGTTGAAGACCTTTCCCGCCAGCGCACGGTCGGTACAGGCCCCGGTTACCAGTTCTGGGACGACGAGTTGGGCGCATTCTCCCTGGGCTCGCTGGTCAACCGCACGGACTATGAGTTCGCCGACGGCGGCAAAGAAAACTTCTATTCCCTGGCGATGAAGTGGGATTACAACCGCTACCTGATCGGTAAGAAGGTGGAGTTCTTCACGAATGGTGAAGTGGGTAAGCCGTTGTCGGGCGTGGCGGATTACGCGCTCGATGCCGAAATGGGCTTGCGCTACAAGGTGACCGATTGGGCGTCGCTTAACCTGAAGGCCGAGCGGGACATTATCAGCGGTACCGACGATGCCGATCTGGACAAGACTCGATACACCGCAGGGTTTGGCGTGACCTGGTAAGACGCAAAAAATCGCAGCCATGGGCTGCGATTTTTTTTTTGCCTGCAAAACAGACAGGCACAAAAAAGCCCCGCTTTTAAGGGCGGGGCTTTTACTAAAGCAAGTACAAGTTAGATAACTTGAACTTCTTCAGCTTGCATGCCTTTCTGACCGCGGGTAGCGATGAAAGAAACCTGTTGGCCTTCTTTCAGGCTTTTGAAGCCGTCGGATTGGATAGCTTTGAAGTGAACGAACAGGTCGTCACCGGATTGTGGAGTGATGAAGCCGAAGCCTTTTTCATCGTTGAACCACTTAACGGTACCAGTTTGGCGATTAGACATGGTGTAACTCCTTGAACAAAGATAACTGCGACGCAGGAAGAACCCTGGCCGAGACTGAGTGCAAAGAGCAGGAAAAATTCTTGTAGATGGTTGGATCGAAATTCAACATATCGTGTAGAGATTCTCAGTGACACAAGCAGCACAGTGGCGCCACCTTAACCCTTTTTCCGGAACGTGCCAATGCTTCCTGCGAAGGTTTCTCTGTTTTCATGACTGACGGTGCGCCTGATTGCGGCGAAGGGCCGCATTTTACGGGGGATTGGCGAGAATTGTGCCCCGGACTTTGAACACGAAGCGCGCGCCCGGTAAGATGCCGGACAGATTTTTTCCACCTCGCTATTCAGGACACCCGCCATGAGCATCAAATCGGACAAGTGGATTCGCCGCATGGCGCAAGAGCACGGCATGATCGAGCCCTTCGTAGAGCGCCAGGTGCGCGGCGAAGGCGCCGACCGAGTGATTTCCTACGGCGTGTCGAGCTATGGCTACGACGTACGCTGCGCCGATGAATTCAAAGTGTTCACCAATATCAACTCGGCGACCGTTGATCCGAAGAACTTCGACGAGAAGAGCTTCGTCGACGTCAAGAGCGATGTCTGCATCATCCCGCCGAACTCCTTTGCCTTGGCGCGCACCGTGGAATTCTTTCGTATTCCGCGCAATGTGCTGACGATCTGCCTGGGTAAAAGTACCTACGCTCGTTGCGGCATTATCGTCAACGTGACGCCGCTCGAGCCCGAGTGGGAAGGCCATGTGACCCTGGAGTTCTCCAACACCACTACGTTGCCGGCAAAAATCTACGCCAACGAAGGCGTGGCCCAGATGCTGTTCTTCGAGTCCGACGAAGAGTGCGAAGTGTCCTACAAGGACCGTGGCGGCAAGTATCAGGGCCAGCGCGGCGTCACCCTGCCACGCACTTGATCGGTTCGTTTGGCAAGTCGTGGGAATTCTTGAGCGGGTAGGTACTCTATTAGGTGTACTGCCCGGTTCGCGTAACGCGCACGGGGCCATCGCTCAGGAGTGCTCTATGAAGATCGATCCCCGAATAAGTGCCGAACTGGCAAGGCTTGAGCCCAATCAGGTTGGCGTTTTGGCCTGGTCCTTGTTGGCACATCCACCCATCAGCATGGCAGGGGGCATCCCCCGTCAGCCTGGTCCCGACACCCCCAACGAACAACCTGCCGAACCCGGTGAGCCCACCCTGCCGGATGAACCGCCTCCCGCGCCTGTAGCTTGATCTGTTGCTGGAATGAATGGCCAGTCAACTGATGTCCTTAAAGACTTCAGCTAACTGGCCATATTTCATTGGCGCCGATGACAAAAATCCTACAGCTATCGTCCCGTTCGACTTGATATCCGCCGGTAAACGCGCCGAAGGCCGGTAGCAGGCTAATTTCCATACCGAGCCTGAAACACGCCAGCCGCAGACGCTGCCGTCCCCGGCCGTTCAGCCGAAAAACCGGGTGCACATGGCCTGCGATTACGTGCCGGCCTGGGTGTGAGTCGGGTTCATGCTGCAAGGCAAACGGCCCCAGCAGCAATGGGTCGGGCACCACACGAATGTTTAACGAGGCCGGCGGATCGCCCGCCCGCCTGTCGTGATTGCCGCGGATCAGTGTCATAGGCAAATCGCGGTGTCGGGCGCGCCATTCAGCCAAGGCGTTTAGTGTCGCCGTTGCGTGGGAACCGGGGCCGTGAAGAAAATCCCCGAGGAAAATCAGCTGATGGCAGGGCAGGGCCGCCAGTATTCCGTCCAGCACGGCAATGTTGCTGGCGGTGGTGCCATGAGGCACGGGTTGGCCGAGGCTTCGATAGGCCGCAGCCTTGCCGAAATGCACGTCGGCAATCAGCAGCGCTTGTTGGGCGGGCCAGTAAATGGCTTTTTCTGGCAGCAGCCACAATTCTTCGCCAGCCAATTGCACGGGATAGGGCGTATTCATCAGGCTTTCCCGGTTCCGGCGGTTTTTTCAAGATCTGTGACCATGCGCCTGATGCGATCCGCGAGTTTTTCCGAACTCATACTTTCCCGCATGCGCTCCACCAGCAGCGGAAACCCGAGCGGCGTAGGACGTTTAATGTGATGCAGGTCCAGTTTCAGTCGGTTGATCCGCTCCAGCGTCTGTTTCAGTCGATGAATATCCAATTCCTCCCGCAGGACTTCTTCCCCTGCCTGGGCCAGTAGCAGATTTCCGGCGTCGTATTGCTTGAACACTTCGAAAAACAAGCCACTCGAGGCCTGAACCTGGCGGGTGCTTTTCGGTGCGCCGGGGTAGCCGGCAAACACCAGCCCGGCAATTCGTGCGATTTCCCGAAAACGGCGAAGCGCGAGTTCACCGGCATTCAGACTGGCGAGCACATCCCTGAGCAGATGCTCCGGACTTAATAGTCCTGTGGGCAGAGGGTCGGACCAATCCACGCAGGTAGCGCTGAGTAACTCCAGCCCGTAATCATTCACCGCAATAGAAAACGTCACCGCCTGCTGCTGACTGACCCGCCATGCCAACAAGCTCGCCAACCCCAGATGGACCTGACGCCCGGCGAAAGGGTAGAGGAAAAGGTGCCAGCCTTCGCGTGATTTCAGCGCTTCGGCCAGCAAAGTGTCCGAGGTCGGTAACCCGGACCAGCGTTGTTGCACCTCTAAAAGTGGACGCAGCGCCCGCATTTCCGGCCCGGCGAACTCGCCCTGCGCCGCCGCGCTAAAGCGTGCGACCACCGCATTGGCCAACTCGCTGGACAGTGGCATGCGCCCACCATTCCAGCGCGGCACCGCCGCTTTTTTCGCGATGCTGCGTTTTACATAGGCGGTCATGTTTTCCACCCGCACCAACTCCAGCAAGCGCCCCGCGAACAGAAAGCCGTCACCGGGCTTGAGCCGTGCGATGAACCCTTCCTCGACGCTGCCCAGTTGCTTGCCACCACCGCCTTTGCTCCAGAACTTCAACTGAATGCTCGCATCGCTGACGATCGTGCCGATGCTCATGCGATGCCTTCGGGCCAATCGCGCATCGGGTACGCGCCAGACACCGTGTTCATCCGGTTCGACCCGGCGATAATCCGGATAAGTCGTCAGGGAAAGTCCGCCGTGGCGAACGAAAGCCAACGCCCAAGTCCAGTCCGCCGGCGTAAGGTCGCGATAAGCCCAGGCGCCGCGGACTTCCTCGTACAACTCATCGGGCAGAAAACCACCTCCCAGCGCCATGCTGACCAGATGCTGAACGAGCACATCCAGCGGTTTATGGGGAGACTCGCGTGGTTCAATTCGCCGTTGTGCTACGGCGTCCCGTGCCGCAGCCGCCTCGATCAGTTCGAGGCTATGCGTCGGCACCAGCGTCACCCGTGAAACTCGCCCTGGTGCATGACCGGAACGACCTGCACGCTGCATCAGTCGCGCCACGCCTTTGGCCGAACCGATTTGCAGCACTCGTTCCACTGGCAGGAAGTCCACCCCCAAATCCAGACTGGACGTGCAGACAACGGCTTTGAGCTGACCTTCCTTGAGGGCGCGCTCGACCCAGTCGCGGGTGTCGCGTGACAGTGAACTGTGATGCAAGGCAATCAATCCAGCCCAATCGGGGCGCGCTTCCAATAGGGCTTGATACCAGATCTCCGATTGCGCACGGGTGTTGGTGAACACCAGGCTGCCGGGGCTGGAATCGATCTCGGCGATGACCTGCGGCAACATCTTCAGCCCGATGTGCCCGGCCCATGGAAATCGCTCGATGGCGGGCGGCAGCAGCGTGTCGACGCGTAGTTCTTTATGGGTTTGGCCCTGGACGCTGATGCCAGTGCCCTGTGGGATTAACACCTGTTCGGCGTGGGCCTGATTACCCAGGGTCGCGGAAACGCCCCAGACAATCAGCGCCGGATGCCAGCGGCGCAAACGGGCAAGGGCCAGTTGCAGTTGCACGCCGCGCTTGTTGCCCAGCAGTTCGTGCCATTCGTCGACCACCACCATGCGCAGGGTCGACAGCGCAGTGTGTGCGTCAGCACGGGCGAGCATCAGGGTGAGGCTTTCCGGGGTAGTGATTAGCGTGGTGGGCAATCGTCGACTCTGGCGCGCACGTTCGCTGCTGCTGGTATCGCCGGTCCGCAGGCCGACGCTCCATGGAATCTGCAGGTCGTGTAGCGGGGTTTCCAGTGCGCGAGCGGTGTCGGCGGCCAGGGCGCGCATGGGCGTTATCCACAGCACCGTCAGCGGTTCGGCAAGCGTTTTTCGTTTACGAGGTTGTTCTACAGAAGAGGCGTAGCGATTAAGCGCGCCAAACCAGACGGCATAGGTTTTACCGGCGCCGGTGCTGGCATGCAGCAACCCGGACTCACCGCGTTTAACGGCCGCCCACACGTGTTTCTGAAAGACGAACGGCTTCCAGCCGCGAGCGGTAAACCATTGTTTTGCGAAGTTGGGGGAGGTTCCCATGCCGGCCGTGTGCGCTCTGAAAGTCCTCTTTCAGTGACCACGCCGGCACGGGATTAGTTTTACTTGAGATTACCGCTCAGGAACTGCTTTAGCCGCTCACTTTTCGGATTGCCCAACACGTCGTCCGGTGCACCTTCTTCCTCTACCAACCCTTGGTGCAGGAACAACACTTGACTCGACACTTTGCGGGCGAAGCTCATTTCGTGAGTCACCATGATCATGGTCCGGCCTTCTTCGGCCAGGCCCTGGATCACTTTGAGCACTTCGCCCACCAGTTCCGGGTCGAGTGCGGAGGTCGGTTCGTCGAACAGCATGACTTCCGGTTCCATGGCCAATGCGCGGGCAATGGCGACCCGTTGCTGCTGACCGCCGGAGAGGAACGCCGGGTACTGATCGGCCACCCGCGCTGCCAGCCCGACCTTGTCGAGGTAACGTCGGGCACGGTCTTCGGCCTCTTTCTTACTGCAACCCAGCACCCTTCGCGGGGCCATAGTGATGTTTTCCAGCACGGTCATGTGGCTCCACAAGTTGAAGTGCTGGAACACCATGGCCAGGCGGGTGCGGATCCGTTGCAGTTCATCGGCGTCAGCCACGTGCATGCCGTGGCGATCCTTGATCATGCGGATGTTCTGGCCGTCCAGGCTCATTGCGCCATCGTTGGGCTGTTCGAGAAAGTTGATGCAACGCAGGAAGGTACTTTTGCCCGAGCCGCTGGCGCCGATCAGGCTGATGACGTCGCCGGTGTTGGCCTTGAGTGAAACGCCTTTGAGCACATGATGATCGCCATAGCTTTTATGCAGGCCTTCGATGGTCAGTTTGTACATGGGGCATGCATCCTCAAGGCGAAAGTAGGTAGCCGCTGCGATAGGCCTCGGTGCCCGCGACGTGCGCGATCACCATGCCGGCAGTGGCCATGCGCCGTAGCGAGCGGGCGTACATCAGGCCGGCGGCGGTGCAATGAACGGGGGTGACGCGATCAGTGATCGGGTCGATGATTTCGGCGATCAGTTGCCCGGCTTCGAGGTATTCCCCTGGAAGCGCGGTGAACACCAGCAACCCGCCGACCGCTGTTGCCACCGGTTCAACGCCGGCCAGCGGTGTCGCCGGGTAGGGCAGCTCAGGCAGCGACGCGGGTTCGCCAGCAATGGCGCCGAAGTGCATCAGGTAATCGATCAGCGCCTGGCAATCGAGGCTGGCCAACGGGTGATTGACGTCGCCCTGACCGCGCAATTCAACGGTGACCGAAAAACTGCCCAACGGAATGTCGAAGTGTTCGCCGAAGCGCTCCTTCAACTGCCACCAGAGCAGGGTGAAGCATTCGTCGAACGACTGACCGCCGGAATCGGTGGCCAGCAGACTGGCTTCAGCCCCGATGTACCGCGCCAGCGGCTCAACCTGCGGCCAGGCCTCGGGCGTGGTGTAAAGGTGAGCGACCGCTTCGAAATCGCAATGCAGGTCCAGCACCATATCGGCATCGCAGGCCAGCCGTTGCAGGGCCAGGCGCTGGGATTGCAGTTGCGTGCTGGCAGTCTGCTGAGCGAGGGCATTGCGCAGGCAGCTGCGAATCAGTTGGAGGTTGAGCTGCGGATCGTCGCCAAGTTGGCCTTCGATCTCGTTGCCGACGGCTTCGCTCAAATCGACGAACCAGCGATTGAAGTTCTGCCCACTTTCGAGTTCGTAACGGCCCAGCGGCACATCCATCAGCACTTGTTCGAGGCCGACCGGGTTGGCTATTGGCACCAGCACGATTTCGCTGCGCAGACGGCCGGCGACTTCCAGCTCCGCCAGGCGTTGCTTGAGGTGCCAGGCCACCAGCATGCCGGGCATTTCATCGGCGTGCAGGGACGACTGGATGTAGATCTTGCCTTTGGCCGACTCAGGGCCGAAGTGGAAACTGTGAATCTGTCGTGCGGTCCCCGGCAGTGGGGCCAGCAGGTCATGAATCTGGTGGCGCATGTTCGTCTCTTTATTCCTGAAAGCGGGTCCTAGTGGGTCGGCCCTAGGAAGGCCAGCCATCGGCGTTCGGCGAGGCGGAACAGGCCGACCAGCGCAAAGGTAACGGTCAGGTAGATCAGCGCGGCGGTGCCAAACGACTGGAAGGTCAGGAAGGTCGCCGAGTTGGCATCCCGCGCGACTTTCAATATGTCCGGGATGGTCGCGGTGAACGCCACGGTGGTCGAGTGCAGCATCAAAATCACTTCGTTGCTGTAATAAGGCAACGAGCGACGCAGGGCCGAAGGCATGATCACGTAGGCATAAAGCTTCCAGCCTGTCAGACCGTAAGCCTTGGCCGCTTCGACTTCACCATGGGCCATGCTGCGAATTGCCCCGGCGAAAATCTCCGTGGTGTAGGCGCAGGTATTCAGGGCGAAGGCCAGGATGGTGCAATTCATCGCATCGCGAAAGAACGCATCAAGCACTGGCTGGGCGCGCACGGCGGCCAGGCTGTAGATACCGGTGTAGCAAATCAGTAGCTGGATATACAGCGGCGTACCGCGGAACAGGTAGGTGTAGAACTGCACTGGCCCGCGGATGTAGAAGTGCGGCGAAACGCGGGCGATGGAGAGCGGAATCGACACCAGAAAACCGATGAAGATCGACGCACTGAGCAGCCACAGGGTCATGGCCAGGCCGGTGATGTTATAGCCGTCGGTATAAAGGAAGGGTTTCCAGTATTCCTGCAAGAGTTCGATCATCGTACGGCCTCCCGGGAACCGGCGGCGTAACGGCGTTCGAGCCAGCGCAGGACGAAGTTTGAGGCGCTGGTGATCAGCAGGTAAATCAGCGCGGCAAGCACCAGGAAGTAAAACAGTTGATAGGTGCTTTTACCGGCATCCTGCGCAGCCTTGACCAGGTCGGCAAGGCCGATGATCGAGACAAGCGCGGTGGCCTTGAGCATCACCATCCAGTTGTTACCGATGCCCGGCAGGGCGAAACGCATCATCTGCGGGAACACCACGATACGAAAACGCTGGCCGCGTTTGAGGCCATAAGCGGTGGCGGCTTCGACCTGACCCCGAGGCACGGCGAGGATCGCCCCGCGGAAGGTTTCGGTGAAATACGCGCCATAAATGAAGCCCAGGGTGATGACCCCGGCGCTGAACGGGTTGATCTCAATGTATTCCCATTCCATGAAATCGGTAAACGACGTCAACCAGGTTTGCAGGCTGTAGAAAATCAACAGCATCAATACCAGATCCGGTACACCGCGAATCAGCGTGGTGTAGAGCTGGGCCGGAACACGTACCAGTTTAACTTTTGACAGTTTGGCTGTGGCGCCAAGCAGGCCGAGCAATACGGCCACCAGCAGCGACAACGCCGATAATTTGATGGTCATCCAGGTGCCTTCCATCAGCAACGGACCGAAGCCCTTGAGGCTGAAGGCTGAGAGCCCCAGATTTTGTAAGAGGTTTTCGAACATAAATCAGCAACCTGATCGGATAAAAAAAGCGCCCATCGTGAGATGGGCGCCGCGCATTATTTGCCGCTGTACAGATTCAGATCGCCAAAGTGTTTCTTTTGAATGGTGGCGTAGGTGCCATCGTCGTGTAACGCTTTGATACCTTTATCCAAAAGTGCCTTGAGGTCTTTGTTACCTTTAGAGATACCGATCGCTGTTTTGGCCGGCAACAATTCGCTGTCAACCGGCTTGCTGACTTCGTAGCCCTCGCCTTTAGGCGACTTCAAAAACCCCAGTTCAGCTTGCAGCATGTCCTGGATCGCCGCGTCGAGACGGCCGGACATCAGGTCGGAATACACCTGATCCTGGTTCTGATAGGCCTGGGTTTTCACGCCCGCCTTGTCCAGAACAGCTTTGGCGTACGCTTCCTGAATGGTGCCTTGCTCGTAGCCGACGGTCTTGCCCTTCAGCGAAGCCACATCTTCGGTCAGGCCGGAACCTTTCTTAAACACGTAAGCGGTTGGGCCGGAGAACAGCTCGCTGGAGAAGTCGATGACTTTTTCGCGGGCCGGGGTGACGGTCATCGAAGAGATCACACCGTCGAATTTATTGGCCTTCAGGCCCGGAATCATGCCGTCGAAATCGCTTTCGACCCATTTGCACTTGACCTTCAGCTCGGCGCAGATCGCGTTACCCAGATCGATATCGAAGCCCACCAGGTTACCGTCAGCTGCTTTGGACTCGAACGGAGCGTAAGAAGGGTCAACGCCAAAACGCAGTTCTTTGTATTCCTTGGCCAGCGCGGAGCCGGCAGCCATGCACAACGCCAGTGCAGAAAGGGTCAGCAATGCTTTTTTCATTATTCAATCCCTAAAAACCAATAGAGCGCTTGTGGCGCAGAATTATTGTTACTGGAAAGCGTAAGACCTACTGAAAGTAGCAATTTCCGAACCAGAGTCCCGAACAAGTGTTTTAAAAGGTGATTCAAGAAATGGCAAGGAGGGATTTGTGCACGAAGACGGGCGTTGAACATTTGATGCACTGGCGTGGAGCATAACCTGATCGTCAGCTGAGTAAATCCTGCAACGTCCCAAGATTGTCAGCCTCTTCAACCGACTTATCCCGCCGCCAGCGCAACATCCTCGGAAACCGCACCGCAATCCCGCTCTTGTGTCGTTTGGACAGGGCGATACCCTCAAATCCCAGTTCAAACACCAGGCTCGGCGTCACACTGCTCACCGGCCCGAATTTCTCTACGGTGGTCTTGCGCACGATGCTGTCGACCTGACGCATTTCTTCGTCGGTCAGCCCTGAATAAGCCTTGGCGAACGGCACCAGTGTGCGTTTGCTCGCCTCAGGCGGTCCGTCCCACACCGCGAAGGTGTAATCGCTGTAGAGACTGGCCCGGCGACCATGGCCGCGTTGCGCATAGATCAGCACCGCGTCAACGATGAACGGGTCGACTTTCCATTTCCACCAGACGCCCATGTCCTTGGTCCGCCCGACGCCATACAGCGCATCCCGGGCTTTGAGCATCATGCCTTCGACACCAAGACTGCGGGAGGCTTCCCGTTGTCGGGCGAGCTCGAACCAGTCTTCGCCATTGAGCACAGGGGAGGGCTGCAGCACCGGGTTAGCGCAGGTTTTAACCACCTGTTCCAGCTGAGTGCGACGCGTGGCCTGAGGCTGGTTGCGCCAGTCTTCGCCTTGCCATTCCAGCAGGTCGTAGGCGAGAACGACCACCGGCACTGCTTCGAGAATTTTTTTGTCCAGGGTTTTACGGCCGATCCGCTGTTGCAGCAGAGCGAAAGGTTTTACCGCGGGTAAGGCTGGGGAATGAGGGTTGAAGGCGTCCTCGGTGGTGGGTTGTGCGGCTTTCCAAGCAACGATTTCACCGTCGATCACGGTGCCATCGGGCAAGCAGTGAACCAGACTATCGAGTTCGGGAAAACGCTCGGTGACCAGCTCTTCACCTCGCGACCAGATCCACAGCCGCCCGTCGCGTTTGACGACCTGCGCGCGGATGCCGTCCCACTTCCATTCCACTTGCCAGTGGCTGGCGGGGCCAAGCAGGGCTTCGAATTGTTCAACGGGTTGCGATAGCGCGTGGGCGAGAAAAAACGGGTAGGGCTGACCACCGCGTTGCGCATGTTCGTCAGTTGATTCAGCGGCGATCAGCTTCAAGTAACCGGGCGCACTCGGGCGGTGGGACAGGTCGGTGTAACCCACCAGTCGTTGGGCCACTCGTTTGCTGTCGAGCCCGGCCATGGCCGCCAAGGCACGGGTTACCAACAACTTGGATACGCCGACGCGCAAACTCCCGGTGATCAGTTTGATGCAGAGCATCAGGCTCTGGCGGTCCAGTTGCGACCACAGGGCTGGCAGTCGCTCGGCGAGGACTTGCGGGGTTTCACCGCGCAGTGGCAGCAGTTTGTCTTCAATCCAAACCGCCAAACCATCGTTGGAGCTGTGCAGCGCTTCGGGCAATACCAGTGAGATGGTTTCCGCGAGATCGCCGACGGCCTGATAACTCTCTTCAAACAGCCACGGCGAGAGGCCGGAGTACGCTACCGCCAGCTCTCGCAGGATGCGCACCGGCACCAGTTGTCGAGGTCGCCCGCCCGACAAAAAATAAACAGCCCATGCGGCATCTTCCGGCGCGGCTTTGGCGAAGTAGTGTTGCATCGCCGCGAGTTTGGCGTTGCTCGATGTTGTGGCGTCGAGTTCGGCGTATAACTCGGCGAAGGCCTTCATGGCAGCACCTCGGCACTTGCAGGTTCGACGGCTGCATTTTCTTCCTCATCGTCGCCGTACTCGGTGCTGAAACTCTGGGCGTCCAGACCCTGTTCGCGCAGATGGCGCACCAGTACACCCACCGAACCATGGGTCACCATGACCCGTTGCGCCCCGGTCTGTTCGATGGCCCAGAGCAGACCCGGCCAGTCGGCGTGGTCAGACAGTACGAAGCCACGGTCCACGCCGCGCCGTCGCCGTGTGCCACGCAAGCGCATCCAGCCGCTGGCGAAGCCGTCGCTGTAGTCGCCGAATCGGCGCATCCAGGTACTGCCGCCAGCAGAAGGTGGGGCGATGACCAAGGCTTTGCGCATCATCGGATCGCTCTTTTTGACCTCGCCGGCATAGATCGTTGGCGGTAGGTAAATACCGCTCTCGCGATACACCCGGTTCAGTGGTTCCACAGCGCCATGCACCAGAATGGGGCCGAGGCTGGCGTCGATGCCGTGGAGAATGCGCTGGGCCTTGCCGAAGGAATAGCAGAACAGCACGCTGGTTTTGTCGGCGGCGGCATTGGCCCGCCACCACTGATTGATCTCCGCAAACACCTGCGCCTGTGGTTGCCAGCGATAAATTGGCAGGCCGAAGGTCGATTCAGTGATGAAGGTATCGCAGCGCACGGGTTCGAACGGCGCACAGGTGCCGTCGGGCTCGATCTTGTAATCGCCCGAGGCGACCCAGACTTCACCGCCGTATTCCAGCCGCACCTGGGCTGAGCCAAGCACATGGCCGGCGGGGTGAAAGCTCAGGGTCACGCCTTGATGAGTCAGAGGTTGACCGTAAGGCAGGGTTTGCAGGTTGATATCCTGACCCAATCGCGCACGCAAAATCCCTTCGCCGGGAGCGGCCGCCAGATAATGCTGGTTACCGGTACGGGCATGGTCGCCGTGAGCATGGGTGATGACTGAACGCTCGACTGGCCGCCACGGGTCGATATAGAAATCGCCGGCGGGGCAGTACAAACCTTCAGGACGCGCGATAACAAGGTCCATGTTGTTACCAAAAATGGAGGGACTTGTTAGCTATGAGGGTGGCGCGAGGCGAGAAGTTCTATTGGTTTCAGAACCGCTAACCGATCGTTCCCACGCGGAGCGTGGGAACGATCAGTCACAATCAGTCGCGAAAGGGATTACTTGCCCGGTGTCAGCGTCAACCGCGTCTTACCATACACCTTGTCAAAATTCTGCGGCTGCATCGGCAAGCTCATGTATTGCCCCTTCAGCCATGGATCAATGCTGTTGAGGTAGTTCGGGCTGGCCGGGTTACCGGACTGGCCGGTGCCGTTCTGGCCCATCAGCGGTTCGGCCTGGCCGAAGTCGACGATAAAGCGCATGGCCGGCGCCAGGGTCGTGTTGAAATCCTGACCCCAGGCGAACGCGGAGGTATTGAGCGTGGTGTGATCGCCACCCGCCGCGAATGGACCGCGCACGGTCTGGCCACTGGCATTCTTCCATTCATAGCGGTGCAGTTTGCCCCACTGCCAGGCTTTGTGATCGCCGCCCAACTGACTGTCGCCAGCGCTGATCGCCGCCGCCAGACTGCGGGCGAGGATCGCCGGTTTGTCTTCTTTCTGCGGTGTGCGAGCGTCATCCCAGAACGGACTGTCCTCACGCCCCAGCAAGTGATCGGCCTGGGCCGCGTAGGACAACTTGCCGTTGGCGATAAAGGCTTTCCACGCCGGGCTGCTTTCCGGACCCAGTTCATCGAGGAAAATCTGTTGGGTACTTTGCTGCAGGAACAGCTCATAAATCGCTGCATCGGCGGAGGTCGGGCTGAGTTTGCCGTCGAAGGCCATCAGGCGGGTATACGCCTCGCGCGCCTTGCCGCGATCCGCCTCAGGCAACGCTTCGATGGCCTGCTTGAGCGGCTGGGACATGCCCGGTGCTGCAAACATTTTCTTCAGCTTGGCGGCGAAGGTGGTGGTCTGATCGTATTGCATGGCGATCACGCTGCGTGTGTCGTGTTTGCCCACACCCGCCAGTTCGGCCATGCGTTCGCCACGTTCCGGCGCTGACCAGGAGTTGGACAGTTGCATGCCGTAGCCATGGGGAATGACTCGCTGGTTGGCTGTGCCGAGCCAGCCTTGGGCCGGATCCTGGTCATAGGGATGGAGCATCGGGTCGGCGTAACCGTCCCAATCGTAACGACCTTCCCAGCCCGGCGACGGCATCAGGCCTTCACCTTCGCGACGGTTGGGGTAGCGACCGGTGACCTGCCAGCCGATGTTGCTGGCGTCGGCAAATACCAGGTTCAGCGCAATGGCGCGGATTTCACGGCTGGCGTCCGAGGCTTTCTCGACACTCTGCGCCCGGGACAGGTCGAAAAACGCGTCCAGTGTCTTGTCGTCGGTGAAGTTTGGCGTCTGCAAGGCCAGGCCGAAACCGTTAGCCAGCGTCATGCCTTGGGCACTGTTGAGCAGCGGGCCGTGACGGGTTTCGTACACCACTTCGCGAATCGGCCGCTGGCCTTTGACGAAGTAGGTTTCGTTACGCACGATCGCCGGCTGCCATTTGCCGCCCACCTCGTAGGAAAGTCCGTTGCCCTGGCGTTTGATTTTTTCCAGGAACAGGTCCTGGTTGTCGCCCATGACGGTGGTCATGCTCCACGCCACTTTGCCGTTGAAACCGCCGAGCACCATTGGCAAACCGGCAATCGACACACCAGAAGCCTGGTATTTCGGCGAGCGAATCTGTACGTAACTGAACAACGACGGCACGCCCAGTGGCCCATGGCTGTCGCTGGCCAGCAAGCTTTTGCCGCTGCGGCTGCGTTGCGGGCCAATCGCCCAGTTGTTCGACGAGGTGGCGCCCAGTAGATTCAGATCGGACAGTTGGCTCGTGGCTTTGCTGATGTCGGCCAGGCCTGGGATTTGCCCGTTGAGCTTGATGCCCTGAAGTTTTTCAGCTTCGGCCAGCGGCAGCTTTTCATCGGGGGCAGACGGCGTCAGCCACGGGAGTTTGTCGGTGCTGACGGTCTGGGCCAGCATCAGCGAGGCAATCTCTTCCGGTAGATTGGCCGACTGGCTGAAGTTCAGCAGGCAGAAAATCAGCGCTGAGTCTTCCGGCTTCCAGTATTCAGGCTTGTAACCAGTGGCTGCGAGGTCTGCTGGCAACTTGTCGCGGTAGCGGAACAGGTAGGCGTTGACCCCGCGCGCATAGACTTCGAAGAAACGTTTGAGGCGCGGCGAAGACGCCTTGTACAGCTCGCCGGCACTTTTCTTCAGGTTGACGGCGCGCATGTAGCGGTCAGCGTCCAGCAGGTCCGGACCGGACATCTCCGACAAACGGCCCTGAGCCAATAGGCGCAGGGTGACCATTTGCGTGATGCGGTCGATGGCGTGGACATAACCCAGGGTGAACAGCGCGTCGTGGAAGGTGTTGCTTTCGATCAGCGGCATGCCCATGGCATTGCGGCGTACCGAAACGTTCTGCGCCAGGCCCTTGAGCGGCTGCACGCCGGTGGTCGACGGGAGGGTGTCCTGGGTGTTCCAGGTCTGACAACCGGTCAGGCTTAAAACACTGGCCACTGCTGCGGCAACGCCGAACCGGGGAAGGAAATGTATAAGGGCTGGCGAGGCCATGGCAAAGCTCCTGCGGGGGTAGTGGTGCCCGGCCTCGAACGTCGCTGTTCACTTTTGACGGCGTCAAAAGTTGAACGGACTTCCGAGGCCGGGCACATTAAAGGCGCTACGTTAGTGAGCAGGAGGTGGGCGCGCAAGCGGCGGCGGGGTTATTTCTTCATCGGTGGTGGTTTCGGACCGCTACGCGGTCCGACGGGGGCAAGCCCCCTCGCCACAGGGGACTGCGTCGTTTTTCAGGATTCGTCCTGTTTGCATTCGATAGCTTGCCTGTAAAAGGAGGTGATGCTGAAGTGCGTGAAATTCACTGACCCAGCATGAGAAAAACCGGCATGGAGCTCAAAACGAACGCGGCGCTGATCATCATTGATCAACAAAAAGGCATCCTGCATCCCAAACTGGGTCGCCGAAATAATCCTCGGGCCGAGGAGCGAATCCTCGATTTGCTAACGCATTGGCGGCGAACCGGGCGACCGGTGATTCACGTGCAGCACCTGTCCCGGTCGCCGGAATCGGTGTTCTGGCCGGAGCAGTCCGGGGTGGAGTTTCAGGTGCGGTTCCAGCCACGAACCGGCGAGCAGCTCATACAAAAGCAGGTCCCGGATGCGTTTTGTTCGACCAGTTTGGAGGCGAGTTTGCGCGAGGCTGGGATTGATCAACTGGTGATTGTTGGCGTGGCGACTAACAACTCGGTGGAATCCACGGCGCGAACGGCCGGGAACCTGGGGTTTGATGCGTGGGTGGCGGAGGACGCGTGTTTTACCTTCGACAAGGCTGATTACTTCGGCAACGCCCATACAGCCGAGGAAGTGCATGCGATGTCGCTGGGTAATTTGCAGGGCGAATATGCGACGGTCGTGAGCACCGTGCAGATTTTGTAGGAGCGAGGCTTGCCAGCGAAAAGGGCGCTTCGGACATTCAGGCATACCGCGTCATCGTTCTTCGCGGGCAAGTCGTCGGATCGCGCACCGCTCGCTCCTACGCAGAGCAGTGCGTCAGTACGTTATGCGCCGTGGCACTTCTTGAATTTCTTGCCGTTGCCGCAGGGGCAAGGGTCGTTGCGACCGACGTCTTTCAGGGCGTTGCGCACCGGTTCCTGGTGGGCGTGGCCGCAGTTCGGACCGTGAACATGGCCGTGGTCGTGATCATGGTGGTCGTGATGGTCATGATCGTGGTTGCAGTCAGGGCCATGGACATGGGGTTGCTGGGTCATCGGTTTTGCTCCGGAATTAAATCGGCGGGGATTATCACGCCATTACGCGCCAGGTGCACGTAGTGGGCGATGAATAAACCGGTTTCCAATTCACCTTCCAGGCGATAGGGGATGGGCTGGTCGGGTTTTTTCAGCATTTTCACCAGATCCCGGACCTTGGGCCACAGATTGGTGCGGATCGGCACTTTAAAGTAGGCACTGCGCTTGGGACCGACCG
The DNA here is from genome assembly GCF_054898165.1 of Pseudomonas sp. Hz4. Classification (NCBI taxonomy): domain Bacteria; kingdom Pseudomonadati; phylum Pseudomonadota; class Gammaproteobacteria; order Pseudomonadales; family Pseudomonadaceae; genus Pseudomonas; species Pseudomonas sp. Hz4. The sequence goes on along the minus strand of NZ_CM142719.1, from coordinate 4,791,436 downwards.
TGAACCAATGCTCGTGCTCGCCCTCGGTCAGCAGCATGTCGCCCAAGTGAATGCGGTACTCGATGCCCCGCACCGTCAGGTCACCGTCGTTGGGGTTGTCGACGCGAAAGTGCAGGAGGAATCGTTGCTGCATCAACTTGGCCTGGACCACTTCGACCTTGACCAGATGCACCTGCGGCTCCGGCAGATCGTCGCCGAACCAGGACGCGCAGCCGCCGAGCCCCAGAAACAGGAGCAAGGTGAGGGTTTGAAAGACGCGCCGTTGACTGAGCATGGAGTGACTCCCTTTGATGCCCAGTCTAGTCTCTTGCGATTACCTCAACTGCCGAAATAACCCGCACAACATTTTTTGAATTTCTGTCCGCTGGCGCAAGGGCACGCATCATTGCGTCCGGACTTGAGTTGTACGGTGGGGTCGATGAAGTACCAGTGGCCGGCGTTCTGCACGAACGACGAGCGCTCGCGGTGGCTGTGTTCACCGCTGCCATCGTGCCAGCGCGCGGTGAAGGTCACGAAGGCGTGTTCCGGCTGACCGCCGAAGACCTCCGAGCTTTCCACTTCAAGGCCCAGCCAGGTGCTTTGGGCGCTCCAGTCGCTGATGGACTGTCGATCGAGGCCGGCCTGTTGCGCGGGCAGGGTGGTTGTCACGAGGTAATCGATCAGCCCCAACACATAGGCGCTGTAGCGCGAACGCATCAAGGCTTCGGCACAAGGCGCCGGATGGCCGGCATGGTAATGACCGCAGCAGGCATCCAGCAGGGTGCCGCTGCCGCAGGGGCAAATGGATGTACTAACTGCTTCCGGAGCCTTGTTAACAGTTACATGTGTTTTAGATTCCATAAATCAGTCACTTACCTAATCTAACTTTTTTAAGTATTTTGTACGCATGGAACGAGTGAGTGACTGCCAATATGCCTCATTGCAATCCCATGGCAACCCTCTCATTTGAGCGTTCGTCAGAGGTGGAGGTTAGTCTATGACGGTGGGAGGGCACGCGATTTCAGGAAGTCAACGAGGACGGTGATAGCGCTCAGTAAGCTAAAAACTTCGCTGTGCACCTTGCCAAAAAGGGCGCAAGTACAGCAGACAATCCCCGACTTACCAACTCGGCCTCGCAGAGACGCCCCACCAACTCTCGCAGATCGAGGTCGTTCAAAGCCATAGGCCGTATGACCCGCGCCGCGCAGATGCCCAGCCCAACGGTACTTTTAAACCGCGCGGAGCCAATCGACGATATCTAGATGATTCGCAGAGCCATGCCAACAAATGTCACCCTTTTTTGCAACGCAAACGCCAGACGCTGTCTTAACAGCGGGTAGGTCAAGGGGGAAACCATGACAACGCACACATTAACCATTAAAGACTTGCAGTTGAGCGTTTCAATCCGCGGCCAAGGCTCACCGCTGCTCTTGCTCAACGGCCTGGGTGGTTTGATCCGTACCTTCGATCCCCTGCGCGATGAACTGGTGGACTACAGGACCATTACGTTGGACGTGCCCGGAGTCGGCAAATCGCAAATGCCCCGCTGGCCGATGCGTCTGCCGCGCCATGCCGACCTGATCGCCGAGATGCTCAAGCAATTGGGAATCGACCAGGTCGATGTGTTCGGCGTGAGTTGGGGCGGTGCGTTGGCGCAAGAATTCGCCCTGCGTTACCCGAGCATGGTGCGCCGGCTGATCCTCGCGGCGACCTCGGCCGGCCCGGCGATGCTGGTGAATCCCGCCGACATCCTGGATTTTTTTGGCAGGAGCAAAAGTGCCAAACCGCGCAAGCAAGAAGGCTCGCGCAATTCGATACAGACGCTGCTGCGCTTCGGTGTGGTGAACGGCATGCTCACGGTCAACCCGCGAACCTATTACCACCAGCTCACCGCCTTGGTCGGCTGGACCAGCCTGCTGCGGCTGTTCCGACTGCGCCAGCGCACGCTGATCCTCACCGGCGAACGCGACACCCTGGTGCGGCTGTACAACGCGCACATCCTGCGCCGCACCATTCGCCGTGCCGAACTGCACGTCCTGCAGGGCGAGGGGCATTTTTTCGTGGTGACCAGCGCCAGGCGAACCGCCGAAGCGATACGCGAATTCCTCTGCCAGCATCACGGCGATGAAGAGCCCGCGCCGATGATCGCCAACGGCATGTTTAAGCCACGCCTGCTGCAATCCGAGCGGAATTGATCGCTGATGCTTGCTAATGGGCTTGCCCAAGGTCGTGCAAGCCCGCTAGCAGGCCGTTGAAAACCGTAGGCGAGGCAGGCAAGACAACGCAAAAACGGCCGAAAAAGCGGTGTTCACGAGCCCCAACGTAAGTCCCATAGGGAAAAGGGGGCACCCATTAGCCAGTCTCAAACGACTGCTTTTGGCTCGCGCGGTTGAGTTCACTGACAGCTAGCCACTTGGTAGCCGATCGACGAGGAAGTTTACTAAAGTCTTCACCCTTCGGATCGGCGTGCCAACGGTAGTGACCTAAAGAAGCGACGAAATGTTGTGTTGGATCTCCAGCATCCTGAACGTCACTTTTCCGCCCTCGGTGGGATAGCCGGTGTTGTCCTGCACATACGCACCCGCTTTGAAATACAGTGGCTTGGTCTTCCAACTCGGGTCGATGGTGGTTCTCCAGTTGTATCCTGCTGCGCTGATGCCCAGCGCGCCCTTCGGGCTGAGGTGGATCTGGTAGGAAAAATTGCGGTTGAGCGGCACACCCGTCGCAATGGTGATGACCTGGCCCTCTTTATCGTCGGGACGCATGCGCACCTTGGCGACAATGTTCCCCGTCGAAGCCGACGTTTTGTACTGGTATTCCAGCTTCACCATGGGGCTGTTGCTGTCCTTGTTGTGAATCTGACCAATCACGATCTTGCCGGTGCTGGGTACCTGATTGACGGCCAGACTCGCCCGCAGTTTGTTGTCCGCCGCTGAATACTGCCAGTTGCGCAGCGTTCCATCGCTATAGGTTTCCCGCAACTCGCTGCGCGGGTAAACAGCGTTGGCTGTCCTGGAACCGGTCACAGGTGCCCAGAAGGAAAGGGTAGCGGCTTCAGAACTGAAATACTGGTCCTTGAAGCCTTGCGCCAGTCGAGGCGTTTCTATGGTGGCCGGTGGGCTGCCTTCAGGGATGCTTAAATTCCAGGTGGCGAGGTCGATCATGTCAATAATCCTGTATGCGGGGAATGTTGCGGCCACAGTTGCGCTCGAACCGACGCTATAGCTGTGTCAATTGGGTCTGCTGACTAGGAAATCCGTATGGCGGTAGATTGACGTCAAATGTTCGTCGAGATGGTTATTGCAGGCTTTGTGCCTACGGGGGGCACCGTTAGTCGGCTATTTTGGAAGTTGATGGAACTAATCCGGTTTGCTTCGGAGCTGCAGCGAAGGGACCTGAGCCATCAGTGGACGGGTCGGCTAGGACGAGTGCATGCACTGGACGAAGAACACGCGCAGAATCCGGTTTTGAATAACCGGCGCGCCGCGCCATAAAGACAGGAGACCGCTCATGAGCCACCGAAGCAATTTTGCGCTGTTGAGCTTTGATCCGGCGTTTGCGTCGTTGCGCGATGGCCTTTCGGCCGCTCAGCAAATTGACGACACACTCTGGGTGGCGAACGACGAAACCACGAGCCTGGAACGCCTGAAAATCCAGGATGCTGCGCCCGGCGGCGTCGTAAGGTGCGACGAGCACCAATCGTTTCCGCTCCTGGAATATCTGGATCTGCCCCTACCGAAACAAGACGCCGAGATCGATATCGAGGGCTTGGCCTATGGCCGTGACAGTGGTTACCTCTGGGTGGTGGGTTCCCATAGCCTGAAGCGCAAGAAGTCCGAGGCCGGCACTTCTGCACAGAAGAATATCAAGCGCCTGTCGACGGTAGAGGCGGACGGCAATCGTTTTCTGCTGGCCCGCATCCCTGTGGTGCAGCAGAACAACAGCTATGTACTCGCCAGGAAAGTGGATGCCGATGGACGTACAGCGGCGCAGCTGCAGGGCAACGAAGTCGGTAACGACCTGACCGCGGCCATTGCTGAAGATCCTCAGCTACGCGACTTCCTGCGTATCCCGGGTAAGGACAACGGCTTCGATATCGAAGGGTTGGTGATGATCGGCTCGCGCCTTCTGCTGGGGCTGCGTGGACCGGTTCTACGCGGCTGGGCCGTGTTGTTGGAGATCGAACCCGAGCTGAACGACGCCTCGTCTGACACGCTGGTGCTGAAGAAGATCGGTCCGGATGGGCGCCGCTACCGCAAGCACTTCTTCGCGCTCAATGGCTTGGGCTTGCGTGACCTGTGCACCCGCGGTGACGAACTGCTGATCCTGGCGGGCCCCACCATGGAGCAGGACGGTCCGGTAACGGTCTTCCGCTGGCGCGGCGGTTTCGCGTCCGACGAGGAAAGCGTGGTCTTCACCGATCAATTGGAGAAGGTGCTGGAGGTGCCTTTCGGGCAAGGCAACGATCACGCTGAGGGCATGTGTCTGTTCCAATCGGGCGAGCAGCCTGGGGAGGTTCTGATGATCGTCTACGACTCTGCGGCGCAGAGTCGTAAACACGGCGATACGGATGTGGAAGGGGACCTGTTCATCCTGGATTAGCCACGCACATCGACGTCAACGCGGCCTGTAGATCAGTTTGCCTGGGCTGCTGGTCGCCACCCTCGGACTTGCAGCACTGGCCCTGCAGTTCGAGTCGGTCTTCATCGCGGTGAAATGGCTCGGCGTTGCCTTTAAACGTGTGCAGTCGGCACGGGCGCCAAAGAAAAGGGGCTTGCAATGAGGAGGAGTCCATATACGGCTGTCTAGTCCTCTCATAACGTGGCATTCATGGGCAGCCCGAAAACTTACCAGGGCAAATTCTAAACACACACTTCGCTTGTAGGTCTTGAATCCTTGGACTAGACATAGCTGCAGAGTCAAATTGTGTCACTCAATAAGAGTCGATCCCTATGCATTCTGTGCTTCGTATCGGAAAAAATGAACTCGTTCGAGTGGGAGCCTTATCGCTACTAAGTCTGGCAGCACAACAAAGTCAGGCCGCATGCTCCCTGAACGCTGGGGCAGGTAACACTTCTTACGTCTGTGACGGTGGCACCCATGCTGGAAGCCTCAGCGATCTACTCGGCAACAATAGCCTTGTTTTTCCGTCCGGCGGCTCTGGAACCATAGCCGGTAATGTTAATTTTGGTGCCGGTACAGACCTGATCGACATGAACTCCGGTCGCATACTCGGCGCCATCACCCTGAGCGACGGTGCCGACCGCTTTCAAATCAGCGCCGGAACGGTCACCGGAGCGGTATCACAAGGCAATGGCATCGATGATTTCGTCATGAGCGGCGGGCAAATCCAGTCCCTGGCGCAGGGCGATGGGCGGGATACCTTTCTGATGACGGGCGGCACCATCGTCGGTGCGTATGAAGACGGTGATGTGGCCAAAGTGACCGCCGGGACTATCGGCCGAGTCGACATGAAGCTGGATGACAATATCTTTGACATGTCCGGCGGTTCGATTCTCGGCAATCTGGTCGTCGGGTTCGGCAACGATGCAATTATCGTCTCTGGAGGCAACATTGGCGGCAATATCAGTGTCAGTGGTGGGGAAGACAGCATCACAGTCAGCGGCGGGGTGATATCCGGCGAGATCCGCGCCAGCGTCGGCAATGACCAGTTCACCTGGATCAATGGCGGCTTAATCAAATCAGCGGTGCTAATGGGCGACGGCAACGATACGGCGCTGCTCCGTGGCCTGAATGAAAGCCTGTTGAGCCTCACGCCTTCTATCGACGGCGGCTTGGGCACCGACCAGTTGAACGTCGACAACACCACTTCGGCGAATGCCGCCCGGTACCTCGGCTGGGAAAGCCTCAACCTCACGAACAACTCGCACTTCGATCTTTCTGGGGATCTTTTCCTAGGGGACAGCGCGACCGGAACCGGAGTCTTTTCGATTGATGGCAGCAGCAGCCTGGCTGTAACCCGAGGCAGCATCCGCCCCTTTACTGCAGGCCAGTCGGCAACTCTGAACAACGCCGGCGTCATCGACATGATCAGCGGCAGCAACAACGCTACCGACTCCTTGACGGTCCACGGCAACTACTTCGGCAATAACGGGCAATTGCTGCTGCAAACCGTGCTAGGTGACGATAGCTCGGCCAGCGACAAACTGGTGGTATCCCAGGGCAGCATCACCGGCAATACCCAATTGGGCGTGACCAACCTGAGTGGGCTGGGCAGTTTGACCCAGCAGAACGGCATCGAAGTGGTGCAAGCGCGAAACGGCGCCACCAGCAGCAGCGATGCCTTCGCATTGAAAAGTTCGTTATCGGCCGGGGCCTATGAGTACTACCTGTTCAAGGGAGGCGTCACGGCCGGCTCCGAGAACAACTGGTACCTGCGTTCATCTGTCGTCGCAGTGCCGCCGCCCTCCGTCCCGCCAGTCGTGACACCACCACCTATAGTGCCGCTAGCGCCGCCACCCATGGTGCAACCTGCGCCGGTGGTGGACCCGGATGAGCCCGCGGTCGAACCGCCAACCGCTCGACCTGTCGCCCCCGCCGAGCCAGCCGACCCTGCACCCACGCAGATCGCCGCGCAGACTTCCCCTCTACCGGCCGCCACCACACCACCGATTCCTACAGCGGTGGCCGGCGCAGACCCGATTCCGTTGTATCGCCTGGAAGTGCCGGTGTACTCCGTGGTAATTCCCGCCGCTCAATTGATGACCCTGCAAGCACTGGGCACTTTCCACGAGAGACAGGGCGAACAAAGTCTGCTCACCGAAACCAGTGCTGTTCCCGCAGGCTGGGGCCGCGTCTATGGCAGTAACCTGCAAAAGAGCTGGTCCGGCACTGTGGCACCGAGCTTCGACGGTTCGCTCCAGGGTTTCCAGATAGGTCATGACCTGTACGCCTCGCAAACCGGCGAAGGACAGGTGCAACGCTTTGGCTTGTTTGTCGGCCACAGTCACCTGCAAGGCGATATCGATGGTTTTGCCGAAGGCTTTCACGACCGCCGCTCAGGCCGGGTGAAACTCGACGGTGATCACGTTGGTGGCTACTGGACATTGACTGACCCCGCCGGCTGGTACGTTGATTCCGTAGCGATGTGGTCCAGTCTGGACGGCGACAACCGCTCCGAGCGTGGGGTGAAAATGGACACCGAAGGGCATGCCGCCGCCTTGTCGCTGGAAGTGGGTTACCCCATTCCCGTGTCGGAAAACTGGGTGATTGAACCCCAGGCGCAGGTGATTAACCAACGTATCGATCTGGATGACCAGAACGACGGTATTTCCGACGTGTCATTTGACTCACAGGACTACTGGACTGGCCGACTCGGCGCCCGCCTCAAAGGCCGATATGTGGCGCACAACATTCCGTTTGAGCCCTATTTGAGGGCCAACGCTTGGCGCACCTTTAACGGTTACGACACGGTCACCTACAACGGCGTCGACCGCATCAAGAGCGAGCACAAATCCTCTTCGGCGGACGTCGGCGCGGGGATTGTCGCCAAACTTTCTTCTAGCGTTAGCGTGTATGGGAGTGTCGATTACAGCACCCACCTGGACACCAATGAACTGGAGGGTATCAGTGGCAACTTGGGGCTCAGAATGAGCTGGTAGTGGGCTACTGCTAAAACAGTGGGAATCTAACGTTTGCAAGGTGTCAGATTATTGCGTTACCACCAATATTTCCCGAAGTTTTCCGGATTGGCCCAAAAGCGTGAGTTGAGCCAGTCAGGTACTTGTTTGTAGTCAAGCAGGTCATAGGTGAACAGGGTCAGCACTTGATCGTCGCGCTGGAAACGTTCGCTCGCTTGCAGGGCCAGGGAGAAAAAATCGGTCTCCTGCCAGCCGCTGGCCGGCAAATCCGCCAGCACCGCGATGCGACTGGCGTTGAGGTTACGGATTCCGCCAAGCAAGTTCAGGCCATCGCGCTTGGGCAAATGCTCGAGGCAATCGACCACCAGCGCCAGGTCAAACCGGCGCGCGGCCAATTCGGCAGGCAACGCCCCGGGTGCCGCGTGTGCAACACAGGTGTCCGGGTGCGCCCGCTTGAAGGCCTCAAGCGCGGGGAATTCGCTGGCGCCAATCAGCAACAGGCGCGCGGGGGCGTAACGATCAAGCAAAGCGGCCAACGCCTGTTGGGGCGTGCGCGAAGAAATACCTGCAATCATCGAAGATCCTCAATCAGAGCTGCCAAGACTAGCCTGCTCAAGGGACCGGGCCTAGAGGTGGTTTCTCCCAAAAGCGTCTATCTACCGTGAACACGGGACAAAACTGCAATGGCCTATTGCTGGCGGAGATTAAAACTCGGGTCTTTACTTCCTGAATCGGTCCTAAGCCGATCCCCTCAGGAGAAAACTATGAGCATAGTTCGCACAGCATTACCCTTGGTTCTGCTAACCAGTGTGTTGACTGGTTGCGCAGGTTTGCAGAAAACCGACTGGCCGACCTGTGCGGCGGTCGGTGGTGTTGTGGGTGCCGGTCTTGGTGCCACTGAAAGCACGTCATGGGCGGGGTATGGTGCGCTGGCCATCGGCGGCTTGGCTGCGGCCTATTGCTGGGTTCACGGTGATGGCGACGAAGACGGCGATGGCGTGCCGGATAGCCGCGACAAGTGCCCGGGTACACCTAGAGGCGTGCAGGTCGATGCCGACGGCTGCCCTCCACCGGTGCCTGCGCCAGTGGTCGAAGAAGCGGCCGTGGTTAAAGAAGAAGTCATCGTCATTCGCGATGTTCACTTCCAGTTCGACAAAGCCACACTTACCCCTTCCGATAAAGATGTACTCAACACCATCGCCACGCGCCTGAAACAGGAATCGAGCACCGCGCAGTTGACCGTAACCGGTCACACCGACAGCGTGGGCAGTGATGCCTACAACCAGAAACTGTCGGACCGTCGTGCGCACTCGGTGGTCGAATACCTGATTTCCCAAGGTGTACCACGCAGCAGCTTCGTATCTGTCACCGGTGCCGGTGAAAGCCAACCGGTCGCTGATAACAAAACCGATGACGGCCGCTCGTCGAACCGCCGCACGGAAATCAAAATCAACCGCTAAGCCCCTCGTACTCCGTGGCTTGTGCAGTCGCGGATGCGGGTTTTTACTCCTGTGTAACCGGCATTGGCCGGTAACACAGGAGCTTTCACCATGAGTGTTCTCACACGGACCGCGCCAGTAGCGTGGTGGCCTACCTGTTGAGTCAGGGCCTGGCGCCAAACAAAGTCACCAGCGAGGGCCAGGGCGAAAGTCAACCGGTGGCCGAAAACGAAACGGATGAAGGACGGGCGAAGAACCGTCGGGTGGAGTTGCACATTCATCGCTGAGCCCCGTGATAGAGCCGTCGGATGACAATTGAGGTCGGTTCGGTGGCCATTCGGCGGCCTCCATGAAGAATTTTCCGTTGGCCTCTGGCTTATCCCGCGTGGAAGCCGGTACTGTGCTCGCAAAGAATAATTCGCAACGGAGGAGCGTATGAGCGTGTTTTGGGGGCTGGGGAAGTTGTTGACCCTACTGTTCTGGCTGGTGGTGCTGGTCAATCAGCTCGCGCCGCTTATCAATCCTCTGCATCTATTGGTCGATCTGGTTGGCAGCCTGTTGGCACTGCTCCATTTTCTGGAGGCGGTGTTCTGCTACCGCAGTCTCAGAGGTCGCGCTCACCCTTGGCGTGATCGCCTGAAGATCCTCTTTTTCGGCGTTTTCCACCTGCAAACCATCCCGGCTCCCACCGTACCGAAGGCTTCCCATGCGTAAACTCTGTCTGCTCGCCGCACTCATCAGCCCATTGGCTTGCGCTCAGGTGGTGAGCGTCGAAAGCAACTCTTTGATGCGCTTGCCCAATACCGCCAGCACCTTGCAGCTGGAACGCCTGGAAGTGGCCGATTACGGCACGTTGTTGATTCCCTCGAATGTGACCGAGGTCACCGTCGGTGAATTGCGTCTGGGCCGTGAAGCGCGGATCGCCATCGTACCCAGCGAACAGCCGCTTGAGCTGAAGGTCAGTCGTGCGCAGTTGTCCGAAGGCAGCCAGATCACTGCTCGCGGTGCGCCGGGGACTTACCTCAAGGCGGCCCGCTCCGGGCGTAACCTGAATGTGCAGATCAAGGCACTGAACGCGTCGCAATTGTGGGTGGACGCTCGCGGTGGCGCGGGCGCACCAGGTTTCGTCGGTCTCGATGGGGCTAACGGTCAGGCGCCGGGTTGTACCTGGGGTCAGGCCGGTCGCGGTGCTGATGGCAGTAATGGCAGCGATGGTCAGTCTGGAGCGCCGGGGGCGCTGGTAAGGCTGGAAGTGCCGCGCGCGTACCCGGCAGAACAGATCAAGGTTCAGGTGGCCGGTGGAGCCGGTGGTGTGGCCGGGCCTGGCGGCAAGCCTGGAGCGGGTGGCAAGGCCAAGGGCTGCTTCGTCTACAAGGCCGATGGCGGAAAAAGCGGTCGTCCTGGGGTTGATGGCCAGTCTGGGTCAGCGGGTGCGACGGGTTCGGTAACCGTGCAGCGGTTGTAACCCTTTAACTGATTGTTCCCTCGCTCTGCGTGGGAATACAGCCCGTGACGCTCCGCGTCACTGGACGCGGAGCCCCCTTGAGGCATTCCCACGCAGAGCGTGGGAACGATCACGGCCGCGCCGCAGCAATCGCCACCAGCCCCATCCCGACAATCAGATTAATCCCCACCAACTTGCGAATCCTCCCCAGCACCGAGGCACCCATTGGCCAATCCTGCGCCGCCACCGCCGTGCGCAACTCCGGCAACAACAACGCCTGAATCCGGATAAACAGCGCCGTCATCACCACGTACAACCCCATCATGACCTGCACATAGCGCGGCGCGGCTTCAAATCCGGCGTATTGCAAATGGATCATGCCGACACCGCTGATCGGCAACAGCACCACCGCCACCCAGACCCAGCGAAAAAAACCTTGAAACACTTCAACCCACAGTTTCAACCGGGCAGGGCCTTCCAGGGCTTTCATCGCAGCGGGGCGCAGGACCATCCAGGCGAAAAACATGCCCCCGACCCAGACCAGGGCGGACAGAACATGCAGGGTGTAAACGATGCCAAAAGGTGTCATTGAGGTACTCCGTTCTGCGCAGGATTAATTAGCGGGGTATGATAGCGGCCGATCCGAACCACTGAAAATTTATCCAGCGTTTTTTGCGCCCGACAATCATGATCAGCACCGAACTCAAAACCACGATCCAGGGCGCCTACTCGCGGTTTCTCGAAGCCAAGAGCCTCAAACCGCGCTACGGCCAACGCCTGATGATCGCCGAAATTGCCAAGGTCCTCGGTGACATCAACACCGACGACGAAGGCCGGCGCAGTGGCGACCCCGCGATTGTCGCGGTGGAAGCCGGCACCGGTACCGGTAAAACCGTGGCCTATAGCCTGGCTGCAATCCCCACTGCGAAGGCCGCCGGCAAGCGTCTGGTGATTGCCACGGCCACCGTGGCCCTGCAAGAGCAGATCGTCTACAAGGATTTGCCTGACCTGATGCGCAACAGCGGGCTGAATTTCAGCTTTGCCCTGGCCAAGGGGCGCGGGCGCTACATGTGCCTGTCCAAGCTCGATATGTTGCTTCAGGAAGGTCACGCGCAAACCGCCACGGCTCAGTTGTTCGAAGAAGAAGGCTTCAAGATCGAGGTCGATGAGGCCAGTCAGAAGCTGTTCACCAGCATGATCGAGAAACTTGCCGGCAATAAGTGGGACGGCGACCGCGACAGTTGGTCGACCGCACTGGAAGATGCCGATTGGGCACGCCTGACCACCGATCACAGCCAGTGCACCAACCGTCATTGCCCGAACTTCGGCCAGTGCGCCTTCTACAAGGCACGCGAAGGCATGGGCAAGGTCGACGTGATTGTCACCAACCACGACATGGTCCTGGCCGACCTGGCGCTGGGCGGCGGGGCCGTGCTGCCGGACCCGCGCGACACGATCTACGTGTTCGACGAAGGCCACCACCTGCCGGATAAAGCCATCGGCCATTTCGCCCATTACACACGTCTTCGCTCCACCGCCGACTGGCTGGAAACCACCGCCAAGAACCTCACCAAATTACTCGCCCAGCACCCGCTGCCGGGTGATCTGGGCAAGTTGATCGAACAAGTTCCGGAACTGGCGCGGGAGATCAAGACCCAGCAGCAATTCATGTTCACCGCCTGCGAGCAGGTCGCCGATTTCAAGCCCGGCGAAGACGTCGAAGGTCGCGAGCGGCCACGTCATCGCTTCGTCGGCGGGGTCGTTCACGAGCACATGCGCGAAATGGGCATCGAGCTGAAGAAGGGATTTGCCCGTCTGACCGATGTTTTTACCCGACTGACCGAACTGCTCAAGGAAGGCATGGACGGCGAGGTCAACATCGGCATCGCCAGTAACCAGGCTGAAGAGTGGTATCCGCTGTTCGGCAGCCTGTTGTCACGCTCTTCGGGCAACTGGGAATTGTGGGGCGCGTTCACCGCTGAAGACCCGGAAGACAACCCGCCCATGGCTCGCTGGCTGACCCTGGCCGAAAGCGGTTCGCTGTTCGACATCGAGGTCAATGCCAGCCCGATTCTCGCGGCGGAAATGCTCCGTCGCAATTTGTGGAACGTGGCCTACGGCGCTCTGGTGACCTCGGCGACCCTGACGGCACTCGGCACCTTCGACCGGTTCCGCATGCGTGCCGGCCTGCCGAAAAAAGCCGTAACCGCGGTAGTCCCGAGCCCGTTCCATCATGCGGACGCTGGCGTGCTGCGGGTGCCGGACCTCAAGGCCGATCCGCGTGATGCGCCGGCCCACACCGCAGCGATCATCCGCGACCTGCCAGCCTTGGTGGAAGGTTCGCGCGGCACCCTGGTGCTGTTCTCCTCGCGCAAACAGATGCAGGACGTGTTCGACGGCCTTGATCGCGACTGGCGTAAGCAAGTGTTCATTCAAGGCAACCTGTCGAAACAGGAAACCCTGAACAAGCACAAGGCCCGGGTCGATGGCGGTGATTCCAGTGTGTTGTTCGGCCTGGCGAGTTTTGCCGAAGGGGTCGACTTGCCCGGTGCGTACTGCGAACACGTGGTCATCGCGAAGATTCCGTTCTCGGTGCCCGACGATCCGGTCGAAGCGGCCCTGGCCGAGTGGATCGAGGCTCGGGGGGGCAATCCGTTCATGGAAATCTCCGTGCCGGATGCTTCGCTGAAGCTGGTCCAGGCCTGCGGTCGCTTGCTACGCACCGAAGAAGACCGCGGCACCATCACGTTGCTCGATCGACGTCTGGTCACCCAGCGTTACGGCAAGGCAATCCTCAATGCGTTGCCTCCCTTCCGTCGTGAAATTTCCTGATACAGGGCTGGGCAATTTTGCCCAACCCGTTGTCTATCTCTCTGCCATCGCTTTTCCACTGGCCCTTGTTGGTCGTTAGGGAGAACCTCGTTCTTATGATCCGCCGTTCGTTGCCCGCTGTTTTCGCGCTCATGTTCGCAGCCCCTTTGCTGGCAGCCCCTGCCGGCCAACAGACGCTGTTCAACTTCGTGCGCCCCGCCGACGTGGTCCAGGTGGCGACTCAGGACGCCAGCCTGCCGCAATCCAACGCCGAGCAAACGGCCGAGGGCGAAGTGCTGCGCCGGGTGACGTTCAACCCGGTGGCACAACCGACCTTGCGTCTGACCCCGCAGACCGGCGCCTGGGACTGGTCGCAGTCGGGCTTCATGAGTTTGCGGATTCAGAGCGCAATGGACTGGGCCGTGACCCTGTACGTGAAAATTCAGAGCAACGACGGCAAGACGCTGATAAGCCGCGTCGACTTGCCGGCCGGCCCTGCGCAAACTTTATGGGTGCCGCTGCAGCCCTTTACGCCATTGAGTCTTGGCCTGAAAGCCGGTCCGCCGATGCCGATGACGTTTGAGGGGCAACGCGTATTGCTGGCTAGCAGCGTCGGTGAACTGGAGCGCAGCCAAGTAGTATCGGTAACCTTGTCGATGGATCAGCCGAAAGTCGCCCAAAGTATTCTGCTTGAGCGCTTTGGTGTGCAGGACGGCGATACGCTCACCCAAGCGGCTTTTGGCGGTCTTGTAGACGCTTACGGCCAGTCAACCCGGACCAAATGGCCAGAGAAAGTCAGCAGCGACGAGCAACTGAAAAGCGTCGCTGCCAAAGAACAGCAGCAACTGAAAACCTGGCTGGCCGAGCGCGAGAAGTCGTCCCTGGACAAGTTCGGTGGCTGGAACAAAGGCCCGGCATTCAAGGCCAGCGGGTTTTTCCGCACGGAGAAGCGCGACGGTCGCTGGTACCTGGTCACCCCGCAAGGGCATCCGTTCTATTCGCTCGGGGTCAATACCGTCACTCCGGACGTCAACCAGACTTACATCGCCGGTCGCGAATGGATGTTCGAATCCCTGCCAAAACCCGACGAACCGCTGGCCGGCCACTATGGCGAAGGCGACAACCGCGGTGGCAACGGTGTCGATCAGGGCCGTGGATATAACGCCGGTCGCTGGTACGACTTCTATGGGGCCAACCTGCAGCGCTTGTATGGTGAACCCTGCGCATTGGGCAGCGACACCAAGGCCGGTGTCGCCGAAGCCGCCAAGGCTGACGCCGTTGAGGCAACAGCCGATAAGGCCGCTGAGCAACCTGTCGTTCCTTCGACTGCCGAATCCGGTGTCGCCGAAGCAGCCAAGGCCGGCGCAGTCGACGCGACAACCGCAAAAACGGCTGAGCAGACACCTGCCGAACCCTGCAAAGCGGTTGTTGATGAACAGCGCTGGGCCAGCCACACCCTTGATCGCCTGCAAGCCTGGGGCTTCAACACTGTCGGCAACTGGAGCGCCCCGGCGCTGGCGAACGCTGACCGTGTACCTTACACATTGCCGCTGTCGATCGTCGGCGATTACGCCAGCATCAGCACCGGCAGCGACTGGTGGGGCGGCATGCCCGACCCGTTTGACCCGCGTTTTGCCATGGCCACTGAACGTGCCGTGGCCATTGCCACCCGCGACCATCGCGACGATCCATGGCTGATGGGTTACTTTGCCGACAACGAACTGGCTTGGGCCGGCCCCGGCGACGACCCAAAAGCTCGCTACGCCTTGGCGTACGGCACGTTGAAGATGACCACCGACGTCCCGGCCAAACGCGCGTTCCTCAAGCAACTGCGGGATAAATACCGCAATCAGGCGGGCCTTTCCAAAGCTTGGGGCATTGATTTGCCGGCCTGGGAATTGATGGAAGACCCGGGCTTCGTGCCGCCGCTGCCAAGCGCCGAACTCCCGGAAATTGAAGCCGACTTCAAATACTTCCAGAAGGTCTTCGCCGACACGTACTTCAAGACCATTTCCGACTCGCTCAAGTGGCACGCGCCGAATCAGCTGTTGCTGGGCGGCCGGTTTGCCATCAGCACCCCGGAAGCGGTTGAGTCCTGTGCGCAGTATTGCGACGTGCTGAGCTTCAACATGTACACCCTGCAACCGCAGGACGGTTACGACTTCGCCAAGCTGCGCAGCCTGGACAAACCGGTGCTGATCACCGAGTTCAACTTCGGCTCGGCGGATCGCGGCCCGTTCTGGGGCGGCGTGACGCAATTGGCAAAGGAAGAGGACCGTGGGCCGGCTTACGCCAATTTCCTCAAACAGGCGATGAGCGAACCGTCGATCGTCGGGGTGCACTGGTTCCAATACCTCGATCAACCGGTTACCGGTCGCCTGCTGGATGGCGAGAACGGTCACTTTGGTCTGGTGGGCATCACCGATCTGCCGTTCCAGGGCTTCGTCGACAGCGTACGCAAGAGCAATTTGCAGACCGTCGATCAGCTCGGTAAAGACGCCGAGAAGGCCCAGGCTGAGGCGGACAACACCGGTCACGAAGCTGAGGGCGGCAGAAAAGGCGATGCTGGCAAAGGCGCAGGGCAGGGCGCTGGCCACGCGGGTGGGCATTCCGGCAAAGGCCACTGATTGCTGATAAGTACGTAAAATTTTCTGAGTGTTTCACCGGGCGGGAGGGCGACCGCCCGGCCCGGCCCTGTTCCCAAAACCTTCAATGGCTGGAACAATGCGGCACTTTGTAGAGCGTCTATCCAGGGGAGTTGCGGGTGCAGATTCAGGGTTTTTACGAGCTGAAATTCGAAGCGGTGCGTGAAGCGTTCGCGGCGCTGTTCGACGATCCTCAGGAACGTGGTGCGGCGCTGTGCATCCAGATCGGCGGTGAAACCGTCGTCGATCTTTGGGCTGGTAGCGCCGATAAGGATGGCGCTGAAGCGTGGCACAGCGACACCATCGCCAACCTGTTTTCCTGCACCAAGACCTTTACCGCGGTGACCGCCCTGCAACTGGTGGCCGAGGGCAAACTGCAGCTGGATGCCCCGGTTGCTCGCTACTGGCCGGCGTTCGCCGCCGCTGGCAAAGAGTCGGTCACCTTGCGTCAATTGCTCTGCCATCAGGCCGGTCTTCCGGCGGTGCGTGAGCTGCTGGCCCCGGAAGCCCTTTACGACTGGCAAACCATGGTTGACGCCCTGGCGGCTGAAACGCCCTGGTGGACGCCCGGTCAAGGCCACGGTTATGCGGCGATCACCTACGGCTGGCTGATCGGTGAGTTGTTGCGTCGTGCCGACGGTCGTGGTCCGGGTGAGTCCATCGTGGCGCGGGTCGCGAAGCCTTTGGGGCTGGATTTCCACGTCGGCCTGGCGGATGAAGAGTTCCATCGCGTGGCGCACATCGCCCGTGGCAAGGGCAATGTCGGCGACGCCGCCGCCCAGCGCTTGCTGCAAGTGACTATGCGCGAGCCGGCGGCCATGACCACGAGGGCGTTCACTAATCCGCCGTCTATCATGACCAGCACCAACAAACCCGAGTGGCGACGCATGCAGCAGCCGGCCGCCAATGGCCACGGCAATGCCCGCAGCCTGGCCGGGTTCTATGCCGGTCTGCTCAATGGCAGCTTGCTGGAAAGCGAAATGCTTGACGAACTGACGCGCGAACACAGCCTCGGCGAGGACAAGACTTTACTGACCCGGACCCGTTTCGGCCTGGGTTGCATGCTCGATCAACCGGACGTCCCCAACGCCACCTACGGCCTCGGCCCTCGTGCGTTCGGCCATCCGGGTGCCGGCGGTTCCATCGGTTTTGCTGACCCGGAACACGATGTAGCCTTTGGCTTTGTGACAAATACCTTAGGGCCGTACGTCTTGATGGATCCGCGCGCGCAAAAGCTTGTGCGGGCACTGGCCACTTGTCTGTAAATCGCGCTCAGGGGGTCCAGGGTCGGAACCCAAAGGCCCTTATGGTTTCCAAGCGTCTGTTTATCCGGGTCAATCCGGCCTGATTTTTCATTACCTTCATTTTGTGGATGTCCAATGTCTTCCAATAAAACTCTCGCTTTGGCCCTGTGCTTAGCAATTACCGGTTGCGCGCAAACTCCACAAAATGACTCGGATGGCAGCAGCTGGTGGCCGTTCGGTTCCTCCGACAAAGTCGCCGCTAAAGACCCGGCTCCGACTAAGGCTCCGGCACCCCTGAAGCCTGCCGCGACGGCTCCGGTAGCCAAGACTGAAAGCTCCAGCCATTGGTACTGGCCGTTCGGCTCCGATGATGCCGCCGACAAGACCCCGGCGCAGCCAGAAGTAAAACCAGAAGTAAAACCTGAAGCTAAACCTGCCGCTGTGACCAAGGCTGAGGCCGATGCAGGTGGCAAATGGTGGTGGCCGTTCGGTGGCAAAGAGCAAAGCACCGCCAAAGCCGTGCCGATGCCCGATCCGAAAGTCACCCAGGCTTGGCTCGATGACTACGAACCGCGCCTGCGCGAAGCGATCAAGGGCAGCAATCTGCAACTCGAGCGCCGTGAAAACGTCTTGGTGGTGACAGCGCCGGTAGACGGCTCGTTCAACCCTGACCGTCCGGCCATGCTGCTGCCGGTGACCCTTGGCCCGTTCACTCGCGTCGCGAAAATCCTTGAAGTTGATCCAAAGACTGCCGTGCTCGTTCTCGGCCACAGTGATACGTCGGGCGCCGCACCGGCCAACGTGAAGCTGAGCCAGGAGCGTGCCCAGGCCGTGGCGGCGATTTTCCGCCTCAGCGGTCTGCAGCGTGATCGCCTGATGCTGCGCGGTATGGGTGGCGAAGCCCCGCGTGCTGCCAACGACAGCAATGAAGGCCGAGCCTTGAACCGTCGAGTGGAACTGCTGGTGACCCCGCAAAACACCATGGTCGCGTTGCTGAGCAAGTACAACATGCCGGCCCCGGCACCAGTGAAGATGGTTGCTGCCCCGGACATCAAGCCAGTGGTCAAGCCTGTTACTCCTGCACCGGCCGCCAAGAAAGCAGCAGTACCTGCCGTCAAAAAGGCCCCGGCCAAGAAAGCCGCCGCCAAGAAAACGCCTGCTAAAACCGCGACTCCGGCGAAAAAGACCGTTCCGGCCAAAGCCGCTGCCGACTCGAAAAAAGCCACCGCCGCTGCTGCCGACGGCGACGCCACAAAGAAGTGATTCGTTAACCAGAAGGAATGCGCCATGACCCAGGGCCTGGCTGATATGCGTCGCGACTACACCCGTGATGGCCTGACCGAGGCGCAAGCCCCGGCCGAGCCATTCGGGCTGTTCCATCAGTGGTTTGCCGACGCGGTGAAAACCGAGCAACCGCCGGTGGAAGCTAATGCCATGACCCTGGCCACCGTCGATCAGGACGGTCGGCCGCATTGCCGCATTCTGCTGCTCAAGGGGCTGGACGAGCAGGGTTTCACCTTCTTCACCAACTACGACAGCGCCAAGGGCCAGCATCTGGCCGCGAACCCGTTCGCGGCCATGACTTTTTTCTGGCCGGCCCTTGAGCGCCAGGTGCGCATCGAAGGGCGGGTGGTGAAAGTCACGCCTGAAGAGTCCGACGCCTATTTTCAGGTCCGTCCACTGGGCAGCCGTCTCGGTGCCTGGGCTTCGCCTCAGAGCCGGGTGATCGTCGATCGCGCTGAACTGGAAGCGTTGCTCAAGAACACCGAGCAACGTTTCAGCGACACGCAACCTCATTGCCCTGAGCATTGGGGCGGTTATCGCTTGTTACCGGAGCGCATCGAGTTCTGGCAGGGCCGTCCGAGCCGCCTGCACGATCGCCTCAACTACCGTTTGCAGGGCGCAAACTGGATTCTTGAACGTCTGGCGCCCTAAACAGTCTACCGATCAAGATAGCCTGCCGCAGCGGCTTCCAGCCACTGTGGCAGGTCTCGGCGCTTGATCTTCTGCGCTTGAGCGTTCGCCAGTTGCTGGAGCATGAAAGCCTTTTTATGCTCGTCTTTCCCCGCCAGTGCCAGCGCCAGATCGCGGTCCATCCAGCGTTTGATCCGCACGTACAACCACCCGTGGAAGTACAGACCGGCGACGGTGGTGACGACAATGATGAAGTAATCCATGAAAATCCTTGGTTCAGTGGCGCAGATTGCGGAATTTGCCGCTACTGTGTGTCAAATTCGTGGTAGCGCCCTGTACCGGGCCTGAATCAAACCAATTTTATCCGGGCAAGGCCGTGACAGGCGTCAAGCTGCGGAGTTTAATGAATACCTGTCCTATGGAGTTGATGCTATGCGTAAGTCTGTTCTGCTGGTTGCTTCCTTTTCCACGATGGCGATGTTGCTCACTGGCTGCCAATCGAGCCTGACCGGTGACTCCTACTCCCGTGACGAAGCGCGTCGCGTGCAGACCGTTCGCATGGGCACCATCGAATCGTTGCGTCCGGTGAAAATCGAAGGCACCAAAACACCTATCGGCGGCGCAGCTGGCGCAGTTGTCGGCGGTGTGGGCGGTAGCGCCATCGGCGGCGGTCGTGGCAGCATTGTTGCTGCCGTTATCGGTGCCGTCGCTGGCGGCCTGCTCGGTTCGGCCACCGAAGAAGGCCTGACCCGCGCCCAAGGCGTGGAAATCACTGTTCGCGAAGACGACGGCAGCATGCGCGCCTACGTGCAACAGGTTCAGGAGAATGAAGTGTTCCGTGTGGGTGAGCGGGTGCGGATTGCTACTGTTGATGGGACTAGCCGCGTTTCGCATTAAGCGGGAACGGGTAAAAGAAAACCCCGATCAGGTGACTGGTCGGGGTTTTTTGTTTGACGTGAGAATTATACGGCACTATTTCTAGACGTTGCAGGTGAGTTGAAAAAGAAATGCTGGATTATAAATTTTCTTTCCGAGTATTTCTTCCAAGGCATCGAGCTGCTCGGTCGTGAGGTTGTATCCCTCCCAGCCTTGTTGATCCGCTGTCCATCCCATAATTGCTTTCAGTTCTTTATCGTGGCCGTTCGGCAGCTCTTCTTCGAATGCGAGGAGTTCCGTTTTTTTGTCAAATGCCTCTATGACGTAAATCATGGTTCTACTTTCCTAGTGTTATCCGCTGGTTTGGTCTGCTCGCCAGTAGTCGGATCATATTCCCCGAGATGACGGCCACGTTTGTCGTACATCTCGACAGCCCCATGCTGTGAGTCCCATTCAAAAATTTTTCCGTTTGGAGTTTTCCAGCGTTTTCTAAGGCCGCCGCCACCTTTAACCGGGGTCTTACGAGTTGCTCTCGTAGCATCGGGAAAAGCGGTCAGTCCATTTGGCGCTGGATAATATTTGTGGTTAGTAACACTAACCACAATATAAACCGGTGACACCCCCGAACCCGCAGGGAATACCAGAATGAAATCCTTGTACTCAGGCGGATAAACCGGGTTCACGATAATGCTGTCAGCCGCTTTCGTCGGCGGGTAAACCCAAATATGCGGCGCTTGCGGCGCAGCCTCCAGCGCTGGAATCCCGAGGATGTCGGAACCATCCACAGCCGGTGTCCAGATCAGCTCAACACCATCCCCGAGATCCGCCACCTGCTGACTGCCGCGTAATGCGAACTGCACGACATCGACCATTTCCCAATCGCGGTTCTTGCCGGTGTAAAACCCATAGCCTTTGAGACTGCCGTCAGCTTGTTGCTCTACCTGTAGACGAACGCGGGTTCTGGCCTGTTTCAGGGTGCGCAATTGATCTTCGGTGTAAAGGGCGCTGTCGCCCAGGCTGGGCGTCCAGAACGCTGCAACTACCGCGGCCAATACGGTGGCTCCAGCAGCACCGACTGCTGTGGCCGGAACGGCGAGAGCCGGCGCGCTGAGTGCAAGGCGGCCAATGCCGAGCGCGAGGGTGCTGCCGCTGATTGTTTCCAGGTTCAGCAGCCCGGCATCGTCTACCTCGCGAGCGCCGAGCCAGGCAACTTCTCCGTAGTCCTTGAGGCTGTCGGTGGGTACCATTCCCGAAGGATTGGAGTAATCGATGATGGCGTCCGGCAGTTTGCAGGACTTGGCAAAGACGCATCCGGCGCGAACGGCTTCGTGCTTTTTGGCGACGACCTCACGACTCCGCTCGAAGGCGTCTTGCCTCGCGAGCATGGCGTCGTAAGCGTTTTGTCGGGCCTCGCGCTCGGCCAGTTCGGTGGCCGTCATGAAGCGGTGCGTGACGTGATGACCGTCGCCGGACGGTGGGTTTTTAACCCTGGGGACTTCCTTGTTGCCAGCCACTTATCTTCCTTGCGTTCACCTGTCGACAGCCCCGAAAAAAAGGAGCTGTGCGACGTTAACGAACGAGGTCAATCGTGGCTGTAGGACTAGTCTTCAAAATTGCTGGGAGAGTTCGACAGTGTCGGTAATTCAGTAGGTCCTGTTGTCCAGAATACTTTCTCAGACCACGAATCAGGCGTTTGCAAAGTTGATCGAATTTTCCAGGGCTCGTCAAACTCACCGGAGTGGTCTTGGTGCCCGTGGAGCTACGCCTCAACTCCAATAAATATTTCAAGGTCTCGGGGGATGGGTTGATTGATCAAAGCACCAATTTGCTGGACTTGCTCAGCTGTTAATAGCCATTCTCCGCTTGCCATTTCGTTTAGGCTTTTATGGCCGAGGAGCTGCATAATCTGGTCGTTAAAGGCAGTATCTACATCAAGCTCATACTTCAGCGAGCTATCTTCAAAACTGTCAGGCAAAAATCCGGTGATGCACAAATACATAACTACCTCTCAGTCTATTTAGGAGTGGTTCTTCCTGGTTTTGCGGGCTTGGTCTGTTCCCCTGTTTCAGGGTCGAATTCGCCTAGATGCTTTCCTTGCTTGTCATACATTTCAACCGCCCCATGTTGGCTATCCCACTCGTAAATCCGCCCCTTGCGATCTTTCCAGCGTTTGCGCAGTCCGCCCCCACCTTGAACGTTGTTCCTTGCTTTGTCTTTCACTGCATCAGAAAACGCAGTAAGACCCTTTGGTGCCTGATGATATTTATGATCAGAAGCACTCACCACAATGTAAACCGGCTTCACCCCCGAATCCGCCGGAAACACAAGAATGAAATCCCTGTACTCAGGCGGATAAACCGGATTCACGATGATGCTGTCAGCCGCTTTCGTCGGCGGATAAACCCAAATGTGCGGCGCTTGCGGCGCAGCCTCCAGCGCTGGAATCCCGAGGATGTCGGAACCGTCCACAGCCGGCGTCCAGATCAGCTCAACGCCATCCCCGAGATCCGCCACCTGTTGGCTGCCGCGCAAGCTGAACTGCACGACATCAACCATTTCCCAATCACGGTTCTTGCCGGTGTAGAAACCGTATCCCTTGAGACTGCCATCAGCCTGTTGTTCGACCCTTAGACGAACGCGAGTTCGAGCCTGTTTCAGGGCGCGCAACTGGTCTTCGGTATAAAGCGCGCTGTCGCCCAAGCTTGGGGTCCAGAACAGGGCGACCACGCCGGCCAATGCCGTGGCTCCAGCAACGCCGATTGCTGGCAGTGCACGCAGGGTCGGAAGGCGAAGCGCTATTCGGCCGATGCCGAGCGCGAGGGTGCTGCCGCTGATTGTTTCCAGGTTCAGCAGCCCGGCATCGTCTACCTCGCGAGCGCCGAGCCAGGCAACTTCTCCGTAGTCCTTGAGGCTGTCGGTGGGTACCATTCCCGAAGGATTGGAGTAATCGATGATGGCGTCCGGCAGTTTGCAGGACTTGGCAAAGACGCATCCGGCGCGAACGGCTTCGTGCTTTTTGGCGACGACCTCACGACTCCGCTCGAAGGCGTCTTGCCTCGCGAGCATGGCGTCGTAAGCGTTTTATCGGGCCTCGCGCTCGGCCAGTTCGGTGGCCGTCATAAAACGGTGAGTGACGTGATGCCCGTCGCCTGACGGTGGATTCTGAACCCGGGGAATGTCCTTATTGCCAGCCACTGATCTTCCTTGCGTTCGTACGTCGACAGCCCTCAAAAAAGGGGCTGCGCGACGTTAACGAACGTGGCCAATCGTGGCTGTAGGACGAATCCTGAATGTCGCTAAGAGTGTTCTCTATCGCTCAGGATTGCAGCGCAGAGCGCTTGCGACTCGATACCGCCGTCACCGCATAGCCAATCAGCGCCGCCAATATCGACCCGGTCAAAATCCCCATCCGATCCATCCCGGCGTATTCACTGGCGCCGGGCACGAAGGCCAAGGAGCCGACAAACAGGCTCATGGTGAAACCAATGCCACAGAGGATCGCAACCCCCAATACCTGACCCCAATTGGCGCCTTGGGGCAGGGCGGCGATGCCGATTTTCACCGCCAGCCACGTCAGGCCGAAGACGCCGAGGGTCTTGCCCAGCAGCAGGCCAACCGCGATGCCCATGGGCACGGGGTGGGTGAAGCTTTCCATGGTCACGCCGCTCAGGGACAGGCCGGCGTTGGCGAAGGCGAACAGCGGCAGGATGCCGTAGGCCACCCATGGATGCAGGGCGTGTTCGAGGGTCAGCAGTGGCGAAGGTTCGGCGTTTTTCGTGCGCAACGGAATGCAGAACGCGAGGGTCACACCGGCCAGTGTCGCGTGGACACCGCTCTTGAGGACGCAGACCCAGAGGATCAGACCGATGATCATGTACGGTCCGAGCTTGACCACGCCGAGCCGGTTCATCGCGATTAGCGCCACAATGCACGCCGCGGCCAGTGCCAGTGACAGGGTCGATAGCGCGCCGGAATAGAAGATCGCGATGACGATGATGGCGCCGAGGTCGTCGATGATCGCCAGGGTCATCAGGAACAGCTTCAGCGAAACCGGCACGCGTTTACCGAGCAAGGCGAGTACGCCAAGGGCGAAGGCTATGTCGGTGGCCATCGGGATGGCCCAGCCACCCAGGGCTGCTGGGTTGTCGCGGTTCAAAAACCAGTAGAACAGCGCCGGAACCACCATGCCGCCAATCGCGGCCGCACCGGGCAGGACGATTTGCGACGGTTTCGACAGTTGACCGTCAAGGACTTCGCGCTTCACTTCCAGGCCGATCAGCAGGAAGAACATGGCCATCAGACCGTCGTTGATCCACAGCAACAAAGGCTTGGCGATCTTCAGCGCGCCGATCTGGGCGACCACGGGGGTGTCCAGCAGGCCGTTATAAAGCCACGACAGCGGGGAGTTGTTGATGATTAACGCCAGGGCGGCGGCTGCGATCAATAACAGACCGCTGGCAGCTTCCAACTGAAAGAAACGCGTGAACGTGCTACGCAGAGGCAAGGTCGCTCTCCATCGATGAATTCAAAAGGTGGCATACCCTAACCCGTACCGTTAGTTGTTAAAACAAAAGTTATATTCTTTTTTGTTATATGCCGTTACAACGCGAACAGCCGTGAAGGACCTGAGCCTAGCAGTTGCCGAACGTATTGGACCTCAGCTGTACCTGTGCGTGATGTAGGTTTTTTCCTAAGCTTGAAGATTGAGCCTTGCGACAAGGCCGACTCTTGCCCGATTCGACGAGAAAACCACCATGAGCGACAACCGACAGTGGACCCGCGAAGCCATCCGGATCATTGAAGCCGACTTCCAGCGCAGCGCCGACACCCACCTGATCCCCTTGCCGTTGCCGGGTTTTCCGGGCATCGAGTTGTATTTCAAGGATGAGTCCAGCCATCCCACCGGCAGCCTGAAACACCGCTTGGCCCGCTCGTTGTTCCTCTACGCCTTGTGTAACGGCTGGCTCAAACCCGGTGCGCCGGTGATTGAAGCGTCCAGTGGTTCGACGGCCATTTCCGAGGCGTATTTCGCCCGTATGCTGGGTTTGCCGTTCATTGCGGTGATGCCGGCGAGTACCTCCAAGGAGAAGATCGCGCAGATCGCCTTCTACGGCGGTAAAAGCCATCTGGTTGACGATCCGACACAGATTTACGCCGAATCCGAACGTCTTGCTCGCGAACACGACGGGCATTTCATCGACCAGTTCACCTACGCCGAACGCGCTACCGACTGGCGGGCGAACAACAACATCGCCGAGTCGATCTTCCAGCAAATGCGCTTCGAGCTGCACCCCGAGCCGAGCTGGCTGATTTCCAGCCCCGGCACCGGCGGCACCACCGCGACGCTGGGCCGTTACGTGCGTTATCGCCAGCATTGCACCCGCGTGCTGTGTGCCGACGCCGAGCGTTCGGTGTTCTTCGATTACTACCAGACTGGCGATGCTAGCCTGTGCCTGGACCATGGGTCGCGGATTGAAGGCATTGGTCGGCCGCGGGTGGAGGCGTCATTCCTGCCCAAGGTGATCGATGCGATGATCAAAGTGCCGGACGCCCTGTCACTGGCGGCCATGCATTACCTGGCGCAGCGTTTGGGGCGTCATGTTGGCGGGTCGAGCGGGACCAACCTGATCGGCGCGTTGATGGCGGCCCAGCAGATGGCGGCGGCGGGAGAGTCGGGGTCGATCGTGGCGATTCTGTGTGATGGCGGCGAACGCTATGCCACCACCTATTACGATCAGGATTGGCTCAAGGCTCAGGGGTATGAGTTGAGTGGTTTGATGGATGCCGTGGCGGCGAGTGTTGAGCGCGGTGAGCCGCTTCCAACCACCGTACTGCGCGCCAATATCTGACCCGATGATCGTTCCCACGCTCCGCGTGGGAATGCAGCCAGGGACGCTCCGCGTCCCAAAAGCAGACGCAGAGCGTCCGGTGAGGCATTCCCACGCGGAGCGTGGGAACGATCATCTCGGTGTCACGCCTCGAGGCCGAGGATGTCGCGGGCCACGGCTTCGGCAATCCGAATCCCGTCCACACCCGCAGACAGAATCCCGCCCGCATAACCCGCGCCTTCACCCGCCGGGAACAAGCCCTTCACGTTCAGGCTTTGCATCGACTCGTTACGGGTAATCCGCAGCGGCGACGACGTACGCGTCTCGATCCCGGTCAACACGGCATCGTGCAGCGAGTAACCACGAATCTGCTTCTCGAACGCGGACAACGCTTCACGAATGGCTTCGATGGCAAACGGGGGCAATGCCAACGCCAAATCACCCAAGGCAACGCCCGGTTTGTAGGACGGTTCTACGCTGCCCAATGCGGTGGACGGCTTGCCGGCAATGAAGTCGCCGACCAGTTGCGCCGGTGCTTTATAGTTGCTGCCGCCCAGCACAAAGGCGTGGGATTCCAGGCGTTCCTGCAACTCGATACCCGCCAGCGGGCCGCCCGGGTAATCGACTTCCGGGGTAATCCCGACGACGATCCCGGAGTTGGCGTTGCGCTCGTTACGCGAGTACTGGCTCATGCCGTTGGTGACCACACGGCCCGGCTCGGACGTCGCCGCCACTACGGTGCCGCCCGGGCACATGCAGAAGCTGTAGACCGAACGTCCGTTGCTGGCGTGGTGCACCAGTTTGTAGTCGGCAGCCCCGAGTTTCGGGTGGCCGGCGTACTTGCCCAGACGCGCGCGGTCGATCAGCGACTGCGGGTGTTCGATGCGGAAACCCACCGAAAACGGCTTGGCTTCCATGAAAACGCCACGGCCATGCAGCATGCGAAAGGTGTCCCGGGCGCTGTGACCGAGGGCCAGAATTACGTGTTTCGAATGAATCTGCTCGCCGCCATTGAGTTCTACGCCGACCATTTGGCCGTCCTCGATCAACACGTCGGTCACCCGCTGCTGGAAGCGCACTTCGCCACCCAACGCGCGGATCTGCTCGCGCATGTTTTCCACAACGCCGGTCAGACGGAACGTACCGATGTGCGGTTTGCTGACGTAGAGGATTTCTTCCGGGGCACCGGCCTTGACGAACTCATGCAGGACTTTGCGTCCGATGAACTTCGGGTCTTTGATCTGGCTGTAAAGCTTGCCGTCGGAGAATGTCCCCGCGCCGCCCTCGCCAAATTGCACGTTGGATTCCGGGTTAAGCACGCTTTTACGCCACAGGCCCCAGGTGTCCTTGGTGCGCTGACGTACTTCGGTGCCGCGCTCGAGGATGATTGGCTTGAAGCCCATTTGCGCCAGCAGCAGCCCGGCGAAAATCCCGCACGGACCGAAACCCACGACGACAGGACGTTGCTCAAGATCAGCGGGCGCCTGGCCGACCACTTTGTAGCTGACATCCGGCGCCACGTTGACGTTACGGTCATCGGCGAACGTGTGCAGCACCGCCGCCTCATCGCGAACGTTAAGGTCGATGGTGTAGATGAAGCACAGTTCAGAGGACTTTTTGCGCGCATCGTAGCTGCGCTTGAACAAGGTGAAATCGAGCAGGTCATCACTGGTGATGCCCAGGCGCTGCACGATGGCAGGGCGCAGGTCTTCATCGGGATGGTCGATCGGCAGCTTGAGTTCGGTGATTCGTAACATGACAGGATCCGTTTCGCGGGGCGCACAACTGCGCCAAGGCGTTTGAAGCCCGCGATTATAAGCCTCAAAGAATGATTCCCGTGAGGCTAAAACGATCAGTCGTTACGCGATCCGCCGAAATACCCGCAGCCACGCTGAACCTGGCCGTCGACGCGCAGTTCGGCGCTCATGTGCTGGACGCTGCCGGTGGTGCTGTCGACGCAACGTTGTGGCGCAACCCACAATTCGATGTGCTGGTTATTGGCTTCAGTGCTGAGATTGAAGCGGCCATCGCCCAGTTGCTCTTCAACGTAAGGTACGGCCAATGGCGGCTGACCGGCGCGGTCGATGACCATGCCTTTGCCGCTGACTTTCACGTTCCATTCCGGCCCATGGCCGGCGGCGCGCAGAATCAGCAGTTTGAAATTCGGATCGCCGCACGCGGTGCCCGAGCGCTCGACGCGGTACAACTGCTCCAGATCGAGTCGGCTATCGGCGCCGCTTGCAACGATCTGGCCGCGTACGTCGGCAAACAACTTACCTTGTGCATCGGCCAGGGTCGCGGCCTCTTGCAGGACACTGGTGCCGCCGGTGTCGTTGACCACGTAACTACGTTGCTCATTGCACGGCTGGAACAACAGCTTGCCATCGGCCGCCGTCAACTGGCCCTGCATGCGGGTCTGGCCCACATGGGAGGCACTTTCACGCGGGCTTTCGAACAACTGGCAAGCGGCAAATAGCGGAAGCAGGGCAACAAGGACTAAGGAACGGGCAACACGCATCTTTGAGTCTCCAGACAAGTGCTGCCACGTTACGCAGCCTGACCGTTCATCACAAGGGCTTAGCCCACGTGAAAGGTCTGACCTGTTTGCAGGCCCTCGACGCTTTTGGCGTAGGCCAATGCCACATCGGCTGCCGGAACTGGCTTGTAGCCGCGGAAGTACGGCGCGTATTCGCCCATGGCTTCGACCAGAACGTTCGGGCTCACCGAATTGATGCGCAGACCATGAGGCAGTTCAATGGCGGCAGCGCGGACGAAGCTGTCCAGGGCGCCATTGACCAACGCTGCCGAGGCGCCGCTGCGAATCGGGTCGTGACTAAGCACGCCAGTGGTGAAGGTGAACGAGGCGCCGTCGTTGGCGTACTCGCGGCCGATCAGCAGTAGGTTGACCTGGCCCATCAGCTTGTCTTTCAGGCCCAGCGCGAAGCTTTCTTCGGTCATTTCGCCCAAGGGCGCGAAGGTCACGTTGCCGGCGGCGCAGACCAGTGCATCAAATTTTCCGGTCTGTTCGAACAACTTGCGAATCGAGGCGCTGTCGCTGATATCCACATGGAAATCACCGCTGTTGCGGCCGATGCGGATGATCTCGTGACGCTCGGACAGCTCTTTGTCGACCGCCGAACCGATGGTGCCGCCTGCCCCTATCAAAAGAATTTTCATCATGCTGATCCTTGAGTGGTTTGAATGAGGTCTCAGTCTAGAGTGGTTTTTTCCATTGATAAGCGCGCTAATAGGCAACCTTTGGTTTTCAAATGGAAACAATCCATGAGCGAAATGGATGATCTGGCAGCGTTCGCCGTGTTGATCGAAGCCGGGAGTTTTACCTTGGCGGCCCAGCAATTGGGTTGCAGCAAGGGCCAGCTCTCCAAGCGTATCAGCTTGCTGGAGACGCGCTTTTCCGTGGTCTTGCTGCAACGCACCACCCGCCGCTTGAGCTTGACGGCAGCGGGCGCGGCGCTGTTGCCGCAAGCCCAGGCGCTTGTAGTCCAGGTCGAGAGGGCGCGTCAGGCATTGGCGCGGTTGAAGGATGACATGGCTGGGCCGGTGCGTATGACGGTTCCGGTGTCGCTGGGGGAAACGTTCTTCGATGGGCTATTGCTGGAGTTTTCCGGCAAGTACCCCGAGGTGCAGATCGAGTTGGACCTGAGCAACAGCTATCGTGATTTGTCCCGCGACGGCTTTGACCTGGCGGTACGCTCCGAGGTGGGAAATGACGAGCGCCTGGTCGCCCGACCGCTGCTGGCCTGGCATGAAATGACCTGCGCCAGCCCGGCCTACCTTGAGCAATATGGTGAACCGCTGACGCCGCAGGCACTCGCTGAACATCGCTGCCTGCTCAATAGCCATTACAGCGGTCGCGAAGAGTGGCTTTATCACCAGCAACACGAGTTGTTGCGGGTACGGGTTTCGGGGCCGTTCGCCAGCAATCATTACAGCTTGTTGAAGAAAGCGGCACTGGCCGGCGCCGGCATTGCGCGGTTGCCGTCGTACTTACTGCAAGCGGATTTGGCTGGCGGGCGTTTGCGCTGGCTCCTGCGTGATTACCAGACGCGTCGCATGCCGATGTACCTAGTGCATCCGTATCAGGGTGGATTGCCGAAACGTACGCAAGTACTGGCAGATTATCTGATCGGCTGGTTCAAGCGCAGTGGCGAGGCGCTGGATCGGCTTCAGCGATAACACATGATCGTTCCCACGCGGATGGGAACGATCATTTACCTCAGGACTCTTGTGGATCGATCAGGTCCAGCGCCTGATTCACCGCCAGCTCACCGAGCATGATGCTTTGCTGAATGCCGAGCATCATGTTGCGATTCGAGCCTTCCAGGAGCGCGGCGAAATTGCTGGCCATCACACTTGCCGAGGCCAGTGATTCACAGGCACGGCCCAGCAGGGTTTGCACATCGATACCGGGAGCGACGACAAACATCGGGCTAGGATTGTGCGGGGGATTGGGTGAGTTCTTGAACATTTACGGGTTCTCTCTCTATGAGGCTGCAACCCGCTCGCGACTAAACGAAAAGGTGGCGGCTGTGCACAGGTTAGTCGACCGATCGAGAACCCCGGATATCGGCGCGCCCGAGGGCGCCCTGCACACAGCCACCGTCAAGTGCAGGGATGGAAGACCTGACTTTTTGGCGCTTTTGCGAACCGGGAGAACTACCGAGCGACTAAACCCGACCACTGATGGCAGTGGCAAGCAAACGATAGAGGCCAGGCCCAAGGTGCACAAGCCGGCGGATTCTGGCGTAGCTGTAGGCAACGACGCAAGGCGTTGTAGCTTGCAGGAAGTAACACTGACACTGATTAAACACACCCTCAAAACGCCGAAAAAACCTGTGGGAGCGAGCTTGCTCGCGATGGCTATTTCAGATCCAACACACGACGCCGAGAAATTACGACCGTCCAACAGGCAATAGACTACGCACTGACCATAAAGGTAACCAACCCCGGTTGTTCTCTGCTGCAAGTCAGATTTTACAATGCATAAAAAAACGGCCCGAAGGCCGTTTTTTGTTTACCGCAAAGACTCAACCACCCAAGTACGCTTCGCGCACTTTCGGATCAGTCAGCAGCGCTTCACCAGTACCTTGCATCACCACCCGGCCGTTCTCCAGAACGTACGCGCGGTCAGCAATCTTCAGCGCCTGGTTGGCGTTTTGCTCAACCAAAAACACCGTCACGCCATCCTTGCGCAGCTGTTCGATGATGTCGAAGATCTGCTGGATGATGATCGGTGCCAGGCCCAACGAAGGTTCGTCGAGCAACAGCAGCTTGGGTTTGCTCATCAGTGCACGACCGATGGCGAGCATTTGCTGTTCGCCACCGGACATGGTGCCGCCGCGCTGGGCGAAGCGTTCTTTCAGGCGTGGGAAAAGTCCCAATACCTTGTCCATCTGTTCTTGATAATCGCCCTTATTGGTGAAAAAACCACCCATGGAGAGGTTTTCTTCCACGGTCAGGCGGGCAAACACCCGACGACCTTCCGGGACCACGGCGATGCTCTTGCGCATGATCTGCGATGAGCTTTGCCCGACCAGTTCCTCACCCATGTAGCGGATGCTGCCGTTGTGGGCCTGCGGCGAACCGCAGAGGGTCATCAGCAGGGTCGACTTGCCAGCACCGTTGGCGCCGATCAGTGTCACGATTTCGCCCTGACGGACTTCGACGTTGACGCTGTGCAGGGCCTGGATCTTGCCGTAGAAGGTGGAAACGTTTTCGAATTGCAGCATTTACGCTTCCCCCAGGTAGGCTTTGATCACTTCGGGATTGTCGCGGATCTGTTCCGGCGTGCCATTGGCCAAGGGCGTGCCCTGGTTGATCACGACGATGTGGTCGGAAATGCTCATGACCAGTTTCATGTCGTGTTCGATCAGCAGCACGGTGACGTTGTGCTCTTCACGCAACATGCTGATCAGCGCCTTGAGGTCTTCGGTCTCCTTGGGGTTCAGACCGGCGGCCGGTTCGTCGAGCATGAGGATCCGCGGTCGGGTCATCATGCATCGGGCGATTTCCAGACGACGTTGCTGACCGTAGGCCAGGGTGCCGGCCGGACGGTTGGCAAACGCCGTGAGGTTGACCTTGTCCAGCCAGAACTCGGCGAACTCTATCGCCTCGCGCTCGCTCTTGCGGAACCCCGGGGTCTTGAACAGGCCCGCCAGGAAGTTGGTGTTCAGGTGACGGTGCTGGGCGATCAAGAGGTTCTCGACCGCGGTCATGTCCTTGAACAACCGCACGTTCTGGAAGGTGCGCACCACGCCTTTGAGGGCGATCTTGTGGCCGGGCAGGCCTTCGATCGGCTCGCCGTCCAGCAGGATGCTGCCGCCGCTCGGCTTGTAGAAGCCGGTCAGGCAGTTAAACACGGTGGTCTTGCCGGCACCGTTGGGGCCGATCAACGCCACGACCTGCTTTTCGTGCACGGTCAGGGCCACGCCGTTAACCGCCAGCAAGCCGCCGAAGCGCATGCTCAGATTTTCGACTTTAAGGATCTCGCGGCTCATTTGCGCAGCTCCATGTGAGGACGTTGCATGGGCAGCAGACCTTGAGGACGCCAGATCATCATCAGCACCATCAAGGCGCCGAACATCAACATGCGGTATTCACTGAACTCACGCATCATTTCCGGCAACAGGATCATCACCGTGGCAGCCAGGATCACACCCAGTTGCGAGCCCATGCCACCCAATACCACGATGGCGAGAATGATCGCCGACTCGATGAAGGTGAAGGACTCCGGCGTCACCAGGCCCTGACGAGCAGCGAAGAAGCTGCCGGCAAAACCGGCGAAGCTGGCGCCCAGGGTGAAGGCCGAAAGCTTGATGACCGTAGGATTGAGACCCAGTGCACGGCAGGCGATTTCGTCTTCACGCAGCGCTTCCCACGCGCGGCCCAGAGGCATGCGCAGTAGGCGGTTGATGACGAACAGCGCAGCCAGTGCCAGGAACAACGCCACCAGGTAAAGGAAAATCACCTTGTTGATCGAGTTGTATGCCAGGCCGAAGTACTCGTGGAAGGTCTGCATGCCCTCGGCAGCTTTACGCTCGAAGGTCAGACCGAAGAACGTCGGTTTCTCGATGTTGCTGATGCCGTTCGGGCCACCGGTGAGGCTAGTCAGGTTACGCAGGAACAGACGGATGATTTCACCGAAGCCCAGGGTCACGATCGCCAGGTAGTCGCCGCGCAGACGCAGCACCGGGAAACCGAGCAGGAAGCCAAAGGTGGCCGCCATCAGGCCAGCGATCGGCAGGCAGATCCAGAAGCTCAGGCCGTAGTAGTGCGACAGCAGCGCATAGCTGTAGGCGCCGACGGCATAGAAGCCGACATAACCGAGGTCGAGCAGGCCGGCCAGGCCGACCACGATGTTCAGACCGAGGCCGAGCATCACGTAGATCAACACCAGTGTGGCGATATCCACCGCGCCGCGGGAGCCGAAGAACGGCCAGACCAGGGCGCCGGCGATCAACGCAATGATGATCCAGCGCTGGGTGGTCGGCAGGGTCAGGAAGTTACTGGCCTTGGCCGGAATCAGTGGCATGTTTGGCGAGGAGCGCCAGGCCGAGCTGATCTGCTGGTCGAACAGCACGCGCAGGAACATCAACACCGAGCACACGGCGATGGTGATCAGGGTGGCGTCGCTGGTGCCATGGACTTCGAGGTTGATGCCGACGATGGTCAGTTTCAGACCGAGCACCGGGTAGGCGACAGCCCACACCAGCAAGGCGCTGAACAACGCCTGTTTAATATTCCTAGTCATACTTTCTCAACCTCCGGACGGCCCAACAGGCCGGTTGGCCGGAACAACAACACCAGGACCAGCAGACCGAACGCCACGACGTCCTTGTACTGGTCGCCGAAGATATCGGCACCGAATGCTTCCGCCACCCCAAGTACGATCCCGCCAAGCATGGCTCCGGGGATGCTGCCGATACCGCCCAGTACCGCGGCGGTGAAGGCCTTGAGGCCGACCAGGAAACCGGCGTTCGGGTTGATCACGCCGTATTGCATGCTCAGCAGCACGGCCGCGATTGCCGCGAGTGCGGCACCGATGACGAAGGTCAAGGCGATGATGTTGTTAGTGTTGATACCCAAGAGGTTGGCCATCTTGATGTCTTCAGCACAGGCACGGCAAGCGCGACCCAGGCGAGAGCGGGAGATGAACAGCGTCAGGCCGAGCATGGCGACCAGGGTCACCACGAACACCACGATTTGCATGTAGGAAATCAGCACTTCATGTGCGCCACCTGGCCCGATGGAGAAGTTGCCGGGGATCAGGTTGGGAATGGATTTGTCCTTGGAGTCTTGCGCCAGCAGAACCGTGTTCTGCAGGAAGATCGACATGCCGATGGCGGAAATCAGTGGAATCAGACGGTTGCTGCCGCGCAAGGGGCGGTAGGCGATCCGTTCGATGCTGTAGCCGTAGGCACTGGTCACGACGATGGTCGCGAGGAAAGCGGCGGTCATCAACAGTGGAACACTGTCGAGTCCCATCATGGCCAGCCCGGCGATGGCGATGAACGCCACGTACGAACCGATCATGTACACCTCGCCGTGGGCGAAGTTGATCATTCCAATGATGCCGTAAACCATCGTATAGCCGATGGCGATCAGGGCATACGTGCTGCCAATGGTCAGACCATTAACCAGCTGTTGGAAAAAGTGATAGATGTCAGGCATTACAGCGCTCCTAAAAACCTGATACGCATTTCACTGGTGGAGTCATTTTCCCGCTCGAGCCCCGTGGATCTGCATCCACTTCGAACGCGAGGTTTGCCAGCGAACCGCTGATGACGGTTTTGAGATTTTCAGGTGGGGAGACTGGCGGATCACGCCAGCGCGGCCCAATACATTCGTAAAACAAAGCCCACGGCACGCCGTGGGCTTTATTGGCAGTCAGTTTGGCCGCGCCTTACTGAGGTTTTGCTTCAGTTTTAGGTTTGCCGAAGTGCCACTCGTAAACCACAAATTTGAAGTCTTTCAGGTCGCCCTTGGCATCGAAGCTCAGGTCGCCAGTCGGAGTCTTGAAGGTGCCTGCGTGGATGGCCTCAGCCACTTTGGCAGTGTCTTCGGACTTGGCAGCCTTGATGCCGTCGGCAATCACGGTCACGGCCGAGTAGGCCGGGAACACGAACGGACCGCTTGGGTCTTCTTTCTTGGCTTTGAACGCGTCAGCCAGGGCGATGTTGGCCGGATCCTGGTCGAAGGATTTCGGCAGGGTCACCAGCAGACCTTCGGAAGCCTCTTTGGCGATCTGCGAAATCGAGTCGTTACCCACGCCTTCCGGACCCATGAACTTGGCTTTCAGGCCTTTTTCCTCGGCTTGACGCAGGATCAGACCCAGCTCCGGGTGGTAGCCGCCGTAGTAGACGAAGTCAACGTTGGCTTGCTTGAGCTTGGCGATCATCGAAGAGAAGTCTTTGTCGCCGGCGTTGATGCCTTCGAACACGGCAACCTTGACGCCTTTGCCTTCCAGTGTGGTTTTAACGGCGGTGGCGATGCCTTCACCGTATTGCTGTTTGTCGTGCAGAACAGCAACGATTTTCGGTTTTACGTGATCGGCGATGTAGTTGCCAGCGGCAGGGCCTTGGGCGCTGTCCAGACCGATCGTACGGAAGACCATTTTGTAACCACGGGCGGTGATGTCCGGGCTGGTGGCAGCCGGGGTGATCATGATCACGCCTTCGTCTTCGTAAATGTCCGAAGCCGGTTGAGTGGAGCTGGAGCACAGGTGACCGACCACGAACTTGACGCCGTCATTGACGACTTTGTTCGCGACCGCTACCGCTTGTTTTGGATCACAGGCGTCATCGTATTCAACGGCTTCGAGTTTCTTGCCGTCTACGCCGCCTTTGGCGTTGATCTGTTCGATGGCCATTTTGGCGCCACTGAACTGCATGTCGCCGTATTGGGCTACAGGACCGGTTTTAGGGCCGGCGATGCCGATCTTGATGGTGTCAGCGGCGAACGAATGGCTGGCAACCCCGGCCAGAACCATAGCGGCAAACAGTTTGGAAATCTGCTTAGTAGCCTTAGTCATAGTGCTCCACTCTTACTGTTGTAGTTTTTATAGTCCTGGCGCCGTAGCAGCAGAACCGGGTCAGATATCTTCGATATCCTCCGGAAAATGCCCCCGGCAACTGTACCGGTACAGTGTAGAGCGCCAGTTGTTAGCCTGGGAAGCTGGCGCCAGGGGGCAAAATCAGGGGTGTCGCTTTTTTGAAAGAAAAAGACAGAATCGCGGCGGGGGTTCAGGCTGAATGAACAGCAATCCTTGGCTTTCCTGCACTTTTCAATCAGTGACTCAATTGCTTCCGGGTTTTTCTGCCAGACCACCGACGTTATGATTGCGTCAATTTCTTTTCCGGACAGGACCCATGACTCAAGAACCTAGCACCCTCTATGCCAAGCTGCTTGGTGAAACCGCATCTATTACCTGGAAAGAGCTGGAGCCGTACTTCGCCAAGGGTGCCCTATTGTGGGTCGACCCCGGTCTGGATTTGATCGCCGCAGCGCAGGCATTGGCGACTGACGAAGGAGAGAAAGTGGCTGCCTGGCTGGCCGCCGACAAAGTCGCCAAGCTGTCTGAAACACGGGCGCTGGATCTGTTTGAGCGTGATCCGGCGCTCTGGGCAGTGGTTGTTTCTCCTTGGATTCTGATCCAGGAAAGGGCGACGAAGTGAAGGCTTGCACATTATTGGTGCGTCGATTCGGCGGCTAAAAGTGTGTAGGTGAGTAGCGTGATGGCATGTTGCCGTGGAGAAAGGCCACAGAAGGGTCTTGGCGAGGGTGACGTAAACGTCACGGGCACAGTTTTATGAGTAGCCTGGTGGTTGCTTAATTGTTTCTGGATGTTTGGATTTGTGCAGGCTTTGGGGCCGCCATCGCGAGCAAGCTCCCTCCCACATTTGATCGCATTCTTTCTGAAGGAACGCGTTCCCTGTGGGAGCGAGCTTGCTCGCGATTGGGGGCGACCCGGTCTCGTGCCTGGCTTACAAAGTTTTACCAGTATGGTTATTCAGCGAAATAACCTTGGTCTTGCCAATCCGGTGACGGTAGATCTCACGCAGGTACTTGATCGCCTTCTTCACGCAATCGCGCGACAAACGAATGTCGTTGATCGAGACGAACTTGTCTTTGTCATTGATCAGCTCACGGTACTTCTTCTCGTACATCGGCTTGATCGCATACCAGTTGGTGTCGAGGATCTTCGCCGGGTTCTCGAATTCATTAAGCAGTTCGTCGATCCGGTCCTCGTCGAAATCTTCATTAATGATGAAGTCCAGGATCGAGTTATCCAGGGTCTCGTCAAAGCGGTACGGGTTTTTCGCAAAGCAACGCTTGATGAAGGCCACGATCAGCGTCAGGAAGTCGTCCGACAGGCACGGGCTCTTGGCGATCAGGGTGGTCAGCGACAGGTTGGCCGAGGCGCCGATTACCAGCGCATATCGCTTGAGCGTCGTGTTCGGAAACAGGCTGTTGAGGTGGGTCTTCAACCGGTTCAGGTCCATGTAGGACAACTTGTAGTCTTTGGGCAACGAAACAATCGAGACCACCGACGAGCAATTCTTGAAGAAGTGCAGGTCGTGCAACGCGGCCGCGTCATAGCCCGAGTTCTTGTACTGCTCCAGCGACGCGCGATAGCGTTTGGATTCGATCGGCAACAGGCTGATGCCTTCGATCGCCTGGGTCACTTTGTTGAAGTGCGGCAAGTCGATGGAGCGGAAGAACAGGTCGTCGATGTTCAGGCGCTGCGGCTCTTTCTCGAACACCTTGAATTTGTCGCTGCTCGGCGGCGGGGTTTCCGGCACCACGGACTCGGCGTAGGCAATCGCCACTGGACCGGCCAGACTCATGAACAGGTCGTTGGCGTCGAGGCGAATGGTTTCGCCAATGTCGATGCCGGCCCGACGGAAATAGTTCTGGTCATAGTCGGTGGTGACCGCTTGAGCCGTCAGAATGTTGAAGATCTGCTGTGAGATGTATTGGTTGGCGTGCTTTTCCATCGCGTTGACGTCGATGTTCTGAATGTTGCCGTCGTCGCTTTCTTCGGCATAACGCATGATGTCGTTGGAGATCAGCATCATCGCGTTCCATGGGCGGATACGGCCCATAACACTGGCTTCGCTGCTGTCTTCATTGGCGAAGTTGTAGGAGAAGTCCCACTCTTCCGACAGGTACTTGCACAGCAGGCGACCGGCATTGATGTGCAACGCCTCGGACATTTCGCTGCGGTGATCGGAAATGTTCGGCAGTACGCAAATGCCGCTGGTGAAGATCGGTTCGAAGACGAAAGAGTGACCGCTTTTGCTGTCGTGCTCGTCCATCGGTTTGGTATCGAACGTCTTGTTCATGTACGAATGCTGCTGGGCCAGGCCGAATTCCGAAGCCATGCCCGAACCGGTACCGCCGCCGGCACTGAAGATCGAGAAATACAGGCGCGACTGGTTGGCCTTGATCCCGCAGCTGTCGATCAGGTACGAGTGAATCATCTTCCAGTCAGGGCTGGAGAAACGCTGGGTGTCCTTGTTCAGGATGATCTTGGCCAGGTATTGGCCGAGGATCGGTGCGTTACCGGCGCCACCGGCGTGGACTTCCGACAAATCCATGATCTTCATTTTGCTGTAGTCGCGCAGGAAACCGCTTTTTTCGCCCTTGCGCGAGAAACGGATGCGACCGGCGATGTCTTTGTCCAGGTCGCCGAGCATGACCAGCGGTTCTACCAGGAACACCGGTTTGGCGGCCTTGTTCGGACCCAGGCGCAGGTTGTTGCGAATCCACTGTGCCGGGCTGTAGCCCTTTTC
Organism: Pseudomonas sp. Hz4; assembly: GCF_054898165.1. Taxonomy (NCBI): domain Bacteria; kingdom Pseudomonadati; phylum Pseudomonadota; class Gammaproteobacteria; order Pseudomonadales; family Pseudomonadaceae; genus Pseudomonas; species Pseudomonas sp. Hz4. Next base: position 4,752,840 of record NZ_CM142719.1, on the reverse strand, counting down.
AGCGAAGCGCTTGTCCGGTGACAGACGGTCTTCGTTATTGAATTCGTTGAGGTAGAACTTGCGGGCGTTGTACACCAGTTCGGCGACGTCCAGTGCGATGTTCGAACCGCAGCGGCCCAGGCCGATGAGGCATACTGACGGGAATTCCTGATCGCTGTGCTGTTCACTGTCGCCTTCCAGATGCGGTGGGCGCGGGAACACCATGTCGCGCAGGCCGTCGAGATTATCGAGGATGCGGTCGGTATTGGTTTCGGTGAAGTACAGATATTGCTGAGTCGCCAACGGGCGCGATGGCGTCAATGACGTCGACGGTGCGGGGCTGTTCGCCGCCGGGCTCAGCGTCAGATCGGATATCGCAGCGGCCGGATTGTTTTTAGAATTCATTGTGCGCCATGTACCTGGGCTGGTTGGTTGGGCGACAAGCGGTCGTCGAACCATCACGGATGGGATCTCGCGTCTTTTTTCAGCGCGTATTTGGCCCAAGCGTCAGGGCCTTGGCCTGATCATCGCTCGGGGGAATCCTTTCCTGAGTCATGATGAATCGGCCAATATTCGACGATCTTTAATCAAAAGGAGGCCAAATGATGGCAACGTTACCCTCGCTAGGGTTCGCCGGGATCGGCCTGATGGGTTTGCCGATGTGCCGGCGCCTACTGGCAGCGGGCTATCCGCTGACCGTGTGGAACCGCAATCCGGCAAAGTGCGCGCCGCTGGTCGAGGCCGGCGCCCGGCAAGTCGCCACGCCTGGGCAACTGTGTCAGCACGCCGACGTGGTGATGATGTGTCTGGCGGATACTTCGGTGGTTCGAGAGGTGGTTTTTGGCTCGGCTGGCATTGCCGAGGGGGCGAAAAGGGGTCAAGTGCTGGTGGACTTTTCCAGTCTGGAACCCACGGCGACCCGGGAAATGGCCGAGGCGCTGATCAACACCACCGGCATGAGTTGGATGGATACGCCCGTGTCTGGCGGCGTGTCCGGTGCGGAGGCTGGCAGCCTGGCGATCATGGTTGGCGGCACAACGGCAGATCTTGAGCGCGTGCGCCCGGTGTTGTTGACCGTCGGCCAGCGCGTGACACACATGGGGGCAGTCGGGGCAGGGCAGGTGACCAAGGTTTGCAATCAGATGATTGTCGCCTGCAATGCGTTGGTGATCGCCGAAGTGGTGGCTTTAGCTGAACGTTCCCAGGTCGATGCCGGCATGATTGCCGAGGCACTGGCCGGCGGTTTCGCCGATTCAAAACCCTTGCAGATTCTCGCCCCGCAAATGGCCGACAGCCGTTTCGAGCCCGTGAAGTGGCACGTACGCACGCTGCTCAAGGATCTGGATGCTGCGGTGAAATTTTCCCGCGAACAGGGTTCGGCCACACCGATCAGTGGATTGGCCGCACAACTGATGCGACTGCATGGGGGCCAGGGCTTTTTGGAAAAGGATCCGTCAACGTTGGTGCAGTTGTACCGCGAGCCAGGCTCAAAGGACTGACCGTGTGCGGGTGCTTGCGCTGGTTGATTTCGTTCAGTACCGGGCGTAATTCTTCCAGCGGCACCGGGCGGCTGAGCAGGTAACCCTGGACGAAATCGCAGCCGAGGCGTTCGAGAAACGCGTATTGCTCGAAGGTCTCGACGCCCTCGGTGACCACCTGCAAATGCAGGGTGTGCGCCATGACGATGATCGCCTGGACGATCTCCATGTCCTGGGTTGCCTTGGGAATGTCCTGAATGAATGAGCGATCGATCTTCAGTGTGTTCAGCGGCAGGCGCTTGAGGTAGGCCAAGGATGAGTAACCGGTGCCAAAGTCGTCGATCGACAATGAAACCCCGAGTGCGCGGATCTGCCGCAGCAGCATCAGGGTGTTGGCGATGTTGCCCATCAGCGCGTTCTCCGTGACCTCCAGTTCCAGTCGCTCGGGCGCAACCCCGGCCACGCGCAGGGCGTATTCGATTTCGTCAGCCAGTTCCTCGCGCGCCAGGTTCAGCGGCGAGCAGTTCACCGCAATCTTCAGTGCTTCACAGCCGTGGCGGGACAACTCGCCCAGGTCTTCACAGGCCTTGCGCAGGACCCAGTTGTCCAGTTCGGCGATCAGCCCGTTGGCCTCGGCGATGCCGATAAAGCGCTCCGGCGTGAGTAAGCCGTGAATCGGGTGTTGCCAGCGAATCAGCGCTTCCAGTTTGGTGACCTGGCCGCTTTTCAGGTCGTAGATCGGTTGGTAATGGATCATCAGCCCCGTGTCTTCGCGCAGGGCATGGCGCAGTTCCTCTTCCCGTTGCAGTTCCATCGTAGCCCGGGTCCTGAGGCTCGAACTGAAGAAATGCAGGCTGTTGCGGCCGCTGCCTTTGGACTGATACAGCGCCAGGTCGGCGTTTTTCAGCAGTTCTTCGCACGTCTTGCCGTCTTCGGGGAACAGGCTGATGCCGATGCTGGTGGTCATGACCATGCGCCGGCCGGACAGCTCGATGGGTTCCTTCATTTTCAGCATGATGCGCTGGGCCATGTGCCGGGCTTCTTCACGGTCGTGCAGGCCGATGAGAATGCAGAACTCGTCGCCACCGAAGCGCGCCACCACGTCGTCGTGGCTGCGTACCGAGCTTTTGATATGGCTGGCCAGGACCTTGAGCAATTCGTCGCCGGCGTCATGGCCGAGGCTGTCGTTGATGCGCTTGAAATGGTCGATGTCGAGGAACAGCACCGCCAGCATGCCTCCCTCGTTGGTTTTCTCGATCAGTTTCTCGGCAAAGATCTGATTGAAGCCGCGGCGGTTGATCAGGTTGGTCAGGGCGTCATAGTGCGCCACCTGTTGCAGCGACATGCGCGCCTGATCCAGTTGACTGAGCAGAGCATTGACCCGTCGCAGGTCGTGTTCCTTGTTTTGCAGTTTCTTGTCGGCCATTGCCGCGCTGATGCAGCTACCGATGATCAACAGGGCCATGATCGCCACCGTCAGCCCCAGTTGCAGGTGGTTGTTTTCAGCGGGCAGCATCGGCAGGCTGCCGGTGGGCAGCACCAGGGTCAGCGCGGCCATGCCGGTGAAATGCATGCTGACGATACCGGCCCCGAGCACCAGGCTGGCGGTGAATTTGACCAGAGGGTGATCCAAACGAATGCCATCGCGCAGGTGACTGGAAATCAACAGGGCGGCGAGGCTGGCGCCAATCGCGATCACGATGGAGAGGACGAACAGGGCGGGGTTGTAATAGGCCGTTGCAACCGAACGCATGGCAGCCATGCCCACATAGTGCATGGTCGCGATGCCCAGACCGATCCAGACCGCGGCCCGCAGGTACTGCCAGAAATTGAGGTCAGGATGACTGAGCGTGTGCATCGCCAGCCACGAAGCGGTCAGGGCGAATAACAGCGAGAGCAGAGTGATGGGCAGTTGGTAATGAATTTCGACCGGCGCCTGGAACGCCAGCATGCTGATGACATGCATGGCCCAGATCCCGCCCGCCAGGCAACCGGCGCCAACCCAGCGCCAGAGCCGTTGCGAAGTGGGTTTTTCGGCGTGACCCACCCGTTCGGCCATGTCCAGTGTGGCGAAGCTGCCGACACAGGCGACCAAATAAGCCAGTAACACCAGAAAAGGGTCATGTACGCAATTGAGTATTACCCGCCCGCTTTTCGGAAGCTCAGTATTGAAAAGCAAACCAAGCCACTCCATAGCATGCCCCGTCTTTGTCATCCTGGCTGCGCCATGCACGCTGGCGAATGCTTTGGAGTATAGAGGGCGTGTAAAGAGTGCAAGCGATACTGGCACATTGGCTGCAACCATTTTCGAATGAGCGTTAGAGCGTTTGGAAATAAACTGTTGCACGGGCTGCGACATCTTCCATGGGCGGATATCAGCTTTACAAATAATGACAGACAGCTCTGGCAGGCCTGACTAAATTGCAGGTTCCGGGCTCGAATGCACTGGCAGTGAAGCCCAATAACAATATAAAGAGACGGACCCATGCAGAACTCGACCCAAGCGGCGAATGCCTGGCGCATTCTGTTCCTGCTGTTCCTCGCCAACCTGTTCAACTTCTTCGACCGCACCATTCCGGCCATCATCATCGAGCCGATCCGCATGGAATGGAACCTCAGCGACTTTCAACTGGGGATCATCGGTACCGCCTTCACGATCGTCTATGCGATCGCCGGCCTGCCCTTGGGGCGGATGGCCGATACCGGTTCGCGCAGCAAATTGATGGGCTGGGGCCTGGCGACCTGGAGCGGGCTGACAGCGGTCAACGGATTGGTGGGGAGTTTCTGGAGTTTCCTGATCGTGCGCATGGGCATCGGCATCGGTGAAGCCAGTTACGCACCGGCCGCCAACTCGCTGATCGGCGACCTGTTCCCGGCCCACCGCCGGGCGCGGGCGATGGGCATTTTCATGCTTGGTCTGCCGCTGGGGTTGCTGCTGGCGTTCTTCACCATCGGCTGGATGGTCAAGGTGTTCGACAGCTGGCGCGCACCATTCTTCATCGCGGCGGTGCCGGGGCTGATCCTGGCGATCTTCATGTTCTTCATCAAGGAACCGAAACGCGGCGCCGCGGAAAGCGTGCAAGTTTCGCAGGAACGCGTAGATCGGCCGATCCGTCGGGTGTTGGCGGTGCCGACTTTCTTGTGGCTGGTGATGGCGGGGCTGTGCTTCAACTTCGCCACGTATGCCTGCAACTCGTTTCTGGTGCCGATGTTGCAGCGATACTTCCTGATGCCGTTGCAGGAAGCGGCGGTGGCGACGGGGGTTATCGTCGGCGTGACCGGGTTGTTTGGCCTGACGCTCGGCGGTTGGGTCGCTGACAAGATTCACCAGCGGGTGGCCAGTGGTCGTCTGTTGTTTGCGGCGTTCAGCTTGATCATCTCCACCGTGTGCACGGCGTGGGCATTGCACGCCGGGCGGATCGAGATCGGCGTGTTTGTGGCGGTGTTCAGTGTGGGCTGGTTGTTTGCCTACAACTTCTACACCTGCGTCTACACGGCCATTCAGGACGTGGTCGAGCCGCGCTTGCGGGCCACGGCCGTGGCGCTGTTCTTTGCCGGGTTGTATTTGCTGGGTGGCGGTTTGGGCCCAGTAGTGGTGGGCGGCTTGTCCGACCACTTCGCGCATACGGCGATGCTCTCGGCGGGTGCCGAACAGATGACCGAGGCGTTCAAGGCTGTCGGCTTGCATGACGCGATGTATTTGATCCCGGTGGCGCTGTTTTTCACCATGGTGTTTCTGTTCCTGGCTTCGCGGTGTTTTGTGCGCGATGCCAAGCGGATGAAGGAAGGGTTGGTGGCGGTGGTTGAGCCGCAGATTCCGGCGGTCACTGCGTAAATGATCGTTCCCACGCTCTGCGTGGTAATGCAGCCCGGGACGCTCTGCGTCCCTTTCGAGCGCTGGAACGCGGAGCGTCCCTTGAGGCATTGCTTTGCTGCGCGTGGGAACGATCAGCAGACAAAAAAAGGCCCGCATCGCTGCGGGCCTTCTTTTTTAGCAAAGTGGAGCAGGGGGACTTAACCCGCCACCAGCACCCGAATCGCTTCCAGTCGCAGGGCAGCCTTGTCGAGCATGGCCAGCCCTTGTTCGCGCTGTTTGCGCAGGGCAACCAGTTCGCTGTCGCGCACCGTCGGGTTAACCGCTTGCAAGGCGGTCAGGCGCGCCAGTTCTTCGTCGGTATCCGCCGCCAGACGACGCTGCGCTTCAGCAACACGCTCGGCGTGACGCGGGAAGATCTTCTCTTCGCCCGCGTTGATCCGTGGCGTCAGCTGATCGCGCTGGGCCTGGATGAACTTGTTGGCGCTGGCGCGCGGTACGCTTTCCAGTTGATCGTTCAGCGTTTCGAACGACACGCGACCCGACAGGTCGTTGCCATTAGCATCGAGCAGGCAGCGAAGGGCGGCCGGCGGCAGGTAACGGCCCAGTTGCAGCGAGCGCGGGGCAACCACTTCGCTGACGTAAAGCAGTTCCAGCAACACGGTGCCAGGTTTCAGCGCCTTGTTCTTGATCAGCGCCACGGCGGTGTTGCCCATGGAACCGGACAAGACCAGGTCCATGCCGCCCTGAACCATCGGGTGTTCCCAGGTAATGAACTGCATGTCTTCGCGAGACAGCGCCTGGTTGCGGTCGTAAGTGATGGTCACGCCTTCGTCGTCGCCCAGCGGGAAGCTGGCGTCGAGCATTTTTTCGCTTGGCTTGAGGATCAGTGCGTTTTCCGAGTGATCTTCGCTGTCGATGCCGAACGCGTCGAACAGGGTTTCCATGTAGATCGGCAGGGCGAACTGGTCGTCTTGCTCGAGGATGTCCTCGACCAGCGCATCACCTTCGCCAGCGCCGCCGGAGTTGAGTTCCAGCAAGCGGTCTCGGCCGCTGTGCAACTCGCCTTCCAGACGCTCACGCTCGACGCGGGCTTCATCGATCAGCGCTTGCCACTCGCCGTCGTCGGCGTTTTCCAGCAACGGCAGCAGGCGCGGGCCGAACTGGTGCTGCAAGGCATTGCCGGTCGGGCAGGTATTGAGGAATGCGTTCAATGCTTCGTGGTACCACTGGAACAGGCGCTCTTGCGGGCTGGTTTCCAAGTACGGCACGTGCACTTCGATGATGTGCTTCTGGCCGATCCGGTCCAGACGACCGATACGCTGCTCCAGCAGGTCCGGGTGCGACGGCAGATCGAACAGCACCAGGTGGTGCGAGAACTGGAAGTTGCGACCTTCACTGCCGATTTCCGAGCAGATCAGCACTTGCGCGCCAAATTCTTCGTCGGCGAAGTAGGCGGCGGCGCGGTCACGCTCGAGGATGTTCATGCCTTCGTGGAACACTGTGGCCGGGATGCCGGAACGCACGCGCAGGGCGTCTTCCAGGTCCATGGCGGTTTCGGCGTGGGCGCAGATCACCAGCACTTTAGTGCGCTTGAGCATTTTCAGCGTGTCGATCAGCCACTCGACACGCGGGTCGAATTTCCACCAGCGCTCTTCTTCGTTGGCGTCCGGCTGGGCCTGGAAGCTGACTTCCGGGTACAGCTCGGCGTGATCGCCCAACGGCAGTTCGAGGTATTCGGCCGGGCACGGCAGCGGGTACGGGTGCAGTTTGCGCTCCGGGAAACCCTGCACGGCGGCGCGGGTGTTACGGAACAGCACGCGGCCGGTGCCGTGGCGGTCGAGCAGTTCGCGGACCAGACGGGCGCTGGCTTCGATGTCGCCATCGTTGACGGCGGCCAGCAGCGCTTCGCCTTCGTTGCCGAGAAAACCGCGAATGGTCTTGTGCGCTTCAGGCGACAGACGCCCCTTGTCCAACAGCTCCTGGACGGCTTCGGCCACCGGGCGATAGTTTTCGCTCTCGGCGCGGAAGGCGTGCAGGTCATGGAAACGGTTCGGGTCAAGCAGGCGCAGCCGTGCGAAGTGGCTGTCCTGGCCCAGTTGTTCCGGGGTCGCGGTCAGCAGCAAGACGCCGGGAATGACTTCTGCAAGTTGCTCGACCAGCGTGTATTCAGGGCTGGCCTTGTCTTCGTGCCACACCAAGTGGTGCGCTTCGTCGACGACCATCATGTCCCAACCTGCCGCGAACAGCGCGTCCTGGGCCTTCTCGTCGTCCACCAGCCACTCGAGTGCAACCAGCGCGAGCTGGGTGTCTTCGAACGGGTTGGCGGCATCGCTTTCGATGAAGCGTTCTTCGTCGAACAGCGCGACTTGCAGGTTGAAGCGGCGGCGCATCTCGACCAGCCACTGGTGCTGAAGGTTCTCCGGAACCAGGATCAGCACACGGTTGGCGCGGCCCGAGAGCAGTTGGCGATGGATGATCAGGCCGGCTTCGATGGTTTTACCCAGGCCCACTTCGTCCGCCAGCAGAACCCGTGGCGCGATGCGGTCGGCGACCTCGCGGGCGATGTGCAACTGGTGCGCGATCGGTTGCGCACGCACGCCACCCAGGCCCCAAAGAGAGGACTGCAATTGGCGGCTGGTGTGTTCCAAGGTGTGGTAACGCAGGGAGAACCAGGCCAGCGGGTCAATTTGACCGGCGAACAACCGATCGCTGGCCAGACGGAACTGAATGAAGTTCGACAGTTGGGTTTCCGGCAGGGTGACCACTTCGTTTTGCCCGTTGAGGCCGTGGTAGACCAGCAAGCCGTCGACGTCGTCGACTTCTTGTACGGTCAGTTTCCAGCCTTCGAAGTGAGTGATCGAGTCACCCGGCGAAAACCGCACGCGGGTGAGGGGCGCATTCCGTAGCGCGTACTGGCGAGTGTCGCCAGTGGCCGGGTAGAGCACGGTCAACAAGCGGCCGTCCTGTGCCAGAACGGTGCCTAAACCCAGCTCGGCTTCGCTGTCACTGATCCAGCGTTGCCCCGGTTGATACTGCTGCGCCATGCTGCCTGACTCCCACCTTGAAAAAGCGGGCTATCTTAACGGAATCGGGCCTGCAGACCAAAGGTTTACGTGCGTAGGCGCTACCGACGTCGGACGATCTTTTGATCTTCGGGAACGCTTGAGTTCTGTAATGTCTGATGAAAGAACGCAGCCTGCGGCAGCGCCTGCAGTGCCAATCGGGTCACAATTTGCGACCGATGGCTCAAGTCACCATCCCCGCAGCCGACAGCTTGCTGACAGGAGACTAATAATTATGCTGCCACCGATGCTCCCCTTGAGTGCCGTGCCGATCACCTCACAGCAGGATCCGGTTCGCCAGCGGCCGGATATTCCACCCGTGGTGCCGGTGCAGGAAAGCTCCAGCGAAAGCACTATCGACTTGCAAAAACGCGACCCTGAAGAAGCCGCCTTGCAGCTACGCGAGGAGCAGCGCCGGCAGCAGGAACGTGACCGACGTCGCCGTGAAGCCGATGAAGATCCCGAAGAGCACCTGGCGATTCCCGGTGACGAGCTCAACGCCGACAATACCGTGCCGGTGGCGCCATTGATGGACGATCAGCCTCGGCAAGGGTTGTGGGTCGATATTCAGATTTAAGGTGGCAGCTGGTCAGCGGTGCGATCAGGCCGCATTATTGGCACATCCTTGCCTGCCGATACGGCAGCTGAACTTCACCACAAGCGATGCACTGAGCACCATGAGCCAAGACGACAAGCTGATCGACCTCAATTCCGAACGCGCCAAGCGTGTTCATGACCTTAATGAAAAGCGTCTGAACGAAGTACGCCAGGCGTTCGAGCAAGCCCTGCCGTTGGGTAAAGCGAAGAAGAAGCCGAAGAACAAACCGAAAAAGCGTTGAAACACCCTGCATTGGTTGATCCAGGTCAGTTATTCCCCTTCTTTACGCCCAGTCTCGGGCGACATTGATCCCGGTCAATTTTTTCTCCTGCCTGATTGGTTAACTTAGCCCTATCGCAACAAGGCAACTGCAGGAGGCCAGTCATGTTTTTCGACAACGTGGTGATCGCCGGAGTGCTGACTGTCGGCCTCATGCTTATGTTTTTTGCAGGGTTTGGATTTTTTATCTGGAAAGATTCGCATAAGCGCAAGCCGTAGGTCTTTCTGGAAGCAATGAGCACGCAAGGCATTTTGGGCAACTTCGGTTGCCCTTTTTTTTGACCTCGGTTTTATTGTTGCCTGATCGTTCCCTCGCTCTGCGTGGGAATGCTTCAAGGGACGCTCCGCGTTCCAGCTTTCGAAAGGGCCGCGGAGCGCCCCGGGCTGCATTGCCACGCACGTGGGAACGATCAACTTTCCAGCAGCCATAAAAAAGGCGCGAACCTCACGGAACGCGCCTTTTGTGTGCGGCTATGTATCAGCTACCCAGTGCCTTCGATGCCAGCCAGAACAGGCCGGCCGACAGGGTCACGGTTGCCGGCAGGGTCAGGACCCAGGCCAGCAGGATGGTTCTGACGGTGCCGCCTTGCAGGCCGCTTTTGTTGGCAACCATGGTGCCGGCCACGCCCGAGGACAGGACGTGGGTGGTGGACACCGGCAGGCTGAAGATGTTGGCCATGCCGATCAGGCTCGCAGTAGTGATCTGTGCCGACATGCCTTGGGAGTAAGTCATGCCCTGCTTGCCGATCTTCTCGCCGATGGTCAGTACCACGCGTTTCCAGCCGACCATGGTGCCCAGGCCGAGGGCCAGGGCGACCGCCAGGATCACCCAGAACGGGGCGTATTCGGTGGTGGTGGTCAGGTCTTTGCGCAGCTTGTTCAGGTCAGCCTTTTCACGGGCGTCGAGGCCTGGCAGCTTGCCGACTTTCTTCGCCGTGTCGTCCAGGCAGAGCAGATAACGACGCACTTCGATGCGGCTTTCCGACGGTAGCGAGTGGTAGTCTGCTACGCCTTTAAGGGTGCCGAGCAGGGCGGTGATGGTCGGTTCGGTCTGTTGCGGGTTGCAACGGAATTTCTCCGGCAGATCGCCTTCCACGCTTTTGCCCAGCGCAAGGTATTCACCCAGCGTACCGGCATTGCGCTTGTAGAACTGGCTCAGGTGCAAGGTCGCATCGCGAGTCCGCTCGATCTGGTAAGTCGTGCTGCCCAGGTCGAGCACGAACTGCGCCGGCACGATACCGATCAGCACCAGCATGATCAGGCCGATACCTTTCTGGCCATCGTTGGATCCGTGTACAAAGCTCACGGCCATCGCCGAAATCACCAGCACCAGGCGATTCCAGAATGGCGGGTGTTTCTTGTCATCGATCTTGCGGCGCTGTTCCGGCGTCTTGTGCATCTTCGACAGCGGACGCCACCATTTAAGGCCGATCAATATCAGGGCTGCGACCAGGAAGCCGGCCATCGGCGAGAACACCAGGGAGGCACCGATATCGATCGCTTTCTGCCAGTTCACACCATCGGCCAACGGAATATCGTTGATCAACGCGTTGGCCAGGCCAACACCGAGGATCGACCCGATCAGCGTATGGGAGCTGGAAGCCGGGATACCGAAGTACCAGGTGCCCAGGTTCCAGGTGATGGCGGCGGCGAGCAGCGAGAACACCATGGCCAGCCCGTGACCGGTGTTCACATTGATCAGCAACTCTACCGGCAGCAGGTGGACGATGGCATACGCCACGCCGACACCGCCCAGCAGCACGCCGAGAAAGTTGAACACACCGGAAAAGAACACTGCCAGATGTGGCGGCATGGCTTTGGTGTAGATAACAGTGGCCACCGCGTTAGCGGTGTCATGAAAGCCGTTGATGAACTCGAAGGCGAGGACAAAGGCCAGGGCGAGCAAGAGGCTCACAAGCACCCAAGCATCCAGTCCGCTGAATAAATCGATCATGAAGGTTTTCTGACCCGGTCGTAAGGGGGCGCGATTATGCCAGAAAAGACTGCTAATCGATGCACTAGGTGCTCATCGGTAACATTCTTCAATAAATTAGTTTGTGACGACAGCCTAAGCCCCAGGTTTTTACGGGGTTTTGCAAGTCATTGAATTCTTTGAAAAGGCCGCAGCCACAAGGGTTCCTCTCGTAGGGAGAAGAGGCTTGAACGCTTGTGCGAAAAATCTGAAAAGAGGGCCAGACACGAGCCATTTGCCTCATCCGACAGGTGAGGTGGCCGCTGCCCGCTCATAGCGGGCGCGAAAGGCATCATCGATACATTCCGCTTTTAGCGGGTGCAGACGCAGACCCTTGGGAATCCAGGCCAAGGCCGTTATGGCTCTTCGGCTTTGAGTTCCTTTTCCATTTTCTGCAATTCCTGAGTGAAAGCCTGATCCTGAACGGTGGCGCGTTTACGCCAGGGTTTGCGCTCTGGTTCGGGCTGAGCGGCGTAGGTGGTGACTTCCCCGCCGTAAACTTCCTTGTAACGTTGTTCCTGGCGCTCAAGTTCCGCGCGCAGTTCGTCTTTCGTCACAGTGCTACCTGATTGAGTTGAGATTAATTCTGGTGAAACGCGCTACATCAAACGTATTGACCACGCTCGCCGAAAGGACAAGGCCGGTGAAGGCATCATTTTTACGGCATTGTGATCAATACTTCCATGTTGCAGGCGGCCACGGCACCAGAGATAAACAGCTGACGTAGCATCAGTTCCTGTTTCAGCGAACGCTTTGGCGAAGCCTATAAATGAGCGTCAGGCGCTTGCTGCGGGCAGCGGCAATGGAACATCGCGCTACCAGGTGGCGAATCGGCAATTAAAAACCGGTCGCCACTGATTTGCATTATAGCGGTCGATTCGAAGAACACTATCGCCAAAGAGTTAAAAGTGGATCTTGATGTGTGATTGTTTGGGTACTCGCAACTTTTACGGCTAACTAGGTCGTTGCGCGTCGCCGACTTTACAGTGATGTCTTTCTGACGCCATTAAGTCGAATAAGTTACGGTAATTACATCGACCCTTCTTAGTCTGCGTCCTAGCCAGTGTAAAGATAGGTAATAGGGGGGTAAATCCGTTCAATAGTCGGTTGGCCCAGATGATAGTCGATTGCGATTATCGGTCGATGGTTCGATAATCGAACAGTTTTGGTTGCTAGGGCTTGTATGAGAGGCCGGCTGCCGCTTGTAATAGCCGCTGATCCGTGCGGGAAAGGACCTTATATGAACGATCAAATGCGCAATTCCTTCGCTTCAGTGGCGCCGCCGATCGTTGCCTCACCCGCCAAGCGGATCCAGGCATTGACCGGCGACCCCGATTTCATGACGTCCCTCGCCCGAGGCCTGGCCGTGGTGCAAGCGTTCCAGGAACGCAAACGGCACCTCACCATTGCCCAGATCAGCCACCGTACCGAAATTCCCCGCGCCGCTGTGCGACGTTGCCTGCACACGCTGATCAAACTCGGCTACGCCACCACCGACGGACGCACGTATTCGCTGTTACCTAAAGTGCTGACGCTCGGCCATGCCTATGTGTCCTCGACTCCGCTGGCGGTTTCTGCCCAGCCCTACCTGGACCGCATGAGCGAGCAACTCCATGAAGCCTGCAACATGGCCACTCTGGAAGGCGACGACATCTTGTACATCGCTCGTTCGGCCACCACTCAGCGATTGATATCCGTCGACCTGTCGGTGGGTGGACGCCTGCCCGCCTATTGCACTTCGATGGGCAGGATTCTTCTCGCCGCCTTGGACGACACTTCGCTGCGCGAGTACCTAGACCATGCGGAGTTGCAAGCCAAGACCAGCCGAACGCTGCATACACCCGAGGCATTGCTCGAATGTTTGCAGGAGGTGCGGCAACAAGGCTGGTGCATCGTCGATCAGGAACTCGAGCAGGGCCTGCGCTCGATTGCCGTTCCCGTGTACGACGCTTCCGGTCAAGTGGTCGCAGCGCTGAACGTCAGTACCCACGCTGGCCGGGTCAGCCGCAACGAGCTGGAGCAGCGCTTTCTTCCGGGCCTTCTGAGCGCCAGCCGCGACCTTAGCGCACAACTCTTCGCCTGAACCGTCCACTAAGTTGTTCGATAAACGCACAGACTCGCGTTTATCGAATTGACGCTCTTTCCCCAAGATCACTAATGTCGCGGCAGCGCCAGCCTTGACTGGCACCTGTCCGACTGCGTTCTTTGCGTGGAATAAAAATAATGAACCAGCCTCAGTCTGCTGTAGGAAACTGCCTCGACGTGCAGTCCTTCATCAATGCTCAACCCATTTCGCGCTACCAGTGGCGAGTGGTCATCCTGTGTTTCCTGATTGTTTTCCTCGATGGCCTCGACACCGCGGCCATGGGCTTCATCGCGCCTGCCCTGTCTCAGGATTGGGGCATCGACCGCGCCAGCCTTGGGCCGGTGATGAGCGCTGCGCTGATCGGCATTTTCTATCTACTCGCCGGGGTGTTTGCCTACGCGGTAGGGCAAAGCCTGGGCAACATCACGCTGCTGGCGACGTTGGTGCTGGTGGCCGGGATGTGTGTCAACGGCGCGCAATCGGCGATGCCTTCACTGGCGGCGCGGTTTTATCCGACCCAGGGGCGGGCGACCGGGGTGTCGTGGATGCTCGGGATTGGCCGCTTCGGTGCAATTCTCGGTGCCTGGATGGGCGCAACACTACTGGGCCTTGGCTGGAACTTTGAGCAGGTGCTGACAGCGCTGGTGATTCCAGCGGCATTGGCGACCACGGCGGTGGTGATCAAGGGCATGGTCAGTCATGCGGATGCGACCCGAGTCCAGGGGCAGGAGATCGGTAGCCAGACAACAATCTGTTCGATAAACGAACACTTAGTCGATTATCGGATTGTTTGCCGTTTTTCAGGGGCTTACTCTTCAGTCATTCCGGCGCTGCGCATCGCGCCTTTTTCTTTGACTGTCGGTTCATAACAAAACAGGAGCCTGCCCCATGGCTGAAATCCTTTCGCTGCACGACGCGGTGAAGCAATTCGTTAACGACGGCGATACGGTCGCGCTCGAAGGCTTCACTCACCTGATCCCTACGGCGGCGGGTCACGAAATCATTCGTCAGGGCAAGAAAGACCTGACCCTGGTGCGGATGACACCTGACCTGGTCTACGACCAGTTGATCGGCGCCGGTTGTGCTCGCAAGCTGATTTTCTCCTGGGGCGGCAACCCGGGCGTCGGTTCGCTGCACCGCCTGCGTGACGCCGTCGAGAAGCAGTGGCCACACGCGCTGGAAATCGAAGAACACAGCCACGCCGACCTGGCCAATGCCTACGTCGCTGGCGCATCCGGCCTACCGTTCGCGGTGCTGCGTGCCTACGCCGGCTCCGACCTGCCGAAGGTCAATCCGCTGATCAAAACCGTTACCTGCCCATTCACCGGCGAAGTACTGGCTGCCGTGCCTTCGGTGCGCCCGGACATCACCGTGATTCACGCGCAGAAAGCCGACCGCAAAGGCAACGTGCTGCTCTGGGGCATTCTCGGCGTGCAGAAAGAAGCGGCGTTGGCCGCCAAGCGTTGCATCGTTACCGTCGAAGAAGTCGTCGACGACCTCAATGCACCGATGAACGCGTGTGTTCTGCCGACGTGGGCGTTGAGCGCGGTCTGCCACGTTCCCGGCGGCGCGCATCCGTCCTACGCTCACGGCTACAACGAGCGCGACAACCGCTTCTACCAGGCCTGGGACCCGATTGCCCGCGACCGTGAAACCTTCACCGCGTGGATCAACGAGTACATCCACGGCTGCGCTGACTTCAGCGAGTTCCAGGCCAAACTGGCCGCTGCTTCGGAGGCGAAGTGATGACTTACACCACCAATGAAATGATGACCGTCGCCGCTGCCCGCCGTCTGAAAAACGGTTCGGTGTGCTTCGTTGGCATCGGCCTGCCGTCGAAAGCCGCCAACCTGGCGCGTCTGACGTCCTCACCGGATGTGGTCCTGATCTACGAATCGGGTCCGATGGGTGCCAAGCCCAGCGTACTGCCGCTGTCTATCGGTGACGGCGAGCTGGCGGAAACCGCCGATACCGTCGTCCCGACCGGTGAGATTTTTCGCTACTGGTTGCAGGGCGGGCGCATCGACGTCGGTTTCCTTGGCGCCGCGCAAGTCGATCGCTTCGGCAACATCAACACCACGGTGGTGGGTGACTACCATCAGCCGAAAGTCCGCCTGCCGGGTGCCGGTGGTGCGCCGGAGATCGCCGGTTCAGCCAAGAGCGTGCTGATCATCCTCAAGCAGTCGGCGCGTTCCTTTGTCGACAAACTCGACTTCATCACCTCGGTCGGCCATGGCGAGGGCGGTGATTCGCGCAAGCGTCTCGGTCTGCCGGGCGCCGGTCCGGTCGGCATCATTACCGACCTGTGCATCATGGAGCCGGAAGCGGATACCCATGAATTCGTGGTCACCTCGCTGCACCCAGGCGTGACCCGCGAGCAGGTGACTGCCGCCACCGGTTGGGCGATTCGATTTGCCGAGACGGTTGAAAATACCGCTGAGCCAACGGTCGTCGAACTGACGGCGCTCAGGGATCTGGAAGCTCGCACTGCCGCGGCCCACGGCCAAGTACCCGGAGAAGCCTGATGCGCGACGTTTATATCTGCGACGCGATTCGCACCCCCATCGGCCGTTTCGGCGGTGGCCTGTCGGCGGTTCGCGCCGACGACCTGGCCGCCGTGCCGATCAAGGCGCTGATGGAGCGCAACCCGTCGGTCGACTGGAGCGCGGTGGACGAGGTGTTCCTCGGTTGCGCCAACCAGGCCGGCGAAGACAACCGTAACGTAGCGCGCATGGCGTTGTTGCTGGCGGGCCTGCCGGACACCATTCCGGGCGTGACCCTCAATCGCCTCTGCGCCTCGGGTATGGATGCCATCGGCACCGCTTTCCGGGCGATCGCCAGTGGCGAGATGGAGTTGGCGATTGCTGGCGGCGTCGAGTCGATGTCCCGCGCACCGTTCGTGATGGGCAAGGCGGATGCGGCGTTCTCACGCAACATGAAGCTGGAAGACACCACCATCGGCTGGCGTTTTATCAACCCGTTGATGAAAGCCCAATACGGCGTGGATGCGATGCCGCAGACCGCCGATAACGTGGCCGACGATTACGAAGTTTCCCGCGCCGATCAGGACGCTTTCGCACTGCGCAGTCAGCAACGGACGGCAGCCGCGCAAGCTGCAGGATTTTTCGCGGAAGAAATCGTTGAAGTGCGGATTGCCCACAAGAAGGGTGAAAGTGTCGTCAGTCAGGATGAACATCCTCGCGCCGACACCACGCTGGAAACCCTGGCCAAACTCAAACCGGTCAACGGTCCTGACAAAACAGTCACCGCCGGCAATGCTTCCGGTGTGAACGACGGTGCGGCGGCATTGATTCTAGCCTCCGGCGAGGCGGTGAAGAAACACGGTCTGACCGCCCGCGCCAAAGTGCTGGGCATGTCCAGCGCCGGAGTTGCACCACGGGTCATGGGCATCGGCCCGGTGCCTGCGGTGCGCAAATTGACCGAGCGCCTTGGTCTGGCCGTCAGCGATTTCGACGTAATCGAACTCAACGAAGCGTTCGCCAGCCAGGGTTTGGCGGTGCTGCGTGAACTGGGACTGGCGGACGACGCTGCGCAGGTCAACCCGAACGGTGGTGCCATTGCCTTGGGCCATCCGTTGGGCATGAGCGGCGCCCGACTGGTACTGACTGCGCTGCATCAACTGGAAAAGACCGGTGGCAAGAAAGGTCTGGCAACCATGTGCGTCGGCGTGGGCCAGGGTCTGGCTTTGGCGATCGAACGGGTCTGACGCGCTTAGCTGTGAAAAAAGAAGCGTCGACTAATAAGAACTGAGGAAGGTTTCATGACTGACAAGCCTGGTTACCGCCGCCCGCAAGAGGGCACCCAGCCGGTATATCTGCACCCGGCCTATCAATCCACCCACCGTCGCTCGCCGTCCAAGCCGTTGGTGTTTTTGCCCCATTCGCTGTCGGAAATTACCGGTCCGAGCATCGGCGCCGAGCGTGTGCAGGAGCAGGACAACGACCTGACTGCCCAACACAAGGGCGAGCCATTGGGCGAGCGCATCATCATTCACGGCCGCGTGCTGGATGAAGAGGGTTTGCCGGTGCCGGGCGTTCTGGTGGAGATCTGGCAAGCCAACGCTGCCGGTCGCTACAACCATGACCGCGACCTGCACGATGCGCCGCTGGACCCGAACGCCTGGTGACTCAGATGTATTTCCCGGGTGACCCGCTGCTGGCCTATGACCCGATCTACAACTGCGTACCGGATACCCGCGCCAAAGAGCGTTTGATCGCCAGTTTCGACCTGGAAAAAACCATCCCTTCCTATGCCCTCGGTTATCGCTGGGACATCGTCTTGCGCGGCCGCGAAGCCACGCCGATGGAGAAATAAGATGACGCTGAATGCGACCACGTCCCACACCGTCGGGCCGTATTATCACATCGGCCTGACCTGGCTGAACCGCGAAGACCGGACAGTCGAACAAACCCTGGGCGAGCGTGTGGCGATCACCGGGCAAGTCATCGATGGCAACGGCGACGTCGTCAACGACGCGATGCTGGAAGTCTGGCAAGCCAACGCCGCTGGCAAGTACGACCACCCCGAAGACGATCAGGACAAACCCCTGGACCCGAACTTCGAAGGGTTTGGCCGGGTGCCGGTGGATGCGCAAGGGCGCTTTCGTTTTACCACCATCAAGCCGGGCACGGTGGAAGGCCTGAAAGGCACGACCCAGGCGCCGCATCTGGTGGTGCTGGTGTTTGTTCGCGGGTTGGTGAAGCACTTGCTGACACGGATTTACTTTGATGGCGAACCGGCGAATGTGTTGGATCCGCTGCTGGAGTGTGTGCCGGCTGAACGCCGCAGTACGTTGCTGGCGAAGCAGGATGCTTCGGGTGTGTATCAGTGGAATGTGATTCTGCAAGGGACGGATGCGGAGACGGTGTTCTTTGATTATTGAGTGATGAAGGCTCTGCTGGTCAGGGAGATTTGTGTGGCGTGGGGCTTGCCCCCTTGCCACAGAATGCATTGCCAGGCGAAGTATTGCACAACGACCTTTGATTTCTACGCGTAGGCCTGACTGGCCCACGCCTGCAAGGACTGTATATGAACGAGCGACCGGGCAATCAATTGTTCGATGCCTACTTCACGGCATGGGACATGCGTGAGGTGTTCTGCGATCAGGGTCGGGTTCAAGCGATGCTTGATTTCGAAGCGGCACTGGCCCGGGCCGAGGCGCGGGTCGGGCTGATCCCGCAAACAGCTGTCGCGCCTATTGAGGCGGCATGTCAGGCCGGGCTTTACGACTTCGCCGCCCTCGGTGAGGCGATTGCCACGGCCGGCAATTCGGCTATTCCGTTGGTCAAGGCGCTGGGTAAACAGATCGCGGCCAACAATGCCGAAGCCGAGCGCTATGTGCATCTGGGCGCGACCAGCCAGGACGTGATGGACTCAGGTTTGGTGCTGCAACTGCGTCGTGCGCTGGAGCTGATCGAAAGCGATCTGGCGCAACTGGGTGAAACGCTCTCTACTCAAGCCTTGTGTTTTGTTGCCACACCGCTGGCTGGGCGCACCTGGTTACAACACGCGACGCCAGTCACTCTCGGCATGAAAATCGCCGGTTGGCTGGGCGCTGTCACTCGCAGCCGTCAACGTCTGCAAGAACTCAAACCGCGACTGCTGGTGCTGCAATTCGGCGGCGCCTCCGGAACCCTCGCGGCCCTTGGCGAGCAGGCGATGCCGATTGCCGAAGCGCTGGCCGAAGAATTGAAATTGGTACTGCCGGAACAGCCTTGGCACACCCAGCGAGATCGCTTGGTGGAGTTCGGCTCGGTATTGGGATTGATCGCCGGCAGCCTCGGCAAACTGGGTCGCGACATCAGCCTGTTGATGCAGACCGAAGCCGCTGAAGTGTTCGAACCCTCGGCGCCGGGCAAGGGCGGTTCTTCGACCATGCCGCATAAACGCAACCCGGTAGGCGCGGCGGTGCTGATCGGCGCTGCAACGCGGGTTCCGGGTTTGCTCTCGACCCTGTTCAGCGCCATGCCTCAAGAACACGAGCGCAGCCTGGGCCTGTGGCATGCCGAGTGGGAAACCCTGCCGGAGATTTGCTGCCTGGTGTCTGGTAGCCTGAAACAAGCGTTGCTGGTGGCGGATGGACTTGAAGTGGACGCGGAGCGCATGACCCGCAACCTCGACCTGACCCAAGGCCTGGTGCTCGCCGAAGCGGTGAGTATCGTCCTTGCCCAGCGCGTGGGGCGCGAAACCGCGCATCATCTGTTGGAACAATGCTGCAAGCGCGCAGTGGCCGAACAACGTCATCTGCGAGCGGTACTCGGCGACGAGCCGCAAGTGACCGCCGAACTGTCGGATGCTGAACTCGATCGTCTGCTGGACCCCGCCCATTACCTCGGTCAGGCCCATACCTGGGTCGAGCGAGCGGTGGCTGAACATTCTGCGTTGACTGCCTGAAGGAGATTGCTGTGGCTTTCGTACAACTCGCCGAGGGCGAACTGCACTACCAAATTCAAGGGCCGCAACTCGATGGCCCGGCGGATGCGCCGGTGCTAGTGCTGTCCAACTCGCTGGGCACTGACCTGCACATGTGGGACGCGCAAATTGCGGCGTTCTCCGAGCATTTCCGAGTGCTGCGTTTTGACACCCGTGGCCACGGCAAATCGCTGGTTACGCCGGGCCCGTACAGCATTGAGCAACTGGGACGCGACGTGCTGGCGCTGCTGGATGCACTGCACATCGAGCGCGCGCATTTCTGCGGTCTGTCGATGGGCGGTTTGATTGGCCAGTGGCTGGGGATCAACGCCGGCCAGCGTCTGCATAAATTAGTGGTGTGCAACACCGCAGCGAAAATCGGCGACCCATCGGTATGGAACCCGCGGATCGAAACCGTGCTGCGTGACGGCGCGGCGGCAATGGTCGCCCTTCGTGATGCGTCGATTGCGCGCTGGTTCACCCCGGATTTTGCTGAAGCGAATCCTGCTGCCGCGAAGAGGATTACCGACATGCTGGCCGCCACCTCGCCTGAAGGGTATGCCGCAAATTGTGCCGCCGTGCGCGATGCCGATTTCCGCGTTCAGCTGTCATCGATCAAGGTGCCGCTGCTGGTCATCGCCGGCACCGAAGACGCGGTCACGCCGCCGTCCGGCGGGCACTTCATTCAGGAACACGTGCAGGGCGCCGAATACGCCGAGTTCTATGCGGCGCACCTGTCCAACGTCCAGGCCGGTGCGGCGTTCAGCGACCGGGTGCTGACGTTTTTGTCGGCTCATTAAGGGGATTGTTGTGGACGAGAAACAACGCTACGACGAGGGTCTGAAAGTCCGTCGCGCGGTACTTGGCGACGCTCACGTCGACCGCAGCCTGAACGCTTTGACCGAGTTCAACTCGGAGTTTCAGGAAATGATCACCCGCCATGCTTGGGCGATATCTGGACCCGTCCGGGGCTGCCACGTCATACCCGCAGCCTGATCACGATTGCCATGCTGATCGGCATGAATCGCAACGAAGAACTCAAACTGCACTTGCGCGCCGCCGCCAACAACGGTGTGACCCGCGGCGAGATCAAGGAAGTGATCATGCAGAGCGCGATCTACTGCGGCATTCCGGCAGCGAACGCGACCTTCCACCTGGCGGAGTCGGTGTGGGATGAGTTAGGGGTTGAATCGCGGGAGTGATCCTGGCGATTGATCGTTCCCACGCTCTGCGTGGGAATGCCTCAGCGGACGCTCCGCGTTCGGCTCTTGATGGGACGCAGAGCGTCCCGGGCTGCATTCCCACGCAGAGCATGGGAACGATCAATGCGACGATAGATGTTTACAACAAGCTGATCGGATAGCTGACGATCAACCGGTTCTCATCGAACTCGTTGTTGCTGAAGTCCATTCCTTGCCTTAGAAGAAACCGAGGTTGGCACCCAGGGTCCAGTCGCCGATGGGCTGGCTATGGATCAGGTTGATGTATTGCTGCCTGTAAATGTCATTGAGTTTGGCGTTCCACAAATTAATTTGGGTGCGCTTTTCGTTGAAGGCGTATTCACCGCCCTGAACGTTGAAGCGGTCCGAGGTGAACGCCGTTTTGCCGGATTCGATCGTGGGGTGCAGGTTTTGGGCGATTATCGAACGGCAAAATACCTTATCCGACGCAACAAAAAGCCCACCAATCGGTGGGCTTCTTGTTTTACAGCGCTATCAGAACAACTTCAGCTTCGGCGCCTCTTCTTTCAACGGCTCGTTCTTCGCGGTCTGCTCGTTCCAGCCACCGCCCAGTGCCTTGTACAGATTGACGGCACTGACCAGTTGCGCCAGACGGTCGGTGATCAGTACTTGTTGAGCACTGAACAGCTGACGCTGGGCATCGAGGAAGGTCAGGTTGCTGTCGACACCAATGCGGTAGCGACGCTCGGCCAGGCGGTAGTAGTCCTGGTTCGCGGTGACGAAATCACGCTGGGCCTGCAACTGATCGGTGTAGGTCTGGCGGGCGGCCAGGCCGTCGGCGACTTCCTGGAAGGCCGTTTGAATGGACTTCTCGTAGTTCGCCACGCCGATGTCTTTCTGGATTTTTGAATAATCCAGGCTGGCGCGCAGGCTGCCGGCATTGAAGATCGGCAGGTTGATCTGCGGCTGGAACAACCAGGTGCCCGAGCCACCCTTGAACAGACCGGACAGGTCCGGGCTCAGGCTCCCGGCATTGGCGGTCAGGCTGATGCTCGGGAAGAACGCAGCCCGTGCCGCGCCGATGTTGGCGTTGGCGGCTTTCAGGTTGTATTCGGCCTGGAGGATGTCCGGACGACGTTGCAGCAAGTCCGACGGCAGGCCGGGCGGCACGTCGCTCAGCAGGTCGTCAGCCAACGGCTTGGCCGCTTGCAGATTGGCCGGGATTGCGGAGCCGAGCAGCAGCACCAGGCTGTTTTCATCCTGGGCGACTTGACGTGTGTATCTGGCCTGTTGCGCGCGGGCGTTTTCCACCGAGGTACGCGACTGTGCCAGGTCCAGGGCCGAGGCTACACCCACTTCGTTGCTGCGGGCGGTGAGCTTGTAGCTCTCGTCGAATGCACCCAGGGTGTCCTGCGTCAGTTTCAGCAGCTCCTTGTCGGCTTGCCAGGTCAGGTAGGCATTGGCCACGCTGGCCACCAGGCTGATCTGGGTGCTGCGACGCGCTTCTTCAGTGGCGAAGTATTGCTGCAGCGCTTCTTCGCTCAGGCTACGAACCCGACCGAACAGGTCGAGTTCATAGGCGCTGATGCCGACCGTGGCCGAGTAGGAACTGGTGATACCCGCTTCGCCGGTCTGCGAGGCGCGTGCCGGGACCCGCTGACGGCTACCGGTGCCGTTGGCCGACACCGCCGGGAACAAATCGGCACGCTGGATGCGGTATTGAGCCGCGAAGGCGTCGATATTCAGCGCTGCGACACGCAAATCACGGTTGTTTTCCAGGGCGACCTGGATCAGCTGTTGCAGCGCCGGGTCGTGGAAAAACTGCTTCCAGCCCTGTTCGGCGGCAGCTTGTGCAGGCGCCTGGGCCGACGAATACGCCGGACCTTGCGGGTACTGGCCCGCCACCGGTGCTTCAGGCTGCTGATAATCGGGTATCAGCGAGCAGCCGCTGAGCACGAAGGCGGCAACAGCCAGGGAGAGTAGCGACTTGCTCATTTGCCAGCCTCTTTAGAAGGTTCAATAGCGTCGTCCTGGTCAGCGGTTTTGCGCTGCCCCATGGCCGACACGGTGACGAAAAACAGCGGGACCCAGAAGATCGCCAGGATCGTGGCCGTGAGCATACCGCCAATTACCCCGGTACCGATCGCATGTTGGCTGCCTGAACCGGCGCCCGTGGAAATTGCCAGTGGCACCACACCGAGGACGAAGGCGAGCGAGGTCATGATGATCGGTCGCAAACGCATCCGGCAGGCTTCAATCGCGGCATCGCGCAGGCTACGCCCTTGTTCATGCAGTTCCTTGGCAAATTCGACAATCAAAATGGCATTTTTCGCCGCCAGACCGATCGTCGTCAACAAGCCCACCTGGAAGTACACGTCGTTGGACAGGCCGCGCAGGCTGGTCGCCATCAGCGCACCGATGATCCCCAGCGGCACCACCAACATCACCGCAATCGGGATCGACCAACTTTCGTACAGCGCTGCCAGACACAGGAACACCATCAGCAGCGACAGGGCGTACAGCGCTGGCGCTTGCGAACCGGACAGACGTTCTTCGTACGACAGGCCCGTCCAGGAAATACCGACACCGGCCGGCAGTTTCTTGGCCAGGGCTTCGACTTCGGCCATGGCTTCACCGGTGGAATAACCGGGCGCCGGGGCACCGAGGATTTCCATTGCTTCTACGCCGTTGTAACGCGACAGCTTCGGCGCACCGTAGATCCACTCTCCCTTGGCGAACGCCGAGAACGGAACCATGGTGCCGGCGCTGTTGCGCACGTACCATTTCTTAACGTCTTCAGGACTCATGCGCGCGCCCGGCTCACCTTGCACGTAAACCTTCTTCACCCGACCGCGGTCGATGAAGTCGTTGACGTAGCTACTGCCCAAGGCAATCGACAGGGTGTTGTTGATGTCGGTGAGGGTGATGCCCAGGGCACTGGCCTTTTCGTCATCGATTTCCAGCTGGTATTGCGGCTCGTCGTTCAGGCCGTTGGGACGGACTTGCGACAGAATCTTGCTTTGCGCCGCCATGCCGAGGAACTGGTTACGCGCTTCCATCAGCTTGTCGTGACCGATACCGGCGCGGTCTTGAAGGAACACGTCGAAACCGGTGGCGTTACCCAGTTCCAGGACCGCTGGCGGTGCGAAGGCAAACACCATGGCGTCACGGAAGGTGAAGAAGTGCTGTTGGGCACGGGCCGCTAACTTGAACACGCTGTTATCGGCGTTACGTTCGCCCCACGGTTTGAGCATGATGAACGCCATCCCCGAGCTCTGACCACGGCCGGCGAAGTTGAAGCCGGTCACGGTAAACACCGAGGCCACCGCGTCGCCTTCACCGCCGTCCTTGCTCGGACGCAGCAGGAATTCACGCATTTCATCCACGACTACTTGCGTGCGCTGGGCACTGGAACCGGCCGGGGTTTGCACCTGGGCAAACAATACACCCTGGTCTTCTTCCGGGAGGAACGCCGTTGGAATGCGGGTGAACAGCCAGATCATGCCGACCAGGATGATGAGGTAGGCCAGCAGGTAGGGAGCCTTGTTCGTGAGCATGTTGCCTACGCCACGCTCGTAGCTTTTGACGCCACGGTCGAAATTGCGGTTGAACCAGCCGAAGAAACCGCGTTTGGGCGTTCCGTGCTCGCCTTTCGGAATCGGCTTGAGCATGGTCGCGCACAATGCCGGCGTGAAGATCAGCGCAACCAGTACCGACAGGGCCATGGCCGAGACGATGGTGATCGAGAACTGCTTGTAGATCACACCGGTGGAACCGCTGAAGAACGCCATCGGCAGCAGTACCGCCGACAGCACCAGGGCGATACCGACCAGTGCACCCTGGATCTGTCCCATGGACTTCTTGGTGGCCTCCTTGGGTGACAGGCCTTCTTCGCTCATGACCCGTTCGACGTTTTCCACCACGACGATGGCGTCGTCCACCAGCAAGCCGATGGCCAGCACCATACCGAACATGGTCAGGGTGTTGATGCTGAAACCGAACGCCGAGAGGATCCCGAAGGTACCCAGCAATACCACTGGCACGGTCATCGTGGTGATGACGGTGGCGCGGAAGTTTTGCAGGAACAGGAACATCACCAGGAACACCAGCACGATCGCTTCGACCAGGGTTTCAACCACACCCTTGATCGACTCGGTCACCACCGGAGTCGTGTCGTATGGGAACACCACTTCCATCCCTTGCGGGAAGAACGGCTTGAGGGTTTCGATGGTCTTGCGCAGGGCTTTCGCCGTGTCGAGGGCGTTCGCACCGTTGGCCAGTTTCACCGCCAGACCGGAGGCCGGGCTGCCGTTGAACTGGGCGCTGATCGAGTAGTTTTCACCGCCCAGACCGACATCCGCAACGTCGCCGACCCGCACTTGTGAACCGTCCTTGTTGACCTTGAGCAGGATCGCCTTGAACTGCTCGGCAGTCTGCAGGCGGGTCTTGCCGATAATCGTCGCGTTCAGCTGTTGGCCTGCAACGGCGGGCAAACCGCCGAGTTGACCGGACGACACCTGAACGTTCTGCGCGGCGATGGCGGTTCTCACGTCCACCGGAGTCAGGTTGTAGTTGTTCAGCTTGGCCGGGTCGAGCCAGATCCGCATCGCGTACTGGGCACCGAAGACCTGGAAGTCACCGACACCGGCGGTCCGCGAGATCGGGTCCTGCATGTTCGACACGATGTAGTTGGACAGGTCGTCCTTGGTCATGCTGCCGTCGCGCGACACCACGCCGATCACCATCAGGAAGTTCTTCACTGCCTTGGTCACGCGGATACCCTGTTGCTGCACTTCTTGCGGCAGCAGCGGGGTGGCCAGGTTCAGTTTGTTCTGGACCTGAACCTGTGCGGTATCGGAGTTGGTGCCCTGCTCGAAGGTCGCGGTAATGGTCATGCTGCCGTCGGAGTTACTTTCCGAGGAGACATAACGCAGGTTATCGATACCGTTGAGCTGTTGCTCGATCACCTGCACCACGGTGTCCTGCACGGTTTGTGCGGACGCGCCCGGGTAGGTCACGGAAATGGCGATCGCCGGTGGGGCGATGCTCGGGTATTGGTTGATCGGGAGTTTGAGGATCGATAGTGCCCCGACCAGCATGATCACCAGGGCAATTACCCAGGCGAAAATCGGACGGTCGATAAAAAATCTGGACATGGTTTACTCCCCTTTGCCGCTGGAAGCCTTGCTAGCTGCCTGTGCAGGGGCCGGGTTCTTTGCGCCAACGTTGGTCGCTTCACTGGCTTTTACTTCAATGCCAGGTTTGACGTATTGCAGCCCTTCGGTGATCAGGCGATCGCCTGCCTTCAGACCGTCTTCAATCAGCCATTGGCTGCCGACAGTACGGCTGGCCTTGAGCTGACGCAGCTCGACCTTGTTGTCCGCACCGACGACCAGCGCGGTCGGGGTGCCTTTGAGGTCGCGGGTCACGCCTTGTTGCGGCGCGAGGATCGCCGCGCTGTTCACACCGGCCTGCAATTGGGCGTGTACAAACATGCCTGGCAGCAGGGTGTGATCAGGGTTGGGGAATACCGCACGCAAGGCCACGGAACCGGTGGTCTGGTCCACCGAAACTTCGGAGAACTCGAGCTTGCCGTCGAGCTTGTATTGGCTACCGTCTTCGAGGGTCAGTTTGACCGCTGCCGCCGTGTCGCCGGCCTTTTGCAGGCGACCGCTTTCCAGTTCGCGGCGCAATTCAAGCAGCTCCACGGAAGACTGGGTCACGTCGACGTAGATCGGGTCCAGTTGCTGGATCACCGCCATGGCGTCGGCCTGGCCGCTGGTGACCAGTGCGCCTTCGGTCACGGTCGAGCGGCCAATGCGGCCGGAGAGTGGCGCGTAAACCTTGGTGTAGCGCACATTGATCTGGGCGCTTTGCAGGGAGGCTTCCGATTGCAACCGGTTGGCCAGGGCTGTGTCGTATTCCTGACGGCTTACAGCCTGTTCGCTGACCAGTTGCTTGTAGCGATCCGAAATCGATTTGGTCTGCTGCAAGTTGGCTTGGGCGCTTTTCAGGGTGGCTTCATAAACCGCCGGATCGATCTGATACAGCTGTTGGCCAGCCTTGACGTCGCCGCCTTCCTTGAACAGGCGCTTGAGAATGATGCCGTTCACCTGAGGGCGAACTTCGGCAATGCGGTACGCGCTGGTACGGCCCGGAAGCTCAGAGGTCAGGGTAAAGGCTTGAGGTTGCAGAGTAACGACGCCGACCTGAGGGGGTGGTGCGGCAGGTGCCGCCTCTTCCTTTTTGCATCCGCTGAGCAGCGATGCCAAGGCGAGGGCAGTGACCAGAGCGGTAACAGCTGGCTTGAATTGCATGAAAATCCTCGGGTCAGGCGCGCAAATTGCGCACTCGAAAGGTGGAAAGGTAAAAAATGTGCGCTGAGTGGATAAGTAGCTTGCTAAGCAATATACTTACGTTCATGGTTGTTTGTAAATACCCTGATCGTGTATCTCCACCGTTGCAAAAAAGCCGGTCAAAGATCCGAATTGTACGCGGGGACGACGCCTAAGAGCGCTTGCCCCACTTTTGTTCAGCGAACAGTCAGAAATCGCTGAAGCATCCTGATTGAGGTTGTACTGCCATGGTCCGTCGTACCAAAGAGGAAGCTCAAGAAACCCGTAGCCAGATACTCGAAGCGGCAGAAAAAGCCTTTTTTGAGCGGGGCGTTGCGCGCACGACACTGGCGGATATCGCTACCCTGGCGGGGGTCACTCGCGGGGCCATCTACTGGCATTTCAGCAACAAGGCGGATCTGGTGCAGGCCATGCTCGATACCTTGCAAGAGCCGCTGGATGAACTGGCCAAGGCCAGCGAGAGCGAAGATGAACTCGATCCGCTGGGCTGCATGCGCAAGCTGTTGATTCATTTGTTTCATCAAGTTGCGCTGGACCCTAAGACCCGGCGCATCAACGAAATTCTGTTTCATAAGTGCGAATTCACGGATGAAATGTGCGATCTGCGCCAGCAGCGCCGCACGGCCAGTCTCGATTGCAACTTGCGCATCGGACTGGCCCTGCGTAACGCAGTGAATCGCGGACAGTTGCCGGAGAATCTCGACACTACCCGTGCGGCCATCAGCATTCATGCCTATATAGACGGCCTCCTTTATGGATGGCTATTGGCGCCAGACAGCTTTGAGCTGCATGCCGAAGCCGAGCGCTGGGTCGACACAGGGTTGGACATGCTGCGCTTGAGCCCCAGCCTGCGCAAATGAAACAACATTCAGAAATCGGTTTGTGTCACTAATCAAGTGAGCGTAGCAATGCTATCGCTCACGCTCTGTGTCGCGACGACCTTTATAAACCGATGCGTTCTGTGTTGATAGGCAGACAATTGTGAATTTTGTAGGGGTTTTGTTGAGCGTTTGTGAAGGTATGTAAATGCCCCGTCAAGAAAACTCACGGGGTAGCATTCTCAATCCAGTGTGATCTCTACGCTAAAGCTGTAGGGGGCGTCATTTTCCGCACGAGTAATTCGGCTCGTGCATTTGATTGGGGTGGCGCCAATGGAGACAACATTGTTTGTACGAACAGGTGTCAGTGTTGGACTAAAAACACCAAAAGAAGTATTGACGCGCAACCCGAAGTCAAAGCGGAAGCCGAGACGCTGGTCGCCGAATAAAATAGAGTGCTTGAACATGTCCTTGCTGGGTGTTCCTAATTGCCTGGAGTAATCGAAGTCGCAATGGAATGCTTTAATTTCGCGGGGGAGTATTTTTATATAGTCTCGCTCATCAGCGGTCAGCGAAAGATTGTTTTCGCCAACGTCAAAAGCATGGGAGGTATTGTTTTTTATTTTGATGATGAGGCGGGTCTGATTTGCCTTGATCCTCTGCCTCTCCCAAGATTTAACTTCCTGGTTGACCTTTTCGTCAAGTTTCGAATGTTCTAGAAGAGTATTGAGAAGCTCCATGTTCTCTGCTGTGTTGAGCGTTTGAACGTAGTCATAAATAGCGATCCAGGGCGCGAAGCCGGTCAAGGAAGCTACTTCTCTAATAAGAGTGGTGTCCTGGGTTGTAATGTCCAAAGCGTCATTGTCCATCGTGATTCCTTTTCAATCATATTGGTTTGTAGGGCATTTATTGTCAGGTTGTTAAGCCTGTTGCCCAATATGAAGAGTTTGATGGGTTCTTGAAAGTCTGGAAGTTGTACTGGATATTAATACTGAAAACAAAAGCCCCGGCTTTTTGAGTCAGGGCTTTATTGTTTTAGTTATTGCTTAGAGCGCGGGGTAATCGATGTAGCCAACCGGACCTTTGGCGTAAAACAATTCCGGACGCGCTTCATTCAACGGCGCGTCGGCGTTCAGGCGTGCCGGCAAGTCCGGGTTGGCAATGAACGGCACACCGAAGGCGACCGCATCGGCCTTGCCACTCGCCAGCCAGGCGTTGGCGCTGTCTTTGGTGAAGTTTTCGTTGACGATGTAAGGGCCGCCGAAGGCTTCTTTCAGTTGTGGGCCGAGGCTGTCGCCGGCTTCTTTCTCGCGGGAGCAGATGAACGCGATACCACGTTTGCCCAGTTCGCGAGCGACGTAAGTGAAGGTCTCTGACAGGTTGTCGTCGCCCATGTCATGAAGATCGGCACGTGGTGACAGGTGCACACCCACGCGGCCCGCGCCCCAGACTTCGATCGCGGCATCGGTCACTTCCAGCAACAGGCGCGCACGGTTTTCCAGGGAGCCGCCGTAGTTGTCGGTGCGCTGGTTGGTGCTGCTTTGCAGGAACTGGTCGAGCAGGTAACCGTTGGCGCCATGGATTTCCACGCCATCGAAACCGGCCGCCTTGGCGTTCTCGGCACCGACGCGGTAGGCGTCGACGATGTCGGCGATTTCAGCAATTTCCAGGGCGCGTGGGGTTGGGAAGTCGGCCAGTGGGCGAACCAGGCTGACATGGCCTTTTGGCTGAATGGCGCTTGGTGCGACCGGCGCTTCACCGCCAAGGTACGACCCGTGGGAAATACGGCCGACGTGCCACAGTTGCAGGAAAATCTTGCCGCCCGCGCCGTGGATCGCTTTGGTCACATTAGCCCAGCCACGCACCTGATCGTTGGACCAGATACCCGGCGTGTCCGGGTAGCCGACGCCCATCGGCGTGACCGAAGTGGCCTCGCTGAGGATCAGGCCGGCCGAGGCGCGTTGTACGTAGTACTCAGCCATCAGCGCGTTTGGCACGCGGCCCTCGTCGGCGCGGCAGCGGGTCAGCGGCGCCATGATGATGCGGTTGGACAATTCGAGGTCGCCCAGTTTGATCGGATCGAAAATAGTCGTCATGAAATAGCTCTCTTGTAGAGATCAGTGGGTAACAGGGGCCAGTTCGGGATCGCCGCTCTGACGGAAAGTAATCAAGGTCACCAGCAGGGCGAGTACCGCCAGTGCTGCTGCCGCGAGAGGAACGCTGGTCAAGCCGAAGCCGTGAGCGATAACGCTGCCGCCGACCCAGGCACCGAGTGCGTTGCCGATGTTGAAAGCGCCGATGTTCAGGGTCGACACCAGGTTCGGTGCCGCCTTGCCGTAGGTCACGACATTCACTTGCAGGGCGGGTACGGCGGCGAAGCACGCGGTGGCCCAGAGGAACAGGGTGATTTCGGTCGGAATCAGCGCGACGCTGGTCCAGGTCAGCACGGTCGAGATCACGGCCATCGAGATGAAGACGCCGATCAGCGTCGCGGCCAGCCCTTTGTCAGCCAGCTTGCCGCCGATGATGTTGCCGACCGTCAGGCCCAGGCCGATGAGCATCAGGGTCCAGGTCACGCCTTTGGGCGAGACGCCGGTGACATCGCCGAGCAGCGGGGCGACATAGGTGAACAGGGTGAATACGGAAGCCGCGAACAACGCAGTCATGCTCAGCGACAGCCAAATCCCGGCGCCTTTGAGGGCGCGCAGTTCGGCGCGCATGTCGAGTTTTTCTTCATCGCGCTTGGCCGGCAGGAAGCGGATCAGGCCGATCAATGCGATCACACCCATCACGGTCACCGCCCAGAAGGTCGAACGCCAGCCGGCTTGCTGACCGAGCGCGGTGCCCAGCGGAACGCCGAGCACATTGGCCAGGGTCAGACCGGTGAACATCAAAGCCACGGCCGAAGCGCGTTTATTCGCCGGAACGAGACCTGCTGCGACCACCGAACCGATACCGAAGAACGCACCGTGGCAGAGGGCGGTGACCACACGCGCAAACATCAGCACGTTGTAATCAGTCGCCATTGCACAGAGCAGGTTGCCGATGATGAAGATGCCCATCAACACTACCAGTGCAGCCTTGCGCGGTAATTTGGCAGTGGCCAGTGCCATGAACGGCGCACCGATGGCCACGCCCAGGGCGTAACCGGTCACCAGCCAGCCGGCGCCAGGGATCGACACGCCGAGGTCAGCTGCCACGTCGGGCAGCAAGCCCATGATGACGAACTCGGTGGTGCCGATGGCGAAGGCGCTCAAGGCCAGAATGAGTAGCGAGAGGGGCATTGTTTAATTCCTGGTCGGAGCGCTGAGCTCCTTGACGATGGCGTCGAGGAACGCCTGAATCACGTCCTCGTTGCGTTTGAAGAAGTGCCATTGGCCGGCTTTCTGGCTGCTGATCAGCCCCGCCCGTTGCAAGTTCGCCAAATGGGCGGACACGGTCGACTGCGACAGGCCGCAGCGTTGATCGATCTGTCCGGCGCAAATGCCGTACTCGTGGTTGTGGATCTGTTCCGGGAACTGGGCTTTGGGGTCTTTCAGCCAGGTGAGGATGTCTCGGCGTACTGGGTGTGCCAGGGCTTTTATTATTTCGTCGAGGTCGATGGTCATGGTTTGGGCTCGTGATGATTAAAACGCTATATCGCGATGAGGCGAACTTTAAATCGGTACTTCGCGATATACAAATATGATTTTGGTCTGACGACCGCCTAAATCGGTATATCGGGTTATAACGATATTTGATGCGCAGTGCTAAGCTGCACGGCATGAACTATCTCGCACATCTTCACCTCGGTGGCCAGCGCCCCGGTCAATTGCTCGGCAGTCTGTATGGCGATTTCGTCAAAGGGCGGCTGCAAGGGCAGTTCGATCCGGAGATTGAAGCAGCCATCCAGCTGCATCGAAGTATCGATGTCTTTACCGACCGCCATCCGTTGGTGGACGTTTCGTTGTCGCGGTTTTCCCTGACCCGCAGGCGCTACGCCGGGATCGTGCTCGACGTTTTTTTCGACCATTGCCTGGCGCGTGACTGGACGCTGTACGCCGACCGGCCGCTGGAGCAATTTACGTCGGACGTGTACCGGGTTTTGTCCGCAGAGCCGCAATTGCCGGAACGTCTGGCGCAGATCGCGCCGCACATGATGGCCAGTGACTGGTTGGGTTCTTACCGGGAGTTCGCGGTGCTGGAGCAGGTGCTGCGGGGGATTTCGCGGCGGTTGACGCGACCGGAGGAACTGGCCGCAGCGATGCAGGAATTGCGGGTGTTGTATGAGCCGTTGAGTGATGACTTTCGGTTGTTCTATCCGCAGCTTCAGCAGTTTGCACGAGTCAATGTGGGAGCGAGCTTGCTCGCGATGAGGCCATAACAGTCAGCATTGATGTTGACTGTTCGATAGCTATCGCGAGCAAGCTCGCTCCCAGGTTTCTCTGTTGAATCAGAGATTGTGTCAGGCCGCGATCGCGGGGCGCAGCGGTTCCGGTTGCGCCTGCGCAATCGCCCCAAACAACGCCTTCTGCACCGCCTGCTGTGCCTCGAACGCCAGCGCCGCACGCTCGCGACCTTCGCAAGCGATCGGTTTGAGCAGATGAATTTCCACCTCACCCCGATCATTGGCAAACAGGCGCATCAGGTGCGAGAGCAAATCGTCATCGCCAATGAATGGCGCCTGCAAATCTAGCTCACCGTCGCGCAGATAACGAATCGCCACCGGCTGCAACTTCACTTCGGAATCGATCGCCGCAGACAGCAGGCGACCATGAAAAGTACGCAGCGAACGGCCATCGGTGGTGGTGCCTTCCGGGAACATCAGCAGCGGATGATCCTGCTCCAGATGACGGGTCATCTGTTTGCGGATCAACTGACTGTCACCTGAACCGCGACGGATAAACAGGCTACCGGCCTTGGCCGCCAACCAGCCCGCCACCGGCCAGGTGCGCACTTCGGCCTTGGACAGGAACGACAGCGGCGTGAGCATGCCCAGCAGTGGAATGTCGGTCCAGGACACGTGGTTGCTGACCCACAGCATCGGCGCTTTCGGCAATTCACCGTGCACAGTCACGCGAAAGGGCAGGGCGTTGCTCAACCGCGCCATGAAGAACCGCGACCAGCGTTGGCGGCGGACCATCGAATGAGCGATCCCCAGACGTTCGTACAGCCCGAATACACCGGCCATGCACAACCCCAATGTCACCACCACCAACACTCGCGCAATCCGCGCGTACACCCGTAACCGGCTCATCAAACAGCCGCCTTGAAGTGCTTAGCGTAACGCGGGCAAAGTTCGTCGCGCTTGAGCAGGATGAACACGTCGGCCACCTGGAAGTCTTCGTCCCAGCACGGCTCGCCGCAGATCTTCGCGCCAAGGCGCATGTAGGCCTTGAGCAGCGGTGGCATTTCGGCGATGACGTTGGACGGGATGTCGAGGCTCGGCAGCGGTTTTTTCGGTTCGGCCCGCAGGTGCTCTGTGCACAGGTAGCGTTCGCGCAGGCGCTGCATGATCGCGTGGGCCTGAATGCCGCCGTCCTGCATCGGGATGCTCGCGCAACCCATCAAATAGCTGTAGCCACCCTGGTTCAGCACTTCGGCCAGTTCTCCCCACAGTACGGCAATGGTACCGCCGTTGCGGTAGGCGGGGTCGACGCAGGTGCGGCCGATTTCCAGGATTGGGCCTTTCAAGTGGACCAGGCCGTGCAGGCTGAATTCTTCTTCGCTGTAGAACTTGCCCAGGCTGCTGGCAGCCGTGTGGTCGAGCAAACGGGTGGTCGCCACCAGACGCCCGGTGTTCAAGTCACGCACGCCGATGTGGGCGCAGTGAACATCATAGTCATCCATGTCCAGACCCAGCTCGGCGCCTTTCAGCTTGGCGTTGAATTCGCCGCTGAACACGTTGAAGCGCAGGGCCTGGGCTTCCTGCAAGGCCTCGGCGCCCACCAGGCGTTCGGCTTGCAGGCGGCGTTCATTGCCGGTGTCGCTGATGCGGGCGATCTGAGTCATTGCGAATCTCCGTACGGGCTGGTCACCCGTCTTGGGTTGCAGCCGATCGACTTTCTTTATGCAGCCGTGTTGTGCAAAGTCAGGCTATGTAGCCCCGGTGTCATCGCCATGAAGCTTTGGTGATGCTTATATGACAGCCCACGAGGAGCCCCTTATGCCCTGGCAAAACCTGTTGAGCCGCCGCGATCGTCTGCCCGCCAACCCGGACCTGGGCGAGGGGTTCGCGACCTTGTTGCACCCGTTGGGCAATGTCACACCGTTCGAACTGGCGGTGGCCGGCGGACGTTTGATGTCGACGCCGGGGTTGGCGTTTCTGGTGGGGTATCAGGCGGCGTTGCGCATGCTTTGGCCGAGCGCGCCGCTGAGCCTCGGCGCGTTATGCGCGACTGAACAGCGCAGCCTGAGGGTGGCGGACATGCAAACCCGTCTCAGCGATTTGCGTCTGAGCGGGCGCAAGGATTTTGTCACCGCAGGCGATGCCGCCGACTGGCTGCTGATCGCTGCCCGCAGTGAAGCACCTGGCGAAAAACCGCGCCTGAGCCTGGCGGTGGTCTATCCCGATGAACCGGGCGTGCGCCTGGAAAAACTCCCGGCGATCCCGTTGATGCCGGACATCAGTCACGGTCGGCTGTTTCTCGATAACGCTCAGTGCGAATTGTTGGCGGGGGATGGCTGGGAGGCTTACATCAAACCGTTCCGTACCCTTGAAGACATCTATGTGCTGAGTGCCATGACCGCTTGGCTGTACGGCATCGGTCAGGACAGCGACTGGCCGCAAACCTTGCAACTGCGTTTGCTGGCGCTGCTGGCCGGGTGTGCGGAAGTCAGCCGGCAGGCGCCGAATAATCCGTCCGGGCATGTGTTGCTCGGTGGCTTGTTTGCGCAGTTCGATGGACTGAGGGCTGAGGTGACTCAGGCACTGGCCGATGGTCCGCAGCATTGGGCCGCGATGTGGCAGCGCGATCAGGGCGTGATGGATTTGGCGGCGGGGGCGCGGGGCAAGCGGTTGGCCAAGGCACTCGCTGGATCTTCGCTGGATTGACTGGCCCCTTCGCGGGCAAGTCGGGTCGCCGCACCGCTCGCTCCTACACGGTATGCGCAAACCCGGTGAGTGAACGGTGCGGCGACCCGACTTGCCCGCGAAGGCGGCCTCATTGGCGACACACATTTCAGACTGTCATTTATCTCGACTAGGCTCAGCAGTTCCATCCCCCCGAGCGCCCACCATGTTCAAAGGCTTGTCGCTGATTTTCGGGCTGTTGTTCAGCCTCACGGCCCACGCCGAAAACTGGCCTGCCGAGCAATGGTCGACCGACCCGACAGTCACCGGGCCGGCGCTTCAAGCCCTGGAGACTTACGCCTTCCCACCCCGTGATGAGGCCACCCGAAAAGGCATCCGCACTGACGCCTTGCTGGTGATCCGCGACGGCCAGTTGATCTACGAACGCTACGCCGGCCCTACCACTGCCGACACCCCGCACCTGACCTGGTCCATCAGCAAAAGCCTGATGGCCACGGTCCTCGGCGTGGCCTATGGCGAGGGCTTGTTCAAACTCCAGGACCCGGTGCTGAAGTTTTATCCACCGCTGGAAAAGCACCCGGCGATGACCATCGCCGATCTGCTGCACTGGGCCTCGGGCCTGGACTGGCAGGAAGACTATGAATACGCGCCGTTGAAATCCTCGGTGGTTGCGATGCTCTATACCCGTGGCCACCAGGACATGGCTGAGTTCACCGCCGATCACGCAGAATACGCCAGACCCGGTCAGGCATTCCGTTACTCCAGCGGCGACAGCAATCTGTTGTCCGCCGCGCTGAAAAACATCGTCGGCCCGAGCCGCTATCCGGACTATCCATGGACCGCTCTGTTCGAACCCTTGGGGATTCGTCACGCCGTCTGGGAAACCGATGCCACGGGGGCGTTCGTCGCCTCATCCTATGCCTATCTCACCGCCAGGGATCTGGCCCGAGTCGGTTTGCTGATGGCGCGCGACGGCCGTTGGGGCGAGCGCCAATTGCTGCCCAAGGACTGGACCACTTTCAACCGCGAACCGTTCGCCCACTATCAAGCCAATCAGGACGACGCCGTGCCCGGCGGCCATTGGTGGCTTAACCGCACGGTGGAGGGCGCGGCAAAACCCTGGCCCGATGCACCCGACGACACCTTCGCCGCGCTGGGGCATTGGGGTCAGGCGATGTACGTGATTCCCGGCGAAAACCTGGTAATCGTGCGCTATGGCGATGACCGCGACGCCAGCTACCAGCACAACGAGTTGCTCAAACTCGCGCTCAAGGCATTTGCCGCGAAGGTGCAGCCATGAACCGCCGCAGCCTTGTTCGTCGCCGCCCGTTCAGCACGCTGTTGTTGATCCTGCTGATCGCCTTGCTCGGCTGGGTCTGGCAAGAACGCGCCGCGCTGTGGGCGTTCCCGGACATCATCAGCGCCTACACCACCAAGGAATATTGTTCGTGCCGATACGTGATGAACAACCCGGCCGAGTACTGCCACAGCTATGTGAAGCAATGGCTGCCGACCAGTGGTTTTACCGATGACGCCGCCAGCAAGCGTGTCACCGTCAGTGGCATGGGTCGCAGCAACAGCGCTGAGTGGGTCGGCGAGCGCCAAGGCTGCCGCCTGCAACCCTGAATGCACGAAGTTTTGTTGTGCTGAATAGGCATTTGTGGCGAGTTGGCGTAACGGTGTGTTTGCAACCTGCTTCAGGCCAGTTAAGGTTCGTGCAGGTTTATCTGCCCCACGAGTCTCTATGTTCAACCGCTCCCTCTGCAAAACCCTCGCCTTCCTGCTGCTGGCCGGCGCCGCCCTGTCGGCCCATGCCGATTGGTATCTGGACGGCGAGTCCTCGCGGCTGTCGTTCATCAGCACCCAAAACACCAACATCTGCGAAGTGCAGCGCTTTCTGGTGCTGCATGGCAAGGTCAGTCCCAAGGGCCTGGCCGAGGTCGAAGTCGAGCTGGACTCGGTCAACAGCGGCATCCCGCTGCGCGATGAACGCATGCGCAAGGACCTGTTTGACATCCAGACCTTCCCCGAAGCGCTAATCACCGCGCAGATCGATTTGCGGCCGATCAACGATCTGGCGCCCGGTGCGCAACTGGAATTACGCCTGCCGTTGACCGTCAACCTTCATGGCAAACAACACGAATACACCGCCGAACTGCTGGCAACCCGTCTCGATGACCGACGCTTCCAGGTGGTGACTCTCGAACCGCTGATCATCAATGCCGCGGATTTCGATCTGGCCCCCGGCCTGGAAAACTTGCGTAAGGTCGCCGGTTTGTCGGCCATCAGTTTGTCGGTGCCGGTGAGCGCGGTACTGATTTTCACGGCGCGCTGACATGGCTGGTGCAATTTTCCCCTGGCGTGAAGGCAACAGTTTTGAACTGCTGATCGACGGTCCACAGTTTTTCCCGCGGATGTTGGTCGCGATTGCCCGTGCCGAAGAACAGGTCGAGCTGGAGCTGTACCTGGTGGAGGCGGGAGCCTGTGCCGAGGCGATGGTTCAGGCGTTGGTCCAGGCTGCCGAACGTGGCGTGCGCGTGCGCTGTCTGTTCGATGATTACGGCAGCCTCGCGTTCACCCTGACCTTGCGTAAGCGTTTGGCGGCGGCGGGTGTGGAGCTGCGTTTCTACAATCGCCTGAGCTGGCGGCGCTGGGTGGGCAACTTCTACCGCGATCACCGCAAGCTGTTGTTGGTCGATCAAAGCATGGCGGTGGTCGGCGGCACCGGGGTGACTGATGAGTTCTGGACGCCGGGCGAAGACACCAGCGAATGGCACGAAGTGATGGTGGAAATCACCGGCCCCTTGGTCATCGACTGGCAGTCGCTGTTCGACCGCCAATGGATCGCCAACCGGCATCGGCGTGCCTGGAAACCCGCTGCGCATTTTGGCTTGCCGCGTCTGCCGCGCGTGCCGTCCATGGGCGAGGGCATGGGCCGGGTCGCCTATGCCGACGCACGCCAGCACCGGGACATCCTGCAATCGCTGATTCGCGCGCTGAACAGCGGCCAGCGGCGGATCTGGCTGGCGACGCCGTATTTCCTGCCAACCTGGAAAGTCCGTCGTTCATTGCGCCGGGCAGCTGGCCGGGGTGTCGATGTGCGTCTGCTGCTGACCGGGCCGCGCACCGATCACCCGTCGGTGCGTTATGCAGGGCATCGCTACTACCCGCGATTGCTCAGGGCCGGGGTGAAGATCTTCGAATACCAGCCGTGTTTCCTGCATCTGAAAATGGTCCTGATCGACGACTGGGTAAGCATCGGCTCGTGCAATTTCGATCACTGGAATTTGCGTTTCAACCTGGAAGCCAACCTTGAGGCGCTGGACCCTGGGCTGACGCGGGCGGTGGCGGCGAGTTTTGAGAAGGACTTTGCGCAGAGTCAGGAAGTCAGCCTGGAGGTATGGAAACGCCGACCGCTGTGGCGGCGGGTGAAGCAACGGGTGTGGGGATGGGTGGATCGGCTGGTGGTGAATCTGCTGGATCGACGGGGCTGAACCCGCTTTCGACAACACCCTAAAACCACTGTGGGAGCGAGCTTGCTCGCGAAGGCGGAGTGTCATGCAACATCAATGTTGAATGACAAAATGCTTTCGTCGGAACGCCGCCCGGAGCCGGCTCGCTCCCACAGGTTATGTGTTGCTTCAAGAATTACAGCAGTTCAAAGCTCTGCTGCGTCACGTCCTGGGAGTCCAGGCCGATCTGCACATTGAACTTGCCCGGTTCCGCCGCGTACGTGAGCTGGGCATTGAAGAACTTCAGGTCATCCTCGGTGATGGTGAAGTGCACGACTTTCTGTTCGCCGGCCTTGAGCATGATTTTCTGGAAGTTCTTCAGTTCCTTGAGCGGACGGATCATCGAGCCGGTCACGTCCTGGATGTACAACTGCACCACGGTTTCGCCGTCGCGGTTGCCGGTGTTGTTCAGCCTGACGCTGGCGTCAAGCTTGCCGGTTTTGTTCAGCGTGGTGGATGACAGAGCCATGTCGCTCACGCTGAAGTCGGTGTAGCTCAGACCGAAACCGAACGGGAACAGCGGCCCTGTGGTGTCATCGAAATACTGCGAGGTGTAGTTGCCCGGTTTGCCCGGCGTGAACGGCCGACCAATGCTCAGGTGGTTGTAGTAGGTCGGAATCTGACCCACCGAGCGCGGGAAGGTGATCGGCAATTTTCCCGACGGGTTGTAGTCGCCAAACAGCACGTCGGCGATGGCGTTGCCGCCTTCGGTACCGCTGAACCAGGTTTCCAGAATCGCGTCAGCCTGTTCTTTCTCTTCGAGAATCGACAGCGGACGGCCGTTCATCAACACCAGCACCAACGGTTTGCCGGTGGCCTTCAGGGCCTTGATCAAATCGCGCTGGTTGGCCGGGATGTTCAGGTCGGTGCGGCTCGACGACTCGTGGGACATGCCACGGGACTCGCCGACCGCTGCCACCACGACATCAGCGTCCTTGGCGGCTTTCACCGCCTCGTCGATCAGCACTTGAGCCGGACGCGGATCGTCCACCACTTCCGGTGCGTCGAAGTTGAGGAAGTTCAGGTAATCGAGGACTTTCTTGTCACTGGTGATGTTGGCGCCACGGGCGTAGATCAGCGTCGATTGCGCGCCCAGTGCGTTGGTCATGCCATCAAACAGAGTCACCGATTGCTCGGGTTTACCAGCGGCGGCCCAGCTGCCCATCATGTCGATCGGTGCCTTGGCCAATGGACCGACCAGGACGATTTTCGCAGTTTTCTTCAGCGGCAAGGTTTCGCCCTGATTCTTCAGCAACACCATGCTGCGGCGCGCAACGTCGCGAGCCTCGGCACGGTGCAGGCGGCTGTCGGCGTTAGTGTCGGCCGGATCATCTTCAGCCTTGCCGATGCGCAGGTACGGGTCCTTGAACAGGCCCATGTCGTACTTGGCGTCGAGCACCGCACGCACGGCGTTGTCGATGTCGCTCTGCTGGATCTCACCGGCCTTCAGCAGCCCTGGCAGTTCCTTGCCGTAGAGCGTGTCGTTCATGCTCATGTGGATGCCGGCCTTGATCGCCAGCTTCGCGGCATCGCGACCATCGCGAGCAACACCATGCTTGATCAGCTCGAAAATCGCCCCGTGGTCGCTGACGGCCAGGCCTTTGAAGCCCCATTGCTTGCGCAACAGGTCGTTCATCAGCCAGGTGTTGGCGGTGGCTGGCACGCCGTTGATCGAGTTCAGCGCGACCATCACCCCGCCAGCACCGGCGTCGATTGCCGCACGGTACGGTGGCAGGTAGTCCTGGAACATCTTGACCGGGCTCATGTCGACGACGTTGTAGTCGCGACCGCCCTCGACCGCGCCGTACAGGGCAAAGTGCTTGACGCTGGCCATGATGCTGTCGGCCGCGTTCGCGCCTGTGCCCTGAAAGGCTTTGACCATGACGCCGGCGATGCGCGAAACCAGATACGTGTCTTCGCCGAAGCCTTCAGACGTCCGGCCCCAACGCGGGTCGCGGGAGACGTCGACCATTGGCGCGAAGGTGATGTCCAGGCTGTCAGCCGCGGCTTCCTTGGCGGCGATGCGCCCGGACAGGCCGATGGCGTCCATGTCCCAGCTCGAGGCCAGGGCTATCGGGATCGGGAAAATGGTCCGATGGCCGTGGATCACGTCATAGGCGAAGAACATCGGGATCTTCAACCGGCTGCGCATGGCCGCGTCCTGCATCGGACGGTTTTCCGGGCGGGTGATCGAGTTGAACGTGCCACCGATGTTGCCGGCAGCGATTTCCTTGCGGATCATCTCCCGAGGCATTTCCGGGCCAATGCTGATCAGGCGCAACTGGCCGATCTTTTCATCGAGGGTCATTTGCTTCATCAGGTTGCTGATGAACGCGTCCTTGTTTTCCAGCGGTGCGGGCGTCGTGGCGGCCAATACGGTATGACTGGCCAGGCTGACGAGCAGGCCCAGCAAACACAGCTTCTTCATGAATGGTTTCTCTAAAGCCTAAACGGCAGTGAATACGCGCCGGTCAGCCAAAATTTAGGGAGCGACTATTGTTGTTCAGGTAAATGCAGGCACACTTGCGCGATGTTTTAGCGCTGGGGCATCTTTTAGCCCATTGGCGCGATGCAATCCAGTGGCGGCGCAGATTATGCCCGAAGAGCCGGGTTCAAAGTTCGAAGGTCGTTTTTCAACGGAATGTGCAAGGGAGCGTCAACCAGATGAATGTACGAC
Source organism: Pseudomonas sp. Hz4 (assembly GCF_054898165.1). Taxonomy (NCBI): domain Bacteria; kingdom Pseudomonadati; phylum Pseudomonadota; class Gammaproteobacteria; order Pseudomonadales; family Pseudomonadaceae; genus Pseudomonas; species Pseudomonas sp. Hz4. The sequence continues at coordinate 4,711,581 of NZ_CM142719.1, read as the reverse complement.
ACCACTATCGGTCGAGCCTGCAGGTTGCAGCCTTGATGTTGCTGACCACACTGCTGGCCGGCTGCGGCATCAACACGATCCCGACCCTCGACGAACAGGCCAAGGCCGCGTGGGGCCAGGTGCAGAACCAGTACCAGCGCCGCGCCGACCTGATCCCCAATCTGGTGGAAACCGTCAAGGGCTACGCGCAGCATGAGCAGGAAACCCTGACCGCGGTGATCGAAGCCCGGGCCAAGGCCACTTCGATTCAGGTGGACGCCAGCACGCTCGACAATCCAGAAAAGCTCAAACAGTTCCAGCAGGCCCAGGATCAGCTGACCGGTGCCTTGAGCCGTTTGATGGTAGTGTCCGAGCGTTACCCGGACCTCAAGGCCAACCAGAATTTCCTGGCCCTGCAATCGCAACTTGAAGGCACCGAGAACCGCATCGCCGTGGCGCGTCGCGACTTCATCCTCGCGGTGCAGAAGTACAACACGGAACTCCGTACCTTCCCCGGTCGCCTGTGGCACACGGTGATGTACAGCGAGTTGCCGATCCGCGAAACCTTCGAGGCCACCAGCCCCGATGCGCAAAAAGCGCCAGAAGTGAAATTCAAGTAAGTACCGGGATGGGTTTGTAGCGTCACCACGGATGAGGTTGCCAATGCGCGTGTTAAAAGTTGGCCTGGTGCTGTTGCTGTGGGTGTTTGCCCTGACGGCCCAGGCCGAGTTGAAGTTTCCGGAACTGACCGGACGGGTGGTCGATAACGCCCAGATGATCGAGCCGTCGGTGCGCGAGCAGCTGACGCAACAACTCCAGGCCCATGAAAAAGCCACTGGCGAGCAACTGGTGGTGGTCACGTTGCCGGATTTGCAGGGCACCGACATAGCGGACTTCGGTTATCAACTGGGGCGCTACTGGGGCATCGGCCAGAAGGACAAAAACACCGGCGCGCTGCTGATCGTTGCGCGTGACGATCGCAAGCTGCGGATTGAAGTCGGTTATGGCCTGGAAGATCGTCTGACCGATGCGCAGAGTTCTGTGATCATCAATCAGGTGATCACCCCGGCGTTCAAAACCGGCAACTTCAGCAAGGGCATCAGCGACGGGGTCGCGGCGATGCTCGTGGTGCTGGGCGGCAATCCGCTGGATGAGCCGTCCACTGTGTATGACTCCGGAGGCAATCAGGAAAGCGACTTCGTTTCGCGGTATCCGGGGGTATTCGTGTTTCTGGTGATGCTGTTCATCCTGACGATGTTTGTCGGCCAGATGCTCGGGATCCTGCCCAGCGGTGGTGGTGGCCGAGGCGGTTCGAGCGGCGGGTTCGGCGGCGGTGGTTTTGGTGGCGGCGGCGGAGGCGGGGGCTTCAGCGGCGGCGGGGGCAGTTTCGGGGGCGGCGGTTCGTCAGGCGGCTGGTGATCACACTGCAGGTAACAACTATAGCGAGTGGGCATTCTTAAACATGGCATTACTGACTGAACACGAACAACGCAAAGTCGCCGAGGCAATTGTCCGGGTCGAGCGCGACACCGACGCCGAGCTGGTGACCGTGCTCGCGGCCCGCGCCGACGACTACGCGTACATCCCGCTGCTCTGGGCCAGCCTGGTGGCGCTAGTGGTACCGGGTATCGTGCATTACCTGACGGGCTGGCTGACTCTGCACAGCTTGCTGTTGGTGCAATGGATCACCTTCATCGTGCTGTGCCTGGTGTTCCGGATTCCGAAAATCACCACGCACCTGGTCCCGCGCTCGGTGCGTCACTGGCGCGCCTCGAACCTGGCGCGCCGGCAGTTTCTGGAGCAAAACCTGCACCACACGGTGGGCAGCACCGGCATGCTGATATTTGTCTGCGAAGCCGAGCGCTATGTGGAGATTTTGGTCGATGAGGGGATTTCGAAGCGCCTGGATAACAAAAATTGGGACACGATTGTCGCGGCGTTTACTCAACAGGTGAAGCAAGGGCAGACGTTGCAGGGGTTTGTGACGTGTGTGGAGGCCTGCGGCGAGTTGCTGAAGGTGCATGTGCCGGTGACGCATGTGAGGAATGAGTTGCCGAATCGGTTGGTGGTGTTGGGCTGACGGAGCCGGATTTCAGCAACGACACGTGCCCTGTAGCAGCTGGCGCAGCCTGCGTCCGGCTGCTACAGATCGCACCGTTCGGGAAATTACCCGTGCCCTCAATCCCCATCCCCCCTAAAATACCCGCCATTCCCCGATCCGCACCGCCCGAGGCCGTTTTTCCCATGTCTGTCACCGCCACCCCCGCCAGCCTCGCGCCGGATCACCACGCCCAGTTTATCGACCTGCTGCAATCCAGCCTCGACGACAACGCCTTCATCAAACTGGTGCTGGCCAAGTACGTCGGCACTGAGGCGGACCTGCAGCGGCTGATCATCAAACAGCTGACGGTCAAGGATCAGCCCTGCCTGTCCTTCGTCTACCGTTACAAAACCCGCGACATCACCAAGAATCTGCCGATTGCCGAGGGCGTAGCGACTATCGCTGCGCTGCTGCCGGCGTCGTTCAAAAACGCGCATTTACTGTCGCTGACTGACGAAGCCCAGCTCGAATACAGCAAGAAGGGCAAGTCTTCGCTGTTCAAGAGCAAACCTCAGCAATTGCGCGAGGTGCCGTCCGCCGAGCACAACCGCGAGAAAAACCGCTTCCTCGACCTGAGCCGACCGTTCCTCGCCGACCTCGGTGTCACCAACAAGCAGCATGAGCTGATCCCGGCGATGTCGCGCAAGTGGAAGCAGATCAACAAATTCATTGAGGTCTTCAGCCATGCACTGACCACCTCGCCCCTGGCGTTGGACAAGCCGGTGCAGGTGGCAGACTTCGGTTCGGGCAAGGGTTACCTGACGTTCGCGATCCACGACTATCTGCGCAACACCTTGAAGGCCGAAGGCGTGGTGACGGGTGTCGAACTGCGCGAAGAAATGGTCAACCTGTGTAACGCCGCAGCCGCAAAGCTCGAGCATCCGGGGCTGGTGTTCAAGTGCGGTGATGTGCGCAGCGTGGCGCCGAGCGAGCTGGACGTAATGATCGCGCTGCATGCCTGCGACATTGCCACCGACTATGCGATTCACACCGGTATCCGTTCCGGCGCCTCGATCATCATGTGCTCGCCGTGCTGCCACAAGCAGATTCGCCTGCAAATCCAGAGCCCGGCGCTGCTCAAGCCGATGCTGCAATACGGTCTGCATTTGGGGCAGCAGGCGGAAATGGTCACCGACAGTTTGCGTGCGTTGTTCCTGGAAGCCAGCGGTTACGAGACCAAGGTGTTCGAGTTCATTTCACTGGACCACACCAACAAGAACAAAATGATCCTGGCGGTCAAACGTGCCGAGCCGGTGGACCCGACTCAGCTGCTGGTGAAGATTCAGGAACTGAAGGATTTCTACCACATCACGGAACATTGCCTCGAAACCCTGCTGCGGGCCGATGGGCTGCTTGTGGCTAAGGCTTGACCTGAATGTCTGCCGGTAACGTGCCCGGTTGCGCCGGGCGCACAGCCGTCTTGCGTCCCAACATCACGGTCACGATCACCCCGGCGGCAAACAGCCAGGTGATCGGCTCGATGTGTTCACCGAAGAACAGCGCCGAAAAGGCGATGGTGAAGAAAATCTGCAACAACTGGATCTGGCTGACCCGGGCAATGCCGCCCATCGCCAACCCGGCGTACCAGGCAAAGAAGCCGATGAATTGCGAAAACAGCGAGACGTAACCGAAAGCCCACCAGGTCTTGGCCGAAATCTCGCCCTGATGTTGCAACGCCAGGTACACCACCGGCCCGATCAGCAACGGCGTCGACAGCACCAGCGCCCAGCAGATCACCTGCCAGCCGCCCATCTCCTTGGCCAATCGGCCGCCCTCGGCATAACCCAGGCCGCCCACGGCAATCGCCCCGAGCATCAGCAAATCACCGGCCTGAATACTGCCGGCACCGCTGATCAGCGCATAACCGAGCACCAGCGCACTGCCCAGTGCGGCGCAGGCCCAGAAGGCTTTCGACGGTCGTTCGTGGGACAACCACGCGGCATACAGTGCAACGCACAGCGGTTGCAGGCCGTTGACCAGTGCGCCGTGAGACGCCGGCAAGGTTTGCATGGCCCAGGCCGACAACACAGGGAAGCCGAGGATCACCCCGACAATGACCAGCGTCAGGCCTTTGACCTGTTTCCAGGTCGGCCATTTTTCCCGACGCCACAGCAACAACAACGCCGCCGGAACCGCCGCGAACAGCGCACGGCCCAGGCCGTTGAGCAGCGGATGGAGTTCCTGAACGACGATCCGTGTGAAGGGCAGGGTGAGGCTGAAGATCACCACGCCGAGCAGGCCGAGGGCCATGCCGGTGTTTTCGCGCGAGGACATGATGGCAACCAGAATCGAGGTGGCGGGAAGAGTCTTCATCTAGCCATAAACTCGGCGTCTGCTGCTGTTACAGATAGGCGCAGAGTTATCCGTACAGTTCGAAAATCGCTTTCGCGGGCAAGCCTCGCTCCTACAGGTTTTCGGTTGGTCGCGGGATCGACACAATCCTGTAGGAGCGAGGCTTGCCCGCGAAGAACGATAACGCGGTAGTAGCTGGTTATTACCCGACCCTCTGGATAAGGACTACCTTGAATACTCCTGCATGACCCCATATTTCCCAGAGGAGTCCTCCCCATGGCGGCTAAAAAAATTCTGATGCTGGTCGGCGATTACGTCGAAGACTACGAAGTGATGGTGCCGTTTCAGGCGCTGCTGATGGTCGGCCACACGGTGCATGCCGTTTGCCCGGACAAAACCGCCGGTCAGACCGTGCGCACGGCAATCCACGACTTTGAAGGCGACCAGACCTACAGCGAAAAGCCCGGCCACCTGTTTGCTCTGAACTTCGATTTTGCCAAGGTCGATGCCGCGGACTACGACGCGCTGCTGGTACCGGGCGGTCGTGCGCCTGAGTACCTGCGCCTGAACGAAAAAGTCCTGGAGCTGGTGCGAGCGTTCGACAAGGCCGGCAAACCGATTGCCGCTGTGTGTCACGGTGCGCAATTGCTGGCGGCAGCGGGGATTCTTGAAGGTCGCGAGTGCAGCGCTTACCCGGCGTGTGCTCCGGAAGTGCGCCTGGCCGGTGGTACGTTTATCGATATCCCGGTGACGGAAGGTCATGTTCAAGGCAATCTGGCCACTGCTCCGGCCTGGCCGGCGCACCCGAGTTGGCTCGCCGGTTTCCTCGGGTTGCTGGGCACCAAAATCACGCTGTAACGAGGGACCTGTCCATGTGCGAGCTCTACGTCAAAGCCGATCCGATCCTCTACGAATCGCGCTCCCGCTCGCTGCGCATCTGCGGGGTGGTCACCACCCTGCGGCTGGAGAATCAGTTCTGGGACATCCTCAGCGAAATCGCCGAGGCCGACGGCATGACCACCAACCAGTTGATCGCCAAACTGTATGAAGAGGTGATGGACTACCGCGGTGAGGTGGTGAATTTCGCCTCGTTTTTGCGGGTCAGTTGTACGCGGTATCTGAGTCAGCGACGGGTGCAGGCGCCGGAGTTATCGGTGGTGCGCTCGGTGGTGAAGTAGGGCAGGTTGGTCTTTACTCTGAAGCGCGAAACCTCTCATTTGCCAAGGAGAAAGAGCATGTCTGGATGGTATGAAGTCAGCAAAAGCAGCCATGGTCAGTTCAAGTTCGTATTGAAGGCCGCCAATGCGGAAACCATTCTGACCAGCGAGCTGTACACCACCCGCGCTGCCGCCGACAAAGGCATCGTGTCGGTTCAGAGCAACAGCACGCTGGATGAACGCTACGAGAAGAAAACCACCAAGGATGGCCGCCCTTACTTCAACCTCAAGGCCGGTAACCACGAGATCATCGGTAGCAGCGAGACATACGCCTCCGCTGCCGCGATGGATAAAGGCATCGCCAGCGTAAAGGCCAACGGGCCGACCACGGTGATCAAGGACAAGACCTTGCCGGTGCTCTGAATCCACCGCTGATCGTTCAGGCTTCGACCGGCACCGTCAGCTTCGGGCTGCCGAGCGCATGGGTCTTCGAATCAAAAAACCGCAGTTCCACACCCGTGCCCTCAAACACCTTCGCGTAATGCCGCTTCTGGTGCTGAATGAACGCCTTGCTGCGCGGGTTAATCGAGATCGCCACCCCCTGCGGTTTCGCCTGGCGCAAGGCGTGGATGATGTGGCTGTCCTGCTCACCCAGGGCGTGACCGAAGAGGCACAACCCGTCGCCATGGTCGAGTAGCTGCTCGTAGCAGAACGACAGATAGTCCGAGCTGCGAATGGTTTTGAGCTTGTCCTGCGCCGGACCTTCATTGACGAATAGCGGCACATCGTCGAGGGTCTTGATCGTGTTGTTGATCGCGAAGCTGCCGAGCAACGTGCCCTCGGTCGACATCAGTTTGCGCGCCGTGCCGTCCTGATTGCGCACCAGATGCAGGCCGCCGTGCAGGTAAAGCAGGCGGGTTTTATCGGTCGTAGTGGCGCTTAGATCGAAGCTGGGCTCTGCACCCTGGAACAGGTCGGTGATCGCGTCAGGCTGATGCTGGATCGCCCAGTAATTGAGCAGGTCGTAGTTGGTGGTGAACACCGTCCGGTAGCGGCCCAGTTCCTGATTGATCGCCGCCAGGGTCGAGGGCACCACCAGCCGCCACGGGATGTGCACCGCGTGCACGCTGTTGATCAGCGCTTCCTTGATCGCGTAGTAACGATTGCGCGGTGCGGCGGAACTCACGGCCAAGGCCTTGTTGACCCGGCTGGTGGTTTTCAGCGCGCTGAGCACCTGCTCGAAGCTGCGCGTCTGCAGGGCGTCGAACACGCTCAGCTCGGACTGGCTCAGGGGTTTTTCTTCGACGGTGCGGGCATTTTCGAACAGCGAGTCGTAGCCGAAGTCGTCCCACACGGCGCGGCTGGCGCCGTTGCCCACCAGCAGGCCGCTGAACGAGGCGGTGGTGCGCAAGGCGTTCCAGTCTTCAAGTTGGGCATCAACATCCTGGAAATCGGTCATTGCGGTCAAAGTCTCAAAGCAAAGGGTCTGATGGGCGGCGACTTTATCACGACCAAGACTTGAGCCAGATCAAGTTACTGCGCGGCCGATAGGTCGATCCTGTGGGTACTCGCTGGATCGGCGCTGCCGATTCGGCCCCAGCCAGGAGACTCGCTCATGAGCAGCACGTTTTTCATCCCCGCCGTGAACATCATGGGCATTGGTTGCCTGGACGAAGCCATGGACGCCATTCGCAAGTACGGCTTTCGCAAGGCGCTGATCGTCACCGACGCCGGGCTGGCCAAGGCGGGTGTCGCTAAAATGATTGCCGATAAACTGGCGTTGCAGGACATCGATTCGGTGATCTTCGATGGCGCCAAACCTAACCCGAGCATCGCGAACGTCGAAAGCGGTCTGGGTTTGCTCAAGGAAACCCGCTGTGATTTCGTGGTGTCCCTGGGCGGCGGTTCGCCCCATGATTGCGCCAAAGGTATCGCGTTATGCGCGACCAACGGTGGGCAGATACGCGATTACGAAGGCGTCGATCAATCCACCCAGCCACAACTGCCGCTGATCGCGATCAACACCACCGCCGGCACCGCCAGCGAGATGACCCGCTTCTGCATCATCACCGACGAATCCCGTCACGTAAAAATGGCCATTGTCGATCGCAACGTCACGCCACTGCTGTCGGTCAACGACCCGGCGCTGATGGTCGCCATGCCCAAGGGCCTGACGGCTGCCACCGGCATGGACGCATTGACCCACGCGATCGAGGCTTACGTCTCCACGGCCGCCAATCCGATCACCGATGCCTGTGCACTGAAGGCAATCACGTTGATCAGCAACAACCTGCGCCTGGCCGTCCGTGACGGTAGTGACATGGCCGCGCGGGAAAACATGGCTTACGCGCAGTTCCTCGCCGGCATGGCGTTCAATAACGCATCCCTGGGTTATGTCCACGCCATGGCTCACCAGTTGGGCGGGTTCTACGACTTGCCTCATGGTGTGTGCAACGCGGTACTGCTGCCCCACGTACAGAGCTTTAACGCACTGGTTTGTGCCGATCGCCTCACTGATGTCGCCCTTGCAATGGGCGTCGATGTTCACAGCTTCACCCCGGAAGCGAGCGCCCAGGCGGCTATCGTGGCGATCCGCAGCCTGTCCAAAGACGTGGAAATTCCCGCTGGTTTGCGTGAGCTCGGCGCCAAGCTCAACGACATCCCGATCCTCGCCACCAATGCCTTGAAAGATGCGTGTGGCGTGACCAATCCTCGAGTGGCGGATCAGCGTCAGATCGAGGAAATTTTTCGAAGCGCTTTTTAGGACGTTTTGCGGCCCAGGAAACCTGCGAGGCTTCCCGGGTCCAGTTCAGCAGCCGATTTCCCGGCCACGCGTGCGAAAAGCTCGGTGATGAGTTCACAAAAGTGTCGAATCAGCGTCGGCTCCATGTCGGCGCGCAGGGTGATTCGAATGGCTGCCTTGCCTTGCGCGACCACTGGGAAAAAGACTGCCGAGGTGAAGAAACCGTGATTGGAGTGAAACGATCCATGGGTGTGTTGCAGTCTGTGTGTGTTTCCAGACTTTACAGAACGCGGTAAAGGCTTTGAATCGGCTGTTTCCGGTACAGCTGAGTGTTACAAGAGATTTATGTGTAGGGCGATGCCTCGTGATGTTGTGGGCTAATTGCTTTGGAACCGGGATATCCTGCCGGCTCAGCCGAACCCAAGCATCGAGCCCTCCCATGCTGCAGAAAAGCCTGATCCGCTTCCTCGACCTGATCACTCTCCAATTGTTTGTCGCCGTTCATGAGGAGGGCACATTGACCCGTGCCGCCACGCGTGAAGCCATCGCTGTGTCCGCGGCCAGCAAGCGGCTGACGGAGTTGGAGGAAGCGCTGGGCATCAGCCTGTTCGTGCGCCAGGCGAAAGGCATGACCCTGACGCCGGCCGGTGAAACCTTGTTGCACCATGCTCGGCAGATGCTGTTCAACGTCGAAAAAATGGGGCTCGAACTGGGCGAGCACAGCCACGGTGTGCCCGGTCAGTTGGCCAAGGCTGGACGCAATTGCGATTTGCATCCGACCCCGTCCTGAACATACCAAACCCCCTGTAGGAGCGAACGGTTCGGCGTCCCGACTTGCCCGCGAAGGCGGCCTGACACTCAGCATTGATGGCGACTGACATACCGCCTTCGCGGGCAAGTCGGGACGCCGAACCGTTCGCTCCTACAAAAAAGCGTCATAACGAATATATAAACCAGACAACAAAAACAATCGGACACCCGGGATCATCGCGTCCATCCCGAACTTCTGGACCCTGCCGCCAAAATTGCTGGCCGGTGCCGGCGCAGGGGCTGCTGGCGGGATCGCGGTGATCAATACCCTCGGCCAGTTCGGCGGCATTGTCAGCCCGGTCATGGTCGGGCGAATCAAGGACCTGACGGGCAGCACCATGCCGGCGCTGTATGTCATCGGCGTCGCTGCGCTGATCGCCGTTGCACTGCTGATGTGGGGGTTGCCCAAAAGCTGCGCACGCTCGATAAGTTTTAAAAGATCGCAGGCTACCCCCAGCCCCTGCATGGACCACGCATCCTTGCAGGGGCTGGCGAACGCTGCGATTTTTTGATCTTCAAGACGTCGCGATAATTACCTTGCCCTGTGTGCCACCGAACTGAATCAACACCACTCCCGCCATCAACAACACCGCCCCAAGTACTCGCGGTACTGTCATCTGCCGCTCCACCAGCCCAAACCACCCAAAGTGATCCAGCACCAGCGAAGCCACCACCTGTCCCGCCAGCGCCAAAGCAATAAACCCCGACGCCCCAAGCTTGGGCAGCAGCATCAGCGCCAACGAGATAAAACACACCCCGAACGCACCACCAGCCCACATCCACAGCGGCGCCCTGGTGATGAACGCCAGGGATGGCAGCGGCAATCGCATCGCCAACATAATCGGCAACAACACCACGATACTCACCAATAACGACGCGAGCGTCGCCCATAACGGATGACCCAACCCACGCGTGAGATTGGCGTTGATCGCGCTTTGAAAGGGCACCACCGCCCCGGCAATCACGGCCAGCAGCAACAGCCCGGCCCAATGCAACGTACTCATGGTCATTCTCCAACAGGTTTTGCTGGACTCTAGAGTATTCGTCGCGCAGATTTAAATTCCAAATTGCTATCCAGAACATGCATCAGATGAATGATCTTCGGCGCATCGACCTCAACTTGCTGGTGATCCTCGACGCCTTGCTCAGCGAACAACACGTGACTCGTGCCGCCGAGCGCCTGCACCTGAGTCAGCCGGCCGTCAGTCATGCCTTGGCGCGACTACGTGATCTGCTCGACGATCCTTTACTGGTGCGGGCGGGCGCAAGCCTTGTACCAACCCCGCGAGCCCTGGAGTTGATGGCGCCTTTGGCCGAAGCCCTGGCTCAGGTGCAATCGCTGCTGGCACCGAATACCTTCGATCCGGCGACCGCCAAGCGCACCTTTCGCCTGGCGATGTCCGACTACGGCGCCGCCATCGTCCTGCCGAGTTTGATACGGACCTTGCGCCGGGAAGCGCCGGGCATCGACCTGCAAATCAGCCATGCCAGCCGCGAAGGCATGCTCGATGCTGTGCTCAACGGCGACATCGACATGGCGGCAGGCGTCTTTCCAGAGTTGCCGAACGAATTGCGCAACACCCCGCTGTTCGAAGAGCACTATGCCTGTCTGGTAGACCGCAACAGCCTGCCCGCCGATGGCGTACTCGACCTGCCAACTTACCTCGCACGACCCCACGTCCTGCTGGAAATGCGCGGCAGTGGCACCCCGGAAATCGAACGGGTCCTGACTGCGCTGCGTGAACGCCGCCGAGTCGCGATCAGCCTGCCGCACTGGAGCGTTGCCCCGGAATTCATCAGCGGCACGGACCTGATTCTTACCGTTGCTTCACGTGGGCTGCGCGAGATTGATGAGCGGTCGTTGATTGTTGTTCCGCCGCCGTTTCATATTCCCTCGTTTACGTTTGTGTTGGTTTGGCACAAGCGGCGGGGCGGGGATCAGGCGTTGAACTGGTTGAATGGGCGGATTGGGGAGGGGATTAGGCACGGATGACGTTCTATCCAGTGCCCTGATTTTGTAGTGTTTACCAACTGGTAGGCGGAAGACGTCTGGTATGGAAGACCCTTAGTACTTGCAGGCGTCCTTGGCGAACTCGATAGGGAATTAGATAGGGTCGGTCTGGCAAGACCCATTCTCGAGTGCCGGGCAGGCGGCCTTCACGGCCGGTTGCCGGGAAGCGTGCAAAGTGATCGACGCTGGCAAGGATGGCTTGGACGAAGTCCGCTGCGGCTTTCGGATTCTCAATTGCTATATAAGCGGCTTCGTCATCGAGATTTTTTAATGCGGTACGCAACCACTCAACGCGCATTGGCAGTCCACTTATCGGAGATGGTTTTCACTTCCTCAGGTGTCGCGAAGTCTCCTGCGTCTGCTTCCTTCAGAGCTTTTTGAATTTCTTCGATTTGCCAGGCTTCACGTGCTAGGTATTCACGTAACGCATCCACGGCAAGAAATGACTTGCTGCGGCCAGTGGCCTTGGAAAGATTGGCGAGGGTATCGGCGATTTCGTCTGGCAGACGTAAAGACATGACGGACATGACGGTCTCGATGTAGTGGTTTGTAATACAACATACTACATCGTCGTGCAGGGGAGGACGCTACCTCCATTCGTCTGTCGTAACAATTGGTTGAACGGACACTCCGAGCCGGGATAGTGAAGGCGAGGAATGCCTTTCTAAAACCAGCGATCTGAAAAAAACACAGATTACGCTGAGCTACGATGGCAAACATTACGTCGTGCCTGAAGAACTCAAAGGTTACTAACAACATGCTTACCGGCCTCAACCACCTGACCCTTGCCGTCACCGACCTGAACCCCAGCGTGGCGTTCTATCAAGATCTGTTGCAGCTGCGCCTCGAAGCCTCTTGGGACACCGGCGCCTATCTTTCACTGCCGGGTTTGTGGCTTTGTCTGTCTGTTGATCCGCTACGCAGCTCTAAGCCTGCCGCCGATTACACCCATTACGCCTTCACCGTCAGCGCAGCGGATTTCCCTTGTTCGTCGAACGCCTTCAATCGGCCAACGTGCAGGAATGGCGCGACAACCGTAGCGAAGGCGCATCCTTCTATTTCCTCGACCCGGACGGCCACAAGCTCGAAGCCCACGTCGGTGACCTGACGTCTCGGCTGGCAGCCTGTCGCGAGCGTCCGTATGCGGGGATGAAGCTCTTCGACGATCAGTCAGTCGATCCCCGGAGACCTGGGATAGACTTGCGAGCATTCACCCCAACGCAACAGGACTCCCCATGACCCCATCGCTGCTAATGGCCGTTCTCGCCTCGGGCTTTATCTACGGCATCACGCCGGGGCCGGGTGTGTTGGCGGTGTTCGGCATCGGTGCGGCGCGTGGTCGGAGGGCAGGGGCGGGGTTTCTCTGCGGGCATTTGCTGGGAGATGTGGTGTGGTGCAGCACTGCGCTGATCGCGATTGTCGGTGCGCGGGAAATTGGCAGTACCGCGTTCGATGTGCTGGGCGTGCTCAGCGGGCTGTATCTGTTATGGCTCGGCCTGCGCGCGGTTCGCGCTCGTCGCAGCAGTGTCGAGGCGCCACAGGGGCCGGCGCGGCAGCCGTTCTGGCACGGCATTCTGTTTGGCCTGACCAATCCGAAGGCTTACCCGGTGGCGGTGGCGACGTTTACCGCGCTGCTGTCCAGCCGTGCCGAATTGCTGCATTGGTCGATGCTGCCGTGGTTGATTGTCCTGAGCTTCGTCGGTGGCCTCATGGCCTACGCTATCCTCATTGCTATTGTCGGAGCGCGACAGGTGCGCAACGTGTACCAGCGCCATGAGCTGTTGATCACCCGGCTGTGTGGGGTGATGTTTATCGGTTTCGCCATCAACGCCCTGGCGCATGCACTGCCGGGGCTGCTGACGAACAAGGCTTGAAACTGATCGCAGGGAAGCGTCAGTGGCAACGTCATCGCACGGGCGTATGACCGGTCAGGGATGGTTTTTAGTGCTGCATTGTTCGGACATGCGCCCAGCACCATGGCAACCAGAAATTCCGCGCCGTCGGCGAGTTACATCGATCTCTTGCTGGACGCCGTCTGTGCGGTCGACACACAAGGTCGCTTCGTATTTGTCAGCGCGGCCTGCGAGCGTATTTTCGGTTATACCCCCGAAGAGCTGATCGGCCAGCCGATGATCGACCTGGTGCATCCCGCCGATCGTCAGCGCACCCTCGACGCCGCGCGGGAGATCATGGACGGCGAACCCAAGCTCAATTTCGAAAACCGCTACCTGCGCAAGGATGGCCGAGTGGTGCACATCCTCTGGTCGGCACGCTGGTCGGAGGTCGACCAATTGCGCATCGCCGTGGCGCGCGATATCACCGAGCGCAAGCAGGCCGAGTCCCGGCAAGCGGCGCTGTATGCGATCTCCGAAGCCGCCCACGCGGCGGAAGATTTGCTGGCGCTGTTCAAGCACATCCATTTGATCATCGGTGAATGGCTGCCAGCACTGAATTTCTCCGTGGCGCTGTATGACGAACACTGCGCGCAGCTGAATTTCCCCTATCACGTCGACGACTATGAGCTGCAACCCGAGCAGCCTGGGACTATCACTGGACGTCTCTGCGCCGAGGTGATTCGCAGTGGCCAGCCGATTCTGCTGACCCCGGATCAGAGCAACTTGCCAGAAGGGTTTGCGGCGCTGGTCGCGAGCCCGCATTCGCCCTGCTGGCTGGGCGTGCCGTTGAGTTCACAAAACGGCACCATCGGTGCGCTGATCGTTAAAAGCGTGCCCGGTGGCGAGCGCTACACCGAACAGGACAAGGAGTTGCTGCAATACGTGTGCGCCCAAGTCGCGACCGCCATCGAACGTAAGCAATTGCATGCCCGACTGCAGCGCATGGCGCAATACGATCAACTGACTCAGCTGCCCAACCGCGAGTTGCTCCGTGAGCGGCTCAAAGCCTCGTTGACGCTGGCGCGCGCGGATTCTGGCCGAATGGCGCTGCTGTACGTTGATCTCGACCGCTTCAAGCAAGTCAACGACACTCACGGCCATGCGGTGGGCGACATGCTGCTGCAAGCGGTCGCCAATCGGCTCAAAGGCTGCGTGCGCGAAACTGACACGGTGGCGCGCATCGGCGGTGATGAGTTTGTGGTGTTGTTGCACAGCATCCACGCCTCGGAAGACGCCGACAGCGTGGCAGGAAAAATCCGTCAGGTCCTGGCTCACCCCCTGCGCCTGGATGGCCAAAGCCTCATCATCCAGACGAGCATCGGCGTTGCGCGATACCCCGACCACGGCACTGAAGAAAAGCAGTTGTTCCGACACGCCGACGAGGCGATGTACGCCGCAAAACGCCAGCATCACCTGCGCACCGGAGTCTGAGTTTCGTCACCGTTCGTCGCGGCGATGCCAGGTTTTCTAAACCTTTTTGGTCTTGGAAATTCTGATCCTATGCGGGCTCCTGCTCGCCGCGATCATCACCAAGAGGTAGAGAATCATGCCTAATTCAAGAAACTCGAACTCGGGAAACCCCCCCAGCGATCGAACGAAGGCGTCTGAAGCCGGTCGCAAAGGTGGGAAAACTACCACCACGACTGTCGATAAAGAACCTGCGAAACCAGATATGGGCCGCAAAGGTGGTCAGAAGTCGAAGTAGTGGTGGAGGTAGTTTTGATTGAGAGGCGGGAGCGTAAGCTCCCGTTTGAATTTTTTACGAGGAGGGCGCGACCATGAGCCGGATGGCCACCCGATTACGCAATGCCAGTTTTGCCACATTATTGGGCCTGTGTGCCAGCAGTGCCTTTGCCCAGTCCCCCGCCGAATTCATTAACGATGCGTCGGCCAAAGGCATGGCCGATATCGAAGCCAGCCGCCTGGCGCACCAGAAAACCGAATCCAAAGAGGTCAAGGACTACACCATCGTCGTCATCAATGACCGCACCACCGCCAACCAGCATCTGGCGAAAATCGCCAAGCAACTCGATTTGCCGGTGGCACCACGCGAGGTGGTCGTCGATAAAGCCAAAGCCTTGATGCCGCAAGTGAAGGACGGCGCGAGCTTCGACCAGGCCTACGCGGCCAGTCAGGTGAAAACCACCCAGGAAGCCATCGAACAGCTTCAACAGGAAGCGCAGACCACCGACGTGCCTGAAATCAAAGCCTTTGCCGAGGAAACCCTGCCCAAACTGCAGAACCACCTGCAAATGGCCAGGGCGTTGCAAGCTAGCCGATAGGTGTCCGGTGCGCGGGTGACCTGGTCACCCGCGAATCCTGGATCAACATTCATTCAAATCCTGTTTCTTGTGGTCCTGGGCGACGGTACCGTCCAGTGAAATCGTTTCGCCCTCGCCAAGTTGCCGATACTGCTTTCTCAGCGCTTCCAACTGCTTGAGGTCCAGCGCTTCAAGCCCCAGCATCGCGTTCTGCGCCTCCTTCGTCACCCGCAGCAACTCATCGACCTTCAAGTGCAAAATGTCCGTGTCGCGGTTCTGGGTGTTCTGAATCAGAAACACCATCAGGAACGTGATGATGGTGGTCGAAGTATTGATGATCAGTTGCCAGGTGTCGTCGAAATGAAAAACAGGCCCGCTTAGGCCCCACAGGAAAATCAGAACAATCGCCCCTATGAACGTCATGGGGCTGCCCGCCCAAAGGGCAAGTTTTTGCGAGATCTTTGCGAATTTCATTGCCGTGTTCCTTATCGGGATGCGTCTGAATTTGTGACAGCGCGGGCATGATGAAAATTCTGCTTACATTTAATCATTCATCCAGATCGGCTTTTCTGTCAGGGGCATCCACGCTCATCGCGCCGGGCGCAATCCGGCGCAACCAACTCACCACGGCGAGGGTCACTATATTCAGATCCCTAGACTCCGGAGAACGACATGAACCAAGCCCGCACCCTTTGCCTTTGCTTCTGCCTGTTCGCGTTGCAAGGCTGCTTCGACAATTCTGATAACGAAACCAAGGACAACACGGATGGCACCAAGTCTTCGGTGCAGATGCAGGAGAAGGGAGATAAGTAGTCGAATACCCGGATCACTTGAAGAAGACTGTTGGGTATTGCGACTAGCCACGCTTACTGACTGGCGAAGAAAAACCGACCCATGAGGCCGGTTTTTTTGGATTTCTGTTCACTCCGCCAACTTCACTTCCACCGCCCAACTGAAGTATCCCAACGGCTCGCAGTTTTTATTGATCAGCATGAAATTCAGTTCGCACGCCTCAACCCCTGTCGCCAACTGCGTGCAGTGCCAGTAATGATCATCGGCCGTCTGGCTGCCCGGTTGGGTCGGGTTTGCGGGGTCGGGGGCGGGGACAGTCAGGTTTGCGTGAACCACCAGTTCTGGCGGTGAAAGTACCCC
Source organism: Pseudomonas sp. Hz4 (assembly GCF_054898165.1). Taxonomy (NCBI): domain Bacteria; kingdom Pseudomonadati; phylum Pseudomonadota; class Gammaproteobacteria; order Pseudomonadales; family Pseudomonadaceae; genus Pseudomonas; species Pseudomonas sp. Hz4. The sequence continues at coordinate 4,695,180 of NZ_CM142719.1, read as the reverse complement.
GGCATCACCTACAGACATCTCGTAGAACACCACGCTGTGTTCGGCGAGCAGGCTGACGGTCCTGCCTCGGATATGGAAGTCCTTTCCGTTACTGGCGGTAAGCGTCATTAAGCTGTCATTTGTTGTACTTTGTGTTGTTTGGGTGCCACTGATGGCAAAGATGAAGCCTTGGGCAATCTTGGTCGGTTTTTTTGGCTCAAGACTGGGCTGCGGATACCGTGAAAACAACGATTCGGCGTCGACGATCAGCAACACATTGTTGGCGGTCGCGGCACTGGATGAAGGAGATTTGATCGGTTCGGAAGTCATCATGGATTCCTTTCATGATGTTGATGCAAGACGGCAGCCGCTTCGATTCATGCAAGACATCCTGTTCCTGTCGAGGCGGCAACGAACTCGGTAGGCCCCTCGTTTGCCAAGGGGCCTGGTCATCGTCAATTACGGATGGTAATGAACGGATCCCACGAGCAGCAGCCGACAATCTTGCAGTCGCGATCCACGATCAGGAAATGGAAGTGGTAGGTCACGCTACCGCACGAAAGGGTTTCCGAAGACCAGTAATGGTTATCGACTTTCTGGCAGCTCGGTACCGACGGGTTGCTGGTGTTGGGAACGGCAACACACGCTGTAGCCCTGCGCGGCGAGGGTGTGGAGATCAAGTCGTTGCAGACGTTGCCAATGAACTTGTAGAAAATCACTGCCGTCTCGAAGCTCTGCGACAGACTGGTTTCACGCCAGCGAATCAAGTCGCCTACCTGGGCTTTCAAGTTGAGTTCGCCGCCGGCCTGGCCGCTGACTACGTTGTTCTGATTGGTCACCATGTACACATGATTGACGTCGATCAGCGTTGGCGACGCAGGATTCTTGCTGATGTTCGGGTAGTTTTTCAGAATGGTTTCAGTGTCGATGGAACAAGTACATCCGTGACTCGAGACATAGTAACGCTCCATTTTCATAGTGAATGCCTGGCATCTTTCCAGGCACAACAACGCTTGCTTGCCTTGCGGCCGTTGCGAAAACACTACGGGCGGAACCCACCTGTCACGGGTATGAGCTGGCCTTGCTCCTAGCGTGCAAATTAACGGGTCGGGTTCCATCCGACGGGCCGCGACAGGACTATAGATGCCATTTTCATGCTGTCAAAATTGCTTGCCTGCTGGTTAGACGAACGGTCGGTTTAGTGATGAGTTCACACGATTTGGCGAATAAAACCGCTCATTGAAGTTCTCATTGTTATGTCGGCGCCAGTTGTACATCCGCACTGGGAGCCACGTAATAATGGCGGGTATTGGCAACGAGGGGGTTGGGTCAACTGACATCGTTCGCCATTGGTTGGATAGGGCAGAGCACATCGATCGGCGTATCGTAGCGAACCGTTATCTGCCCTGCCCATGACAACGCACCGACAGGAGAACGCAATGAGTTGGTCCGCCAAACAATACGTCGCTTTTGAAGATGAACGCACACGGCCCGCGCGTGACCTGCTGGCCGCAATCCCCGCTGTGGAAGCGCGCTCGGCAATCGACATCGGTTGCGGCCCCGGCAATTCGACCGAATTGCTGGTGGAGCGCTTCGCCAATGCCACGGTGCGTGGACTGGACAGTTCAACCGATATGATCGACGCCGCCCGCAAGCGCTTGCCGCAGGTGCAATTCGATACGGCTGACATTGATACCTGGAACGAGAACGGCCCGTTCGATGTGATTTTCGCCAACGCGGTGTTGCAGTGGGTGCCCGATCACGCGAAGTTACTGCCTTCGCTGGCCGCCCGACTGACTCAGGGCGGCAGCCTGGCCATTCAGATGCCCGACAATCTCAACGAGCCGTCACACCGCTTGATGCGCAAAGTCGCTGCCGATGGGCCGTGGGCCAGCAAGTTGGCGGACGCCGCCGGGCAACGCACGGAAATGGCGAGCGCCAGCGATTACTACTCGATGCTGCGACCGCACTGTACTCGAGTCGACGTGTGGCGCACCACCTACCATCACCCGCTCGCGGGCGGCGCATTCGGTGTGGTCGAGTGGTTCAAGGGCAGCGGATTGCGGCCATTTCTCGAACCGCTGGATGAGGCGGAAAAAGCGCAATACCTCAAGCAGTACCAAGCCGCAATCGAGCAGGCGTATCCCGCCCTTACCGATGGTTCGGTGCTATTGCCATTCCCGCGGTTGTTCATCGTCGCGACCCGTTAGTGCAAAAAGGGACGGATCACGCTGAACGTTATCTGTCCCTTTGCTTGGCACTCAGCGCTGAACACTGACCAGCATCATCATCGGTCGCTCCCGTTCTTCGGCCAGGGCCGGTTGCGCCGCCATTTCTGCATCGGTCGGTCCCCATTCGTTGACATGCTGGATCCTGAAACCTGCGCCAATCAGCGTATTGAGCAAGGTGCCGATGGTACGGTGCTGCTTGATCACGCCTTCGGCCAACCAGTGGGTCACACGCTCTCCTTCCAGTTGATAACTGTCGACCGGCCAGCGCTTGTTACCTTCGCTATCAATCAGCCAGCCCGGATTGCGCGGGGCCATGAAGATCGGGTGTTCAATTGAAAATACGAAGCGTGAACCGGGTTTAAGGGCCGCGTGGATTTTGGCGAACAATCCTGGGAGATCCTTGATGTAGTGCAGCGCCAGAGCGCTATAGGCGAGGTCGAAACTGGCTGCGGGTAAGGCGAGTTGTTCCAGATCGGCACGGGCGTATTGGATATTCGTCGCCGACGTAGTCTTGCGTGCCTGCTCCAGCATTTTTTCCGAGACGTCCAGGCCAAGCACGCTATCGACACCTTGATCACTGGCCCAGCGGCAGAACCAGCCGTAACCGCAGCCGAGGTCGACCACCTTCAGGCCTTTCATGGGTGGCAGCATTGCTTTGAGCGCAGGCCATTCCGGTGCTGCGTCGAGGCCGCCAATGGAGCGGGCCATTTGGCTGTAGCCCTGGAAAAATTCTGGATCGTCGTAGATATTTTGAGTCATGTTTTGGGGGGGCTCTGTTGAGATCGTTCACGGGCGGCACCTGATGTGCGGCCGATTGGGTTCCCTCGGAGAGTTTATGGCGCGTGTTCGCTGATGGCCGCGCAGGGGAGAGGGTGGTTGAAGATAGGGGAGATGCTAGCGGGTTGAGCGGGGAAGGGGAACGGGGTTGAGCGTTGGGGATTTGTAAGCAGTGCTCATATCAAAGAGAGCCGGCCATTCAGGGGTATTGCCGATCAGAAAAAAATGGCAACACACACTTTTTGTAGCAGCTGGCGAAGCCTGCGTTCGGCTGCGCAGCAGTCGAACGCAGGCTTCGCCAGCTGCTACAAATTGAGGACGCCCCGAAAGGGGTACCCCCGTATCACGGCAGAACTATTGCGCATCCATACGCCGAGCAATGACGTCCAGCACATCGCAGCCGTCGCGCAAGGGAATGCAGCAGAGCATTGCGAAGTCGCTGAGAATCACCGAATCGGTGGTGATGTCGCCGCAATCGTCGCCAAACAATAGGGTGGTAGCTGTACGTGGGTTGGCGAACCGGGACATGGTAAAACCGGCAGACCCTAGGGTCTCCCACGCACAGCCACCAAAAAAAGGCAGCCAAGTGCGTTCAAAAGCGCTCCGAGAGATTTCCGGAGGCTTCTGTACCAGTCATCGAGTCGCCAAACCCGATACGCCATTTGGCGCGCTCGGACTATAGGTCTCATGACAAAGGCACAGCAATGCGCAAGTGTACGGACAATTCCCAGTGTCGTGTAGGACGTTGCCTATCTGGAAGCCGACTTCGCTCGGAGCCCAGAAAAATGGGCTATGGACACTTTATTTGGTAGACGGTGGTGGCTGATCACAGAGGAAGAATCAACATTTCACCAAATCCCGCCCACAAAAAAAACCGGCCACTCGGGGCCGGTAGATGCATCGCTGAAACAAGGTCATCAGCTCTGCTGCAACACCTTAAGTGCTGCCGAGGCCAGAAAACCCGAACGGCTTTTCTCTTCCGGATGGTGCAGTACGTACTCGTCGATGCGGTTGAGCAGGTAGCCCGGCAGTGTGATGTTCAACTTCTGGGCTTTGCCCAGGTACTTGGTGACATCGATGTCCACCACTGCCCATGTACAACCAGCGTACTGCGAATTGGTCGCATGCAGAGTGACTTTGTTCGCCGGTGGTATCGGCGAACCGTCTTCGGCCAGAATTTCGAAATGACCCTCAATGGCTTCGCGAGCCATGGCCATCGCATCATCCAGATCGTCACCGGCAGAGTAGCACCCCGGAATATCCGGTACTTCCACTCCCCAAGCGTGCTCGTCATCGCCCATTGAAATCGCAATTGGGTAAAGCATATTCATTGTCCTCCTGAAACCCTGCATTGAGATCGTCAAAGCAGCGCCTGTTGCAAAATACTCATGGCCGTTTTTTTAAGCAGATCCTTTTTCGGATGAGGAACTGTCACCAGCCCCGGTTTGGTCGGATGCTTAAAGTGATGATGACTTCCCCTGATTCGAACCAAGTACCAGCCATCCGCAACGATTTGGCCTATCAAAAATCGGCTATTCACATCACCGCCCTGTGGTGTGCTTAGGTGGTTACTATACCCACTGGATTTATATGATCAACACTATAACTACTGGACCTTCTCGGGCATCGATGGTGGAAACGAGTCTAGGGGACGTGAGGAGAGGGTTCGAGGGACTACCTCAAATGAGGCGCTTTCTGTATTGCAGGGTTTTACCACCCTCCAAGCGCTCGCGTAGCTCAATTTTCAGGCATAAAAAAACCGGCTACCTGGACTGCCATCAGGGCTGTTTTTTCCCAATCCCCCTCCGCCTTATCCGGACCCGCCAAAAATCACTCTTCGCCGGCCCCCAACTCTCGATCCTCGAACGCGGAACGCACGGCCTCCACGACGCGTTCCGCCATGCCCTCATCTTCAAGCCGCGGGTACCCTTTCTTTAGCTTGCCGGACACCGTCCAGCCGTTCTCCTTGATGGAACGGATAATGCGATTCGCGTCCTGGTCTGGCATCTCCAGTACTTCTTTTAGCTGCTCCTGAGCTCGCTGAAAGATCACCAGTACTCTGGCTTCATCCGCCATTTCCTTTCGAATCGTGTGCTCGACGACGCGTGAGGTATACAGGACGTGCTCAGTCAGATCGGGATATCGCCAGGCAAAGCACGCATCCTCGTATTCATCGAAGATGAAGTTGCTGAGAGTGCCGTCCTCATAGGTCACGAGTTCGCCGAACCGATAGGCCGTCGCGTAACGTCGCATGAACGGTCGCGAGAACACTTCGAGCGTACGATCGTAGCCGGCCCTGAAGTCGATCGAACTGGTAATTGTGGCTGACACCGGCAGTATCACGCCGTCGGGCACGGCCTTATCCCGAATCAAAGTGTCGTTGATCAGAAAGCGATGAATCCGGCCATTGCCATCCCGCATGGGATGGATATACACGAAGCCAAACGCCAACACAGCGGCACGTGCCAGCGACTCCTTGCCACGCGTTGCGACCTCAAACTCGTTGAGTCCTGCCAATAGCTGCGCAAGATCGGCAAAATGAGGGGCAATGTAATGCACGATGTCCTCGCGCATCGTGGCCTGCCCCACAAACACAGGAGAGCGCCGCAAGCCCAGTCCGATGGCGTCACGCCCCAGAATGCCGGCTTGCAGGGACTGCAGGCTGTCGTCACTCAACGGGTTTTCGATATGACCGCAGTACTGGGCAATGACATGGGCAAACCGCTGGATGCGATCGGCCTGGTCGGCTTCCTTTTCGATGAGAAAGCTCGCGCGTGATTCCTTGAACGTCAGCCAACTGGCCGTACGCATCAGGATGTCGGCGCCGAACGCCTGATCCAACTCATTCAATGCCTCGGGCAGATTGAATTGCAGAGCTTTCTGCACTGACGCCGTACGACGAACCAAGGGGCAGAACTCAGCCGCCCCCGGCAGGTTGTTGTTGATACGCCAACGCCGTGTTCGCAGTGCCTCGCTACGTGTCAGGTAATCTTTTGGCGAAACGGCATCAACATAGCCGCCATTGGTCACGTCAGGCACATCCAGACGTTCCCCTGTCAGCCATTCGTAGAGGAATCCGGTGCGACGGGCGTACAGGCCGAAAGGCTCTCGTCGACACCAATCTTCGATAGGCTGCGGGCCTGTTGCCGCAAACAGGCGAGCGAAGAACTCAAGATGAATCTCTTCGTACTTGAGGCCGAATTCGAAATGTCCTGCGAAGTCGTCTGTGGGCCGGTAGCTTGGCGGATACCGGTTCTCCACATTCCCGTCGCTTTCGCGGCGAACACGTGAAGTGCCGATTATCGACTCGACGCGAAGAGGCTGTGCCAGTGCGATGTCATAGCGGTTCGCGAGTGTCTTGAAACCGACTTGCATTGACGAGATCCTTTACTGGGACAAGAAAAACGCTAACAGAATGTCGATCCTATGCGAAAACGATAATTTTCACAGGTGTGAAAATAATAATGCTGGATGAAATTTGATAATAAACCCGTATTCTTCGAAAAAAACGCTAACGGACTCAGAGCAGTCGCTACAGCGGCGGGAAAGCTTGATTATCGATCAGCGGGATCACGAACTGGATTCAACCAAACCCCAGACACAAAAAAACCGGCCATCAAGGCCGGTTTTTCTTTACTGCATCCCCCGTAAAAAAACGACGTGAGACCAAAATTCGATTGGAGCGGGTGAAGGGAATCGAACCCTCGTTATCAGCTTGGGAAGCTGGAGTAATGCCATTATACGACACCCGCTCAGAGCGGCTGACTTTGTACCAGATGTGGCCGTGGAAATGAAGTTTTTCTTTGCGCGGGATAGCTTTAGCGCCGGGTGAATCACAAGCAGCAACTGCGTGATTCGCGGGCAAGCCTCGCTTCTACAGGGCAGGGCTTGCTCGCGATGACACTGTTTCAGATGGCCAATGCATGTTGGTCCTGGACGTAGTGGTAACGCGGTCGGCTTTCGTGTTGCGAAGGTTTCAGAAAGCCCAGCAATGCGTTGCGGCTGTCTCGGCAAGCAGCTTTGTGTTCCATGTCGAGAAAGTGCCCGGTCGCCTCAAGGGTGGTGAAGGTGGCGTCTCGCACGTGGTTGGCGAACAGATGAGCGCCGTCGGCAGCGGTGTATTCGTCCCATTCGCCGTTCATGAACAACACTGGCACGTTGATTTTCTCCGAGGCTTTCAGAAAGCACTGGCGATCGCTATTGAGCAGGTCGCTGATGTGGTAGTGCATCTGCCCGTATTCATGCTCGGCCAAAGAACTGACGTGCCGATAATTGAAGCGCTTGAACAGTGTCGGCAGGTGTTTGCCGATGGTGCTGTTCACCAGATTGCCGACCCGGTCCCCGTCCCGGCTGCCGAGGTAATCGACACCGCGCTCGAGGTAATCGAGCATGTGCGCGTTGATCTCCGGGGAGAACGAACTGATCACGGCTTTTTCGATTCGCCGTGGCTGGTGGGCCAGGGCGACCAGGGTTGCGGCGCCACCCCAGGAAAACGACAGCACGTGTTCGGCGCCAAAGTGGTCGATCAGCTCCAGGAGGATCTGCCCTTCGAGTTCCTTGGACAGCATTTTCTCATGCAGGTTGTGGGCTTTGGACTTGCCCGCGTAGGGCTGGTCGTAGCAAACCACATTGAATTGCGGGTGAAGATTTTTTACGGTTTGTGCAAACGACGCAGTCGTGGCCATCGAGCCGTTGACCAAAATAATGGTCTTCTCTGCGGCGTCTGCGCGATAGAACTCCGTGTAAACCCGATACTGACCCTGTATATCCAGCACAGCGATTTCTGGCCTCATGTCATAAGACTCCTGGCAAGCGGGTATGCGTGCAAATCAGATTGCACAAGCTTTGTGACAGGTAGGCATACGCCTGGAATTTGAGAGGCCCATGTCGATCCATTGCAGTCCGGTCGACGGGTATTGTTATTGGCGGGCAGTCTGCCGGGGGGAAGGCGGAACCTGAGGGTTCACTGCCGGCAAGAAGTTTCTTAGAAGTATGTTGTGACTCGTCGGTCACATTTCGGCCGACGTCCTGATTCAAGCAGGGGTCACGTCATCACGCAAGTATCTTTGCAAATTGTTCGACACTTCTGCTGAGCGGTCGCCTGCTTAGATCAATTGAATCTCTTCGGTGCGTAATGCGCGGTACTCGCCCGGTTTCAGCGCACTGTCGAGCACCAGCGGGCCCATGCTTTCGCGGTGCAGACGCAGCACCTTGTTGTCGAAATGGCCGAACATCCGCTTCACTTGGTGATACCGACCTTCGACGATGCTCAGTCGCGCCGATTTTGCCCCGAGTAGCACCAGCTCGGCGGGTTGGGTGGTGAGATTCTCAAAGGCGAAGTACAGCCCCTCGGTGAACGTGACCGCATATTCCGGGCCGATGTCCTGCTCGGTCTCGACGTAATAAACCTTGGGCAGTTTGGTCTGAGGTTGGGTCAGGCGTCGCGACCAGCTGCCGTCGTTGGTGATCAGCATCAGACCGGTGGTGTTGAAATCCAGCCGACCGGCGATGTGCAGCTCGTTTTTGTCCGGCTCATGGATCAGGTCGAGTACGGTTGGGTGTTCCGGGTCGCGGGTGGCGCTGACGCAACCAGCTGGCTTGTGCAACATGAAGTGACGCACCGGTTTGCCGATTTGCAGCACCTCGTCATCGACCTCGACACGGCTGAACTCGCGTACTTCGGCGTGAGGGTCACTGACGATCTTCCCGTCGATCCTGACGCGTTTTTCCACCAGCAACAGACGCACTTGCTTACGGTTGAAGCGCGGCAGGTTGCTGAGGAAACGGTCAACACGCATGGCTAGAGGTCGGTGGGAAAAGGGCCGCGCATCTTACGTGATCGGCCGGGAGGATGCTTGCAACTGCGCCTCGACCCGAGCGCAGCCGGGGCACAAACAGGATGTGTCGCGCAGGCCGGCCGGCAGCGCTTCGAGCACTGCCGGGTCGATGCTGACGCCGTAGCACCAGCAGGCTCGATCGGCGGTTCGCGGGTCGGCCAGCGTACAGTCGTTGGCGGCGCCGCACGCTGGGCAGAGGTCAGGCTTGCTCATTTAGGGTTATGCATAACTGGAGTGAGGCATTTCCACGCAGGTGCGGTTACGGCCGGCTTGCTTGGCCCGGTACATCGCATGATCAGCCCTCGAGAGCAGCGTGTGCAAGGTGTCATCGGTCTGCAGGGTGGTAACGCCGATGCTCACGGTCAGCTGCAAGGCCTTATCGTTGTAGGCATAACGCTGTTGCTCGACATGCTGACGAATTTTCTCGGCGATCATCAGACCGGTCTCACCGTCAGTGTCCTTGAGTAGCACGATGAACTCCTCACCGCCCCAGCGGCAGACAATGTCGGAATGTCGCAGACAGCTCTCCAGATCCCGAGCGAAACCAATCAGCACCTGATCGCCGGCAAGGTGGCCGTAGGTGTCGTTCAAGGCCTTGAAGTGGTCCAGATCCAGCAGCAAAGCAGCCAGTGGTTTTGGCTCGCGCTGGGCTTCGTGCATGGCTTGCGCCGCCAGCAAGTCGAAGCCGCGACGGTTCGGCAACTCGGTCAGGCTGTCGAGGATCGCCTGGGCCTGGATCTTGCCCTGATAGCGCTTGATCTCCCGGTTGAGCAGAATCAGCACAATCAGCGTGACGATCAGGCAGATCAACAGGTTGAGGTACAGCGACTGGCGGATTTCACTGAGGGCGCCGTCTTCGCGTTTGTCGACGAACAAGTGCCAGTTCAGCTCTGGAATGAAACGCACATTGAGGAAATGTCCCTGGCCCCGGACGGAATATTCGTAGCTGCCGCTGTGAGGTTTGGGCAGTTGGCTGACCAGGTCCTTCATGCTGTCGAGCTCGCTGAGAGTCCGCCCGATCCGCGCGCCTTCTGGGCCACCCTCGGCGCCCGTAAGTACCAGGCGCCCGAAGTTGTCGACGAAAAACACGCTGCGTTGATAACGCTGCTGATACGTGTCGATCAGCTTGATTACCGCATCGACCGTCAGACCGACACCCGCCGCGCCGATGAAACGGTTGTTGTAGTCGTAGACCTTGTAGTTGATGAAGAAGGTCAGGTTGTCCTTGTTGGCCATGTCCGGATCGACGTTGATCTCGTACGGATCGGCCATGTCACGTACGCGGAAATACCACGCATCGCGGGGCTCCGTGGCTTTGATCTGCTTGAGTACGCCTTTGGCGTGATAGTAGGTCAGGCTGCTGTTGGAAACGAAAAATGCGGTGTAGGCGCCGTAGTGGGTCATGACCTCGTTGAGGTAACGGGTCATTTTCTCGGGATCGTTTTCGCCGTTTACCACCCAGTCACGCATGAAGGTGTCGCGGGACATCATCGATGAAATCAGGATCGGTCTGACGAGGTCTTTCTGGATTTCCGAGTAGACCGTGTCCGACGTCAGCGGCAGTTCGGTGTTGATGATGTTGTCGCGGATCGACGCTCGCGAGGCGTAGTAACTGAGGAAGGAGGTGGCGAGAAAACCTGCGCCCAACAGCGCGATCAGCGTGAGGACCAACGAACGTTGCGAATATAGCGGCGAGCGAAGCGGCATGACGATTCCGTTGTCAGTGACCAGATGGCTGGCATTCTAATGGCACGGCGGGGAAATAACTGCTCTATGTGCAAGGCGAGCGATCGTTCCCACGCTCCTGAGTGATCGTTCCCACTCCACGTGGGAACGCTTCCTGTGACGCTCTGCGTCACGCTTGCGAAGGGACGCGGAGCGTCCCCGGGCGGCATTCCCACGCGGAGCATGGGAACGATCTCAGGTCCGGGATCGCAGATACGCACGCCATCCGCCTAAATGGCTAATATTGGTTGCCCCCTCCAACCCATACGCCTCACAGATAAACCCACTCTCCCAGCGCCCATCCGCCAATTGCCACCCATCGCGTTTCATCGGCGAGTTATTTCAACGTGTTTCGCGAACGCACCAGATATCGAATTCGATGTCTGATCTTTCGACAGTCACCGAATAATTGACTGTCGCCTGCCAGCGTCGCTGGTGTGGCTCACTCGCGGTCCAGGAGGCCGCCATGCTCTGTCGAAAAATGCTCGGCCAAATTCTTCTGATTGCTGTATTGGGATTGTCTCTTGGTGCCTGCGTGCCCTATTCCGATGGAGGAGCCAGCTACTACAGTTCCGAGGTCTATACCTCTCCAGCGCCAGCCTATTATTCCGGTGGCGGATCTTACTATTCAGGTGGCGGCGGTTATTACACGCAACCTCGCCGGTACTACGCACCGCCCGCGCGGTATTACCAGCCAACACCGCGGTATTACCACCAGCCGCGGGTTTATCAACCGGCACCAGGCTATTACCATTCGCAACGAGGCCACTATCGGGCCCAACAGAATCACGGTTGGGATGGTCGTAACCGCGGCGGTCGGGACAATGACTATCGCGGACGTGGGGGGTGGGACAATCGTGGCGGACGAGGCGAACACAACAATCGCGGCGATCACGATGGCCGAGGCGGCCACCGTTAAGCACTCATAAAAATAGCGGCGCATGAAGCGCCGCTTTTTTATGCCCGGATTTCAGTAATCCTACAGATCAGCCAGCGGATGCCGGCCTTCCCAGGCCTTTTGGAAATGCGCTTCTACCACCGCATCCGGCAGGTTATTGATGTCCGGCCAGTGCCAGTGAGGTTTCTGATCCTTGTCGATCAACCGCGCACGCACGCCTTCGCTGAACTCCGGATGACGGCAGCAGTTGAGGCTCATGGTGTATTCCATCTGAAAGACTTGAGCCAACGACATATGCCGGGCGCGGGCAATCTGCTCCCACACCAGATGGGCGGTCAGGGGCGAGCCTTCGCTCATGGTTTTCGCGGCACGGCTGAGGAGCAGATCCGTGTTGTCGCGCAACTGGCTGATCGCCTTCCAGGCGCAGCGCACGTCACTGACATCCAGCAGCTCATCGATCTGCTGGCGTCGTGGCAACCACTGGGCTTCGGGCATTTGCGCGAGCGCTTCCTGCTGCAACGCCTTGAGCAGGCTGTTGAGCTGCATCGGCGTCTGTTCCTGCCAGTTCAATTGCAGCAGGCCTTCCATCAGCTTTTCTTGCTGTTCATCGAGCAGGAAACGGTCGGCAAGGTCCAGATCGATCGCATCGCGACCGTTCATGTGGGCGCCGGTCAGGCCGAGGAATAATCCGAGCTTTCCGGGCAGGCGCGACAGAAACCAACTGGCCCCGACGTCCGGGTACAGACCGATACTGATCTCCGGCATCGCCAGGCGGCTGCTCGGCGTAACAATCCGGATGCTCGCGCCTTGCAGCAGCCCCATGCCGCCGCCGAGCACATAGCCATGCCCCCAACAGATCAGCGGTTTAGGGTACGTGTGCAGATTGAAGTCCAGGCGATACTCCGCCGCAAAGAAGTGCGCGGCCAATGGCGGCACTTCGCCTGGATGGGTGCGACAGGCTTCCACCAGGCTGCGGACTTCACCGCCGGCGCAAAAGGCTTTGGCGCCTTTGCCGCGCAACACTACGCAGACGATTTGCGGCTCTTTGGCCCAGGCGTCCAGTTGATCGCGCAAGGCGTTGATCATCGGCAAGGACAGGGCATTGAGGGACTTTTCGGCATCCAGGCTGGCGATGCCGATGCGTGCGCCGTCGGTGCCGGTGAGTTCTTCGAAGTGCAGATTCATCGTGACCTCGATCGGGAATTTGAGCGTTCAGTATGATCGCTATGCAGGAAAGTGCCGGATCTGCGTCAGAACAATTGACAAGCGTGATGGGCTTTCCTAGGGTTCGCTCCATTGTTTTTGCCGGATGTAACCATGACTGCTGACGACCGTATCAAACTCGAACCGAGCTGGAAGGAGGCACTGCGTGCCGAATTCGACCAGCCCTACATGGCAGAGTTGCGCAACTTCCTGCAAGAAGAGCGCGCGGCAGGCAAGGAAATCTACCCGCCAGGACCGATGATTTTCAATGCGCTCAATTCGACGCCGCTGGATAAGGTCAAAGTCGTCATTCTCGGCCAGGACCCTTACCACGGTCCGGGACAGGCCCACGGCTTGTGCTTCTCGGTGCAACCGGGCGTACCGGCGCCGCCGTCATTGGTGAACATCTATAAAGAGTTGAAACGCGACCTGAACATCGACATCCCGCCCCACGGTTGCCTGCAAAACTGGGCCGACCAGGGCGTGCTGATGATCAACACCACCATGACCGTGGAACGCGCCAACGCCAATGCACACAAGGACAAGGGCTGGCAGTTTTTCACGGATCGGATCATTGAAGTGGTCAGCCAACAGCAACCGCATCTGGTGTTCATGCTGTGGGGCGCCCATGCCCAGAGCAAGCAGAAACTGATCGACGCCACCAAGCATCTGGTGCTGACCTCAGTGCATCCATCACCGTTGTCCGCTTATCGCGGCTTCCTGGGCTGTGGGCACTTCAGCCGAACCAATAAGTATCTTGAGCAGAATGGCGAGACGCCGATCGAATGGCGGTTGCCGCCAGTGGCGTAATGATCGTCCCCCCGCTCTGCGTGGGAATGCAGCCCGGGACGCTCTGCGTCCCATCCAGAGCCGAACGCGGAGCGTCCGTTGAGGCATTCCCACGCGGAGCGGGGGAACGATCAGGTTAGGGGGAGTCGGGCTGCCTGTTCCAATACTTGAACAACGGCTCTGCCAGAAACAGCACAAACAATAGCCGCATCACCTGCATCGCCGTCACCAGCGGCACCGACAATTGCAGGGTCTGCGCCGTCAGGCTCATCTCCGCAATCCCGCCGGGCATCATGCCCAACGTCAGCGAACGCAAATCCAGATGCGTCAGCGCACTCAACCCCAGCGCCGCCAACGTAGCAATCAACATGGTCAACACCGTGCCGAGCAAGGTCCGCCCCATGAATGATGGGGCGCGCCGGAAAAACTGCCGATTGAAGTGACAACCCAACCCGCTGCCGATCAGCCATTGACCGATCTGGCTACCGCCATTGGGCAAACCGATGTGCAGATCCCAACCAATGCTCACCGCCGCACTCACCAGCAATGGCCCGAACAGCCACGGATTGGGTTGCCGCAGGCGCTCCCAAAGCCAAGCGGCGAGGGCACCCACCGGAAACAGCAACGCCAGCCAGCGCCAGTCAACGGAAGTGGCATGGGACAGCGGTGCACCGTCTCCGAGCAAATATTTGAAGGCCGCCGGCACACACAGCACCACCACCAACACCCGCAGACTCTGCCCTGCCGCTACGCGACTGAGTACCGCGCCGTTACGCGCGCCGAGGTTGACCATCTCCCCGGAACCACCCGGCATGCTGGAAAAGAACGCGGTGGCGCGATCTTCACCGGTACGCCGCATCAAACAGACCCCGACCACAGCCGACAGGCTGGTGACCAATGCACCAAAGAAGATCAGACCGAAGTGGCTCAGGACCTGCTCCATCACCACCGGGGTGAAGTGCAGGCCGATGCCGATGCCGACAATCCACTGGCCGCACTTGCGGCCGCCAGGGATTTGCGCCAATTGCCAGGGTGTCAGGCAGCGCACCAGGATGATCGCCAGCAACGAGCCGACCATCCACGGCAGTGGCCAGTCGATCTGACTGGCGAGATACCCGCCCAGCAGACCGACCAGCGGGGTTCCCCACCAAGCTTTGAAGGGTGTTCGATCAGGCATCGGCGATTGCGCGCCGGGAGACCGAACGTTTGCGCCAGATCCGCAGGATAGGCATCAGCAGCATGATTGCGGTCAGCACCCAGACACCGAAGGTGATCGGGCTCGACCAGAGGATTTCCAGCGCACCGTTGGAAATCGACAGGGCGCGACGCAGGTTTTGCTCCATCAGGCCACCGAGGATGAAGCCCAACAGAACCGGCGACAATGGGAAGTCCAGCTTGCGCAGGATGTAACCGAAGATGCCGATGCCGATCATCAGGAACAGGTCGAAGGTGGTGGCGTGCACCGCGTAGACGCCGATCCCGGTGATGATCGCAATCACTGGCACCAGCGCCCAGTTCGGCACGGCAAGGATGCGGGTGAAGATGCGGATCATCGGGATGTTGAGGATCACCAGCATGATGTTGGCGATGAACAACGAAGCGATCAGGCCCCAGACGATGTCGGGTTGCTGTTGGAACAGCAGCGGGCCCGGGGTGATGTTATACAGCGACAGTGCGCCGATCATCACCGCCGTCGTACCGGAACCCGGAACGCCGAGCGTCAGCATCGGCACCAGGGCACCGCAGGCTGCGCCACCGATGGCGGTTTCCGGCGCCGCGAGGCCACGCATGTCGCCTTGTCCGAACGTGCCCTTGGCGCCGGCGATACGTTTTTCGGTCATGTAGGCCACGGCACTGGCCAATGTTGCGCCGGCACCCGGCAGAACGCCCATGATGAAACCGAGCAGACCGCAACGGATGTTCACCATGAACACCGCCGACGCTTCCTTGAAGTTGAACATCATCCGGCCGGTCGCTTTCACCGCTTCCTGGCCGCGATGGGTTTTTTCCAGCAGCAGAAGGATTTCACTGATGGAGAACAAGCCCAGTACCAGCACAACGAACTGAATGCCGTCAGTCAAATGGATATTGTCCCCAGTGAAACGGTACACGCCGCTGTTGGCATCGATCCCGACGGTCGACAGAAACAGGCCGATCAGCGCGGCAATAAACGTCTTCAATGGTCGATCACCGGCCATGCCGCCCAGGCAGACAATCGCGAACACCATCAGCACGAAATACTCCGCCGGTCCAAAGGCAATCGCCCATTTCGCCAGCAGCGGAGCGAACAGCACCATGCCGCAAGTCGCGATGAACGCACCGATGAACGAACTCCACGCCGACAGCGACAACGCTACACCGGCCAGACCCTTGCGGGCCATCGGGTAGCCGTCGAGGGTGGTCATGACGGTGGAGGCTTCGCCCGGAATGTTCAGCAGGATCGAGCTGATCCGGCCGCCGTATTCACATCCCAGGTACACCGCCGCCAGCAGGATCAGCGCCGACTCCGGTGGCAGACCGAGGGCGAACGCGATCGGAATCAGCAACGCCACGCCGTTGATCGGGCCCAGGCCAGGCAACAGCCCGACGACGGTGCCGATCAGGGTGCCGCACAGCGCGGTCACCAGGTTGTACGGGCTCAGCGCGACGCCGAAGCCCTGACCCAAATAGCCAAGAGTATCCATATCAGTTCTCCAGAACGTTGAGCACGCCCAGCGGCAGTGGCACGTCCATCACTTTGTCGAACAGCAGATAAAGACCGATAGCCATCAGGCTGATGATCACCGTACTGGGCAGCCAGCGGCCGCCATACAGGCGTGCCATAGGGATTCCAATCAGAATGCTGGCGCCAATGAAACCCAAGGGTTCGAAGGTCCCGGCGAACACCAGCAACAGCACGACGCAGATGCCAATTTTGGTCAGGGTTTCACGGTCGAGTTTCGGGTCATCGTCACTGTGCACGATCGGTGTCGGACGAAACACCATGTACAGCAGGCCAAGGCCCATCAGGCCGAGCATCAACAGCGGGAAGGCCCGCGGCCCCACTGGTTCGTAGGAAAAAGACGCTTGATACGGCCACGCCATCAGCGCCAGGCCAATACAGGCCAGCAACAGTGCGGAGGCGAAAATGCGTTGTAAGAGCATGGGAAACTCCTGTGCCGCAGCCCCGCAGAACGGGGGCCACAGCCGCTAGACAGAGGCGATCACTGAATCAGGCCGAACTCTTTGGCCAGCACTTTGTAGTCCGCAACCTGCTTCTTCACGTAGGTGTCCAGCTCCGGGCCGGTCATGGCGAACGGGAAGAGCTCACGTTGATCGCGCAGCTTGGCGAAATCGTCGGACGCCAACAGTTTGTCGAAGGCGTCTTTCCACCAGGCGTAGTCTTCGTCGCTGACTTTTGGCCCGAGGTAGAAGCCGCGAACCACTGGCCAGACGATGTCGTAGCCTTGCTCTTTGGCGGTCGGGATGTCTTTCATTTCCGGCTCGTCCAGACGCTTCTCGGAGAACACCGCGAGTAGGCGCATGTCGCCGCTCTGGATGTGCGGCATGGAGTCGGAGATGTCGGTGCTGCCCACCTGGATGTGGCCGCCGAGCAGGGCAGTGGCGATTTCACCGCCGCCTTCGAGGGCGACGTAACGCAGGTCGCGCGGGTTGATCCCGGCAGCCTTGGCGATCAGGGCGGTTTGCATCCAGTCCTGGCTGCCGACGGTGCCGCCGGAGCCGATCACCACTTTGCTCGGATCTTTCTTCAACGCCTGAACCAGATCGTCCAGGGTCTTGTAAGGCGAATCGCTTTTCACCGCGATGGCGCCATAGCTGGTTCCAACCGCCGCCAGCCAGCGCACGGCGTTTTCATCGAAGCGACCGAACTTGCCTTGAGCCAGGTTCAGCAGCGAACCGCTGGACCACGCCACCAGCGTACCGGCGTCGCCAGGGCGCTGAGCGACTACCGCGTTGTACGCCACCGCGCCGACACCGCCGGGCATGTAGGTCACGCGCATCGGTTTGGTCAGCAGCTTTTCGTTGACCAGCGCGCTTTGCGCCAGTTTGCAGGTCAGGTCGAAACCGCCACCAGGGGATGCCGGGGCAATGCATTCCGGGCGTTTTGGCTCCGCCATCAGTTGGCCGGCAAACAGCAAGCAGCTGGCGGCTAGAGCAATTTTACGCAGTGATAAGGTCATTTGAGTCTCCACGAGAATTATTGTTGTTGGACGTGATGTTTACCAAAGGGCAACGCTATAGCTCACCAGCAAACGCACTTCATCGGCGTCGCGGGCGGAGTAATTGGAGCGGTAAGTGGCATTGCGCAGGCGCACGGCGACGTCCTTGAGCGCACCGCTTTGTACGACATACTTGATCTCGGTGTTGCGTTCCCACTCTTTGCCTTCGTCACCGTTCTTGAGCTTGATGTTGTCGCCGCTCAGGTAACGGCTCATGAAACTCAGGCCGGGGAGACCGAGTTTGGCGAAGTCATAGTCGTAGCGTGCTTGCCAGGAACGCTCTTCGGCGCCGGCAAAGTCGTTGATCTGCACGAAGTTGACCAGGTACGGGTCGGCGCCATCAACATAGGGGAACGCGCTGTCACCGGACATGTGCTGATAACCGGCGCTGAACTTATGCCCGCTCAAGGCGTAGCTCACCAGACCGCTCAGGGATTTGTTGTCGATCTTGCCGCCACGGGCCGCGCCTTGGTCATCACTGATGGCCAGTCGCAGGTCGGTGCCGAAAGTGCCAGGGCCGAACGGCTGCGAGGCGACGACGCCGAGGAAGTGTTGGTTATAGACTTCATCGAGTTGCGCGAAGTGGTAGCTGCCGGTGATTTTGTCGGTGAACTTGTAGTCCACGCCGCCAAAATCGAAGTGCTTGCCAGCGGCGGTGCCGGCAAAACGGCTGTTCTTGTTGTTGAGGGCAATGTCCTCGAAGTCGGTGCTGTTGCGGTCTTTGGCTTTCTCGAGACGGCCGCCGGTGAAGGTCAGGTTCTTGATCTCTTTGGAGGTCAGCAGGCCGCCTTCAAAGGTCTGCGGCAGGATGCGTCCGTCGTTGGGCTTGAGGATTGGCAGCTCCGGAATCAGGCTGCCGATTTTAAGTTCCGTGGCCGAGATTTTCACTTTGCCGGTCAGGCCCAGTTTGGAGTACTCATCAGCCGCGCGGCCGTCATCGTGGGTCGGCAGCAAACCGGTACCGGTGCGGTCCGGACTCGAATCGAGTTTGACCCCCAGCATACCCAGCGCATCGACACCGAACCCCACGGTGCCGTCGGTGTAACCCGATTGCAGATTGAGCATGAAGCCTTGTGCCCACTCGTCACGCTTGGATTGCTGGGCGCTGGTACCGTCGCGAAAATCGCGGTTGAAATACATATTGCGGGTTTCGAGGGTTGCCGTACTGTCTTCGAAAAAAGCAGCCTGGCTCAACGGCGAAAAGCCGGCGAAGGCGGCGGCACTGGCGAGGACGGTCTGGCTGAGGCGGGAAAAACGAGCAGGCGGGCGAGCCTGAAGCTGCATGGACAGCATTGTGTAGTACTCCGTTTATTGTTCTTATTGGCGAAAACGCTTCGTGGCGTTTTTCGTATCGCGACGGCAGTCGAAACTGACCGTGGCCTGACTCTAACGGGCTAACCTTTCGCTAACCTTTCAGCTGGCATTCAGCGTTTTTGCGCTTCACAGCGGCAGATGCGGCTGTAAACTCCGCGCCAAAGAATGGCGTCGACATCCCTGAATGAGGTAAAGATCCATGCGTGTTCTGCTCGTCGAAGACCATCTGCAGCTCGCCGAAAGTGTCGCCCAGGCGCTCAAGAGCACCGGGCTGACCGTGGATGTGCTGCACGACGGTGTGGCGGCCGACCTGGCCTTGAGCAGCGAGGAATACGCCATGGCGATCCTCGACGTCGGCCTGCCGCGCATGGATGGTTTCGACGTGCTGGCGCGCCTGCGGGCGCGGGGCAAGAACCTGCCGGTGTTGATGTTGACCGCCCGCAGCGACGTCAAGGATCGGGTCCACGGCCTGAACCTCGGCGCTGACGATTACCTGGCCAAACCTTTCGAACTGACCGAACTCGAAGCTCGGGTCAAAGCCTTGCTGCGTCGCAGTGTGCTCGGCGGTGAACGCCAGCAGCGCTGCGGCGTGCTGGTCTATGACCTGGACACTCGGCGCTTCACCCTCGGCGAAGAACTGCTGACCCTGACTTCTCGCGAACAGGCCGTACTCGAAGCCCTGATCGCCCGTCCCGGTCGGGTGATGAGCAAAGAGCAGCTGGCTGCGCAAGTGTTCGGCCTGGACGAAGAGGCCAGCCCCGACGCCATCGAGATCTATGTCCATCGCCTGCGCAAGAAGCTCGACGGCCAACCGGTCGTCATCGTGACCTTCCGCGGGCTCGGTTACTTGCTGGAAAGCCGTGATGCATAAACCCAGCAGTCTGCGCTGGCGGTTGCTGTGGAATCTGGCGCTGTTGCTGGTGGTGTTGATGCTGGCCAGTGGTTTGAGCGCGTACTGGAACGGTCGCGAAGCCGCCGACACGGCCTATGACCGGACCTTGCTGGCGTCGGCGCGGACTATCGCCGCGGGTGTCTCCCAGCGCGACGGCACGCTGAGCGCTGACGTGCCGTATGTGGCCCTCGATACCTTCGCATACGACAGCGCGGGGCGAATTTTTTACCTGGTCAACGACATCAATCAGAAACTGATCTCCGGTTACGAAAACCTTCCGCCGCCGCCACCAGGGACGCCGCGCACCGATGACTATCCGGCACTGGCGCGCTTCTACAACGCCCAATATCAGGGACAGAACGTACGCGTAGTGAGCCTGCTTAAACCTGTGAGCGAGCCGAACATGAACGGCATGGCGGAAATTCGTGTAGCCGAGACCGATGAAGCGCGGGTCAGCATGGCTCGCAGCCTGGCAGCGGACACGTTGCTGCGTCTGGGCATGCTGGCGATCGGTGCGCTGTTGATGGTGTGGTTTGCGGTCAGCGCCGCGCTGCGTCCGCTGGAACGCTTGCGCACGGCGGTGGAGGAGCGGCAGTCAGACGATCTGCGGCCGTTGCCGCTGGTGGAGGTGCAGCACGAATTGTGGCCACTGGTGCGCGCGCTCAATCACTTTACCGAGCGCCTGCGTGAGCAGTTCGAGCGTCAGGCGCAGTTCATCGCCGATGCCGCCCATGAATTGCGCACGCCCCTCGCAGCGCTCAAGGCGCGACTCGAACTGGGTCTGCGTTCGAGCGAACCCCAAACCTGGCGCAGCACGTTGGAAACCGCCGCCCAGGGCACGGACCGCTTGACCCACCTTGCCAATCAATTGCTCTCACTGGCACGGGTCGAAAATGGCGCCCGGGCCATCGCCGAGGGCGGCGCGCAGTTGCTTGACCTCAGTCAGCTGGCTCGCGAACTCGGCATGGCCATGGCACCGCTGGCCCACGCACGCGGTGTGGCGCTGGCGCTGGAAGCGGACGAACCCGTCTGGTTGCGCGGCGAGCCGACGCTGTTGAACGAACTATTGAGCAACCTGGTGGATAACGCGCTGGCCCATACACCGTCAGGTGGCAATGTCATTCTTCGGGTCACGGCACCGGCAGTGCTGGAGGTCGAGGACGACGGCCCGGGGATTCCTCTTGAAGAGCGCGATCGGGTGTTCGAGCGCTTTTACCGGCGCAACCAGCAGGTGGCCGGTTCGGGGTTGGGGCTGGCGATTGTCGGCGAGATCTGCCGCGCACACCTGGCGCAGATCAGCCTGCACGATGGCGAGCAGGCGGGGCTGAAGGTGCGGGTGAGTTTTATTGCGGGAGAGTGATGGTGTCTTTGCTGGCCTCTTCGCGAGCAAGCTCGCTCCCACACTGAATCTATGTAACACCGAAGATCCCTGTGGGAGCAAGCTCGCTCCGGGCGGCGTTCCGACGATGGGCGCAACGCGGTCTCTCGATCAATAAAACATCGACCGCGACTCTTCCAGATCGCGGCACATCGCCTCGTTTTCCGGATCAATCCCCAGCTTCTTGAACGCCGGCACGCTGAATGCGTCGATACGGGCGAGGGGATGGTCGGTGTCCTTGTGGCAATACAGGCTGGCCACTTGCACCAGATCGACATAATCGATCCGCTCGGACTGTCGCTTGAAGTCCAGATAAAGCCCCGGCACCTGCACCAACATTTCCGGAAACTCCCAGACCCTGAGCAGTTTGTCGCCGATCCACGGATGAATCTGATCGATCACATGGTTGAGGCTGACCGCGTCAGACAGCAGTTCGTAGTGATCTTCGGCGTAGGTCAGGATCGGCAGTACACCGATTTGATGCACCAGTCCGCCAAGGGCTGCCTGATCGGGTTTTAGTTGGGTGTAGCGGCGGCACAGCGCGTAGCTGACTCCGGCGATTTCCAGGCTTTTGCGCCAGACTTCGCGCATTTTCTGTTCCACCACCTCGGAGCGGGCATGGAAAATCTGCTCCATGACCAGACCGATGGCCAGGTTGCTGCTGTAATTGACACCCAGTCGAGTGATCGCCGTGTGCAGATCAGTGACTTCCTGAGTCGCGCGCAATAACGGGCTATTGACCACTTTGATCAGGCGCGCCGACAGTGCGGTGTCGCGGCCGATCACTTTGCTCAAAGTGCTGACACTGATTTCCGGGTCTTCTGCGGCCTTGCGAATCTGCAGGGCCACTTCCGGTAACGTTGGCAGAACCAGGTCATCGTTATCGATGGCCTCAACCAAATCCTGTTGGACCTTTTCCGCCAGCTCGCTCATTTCGTTTCTCTAGGTGTTGCGACAAGTGCTGCTGTTAACGCTGGATTTCGCGATCGCGATCCAGCTGGTACGGCAGGTCGAGCAGGTGCAGGGCTGGCCCTTCGAGCGCGCCCAGATGGATATCGCCACCTTCTGCTGCTTCGGCTTGCAGCACGGCCAGGAGTTCAATGTTTCGCTCGGCGCGGGCGGCCAGCACCACTTCACCAATAGAACTGCCGTGGGTGGGGGAGAACAGTGGCGTACCAGGTTCAGGCAGCTCGTTGGCATCCAGTTTCAGGCGATACAAGCGGCGCTTGAGCTTGCCCAGGTACTGCATGCGCGCGACGATTTCCTGACCGGTGTAGCAACCTTTTTTGAAGCTCACGCCACCAACGGCTTGCAGATTGAGCATCTGCGGGATGAACAACTCGCGAGTGCTCGGCATGACCTGCCCGATCCCTGCGCGGATCTGGCCCAGCAGCCATTGATTCAGATCACCTTCGGCCAACAGGGCGGACAGCTTGCCCCTGATGAGGTCGGCCTGGTCGGCGGCGACCCAGAGTTCGGCACGATCCGGCGAGACGCGAATGGCGATCAGACCTTCACTGCGCACGACGCTGTCGGTTTCTACCGGCAGCTCAAGTCCCAGGCTGATCAGCGCAGCATCGCCTTGATTGACGCCGAGGCGGACCCAGGCAGCACTTTCGTCGGCCAGTTTGGATTTGGAAAACACCGCGTACTTTTTCAGGTCCGCCAGTTGCGGCTCCAGCAACTCGGTGGCCATGGCCATCAGAACGCCGTCACCTTCCAGCAGGATGCGGAAGCTCGACTGCATCCGGCCTTTCTGCGTGCAGCGAGCGCCCAGGCTGGCCTGAGTTTCGCTCAGGTAATCGAGGTTGCAGGTCAATTGGCCTTGCAGGAATTTGCTGGCATCCGCGCCGCGTACTGCGAGAACGCCTTCATGAGACAGGGTGCAGAAAAAAGCAGAATCGGCCATGGGTCATCGCAGGGTAAAGAGTCTGGGGGACATCATAAGGGGGCGCTCTTGAAATGGGTAGTTCACAAAAGATCGTTGGTGCCCGACCAAAGCCGAGTGCCCGACTCTGACTGGGACTGTATACTTGCCGCCTATTTGAGGAGCGCTCCATGGTCGAAGATGTTGAACTGAATCGCCTCTACTGGCACAGCCGCCGCGGCATGCTTGAGCTTGACGTGTTGCTGGTGCCGTTCGTGAAAGAGGTCTATCCGCACCTCAATGATGTCGACCGTGATTGCTACCGCAAACTGCTCGAATGCGAAGATCAGGACATGTTCGGCTGGTTCATGGAGCGCGCCGAATCGGAAGATCCGGAGCTTCAGCGCATGGTTCGCATGATCCTGGATCGTGTCCAGCCCAAGTAATGCGTTCGAATGCCGCTGGCATGCCTCACGGCAGTTGCTGGCGGCGTATCTTCTGGCCCAGCTGTTCGCGCTGGGTTCGCTGTTTCTTCTCTCTATTCCAGTCTGGGCCAGTCTGCTCGGCGTTGTTCTGTGCGTGGTTCATGGCTGGTGGGCAGTGCCGAGGCAGATTCTGCTGACGCACCCTCAGGCATTTCGCGGCTTGCGTCGCGATGCCGATGGCTGGCAGTTGTGGAATCAGGCTGCAGGTTGGCAACCCGTGCAGTTGCGACCGGACAGCCTGGCATTGCCATTGATTGTGGTGCTGCGTTTTCGACTGCGAGACGAGCGGCGGGTCAGATCAATCTGCGTTCCCCGCGACTCGCAGGCGGCGGATCTGCACCGACGCCTGCGGGTTCGGCTCACGTTCAGTCGGCGTAGGTGGGCGGCACCAGAATAGTGTCCAGGGCGACCGGCAACATGTTCGGGTAGTCGAGGGTGTAATGCAGGCCGCGACTTTCCTTGCGCTCCATGGCTGACTGGATCATCAACTCGGCCACTTGGGCCAGGTTACGCAATTCGATCAAATCGCGACTGACCTTGTAGTTGCTGTAGAACTCATCGATTTCGTCCAGCAACAGCCGCACGCGATGCTGCGCCCGTTGCAAGCGTTTGTTGGTGCGCACGATGCCGACATAGTCCCACATGAATCGCCGCAGTTCGTCCCAGTTGTGCGCAATGATCACGTCCTCATCGGAGTCGGTGACCTGGCTCGCATCCCAGACGGGCAGGGCGATCGGAATCGAAACCTGCGGCAGTTGCTCAAGAATGTCCGCCGCCGCCGAGCGCGCATAAACGAAACACTCCAGTAACGAGTTGCTGGCCATGCGGTTGGCGCCGTGCAGGCCGGTGAAGCTGGTTTCGCCAATGGCATATAACCCCGGCACGTCGGTGTGACCGTGCTGATCGACCATCACGCCGCCGCAGGTGTAATGCGCCGCTGGCACCACCGGAATCGGTTGCTTGGTGATGTCGATGGAGAATTCGAGGCACCGTTCGTACACGGTCGGGAAGTGAGTCTTGATGAACGCTTCCGGCTTGTGGCTGATGTCCAGATAGACACAATCGATGCCCAAACGCTTCATTTCATGGTCGATGGCCCGGGCGACGATGTCCCGTGGCGCCAGTTCGGCGCGAGGGTCGAAGCGCTGCATGAAGCGTTCGCCGTTGGGCAGTTTCAGGTGTGCGCCTTCGCCGCGCAGGGCTTCGGTGACCAAGAAGCTTTTGGCTTGCGGGTGATACAGGCAAGTGGGGTGGAACTGGTTGAACTCCAGATTCGCCACCCGGCAGCCTGAACGCCAAGCCATAGCAATGCCATCACCGCAGGCGCCGTCGGGGTTGCTGGTATAGAGATAGACCTTTGCTGCGCCACCCGACGCGAGGATCACAAAGCGAGCGCCGTAGGTGTCGACTTCACCGGTCCCGCGATTGAGGACATAGGCGCCGAGGCAGCGATTACCTTCAAGGCCAAGGCGCTTTTCGGTGATCAGATCGATCGCGACTCGTTGCTCCAGCAATTCGATGTTCGGTCGTTGCCTGGCCTTGTCGAGCAAGGTTCTGAAAATCGCTGCACCCGTGGCATCGGCGGCATGGATGATGCGCCGATGACTGTGACCGCCTTCGCGGGTCAGGTGAAACTCAAATCCACCATCTTCGGTACCGGACTGTTCATCGCGGGTGAAGGGCACGCCTTGGTCGATCAGCCATTGAATCGCTTCTTTACTGTGCTCGACGGTAAAGCGCACGGCGTCTTCGTGGCACAGACCGCCGCCAGCATTGAGGGTGTCATCGACATGTGATTCAACGGTGTCGGTATCATCCAGGACGGCGGCGACGCCACCCTGGGCCCAGAAAGTCGAGCCATTGGCGAGGTCGCCTTTGCTCAGTACGGCAATGCGCAAATGACCGGGCAAGGTCAGCGCAAGGCTCAAGCCGGCAGCACCGCTGCCAATGACCAGTACATCGTGTTGAAACTGTTGGCTCATTTCAGGATTCCGCTCAAAGCGACCTGGGTCGGGGTTGGCGCAAGACACCTGGATCGGCGAGTCAAGACAGCCACACAGCCCACTAGTATATAGAGGGGGGGAGCGGCACAATAGCCGAGCCCGCATGGCATTGTGAAACTACTGTGACGGAAAAGATTGGACGCTTCGTCGGATGTTTTTTTCACCGGTTCGGCGACTAAAAGACTGTATCGTGGATTTAACAGTCTTTTTCTCTTCACGGTTGCACAATGTCGGTCTTGCGCAGCTATAAACGTTTGGAACTTTTGCCAAAGGCCCAAGATCCATAGAACGTTGCCTGATTTAAGGGACAGTGTCGGTTTCAACGCGGGATCTGTGGTTTGATCCTTGCTGGCGAATCCGATGACAAGATTATTCGCGCAGCCGGGTTAACCCGAGCTGCGCTTTTCGTGCGTGCCAAATCAGAGCCCGCAGGAAACTTGCTTGGAGGGGAGAACTTTTGCGAAAAGCCCGAGTCTATGTTTGCAAGTCTGGTCGTTTAGGTATGCAAGCCTCCTCCGAGCTTATCGAGGAGTGTTCATGCTAACCCAGGAAGAGGATCAGCAGCTGGTCGAACGCGTTCAGCGCGGCGACAAGCGAGCTTTTGATCTGCTAGTGCTGAAATACCAGCACAAAATTCTCGGGTTGATCGTGCGTTTTGTGCACGACACCCATGAAGCCCAGGATGTGGCGCAGGAAGCCTTTATCAAGGCGTACCGTGCACTTGGAAATTTTCGCGGAGACAGCGCGTTTTATACGTGGCTTTACCGCATCGCCATCAACACGGCGAAAAATTATCTGGTTTCACGCGGCCGTCGGCCGCCGGATAGCGATGTCAGTTCCGAGGATGCAGAGTTCTACGATGGCGATCATGGCCTCAAGGATCTCGAGTCGCCAGAGCGTGCATTGCTGCGGGATGAGATCGAAGGCACCGTCCATCGAACCATTCAGCAACTGCCAGAAGATTTGCGTACGGCTTTAACTTTACGTGAATTCGATGGTCTGAGTTACGAGGACATTGCGGCCGTCATGCAATGTCCGGTGGGTACCGTGCGCTCTCGGATTTTCCGCGCTCGGGAAGCCATCGATAAAGCCCTGCAGCCGTTGTTGCAGGAAAACTGAGACAGCGGCGACAGCCAAGAGAGGAACGCCATGAGTCGTGAAGCCCTGCAGGAATCGCTGTCCGCAGTGATGGATAACGAAGCGGACGAATTGGAATTGCGTCGGGTATTGAATGCCTTTGACGATGTTGAAACCCGTGAAACCTGGGCTCGTTATCAGATCGCTCGGGCAGTTATGCACAAGGATTTGTTGCTTCCACGTCTGGATATCGCTGCGGCAGTCTCCGCTGCGCTGGCTGACGAAGCCGTACCGGCAAAAACCTCCCGTGGTCCATGGCGCAGCCTGGGTCGTCTGGCGGTCGCTGCATCGGTAACCGTCGCGGTACTGGCGGGTGTTCGTCTGTATAACCAGGACGAGATCGCTGGTGTCGAATTGGCTCAGCAATCCAGTCAACCGGGTTTGGCCGTTCCTCAGGTCAAGGGTCCAGCTGTTTTGGCAGGCTACAATGAGAGTTCGGAAGCCGCTAGTCCTATGGCCAACGGCGTATTGCAAGGTCAGCCAGGCTGGCACGATCAGCGTCTGCCAGGCTACTTGCGCCAACATGCTCAACAGGCTGCATTGAAAGGTACTGAGAGCGCTCTGCCTTACGCTCGTGCAGCAAGTCTGGAAAACCGTTAAGGAGGATCATGCGCGCCATACCTCTACTTACGCTTCTGCTGGGTGGCTGGTTTGTTGTTCCAGCCAATGCTGATGAAGCCCAAGACTGGTTGACCCGTCTGGGCCAAGCCGAGCAACAGCAAAGCTTTCACGGTACATTCGTCTACGAGCGTAACGGTAGTTTTTCTACCCACAACATCTGGCACCGTGTCCAGGATGGCAAGGTCCGCGAGCGTTTACTCCAGCTCGACGGCTCGGCACAGGAAGTCGTGCGCATTGATGGGCATACTCAATGCGTCAGCGGCACCCTGATAGCAGGGCTTGGGGATTCCCCCAACTCCGCTGCTCGTGCACTCGATCCACAAAAATTAAAGAATTGGTACGATCTTGCCGTGATTGGCAAGTCGCGTGTGGCGGGGCGTGCGGCAGTGATCGTTTCACTGAGACCTCGCGATCAACACCGTTACGGTTTTGAATTGCATCTGGATAAAGACACCGGCTTGCCTCTCAAATCATTGCTTATGAATGAAAAAGGGCAATTGCTGGAGCGATTCCAGTTCACCCAACTGAATACCGCCGATGTTCCATCCGAGAGCGACTTGCAGCCGGGTCCAGATTGCAAAGCCGTCACCCTCCATAGTGATAAGGCTTCGGTGGTCAAGGCCGCTCAGGTCTGGCATTCGGACTGGTTGCCTGCAGGCTTTGAGCTGACAAGCAGCACCTCGCGCAAGGATCCAGAGACCAAAACCCAGGTTAACAGCCTGATGTATGACGACGGTCTGGCCCGTTTCTCGGTTTTTCTGGAACCGTTGAATGGCGCAACAGTCACCGACACTCGCACCCAGTTGGGACCAACCGTTGCAGTCTCCCGACGCTTGACTACCCCGCAAGGCGAGATGATGGTGACCGTGGTCGGTGAGATTCCGATTGGCACCGCTGAGCGGATTGCGCTATCCATGCGCTCCGACGCCACTGCAACCAAGTAGTGAGCTGTAGCGAAATGTTTGGTGAGCATTTCAACTTGCAAATATCTTCGATTTTTTCTATAGGTCAGAGTCCCTCGGCTCTGGCCTTGTTTGTTGTTCCCGGAACAAAAATACCGGCGTATCGTTCCCGGTGTTCCTTGCTCCATATCGCTTAACCATGCTCGTCGTAACGGGAGCCGTATGTCGATACCACGCTTGAAGTCTTATCTCTCTATTTTTGCCACCGTGCTGGTGCTTGGTCAGGCGGTCGCTGTTCAAGCGGCTGAGTTGCCTGACTTCACACAGTTGGTCGAGCAGGCCTCGCCCGCGGTGGTGAACATCAGTACCACGCAGAAACTGCCGGACCGCAAAGTGTCAAGCGAGCAGATGCCTGACCTTGAAGGCTTGCCGCCGATGCTGCGCGAGTTCTTCGAACGTGGCATGCCACAGCCGCGTACGCCTCGCGGTGATCGTCAGCGTGAAGCCCAGTCCCTGGGGTCGGGCTTCATCATCTCGCCTGATGGCTACATCCTGACGAACAACCATGTAATCGCCGATGCCGACGAAATCCTCGTTCGACTCGCCGACCGCAGCGAATTGAAGGCGAAGCTGGTTGGCACCGATCCACGTTCCGACGTGGCTCTGTTGAAAATCGAAGGCAAGGATCTGCCGGTCCTGAAACTTGGCAAATCCCAAGACCTGAAAGCCGGCCAATGGGTCGTGGCTATTGGCTCTCCATTTGGTTTCGACCATACCGTGACCCAAGGTATCGTCAGCGCCATTGGTCGCAGCCTGCCGAACGAAAACTATGTGCCGTTCATCCAGACCGATGTGCCGATCAATCCAGGTAACTCTGGTGGTCCGTTGTTCAACCTGGCCGGTGAAGTGGTTGGCATCAACTCGCAAATCTACACCCGTTCCGGCGGCTTCATGGGCGTATCGTTCGCGATCCCTATAGATGTGGCCATGGACGTTTCCAATCAGCTCAAAAGTGGCGGCAAAGTCAGCCGTGGCTGGTTGGGTGTGGTGATTCAGGAAGTGAACAAGGACCTGGCCGAGTCGTTCGGTCTGGAGAAACCGGCCGGTGCGCTGGTGGCTCAGATCCAGGATGACGGCCCGGCTGCCAAGGGTGGCCTGCAAGTCGGCGACGTGATTCTGAGCATGAATGGCCAACCCATCGTCATGTCCGCCGATCTTCCGCACTTGGTGGGCGCGCTGAAGGCCGGCTCCAAAGCTGATCTGGAAGTGATACGTGAAGGCAAGCGCAAGAATGTCGAGTTGACTGTTGGCGCTATCCCGGAAGAAGGCAAAGAGCTGAATGCCCTGCCAAAATCCAGCACCGAGCGCAGCAGCAACCGCCTGGGTGTTTCCGTGGCCGAGCTGACTGATGAACAGAAGAAAACCTACGACCTCAAAGGCGGCGTCGTCATCAAGGAAGTCCAGGACGGTCCTGCTTCTCTGATTGGCCTGCAGCCAGGCGATGTAATCACTCACCTGAATAATCAGGCGATTGGCTCCACCAAGGAGTTCACGGATATCGCCAAGGCGCTGCCGAAGAACCGTTCGGTGTCGATGCGGGTTCTGCGTCAAAATCGCGCGAGCTTCATCACCTTCAAACTGGCTGAATAATCCGGGTTGTTGGTTGAACAAAAAACCGCCTCGAAAGAGGCGGTTTTTTTGTGTCTGCCGAAAGAGTCAGCCCATCATGTCCTTGATCATGCGCTCTTGCTCCATCAGCTCACGTTGCCGTGCGTCGATCCGCGACGACAGCGGGAAGTTGGTGCCGGCCTTGCGCTTGGCGAAGTCCAGTTGCTGAATGGCCTGACGGTAATCCCCGACCAGGGCGAAATACTCGGCGCGGGCCTGATGCAGGCCAATGATGTTGCCTGACAAACCTCGAGTCTCGGCCACCATGTACCAGACGTCGGGATCGTCGGGGCGACTCTTGAGTAAATTTTCCAGCGCTTTTTCCGCTTCGGGCGCGCGGTTCTGCTTGAGCAGCAGATCAACACGCACCGAATTCAGCGGATAGTTGCCGGGATACTGAGTAAGCATCCGGTCAACCCGGGATTGGGCATCTGGCAGACGATTGTTGGTGATGTCCAGGTCGACCTGAGCTAGGTTATAGATGATTTCGTTCGGCGACTTGGCCAGCAGCATCTTGAGGTTTTCCCGTGCTTCATTCAGCTGGCCGCCCTTGATCTGGGCGAGGGCCAGGCCGTAGCGCGCGACATCGCTTTTCGGGTTTTCATCAAGCTGGGCGCGAAAGCGTTTGGCGCCCAGGCCAGGGGTCTCTTCATAGATCAATTGAACCCGTGCACGAATCAGTTGATATCGGATGGTGTCTTCGATCCCGCCTGCTTTGGACTGTTCGGCGCGGTTGCGGGTGTCGGCGATCCGCGATTCGGTCACCGGGTGAGTCAGCAGAAACTCGGGCGGCTTGGCGTCAAAGCGGTATTGGCGCGCCAATCGCTCGAACATGGTCGGCATCGAGCGCGGGTCGTAACCGGCCTTTTCCAGATTGAGGATGCCGATGCGGTCGGCTTCCTGTTCGTTCTGGCGAGAGAAGCGCCGCTGTTCCTGAATGGCCGCCGCCTGCGTGCCCGCAATGGCCGCGATCCCGGCATCGCCGGCACCGGCTGCGGCAATCACGATCCCGGCCAGCAGCGCGGCCATCATCGGCACCTGCATGCGCTGTTGGGCTTCGACGCCGCGGGCGAAGTGGCGTTGCGACAAGTGAGCCAATTCGTGAGCGAGTACCGAGGCGTATTCGCCCTCGGTCTGGGCATTGAGAAACAAACCGCCGTTGACCCCGACAATTCCGCCCGGTGCCGCGAAGGCGTTGAGTTGCGGGCTGTTGATCAGGATGAACTCCAGACGCCGGTCATTAACCTGGCTGGTTTCCACCAGTCGGTAGACGCTGGATTCGACGTAGTCTTTGAGCTGCGGATCGTTGAGCTGGGAAACCTGACTACGTAACAGCGCCAGCCAGGCACGGCCCAACTGGTGTTCCTGTTGCGGCGAGACGATGGCAGAACTGGCGTCGCCGAGTGACGGCAGGTCGTCGGCGAAGCCCGGTGAGGCGAGCAGGCAAGCGAGCGTCAGCAGGGTAGGGCGCAAAAAAGTCATGCACAAAGCCTTAGTCGACAAAGACCTTACTGTAGCCGGACAGTACGCTTCGGACCAGATATTCTAAGTCCCTCGACCACCTGACCCGGAGTGATGCAATGACCGACGCTGTAGCCCATGACGCCGAACTCGACGCCAGCGGCCTGAATTGCCCGTTGCCTTTACTGAAGGCCAAGCTGGAACTCAATCGACTGGCCAGCGGCGCAGTGCTCAAGGTGATCGCCACCGATGCGGGCTCACAGCGTGACTTTCGCACCTTTGCCCGATTGGCCGGTCATACGCTGCTTCGTGAAGAAGATGACGCGGGCGTTTACCGCTATTGGTTGCAAAAAGCCTGAATTCTGCTGCGTTCGTTTCTAAGGGATTATTGATGTTCAAGGTGTTACGCGACTGGATTCAGCGTTATTTCTCCGATGAAGAAGCCGTGGTGCTGGCGGTCCTGTTGTTTCTGGCGTTTACCGCCGTGCTTACGCTGGGCGGCATGCTTGCGCCAGTGCTGGCCGGGATGGTGCTGGCGTATCTGATGCAAGGGTTGGTAGTGACTCTCGAACGCCTGCGCATGCCCGGCGGGGTAGCGGTGGGGCTGGTCTTCGCCTTGTTCATGGGGGTTTTGCTGGTATTCATTATTGTCGTGGTGCCGTTGCTCTGGCATCAGCTGATCACCTTGTTCAACGAGTTACCCGGCATGCTCGCCAAGTGGCAATCGCTGTTATTGCTGCTGCCTGAGCGCTATCCGCATCTGGTATCCGACGAGCAGGTGCTGCAGGCCATCGAAGTGGCGCGGGGCGAGATCGGCAAGTTCGGTCAGTGGGCGCTGACGTTCTCGCTGTCGAGTCTGCCGCTGCTGGTGAACATCATGATCTACCTGGTGCTGGTGCCGATCCTGGTGTTTTTCTTTCTCAAGGACCGGGAGATGATCGGTCAGTGGGTGCGTGGTTACTTGCCCCGTGAGCGGGCGCTGATCACCCGCGTCGCGCAGGAAATGAACCGGCAGATCGCCAATTACATACGCGGCAAGGTCATCGAAATCTTCATTTGCGGTGGCGTGACTTACATCGCTTTCGTCGCCTTGGGGCTGAACTACGCGGCGCTGCTGGCGTTGCTGGTGGGTGTGTCGGTGGTGGTGCCCTATGTCGGGGCCGTGGTGGTGACCGTGCCGGTGCTGCTGATTGCGCTGTTCCAGTGGGGCTGGAGCGATCAGTTCATCTATTTGATGGCGGTTTACGGGATCATCCAGACACTGGACGGCAACGTGCTGGTGCCGCTGTTGTTCTCGGAAGCGGTCAATCTGCATCCGGTGGCGATCATCTGCGCGGTGTTGTTGTTTGGTGGGCTGTGGGGTTTTTGGGGGGTATTCTTTGCGATTCCCCTGGCGACGCTATTCAAGGCTGTGCTGGATGCGTGGCCGCGCAAGGAGCCGGTGGTGGCGCCGCTTTTGTAAGCAGTCTGTGGGAGCGGGCTCCCACAGCATTCAACGATCAGGCCTTGTTCAGCGCTTGAGCCGCAGCCAGCACCGCATCTATATGCCCCGGCACTTTCACACCCCGCCATTCCTGACGCAGCACACCGTCCTTGTCGATCAGGAATGTGCTGCGATCAACACCCATATACTCTTTGCCATAAAGCTTCTTCAGCTTGATCACATCGAACAACTGGCAAAGTGATTCTTCCTTGTCGCTGATCAGCTCGAAGGTGAACGCTTGCTTGGCCTTGAAGTTTTCGTGGGATTTGAGGCTGTCGCGGGACACGCCGAAGACTTCAGTGTTGGCGGCCTTAAAAGCGTCCAGCTGATCGCGAAAGCCCTGACCCTGGGTGGTGCAGCCTGGCGTGCTGTCCTTCGGATAGAAGTAAATCACCACCTGCTTGCCTTTGAGGCTCGCTAGGCTGACGGACTGCCCGCTGGTGGCGGGGGCTTCGAAGTCGGCAACCGGTTGGTCGATGGCAACGGCCATGAAAGCTTCCTTACATTGGGTTTTGTGGGCGCCACGGTTCGATCAGGGCATCCAGGTTCAGCGCGTCGGCGAAATCCAGGAACTGATCGCGCAGCCAACTGATCTGCACACCGGCCGGCAAGGTCACGGTAAACGTAGCGTTGAGCATGGTGCCGCCGGTTTGCGGAGCCTGATAGGTGTCGCAGGTCAGGTTTTCCAGCTCGACGTTGTGGTCCATGAAGAACTGGCACAGCTCGTTAATGATGTCCGAGCGGTAAGCTGAGCTGACATAGGCGACGTACGGCAGGGCCTGAGGTCGATTCTCCAGCGCCGCGCTGCGCACCACGTTGACCGTAAAGGCGTGCTTCTTGGCGAGGCTCGACAGGCTGCCTTCGAGGCGCGCCAGGGCGTCCCAGCTGCCGGAGATCTCGAGGATCAGCGCACTGCACTCGCCATGACGCGTCAGACGAGAGGTGACCACGGCGCAGCGGTTTTCATGGCTGGCGCGGCACAGGACGTTAGTCAGCTCCATGGGGTTGGCGCCGAGGGCACTGATGACAAGGAATTGTTCGCGAACTGTGGGGGTGGACATGCAGCATTCCTAAAGCGATGAGCGGTCGATACTTCTACGGGCTTTTTTTACCGGGAGCGAGCCTGCGAATGCGAATTCAGAAAACCCGAACCGCAAGGTTGCAACGTGCTCCAGTGTGGCAAGAGCGAGGGGTGGCAACGCTGGATCGGGGCTTGTGATGCCGAAAATAGAGGCTGGAACCCGGCGTACGAGCTGATCAGTACCGATCAAAGTCTGAAGGGTAGCGAAAAGCAGCGCCAAGGGGAATGGCAGCAGCGCAGTACTTTGCTTGTACAAGCATCTTGGCGCCAGTACCATTACCGCTCTCTTTTTCCGGCAGGAGCGGTTGCATGATTGCGGGCAGTATGGTGGCACTGGTCACACCCATGGATGCACAAGGTGGTCTCGACTGGGACAGCCTGAGCAAACTGGTGGACTTTCACCTGCAAAACGGCACCCACGCCATCGTGGCGGTCGGCACCACAGGTGAATCGGCCACCCTTGACGTGAACGAGCACATCGAAGTGATTCGTTACGTGGTGAAGCAGGTTGCAGGGCGCATCCCGGTGATCGCCGGTACCGGCGCCAACTCGACTCGCGAAGCCATTGAACTGACCACCAATGCGAAGACCGCCGGCGCCGATGCTTGCCTGTTGGTCACGCCGTACTACAACAAGCCGACCCAAGAAGGCTTGTACCAGCACTTTAAAGCCATCGCCGAAGCCGTCGACATCCCGCAGATTCTTTACAACGTGCCGGGCCGTACAGCCTGCGACATGCTGACCGAAACCGTGATCCGCCTGTCGACCGTGAAAAACATCATCGGCATCAAGGAAGCCACCGGCGACCTGACGCGTGCCAAAGCCATCATCGACGGCGTCAGCAAAGACTTCGTGGTGCTTTCCGGTGACGACGCCACCGCAGTCGAACTGATCCTGCTCGGCGGCAAAGGCAACATCTCGGTGACCGCCAACGTTGCGCCGCGCGACATGAGTGACCTGTGCAACGCTGCCCTGAAAGGTGACGCCGTGACGGCCCGCGCGATTCACGAAAAACTGATGCCGCTCAATAAAACCCTTTTTATCGAATCCAACCCTATCCCCGTGAAATGGGCACTGCATGAAATGGGCTTGATGCCGGACGGTATCCGTCTGCCGCTCACCTGGCTCAGCGCTGCCTGTCACGAACCGCTGCGGCAGGCCATGCGCCAGTCCGGCGTCCTGGTTTAATTGAGGAAGCACTACGCATGAAGCGATTGGCCGGACTTTCCGCACTTGCCTTGATCATCTCCAGCACCAGTGGCTGCGGATGGGTTTGGGGCCCGGAAGGTTATTTCCGTGACCGTGGTAGCGATTACCTGGAAGCGCAACAAACTGCACCCATGCAATTGCCGGCGGATGTCAGCACTGCCAAACGTCTGGATCCGCTATTGCCGATCCCGCGTAACGTGGCCGATGATACCGCTAAGGGCGAGTACATCGTTCCTCGTCCGCAACCATTGTCGGCA
Source organism: Pseudomonas sp. Hz4 (assembly GCF_054898165.1). Taxonomy (NCBI): domain Bacteria; kingdom Pseudomonadati; phylum Pseudomonadota; class Gammaproteobacteria; order Pseudomonadales; family Pseudomonadaceae; genus Pseudomonas; species Pseudomonas sp. Hz4. Next base: position 4,659,763 of record NZ_CM142719.1, on the reverse strand, counting down.
GCGGCCGACGCCAGCGCCTACTCCCTGCAAAAGACCGGTGATTCGCGTTGGATCGTCGCCCAGAACCCGCCAGCCGAAGTCTGGCCAGTGGCCGTGCAGTTCTTCCAGGACAACGGTTACCGTTTGGACGAGCAGCGCCCGCAAACCGGTGAATTCACTACCACCTGGCAGCATTCCGAGGAACTGTCCGCCGCCATGGCCAAGCGCCTGAGCGCGGCCGGTGTCGGCGCTGACAGCGAAACCCGCGTGCGGGTCCGCATCGAGCCTGGCGTGCAGCGCAACACCAGCGAAGTCTACGTGGTCAGCGCCGAGCGTCCTGCCGGTAGCACCTCTGACGTGGCCTTCACCAACCGTTCGGTCAACACGGGCCTGGACGCGGCACTGGTCGACGACATGCTCGCGAGCATGAGCCGCACCTCGGAGAAGGGCGGTTCGGTCTCCATGCTGGCTTCACGTGATTCCGATACGCCAAGCCGTGTCAGCCTGAGCGAAGACGGCAGCGGCAACCCGGTTCTGAACGTCGGCAACGACCTGGATCGTGCCTGGTCGAGCGTCGGTCGTGCGCTGGAACAGGGTGAATGGCGCGTTGAAGACATCAACCGCAGCCTGGGCCTGTACTACATCAACCTGGCCGAAAAAGCCGAGAAGAAAGACGAGAAGCCTGGTTTCTTCAGCGGCCTGTTCGGCAGCGCGCCGAGCAAGGAAGAAGTTGAATCCCGTGCCGAGCGTTATCAGGTTCGCCTGAGCAAGGTTGGCGAGAACGTCCAGGTCACCGTCGAGAAAAACATCAATACCGTGGCGCCGGCAGATGTGGCGCGCAAAGTGTTGAGCGTGATTCAGGACAACCTGGGCTGATCACATGCGTTTTGCCGTTCTCGGCAGCGGTAGCCAAGGGAACGGCACGCTGATAGCCAGCGATGACACGTATGTACTGGTGGATTGTGGTTTCTCCCTGCGGGAAACCGAAAAACGCTTGCTGCGCCTGGATGTAAGCCCTGCGCAACTGAGCGCGATACTCGTGACCCACGAACATGCCGACCACGTGCATGGCGTGGGTTTGCTGTCTCGGCGCTACAATCTGCCTGTCTACCTCAGTCGCGGCACCCTGCGCGGGATGCGCAAACCCATTGAACCGGCTGGCCTTCTGGCCGGCGGCGAGCAACTGCAGATCGGCGCACTGAGCATCGGCGTTATTGCCGTGGCACACGATGCACAGGAGCCAACGCAATACGTATTCAGTGACGGTGAGCGGCGTTTCGGCCTGTTGACCGACCTGGGCTCGTATTGCAACAAGGTGCTGGACGGCTACCGGGACCTCGATGCGTTGATGATCGAGTCCAACCATTGCCGTGACATGCTGGCTCGCGGTCACTACCCGTACTTTCTCAAGCAGCGGGTGGGCGGTGAATTGGGACATTTGAACAACCATCAGGCGGCATTCCTGGTGTCTGAGTTGGGCTGGCAAGGCCTGCAACATCTGGTCCTGGCCCATCTGAGCAGCAAGAACAACCTGCCGCAGCTGGCCCGGCAATGTTTTGTCGACACCCTCGGGTGCGACCCGGACTGGCTGCAACTGGCCGATCAAGATTCAGGGCTCGACTGGCGACACATCGCCTAGCCCACCTACTTAGCAAGCGGAGCCCATCATGGAAAAACGTGAAGAACTCTACCGCGGCAAAGCCAAATCGGTTTTCAAGACCGACGACGCTGACCGCTTGATCCTGCTGTTTCGCAACGACACCTCGGCGTTCGACGGCAAGCGCATCGAGCAGCTCGACCGCAAAGGCATGGTGAACAACAAGTTCAACGCCTTCATCATGCAGAAACTCGAAGCAGCCGGCGTGCCGACCCAATTCGACAAACTGCTGGGCGACAACGAATGCCTGGTGAAAAAACTCGACATGATCCCGGTCGAGTGCGTCGTGCGTAACTACGCCGCCGGCAGCCTGGTCAAGCGCCTGGGCGTCGAAGAAGGCACGAAGCTCAACCCTTACACCTTCGAACTGTTCCTGAAGGACGACGCCAAGGGCGACCCGTTCATCAACGAATCCCACGTCGTGGCATTCGGTTGGGGCACCGCCGAGCAACTGGTTCGCATGAAAGAACTGTCGCTCAAGGTCAACGAAGTCCTGAGCAAACTGTTCGACGACGCTGGCCTGCTGCTGGTCGACTTCAAACTTGAATTCGGCGTGTTCTCAGACGGCTCCATCGTTCTGGGCGACGAATTCAGCCCGGACGGCTGCCGTCTGTGGGACAAGGCCACCGGCAAGAAAATGGACAAAGACCGCTTCCGTCAGGGCCTCGGTGACGTCATCGAAGCCTACGAAGAAGTCGCCAATCGTTTGGGCGTACCGCTTTAATCGACGCAAGCATCTGATAGCACGGAAAAATTTCGCTTAGGGGGTTCGCTTCCGGCAAAAGTGTTGTTATGATGCGCGCCGTTGGAGAGATGCCAGAGTGGCCGAATGGGACGGATTCGAAATCCGTTGTACCTTCACCGGTACCTAGGGTTCGAATCCCTATCTCTCCGCCATATTCATCACTAAAGCCCTGATTTATCAGGGCTTTTTTGTATCTGCGTTTTAGAGACCATGCCATAGACCATGCTTGTGTATCAGGCTTGAGCGAGGCGGATTGAATGCTGCCGGCCACAAGCCGGCTTTTTAATGCTCTATCCTTCTGTAAAACAAGACTTTTTTAGACAGGCCTCGAGCCAGCCCATATTTCAGCCCATACTCCCGCCACCTTGGTATGGACTGGTTGATATCCCGCACGCTCGCCTTCATCCGCCCGCTCCAACAACAGCAAGTCATTTGATCTGGCACAGCGGATTTATCGCTCATGACGGGCGTTACGTTGAGATAATTTCTGCATGGCGTGCCGAATCACTGCGCGTAGTCATGCCTGTCTGGCAACAATGCATGCCCGCCATCACCTCGCCGTTACCCATTAGAATCGCGCCATTTGTCGCAGCGAGGTGAGAGCTGGTGTGATTAGCAAAAGGTAGAGGCATATACGTGAATGGTTTGATCTAGCAGACGACATCCAGCAGATACGAACACCGTAGTAGGCAACGACGGATAGGTGAGATGCGTATGGATCGATCAGTCTTCGCAGTGCTTTTTCAAAAGCATGTATGGCTCTACCTGCAAGGCACCGGCAATTCTGTCGATGTTGTATATTGTCGCGTTTTTTTCTGACCGCTCCAGCATTCCCACGTATGTGCGGTGCACCCCTGCATGCGTTGGCTCCTATCTACAGGATGAAATCAATGGTTCCCACACCCATTTTCGAGAAGGCTTTTTCCCGGGGGCTGCTCGATGTGCTGATTCGTGCCGGACTGATTGCCGTTCTGGTGATTTTCTGCTTTCGGATATTCCACCCATTTCTCGATCTGATGCTGTGGTCGTTGATCCTGGCAATCACCCTCTACCCATTGCAAGTCAGGTTCAAAGGCGTGGTGGGAAACAAGGACGGGATCACCGCGACGCTGATCGTGTTGATCGCCATCAGTATCCTTATGGTGCCAGTCTATTTGTTGGGAGCCTCGATTGCAGATTCCGTGGAGAGGGCGATGAGCATGGTCAAAAGTGACAGTTTCCATATCCCGCCACCGTCCGATGCGGTAGCCGGCTGGCCACTCGTGGGGAAACCTCTTCATAGCTTATGGGTGCAAGCCGTCAACGACCTGCCCGATCTGGTACAGAAGTTCATACCGCAAATCAAAGGTGTCAGCCTCTCCCTGCTGAGCAAGCTTGCGGGTGTCGGCATGGGGCTCCTTTTATTCATCTTCGCCCTGATTATTGCCGGTATTTTTTTAGCCTATGGTGAAGGTGGACACCGCAGCGCAGTGCAAATCGTTTCGCGCTTCTGCGGTCCAGTCAAGGGGCCGAAAATCGCCGAGCTGTGCACCGCAACCATCCGGGCAGTGGCGTTGGGTGTGGTCGGCATCGCCTTCATTCAGATGCTATTGGTAGGCATCGGCTTTGTGCTCATGGGCGTCCCCGGCGCAGGTCTTCTCGCCTTGGCGGTGCTGCTTCTTGGCATCATGCAGTTACCGGCCACCCTGATTACCCTTCCGGTTATTGTCTTCGTTTTCGCGAGCGAAGGTGCCAGTACGGCGACCATCGTATTTGCCATCTATGTCTTCGTTGCGGGCTTGGTCGATAACGTCCTCAAACCGCTGCTGCTGGGTCGTGGTGTCGATGTACCGATGCCTGTGGTGCTGATCGGCGCCTTGGGCGGGATGGTCACGAGCGGTATCCTCGGCCTGTTTATCGGTCCTGTCATACTTGCGGTCGGCTATCAGCTGTTCTGGCAATGGGTGGAGGATCAAGCGCAAGATCTCGGGTCAGACGAGCAGCGGCAGATCTGACGCAACTTGGCTCGTTCCATGTCTTCTATATTTCATCGGTTGAAATCCCTCAACTCAGTCATTAACTGACATTTTGATGAGTGACTGCTTCTGGCCGAGGCTGTGTAAAAACGTTTTTCAGCGCGAATGGAGCCCAGTGTTCGACTGAAAATTGCGTTTCAACGCAAAATCCAGATCGGCTGAGCAGCTGAGCAGCCGATAATTTTCAGATTTCGCATAGACGCGCAAACTTCAATTTTTGAACTGTCTGTTGGACGTCGCTTGGCTGATGGCGGTCGAACAAGAAGGGAGGCTCGACCCACGCTGCGTGAAAACCACCATGATTATCTACTCTTCTAATCGTCGAGATCGTAAATGCTTCGCACCGGTTGCAAATAGGTCAGAAAGTCTTTCGAGTAGTGGCGCTACATCGCATGTTCACCGCTACCTGTCGCGATTGCTTCCATATTTAACCGTTGAACAGAGCAACGGGCGGGGTCGATAAAAATTGATCCTGACCGCCCGTTTAAATCCTTCCGTCAGTCGTAAGCTGCTTTAAAACATTTTTTACCGCTCGACGGGGCAGTCGGCAGATGTTCTGCCGGAAGCCTCACTGATTATGGCGGCCAGGCGCTTTACGTTGTCTTGGTGGGCCATTACCAAGTCATCGATGGTAGGTCCAGCTGTCGAGCGAAGGGTCGTTCGGCATGTCATCAGCGAATAATCGTTTTCGCCTGTTGTACGCAAGCGCCATTTCACGTCCAGCAAGGCGTACTGGTCAGGAATCGAGTCAAAGCGCTGCACGTCCAGTCGCACCGACAGCTTGCGGCTGGGCGTGCTGTTAGTCAGTTGATCAACCAGCGCACTGCGCAATTCATCGACCAGACTCGCCGCCCACCATTGGGTTTCCAGAATCGCTAGGCCACTGTTGCCCTGCCGGATAACAATCTGCGGACGATCAACCTGGGGCGGCACGCTGATGCCTACAATTTGGATATCCGCAGCGCCCGACCTTGAGTTGCCGCTCAGATGAGCCGGCATCAGGGTGTGAAATTGAATCGGATCACTGCGGCAAGCGGCGAGCAGCAACAACGCCGTTAACAGGCTGATCTTTAGTGGCAAAACCATGAGTGTTGCTCCTGTGGTCAGTTGCGCGGTGGCGCCTTTAAATCCATTGGCTCGGCATTATCGGGACGACCGCGTAGCAGTGATTCCGGATGCCGACCCAGGTAGTCCGAGAGTTCTCGCAAGGAGCGCGACATTCGGCCGAGTTCGTCGAGGGTCTGGGTCAACTGCTCCCGTTGCGGCGAGTCTTCGGCCAAGGTCGAGCTGGCCGATTGCAGCGTTTTGCTGACGTCCGCCAAGGTGGTTTGCACACCGGGTAGGGTTTTTGCGTTGAATTGACTCAACCCCTTGCGCAGTTCGACGAGGTTGCTATCGAGGTTCCCGGCGATTCGCTCGATGGGCAACTGATTGATCTTGTTGACCATGCTTTCCAGTTTTTCCTGCAACTGCTCCAAGCTGCCAGGAATGGTTGGAATGGTGACAGGGCGGGCAGTCGGGTCGAACGCGACCTTTTCCGCCTTGGGGTAGAAGTCGAGAGCGATGTACAGCTGGCCGGTCAACAGGTTTCCGCTGCGGGCCTGAGCACGCAGGCCGTTTTCGATGAAGGTACCTATCAGCTTGATGCCAGCAGCTTCGTCATTGGGGTCGTGCTTTAAGGCCTCAAGCATTTTAAGGTGGGCCTGACCGAGGCGTTGCGGGTAAATCACGATGCCGACATTGACCGGGAAGCTGCGCTTTTTCGCGTCGAAATCGAGGTTGACCGATACGACTTTGCCAAATTCGATGCCGAGAAATTCCACTGGCGCATCGACCCTGAGTCCGCGCAAGGCCTGATCGAAACGCAAACTCAAGTACTGCGCCTTACCGCTGGGCGGGGCGAGGGCGGTCTGCTGGTCCTCGAACAGGTCGAAGGCTTTTTCCTCTCCGGCCGGTTGATCGTTGGGGCTGTATTCCGGGGCACGGAAGGCGATGCCCCCCACCAGCAATGACGACAGCGACTCGGTCTTCACCGCAAACCCGTTTGCGCCGACGTTCACGTCGATCCCGCTGGCATTCCAGAATCGGGTGTTTTCGGTGACGTAGGCATCATTCGGCGCGTGGATAAACACTTCGATGTTCACCCCTTTACCGTCGGCGTCCAGAGCATAGGCCACCACCTGGCCAACAGGGATCTTTCGGTAATAAACCGGCGAACCGATGTCCAGCGATCCCAGGTTCTGGGTGTGCAGAGTGAAGCGCTTGCCGGGCTCGCCATAGGTAATCGGCGGCGGGTTTTCCAGGCCTTTAAAATTTTTCGCGCTAACGTTGGACTGGCCAATATCGGCGCCGATGTAATCCCCCGACAGCAGGGTGTCGATGCCCGAGACCCCGCCGGCGCCAATGCGCGGTCGCACGACCCAGTATTGCGAGTCTTCGCGGGTAAAACTTTCCGCTTGTTTGACCAGTTTGATGGTGGCGTTGACACTATTCTGGTCGTCGCTCAGTTCCACGTCGGACACTGTTCCGATCACCACGTTGCGGTACTTGACCACGGTTTTGTTAGCAGTCAGACCGCTGCCGGTCTTGAAGTTCAGAGTGATGGTCGGTCCTTCCTGCATCAAGCTGTGCACCACCAGCGAGATCCCCACCAGCACCGCCACGATCGGCACGATCCACACCAGCGATACGCTGAAGCGTCGGGTTTTGATGGGGGCTTGGCCCGGGATTCTCGGCCCGTCAGTGGCTTGCAGCGTCATCCATTTGCTCCTTGTTTTGTGGGTTATCCCAGATCAGGCGTGGATCGAAACTCATCGCCGACAGCATGGTGAATATCACCACCAGGCCAAAAAATAGAATGCCCACGCGTGGCTCGATATCTCCCAGCGCCTGGAACTTCACCAGCGCTGCCACCAGCGCGACGACAATCACGTCGAGCATCGACCAGTAGCCGATCAGCTCGACGAAACGGTACAGTTTTGATCGTTCCTTTCGCGCCCATTGGCTGTTGCGCCGCACGGTCACCAGCAACATCGTCAGGGCGACAAATTTGATACCCGGTACGGCGATGCTGGCGATGAAAATGATCAGGGCAATGTCCCAGGCACCGTGCTGCCAAAACTCCAGCACACCACTCATGATGGTGCTGTCGGCTCCGGAGCCGAGCATAGTGGTGTTCATCACCGGCAGCAGATTGGCCGGGATATAAAACACCAGCGACGCCAGCAGGTAAGCCCAGGTTCGGGTTAGAGAGTTGATCTTTCTGCAGTGCAGCGGAGCGTCACATCGCTCGCATTGATGCGCACGATTGCTCAATTCGCAGGCCAGGCCGCAGGTATGACACAAGCAGAGGTTGAGTTCGCTGGCGGTCGGTGGCGCATTCATAGGATGTCCCACAGTTCACGAATATCGCGCCCGGCAAGGCGGATCATCATCAGGCTGAGCACGGCCAGGGCAAACAGGCCGATGCCGGGCAACACATCGAGCAAGCCTGCGAGTTTGAACACCGCCACCATCGCCCCCAGCAGGCAGACTTCCAGCATGCTCCAGGGCCGGAGGGCTTCCAGCCAGCGCATACACGGCTTGAATGCCGGCGAACGTCTGTTCACCACTGCGAAACTCAAGACCCATATTAATAAAAGCAGCTGAAAAATTGGCGCAATGATGATGGCAATCGCCGCCACCATGGCAATAAACGTGATCGGTCCTGTGCTGAGGGCCAGTATCGAATCCCATAACGTGGCGCTGCTTTGCAGACCTTGCAGTTTGATGGTCATGACCGGATAGAAATTGGCGAAAACCCACAGCACCGCCGCGGTAAAGGTCAATGCTAAACGCTGCTCCACCGACAGGCCGTTAAAGCGCTGAAGCACGCCATCGCAACGCGAACAATAGGAGGTTTGATCGTTGACGAGGGTGACTTTTTCATACACGCAGTCACAATGCTCACAGATGACCAAGTGGTCACAATTCGCCATGGATCTTACTCGTCAAAAAGCCGATGAATACTGAGGTAAGCCAATATAGAGCGGTTAGAAAAATGCGCAAATTTTATTAAATAAAATGGGTAAATCTGTGAGTCGACGCAACACCTGCCATAGAATTTTTGGTATACACCAGTACCGCTTTAGTACTTGATCATCAAAAATCGGGAACGAGTGATACCTGCCTGCTTTTCATTTTCCATGGTGACTAAGCCGGCCATCGCCTCGCAAAAGTCAAGGAGATTCAAAGGATGAGATTAGCGTTTTTGTTGAGTTCGCTTTGTGTGGCCTCCCTAACGATGACGGGGTGTGCGAGTAAGCTGAGTGAGCCTGATGAGTATTCTGGCTATCTGAAGGACTACAGCCGACTCACAGAGGCTCAATCTGCATCCGGTGTGCCGGTTATGCGATGGATTGATCCCAAGCTCGATTTGAATCGGTATACCAGTTTCTATGTTGAGCCAAGCCAGCTATACCCTAAGCCGCAAGCGACCGAAAAAATACCGCAAAGCACTTTGCAGGGTATTACCTCTTACTATGATCAGGCGCTGAAACGTGAACTAGGGAAATCCTTGCCGGTGGCGACATCGCCCGGACCAAAATCCCTCATAGTTCGGCCGGCTATCACCGCAGTCAGTAGTAAAACTCAAGGATTGCAGTACTACGAGGTGCTGCCAATTACTCTAGTAGCAGCAGCCGTCAGTACCGCCTCAGGCATCCGGGATCAAGAAACCAATATTGCGACTGAAGCGGTATTTCTAGACGGTGCATCCAATCAGATCGTCGCGCAGGTGGTGCGCAAGGGCACGGGAGCGCCTTTGGAAAATGATAGTCAGGTAATGAAAGCCACTGATATGAAGAAGGTGCTTGACGGCTGGGCAAGCGACCTGAATCAGACTTACGTCAAGCTCAAAGGAAAGTAGTCTAGCGAAAAGGTTGATCAGTGGCGCGTCGGTTCAGGAGCGCTGTTCGATTGTTCAGGGCATTTCGAAGGACCGTGAGTCAGCACATCTTCGGTGTGCAGACTCCCATCATCGCGCGGGAGTCAGGCAACTTAATGAGTTGCCTGACTGTGCTGAGGTCTGCTGACAAGGGCAAGATAACTTGCCTTCAAGTCAAGCTACCTCTGTAGTGCTAACTCGTGCGGTTCGAATAAATAACGCGCGCACCTTCTCCCAGAAATTTCCCCCCAGCACGAAAAAGCTACCGATCAGCAAGGCGTCGCCGAGCGCTTGTAGCTGCCAAAGGTTGGGTCTAAGACCGGGCCAAATGGTGTCGATGTAGGGTTCAAGAAATGCAGAAATCAAAGGTAAGCAAAACATGACGATACCCACTCGATGACGAACGGGTCCCACTTCGAGGTCGGCTTTGGGTGCGAGCGTTGACACGTAACCGAACACGCTGCTTTTCAATTGTTGGAAGCCGGACTTGCCCATAATGGCGATGACCAAAATCAGCAAGACTTTGTTACTAATAAACAAGACCCCTGTAAATGCTGCGATCTTTGACCCTGGTACACCGGTCGCTGCAAGGATGGGCACCAACAACCATGAGCCTGCCATCAAACAGATGATCGCAATTCCCAATTTGAAGCGCCAGCCGGCAGAATGCGGGGTCACTGTACCCTGTGTGGAATTCATGAACGTTTACCTTATTTGTTTTTTAGCGGATTTTATAGTGCGTGAAGAGTAGCCGCGGGCACGAAGGTGAGTGCTTAGATGCTATTTTAATAGCGTAGATTGACAACCCCTCGCGGTGACCGACATTACTACACGCCCCTGACGGGCGGCTATGCACCAATGATCTTTTTTATGGAAAACATCAATGCATCCAGTTAGAACCCTGCTGATTTGCCCAGGCCGGCTCATGCTGCTTGGCGTACTCGGTCTTGGTGGCTGCGTACGGCTAGGGCCGGACTTTCAGTCGCCTGGCGAAGCATGGGTCAAACACTGGAGTAGCCCAGCTCTTGAGCAATCCAGCCAGCGCGGACTGAAACCGGATCTGCATCAGTGGTGGCAAGTATTTTCCGATCCGGTCCTGAATCATTTGATTGCCGAGTCGGATGCGCGTAACTCCAGCCTCAAAATCGCCGGCCTGCGCGTCATGGAAGCCCGTGCCCAACTCGGCATTGCTCGAAGCGGTCTTTACCCGCAATTGCAGCAAGCCAGTGCCGACAGTCTTTACTTCAACCGCAGGCAATCCGGCGGGAGCAATCCGCAGGACAGCCATTTCTGGCAACACAGTGCGGGGTTCGACGTGGGGTGGGAGTTGGACTTCTGGGGCCGCTTCAGTCGCGCCATCGAATCGTCCGACGCCAGCTACTTCGCCGCCCAGGCCAACTATGAAGACGTGCTTGTGCTGCTGCGGGCGCAAGTGGCCGACACCTATTTTTCGCTGCGCACCACCGAGGCGCGTTTGCGCGTCGCCCGGGAAAATGCCAAGCAGCAAAAGCGTAACTTCGAAATTACTGAAAAGCTGTTTAACAGCGGTCAGCAAGCCGAACTTGACCTGCAACAAGCCAGGACCCAATACCTGGGCACGGTTAGCACCATCCCTAACCTGGAAGATCAGATCCAGCGCACCCGCAATGCCTTGGCCGTTTTGATCGGCCAGCCTCCCGGCGGCCTGCCGCAACTGCTCGAAAATGAAGGCCTGATCCCGCTGGTCGACCGCGCCGTGCTGCACGATGTTCCGGCCAATTTGCTGTTGCGTCGGCCGGATGTGCGCGCGGCCGAGTTGAATGTCGCCGCTCAGTCGGCGCTGATCGGGGTGGCTGAAAGCGATTTCTATCCGTCGTTGACCTTGCTGGGCAGCATCGTCTGGTCGACCGACACGCTCAGTGGCACGCCCCGAAATCTGGATTTAGTCGGCGGCCCAAGTCTGCGCTGGAACCTGTTCGATCACGGCCAGATCAGCAACAACGTGCGGGTGCAGGATGCGCGGTTGCAGCAGCTGATCGAGGCCTACCGCGACAAGGTTCGCCAGGCGGCACGCGAGGCAGACGATGCGGCCTATGGCCTGATCAAATCCCTGGAGCGCGAACGCATCCTGCGGGAGGCCGAAGTAGCGGCGAAGCGTTCGCTGGTGCTGGCCAGCGCGCAGTATCGCGAAGGCTATTCGGACTTCCAGCGGGTGCTGGATGCGCAGCGTGCCTTGCTCGAACAACAGGACAATTATCTGGTCGCCCGCAGCAACGCGGTGAGCAATGTGATTGCCTTGTATAAGGCCGTGGGCGGTGGTTGGTACAGCACCCAGCCAAAAGTTGATCAAACGACTCGCCGGCAAATGGAAAAACGCACCGACTGGGGCGATCTGCTGGAAGAACCCACCACTGCACCCCGTTCCAATGTCTTACAAGGTAGATGACCAATGAGTGAAGCCGCACCGCCCACGTCCGAGACGCCTGTCACCCAGGCGCCAGAACTGGCCGCCGATCCTGTGAAAAAAGGCATCAAGTGGGTGCTACTACTGATCCTCCTGAGTCTGACTTGGTACCTGTTGGCGGATCGTTTCACACCCTATACACAACAGGCCCGGGTGGGTGCCTTTGTGATTCCGGTCGCCTCGGAAGTGGCAGGCCGCGTGACCCGGGTGAACGTGCGCAACAACCAGGACGTCAAGGCCGGCGAAATCCTTTTCGAGGTGGACCCACAGCCATATCAGATTGCCGTCGACCGTGCGCGCGCCGACCTTGAATCGACACGTCGGCAGATCGGTGCCAGCAGCGCCGGCATTGCCTCGGCGCAAGCCAGCTTGCGAGCCGCCCAGGCCAATGAAGTCAAGGCACGCCAAGACAATCAGCGTCTGGAAGGTTTGTATCGCGAAGACCCCGGCACTATTTCTGTGCGCCTGCTAGAGGTGTCTCGCGCGAACCGCGAACAGGCGCTGAGTCAAGTCGCCGCTGCCCGCGCTGAAGTGCAGCGCGCGCGTGAGCAGGAAGGCGGCAGTGAAGAAGACAACGCCTTGCTGCGCAGTGCCTCCACGGTGTTGTCCAAAGCCGAACTGGATCTGGCCAACACGCAGATTCGCGCTCGCTCGGACGGACTGATTTCGGATCTGCGCACCGACGCGGGGCAATTCGCTGCTGCCGGCAGCCCGGTCATGACCCTGATCGCCATCCACGATGTGTGGATCAGCGCGGACATGACCGAGAACAACATCGGTTTGGTCATGCTCGACACGCCGGTCTCGATTGTTCTGGATGCGTTTCCGGGCGAGGTGTTTAACGGCCGCGTGCGCAGTGTCGGCTACGGCGTCAGCGTGGGTCAGCCTCCCGCGCCTGGCACTTTGCCAAGTGTGCAGAACAGTCGCGACTGGTTGCGTCCGGCACAGCGTTTTCCCGTGATTATCGAGTTTTCGCCAGACTCATTGAACACATTGCGTGACCGCCGAGGTATCCGTGCCGGCGGGCAGGCCGAGGTAATGGCCTTCCCCTCTGAGGGCAACCCTCTGAATCCGCTCGGCCGTTTGTTTGTGGGGTTCATGAGCTGGCTGAGCTATGCCTATTAACGGGATGTCTACTCAGCGCACGGCGGGGGACCAACGCGCGCTGCGTCTGGCCACTGGCACGGCACTATGCCTCACGGCCAGTTTCGGCATAGGCTTGCCGATTCCTTTTATGGCTCCGGTGCTGTGCCTGCTGTTGCTGGCCTCGCTTAATCGCCCGCTGCCTTTCAAGGCCGGACTGGCGCTTGCACTGGTCGCCATGTTGACCACTGGCATCGGCCTGCTATTGATTCCGATCCTGCGTTATTACCCCGTCAGCGGCGTGCTGTTGATCAGTGTCGGAATGTTCCTGGCCTTCCGTCTCGGCCTGCGCGGCGGCAGCCCCCTGATCATGACCTTTCTCGTGATTGGCCTAACCATGATTTCTTCGGCGGGTATCGCCGAATTCGATCTGGCAGCGATGGTTATTGGCGCACTGGTCAAGGGTTTGCTGCTCGCCGTAGTCGTCGTGGCGCTCAGTCATGGGTTATTCCCGGATCCGCCCAACGCCCCTTCGCCGCCGCCAGCTCCACTCCTGCCGGCAGAAGAAGTCAGTCGGGTGGCGCTGCGTGCAACCTTGATCGTATTACCAACCTTCCTGCTGGCATTGATCGATCCGGCCAGCTATCTGCCGATTATCCTGAAGGCCGTCAGCCTCGGTCAGCAGAGTTCGAGGTTAACCGCCCGCCATGCCGGACGCGAACTGGTCGGCTCGACGCTGCTCGGCGGCCTGTTGGCCGTTCTGTTCTGGTGCGCGCTGAGCCTGTTTGTCCATCTGTGGATGTTTTTTCTGTGGATGCTGCTATTCGGTTTGATACTGGCCCGCAAACTTTATGGGCTAAGTCCGACCCGGTTAAGCCCGGGGTTCTGGCTCAACAGCCTGATCACTATGATCATTTTGCTGGGCCAGTCGGTGCAGGACAGCGTAGCGGGGAAGGACGTGTACACGGCGTTTGCCGTGCGCATGGGTTTGTTTCTTGCCGTCACGCTTTACACCTGTTTGATGATCAACCTGCTTGACCAACGTCCCGAAAAGCAGACTTCGATGATAATTAACGGATGAACGCACTAAGATCTGTACCCAATCCGTTAATTGCCTGGGTAAAGTCCTCAGTAGTGATCTGAGTGGAAGAGTTTTCCAGTTTTTTCCCAAAAACCTTGCGCACAACTCTCGCCACTGGCTCATTGCTGGCTGGGTCGAGTAAAGCGGCCTCTATGTACAACTCGGTGTTTTGATCGCGGTGTCCGGTTATGGCACCCACTCCCCCCACTACTGCTGCAACGGGAATGACCTCATACCACTTCATGCCCTCGTTGGAGGCGCTCACACCGGTTATCGCAGCTTTCATGACCAGTGGATGCGCATTGGGAGGCAAGGGCAGTAAAGTATTTGATACTCGGTATCGCTTGGATAATGCTGTAACAATAGCCTTGTTGGCAGCCTGCTGAAGTTGCACGAATGTCTGCATGTTCACGCGGTCGGTTGCCGTAGGTGCAGGAAACAATTCCAACCCGTCGAAGTCGACCGTATCGAATGCCGCAGGATTAAAGTCAGGGGAAATCCAGCGTAGCGTCGGCGCGCCTGTAGCAGAAATCGACGACTGCAAAACGTCATAACGATCCAAGTAACCAGAGTACTGGTCCACTTTAGTGACCTTTGAAACGCAGCCGCTGAGCATTATCGCGCTCAAAACGGCAACCGGGAGCCAATAGCGTGATTTATCCATGGTGAATCCTATATGAGTACAGAGCATCGACCATTAAGCAGGTAACCAAAATGCCCATCTTTGGCAGGAGTGCCAAAATGACTGCGGTACAGCATAGTTAGTCAGGGAGGAAAGCAATAGATCCAACGTACGAAAATTGTGGGCTCACGGTCTAAAGACTGAGTGGCTTTCGCCAGACAGCGGTTAGCTTCGAGCGTCGCAGGGAAAAATCAGACTTCCGCGTATACCGCCATTTCGAAGGCATTATCGACCTCGATTCCCAGGTATCTGACAGTGCTTTCAAGCTTCGAGTGAACAAGCAGGAGTTGAATGCCTCTCAGGCTCTTCGTGCTGCGGTAGATCACCGATACCTTCGTTCTCAGTAGCGGGGGGAGTACCGATAGTTGGGTCAAGGCCAATGGCTGCCACCCAGGCGTTGACTATTCGGGCGGATTGCCAAGTCGAGTTATGATTTGAGAAGTGCAACATATTAAGGGGTGTTCGCTGCGGAGGTCGGACTGATGCATCCAAGACTACAGTGCTAATCGGGTTTGATCAGTGATTTCGACCT
Source organism: Pseudomonas sp. Hz4 (assembly GCF_054898165.1). Classification (NCBI taxonomy): domain Bacteria; kingdom Pseudomonadati; phylum Pseudomonadota; class Gammaproteobacteria; order Pseudomonadales; family Pseudomonadaceae; genus Pseudomonas; species Pseudomonas sp. Hz4. The sequence continues at coordinate 4,644,622 of NZ_CM142719.1, read as the reverse complement.
GCACTGGTGATGAGTTTTTCTACTGCATTACGATGGTCCGTGATGCCACAGGTCCCCCTAAGCTACGTCTCGTACACGCAGCTTTGTCAAGTCATAGGCAGCAGCTTGCTGTTGATGGACAATTTAAAGAGAGCCAAGAGCGCCAGATCTCGTGTCGTCTATCGCAAGCGGGCGCCTTGCTCGGTTGGCCCAGATATCTCTCACGCGGAGCGGAGCTTTCAGCCCGACAAGCTTTGCTTGGGCTAATGGACGTATCTAGCAATAGTTTTCAAGGTTTGTCCTCGATGTTAAGGGAAGACAAGGTGGATCAGTCACGGAGCTTGGTAGCATTCCGACCCGTAGCAGGGTGGCGCATGTAGGCTGAAATGGTGTGCAAATGTCTTCTTTTGACCCGTTCAAGAAGCAGCGGGCAAAACTCGATCAGCGCTACGCCAATTCATGAACGCGAAAAATGGGTGTCTGCGTTGTAATCCTTGTTGATAGCACAGAAATGCAAGTGATCTAATCAGCCATTGACCCAGAAGAAGAGTCAGTTCAAAGCTCAGGGGCGGGAACGTTCCATTCATTACGCGCGGAAGTTCCAGACCATTTCCACCACCCGTGCGGAAATCAATAGGTAGACGAGCACTATCAAAAGCTGAAAGACGAGGTGGTAGCGGAGTTGGGCTAGGCGGCGAATGCCATCACTGACGTTCAGGAGCATCAGCAATCCAGATACGGTTATCACTCCCCACCCAGCTAGGTTGGTGGCAGTGATACTCATAAAAAACCTGTGATCACTGTGCAACGCGTTCGTGCCCGCTGCGAACAGAAGCGCGCACAGAACCATATTTTTGAAATTGTCGAAGATCTTGGTATTGAGATCCTTGTCGAGTAAATCCAAGTAGCGCATCCATAGTTTCTGCATTTTTACGGCCTGAAGAAGGATCAATTAAGCAACAGTTCGTCTCCACAACTGCTCGGAGAGTATCGGGCACGCGTTGCATTCTGCAACGCGCCACCGCCGATTTTAAGTTCGTTGGGTAGGTAGGCAGCGTACGCTGTTGTCGCCGGCTTCAAGTGTAAGGATTTAGCAAGCGCGCTCCTACTGCGTTGCGAACGTCTCCTTTTGGCCGTTCTCTGTCGGTCGTGATGGGCAGCAACCGGACCCGTACTGGACTCACAGAGCAGAAGCGTTCTCGTCATCTACGCTATTCCAGCAAACGCGAAGCTGAGAGCGAGGATAGGGAATGACAGTTGGCCGTAAAGAGGATCTTGCCTATTCAATCCTGCTAATCACGCCCGTTCTCCTTTACGCAAGCATGGGTGCCGATCCGCTGTACGCAGGTTCCTGGTACCTCCTGAGTGTGCCTGTCGCGACGCTGTTACCGGGCTTAATCCTGCGAGCCCCCGCGTTGTTTCTCACTGGAACGACAGCAGCAGCGATAGCGAGTCTATTGATCTACATGAAAATCATGTTCAGCCTGGCTCGCCCCGAAGGGTTGCTTGTGCTTGGGCACCTATTTTCCATGCCCGGCATGTTGGTGGGCACAGGAGTGTCAGCTTGGCTATTGAGGTACCGCGTGAAAGCAAGCTTGTCATGGCTTGTTGCAGGCATTGCATTTCTGGGAGCAACCATTGGCTTCATGATCGCCCAGATGATCCTGTGCTCCACTTTGATGTATTGCGGTGCCCTGTCTTTTGGAGTGAGGGGTTGACGGAATGGCGCGTCTGCTTTTGGCCGTTCTCTGCCGGTCGTCACTACTGCGTGTGCTGGTCAAGTTGAATGCAAACGGTTGGTCAGCACAAGTGCAATTGACTGGTCAGCGGCAATGCAAATGGGTGGTCAAGTGCGCTGCAATTACGCAGTAATCCACCAGAGGGCGCCCTAGACTTTTCGATGTGAGCGACAAGGTTTCCGGTAGCATTGTCGGTTACTGATCGCCAGTCCGCGTCTGAGAGCCTCTGCCACTAATCATTTAGGCTCGATCAAAAGGTCTGCTGCCTCGACCTGAAGAGCACACGCCAGCCGCCAGATATTGTAAATCGTGACATTTTTCTCACTCCTTTCCAGCATCCCGACGTAGGTGCGGTGAACCCCGGCGCGCTCCGCTAATTCTTCCTGCGATAGCCCAAGCTCAAGCCTTTTTCGGCGCACGTTGTTGGCGAAGATTGCGACGAGCGCACATTGATCTGGTGAGATAGGCATGCTTGCAAATGTGTCTGCATGCATACTACGATTCTACATACTGTGATTAGCATTGGCTTTTCGAACCTACTGATGCCCTTAACAAGGACTGTTTTATGATCTCCCAGCCCCAGATCCTTGCGTTCACATTACTCACAGCATTGAGCGTCAACTCACAAGCAGCTTCAGATGCCGACATCAACAAGCTGACGACGTATGCAGTGATGCTTGGCCGTGCAGCCGGTTGTGGGTTTAGCGTCACCAGTGAAGCGAGCCAAGTTGGTTCCTGGATGGACAGGCGATTCAGGCCCGGCTCAGCAGATCAGAAAACGTACCTGCCGATCTTCATGGCTGGCGTCCGTGAAAACGCAGATAGTCAATCAAAGGGCTTGAGCCCTGACGATTGCAGCACTGTCCGCGAACAGTTCTCGCTAGTTAACTGGCCCTGACCGCCAGATAAATACCGGTACCTCATTCCAAAAAAAAGGATTTATGAATGTTAAAAATTGTAGCTCTGGCCGCATCCACCATGATGCTTTCATCTGTCGCTTTCGCCGAGGTTAAAGCAAATTGCAGCGCCAAGATGAATGGTGAAGCTCATTGCGAGTTCATAAACAGCGGATCGAAAAAAGACAGCGCTTGTGCAGTCATTGAGGTGGTCAGAATTTATGACGCTAAGCTCTACACTCGTCCCTCATTCGGCGGAAAGGGCGCAGCTCTCTCATCGGAGAAGGTCTGTTCGGGGCTGATCGAACCTCAAGACATTCGCGAGCGGACCCCACCGAACTCTTGGTCTGTGAGTGGTACTCCCATGAGCCCAATGTCATTCTGCGAATCGGATAATCCTTGGGAAAAAGCCCCGCTGAATTGCGCAATGACCACCAAAGTAGTTGCCAACTGATCATGAAAATTCTGGCGCTATTCGTTCCGCTTTTTATGCTGGGTTGTGCAACCAGTCAGTCTGACGTTGAGACAGAGGGTAGGAAGCAGGTTTTCGTAGTTGATCAAAAGGTCGGCGATGTCTATTACAGGCTGACTAACTCACTTGAACCGGGTACGACTTGCGAGGACCTTTCCGTGACCCGCTCGTTTTACTATCCTGAGAGAAACGAGTTCAGTATCTCTTGGGGAATCAACCGGCCTTTTGGTGGAGGACCTTTTGTGATTGCGGTGGTAAAGGGAAAAAGCGTTTCAGGCGCCAAGACCGAGGTCACCTACTTAGAGTCGAGGAATACGCTCCCCGGCGTTTATAACGACGTGAGGAACTTCGTACGTGGCGAGCATTGCACCCAGTAAGGAATCTAACGAGCGTTAGTAGGCACGTCGTTGGCGGCGCTGAAAGCGCCGGTCGCACGCAACTACGCTCTAAGCCAAGCACTAACATCATCGTAGAAAGCCTTTGCCTCCTGCGTTAGCTTTTGATTGGCGTAGTCCGGGCGAGTTTTTCGCCCTCGATCAGCTGTCAGTTTAATAGCGGTGATGTCGTATTCTTTGATGCAGTAGGCAGCCCAGCAATGCGCGCTCCGGGGGCTTTCAACGTGAACCGCAAGGTTGGTATAGCGCTGCCTGTAACCTTCGGCCAGGGCGTTCCTGAGAGCTTCTGAAACCTCTTTCACCCTGTCGTCCGGGATGCACAACGCACCGTGAATGTGTGCGGGATGATTTTCAGTGCTGCCGGTATGGTTGAATTCCAGATTGAAGGCAAGATTCGTCTCGATGCCCAGTTTCGCGAGGGTTCGCTTAATGATCTCAGCGAGATAGTTAGCAGGACCGCGTGGCGCACCCAAAGCAGCTTCAGCCGAATCGTGATCAAGCCGGATGGTGATCGTTTTAGCGTCGGATTTTCTGCACAGCACGTAGAGACGGAAGAACTGTTTCATCTCGGAGGTGACGAATTTTGCCCAGTCCGGCAGCTCGCCTGTCCCCTGATAGCTACGCATCAGTTTCTGAATGAAGGCATCTATTTTTAGCAGTGCTTGAATCTGATCTTGGTCAAGGTCTGGGTGTAGTTCACTAATAGCTGCTACGCGCTCTGCATGGCCAAAATGAAATCCGGCCACAAGCCCCGCTCTGCCTGGTGTGCAGAGGGAGCGTTTGCGCTGTTTCGCGCGACCTGTTTTTGCATTTACTCCGAATTCACCATGAATGGCGTCGGTCGATAGCTGTTGCTGTGGGCAATCAAAATCTAAGGGGAGAGTATCTCTGTCCCCTGGATGTAGCTCAGGATATTTGAGAGTGTATGAGGGCTCACCCGCGAACAGGCCGGGCTCCAGAGTTATGGATTCGTCGATCTCGCTAGAGAGAGTCGTATACGGTTTCGCTGGTGCATCGTGTTGAGTCAGCAAGCTGTCCAGGGCTGACAGTGCACTGCCCATCTGGTCAGGGGGCGCGTCCGCAGCTTCCACACTCGCAAACCAGCCGCCCCCGAACTGAGCTCGGAATTTGTCTCTTTCAGCAATTTCTTCTTCGTGAAGGCGTCGGTCACTGTCGCGCAGGTTCTGTAGGATTTGTGAAACCTCGCCTTCCTTGAACGGGCTCTGATGCTTAAACGTCATAACAGCCTCAGGTGCCCTTACTGATCCACGGGGCAGATTTTCAAATTGGTGATCCCGGCAGAGGCGCCAGGGTGTTTGATTACTTACACTGTTTCTAGGGGTTTGACGAATGGCCGGTCAGGTTCCGGTCATGAGTGAGTCAACCCCCTCACAAACAATGTCGTCGTCTTGATCCGTCTGATCTAGTTGCGCTAGTCGTCTACCTTCCATCCATCGCAGGTTCTCCAATTCATCTTGAGTGCCTTGAGCATCTCCATTGATCTCCGCTTCCTCTAGCCGCTGCTTTGCCCGCATCTCCGCCACGTCCTGCTCGGTCATGATGTGAATTTGTAGAATCGGAAGCTCCTCAATATTCTGAGCCTGATTCAGCTTCTCGATAGGAAGAGAGCGCCTGGTCACGTCCTGCGTTAGCTTGAGCGTTGTTGATGCAGCGGCAAGCCCTCTGAAGGCAACCGGATCAGTCGGGTCGAGGGCTTCCAAGGCATTTGCTAGCTTTGTTCTGATCTGATGACTCAGCGCCAGCTCATCAATCACCAGCGCCGCTACTGTTTGCTGAATTGCCTCCAATGAAAAAGCTGACGTGAGCAGCTCCTCTCTGGCTTTCTCGATGAGAGCCTGTGTCCCAGCGCCAGCTACAGCGTTGTTCTTCTTCAGCAGGCGTTGGACGGTGCTCACACTAATCGAAAGACGCTCTGCAATTGCGGATACTGTCCACCCGGCTTCGCACAGTATTACTGCCTGCGCGGCTTGGTCTGGTGTTTTCTGTTTGCCAGCCATAGTCATTCCCCTTGTACGCTGATTGCGGATTTGCTGGCGCAGGCTCGTTTAACTGCTGCAATAGAAATTCCAAACTGTGTGGCTGTTTCCTGAATTGTGGCTGACTGATTTACGCGCCACCAATATACGGCGCCGTCGTCGATCTTCTTTGGAGCGCCTAGTTTCTGACCCATTGCGCGAGCCCGCGTAATACCGGCCATCTGACGGGATTTGATGTTTGCGCGTTCCAGCTCCGCGACAGCGGCCAACATAGTGAGCATTGCTTTCCCGATGGGGCTGGATAGATCGAAGCCTTCCCGCATTGAGACGACTGCTACGCCTTTGGCTTTCAGAGCTTCGACTGTTTCGAGCAGATCAATGGTGTCCCTTCCCAGACGATCAATTGCAGATACGATCAAGGTATCGCCCTTGCGAGCAAACTTGAAAAGCTCTGCAAAACCGGGACGCTGTATTGCCTTCGTTGCTCCGCTGGTGGCTTCGTCTGCAAACCAGTGCTCAACATTGTGCAGCTGGGCAATAGAGTGGCGCTGAGCTTCAGTGCTTTGATCTTCGGTACTGACGCGGACGTAGGCTAAGACTGTCATTGGGGCGCACCACTCTATGGCTCAAAAATATGGCTCAGAATATACGTGCTAGCTCAGATTAAAACAACAGATTTGAGCCATTATGGAGCCCAGTCTTTTCGTTGATGGCGGGAATCAGATTTTCTGGCTCAAAAAGTACACCCTCTGAGCCAGTCCGATTCAGGATTCCGGGTAAGAGCTGGTCACGTCCGGAAGTCCGATCCGCTTTGTTGCCAGAGCTCCCCCATGCGTGCCCAGTAGGGTGCGCTCCAGTTTCACAATGGACCTCAGCATTGCCAAGTACGCCCTTCCCAAGGTACTGGAAAGGTTAAAGTCTTCTCGCACGAAGACAATCGAGACGCCTTTCTTCTGCAACAGTTGCAAAGCCTCAAGCACTGCCTTTGGGCTGCTGCTCAGGATGTCGACTGTGGCAACGACAAACGTGTCGCCTTTACGAAGAAACTTGTGAGCCTTCAGAAACACCGGCCGCTTGAGAACGCTGATAGATCCGCAAGAGGCGTCTTCTACGAACCAGTGATCGGCTTCACCGATATCACGAACCTGTAGGAAAGCACTTTGATCATCAGTGTTGCTGGCGAGGACATAAGCGATAGTAGTCATCAGACTGCTCCCACCGCAGAAAGGCGAAGGATGGACTCGCCAGAAATGCGGTCCTCCACCCATTTCTCGACTGCGAGGGAGTCCCAACCCACAGCCCTCGGACCAAGCCGTACGGATTTTGGGAATAGCCCCTGGCTGATCAGGCTGTAGATGTGAGCTCGCTTGAATCCGCTGCGTAGTTCAACATCTGGAAGTCGAAGGATTCGACGGTTCTGAAATAATTGCTGAGTGGAACTGCTCATTACTTGCTCCCTGGCGCTCGGTGGCGTTGGTTGGTGTGGGAGCAAGGTACAAATCAGAGCAGTAGGGGTGTTCTAATAGCTAACGGCTTAGGTCTATTAGGGACTATTAGTCTTAGGGCGGAGCAAGAGGCCTAGAGCCCTTAGCCAGCTTTAGATACTTGATAATTGTGTCTTTGTTGAGGGCTTTATGACCGCTAAGCTGTGTCGCTGTTTGAATAGTAATCATGTCCGCGGCTGGGTGAACGAGGTCCAGGCCTGCCATTTCCGCTAGCGTCTCGATGAGTTGGTTAATGCTTTTTCGTTCACGCGGATCAAGATCATCAGCACCATTGATTTGTGCTGCAAGGAGGCTGATCTCCGAGGTTTTGAAGTAAAGCGATTGATCATCAGGTTCAATTGAAGCCTCCCAAGCGATGTTTTCAATTTCAGGGGAGTCAGCGTTCAGTTCCGTTCGGACTGGCCCAGTCATGTGCACCGAAACAGCTTTACTTTTTCGCTGGTCCAGCAAGAGTGTTGGATTAGCAACGTGCTGATACCCCGCGCCAAATACCTCAAACGTCCATTCACCCGCATCGTCCTGTTGGGCCTCGTCGCATCTACCGGCGGAAGGGTTGATCCTGACGTAAGCGCCGCAATGCCCCTCCTCGCAGAGTCTGACTAAGTCCTGGGCTGTTGTAGGCAGCTTGGTCATTTCTTGAAGGCTTTCTAGAGCTTGGCCGAGGGTAAGCCATTGGAGCAGAGCATGATCTTTTCTCACTGATCTTTCTCCGGCGGGAGGGTTGGGGTGTCCAGCGTGTGATGTGCCACGATATCAGAAGGGCTGCTACCCACGTAGTTCGCCCAGGCATTCATCAGCTCTTGGCGTTTCCCCAGTAGTTCGCCCCGTCGATACGCAGCCTTTGTCGCGTCAGGTATGGCGTGCGCCAGCGCTTGCTCTACTACGTATTCCGGGAATGATCCGGCCTCTGCAGCCCAGTCACTAAATGACGAACGAAACCCATGCATCGTAATTATCACGTCATCATGGTCACGCCAGCCAGCGTGGCCACTTAAACGCTCGCGTTCGTCTAGGCCACGGATCTTCATCAGCATTGCCATGTTGGATAAAGGGCGTCCTTCTTTTGCTCCCGGAAAAAGGAAAGGGTTTCCATCAATCCTTGGAAGCTCATTCATTAGATCCAACGCGGCTTGCGACAAAGGGACTCGATGGCGGCGCGGCCTCTTCATCCGCTCGGCGGGTATAGTCCATAGTCGGGCTTGGAAATCTACTTCTTCCCACGTTGCTTGGAGCACTTCGCTGGTGCGAAGGGCTGTAAGGATGGTGAGACGAACTGCCTTTGCGCTGAGATCAGGCTCGCCGGCCAAAGTGCTCATGAAAGCAGGTACGTCTTTCCAAGGCAGGGCAGGGTGGTTTCCGGCGTCCGAGGATTTGTGCTTAGGAAGTAATTTATCCAGGTGACCACGCCACAGAGCAGGGTTCTCTCCAGTTCGAAAACCTCTCGCTTTGGCCGCGTCTAGGACGAGCTCAATACGGTTTCGGACCCTGCTCGCGGTCTCTCGCTTTGAGTTCCATATCGGCTTCAGAATCTCTAGCACATCATTGGTTGAAATCTCCTTGACGGACTTCTGGCCGATGGTCGGGTACGCGTAGGCCTTGAGGGTGTTCTCCCATTGCTGTGCATGCTTAGCGCTTTTCCATCCGTGGCGGTGAGACTGAATGTAGTCACTCGCCTCGTCAGCGAACAGCCGGAGGTTTGCAATTGCTTGAACGTTGGCCGCTTTCTTGGCTGCCTCAGCGTTCTTGCGATCCTCCAGCGGATTCACCCCCGATTTTACGAGTTTTCGGGCGTCATCGCCTTTGGTCCTCGCTTCAGCCAGGGTGACGTCTGCAAGACTTCCAAGACCCATGTCGTGCGTTACCCCGCTCATCTTAAAGCGATATACCCACCGTGCGCTTCCGGGTTTGGTCACCTTCAAATACAAGCCACGGCCGTCTAGGACCAGAACTGGCTTTCCAGTTTTGACATGCATTTCTATCGACCTCACCGTCAAGGGCTTGTGAGGGGGTCTCGCAACTGGTTGTGCGTTGTTCACAAAGCTCTCCGTTATCAGACCACGCTTTAGACCATGCTTTGGAGGCTGGCTTTAGCTGAGCTCCAATGGCTGTTGATGGACGATGATAAGCTGAAAGCCTTGTTTTATCTACGTTTTAGCTTTTGGTGAAAGACGGTAGCAGATTGCAGTGGAAAGGTATTTGGAGGACTATCTCTCCGCCATTACATAGAAAAAGCCCCGTAGCTGAATAAGCTACGGGGCTTTTTTGTTGTGCGCCCAGCATGAGCGCAATCTTGTGGGTGAAAGTCCCGCCGTAAGCTGACCACAGCGAACGAAGTGAAGCGCAACTGCATGAGGGTGACCGAGTGTGGGGAGGAAGCGTGAATCGAAACCGTGAGCCGATGGACAAGAACCGGATATAAGGCGATGCCGATCAGGGCGAGCGGGCAGCAAACCGCGAAGCTCTTGTGGTCAAGGGTCAGGCAGCGTAAATCCGGCGGTTGTGCGGGGAAGGATTGCGTTCTTACCTGGGGAGATCTTGCCTTGTGCCTGAAAGGGCGACGGCGCCAGCCGGAGCGAGAAGTCAGCAGAGGCCGTAGTAGTCTTTTTTTTTGACGAAGGGCCGAACGAGAGAAAGCGTTATAGGCCATGTTGATGCGAACGACCGGAAGTCAGATGCCTGCCAAACGCGGGGCGGATGTGAGGACGGGAGCGGTGAAACCGTGAGAAGCCCCATCAGCGACGAGGTCAATCGCCCGCAAGATGAATCCGACAACGCAGGGCAAGGGCTGTTGGATCGGGCCTTTGCGAGAGAAAACCTGAAGCGGGCGTGGAAGCGGGTCAAAGCCAACAAAGGTGCAGCGGGGGTCGACGGTCTGGATATTCAACAGACGGCCGAACATCTGCTGACTCAGTGGGCGGCGATTCGTGAACAGCTTCTATCCGGCATCTACCGGCCCAGTCCGGTACGCCGCGTGGTCATTCCCAAACCCGACGGTGGTCAGCGCGAGTTGGGAATTCCGACGGTCACCGACCGTTTGATCCAACAAGCGTTGCTGCAAGTCTTGCAGCCACTACTCGACCCGACTTTCAGTGAACACAGCTACGGCTTTCGCCCGGGACGCTGCGCGCAGGACGCCGTTTTGGCGGCTCAGCGCCATGTGTCTTCGGGGCGCAGAGTGGTGGTGGATGTTGATCTGGAGAAGTTCTTCGACCGGGTCGACCACGACATTCTGATGGATCGTTTACGCAAGCGGATTGCGGATCGGGCGGTTATCCGGCTGATTCGGGCGTATCTGGATGCGGGAACGCTGATCAATGGCGTGGTCGAGAAAAGCCGTTGCGGGGCGCCGCAAGGCGGCCCGCTGTCGCCGTTGCTGGCGAATGTGCTGCTGGACGAAGTGGATCGGGAGCTTGAACGTCGAGGTCATTGCTTCGTACGCTATGCCGACGATGCGAATGTGTATGTTCGCAGCCGCAGGGCTGGGCAGCGGGTAATGGCTTTGCTGAAGCGTCTGTATGAAAAGCTGCACTTGAGTGTCAACGAGAGCAAGAGTGCGGTGGCGAGTGCGTTTGGTCGCAAGTTTCTTGGATATGCCTTTTGGGCGTCGCCCCAAGGCGTCAAAAGAGCTGTGGCGGTCAAAGCGCGCAAGCAGTTCAAGCAACGGATACGCGAACTCACCCGTCGCTCAGGTGGCCGCAGTCTGCGACAAGTCGTCGAAAATCTACGCCCTTATCTCTTGGGCTGGAAAACTTACTTTGGGTTGTCACAAACACCGAAAATCTGGCGAGAGCTTGATGAATGGATACGACACCGACTGCGAGCGATCCAGCTTAAGCAATGGCGGCGTGGACCGACGATCTACCGCGAACTGAGGGTGCTGGGAGCCAGCAGTCAAACGGCCCGGAAAGTGGCGGCCAACTCGTGTAGCTGGTGGCGTAACAGCCGATTTGAGCTGAATCGAGTGTTGGATGTGGCATGGTTCGACAGGCTGGGACTGGTGCGACTCTCATAACCTCAATCTCTCGAACCGCCCGGTGCGGACCCGCATGCCGGGTGGTGTGGCAGGGGAGCGGCCTATGAAGGCCGCCCCCTATGCCGATTCTGGTGTCTCGTTGAGCTTTGATTCCGCGACGAGTGGTGAGGGCTGCGGAGAGGCTCCACTCCGGAGCTCAGGAAACAAAGCGCATCCACGTCATTAGCTATCATGCATACAGAGCAAATAACCGGATGACGGGGAATAGCATGAACAGATGGCGACGGCTTTGGTTGTCTGTGAAGCTGATAGCAGCCGTTGCGGCCTGCCTGGCGGTTGCAGTTCAGGCTTTTCAATACATGTTGGAAAGCCCCGATGCAGTGCGAATCCACCCGTTGAGCATTGTGGTTGTCGGGCTGATTTTTGGCTTCATCACCTTTGGGCTCCTTTCACTGAGTGAAAGGATTGTCCGGGGTTTCTTTGCTTCTCCTGATCCGGTAGTCCTCCAGCCTCAAGCAGAACTTGAAAGTAATGTGGAGCTAGCAGTTGAACAGCCGCTAACCCTGCCACCTGACGACCCAACCCAGCAGAAAAATCTGTGAGCTGACGTGTGTCAGCTTTCGAGAAGAACTGCTTGGATGGATCTCACGGAGAGAGTTCTGAGCTGACACAAAGAAGCGAATCTTCTTACTTCGTACACAGATACGTCCGGGATTGATCGGGGGTATATTCGATTTGCAGCGGTGACCTAAGTAATGTCTTCTTGGCCGCGCAAGTAACTGAACGTGACACACCATCCTATGGTTTTTCGCTTAATCGATGATTTATCCCTCAAGGAAGAGGTAGCCATGTACTACGACTGTAAAGAGGGTTTTCAGAATTGTTTTCAGATCGGGAATGTCACGGGGCTAGCCAATGCTTAGGGATTTTCATCTGGATACAGGGCGGTTAGCCAAAATTTTCAAAGAGCGAATAAAGAATACCGAATGCCCATTCTGTGAGCATGATGAGTGGGAATTGCCACTCCAAACTGGTGCAACAGGTGTAGCGTTGCCTTGGGCACGTGGCAAAGAGTATTTACGATCCGGCACGCCGGCGGTGATGCTTAACTGCAAATATTGCGGATTTATACGCCTGCATTCTCTCAATGTACTGGCAGATATAATCGTCGAACAGGGAAGCAAAACCGGTTGTCCGGAGGGCAGCGATGAGTGAGCCTTTTGTGCTGGTAAACCTTGATGAGCATTACCCCGACCGCTTCCCGAGCAACAAAAGGAGTGGTGGTGACGATAATGGTCGAAGACCACCAGGTCCCCCAGGAGACAACCCATTGGAACCGCGAGTATCCAAACTTGAGACGCATATCGAATACGTCCGACGTGACCTTGGTGAGCTTCGTGTGGATTTTCGAGAGCACCGCAAAGAGACCAGAACAGACTTTCGGCTACTGTTCAGCGCATTGATCACTACTGCGCTGGGTTTGGCGGCCATGATGGGAAAAGGATTTGGTTGGTTGTAAGCGCACGTAAATTTTGCCCGGAGGGTGTAATTAGTTTTGTATAAACGGTCATTTGGCAGGAGACTGCCTACCCCAAGGAAATTCAATGACCGAGCCAAAACCCAAGCGAGCCAAACCGGGATCTTCGTAAAAGTCCCGGAGTTGAAACAGCCTCAAAGCTCCTAGGCGACTTTCAGCCCTTCGTAAATCGCTTCCTCGGCAGTAAGCGGTGCGAGGCAGTCGCCAATGCGCCGAAACTCCACCAGGCCTTGAAGTTCTGCGCCCAGGGTGTCGACCGGTTGATGGCCCTGGCAGAGCACCAGCGTGTCGATGTTTTCGAACAGCATCGGTTCTCCGCTGGTGGTGTGTTGCAGGTAGACGGTGTTGTCGACGCAACCATACAGCCGGGCGTATGGCGTGAATGGTATGCCAAGTTTGTGCAGTTCGCCGGCCAGTTGATTGTGCACGTACAGCGGCAGGTGTTCCCCGCATGGGTACCGTTGACCGCCAGTTGCACTTGATGCTCTGCGCGCACCAGACGTTCGGCAGTGCCGGGGCGATCCAGTCGCAGCGCCAGTCGACGACCATCACTGAACGGCCGATTTTGCACCTCATCGCGCAGCACTTGCCAGGCATCTACAACCTGCAATTCACCTCTGCGTTCGAACGCCGGCCAATACGGCTCGGCACCGGTGGCGACGATCACCATGTCCAGTCGCTCGCGTTCCACCAGTGCCCGGTCGACGCTGGTGTTGCGCACGACGCGCACACCGGCCAGTTCCATCTCGTGTTGCAGGTTGGTGCTGGCGCCGCCGAACTCGCTGCGTCGACTAGCAAGTAATCACAGTCGGCTGGACGTCTCAAAGCGTCCAGCCCGTACCGTCCATTTTTTCGTGACCCTCCTTTGCGTTGAGTTTTTGCGTCGGAACAGGCAGCGCTGCAGCGTAAGAAAAATATGTTTCTTCAGGGGAAAAGTTACTCAGCCCAGTCACTCTATTTACCACCCCCCGAATCTATTGGCCGTCCCGCAAATCAAGGCTGTATCTGCGAAATATCCGCTGACATTGAAAGGCCCTGCGGCAAAAAATCCTCATCTACTCTGGTTTCGCAGGTCGCTGATCTGCCGTAACCAGCAATCGCAAGGAGCGAGCAATGTATTTTGAGATTTACAGGCAAACCCGTGGCATCGCCCAGACTGGCAAAGGTCAATGGCGGTGGCGTTTGAGGGCGGGAAATAATGAAACGATTGCCAGCGGGGAGGCTTACGTCAATAAGTCTGATTGTGTGCATGCCATCAGTTTGATCAAAGGGACCCACGATCAGACGCCGGTCAAGGAAATCTAGGCTTCAGGCGGTGAAGCTGCTCGGTCAGAGCAGCTTCGTTTTAATCGGACGGCCTTACGGTTGTGAGTGGCCCAGTTTTCGTTTGATCAAATCGTAGACGTCTTTGTGGGTGGAGTTGTGCAGGGATTTATCCTTGCAGGCTGATTCGAGGAACGTTTTGACCTCTTCCTTTACGTGAGGGTATAGGCCGGCGACGTAGTCGGCTTCATGAGCTTGAGTGCAGTTGAAGTGTTTGTCGTCTTTCGCTTTATCTCTAGCCATTGGGAGGCTCCTTTGAGTTCAAATGGTTTGGGTGGTCAGGGCGGTTTTGCCCTAAACATTGTCGAGCTTAGAGACGCAATCGCTTCCCGCCAGATGAACGAAGAAATCAGGAAGAGGATGTAAGACGAAGCCGTTGTCTGAATTTGGATTAAACGCAAACTGCACGGGTCGCATAGACGCCGATTACGACACCTACCTAAACGGTCATCAGATTTGGGAGCGGGGGCAGTGGATGAATCGCAACGAACTACGCAAGGCCGACATCAACCTGATGGTGGTGTTTGAAACGCTGATGCTCGAGCGCAACGTCACCCGGGTAGCGGAGAAGTTGTTTCTCGGTCAGCCGACCATCAGTTCGGCGCTCAATCGCTTGCGCACGATGTTCAACGATCCGCTGTTCATTCGCGTCGGCCATCGCATGGAGCCGACGCCAGGAAGCACCGAAGGTGGTGTTCGTGGTGCAGCATGTCGATTACTGGCGGATTCCCGAGTTGCTGGCGTCGGGCGATATCACGGTTGGTATCAGCCAGACTCGTGGCTTGCCAGCCAACGCCACGCGTCAGGTAGTCCTTTCCGTGCCGCAATACAGCTCGCTACCGGCCTTACTCGCCGGGACTGACCTGATCGCCAGTCTGCCGGATTACACCGCCGAGGCGATGGCCGCGTCCGGCCAGCTGTTCAAGGAGCCATTCCCGTTCAAGAACACCGACACTGGATCTGTCGATGGTCTGGCTCAGCCATGTCGATACCGACCCCGCCGAGCGCTGTTTGAGGTCGAGACTGGAGGCGTTCATGAGTGAACGTGCGGTGTCGCCGTTGCCCGAGTGAGTAGGGCAACGCTGTGTTATATGTACGACCTTTCTGCCAATCTTAAGGAGCTCAGTCATGCCTCACCTGCACATGGAATACACCGCCAACCTGCCCGAGCTCAATGCCGACGTGGCGTTGATCCGGCTCAACAATACGTTGGTGGCTTCCGGTGAGTTTGCTGCCGAATACGACATCAAGAGCCGAGCGGTGAAGGTCGAGACGTTCAAGGTCGGCACGGCGTTAGGTGAACGGGCCTTCGTGCATGTGAAACTGGCACTGCTGAGCGGTCGCTCGGCGCAGATCAAGAAGCAGTTGTCCGAAAGTCTGCTGGCGGTGGTGCAGGACTTGTGTGAATGGCCGAAGGACGTTGAAGTCCAGTTGGCCGTGGAAATCCTCGACATCGATCGAGAGTCCTACACCAAGATAGCCGTCAGAAACTGAGTTACAGGCCATTTCTTTCTTGGTGCAGGTTTTATCCACTTGTTCGCGCAGCCAGGTGTTGGCGCTGTCCTGATCGACATCCAGGCTCCACTGGATGTCGAGGCGACAAGGCGCCGATTAGGCGCGCGAGGTCTGCAGGCCGAAAGTCAGAAAGTCCCGAGCAGTATTTAGAAAATTAATTACAGCTGTCTTGAAGCTGAAAGGCATGAACAATGTTTAGCGAGTCCGTAACCAAAGTTCTTCAAATCCAGATTTAACGACTTAAGCTCCCGTGTGACGCTGCTGCGCATCTGTTTTCTGCGGTTTTCTCTATGGATGGTTGGCCTGCTCCACTTCCTTCCGAGCTCGCCTTCTGGGCGTTGTGGCACTGCCGTCACGCGCGCCCACCGGATTCCTGCCTTTCCCGTTGATTGTTTCTACAGGTCCCGCACTGTATGCCGGGATCAAACGGCGGCGCCTGTGCGTTTGCCTGACGCGAAAAGAAGAGAATTCCCATGAGTTTTGCCACGACATCCTTCGCCTCCAAGCAAGAAGCCCTGACCTTTCTTGACCAGAACCCGGATATCGAGATGTTCGAGTTGTTCATCCTCGACAACAACGGTGTGCCGCGGGGCAAGTTGCTGCATCGTGATGAATTGCTGGCGGTGTACGAAAGCGGGCGGCCATTGCCGAGCACCATTCTTGGCCTGACCATCAACGGCGATGACGTGGAAAACTCAGGCCTGGTCTGGGACGTTGGCGATATCGACTGCCGGGCTTACCCGATCAGCGGCAGTTTGACGCGCATGCCTTGGCGGCTAATTCCTACGGCGGCGGTGCAGGTCAGCATGCACCCGAAGGAGGGCATGCCCGCGACGATTGCCGATCCACGGCATCTGCTGGCGAACGTCATCGAAGACTTGCAGGCCGACGGTTATTACCCGGTGATGGCGGCAGAGCTGGAGTTCTACCTGCTGGATGAGCAGCGCGACAGCAACGGTCGGCCGCAACCGGCGCGGGATGTCGATGGCGGGCGGCCGCGAGGGACTCAGGTCTACGGTTTGCGTGAACTGGAGCAGATCGAACCGTTTCTGGCCGATCTTTACAGCGCCTGCAAACTCCAGGGCATTCCGGCGCGCACAGCGATTTCCGAATACGCGCCGGGGCAAGTAGAAATCACCCTCGAACACCGCACCGACGCCTTGCAGGCGATGGACGAAGCGGTGCGCTACAAACGGCTGGTCAAAGGCGTGGCGCACAAGCACGGGATGACGGCGTGCTTCATGGCCAAACCGTTCGATGACTTGGCGGGCACTGGCATGCACATGCACGTCAGCCTGGCGGACAAGGAGGGCAACAACCTGTTCGCCAGCGAAGCCCCGGACGGCACGCCGCTGCTCAAACAGGCGGTCGGCGGGATGCTCAGCACCTTGCTCGATTCGTTGCTGCTGTTCTGTCCGAACGCCAACTCTTACCGTCGCTTCCAGACCAACAGCTATGCGCCGCTGGCGGCCACCTGGGGCGTGGACAACCGCACCGTGAGTTTGCGCGTGCCCGGCGGGCCGGCGTTTTCCCGGCATATCGAACATCGCATCTGTGGTGCCGATGCCAACCCGTATCTGGCGGCTGCGGCGATTCTGGCCGGGATCCATCGCGGTATTCGCGAACAACTCGATCCTGGCGCGCCGGTGCAGGGCAATGGATACGCCCAAGCCACGGAATTGTTGCCCACTGACTGGCTGACCACGCTGCGAGCGCTGGAAGGTTCGAACTGGGCACGGGAAGCGTTCGGTGGTGAGTTTCTCGGCGTTTACCTGGCGGTAAAACGCGCCGAATACCGACAGTTCATGGGCGAAGTCGGCGAGCAGGACTGGCGTTGGTATTTGAATCAAGCCTGAACAGAACCTGAACCATTCTCAAATAAGTTAAAAGTTTTGGCCTAGTGCCATGAGCCAACTAATCGTTGGCTTCTTTTTCACAAAAAATTGATGGTTGGCTGCCTAAAGTTAGTGCTGTCGCGGTAAATGAAATTTTCACATTTACCGAAGGCACTTCTTTTTCAGGAACAGCCAATCACCATGTTGAAGATTAAAGCCGTGCGCCCCGAGTGGGTGACACTGATTGCCAGCGCCTTTTTATTAACGGGCTTTAATTTTGTTCTCTGGCAACACCTGTTTGATATCACGGGGTCTGACGCAAAAGGCATCGTCGTGCGTGTGGCATTCGGGGTGATGATCCTGACCGCCTTCAACATCGTGCTGACCTTGCTGGCTTTCCGACCCGTAATGAAACCGGTCCTGACGTTGATCTTCATGGTCAGTGCGGGCGTGGCGTACTTCATGAACCAATACGGTGTTTTGATTGACACCGGCATGTTGCGTAACTTTGCGCAAACTAATGCGACGGAAGTGCGTGACTTGCTGTCATTGAAGTTGCTTGTTTATATATTTTTTCTCGGTGTTTTGCCGTCGTTGTTGTTGTGGGCGATTCCGGTTAATTATCGCCGCTGGCACCGTGAACTATTGAGTAAGGCTCTGGTAAGTGTCGCGTCGGTTGCCGTGATCGGAGGTGTTGCACTGGTTAACTATCAGGGCCTGTCTTCGTTGTTTCGCAATCACCATGAGTTGCGCCTGATGGTAGTACCCAGCAATTACATCGGTGCCTCGGCTGGCTATCTGCGTGAGCAGGTCGCGTCGGCGCAACAACCCTTTGTCACACTCGGTGAAGATGCCCAGCGAACTCCAGCCTGGCAAACCCATGGCCGTAAATCCCTGACGGTGCTGGTGGTGGGCGAAAGTGCCCGAGCCGAGAACTTCGGCATTCTGGGGTATGACCGCGACACCACACCCAAACTGAATAAAGAAGCTGGCCTGATCGCTTTCACCAACGTGCATTCCTGCGGGACGGAAACAGCGGTGTCGGTGCCGTGCATGTTCTCCGACATGGGCCGCAAAGATTACAACGCCAGCAAGGCAAAGAATCAGGAAGGACTGCTGGACGTGCTCAAACGCGCGGGTCTCGACGTGATCTGGCGTGATAACCAATCGGGCTGCAAAGGCACTTGCGATCGGGTCACCCTCGACGACGTCAGTAACCTGAAAGATCCGGTGCTGTGCGCCAATAGCGAATGCCGCGATGAAATCCTGCTGCAAGGTTTGCAGCACTTCATCGATACGCTGGATAAAGACACGGTACTGGTATTGCACCAGATGGGCAGTCACGGTCCGGAATACTTCAAGCGCTACCCGAAAGAATACGAACGCTTCACCCCGGTTTGTGAAAGTAACGCCCTGAACAATTGCAGTCGCGAAAGTATCGTCAATGGTTATGACAACACCCTGGTGTATACCGATCACGTGCTGTCCACCCTGATCGATTTGTTGCGTAACAATCAGGACAAAGTCGATACCGCGATGCTCTATTTGTCGGACCACGGCGAATCCCTGGGCGAGTACAACTTGTACCTCCACGGCACGCCTTACATGCTGGCGCCGGAACAACAAAAGCACGTCGCGATGTTGGCATGGTTTTCCGACAGCTATCAAAAGTCGTTCTCGGTGGACGCCCATTGCCTGCAACTGAGTCGTGAAAAGCCCTTGAGCCAAGACAATCTGTTCCATTCGATGCTTGGTCTGCTGGAGGTCAGCAGCAAGGTATACAACCAGGATCTGGATATGTTCGCCGGATGTCGCGGTGCGGTGATTGACGGCGTGTTGGCCAAAGACTGAGTGCTTCAACCTTTTTTCACGCCCGGCCGTTAACCGGCGGCCGGTAGAGTTTTCCCCAAGAGCCATTGCACATGACCGCTCAGTCCCCATCCGCCATCGAGCTTGAGATCGCCCGGCGCTACGATCAGGAGCACGCCCGCGTCTGTCTTCAGCCGGGACCGCGTGGCCTGGCCGGGCGGCTGACGTTCTGGCGTGACAAGCAACTGGTGCGCAACGCGCTCAAGGTTGCTGGCGAGCCGGGCCTGGTTCTCGATGTGGCCTGTGGCGTAGGGCGCTTCTGGCCGGTATTGGCCGAGCATGCCAACCGGGTAATCCTTGCGGCCGACCCGTCTCAGGACATACTCGACCATGCCCAGACCCATCATCCGCAGCACCTGCTGAAACGGGTCAAGACCTTTCAGAGTTCAGCGTTCACCATTGGCTTGTCGGCGAATGCGGTTGACTGCATTTTTTGCATGCAGCTGTTTCAACACCTCACCAGCCCCGACCATCGCTTGGCCATGCTTAAGGAGTTCCATCGGGTCAGTCGCGATACGGTGATTGTGGCGGTAAAGGTCGATGCTCATTTCAATGGCCAGCGCACGGATGCACAGAGCGCTCCGGTCCAACAGTTGGCCAGCAAGGCTGACGTGGAAACCGAGTTCACGCGCGCAGGTTTGCGCTTGCTCAGTCATCAAGACTTTCTGCCCGGCTGTGCGCGGATGCGCGTCTACGTCCTGCGTAAGGCCAGCTAGGCTCCGCTTGTCAGACATTTCTTGCTGTCTGGCAGGCTTTTTCGCTAAAGCTCTTGTTCAGTGGATGCGCGGAAATCGCCGGGGGCGATATATACTGCGCGCCATTCTTCAAGGGAGAGCCGTGTGGCCATCGATATTCACTGGATTCGCGACAACGATAGCCTCGGTCAGTTTTGCGCCGAGTGGCAGCAGCTGCCATTCGTTGCCCTCGACACCGAATTCATGCGGGTCGACACCTTTTATCCGATCGCAGGCCTGCTGCAGATCGGCGATGGCGTACGCGCTTACCTGATTGACCCCCTGACCATCGACAACTGGCAACCTCTGGCCGCGTTGCTGGAAAACCCGGCCGTGGTCAAAGTCGTCCATGCGTGCAGCGAAGACCTCGAAGTCCTGCTGCGCCTGACCGGCAGCCTGCCAGCGCCACTGTTCGACACTCAACTGGCCGCCGCTTACCTGAACCTGGGTTTCTCCATGGGGTATTCGCGGCTGGTGCAGGAAGTGCTCGCCATCGATCTGCCCAAGGGCGAGACCCGTTCCGACTGGCTGCAACGCCCACTTTCGGACACCCAAATCAGCTACGCCGCCGAAGACGCCTTGCACCTGGCGGAAGTTTTCGTACAGCTTCGTCCGAAGCTTTCTGACGACAAGTACGCCTGGGTCCTGGAAGACGGCGCCGAGCTGGTGGCCAACCTACGTCGCGAAGTAGATCCGTATGAGGTCTATCGCGAAGCCAAGCTGGCCTGGAAGCTCTCCCGCGCTCAACTCGTGGTGTTGCGTGAACTGTGCGCCTGGCGCGAGCGCGAAGCCCGTGCCCGTGATCTACCGCGCAACCGCATCGTTCGTGAGCATTCCCTGTGGCCGTTGGCGCGCACGCAACCGGACAACCTCGGCGCGTTGGCGAAAATCGAAGACATGCACCCGCGTACCGTGCGTCAGGACGGTGAATTTCTGCTTGATCTGATCAAGCGCTCTGGCAGTGTGTCGCCAGATCAATGGCCACCTGCCGTACCGGAGCCGTTGCCGTTAGATGCCGCTGCGCTGGTCAAGCAGCTACGAGCGATCGGCCAGGCCGAAGCCGAACGCCTGAACATCGCGCCGGAGCTGATGCTGCGCAAGAAAACCCTGGAAGCGCTGCTCAAGAGCGGCTACCCCAATGGTCCCTACCAATTGCCTGATTCGCTGCGTGGCTGGCGCCGCGAATTGATGGGCCAGGTGCTGCTCGACAGCCTGGCCACCGCCGGAGAACAGCCTTGAAACGTATTTGCTCCATCTACCGAAGCCTGAAGAAAAACGAGATGTACCTCTATGTGCTCAAAAGCGATGCACTGGAGCGCGTCCCGGAAAGCCTGATGGCCGCCTTCGGCAAACCGCATCACGCCTTCGACCTGGTGCTGACCCCCGAGCGCAAACTGTCGCGCGAGGACATCACCGTGGTGCTGGAAAACCTTGATAAGCAGGGTTATCACTTGCAAATGCCGCCGGCCGAAGACGAGTACATCGAACACTTGCCGGAAGAATTGCTGCGGCGTAACGACCCGATGTGATTGGCAGACAGGCTCTGTTCAGAGCCTTTATGAAACACTGGAATGATTTTGGCGATGGCCAGGGCGATGGAGCGATACTCCGTCGGTGGCCGTCTGCACTGTTTTCGAAAGGTTTGAAACATGCGCGTTCTGATAGCTGAACACGACCACCCTGTGTACGCCCAGCTGTTGCGTCAAGCAGCGCCTGACCTGCAAGTGCTGACCAGCGGTGACTCCGCCGAACTGGCCAGCCAGGCCGCCGATTGTCCGATCTGGCTCGGTCAGCCGGACCTGCTGGCGACCCTGCTGCGTCAGGGCCACGAGCCGCAATGGCTGCAATCGACCTGGGCGGGTATCACGCCGCTGCTGGCCGACGGCTTGCCTCGGCACTATCGCCTGACCCGGGCGGTGGGGATTTTTGGTCAGGTCATGGCCGAATACGTGCTGACCTACATGCTTGGCCACGAGCGCGAAGTGCTGCCGCGGCTGGTCAGCCAGGTCGAGCGCAAGTGGGACAGTCGCCAGGGCCAAAGCCTGGCCGGCCGCAAAGTGTTGATCGTCGGCACCGGTGACATCGGGCAGACCGTGGCGCAGTTCCTCGTGCCGTTTGGCGTCGAGTTGTACGGCATCGCCAGTGAAGCCCGTGAGCAGACACCTTTTGTCGAAGTGGGGGCGCTGGCTGATTTGCCGCGTCTGGTGGGTGAAGTGGATTACGTGATCAATCTGCTGCCGAATACGCCCAACACCCACGACTTGTACGACGCGGCGCTGTTCAAGCAATTCAAGCCGACCGGTTTGTTCATCAACGTCGGACGCGGCGTGGCAGTGGTCGATGCGGACCTGGTGGAAGCCTTGAAAGAAGGGCATCTGGCCGGTGCCGTGATCGACGTCTGCCGTCAGGAACCGTTGCCGCAGCGTCACCCGTTCTGGACGGCGTGGGGCTTGCTGCTGACCGGCCACAGCTCGGCGCCGACTTCGCCATCGATGATGGTGAATCTGTTTGTCGAAAACCTGCGGGCGTATCAGGCGGATGAGGCGTTGCGTGGGGAAGTGGATTTCAATCGCGGGTATTGAATCCGCCGTTTGATTGAATATTGTGCAAAACCTGTGGGAGCGAGCTTGCTCGCGATAGGGCCAGTACATTCAACATCTATGTTGACCGTTACACTGCCATCGCGAGCAAGCTCGCTCCCACAGGGATCTGTGTTGTTGGTTAGAGGGTGAAGTCGCCTTCGGCGGCCAGCTCGCTCAGCGGACGACGCGGGCTCGGTTCTTCACGCGCTTGCAGGTAATCCGCCAGCGTTGCCTTATCGCCCAGTTTGCCCACAGCCACCGCTGCGTGCAGCGCATAACCCTCAGGAATGTTCAGCTCCCTGCGGGTCAGTTCCTGGTCGAAACCGGCCATCCCGTGGGTGTGCCAGCCGCTGATGCTTGCTTGCAGCGCCAGATGGCCCCAGGCAGAACCGGTGTCGAAGGTGTGCCACAGCGCCGGGGTTTCTTCGGTGGCGCCAGGCACTGCAAAGGTGGTTTTCGAGATCACGATCACCAGCGCCGAGGCGTGTTGCGCCCAGCTGCGGTTGAATTCGTTGAGCAGCCCCAGATAACGCTCCCAGTTGGGCGTGTCGCGACGCGCATACAGAAACCGCCAAGGCTGCGAGTTGTAAGCCGATGGCGCCCAGCGTGCGGCTTCAAAGAAGCTCAGCAGGGTCTCGATGGGAATGGTTTCGCCGGTGAAGGCGCGGGGTGACCAGCGATCGGTGAACTGAGGGTGGATGGCATAATCGGCAACGCGTGGATTAGCACTCATCAAGAGATTCCTTGCTACGTTTAAAAGTTAGGAGCGACGCAAAACCCTACTGGGCGGCGCAATAACTGACAAGTCCTGTTGTACCGGCAGTCGCCAATGCTTGGCCGACAACGGCCTTGGCACTAGACTGGCGGCCTTTTCACCACCTGATGTTGATGCTTGAGCCATGGCCGCCAAAGTCGAACCGTTCTGGATACGCAAAACCCTCGATCAACTTGATCAAGAGGAATGGGAATCGCTGTGCGATGGCTGTGGCCTGTGCTGCCTGCAAAAGCTCGAAGATGAAGACGACAACAGCGTTTACTACACGCGCATCGCCTGCAAACTTCTGGACCTGAAAACCTGTCAGTGCACCGATTACTTCAACCGCCGCGATTTCGTCCCGGACTGCATCCAGCTCACACCGGGCAAGGCCGATGAGTTCAAATGGTTGCCACCGACCTGCGGCTATCGACTGGTCAGCGAAGGCAAGGACCTGCCGCTCTGGCATCATCTGGTGTGCGGTGATCGCGATGCGGTGCATCACGAACGTATTTCCCAGTCCGGGCGCATGCTCGCCGAAGGCAGCGTGGCTGAAGAGGATTGGGAAGACCATCTGATATTCAGGGCGGGTTGAACGCCTAACGTTTCACGAAGGAGTGTGTATGGCTGTGGGATTGCGGCTGGCGTTGGCCTTTGGGCTTTTTGCCCTGAGTTCGCCCGTGTGGGCGGCGAAGAAGGTCGATCTGGATTACCACGTTCGCCTATTGCCGCAAAGTGATCAGGCTGAAGTGCGACTGACCCTGGCCCAGGGTTCGGCGGTGCGCAGTCTGGATTTCGACCTGGGCGACGGCAGCCACTACAGCGACTTCAAGACCGATGGCCAATGGCAGCTCACGCCGGGCAAACAGGCCCGTGGTGTCTGGCGTCCGGCCGCCGACAAGTCCAGCCTGACCTACCGCGTACGCATCAGCCACGGGCGCAAGAGTGGCAGCTTCGATACGCGCATGACGCCAACTTGGGCACTGATGCGCGGTGACGATCTGGTACCGGCGGCCAAACTCGATCAGCAGGACGGCATCGAGCTGGTTTCACGCCTTGAATTCGAATTGCCCACGGGCTGGAAAAGCGTTGAAACCGCCTGGCCGCGAATCGGCAAGAACAAATTCCGGGTCGATAACGTTTCTCGCTTGTTCGACCGGCCCACGGGCTGGATGCTCGCGGGCCACCTCGGCAGCCGTCGCACGCGGTTGGGGGAAACCGAAGTCACCGTCGCCTCGCCTCAAGGCCAGGGCATGCGCCGCATGGATGTGCTGACGCTGCTGACCTTTGTCTGGCCGCAAGTGCAGGCGGTGTATCCCCGTCATCCCACCAAACTGCTGATCGTCGGTGCCAACGACCCGATGTGGCGCGGCAGTCTGGGCGCGCGCGAATCGATCTATCTGAACACTCGTCTGCCGCTGGTCAGCGAAAGCGGCACCAGTGCGTTGATGCGGGAATTGGCTCAGGTGTTCGGGCGGATCAACGCCAAGCAGCGCAGTGACTGGATCAGCGAAGGATTTGCCGAGTATTACGCCATCGAACTGGTGCGCCGCGCCGGCGGCATGAGTGATGAGCGGTATGAGAGTTTGCAGAAAAAGTTGGCCAAGGACAGCCAGAAAGTCAGCACATTGCGCGGTGAGCAGGTCAGTCCGGCGCAGGTGGTCAAAGCGGTGGTGTTGCTGGGAGAGTTGGATCGCGAGATTCGCTTGCAGACGCGTAACAAGCGTTCGCTGGATGATGTGTTGCGCGGGGCAATGCACTTGGAAAGTATTGATACCAAGGAATTTGTGCAACTGGCCGAGAGTGTAATTGGCGAATCCTCCAAAGTCCTCGATACCGAGTTGCTGCAGTGATCGTTCCCACACTCTGCGTGGGAATGCCGCCAGGGACGCTCCGCGTTCCGCTTCGGAAAGTAACGCAGAGCGTCACGGGATGCATTCCCACGCAGAGCGTGGGAACGATCACAGTCAGGGTTAAACCCCGGTTTTTGGCGACGTCAAAGAATCATTGCCAGTGACGGTAGCGGTATTGGTCGCCGTCTCGGCATTCGCCTTCAACCGACTCAACTCTTCCCCGGCCCGCTGTATTTTCGCACGCACGTTGTTCATGTCCTGACGGCTTTTCTCCAGCAGGCTTTTCACCGAACTGTGCCCGGTAATCCCACGTGCCAGGGCCACACCGCCGATCGCCACTTGAATCAATCCGAACACGCCACCGCGACGCAGGCCCTTGCCGACCATCACCACACCGCCGGCCAGGGAAGCAACGCGTTCCCAACCCTCAACGTTCTGGTCAGTGTGAGTCTGGAACGGGGTGGATTCGATGCGTTCTACGGGTTTGAGCTCGCTCATGATCTGTCTCCTGGCTGGAATCGCTGCTTCAAGAATAGATAATTAAGCTGACTGCCGAGGCGGTCGGCTTGTTCCATCGGATGTGCGGTGAATCAGCGAAATTTCGCCCCGGAGCGGGTATTGAGTCCCTTGGACAGGCGGTCATAGAGCACGACGTTGACGGTGGCCGCCAGGTTCATGCAACCGGTGGTCGGGATGTAGACCACGTCTTCGCACCAGTCACGAATGTCTTTATCCAGCGAGCCGTCTTCCGGGCCGAAGATGTACAGCGCGCGGTCCGGGTGCGTGTATTCCGGCAGCGAACGGGCGCCGTCCACCAGTTCCACAGCGACCGGAACGCAGCCCAGCGGCAGGATTTTTTTCAGGTCGTCGATGCCGATCAGCGGAATGTCGTAGTGGACTCGCTTGGTGTCGGTGACGAAGTCGGCGGCGCGTTCATAGCGCTTGCCGGTGTAAAACACGGACGCCACGCCATAACAGCCAGCGGCGCGCATCACCGAACCGACGTTCTCCGGTGATTTTGGGTTATACAAACCAATGCAGCTGTACCGTTTGTCTGCCACGAGCGGGTGCCTTCGGGGAAAAAACGGCGATTATACGGGGATTGGGGGAGGGGTGTTCGGTTTGGAGATTGGTGGTGCATGGGGGGCCGCTATCGCGAGCAAGCTCGCTCCCACAGGGATTTTCGGTGAACGCAATAGTTGTGATCACCGCAAATCAACTGTGGGAGCGAGCTTGCTCGCGATGAGGCCAGGTCAGGCGCTGAAGAGATTACTCGTCTTTCTTCATCAACCCCGCCAACGCCGCAAACGGGTTATGTGTCGCCTTGGCGATTTTCGGCGAGCTCAGCGAGCCTTCACTAAAATACTGCTGGTCGGTGTAACGCGAGTGTTCGTTGTCGTGGCAATACAGGCACAACAGCTCCCAGTTCGAGCCGTCCTGAGGGTTGTTGTCGTGGTTGTGGTCGCGGTGGTGCACGGTCAGTTCGCTCAGGCGTTTGCCGGAAAACTCACGGGCGCAGCGACCGCACACGTGCGGGTACATTTTCAGGGCCTTGTCGCGGTAACCCATTTCCTTGTCGCGCTGGTTGTCAGCAAGGATGCGGTCCAGCTTCGACGTGTTGGACGGAGGCGTTGACGAACTCATGGGTTCACCTTTGTAAAAGACTAATGACGGTAATAAACGCAGTTTAGCTCAGCCCTTGAGCTTCTCGGCAATCCAGATGGTGTGACGGGTGCCTTTGTTGCCGTGGGCGAAGACTTGGACTTCCTCGGCCTTGAAGCCGGCCTTCTTCAGTTTGTCGGAAAACTGCCGGTCAGCGCTCGCGGACCATACGGCCAGCACACCTTTGGGCCGCAGGGCCTTGGCGCAGGCGCTCAGGCCGCCAGCGGAGTAGAGCCAGCTGTTGGCCTTCTGGGTCAGGCCTTCGGGGCCGTTGTCGACGTCGAGCATGATCGCGTCGAAACCTTGCGGCTCTGCTTGCAGCACTTTGGCCACGTCTTCCATGCGAATGACCGTACGCGGGTCGAGTAGCGGGTTCCCGGCTTTCTCGCCCAGCGGTCCACGGTTCCACTCCACCACCCCCGGCACCAGTTCGGCGACGACCACTTCAGCGGTCTTGCCCAGGTGCTTGAGAGCCGAGGCGAGGGTGAAACCCATGCCCAGGCCGCCGATCAGCACGCGCGAATTCGGCCGGCCGGCCACTTTACGGCACGGGATCTCGGCCAGCGCATCTTCGGAGCCGTGCATGCGGGTGTTCATCAGTTGCCCGCCGTCGCCGCCCTGGATCTTGATGACAAAATCCTCGCCGTATTCGAACAGGCACAAGGCACCGCCATTTTCAGGAATTGGAGTGGTGTCGAGCAGAACGAAACGTTTCATGGGACTCACTTGAGGAGAAATTGGCATAAGAGGAGGAAGGCAAACACGCGCCGTTGGGAGTAGCCTGCAAAAAGACACCAAGGCCAACGGAGCCATTGATGAAGCGCATCATTCTAACGGTCATTGCCTTGGCCGCGCTCTCGATAACTGCAGTGCAGGCCCAGGTGCTGCAAACCATCCCCACCAGCCCCGCGCCGCTGCCCGGTTCGCCCGGCACTGCGACCCCGACACCGTACCCGCAAATTACTCCGACCAGTGTGCCCAAGGTTGGCCCTGGCAGTGGCGGTCCGCCGTTGGTGCCCATGGAAATGCCGAGCCCGCCCACCAAGGACCAGCCACTGCCGGGGCTGGAGCAAAACTCGTCGAAAGCCAAATCACCCGGCGGTTAAACCTGCTGCGAGAGCAGTTGCCCGTCGGCCATGCGCAAGCGTTTCGAGAGGGAAACGGCAAGGGCGCGGATGACTTTGGCGGCGATTTTCGGTGCATCGTTGAGCATCTTTTCCAGCGAGTCCTTGCCCAGATTGAGCAACTGGCAATTGCTTGCGGCCACGCAACTGGCCGATCGTCGTTCGCCGTCAAGTACGGCCATTTCGCCGAACGCCCGACCGCTGCGCAACGTTGCCATGGTCACCTGTTGCCCGTCGCTGTTGGTTTTCTGCACCGCCACCTGACCGGTGTGGATGATGCACATGAAGCTGCCGGCATCGCCCTCATGGAAAATCTCTTCGCCGTGAGCAATGGTGCTGATGCTGAAGTAACCCGAGGCAGCGGCAAAGTCCGCCGGCAGCAGTTGATCGAACAGGCCACAGTCCATCAGCCAGTCGCGAATTTCGTTGTTCAGTAAGGTCGGTTCTGACATGTCGTCACGGTCTTTTTCGTGTGTCTGTTGTCCCGGACCTATGGCTGCGGGCCCGGCGTACTGGTGTTAAGACCGGCACGCCGAACGGAGTTCCTCAGGCGATGCCCAAAACCTTGAAAACAAATGCGTATTCGAGTGCTACGTCACGCAATCCCTGATAACGACCGCTCATCCCGCCATGCCCGGCGCCCAATTCGGTCCTGAGCAGCAGGGGATGGGTGTCGGTTTTGTTCGCGCGTAATTTTGCCACCCACTTGGCCGCTTCCCAGTACTGCACGCGACTGTCGTTGTAGCCGGCGATCACCAGGGTCGCCGGATAGGCTTGCGCGGTGACGTTTTCGTACGGGGCGTAGGCTTTTATCCGCTCATAGACGTCCGGTTCTTCAGGATTGCCCCACTCGTCGTATTCGGTGACGGTCAACGGCAAATCCGGGTCGAGCATGGTGTTCAGCACGTCGACGAACGGTACTTCGGCAATCGCTACGCCGAACAGCTCCGGCCGCTGATTGAGCACCGCGCCGATCAGCAGACCGCCGGCACTGCCGCCGCTGATCGCCAATTGCTGTGATGTGGTGAGGCCCTCGGTGATCAGGTGTTCGGCGCAGGCGATGAAGTCGCTGAAGGTGTTGTGCTTGTGTTCCTGCTTGCCAGCGCGATACCAGGCTTCGCCCAGTTCACCGCCGCCCCGCACGTGAGCGATGGCGAATGCCACGCCACGATCCAGCAGACTCAAACGCGCGTGGGAGAACCACGGGTCGAGGCTTTCACCGTAGGCGCCATAGCCGTACAGATAAAGCGGCGTCGGCTGGCCGAGTGCTTCGCGTTTGACGACGAAGCTGATCGGCACTTTCGTACCGTCCGGTGCCGTCGCCCACAGACGCTGACTGATGTAGGCATCGGCGTCGAACGGCCCGAGCACCGGGGTTTCCTTGAGGACTTTCTGCTCGCCGCTACCCAGCTCAAGCTGGCGGATTTGCGCCGGACGGTTCAACGCTTCGTAGCGCAGACGGATCCTGTCGCTGACGAATTCCAGACTGTTTTGCACGTGAAGGCTGTAGGCCGCATCCGGTAGTTGCACACGGTAGCTGGGCAGGTCTTGCGGATGAACTTCGATGATCGGTAAGCCACCGACCCGCAGGCTCAGGGTCATGGCCCCGGCGTTGAGGCTCATGCCGTCGATCATCACCGTGTCGCTGTGCGGGATCAGGTTTTGCCAGTCGGCCTCGGTCGGTGCCACGCCGGTGTCGACGGCGTGGTACAGGGCAAAGTTGATGCCGTCGCGGTTGGTGCGAATGAACCAGGTCCATTGACCGTCAAGCGCGCCGTGGTCGACGTCGTACTCATGGTCTTCAACCCTCGGTGCGATACAGGTAAAAGCTTGCTGCGGCTGGAACGCGTCGAGCACCCAGACTTCGCTGGTGGTCTTGCTGCCCAGGGACAGCAGCAATTGCTGCTCGGAGCTCGAGCGGTAGCAATGCATAAAGAATCGGCCGTCCGGCTCATGGAACACTTCTTCAGCCGCCGTACCGTCCAGCCGATAGCGGAACAGTTTGTGCGGGCGATGGGTGTCGTCCAGCTCGCCGAAGAACAGCGTCAGGCTGTCGTTGGCCCAGGTCATGCTGCCGTCGCAGTCCTGGAATTCCAGTTCGCTGACACGGCCGTTGGACAATTCCTTCACGAACAGCGTGTAAATCTCGTCGCCCGTGGCGTCGATGCTGTAGGCCAGACGCTGGTGGTCCGGGCTGATACTGAACGCGCCCAAGGAAAAGAAGCCGCCTTTGGCCAGCGCATTCGGGTCCAACAGCAGCTGTTCCTGGCTTTCGTCGAGCTGCAGGCTGTCATCGGCCGGGCGCGGGCAGCGGTAGTGACGGGCGTATTCGTCACCGGCCGTGGTGCGCGTGTAGTACAGGTACGGACCCCAAGGGGAGGGCAAGGACAGGTCGGTTTCGAGAATCCGTCCCTTGATCTCTTCGAACAGGGTTTCACGCAGCGCGGCCTGATCGGCGGTTTGCGCCTCTTGATAGCGGTTTTCCGCTTTCAAGTAGTCGAGCACCGCGTCGGTGTCGCGTTCCTGCAGCCAGGCATACGGGTCAGGACCGTCGGCCTTATGGGCAATCGGGGCGCTGGTGACGTTGACGGATTCGGGCATGAATGGCTCTCAAACAATGTACGGAATAGGGGCTTCGCAACCTGTGGGAGCGGGCTTGCTCGCGAAGAGGCCAGCACATTCAACATCTCTGTTGACTGACACACCGCTTTCGCGAGCAAGCCCGCTCCCACAGCGGTTGCGTATAAAGGGCTGGCATTGTGGCAAGCCTGACGTGCGAAAAGTCGTTACTATAAGCGCCTCTTTGCCTGCCTTGCCATGGACACCATGACCGAGAACGACTATCTGATCGCTTGGGGCCTCTACGCCTTTGCCGCTTTGGGCTGCCTGTTGGTGTGGATGCGCTTGACCCGCTGGATGTGGCGCTGGCTGCGTGAACCGCTGCGGCTGTTGGTTGCCGTGTTGCTGTTCAGCCCCACCATCATCGACCCGGTGAAGGAAAAAGTCGCTCCCGCCATCGCCATTACTGCCCTTGATCTAATGTTCAAGGTCGGCAACAACGCCTGGCGGGCGGTTTCCGACCTGTTCATGTACGGCATGATCGCCTTCGGCATCTACCTGGTGTTCGTGGCGATCCGGTTCACTATCGAACGTGCGTCCAACGCTCGCAAGGAACAGGCTGCCGCTGCCAAGGCTGCGGCGCGGACCGACGATCCGGAAGAAGATCATCCCTTCGGCGGTGCGGGCGATGATCGTTACGGTCGTCCACCGGTGCCGAGCAATCCTCAGCGTTTGCGGGTTGAACCACGTCTGTAACCTTGCCCCTGCCTTTCAGCGAGAATCCGAGCATGTGTGAGTTATTGGGCATGAGCGCCAATGTGCCGACCGATATCGTGTTCAGTTTCACCGGGCTGATGCAGCGCGGCGGCCGCACCGGTCCGCACCGTGACGGTTGGGGCATCGCCTTTTACGAGGGCCGTGGCCTGCGGCTGTTTCAGGATCCGGCGGCGAGCTGTGAGTCCGAAGTCGCCAACCTGGTGCAGCGCTATCCGATCAAGAGCGAAGTCGTGATCGGGCACATCCGTCAGGCCAATGTCGGCAAGGTCTGCCTGTCCAACACCCATCCGTTCGTGCGTGAACTGTGGGGGCGCAATTGGTGTTTCGCCCACAACGGTCAGCTCGCGGACTTTCAACCGATCAAGCGTTTTTACCGCCCGGTCGGCGATACCGACAGCGAAGCGGCGTTCTGCGATTTGCTCAACCGTGTGCGCGCAGCGTTCCCGGAACCGGTGGAGGTCGAAGAACTGTTGCCAGACTTGGTAGCAGCCTGCGCCGAATACCGCAGCAAAGGCGTGTTCAACTGCCTGCTCAGCGACGGCGATTGGTTGTTCTGCTATTGCTCGACCAAGCTGGCGCAAATTACCCGTCGAGCGCCATTCGGCCCGGCGCGCTTGAAGGACGTCGATGTGATCGTCGATTTCCAGGCCGAAACCACGCCCAACGACGTGGTCACGGTGATCGCCACCGAACCCTTGACCGAAAACGAAACCTGGACCCGTTACGAACCGGGCCAATGGAGCCTCTGGCGACGCGGTGAATGCGTCAGCCAAGGCAAGACCGAATAAGGACTGCCCCTCATGTTGCTCAGTTATCTACGGTTGGTGTTGTTCGCGGCGGGCCTGTTGATCGGTGTCCAGGTGCCGGGGTTCATCAGCGATTATGCCAAGCGGGTCGAAGCGCATCTGATTGAGGCGCAGACCGGTTTAAGCGGTTTTCAGGGCACTGCCAATCAGTTCTTCAAGGGTGACATGCAGGCGCTGGTGGCCCATTACCGCGCCAGTGAAGACCCGATTTTTCGCAGCGACGCCGACAGCCTGAACACCTTGCTGACCCGTCAACTGGCCCTCGATAAACAGTTCCAGGCCATGCAGGGCCCGTGGTACATCCGCTTCCTGCAGGTTGCGCTGGCGGCCGACCCGGATATTCGCAAAGAAACCTGGAATGGCTACAGCTACCAGATTCTGCTGACGCCGGAAGCGATGATCTGGGGCATGAGCGGGGCGTTGCTGTTGTCGTTCGGCATTGAATGTCTGTTCCGGCTGATCGACTGGGTGGTGCTGGGCGGCAAACGCCTGCGCCAGAGCCGGCCCATCGAAGATCGGGATGTGCGCGGCCTTTGACTGTGGCGAGGGGGCTTGCCCTCGTTGCTTGATCATTCCCACGCTCTGCGTGGGAATGCCTCAACGGACGCTCCGCGTTCGGCTTTGAATGGGACGCGGAGCGTCCCGGGCTGCATTCCCACGCGGAGCGTGGGAACGATCATCAGCGCGCGAGAACGATGTAATCCTCACCCACCTTGCGCGCATACCCATCCAGTACCTGCTGACACAACGCAACAATCTCCTCGACCCATTCCACGCCAACCCGCCACGACACCACCACCTGCAAATTCGGCGGCCGTTGCTCGATGGCCAGCAAGGTCAGTTCACACCGTGCCAGTTCTTCGGCCACCAGCACCGGCGGCAACGCGCCAATGCCGAAGCCATCGCGCAGCAAACGGGTAATCGCCGATACCGAGTTCACGCAGTTGAGCCGTGGCGCCATGACGCCATTGGCCTGCATCAAACTCAGGATGTCCTGATGCGGGTGTGAGTTTTTCGAGTAAGTAATGATGCGCTCGCGTGCCAGATCGGCAATGCCTGAATACTCGCGGTTGTAGATCGAATTGCTGGCCACAATCCAGCCCATCGGGTGGCTGGCCAGCTCAAGACTGCGCACACTTTCCTGTCGCAACAGGTCGGTTTGCAGGATCAAATCGAGAAAGCCTTTTTGCAGCTGATCACAGAGGTTGAGCGCGGTATCGGCCACCAGCTCGATTTCCACCAGCGGATAGTGATCCATCATTTGTGCCACCAACGGGCTCAGCCAAGTATGGATAACCGTGTCCATCACGCCGATGCGAACCCGGCCGACCTTGCTCGAACGGGTCTCGATCGACTGCTTGAGCGCCTGCATGGTGTCCATCATTTGCTCGGCGTATTCGAGCACTTTCAAGCCTTCGGGCGTCAGGCTCACGCCGCGTGAATCGCGCAGGAACAGCTTCACCCCGAGCTCGCCTTCGAGCACTGCAATGCGGCTGGATATCGACGCCTGGGTGGTGAAGAGTTTGTCTGCGGTCAGGCGAAAACTCTTGAGTCGGGCGACCCAGACAAAGGTCTCGAGAAACTTCAGGTTCATGGGATCAGCTCGTGCGACCCGCTTGTTGGATAAGGTTTTCTTATGTCTAGGGCGGGTTTTTATTAGTTGGACGTAGCAGGGCAAGCGTTCAAAAATCAGGCCATCCGGTTCCCACGATAGGCGTCGTCGGGGCTCAGAACAATACCAATAAAATTAGCGCGGAGATTTGCCATGAGTGCGCCCGACACGCTCGACATCCCCAAAGCCACGGTTCGCCCGGGACCTTTCGACTGGTACCGCAACATCAATCAGCAGGAACGCCGCACCTTCTGGAGCTGCAAGATCGGCTATGGCCTCGACGGCATGGACACCCAGATGCTCAGCTTCGTGGTGCCGACCCTGATTGCGATGTGGGGCATCACCACCGGCGAGGCAGGGCTGATTCACACCAGCACCCTGATCGCCTCGGCCATCGGCGGTTGGGTGGCGGGGATTCTCTCCGACCGCATCGGTCGCGTACGTACCCTGCAACTGACGGTTCTGTGGTTTGCCTTCTTCACCTTCCTTTGCGGTTTCGCCCAGAACTACGAGCAACTACTGATCAGTCGCACCCTGATGGGCTTCGGTTTCGGTGGCGAATGGACCGCTGGCGCCGTGCTGATGGGTGAAGTGATTCGTGCCAAGGACCGCGGCAAGGCCGTGGGCATGGTGCAATCCGGCTGGGCGCTGGGTTGGGGAATGACGGCGATCTTGTATGCGTTGCTGTTCTCGGTGCTGCCGCCGGAAGACGCTTGGCGCGCACTGTTCATCCTTGGCATCGTACCGGCGATTTTTGTGATCTTCGTCCGCCGTTTGGTCAAAGACCCAGAAATCTACCGCGAAGCCAAAGCCAAGCAGGAACCGAGCAACCCGGCAAAGTTCTACGAGATCTTCGCCCCTGGCATCCTCTTCACCACGATTCGTGCGTCGGTGCTGAGCACTGGTGCTTTGGGCGGTTACTACGCAATCACCTCCTGGTTGCCGACATTTCTGAAGAATGAGCGCGGTTTGAGTGTACTCGGTACGGGCGGTTATCTGGCGATGGTGATCGTCGGATCCTACGTCGGCTATGTCATCAGCGCGTATTTGACTGACATCCTCGGGCGTAAAAAGAACTTCATCCTGTTCGCGGTCGGCTCGTTCACCATCGTTCTGCTTTACACCCAATTGCCGGTCAGCAATGGCGTGATGCTGTGGCTGGGCTTTCCGTTGGGCTTCTTCGCTTCAGGGATTTTCAGTGGCATGGGCGCGTTTCTGACCGAACTGTTTCCGACGCGGATTCGCGGTTCGGGCCAGGGCTTTTGCTACAACATTGGCCGGGCGCTGGCGGCGTTGTTCCCGCTGCTGATTGGCTTGATGAGCCAGACGGTGCCATTGAGCGTAGGCATCGGTGCTTTTGCGGCGGTGTCCTACGGGGTGGTGATCCTTGCGGCCCTGAGCCTGCCGGAAACCCGTGGCAAGCAACTTGAAGCCCCATAACTTAATGCCCAGCAACTGATAATCTACGGGCAAATGCCTACAGCTAAAAAGAATCAAACCTACAGGAGTGTTCACCGTGAACCGCCTGCTATTGAACTGCGACATCGGCGAGAGTTTCGGCAACTGGACCATGGGTCTGGACGCAGAAGTCATGCCCTTCATCGATTGCGCCAACATCGCCTGCGGCTTCCATGCCGGCGACCCGAGCATCATGCGCAAGACCGTCAGCCTGGCCCTGAGCAACGGCGTACAGATTGGCGCGCATCCGGCGTATCAGGATCTGGTCGGCTTCGGCCGCCGCTCCATGGCCTACACCGCGCAGGAACTTCAGGACATTTTGCACTACCAGATCGGCGCCCTCGACGGCATCTGCCGGGCCCAGGGCGGGCGGGTGAGTTACGTCAAACCCCACGGTGCGATGTACAACGACATGATGGCCAACCCGGCGCAATTGCGCGCCGTTCTTCAGGCGGTGGCGTCCTATGATCGCCAGCTACCGCTGATGTTGATGGCCACTCGCGACAACCGCGCCGCACAGCAATTGGGCGATGAATACGGCGTGACCCTGTGGTTCGAAGCCTTCGCCGATCGCGCTTACGACAGCGCGGGAATGCTGGTTTCGCGGCAATTGCCGGGCGCGGTGCATCACGATCCCGAGACAATCATCGAACAGGCTTTGATCATTGCCCGTGGTGGCAACCTCACCGCCAGCGATGGCAGTGCGTTGCACTTGCAGGCAAACACCCTCTGCGTACACGGCGACAACGCCAGTTCAGTGGCCGCTGTGCGACGCATTCGCGAAGCCCTAGTTCAGCAGAGCGCACCATGAAACTTCGGGTGGAAGTGGTGGCGCTGGATTGCCTGATGGTGCGTCTCTTTGATGAGATCAGCGAGGCCAACATGCCGTGGATGCTCGCTGCCAGTGAAGGATTGCGTGCTGCGTTCGCCGGGCATCTGATCGATCTGGTGCCGTCCTATACGACATTGATGGTGCATTACGATCTGACCGCGTTGAGTCCGGCTCAGGCTCGGGAGCTGATCGCCGAGGCCTTGATCGATCTGTCGCCCAGCGCCTGCACTCGCGGCAAATGTCATGTGCTGTCGGTCTGGTATGACATAAGCGTTGGCCCTGAATTGAGCCTGTTGTCCCAGCGCAGCGGGCTGGCGGTGGATGAAGTGATCCGCCGCCACAGCGAGCGTGAATATCAGGTGTTCGCCTTGGGTTTCGCGCCGGGTTTCGCCTTCATGGGGTTGGTGGAAGAAGCGCTGGCGGCGCCGCGTCTGAACACTCCGCGTAAAAAGGTAGCCGCGGGCAGTGTCGGCATCGCCGAACGCCAAACGTCCGCTTACCCGGTGGTGTCCCCCGGTGGCTGGAATCTGATCGGTCGCACTCCGGCCAAATTGTTCGACCGCGAACGCGACGGCTACAGCCTGATGCAACCAGGCGACACTGTGCGCTTCGAAGCCGTCAGCCATGCCGAATTCATCAATCTGGGCGGTGACGACACGCCGTTGGAGGCGCAGGCATGAGTCGTTTATCAATAGAAGCGAGTACGCCGCTGTGCCTGTTACAGGACGCCGGACGATTCGGCGTGCGGCATCTGGGTGTGACCCAGGGCGGGGCGGCGGATTGGCGATCGATGTCCTGGGCGAATTGGCTGCTGGGTAATGAGCTGGATGCACCGGTGATTGAAATCACCCTCGGCGGGTTCACCGTCGTTGCCAAAGAGGATTGCGTGCTGGCCTTGGCCGGGGCGGATCTGGGGGCGCAGGTGGATGGCGAGGCGTTGCCACCGTGGCGCAGTTTCAGGCTGAACAGAGGTCAGCAATTGCAATTCACTCAGCCGCAGCTTGGCGCTCGGGCTTATTTGGCGGCGCCCGGCGGATTTGATGCGCCAACAGTGTTGGGCAGTAGCGCAACGGTGGTCCGTGAGGAACTCGGCGGGCTGGATGGCATGGGCCGGGCGTTGGCCAAAGGTGCGCAGTTGAGTTATTCGGGGTGCTCACTGCTCCTGCTGCGGGAGTTGGCGCGCGAACAGGTGCCGGATTTCAAACTCAACTCGCCGCTGGACCTGGTGCTCGGTGCACAGATTGGCGAGTTCAGTGGGCAGAGTTTGTTTGATGCGTTCAACAGCGTCTGGACCCTCGACAGCCGTGCCGACAGGATGGGCATCCGCTTGCTGGGAACGGCGTTGGAGTATCAGGGTAAGCCGATGATTTCCGAAGGCATCCCGCTGGGTGCGGTTCAGGTGCCGCCGGACGGGCAGCCGATTGTATTGCTCAATGATCGACAGACCATTGGTGGTTATCCGCGATTAGGCGCCTTGACGCCGTTGGCATTGGCACGGCTGGCGCAGTGTCTGCCGGGGGCAACGGTGCGGTTGCGGCCGGTGGTGCAGGATGTTGCGCATCGCGAACAAATTGAGTATCTGCGCCGGTTTTTAGACCGCTAAAAGCTTCGCGAGCAGGCTCGTTCCCACAGTTGATCTTCAGCGAACACATAATTTGTGTACGACCAAAATCCAATGTGGGAGCGAGCCTGCTCGCGATAGCGTCAGACCAGACAACGAGATTACTTGGAAAGAAACCGCATCCCTTCCTCCAGCCCCCGCAACGTCAACGGATACATCTGGTCGTTAATCAAGTCCCGCACGATGTTGGTCGAAGACGTATAGCCCCACGTATCTTTCGGATACGGGTTGATCCAGATGACCTTCTTGTACTTCTCCATGAACCGCTGCATCCACACATAACCCGCTTCTTCATTCCAGTGCTCGACGCTGCCGCCGGCCTGGGTGATTTCATACGGTGCCATGGCGGCGTCGCCGATGAAGATCACTTTGTAGTCAGCACCGTACTTGTGCAACAGGTCCTGGGTCGAAGTGCGCTCGGAAGTGCGGCGCATGTTGTTCTTCCACACCGATTCATAAACGAAGTTATGGAAGTAGAAGTACTCCAGGTGCTTGAATTCGGTCTTGCAGGCTGAAAACAGCTCCTCGCAGATCTTCACGTGGGCGTCCATCGAGCCGCCGATGTCGAACAGCAGCAACAGCTTGACGGTGTTGCGCCGCTCGGGACGCATCTGGATGTTCAGCAGACCGGCATCACGCGCGGTGTGGTCGATGGTGCCATCGATGTCCAGTTCTTCCGCCGCGCCCTGACGCGCGAATTTACGCAACCGACGCAGGGCGACCTTGATGTTGCGCGTGCCCAACTCCACCGAATCATCGAGGTTCTTGTACTCGCGCTGATCCCAGACCTTGACCGCTTTGCCCTGGCGCTTGCCTGCATCGCCGACCCGAATACCTTCCGGGTTGAAACCACCCGAGCCAAACGGGCTGGTGCCGCCCGTGCCGATCCACTTGTTACCGCCGGCATGGCGTTCTTTCTGTTCTTCGAGGCGCTTCTTGAACTCTTCTATCAGTTTGTCCAGGCCTCCAAGGGACTGGATTGCTGCGCGCTCTTCCTCGGACAGGGATCGCTCGAACTCCTTGCGCAGCCAGTCTTCCGGGATCAATGCCTGAAGGTGATCGTCGAGTTTTTCCAAGCCATTGAAGTAGGCACCGAACGCCCGGTCGAACTTGTCGAAATGCTTTTCGTCCTTCACCAGAATCGCCCGGGACAAATAATAAAACTCGTCCATGTCGGCGAAGGTCACGCGCTGTTTCAGCGCGTTGATCAGGTCCAGCAGCTCCCGTACCGAGACCGGCACTTTGGCTGCGCGCATTTCATTGAACATGTTAAGCAGCATGGCTATCGCCCTCTATCTTGTTAAACAGAGGGATCAGCGAGTGCCGCGTCGGCTCATGAACGCCAGACGCTCAAGCAGCTGCACGTCCTGTTCGTTCTTCACCAGGGCGCCTGCCAGCGGCGGAATGGCCTTGGTCGGATCGCGTTCGCGCAGTACCGCTTCGCCGATGTTGTCGGCCATCAGCAGCTTCAGCCAGTCCACCAGTTCGGAAGTCGATGGCTTTTTCTTCAGGCCAGGGACCTTGCGAACGTCGAAGAACACGTCCAGCGCTTCGCTGACCAGGTCCTTCTTGATGTTCGGGTAATGCACATCGACGATCTTCTGCAGCGTGACGCGATCGGGAAAAGCGATGTAGTGGAAGAAGCAGCGGCGCAGGAAGGCGTCCGGCAGCTCTTTCTCGTTGTTGGAGGTAATGATGATGATCGGACGCTTCTTGGCCTTGATGGTCTCGTCGATCTCGTAAACGTAGAACTCCATCTTGTCGAGTTCTTGCAGCAGGTCGTTCGGGAACTCAATGTCGGCCTTGTCGATTTCGTCGATCAGCAGGATCACCCGCTCTTCGGACTCGAAGGCTTCCCAGAGCTTGCCCTTTTTCAGGTAGTTGCGAACGTCGTGGACCTTTTCCGTGCCCAGCTGCGAGTCCCGCAGGCGGCTGACCGCGTCGTACTCGTACAAGCCCTGATGCGCCTTGGTGGTGGACTTGATGTGCCAGGTGATCAGCTTGGCGCCGAAGGATTCGGCCAGTTGCTCGGCGAGCATGGTTTTGCCGGTGCCCGGCTCGCCCTTGACCAGCAGCGGACGCTCCAGGGTGATGGCGGCGTTGACCGCCAGCTTCAGGTCATCGGTGGCGACGTAGGCCGGGGTGCCTTCGAACTTCATCTGCTAATCCTCGAACGGTAACGCCGACCTGAACGAGGCAGGGCGGGGCGCAATAATTGTAGTACCCGACTATAACGCGGTGCCCGGTCGACTGTGAACGCAGACGGCTTATTCAGTCTCTGAATGGGGCGTCACATCTTGACTCAGTCTCGGCCGCTAGACCTTAACCGGCATCCGGCTTCGGCCGTTCATACCGGGCATTGAATGCCTGAATGAAGCCATTACGTAAAATCTGCAAAAACGCCCCGAACGCGCTGATATTTTGTCGATGTACATTGCCTTTCAGTTCGACGCGAGTCGCAAATTGGTTCTTGCCCTGGTTTTTCAGTACGTTTTCGGAGCCACCAACGATGGCCTCCCAGATGGAGCGGAAAAGCCCCTTGTCCTTGTTCTCTACGTCCTGCTGCCAGTTGAACACGTCGACATCTTTCAGCAGTGGTTTGATGTAACCCGTTAATTGAGCTTTTTTAGCCTGCGCTTCAATGACCACATCACCGTGACCTGCATTGAAGTCGAACTTGCCATAGGCCGAGGCGAAGTCGTTCATGCGTTTGAGTTGGATGTCCCTGGCTCGCAGGCGGAATTCGAAGTCTTCGAAATTGCTCAAAGGGTCGAAGGTTGCGGTGATTTCCAGTGGTGCGTGCCCTAGCAGCAGCGCCTTGCCTTCGAAGCGAGCGTCGCGTTTGCCTTTGGTGTCGACCACGTTGGTCAGGTTGTAAAAGCTGGCGTTGACCTGAGTGGCGTTCATGTTCACGGGGGGCTTGGAATTGAAATTGCGGAAAGTGATCTTGCCATCGTTGATCCGCACTTCATTGAAGGTGATCGGCGCCAGTTTGCTTAACTGCGCACGCCAGTCGGTGCCCTGACCGGTTTGGGAGTTTTTCTTGTTGGCGCCGCCATCGACGAAGTTCACCTCGGGGTTGAAGAACTGCACCTCGGCCACGACGGCGTGGTCGGACCAGAGCGAGTGCCAACTGACGGAAAGGTCGATCAGCGGCGCGTTGACGAAAGGCACCGGGACTTTACCGTCGACCTTGACGATTTTCAGTCCGTTGATTTTGTAGGCGCCGCGCCACAGGGCCAGGTCCACATCGGTGATCTGACCCCGGTAATCGCCCATGTCCGCCAGCTTGTCGTTCAGGTAGTCGCGCACTATATAGGGCAGGGTAATATGCAGGGCTATCAGCAGCACAACAAGGCCGGCGAGGGTCCACAGCGGCCAACTGTATCTCCGTTTCATGATGGCAAATCTCTGGCGATGTACAACCATTGACTGCGCCGGTTGCAGGACGTTCGACTGACTGGACGACCACGGGCAACAGGCATACCTTGAATGGCTTATTCAACGCTGTACAAGGACCCAGCCATGAGCCGTATTTTCGCTGACAACGCCCATTCCATTGGCAATACGCCGCTGGTGCAGATCAACCGTATCGCCCCGCGGGGGGTGACCATCCTGGCCAAGATCGAAGGGCGTAACCCCGGTTACTCGGTCAAGTGCCGGATCGGTGCGAACATGATCTGGGACGCCGAAAGCACCGGCAAACTAAAGTCTGGCATGACCATCGTCGAACCGACCTCGGGCAATACCGGCATCGGCCTGGCGTTCGTTGCCGCGGCTCGCGGTTACAAGCTGATGCTGACCATGCCGGCGTCCATGAGTATCGAGCGACGCAAAGTGCTCAAGGCGCTGGGGGCCGAGCTGGTACTGACCGAACCAGCCAAGGGCATGAAAGGAGCGATTGAGAAAGCGACTGAAATCCTCGCCAGTGATCCGTCCAAGTACTTCATGCCCGCACAGTTCGACAACCCGGCCAACCCGGCCATCCATGAAAAAACGACCGGTCCGGAAATCTGGAACGACACCGACGGTGCAGTCGACGTATTGGTGGCAGGCGTGGGAACGGGTGGAACCCTCACCGGGGTTTCGCGGTATATCAAGAATACCCAGGGCAAACCGATCATCTCGGTGGCGGTGGAGCCCGCGGTGTCGCCGGTCATCACTCAGGCAATGGCCGGTGAAGAGATCAAGCCCAGCCCTCACAAGATCCAGGGTATCGGTGCCGGTTTTGTGCCGAAGAACCTGGATCTGTCGATGGTCGATCGGGTGGAGTTGGTCAGCGATGACGAATCCAAGGCCATGGCCCTGCGCTTGATGCAGGAAGAAGGGATTTTGAGCGGCATTTCCTGTGGCGCCGCCATGGCTGTGGCTGTCCGTCTGGCGGAAACTCCGGAAATGCAGGGCAAGACCATCGTGGTGATACTGCCGGACTCCGGCGAGCGCTACCTGTCGAGCATGCTGTTCAGTGACCTGTTTACCGAACAGGAGAATCAGCAATAACACTGCAAAAGGTTTGGATTGTTTGAGCGAATGGCGAGGGTTGATTCATTGCGCGATCCTTAATACAGAATGTTGAGAGAGTCGGGTTGTTCCCGAGGCCGGTAATGTTGATCATGGCCGGCTGCGACGTCGGGTAAATGGCGTTGAGCAGAGTTGTCTACTATCAAGGAGTTGTTGATGACCTTTTCCCTTGCCGCGAAGGCGTCGCTGTTGTTGGTGTTCTTCGGCAGCACGCTCTTTGTGCATTTACGCGGTAAGGTGCGTTTGCCGGTCCTGCGTCAGTTCGTCAACCATTCGGCTTTGTTCGCCCCCTACAACGCTTTGATGTACCTGTTCTCCAGCGTGCCATCCAAACCCTATCTGGACCGCAGCAAGTTCCCGGAGCTGGATGTGCTCAAGGACAACTGGGAAGTCATCCGCGACGAAGCGATGGACCTGATCGACGAGGGTTACATCCGCGCCGCCGAAAGGAACAACGACGCCGGATTTGGCTCGTTTTTCAAGAAAGGCTGGAAGCGCTTCTACCTCAAGTGGTACGACAAACCACTGCCATCGGCCGAAGCCCTGTGCCCGAAAACCGTGGCACTGGTCAGCAGCATTCCCAACGTCAAAGGCGCCATGTTCGCGTTATTGCCCGGTGGCAGTCACCTCAACCCGCACCGCGATCCGTTTGCCGGTTCTCTGCGGTATCACCTGGGGTTGTCGACACCGAACTCCGACGATTGCCGGATCTTCGTCGACGGTCAGGTCTACGCCTGGCGTGATGGCGAAGACATGATGTTCGACGAAACCTACGTGCATTGGGTCAAGAACGAAACCGACAAGACTCGGGTCATCCTGTTTTGCGACATCGAACGACCGTTGAGCAATCGTCTCATGATCCGCATCAACCGCTGGATCAGTGGGCTGTTGGGTCGTGCTACTGCGCCGCAGAACCTCGATGACGAACGTGTTGGCGGGATCAATCAGGTTTATGCCTGGAGCAAGAATTCCAGTGACAAATTTAGCGGTGTGATCAAACAGTGGAAGCGTCGTAATCCCAAGGCCTACCGTGTGCTACGACCGGTGTTGGCGGTGGTGGTGGCGGCGTTGTTGGGGTATTGGTTGTTTGGGTGAGGCCGATCACGAAATTAAAAACCGCTCCTTGGGAGCGGTTTTTTTAGGTTAGCCCGGCCTTGTGGTGAGGGCTGCGGTGTAAACCACTGTTGTTTTGTTTACCTGCGAAGCCATTGCAATACCTGTCACGCGCTGGTTATAGTCGGCGCTCGGTGGTTTACTAATCCACCTTTCTACCCATCAAAAAAGATCAGCCCATGCCAGCCTCCCTCATCAACGCGGTAGTCGATTCAGCGGTCAACGCTGGCGTCGTGCCGTGCGGGAATCAGCAGCCTGCGCA
Source organism: Pseudomonas sp. Hz4 (assembly GCF_054898165.1). Lineage (NCBI taxonomy): Bacteria > Pseudomonadati > Pseudomonadota > Gammaproteobacteria > Pseudomonadales > Pseudomonadaceae > Pseudomonas > Pseudomonas sp. Hz4. The sequence continues at coordinate 4,601,317 of NZ_CM142719.1, read as the reverse complement.
GATCAGTCATTACCCTCCACCTGTCAGTAGCACGCCGGTGTGCGCAGTCGTATCACCGCCGGGCGTCGGCTTTTCGGGCTGATCAGCTTCTGCTGTTCCCATGCCCATCTGAAAAAGCGCCCGCTTGAAAAAACTACTGAATTTCAGCTTCGGCTGAGTTGGCTTTTTGCCTGACTACAGGTGGCATTCATGTTTGTACTTTCGAAAAAAACCGCGCTCGCGGCGGCGTCCACGAGCCTGTTCGTTCTGCTGTGGAGCAGCGGAGCGATCTTCTCCAAATGGGGCCTGGCCCACGCGTCACCTTTTGCCTTTTTGCTGTTTCGGTTCGCCATCGCGCTGTGCGGTCTGGTGCTGCTGGTGCCGTTGCTCAAGCTCAAACTGCCGAAGGGCGGCAAGCCGATGGTGTATGCGATGGCCACGGGCGTGGTGTTGCTGGGGGCTTATCAGATTTTCTATCTGCTGGCCCTGGACCTGAAAGTCACGCCGGGGGTCATGGCGACGATCATGGGCGTGCAGCCGATCCTCACTGTGGTGTTGATGGAACGGCAGCGTTCCTGGAGCCGGATGTTCGGCCTGGCACTGGGGCTGGCGGGGTTGATCATGGTGGTCTATCAGGGCATCGGTCTGGCCGGCATGTCGTTGGCCGGCATGCTCTTCGGATTGCTGGCGCTGGCGAGCATGACGTTCGGTTCGATCATGCAGAAGCGCATCACGGACAATCCCCTCGGCACACTGCCAGTGCAATACCTGGCGGGACTGTTGCTCTGCGGGATCTTCGTGCCATTCCAACCCTTTCATTTCGAACACGGCACCGGTTTCATCGTGCCGGTGTTGTGGATGGGATTGGTCGTGTCGGTGCTGGCGACCTTGCTGCTGTATCGCTTGATCGCCCGGGGCAACCTGGTCAATGTCACCAGTCTGTTTTATTTGGTGCCAGCGGTGACGGCGGTCATGGACTACCTGATTTTCGGCAACCGGCTGGCGGCATTGAGCATGCTCGGCATGCTGCTGATCATCGTCGGTCTGGTGTTCGTTTTCCGTCAATCAGCCTGAACTGAACCGACGCCTTCACGCCCTGAGCCTTTCCGTCAACACGATGTTGCTGTGTCCGGCTCGCTGATCAAAGGCGAGCCGTGCCGAAGCAAGGTCTGTAAATAAACCTTTTCGTCGTACACGGTGCTGCTCTTCCAGCACTGATAAACGATCCGGATCCACTTGAACGCCAGGGCCCTGAGGGCTGCTTGGTAAGAGCTGCCTTTGGCCCTTTGCTGGCGATAATACGCCTCTGCCCACACCGATTGATTGATGCTGTGGGCAGCCCACTCAACAAAGGTCTGGCGCAAAAAAGTTGCGCATTGATAGCGCCAGTGGACGACTTTTTTCTTGCCACTGCGTTCGGTGACCGGGGCAATTCCGGCATATCGCTGCACCGCACTGGCATCCTTGAAGCGATCACGCTGCTCACCAAAGGCGACCATCAACCGTGGGGCAAGCTGTTGTCCCGCGCCGGGCAAGGCCTTGAAGAGTCGATAGTCGGCCAGGGTGTTGGCAGTTTTTTCGATCTCCCGATCAAAATCTTTGATCGCCGTGATGACCCCTTTCAGTTGCGAGACCAGGGCCAGCACATACAGCGCTGAAGGACTGACCACGCCTGGATCTTCAGTCAACGGCATGGCTTTGGCGATCAATGCCAAACGCTGCTGATTGAGCTCAGCATGGCGAACATTATGCGCGTGAAGGAACTTCAAAACGCTGGCTGGCCGAGCGCGCTTAAGCGTTTCAAAGGTCGACCAGCGCGCCAGAAATTCACAAAAAACCAGCGTGTCATGGTCATGAAACAGCTCCAGGGCCAACGGGTAGTACTGTTTGAGCATGCAGACCAGACGGTTGCTGATCTTGACCCGGTCATCGACCAATCCGCGGCGATGTTCGGTCAGGCTGGCGAGCGAACGCATGGCGGAGCTTTGCTGGACCAGTTGAGGAAACCGTTCGGGATGATTCAGCAACAGCTCAAGCGCCCATTGAGCATCCGTTGGATCATCCTTGGCGCCACTGGGGACGAAGGTTTTACGGTGCCGGGCCAAGGTGCTCGGATTGATCGGAAAGATACAAAAAAACTCATATTTTTGCAGAGCCGCTATCAGTGGGCCTTTGTTCAACTCCACGGCGATCGCGATCGGGCCACCGTAACGTTGATGCAGCGACCTGGCCCAGCGATCAATCGACTCGGGCTCGTGGTCGATGACCTCGAAACTGCGCTGAGCCTCTCCAGCTATCTGCAAACAGATGTCGTGCTTGGCGTCTGCCCAATCAATTCCGATATAAGCAGTGAAACTCTGAGACAGGAGCGTTTGCATGGAACACCTCAACAGGCGCTAAAGTACATGCAGGGACATGCATGCTTGCGTCCAGCGAAGGCGATATAGAGAGCCGTGTCGGGCTTTCCCTGAGAATTCGTTAGAGGGCGCAAGCGCACCTGTGGACTCGAAGGTGAAGGCGTAATCATCGAGTGCTGCGCGAGCAAATTCGTAGCCCACAGGTGCATGTTCCTTCCTCGCCGACAACCGACTTCCAGCGAATATCAGTATGGAAGAGAAAGGAACGGACTACCTATATCGCGAGCAGGCTCGCTCCCACAGGTTATATGCGATCCCTGTGGGAGCGAGCCTGCTCGCGATGGCAATTTCAATAACGGCACCTATTACCGGGTAACCACTTCACCCTTCTTCACCACCGCCGGCTTCAACACCAACCACAACGCCGCCGCAATCAGCAGCCCGCCATAAATGTGCGCCATCGACAGCGGCTCATCCAGCAACAACGCCCCCCACAACACTCCGAACGGCGGGATCATGAAGGTCACGGTCATCGACTTCACCGGGCCAACCGAACTGAGCAAACGGAAGTAAATAATGTACGCAAACGCGGTGCACACCAGACCCAACCCGAGCAATGACAACCAGACACTCCAGCCGCCCCAGCTCGCCGGTGGCTGGCTGATCACGCTGTAACCAAACAGTGGCAACAGAAACAACGTTGCGCCCAGCATGCTGCCCAACGCCGACAGTCGGCTGTCGAGACCACCGGCCTGATCAAGCCAGCGGCGCGCGAGGAATCCGGCGAAACCGTAGCAGGTCGTGGCGAGCAGGCAGGCGAGGGCGCCCGTCAGCAGTTCCATGTCGAACGCCACCGGACCCGCACGCGTCAGGACTCCAACGCCAAACAGCCCGAGAAACACCCCGCCAAGCTTGGCGGCGGTGAGCCTTTCATGGAAGAACAGACCGCCGATCAGCACGCCCATCAGCGGCGTGGTGGCGTTGAAGATGGCCGAGTAACCGGCCGGCAGCACTTGCGCGGCGACCGAATACAGGGTCGCCGGAATCCCTGAGTTGATCACCCCGAGCAGCATCACGGTTTTGAGCTTGCCTTTGAAATCCCAGCTGATGCGCATCAGCCCGAGGATCACCAACAGGCCGGCAGCGGCAATCGACACGCGGAAAAAGGCAGTGGGGATTGTGCCAATCACCGGGGCGATGATGCGCATGAACAGAAAACTCGCGCCCCAAATGGCGGCAAGCGACAGCAAACGCAGAGTATCGACGGGGTTCACAGCACATTCCTTCCTTGATTGGCGCGCAAGTGTCGCGCCAGTCAGGACGCAAGGCAATGGTTGCGTTGCGTAACATAGGGCCACTAAGCTCAGGCCCCAACGATAAGATTCAGCCGCCGAGGTTTTACCTATGCCGCAGCAATGGCCCGCCGCCGACATCGCCCGAATGATCCTCGAAGGCTTTGACAATTATCGCGAGCATTTCCGCCAGATCACCGACGGCGCCCGAGCCCGCTTCGAGCAGGCCAAGTGGCAGGAGACGCAATCGGCGTCGGCGGCGCGGATCAATCTGTATGAAGAAAAAGTCGGCGAAACAGTGGAACGGCTGCGCATCGCTTTCGACACCGACACGCTGGATGTCAGTTGCTGGCCGCTGGTCAAAAGCGCTTACATCACCTTGATCGACCTGCGCTTCGACGATGAACTTTCGGAGACCTGGTACAACTCGATCTTCTGCGGGTTGTTCAGCCACGACCTGATCAGCGACGGCTGCATGTTCATTCACACCACCCGGCCGAGCCTGCGCCGGGCCCGCGCCGCGCAAACCCGCACGTACAAGCCCCAGGGCCAACTGTCCGGGATGCTGGCGAGCATTTTTGCCGACTACCGCTTCAGCGAGGATTACGCCAACCTGGCGGGCGACCTGTCTCGACTCGAAGGGCAATTGCGCGAGAACCTGCCAGACTGGGTCTGCAAGGATCCGGAGTTGAGCGTCGAACTGTTTTCCTCGGTGCTTTACCGCAACAAGGGCGCGTACCTGGTTGGGCGCATCTACACCCAGGACGAACAATGGCCGCTGGTGATTCCGCTACTGCACCGTGAAGGCCGCGGGATTCAGATCGATGCGCTGATCACCGATGAAGCGGACGTGTCGATCATCTTCTCGTTCACCCGTTCGTATTTCATGGTCGATGTGCCGGTACCGGCGGAGTTCATCGGTTTCCTCAAACGCATTCTGCCGGGCAAACACATTGCCGAGCTGTACACCTCGATCGGTTTCTACAAGCACGGCAAGTCCGAGTTCTACCGGGCGCTGATCAATCACCTGGCCAACACCGACGACCAGTTCATCATGGCCCCGGGCGTGCGTGGCATGGTGATGAGCGTGTTTACCCTGCCGGGTTTCAACACCGTATTCAAAATCATCAAGGACCGCTTCTCGCCGTCGAAGAACGTCGACCGCGCCACGGTGATCGAGAAGTACCGTTTGGTGAAAAGCGTCGACCGGGTCGGGCGCCTGGCCGACACCCAGGAATTTGCCGACTTCCGTTTCCCATTGAGCAAATTCGACCCGGCGTGCCTGGAAGAGCTGCTTGAGGTGGCCGCGTCCACGGTGTCGATCGAGGACGACACCGTGCTGATCCGCCATTGCTGGACCGAACGGCGGATGACGCCGTTGAACCTTTATCTGGAAAATGCCAACGACGCTCAGGTCCGCGAGGCGCTGGAAGATTACGGTCTGGCGATCAAGCAACTGGCGGCGGCAAACATCTTTCCGGGCGACATGCTGCTGAAGAACTTTGGCGTCACTCGTCATGGGCGGGTGGTGTTTTATGACTATGACGAGATCTGCTTCCTGACTGAAGCCAACTTCCGTCACATCCCGCTACCGCGTACGCCGGAAGATGAGATGGCGTCCGAGCCGTGGTATTCGATTGGGCCGCTGGACGTGTTTCCTGAGGAGTTTCCGCCGTTTTTGTTTGCCGATTCCGGACAGCGCAAGTTGTTTGATCAGTTGCATGGTGAGTTGTACAACGCTGATTACTGGAAGAGCCTTCAGGAAGCCATTCGCGCCGGCAAAGTGATTGATGTGTTTCCTTATCGGCGTAAGGGCCTCGATAACGAATAGGGTGCACAGATCGTTCCCACGCAGAGCGTGGGAACGATCACATGGCGGCGCAAATCTGCGACAATCCGCCCCCTGCGCCACCAGACAACTTATTGCGTACCTGATGACTGACGAATCGCCTTCAATCGACAAACTGCTGAAAAACCTCGATCACGCCATGCTCGCCGACCGCCACCGGCTGCGGCGGCAGTTGCTTGAACTGCGCCAAAAACCTGATGAGGCCAAGCTGGCCCAGTGGGTGACGCGCATGCAGGCGTCCTGTGATCAGGTGTTGGCGCGGCGTGCCAGCCTGCCGGTGATTCGTTACGACGACAGCCTGCCGATCGCCGCCAAACGCGACGAAATCAAAGAAGCGCTGCTCAAGCACCAGGTGCTGATCATTGCCGGTGAAACCGGTTCGGGTAAAACCACCCAGTTGCCGAAGATCTGCCTGGAAATCGGTCGCGGTCAGCAGGGTCTGATCGGTCACACCCAGCCCCGTCGAATCGCCGCCCGCAGCGTGGCGAGCCGGGTCGCCGAAGAACTGGCGACGCCGTTGGGCGCGTTGGTTGGTTATCAGGTGCGGTTCGAAGATCAGAGCGATTCCAACACCCTGATCAAACTGATGACCGACGGCATCCTGCTGGCGGAAACCCAGAACGACCGCTACCTCGAACGCTACGACACGATCATCGTCGACGAAGCCCACGAGCGCAGCCTCAATATCGACTTCCTGCTGGGTTACCTGAAAACCCTGCTGCCGCGTCGTCCGGACCTGAAAGTCATCATCACCTCGGCGACCATCGACCTGGAGCGCTTTTCCAAGCACTTCGACGATGCGCCGATCGTTGAAGTCTCGGGCCGCACCTTCCCGGTGGACACTTGGTATCGCCCGCTGACCCTGGAGCAGGACGAAGAGGGCAACCGCGTCGAGGATGACTTGACGGTGGATCAGGCCATTCTCGCCACCCTCGACGAAATCGCCGCGTTCGAACGCAGCGAGCGCAAGAGCCCCGGCGATGTGCTGGTGTTCCTGCCCGGCGAGCGTGAAATTCGCGACGCGGCGGACATGCTGCGCAAGGCTCAGCTCAAGCACACCGAGATTCTGCCGTTGTACGCACGCTTGTCGCCGGCCGAACAGCAGCGGATTTTCCAGTCGCACCCAGGCCGTCGCGTGGTCCTGGCGACCAACGTCGCGGAAACCTCGCTGACGGTGCCGGGCATTCGTTACGTGATCGACAGCGGCACCGCGCGCATCAGCCGCTACAGCTACCGCGCCAAGGTTCAGCGTCTGCCCATCGAAGCGATTTCCCAGGCCAGCGCCAACCAGCGTAAAGGTCGCTGCGGGCGGGTAGAACCGGGCATTTGCATCCGCCTCTATGGCGAAGAAGATTTCATCGGTCGCCCGGAATTTACCGACCCGGAAATTCTGCGGACCAACCTCGCGGCGGTGATTTTGCAGATGCTGCATCTGCGCCTCGGCGAGATCACCGATTTCCCGTTTATCGAGCCGCCGGATGGCAAGGCCATCAGCGACGGTTTCAACCTGTTGCAAGAACTCTCGGCGGTCGACCGCAACAGCCAGCTGACCCCGCTGGGTCGGCAATTGGCGCGGTTGCCGGTGGACCCGCGCATGGGCCGCATGCTGCTGGAAGCGGCGAAACTCGGCAGCTTGCAGGAAGTGCTGATCGTCGCCAGCGCCATGTCGATTCAAGACCCGCGCGAACGTCCGCCGGAGCGTCAGCAAGCGGCGGATCAGGCGCACGCTCAGTGGAAAGACGTGGACTCGGACTTCGCCGGGCTGGTCAATCTGTGGCGTGGTTTTGAAGAACAGCGCCAGGCCCTGACCGCCAGTCCGCTGCGCAATTGGTGCCGCAAGAATTTCCTGAATTACCTGCGTCTGCGCGAATGGCGCGACTCTCATCGCCAGTTGAGCCTGATCTGCCGCGACATGCAGTTGAGCCTCAACAAGGAACCGGCGGATTACCCGAAACTGCACAAAGCCGTGCTCTCGGGGCTGCTCAGCCAGATCGGCCAGAAAACCGAAGACGGCGACTACCTTGGCGCCCGTCAGCGGCGCTTCTGGATTCACCCGTCATCGGGTCTCGGCAAGAAACGCCCGCAATGGCTGATGGCTGCGGAGCTGGTGGAAACCACCAAGCTTTACGCGCGGATGGTCGCCAAGATCGACGCCGACTGGATCGAACCGTTGGCCGGGCACCTGATCAAGAAAAACCACTTCGAACCCCATTGGGAGAAGAAGCGCGGTCAGGTCGTGGCCTTCGAGCAAATCACCTTGTTCGGGCTGATCGTGGTCGGTCGCCGGCCGGTGCATTACGGGCCGATCGACCCTGTGGTGTCTCGTGAGTTTTTCATTCGCGAAGGCTTGGTGCGCGGCGAGATTCAGTCCAAGGCCAAGTGCCTGACGGCCAATGCGCAGTTGCTGGAACAGCTCGACGAACTGGAAGCCAAGGCTCGCCGTCGCGACATTCTGGCCGACGAAGAAACGCTGTTCGCCTTCTACGACGCGCGACTGCCGGCAGAGATTCACCAGACCGCCACATTCGACAGCTGGTACCGAGTCAACAGTCAGAAAGACCCGCAGCTGCTGATCATGCGCGAAGAAGACGTACTGGCTCGCGAGGCCAGTGAAGTCACCGCCCTGCATTACCCGGACACCTTGCACATCGGTGATCTGGAGTTGGCGCTGAGTTACCACTTCGAACCGAATCACCCGCGCGATGGCGTGACCCTGCGCGTGCCGGCGCCGTTGTTGCCGATGCTGCCGCCGGAGCGTCTGGAATGGCTGGTGCCGGGCGTCATCGAGGCCAAGTGCATCGCGCTGGTGCGCAACCTGCCCAAAGCCTTGCGCAAGAACTTCGTGCCGGTGCCGGACTTCGTTAAAGCCGCGTTGCAGCGCATGACCTTCGCCGAGGGCTCATTGCCGCAGGCGTTGGGCCGGGAGCTGTTGCGCATGACCGGTGCGCGGGTCAGCGATGAAGCCTGGGCGCAAGCGTCGCAACAGGTCGACAGCCACTTGCGGATGAACCTGGAAATCGTCGACGGCCAGGGCAAGTTCCTCGGTGAGGGGCGAGATCTGGCCGAATTGACCGCACGCTTTGCCGAAGCCAGCCAAGCGGCGCTGGCCGTACCGCAAACCGCAAAAAACCAGCAACCGGTCGAGCCGAAAGTCTTCGCCGCCGTCGCCGAGAAAACCCAGCAAAAGATCGCCGGGTTGTCGATGACGGTCTATCCCGCGCTGGTGGAAGAGAGCGGCACGGTCAAGGAAGGGCGTTTCTCGACCCCGGCCGAGGCCGAGTTCCAGCATCGTCGCGCGTTGCAGCGCCTACTGATGCAGCAACTGGCTGAACCGGCGAAGTTCCTGCGCGGCAAGTTGCCGGGGCTGACCGAACTGGGTTTGATGTACCGCGAATTGGGGCGCATCGATGCCTTGGTGGAAGACATCCTGCTGGCCAGCCTCGATAGCTGCATTCTCGACGGTGAAGACCCGCTGCCGCGTGATGGCGCCGGGTTGGCGTCACTGGCCGAACGCAAGCGCGGCGGCTGGACTGAGCACGCCGAACGGCTGGCGAAGCTGACGCTGGAGATTCTCAAGCTCTGGCACGGCCTGCAAAAACGCTTCAAGGGCAAGATCGACCTGGCGCAAGCCGTGGCCTTGAACGACATCAAGCAGCAACTCAGTCATTTGGTGTATCCGGGTTTTGTACGGGAAACCCCGATGCAGTGGCTCAAGGAGCTGCCGCGCTATCTGAAAGCGGTCGAGCAGCGCTTCGAGAAAATCGGCGCTCAGGTGCAGAGGGATCGGGTCTGGAGCGGCGAACTGTCCGGCCTGTGGACGCAATACCAGACTCGCGCGAAAAAACACGCCCAGGAAGGCAAACGCGATCCGCAACTGGAACTCTATCGCTGGTGGCTTGAGGAATACCGGGTTTCGCTGTTCGCCCAGCAATTGGGGACCAAGGTGCCGATCTCCGATAAGCGTTTGAACAAACAATGGACACAAGTCGAGCCGTAGCTTTCGATCTCGCAAAAGGGGCCAAACACCAGCGTTTATGGCAAACTTCGCGCCTATAAACGTCGGCCCCGCAGTTTTGAGCCTTCACAGGCCAGGGCGGATCGGAATAAAGCGATGCCAGGTTTGCTTCCCGTGACGGGAACAGACTCTTTGTGTGTTGGTACGTCGGTGCCAACGCTTTCTGCCTGAACAGATTAGAGAAACGACCATGCATAACGTCGTCATCAGCGGCACCGGCTTGTACACCCCGGCCAACAGCATCTCCAACGAAGAGCTGGTGCAGTCTTTCAACGCTTACGTCGCGCTGTTCAATGCCGACAATGCCGACGCCATCACGCGCGGCGAAATCGAAGCGTTGACCGAGTCCAGCGCGGCGTTTATCGAAAAAGCGTCGGGCATCAAAAGCCGCTTTGTCATGGACAAGGACGGCATTCTCGACCCGCAACACATGGCGCCACGCCTGCCGGAGCGCTCGAATGACGAGTGGTCGGTGCTTTGCCAAATGGCCATCGGTGCTGCCGAGCAAGCCTTGCAGCGCGCCGGCAAGACCGCCGCGGACATCGACGGCGTGATCGTCGCCTGCTCCAACCTGCAGCGGGCCTATCCGGCCATCGCCATCGAAGTTCAAGAAGCCTTGGGCATTCAGGGTTTCGGTTTCGACATGAACGTCGCCTGCTCCTCGGCAACCTTCGGCATTCAGTCCGCCGCCAACAGCGTGCAACTGGGCCAGGCCCGGGCGATCCTGATGGTCAACCCGGAAGTCTGCACCGGTCACCTGAACTTCCGCGACCGCGACAGCCACTTCATCTTCGGCGACGCCGCGACTGCCGTGGTCATCGAACGCGCCGACCTGGCGACGTCCAAGCATCAGTTCGATGTCGTCAGCACCAAGCTGCTGACCAAGTTCTCCAACAACATCCGCAATAACTTCGGCTTCCTTAATCGCGCGGCGGAAGAGGGCATCGGTGCCAAGGACAAACTGTTCGTGCAGGAAGGTCGCAAGGTGTTCCGCGATGTCTGCCCGATGGTCGCCGAGCTGATTGCAACGCACCTGGAAGAGAACGCGCTCAACATCAGCGACGTGAAACGCTTCTGGCTGCATCAGGCGAACCTCAGCATGAACCACCTGATCGTCAAGAAACTGCTGGGCCGTGAAGCCTCTGAAGAAGAAGCCCCGGTGATTCTCGACACCTACGCCAACACCAGCTCCGCCGGTTCCGTGATTGCGTTTCACAAATATCAGGATGATTTGGCCGCCGGTTCACTGGCAGTGCTCAGCTCGTTCGGCGCCGGTTACTCGATTGGTAGCGTGATTCTGCGCAAACGTTGAGGTGGACTGCTGTCGTTCTTTCCTCTGATTCGCCAGACGATTCCTACATTCGAAACAGTCGGGACGCGGTAGTTTTCGGAAATATCAGCAAGACTTTGCCTACGGCCAGGTCTTGCTGTTTTCATTTTCGCGGTCAGGACAGGGGATGTGTAAATGGCAGCTGACGACGCGCAACTGCTCGAGCGATTGCTGGCGGGTGAGCAACAGGCTTTCAAAGAGTTGGTCCAGACCTACCAGAGCGCCATGCGCGCAGTGGCGTACGCCATCGTAGGTAACCGACATGCCGACGAAGTGGTGCAGGACTCGTGGTTGTCGGTGGTGCGTAACCTCAAAGGGTTTGAGGGGCGTTCGAGCCTCAAGACCTGGTTGCTGACCATCACCGCAAACTCGGCCAAAGGTCGCTACAAACAAAACCGCCGGGAAGTCTTGCTCGATGACCTTCCATCGCCTCACGGCACCCTCGATGACGATCGTTTTTCGCCTGGCGATGGCCACTGGCTGATCGCTCCGTTCGCCTGGCATCAAGACACGCCAGAGGCGCTGTTGACCGAAAACGAGCTGCGCGAATGCCTGGAACACACGTTGCTCAGCTTGTCGGAGCTGCAAAGCAGTGTTTTGTTACTTCGCGAGCGTCAGGGGCTGGAGCTGGAAGAGATCTGTAATCTTCTGGACGTCTCGCTCTCCAATGTTCGCGTGCTGCTGCATCGAGCACGGTTGAAGGTCTTTGCGACCGTAGAACATTTTGAGGAAACCGGCCAATGCTGACCTGCAAGGAACATGTGGCGCGTTCCAGTGATTATCTCGATGGCCAGTTAAGTTTTCGTGAGCGGCTGATGGTGCGCCATCACCTGATGTTCTGCCCTAATTGCCGGCGGTTCATTCGGCAGATGCGTTTGATGCAGGCGACGTTGCGCGTCTTGCCGGAGGAGGCTGTGCTGGATGTCGATGCTCTCGCCGAACGTCTCTCCGCGGAGCGTCGCAAGGACCTTCCGTAGATTCGTGGAGTCACCGCAGGGAAGAGAAGCAGGCCAGCGTGGATGTATCGAACGGATGATGGGGATCGATCCATCCACGCCAGACTGTAAAGGCGCCTCAGGCATCCATGACCTGAGGCGTGGAGCGGCACTGCTTAGAACTTGGCTTCTGCGTCCAGTTGCAGGGTGTTGATTTTCGAATCCCGCAGGGTGGCGTTGGTGTAGTCGGAGTCAGCCATGAGGTACGTCGCGCCGAGGGCGAAGTTCTTGTCGATCTCGTAGCTCACTTTCAGCTTGCTGCCGCGCGAACCGGTGAAACCGTTGGCGAAGTCGGAGTCGGTGAAGGCGCCGACCACCGCGTTACGCTGTACGTCGCGGTAGTTGTAGTCCACTGCGAAGCCGTAGAACTTGGTCTTGACGCCAGCCAGCCAACCCATGTCCTGATCGTTGCTGGCATCGTCGTTGGTGACGATTTGACCGTAAAGCGACAGCGGCATTGGCAGGCCGCCGATGTCGAGCTGACCAAAGCCTTCGTACAGTTTGAACTGTTCGTTCGCAGTGTTGCCGTTGACGGCCAGTCGGCATGTTGCCGCGGCACACGTATTGTTGATGTCGTTGTCGTTGTCGTAAGCGTAGAGACTGCCGCCCAGAGTCATTTTCAAGTTGTCGGTGATCGCGAAACGCGCGCCCAATTGGCCCGCGTACAGACGCAGGTCATGACGGAACTGCTTGCCTTCGCCGTCGACGTTGTCCTTGAGCGTGTAGTGACCGGCGCTACCGAACATCTCGACAGGGCCCAGCGCGTGCTTGTAGGTTGCTGCCAGACCTTCGGGGCTGATGTCGCTATCCCAGATGATGTCGCCGGTGCTCACCCACGGTTGCGCCATCTTGCCGCCGATCAAGTGCAGGTCCTTGATGGCCGTCGGGTGGTAATCCACGTAGCCCTGGTCCAGCCAGATATTCTTCTTGGTGAAGTTGTTGTCCAGGCTCTGGTTGGTGGAGCGCGAATCGTTGTCGCTGCCCGTGGCGATCCGGATACCGGTGTCGACTTGCGGGTTGATTTCGGTGTAGGCACCCAGACGCACACGAATGCGTTGACGGTCCTGGTCGCCAGTGTTGGAAACACCATCGTTCTTGACTGTTTCCTGACGGAAACGAACATCGCCCTTGAACTGGGTCTTGGCAGCCCACGCCAGTTTCTGGTCGAAGGTGCTCAGTTCATTGGTTTTCTTCGCGGTCGCCGCGATCTGCTCGTTGCTCTCTCGCTGAGCCTGACGGGCGATTTGCTGGTCTTTCTGATCCCTGGCCAGCTCGGCTTGCAGTTCGGTGTACTGCGCAGGCGAAATCGAGCCGTTTGCCTTGAGCATGTCGAGCAGTTTGGCGTCGACTGCGGCGCTGGCCGGAACGCTCATGGCCAGCAACAGTCCGCCACACAGGGCTGCCGCAGTTTTCGTGGAAGCAAGACGCATATCAATCTCCGAAGATGAGAGAGGATGACTGAGCCATCCAGGACACAACCGACCGTTGACGGGCGGAAAACAGTGGCCGGGCTAGAACCCGACGCTCTAAAAACAGGCGCCAGTATCGCGATGGTTTATGACAGAGCAGTGGCAATGTGATGGCAACTCGATGACGATATAAAGTCGTCACGAACTATTGAGCTAGAGCGCTGTCGTCGAATCGCTCGTGTGCAATGCAGAGCGATAAGCGATACTCGCGGTGCTTTCACGCCATGAAGAGTGAGGATGGTGATGCCGTTGCAACGTCTGCAAAGCCTGTCGGAAATCGCCCCGCACACGTGGGATGCGTTGGTCCCCGATACTCAGCCATTTTTGCGTCACGCTTTTCTGCGCGCGCTGGAAGACAGCGCCAGCATTAGCCCCCATTCCGGATGGCAGCCCGAGCATTTGCTGCACATCGAAGGCGATCGTCTGATCGCCGCGCTGCCCAGTTACCGCAAATGGCATTCCTACGGCGAGTACGTGTTCGATCATTCTTGGGCCGATGCGTGTGAGCGTGCCGGTATCGATTACTACCCCAAACTGTTGACGGCCGTGCCGTTCAGTCCGGTCAGTGGCCCGCGTTTGCTGGCAGCTACTCTCGAGGACGGATTCGAACTGTTGAAAAGCCTGCCCGGCTACCTTGAGATCGAACAACTTTCCAGCGCCCACATCAACTTCACCGATCCTTTCACCGACGCAGCATTGGCCGAGCAGCCGGGTTGGTTGCAGCGAATCGGCTGTCAGTACCACTGGCAGAATCGCGGGTATCGGGATTTTCAAGACTTCCTCGACGTCCTCAGTTCGCGCAAGCGCAAGCAAATGCGCAAGGAACGCGAGCAGGTGGCGGGGCAGGGCATTGATTTCGAATGGCTCGAAGGTAGGCAACTCGATCAAGCCCAGTGGGATTTTGTGTATGCCTGCTACGCCAACACCTACGCAGTGCGTCGGCAAAGGCCTTATCTGACGCGGGAGTTTTTCAGCCTGTTGGCTGAGCACATGCCGGAGTCGATTCGTGTGGTGTTGGCCAAACAAGGTTCACGCCCAGTCGCGATGGCGTTCAGTCTGGTGGGCGGAGACAGTTTTTACGGCCGCTACTGGGGCTGCCTGGCAGAGTTCGACCGCCTGCACTTCGAGACCTGTTTCTATCAAGGCATGGACTACGCGATTGCCAATGGTTTCCAGCGATTCGATGCCGGCGCCCAAGGCGAGCACAAGTTGATTCGCGGGTTTGAACCGGTGATCACTCATTCATGGCACTACTTGCGTCATCCTGGTCTGAAAGCCGCCGTCAAAGACTTCCTGCAGCAGGAACGCGTTGGCGTGTTGGCGTATGCCGAGGAAGCGAGGACGGCCTTGCCTTATCGGCAAGACTGATCTTCGCTCCGACAGTCAGCAGGGAACGATCGGCCGGGAGATTCAATCGATCCCGACAAAACCACCGGTTTGATGCTGCCACAACCGCGCATACAACCCGCCATGGGCCAGCAGTTCGGCGTGGCTGCCGGTTTCGGCGATCTTGCCGTTTTCCAGCACTACCAGTCGGTCCATCCGGGCGATGGTCGAGAGCCGGTGGGCGATGGCGATCACGGTTTTGCCCTGCATCAGGGTTTCGAGGCTTTCCTGGATCGCCGCTTCGACCTCCGAGTCCAGCGCAGAAGTCGCCTCGTCCATGATCAGGATCGGCGCGTCCTTGAGCAGCACCCGAGCAATTGCAACCCGCTGGCGCTGGCCGCCGGAGAGTTTCACGCCGCGTTCACCGACATGGGCATCGAAACCGGTGCGGCCTTCGGCGTCCGACAACAACGGGATGAACTCGTCGGCTCGAGCCTTGTGTGCCGCTTCCCAGAGTTCGGCGTCGGTGGCGTCGGGTTTGCCGTAAAGCAAATTGTCGCGGATCGAGCGATGCAGCAGGGACGTGTCCTGGGTGATCATGCCAATACGCTCGCGCAGGCTTTCCTGGCCCACTTCAGCAATGTTCTGCCCATCGATGAGGATGCCTCCGCCCTCCACGTCATAGAGGCGCAGCAGCAGGTTGACCAGGGTCGACTTGCCGGCACCGGACGGACCGATCAGGCCGATTTTCTCGCCAGGCTTGATGGTCAGATTGAGGTCGCCGATGATCCCGCTCTTCTTGCCGTAATGGAAATCCACGTGCTCGAAACGCACTTCGCCACGGGTGACCGCCAGCGGTTTGGCCTGTTCGCGATCGGTGACGCTGACCGGTTGAGAAATGGTCTGCAAACCGTCCTGGACCATGCCGATGTTTTCGAAAATACCGGTGACCACCCACATGATCCAACCGGACATGTTGACGATGCGGATGACCAAACCGGTGGCCAGGGCAATGGCGCCTACGGTGATCAGCGACTGGGTCCACAGCCACAGGGCCAAACCGGTGGTGCCGACGATCAGCAAGCCGTTCATGCTGGTAATGACCACGTCCATGCTGGTGACCACGCGGCCAGCCAGTTGGGCTTTTACGGTCTGTTCTTCGATCGCTTCCTTGGCGTACTGCTGCTCGAAATTGGTGTGGGCGAACAGCTTCAGGGTGGTGATGTTGGTGTAGCCATCGACGATCCGCCCCATGAGTTTGGAACGCGCTTCGGACGACACCACCGAACGTTCCTTGACCCGTGGTACGAAGTAGCAGAGGGCGCCGATATAAGCGGCGATCCACGTCAGCAGCGGGATCATCAGTCGCCAGTCGGCTTCGGCGAATAGCACCAGCGAACTGATCGCGTAGATCAGCACATGCCACAGCGCGTCCACTGCCTGCACGGCCGAATCGCGCAACGAGTTGCCGGTCTGCATGATGCGTTGGGCGATGCGCCCGGCGAAGTCGTTCTGGAAAAAATTCAGGCTCTGTTTGAGCACATAACTGTGATTCTGCCAGCGGATCAGACTGGTCATGCTGGGGCTCAGGGTCTGGTGCACCAGCAGGTCATGCAGGCCAACAAAAATCGGCCGAAAAACCAGGGCTACCACCGCCATCCAGGCCAGCTCGATGCCATGTTCCTTGAAGAAATCGACGTCAGGCGTGCCTTGGGTCAGGTCGATGATGCGACTCAGGTAACTGAACAGCGCCACTTCGATCAGCGCACCGATCAGACCGACGAACAGCAGGGCAGCGAAACTCGGCCAGACCTGCTTCAGGTAATAGGTATAGAAAGGCAGAACCCGATCCGGCGGAGCCGCCGTCGGGGCGTCGCGGAATATGTCGATCAGTTTCTCAAAACGGCGATAAAGCATCAGTTCTCCGCCCGCGCACGGGCTCTCCTTTGAACAGTGTGAGCGGCGCACTCCGGCAGCCGCTCAAGACTTCCTGTTTAGCTTAGTCGATGACTTTGGCCGACTTGATGAAAACAGGGTCGGCTGGCACATCTTTCATGCCGCCACGGGTGGTGGTTTGCGAGTTGACGATGACGTCCACCACGTCCATGCCTTTCACGACTTTACCGAAGACTGCATAGCCGTCACCGCTGTCGAGGAAGTCGTTGTCTTTGACGTTGACGAAAAACTGGCTGGTGGCCGAATCAGGGTTAGAGGTGCGAGCCATGGACAGCGTGCCACGGACGTTATGCAGACCGTTTTTGGACTCGTTCTTGATCGGATCCTTGGTTTCTTTTTGCGTCATCTCTTTTGTGAAACCACCGCCCTGGACCATGAACCCAGGAATCACACGGTGGAAAATCGTGTTGTTGTAGAAGCCGCTGTTGACGTAATCAAGGAAGTTCTTGGTACTGATCGGCGCCTTGACCGGGTCCAGTTCGATCTCGATCTGGCCATTAGTGGTCTCCAGCAGCACGTGCGGCGCCTTGGCCGGTGTTGCGGCCATCAGGTTGGCGGCAAACAGAACGGAGCCAGCGACGAGGGCGATTTTTTTCAGCATGGGTCAGTAATCCTGAGTGAGGTGGTGTCGACTTCGGTGAAAAACTCGAGCAGGGTTTGGTTAAAGCGTTCGGGTTGATCCAGCGGGGTGGCGTGGCGTGAGTCGGCGATCACCACCAGCCGCGCATCGGGTAGCAGTTTTATATAGGTCTCTTTCAGCGAGACCGGTGTGTAGTCACGGTCGGCGCTCACGATTAGGGTTGGACAGGAGACCTTCGAAAGTCGTTCCTGAACCCCCCAGCCAACGATCGCATCGAAGCTGGCGAGATAAGCATGTTTGTCGTTTTTTGCCCAGCGCTCGGCCATCTTTTGTCGCAAATCAGCCTGTTCCGGTTTAGGGAACAGCTTGGCGCCCAGAGCTTTGCCGATAGCGCCCAGGCTGAGGACGCGCATCAGGCTCCAGCGCTTGAACCACTGCCAATAGTCGTCGCGGTTGCGCAGTTTGACCTCGGGCGCGCTGTTGACGATGCACAGGCTTTTGAGCAATTGCGGCTGATCCACTGCCAGTTGAAAACCGATCATGCCGCCCATGGACAAGCCCACGTAATGAGTGGGGCCCAGGTTCAGGTGTTCGATCAGGGCAATCAGGTCGGCGCTGAACCCGGCGATGCTGTAGCGCTCACGGGGTTTGTCGGAGCGACCGTGGCCGCGCACATCCGGGACGATCACCCGATAGCGGGCCGACAGCGCCGGGATCTGCTCTTCCCAGTCCAGGGTGCTGGAACCCAGCCCGTGAACCAGCAGCAACGGCGCACCGTGACCATATTCCTCATAGTGCAGGTTGCAACCTTCGTGTTCGAAATAGGCCATGCGTACACTCCGTGTCAGGCTTGTTCAGGGGCGGCGAAAGGGGCATCCAGCGGCGCAGTGTCGAAGGTGCGCAGCAGTTCGATGAGAATCTGCGTGGCCGGACCCAAGGGTTTGTCCTTGTTCGAGTAGAGGTAGAAGCTCGGGTTGCGGCTGCCACCTTGGTCCAACGGTAGCAGCTTGAGCAGACCTTCCTTGAGTTCCCGTTCGATCATGTGCCGAGGCAACCAGGCGAAACCCAGACCGCTACTGACAAAAGTAGCGGCGGTGGCCAGGCTGCCGACGGTCCAGCGCTGTTCCGCGCCGAGCCAGCCGACGTCCCGTGGCTGCTGGCGACCGGAGTCGCGGATGACCACTTGCAGTTGGCTTTCCAGGTCCTGGAAATTCAGTTCGCGATTGAGGCGATGCAACGGATGTTCGGGATGGGCGACCGCGACGAACTCGACGTCGCTCAATTCCGCGCCCAAGTAACCCGGGATGCTGAAACCACTGATGGCCAGGTCGGCCACGCCTTCGAGCAGGACTTCTTCCACGCCCGACAACACTTCTTCGCGCAGACGCACCCGGCAGCCACGGCTCTGCGGCATGAACGCGGTCAAGGCGCGGACGAGGCGGGCGCTCGGGTACGCAGCGTCGACTACCAACCGAACTTCCGCTTCCCAGCCTTGTTCCATGTGATGGGCCAAGTCTTCCAGCTGACTGGCCTGTTTCACCAGTTGCCGGGAACGGCGCAGCAGCACGCCGCCGGCTTCGGTCAGCACGGCTTTGCGGCCGTCGATACGCAACAGCGGCACGCCGAGTTGGTCCTGCATGCGCGCCACGGTGTAGCTGACCGACGATTGCGAACGGTGCAGCGCTTCGGCGGCCTGGGCGAAACCACCGTGGTCGACCACGGCCTGCAACGTTCGCCATTGATCAAGGGTCACGCGGGGCGCTTTCATGAATAGCTCCTCTTGTCTAAGCTGGCAGTCCTTATTGGAGACTGCTGAATGAAAAAGCTTTGTTGTGTGGTATCGGGTTGTGTGCTGCTGGTGATGTTGCCGCTGACGGCCTTTGCCTATCCAATCGATGTTCAAAAACAGCTGAATGGCTTGAGCATCGACTACAACGCGTATGACACAGATAGCGACATTGCTTCCATTCAGGTGAACAACTACGGCACCACCGATGCGTCTTGTACGGTGGTTTTCAACAATGGCCCGGAAGCACCGCGCACGCGCAAGATTGAAGTGGCCGCAGGCAAACACAAAAATGCCACCGCGAAGTTCACCCGGACCATCATCAAGATGCGTATCAAACTGACCTGCACCCCAAAATGACACAACGCGGAGCACACTCGCCGGGTACGCTCCGCTTATAAACAAATTTATCGATGATTTATAGCAGTTATTTGCGCTTTTTCATCGATATTGTTCTGTTTAACCTTCACTCCATCGCCTTACAGCATTCTCAGATGGAGCCTACATCCCATGTCACGTGTTCTGATCATCGAAAGCAGCGCCCGTCAGCAAGACTCGGTTTCCCGTCAACTGACCCAGACCTTCATCAGCCAGTGGCAAGCGACTCACCCGGCCGACCAGATCACGGTGCGTGACCTGACCGTCATCCCGGTACCACACTTGGACATCAACCTGCTGGGCGGCTGGATGAAACCTGCCGAACAACGCAATGACATCGAACAGGCTTCCCTCGAACGCTCCAACCAGCTGACCGACGAACTGCTGGCCGCCGACGTGCTGGTCATGGCTGCGCCGATGTACAACTTCGCGATCCCCAGCACGCTGAAAGCCTGGCTCGACCACGTGCTGCGTGCCGGCGTGACCTTCAAGTACACCGACACCGGCCCACAAGGTCTGCTCAGCGGCAAGCGTGCCTATGTGTTGACTGCTCGCGGCGGGATCTACGCCGGCAGCACCGCGGACCACCAAGAACCGTACCTGCGTCAGGTCATGGGCTTCATCGGGATCCACGACGTGACCTTTATTCACGCTGAAGGCATGAACTTGGGCGGTGACTTCCAGGAGAAGGGTCTGAACCAGGCCAACGCCAAGCTTGCCCTGGTCGCCTGAGGCTTTAATCGCCAGATAATCCCTTGATGTTCAAGTGGCTTGGCGCAACCCCTTCAAGGCTCTACGCGCATCGAACCTCCCTTTTGCACTTGTTGCTCCTGAGTGCTGTAGCCCGATTGAACGCTTTAGCGAGATCGGGCTTTTTTTTGCCTGGGATTTGCCGGGTGGCAACCTGAAGCTGAATTTGACGCGGACTCTGTGGGAGCGAGCTTGCTCGCGATAGCTGAGTGTCAGTCGACACCAATGTTATCTGACACACCGCTATCGCGAGCAAGCTCGCTCCCACAGGGATTGGTGTATTGCCTGACGGGTCGCGGTGGCTAGCAAAAACCGCTATCGTCGCCGCCATTCGAAATGAGGCGAGCATGGGCTATCTACTTTTTGTCACGCTGATTCAGGCGTTTTCCTTCAGTCTGATCGGCGAATACCTGGCCGGTCATGTCGACAGCTACTTCGCGGTGCTGGTGCGCGTGGTGCTGGCGGGGCTGGTGTTCATTCCGTTGACTCGCTGGCGTTCGGTTGAACCGGCGTTCATGCGCGGCATGCTGCTGATCGGCGCGTTGCAATTCGGCGTGACCTACGTCTGCCTGTACCTGAGCTTTCAGGTGCTGACAGTGCCGGAGGTGCTGCTGTTCACCATCCTCACGCCGCTGCACGTAACCCTGATTGAAGACGCGCTGAACCGGCGCTTCAATCCATGGGCATTGATCGCCGCATTGGTGGCGGTGATGGGCGCGGCGGTGATTCGCTACGACCGGATCAACCCGGATTTCTTCATGGGGTTCCTGCTGCTGCAACTGGCCAACTTCACCTACGCCGCCGGGCAGGTGCTCTACAAGCATCTGGTCGCCCGTCATCCGAGCGATCTGCCGCATTATCGGCGCTTCGGTTACTTCTATCTCGGCGCATTGGCGGTGGCGTTGCCAGCGTTTCTGCTGTTCGGCAAACAGAACTTCCTGCCCGAAGCTCCGCTGCAATGGGGCGTGCTGGTGTTCCTCGGCCTGGTCTCGACTGCGCTCGGGTTGTACTGGTGGAACAAGGGCGCGTGCCTGGTGAATGGCGGGACGCTCGCGGTGATGAACAACCTGCATGTGCCGGTGGGGTTGCTGATCAATCTGCTGATCTGGAATCAGCATGAAGCGCTGGGGCGGTTGTTCCTGGGTGGGGTGGTGATTCTGATGGCGGTGTGGATCAGCCGGTTGGGTGTACGCCAATCGATAACCACACACTAAACCCCTGTAGGAGCGAGGCTTGCCCGCGAAGGCGGTGTGTCAGTCGGCGACGATGTTGCCTGACACACCGCCTTCGCGGGCAAGCCTCGCTCCTACAGGGATATGTGGTGCTACATGATGTGTTTTTCGGGTTCAGGGATGTGGCTCGCGCCGAGCACTGCCGGAAGCAACCCGGCCCTCAGGTCACCCCCGCTCGGCTGCTGATAAAGGCTCAAGCCAAACTCCGGCAACACCGCCAGCAGGTAATCAAAAATATCCCCCTGAATCCGCTCGTAATCCGCCCACGCGGTAGTGCGAGTAAAGCAGTAAATCTCCAGTGGAATACCCTGGGCGGTGGTCTGCATCTGCCGAACCATGCAGGTCATGTTCGGCTGGACCTCCGGGTGGCTTTTCAGATACGCCAGCGCATAGGCGCGGAAAGTCCCGATATTGGTCATCCGCCGACGGTTGGCCGACATCGCCGCCACATTGCCCTGGGCTTCGTTCCAGGCCTTGAGTTCAGCCTGCTTACGGCTGATATAGTCGGTCAGCAAGTGTACCTGGGCCAGTTTTGACTCTTCGTCATCACGCACAAACCGCACGCCGCTGGCATCGATGAACAGGCTGCGCTTGATCCTTCGTCCACCGGACTGTTGCATGCCGCGCCAGTTCTTGAACGATTCGGACATCAGGCGCCAGGTCGGAATCGAAACGATGGTCTTGTCGAAGTTCTGCACCTTGACCGTGTGCAGCGTGATGTCGACCACGTCACCGTCGGCGCCGACTTGCGGCATCTCGATCCAGTCGCCGACCCGCAGCATGTCGTTGCTGGTCAGCTGCACACTGGCGACAAACGACAGCAGGGTGTCCTTGTAAACCAACAGAATCACCGCCGACATGGCGCCCAGACCCGACAGCAGCAACAGCGGGGAGCGGTCGATCAGCGTGGCGACAATGATGATCGCGCCAAACACGTACAAGACCATTTTCGCCAGTTGCACGTAGCCTTTGATCGAGCGGGTGCGGGCATGTTCGGTGCGCGCGTAGATGTCCAGCAGGGCGTTGAGCAGTGCGCTGATGGCCAGCACCAGGAATAGAATGGTGAACGCCAGCGCCGCATTGCCAAGGAAGATCAGGCTGGTCTTGCCTAGCTCCGGCACCAGGTGCAGGCCGAACTGGATCACCAGCGACGGCGTCATTTGCGCCAGGCGATGAAAGACCTTGTTGTGGCGTAAATCGTTGACCCAGTGCAGCGCCGGTTGGCGGCCAAGCATTTTGGTTGCATGCAGGATCAGATAGCGCGCCACTCGTCCGAGGACCAGTGCAATCACCAGCAACACCATCAGCGCCAGGCTGGAATGCAGGAGCGGGTGCTGATCGAGCGCACCCCAAAGGTCTTGGACGTTGAGCCAGAGCTGTTTGATATCCATGGGCGAAAACGGTTCTTCTATAGGACGCGACGGGGCGATTAGAGCATTTAAGACGCTTTGGATGACGTTTTGGGACAAAAGACGCAACAAAAAAACCACTGTTTAGCGCCGTTTGTATAAAGAAACTCGGCCTTAGCGCTCGAAACCGTTACCCTATGCAGCTGTTTTTTTGTATTTCTTCGAGGTAGCACCCGTGTTTTCCCAATTCGCCCTGCACGAACGCCTGCTCAAAGCCGTGGCCGAGCTTAAATTTGTCGAGCCAACGCCTGTGCAAGCAGCGGCTATTCCGCTGGCGCTCCAAGGGCGTGACCTGCGGGTGACAGCGCAAACCGGCAGCGGCAAAACCGCTGCATTCGTTTTGCCGATCCTCAACCGTTTGATCGGCCCGGCTAAAGTCCGCGTCAGCATCAAGACCCTGATCCTGCTGCCGACCCGCGAACTGGCTCAGCAGACCATCAAGGAAGTCGAGCGCTTTGCGCAGTTCACGTTCATCAAGTCCGGCCTGATCACCGGCGGTGAAGACTTCAAAGTCCAGGCCGCCATGCTGCGCAAGGTGCCGGACATCCTGATCGGTACACCGGGCCGGATGATCGAGCAACTGAACGCCGGCAACCTCGACTTGAAAGAAGTCGAAGTCCTGGTCCTCGACGAAGCCGACCGCATGCTCGACATGGGCTTTGCCGAAGACGTCCAGCGCCTGGTGCAAGAGTGCACCAACCGTCAGCAGACCATGCTGTTCTCCGCCACCACCGGTGGTTCGGGCCTGCGCGAGATGGTTGCCAAGGTGTTGAACAACCCTGAGCACCTGCAGCTGAACAACGTCAGCGATCTGAACGCGACCACCCGTCAGCAGATCATCACCGCTGACCACAACCAGCACAAAGAGCAGATCGTGAACTGGCTGCTGGCCAACGAGACCTATCAGAAGGCCATCGTGTTCACCAACACCCGGGCCATGGCCGACCGTATCTACGGCCGCCTGGTGGCGCAGGAATACAAAGCGTTCGTGCTGCACGGTGACAAAGACCAGAAGGATCGCAAGCTGGCCATCGATCGCCTGAAGCAGGGCGGCGTGAAAATCCTGGTTGCCACCGACGTTGCCGCTCGCGGCCTCGATGTGGATGGCCTGGACCTGGTGATCAACTTCGACATGCCGCGCAGCGGCGACGAGTATGTTCACCGCATCGGTCGTACCGGCCGTGCCGGCAACGATGGCCTGGCCATCTCGCTGATCTGCCACGGCGACTGGAACCTGATGTCGAGCGTCGAGCGCTACCTCAAGCAAAGCTTCGAGCGCCGCACCATCAAGGAAGTCAAAGGCACCTACGGCGGACCGAAAAAGGTCAAGGCCTCGGGTAAAGCCGTTGGCGTGAAGAAGAAAAAAGTCGACGCCAAAGGCGACAAGAAGAAAACCGGCGCCAAGGCCCCGACCAAACGCAAGATCGCCAACCGCCCGAAGACCGACGCCCTGTCGCTGGTCAGCAAGGACGGCATGGCCCCGCTCAAGCGCCGCAAGCCGGAAGCACCGGCTGCTGAATAAAGCGCGGTAGCGATCCAATAAAAAACCGGACATGTGTCCGGTTTTTTTATGCCTGGGATTCCTTAGATGGATCAACCCTCGGTTTTTTTCTCCGCCGATCCGAGCTCCTTCAATCGCTGATCGATCAACTGACACTTGTCCGGCAAATCCTTGCTCGCCGTCCCCAGATCCATCTTCTGCAACTCAGCGTTGATCTCCTTAGCCTTGGCCGGGTTCTGCTCGGTGAGTTTGGTGACCTCCTTGGCCAATTGTTCGCGTTTGATGGTGGCTTCCTCAGGGGTGCAGGCCCAGACGGGAAGTGCGCAGGCGAGGGTGGCGGCGAGGGTGAGTTTCAGCAGGGTTTTCATGGGTTGGGCCTCAATATCTGCATCGCGACGATATTGAGTGGAGGGTCGAGCGCTCTGAAAAGTTCAGGAAGCCTTCGAAGACCAGCGACCTAGAGCGGTTGTAAAAAAGCCAGAAATCAACTTATTGACGCCAGAATGATGGCAACTTGACATTGCGCCATCATATTGATATCAATTTGTCATTTCGAGGGATCGAACAGTCCTGACGCCTGCCGTCGCGAAGGACAGTGCACCATGCCCCTGGACGTCCTGACCGGGCGCGCACTTATCTCCATATGAAATCCGACCCGCTGCGAGCACCTATCGTGCTGGCAGTGTCGGGATCGCTTTGCCTTCGATTTTGTCCTCAACCATCGCTCCGACGAAACGAGATCTTTGACATGGACGTTCGCCACTGCGCCTTCCTCGCTCGCCAGCCCTCTGCTGTCGTGAAAACCCCTGAGCACTTCTGGGGTATGCCCAAGCGTGCAGTTCGACCAGAACGACCCGGTCTCGGTCAAAAATCGCGAGCTGGCTCTGGCCAGTCGCCCGTCGGTGAATCTCAACGACAAGACCGCTCAGGTCAACGTCAATGCCGCCGCCGGTGACGGTCCGGTCGGTGTGCTGTTGCCCAATAGAGGGGACGCGTCCTTCAACGTGCCGCGTGTGCAGGGACTGCCTGACACCAGCGCGCGCTCCAATCCGCACAAATACCTGATCGAAACCAACCCGGTACTGACCAACCTCAAGCAGTTCAGAGGGAACAAGGTATATCAAAGGAATGACCTCATAGACCCCAGCAGGGTTGACGCAAGTACCGGCTTTACTAACAAACAGTTGATGGAAAATGGCTTGGCGCCGTATGGTACTGACGGGAAGAAGGTAAATCTTCACCACATGCTTCAGACGCAGGATGGTCCAATTGCTGAGGTCACCCAGAGTTTCCACCAGAAGAACAGCGGTGTGATTCATATCAACTCTGGTAGCGAAATTCCGTCTGGGATCAACCGGGCGCAATTTGAAAAATGGAAGAAAGATTATTGGAAGTCCAGATCTTTGGATTTTTGACTGAGAGGTGTTGCGATGTTTGTTGATATTCACTCAGCTATTGCCGAGCTTAAAAGCGTCAGGATGAGTTTGCCCGTGCGGCAGGAACTGCCAGACGAAAGTCTCCTAGACTCCTATGAAAGAGAACTAGGGTTGGCCATTTCTGGTGAGTATAGAGTTTTTCTTAAGGAGGCCGGTGATAGTGTTTTTAATGGGAAGGATGCACTAAGAGTTACTTCTACACAGAGTCATCCTAGAGAGCTTTTACATGCCGCAAGAGAGGCTTGGAGCGTCGGAGTTCCTAAAACATGGCTTCCATTTTGTGAGGATAATGGAAATTACTACTGTATATCGGACGAAGGAGATGTCAGGTTTTGGTCGCACGATGGTACCTCTTCAGAAAGTTGGCCAACTCTAGGTGCTTGGATTAAGGCTGTCTGGATTGATGAACAATGAAGGGTAAACACTTACATGTAGAGATTACATAAAGGCGTAAAGGGGGCGGATTTGAATGGCACTTACTTAACATGTTTAGCGTGCCCATTCTTCCTGACATCTGCCCTTGCTGACCGACGTGATTTGGTCAGCAAGGGGTAGGCTTGAGGTCTTCGTTTTATGGCTCGCGGCTCGATACGACCAGGTCGGTTTCCAACGCGCCTTTGAGCGATCAGCGTCAATAAGTTTGACAGGCCATCCTCTTCTTCGGGGCTGCCATATTGTCGCAGCGCCAGCCATAGCTGAAGGCTGTGTTTGAAGCTCAGTTCGCGAGGTAAGCAGTCAGCTAATAGAGCCGATTGTGCCATGAGCATTCGGATCAGATTGTGTGCCAACAGATAGACCCATAACTCCTTGACTGCCATGCCTGGAGTTTTGCAGCTTAACTTTCCAAGTCCCAGCGTAGCTTTGAGATTTCGCAAATCTAACTCGACATGCCATCGCCCCTTGTACAGCGATTTGAGGGCTGTTTTTGGTGTCTGCTTCGGGCAACGCAACGTGGTCACCAAAGTCTTTCCGCCAGCCTTAAGCTCTCGCACTGTCAGTCTTTCAGGCGCCTGTTCGTAATGCGCCTGACTCATCCAGGGCGGCCTTCTTTCGGGCTTTTTCAACTCGATCAGATGATCTTCCGGACCGAGACTTTGACCCAAGCGAAAGTCCGTACTGCGCCGTCGAGCGCCATATTGTTCGAACACGCCATCGACACCTCTTCGTTGCAACTCGCACAGCAGGAAATAGGTAGTGTAGTAAGCGTCACCCAACAAAATGTCTCCTGCTTTCAACGTGTCGAGCATTGATCTGAGTAGCGTCTGTTCATCGCCGCCCTTACCTCGGAAACGCCCAAGGGCGGCATCTAAAACGGCGCCGCTGGAGAGGCAAACGATGCCAACCACTCGACACAGCGGAAAACCAAGACCGACCTTCTGACCGCGCGACTGCGGATAGGCACCCTGATTGGCTGCGGTGTCGGGCATGCTGACCGTCGTACCGTCCACAAGGCGTACAGGCCGTCCCATCCAGCGCCACGACGATGGTGCTTTATCACTTATCGAGGTACCGGTGTGCCTAACCAACGTGGAAACCATCTCTACAGGCAGGCGCTTTCTGGCTTTACAGTAGGCGCCCGTGCGAATGCTATTGGGCTTCATGCCGCCACAAGACCGTTTGATGGACAAGTCGTTGACCGCGTTCTGGCAAGAACGGTCGGCACTCATCGCTTGAGCCAGAAACATAGACAGTGTTTCAGTCGGCGGAAACAGACGCTCCCGATACTCTGGCAGTGCAGATTCGACGCGCTGTAACAGTTCGGGAGCAGTGAGGAGATTGAAAAAAGCATAGGCATCACAGTTCGAAGCATGTCGATGAAATCGTTGCTGTTGATGCTGGAGAATTTGACGTCTACGATTCATTGGGGTTGTGTCCTTGGTCATCGGTGTGTGTGTTCGCAACTATCAACGTAGACCAAGACCAACCCCTTCTTCATTTTTTTGCTTTTAGCTCAAGTGGTTAGCTGCTAAGTAAGTGCCATTCGGGGCAGACCACATTTATCCTGAGAAAGAGGCAGTGCTTCTTCGATTAAACGTGCTCTGTCCCCGATTTTCGCACTGTCCCTCACGTAGCAAGCGCCTGTTTTAGCCAGCACCAGTCGCCAATTACCTGTTTTCGAATGGATCCATTCATTGACGCCAGAATAATGGCCATCTAATAGCGCGCCACTATTTTGCTATCACTCTCCATTCGAGGGATCGAACATGTACCCACCCGCCCTCGTGGCGAGGTTGTGCCTGGCTTTGCTGTGCCTTTCTCCGCTAACTCTTGCTCACGCCGCCCCCACTCCCGGTGAAACCGACCTGATCCGCGAACGTCAGGATCGCTTGCTCGAAGAGCAGCGTCGGCGTCTCGAAGAGCTCAAGGAATTGCCCGGCAAGGCAACCAAGCCCACGCAACCGACGGCTCCGGCCGACGCCCGTTGTTTCCCCATCAAGGACATCGAGCTCAAAGGCGCCGACAGTCTCTCGGAGAGCGAGAAAAATCGTCTGCTCAAGCCTTACATCGGCCAGTGCCTGGGCGTTACCCAGCTCAATGAACTGTTGAAGGTCATCACCGACCACTACATCGAAAAAGGCTTGGTCACCAGCCGTGCCTACTTGCCGCAGCAGGATTTGTCCGGCGGGCATTTGAAGGTGCTGGTGGTCGAAGGCAAGCTCGAAGGCTTGAAAGGCGCGGAGGGCAGCAAGCTGTCGGACCGCGAGTTGGGCATGGCTTTTCCCGGCAAGACCGGTGACCTGGTCAATTTGCGTGAGATCGAGCAACTGGTCGATCAACTGAACCGCTTGCCGTCGAACCAGGCGCAGATGGAGTTGACGCCGGGCAAGAACGTCGGTGGCAGCGAGGTGTCGGTCAAGAACACCCCGCAAAAGCCGTGGCGTGCCGGGTTGTCCCGCAGCAACGATGGCCAGCGCAGCATCGGCGAGCAGCAGTGGGGCACGACGTTTGATTGGGACAGTCCGTTGGGCTTGGCCGATCAGTTGATGCTGCGTGGTGGCCACGATGCGATGACCGATCACCAGCACACGTCCAACAACGCGATGCTCTATTACAACTTGCCGTGGGGTTGGTGGAACTTCAGTTACACCTACAGCCAAAGCGAGTACCGCTCGCAGATCGCCGCCAATGGTTACAACTTCAAGCAGACCGGCGACAGCCAAAACCATCAGCTGCGCGCCGAGCGGGTCATCCATCGCGATGCCGTGAGCAAGACCTCTCTCAACGCGGGTATCTCTTACCTGCGCAGCAATAACTTCATCGAAGACAGCAAGCTCAAGCTGAGCAGCAACCGCCTCAGCGAAGCGCAGTACGGCATTAACCACGGTCGACGGGTCGGCAGTGCGTTCGTCAACCTCGATGTGGGTATGCAGGAAGGCATCGGCGCGTTCGATGCTCAGGGCAATGGCCATCCTGGTCCTGGCGAGCCGGACGCGCGCTACCGCAAGTACACCGCCACCGCGAGTTACCTGCAGCCGTTCAAGGTGTGGGGCGAGTCGTTCAGCTTCACCAGCCTGATGACCGGCCAACGCAGTGAAGACGTGCTGTTCAGCCCGCAGCGCACCAGCCTCGGCGGGCAGTCGTCGATTCGCGGTTACAAGGATCAATCCTTGTCCGGCGACAGCGGCGGCTACTGGCGCAACGACCTGCGCTGGAGTCGCCCGGTGACGCTGGAATGGCTACGCCCGGTGTTCGCCGAATACGGCACCAGCCTCGGCTACGACCAGGGCGTGATTCGTGGCGATCGCTACAACGGCGATCAACACGGACGCATGTCCAGCAACTCGGCAGAGCTGTTTGCTCGCGGCCAGCATGTGGCCGCCAGCGTGACGTTTGCCCATTCTCTGGAACGCCCGGACACCCTGACCGAGCGCGAAGCGCCGATCTATTTCCGCGTGGATGTCTTCCTCTAAATTCTGCTTTAAACGAGATTCGATCATGGACGTTCGCCAACTGGCCTTTCTGGCCGGCCAACCCGCTGCTGCCAAAAACCCGTGAACACTTCTGGGGTATGCCCAAGCGTGGGTTGGCGTTCCTGTTGGCCAACGTCATGTTCTGGCAACCGATATGGGCCCAGGCCGAGGGCATCGTCGTCAGCACGCCAGGCACCACGCTGGATCACGCCGGCAACGGGGTGCAGATCATCAACATCGCCACCCCCAATGGCAGTGGTCTGTCGCATAACCAGTTTCACGATTACAACGTCAGCGCCCAAGGGGTCATCCTCAACAACGGTTCGACCCAGACCTTGGCCACGCAGTTGGGCGGCATCGTCATTGGCAACCCGCACCTGAAAAACAGCGGTGCGGCGCAGACGATCCTCAACGAAGTCATCGGCGGTAGCCCCAGCCAGTTGCGCGGTTACACCGAAGTGGCGGGACAGTCGGCGCGCGTGATCGTCGCCAACCCGTATGGCATCAGTTGCAACGGTTGCGGTTTCATCAACACCCCGCGCGTGACCCTGACCACCGGCAAGCCAGTGCTCGACGGCGGCGGTCGTCTGGATCGTTTCCAGGTCGATCAGGGCAGTGTCTCCATCGAGGGGACGGGCCTTGATGCCAGCCGTGTCGACAGCTTCGAAATCATCACCCGCAGCGCGAAAATCAACGCTGAAATCCACGCGAAAAACCTGACCCTCATTGCCGGTCGCAACGACGTCAACGCCGACAATCTCAACGCCACCGCCCGCGCCGACGACGGCAGCGCCAAGCCGCAATTGGCTATCGACTCCTCGGCCCTGGGCGGCATGTACGCCGGGGCGATCAAACTGGTCGGCACCGAAGTTGGGGTCGGCGTGAAGCTGGCCGGCAACCTCGCCGCCAGTGGTGGTGATATTCAGATCGACGTCAACGGCCACCTGAGCATGGTCAAAGCCACCGCCAGTAATGTTGTCGACATCAAAGCCAGAAGCCTCGATGCCCAAGGACCGGTGTACGCCGGAACGCAATTGGCCGTGCAGACCGCCGAAGACCTGGTCAACCGTCAAAGCCTCGCCGCCAGGGACACGGTACGTCTGAGTAGCGGCGGCAAACTGACCAATCTCGGTGTCATCGAAGCCGGTGTAAATGCCGACAATAGCCGCAACGCCAGTGGGGATCTTGCCCTCAACAGTCAGGCCCTGAGCAACAGCGGCAGCCTGTTGGCCAGCCGTTCCTTGAACGCGCAGGTCAGTGGTGCGCTCGATAACCAGAACGGCATCATTCAGGGACGCAACGTCACGCTCAACGCCGCTCGATTGCTCAACCAGGGGCTCAATGCGCGGATCTTCGGCGAAGGCAGTCTGGCGTTCAACGCCCCGGCCATTATCAACCTCAACGGTCTGATCCGCTTCGCCGATGGCCAGGCGGCGACCCTGACCCTCGACAGCCTGGACAACCGCCAGGGCCGCATCGAAATCGCCGGCGGCAGCCTGACGCTCAAAGCTCGGGAGTTGGAGAATGGCGACGGCAAAATGATTGCCGGGCGCCTGGACCTCGACACCCGTCAACTCGACAACACCAACGGTTTGATCGCGGCCAATCAGACCAACGCCAAAGTCACGGCCAGCGAGCGTCTGGACAACGGCAAAGGAAAAATTCAGGCGCAGACAGCCCTGTCGTTGTCCGGCGGCGAACTGCTCAACCACGGCGGCACGCTGGCCGCCGATAAAGTGACCGTCAACGCCACCCGTCTGGATAACAGCCAAAAAGGCGTGATCAGCGCCGAGGGCGGTGCGCTGGGGCTGACCCTCGACGAAGACCTCGATAACCACGACGGCAAGGTGCAGGCCTCGAGCCAACTGAGCGTCACCGCCCAGAGCATCAACAACCGCAACGCCAGCCTGACGGGCAAAACCCTCGAGCTGACCAGTCGCGGCAAACTCGACAACACGCAGGGCACGATCTCGTCCGAAGACAGTGTTCTGGGTACCCAGGACCTGGACAACACTCAGGGGCTGATTCAGGGCACCGCGGGCCTCAAAGTTGTTGGGCGTGACCTGGATAACACCGAGGGCAAGCTGCTGGGCGGCACCGTCCATACGACACTCGACAATCTCACACAGAACACCAACGGCACCTTAAGCGCCGAGGCCGGCAAGCTCACGCTGATCGTCACTCAACACCTGAACAATGCCCTGGGTCGTTTGCAGGCCACCCATAGGGACGTGGACATTCAGGCCGCGAGCCTGGACAACCGCCAAGGTGTCGTGGCCGGTCAGCAATTGTTGCTGGTCGCCGAAGGCGGGCGCATCGACAACCGTGGCGGGCGGATCATGGGTGATCGCCTGGACCTGCAAGCCGCCAGCCTCGACAACAGCGATAACGGCCTGTTGGCGGCGGGCGTTGACGGCGCACGATTGATACTCAAACAGACGGCTCCCGGTCAGTCACAGTTGCTCAACCTCAAGGGCCGGATTCAAAGCGAAGCCGGTCTGCATATCGAGAGTGACACGGTCGATAACAGTGCTGGTGTCCTGCTCGGTAAAACCGTCGACGTTACCGCGAGGCAACTGAGCAACAACGACAAGGGCGGCATCGTCAGCAGCGATGGCACCATCAAACTGAAAGTCGCCGGTGTTTTCAGCAACGTCACCGGCGTGGTCGACGCCGCTGATCAGCGCCTGCTGCTTGAGCAGCTCTCCCAGCTCGACAACCGTGGCGGCACTTTGCGCGGCAAGCGTCTGGACATCAGCAGCACGGCCGTCGACAACCGCAACGAAGGCCAGATCATCGCCGACAGCGATGGCCTGAAAATCGTCGGCACAAGCCTGCAAAATCAGCAAGGTGTGATCCTCGCCAAGGGCAGCCACGGGGAACTGGCGCTGGGCCAGGGCAGCTTGCAGAACCAGAGCGGGACCATTCAGGCCGACAGTCTGGACATCACCGCCGGCGACCTCGACAACAGCGCCGTCAACGGTAAGGCCGGGCTGATGTCCAGTCTGCTGGGCGACCTGAAGTTCACGGTCACTCGCCTGACCAACCGCGCTGGCAAGTTGTTTGCCAAAGGCCAGGTCATCTTCGATGGTTCAAGCCTGGACAACGCCGGCGGTGAAATCAGCGGCACGCGACTGGGACTTGAAGCTGTCAGCCAGATTCTCAACCAGGGTGGGTTGATCGAGTCGGCCACCGGCCTGAACCTCATCAGCGGCCAGTTGAATAACAGTGCCGGCGGCCAAGTCCGTGCGCTCGGTGGCGCGTCGAGTCAGATCAAACTGACCGGCAACCTGATCAACCAGAACGGCGTCATCGAGATCGGCAGCCAGGACCTGATCCTCAGCGGTGTTCAGCTCAATAACCTCAGTGGCAGCGTACGTCACGCAGCGCAGGGTCTGTTCGACCTCGACCTGAATAACCTGACCGGCAGCCAAGGCAGCCTCACCGGTCTGGGCAATGGCAGTTGGGACATTGGCTCCGTCAATGGAGTGGGCACCTGGCAACTCAACGGTGGCCTGACCTACACCAGCGCGCAAGACCTGACCCTCAATGTCGGTGACCGTATCGCCAGCGCTTCGGCACTGAGCCTGAATGTCGCCAACCTGACCAACGCCGGCGAGCTGCTCAGTGACGGCAACCTGTCGCTGACCCTGGGCGGCAATCTGCTCAACAGTGGCCGAGTTTCGGCCGGACAGAAACTGACCATCGGCGCCAACGATCTGATCCAGCGCGACGGTCGTCTGGTCAGTGGCGGCGACACGCAACTGAACCTGCGCGGCACCCTCGACAACCTCGGTCGCCTGATCGCCAATCAAAACCTGACGGTGACGGCGGCCCGGATCGATAACAAAGGCACCCTCGGCGCTCAAGGCAAGGTCATTCTCAACGCGGCCAACGGCATCAGTAACGGTGCCGATACGTTGTTGTTCAGTGGCGGCGCGATGGAACTGCACGGCAACAGCCTGAGCAACTATTTCGGCGATATATACAGTCGCGGCAACCTGTCTTTCAGCGCCCTGAACGGCGGCCGGGCGGCCTCGTTCAGCAACCTGTCGGCCACTATCGAAAGCGAAGGCGACATCGACATCAACGTCGCGTCGCTGGTGAACGCCAAATCCGAATTCGAACTGACGTCCGGGCAATCTTCCGGCAGCCTGAAGTGGAAATGCGGCCAGCACTGCGATGGTAGCGACGGCTGGAAACGCGGCAAGATCACCCTCATCACCGAGTTCAACGACACCGTACTCAAGGACTCTCGCGCTTCGCGATTGGTGGCTGGAAAAAACCTCACCGTCCACGTCAATCAGGTCGAAAACCGTTACAGCCTGATGGCAGCCAACGGCAACCTCGACCTGACCGCCGACAGCCTGCTCAACCAGGGCGCAGCGTCGCGCTCGGGCCGCCGCGTCGTGACCATTGGTACCCCCGGCCGTATCGACAACAGCCTCTGGGACAAGATGGAGTACACCGATGTTCCGGCGTTCAACGCGGCGACCGCGGCAGGCAATTTCGATGAAGTGCGTTTCAAGGAACTCAGCGACCGTTCGAGTGACGATCGATTCGCCGTGCAGAGCGACGTCACCACCTGGAATGAAAACGGCAACAACGTTTACGCCGCCGTATTGCAAGCCGGTGGCAACGTCAGACTGAACGTCACCAACAGCATCCAGAACGGCACGCTTTACGAGAACACCTACGGCCAACTGACCGGTTCGCTGAGCAGCGAGCAGACGGCCTCGGTCGGCGGTATCAACATCAACCTGGGCAAACGCAGCACCGACGCCAGCGCTCAGGTGCCCAAGGACATCACACGCATCGAACGCGTGGATGCCGAAGGCGTGAAGCAAGTCAGCTTCGTTCCGGTCGACTTCCGGGGTGTGCCGTTTGCCGCCGTGGACCCGACGGCGTCTTCGACCTTCCGCCTGCCCCAAGGGCCGTACGGAATGTTCGTGCAGAGTCGCAATCCG
The DNA here is from genome assembly GCF_054898165.1 of Pseudomonas sp. Hz4. Taxonomy (NCBI): domain Bacteria; kingdom Pseudomonadati; phylum Pseudomonadota; class Gammaproteobacteria; order Pseudomonadales; family Pseudomonadaceae; genus Pseudomonas; species Pseudomonas sp. Hz4. The sequence goes on along the minus strand of NZ_CM142719.1, from coordinate 4,566,799 downwards.
CAAAGCCGTTACCTGATCGAAACCAACCCGGAGCTGACCCAGTCCGCGCCGTTCATGAGTTCCGATTACCTGCTGGGCAAGCTCAACTTCAGCGCCGATGAAGCCGCGCGCCGCCTCGGTGACGGTCGTTATGAATCCCGTTTGATCAGCGACGCCGTGCTGGCCCAGACCGGCCAACGCTTTCTCGCCAACGGGCTGAACGACGATTACGAGCAATTCCGTTATCTGATGGACAATGCCCTGACGAGCAAAACCGCGTTGAACCTGTCCGTGGGCGTAAGGCTGACGTCCGAGCAGGTCGCGGCGCTGACCCACGATATCGTGTGGATGGAAGAGCGCATCGTCGATGGCCAGAAAGTGCTGGTGCCGGTGCTGTATCTGGCGCAAGCCGAATCGCGCAACGTGCGCGGCGGCAGCCTGATTCAGGGCCGCGACCTGACCCTGATCGCCGGCAACGACCTGGTCAACGTCGGCACCCTGCGCGGCACTCACGACCTGTCCGCCAACGTCAAAGGCAGCCTCTATCAGGGCGGTCTGGTCGAAGCCAAGGAACGCCTGAGCCTCATGGCCACGGACAGCATTCGCAACGCCCTGGCCGGTGAAATTCGCGGCAATCAGGTCAGCCTCAGCACCCTCAAGGGCGACATCGTCAACGACCGCACCGCCATCGCCGTGGGTGCAGGCTCCGGCATGCGCACCCTGGTCGACGACGGCGGCAGCATCAGCGCCCGCGACACGCTGACCATCAAATCCGCCCGCGACTTGACCAACTCAGCGGCCATCAGCAGCGGCGGCGACGCCAACCTGAGCGCCACCCGCGACCTCAACCTGCTGGCCACGCGCAACAAAAGCGAAATCCACGAACTGGCAGATGGCGGCCATCGTTCCACCATCACCACCACCGTGGAAAACCTGGCCTCGAGCGTCACCAGCGGCGGTAACCTGACCCTCAACGCCGGCCGCGACATCAACGTCATCGCCAGCACCGCCAAGGCCGAAGGCAACCTCACCGCCGACGCCGGGCGCGACCTCACCCTGGCCTCGGCCGGCGACGAACACAACGTCGAAACCCACAGCAAGGACGGCAAAAAACGCACCCACGAAGAGGACAACCACACCGTTCAGAAAGCGGCTGAGTTCAGTGCTGGCGGCAATGTCAAAACCAGCTCCGGCCGGGACACGACGCTGATCGCGAGCAAGATCAGCGCGGGGAACGAGGCGTATGTTTACGCGGGTAATGACCTGAACCTGCTGGCGGCGCAGAACAAGGATTACACGCTGTATGACATGAAGGAGAAGGGTGGTTGGGGCGCCGAGAAAACCCAGCGCGATGAAGTCACGCAGATCACCCATGTGGGCAGCGAGATCAAGACGGGTGGCAACTTGACGCTGATCAGCGAGGGCGATCAGCGCTATCAGGTGGCGAAGCTGGAGAGTGGCAAGGACATCACGCTGGACAGTGGCGGGGCGATTGTTTTTGAAGGGGTGAAAGACCTGCATGACGAGAGCCATACCAAGAGTGATGGCGATGCTTTCTGGACCTCATCGAAAGGCAAGGGCAATACCGACGAGACACTGCGCCAGACCCAGATGATTGCCAAAGGCAACATCACGATCAAAGCCGTCGAAGGCCTGCAAATCGACCTCAAGCAGGTGAATCAGCAAAGCGTCAGTCAGACCATTGATGCGATGGTCCAGGCAGACCCTCAGCTTGCCTGGTTGAAACAGGCCGAAGCACGCGGCGATGTGGACTGGAGGCAGGTCAAGGAGATTCATGAGTCGTTCAAGTACAGCAACTCGGGATTAGGGCCAGCATCACAGTTGATCATTGCGATTGCGTTGGCTGCCGTCATGGGGCCGATGATGGCAGGCATGAACGCGATGTTGCAGGCGGTCGCCGTGAGTGCTGCGACGAAGGCCACCGTCAGCACCATCGACAACCGAGGCAATCTTGGCAAGGTCATCAAAGACGTTACTTCGAAAGACAGTATCAAAGGCTATGTGACAGCCGCCGCGACAGCCGGCGTTATGCAAGGGCTCAATTACAACCCGGGTGCACTGGGGCTGGACGCCAAGAGCATGCAGATTGTGGCTATCAAGGTGACTGCCGATGCTCTGATCAAGACGGCTGTTTACGGCGGAAGCTTAAAGGACAATCTGGCCAGTTCGGCTGTCAGCGTAGCTGCAAGTATTGGTGGCGCTGTCGGCGCCGGGGAGATTGGTGATCTGCCCCTGCCAGAGGGCGGTTTAGCAAAAATCCTCCTGCATGCGGGGTTGGGTGGCTTGCTGGCTGAAGCGATGGGCGGTGACTTCCGCACCGGAGCGTTGGCGGGTGGCGCTAACGAAATACTGGTCGGATTGCTGGGCGACAAGCTTTTACCCTCAAACCTCGTTCCGGGCTCTGCGGAGTACAACCAGGCCCAGGCCAACCTCCTCGCGCTTTCGCAAATTGTTGGTGTGTTAGGCGCAGCGGCTTCTGGTGGGGATGTCGGGGTTGGTGCTGCAGTGGCGGCGAATGCTACACAGTACAACTATTTGACTCACGAGGCATTTGATGAGGTCGATAATTGCCTGTCGGGCAGAACTTGCTCCACTCAGCAGCAGAAAGACGCGGCGATCGCGAAGGCTGAGAAAATGAGTGAGTTTCTGGATTCTGAAATGCGTAGCATGTGTGATAAAGCTCCTCAAAGTGATGGCTGCCGGACGGCGGTGAACGCTGCGATAAAGTACATCGCCATGCAGGATGCATGGAATATCATGCACAGTGATGTTTCTCGCACATCGCAAAGTACCTTTAACTATCTCTATAATACGGAAGGTGCATCCGACCGGTTGGTTACCTATCTGAATACTATCGACAATCGAGCAAATTTTTTTGGAGCCAGTAATCTCTATGAACAACAACTTGGGATAGGGGCCAAGTGGTTCTGGGGTGCGGAGGCCGTTTCTAGGGCGCCATTGAATGGGTTAGGTGCAGATGGAAATGCATCTTACATAACCTTTGGTCTGGGTTGGTTGTTGGCTCCAGTATATAGCTGGCGTACAGCGGCTGGTGATGCACTGATCAACGGCGGGTTCGATAACTTCAAGGGTCTATTCAATAAAGTCAGTACTGATCCTGTTGCTTGGGATATAAATCAATTAAAGACCGAGCAGTCTTTACTGCAGTCAATTCATGAAAGATTTTTGGAGGAGCACAATATTTTTCAGAATATTGGAAGGCTAGCTACTGATACTTCAATTTGGCCCGACTCCATTGTTGGTGCCAATGGAGGGGTGTCTATTTTGGACTATAAATCTCGGGTGGAATTTGGTTGCAAATTACTGGGGCACTCTAAGAGTCAAGGTTGTGTGCCATGAGTGGAGTCATTTATCCACGTCGTAAAGTTTTTCTGGCTTTTTTTCTTTGTCCGCTAGTACTTGTATTCATTGCCGGAATTATCAGAACAGTAGCAGTGCTCGCCGAGTTGGTGAGTAATCCAAAATTGTTGGGTTCGGTGAGGGGCGCTGAATTGCTGTTAATGCCGTTTTTGACCCCTCTTCTCATACAGTTAGCTTTCTTTCTGCCGTTTCTGGGTTACGCATTGGCGATTGCATTAATTAAAGTCAAGAAAACACCGCGTAACTGTATGGTGGTTTCCTTTTTGGGAAGTTGTATAGCAACATCGTGGGTATTGTTGTTTATTTCAAATGTAGTGCAAAATATTAAGGGGGCTCAGTACTCAGACTATGTCGTTGAGCTTCTGATACTGTTCGTCGCATCGATGGTTACCTGTTGGTTAACGGCCCATTTCTTTTTGCCTGAGGAAGGTTATGTCGAAGATTAGATGTGGTAGGGTGTGTTGGGATAGCATTGAATGGTTGATTTTAGCGTGGTCTGTTCGACATTGTTTCTACAGGTTTAACTATCCATAAAAATCTGAGAGATTTCTTGCAGGGGATGGCCGTGAATAATAAGGTCACTTAGATCACCAGTTAACTTGATTTTATTTGTCCGATAAGGAGTGCTCGATGCGTTTTTTTGGTTGTTGGCTCCTATTGATCTTGGCAGCGCTGCTGTCAGGCTGCAACACCACTCCCTACGACAAGGCGACGATTTACTACGATCGAGCGCAGTTCCCTGAACAAATCGTGAAAGACTATCCGGCGTTGAGTGATCCCATTCTCCAGCACGGACGTTGCTCGCTGATTATTGCTACGCCCGGTTCGAACACTGGTACTTACTACTTCTGCACCTATGCGCTGACGGCGAATGGGCTTTATGTGCAAGGATGGGACGCCAAGGTGCTGAAGTATGTGGAGATCGTGCACGTTGATTTGTCGATGCTCAAAAAAATATCCCTTTATTCATTCTTGCGAACGAACCAGCTTCAGTTGACAGAGGAGCGACGTCAGATAGCACTGAGTGCCTCCATTGACGAGGGCGGGTATGTCGATACTGCAGCCACTGAGCGTTTGTTCGAAACGATCAAGCGCAAGGGTGTTCTCGTGGTGAAAAGCGAAGGCATGATGAACCCGCCTGCACCTGCGACGCCGATGATCATTCCAATCATCGTTCCGAAATGAAGGCGCGATGGGGCAATTTTGGTGGAATGCGCAATGTGATACGGGCGACCCATAGGTCGCCCGTTTTGCATTCACTCCGCAGCCTGCGCTCCCAACCGTCTGCCAATCACATCCATCAAATCACAGCCATCGCGCAACGGGATGGCGAGCAATTTTGAGAAGTCGGATAGCACCACCGTATCGCAACCAATCTCGGCACGAAAGGCGATGTTCTCCAGCACTTGGGTGACCGTGCGAATTCGGTAATCCGCCATCGCTTGCAGGACGTCTAGCGGGGCTTGGGTGTCGATGAGCAGGGAGGCCGGGATCAGGTCGATTCCGGTGAGGGGCATGTATCTATCCATAGCTGGAGTCTCTTGTAATTAATGAGGACTCTCTATGATCAGATCGCCAAACCCGGTCGTCTTTTGGGCGACGGTTTGACTATAAGGATCTGCCACCCAGCGGTACAGAGCGCCGGTTCTGAACTTGATGTAGGGGAAATGCCCTGGTGCGGTCGGACAGTCTCCGGCAATTTGCTCATTACTAAACACTGCCAACATTTGTGGGAGCGAGCTTGCTCCGGGCGGCGATCCGACGATAGCGGTATATCAGTCGATATCAGTGTTGAATGTTTGTCAGTCATCGCGAGCAAGCCCGCTCCCACAGTGGATTTGCGGTGTTTGGAAATAGTGTGTCCGGCAGATGCTCTACCCCCCATGGCAGCAGCTGGCCGAGGCCTTGTCATCATACTGATCGTGAAGCCTCACCCACTCCATGATTTCCTCTTCATTGCGCCCCTTGGGCGTCAGGTCGAGGTAGTTGTAGGCTCCGACCAACATGTCCAAGCCTCGGGCATAGGTGGAATAACTGTGGAAAATCTCGCCCGCTTCATTGCGATAAAACACGCTGAGGCCGGGGAGTTCTTCTTCGGCGCCGTCGGATTTTTCGTAGTTGTAGGTGGCTTTGCCTGCCGCGACGTCTTCTGCTCGGGCCGAGACGCCGAAGTCGTAGTTGAAATCGCAGCCTTCTGACGATACCCAGTCGAATTTCCAGCCCATGCGCCGTTTAAAGGCCTGGAATTCCGCGAACGGTGCGTGGGAAACCGCCACCACGGCGACGTCATGATGGGCCAGGTGTTGGTTGGCGCCGTCGATGTGGTCGGACAGGAACGAGCAGCCGGAGCAGCCTTCGTCCCAGCCTTTGCCAAACATGAAGTGGTAAATGACCAACTGGCTACGGCCGCCGAACAGGTCAGCCAGTTTCAGTTCGCCGTTCGGGCCCTGGAAATGGTAGTCCTTGTCGATTTTCACCCAGGGCAGGGCGCGGCGTTCGGCGCTGAGTCTGTCGCGTTCTTTGGTGAAGGCTTTTTCGTGGGCCAGGTGTTGCTTGCGGGCGGCGAGCCATTCTTCTCGGGAGACGACGGGATGATTCTGAATGTTCATTGGGATTCTCCTGCAGGGTGCTGGGAGGTGACTTACACAGCCTAGTCGTTTGGCCTACGTCCAATTCGACATGCCGCCGGTCGGTACACGTAAAAACCTTGGCTGAACGGCTTCGAGCCGCGCCGGTCACAACTTAAGAAGGCCATCTCACTCACAGGCTTTGGAGGTTGAATCAGGATGACAACTTACAACTGGGATTTGATTGAACGCTTGCTGCACGAAGTGCAACACGGTGAGGCCAGTTTTACGCCGCGACCGTATGCCGAGCAGTACGCGGCGCAGAAAGCAACGGAGGGCGAGGAGACGGAAAACCTGGATCACCTGAAAGCGGTGGCCGGTGAGTACGAAAAATTACTGTTGGAGCGCGGTTATATCGAGCCACGGCCTGAGGAGCAGGGTGGCACCGGCTCGAATTACATTTTGACGGCGCGGGGTTCGAGTTTATTGAGCCTGATCGACAGCAGTATTCCGGGCAATGACCATCCGCGGCAGGTGTTGGATGAGCAGGAAGATGCGCTGGATGAGGTGACGTTTGATGGGGTGGCGTCGAAGGCGCAGATTGCCTGACGGTCTCCGACTACCAATAATGTGGGAGCGAGCCTGCTCGCGAATGCGGTGCGGCAGACAGCAGTGATGTCACTCCGCCTTCGCGAGCAGGCTCGCTCCCACATCTATGGTTACCCCCTTTTCTGCAATACTGTTTTTGATGCGTGGTTGGCTTGCTTTCATCTATCCGGCGTCTGAGTGGGGTTGTGGCCCCCGCGCCTCGATGAGAATCGATGCCCGACGATCCTAATTATTCGAACGGCCTTTCAGCCGTGTGGGAGCTCAGGGTTGTCGTCAGGCCGGTTGGCCGTTCACGTCATCTGTTATCCAGCATCGCAAAACCAGGTGGGTGGTGCTCGGGTGACAGCAGGGTCAGGCGTTCATCGCGGTTGGCCCTGCATCGAATTCAGAGTGGTGTGCCGCAATCGCCCAGGCGATCCTCGCCAGCTTATTGGCCAGCGCGCAGACCACATGGTTGGAGTGATGGTGGGCTAATAGCTGCCGGACCCAGTCCGCCAGCCAGCCTTTCTGGCGCTCCAGCTGCATCAAGTAGACACGGGCGCACTGGATGAGCAGGCGCCTCTGGTTGCGATCACCGCGCTTGCTGATGCCCAATAGAACGGTCTTGCCGCCCGTGGAATGCTGTTTGGGCACCAGCCCGATCGAGGCCGAATAGCCTCGCCCGCATTTGAACTGTTTGCCATCACCCAACTCGGCAGCCAGGACGGTGGAGGTGATCGGGCCGACACACGGCATGGTCATCAAACGAGATGCCAAATCATCTTCAGCGGCCTGGCATTGCACTCGCTTATCCAATGCCTTGATCCGCTCATTCAGGTAGTTGAAGTGCTCATGTAGCATCGTCAGAATTATTTTGATGTCTTCAGAAAATGAACTCGCCTCAAGTAGCGCCGGCAGATCGTTGATCGATTTGAAGCCTGGGGCCAAGCTGACGCCAACCTCCAGAAGGGCTGCGTGAATCCGATTGACGGTCGCGGTGCGGTCTTTGATGAACGAATCCCGTGTCGAGTTGAGCATGGCCAACGCCTGCTGAGCCTGGGTCTTGGGGGCGACAAAGCGCATCGTTGGGCGGGTCGCTGCCTCGCAGATCGCCTCGGCGTCAGCGAAGTCGTTCTTGTTGCTTTTCACATAAGGACGCACGAGATGAGGCGCAATGAGCTTGGGCGTATGTCCCAGCTTTGCGACCTCCTGCGCCATGAAGTGGGCGCCGCCACAGGCTTCCATCACGACGGTGCAGGGATCGAGGTTCGCCAGGTGTTGGATCAGCGCCACTCGAGTAAACTTTTTGCGCTGGAGCTCATGACCACGATCATCTTGAGCATGCAGGTGAAAGGAGTGTTTTCCCAGGTCGATGGCGGCAATAGCTACTTTGTTCATGGCAACGGTCTCCGATAGGCCCCCTGTGAAAGCTTAGTGGGCGATCACAGAGGGCGGCGGGGGTAGCCATTTCATTATTTTGACTCGTGTTGGGCTTAGCCTTGCTTGGCGGCTTTCAGGCACTTCAAATCATTGAAGTCCTTGCGCACCCCTTCTATTTTCTTCAGCAACCGCTGGCGCTGTTCCGGTGTGCTTTCGGCCATCAAATCTACAAACAGTCCCCGTGCCTGAGCTTCGGTGTTCGCGAAGGCCTGACGGTAAGCGGGCGTCCATAGACTCTCGCGATTGACCAGAAGCGTCTCGATGCGCTGTGGGAATTCTGGACTCTGGCGCTGCGCAACCGCTGCACTGAACTGCTTCTGCCAATGGACTCGGTTGGCGATCCATTGCGTATTTTGGTCACCTAAGGCGGTTGACCATGCGACAACGCGTAGCTGCTGGGTTGCGCTGAGCGGGCCGAGCCAGTCATTCAGGCGTTTTTCCATGCGCTGGCCACGTCCCTTGATCTGTTGATCGAGGGACGGTTTGAGGTAACGCTCTTGGCGTTTGTTCTGGTCCTTGGCGAAGGAGTCGTTCATCTCTGCGACTTGCTTGTCATCCAGCCCCTGTAACAGCTCAATGGCCGACGGGGTGATTTCCCGGGCGGTCTGAGCGATGGCGGCTTTGGCTTCTTGGATGCGGGTTTGCAGCGCGGCGTCGGTGACCTGGTTGGTCTCGACCATGACCTGAGAGCGGTCCAGCCAGTCGAGGTAACTCGGCAGTTGCGTGGTGCAATGCCAGCTCAGGTGCTCTTTGAGGCGCTCGTCGAACCAATCTTTCTGCTCCCCGTGCATGTTCAGGTAATCGCTGAGCGTCCAAGGAATAATCACGTCGAGGTTGCGATAGGCCAAGCCCACGCGGCTGCACGCACCGAGGGCGAGACTGAGGGTGATAACGAGGGCGAGATACTTCAACCAGCGCGACATGGGCGAATCCTTTGCGAAGGTCTGGTTTCTTTAATTGGCTTCTCTATGTGAGCGCAGAATGAGCCATGCAGTTCAGCCGATCAATAAAAGGCGCGTTCAGCCTTGAGGGTGACCAGCCCGTCGCATTGGCTGTTGCGCCCGGAATAGGCGGAGCAGCTGCTGCCGCTCAAGCTGGAGTCACTGTAGATCAGGTCCAGATCGACGCCCATGAACGGGCGGGAAAGTTGCACTGACCAGTCGGTGAAATTGCCTACATATCCACCGTCGACGGACACCGGCGTGTTGAGCTGGTGGGTGGTGTATTTCATGCTGATCCCGATGCCGAACGGCTGATTGCCACCGAGGTCGGCGAATACGGTGCTGTTCTGTTTGTCCGGGTCGTTGCTGAAGGCTGCGCCAAAACGGCTGCCCAGAAAGGTCAGGCCACCGAAAAGCTCTTGGCTGTCGAGAGTGTCCACTTCCGGATAGCTGTAATGGATCATGCCGACTTCGTACCCGAGGGTATTATCGAAAGGCTGTTTAAAGCCCAGGTAGGAGTCGACTTCAAGGTTGGCCCCTGGCGTTAACCCCATGCTCGGAGCCCATTGACCGACGTAAAAACCGCTGTCGTGACTCAGGTCGAGACCACCGTGGAACGAACCGGTGCTGGAAGGTTTGACCAGCCCTTGGGCCATGCTGCGGCTGGGGGTGGTGCCGAGTTTGAGATCGAAGTCGCCCAGTTCACGCTGAAAGATTTGCGCATTGGCGACCGAACACCACAGCAGGGTGCTGAGCAATAAATAGGAGGGTTTGAGCATGCGTCACTCCATGACAGCGAGGGGCAGGAACAAAAACCTACTGAAACGCTTGATCTAGACGTGTGCAAGCATACCGGCGAATGCTCGGCATCGAAGGCCGTTCGTCGATTTTTGAAATATTGATGTGGTTGGCTGGGTGTTGCCAGGAGGGTTCCAGTCCAAGCGCTTCGAAGCTCAAAGCGCTTAGGGACCAGGTGACGCGGCGGATCTTGGGGTAGTTACTTCTTGCCCAGGGTGATCTGCTTGGACGGGCCGAACGTCTGGCCGCTGACGCCTTTGGCAATTTGCTGGATCTCGCCGCCGGACTTGAGGAACGCAGCAATCTGGTTGTTGATCGATTCGCTGGTTTCAACGGCTGGAGCTGGCTTTGCTTTGCTGTTGGATGCTTTTACACGCATGGCGGCCATTAACCTATAGAAAATTAACTTGGCCAGGCATCGTACAGGAAATACTTGACAATTGCTTGGCAAATATCCCCCCGAAATACACAAGACAGATGAAGAATTTATCGCCAGTTATTATTCTGGATAACCCCCTAAGCTGCTGTTTTAACTAATAACGACCGTGAAAAAACCCATTTTTTTGCTTGGCTGACAGGTGCGCAAGTCGCCAGATCGGCCTGACGAGCGGCCTGGCGCGAGCGGTAAAACCCAGGAAAATTAAGCCCCCTTAGAGGATTTTCTTCCGCCACCGGGCTGGCCAGCGAACGCGGCCCGCAAAACCGGGTAGAATGCCGCCCACGCAATGAGGGTATTGGAAATGGCTTTAGTCGGGCGCTACAACAGTTTGCAAGTGGTTAAACACACTAACTTCGGTTTATATCTGGACGGTGGCGCGGAGGGCGAAATCCTCCTGCCTAATCGTTATATCCCCAAAGATATTCCCAGCGAAGATGAAGATTGGCTCAACGTTTTTATTTATCTGGACAGCGATGACAAACTCATCGCAACTACCGAAAAGCCGAAAGTTCAAGTCGGTGAGTTCGCCAGTTTAAAAGTCGTTGAAGTCAACAGCATCGGTGTTTTCCTGGATTGGGGCTTGCCGAAGGATCTGTTGCTGCCGTACTCCGAAGAAAAGCGCCAGATGACCGCCGGCGAGTATGTCGTGGTGCACGTCTACCTCGACAAGCACACCCGCCGCATCACCGCGACGGCGCGTCTGGACCGCTACCTCGACAAGACCCCGGGCACTTACACCCCTGGCCAGGAAGTTGATTTGCTGGTGGCCGAAGCCACCGACATGGGCTTCAAGGCGATCATCAACAACAAGCACTGGGGCCTGATCCACAAGAACGAAATCTTCAAGTTCATGCGCGCCGGTAAAGAAGAGAAGGGCTTTATCAAAGAAGTCCGTGCCGACGGCAAGATCAGCCTGAGCCTGCAACCGGTCGGCGAAGAAGCCGCCACCAGCCTGAACTCGAAGATTCTCGCCAAGTTGCGCGACAACAATGGCAGCCTGCCGGTCAGCGACAAGAGCGACCCGACGGTGATCAGCAGTCTGTTTGGTGTGAGCAAGGGCAACTTCAAAAAAGCCATCGGTGCGTTGTACAAGAACGGCCAGATCGTCATTCATGCCGATCGCATTGAGCTGAGCTGACCTCACTCCTACCGGTATGGGCCCCGAGCATGTACGTTCACTGCACCGGAGCTTTGCCTTTACTGTCGAGTCACTGCCATGGATTGTGTAGTCGAGGTGTTTAGGTGAGCGCCACCCGGCGCAGCGCCGATGGGTTCGCCCTGCAAGTAATGATCGGGTTGTGCCTGATCTGGGGTATTCAGCAGGTGATGATCAAATGGGCGGCGCCAGATATCGCGCCGGTCATGCAGGCCGCCGGGCGCTCGGGGATTTCCGCATTGCTCGTAGGATTGTTGATCTGCTGGAAGGGCGGCTGGGATCAGGTGGGCAACACCTGGCGCGGTGGACTACTGGCTGGCGCGCTTTTTGGCCTGGAGTTCTTCTTCATTTCCGAAGGCCTGCAACTCACCACGGCCGCGCACATGTCGGTGTTCCTTTACACCGCGCCGATCTTTACCGCATTGGGCGTTCATTGGTTGTTGCCGAGTGAGCGTTTAAGACCGGTCCAGTGGCTGGGAATTTTCCTCGCCTTCGTCGGGATCGCCATCGCGTTTGCCGGTGGGGTGTCCTGGGACAACCTCGATCACCGCATGTTGATGGGCGATGCGCTGGGCGTACTGGCCGGCACGTCCTGGGGCGCGACCACCGTGGTGGTGCGCGCTTCGCGCCTGTCGGAAGCGCCGGTGACCCTGACGCTGTTCTATCAATTGATTGTCGGTTTCGTTGGTTTGTTGCTGATTGCGATCCTCAGCGGCCAGGTCACCCACGTCAGCCTGACCACTGTAGCGGTGGCCAGCGTGTTGTTTCAGGGATTGGTGGTGTCGTTTTTCAGTTACCTGACCTGGTTCTGGCTGTTGCGTCGTTACCTGGCGGCGAACCTGGCCGTGTTTTCGTTCATGACGCCGCTGTTCGGCGTCACGTTCGGTGTGGTGCTGCTGGGCGAAGAGCTGAGCATCAACTTCGTCATCGGTGCGGTGCTGGTGCTCCTGGGTATCACGTTTGTCAGCGCTGAGCAGTGGGTGCGCCGTCGTTTGCGCAAAGCCCTCGGGCAGCAGTGACCGGGTTTACACCCGCCGATCCTCAGCGCGCTGGATGTGGAAGGGAGGTCGGTGTTCACTTTTCGGCAGGGGTGTTCCTACCGGATGCGTCTGGAAGCCTGGTTCTCTCATTACCACGCGGCCATGGGCCGGGCTGGAAATCGAGTCTCATCCGGGGATGCTCGCCTGCGTGATCGCGGGCTCAGGCGTGGCGCTGATGTCGGAGTCGATGCTTGCCAGTCTGCCGGGCCGCGAAAGCGTGGCGGTGCATCCATTGGCCGAGCCGTTTGCCAGTGCCACCACGTGGCTGATGTGGCGCAAAGGCATGGTCGGGGCGAACTTAAACGCGTGGCTTGATCAGCAACAATTGGTCTATCCGGCGACGCCGAGCCAGGCTCAGGCGATTGCTTGAACTATCGTTCAGGTATTTTGATCAATTCAGTAACAGATCATTGCGACTTTGGGCGAGCATTGCGTAGGACTTCGGACTATTATCAGTGCGAAGTGGCTACAGAATTTTGGCTACTCGGCACTACCCTGAAGGGGGCACCATGAAAGAGAAAATCCAAAACTGGCTGCACGACTTGGGTGTCGCACTCGGTTTGATCGAACCGCCTCTGCAACCTGTTCCCATTCGCACTGACGACGAACTACGCCGACGCCAGCAGCGCCGCCGGTAAGCCTTTGGCTCACAGGCTCGAACCTGGCAAATCACCTGTGGCGAGGGAGCTCGCTCCCGCTGGGCCGCGAAGCGGCCCCATTGCCGCCAAGGTGTGTCAGTTAGAACGCTCAGGCAGGTTTCGAGCGGGAGCAAGCTCCCTCGCCACAGGAACTGTGTGTGTACTCGCCAAAGGGGGTGTTTTTGGCAACCCGTCTCAACGCCGCTCGATCTCCAGCAAAAACCGACTCAAGTCATTCGCCGTCCTGGCGGTCTTGAGCATCTGATCTTCCTCCGCCGTAAACGCCGTCAAACCCAATTCATCTTCCAGATGGAAGATCAGCTCTTCGATATCTTCCTTTTCCAAGCCCAATTGCGCCAGGCTGGCGTTGTCGTCGAAGTCATCCTGACCCTCCAGCAGGCGGCTGATGAAACGATGCACGACGGCACGAACGGCAGCTCTTTTCATGGTCATTCTTCGAGGGCGTTATTGTTGTTGTCCCTGGGTCTGAGTACAGCAGGCTTCAGGCGTGCAAGCGCTGCCACTGGTCAATCATCGTGCGCAAATGCTCCCCGGAAAAACTCCCGAAATGCCCGCCATGCACCGTGCGGATCGGCAACTCGCGCAAACGCTGCAGGCTGCGGGCGTAGTCGTCGAGGTTGGAGTGGTAGGCGTCTTCGATCAGCGGCCCGTCGTAGATGATGTCGCCGCTGAACAGGGTCTCGGTCGCCGCTTCGTACAGGCTGATGCCGCCCGGTGAATGCCCCGGCGTGTGCAGCACTTGCAGCGTGCGGTTGCCCAGATCCAGCACGTCGCCTTCTTCGATCAACCCGGTGGCTGGGGCCGCTTTGACCCGATACTCGGCATAGCACAACGGGCAATCGGGGTGAGCTTCGAACATCTCGTCACCGACAAAAGCCTTGCTCAGTGTGTTCTCGCCGTCCGGCGACGCGAGGATTTGCGCTTCGGCCGGATGTACCAGGCGTTCGGGGAATTCGTGATGGCCGGCGATGTGGTCGAAATGGCAATGACTCGCCACGGCTACCAGCGGCCGCTCAGTGATCCACGGCAGTTGCTCGCGCAGGCTCACTAGCCCGGAACCGCTGTCGAGCAGCAAATCTTTGTCGCGGCCCTGAATGTGCCAGAGATTGCAGCGATAAAAGGGGCGGATGTACGGCTCGTGAATCAGGCGAATGCCGTCGCTGAGTTGTTTGACCTCGAACCACTGATCGCGGCTGACGATCTTCATAAGCAGTTTCCTTCAGACGAAAAAAAACGGGTGTGGCAACCGACGCCACACCCGTCGAAGAAACAGTCAATCCATTCCTTTCAGCTTAGATGGCGCTCGCCATCGCTGCCGGGCGACGGGACAGCAAGCTGACCACGACGAAACTCACCAGACCTACGCCGAGGCTGTAGTAGATCGGGGTGTTGGCGTCCATACCGTCCTTGAACATGAACACCAGCGCGGTGACGAAGCCCAGCGCCATACTGGTGATCGCGCCGGCCGTAGTGGCGCGTTTCCAGTAGATAGCCCCCATCAACGGGATCAGCATGCCGCCCACCAACAGGTTGTAGGCCAAGGTCAGTGCGCTGATCACATCATTGACTACGAGTGCGATGCCCAGCACGACGATGCCGGTGAGCAGGGTGAGCAGGCGGTTAACATTCACATTCGATTGCTTGCCGCCACGCAGCTTCGGCAGCAGGTCTTCACTGAGTGTGGTGGATGCGGCGAGCAGGCCGGCGCTGGCGGTGGACATCATGGCCGCCAGTGCTGCAGCGATTACCAGGCCGCGGATACCGTCCGGCAGGGACACTTTGACGATGGCGGCAAAGGCATTGTTGACGTTGTCCAGGTCCGGAATCAGCACATGAGCAGCCATGCCGATCAGCGCACACACCAGGCCGTAGACAATGCAGTAGATCCCGGCAGACGTGCCCGCGTACTTGGCAACTTTCTCGCTTCGTGCGGTGAACACCCGTTGCCAGATGTCTTGACCGATCAGGATGCCAAAGAAGTAAATCATGAAGTAGGTGATGATGGTGTCCCAGCCGATGCTGGTGAAGCTGAAGCTGGCGGCTGGCAATTGGGCAACCAGTTGATCCCAGCCACCGACACGGTACAGGCAGATCGGCAGCAACAGGAACATCAGGCCCACCGTCTGGATACCGAACTGGACGATGTCGGTCAGGGTCAGGGACCACATGCCACCGATGGTCGAGTAAATCACCACCACACCACCGCCGAGCAGTATCGAGACCCAGAACGGCAAGCCGAACAGCACTTCCAGAATGGTGCCGATCGCCAGGATCGAAGTCACGCCGATCATCAGTGCATAGGCCAGCATGATGGTTGCGCTCGCCGTACGAGCCATTGGGTTATAGCGCTTTTCCAGCACCTGGGTAACGGTGAATACCTTCAGTTTCAGCAGCGGTTTGGCGAGGAACAGGTTCAACGCCACGATCCCGCAACCCAGTGCGGCGCAGAGCCAGAAACCGGAAATGCCATGGACGTAGCCCAAACGCACGGTGCCGACGGTGGATGCGCCACCCAGGACGGTAGCGGCCATGGTGCCCATATAGAGACTAGGGCCGAGGTTGCGACCGGCGACCAAATAGTCTTCGTGGGTCTTGGCCTTGCGCATGCCGAAGTAGCCGAGTACCAGCATCGCGGCGGCGTAAATGAGAACGACGAATAAATCCAATGCCATGATGGCGTGTCTCCGATTGTCTTTTTTATGGTGAGGCTGAAAAGCAAACTTTGTAGGAGCAAGGCTTGCCCGCGAAGGAGGCGCCGCGGTCCATCAGGCCGACCGCGTGATCGTTCTTCGCGGGCAAGCCTCGCTCCTACACCATCGCCGGTTTAGCGAGCGAATCCGTGCCCTTGCTGCGTGGATCGTTTGGACCGAACACCGCTGCCGATTCCGGGAACAGGCTCAGCAGCGTCAGGTACACCAGCGACGCCAGGCCGAGGGTGACCGGCAGGCTGATGTCGATGCCGCCAGCCAGATTGCCCAACGGACCGACAAACTGCCCCGGCAGGTTCACGAAGCACAAACCGACCGCTGCACTCGGGATCCAGGCACCCAGGCCACGCCAGTTCCAGCCATGCGTGAACCAGTAACGACCCCCTTTCTCGCCACGGGTGAACACTTGCAGGTCATCCGGGCAGTAGAAGCCTCGACGCACCAGCAGACCGATGATCATGATCACCATCCACGGGGTGGTGCAGGTGATGATCAGCACGGCGAAGGTCGACACGCTCTGCACCAGGTTCGCGGCAAAGCGCCCGATGAAGATGAAGGCAATCGACATCACGCCGATCAACAGCGTTGCCTTGACCCGCGACAGCACACGAGGGAACACGCTGGACATGTCCAGCCCGGTGCCATAGAGCGAGGTGGTGCCGGTGGACATGCCGCCGATCACTGCGATCAGGCATACCGGCAGGAAGAACCAGCTCGGCGAGACGGCCAGCAGGCCACCCACGTAGTTGTTGGCTGCGATGTAGTCCGGTGCCTTGATCGCCACGATGGTCGCGGTGCTCAGACCGAACAGGAACGGGATGAAGGTGGCGATCTGCGAGATCACCACGGCGGCCATGATCCGGCGCTTGGAGGTGTCACGCGGGATGTAGCGCGACCAGTCACCGAGGAACGCCCCGAAGGAAATCGGGTTGCTCATGGCCACCAGCGCAGCGCCAATGAAGGCCGCCCAGAAACCCGGTTGACCCATGCTGACGGTGCCGGCGAAGTTCACATCGAAAGGGCCGGCGAAGGCGAAGATGCCCAGCAGGAACAACAGGCTGGCACTCCACACCGCGATCTTGTTGACCCACAACAAGAAGCGAAAACCGTAGATGCAAACGGTCAGCACCAGGATCGCGAACAGACCGTAGGCCAGGCCCAGCGTCAGGTCGGTTTCCGGAAGACCGATCAGGCGTTTGGCGCCACCGATCAACGCATCACCCGAACTCCACACCGAGAGCGAGAAGAAGGCGATGGCGGTCAACAGCGACAGAAACGAACCGACAATCCGCCCGTGAACGCCAAAGTGCGCACCGGAAGACACGGCGTTGTTGGTGCCATTGATCGGGCCGAACAGGCCCATTGGCGCGAGGATCAGCGAGCCCAGCAGCACGCCGAGCACAATCGCCCAGACGCCCGCCTGAAAAGACAGGCCGAACAGAACCGGGAAACTGCCGAGCACGGCGGTGGCAAAAGTGTTGGACCCACCGAAGATCATCCGGAACAAATCCGTCGGGCCTGCGGTGCGTTCGCTGTCCGGGATCTGTTCAACCCCGTAGGTTTCAATGTGCGTAAGGCTTGGGTCTTTGTTGTTGTTGTTATTCATGATCAGCTCCGATCATAAAGGCGCGCTCATCGTGTGTGAGCGTCACCTGTTTGGCTAAGGGGGTGGCAGCCCTTCCGGCATCGCGGACAAATGTTCGTGGCAGGCCAGCCATAGGCCTTGTTGTTCTTGGCCAGACGCTTGTTTCTTGAAAACAATCGTCTCGCGCTCCTGGCTGAAGTGTTGCTCCCCTTGCATGCGCAGCTCGGTGGCGACGTCATGGATGAAAATCGCCACGTCACCCTGCAGGCTGACGAAAGCGTTGCTCGAAGTGCACGAAAGCACCTCGAAGCCATCCTTCGAACGCCAGGTGTCCCACAAGGCCTGGTAGGCATCGCGCGACAGCAGAGGCTGCTCGAGGGTGTAGAACACGAAGCTGGCGTCAGCGCTGAACGCACCGAAGTAGGCTTCGCGATCATTACCGGCAAAGGCTGTCACCAGATCGGCGGCAGCTTTTAATACCTGATCACGTTCGTTCATGCCCGATCCTCAGCGGTGGGCCACGCCAGGCAGTACGCAGAGCATTTCGTACAGCAAGTTGGCGGCCAGCAGCGAGGTGTTGCCGGTGGTGTCGTAAGCGGGCGAGACTTCTACCAGATCGCAACCGATCAGGTCGAGGCCTTGGCAGCCGCGAATGATCTCAATCGCCTGAATGGTCGTCAGACCACCGATTTCCGGGGTGCCGGTGCCTGGCGCCCAAGCGGGGTCAATGCCGTCGATGTCGAAACTCAGGTACACCGGACCGCCGCCGACTTTTTCGCGAACTTCGGCCATCAGCGGTGCCAAGGATTTGTGCCAGCACTCTTCAGCCTGAACCACGCGGAAGCCCTGTTTACGGCTCCAGTTGAAGTCTTCAGAGGTGTAACCCTGAGCGCGCAAACCGATTTGCACCACGCGATCGCAGTCGATCAGGCCTTCTTCGGCAGCGCGACGGAAGGTAGTGCCGTGGGCGATTTTCTCGCCGAACATGTGATCGTTCACATCGGCGTGAGCATCGATGTGCACCAGACCGACCTTGCCGTGCTTCTTATGAATCGCACGCAGGATGGGCAGGGTGATGGTGTGGTCGCCGCCCAGGGTCAGCGGGATCACGTTGTGTTCGAGGATGGCGTCGTAGGACTCTTCGATGATCCGTACGGCGTCCAGCAGGTTGAACGTGTTGATCGCGACGTCACCGATGTCAGCGACCGACAGCGAGTCGAACGGCGCAGCGCCGGTGGCCATGTTGTACGGGCGGATCATGACCGATTCCGCGCGGATTTCGCGAGGTCCGAAGCGGGTGCCAGGGCGCAGAGACGTGCCGATGTCCAGCGGGACGCCAACGAAGGCAGCATCCAGACCGGCAGCGGTTGGCAAATGGGGAAGTCGCATCATGGTGGCGATGCCGCCGAAGCGCGGCATTTCATTGCCGCCCAGTGGTTGGTGAAGAATCTTGTCCACGGGTTCAGGCCTCATATTTTTTATATTAGGGGCCGATTCTGCGAAATGTAGTGGGCGGGAAGAATCGCTACGGGCAAATACTTAGTTCAGATTTTTCTAAACTAATGGCGAGTGGAGAGATAGACTTCCCAGCGTGATCGTTCCCATGCTCCGCGTGGGAACGCATCCCCGGACGCTCCGCGTCCAGTTTTTCGCGGGATGTGACGCAGAGCGTCACGGGCCGCATTCCCACGCAGAGCGTGGGAACGATCTACGGAGTGCCCCATGGCCAACGCGTTACCCGACCTGAAACTGTTGCGCATCTTCGTCAGCGTGGTTCGCCATCAGGGGTTTGCCAGCGCTCAACAAGAGCTCAACCTCTCGACCTCGGCCATCAGCACTTACATGAGCCAGCTCGAAGCCGCCCTCGGCCTGGTTCTCTGCCATCGCGGCCGTGGTGGTTTCAGCCTGACCAGCAAGGGCGAACTGTTCCATCAGGAAACCCTGCGCCTGTTCGGTGAACTCGAAGGCTTCGAACAATACGCCGCCGCCCTCAAAGGCGAACTGCGCGGCACCCTGAATCTGGGGGTGATCGACTCCACCGTCAGTGACAAGGCGTTGCCCTTCGCCGAAGCCATCGGCGCCTACAGTCAGGAACACCCGGCCGTGCATTTGCACCTGTCGGTCATGAGCCCTTACGAACTGCAACTCGGCGTGCAGGACAACCGCCTCGACCTGGCCATCGGTGCGTTCTCCACGCGCATGAGCGGTCTGGTGTACATGCCGCTCTACCGCGAACAACACTGGTTGTATTGCAGCAGTCGTCATCCGCTGTTCACCGAGCGGCGCATTCCCGAGCAGGTCATTACCCAGCAGCGCATGGTCGGCCGCGGTTACTGGAGCCAGGCCGAACTGGCCCGTCACGGCTTCAAGCACAGCGCCGCGACCGTGGAAAGTATGGAGGCGCAGCTGATTCTGGTGCTGTCCGGTGCCTACATCGGTTACCTGCCTGAGCACTACGCCCAGGCGTGGGCCGACAAGGGCGACTTGCGGGTTTTGCTGCCGGCGACCTTCGGTTATCAGGCGCCGTTCTCGATGATCGTGCGCCGTGGCCGCAGCCGCGAGCCGCTGATCCAGACCTTCCGCGACCTGCTTAAAGCGCAACTGAATCAGGCCGCTTAAAGGAAAAACAAGTGATGTCCAGAATCCAATGTCCACGCTGCCTGCGTCCACAAACCCATTGCCTGTGCCCACTGATCCCGAGCCTCGGCAGCCGCACTCGGGTGTTGCTGTTGCAGCATCCCAGTGAAGTGAACCATGCGCTGAACACCGCGCGGTTGGCGGTGTTGGGGTTGAGGAATGCCGAATTGATTGTGGGCGAAGTGTTCGAGGATTTGCCGGCTTTGTTGAACCGGCCGGGCTATCAGGCGCGACTGCTGTTTCCTGCCAATGATGCGCAGCCGTTGCAGACTTACGCCGCCAATGATCAACCGTTATTGCTGGTCGTTCCGGACGGCACCTGGCGCAAGGCGCGCAAGCTGTTGCACCTCAATCCGTTGTTGGCGGCGTTGCCGAGGGTGACGTTGGCGGAGGGTGGGGTGTCGAGATACCGATTGCGCAAAGCACCGGGGCCGGGCGCGCTGTCGACGGTGGAAGCGATTGTTCAGGCGTTGCAAACACTGGAGGCACCGACCATTTTCGAACCGTTGCTACGGCCATTTGAAGCCTTGATCGAGGGGCAGATTGCGGCGATGGGGGAAGAGACCTTTTTGCGTAATCATGGCGACACATGATCGTTCCCACGCTCTGCGTGGGAATGCATCCAGTGACGCTCTGCGTCACATTCGGGAAGGGACGCGGAGCGTGCCGGGCGACATTCCCACGCGGAGCGTGGGAACGATCGGTGGCTAACGTTCGCGCATCGCCTCGGTCCGGGCTTTGAGCACCGGTTTGAGCAAGTAATCCAACACGCTCTTCTCCCCAGTAATAATGTCCACCGTCGCCACCATCCCCGGAATAATCAGCAACGGTTTTGCATCCCCGCCCAAATGGTTTTTATCCGTCCGTACCTGAATCAGATAAAAGCTGTTGCCCTTGTCATCCGTAATCGTGTCCGCCCCAATCAACTCCAGCTTCGCACTCAGCCCGCCATAAATCGTGTAATCGTAAGCACTGAACTTGACCATGGCTTTCTGCCCCGGGTGCAGGAACGCCACGTCCTGCGGCCGGACCTTGGCTTCGATCAGCAGGTTGTCTTCAATAGGTACGATTTCCACCATGTCGCTGCCCGGCTGAACTACACCGCCGATGGTGTTGATCTTCAGCACTTTGATAATCCCGTGAACCGGCGACACCACGGTGGTGCGGGTCACTCGGTCATCGATAGCAATGCTCGATGCCGTGATTTTCGACAGGTCGGTGCGTTTCTCATTCAACTCTTTCGCCGCGTCGGATCGGAAGGATTGCTCCGATTCGTCGATCTTGCTTTTGATCTCATTGATCGCCGATTCCGCACGGGGAATCGCCAGCGTCGTGGCGTTCAATGAGCCGCGAATCTCCACCGCGCTGCGTTTGAGTCGCAAAATTTCCACTGGCGAAACCGCCCCGCTGCCCACCAGCGGCGCGGACATGTTCATCTCTTGTTGCAGCAACGCCAAGCTTGAACTGTATTGGCCCTGTTTGGAGCGGAACTCCGCCAGTTCCTGGGTTTTTTGCCGTAGTTGTTCACTCAGCGTGCGCTGTTCGCTCGCCAATCGACGCTGCCGTTGTTCGTGCAACGAGCGTTCGTCTTCGGCCACTTGCGGCGCCTTGGCGATCACTTCGGGGGACAGCTTGAACGGCCGGCCTTCAGCCTCGGCCGACAGCCGTTCGACCTGCGCCGTCAGCGCATAACGATCCGCCTCACTTTCGCCCTTATTCGACAGGAATCGAGTGTCATCGAGGCGCAGCAAGGTGTCGCCCTTGTTCACCATTTGCCCTTCGCGAACGAAGATCTCAGTGACGATGCCGCCCTCCAGGTTCTGGATCACTTGGACTTTGCTCGACGGAATCGCCTTGCCTTCACCCATGGTCACTTCCTGCAGCACCGCAAACTTTGCCCAGACCACCGCCGTAATAATCAGCGCTGCCGCCAGCCACACGGTGATTCGCGACCTGCGTGGTGAATCCTGCAATGAGGCACCGGCGGTTTCCGGCATGAATTCACTTTCGGCGCTTTTGCTGAAACTGCCGAAGTAGCCCCGGTCTTGTGGCGTGTCGGATGATGAACGGGCCATGGGTGTCTCCTAGACAGCCGCAGAGCCGACACGGCCCTTGCGCAGTGCATCGATGACCGCTTCTTTCGGACCGTCGGCGACGATCCGCCCGTTGTCCAGCACCACCAGCCGATCCACCAGGCTGAGCATCGAGGTGCGGTGGGTTACCAGCAGCAGGGTTTTGCCCTGCACCCAGCCGTGGAGTTTTTGTCGCAGAACGTCTTCGCTGCTGTTGTCCATGGCGCTGGTGGGTTCGTCGAGCAACATGATCGGCGGATCCAGCAATAACGCGCGGGCCAGCAAGACCGCCTGACGTTGCCCGCCGGACAGTAGTTGTCCGCGTTCGCCCACTGGCCGGTCGAAGCCTTGCGGATGCTGACGAGCCAGCTCGGTGACGCCGGTCAGCTCGGCGACTTCGAGCATCCGTGAATCACTGATGTAGCGGGCACCGAGGGTCAGGTTGTCGCGCAGGCTGCCGGCCAACAGCGGCAGGTCATGGGCGACGTAACCGATTTGCTGGCGCAGGTCGGCGACGTCCAGTTGCCGTAAGTCCAGGCCATCAAGCAGCAACTGGCCCTCTTCCGGTGCGTAGAACCCCATCACCAGTCGCGCCAACGTACTTTTGCCCGAGCCGCTGCGGCCGATGATGCCGATCCGCTCGCCGGGTTTCACGCTGAAGCTGATGTTGGCCAGGGCGGGAGCGTTCTGGCCGTTGTAGTGGAACGTCACGCTGCTGACGTCCAGCGCACCTTGCAGTTGTGTGCGCTCCAGTGGCCGTTGTTTGGCGTCGCGTTCCTGCGGCAAGGACATCAGCGCATCGGTGCTTTTCATGGTCAGTTGCGCTTGCTGATAGCGAGTGATCAAACCGGCAATCTGCCCCAGCGGCGCGAGCACCCGGCTGCCGAGCATGTAGGTCGCCACCAGCGCGCCGACGCTGAGGTTGCCGGCGATGATGCTGTAGACCCCGGCGACGATGGTCGCCATGCCGGAGAATTGCTGAATGAACAGCGTGCCGTTGGTGGCCAGCGCCGAGAGGTTGCGTGCATGGCTGTCGAGACGGGTGAGCGCGCCGTGGGTGCTTTCCCATGTGTGCTGGCGTTCGCTTTCGGCGCTGCAGGCCTTGAGGGTTTCCAGGCCGCCGAGGGTTTCAATCAGCAGTGCTTGGCGTTCGGCACCCAGGGTCAGGCTTTTCTGCACGGTATCGCGCAGACGCACCTGAATCACCATCGCGAAGAGGATCGTGATCGGAAACGCCAGCAGCGGAATCACCACCAGCCAGCCGCCGAGCAGGCCGATCACCACCAGCATCAGCACGGCAAAGGGCAGGTCGATCAGGCTGGTCAGCGTTACCGCGGTAAGGAATTCCCGCAGGCCCTGGAAGTCGTGAATGCTTTGGGCAAAACCACCGATGGTCGCCGGCCGGGCTTTCATCGCCATGCCGGTAATGCGTTCGAACAACGTGGCCGAAAGGATCACGTCGGTTTTCTTCCCCGCGGTGTCCAGCAGGTGCGCGCGCACCACCCGCAGCACCAGTTCGAAGCCGGTGCCGATCAGCAAGCCGATGGACAGCACCCACAAGGTCGACGTGGCCTGGTTCGGCACCACCCGGTCGTAGGTCTGCATCACGAACAGTGGCACCATCAACCCCAGCAGGTTGATCAAAAAACTCGCCAGGATCGCGTCGCTGTACAACCACTTCGACAGCTTCAAGGTGTCGCGAAACCACGCCTCCACGCGTGGTACCAGCGGTGAGCGCAAGTCTTCGAGTTCATGCCGTGGTCGCGCGTACAAGGCCTGGCCGCTGTAATTCTCGGCCAGCTCAACGCGGCTGACCCATTGTTCACCACCGTCGGCTTCGCTGGGCAGAATCAGCAACTGACCGTCATCGCCAAAGCGTCGCAGAATGGCGGTACGGCCGTTGTTGAGGATCAGCATCACAGGCAGATTGAGGGCGCAAATATCCGCCAGTTCACGACGCAGCAATCGCGCCTGCAAACTGGCCCGGGCTGCTGCGCGAGGCAGCAAGTCCAGGCTCATGCGTTGCTTGTTCAGGGGGAGCCCGGCACTCAGGCTGGCGCGACTGACCGTCGCGCCGTGGAGTTTGCAGAGGATCAACAGACCGTCCAGAAGCGGGTCATCGAAGCTCAGGCGCGGATCGACACCGATGTTGCCGGGTTCCATGCTGGTCACATTGATCGCTCCCAGTGAGCTATTTCAGTTCAGGCAAACGGGCTTCGTTTTTCACTTCGGTCTGGGCGATCGCATCGGCGGGTAACACCACCCGTTGTTTGCTCAGCAACTGACCCATGTTCGCCAGCACGCGGTACATCGAGTACTCCTCGGTGTAGCGCACTTCGGTGTAACGGCGGTTGGCGTTGTAGAGCTCGTTTTCACTGTCCAGCAGGTCGAGCAGGGTGCGTTGACCGAGGCCGAACTGGTCCTGATACGCCACGCGTACGCGCCCGCTGGTGTCCGCGTATTCGCGGGCGGTCGGGATTTGTTTCTTGGCGTTGACCATGGCGTTCCAGGCCAGGTGAATGTTCTCGTTGAGTTGGCGCAGGGCATTGTTGCGGATGTCCATCGCCTGGTTGATCTGGTGCGCATTGGAGGCCAGGCGAGCCTTGTCGCTGCCACCGCGGAACAGGTTGTAGTTCATCACTACGCCGACCCGCCATTCGTTGTCGTGGCCTTCATCGCCCTGCACGTTGTTGTTTGCACCCACGGCGGCTTCGGCGTCGAAACGAGGGTAGAACGGCGACTTGGCCACTTCGTACTGGCTCTCGGCCGATTGCACATCGGCCTGGGCAGATTTCAGGTACGGGTTGTTTTCCACCATGCTTTGCTGGGCTTCCTGCAGGGTGGCGGGCAATTCGCCGCGGGTCGAGGGCAGTGTTTCGAGTTCATCGGGCATGCGCCCCACGACGGCGTGGAAGTTCGACTCGGCGTCCGCGAGGTCGACTTCAGCGGTATCGAGGTTGTTTTGCGCCAGTGCCCGGCGAGCGACGGACTGGTCGGAGTCGGCGTTGCTGCCAATACCGCGCTGGGTGCGCAGACCAATCTGATCGTTGACCCGCAAGTGAGCCTGCAGGTTGTTCGTGGCCAGGGTTACCAGTTCGCGGCGCTTGAGCACTTCGAGGTAGACCTCGATGGTGCGCAGGGCCAGATCCTGTGCGGTGCCCTGAGCGTAATAGGCCCGGGAATTGACCACACCTTTGGTGCGCTGGACTTCATTGGCGGTGTTGAAACCATCGAAAAGCATCTGCCGCAGGCGCAATTCCGATTGGGTGTAAGTCAGGATTTCGGTGTGGTGATTGCCAAATGCCCGGGTGCTGGTGTTATCGCTGTACCCGCGCCCGTAGGCGGCATTCAGATCAACCGATGGATAAAAGCCTCCTTTGGCGACTTTAACTTGCTCATCGGCCGAGAGGCGGCTGTCCACACGTGACGCCAGCTCCGGGTGGGTCGCGATGGTGCTCTGGATCGCCTCCGTCAATGACATGGCTTGGGCCTGAGAAGTGCAGGCCATCGCCAGCAGAATTGCGCTGCATAGGGGGGTTAGTACGCGCATGGGTGCCTCTCCCTGAATCCTAATGGTGCTTATCATTCGCCAAATATTTGACGACATTTGTAGTGAAAACCGTTTCACTCTTGTAACAACAGAGCTAAGAACATTTTAGAGAGAACCTAAGAAGTATTTCTCATAAGGCTTATGCCAAAAAAAACTTATGCGCCCTGCTAAATCCAGCACATTGTTCACTGCGAAAGCCCTTGATTTAGGAGCGTTAGGGAGCTTCGCGGGGCTTGAGGAAAGTTCCAATTACATATCGACATAGGGCGGGGAAGTGCTGGAGGGGAGGGAAGCGGACGACCTAGGGGGTGACGGTTTTTTGTCACTCTAGTGGATCAAGATCGTTACGCATCGCTCGAAGGGCAAGTTGTTGCGCAAGTGGATCCCGATGCCATTGATTGCATAGGTTTTTATCGCGCAGCAGACACGTCGCCCGCGAGCGGCAGGCTTGGCGAGAACGGCGCCAGGGCAGCGGCTTACTTCAGGTAACCACTGCCATCAGGCGATTCCGCCAGGTAACCCGTTGGAACCATGAGCACGTTCTTCGCAAAAACAGGATGCCGACAGTGGTTGGCAGCGGAGGAAGTGCACATGGCTACGCTCATCGGTATCGTCAGTAAGGTTATTGGTCAGGTGTTCGCGGTCGCGAGCGATGGCACCCGACGCGCGCTGGTCGAGGGGGATCGATTGTTCGCCGGCGATCAGCTAGTCACCGGGGCCGAAGGCGCGGTGGCGGTGCATCTGCAAAATGGACAGGAACTGACCCTCGGGCGTGATAGCAGTCTGGAGATGACGCCTCAGTTACTCGCGCATCAGGCGCCCCATGTAGACACCGCTGAAGCGGTGACGCCAACTCAGGCGCAACTGACCGATGTCGAACAACTGCAAAAAGCGATCGCTGCCGGCGACGACCCGACCCAGACCGCTGAAGCCACGGCGGCCGGACCTGGCTCGACCGGCGCACCCGGTGATGCACTGGGAGGCGGCCACAGTTTCGTCATGCTCGAAGAGGTGGGGGGGCGGGTAGATCCGACTATTGGTTTTCCTACCGCAGGCTTCAACGGTATTCCCGAATTTCTCCTCGAACGTCTGGCTGGTGACCCTGATAACGGCGACAACGGTGCGGGTGGTGCGGGTGGTGCGGGTGGTGCAGGTGGTGCAGGTGGTTCAGGAGGGACAGGCGTTGTTCCTGTGACACCGGTTGTTCCTGATGTGCCGAACAATCCGGTCACCCTCACCGGCCTGTCGGTGGCAGGGGGCGAACTGACCCTCAATGAGGCCAACCTGGCCGACGGTTCGGCCCCCAACCCTGGGGCACTGACCAAGACCGGCACGTTCAGCGTGTCTGCTCCAGACGGGCTGACCAGCCTGAGCATCGGTGGGATTAACGTGATCAGCGGTGGCGTTGCAGCAGGCTTCCCGCAGTCGATCACCACCCCGTTGGGCAACACCCTGATCGTCACCGGCTACAACCCGGCCACGGGGGTTGTGAGTTACAGCTACACCCTCAACGACAATGAAACCCATCCAGCCGGTGACGGCGCCAACAGCATCACCGAGAATTTCGACGTCGTCGCCACCGATACAGACGGCAGTACGGCGACCGGGCAAATCAACGTCAACATCGTCGATGACCTGCCGACCGCCCATGCCGACGCAACCTCGGTCGCCGAAGGCGGCATCGTCAGCGGCAACGTGCTGTGGAACGACGTCGGCGGCGCCGATGGCCCCGCCGTCAGTGGCGGAGTGATCGGCGTGCGCGCCGGTTCAGACACCTCGACCCCGGTCATCGGCGGCCTGAACAGCCAGATCAATGGCACCTACGGTTACCTGACGCTGGACGCCAACGGCAACGCTGAATACCACAGCAACCCCAACGCCGTGAACGGCCCCGGTGCGAGCGACACGTTCACCTACACCTTGCGCGATGCTGACGGTGATGAAAGCACCACGACGATCACCATCGACGTGAACAACAGCTGCATCAGAGCGGTCAGCGACAACGACGTGACCGTGTACGAAAAAGCCCTCGACCTGAACAAGGACGGCCAGGATCTGGCGGCCGGGACCGTCACCGGCAGCGAGCCGGGCCACATCGGCGAAACCGCCAGTGGCACCTTGGTCGGCGCCGTCACCGGTGCCACCGGTGCGATCACCTACACGCTGGTCGGCAGCGCCACGGGCACCTACGGGCAAATCCTGCTCAACCCCAACGGCACCTACACCTACACCTTGACCTCGCCGGCCAGCACCACGCCGCAGGCGAACGACGGCGCCAACACCCAGAGTGAAACGTTCACCTACCACGCCACCGATTCCCTGGGCAATGTCGTCACCAGCACGATCGTGGTCAACATCGTCGATGACGTGCCGATCGCCCATGCCGACACGGCCTCGGTAGCGGAGGGCGGCATCATCAGCGGCAACGTGCTGTGGAACGACGTCGGCGGCGCCGATGGCCCCGCCGCCAGTGGCGGAGTGATCGGCGTGCGCGCCGGCTCAGACACCTCGACCCCGGTCATCGGCGGCCTGAACAGCCAGATCAATGGCACCTACGGTTACCTGACGCTGGACGCCAACGGCAACGCTGAATACCACAGCAACCCCAACGCCGTGAACGGCCCCGGTGCGAGCGACACGTTCACCTACACCTTGCGCGATGCTGACGGTGATGAAAGCACCACGACGATCACCATCGATGTGAACAACAGCTGCATCACAGCGGTCAGCGACAACGACGTGACCGTGTACGAAAAAGCCCTCGACCTGAACAAGGACGGCCAGGATCTGGCGGCCGGGACCGTCACCGGCAGCGAGCCGGGCCACATCGGCGAAACCGCCAGTGGCACCTTGGTCGGCGCCGTCACCGGTGCCACCGGTGCGATCACCTACACGCTGGTCGGCAGCGCCACGGGCACCTACGGGCAAATCCTGCTCAACCCCAACGGCACCTACACCTACACCTTGACCTCGCCGGCCAGCACCACGCCGCAGGCGAACGACGGCGCCAACACCCAGAGTGAAACGTTCACCTACCACGCCACCGATTCCCTGGGCAATGTCGTCACCAGCACGATCGTGGTCAACATCGTCGATGACGTGCCGATCGCCCATGCCGACACGGCCTCGGTAGCGGAGGGCGGCATCATCAGCGGCAACGTGCTGTGGAACGACGTCGGCGGCGCCGATGGCCCCGCCGCCAGTGGCGGAGTGATCGGCGTGCGCGCCGGCTCAGACACCTCGACCCCGGTCATCGGCGGCCTGAACAGCCAGATCAATGGCACCTACGGTTACCTGACGCTGGACGCCAACGGCAACGCTGAATACCACAGCAACCCCAACGCCGTGAACGGCCCCGGTGCGAGCGACACGTTCACCTACACCTTGCGCGATGCTGACGGTGATGAAAGCACCACGACGATCACCATCGATGTGAACAACAGCTGCATCACAGCGGTCAGCGACAACGACGTGACCGTGTACGAAAAAGCCCTCGACCTGAACAAGGACGGCCAGGATCTGGCGGCCGGGACCGTCACCGGCAGCGAGCCGGGCCACATCGGCGAAACCGCCAGTGGCACCTTGGTCGGCGCCGTCACCGGTGCCACCGGTGCGATCACCTACACGCTGGTCGGCAGCGCCACGGGCACCTACGGGCAAATCCTGCTCAACCCCAACGGCACCTACACCTACACCTTGACCTCGCCGGCCAGCACCACGCCGCAGGCGAACGACGGCGCCAACACCCAGAGTGAAACGTTCACCTACCACGCCACCGATTCCCTGGGCAATGTCGTCACCAGCACGATCGTGGTCAACATCGTCGATGACGTGCCGATCGCCCATGCCGACACGGCCTCGGTCGCCGAAGGCGGCATCATCAGCGGCAACGTGCTGTGGAACGACGTCGGCGGCGCCGATGGCCCCGCCGTCAGTGGCGGAGTGATCGGCGTGCGCGCCGGTTCAGACACCTCGACCCCGGTCATCGGCGGCCTGAACAGCCAGATCAATGGCACCTACGGTTACCTGACGCTGGACGCCAACGGCAACGCTGAATACCACAGCAACCCCAACGCCGTGAACGGCCCCGGTGCGAGCGACACGTTCACCTACACCTTGCGCGATGCTGACGGTGACGAAAGCACCACCACCATCACCATCGACGTGAACAACAGCTGCATCACAGCGATCAGCGACAACGGCGGCGACCTGGCCAGCTCGACGTTGACGGTCATTTCGAATGCGCCACCGGTGGCGGTCGATGACCACGTCATCACCAACGTGCTGTCGGGCAGTGTCGTGGTGCCGGGCGAGTTGTTGCTGGCCAACGACACCGACCCCAACGGCGATCCGCTCAGCGCATCGCCGACCACCTTCAACACCGGTTGGATTGCCAAAGGTACGGACTTCACCGGCACCCATCAAAACTTCAGCTTCACCGGCAATAACGCGCAGGCGGTGACCATCGCCCGCAGTGCATTCGTCGCCAACACGGCGGCCATGACGGCGGTGTTGGTAGTCAGCGGGGCGCTGGGGTCGGTCAACGCCAACAATAGCAATGATGAGGACCGCATCACCGTCAACCTCAAACAGGGTGAAACCCTCAACCTCGACCACAATCTGGCGGCCGGCCACATCACCCTGGAGTACTCGCTCAACGGCGGTGCTTACACGGCCATCGCCGACGGCCAGACCATCACCGCAACGTCTGACGGCACGTACCAGATCCACATCACCAACATCGACAACGAGGGGCCGGGCAGCAGCGGGAAGGGGGCGGAAAACTACCAACTGACCATGACCGTCAATTATGCCGGGGCCCACGATGTCGCCCCGGACTACCACGGCACCTACACCGCCAACGACAGCCATGGCGGCAGCGATAGCGCCGCCGTGACCATCACCTATCAGAACGGCCACACCCTCACCGGGACGGCGGGCGATGATGTATTGGTGGCGGGCACCGGCAACAACGTTATCAATGCCGGCGACGGCAACGACGTGCTCACCGCAGGCTCGGGCAATAACGAATTGCACGGCGGCGCTGGCAATGACTTGCTGTTCAGCGGCGCGGGCAACGACCTGCTCGACGGCGGCACCGGCGTCGACACGGCGAGCTATGCCCACGCCACGGCCGGCGTCACCGTTGATCTGAGCCTGCTCACCCCGCAGAACACCGTGGGCGCCGGGACCGACAGCTTGACTGCGATCGAAAACCTGACCGGCTCGAACTTCAACGACACCCTCACCGGCGACAACCACAACAACATCATCAACGGCGGCCTGGGTAACGACATGCTCAACGGCGGGGGCGGCGATGACTTCCTGATTGGCGGCCTGGGCAGCAACACCCTCACCGGGGGCAGCGGCGCCGACACCTTCCAGTGGCTCAAAAGCAACAGCGGCCACGACGTGGTCACCGACTTCACACCGGGCATCGACAAACTCGACCTGTCGCAACTGCTGCAAGGGGAAAACGGCACCACGGCGTCGCTGGATGACTACCTGCACTTCAAAGTCACCGGCAGCGGCGCCTCACTGGTCACCAGTATCGACGTCAGCGTCATGGCCGGTGCCGCGCCAAACCAGACCATCGATCTCGCGGGTGTGAATCTGGCCAGCCATTACGGCGTAACGCCGGGGGCGGGTGGGGTGATTGCGGGTGGGCACGATACGGCGACGATCATCAACGGCATGCTCAATGACCATTCGTTGAAGGTGGATACGGTGTGACCTGAAACGATAAAACCCGCCATCCCTGTGGTAAGGGATGGCGGGTTTTTTTGTTGTCCTTAGCATCGTTCATTGCGAGCGTGCTCGCGATGAACGATAACGCGGTTCATCTGATGAACCGCGATCCCTGTGGCGAGGGAGCTTGCTCCCGCTGGGTAGCGAAGCGGCCCCAGACTCTGCGCACGCGGTGCCGCTGACCAAACCTTTGTGGCGAGGGAGCAAGCACCCTCGTCACAAGTCCCTCGCTAGTCCTGCGGATCGATGTTGTCCAGCGCCCGATTCACCGCCAGCTCCCCCAGCATGATGATTTGCGCAATACCCAACAGGGAATTGCGACTCGGCCCCTCCATTTGATCCGCCAGGTCCATGGTCATGACATTGGCCGAGGCCAGCGACTCGCAAGCGTGGGCCAGCAGGGTTTCGGTATCGAGCTCCGGATTGACGGTGAACATAGTGCCGGGTGTGCGCGGGGTGGCTTTGATGTGGGCGGCCAGGTCGAGGTAGTGATCGAGGGCGCGGTGGGCGGCTTCGTGGAGTTTTTTGGAGTCGAGGGAATCGTAGGGGGAAACGTCGTCGGTTTCCGGTGGATTGGGCGGAACTTTGAACATAAGCCGGCTTCTCTGATTGGGTGCCAACCCTCCTGCTGCTAAACGAGAGGGAGGCAGCTGTACGCAGGTTAGCAGACCGGGGAAGCTAGCAACGCCGGCGCGCCCGAAGGCGCCCTGCGCACAGCCACCATCAAGTGCAGGCATGGGAATGCCCGACTGACAAGAGCTTGTGCACCTTACTTATAACCCCAGGCTGCTAAACCCGATCACTGATGGGCAGTGACGGGAATCAAGTTACCGAGCAGCCCCAAGGTGCACAAACCGACGGATTCTGGCGTAACCGTAGGCAATGGCGCAAGGCTGTGTAGCCTGAGTGAGTATCTGAAGGTGTCGATTAAACATCGCAGTTTTATTGTTCACTCAAAACTTGGGTAAGACAGGGACGGATAAATAAATTCGTCTTTATTTCGCACCCATTTCGCATCCCGTCAAAGGCACACCGATAACGTATGGCGAATCGCCGTCGCAAAGGGCAGTTGGGCGGTTTCCAGGATTTCTTCTTTAAGAAACTGCTGAAAGTCTTCGCTATCCGGGTTCTCCAGAAACAGCTGTTGAAGTGCTTCGGCTGTATCCAGGCTGCCGCGGACAGCTTCACGCCTCATTTCACGAAGGGCACCATTTTCAGCATCCAGATTGAAGATGCGCAAGGTTTCGACTGCTCTGTGGCGTAACCGGACATCCAGATTTGCACGTGGTGCAATGGTGCCGTCGCTGACGAAAATGAAATAGTCGTCAGGGTTGTCTTCATCGGGCTTTATCAGGACGGTGTGATCATAGGGGCGGCATCGGTCCTTGAAATTCCCACACGATTCTTCCCGTTTACATGAGCCGAACAGATTGCTCCAATCGAAAGTACCTTGGCGGTATCTTTCTCGCTGTCGAAAGTGTTCGATTTGCGCATTGGTGTGTTTGCTGATATCGGCTTCGCAGTAGGCGCAACGAGTATCTTGCATGGCTCGCAAATGCTCCCAGATCTGCTCACGCTCCGGTGGCGTCGGCGACTCCAGCGACCACCTGTGTAATCCATGTCAGTAGCGGGTAAGGCAGTGCGCTCCTTCACCCCGAACAAGCTTTCGCATGTGCCCGATTCCCTTTTCTTACTATTTTGTCAGCTGTTTACGTTTGAACGTTTCCAGTCTGATCAGCCTGTGGCAGTTGAGCATGCTGGGATGTTGAGTGTCGAAATGTTCATCAAGGTACTCTCGGAGTGCCAGGCCCTCTGTTGACTCATGCAGGTCCTGCTGGATAAGCGCCATGTACTCGCTCAGTTTTTGAGCAGGCTCATTGTCGGGCGTCGGGTCGACATCCATGACGTAAGCGAGCACTTGCGAGCTGGCGACGCCCTGAGTTTGTTGATCCACATTGCTCACTGTGACCCGTCGCCCAGTCTCGTCGGTTACGGTTTGCAGAACGCGAATACAGTGCGCTGGCACCGACGTGATTACTTGAGGACTGTGTGTTGTCACAATGAACTGGATACACGGGAAAGCCCCGAGCAGATCCGGTATGACGGTTTGCTGCCACGCGGGGTGAAGGTGCATGTCGACCTCGTCAATCAACACAACCCCAGTACTTTTTCGAGGGGCGAGGATGCCCAAATGAGGGTTGAGTTTGACGCAGCGGTACGCGATATCGGCAGCCAGGGCGACAATGTTGCGAATCCCGTGGCTAAGCTGGCTGACCTTCAATGCTCCGTGAACTGGATGCTCAAGCACCAGATCGGCGAACTCACTGCTATAGGCCAGATCTCGCCATCCTGTTTGAGTTGCCAGGACAGCATTCACCGCGTTCTGCACCGCTAGAACCGGATGTGCGAACTCGTCCTTCACGTCAATGCTGAGCTTTCCACGCTCAAGATTACGAATTTGTTCTTCACGATAGCTGCGGAAAATTCGTGTGTACCATTTGGCAAAGTGTTTATAGCTGGAGGCCGGGTCAAGGCAGTCGCGATAGCCATAGGTTCTCGAAAACTCAGCGTTTTCGGCTTTTTCAAACGCGGCTGTCAGTTTTTTATGGCTCCAGAGTCGGCCGGTGCCGTAGTAAGCCAGAACGGGTAAATCGAACGATTCCAAATGATCTCGGGAAACACCATGAAAGATCTCAGCTTCAAGTACTTGAGCTCTGCCTTCCAGTTTGCTGGCATAGATATCCTCACGCGTTTTCGTTGCTTTGCGGATACTTTCCCTGCGACGTGTCCAATGCCATTCTTCGCCTTGAAAAAGAGCATGGGCGGTAAGGCTAGCGGGCAGTGAAGGTTCCATCTGATGCGCTTTGACTGGACGCAGAAAAACGTCATCAGGATGTATCCCCGTAAGGTCATTGGTAGCGCTGCCAAGGTCAAAGCCGCGGACATAGGGCCACAATGCAACCTTAATAGCATCCAGTAGGCTGGTTTTGCCCTGGCCATTTCGTGCAACCAACAAGGTCAGTTGTGCATCGATCTCGAGAGTGAGTGTGGGGAAGCAGCGATAGTTTTCCAGCTCCAGCCTGATCAGTTTCACAGACCTTCCTCCATGCGGACCGATGCCAGGCTGCGGCAGAGGTGATGTTTCCGGGGAACATATAGGGCGTGGATTCTACTGTGAATGAAAACAGGTGAACACCATGGACATGGGGCGTTGCAAAACTACATCGGCTCCGGCGGCCCGATCAATCCTCCCATCACCCCAAACAACCCCAACTCCCGGATCACCTCCAGTTCCCCTTTGGTCTCGACCATCTCCGCAATCAACGGCAAATCAATGCTGTTGGTCGCCCGAAAAATCGCCTCGATGAACAGCTTTTTATCACTCTGCTCATCAATGTGACGGATGTACGCGCCGTCGATTTTCAAGTAAGCCAGCCCCAGTTGAGTCAGATTGCCGATCTGACTAAAGCTGCCACCAAAATGTTGCAAACCAATGCGGTAACCGGTGTTGAGCAAGCTATGGCTCAGGCGTTGCAGTTCTTCCTGAGGGGGCAATTCGCGTTCGTCGATTTCCAGAATCAGCAGGGACGCGAGTTCGGGCAGTGATTCGAGCATGTGGAGGATGTGTTGCAGCTGCGCCGGGTCGCGCAGGGTGCTGCCGGACAGGCTTAACGCCAGGGGCCAACGATTGATGACGAGGTAGTCGAGGGTGGCTTCGAGTATCGCCAGGTCGAACCGTGCCGACCAGCCGAGGCGTTCGATCCACGGCAGGAAATGCCCGGCAGCTATCGCCTCGCCCTGTGGATCGAGCAGGCGCGCGAGGACTTTGTGATGTAACACTTGGCTGGTGTCGGCGCATTGCACGACGGGTTGGAAATACAACTGCATCTTGCCTTGGTTCAAGGCGTCGTCGATCCAGGTTTGCCAGTCGTTTTGATACGGGTCCGGCGCGGTGTTGGAATAGGCCAAGTGGACCCACGGGCGCTCGGGATGTCGCTGGGCTTGGGTCAACACCTGATCCAGTCGCATCAGCACGTCACTGGCGGGCTCACCGGGTTGGAACGCAACGATCCCCAAGTGCGCCACCGGCGTGCAATCGCTGGCGCCGGTCAAGCGCAGGTTTTCCAGGGTGGCGCTGATTTCGGAAGCCAGGCGTGCCGCGTCCTTGGCGTCGAGGCCCGGTGTCAACAGGCTGAACTCGCCACCGCGATTACGTGCTGCCAGCCAGGTGCGACGCTCCGCAAGTTGGGTCAGACGCTTGAGCAGTTCACCGACGGTGCTGATCAACGCGTCAGTGCGCTGGCCGCCCAGACGCTGGTTCAGTCCGACCAGGTCGTTGATCCGCAGTATCAGCAAATGGCCGTTGCTGCTCTGCTCGGAGACCAGCAGTTGGTCGTCCAGTTGCTCATCCAGCAAGCGTCGATTGGCCAGGCCTGTCAGGCTGTCCTGATAGGATTCGGCCCGCAGCTTTTCACTGCGCGCGACCTCTTCGGCGAACAGCGCTTTGAGCTTCTCGACCATCTGGTTCATGGCCAGTACCACGCGTTTCAACTCCGGTGTGTGCGGCAGTTTTGGCAGACTGAGGAACTCGCGTTTGCTGATGGCTTCGGCCTGTTTGACCATGGTGTCGAGTGGACGAAATTGCCGCCGCAATAACCAGCCACCACACACGGCGCTGAGCAGTCCGCAAATCAGCAGCCAGATCAGGCTGCCGAGGGTGCTGTCCCAGAGTTTGGCCAGGGCGAATTTCGGGTTGCTCAGCACTTCGACCCGTGCCGCCTGCACCCAGCCACGCATGACCAGCGCTTCGCCACCGGGTGGGTGCAGGTTGACCAAACTGACAAACCAGGTGGGAACGCCCTCGATTTTCGCCGATACGCTGCGCTCCACCAGCACCTGCTCATTCTCGATGTTGATGACTCGGATGCTGCTGAAATAGCCGCTGTCGAAAATCGAACTGACCATCAGTTCGGTCATCGCCGGGTCGTCGATCTGTGCGGTGAGCGACAGGCCCAGCGCCGTGGCGGCGTCCTGGGCATGGGAGCGCAACTGGCCGAGCATCTGGTCGCGAGAGCTTTCCAGGCTGACAAAAAAACTGCCACTGAAGGCCACTAGCAAGAACAGGCAAATGGCGAGAAACAACTGTTTGCGCAGTGACATAAACGCTCCTTGCTAGGATGGCTAGCCGTCGCCGACGGCGAACCCTTCGGCCTGCATCTTTTTCAATACGTCCTGCCAGCGCGACAGGTTTTTCGAGTCGCTGCTGCGTTTACTGCCATTGGCTCCCGGCAAGTACAGGCCTTCGGCGTTGAAGGCGTACACCGGCAGCAGGTCTTTGCGTTGGGAGGCGGGGCGGATTTCGCCGATCAAGTTATCCAGCACCAGCGGATCGGCCGTGGGGCTGTTGTAGAACGTCAGCACCATGTGTGCCTGGTTCTGGGTCAGGGCTTTGACGTAGGTGATGCGCAGTTTTTCGCTGGGAATCCCGAGGTGGCGCAGGCTGAAATATTTCGCCAGGGCGTAGTCCTCGCAGTCAGCGGCACCCTTGATCAGGGATTCGACGGGCGTGGCCCAGTAATCGGTCTCACGCCAGATGCGGGTGTCGTCCAGAAAGCTCAGTTGCTGATTGAAGAAACGATTGACCGCGTTCAGTTGCTCGCGCTCGGGGGCATTGACTTCGCTTTGCAGCATCTGACCCCAGGCCTTGATCCGTCCCCGTTCCGGGTCGAGGGTGCCGTAGCGTTTTTCTGCGGTTTGCAGAATCTGCGCAAAATCCCAGTTGGCCCAGACACTGCCCAGCCCGGCCAATAGAAAAGTGATCAGCAACAGCCATCCGCCGAGCCGAAGTCGGAGCGTTGACCCTCCAGGACTACGCGGACTGCGGGACATGTCTGGCTGCTCGGGTGCAGATGCCTGAAGTCTAGGCGGTGTTTTTTGAAAGGTAGGGTTGATCGTCGGACCGAGGCGGCATGATCGTTCCCACGCGGAGTGAACGATCAGGGCTCAGGGCTTTTGCAGGGTTTTCTGTTTGAGGATGTAGACGGTCACCAAAACGGCGCTGGTGAGCATGAAACCCCGCGCCCAAGGCAGGGGCACCAAATAGCAGGAGAGCAGGATGCTCGCCCACATCAGCCCGATGGCGTAGACCTTGCCTTTAAGCGGGATGCCGTTGCCACTCAGGTAATCGCGAACCCACGGCCCAAGCCGTGGATGCTCAACCAGCCAATGATAGAAGCGTGGAGAACTGCGGGCGAAGCAAGCGGCCGCCAGCAGCAGGAAGGGCGTGGTGGGCAACACCGGCAGGAAAATCCCGATCACCCCCAGCGCTACGCTCAGCCAGCCGATGGCCAGCAGCACGTAACGCAACATCAGGGAGCGGTTGCCTATGGGGTTGTCCATAGGCAAAACCTTAGTGGTGACGAGGCTTGAGGATCGCCGGTTTTTCGTCAGGTGCGTTGCACAGCAGGTACAGCGCGGTCAGGGCTTCCGGGATCTGCACGATCATGTCGTCCATCAGGTTGGCGTCTTTGGCGATGTCTTCGAACTCGGGCTGTTCGTCGAACAGACCCGAACCGACCATGATCGGCAACAGCATTTCGCTGACTTCGTCTTCGGCGGTTTCGAACCAGGCCGCTTCGCGCAGGAACACGCCTTCCATGAAACCGATGCACCAGCCGCGCAGGTCGGAATCGTCCGGCTCCTCGCCCAGGTCCAGGTCGCATGGCAGCTCGAATTCTTCATCGGCAGCCAATTGGCGGGCGATGTGAGCCTTGAGCAGCAGCAGGGTGGATTCAATCGCTTCACGCTCGGTGTCGTCGGCGTAATGCGGCTCTTCGGCGAAGAGGGCGTCGATCCATTCTCGGTCGGGAACGGTTTCGGAACAGATCGACAGCGCAGTGAGGTAGCCGTGGGCGGCCACGTAGTCCAGCGCCTCGTCATGCAGTTCGTCGGCGTCGAGGAAGACTTGCAGGCGGGTTAATTGCTCAGCGAAGGACATTAAAGGGCTACCTTGGGAATTAAACAGATGCGCGAATTCTAGGCCTTCTTGAGCACTCAGGCCAGCCGCGCGGCATATTTGCGCCCACAGGCCTCTTATCAGCGGCGCCCTTTGCCGGACAGGGGTCGGGTATACTCGCGCGTTTTGTGATGCCCTGCCGGCGTCGCGGCTGAAATGTGAAGCGTCATGCAATGCGCACTTACGATTTGTCGGCGCAGCCTTCGTGGTTCTGAACCAGCCTTGCAGGGATGTTTTTGTGATTTTTGGAGTTTCTATGCTCGAACAGGCTCAACGCGTCCTCAAGGACATCTTCGGCTACGACAGTTTCCGTGGCCGTCAGGGTGCAATCATTGAGCGCGTGGCCAGTGGCGGCGACGCCCTGGTGCTGATGCCTACCGGTGGCGGCAAGTCCTTGTGCTTCCAGGTGCCGGCGCTGTTGCGCGAAGGCCTGGCGGTGGTGGTGTCGCCGTTGATCGCCCTGATGGACGACCAGGTCGCCACCCTCGAAGAGCTGGGTGTCGCCGCCGCTGCATTGAACTCTACGCTCAGCGCCGAGCAGCAACGTGATCTGGCCACGCGGATCAAGCGCGGTGAAGTGAAAATGCTTTATCTCGCGCCTGAGCGTCTGGTTCAGCCACGGATGCTGGCTTTCCTGCAAAGCCTTGAAATCTCCCTGTTCGCCATCGACGAAGCCCACTGTGTGTCCCAATGGGGCCACGACTTCCGCCGCGAATACCTGCAACTGGGCCAGTTGGCGGAATTGTTCCCCAACGTTCCGCGTATCGCCCTGACCGCGACCGCCGACAAGCGCACCCGGGAAGAAATCGTCGACCGCCTTCATCTTCAGGATGCGGAGCGTTTCCTGTCGAGTTTCGACCGCCCCAACATCTTCTATCGCATCGTGCCCAAAGAGCAGCCACGCAAGCAATTGCTGGCGTTCCTCGCCGAACGGCGCAGTGATGCCGGTATCGTCTATTGCCTGTCGCGCAAGAAAGTCGACGAAGTCGCGGTGTTCCTCAGCGAACAAGGCTTCCCGGCGCTGCCGTACCACGCGGGTCTGCCCAACGATACCCGGGCTCACCACCAGAAGCGCTTCCTCAACGAGGAAGGCCTGATCATGGTCGCCACCGTGGCGTTCGGCATGGGCATCGACAAGCCCAACGTGCGCTTTGTCGCTCACCTCGACTTGCCAAAATCCCTTGAGGCTTACTACCAGGAAACCGGTCGCGGCGGCCGTGACGGTTTGCCGGCGGACGCCTGGATGGCTTACGGCCTGCAAGACGTGGTGATGCTCAAGCAGATGTTGCAGAACTCCGAGGGCGACGAGCGCCACAAGCGACTGGAACAGCACAAACTCGACGCCATGCTCTCGCTCTGTGAAGAAACCCGTTGCCGTCGTCAAACGCTGCTCGCCTACTTCGATGAAGACATGCCCGAGCCCTGCGGCCACTGCGACAATTGCGTCGATGGCGTGCAGACCTGGGACGCCACCGAGCCGGCCCGTCAGGCGCTCTCGGCGATCTACCGCACCGGCCAGCGCTACGGCGTCGGGCATCTGGTGGACGTGTTGCTGGGCAAGGACAACGAAAAGGTCCGCAGCTTCGGCCATCAGCATCTGTCGGTTTACGGTGTCGGCAAGGCGATGGGGGAGAGCGAGTGGCGCTCCTTGTTCCGACAGCTTGTTGCCCGAGGTCTGGCGGACATCGACCTCGAAGGTTACGGCGGCCTGCGTCTGAGTGATACCTGTCGGCCATTGCTCAAGGGTGAAGTGACCCTGGAACTGCGCCGCGACCTCAAGCCGCAAACCACTGCCAAAAGCAGCAAGAGCCAGGCGAGCCAACTGGTTCGCGGCGAAGAACGCGAACAGTGGGAAGCCTTGCGCGCCTTGCGTCGCAAGCTCGCCGAAGAGCATGGCGTGCCGCCGTACGTCATCTTTCCCGATTCGACGCTGCTGGAAATGCTTCGCAGCCAGCCGACCTCGTTGTCGGAAATGGCCACGGTCAGTGGTGTTGGCGCGCGCAAACTGGAGCGTTATGGCGAGGCCTTCCTTGGAGTCCTCGGTGGGCAGGTCGAGGCGCCGAAAGTGGTGGCCGACTTGCGCCACGAACTGATCACCCTGGCCCGAGCGGGCATGACGCCGTTGCAAATCGCCGGCCAGCTGCAATGCTCGGAAAAAAATGTCTACACCCTGCTCGCCGAAGCGATTGGCAAGCAACAGTTGTCGCTGGAGCAAGCGCTGGATCTGCCCGAAGAGTTGATGGGCGAAGTCCAGGACGCGTTCCTCGACGGCGAGGGCGAGTTGCCGCCCGTGTCGGAGATTGCGGCACTGTTCGCAGGGAGAGTGCCGGAAGGTGTTTTGTACTGTGTTCGAGCGGCGCTGCAATCAGAATTTGAAGTTTAAGTGACCTGTTACGGTGATGTAACGATTCACTACAGAGCAAGCCTTGCCTCAAGCCAATGGCCATGCTTAGCTGACTAATAATTAGTTTTTCTCTATTTCAGTCTAATCATGAGTGTTTTATGCCGTTAACCGACCAACACCGCTTTGGCATGCAGCTGGCCCAGATGTCGCGCGGCTGGCGTGCCGAACTGGACCGCCGTCTGGCTGGCCTGGGTCTGTCCCAGGCGCGCTGGCTGGTGCTGCTGCACCTGGCGCGTTTCGAGGATGCCCCGACTCAACGTGAACTGGCGCAAAGCGTCGGCGTTGAAGGGCCGACGTTGGCGCGACTGCTCGACAGCCTCGAAAACCAGGGACTGGTGCAACGTCAATCGGTGCTGGAAGACCGCCGGGCCAAGAAAATCGTCCTCTGTGCTCCGGCGCGTCCCTTGATCGAACAAATTGAAACCATTGCCACCCAACTGCGCCACGAGTTGTTCGAAGGCGTCGATGAGGCGGACTTGAAGGTTTGCATGCGTGTCCACGGGCATATTCTGGCCAACCTGGAAAAATCTTGAGGCATAACCGCGCGCCAGACTTTTGAGATACCCCGTTGGGCAGACTATAAAGAACTACTTGGCAATATCGTGTTCGTACCGGATGTGCGAACGCGTACAAGATGGTTATGGTTATCTAAGGGATGCTCATGCTCGAGAGTTGGCACGTGGTTTTGCGGTGTTGCGCCAGGCTGTTTCTGGTCGGTGGTGCTGTCACTTACTCGGCATTGGCGCCCGCGTTGGGCCTGGGTGATATCACCCTGCATTCGGCGCTGAATCAGCCGTTGCGCGCCGACATCGCCCTGGTGGATGCCGCAGGTCTGGAGGAGGGCGAGCTCTCGGTCAGTCTGGCAACGCCGGATGAATTCAGCCGCGCCGGTGTCGATCGGGTGTTCTTCCTCAACAATCTGAAATTCACACCGATCTTGCGCGGTAACCGCAGCCTGATCCGGGTGAGCTCCAACAAGCCAGTCAATGAACCCTTCCTGAATTTCCTGGTACAGCTCAATCAGCCCAACGGGCGCGTGCTGCGCGAGTACACGGTGCTGATCGATCCGCCGGGTTCACCGGGGATTGTTCCCGTCACTGACGAACCGGTCACCGACGTTCAGTCCTCTGGATTCCCGACGGTTGAGCCGGCCGTTGCGCAGCCACCTGCGGCGAAGGGCAAAAAGCCGCCAGTCCCTCGCGTCGATCAACCTCCTGCCACGCCTGTGAGTGACCCGATTACGGAACAACTGGCGGCCAGCGTGCTGCAAAACCAGCAGCTTCAAGCAACCATCGATGGGTTGAATGCGAAACTTCAAGCTCAGGAGGAGCAGGTCGCCGGCCAGAAAAAACAGGTGACTGAACTGCAAACCCAATTGGCGGAAATCAAACAAGCGTCGGTGGAGCCGGTTGCGCCCGTTGTGGTGGCTCCGGCGC
Organism: Pseudomonas sp. Hz4; assembly: GCF_054898165.1. Classification (NCBI taxonomy): domain Bacteria; kingdom Pseudomonadati; phylum Pseudomonadota; class Gammaproteobacteria; order Pseudomonadales; family Pseudomonadaceae; genus Pseudomonas; species Pseudomonas sp. Hz4. The sequence continues at coordinate 4,524,635 of NZ_CM142719.1, read as the reverse complement.
CGCCCACGGTTGAAGAGCCTGAGCCTACTCACTGGTTGTTGATCTTAGGGTTGCTGGCGCTGGTAGCTATGGTTTTGCTGGGGCTGTTCGTTCGTCGCCAACGACAACAGGTTCAGGCATTGCCCGACGTTTTACCTATTTTGCCATTACTGCATGAGGTGGTGCTCAATCGCGCTGCAGAACCGGTCGTGCAACCAGCAACCGAATCGGGTGAAGAGACGCCCGCAGGCGATGTGCTCGAAGGGGTGGGTATCTATCTGGCCTATGGCCGTTTTTCCGAAGCGGCCGGTTTGTTGCGCGAAGCGCTGATCAAGGAGCCACAACGCACGGATCTGGCCGTACAGTTGTTGGAAGTCCTGGGTAAACAGGGTGACGTACCCGCCTACGAAGCACAGGAAAACAACCTGCGTGACGCCGGATACGACCTGCAAAAACTTCAGACTATTCGTGCCCAACACCCGAAACTGAGCAGTGCGGTACCGTTGGCCGTCGCAGCGCCAATCACTCCCCCCAAGCCTTCAATACCTCAAACAGTGCCCAACGATGAGTTCCAGTTGAACCTGGATGACCTGTCGATGGATTCGAGTTGGGACCTGATCAGTCCTTTTGAACACTCGCCGTCTGCCGCGAAGCCATCGAGCGAATCCGCGCCGGTCGAGCCGCCGTTCATCTCGAACCTGCACGTCTTGCCCGAGGTATTTGAAATGCCTGACGACTCGACGCTGGAAGAGCCCGAACTTGAATGGGTCGCCGAGCCTGACTCGCAGTCTCTGGATGACACCTTTCTCAACGAGTTCAGCGATCCCGGCCAGTCGCTGGTGTTGGAACCGTTGAACCTGGAACCGGCCGAGCCGAGCAGCGCCGGCAAACTGGAACAAGCCCAGACCTGCATTGATGACGGCGATCTGGACAGTGCCATCGAATTGCTCAACGAGTTGCTCAAGGAAGGTAACGAGCCGCTTAAGCAGACAGCGCGGAACCTGCTCGCCGGGCTATCATAGCGGCGACCTCTGGCTCAGGAGTTTCGCCGATCATGACTGCACGCAAACCGGAAATCATCATCACTTATTGCACGCAATGCCAGTGGCTGTTGCGTGCTGCCTGGCTGGCCCAGGAACTGCTCAGCACCTTTGGTGACGACCTCGGCAAAGTGTCGCTGGTGCCTGGCACCGGTGGGGTGTTTCACATTTTCTGTGACGATGTGCAGATCTGGGAGCGCAAGGCTGATGGCGGTTTCCCGGAGGCTAAAGTGCTGAAGCAGCGGGTCCGCGATCAAATTGATCCGGACCGCGACCTGGGGCACAACGACCGCACTCAGTGAGAGGCGGCTTCTGCCGCAACGGTTTTCTTGCTTGAGCCGCCCGAGAGTCGGCTGGAAACCACGATCGCCACGAGGATCAACGCGCCACCGATCAGCATGCGCAGTGTCGGGTTTTCATCAAACAGCAGCCAGGCCACGGTGATGCCGTAAACCGGCTCCAGGGCGAAAACCACTGCCGCAGTCCGCGCCTTGATCACTGCCAGGCTGGCGACAAACAGACTGTGAGCGACGCCGGTGCAGAACACCCCGAGCAAACCGATCCACAGCCAGTCGATGGCGCTCACTGCGCTCAACTGCGGTGCCGCCACGGGCAGCAGGCATAACGCGACTACCACGTTCTGACACAGGGCAGCCTGCACCGCCGGGATTCGCCCGGAGCTGGCGCGGTTGGTCAGTGATAGCAGAGAGAACAGCAAACCTGAGCCCACCGCCCACAGCAGACCAATGGTGGCGCCGCTGGCCAGGTCGAAATCAGGGGTGACCAGCACCAGCCCGACACTGACCAGCACCACCAGCAGGATTTCGTTGGCGCGAATTCGCTCGCGGAAGATCAACCCTTCAAGGATTACGGTAAACGCCGGGAAGCTGGCGAAACCCAACGTCGCGATTGCCACGCCTGCAACCTTCACCGCAATGAAAAAACTCACCCAGTGCCCGGCCAGCAGCAAACCGCTGAGCAACAGTCGGCGCCAGTCCACCGCCTCGAGTTTCTGCCAACGGGTATTGCTGGCGAACCGCGCAAAAACGGCTAACGCCAGCACCGCGAACGCGGCACGACCAAAAACAATAATGGCGGGGGAGGCAGCAGCCAGTTTGCCGAACACACCGGTCAAGCCGAACATCAGTGCGCCGATATGCAGGGCGCCAAGGGCGGTGCGGGGAGTCATTGCAATCCTTAACAACAAGCGAACAGAGAGGTAGGAGCAGCCTTCGGCAGCGCCTGCATTGAACCGTGATAACCCCTGTTGTGTCTGTCGGTAAACTATTGCCTTTTGTCGCCAACCTCGCGCCGCAATTTGCCGGGGGAGGCACCGAACTCCCGCAACACCGTGGCCGCGAAGGCACTCTGCGAACTGTAACCGACCCGACTGGCAATCTCGCCGATCGGCAGCGCCGAATCTCGCAACAAGCCCATGGCCATGTGCAAACGTCGACTGCGGATGTAATCCATCGGCGTCTGCCCGCATTCAGCAACGAACCGCGCATGCAATCGAGCGTTGGACAGACCGGCGATGCGCGCCAGATCGGAGACTTGAAGTGGATAGGCTGCGTACTGATCGATGTGTGCATTCAGCGCTGCATAAGGCAGGCGCCGACCGCCGACGACCTCGGGTTTGGTGTTGTTGAGGCTGGCCAGCAACAACACTGCGCCCTGTTGCGCGATCAGTGGATCGCTGACCTGACTGCCCGCCAACCAACTGACCAATTGGCTTTGCCCGGCATCCAGCGGCAGGCGACCGGCGTTGTCGAGCAAACGACGGCTGGCCTCCGCGTGATCACCAAGGGACTGAGAAACCCATGGGTCGCTGGGCACATCCAGCACCAGGCAACGGCTGCCATTGACGCTACCGCAGGCGTGATGGGAACCGGACGGCACCACCACGAAACTCTGCTGAACCACCTGACTGCCACGCCCGTCGACCTCGAAATCCAGCGCACCCGACAGCCCGAACACCAGCTGCGCGTGGTCGTGGCTGTGGACGATCAGGTCATGAGTGTAGTGGCGTAGCGTGAGGATCGGTCTCATCGCAGGTCTCCAGGGCTTGGCCAGCAGTCTACACCGAGGGCCATCGTGGGGCGCTGTCACAGGACTGACTCGCCACTGTCATGGGCAATTAACCCGACCGGCGCAAAGTTGCAAAAACTTTTGCAGAGGGTTGCCCATGACCAGCGCCGAGCTCGCCAAACCCAGTCGTAAGCAACGTGTGCGGACCTTGTGGATTTCCGACGTGCATCTGGGCACCCGGGATTGCCAGGCCGAACACTTGTCGAAGTTTCTCAAGGGCTACCACGCGGACAAGATTTACCTGGTCGGCGACATCATCGACGGCTGGAAGCTGCGCGGCGGCATGTACTGGCCTCAGGCGCACACGAATGTGATCCGCCGCTTGCTGACCATGAGCAAGCGCGGCACCGAGGTGATCTACGTCACCGGCAACCACGACGAATTCCTGCGCCGCTATTCGAAGCTGATTCTGGGCAATATCCAATTGGTGGATGAAGCCGTGCACGTGACCGCCGATGGCCGCCATCTGCTGGTCATTCATGGCGACCAGTTCGACGTGATCACGCGGTATCACCGCTGGCTGGCCTTTCTCGGCGACTCAGCCTACGAATTCACTCTGACTCTCAACCGCTGGCTCAACCATTGGCGCGCCCGTTATGGCTACGGTTACTGGTCGTTGTCTGCCTACCTCAAGCACAAGGTCAAAACCGCGGTCAGCTTCATCAGCGATTTCGAAGAAGCTATCGCTCACGAATGCGTCAAACGCGAGTTGCACGGCGTGGTGTGCGGGCACATTCACCATGCCGAGATTCGCAAGGTCGGCGGGGTGGATTATCTCAATTGCGGGGATTGGGTGGAGTCGTGCACAGCGCTGATCGAGCATTGGGACGGGTCGATCGAATTGTATCGATTGGCTGATGCCCAGGCGCGGGAGGCGGAGTTGAAAGCCATTAAAATCGCAGAGCCGGCCTAACATTTTGGGTGTTTGAGCCGGTCCCGCTGGAATTATCAGCCTGGCGCATTTTCCTCCATCGCGGCCTTGTAGATCGAATTCTTCGGCTGCGCAAACAACCGATCCATCATCGGTTCGAAGAAGCTCAGCGGCAGCGGGTCATACGCGGGATCAAACGCCGCGGCGTCATATTTGGCACAGAACTCAATGGTCGCCTGATACTGCGGATGGCCGCTGAATTGCTCGCGCAGATGCCGGTCCATGCCCAAATGATGGAAGAAATAGTATCCCTGGAAAATCCCGTGTTGCTCGACCATCCACAGGTTCTCGGCGCTGACGAACGGCTTGAGGATCGCTGCGGCGATGTCCGGGTGGTTGTAAGAACCCAGGGTGTCGCCAATGTCGTGAAGCAGCGCGCAGACCACATATTCTTCATCGCGGCCATCGCGCCAGGCACGGCTGGCGGTTTGCAGGGAATGGGTCAGACGATCCACTGGAAAACCGCCAAAATCACCCTCCAGTAATTTCAGGTGCGCCACAATCCGTGTCGGTAATTGTCGGGCGTAGGCACTGAAGTCCGCAGCGATGATCGCCCAGTCTTCCTGTGTGCCGTCCTGCATGTGGGTGAAACGGGCGTTGGCATTCATCGGCTGATCTCTCTTTGCTTATCTCTCTAAATAGCGGCCGCGCCTAGAACGGCACGCGACCCAGAATCATGTCTCGGTACATGACGAAATCGCCCAGCAGGCTGTAAAACGGATGTTGAAAGGTCGCAGGACGATTCTTCTCGAAGAAGAAATGTCCCGCCCAGGCGAAGCTGTAACCCGCCAGCGGTAGCGCCAACAGCAGCAGCCAGGCGCCGTTGCCGATGGTGAGGGCCAGAATGAAAATAACCAGCGTCGTGCCGATAAAGTGCAATCGTCGGCAGGTACTGTTGCTGTGTTCGCCGAGGTAATACGGGTAGAACTCAGCGAAGCTGTTGAAACGTTTGACGTTTTCCACGACTGCGATCTCTGTGGTTATTGTTCTGACTGCAAGTTGTTCTGCGGGTAGCTTATTTGAGTCTAGAGTGATCATTGGCATCAGCCAGTGACAATAGGCGCCACTTTAGTATCCTTCGGAAATTGGCCGTAGCATGCGGCTCATCATGTAAGTGGACGACATGAGCGAACGAACGACTTCTGCAAGCTGGGCGATGGGGATTGTCAAAGCACTGGAGATGGACGGCCTGGATTGCCGGGTGCTGTTCAAGCAGCTGGGGCTCGACTACGCGGCACTGGATGATCCGGATGCGCGCTTCCCGCAAGATTCCATGACACGACTGTGGCAGCGCGCGGTTGAGCTGTCCGGCAACCCGGCGATTGGCCTGAACATGGGCAAGGTGGTGCGACCGGCTTCCTTTCATGTGGCAGGCTACGCCTTGATGTCCAGCCAGACCCTGGCCGAAGGCTTTCAGCGCCTGGTGCGCTATCAGCGGATTATTGCGGAAAGTGCCGACCTGAGCTTCCGGTTATTGGAGGAGGGTTATGCGCTGATTCTGACGGTCCACGGCGACCACTTGCCACCGACCCGGCAGAGCGCCGAAGCGTCACTGGCCTGTGCCCTGGCGCTGTGCGGCTGGTTGACCGGGCGCACTCTGCAACCGCGCAAGGTGCTGCTGCAGGGCGATCAACCCGTCGATCTCGAACCCTACAAACAAGCCTTTCATGCACCTTTGGTGTTCAACGCGCCTTATGACGCCTTGATCTTCGAGCGCGCTGACATGGAGGCACCGCTGCCTACCGCCAATGAGGCGATGGCGCTGTTGCATGACCGGTTTGCCGGTGAATACCTGGCGCGGTTTTCCGAGAGTCGCGTGACCCACAAGGCGCGACAGGTGCTGTGCCGTTTGCTGCCCCAAGGCGAACCCAAACGCGATACCGTGGCGCAGACGCTGCACCTGTCGCAACGTACCTTGCAGCGACGCTTGCAGGAAGAAGGCACGAGTTTTCAGACGTTGCTCGACGACACTCGACGTGAACTGGCCGAGCAATACCTGGCGCAGCCGACCATGACCCTGCTGGAAATTGCCTACCTGCTGGGGTTCGCCGATCCGAGCAACTTCTTCCGTGCTTTCCGCCGCTGGTTCGATGCCACCCCCGGCGAGTACCGGATGCGGCTGCTAAACGCGCCGGCGCCCGTCAGTGACGCCAGAACGCCGGAATACACAGAACAAACACCGTAATGATCTCGAGTCGGCCCAGCAGCATGCCGAACGAGAGAATCCACTTGGCGGCGTCCGGCAGGGTGGCGAAGTTACCCGCCGGGCCAATGGTCTCGCCCAGTCCGGGACCGACGCCGGACACTGTGCTGGCCGCGCCGGTAAGGGCGGTCATCCAGTCCACGCCGAGCAGCGACAGCAGCAGCGCGATCACACAGATGGTGATGGCGAAGAAGAACGTAAAGGTCAGAATCGAACGCACGATCTCTTCGTCGAGGCGGTGACCGTTGTACTTCTGTTTGATCACCGCGCGCGGGTGAATCAATTGGTTAAGGTTGGCCTTGAGCAGAATGTAGGCGACCTGGAAGCGGAAAATCTTGATCCCGCCAGCGGTCGAGCCCGAACAGCCGCCGACAAAACCCAGATAGAAGAACAGCATCAGCGAGAAATTGCCCCAGAGGCTGTAGTCCCCCAGCGCAAATCCTGTGGTAGTTACCACCGAGGTCACGTTCAGCGCCACATGCCGCAGGGCCTCCAGCCAATGCAGCTGGGTGGTCCACCAATACCAGGTGCCGAGCACCAGCCAGGTCACCAGTAGCATGCCAAGCAAACCTTGAACCTGCTGATCCTTGATAAGGGCCCTGCGGTTACCGCGCAAAGTCGCTACATACAGGGTGAACGGCAAACTGCCGAGGATCATGATGACGATCGCCACCCAATGCACCGCCGGCTGCGTCCACTTGGCCAGAGACTGATCGGACGTTGAAAAACCGCCGGTGGAAATCGCCGACATCGCGTGGTTGATCGCATCGAACGGGCTCATACCGGCCCACCAGAGCGCCAGGCTACCGAAAATGGTGATGCCGACGTAGGCCGCAACGATCAAACGCGCCACCATGTGCGAACGGGGCATGACTTTTTCGGAACGGTCCGACGACTCGGTCTGAAACAGCCGCATGCCACCGATGCGCAGCAGTGGCAGAATCGCTACCGCCATGCCGATAAAGCCGATGCCGCCGATCCAGTGCAACAACGAGCGCCACATCAGGATGCCGGGGGACATGGTGTCCAGGCCCGTGAGCACCGTCGCCCCGGTGGCGGTGATGCCGGACATGCTTTCGAAGAACGAGTCGGTGTAGCTGATGCGCTGGGTCAGCAGGAACGGCAGCGCAGCGAAGATGCACACCACCACCCAACTACTGACGGTCAGCAGGTACATGTCTCGCGGACGCAGGTGTATGTGTTCGGGGCGACCGGGGATGACCAGCGCGAGGCCGGCGACAAAGGTAATCATGCTCGCCCAGAGGAACGACGGCAGGTCGCTGGTGCGGTCGAAAATCACCAGCGTGGCCATGGGCACGACCATGGCGATGGCCAGCGTGATCAGGAAGATGCCGATGATGAAACCAATAATCCGTAAGGTCGGCAACGCCATGAAGTCCGCTCGGGCTGAAATAGGGAAGGGCGCCATTCTACCTGCGGGGCCCGCTATGTAAACCGGCCCTTCGGGTTGTGCCTGGAAGCGGGCCAGGCTGCGTTGCAGTCCTTGGCAAGGGAACGACCATTACCGGCGGACTGCGTCTTGCCTGACCCGCTTCCAGGCGACAACGCGGCGCAGGCAATAATTGATGGCAGGCTTTAGAATAGCTTCACATTTTTTTCAGGAGGTGGCCGATGCAGGCTCTCGACGCTTTGCTCAACCGTGTTTCCGTTCCACGATTGCTGGAACCAGCACCGACCGCAGAACAACGCAAAGTGCTGTTTGCCGCCGCGATGCGAGCGCCAGACCATGGTCACTTGCAGCCTTGGCGCTTCCTGACAGTCGAAGGCGCGGCGCGTGAGCAAATGGGCGAGTTGCTGGCCGACGCGGCGAAGCTGCAAGACAGTGAGGTGTCCGATGCCGCATTGGACAAGGCGCGTAATGGCCCGCTACGTGCGCCGCTGGTGGTTGTGGTGATCGCGCGGTTGCAGGATCACGTCAAATATCCGAAGTCCGAACAACTGCTGGCGGCGGGCTGCGCGGCTCACGGGATTTTGCTGGCGGCTTATGCGCAAGGGATTGGCGCGGTGTGGCGCACGGGAGAGCTGGCATATTCGGCGCTTGTGGCCAAAGGGTTGGGTTTGGCGGAAGGGGAAGAGGTGATTGCGTTTCTTTATCTGGGTACGCCGCAGAAGGAACCGCGGGTGGCGGAGAAGGTAGACCTCACTGAATTCGTCAGCGCCTGGCCCGGTAGGTAAGTAAGGATCGTTCCCACGCGCAGCAAAGGAATGCCTCAAGGGACGCTCCGCGTTCCACTGGGACGCAGAGCGTCCCGGGCTGCATTCCCACGCAGAGCGTGGGAATGATCATCTAAGAGGCGACTCCCGGCACCAACGGCAATTCAAGGCTGGCGATGAATCCACCCTCCGGGTGATTGGCCAGCACCAGACTACCGCCATGCCGCTCCGCAGCCCGACGCGCAATAGCCAGTCCCAAACCATGCCCTGCCGCCGTCTGCCCAGGCGCCCGATAGAACGGCTCACCCAACTGGTTCAAATGTGCAGCCTCTACACCCGGCCCATGGTCACGCACACTGACCACAATCCGCTCACCCTGACGCACCGCCTGCATTTCAATGGATTGCCCCTGCGGGTTGAACCGCTGAGCATTGCGCAGCAAGTTGTCCACGGCGCGCTCGATCATCGTCGGCCAGCCTTTGAGATTCAGCTGCGGCTCGGCCTCAAGGCGCACGTTCTGCTCGGGTGAGCTCAATTGAGCATCCTTCTGCAGGGTGTAGAGCAGCGCATTGAGATCAACTTCTTCGGCGCTGGCGTTGTCGGCATCGACCCGTGCCAGTACCAGGATTTCGCTGATCAACGCTTCCAGTCTGTCGCACTCACGGGTAAGGCGCGGCCAGAGTTTTTCTCGTTCTTCAGGGTTGGCCCGCTCGGCCAGTGCCAGCGCAATGCGCAGCCGGGCGAGGGGGGAGCGCAATTCGTGGGACACATCCCGCAGCAACTGCCGCTGACTGCCGATCAAACTTTGCAGGCGCGCGCCCATGCGGTTGAAGTCGTTGGCCAGCACGCCGAACTCATCGCGCCGGTTGGCCAGTTTTACCAAGCTGTTTTGCTGGTAAGTGGTTTGCCCCAGATCATGCACCGCGCCGCGCAAACGGTTGAGTGGGCGAGTAATGGACAACGTCACCAACAAGCTGAACAAGGTCAGCACCACCAGCGCGATACCCAGCGCACTCAACGGCCATAGCAGGCTTTCGCGGTGCCACGCGTCCAGCTCCGGGTGCCGAATGCGGTAGATCAGCAGGTAGGTGTCGCCGGTTTTTGCGCTGGTGTATTCATCGGTCAGACGACGCCATGGCAGGCGACGGTCGTCGTTGTTCTGCCGCGCTTCGAAGGCTGCCGCACGACGTGGGAAGGTGCCGCGCACCACCGGATCGCCGCTCTCGTTGAGTACTTGAACGTCGATGTGATGCTCGCGCTTGCGCTGTTCCAGAATGTCCTGGGCCGCTTCTTCACCCTGCGACTCGTAGGTTTGCGTCCACTGTTCGGCGAGGGTGTTGAGGCCCGGGTGGCGACTGAGAATCCACGCGTCCTGGTTGAGCATGTGCCCGAGCAGAATGGAGAGCCCTGCAACCAGAGCGATAGCCAGCCAGAAGCTGGCCAGAATACGCCAGAACAATGAGCGCACAGAAAATCCTCAAACAAAGAAAGCCCAACGGCGATTAACCGTTGGGCTGGAGAGTGTCGCTAAAACATTATTGCGCTTTTTGCGGTTGTTGCGCTTTCCAGGCCTTGAACTCGGCCCATTCGGCGCGACGCTCGGCCTTTTTCTTCTGGATCTCGTCGAATTGCTTCTGTTGATCCGGTTTCAGCAAGGCCCGCACGTCGGCTTCAGCTTTCTTGTGGTTGGCCGCCATTTCATCTTTCATGGCTTTCTGGTCGGCTGGCGAAAGTTTTTCCAGGTACTTGTCGACCACATGCTTACGCTCATGCATCTGCTCGCCCATGATCTTGCGGATCTGCTCGCGCTGTTCGCGGCTCAGGTCCAGCTGGCTGTACGGGCCTTTGCCGTGCATGCCGTGCATCTGACCGCCATGGCGTGAGCCGTCCATCGGGCCGGCACCTTCAGGCATGGCCATGGCAACGGTTGGCAGGGCGGCAGCGAACATCAGAGCGATAAGAGTCTTGCGCATGGTGAATCTCCTTGTCTCGTTCCCGGTACGTTCCGGATGTGTGCAGATTACGGAGATCAAGGTCAGCGGCGGTCAGCGGAGCGTAAAGCTTGGGTAAAGTCGATCTCTTGCCGACCTGACAAAACTTACAGGCTGTAGTAGTAACCACGGCTGCGCAGGGCCACGATGCGAGGGCGGCCGTCGGGGTGCGGGCCGATCTTTTTGCGCAGGTTGCTGACGTGCATGTCCAGGCTGCGGTCGTACAGCGTCAGCTTGCGGCCGAGGGCGATTTGCGCGAGTTCCTGTTTGTCCAGCGGTTCGCCGGGTTGCTTGAGCAGGGCTTCGAGCAAACGGCTTTCGGAAACGGTGAGGGTAAATTCCTGTTCATCGATGCTGACGACGCCACGCACCGGACTGAAACACAGGTCGCCCAGTTCCATCTGGCTGGACACCGCCGTCGGATGACTGCGGCGCAATACGGCGCGCAGGCGGGCTGTCAGTTCCCGTGGGTCGCACGGTTTGGCCAGGTAATCGTCGGCGCCGAGTTCCAGGCCGAGGATGCGGTCCAGCGGCTCGCCGCGGGCCGAGAGCATCAGCACCGGCAAGTCCGGATGGTCGTTGCGCAATTGCTTGAGCAACTCCAGGCCGCTGCCGTCCGGCAGCATCACGTCCAGTACCACGGCTGCCGGCGATGTTTCAGCCAGTGCGCGACGGGCACTCTGACCGTCGTGGCAGGCGCGGACCTGGAAGCCTTCCTGGCTCAGCCAACTGCTCAGGAGCTCACACAGCTCCTGGTCATCATCAATTAATAACAGCTCGCTCATGACTCACTCAATTTAGCCATTGCCTACGTTTTCTGGTGGCACCACTGGCGAAGATACCGCAGAGCAGCGCCAATAGCGCTACTCCGGCCCCGATGACGAACCACTGCTGCTGATCAGTCAGCAAGCGCGGCAGCGGGCTGCTGGCCTGGGCTTCCTTGAGTTGCAGCTTCAGACGCTGGTTCTCCTGGCGCAACCGGCTCAGTTGAACGCTTTCGCGTTCGCCATCGACATTCTGCAGTTGTTTGCTCAGTTCTTCTCGTTGCTGCTCGCTTACCTTCAAGCGTTGCTGCAAATCGGTGATCTGGCTGCCGGCGCTCAAGGACAGCGGCGTCGAACTACCGCCTGCAGCGCCTTCTTCACCGTGGGCGGGGGCCATGATCGACAACGTCACCAACATCAGACACAACGGACCTTTGCGCATCGCGACTCCTGATTCCAATACGAGTATTGGGCAGGTTGTCGGCCGGTAAACGAGAATAATGAGCGTTGAGAGCGCGATGAACCGATCAGGTTCACCGCGCCAGGGGATTAGTGTCTTGTCTCACAAGTACGTTCCTCTTTTTGGCGAGTGGCTGTTGTTGTCAGGCAAGGCGCCGCGACGAGTCATAGCCCGCTATGGCGAGGAGCGGCAACGCAGCATGACGGCAACAGACACCGTCAAAAAAGGAACAGTACTTGCGAGACAAGACACTATGGCAGGACTTGCTTGAACGGCTTGACCGAAACGTTGGCGTAGACGCCTGCGGCGATATACGGATCAGCGTCGGCCCAGGCTTGGGCGGCGCTCAAAGAATCGAATTCGGCGACGATCAGGCTGCCGGTGAAACCCGCAGCACCCGGATCATTGCTGTCGACCGCCGGGTGTGGTCCGGCCAGAACGATGCGACCTTCGCCTTTGAGCACTTGCAGGCGCTCAAGGTGTGCAGGGCGTGCGGCCAGGCGGGCTTCCAGGGAGTTGGCGACGTCTGTGGCAATGATTGCGTAAAGCATGTCAGTCCTCGGTTTTAGGCGTTGTGGTATCGGTGTCATGCAGGTGGCGGGACAGGTAGATGCCCTGGGCGACCAGGAACAGCAGCGTCATGCCCAGGCTGCCGAACACCTTGAAGTCGACCCAGTAGTTCTGGAAGGTGAACGCGACGAACAGGTTGGCGGCACCGCAGAACAGGAAAAACCCGATCCAGGCGATGTTCAGGCGGGTCCAGACCTGATCCGGCAGGGTCAGCGCGTGGCCCATGATGCGTTTGATCAGCAGGTTGTCACCCACAAAGTGGCTGCCAATGAAAGCCAGGGCGAACAGCCAGTTCACCACCGGAGCTTTCCACTTCAGGAAGGTTTCGCTGTGGAACGCCAGGGTCAGGCTGCCGAAGACCAGGCAGGCGATGAGGGTCAGCCACTGGCTCTTCTCCAGCTTGCGCTGCTTGATGAAGAGCGTGCCGTAGACCACCAGCGAACTGATGATCAGCATCGCGGTGGCGCTGTAAATACCGCCTACAGTCAGTTGATGGCCGGCGATGTCGACGACCCGTGGATCGAGTTTGAAGACGATGAAAAACAGCAGAAGCGGGATGAAATCGATGAATTGTTTCACAGTGGCAGCCAGAAGCAGGATGTGGCGGCATAATAACAAACATATGGGCGCGCGATAGCGCCAGCTGATTTGAGGTAACACATCCCCGTGAATGTTGATTTGCACTGCCATAGCACGGCCTCCGACGGCGCTCTCGCGCCTGCAGTTCTGGTTGCGCGTGCCTTCGAAAAAGGCGTGCGAGTCCTGGCCTTGACCGATCACGACACCCTTGAGGGCCTCGACGAGGCCCGCAGCGCGGCGACTGCGTTGGGGATGCAACTGGTCAATGGCGTCGAATTGTCGTGCACCTGGGGCGGCGCGACCATCCATGTACTGGGCTACGGATTTGATGTAAATGCCGCACCGTTGGTCGAGGCAATCGCAAAATTGCACGACGGCCGCTGGCTCCGGTCCGAAGAAATAAGCCGCAAGCTGGCGTTGAAAGGCATGCCTGGAGCGTTGGAAGGTGCCCGGGCCATCCAAAAGGAGCTGGGTGACAGCGGCAACGCGCCGGCCCGTCCGCATTTCGCCGACTGGATGGTGCGTGAAGGTTTCGTCAAGGATCGCGCCGAGGCGTTCCGCAAATGGCTGGGCGCCGGCAAGCTGGGGGACGTCAAGCAACACTGGCCGACCCTGGAAGACACGGTCGAAACCCTGAGAGCCGCGAAAGCCTGGGTCAGCCTGGCGCATCCCTGGCATTACGATTTCACTCGCAGTAAACGTCGCCGGTTGATTGCCGACTATATTCAAGCAGGGGGCCACGCTATCGAAGTGGTCAATGGCCATCAGCCCGCCGAGCAAGTGGGCAGCCTGGCGATTCTTGCCCGTGAATTCGGTCTGCTGGTCAGCGCCGGCAGTGACTTTCATGGCCCTGGAGGCTGGTCCGAGATCGGCGAATACCGCCCGCTCCCGGAGGATCTGCCACCACTGTGGTGTCGATTCAAACATGACCCAATTATTGCCGCCGTCTGAACAGGTAGAGAATGTGAGTCAATTTTTCCAGATTCATCCGGAAAACCCGCAAGCGCGCCTGATAAAACAAGCTGTCGAGATCATCCGCAACGGCGGGGTGGTGATTTATCCCACGGACTCGTCCTACGCCATTGGTTGCCAGATCGGCGACAAGAATGCCGTGGAGCGCGTGCGCCGGTTGAGACAGCTGGACGAAAAGCACAACTTCGCGCTGATTTGCAGCGACCTGTCGCAACTGGGGCTGTTTGCCAAGATCGACACCGGCACCTTCCGCCTGCTTAAAGCTCACCTGCCGGGGCCATACACCTTCATTCTCAACGCCACCCGCGAAGTCCCGCGGCTGTTGTTGCACCCGAAAAAACGCACCATCGGCCTGCGCGTGCCGAGCCATCCGATTGCCCTGGCGCTGCTGGAGGAACTCGGCGAACCGCTGATGAGCGTGACGCTGATCATGCCTGGCGACACCGATCCGATGTCCGATCCTTACGAAATGCGTCAATTGCTTGAGCATCAGGTCGAACTGATCATCGACGGCGGTTTCGGCGGGATCAAGGCGTCCACCGTAATCAACCTCGCCGACGGCGAGCCAGAAGTGATCCGCGTCGGTTGCGGCGACCCTACGCCGTTCATGGCCGAGGCGTAGATGTCTGCAGTAGAACCCGTTGTCGACAGTCAGGCCGGAGCCCAGCAAGAGCTGCCCTTCGCCATGGTCTATGGCCAGGCGGTCATGGAAATGCCGCTGGACCTGTACATTCCGCCTGACGCATTGGAAGTCTTCCTTGAAGCGTTCGAAGGCCCTCTGGATCTGCTGCTGTACCTGATCCGCAAACAGAACATCAACATTCTCGACATCCCGGTGGCGGAAATCACTCGGCAATACATGGGCTATGTCGAGTTGATGCAGTCGGTGCGCCTGGAGTTGGCCGCTGAGTACCTGGTCATGGCCGCCATGCTGGCCGAGATCAAATCGCGGATGCTGCTGCCGCGTGCCGAAACGATCGAGGCCGAAGAAGACGACCCTCGCGCCGAACTGATCCGCCGCTTGCAGGAATACGAACGCTTCAAGGCCGCTGCCGAAGGCATCGATGGCCTGAGCCGCGTGGGCCGCGATGTGGTGGTGCCAAAGCTGGATGCCCCGCAAGCCTTGGCGCGCAAGTTATTGCCGGACGTGCGTCTGTCAGAGCTGCTGCTGTCCATGGCAGAGGTGCTGCGCCGTGGCGACATGTTCGAAAGCCACCAGGTCAGCCGCGAGGCGCTGTCCACGCGCGAACGCATGAGCGATGTACTGGAACGCCTCAAGGGCGGTGGTTTCGTGCCGTTTGTCGAGCTGTTCACCGCTGAAGAAGGGCGTCTGGGGGTGGTGGTGACCTTTATGGCGATCCTCGAACTGGTCAAGGAATCCTTGGTCGAGCTGGTGCAGAATGAGCCGTTCGCGGCGATCCATGTCCGGGCCCGAGCCGAATAACGAGTTGAATCATGAACCTGACTGAACCCCGCGAGCTGGCGCCACTGCTTGAAGCCTTTCTGTTGGCCTCGGGAAAACCGCAATCGCTTGAACGCCTGTTCGAACTCTTCGAAGAGGGCGAGCGGCCTGAGCCGCCAGTCTTCAAGAAAGCCCTGACGATTCTCGCCAAGTCTTGCGACGGCCGCGCCTTCGAGCTGAAGGAAGTGGCTTCCGGGTATCGCTTGCAGATCCGCGAAAAATTCTCGCCGTGGGTAGGACGATTGTGGGAAGAGCGGCCGCAGCGCTATTCCCGCGCCATGCTCGAAACCATGGCCCTGATCGCCTATCGCCAGCCGATCACCCGGGGTGAGATCGAAGACGTGCGGGGCGTGGCGGTTAACAGTCACATCGTCAAAACCTTGCTTGAGCGCGAGTGGATTCGCATTGTCGGTTACCGCGACGTGCCGGGTAAGCCGGCGATGTTCGCGACCACCAAGGCCTTTCTCGATCACTTCAACCTGAAAAACCTCGACGATTTGCCGCCGCTGGCTGAATTGCGCGAGCTTGAACCTGATCCGGTGCTCGATTTCGACGACGCGCCGGTGCCTGTCGGTCTGCAAGCATTGGCCGACGCCAGCGCGGAACCGGAAGAGCCGAAGGAAGAAACCAGTTTCCATACGTTGCTGCTGGAACTGGACACCATGGAGGAGGGGCTCAAGACAGACTTCGACGATTTGTTGCGCGATGAAGCGGTGACTATGACTGAGGAAGGCCCGGATCAGGCTGAGCCGGAAATCGAAGTTGAACTTCAGGGCGAGCCGGAAGCCGAAATCGACGAAGAGCAGGAAGACGATGTGCTTGGCGTCGCCCAAGCTCGCGAAAAACTACTGGCCGCTGTGGCTGCTCTCGAACAACCGAAACCCACGCCCGAGTTGACCGACGAAGAAGCCGAAGCCCGGGCCCTCGCCGAAGCGATCGAGGCCGAACGCCGCGAATTTGAAGACGATTGATCAACATGAGCTCAACCAAAGACCCCTGCATCAGCGTCTGCAAATTCACCGACGACATCTGTGTCGGCTGTGGCCGCAGCAAGCGCGAGATCAAGGCGTGGAAGAAGCTCGACAAGGTCGACAAGCGCACGGTCCTCGCCGAAGCATCGCTCAGGCTGATCAAACTGGGCGCCACCGGTCGGCGGAAAACCAAGTAAGTCTTCATTGATCAGCTAGTCTCTGATGCGCGAATGCCCTCATGAGCGTATGATTCGCGACCCTCGAGCGATCCCTTCGCCCGAGTACCCAGCTTTCAACTCTTCAGGACCCTCACTTCAGAGCTGCCTGAACAGATCACACCGGGAGGTGCCCAGATGAGTATCAAAGACCAGAAAGACGACCAGGAAATCGGCCCAGCAGGCGAGAAACTGCAGAAAGTCCTCGCCCGTATCGGCGTCGGCTCGCGCCGTGACGTAGAAGCCTGGATCAGCCACGGCCGCATCAAGGTCAACGGCAAAGACGCCACCCTTGGCCTGCGCGTCGACCTGCATGACGCCATCACCATTGATGGCAAGGTGATCAAGCGCGAAGAAGCCGCCGAGTCGGTACGCCGCGTGATCATGTACAACAAACCCGACGGTGAAATCTGCACCCGCCTTGACCCGGAAGGCCGTCCGACCGTTTTCGACAAGATGCCGCGCCCAAAAGAAGGTCGCTGGATCAACATCGGCCGTCTGGACATCAACACCACCGGTCTGCTGATGTTCACCACCGATGGTGAGCTGGCCAACCGCCTGATGCACCCTTCCTATGAAATGGACCGTGAATACGCGGTACGTGTGCGTGGCGAAGTCGATGACGAGATGATCGAGCGTCTGAAGGCAGGCGTCGTCCTCGAAGACGGCCCGGCCAAGTTCACCGACATCAAGCAGGCTCCAGGTGGCGAAGGTTTCAACCACTGGTACCACTGCGTGGTGATGGAAGGTCGCAACCGCGAAGTCCGCCGTCTGTGGGAATCCCAAGGCCTGGTGGTCAGCCGTCTGAAACGCGTGCGTTTCGGTCCGGTGTTCCTCAACTCCGACCTGCCGATGGGTCGCTGGCGCGAAATGAGCCAGTACGAAGTCGACATTCTGAGTGCTGAAGTGGGCCTGACGCCTGTGGCCATGCCGCAGATGAACGCCAAGAGCAAAGATAAGCTCGATCGCATGCAGCGTAAATCGTCGCGTCCAATGGGCAAGACCGAGCGCGTGCGTTCGTTGCGTCCAGCCATCGGTAACCAAACCGCTGCTACACCGCGTGACTCCCGTGAACCGCAAATCGAAGGCGAGCGCCCCGCCCGCAAACCAGCAGCGCCACGTGCGGATGGCGAGCGCGGTCCACGCACGCCGCGTCCGGCCAACGGTCGCACTGAGCGTGGCGAAGGTCGCGGTGCGCCAAGCGGCGGTCGTAGCGATCGCGGTGCTCCAGCTGGTCGTGGTACGCCAGTGGCAGACCGTCCTTCTGATACCAAGCGCCCGGCCAAGCCAGCGCCGAAGAAACGCCCAGGCATCGTTCTGGTCGACAAGGATGCGCCATCGGGCAAGCGCCGTGGTGCGCCAGCCGGTTCGGGTCAGCGTCCGGGCTTCGGTCGTCGCAAGCCTGAGTAATTGGTAAGCGCCCCATAGAAAACGCCAACCTTCGGGTTGGCGTTTTTTTTGGTCTGGCTGTCGGGAAGTTAAAACACAAACCGCCCATCAAACACCGGCTCATCATCCAGCGCCAACACGCCGATGGAGAAGATCAGGTCCAGATGATGGCTGCCCTTCGCGCCACCACCCAGTCCGAGATGCAGGCCGCAATGACGTTCCTCGAACCCGGCATTGCGTGCATACAACGTCTTCACGCCTTCGTTGGTGCCGATCCCCAACTCCTCGATCCGTCGATTGGATGGATTGGCTTCCAGATACTTGTTGAAGTCATGTTTCAGCCCGGGCACCTCGGTGGCGATTTTGCTGATGGTCGAATTCTCGATCCACAGTTCCAGCGGTGACTCCAGCACCCCGTACTTGCGGGCGAATGGAATAGTGCCGAGAAAAGTCCCCATGAACTTGACCCGCCCGTTAATGGCTTCGCTGTGCGTGGCAATTTCACCGGGCGCCAGGTCGAAGTTGCCGACACCGTTAATGTCGGTCCACTTCTTGATGCTGCTCAACGGTGTTTCGAACATGAACCGTGATCATCTTTGAAACTCAACGTGGTGGCGTGAGACATGCGCTGGATCAAGTGGCTGTTCAACCCGGCAATGCGCTGCGGGGTGACACTGAAGGTGTCGTAGAAGTAATCGCCGTAATCCTTGAACAGCAGCGACTTCTTCCAGTTCTCGGCCATCACGCCTTGCAGCGCGCGGACAAATTCCGGGCCGTCGGGGCGTGGGTTGGGCAGGGTGGAAGAGTCGTAAAAGAAAATATACAGATCGCCGTCGGCTATCGCCTGGGCCAGCAAGTCGGTGGGTTCGAGGTCCAGGCGCATGGCGCGAAAGCTGAATGGCTGACTGTTACCAGCCTGTTCGGCGATGGCGCAGGTGTGTGCTTCGTAATCAGCCGTGTGGCCGAGCAAAACCTTCGCCGGGTTGATGCCGGCAAGGGCAGGGTGTTGTTTGAGGTAGTAAAGGAAATGCGAGATGGCGCGTTGCTTATCCATGTAGTCCTCCCTGACCAACCGAGAAAAAGTGGCAGGCACCACCGGCCGGATCGTGCCTGCCGAGCCTTTCTTACAAAGGCCACATCGCCGTGCCGAACGGAACAACCGCGTCGGCTTGCATCATTTCAACGGCGGCTTCATGGGGCGGTGCTTCAAACCAATCGTCCAGCTGCAGTTCAGTTTCCAAGTCTTTGTCCAGTGCTTGCATGGTGAATCATCCTTGATGACTTTTGAGTAAGAACAACTTGCCGATCGATGCGGCTCGGCAAGTCGCTAAAACCTAGTTCAGAGGTTTTTGAAATGCAAAAAAATAGTTAAATAAGATTTTTTGAACTTTTTATTCTGTTTTATAAGAGACAATTTGTTAATAAAAAACAAAAAACTAACTCGACCTTTTTATAAGGAAACGTCCTACCGTCAATTTACAGTCAGCTTACATCCAGATCTGATACGGAAAATTTACGTTACGGCATGTAAAGAAATGCTGACGGAATCAAGCCTCAAAGCCCTTGGTTTGAGGCTTGCGAAAGCGATGTAAGGAAAACCTTCCGCCCAGCAGCTAACTAACCCGTCCGCAGGGCTCTGGCCCGCTTGTTTCAGACGCGGTTGAAGGGTGAGATGCGCTCCATGCCTGTCGTGCAGGTGCATAACAAGAAGGAGGCGCAATGTACGCCGTGACTCATCTTCATCTCTCCCCGTGGGGCGATTTTTCCATTGCTCCCGTCAGAGACCTGCAAAGGTCTGACTCAATTTTTGCAGTCGCCCGAGGCACTCGAGGCGGACACTGGCAATCCCGGCAATCGACACGCTGATCCAGTGGTGTCTGGCAGCAGGGGGTTACAGGTGTACAATGCGCCGCGTTTTAACTGTGACCTCCTGCGCATCTGCGCAAACCTCAAGGCTATCCGCCTTGTTCACTCCGCCGCGTCACAAACGTGTCGGGTTCGATTTCGTCACAGATAAAAACAAACAGGTGACGCATGACCGTTGCAAATACGCTGAACGTGAGACCCTTTTCATGAGTGGACAAAACTCGCATTCAGGCGAGCTGAAACGCGGCCTGAAAAATCGCCATATTCAACTGATCGCCCTCGGTGGCGCGATCGGTACCGGGTTGTTCCTCGGTTCGGCCGGCGTCCTGAAATCCGCCGGCCCGTCGATGATCCTCGGCTACGCCATCTGTGGCTTCATTGCGTTCATGATCATGCGCCAGCTCGGCGAAATGATCGTCGAAGAGCCGGTGGCCGGTTCCTTCAGCCACTTCGCCCATAAATACTGGGGCGGTTTCGCCGGTTTCCTGTCGGGCTGGAACTGCTGGATTCTGTACATTCTGGTGGGCATGTCGGAGCTGACCGCGGTCGGCAAGTACATCCACTATTGGGCGCCGGAGATCCCGACCTGGGTATCGGCCGCCGGATTTTTCGTCCTGATCAACCTGATCAACCTGGCCAACGTCAAAGTCTTCGGTGAGGCCGAGTTCTGGTTCGCGATTATCAAGGTCGTGGCCATCGTCGGCATGATTGCGCTGGGCAGCTATATGCTGGTCAGTGGCCACGGCGGCCCGCAAGCGTCGGTGACCAACCTCTGGGCCCACGGCGGCTTCTTCCCGAATGGCGTCAGCGGCCTGGTGATGGCCATGGCGATCATCATGTTCTCCTTCGGCGGCCTGGAAATGCTCGGTTTCACCGCAGCGGAAGCCGACAAACCGAGAACTGTGATCCCCAAAGCCATCAACCAGGTGATCTACCGGATCCTTATTTTCTACATCGGTGCGCTGGTCATCCTGCTGTCGCTGACGCCATGGGACAGCCTGTTGGCTTCCCTGAACGCGTCGGGTGATTCCTACAGCGGCAGCCCGTTCGTGCAAGTGTTCTCGATGCTCGGCAGCGACACCGCCGCGCACATCCTCAACTTTGTGGTCCTGACCGCCGCGCTGTCGGTGTACAACAGCGGCACCTACTGCAACAGCCGCATGCTGCTGGGCATGGCCGAGCAGGGCGATGCGCCGAAAGCTCTGGCGAAAATCGATAAGCGCGGCGTGCCGGTGCGTTCGATCCTCGCTTCGGCGGCGGTGACGCTGATCGCCGTGTTGCTGAACTACCTGATCCCGCAAAACGCGCTGGAACTGTTGATGTCGCTGGTCGTGGCCACCCTGGTGATCAACTGGGCGATGATCAGCTTCTCGCACTTCAAGTTCCGCCAGCACATGGACAAGACCCACCAAACGCCACTGTTCAAGGCCCTGTGGTACCCGTACGGGAACTACGTCTGCCTGGCGTTCGTGGTGTTCATTCTGGGCGTCATGTTGTTGATCCCGGGCATCCAGATCTCGGTGTATGCGATTCCGGTGTGGGTTGCGTTCATGTGGGTTTGCTACGGCATCAAGAACAAGCGCAGTGCTCAGCATGCGTTGCAGGCTGCAAACGCGAAGTAAGCGTAGTACGCAGAAACAACAAACCCGGCCAATGTGCCGGGTTTTTTGTGGTGCGCTGCAAAACCTGGGGGACCGCATTCTTTCAGTTCATTCGGGGTATCCTGCGCGTTCTGAATACGGACGCTTTTCCATGCTGGTGATTTCCAACAACGTGCATCTGCCGGATGCCGAGATCGAGTTGACCGCTATTCGCGCCCAGGGCGCGGGTGGGCAGAACGTCAACAAGGTCTCTAGCGCGGTGCATCTGCGCTTCGACATTCCAGCCTCGTCCTTGCCCGAGTTCTACAAGGAACGGTTGCTGGCGTTGCGGGACAGCCGCATCACCAGCGAAGGAGTGTTGATCATCAAGGCCCAGCAATACCGCACGCAGGAAGCCAATCGCGCCGATGCGCTGGAGCGGTTGACCGAGTTGATTCTCAGCGCCACCAAGGTCGAAAAGAAACGGCGCCCGACCAAACCGACCCTCGGTTCGAAGAAGCGTCGGCTGGAATCAAAGACCAAGCGCGGCAGCATCAAGGCCGGGCGTGGCAAGGTGGATTTCTGAACCTGCGCCTGCGCGCGCCCAATTCTTCCAGCTTGATTCACTCAGTCATCGTTCGTTGAATTTCTTGTAATTAGCGGTTTGGGTCTTGATGGCTTGTGCCTGGACAATACCGGGAATAGTAAGCATCGTGCTTATTTCAAAAGGATCTTTCCCACTGTCATGTTTGACAGGTTTGTCGCTCTTCCAATTCATATTTAATGAGGTCTCAATTTTCATTCGATAAGGAAAGCGGACATGACGAATTCAATAAAAATTGAAGAGCCCGTTCGAGGTTCATTGGATTCCTCCTTCGGGATCGAAGGAAAGGTCCATCTGTATGTTGAGGATGAAATACAAATACAGCCTCGCGCCGTTTGTGTTCTGTCGGATGGACGAATCCTCTGCACAGCCTCCTCTGACAAGTTTGAATCGATCTATCTGGTGATGCTTGATAATCGTGGTGTTGTGGATGAAAGCTTCGGCGAAGCGGGTACTTCTCGATTCAAATTATCGGATTTTTCTGAACCGCGTTCGGCGCAACCCTACAGTATTAAGTTTGATGCGGATAATAACAAAATCGTGGTTGGCTTCTTTATAAGTGAGGGTGGATATGGTCGCAGGACCGGTCTCGCGAGGTTCGAGCTGAATGGACCGCTGGATACGAGTTTTGGTGACCGTGGCGTCATGATGTGGAGTCCTGTACCTGACAATGCACGTAGGACTTTTTTTGAAAACGCGTCGGGGTTGTCGCGCGCAGACTCTAAATATCAGGGGTCAATGGTACTGACGTCCGATGGCGGTGCCATGATCCTGACCACTCTCCGTTACGACAACAGATGGGATGGAACAGATCTGGTCAAGGTAAAAAGGGATGGCACCCTTGATGAGGCGTTTGGTGACGAGGGATCTGTGATAGTAAAACGAAGTGACAAGGCCGTCAGAGCCGAAGACCTGGTGCGCCAAGGTGAGAGTTTTTTAGTGGCGGGTACTACAAGTATTGCCGGTGAGGGGGAGTGGTTTGTTGCCAGATTCGATAAGGCTGGGAAGTTGGATAAAACATTTGCGGTATCTGGTTACTATGATGGTAATCCCGGTGTACAAAACGCGGTTTTGTATCGTGAGGATAAAAGCACATTTCATATTGTTGGTACCTCAGCTAATACAGCTTCTCAACATCTTTTTGTCACGCTGCAGCGTCGAGGATCAAATGGTGAAGAGGACGCGCACTTTGGTTCGCAAGGGTGGAGTGATGTCCTGAGTGATGACGCTAGTGTGCGGGATACTGTCATATTCAAGTCCGCGCTTTATAACTCGGGATCAACTGTAGTTGTGGCGGGGCATAATACGGTGTTTGGCGAAACTGCAGGCCGAACAATCATTGCCAGTATCGAGCAGGATATGGGATGGGACTCTGCATTTGGCGTGGAGGGAAGGTTTACGATGGCGGGCGATACAGTTGTGCATGACCTTGCGATTCAAAGTGACCGAAAAATTGTGTTTGTTTCCAGTTCGAACAGGTCGCCCGATAGCTTTGCCATTGTTCGCTTGCATGGCTGAAAAAACGGAGCAAGGCTATGGATATTGACCGTTCAGACTCTGCATGCTGAACGGTCAATATGGTTGATGTGTAGTGACGATCAGTGATGTCTCGGGGTGTGGCGATAAAGGTAGACGCTCAATCCCAGACCGCTCAGGGCGGCGAGGGCGGCGAACAAGAAGATCGAGGCAAAACCGAAACCCGCAGCAATCGCCCCGGCCAACGGCCCGGTAATCCCCAGCGACAAATCGATGAACAACGAATAAGCCCCGACCGCGGCGCCACGGCTGGAGGCTGGTACCAGGTTGACTGCTTCCACACCCAGCGCGGGGAACACCAGCGAGAAGCCGAACCCGCTCAGCGCCGCACCGGCCAGTGCCCAATGGGCATCCGGTGCCATCCATAGCAGCAGCAAGCCGAGGGTTTCCACCGACAGGCAGGCTATCGCCACGCGAAAGCCGCCGAGGCGGTTGATCAGGTTGCCGAACAGCAGCCGCGCACCAATAAAACTGGCACCGAACACGCTCAAGCAAAGCACCGCATTGGACCAATGCTGAGTCGCGTAGTAGAGGGTAATGAAGGTGGCGATGGTGCCGAAGCCGATCGAGCCCAGCGCCAGACCGCAACCATGTGGCAGCACGCGCCCCAGCACATGCATGAACGGCAAGCGTTCACCGACAACGATCGGTGCGGCGGTTTTCGGCCAGGCGAGTGCCAGGCCCAACACGGCCAGCAGCACAATGCTCACGCCCATGCTCCACAAACCCAATTCACCGACCAGCCACACCCCCAGTGGGGCGCCAATGGCGATGGCTCCATAGCTGGCGATACCGTTCCAGGAGATGACTTTGGCGGTGTTGGCCGCGCCGACACGGCCAATGCCCCAACCGATCGAACCCGAACCCACCAGACTTTCCGCACTGCCGAGCACCAGACGACCGATCAACAGACTGATCAGGCTCAAGGTCGGCAGGCTCTGGGTCCAGGCCGAAATCAGCATGAACACCCCGCTCAAACCGCAGCCGGCGAGGCCGTACATCACGGCAAGTTTGCTGCCCTTGTTGTCGATGATTTTCCCGGCATAAGGACGGCTGAGCAGGGTGGCCAGGTATTGCACGCTGATGACCAGACCGGCGATCACCGCACCGAAGCCCAGATCGCTGTGGACGTAGCCCGGCAACACGGCCAGGGGAATGCCGATATTCAGGTAGCCGATGAAGGTGAACAGGACGATGGAAACGACTTGCAGCGTGACCGCCAGGGGGCGCTGGTTTTCAGACATGGGTAAAAGGTCCACGGGGAAGCAGGATAGATAGGCTGCTTATGATAGCGGCGCGAGCGGCCGCGGGTCGTGGAAAAAGTAAAACTATTTGCCGGGTGGGGTGAATCAGGGTTTGGGGGGAGCAACCAGGTGCGTGGTGACCAGGGCGGCCAAGGCGTTTTCTTCGCTGCCGAAACGGGCCAGGAGGGCGGCTTGTTTCTCGGGGGACAGGCGATTCCAGATCTCGATCATCTTCTCGGTGGTGCCGATCAGTACGCTGGCTTGGGTGTCGCTGAATTCGTCGGTCATGGTGTGGAACTCGAGGTTCAGGCGGTGTGGAAAGCGCATGTTAGCGCTTTCCACACGGTCTGGCATTGCAGGTGAATCAGTCTTCGCTGTCGGTCTTGCGGCGTTCAGTGGCTTCTTTCGGCTCGGGCTGTTGGGCACCGGCTTGATGCGTGGGCGTCTGCTCAGTTTCGTGCAGGCTTGGGAAGGGGAGATTAGGGATCTCGTGCATATCGCGCTCCTCGCAAAGTCTGTTGATAGATCTGGTAGATCCGCGCTTTTAAAAAGCCTGGGAAGGATACAGCAGGAGAAATGACAAATAGAGTTTTATATCCATTTGTTGCGACGGATGGGGTTGTCTAGACAGGTTGGTAGCAGTGACACAAAACAATGTGAGAGCGAGCCGGCTCGCTCCCACAGGGGGCCTGTGCAGGGCTTGAAGGTTATTTGCAGACTTCGGCAATCGCCTCGGCCAGCAAATCCAGACGCGTCGCATCAATCCCGGCCACGTTGGCCCGGCCTGAGTTGACCATGTAAACACTGTGATGATCGCGCAGTTGTCTCACCTGATCCGACGTCAATCCGGTGTAGGAAAACATCCCGCGCTGCACGCCGATGTGCGCAAAGCGCTCGCGCAACCCATGAGGTTCAAGCGCTTCAAGCAATCCGCTGCGCAGTTGGGCGATACGCAAACGCATGGCTTCCACTTCGTCAGCCCAGAGGCTTTTCAGCTCTGGATCACCGAGGATGGTCGCCACCACAGCCGCGCCGTGATCCGGCGGTGTCGACCACAGGTTGCGGGCGATGTTGGCCAGTTGGCTGCGGATATCCACTAACTTGTCAGCGGTTTTCGCGCAGACAATCAGCGCGCCTGTGCGGTCGCGGTACAGGCCGAAGTTCTTTGAGCAGGAACTGGTGATCAGCACTTCCGGCAACGCGGCCGCGAACAAGCGGGTCGACCATGCATCCTGTTCCAGACCATCGCCGAAGCCTTGGTAGGCGAAGTCGATCAACGGAACCAGATCGCGGCTGCGCACCACGTCCAGCACCCGGCGCCAGTCGTCATGGGACAGATCGAAACCGGTCGGGTTGTGGCAGCAGGCGTGCAGCAGCACCACATCGCCCTTCGGCGCTTCGTTGAGTACCGCGAGCATCGCTTCGACGTCGAGGCGGTTATCGCTGCCGACGTACGGGTAATGACTGACCTTGACTCCAGCCGCCGCGAAGATGGTTTCGTGAATCGGCCAGGTCGGGTTGCTCAGCCACACGCCACGACCCGGCAGGCACTGGGCGATGAAATCGGCACTCAAGCGCAGCGCACCGGTGCCGCCCGGCGTTTGCGTCGCGCCGGCCCGTTGTTCAGCGATCAGCGGGGAATCGGCACCCAGAACCAATTCAATGATGGCCTTGCCGAACGCCGGTTCGCCGTGACCACCGATGTAGGTTTTGGTGGTCTGACGATCCACCAGACGTTGCTCGGCGAGCTTCACCGACTGGGGAATCGGTGTCAGGCCCTGGGCATCTTTATAGACGCCCACGCCGAGGTCGAATTTGCGCGGGTTTGGGTCCTGCGCATAGGCCTCCATCAGGCCGAGAATCGGGTCGCCGGGTACTCGACCTATGGCGTCGAAATGCATTATTTGCGGCCCTCGGCGTCCTTGGCCACTTCGTCAGTGCGCGCGGCCATGATGAAATCGTTGCGATGCAGGCCTTTGATGGAGTGGCTCCACCAGGTCACGGTGACTTTGCCCCACTCGGTGAGCAGGCCTGGGTGGTGACCTTCGGCCTCGGAGATTTCACCGACAGCGTTGGTGAACGCCAGCGCATGTTTGAAATTCTTGAACAGGAACACTTTTTCCAGCTGCATGATGCTGTCGCGCACTTCAATGTTCCAGTCCGGGATCTGCTTGATCAGTACCGGCAGTTCTTCGTCGCTGACCTGAGGAGCGCCGGCTTGGCAGGCTTCGCAGTGGGCTTGGTTCAATGTGGACATGATGGGTTCCTGAAATCGAATGATTGGAAATCGGCTGCCAGTTCACCACGCTAAAGCAAAGCGTCGGTTCCTGACAGACTCACTTGATCGTAAAAGTCGCGGATCACGCAGCTTTTGGTTTTGGCGGAAACTTTGGTGCGCGCAAACCCAGCTGCATGCCTTGCTTGACCATACCCATGATGTCTTCGTGGGCGAGGTCGAACAGGCGCTTGAGGTTTGGCAGGGCAAAGTACAGCGGCTGCAAAATGTCGATGCGGTACGGTGTGCGCATGCATTCCAGCGGATCGAAGGCCTGATGCTCAGGTTCGTCCGACAGGCAGTAAACGGTTTCTTTCGGCGAGGAGAGAATGCCGCCGCCGTAGATGCGCAGGCCTTCTGGCGTGTTGACCAGACCGAACTCGATGGTCATCCAGTACAGACGCGCCAGGTACACGCGTTCTTCCTTGGAAGCCTGTAGGCCAAGTTTGCCGTAGGTGTGGGTAAATTCGGCGAACCAAGGGTTGGTCAGCAGCGGACAGTGGCCAAAAATCTCGTGGAAAATGTCCGGCTCTTGCAGGTAATCCAGCTCTTCGCGGGTACGAATAAACGTCGCTACCGGGAACTGCTTGTTGGCGAGCAATTCGAAAAAGGTCTGGAAGGGTATCAGTGCGGGTACCCGGGCAACCTGCCACCCGGTGGTTTCACCGAGGACCTTGTTGATCTCACCGAGTTGAGGAATGCGGTCGTGGGGCAGACCGAGTTTTTCGATTCCGTCCAGGTATTCCTGGCACGCACGCCCTTGGATCACTTTCAGTTGGCGAGTGATCAGCGTGTTCCACACCGCGTGTTCTTCGGCGGGGTAGTCGATAAAACCTTGCGCATCGGGCTCGCGAGCCACGTATTGCGTCTGCTTCATGCTGCTCTCCTGCTAGGGGATTTCGTTCTTGTTATGTCCTGCTATGGACCTAGAAATACGCCAAGGTGTGCGGCGTTGCAGCAGGTGATTGGCATCGTGTGTAGGAGAATTCTCCAATTTTCGTAAAGTAATCGTTACGGTTTGAGGCTTGTCGCGCAGCTATTGAGATTTGCGGGTTTGAAAACGCGCACAGGTGTCACATAATCTTGACGACTAAGTTGGCGCCTGCGCAGAAAATTCCTCGCTCAGGCCCTCATCACTCCTGTTTCGGGCCTTTATATGCGTATCAAAGTCCACTGCCAGAACCGCATCGGCATCCTGCGCGACATTCTCAACCTGCTGGTGGAGTACGGGATCAACGTCGCACGCGGCGAGGTCGGCGGTGAGCATGGCAATGCCATCTACCTGCATTGCCCGAACCTGATCAACATTCAGTTCCAGGCTTTGCGTCCGAAATTTGAATCGATTGCCGGGGTGTTTGGCGTCAAGCGCGTAGGCCTGATGCCCAGCGAGCGTCGGCACATGGAACTCAATGCCTTGCTCGGCGCCCTGGAGTTTCCGGTGCTGTCGATCGACATGGGCGGCTCGATCGTCGCGGCCAACCGCGCAGCGGCGCAGTTGCTCGGGGTGCGGGTGGATGAGGTGCCGGGGATTGCGCTGTCGCGTTACGCCGAAGATTTCGACTTGCCGGAACTGGTGCGCGCCAACAAATCGCGGATCAACGGGCTGCGGGTGAAGGTCAAGGGCGACGTGTTTCTCGCCGACATCGCGCCACTGCAATCGGAGCATGACGACAGCGAAGCCATGGCCGGCGCGGTACTCACGCTGCACCGCGCCGACCGGGTCGGTGAGCGCATCTATAACGTGCGCAAGCAGGAGCTGCGCGGTTTCGACAGTATTTTCCAAAGTTCGAAGGTGATGGCCGCCGTCGTGCGCGAAGCCCGACGCATGGCGCCGCTGGATGCGCCGCTATTGATAGAAGGTGAAACCGGTACGGGTAAAGAGTTGCTGGCGCGGGCCTGCCACCTGGCGAGTCCGCGTGGGCAATCACCCTTGATGGCGCTCAACTGCGCCGGTCTGCCGGAATCCATGGCTGAGACGGAGCTGTTCGGCTACGGCCCCGGCGCTTTCGCAGGGGCGAGGGCAGAAGGCAAGCTCGGGCTGCTGGAACTGACAGCGGGCGGTACGCTGTTTCTCGATGGCGTCGGGGAAATGAGCCCGCGCTTGCAGGTGAAATTGCTGCGTTTCCTGCAGGACGGTTGCTTCCGTCGTGTGGGCAGCGATGAAGAGGTTTATCTGGATGTTCGGGTGATCTGCGCGACCCAGGTCGACCTGTCCGAATTGTGCGCGCGCGGCGAATTTCGTCAGGATTTGTATCACCGCTTGAACGTGCTTTCGCTGCACATCCCGCCACTGCGCGAATGCCTCGATGGGCTTACGCCGCTGGTGGAGCACTTCCTTGATCAGGCCAGTCGGCAGATCGGTTGCCCGCTACCGAAACTGGCGCCGGCGGCGATGGAGCGGCTCAGTCACTACCATTGGCCGGGCAACGTGCGACAGTTGGAAAACGTGCTGTTCCAGGCCGTTTCCCTGTGCGAAGGCGGGACGGTCAAGGCCGAGCATATTCGCCTGCCGGATTACGGCGTGCGTCAGCCACTTGGCGATTTCTCGCTCGAGGGCGGGTTGGACGAGATTGTCGGGCGCTTTGAGAAAGCGGTGCTGGAGCGCTTGTACTCCGAGCATCCGAGTAGTCGGCAGCTGGGCAAGCGCCTGGGTGTTTCCCACACCACCATTGCCAACAAACTGCGTGAATACGAAGTCGGTAAAGACAACACCTGACTGATCGTTCCAACGCTCCGCGTGGGAATGCAGCCCGGGACGCTCCGCGTCCCAAGAGCGGACGCAGAGCGTCCATTGAGGCATTCCCACGCGGAGCGTTGGAACGATCAGTGTCCAGGCTGATCCTTGCCACTTACCGGCATAACACCGCCGGTTTTTCGTCTTCGATACATTTCCCCAATCCCCGCAAAACCCCTCAAGTCCCTTGTTTGCCGGGCGCCAGCGCCGCCAGAAAAAAGTTGGTCTGCAAATTGCTTATCGCTTAGCAGTACAGCAGTGGGCGGCAAACGTCCGGCATGCAGAGGAAAGAGTGTGGACAAGTACCTTTATGTGGCAATGACCGGCGCCAGCCAGAATGCACTGGCGCAGAAGGCTCATGCGAACAACCTGGCGAACATCTCCACCAACGGTTTCCAGAAAGACCTGGAGCAGGCTCGTTCGATGCCGGTGTTCGGTGACAGCTTTCCGGCGCGTGCGTTTGCCTTGTCCGAACGTCCGGCCACCGATTTCTCCCCGGGCGCGCTGGTGGAAACCGGTCGAGACCTCGATGTCGCGGTGCAAGGCAATGGCTGGATCGCCGTGCAGAACCCTGACGGCGGCGAAAGCTACGTGCGCACCGGCAGCCTGAACGTCGACGCCCTGGGCGTGCTGCGGGCCGGCAATGGTATGCCGGTGATGGGCAACGGCGGGCCGATTGCCGTGCCGCCCGAGCAGCAAATCGAAGTGGGCGAGGACGGCACCATCAGCATTCGTGCGATGGGCGAAGGTCCTCGCGTGATGGCCGAAGTCGACCGCATCAAACTGGTCAACCCTGACTTCAAGAACATGACCAAAGGCCTGGACGGTTCGATCCACACCAAGGACGGCAAGCCGGCGCAAGCCGATGCCAACGTCAAGCTGGTGTCTGGTTTCCTCGAGTCGAGCAACGTTAATGCCGTGGAAGAAATGACCTCGGTGCTGGCCTTGGCCAAGCAGTTCGAACTGCACATCAAAATGATGAACACCGCCAAAGACGATGACCAGGCCATGGCTCGGGTCTTGCAGATCAGCTAATTATCAGAACGTCGCGCCGTAAAACAGGCGCACGAGGAGAATCGAATGCTTCCGGCTCTATGGGTTGCCAAAACAGGTCTGTCCGCCCAGGACACTAACCTGACGACCATTTCCAACAACCTGGCCAACGTGTCGACCACGGGTTTCAAACGTGACCGCGCCGAGTTCCAGGACTTGCTCTACCAGATCAAACGCCAGCCAGGCGCCCAGTCGACCCAGGACAGTGAACTGCCGTCGGGTCTGCAATTGGGTACCGGTGTGCGCATCGTCGGCACCCAGAAAAACTTCACCGCCGGCAGCCTGCAAACCACCGAGCAGCCGTTGGACATGGCCATCGACGGTCGCGGTTTCTTCCAGATTCTGCAGCCGGACGGCACCACGTCCTACACCCGTGACGGTACTTTCCACCTGGATTCCAACGGTCAGATCGTCAACGCCAGCGGCTTCGCCCTGGAACCGGCCATTGTCATCCCCAACGATGCCCAGACCTTCACGGTCGGTCGCGACGGCACCGTGTCCGTCACCGTTGCCGGCAACCCGGCATCCCAGGTGATCGGCAACCTGCAAACCGCCGACTTCATCAACCCGGCCGGTCTGCAGGCCGTGGGCAACAACCTGTTCCTGGAAACCGCGGCCAGCGGCGCGCCGCAAGTCGGCACCCCAGGCCTGGCCGGTTTCGGCACCACGCTGCAGAACACCCTGGAAACCTCCAACGTCAGCACCGTTGAGGAGATGGTCAACATGATCACCACTCAGCGCGCTTACGAGATGAACTCCAAGGTGATCTCGACCGCCGACCAGATGCTCTCGTTCGTAACGCAGAATCTGTAATCAAGTCTATGAGGCGGCCATGAGGTCGCCTGCAACACCGTGAGGTAGGGTCATGAATCGCTTTGTATCTGTTCTGGCACTGAGTGGGGCCGTCGTGCTCGCGGGCTGCGTTGCCCCGCCGCCCAAGCCCAATGACCCTTACTACGCCCCGGTGTTGCCGCGCACACCGTTGCCGGCTGCCGCCAATAACGGCTCGATCTATCAGGCCGGTTTTGAACAGAACCTGTACAGCGACCGCAAGGCATTCCGGGTGGGCGACATCATCACCATCACCCTGAACGAACGCACCCAGGCCAGCAAGAACGCTAACTCGCAAACCGCCAAGAACAGCAAGACCGACATCGGCCTGAGCTCGTTTTTCGGGGGCGGCCTGAGCACCAGTGACCCCGTGGGCAGCGGTAGCCTGAGTCTGGACGTCGGTTACGAAGGCGACCGTGCGACCAAGGGCGACAGCAAGTCCGGCCAGAGCAACAGCCTGACCGGCTCGATCACGGTGACCGTCGCGGACGTGTTGCCCAACGGCATCATCGCCGTGCGCGGCGAGAAGTGGCTGACCCTCAATACCGGCGATGAGCTGGTACGGATTGCCGGGCTTGTTCGGGCCGATGACATCGCCACCGACAACACCGTTTCGTCGACGCGCGTCGCCGATGCGCGGATCACCTATTCGGGCACCGGTGCGTTTGCCGACGCGAGTCAGCCAGGCTGGTTCGACCGTTTCTTCCTCAGCCCGCTGTTCCCTTTCTAGGTGGCTACGTTGAACTTCAAACACCTGATGGTGGCCGCCCTGTTGCTGTCCGCGGCCTTCAACGCTCAAGCCGAGCGGCTGAAGGACATCGCCAGTATTTCCGGCGTGCGTTCCAACCAATTGATCGGCTACGGCCTGGTGGTCGGGCTTAACGGCACCGGTGACCAGACGACGCAGACGCCGTTCACCCTGCAGACGTTCAACAACATGCTCTCGCAGTTCGGCATCAAGGTGCCGCCGGGTTCAGGCAACGTGCAGTTGAAGAACGTCGCGGCGGTGTCGATCAGTGCCGACTTGCCGGCGTTCGCCAAGCCGGGTCAGCAGGTCGACATTACCGTAGCGTCCATCGGTAACTCCAAGAGCCTGCGCGGCGGCACCTTGCTGCTGACGCCGCTCAAGGGTATCGACGGCAACGTTTACGCGATCGCTCAGGGCAATCTGGTGGTCGGCGGTTTCGATGCCGAAGGTCGCGATGGTTCGAAAATCACCGTCAACGTTCCGTCGGCCGGTCGTATCCCCGGCGGTGCATCGGTTGAGCGTTCGGTGCCGAGCGGTTTCAACCAGGGCAACAGCCTGACCCTGAACCTCAATCGTTCGGACTTCACCACGGCCAAGCGCATCGTTGACAAGATCAACAGCATGCTCGGCCCTGGCGTTGCCCAGGCCATCGACGGCGGCTCGATTCGTGTCAGCGCGCCACTCGATCCGAGCCAGCGGGTCGACTATTTGTCGATCATCGAGAATCTAGAAGTCGACCCGGGTCAGGCGGTGGCGAAAGTCATCATCAACTCCCGTACAGGTACCATTGTGATCGGCCAGAACGTCAAGGTTTCCCCGGCCGCCGTGACCCACGGCAGCTTGACCGTGACCATCACCGAAGACCCGATCGTCAGCCAGCCCGGCCCTCTGTCCAATGGTCAGACGGCGGTCGTGCCGCGCTCGCGGGTCAACGCCCAGCAGGAAGCCAAGCCGATGTTCAAGTTCGGTCCGGGCACCACCCTCGACGAAATCGTGCGTGCGGTGAACCAGGTCGGCGCGGCACCGGGTGACTTGATGGCGATCCTCGAAGCACTGAAACAGGCCGGCGCATTGCAAGCCGACCTGATCGTGATCTGAGGACGACGACCATGGATATGCGCAAGGGCGGTTTGGGTGTCAGCAGCAACGATTCGGGATCCTATTCGGACCTCAATCGTCTGAACCAGCTCAAGGTCGGCGACAAGGACAGTGACGCGAACATGCGCAAAGTTGCGCAGGAATTCGAGTCGCTGTTCCTTGGTGAAATGCTCAAGTCCATGCGCTCGGCCACCGACGCGCTGGGCCAGGACAATCCGCTCAATACGCCGGCCGCCAAGCAATACCAGGAAATGTACGACCAGCAGTTGGCCGTTTCCATGTCCCGTGAGGGCGGTGGTATCGGTCTGGCTGACGTGCTGATGCGTCAAATGTCGAAGAATAAACCGTTGGCCCCCGGCGAGGCCGCTGCCGCGTCAGCCGCCAAGCAAGCTGCCGCGAAAGCCGCCGTGGAAACGCCGATTGCCGCCGGTACGGTCGCCACCAACGGGCCGCTGTCGCGCCTCAATGGCGAGCGTCCGTTGTGGGCTTCGCGTTCGGTGAAGTCGCCGGCAAATGCGGGCGAGGGCGCTCATCACAATGATATGGCGTTGATCAATCAGCGACGTCTGGCGCTGCCGCCGAAACTGGCCGACCGCTTGCTCGCAGGGCTGGTGCCGTCGGCATCGACCACTGCCGCGACCGCCACGGCGGCGCAGAACAACATCCAAATGCCGCAGAGCACCAAGACCGGTGCCGGCCCCCTGTACAACGGCGATTGGCTGGCTTCGCAAACGGATACGACATCCAGCGGGCGCCTGCAGGTTTATGGTCGTGCCATGGCGCAAATACCGCTGGCACCGGCGAAGAAAGCGTTCAGTTCCGCCGACGAATTCGTCAACACCATGCTGCCGATGGCCAAAGAGGCCGCCGAACGCATTGGTGTCGATCCGCGTTATTTGGTGGCGCAGGCGGCCTTGGAAACCGGTTGGGGTAAATCGGTCATGCGCGCCCAGGATGGCAGCAGCAGCCACAACCTGTTCGGCATCAAAGCCAGCAGCAGTTGGAAGGGCGAATCGGCGCGGGCAATCACCAGCGAATTCAGGAATGGCGAGATGGTCAAGGAGACGGCGCAGTTCCGTTCCTATGGCTCTTACAAGGACAGCTTCCATGACCTTGTGACGCTGCTGCAAACCAACAATCGCTATCAAGATGTTGTGAAGTCGGCCGATAACCCAGAACAGTTTGTACGCGAGTTGCAAAAGGCCGGTTACGCAACCGACCCGGACTACGCAAGCAAGATTTCGCAGATAGCCAAGCAGATGACGAGTTACCAGAACTACGCTGCGGCGGGCGCTACCACCACGCCTCTATAGGCATAGCTATAAGGTCTGAACCATGAGTTTGCTCAACATCGGGATGTCGGGGCTGGCCGCTGGCCATTCCTCGTTGGTGACCACCGGTAATAACATTGCCAATGTCGACACCGCTGGGTACTCACGTCAGCAAACAGTGCAGGGCACCAAAAGCTCTATTCAGTATGGCAATGTGTTCATTGGCACCGGCACAACGCTGGCTGATGTCCGTCGGGTGTACAACGGCTTTCTTGATTCGCAACTGCGCACCGCGACCTCGCTCAACAGCGAAGCAGCCTCGTATCAGGCTCAGGCCACTCCGCTGGACGCCACGCTATCTGACACCAATACCGGGTTGACCGGTGTGCTGCAGAAATTTTTCACGTCGATGCAAGGTGTATCGACTTCGGCGACTGACGATACGTCTCGCCAGGCTGTGTTGAGCGGTGCCCAGGCGCTGGCCGCCCGCTTCAATAGCGTTTCCAAGCAGTTGAACGACCAGAACACCAACCTCAACGGCAGCCTGTCGGACTTGGCGTCGCAGGTGAACAAGCTGGCCACTTCGATTGCCAGTCTCAACCAGAAGATCTCCGAACTTTCCACCGGCAGCAGTCAGCCGAACGACCTGTTGGACAGCCGCAACGAAGCGGTGCGTCAACTGTCCGAACTGGTCGGTGCGCAGGTTGTCGAGCGCGACAACAGCTACGACATCTACGTCGGCAGCGGTCAGCCTTTGGTGGTCGGCAACACCACCAACACTCTGGAAACCGTGCCAAGCAAGGATGATCCGTCGCGCGTGGCGCTGCAGATGAACCGTGGCTCCAGCACCATTGACCTCACTTCAGTGGTCACCGGCGGCGAAATCGGTGGACTGCTCACGTACCGCAAGGAAGTGCTCGACCCTTCGCTCAATGAGCTGGGGCGTGTGGCTCTGGTGGTGGCTGATCAGATCAACAGTCAGCAGGCGCAAGGCATCGACAAGAACGGTGACTTCGGCGCGGCGATTTTCAACAACATCAACAGTGCCACCCTGATCAGTCAGCGCAGCATTGGCCAGGCTGGCAACAGCGCGGGTTCCGGCAACCTGGATGTCACTATCAATGACACCGGAAAGCTCACCACCAGCGACTATCAGGTGACGTTCACCAGCGCGACCGACTACAGCGTCAAGCGTTCTGACGGTACCGACATGGGGTCCTTCAACACCGCGACCACGCCAGCTCCGGTGATTGACGGGTTCAGCCTGAAGCTCAACGGCGGCGGGTTGAGCGCCGGTGACTCGTTCAAGGTGACCCCGACTCGTGGCGCTGCGAGCAGCATCCAGGCCGTTCTCACCGACCCGAAAAAAATCGCCGCGGCGGCACCGTTGACTGGCGTGACCAGTGCCAAAAACACCGGCACTTACACCCAGCCGACGCTGACCACCACCCTGGACATCTACAACCCGGCGTCCCAGGCAGAATTGCAGACTGCGCTCAAGTACTCGACGCCCGTCAAACTGGTGTTCGGTGCCGCGAGCGGCGGCAGCCAAAGCTATAACCTGGTCGATGCCAAAGGCAACCCGATGGGCACCGGGACTATTGTTCCGGGTCAGAGCAACACCCTGAACCTGAAAGTGGGCATGGTCGATTCCACGGGTGCCGCGATCATGGACACCAGCGTCGTTCCGCCTGTGCAGAAGACCTTCACCGTGCAAACCACGGTCGGTGCCACACCGACGAGCGGCGAAAGCTTCACGATCAACCTGATCGGTGCGGCGTCCTCGGACAACCGCAACGCTCAATCCCTGGTGGCGCTGCAAACCAGGCAGACCGTGGACACCGGCAGCGCGAGCAAGGGCATCAGCCTGACTGACGCCTATGGCAAGCTGGTGACCAACGTCGGCACCAAGGCGGCCCAAGGCAAGTCTGACAGCGATGCCACCACGGCGATCCTGGCCAACGCCAAAGGTGCCCGCGATTCGCACTCCGGGGTCGACCTGGATGAAGAAACCGGCAACCTGGTCAAGTACCAGCAGTACTACACCGCCTCTTCGCAGATCATCAAGGCTGCGCAGGAAATTTTCAGCACGCTGATCAACAGCCTTTAAGGAGTCGTAATTCATGCGCATTTCCACCGCCCAGTATTACGAAATAACCGCTGCCAACTACCAGCGCAACTTCAACAAGGCGATCGCAACCAGCAACGAAGCCAGTAGCCTGGTGCGCATCAACACCGCCGCCGACGATCCGCTCGGTGCGGGGCGTTTGCTGCAGCTCGGTCAGCAGAGCGCGATGTTGAGCCAGTACAGCACCAATATCAGCACGACCAAAAGTAC
The DNA here is from genome assembly GCF_054898165.1 of Pseudomonas sp. Hz4. Taxonomy (NCBI): domain Bacteria; kingdom Pseudomonadati; phylum Pseudomonadota; class Gammaproteobacteria; order Pseudomonadales; family Pseudomonadaceae; genus Pseudomonas; species Pseudomonas sp. Hz4. The sequence goes on along the minus strand of NZ_CM142719.1, from coordinate 4,487,668 downwards.
GTTGAGCCTGCAGGAAACCACGCTGAGCTCCATTGGTACGGCCTTGCAGCGCGCCAAGGAAATCGCCCTCAGTGCCAAGAACGGCATTACCACCGACGATGACCGTAACGCCTACTCGGCGGAATTGAGCCAGATCCAGCAACAAGTGCTGGGCCTGATGAACTCCAAGGACTCGACGGGCAACTACCTGTTCTCCGGTTCGAAAAGCGACACCGCGCCATACTCGCAAAATTCCGACGGCACCTACACTTACAACGGTGACCAGACCAGCATCAACCTGGGCATCGGCGATGGTTTGACGGTGGCCACCAACACCACCGGCTGGGACGCATTCCAGCAGACCATCAATACCAGCCGCACCCAGGCCACCATGACCGCTCCGGCGGTAGATGATGGTCGAGTGGTCCTGTCCAATGGTCAGGTGGGCAGCAGTGCAACTTACGACGCCAAGTTCGCCAGCGGCCAGCCGTACACCGTCAGCTTCCTGAGCAGTACCCAGCTGAAGATCACCGATGCGCTGGGCATTGACGTGACGACCGAGGCCAGCCAGAACGGTGTGGTCAGCAACAGCAACGGCGCCAACCAAGTGGTCAGCTTCCGTGGCGTCGACCTGAACTTGAACATCAACCTCAAGTCGGGCGATGTGGCGGACACGGTTATCGCCGGTCACACCTTCCAGTTGTCGGCCAAGCCGGACACGTTCAATGCCACGCGCAGCGCCGGCAACCCGTCCACTGCCGTCATCACCGGTTCCACCGTGACCAGCCCGGTGGCCTACAACGCTGCGTTCCCGACGGGCGGGGCGATCCTCAAGTTCACTAGCGCCACCGCGTTTGATCTGTACGCGGCGCCAGTGACAGCCAGCAGCCGTCCTGTATCGTCGAGCACCGTGGTGGCGGGCCCTCCCTCCACTGCCACCGCTGCAGGCGTGACGTTTGATCTGAGCGGCGGCGCGCCGGCGGCGGGCGACCAGTTTGTGATCCAGTCCAACAATCACCAGACCCAGAACGTGCTCGATACCCTGGGCAAGATGGTCACTGCCATGAACGTGCCGATTGATGGCAATACGACCGCCAAGCAGCAATTCCTGGCGGCAATGGATTCGGGCCTCGCGAATCTGGACAGCGCCAGCGACCAGTTGGGCTCTGCCATCACCTCGATCGGCGCCCGTGGTCAGTCGCTGGATGACCAATCCACGACCAACCAGAGCCTGGACCTGGCGAACACCGCCACCCAGGGGGCGATTCGTGACTCCGACCCTGCCGAAGTCATGACCCGTCTGACCTTGCAGCAAACCATGCTGCAAGCTGCGCAACTGGCGTTCAGCAAGATCACGCAGTTGGGCCTGTTCAACAAGATCTGACGGCAGTCGGGGCGCGCAAGCGCCCGGTGACCGCTGGCTCTCCAATACCTACTGTCTTTTTCCGCGGTTAATTGGGCTCGCTTTTCTGGGCGAGCTCTCGCCGCCTGCGAGTCCGCCGTGAATTCACTCCCTCTTGTCAGCATTGTCATCCCTGCCATCAATCCGCGCTTTTTCAGTCGTGCATTGCACTCGGCAGTGGCGCAAGGCTACGGCAATCTTGAAATCATCGTCTGCGATGACAGCCGCGGCGACGAGATCAAGACCCAGGTCGATCAGGTGGTGGAGCAGACGGGGGTCGCCGTGCGCTACGTGCGCAATCTGCAGACCCTCGGCCTCGTGGGTAATCTGCATGCCTGTCTAGAGCAGGCCCAGGGCGAGTTCATCAAGTTTCTCTGCGACGATGATCAGCTGTTCTCTTCGTGCATCGAGCGCCAGGCCTACCTATTGACCGCGCGCGCTGAGGTCAACCTGGTGCTGGCCCAGCGGCTGTTCTGGGACGCCGATGATATGCAGCTGCCGTCGCGGCTGGAGAATACGCCGCTGTCGCCGTTGTGCGGGCTGTTCAAGGGTGACGATCTGCTGGCGCTTTTCGAGAATTTCCCGGCCAACATTCTGGGTGGTTTCAGCAACGCCATGATCCGTCGTGCGGATGTGCTGGAGCTGCTTCCGGCGCTGACTCAGGCAGGTCATTGTTTTGTCGCGAGCCTCGATTTTGCCTTGTTCGTGTGTTTGATGCGCCGCGGCAACGTGGTCATTCTCAATCACGTATTGAGTGTCGAGCGCCTGTATCCGGAACGTCTGAGCGGTCAGCAGGCGATGAAGGATGCGGTAGAGTCCGAGCGCGCATGGTTGTTGCAAATGCTCAAGGCCCGTAGTGGCGAATCCGCGCCTGCGCCGGGCTGGGTTCGCTACCTGCCGGTGACGCGGCTCGACGAGTCGCCCCGCGTCTGGGAAGAGCTGCCGCTGACTCGAACCTTGGGGACCAAGCAAAGTACCCAGGAATGGCACGTCGGTATCGACAGTGTCAGCTTTTCTCAGTTGTACGCGCAGTGGCTGACCTGCCGCACGCTGAGCGAACCGCAGCGGCTGCTGTTGCCGGACACCTTGGCGAGCTGGTCCTGGCAGCCGAAGATTGTGCCGATCATCATCGATGAACACGGCAGCCGTTCTGCCCTGGGCCTGACCTTGGAGAGTCTCGCCGGGCAGCTCTATGCACCCGAGTTGACCTTGGTACTGTCCAGCGACTGCACCGAGGCCGAGCTGGACGGCCGCGTTTTCCGTTTGCCGTTGCAGGACGACTGGCAGCAGCAGATCAACGAACTCTTGCCGCAACTGGACGGCGCTGACTGGTTCTATTTGCTGCGGGCCGGGGATCGTCTGGTGAAGCCGGCGTTGCTGATCCTTGCGGAGCGAATCGCCGTCTCGGACAACGTGTCGTGCATCTACAGCGATGAAGGTGGCTTGTTTCAGGGCGAATCGACGGAGCCCGCCTTCAAGCCCGATTTCAATCTGGACCTGTTGCGCAGTTACCCCTATGTCGGGCGAGCGTTGGCGTTCGAGCGTGGACATTTCCTGGCGCTCGGCGGCCTGGATTCGCAGCACGGCGAACTCGCCCCACACGATGTGCTCTGGCGCATGGTCGAGGCGCAGGGGGCAAGCGTCGTCGAACATGTCGCTGAGATTCTGCTGGAGTCGGCGCATAACCTGTCCAAGTGGCTTGCGCTGCCCGAAGTACTAGAAGGCAACGCGCCGCTGGTACAAGCGCATCTGCTGCGCATGGGAATCGACCATGAGATTCAAAGGGGTAATGCACCGCTGCTCAATCGCATCGACTATGTACACGCGAGCCAGCCGCTGGTCTCGATCATCATCGTCAGCAAGGATCAAACGGTTGCCTTGCAGCGGTGTGTCGAAAGCCTGCTGGAAAAAACCGCTTACAACGAATTCGAGTTACTGCTGATCGACAATGGCAGCGAGAGCATCGAGGCCCGTACCTGGCTGGCCGGCATGGCGCAATTGGGCTCTGACCGAGTGCGGGTTCTGGAGTATGCGCAGCAAGGCAACGTCGCCGCGGTACGCAATTTCGCCGTGGGCCAGGCCCGTGGCGAGTACGTGTTGATCCTCAACCCTTATGCGGTGATTACCCATGGGGACTGGCTGCACGAGCTGCTCAATCATGCCCAGCGTCCTGAAGTCGGCGTAGTCGGTGCCAAGCTGTTCAATCCGGACGGTCGGGTATTGCACGCCGGGCTGATTTTGGGCTTGCGCGGCCCGGCAGGCTTGCCGTTTTACGGCGATGCCCTGCATGCCGCCGGTTATATGTTCCGGTCGCAGGTGGCGCAGGATTTAAGTGCCGTGGGCGCCGATTGCCTGATGGTTCGAAAAGCGCTGTTTGATAGCGTCGGCGGGCTGGATGAGCAAGACCTGGCCCGCAGCCTTCATGAAGTCGACCTCTGCCTGCGGGTCGGTCAAAACGGCTACCTGGTAGTCTGGACGCCTCATGCGCAACTGGCGCTCGGTGCCCAACCGGCCGCCAGCGAGCCAGCCGATGAGCAGGCGTTGCAGGGCCAGGAACAAGAGGTGTTCTACAAGCGCTGGTTGCCCATCGTTGCGCGTGATCCTGCCTACAACCCTAACCTGGCGTTGCAGGGGCTCAGCGGTTCGAGTTTCAACCTGGAGCCAGGCTTGCGCTCCGGCTGGAGTCCTTTTTCCAGGCCCCAGTTGCCGAAAGTGCTCGCCTTGCCGGTCAATGCGTCGGCCATCGGACACTATCGGGTGACGCAGCCGCTGATTGAACTGGAAGCGGCGGGCAGGGCGCACGGGCGCATCCACTACAACCTGCCGACCATCATTGAAGTCGAGCGTCTTTCGCCTGACGTGATCGTCTTGCAGGGGCGTTATTCCGAAGGCCCGATCAGTGAAATTCCAAGCCTGCAAAAATACTCCAACGCCCGGCGGATCTACGAGCTGGATGACTTTGTGATTAACGTTCCCCATCGCAATGCGCATATTCGCAATATGCCGGGCAAGGACGAGATGGAGAAACTGGTCCGGCGTGCGATCGGCATGTGTGATCGGGTGGTGGTGTCTACCGAATCCTTGGGCAACGCCTTGTCCGACATGCATCACGACATTCGAGTGGTCCCGAACATGCTGGCGACTCACTTGTGGAGCACGTTGCGCAGCCAGCGTCGCACCTCGAAAAAGCCTCGGGTCGGCTGGGGCGGTGGCACCAGTCACCACGGTGACCTGGCGGTGATTGCCGAGGTGGTCCGCGAACTGGCCAATGAAGTCGATTGGGTGTTCTTCGGCATGTGCCCGGATGACTTGCGCCCGTACATGCATGAGTTTCATGGTGTGATCGGGCTGGATGTCTACCCGGCGAAGCTGGCCAGCCTGAACCTCGACCTGGCGTTGGCACCGCTGGAATTCCATATCTTCAACGACTGCAAGAGCAACTTGCGTTTGCTGGAATACGGCGCTTGCGGCTATCCGGTGATCTGCACCGACACCGAAGCCTATCGCGGCTATCTGCCGTGCACGCGGGTCAAGACCAACTCCACGGATGAATGGCTGCAAGCCATCCGCATGCACTTGGCCGACCCGGACGCCAGCTACCGCATGGGTGATGAATTGCGTGAAATCGTCTTGCGCGACTACAGGTTGCGCGGCGACAACCTGCGTTATTGGGAAAATGGCTGGTTGGCGGACTGACCACAGCAGGCAGCATTTTTCACACACAGACAGGCGACTTTAAAGTCGCCTGTTTTTTTATGCCTGCGCACCACTGATTACAGGCCAATTCCCCCTGTGCGCCGGCACATACCGTCAGACGATAGAGCTGGCGCGTTTCCTGCAAGCCCCCTACATATCGCCATAAAACGAGCACTGGCGGCGTTGTCAGCGGTGCCATGAGCGGCATTCAGCGTTTAATCCAGAAGGCCTGCAAAAGCTTGATACAGCTTGGCTGTGCTCTGTGACGAACAAGAGAGGAAGAGGATGAAGGCAGTTATTTTGGCGGGTGGCCTGGGCACGCGGATCAGCGAAGAGTCGCACCTCAAGCCCAAGCCGATGATCGAGATCGGCGGCAAGCCAATTCTCTGGCACATCATGAAGCAGTACTCCGCGCACGGAATCCACGATTTCGTGATCTGCCTTGGCTACAAGGGCTATGCGATCAAGGACTTCTTCGCCAACTACTTCCTGCATACCTCTGACGTTACCTTCGACATGCGCAACAACCGCATGGATGTTCACCAGAATTACAGTGAGCCATGGCGTGTCACGCTGATCGACACCGGGGAAGAAACCATGACCGGTGGCCGTTTGCGCCGGGCTCGACGGTACGTCGAAGACGAAAAAGCCTTCTGTTTTACCTACGGCGACGGTGTCTCGGACCTGAACATCAGCGCACTGGTGGATTTCCATCTTGACCACGGCAAGCTCGCGACAGTCACTGCCGTGCAGCCGCCAGGCCGCTACGGCGCGCTGAATCGCGATGGCGACAGCGTCCTCGGGTTCACCGAAAAGCCCCGTGGCGACGGTGGCTGGATCAATGGCGGCTTCTTCGTCCTGTCGCCCAAGGTCTTGCCCTTGATCGACGGCGATGAGACGTCGTGGGAGTCCGGCCCGCTGGATGGCCTGGCTGAACGCGGTGAGTTGATGGCGTATCAGCACGACGGTTTCTGGCAGCCCATGGATACCCTGCGGGACAAGAACCACCTCGAAGCGTTGTGGCAGACCGGGGAGGCCCCATGGAAGCAATGGGACTGAGCCCGGAATTCTGGAACGGCAAGCGAGTTCTGGTCACCGGACACACGGGTTTCAAGGGCAGTTGGCTGACGTTGTGGCTGCAAAGCCTGGGTGCCGAGGTCAGCGGGTTTGCCCTTGATCCGACTACCGAGCCGAGCCTGTTTGAATTGGCGCGGGTGCACGAAGGCATCAACGATCAGCGTGGCGACTTGCGTGACCTCGGGGCCTTGCTGGAACTGATCGCTGAGACCCAACCGGAAATCGTTCTGCATCTGGCGGCCCAACCGCTGGTGCGCGAAGGCTATCGCGACCCGTTGGGGACTTACTCCAGCAACGTCATGGGCACCCTCAACCTGCTAGAAGCGATTCGTCAGGTCGGCGGTGTGCGTGCCTGCGTGCTGGTGACTACCGACAAGGTCTACGCTAACAAGGAATGGCTGTGGCCCTACCGCGAAGACGAAGCCCTCGGCGGCCACGATCCTTACAGCAGCAGCAAGGCCTGCTGCGAGTTGCTGGCGCAGTCCTACGCGGCGTCGTTCTTCCCGGCCGACAAACATGCCGAACACGGCCTGACCCTGGCCACGGCGCGCGCTGGCAACGTGCTGGGCGGTGGCGATTTTGCACCGGAGCGCTTGATTCCGGATGTGCTCAAAGCGTGGTCGGCCGACGAGCCCGTGACCTTGCGCTACCCGCAAGCCGTGCGCCCTTGGCAGCACGCGCTGGAGCCGCTGGCCGGTTATCTGCAGCTGGCCGCCGGCCTCTATGAACAAGGCCCGGAATACGCCGGTGCATGGAATTTCGGCCCGAGCGAAGCGGACATGTGCAGTGTCGGAGAAGTGGTCGAACGGCTGGCCAGCCGCTGGCCGCAAGCCCGCGGTTTGCGCATTGAGCCGAGCGATTTGCACGAGGCCGGCCTGTTGCGCCTCGACAGCAGCCGCGCCCGTCAATTGCTCGGCTGGCAGCCGCGCTGGTCGTTGCAGCAGTGCCTGACCCAGACCCTCGACTGGCACTTGGCGTGGCAAAACGGTGATGACATGCGCGCCATTACGCTGGGTCAGTTGAACCTGTACCGAGGTGCGCTGTGAGCGAATTTCTGTTGAGCGCGTTGCCGCTGAACGGCTTGTTCAGCGTGCAGCGCAATCGTTTCGAAGACGATCGCGGACACTTCGCCCGGCTGTTCTGCGAAGGCAGCCTGAGCGCTTTCGGCCAGGCGTTTCATATCTGCCAGATCAACCATTCCTGCACCCGCGCCCGGGGCAGTGTGCGGGGTTTGCATTACCAGAATGCCAACGCGCCGGAAGCCAAGCTGATCACCTGCCTACGCGGTGAAGTGTGGGATGTTGCGGTGGATTTGCGCCCCGATTCCGAGACGTTCCTGCACTGGCATGCAGAACACCTGCGAGCCGGTGACGGGCGCAGCTTGCTGATCCCGGCCGGGTTCGCCCACGGTTTCCAGACCCTCACCGATGACGCCGAGTTGCTCTACCTGCACAGCGCTGATTACGCGCCGGCGCACGAGGGCGGTTTGTCGGTGAACGATCCACGGCTGGCGATTGCCTGGCCGTTGCCTGTCAATAATCTGTCAGCCCGGGACGCCAGCCATCCCGTGCTCGATGAACACTTCGCCGGAGTGCGTCTATGAACTGCCGTGGGTGTGCTACGCCGCTGGCCTTGCCGCTGATCGACCTCGGCACCTCGCCGCCGTCCAACGCCTATGTGCGCGCCGATCAACTGGAGCAGGCCGAGCAGTGGGTGCCGTTGAAAGTGGCGGTATGTCAGCAGTGCTGGCTGGTGCAGACCGAGGACTACACCAGCGCTGACAGCCTGTTCGATGCTGAGTACGCCTATTTCAGTTCGTTTTCCAGCACCTGGCTGGCCCATGCCGAGCGCTATGTGGGCGAGATGGTCGAACGTTTCGATCTGACGGCTGATAGCCGCGTAGTGGAAATCGCCGCCAACGACGGTTACCTGTTGCAGTACGTGGCTGGGCGCGGCATTCCTTGCCTGGGCGTCGAGCCGACCCGTAGCACCGCCCAAGCGGCCCGGGAAAAAGGCCTGGAGATTCGCGAACTGTTCTTCGGTCGCGGCACCGCCGTGCAATTGATCACTGAAGGCTGGGCTGCTGACCTGATGGCCGCCAACAACGTGCTGGCCCACGTCCCTGACATCAATGATTTCCTCGGCGGTTTTGCGACCTTGCTCAAACCGACGGGCGTGGCGACGTTCGAGTTTCCGCAACTGCTGACGCTGATGGCCGGCCAGCAGTTCGACACGCTGTATCACGAGCACTACTCCTACCTGTCCCTGACTGCCGTGCAAACCTTGTGCGAGCGCAATGGCCTGGAAGTGTTCGACGTCAGTCAGTTGTCGACCCATGGCGGTTCGCTGCGAGTGTTTGTCCAGCGCCTCGATGGCGAACGCCGTGATGTGCAACCGGCAGTGCAGCAACAGTTGCAAGCCGAATGGGCAGCGGGTGTGAAAACCGCTGAGTACTACGCGACCCTGGCGCCAGCGACCGAGCGCATCAAGCACGGCCTGCTGCGCTTCCTGTTGCAGGCCAAGGCCGAGGGCAAGCGCGTGGTCGGTTACGGCGCAGCGGCCAAGGGCAACACCCTGCTCAACTACGCCGGGGTCAAGCCGGATCTGTTGGCCTGGGTTGCCGACGCCAACCCGCACAAGCAGGGCAAGTACCTGCCGGGCAGCCGCATTCCGATTGTGTCGCCTGAACGCATTGAAATCGAGAAACCCGACTACGTGCTGGTGTTGCCGTGGAATCTGCTGGATGAGATCACCCAGGCCTTCTCCGGTATTCGTGCATGGAACGGTCGTTTTGTCATCGCCATTCCTGAGTTGATCATTCGATGAGCAGAATTCATTACACCAAGCCCAGTGTCGGTGAGCTGGAAGCGCGTTACGCCCTCGATGCCGTGCAGAACGGCTGGGGTGAGCGCTGCTACGAATACATCACGCGTTTTGAAAAAGCGTTTGCGCAGCACATGGGCGTGCCCTATGCGATCGCTACCTCCAGTTGCACCGGCGCCTTGCACATGGGCATGGCGGCACTGGGCGTCGGCGCTGGAGACGAGGTGATCCTGGCCAACACCAACTGGATTGCCTCGGCGGCACCGATTACGTACCTGGGGGCGACTCCGGTGTTCGTAGATGTGTTACCCGACAGTTGGTGCCTGGACCCCGAGCAGGTACGTCGGGCGATTACCTCGAGGACCAAAGCCATCCTTGCTGTGCACATCTACGGCAATTTGTGTGACATGGATGCACTGCTGGAAATCGGCCGCGAGTTCAACCTGCCGGTGATCGAAGACGCCGCTGAAGCCATTGGCTCGCAATGGCGCGGCCAGCCGGCCGGGTCGCTGGGCGCATTTGGCGCTTTTTCCTTCCATGGCACCAAAACCATGACCACCGGCGAGGGCGGGATCTTTGTCTGCTCGGACAAAGCTTTGTACGAACGTGTCCTGACCCTGTCCAACCATGGACGCGTTGCTGGCAGTACGCGTCAGTTCTGGCCTGATTTTGTTGGCTACAAGTACAAGATGAGCAACCTCCAGGCGGCGGTCGGTTGTGCCCAGATAGAACGGGTCGACGAGTTGATCCAGCGCAAGCGGGCGATCTTCGATAACTACGCTCAAGCGTTGACCGAGTTGCCGGGTGTGTCGATGAATCCGCAGCCGGAACATTCGCAAAACGGTTACTGGATGCCCACGGTGGTGTTCGATGAAACGACGGGCATCACGCGCGAAGACCTGATCGCGGCGTTCCAGGCCGCCAATATCGATGCCCGGGTATTTTTCTGGCCGCTGTCCTCGCTGCCAATGTTCTGTGACGTACCTGTAAACACGCCGGTGGCCTTCGCGTTGCCCGTGCGTGCAATCAACCTGCCGAGCTATCACGACATGACTGACGCGGACCAGCGTCGCGTCATTGATGTTGTGCGCGGTGTTCTTATGCAGAAGGGGAAACTGTGAAAGTCTTTCTACTCGGTGCGGCCAACCCTGAATCGATCCGCATGATTCAAGCGGTACAGCGAGCCACGCCCAACCTGGAATTTGCGTTCCTCGACAATGACCCGGCCAAGCAGGGCACTTTGTACTACGGCGTGCCCGTGGTGGGTGGCCTGGATCGCGTCGCTGAACTCAAGGGCGACGAAGTGCGTTTCGTCAACCTGATCACCGGCAGCACGGCGACCCGCTATGAAACGACCTGCCAGATCGTCGAGGCAGGCGGGCAGTTGGGTAATTTCCTGCACCCCAATATCGACCTGACGATGACCCGCATCGGCCTCGGCAACTACCTGCAAGATGGCGTGATCCTCCAGGCGGAAGTCTCGATCGGCGACAACAGCAGCATTCACATGGGCGCGTTGATCGGCCATGAAAGCCACATCGGCAACTCGGTTTTCATTGCGCATGGCGTGAGTGTCTCCGGTTGCTGCGAGATCGGCGACGGCACGTTCATAGGCACCAATGCGAGCATCTTGCCGCGCACGCGTATCGGCCGCTGGGTGACGATCGGCGCCGGAGCGGTGGTGACCAAGGATGTTGCGGATTATGCGGTCGTGGTGGGCAACCCCGGCAAGATCATTAAGTCCAATCCTGATTCCTTTCAAGACGGTCGGGTTTTCAAGTAACCACCGCGGCTATTTTCTGGAGAGTGTGTGATGAATCCTCATGAGCAGTTTCGTGAAGAAGTAAAAGAGAACATCGAAGGCCTGCAACAGGACAAAGCCCTGCAAGCCTCATCGCAGGACTGGATCAGTACGACGGCCAAACACAAGTACACCTACAATTTCAGCTGGATGGGCCGCCCGATTATCCAGTTCCCCCAGGACATGGTCGCCATGCAGGAGATCATCTGGTCGCTGCGTCCGGACATCATCGTCGAAACCGGTATCGCCCACGGCGGCTCCCTGGTGTTTTACGCCTCGATGCTTGAACTGATTGGCCATGGCGAAGTGCTGGGCGTTGATATCGATATTCGTCAGCACAACCGCGAGGCGATCGAAGCGCACCCGATGTTCAAGCGGATCGAAATGATCCAGGGATCGAGTATCGCCCCGGCCATCGTCGATCAGGTTCGCCAGCGTATCGCCGGTAAGAAAGTGCTGGTGGTCCTGGACTCCAATCACACCCACGAGCACGTACTCGAAGAACTGCGGGCCTACGCGCCGATGGTCTCGGTGGGCAGCTATTGCGTGGTGATGGATACCGTGGTCGAAGACATGCCGGAAGACGCCTTCCCGGATCGTCCTTGGGGCAAGGGTGATAACCCGAAAACCGCCGTGTGGGCTTACCTGGAAGAAAACCGTGATTTCGAAATCGACCAGGCCATTCACAGCAAATTGCTGATCACCGTCGCGCCGGATGGCTACCTGCGTCGCATGCGTTAATCAACAACATCGTCGGGTTCTTTCGGCTACTGGCCGGTTGTGGGGAAGTTTATGCAAGGCAAGAACAATTCTGAATACGGGTTGGCACTCAACGAACAGTTGACCGTGGTGCTGATATCTCACGAACGGCCGGCGTTTCTGCGCAGGGCGGTACGTTTTTACAGCAGCTTGCCTTGCAGGATTCTCGTATTGGACTCTTCGGTTGATGCTCAGCCGGGCATGGCGGGCCAATTCCCGAATGTGGATTATCAACACCTGCCGCAATACGGTTACTGGGGCATTCGGGCCAAGCTGGCTTATGGCGTAGAGCAAGTGAGCACGCCGTTCATGGTGTTCGCCGCCGACGATGACTTCCATGTGCATGACGCCTTGCAAGAAGCCGTCGCGTTCATGGCTGCCAACCCTGACTACAGCCTGTGCCATGGCTACAGCATGATGTACCTGACATTGCCCAACAGCGTCAGCTATTACCGGCGTGACAAGAAAGTCTGCGAAGACTATGCGTCGGACGATGCCGAGGCACGTGTGCGGGACTATTTGTATCAGTACCTCCCGCCGTTTTATGCCGTACAGCGCACGGCACTGTTGAACGACTGGTACAACGTCGTTCCGCACGAGACGAGTTTCCAATGGCAGGAAGTCGGTCACACCTATTACATGCTGGCGCGGGGCAAGGCGCGGATTCTGCCGATCGCCTATGTGGTACGTGAACTCAACTATGAGCACTCCGATCACAAAACCGAGATTTTCCACTCGCTGGCGTATACCGACACCAAGTCGGTCGCCGAGCGTGAAGCCTTTGCTGGTTTCCTGGCCGGGTTGCCGACGCAAATCCAGGACCTGGACCCAGAGCAGAGCAAGCAGTTTGTACTGCAAAGCTTCGAAGCCCTGACCGACAGCTTGCGCACCGGCCGTGCCCTGACCGCCGAGCTGATCTTCGAATCAGGCTGGATTAATGTCGACGCGGGCCCGCAGCGCCGTTTTGGTCCCAAGCAATACGTCGAAATGCCTTTCTACAATCAGGCGTTTTTCGATCAGTTGACCCAATTCGAGTTCCTGCTGCACGCCATGCCGGCCGGCCGTGTTCAGTTGAAAGGCCTGGAAGGCATCTGGACTCGCCAGCAGGACCTTATGCAAGCGCGCAACAACGACACGCCCGAAAGCGTTGTCGACCGCTTGTGGCAGGCCCACGACAGCAATGTGTTCAATCGCGCAGTCATCAAGCGCTTGGCGGCGCAACTCGATAGCCTGGGCGAGGACGAGGAAGCGCAGAAGCTGAACGCCTGGAACGCGCGGCTGGAGGCGGTGTCCCTCGATGACAATCGCCAGATGTTCGACAAGATGCTGTCCGGTCGTTTACTTCAGTGGCTGGCGCCGCGCGAACCGGACGCCGAACAGGCCGAGGCAATCGCCCGGCATCTGGCGGCCAACGACGGCGGACCGCAGTTTGGCATTCTCTTGCTCGACCTGGACAACGACGTCGACAAATTGCAGGTCACCCTTGATAGCCTGCTCGAAGGTCACAGCAAGGCGTTCAAAGTGGTGGTCTTCACCACCGGTGAGCCGCCAGCGGCCACCACCGCGCAAAACTTGCTGCATTTTGTTCGCGTCACCCAAAGCAACTATGTCGACAAGCTGAACCAGATCGCCCGTCAATCGACCAGCGACTGGCTGCTGCTGTCCGAGGTCGGGGAAGCCTTTACCGCCGGTGGCCTGTTGCGCGCCAGCCTGGAGCTGTTGTCGGCCCCCGACATCCGCGCCGTGGCCACTGACGAAATCCAGCGCACCGCCGAAGGCGCGTTGGTGGATGTATTCCGTCCGGGCTTCAACCTTGATCTGCTGCAAAGCCTGCCAGCGCTGATGGCGCGGCACTGGTTGATTCGCAAAGACGTGTTCAACGAAGTCAGCGGTTATCAGGCCGACTTCAGCAAGGCCCTGGAATTCGACCTTCTGCTGCGCATCATCGAGCAGGGTGGCCTGAGCGGTCTGGCCCACCTGGATGAGCCATTGTTGATCACCCGGGCACCAACGCTCGAAGAAAATACCCATGAACGCCTGGCGTTGTCGCGCCACTTGGGCAACCGTGGCTACAAGGCCAAAATCAGCTCGGCAGTGCCGGGTACTTACCAGATCGATTACCGCCACACCGAACGTCCGCTGGTGTCGATCATCGTTCCAGCCGGGGATGATCTGCCTGCGCTGCAACAGTGCCTGCAAGGTGTGCTGCTGCGTACCCGCTACACCCGATACGAAGTGCTGATCGCGGTAAACCCGCATCAGTCGGCCGTGGTCAACGACTGGCTGGGTACTTATCAGCATGCCAAGGTCCGCGTGCTGCACGCCGACCGGTCACTGAGCGACACGGCGCTGTACAACGCCGCCAGCCAGGAAGCGCAAGGCGAGTACCTGGTGCTGCTGGCCGCGGACAGTGAATTGGTCAACCCGAACTGGATCGAATCGCTGCTCAACCACGCCCAGCGTCCGGAAGTGGGCATCGTCGGTGCCAAGCTGGTCGATCACGACGGTAATGTCACCCAGGCCGGTCTGATTCTGGGATTCAATGGCGGCGTTGGTTCGGCCTTCGTTGGCGAACGCTATGACGCTGACAGCAGTTATCTGCAGCGGTTGGTGCTGGAACAGAACTACTCGGCGGTGTCGAACGCGTGCCTGATGGTCCGCAAAGAGCTGTTCGACGCCCTCGGTGGCCTGGATGACGTGACATTTGCCGAAGGCTTGAGTGACGTCGATCTGTGCCTCAAGGCCGGTCGGGCCGGCTACCTCACCGTGTGGACACCGCTGGTCCAGGTCGTTCATTCGGGCGTGGTGCCACAAGGGCCGCAGGTGCTCGACGCCTTGCGTGAAAAATGGGCCGCCGCGTTTGCTCAGGACCAGGCCTATAACGCCAACCTGGCACTGACCGGCAAGGGTTTCGTCCTGGGTGAAACCGCCCCGGTGGACTGGGCGCAGTTGCTCGCATAAGCCTGGATGACAGGTATAAGGACTCAAGGCATGTTCAACGGTAAATCGATTTTCATCTCGGGCGGCACCGGTTCGTTCGGGCGCAATTTCATCCGCCACTTGCTGGAGCAATACCAGCCCAAGCGGGTGGTGGTGTTCTCGCGCGATGAGCTCAAGCAGTACGAGATGCAGCAGACGTTCAATGCACCGTGCATGCGTTATTTTCTCGGTGATGTCCGCGATGCCGAGCGTTTGCGTCAGGCCATGCGCGGCATCGATTACGTGGTGCATGCCGCGGCCCTGAAACAAGTGCCAGCCGCCGAGTACAACCCGACCGAATGCATTCGTACCAACGTCAACGGCGCGGAAAACATCATCGCAGCGGCGATCGACAACGGCGTCAAGCAAGTGGTCGCGCTGTCCACCGACAAGGCAGCCAGCCCGATCAACCTGTACGGTGCGACCAAGCTGCTGTCGGACAAACTGTTCGTGGCCGCCAACAACATTGCCGGCGATCAGCAGACCCGGTTTGCCGTGGTGCGCTACGGCAACGTTGCCGGTTCGCGAGGCTCCGTGGTGCCGTTCTTCAGCAAGCTGATTGCCGAAGGTGCGACACAGCTGCCGATCACCGACGAGCGCATGACGCGCTTCTGGATCACCCTCGATCACGGCGTGCAGTTCGTGCTCGACAGCTTTGCCCGGATGCATGGCGGTGAAGTATTCGTGCCGAAGATTCCGTCGATTCGCATTGTCGACCTGGCGCTGGGCATGGCCGAGCACTTGCCGCACAAACACGTGGGGATTCGTCCGGGGGAAAAACTCCATGAGCTGATGGTGCCGTTGGACGATGCGCGCATGACCCTGGAATTCACTGATCATTACACGATCCAGCCGTCGATCCGCTTCACCAGTGTCGATGTGGATTTCGCCGTGGACAAATTGGGCGAACACGGCAGGCCGGTGAGCGAAAATTTCGAATACCGCTCCGACACCAACCCGCACTTCTTGTCGGTGGGGCAGATCGCTGACCTGCACGCCCGGTTGTCGGCATGATTCCTTACGGTCGGCAAAGCCTCGATCAGGCGGACATCGACGCGGTAGTCGCCGTGTTGCAGTCCGACTGGCTGACCCAGGGGCCGACCATCGAGCGTTTCGAACAGGCAATGGCCGAACGCTGCCAGGCTGATTTTGCGGTAGCGGTCTGCAATGCCACGGCGGCGTTGCACATCGCTTGCCTGGCGGCGGGGCTCGGGCCGGGTGATCGTTTGTGGACGACGCCAAACACCTTTCTGGCCTCGGCCAACTGCGGTCGTTATTGCGGCGCCGAGGTGGATTTTGTCGATATCGACCCGCTGACCTGGAACCTCGACGCCTACGTGTTGGCCTCTAAACTTGAACAGGCCGAGCGCGACGGCACGCTGCCGAAAGTCCTGGTGGCGGTGGCGTTCTCCGGGCAAAGCTGCGACATGCGCAGGATTGCCGAACTGGCCGAGCGTTATGGTTTTACGGTCATCGAGGACGCGTCCCACGCGGTCGGCGCGTCCTATGCAGGGCGGCCAGTGGGGTGTGGCGAGTTCGCGGCGATGACGGTGTTCAGCTTTCATCCGGTGAAGATCATCACCAGTGCCGAGGGCGGTATGGTGTTGACCCATCGCCCGGAACTCGCCGAGCGTTTGCAACGCCTGCGCAGCCATGGCATGACCCGCGACCCACAGCAGATGACAGAACCCAGCCACGGCCCCTGGTACTACCAACAAGTGGAACTGGGCTTCAATTACCGCATCACCGACCTGCAAGCGGCCCTCGGCCTGTCACAGCTGGACAAGCTCGATGACTTCATCGAGCGTCGGCGTGAACTGGCGGCACGTTATGACCGCTCGCTGGCGTACTTGCCGCTGACCCTGCCCAGTCCTCAGCCTGAGGCGCAATCGGCTTGGCATCTGTATGTGGTGCGCCTGCAACTTGAACGTATCAATCTCAGTCATCGACAGGTTTTCGAAGGGTTGCGGGCCGCCGGAGTCGGCGTGAACCTGCACTATATTCCGCTGCATCTGCAGCCGTACTATCGTGATCTGGGGTTCGCCGAAGGTGACTTCCCGCAGGCCGAACGTTACTACGCCGAAGCCATCAGCCTGCCGCTGTTTCCGTTGCTCAGCGATGCACAGCAGGATTACGTGGTCGAGCAACTGCGACGGCTGACCGAATAAATGCCGCCATGGCGACTGATGGGAATTGAGTGATGCGTGAACTGACCGAGCAGGAAAAATTCTGGCAGGGCGACTTCGGTAACCAGTACGTCGACCGCAACGTCGGACAACCGCTGGTGGCCGCCAACCTGGCGTTGTTTGCCAAGGCATTGACGCGAGCCGGGCGCATTGAAAGTCTGGTGGAGCTGGGTACCAACGCCGGGAATAACTTGCAGGCATTGCATCAGCTGTTGCCCCAATGCGAATTGTTCGGCGTGGAGATCAATGCCAGCGCTTATACCCAGGCCCGAGAGCTGGGCATCGCGCAGATCTGGCACGGTTCGCTGTTCGATTTTCCCCGCGAGCGCACCTTCGACCTGACCCTGAGCAAAGGCGTGCTGATTCACCTGGCGCCAGAGCTGCTGCCGGCTGCATACGCGCAGCTGTATGAGTTGAGCCAGCGGTATATATTGATCGCCGAGTACTACAACCCGGCGCCGGTCGAAGTGTCCTATCGCGGTAACAGCGGCAAGTTGTTCAAGCGAGATTTTGCCGGTGAAATGCTTGATCGTTATGACGATTTGCAGCTGGTGGATTATGGTTTCGGCTACCACCGCGACACGCAATTCCCGATGGACGACATCACCTGGTTCCTTTTGGAAAAACGCCCTTGAACAGCGTCGCAATCATCCCGGCTCGCGGTGGCAGCAAACGCATACCGCGCAAGAACCTCAAGCCGTTCGACGGCGTGCCGATGATTGCCCGTTCCATTCAAACCGCCCTCGATTCGGGCCTGTTTGCCCAGGTAGTGGTCAGCACCGACGATGACGAAATCGCCGAACTGGCTCGGGCCTGCGGTGCGCAAGTGCCGTTCATGCGGTCGGCGGCATTGGCTGATGATTTCACCGGCACGGCCGCTGTGGTGGTCAATGCCCTGGAAGAACTGCATCGACAGGGCCACGATTTTGATTACGCCTGTTGCATCTATGCCACGGCACCGCTGTTGCAAACGCGGTTTTTGCAACAGGGTCTGAACCTGTTGGAGCTGCATCCGGCCAGGTCTTTCGCGTTCTCGGTGTGCGATTTCGGCTTTCCTGTGCAGCGAGCCCTTACCCTGGACGAGCAGGGTGCCTTGAACGCGTTGTACCCGGAGTTTCGCGACACCCGCTCCCAGGATTTGCCGATCGCCTATCAGGACGCCGGGCAGTTCTACTGGGGCCGCAGCGATGCCTGGTTGCGTGGTGACGTGGTGTATTCACCGCAAAGTCTGCCGGTCATTCTGCCGCGTTACCTGGTGCAGGACATCGATACCCCCGAAGACTGGAAACGAGCCGAATACCTCTACGCCGCGTTGAGGGCCGGGGGGGAGTTGCAATGAGAGTGTTGATCCGCGCCGACGCGTCGTCGACTATTGGCAGCGGCCATATCGCCCGTTGTCTGACCCTGGCCAGAGTGTTGCGCAAGCAGGGCGCGCACGTTTCCTTCGCGTGTCGTCTGCTGCCGGGGCATCGGCTGGACAGTCTGCAAGCCGAGGGCTTCGAAACCTTCGCGCTGCCGGACCGCTATCCCGATGAAGACCCGCAGCAGGCTATCGAATCCATGCTGCCATGGCCGGTGGACATTGCTGCGTTAGGGCAAGCATTGGAAAGCCGCCCAGCCTTCGACTGGATCGTCGTGGACCACTACGGCCTAGATCATCACTGGCAAACCGCGGCCCGCCGCTGGGCACCACGGATTGCAGCGGTGGACGACCTCGCCACTCGCACGTATAGCGTTGACTTGCTGCTCAATCAGAATCTTTCGGGTACGCCTCAGGCCTATGTTTCGCTGGTAGCGCCCAATTGCCAGACGTTGCTGGGTCCACGTTTCGCGATGCTGCGCGATGAGTTTTGTTGCCCTGCGATCCCGATCAAACCTCAGGCCAAACGGGTGCTGGTGAACTTTGGCGGCTTCGATGCGGCGATGCAGACCCACCATGCGATGCTGGCGCTGGCGGAATTTCATGAGTTTGAAGTCGATTTCGTCGCCGGTGCCGACAACCCTGCCTGGACTCAGATGCAGGCGCTGGCAGCGAGTCGTTCGAACTGGCGTTTGCACAGTTTTGTCAGCGATTTCTACCGGCTGATGACCGAGGCCGACCTGTTTGTCGGCGCCGGTGGCGGCACCAGTTGGGAGCGCGCGGCGATGGGCCTGCCAACCATCTGTATTGCAGTGTCGAATAATCAGCAGGCCAACGGCGAAATAATGGCGACCTCGGGTTCCCATGTGTATCTGGGCACCCGTGAGCAAGTCAGCGTCGAACAGTTGCGTCAGGCCATCGCTTTTCTCGCTGGCAATCAGGGGTTACGCCAAAGCCTGGCTGAACACTCGCGGCAGTTGGTCGATGGTCGTGGTGCGCAGCGCGTTGCGGCAGCGCTGGCGGGTGCGGTTTTGCACGTCCGCCAAGCGACCATAGACGATGCGCAGTTGTTGCTTGAAGGGCGCAATACTGAGGCGGTGCGGCGCTGGTCACTGGAAACCGGAATTATTGAATGGCAGCCACATCAAAACTGGCTGGCCGCAAGTTTGAGTAATGCTCAACGCTTGCTGTTGATCGCCGAGTCCGATGACGGTCCGGTGGGTGTGTTGCGTTATGACTTGCGCGGCGTTGAAGCCGACGTCTCGATTTATCTGTTCGAAGGCCGTTTCGGTCTGGGCTGGGGCAGGGCACTGCTGGCGCGGGGCGAAGCCTTCGTGACCGCCCATTGGCCGCAACTGGTTGCCATCACCGCGCAGGTGTTGCCGGCGAATCAGCGGTCGCTGAGGGTTTTCCGAGAAGCAGGCTTCACCCAGAGTGCTTGCGTGTTCACCCGCGTTTTAAAGGATCACAGCAATGACTAGTTTCAAGATCGGCAACCGCTTGATCGGTGCTGATGCGCCGCCGTTTATCATTGCCGAAATGAGTGGCAACCATAACCAGTCCCTTGACGTGGCGCTGCAGATCGTCGAAGCCGCGGCCAAGGCCGGCGCGCATGCCTTGAAGCTGCAAACCTACACCGCCGAGACCATGACCCTGGACCTGTCCGAAGGCGAATTCTTCATCAAGGACCCGAACAGCCTCTGGGCCGGTTCTTCGCTGTACACGTTGTACGAGAAGGCCCATACACCGTGGGAATGGCACGCGCCGATTTTCGCCCGGGCCAAAGAGCTGGGCATGCTCGCGTTCTCCACTCCGTTCGATGACAAAGCGGTGGACTTCCTCGAAGGCCTCGACGTACCGGCCTACAAGATCGCCAGTTTCGAAAACACCGACCTGCCGCTGATTCGGCGGGTCGCCGCCACCGGCAAGCCGTTGATCATTTCGACCGGCATGGCCAGCATTGCTGAACTCGACGAAACCGTGCGTGCCGCCCGTGAGGCCGGTTGCAAGGATCTGGTGTTGCTCAAGTGCACCAGCACTTACCCTGCAACCCCATCCAACAGCAACGTGCGGACGATTCCTCACTTGCGTGAATTGTTCGGCTGCGAAGTTGGCCTGTCCGATCACTCCATGGGTGTAGGCGTTTCCGTGGCGGCGGTGGCGCTGGGGGCGACGGTGGTGGAAAAACATTTCACCCTCGACCGTGCCGCGGGTGGCGTGGATGCCAGTTTCTCACTGGAGCCTGCGGAGCTGGCCAGCCTGGTGATCGAAACCGAACGCGCCTGGCAAGCCATGGGCCATGTGCATTACGGCGTGACTGAAGCCGAGCGCAAATCCCTGGTGTATCGCCGTTCGCTCTATGTCACCCAGGATATGGTCGCCGGTGAGCTTTTCACCGTCGCCAATCTGCGGGCCATCCGCCCTGGCCTGGGACTGGCCCCCAAGCACGCTGAAAACCTTCTGGGCCGGCGCGCCCGCCAGGACATCAAACGTGGAACGCCGCTGGACTGGTCGTTGGTCGAATAACCCCTTCTGGGGCTGATTCGGCAAAATAGCGTGACCTGTGAGTCATAACGCGCATCTTCACTGTAATGTATAAATCGGGAAGGTGGCGCCTGGTGTCTGTTTGACCCAGTGATAGCCCTTTACTCTTCCCGCTGTCGTCGCCTCGGGGCGACATTTTTCTCTGTTTGTCGGCGCCCCTCGATTCCTTGCGAGCGGTGGTATTGGGCTGTTTATTATTGGGAAGCCGTAATGATTGGCATAAAAAGCATTGCGAGCTACGTTCCTGTAGCCGGCGTGGACAATTACGCACAAGGTGCAAAATTCGAGAAGGATGAAGAATTCATCCTGGGCAAAATCGGTTCGGCCTTCCTGCCGCGCAAAGACGCTGGGCAAGAAACGTCGGACCTGTGTGTCGAAGCAGCCAACGCGCTGTTCGCCAATAACCCCGATTTGAAACGTGAAGCCATCGACGTACTGATCGTCGTCACCCAGAACGGCGACGAGGAAGGGCTGCCACACACCGCCGCCATCGTTCAGGACAAACTGGGCCTGCCGACCACCGTGGCCGCGTTCGATATTTCCCTGGGCTGTTCAGGCTACGTTTATGGCATCTATGCGATCAAGGGCTTCATGGAAGCCGCAGGCCTGAAAAATGGCTTGCTGATCACCGCTGATCCGTATTCGAAGATCGTCGACCCGGAAGACCGCAACACCACCATGCTGTTCGGCGACGCCGCCACCGCAACCTGGATGGGCGAAAACGCGCCATGGCAGCTGGGCAAAGCCAAGTTCGGCACCGACGGTTCCGGGGCCCCGCACCTGAAAGTCACCGACGGCGTGTTCTTCATGAACGGTCGTCAGGTGTTCAATTTTGCGTTGCTCAAAGTCCCGGCGCATTTGCATGAGCTGCTGGCAGACTCGCAACTGACGGCTGACGACATCGATGCCTTCTGCATCCACCAGGGCAGTGCGGCGATTGTCGATGCGGTCGCCCGACGCTTCGAAGGCGAGCCGGAGAAATTCATCAAGGACATGGTCGAGACCGGTAACACCGTGTCATCGAGCATTCCGCTGCTGCTGGAAAAACACGTCCTGGATTCCGACTGGAAGCGCGTTGCGTTGAGTGGTTTTGGTGTGGGACTGTCCTGGGGTTCGGCGATCATCTATCGTCCTTGAACCACAACCCCGATACAAAAATAGCGTTCAAGGTATAACCTTGGACGCTATTTTTTTGCCTGTAAGAAGAGCGAGGCAGCATGAGCAAAAGCTTTGACGACAATGCTCAGGTGATAGAGCGACGCTGGCCGGCGCTGCATGTCCGATTGATGCTGGAAGACAGTGCTTCGGTCCAGGTTGAGTTGATTGAAGGGCTAGGCTCGACGCTGAGCATCGGCGGCATTCAGCTCACCAGTCGCCATGATCGTGTCCATGAAGCCCGCGTACAAGCGGCCAGTCTACCGACTGGCAAGGCGCAGTTGCATGTCTATGGCACTGGCCTCGGCGATTTGCCGACTGTCCTGCTGGAGCGTGCCGAGCTTGAGCGGCTGTATGTACACATCCTCAACGGCGCCCTGTTTGTGTTGGTGCTGCAATTGCTTGACCAGCGGCAATGGCTCGACGACCCGCGGGTGGAGCTGCTATATGCCGGTGATCAGGCGGATATCTACACACCGTTTTTTGCGCTGCCCTGCGAGATGGTGCTGGCAGACGACTTCAACGCGAAGATTCGCGATCGCCTGGTCAGTGAAGTGCACCTGAGTTTCAACAACCGCGATTTCGATCCGCAATCCCCGGTGATTCTCCAGCGCTTGCAGGACAGCCTTGAAGTGCTGCTCGCCGACGACGATGTTGCGCAGCTGTTCGGTACGTGCGCGGACCGGGAAATCTATGTGATCGGCACCGGGCCGAGCCTGGAAGGGCATTTCGAGCAGTTGGCGGCGATACGCGAACAGGTGCCGCGACCTCTGTTCATGTGTGTCGACACCGCTTATCGACCGTTGCGCGAACACGGAATCAAGCCAGACATGGTGGTGAGCATCGATCAGCGCATCAGCTTCCGGCATTTGCCCTTCGAGGACTCTGACGGCATCCCGCTGGTGTACCTGCCCATGAGCGATCCACAGGTGTTGAAAGCCTGGAAGGGCAAGCGCTATGGCGGTTACTCGGCCAGCCCGATCTATGCAACGTTGCGTCGCCAGCACAGCAGGGCGCAACTGTACGTGGGCGGCAGTGTGATTCATCCGGCCGTGGACCTGGCGGTGAAGATGGGTGCCGACCGCATTACCCTGTTTGGCGCCGACTTCGCCTTCCCCATGAACAAGACCCATGCCGGCTGGAGCGATGGTGATCTGGGACCTGGGGTAAATCTGGCCCGACACTGGGTGCGCGACGGGCATGGCGAGCGCGTCAGGACGCAGCTCAATTTCCGCAGCTACCTGTGTGAGCTGGAGCGATACATCGCCGGGCACCCCGAGGTGCGCTTCTTTAACAGCAGCCGGGCAGGCGCGATGATTGCCGGCACGCAGTTCAATCAGGAGTTCGTGCAGTGAGTGCGCTGTCGCAATGCATCAACGAATGCCGCCAGTGTGCAGGGTTGTTTCGGCTGGGCCGCGATGTCGAAGCGGCGTTGACCATGGTTGATGTATTCGATGAGGCGCAGCGACTGGTGTCGACGGCGCCCCGGGAGGTTCAGCTTAAGTGGGCGCAAGTGCTCGCGCAGATGCTGGCGTGTCAGGAGCGCCAGGATTGGCTGGGGCTAGCTGACTTCATGGAGTACGAATTGGTTGATTTGCTGCAAAGCGTGCAGGCTTGAAGGCCGGGTGACGGCTCTGGTTGGGATGTTTGGGCGTCGGACGGTTTTATGGCGTCATTTTTCGGGTGGTCAGGGGCGCTAAGCCTTTGTTTTTTAGGGGGTGGCAGTGTGATGGCAATATTTTTTTAAAAAGCCCTCAAGCAACCTGCATTCCCGACGATAACTATTACGAAGGTTCTCTAGGCCATACCCGGCGGTTGCCAGGGCCGGAAGCCGCAGTACCCAACCAACGAGGAATTCGTCATGGCTTTAACAGTAAACACCAACACCACGTCGTTGAACGTTCAGAAAAACCTGAACCGCGCTTCCGACGCTCTGTCGACTTCGATGTCTCGTCTGTCTTCCGGCCTGAAAATCAACAGCGCTAAAGACGACGCTGCCGGCCTGCAAATCTCCAACCGTATGACCAGCCAGATCCGCGGTCAGAACGTTGCAGTTAAAAACGCCAACGACGGTATTTCGATGGCTCAGACCGCTGAAGGCGCTCTGCAAGAATCGACCAACATTCTGCAACGTATGCGTGAACTGGCTGTACAAGCACGTAACGGCACCAACGGTACTGCTGACCAGACTGCAACCAACTCCGAATTCGCTCAGATGTCTGACGAATTGACCCGTATCTCGGCTTCGACCAACCTGAACGGCAAAAACCTGCTGGACGGTTCGGCTGGCACCATGACCCTGCAAGTGGGTTCGAACACCGGTACTGCTAACCAGATCGACCTGACCCTGAGCTCCAAGTTCGACGCCGTCAGCCTGTCGGTTGGCAGCGGTACTGCCGTTCTGACCGGTGCTACCAGCGCCGCCGCCGCTACCAACATCGACAACGCGATCACCGCGATCGACGCTGCTATCGCTTCCATCGGTAAAACCCGTGCAAACCTGGGTGCTTCGCAAAACCGTCTGACCAGCACCATCTCCAACCTGCAAAACATCACTGAAAACGTTACCGCTGCACAAGGTCGCGTACAAGATACCGACTTCGCCGCAGAAACCGCTAACCTGACCAAACAGCAAACTCTGCAACAAGCTTCCACCGCTGTTCTGGCCCAGGCTAACCAGCTGCCATCCGCTGTACTGAAGCTGCTTCAGTAATTTCGGATTGAGTTTTGGCGGGGGAGTGCGCTTGCGTGCTCTCTCGCTTTTTCCGTTTAAGAGGTGATGGTCATGGACATGAGCGTGAAGCTGAACTTGTCTTACCCGACCGCGAAAACGGCGGTCAGCACTAACGATAAGCCAGCCGAAAAGCCTCGCGTCGAAAGCACCCAGGCTGTCGCTGCAACGGGTAAAAGCTCGGATTCTGACAATTCGGATAAGTTGAAAATGGCCGTTCAGGAGATCGAAAAGTTCGTTCAGTCGGTCAAGCGTAATCTGGAGTTTTCTATCGATGAATCGTCCGGCAAAGTCATCGTCAAGGTGATCGCCAGCGAATCCGGTGAAGTTATTCGACAGATTCCGTCGGCGGAAGCGATGAAACTGGCTGAAAGCCTGCATAACGCCAGTAACGTGTTGTTCGATGTGAAAGCCTGACACTGGCATGAAACGTGTTTGTACGTTCATTGGCCGCATAGTGGTCAAAAGCCCGGCGACACACAGATAGGGAGATGCACATGGCAAGTCCAATTTTACCGGGTTCGGGTCTAGGGTCCGGCCTCGACATCGGTTCGATCGTGACCGCGCTGGTCAATTCCGACAAGTCGGCCAAGCAGACGCTGATCACCAAACAGACGTCGATCAACACGGCGAAAATTTCCGCCACGGGTTCTTTGAAATCGGCTCTGGCGGCGTTCCAGACGGCCATGACGAATCTCGGCAAAAAAGACGCGCCTGCGTTTTCGGGTTTTACCGCGACTTCGGGCGCGCCGACGACGTTGACCGTCACCTCGAATAACACGGCGGTGAACGGTAGCTATAGCGTTGTAGTAAACAACCTGGCAACCGGTTCGAAAGTGGCCAGCGCGGCGTTTGCCGGCGGTGCCAGCAGTGCCATTCCGACTGGTACATTGAACATCAGTCAAAATGGTATTGATTACCCGGTGACCATTGCCAGCGGCGCGACCTTGCAGTCGACCCGTGACGCGATCAACACCACGCTGCAAGGCAAAGGTATCAGCGCCAACATCGTCACCGATTCCAATGGTTCGCGATTGGTCATCGGTTCAACGGTGACAGGCGCAGGCTCGGATCTTAAGGTCAGCGGTATCGCCGGCCTGGAAATCGACGGTACCAATAGTTTGGGGAACACTCCAGCCGCCGGGGCTTCCGGCAACATTGGTGGTTTGGCCAAGGATGCAAAGGTCACCATTGATGGCCTGACCGTCACCAGCAAAAGCAACACGATCAGCCAGGCGGTCGGCGGCATCAGCATGACGCTGGTAGCGGAAAGTGCGACACCGGTAACGGTCACGGTAGGTACCAATTCCGACGGCCTGAAAACCTCGTTGCAATCGTTCGTCGATGCTTACAACAGCGTGATCAAAACCCTGAGCTCCCTGACCAAGCCAAGCCTCGATGATGAAGGCAACCCGACCATCGGGGCGGCAATGACCGGTGACTCTCTGCCACGTAACCTGATCACTGCCGTGCGCAATGAACTGGTGGCGCCTGGGGCGGGCGGCCAGTTGTCAGTACTGTCGCAGTTGGGCATCCAGACCGACCAGAAGACTGGCGCGCTGACCCTCGACTCTACCAAGTTCACCGCCGCCATGGCGAAGCCGGGCATGAGTAGTTCGGTGCAGGCCCTGTTCACCGGGACTGACGCAAAAAATGGTTTGCTGGCTCGTATGTCGGCTGCGATTACTCCTTACTCCCAGACAGGCGGTATCCTCGATCAGCGCAGCAGCAGCCTGAGCAAGGTCCAGAAGGACCTGAGCGGTCAGCAGTCGGCACTGGACCTGCGGGTGACTAACCTGACGGCCTCGCTGACCGCCAAGTACAATGCGATGGACCTGTTGGTCGGCCAGATGAAGGCCACTGCCAGCAACATTACTGGCTTCTTTGAGACGTTGAACGCACAGAAGTCCAACTAGTCATGAGCTGACGCCAAAAACCCGGCAACACCCTTTCAGGTGCGCCGGGTTTTTGTCTTCTGATCTAAAGTTTTTTGATTCGCAGGCGATACACTGGTCATACGAGTCATTGAGTGGCAATGAGGTAGAACATGAATCCGATGTTAGCCCTTCGGCAATACCAGAAGGTAGGGGCGCAAGCCCAGACGTCCGAAGCGAGTCCGCACCGTCTGGTGCAAATGCTGATGGAAGGCGGTCTGGATCGTATCGCTCAGGCCAAAGGTGCGATGGAGCGAAAAGACATTCCTGGCAAAGGTGTGTCGATCAGCAAGGCGATCGGCATCATCGGCGGATTGCGTGAAGGTCTGGATCTTGAAAAGGCGGCTGAAACAGTCGGCGAACTCGATCGTCTTTACGCTTACATGATGAAGCGTCTCGCCGAGGCCAACATCAAAAGCGACCCGCGGATTCTCGATGAGGTTGCCGGTTTGCTTCGTACGGTGAAAGAAGGTTGGGATGCTATCGCCGCGCCAGGTCCGCAGTTCTAAGGAGATCACCATGAGTCTTGTATTGCAGCGAATCGAACAAACCCGTGATGGGCTGGTCGGTGCTTTGGCAGAGCGCAACTGGGAAGCCATTGGTGAATTGGACCTGGCTTGCCGTTCCTGCATGGAAGATGTCTTGAGTGAAGCTTCGGTGGACGAGGCCGCGTTGCGCGATAACCTTGAGGAGTTGCTGGGGGTGTATAAACAGCTTCTGGAGGCGGCGACAGGGGAGAGGCAAGCGATAGTCGATGAGATGTCGCAGATCCACCAAGCACAGAGCGCGGCAAAGGTTTACCATCTGTTTGGTTGATTAACCGTCAGTTAATACAAACAGAGTGCGCCATAAATTTGACTGTGCGCGGTTTTTTGACTTAACTAGTGGCTGGTTGAACATTTCAGGCGTCTACAGGCATCAACGTGTCTGCAAGCGTCTAGCTTGCCCCCTCATTTCGGGCATTGAGTTGACTAGGGAAGTTGCAATTGCATGTGGCGTGAAACCAAAATTCTGCTGATTGATGACGATAGCGTCCGTCGCCGCGACTTGGCCGTGATTTTAAATTTTCTTGGCGAAGAAAATTTACCGTGCGGTAGTCATGACTGGCAGCAGGCTGTCGGCTCATTGTCATCAAGTCGTGAAGTGATCTGTGTCCTCATCGGGACGGTCAATGCACCTGGCGCACTGACGGGCTTGTTAAAGACACTCTCAACCTGGGATGAGTTCCTTCCGGTTTTGTTAATGGGCGATAATTCTTCCGTTGACTTGCCAGAAGACCAGCGTCGCCGAGTGCTTTCGACCCTCGAGATGCCACCCAGCTACAGCAAATTGCTCGACTCCCTGCACCGTGCCCAGGTCTATCGCGAGATGTACGACCAGGCCCGTGAGCGCGGTCGTCATCGCGAACCCAATCTTTTCCGTAGTCTTGTCGGCACCAGTCGGGCGATTCAACACGTCCGTCAGATGATGCAGCAAGTCGCCGACACCGACGCCAGCGTACTGATCCTCGGCGAATCCGGGACTGGCAAGGAAGTGGTCGCGCGCAACCTGCACTATCACTCCAAGCGTCGTGACGCGCCGTTCGTTCCGGTCAACTGCGGGGCGATCCCGGCCGAGTTGCTGGAAAGCGAACTGTTCGGCCACGAAAAGGGCGCGTTCACCGGTGCAATCACCAGCCGCGCTGGGCGTTTCGAACTGGCCAACGGCGGCACCCTGTTCCTCGACGAAATCGGTGACATGCCGCTGCCGATGCAGGTCAAGCTGCTGCGCGTGTTGCAGGAGCGCACCTTCGAGCGCGTGGGCAGCAACAAGACCCAGAGCGTCGATGTGCGCATCATCGCCGCGACCCACAAGAATCTCGAAAGCATGATCGAGATCGGCACCTTCCGCGAAGACTTGTACTACCGCCTGAACGTGTTCCCGATCGAGATGGCGCCACTGCGCGAACGTGTCGAAGACATTCCTCTGCTGATGAACGAGTTGATCTCGCGCATGGAGCACGAGAAGCGTGGTTCGATCCGTTTCAATTCCGCGGCGATCATGTCGCTGTGCCGTCACGGTTGGCCGGGCAACGTTCGCGAACTCGCCAACCTGGTGGAG
Source organism: Pseudomonas sp. Hz4 (assembly GCF_054898165.1). NCBI lineage: Bacteria > Pseudomonadati > Pseudomonadota > Gammaproteobacteria > Pseudomonadales > Pseudomonadaceae > Pseudomonas > Pseudomonas sp. Hz4. Next base: position 4,459,142 of record NZ_CM142719.1, on the reverse strand, counting down.
CGCATGGCGATCATGCATCCGTACGGCGTGATCGGCGTGGTCGAGTTACCGAAGAAATTCCGTTACGTCGACGATGAGGACGAGCAGTTGGTCGACAGCCTGCGCAGTGATCTCGAAGAGCGGGTGGCCATCAACGGTCACACCCCGGATTTCTCTGCCGGCGCCCTGCTGCCGCCGGAAGGCCTGGACCTGAAGGACTACCTCGGTGGTCTGGAACAAGGGCTGATTCAGCAAGCGCTGGATGATGCCAATGGCATCGTCGCTCGCGCAGCAGAGCGGCTTCGAATTCGTCGCACCACACTGGTAGAGAAGATGCGCAAGTACGGTATGAGCCGTCGTGACGGTGATGAACAGGCGGATGATTGACGCCTGTTTTTCAAGTCCTTCATTTATGGGTGGTTTTTTTTAGGCACGGGTATTGCTACGTCCCTCGCAACGTTCCGTTTAACTGACGGTCAGCCAAGCGAGAGAGCACGATGCCCCAAGCCGCCCAGATGTCTCCTGTCCCTGACGCTTCGGGGCAACCGTCGTCCGTAGAGCAGGCGAGCCGGCTTGGTCTTGAGCAGGCGTTTACGCTGTTCAACCAAATGTCGAGCCAATTGACCGACTCTTACAGCATGCTTGAGGCCCGGGTCACTGAGCTCAAGGGTGAGCTGGCGGTGGTCAGCGCTCAGCGCATGCAGGAGCTGGCGGAAAAAGAGCGCTTGGCCAACCGGCTGCAAAACCTCCTCGACCTTTTGCCCGGCGGTGTCATCGTTATCGACGCCCAAGGCATCGTGCGCGAAGCCAACCCCGCTGCCTGCGAACTGCTCGGCCTGCCCCTCGAAGGCGAGTTGTGGCGCCATGTCATTGCCCGCTGCTTTGCGCCTCGTGAGGACGACGGCCATGAAATCTCTCTCAAGGACGGTCGGCGCTTGTCGATCGCCACTCGCTCGCTGGATGCCGAGCCCGGCCAGTTGGTGTTGCTCAACGACCTGACTGAAACCCGTCATCTGCAAGATCAACTGGCCCGCCACGAACGACTCTCGTCCCTCGGCCGGATGGTTGCCTCGCTGGCTCATCAGATTCGTACACCCTTATCCGCCGCCTTGCTCTACGCCAGTCATTTGACCGAGCAGGCGTTGCCGGTTGAAACCCAGCAACGTTTTGCCGGGCGCCTGAAAGAGCGTCTGCATGAGCTGGAGCATCAGGTTCGTGACATGCTGGTGTTCGCTCGCGGCGAGCTGCCGCTGACCGATCGCGTGACGCCCAGAGTGCTGATGCAGTCGCTGCAGGCGGCCGCACTGACCCATGTGCAGGACTTGCCGATTCGCTGGCAATGCGACAGTCATTCCGGCGAGTTGCTGTGCAATCGCGACACACTGGTCGGGGCGATCCTGAACCTGATCGAGAACGCCATCCAGGCCAGTGCCGGCGACGTTCGTTTGAAAGTCCATTTCTATACCCGTGACAACAACCTGCGTGTATCGGTCAGCGACAGCGGTAGCGGCATCGATACGAAAGTTCTGGCGCGCCTGGGTGAACCCTTCTTTACCACTAAAACCACCGGAACCGGCCTCGGCCTGACCGTGGTCAAGGCAGTGGCACGTGCGCATCAGGGAGAATTGCAGCTGCGCTCGCGGCTGGGTCGCGGCACATGTGCGCAGGTGATCCTGCCGCTTTTTTCGGGTGAAAAGCCCGGCGCTCAGGGCGCGGAGTGAAGGACATGGCAATCAAGGTTTTACTGGTCGAGGATGACCGCGCACTACGCGAAGCATTGGCCGATACGCTATTGCTCGCCGGGCACGATTTCAAAGCCGTCGGTTCGGCGGAAGAAGCGCTGGCGGCGGTCGGTGCCGAGGCGTTCAACCTGGTACTGAGTGACGTCAACATGCCGGGCATGGACGGCCATCAACTGCTCGGATTGCTGCGCGCTCGTCAGCCGCAGCTGCCGGTGTTGCTGATGACGGCTCACGGCGCCGTGGAGCGGGCAGTCGATGCGATGCGACAAGGCGCGGCGGATTACCTGGTCAAACCGTTCGAGCCCAAGGCGTTGCTCGATCTGGTGGCGCGACATGCGCTGGGCAGTCTCGGCGCGACCGAGGGCGAGGGGCCTGTAGCGTTCGAGCCGGCCAGTGCGCAATTGCTGGAACTGGCTGCGCGAGTGGCGCGCAGTGATTCCACGGTATTGATCTCCGGCGAGTCCGGGACCGGCAAAGAAGTGCTGGCGCGTTACATTCATCAGCACTCCCATCGTGCCAGTCAGCCGTTCATTGCGATCAACTGCGCAGCCATCCCCGACAACATGCTCGAGGCCACGCTGTTCGGTCATGAGAAGGGCTCGTTCACAGGCGCCATCGCGGCTCAGGCCGGCAAGTTCGAACAGGCTGATGGCGGGACCATCCTGCTCGACGAAATTTCCGAAATGCCACTGGGCCTCCAGGCCAAGTTGCTGCGCGTGTTGCAAGAGCGCGAAGTCGAGCGGGTCGGGGCGCGCAAGCCGATCACGCTGGACATTCGGGTCGTCGCGACCACCAACCGTGACCTGGCGGGGGAAGTGGCCGCGGGGCGTTTCCGCGAAGACCTTTACTATCGCCTGTCGGTGTTTCCGCTGGCCTGGCGTCCGTTGCGCGAGCGTACCGCCGACATCCTGCCGCTGGCCGAGCGTCTGCTGGCCAAGTACGTCAATAAAATGAAGCATGCCGCGGCAAGGCTGTCGCCAGAGGCACAGGCGTGCCTGATAGGTTATCCGTGGCCGGGTAATGTGCGTGAACTGGATAACGCGATTCAACGGGCGCTGATCCTGCAGCAGGGCGGTTTGATACAGCCTGAGGATTTCTGCCTGGCCGGGCCGGTCGCCTGTGCGCCGTTGCCAGCCTTGGTGCCGACGTCCGTGCGAGCCGTGGAGGTCGAATCCGTGCCGGCCGGGGCATTGGGTGATGACCTGCGTCGCCGTGAATTCCAGATGATCATCGACACCTTGCGCTCCGAGCGCGGCCGTCGCAAAGAGGCCGCCGAGCGTTTGGGCATCAGTCCGCGCACCCTGCGTTACAAGCTGGCGCAGATGCGTGATGCCGGAATGGACGTGGAAGCTTATTTGTTCGCCACCTGATTCGTTAGCCATGCAAAGCCCGGGACGGCTTTTGTTTAGAGCGGCCACGGAGCTGGCACCCTTGTTGCTAACACCTCACTACCCGCCGAGTGAGTGTCAAAAAAATGCGGGTCGCCAAAGACGTAGCTCGTCAAAGAGAGAAACCATGAGCCAAGGTATTGAATTCAATCGATTGATGCTGGACATGCGCTCCATGCAAATGGATGCCATGTCTGCGTCGAAATCGACTGCCGCCGTCCCTCAACTGGGTGGCAGCAGCTTTTCCGACATGCTCGGTCAGGCCGTCAATAAAGTGAACGACACCCAGCAGGCGTCCAGTCAGTTGGCCAGTGCCTTCGAGATCGGCAAGAGCGGCGTCGACCTGACGGACGTGATGATTTCCTCGCAGAAGGCCAGCGTGTCTTTTCAAGCGTTGACCCAAGTGCGCAACAAACTGGTTCAGGCATACCAAGACATCATGCAGATGCCGGTTTAAGGACGAGATTGAGTCATGGCAGAAGCAGTCGCCGATAATGTTCCGGCCAAGACCACTCCAATAGACGGCAAGCCGCCGCTGTTCGGGTTGTCCTTCCTGGAAAACCTCTCCGAGATGACCATGTTGCGTCAGGTGGGCCTGTTGGTCGGCCTGGCGGCGAGCGTGGCGATTGGCTTCGCCGTGGTGTTGTGGTCCCAGCAACCGGACTACCGGCCTCTGTACGGCAGCCTTGCCGGTATGGACGCCAAGCAGGTCATGGATACGCTGGCTGCAGCCGATATTCCCTATACCGTTGAACCGAATTCCGGTGCCTTGCTGGTCAAGGCCGATGACCTGTCCCGTGCGCGAATCAAACTCGCGGGCGCTGGTGTCACTCCCAGCGACGGCAACATCGGTTTTGAAATCCTCGACAAGGACCAGGGCCTGGGTACCAGCCAGTTCATGGAGGCGACCCGTTATCGTCGCGGTCTCGAAGGCGAACTGGCCCGCACCATTTCCAGCCTGAACAACGTCAAGGGTGCCCGCGTGCACTTGGCGATTCCGAAGAGTTCGGTGTTCGTGCGCGACGAGCGCAAGCCGAGCGCTTCGGTTCTGGTGGAGCTGTATTCCGGCCGCTCGCTGGAGCCTGGCCAGGTGCTGGCGATCATCAACCTGGTGGCCACCAGCGTTCCCGAACTCAGCAAATCCCAGATCACCGTCGTCGATCAGAAGGGCACCTTGCTCTCCGATCAGGCGGAGAACTCCGAACTGACCATGGCCGGCAAGCAATTCGATTACAGCCGCCGCATGGAAAGCATGCTCACTCAGCGCGTGCACAACATCCTGCAACCGGTGCTGGGCAACGATCGCTATAAAGCCGAAGTCTCGGCCGACGTGGATTTCAGTGCTGTCGAGTCGACCTCCGAGCAGTTCAACCCGGATCAACCTGCCTTGCGCAGCGAGCAGTCGGTCAATGAACAACGCACCGCCAGCAATGGCCCGCAAGGTGTGCCGGGTGCTTTGAGCAACCAGCCACCAGCGCCAGCCTCCGCGCCGCAAACCACCGGTGGCGCTACCGCGTCGGCCGGCATGGTGCAGCCAGGCCAGCCATTGATTGATGCCAACGGTCAGCAAATCATGGACCCGGCCACCGGCCAGCCCATGCTCGCACCGTACCCGGCCGACAAGCGTCAACAATCCACCAAGAACTTCGAGCTTGACCGCTCCATCAGCCACACCAAACAACAGCAGGGTCGTTTGAATCGCCTGTCGGTGTCCGTGGTGGTGGACGACCAGGTCAAGATCAACGCGGCCAACGGTGAAACCAGCCGCGCGCCGTGGACCGCCGATGAACTGGCGCGCTTCACCCGTCTGGTACAGGACGCGGTCGGCTTCGACGCCAGCCGTGGCGACAGCGTCAGCGTGATCAACATGCCGTTCTCCGCCGAGCGCGGTGAAGTGATTGCCGATATTGCGTTCTACTCCCAGCCATGGTTCTGGGACATCGTCAAACAAGTGCTGGGTGTCTTGTTCATCCTGGTGCTGGTGTTCGGTGTGCTGCGTCCGGTGCTCAACAACATCACCGGCGGCGGCAAAGGCAAGCAGCTGGCAGGTTTGGGTAGCGACGTCGAACTGGGTGGCATGGGCGGTCTGGACGGCGAACTGGCCAATGACCGCGTCAGCCTCGGTGGCCCGACCAGCATCCTGCTGCCGAGCCCGAGCGAAGGCTATGACGCACAGTTGAACGCAATCAAGAGCCTGGTGGCAGAAGATCCGGGTCGCGTGGCCCAGGTCGTGAAAGAGTGGATTAACGCAGATGAGTGATAACCGAGCCGTTGCCGCCAAACTGTCCAAGGTCGACAAAGCCGCGATTCTGCTGCTGTCGCTGGGTTCAACCGACGCCGCCCAGGTGCTGCGCCACATGGGGCCCAAAGAGGTCCAGCGTGTGGGTGTGGCCATGGCACAAATGGGTAACGTGCACCGCGAGCAAGTCGAGCAGGTGATGAGCGAGTTCGTCGACATCGTCGGCGACCAGACCAGCCTCGGCGTCGGCTCCGACGACTACGTGCGCAAAATGCTCACCCAGGCACTGGGCGAAGACAAGGCCAACGGCCTGATCGACCGCATCCTGCTGGGCGGCAACACCAGCGGCCTCGACAGCTTGAAGTGGATGGAGCCGCGCGCCGTCGCCGACGTGATTCGTTACGAGCACCCGCAGATCCAGGCGATCGTCGTGGCGTACCTCGATCCGGACCAGGCCGGTGAAGTGCTGGGCAACTTCGACCATAAAGTGCGTCTGGACATCATTCTGCGGGTTTCCTCGCTGAACACTGTGCAGCCTGCGGCCCTGAAAGAACTCAACCAGATTCTCGAGAAGCAGTTCTCCGGCAACTCGAATGCTGCGCGCACCACCCTGGGTGGCATCAAGCGTGCGGCAGATATCATGAACTTCCTCGACAGCTCGATCGAAGGTCAGCTGATGGACTCGATCCGCGAAGTCGACGAAGACCTGTCCGGTCAAATCGAAGACCTCATGTTCGTGTTCAACAACCTGTCCGATGTCGACGATCGCGGGATTCAGGCGCTGCTGCGCGAAGTGTCCTCCGACGTGCTGGTGCTGGCCCTCAAGGGTTCGGACGAAGGCGTCAAAGAGAAGATCTTCAAGAACATGTCCAAACGGGCGGCCGAACTGTTGCGCGACGACCTCGAGGCCAAAGGCCCGGTGCGTGTCAGCGACGTGGAAACCGCGCAGAAAGAAATCCTCACCATTGCCCGCCGTATGGCCGAAGCCGGAGAAATCGTTCTCGGCGGGAAGGGCGGCGAAGAGATGATCTAAGGTCACTATGTCGTCCAAACATGATGAGTCCAACACCGACCTGATCCGTGCCAAGGACGTCGGTGGTTTTGACGTCTGGTCGCTGCCCAGTTTCGACCCTTTTGTGCCGGAGCCCGAGCCGGAACCTGAGCCCGAGCCTCCGGAAATGGAAGAAGTGCCGCTGGAAGAAGTCCAGCCACTGACCCTCGAAGAGCTCGAAAGCATTCGCCAGGAGGCCTACAACGAAGGCTTCGCCACGGGCGAGAAAGAAGGTTTTCACAGCACCACGCTCAAGGTCCGTCAGGAAGCCGAAGTGGCGCTGACCGCCAAGATTGCCGCTCTGGAGCAACTGATGGGGCATCTGTTCGAGCCCATTGCCGAACAGGACACCCTGATCGAAAAGTCTCTGGTCGACCTTGTGCAGCACATCACCAAACAGGTGATTCAGCGCGAACTGGCCATCGACTCGACGCAGATCGAACACGTCATGCGTGAGGCTCTCAAGCTCTTGCCGCTGGGCGTGGGCAATGTGCGGCTGTACATCAATCCGCAAGATTTCGAACAGGTCAAAGCCCTGCGCGAACGCCATGAAGAAACCTGGCGCATCGTCGAGGACGAGGCGTTGTTGCCCGGCGGTTGCCGGGTCGAGACTGAACACAGTCGTATCGACGCCACGGTCGAAACCCGCGTTGCGCGGGTCATGGACAAGCTGTTCGATCAGTTGCACGAACAGGCATTGCACCCGGCCGCGCCGGACCTGAGCCTGGAACTGCCGATTGACGACAAGCCCGCGATCGCGCCGGTTGAACCCGAACTGGACGATCCCGATGCGCCTTGATCGCACCAGCTTCGCCAAGCGTCTCGGCAGCTACGCCGAGGTCGCTACGCTTGCAGGCGCGCCGATCCTTGAAGGCCGCTTGCTGCGCATGGTCGGCCTGACCCTCGAAGCCGAGGGCTTGCGCGCCGCCATGGGCAGCCGCTGCATGGTCATCAATGACGACAGTTATCACCCGGTGCAAGTCGAAGCCGAAGTCATGGGCTTCTCCGGCAGCAAAGTGTTTCTGATGCCAGTCGGCAGCGTGGCCGGCATCGCTCCCGGTGCCCGTGTGGTGCCTCTGGCTGATACCGGTCGTCTGCCGATGGGCATGAGCATGCTCGGGCGCGTGCTCGATGGCGCCGGTCGCGCGCTGGACGGCAAGGGCGGGATGAAGGCCGAAGATTGGGTGCCGATGGACGGCCCGACCATCAACCCGCTCAAGCGCGAACCGATCAGCGAGCCGCTGGACGTGGGTATTCGCAGCATCAACGGTTTGCTGACGGTCGGTCGCGGCCAGCGTCTTGGCCTGTTCGCCGGTACTGGCGTGGGCAAGAGTGTGCTGCTGGGCATGATGACCCGCTTCACCGAGGCCGACATCATCGTCGTCGGGTTGATCGGTGAGCGGGGTCGTGAAGTTAAAGAGTTCATCGAGCACATCCTCGGTGAAGAAGGGCTCAAGCGTTCTGTCGTCGTGGCGTCCCCGGCGGACGATGCGCCGCTGATGCGTCTGCGCGCGGCCATGTACTGCACGCGAATCGCCGAGTATTTCCGTGACAAGGGCAAAAACGTCCTGTTGCTCATGGACTCCCTGACTCGTTTCGCCCAGGCCCAGCGGGAAATCGCCCTGGCCATCGGCGAGCCGCCGGCGACCAAGGGTTATCCGCCATCGGTGTTCGCCAAGCTGCCGAAACTGGTTGAGCGGGCCGGTAATGCCGAGAAGGGCGGCGGTTCGATCACTGCGTTCTACACCGTATTGTCCGAAGGCGATGACCAGCAGGATCCGATTGCCGACGCCGCGCGGGGCGTGCTCGATGGGCACATCGTGCTGTCCCGGCGCCTGGCCGAGGAAGGTCATTACCCGGCCATCGATATCGAAGCGTCCATCAGCCGGGTCATGCCGTCGGTAGTCTCGCCGGAGCACATGACTCGCGCCCAGTATTTCAAGCAGCTGTGGTCGCGTTATCAACAGAGTCGAGACCTGATCAGCGTCGGCGCCTACGTTGCGGGTGGTGATCGGGAAACCGATCTGGCGATCTCCCTGCAACCGCAGTTGGTCAAATACCTGCGCCAGGGCCTGAACGACAGCATCAGCCTGGGCGAAAGCGAAGCCTATCTCGGCTCGATCTTCGCCCCCGCAGCCGGCGGGTAACCGGCCATGGCCCAGAGCCGAGCATCACGCCTGGCCCCCGTGGTCGAAATGGCTGAAAAGGTCGAGAAAACCGCGGTCCAGCGCCTGGGGCACTTCCAGGGGCAGGTCCGTCTGGCAGAAAGTAAACTCGCCGACCTCGAAGCCTTTCGCCTCGACTATCAGGAGCAATGGATCGTGCGCGGCAGCAGTGGCGTGTCGGGCCAATGGCTGCTGGGTTATCAAGGCTTCCTTGCGCAACTGGGTACCGCCATCGACCAGCAGCGACAAAGCCTCGTGTGGCATCAAAACAATCTGAACAAAGCGCGCGAAACCTGGCAACAGGCTTATGCCCGGGTCGAAGGCTTGCGCAAACTGGTGTCGCGCTACATGGATGAGGCGCGGCGGCTGGAAGACCGGCGCGAGCAAAAGCTGCTGGATGAGTTGTCCCAGCGGTTACCGCGTCAGGATCCTTACTGATCGGGCAGCGCTCAACAATTTCGTGCCTTGCTCCAGTCCCCGGCAGATGCTAAACCTTGTACACGTACGCTCACCCATGACAAGGAAGCCGTTCAATGTCAGTTGTTACAGAAGTATCTCAAGATGGGCAAAAGCTGACGATTTCGATCAAGGGACGATTCGATTTTGCCAAGCATCAGGAATTTCGTGAGTCCTATGAGAATCTTGAGCCAAAACCCGACTCCTTCGAAGTGAACTTGAAGGACGCTACCTACCTCGACAGCTCAGCGCTCGGCATGTTGTTGCTATTGCGTGATCACGCGGGTGGCGAAAGTGCCGAGATCACGTTGACCAACGCTAATGCAGATGTGCGCAAGATCCTCGCCATCTCCAACTTTGAACAAATCTTCGACGTGGCGTGACCGCCATGCAGTCCTTGTTCGAGCCGCTGACGATCCTGATCGCTGAAGACAGCGCGGCCGATCGCATGCTGCTGTCGACCATTGTCCGTCGCCAGGGGCATGAGGTGCTGACGGCCGCCAATGGTGCCGAAGCCGTTGACGCGTTTCGCCAGCAGCGACCGCATCTGGTACTCATGGACGCCATGATGCCGGTGATGGACGGTTTCGAGGCGGCGCGACAGATCAAGGTATTGGCCGGGGAAACCCTGGTGCCGATCATCTTCCTCACCTCGCTGACCGAAAGCGAAGCGCTGGCCCGCTGTCTGGAGGCTGGGGGCGACGACTTTCTGGCAAAGCCCTACAACCAGGTGATCCTCGCCGCCAAGATCAAGGCGATGGATCGCTTGCGGCGGTTGCAGGCCACGGTGTTGCAGCAGCGTGACCAGATCGCCAGGCACCACGACTACCTGCTCAACGAGCAGCGGGTGGCCAAGGCCGTGTTCGATAAGGTGGCCCACTCCGGCTGCCTGAATGCACCCAATATCCGTTACCTGCAATCGCCTTATGCGCTGTTCAACGGCGATCTGCTGCTGGCTGCGTTTACCCCGGCCGGTGACATGCATGTGCTGCTCGGTGATTTCACCGGCCATGGATTGCCAGCCGCGGTCGGTGCGATGCCCCTGGCCGAAGTCTTTTACGGCATGACCGCCAAGGGTTATGGCCTGTCCGAAACCTTGCGCGAGATGAATGCCAAGCTCAAGCGCATCCTGCCGGTGGACATGTTCTGTTGTGCAACGCTGCTGTGCCTGAGTTTTCAGCGACGTTCGGTGGAGGTCTGGAACGGCGGGATGCCGGACGGGTACCTGCACAGCATCGCCAGTGGTCAGCGCACGGCGCTGAAGGCTCGGCATTTGCCGCTCGGCGTGCTGAACCCACAATCGTTTGATGACCGCACCGAGGTGTTTCCGATGGCGGTTGGGGATCGGGTCTTCCTGTTGTCCGATGGGGTGATCGATACCTGCGATGCCAACGAACAGTTGTTTGGTGTGGAGCGATTGCAGCAGGTGTTTGCGGCCAATCGTCAGCGTGATGAGTTGTTCGAAGAGATCGAGCAGGCGTTGCAGGACTTTCGTGGCGAGGCCCGCGATGACGTGAGCATGGTCGAGGTCAGTCTGCTGGACGCCGCGCAACTGAGCCCGCCGGCGCTGGTGTATTCCGACAGCGGCCAGTCCTGCCCGCTGGACTGGTCAGTGAGTTTCGAATGTCGCGCCGCCACACTCAGACGTTTCAATCCACTGCCGTATCTTCTGCAGTTGCTGCTTGAGGTCCACGGTCTGCGGGCTCAGAGCGGGGCGCTCTACAGTGTTTTGGCCGAACTGTATTCCAACGCCCTGGAGCATGGCGTGCTGGGGCTGGATTCGGCGCTCAAGCGCGATGCCGCGGGTTTTACCCGTTATTATCAACAGCGCAAAACGCGCCTGGACGATTTGCAGGACGGCTTCGTTCGGGTGCATTTGCAGGTTGTCCCGAGGGGCGAGGGCGGCTGCCTGACGGTTCGGGTCGAAGACAGTGGCAAGGGGTTCGATGTCGCGCGAGTGATGGCGCAGCCCGTCGATGGCGTCCGTCTGTCGGGACGTGGTGTCAGTCTGATCCGTCAATTGGGCCACAACGCGAGTTGGTCGGACGATGGTCGAAGCGCCCGCGTGGAATTTTTCTGGGAGGCTCTGGCATAATCCACGCATTCTTGATCAAGGAGTGAGCAAGTGGCTGACACACACGTGGACCGCGACGTGCTGAACGCGTTGCAAGAGGTCATGGAGGATGAGTATCCGGCGTTGCTGGAGACCTTCATCGCCGATTCCGAAGAGCGTTTGTGCATCTTGCGTAACGCCGAAGATGCCGCGCAACTCATGAATGCTGCCCATAGTTTCAAAGGCAGTAGCAGCAACATGGGCGCCATTCGCCTGACTGAGTTGTGCAATGAGCTGGAACAACGCGCCAAGCAAGAAAGCCTTGCCGGAATTGAAAAACTGGTGGGAGAAATTGACGAAGAGTTCGCCATTGTTCGACCGCTCTATGAGGCCGAGCGCCAGCGTTCTCTTGCTGATTGAGACGACCGTCCGGCGCTTTTAGCGTCTGTTACTCAAACCTGGCGCGACCCTTGCAGTGATCTCCGTCAACTGTACCTACGATCCCAGTGCAGCGGAGACCGTTCCATGCCCGTTACCCCCAACATGCTGCTTCAGGCCGCCGCGCAGGCCAAGACTCAAGCTGCCTCCGCCAATACACCGGCGCTGGCCGCTGAGCCTGGGGACATGGCGTCCAGCTTCGCTCAGGTCTACGCCAATCAAGCCCGGAACAAACCCTCTGCGGAGGGTGAGGGATCGGCCAAACCAATACGCGATAGAACCCCCGACAGCCCCGGCAAAAAGGACGTCGACAACGACAAGTCTGCCGCCCCGGAACCCGCGGTTGCCGATAGCGGCAAATCCTTGCCCGCCGATAAACCGGCGCCGGCTGACGACAAGGCTGCCAGCGATGAAGCCTCGGATTCTGCTGAAGCGTCGGTCGCCGATGCCGCGCTTGTTGACCCGACTCTCGATCCTGTATTGATGCAGGCAGCCCAGCCGGCAGCGCCAGTGCCGACGACTCCGCCAGTGGTAGTCGCCGCGCAGGTCGAAGCGCCAATTGCTGCGGCCGTTACAGCGGCAATCTTTCCCGCCGCAACCACTGACACCGATTTTGACCCCGAAGCCGATCCCCTCGACGCCCTGCCAGCCGTGCGCATGGCCATGGAGCAGAGCGGTCACGTTTCCGCTTCCAGCCAGGCTCAGCCCAAAGCGGCACCGACCTCGACCCAGGCTCAGGCTGACGGCGAATCGACCTCGGCGCAGAATTTTGCCGCGGGCATGGCGAGCATGCTCGACGTGCAAGCCGACAAGGACAGCACCGGCCAGGGCGGCGACAAGGCCTTCAGCGGTCTTATCGATGACGGTCTCAAGGATCTGAAGTCCGCGACCAGCGATACCCGGGTCGATGATTTTGCCAACCGTCTGGCGGCGCTGACCCAGGCGGCCACGCCGAAAACCGCCAATGCCTTGCCGGTGAACCAGCCAATCGCCATGCACCAGAGCGGCTGGACCGAAGAAGTGGTGAACCGGGTCATGTACCTGTCCAGTGCCAATCTCAAGGCGGCCGACATCCAGTTGCAACCGGCCGAACTGGGACGCCTGGACATTCGGGTGAACATGGTTCCGGATCAGCAGACTCAGGTGACTTTCATGAGCGCCCATCCAAGCGTTCGCGAAGCGCTGGACGGGCAAATGCATCGCTTGCGTGACATGTTTGCGCAGCAGGGCATGGGCCAGATCGACGTCAATGTGTCCGACCAGTCCCGTGGCTGGCAAGGTCAGGGGCAGGATCAGGCTCAACAGGGCCAAGGCCAGGGCGGGCGTGCCAACGCCAGCGGTGGTCGCCTCGATTCCATGGACGACGAGGCTGCGGTTAGCGTTGCCGAAGTTGCGGCCAGCACCACCAGCGTGATTGGTTCCAGCGCAGTCGACTACTACGCCTGATTTCTCTCCGATCGCTCCCACGTCGAGGCGTCGAACCGTCTGCGTGGGAATGCCTCAATGGACGCTCCGCGTCCGCTGTTGCATGTGACGCGGAGCGTCACGGGTTGCATTCCCACGCAGAGCGTGGGAACGATCAAACTGTCCTTCCGGTTTTCCCTCAGACACTTCTGGCATAACACTTGCTCTTGCCTTGCCGTGCGACTGTGAAAACCCGAATAGTGACGGATTATTGGCATGGCGAAGAGCGAAGCAGCAGTAAAAGACCCCGCAACCAAAGGCAAACTCAAGCTGATCATCGTGATCGTGGTGGCCCTGCTGCTGGCGATCGGTTTGTCTGTGGGGGCGACCTGGTTCTTCATGCACAGCGCCCAGAGCAAGCCTGCCGCGACGGCCGAAACCGCCCCGCTCGGCAAGCAGCCAGCGATTTTCGAGCCCATGGCTCCGGCCTTCGTGGCCAACTACAGCCAGAGCGGTCGTCAGCGCTACATGCAGGTGAGCATCACCCTGCAGGGTCGCAATCAGGCTGATCTGGAAGCGCTCAAAGTCCACATGCCGGTCATCCGCAATAACCTGGTCATGCTGTTCTCCGGCCAGGACTTCGCCACCCTGGCGTCGCCAGTCGGCCAGGAAATGCTGCGTCAGAAAGCCACGGCCAGCGTCCAGGAAGTGGCGCAGAAAGAACTCGGCAAAGTGGTCATCGAACAGTTGCTTTTCACTAATTTCGTACTGCAGTAGGAACACGACATGGCCGTGCAGGACCTGCTGTCCCAGGATGAGATCGATGCGCTGTTGCATGGTGTCGACGATGGTCTGGTGCAGACCGATACCGCTGCCGAACCCGGCAGCGTCAAAAGCTACGACCTGACCAGCCAGGATCGCATCGTCCGTGGACGCATGCCGACCCTGGAGATGATCAACGAGCGTTTCGCCCGCTACACCCGCATCAGCATGTTCAACATGCTGCGCCGCTCGGCGGACGTTGCTGTCGGTGGCGTGCAGGTGATGAAGTTCGGCGAATACGTACACTCTCTTTACGTGCCGACCAGCCTCAACCTGGTCAAGATCAAACCGTTGCGCGGCACCGCGCTGTTCATCCTCGACGCCAAACTGGTGTTCAAGCTGGTGGACAACTTCTTCGGCGGCGACGGCCGCCACGCCAAGATCGAAGGGCGTGAATTCACCCCGACCGAACTGCGTGTGGTGCGCATGGTGCTGGAGCAGGCCTTCGTCGATTTGAAGGAAGCCTGGCAGGCGATCATGGAAGTGAACTTCGAGTACATCAACTCGGAAGTGAACCCGGCCATGGCCAACATCGTCGGTCCGAGCGAAGCCGTTGTGGTGTCGACGTTCCACATCGAACTCGATGGCGGCGGCGGCGACCTGCACGTGACCATGCCGTACTCGATGATCGAACCGGTACGCGAAATGCTCGACGCCGGCTTCCAGTCGGACCTCGACGATCAGGACGAGCGCTGGGTCAATGCCTTGCGCCAGGACGTGCTGGACGTTGACGTACCGATCGGTGCCACGGTTGCCCGTCGTCAGTTGCGCCTGCGGGACATTCTGCACATGCAGCCGGGGGACATTATCCCGATCGAAATGCCGGAAGAGATGATCATGCGCGCCAACGGCGTGCCTGCGTTCAAGGTCAAGATGGGCTCGCACAAAGGCAACCTCGCGTTGCAAGTGATCGAGCCGATCGAGCGCCGCTGAGCGGCGCCCCCCAATTCGCTTTTTGACTGACCGCTTCTAATTGAATGGTCGCCCGCCGAGGACAAATGATGGCTAATGACATGAACACCCAGGACGACCAGGCGCTGGCCGATGAATGGGCGGCTGCCCTGGAAGAAACCGGCGATGCCGGGCAGGACGACATCGACGCCTTGCTGGCCGCCGACGCCGCCAGTTCGCCGTCCAACCGTCTGCCGATGGAAGAATTCGGCAGCGTGCCGAAAAACAACAATCCAGTCACCCTGGACGGTCCGAACCTGGACGTGATTCTCGACATTCCGGTGTCGATTTCCATGGAAGTCGGCAGCACCGACATCAACATCCGTAACCTGCTGCAACTCAACCAGGGTTCGGTGATCGAGCTCGATCGTCTGGCCGGTGAACCGCTGGACGTGCTGGTCAACGGCACGCTCATCGCTCACGGTGAAGTGGTGGTGGTCAACGAGAAGTTCGGCATCCGCCTGACCGACGTGATCAGCCCAAGCGAACGCATCAAGAAGCTGCGCTAAGTGAAAAAGGTTCTGGGCGTTCTTTTTGCCTTGCCGTTCAGCGTTCTGGCTGCCGAGCCGGTGGCGACGGCTGCCACCGCCGCCGCACCCGCGGTCAGCAGTGGCGTGGGCGGGCAATTGACACAGTTGGTGTTCGGTTTGCTGCTGGTGCTGGGGTTGATCTTCTTCCTAGCCTGGTTACTGCGTCGGGTGCAACAGGCCGGGCCGGCCGGCAAAGGGCAGGTGATCGAGTTGATCGGCTCCCGCGCTCTGGGCCCGCGTGACCGTTTGATGCTGGTGCAAGTCGGCAACGAGCAGATTCTGCTCGGTCTGAGCCCCGGCACCATCACTGCGTTGCATGTGCTCAAAGAACCGGTGCAAGTGCCGGTCACCGAGAAAGCGACCCCGGAGTTTGCCCAGCGCCTGATGGAGCTGATGGGCAAGGATCAGAAGGATAAGAAGTAATGGGTGCGTTACGCATCGTCTTGACGCTGGCCCTGATGCTGGCCGCGCCGCTGGCGTTCGCCGCCGATCCGTTGTCGATCCCGGCGATCACCCTGGGTACCAATGCCGAAGGCGCTCAGGAATATTCGGTCAGCCTGCAAATTCTGCTGATCATGACCGCGCTGAGTTTTATCCCGGCGTTCGTCATGCTGATGACCAGTTTCACCCGGATCATCATCGTCTTCTCGATCCTGCGACAGGCCCTGGGCCTGCAGCAGACACCGTCTAACCAGATCCTCACAGGCATGGCGCTGTTCCTGACGCTGTTCATCATGGCGCCGGTGTTCGACCGTGTTAATCAAGATGCCTTGCAACCGTATCTGGCGGAAAAACTGACCGCCCAGGATGCTGTGGCCAAGGCTCAGGTGCCGATCAAGGACTTCATGCTTGCGCAGACACGCAGCAGCGACCTTGAGCTGTTCATGCGCCTGTCCAAGCGTACCGACATCGCCTCGCCGGATCAGGCGCCGCTGACCATTCTGGTGCCGGCCTTCGTGACCTCCGAGCTGAAAACCGCGTTCCAGATTGGCTTCATGATCTTCATACCGTTCCTGATTATAGATATGGTCGTGGCGAGCGTTCTGATGGCCATGGGGATGATGATGCTGTCGCCGCTGATCATTTCTCTGCCATTCAAGATCATGCTGTTCGTGTTGGTGGATGGCTGGGCGTTGATCATCGGCACACTGGCTAGCAGCTTCGGCGGTGTATCGCCATGACGCCGGAAGTGGCGGTAGACATCTTTCGGGAAGCGCTCTGGCTGACCACCCTGTTGGTCGCTGTGCTGGTGATCCCGAGTTTGATCGTGGGCCTGCTGGTGGCGATGTTCCAGGCCGCCACCCAGATCAACGAACAGACCCTGAGCTTCCTGCCGCGCCTGCTGGTGATGCTGGTGACGCTGATCGTCGCTGGCCCCTGGCTGGTGCAGACCTTCATGGAATACATCCTGCAGTTGTACGGCAGCATTCCTCAGGTCATCGGTTAAGCCATGTCACTGCTCCAGCTAACCGATACCCAGATCGGTACTTGGGTGGCGACCTTCATGTTGCCGCTGTTTCGCGTCGGGTCGTTGCTGATGCTCATGCCGGTGTTCGGTACGACTCTGGTGCCCCGGCGGGTCCGTCTATATTTCGCGGTGGCCATTACCGTGGTCATCGCTCCCGGTCTACCCCCCATGCCACCGGTCAGTGTGTTGGACTTGAGCGGCCTGCTGCTGATTGCCGAGCAGATCCTCGTGGGCGGGGTGCTCGGATTCTCCTTGCAGCTGTTCTTTCAGGCTTTTGTGGTGGCGGGACAAATTGTTGCCGTCCAGATGGGTATGGCCTTCGCGTCTATGGTCGACCCTACCAACGGTGTGTCTGTGGCGGTGATCGGGCAGTTCTTCACCATGCTGGTGACGCTGTTGTTTCTGTCCATGAACGGCCACCTGGTGGTTTTCGAAGTCCTCACCGAAAGCTTCACCACATTGCCGGTCGGTAGCGGGTTGATGGTCAATCATTTCTGGGAGCTGGCGGGCAAGCTCGGCTGGGTGCTTGGCGCTGCACTGCTGCTGGTGCTGCCGGCGATCACCGCGTTGCTGGTGGTAAACATTGCGTTTGGGGTGATGACCCGGGCGGCGCCGCAACTCAACATCTTTTCCATCGGCTTCCCGCTGACGCTGGTGCTCGGACTGTTCATCGTCTGGGTTGGGCTGGCGGACATTCTCAATCAGTATCAACCGCTGGCCTCCGAGGCCCTGCAGTTTTTACGCGAAATGGCACGGGCGAGCTGAGCCATGGCCGAGAGCGAAAGCGGTCAGGACAAAACAGAAGACCCCACGGAGAAAAAGAAGAAGGACGCCCGTGAGAAGGGCGAGATTGCCCGCTCCAAGGAGCTCAATACGCTGGCGATCATGCTCATCGGTGCCAGCGCGTTGCTGATTTTTGGCGGTGCCCTGGCTCAGGATCTGATGGAGCTGATGCGCATGAACTTCTCGCTGTCACGGGAAGTGATTCTGGATCAGCGCTCGATGGCGACCTACCTGTTGCACTCCGGGCAGATTGCCTTGTGGGCGATTCAGCCCATCATGATTTCCCTAGTGCTGGCGGCGTTGATAGGCCCTATTTCTCTGGGGGGGTGGCTGTTCTCGGCCAGCACCATGGCGCCCAAATTCAGCCGCATGAATCCCCTCAGCGGTCTCAAGCGGATGTTCTCCACCAAGGCCCTGGTGGAACTGATCAAAGCCTTTGCAAAATTCCTGATCGTGTTATTCGTAGCTCTGGCAGTGTTGTCCGCCGACATCGACGACCTGTTGCGCATTGCGCACGAACCGCTGGACCAGGCGATTATTCACAGCCTGCAAGTGGTCGGCTGGAGCACTTTGTGGATGGCTTGCGGGCTGATCATCATCGCTGCGGTGGACGTGCCGGTGCAGCTCTGGGAGAGTCACAAGAAACTGCTGATGACCAAGCAGGAAGTGCGTGACGAGCATAAAGATCAGGAAGGGCGGCCGGAGGTCAAGCAACGGATTCGCCAGCTACAGCGCGACATGTCCCAGCGCCGGATGATGGCGGCGATCCCCGACGCCGATGTGGTCATCACCAACCCGACCCACTACGCCGTAGCGCTTAAGTACGATCCGGACAAGGGCGGGGCGCCGATGCTGATCGCCAAGGGCAGCGACTTCCTGGCCTTGAAAATCCGTGAAATCGCTGTGGCCAACGACGTGCTGTTGCTTGAGTCGCCGGCGCTGGCGCGTTCGATCTACTACTCCACCGAACTTGATCAGGAAATCCCTGGCGGGCTCTATCTTGCCGTCGCCCAGGTGCTCGCTTACGTCTACCAGATCCGCCAGCACCGCGCCGGCAAGGGCAAGCGCCCGGATCCGCTCAAGGGCGATCTGCCGATACCACCGGACTTGCGGCGCGATTCCTGAGTTTTGTGCGGGTAGTGCCCGCGAAGGCGCCGGTTCAGGCGCTACAAATCCATCAATAACCTCCCCCTGTTTCAACCCCCCGCAAAAGTTGGAAGGTTTCTTGCAGTAGCCGCTTTGCGCGTGCTTCAGGCGTCAAAAGTTTGCTTTATAGGAACGGGGAAAACCGGTGGATCGCTCTCAGTTACTCAACAGTGCTCGCACAAACGTTGCCGACTTAAGTCGGGGCAATCTGGGTGTGCCGTTGTTGCTGCTGGTCATGCTGGCGATGATGATGTTGCCGATCCCGCCGTTCCTCCTGGACGTGTTCTTCACGTTCAACATTGCCTTGTCGATCGTGGTGTTGCTGGTGTGCGTTTATGCCTTGCGACCGCTGGATTTCGCGGTGTTCCCGACCATTCTGCTGGTGGCAACGCTACTGCGGTTGGCGTTGAACGTGGCCTCCACGCGGGTGGTGATGCTCCACGGTCAGGACGGTCACGCCTCCGCGGGTAAGGTGATCCAGGCCTTCGGTGAGGTGGTGATCGGCGGTAACTACGTGGTCGGTATCGTGGTCTTCGCGATTTTGATGATCATCAACTTCGTCGTAGTGACCAAGGGTGCCGGGCGGATTTCCGAGGTGAGCGCGCGCTTCACCCTCGATGCGATGCCGGGTAAACAAATGGCAATCGACGCCGACTTGAACGCCGGCCTGATCGATCAGAACCAAGCCAAAATGCGCCGGATGGAAGTGTCCCAGGAAGCCGAGTTCTACGGTTCGATGGACGGTGCCAGCAAGTTCGTGCGTGGTGACGCCATTGCCGGCCTGCTGATTCTGTTCATTAACCTGATCGGCGGCATGGCCGTCGGTATCTTCCAGCACGGCATGAGCTTCGGCGACGCTGGCAAGGTTTACGCGCTATTGACCATCGGTGACGGTTTGGTGGCGCAATTGCCATCACTGTTGTTATCGACAGCGGCGGCGATCATGGTGACCCGTGCGTCCGGCTCGGAAGACATGGGCAAGCAGATCAGTCGCCAGATGTTCGCCTCGCCAAAAGCGTTGGCAGTGGCGGCGGGTATGATGGCGGTCATGGGCCTGGTGCCCGGCATGCCGCACTTCTCCTTTCTCAGCATGGCGGCCCTGGCGGCCGGCGGCGCGTACCTGTTCTGGAAAAAACAGAACGTGGTCAAGGTTCAAGCTCTGCAGGAGGTCAAGCGTCAACAGGAACAGCTGCCATCCCCGGCTCGCGCCCAGGAAACCAAGGAACTGGGCTGGGACGACGTGACCCCGATCGACATGATCGGCCTGGAAGTCGGGTACCGGCTGATTCCGCTGGTGGACCGCAACCAGGGTGGTCAGTTGCTGGCGCGAATCAAAGGCGTGCGCAAGAAGCTGTCGCAGGATCTGGGCTTCCTGATGCCGACTGTGCATATCCGTGACAACCTCGACCTGGCGCCGAGTGCCTATCGCCTGACCCTGATGGGGGTGATCCTGGCCGAAGCGGAGATTTACCCGGACCGCGAACTGGCGATCAACCCGGGGCAGGTCTACGGGACGCTCAACGGCATTACCGCCAAAGATCCGGCTTTCGGTCTGGAGGCAGTCTGGATCGAAATCAGCCAGCGTGCCCAGGCGCAATCCCTCGGTTACACCGTGGTCGATGCCAGTACGGTAGTGGCAACCCACTTGAACCAGATTTTGTACAAGCACTCGAGCGAGTTGATCGGTCACGAAGAAGTGCAGCAACTCATGCAATTGCTGGCCAAAAGCTCGCCAAAACTGGCTGAAGAGCTGGTACCAGGTGTGGTCTCTCTGTCGCAGCTACTGAAAGTTTTGCAGGCTTTGCTGGCCGAACAGGTGCCAGTACGGGACATTCGCAGCATTGCCGAGGCCATCGCCAACAATGCCGCCAAGAGTCAAGATACTGCCGCGCTGGTGGCTGCCGTGCGCGTCGGCGTATCCCGCGCTATCGTGCAAAGCATCGTAGGCACTGACTCCGAGCTACCAGTGATCACCCTGGAGCCAAGGTTGGAACAAATATTGCTCAATAGTCTTCAGAAGGCAGGACAAGGCTCGGAAGAGGGCGTTCTGCTGGAGCCAAGCATGGCTGAAAAACTGCAACGTTCGTTGATCGATGCGGCGCAGCGTCAGGAAATGCAAGGTCAGCCGGTGATTCTGCTGGTAGCCGGTCCGGTTCGCGCGATGCTGTCGCGATTCGGCCGATTGGCAGTCCCGGGTTTGCACGTGTTGGCGTATCAGGAAATTCCTGACAACAAGCAAGTGACCATCGTTGCGACAGTAGGGCCCAACGGCTGAGGTAGTGGTTTATGCAAGTTAAGCGTTTTTTCGCCGCCGATATGCGTCAGGCCATGAAGCTGGTTCGTGATGAGCTGGGCGCTGATGCTGCCATCATTGGCAACCGCCGGATCGCCGGTGGTGTCGAGTTGACGGCGGCACTGGATTACAAATTATCAGCGCTGGCCCCGCGCGTTCCGAACATGGAGCTCGAAGACGAGTTGCGCAAGACCCAGTCGCGGATCGTTACCGCCCAGGCCGAACTGAGCCTGCGAGGCGAAGGCGAGAGCGACAAGAGCACCAATCGCCAGTTGTTCGCCGGCCTGCCACTGACCGCCGCCGAGCCGCTGATCGAACCGACTTACGCCGAACCCCGTCGGCCTGCACCGGCCGCTGCGCCAGCCTCCGGTGGCGTTGACCCGCGTGCGTTCGACTCGATGCGTTTCGAACTCAACAGTTTGCGCGAACTGATGGAAGTGCAGCTCGGCTCCCTGGCCTGGAATCAGCTGCAAGGCAGCCGTCCGGCCCAGGCCAATCTGTGGCGTCGCCTGCAACGCATCGGCTTGTCCGGCCCGTTGTCGCGCGATTTACTGGCCCTGATTACTGATATTGAAGAACCTCGTCAGGCCTGGCGCATGTTGCTGGCGCACCTGGCGCGGATGATCGCCACACCGGAAATCGAGCCGCTGGAAGAGGGCGGTGTGATTGCCATGGTCGGCCCTGCCGGCATGGGCAAGACCACCACGCTGGCCAAGCTCGCCGCCCGCTACGTGCTCAAGTACGGCGCGCAGAATATCGCGTTGGTGAGCATGGACAGCTACCGTATTGGTGCTCAGGAGCAGCTCAAGACCCTTGGCCGGATCCTCAATGTGTCGGTGACTCACGTCGACCCGGGTCAGTCGCTGGTGCAGGCGCTGGAGCCCTTGCTGCGCAAACGCGTGGTGCTGATCGATACCGCGGGCCTCCAGGCCAGCGATCCGGCACTGCGCATGCAGCTCGAAAGCCTGGCCGGTCGTGGGATCAAATCGAAGAATTATCTGGTGTTGGCAACCACCAGCCAGAAACAGGTTCTAACGGCCGCTTATCACAGTTACAAACGCTGCGGCCTCGCTGGCTGCATCCTGACTAAACTGGATGAAACGGCAAGTCTGGGCGAGGTGTTGAGCCTGGCCATCAGTCATGAATTGCCGGTGGCCTACCTGACCGATGGCCCGCGGATTCCGGATGATTTGCATCTACCGCGTCGTCATCAGTTAGTCAGTCGCGCCGTCAGCGTGCAAATGCAAGAAGAACCCAGCGAAGAAGCCATGGCTGACATGTTCGCTGATATTTACCACAGCCCGACCAAGCAGGTCGGCTGAGGTATTAATGAACCGTTTTTGTACCTACATCGATGGTCTGCCATGCATTGTTCATTTTGTGAACGCGCAGCCAGTAATGTGGCCTCCGTCTAAGTAAGACAAGGTAAAGAAAATTCATGGGCAGCATGCATCCCGTACAGGTGATCGCGGTGACCGGCGGCAAAGGTGGCGTCGGGAAAACTAACGTGTCAGTGAACTTGTCCCTGGCTCTAGCTGAGCTCGGCCGGCGCGTCATGCTGCTGGACGCCGATCTGGGGCTGGCGAACGTTGACGTCCTGCTGGGACTGACACCCAAACGTACGTTGGCCGATGTGATCGAAGGCCGCTGTGAGCTGCGCGATGTTCTGTTGCAGGGCCCTGGCGGCATCCGCATCGTCCCGGCCGCGTCCGGCACTCAAAGCATGGTTCATCTGAGCCCGGCCCAACACGCCGGCCTGATCCAGGCGTTCAGCGATATCGGCGACAATCTCGACGTATTAGTGATCGACACCGCTGCGGGCATTGGTGACTCGGTAGTCAGTTTCGTTCGCGCAGCGCAAGAAGTCTTGCTGGTGGTCTGCGACGAACCGACCTCGATCACTGATGCCTACGCACTGATCAAACTGCTAAACCGCGATTACGGCATGAACCGCTTCCGCGTCCTGGCCAACATGGCTCAGAGCCCGCAGGAAGGTCGCAACCTGTTCGCCAAGTTGACCAAGGTCACAGATCGCTTCCTCGACGTCGCCTTACAATACGTCGGCGCGGTGCCTTACGACGAAAGCGTGCGCAAAGCTGTGCAGAAGCAGCGCGCCGTCTATGAAGCCTTCCCGCGTTCCAAGTGCTCCCTGGCGTTCAAGGCCATTGCACAGAAGGTCGATACCTGGCCGTTGCCTGCCAACCCGCGTGGGCACCTGGAGTTTTTCGTCGAGCGCCTCGTGCAACAAACGGCAGGACCGGTGCTATGACAGCCAGCGGCTACAACCTCTACAAGAAGTCGGCACGTGACGCGCAGTACGAGCTGATCGAGCGTTACGCGCCACTGGTTAAACGCATCGCTTACCACTTGCTGGCGCGTCTGCCGGCCAGTGTCCAGGTCGAAGACCTGATCCAGGCCGGGATGATTGGCCTGCTTGAAGTGTCGACCAAATACGACGCCAGCAAAGGCGCGAGTTTCGAGACGTACGCGGGCATACGAATCCGCGGCGCGATGCTCGATGAAGTACGCAAGGGGGACTGGGCGCCACGTTCGGTCCACCGCAATACCCGGATGGTCAGCGACGCCATTCGCTCGATTGAAGCTAAAACCGGTCGTGACGCTAAAGATCACGAGGTTGCGGCCGAACTCCAATTGAGTCTCGACGATTATTACGGGATTTTGAACGACACCCTGGGCAGCCGGTTATTCAGTTTCGACGATCTGTTGCAGGACGGCGAACACGAAGGGCTGCACGAGGATGGCGCCAGTGCTCATCTGGAGCCGTCGCGCGATCTGGAAGATGAACGCTTCCAGATGGCACTGGCGGACGCGATTGCCAATTTGCCGGAGCGTGAGCGACTGGTGTTGGCGCTGTACTACGACGAAGAGTTGAATCTCAAGGAAATCGGTGAAGTCCTGGGGGTCAGCGAATCGCGGGTCAGCCAGTTACACAGCCAGTGCGCGGCCCGTTTGCGGGGGCGTTTGGGGGAGTGGCGAGCGCGCTGAAGGCAGTGTGGGGACACTGCGAACGCGGCTGGTGGGGTGTTGAACCGCACGGGTCCCGATCTGTTGTGCTCCAGACAGTCATTGAGTGCTTTGCCGGATTGATTGAAATGGCGCGTCCAGGTGCTGGGCGCGTTTAAGACTGCTTGGAGGTCGAATTGAACAAGAACATGAAAATCCTCATCGTTGATGACTTCTCTACGATGCGGCGGATCATAAAAAACCTGTTGCGTGACCTTGGGTTCACCAACACGGTCGAGGCCGATGATGGCACCACTGCCATTCCGGTGCTCAACAGCGGGAGCATCGACTTTCTGGTAACGGACTGGAACATGCCTGGCATGACCGGTATCGATTTGCTGCGCCATGTGCGTGCCGATGAAAAGCTCAAGCATCTGCCGGTGCTGATGGTGACCGCTGAAGCCAAGCGCGAGCAGATCATCGAGGCAGCCCAGGCCGGTGTTAACGGCTATGTGGTCAAACCCTTTACGGCCCAGGCGTTGAAAGAAAAAATCGAAAAGATTTTCGAACGCATCGGTTGAGAAACTGCGCCACGGGGGAGCTATGGAGCATAACGAATCTTCACAGGGCGATTTCGAGTCGACCCTGAAAAAACACGCTGTCGAACTGGTCGAAAGTCTTGAAAAAGGCAGGTTCGGCGACGCCGTGCAACTGATCCATGAGCTCAACCAGACCCGTGACCGCGGCCTGTATCAAGAAGTGGGCAAGCTCACTCGCGAGCTGCATAGTGCGATCGTCAATTTCCAGATTGACCCGAACATGCCGCAAGCCGAGGAAGTGTCACAGATCACGGACGCCACCGAGCGTCTGGGCTATGTGGTCAAGCTGACCGAGGCCGCGGCCAACCGCACCATGGACCTGGTGGAAAACGCCACGCCGCTGGTCAACGGCCTGAGCCATGAAGCGCAGGCCTTGAGCACCGACTGGGGACGGTTCATGCGTCGCGAAGTCGGGGCTGAAGAGTTCCGCGAACTGGCCCGGCGAGTCGACGGTTTCCTGACACGCAGCAGCGAAGACAATCGCGTTGTGTCGAGCAACCTCAACGACATTCTGCTCGCTCAGGATTACCAGGACCTCACCGGTCAGGTGATCAAGCGTGTGACCCAATTGGTCACCGAAGTTGAAAGCAACCTGCTCAAGCTCGTGCTCATGGCCAGTCAGGTGGACCGCTTTGCGGGCATCGAACATGACCGTGAAGCGATGCTGGCTGAAAAAGATCCGCAAAAACATCTCTCTCAGGGTGAAGGTCCGCAGATTCATGCCGATAAAAGAGAAGACGTTGTGTCCGGTCAGGACGATGTGGACGATTTGCTATCCAGTCTTGGATTTTAGGTTTTTAGACCTGTAGGAGCACCCATACACATGAGCTTCGGCGCCGATGAAGAGATCCTTCAGGATTTCCTGGTTGAGGCCGGCGAGATTCTAGAGCAACTGTCCGAACAGCTGGTCGAGCTTGAAAGCCGACCCGATGATGCGGACTTGCTCAATGCAATTTTTCGCGGTTTTCACACTGTAAAAGGGGGCGCCGGCTTCCTCCAGCTCAATGAGTTGGTGGAGTGCTGTCACATCGCCGAGAACGTGTTCGACATCCTGCGCAAGGGTGAACGACGCGTCGACTCGGAACTGATGGACGTGGTTCTCGAAGCGCTGGATGCGGTGAACGGCATGTTCACCGAAGTCCGCGAACGCAGCCCGATCACGGCTGCCACGCCTGAATTGCTGGCAGCTCTGGCCCGTCTGGCCGAGCCGAAAACCGAAGAAGCCGCACCGGTTGCCGAAGGGGTCGAAACACCGGCTGCTGACAGTGAGTCGGGCGACATCACCGATAACGAATTCGAACAACTGCTGGACTCGTTGAACGCCGTCAAGGCGCAGGCCGAGGCCCCGGCGGCGGCTCCACTGCCAGCGAGTAATGCCGCTGCCAGCGACGAAATCACCGATGCCGAGTTCGAGTCGTTGCTCGATCAGTTGCACGGCAAAGGCCAGTTCGCCGTCGATGCGGTAGCCCCGGCGCCAGCCGCACCGGCTGCCCCGAAAGCGGCAGGCGACAGCTCCGATATCACCGACGACGAGTTCGAAGCACTGCTCGATCAGCTGCACGGCAAGGGCAACTTTGCCGTTGATGCGCTGGAATCGGCCATTGCTGCGGCTCCTGTCCCGGCCGCACCCACCGCCAAAGCGGCTGGCAGCGATCTGATTTCCGATCACGAGTTCGAATCGCTGCTCGACGAATTGCACGGCAAAGGCAAGTTCACTGAAGTCGGAAACGCGTCGGGCGCCAGCGCTTCGGTTGCAGCCCCGGTTGCCAAGGCTGTTGCACCGAAACCCGTCGCCAAAGCGCCCGAGCCTAAAGCCGAAGCGCCGAAGCCTGTTGCTGCTGCACCGGCTCCGGCTCGTGCCCCGGCCGCGCCACCGGCGGAAAAACCGGCCAGCGAAGCCGAGACCACCGTGCGGGTCGATACCGCGCGTCTCGACGAAATCATGAACATGGTTGGCGAGTTGGTGCTGGTGCGTAACCGCTTGGTCCGTCTGGGCCTCAACAGCGGCGACGAAGCCATGTCCAAGGCGGTGTCGAACCTCGACGTGGTCACGGCCGACCTGCAAACCGCGGTCATGAAGACCCGGATGCAACCAATCAAGAAGGTCTTCGGACGCTTCCCGCGTCTGGTTCGCGACCTGGCTCGCCAGCTCAAGAAAGAGATCAACCTGGAACTGGTCGGCGAAGAAACCGACCTCGACAAGAACCTCGTCGAGGCCCTGGCCGACCCGCTGGTCCACTTGGTGCGCAACTCGGTTGACCACGGTATCGAAGAGCCGGCCGAGCGCGAAGCGATGGGCAAGCCTCGCAGCGGCAAGGTGATCCTGTCCGCTGAACAGGAAGGCGACCATATCCTGCTGTCCATCTCTGATGACGGTAAGGGCATGGACGCCGATGTTTTGCGCGCTATCGCGGTGAAAAAAGGTTTGATGGACAAGGATGCAGCAGATCGCCTCAGCGAGTCCGACTGCTTCAACCTGATCTTCGCGCCGGGTTTCTCGACCAAGACCGAAATTTCCGATGTCTCCGGACGCGGCGTGGGCATGGACGTGGTGAAAACCAAGATCGCCCAGCTCAACGGCACCATCAATATTTACTCGACCAAGGGCAAAGGCTCGAAGATCGTCATCAAGGTGCCGTTGACCCTGGCGATCATGCCGACGCTGATGGTCATGCTCGGCAACCAGGCGTTTGCGTTCCCGCTGGTGAACGTCAACGAGATCTTCCACCTCGACCTGTCGCGCACCAACGTGGTGGACGGCCAGGAAGTGGTGATCGTGCGGGACAAGGCGCTGCCATTGTTCTACCTCAAACGCTGGCTGGTCGCCTCCGCCGCTCACGAAGAGCAGCGCGAGGGCCATGTGGTGATCCTTTCGGTGGGCACTCAGCGGATCGGCTTCGTCGTCGATCAATTGGTGGGCCAGGAAGAAGTGGTCATCAAGCCATTGGGCAAAATGCTCCAGGGAACCCCAGGCATGTCCGGCGCCACCATCACCGGTGACGGCCGCATTGCGCTGATTCTCGATGTACCGAGCATGCTCAAGCGTTACGCCGCACGGCGTATTTGATTCTGGTGGAGCGGGGCGACTGAGCCTCGCTCCGTCTAACGGAGTGTTTATGGCAGTCAAAGTCCTGGTGGTGGACGATTCGGGGTTTTTCCGCCGCCGCGTCTCGGAAATTCTTTCAGCGGATCCGAACATCCAGGTCGTCGGCACGGCGACCAACGGAAAAGAGGCGATTGATCAGGCGCTGGCCCTCAAGCCAGACGTGATCACCATGGACTACGAGATGCCGATGATGGATGGCATCACGGCGGTGCGGCACATCATGCAGCGCTGCCCGACCCCGGTGTTGATGTTTTCCTCGCTGACCCACGAAGGCGCTCGGGTCACTCTCGATGCGCTGGACGCCGGCGCGGTGGACTTCCTGCCGAAGAATTTCGAAGACATCTCCCGCAACCCGGAGAAGGTCAAGCAACTGCTGTGCGAGAAGATTCTCAGCATCTCGCGCAGTAACCGTCGTGCCAGCACTTACAGCGCTCCGGCACCCGTCGCCGCGCCAGCCCCGACGCCTGCGCCTTCGAGCGTCAGTAGCTACGGCAGCAGCGCGCCTGCGCGTCCGGCACCGGCGCCGATTCCGGCGCGTACGCACGCATCCGCCTCGTCGTCGCCAGCGCCGAAACGCAAGGCCTACAAGTTGGTCGCCATCGGCACGTCCACCGGTGGTCCGGTTGCCCTGCAGCGGGTTCTGACCCAATTGCCGGCCAACTTCCCCGCCCCCATCGTATTGATCCAGCACATGCCGGCCGCCTTCACCAAGGCCTTCGCCGAACGTCTGGACAAGCTCTGCCGCATCAGCGTCAAGGAAGCCGAGGATGGCGACATCCTGCGTCCGGGCCTGGCGCTGCTGGCACCGGGTGGCAAGCAAATGATGATCGACGGCCGTGGCGCGGTGAAAATCCTCCCGGGCGACGAGCGTTTGAACTACAAGCCGTGCGTGGACATCACCTTCGGTTCCGCGGCCAAGACCTACGGTGACAAAGTTCTGGCGGTCGTGTTGACCGGCATGGGCGCCGATGGTCGCGAAGGCGCGCGTCTGCTCAAGCAGGGCGGCAGCTCGATCTGGGCCCAGGATGAAGCCAGCTGCGTGATTTACGGCATGCCGATGGCCATCGTCAAAGCCGAACTCGCCGACGCGGTGTACGGCCTGGACGATATTGGCAAGCATCTGGTCGAGGCTTGTATCTGATGGATGTTTTAAGCCTTATCGGGATCATCCTGGCGTTTGTCGCCATCATTGGCGGCAACTACCTTGAAGGCGGTCACCTCGGCGCACTGGCCAACGGCCCGGCGGCGTTGATCGTGATCGGTGGGACCGTCGGTGCGGCGCTGTTGCAGGCGCCGATGAGCGCCTTCAAGCGCGCCATGCAGATTCTGGGATGGATCCTGTTCCCTCCGCGCGTGGACCTGGCCGGTGGCGTCGATCGCGTTGTGAACTGGAGCCTGATCGCACGCAAGGAAGGCCTGCTCGGTCTGGAAGGGGTGGCCGACGCCGAACCCGACAACTACTCGCGCAAAGGCCTGCAACTGCTGGTGGACGGCGCGGAGCCGGAAGCGATTCGCAGCATTTTGGAAGTGGATTTCTACACCCAGGAAAGCCGCGACATCGAAGCCGCCAAAGTCTTCGAAAGCATGGGCGGCTACGCGCCGACCATCGGCATCATCGGTGCGGTGATGGGCCTGATCCACGTGATGGGCAACCTGGCCGATCCATCTCAACTGGGCAGCGGCATTGCCGTGGCCTTCGTCGCGACCATCTATGGCGTGGCCAGTGCCAACCTGGTGCTGCTGCCGATTGCCGCCAAACTCAAGTCTGTCGCTTTGCGGCAGTCGCGTTATCGCGAAATGTTGTTGGAAGGCATTCTGTCGATCGCCGAAGGTGAAAACCCTCGCTCTATCGAGTTGAAGCTTCAGGGCTTCATGGATTGATGGGAGACATGGACCATGGCACGTCGTCGCCAACCTGAAGAACATGTAAACCATGAGCGTTGGCTGGTTTCGTACGCCGACTTCATCACGTTGCTGTTCGCTTTCTTCGTCGTGATGTATTCGATCTCTTCGATCAACGAAGGCAAGTACAAGGTCATCTCGGAAGCGTTGATTGGCGTGTTCACCGATTCGGATCGTGCGCTCAAGCCGATCCCGATTGGCGACGAGCGACCGAAGACCGTGACCCCGGCCAAGCCGCTGGTTAAAGACGCCGAGCAGGTCGACGCCGGCATTGCGGGTGCCAGCGATCCGCTCAAGAGCATCGCCGACGACATCAGCGCCGCGTTCGGCGACTTGATCAGCTCCAATCAGATGACCATTCGCGGCAATGAGCTGTGGGTCGAGATCGAACTCAATTCCAGCCTGTTGTTCGGCAGTGGCGACGCCATGCCCAGTGACATCGCGTTCAACATCATCGACAAGGTCGCAGCGATTCTGAAGCCGTTCGATAACCCGATTCACGTCGAAGGCTTCACTGACGATCAACCGATCCGCACCGCGCAGTACCCGACCAACTGGGAGCTGTCCTCGGCCCGTTCGGCGAGCATCGTGCGCATGCTGGCGATGCAGGGTGTGAACCCTGGTCGTCTGGCGTCGGTGGGTTACGGCGAGTTCCAGCCTGTGGCCAACAACGCGACTGCCGAGGGGCGGGCGCGCAACCGTCGGGTGGTGCTGGTGGTGTCACGAAATCTTGATGTACGCCGCAGTCTCACCGGTACCGGAACGGCCAATGCGCATCCGGATGCCGCGTTGAAGCGTGCTGGCACACAAACTGCACCGACCCCGGTCAAGTCGCCGGGACGAGAGAGCGCCGTCAATTCTCCGTCACCCGCATTAATACGTTGAGCTATTTCTCGGTCGACCATTTCGACCGGGAGGAACAATCCGAATGAGAGTCTGGGCAGTCGCCAATCAAAAGGGTGGTGTCGGTAAAACCACTTCCTCTATCGCTTTAGCCGGTTTACTGGCCGAGGCGGGCAAGCGCGTGGTCGTGGTCGATCTCGATCCTCACGGCTCCATGACCAGCTACTTCGGTTACGACCCCGACAGCCTGGAACACAGCAGCTACGACCTGTTCCTGAATAAGGGCAGCGTGCCGCAAGGTTTGCCCGGTCAATTGTTGTTGCCCACCAGCCACGAAAGTATTTCTCTGTTGCCATCGAGCACTGCACTCGCGACCCTCGAGCGCCAGTCGCCGGGTCAGAGTGGCTTGGGCCTGGTGATTGCCAAGAGTCTGGCGCAACTGTGGCAGGACTTCGATTACGCCGTGATCGACAGCCCGCCGTTGCTCGGTTTGCTGATGGTCAATGCCTTGGCGGCGAGCCAGCAATTGGTGATTCCGGTGCAGACCGAGCACTTGGCGGTCAAAGGCCTGGAGCGCATGGTCAACACCCTGGCGATGATCAACCGTTCACGCAAACAGGCGTTGCCCTTCAGCATCGTGCCGACCCTGTTCGACCGCCGCACGCAGGCTTCCCTCGGCACTCTGCGGGTGTTGCGCGACAAGTACCCGGAAGAAATCTGGCAGGGCTACATTCCAGTCGACACCCGCTTGCGTGACGCCAGCCGTGCCGGCGTGACGCCTTCGCAATTTGACGGCAAGAGCCGTGGTGTTCTCGCCTACCGCGCACTGCTCAAGCATTTGCTGGCAGCACAACTTGTCCCGCAGGTGGCGTGACATGAACCGCCCGGTAAAAATCACCTCGCGCCCGCAACTCGCGCTCCAGTCTTATCTGGACAGCTTGCTGATGGAGGCGACCGAAGAGTTGCCGCCACAAATCGAGGCGCTGCCCGAGGTTGTGGAGGTTGAAGCTGCGCTGGACGAATTCCAGGCGGCAGTGCTTGAAGAGCAGGCTCGTGATGCGCAGAAACCCGCCGCGGTCGCCGCGCTGAAGGTAGCGCCAGTGGTAGCACCCGTGGTGAAAGCAACTGTTGTGATCGAAGAAGCACCGGCACCGGTTCTGGCGCCGGTATCGACTATCGCACCGCTGCTGCAAGCCCTGGTGCCGCCGGTGGTCGAAGTCCACTTGCCGCCGAGCAACACGCCGCCACCGGTGGAAACCGATGGTCGTCCGTCATGGGCCTCCGAGCCATTCGAATGCCTGTTGTTCGATGTCGCCGGGTTGACCCTGGCGGTGCCGCTGGTGTGCCTGGGCTCGATTTACTCCTTGGCCGGCCACGAGCTGACGCCGCTGTTCGGTCAGCCGGAATGGTTCCTCGGAATTCTGCCAAGCCAGGCCGGCAACCTGAAAGTATTGGACACCGCGCGTTGGGTCATGCCTGACCGCTACCGCGACGATTTCCGTCAGGGCCTGCAGTACGTTATTTCGGTTCAGGGTTACGAGTGGGGGCTGGCGGTGCATCAAGTCAGCCGCTCATTGCGCCTGGACCCGAACGAAATCAAATGGCGCAGCCAGCGTGGTCAACGGCCATGGCTGGCGGGCACCGTGATTGAACACATGTGTGCATTGCTCGACGTTTCAGCACTGGCCGAGTTGATCGCCAGCGGTGGGGCAAAGCACATGAGCAGCATTAAACCAGTGCATAAACCGACATAAAAACAGGTGGCGGCAGTGACTGCCGTCACACAGAACATACACCGCTAGGGCGGTTTTTCGAGGGGTCAGGGTATGAATGATAAGGCGTCGTCTGCAAAGGGTTCCGAAGATCCGATCCTGCAATGGGTAACCTTCAAACTGGACAACGAAACCTACGGCATCAACGTGATGCGCGTTCAGGAAGTCCTGCGTTACACCGAAATCGCCCCGGTCCCGGGTGCCCCGAGCTACGTGCTGGGCATCATCAACCTGCGCGGTAACGTGGTCACCGTGATCGACACCCGTCAGCGCTTCGGCCTGATGAATGCCGAGATCAGCGACAACACCCGTATCGTCATTATCGAAGCCGACAAGCAAGTGGTCGGGATCATGGTCGACAGCGTGGCCGAAGTGGTTTACCTGCGTCAGTCGGAAATCGAAACCGCGCCGAATGTCGGTAACGAAGAATCCGCCAAGTTCATTCAAGGCGTATGCAACAAGAACAACGAGCTGCTGATTCTGGTCGAGCTGGACAAGATGATGAGCGAAGAAGAATGGTCGGACCTGGAGAACATCTGATTGATTCTTGAGGTGGCGGTCATTGTCCTGTTCCTCTTTTGGGCAGGCACACTGGCGATGTTTCTGGCGTACATACGTGGCCAACGACTGATCGCTGCGCAACAGGCTCAGGGTGATGCGCTGCGCGATCAGCGCATCAAAGACCTGGCCCGGCGTGTCGAGGACTACCAGAGCGGCAACGTGCGCATGGGTGAAGACCTGCACGAACTGCGCGCGGTGGTGGGCCCGTTACCGGACAAACTGGCTCAGCTGGAACAGCGCGATCCGTCGAGCCTGTCGTTTGCCCAAGCGGCGCGATTGGTGGGCATGGGCGCCAGCGTCGACGAACTGACTCAGTCCTGCGGGTTGACCCAGGCTGAGGCGGAGTTGATGAGTAAGGTACACAAGAACTGACGCCTCCCAACGATCGAGGATCGTTCCCACGCTCTGCGTGGGAATGCCTCAACGGACGCTCCGCGTTCGGCTTTGCATGGGACGCGGAGCGTCCCGGGCTGCATTCCCACGCAGACGGTTCGACGCCTCTACGTGGGAACGATCAGTAGTCGTCGCCGCGATTGGTGATGTCTTTCTCGACCATCGGCGCATCCGGATCTTGTCCCTCAGGAAACTTGCCCTTCAAATTCCACGCAAACGCAATAATCTCGGCAATCGTGCGATACAACTCCTCCGGAATACTCTCCCCCAATTCCATCCGCGCCAGCAGTTTCACCAGCTCGGCGTTTTCGTAGATGGGCACTTCATAATCGCGGGCGATCTTCAGAATGGCTTCGGCAA
The DNA here is from genome assembly GCF_054898165.1 of Pseudomonas sp. Hz4. NCBI lineage: Bacteria > Pseudomonadati > Pseudomonadota > Gammaproteobacteria > Pseudomonadales > Pseudomonadaceae > Pseudomonas > Pseudomonas sp. Hz4. Next base: position 4,425,734 of record NZ_CM142719.1, on the reverse strand, counting down.
GTGCGTCGTCACCTTTGGCCGTGAGGGTAGGGGCGTGGCTGCCGTCGTATTTGAGGGCGATGGCTTGGCGCGGGGTGTTGGGGTTTCTCATGCGGTTTCGTCGACCCAGCGTTGTTCGAGACGGGTTTGAGGGCCTTGTGGCGGTGTGCCGAGGTGGCAATCGAGATCGCCGACATTCAGGCCGGACGCCAGCAGGCGCTGGCGCAGTTCGGCCAGATGACTTTCGATCAGACTGGCGGTGTACGAGATCGATTAGCTAACGTCGGTTGCGATGATTCTTTGTATAGATTATTACAAATGATTTCAAATGTTTCCCAGATTGGTTAATTACCGTCCTACTTTAGATATCTCGGTCTAGAGCGGGTCCATCGATTTCGTCCTACAATCAATGTATGAAGTATCCTACATGAGCTGCAGTTATTTAACGAGTTTGATCTTATGGGTCCTTATCTGTCATCTGTTTTTCATTGACAGGTTACAGCGTGATACTTAGTTTGGGGTCGTCCAAGAATCTCTCGGACAAAAAATATATCTATCGGAGAAACACCATGAAAAGTGCGAAAGAAGTCTTCAAGAAAACCCCAGATAGCAGTGCTGTTAAAGAGTTTGCAACTCGAGCCTGGTAAGAAGTAATTAAGATATTGCGGTTTGAATAATCGCAATATCTTATAATGATAAGGGGTTAATATGGATATCGTCAGAGCAGACCTGTTTCCTTTTGACATGCAGTATCCTATTTACAATTTCTTTTATCCTGCTTCCGGTGTTGTTACGGACTTTCGGGAGCTTGATGAAATATTGTCGCTGGCGAATGTAACGGTTAAAAAGCGAGCGTTGTATATACATATTCCTTTTTGCGACACCATTTGCTCGTTCTGCCCATTCACGCGAGGTCGGGTTACCGACATTAATGTAATTGAACTATATGTCCAGGCATTGATTAACGAGATTAATTTAAAAAGCAAAATGTTATATTTGAATTGTGTCCCGATTAATGCCGTTTTTTTTGGCGGGGGCACTCCGTCCATGATGTCGGCGGAGCAGATACATAGAGTAGGCGCTGTTTTGCACAGAAATTTTGACCTAACAAAAATTAAAGAGTTTTCTTTTGAGATCGAAGTTAAAAGCCTTAGCGCGGAAAAAGCTTCGGCAATGAAAAGCATAGGTGTAACTCATCCGCGATTTGGTTTACAGACTTTCTCAAAAAAATGGCGTGACCTATTTACACTAACTGCAACCATCGATCAGATTAAGCAGGGTGTTGATATTTTGTCTGATCGGTTTGACAATGTGTCATTTGATATTTTGTACGGGATGTCCGGTCATACCGAGGAAGAACTTCTTCTGGATCTGAGCAAGGCTTGTGATACAGGGGTAAGTAACATTGATGTTTATCCAATTGACAACATAATGACTCAGCCCTCGCTGCATAAAGTTTTGACCAAGATGAAGTACATTCCAACTTCAGCGACCAAAAAATTCACAATGAACATGTTGGTTGATGCCTATATGCGTTCAAGAGGCTACATGCCACACAATGGGCATGGATATCGTAAGGTCGGGAACCTGCTGGTCAATACAGATGTGATTTACGAAGGTTACAAATTTGAGTATCACGAACATGTATATGGATACCATGATCACGACCTAATTGGCTTTGGTGTAAGCGCTATCAGCAGTACGTACAATGCAAAACTAATAAATACCAACTTGCGTAGTAAATACATAGCTGAGTTTACATCCCTAGATGATATAAGTAGCACCTTTAAAATATTTAAACATAACAGCGAGTTGGACTATTTACGTCCGTTGGCTTTAAGGCTTCCATATTTTGGCACGGTTGATAAAAGCAGAGTCGCTACGCAGTTGTTCTCAGAAGAGACCAAGCAAAAAATTACATCTCTCAAGGCGGTAGGTTTGATTTCTGAAACTGAAACCCATTTTTTTCTGACAAAGACAGGTTGGTATAATTACGTAAATATCATGTACTACCTGCAACCCGTAGTTGAGCAGCAGGCTATGGACAGTTTTGTAGCGGAACAGTTAGAAGGCTCAGTCCGAGATATTACGGAGAGTGAGGTGTTTTTTAGAATATAGATTTATTATACCTATCTTAGTTGGGGCGCTGTATTCGAATATTATGTTGAATATGGATGGTTTTCCATGTGTTGTACTTCTTCGTCTTCAAATATTAGCTGTATGTATGTAATGTTGGGGTATCTCGAATGTCGATTTGGAGAAGTTTTTGCGGGAAAATAGCTATAAAATTACTAGGAGTTTCAGTATGACTAATTCTAGCGGTGCATATCCAGGGGTTCATATTTTTGGTGAGCTGAAGGGCCTGGATTTCAAGTTGCTGAATAATTTGCCATTGCTAGAAAGCTCTTTAATTAAATCAATAACCGCCGGCGGTGCAACCGTCTGTGGCTATGTATCAAAGCAATTTTCTCCCCATGGTGTTACTACCTTGGTTCTTTTGTCTGAATCCCATGCATCCATTCACACCTATCCCGAAGATGGTTTTCTATTTTTTGATATTTTTACATGCGGAGTTTGTAAGCCTGATCTGATTCTTGAGTCGTTGGTTGAGATGTTTAAACCAATGGAAGTCATTCAATCAAAAATACTGAGAGGTGGTTAGAACTGTAGAAGTATGCTGTGCACTTTTTACGCGAGGAAAACATATTTATTTATTTGAGGTGGTCAATGCAATGCCCAACTATTTTTAACAAAATATGGCCACTTTGCTTTTCTAGTTTTTTTTCAAAAACCGGTGAATTTGCTTATGAAGTAGTCTTTGCGCTCCTTGCAATTGAATTTCTTGACTCTAATTATTTCTATTTGGGACTGGTTTATTTTGTCAGATTTATGCCATACGTATTTTTTGGTGCAATAGGAGGGTGGATTGCAGATAGCTACCCTCAAAAAAACAATATGTTGTTCAGTGAGTTTTTTCGATTGGGTGTGGCTGCATCGTTGTCTGTGTTCTATATTAATGACAGCCTGAATGTGTATGTGTTAATAATAAGCTCTATGTTAATCACTGTAGGGCGAAGTCTGTTCCAGCCCAGTTTTAGATCATATCTACCCACGGCACTTGAACAAAAAGATTTGCCTGTTGCAAACAGTGTGCTTCAAATAATTGAAGATATTGCATCGATAATCGGTCCATTGGCCTGTGCTCTTTTTATTTCTCTGGGCGGGAAAGTGTATGTGATTTACATGTATCCCATCACTTATGTTTTGTCCGTTTTTATGTTGGTGTTTTTGAGAGCGAATTTACCCTCTGGAAAGAAGAAGTTATCTCTACTGGATATTTTTTGTGACGCCAAAACAACCGCTTCACAGATGCGGGCAGAAAACCCAAATCTGTTCTTTGTCATCGCTGGTACATCAATGTGCGTGTTATTTACTGCTTCATTACTTAGATTTGTATTACCGTCTTCTATAATGAACGTCTATGATGATGAGGCATTGGTTGGATATATCTACTCCGTCATGTCATTGGGTACTGTTGTTGGCGGTTTTTGTTATGTGCGAATAGTCAGGCATTCTAGTCCCATCCAGTTGATGACTTCGTGGATGATATACGGCGTGTTTTTTTTGGCCACTTCCATCGCTATAAGCGTACACTTTGTTGGTGTTCTTTTAATGATATTTTTTCTTGGTTTTTGCGGGGCAATAGTTGATATTTCTATTATTACAAATATTCAATTTCTTTCACTTAAAGGTGATTTAGGCAAAAATTACGCGCTGTATTCAACCCTAGCTAATGCTAGCGAAGCTGTGTCTGGTCTTATTTCCGGATTATTTTTTATATTGCTAGGTGGCGCTTCTTTTTCCGTAATTTCTTTGTTGATTACGGTATCGGCAAAAACTGTGATTTCAAGAATCAAGAGGATTGAATATGAATGGAAAAGGTAGGTTCAAGGTCGCCACTAGCTTACAAGCTGCAAGTTATTTTAAAACTGACAGAGAGAAGGTGCTAATTTCTTGTGTGTGGGATTTTAGTGATATTGCAGTTATCGTTTTAACCAGTGAGGAATTGGATAGTCGTGTAGCAAAACTGATGTGCGGGTTGAGTGAAAATATTCCCATATTTGAATTGGTTATCGAAAAATTTAAAGAGGAAGATTTGAGGTTTGAGAAACTGTTAGGAGGTCGTCATGTCGGGTCTGGTGACATAGTGAACTTGAGCAAAGAAGTAGAGTGTACGGCTCAATGGTATGAAAACGAAGTACTGCCTCCGTTTTTTAAAGTGCTTGCTGAATATCTCTCTAGAGATAATATAACGTTCGCCTGTCCTGGTCACCAGGGAAGCAATTTTTTGTCAAAACATCCTGCGGGTCAAAAATTCTTAGATTTTTTTGGTCACAACCTGTTCAAAGCTGATGTGCCGCATGCAGATCCCATGCTTGGAGATTTGTTAAGTCATTTCGGCCCTCCGGGGGAGGCCCAGCAACACGCGGCTTCTGTTTTTAATGCCGACAAAACGTATTTTGTTCTTAATGGCACATCATCATCAAATAAAATAGTTGCGAACGCGTTACTGACTAAGGGCGACGTTGTGCTATTTGACAGAAACAATCATAAGTCTTGCTATCACGGTGCATTGGTTCAAGCAGGTGCAACGCCCGTGTATTTGGAGGCCATGCGAAACGCATATGGGGTCATAGGCGGCGTACCGGCACATTGTTTTGACGAGCAATATCTCCGAGCAAGACTTAAAGAAGTAGCGCCAGAAAAAGCGGATGAGGACCGTCCGTTTCGACTTGCGATTCTCCAATCAGGAACATGGGATGGCAGCGTTTATAATGTAAAACAGGTTGTTGAGAAGATAGGGCATTTATGCGATTACATACTTTTTGATTCTGCGTGGCTAGGCTATGAACAATTCATCAGAATTATGCACGATTGCTCACCTCTTTTGCTGGATTTAGGTGAGGACTCGCCAGGTATCATTGTCACACAGTCGGTGCACAAACAACTGGCGGGTTTTTCTCAAACATCTCAGATCCATAAAAAAGACAATCACATTAAATTGCAAAACAGATACTGCAATCATGCTCGATTTAACAATGCTTTTATGCTGTATGCCTCGACGAGTCCCTTTTACCCATTGTTCGCGTCCCTTGATGTAAACGCAAAAATTCATTCGAAAGGGAATGGGGAGCGTATTTGGGAGGATTGTGTTCACGTTGGCATTGAGGCGCGTAAAATGATTTTTTCTGCTTGCGAGAACATCTTGCCATTTGTTCCATCACTCATTGATGGTAAGCCTTGGAAAGATTACGAAACTGATGTTATTGCTAGCGATTTTCGTTTTTTTGAGTTTTCGAGCAATGAGAAGTGGCATGGCTTCAAAGGGTATGGTGAGTCTCAATATTTTATTGATCCGTGTAAGTTGTTGTTAACGACTTCCAGAGCTAACGCGCAGGGAGGAGACAATAAAGTCTTCGAGCTTCCAGCGATAATTTTGGCGCATTACCTGCGAGATCAAGGGATTGTTCCAGAAAAAAGCGACTTGTACTTAATTGTGTTTTTGCTCACTCCCGCGACGAGTATTGATAAATTAGAAATTCTCGTTACTGAACTCTGTCGTTTTGAATGTCATGTGAAATTAAATTCACTTTTGATTGATGTGGTTCCCTCTATTTATAACAGTGATCCTCTGCGCTACCATGGCTGTGGTGTTAGGGATCTTTGTCAAGAGTTGAGTAAGCTGTATTCGGATTTTTGTTTGGTAAAACTTCAGGGCGATATGTTCGCAGAATGTAATTTTCCTGATGTTGTCATGTCTTCCTACAATGCTAATTGTCACTTGGTGAGGGGGGATGTAGAATTGATACCCTTAATGTCAGCCGCTGGAAGAGTAGCTGCTGAAGGGGTAGTGCCTTATCCTCCAGGCATTCTATGTTTGGCTCCTGGCGAAATGTGGGGTGGCGCAGTGCTTGAATATGTATTGGTGGCTGAACACCTGATGAACACGCACCCAGTTTTAAGTCCTGAAATACAAGGCGTGCATGTAAAAGTTGGCGGCGATGGAAAAAAAATATATTACGGATATGTAGTAAAAGAATCAGCCGAGTCCTGATGTGACGGAACTCTTTAAAAAAATCATTCACGTAGACATGGACTGTTTTTTCGCAGCCATAGAGATGCGAGATGATCCGGTGCTTATGGGTATACCTCTTGCGATAGGCGGTAGCGTAGAAAGCAGGGGGGTCATTTGCACGGCTAACTATCTAGCAAGACGCTATGGTGTACACAGTGCTATGTCTACGGCAAGAGCGTTTAAGTTGTGTCCTGATCTCAAAGTGTTGCCTGTTCGAATGGAAGTTTACGAAGCAGTGTCATTGCAAATACAGGAGATTTTTTCCCGTTATACATCAAATTTTGAACCGATTTCGTTGGATGAGGCCTATCTTGATGTTACTGACTGCGAGGCTTGTCGCGGATCAGCTACTTTGATCGCTCAAGAAATACGAACTTCTATAAATAATGAACTGAATTTAACCGCCTCTGCTGGCGTAGCACCAATCAAGTTTCTTGCCAAAATCGCATCCGATGTCAATAAACCAAATGGTCAATTTGTAATTGCTCCGAATGAAGTGGAATCGTTCGTACGATCGCTTCCTCTATGCAAAATACCGGGCGTTGGGCCTAAGACTTCACAGCGCTTATACGATCTTGGTCTGAACACGTGTGCGGATGTACAAAGGGCCAGTATATCTACAGTTATAAAAGAGTTTGGAAAGGTTGGCGTTGAAATTTGGAACCGTTGTCACGGTATTGATGAACGTACTGTTTGCGCAGACTCTTTACGGAAAACTGTCGGCATCGAAATTACGCTGCCTCAAGACATACACGATTGGGAACAATGCAAAAAAATAATAGGCCACTTGTATCCAGAGTTAATGCGAAGGTTAAGGCAATATAGCCCCGACTTGAGCGTTTCTCGGCAAGGTGTAAAAATAAAATTTGATGATTTTTATCTCACGTCTCATGAGTATGCGTATCATATTTTGGATTTTGCAGGGCTATTGTCGGCGGCACATTTTGTTTGGGAATCTCGGCGTAATGGACGAGGCGTCCGATTGATTGGTTTGATTGCAACTTTGCGAGATCCACTCTTCGGGCGTCAGTTGTCTTTCTCGTGGTAGATATATTTAATTCTGATTTACGTGAGTGAAAGGCGAAAACCGAAGGCCGAGCATACCGAAATGCAATTGACGATTTTACCTCTTAGCAGAAGCACTAGCTCTTATGTTTACAGGTGATCAATAATCATCCCCTCGCTCGGTCACATCCTTCTCCCTCATTCCCGCTTCCGGATCACGCCCCTCAGGAAACTTACCCTTCAAATTCCACGCAAACGCAATAATCTCGGCAATCGTGCGATACAAATCCTCCGGAATACTCTCCCCCAATTCCATCCGCGCCAGCAGTTTCACCAGCTCGGCGTTTTCGTAGATGGGCACTTCATAATCGCGGGCGATCTTCAGAATGGCTTCGGCCAGTGCGTCGTCACCTTTGGCCGTGAGGGTAGGGGCGTGGCTGCCGTCGTATTTGAGGGCGATGGCTTGGCGCGGGGCGTTGGGGTTTCTCATGCGGTTTCGTCGACCCAGCGTTGTTCGAGACGGGTTTGAGGGCCTTGTGGCGGTGTGCCGAGGTGGCAATCGAGATCGCCGACATTCAGGCCGGACGCTAGCAGGCGCTGGCGCAGTTCGGCCAGATGACTTTCGATCAGACTGGCGGTGTACGGTCGTTCGGCCCACAGCTGGCTGGACAAGCTGCCTTTGATCAGTTGCGCCTGAATCTGCAGCGGGCCTAACGGCTCCATGTCGAAAGCCAGATCGACCCGCCAGAGCTGTTGCTTCGGGGGACGTTCTTCATTGCGTTCTTTTGGTTGTTCTTTCTCGGGGGCTTCTTCGCGCTGGAACTTGACCTGCAACGGCACGATGTCCTGCAGATTGCGCATCGGGATTTCCAGCTGCCAGGTGCTCATCAGCCGACCGTCGTCAGTGACGCCGGTCTGTTCCAGGCTCGACAGTTGATGGCTTTGCAGGCGCGAAACTGCCGCTGCCGCCAAACGCAGCAGGTGCTCCAGATCGTTTTCACCGTCCTGGCTCTGCAACAGGCGTTCGGGGAGTGGGAAACTAGTCGGTAGCGGTTTGGCACTGACCTGACCGAGCATGCCAAGGGCGCTGCGCACGAAGTTCGGCATGGCTTGGGCCAGTGTGTTGGCGGCAATGATCGCGTTGAAATGGGTGTTGGCCGGCAGGCCTGGCGTCAGTTGGGCGATCAGCTTGAGCAGATCGCCTTTCATGTCCGGGGCGAGCGTGGGGTTCTGTCCGGCGAGCAGTTTGCTTTCCAGGAACATTCCACTATTGGCCAACGCCAGGGCCAGGCCTTTGGGCGTGCTGAGTTGCCGAACATCGGGCAGGCCGGCGAGCAGTTTGTCGACGGCGGCACGCAGGTCGCTTGAGGTCTGGTCCGATGCTGGCAGGTTTTGCAGAAGCTTGATCAAGCCGTCCAGCGAACCCTGGCGGCTTTGTTGGCTGACCAGTTGCTGCGTGACGGCCAACTGTTCCTGACGGCTGCTCAACGGCACGAACTTCAGCGTCTGAGTGTCCTGCACCAGCGCGCTCAGCAAGGTGCCGATGCGCAGCGGTGTCGGGCTGTCGATGCTCAGGGTGCTGCCGCTCAACGCGGTGTTGAGCAAGCCCACCATCGAGCGAAACACGGTCGGCTGGCCCGGGACCTGCGGCATCACCTGAGAGGTCAGCACTTTGCCTTGCAGCAGGGTGCCAACGGACAGTTGCGCCGTGTCGATACGGGTGAGGGTGGCAACGCTGGAGGCGATGGTTTGTTGCACGGTGACGGCCAGATTACCCGCCGACGGCTGGGTGATCGCCAGGCTGGTGCCTTGGGCCAACGGCTGGTTGCTGGTGGCCTGGACCGTGGTCTGACGGCCGCTGTCGAGGGTGACCTTGAGCAACAGTTGAAAGGTCTGATCCGCCTGCTTGAGCGACAGCACTTCGGCCCGGGCAGTCTGACCGGCAGCGATCAGGCCCTCCATGGGCGTCAGCAGCTTGAGCAAATCGCCACTCACCACCTGCGGCCGCGAAGTCGCAGGCGTGGTCTGCGGTAGCGGGAGGATGTTCATTTCGCCTGTCATACGCGGTCACAACCTGAGGAAATTGCCCTCTTTAGAGTAGGGCATGGCATGTATAATGCGGCCCCGTTGCAACCGGAGCGCTGAAAACATTTGCAAAACTTGATCTGGCTCCTTAGAACGGGCCGCGAATGCATTTATCCTGCATCTCTTTAGCGGCCGCACCGCTGCCGACTTGAACCGTAAAGGCCCGTGATCTCTTGACCAGTCCAGTCCTGCAAACCGTTGCCCTTGCTTGTGAGCGAGACCTTCGGCTGCTCTTCGAAAATCTCGAATTGAGACTGGCCAGTGGCGAAATGTTGCAAATCAGCGGCCCCAACGGCAGCGGCAAGACCAGCCTTTTACGTCTGCTTTGCGGGCTGATGCAGCCGACTGCCGGTCTCGTGCTGCTCAACGGCCAGCCACTGAACGAGCAACGCTTTGAGCTGGCGCGCAACCTGCTGTGGATCGGCCATGCCGCCGGGATCAAAGACCTGCTGACGCCGGAAGAGAATCTGAGCTGGCTTTGCGCCCTGCATCAACCGGCCTCCTATGAGGCGATCTGGCAAGCGCTGACGGCTGTCGGATTGCGCGGTTTCGAGGATGTTCCCTGCCACACGCTGTCTGCCGGGCAGCAACGCCGGGTCGCGTTGGCGCGGTTGTACCTGGAAAGCCCGCCGCTATGGATCCTCGATGAGCCGTTCACCGCGCTCGATAAACAAGGCGTGGCGCAACTTGAAGAACACCTGGCCGCCCACTGCGAGCGCGGTGGCATGGTGGTCTTGACCACTCACCACACGCTGGCCCGGATGCCGGCCGGTTATCGCGACATTGATCTGGGGAATTGGGCCGTATGAGTGTTTTCGGCCTGTTGGTCGCCCGTGAAGCCCGTTTGTTGTTCCGCCGTCCTGCGGAACTGGCCAATCCGCTCGTATTCTTCGCGATCGTCGTTTCCCTGTTCCCGTTGGCGGTCGGCCCCGAGTCTCAATTGTTGCAAACCTTGTCTCCGGGACTGGTCTGGGTAGCGGCCCTTTTATCGGTTTTGCTCTCGCTGGACGGGCTTTTCCGCAGTGATTTCGAAGATGGATCGCTTGAACAGTGGGTCCTTTCGTCGCACCCCCTGCCTCTTTTGGTTCTGGCCAAGGTACTGGCACACTGGGCCTTCTCTGGCCTGGCACTGGTTTTGCTCGCACCATTGCTGGCATTGATGCTCGGTTTGCCAACCGCCTGTCTGCCAGTGTTGCTGCTTTCTTTATTGCTGGGTACACCAGTGCTGAGCCTGCTCGGTGCGGTGGGCGCAGCCCTGACGGTGGGATTGAAACGCGGCGGCCTGTTGCTGGCGCTGCTGATTCTGCCGCTGTACATCCCGGTGTTGATTCTTGGCAGTGGCGCCTTGCAGGCGGCATTGCAAGGCATGCCGGCGACCGGTTATCTCCTGTGGCTTGGTAGCCTGACCGCCCTGGCGATAACCCTGACACCTTTTGCAATAGCTGCTGGCCTGAAGATCAGCGTCGGCGAATAATAATGAGGTCTGGTTGTTTTTTAACCACTTCTTTTGAAGAAAGGCAGACCCTTGACTGCTCGTGACAGCGAGCAGCAACCGTGATGGAAACAGTAATGAACTGGACTTGGTTTCATAAGCTCGGCTCGCCCAAATGGTTTTACGGCATCAGCGGCAAACTGATGCCATGGTTGAGCATCGCGGCGTTACTGCTGATTGGCGTTGGCGTAGTCTGGGGCCTGGCCTTCGCGCCGCCCGACTACCAGCAAGGCAACAGCTTTCGCATCATCTATATCCACGTTCCGGCCGCCATGCTGGCACAATCCGTCTACGTGATGCTGGCCGTGTGCGGCATCGTCGGGCTGGTGTGGAAGATGAAGCTGGCCGACGTCGCCCTGCAGTGCGCGGCGCCCATCGGTGCCTGGATGACCGCGGTGGCGCTGGTCACCGGGGCGATCTGGGGCAAACCGACCTGGGGTTCATGGTGGGTCTGGGATGCACGACTAACGTCCATGCTTATTCTGCTGTTTCTGTACTTCGGTCTCATTGCGCTGGGCAACGCCATCAGCAATCGTGACAGTGCCGCCAAGGCCTGCGCGGTATTGGCGATTGTCGGCGTGATCAACATCCCGATCATCAAATACTCGGTGGAGTGGTGGAACACCCTGCACCAGGGCGCGACCTTCACCCTCACCGAAAAACCGGCAATGCCGGTCGAGATGTGGCTGCCACTGCTGCTGATGGTGCTGGGCTTCTACTGTTTCTTTGGCGCGGTGCTGCTGCTGCGCATGCGCCTTGAAGTGCTCAAGCGCGAAGCCCGCGCCAGTTGGGTCAAGGCCGAAGTGCAGAACAGTCTGGAGGCCGCGCGATGAGTTTTGCTTCATTCGGCGACTTCCTCGCCATGGGCCATCATGCCCTGTATGTCTGGTCAGCCTATGGCATCTGCCTGGCGGTGCTGGCCCTCAACGTGGCGGCGCCGATCCTGGCCCGCAAGCGGTATCTGCAACAAGAGGCGCGTCGTCTGCGCCGGGAGAACGGCAAGTGAATCCGCTGCGTAAAAAGCGTCTTATCATCATTCTCGCGATCCTGGTCGGTGTCGGCGCTGCTGTCGGCCTGGCCCTGAGCGCCCTGCAGCAGAACATCAATCTGTTTTACACTCCGACCCAGATCGCCAACGGCGAAGCCCCGCAAGACACGCGCATCCGCGCGGGCGGCATGGTCGAGAAAGGTTCGCTGCAACGTTCCGGCGATTCGCTGGACGTGAAATTCATTGTCACCGACTTCAGCAAATCCGTGACCATCAGCTACCGCGGCATCCTCCCGGACCTGTTCCGCGAAGGGCAGGGCATCGTTGCCCTCGGTAAGCTCAACGCCGACGGCGTGGTGGTGGCCGACGAAGTGCTGGCCAAGCACGATGAAAAGTACATGCCGCCGGAAGTGACCAAGGCCCTGAAAGACAGCGGCCAGTCGGCGCCCACTCCCGTCAAAGAGGGCTAATTGATGACTTCCGCACTTTATAGTTCAGGGCTGTTCATCCCCGAACTCGGCCACCTGGCCATGATTCTGGCGCTGTGTTTCGCGCTGGTTCAGACCGTGGTGCCGTTGCTCGGTGCCTGGCGCGGTGACCGCTTGTGGATGAGCCTGGCCCAACCGGCCGCCTGGGGGCAATTCGCGTTTCTGCTGTTCGCCTTCGGTTGCCTGACTTACGCGTTCATGGCCGACGACTTCTCCGTCGCCTACGTCGCCAGTAACTCCAACAGCGCCTTGCCGTGGTACTACAAGTTCAGTGCGGTGTGGGGCGCTCACGAAGGGTCGTTGCTACTCTGGGCGTTGATACTCGGCGGCTGGACCTTCGCGGTGTCGGTGTTCTCCCGACAATTGCCGCAAGTGATGCTGGCTCGCGTACTGGCGGTGATGGGCATGATCAGCACCGGTTTCCTGCTGTTCCTGATCCTCACGTCCAACCCGTTTGCCCGAATCCTGCCGCAGATTCCTGCGGACGGGCGTGACCTCAACCCCTTGCTGCAAGACATCGGCCTGATCGTTCACCCGCCGATGCTTTACATGGGCTATGTCGGTTTCTCCGTGGCGTTCGCTTTCGCCATCGCGGCTCTGCTGGGCGGTCGTCTTGATGCCGCCTGGGCTCGCTGGTCCCGTCCGTGGACCATTGTTGCCTGGGCCTTCCTCGGTATCGGCATCACGTTGGGCTCCTGGTGGGCCTACTACGAACTCGGCTGGGGCGGCTGGTGGTTCTGGGACCCGGTGGAAAACGCATCCTTCATGCCATGGCTGGTGGGCACGGCGCTGATTCACTCGTTGGCGGTCACGGAAAAACGGGGCGTGTTCAAGAGCTGGACCGTATTGCTGGCCATCGCCGCGTTCTCGTTGAGCTTGCTGGGGACCTTCCTCGTGCGTTCCGGCGTGCTGACGTCGGTTCACGCGTTTGCGTCCGACCCTGAACGCGGCGTGTTCATCCTGATCTTCCTGCTGTTTGTGGTCGGTGGTTCGCTGACGCTGTTTGCCCTGCGCGCTCCAGTGGTGAAGAGCCAGGTTGGCTTCAATCTCTGGTCCCGGGAAACCCTGCTGCTGGGTAACAACCTGGTGCTGGTCGTGGCGGCGTCGATGATTCTGCTGGGCACCTTGTATCCGCTGATCCTCGATGCGATGACCGGCGCCAAACTGTCGGTCGGCCCACCGTACTTCAACGCGCTGTTCATTCCGTTGATGGCGTTACTGATGCTGGTGATGGCGGTCGGCATGCTGGTGCGCTGGAAAGACACCCCGGTCAAATGGCTGTTCAACATGCTGACCCCGGTGTTGCTCGGCAGCGCCGCATTGGCCGTCGTAGCCGGCGTCGCTTACGGCGACTTCAACTGGGCGGTGATCGCGACCTTCATGCTCGCGGCTTGGGTGTTGCTGGCTGGTGTGCGTGACATCTTCGACAAAACTCGCCACAAGGGCCTGATCAAAGGCCTGCCGACCCTGACCCGCAGTTATTGGGGCATGCAGGTCGCTCACCTCGGCATCGCCGTGTGCGCCCTCGGTGTCGTGCTGTCGAGCCAGAATAGTGCCGAGCGCGATTTGCGTCTGGCGCCGGGCGAGTCCATGGACCTGGGCGGTTACCAGTTCGTGTTCGAAGGCGCCAAGCATTTCGAAGGCCCCAACTTCACCTCCGACAGGGGCACCGTTCGGGTGACCCGCGATGGCAAGGAAGTCAGCGTGCTGCACCCGGAAAAACGCTTGTATACCGTGCAGAACTCGGTGATGACCGAAGCCGGGATCGACGCCGGTTTCACCCGTGACCTCTACGTCGCCCTCGGCGAACCGTTGGGCGACGGCGCCTGGGCGGTTCGTGTCCACGTCAAACCGTTCGTGCGCTGGATCTGGTTCGGCGGTCTGCTCACTGGTTTGGGCGGGTTGCTGGCGGCGCTGGATCGCCGTTACCGGGTCAAAGTGAAAAGCCGTGTGCGTGACGCACTGGGCATGACGGGAGCCACGGCATGAGACGTTGGTTGATGCTGTTGCCACTGGTGATTTTTCTGGTGGTGGCTGTTTTCCTTTACCGCGGTCTGTTCTTGAATCCGGCCGAGTTGCCCTCGGCGATGATCAACAAGCCATTCCCGGAGTTTTCCCTGCCGGCGGTGCAGGGCGACAAGACCCTGACCAAGGCCGACATTCTGGGTAAGCCTGCGCTGGTCAACGTTTGGGGGACCTGGTGCATTTCCTGCCGGGTCGAGCACCCGGTGCTGAACAAGCTGGCCAAGCAGGGTGTGGTGATCTACGGCATCAACTACAAGGACGTCAACGCGGATGCGTTGAAGTGGCTGGACGAATTCCACAATCCGTATCAGCTGGATATCCGTGACGACGCAGGTACATTGGGTCTCAATCTCGGTGTCTACGGTGCGCCGGAAACCTTCTTCATTGATGCCAAGGGCATCATCCGCGACAAATTCGTTGGCGTGATCGACGAACAGGTTTGGCGCGAAAAACTGGCGGCCAAGTATCAGGCGCTGGTCGATGAGGCCAAGCCATGAAGCGCTGGATAGCCGCCGCGGTATTGGGTTTGAGCATGGCCGGCGTGGCGCACGCGGCCATCGACACCTATGAGTTCGCCAAAGAAGGTGATCGCGAGCGTTTTCGCGAACTGACCAAAGAGCTGCGTTGCCCCAAGTGTCAGAATCAGGACATCGCCGACTCCAACGCCCCGATCGCCGCCGACCTGCGCAAAGAGATTTTTCGCATGCTCGGCGAGGGCAAGGACAATCAGCAGATCATCGACTTCATGGTCGACCGCTACGGTGATTTCGTCCGCTACAAACCTGCTCTGAATGCCAAGACTGCTTTGCTCTGGTTCGGCCCTGCCGGCCTGCTGCTGGGCGGTTTTGTGATCATCGCCGTGATCGTCCGCCGTCGTCGCGTGCAACGCACTGACACCAAGGATGAGCTTTCTGCCGAGGAGCGCGAGCGCCTCGACCACCTGTTGGATAAAACCAAGAATGATTGATTTCTGGCTCGCTGCAGGTCTGCTACTTCTGGTTGCCCTGAGTTTTCTGCTGATCCCCGTTCTGCGTGGTCGTCGCGCGCAGCTTGAAGAGGATCGTACTGCCCTGAACGTCGCGCTGTATCAGGAGCGCGTGGCTGAGTTGCAGACTCAGCAGGAAGAGGGCGTTCTCGATGCCGCGCAAATGGACACCGGCCGCGCCGAAGCCGCCCGTGAACTGCTCGCCGACACCGAAGGCGTCGAGGCGCCGCGCGTGTCCCGTCTGGGCAAACCGTGGCCCTTGCTGGCGGCGATTCTGGTGCCGGTGCTGGGTCTTGGCCTGTACCTGCATTTTGGCGCCAGCGACAAGGTCGAACTGACCCGCGAATTCGCCCAGGCGCCACAGTCGATGGAAGAGATGACCCGTCGCCTGGAACGTGCAGTCGCTGCTCAACCGGATTCGGCCGAGGGCTTGTACTTCCTGGGTCGTACTTACATGGCCCAGGACCGTCCTGGCGACGCGGCGAAGATCTTCGAACGCACGGTGAACCTGGCCGGTCGTCAGCCGGAACTGTTGGGCCAATGGGCTCAGGCCCAGTACTTCGCCGACGGCAAGAAGTGGTCGGACAAGGTCCAGGCTTTGACTGACGAAGCGCTGAAAGCCGATCCGAAAGAAGTCACCAGCCTTGGTCTGCTCGGCATCGCCGCCTTCGAAAGCGAGCGCTATCAGGACGCCATCGACTACTGGAAACGCTTACTGGCGCAACTGCCGCCGGAAGACAGTTCCCGTGCCGCGCTGCAAGGCGGAATCACCCGGGCCACCGAGAAACTTGAAGCCAGCGGTGGCAAGGTTGCCCAGGCGCCAGCCACCAAGGTCGCGGCGCTGCTGAAGGTGCGTGTGGATCTGGCGCCAGACTTGAAAGCCAAAGTCCAGCCGGGCGACAGCGTATTCATCTTCGCCCGCGCCACCTCAGGCCCACCGGCACCATTGGCCGCCAAGCGCCTGACCGTGGCCGACTTACCGGCGACCGTCGAGCTGGGCGATGCCGATGCAATGATGCCGCAGTTGAAACTGTCGAACTTCCCTGAAGTCCAACTGGTTGCGCGCATCTCTCGCGCCGGCCAACCGACTGCCGGCGAATGGATCGGTCGCAGCCAGCCTCTGGCCAGCAGCACCACCGCGCCGCAACAATTGACCATCGATAGCCCGGATAAATAACAGGACACGCCAACATGACCGCCATCGCTCGTATCACCCTTCTCAGTCTGGTAATGGGGTTAAGCGCTTGTGCGGTCCAGCGACCCGAGCCGAAGCCGCTGCCGCCAATCCCGCCCTCGCAGCCCAGACCCACGCCGTCTACGTCACCCACGCCGGGCAAACCGAGCATTCCGGCCAAGCCCGCCAAACCGCTGCCACGTACCTCCGCCAGCTTCGCGCCGCCACCGGGTGGCAACAGCCATTGGGATGCCAAGCTCGGCGTGTACGTTCTCGATGATCAGACCAACACCTTCTACCGCCAGCGCACGTACTATCGCTGGAATAACGGCTGGAGCCGGTCGATCAGCCCGAACGGGCCATGGGAAGACACCGATATCCAGGGCGTGCCGGGTGGGTTGGGCAGGCAGTTCGGGCAGTAAACAGAAACGGCGATCTAAGGATCGCCTTTTTGGGCAGTGTTGCGCCGATTTTTATAGTCCATCAAATCGGGGTAGCTTGATCGGTGGATGGATGACTGGCGACAGGATGATTTCCAGCTACATCGCTCGGCTGCCGTGCCTCAGGAATTACTGGCCGCTGTAAATCTGATCAAAGATCCCACCATCATTGAAGTGAGTCTTCTGCACAGTTCGCCAGTCACCAAAGGTCTTCTCTACCGACAGGAAATCCACTTTCGGGAAACGATCGGTGTACTTGGCCAGCACCGCCGGATCACGCGGACGCAGGTAGTTCGCCGCCGCAATCTCCTGGCCTTCCGGCGACCACAGGTATTTCAAATATTCCTCAGCTGCCGCGCGGGTGCCTTTCTTGTCGACTGTTTTGTCGACCACCGACACCGGCGGCTCAGCTTCAGCGGAGACGCTCGGGTAGATCACTTCAAACTGGTCACGACCAAACTCACGCGCAATCATTTCCGCTTCGTTTTCGAAGGTCACCAGCACGTCGCCAATCTGGTTGGTCATGAACGTGGTGGTGGCTGCACGGCCACCGGTGTCGAGGACCGGCGCTTGTTTGAACAGCTTGCCGACGAAGTCTTTGGCTTTGCTTTCGTCACCACCGTTTTTCAGCACATAACCCCAGGCCGAGAGGTAGGTGTAGCGGCCGTTGCCCGAGGTTTTCGGGTTGGGCACGATCACCTGCACGCCGTCCTTAAGCAGGTCGGGCCAGTCTTTCAGGGCTTTCGGATTGCCTTTGCGGACGATGAATACGGTGGCCGAGGTAAACGGCGCGCTGTTGTTCGGCAGGCGGGTGACCCAGTTGTCCGGGACCAGTTTGCCGATGTCCGCGAGGGCGTTGATGTCGGTGGCCATGTTCATGGTGATGACGTCAGCCGGCAGGCCGTCGATCACCGAACGCGCCTGTTTGCTGGAGCCGCCGAAGGACATTTGCAGGGTGATGTTTTCGTTATGCTCGGTTTGCCAGTGTTTCTGGAAGGCAGTGTTGTAGTCCTTGTAGAAGTCTCGCATCACGTCGTAGGAAACATTGAGCAGGGTCGGTGCGGCCTGAGCCACGCTGGTCAGTGCCAGGCCAGCGGCCAGAAGTGAGGCGCCAAAGAGTTTTTTCACTGCGCATTCCTTGTTCTATAAAGTTTTTATTTAAAAGGTGAGGCAATTTGCCCGCGACTATAGCCGGGCTCGCATAGTCCTTTAAAGATTAAAAAGAACTTTGCTTATTCCAGTTTCTTGAAAAGTTGATTACCGCACCGCGAGCAGAATGCCGCGCCGTGTTCGTGGTTGTTTTTCTTGCACACCGGGCAGTCGTGTTGCAGTTGTTCGCCACGCATGGCGTTGGCCAGTTCGGCGGTAAAAATACCCGTCGGCACGGCGATGATCGAGTAACCGGTGATCATCACCAGCGACGAGACCACCTGGCCCAACGGCGTCTTGGGCACGATGTCGCCGAAACCCACGGTGGTGAGCGTGACGATGGCCCAATAGATACCCTTGGGAATGCTGGTGAAACCGTGTTCCGGGCCTTCGATCACGTACATCAGCGTGCCGAACACTGTGACCAGCGTGCAGACGCTGACCAGAAACACCACGATCTTTTGCTTACTGCCGCGCAGCGCTGCCATCAAATAGTTGGCTTGCTTCAGATACGGGCTGAGCTTGAGCACGCGAAAAATCCGCAGCATCCGAATGATCCGGATGATCAGCAGGTACTGCGCATCGGCGTAATACAGCGCAAGGATACCGGGCACGATCGCCAGTAAATCCACCAGCCCATAAAAGCTGAACGCGTAACGCAACGGCTTCGGCGAGCAGTACAGGCGCAGGCCGTACTCGATGGCGAAAATGATAGTGAAGCCCCACTCGATGTACGCCAGCACGTTGGCGTAGTTCTTGTGGATCGTGTCGATGCTGTCGAGCATCACGATCACGATGCTGGCGAGGATGATCAACAGCAGGATGCCGTCGAAGCGCCGACCGGCCACTGTGTCGCTCTGGAAAATCATGACGTAGAGGCGATGGCGCCAGTCGTTGTTGCTTTCCATAAGGTCTTGCCCAAGTCGAAAATGAGAGAAGCCTGGGCGATTGACGAGGATTTCGCAAGCGGGACGCCGAGTACGCCATGTTCAGCCGGTTCTAGTCGTTCATGGCTTAAGAAATTGATTCTCTCGTCGATATATCGACTTCCCACAGAACAAAAGCCTTTGTTTTGATGTGCGGCTTGGATTTCAGTACCACACGGAAGCGATATGAAAAGTAAGTTTTTCAAGAATAGCCTGCTGGCAATGGTTGTCAGCGCTTCGACCGCTCAGACATTTGCCAGCGAGTACGACCTGAGTCAGGGTTTCAAGGACTGGACTGGTCAAACCCTTGGTGAAACCTTGACCCTGACCGGGCAACGAACCCGCCAGAGCAGTATGGACAATAAAGGTGTCACGTTCTTCCAGAACACTGTCGCGGGCTCACTCATTAACCGGGGCGACTTCACTTTCGACGCCCAAGGCGCGACGGTGACCGGGATCGGACTGGATGCCGGTTTCCATGGCTCCAATTCCAGCGGCAGCAACATCCAGGGTGACTTCATCAATGCCGGCAAGCTCTCTCTTTCCAACGTGAATAGCGCTGAAGGAATCGAGATCGGCAATACCACTATCACCGGCAATGTCATCAACGCCGGGACTGTCTCCATCACCCAGGCATCGGGAGCCAATATCTATGGCGAACCTGAGGGTATCTACCTCCATGGGACCACTATTGGCGGCGATCTGATCAACAGTGGTGTTGTCGATGTGCAGGGTAACTATGCCATGGGGTTGATTCTGGATTCCCATTCCGGGCATCCCGTGAGCATCGCCGGCAGGCTTCTCAACTCAGGGACGATTCGTGCCACGGGCCAGAACGCCTCCGCTTTTCACGTCGAGACCCAAACCAGCGCGTTGAGGATCGAGAACCGCGGGTCGATCATAAGCGTTGGCAAGAACTCCGCGGCTATCGAGTTTTTGGATGGTTCAGTCGATCATTTGCTCAACACCGGGACTATTGAGGCATCGGGTGAAGACGCCGTTGGCATCAAGCTCGGCGGTGCCACTTTCACGCAGAATGCTGTGTCTGGCGCTCGAGGTATTATCAACTCCGGCAATATTACTGCGGACGGTGTTGCGATCCGGGTCGATGCGGGCCAGACATCAGCGTTCGAGATCAACCAGCAAGGTGGCGAAATTCGCAGCAATCATGCGGCGGCCATCGATGGCGCAGGATTGGCGCAACTGAACTGGGCCGGCGGTGCGATCAAGGGCGATCTGCTCAACCTCAATGGGGTGAATGTCGCTGGTCAGGCCAATTACACCGGTAGCAAAATCGACAGCACGGTTTCCATCGTTTCGGGATCTCTAAACCTTCAGAACCAGGGGGTCGAAATTACCGGTGACCTGAACGTCGGTGCCAACAGTGGCATCGATATGTTGCTTTCGGATCGCGTCACATCCGGTACGCCTTATTTGACGGTGGACGGCAAGGCCACCTTCGCCCAGTCCTCCAGAGTGACGTTGAATGCCAAACCAGGTGATTTCACGCCGACCGCTGCCGGCACTCAATACACACTGGTCAAGGCCAGCAGCCTGCAGAACAACGGGTTGAGCGTCACCAGTTCGTCCTCGTTGTTGAACGTCGCCAGCTATACAACCGATGCTCAGACCGTCAACGCACTGGTCACACTGAAAAGTGACAGTCAGGTGGATGAAGAGCAGGGGAGCATCGGCACCTCCAGCAGCACCCGCGAGATCCTCAATCGCTTCAAGAATGGCCCGCTGGGACAATTGAACAGTGATGATGCGGTCTTCAAAGCCTTTGCCAACGCCTCCTCCCAAGAGGAACTGGCAAAGCTCGGTGAGCAACTGGCTCCGGAAGTCAGCGGTGGGGCGGTCAATGCGGCAGTATCGGGTCAGGCGATGATGAATGGAGCCATCGGCAACCGCGTGTCCGGTCTGCGCTCGGGGCTCTCATCAGGGGATTCGCTGGCAGAAACCGGCGTATGGGTTCAGGGGTTGAGCAGCAACCAGGATCAGGACAGTCGTGATGCGGTCGCCGGTTATTCGGCCAACAGCAGCGGTATTGCCGTCGGGGCGGATGGCAAGCTGAATGCCAACTCCACCGTGGGTCTGGCCTATTCCTATCTGAACACTAACGTCACTTCCGATACCGGAAATAAAACCGATGTACAGGGCAGCGCATTGACGCTGTACGGTAGCTGGGATCTGCGCAACTGGTTTGTCGATGGCAGCCTCAGTTACGGGCGCAATGACAATGACAGCAAACGTTACATCGCCGACAGCGTGGCCAAGGCCAGCTACAACAGTGACGCATGGGCACTAAGCGTCTTGAGCGGTTATACCTTCAAACTCACCGACCAACTGATTATCGAGCCGCGCGTCGCCGCACGTTACACCAATATTCAGCTGGACAGTTTTAATGAGCATGGCTCTTCGGCCGCCCTGCACTCCGATGCCCAGCGCTTCGAAATTGGCGAGCTGGGTGCCGGGTTGCGAATGGCCGCTGACGTGCCATTGCTCAATGGCACCCTTACACCTGAAGCGAGCGTGATGGCTTACCATGATTTCATCGGTGACCAGATCAATCAGACCTCCAGTTTCACCTTGGGGGGCTCGCCGTTCATTGTCGCGGGAGCCAGTCCGGTGCGTGATAGTTATGAAGGTCGCATAGGAGTGAAGTATCAAATTGATGCTCTAACCCTGGGGACCCATTACAGCTATCAAGCGAAGACCGGTTTTAACGCCGACACCTTCACCCTTGAAGCGCGCTACGCTTTTTGATCGACTGGATTGCAACGGTTTGCGCTGGTGGACCGTTGCGTCTGATCAACAGGTTGAAACCATGTTTAAAGCACTGGCCGCCATCGGCTTCGCGCTCCTCGGGCTCAGCGGGTGCGCGGTTAAAGTCGATTTGCAGGCGGTAAGCCAAGGCACTTCGCTTACTCCTGGCACGCTTGATAGTTCACCTTACACACTCATGGCCTTGCTACCGCCACCAGGGGGCTACAAGCATCTGCGTGTTTACATTGAAGGCGATGGTCGGGCGTGGGCGACACGATCTCAACCGAGTATCGATCCGACCCCTCGCGTGTCCTTGATGGCGAGATTGGCCGCTGGAGATCGGGGGCCCAGCGCCTATCTGGCGCGCCCTTGTCAGTTCGTGACATCACCGGGTTGCAACACTGATTTGTGGACTTCCGGTCGTTTCAATTCATTGGTCATAGAGACCATGAGTGCGGCCCTTGATCGTCTGAAAAGTCGCTTTGCAGTGGAGCAGTTCGAACTGGTCGGATACTCGGGGGGCGCGGCGATTGCCTTGATCCTTGCGGGTTCTCGTAACGACGTAACTCAGGTGCAAACGATTGCCGGGAATCTCGACCCTGTAAAGTGGGCGAAGCTGATGCAGCTCGCGCCATTCTCGAAGCCGGTGACACCTCTGGAGTTTCGCGACAAGTTGCGTGCGCTCCCGCAACGCCATTTCATCGGTTTGAATGATAAGATCGTGCCGCCTCAAATGCTCCAGGTCTACACCACGCAGCTTCAAGGCAAATGCCTGGAAGTCGTCGAAACGCTCGCCACCCACGATCAGGGATACGATGAAAGTTGGGGCTCGCGGTCGGCTCTGCCATTGGCTTGCGAGACTGACCCATTGCGCTGAATGCAGATTCAGCCCTTTCAGGCGCCACGATTGGTTTGGCGCTCAATAGCGCAAGGCGCGCTATCCACGACGGCCTGGCGCAGCACCCGAATGCCGGCGCGAATCAGCCAGCAGGCGAGGATGAACGGCGCGGTAAGCGTGGCCACACCGAGCGCGGCGAAACCCGGGGTGAGCAACACCGCCAGCGCAATGCCCAGCAGCGGCAGCCAGGGTTGGCGGCGAACCTGGCTGAAGGCGAGGGCGGCGAGCACCGGGTTGTAGCCGTTCAAGCCGAGCAGAGCGCTAGAGGTTTCGTGATGCAGCAAGGCGAATCCAAGGCCGGCAGCGGAACCGAGCAGGGCCCAAAGGAAGGCACGGCGATCGGCGATCAGCAACCCGATAGCAATCAGCGCGCCTGCCAACGGATGGCCGAGAAACATGACCTGACCGAAGCCTTTCATTGAGGCCACGATGAGATTGACGGTATTCAATTCAATAAAGAGGGCTGGGGGTTGGGGCGCAGCGAAACTCAGGAGCAACCAGCTCAATCCAACAAACGGCGCGGTGTAGGCGGGCAGGCATTGGTGGTCGCGGGCACGCTTGAGCCATTGCTGGGTCAGCATTGCACTCAGGCCACCGCAGGCAATGATCAACGGCGGCAACATCGCTGACCATGGGAAATAGAGGCTCAGCAGTAAGCCAAGCAAGATACCGTTGTAACTGAACAGCCCTGCCTGTCGATCGGCCTTGGCATAACCGCGTCGTTGCGCGGTAAGCAACCCGGCGACGCCGCCCAGCAGCGCACCGCCCAGCAGAGCCGGCGCGGTGAAAAGAATGGCCAACAGGCACAGCAGACCGCACAGCGGATGGCGCTGGAGGAAGACCTGACTGAAACCGTTGAGCAAGGCAGTCGCCCAGTCGGGGCAGTGGGTGTTGAAGTGGTTGGCAGGCATGGTAAGTGTCATTCAGTACAGATCGTTCCCATGCGCCGCAAAGGAATGCCTCAATGGACGCTCTGCGTCTGCTGTTGGGACGCAGAGCGTCCCGGGCTGCATTCCCACGCAGAGCGTGGGAACGATCATCGTGTAGGGGTTAATTCAGCGTCTCAATGCGCAGTGAGTTAGTCGACCCCGGCTGCCCAAACGGCACACCCGCCGTGATCAATAAAGTGTCGCCACGCTTGGCCATGCCCTGCGCCTGCGCAATCTCCAGCGCCGTCGAGCACACCTCATCCACCTGCCGCAGCCGGTCATTGACCACCGAGTGCACGCCCCATGCCACCGTCAACCGGCGAGCGGTTTGCAGGTTCGGCGTCAGGTTCAGGATCGGCACCGTCGGCCGTTCCCGCGCGGCTCTCAAACTTGACGTGCCGGACTCGCTGTAATTCACCAGCACCGCCACCGGCAGCACGTTGCTGATGCGGCGGATCGCGCAGCTGATCGCGTCGGACACCGTCGCTTCAGCCTTCGGCCGGCTGACGTCCAACTGCGCCTGATAATCCGGACCGTTTTCCACTTGGCGGATGATTTTGCTCATCATCTGCACGGCTTCCAGAGGGTACTCGCCGGACGCGGTTTCCGCCGACAACATCACCGCATCCGCACCTTCGGCCACAGCGTTGGCAACGTCGGTCACCTCCGCACGGGTCGGGGCAGGGGAGAAGCGCATCGACTCGAGCATCTGCGTGGCCACCACCACCGGTTTGCCGAGTTCGCGGCAGATGCTGATGATGTTTTTCTGAATCTGCGGCACGCTTTCGGCCGGCACTTCCACGCCGAGGTCTCCGCGAGCAACCATGATCGCGTCGCTCAACTCAGCGATCTCGCGCAGTTGAGTCACCGCCGATGGCTTCTCGATCTTGGCCATCAGAAATGCTTTGTCGCCGATCAGTTCCCGCGCCTCGCGAATGTCTTCCGGACGCTGCACAAACGACAGCGCCACCCAGTCCACACCCAGCTCCAGACCGAAGCTCAAATCACGACGATCCTTGGCCGTCAGTGGGCTCAGTTCCAGCACCGCTTGTGGCACGTTCACGCCTTTGCGGTCTGACAGTTCGCCGCCATTGAGTACAGTGGTGTCGATCGCGTCGGCGTATTTGGTAACCACACGAAGACGCAGCTTGCCGTCGTCGAGCAGCAGGTCCATGCCCGGCTCCAGCGCCGCGATGATTTCCGGGTGGGGCAGGTTGACCCGGCGCTCATCACCCGGCGTCGGGTCCAGGTCCAGACGCAGCGCCTGACCGCGATACAATTGCACCTTGCCGTCGGCGAACTTGCCAACCCGCAGTTTCGGGCCTTGCAGGTCCATCAGAATGCCCAACGGATAATTCAGCTGGCGCTCGACTTCACGAATCCACTGATAGCGCTGAGCGTGGTCGGCGTGATCGCCATGGCTGAAGTTCAGGCGGAAGATGTTAACCCCGGCCTGCACCAGCTCACGGATGTCATCGATTCCGTCGGTGGCAGGACCGAGGGTGGCGAGGATTTTTACCTTCTTGTCAGGCGTCATTTTTGGGGTTCTCGAGAATCAGGATGGCACGGAAGTCGTTGACGTTGGTGCGGGTCGGCTCGGTGACGATCAGTGCGTCCAGCGCCTTGAAGTAGCCGTAGCCATTGTTGTTATCGAGTTCATCGCTGGCACTCAGGCCGAGTGCAGCGGCGCGGGCGTAACTGTCCGGGGTCATGATCGCGCCGGCGTTGTCTTCCGAGCCGTCAATGCCATCGGTGTCACCGGCCAGCGCGTAG
This sequence comes from Pseudomonas sp. Hz4, assembly GCF_054898165.1. NCBI lineage: Bacteria > Pseudomonadati > Pseudomonadota > Gammaproteobacteria > Pseudomonadales > Pseudomonadaceae > Pseudomonas > Pseudomonas sp. Hz4. The sequence goes on along the minus strand of NZ_CM142719.1, from coordinate 4,400,496 downwards.
ACGCCGGGCAGGCCTTTGAGGCTGTCGGTCAGGCTCAGCAGGAATTCGGCGTTACGCCCGCCACGACCATTGCCGCGTACGGTGACCGTGGTTTCACCGCCCGAGAGGATCACGCAAGGCGCTGCCAGCGGCTGACCGTGCAGCACGACCTGACGAGCGATACCGGCGTGAACCTTGGCCACTTCGCGGGATTCACCTTCCAGGTCGCCGAGGATCAGCGGGCTGAAGCCGGCCTGACGGGCTTTCACCGCAGCGGCTTCAAGCGATTGCTGCGGACGGGCGATCAACTGGAAATGACTGCGCGCCAGGCTCGGATCGCCGGGTTTGACCGTCTCCGATTCCGGGCTCTGCAGCCAGTTTCGCACCGAGACCGGAACGTCGATGGCGTAGCGCTTGAGGATCGCCAACGCTTCGGCCGAGGTGCTCGGATCGGCCACGGTGGGCCCGGAGGCGATGACCGTGGCGAGGTCGCCCGGTACATCGGAAATCGCATAGGTATAAACCGTGGCAGGCCAGCAGGCTTTGCCGAGGCGGCCGCCCTTGATCGCCGAGAGGTGTTTGCGTACGCAGTTCATCTCGCCGATGTTGGCGCCGGATTTGAGCAGGGCTTTGTTGATTGACTGCTTGTCGGCCAGGGTAATGCCGGCTGCCGGTAGTGCCAGCAGGGCAGAACCGCCGCCCGAGAGCAGGAAGATTACGCGGTCGTCTTCGCTCAGGTTGCTGACCAGTTCCAACACGCGTTTGGCGACCGCCAGACCGGCAGCATCGGGCACTGGGTGAGCGGCTTCGACCACTTCGATTTTTTCACACGGGGCGCCGTGACCGTAACGCGTCACCACCAGACCTGTCACTTCACCCTGCCAGCAGCGCTCGACCACTTGGGCCATGGCCGCGGCGGCTTTGCCGGCGCCGATAACGATCACCCGACCACTGCGATCTTTAGGTAAATGGGCTTCAAGGACTTGCTGCGGATGGGCCGCGTCGATGGCTGTGGCAAACAGCTCACGCAGGAATTGTTGCGGATCGACCGACATGGCGGGCTCCCGGTTTTCTTGTTATTGGGGATATCGGGCCTTGCATCGCCCTCTGTAGGAGCGAGGCTTGCCCGCGAACCGGACACCGCGGTGTTTCTGCTGCACCGAGGCGATCCCTTCGCGGGCAAGCCTCGCTCCTACAGGGGAGCGGGGAGGTGGCTTACTTATCGCGAATCGAGAAATTCGCCATGTGTTCCAGGCCCTTGATCAGCGCCGAGTGGTCCCAGTTGCTGCCGCCGATGGCCGCGCAGGTGCTGAACACTTGTTGGGTGTTGGCAGTGTTCGGCAGGTTGATGCCCAGCTCGCGTGCGCCGGCCAGGGCCAGGTTCAGGTCCTTCTGGTGCAGGCTGATGCGGAAGCCTGGGTCGAAGGTGCCTTTGATCATGCGCTCGCCGTGAACTTCGAGGATCTTCGAGGACGCGAAACCGCCCATCAGCGCTTCACGGACTTTGGCGGGATCGGCACCGTTTTTCGAGGCAAACAGCAGGGCTTCAGCCACGGCCTGAATGTTCAGTGCAACGATGATCTGGTTCGCCACTTTCGCGGTTTGACCGTCGCCGTTGCCGCCCACCAGGGTGATGTTCTTGCCCATCGCCTGGAACAGCGGCAGAACGCGTTCGAAGGCATCGGCATCGCCGCCGACCATGATACTCAAGGTCGCAGCTTTGGCGCCGACTTCACCGCCAGACACCGGCGCATCGAGGTACTGAGCGCCTTTTTCGTTGATTTTTGCAGCGAAGGCTTTGGTGGCGGTCGGCGAGATCGAGCTCATGTCGATCACGATTTTGCCTTTGCCGACACCGGCCGCAACGCCGTCGGCGCGGAACAGCACGTCGTCGACCTGTGGGGTATCCGGCACCATGACGATGATGAATTCGGCTTCTTGCGCCACTTCTTTCGGGGTCGCCAGGGCGACGGCGCCACCGGCAATCAGGTCAGCAGGCGCGGGATCGTGGTGCACTGACAGGAACAGGCTGTGACCGGCTTTCTGCAGGTTCAATGCCATTGGGTGGCCCATGATGCCGGTGCCGATAAATCCGATTTTAGCCATGAGAAATTCCTCTTGTTTTTATTGCTGCCCCCTCATACATGGGGAGCGCTTCAGATAGCGTTATGAGTCTTCAACCAACCCAGACCTGCTTCAGTAGTGGTCAGCGGCTTGTATTCACAGCCGACCCAACCCTGATAACCGATGCGGTCCAGGTGTTCGAACAGGAAGCGGTAGTTGATTTCACCGGTGCCCGGTTCGTTGCGTCCTGGGTTGTCGGCCAACTGGATGTGGTTGATCTCGCCCAGGTGCGCGGCCATGGTGCGGGCGAGGTCGCCCTCCATGATTTGCATGTGATAGATGTCGTATTGCAGGAACAGGTTGGCGCTGCCGACCTGTTCGCGAATCGACAGGGCTTGCGCCGTGTTGTTCAGGTAGAAACCTGGGATGTCGCGGGTGTTGATCGCTTCCATCACCAGTTTGATGCCCGCCGCTTGCAGCTTGTCGGCCGCGTACTTGAGGTTGCTGACGAAGGTTTTTTCCACGGTGGCATCGTCGACGCCTTGTGGACGAATACCGGCCAGGCAGTTGACCTGGGTATTGCCCAACACTTTCGCGTAGGCAATCGCCAGGTCGACACCGGCGCGGAACTCTTCAACCCGATCCGGCAGGCACGCGATACCGCGTTCGCCCTTGGCCCAGTCACCGGCCGGCAGGTTGAACAGCACCTGGGTCAGACCGTTGGCGTCGAGCTTGGCCTTGATGTCGGCGGAGCTGAAGTCGTAAGGGAACAGGTATTCGACACCACTGAAACCGGCCTTGGCGGCGGCTTCAAAACGGGCAAGAAAATCCTGTTCGGTAAACAGCATGGACAGGTTGGCTGCGAAACGCGGCATGGTGGTCTCCCGTTTTAAGTTCTCGTTCCCACGCTCTGCGTGGGAATGCCTCTATGGACGCTCTGCGTCCGCTTGGGACGCGGAGCGTCCCAGGCTGCATTCCCACGCAGAGCGTGGGAACGATCATCAATCCAGCAGCGAAATCGCCGTCGGCGCGTCGTTGCCAACCAGCGCCAGGTCTTCGAATTCGTTGACGGCGTTGATCTCGGTGCCCATGGAAATGTTGGTCACGCGCTCCAGAATAATCTCGACGATGACCGGCACCTTGAACTCTTCGATCATTTCCTGAGCCTTGCGCAAGGCAGGCTGGATCTGGCCCGGTTCGAATACACGCAGCGCCTTGCAGCCGAGGCCTTCAGCGACCGCGACGTGGTCGACACCGTAACCGTTGAGTTCCGGAGCGTTCAGGTTATCGAAGGCCAGCTGCACGCAGTAGTCCATGTCGAAACCGCGCTGAGACTGACGGATCAGCCCCAGGTACGAGTTGTTGACCACAACGTGGATGTACGGCAGCTTGAACTGCGCGCCCACCGCCAACTCTTCGATCATGAACTGGAAATCATAGTCGCCCGACAGCGCCACGACCTTGCGGGTCGGATCAGCCTTGACCACACCCAGCGCTGCCGGAATGGTCCAGCCCAGAGGACCTGCCTGACCGCAGTTGATCCAGTGACGCGGTTTGTAGACGTGCAGGAACTGCGCGCCGGCAATCTGCGACAAACCGATGGTGCTGACATAGCAGGTGTCTTTGCCGAACACCTGGTTCATCTCTTCGTAAACGCGTTGCGGCTTGACCGGCACGTTGTCGAAGTGAGTCTTGCGCTGCAGGCTGGCTTTGCGCTGCTGGCAGTCTTGCAACCAGGCACTGCGGTTTTTCAGCTTGCCGGCGGCTTGCCATTCGCGAGCGACTTCGATGAATACGGTCAGCGCGGCAGCGGCGTCGGAAACGATGCCCAGGTCCGGGGTGAACACGCGGCCGATCTGAGTCGGTTCGATGTCAACGTGAATGAATTTGCGGCCTTCGGTGTAAACGTCGATCGAACCGGTGTGACGGTTGGCCCAACGGTTACCGACACCCAGTACCAGGTCGGACTTGAGCATCGTCGCGTTGCCGTAGCGGTGCGAGGTTTGCAGACCGACCATGCCGACCATCAATGGGTGATCGTCCGGAATGGTGCCCCAGCCCATCAGGGTCGGGATCACCGGGATACCGGTCAGCTCGGCGAACTCGACCAGCAACTCGCTGGCGTCGGCATTGATGATGCCACCACCGGCAACCAGCAATGGACGTTCGGCCTGGTCGAGCATGGCCAGGGCCTTCTCGATTTGCACGCGGTTAGCGGTTGGCTTGGCCAGCGGCAAAGGCTCGTAGGCGTCGATGTCGAATTCGATTTCGGCCATCTGCACGTCGAACGGCAGGTCGATCAACACTGGGCCTGGACGGCCGGAGCGCATTTCGTAGAAGGCTTTCTGGAACGCATAAGGCACCTGGCCCGGTTCCATGACGGTGGTTGCCCACTTGGTCACTGGCTTGACGATCGCGGTGATGTCGACAGCCTGGAAGTCTTCCTTGTGCATACGGGCGCGGGGTGCTTGCCCGGTGATGCAAAGGATCGGGATCGAGTCGGCCGAGGCGCTATAGAGCCCGGTGACCATGTCGGTACCGGCAGGGCCGGAAGTGCCGATGCACACGCCAATGTTACCGGCCTTGGTGCGGGTGTAGCCCTCGGCCATGTGCGAGGCGCCTTCAACGTGCCGAGCGAGGACGTGATCGATGCCACCGACCTTCTGCAAGGCGGAGTACAGCGGGTTGATCGCGGCGCCGGGGATGCCAAAAGCGGTATCAACCCCTTCACGGCGCATCACCAGAACGGCGGCTTCGATTGCTCTCATTTTGCTCATGGTTTTGGTGCCTCGTACGTTTTGTAATTGTATACAAGTGGCTTTGCGCAGAGTGTATTCACGGCGGACGGCGCAGGTCAATCCATTTTCTCAAGCAACTGTTTCATTCGTCGGAAGCCCGATCTACTGTGGCTTTTCGTCGCATGTGGCGCTTTTCGAGAATTATTGTATACAAAAAAATAACTCATTGTGTTCTATTTGTTGCATCGGACTCTGAACGAAAACAGTCCAGCAGCTTTCCCTGTAACAAAATGAGGACGGCACCATGAGCGCTTTAACCTTGAAAGTCGCAGTCAACTTGATCAGTCAGGCCATCTCCGCGGGGCGTGCAATATCGGCGGCTCCATTGACCATCGCGGTGCTGGATGCCGGTGGGCATTTGGTCGCCCTGCAACGCGAAGACGGCGCCAGTCTGCTGCGCCCGCAGATCGCCATCGGCAAAGCCTGGGGCGCCATCGCCCTGGGCAAAGGCTCGCGCCTGCTCGCGCTGGACGCCCAACAACGCCCGGCGTTCATCGCCGCTTTGAATAGTCTGGGTCAGGGCAGTGTGGTGCCGGCACCGGGCGGCGTGCTGATCCGGGATCAGGACGGGAACGTGCTGGGGGCGGTGGGTATCAGCGGGGATCTGTCCGATGTTGATGAGCAGTGTGCGATCAGTGCGATCGAGGCGATGGGGTTGCGGGCGGATGCGGGGGTGACGGCTTGATTTGTGGTGACTGATTGACCGCTGTCGCGAGCAAGCCCGCTCCCACAGGGATTATCTGAACGACAGAGGTCAACTGTGGGAGCGAACTCGCTCGCGATGGCGATCTACAGGACACATCCAGCTAAAAATCTGCCCCACCCTCAAGCATTTACAGGTCTAGCCTTCTACATGACTTCATCATGAGAGAGGCAAAGGAATGCCTGATCTTCCAGCTTCACATCGCCTGCGCCTTGGTCGCTATGCAGAACAAAACCGCATCTATCTCCTTACGACCAATACACTTGGCCGAGCGCCTGTTTTCAAGGATTTTTCTTTGGGTCGGTTGATCGTGGGTCAGTTTCGTTATGCTCAAGATCAAGGCTGGGCGAACTCGCTGGCTTGGATGGTCATGCCCGATCATTTCCACTGGCTGATCGAGTTGCAGCAGAGCTCGCTGAGTAAGCTGATGCAAAAAACCAAATCTTTGAGTACGAGAGCGGTGAACTTGTCCATTGGGGGCAAAGGTAGTCTTTGGCAGCAGGGCTATCATGATCGGGCGCTGCGGCGAGATGAGGACTTGGTAAAACTTGCTCGGTATGTCGTGGCCAACCCATTGCGGGCAGGCTTGGTAGAGCGGCTTGGCGACTATCCGCTGTGGAATGCTATCTGGGTTTGATCAGGTACCGAGTTGCCGCCATCGCGAGCAAGCTCGCTCCCACAGGGATTGTTGGTGCTCACATATTTTGTGTTCACCCCAAATCCACTGTGGGAGCGAGCTTGCTCGCGATGGGGTCGACTCGGTCTATCAGTCCGGCTCACACCCCTTCAGCACCAACCGGATAATCGTCTGCGCCGCCGCTTCATAATCTGCCTCATCCAGTTTGGCCTTGCCGGTAACCGCAGAAATCTGCCAATCAAAGTCGGCATAGGTCTGGGTCGCGGCCCAGATGCTGAACATCAGGTGGTTGGGGTCGATGGGGGCGATTTGACCGCGGTCGATCCAGGTCTGGATGCAGTCGATGTTGTGCTTGGCCTGGCCGTTGAGCCGTTCCACCAGATCGGCGCTCAGGTGCGGGGCGCCGTGCATGATTTCGCTGGCGAACACCTTGGAGGCGAAGGGCAGGTCGCGGGAGATGCGGATCTTCGAGCGGATGTAGCCGCTCAGCACTTCACTGGGCACGCCGTCGGCATTGAATGGTGTCGAGGCCTGCAGGATCGGCTCGATGATGCTTTCCAGGACCTCGCGGTAGAGGTTTTCCTTGGATTTGAAGTAGTAATAGACGTTGGGCTTGGGCAATCCCGCCTTGGCTGCGATGTCACTGGTTTTGGTCGCAGCGAAGCCCTTGTCGGCAAATTCTTCACTGGCGGCACGCAGGATCAGTTGTTTGTTGCGCTCGCGGATAGTGCTCATAAACCAGGGGGTTCCTTGCCTGTTCTGGCGGTTGCGCATGGTAGCACCGGCCTCGCGCGGCGCTCAAGAATGCCCCGCAGCGTGTTAGGCCGCGCTATGCTGCGCAGCATTCATTATCGAGGGAGCCTGATTCATGGCAGGAAGCAGTTTGCTGTTGCTGATCGACGACATTGCCGCGGTACTCGACGACGTGGCATTGATGACCAAAATGGCTGCCAAGAAGACTGCCGGCGTGCTCGGGGACGATCTGGCGCTCAACGCTCAGCAGGTTTCCGGCGTGCGTGCCGAGCGAGAAATTCCGGTTGTCTGGGCGGTGGCCAAGGGCTCGTTTCTTAACAAGCTGATCCTGGTGCCGTCGGCCCTGGCCATCAGTGTGTTCATTCCGTGGCTGGTCACGCCGTTGTTGATGGTCGGTGGCGCCTATCTGTGTTTCGAAGGTTTCGAGAAGCTGGCCCACAAATTCCTGCACAGCAAAGCTGAAGATCAAGCCGAACATGCCGAGCTGGTCGAGGCCGTGGCCAATCCAGCGGTCGATCTGGTGGCGTTCGAAAAGGACAAGATCAAGGGCGCCATCCGCACCGACTTCATTCTTTCGGCGGAAATCATCGCCATCACTCTGGGGACCGTGGCTGATGCTTCACTGACCCAACAAGTCATCGTGCTCTCGGGCATCGCCATCGTCATGACTATCGGCGTCTATGGCTTGGTAGCGGGCATCGTCAAACTCGACGACCTCGGTCTGTGGCTGACCCAGAAGCCGGGCCAGATGGCCAAAAGCATCGGCGGCGGGATCCTGCGTGCGGCACCGTACATGATGAAAAGCCTGTCGGTGATCGGCACGGCAGCGATGTTCCTGGTGGGTGGCGGGATTCTGACTCACGGCGTGCCGGTGATTCATCACTGGATTGAAAGCGTCAGCGCGGGGGCGGGCGGTGCCGGGTTTATCGTGCCGACGTTGCTGAATGCGGTGGCGGGGATTGTGGCGGGTGCGGTGGTGTTGGCGGGTGTGATGGTTGCCAGCAAGCTCTGGAAAACCCTGAAATCCTAAACCTGTGGGAGCGAGCCTGCTCGCGAAGAGGTCATAACATTCAACATCTATGTTGACTGATGGACTGATTTCGCAAGCAGGCTCGCTCCCACACTTGATTTGTGACTGACATGAAAAAGGCCATTCGACTCGCGTTGAATGGCCTTTTTTTGTTGCCGTCGGACTTACTCGGCGATCTGCAACTTGCGCGACTCGGTGTAGACGTAACGCACTTTCTCGTACTCGAACGGCGAGTTCAGTTGGCCGTAGCGGAAGCCGGTCTGGTAGCGTTTGTCGACGCTGCGCAGGACCCAGACCTCGGGGTGGTTGGAGCTGACTTCGGAGACGTTCAGGAAGTTGATCGCCGACTCGGCCGTGAAGTCCACTGCCAGGCCACCGGTGTCGCGGATGTTTGAAGGACCAAGGATTGGCAGCACAAAGTAGGCGCCGCCCGGTACGCCGTAGAAACCCAGTGTCTGCCCGAAGTCTTCGCTCTGGCGTGGCAGGCCCATGGCGGTGGCCGGGTCCCACAGGCCGGCGATGCCGACGGTGGTGTTGAGCAGCAGCCGTGCGGTGGTTTCCATCGAGCGCTGCCCCTTGAACTGCAGCAGGCTGTTCAACAGGTTCGGTACGTCACCGATGTTGTTGAAGAAGTTGCTGACGCCAGTACGCAGGAAGCTCGGAGTGATGTAGCGATAGCCGTCAACCACGGGCAGGAACACCCATTGGTCGAAGCGGTAATTAAAGTGGTAGACGCGGCGGTTCCACTCTTCCAGCGGGTCGTAGACGTTCAGCGCGTTAAGCGTCGAGCGTTCGAATTCGCGCTGATCCAGCCCCGGGTTGAATTTGAGTTTGCTCAGCGGCTCCTTGAAGCCGTCACTGTCGATGACAACCGGTGCGTTGGCTTTGCTGTTGTCGGCATTGGCGACGCCTGCACAGAGTAACGCTGCGATAAGCAGGAGGTATTTAGCCACGGAAAAACTCCAGCATGGCGTCGCTGTTGACGCGGTAATTAAGGTTGCCGCAATGGCCGCCCAGTGGATAAACGGTCAAACGATCGCCAAAGGTCTTGCGCAGGAAACCGAGGTCGCCAGGGCCGAGGATCACGTCGTCGGCGTTGTGCATGACCGCGATTTTCGGGCTGTCATGCAGGTAATCCTTCAAGGCATACAGGCTGGCCTGATCGATCAGTTGCAGCAGGCTCCCGCCATCGGTTCGTGCACGCCACATCGGGATCACTTGTTCGGTGATGTAGCAGTCGAAGTCGCACTGCAGCGCACGCTTGAGGTACGGCGTGAGGCTGGTGCCTTCGGTGATCGGGGTTTTCGGCGGGGTGATCAGGCCACGACGGTTGATCAGGTCCGAGGTGAAGGCAATGTCGGCCGCCGAGAAGCGGAACGAGGTGCCGATCAGCATGGCCATCTGTTCGTTGCTCAGGTGCTGCTTGGACTGCTGGAAGTCATAAAGCAGGGCATCGTTGAGGTCGATATAGCCCTTCTGCTGGAAGTAGCGGGTCAGTTTGTTCAGCACCAGTTCATAGAACGTTGTGCTGTTGTTGATGCCCTTGACTTCCGTTTGTACAAGCTTGTCCAGGTTGGTGATCGAGGTGTAGAGATTGACCGGCGGGTTGAGCAACAAGACTTTCTTGAAGTTGAAGCTGCGGCGGGTTTCGTCCAGGTGTGCGACAAATGCCGCATCCAGTGCGCCCAGGCTGTAGCCGGTCAGGTAGTAATCAGTGACGGGGACTTTCGGGTTTTGTGCCCGCACAGCCTGCATCACCCGATACAAGTCTTCGGCGTCTTCCTTGGTAATGCCGGGTGTAGCGAAACGTGAGGCGGCGCTCATGAAGTCGAAGCTGGTGGGCGACGACAGTTGCACCACATGGTAGCCGGCCTTGTAGTAGAGTTTTTTCAGGTACTCATTGTGGCTGCTGTCATAGCGCGCGCCGGTGCCGGCGATCAGGAAGATCAGCGGTGCGGCTTTGTCCTGGGTGGCGATGCGATAGGTGAGTTTCTTCACCGGCCAGAAGTTGTCCGGCAGATCGAATGCACGCTCCGGGCGCAACGTGACGCTGCGAGTTGCCTGATCGATGTCATCGTCCAGCGGTAACTCCGGACGCAGGTCCGGCGGCGTCGTCGCGATTGTCGCCTCGAACGGGTTGGTCAAGGGGTAGCCATAACTGGCGGCGTCGATGTCGACGGCCAGTGCGGACGCACTCAAAATAAGGCCGCCAAACAGGGCGGCGAAGCGCAAAGAACGGAGCATGACTAGATCTCTTAGAGAAAGGTGCCAAATGAAGTTCGCAGGCTATGACCACGGGGTTTGCGCCAAAGTGCCATGGATCGGCACCAATCAGGCCTAGTTTCGAACTAATAGTAGCTGGACGATACACTTTGCAGCTATTTCGTGACCAATTATCTGTTGCACGCATTTGCTTACCGCTGGCGGGAGATTAAGCTGGCCGCCGTTTTCGTTTATTGGAGTGCTTCATGTCCCGCCGCCTGCCTGTGATTCTGCTACTCGTTCTCCTGCCGTTATGGCTGGCCGCCAGTTATGGCGCACGTTATGGCTTTATGGAGGATGCTCAATGGGTCGGCATCTGTGTGGACGAAGCGAGTCGCTGGGAATGCCAGATTCGTTCGAGCCTGGGGTTGATGATTCACTTCAAGGTCTTGGGTTTCGTGGCATTGGCGGCAGCCGTTATCGGTTTTGTGCTGCCGGGCCGGGCAGGGTGGTGGCTGGCCGTGCTGGCGCTGGTGTTCGGGTTTCCGGCACTGGCGTTGTACAACACGACTTTGGCGGTGTTTGCGGTGGTGATTGCTGCTTTGCGTCTGGTTCGCGCCTCTCGCAGCGCCTGATAGATCGTCATCGCAAGCAAGTCGAATCGTCGCACCGCCGCTCCCACAGGGTTCTTCAGCGAATACAGAGTTTGTATATGACAAAAATCCCTGTGGGAGCGTGGCTTGCCCGCGAAGAGGCCAGTCGCCTCGCTGAAGATTAGCCTTTACGAACCCGCAAACTGCGCCACAACGCTGCAACCATCAACCCACTCACTAGCGCCCAACCCCAGGCCTGCTGGTTCTGCAACCCTTCCTGATACAGCTGCGGCGCAATGCCAGCACCGATGATGAAGGTCAGCAGGGCAATCTCACGACGCGGCACGCTTACCGGGCGGCACAGATAAACCAGCGCCGGCAACAGGAACGCGACACTCGGAAAGCTGCGATAGCGCGGGTCGAACACCAGTTCCAGCATGATCACCGCAGCGGCAAACCCCGCCGCTGCCACCCACCAGCCCGCCCGACGTTCCAGCGCATTGAATGCACGTTCACGCCAACCGGTGCGAGCGCTCAGGGTCAACGCGGCATGGGCCAGCACCAACAGATTCAAACCCGTCAGCAGCGCCACCCACAACCATTCACTGGCAAAACGGGTGGTGACACGCGCCAGATCGCCCCAAGCGCCAATCGAGCAAGCCGCCAGCGCACCCAGCAGCGGCAGGACCAACGCTGCGCGAGTGCTGCGAACACGCCCGCCGAGGATCAGTGTGCCGAGGAAGATCAAACCACCCACCACCAGCCACTGCGACCAGTACGGCACGTTCGACACCGGACCTGCCAGCACACCCTTGTCCTGACGATCGGCGTCGAACAGCCCCCAGTAACCACCGACAGCACCTTCGCTGGCGCGTTTCCACGGCTGGTCAAAAGCTTCGATCAGGTTGTAATGCCAGCCTTGCTGCTCGGCCATGATGACAAAAGAGCGAATGAACTTGGCTTCATTGACCCGGCTCGGCAGAGCGGTTTCACGCTGACGGCCTTCGCTCGGCCAACCGGTTTCGCCAATCATCACGTCCTTGGGCGCGAATTTGTTACCGAACACCTGACGCACCTCGGCTACATGTTGCAGGGCAGCGTCGATATTCGAGGGATCGTCTTCCCAGTACGGCAGCAAATGGATGGTCAGGAAGTCTACTGCCGGGGCGACTTCCGGGTGCTTGAGCCAGAACTCCCAGACGTCGGCGTAAGTAACAGGCTGTTTGACCTGGCTTTTGACTTTATGAATTAGCTTTGCCAACTGCGCGCCAGTGACTTCCTTGCGCAACAGGGTTTCGTTGCCGACGATCACTGACGTCACCACGTCCGCGTTCGCGTTGGCTGAGGCGATCAGCAGGTCGACTTCCTTGGTGGTGTCTACCGGATTGCTGTTGACCCAGGCGCCAATCATCAGCTTCAGCCCGTGCTTGCGCGCCAGGTCGGGCAGGGCCTCAAGGCCCGTCATCGAGTAGGTGCGGATGCATTCGAAACGAGTCGCCAGCAGCGCGAGGTCGGCGTCCATGCGCTCGGGGCGCAGCTTGAACGGCTGATCGAACGGCGATTGATCCTTGTCGAACGGGGTGTAGGAGGCGCATTGCAGCTTGTGCGTCGCGCTGGCCACATCCGGCAGCATCACCGGTTTACCGAGGCCGTACCAGAAGCCACCGAGGGCAAAAAGCCCCAGCAGGCAGGCGAATAGATAAGCAAAAAAAGGAAAGCGTGATGTCGCGGGCATGGTCAGGCCGTCTGGGAGCAAAGCCGCGCATGTTACCTTCATTTGCCGCGTGCTTGGTGGCCTGCATAATTTTGACATGCAAAGTTCGGGCGGAGTGGCCGGCGGACTTCCGGTGGTCTAGATTAATGGCGTTCTGATGTCGTTTCTCGATGCGTTGAGGTCGCTGGCAGAGAAGGTCGCTATTGGCGTGAGGTTGATTATCGACGCATCAGTGCTCTCATAGATAAATCGCGCTGATGTTCGAACGAGTTTGCGGTGGGCGTGATGGGGGCGCTGTGCACCATAACAATACGTTGACGCGACTCGGCATCCGTCGAGCGCAGCACTTTCGGGGAAGTAACGATGAAGATGCGACGACTTTTAGGCGCGAGTGCCGCTCTGGTGCTTGCGATTGGCTCCACATTCGCCAATGCCGAGAGCAAAACCCTGAGCATCGGCTACGTTGATGGTTGGTCCGACAGCGTTGCCACCACTCATGTGGCGGCCGAAGTGATCAAGCAGAAGCTGGGTTATGACGTGAAGTTGCAAGCCGTCGCCACCGGGATCATGTGGCAGGGTGTGGCCACCGGGAAACTCGACGCCATGATGTCTGCGTGGCTGCCTGTGACTCACGGCGATTACTGGACCAAGAACAAGGATCAGGTCGTCGATTACGGTCCGAACTTCAAAGACGCGAAAATCGGCTTGATTGTGCCGGAGTACGTCAAAGCCAAATCCATTGATGATCTTAAAACCGACGACAGCTTCAAAAAACGCATCGTCGGCATCGACGCCGGTTCAGGCGTTATGCTCAAGTCCGAGCAGGCGATCAAGGACTACGATCTGACCGGCTATCAACTCAAGGCCAGTTCCGGCGCCGGGATGATCGCCGAGCTGACCCGTGCCGAGAAGAAAAACGAATCCATCGCCGTCACCGGTTGGGTGCCGCACTGGATGTTCGCCAAGTGGAAACTGCGCTTCCTGGATGACCCTAAGGGCGTTTTTGGTGCGGCTGAAACCGTGAACAACATCGGCAGTAAAGAACTGGCCACCAAGGCTCCGGAAGTTGTCAAGTTCTTGAAGAACTTCCAGTGGGCGTCGAAAGACGAAATCGGCGAAGTCATGTTGGCCATTCAGGATGGTGCCAAACCTGAAGCCGCAGCGAAGGATTGGGTGGCCAAACACCCGGAACGCGTTGCAGACTGGATCAAATGATTTGAGCTGACGCGTCTAGTCAGCACCTTCCAGGGCCGCTTGGCATCACTGCCAAGCGGCCTTTTGCATTCCCGCATTTGTTGTAGAGAGAAGACGGGTGCAAAGCAGGCTAATTATTAATTGCTGAAAATGGCAAAACCGTCATGTCGTTCTAATACTAAGGTCGTCTGGAACCAGTTCTGTAGCCGCTTAGAGTGGATGACGTTACAACTTCATCTGTGCTGCGAGGATAAAAACAATGAACGACAGCATTTACCTCTCGATTCAAAACAGCCCGCGCTTCAAGGAGCTGGTTAGTAAGCGAGAAAGGTTCGCCTGGATTCTTTCGGCGATCATGCTTGGGCTTTACTCCGGATTCATCCTGTTGATTGCTTACGGGCCGCATATTCTGGGCGCGAAAATAAGCCCTGAGTCTTCGATTACCTGGGGGATACCCATTGGTGTCGGGTTGATTCTCTCGGCCTTTATCCTGACTTCAATCTACGTACGACGCGCCAATGGCGAATTCGACGACCTGAACAATGCGATTCTCAAGGAGGCTCAGCAATGATCCGGCGTCTAATGGCTCTATTGAGCATCGCAGCTTTCGCGCCGGGTGCCTGGGCCGCTGAAGCTCTGACTGGCGAAGTCAATAAACAACCGCTTAACGTCTCCGCGATTCTTATGTTCGTTGCGTTCGTCGGTTTGACCCTGTGCATCACCTACTGGGCCTCCAAGCGCAACAATTCGGCGGCTGACTACTATGCGGCGGGTGGCAAGATCACCGGCTTCCAGAACGGTTTGGCAATTGCCGGCGACTATATGTCCGCGGCGTCCTTCCTGGGTATTTCCGCCCTGGTGTTCACCTCCGGCTACGACGGCCTGATCTACTCGATCGGCTTCCTGGTGGGCTGGCCGATCATTCTGTTCCTGATCGCCGAGCGCCTGCGTAACCTGGGTAAATACACCTTTGCCGACGTGGCGTCCTATCGTCTCGGGCAAACCCAGATCCGCACGCTGTCCGCTTGCGGTTCGCTGGTGGTGGTGGCGTTCTACCTGATCGCGCAAATGGTCGGTGCCGGCAAGTTGATTCAGCTGCTGTTCGGTCTCGACTATCACATTGCAGTCATCCTGGTCGGTGTCCTGATGTGCCTGTACGTGCTGTTCGGTGGCATGTTGGCGACCACTTGGGTGCAAATCATCAAGGCAGTGTTGCTGCTGTCTGGTGCGTCGTTCATGGCGCTGATGGTGATGAAACACGTCAACTTCGACTTCAATGCGCTGTTTTCCGAGGCGATCAAGGTTCACCCTAAAGGTGAGGCGATCATGAGCCCGGGCGGTCTGGTGAAAGACCCGATCTCCGCGTTCTCCCTTGGCCTGGCGCTGATGTTCGGTACCGCTGGCCT
This sequence comes from Pseudomonas sp. Hz4, assembly GCF_054898165.1. Taxonomy (NCBI): domain Bacteria; kingdom Pseudomonadati; phylum Pseudomonadota; class Gammaproteobacteria; order Pseudomonadales; family Pseudomonadaceae; genus Pseudomonas; species Pseudomonas sp. Hz4. Next base: position 4,385,423 of record NZ_CM142719.1, on the reverse strand, counting down.
GCCGCACATTCTGATGCGCTTCTTCACTGTGAGTGACGCGAAAGAAGCTCGTAAGAGCGTGCTGTATGCAACCGGCTTCATTGGCTACTTCTATATCCTGACGTTCATCATCGGCTTCGGCGCGATCCTGCTGGTCAGCACCAACCCTGCCTTTAAAGATGCTGCTGGCGCGTTGTTGGGCGGCAACAACATGGCGGCGGTGCACCTGGCTAATGCGGTCGGTGGCAGTATCTTCCTGGGCTTCATCTCGGCAGTCGCGTTCGCAACCATTCTGGCTGTGGTGGCTGGTTTGACGCTGGCCGGTGCTACGGCGGTGTCTCATGACCTTTACGCCAGCGTGATCAAGAAGGGCAAGGCCAACGACAAGGACGAGATCCGCGTCTCGAAAATCACCACCATCTTTCTGGGCGTGCTGGCGATCGGTCTGGGCATTCTGTTCGAAAGCCAGAACATCGCGTTCATGGTGGGCCTGGCGTTCTCCATCGCGGCGAGCTGTAACTTCCCGGTGCTGTTGCTTTCCATGTACTGGAAGAATCTGACCACTCGCGGAGCGATGATCGGTGGCTGGTTGGGTCTGGTGAGTGCTGTGGGTTTGATGGTGCTTGGGCCAACCATCTGGGTGCAGATCCTGCATAACGAGAAGGCTATCTTCCCGTATGAGTACCCGGCGTTGTTCTCCATGGCCATTGCGTTTATCGGGATCTGGTTCTTCTCGATTACTGACAAGTCGACCGCGGCTGACAATGAGCGGGCGCTGTTCTTCCCTCAGTTTGTTCGTTCGCAGACGGGGTTGGGGGCGAGTGGGGCGGTTTCTCACTAAGGCTTCAGGTTTGCTTATGTAAGCTGCGTTAAACAGAAATGCCCCGGTCGAGAGATCGGGGCATTTTTTTGTTGGGTGGCTTGCAGGGCGGTTTGATGGTGTACATATCCGTTTCTGCGGTAACGGCTTCTGGCGGTTTCGCTCTTACAGCGAGTCCCTTTTTCAAACGCCAAAAAGGAACCAAAAGGCTTCGCCCCGGCGTACGGCACTTCGCTAAAGCTCAGTGTTCCCTCGCTACGGTGCCCATCAGGGGGCATCGCCTACGGTCTGCTTCGCGACGACCTCCTCTCGATGTGTGCGGCTTCGCCGCACGGCGCTACGCGCCTAACCCCCTGATGAACACCTCCACTCGGCCTGCCGAAGGGGCGAAAGATCAAAAGCAGGAACAACATCAAAAGCCAAAGCCAAGCAAAGATCAAAATTTAAAAAGATCGCAGCCTTCGGCAGCCCAGGAGGAACGTGTGCTCTGGAAATCAGGCCGGCCGGTCGGCCGCCTCGCTTGTGCTTTTGCGGTGTGCGCCCCCTCGAGAGGCCGAGTGGAGGTTCTGCGCAGTGGGCAACCCGGCATGGATGCCGGGTTAGCCGCCCCCGGCCATGGATGGCCGATGGCGGCGGGCCCACGGAGCAGGACCGGAGCGAGGGCATGCCGAGCCTAGGCGAGGCACCGAACGAAAGGGGCAAGAGCGTTTTGGTTACTTTGGCGCTTTTCCAAAGTGACCCGCTGTCAGAGCGGAACCATAAGCGGCCGATACCGTAAAAACGGATATGTACCCAATCTGAATCCCAGTTAACCGACACCGCACAAACAAAAACGGCCTCTATATAAATGGAGGCCGTTTCCGGTGCAGGCTAAGACGTTATCGCAAGACAGGTCTTATTTGCGGTCTTCCAGCTTGGTGATATCACGCGACTCGTAGCCGGTGTACAGCTGGCGCGGACGGCCAATCTTGTACGGGCTGGAGAGCATTTCTTTCCAGTGAGAGATCCAGCCGACAGTCCGCGCCAAGGCGAAGATCACGGTGAACATGCTGGTTGGTATGCCGATCGCCTTGAGGATGATCCCCGAGTAGAAGTCGACGTTCGGGTACAGCGAGCGTTCGATGAAGTACGGGTCGGTCAGGGCGATCTCTTCCAGGCGCATGGCCAGTTCGAGTTGCGGATCGTTGGTGATGCCCAGTTCTTTCAGTACTTCGTCGCAGGTCTGCTTCATGACTGTGGCGCGTGGGTCGCGGTTTTTGTAAACCCGGTGACCGAAGCCCATCAGTTTGAACGGATCGTTCTTGTCCTTCGCCTTGGCGATGTACTTGTCGATGTTCGACACATCGCCAATTTCATCGAGCATGGTCAGAACAGCTTCGTTCGCGCCGCCGTGGGCAGGGCCCCACAGTGCAGCGATGCCGGCGGCGATACAGGCGAACGGGTTAGCACCCGAAGAGCCGGCCAGGCGTACGGTGGAGGTCGATGCGTTCTGCTCGTGGTCGGCATGGAGGATGAAGATCTTGTCCATGGCCTTGGCGAGTACCGGGCTGATCGGTTTGATCTCGCACGGGGTGTTGAACATCATGTGCAGGAAGTTTTCCGCGTACGTCAGGTCGTTGCGCGGGTACATCATGGGCTGGCCCATGGAGTACTTGTAAACCATCGCTGCCAGCGTCGGCATCTTGGCAACCAAACGGATCGCGGAGATTTCGCGATGCTGCGGGTTATTGATGTCCAGGGAGTCGTGGTAGAAGGCCGAGAGGGCGCCGACTACACCGCACATAACGGCCATCGGGTGGGCGTCGCGACGGAAGCCGTTGAAGAAGGTCTTGAGCTGCTCATGAACCATGGTGTGGTTCTTGACGGTGCTGACGAACTGGGCTTTCTGTTCTGCGGTCGGCAGTTCGCCGTTGAGCAGTAGATAGCAGGTTTCCAGGTAGTCCGATTTTTCAGCCAGCTGTTCGATCGGGTAGCCGCGGTGCAGCAGGATCCCGTTGTCACCGTCGATATAGGTGATCTTCGACTCGCAGGCAGCGGTCGACATGAAACCAGGGTCAAAGGTGAAACGGCCCGTGGCCGTCAGGCTCCGGACATCGATAACATCGGGACCAACGGTGCCGCTTAAAATGGGCAGCTCGACGGGGGCTGCGCCCTCGATGATCAACTGCGCTTTTTTGTCAGCCATGTGGCCTCCTATTTATGCTTGAAATCATCAGACAGACCCCCCACGCAGGGCCCGCACCACTATAGTGAGATAAATTCGAATGTCAATTTGCCTAAAGTCTTGCTCCAGAAGGCTTTAACCGAACTTTTTCCTCGAAATTGGCTGCCATTTACGCCTTTTATCTAACTTGTGCAATGCGCTATTAGGGGGAGGCGAACGCGTTGTCATTAGTAGCCTAACTGTCTATACTCGGCCTCCGACCGCCAGGGGCTTTTGGGCCTGCTTTACTGGGGGTCGCACTCCCTGGGTGGTGGGTACCTGACCAGTGCACTCCCCAACAACTTTGCCCTGATTGTTAGGGGCTCTTCAGTGTGAAAAAAAGCCGTGAATAGCCAACGACCTGTAAACCTAGACCTAAGGACCATCAAACTCCCAGTCACTGCTTACACGTCCATTCTTCACCGAATCTCCGGAATCATCCTCTTTGTCAGCCTGGCCATCATGCTTTATGCATTGGACAAGTCGCTCGACTCGGAAGAAGGCTTCGGTCAGGTGAAAGCGTGTCTGACCAGTCCGCTAGCCAAGCTAGTGACATGGGGCATCCTGTCCGCTCTGCTGTATCACCTGGTTGCCGGTGTGCGCCACTTGATGATGGACATGGGCATTGGCGAGTCGCTTGAAGGCGGCAAACTGGGCTCGAAAATCGTTATCGCCATTTCCGTGGTGGTAATCGTTCTCGCAGGAGTTTGGATATGGTAACTAACGTCACGAACCTGTCGCGTTCGGGCCTCTATGACTGGATGGCACAACGTGTGTCTGCGGTCGTTCTCGCGGCTTACTTCATTTTCCTGATCGGATACGTCGTCGCCAACCCTGGCATCGGCTACGCCCAATGGCATGAACTGTTCGCAAGCAACTGGATGCGTATTTTCAGTCTCCTGGCCCTCGTTGCCCTCGGCGCTCACGCCTGGGTCGGCATGTGGACCATCGCGACCGACTACCTGACGCCAATGGCGTTCGGCAAGTCCGCGACTGCAATACGTTTCCTCTTCCAGGCGGTATGCGGCGTCGCGATGTTCGCGTACTTCGTCTGGGGTGTGCAGATTCTTTGGGGTATCTGATTCATGTCTAATACAGTTAACACGCTTTCGTTCGACGCCATCATCATTGGCGGCGGCGGTGCTGGCATGCGCGCTGCGCTGCAGCTGGCACAGGGCGGTCACAAGACTGCCGTAGTTACCAAGGTTTTCCCGACTCGTTCGCACACTGTATCCGCCCAGGGTGGCATCACCTGCGCCATCGCCTCGGCAGATCCGAACGATGACTGGCGCTGGCACATGTACGATACCGTCAAGGGTTCCGACTATATCGGTGACCAGGACGCTATCGAATACATGTGTTCCGTAGGCCCGGAAGCGGTCTTTGAACTCGAGCACATGGGCTTGCCGTTCTCCCGTACCGAGCAAGGCCGCATCTATCAGCGTCCGTTCGGCGGTCAGTCGAAAGACTTCGGTAAAGGTGGCCAGGCTGCCCGTACGTGCGCCGCTGCCGACCGTACCGGTCACGCGCTGTTGCACACCCTGTACCAGGCCAACCTCAAGGCCGGCACCGTATTCCTCAACGAATACTACGGTGTCGACCTGGTGAAGAACGAAGACGGTGCCTTTGTCGGCATGATCGTCATCTGCATCGAAACCGGCGAAACCTCCTATGTTCGCGCCAACGCCACCGTACTGGCGACCGGCGGTGCAGGTCGTATCTACTCGTCCACCACCAATGCCCTGATCAACACCGGTGACGGCGTCGGCATGGCTCTGCGTGCTGGCGTGCCGGTACAAGACATTGAAATGTGGCAGTTCCATCCAACCGGCATCGCCGGCGCGGGTGTGCTGGTTACTGAAGGTTGCCGCGGTGAAGGCGGTTACCTGATCAACAAGCACGGCGAGCGTTTCATGGAGCGTTATGCTCCGAACGCCAAAGACCTGGCTGGTCGTGACGTGGTTGCTCGCTCGATGGTTAAAGAAATCATCGCTGGCAACGGTTGCGGTCCGGATGGCGACCACGTAATGCTGAAACTCGATCACCTCGGTGAAGAAGTTCTGCACAGCCGTCTGCCAGGCATCATGGAACTGTCCAAGACCTTCGCCCACGTCGATCCAGCCGTGTCGCCAATTCCGGTCGTTCCAACCTGCCACTATATGATGGGCGGCGTGCCGACCAACATTCACGGTCAGGCGATCACTCAGGACGCCGACGGCGTTGACCAGATCATCCCGGGTCTGTTCGCAGTAGGCGAAGTGGCCTGCGTATCGGTTCACGGTGCCAACCGTCTGGGCGGTAACTCGTTGCTCGACCTGGTGGTATTCGGTCGTGCTGCCGGCCTGTTCCTGGAGCAGACCCTGAAAGAAGGCGTCGATTACACTCGCGCTCGCCAGTCCGACATCGACGCTGCCCTGGCGCGTCTCGATGGCCTGAACTCGCGTACCGAGGGCGAAGACGTCGCCACCCTGCGTAAAGAGCTGCAAAGCTGCATGCAGAACTATTTCGGTGTATTCCGTACCGGCGAATACATGCAGAAGGGTATTGCCCAGCTGGCTGATCTGCGTGGCCGTATCGCCAACGTCAAGATCAACGACAAGAGCCAGGCGTTCAACACTGCTCGTATCGAAGCTCTGGAATTGCAGAACCTGCTGGAAGTGGCTGAAGCTACCGCCATCGCCGCAGAAATCCGCAAAGAGTCACGCGGCGCTCACGCCCGTGAAGACTTCGAAGAGCGCGATGACGTTAACTGGCTGTGCCACACCTTGTATTTCCCGGGTGAGAAGCGCGTTACCAAGCGTGCCGTGAATTTCTCGCCAAAAACAGTCCCGACCTTTGAACCAATGATTCGGACTTATTAAGGGTGGCCGCCATGTTGCAAGTCAGTGTTTATCGCTACAACCCTGATCAGGACGCCGCGCCGTTCATGCAGGAATTTTCGGTCAATACCAACGGTAAAGACCTGATGGTGCTGGACGTGCTGGCCCTGATCAAAGAGCAGGACGAGGGTTTCTCCTATCGTCGCTCTTGCCGTGAAGGTGTTTGCGGTTCCGACGGCATGAACATCAACGGCAAAAACGCTCTGGCGTGCGTCACGCCGCTGTCCGCTGTCGTAAAAGGTAACAAGCTGATCGTTCGTCCTCTGCCAGGTTTGCCGGTTATCCGTGACCTGGTCGTCGATATGAGCATCTTCTACAAGCAATACGAGAAGGTTAAGCCATACCTGCAGAACGACACGCCGGCTCCGGCCATCGAACGTCTGCAGACCCCTGAAGAGCGTGAAAAGCTCGACGGTCTGTACGAGTGCATCCTGTGCGCTTGCTGCTCGACCTCTTGCCCGTCCTTCTGGTGGAACCCGGACAAGTTCCTGGGTCCAGCTGCTCTGCTGCAAGCGTATCGCTTCCTGGCAGACAGCCGCGACACCAAGACTGCCGAGCGTCTGGCTTCGCTGGATGACCCGTTCAGCGTATTCCGCTGCCGCGGGATCATGAACTGCGTCAACGTCTGCCCGAAAGGCCTGAACCCGACTAAGGCCATCGGTCACGTACGTAACATGTTGCTGCAAAGCGGCGTGTGATTCAGCTGCTGTAACCCGGCTGTTGTAAATGTAGGACCGCTGTACCCGTAGATGCTACGGCGCAGGCTTCAACCGGCGCCGTAGTTTTAACCTGAGCAGCAGCTTATAAGGCTGCGGCTCTTATTTTGAAGAAATGAGACAAGCAGGGGCATCCGGGCTGGTACCCGGACTATCAGCGTGATCCTAAGTGGCTTGTTTTAGTCGCTGCATTCGGACTTCTGCAAGTGTGCTCGGTGTCGACGCCGGTGGTGTTCCCCTAACCGAGGGTGACCAAGCATGCAAGAAAGCGTGATGCAGCGCATGTGGAACAGCGCCTACCTATCTGGTAGTAACGCTGCCTATGTGGAAGAGCTCTATGAGCTCTACCTGCACGACCCTAACGCTGTGCCAGAAGAGTGGCGCACCTACTTCCAGAAGTTGCCAGCTGACGGCAACACTGCCACCGATGTTTCGCACTCGACAATTCGCGATCATTTCGTCTTGCTGGCAAAGAACCAGCGCCGCGCCCAACCGGTTTCCGCCGGCAGCGTGAGCAGTGAGCACGAGAAGAAGCAAGTTGAAGTGCTGCGATTGATCCAGGCCTACCGTATGCGTGGCCACCAGGCAGCCCAGCTTGATCCGCTGGGGCTGTGGCAGCGTCCTGCACCTGCAGACCTGTCGATCAATCATTACGGCTTGACCAATGCCGATCTTGATACGACCTTCCGTGCCGGCGACCTGTTCATCGGCAAAGAGGAAGCGAGCCTACGCGAAATTCACGAAGCGTTGCAGCAGACATATTGCCGCACCATCGGCGCTGAATTCACGCATATCACCGATTCCGAGCAGCGCCAGTGGTTCCAGCAGCGTCTGGAAAGCGTGCGTGGCCGTCCGACGTACTCCGCCGACATCAAGAGTCATCTGCTCGAGCGCGTCACGGCCGGCGAAGGCCTGGAAAAATACCTGGGCACCAAATACCCGGGCACCAAGCGTTTCGGTCTGGAAGGCGGCGAAAGTCTGATTCCGATGCTCGATGAGCTGATCCAGCGTTCCGGTTCCTACGGCACCAAGGAAATCGTTATCGGCATGGCCCACCGTGGTCGTCTGAACGTGCTGGTCAACACCTTTGGCAAGAACCCGCGCGAGCTGTTCGACGAGTTCGAAGGCAAGAAGAAGGTCGAGCTGGGTTCCGGTGATGTTAAATATCACCAGGGCTTCTCGTCCAACGTCATGACCACCGGTGGTGAAGTTCACTTGGCCATGGCGTTCAACCCGTCCCACCTGGAAATTGTATCTCCAGTGGTCGAGGGTTCGGTCCGTGCCCGTCAGGACCGTCGTAACGACCCTACCGGTGAAAAGGTTCTGCCGATTTCCATCCACGGCGACGCGGCATTCGCCGGTCAAGGCGTGGTGATGGAAACCTTTCAGATGTCGCAGACCCGCGGTTTCAAAACCGGCGGCACCGTGCACATCGTCATCAACAACCAGGTCGGTTTCACCATCAGCAACCCGCTGGACTCGCGTTCCACCGAGTACGCGACCGACGTTGCGAAAATGATCCAGGCGCCCATCCTCCATGTGAATGGTGATGATCCGGAAGCCGTATTGTTCGTGACCCAGTTGGCCATCGACTACCGCATGCAGTACAAGCGCGACGTGGTGATCGACCTGGTCTGCTACCGTCGTCGCGGCCACAACGAGGCCGACGAGCCAAGCGGTACCCAGCCTCTGATGTATCAGCAAATCGCCAAGCAGCGCACCACGCGTGAACTGTATGCCGATCGTCTGACCCAGGGCGGTGTGCTGGACGTTGAGCGTGTTCAGGCGAAAGTCGACGAATACCGCAACGCGCTGGACAACGGTCTGCATGTTGTAAAAAGCCTGGTCAAAGAGCCGAACAAAGAGTTGTTCGTGGACTGGCGTCCGTATCTGGGCCATGCCTGGACCGCGCGTCACGACACTCGCTTCGATCTGAAAACCTTGCAGGAACTGTCTGCCAAGCTGCTGGAAATTCCGGAAGGCTTCGTGGTTCAGCGCCAGGTCTCGAAAATCTACGAAGACCGTCAGAAGATGCAAGTCGGCGGCCTGCCGATCAACTGGGGTTACGCCGAAACCATGGCGTACGCGACCCTGGCGTTCGAGGGTCACCCGATTCGCATGACCGGTCAGGACATCGGGCGCGGTACGTTCTCGCACCGTCACGCTGTCTTGCACAACCAGAAAGACACGGGCAGCTACATTCCGCTGCAGAATCTGTACAAAGGTCAGCCACGCTTCGACCTGTACGATTCGTTCCTGTCTGAAGAGGCCGTACTGGCGTTCGAATACGGTTACTCGACCACCACACCTGAGGCGCTGGTTCTCTGGGAAGCCCAGTTCGGCGACTTCGCCAACGGTGCCCAGGTGGTTATCGACCAGTTCATTACCAGTGGCGAGCACAAGTGGGGCCGTCTCTGCGGTCTGACCATGTTGCTGCCGCACGGTTATGAAGGTCAGGGTCCGGAGCACTCTTCGGCTCGTCTGGAGCGTTACCTGCAACTGTGCGCCGAGCACAACATTCAGGTAGCCGTGCCGACCACGCCGGCGCAGATCTACCACTTGCTGCGTCGTCAGGTGATTCGCCCGCTGCGCAAGCCATTGATCGTCCTGACGCCGAAGTCGTTGCTGCGTCACAAACTGGCCGTGTCGACCCTGGAAGATCTGGCCGAAGGTTCGTTCCAGACCGTTATCCCGGAAATCGATGTTCAAGACCCGAAAAAGGTCGAGCGCATTGTTCTGTGTAGCGGCAAGGTCTACTACGACCTGCTGGAAAAACGCCGTGCCGAAGGTCGTGATGACATCGCCGTCGTGCGTATCGAGCAGCTGTACCCATTCCCTGAGGACGACTTGAACGAAGTCCTGGCTCCGTACACCAACCTCAAACATATCGTTTGGTGTCAGGAAGAGCCGATGAACCAGGGTGCGTGGTACTGCAGCCAACACCACATGCGTCGCATCGTTGGTAATCACAACAAGTCTCTCGTACTCGAGTACGCGGGCCGTGATGCCTCTGCTGCACCTGCTTGTGGTTACGCATCGATGCACGCTGAGCAGCAAGAAAAACTGCTGCAAGACGCCTTTACTGTTTAACGCCTTCGCGCACTTGAAACCGAATTTAAGGACCCACAGATAATGGCTATCGAAATCAAAGCCCCCACTTTCCCGGAATCGGTTGCCGATGGCACCGTTGCCACCTGGCACAAAAAGCCGGGCGACGCCGTCAAGCGCGATGATCTGATCGTCGACATCGAAACCGACAAAGTCGTACTGGAAGTGTTGGCCACCGCTGACGGCGTGCTGGGCGCTATCGTCAAGAACGAAGGCGACACCGTTCTGTCCGACGAAGTCCTGGGCTCCATCGAAGCGGGTGGCGCTGCTGCCGCTCCAGCCGCTGCCGCTGCTCCGGCCGCTGCACAGGCTGCTGCTCCAGCCGCTGAAGGCGAAGACGATCCTGTTGCTGCACCGGCTGCTCGCAAGCTGGCTGAAGAAAGCGGCATCAACATCGCTTCCGTTGCCGGTACCGGCAAAGGCGGTCGTGTGACCAAGGAAGACGTGGTAGCGGCTGTTGCTGCCAAGAAAGCCGCTCCGGCTGCCGCGCCTGCCAAGGCTGCTGCACCTGCCGCTGCTGCTCCGGTGTTCGCCGCCGGTGACCGTGTTGAAAAACGCGTTCCAATGACCCGTCTGCGCGCCAAGGTTGCCGAGCGTCTGGTTGAAGCCCAGTCGAACATGGCGATGCTGACCACGTTCAACGAAGTCGACATGACCGAAGTCATGGCGCTGCGTTCGAAGTACAAGGACCTGTTCGAGAAGTCCCACAACGGCGTGCGCCTGGGCTTCATGTCGTTCTTCGTGAAAGCGGCGACCGAAGCGCTGAAACGCTACCCGGCTGTGAACGCCTCGATCGACGGTGCCGACATCGTTTACCACGGCTACGCCGACGTTGGTGTGGCTGTTTCCAGCGACCGCGGTCTGGTTGTACCGGTTCTGCGTAACGCCGAACTGATGAGCCTGGCTGAAATCGAAGGCGGCATCGCCACCTTCGGCAAGAAGGCTCGTGACGGCAAACTGTCGATGGACGAGATGACCGGCGGTACGTTCACCATCACCAACGGTGGTACCTTCGGTTCGATGATGTCGACCCCGATCGTCAACCCACCACAAGCGGCTATCCTGGGCATGCACAACATTCTGCAGCGTCCGATGGCGATCAACGGTCAAGTCGTTATACGTCCGATGATGTACCTGGCTCTGTCCTACGATCACCGTCTGATCGATGGCAAAGAAGCTGTGACCTTCCTGGTTACCATCAAGAACCTGCTGGAAGACCCGGCTCGTTTGCTGCTGGATATCTGATTCCGTTGCACGGGCCGTCCAGTGGACGGCCCTTCTGTAATGACCAGCTTCGTCCCACGACGGTCCTCCAAAGGGCCCGTCCGGTTTGATTCGAGAAGGAATGACACATGACTCAGAAATTCGACGTGGTAGTGATTGGCGCGGGCCCTGGCGGCTACGTGGCGGCCATTAAAGCAGCGCAACTGGGCCTCACCACTGCCTGCATCGAGAAATACACCGACAAGGAAGGCAAACTGGCCCTCGGCGGTACTTGCCTGAACGTCGGCTGCATTCCCTCCAAGGCGCTGCTGGACAGCTCCTGGAAATACAAGGAAGCCAAAGAAGGCTTCGCGATCCACGGTATCAATCACGCTGGCGTGACCATGGACGTGGCTGCAATGGTTGGCCGTAAAGCCAACATCGTCAAAGGCCTTACCTCTGGCGTTGCAACCCTGTTCAAGGCGAACGGCGTCACTTCCCTGCAAGGCCACGGCAAACTGCTGGCCGGCAAGAAAGTCGAACTGACCAAGCCAGACGGCACCGTCGAAATCATCGAAGCCGAGAACGTGATCCTGGCTTCGGGCTCGCGTCCGATCGACATTCCACCGGCTCCGGTTGACCAGAACGTGATCGTCGATTCGACTGGCGCGCTGGAATTCCAATCGGTTCCTAAGCGTCTGGGCGTGATCGGCGCTGGCGTAATCGGTCTGGAACTGGGTTCGGTCTGGTCCCGCCTGGGTTCCGAAGTGGTTGTTCTGGAAGCACTGGAGAAGTTCCTGCCAGCGGCTGACGACGCCGTTTCCAAAGAAGCCTACAAAACCCTGACCAAACAAGGTCTGAACATCAAGCTGGGCGCTCGCGTCACCGGTTCCAAAGTGAACGGCGACGAAGTCGTTGTGAACTACACCGATGCCAATGGCGAACAGAACATCACCTTCGACAAGCTGATCGTTGCCGTCGGTCGCCGTCCAGTGACCACCGAGCTGCTGGCAGCTGACAGCGGTGTAAACATCGACGAACGTGGTTTCGTTTTCGTTGACGACCAGTGCGCGACCAGCGTTCCGGGCGTTTTCGCGATCGGCGACGTGGTTCGCGGCATGATGCTGGCGCACAAGGCGTCCGAAGAAGGCATCATGGTTGTTGAGCGCATCAAGGGCCACAAAGCCCAGATCAACTATGACCTGATCCCGTCTGTTATTTATACTCACCCGGAAATCGCTTGGGTCGGTAAAACCGAGCAAACCTTGAAAGCTGAAGGCGTTGAAGTTAACGTCGGCACTTTCCCGTTTGCAGCCAGTGGCCGTGCCATGGCAGCCAACGACACCGGCGGTTTCGTGAAAGTCATTGCTGATGCCAAGACTGACCGCGTATTGGGCGTCCACGTGATTGGCCCGAGCGCTGCAGAACTGGTTCAGCAGGGCGCGATCGGTATGGAATTCGGCACCAGTGCCGAAGACCTGGGCATGATGGTTTTCTCCCATCCGACCCTGTCCGAAGCCTTGCACGAAGCAGCTCTGGCAGTGAATGGCGGCGCCATTCACATCGCCAACCGCAAGAAGCGTTAAGACAAGACAATAAGAAACCACGGCGGAAGGCCCGTCGTGAGCCTTGCGTGCAAGACTCACCGCGGAATGTCCGCCGGACGCAGCCTTGCGTAGTTCACCGGATATCCGGAACACCTACGCAAGCAGCAGTCACAGGTGGTGCGGCACTTGAACAAGTGCAGCACCGAATGCGCAGTACCTAACGAAGACGGTAATTAGCATGAATCTTCACGAGTATCAGGGTAAGCAGCTGTTCGCTGAATACGGCCTGCCAGTATCCCAGGGTTTCGCCGTAGACACCCCGGAAGCTGCAGCAGAAGCGTGCGACAAGATCGGCGGGACCGAGTGGGTTGTCAAAGCCCAGGTTCACGCAGGTGGTCGCGGTAAAGCGGGCGGCGTCAAGCTGGTTCGCAGCAAAGAAGACGCCAAAGCATTCGCTCAACAGTGGTTGGGCAAGCGTCTGGTGACTTACCAGACTGATGCCAATGGTCAGCCAGTCACCAAGATCCTGGTTGAATCGTGCACTGATATCGCTAAAGAGCTGTACCTGGGCGCTGTCGTTGACCGTTCGAGCCGTCGTATCGTGTTCATGGCTTCCACCGAAGGTGGCGTGGACATCGAGAAAATCGCTCACGACACCCCTGAGAAAATCCTCAAGGCCACTATCGATCCACTGGTTGGCGCTCAGCCATTCCAGGGGCGCGAGCTGGCATTCCAACTGGGTCTGGAAGGCAAGCAAGTTACTCAGTTCGCCAAGATCTTCGTAGGTCTGGCCAAGCTGTTCAAGGATCACGACCTGGCTCTGCTGGAAGTGAACCCGCTGGTGATCAAGGCTGACGGCGATCTGCATTGCCTCGACGCCAAGATCAACATCGACGCCAACGCCATGTACCGTCAGCCTAAGCTGAAGACTTTCCACGATCCGTCGCAAGACGATCCGCGCGAAGCGCACGCTGCCAAGTTCGAACTGAACTACGTAGCACTGGAAGGCAACATCGGTTGCATGGTCAACGGTGCTGGCCTGGCCATGGGTACCATGGACATCGTCAACCTGCATGGCGGCAAACCAGCCAACTTCCTCGACGTGGGCGGCGGTGCTACCAAAGAACGCGTTACCGAAGCGTTCAAGATCATTCTGTCCGACACTAACGTCGCTGCAGTATTGGTCAACATCTTCGGCGGCATCGTTCGTTGCGACATGATTGCCGAAGGCATCATCGGCGCTGTGAAAGAAGTCGGCGTGAAAATCCCGGTTGTTGTTCGCCTTGAAGGCAACAACGCTGAGCTGGGCGCTAAAGTACTGGCAGAAAGCGGTTTGAACATCATCGCTGCTACCAGCCTGACCGACGCTGCTCAACAAGTTGTCAAAGCTGCGGAGGGCAAATAATGAGCGTCCTGATCAATAAAGACACCAAAGTTATCTGCCAGGGTATTACCGGTTCGCAAGGTAGTTTCCACACCCAGCAAGCCATCGAATACGGCACCAAGATGGTCGGTGGCGTAACTCCGGGCAAAGGCGGCACCGAGCACCTGGGTCTGCCAGTGTTCAACACCGTGAAAGACGCTGTAGCTGCCACTGGCGCCACTGCCAGCGTGATCTACGTTCCGGCTCCTTTCTGCAAGGACTCCATCCTGGAAGCAGCCTTCGGCGGCATCAAGCTGATCGTTTGCATCACTGAAGGCATTCCTACCCTGGATATGCTGGATGCCAAGGTCAAGTGCGACGAGCTGGGTGTAGTCCTGATCGGTCCTAACTGCCCAGGCGTGATCACTCCAGGCGAATGCAAGATCGGCATCATGCCAGGTCACATTCACTTGCCAGGTAAAGTCGGTATCGTTTCCCGTTCCGGCACCCTGACCTACGAAGCTGTTAAGCAGACGACTGACGCCGGTTTCGGTCAGTCGACTTGCGTCGGCATCGGTGGTGACCCGATCCCGGGTTCGAACTTCATCGACATCCTGAAGCTGTTCCAGGAAGACCCGAAGACCGAAGCGATCGTGATGATCGGCGAGATCGGCGGTTCGGCTGAAGAAGAAGCGGCTGCCTACATCAAGGCACACGTGACCAAGCCAGTTGTTTCCTACATCGCTGGTGTGACTGCCCCTGCAGGCAAGCGCATGGGCCATGCTGGCGCAATCATCTCTGGCGGCAAAGGCACTGCAGACGAGAAGTTTGCTGCCCTGGAAGACGCAGGCGTCAAAACCGTGCGTTCGCTGGCAGACATCGGCAAGGCTTTGTCCGAGCTGACCGGTTGGGCAGTCAAGTAAGCCTCGCGCTAATCTGACGCTTTACCAGACAAAGGCCACCTTCGGGTGGCCTTTGTCGTTTCCGGGGTTTGTGTTGGCCGTTCGGGCCCCTTCGCGAGCAAGCCCACTCCCACATTTGACCGCATTCCACTGTGGGAGCGGGCTTGCTCGCGAAGGCGGACTTACAGGCGACAACCATTAACATGCAAAAACGCGACACAGAAATGTCGTGCATCGGATAGTTCGCACCCTAACAGTGCGTTTGTCGGGCAAATTCGTTAGGCTAGCAGCCATTTTTGCGTCCGCAGCCCACAAGGTTGCTCCGCGCTAAACGGGTCAGTCCTATACGGACCGACAGCATTTCCCTCACCCCTCAGGGAAATCCCTCTCTAAATTCCGATTCAGTAGTGTGGTATTTCCTTAATGAAAGTGTTGAAAGGCCAGGACATCCTGGCACTTGGTTTTATGACTTTTGCCTTGTTTGTCGGGGCTGGCAACATCATCTTCCCGCCTATCGTCGGTCTGCAGTCCGGTCCAAATGTCTGGATGGCGGCGCTGGGCTTTCTGATCACCGCGGTCGGTCTGCCAGTGATCACCGTGATCGCCCTGGCAAAGGTCGGTGGCGCCATGGATGCCTTGAGCAGCCCGATCGGTAAAGTCGCCGGTGGCCTGCTGGCGGCCGCGTGCTACCTCGCTGTCGGCCCGCTGTTCGCGACACCGCGCACCGCCTCCGTGTCGTTCGAAGTCGGCCTGGCGCCGCTGACCGGCGAGAGCCCACTGGCGTTGTTCCTCTACAGTTCGGTGTACTTCCTGCTGGTGTTCTTCATCTCGCTTTATCCAGGCCGTTTGCTGGATACCGTAGGACGTTTCCTCGCGCCGCTGAAGATCATCGCCTTGGCCGCTCTCGGCATCGCAGCGTTTGCATTGCCGGCCGGTGATGTCGGCGTAGCCACCCCGGAATACGTGGCGGCACCGTTCTCCCAAGGCTTCATCAATGGTTACCTGACCATGGATACCCTGGGTGCGCTGGTATTCGGCATTGTCATCGTCAACGCGATCCGTTCCCGTGGCGTCGAGTCGCCGGTGTTGATTACCCGTTACGCGATCATTGCCGGGCTGATTGCCGGCGTGGGTCTGGCGCTGGTTTACGTCAGCCTGTTCCGTCTCGGTTCGGGCAGCC
Organism: Pseudomonas sp. Hz4; assembly: GCF_054898165.1. NCBI lineage: Bacteria > Pseudomonadati > Pseudomonadota > Gammaproteobacteria > Pseudomonadales > Pseudomonadaceae > Pseudomonas > Pseudomonas sp. Hz4. The sequence continues at coordinate 4,369,523 of NZ_CM142719.1, read as the reverse complement.
ATGAAGTGGCTGCGGGTGCCACCAACGGCGCGGCGGTGTTGCACGCTTACGTGCAACACACCTTCGGTTCTCTGGGCAGCGGTTTTCTGGCGGTGCTGATCTCCTTGGCCTGTCTGGTGACGGCGGTGGGTCTGACCTGCGCCTGCGCCGAATACTTCAGCCGTGTGCTGCCGCTGTCCTACAAAACATTGGTCATCATCCTGGCCGTGTTCTCGCTGCTGGTGTCCAACCTTGGGCTCACCAAGCTGATTGCGTTCTCGATCCCGGTGCTGACCGCGATCTACCCGCCGTGCATTGCCCTGGTAGCCCTGAGCTTCTGCAAGGACTTCTGGCATGAGCAGGGCCGCATCGTCGGCCCGGTGATGCTGGTCTCGTTCATCTTCGGCCTGATCGACGCCCTCAAGGGCGCGGGCCTGGCGGACTGGATGCCGGCTCAGATGTCCCACCTGCCGCTGAGCGAGCAAGGCCTGGCCTGGCTGGTGCCGGCGGTCATGACCCTGGTGGTCGCGGTGGTCTGCGATCGTCTGCTGGGCAAGCGCGAAGAAGCCCTGGCTTAAGCCGCTTCATGGCCCGCCACAAGCGGGTCTCAAGCACATATGGAAATGCCCCGTATCAATCGATACGGGGCATTTTTTTTGGAGTCGGTGCAGTGTCTTTTTCCTTGAGCTAACGTCGAAGCACTACTTGCTTTGCCAAACACATCACAAGGACCTGCATGTCGTTCATCCACGCCAATATGATCCACATCCTCGCCGCGCTCTGGTTCGTCATCTGCTGGGGCGGCTACACCCGCTATGCGTCGTGGAAGGGCCGCGACACCGCGTGTCTGGCCAGTGTGCTGCACTTGTATCGCGAAGACTGGATGCGCCGCATGCTGTTGCGCGACAACCGTATCGCTGACGCCAGCGTGGTCGGCAACCTGGAGCGCAATGCTTCGTTCTTCGCCTCCAGCACACTGATTATCCTGGCCGGCATTCTCACGGTGCTCGGTGCCTCGGAAAGAGCCGTGTCGTTGCTGGCGGATATCCCGATAGTGCAGCAGGCCTCTCAAGGGATGTCGGAGATCAAGTTGCTGTGCCTGGCGCTGGTGTTTGTCTATGCGTTCTTCACGTTCAGCTGGTGCATGCGCCAGTACAACTTCGCGGCCATTCTGATTGGCTCGGCGCCGATGGTCGGGGAGCGTCACGTTTCCGAGCAGGAGCGCAAAGCCTTTGCTGCCCGTGCGGCGCGCGTCATCTCTATGGCCGCCAACCAGTTCAACTTCGGCCTGCACGCTTACTACTTCGGCATGACCATGCTGGCCTGGTTCGTCAGCCCCTGGTTGTTCATGTTGATGAGCACCGGCGTCGTGCTGGTGTTGTATCGCCGGGAGTTTCATTCCGACGTTCTCGACGTGATGGTCTATACACCTACAGAGGCGCCATTGCCCGAAGCGAACAAAGAGGCCGCTTGATGAGTATTCCGTTCTGGTGTGTGTTTATCAGTGCCTTGCTGATTTTCGTGGCAAAGATTCCCGTGGCCAAAGCGATGAACGAGCAGGGCGGTTACGACAACCATCTGCCGCGTCAGCAACAGGCGCAACTGACAGGCTTTGGTGCCCGTGCGTTGGCGGCTCATCAGAACTGTTTTGAGGCGTTCATTCTGTTCGCGGTGGGGGTGTTGATGGCTCACACCACGCAGACGGCGGGGTGGCTGATCGACTTGTTGGCAATCGTCTTCGTGATTACGCGAATCATTTATTTACTGTGCTATTGGGTTGATCTGGCCTGGCAACGGAGCTTGGTGTGGTTCGTCGGACTCGTGTGTTCGTTGCTGTTGATGATTAGTCCGACTTTTAGAACTATTTTGCTGTAATGCCTGCACTGCAAAAAAAAGCAGACAAAAGAAAACCCGCACTTGGCGGGTTTTCTTTATCACGCTAAAAACTGTTTTAGTTTTTAGGTGCTTCTTTTGCTGCCGCTGCATCCGATTCAGCCTGAGCTTTGGCGGCTTCGGCGTTTTCTTTCGCAGCGTCGTTCACTTTATCCTGAGCTTTGTTCATGTCTTGCTGAGCTTGCTCAGCATGTTGGTTAGCATCTTGAGCTTTGTCCTCGGATTTTTTATCGCAGGCAGCGAGACCGAGGGAAGCGGTCAACATCAAGGCAATAGCTAAAGTCTTACGCATGGGGTGTTTCTCCTTATGGAAAATATATCTACTGGCCTTTCGAGCTTAGCCCGCAACGTTAAGTTCCTCAATTTATACAAATATATAAGATTATTCTGACGGGACTTTTACTAAGGCGCCTAGTGCGTTGCCAGAACACTACGAAGAGTTGGATAAAAATGGCCGAAAACCCCGTTTTTGAGCGCGCCACGCGATTTCTATCGGCGCTGCGACATTGTCAGGTACTTGGGCTGCGGGTTCACAGCGCCAGCAGCGAAGGGCTAACCGTCATCCTGCCGTACAGTCCTCAAATTGTGGGCAACCCGCAAACCGGGGTGATCCATGGCGGAGCGCTGACCTCGCTGATGGACACTGCCTGTGGCATGTCGACCCTCTGCGTGCTAACCGAATTTGAGGTCTGCCCGACCCTCGACCTGCGCATCGACTACATGCACGCCGCTGAACCACACAAAGATGTCTACGGTTTTGCTCAGTGCTACCGGGTGACCACGGATGTGATCTTTGCTCGCGGTTTTGCCTATCAGGACGATCCCGAGCAACCCATCGCCCACGTGGTGGGTACCTTCATGCGCATGGGCAAAGCCATCAAAGGCACCAAAGGTTTTGGCGGCGTCATCGCCAGAGGTGCGAAATGACCGACGCCTTCAAGGCACAACTTCAGAAGGCACATGAGCAGGGCGAATACGCTTCGCTGCTGCACCTGATTCCTTACGCCAAACTGATCGGCGTTGAATGTTCGCGGGTGGGGGATGATCTGCTGTTTCGCTTGCCGGCCAACAAGGACAACATTGGTAACCCTTTATTGCCGGCGATTCATGGCGGCGTGATCGCCGGGTTCATGGAGCTGTCTGCAGCGTTGCACCTGCTGATTTTCACCGGTTCGCCGGGTGTGCCGAAGATCATCGACTTCTCCCTCGACTACCTGCGTGCGGGGCAGTTTCGCGACACCTGGGCCCGATGCCAGGTTTGCCGTCAGGGTCGCCGGGTGGCCAACGTTGCGATTACGGCCTGGCAAAGTACCGAAGCTGAACCGATTGCCACGGCCCGCGCCCATTTCAAAATCGAAGAGCCCTTGAAATCCTGAACACTGCCCCCAACTTTGATGACAACCCGCCGCCGACCCTCAAGGTCGCGGCCACTGCCATCTGATTGGAGTTTGATAACCATGAGTGTGGAAACTCAAAAGGAAACCCTGGGCTTCCAGACCGAGGTGAAGCAACTGCTGCACCTCATGATCCATTCGCTGTATTCCAACAAGGAAATTTTCCTTCGCGAATTGATCTCGAACGCCTCTGACGCTGTCGACAAATTACGTTTCGAAGCCCTGTCCAAGCCTGAACTGCTGGAAGGTGGCGCCGAGCTGAAAATCCGTGTGAGCTTCGACAAGGACGCTAAAACCGTCACTCTCGAAGACAACGGCATCGGCATGAGCCGAGAAGAGGCGATCACCCACCTGGGGACCATCGCCAAATCCGGCACTGCCGATTTCATGAAACATCTCTCTGGCGATCAGAAAAAAGACTCGCACCTGATCGGTCAGTTCGGTGTGGGTTTCTACTCTGCATTCATCGTCGCTGACAAAGTTGACGTGTTCAGCCGTCGTGCCGGCGATGCTGCCAGCGAAGGCGTGCACTGGTCGTCCAAGGGCGAAGGCGATTTCGAAGTTGCCACCGTTGAGAAAGCCGAGCGCGGTACCCGCATCGTCCTGCACCTGAAGGCGGCTGAAGACGAATTCGCCGATGGCTGGCGTCTGCGCAACATCATCAAGAAGTACTCCGACCACATCGCTCTGCCGATCGAGTTGCCGAAAGAAGTGGCAGCCGCCGAAGGCGAAGAGCAACCGGCCGTTGAATGGGAAACCGTCAACCGCGCCAGCGCCCTGTGGACCCGTCCGCGTACCGAGGTCAAGGACGAGGAATACCAGGAGTTCTACAAACACGTCGCTCACGACTTCGAGAACCCGCTGAGCTGGAGCCACAACAAGGTCGAAGGCAAGCTCGAATACAGCTCGCTGCTCTACGTGCCGGCCCGTGCTCCGTTCGATCTGTACCAGCGTGAGGCGCCGAAAGGCCTGAAGCTGTATGTGCAGCGCGTGTTCGTGATGGATCAGGCCGAGTCGTTCCTGCCGCTGTACCTGCGTTTCATCAAAGGCGTGGTCGATTCCAACGACCTGTCGCTGAACGTCTCGCGGGAAATCCTGCAAAAAGACCCGATCATCGATTCCATGAAGTCGGCGCTGACCAAGCGCGTTCTCGACATGCTGGAAAAGCTGGCGAAGAACGAGCCTGAGCAATACAAAAGCTTCTGGAAAAACTTTGGCCAGGTCATGAAAGAAGGCCCGGCAGAAGACTTCGCCAACAAAGAGAAAATTGCTGGCCTGCTGCGTTTCGCATCGACCAACGGTGATGAAGGCGAGCAAGTGGTGGGTCTGGCCGAATACCTGGCTCGCGCCAAGGAAGGTCAGGACAAGATCTACTACCTGACCGGCGAAACCTACGCGCAAGTCAAAAACAGCCCGCACCTGGAAGTCTTCCGCAAGAAAGGCATTGAAGTGCTGCTGCTGACCGACCGCATAGACGAGTGGCTGATGAGCTACCTCAGCGACTTCGACGGCAAGAGCTTTGTCGACGTGGCTCGCGGTGACCTGGACCTCGGCAACCTGGACTCGGAAGAGGACAAGAAAGCGGCGCAAGAAGTCGCCAAGTCCAAAGAAGGTCTGGTTGAGCGTCTGAAAACTGCACTGGGCGACTCGGTGGCTGAAGTGCGGGTTTCGCACCGCCTGACCGATTCCCCGGCGATTCTGGCCATCGGTGAGCAGGACTTGGGCATGCAGATGCGCCAGATCCTGGAAGCCAGCGGTCAGAAAGTTCCGGAATCGAAGCCGATCTTCGAATTCAACCCGGCTCACCCGCTGATCGAGAAGCTCGACAACGAGCAGAGCGATGAGCGCTTCGGCGATCTGTCGCACATTCTCTTCGATCAGGCGGCTCTGGCAGCCGGTGACAGCTTGAAAGACCCGGCTGCGTACGTGCGCCGTCTCAACAAGCTACTGGTTGAGCTGTCGGTTTAACTGCGTTGTAAAAAAACCCGCTTCGGCGGGTTTTTTTCATTTGATCGTTCCCACGCTCTGCGTGGGAATGCAGCCCGTGACGCTCGGCGTCACTGGACGCGGAGCGTCCCTAGAGGCATTCCCACGCAGCGTGGGAATGATCAGCTACAGGGGTGTTGGCGGGCTTCGGTGTTTAGGTAGTTCGATCCGCTCACTTTCCCCCGGCACCGTCGGCCAATCCCCGGCCGCCCAGCGCCGGCGAGCCTCATCGATCAACGCCGGGTCACTCGCCACAAAATTCCAGTTGATCCGCCGTGGCCCATCCAGCGGGGCACCACCGAACAATACGGCATGACAGTCGCTTTCAGCGAACAGCGTCATCTCTTCCCCGACCGGCAACACCACCAGCGAATGCGGTTCTATCAGCTCGCCCTCCAGTTGCACCTCGCCGTCCAGCACATACAACGCCCGCTCTTCATGCTCGGTAGGAATCAGCAGCGTTGTTGCCGTTTGCAGGTTCAATTCGGCGTACAGCGTCGGAGAAAGCACTGGGACCGGTGATTCCAGGCAAAAGCCTGACCCGGCAATCATCCGGATCTTCACCCCAAGGTTATCGCTGACCGGCAGCGTGGTCGCCGGATAGTGACTGTAGTGTCCCGGACCGTGCTCATGATCCTTGGGTGAAGCCAGCCAAATCTGCAAACCGTGCATCGTGAAGCCCTTATCCTTCAACGCCTCAGGCGTACGTTCGACGTGGGCAATCGCGCTGCCTGCAGTCATCCAGCTGACATCACCGGCGTCCACCACTTGATCGGAGCCGAGGCTGTCCTTGTGCTGGATTTGCCCTTCGAATAAGTAGGTGAGGGTGGACAGACCAATGTGCGGATGCTGTCGGATGTTCATGCCTTTACCCGCCGGATAACGGGTTTGCAGCATGTGGTCAAAAAACACGAAAGGCCCGACGCTGCGGCATTTGGCTGACGGCAGCGGGCGAAGAATCGGCTGGCCTTCGACATCTTCGGCGCGGGCGCGGATCACGAGCGGAGTGTTCATGGGGCATTCCAGGCTAAGCGGGTGACGCGTGAAGCATAACCCGCCTGCACAGCCCTTGCCGCTATTGGCTGAAAGCGCCTTCGGACAGATGGGTTTCGATGCTGATCTCGGTGGTGGTCATCAGCTTGTGGACCGGGCAACGGTCGGCCACGCGGTGCAGCTCATCGCGCTGGGCGTCGGTGAGCACACCCTTGAGTGTCAGTTTGACGTGCAGGGCATATTTACCTTTCTGCTCTTCGCTGTTGTCACGTTTGACCTCGACCGTGACACCGGTCAGCGGGATGTCTTTCTTCTTCGCGTACATCTTCAGGGTCAGGGCCTTGCAGGCACCCAGTGCCGCGTCGAAGTAATCGTGTGGCTCGGGCGCCGAGCCTTCGCCGCCGGCGGATGTCGGTTCGTCGGCAAAGAGTTCGTGGTCATCGATCTGGACGCTGTGACGAAAACCTTCGGCGGAGACGGTGTTGACGGTGACAGTCATGGGAAACCTCGTAGGCAACAGGAAAAGTCATTCGATCAAAAAAGACCTTGAAGTTATAGAGCATTCCTACTGATGCACGTTCCACTTTCTTACAGGCTGAACCAGGTTGCGGCGGCAGGCTTTGTCGTTCCGGCGACGCTACCGGCTGGCTGTGCACGGTTGCGGGTGGCGCCATCCCGGCCTATGGTCCAAGCGAGACTTTGCCTGTGACTGGCGCGCGATGATTCACCGCCGGTTGCTGTCCATCCAGTGCTAATTTGCGTAGCGAGGTGACGACATGCCCACTGACTCCCGTCCCGCCGTACTCGAACTGATTGGCAATACGCCGCTGGTGCGCGTCAGCCGCTTCGATACCGGCCCGTGCACGCTGTTCCTCAAGCTCGAATCGCAGAACCCCGGCGGTTCGATCAAGGATCGCATCGGCCTGGCGATGATCGACGCCGCCGAACGCGATGGCCGCCTGCGACCCGGTGGCACCATCGTCGAGGCTACCGCCGGCAACACCGGCCTCGGCCTGGCTTTGGTCGGCCGTGCCAAGGGTTACCGGGTGGTGTTGGTGGTGCCGGACAAAATGTCCACCGAGAAGGTCCTGCACCTCAAGGCGATGGGCGCCGAGGTGCACATCACCCGCTCCGATGTCGGCAAGGGTCATCCCGATTATTACCAGGACGTTGCTGCGCGGCTGGCGCAGGACATTCCCGACGCCTTCTTCGCCGATCAGTTCAACAACCCGGCCAACCCGCTGGCCCACGAATGCAGCACTGCGCCGGAGATCTGGGCGCAGACTCAGCATGATCTGGACGCCATCGTCGTTGGCGTCGGTTCGGCCGGCACGCTGACCGGGCTGACCCGCTTCTTTCGCCGTGTGCAACCGAACCTGGCCATGGTGCTGGCCGATCCGGTCGGCTCGGTGATGGCCGAATACAGCCGCAGCGGCACCCTCGGCACACCCGGTTCGTGGGCGGTGGAGGGCATCGGCGAGGACTTCATTCCGTCGATTGCCGACCTGTCCAGCGTGCGCCACGCCTACTCGATCAGTGATGAGGAAAGCTTCGATCATGCCCGCCAACTGCTGCGCGCCGAAGGCATTCTCGGCGGTTCCTCGACCGGCACACTGCTGGCGGCGGCGCTGCGTTACTGCCGCGAGCAAACCGAGCCGAAGCGGGTCGTGAGCTTCGTCTGCGACACCGGCACCCGCTACCTGTCGAAGGTCTACAACGACCAGTGGATGAACGATCAGGGCCTGCTGCAGTACAAGCATTACGGCGATCTGCGCGACCTGATCTCACGGCGCTTCGAGGATGGCCGGGTGATCAGCGTGGGCCCGGACGACACGCTGCTCACCGCTTTCCAGCGCATGCGCCTGGCTGATGTCTCGCAACTGCCGGTGCTGGAGGGCGGACAGCGGCTGGTTGGCGTGATCGACGAGTCCGATATTCTGCTTGGCATGCAAGAAGATGCTTCGCACTTTCGCACGAGTGTGTCCAGCGCGATGACCGATCAGCTTCAAACCCTGCCTCCCGGCGCCAGCCTGGCTGAATTGCGGGCGGAGCTCGACCGTGGGCTGGTGGCGATCATTGCTGACGCCTCGGGCTTCCACGGCTTGATTACTCGAGTCGACATGCTCATTCACTTACGGAGATCGCTTGCATGAGTCAACACGATGAAACCGCTGTACCACGCGCCTTCGCCACCCGTGTGATCCATGCCGGGCAGACGCCCGACCCTTCCACCGGGGCGCTGATGCCGCCGATTTACGCCAACTCCACCTACTTGCAGCAGAGCCCCGGCGTGCACAAGGGCTTCGATTACGGGCGCTCGCACAACCCGACGCGCTTTGCGCTGGAGCGTTGCGTCGCGGACCTCGAAAGCGGCACCCAGGCCTTCGCGTTCGCCTCCGGGCTGGCGGCGATCTCCACGGTGCTCGAGCTGCTAGATGCGGGCTCGCACATCGTTTCCGGCAATGATTTGTACGGCGGCACCTTTCGACTGTTCGACAAGGTGCGCAAACGCAGCGCCGGGCATCGCTTCAGCTTCGTCGATCTGACTGACCTGGCGGGATTCGAAGCCTCACTGCAGCCCGACACGAAGATGGTTTGGGTCGAGACGCCAAGCAATCCCTTGCTGAGCCTGACGGACCTCGCCGCTGTCGCGCGCATCTGCCGCGATCGAGGCATCATCTGTGTGGCCGACAACACGTTTGCCAGCCCCTGGATACAGCGCCCGCTGGAGCTTGGCTTCGACATCGTGCTGCACTCGACCACCAAGTACCTGAACGGCCACTCCGATGTGATCGGCGGTATCGCGGTGGTCGGAAAAAACGCAGACCTGGCGGAGCGTCTGGGCTTCCTGCAGAACTCAGTAGGCGCTATCGCCGGGCCGTTCGACGCGTTCCTCACCCTGCGCGGCGTGAAGACCCTGGCGCTGCGCATGGAACGCCACTGCAATAACGCGCTGGATCTGGCGCAATGGCTGGAGCGTCAGCCGCAGGTGGCGCGCGTCTATTATCCGGGCCTACCGTCGCACCCACAGCACGAACTGGCGCAGCGGCAGATGCGCGGTTTCGGCGGAATGATTTCCCTCGATCTGAACAGCGATCTGGCGGGCGCCACGCGTTTGCTCGAGAGTGTACGGATTTTCGCTCTGGCCGAAAGCCTGGGTGGGGTGGAAAGCCTGATCGAACACCCGGCGATCATGACCCACGCCAGCATCCCTGCAGACACCCGCGCGCAGCTCGGCATTGGCGATGCGCTGGTGCGTTTGTCGGTGGGTGTCGAGGACGTCGAAGACCTGCGCGCCGATCTGGCCCAGGCACTGGCGCGGATTTGAATTGTAGCGGGCATAAAAAAATCCGGAATCCTCATCGGATTCCGGATTTTCGTGTTGATCCGGATCAGCTGCCTTTGACAGCCTTGCCGTTGACCGTACCGTCCAGGAGCATGATGTTGTACTCCTTGCCGTCGGTTTCAACCTGTTGCAGACGAACCAGCAGGTAATCCCAATCCTTGGCAAACCACAGGACGGTGGTGCGCTTGCTTTGTGTCGGGTCGCGCACGCGTTCGACTTTGATCGCTTCGATCTGGCCAGCCTTGGTGTCGACTTTTTCCGAACCCAGCACGCGGAAGTCATAGGTATCGACTTCGCCATCGTCGACGACCTGATAGCTCATGCTTTTCTTGCCAGCGGCCACGTCGTGCTGCAGGGCCAGCTGATAAGTGGATTTGTCGACCATGCCGCGGTTGAGCGGGATCTTGACCGGGTCACCGCGATCGGTGCCGGTGACCATTTTGTTGGTCCAGTCGAAATCCAGGTCAGCTTTCTTGGTTTTTCCCAGACCGCCACGTTCGAAGTGGTAGGACTGCGGCAGCAGCGTGTCCTTGTCCAGGGTCAGGGTGCTTTCTTCGGTCAGGCTGGCGATCATCATTGAGGCCTTGAAGCTGAGCTTCCAGGCGCCATTGGCTTGCTTGGTCAGGCTGCGTTCAGCGGTGCCGCTCATGGGCAGCTGCTTCCAGTCAGCGGTGTAGCTGGCGGAGAAAGGTTGAAGTTCTGCAGCCTGCGCAAAAGGCAGTGCGAGCAGAGCGCAAGCGAAGAGCAGGGCGCGACGCATAAAGTCTCCTAGGTTCGAATCAAGTGGCCGCTGGCCGCGAGTAACTTTCCATCCAGTAAAGCACCTTGCTCGCCGAGTGATAAACGACCTTCGGCAAACCAGCGTACGGCCAGCGGGTAGATCAGGTGTTCCTGGACGTGGACCCGCTGCGCCAGACTCTGCGGCGAATCGTGCAACTCTACCGGTATTACTGCCTGTACGACCAGTGGTCCGCCATCGAGTTCCTCGGTGACGAAGTGCACGGAGCAGCCGTGGTCCGTGTCGCCGGCTTCCAGCGCGCGCTGATGAGTGTGTAACCCTTTGTATTTGGGCAGCAGCGAGGGATGGATGTTGAGCAGGCGACCTTGGTAGTGGCGCACGAAATCAGCGCTGAGAATACGCATGAAGCCGGCCAGTACCACGAGTTTGGGGTTGAACGCGTCGATCAGATCGATCAGCGCGGCATCGAAGGCCTCGCGGCCCTCGAAAGCCTTGTGATCCAGGGTGCGGGTGTCGATACCCGCGGCCCTGGCGCGTTGCAGGCCGTAGGCGTCGGCGCGGTTGGAAATCACCGCAGCGATGCGGGCCGGGCTGTCGCCGGTCCGCGTGCTGTCGATCAAGGCCTGCAAGTTACTGCCGGTGCCGGACAACAGCACCACCACATCACAGGTCTGGGACATCCGCTCTTGCATCAGTGTGCCTTGAGGTTCTTCAGTTCAACCTGAGCCGCGCCTTCGGCAGCGGTGGAGATCTGACCGATCACCCAAGGCTGCTCGCCGGCTTCGCGCAGGACGTTCAGGGCGGTTTCAACGTGCTCTTGAGCGACGCAGATGACCATGCCGACGCCGCAGTTCAGCACACGGTGCATTTCGTTTTCGTCGACATTGCCTTTCTCTTGCAGCCAGTCGAACACGGCAGGACGGGTCCAGCTCGCGACGTCAACCACCGCTTGTGCGCCTTTTGGCAGAACGCGCGGGATGTTGTCCAGCAGGCCACCACCAGTGATGTGGGCCATGGCTTTAACGGCGCCGGTTTCCTTGATCAGCTTGAGCAGCGGCTTCACGTAGATACGGGTCGGGGCCATCAGCAGGTCGGTCAGTGGTTGGCCGTCGAGCTGGATGTTTTCGATGTCGGCACCGGACACTTCGATGATCTTGCGGATCAGCGAGTAGCCGTTGGAGTGCGGGCCGGAAGACGGCAGGGCGAGCAGGGCATCGCCGGCAGCAACTTTCGAACCGTCGATGATTTCGGATTTTTCCACGACGCCGACGCAGAAGCCGGCCAGGTCGTAGTCTTCGCCTTCGTACATGCCTGGCATTTCAGCGGTTTCGCCGCCGACCAGGGAGCAGCCGGACAGTTCGCAGCCCGCGCCAATACCGGTCACGACCTGGGTCGCGGTTTCGACGTTGAGTTTGCCGGTCGCGTAGTAGTCGAGGAAGAACAGCGGCTCGGCGCCGCAGACCACCAGGTCATTCACGCACATGGCAACCAGGTCGATGCCGATGCTGTCGTGCTTGTTCAGGTTCAGCGCCAGACGCAGCTTGGTGCCGACGCCGTCGGTGCCGGAAACCAGCACTGGCTGCTTGTAGCCGGCCGGGATTTCGCAGAGGGCGCCGAAACCGCCCAGGCCGCCCATGACTTCCGGGCGCGCAGTGCGCTTGGCGACGCTCTTGATGCGTTCGACCAATGCTTCACCGGCGTCGATGTCTACACCGGCGTCCTTGTAGCTCAGGGAGGGTTGCTTGCTCATGATCCAGGCCTTTAGGGGGGATTCAGGGGTAACGACCGAGTCCAGTGGGACCACCGAAACTGACGAAGGCGATTGCCCAGCGTATTTCAGGGTGCCCGGCTGTTGCCGGTCTGCGAAGGCGCGCGATTTTATCAGGCTTGAGGGGCAGCGGCCATCCTCACGCCGACGGCAGGGGCATATCGGCTTAAAAAAACCGTTATTGCCCGTGTTGGTCGCCTCCTTCATGGCTGTATAAAGTATCGCTATTAACCGTCTATCGTTATGACAGTGCAAAAACTTACCGGGGTCGGGTGAATGTTTTGCTTGGGGGCGTGGTCACAGCCTTGCTCAATCTGGTTCACGCGGCCTGTTCCAGCCGCTCTTGTCGTCAGGAATCCTCCATGCGTTTTTTTTCTAGATGTTTGTTTGCGGGCTGTTTGTCAGTGGTCAGCCTGGCGAGTCATGCCGAGACCGTCAAAAGCCTGTATCAGGTGCGACAGCCTGTCAGTGGTCAATCCCCTGAGGTACGCGATCAGGCGACCCAGCAAGCGCTGGATACGTTGGTGTTGCGTCTGACCGGTGATCCCAAGGCTGCGCAAAGCCCGGGGTTGGCGGCACTGCGCAAGGACCCGCAGCAGATCATCAGTCAGTACGGCTTTGACGCCGGCCCACCGGAAGTGCTGAAGGTCGATTTCGACCCGGCCACCACTGAGCAAGCGTTGCGCCGTGCCGGGCTGTCTCTGTGGGGGGCGAACCGGCCATCGATCCTCAGCTGGTGGTTGAACGATTCCGCCGAGGGTTCGAGCCTGGTGGGCGATGGCCAGGCCAGCGCTGCGCCGCTGCGTCGAGCGGCGCAACACCGTGGTCTGCCGCTGCGTCTGCCGCTGGCCGATCTGAATGAGCAGATTGTCGCCACTGCACCGAATCTGGAAGGTGCGGACGCAACGCCACTGCGCGGGGCATCGGAGCGTTACAACGCTGACGCTTTGCTCGCTGTGCATGCCCGTGAAGAGGGCGGCCAGTGGCAGGCCAAGTGGCAGTTGTGGCTGGGCGACAAGAAGGAGGCGGGCAGTGTTCAGGGCGCGGATCAGGCTGCTGTGGCTGATGCGGTGATGCTGGCGGTCAGTCAACGGCTGGCGCCTCGTTTTGTGGTCAAGCCAGGTGCTTCGGGTGAACAACTGCTCGAAGTGCAGGGCGTGAACCTGGAGCGTTACGCGGCACTTGGGCGCTTGCTGGAGCCGTTTGGTGCGCGTCTGCAAAGTGTCGACGGCGACCGGATTCTCTACCGGGTCAATGGCAGCGCCGAGCAATTGAAGGCGCAATTGTCGCTGGCGAAGTTGCAGGAGGTTCCGGCCGGTGAAGAACCGGCGCCAGTCGCACCGGTTCAGCCGGCCGAGGGTTCGGCGCCGGTAGTAGTGCCCACTCCGGCACCTGTGCCGCAGTTGCGATTCCGTTGGTAACGGTTTTCTTTCTTTATATAGATGCATAGGGAGTTGTACATGGCCGATACGCGGCGTTGGTTCTGGTTGGGCGGGATAATCCTGCTCTGCGCGTTTGTCTGGCTGTTGCATCCGATCCTGACGCCGTTCCTGGTGGCGCTGCTGTTGGCTTATCTGTTCGATCCATTGGTGGATCGACTGGAGAAGGCCGGGCTGTCTCGCACCTGGGGCGTGGTGGCGGTGTTTGCGCTGATTACCTTGATCTTCACGACATTGCTGCTGGTGTTGGTGCCGATGCTCGCCAAGCAGCTGTTTCGCTTGTACGAACTGGCGCCGCAGATGCTCGATTGGTTGCAGAACACCGCGCTGCCGTGGGCGCAATCGAAGTTCGGGTTGTCGGATGGCTTCTGGAAATTCGACAAACTCAAGGCTGCGATCAGCGAGCACATGGGCCAGACCACCGACATTGTCGGTGTGGTGCTGAGTCAGGCAACGGCTTCCGGCCTTGCATTGATTGGCTTGCTGGCGAATCTGGTGCTGATCCCGGTGGTGGCCTTCTATCTGTTGCGGGACTGGGACCTGATGATGGCCAAGATCCGCAGCCTGCTGCCCCGTGATCGCGAAGAGCGCGTAGTAATCCTGGCGGGTGAATGCCATGAGGTGTTGGGTGCGTTCGTGCGCGGACAGTTGCTGGTGATGGTGGCGTTGGGCGTCATCTACGCGGCGGGCCTGATGCTGGTGGGGCTGGAATTGGGGCTGTTGATCGGTTTGATTGCCGGTCTGGCGGCGATCGTGCCGTACATGGGGTTTGTCATCGGAATTGGCGCGGCCTTAGTAGCCGGGTTGTTCCAGTTTGGTGGCGATCTGTATCCCATGATCGGTATCGTTGCGGTGTTCATGGTCGGGCAGGCGCTGGAGGGCATGGTGCTGACGCCATTGCTGGTGGGAGACCGGATTGGTCTGCACCCGGTGGCGGTGATCTTTGCGATTCTGGCAGGGGGTGAGCTGTTCGGTTTTACCGGTGTGCTGCTGGCGCTGCCGGTGGCGGCGGTGATCATGGTTCTGGTGCGCCACGTGCATGATTCGTATAAAGATTCGGATATCTACAGCGGTGTTGATGAGCCCGAGCTTTAAGGGTAATGCTGTTCACTTAAGCTCGATGTTTCCAGGCACACACTTGCGTAGCGATGGGGCGGTGGATCAAGCGCAAAAGCGAGGCGGCCGACCTATCTTGTGTTGATCGTGAGCATATCCGTTTCTGTGGTAATGGCCGCTATTGGTTTCGCTTTTACAGCGAGTCACTTGGAAGAGCGCCAAGTAACCAAGCGCTCTTGCCCCTGACGTTCGGTGCCTCGCTTAGGCTCGGCATGCCCTCGCTCCGGTCCTGCTCCGTGGGCCCGCCGCCATCGGCCATCCATGGCCGGGGGCGGCTAACCCGGCATCCATGCCGGGTTGCCCACTGCGCAGAACCTCCACTCGGCCTCTCGATGGGGCGGTGCATCAAGATCAAAAAGCTGCAGGCGAGCTAACGCTCGGCCTGTTGAGTGGTGAGAAGCGAAAGTTGGACGCCGATCTGCTTTATGTGGGAGCGAGCCTGCTCGCGAAGCTGTTGAACTTGCTGTTGCTGTTGCTGTTGCTGTTGCTGTTGCTGTTGCTGTTGCTGTTGCTGTTGCTTTGCTTTGGCTTCAGATCTGCCGCCCCTTTCCCAGAGGCCGAACGCAGGCGTTGCGCAGGGGGCACCGCGGCAAGGATGCCGCGGTAGCCGCCCCCGGCCATGGATGGCCGATGGCGGCGGGCCCCCGGAGCATGCCGGAGAGAGGGCATGCCGAGCCTAGGCGAGGCACCGAATGGCGGGGCAAGAGCGCTTTGTTTACTTTCGCGCTTTTCGAAAGTGACTCGCTGTAAAAGCGAAACCGCCAGCCGCCGTGACCGCAGAAACGGATATGTACCCAACCTAAGGGCTCGGATCACCCGTCGCGGCCAGCCTGGTTCATCGCCAGGTTGACCCGAATCCCTCGCGCGGCTGTCACATGCGCCGCCAAAGAAACTGTCATAAAACCAGTGTGTTAACGCAAACCTTTGATTTTGCTTGTGGTCTGTCGCATTGTGCGGTCAGCTTCACGGGTATAAACTTCGCAAACTTTACACAGAGGCCACTAACGGTTCCCTTGGAACTGTTCAGTCAGCATGAAACCGATTCAGCTGCCCCTAGGTGTGCGTCTGCGTGATGACGCTACCTTTATCAATTACTACCCAGGCGCCAATGCCGCTGCACTCGGCTATGTCGAGCGGCTATGCGAAGCCGACGCCGGCTGGACCGAAAGCCTGATTTATCTCTGGGGCAAGGACGGGGTAGGACGTACGCACTTGTTGCAGGCGGCCTGCCTGCGCTTCGAACAACTGGGGGAGCCAGCGGTGTATTTGCCGTTGGCCGAGCTGCTTGATCGTGGCATCGCCATCCTCGACAACCTTGAACAGTACGAACTGGTCTGCCTGGATGATTTGCAGGCGGTAGCCGGTCGGGCGGATTGGGAAGAGGCGCTGTTCCATCTGTTCAATCGTCTGCGTGACAGCGGTCGACGCCTGCTGATCGCCGCTTCGACCTCCCCGCGCGAACTGCCGGTGAAGCTGGCGGACCTCAAATCCCGTCTGACGTTGGCGTTGATCTTTCAGATGCGTCCGCTCTCCGACGAAGACAAATTGCGTGCCTTGCAACTGCGCGCATCTCGTCGTGGTCTGCACCTGACCGATGAAGTCGGGCATTTTATTTTGACCCGCGGTACGCGCAGCATGAGTGCGCTTTTCGAGCTGCTTGAACGCCTCGATCAGGCCTCCCTTCAAGCTCAGCGCAAGCTGACGATCCCCTTTCTGAAAGAAACTTTAGGCTGGTAAACCCCAAGCCTGCGGCGGGTTTTGGCATATTTCAGGCGTCAACAATTGCGCTTTCCTGCAGGGTCGCAAGCTGCGCGAACGTCTAAAACGGGCTTAAGCGCTTAGATGTAAACGAGAAACCGATAAGTCACATCAACATCGATTGAATTTGCAAATGAGGTTGATAGCGGGCATAGTCTCGCCCTCTTTACAACTATCAGCCACGGTCGTGCCCATGCTAAATCGCTTTGCACCCCTCGTGCCCCTCGCACTCGTTACCCTGTTGTTCGGTTGCGCTGCTCACTCTCCAGTGTCCCAGCAAGAGCAGCAACAGCAGGCTAAAAATTCTGTTACCACCCAATCTTCCGTTCTTTATCAGCAAGCGCTTGAACAGGAAGACGCGGCCACCGAAAAAGAATTGGCAGACTTCGGCGGCGGCAAGTCGTACCAGCTTCCGGTTCTGGCCGACAGCATCCTCGAACGCGGCATGTCCCTGATCGGTACCCGTTACCGTTTCGGCGGCACCTCCGAAGCTGGCTTTGATTGCAGCGGCTTCATCGGCTACCTGTTTCGTGAAGAAGCCGGCCTGAACCTGCCACGCTCCACTCGCGAAATGATCAACGTGGACGCTCCGTTGGTTTCGCGCAGCAAACTGGAGCCTGGCGACTTGCTGTTTTTCGCCACCAATGGCCGTCGCGGCCGCGTCAGTCACGCCGGGATTTACCTGGGTGACAACCAATTCATCCATTCCAGCAGCCGCCGCAGCGGTGGTGTCCGGATCGATAGCCTGGGCGACAGCTACTGGAGCAAGACCTTCATCGAAGCCAAGCGCGCACTGGCGATGGCGCCTACTGCAGTCCCGGCTATCGTCACGGCACGCAAGTAAGCAGACATTTTGTAAGGTGAACTTAAAGTCTTACTTGAAGTTTGCCGCGTAGCCGCTAGAATCCTGATCTATTATTGATGGCAAACCGCCTGCGTCCTGCGCTGGCGGTTTTCTTTTCTGCGTCCCCCTGCAGAAAAAGCCGCAGCCAGATCAGGATGTTCTGCCTATGTCGACGTCGGCCCGCCTAGCAATCATGTTCTTCGCAGCGCTGCTCAGCGCCTGCGCCAGCCGTACACCGCCACCTGCGTCGGTGGTTCGCGCGCCCATTATTTTCAGTTCCTCCCAAGCATTCTCCCCTGAGGCAGAAGACGTACTGTTTCGCGCGCTCGGCCTGGTGGGCACGCCGTACCGTTGGGGTGGCAACACGCCGGATTCGGGTTTCGATTGCAGCGGGCTGATCGGTTACGTCTACCATGACGTTGCCGGCATTTCCCTGCCGCGTACCACCCGCGAGTTGATCAGCATGCAAGCAGCCAGCGTGGGCAAGGAAGGTCTGCAAACCGGCGACCTGATCTTCTTCGCCACCAATGGCGGCTCCCAGGTCAGTCACGCCGGGATCTACGTCGGCGAAGGTCGCTTCGTCCATGCGCCCGCCACCGGCGGCACGGTGAAGCTCGACAGCTTGTCCAAAGCTTACTGGCAGAAAGCCTACCTGAGTGCCAAGCGCGTCTTGCAACCTGAGCACTTGGCACGCAACCCCTAAACTGCAGAGGTTGTCATGACTGCTCGCACACTCAATCTCGACGATTCCCTGTATCAATACCTGCTCGATGTTTCCCTGCGCGAAACGCCGCTGCTCAAGCGCCTGCGTGACGAAACCCAGGCGCTGCCCATGGCGCGCTGGCAAGTGGCGCCGGAGCAGGGCCAGTTCCTCGCGCTGCTGGTGAAACTCACCGGCGCCAAACGTCTGCTGGAAGTCGGCACCTTCACCGGTTACAGCGCCTTGTGCATGGCGGCTGCGTTGCCGGATGACGGTTCGCTGATCTGCTGCGACATACCCGGCGACTACAACGACACTGCGCGGCGTTACTGGCAGGAGGCGGGGCTTGCTGAGCGGATTGACCTACGCCTGGCACCTGCGCTGGAAACCCTGGCTCTGCTGGATCAGCAAGAGCCGTTCGACCTGATCTTCATTGATGCCGACAAAGCCAACTACCCACGTTATCTGGAGCACGCCCTGCGTCTGCTGCGCGTCGGCGGTCTGGCGGTGTTTGATAACACGCTGTGGAGTGGACGGGTGCTTGAAGACAATCCCGAGAGCGAAGACACCCGAGCCATCCAGGCGCTCAATCGCGCCTTGAAAGATGACTCGCGTGTGGATCTGTCATTGTTGCCGTTGGGCGATGGATTGACCCTGTGCCGCAAGCGCTAAGCGCTTACTTGGTCGCCGATACGCGCCACACCTTATTGCCCACGTCATCCGCCACCAACAAATCACCCTGCTGATCAATCACCACGCCTACCGGACGGCCCATGGCTTTTTCCTCGTCATTGAGGAAACCGGTGAGCACATCAATCGGCTGCCCGATCGGTTTCCCCGCGTTGAACGGTACGAAAATCACTTTGTAGCCACTGTGCGGCTTACGGTTCCATGAGCCATGCTGGCCGATGAATGCGCCTTCCTTGAACTGCGCCGGCAGCGTGTTGCCCTCAGCGAACGTCAGGCCCAGCGATGCGGTATGCGGGCCGACCGCGTAGTCCGGAGCAATGGCCTTGGCCACGAGGTCGGGGTTTTGCGGCTCGACGCGAATGTCGACGTGCTGGCCGTAATAACTGTAAGGCCAGCCGTAGAACCCGCCGTCTTTCACTGAAGTGATGTAGTCCGGCACCAGGTCGCTGCCGATTTCGTCGCGCTCGTTG
Organism: Pseudomonas sp. Hz4; assembly: GCF_054898165.1. Lineage (NCBI taxonomy): Bacteria > Pseudomonadati > Pseudomonadota > Gammaproteobacteria > Pseudomonadales > Pseudomonadaceae > Pseudomonas > Pseudomonas sp. Hz4. The sequence goes on along the minus strand of NZ_CM142719.1, from coordinate 4,350,408 downwards.
ACCGCCGTCCACAGCGCGCCGCTCTGAGGTTCCCAAGCCAGGCCGTTTGGATTACGAATCCCCGAGGCGAAGATTCGACTGTTGCCGGTGGCGCGATCCACTTCCCAGATCGCCGCGCGACCTTCTTCCTTGTCCATGCCGTTTTCGGCGACGTTGCTGTTGGAGCCCACCGTGACGTACAGCTTGCTGCCGTCCTTGCTGGCGATGACGTTTTTGGTCCAGTGGTGATTCAGCGTACCGCCCGGCAGGTCGATCACTTTCATCGGCTGCGACTTGATCACCGTCTCGCCGTTTTCATAGTGGAAGCGCAGCAAGCGGTCGGTGTCGGCGACGTACAGGTCATTGCCGACCAGCGTCATGCCGAAGGGCGAGTTGAGGTTTTCCAGAAACACCGTACGGGTTTCGGCGATGCCGTCGTGATCGCTGTCGCGCAGCAGCGTGATGCGGTTCGGGCTGGGGACGCCGGCACCGGCGCGGCCCATGACTTTCTTCATGACCCAACCCTTGATGCCTTTGCCGTCATCAGGTTTAGGTGGCGCGTTGGTTTCGGCGACCAGCACGTCGCCATTGGGCAGCACATAAAGCCAGCGCGGGTGATCGAGACCTTCAGCAAAGGCCGCCACCTGAGTCCCTGTCGTGGCGATGGGTTTCGCGCCGTCCGGCCAGCCGATCGCGGGGGCGATGTTCATCGTCGGGATCAGGGTTTTGTTGGGTTCTGGCAGCTTGGGCGAGGGGCCGGTGCCGTCGGAGACTTGCAGCCTGGAGGTTTCACCACAGGCGGCAAGCCCTCCGGCGAGCACAATGACGAGAGCGAGCTGAGGCTTGCGCATGCTGATCTTCCCTATGAATGCATTGACCTAATCAATAGAGAAGCGCAGGTGCACGATGGTTCAACCGGTCAGCCGCGGGCTTCCTTGAACAGCACGGCGATGCCGGGGTGATAGTTGCCGGCTTCGTTGCGCAACTTGCGATACGCGTAGGGGAAATACCAGGCCACCGCGCAGGTGTGTTCCTTTTGCAGGTCGTCGACCATGTCTTGGAGTTCTTCCGGGGTAGCGCTTTGTTGGGCTTTTTGCGGCGCAACGAACAGGCAGCCGAGTTTCAGGTCGCTGGCGTAGCTGATGCGCTTGGCGTCGCTGGTGATGTCCTGCAATGCTTGAGTCAGGTTCAGGCTGTTGACGCGTGGCCAGCGCTGGGTCGCCTGAAGGTAAGCGCGTTCTTCGCGGGTCGCGATAAACAGATCGGCGCGGCCATTGCGTTCGCCTTCTTCGGTCTGTTTACGGGTCGGCGTTTGTTGCAGTGTCACCATTTCCGCCATCCACGCAGCGGCGGACAGCAGGCTCAGGTTGGCTTTTTCATCGAACCAGTAAGGCGTGTCGTTATCGCCGCGCACGGCGTTGTAGCGGTCAATACAGTCAAACCAGCGTTCCAGCACCGGGCGCAGGAATTCCAGCTTCGGATTGCTGATGATCATGCCTTGCATGTGGCTCACCTTTGTTTTTGTGTTGTGAGATTATGGCTCTTTGATATCACTGCTGAGAGTGTGGCACAAGATTGGCGTCAGATAATTGATCGACGGCAGTTATTCGCTCGCAGGCCGCCCGTCTTCAATTGACGCTCCATCCCCAACCCTCTAACCTTCGCGGCTTGTTTCAGGTGCTCTGTGACCTTGGTCGACAGAGTGAAACAGGGAAGCCGGTGAGTGCGTTCATTCAACTAATGAAGAACCACGATCCCGGCGCTGCCCCCGCAACGGTAAATGAGTGAAGACTGCGCCTTGAGCCACTGTGTTGATGTCGACATGGGAAGGCGCGCAGTCAGGCGAATCGCCGCTCATGAGCCCGGAGACCGGCCTGATCCATCCAGCGGCATCACGGTGGGCGATGCCAGGCTTTTTGCCGTCTATTCTTGTGCCTGCCCGCCGTTATCCAGCCTCAACGGAGAGCTCCCCCATGACTGATACCCCCGATCGTGACGAACGTCATCTGGCGCGCATGCTGCGCAAAAAAGCCGTGATCGACGAACGCATCGCCAACTCCCCGAATGAATGCGGCCTGCTGCTGGTGCTGACCGGCAACGGCAAAGGCAAAAGCAGTTCGGCCTTTGGCATGCTCGCCCGGTCCATGGGCCACGGCATGCAGTGTGGCGTGGTGCAGTTCATCAAGGGGCGCAACAGCACCGGCGAAGAACTGTTTTTCCGGCGCTTCCCGGAACAGGTGCGTTTTCATGTGATGGGCGAGGGCTTCACCTGGGAAACCCAGGATCGCCACCGTGACATCGCCGCCGCCGAAGCTGCGTGGGCGGTGTCCCGCGAATTGCTGCGTGATCCGTCGATTGGCCTGGTGGTGCTGGATGAGTTGAACATTGCGCTCAAGCACGGTTACCTCGATCTGGATCAGGTGCTCAGCGATTTGCAGGCGCGTCCGCCGATGCAGCATGTGGTGGTTACCGGTCGCGGCGCCAAACCGGAGATGATCGAACTGGCCGACACGGTCACCGAAATGGGCGTGATCAAACACGCGTTCCAGGCCGGGATCAAAGCGCAAAAAGGCGTCGAGCTGTGAATACTACTTTATGAAAATCAGCCATCACTGCCCGGCGGTGCTGATCGCCGCGCCGGCCTCCGGTCAGGGCAAGACCACCGTCACCGCTGCGCTGGCCCGTTTGCATCGCAATCAGGGGCGCAAGGTTCGCGTGTTCAAGTGCGGCCCGGACTTTCTCGACCCGATGATTCTTGAGCGCGCCAGTGGTGCGCCGGTGTATCAACTGGACATGTGGATGGTCGGCGAGCAGGAAAGTCGTCGTCTGTTGTGGGAAGCCGCCGGCGAAGCTGACCTGATCCTCATCGAAGGCGTCATGGGGCTGTTTGACGGTACGCCGTCCAGCGCTGACCTGGCGCGGCATTTCGGTGTGCCGGTGCTGGGTGTGATCGACGGCACCGCCATGGCCCAGACCTTCGGCGCACTGGCGTTGGGGTTGGCGCGCTATCAGCCGGATTTGCCGTTTGCCGGTGTGCTGGCCAACCGCGTCGGTACCCTGCGTCACGCGCAATTACTTGAAGGCAGCCTCACTGAAGGTTTGCGCTGGTACGGCGCCTTGTCCCGGGAAACCGGGATCGAATTGCCAAGTCGCCATTTGGGTCTGGTTCAGGCCAGTGAGTTGAACGATCTCGATCTGCGCCTCGATGCGGCCGCCGATGCGTTGGCCAGCAGTTGCGAGGTCGCGCTGCCACCGGCCGTCGAATTCGCCGCCCCGGATGTGCTTGAAGCCGAGCCGTTGCTGACGGGTGTGCGAATTGCCGTGGCCCGTGACGAAGCGTTCGCCTTCACCTACGGTGCCAGCCTGGATTTGTTGCGGGCGATGGGCGCTGAGTTGTCGTTTTTCTCGCCGATCCGCGATACCCGATTGCCCGATGCCGACAGTCTCTATCTGCCGGGCGGCTACCCCGAGCTGCACCATGTGGCGCTGTCGCAAAACAGCTCGATGCTGACCGCGATCCGCGCCCACCACGCGGCTGGCAAGCCCTTGCTGGCCGAATGTGGCGGCATGCTGTATCTGCTCGACTCGTTGACCGATGTCGAGGGCACTCGCGCTGAATTGGTCGGCCTGCTGGCAGGGGATGCAGTGATGCAAAAGCGTCTGGCTGCGTTGGCGTTGCAGGCGGTCGAATTGCCCGAAGGCTTGTTGCGCGGGCACACCTATCACCATTCGCTGACCAGCACCGAGCTTGAGCCAATCGCTCGTGGCCTGAGCCCTAACGGCGGGCGTGGGGCAGAGGCGGTTTATCGTGAAGGGCGGATGACCGCCACTTATGTGCACTTCTATTTCCCGTCCAATCCATCGGCGGTTGCCGCGCTATTTGCGCCTGACCAAAACCCTGTGGGAGCGGGCTTGCCCGCGAAGAGGCCATGACTGACCACGCATTCAGCCAGGCCGAACGCGCAGCGGTCTACCGAGCCATCGGCGAACGCCGCGACATGCGTCATTTCAGCGGCGGCACCGTCGAGCCGCAATTACTGCGGCGCCTGCTCGAAGCGGCACATCAGGCACCGAGTGTCGGCCTGATGCAGCCTTGGCGGTTCATCCGCATCAGCGATCGAGCCCTGCGCGGCAAGATCCAGTTACTGGTGGACGAAGAACGCATCCGCACCGCCGAAGCCCTTGGCGAGCGCACCGACGAATTCATGAAGCTGAAAGTTGAAGGCATCAACGACTGCGCCGAGGTGCTGGTCGCCGCGTTGATGGACGATCGCGAGCGCCATATCTTTGGCCGTCGCACCTTGCCGGAAATGGACATGGCCTCGTTGTCCTGCGCGATCCAGAACCTGTGGCTGGCCTCCCGCGCCGAAGGACTGGGCATGGGCTGGGTGTCGCTGTTCGAGCCGCAAGCCTTGGCGGACCTGCTGGGTTTGCCGGCCGGCGCCAAGCCCTTGGCCGTGCTTTGCCTGGGGCCGGTCAAGGCATTCTATCCAGCGCCGATGCTGGTACTCGAAGGTTGGGCGCAGGCGCGTCCGCTCAGTGAGCTGCTGTACGAAAACTATTGGGGAGTAAGTCAATGAGTGTGGCGTTGTTGAGTGTCGCCGCGGTTGCGCTGGATGCGCTGCTGGGTGAACCCAAACGCTGGCATCCGCTGGTGGCGTTCGGCCGTTTTGCCGATCGCATCGAGCAACGTTTCAACTCCGGCGGTCGCGGTTGGCGTAGCCACGGCGTCACCGCCTGGGTGATCGCGGTGTTGCCGCTGACCCTGCTGGCCACGGCGTTTTCCTGGGCGCCCTATGTCGGCTGGATTGTCGAAATTCTCGTGCTCTATTGCGCCCTCGGCCTGCGCAGCCTCGGTGAACACGTCGAACCGGTGGCCAAGGCGCTGCGCAGCGATGATCTGGACGAGGCGCGCAAACGTGTCGGTTATCTGGTGAGCCGCCAGACCAGCGAACTGGATAAAACCGAAGTCGCCCGCGCCGCCACTGAATCCGTATTGGAGAATGGCAGCGACGCGGTGTTTGCCGCGTTGTTCTGGTTTGCCGTGGCGGGTGCGCCCGGTGTGGTGCTCTACCGTTTGAGCAACACCCTCGACGCGATGTGGGGTTACCGCAACGAACGCTTCGAACGTTTCGGCTGGGCGGCGGCGAAGATCGACGACGTCCTCAACTACATTCCTGCACGCCTGGTGGCGTTGACCTATGCGCTGCTGGGTAAAACCCGACTGGCGTTGAAATGCTGGCGTACCCAAGGCCCGACCTGGGACAGCCCGAATGCCGGCCCAGTGATGGCGGCGGGTGCTGGTGCGCTCGGTGTCGAGTTGGGCGGGGCGGCGATTTATCACGGTGAACTGCATCAGCGTCCACAACTGGGCGAAGGCGTGCCGGCGGACGCCGACTCCATCGACCGTGGCTGGCAATTGGTCCAGCGCGGGGTATGGTTTTGGTTGCTGATCCTCTGCGTGGGGGCTGAATTCTATGCTTGAGCACGGTGGTCGGTTACGCAAGGCGGCGCTCGAGTACGGCATCGCCGAAGCCGATTGGCTCGACCTGTCCAGCGGCCTCGCGCCTTGGCCGTTTCCGGTGCCGGAGATCCCGTTGCGGGCCTGGGCGCGTTTGCCGGAAACCGATGACGGTTTGGAGCAGGCGGCCTGTGATTATTACGGCGCCGCTCAGGTGCTGCCAGTAGCCGGCTCGCAAATGGCGATCCAGTTGCTGCCGCGTTTGCGCCGGGCGGGCAAGGTCGGCGTGCTCTCGCCGTGTTACGCCGAACACGCCGAAGCGTGGCGACGCAATGGCTACATCGTGCGTGAAGTGCTGGAGCAGGAAGTCGACTTCTATCTCGACAGCCTCGACGTGCTGGTGGTGGTCAACCCGAACAATCCTACTGGCCTGAGCCTGACACCGAGTCGGCTGCTGGACTGGCACTCGCGGCTGGCCCAGCGCGGTGGCTGGCTGGTGGTGGACGAGGCGTTCATGGACAACACGCCGCCGCTGAGCCTGGCACCTTTTGCCCATCAGGTCGGGTTGATCGTGTTGCGTTCCTTCGGCAAGTTTTTCGGTTTGGCCGGTGTGCGCCTGGGTTTCGTGCTGGCCGAGCGCAAGTTGCTCAAATTGCTGGCCGAGCAAGTGGGACCGTGGGCGGTCAGCGGGCCGACTCGGATGCTGGGTCAGGCTTGTCTGCTGGATACCGAAGGGCAAGCCCGGCAACGGGTTCGCGCTGAAGAGGCCAGTGAGCGTCTGGCGCTGCTGCTTGAACAGCACGGCTACACACCCCAGGGCGGCTGCGCCTTGTTTCAATGGCTGATTACCGAACGCGCCGAAGCACTGCATGAGTTCATGGCCCGGCGCGGCATTCTGCTGCGCTTGTTCACGCACACCAGCAGCCTGCGTTTCGGTTTGCCCGCCGATGACGCCGACTGGACACGTCTCGCGCAAGCGTTCGAAGCCTACGCCAAGGAAAGCCAATGACTGGGTTGAAGGTGCAAGGCGCCACATTAATGGTGCAGGGCGCCACTTTGATGGTGCAGGGCACTACGTCCGACGCCGGTAAAAGTACGCTGGTGACGGCGTTGTGCCGCTGGGTCACGCGTCAGGGCGTCAGCGTCGTGCCGTTCAAGCCGCAGAACATGGCGCTCAACAGTGCCGTGACCGCCGACGGTGGCGAGATCGGTCGCGCGCAAGCGGTGCAGGCTCAGGCGGCCAACCTTGAGCCGCACACCGACATGAATCCGGTGCTGCTCAAACCCAACAGCGACACCGGCGCCCAAGTGATCATCCATGGTCGTGCGGTCACGACGATGAACGCCGTTGCCTATCACGACTACAAAACCATCGCCATGCAAGCGGTGCTGGCCTCCCATGAGCGGCTGAGCGCGGCGTATCCGGTGGTCATGGTCGAAGGCGCGGGCTCGCCGGCCGAGATCAATCTGCGCGCCGGCGACATCGCCAACATGGGCTTTGCCGAGGCGGTGGATTGCCCGGTGGTGCTGATCGCCGACATCAATCGCGGCGGGGTTTTCGCGCATCTGGTGGGCACCCTGGAACTGCTGTCGCCCAGCGAGCAGGCGCGGGTCAAAGGCTTCATCATCAACCGTTTTCGCGGGGACATTGCGTTGCTGCAACCGGGCCTCGACTGGCTGGAAGCGCGCACCGGCAAACCGGTGATCGGCGTGCTGCCTTACGTGATGGACCTGCACCTGGAAGCCGAGGACGGCATCGACCAGCGTCAGACTGACAAGGCCGACCAGGTGCTGAAAGTGCTGGTGCCGGTACTGCCGCGCATCAGCAACCACACCGACTTTGATCCGCTGCGCTTGCACCCGCAGGTGGATCTGCAATTCATCGGCCCTGGCCAGGCGATTCCACCGGCCGACCTGATGATTCTCCCCGGGTCGAAAAGCGTGCGCAGCGACCTCGCGTATCTGCGGGCCAATGGCTGGGACACTGCGATCAGTCGTCATCTGCGTTATGGCGGCAAAGTGCTGGGCATCTGCGGTGGTCTGCAAATGCTCGGTGAACAGGTACACGATCCGCTGGGCCTTGAAGGTGCACCGGGTTCCAGCGCCGGTCTGGGTTTGCTGGCGTTCGAAACGCAGCTCGAAGAGGAGAAGCAGCTGCGCAATGTGCGCGGGCGTCTGGCGCTGGAAGACGCGCCGGTCAGCGGCTATGAAATTCATGCCGGCGTGACCACCGGGCCGGCGTTGGAAAACGCCGCCGTGCAACTGGACGACGGTCGCTGCGACGGTGCGCAAAGCGAGGACGGGCAGATTTTCGGCACCTATCTGCATGGGCTGTTTGAATCGCCCGCGGCGTGCAGTGCGCTGTTGCGCTGGGCAGGTTTGCAGGCGGTGCAGGACGTGGATTATCACGCGTTGCGTGAGCGCGATATCGAACGGCTGGCGGATCTGGTGGAGAAGCATCTGGATACCTCGCTGCTGCGTCAGCTCTGTGGGATTTGAGGTGTTTTGAGGACGCCTTCGCGGGCAAGCCTCGCTCCTACAAGGACGCCACCGTACCTGTAGGAGCGAGGCTTGCCCGCGAAGAGGCCCGACACCACACCGCCAATTTGAAGGAATGAACCATGCTCCAACTGATCCTCGGCGGCGCCCGATCCGGCAAAAGTCGCCTGGCCGAAAAACTCGCCTCCAACAGCGCACTGGCAGTGACGTACATCGCCACCAGTCAACCACTCGACGGTGAAATGAACGAACGGGTCGCCCATCACCGCGCCCGTCGTCCGGCCGAATGGGCATTGGTTGAAGAGCCTGTGGAACTCGCCCGCGTCCTGCGCGAAACCGCCAGCGCCGATCGGTGCCTGTTGGTGGATTGCCTGACGTTGTGGATGACCAATCTGCTGATGCTCGACGACACCGAGCGGCTGTCGGCCGAACGTGATGCGTTGCTGGACTGCCTGGCGTCGTTGCCGGGTGAAATCATTTTTGTCAGCAACGAGACCGGCATGGGTGTCGTGCCGCTGGGCGAGTTGACTCGCCGCTATGTCGATGAAGCCGGTTGGCTGCATCAAGCGTTGGCCGAGCGCTGTGAGCGAGTCGTCCTGACCGTCGCCGGCCTGCCCCTGACTTTGAAAGGAACTGCGTTATGACTCAATCCTGGTGGCTGAACCCCTGCAAGCCGATCGATGCTCAAGCGGTCGAGCAGGCGCAGGCCCGTCAACAGCAGCTGACCAAGCCTGCCGGCTCCCTCGGTCGGCTTGAGTCGGTCGCCGTGCAATTGGCCGGGTTACAGGGGCAGGTCAAGCCGAGACTCGATCAGCTGTGGATCGCGATTTTTGCCGGTGACCACGGCGTGGTCGCGGAAGGGGTGTCGGCATTTCCTCAGGAAGTCACCGGGCAGATGCTGCACAACTTCGTCAGCGGTGGCGCGGCGATCAGCGTGTTGGCGCGGCAACTCGGGGCCTCCCTGGAAGTGGTCGACCTTGGGACCGTCACGCCGTCGTTGAATTTGCCGGGTGTGCGTCATTTGAACATCGGCCCGGGCACAGCGAATTTCGTCGAAGGGTCGGCCATGACGCCGGCTCACGGCGAACTCGCTTTGCAGGCCGGCCGCGACAGCGTGCAGCGCGCCATCGCGGCGGGTGCGCAGTTGTTTATCGGTGGCGAGATGGGTATCGGCAATACCACCGCAGCCAGCGCGTTGGCGTGTGCCTTGCTCGATTGCCCGGTGGTGCATCTTGCCGGGCCGGGTACGGGTTTGAATGCGGCGGGTGTCAGCCATAAAGCTCACGTTATCGAGCGTGCTTTGGCACTGCACAACGCTCAACGCGGCGATGCGCTGCAAACCCTGTACAACCTCGGCGGTTTTGAAATCGCTGCGCTGGTCGGCGCGTATCTGGCGTGTGCCCAGGCAGGCGTCGCGGTGCTGGTGGACGGGTTCATTTGCAGCGTCGCGGCGTTGGTGGCGGTGCGGTTGAATCCTGAATGCCGTCAGTGGCTGTTGTTTGGTCATCGCGGCGCCGAGCCGGGTCATCGTCATGTACTGGAAACCCTGAATGCCGAACCGCTGCTGGACCTCGGCCTGCGTCTGGGCGAGGGCAGTGGCGCGGCGCTGGCCGTGCCGTTGCTGCGTCTGGCGTGCGACCTTCACGGGCAGATGGCGACCTTCGCCGAGGCCGCTGTGGCGGACCGTCCGGCATGACCTTGCGCCTGGACCTGTTGCGCCACGGCGAAACCGAACTCGGCGGCGGCTTGCGCGGCAGCCTTGACGATGCGCTGACCGACAAGGGCTGGGCGCAGATGCGCGCGGCGGTGGTCGAGCAGGGGCCATGGGATCGTTTGGTCAGCTCGCCACTGCAGCGGTGTGCGCGATTTGCACAAGAACTCGGCGCGCAACTGGGTTTGCCGGTGCAGTTGGATAAAGACGTGCAGGAGCTGCACTTCGGCGCCTGGGAAGGGCAGAGCGCCGCGGCGCTGATGGACACCGATGCCGAGGCGTTGGGATCGTTCTGGGCCGACCCTTATGCGTTTACGCCACCTCAGGGTGAGCCGGTGGTGGATTTTTCGACGCGAGTGTTGGCGGCCGTTGAGCGTTTGCATGCCGCCTACGCCGGCGAACGGGTGTTGCTGATCAGTCACGGCGGGGTCATGCGTTTGTTGCTGGCTCAGGCGCGGGGTTTGCCTCGTGAGCAGTTGCTCAACGTCGAAGTCGGGCATGGCGCGTTGTTTTCGCTGTCGGTCGAATCCGGCGTGTTGTTAAGGGAAGCGACCTGACCATGTTGCCGTTCTGGATCGCCCTGCAATTTTTGAGCAGTTTGCCGGTTCGTCTGCCGGGCATGCCGACGCCACAGGAGTCGGGACGGTCGCTGCTGTTTTACCCCCTCGTCGGCCTGCTGTTTGGCGGGATTTTATGGGCGTTCAACTGGCTGTTACTGGGCACCCCGTTGTTGCTTCATGCAGCGCTGTTGCTGAGCGTTTGGGTGTTGCTCAGTGGTGCCTTGCACCTCGACGGCCTGGCCGATAGCGCCGATGCGTGGCTCGGTGGGTTCGGCGATCGTGAGCGCACGTTGAAGATCATGAAGGACCCGCGCAGCGGCCCGCTTGCGGTCGTGACGCTGGTGCTGGTGTTGCTGCTCAAGTTCGCCGCGTTGCTGGCATTGATCGAGCAGCAACACGCCGTTGTCCTGATCATCGTTCCGATGATCGGACGCAGCGCGATGCTGGGGTTATTCCTGACCACGCCTTATGTGCGTGCCGGCGGGTTGGGGCAAGCGCTGGCCGATCACCTGCCACGTTTGGCGGGCAAGCTGGTGTTGGCGGTCAGTGCGTTGGCGTGTGTTTTGATCGCCGGGCTCAGCGGCGTGTTGGCAGTGGCATTGGCGGCGTTGGTGTTTGTCTGGTTGCGGCAGGTGATGCTGCGGCGATTAGGCGGTACGACGGGCGATACGGCGGGGGCGTTGCTGGAAATCCTCGAAGTCGCGGTACTGGTGGGATTGGCGATCTGCTGAACTTCCCACATCATGTCACTTGATTTAACTCAACCGCGGGTATATACACGCACCATGCTCGACTCCCAATGTTTATGCATCAACCTGCGTCGCGCCGCCCGTGGCGTCAGCAGGCACTACGACGGCGCGCTCGACGGCTTCGGGATCAACGTTGCCCAGTATTCTCTGCTGTGTAATTTGCAGCGTCTGGATAAACCGAGTATTTCCACGTTGGCCGAGGCCATGGGGCTGGATCGCAGCACCTTGGGGCGCAATCTGCGGGTGCTGGAAGGCGAGGGCCTGCTGATGCTGGTCGAGGGCGAAGACATGCGTAACCGCATCGTCCTGCTCACCGAGGCCGGTGCTGAACGGCTGACAGCGGCCTTGCCGGCGTGGGAAGCGGCGCAGCAGCGGTTGATCGACCGTCTGGGTGCCGAGAAACGTGAAACCTTGCTGCGACTGCTGGACGAACTGGCGTGATGCTGGTTTTTCCGATCTTAAGCGGGTATATACCCGCTACCGGAGAATAAGAATGACATCGATGTGGCGTACGTGCGGTTGGATTCTGTTGGGGAGTGCGCTGATTCTCGCGTTGTCCTTGGGCGTACGGCACGGCTTCGGGCTGTTTCTGGCGCCGATGAGTGCCGAGTTCGGCTGGGGGCGTGAGACGTTTGCCTTCGCCATTGCCTTGCAGAACCTGATCTGGGGCCTGGCGCAGCCATTCACCGGTGCGCTGGCCGATCGCTTTGGCGCCGCGAAAGTGGTGCTGATCGGCGGTGTCCTGTATGCATTGGGTCTGGTGTTCATGGGCCTGTCGGATTCGGCCGTGACCTTGTCCCTGAGTGCCGGCTTGTTGATCGGTATTGGCCTGTCGGGCACTTCGTTCTCTGTGATCCTTGGCGTGGTTGGCCGCGCGGTGCCGCCAGAGAAACGCAGCATGGGCATGGGCATTGCCAGCGCCGCCGGTTCTTTCGGCCAGTTCGCCATGGTGCCCGGTACGCTGGGGTTGATCGGCTGGCTCGGCTGGTCTGCGGCATTGCTGGTGTTGGGCCTGCTGGTGGCGCTGATCGTGCCGCTGGTGAGCATGCTCAAGGACAAGCCGCTACCGGTGTTCGGCCATGAACAAACGCTGTCCGAAGCCTTGCGCGAAGCCTGTTCCCATTCGGGGTTCTGGCTGCTGGCGTTCGGCTTCTTTGTCTGCGGTTTCCAGGTGGTATTCATCGGCGTGCACTTGCCGGCTTATCTGGTGGATCAGCACCTGCCGGCGACTGTTGGCACTACGGTGCTGGCGTTGATCGGGCTGTTCAATATTTTCGGTACCTACACGGCGGGCTGGCTCGGCGGGCGGATGTCCAAGCCGCGTTTGCTCACGGGTCTGTATCTGCTGCGGGCGGTGGTGATTGGGTTGTTCCTGTGGGCGCCGGTCACGACGACCACCGCGTACCTGTTTGGCATGGCGATGGGTTTCCTGTGGCTGTCGACGGTGCCCTTGACCAACGGCACCATCGCGACCTTGTTCGGCGTGCGAAATCTGTCCATGCTCGGTGGGATTGTTTTCCTGTTTCACCAGCTCGGATCGTTCCTCGGCGGCTGGTTGGGCGGGGTGGTGTACGACCGAACCGGGAGCTATGACTTGATCTGGCAAGTAGCGATTCTCTTGAGCCTGTTCGCCGCAGCCCTGAACTGGCCGGTGCGTGAGCGGCCGGTGGTGCGTCTGCAAAAACAGATGAGTGCGCTATGAACAGCCTCTGGCCGCGGATCGCTGTCGTCGCTGCCTGCGCCTTGCTGCTGGCCCTGTCGTGGTGGGGCTGGCATCAGGGCGGGCTGGCGTTGATGCAACTGGGCATGGGTGCTTGCTAGCAGGAGGTGAGGGCGAGTAACTTCGTTGTTGACGACTTCTCAAGGATGCACCGACATGCTGATGCGCTGGCTCGCTGTTCCCGCGTTACTGGTAGCGTTTAGTGGATGGGCTCAAGCGGCAGAGTGCCCGGACCTTTTGCAAGGCTCCTTGCCCAAGCTGCGCGCCAAGGAATCCATCGACCTGTGCCAGCGCTTCGCCGGTAAACCGCTGGTGGTGGTCAATACCGCAAGCTTCTGTGGTTTCGCCCCGCAGTTCAAAAGCCTTGAGGCGCTGAATCAGCGTTACAAGGATCAGGGGCTGGAGGTGATTGGCGTTCCGTCCAACGACTTCAAGCAAGAGTCCAAGGATGGCGAAGAGACCGCCAAGGTCTGTTACGTGAACTACGGCGTGACGTTCACCATGACTGAACCGCAGACAGTCCGCGGTGATGGCGCGACTCACTTGTTCAAAATCATCGCCAAGCAGAGCACCGCGCCGAAGTGGAACTTCTACAAATACGTGGTCGATCGCAAAGGCAAGGTGATCGCCAATTTCTCCAGCCTGACCACGCCTGACGATCCCGAGTTCATCGCTGCAGTGGAGAAAGCCTTGGCCTCGCCACCCTGATCCACCACCCGTTAAAAAGCCCCGCCTCTGTACAAGAGAGCGGGGCTTTTTCAATTCAGGCGGCGAGGGATTCAGGCGCGCCGTGAATCAGAAACGGTAGGTCGCACCAACACCGAAACCGTTCGCCGAGTTTTCATACTTGGCGCTGTAGGTCTGGCGGCCGTTGCTGTTGTTGACCTTGACCGACTCTTCGACCAGGTACGAGTACGCAACGTCGATGGTCAGGTCGTCGGTCGGGCTCCAACCAGCGCCCAGGCTGAAAATCTTGCGATCGCCAGTCGGGATGCGTGGGGAACGGTTTTCGTTATTGGTCGGTGCCTGGTCAACCGACAGACCGGTACGCAGTACCCATTGCTTGTTCAGCTGGTAGGAAGCGCCGATAGCGTGAGCCCAGGTGTCGTGCCAGTTCTGTTCTTCAGTGATGGTGCCAAAGCCGCGTGCGGCCAGAGCGGCAGGAACGCCTTCGTTCTCGACGGAGATTTCTTTCAGGCGGCTCCAGCGGGTCCAGGTGCTGCCCGCGTAGAGAGTCCATTGGTCGTCCAGCTGGTGAGTGACCGAGAAGTCCACGGACTCGGGCGTGGTGATGTCCAGCGACGCGTCGTACTTCTGGCTTGGGTTCTGACCCAGTGCGCCGAGCAGGCTGTAATTGACCTTGGTATCGCCCTCAAGCTTGTACTTCACTTTCGAGTGGTAGGTCAGGCCGACGCGAGTGCTGTCGGTGGCTTGAACCAGGATACCGATGTTGTAGCCCAGCGCAGTGTCGTCGCCCTTGATCTTGACGGTGCCGTCCGCTGCGCGTGGGTTCAGCGACACGTTCGACTCCAGCTTGCCGTCAATGCGGTTGATGGTCGGACCGAAACCGATCGACACCTTGTCGTTGAAGGCGTAGCTGACGGTTGGCTGCAGGGTCACGATTTTGACTTCGCTTTTGCTACCGAAGTAACGGCCGGCAAAGCCGTTCTCGTAATCGGTGACCAGGCCGAACGGGGCATACACGCCGATACCGAATGCCCAGTGGTCATCGATTGGCTTTACGTAGTAGCCCATCGGCACGGCGATGAATGGAACCATGTCGCCGTCGTTGGTGCCACCGTTCGGACGGGAACTGGCATCACTGATATCGGTGTGTGCGTCGAGGAATGCAGCGCCGCCGGTCACTTGTTCGCGCTTGAGACGCGACATGCCGGCAGGGTTGCCAAAAATAGTGCTTGCGTCGTCGGCAGCTGAAGATCGCCCAGCAAAACCTGTACCCATCCCGCTGATGCTCTGTTCGTTGATGGCGAAGCCACTTGCAAAGATCTGGGTGGATGCCAAGGTAACGGCGAGGCTAAGGGTGGTTTTGAGCATTACTTTTTTCATTATTAGAACTCCTTGTGATCACCGGGGCGAAAATTACCAACATTTTCGTCCCAGCGCTATAGGCTGTATCGCTTGATTTAGAGCGGTTTTGTAGGACAATCCGACCAAATTCGCAGCATTTGCGCGATCTTGTGGAAATAGCGGATTAGCAGGCGACCTGATTCAGCGCTGATACACAGGTTTGCCAGGCGCAGGTGAAGTCTCTCAGGCGTCCTTGAGGCTGGAAGGTCTGGCGCCAGATGCGGGCCATTCCCAGCAGGTCGTCTGCTTCGGGGAGCGGGGTGTTCTGTTCTTCTACCAGCAGCCAGGCGATGGCAGTGGCGTAACGCAGGTTGACGGTCAATTCGAGGTGCGGACCACTCAGGAAAGCATGTTGGCTGGCCAAACCACGAACCAGGCTTGCGCGTTCCGGGTCCAGTGCCAGGTAGTGGTCCCAAAGTGCCTGGTGGCGGGGTTCGGCGATTCGGTACAGGCCGTGTCCACGGCGGTCATGCAGGGCAGTACCCAAGGCTGACTGGCTGGCGGCGATGCCCAGCAGTAGGGATTCGGCAGTTGCGCTATGGCGCCCGAGGTAAATCAATGTCGGGCGGATCACATAACGACACAGTTCGCTGGCAGCGATACCCATAAAGCCCTCGACACATCAAAGGGTCGGCGATACCTGAAGGGAGCGTTGGCAGCGGGTGAATCGACTCAGGCTCGCCGGAAGCGGATCAATCCGCTTGAGTTGAAGTGTAGTGTCATATTCGCGCCGTAAAGGCCTGTTTTTAAAATATTTCCGGCTCCGAGTTATAACCGTTATATCGGTTAGTGCTTAAGCGGTGACAGCGAAAAGAGAATTTTTTGGCAATAAAAAGCCCCGCTTTTTGAGCAGGGCTTTTGAGGTTTTCAGTCTCTCTGGCGTATCAGGCAACCAGTGCCTGACGGGTACGATCGATCACGGCCTGCAGCGGCTCGGCGCTGGAGTATTGATCGGGGTACAGGCGTTCACTGTGACGAGCGATGCCGTGTTCGTTGACCAGGGTGAAGCTGAAGCAGCCTTTGCGAGCAGCCATGATCAGGCAGTTCATTGGTGCAAAAGCGTTGGTTAGGGTGCGGATCGCATCCTGGGTGTGGATTTGAGTAGACATAGTCATTGGGTGTTCCTACAAGCGACACGGATAAGAACCGTGCAAAGTTAAAACGTTCCAGTGACGACGACCACCATTGGTCGAACGAAGAACCCGACTGGAACAAAGCAGCCAGTTTGAAGCGCTGATAAATTGGCGCGCTTGGGCTGGCAGGTAGGTACTTAGGAGGGCAGGCAGCACATCAAGGGCAAAGGTTCTGGGCCCGGGGTGAAGATCCTGATCAATTTGCAGGTTGGTTCGGTCAGAGTAAGTGAGCTTCGCAACACCCTTTGCTTTCGATTCAAAGGCTGTGTTGGCGCAAGGTTTACCTGGAAACCATCGAGGTGGTCGATCCCGCTTTGTCGGTGGAGGCTTCCTTGGGGAAGGCTGACCGGGGGGATTTGTTCGACCAGAATTGACTTTCAGCTTGGTACTAACGCCGCGGATACTAACGGATTGAATAGCTGAAGGGAAGTGAGTTAGCGAAAAAAGTTCTCTTAACTCCCCTCATTCAACGTCCGGCTTGGCGTTCGGAAGGTCTTTACCCGCAGACGCGCCCTGTAATAGCACAAATTCCGACCGTTGGTAGTCGAGGTTCAATGGGCCAGGATCAGCCTGGACCGCGGGTTTGCCAAGGTTTACCCCCAAGCAAACGACCAAATGCGCCGAAAAAGCGCATCGATATAACTGCCTCGAAGATAGTTGTGCACATAAGTCACGCACGTTGTCACGACGCTGTCATCTTCCCTTCAAACGCAGTGGGTGCCTGTAACCGAAATTTAAGTCAATGAAAAACATCGCTTTTTTTAACTGGTGAAAAAATCGTCAGTTTGACTGCGGGCCCCATTCCATAGGGCTTTGCGAGAGTTCAAAGGCGGTTGTCCACTGACTTATCCACAGCTTCTGTGGATTGTCCCAAGCGCTTGCTCTAGGACGGGCGTGCAGGGTTTTTTAGGCTTTACCTGTCAGAAAAAAAGAGTAGAGTGGCGCGCCTTCCGATCTGCCCCACAGTGCTTTATGAAGTTTCGTTCAGTATCAGTTTCTGCAACCTCGACACCTCCCAGCGTGACCCCGCCCAAACGATTTTCGATGCGTGTGGCTGAGTGGTTGCTGGACAGCCCGCGTCTGGGCGAAAACTCCAACGTCAAACATCTCGCCGGACGTTTGCTCAAACAGCCGGCCCGTGACGGGGTCGTGGCCGCGCAAAGCCGTCTCGGTCAGTTGATGTGCCGTGAATGCGGGAATGCCCGGGATCGCCGAATCGGCCAGGACCTTTTGCGTCAGGCCGCGCGGGCAGGGGATCGGCGCGCCCAGCAGGAGCTTGGTCTGATCGAAGACTGAGCTGTCCAAGACCTGACGCCTTGGTTAACCTTCAAGCTTTATTCAATTGGCAGGAGTGGCTATGGCTATGGACTTGACCAGCGCATTGCTCGGTCTGGCGGGCGCTGCGCTGCCGTTATTGGTACTGGCCTGGGAACTTCAACGTCGAGCGAGCGCCGCGCAGTCAAAGGTTGCGCTGCTTGAAGAGCGTCTGGCCACGGCCCATCTGGCCCAGGACGGATTGAACGCCCAACTCGAAGCCTGTCGCGATGAAGTCGGTGATCTGGGCCAGGCCAATGCTGCCAAGCAAGCAGACCTGGCCGCCGTGCGCCGTGAAGTCGAACTGCTGCAGATCGAACGTGACGATGCCCGCGATGCCGCCCACGCCTGGAATCTGGAACGCGCCGGCAAAGAGGCCGAGTTGCGCCGTCTGGACGCCCAGACCGCCTCGCTCAACGCCGAGCTGCGTGAGCAGCAGGAAAGCCATCAGCAGCGCCTGGACGACCTGCAGGGCTCGCGAGACGAACTGCGAGCGCAGTTCGCGGAGCTCGCCGGCAAGATCTTCGACGAGCGCGAGCAGCGCTTTGCCGAAACCAGTCAGCAACGCCTCGGTCAGTTGCTCGATCCGTTGAAAGAACGCATCCAGTCCTTCGAAAAGCGCGTCGAGGAAAGCTATCAGGCTGAAGCCCGCGAACGTTTTTCCCTGGCCAAGGAACTGGAGCGGCTGCAACAGCTGAACCTGCGCCTTAGCGATGAAGCCACCAACCTGACCCGCGCCTTGAAAGGCCAGAAAACCCAAGGCAACTGGGGTGAGCTGATTCTTGAGCGGGTGCTTGAACACGCAGGCCTGGAGAAGGGGCGTGAGTACCAGACCCAGGTCAACCTCAAAGGCCCGGACGGTGAGCGTTTCCAGCCGGACGTGATCATTTATCTGCCGGGTGACAAGCAGGTGGTGGTCGACTCCAAGGTCAGCCTCACGGCCTATCAGCAATACGTCGCGGCCGAAGACGATGCCATCGGCGAGATCGCCATCAAGCAGCATGTGCTGTCCTTGCGTAATCACGTCAAAGGGCTGGCCGGCAAGGATTACAAGCGTCTCGATGGCTTGCACAGCCTGGATTTCGTCCTGCTTTTCGTACCGATCGAAGCGGCGTTTTCCGCCGCATTGCAGGCTGAGCCGACGCTGTTTCAGGAGGCCTTCGACCGTAACATTGTGATTGTCAGTCCGACCACTTTGCTGGCGACCCTGCGCGTCATCGACAGCCTGTGGAAGCAGGAGCGCCAAAGCCAGAACGCCCGGGAAATCGCCGAGCGCGCCGGGTGGCTGTACGACAAGTTCGTGTTGTTCATCCAAGATCTGGATGAAGTCGGCAATCGGTTACAGCAACTGGATAAGGCCTACAGCTCTGCGCGCAACAAGCTGACAGAGGGACGTGGCAATCTGGTCAGCCGTAGCGAGCAGCTCAAGTTGCTTGGCGCGCGGGCGAGCAAGAGCCTTCCGGCAGACTTGCTGGAGCGGGCGATGACCGATGTGGATGGCTTGGTCGAGTTGCCGGAGTAAGCCAATACGAAAGGTTCAGACTGCATTGTATTTGTGGCGAGGGAGCTTGCTCCCGCTGGGCTGCGAAGCAGCCCCAAACTCTGCAACCGCAGTTTGCCTGACAAATCGGGTTCACAGGTTTTGCGACTACTACGTAGTCGAGCGGGAGCAAGCTCCCTCGCCACAGGTTTGGGCTAACCAGAAGTGATCTCTACAACGGCAAATGCCGACTCAGCAACGCCCGCAACGCCGCCGGTTTCACCGGTTTTGCCAGGTAATCCAGCCCCGCCGCATGCACCTGGGCCACCCTCTCTGGTCGCCCATCGGCGCTGATGACTACCCCAGGCACCGGCTCACCCAGTTGGGTGCGCAACCATGCCATCAACTCGGTTCCGGTCTCGCCATGGTCCAGGTGGTAATCCACCAGCGCCAATTGCGGTCGCATTCCTTCACTGAGCAGCGCCGCGCATTCATCGCGGTTACGGGCGGTCCAAACCTGACAACCCCAGCGGGTGAGCAGGCTGTTCATGCCGATCAGGATGCTGTCTTCGTTATCGATGCACAGCACCTGCGCGCCGCCCGGCAATTTGCCGTTGAGTTCGGCGGTTCTGGTCGGCAGGGCGGTTTGAGCGGTAGCCAACGGCACACTGACGCTGAACACGCTGCCGCGCCCCGGCCAGGAGCGTACGCGCAAGGTATGACCCAGTACGCGACACAGTCCGTCCGCAATGGCCAGGCCCAGCCCCAGGCCTTTTTCCGCACGGGTCTGGTGGCTGTCGAGGCGTTTGAATTCTTCGAAAATGACCCGCTGTTTATCCTCTGGAATGCCCGGACCACGGTCCCAGACCTCCAGGCACAGCTCGCCCTTGCGCCGGCGAACGCCCAGCAGCACCGGGCCTTTGGCGTAGCGGAAGGCATTGGTCAGAAAATTCTGCAGGATTCGACGCAGCAGTTTGATGTCGCTGTTGATTCGCAACGTACTGCCCCTGACACGGAATTTCAGCCCCTGGTCTCGGGCCAGCGCCTTGAACTCGGCACCGAGGGTGTCGAACAACTCATTGAGCACGAACGGTTTTGAATCAGGGTTGATCATGCCGTTTTCCAGGCGGGAAATGTCCAGCAGGTCGCTGATCAAATCTTCGGCCGAGCGCAGTGAAGTGTCCAGGTGATGGACCAGTTTCTGCGCCTCGCCGGATAAGCCGTCGTCTTGGTGGGAAAGAGCGGCGGAGAACAGTCGCGCGGCGTTCAACGGTTGCATCAAGTCATGGCTGACCGCCGCGAGGAAACGGGTTTTCGACTGGTTGGCCGACTCCGCGGTGCCTTTGGCGTCGGTCAGGGCAACGTTAAGTTGCGACAATTCGTGGGTCCGCTCGGTAACCCGTCGCTCCAGACCTTCGTTGGCCTCGGTCAGCGCCTGCTCAGCCTCGCGGAACGCGGTGATGTCGGTGAAGCTCATGACGAAACCGCCGCCCGGCATCGGGTTGCCGATCAGCTCGATCACACGGCCATTGGGGAAAAGTCTTTCAGAGGTATGGGCGCGGCCCTGACGCATCCAGTGCAAGCGGCGGGCGACGTGCACTTCGGCTTCGCCGGGGCCGCACAGGCCGCGCTCGGCGTTGTAGCGAATGATGTCGGCAATCGGTCGGCCAAGCCTGATCAGCCCATCAGGGTAATTGAACAACTCCAGATAGCGCCGGTTCCAGGCCACCAGTTTCAGCGACTGGTCGACCACGCTGATGCCCTGGGTGATGTTCTCGATCGCGCCTTGCAGCAGCGCGCGGTTGAATTGCAGCACCTCCGAGGCTTCATCGGCGATACGGACGACGTCCTCGAGTTGCATTTCCCTACCTTCGATAGCGGCTTTTACCACCGCCCGGGTCGAAGAAGCGCCGAGCACACCGGCCAGCAAACGTTCGGTATGGGCGATCCATTCACCGTCGGCGTTCTGGTTCGGGTTGAAACCTTTGCCTTGGCGGTAGGCGAAGCGGATAAAACTCTGACGGGCGCGTTCTTCGCCGACGAAGCGCGCCGCCAGTTGCAACAAATCGTCGATCTGCACCGACAGCATCGAACGGGCGCTGGGGCGGGCACTGATTTCCTGGCCGATGAAGCGACCCGCCTGCCAGTGTTCCGAAACCCTGGTACGTGACAGCACCGAAACCCAGGCGAACAGCGTGAAGTTGCCCGCAAGCGACAGCACCACGCCCTGGGTCAGCGGGGTAATCGGCAGGTTCAACGGGTTGCTGTGTAACCAGGCCAGGCCGGGGAAACTGCTCAAGGACAAGCCGAGGCTGTTGGCGGCAATCGGCAGGATCAAGGTGTAGAACCACAGGAACGTCCCGGCAGCGAGACCGGCGAACACACCGCGACGATTGGCCTGTTTCCAGTACAGCGCGCCGAGCATGGCCGGCGCCAGTTGGGTCACGGCGGCGAAGGCGATCTGGCCGATGGTCGCCAGGCTCGCCGTCGAGCCGAGCAGGCGATAACTGACATAGGCCAGCAGCAGAATCACCACGATGCTCACTCGGCGCACCGAGAGCATCCACTGGCGGAACACTTCGAACGGCCGTTCGGCGTTGTTGCGCCGCAGCAACCATGGCAACAGCATGTCGTTGGAAACCATAGTCGACAGCGCCACGCTGGCGACGATCACCATGCCGGTTGCCGCCGAGGCGCCACCGATAAACGCCAGCATCGCCAAGGCAGGATGGGATTGGGCCAGCGGCAGGCTGATGACAAAAGAATCCGGCAGTACCGAGCTCGGCAGCAGCATCTGGCCGGCGAGGGCGATGGGAACGACAAACAGTGCCGCCAGCGCCAGATAGGCGGGAAACACCCATTTGGCCAGGCGCAGATCCTGAGGGTCGATGTTTTCCACCACGGTTACGTGGAACTGTCGGGGCAGGCAGATGATGGCCATCATTGCCACGCCGGTCTGCACCACCATCGACGGCCAATTAATGGTTTCCTTCCAATATTCTTCGAGGCGCGGTGCGAGCATGGCCTGGTCGAACAGGTCTTCGAAACCGTCGTACAGGCCGTAGGTCACAAACGCACCGACCGCGAGAAAAGCGAACAGCTTGACCAGCGATTCGAACGCAATCGCCAGCACCATGCCGCGGTGGTGTTCTGTGGCGTCCAGGTTGCGGGTACCGAAGACGATGGTGAACAGCGCCAGCACCAGCGACACGATCAACGCGGTGTCCTGGGCGCGCGTGCCCATGGCGTCGGCACCGGCGCCGATCAGCAAGTTCACCCCGAGCACGATGCCCTTCAGTTGCAACGCGATGTAGGGCAACACGCCGACCAGGCAGATCAGCGCCACCACCACCGCCAGCGACTGGGATTTGCCATAGCGCGCGGCGATGAAGTCAGCGATGGAGGTGATGTTCTCCTGCTTGCTGATCATCACCATTTTTTGCAGGACCCACGGCGCGCACACCAGCAGCAGGATCGGCCCGAGGTAGATTGGCAGGAAAGACCAGAGCTGTTCGGCGGCCTGGCCCACGGCGCCAAAGAAGGTCCAGCTGGTGCAATAAACGGCCAGCGACAGGCTGTACACCCAGGCGCGCACCCGCGGCGGCAACGGCGTGCTGCGACGGTCGCCGTAGAAGGCGATGGCGAACAAGATGGCCATATAGGCCAGGGCGACGGCGGCGATCAGCCCGCTGGACAGCGACATGGGAACTCCAGACAAAAGACACCCGGGATTCGCGCCCGGACAGACAGTCTCGCACGATGTCAGGGGTTAGTCAGTGTCGACCAAGGTCGCGGCGCGGCGGGGTGCCGCAGGGTGTGTGCCAGTTGGATCTTGGGCGCCTAAGCGGGCCTCTTCGCGGGCAAGCCACGCTCCCACAGGTTTCGTGTCGTATCCGAATCATGCGGTCAACACGAAACCTGTGGGAGCGTGGCTTGCCCGCGAAGGCGGCCTTACTGACTCAACGCAATCTCGATCAACCGATGCAATTCCCCAACCTCCAGCGGCGCCGCCGAAAACAGGATACGAAACACCGTCGGCGCCGCCACCATGTTAATCAGCCGATCAACGTTGGGCTTTGGCTGACCGGGGTAACGATCCATAATCGTCTGCAACTGCCCGCCAATGATCGTCGCGCATACGGCCGGTGTGGTGCTGCATTGCACGTCGCGCAACATGTGGCGGCCGGGCTCGGAACTCATCTCGTCCAGATACTGCTCCGCCCAGGCGCGCACGTCACCGCGCAGGCTGCCGGTATTGGCCGGCTCGCTCTCGGGGCGCATGCGGGCGAGGGCAACATCCGCCAGCAACACCGACAGATCGCCCCAGCGCCGGTAGATGGTCGACGGCGTGACGCCGGCGCGCGCGGCGATTTGCGGGACGGTCACGGTGGCACGGTCCTGTTCTTCGAGAAGATCGCGGACCGCCGAATGAACCGACTCTTGCACTCGGGCGCTTCTACCGCCCGGGCGTAATCCTTCTTTAATAGCCATGCATCGAACCTTAAGACAAAGAATTTGCTTTAAGCGCCAGCCAGTAGCACACTCCGCAAAAGCGAAAAGTTAGCTTTTGCGGAGTATGCCCATGTCCAGTTCAACTTCCAATCGTTCAAGCCTGTGGTTCCTGGCGATTACCTTACTCAGTTTTCTCGCCGCGTCCACGGCGCCGACGCCGTTGTATCACTTGTACCAGGAACACCTGCAGTTTTCGGCAGCGACCCTCACCCTGATTTTCGGCGTGTACGCCATTAGCTTGCTGGCGGCGTTGCTCACGGTCGGTTCGCTCTCGGATTACCTGGGGCGCAAACCGGTGATTTTTACCGCTGTGATGTTGAACATGCTGGCGATGCTGCTGTTTATCGATGCAGACAGTGTCGCCTGGTTGATCAGTGCACGAGTGCTTCAGGGTTTTGCCACGGGGATGGCCACTGCCGTATTGAGTGCGGCGCTGCTGGACACCGATCGCCAGCAAGGGCCGCTGGTCAACAGTGTTGCGCCGTTGCTGGGCATGGCGGCGGGTGCCATGGGGTGCGGCTTGTTGGCCGAGTTTGCACCGCTGCCGTTGCAGTTGACCTATTGGGTGTTGGTCGCACTGTTTGTGATGCAGGCACTGTACGTCTGGCGCTTGCCGGAAAGCGTCAGTCGGCAACCGGGAGCCTGGGCTTCGCTGCGCCCGACATTGCATGTGCCGATCCAGGCGCGGCGCGCGTTGTGGTTGGTGCTGCCGATCAACATCACGGTGTGGGCGCTCGGTGGTTTTTACGCTTCTTTGGCTCCGTCTCTGGTTCGCACGGCCACCGGATCGACCTCAAATCTGATTGGCGGTGCGACGGTGGCTGTGTTGACGGTGACCGGCGCGTTGATGATCTACACCCTGCGCAATCAGCCGGCCGACAAGGTCTTGCGATTGGGCGGCAGTCTGCTGCCTGTCGGCATCGCGCTGATTCTGATGGCGGTGCACAGCGCCAGCCTGACGCTGTTTTTCGTCGGGACGCTGGTGGCCGGGTGCGGTTTCGGCGCCGGTTTCCTGGGGGCGTTGCGCAGTGTCGTGCCGCTGGCCTTGCCCCATGAACGGGCAGGGTTGATGTCGGCTTTCTACGTGCTCAGTTATCTGGCTTTCTGCTTGCCGTCGTTGCTGGCTGGGAGCTTGACCCGGACCTTTGGGCTGGTGGCCACCACCGATGGTTACGGCGCGGTGCTGATTATTCTCTCGGTCGGCGCTCTGCTCACATTGATGCGTCAGCGGTCCGTGAAAGTCTGTGGCGTCGAAGTTCGATGACCGCTAGCCTTGGCACCGCTATTCATTTCGACGGACCCTCCGCATGAAAATCATCCGCAGCAACTCCTTCACCGCTGACCGTGCCTGGGGCGCGTTGGATATCGCCAACATGAACGGCATCACCACGCGTTTGCACTGGACCGATCAGCCCTATAAATGGCACGTCAATGATGGGCAAGAAGTGTTCGTGGTGCTGGATGGCGTCGTGCAGATGCGTTATCGCGAAGACGGTCAGGAGAAACAAGTGGTATTGGGCGTAGGCGATATCTTTTACGCCGATGTCGGTACCGAGCACGTTGCCCATCCGCAGGGGGCGGCGCGAATCCTGGTGATCGAGACTGAAGGCAGCGTCTGACGCTTATCTGCAAAACAGATAACAGTTAGAGATATTAACCGTTATATCGATATTCGATTCAGACCTACCATGAGCTCCACCTCACCAGAGGACAGGAGTTCACCATGACATGCCCCAACACTGCCCCAGCCGGTTTCAAGCCTTTCAGTCATTTGCAGCACCCACGCGAAGTCATCCGCCAGTTCACGCCGAACTGGTTCGCCGCCACCATGGGCACCGGCGTGTTGGCGTTGGCGCTGGCGCAGCTGCCTTTTGCAAACCCCGGTTTGCGCGCGATTGCCGAAGCCCTTTGGCTGTTCAACATTGGGCTGTTCGTTTTGTTCACGACGTTATACACGGCGCGTTGGGTGCTGTTTTTTGATGAGGCGCGGCGGATTTTCGGCCACTCCACGGTGTCGATGTTTTTTGGCACCATCCCTATGGGCCTGGCGACCATCATCAATGGCTTTCTGTTGTTCGGTTTGCCGCGTCGGGGCGATGGCGTGATTCATGTCGCCGAGGTGCTGTGGTGGCTGGATGTGGCGATGTCGCTGGCGTGCGGCGTGCTGATTCCCTACCTGATGTTCACCCGTCAGGAACACAGCATCGACCAGATGACTGCCGTCTGGCTGTTGCCGGTGGTGGCGGCGGAAGTGGCGGCCGCCAGCGGTGGTCTGTTGGCGCCGCACCTGGCGGATGCCCATTCGCAACAGGTGGTGCTGGTGACGAGCTACGTGCTTTGGGCCTATTCCTTACCGGTGGCGTTCAGCATTCTGACCATCCTGCTGCTGCGCATGGCGCTGCATAAGTTACCCCACGAAAACATGGCCGCCTCCAGCTGGCTGGCGCTGGGCCCAATCGGCACCGGAGCGCTGGGCATGTTGCTGCTGGGTGCCGATGCGCCGGCCATCTTTGCGGCCAACGGTCTGCCGGGCATCGGTGAAATCGCCGCAGGGCTGGGGTTGGTGGCCGGGATTACGCTGTGGGGCTTTGGTCTGTGGTGGATGCTGCTCGCGGTGCTCATCACCCTGCGTTACCTGCGCGTTGGTATCCCTTTCAATCTCGGCTGGTGGGGTTTTACCTTCCCGTTGGGCGTCTATTCTCTGGCGACGTTGAAACTGGCCAGCACCTTGAACCTGACGTTTTTCAGTGCTTTCGGCTGCGTGCTGGTGGTGTTGCTGGCGGTGATGTGGCTGATCGTCGCCAAACGGACGGTGCAAGGGGCGTGGCGGGGCGAGTTATTTGTCTCGCCGTGCATAGCCGGATTGAAGAAATAACCGGCGAAGATAGGTAATGTGTGGCCTGGATCGTCGTTCGATATTCCAATAACGGTATCCACGCCACTCTCTACCCCACATCAGGGACACATGGAAGATGAGTCACTCCTCACAGTTCACCTTGCTTCGCACCCGGCGCTTCCTGCCATTCTTCGTCACGCAGTCGCTCGGGGCGTTCAACGACAACATCTTCAAGCAGTCGCTGATCCTCGCCATTCTCTACAAGCTGACTATCGAGGGTGATCGCTCGATTTGGGTCAACCTGTGTGCGCTGCTGTTCATCCTGCCGTTTTTTCTGTTCTCGGCACTGGCCGGGCAGTTCGGTGAAAAGTTCGCCAAGGACGCATTGATCCGTCTGATCAAGCTCGGGGAAATCGCCATCATGGCGGTCGGCGCAGTCGGTTTCATGTTCGATCACCTGTCGCTGATGCTGGTGGCGCTGTTTGCCATGGGCACTCACTCAGCGCTGTTCGGGCCGGTGAAATACTCGATCCTGCCGCAGGCCTTGCGTGACGAAGAGCTGGTGGGTGGCAACGGCCTTGTGGAAATGGGCACCTTCCTGGCGATCCTCGCCGGGACCATCGGCGCCGGGATCATGATGTCGTCCAGTTATTACGCGCCAATCGTCTCCACCGCGATCATCGGTATTGCGGTGCTCGGGTATCTGGCCAGTTGCAGCATTCCACGGGCGGCGGCCACCTCACCTGAAATGCGTCTGAACTGGAACATCTTCAGCCAGTCCTGGGCCACGTTGAAGCTGGGCTTGGGGCAGACCCCAGCAGTGTCGCGTTCGATTGTCGGCAACTCGTGGTTCTGGTTTGTCGGGGCGGTTTATCTGACGCAGATCCCGGCCTACGCCAAGGAGTGGATGCACGGCGACGAAACCGTGGTGACGCTGATTCTTACCGTGTTCTCGGTCGGTATCGCACTCGGTTCGATGCTCTGCGAAAAACTGTCCGGACGCAAAGTCGAGATCGGTCTGGTGCCGTTCGGCTCGTTCGGCCTGACCGTGTTTGGTCTGCTGCTGTGGTGGCATTCCGGGGGGATTCCCGACAGCGTTACCGGCCATGGCTGGATCGAAGTCCTGGGTTTTGGCCACGCCTGGCTGGTGTTGATCGACATTCTGGGGCTTGGCGTGTTCGGTGGTTTCTACATCGTGCCGCTGTACGCGCTGATTCAATCACGTACCCCCGAGAACGAGCGGGCGCGGGTGATTGCCGCCAACAATATTCTCAACGCGCTGTTCATGGTGATCTCGGCGATTGTCTCGATCGTCTTGCTGAGCATGGTCAAGCTGTCGATCCCGCAGTTGTTCCTGGTGGTGTCGCTGCTGAACATCGGCGTCAACGCCTACATCTTCAGCATCGTCCCCGAGTTCAGCATGCGCTTCATGATCTGGCTGCTCAGCCATTCCATGTACCGCGTGGAGCATCGCAATCTGCAGCTGATTCCCGATGAAGGCGCGGCGTTGCTGGTGTGCAATCACGTGTCCTTCGTCGATGCATTGCTGATTGGCGGTGCGGTGCGTCGGCCAATTCGCTTTGTGATGTATTACAAGATCTACAACTTGCCAGTGCTGAACTTTATCTTTCGCACGGCCGGGACCATTCCGATCGCGGGGCGGCAGGAAGACATTCAGATCTATGAAAAAGCGTTCACGCGCATTGCTCAATATCTGAAGGACGGTGAGTTGGTGTGCATCTTCCCTGAGGGCAAATTGACCGCCGATGGCGAGATCGACGAGTTCAAGGGCGGGCTGACGCGGATTCTCGAACAGACGCCGGTGCCGGTGATCCCGTTGGCATTGCAGGGTTTGTGGGGAAGTTTCTTCAGCCGCGACCCGCAAAAGGGCGTGTTTCGCCGGTTGTGGTCGCGGGTGACGCTGGTGGCAGGGCCTGCGGTGTCGGTTGAATCGGCAGAACCCGTCCGGTTGCAAGGGTTGGTGGGGGATTTGCGCGGTACTAGTCGCTAATACCTGTCCATGCGGGCCGCTGCACCAGCGAGCCCGCTCTGGCGGATGTTCAGCCCGCCATCGCCAATCGGTTGCGCCCCTCGCGCTTGGCCACATACAACGCACTGTCGGCCCGTCGCAACAGGCTATCGGCAGACTCGCCGGGCAATAGGGTCGAGCAGCCAAGGCTGACCGTCAGCTCGACCCTATTGCCATCGGCAGCATAATCCTCAGCCTGCGCGGCAAACCGCAGTCGCTCGCCGACCAGGGCGGCCGCTTCTCGGTTGGTGTTGGACAGCAGGATCAGGAACTCCTCGCCACCAAACCGGAAAACCATGTCCACGTTGCGTAACTGGCTTTTGATCGAGGCTGCGACGGCCTTGAGCACGTCATCGCCGGCGCTGTGTCCGTGGTTGTCATTGATGTGTTTGAAGTGATCGATGTCCAGCATCAGCAGCGACAAGGGTTGCAGATGCCGACGCGCCATCTCGATTTCCCGTTGCAGGGTCTGATCCATGGCGATGCGGTTGCCGGTGTCCGTGAGCGGATCGCGCAAGGCACTTTGGGTGGCGGCGCGGTAGAGCAAGGCATTGCGCATCGGATACATCAATGCGGACAGCAGCGACTCAAGGTGGCACTGTTCCTGTTCACTGAACCGCTGATTGCGGCGGAACATCAGATCACCCAGATGCTCGCCTTCATGGCTGAGGCTGTAGCTGATCGAGTGATGGCCGCGCAGGCCGAACTCCAGGCGCAAGTCGCTGGCCTTGTGCTGATAGATCAAGGTGTCGAGCGGTACAAGTCGCTGAATTTCACGAAAGAAGAGCCCGAGAATGCGTTGCGGCTCAAGACTGGTTTGCAGCTGCAGGCTCAGCTTCTGGCGCAGTTGCGCAAGGCTGACAGGCCTCTCCCGAAGGGAAGATTGCTGACCAAGGCCCAGGCGTTGCAATTTGGCAACATCGAAGTCAATTGCGTTGGTCTGGGAAGGTGATTTCATATGGCGTCCGCCCGATTGCTTTCACACTGCGTGTCTGAGCAAATTTAGAGCGAAAGTCGTGCCATTCAGTTCAGTCGAATATAAAGCGTTATAAATCAATAGCTTGATAGTTGTTTTAAAAATTTTTCCGAACGCGGTGACAGTTGTTTGACTTGCATCAGTGTGGCTGTGGCGCACGTTGAGTGCCGCGACGGGAAGCCGTCGCAGCACAAAAGCATTGCGCGGGCGTTACTGAGCGTTGAACGCCTGGCCGTTGATGCCGGTGCTGTCCGGACCCATCAGGTAGAGGTAGACCGGCATGATCTCCTCGGGCGTCGGGTTGTTCAGCGGGTTTTCACCGGGATAAGCCTGGGCGCGCATGCTGGTGCGGGTAGCGCCCGGGTTAATGCTGTTGGAGCGCATCGGTGCCACGGTATCGACTTCGTCGGCCAATGTTTGCATTAAACCTTCGGTGGCGAACTTGGAGACGCCGTAAGCGCCCCAATACGCGCGACCCTTGCGACCGACGCTGCTGGAAGTGAACACCACCGAGGCATCCTGAGACAGCTTGAGCAGCGGCAGCAGGGTGCTGGTGAGCATGAACATGGCGTTGACGTTGACGTGCATCACGCGCATGAAGTTTTCGCCAGACAGCTGCTCGATCGGCGTACGCGGGCCAATGATCGACGCGTTGTGCAGCAAGCCGTCGAGATGGCCGAATTCGGTTTCGATCATCGCTGCCAGCTCATCGTATTGATGGGGCAGGGCGGTTTCCAGATTGAACGGGATCACCGCCGCTTGTGGATGGCCGGCGGCTTCGATTTCGTCATAGACCTGAGTCAAATTGGCTTCGGTCTTGCCCAGCAACAGCACGGTGGCGCCGTGCGCGGCGAAGGTTTTCGCGGCGGCAGCGCCGATGCCACGGCCAGCGCCGGTGACCAGGATGACCCGGTCCTTGAGCAATTCTGGGCGGGCGGAATAATCAAACATAAAAAACCTCAACAAAATCGTGCATCGAACTAGTGGCGAGGGGATTTATCCCCGTTCGGCTGCGAAGCAGTCGTAAATCATTGCATGCAGCGTATCTGATCCGCCGCAATTACCGGTTTGGGGCCGCTTCGCGACCCAGCGGGGATAAATCCCCTCGCCACAATGTTCCCGGTAAGCCAGTCAGATCAGCAACCACACAAAGCGCTATCCAGCACCTTGCGCAACTCCAGCGGATGATCCACCACCACATCCGCGCCCCAATGCCGCGGGTTGTCGTCCGGATGAATATAGCCATAGGTCACGGCGGCCGTTTTGGTGCCGGCATTGCGACCGGACTCGATATCGCGCAAGTCATCACCCACAAACAGCACGCAGGCCGGGTCCAGGTCGAGCATCTTGCACGCCAGAATCAACGGCTCGGGGTCCGGTTTGCTGTTCTTCACATGGTCCGGGCAGATCAACAGCGCCGAGCGCTCGGCCAACCCAAGCTGCTGCATGATCGGCTCGGCAAACCGCAGCGGCTTGTTGGTGACCACGCCCCAGATCAGGTTGGCCTTCTCGATGTCGGCCAGCAGTTCGCCCATGCCGTCGAAGAGTTTGCTGTGAACCGCGCAACCGGCGAGGTAGCGCTCCAGGAACTCCAGGCGCAACGCCTCGAAACCCGGTGATTCCGGGTCCATGGAGAAGGTCACCGCGACCATCGCCTTGGCGCCGCCGGAGATCTCGTCGCGAATGTGCTTGTCATCGATTGGCGGCAGACCACGATCGGCGCGCATTGCCTGACAGATGGCAATGAAGTCCGGCGCGGTGTCGAGCAGCGTGCCGTCCATGTCGAAAAGAACTGCTCTGATACGCATCGGCTTATTCCTCGCGCAGGGTTTGAATCATGTAGTTGACGTCCACGTCGCCGGCCAGTTTGTAGTGCTTGGTCAGCGGATTGTAGGTCAAGCCGATGATGTCCTTGACGGTCAGGCCGGCCATGCGGCTCCAGGCGCCGAGCTCGGACGGGCGGATGAATTTCTTGAAGTCGTGGGTGCCGCGCGGCAGCAGCTTCATGATGTATTCCGCGCCGACGATGGCGAACAGGTACGCCTTCGGGTTGCGGTTGATGGTGGAGAAGAACACCTGGCCGCCGGGTTTGACCATGCGGAAACAGGCGCGGATCACCGAGGACGGGTCCGGCACGTGTTCAAGCATTTCCAGGCAAGTGACCACGTCGAACTGCTCAGGCATTTCTTCGGCCAGCCCTTCGGCGGTGATCTGCCGGTATTCGACGCTCACGCCGGATTCCAGTTGATGCAGTTGCGCGACCGCCAGCGGCGCTTCGCCCATGTCGATGCCCATGACGGTAGCGCCGCGCTGGGCCATGGCTTCGCTGAGGATGCCGCCGCCGCAACCGACGTCGAGGACTTTCTTGCCGGCCAGACTGACGCGTTCGTCAATCCAGTTGACCCGCAGCGGGTTGATGTCGTGCAGCGGTTTGAACTCGCTCTCGCGGTCCCACCAGCGATGGGCCAGGGCTTCGAATTTGGCGATTTCGGCGTAGTCGACGTTGCTCATGGTTAAGTCCTCTAAAACTTGAAAAATCCTGTTGCCCCGGTGGTAGGTCCGGGGTGCTTACGATTCGGTATGGCCGCTGATGCGCTGGCCCCAGGCCTTGGCGGTGGCGCACAGCTGTTCTTCATCCAGGCGAGTCAGGCGACGGTCGTCGAGCAGTTGCTTGCCGGCGACCCAAAGGTGTTTCACGCAATCGCGGCCGGTGGCATATATAAGCTGCGAAACCGGGTCGTAGACCGGTTGCTGCGCCAGGCCGGAGAGGTCGAACGCGACGATGTCTGCCGCTTTGCCAACTTCCAGCGAACCGACGTCAGCCTCGATCCCAAGCGCACGGGCACCATTGAGCGTGGCCATGCGCAGGGCGCGATGGGCGTCGAGTGCGGTGGCCGAGCCGGCGACGGCTTTGGCCAGTAATGCGGCGGTGCGGGTTTCGCCGAGCAGGTCCAGGTCATTGTTGCTGGCCGCGCCATCGGTGCCGACCGCCACATTGACGCCAGCCTGCCACAAGCGTTCCACCGGGCAGAACCCGCTGGCCAACTTCAGGTTCGATTCCGGGCAATGAATCACGTTGGTATTACTTTCTACCAGCAACACCAGGTCTTCATCGCTGATCTGAGTCATGTGAACCGCCTGAAAGCGCGGCCCCAGCAAACCCAAACGCCCGAGGCGGGCCAATGGGCGTTCACCGCGCTGCTCGACGGACTGCTGCACTTCATAAGCCGTTTCATGCACGTGCATATGGATCGAGGCGTCCAGTTCTTCAGTGATCACCCGGATTTTCTCCAGGGTCTCGTCGCCCACGGTGTAGGGTGCGTGAGGGCCGAAAGTCACTTTGATGCGCTCGTGGTGCTTGAGATCGCCGAACAATTCGACGCCCTGACGAATGGCTTCGTCCGCCGTACTGGCGCCCGGGATCGGGAAGTCGAGGATCGGAATCGCGATTTGCGCGCGAATGCCGCTGTTATGGGCGCGCTCGCTGGCAACCTTCGGGAAGAAATACAGGTCAGAGAAGCAGGTGATGCCACCTTTGATCTGCTCGGCGATCGCCAGGTCAGTGCCGTCACGTACAAACGCTTCATCGACCCACTTGGCTTCGGCCGGCCAGATGTGGTTTTCCAGCCAGCTCATCAGGGGCAAATCATCGGCCAGACCACGGAACAGCGTCATCGCCGCATGCCCGTGGGCATTGATCAAGCCAGGGCAAAGCAACATGTCCGGCAATTCGCGGACTTCGGTTGCGTTAAGCTTCAGTGCTGCGGCGCGCGGGCCGATAAAGACAATGCGCCCGTCACGGATGCCGAGGGCGTGCTCTTTAAGGACAACGCCAGCGGGTTCGACCGGTACCAGCCAGGTCGGCAGTAATAACAGGTCGAGCGCAGCGGCAGTGTTCGGCATCGAGAGTCGGTTCCAGAGCTTTTGTAAAGGATGGCGAAGTATACCCGAGCGTCTTCGCAGGGTGATCGCTATAATCGACGGCTTTTGTTCATGAGTGCGGGGTGTGGGATGCGCGATCGACTGTTGGCTGCGGAGAAGGTGAAGGCCATCGATTGGCGTGATGGCGCCCTGTACCTGCTGGATCAGCGTATTTTGCCGTTCGAGGAAACGTGGATTGCCTACACCAGCGCCGCTGGCGTGGCCGAGGCCATTCGTTCGATGGTGGTGCGCGGCGCGCCGGCGATTGGCATCAGTGCCGCCTATGGCGTCGTGCTGGCGGCTCGCGCGCGGTTTGCCCAGGGCGGCGACTGGCAGGCGGCGCTGGAAGAGGATTTCGCGCTGCTCACCGATTCCCGTCCCACCGCAGTTAACCTGTTCTGGGCCCTGGGCCGCATGCGCGACCGACTTGAGCGTCTGAAGCATCACGCCGATCCGCTGGCGGTGCTGGAAGCGGAGGCTATCGCCATTCACGAGAGTGACCGCGAAGCCAACCTGACCATGGCGCAACTGGGTGTGGACCTGATCCGCAAGCATCAGGGCAACGCCCAGGCGATTCTGACCCACTGCAACACCGGCGCACTGGCCACCGGCGGCTTCGGTACGGCACTTGGCGTCATTCGTGGGGCGTTCATCGAGGGCATGGTCGAGCGCGTCTATGCCGACGAAACCCGTCCCTGGCTGCAAGGTTCGCGGTTGACCGCATGGGAATTGGCGAATGAAGGCATTCCTGTGACGGTGAATGCCGACTCCGCTGCTGCGCACATCATGAAGACCAAAGGCATTACCTGGGTGATCGTCGGCGCTGACCGGATCACCGCCAATGGCGACGTGGCCAACAAGATCGGCACCTATCAGCTGGCAGTGAACGCCATGCACCACGGCGTGCGCTTCATGGTGGTGGCGCCGAGTTCGACCATCGACATGAACCTGGCCAGCGGTGATGACATCCCGATTGAAGAGCGCGATGGTCGCGAGTTGCTGGAAGTCGGCGGCAAGCGGGTCGGCGCCGATGTCGATGCGTTCAACCCGGTATTCGACGTGACGCCGGCTGACTTGATCGATGTGATCGTCACCGAAAAAGGCATCGTCGAGCGCCCGGACACCGCGAAAATGGCGCAGTTGATGTGCCGCAAGCGTCTGCATTGATGGTCTCTGGTGTCAGATAAATCGCCATCGCGAGCAAGCTCGCTCCCACATTTGATCGCGTTCTTCAATCAGGCACGGTCAACTGTGGGAGCGAGCTTGCTCGCGATAGGGCCCGCAAAGTCAACAAATCAGCCTGAAATCCTCATTCGACAACTCTCTAAGCCTCTCTCGTCCCCTATCAGCCTGTCACCAGTCAACTAACTACACTCCATGCGCATCAGGGGGATAGGTGCGTGGCGGCTCTTGTGATAACATTCGGCGGTTTCCAAGGTAGCCCGATGTGGCTGCCTTTACTGCGCAGATCCATGGCATAACTCGTTGATTTGTCGTAAGTCGGTGCATGGCACTCAGCCTGCAGCGGCGAGCTTCGTTCGTCCCATATGGATGTGACGAGGTTTCACCAGAAAAAGGAATCAGGCTTCTCATGGGCGAACTGGCCAAAGAAATCCTCCCGGTCAATATCGAAGACGAGCTGAAGCAGTCCTACCTCGACTACGCGATGAGCGTAATTGTCGGGCGGGCACTGCCGGATGCGCGCGATGGCTTGAAGCCCGTGCACCGGCGTGTGCTGTTCGCGATGAGCGAGCTGGGCAACGACTTCAACAAGCCGTACAAGAAATCTGCCCGTGTTGTCGGTGACGTGATCGGTAAGTATCACCCTCACGGTGATACCGCGGTGTACGACACCATCGTTCGGATGGCGCAGCCATTCTCGCTGCGCTACCTGCTGGTAGACGGTCAAGGCAACTTCGGTTCCGTGGACGGCGACAACGCCGCCGCCATGCGATACACCGAAGTGCGCATGACCAAGCTGGCGCACGAGCTGCTGGCTGACCTGCACAAAGAAACCGTGGACTGGGTGCCGAACTACGACGGCACCGAAATGATCCCGGCGGTCATGCCGACCCGTATTCCCAACCTGTTGGTCAACGGCTCCAGCGGTATCGCCGTGGGCATGGCGACCAACATTCCGCCGCACAACCTCGGTGAAGTCATCGACGGTTGCCTGGCACTCATCGACAACCCTGAGTTGACCATCGATGAGCTGATGCAATACATCCCCGGTCCGGACTTCCCGACCGCCGCGATCATCAACGGTCGCGCCGGCATCATCGAAGCCTACCGCACCGGTCGCGGGCGCATTTACATGCGCGCCCGCTCGATGATCGAAGACATCGACAAGGTCGGTGGCCGTCAGCAGATCGTCATCACCGAACTCCCTTACCAGCTGAACAAAGCCCGTCTGATCGAGAAGATCGCCGAGCTGGTAAAAGAGAAGAAGCTCGAAGGCATCACCGAACTGCGCGACGAGTCCGACAAGGACGGCATGCGCGTCGTGATCGAGCTGCGTCGCGGCGAAGTGCCTGAGGTGATCCTCAACAACCTCTACGCCCAGACCCAGCTGCAAGCGGTGTTCGGTATCAACATCGTTGCGCTGATCGACGGCCGTCCACGCATCCTGAACCTCAAGGACCTGCTGGAAGCTTTCGTTCGTCACCGTCGCGAAGTCGTTACCCGCCGTACCGTGTTCGAACTGCGTAAAGCGCGCGAACGGGGTCACATTCTGGAAGGTCAAGCCGTTGCCCTGTCGAACATCGACCCGGTCATCGCCCTGATCAAGGCTTCGCCGACGCCGTCGGAAGCGAAGGAAGCGCTGATCAAGACTGCGTGGGAATCTTCCGCCGTGGTCGCGATGGTTGAGCGTGCCGGCGCCGATTCGTGCCGTCCAGAGACCCTGGATCCGCAATACGGTCTGCGCGAAGGCAAGTACTTCCTGTCGCCGGAACAGGCGCAAGCCATTCTGGAACTGCGTCTGCACCGTCTGACCGGTCTGGAACACGAAAAGCTGCTGGCCGAGTATCAAGAGATCCTCAACCAGATCGGCGAACTGATCCGCATCCTCAGCAGCGCCACGCGCCTGATGGAAGTGATCCGCGAAGAACTGGAAGTGATCCGCGCCGAATACGGCGATGTGCGTCGCACCGAGATTCTCGATGCCCGTCTCGACCTGACCCTGGGTGACATGATCCCGGAAGAAGAGCGCGTCGTGACCATTTCCCACGGCGGCTACGCCAAGACCCAGCCATTGGCTGCGTACCAGGCTCAGCGTCGTGGCGGTAAAGGCAAATCGGCGACCGGCGTCAAGGATGAGGACTACATCGCTCACCTGCTGGTCGCCAACAGCCACACCACGCTGCTGCTGTTCTCCAGCAAAGGCAAAGTGTACTGGCTGAAAACCTACGAAATCCCGGAAGCGTCCCGCGCTGCCCGTGGTCGTCCGTTGGTCAACCTGCTGCCGCTGGGCGAGGGTGAATACATCACCACCATGCTGCCGGTCGATGAGTACACCGAAGGTCACTTCATCTTCATGGCCACCGCCAACGGCACCGTGAAGAAGACCCCGCTGGAATCCTTCAGCCGTCAACGCAGCGTCGGTCTGATCGCGCTGGAGCTGGACGAAGGCGACGTGCTGATTTCTGCCTCCATTACCGATGGCGAGCGCGAAGTCATGCTGTTCTCCGACGGCGGCAAGGTCACTCGCTTCAAGGAAACCGATGTTCGCGCCATGGGCCGTACCGCTCGCGGTGTCCGCGGCATGCGTCTGCCGGAAGGCCAGAAGCTGATTTCGATGCTGATCCCGGAAGAAGGCAGCCAGATCCTCACCGCTTCGGCGCGTGGTTACGGCAAGCGTACGGCGATCACCGAGTTCCCTGAGTACAAACGTGGCGGTCAGGGCGTTATCGCCATGGTCAGCAACGACCGTAACGGCCGTCTGGTCGGTGCAGTCCAGGTGCTCGACGGTGAGGAAATCATGCTGATTTCCGACCAGGGCACCCTGGTGCGTACGCGTGTCGACGAAGTCTCCAGCCTGGGTCGTAACACCCAGGGCGTGACCCTGATCAAACTGGCCAGCGATGAAAAACTGGTAGGTCTGGAACGGGTTCAGGAACCGTCGGAAGTCGAAGGTGAAGAGCTGGAAGGTGATGAGCTCGAAGGTGAAGCGAGTGCAGTGTTCGACGGTGAAGTCGTGATCGACGACGTCGCCGAAGACCAGCAACTCGACGCCGCCGCAGCCGACGAAGAACCGCAGGAATAAGCGGGCAAGCAGGGGGCGGATGAAAATTCGCCCCCTTGTTGTTTGTCCTCCAGGAACTGTGGAATGGTTTGATCGTTCCCACGCTCTGCGTGGGAATGCCACCCGGGACGCTCCGCGTCCCTATGACGCAGAGCGTCATTAGATGCATTCCACGCGGACGGTTCGACGCCTCGACGTGGGAACGATCAACAGATCAAATAGATTTATTGCGTGATACCACCAAATCAGAGCGAGATTGGATGTGAGCAAGAGAGCCTATAACTTCTGTGCCGGTCCTGCGGCGCTTCCTGAAGCTGTCCTGAAGCGCGCTCAGGGTGAACTCCTCGATTGGCACGGCAAAGGTCTGTCGGTCATGGAAATGAGCCATCGCAGTGATGAGTTCGTGTCCATCGCCACCAAGGCCGAGCAGGACCTGCGTGATCTGCTGAATATCCCCTCGAACTATAAAGTGCTGTTTCTGCAAGGTGGCGCCAGCCAGCAATTTGCTCAGATCCCTCTGAACCTGTTGCCGGAAAGCGGCACCGCCGACTATATCGACACCGGTATCTGGTCGCAGAAAGCCATCGAAGAAGCCTCGCGTTACGGCCACGTCAACGTTGCTGCAACTGCCAAGCCTTACGACTATTTCGCTATTCCCGGCCAGAACGAATGGAACCTGTCCAAAGACGCGGCCTACGTTCACTACGCGCCGAACGAAACCATTGGCGGCCTGGAGTTTCAGTGGATCCCGCAAACCGGTGATGTCCCGCTGGTCGCCGATATGTCCTCGGACATTCTTTCGCGTCCGATGGATGTCTCGCGCTTCGGCATGATCTACGCCGGTGCCCAGAAAAACATCGGCCCGAGCGGCATCGTCGTGAACATCATTCGCGAAGACCTGCTGGGTCACGCCCGTTCCCTGTGCCCGACCATGCTCAACTACAAGGTCGCGGCCGATAACGGCTCGATGTACAACACCCCGCCAACCCTGGCCTGGTACCTCTCGGGTCTGGTATTCGAGTGGATGAAGGAGCAGGGTGGTGTCGAAGCCATCGGCAAGCTCAACGACGTTAAACAGCGCACGCTGTACGACTTCATCGACGCCAGCGGTTTGTACAGCAACCCGATCAACAAGTCGGATCGCTCGTGGATGAACGTGCCGTTCCGTCTGGCTGACGATCGTCTCGACAAGCCATTCCTGGCCGGTGCCGAAGCGCGTGGCCTGTTGAACCTCAAGGGTCACCGTTCCGTGGGTGGCATGCGTGCCTCCATCTATAACGCCGTCGACATCGTTGCGGTCAACGCACTGATTTCGTACATGGCAGAGTTCGAGAAGGAACACGGTTAATGTCTGAGCAAGAACTCAAGGCACTGCGCGTTCGCATTGATGCTCTGGACACCAAGGTCATGGAGCTGATCAGTGAGCGCGCACGCTGCGCCCAGGAAGTTGCGCGAGTAAAGATGGCCTCGCTGGCCGAAGGCGAAGTGCCGGTGTTCTATCGTCCTGAGCGCGAAGCTCAGGTGCTCAAGCGCGTGATGGAGCGTAACCAGGGGCCGCTGGGCAACGAAGAGATGGCGCGTTTGTTCCGCGAAATCATGTCCTCGTGCCTGGCCCTCGAGCAGCCGTTGAAAGTGGCGTACCTCGGCCCTGAAGGCACCTTCACCCAAGCGGCGGCCATGAAGCACTTCGGCCACGCGGTGATCAGCAAGCCGATGGCAGCAATCGACGAAGTGTTCCGTGAAGTGGCGGCCGGTGCGGTGAACTTTGGCGTGGTCCCGGTGGAAAACTCCACCGAAGGCGCGGTCAACCACACCCTCGACAGCTTCCTCGAACACGACATGGTGATCTGTGGCGAAGTCGAGCTGCGGATTCACCACCACCTGTTGGTCGGTGAAAACACCAAGACCGACAGCATCAGCCGCATTTACTCCCACGCCCAGTCGCTGGCCCAGTGCCGCAAATGGCTGGACGCCCATTACCCGAATGTCGAGCGCGTGGCGGTGTCCAGCAACGCCGAAGCGGCCAAGCGGGTCAAAGGTGAGTGGAACTCGGCGGCGATTGCCGGCGACATGGCCGCAGGCTTGTACGGGCTGACCCGTCTGGCCGAGAAAATCGAGGATCGCCCGGACAACTCCACGCGATTCCTGATGATCGGCAGCCAGGAAGTGCCGCCGACCGGCGACGACAAGACCTCGATCATCGTCTCCATGAGCAACAAGCCCGGCGCACTTCACGAGTTGCTGGTGCCGTTCCACGATAACGGCATCGACCTGACGCGCATCGAGACGCGTCCGTCGCGCAGCGGTAAATGGACCTACGTGTTCTTCATCGACTTCGTCGGCCACCACCGCGATCCGCTGATAAAAGGTGTGCTGGAAAAGATCAGTCAGGAAGCAGTGGCACTCAAAGTGCTGGGTTCCTACCCGAAAGCAGTTCTCTAAGGGCGGTAGCAAATGAGTGGTGACTTCCTCGCTCTGGCACAGCCGGGCGTGCAACAACTTTCGCCTTACGTTCCCGGCAAGCCCGTGGACGAACTGGCGCGCGAGCTGAACATCGATCCGGCCAGCATCGTCAAACTGGCCAGCAACGAAAACCCGTTGGGCGCCAGTCCCAAGGCGCTGGCAGCGATTCACGAAGCGCTGGCCGAGCTGACCCGTTATCCGGACGGCAACGGTTTTGCACTCAAGACCCTGCTGGCCGATCAATGCCGCGTCGAGCTCAATCAGGTGACGCTGGGCAACGGTTCCAACGACCTTCTGGAACTGGTCGCGCGTGCCTATCTGGCGCCGGGTTTGAATGCCGTGTTCAGCGAGCACGCGTTTGCGGTCTATCCGATCGTGACCCAAGCCGTTGGCGCTCAGGCAAAAGTGATCCGGGCCAAAGACTGGGGCCATGATCTGTCGGCCATGCTGGCCGCGATCGATGCCAATACCCGTGTGGTGTTCATCGCCAACCCGAACAACCCGACCGGGACCTGGTTCGACGCCGAGGCGCTGGACGAATTCCTGCAGGACGTACCGGAGCACGTGCTGGTGGTGCTGGACGAGGCCTACATCGAATACGCCGAAGGCAGCGACTTGCCTGATGGTCTGGACTACCTCGCGGCCTATCCGAACCTGCTGGTTTCGCGCACGTTCTCCAAGGCCTACGGTCTGGCGGCGTTGCGGGTCGGTTATGGCTTGTCCACTGCGGTGGTTGCGGATGTGCTGAACCGTGTGCGTCAGCCGTTCAACGTTAACAGCCTGGCCCTGGCCGCTGCGTGCGCTGCGCTGCAAGACACCGAGTACCTGGCTGAAAGCCGTCGCCTGAATGAATCCGGCATGCAGCAACTGCAAGCGGGTTTTCGTGAGCTGGGGTTGAGCTGGATTCCGTCGAAAGGCAACTTCATCTGCGTCGATCTGGGGCAAGTGGCGGCGCCAGTCTTCCAGGGTTTGCTGCGCGAAGGCGTGATCGTGCGTCCGGTGGCCAACTACGGCATGCCGAACCACTTGCGCATCACCATCGGTCTGCCGGCAGAAAACAGCCGCTTCCTCGAAGCGCTGACCAAGGTTCTGGCTCGTGGTTGATGTCACTGCACTGCCATCTGCTGAACCTATGATCGGTCGCCTGGTGGTGGTCGGTCTGGGGCTGATCGGCGGTTCGTTTGCCAAGGGTTTGCGTGAAAGCGGTCTGTGCCGCGAAGTGATCGGGGTCGATCTCGACCCGCAGTCGCGCAAACTGGCGGTCGAGTTGGGTGTGGTGGATCGCTGCGAAGAAGACCTGGCCGTTGCTTGCCAGGGCGCTGACGTGATTCAACTCGCCGTACCAATCCTTGCCATGGAAAAAATGCTCGGCCGTTTGGCCGCCATGGACCTGAGGCAAGCGATTCTGACCGACGTCGGCAGCGCCAAAGGCAACGTGGTGCGTGCGGCAACCGAGGCGTTTGGCGGCATGCCGTCGCGTTTCGTGCCGGGGCATCCGATTGCCGGCTCCGAGCAGAGCGGGGTGGAAGCCTCCAACGCGGAGCTGTTCCGTCGCCATAAAGTGATTCTGACGCCGCTGGATCAAACTGACCCGGCAGCCCTGGCAATGGTCGACCGTTTGTGGCGCGAATTGGGCGCCGATGTCGAGCACATGCAGGTCGAGCGTCACGATGAAGTGTTGGCGGCGACCAGCCATTTGCCGCACTTGTTGGCGTTCGGTTTGGTCGATTCGTTGGCCAAGCGCAATGAAAACCTTGAGATCTTCCGGTACGCTGCGGGCGGTTTCCGCGATTTCACAAGAATTGCGGGTAGCGACCCGGTCATGTGGCACGACATCTTCCTCGCCAATCGCGAAGCTGTCCTGCGCACACTCGATACATTTCGCAGCGACCTCGACGCCTTGCGCGACGCGGTCGATGCAGGGGATGGGCACCAATTGTTGGGCGTGTTCACTCGCGCCCGGGTTGCCCGCGAGCATTTCAGTAAAATCCTGGCCCGCCGGGCCTATGTGGACGCTATGAACTCCAACGACCTGATTTTCCTGGCACAACCTGGTGGCCGCCTGACTGGGCGGATTCGTGTACCGGGCGATAAATCGATTTCCCACCGTTCGATCATGCTCGGCTCCCTGGCTGAAGGCGTCACCGAAGTGGAAGGTTTCCTCGAGGGCGAAGACGCCCTGGCAACCTTGCAAGCCTTCCGTGACATGGGCGTCGTGATCGAAGGTCCGCACCACGGTCGCGTGACCATTCACGGCGTCGGCCTGCATGGCTTGAAGCCTGCGCCGGGCCCGATCTATCTGGGCAACTCCGGCACGTCGATGCGTCTGCTGTCTGGCCTGTTGGCTGCGCAGAACTTCGACAGCACGCTCACGGGCGATGCTTCGCTGTCCAAGCGTCCGATGAATCGCGTGGCCAATCCGCTGCGTGAAATGGGCGCCGTGATCGAGACCGCGGCTGAAGGTCGTCCACCGATGACTATTCGTGGCGGCAATAAGCTCAAAGGCCTGACCTACACCATGCCAATGGCCAGTGCCCAGGTTAAGTCCTGCCTGTTGCTGGCGGGTTTGTACGCCGAAGGCAAGACCACCGTCACCGAGCCGGCTCCAACCCGCGATCACACCGAGCGCATGCTGCGCGGCTTCGGCTACCCGGTCAGCGTCAACGGTGCGACTGCTTCGGTCGAGTCCGGCCATAAACTGACCGCGACCCACATTGAAGTGCCGGGCGACATCTCGTCTTCGGCGTTCTTCCTGGTGGCCGCATCGATCGCCGAAGGTTCGGAGCTGGTGCTTGAGCACGTCGGCATCAACCCGACCCGTACCGGCGTGATCGATATTCTGCGCCTGATGGGCGCTGACATCACCCTGGAAAACCAGCGTGAAGTCGGCGGTGAACCGGTGGCGGACCTGCGCGTACGTGCAGCTAAACTCAAGGGTATCGAGATTCCCGAAGCGCTGGTTCCGCTGGCCATCGACGAATTCCCGGTGCTGTTCGTGGCCGCCGCCTGTGCCGAAGGGCGCACCATCCTGCGTGGCGCTGAAGAGCTGCGGGTCAAGGAGTCGGACCGGATTCAGGT
The DNA here is from genome assembly GCF_054898165.1 of Pseudomonas sp. Hz4. NCBI lineage: Bacteria > Pseudomonadati > Pseudomonadota > Gammaproteobacteria > Pseudomonadales > Pseudomonadaceae > Pseudomonas > Pseudomonas sp. Hz4. The sequence continues at coordinate 4,307,656 of NZ_CM142719.1, read as the reverse complement.
CATGGCGGATGGCTTGCTGGCGCTGGGCGTTAAATGCGAACCGACCCCGGATGGCATCATTATCGACGGCGGCCAGATCGGCGGCGGCGAAGTGCACGGCCACGGCGATCACCGGATTGCGATGGCCTTCAGCGTGGCCTCGCTGCGCGCCACTGCACCGATCCGCATCCATGATTGCGCCAACGTCGCGACGTCGTTCCCGAACTTCCTCGCGCTGTGTGCGCAGGTCGGTATCCGTGTTGCACAAGAGGCTCAGTCGTGATTATCAAGCCGCCGGTCATCACCATCGACGGGCCTAGCGGTTCGGGCAAGGGCACTATTGCCGGGATTCTGGCCAAGCGTCTGGGCTGGTGCCTGCTGGATTCCGGTGCGCTGTACCGTCTGCTGGCATTCGCCGCGCGTAACCATGGCGTCGATCTGACCAATGAAGAGTCGCTGAAGCTACTGGCCGCTCATCTGGACGTGCAGTTCGTCGGCGCGACCGAAGGTCATCCGCAACGAATCATTCTCGAAGGTGACGATGTCACTGATGATTTGCGCAATGAACAAGTCGGCGCATGGGCCTCGCAAGTGGCCGCGTTGCCGGCGGTGCGCGACGCGTTGCTGCAGCGCCAGCGGGCGTTTCAGGAGCCGCCGGGTCTGGTAGCCGATGGTCGCGACATGGGCACGGTGGTTTTCCCCGACGCGCCATTGAAGATATTCCTGACCGCCAGTGCCGAGGAGCGTGCGCGCCGTCGATACTTGCAGTTGAAGGGCAAAGTCGATGGTGTTAGTCTGTCGAGTCTGCTAGATGAGATACGTGTCCGCGATGAGCGTGACACCCAGCGAGCGGTAGCCCCGCTCAAGCCGGCGGCTGACGCCATACAGCTGGATTCCACGGAATTATCCATCGATCAGGTGCTGGAACGCATCATGAGCGAGATCGCACTCCGCGATATCGCCGGGTGACCAAGAGACTCCGCAGGGGACCAGTCATAGTCCTGCGCTGTTTCTTTAAATGAACGTAACCCACGTCGTCTGGGATGTGGAGATGGGCGTATTCTTCGCCCTTATCATCAGGAATTAAAATGAGCGAAAGCTTTGCGGAACTCTTTGAAGAAAGCCTAAAAACCCTGAACCTTCAGGCAGGCTCCATCATCACCGGTGTTATCGTTGATATCGATTACCAAGCTCGCTGGGTAACCGTTCACGCTGGCCTGAAGTCTGAAGCACTCATCCCGCTTGAGCAGTTCTACAACGATGCTGGCGAACTGACTATCAACGTCGGTGACGAAGTTCACGTTGCTCTGGACTCGGTTGAAGACGGCTTTGGTGAAACCAAGCTGTCCCGTGAAAAAGCCAAGCGCGCTGAATGCTGGATTGTTCTGGAAGCAGCCTTCGCAGCCGAAGAAGTGGTCAAGGGCGTTATCAACGGTAAGGTTAAAGGCGGCTTCACTGTCGACGTTAACGGCATCCGTGCGTTCCTGCCAGGTTCTCTGGTTGACGTTCGTCCAGTGCGCGACACCACGCACCTGGAAGGCAAAGAGCTGGAATTCAAGGTCATCAAGCTTGACCAGAAACGCAACAACGTTGTCGTTTCCCGTCGTAGCGTCCTCGAAGCCGAGAACTCCGCTGAGCGTGAAGCTCTGCTGGAATCCCTGCAGGAAGGCCAACAAGTCAAAGGTATCGTCAAGAACCTCACCGATTACGGCGCATTCGTCGATCTGGGTGGCGTCGATGGCCTGCTGCACATTACCGACATGGCTTGGAAACGTATCAAGCATCCTTCCGAAATCGTCAACGTTGGCGACGAGATCGATGTCAAGGTTCTGAAGTACGATCGCGAACGCAATCGTGTTTCCCTGGGCCTCAAGCAACTGGGCGAAGATCCATGGGTTGCTATCAAAGCCCGTTACCCAGAAAGCACTCGCGTTACCGCTCGTGTCACCAACCTGACCGACTACGGCTGCTTCGCTGAGCTGGAAGAAGGCGTTGAAGGCCTGGTACACGTTTCCGAAATGGACTGGACCAACAAGAACATCCACCCTTCGAAAGTCGTACAAGTCGGCGACGAAGTGGAAGTTATGGTTCTGGACATCGACGAAGAGCGTCGTCGTATCTCCCTCGGCATCAAGCAGTGCAAATCTAACCCATGGGAAGATTTCTCTGGCCAGTTCAACAAGGGCGATAAAATCTCCGGCACCATCAAGTCGATCACCGATTTCGGTATCTTCATTGGTCTGGACGGCGGCATCGACGGTCTGGTTCACCTGTCCGACATCTCCTGGAACGAAGTGGGCGAAGAAGCCGTTCGCCGCTTCAAGAAGGGCGACGAGCTGGACACCGTTATCCTGTCGGTTGACCCAGAGCGCGAGCGTATCTCCCTGGGTATCAAGCAACTGGAAAGCGATCCGTTCTCCGAGTACGTTCAAGAGAACGACAAAGGCGCAATCGTTAAAGGCATCGTGAAAGAAGTTGACGCTAAAGGCGCCATCATCACTCTGGCCGACGATATCGAAGCGACTCTGAAAGCCTCCGAAATCAGCCGTGACCGCGTTGAAGACGCGCGCAACGTTCTGAAAGAAGGCGAAGAAGTAGAAGCCAAGATCATCAGCGTTGACCGCAAGAGCCGTGTAATCCAGCTCTCCATCAAGTCGAAAGACGTTGAAGAAGAGAAAGAAGCCATCCAAAGCCTGCGCGACAAGCCAGCTTCGGATACCGCTGCTCCTGGTCCTACCACTCTGGGCGACCTGTTGCGTGCACAAATGGAAAAACAGAACTAAGTTCTGTCAGACCATAGAAAAAGGGCGACTTCGGTCGCCCTTTTTTGCGCCTGTGATTTAGTGATTCTGAGGGTCACGCGGCGCTGCAGTTGATTGCCGTGAAACCAATCCTCCCGACAAGTTGTCTCTTTCTTTAATAGGATCAATCGTTTATTTACAGCTAGTCTCTAGCCTGAAGCGAACGACAGTCTGGCGCGTGCCCGGCCTAAGGAAGCGAATGAACAAGCTCATTGCCGTAATAGCAGTAATGACACTGGCGGGCTGTACCACTAATGCCAAGACTCACGCGGTGCGTGGGGTCAGTGGCATCGAGATTGATTGTTCGGGATTGGGTTCGGGGTGGGAGAAGTGCCACAAGCGAGCGAACAAGGAGTGCAAGGCAGCGGGCTACAAAGTCGTAGCCAGGTCCGATGATGCCAAAGACGAGGATGAGTACCCCTTTGGCTTCAACCCCGCGGGCTATCTGACGCGCACCATGCTGGTTATCTGTAGGTGAGTGCGAGAGTGCACGATCAGTGTTCCGCTGCTCTGGAAGAGGGCATCTCAACGCTGCTGGAATATGTCAAAAACTCGGGCTGTTCAAATTGATCCGGGCGTGCTAAAACCTTTGAAGCGCTGATCTAGCTGCTTGAAAAAGAAGGGAAAAATATGACGAAGTCGGAGTTGATCGAACGAATTGTCACCCATCAAGGGCTGCTCTCATCCAAGGATGTGGAGCTGGCCATCAAGACCATGCTTGAACAAATGTCCCAATGCCTGGCCACCGGTGATCGCATCGAGATTCGTGGGTTTGGCAGCTTCTCCTTGCACTACCGCGCGCCGCGCGTAGGTCGCAATCCAAAAACCGGTCAGTCCGTCAGCCTCGACGGCAAGTTCGTGCCGCATTTCAAGCCAGGCAAGGAACTGCGTGATCGGGTGAACGAGGAAGAGGAGGAAGGTTTTGACCTCCATAACTAAAGGGTCGGCGTATGCGTAACCTCAAGCGTGTACTCCTTGGCGTAGTTATCCTGTTGCTGATTCTGGCGGTTCTAGCGTTTGTCCTGGAAAATCAACAATCGGTTTCCCTGCTGTTCCTGGGTTGGGCGGGACCGCAACTTCCGGTATCGCTGATCATGGTTGTTGCGCTGCTGATCGGGATGGTGATTGGGCCGATTCTGGGCTGGTTTCTGGGACGTACGTCCAGAGTCTCACGCAAGCGCCTTGTCTGACTGCGACATAGTTAGAAAGGCGCACTAAACTTTAGCCACGGCTTGTCTATATCCATTAGTAAAACCGTCATTAAGCTGTAAAATGCTGCGCTTGTCCGATAGTGGCATATGCCACGTCGGTTCAAACTGACTCTGTCAGAGGCCTCAGCTGACTTGATGGCCTTTGCATTCATGGATTAGACAGTGCTCGGTTGGCGGCCCTGTCAGTAACTCAAGGGTATGGTTTCGCGTGAAAATTCTAGTAACCGGCGGCGCCGGGTTTATCGGCTCGGCAGTCATCCGTCATATCATCTCCAACACTACCGATGCTGTCGTTAACGTCGATAAGCTGACTTACGCCGGTAACCTTGAGTCATTGGCCGAAGTTAGCCAGAACTCGCGTTACGTGTTCGAGCGCGTCGACATCTGCGACCGCGATCAGATCGACCGCGTCCTGCGTGAACATCAACCGGATGCGATCATGCACCTGGCCGCAGAGTCCCACGTCGACCGCTCAATCTCCGGCCCGTCTGAATTCATCCAGACCAACATCATCGGCACCTACACCTTGCTGGAAGCTGCACGCCACTATTGGGCGGCGCTGGATGATGCGCGTAAAGCCAACTTCCGTTTTCACCATATTTCGACTGACGAAGTTTACGGCGACCTCGAAGGTCCGGAAGACCTCTTCACCGAAACCACGCCGTATCAGCCAAGCTCGCCTTACTCCGCCAGCAAGGCCAGTTCCGATCACCTGGTTCGCGCCTGGAGCCGTACTTACGGCTTGCCGACCTTGGTCACCAACTGCTCGAACAACTACGGTCCGTGCCACTTCCCAGAGAAGTTGATCCCGCTGATCATTCTCAATGCACTGGAAGGCAAGCCGCTGCCGGTCTACGGCAAAGGCAATCAGGTCCGTGACTGGCTCTACGTCGAAGACCACGCCCGCGCACTGTACAAGGTCGTGACCGAAGGCGTGATCGGCGAGACGTACAACATCGGTGGCCACAACGAAAAGCAAAACATCGAAGTGGTGCATACCCTGTGCGCGCTGCTTGACGAACTGCGTCCCGATTCTGCTCACCGTCCACATGCCAGCCTGATCACCTACGTTCAGGATCGCCCGGGCCATGACCAACGCTACGCAATCGACGCCAGTAAAATCCAGCGTGAACTGGGTTGGACGCCGGAAGAAACCTTTGAAACCGGCATCCGCAAAACGGTCGAGTGGTACCTCAACAACACTGAATGGGTCGCTCATGTGAAAAGCGGCAGCTATCAGCAGTGGATCGATCAGAACTACGCAGATCGTTCGAACAAGGCATGAAGATCCTTCTGCTCGGAAAAAACGGCCAGGTCGGCTGGGAGCTGCAACGCTCCCTCGCGCCGCTGGGTGAGTTAGTCGCCTTGGACCGCCATGTGGTCGATGGTTTGTGCGGCGATCTGTCCGATCTCGATGCCCTGCGCGCGACGATCCGCCAGGTAAAACCCGACATCATCGTCAACGCTGCGGCCTACACCGCTGTCGATAAAGCCGAGTCCGAGACCGAGTTGGCCGACTGTGTAAACGGTCTGGCAAGCCAAGTCATGGCCGAAGAGGCCAAGACCCTGGGTGCTTGGCTGGTTCACTACTCGACTGACTACGTCTTCAGTGGCCAGGGTTCTGCTCCGTGGCAAGAGTCAGATGCAGTCGCCCCGGTGAATCACTACGGCGCCAGCAAACTGGCTGGTGAACAGGCGATTACCGCGTCGGGCTGCAAACACCTGATCTTTCGTACCAGTTGGGTCTATGGCGCTCGCGGCAACAACTTCGCCAAGACCATGCTGCGTCTGGCCAAGGATCGCGAAACCTTGAGCGTCATCGCCGACCAGATCGGAGCCCCGACGGGTGCAGACTTGATTGCCGATGTGACCGCGTTGGCCATTCAGCAAGTTCTGCAACGTCCCGAGCTGGCGGGCTTGTATCACTTGGCGGCCAGTGGCGAAGTGTCCTGGCACGGCTATGCTAGCCATGTGATCGGCTTCGCCCAAGCCAACGGTGAGCAGCTCGCCGTAACGGCGATCAATCCGATTGAAACGATCGCTTATCCAACACCGGCGCGCCGCCCGCTGAATTCGCGTTTGAATACTCAGAAGCTGCGTGACAATTTTTCTCTACACTTGCCGGATTGGCAAAGTGGCGTAACCCGAATGCTTAGGGAAGTTCTGAATAAATGAGCACGACCAATCGTAAAGGCATCATCCTCGCTGGCGGCTCGGGCACGCGCCTGCACCCGTTGACCCTCGGCGTATCCAAGCAGATGCTGCCGATCTACGACAAGCCGATGATCTTCTATCCGCTGTCGGTGCTTATGCTGGCGGGCATGCGTGAAGTCCTGATTATCTCAACGCCTGAAGACTTGCCATGTTTCCGCAAGTTGCTGGGTGATGGCAGCCTGTACGGCATCAAGCTGACCTACGCCGAGCAACCTAGTCCGGACGGTCTGGCACAAGCCTTCATCATTGGCGAAGAGTTCATCGGCAAAGATCCTTGCTGTCTGATCCTGGGCGACAACATTTTCTACGGTCAGCACTTCTCGGATAACTTGCGTTCCGCCAGCTCTCAACAGCATGGCGCTACCGTATTCGGCTACCACGTCTCCGACCCGGAACGCTTCGGTGTTGTCGAGTTCGACAACACCGGTCGGGCGCTAAGTATTGAAGAGAAACCGCTGAAACCAAAATCCAACTATGCAGTGACCGGCCTGTACTTCTACGACAACGATGTTGTCGAGATCGCCAAGAGCATCAAGCCGTCCGAGCGCGGCGAGCTGGAAATTACCGACGTTAACCGTGCGTACCTGGAGCGCAAGACGCTCAATGTCGAAATGCTGGGCCGTGGTTTCGCCTGGCTCGATACCGGTACCCATGATTCTCTGCTGGAAGCCAGTCACTTCGTGCATACCATCGAACAGCGCCAAGGCCTGAAAGTGGCTTGCCTGGAAGAGATTGCCTACCACAACGGTTGGATTAACGCCGAGCAGTTGGGTGCTCAAGCCGACGCCCTGAAGAAGACTGGCTACGGTCAGTACCTGCAGAAGCTGCTGGACTCGCCTTCCCACTGATTCGAACGCTCAATCTTTTCGAGCAGTAGCGTTTAACCGGTGCAAGCAGGAATGGCATGCCAGTAAAACATCCTAAGGTTGCGGTTTTGCTGGCTGCCTACAATGGCATGCAGTGGATCGAGGAGCAGTTGGCCTCGATCATCGGCCAGTCAGCTGTCGACGTAACCGTTTACATCAGTGTCGACCCCTCTACTGACGGCACCGAAGCTTGGTGTGCGGCTTACGCAGCGAAACACCCCGAAGTTCTGGTCTTGCCGGCTGCCGGCAGTTTTGGTGGAGCATCTCGTAACTTCTTCCGACTCATCCGCGATGTTGACTTTGAAGGTTACGACTTCGTTGCCTTTGCCGACCAGGATGACATCTGGCATACGGATAAGCTTCAGCGTGCGACCCATGCGATTCAGGCCCGTAAAGTAGACGCGTACTCCAGCAATATCACCGCTTTCTGGCCGAACGGCAGGTCGCAGTTGCTGGACAAGGCTCAACCTCAGGTTGCCTGGGACTTCCTGTTTGAAGCTGCTGGGCCGGGTTGCACGTATGTGATGAGCCAGAAAATGGTGGCTCCTTTAAAGGCGTCCATGTTGGTTAATTGGGTCGACCTGCAATGTGTCAGCCTGCATGACTGGTACTGCTACGCCTTTGCGCGCAGCCATGGCTTTAGCTGGTTTATCGATCCGCAGCCGTCCATGCAGTACCGCCAGCATGAGCGAAATCAGGTTGGGGCCAATACTGGCATCAGCCCGTTGATCGCGCGCTACAAGATGATCCATGACGGCTGGTGGTTTTCCCAAGTGCGGATGATTGCTTGTCTGGTAGGGCGGGGCGCTGACCCCTTTGTACGACAGTGGTTGTCGCTAGGGCGCTTGCAATTGCTGAAGCTGTCAATGAGTGCCTGGAAATGTCGCCGGCGAACCCGGGATAAGGTGTTCTTTTTTTGTATTTGTTGCGCCACCGCGGTGATTGGGAAAAAAGCCAAATGAAAGGTTCTCGGGTTTTGGTAACGGGAGCCACCGGGTTTGTGGGCGAAGCCATTGTGTTTCGGTTGTTGCTCGACAAGGTGTTCACCCCTGTCGCTGCTGTGCGTGGCGAGACCCGATTGAGTGGGCTGTGTAGTGTTGTGCCCTTCGAGCTGAGTGACAAAGTCGCGCTGCCTTCCTTGACCAGGGTTCAGGTAGTTATTCATTGCGCGGCTCGGGTGCACGTGATGAATGACGCGGCGACAGATCCGCTTGCGCAGTTTCGTAAGATCAATGTGGAGGGGACCGTTCGACTGGCTCGCAAGGCTGCCGAATCGGGTGTTAAGCGGTTCATCTTCATCAGTTCGATCAAAGTCAACGGTGAGGGGACCTTGCCGGGTGTGCCGTTCAAGGCTGACGATCAACCTTCCCCCGTTGATCCGTACGGAGTGTCGAAGATGGAGGCTGAAGACGCTCTGCGACAGCTCAGTCGGGATACCGCGATGGAGGTTGTTATTATCCGGCCGCCACTGGTGTATGGTCCCGGTGTTAAAGCCAACTTTCTAAACATGATGCGTTGGCTGGAAAAGGGAGTGCCGCTGCCGTTGGGTGCGCTAAATAACCGCCGCAGTCTGGTGGCAATTGGCAATCTGGTGGATCTGGCTGTCACTTGCATTACTCATCCTGCTGCCGCAAACCAGACGTTTCTGGTGAGTGATGGTGAGGACTTGTCTACAACGCAGTTGCTTCGACGCATGGCTGGTGCGCTTAAGGTGCGCGCTTATTTATTGCCTGTGCCGGAATCGGTGTTGCGTCTCGGCACATCACTACTAGGCAAGCAAGCAATGGCGCAAAGATTGTGTGGTTCATTGCAGGTAGATATCGAGAAGACATGTTCGTTTCTGGGGTGGTCGCCACCAGTGAGTGTGGACCGGGCATTACAGATCACTGCTTCTCATTACGCTGCAAAGTATTAGCGTTGAGTGTGGTGGGGGGGTGAAGTCTGGGCTTGTACGGAGCGTCTTCGGAGTAACTCAAGTGAGGCAGAGTCCAAATTTTTTTTGGCTCTACTCATTGGCATATTGCCACCCTTTTGCCAATCGGGAGCGCTTGCTACCCTATACAAGCACGCCGTCAGATCTCACAGGCTGGATTTTCAACTCTACTGAATACGGCCTTGCATACGGATTCTCTTTACCTTCCGTTATCTCGCTTAGGCTGCCTGAAGCGATGATTTCACCGGGCTATCAAATAGCAATGGCTAGTCGTTATAATGACAAATTTTGCGCGGTCGAGCGCGCCACATGAGAAGAGCATGTGAGGTCGATCCTGCGAGTCGAGCGCATCTCTATGTTGAACGAACCAGCATCGTCTTTTTTTATCTTTAACGCAATGGAGTGCTCGGTGGTAGCCCCTCTTCCGCTAGTTGTTCAGAACGACGATTCAAGCCCCTGCGTCGCACGATTGGAGCGTGTTACGGTACTGATGTGTACCTATAATGGCGAGCGCTTCTTGGCTGAGCAGCTTGACTCGATCGCTCGTCAAACTTACCCAGCGTGGAATGTTGTGGTGTCTGATGACGGCTCAACCGACTCGACACTGGAAATCCTCAGTCAATACAGTGAATCCTGGGGCGAGGGGAAACTAACCGTTCACCAGGGGCCGAAGCGCGGCTTCGCCGCGAATTTCATGTCGCTCACTTGCCATGCCGAGGTTGAGTCCGACTTCTACGCGTGGGCAGATCAGGATGATATCTGGCGCGACAACAAGCTCCAGACAGCTCTCGATTGGCTGCAGACCATATCCGGAGATGTGCCTGCGCTTTACTGTGGCAGAACCGAGCTTTTCAACGAAACCTGCCAATCAATTGGGTTTTCACCTTTATTCAACCGCCCAGCCACTTTCTCCAACGCATTGGTGCAGAGCATTGGGGGGGGCAATACGATGGTGTTTAATGATGCTGCCTGCAAACTCATTCAAGGAACGGGGAAGGAACTGTCCGTCGTCTCCCACGATTGGTGGGCGTATCTGGTGGTTACCGGCGTGGGCGGACGCGTCTTTTATGACGCTGTTCCCACGATCCTTTACCGGCAACATGATGATAATATAGTCGGTTCGAACTCCAGCCTGCCCTCAAGGATCAATCGGCTTCGCATGGTTTTCGAAGGGCGTTTCAGAAGCTGGAATCAATCGAATATCCGTGCGTTGGAGTCGATCGACTATCGATTGAGCGAAGAAAATCGTAGCATATTGAATAGCTTCAAAGCGGCGAGGGCGCATCGAGGTGTGAAGCGTTTTCAGTGGTTAAGGCGGTCGGGAGTCTACCGGCAGACTTTTTTGGGTAATCTTGGCCTGATCCTCGCGGCTATTTTCAACGGGATTTGAAGAGTATGCGTGGCTGGCGCCGGGGCCTCTGAGCTATCAGGACCGATCGAGCCTGGTTTTCGTATGCGTATCACTCAAGAGTGCAATCGTTCAGTAGTGGAGAAGATTTTGATGTCGTTGCCGGTTTTGCGTAAGAGCGCTCAAGTCCGAAACTGCAGCTATCTGGTTTTTAGGCGGTGAAAGCCAACAGGAACCAAGGTATAGATTCGATTTTTCCTGTGCTTTTTTTGTTTCCAAAGATCTGGTGCGAGCGAATATCCATTTACTTCGCGACCAGGACGTACAGAGAAGAACCTTTGCGGTCATTCATGCGCGGCGGCTCATTGATCCGGCGCATCGCTGGGCGTCACTGACGATGTTCTTCATTTCAAACTTCGCTTTTCCTCGGATTCGCTAATGAACCCTCATACACCTTCACCCTCCAGCATGCTCGATATGGTCCGCACCTTTTGGGAGCGTCGATCCATTATCAAAAAAATGACAGTCCGAGAGGTCATCGGCAGGTACCGCGGTTCAGTCATGGGCCTGGCTTGGTCCTTTTTCAACCCGATCCTACTCTTGGTTGTGTACACATTTATTTTTGGTGTGATTTTCAAGTCCCGATGGGGTAATACCGAAACTCATGATACCGGTGAGTTCGCCATCATCATCTTTTCGGGAATGATTGTGCATGGACTATTCGCCGAATGCTTCAATCGGGCTCCTACACAAATTGTTGGTAATCCAAATTACGTCAAAAAAATCATTTTCCCGCTAGAAATCCTGCCTTGGATCTCGATGGGGGCTGCGCTGTTTCACACTGCAATCAGCTGGTTCGTTTTATTGGTGGCAGAACTATTACTCAAGGGTTCGATCCCTTGGACTGCAGTATTGTTTCCGATCGTCATATTTCCGCTTATTTTACTCACCATGGGCTTTTCCTGGTTTCTCGCTGCTACCGGAGTTTACTTTCGTGATATTTCCCAGCTCACGGGTATTATCACCACTGTCTTGATGTTTTTGTCACCAATGTTTTATCCAATGACCGCTATTTCCGAACAGTATCGGTACCTTCTCTATCTAAATCCCCTGACATTCATTATTGAGACATCCCGCGGGGTTTTGATCTGGGGAACTCTGCCATCGATAGTTCCATTGGCTAGCTACTATTTGTTGAGCATCGTCGTCGCTTGGGCGGGCTTTTGGTGGTTTCAAAAAACTCGCAAAGGTTTTGCCGACGTCCTTTAAGGATGGGCAAGCCGCTTGATAAATGCATTCGTAGAGAACATGCCATGAAACGACTCTTCAAAGCGCTCCCTTCCAGACTTGGAAAAAAAATGGAGCAGCGACGATGGCAAGCTATGTTGGAGACGAGTTCCCTCTTCAACGCACCTTGGTATCTGGCGCAAAATACCGATGTGGCATTAGCGGGTGTGGATCCGTTACGTCATTACTTGAGCATCGGCTGGAGAGAGATGCGTGATCCCTGTGCGGAGTTTGACGGTATTTACTATCTCACCCGCTATCCGGACGTAGCTGCTTTGGATGTTCCTCCACTGGTGCACTATTGGCTGCATGGGCGTCATGAAGGTCGTCATCTTAATCCGTCGCTGGATCTGGAGTGGATAAACGCCAAGCATCTTGCTGAACAAAAAACCGGAGATTCACCGGCTCCGCAAAATTCGCAGTCCTCGTCGACCTCTGCCCCTTATATCAGCGTTATCATCCCGACCTATAACAGGCTGCGGCTGTTGCCCACCGTTATTGAGGCATGGCGTATTGTCGATAGGCATACGAATTTTCCATATGAAATTATTTTCTCTGACGATGGGTCGGAGGATGGGAGTGTGGAGTTTCTGGAGCAGATCTTTGACCTTCCTATCAGGGTTCTGAAAAACGATCACGGGGGTGCTTCAAAAGCCCGAAACGCAGCGATACGCGCGGCCTCGGGTGAGCGCCTGCTTATTATTGGCGATGATATTTTCCCCGCTCCGGATCTGTTGAACGTCCATGCTCGTCTGGCGAAGCGATTGGGCCGGAATGTCGCCACATTGGGCATCGTTGATTGGGCTTCTGATCTGACGGTCAATCATTTGATGGAGCACATTACCGAAATCGGAAATGAGCAATTTAGTTACAATCGCTTACCGGATGAGTCTTTTGTAGATTTCAGACATTTTTATACGTGCAACATTTGTATCGACAGGGAGCTTGTCGCCAGTCAAGAGACCATTTTCGATGGTCGCTTCGATCAGTATGGTTTTGAAGATATCGAATTGGGATATCGACTGTCCCTGATGGGTATGAAGATTTATTACAGTACTAGCGCAAAGGGCGATCACTATCATCCTTACGTCGTTGAAGGGTTCTGCAAACGCCAGATTTGTTCTGGACGTATGGCGGTAGTGTTCAGAGATGCCCACCCTGGGGTCGGCAGGATTCTCGGGATTGACACTCTTGAAGTGGCATTCAAGAAATCGAAAACGGAGCGCCAAAGCGTCAATCAAGCCGAATGGCAGGCGCGCCTTGACGGGCTTGTCGACCGTTGTAACTACCTGGAAAAATTAATCCAGAATGGTGGCAAAAAGGGTAAAAAAGTACTTGGCGCTTATTTGAGCTTCATCTATACGACTCTGTTTCGTGCCATGTACGAATACGGTGTTCTGCAGAAGATTGCGGGCAGTGATCAGGTTCTATCTTTGGCAATGTCCCGGCATTTTGGCTCGGTATGGGATGGCTACTGGGAGCTGCTCAAAAAGAATAAGGTGGACTCCCTGGACGTCGAAGCGGGCCTGACCTCGAATCTTCTTGCCGCTCATATCAGTCGTGATGTCTCGGAACTGGTTCAGCCTCTGGAGCAGCGCCGGGCTTTTGATGAACTCGAGATGCTGTTTGCGATGTCTAATCAGCCAACTGCCGACAACAACAAGCGCGTTCGTCTACAGCAACAGGCTGGTCGCGCGCTTTATTATTTGGCGAAGGATCCTCGCTATCTTTTCAGGCGTCTGCATGAGGCTGTGAAGCGACGCAATGCCGTATCGCAAGCAAAGGTGATAAGCCTGCCTGCATCGGCGTCACGTATCTCGTTGCGCCTGGTCGTTGATCGTGATGGCGCGCAATCTCAGCAGATTGTTGAGCGTTTCAAAGGGATTATGGGGGCCGACACACGGGTGTCCTGGCTGGAGCGCGACGGGCAACTGTCTGCCGAGCAGATAGGCGGCGAAGACCCTGCGCAAGTTTTTTGTTACTTCTGGCCCAGTACTATTGCTGACTTCCCGCACAGAGACCACCTGATGGGCGCTTGGCTAGCGCTAGTCGAAAACGCCTGTGACATTGCGTTGATTTCCTATGGGTTGACCAATGACGGGAATGTGATTTACGGCGACCTACGCAATCAAATGGTTTTTTCTGAAGCCGTACGTGGCAGTGTGCTTCTTCAGGATTTAAAAGACATAGAGTTTTGCGGAAAACTGTATAGAACCGAATGCAAGCAAGTCAGTGCACAGAATAGTTCATCCATCTCCGTACTCCTGAATAGAGATGTGGTTTTCAATGAATACAACTCCTGGTTTCAAACCAGTCAATTCAAACCACGGATTGTCGGGCTTTCAGCGCCTTCGCTGACTAAAACCATAAAGAATCGACCGATTGTTTTCGTTTTCCCGGTATTTGTCGCGGTAGGCGGAGTTGAGCGAAATACAGTCGAAATTATAAGACGGCTCAAAGACTCTTACGATTTTGTCATCGTCACGATGGAGCGCTTGCGCCACGAGCAGGGCAGCTTGGCCAGTCAGTTCCAGGATGCGGGCGCGCGCATGATAGAAATGTCGGAAATTGCGCCGCACTCCGAGTATCTCCGCATTCTGTTGCGTCTGAAAAACTGGTTGTCGCCGGATTTGGTTTGGATTTGCAACGGATCGCCCTGGCTCTGTGACAATGCGTTAAACCTGCGAGCGCTATTTTGCGATGTCCCGATTATCGATCAAGAAGTCTATGACGCCAAGGAAGGGTGGATAAATCGATACCATGAACCTGGTATCCGTTCCTTTGATCGCTTTATTGCTGTCAATCAGAAAATTCGTCAGCGTTTTGTTGGGGATTTAAATCTTCCGGCTAATAAAGTTGACTTGATCTATTCGGCTGTCGATATTCAACGGATTATTGATTTCAAAGCTTCTCGCCGCTCGCCTGAGTCAATCCGGCAAAAATTGGGGCTGCCAGTAAGTAAAAAGCTTTTTACATTTGTTGGGCGATTGACTGGGCAAAAACGCCCTCTTGAGTTTCTCAAAATTGCTCAGTCTCGCAAGGATTATGTCGACGAATGCTATGTGCTTGTCGGTGATGGCGAACTCGCGAAAGAGTGCGTCGATTTCATACGAAAAGAGGCGCTGGATAATGTTTTGCGCATCCCATACGTCGAAAATACTCTTGAACTTGCAAGTGTTACGGAAGGCCTGATTATCACTTCGGCATACGAAGGTCTGCCGATTGCGATGATCGAAGTACTGAATTTTGCGGTTCCTGTTTTTGCTACGGACACCGGTGATATTCAAAGTGTCCTGGAGGACTTCACTGGGGGATGCACGGTTCCGGTAGAACTCTATGGTGAGCCACGCAACATTGCATATTCGGAGTGGCTGGCTTTACTACCAAATTACAGGGCGTCGCTACTAGGTTTTGAGGATGCTATCTTGCAACGATTCTCCAGCGCTCAGATTGCACAGCAATACGTGGACTGCTTTAATCAGGCTAGTCTCGCTTACGTTGAGTCAGCGTCATGAACAAAGTAGTTCTGGTCGGCGGCGGCGGATTTATCGGCCAACATGTTGCGCGTTTTTTACTAAATGACGGCAACAAGGTTGTCATGTTGTCTCGACATATCAACGTCGATTCAGTGGCTATCGATCCAAGTATTGATGTTCATTATGGCGATTATGGTGATCGTGAATTTCTGCGCGGCGTTTTGGCTGGAGCCAATGCAGTTGTTCATCTGGCCCACGATAGTTTGCAATTGAATCAGATTTGCGATATGGCGGCCGAGTACCAGCGAAATATTGCACCGGCTATACAGCTGATGGAGGAATGTCTTGTAGCCGGGATCGATAAGTTTGTTTTTGTATCGTCCGGGGGCACCGTGTACGGCGATCCGGCTTTTAGTAAACCGTTAAAAGAAGATGCGGCACCGCTTCCCATTTCTCTTTACGGAACATCCAAGCTTTGCATTGAGCATATGGTTCATTTGTACAGCAAGCAGCGTGGATTGCCAGGTATTATAGTGCGCCCCGCAAATGCATATGGGCCCGGCCAAATTCCTTTTAAAGGACAAGGGCTAGTGGCGACGGCCTTCGCATCTGCGATGCAAGGCAAATCCATAACAATCTTTGGTGATGGGGGCGCGGTACGAGATTACGTGCATGTCGACGATATCGCCTACGCCATCACAAGTCTTCTCGATGATGGTCAAGTTGGCGAAGTTTATAATATAGGCAGCGGAGTAGGAACTTCGGTACTGGAACTTGTTCAAAAGCACATCCTGCCAATCGTCAAACAGTCTGGGTTTGACCTACAGTTAGAGAGAAAGGACGCTCGAGCGATTGATGTTGCTTACAACGTGCTTGATGTTAAAAAGCTAAGTCGCTGCATTAATTTTTCACCTATTACCTTGTCTGTCGGTTTACCTGGCAGCTGGGACTGGGTTCAGAACCACCTGAGTCGTAATTGATGACCAAGATTTCAGTAGTAATTCCTAGTTATAATCATCGCCACTATATTGAGAAGGCTGTCGACAGCGTTTTGAATCAAAGTGAGCGAGATCTTGAGCTGATCGTTATTGACGATGGCTCAACAGATGATTCGCTGACTTATTTACGTCAAATTAATGATCCAAGATTCACACTTGTCGAGCAAGCGAACGCGGGTGCTCATAACGCTATTAATCGCGGGCTCGAATTGGCAAAGGGCGACTACCTGGCCATCCTGAACTCTGATGACATATTTCATCCGGACAGGTTGCGGCGGTGTATTGAGGCGCTCCAGCAAGATAATGCAGATCTGGTGACCACCTGGATCGAAGTTATCAATGCTGACGGCAAACCATTAGGTGTGAAACAGGCATGGCAAAACATGTTGCCTTGGTCGGTGCCTAATATCGAAAAGTCGTTTTCAGCTACTAATGATTTTGCTTTGAATTTGCTGGTGTCGAATTTTGTATCGACCACCAGCAATATCGTTTTCACTCGTCAGCTTTACGATGAAATAGGCGGGATGCGCAATCTCAGGTTTGCTCATGATTGGGACTTTATGTTTCGAGCCGCGGATGCATATAAGTGTATTGTGCTGCCTGAAGCGCTTATGAAATATCGTATCCATGGAAGTAACACTATCTCGTCGAATCGCGCATGGATGTTGTTTGAGATTTGTTGGGTGATGGCTATGGGCATGCGTCGCTTCGAAGGCCGTCGTCTATACGCTGGAGCAGGAGTCGAGAGCTGGCTGTCGGATGTGGATCGTGTTCATAACTCCGTAAATCTGCAGGGTAACGACAAAGTCTATTGGATGATCTTGCAGTTTGTTCGTGCACAGGAAGCCCAAGGCGTGCTTGAGCCGGAGCTTCTCCTGCTGGATAATGCGGAGTTGCGAGCCGGGTTTATCGAGCATGTGGTGAGTGAGCCGGTAGTGGCTGCTACAGGCACTGATCCTGATATGAGGCGAATATCGTTATTTTCGCTGTTGAAGATGTGGCTAAAGCAGAACATGAAAGCATAGTTAGAGTTGTGGATAAAAAGTTTGCTTTCAACTGGCCCAAGTGCCGGTTGTTTTATTTGAGCGTGGTATTGCCGCTCCCAAAACACTATAGGTTTTGTAATGTCATCAGATAGCGCGATCATCATTTCAGATATCAGTAAGTGTTACCACATTTACGACAATCCTCAGGATCGTCTAAAGCAAATGATAATGCGTGGACGTCAAAATCTCTTCAGGGAGTTTTGGGCGTTGAAAAATATATCGTTCGAAGTGCCGCGCGGAGAGACAGTCGGTATTGTAGGGCGTAATGGCTCTGGTAAATCCACCCTTCTGCAGATCATCGCGGGTACCTTGACGCCATCCAGTGGCTCGGTTTCCAGCTATGGTCGCGTCGCCGCTTTGCTTGAGCTAGGGTCTGGATTTAACGCAGATTTTACCGGGCGGGAAAACGTTTATTTGAACGCTGCTCTTCTTGGCCTGACTCAAGAGGAGATAGATAATCGTTTTGATAGTATCGCTGCTTTTGCAGATATTGGTCATTTCATTGATCAACCAGTAAAAACATATTCGAGTGGCATGCTGGTTCGACTTGCATTTGCAGTCCAAGCACAAATTGATCCAGAGATTTTGATCGTTGATGAGGCATTGGCGGTCGGGGACGCAAAGTTTCAGGCGAAATGCTTCGACCGGCTGAAAAGGCTGAAAGAGAACGGAACCAGCATCTTGTTGGTGACACACAGTAGTGAACAGGTGGTTACCCATTGCTCAAGTGCCGTATTACTTGACCAAGGGCAAATGGTGAAACAGGGTAATCCACGTGATGTGATCAATTGTTATCTGGATTTACTGTTTGGGCGGGAGCAGAAAAAGCAAGCTGAAGTTTCTGTTTCTGCTGAAAAGGTAGCTGCTGTTGAGGAACAAATCGAATTGGTTGAGTCTGTGATTTTAGACACGACGCAATTGTTATTTGACGATGAGAGCTTCGCCGGACGCCCACTATACAATCCGTATGAGTACCGCTGGGGGGACGGTAGTGCAAAAATTACCGACTTCTCCCTGTTTAGTGAGGGAGCTGAGTATCCGGCACTTATTAATAACGGCGCACAAGTCACGTTGAAGGTCGCCGTCAGAATTTTACTACCCTTGATGCGTCCTATCCTTGGTATGACCATAAAGACTAAAGACGGTGTCACCATTTTTGGTAGCAATTCTGAGCTTCTGCAGTGCGACGGTGTTCAAACCGTATATGAAAGTGGTAGGACCTTCACTGCGGTCGTTAAGTTTGATTGCAACTTGGGGGAAGGGGACTTCTTTATCTCGTTAGGGCTCGCCACTCGCGAAGGCGAGGAGATAATCCCGCATGATCGGCGATATGACTCAATCCATTTTGCGGTAAACACAGATTCTCGTTTTTTTGGACTTACAAATTTGAATATGGGGATGAGTATAGAATGAGCAGTTCATCTCTTGATTTCTCTGAGTTGGGGTATTCGTACCAGTCGGTTCAGCGGATTTGGGCACGAACTACGCCAGCCGCATTCAATTACAGCGATGGTGACGGAACGGAAAATACCTTATATCGCATTATTCACGAGGCCTCAGATGTTTCTATTTTCTCAAAGGAACTTCGTGATGCCTGCACCGATTGGCCGACCCGTTATCACTTAGGTGCGTCGCGCGGCAACCTTCTCAGGCCTCTCGCACAGCGTCTAAAAGGCAGTGTGCTTGAGATCGGCGCCGGATGTGGTGCAATAACCCGCTTTCTTGGTGAAAATGGCGGTGAAATCGTTGCTATTGAAGGAAGTAGCCGTCGTGCAATGATTGCGGCGGAGCGGACGCGAGACTTGACGAATGTGACGGTTATTAACGACCACTTCGATCGATTCGACACCACCTTTCGTTTTGACGTCATTACGTTAATCGGTGTTCTAGAGTATTCCGGTGTCTTTGGCGATGGCGAAGATCCGGTTCAGTCCATGCTGGAATCAGCCAAGCGGTTGTTAAAGCCCGACGGGATTTTGCTAGTTGCTATTGAAAACCAGTTGGGGCTAAAGTATTTTGCTGGTGCGCCGGAAGATCACTTGAGTGTTCCTATGGTCGGTATTCAAGGGCTTTACGAGCGTCCTGGCGTCGAAACTTTCGGTCGAGTGGAACTCACCCGTCGATTCCGTCAAGCGGGATTTCAGCACATTGAACTGGCTCTTCCTTTCCCGGACTATAAGCTTGCGACGAGTGTGGTTCTACCTGCGGCCAACGCAGAGTGTTGTCCCTTCGATGGCTCGGTCCTTGCCGCTCAGACTGCTTCGCGAGATGTTCAAACTTCCTCCGATCAATTGACGTTCTCTCTCGAATGTGCATGGACGGTCATCGGTCGGAATCGGTTGCTTCCCGATCTTGCGAACTCTTTCTTGTTTGCCGTTTCACCTGGTTCAGCCAATGACAATCCGATCTTCGATGCCGAGACTATTGCAATTCATTATTCCAGTGAAAGGCAACCGGCGTTCTGTAAGTTCGCAGAATTCACTCAGGGCACAGATGGCGTTAGCGTTAAGCATCAGCGTCTCTGTCCTGACGCCTTGTCGTTGAGTTCGGAAAGCTCCTATCGTCATGTATTACCTGCTGAGGTGTTTTCTTCTGGTCGAGCAATGAGTGCCGATTTTATCCGGATTGTGCAGACGGCAGGCTGGACTGCAAAGCAGATAGGACAGTTTCTTTTCGATTATCTTCAAGTCTTGTTGAGCGAGACGGGCAATCGGGCTTCAAGTCGATCTGATCTGGATCTCACTCAGAAAGTACCTGGTCGCTTTCTGGATACCGTTCCACAGAATATTATTTTGTCTGAACCTAGTTATGCGATCATCGATCAAGAATGGTCGATCACAAATGATATTTCTCTGGGGTACTTGACCTTCCGCTCGTTGACTACGTTGATTCGAATGGTCTCCAGTTTCGCTGTTCCTTCGGATATGCGCTGGTTAAATCAGGGCAAGCTATTTTGTGAGGTTTTCGCTCACTTAGGATTCGACTTCACCGAAGTGCTATTCGAAGAGTATACCTGTCAAGAGGCGGAGTTTATGACGTTCGCTTCCGGAGTGGTGAATACTCCGATTGGATATGCAGATTGGTCAGTGCATAAATTACCCACTTTCCTTGATCGAGCCCGATCCCTCACCAAGCCATTGGTTGAATTTGTCGAACAGTTGCAGAATCTGTCTGATACATATCTGGCACAGATAAAGTGGCTTGAGGGCCAGAATGACTCGCGTCGGGAGCAGCTTGAGCAAATGCAAGCGACCGTAGCCGAAGGTCGGGAGCAGCTTGAGCAAATGCAAGTGACCGTAGCAGAAGGCGAGCAAAGCGTTCTACGGTTGTCGGAAGAAGTCGTTTCGATAAAAACTTCGAGAACCTGGAAGATTGCAGGCCGGTTGCATTCAATGTTCCGGATTTTTTCGAAGAGGTGAGTCTCTTTGACCGGCGCCCAACTGGCCTCAGATCAACAGATTTGCGGTGCGTTATAAGGTTAGGCCTTGGATCTGCTTACCGACGAGCTATTTCGATTGATTAAGGTTCCCGCAAGTGGATCTGGAGTTGACTGAAGCAAGGAAAGCGGTTGGAAAACAGGCAGCGTAATAGCTCACCCATTTAGCATGCCAAAAGGCTTCGCCATTTGCTGCAAGATCAGGCCGGCGTCTATGAAGTTGACCAGAAGGCACCGAAAGGTGCCTTTCTTTGGGCGCAGAAGGCGTTGAGTCGTGAAAAAGACTAGCTCTTGTGGTAATTTCTCCCGCCAAAATGGTAGTCATGATGGCGAATTGATTTACTTTGGGTGTTTCATCAGTGGCTGATGGATCGCTCACTCAAAATCGCTAAAAACAGGCGCATCCAGAGTCATACTCAAGGAAGTTACAGTTTGAATACCCCTCTCGTTATTGATCTCGACGGTACGCTGCTCCGGTCGGACCTCTTGATGGAGACTGGCATGGCTTTTTTGTGCCATCGACCTCTTAGTTTTTTCAAGCTTTTTGGTTGGTTGGCAACAGGAAAGGCGAAATTGAAGGCCGGCCTTGCTGAGGCCACAAATATCGATGTCGGTGTCTTACCTTACGATGCGGCAGTAATAGAGTTTATTGAACTTGAGCGCGATGCCGGTAGAACCGTGGTATTAGCCACGGCAAGCCATCATTCATTGGCCCAACGAATCGCCGATCATCTTAAACTTTTTGATAGGGTTTTAGCTTCGGATGCTGAAACAAACCTTTCAGCTCACCGCAAGCGCGACTTACTTGTTGAGCATTTTGGTGAGGGGGGCTTCGACTACGCAGGTAATTCTCATGATGATATTCCTGTTTGGAGGGCCGCACGAAACGCGTACGTTGTGAATCCGGATTCAGGGGTGGAGCGTCGTGCGAATGCTCATGGTAACGTTCAGCGGGTGATGCGCACCAGTCAGACTGCACTCAAAGATTGGATGAAAGCGCTCCGAGTTCATCAATGGATGAAGAATGCCCTTATTTTTGTGCCGCTGCTCGCCGCACACCAATTGACTAACCCCCTGTTGCTGTCCCAAGGTATTTTTGCTTTTTTATTATTTGGATTATGTGCTTCAAGTGTTTATTTGCTTAACGATCTTTTAGATTTGGCGGATGATCGGCATCATAAGTCAAAGCGACACCGCCCTTTTGCAGCTGGTAGGCTAACAATAAAGTCTGGCTTGATAGCTTTTCCTCTATTGCTAATGGCTTCTTTTTTTGGGGCTTTCTGGTTTTTACCGTTAGGGTTTTTGATTACGCTGGTTGGTTATTATTGCCTCACGCTTGCGTATTCACTGGTATTAAAGCGGAGGATGGCAGTTGATGTAATTGCATTGGCTGCATTGTATACACTTCGTATCATAGCGGGTGCTGCTGCTTTTGAACTAGAACTGACGTTCTGGATTTTAGCGTTCTCAATGTTTATATTCCTTAGTCTGGCACTGGTCAAACGCTATGCTGAATTGCGTGATGCTCGGCGTAAGGGACACACAGAGAAAACTCGTGGACGTGGTTATTATCCTGATGATTTAGAGATGATTTCCTCATTGGGGGCCTCTTCTGGTTACCTATCAGTAATGGTATTGGCTTTGTACATCCATGACCAAGCGTCTTCAGGACTTTATGCGCATCCTCAGGTGATTTGGCTGGCGTGCCCACTACTACTTTTCTGGGTCACTAGGGTATGGATGTTAACCCACCGCGGGCATATGCATGATGACCCAGTAGTATTCGCTATACGTGACCGCGTCAGTCTCGTTGTCGGTGCTCTATTTGGAATTGTTTTTTGGGTGGCTGCGTGAAAAGAGCTCTTTATTCATGGGCTAGATACCCTGATTTTCCGCAGGTAGGGCATGTGTGTAACTGGACTTCTGAGTTACCGCGCCAAATCGGCTATATAACGGGCGCCTTCGGTACCACCTTGCCCTTTGGAAATGGCCGTAGTTATGGGGACAGCTGCTTGGCAGAGACTGATCAAGTCCTTTACATGCGCTCATTGGATCGTTTTATAAAGGTTGATTGGCTTCGCGGTATCGTGCTCGCGGAGGCAGGGGTTAGTTTGGCCGAGATCTTGTCTTTGTCTGTTCCGAACGGTTGGTTCTTATCGGTAACACCAGGGACCCAATTTGCAACTCTTGGCGGGGCAATCGCTAATGACGTCCACGGGAAAAATCATCATGTCCGTGGGACGTTTGGAAATCATGTCACGCGCTTTGCTCTACTGCGTGAAGGGGAGGAGGTGATATGTTCTCCTGCAGAAAATGTTGATTTGTTCTGTGCCAGTATAGGTGGTCTTGGGTTGACCGGGGTTATCCTATGGGCTGAGATCCAACTTATCCCTATTCGGTCAAATGCGATCGAGAGTTCTGCAATAAGGTTTGATAACTTAAAAGATTTTTTTGTTTTATCCGCCGAACTAGATTATCAACACGAATACAGTGTTGCGTGGATTGATTGCCTCGCCAAAGGAGCCCAGTTAGGGCGTGGTGTATTCATCGTTGGGGATCATGCTCGCTACGGTTCTTTCGAGAAAAAATCACCAGTAAAATTACAGCTATCCCTGACTCCGCCCATATCACTTGTAAATTCTCTGTCTATTAAAGTATTCAATGAGATGTACTGGCGGTCTAAGCCTTCGAAGTCAAAGCGCTTTCGGTCAAGCTACGAACCTTTTTTTTATCCTCTGGACCGCATTCTCAATTGGAATAGAATTTACGGCCGAAAGGGCTTTCAACAATATCAATGTGTGATACCTGAGAGTGCGGCCGAGTTAGCTATGGTTGAGTTGTTGAAGGTTATCGCGAATGCGCAACAGGGTTCTTTTTTGGTCGTCCTTAAGCGTTGTGGCAATATCTCATCCCCAGGTCTCCTTTCGTTTCCGCTACCAGGAATCTCGCTAGCGTTGGATTTCCAACAGAAAAGTAATCTGGAGCCTTTATTTTTAAAGTTGGACGCTATTGTTCGTGAGGCAGGTGGCCGCTTGTATCCGGCTAAAGACGCTCATATGAGCGGCTCAGATTTTCGCCATTTCTATCCCGCTTGGGAGCAGCTTGAAAAACTTCGCGACCCCATTCTTATGTCCCGCTTTTGGAAACGAGTTACCTCATGAAACGAGTATTGATTATTGGCGCTACCTCTGCCATTGCAACCGCTTGCGCACGGCTATGGGTAGAGCAAGGGAGTGAGTTTTTCCTGGTCGCAAGAAATAAAGAGAAGTTGGAACAAGCAGCTGCCGATTTACTTGCGCGCGGAGCCAGTGCAGTCAACTTTTATTGCATGGATTCAACCGATCTACCAGCACATCCGTTGATGCTTGAAAGTTGTTTGGACGCTATGCGTCAGATTGATATTGCGCTTATCGCTCACGGAACACTCCCAGATCAGGCAGCCTGTCAGTTGAACGTAGATGTTGCGTTGCGCGAGCTTAATAATAATGGGACGTCGGTTATTGCGCTTTTGACACTGCTTGCTAATCAATTTGAACTACAGTGTTGTGGAACTTTGGCGGTGATTTCTTCCGTTGCCGCGGACCGCGGCCGTCCTTCAAATTATTTATATGGTACTGCGAAGGCGGCAGTTTCAACATTTTGCGAGGGGCTGCGTGCACGGCTTTATAAGTCTGGAGTTCATGTGATTACAATAAAACCTGGCTTTGTTGATACACCTATGACCCAAGGTCTCGGGTTGCCCGCGGTACTTGTCGCTAGCCCAGAATCGGTTGCAAAAAGAGTCCTGAGTGGAATTGATCGCAAAGTTGCCACGCTTTACGTTCCTGGTTTTTGGGCTGTCATCATGCTGATTATTCGCTGTATTCCTCAGTTTGTATTTAAGAGGCTTAGTTTGTGAGTGGGGTTCTAAAACTATCTAGTTGGCAGTATCGAGTGGTCATCCTTTCGATAGTTATTTCCGCGTTAGGTTACTTAGGTTTCTCGCTGTGGGGAGGGTGGCAAGCGGTCAGTAATGCAGTCGGTAAGGTTGGTATTTTAGGAATTGTCATCGCATTGCTAATGTCGTTGCTAAATTACGGTCTTCGCTTTTTACGTTGGCAAGTCTACTTACATATGATGGGGCACTCAATCCCGTGGAGATCCAGCTTAAAAGTTTACTTGGCTGGTTTTGCTTTAACTACGACGCCAGGAAAGGCGGGTGAAGCTATGCGCGGCGTTCTCCTCAAACCTTGGGGTGTTCCATACTCTAAAAGCTTTGCTGCGTTTTTCAGTGAACGTTTATCCGACCTTTTTGGCGTCCTTCTGCTGACGCTCTTCGGTTTGACATTGTATCCAGATGCCAAGGCGATAGTTGTTTTAGGTGCTGCTTTGGTAGCGATAGGTTTTTTAATGCTATCTCAGCGTAGTTTAGTCGAACGTGTCATTGAATTTGTCGCTAAGTATCCGGGGAAAATATCCACCATTGTTCGACAGCTGTCTCAGATATTGCTTGAGGCGCAGTGTTGCAATGTGTTGAAAGTGCTTGGATTGGCGACCTCTTTGAGTGTGATAGCTTGGACTGCAGAAGCGTTGGCGTTTTACTGGATATTGGGATGGATGGGGGCTGATGTACCGTTTGCTTTCGCAATATTTGTATATGCAGTTTCGATGCTGGCTGGTGCTCTAAGTTTTATGCCAGGAGGTCTTGGGGGCGCTGAAGCTGTAATGGTTGCCTTGTTAGTATGGAAGGGGATGCCAAACGCTGATGCAGTCGCTGCAACGGTGGTAATTAGATTAGCTACACTGTGGTTCGCCGTGGCGTTGGGTGCGACGCTTATCTATAAACCCGTTGACTCTATAAAAGAAACAGGGTAGTTGTTTTGGTTTTATGAGGTTTGGACTGGCTAGAGCTTAAGCGTTGTGGTGAGGAAATAGAAGGTTTCAATGGATGTGTCTTTAGTCACTATTGTTTTCTTGGTGTTTGGGGATGCAGCACATCGTGTCATTATGCGTTTTTTTTTAGGGGGGTGAGTTTTGAGCGTTTCTAATAAAGCTAGTTTAGGGCTTGATAGAGGCCGAAATGTTAGCAAGTATTTATGCTATGTTGTAGCGTCCGTGGTGTTTGTCAGGATCCTTCAGTATGGTTGGGTTACAGATGATGCGTTTATTACGTTTAGATCTGTTTTAAATTTTGTAAACGGTGATGGAGCTGTTTTCAATATAGGTGAACGTGTTCAAAGTTATACGCATCCGCTATGGTTTATGCTGCTTTCCGTGGGAGGTTTTTTAGACCTTAATTTGTATTTTTTTTCAATTATTCTTGGGCTTGGATTTAGTCTTTTAACATTGTTGGTGCTGTTCAGGATTCATTGCGCTGTTGGCAGTCAAAATAACAATCTGTCACTCTTGGTTGCTTTGGGTGTGTTGGGCGCGTCAGAGTCATTTGTTTCGTTCGCAACTTCGGGGTTGGAAAACTCTGCGACATACTTTCTCGTGTCAATGGTAGTTTTAAGTCTTGTTGATGGGTTTAAGCGGTTTTGGTTTTATTTTTTTGTCTCGCTGGCGATTCTAAATCGGTTTGACAATATTTTTATATTGACTCCACTTGTTTGTGTGATTGCCTATTGTGATATAAGGTTGGCCAGATTTAGATTTTGGACGGCCGCTTTTGCGTTTCTGCCTCTTGTTGCTTGGCATATAACCTCTCTAATTTACTATGGGTTTCTTTTCCCAAATACGAAATATGCAAAAGTCGGCGGTCGTACATTAATGGAGAATGCAGTTTCAGGTATGGATTATCTTTTAGATAGTGTCCAGTCTGAATGGCATGTTTGGATGATAATCGCAGTGCTTCCGCTGATTTCATTTTATGCTTTGCGGAAAAAAATTCTATCTAATGACTTTAGAATTGTGTTTGCGGCAGTGGTTGCCGGTATTTATTTGCACGTTGTGTATGTCTTGCTGGTCGCAGGCGGTGATTTTATGCGCGGTAGGTTTTTTACCGTTGCATTGCTTTTTGCTGTAATAGCTCTTTTGTTTGTTAGGTTTGAAGTTAAGGTGTGGAAGCAGGTCGTAACAGTCGTCGTTTGTGCAGTTGCTTTCACGAACGCGGCGTGGATCGGAGCTAAAGAATATTACTTGTGGCCTATGAGTGTTACAAATGAGCGAAATTACTATAAAGGGCAACTTGGCTTAAATCTGGACCCGCAGCAGAACTATACGATGCATCCATGGGCTGTTAAGGCTCTCTCATTGGGTGATGCACCTCGTTTGGTTGGTGTAGTGGGGCAGCGCGGCTATTGGATGCCTAGACAAACTTATTTATTGGATAAAGTCGGTTTGACCGATGCATTTGTGGCTCGACTTAAGATCAAAGATCATTCCCGTACAGGTCATTTTCAGCGAGATATACCGAAAGAGTATCTTTCGAAGAAAATTAAAGGTATCAACGTGCCTAAGTGGAAGGATGAAAGTGCACAAGAGCTCAGCGATAAACTTTCTATAGTTACGGAATCACCTGATCTGTTCTCCGAAGAAAGGTTTAGGAATATGTATTGGCTGTGGAGGAGTTACGGGATCTAAAGGTATATGTTTTTACCCCAATGCTCGCTTCTTGCCGTATTGGGTTGAACTTGAAGTCTAGCTGTTTTGAGAGCAGGAATGTCGCTTTTGACACTCCTGCTGTTTCCCTTTGCTCTAAGGGGATTCATTTGCTGTAAACTATCTTCGGGTGGTCGTTTCCCCCGGCCTGAATAAATTCACGAAACTACGTTCTAGGAAATCGCAAACTATGGATCACTGGTGGATTATACCCGTAGTGGTGACTGTTTCTTTCTTTCTCACTGTGTCTCTTCGTCAGTACGCAGTTGCACGAAGTCTTTTGGATATCCCGAATTTCCGCAGTTCACATACAGTTCCCACTCCCAGTGGAGGAGGGGTTGCGATTGTTGTTGCATTTTTGCTGGCATTAGTTCTGTTAGTTTTTGTAGGTATGATCTCTTTACCTGTTTTTTTTGCCAGTGCAGGCTCAGGTATTTTAACTGCTGCAATTGGCTTCATGGATGATCATAAACACATTGCGGCGCGTTGGAGGCTGCTGGGGCACTTTGTTGCTGCAGGGTGGGCCTTGTTCTGGCTGGGAGGGATACCACCTGTCAGTTTTCTGGGTGCTTCTTTCGACATTGGTTGGGCAGGGTACGGCTTTGGAGTCATTTATCTGGTATGGATGCTAAATCTTTACAATTTCATGGATGGTATTGATGGCATAGCAGGTGTAGAGGCTATCAGCGTTTGCCTTGGTGCCTGTA
Source organism: Pseudomonas sp. Hz4 (assembly GCF_054898165.1). Lineage (NCBI taxonomy): Bacteria > Pseudomonadati > Pseudomonadota > Gammaproteobacteria > Pseudomonadales > Pseudomonadaceae > Pseudomonas > Pseudomonas sp. Hz4. The sequence goes on along the minus strand of NZ_CM142719.1, from coordinate 4,279,775 downwards.
CGCTGTACTGGGTGATTGGTTTAAACAATCTGATTCCCATCCCTTTGCTCCTGGCATTGTCGGTTGGAGGTTTTCTGTACTGGAATTTTCCTCCAGCGAGGATTTTTATGGGCGATGCAGGTAGCGGCTTTTTAGGAATCTCCCTTGGTGTACTCTCCCTGCAAGCTGTTTGGGCATCACCACAACTAATTTGGGCTTGGCTGATTTTGCTCGGGGTGTTTATCGTAGACGCAACATTCACGTTGCTACGTCGAATGCTGCGCGGCGAAAAAATCTACGAGGCTCATCGTAGTCACGCCTATCAGTTCGCTTCGCGTGCTTTCGGTAAGCACCTCCCCGTCACTGCTGGCGTCGCACTCATTAACGTCTTCTGGTTGCTACCCGTTGCGTTGTGTGTGACAAAGTATGGGCTAGACGGCGGTATCGGACTCGTTTTGGCTTATGCTCCTTTGATATGGCTGGCAGTCAAATTCAAAGCCGGTGCTCAAGAGGTCGATTCATAAAAAGCTGAGTAGCTGCGTTGTTTTTTGGTTTAAGGTGTATTCATCGGTCTCAGGTATCGAAGCGGGCGGCTGAATACTGAATAGGGGCAGGTTGAGGTGACTGATGGTTTTATGGACAAAGTAAGAGCTTACTTGTTGGGGCTTCCCCGGCGGAACAAGCGACTTATCCAAGTCGCGACTGATGTGGTTTTAGTGTGGGTCGCCTTATGGCTGGCCTTCATGGTTCGTCTTGGCATCGACGATATGTACAATCCCCTCCGAGTTCATTTTTGGCTTTTTGCCAGCGCCCCAGCGGTTGCCATTCCGCTATTTATTCGCTTTGGGATGTACCGCGCCGTCATGCGCTATTTCGGCAATGATGCTCTGGTCACTATCATCAAAGCTGTCAGCTTGTCCTCTTTGATCCTGGCACTCGTCGTCTACTGGTACAGCAACCACCAAACCGTCGTCCCTCGCTCCATTATCTTTAACTATTGGTGGCTTAGCCTCGTCATCATCGGCGGTTTACGCCTATGCATGCGTCAATACTTTATGGGCGACTGGTTCAATGCCGTCCAGCACGTACCTTTCACCAACCGCGATGATGGCCTCACCAAAGTCGCCATCTATGGTGCTGGCGTGGCCGGCAACCAGCTTGTAGCGGCACTTCGCATGGGCCGAGTCATGCGTCCCGTAGCGTTTATTGATGATGATCCAAGCATTGCGGATCGTTCGATTGCCGGGTTGCAAGTTTACAAACCCAAACACATCCAACAGATGATCGACGAAACCGGTGCGCAAGAAATTCTCTTGGCTCTACCGTCATCAACCCGCGCACGACGTCGGGAAATTCTCACTATCTTGGAACGTTTCCCCCTACACATCCGAAGCGTACCCAACTTCACCGATCTGGCCAGCGGTCGGGTAAAGGTCGAAGACATCCAGGAAGTGGATATCGCGGACCTCCTGGGTCGCGACTCGGTGCCCGCGCAACCGGACTTGCTAGAACGCTGTATCAAAGGCAAGACAGTGATGGTTACTGGAGCCGGTGGATCGATCGGTGCAGAACTGTGCCGGCAAATTTTCGCACTGGGCCCGACTACGCTTTTGCTGTTCGAGCACAGCGAATTCAACCTCTACAGCATTCTCTCGGAACTGGAGCAACGCGCTTCTCGTAAGTCTGTTACGGTCAGATTGTTGCCAATTCTCGGTTCCATTCGTCACCAGGACAAACTTCTGGATGTGATGAAAACCTGGGGCGTGGACACCGTCTACCATGCTGCCGCTTATAAGCACGTCCCGATGGTCGAGCACAACATTGCCGAAGGCGTGCTTAATAACGTTATCGGCACGCTCAACACCGCTCAGGCTGCGTTGCAGTCGGGTGTCGCGAACTTTGTGTTGATCTCCACAGATAAGGCCGTACGCCCGACCAATGTCATGGGCAGCACCAAGCGTTTGGCCGAGCTGACCTTGCAAGCCCTCAGTCGTGAGATTGCTCCAGTGCTGTTCGGTGACAATGCCAATGTATCCCGGGTCAACAAGACCCGGTTCACCATGGTGCGCTTTGGCAATGTGCTGGGGTCTTCCGGCTCGGTGATCCCGCTGTTTCACAGCCAGATCAAATCCGGTGGCCCGTTGACGGTCACCCACCCGAAAATCACTCGCTACTTCATGACCATTCCCGAAGCCGCGCAACTGGTGATCCAGGCGGGTTCCATGGGGCAGGGCGGTGATGTGTTCGTTCTGGACATGGGCGAGCCGGTGAAGATTGTCGAGCTGGCAGAGAAGATGATTCACCTGTCCGGTTTGAGCGTTCGTTCGGACAAGAATGTGCAAGGCGACATTTCCATCGAATTCACCGGGCTGCGTCCCGGCGAGAAGCTTTACGAGGAGTTGCTGATCGGCGACAACGTGGCAGCGACGCAACATCCGATGATCATGAGCGCCAATGAAGATCATCTGCCCTGGGATGTGCTAAAGGGTCGTTTGAGGGAGTTGCTGATTGCAGTCGATCATGACGATTACACTCGCGTCCGTCAGCTCCTGCGCGAAACCGTCAGCGGCTACACCCCCGACGGCGATATCGTTGACTGGATCTACCAGCAACGTCGCCTAGAACCCTGATTGTTTCACATCCTGTAACGGACACATTTTTGACAGGCTCCAGCTTAATTATCTAGAGGGTGGCTCCGAAACTCTGCTTCACGCTATGACTCGCGATATTGATGCCCACGGTGGTGAGATAGGGGTAACCGTCCGCTCAGCACCCACCCCTGACCGCTACCAAAATTTCATCGCAGTGGATGACGACTTTCCAGCAGTCGAGCCCGCATTAAGTTGAGCAAGGGTTGCAGGTGTTCGCCGCACTGGATAACCCAGCGCGCCAAGGTTTGCCGTGGAATATCGACGCCCCGTGGCGACCGAGTACGTTTTCGAACCGATGCAGTGGCAGGCCATCGACGTATTTGGTCGTCAGCAACATCGCCAAAACGCTGGGGCTGGCCATGCTCTTTTCGATCAGCTGCGCCGGCTTGTCGGCCGTGACCAGCGCGGTTTTCACAGCCACGGCAGGCGTAGACCTTGCGCACATGTTTGATCACGCGGATTTGCATCGGCACGATCTCGAGCCGCTCGCTGATTCCCTCGCCAACGCTGTGTTTACGACAACCGCAGGCGCAGGTCAGTTCGTGTTCGTGGTTCGTGGATGACTTCGAGTGCCTGCTGGCTTGGTATAGTCCAACGGTTCAGCATGAAAGTATCTCAACCACTCTGAGTTGTTGTTCTTCAGTAATACCGACCCATAGTGGCAGGCGAACTAGGCGCTCGGACTGGTAATTGGTGACTTCGAGATCACCATGAGTGCGACCATACCGTTGCCCTGCAGGAGACGAATGCAGGGGAACATAGTGGAAGACCGAACTGATTTCCTGCCTTTTGAATTTGTCGAGAACTACTTGTCGGTCGATATCAGGGGCTAGAAGTACGTAATACATATGAGCGTTGTGTTGGCATTCTTTAGGGATTATAGGGCGGCGGAGAATGCCGCGAGACTCCAGTGGTTCCAGCAGTTTATGATATCGGTCCCAACTGGCCAGACGCGCTTGAGTGATTCGATCTGCTTCTTCCAGTTGCGCCCAGAGAAAAGCAGCAATCAGTTCTCCAGGAAGAAAAGAAGAGCCAACTTCTTGCCAGGTATATTTATCAACTTCGCCTCTGAAGAATCGGGTGCGATCGGTACCCTTTTCCCGGATGGTTTCGGCGCGCAGGGCCAGGTCTGGATCATTGACTAAAAGGGCGCCACCTTCACCGGAAATCACATTCTTGGTTTCATGGAAACTATAGGCGCCCAAGTCACCGATGCTTCCTAGTGCTCGCCCTTTGTAGGTAGCCATAACCCCTTGGGCAGCATCTTCCACAACTTTGAGATTGTGACGTCTGGCGAGGGCCATGATGCTGTCCATTTCGCAGGCGACACCCGCATAGTGAACTGGCGCAATAGCCCTAGTTCGATCAGTGATTGCTGACTCGATGAGCTCTTCATTGAGGTTTAGCGTGTCTTCGCGAATATCCACAAAAACCGGAATTCCCCCTCTCAATACAAAAGCATTGGCCGTGGAAACAAAGGTATAAGAGGGCATGATGATTTCATCGCCCGGCTCAATGTCGAGCAGCAGTGCAGACATTTCCAGGGCCGCCGTACATGAGTGTGTAAGCAGCGCCTTGCTACAACCGGTACGCTCTTCCAACCAGTTATGGCAGTGCTTGGTGAACGGACCATCACCTGCCAAGCGTCCATTGAAGTGGGACTCGGCGATGTAATAAAGCTCTTTACCCGTCATGTGTGGCCAGTTGAAGGGGATGCGTCGATTCATCTTATAATATCCTTTGATTGATGATTGCTTAGTTACCCACGGGCTGCGACAACGGTGCCAACAACAATCAAAATAACTCCTAACGCTTTTTGAGGTGATAATGGCTCAGTTAATATCCAACCACTCAGCAGTAAGACGATGACGAAATTGAGGCTCATGAATGGATAGGCGTGACTTAGATCAAACTTGGTCATCGCCGCCATCCATGCCAGTGAGGCAAGAAAGGCAGCTGCAAACCCTGAAAAAATTGCAGGGTCGAAAAGGAGTAAAAGGAGAAATTTCAACTTCCCCATACTATCTGCAGGGAGTGAACCAAAACTTGAAATGCGCCATTTAAGAATTAGTTGACCATATACGGTAAAGAGTATCGTGGCGAAAATGTAGACATAGTCAATAGCACGAGGCATCAAAATTGCTCCAAAATGGCTAGACCAAACCCGGTTTTTCCATAGTCATTACCGTTATAAAGCATGTATCGCTGCCCATTGTGATCAAATACAAACGGGTATTCAATCATTTCGGAGTCCCATCCGGTTGGAGAGACGTCAATGCCTGCTTTAGTGTCAAGCCGACTCCAATGGTGCCCGTCACGCGACTCAGCGTATCCTATGCGATATGAGTCTCCTCGATACGAGTACCACATCCGCCAACAGTCGTTATCACGAATTACAGAAGGCCTTGAAATTGCATATTCATCATCGTTCGCATAGTCTATGGAAACAGTACCTTCCCGTTCCCACGTAATTCCATCCTGCGATTCGGCGTATTTAATGTGATAACGATGTTCTGGCTTGCCGTTTTTCGTATGCCATCCCGTGCAGGATAAATACCACATTCGCCACGTATCCTCTCCTGGAAGAACACAGCAGCTTGCACAGAAGTGAGGCTCTCTCATCGAGCGATCAAGTATTGGGCCGCTTGCATATCTAGTGTATTTATTTCCATCTAGGCTGGTAGCCAATCCTATAGAGTTTCTAAATGGAACAGTTGCTCCTAGATTCCATCCTATATAGTAGAGATACTTTTTATCCTCATGTTCCGTTACCCATGTCGCCATCGCACCACTGTCGTCAAATTCGCCAAGATTGCCGGGGGAAAGGGTTGGTGTAGTTGATAACTCAATAACTTGATTTGGGATATTTAAATCTATAACTACATAGCTAGTAAAGCTTCTATTATTTCTGTCTCTTGAGCTGAAGTAAATTTTGAAAAGATCACCGCCAATACATTCTGCGACAGGAACAGCAGCATGGGAATGCAACCAATCTTGTTCGCCCGATGGGCAAAAAACCAAGCCGAGTTTTTTCCATTGAGTTGTCATATACCCCTCAATCTTGTGCTGGCTACCTTTGAGCGGTCTGTGGTTGCACCAATATACACTCCCTCCGGTTCGGCGTCCGCGAGAAGCAATGCTCCGGCTCCAATGACGCACTTGTCGCCAATTTTAATGTGGTCGCGCAGCGTGGCATTGACCCCGATAAAACACTGTTCGCCGATGTGAACTCCCCCGGAGATAACGACCTGAGATGCAATAAAGGTATGGTCCTGGATCGTTGAGTGATGGCCAATATGGTTACCGCTCCACAAGGTGATGTTATTGCCAATAGTCACAAAGGGTTGGATGGTATTGTCTTCAAGGATGAAGCAGTTGTCTCCAATCTGACCTTCGTTCAGCACGGTGGCATGACTGCTGATGTAGTTGGCAAGGGTGTACCCAAGTGTTTTTGCGGCAAGATACTTTTCTTTTCGCACGGCATTGAGTTTGGAATAACTCAGGGCGATAAACATATCGTGGCTATCTGTAGCATAGTTGTCGGCGATATTTTCAAATGCGACGACGGGCAGCCCGCAAAAGGTGGAGTCTTCGATATAACTACCGTCTACAGTGAAAGCCACAATTTCATAAGCGGAGTCTGTATTGAAGTAGAAGTAAGCCAGCTGCGCGATATCGCCAGAACCAAATATCACTAATTTTTTTTTCATCACATCTTCCTTACAAGAATGGTGAACTCATAAAGGCCGTAGTCGTGAAGAAGGGCAACTTGTCGGGAGTAACGTCGCTTGCATAAATCAAATAATAAACAAGGGTCGGCGTAGTACAGATCATCCCGTTTTTTATTTGCGTCAGAGTAGGAAGTGAGGCAATTGAAGGCAAATCCCAGACGGCTTGTTCGGTCCAAAACGTCAAGAGTGTTTTCAAGGTAGGTCAGCCATTCGGCGTTCGAACGACCCAGGCGCACATTGAATATGCCGCTAGCAAGGCCGTAGTCCGTCACGGAGTCGGGTTCGGAGGCAGAAATGAATCGAGTTTCAGGTGCTCCCATGTAGCGCTGCTTCGCGACCTGGATCATTTCGTTTGAAACATCTATGCCAAGATAGGAAAACGACAGATTCTTGTTTTTCAGGTAATCGACCAGCGCGCCGTAACCACAGCCAAGGTCACTGATAGAGAAAGCTTGTGGGCCTTTGATTATCTTGCACAGTTGTTCGAAGCGCAGGGCCTGACTCTCTACGCCATTCCAATCAACGCCTTTAGGTGTTTCGCCATGCTGAGCCAGCTTTTCTGAATAATAGCTAGCAACCTCGCTGAGCAGGTCAATCTTGTTGTTTTGCATGAATCTGCCTCACGATAGTGTAGGGGCGCTGCTTGGTTTCAGAAAATATTTTTGAAAGATAAATGCCAACCACACCGATAAAGGAAATAATCATCCCGCCCAGTAGCCAGATCGACGCCATTACTGACGTCCAACCACTTAAAGGTTTTGCAAGGAACAGCCATTGAATTGCCAAGTACCCGATATAAAGAGCTGCAACCAGTGAGATCGATACGCCAATATAGAAAATGCCCACCAAGGGTACATTGCTGAAAGAAGTCACTGAATTGACGAGCAGGGACATCTTTTTTCGGAGGGTATATGTGGTTTCGCTGGTGCTGTGCTTTTTGATAGCCAGCGATCGCTGATCAAATCCAGTGATGTGCCATAGCCCTGCCATGAATACTTCTCGTTCTTTATGGCGCAGTAAAGCATCTACGTAACGACGAGTCATTAGTCGTGCGGTGACAATGTTTTCGGGAAGTGCCAAACCCGTGAGGGCTTTGAATAAACGATAGAACCACTGGCCACTCCAGCGTTCAAACCAGTTACCCTTACGTCGCACTTGGACCCCATACACCACGTCGCACCGTTGACTTTGCATCTCTTCGGCGAAGGCAATCAAGCATTCCGGGTCTTCTTCTAAGTCACTGTCAATGAGCAACACTCGCTCTCCTTTCGCATGGGCAAGCCCAGTCATCATTGCTTTGTGATGTCCGAAGTTGCGCGAAAGATCGATAACGACGACATGGCAGTCGCTCTCAGTGAGTTGTACTGCAAGGTCAAGGCTGATGTCGGGCGAACCATCGTTCACCAAAACGATTTCATAATCTTCGTCTACGAGTTGCCGAGCAGCAGCACTTGCCCTCTGATAAAACTCCGAAATGTACGGGGCCGATTGGTAGAGTGTTGCAACTATGGAAATCTTCATGAGCGCACATACCTCATGTATTTTGGCGCCTCTATACCGCAATTAAATAATAAGTCGAGAATCGTGACCCCGTGAGTGAATTCACCCCAGAGTTGGGGGTATTTTGGGTAGTCCGTGTAATCAAACCAGCTTAGCTTGATATTCATGTCAGTAAATATACTTTCTTCTACATAATCTTTGGCGGAAGGGCCTGAGATGTATTCCGTCCCGCCGGCCTGCTTACAAAGATCGGCTAAACGTTCTGTCTTGCCATCAAGTAGGGTGTAATCCCATGAATGGGTAATGGTAGTTTTTATACCTAGGTAATGACATACCGCCTCGATGAAGTGGTGATTCAGTTGCGAAATGTGGGTGTAAGACTTATCTAAATATAGCGGCTCTAGCCATGCTGCAATATCATCAAAATGTTGAGCGCGGCGATAGTTCTGCACCAGCGCTTTCCAATGCGCTATGCTCCAGTCAGAGCCATCGATCAAAGTATCTTTGATCTTCTGGTCGTATTTCCCCTTGACTTGCACTGGAACCGTCAACCACTGCACACCTTGCGGTGTTTTAATTTGGTTTCGGTTGCGCCAATCACGCCGTGTATATTGCATATCGTCGTAGAGGATGAATTCATCTACGGCAGCGATCATGTCGAAATATCCTTTCCATGGGATGTAGTTGGATTGAAGTATCGCTACTTTCTTCATTGGATCCTTCCTTTTGCCTTGAAAATTTGGTAATTCGAATTAGGCGAGTAGGGGAGGGGGTCGAAATTATCCAATATATATTGATGAATTAACGGGTGTGTGTTTCGGAAGCGCAAATCTTCACGTCCATCTAACGGAAGATCGAGGACCAAAGCAAAACCAGGTTTTTCTGCTTTTATACGCTTGATCTCCGCTTGCTCGAAGGCTTGAGGACGTGGAAATAGCGCATAAATTTCCCACATTGGGGATTTGCGTTCTAATAGTGCATAGGCACCGGGCCAGAAAGGTGTGACGATAAAATGCTGGCCATCTTGGGCGTATTGATTAGCCAAACTCCGGAGTAGTCCTATGGCGCTTTCCGTAGCAGGATCAACTTGGAGATTACTACCAGATATTTCGACATTTACACACTGTTTGTTAATATGACACTGCCATCCCGGATGAAATACGAGCGAAACCCAAAGGCTTGCCGTGCAGAACATGAGTGCCAGAGGCCATTTTATTTTGGCAGGCTGTGTGGCCAGCAGAACAAGGCAACCGACTAGCAACGGAAAGATACCCTGTGCCAGGTGACCAACATCCGCGCGGGAATATGCATAGTGGGAATAGGGAAGCGCCAAAAATGACGCGGCCACCAGTGCGGGTGAAACTTTTTTACTCTGAAATCTTTGCAAGAGCACCCATAAAATAGACAGCGCCCCAAAAACAATAGTGGCGATAAAAAACACGCCAATCAACATGCCTCGAATCGCGTCACCAAGCGGCAAGGAGTTAAAGTCCACAAGCCAAGGCCATGGAACGGGGAGAGGAAGGTTTGTCGCTTTAACTTCAAACAAAAATCGGATGCTGTCTAAAAAAGCGGCGAAAAAACCTGGAACCAATAAAGCCATTAAAAGTAAGGGGCTAAAACCGGTAGTAACTCCGCCGGCCCACAGCGAAAATCCCTTGATTAATCCTGGTCCTTCGATTTGTTTGATGCTTAACCAGAGCATAACCCCAAGGCTGCCTGCAACAGCATATATGCCATGGTTGCGTCCAAAAATGGCGGTCAAGCCGACGCATACACCTACAAAGAAGTAACGCCGATTTGTCGGGTTTTGGACGAGAAGAGTCAACACGCCGATCATTAGAATAGATAGTGAAATATCAAACAGCTTGTGGCGGGGAAACATCCAAATCGACAACGTTATGACTGACAGAAGTAAATAAAGAAAATTTTGTTTCTTTACAGCGCGGGCGATCATTAATACGCCGACAAATAAACCCATCGTCTGAAATATGGCCACACTACCACGCAAGGCCATGATGCCGTTATCACCCCACAAACTCATGAGTGCAGCCGACCAATAGTAACGACCTGGATCGTAAGCCATAAAGTCGCGAATTGGCACATCACCAAGCATCACACGCTGAGCGCCATACCAAAGAAAGCCTTCATCCCACAAGTTGAAGCCTTCATTGCCTTGCCATATAAAAAGCGCAAAAACCATAAATATGGTTAAGGCTAAAACTTGAATGGGTAAAAGGTTATCTTTATTTGTTGATGGATGCATTGGTACCTGCCGCCTCGAAAAATGCCATTTTAATCTATGGGGGGGAGTGCGTCACCTCATTTGCCAGCCTTAGGGAGGGCCTGATGTGAAGGGATCAGCCAATTTTTTATGCCTTATGTGCGTCGGATTCAAAAAACTGACGGGGTCGAAGATCACCTTTCCTGTCTTTGATTCAATTTTTTCTCTCCCAGCGCCATTCGGGGCGATTAGCCCGATTACAGGAAGAATCTCTCCCAAGTTCAGAAGCCTTTTTGCGCCGACCTCTGGTTTTACAGGTCAAAAAGCGTGGACAGTTCCAGAGCGTTTTTCCTTGGGCCGCAAATCCTCGTGGCGTCAAGCTGACGGTTGATGCCCCAGATCGTGGGGCTCAACCTTGCCCCGGAGCGTGGCTTTTGCGTATCGATTTTATCTCGCAAGCGCCCAATCAGGCTTTTTGTTGCGTACTTTTATACAAGCTGGGTCGTGCGGGAATCGACTAGGTCGTAGTGGGAGCCTGATGCGCGACGCTTTTCTATATTGTGTAGCCGGCATCGCCAGAGATGTATGTCCCATCACCATGAAGCAATGGATCTACCTGCGTCAGGGGGGCAAATTCACCGTCGTGCCCATTCGGCTGTACGCCAGGATGGAATAGGCTTCGGCACTAACTGTCAGCGTTTTTTAAGGTAGTTGTCGCGTCAGCCGTCTCGCTACGCGACTTTTACGACAACAGTCAGCACACCAGAGGCTGACGCCAGCATTTTTCAAGCGTTACGCTTCTCTGTAGTAACGCTGCTGCGTTTTCGCCGCTCTCGGCTTCGTAGACTACCCTGCACACGGCCTTGCAACTGTAGATATCCTCGATCAAATAGAGGTAGTAAAACTTCGCGCGAGCCGGCGATGGAAGATAGGTGATATCCCATGACCACACCTGATTTGCCGATGGCGCTGCGTAAGTGGTCGGTGCCTCATAGGGATGCGGTCGCTTGGCTCGGGAGCGATGATGCTGCTGACCTGCCGCATGCAGCACGCGATAAAAAGTCGACTCCGAGGCGACATATCGTCCCTCGTTGTCCAAGTGCGGCACGATCTGGCTCGGTGGGAGACGCGCATAGGCTTTGCTGTTGGAAAGCGTCACGATGCCTTCGTCTCGTGATTGGCCAGCATTTACATGTTTAACAGGCGATTGCTTAGTGCTGTTGGCGATAAGTGCGTTACGCCAATCAGTGATCTGCTCAGGAAAATACCTTTGTCCCTGCAATATCAACGATGTCCAGCTCTGACAACGCTGACGTTTCGATGATGATCGACAGCTTCGATTCGGCTGATCAATTCTCTACTGGTTGCTTGGCGTCAGACAATTGAGTTCCCCTGGCAGCTTGTTCGCGCCAATAAAAGAGAGACATGTAGCTACACCCCTCGCGGCGCGCGAACTCAGCCGCTGAAAAACTAAGTGGCGGAAGCATCATTTCAGCTGTGCGGCTTTTCGTTCAGGTGAGTAGAAAGGCATGACTGTACTCTTGCCGCCCCCAGAATACCTTGGATAAAACCGGAGGTGCGACAACTACCCTGACACGGGGGCGAGCCCCCTAATCAAAATAGATTTTGCTCATTTAATGCCAAACACACTAACGCTTTTCGAGCTAAAAGTTGGGCTGCCCGTACCACTATCTGCGTCATAAAATTTTGCCAATTCTCGCGCTCGTTTGAACTAATAACTTGCGCATCACCGTGCCCGTGACAATCGCAAGCATAGGGCTTCAGGCTTAACCGCCATTGACGCGAAGGCGGGTTGGGACGCTTATTTTCCCGAAGTTGGATTTTTGGTCGGTTGACCAGTACTCGAAGTCAAGTGAATTGCTGCCATCACGGGGCGTCAAAACAAGCGCCTGTCCTTCTGCCCCCATCCCAAAACTAGGCACAAGAAGGAAATGGGTTTGTTCAACTATGGAGTGGACTACGTCCTTACGCGCGTCCGGGTGCGTATGTCCCGAGATCCAAGCTGAAACTTCATATTTCGTAGCTAACGCCATTAGCCGGGCTCGGGTTTCGTCGTTGTAATCAACTGTATCGGTAGGATCGAATAGTCCGCCGAGAGCGCTGCCGCTATTTGGCATTTCGTGGCTGACGACGACGATGTTGTGGGTGGGCTGATGTTTCGCCAGCTGAGTTTCAAGCCAATGGAAATCGTCCTCTGACAGCGCTTTAGTTCGCTTACTATGGTCGTCGAAATCAAAAAAACGATCCATTGAGATCAGGACAAAGCAAGTGTTGCCGATCGTGAAGACGCTTTTCGTGCTTGTTGTTTCAGTTCCTTCAAATGTGGCTAGAAAGCTCTTAATTCCTCGTTTTTCCGTGAAACCTTGCCGCACAGCAGTGGTGTCGGATAGGAACATGGTAGGCACAGGCTCCGCGAGCTCCAGCGTGCCACGAACCTTGTCAACGTGGCGCACTAGTCCTATGTAAAAGTGCTCGGCAGTGTCGCGTGGCGGTGTCTCCAGCAAGAGAACCTGGCTGCCCACCACAAAGTTTTCGGCACTTTTTACCATAATTTGAAAGTCTCCCGGCTGAGCGCTTGCAGCAAGGAAGCTTTCAACTTCATCACGCCTATACCCATCGCGTAGAGGATTATTGAAAACCCCTTGTATTTCGGGGTAGTCATAGTAGATATACTCATGGTTGCCCATCACGGCATACTGAGCAACGTCAGAATGGGTTGACGAGACCCAGTTGACCCAGTCTCGGACAATATTCCATTCAGACGGCAGAAAATCCACTAAATCACCGACCCAAACCAAGTGCGTCGGATGCACTCCCTTTTCGGAAAAAACTTCCTGAAGCCGCGTAAAGGTATTTTTTCCCCAAACTTCGGATCTGTCTTTGCTGTCCACTGATGCATGCGTGTCGGCAATAAAAACAATCCTTGCGTTTTCTTCCTGAGCCCTTGCGAAGAAATAAAACAATCCCAAAAATAATCCCACAAATGCAACTAGATACCAAGCTTTCCTACGCATTACACAGTCCCTGCTTTCGCATCACATCGTAAATTTAATATTGGCTTGACTATTCTCAAACAGGATTTTATGCGCTGACAGAAGCGCGGTACAAAAAGAGGATGAGAATATTTTAGTGGTGGCAATGTATAGGCCACAATAATGCTCTGCAACAGGTTTTTTGCACGCGCTCACTTAATTCGGTTATTCGGTTATTCGGTAAAAACGTGCAGTATTTCAGCGGCAAACATCTATGGTTTACTCCTGGTCTGCCCTCAGGGCGGCACGGATACTCATGCGTAAAGAAATTAAGCTGCATCTGGTCGCCATCGAAGCGGCGGCGAAGGCAGCCAAAGAGGCGATGCCCGGTACCCCGTGGTTCCACCAACAAAACTCTGACGCCTATACGGGAGGGCCACTTATATGTGGTGCAGAAGAAAACGACCATGGCCAGTGACGCGGCATGGAATCGCTATCCGGTGACGCCAAAACAGACGGTCATAAGCCGGTGCCGCGACAATGCCGCCTCGCCGTACCTAGTGCACCGCAAACCCGATCACCTGAAGCAAAAGCAGGGGTAGACCAACGACCACTGACGAAGGTTGAAGGGCGGTATTTGACTCGAGCGTTCAAGGATGCCCGGTAAACGCGCCATAAACCCCACATTCAAAGTCACCACTTGATCCCAGAAGCTGGGCTCCCGATTCCTTTTTGGAGCCAGCCGCTCATAATACGTCCCGACGCAAAAGTCGAAAAAGTCTAGCTGTACCACAAGCCCGTCGACTTCCCAAAATCCATCGATGGCCCTCGCAGCTCTGGTCGAACTGGACATCAAGGTCGCGGTGTTTGACCTGGTGCTTTTTCGTGTTCTTCAATAAAGACTCGAAACCAAGTGAAGATTTGTATTGAGTGTGTCACGAACGTTGGCGTAAGCCAGCGATGCTGTATCAAAGATGGGAGTAGGCCTCCCGGAGTCTGCTTGCAGGAGCTGGCTCCAAACCACCCGGTGCTGCTGCGTTCAAAAGGCGTGGTGGTGAGCGACCGTTGGAAAAGGCGCCGATAACGGCGTCAGGTACGTATTGAGAAGATGAGCGAAAGCAAACCGTCCGAAGACGCATCGTTAAGGATTCAAGCGCTGTCAAAACCGAGGCCCAGTAGCCTCAGGACCAGTCTGGAGGATACCTGTCTACTGTCCAGATGGCTGCCGTGTATAGGCGGCATGAGCTCAATACAGGCTTTGATATGGAACGTGAGAACCTCGCCTTTGATGCCAAGGGAAATGACAAGCGGCTACCACCGCGAGGAAGAATTCCGATGCAAAGGCTGAGGGGCGGAGCCATTCGTAGTAGTGATGAAGTTTTTGTAATGAGAATGGAGCGAAGGGGTGGCATTGCCCAGCTGGATGATGTCATCAACTTGTTTCGGCAGGGAAGAGTGTCATGAGCAAAGTGGATTTGCCCCTACAAAACCGGACACCAACTCCCCGTTAAATTGATGCAGCTGCCAAGCGCCTGAACTCCCTCGGCGAGCGATAGTTCAAGGCACTGTGCGGATGCTGCTCGTTGTAATGCTCAAAGGCAATTGCCAGGTTACGCAGCGCCGTTTCTCGATCCGGCTTGGGCATGTGCGCCACGTAGTCGCGCTTGATCGTCTTCACGAAGCTCTCAGCCATACCGTTGCTCTGCGGGCTGCGCACGGGTGTGGTCACCGGTTGCAAGCCGATCTGCCGAGCAAAAAGGCGCGTCTGTTCGGCCGTGTATGCCGAGCCGTTATCGCTTAGCCACTGCACCGGCGTTGTCGGCAGCTGATCACCAAAACGCTTCTCCACGCTTTCCAGCATCAAATCGCGGATGTCATCGCCGCTGTACCCGGTCGGGCTCGCGACCCAGCCGATGGCCTCGCGATCACAGCAATCCAGGGCGAAGGTCACGCTCAGTTTGGCGCCGTCCTCGCAGCGGAACTCAAAGCCGTCCGAGCACCAACGCGTATTGCTGGTCTTCACGGCAATACGGCCTTCGTGCCGACGCGGCACACCGGGCTGTTTGATCCGCCGCTCAAGCAACAAGTTGTGATCACGCATGACCCGGTAAACCCGCTTCACATTGATCGCCGGCAGCGACTGGGTTTCACGTTCGCGTCGCAGTAATCCCCAGACACGACGGTAGCCATAGCTGGGCAACTCGCTCACCTGTTGCTGGATCTCAACCACCAATTCAGCATCGTCCACAGGTCTGCTTCGCCGTACTTTGGGCGATACCGATTGTTTGATTCGAACCGTTAATTGCGAGCGCGCCACACCGAGACATTCGCTGACCAGCTTCACTGGTCGTCCCCTGGCAACAAGGGTGAGTGCGCAATCCATTTTCGCGACCGGGCAATCTCCACGGCCTCTTTGAGGATTTCTGCTTCCATCGTTTTCTTGCCCAGCATCCGTTGCAGTTCACGGATCTGCTTGAGCGCATCACTCAGCTCGGAGGCCGGCACCACGACCTCGCCAGCACTGACCGCCGACAGGCTGCCGTCCTGGTAAAGCTTGCGCCACAGGAACAACTGGTTGGCATTAATGCCGTTGCGCCGGGCCACCACCGAAACGCTTTGTCCGGGCTCAAGGCTCTCTCGAACCATGGCCAGTTTTTGCTCTGGGCTCCAGCGGCGCCGCCGCTCCTGGCCCAAAAGCTCACCACTCTTATCGTTGCTATTAGTCATAAACATAACCGTTTGCCTATCCCTTATCGTAAGGGGGAAACGGTGTCCTGTCTTTCATGGGGCTCGTTCACAAAGCAACGTCTCACAGCATTTCCAAATTGCAGTTTGGGGAGGCCTATTAGCGTGTGAAAGCCAATCGAGGAGCCGCTGGGATAGATGAACAATCTTGTTGTAAGAGTTCAGAGATATCAGAAATACGTTTTCCGCACTCCGGATTTAAGTCCGTTGAGTATTTTTTATGGGCTCTAATATTTCTCTTGAACTCTCCCCACCCGGCACCAAGGTCAAGTACGGTATGTTCTGGCTTAACGTACTTTGAGAAAATTTCTGAGCAAAGGAGGCTCCAAACGGTATCACGATAGATCTCATTGCCTTAAACTCGAGCTTGATATTCATTTCTTAATATTTCAGACCTGTCATCCATAAGTTACTCTCGCTTTTTTTGGTTTTTCAGTTCGTGAGCGTTGAATTGAGTGGCTGGACGTGCAGGTTGCTCACGGTAAATCTGGCGGCACGCAAGTAACATGACCAACCAAATATTTCATCGCTGTCACCGTGTTGGATTCATGATTTTTCGATAGCACAATCCGCATTCTTTGTGCTCTTCGAGCTCTCCGTAGATCAAATTGCACTCGGTGGATGGATGTCTGGATAGATCCCTCACATCCTGTAACGGACACATTTTTGACAGGCTCCAGACATCGCCTAAGTTTGGGAGGCAGCTTCGGAAAAGCTGCTTTCTCAATCGATGTCATGGAGCGTCATTTATGCGTACTGGCTATTTCTACTCTCTGATTTTTGCCCTGCTCACCAGCGCTTCTATTGGCGCCATTGCTGCCCCGACGGCCAAGCCTGAGGCTGGCAATGCACCCTTGGTGCTGGAAGTTTCTCCCAAGGCACAGTCCGGCAAGGTCGATCTGAATCAGGCCGATGCGCCAACGCTTCAGCGCGAGTTGTCCGGTGTAGGCGAGGCCAAGGCCAAGGCGATTGTTGCCTATCGTGAGAGTAATGGGCCGTTTGCGTCCGTGGACGAGTTGCTCGAAGTGAAGGGAATAGGTAAAGCCATTCTGGATAAGAATCGCGAGAAGCTTGAGGTGAACTAAGCTTATACGTCAGCGCTAGGGGCCGGTCATTTGACCGGCCTTTTTGCTATGTGGCGAACGCTGTAATGGTGCGCCTTTCGTCGGCACGTGAAAAATTACGCCTATCATATGCGGTTCAGATTATGCCTATAATAAAAGGCTTTCCCTCATAGCGTTCTGAGCCTCAGGCGCTTGTCTTTCCCTTAGGCATCTCCAGGAGCAGTGTCATGAATTCTGTCCAGTCCCAAGGTACGGCCCTCGTCACCGGTGCTTCTTCCGGTATCGGTGCGATTTACGCCGAGCGGTTGGCGGCGCGTGGTTTTGATTTGTTGTTGGTCGCCCGTGATCAAGAGCGGCTGGAAGCGGCGGCAACCAAGTTGCGCGCTGCACATAGTGTTCAGGTCGAGGTGCTCAAGGCGGATCTGACGCAAAAGGATGATGTGCTGAAGCTCGAACAGCGTCTTCGCAGCGATTCGAGTCTCAGCCTGTTGCTGAACAACGCCGGTGTTGCCGCTGATGGGTTGTTGGCCAATTCCGACATGGATCAGCTGGAATGCTTGATTCAATTGAACGTTACGACGGTCACGCGGCTGGCATCGGCCGCGGCCGCCAGTTTTGCCAAGGCGGGCCGGGGGACGATCATCAACATCGGATCAGTGGTGGCGTTGTTTCCAGAGCGCTTCAACGCGACTTACAGCGCCAGCAAGGCCTATGTTTTAAGTCTGACGCAGTCGCTGAGTGCCGAACTGGAGGGCACCGGGGTCAAGGTGCAGGCCGTGTTGCCAGGCGTAACACGCACCGAAATCTGGGAGCGCTCCGGTATCGATGCTACCCAGATTCCGGCGGACATGGTGATGGAAGCCGGGGAGATGGTCGATGCGGCGTTGTCAGGTCTGGATCAGGGTGAGTTGATCACCATTCCTTCGTTGCCGGAGGCGGCCGACTGGGATGCCTTCGTTGCGGCGCGTCATGTGATGGCGCCGAATCTTTCCAAAAGTAAGGCCGCCGCGCGTTACACGTGAGGCGTCATGAATCGGCTTGAGGTATTTGCGGTATGAGTGATCGTCGAGTAGTTGTAACGGGCATGGGCCTGGTGTCTCCATTGGGTTCTGGAGTCGAAGCCGTCTGGGCGCGTCTGTTGGCAGGGCGTTCCGGGTTGCGCAATTTGCCGGACGAGGTGGTTGCCGATTTGCCGGCCAAGGTCGGTGGTGCAGTGCCGACCATGGCTGACGATGCCGAGGCGGGTTTTGACCCGGATCGGGCGACGCCGCCTAAAGAGCAGAAGAAGATGGACCGCTTCATTATGTTCGCCATGGAAGCGGCGCGTCAGGCGCTGGAGCAGGCTGGTTGGCAAGCGGCGGACGCTAATGCCCAGGAGCGCACTGCAACCATTATTGGTTCTGGTGTGGGGGGGTTCGGCGCGATTGCCGACGCGGTGCGCACCACGGACAGCCGTGGGCCGCGACGCTTGTCGCCGTTCACCATTCCTTCATTCCTGGTCAATCTGGCCGCGGGTCATGTCTCGATCCAGCACGGTTTCAAGGGCCCGTTGGGTGCTCCGGTAACGGCGTGCGCGGCCGGGGTCCAGGCGATTGGCGATGCTGCGCGGTTGATTCGGTGTGGCGAGGCGGACATTGCGGTGTGTGGCGGCGCGGAAGCGGCGATTGATCGCGTCAGTCTTGCCGGGTTTGCCGCGGCTCGCGCCTTGTCCAGCGGTTACAACGAAACCCCCGAGCGTGCCTCGCGGCCGTTCGACAGTGGCCGCGATGGCTTTGTCATGGGGGAAGGCGCAGGCCTTCTGGTGATTGAATCCCTGGAGCATGCCTTGGCCCGCGGTGCTCAACCGCTGGCGGAACTGGTCGGTTACGGCACCAGTGCCGACGCCTATCACCTGACGGCGGGGCCCGAGGATGGCAACGGTGCGCGACGGGCGATGTCGCTGGCGTTGGCCCAGGCGGGCATTTCGCCGGCGCAGGTGCAACATCTCAATGCTCACGCAACCTCGACGCCGGTCGGCGATCTGGGGGAGTTGGCTGCCATCAAGGCGTTGTTCGGCACTGACAACAAAATCGCGGTGACGTCGACCAAGTCGGCCACCGGGCATTTGCTCGGCGCAGCGGGCGGTATCGAGGCGATCTTCACGCTGTTGGCGATTCGCGATCAGGTCGTGCCGGCCACCCTCAACTTCGATAACCCGGACCCCGCCACCCAAGGCGTCGACATCGTCCACGGTCAGGCGCGGCCGATGGCAATCGAATACGCGCTGTCCAACGGTTTCGGGTTTGGTGGGGTGAATGCCAGCGTGCTCTTCAAGCGTTGGGAGGGTTAGTCCCGAGTTTGTTTGAGGTAGGCGCGAGTCACGTCGAGAATCCGCTGAGCCAGCTCAGGATTCTCGACACTGCGTGACAGCAGTAACGCCCCGACCAGCGTCGACATGATGACGATGCTTTGGTCGGCGGCGACGTCTTCATCCTCAAGGGTGCCTTGCACTTGGTCGAGCCGGGCGTTGAGCACCACGTCAGTGGTCGGGCTCTGCTGCCCGCGCAGCCCGAGTTCCGATGACATGGTCGGCAGCGGGCAACCTTGATCGGGTGAAGTCTGGTGCCATTCGGATAAATAGGCGTCGATGAACGCTTCCAGCGGGCGATCCTGAGCGAAGAGCTCGGCGCAAATGATATCGACCTGCTCGCCTGCGGCTTGCAACGCCTTTTCAACCAGTTCGTCCTTGGACTTGAAATGCGAGTAGAAGCCACCGTGAGTCAGGCCCAGTGCTTTCATCAGCGGTTGCAGACCTGTCGCGCCAATGCCATCGCGGCGAAAACGTGCTGAAGCCTCCTTAATGATGCGTTCGTGGGTCTGGGCTTTATGGTTCTGCGAGTAACGCATCGGGTATCTCCGCAACGATGCGCCATCTTAACCAATGAAAATGGGATGGTGACTGTACTTCTACTTCTAAAAAGCATGCAGATGCGTCCAACTTCATTCTGCTGTTTCGAATTAACTGGCACGAATAGTGATTACTCATTAATTGACGATTGTTGAACAATCACGAGGCAATGAGTTTGAACAGCGGACTGTCCCTCGCCGACCACATCACACTTGAGTTGCGCGCCGATATTATTGGCGGTCGTTTGCTGCCCGGCATGGCGTTGCAGATGCTTACCCGTTCTTCCCATCACTGATCGAGGATTCGTGCCATGTACAAAGACTATCCGGCGGCCTATCAAGTCAGCAAAGGCTCAGCCTTGCAGGTGGATAAAGCCTTCTACGAACGGATTCGCGATGCGAAGGACGGGCGCACGCTGATCGAGGCATTCGAGGTGCCGATCCGCACCGGTCGCGCCTGGAAAGTGCCGGCCGGGCATGTGTTCCGGGTGACCACACCCGTCGGGCCGCAAGTGGGCGACTTCAACGTCTGGAATGCCAACGATCCGCGGGAGCGTTTGTGGGCGGCACGGACTCGGCAGTTACAGGGCGCTCACGTCAGCACCCATGACCGGCTCTGGTCGAACCTGCCGTTTCTACGTCCGCTGGTGACCATCACCGATGATAGCCTGGCCGGTTACGGCATCGACGAACATGGCGGTCGCCTGCATGATTTGCTCGGCACACGCTGCGATCCTTATGTGAACAAAATGCTCACCGGCGAAGACTTCCATCATCACTGCCATTCGAACCTGACCCGCGCGGTGCTGCCCCATGGCCTGACCGAGTTTGACGTGCATGACGTGTTGAACATTTTCCAGTGCACGGGCCTGAACCATGACGACATGTACTTCATGAAAGCCTGCCCGGCGCAGAAGGGCGATTACCTGGAGTTTTTTGCCGAAATCGATCTGTTGTGTGCGCTCTCGACCTGCCCGGGCGGTGATCTGTCGCTGGCCATGTGGGGGCCGGATGCGCAGGATCCGCTGAGCGTGTGTCGCCCGCTCGGGGTAGAGGTTTATCGTTTGGAGGATTCGTTGCTTGAAGGCTGGAGCCAGCCGGAACGAGCGGCCTATAAAGGGCTGCATGGCCTGCACATCGCCAAGGCGGAGTGGGAGAAGTAGTCACGCAAAACCCTGTCATTCAATGAGAATGACAGGGTTTTTGGTTTAGCGGTCCTGCGCATCCTTGGCATCCGCTTCCGCGTTGCGTTCAGCGACGCGTTTGCGTTGTTCATCGGTCAGTTCGACCTTGTTGGCGGTGTCACGCAACATCATCAAACCACCAACGATCGAGCCGATTGCAACGATCAGAATTAACCAGGCATACCAGGGCATAGGGCTCTCCTTAAGGGCAGGCCGATTGGCGGGCTTCGCCAATCGATCGTGCATACCACTTTGAGCGATGGAATTTCGCACTGGTTCCATCGCAGTCATTCCATTCTATGCCTGATATGACAGCAACACTTCGCCTGTTTAAAGACCGGTCAGCATCGCGTCCGCCGGCGCATCGGCACGCAGTTGCGCCGTGAGCATGAAGTACACGAAGCCCACCGCCATGAAGCCCAGGAAGATCAACCCGATCAAGGTGTTGAACCAGGCTATCGCCACCAGGCAGACCACCGCCAGCACCAGCGCAATCATCGGCACCAATGGGTAGCAGGGCGCGCGAAAGGTGCGCTCCAGATTCGGTTCGGTTTTGCGCAGTTTAAACAGGCTGAGCATGCTCATGATGTACATCACGATCGCCCCGAATACCGCCATCGTGATCATCGCTGCCGTCAGCGTCATGCCGCCCAGGTTGATCAAACCATCGCTGTAGATCGCCGAACAGGCCAATCCACACCAGCATGTGCAACCAGCCCGAGCTTTCGCCCACCACGGTTTTCATCGCTTGCGGCAGCGGATCGTTGATGTTCGACAGGGTGCGCCAGTCACCGACGCCGCCGGCAAAGAACATTACACCCATGGCCAACAGCACCAACGTCAGAATGCCGCTGATGTAGGCCTTCGGAATGGTGCGACGCCGGCATGGGGAATCGCCGTGGTCAGCTCGGTGAAACTGAAGATGAAGCAGGTGTACAGGGTGGCGACCATAAAGGACGTCACCAGAAAACCGAGTGTGCCCGCCACGCCCCAGCCGTAACTCCAGCCAAAGTACTCACCGGAAATCACCAGCCCGACCGCAATGCCCCACAGGTGCAGCGTGCCCAGCGTGGGTTTGAGTTGTGTGTTCATGCGTTTGCTCCCTGAACGGTTTGGAAAGCTCGGGGGAGGGCGTTTGCAGTGGGCGTGCCATTTTGTATTTGCGCGTCGTAAAGCGCTGAAAACTGTCGTATCGGGGATGATCGCTGCTGGATGGCTGCTTTTTTTGCGCCAGATGAGAGCATCGTTGTCAGTTATGCCGCCATCGCGAGCAAGCTCGCTCCCACAGTTGGAATGCGTCTGCTCAGACAACACCGATCCCCTGTGGGAGCGAGCTTGCTCGCGATGAGGCCAGCCCAGACGCCACAAGACCAAGCTGTAACAAACCCATAAACCCACTCTTTACGCTTTTTTTATGCCCCGCCAACACCCTCGATCTCGTTCCTTTACAGCCTCCCTGCCGACAATGGCTCCACACGCGGCAATACGCCGTAACACGGAGAATTTCCATGAGCGTTCTGGACGGGGTGTCACTGCTATTGGCAGTGGGGCTGTTCATTTATCTGTTGGTTGCGCTGTTGCGCGCGGACCGGAACTAGGAGCGGCTATGCACAGTTATGACTATTGGCTGATCCTCGCCTTCTTCGCTGTGGTGCTGATTCCGGCACCGTTCCTGGGGCGCTTTTACTACAAGGTGATGGAGGGGCAGCGCACGTGGCTGTCACCGATCCTCGGACCGGTGGAGCGTGGATGTTATCGGGTGGCCGGCGTTGATCCGCAGGCCGAACAGAGCTGGCAGAAATACACCCTGGCCTTGCTCGCCTTCAACCTCGCGGGCTTTTTGCTGTTGTTCGCGATCCTGTTGTTCCAGGACCACTTGCCACTGAACCCGCAGAACCTGCCGGGTCAAGAGTGGACGCAAGCGTTCAATACCGCCGTCAGCTTTATGACCAATACCAACTGGCAGTCGTACAGTGGCGAAGCGACCCTGAGCTACCTGAGTCAGATGGTCGGCCTCACCGTGCAGAACTTTGTCAGCGCCGCCACCGGCCTCGCCGTGTTGGTTGCCCTGTGTCGCGGGATCGGCCGCAAGTCGAGCAAAACCCTCGGCAACTTCTGGGTCGACATGACCCGCGCCACCCTCTACGGCTTGTTGCCGCTGTGCCTGCTGCTGGCGCTGTATCTGGTCTGGCAGGGCGTGCCGCAAACCTTCGCGCACTACGTGAATGCCGTGACGATGCAAGGCGTCGATCAGGTGATTCCGCTTGGTCCGGCCGCCAGTCAGATTGCGATCAAGCAACTGGGCACCAACGGTGGTGGCTTCTTCGGCGTCAACTCGGCGCACCCGTTCGAGAACCCGACGGCGTGGAGCAACCTGTTTGAAGTCGGCTCGATCATTCTGATCCCGGTGGCGTTGGTGTTCACCTTCGGCCACTACGTGAAAGACCTGCGTCAGAGCCGCGCGATCATCGCCTGCATGCTGGCGTTGTTCCTGATCGGCGGCGCGACGTCGTTGTGGGCTGAATCCCAGCCGAACCCGACCCTGAACAACGTCGCCGTCGAACAGACCGCGCCGCTGGAAGGCAAGGAAGCACGGTTCGGCACCACCGCCACGGTGCTGTGGTCGGTCACCACCACCGCGGCGTCCAACGGTTCGGTCAACGGCATGCACGACAGCCTTAACCCGCTGAGTGGCATGGTCGCGATGGTCAACATGATGGTCGGCGAAGTGATCTTCGGCGGCGTCGGTGCCGGGCTCTACGGCATGTTGTTGAACGTGTTGATTGCCGTGTTTCTCGCTGGCCTGATGATCGGCCGCACCCCGGAATACCTCGGCAAGAAACTGCAGGCCAAGGAAGTCCAGTTGCTGGTGGTGACCTTGCTGGTGATGCCGGTCGGCGTGCTGGTGCTCGGCGCGATTGCCGCGAGCCTGCCCGGTCCGGTCGCAGCAGTCAGCAACCCCGGTGCTCACGGTTTCAGCCAGTTGCTGTACGCCTACACCTCGGCCAGTGCCAACAATGGTTCGGCGTTCGGCGGCTTCGGGGCCAACACTGCGTTCCACAACTTGATGCTCGGCCTGGGCATGTTGATCGGTCGCTTCGGTTACATCCTCCCGGTTCTGGCCCTGGCCGGCAGCCTGGCGATGAAGAAAACCGCACCGATTGGCCAGAACAGCTTCCCGACTCATGGCCCGCTGTTCGTGACCTTGCTGACCGTGACCATTTTGCTGGTGGGTGGTTTGACCTTCCTGCCGTCGCTGGCGCTTGGTCCGATTGCTGAACACTTGAGCATGGGCTTCTAAGGAGTTAATGATGAATATGCCCGTAACCAAAACCGCCACCGTCAAGGCGCCGGAACAACCGAAAACCGCTATCTCGGCCCTCTGGCGCCCGGCGCTGGTGCAAGCCTTCGTCAAGCTCGACCCACGGCAATTGCAGCGTGCGCCGGTGATGCTGGTGGTCGAACTGACCGCGATCCTGACCACCGTGCTGTGCTTCATTCCCGACAGCAGCGTGCCGACCTTTGTCGCCGCGCAAATCGCCTTGTGGCTGTGGTTCACCGTGCTCTTCGCCAACTTCGCCGAAGCCTTGGCCGAAGGTCGCGGCAAGGCCCGCGCCGACAGCCTCAAGGCCGGCAGCGAAGGCTTGAGCGCTCGACGCAAAACCAGCAACGGTGCCTTTCAAGTGGTGCCGGCCACCAGCCTGCGCAAGGACGATGTGGTGCGCGTTGAAGCCGGGGAAATGATCCCCGGTGACGGCGAGGTGATCGAAGGTATCGCAGCGGTCAACGAAGCGGCGATTACCGGTGAATCCGCGCCGGTGATTCGCGAGTCCGGCGGCGATCGTTCCGCCGTCACCGGCAACACCCGCCTGGTCTCAGACTGGCTGCTGGTGCGGATCACCGCCAACCCTGGCGAGTCGACGCTGGACCGCATGATCGCCCTGGTCGAAGGCGCCAAACGCCAGAAAACCCCGAACGAAGTGGCGCTCGACATCTTGCTGATCGGCCTGACCCTGATCTTTCTGCTGGTGGTCGTCACGCTGCAACCGTTCGCCCACTTCGCCAACGGCAGCCTGCCGCTGGTGTTCCTGGTGGCGTTATTGGTCACGTTGATTCCGACCACCATTGGCGGTCTGTTGTCGGCCATTGGTATCGCCGGGATGGACCGTCTGGTGCGCCTGAATGTGATCGCCAAATCTGGTCGCGCCGTGGAAGCGGCGGGGGACGTGCACGTCCTGCTGCTGGACAAGACTGGCACCATCACCTTCGGTAACCGTCGTTGCACCGCGGTTTACGCGGCGCCTGGCGTCACCGCCAAGGAACTCGCCGAGGGTGCGTTGTTCGCCTCGCTGGCCGATGACACGGCTGAAGGTAAATCCATCGTCGAGTACCTGCGCAGCACTCAGCCTCAACCAGAGCCGGCCACCGAACTGCTGACTGCCGTGCCATTCAGTGCCGAGACGCGCCTGTCCGGTGTCGACTATCAGGGCCGCGTCTATCGCAAAGGCGCGGTGGATTCGTTGCTGGCCTTCGTAGGCCTGAAACGCGCTGACCTGGCCGCGCCGCTGTCCCGGGAAATCGACAAGATCGCCCAGAGCGGCGGCACGCCGTTGCTGGTTTGCGCCGACGGTAAATTGCTCGGCGCGATCCACCTCAAGGACGTGGTCAAGCCCGGCATCCGCGAGCGTTTCGCCGAGCTGCGCAAACTGGGGATTCGCACGGTCATGGTGACCGGCGACAACCCGCTGACCGCCGCCGCGATTGCGGCCGAGGCGGGCGTGGATGACGTGCTGGCCGAGGCCACACCGGAGAAGAAACTGGCGCGCATTCGCCACGAGCAGAACGACGGTCGCCTGGTCGCCATGTGCGGCGACGGCGCCAACGATGCGCCGGCCCTGGCCCAGGCGGACGTAGGCATGGCGATGAACGACGGGACGCAAGCGGCGCGCGAGGCGGCGAACATGGTCGACCTCGACAGCGACCCAACCAAACTGTTGGACGTGGTGCAGATTGGTAAAGAACTGCTGGTGACCCGCGGCGCGCTGACGACGTTTTCCATCGCCAACGACGTGGCCAAGTACTTCGCGATTTTGCCGGCGTTGTTTGCCTCGATCTACCCGCAACTGGGCGTGCTGAACGTCATGCACCTGAGCAGTCCGCAGAGCGCGATTCTGTCGGCGATTGTGTTCAACGCCTTGATCATTGTGGTGCTGATTCCGCTCGCGCTGCGCGGTGTGCGAGTGCAGGCGGCGAGTGCGGCGGCGTTGCTGCGTCGCAATCTGCTGATCTATGGGTTGGGCGGGATAGTGGTGCCGTTTGTGGGGATCAAGGCGATCGACATGCTGCTCACTGCGTTGCATTTGGTTTGACAATCTATCGGGTGGCGCGGGCTCTGTGGCGAGGGGATTTATCCCCGTACGACTGCGAAGCAGTCGCCAACCCGATACACGCGGTGCGCCAGAAGAAATGAAGTTGCAGGTTTTGGGGCTGCTGCGCAGCCCAACGGGGCGGTGCGGCGTTCCGATAAATCTCCTCGCCACAGAGTTGATGGCGACTCCAGAACATGTGTTTGTTTTCACTGAATTCGAGGATTCTGAAATGTCCACAATGATACGCCCGGCCCTGAGCCTGCTCGTCCTGATGACCTTGATCACCGGCGTCGCCTATCCACTGGTTGTCACTGGTGTCGCCCAGGTCGCATTTCCGGACCAGGCCAACGGCAGCCTCATACACGACGCCGATGGCAAGGTCCGCGGCTCGTCGCTGATTGCGCAGGATTTTGTCGGTGACGCCTGGTTCCATCCACGGCCATCGGCCGGTGCATTTGCCACCGTGTCGAGCAGTGCCAGCAACCTCTCGCCGAGCAACCCGGCCCTGGCCACTCGGGTGATTGACGATGCCAATAAACTGTTGGTGCCAGGCCAGGGTCCAGTGCCATTGGCCCTGTTGACCACCTCGGGCAGCGGTCTCGATCCACACTTGCCACCGGCAGCGATTACCTATCAACTGGCGCGTGTTGCGGCCGCGCGCAATCTGCCGGTGGCGACCCTTCAGCAACTGCTGGACGCGCATATCGAGCAACCGCTCGTTGGCCCGCCAGTGGTGAATGTGCTGGCGCTGAACCTGGCGCTGGAAAACCTGTAGCAGATGATCGTTCCCACGTCGAGGCGTCGAACCGTCCGCGTGGGAATGCATCAATGGACGCTCTGCGTCCGCTTCTGGATGGGACGCGGAGCGTCCCGGGCTGCATTCCCACGCAGAGCGTGGGAACGATTAATCAGAGAGAGCTTCAAGCATGAGTGACTCCGGCCGCGCCGACGCGTTGTTAGCAGACCTGCCCCGGGATGGCCGTGGCCGGCTCAAGGTTTTTCTCGGCGCCGCACCCGGTGTCGGCAAAACCTACGCCATGCTGCAAGCGGCCCACACCCAACTGCGCCAGGGTGTGAAAGTCATCGCCGGCGTGGTCGAAACCCATGGCCGCGCCGAAACCGAAGCGCTGCTCGGCGGCTTGCCGCAGCAGCCGTTGCTGCGTTCGGAATACCGTGGCGTGATGCTCGAAGAAATGGACCTCGACGGCTTGCTCGCGGCCAAACCGAAACTGGTGCTGGTGGACGAACTGGCCCACAGCAACGCGCCCGGCAGTCGCCACACCAAACGCTGGCAAGACATCCAGGAACTGCTCGCTGCCGGCATTGACGTGTTCACCACGGTCAACGTCCAGCACCTGGAAAGTCTGAACGACAAAGTGCGTGGCATCACCGGCGTGCAGGTGCGCGAAACCCTGCCGGACTGGGTCCTGCAGGAGGCCTACGAACTGCTGCTGATCGACCTGCCGCCGCGCGAGCTGCTCGAGCGTCTGCGCGATGGCAAGGTCTACGTGCCGGAGCAGGCAAGGGCGGCCATCGACGCTTTTTTCACCCAGACCAACCTCACGGCCCTGCGCGAACTGGCGATGCAAACCGCCGCCGCTCAGGTCGATGATGATCTGGCTCAGGGCTATCGCCAACTCGGCCAAGCGGCGCCAGCGGTACGCGGTCGCCTGTTGGTCGGCGTCGATGGCGATGCTCAGGCCGAGCGTCTGGTGCGTCACGCCAGTCGCGTCGCCCAGCGTCGGCATTTGCCGTGGAGCCTGGTGCATGTGGACAACGGCAGCGTGCGTGACGAGCAGTCGCGGCTGCGTCTGCAAAGTGCCCAGCAATTGGCCGAACGCCTCGGCGGCGAAGTGGTGTTGTTGCGCGCCGGTGAGGTGGCGAAAACCTTGATCCAGCACGCCGCCGAACGTCGCGCCAGTCTGGTGTTGGTGGGGCAGTCCCGGCAGCGGTTGCGTCGGCGCTGGTTCGGTGGCGGTCTGGCGTCACGTTTGCTGCGCGATGCGCGCGGGCTGGAAATCAACGTCCTCGACAGTGATCACGAACAGCATCAGCCGCGTCAGCGTTCGGCGCAGACGCTGGTGTGGTTCGACTACGCGCTGGCGCTGATGGCGACGGTGCTCGCCAGCGCCTTGGCCTGGGCGGTGGCGAGTGTCTTGCCGCTGCCCAATATCTCGCTGGTGTTTCTCGCCGCGGTGTTGCTGGTGGCGGTGCGCAGCAGCCTTGGCCCGGCGCTGGCCTGTGCGGCGTTGTCGTTTCTGACCTACGACTTTTTGTTCATTCCGCCGACTTTCTCATTCAGCATCCAGCGCGAGGAAGACGTGCTGACCTTGCTGTTCTTCCTGCTGATGGCGGCGCTCACCGGTAACCTCGCGGCCCGACAGCGGCGGCAGTTACAAGCCCTGCGCGACACTCAGGAAGAAACCACCGAACTGCTCGACCTGTCACGCAAACTCACTGCCGCCACCGACCGTCAGGCGGTGGTCAGCGCAGCGGCCCAGCACCTCAACGGCTGGAGTGATCTGCAACTGTGCCTGCTCAATCAAGACGGGCAGGGCGGCTGGAAAGTCGAAACCGGTGGGCCGCTGGAGTTTTCCGAAGCCGAGCGCGCTGCCGCTGATTGGGCCTGGCAACATGATCAACCGGCCGGCGCGGGCACCGGCACGCTGCCGTTCGGACG
Organism: Pseudomonas sp. Hz4; assembly: GCF_054898165.1. NCBI lineage: Bacteria > Pseudomonadati > Pseudomonadota > Gammaproteobacteria > Pseudomonadales > Pseudomonadaceae > Pseudomonas > Pseudomonas sp. Hz4. The sequence goes on along the minus strand of NZ_CM142719.1, from coordinate 4,250,769 downwards.
CTGGTGGTGGTGGCCATTGTCGGTGGAAGACGGGCCGCTGGCATTGCTCGGTGTGTGTGCCAAAGAGGGCCAGACCTTGAGCGGGCAGCGTCGCCGTTTGTTGACCGCGTTGAGCCAACCGCTGGCCCAGGCGCTGGCGCGTGCGCAATTGGCCGAGGACCTGGAAGCCGCTCGGTTGCACGGCGAAACCGAGCAACTGCGCAGTGCCTTGCTGGCCTCGGTGTCCCACGATTTGCGCACGCCGCTGACCTCCATGCGCGGCAGCATCGACAGCCTGTTGGCCCTCGGTGAAGCGATCCCGCTGGAGGATCGCCGCGAACTGCTCGAAGGCACTCGCGATGAAGCCGAACGCCTCGACCGCTACATTCAAAACCTGTTGGACATGACCCGGCTCGGGCACGGCGCCCTGAAGCTTGCGCGGGACTGGGTGTCGCCGGCCGACATCATCGGCAGTTCACTCAATCGTCTGCGCGCAGTGCTGGCGCCGTTGCAGGTGACCACCGAAGTACCGCCGGAGTTGCCGCTGCTTTACGTCCACGCCGCGCTGATCGAACAGGCGCTGGTCAACGTGCTGGAAAACGCCGCGCGGTTTTCACCGTCTCACGGTCGCCTGCAATTGCGCGCCGGAGCCGATGACAGCGAGCTGTTTTTTTCAGTGAGCGATGAAGGGCCGGGGATTCCGCTGGAAGAGCGGGCGAAGATTTTCGACATGTTCTACACCGCCGCGCGCGGTGATCGTGGCGGGCAGGGCACCGGGTTGGGGCTGGCGATCTGTCAGGGCATGGTCGGTGCCCATGGCGGGCGGATCAGCGTCGCCGATGGCATCGACGGGCGAGGCACCTGCATCACTTTGCACCTGCCGTTGCAGGCTCAGCCGGCTTTTGAAAATTAAGAGCCGAAAGTGAAGCCTGATCACGTTTGCGCTACTCTCTTGCCATTTCTTTGTGTTGATGTGAATTCATGAGCCAGACTGCGACCATTTTGGTCATCGACGACGAACCGCAGATCCGCAAATTCCTGCGCATCAGCCTCGCCTCCCAGGGCTACAAAGTGCTCGAAGCCGGTACCGGAACCGAAGGTCTGGCCCAGGCTGCACTGAATAAACCGGACCTGCTGGTGCTCGACCTCGGGTTGCCGGACATGGACGGCCAGCACGTGCTGCGCGAGTTTCGCGAGTGGTCGACGGTGCCGGTGCTGGTGCTCTCGGTGCGTGCCAGTGAAGGGCAGAAAGTCGAAGCGCTCGATGGCGGCGCCAACGACTACGTGACCAAACCGTTTGGTATTCAGGAATTTCTGGCCCGGGTTCGTGCGTTGTTGCGTCAGGCACCGGCGGGAGAAGCTCAAACGGCGGCGCTGACGTTCGGCCCGTTGACTGTCGATCTGGCTTATCGCCGGGTACTGCTCGATGGCACCGAAGTCGCGCTGACCCGCAAGGAGTACGCGGTGCTGGCGCAACTGTCGCGGCATCCGGGGCGGGTCATCACCCAGCAGCAACTGCTGAAGGACATCTGGGGGCCGACCCATACCGAGGACACTCACTATTTGCGGATTGTGGTCGGGCACTTGCGCCAGAAACTGGTAGACGACCCGACGCAGCCGCGGTTCATCGTCACCGAGGCGGGGGTCGGGTATCGGTTGCTTGATGCCTGATCGTTCCCACGCTCTGCGTGGTAACGCATCCCGTGACGCTCCGCGTCACAGCGGACGCGGAGCGTCAGATTCAGGCATCCCGCTCATTCTCATACCGATCCATCGTATCCCGCGCAATCTCCCGCCCCAGCGCGATCAGCTCCGGCGCCTTGTAAAACTCGAAAAACCGGCACACCCGCTTTGGCACGTTGATCAAAATATCCGGCGGATAACCGGCGATCTTGTACTGCGCCAATGAGGTTTGCATCACCTCGAAACTCTGGTTAATCAGGTCCAGCAAAGAGGCCGGGCCGACGTTGTCGATGATGAACGAACCTGTGGCGGACTTCGGGGCGCCGGCGCGTTCAGGGGCGGCTGCCGGTTGCTGGGCTTCGGGTTCGGCGGATTCGATCCACGGGTTGATCTCGGCCGCTTCTGCCATCAACGCTTCCTTCTCCAGCAGCAGCAATTGTTCCGCCTGTTTGCGGCGAAATGGTAATTTCGAACCGAGCGAGTTGATCAGGCTGTCGAAACGGCTCTTGAACGCCGCCGGGCGCTGGATCACCGGCAATTGATAGTGGCGCTGGTTGGTGGAGTTGAGGTTGACCGCGATGATCAGGTCGCAATGACTCGACACCACCGGCACGATCGGCAAAGGGTTGAGGATGCCGCCGTCCACCAGCATGCGATTGCCCTGCATCACCGGGGTGAACAGGCTGGGAATCGCCGCCGAGGCGCGCATGGCCTGGTGCAGGCAGCCTTCCTGAAACCAGATTTCCTGCTGGTTGGTCAGGTCGGTCGCCACCGCCGTGTAAGGGATGCGCAGGTCTTCGATATTGATCTCGCCGACGATCTTGCGGATCTGCCCGAAGACCTTCTCCCCGCGAATCGCCCCCAGACGAAAACTGACGTCCACCAGACGCAAGACGTCGAGGTAGTCCAGGCTTTCGATCCAGTCGCGATACTCGTCGAGTTTGCCGGCCGCATAGATCCCGCCGACCACCGCGCCCATGGAGCAACCGGCGATGCAGGCGATGTCGTAGCCACGCCGCTCGATCTCTTCAATGACACCGATATGGGCATAGCCCCGGGCTCCACCTGAGCCCAGCACCAGTGCGACACGCTTTTTCATGAATCGCCCTCGTCTGACAAGGTTCAACAATGCACCCATCGAGGGGCGCGCTTCAATCGCTAAGGTCGTTTCGTGAGGCGAGTGCGTCGTTTTTTCGACACTCCATGGCGGCAGATGGGTATTCTCGCGAGCGCTAAATTTTCCGCGGTGGGACCAAGGCACTTTTCACGCGCCAGACCGTCTTAACTGCACGACTGTTACCTATTTTTGAGGTGTGAGTGATGAAAGCCTGGATCTGTGTGCCATTGATTGCCCTGGCCCTCGCCGGTTGCGCCGGCAAAACCGCTTACCGTGACAGCTGCGCCAGCGGGATCGATGCGGCGTGGCGTGAACTGGACTTGGCCAAGGCCGAGGGTTTCGCTGGCAACGTCAGCTACTCCAAGGCCCTGTCGCTGTTGACCGGCGCCAAGACCCAGCAGCAATTCGAAGCGTTCGAAGGCTGCACCAAGAAGGCCGAAAAGGCGCGCTTCTATATTCGTGAGTCACGCGCTGGCCGTTAAGGCATGATGCAGGCAATAGTGGAACATTCGATTCAGGGAGCAAGCGATGTCTGCCTTGATTGATCGGTTGGTGGCTCATGTCCTGGGCCTGGAAGTTCGTCTGCTGGCCTGTCAGGCCCGCTTGAGTGCCCGCACCGACCCTGAAGCGTTGCACGATCTGCGCACCACGGTTCGCCGTTTGCGCAGTCTGCTGCGGCCATTGCGCGGCTTGCCCGGGGTCGAACAGCTGGAAGCGGCGGCGTCCCGGGTCGGCGACCTGACCACGCCGTTGCGCGATCGCGAAGTGCTGGCGGCGTACTTGCTGCAGCATGATCAACCCGAGGCTGCCCATCGGCGCATGGCGCAAATGGCCAAAGCTTATCCGGCGGTGGCGGCAAGTCCTGAAGTGGCGCAGCTGCTGATGATCCTCGACGCCTTTCCGCGTTTTTTACGGGCCTCCCAGCGTCAGGGCTTGCTCAAGGGCTTGCGTCAGCGCATCGAAAAACGCCTGGCCAACCAATGGAAAAAACTCGATAAGGCCCTGCACGATCCTGCCCATGATCGTCATCGTTTGCGCTTGCTGATCAAGCGTGTGCGCTATGGGATCGAAGCTTATCCCGAGCTTGATCGATTGCCGAAACCGGCGCTGCCCGGACTCAAATCGGCCCAGGGTGCGTTGGGCGATTGGCATGATTGCTGGCAATGGTTGGCCCGGTCCGAACAGGAAGCCGATTTGCAGCCTTGTGTGGCCGTCTGGAAAACCACCATGGCCAAGGCCGAAGACCGCGCCGACCGCGTCCTCGACAAATTCAGCGCCGCCTGTTTCAAATCCTGACCCCACCACATTGGTTTAGTGTTGAACATGGAATATGTGTTCAAGCCAAGTGCGGCTCATCTGTCAGTACTTTTGGCCGGAATAAGCGCTGTGCCGTCCTCGCAGGCTGGTTAAGATCTCTTCATCTTTTTCCCGCCCCGAGGTTTCCATGCGTTTTTCCGATCTGCTTGACGCTGTTCGCAGCCAGCCGCTGGAACTGTCTATCCCGGCCGAATGGGCTCAGGGGCGTGCCAGTTTCGGTGGCCTGGTGGCCGCCTTGCAATACGAAGCGATGCGCGCAAAAGTCCCGTCGGATCGTCCGGTGCGTTCGCTGGCGATCACCTTTGTCGGCCCTGTCGAGCCTGATGTGCCGGTCAGCTTTGAAGTCGATGTGCTGCGCGAGGGCAAAGCGGTCAGTCAGGTGCTGGGCCGGGCGATGCAGAAGGGCCAAGTGGTGACGTTGGTCCAGGGTAGCTTCGGCGCCTCGCGACCGTCGGAAGTGGCGGTAACCGCCGAACCGGCACCCGAGATGAAGCACTGGGACGATTGCCAGGAACTGCCTTACATCAAAGGTGTGACCCCGGAATTCATGCGCCATCTGGCGATGCGCTGGAGCGTCGGCGGTTTGCCGTTCACTGGCAACACATCCCGCGAGATGGGCGGTTGGGTGCGCTTGCGCGGGGACGTGAAGGAAGAGGCGGTCAGCGAGTCGCATATCCTGGCGTTGGTCGACGCCTGGCCACCGGCGCTGTTACCGCACCTGAAGAAACCGGCGATGGGCAGTACGCTGACCTGGACCATCGAATTCGCTCAGCCATTGCTTGAACTGAGCACGCTGGACTGGTGCAAATACCTCGTCGACATCGAGCATGCCGCTGACGGCTACGGTCATGCGGCCGCGAAGCTGTGGAGCGCGGACGGTCAGTTGATTGCCATGAGCCGGCAGACGGTGACGATTTTCGCCTGATCAGTGACGACGGTGGCGCTCACGGCGACCGTGGCGTTGCAGGCCGAGCGCTGCGAGCAGGCCGATCACACCGATCGCGACATTTGCGAAGCTCAGACTGAATACCCCCGAGACAATCAGCAGAAACGCCACGATGAACAGCGGCACGGCAATCAGGTGCAGCACCCGATTGGTCGGGTGCTGGTGATTGTTCGGGTGCGCTCGCCATTGCCAGGCGGGCAGGTTGGGGTGACGTTTGCCCATGATGGTACTCCTCGATCCATGTTGAACACATGATTGAAGAATAGGCGTGGCACTTACGGGCGGCGAATCAAGGTTGGCTATCGAAGTGATAGGTGTCATGGTCAATATTGATGGTGACCGGGCTGACGCTATCGCGAGCAAGCTCGCTCCCACATGGGATCTTCAGTGACCATTGATTTTTGGTACAAAAGAGATCCACTGTGGGAGCGAGCTTGCTCGCGATGGCGTTATCACAGCTTCAGCTGCCCGATAGCCTTGCTCAATTCCCCAGCCAACGCCGCCAGTTCATGACTGGTGGTCGCCGAGTTCACAGTCTGCTGCACCGTGGTCTCGGTCACATCCCGAATGCTCACGATCGACCGATTCATCTCCTCCGCCACGTGGTTCTGCTGCTCGGCCGCCACGGCGATCTGCGTATTGCTTTCGCGCATCTGCGCCACTGCGCTGGTGATTTCCGCCAACGCTGCGCCCGCTTCCTGAGCCTGCTGCACGCAATCGTCGGCCTTGAACGAGCTTTCCTGCATGAAGTCCACTGCGTCCCGAGTCCCGGCCTGCAACGCCGAAACCATGATCGTGATCTCGTCAGTGGACGTCTGGACACGCTTGGCCAGGTTGCGTACTTCATCAGCGACAACCGCAAAGCCACGACCCATTTCACCGGCACGGGCCGCTTCGATGGCCGCATTCAGCGCCAGCAGATTGGTCTGCTCGGCGATGCTGTGAATCACACTGACCACGCCGTTGATCTTCTGACTGTCCTCGGCCAGACGCTGAATCATCTCGGCAGTCTGCTGCACCCCGCTGGACAACCCGGCAATCGACTTCTGCACCCGACTCACCACTTGCTGCCCGCTGCCGGCCAGGGTGTCGGCGGTTTGCGAAAGGTCGCGAGTGGAGCCGGCGTGCTGGGCAATGTGATAGACCGTGGCGGTCATTTCGTTGATCGCCGTGGCGGCCTGGTCGGTTTCACTTTGCTGACCGAGCATGCCGTGACGCACCTCGTTCATGCTCGACGCCAGCCGCGCCGCGCCGACATCCAGTTGCCGGGCGGTACTGGCGACGGTGTTGACCACCCGCTGGTAACCGGCCTGCATGGCGTTGAAAGCATTGGCCATCTGCCCGACTTCATCAGTGCAGGCCAGCGGCACACGGGCCGACAGGTCACCGGTTTTCTCGACGTGAAGCATGACGTCCTTCAGCGTATTGAGCTGGCTGAGCAGGAAGCGGATCAACAACTGCGAAGCGCCGAGCATCGCCAGCATCAGGATCGCTACCGCCACTGCATAGTTGGGAAAACGCTCGCCAAATACCTGGGTCAGGCTCGGGCCATGGGCAATCACCGCGACCTGATTGCCATCCGTGCGCGTAAACACTTCGGCCCCCATCAACGGGTTGGCGCCGAACAGCGGCATGGCATTGATCCCGATCCAGCCGTTGGTATCGGTCAGTTCCAGTACCGGCTGCCCGTTCAGCAACGGTGCCTGCCCGCGACTGAAGGTCAGCACGTTATCGGCTTTGGGTAGCGGCTGCCCGGCGGGCCAGGCGCCGAGCAGTCGCGCCTGGGCTTGTGCCGATGCCTGGGCGGCATGGCTGCGGGCCTGTTGTTCGAGTTGCACGGCATAGATCACCAGCAACAAGGTCGTGACGAAGGCGACGGCGTTGACCGCCCAGAATTTGTATTTCAGTGAGATATTGCTAAGCCAGGCACCCATGGAGGTCTTCTCTGATAGCGGAAACAGTTTCGGCAAGGTGCCAGTATTTTGCCGCTACTCAGTGGGTCGGACCTTGATGTGTGTCAACAATCCAGACCCTGCTCGCACACAGGAATTGCGGGGCGTAATGCGCTATCCTTCGCGGCTTCAAAATTCCCTCGCTACAGGATTCCGCCCCATGAAAGCCGCACTCGTCGAACTCATCAGCAAAATAAGCTCCGGGTGCATGAGCGATGACGAAATCCTGAAAGTCGCTGACGAAGCGGCCCAGGCCTACGCCGATCCCGAGGCTTTTCTGACGGCCAATCCGGACATCAACTACGACGACACGTTCCCGATTCCGCTGGGTGAGTGGGTGGTCGTGGGCAGCCTGCCGGAAACCGTGCTGTTCCAGGCTGACACCTACATGGACCTGTTCGCCCAGATCGTCGCCTCGTTCGGGCCCGGCGTTGATTTCAACATCAAACCCAAGCAACTGGCCAAGACCGAAGCCCTGACCGCGCTCAATCGCATTCAAGTGCAGATGAGCAGCATGAACAAGGAAAACGGCGGCTACGTGCTGATGAACTTCAGTCAGCTGCTCGACGATGGGCTGCAAGTGGTACTGGTCTACGGCAGCGACGTGCCGCGCGTGCTCGAGTTATGCGCCGAAGTCGGCATCACTGCCGCACCGTCCCTGGAAGCCCTGAAAGTGGCGATCCACGTCTGAAGCCCACAAGACGCTAATAAAACGGAACCGTCGCAATGGCCGGCTATCCTAAGAGTGCATACCACTCTTAGGGAGCGTCACCATGGGTTCCACGTTCAACGGTCTGATTGGCCTGATTATTCTCGCCCTGGACATCTGGGCCATCATCAACGTGCTGAAAAGTGGCGCCACCACCGGGATGAAAATCGTCTGGGTGCTGTTGATCCTGCTGCTGCCGGTCCTGGGCCTGATCATCTGGGCCATCGCCGGGCCGCGGGGTAACGTCCGAATCTGATTGCATTCCCGAAAACGACACCGAACCTGTGGGAGCTGGCTTGCCTGCGATTCAGGCGGCACGGTCTGTCAGGCATACCGCGGCGATCCCATCGCAGGCAAGCCAGCTCCCACAGGATCTGCGTTTTTCATGCTTCTACGCCGTAATCGATTTGAACGATCAGTCAGGGCAAAAGTCCAGATAGATGTAAGCCCATTTGCGGGTTTGATCGAGGAGGCACTGATGCAAAAGTGGAAAATCACTTTCGTGGATGATCACGGCGAAACAGTCGACGAAGTCTTTGAGTGCGACGAGTGCCCGGACAACGAACAAGCCGCCAAGCTCATCAAGGCCCGGCTCCTTCCTGTCGCCGCCGAACTGGATCTGAATGATCTGGAAGGGCGAACCGCTGATGCAAGCGTCAAAAATCTTAAAACCCAGAACAGCATACAAATCCTCGGCATTACTCCCGTCTGATACCTCTCCCTTCACATTCGCAACCAGGCCTTGGCAGCGGCTCTATCTTGGGGCTACTCTGCAAGCAAGATCAGCGAACGGATCGCTAAGGTCTGGTCTTGTCAGCTACATGCTTGCTTCCCACCGGCAATGTTGTTGCCGCATCGCTCGCCCCATTCGGTTGCGAGTGCCGGGAATACGGAAAGTCTATCCATCAATCTGAGGGGGACGATTCATGAGCACAGCCTATCAAGAAGACATCAGCAGCAGCGTGTTGCGCCGCATGAAAGAAGGCGGCTTTGACTTTTCACGATTTCATCCCATCGAGTTCTACGCCATTTTCCCGGACGAGGAGCGGGCGCGCAGGGCGGCGGGGCATTACTGTGGTGAATCCTTGAATGCACAAATCAGCGTGCGTGACGACGGCGCGTGGTACCTGGAACTGAGCAAAGTGATGTACGCCACCTATGACGGCATCGGCGACTTTGAGCAGGATTTCGAGGCGGTGGTCGAGCCTTTGGGCGGCATCATCGAAGGATGGGGCGTCAAGCAGGAGGTACGAGGGCTACTCGCATAACGTTATGAACAGTAACAACACTCAGCAACGGCTGACCTCAGGGTTGGCCGTTTTCGTTTTCGCGGGGCAGAAAACGTACCTGGCAAAACCCTGAAACAAGAATCCGGCGCAAAAAAAGGTGTTTGTGTCGCCAACGCCGATGCCTGCGCCGGTGATTTCGGCGCAACAACAGTAGTCCCTCACCTGATCGTTCCCACGCTCCGCGTGGGAATGCAGCCCGGGACGCTCCGCGTCCCTACCGAAGCCGGACGCAGAGCGTCCATTGACGCATTCCCACGCAGAGCGTGGGAACGATCGGCGATCGACTAGGGTTTAACTTTGCGCCCAGCCATATGCTTCAAATACCCCACCAACATCTCCAGATCCCCATCCGGCAACACCGTCGCCGAGAACCCGGGCATTTTCGCCTGCGGCCATTGACGCAAACTCTGCGGATCACGAATGTAGCGCTTAAGGAAATCCGCACCGAAATACTCGGTCGGGTTAAACGGAATATTCAGATCAGGGCCGAACTGCGCATCCCCGGCACCATTCAATCGATGACACGCCAGGCAATTTTTCTGGAACAGCGCAAAGCCCTTGTTCACCGGATCGTCGGCCTTAAGCGCCGGATCGGGCAACAGGGCAGGGAAGCGCTCGGCCACCGGTGCCATGCGCTTGATGCTCGCCACCTGAAATGGCCATTGCTCGGGGCTGATGTCGCCCGCCTGCGGATCGGTCCAGACCAGATAGAACGGTCCGGCGCCGGGCTTGCCTTCCGCCAGCGTTGGCCACGGCTTGGTGGACTCTTCAATTGCCAACCATGCGCGCGCACCCTGGGTATTGAGCAACGGCGCAGCCGACAGTTCTGCGGCAAAGCCATCCAGGGCAACTGCCTGTAAATGATCTTCAGGCTTGATGCCGGTCAACAACGCAGCCACCGGAACAGCGCGATAGCTCATGTCCCGTTTGTAAGACACGTCGTTACTGATCGTGATGGTCTGAACCTGAGAATGCTTGAGCAACTCCTCGGTTTGCCAGGTGCGACTGCTCCAGCCCAGCTCAAGGTTCAGCTGTGCGGCAGACAGAGGCGTGCTGAGCAGCAAGGCCCCGAACAGAATGAGTGTTTTCAAGTGATCGCCGTCCATGTCGTGGAAGTGCCGCAAAGGTTGGCACACCCACGCTGGCCCGGGTAGCGAGCCAGTCACATTTTAAAGAGGACGATATAAAATCTGTCGCTAAGTCAGCCGATCACCTTGGTCAGGTTCGGCAAAATCAACAACAGCGTAGTGGCGAATAGAATGAGCCCGGCTTGACGTACTTTCGATTGTTTGAACATGGCTTGACCGCCTTTATTGTTATTTCCCGATGCCTGCCTGCATTTCTCCATGACGGCAGAGCGTTGCACTTCCTGTTTGACGAGCGCCTCGGCAAAACCCGACGACAACTTCGTACAAGTTCACCTTAGAGCCCGCGTCACGCTTGGTTTAGATCCATTTCGTATGGACTTCATATAATTTGCGCTTAAAAAGGCATGAGGCCTATTGCCAGCTTCTTGGACGCCCGTTTGCTAGACAGCTTGGTGTACTGAATCGGTTAAACCGGAGGTTGACTACCGTCCGTCTGAGCGTGACCGTCAATGTCAGTGAGCGTTGCGGTCATTGAAACCATGGGCGCTCGGCCTAAGAGTGGGGACTCTGTATTTACTCCCCGCCCAGGTTCGAGGACGTCATGACCCAAGCTTTGATTTTCGACGCGTTACGCACGCCCCGCGGCAAAGGCAAGGCGAATGGCGCCTTGCACAGCGTCAAACCGGTGAACCTGGTAGCCGGGCTGCTAACGGCGCTGCAACAGCGCACTTCCCTCGACACAAGTCAGGTCGACGATGTGGTGCTTGGCTGCGTGACGCCCATCGGCGACCAAGGCTCAGACATTGCCAAAAGCGCGACCCAGGTGGCCGATTGGGACGTCAGTGTGTCGGGTTTACAGATCAATCGCTTCTGCGCATCGGGGCTGGAGGCGGTGAACCTCGGGGCGATGAAAGTGCGTTCCGGCTTCGAAGACCTGGTGGTGGTCGGCGGCGTCGAGTCCATGTCCCGCGTGCCGATGGGCAGCGATGGCGGCGCTTGGGCACTGGACCCGCAAACCAATCTTCACAGCCATTTCGCCCCTCAGGGCGTGGGCGCTGACCTGATCGCGACGCTGGAGGGCTTCAGCCGTCAGGACGTCGATGCCTATGCGCTGCGCTCCCAGCAAAAGGCTGCGCGGGCAAGGGCCGACGGTTCGTTCAACAAGTCGCTGGTGCCGGTGCAGGACCAGAACGGCATCATCCTGCTCGATCACGATGAATTCATCCGCGCCGAATCGACCCTGGAAGGCTTGGGCAAGCTCAAGCCGAGCTTCGAAATGATGGGGCAAATGGGCTTCGACGCCACCGCGATTCGGGTCTACAGCCATGTCGAGCGGATCAACCACGTGCACACCCCGGGCAACAGCTCCGGCATCGTCGATGGCGCGGCGCTGATGCTGATCGGTTCCGAGGCCAAGGGGCGGGCGTTGGGCTTACAGCCACGGGCGCGGATCGTCGCCACCGCAGTTACCAGTACCGATCCGACCATCATGCTCACCGGCCCCGCACCGGCTACCCGCAAGGCATTGGCCAAGGCCGGGTTGCGGGTCGAAGACATCGACCTGTTCGAGGTCAACGAAGCCTTCGCCTCGGTGGTGCTGAAATTCATCAAGGACATGGCGATCGACCCGGACAAGGTCAACGTCAACGGCGGCTCCATCGCCATGGGCCACCCGCTGGGTGCCACCGGCTGCGCGATCCTCGGCACGTTGCTCGATGAACTGGAAACCCGGCGCCTGCGCTATGGCCTCGCGACGCTGTGTGTCGGCGGCGGCATGGGCATTGCCACCATCATCGAACGCCTCTGAGCCCCGACTTAAGGAACAAGTGACATGACCGAAGCCATTCGTTACGAAAAAGGTCAGGACCAGATCGTCGTCCTGACCATCGACATGCCGGGGCAGAGCGCCAACACCATGAACGCGGTCTACCGCGAAGCCATGGCCGCTTGTGTCGCCAGACTCGTTGCCGACAAAGATGCCATCGCCGGCGTGATCATCACCTCGGCCAAAAAAACCTTCTTCGCCGGTGGCGACCTCAATGAGTTGATCAAGGTCGGCAAGCCCGAAGCCAAAGCCTTCTATGACAGGGTGCTGTCCCTCAAAGGGCAGCTGCGTACCCTGGAAACCCTTGGTAAACCGGTGGTCGCGGCCATCAACGGCGCCGCGTTGGGCGGCGGTTGGGAAATCTGCCTGGCGTGCCATCACCGGGTTGCGCTGGACGATGCTTCGGTGCAACTCGGCTTGCCGGAAGTGACCCTCGGCCTGCTGCCGGGTGGCGGCGGGGTGGTGCGCATGGTGCGGATGCTCGGCATTGAAAAAGCCTTACCGTACCTGCTCGAGGGCAAGAAAATCCGGCCGCAGCAGGCGTTGCGGGCAGGGTTGATTGATGAGCTGGCGACGGATCGTGATGAACTGCTGGCCAAGGCTCGTGCCTGGATTATCGCCAATCCTGCGGTTGTGCAGCGCTGGGACGTGAAGGGTTACCGGATTCCGGGTGGTACGCCGTCGAACCCGAACGTCGCGCAAATGCTGGCCATCGCGCCGTCGATCCTGCGCAGCAAAACCCATGGCTGCATGCCCGCGCCAGAGAAAATCCTCTGCGCCGCGGTGGAAGGTGCTCAGGTGGATTTCGACACTGCGCACCTGATCGAAACCCGTTACTTCACCGAGTTGACCACCGGGCAGGTGGCGAAAAACCTGATTGGCACCTTCTGGTTTCAGCTCAACGAGATCAATGCCGGTGGCTCGCGGCCCCAGGGCTTTGCGCCTTACGTGACGTGTCGCGTGGGTGTGCTGGGCGCCGGCATGATGGGCGCCGGTATCGCCTTTGTCAGCGCGTCGGCCGGCATCGACGTGGTGCTCAAGGACATCAATCTTGCGGCAGCGCAGAAGGGCAAGGCGCATTCGGCGGCGCTGCTGGACAAGAAGGTTGCTCGTGGCCAATTGAGTGCTGATCAGCGCGATGCAACGCTGGCGCGCATTCACCCCACAGAAAGCGACGCCGATCTGGAGGGTTGCGATCTGATCATTGAAGCGGTGTTTGAGGATCGCGATCTGAAAGCCAACGTCTCTTCGGCTGCGCAAAAAGTCGTTGGCCCGGACGCGGTGATTGCTTCCAACACGTCGACTTTGCCGATCAGCGGCCTCGCTACCGCCGTGCCGGATCAGAGCAAGTTCATCGGTCTGCATTTCTTCAGCCCCGTGGAAAAAATGCCGCTGGTGGAAATCATCAAAGGCGCCCACACCAGCGACGAAACCCTGGCTCGCGGGTTCGATTTCGTCCTGCAAATCAAGAAAACGCCGATTGTGGTCAACGACAGTCGCGGTTTCTTCACCTCGCGGGTGTTCGGCACGTTCACCAACGAAGGCATCGCCATGCTGGGCGAAGGCGTGAGCGCGCCGATGATCGAGACCGAAGCGCGCAAGGCGGGCATGCCGATCGGACCTCTGGCGATCTCCGACGAAGTTTCCCTCAGCCTCATGAGCCATATCCGCCAGCAAACCGCCAAAGACCTGCAAGCAGAAGGGAAACCGCTGATTGAGCACCCGGCGTTCGCCGTGATTGACTTGCTGCTCAACGAATACAAACGGCCCGGTAAAGCCGCAGGAGGCGGTTTCTACGATTACCCAGCCGGTGGCCAGCGGCACTTGTGGCCGGAATTGAAAACTCGCTTCGAGAAGGCTGACGGGCAGATTTCGCCGAAGGACGTGCGTGATCGGCTGCTGTTCGTGCAAGCTATCGAAACCGTGCGTTGCGTGGAGGAAGGTGTGCTGACCTCGACGGCGGACGCCAACGTCGGTTCTATCTTCGGTATCGGCTTCGCCGCCTGGACCGGCGGCGCGCTGCAGTTCATCAACCAGTACGGGGCGAAAGACTTCGTCGCCCGAGCCCAATACCTGGCGGAGCAGTATGGCGAGCGATTCGCACCCCCTGCGCTGCTGCTGGAAAAAGCGGTCAAAGGGGAGGTCTTCTAAGGGACGTATGACGCCTTCCGGGGCTTGCCTTGTCAGGGTGTTTCGAGGCAGGCTCTGAGGTGTGCATTATTCCCATCACGTGTCAGGTATTTTTTATGTCGTTACGCATCTGCATTCTGGAAACCGACATCCTGCGTCCAGAACTGGTCGATCAATATCAGGGTTACGGGCAGATGTTCCAGCGTCTGTTTTCGCAGCAACCCATCGCTGCCGAATTCACCGTCTACAACGTGATGCAGGGCGAGTACCCGAGCGATGATCTGACCTTCGACGCCTACCTCGTCACCGGCAGCAAGGCCGATTCCTTCGGCACCGACCCGTGGATTGAAACCCTCAGGACTTACCTGCTGGCCCGCTACGAGCGCGGCGACAAACTGTTGGGCGTGTGCTTCGGCCATCAACTGTTGGCGCTGCTGCTGGGCGGCAAGAGCGAACGTGCCCCCCAAGGCTGGGGCGTCGGCACCCACAGCTACAAACTCGCCGCCAAGGCACCGTGGATGAGCCCGCTGAGGGAAGAGCTGACCTTGCTGATCAGCCACCAGGATCAGGTCACCGCGCTACCGGAAAATGCCACGGTTATCGCTTCCAGCGAATTCTGCCCGTTTGCTGCGTATCACATCAACGATCAGGTGCTGTGCTTCCAGGGGCATCCGGAATTCATTCACGATTACTCGCGCGCGCTGTTGGATATTCGTCAGCAAGCGCTGGGCGAGCAGATTTATTCGAAAGGTATGGCGAGCCTTGAGCACGAGCATCACGGCACTACGGTTGCGGAATGGATGATGCGGTTTGTGGCCCACAAACCTCAGAGTGTCTGAAACTGATCGTTCCCACGCTCTGCGTGGGAATGCATCCCCCGACGCTCCGCGTCACAGCCACCCGGATTTCTTGAAACTCGCCCACAAACCCACACATCCCACCGCAATAAACCCCAACACCGCGAAATACCCGTAATGCCACGTCAATTCCGGCATGTTCTGGAAGTTCATCCCGTATATCCCGGCCACCGCCGTCGGAAACGCCAGAATCGCCGCCCACGCCGCAAACTTGCGCTGCACCAGGCTTTGGCGTGACGCCTCCAGCAACACCCCAACCTCAATGGTCTGGCTGGCAATATCCGCCAGGGTCGTCAAGTCTTCCATCTGCCGCGTCACATGGATCTGCACATCGCGAAAGTACGGCCGCATGTTCTTGTCGATGAACGGAAAGCTCAGCCTCTGCAGTTCCTCACTGATCTCCACCATCGGCGCCGCATACCGGCGCAAACGCAGTACATCGCGGCGCAAGCTGTGGAGCTTCTGGATGTCGTGTTCATTCAGGTGGCTATAAAGCACGTTGATCTCCAGCGCATCGATCTCGGCATGGATCGCTTCGCCCACCGGCTGGTAGTTTTCGATCACGAAGTCGAGGAGGGCATAAAGAACGAAATCCTCCCCATGTTCGAGCAACAGCGGTCGCGCCTCACAACGCTGTCGGACATGAGCGTAGGACGCCGAGTGACCATTGCGTGCGGTAATGATGTAACCGTTGCCGGCAAAGATATGAGTCTCGATGAACTCCAGTTTGCCTTCATGCCGGATCGGCGAATAGGTGACGATAAACAGCGCATCGCCGAAGGTTTCCAGCTTCGGTCGACTGTGTTTTTCCAGGGCGTCTTCGATGGCCAGTTCGTGCAGGTTGAACTGGCGTTGCAGGTTGGCCAGCTCCTGCGCGTCCGGCTCTTCCATGCCGATCCACACAAAGTGGTCAGGCTTGGCAGCCCAGGCAGCGCCTTCGTCGAGGGTGATATTGGTGACTTTCTTACCGGCGCTATAAACCGCAGCAGCAACAACTCTACCCATGATGGTGGTTCACTTCTTAGTGGCAGCTGTTTATTGGCAGCTTCTATTGGTAAAGAATGGCAGTGCCAGGCAGTGCTCAGCTTCGCCTTGTCTGCTGCTTGAGAGTCAGCAAAGTCTGCAGAGTTCGCAGGCAAAAGAAAACCCGCACTGGGCGGGTTTCTTTTACGCGGCTTGCAGTTGCCGATCCATTGACGCGATGCACTCGCGCATCTGCTCGCGGCATTGGGCGATCAGCAGCGGCATATCATCCAGGCTCAATCCAGCCGTAGGAATCGCCGGTAGCGAGCGGATCAGAATCTTCCCACTGCGCCAGCGGTTCAATCGCATGTGTTTAACGTAACTGCTGACACACACCGGAACGATCGGCACCCCAGCGGCGATGGCCATTTGAAAGGCGCCTTTCTTGAACGGCAGCAACTCTTCGCCCAGGTTGCGCGTGCCTTCCGGGAAGACCCAGATCGAGGTGTCTTCATTTTGCAGCGTGTGAGTCGTGGTTAACATCGACTGGCGCGCTTTCTGCGCATTGCCGCGATCGATCAGCACGTTGCCTGCCAGCCAGAACAACTGACCAAACAGCGGCACCCACTTCAGGCTCTTCTTGCCGATACACACGGTGCGGTGGGGCACGACGTTGCCGAACACAAACAGATCGTAGTTGGACTGGTGGTTGGCGATGATCACGCAACTGTCGGGTTTATCCATCAACGGTCCAACGTCGGCCTTCACCCGCAGACGCAAAATGCACATTGCCGGCCATGCATAAAGACGCGCGCACAAACGGCTGTTGTCCGGATTGAACGGTCGGCACAGACCGAGCACCACCCCGAGCACACCGGCCAGAATAAAGTGCAGGACCATCAATAACATACGAAACACAAAGAGCATTTACAGGCCCCACCGAGACAAAAAGGTGGCGCAGTGTACGGATGTGCACTGTTTTCGGCAATTGCCACTATAGAGGTGGGAGATAGGCGATGTTTGAGCGCATGTTTCCGACTTATGGGTCAGACGCAACCTAGAGCGGTTGTAGGCTTTTCAACAGAATACGTAAGAAAAAGCCCGACACGACGGTCGGGCTTTTCGATTTTTCAGGTTTTGCTTAAACCAAATGTTCCTGATCCTGGATGATCGCGTTGTCCAGCGTCTCCAGCAGCGCTTTGCGCACTTTCAGCTTGGTGTTTTTGTGAGCCGTCATGTTGATCTTCTTCAACTGACGAGCCGCCGCCAGCGCCGCGCCCTGCAACTCTTCGGCCGACACCACCAGGTCGAGGAAACCGGCATCCACGGCGTTCTGCGGATTAAACATCTCACCGTTGATGACGGAGCGGTGGAACGCCGACTTGCGCAGACGATCACGGGCCAGTTCGATCCCGGCGTGGTGCATGGTCATGCCGATCTGCACTTCGTTCAGACCAATGCTGAACGGGCCGTCGACACCAATGCGGTAATCCACCGACAACAGTAGGAACGCGCCCTTGGCCACCGCATGCCCAGGGCACGCCACGATCACCGGGAACGGGTGCGACAACAGACGACGAGCCAGCGTCGAACCGGCAGTCACGAGCGCCACGGCCTCTTTAGGACCGGAGGTCATCACCTTCAAGTCATAACCGCCCGACAGAATCCCGGGCGTACCGGTAATGATCACCACCGCACGATCAGTCACCGCCTGATCCAGCGCAGCGTTAAACGCAGCAATCACGTCCGGGGAGATGGCATTGACCTTGCCATTGCTCAAGGTCAGGGTCGCGATACCGTCTTCGAGATGGTAGGAAATCAACTCACTCATGACGCTATTCCTTTGAATAAAGTAGGGCAGACGTTACCCACCGCCGTAGGCCAGGTAAAGCGCTGTGACTGACCACCCAGTCATCCTTTTCCCGCCCGGCGAGCATCGCCCGCCACGCCAGCCGCGTATTCCCCTCTATATAGAAGCGGGGCGCGACGCCGGAGATTGGCCGGTTTGCCATGGCCCGGAACTCACCGGAACGACTAAATCGCTAACCGCATGAAAATTCTGAAAAAAATATTTGCCATCGGAAAAGCTTTCGACTACATTAGCGCGCCTCGACAGACAGAACATGTTTGAAGAGATACGGTGAAGTGTCCGAGTGGCTTAAGGAGCACGCCTGGAAAGTGTGTATACAAGAAATTGTATCGAGAGTTCGAATCTCTCCTTCACCGCCAAATTCGATGTAACCAAAACCCCTGATTTCGAGAGAAGTCAGGGGTTTTGTGGTTTCTGGTGTCTGGATTTCCTGACATGACTCGTTTCGGAAGGGGTACTCGGTTTGCGCCTTTAGGGTACAAAATGAATCAACGGGCAAGGCACATGACGCGGCCCATTATCTGGATGGACGCACGCACGTTATGCAGGCATTCACCATGAAACAGGCCGAACTGGAAAAGGTTCACGTGGAGATCGTCAAGCTGATGGCTGAGCAGCGCAAGCTGAACGCCGAAGCCGGGAAGATGACCCGTGAAACTTTTTGGTATCCGGTGGCTGTGGCGACTGGGTTGATTGGCACGGTGGCCACTGTCACAGCAGTGTTGGTCAAGCTGCTCTAATACTTTGGGCCGTCCACCTGACGGACTGCCCAACCCCCTCGAATGGAATCGACACCATGTCTCATCCTCGCGCCGCTTCCCGCCGCATAGCTATTTCCATCACTGCCGTGTTGATGAGCACCGTCTCCTTTTTCGCCACCGCATCCACGCCTAAGACTTTCCCCGATCAATCTCGCGGCCACTTACACCGAGGCAATGTCGGTGACCAAGTCCGTGATCGGCACGTTAGGGCACGTTCAACGGTCAGCAAATCGTACACAAAGCGGTGGTCGACGATATCCGCCGCGGCGGCGGAAAAACAGGCATTCGCCCAGTGCCGAGTCGGTGCAGGGGTGTCAACGCTATGCGCGATATGTTCGCCGGGATGCGGGATTTTTTCGGTGGACGCTCTCCGACAATGGAGCGGGCGTTGAAGGACGCACGAATTCAGGCAACCGACGAGCTCAAGGAGCAGGCACAGGCGCTTCAGGCCGATGCGGTTGTGGGGCTGGATTTTGAGATCTGCGTGCCTGCCGGGAAGGGCGGGATGGTGGTGGTGTTTGTGACCGGGACGGCGGTAAAACTGCGGTGAGTGAAGCAAGGGGCCATTCGTCGGGGATGCAACAATCTGAATCACAAGTCCAGTAATGACCGGCTAGTCTCAAAATCCTGGGTGGTCGATATTTTTTTGGCAAATTGGGCTTGCCGGTGTCGATCCTTTTGAGAGGGGAAAGGTATGACTGATCCGTATATCGAAGAGGAAGGGGCGGAGTTTCCGATCAACAATTGCGTCCAGTGTGGCCAAACGGAGTATGTGGCAGGCTTTGGTGAAGACCCGGTCCAAAACAAAAAATTGAAATCTGCGGTGCGCCGAGGGCCCAAGGCGAAGTTTATGCCCAAGGTGGCGGCGCCTGCCAGGAAGTAACTATCAACCGTACAGACCCCCGCCATCGAGCGGGGTTTTCATTTTCATGAGGTTGGCGCTTGGGATTTTGACAACAGGCACATCACTGGCTGTTGGTAACTTCTTTTCACAAACTTTTCACACCTACCTACGTAGGCTCAACTCATCCGTTAGAAAGCAGTACCTGGCCCGTTCCCCAGCGGGCTTTTTTTCGCCTGTCATAAAACCTTTTCTATAAACGTTGTCCAACCGTCGCCTATAGCGAGGTTGAACCCGTGCGTGTCTGGACTTTTACTCCTCTAAAGCATTCAATCTCGCCCCTTTCGGTTACCCCCTTTTTTTGAGGTTCTTGTCATGCGTTTAACACTGCCTGCTCTGGTTTTAGGGCTTTTGGGTGCTCAAGGTGCGATGGCTGCTGGTGATGGCACTGCCGCGATCGGTGGTGGTTTGGGTGGCGCGCTGGGTAATGTGGTCGGCCAGAGTATGGGCGGCAGCACCGGTGCAGCGATTGGTGCGGGTGTCGCGGGCGCGGCCGGCAGCGCTGTTGCCGCACGCAAAGGCAGCCGCACTAAAGCAGCCATTGGTGGTGGTGTCGGCGCGGCTGGCGGTTCGGTGATCGGCAACAGCCTGGGCGGCAAGACCGGTTCCACCATTGGCGCAGGCTTGGGCGGCGCATTGGGCGGCGGCGTGGGCAGCAACCTGGCCAAAGGTCACAAGCGCCACTGATCCTGATCTATAAGTTCAAAACGCCCGGCTTCATGCCGGGCTTTTCGTATCGAGATGTTTCTTCTTCATATTCTTCGGGACTACAGCTGTCCAACAATCAGCGCTGACGTGGGGAAGAAGATAGACTCACGGCATCCGTAACGCGTTCTCTTACCCCCGATACGGAATTTAGAGGTTCATATCATGCGTTTGACATTGTCCACGTTGTTTCTGGGACTTTTGGTCGCTCAAGGTGCAATGGCAGCCGGTGACGGCACCGCTGCAGTTGGCGGTGGTATTGGCGGTGCGCTAGGTAACGTGGTCGGCCAGCAAATGGGCGGCAGCACGGGTGCAGCGATTGGCGCCGGTTTGGGTGGCGCGGCAGGTAGCGCGGTCGGCGCAAACAAAGGCAGCCGCACAGAAGCGGCGATTGGTGGTGGTTTGGGGTCGGCTGGTGGCTCGGTGATCGGCAATAGCATTGGCGGTTCTACCGGTTCGACCATTGGCGCAGGCCTTGGCGGCGCGGCGGGTGGGGCAGTCGGCAACAACCTGGGTAGCGACAGCGGCAGTTCGCACTCCGGTAGCGGCCAAAAGCATAAGCATAAAAACAAGCACAAAAACAAACATCACTGATTCGACATCAGCTACACCAGGAACCCGGCCCAGCGCCGGGTTTTTCGTTTCTGGTAGTAGGACTCTGGAACGTTTGGTCGTAGGTTGCCTCGAACTTCATACACCCCAGAACGTTGTGAGGCATGCCATGACTCCTAAAACCGAAGGCAAGGAAGAAAAAGGCCCGAGCGGGCTTCCGTTCATTAACGATCCCGGAAACGAAGACCCTGGCTCGCTGATGGATGACGCAACGGTGCCGCTCAACGATTCAGATGATGCAGGCGATGTCGGAAATATCGAGTTTGAAGACGAGGAAGAAGACCAGGACGACGATTGACCGTGCTTTGCGACAGGCTCGACCGATCGTCTCTCTGATCGAACGCATGCATGGCGCAATCCTCGAAATGTCAGGGCCTGCTTTTCAGGCCCCTCGAGAGGTGCTATATGAACACTGATCCGAAAGACGCCGACATCGACGAAACTCCCGAATATCCATTGCCTTCACCGACCGATTCCCTGAGTCGAGATCAACGTCCGCCTGATGATGACACTGCTGTGGAGCAATTGCCGTCTGAGGAAGTGAAGCGTGGGGACGTGGAAGCTGACCCTGAAGACCCGGATATTGCTGGTGATGACGGCTCAAACGAATCGAGCTGAATATATGCTTTGGTACATCGCCGCTCGTCGATTGTGCGGTACTTTTAAAATGCGATCGCTGCCAGAGTTCAGGTTCGCATCCTTAAAGGAGATGCACCATGAACAGTTCAAAACTCACGACCCTGACGGTGATCGGCGTGTTGTCGGCCAGCTCAATGTCGCCGTTTGCTCAGTCTTCCGGCACCGATGCACCTGTGGATAGGGCGGGATACCCCCGTACTCTGAAATGAATGCGGGCTCTACGGACGGAAATGCACTGCCACCTGGCACCATTGACGGTGGGAATGGTGGTGATGCAAACGGGAGTAGTACCAGCCCGAAGGCGGGAAGCGGGGATGGTGGAGGTTCGATGGAGAGCGGCTTTGAATCGCTTCAGTATCCAGTTTAAAGATCGGCTGTTAACGGTTTAATAGAAATCCCGTTTACACAAAATCAGGGACACCCTCGGATGGTTAGGTCCGAATTCTTTCCGGATGATGAGCCCAGTTCTAACTGGGCTTTTTCCGGATACGGTATCTTCGCGCTAGCTACTCGTCGGAGATATCAGACTCAACCCATCGCATGAAAAACTCTTCCTGAACCTCAGGGTCGTTTGTCAGGTTGCTTTCCTCATAATCAAAGATACTCACTAAATCACTTCTTAATGCTTGTTTTCCCAGTGTCAGTTCATATGCCTTTACGCCTAACGACATCTGTGAGGACATACTAGAGGGGTGTACGTTTATTTTTGCTCCTTTACACAAAAAAGTTACATCACGATGGTCTTCCCTGACATGACCCAGGCATTTGTAAAAATCGTCACCAGAGTATGAGTTTCGATAACCATCCTCCATAACGAAAGTAATGGTTAGGTTTTCTGAGTTACAGAGAAGCTCAGCGGATTGACGCACACCATTATTGATTATAAAAATTTTTACGCTGTCCACGATCTATTTCCTGTTCGGATTTAAGGTGGTTTGACCAGATGAGCGACCATCAGCGCCGATAGGGGTTGCACCGAGAATGTCTTCCCTTTTGACTCCGCCTTGAATTGCTAACTCTCGCTCGCTACCAAACTTATATTTTTTACCAAGCTCTGACGTCAAATCTCGTCCAGGGATCATCCGTATGGTGTACAAAAAACCGCTTCTCATGTTGAATTTAGTCGCGAAATCGATTCCAACCTCTCTAACTGGGGTAGTGCTTACAAAATTGCTCGGAGGCTTGTTACTGTCTAGGGAATGGAGCAGCAAGTCATTGCTGTCGCCCTTGGTTTTAAATCCTTGTTCAAATATCTCATCTGGGTGGCGACCGTCTCCACGATATAAATATAATTCCTCTGGGTATGATGGGAGTTGAGCTTCCCCCTCATCAACTTTAACCTTCCCAACCGGATCCTCATCCCCAAACGCCGGCCTCTTACACCCATCCCCCCCAGGACACTCACTCAACCCCAACGGATCAACCCACCCCGTAGGGTTCCGCGTGTACTGATAGCCGTTTAACCCACCCGCCAACTTGCTCGGATCCGGTGTCAGATACCGTCCAACATCCGGATTGTAGTAGCGATGCCGGTTGTAATGCAGGCCCGTTTCCGCATCGAAATACTGTCCCTGAAACCTCAACGGCTGATCAAGCACTTGATGAGTGTCGCGGTTGAGGCGGGTCAGGCGGCCATACGCTGTGTATCGGGCGGCCCAGATGATGTCGCCGCTGTAGTCGGTGAGTTCTTGTGGCGTACCGAGGTGGTCGAGTTGGTAGTAGAACGGACAAGCCTGGCGTGGGCCTTTGCCGTCGAGCATCGCCAGTGGGCGGAAGCTGCCCGGCTCGTAGACATAGCTGCGGTAATGTTCTCGACTACTTTCAGCGACGAGGTTGTCGCCCTGCCAGAAGAATTCGGTGGTGTTGCTATCGACAGTTTTGGCGATGCGGCGGCCGAAGGCGTCGTAGCGATAACTGGCACTACGTCCATCCGGCAGCGTGACGCCTACTAACTGGTGCTGGCAGTCGTAACGATACTCGGTGACCAGTTTTTGTGCGGTGCCGCGGCGCTCGCGGATCAGGTTTCCAAAGGCGTCGTAATCGTAATGGCGGTCGCCTTGTATCAATAGGCGATTGCCTTTGACGGTGGTCGGGCCTGGACAATCTTGCATCACCAGGTTTCCGGCCGGGTCATGGGCGAAGCTTTCGGGCTGTTGGTCGCGGGAGTGGCGGACGCGGATCAGGCGGTTCAGTGGGTCGTAGTCGTAGCGGCGTTGGCCGTGACGAGTGTCG
Source organism: Pseudomonas sp. Hz4 (assembly GCF_054898165.1). Taxonomy (NCBI): domain Bacteria; kingdom Pseudomonadati; phylum Pseudomonadota; class Gammaproteobacteria; order Pseudomonadales; family Pseudomonadaceae; genus Pseudomonas; species Pseudomonas sp. Hz4. The sequence goes on along the minus strand of NZ_CM142719.1, from coordinate 4,227,194 downwards.
GCAATGCTGTCGAGATTGCCGTTGGCGCTGTAGGCATAGTCGCGGCGATACAGCGGTTGTTGCTGTTGGCTGACGGCGTGGGCTTTCAGGCGACCCTGATCGTCGTAGGCATATTCGCTGAGCAACAGGCCTTGCTCGCGTTGCTGTTCGCGGCCGGAGGCGAAGTGGTGGGTGGTGAGCCGGGCGCCATTGAGGTCGATCGCCGTCAGCGCACCGCCCTTGGCGTGGTGGTAATCGAGTTTGCTGTTGTCCGGCAGGCGCAGGTGGTTGAGCTGGCCGCAGGCGTTGTAGGCATAGCGTAAAGTGCCCCAGCCCTGATGCTCGGTGATCAGGCGATTCTGTTTGTCGTACTCGAACTCCAGCGGGTGATCGTTGCTGTCATCGACGCTGACCAATCGGCCGAGGCTGTCATAGCGATACTCGACGTTAACGCCATCGGGCAGGTTTTTGACCAGCAGACGTCCAGCGCAATCCCGTTGGTAATTCGTGAACAGCTCTGAGCCGTTATCGCCGAACTCGATTTTCTCCAACAGGTGGCCATTGAGGTCGTAGGCATACGCCGTGCGTCGGCCATCGAAACCGGTTTCCTGTCGGATCAATCCGTTGGGTGTGTAGTCCAGTCGATAGTGTTCGCCGGATTCATTTTCGATTTCCGTCAGCAGTAGCTGCGCATTGTCGTAGCGATAACGCAGTTGCGTTCCGTCAGGGTTGATCCGGCGACTGACCAGATGCAGGTCATCGTCGTACTCAAAACGGGTGACGCGCCCCAGTTCATTGCGTTCGGCGGTGATCTTGCCGTAGGCGTTGTAGCTGAAAGCGCGGCTGGCGCCCGTGGGAAGAATCGTCTGGATCAGACGCCCGACAGCGTCCCATTGGTATTGAGTGACAGCACCCTGTTCGTCCTGACGGGTGATCTGCCGACCCAAAGCGTCGTAGGAAAACCGTCGCTGGCTACCGTCCGGCAAGGTCTCTTCTAGCAGTTGCCCTAAGGCGCTCCACCCGAAGACATGCCGACTGTTGTCTGGATAACGGATCGACAGCACCCGTCCTTGAGCGTCGTAGTGATGGTGAGTGACATGACCGTCAGGATCGGTCGCTTCCGTGACGTCACCCTGAACATTGCGCTGATACTTCCATACCGCTTGACCGCAATACCGCGCGTGTAGGAATCCATTGCGATATTCGTAGGACGTCGGCTCGTCTTCGGGCGGGATCAGCGCAATCAGTCGTCCGATCTCGTCATAGCGGTATTGGGTAATTGCCCCCAGCGGATCCTGTTCGGTCAGCAACCGACCGTTGTTGTCGTAAGCCTTAAGGTGTTCTGCGCCATTGGGTTCGACCCGATGCACCAGTCGCGCCTGTTCGTCGTGCTCGTAAATCTCCTCGCTGCCGTCGGCGTTTTTAACCACCACACTGCCGTTGTCATCCCAGACATACCGCGTGTCCATCTGGGAAAACGACGCCCAATGGCGGACGCATCGGGCAGCCTTACCGGACCTTTCCCACTCCCAGTAGAAACTTGCTCCAGCGGCCAATTGCCGTTGCAGGATCACGTGCTGCTCGTCGTAGTCGTACCGTTCGCTTTCGCCGGCGGCATTGGTCGCCTCGATCAAGCACTGACAAGCGTCATAGCGGTAGGCAACCAGTGTTTGCTCGGTGCGCCAGGCGTCTTCCAGGGTGTCGGCCGGATGAAAACTTTGATACTCGACGGCAACTATGTGTCGGCGGTCATAGCGCAACAGCAGGGAACGCCCGGCGCCGTTGTCGAGGCGCTTGATCCTGTCAGAAGTGTCCCGCTGCACCGTCAGCTGATTGCCATAGGCATCGCTGACGGCCATCAGCCGCCCTGTACGAAAGTGGTAAAACCGCGCTGTCTCGCCAGCCAGAGCGAGGATCAGTTCTTCGGGCTCATCACCTAGATAAATCGCCGCGCGCGACAGGCTGTTATGAATCGCCGGGCGCTCGACACTCGGAAGAGGAAAAGTCGTACGACGGTTTTCGTGGTCGGTCCAGACAACCTGTGCTTCGTCGATGTCCAGCCGATGAGCGAGGGAATGACTCCAGCCGAATCCGAGCCCGCAATCGATCTCCACAGCACTGGTGCGATAAAGCCGGGTGAAGTCGAACGGCAAAATCCCGTCCAGCGAACCGTCGGTGAGGGTCAGCAGTTCTTCGCCCGTGACCATCGATACCGGACAGCCGTTGGTACAGGTCAACGGTCCGCAATCGGCGCTGTCGCCGTTGGGGTTTTTTGCCTGATCGGGAGCATCGTCGCGATGCTCCTGACGAACCAGGCGGGTCATGGCCTCGGACTTTTCGCGAGCGATGGCGACCGGATTCTTTACCAGCACAACCGGTGCAGCCCCCGCGCTGATCTGCAGCGACACCGCGGGTGCGGGTTTCAGCGGAACATTCCGGGCGCTGACGGCGAGGGGTTTGAGTACGCCAGCGTGGGCGGTCAGGTCGGACCTGGCGGTCAGTTCGGCCAGCCGCAAACTCGCGGCCGCCAGCCAGTTACGTGCTCGCTCCGACTTGACCTTGTTCAGCACCTTGGCGCTTATGCCAAGTTTCAGTCCTGTAGAACCTGTGAAGCGCGCCAACAGCAATCCGATCAATATTCCTGTACGAATTTCCGCCAGGACCTCAGCGATATGCTGCGGCGGCAACATCCTCAGCCAACTGGTGATCGCCGCGAGATGAATGAACATCAACGGCTCGTCGCTCAGCATCAGCAACACATTGGCAATGGTCTCGGCCGAAGCGTCCAGCAGCGCTTCAAGTTCGACCTCGGTCAGGTACTCAAGGAGCTTTTTGCTATTGGTTTGCAGGTCCGCGATCAAGGCGTAAACCTGCTTCACGTCATCCCACAAACCGTTCAGCGAACTCTCGAAACCGCGCCAATCAGCCTGTTGCAGCATGCCGTAGCGTTCGGTGAAACCGGCCTCGGAAAACTCCGCCCACAGCGGTTGGAACTCGGTGGTCCATTCGTTGCGCAGCCAGCCTTCCAGTTCGCCGATCACGCCCTGATACGAGTCGTACAGCGCTTTGACATGCGCCGTGGAAACATTCGGAAAGAAGGTGATGCGATAACGCTGGCTGCGTTCGCAATCGGGGATTTCCAGAATGCCGCTGGGACCGACCTCGCGGTAGATCGGTTCGCCAAACATGCCTTCAGAGAGGTAAGGTTCAAGCATCACCGGCGTATTGCCGATCGGCACAAACCGCGCGGCATCGAACATGTGCACCAGGGTCAAAGAACCACTGGCCGAGCACGAAGCGACTGTCGAGCTGACTGGCGTGGTGGAATTCTTCGGCGCGCTAAGACGGACTTCATTGCCGACCTTGAACACCTGCTCGACATCCAGTGCCCTGTCGGTCCAGAAACTTTCAGCCCAGGCGTCGTAGTCATTGAGACACAGCCGAAAATCACCGAGCAGCGCGTCGACATTCGGCTGCTCAGGGTCCATGGCCGCGACCACCAGCAGCCCGATGGTGTTATTCAAGGCCAGGACCTTGTCAGGTACGAACATTCGCAGTTTCTCGCGCAGATCAATTCAGAACGCGGGACTTTGCGGGGGATCGGCGTGGAAAGAAGTCGGGAAAGTAGGTGTTTGGTGTAGGGGGAATCGCTAACTGACGGAGAGCACTTTGGCGCAGGTGTTAGTACCGATCAGGTATTGCCCGTTGCCCTATGCCAGTCGCGCTCGGTATGCTGCTGAATCCTTTAATCGATCGCGGACCCGGCCGTACCTGAGCCGCCTCTGGGATGTCATCAGAAAACGGACAGATGCGATGAATGCACCGCTGAATGAATTCGGCCCGATCAAGGCCGTGATTTTCGATATGGACGGCCTGTTGCTGGACACCGAGGGCATTTACACCGAGGTCACGTCCATGATTGCTGCGCGTTACGGTCGAGTCTTCGACTGGAGCGTCAAACAGAACATCATCGGCCGTGGCGCGGGTGATCTGGCGCGTTATGTGGTCGAGGCGTTGGAGCTGCCGATCACCGCCGAAGAGTTTCTGGTGATCCGCGAACCGCTGATGCGCGAGCGTTTTCCTACAGCGTTGGCGATGCCTGGCGCACAGGAGCTGGTTCGGCACTTGAAGGCCAACAACATTCCGATCGCGGTGGGCACCAGTTCTTCGCGTCAGTCGTTCGGCCAGAAAACCACCTTGCACCGCGACTGGTTCGCGCTGTTCGATTTCATTGTGACGGCCGATGATCCGGAAGTAGGCGCGGCCAAACCGGCGCCGGACATCTTCCTCACGGCGGCGCGGCGCCTGGGTGTCGCGCCCGAGGATTGCCTGGTGTTCGAGGATTCGCCGTTCGGTGTCACAGCGGCGAAAGCGGCGGGGATGACGGCGATTGCGATCCCGGATGCGGCGATGGCTGACGAAAAATACGCACACGCCGATGGCATTCTTCGTACGCTGACAGCGTTCAACCCGAGCGCCTTCGGCCTGCCGGCGCTTGAATGGGCTTAAAGCTGCGTACATAAAAACGCCGGCAACCTGATCAGGGTTACCGGCGTTTTTTTATGCGTGATTCAGAACATCAGGCGCCGAAACCACCGTCGATGGTCAGACTGGCACCGGTAATGTAACCGGCTTCTGGGCCGACGAGGTAGGCGACGAAACTGGCGATTTCTTCCGCTTTGCCGTAGCGACCCACGGCCATCAACGGGATCAGGCTTTCGGCGAAGTCACCACTGGCCGGGTTCATATCAGTGTCGACCGGGCCCGGTTGCACGTTGTTGATGGTGATCCCGCGCGGGCCGAGGTCGCGAGCCAGGCCTTTGGTCAGGCCGACCAGCGCCGATTTGCTCATGGCGTAGGGGCCACCACCGGCGAAGGGCATGCGGTCGGCGTTTGTGCTGCCGATGTTGATGATGCGGCCGCCTTCGGTCATGTGTTTGGCAGCGGCCTGGGTGGCGATGAATACGCTGCGCACGTTGATCGCGAGGGTGTGGTCGAAGTCTTCAAGTTTGAACTCTTCCAAGGGTGCAACGGCCAGCACGCCTGCGTTGTTGACCAGAATGTCCAGGCGACCAAAGGCTTTAACGGTGGCGGTCACGGCGTTGCGGATGGCCTCGGCGTCGGCGCTGTCAGCCTTGATGGCGAGGGCTTTTCCGCCGTTACCGGTGATGCTGTTTTGCAATTCTTCGGCTTTGGCCGTGGAGCTGACGTAGGTGAAGGCGACTGTCGCGCCTTCAGCAGCCAGGCGTTGGACAATGGCGGCGCCGATACCGCGGGATCCGCCTTGAATCAAAGCCACTTTGCCGCTGAGGTTCTGAGTAGTCATATCGATCTCCAAAGTCCCGAGGCAAAATGTCTCGGTTGAAGGAGTCTAGTATCGATTCGGTTGCCCGCTGCAGGCTATGACAAGGTCATTACTACCCTGATACAGGGTTAATTTAACCCTTCATGTTGTAGTTAAAATCACCCTGCAAATTTCAAGCTATTGATAAATAGCCAGTTAATGTTTGGCATGAATAATGACCTATTTCAATTAAGCCTTCCTTCAGCGAAACGAATCAAAATCGTCTTTCGCTGAGGGCCATCCCGCACCCATGGGTGATTCTTGTGTTTGAAGTTTTCGGTGGCAACCTTGAACAAAGTGCCGAGTGTTTTGCGGCCTATCGTGCTGACTCTAAACGCTCGTTCGACGGGGACGGTACTCGTTCAGATCAGAAGGATTCCTGGTCGATGGCCGGCCTGCAACGGGCGGGCATCGTCGCTTGCGTGCTGACAATGTTTGATGTGGGTATTGTTTACTTATGTGTGCGTTAATGGTGTATCGATAATAATTATATGTGTCCCATTGCCTTCGCTTTTATTGTTCTTGCGTGAGTTGTTGATTTTGAGTGCCGTGAATCAGCCATCCGAGGCCGGATTCTGTTTCGGATGCTGAGGATCAATTTTGCCGCGAAACTCCCTGCGATTGAGCATTCTGTATGGTCCAAGTCACTCCAATTCCCTGTGTGCAACACACCCTGCTAGAAGATGTTCTGGCCGTGCTGGTCGGCACGCTGATGGTCTCGTTCGGGATCATGTTGCTACGCCAGGCGGGTGCACTCACCGGCGGTACGGCAGGGATAGCCTTCCTCATTCATTACGCGTCGGGTGTCTCATTCGGTACGGCCTTCTTCTTCATCAATCTGCCGTTCTATTACCTCGCCATCCGGCGCATGGGCTGGGCGTTCACCCTCAAGACCTTTTGTGCCGTCGCATTGGTGTCGCTGTTCACTGACCTGCATTTGCGCTTTATCCATATCGATCAACTCCAGCCGATCTATGCCACCTTGTTCGGCAATCTGATCATGGGGTTGGGGTTCATTGTGCTGTTCAGGCACAAGGCGAGCCTGGGAGGGGTCAACATTCTCGCACTCTACCTGCAGGACCAATTCGGTATACGTGCGGGCAAACTGCAATTGATGGTGGACGTTATGGTCATGTTCGCTTCGCTGTACGTAGTGACTGTGCCAGCGCTCATCATTTCAATCGCGGGAGCGGTGGTGTTGAACCTGATCATCGCGATGAATCATCGGCCTAACCGCTACGCAGCGTAATTTTCGGCCTGTCCGCACACGCACACGCACACACACACACACACAAACGGCACCTATGGTGACATTCATGTGTACACATTTTGTAAGGCGTACATCAAACCTGTGGGAGCGAGCTTGCTCGCGATAGCGGTATAGCAGTCGACATAGATGTTGAATGTCCGTCCGCCATCGCGAGCGAGCTCGCTCCCACAAGGGATCTCACCAGGCTGAAAGTCAGGCCTTGGATTTGCTGATGATGTTACCGGCATGCAAGCCGCATTCTTTCTGTGTCGCTTCCTCCCACCACCAACGACCTTCGCGCTCGTGCTGGTTCGGCAACACCGGACGGGTGCATGGTTCGCAGCCGATGCTGATGAACCCGCGTTCGTGCAAGCTGTTGTACGGCAGCTCCAGCATGCGGATGTAACCCCAGATTTCTTCGCTGGTCATTTGTGCCAAGGGGTTGAATTTGTACAGGGTGCGTTCCGGGGTAGAGAACGCGGTGTCGATTTCCAGCACCGCGACGGCGCTTCGAGTTCCAGGGCTCTGATCCCGACGCTGTCCGGTGGCCCAGGCCGTCACGCCCGAGAGCTTACGACGAAGCGGCTCAATCTTGCGGATGCCGCAGCATTCGCCATGGCCATCCTTGTAGAAACTGAACAGGCCCTTTTCCTTCACAAAAGGTTCGAGTCTGGTGTAGTCCGGCGACACCAGTTCGATGTCGATCTTGTAGTGCTCGCGCACCTGATCGATGAAACGGTAGGTCTCGGGGTGCAAGCGACCGGTGTCGAGGCTGAACACCTTGACGTTCTTGTTCAGCTTCCAGGCCATGTCCACCAGCACCACGTCTTCGGCGCCGCTGAAAGATATCCACAGGTCATCGCCAAACTCGGCGAATGCGAGTTTCAAGATGTCCTGGGCGGATTTGTTGGCATAAGTCGTGGCGAGTTCCACGACATCGAACGTTGGGCTCATCAGGGCGGCTTCCTACAGGTCGGTGGCGCTGGGCGCTCTATATGGCCCTGATGGTAACAAAATCCTGCAGCCGCTGGTGCGCACTCTGCGTTGCGCAGGCCTGCCTGAGTCGCTAGAGTTCGGCAGTCTTTTTGTTCGCTCGACTCAATAATCAATACCAATGGGAGTGTCTTGTGGAAATTGCCTGTCTGGATCTTGAAGGTGTACTGGTTCCGGAAATCTGGATCGCCTTCGCCGAAAAAACCGGGATTGAATCCTTGAGGGCTACCACCCGGGACATCCCCGACTACGATGTGCTGATGAAGCAGCGCCTGCGGATTCTCGACGAGCACGGTCTGAAACTCGCTGATATCCAAGAAGTGATTGCCACGCTCCAGCCGCTGGACGGTGCCATCGAGTTCGTCAACTGGCTGCGAGAACGCTTTCAGGTGGTGATTCTGTCGGACACATTCTACGAGTTCTCCCAGCCGCTGATGCGTCAACTGGGCTTCCCGACCTTGCTTTGCCATCGTCTGATTACTGATGATTCAGGGCGGGTGACCCACTATCAATTGCGTCAGAAAGATCCCAAGCGCCAGTCGGTTTTGGCCTTCAAGAGCCTTTACTACCGGGTGATCGCGGCGGGGGATTCCTACAACGACACCACGATGCTGGGTGAGGCGGATGCGGGGATTCTGTTCCATGCGCCGGACAATGTGATTCGCGAGTTTCCACAGTTCCCGGCGGTGCACAGCTTTGCGGATTTGAAGCAGGAATTCATCAAGGCTTCGAATCGGGCGTTGAGCCTGTAAACACTACATTGTGGCGAGGGAGCTTGCTCCCGCTCGGCTGCGAAGCAGTCGTAAACCGGTATATGCGTTCTATCCGACGATATGCGGTGTCTAGTTTTGGGGCGCTTCGCACTCCAGCGGGAGCAAGCTCCCTCGCCACAAATAGTGTGGTGTCAGAGGTCTTGCAAGGTATCGAGCAGCACCTTCACTTTCGTAATCGATTCCTGATACTCGGCCTGCCACTCCGAGTCCGCGACGATTCCGCCACCGCCCCAGCAACACACCTGCCCATCCTTGACCAGCAAACTGCGGATCGCGATGGAGCTGTCCATCTCGCCGCGCACGTCCAGATACAGCAACGAGCCGCAGTACAATCCGCGCCGCGTCGGCTCCAGTTCGTCGATGATCTGCATCGCGCGAATTTTCGGCGCACCGGTAATCGAACCGCCGGGGAAGCTGCCGGCGATCAGGTCCAGCGCATCCCGGTCATCCGCCAGTTCCCCGGTCACGCTGCTCACCAGGTGATGCACGTTCGGGTAGCTTTCCAGGCTGAACAACTCCGGCACCCGCACCGAACCGATACGGCAAGTGCGGCCGAGGTCATTGCGCAGCAGGTCGACGATCATCAGGTTTTCTGCGCGGTCCTTGGGGCTGGCCAGCAGTTCCGCGGCGTTTGCCGCATCTTCGGCAGCGGTCAACCCGCGAGGGCGGGTGCCTTTGATCGGGCGGGTTTCCACATGGCGTTCGCTGACTTTGACGAAACGCTCCGGCGACAGACTCAGCACCGCGCCGCCGTCGGGCAGGCTCTGAAAACCGGAGAACGGCGTCGGGCACGCCGCCCGCAGCGCGCAATACGCAGCCCATGGATCGCCCTGGCACTGCGCGCGGAAACGCTGGGCGAAGTTGACCTGGTAGCAGTCACCGGCCTGGATGTACTGCTGAATGCGCTCCAGCGCGTGGCGATACTCGTCGACGCTCAGGTCGGCCTTCATCGGGGCTTTCAACTTGAAAGGCTCGAGCGCTTCAGCCGAAGGCTCACTGAACAGGGCGATCAGACGCTGACGTGCGCTGTCGACCAGCGAGGGGTGGAAGACCAACTGACTGGTACTCAGTTGGTGATCGCTGATCAGTGCCCAGTCATACAGGCCGAAACGTGCGTCGGGCAATTGCAGGTCGTCGTGCGCCTGAGTCGGCAAATTCTCCAGATGCCGGCCGAAGTCGTAGCTCAGGTAGCCGATCAAGCCACCCGCGAAGGGCAGGTCAACAGGCACCGTCGCTTCACCGAGCCGTGTCAGATTGTCGCGAAGGCGTTGCAGGAAATCGCTGCCACTTTCGTCAGGCAACACCGCCTGTTGTTCCAGCGGCCAGGCACTGAGCAGGTCATAACGCCCACGCTCGGCAGTCGGCCGGCCACTGTCGAGCAGCACAGCACCGGGAGCATGACGAATCGCCGCGAAGTACTCGGCGGGGTTGGCGCGATAGGGGAGCGGGTGTACGGAACAGGTCAACATGGGCGGGGCAGATCAGCCAACGAGGCGGGGGGGCGATTGTAGTCCTCTGCAGGATTTGCTCCTAGAGGGGATGTCGGGAACTGACCGATTAGCAGCGGCTACACGAAACCTGTGGCGAGGGGATTTATCCCCGTTGGACTGCGCAGCAGGCCTGATTCTGGGGCCGCTTCGCTGCCCAGCGGGGTGGTGCGGCATTCCGATAAATCCCCTCGCCACAGGTCAGCCTTCGACGGCCGGAATATGCCCAAACATCTCCTGCACAAACGCCACGCGTTCTTCAACCGTCTCGGTCACCCCGCGAGCCTTCAACGCTTCCAGCCGCGCTTCAACCGCATGGGTGCGCAACGTCAATCCACAATCGTTGGCAATCTGAATGTTCAGCCCAGGCCGGGCATTGAGCTCAAGAATCAGCGGCCCTTGGTCCTGGTCCAGCACCATGTCGACACCGATGTAACCCAGCCCGCACAGCTCATAGCAGCCTGCGGCGAGTTTCATGAAACCGTCCCAGTAGGGCAGTTGCACGCCATCCACCGCGTTGGTGGTGTCCGGGTGTTTGGTGATGATGTTGTTCAGCCACGTGCCGCGCAAGGTCAGACCGGTGGCGAGGTCGACACCGACGCCGATGGCGCCCTGATGCAGGTTGGCCTTGCCGCCGGACTGGCGGGTGGGCAGTCGCAGCATGGCCATCACCGGGTAGCCCATCAGCACAATGATCCGAATGTCTGGCACGCCTTCATAGCTGATGCTCTTGAAGATTTGGTCCGGGGTCACGCGGTACTCGATCAGCGCCCGATCCCGGTGACCGCCCAAGGAGTAGAGGCCAGTGAGGATGCTGGAGATATGGTGCTCGATTTCCTCATGACTGATGATCTTGCCGGACACCGTGCGATAGCGGCCCTCAAAACGGTCGGCAATCACAATGATGCCGTCACCGCCCGCGCCCTGGGCCGGTTTGATCACGAAGTCGTTGCGCCCGCCAATGATGTTGCCGAGGTTGTCGATTTCTTTCTCGGTGGAGATCACGCCATACAGTTCCGGCACATGAATGCCGGCGGCAATGGCGCGCTCCTTGGTGATGATCTTGTCATCGACGATCGGGTACAGGCTGCGCTTGTTGTACTTGAGCACGTAGTCGGCGTTACGCCGATTGATCCCCATGATGCCTCGGGCTTCCAGGGCCTTCCAGGTCTTCCAGAAGCCGAACATCAGGCGTCAGCCTTCTTCAGGAAAGCCTTGAAACGCACCAGTTCGGTCAGGCGGTAGCCGCGATAGCGACCCATCGCCAGCATGAAGCCGACCAGGATCAGCAGGATCGCCGGGAAGGTGAACACGAAGTAAACCAGCTCCGGAACGCTCATGATCAGGTGCGCCAACGACGCGGCGAACAGCGTACCGATCGCCACTTTCATGGCGTGGCCGGAACCGCGTTCTTCCCAGGTAATCGACAGGCGTTCGATGGTCATGGTCAGAATCACCATCGGGAACAATGCCACCGACAATCCGCGCTCCAGACCGAGTTTATGGCTGAGCAGGCTGATCGCCGCGATCAGCACCACCACGAAGGTCAGCACCACCGACAGCCTCGGCAGCATTTGCAGCTTCAAGTGTTCAAGGTAGGACCGCAGCGACAGGCCCAACGCCGTGATGATGGTAAACAGCACGATACCGAAGCCGAGCTGGGTTTCCCGGAACGCCAGGGCGATCAGCACGGGAGTAAAGGTGCCGAGGGTTTGAATACCGATCAGGTTGCGCAGGATCAAAATCACCAGCACGCCGATCGGGATCATCACCATGATCATGAAGGTCTGCTGGGTTTGTAGCGGCAGGCCGTACAGCGAGTATTCGAGGAAGTTGGCATCGGTGTTTTCGTCGGTCAGCTTGGCCAGGCGAATCGCATTCATCTCGCTGTTGTTCAGGCTGAAGGTCACGTTGGCTTTCTTGCCGCCATCGACAGTGATCAGGTTTTCGTCACCGGTCCACCACAGCAGGCGGTCGGTCGGCAGGCCCTGTTCACCGGTTTCCGGGTTGAAATACAGCCAGTCGGTGCCGTTGAAACTGCGCAGCCAGAGTTCCGGCATTTGCGGCTGGTCGGCCACCAGACGAATGGTGTGGACCTTTTCCACCGGCACGTGGGCGATGGACAGCACCAGCTCGACGATTTTCGCCTTGTGGCCCGCGGACGGATCGCCGCCCAGCAGCAGTTTAACGTTGTCGTCGTTGAGGTTATTCACCCGCTTGATGGCTTCGCCGATGAAGGTTTCGACGTCGGCCGAGTGTTGGCGAATCGGCGCGAGCAAGGCTTCGGCGGCGACTTTTTCCGCGCCTTCAACCGCAATGCTGTCGCGGAAGGTCGGGCCTTTGATCTTGGATTTTTCGCCGGTGTAACGCTTGGTCAGCACCAAGCGGTAATAAAGCGTCTGATTGCCCTTGGCTCGGCGCGCCGACCAGGTGACCTTGCGGTTGCCGTCGACGCGGTTCACGGCCACGCCGTAGTTATTGGAAATGAAACTCTCGTTGAGGCTCACGTAATCGCGGCTCAGCGGCGGCACGAACATCTGGATCTTGACCGGGTCCTTGGCGCTGGCGACGAACTCGACTTTGGCGTCGATGTTCCATAAGTCGTCGGTGGCGTCTTCGGTCACGGGGATGCCGAGCACGAAGATTTGATAGGCCGTGACTGAAATACCCAGCACCACCAGGATGGCGATCAGGAATTTCAAATGGAGGGTAAGAGAGCGCATTGGAATTACTCTGCGGTATGAGCGTCGGTGGCGCAGGCGGGTTTGCCAGCAGCGTATTTAAGACTGGGGTCGACCAGCGCATCGAAGCGTTTCAGTGCTTCGGAGCCGATCAGGAGCGGATATTGGAAAGCGCTGCGGTCGGTCAGGTTCACTTCGATACTGCGCAAAGCCGAGCCCATGCAGATATCCAGCTCGATTACCGGACGGGCGGTGTACTTCTTGCCTTCTTCCGGGTCGAAGTCACCGGCCCGGCGCTTGATCTTGCTGACCCGGGCCAGTGGCCGTTCGATTGGATGCGAGTGCGCCGCGTCGATCGCCAGATAGAAGCGCACCCAGGACTCGCCATTGCGTTTGAAGCGTTTGATGTCGCGGGCACTCAGGGATGCGGTTTTCGCCCCGGTGTCGAGTTTGGCGGCGACTTCCAGGTCGATGCCCCCCAGGGAGGCGTACTCGTTAAGGCCGTACACGGTCTTTTCCCCCGCCGCGGCGACACCTGGCAGGCAAAGAAGATAAAGGAAGGTGGGGAAGGGCTTGAGTCTCATAAATCCTGGTGCGCAGCGGTCCGTACTTCTATTCAAGGTCCTGGCATCGCTGCGCAAGCTCCCTCGTATGCCTACCAACTGTTTATGACAAGCAGTGCAGATGTTACAAACAAATGCGGCCGGCATTCTAGCACGGTGGTTTTATGGCGCCAGCGCTGGGCGCTTGGGTTTGGTGTTCACGCGCTGGGGGCTCGGCATGCCCTCGCTCCGGTCCTGCTCCGTGGGCCATGGCCGGGGGCGGCTAACCCGTCATCCATGCCGGGTTGACGGAGAGGCTCAGGGCGTGAGGGGGCGACTACCGCAAAAGCAACGGCGAGGCGGCCTGCCAGCCGACCTGGGCTTCAAGCACGCCGCACACCGCACACCCTGCGCTGATCGCTGATCGTTCCCACGCTCTGCGTGGGAATGCCGCCGGGGACGCTCCGCGTTCCGCTGACGACGCAAGGCTCGAGTCCTGCGCAATGGTGACGCGGAGCGTCACGGGATGCATTCCCACGCAGAGCGTGGGAATGATCAGCAATTCGCCCTGGTTATTAGACGATTGTCGACAATACCTATTTATCCTTTGACTAATAGGTCTGTATTCGCTAGTTTTTGCGGCATTGGCTTTCAAGGTGTCGACAATATGCTGGATCAACTCGATCCCCCGGTCATTGCTCAAGACGATTCCGAGACACTTTCCGAGAACGTCTTCCGACGCATTCAGGCGGCCATCGTCAAGGGCGAGATCGCCCCAGGCAGCAAGATCTCCGAGCCGGAGCTGGCGCGCACCTATGGCATCAGCCGCGGGCCGCTGCGCGAGGCGATCCACCGTCTGGAAGGCCAGCGCCTGCTGGTTCGCGTGCCGCACGTCGGGGCGCGGGTGGTTTCGTTGAGCCATGCCGAACTGCTGGAACTCTACGAAATTCGCGAATCCCTCGAAGGCATGGCCTGCCGTCTGGCGGCCGAGCGCATGACCCTCGAAGAAATCGACGAACTGCGCCGAGTCCTCGAAACCCATGAGCGTGATGCGGCGTTTCAGGCCGGTGTCGGTTACTACCAGCAGGAAGGCGATTTCGACTTCCACTACCGAATTATCCAGGGCAGCGGCAACCGCACCCTGACGCAGATGCTTTGCGGCGAGCTTTATCAACTGGTGCGCATGTACCGCATCCAGTTTTCCACCACGCCCAATCGCCCGCGTCAGGCCTTTGCCGAGCACCACCGAATTCTCGATGCCATTGCCGACCGTGACGGTGAACTGGCCGAATTGTTGATGCGCCGTCATATCGGCGCCTCCAAACGCAATATTGCCCGTCACTACCAGGACGGCGCTAACCCGACAGCCACTCAACGAGGTGAGTCATGAGTTCCAACAAGAGCACTCCAGGTCAGCGTTTTCGCGATGCGGTCGCCAGCGAGCATCCTTTGCAGGTGGTCGGCGCGATCAACGCCAACCACGCACTGCTGGCCAAGCGCGCCGGTTTCAAGGCTATTTATCTGTCCGGTGGCGGGGTGGCTGCTGGCTCCCTCGGCGTGCCAGACCTGGGCATCACCGGCCTGGACGACGTGCTGACCGACGTGCGCCGCATCACTGACGTCTGCGACCTGCCGCTGTTGGTGGATGTGGACACCGGCTTCGGTTCCTCGGCGTTCAACGTCGCGCGCACCGTCAAGTCGATGATCAAGTTCGGCGCGGCGGCGATTCACATCGAAGATCAGGTCGGCGCCAAGCGCTGCGGTCACCGTCCTAATAAAGAGATCGTGTCCCTGCAGGAAATGGTCGATCGCATCAAGGCTGCCGTCGATGCGCGCACCGATGACAGCTTCGTGATCATGGCCCGCACCGACGCCCTCGCGGTGGAAGGTCTGGAATCTGCGCTGGATCGCGCCGCGGCGTGCATCGAGGCTGGCGCCGACATGATCTTCCCGGAAGCCATCACTGAACTGGACATGTACAAGCTGTTCGCCAGCCGCGTGAAAGCGCCGATCCTGGCCAACATCACCGAGTTCGGCGCGACGCCGCTGTACACCACCGAGCAGCTCGCCGCCGCCGATGTGTCCCTGGTGCTATACCCATTGTCCGCGTTCCGCGCGATGAACAAGGCGGCGGAAAACGTCTACACCGCGATCCGCCGCGACGGCACGCAACAGAACGTCATCGACACCATGCAGACGCGCATGGAGCTTTACGATCGCATCGACTACCACATCTTCGAGCAGAAGCTCGATGCGTTGTTTGCCGCGAAGAAGTAAGGCGCTGCTACTGAAAATAGCCTGTCCCTAATAAATTCAAGAAAGGAGAAGACAATGGCCGAAGCAAAAGTACTCAGTGGCGCCGGGCTCCGTGGCCAGGTTGCCGGGCAAACCGCACTGTCCACCGTGGGCCAGTCGGGCGCAGGCCTGACCTATCGCGGCTACGACGTTCGCGACCTGGCGGCTGACGCACAGTTCGAAGAAGTGGCGTACCTGCTGCTTTACGGCGAACTGCCGACCAAAACACAACTCGCGGCTTACGTGAGCAAATTGAGCAAGCTGCGCGACCTGCCGCAAGCGCTCAAAGAAGTGCTGGAACGCATCCCCGCCGACGCCCATCCGATGGACGTGATGCGCACCGGTTGCTCGTTCCTGGGCAACATCGAGCCGGAGAAAGACTTCTCCGAACAACACGACATTACCGACCGCCTGCTGGCCGCGTTCCCGGCGATCATGTGCTACTGGTATCGCTTCAGCCACGACGGCAAACGCATCAGCTGCGTGAGCGACGAGCAATCCATCGGCGGCCACTTCCTGCACCTGCTGCACGACAAGAAGCCGAGCGAGTTGCACGTCAAAGTGATGAACGTTTCGCTGATCCTCTACGCGGAACACGAGTTCAACGCGTCGACGTTCACCGCACGGGTGTGCGCCTCGACTCTGTCGGACATGTATTCCTGCGTCACGGCGGCCATTGGCTCGCTGCGTGGTCCGCTGCACGGCGGCGCCAACGAAGCGGCAATGGAAATGATCGAGCGCTTCAGCTCGCCGGAAGAGGCGATCAAAGGCACCCTCGGCATGCTTGAGCGCAAGGACAAGATCATGGGCTTCGGCCACGCGATCTATAAGGACAACGATCCGCGCAACGAGGTGATCAAGGGCTGGTCGAAAAAACTCGCTGACGAAGTGGGCGACACGGTGTTGTTCCCGGTCTCCGAAGCCATCGACAAGACCATGTGGGAGCAGAAAAAACTGTTTCCGAACGCCGACTTCTACCATGCATCGACGTACCACTTCATGGGCATTCCGACCAAGTTGTTCACACCGATTTTCGTCTGCTCGCGCCTGACCGGCTGGGCGGCGCACGTGTTCGAACAACGTGCCAACAACCGCATCATCCGCCCGAGCGCCGAGTACGTCGGCGTCGAACAGCGCAAGTTCGTGCCAATCGAACAACGCTGATCGGTGGGGGCCGAAGCCGGGATCTGAATTGAATGAAGATCCCTGTGGGAGCGAGCTTGCTCGCGATAGCGTCGGGTCAGTCGACATCAATGTCGGATGTGACTCAGTCATCGCGAGCAAGCTCGCTCCCACAGTGGATCGTGTGAATTTCAGAGCTAGCGCCAGGCCCCACCTTTTGTAACCACCGTGACCGAGTCTTGACGATGAACACTGAATTCCGCAAACCGCTGCCCGGCAGCCATCTGGATTACTTCGACGTCCGCGCGGCTGTCGAGGCCATCCAGCCCGGCGCCTACGACACTCTGCCGTACACCTCCCGCGTGCTGGCGGAAAACCTGGTGCGTCGCTGCGACCCGGCCACGCTCACCGATTCCCTGAAGCAATTCATCGAGCGCAAACGCGACCTCGATTTCCCGTGGTTCCCGGCCCGCGTGGTGTGCCACGACATTCTTGGCCAGACCGCGTTGGTCGATCTCGCCGGCCTGCGTGACGCTATCGCTCTGCAAGGTGGCGATCCGGCGCAAGTGAACCCGGTGGTGCCGACGCAACTGATCGTCGACCACTCCCTGGCCGTCGAGCGCGGTGGTTTTGATCCGGAGGCGTTCGAGAAAAACCGCGCCATCGAAGACCGTCGCAACGAAGACCGTTTCCACTTCATCAACTGGACCAAGAAGGCGTTCAAAAACGTCGACGTGATCCCGCCGGGCAACGGGATCATGCACCAGATCAACCTGGAGAAAATGTCTCCGGTGATCCAGGTGCGCGACGGCGTGGCGTTCCCCGACACCTGCGTCGGTACCGACAGCCACACCCCGCACGTCGATGCACTGGGCGTGATCGCCATCGGTGTCGGTGGTCTGGAAGCTGAAAGCGTGATGCTCGGCCGCGCGTCGTGGATGCGTCTGCCGGAAAGCGTCGGCGTCGAACTGACCGGCAAGCTGCAGCCGGGCATCACCGCCACCGACATGGTGCTGGCGCTGACCGAGTTCCTGCGTCAGCAAAAAGTGGTCGGTGCGTGGCTGGAGTTCTTTGGCGAAGGCGCCTGCGCTTTGACCCTCGGCGACCGCGCGACCATTTCCAACATGGCCCCGGAATACGGCGCCACGGCGGCGATGTTCTACATCGACCAGCAGACCATCGACTACCTGAAACTCACCGGCCGTGAAGACGAGCAGGTGCAGCTTGTAGAGCAATATGCCAAGACCACAGGTCTGTGGGCTGACAGCTTGAAGAATGCGCAATACGAGCGTGGGTTGAGCTTCGACCTGTCCTCGGTGGTGCGCAACATGGCCGGCCCGAGCAACCCGCACGCGCGCGTTGCGACCTCGGACCTCGCCGCCCAAGGCATCTCCGGCCAGTGGACCGAAGTACCCGGCCAGATGCCGGACGGTGCGGTGATCATCGCCGCCATCACCAGTTGCACCAACACCAGCAACCCGCGCAACGTCATCGCCGCCGGCCTGCTGGCGCGCAATGCCAACAAGCTCGGGCTGACCCGCAAACCGTGGGTGAAATCTTCCCTGGCGCCGGGTTCCAAAACCGTGGCGCTGTACCTTGACGAGGCCGGCCTGACCAGCGAGCTGGAGCAACTCGGTTTCGGCATCGTCGCTTTTGCCTGCACCACGTGCAACGGCATGTCCGGCGCGCTGGACCCGGTGATTCAGCAAGAGATCATCGACCGCGACCTGTACGCCACGGCGGTCTTGTCCGGCAACCGCAACTTTGACGGCCGGATTCACCCGTACGCCAAGAACGCGTTCCTCGCTTCGCCGCCGTTGGTGGTGGCTTACGCCATCGCCGGGACCATCCGTTTCGACATCGAAAAAGATGTGCTGGGCCTGGACGCCGAGGGCAAGGAAATCCGCCTGAAAGACATCTGGCCGAGCGACGAAGAAATCGACGCAGTGGTCAAGGCGTCGGTCAAACCGGAGCAGTTCCGTCAGGTCTACATCCCGATGTTCGCCATCCACGAAGACACCGGTCCGAAAGTGACGCCGCTGTACGACTGGCGCGAGATGAGCACTTACATCCGCCGTCCGCCGTACTGGGAAGGCGCGTTGGCTGGCGCTCGTCCGCTCAAGGGCATGCGCCCGCTGGCAGTGCTGCCGGACAACATCACCACCGATCACCTGTCGCCGTCGAACGCGATCATGCTCGACAGCGCCGCCGGCGAATACCTGGCGAAAATGGGCCTGCCGGAAGAGGACTTCAACTCTTACGCGACCCATCGAGGCGACCACTTGACCGCACAGCGTGCCACCTTCGCCAACCCGAAACTGTTCAACGAAATGGTTCAGGAAAACGGCAAGGTCAAACAGGGTTCTTTGGCTCGCGTCGAGCCGGAAGGCCAAGTCATGCGCATGTGGGAAGCCATCGAAACCTACATGGAACGCAAGCAGCCGCTGATCATCATCGCCGGCGCCGACTACGGTCAGGGTTCGTCCCGCGACTGGGCAGCCAAAGGTGTGCGTCTGGCGGGTGTGGAAGCGATTGCGGCCGAAGGCTTCGAGCGCATTCACCGCACCAACCTGGTGGGCATGGGCGTGTTGCCGCTGGAATTCAAACCGGGCACCGACCGCAAGACGTTGGGCATCGATGGCAGCGAAACCTACGACGTGATTGGCGAGCGCACCCCGCGTGCCGAGCTGACGCTGGTGATCAACCGCAAGAACGGCGAGCGCGTCGAAGTGCCGGTGACCTGCCGCCTCGACACCGCCGAAGAAGTGTCGATCTACGAGGCGGGCGGCGTGTTGCAACGCTTCGCCCAGGACTTCCTCGAAGAGTCGGCGGTTGCCGTTTAACGAATGCTGTGCGGGCACGGGATTTCAGTCCCGTGTCTGCATGCTTTTAGGATAAGCAGTAGGAGCACCAATGGCTCACGCACCTCAGATCGCCCCTCAAATTAAAATCGCCGCCACCTACATGCGTGGCGGCACCAGCAAAGGCGTGTTTTTCAGCCTGAAAGACCTGCCCGAAGCGGCACAGATTCCCGGCCCGGCTCGCGATGCTTTATTGCTGCGGGTGATCGGCAGCCCCGACCCGTACGACAAGCAAATCGACGGCATGGGCGGTGCGACCTCCAGCACCAGCAAAACCGTGATCCTGTCGAAAAGCATCAAGGCCGATCACGACGTCGATTACCTGTTCGGTCAGGTCTCCATCGACAAGCCCTTCGTCGACTGGAGCGGCAACTGCGGCAACCTGTCGGCAGCGGTGGGTTCGTTCGCTATCAGCAACGGTCTGGTGGACGCCAGCCGCATTCCGCAGAACGGCGTTGCGGTGGTTCGCGTGTGGCAGGTCAACATTGGCAAGACCATCATCGCCCACGTGCCGATCACCCAGGGTGAGGTACAGGAAACCGGCGACTTCGAACTCGATGGCGTGACCTTTCCGGCCGCGGAAGTGCAGGTCGAATTCATGAGCCCGGCAGCGGAAGAAGAGGGCGGTGGCGGTTCGATGTTTCCCACCGGCAACCTGGTGGATGACCTGGAGGTGCCGGGTGTCGGGACCTTCAAGGCGACCATGATCAATGCCGGTATTCCGACCATCTTCGTCAACGCCGAAGACATCGGCTACACCGGCACTGAGCTGCAAGGCGCGATCAATAGCGATCCGAAAGCGTTGGCGATGTTCGAATCTATTCGGGCTTACGGCGCGTTGCGCATGGGCCTGATCAAGGATCTGGACGAAGCGGCCAAGCGTCAGCACACGCCGAAGGTTGCCTTTGTTGCCATGCCGGCAGACTACATTGCCTCCAGTGGCAAGGCGATTGCGGCGGGTGATGTCGACCTGCTGGTGCGCGCGTTGTCGATGGGTAAGTTGCATCACGCAATGATGGGCACGGCGGCGGTGGCGATCGGTACGGCGGCGGCGATTTCCGGCACGTTGGTGAATCTTGCGGCGGGCGGCATCGAACGCAATGCTGTGCGCTTTGGGCATCCGTCCGGCACGTTGCGCGTGGGTGCTGAAGCCAGCCAGGTGAACGGCGAATGGACCGTGAACAAAGCCATCATGAGCCGCAGTGCGCGGGTGTTGATGGAAGGTTACATCCGTGTGCCGGGCGATTCTTTCTGACCCACACCTATCCCCTGTAGGAGCACGGCTTGCCGGCGAAGGCGTCCTCAAGATCGCCTTCGCCGGCAAGTCGGATCGCCGCACCGCTGGCTCCTACAGGACCGCGCTCCAAAATAAGAATGTTGTAACCGACTGAGATTGATCCCTGAGCCGAGGTCCCATCAACGAACCACTTCAAGAGTGAATCGAACATGAGCGCCAACGTCGACCTGAACAACCGCCCCGACTACGACACGGTCCTGCAGGATATTGCCGATTACGTCCTGACCTTCAAAATTGAATCCCAAGAAGCGTTGGACACTGCCCGCAACTGCCTGATGGACACCCTCGGCTGCGGTCTCCTGGCCCTGCGTTTCCCCGAATGCACCAAACACCTTGGCCCGATCGTCGAAGGCACCGTCGTTCCGTTCGGCGCTCGCGTGCCCGGCACCCCTTACCGTCTCGATCCAGTCAAAGCTGCGTGGGACATCGGTTGCATCGTCCGCTGGCTCGACTACAACGATACTTGGCTTGCGGCCGAGTGGGGCCATCCGTCCGATAACCTCGGCGGCATTCTCGCGGTGGCCGATCACCTGTCGCAAAAACACCTAGCGAATGGCGACGCGCCGCTGACGATTCGCGCAGTGCTCGAAGCGATGATCTTGGCCCATGAGATTCAGGGCGTCATCGCGCTGGAAAACTCCTTCAATCGCGTAGGCCTCGATCATGTGCTGCTGGTGAAAGTTGCCTCCACGGCAGTCACCGCCAAACTCATGGGCGCCAATCGCGAGCAGTTGTTGTCAGCGTTATCCCACGCTTTTGCCGACGGTCAGGCGCTGCGCACTTACCGTCATGCGCCGAATGCCGGATCGCGTAAATCCTGGGCGGCAGGCGATGCGTCCAGTCGCGGCGTGCGGCTGGCGGACATTGCGATGCGTGGTGAGATGGGCATTCCCGGCGTGCTGACTGCCAGGCAATGGGGTTTCTACGACGTGCTGTTCAGCCACACCAACAACGACTTGGCGCTCAAGCCTGAAGACAAACGCGTGTTCAGCTTCTCCCGGCCGTACGGCAGTTACGTAATGGAAAACGTACTGTTCAAGATCAGCTTTCCAGCCGAGTTCCACGCACAAACCGCTTGCGAAGCGGCGGTGACCCTGCACCCGCAAGTCAGAAATCGCCTGCACGAAATCGACAAAATCGTCATCACCACCCACGAATCGGCGATCCGCATCATCTCCAAGGTCGGCCCGCTGGCCAACGCTGCGGACCGTGACCATTGCCTTCAGTACATGACTGCCGTGCCGCTGGCGTTCGGTAATCTGGTGGCCGAGCAGTACGAGGACGACTTCCACGCGGCGCATCCGATCATCGACGTGCTGCGCGAAAAAATGGTCATCGTCGAAGACCCGCGCTACACCCGCGAATACCTGGAGGCCGATAAGCGCTCCATTGCCAACGCGATACAGGTGTTCTTCAAGGATGGCTCCAGTACCGAGAACGTGTTGGTGGAGTACCCCATCGGCCATCGCCGTCGCCGCAGCGACGGCATTCCGTTACTGGAAGACAAGTTCAAGGGCAACCTGGCGACCCGCTTCAACGCTCAGCGCAGCGCTGAGATCTTTGCGTTGTGCAAGGACCAGGCGGCGCTTGAGGCGACACCGGTGAATCGGTTTGTGGATTTGTTTGTGATCTGAGCCTACGGCGCTGGCGTACGTCCGAGGGCGGGCGCCAGCCACTTCTCCACCGGCAGCTTGGTAATGGCAAACCCTGTCAGCAGAACTGCCGAGTAAACCATCAGCTGCGGCGAAAGACTCTGCCCCTCATACCAGGCACCGAGGATCACCGCGAACACCGGAAAAATGATGAACACAAACGACAGAATGATCGGGCTCAGTCGCTTGAGCAGCAGGAAGTAAACGATAAACCCGCCCACCGACGCCACCAGCCCCAGATAGAGCAGGGCGCTCCACGACCGTGCGGTGATGGCGTCGAACACCGGTGCTTCGACAGTCAATCCCGCGCTAAACAGCAACAACCCGGCGATGCCGATCGGCAGGGTGTTGTAGGTGATCACGCTGATCGCGCTGCCGTGTTTCTTGGTCACCACGTAACACAGCGCATGCATCACTGCGGCACAGAGAATCGCCAGCACCCCGAACAATTCGGCGTGGTCCAGATGCAGCCCCTGACTGCGGATAATCATGAACAGGGAGCCGAACCCGATGGCGATGCCGAGCAGTTGTGAGGGGTAGATTTTCTCCCGCAGAAACAGCGCCGAAAACATCAGGATGAACACCGGCATGCAGCTGAACAGCAGCGCCGTCAGGCCAGACGAAACGTGCATCTCGCCGTAGTTGAGCAAGTAGTACGGCAGGCTGAAGTACGACAGCGTGACGAAGACAAAGAACCCGCGGCTTCCCCTCGGAAACAGCAGCGGCTCGCGGCGCAGCAGGGCAAAGCTGAGGAACAACGGAAAGGCGATGAGGAACCGCAGCCCGGCGGCGGTTAGCGGCGGCACACTTTCAACGGCAATCTTGATCCCGAGCCACGTCGTGCCCCAGCTCAAGCAAACGATCAGGAACAACACGCTGGTGACCAGGGCGGCCAGCCAGGGTTTTAAAAGACTTGAAGGCGCGCTGACGGCAATGGACATGATCAAGCTCCTGTTATTGTCGAAATTGACCTTCATCTGCAAAAGGTCTATCCCTCATTGAACCTGTTTTAAGCACGCTATTCGGGACTTGAATGACTGTCAAAACAAGTATTGCCATGGTGTCAATCCTGCGCGACGGCCTCGTCAACGGTCTGGGTGTGAAATACAAACGCCTTGCTGAAGCTGTCGAAAAAGGCATTGCCGAGGGGCTGATCGAGCCCGGCTGCAAATTGCCGCCTCATCGACTGTTGGCCGACAGCCTCCAAGTGACCATCGGCACCATCAGCCGTGCTTACGGGGAACTCGAACGTGTGGGTTTGGTAGTCGCTCGCGTAGGAGATGGCACGTATGTGCGTCAGCGCGGGATGGAACGACCGCGGGACCGTGGCTTTCGTAATGTCAGCGATGAACCGCAGGCGTTTTTCGACATGAGCCGCATTCAACCGATTCCGGGGCAGGAAGCGCTGTTTTTGAGTCAGAGCCTGCAAGCGTTGTCCCTTGATCCTGAGGCGTTGCAACACATCAGCGGCTACACCGCCGATGTCGGTTTGCCACGCTATCGTGCGGCGGGCGCGAAATGGCTCAGGCATCAAGCGTTTGTCCCGAGCGCCGAGCAGATCGTTTGCGTGAACGGCGGCCAGCACGGTCTGTTGTGTGCCTTGATGGGGTTGCTCAAGGCGGGCGATACGTTGGTGACGGAGCACTTGACCTACCCGGGGCTGATCAGCGTCGCACGCCAACTCGGGATAAAACTCATCGGCGTCGGGATGGATGATGAAGGGCTGATGCCCGATGCCCTGGAGGAGGTTTGCCGCAACCATCGTGTCTCAGCGCTGTATTGCACGCCGACGATCCAGAATCCTACGGCTGCAGTGATGTCCGTCGCACGACGCGAGGCGATTGCAGAGCTGTGTCGTCAGCACAATTTGCTGATCTTTGAAGACGAAGCCCATGCCGTGCTGGCGCAACAGCGCCCGTTACCGCTCAGTCATTTCGCCCCGGAGCGCTCGGTGCTGATCGGCAGTTTGAGCAAGGCCGTATCGGCGGGTTTGCGGGTCGGTTACCTGCATGCGCCGCAACCGTTGATCGGACGTTTGAGCGCAGCAGTGCGCGGGACGTGCTGGATGGCCAGCCCGCTGTCGCTGGAGGTGGCGAGTCTGTGGATAGAAAACGGGATTGCCAAGCAGTTGCTGGGCCAGCAGATTGTTGAGATCAGTCGGCGCAAGGCGTTGGTCAGTGGGCTGTTGGAGGGTTTGGTGTACAAAACCCATCCCCATAGTCCGCACTTCTGGATTGAAGTGCCTGAGCCTTGGCGGGCATCGCAGATTGCGGCCGAGCTCAAGGAGAATAATTATCTGATCGCCACCGCCGAGGCGTTTGCGGTCGGGCAGGGGGCGGTGCCGCAGTATGTTCGGGCGAGTGTTTGCAATTCGGCGGGGGATGATCGGTTGTTGCTGAACGGGTTTGAGGCGTTGGTGGGGGCATTAACTGAAACCGTGTAATCGTTCTTCGCGGGCAAGCCTCGCTCCTTGGATGTAGGTGCCCTTGTAGGAGCGAGGCTTGCCCGCGAAGCTGGTCTGGCAGCCGCTAAAGAACTACTTGAACCGCCGCTCCACACCTTTCTCCACCAGGATCTTCGCCGAAATCTCTTCCACCGAAAAATGCGTGGAATTGATGTGCGGAATGTTCTCGCGGCGGAACAGATTTTCCACCTCGCGCACTTCGAATTCGCATTGGGCGTAGCTCGAATAGCGGCTGTTGGGCTTGCGCTCGTTGCGGATCGCGGTGAGGCGGTCCGGGTCGATGGTCAGGCCGAACAGTTTGTGCTGGTGGGCGCGCAGGGTACCTGGCAGTTGCAGGCGCTCCATGTCGTCTTCGGTCAGCGGATAGTTGGCCGCACGGATGCCAAATTGCATGGCCATGTACAGGCACGTCGGCGTCTTACCACAACGCGACACGCCCACTAGGATCAGGTCCGCCTTGTCGTAATAATGCGTGCGCGCACCGTCGTCGTTGTCGAGGGCGAAGTTCACCGCCTCGATGCGCTCCATGTAATTGGAGTTGCTGCCAATCGAGTGGGACTTGCCGACGGTGTAGGAAGAATGCTCGGTCAATTCCTGTTCAAGCGGCGCCAGAAAGGTCGAGAAAATGTCGATCATGAAACCATTGGACGTTGCGAGGATCTCACGAATGTCCTGATTGACAATGGTGTCGAAGATGATCGGCCGAAAGCCGTCGTTTTCGGCGGCTTTGTTGATTTGTTGTACCATGGCCCGCGCTTTATCCACGTTGTCGATGTAGGGCCGCGTGAATTTGCTGAAGGTAATGTTTTCGAACTGCGCCAGGAGGCTTTGGCCGAGGGTCTCGGCTGTGATGCCGGTGCCGTCGGAAATAAAGAAAGCAGATCGTTTCATTTGCACCTTGGGCCTTAAGCTAATGATCATTCTTGGATATGATAGGCGCGATTTGCCGGCCGCCAGTGGCCCGCATTCTCACTTATTTTCCAGGTCCAGGCCATACAGCCGGCAAACGCTCCCTGTAGCAGCCGGCTTCTGAGCTTTTCCAACACAGTTAGTGGAGAGATCACCTTGGTAGAGTACGTAGTTTCCCTCGATAAGCTCGGCGTCCATGATGTAGAGCACGTAGGGGGCAAGAACGCATCCCTCGGCGAGATGATCAGTAACCTTGCAGGTGCCGGTGTATCGGTGCCCGGTGGCTTCGCCACGACAGCTCAGGCTTATCGTGATTTTCTGGAACTGAGCGGCCTGAACGGTCAGATCCATGCCGCCCTCGACGCCCTGGACGTCGATGATGTCAACGCCTTGGCCAAGACCGGCGCCCAGATCCGCCAATGGATCATGGAAGCCGAATTTCCCGAGAAGCTCAACGCCGAGATCCGCACTGCGTTCGCTACGCTGTCGGCCGGCAACCCTGACATGGCCGTGGCCGTGCGCTCTTCCGCTACCGCCGAAGACTTGCCGGATGCTTCCTTCGCCGGTCAGCAGGAAACCTTCCTGAACATCCGTGGTGTCGAAAACGTTATTCGCGCCGCCAAAGAGGTGTTCGCGTCCCTGTTTAACGACCGCGCCATTTCCTATCGCGTGCACCAGGGCTTCGACCACAAGCTGGTGGCCCTGTCGGCCGGCGTGCAGCGCATGGTCCGCTCCGAAACCGGCACCGCCGGCGTGATGTTTACCCTCGATACCGAGTCGGGCTTCCGTGACGTGGTGTTCATCACCGGCGCCTATGGCCTGGGTGAAACCGTCGTACAAGGCGCGGTGAACCCGGATGAGTTCTACGTCCACAAAGGCACGCTGGCAGCCGGTCGTCCGGCCATCCTGCGTCGCAACCTGGGCAGCAAGGCCATTAAGATGATCTACGGCGAAGTGGCCACGGCCGGCAAGTCGGTCAAGACCATCGACGTGGACAAAGCTGATCGCGCACGTTTCTGCCTGAGCGACGCCGAAGTCAGCGAACTGGCCAAGCAAGCGATGATCATCGAGAAGCACTACAAGTGCCCGATGGACATCGAATGGGCCAAAGACGGCGACGACGGCAAGCTCTACATCGTTCAGGCCCGTCCTGAAACCGTGAAGAGCCGTACCTCGGCCAACGTCATGGAACGCTACCTGTTGAAAGAAACCGGCACCGTGCTGGTTGAAGGTCGCGCCATCGGCCAGCGCATCGGCGCCGGCAAGGTGCGGATCATCAAGGACGTGTCCGAGATGGACAAAGTCCAGCCAGGCGACGTTCTGGTCTCCGACATGACCGACCCGGACTGGGAACCGGTCATGAAGCGCGCCAGTGCCATCGTCACCAACCGTGGCGGTCGTACCTGCCACGCGGCGATCATCGCTCGCGAGCTGGGCATCCCGGCCGTGGTCGGTTGCGGCAACGCCACCCAGCTGTTGAAAGACGGCCAGGGCGTGACCGTTTCCTGCGCTGAAGGCGACACCGGTTACATCTTCGAAGGCGAACTGGGCTTCGACATCAAGAAAAACTCCGTGGACGCCATGCCTGATCTGCCGTTCAAGATCATGATGAACGTCGGCAACCCGGACCGCGCCTTCGACTTCGCGCAACTGCCGAACGCTGGTGTGGGCCTCGCCCGTCTGGAGTTCATCATCAACCGCATGATCGGTGTTCACCCTAAGGCGCTGCTAAACTACGCCGGGCTGCCGCAGGAAATCAAAGACAGCGTCGACAAGCGCATTGCCGGCTACGACGATCCGGTCGGTTTCTATGTTGAGAAGCTGGTTGAAGGCATCAGCACCCTGGCCGCTGCGTTCACGCCGAAAAAGGTCATCGTGCGTCTGTCGGACTTCAAGTCCAACGAATACGCGAACCTGATCGGCGGCAAGCTCTACGAGCCGGAAGAAGAAAACCCGATGCTGGGCTTCCGTGGCGCCTCGCGTTACATCAGCGAAGCGTTCCGTGACTGCTTCGAACTCGAATGCCGTGCCCTCAAGCGCGTGCGCAACGAGATGGGTCTGACCAACGTCGAAATCATGGTGCCATTCGTCCGCACCCTGGGCGAAGCCAGTCAGGTCATCGATCTGTTGGCGGAGAACGGTCTGAAGCGCGGCGAAAACGGCCTGCGCATCATCATGATGTGCGAACTGCCGTCCAACGCGATTCTGGCTGAAGAGTTCCTCGAGTTCTTCGACGGTTTCTCCATCGGCTCCAACGACCTGACTCAGCTCACGCTGGGTCTGGACCGTGACTCCGGGATCATCGCTCACTTGTTCGACGAGCGTAATCCGGCGGTCAAGAAGCTGTTGGCCAACGCGATTCAGGCGTGCAACAAGGCTGGCAAGTACATCGGCATTTGCGGTCAGGGCCCTTCGGACCACCCTGATCTGGCCAAATGGCTGATGGAACAGGGCATTGAAAGCGTTTCGTTGAACCCCGATTCCGTACTGGAAACTTGGTTCTTCCTGGCTGAAGGTCAAGCTCCGGCCTGATGTGAATGAAGCCTCGGTCAAGTGGCCGAGGCTTTAAGAATCAAGTAGGGCGGGCTCCTCTGGAAGCCGCCCTTTTTTGTGCAAGAGCATTATGCAAAGCAGCAGCAACCTATTTCCTGTCGCCCTGATCAGCGCCGAGCGGCGCGGCGATCTGAGCGAAGACGTCTATCGTCTGAAACCCGGCAACAGCCCTGATGGCACCGTCGAACTGGCTGTGACACGTCTCGGCATGGCCGACGAGCCGGCGGTGCGTGGCGTGCCGGTAATCCTGTTGCACGGCAGCTTTTCCAATCGCCGGTTCTGGTTTTCGCCAAAAGGCCTCGGTCTGGGCGCCTATCTGGCGCGCCTGGGATTCGACGTATGGATTGCGGAAATGCGCGGCCATGGCCTGTCCCAGCGCAACCAGAACTACCGCAAGAACCGCGTCGCCGACTACGCGCGTTACGATCTGCCGGCCATTGGCGCGTTCGTGCGTGAGCAGAGCGGCCAGGTCCCGCACTGGATCGGTCATTCACTGGGCGGGATTACGCTGGCGGCGGCGCTGGGTGGCGAGTACATCGGCGAGCCGGTCGTGGCTTCCGCGGCGTTTTTTGGTACGCAAGTCAGTCGCACCTATTGGCCGTTGAAGATTCCGCCGGTGGAGTGGAGCGGGCGCTTCATTCTTAAACGCTTTGCCCAGTTGTCCGGTTCACGGCTTAAGCGCGGCCCGGAGGACGAGCCGATTGGCCTGGCCCTGGAAAGCATGCGCTGGTATGGCCTGTTCGGGCGCTTTGGTGATGCCGACAAGGATTGGTGGGCCGGATTGGCCGAGGTTCGTTTGCCGGTATTGGCCGTGAGCGCAGTGGGCGACCATCAGGACCCGACCTGGGCCTGTCGCAAACTGTTCGATCAGCTCGGTTCCGAGCAGAAGCAATTTATCAACCTGGGTCGCGACCAGGGCTTTGGCGAAAATTTCGGTCATGTGGAAATGCTCGTCAGCAAAGCCGCCCAGACTGAAGTCTGGCCGTTGGTGGCGCGCTGGTTGGTAGATCAGCAGACGCCATTGCTGGGTGAAAAACCGGATCTGGCCAGGACGGTCTGAGCCTGATGCTCTAACAAGGGCATTTCGCTCCGTTCGGCTTGCGGCTAAGATACGACGCATTGAGCTGTTCTGGTCATTTTCGGTTGCTGAGCTATCAGTGATGTTCGTGTTGTCTTCCTCTTTACAGGAGTTTCTCGATGAACCATTACCTCACGCCTGACCTGTGCGACGCCTATCCGGAACTGGTGCAGGTGCTTGAACCGATGTTCAGCAATTTCGGCGGTCGAGATTCCTTCGGCGGCGAAATCGTGACCATCAAGTGCTTCGAAGACAACTCGTTGGTCAAGGAGCAGGTCGAGCTCAAAGGTAATGGCAAGGTGCTGGTGGTCGACGGCGGCGGTTCCCTGCGCCGCGCGCTGCTGGGCGACATGCTGGCCGAGAAAGCCGCGAAAAACGGTTGGGAAGGGCTGGTGGTCTACGGTTGTATCCGCGACGTCGACGTCATCGCGCAAACCGATCTGGGGGTTCAGGCCCTGGCCAGTCACCCGATGAAAACCGACAAGCGCGGTATCGGTGATCTCAACGTGGCCGTGACCTTTGCTGGCGTGACCTTCCATCCAGGGCACTACATCTATGCGGACAACAACGGCGTGATCATTTCGCCGAGCCCGCTTGAGATGCCTGAATAAAGCACTGCTGGCTTTTTGTTTCAAGACTAGGGGTAAGGATGTTCGAGGAAGAAAACGCGCAGTGGGGCCTGGTGCATGCCCTGGTACTGGACGGTAAAGGCGGTGCGCGTTCGATAGCCCGGACTGAACTCGATGACTTGCAGCTGCTGGCCCATGAAAGCCTGTGGCTGCACTGGGATCGAAGTCACCCACAAACCCAGACCTGGCTGCGCAAATCCAGCGGTCTGAGTGAATTCAGCTGTGACCTGTTGCTTGAAGAAAACACCCGGCCGCGTCTTGTACAGCTTTCGGACAGCGAACTGCTGCTATTTTTGCGTGGAGTCAATCTGAACCCGGGCGCCGAGCCGGAAGACATGGTCTCAGTACGGATTTTTGCGTCGGCCCAGCGGGTTATTTCTCTGCGTTTGCGTCCGTTGCGCGCCACCGATGAGTTGCTGGTGCAGCTCTCCGAAGGTAAAGGACCGAAAACTGCGTCAGAACTCATCCTTTATATGGCGCAATACCTGACCAACAAGGTGCAGGATCTGGTCAGTTGCCTCTCGGAAGTGGTCGATGAGGAAGAAGAAAAACTGGATACCGACGAACGGTATACACCCGAGCACGGAGCCGTTTTGCAGATCCGTCGCAGGGCTGCCGCGCTGAAACGTTTTCTTGCGCCGCAGCGGGATATTTTCGATCAGCTGACACGGATAAAACTGCCCTGGTTCGTCGAAGACGATGGCGATTACTGGAACGAATTGAACAATAGCCTGACCCGGTATCTCGAGGAGCTTGAATTGACCCGAGAGCGGGTGGGGTTGGTCCTAGAGGCCGAAGATAGACGTTTGAGCGTGCGCATGAACCGCACGATGTACCGCTTCGGGATCATCACCGGGATCTTCTTGCCGATGAGTTTTCTGGCAGGTCTCTTGGGTATCAACGTCGGCGGGATTCCGTTCTCCGCAAGCCCTTATGGCTTCCCGATTGCCTGCCTGATGATGGTCTCGGTGGCACTGGGGCAGTGGTGGTTATTCCGACGTTTGCGCTGGGTCTGATGGTGAGTCATGTGACCCGACCAAATTTGATCGCGTCTTTCACAGACATCACGAGAGGTGCGTATGCACGATCCGTTTGAACAGTCTTTGCGTGACATGCTCAAGGCATCACCGTCTACCCGGGACGACGATGCGTGCCTGGGGCGTGTACTGAAAACCGCCAACCGTCAGGTCGGCGCCGGTGATCTGTTCAGTCTGCTGGGCCGTTGGCTGCCCGCGCTGATGATTGCCCTCAACAACGGCTCGGCCCACGTCTCGCCGGTATCCCGCCACCGTAAATCTACCGTTCGCACTGCTGATAAGGCTGATTGAATATGGAACTTGATCTCTGGACTCAGAGCCTCGTCACTGCAATGACTGCGTTATGGACCAAGGTTGCGAATTTCATCCCGAACCTGTTCGGCGCACTGGTTGTGCTGCTGTTGGGTTTCGTCGTGGCGAAACTTTTGGATACTTTGTTGTCCAAGTTGCTCGCCAAGCTGGGACTTGATCGCCTGATGGGTGGCACCGGTCTGACTAAATTGCTGTCCCGGGCCGGCCTTCAAGTGCCGATCTCGACATTGATCGGCAAGATCGTCTATTGGTTCGTGCTGCTGATTTTTCTGGTTTCTGCCGCAGAATCCCTTGGACTTGAGCGAGTTTCGGCTACGCTTGACATGCTTGCGCTGTATTTGCCGAAAGTATTCGGCGCCGCGCTGGTGCTGCTGGTGGGTGTCCTGCTCGCGCAACTGGCCAATGGGCTGGTACGTGGGGCGGCAGAGGGCGTAGGGCTGGATTACGCTGCGGGTCTGGGGCGAATTGCCCAGGGCCTGGTGATTATCATCAGTATTTCGGTCGCAATCAGCCAGTTGGAGGTCAAGACTGACCTGCTCAACCATGTGATTGTGATCGTATTGATTACCGTTGGTCTGGCGGTTGCGCTGGCCATGGGGTTGGGAAGCCGGGAAATTGCCGGTCAGATTCTTGCGGGAATCTATGTGCGTGAGTTATATCAGGTTGGGCAACAAGTGCGTGTTGGCGAGGTCGAAGGTCAGATCGAAGAGATCGGCACGGTTAAAACCACATTGCTGACCGATGAGGGTGAGCTAGTCTCTCTCTCCAATCGGATTCTCCTGGAGCAGCATGTGAGTAGCCGCTAATCCGGCAAACCCTGCTAATGTATGCCGCCGCAAAGTGCCCTGAAAGGGCGCGGCGGACATTGACCTGACTGTCGGCCCGACTTGTTTTGAATAAAGCTCAATCGCTGTCCACGCGCTACGACCCCCGCGAGCTCTCTGATGAGGAGTTGGTCGCGCGCTCGCATACCGAGCTGTTTCACGTAACGCGCGCCTATGAAGAACTGATGCGGCGTTACCAGCGAACATTATTTAACGTCTGTGCGCGATATCTTGGGAACGATCGTGACGCAGACGATGTCTGTCAGGAAGTGATGTTGAAGGTGCTGTATGGCCTGAAGAACTTCGAAGGTAAATCGAAGTTCAAGACGTGGCTATACAGCATCACGTACAACGAATGCATCACGCAGTATCGGAAAGAACGGCGAAAGCGTCGCTTGATGGATGCTTTGAGTCTGGACCCCCTCGAGGAAGCGTCTGAAGAAAAGACGCCGAAACCTGAGGAAGCGGGTGGACTTGATCGCTGGTTGGTGTATGTGAACCCGATTGACCGTGAAATTCTGGTGCTACGATTTGTCGCAGAGCTGGAGTTTCAGGAGATCGCAGACATCATGCACATGGGTTTGAGTGCGACAAAAATGCGATACAAACGTGCTCTAGATAAATTGCGTGAGAAATTTGCAGGCATTGCTGAAACTTAGTTCGGCGCAAATATCTCTTACGTGTAGGCAAGTTCTGATAGACTTGCCGCCGAGTTGTCCCCCGGTTTGCGGGACTGCTTCACAATCACCAGATGGGGATTTAACGGATGAAACTGAAAAACACCTTGGGCTTGGCCATTGGTTCTTTGATTGCCGCCACTTCTTTCGGCGCTCTGGCACAAGGCCAAGGCGCAGTTGAAATCGAAGGCTTCGCAAAGAAAGAACAATTCGACAGCGCTCGTAACTTCAAGAACAACGGCAACCTGTTCGGTGGTTCGGTTGGTTACTTCCTGACCGACGACGTTGAACTGCGTCTGGCTTACGACGAAGTGCACAACGTGCGTTCCGACGACGGTCGTAACATCAAGGGCGCTAACACCGCTCTGGACGCTCTGTACCACTTCAACAACCCGGGCGACATGTTGCGTCCGTACGTATCGGCTGGCTTCTCCGATCAGAGCATCGGTCAGAACGGCTCCGGCGGTCGTGACCGTTCCACCTTCGCCAACGTTGGCGGCGGTGCCAAGTTGTACTTCACCGAGAACTTCTACGCCCGTGCTGGCGTTGAAGCTCAGTACAACATTGACCAGGGCGACACCGAGTGGGCTCCAAGCGTCGGTATCGGTGTGAACTTCGGTGGCGGCTCCAAGCCTGCTGCTGCTCCAGTTCCAGCACCAGCTGAAGTCTGCTCCGACAGCGACAACGATGGCGTGTGCGACAACGTTGACAAGTGCCCGGACACCCCAGCCAACGTAACTGTTGACGCTGATGGCTGCCCAGCAGTTGCTGAAGTTGTTCGTGTTGAGCTGGACGTGAAATTCGACTTCGACAAGTCGGTAGTCAAGCCTAACAGCTACGGCGACATCAAAAACCTCGCTGACTTCATGAAGCAGTACCCATCCACCAGCACTACTGTTGAAGGTCACACTGACTCCGTCG
Organism: Pseudomonas sp. Hz4; assembly: GCF_054898165.1. Classification (NCBI taxonomy): domain Bacteria; kingdom Pseudomonadati; phylum Pseudomonadota; class Gammaproteobacteria; order Pseudomonadales; family Pseudomonadaceae; genus Pseudomonas; species Pseudomonas sp. Hz4. Next base: position 4,193,515 of record NZ_CM142719.1, on the reverse strand, counting down.
GTCCTGACGCTTACAACCAGAAACTGTCCGAGCGTCGTGCAAACGCCGTTAAGCAAGTTCTGACCAACCAGTACGGTGTTGAATCGACCCGCGTTCAGTCTGTTGGCTACGGCGAATCCCGCCCAGTTGCGGACAACGCTACTAAAGCTGGCCAAGCTGTAAACCGTCGCGTAGAAGCGCAGGTTGAAGCTAACGCTAAGTAATTAGCTCGCAGCTCTGAAAAGCCCGGCTTAGGCCGGGCTTTTCTTTGTCTACGATTTGGTGAGGGCAAGGTTGAAGCAGGGAGGGTCAGGCTGACTGATTGACTGCATTCGCGGGGAAATCAGCTGTCGACAGGGATACTTCTGTACAGGCCACGACCGCGCCGATAACCAGGATTGCCGGACTCTTCAACTCAAAGGCGTAGGCATCTTCTTCCATCGCTGTCAGATCGCTCCGACATTCCCGTTGGTGTGGCAGGGAAGCATTTTCAATCATCGCCACCGGTGTATCCGCCGCCATTCCACCGGCCAGCAGTTGCTCACGAATCTCGCTCAGTTTTGCGACACCCATATACACCACCAGCGTCGTGCCACCTTGCGCCAGGGCTTGCCAGTTCAAACTGCTGCCATCCTGAGTGTGGGCGGTGACCAGCGTCACGCCACGCGCGACGCCCCGCAGGGTCAAGGGAATATCGCATTGCGTAGCGCCGGCAAGCCCGGCTGTGATGCCGTTGACCAGCTCAACCTCGACACCGCGTTCACGCAGCCACTGTGCCTCTTCACCGCCACGGCCGAAAATGCACGGATCACCGCCCTTTAACCGCACCACGCATTTACCGTGGCGGGTATAACGCAGCATCAGGCGATGAATGAACGCCTGAGGCGTAGAGCGACACCCGCCGCGCTTGCCCACGGGAATGATCCGCGCCTGCGGGCAATGCTCCAGCACCGCGCCGTTGACCAGGTCATCAATCAGCACCACATCCGCCTCTCTCAACGCTCGCACTGCCTTGAGGGTCAACAATTCCGGATCCCCCGGGCCTGCACCCACCAGCCAGACTTTTGCGCTCATAGTGTTTTCCTCACGAGATGACGGCGACCGGCTGCGCAGTGGCGGCCAGCAAACGCTTGATTTCCGGGACGCAGGAGCCGCATTGCGTGCCGCAGCCCAATTCTTGTTTCAAACCCTGCAGATCCAGGCCGCGACTAATGCCTGCGCAGACCGCGCTCTGGCTGACGTTTTTGCAGTTGCACAGGATTTTGTTACCGACGGCCGGTGTATTGGCGCCCGGTGGTGCGCTCAGCGGTGCCAGCAGCCAGCGCCGCAGTTGTTCATCGGCGCGACCCTCGAGCCACAGACTTTGCAGCCAGTGTTGGGCGAGGGTTTCGCCGGCCAGACGAATCGCGGTGATCCGACCGTTCTCGATCCGCACGCGTTTGCCGATGGAGCGTCGTGGGTCGTCGTAAGCCAAAACCGGGCCGTCGTTGAGCCCCAGGCAATGATCGATATCACGCAGCAATTGTGGATCTGGCGCGCTGGCGCTGGCAGCGCGTATCAGCAGCGCGGGACGTTCACGGCCGGCCAAGCTGAGGCTGATGTAGGAAAACGCCTCACAGAGCGGTCGTAGCGTCTCAAAATGCTGTTGAACATTGCCCTCTATCAGGGCGAATAGGTTCCACGGCAGTTGCACAGGTTCGAGGCGCACGCCGCTGTGCTTGAGTTCGGGTTGTTTCGACAACGGGTCGAAAGCCGGTTGGGTGAGCGCATTTACGCCACCCTTGAGGAAGCGGTCACCCCAATGCATCGGCAGAAAGGCCTGGCCCGGGCGCACGCTGGCGTCGCTGCCGACGGCGACAATCACCGCGCCACGGCGACTTTTCAGGCTGACCAGGTCGCCCGATTGCAGCCGATGCCGACGCAGTTCATCCGGGTGCAAACTCAACAGTGCTTCGCTGACGTGGCCGAATAACTGCGCGGCTGTGCCAGTGCGGCTCATGCCGTGCCATTGATCCCGCAGGCGGCCGGTGATCAGGGTCAGCGGGAAGCGTGCGTCGCGTTGTTCCTTGGCGGCGCGATACGGGTCGGCCACGAATTGCGCACGTCCACTGGCAGTCGGGAAAATCCCGTCCAGGTACAGCCGAGCCGTGCCTTCACTGGCGCCCGTGGGGAAGGGCCATTGCTGAGGGCCGAGGCGGTCGATCACCTCGTGACTGATGCCGGACAAGTCCAGATCACGCCCGCGGGTCAGTTGTTTGTACTCATCGAAGATTTGTGCCGGCGTTTCAAAGGTAAACAGGCTGGTTTGCCCCGGACGCAGATTTTTTTCCAGGCGTTGTGCGAAATCTACGGTGATCTCCCAGTCGGAGCGGGCTTCGCCCGGTGCGACGATGGCTCGACGGACGTGGGAAATGCGCCGCTCGGAGTTCGTCACCGTGCCGTCCTTTTCACCCCAACTGGCGGCCGGCAGTAACAGGTCAGCGAACGCTGCGGTTTCGGTGGTGCGGAAAGCTTCTTGCAACACCACGAACGGGCAGGCTTGCAGTGCCGCGCGCACGGCGGTTTGATCCGGCATTGACTGCGCGGGGTTGGTGCATGCGATCCACAGCGCCTTGATTTTCCCGCTACGCACCTGCTCGAACAGTTCAATGGCGGTTAATCCGGTGTTCTCGGGAAGTTGTTCAACGCCCCAATAGGCGGCCACTTCCGCGCGATGTTCAGCATTGGCGGCTTCGCGATGACCTGGCAGCAGGTTCGACAAACTGCCGGTTTCCCGTCCCCCCATGGCATTCGGCTGACCGGTCAGTGAGAAAGGTCCTGCACCGGCGCGGCCGATTTGCCCAGTGGCCAGGTGCAGGTTGATCAGTGCACTGTTCTTTGCGCTGCCAGCGGTGGACTGGTTAAGCCCCATGCACCACAGCGATAGAAAACTCTTCGAGGTGCCGACCCATTTGGCGCATTGCTGCAGTTGCCCGACGCTGATTCCACAGAGCTGCGAAACCATCTGCGGCGTGTAATCGCGCACCAGGTTTTTCAGTTCGGCCAAGCCTTCGGTGTGGGCCTTGATGAAGTCGCGGTCGACCCAGTCTTCCCACAACAGCAGGTGCAAAATCCCATGGAACAACGCGACATCGGTACCCGGCAGAAGGGCCAGGTGCAGGTCAGCCAAATCGCAGGTGTCGGTACGACGCGGGTCGATGACGATGACTTTCATCTGCGGCCGACGGGATTTAGCTTCCTCCAGTCGACGGAAAAGTATCGGGTGGGCGTAGGCCATGTTACTGCCGACGATCATCACGCAATCGCTCAGCTCCAAGTCTTCGTAGTTGCACGGCGGTGCGTCGGCACCCAGACTGCGCTTGTAGCCGACCACTGCCGAAGACATGCACAGGCGCGAATTGCTGTCGATGTTGTTGGTGCCCACCAGCGCTCGTGCCAGTTTGTTGAACGCGTAGTAATCCTCGGTCAGCAATTGCCCGGAGATGTAGAACGCCACGCTGTCCGGGCCGTGTTCGGCGATGGTCTCGGCAAAAACGCTGGCGGCGTGATCGAGGGCGGTGTCCCAATCGGTGCGGCTGCGGGCCAAGCCTTTGCCGAGGCGCAGTTCGGGGTATAGCGCCCGAGCCGTCAGGTCACCGGTCAGGTGCAGGGTCGATCCTTTGCTGCACAGTTTGCCGAAGTTGGCCGGGTGGGCCGGATCGCCGCTGACGCCGAGAATGCGCTCGCCGTCATGCTCGATCAGCACGCCGCAGCCGACCCCGCAGTAGCAGCAGGTGGAAGCGGTGATCTGGCTGTTCATCAGCTTGCTTCCCGCAGAGCCAGCAGCACCCGGCCATTTTCGACCCGTGCGCAATGGTGGTGAGCGCAACCGATGTCCGGAGCCTGTGCTTCGCCGGTTTCCAGATCGATCTGCCAATTATGCAGCGGGCAGGCGACCCGTTTGCCGTAGATCAAACCCTGGGACAGCGGGCCGCCCTTGTGCGGGCAGCGGTCGTCGAGTGCGAAAACCTCATCGTCGCTTGTACGAAAAATCGCGATGTCACCTGTCGGCCCCGCGATGATCCGCGAGCCGAGGGCATTGATTTCTTCCAGTGCGCAGATATCCAGCCAGTTCATGCCGGCACCTCCAGATTCTTCACCGAGATGACGTCGAATTCTTTTTTCAGCAGCGGCTGCTCCAGGCGTTCCTTCCACGGATCCTGTTCGAACGACAGGGAGAATTGCAGGCGATCGTTGAGCGCCTTGCGCCGCTCCGGGTCTTCCAGCACGGCTTTCTTGATGTGCTCCATGCCGACCCGTTGCAGGTAATGCACGGTGCGTTCGAGGTAGAAGGCTTCTTCGCGATAGAGCTGCAGGAAGGCGCCGTTGTACTCGCGCACTTCTTCGGCAGTCTTGAGCTTGACGAAGAATTCCGCGACTTCGGTTTTGATCCCTCCGTTGCCGCCGATGTACATCTCCCAGCCGGAATCCACGCCGATAATTCCGACGTCCTTGATACCTGCTTCCGAACAGTTGCGTGGGCAACCGGAGACGGCCAGCTTCACTTTGTGCGGCGACCACATGTTGAACAGGTCGTGCTCAAGCTCGATGCCCAATTGCGTGGAATTCTGGGTGCCAAAGCGGCAGAACTCACTGCCGACGCAAGTCTTCACGGTGCGGATGGATTTGCCGTAGGCGTGGCCGGACGGCATGTCGAGATCCTTCCAGACGCCCGGCAGGTCGTGCTTTTTGATCCCCAGCAAATCGATACGCTGGCCACCGGTAACCTTGACCATTGGCACGTTGTATTTGTCGGCTACGTCGGCAATGCGCCGCAGTTCCGAGGGATTGGTCACACCGCCCCACATCCGTGGGACTACAGAGTAAGTGCCGTCTTTCTGAATGTTGGCGTGGGCCCGTTCGTTGATCAGGCGCGATTGCGGGTCGTCCTTGGCTTCGCCGGGCCAAGTGGAAATCAGGTAATAGTTGAGCGCCGGGCGGCACGTGGCGCAGCCGTTCGGGGTGCGCCAGTTCAGATAGCTCAGGGTGCCAGCGATGGTCAGCAAATGCTGCTCGCGGATGGCCTGGCGAATGTGCCCGTGGTTCAGGTCGCTGCAACCGCAGATGGCTTTTTCGCTTTTCGGTTTAACGTCCGCCGCGCCGCCCACGGTGTTGATCAGAATCTGTTCCACCAGCCCTGCGCAGGAACCGCAGGAGCTGGCCGCCTTGGTGTGTTTCTTGACGTCGTCGACGCTGAACAATCCGTGTTCCTGAATCGCCTTGACGATGGTGCCTTTGCACACGCCGTTGCAGCCGCAGACTTCGGCGGTGTCGGCCATGCTCATGGCTTTGTCCTGGCCTTGATGTCCTACGTCGCCTAAAGCCAGCTCCATGGATGAAGAGCCGCCGAACATCAAGTGATCGCGGATCTGCGCGATGTCGTGATTCTCACGGATCTGCCGGAAATACCAGCCACCGTCTGCCGTATCGCCGTACAGACAGGCCCCGACCAGCACGTCATCCTTGATCACCAATTTTTTGTAGACCCCGCCGATCGGGTCGGAGAGGGTGATGGTTTCGGTGCCTTCACCGCCCATGAAGTCGCCGGCGGAGAACAGGTCGATGCCGGTGACTTTTAATTTGGTCGACGTCACCGAGCCCTTGTAGGTGGCGAAGCCCAGTTGGGCGAGGTGGTTGGCGCAGACCTTGGCCTGTTCGAACAGCGGCGCCACCAGGCCGTAGGCGATGCCGCGGTGGCTGGCGCATTCGCCGATGGCGTAGATGCGTGGGTCGTAGGTTTGCAGGGTGTCGTTGACCAGAATTCCGCGGTTGCAAGGGATGCCGGATTTTTCCGCGAGTTCGGTGTTGGGGCGAATGCCGGCAGCCATTACCACCAGGTCGGCGGGAATGATGTCGCCATTCTTGAACTCAACCGACCCGACCCGGCCATTGCCGGCATCGTGCAGGGCTTGGGTTTGCTCGCAAAGACGAAAGTGCAGGCCGCGCGCTTCCAGGGCGGTTTGCAGTAACTGGCCGCTGGTTTTGTCCAGTTGCCGTTCCAGCAACCATTCGCCGATGTGCACGACGGTGACGTGCATGCCGCGCAGCATCAGGCCGTTGGCGGCTTCCAGGCCGAGCAGGCCGCCACCGATCACAACGGCGTGCTTGTGGGTTTTCGCGGTGTCGATCATTGCCTGGGTATCGGCGATGTCGCGGTAGCCGATCACACCGTGCAAGGTGTTACCGGGGATCGGCAGGATGAACGGGGTCGAGCCGGTGGCGATCAGCAGGCGATCGTATTCGGCCTCGCTGCCGTCTTCGGCGACGACCCGGCGTTTGACCCGATCGATCTCCACCACTTTGCGGTTCAACATCAGCTTGATGTTGTTGTCCAGGTACCAGTCCAGATCGTTCAGCACGATGTCTTCAAAGGACTGTTCACCGGCCAGCACGGGCGACAGCAGGATGCGGTTGTAGTTGGTATGGGGTTCGGCGCCGAAGACCGTGATGTCGTACAGCTCATTGCTCAGCTTGAGCAGCTCTTCCAGGGTACGAACCCCGGCCATGCCGTTGCCGATCATCACCAGTTTTAGTTTTTTCATCAGGTTCTCCGGGGAGCTCAGACCCGCCTCATCAGGGCTTTCAGGTCTTGCTCGACACATTTTGCGCAAACAAAAAAAGGCGTCCCGCTAGTTGCCTAGCGAGGACGCCTTTGTCCTGGTCCCGTTCTCTCGGGAAGCGCATCCTTCGTCGTTGAAGGCTGGGCTTTATAGTTGATGAGAGAGGTAATGCAGTGGTTGTGCCAAGTTCCTCAGAGCCCCGAGTTTGTTGGGTTTGGTCGCGGTCTCAAAGCGAAGGGTGTGATTTATTGCACCGAATCAAAGCGCCTTGCCCGTTAATGGAGCGCCACAACCAGCAGCACCAGATTCATCAGCAATGACACCAGCGCCAAAGTCCGCCAGACCTTCAATGGCTCGCGCTCAAGCAACGGCCTGGGTCGCACGCTCAAACTGTGTCGCTCACCCTGTTCCAGCAGCAACAACCATTCTTCCGCCGTTTCAAATCGTTGACCCGGATCCACCGTCACGGCGCGCTCCAGACTTTGCGCGATCCATTCCGGCAGGTCGGGTCGATAGCGATTGGCGCTGACAGGAATTCCAAACCGCGGGCGTTGGAAGGCTTCGATTTCGCCGTAGGGATAATGCCCGGTGAGCAGGAAGTACAAGGTCACGCCGACGGCATACAGGTCCTGTTGCGGTGTCGGTGTTTCCCCGCGAAAGGCTTCCGGCGCGATATAGCTGGGCGTTCCGGGCAGGGCAGAAGGCTGATCTTCGGACAGGCCGGGGCAGTAGGCGAGGCCGAAGTCCAGTAGGCGTAATTCGCCGTCGTCCCCCAGCAGCAGGTTTTCCGGTTTAATGTCGCGATGGAGAATCTGCCGTCGATGCAGCATGCCAACGGCTCGCAGCAGACGTTCGGCCAGATCCTGCCATTGCGGCAAAGGTAGCGGTCCGACATCTGCGTGCAACGCAGCCAACGTAGATCCGGAATATTCGCGCATCACGTAGTACAAATGCTGACGCAGACTGGCGGCATGGACTTCCGGGAAATGCCGGCCGGCCACGCGTTTGAGAAACCATTCCTCCGACAGCAACGCCTGTCCGGCCAAGTGATCGTCGCGCAGAGCGCCGGGCAAGGTTTTCAGCAGCCAGGGTTGCTGTTGCCCGTCGCGTACCCGATAGAGCAACGACTGCTGGCTCTGAGCGAGTATGCCTTCGACTTGCCAGCCCTCGAATGGTTGACCCGGTTTCAGTGCTGGCGGCAGCGGCCATTGCTGCAAATGAATCAACGCATCGCCGATACTCGTTTCACCGAGGGCATCGACCCGCACCAGCAAAGCGCTGGCGTTATCCTGGCTGCCGGCAAGGTGCGCCGCGTTGACCAAGGTCTGCGCAGCGCTGTTCAGATCCGGCTGATCGCGCAGAATCGCGGCAATGGCCGTGTCGCCCAGCACGGCCCAGATGCCGTCGCTGAGCAACACGAAGCTCTCATTAAGGCGCAGTTCGCCATCGAGAAAATCCAGCACCAAATGCTGATCGAGCCCGAGCGCCCGCTTGAGCACATGCTGCATGCCCGGTTGATCCCAGACGTGATCCTCGCTGACCCGCTGCAACTGATCGGCGTGCCAGCGATAAACCCGGCAATCGCCGACATGGGCCAGGGTAAAACGCCTACCGCGCATGACCAAAGCACTGACAGTGGTCAGCAGCGGTTGCCCACCGCCATTGGCCTGTAGCCAGCGATTTTGCGCCAGTAGCAGGCGATCCAGCGCTTGAGCGACGCCCCAGGTTTCCGGTGTGGCGTAGTAATCCAGCGCCAGGGCCTGCAACGTCGAGCGGGCGGCGAGGCCGCCGTCGGCGCACTGGCTGACGCCATCGGCGATGGCGAAGAGGTAACCCTTGCTCGCTGCCAGCGCCGGGGCCGGGGTCACCAGGCGCAGAGCGTCCTGATTTTCCTCGCGAGGGCCGATGGCGCTGGCTTCGGCAAAACTCAGTTGCAGGCTCATTGGGGCTTCAGACCCGTGCGGCCGTCACGGCGGCCGAACCCCACGTGGTTCTCCAGCGACGTTTTACACCGTGCAGGCCGAACCAGGCGAGTACGCCGAGGCTGGCAAACAACCACAAGGCCAGTTGATAGCTGCCGGTGCTTTGCTTGATCGCGCCCATGCCCGCTGCCAGTGCAAACCCACCGATCCCGCCGGCCATACCGATCAAACCGGTCATCACACCGATCTCCCGACGAAAACGCTGCGGTACCAATTGGAAAACAGCGCCGTTACCTGCACCCAAACCGAGCATGGTGCAGACGAAAAGTGCCAGTGCAGCGTAGGAACTCGGCAGATTGAAACCCACCGCTGCGATGCAGATCGCCGCCACCGTGTACATCCCCAGGAGGGTGCGAATGCCACCGAAACGGTCGGCCAGAGCGCCACCCAACGGACGCATCAAACTGCCGCCGAACACGCAGGCTGCGGTGTAATAGCCGGCGGTCACCGGGCTGAGGCCATATTGGTCGTTGAAATAGCCGGGCAGAGCGCTGGCCAGGCCAATGAAGCCGCCGAAGGTCACGCTGTAGAAAAACATGAACCACCAGCTGTCGCGGTCACCCAAGGCCTTGAAGTAGTCGGACATGGACTTGGCTTTTGGCCGCTCAGGCGCGTTTTTGGCCAGCCAGGCGAAGACGATGATGGTCAGAATCAGCGGGATCAGGGCGAAGCCGAACACGTTGCTCCAGCCAAATGCAGCGGCCAGCACCGGGGCGATCAGTGCAGCGAGCACGGTGCCCGAGTTGCCGGCACCGGCGATGCCCAGGGCTTTGCCTTGGTGTTGTGGCGGATACCATTGCGACGCCAGCGGCAGGGCGACGGCGAAGGACGCGCCGGCCATGCCGAGGAACAGGCCCAGCAGCAGCGCTTGCTCGTAGCTGTGAATGCCGTGTTTCCAAGCGACGAACAGGGCGCAGATGACGATCACCTGGCCAATCAGCCCGGCGGTTTTCGGCGACAGGCGATCAGCCAGCAAGCCCATCACAAAGCGCAGCACGGCCCCGGCCAGAATCGGCGTGGCCACCACCAGCCCGCGCTGTTGGGTGGTCAGGTGCAGGTCGGCGGCGATTTGCACGGCCAGTGGGCCGAGCACGTACCAAACCATGAAGCTCAGGTCGAAGTAGAGGAAGGCCGCGAACAATGTCGGGGTATGGCCAGATTTCCAGAAGCTTGAATTCATCGCGCACCTCAGCTGTTAATAGTCTCGAGAAAGAGTCATGAGCTTGCAGGTGGGGCGCCGCATCGGCCGCACCACCGGCCCCGGTCTCTGGGGCAAAACAAAAAAACGCCGCCACCGGATTCGCCATGGGCAAATGAGGTGAGCGACGTCTTTGTCGTAGGTGGGGCAACCGCCGTTGGTTACCTGTGGTGATTACCTAGCGAGATCTGTGCCAACAGTCGGGGACCGAGTTGCAGCCATTCGCGAGCAGGCTCGCTCCCACAGGGGATTTGCGTCGTATATAAATCAACTGTGGGAGCGAGCCGGCTCCGGGCGGCGTTCCGACGAAGGCGTTCTCACGGGCGCCACCACACTTCAGCCGAGCAACTCGCTCATCGCGATGATCTGCTCCGCCACCTGAATCAGCTTCTGCTGCCGGCTCATCGCCTGGCGGCGCATCAGGGTGTAGGCCTCTTCCTCGTTGCAGTCCTTCATTTTCATCAACAGCCCTTTGGCCAGCTCGATGCGCTTGCGCTCGGCCAGTTGCTGGTCGCGGGCGTTGAGTTGGGCGCGCAGGGCCTGGTCGCTTTCAAAACGTGCCATGGCCACATCAAGAATCGGCTGCAAGCGCTGTGCGTGGATGCCTTCGACGATGTAGGCACTGACCCCGGACTTGATCGCCTGACGCATCACATCGGGGTCATGCTCATCGGTAAACATCACAATCGGCCGCGGTTGGTCGCGGCTCACCAGCACCACTTGCTCCATCACATCGCGGCTCGGTGACTCGGTATCGATCAAAATCACATCCGGACGCACCGTTTCGACGCGCGCAGGCAGGTCGATGGTCAGGCCCGACTCGTCGATCACCTCGAACCCGGCTTCGGTCAGCGCCGCCTTCAGGCGACCGACTTTCTTCGCGGTGTCGTTGATCAGCAGGATACGCAACATATTCGCAGTCTCCTGTCAGCGGCTGGCGAGAAGGGGTGAGCTGTCGCTCATGGCGTGCAGCTTGAAGCTGCGGGCATAGCCGGCGGGGTCCAAGCCGTCCCAGACCTTGCCGTCGATCAATTGGCTTCTGCGCATTTCCTGAGCCGGCGCAGCTACACCCACCGCCGTGGCGGCCTCTCGATACAAGTCTAGTTGCTGGACCTGACGGGCCACGCCGAGGTAGTCCGGGTCGTCGCGCAACAAACCCCAGCGGCGGAACTGGGTCATGAACCACATGCCGTCGGACAAGTAAGGCAGGTTGACCTCGCCGTCTGCATGGAAACGCAGGGTGTGCGGATCCTGCCAGCGATTGCCGAGGCCATCGGCGTAGTCACCGAGCAGCCTCGGCGCGATGCAGTCGAGTGGCGCGTCGAGGTATTCGGGCGCACTCAACAGCTTCGCGGTGCTGCAGCGATTTTCCGTGCTTTGTTCGATGAAGCGGCTGGCTTCGAGGATCGCCATCACCAGCGCCCGGGCGGTGTTGGGGTATTGCTCGACAAACGCGCGGGTGCAACCGAGGACTTTTTCCGGATGATCGGGCCAGAGGGTCTGGGTGGTGGCCAGGGTGAACCCCAGGTTCTGCTGCACCGCGCTGGCGGACCATGGCTCGCCGACGCAGAAACCATCGATGCGTCCGGCTTGCAGGTGCGCGACCATTTGCGACGGCGGCACGACTACGCTGTTGACGTCCTGCAGCGGATGAATCCCCTGACTCGCCAGCCAGTAATACAGCCACATGGCGTGAGTGCCGGTCGGAAATGTCTGGGCGAAAGTGAGTTTTGGGCGACTTTGGTGCACGTGCCGGTCGAGTGCTTCAGGACTGGTCACGCCCAAGGCCTGTAAGCCATGGGAGAGATTGATGCTCTGGCCATTCTGATTCAGGCCCATGAGTACCGCCATGTCGGTCGGCGCGACACCGCCGATGCCCAAATGCACGGCATAGATCAAACCGTACAGGCTGTGGGCGGCGTCGAGTTCGCCACTGACCAGTTTGTCCCGCAGGTTGGCCCAGGACGGCTGGCGCTTGAGGTTCAGGGTCAGGCCATAAGGTTGCGCGAAGCCCTGCGTGGCCGCGACCACCACGGAGGCGCAGTCGCTGAGGGCCATGAAGCCGAGGTTGATTTCGGTCTTTTCCGGGGCATCGCTGCCGTTGACCCAGGCCAGAGGGGTGGCTGGAACTTCAATCATCAGTAAACACCTTCCATAAAAAAGCGCCGTACCGGGCTGCTTGCCAGAGCAAGGCCAAGTGACGACGCCTTTGTCTTTCGACTCATCCCGCCGTTGGCATGAGTGCTGATGTCAGTGACGGTGCAAGGCATATGCCATCGCTCACTGATTTTGTCGCGCGCCTCGCCTGCAACCTCGATGCCCGGCTATAATCGCCGCCACTTTTCGTAGCCCAGAGTCAAACCCGCCCATGTACACCCTGGCCCGTCAGCTGTTGTTCAAACTTTCCCCGGAAACCTCCCACGATCTGTCTCTGGACCTGATCGGCGCGGGCGGGCGTTTGGGCCTCAACGGCTTGCTGTGCAAGGCACCGGCGAAGATGCCGGTGACCGTCATGGGCCTGGACTTCCCGAACCCGGTGGGTCTGGCGGCCGGTTTGGACAAGAACGGCGCGGCCATCGACGGTTTTGCCCAACTGGGTTTTGGTTTTGTCGAAATCGGCACCATTACGCCACGTCCGCAACCGGGCAATCCTAAACCGCGGATTTTCCGTCTGCCGGAAGCCGAGGCGATCATCAACCGCATGGGGTTCAACAACCTCGGCGTCGATCACTTGCTGGCTCGCGTGGCGGCGGCCAAGTACAAGGGCGTGCTGGGCATCAATATCGGCAAAAACTTCGATACTCCGGTTGAGCGGGCGGTCGACGACTACCTGATCTGTCTGGACAAGGTCTACGCCCACGCCAGCTACGTGACGGTCAACGTCAGCTCGCCGAATACCCCGGGGCTGCGTAGCCTGCAGTTCGGTGATTCGCTGAAGCAATTGTTGGCGGACCTGGCTACGCGCCGGGCAGAACTGGCGCTGCGCCACGGCAAACATGTCCCACTGGCGATCAAGATTGCGCCGGACATGACCGACGAAGAAACCGCTCAGGTCGCGCAAGCGCTGATCGAAACCGGGATGGATGCGGTGATCGCCACCAACACCACCCTGAGCCGCGTCGGCGTTGAAGGCATGGAGCACGGCGACGAGGCGGGCGGTCTGTCCGGCGCACCGGTTCGCGAAAAGAGCACCCACACCGTGAAGATGCTGGCCGCAGAGTTGGCCGGTCGCTTGCCGATCATCGCCGTGGGTGGTATCACCGAAGGCAAGCACGCGGCTGAGAAAATCGCTGCGGGGGCGAGCCTGGTGCAGCTCTATTCCGGCTTCATCTATAAGGGCCCGTCGTTGATTCGTGAATCCGTAGACGCCATCGCAGCATTGCGCCGAAGGCTGATGTAGATCCCTGTGGCGAGGGGCTTGCCCCCGTTGGGCTGCGAAGCGGCCCTAAAATCAGCCAACTCAGTGAGTCAGATAAAACCCATTCGCTGGATTTACGACGGCTTCGCCGCCGAACGGGGGCAAGCCCCCTCGCCACAATGGTTTCGTCGCAGAATTCGGAGCAGATATAAAAAAGGGCTCCTCGAGGGAGCCCCTGGGCCGGAGCCCGCCGCCCGGATGGGGCGTGCGTGGTTAAGTCATTCAGTCATCAGATTGTCGTGTCGGAGTGTGTTAAGCCCTGTCATTAGCCGACGGCGTGAAGTTCGTTGAGTCTATGGATTCCCGCAGTGCCGGTCATACCGTCCCAGTTGTCGCCGCGTCCTTCTCGCCAGCCGTTAATCCAGGCTTGGCGTACCGACGGTAGAGTAAATGGGCAAAGCTCACGGGATTTGCCACCAACGCCATATTGATATCCGCGCAAAAATGCTCTTTCCAACGGATCACGCTTAAGTCTTCTCATAGGGTGTTGCCCTCACTTGTTGACTGTATTTATCGCGTCGACCTCAATTGAGGTCTGGCAGAAAAACTCCTGCCGTTGGGGCTCGCTGCCGGCGTCGCGAGCCAAGGTGTTGACGTCATTGCGGCGTCAACCTGTGTTGAGTTCTAACCAATGCGTCACATTGAGGGAATGATCGTTTTGTCATAAGGACGTAACTATTAAGGTGGTATGGCCATAAGTAACACGATGTTGTCCCGTGTTTATTGGCAAAACCCCGGTATGATCGGCCCTGCGCTGCATGATGAATTGAATACCTAAGTGAGAATGCCTCCTGTTGAGCAGGGGAACTATTCGACGAAGGGTCGACTTATGACATTTTGTTGCATCAACTTTTTATCTGCCTTTGCATCTAAGCTCTTTTAACCCGAGCAGCAAGGGTGGGACGGCACACCTTCGTGCCACGCGGGCGCTCTTTTAGAAAAGTGCCTGATTGAAAACCGGGCCGGCAATGCGTTGTCGGTTCACTTAGCCAAAGGCTCTGAAATTCCAATGTCCGATCAATTCGAAATCTTCCTCACTTGCCCAAAAGGCCTTGAAGGCCTGCTCATCGAGGAAGCCGTCGGGCTTGGCCTTGAAGAAGCGCGTGAGCACACCTCTGCCGTGCGCGGCATGGCAACCATGGAAACCGCTTACCGCCTGTGCCTGTGGTCGCGTCTGGCGAACCGGGTGCTGCTGGTGCTCAAGCGTTTCCCGATGAAAGACGCTGAAGACCTCTATCACGGCGTGCTGGATATCGAGTGGCAAGACCACATGCTCAACGACGGCACCCTGGCCGTCGAGTTCAGCGGTCACGGCTCGGGCATCGACAACACCCACTTCGGCGCCTTGAAGGTCAAGGACGCCATCGTCGACAAATTGCGCACCCCGCAGGGCGACCGTCCATCCATCGACAAGCTCAATCCGGACCTGCGCATTCACCTGCGCCTGGATCGCGGCGAAGCGATTCTGTCCCTCGACCTCTCGGGCCACAGCCTGCATCAGCGCGGCTATCGCTTGCAGCAGGGCGCGGCGCCGCTGAAGGAAAACCTCGCGGCAGCGATCCTGATCCGTTCCGGCTGGCCTCGCATTGCGGCCGATGGCGGCGCGCTGGCTGACCCGATGTGCGGTGTTGGTACGTTCCTGGTAGAAGCGGCGATGATCGCCGCCGACATGGCGCCGAACCTGCGCCGCGAGCAGTGGGGCTTCACCGCCTGGCTCGGTCACGTCCCGGCGCTGTGGAAAAAACTGCACGAAGAAGCCTCCGACCGTGCCGCTGCCGGCCTGGCCAAGCCACCGCTGTGGATTCGCGGTTACGAAGCCGATCCGCGCCTGATTCAACCGGGCCGCAACAACGTCGAACGTGCCGGCCTGAGCGAGTGGATCAAGATCTACCAGGGCGAAGTCGGGACGTTCGAGCCGCGTCCGGACCAGAACCAGAAAGGTCTGGTGATCTGCAACCCGCCCTACGGCGAGCGTCTGGGTGACGAAGCGAGTTTGCTCTATCTCTACCAGAACCTCGGCGAACGTCTGCGTCAGGCCTGCTTGAACTGGGAAGCGGCGGTATTCACCGGCGCCCCGGACCTGGGCAAGCGCATGGGCATCCGCAGCCACAAACAGTATTCATTCTGGAACGGCGCCTTGCCGTGCAAATTGCTGCTGATCAAAGTCACGCCGGACCAGTTCGTCACTGGCGAACGTCGCACCCCGGAACAGCGTCAGGTCGAGCGAGAGCAAGCCGAAGTCGACGTCGCAGACAACGATGTGGCGCCGGGCAAGTACGAGAAGTACAACAAGAACGGCAACCCGATCAAACCGGCACCGGTGGTGATTGAGCAGCCGCGCTTGAGCGAAGGCGGGCAGATGTTCGCCAATCGTCTGCAAAAGAATCTCAAGGCCCTCGGCAAGTGGGTCAAGCGTGAAGGCATCGACTGCTACCGGGTCTACGATGCCGACATGCCGGAATACTCCATGGCCATCGACCTGTATCAGGATTGGGTTCACGTTCAGGAATACGCCGCGCCGAAATCCATCGATCCGGAAAAAGCCTCGGCGCGTATGTTCGATGCCCTGGCCGCGATTCCGCAGGCCCTGAACATCGACAAGAGTCGCGTGGTGGTCAAGCGTCGCGAGCGTCAGAGCGGCACCAAGCAGTACGAACGCCAAGCGGCACAGGGCAAGTTCGTCGAGGTCAACGAAGGTGGCGTGAAGCTGCTGGTGAACCTCACGGATTACCTCGACACCGGGTTGTTCCTCGACCACCGGCCGATGCGCATGCGCATCCAGAAAGAGGCCGAAGGTAAGCGCTTCCTCAACCTGTATAGCTACACCGCGACCGCCAGTGTTCACGCAGCCAAGGGCGGCGCACGCAGCACCACCAGCGTCGACTTGTCGAAAACCTATCTGGACTGGGCGCGTCGCAACCTGTCGCTGAACGGTTTCTCTGACAAGAACCGTCTGGAGCAGGGCGATGTAATGGCCTGGCTCGACGCCTGCCGTGACGAGTACGACCTGATCTTCATCGATCCGCCGACCTTCTCCAACTCCAAGCGTATGGAAGGGATCTTCGACGTGCAGCGCGACCAGGTGCAATTGATCGATCTGGCCATGGCGCGTTTGGCACCGGGCGGCGTGTTGTACTTCTCCAACAACTTCCGCAAGTTCCAGCTCGAGGAAAACCTCACCGAGCGTTACGCGGTCGAGGAAATCACCGCCCAGACCATCGATCCGGATTTCGCCCGTAATGGCAAGATCCACCGTGCCTGGAAAATCACGGCCCGTTGACACTTCCCGTATTGGATCCACAGAGCCTTGATTTTTAAAGGCTCTTGGCTTCTTTCCGGGCTGGTCAAATTGATGGCTAATAGCTATAACTCAACGCATGGCCAATGGGCTTTCCCGCACCTGGCGTTTTGAGTTGCGTCTATGTCGTTGCACGCCGTGCGCCCGAAGATCCTGGGTTTTATCAGTGAAGATGCCTCGGCCTGGTTGGTCACGCTGCTGGTATTGGTTGTCGGCGCAATTCTCACGGGATTGCTGGCGTGGTCGACGCTAAATCTGTTTCACCATCAATTGCGGCAACGTTTCCAACTGCTGGCCAGTGAACGTTACAGCCGTATCGAAGAACGTTTCGAAGATCAGGAGCAGCGCCTCGATGGCCTGCGCCGGTTCTTTGCCAATTCCGATTCGGTCTCCCGCGAGGAGTTCGACGGTTACACCCAACCGCTGCTGCACCGGACTCAGGCCTATACCTTCGCCAAACGGATAACCCGCGCCGAACGAGCGGAATTTGAACGCCAGGTGCGTGCAGAGGGTTTACCCGACTTCACCCTGCGGGAACTCAATGCCGACGGCCAGCTGCAACGGGCGGCCGAACGGAATGAGTACGTGGCGGTGCTTTATAGCCAGACCCAAAGCAAGCTTGGCTCACCACTGGGCTACGACTTGTTGGTTCAACCCTTGCGCCGTTCCACCCTTGAACGGGCCGATCAGCACGGCGGCATGGCGGTATCGCAGCCGATGCATCTGGTCAATATCGAGCCGGCCTATGCGCGTGGCGTGCTGCTGGTCGCGCCGGTGCTGCTGCGCAATAACCTGGCAACGACGGAGTTGAAACCGTTCGGTTATGTCATGGCCGTGATCAGCATGCGCCAGTTGCTCGCGGACGGGCTGCCGGAGGCGGGCCGTGACTACCTTTCGGTGCGCATCCTCGACTTATCCACAGACGATCAGCACGAAGTGCTTTATGAGTCCCCCAATACGCCAGCCCGCAGTGAGTTGGCCGCGACCCGGCTGCTGCGGCTTGCGGACCATGACTATCAAGTCGACATCAAGCCCAGCGATGCCTTCCTGAAAGCCAACCACTCTCCAGTGACCAGCCTAATGGTGCTGGGTGGCTTGCTCAGTCTGTTGCTCAGTGCCTTGCTCTATGTGCTGGTCAGTCAGCGGCAACGGGCGCTGAAAATGGTCGAGCAACGAACCCAGGAACTGCGCGCCCGCGAGCAGGAGTTGCGCGGCACCCATGGCCAGTTGCGCGGCGTGCTGAATGCCGCGACCCAAGTGGCGATCATCGCCACTGACTTGCGCGGGGTCATCAGTACCTTTAATGCCGGTGCAGAGCACATGCTCGGCTACACCAACGCTGAGGTGGTGGGCCACATGACCCTGGAAAACCTGCACCTGCCCCGTGAGCTCCTTGCACGCTCGGCAGAGTTGAGTGCGCGCTATGGCAAGCCGATTCCGACCTGCCAGGCGATGTTGGTCGAGGGCGGCGAGGAGGGCGGTCACGAAGCGCGGGAATGGACGCTGCTACGTAGCGACGGCAGCCATTTGACGGTGAACATGCTCGCGACCCCGATACTCGACGAGCAAGGCCTGTGGGTCGGGCACTTGGCGATCTGTATCGACATCACCGAGCGCAAGCGGGTCCACGAGGCCCTGGCGGCACGGGACTTGTTGCTGAAGAAACTCAGCGCTCATGTGCCCGGCGGGATCTACCAGTTCAAGATGGAGTTCGATGGGCGCTTCAGCGTGATCTACGCCAGCGACGGCATTCGCGAGATCTACGAACTTGAGCCGGATGTGCTGTTGCTCAATGCCGAAGCGATTTTCACGCGGATTCATCCGCAGGACACCACCCGAGTCCGCGCCTCGATCCGGGCGTCGGCGGACACCCTCAGCCCTTGGCGCGAGGAATACCGCGTGCTGCTGCCCCTGCGCGGCCTGCGCTGGGTTCGTGGCGAGGCGACGCCGGAGGAACTGCCCGGTGGCGGCGTGCTCTGGCATGGCTACATCTCGGACATCTCCGACCTCAAGCGGGTGCAAGAAGAATTGCGCGCGCTGTCGATCACTGACTCGCTGACCGGGATCCACAACCGCCGCTATTTCCAGGAACGCCTGATCACCGAAATGGCGCGGGTCGAGCGCGGTGGCGGCGAACTGTCAGTGATCATGCTCGATATCGACCACTTCAAGCGTATCAATGACCAGCATGGCCACGCTGTCGGCGATCGGGTGTTGCAGATCGTGTGCGAACGCATCGGCCATCGGCTGCGCCGCACCGACGTGTTCTGTCGCCTGGGTGGCGAGGAGTTCATGGTGCTTTGCCCGGACATCGACGGCGGCCATGCGCATGTCCTGGCCTTGCAGTTATGGCAAGGGTTGCGCAGTTCGCCGATCGAAGGCGTCGGGACAGTGACCGCAAGTTTCGGGATTGCCGGTTGGCGAGTCGGCGAGGGCGCGGATGCGCTGCTGTTGCGGGCGGATTCAGGCGTTTATGCCGCGAAGCAGGCAGGACGGGATCGGGTAGAAAGGGAGATGAACTAAGTGCTGGCTGCACGCGATGATCGTTCCCACGCTCCGCGTGGGAATGCCTCTAGGGACGCTCTACGTCCAGTGACGCGGAGCGTCACGGGCTGCATTCCCACGCAGAGCGTGGGAACGATCAAGTTGGGGGTTACAACACCGAAGCCGTTTCCGGCAGTTTCGGCTGGCGATACAGGTCTAGCAGCACCTGATCCAGCACCGAGGAGGCGCCAAACGGTGCCTTGTCGTTGAGGATCGCCACCACCGCCCAGGTATTGCCGTTGATGTCGCGGCTGAAGCCGGCAATGGCCCGAACGGTATTCAGGGTGCCGGTCTTGATGTGCGCTTCACCGCGCATCGCCGTGGTCTTCAGGCGTTTGCGCATGGTGCCGTCAGTGCCGGCAATCGGCATCGAGCTGATGAACTCGGCCGAGTAAGGGCTTTTCCAGGCCGCTTGCAGCATGCCCGCCAATTCACGCGCACTCACGCGCTCGGCACGAGACAGACCGGAACCGTTCTCCATCACCAGGTGCGGCGCGGTGATGCCTTTCTTCGCCAGCCACTGGCGCACGACACGCTGCGCAGCCTTGGCATCATCGCCGTCGGCCTCGGTGCGGAACTTCGCGCCCAAACTCAGGAACAGTTGCTGAGCCATGGTGTTGTTACTGTATTTGTTGATGTCGCGGATGATTTCCGCCAGGTCCGGCGAGAAGGCCCGAGCCAGGACCTTGGCGTCTTTGGGCGTTGGCGCCAGACGGTCCACGCCCTGAATGCTGCCGCCCAGCTCCTTCCAGATCGCCCGCACGGCGCCCGCGGTGTAGGTCGCGTGGTCGAGCAGCGACAGATAAGTCTGGGAGCTGCAGCCCTCGCCCAACTGGCCGCCGACCGTCACGGTCACGCTGCCATCGGCCTGGGTCACCGGGTTGTAACGCACGCCACCGGTGCATTGCTTGGAGTTGACGGCTTTGACCAGGTTTTCGATGCGAATCGTGGCAATCGGCGGTTCTACCGAAATCAGAACCCTGCCGTTGTCGTTACGCGCCACAAAACGCAGGGCCTTGAGGTTGACCATCAGCGAATCGGGTTTGACCAGGAACGGTTTGTTGTCGTCATTGCCGTCGTCGTTGAACACGGGCAGCTGCGGTTGCACGAAGAAATTGCGGTCCAGCACCAGGTCGCCGGTGATTTGCGTCACGCCATTGGCGCGCAGGTCGCGCATCAGCAGCCAGAGTTTTTCCATGTTCAGCTTTGGATCGCCGCCACCCTTGAGGTAGAGGTTACCGTTGAGGATGCCGCCACTAAGGGTGCCATCGGTGTAGAACTCGGTTTTCCACTGGTGGTTCGGGCCGAGCATTTCCAGGGCCGCGTAAGTGGTGACCAGTTTCATGGTCGAGGCCGGGTTGACCGATACGTCAGCGTTGTAAATGGTCGGGGTGCCAGGGCCGTTGAGCGGGATCATCACCAGCGACAAGGCGTTGTTCGGCATTTTGCTGGCCTTGATGGCCTTTTCAACGTTGGGCGTCAGCCCGGTGTTGATGGGGGCAGCGGAAACGGAGAAGGCCAGGGGAAGCAGAAAACCGGCCAGCAACAATGGACGCAAAGATTTGATCATGTGAAATAAAACCCTACAGCCGAGGGGGAAAAAGACGAGGGTATGAAGATAAATTCCCTCAGCGGTCATGAAAGTGTCGGCATTATGCCCCAAGGTGTAGCGGCTTGTGCCGTACCCTGGTCCTCTAATCCGCTATTTTTTTACCGACGGTAGGGCCTGCAACCCAGAGAGACGGACAATCGGCGCCTTAAACTGCTAAAGTGCCGCCCGTTATTACTTATGAGGATTGTTCCAATGGCGACTAACCGTTCCCAGCGTCTGCGCAAAAAACTGTGCGTCGATGAATTTCAAGAGCTGGGTTTCGAACTGAACCTGGATTTCAAAGAAGATTTGGCTGATGAAGCCATTGATGCTTTCCTCGACGCGTTCCTGAAAGAAGCCATGGAAGCCAACGGTCTGGGCTATGTTGGCGGCGACGACTTCGGTCTGGTTTGCCTGCAGAAGCGTGGCTCGGTTTCCGAAGAGCAGCGTGCCGCTGTTGAAGCCTGGCTCAAAGGCCGCAGCGAACTGACTGAAGCAACCGTCAGCCCGCTGATCGACGTCTGGTACCCGGAAAAGCCGATCAATCCGGTAGCTTGATGTTCTAAAAAACGGCGACCCAAGGGTCGCCGTTTTTTTTTGTGAAGATCTTTTAGCTTTTACGCCAGTTCAAGATCACCAGCGTCATCACCCCCGCCACAATCCCCCAGAACGCCGAACCGATGGAAAACAGTGTCAACCCCGACGCCGTGACCATAAAGGTAATCAACGCCGCTTCACGTTCCTTCACTTCGCTCATGGCAATGCTCAAGCCATTGATGATCGAGCCGAACAAGGCCAGTGCCGCAATCGACAGCACCAACTCTTTCGGCAGCGCGGCGAACAACGCCGCCAGCGTCGCGCCGAACACCCCGGCGATCCCGTAGAAAATCCCGCACCAGACCGCTGCGGTATAGCGTTTGTCGCGATCTTCATGGGCGTGCGGCCCGGTGCAAATCGCTGCACTGATGGCCGCGAGGTTGATCCCGTGGGAGCCGAACGGCGCCAGCAGTAATGAGGCGATGCCGGTGGTGGTGATCAGCGGTGAGGCCGGCACGGTGTAACCGTCAGCGCGCAGCACGGCGATGCCCGGCATGTTCTGCGACGTCATTGCCACGACAAACAGCGGGATGCCGATGCTGATGGTCGCGGCCAGGGAGAAGTGCGGCGTGGTCCAGACCGGCGTCGCCACTTCCAGATGGAAACCGCTGAAGTCCAGCAGCCCCATGAACCCTGATAGCGCCGTGCCGATCAACAGCGCGGCCAGTACGGCATAACGCGGCGACAGGCGCTTGACCACCAGGTAACAGAAGAACATCCCCAGTACCAAAGCAGTGCGATGCTGGGCGGCGACGAAGATTTCGCTGCCGATCTTGAACAGAATTCCCGCCAGCAAAGCTGCGGCCAATGACGCTGGAATCTTTTTCATCAGCCGTTCAAAGCTGCCGGTCAGGCCACAAAGGGTCACCAGTACCGCGCAGGTCATGTAGGCACCAATGGCTTCGCCGTACGTCACGCCGCCCAGACTGGTGATCAGCAACGCCGCGCCGGGGGTCGACCAGGCGATCGTGATGGGGGTGCGATAGCGCAAGGACAGGCCAATCGAGCACACCGCCATGCCAATGGAGATCGCCCAGATCCACGACGAAATCTGCCCGCTGGTCAGACCTGCCGCTTGCCCGGCCTGGAACATCAGGACCAGCGAGCTGGTGTAACCGGTCATCATCGCGATGAAGCCGGCGACGATCGCCGAAGGTGACGTATCGGCCAAAGGGCGGAGCTCCGTGTGCGTTGCGTCGTTCATGACCGCGGTGTTCCTTGTTTTGATAAAGATGTCGAATCAACGCTTCCACAGGGGATTGTGTTCAGGCTGCGGATTCTGGGTTCAAGCCTAAACTCAAAAGTAACCAACCATTGCAATACAGCCGAGGCCGCAAACAGCCGTACAGTCGTGTTGCCACCGTCCATTGTGTACAATCGCAGTGTTTTTTACGCGATACTTGCCAGCGACCCACTGTGCCGTATTACAGTCACGGTCAATTCGCCGCAGTTCTTCCGACTCGAGTGCCCATGAACGAACAGTTGCAACCCCTAAAGAAACAACCGCGAGCAGGCAAAGCCGGCCGTAGCGGTACCCAGGACGATATTGTCTACGCGCATATCTTCGAGGCTATCCTCGAACAGCGTCTGGCGCCCGGCACCAAGTTGAGCGAAGAAGCGCTGGGGGAAATTTTCGGGGTCAGTCGCACCATCATTCGCCGCGCGCTGTCGCGCCTGGCCCATGAAGGTGTCGTGCTGCTGCGTCCGAACCGTGGCGCTGTCGTCGCCAGCCCGAGTGTCGAAGAGGCTCGCCAAGTGTTCCTCGCACGACGTCTGGTAGAGCGGGCGATCACTGAACTGGCGGTGCAACACGCCACCGCCGAGCAGATCGCTGAATTGCGGCAGATGGTCGACGACGAGCGCGACAGCTTCTCCCGTGGCGATCGCGGTGCCGGCATCCGTCTGTCGGGCGAGTTTCACTTGAAGCTGGCCGAAGCGGCGAAAAACGCGCCGCTGATCAGCTTCCAGCGCAGCCTGGTGTCCCAGACTTCGTTGATCATTGCCCAGTACGAAAGCGGCAATCGCTCCCACTGTTCCTACGATGAGCACACCCAGCTGATCGACGCCATCGAAGCGCGCAACGCTGAGCTGGCGGTGGACCTGATGATGCATCACATGGATCACATCGACAGCAAACTCAACCTCGATGAAGAAAGCGCGTCGGATGATTTGCATGCGGTGTTCTCGCACTTGTTGCAGACCAAGAAGCCAGGGCGGCCGGTCGCCAAGCTATAAGTCAGACCGAGTGATGATCGTTCCCACGCTCTGCGTGGGAATGCAGCCCGTGACGCTCCGCGTCACTGGACGCAGAGCGTCCCTAGAGGCATTCCCACGCGGAGCATGGGAACGATCAGCGTGGAGAGATTTTAGCGCTGATGCACCTGATTCCCCGCCGCATACGTCTGCAACACCGTCCGGTCATCCCCCAGCGTCATCAATACAAACAACGTCTCAGCAATGTTATTGGCCTGCCTCAAGCGATAGCTCAGCAGCGGCGTGGCGTTGTAGTCCAGTACCAGGAAGTCGGCGTCGGTGCCCGGTTGCAGGGTGCCAATCTTGTCTTCCAGGCGCAACGCGCGGGCGCCACCGAGGGTCGCCAGGTACAGCGACTTGAACGGGCTCAGTCGCGCACCTTGCATCTGCATGACCTTGTAGGCTTCGTTCAGCGTTTGCAGCAGCGAGAAACTGGTGCCGCCACCGACGTCTGTGCCCAGACCAACATTCAATTTGTGCTTCTCAGCCATCGGCAGGTTGAACAGGCCGCTGCCGAGGAAGAAATTCGAGGTCGGGCAGAAGGCGATCGCCGAGCCGGTTTCCGCCAGCCGCGCACACTCGTCATCGCACAGGTGCACGCCGTGGGCGAAAACCGAGCGCTCGCCCAGCAACTGGTAGTGATCGTAAACGTCCAGGTAGCCCTTGCGCTCCGGGAACAGCTCCTTGACCCACTCGACTTCCTTGAGGTTTTCGCTGATGTGGGTCTGCATGTACAGGTCCGGGTATTCACCGAGCAACTGGCCGGCGAGGGTCAGTTGTTCCGGGGTGCTGGTCGGGGCGAAGCGCGGGGTGACCGCGTAGTGCAGGCGACCCTTGCCGTGCCAGCGTTCGATCAGCGCCTTGCTTTCGACATAGCTGGATTCGGCAGTGTCGGTCAGGTAGTCCGGGGCGTTGCGGTCCATCATCACCTTGCCGGCGATCATCCGCAGGTCCAACTGCTCGGCGGCCTCGAAAAACGAGTTCACCGATTGTGGATGCACGCTGCCGAATACCAGCGCAGTCGTGGTGCCGTTGCGCAGCAGTTCCTTGATGAAAATGCCCGCGACTTCGTCGGCGTGAGCCTTGTCGGCGAACTGGCTTTCGCACGGGAAGGTGTAAGTGTTGAGCCAGTCCAGCAGCTGCTCGCCATAGGCGCCGACCATGCCGGTTTGCGGCAAGTGAATGTGCGTGTCGATGAAGCCTGGGGTGATCAACGCATCCTGGTAATGGGTGATTTCGATGTCGGCCGGCAGAGTCGGCAGCAATTCGCTGGCGTGGCCGACGGCGCTGATCTGGCCGTTATCGACCACCAGCAGGCCGTCCTCGAAATACTCATACGAGGCTTCGATGCCCACTTCAGCGGGGTCGGCGATGCTGTGCAGAATGGCGGCGCGGTAGGCTTTTCGAGTCAAAGGCATGTGAGTTCTCAGTTTGTCAGTTCGAGACTTGGCTGCGGCGTGAAGCAGGCAACAGTTTGGCAATCGATGATCCGGCGCTGGCGGTGTGCTGGCCGAAATTGGCGTTATAGGTGGCGATGATTTCGCCGGCGATGGAGATGGCGATTTCCACTGGCAACTTGCCTTTGACTTCGCCGATGCCCATCGGGCAGCGCATGCGTTGCAGCACGGCGCTGTCGAAACCACGGTCACGCAAGCGGTGTTCGAATTTCACTCGTTTGGTCTTCGAACCGATCAGGCCGAAGTAGGCGAAGTCGTTGCGTTTGAGGATCGCGGCGGTGAGTTCGAGGTCGAGCTGGTGGTTGTGGGTCATGACGATGCAGTAGCTGCCAGCGGGCAGGTCGTCGATTTCATCCACAGGTTCCTCGGCGACGATTTTGCGTACGCCGTGGGGGATCTGTTCAGGGAACTCGGCTTCCCGCGAATCGATCCAGCGCACCCGGCAGGGCAGGCTGGCGAGGAGCGGCACCAACGCCCGACCGACATGGCCGGCGCCGAACACGGCGATCTGCGCCTGGACTTGGCCCATCGGCTCGAACAGCAACACGGTCACGCCGCCGCAGCACTGGCCCAGACTGGCACCGAGGCTGAAGCGCTCCAGATGGGTGTCCTGCTTGCCGCTGGCTAGCATCTCCCGGCCGATCTGCATGGCCTTGTATTCCAGATGCCCGCCACCGATGGTGTCGAAGGCCTGGGTGGCGCTGATGACCATCTTCGAACCGGCATTGCGCGGCGTCGAGCCGAGCTCTTCGATGATGGTCACCAACACGCAGGTTTCACCCCGGGTTTGCAGGTCGGCGAGGGCGTCGATCCAGTTGTACATGTTTCACCTCTCAAGATCATTCCCACGCTCTGCGTGGGAATGCATCTCTGGACGCTCCGCGTCCGCTGTTCACTATGCGACGCAGAGCGTCGCGGGCTGCATTCCCACGCAGAGCGTGGGAACGATCAAACCACCACCTCGGATTCGGCTTCCACGGCTTTCGCCGCCTTCAACTGCCGCATCTGCTCACAGCCCCACAACACCCGCTCCGGCGTCGCCGGTGCGTCGATTTTCGGTTGATGCTTATAGTCGCCAAGACTCGCCACAGCGTCTTTGATCGCACACCACGCCGCGATGCCAAGCATGAACGGCGGCTCACCCACGGCCTTGGAATGGAACACCGTGTCTTCCGGGTTTTTACGGTTTTCCACCAGCTTCACGCGCAGGTCCAGCGGCATGTCCGCCACCGCCGGGATCTTGTAGCTGGCCGGGCCGTTGGTCATCAGTTTGCCTTTGTTGTTCCACACCAGTTCCTCCATGGTCAGCCAACCCATGCCCTGGATGAAACCACCCTCGACCTGACCGATGTCGATCGCCGGGTTCAGCGAGTCGCCGACGTCGTGGAGGATGTCGGTGCGTAGCATCTTGTACTCGCCGGTCAGGGTGTCGATGATCACCTCGCAACAGGCTGCACCGAAGGCGTAGTAGTAGAACGGCCGACCACGAGCCTGGCTGCGATCGTAGAAGATTTTCGGGGTCTTGTAGAACCCGGTGCTCGACAGCGACACCTGGGCGAAATACGCCTGCTGGATCAGCGCTTCAAACGTCAGGATGTGATCGCGAACCCGCACGTGACCGTTGTGGAATTCCACGTCTTCTTCGCTGACCTTGTACTGCCGTGCGGCAAATTCAACCAGGCGCTTCTTAATGATTTCAGCGGCGTTCTGCGCGGCTTTACCGTTCAGGTCGGCACCGCTGGAAGCGGCGGTCGGCGAGGTGTTCGGGACCTTGTCGGTGTTGGTCGCGGTGATCTGCACGCGGTCCATTTCCACCTGAAACACTTCGGCCACAACCTGCGCAACCTTGGTGTTCAAACCCTGGCCCATTTCGGTGCCGCCATGGTTCAGGTGGATGCTGCCGTCGGTGTAGATGTGGATCAGCGCACCAGCCTGATTGAGGAAGCTGGCGGTGAAGGAAATACCGAATTTCACCGGGGTCAGCGCCAAGCCTTTTTTCAGGATCGGGCTGTTGGCGTTGTAGCGACGGATCGCTTCGCGGCGCTCGGCGTACTGGCTGCTTTCTTCCAGTTCGGCGGTCATTTCCTCGAGCATGTTGTGCTCGACGGTCTGGTAGTAATGGGTGACGTTGCGCTCGGTCTTGCCGTAGTAGTTGGCCTTGCGCACGGCCAGCGGATCAAGGGCCAGATGGCGGGCAATCGCGTCCATCACTTCTTCGATGGCGACCATCCCTTGCGGGCCGCCGAAACCCCGGTAAGCGGTGTTCGACGCGGTGTTGGTCTTGCAGCGATGACCGTTGATGGTCGCATCGCCCAGGTAGTACGAGTTGTCGGCATGGAACATTGCGCGGTCGACAATTGACGCCGACAGGTCTGGCGAGCAACCGCAGTTACCGGCCAGCTCCAGGGCGATTCCGTGCAGTCGACCGGTGCTGTCGAAGCCCACGTCGTATTCAACGTAGAACGGGTGACGCTTGCCGGTCATCAGCATGTCTTCGACGCGCGGCAGGCGCATTTTGGTCGGTTGCCCGGTGAGGTGCGCGATAACCGCGCACAGGCATGCCGGGCTGGCGGCCTGGGTTTCCTTGCCGCCGAAACCACCGCCCATGCGGCGCATGTCGACGACGATCTTGTTCATCGACACATCGAGCACTTCTGCCACCAGTTTCTGCACTTCGGTGGGGTTCTGCGTCGAGCAATAAACGATCATCCCGCCATCTTCAGTCGGCATCACTGAAGAGATTTGGGTTTCGAGGTAGAAGTGTTCCTGGCCGCCGATGTGCAGCGTGCCCTGGATGCGATGCTCGGCAGTTGCCAAAGCGCCGGCCGAATCGCCGCGCTGATGGGTGTGGCTGTCGAGTACAAAGTGGCGTTTGCGCAGGGCTTCGACCACGTCCAACACCGGTTCGAGATCTTCGTATTCGATGATCGCGGCCATGGCGGCTTTGCGTGCGGTTTCCAGGTCTTTCGCGGCGACGGCGAGCACCGGTTGACCGACGAATTGCACATCGTCGATGGCCAGCAGCGGGTCGCCCGGCAGCAATGGACCGATGTCTTTCAGGCCCGGCACATCTTCGTGGGTGATAGCGATGCGCACACCTTCAAAGGCGTAGCAAGGCCGGGTGTCGATACTGATGATTTTCGCGTGGGCGCGGTCCGACAGGCGTGCGTAAACGTGCAGCTGGTTCGGAAATTCCAGGCGATCGTCGATGTACTGCGCTTCACCGGACACATGCTTGTCGGCGCTGTCGTGCTTGACGCTGCGGCCGACGCCGGTGGTCAGGTCCTTGGCGAACAATTCAGCCAATTCGACTTGAGTCTTCTCTACGGCGTGATGATTAGACATAAGCGGTCACCCGAGTCTCGATGTGCGGTGTTTGCAGTTCGATGAAGTATTTACGCAGCAGGTTCTGCGCGCTGAGCAGGCGGTATTCCTTGCTGGCGCGGAAATCCGAGAGCGGCGTGAAATCTTCGGCCAATGCGGTGCAGGCGCGTTCGACGGTGTCGTTGTTCCAAGTGGCGCCGAGCAATACAGCTTCGCAGGCCTTGGCGCGTTTTGGTGTAGCCGCCATGCCGCCGAAGGCCACGCGGGCGTCGGCGATCACGCCGTTGTCGATGCGCAGGTTGAACGCAGCGCAGACCGCGGATATGTCATCGTCCAGACGCTTCGACACCTTGTAGGCGCGGAACAGTTGTTCGGCGCTGGCGCGAGGCACGATGATCTTTTCGATGAACTCGCTTTCCTGACGCGCGGTGACGCGGTAATCGATGAAGTAATCTTCCAGCGCCATCGTGCGGCGGACTTCGCCTTTGCACAGGACAATCTGCGCGCCGAGTGCAATCAGCAGCGGCGGGGAGTCACCGATCGGCGAGGCGTTGCCGATGTTGCCGCCGAGGGTGCCCTGGTTGCGGATCTGCAAAGAGGCGAAACGCTGCAGCAATTCGCCGAAGTCCGGGTATTCCGCCTTCAAGGCTTCGTAGCAATCGGAGAGGGCCGTGGCAGCGCCGATTTCCAGGCGGTCGTCAAAGCGTTCGACGCGCTTCATCTCGGCGACGTTGCCCACATAAATCATCACCGGCAGGGTGCGGTGGAACTGGGTGACTTCCAGCGCCAGATCCGTACCGCCGGCCAGCAGGCGAGCCTGTGGATAAGCGTCATATAGGTCAGCCAGATCGGCGACGGTCAGCGGCACCAGGCAGCGTTTGTCGCCGCTGTTGAGTTCGCCGATGTCGGTAGGTGCAATGGCTTTCAGGCGAGCGATGGTGTCGGTTTCGCGAACATCGAACTGATCCGGTTGCTTGCCACAGCAGGATTGTTCGGCGGCGGCCAGAATCGGCCGATAGCCGGTGCAGCGGCAGAGGTTGCCGGCCAGGGCTTCGTGAGCTTTATGAGCATCCGGTTGATCGCTGTTCTTTTGCAGCGCGAACAGTGACATCACAAAGCCTGGCGTGCAGAAACCGCATTGCGAGCCGTGGCATTCAACCATGGCTTTCTGCACGCTGTGCAGTTGGCCCTGGTGCTTGAGGTCTTCGACGCTGATCAGTTGTTTGCCGTGCAGTGACGAAACGAACGTCAGGCACGAGTTGAGGCTGCGATAGCGAATGTGTTCGCGGCCATCGTCATCCGTTTGCAGCTCGCCGACCACCACGGTGCACGCACCGCAGTCACCGCTGGCGCAGCCTTCTTTGGTGCCGGGTTTGCCCACATGGTCGCGCAGATAATTGAGCACGGTCAGGTTTGGGTCCAGGGCGTGCTCGCTACGGAGTTCCTGGTTAAGTAAAAACTGGATCACGGAAGGCCTCGCAGACTCATTATTGTTGTTAACCGACGTGAACCGAATTTATCAGGTCTGACTTTCCGGTCAATGATTTTCTGACTTAAAGGTCAGGAAATAGCATTTTGTCGATAAACGACTCGTTCCTTCATTATTGACCCTTACGCGATAGCCTGCTTTTTGCTTGAATCGTGCCAAAAACCGCCCAGTGGGCACTCCGCCATGACCCTTTATGTGCGGTACACTGCGCCGCTTGTGCAAATCGAAGAGTTTGAAGGACAACCATGACGTTCAAGGCGCCGGACAGCCTCGCCGAGCAAATTGCTCACCACCTCGCCGAACGCATCATTCGTGGCGAAATGAAGCCCGGGGAGCGCATCCAGGAACAGAAGGTCACGTTGGCCCTCAATGTCAGCCGCGGTTCGGTCCGTGAGGCCTTGCTGATCCTCGAACGCCGCCACCTGATCGCGATTCTGCCGCGACGCGGCGCCCATGTGACTGAGCTGACGGTCCATAAGGTCCGGAGCCTGTGCACGCTGATGAGCGAGCTTTACATTCTGCTGGGCAATGCAGTGGCCAGCGGCTGGCAAGTCCAGACCGACATGGCGCCGTTCGTGCAAATCCAGCAGCGTCTGACCGCCAGCTACGAACGTCAGGACATCCGCACCTTCGTCGACGACAGCTTTAATGTGATGCGCGCCGCGTATCCGTTCGCCAACAACCCGTACTTGCAGGAAACCGTCGAGAATCTGCAGCCGGCCATGAGCCGCGCATATTTCCTCGCCCTGGAACAGCGCAAGGCCTCGATGAGCGAGTTCCTCGAACTGTTCGAACGCTTGCTCGCCGCCGTGCTGGCCCGTGATTTTCCGCAGATCCGCATCGTGCTGACGGCGTATGCCCAGCGCAGCTCCGATCTGGTGGTTTCTGCCCTGACGGACGCTTAAGCGTGCGGCTAAAGTGCATCAAACTGGCGGGGTTCAAATCTTTCGTCGACCCGACCACGGTGAACTTCCCCAGTAACATGGCGGCGGTGGTCGGGCCCAATGGTTGCGGCAAGTCGAACATCATCGACGCCGTCCGCTGGGTGATGGGCGAGAGTTCGGCCAAAAACCTGCGCGGCGAGTCGATGACCGACGTCATCTTCAACGGCTCGACCAGCCGCAAACCGGTGAGCCAGGCGAGCATCGAGCTGGTGTTCGATAACTCCGACGGCACTCTGCTCGGCGAATACGCCGCCTACGCGGAAATTTCCATTCGCCGCAAAGTCACCCGCGACAGCCAGACCACCTACTACCTCAACGGCACCAAATGCCGCCGCCGCGATATCACCGACATCTTTCTCGGTACAGGCCTGGGCCCGCGCAGCTACTCGATCATCGAGCAGGGGATGATCTCCAAGCTGATTGAGTCCAAGCCCGAAGACCTGCGTAACTTCATCGAAGAAGCCGCCGGCATCTCCAAGTACAAGGAGCGTCGGCGCGAGACCGAAAACCGCATCCGCCGCACCCACGAAAACCTTGCCCGACTGACCGACCTGCGCGAAGAGCTCGAACGTCAGCTTGAACGCTTGCACCGCCAGGCCGAAGCCGCCAAGAAGTATCAGGAATGCAAGGGCGAGGAGCGTCAGCTCAAGGCCCAACTGTCGGCGCTGCGCTGGCAGGCCTTGAACGAGCAGGTCGGTCAGCGCGAAGCGATCATCGGCACTCAGGAAGTCACGTTCGAAGCCCTGGTTGCGGAACAGCGCAATGCCGACGCGGCCATCGAACGCCTGCGCGACGGTCACCACGACCTGTCCGAGCGCTTCAATCTGGTGCAGGGACGCTTCTATTCGGTCGGCGGCGACATTGCCCGGGTCGAGCAGAGCATCCAGCACGGACAGCAGCGCCTGCGTCAATTGCAGGACGACCTGAAAGAGGCCGAGCGTGCGCGTCAGGAAACCGAGTCTCATCTGGGCCTCGACCGCACCTTGCTGCAGACACTCGGCGAAGAGCTGGACTTGCTCACTCCGGAACAGGAAGTCTCCAGCGCCGCCGCCGAAGAGGCCGCCGCCGCGCTGGAAGAATCCGAAACCACCATGCATGGCTGGCAAGAGCAGTGGGACACGTTCAACCTCACCGCTGCCGAGCCGCGTCGTCAGTCTGAAGTGCAGCAGTCGCGCATCCAGCAGCTGGACACCAGCATGGAGCGACTGGCCGATCGTCAGAAGCGTCTTGGCGAGGAACGCGCGTTGCTGTCGGCGGACCCGGAAGACGCGGCGATCATGGAACTCAGTGAGCAGTTGGCCGCTTCCGAGGCCACGCTTGAAGATTTGCAGGCCAGCGAAGAAGCCCAGGTCGAACGCCTTGAGCAACTGCGACAGGAATTGCAATTGGCGCTGCAAAATCAGCAGCAGGCTCAGGGTGATTTGCAGCGTCTGAACGGTCGCCTCGCCTCCCTTGAAGCCTTGCAGCAAGCCGCACTCGATCCGGGCACCGGCACCGCTGAATGGTTGCGCGAACAACATTTGGCGGACCGTCCGCGTCTGGCCGAAGGTCTGAAAGTCGAAGCCGGTTGGGAGCTGGCGGTGGAAACCGTGCTCGGCGCCGACCTGCAAGCGGTGCTGGTGGATGATTTCGGCGATTTCGATCTGGCCGGGTTTGTCCAGGGTGATTTACGCTTGCTCAGTCCTGCCAGCGATGGCGTGCTGGTGCCTGGCAGCTTGCTCGATAAAGTCGAAGCGCAGATCGATCTGTCGCCATGGTTGGGGCAGGTTAAACCGGTCGACAGCCTAGAACAGGCGTTGGCCCTGCGCAGTCAATTGAGCGCCGGTGAGAGTCTGATCAGCCGCGATGGTTACTGGGTCGGTCGGCACTTTTTGCGTGTACGCCGGGCCAGCGAAGCGCAAAGCGGTGTGCTGGCTCGTGGTCAGGAAATCCAGCGCCTGGGCCTTGAGCGCGATGAGCGCGAAGCCACGGTCGAAACCCTGGAAACCCAACTTCAAAATCTCAGGGCGCAACAGCGTCAGCAAGAAAACGGTCGCGAACATTTGCGGCGTTTGTTGCAGGACGAAGCGCGTCAGCAAGGTGAATTGAAAGCTCAGTTATCTGCCGGTAAAGCCAAGGCCGAACAGCTGACGTTGCGTCGCACGCGGCTCGATGACGAACTCACCGAATTGGCCGAGCAGCGCGCACTTGAACACGAAAACATCGGCGAAGCGCGCCTGCAATTGCAGGACGCCCTCGACAGCATGGCGCTGGACACCGAGCAGCGTGAGTTGCTGCTGGCTCAGCGCGACAGCTTGCGCGAGCGACTTGATCGAGTGCGTCAGGAAGCCCGGCAGCACAAGGATCGCGCGCATCAACTGGCGGTGCGCCTGGGTTCGCTCAAGGCCCAGCACGATTCCACGCGTCAGGCGCTGGAACGTCTGGAAATGCAGTCCGAGCGCCTGACCGAAAAACGCGAACAGCTGAGTCTCAACCTGGAGGAGGGCGAGGCGCCGCTGGAAGAGCTGCGGTTGAAACTTGAAGAGCTGCTCGACAAGCGCATGACGGTCGACGAAGAACTCAAGACTGCGCAGATCGCCCTGGAAGATGCGGATCGCGAATTGCGCGACGCCGAGAAACGCCGCAATCAGGCCGAGCAGCAATCCCAATTGATCCGCGGCCGGCTCGAACAGCAGCGCATGGAATGGCAAGCCCTGACCGTGCGCCGCAAGACCCTTGAAGATCAATTGCTCGAGGACGGCTACGACCTCCACGGCGTGCTCGCCACGCTGACGGCCGAGGCCAACGAGAAGGACGCCGAAGAAGAACTCGAACGCATTGCCGCACGCATTCAGCGTCTCGGCGCGATCAACCTCGCGGCCATCGACGAATATCAGCAACAATCCGAGCGTAAACGTTATCTGGATGCACAGAACGCCGATCTGGTGGAAGCACTGGACACCCTCGAAAACGTGATTCGCAAGATCGACAAGGAAACCCGTAACCGCTTCAAAGATACCTTTGATCAGATCAATGGCGGATTACAGGCGCTTTTCCCAAAAGTTTTCGGTGGAGGCCGCGCGTATTTGGAACTGACGGGCGAAGATCTACTCGATACAGGGGTGACGATCATGGCGCAACCGCCCGGAAAGAAGAACAGCACCATCCATTTGCTCTCCGGTGGCGAAAAAGCCCTGACCGCACTGGCCCTGGTTTTTGCGATCTTCAAGTTGAATCCGGCGCCGTTCTGCATGCTTGACGAAGTTGACGCACCCCTGGATGACGCTAACGTTGGACGCTACGCACGGCTGGTCAAAGAGATGTCCGAGACGGTGCAGTTCATCTATATCACCCACAACAAGATCGCCATGGAAATGGCTGATCAACTGATGGGGGTGACGATGCATGAACCGGGATGCTCGCGTCTGGTGGCAGTGGATGTCGAGGAGGCGATGGCGATGGTGGATGCGTGAGGGGCACTTGTAGGGAAGGTATTTTTAGTCTGTAGGACTTTTTTACCCACCTCTACCTGCTGGCCAATCGACATATTCGCGCAAGCCATTGTGACAGACGGTGTAAAGTTGCCTTTGGTCGTGCTAGTTTAATGTCAATTTTTCGTATACGTGGGCAAAACGCCTGTCAGAACATAGAGTTGGCGCCACGTTTTAAAGCGGTTTGCGAGTTGTAAACCCCTTATTTTTCAGCATTTTTTATAGAGGCACGGGATTACATGGAAATCGGTCTGCGCGAGTGGCTGATCGTCATCGGCATTATTGTCATTGCCGGTATTCTTTTCGATGGCTGGCGTCGCATGCGCGGCGGCAAGGGAAAACTGAGATTTCGTCTTGACCGGAGCCTGTCCAATCTGCCGGACGAGGACACCAGCGCCGAGCTGTTGGGCCCGCCCCGCGTGCTGGATGCCCATAAAGAGCCGCAACTGGACGAGCACGATCTGCCGTCGGTGAGCATGCCTGCCCGTGAATCGCGTGAGTCGGGTTCCAAGCGCAGCAAGCGTGGCCACGGCGAGCCTTCCCAGGGCGACATGAACCTCAGCCTGGATCTGGACGGCGGCCCGAGCTTCAGCAGCCGTGACGACGATTTCCCGGATGACACCAAGGCGTCGAGTTCGACCAGCAACAAGGAACACCCGCAAGCCGAAGAAGTGCTGGTGATCAGCGTGATCTGCCGCGACGCCGCGGGCTTCAAAGGCCCGGCGTTGTTGCAGAACATTCTGGAAAGCGGTCTGCGTTTCGGCGAGATGGACATCTTCCACCGTCACGAAAGCATGGCCGGCAATGGCGAAGTCCTGTTCTCGATGGCCAATGCGGTCAAGCCGGGCGTCTTCGATCTGGACGACATCGACCACTTCAGCACGCCGGCGGTGAGTTTCTTCCTCGGTCTGCCAGGCCCGCGTCATCCCAAGCAAGCCTTCGACGTGATGGTGGCCGCAGCGCGCAAATTGTCCCAGGAGCTGAATGGTGAGCTCAAAGACGATCAGCGCAGCGTGCTGACCGCCCAAACGATTGAGCATTACCGTCAGCGCATCGTTGAGTTCGAACGTCGCGCCCTGACCCAGAAGCGTTGATTCAAAAGGTTGTTACCGCGCTGTGCGCGGGACGATCAGCAAAATAGATTGAGCAGCCTCGGCTGCTCTTTTGCTTTATGAGAGAACACCCATGACCGCCGCCAAAAACCGTATTCTAGAGCTGCGCGCTGAGCTGGATCAGCACAACTATCGCTACCACGTGCTGGCCGAGCCGAGCATTCCGGACGCCGAGTACGATCGGTTGTTCAATGAGCTCAAGGCCCTCGAAGCGGCCAATCCCGAATTGATCACCAGCGACTCGCCGACCCAGCGCGTCGGCAGCGCGGCGCTGTCGGCGTTCACTCAGGTGCGTCACGAAGTGCCGATGCTCAGCCTCGGCAACGCCTTCGAAGAAACTGACATGCGCGAATTCGATCGTCGCGTAACCGAAGGGCTGGACTTGCCGGTCGGCGATCTGTTCGGTGGCGGTGCGGCGGTGGAATACAGCTGCGAACCCAAGCTCGATGGCTTGGCGGTCAGCCTGCTGTATCAGGACGGCGTGCTGGTGCGCGGTGCCACTCGCGGCGATGGCACTACTGGCGAAGACATCAGCGTCAACGTACGCACCGTGCGCAACATTCCGCTCAAGCTGCACGGTACTGGCTGGCCAGCGACCCTGGAAGTACGCGGCGAAGTGTTCATGTCCAAGGCCGGTTTCGAGCGCCTTAACGCCACGCAACTGGAAGTCGGCGGCAAGACCTTCGCCAATCCGCGCAACGCGGCGGCCGGCAGCTTGCGGCAGCTGGATTCGAAGATTACTGCCAACCGTCCGCTGGAATTCTGCTGCTATGGCATTGGTCAGATTTCGGCCGATATTGCCGACACGCACATTGGCAACCTGCAGCAACTCAAAACCTGGGGCATGCCGATCAGTCATGAGTTGAAGCTGGCGCAGGGCATTGATGAATGCCTGGATTACTACCGCGACGTCGGTGAGCGGCGCAATTCGCTGCCCTATGAAATCGACGGCGTGGTGTTCAAGGTCAACAGCATCGCGTCCCAGCGTGAACTCGGTTTTCGCGCGCGTGAACCGCGCTGGGCGATTGCTCACAAATTCCCGGCGATGGAAGAGCTCACCGAACTGCTCGACGTGGAATTCCAGGTCGGTCGTACCGGTGCGGTGACGCCCGTAGCACGCTTGAAACCCGTCAAGGTGGCCGGCGTCACCGTGGCCAACGCGACGTTGCACAACATGGACGAAGTGGCGCGCCTTGGCTTGATGATCGGTGACACCGTGATCATCCGCCGCGCGGGCGACGTGATTCCGCAAGTGGTGCAAGTGGTCACCGAGCGCCGCCCGGATAACGCGCGGCCGGTGCAGATTCCCGAGAAGTGCCCGGTGTGCGGTTCCCATGTCGAACGCACGCAACTGGTCAAGCGCAGCAAGGGTCGCGAAACCGTCAGCGAAGGTGCGGTGTATCGCTGCGTTGGTCGTCTGGCCTGCGGTGCGCAGCTCAAGCAGGCGATCATTCACTTCGTCTCCCGTCGCGCCATGGACATCGAAGGCCTTGGCGAGAAGAGCGTGGAGCAACTGGTGGACGAAGGCCTGGTGAATTCGCCGGCCGATCTGTACGCCCTGACGTTCGAGCAGATTGTCGACCTGGAAGGCTTTGCCGAGCTGTCGAGCAAGAACCTGCTCAGCGCCATCGAA
Source organism: Pseudomonas sp. Hz4 (assembly GCF_054898165.1). Lineage (NCBI taxonomy): Bacteria > Pseudomonadati > Pseudomonadota > Gammaproteobacteria > Pseudomonadales > Pseudomonadaceae > Pseudomonas > Pseudomonas sp. Hz4. Next base: position 4,156,627 of record NZ_CM142719.1, on the reverse strand, counting down.
GACAGCAAGAAGCCGAGCCTGGCGCGGTTCATCTATGCCCTCGGGATTCCTGATGTCGGCGAAGAGACGGCCAAGGTGCTGGCGCGTTCCCTCGGCGCTTTGGAGCGGGTTCAGCAGGCGTTGCCGCAAGTGCTCACGTACTTGCCGGACGTTGGCCTGGAAGTGGCCCATGAGATTCACAGCTTCTTTGAAGATGCGCATAACCAGCAGGTGATCAAGGATCTGCTCACCCACGGCATGCAGATTCAGGATCAGGCTGGGCTGGGCGCCGAGTTTGCCGCGAGCACCACGTTGGGTGGTTTCCTCGACAAGTTGCACATCCCTTCGGTTGGACCGGGTGGGGCGCAGAAATTGGCCGACAAATTCGGTTCGCTTGAAGGGGTTTTCAGCGCCGACTGGCTGGATATGCGTCAGGCACTGCCGGAGAAGCAGGCCAATTCCGTGCGGGAGTTCTTCGCGGTTGCGCAAAATCGTCAAGTTGCTGAATCCGCCGAGAAACAGCTGCGCGATTTCGGCATGCACTGGCAGAGCGAAAAGAAAGTCGTCGAAGGCTTGCCTCTGGCCGGACAGACCTGGGTGCTGACCGGTTCGCTCGAATTGATGAGCCGCGACATCGCCAAGGACAAACTTGAAAGCCTTGGTGCCAAGGTGGCGGGCTCGGTATCGGCCAAGACCCATTGTGTGGTCGCTGGGCCAGGTGCAGGTTCCAAGTTGACGAAGGCTAATGAGCTGGGATTGAAGGTTCTCGATGAAGAGGCATTCGTCGAGTTTCTGAGCACACACGGTATTGCGGTTTAGTTGATCGTTCCCACCAGAGCGTGGGAACGATCTTCACGCGGGAATGCTCTAGTCTTGGCAAGCCCCAGGGAGAGATCGCCATGTACCGCTTCTTCGAGCAGCTCAGTTCACGCATCGCTGCGCCCTTCATTGGCGAGAGCTCGCGCAACAGCAAGGTCTGGCAGTGCCGCTGCGGGCAGTCGCTGTTTTTTCGCAACAGTCAGTGCCTGGCCTGTTCGGCGGCATTGGGTTATCAACCGGAGCAGAGTCGCTTGTCGTCGCGGCAGCCCGGCTTGCAGGCCGATACCTGGTTACTCGACACCGGTCCCGAAGCGGGTGTCTTGCGCCGTTGCGCCAACCTCGATTCCCCGGCTGCGTGCAACCCTCGATATCAACGAAGCAGACGACGCACATCGCGAGCAGATTCGGGTGCAGATGCATGAACCTTATCGCACGCTGCTCGGGCATTTTCGTCATGAGGTCGGGCATTATTACTGGGATCGACTGGTCGCCAACAGCCAATGGCTGGAACCGTTCCGCGGACTGTTCGGCGACGAGCGCGCGAGTTACGCCGAGGCCCTCGAACGGCATTACCAGCAAGGCGCACCGCTCGACTGGCAGCAACATTACGTCAGCGCCTACGCGACCATGCATCCCTGGGAAGATTGGGCCGAAACCTGGGCTCATTACCTGCACATGATGGACGCGGTGGATACGGCGCTGGGATTCGGCATGAGCGCGCGGGAAATGGACTTCGACTACAGGCCATTTCCGCCCGACACGCTCTACGATCCACAACATCCCGGCGGCGCGGCGTTCCTGTCGTTCGTCAATGCGTGGATCGAACTGGCAGGCATGCTCAATGAACTGTCACGCAGCATGGGGCAACCGGATTTCTATCCGTTCGTCCTGCCGCCGGCGGTGATCGCCAAGCTGCACTTCATCCACTTGGTGATCCAGCAGGAGGGCGGCCGGGGGATGAGGTGTTGCAGGGGTAGGCGCTGCCGCAGGCTGCGATCTTTTCAGGGCTTTGCGCATGTCCTTGAAGCAGCACATATTTTTTAATCCGCCCGAACGGTTGTAACTTCGTCTCAGATAGGTACAATGGCGCCGTTCGCCGTCAGGTGAGCGTCGTTATGGTGACCCCATCGGTCCCCCCGCAACGATTACCCGTGAACCTGGTCAGACCCGGAAGGGAGCAGCCACAGCGGGAACATTGTGTGCCGGGGTGTGGCTGGTGGGGTTGCCTCCATAACGCACCGCGAGACCTCTCTCGCGTTATGTGTCTAAAAAAATACGTTCTTGTTGCTCTGCCATGGATCTTGTTCAGGGCGGTGTTTTTTCGTTTCCGATTTTTCAGAACGAACCTATAAAAGGAGGCCGAGTTGTCGAATGCGACACTCGGCCTCCTTTTTTCATTTCTGGCACTATGGCTTGGACAAGGCCTGGTCAACCGCCGCAATCAGCTTTCCCAGAGCCTTCGGGGTGGCTTTATGTAGGATCCATCACCTTGCTTTGCAAAATGTGATGCATTTCGTAGAGTCGCCGCTCAAAAAGGGTATTTGGGGTCTTTTAGGTGAGTTGATCTCTGCTGTCAGGAGGCCATCAAGCGCTGTTCATGGAGTGATATCGTGTTGCTGCGCATTACCTATAAAAACATCTCTTCCGGGCATCCTGCACTGGTCGAGCGGTACCATCGCTAGCCACAGCGAGCCTGACTCATGGATGAGAAATACCGCAGGGCCGTGGATGCCGCCGCGATTTTTTCCGAGACCGATCTAACGGCCGGATCACCCACGTCAACGATCAATTCTGTGCCGTGTCCGGCTATAGCCGCGAAGAACTGCTCGGGCAGAACCATCGTCTTCTCAACTCGGGTCTGCACTCCGCTGATTTCTTCGCGGCTATGTGGCGCACCATCGCCTTGGGCGACGTCTGGAAAGGCGAGATTTGTAATCGCGCGAAGGATGGCAGCCTGTATTGGGTCGACAGCACCATGGTGCCGGTGCTTGATGACGCTACCGGGCGGGTTGACCGCTATCTGTCGATTCGTTTCGACATCAGCGAAAAAAGCCAATTGCTGCACTCTCTGCAATGGCGGGTGGGGCATGACGTGCTGACCGGGCTGCCGAACCGCACCTTTCTCTCGGATCTGCTGGATCAGGCGCTGGAGTTCTCCCGGAACGAAAACATCCCGCTGGCGGTGTGCATGCTCGACCTCGACGACTTCAAAGCGGTCAACGATGGCTTCGGGCATGCCAGTGGCGATCTGCTGTTGGTCGAGGTGGCCAAGCGTTTGCGCGCCATTGTGCGCGGTGAAGATGTGGTGGCGCGGCTGGCCGGTGACGAGTTTGTGCTGGTGTTGCGTTGCGTGCGTGATCTGCCGGAACTGCGTGCGGCGTTGAACCGGGTGCTCGGCGCCATTTCGGCGCCGTACTCGCTGCATGGCAAGGGTGTCAATGTGTTTGCCAGTATCGGCGTCACCCTGTTCCCTCACGACAATGAAGATGCCGAAACCTTGTTGCGTCATGCCGATCAGGCCATGTACGTGGCGAAACAAAGCGGTCGTAATCGCTTTCATTTGTTCGACGTGTCCCGGGATCAGGAGGTCAAGGCCACACACCAGACGGTCGAGCGAGTGCGCCAGGCGCTGGCTGCCGGTGAGTTTCGCGTGCATTTCCAGCCCAAGGTGAATATGCGTCGTGGTGAGGTTGTCGGCTTTGAGGCGTTGTTACGTTGGGAGCATCCGCAACAGGGCATCGTACCGGCACGGGAGTTTTTGCCGCTGGTGGAGGAGACGGACCTGATCATCGATATTGGTGAATGGGTGATGGATCAGGTCCTGTCGCAGTTGCACCATTGGCAGCAGGTGGGGCAGGGCTGGCCAGTCAGCATTAATATTGCGGCGCGACATTTTCAGCGAGCGGATTTCGTCGACCGGCTCAAACACGTGCTCGCCCGGCATCCCCAAGTGGCTCCGCAGATGCTCGATCTGGAGATTGTCGAGTCGGTGGTGATCGAGAACATTCAGCATGTCAGTGACTGTATGCAGGCCTGTCAAGCGCTGGGGGTGCAGTTTTCATTGGGCGACTTTGGCACCGGTTATTCGTCCCTGAGCTACCTCAAGCGTTTGCAAACCCAAACCATCAAGATCGACCAGTCGTTCGTGCGCGACATCGTTAATGATCGTGATGATCTGGCCCTGACCATGGCGGTCATTGGTCTGGCTCGGGCCTTTGGCCGGCAGGTGATCGCTGAAGGGCTGGAAAGTATCGAGCACGGTGAATTGCTGCTGCGCCTGGGCTGCGAAGTTGCTCAAGGCTATTTCATTGCCCGGCCGATGCCGCCCGCAGACGTGCCGGGCTGGGTCGCGGGGTTTGTTGCGCCGCTGCAATGGCAGATTTTGGAGCAGGCAGGCTAAGGCTTGCCATTGTCCTCGTTGAGTGGTTCGCCACCGATGTAGAGCCGGATAATGTCGTCGATTTCACCGGACATTTTCATTCGCAGCAAGGTGCGCAGAATGCGTTGCACCGGCATCCTGGGGTCGTTACGCACATAACAACCGACATTCTGTTCCTGCAACAAAGACTCTCTTAGCCAGATAAGACGAGCGCACCGGATGCAATTTTGGCCTTGCTCCGCTAGCATTAGCCGCTTCTGTTCCTTCGTTGCGACGGTTTTCGATGAGTTATCAGGTTCTTGCACGTAAATGGCGTCCGCGCTCGTTCCGCGAAATGGTCGGCCAGACCCATGTGCTCAAGGCTCTGATCAATGCCTTGGACAGCCAGCGGCTGCACCACGCCTATCTGTTTACCGGTACCCGCGGGGTTGGCAAGACCACAATCGCGCGGATCATCGCCAAATGCCTGAACTGTGAAACAGGTATCACTTCAACGCCTTGTGGCGAGTGCTCGGTGTGCCGTGAGATCGATGAGGGCCGCTTCGTCGACCTGATCGAGATCGACGCCGCGAGCCGGACCAAGGTCGAAGATACCCGCGAGCTGCTCGACAACGTGCAGTACGCGCCGAGCCGCGGGCGCTTCAAGGTCTACCTGATCGACGAAGTGCACATGCTCTCCAGCCATTCCTTCAATGCGCTGTTGAAAACCCTTGAAGAGCCGCCGCCCTACGTCAAGTTCATCCTGGCGACCACCGATCCGCAGAAACTTCCTGCAACGATTCTTTCGCGGTGCCTGCAGTTCTCTCTGAAGAACATGACGCCGGAGCGGGTGGTCGAGCATTTGACCCACGTGCTGGGTGTCGAGAACGTGCCGTTCGAAGACGACGCGCTGTGGCTGTTGGGCCGTGCTGCCGACGGTTCGATGCGCGACGCCATGAGCCTGACCGACCAGGCGATCGCCTTCGGTGAAGGCAAAGTCATGGCTGCCGACGTACGGGCGATGCTCGGCACGCTCGATCACGGTCAGGTTTACGACGTTCTGCATGCGCTGATTGAAGGCGACGCCAAGGCATTGCTTGAAGCCGTCCGGCACCTGGCCGAGCAAGGCCCGGACTGGAGCGGCGTGCTCTCGGAAATTCTCAACGTGCTGCACCGTGTCGCCATCGCCCAGGCCCTGCCTGAAGGCGTCGACAACGGTCATGGCGACCGCGATCGGGTGCTGGCACTGGCTCAGGCGCTGCCGGCCGAAGACGTGCAGTTCTATTACCAGATGGGCCTGATCGGCCGCCGCGACTTGCCGCTGGCGCCGGACCCGCGCGGTGGTTTCGAAATGGTCCTGCTGCGAATGCTCGCGTTCCGACCGGCAGACACCGCGGACGCTCCGAGGCAACCGTTAAAGCCAGTGGGGATCAGCCAGGCCACAGTTGATTCCGCAAATTCAGTGGCTGCCGCGCCCGTTGTTGCGCAGGTAGTGGCTGCGGCAGTTGCACCGGCAGTGGTAACAGTTGCGCCTGCGCCGATTGCGGCGGTGGTTGCTCCTGTGCAAGCGCCCGAGCCTGAGCCAGTCGCGGCCGTCGTCGTACCCGAGCCTGTGGTTGAGGCCGTAGCGGTCGAAGCAATCGTCGATCTGCCCTGGAACGACCCGATAGAACCCGAAGTCGTTCAGGAGCCCGCCGTCGAGCCGGTGCTGGAAACTTCCGCCGAACAACCCGAATTGGCGCCGATGCCATTGCCGACCCCCGACAGCGTGGTGCCGGACGCACCGGAGTGGGCCGCTGCGCCGATTCCAGAGCCGTCGGTGGCCGAAGTCGATGCCGCGACGCCGGGCATGGACCTGGACGACGAGCCGCCGCTGGACGAGGATTACATCGAGCCGGATATGGAATCGGCCTACAGCTACCTCGACGAACTGGCCAGTGAACACACCGCCGATCCCGTGCCGGAACCCGAGCCTGAGCCGGCCGCCATGCCGGCCACCGGTCTGGCGCTGCAATGGCTGGAGCTGTTCCCGAAACTGCCGATCTCCGGCATGACCGGCAGTATCGCCGCCAACTGCACGCTGATCACCGTCGAGGGTGACAACTGGCTGATGCACCTGGACCCGGCCCACAGCGCGTTGTTCAACGCGACTCAACAGCGTCGCTTGAACGATGCGTTGAATCAGTTTCATGGGCGTACGCTGAACCTGAGCATGGAGCTGATCAAGCCCGAGCAGGAAACCCCGGCCCAGGCCGGATCCCGACGCCGGGCGAACCGTCAGCGCGAGGCGGAAGAGTCGATCCACGGTGATCCGTTCATCCAGCAAATGATGCAGCAGTTCGGTGCGGTCGTCCGTAACGATACTATTGAGCCTGTCGAGACCCTGGTCACTCAGGGCTAATACTGAAGGCGTTCGGCCGAAAGGGTAGGGCGCTGTTTTTATCCAAGTACTTTTGAGGTGATTCCCATGATGAAAGGTGGCATGGCCGGCCTGATGAAGCAGGCGCAGCAGATGCAAGAAAAAATGGCCAAAATGCAGGAAGAGCTGGCCAACGCTGAAGTCACCGGTAAAGCCGGTGGCGATATGGTCACCGTGGTAATGACCGGTCGTCACGACGTCAAGCGCGTGACCATCGATCCAAGCCTGGTCGAAGGCTTGAGCGAAGACGACAAAGAGATGCTGGAGGCTGTTTTCGCCGCCGCCGTCAACGATGCCGTGCGCAAGATCGAAGCCAACAGCCAGGACAAAATGTCCGGCATGACCGCTGGCATGCAACTGCCACCGGGTATGAAACTGCCATTCTGATTCGCTAAAGCGCGTCGGATGGGCTACAAAAAAATGCCAGGCACCGCGCCTGGCATTTTTGTTTCTGCCACACCGATCGTTCCCACGCTCTGCGTGGGAATGCAGCCCGGGACGCTCCGCGTCCCAAAGCGGACGCGAAGCGTCCATTGAGGCATTCCCACGCGAAGCGTGGGAATGATCAGAATAGGTAGAAACATCGAACGCGACACCCGCATAAAGGTCTGCTCCCTATACCGCCGAATTCATCGATCAAAGGAGACGCTCACATGCCAGACGCATTGACCCTCAACCAACGTATCGTTCTGGCGTCCCGCCCGGTAGGCGCGCCGACGCCGGAGCATTTCCGTCTGGAGCGCGTTGCGCTGCCGGACCTCGCCGACGGTCAGGTGCTGCTCAAGACCCTTTTTCTGTCTCTGGATCCCTACATGCGCGGACGCATGAGTGACGCGCCGTCCTACGCCGCACCGGTTGAAATCGGCGAAGTGATGACCGGTGGCGCTGTCAGCCGGGTCGAGCGCTCGCTGAATCCGAAATTCCACGAAGGCGATCTGGTGGTTGGCGCCACCGGCTGGCAAAGCCACAGCATCAGCGACGGTCGCAACATCATGCCGGTGCCGTCCGGGCTGCCGAGCCCGTCGATGGCGTTGGGTGTGCTGGGCATGCCGGGCCTGACCGCCTACATGGGGCTGATGGACATCGGCCAGCCCAAGGCTGGCGAAACTCTGGTGGTTGCGGCGGCGTCCGGGGCGGTGGGTTCGGTGGTCGGTCAGGTGGCGAAGATCAAGGGCCTGCGCGTGGTCGGCGTGGCCGGTGGCGCGGACAAATGCCGTTACGTGGTTGAAGAGCTGGGCTTCGATGCCTGCATCGACCACAAGAGCCCGAACTTCGCCGATGAATTGGCCAAGGCGTGCTCCGAGGGCATCGACATTTATTTCGAAAACGTCGGCGGCAAGGTTTTCGATGCAGTGCTGCCGCTGCTCAAACCTAAAGCACGAATTCCTCTCTGTGGCCTGATTGCGTCCTACAACGCCCACGAAGCACCGAGCGGCCCGGATCGCCTGCCGCAGTTGCAACGGACGATTTTGACCAAGCGCGTGCACATCCAGGGCTTCATCGTATTCGACGACTATGGCGACCGTCAGCCGGAATTCGTCAGTGCCATGGCGCCGTGGGTGCGCGACGGCAAGGTGAAGTTCCGCGAAGACGTGGTCGATGGCCTGGAGCAGGCACCTGAAGCGTTCATCGGTCTGCTGGAAGGACGCAACTTCGGCAAACTGGTTGTGCGGCTCGCCCAGGACTGAGTAATTGACGCTAATCAGAGGCGCGGGTATAAACCGCGTCTCGTTGTTTTGTCGGACTTTTCCCCATGAGCTTCAGCCCTTTGATTCGCCAACTGATCGACGCCCTGCGAATTTTGCCAGGTGTGGGTCAGAAAACCGCCCAGCGCATGGCGTTGCAGTTGCTCGAACGTGATCGCAGCGGCGGCTCGCGACTGGCCTTGGCACTGAGCCAAGCCATGGAAGGGGTGGGCCATTGCCGGTTGTGCCGCACGCTGACTGAAGATGACCTCTGCCCGCAATGCGCCGATACCCGTCGTGACGACACCTTGCTCTGCGTGGTGGAAGGACCGATGGACGTCTACGCGGTGGAGCAGACCGGTTTCCGTGGTCGCTACTTCGTGCTCAAGGGCCATCTGTCACCGCTCGACGGACTCGGGCCGGAAGCCATCGGTATTCCGCAACTGCTGGCGCGGATCGAGGAGGCGGGCACGTTCACTGAAGTCATCCTTGCGACCAACCCGACCGTGGAAGGTGAAGCCACAGCGCATTACATTGCCCAATTGCTCAGCAACAAAGGCCTGATCGCCTCGCGTATCGCCCACGGCGTGCCATTGGGCGGCGAGCTGGAATTGGTGGATGGCGGAACGTTGGCGCATTCGTTTGCCGGGCGTAAGCCGATCGTTTTGTAGCTTCTACCGTGTCACCTCTTGAAAACCAAGCAAGCGCTCGGTAAGTTCGCTGAACCTTCAGTGGAGCTCGCCGATGCCTGCCTTTCAGGAATACTTCGACCCCAGCCACCAATTGGTCCGCGACAGCGTCAGACGCTTCGTCGAGCGCGAGATCTTGCCGGACATCGACCAGTGGGAGGAAGCCGAAAGCTTTCCCCGTGAGCTCTACCAAAAGGCCGGAGCGGCGGGGATTTTGGGGATCGGTTACCCCGAAGCCCTGGGTGGCAGCCACGAAGGCGATCTGTTCGCCAAGGTCGCCGCCAGCGAAGAGCTGATGCGCTGCGGCTCCGGCGGCTTGGTGGCGGGGCTCGGCTCGCTGGACATCGGCCTGGCTCAAGCATCGCCTTGCCGAAATGGCCACGGCGCTGGAAGTGTCACGGGAATTCACCTACCGCCAGGCGGCGAAAATGGCGGCGGGGCAGAGTGTGATCAAGGAGATTTCCATGGCCAAGAATTTTGCTACCGACACGGCTGATCGCATTACTACCGATGCGGTGCAGATTCTTGGTGGTCTGGGCGCGAGAGTCTGGTGGAGCGGCTGTACCGCGATAACCGTATTTTGTCGATCGGCGGCGGAACGCGGGAAGTGATGAACGAGATCATCAGTAAGATGGGACTGTGAGTTTTACGGTGACCTGATCGTTCCCACGCTCCGCGTGGGAATGCAGCCCGGGACGCTCCGCGTCCCAAAAGCGGACGCGGAGCGTCCGTTGAGGCATTCCCACGCAGAGCGTGGAAACGATCAATCAAGCCCAGCTGCCTTACTTATCGTCCAGGGCAAACTGCGTCAGGCAGAACGTCGGAATACCCATGTCTTCCAGCCGCTGCGACCCGCCCAACTCCGGCAAATCAATGATCGCCGCCGCTTCATGAACCCGAGCACCCATGCGTCGAATCAGGTTTGCCGCCGCGATCAGCGTACCGCCCGTGGCGATCAGGTCATCGAACATCACCACCGAATCGCCCTCGCACAGGCTGTCGGCGTGGACTTCGAGGAACGCTTCGCCGTACTCGGTCGCATAACCCTCGGCCAGCACGTCGGCCGGCAGTTTGCCTTGCTTGCGGAACAGCACCAGTGGCTTGTTCAATTGATAGGCCAGGACCGAACCGATCAGAAAACCACGAGCGTCCATCGCACCGATATGGGTGAAGTCGGCCTCGACATAACGATGGGCAAAGCTGTCCATCACCAGGCGCAGGGCCGTGGGGGACTGGAACAGCGGGGTAATGTCGCGAAAGATCACGCCCGGCTTGGGAAAGTCGATCACGGGGCGGATGAGGGATTTGATGTCGAAGGAGTCGAAGGCCATAGTCGAAGAATCCTGGCAGGCTGCAAACGACGCAGTATAACGGCGGCTGAACCGTTTCGCTCAGCCGCACTCGCCGAAATCAGCCTTCCAGCGAACCGCCGGCCAGGGCGCAGAGCTGGATCGGGTCGAGAATATGGATTTCCTTGCCTTCAGCGGCGATCAGTTCGTTTTGCTGGAAACGAGTGAACACCCGAGACACGGTTTCCACCGCCAGGCCCAGATAATTGCCGATTTCGTTGCGCGACATACTCAGGCGGAACTGGTTGGCCGAGAATCCCCGGGCGCGAAAACGGGCCGACAGGTTGACCAGGAACGTGGCGATGCGCTCGTCGGCGGTTTTCTTCGACAGCAGCAACATCATTTGCTGGTCGTCACGAATCTCGCGACTCATCACGCGCATCAACTGACGACGCAGTTGCGGCAGTTGCAGCGCCAGTTCGTCAAGGCGTTCGAAAGGGATTTCACACACCGACGTGGTTTCCATGGCTTGTGCCGAGACCGGGTGTTTTTCGGTGTCCATGCCCGACAGGCCGACCAGTTCACTCGGCAGGTGGAACCCGGTGAGTTGCTCTTCGCCGCCATCGCTCAGGCTGAAGGTCTTCAGGGCGCCAGAGCGTACTGCATAAACGGAATCGAACGTGTCGCCCTGACGGAACAGGAATTCGCCCTTTTTCAGCGGGCGGCCACGTTTAACGATTTCGTCCAGCGCATCCATGTCTTCCAGATTCAAAGAAAGTGGCAAGCAGAGGGGCGCCAGGCTGCAATCCTTGCAATGGGCCTGGTTATGAGCGCGCAGTTTTACTGGCTCGGACATTTCTTCAATCCTTGTGGGAAAACACACATAAGCCGTAAGGGTAACCCACGGGAGGACGTTCAGGCACGCGGCGATTTTGTCGCAGGGTCGTTAATCAGCGTTTCGTAGACCGACAGTGCGGTGATTGCTAGATCACCCGTGAAAAACGCTGGCGATTTTGCTGTTCCAGGTACGCGTCGAACACCATGCACACCGAACGCACCAGCAATCGTCCGGCGGGCCGTACGGTGATCCGTTCGTTATCAAGGTCGATCAGTCCGTCCTCGGCCATTCCCTGCAACTGTGGCCAGAGTTCGCCGAAGTAGCCCTGAAAGTCGATGTTGAAGGCTTGTTCGATCTGGGCGAATTCCAGGCTGAAAGTGCAGATCAGTTGTTGGATAACCGCTCGTCGCAGGCGGTCATCGGTGTTGCACAGCAGACCACGGCTGGTGGCCAGCTGCGCGCTGGCCAGCGTGTTCTGGTACTGATTCAGGTCGCTGCTGTTCTGGCAGTACAAGTCGCCGATCTGGCTGATGGCCGAGACGCCCAGGCCAATCAAGTCGCAATGACCGTGGGTGGTGTAGCCCTGGAAGTTGCGTTGCAGGGTCGAATCTTCCTGAGCAATCGCCAGTTCATCGTCGGGCAGCGCGAAGTGGTCCATGCCGATGTAGCGGTACCCGGCCTTGGTCAGCTGCTCGATGGTGCCCTGGAGCATTTCCAGTTTCTGCGCCGGAGTCGGCAGTTCGTCGCTGTTGATTCGCCGTTGCGGCATGAAGCGTTCCGGCAGGTGCGCGTAGTTGAACACCGAGAGGCGGTCCGGTTGCAGGTTGATGACTTCATCGACGGTGCGGGCGAAATTCTCGGGTGTCTGTCTTGGCAAGCCATAGATCAGGTCAATGTTGATCGAGCGAAACTGCAGGGTGCGGGCAGCGTCGATCACCGCGCGGGTTTCTTCCAGGCTTTGCAGGCGATTGACCGCCCGTTGCACCGCCGGGTCGAGGTCTTGCAGGCCGATACTGACCCGATTGAAACCCAGCTCACGGAGCAAGCCCATGGTCGACCAGTCGGCTTCGCGAGGGTCGATTTCGATGCCGTAGTCGCCGGAATCGTCGTCCAGCAAGTTGAAGCTTTTGCGCAACTGTGCCATCAGCTGGCGCAGTTCATCGTGATTGAGAAAGGTCGGGGTGCCGCCGCCGAAATGCAGTTGCTCGACTTTCTGCGCGGGGTCGAGGTGGCAGGCGATCAACTGGATTTCCTGCTCCAGACGCTGCAAATAGGGCAGAGCCCGGCCGCGATCCTTGGTGATGACTTTGTTGCAGGCGCAGTAGTAGCAAATGTTCGCGCAGAACGGCACATGCAGGTACAGCGACAACGGACGCAGAGCCTTACGGCTTTCGCGCAGCGCATGGAACAGGTCGAAGGTGCCGATATGACCGTCGAATTGCACGGCGGTCGGATACGAGGTGTAACGCGGTCCCGCCAGGTCATAACGGCGGATCAGATCGGTGTCCCAACGAATGGCGTCGAGCAACATGCGGGCATTCCCCCGGATAGGCTGGCAGTGTCAGCGAGTCTATGGGGCGGGGCGGTGGGGCATCTTGATTTGCATCAAAGGTGATGGGCGGCCATGGTTGGCTTTTGTGGCGAGGGAGCTTGCTCCCTTGCCACAGGGTCAGTGGCCCATGAGCCAATGCTGATGCGGCCCCGGCAAAGTCCAGATGCCGAACAGAATCACCAGTAATCCGCCAGCCATCCGCACGCTACGCTTGCGCAACAACGCCGTAACCCGTTCAGCCGCCAGCCCCGTGGCGAGCAACACGGGCCAGGTGCCCAGCCCGAACGCGAGCATCAAAAGCGCACTGTCCAGCGCATTGCCCTGACTCGCCGACCACAGCAACGTGCTGTAAACCAATCCGCACGGCAGCCAGCCCCAGAGCGCGCCCAGGAGCAACGCGCGGGGTACGCTCGACACCGGCAGCAGTTTATTGGCAACCGGCTGGATATGCCGCCACAGGCCGCGACCGAGGCTTTCGATGCGGGTCAGGCCGCTCCACCAACCGGCGAGGTACAGGCCCATGGCGACCAACAGCATTCCGGCGATGATGCGCATGAACATCGCCGCCGGGCTGTTGGCCACCGCCCAACCGGCCAGGCCGATCAGCAGGCCGGCCGTTGCATAGCTGAGAATTCGCCCCAGGTTGTAGGCCAGCAGCAGTCGAAAGCGTCGGCTGCGTTGTTCCTGAGGAATCGCCAGGGTTAGCGCGCCCATCAAACCGCCGCACATGCCCAGGCAATGCCCACCACCGAGCAGACCGAGAATCACTGCAGACACCAGCAGCGGCGCCAACTCAAGCATGGGGTGGGGCCTTGTCGTCCGGTTTGGCCGGATGGCCGCTGGCCTCGTCGACGGCCGCCTTGTGGTTCGGGTCCTGGTCGTCGAACAGAATGCTGTGGGCCGGGCCGTCGAGGTCGTCGTACTGACCGCTGTCGACTGCCCAGAAGAAGATGTAAATGGCGATGGCCACGATCAGCAGCGCGGCCGGGATCATCACATAGAGAGCTGGCATCTGGACTCCATGCCCACGCGGCTCAGGCCGGCAGCGGGCGGGTTTCTGGCGTGGCGCTGACCGCAGGCGTCTTTGGCATGCGAGTCAGGCGCAAGGCGTTCAGCACCACGGTCAACGAACTGATGGACATGCCGACTGCGGCCCATACCGGTGTGATCCAGCCGAGGGCAGCGAACGGCAACATAAGGCCATTGTACAGCCCGGCCCACAGCAGGTTCTCGATGATTACCCGACGGGTGCGTCGAGCCAGGCTGAAGGCTTGTACCAGTGCGTCGAGGCGGTTCGACAGCAATACCGCGTCGGCACTGGTTTTCGCCAGATCAGTGGCCGAGCCCATGGCCACGCTGATGTCGGCGGCGGCCAGCACTGGCACGTCGTTGACGCCGTCACCGAGCATTAACACCTTGCGTCCTTCCTTGTGCAGCTGTTGCAGGACCTGCAATTTATCGTCCGGACGCAAGCCGCCGAGGGCTTCATCGATGCCGAGTTCCGCGGCGACACTGGCGACCATCGGCGAGCTGTCACCAGACAGCAATAGCGTGCGCCAGCCGCGAGACTTGCAGGCGGCGAGCAGGGCGGGTGCGTCGGCACGCAAACGGTCGTCGAGAACAAACCATGCCAACGGCCCCTGGCTGTCGCCGAGCAACAGCCATTGACCGGCTTCATCCGGCATCAACGGCACGGCAGCGTCACTGAGTTCACAGACAAAACCCGGGTGGCCGATGCGCAGGCGTTGCTCGCCGACCAACCCTTCGAGACCCAGCCCTGGCGTGCTGTGGACTTCTTCGGCAGCGAGCGGCGCGCGGCCAAATGCGCGGGCGATCGGATGTTCAGAGCGGTTTTCCAGGGCCGCGGCCAGGCTCAGGCATTGATCGCTGTTGAGTGCGCCGAGCGGGCGAATCGAACGCAAGGCCAGCCGACCTTCGGTGAGCGTGCCGGTCTTGTCGAAAATCACCGTGTCGATCTGGTTAAGGCCTTCCAGCACATGACCGCGAGTCAGCAGCAAACCGAGTTTGTGCAGTGTTCCGGTGGCGGCAGTGAGGGCGGTCGGCGTGGCCAGGGACAAAGCGCACGGACATGTCGCAACGAGCATCGCCAATACAATCCAGAAGGCCCGCGACGAATCCAGTTCCCACCAGATCAGGCCGATGACGGCAGCGGCAATCAGCGACAGCAGCAGGAACCATTGCGCGGCGCGGTCGGCAATTTCCGCCAGTCGCGGCTTCTCGGCCTGAGCACGGTCCAGCAGGCGGACGATGGCGGACAGTCGGGTGTCTTGACCCAGCGCCAGGACTTCCACGGTCAATGCACCTTCGACATTCAGCGTGCCGGCGGTGACGGCATCACCCGGCATGCGCGGCTGTGGCAGGTATTCGCCGGTGAGCAGGGACTCGTCGATGCTCGACTGTCCGTCGAGGACCTTGCCGTCAGCCGGAAGGATTGCGCCGGGATGCACCAGCACCTGATCGCCGACGCGCAATTCACTGAGCAGGATCCGCTCGCTCTGGCCGTCGGCACTCAGGCGCAGACACGAGGCGGGTAACAGGTTGACCAGTTGCGCGGTGGCGGCGGCGGTGCGTTCGCGGGCGCGGCGTTCCAGATACCGTCCGGCCAGCAGGAACAGCGCGAACATGCCCACCGCATCGAAATACAGTTCACCGACGCCGGTGATCGACGTCCAGATCCCGGCGATATAAGCACTGCCAATGGCCAGCGAGACCGAGACATCCATGGTCAGGTGGCGGGTGCGCAAGTCGCGCATCGCGCCTTTGAAGAATGGCGCGCAGCTGTAGAACACGATAGGGGTGGTGAGAAATAGTGCGACCCAACGCAGGATAGTGTGCAGCTCGGGGCTGAGATCGATGTTGAATTCCGGCCAGGTGGCCATGGTCGCCATCATCGCCTGGAACCACAGCAGCCCGGCCACGCCGAGTTGGCGCAGGGCCAGGCGGTTTTCGCTGGCCAGTTGTTCGCTGGCGCGATCGGCTTGATACGGGTGGGCGGCGTATCCGATATGGCGCAATTCGCTGAGCACCTGGCTCAGCGGCAGTTGCGCGGCAGCCCAGCGTACGTGCAGGCGATGGTTGGACAGGTTCAGGCGCGCTTCGGTCACCGCCGGCAAGCCGCGCAGGTGTTTCTCGATCAACCAGCCGCACGCGGCGCAACTGATGCCTTCCATCAACAGAGTGGTTTCGGCGAGTTCGCCTTCGTGGCGGACGAAGGGTGCTTGTACATCGGCGCGGTCGTACAGCGCCAGTTCGTCCACCAACTGCACCGGCAGCGCTTCGGGGTTGGCCGATGACTCGCTGCGATGCTGGTAATAGCTTTCCAGGCCGCCGGCCACGATTGCTTCGGCCACGGCCTGGCAACCCGGGCAGCAGAACTCGCGGGTTTCACCGAGGACGGCAGCGGTGAAGCGGCTGCCGGCCGGGACGGGCAGGGCGCAGTGGTAGCAGGGGAGTTGGGTGGTCATCTTAGTGGCCATGAAAACAATATTGTTAAAACCGGGCCAGGTTCTGTGGCGAGGGGATTTATCCCCGTTCGGCTGCGAAGCAGTCGTGAAACCTGTTAGCAAAACATGACTGGAAGAATGCTGGGGCCGCTTCGCAGCCCAACGGGGATAAATCCCCTCGCCACATTGCAACTTTACTTCTTCAGGTCTTCCGCACCCTGCAGCGGCTCATCACCCAGCAGCAAATCCTTGTCATGGCTGACCTGTTCTTCTTCGAACATGCGCCAGGTCTTGTCGTCCTGTACGCCCAGCAGTTCTACAAAGCGGCGACCATCGACCTTGTCGTTCAGCTGGCCAATGTAGCGGCCCTGTTCGGATTCGCTGCGCGCCAGGGTGATCTTGCGATCCTTCTCCGGCTGTGTCGGCGAGATCAGGTTCAGCTCTAGGGATTTGGGCTGGCTGTTGCCGCTCAGGCGCAGATCGACTTCGCCGGTCACGTCGTCCAGATGAACGCTGGCGCGCAGCAGCAGGGTCTGCGCCAGCAGTTCACGGTCGAGGGAGCGGTTGATGCCTTTGCCGGCCTCGTAATAGTTGTCGTTGACCAGGTTATCCGGGTTTTTCACCGCGATCGTCACCATGGACAAGGTCAGCGTCACGGAGCACGCCAGGATGGCGATGATGATCCACGGCCAAAGGTGCTTGTACCAGGGACTTGCGGCATTTGCTGCGGGCATGATCACTTCTCTCAACGAACTTGTGGGCCGATGAACCGGCTCTGAGCTTCAATGTGGACGTTGTCGTCATCGGCATCCTTGAGGATGAATTTCACCTCGTTGGTGCTCGATGGCAGTTTTTCCGGGGCCATGGACAGTTCGACGGGCTGGCTGTAGATCTCGCCTGCGGCGACCTTGATCTCGCGCTTGCCTTGCAGCTTGAGGTCCGGCAAGCCAGCGGCTTCGAGCACGTAGGTGTGGTCGCGCTGATCCTTGTTCATGATCTTCAGGCTGTAGACGTTTTCGATCCGGCCTTCGGCGTTCTCGCGGTACAGCACACGGTCCTTGCTGACGTCGAAACCGACCAGCGAGCGCATGAAGAACGCGGTCATCAGCAAAGCGATCATCGCCAGCAGCACCGTGGCATAACCGATCAGGCGCGGGCGCAGTTTATTGGTTTTTTGCCCGGACAGGTTGTGCTCGGTGGTGTAACTGATCAGGCCGCGCGGGTAATCCATCTTGTCCATGATGCTGTCGCAGGCATCGATGCAGGCCGCACAGCCAATGCATTCGACTTGCAGGCCGTCGCGGATGTCGATACCGGTCGGGCAGACCTGGACGCACATGGTGCAGTCAATGCAGTCGCCCAGACCCATGGCCTTGTAGTCGACGCCTTTCTTGCGCGGGCCGCGGCTTTCACCACGACGCGGGTCGTAGGAAACGATCAGGGTGTCTTTGTCGAACATCACACTCTGGAAGCGCGCGTACGGGCACATGTAAATGCACACCTGCTCGCGCAACCAGCCGGCATTGCCGTAGGTGGCGAGGGTGAAGAAGCCGACCCAGAAATACGACCAGCCGTCGGCTTCACCCGTGAAGAAGTCGATGGTCAGCTCGCGAATGGGCGAGAAGTAACCCACAAAGGTCATGCCGGTCACAAAGCCGATCAACAACCACATCGAGTGTTTGCTGAGTTTGCGCAGGAATTTATTGGCGCTCATGGGCGCTTTGTCGAGCTTGATGCGCTGGTTGCGGTCGCCTTCGGTGACCTTCTCGCACCACATGAAAATCCAGGTCCAGACACTCTGTGGGCAGGTATAGCCGCACCAAACTCGCCCGGCGTACACGGTAATGAAGAACAGGCCGAAGGCGCTGACGATCAGGATCCCCGAGAGCAGGATGAAGTCCTGAGGCCAGAAGGTTGCGCCAAAGATGAAGAATTTGCGCTCCGGCAGGTTCCACCAGACGGCCTGATGGCCACCCCAGCTCAGCCAGACCGTACCGAAATACAACAGAAACAGCCCGGCACCGCCCATCATCCGCAGGTTGCGGAACAGGCCGGTGAAGGCGCGGGTGTAGATCTTTTCTCGAGAGGCGTAGAGGTCGACACTGTTGTTCTTGGCAGGTGTGACGTCGTGTACCGGAATCTGGTTGCTCATCATTGCATCCCACGGCAGTGGAAAAATGCCCCGGTCAGTACATGCCGACCGCGGTCAAAAAGAGGTGTTGCAGTGGCGCAATGATACGCCTGTAGCTCTAGCCCAAGGGTGCGACCTTTAGTCGCGTTGGTGAAAAATCTCGAATGGTGTAGCGAATGTAACAAAACGTGATGCAGGTCAATTGACTATAGACGAATCATATTCCTCCTTGGCACCGACGCGCGATACCGCAATGGAGTGCAGCGCGCTGCGCTGCACTCCATAACTGCGGCGGTTAGCCCAACCTCAAGGAAGCCGGCCGCCTCCCAAGCTGTCCAGTCCGCCGGTACCGCGTTTTCTATCTGCGCTGCTTTCGATATTCGCGAACTTTGCACGAGGTTTCGGGATGCTTGTTTCGTTGACCACTTCTGTCAGTGGTGCATCTTCATTGTTCGTTAGATGTTCAATGTTGTCGGGGTGGTGGGTGCTAGTGTTTTGCTCGGACATAATGACTTCCTTGTGTGTTGAATAACGGTTGGGTTGGCGTTGATGAGGGTGTTTGAGAAGTGGTCTTTTTACCCCGTCATCAATCTGGAAGTAAAACTATCAGCTGTCAGCAGTCAGGTGCTATCAAGCATAGGTTTCAATTTATTAAATAGGCAGTGGATGAGTCTTGTAATAAGTTTTGCTGTGCGGAGTATTGCGAGGGTTTGTTTTGAGCGCCGCTTTACGTTAGTTTTTAACTGGAGTTTGTAACTCAACTGAAAATCACGCTGTTTTGGAAATGGAATTCTATGTTATCTAAAATGTATAAAGTATTGAGCTGTCTTGCCGTGTTGTCGGTCATGTCGGGGGCATACGCTGCAGATTCGCCTCGGCATATGATATTTGCTTCAGATTCGCAGTACCCGTGGAGCGACCTCACCGATGAGAACCTTACGGACCCGAACAAAGAAAGACGATCACGAGAACTGATAGAACTTCAGTATTCCGACATTGCCAGCTTCAGAGCGCTCAATGGCGGCGCGTCGCGGATACCAGTGATGATTAACGGAGATATCACCGCCTTTGGTCATGGGGGCGAGCGCTCATATATGAAATCGGTGTTCGAGAATAAACTGGAGGGGCTCTATGATTACGGTCTGGGTAATCATGATTATGCCAATAACGTAGACGATTGTTTTTTGAATAGTTGTGCGGCCGGGAGTATCAATGACCTCAAGGCGCGCTATTGGGGGAAGGGGGTGTCCATGGACCTGGCGGCAAGAAGTGCGGGTCTTGGGACGATTTATTACGGCAGTCTCGCCTACTCAAAGGAGTTCGGTGATGTACATGTGGTTCAGTTGAATAACGAGCCGACGTATGCCGTAAGTTTTACTTCCGGTAGTCCGTTTGCTCGAACGTCCTTTGAAGTGACTGATGCGTTGAACTGGCTTGAGCGTGATCTAAAGAACGCGAGAGCGCAGGGCAAAATTATCATTCTCAATATGCACAAGGTTTATGACTGGGCAGGCAGTGATGCGCAAATTTCCCGGTTTAAGCAGATGATCGAGCAATACAAAGTGACTGCTGTATTTGGCGGGCATGATCACTGGGGGGTAGGGGTCCATACGTATGCCAAAAAATGGGAGTTGTTTGGCGAAGTGCCGGTATTCATGAGCGGATCTGCTTCTCAGCAAACCTATCTGATTGGCAGTTTTACCGAAGATCGAAAGTCTCTGAAAATCAGCGCAGTACAAAAAAGTAACTGGCCTAGTCGTGAAGTCGTGAAGCTCATTCCTGTGTTGAAGTAAGCAGGTTTGAGGCAGAAATGAAAACGGCCCCGCCAATTCACATTGGCGGGGCCGTTTTTTATTGCTTGAAACGTTTGCCTTACTGGGCGTCCGCCACCGGAGCCTTCTCACCGTGAGACAGGCTGTAGACGTAAGCCGCCAGCAGGTGAACCTTGTCGTTGCCTTGCAGCTGTTCCTGCGCAGGCATCTGGCCCTGCCGGCCGTAACGGATGGTCTGCTGCAGTTGAGCGAAGCTCGAACCGTAGATGAACGCGCCCGGGTGAGTCAGGTCAGGTGCGCCCATTGCTGGTGTACCTTTGCCTGCCGGACCGTGGCACGCCACGCAGTTGGCAGCGAACAGTTTCTGCCCGGCAACCGGATCAGCCTTGGTGCTTTCCGGCAGCTTGCGGCCATCAAGGTTGGTCAGTACGAATGCGGCAACATCGCTGACGCCTTGCTCGCCGATCACTTCGGCCCACGCCGGCATGACCGCGTGACGGCCACCCATGATGGTGGTCTTGATGGTTTCTGCCTCGCCGCCCCAGCGCCAATCGGCGTCGGTCAAGTTAGGGAAGCCATAAGCGCCCTTGGCATCGGAACCGTGGCAAACCGAGCAGTTGGAGGCGAACAGGCGGCCACCCATTTTCAGGGCTTGCGGGTCTTTGGCCACTTCTTCGATGGGCATGGAAGCGAACTTGGCGAAGATCGGGCCGAACCTGGCGTCCGACTTGGCCATTTCCTTTTCCCACTCGTGAACGCCGGTCCAGCCGTTCTGGCCGTTGGCGAACGCGGTCTGCTTGTCGTTATCGAGGTAGTTGTAACCCGGCAGCAGGCCTTTCCAGTTACCCAGGCCCGGGTACAGAACCAGGTAGCCCAGGGCGAAGATGATGGTGCCCACGAACAGCATGAACCACCATTTCGGCAGTGGGTTGTCGTACTCCTCGATCCCGTCGAAGGAGTGGCCAACCGTTTCTTCGGTGGCTTCGCTGCGCTGGCCCTTGCGGGTGGACAGCAGCAGCCAGGTCAGGGTGAAGATCGTGCCGAGGCTGAGGACTGTGACGTACAGACTCCAGAACGTAGTCATTCTTTGTTACTCCTAGAAGCTTGCTCGACGTGCTTGATGGCTTCGGGATCATCCGCGAAAGGCAGCAAGGTCGCGTCTTCAAACTCCGACTTGCGCTTGGGACTGAACACCCACAACGCCAGACCGATGAAGGCCACCATCACAACAACGGTGCCCAGGCCACGAATCATCCCGATATCCATCTAAATCACCGTTTGCTTTTGATGATGGTGCCCAGGCCTTGCAGATAGGCCACCAGCGCGTCCATTTCGGTTTTGCCCTTCACAGCATCCTGGGCACCGGCGATGTCTTCGTCGGTGTAAGGGACGCCGAGCGTGCGCAACACTTCCATTTTCTTGGCGGTGTCTTTGCCGTCGAGCTTGTTTTCCACGAGGAACGGGTAGGCCGGCATTTTCGACTCAGGCACCACGTTGCGCGGGTTGTACAAATGCGCACGCTGCCAGTCATCGGAGTAACGACCACCGACACGGGCCAGGTCCGGACCGGTACGCTTGGAACCCCACAGGAACGGGTGGTCCCAGACGCTTTCACCGGCAACCGAGTAGTGGCCGTAACGTTCGGTTTCAGCACGGAACGGGCGGATCATCTGCGAGTGGCAGCCGACACAACCGTTGGCGATGTAGATGTCGCGGCCTTCCAGTTCAAGGGCGGTGCGAGGCTTCATGCCTTCGACCGGCTTGTTGGTGACATCCTGGAAAAACAGCGGAACGATCTGGGTCAAGCCGCCGATGCTGACGGCGATCACCATGAAGAAGGCCAGCAGGCCAATGTTCTTCTCGACTGCTTCATGCTTCATCAGTGAGCTCCAACTACAGCAATCTGAGCGGCGGCTTCGGCTTCAGCCGGGTTCGAGGCACGTACGGTACGCCATACGTTGTAGGCCATGAACAGCATGCCGCTGGCAAAGAACGCACCGCCCAGGGCGCGAACGATGAAACCAGGATGGCTGGCTTGCAGCGCTTCGACGAACGAGTAGGTGAGGGTGCCGTCGTCGTTGATTGCACGCCACATCAGACCCTGGGTGATGCCGTTGACCCACATCGAAGCGATGTACAGAACGGTACCGATGGTCGCGAGCCAGAAGTGCGCGTTGATCAGACCGATGCTGTGCATCTGCGTACGACCGAACAGTTTCGGGATCATGTGGTAGATGGCACCGATCGAGATCATCGCCACCCAGCCCAACGCACCGGCGTGTACGTGGCCGATGGTCCAGTCAGTGTAGTGAGACAGCGAGTTGACGGTCTTGATGGCCATCATCGGGCCTTCGAAGGTCGACATGCCGTAGAAGGCCAGCGATACAACGAGGAAGCGCAGGATCGGGTCGGTGCGCAGCTTATGCCAGGCGCCCGACAGGGTCATCATGCCGTTGATCATGCCGCCCCAGCTTGGCGCCAGCAGGATGATCGACATCGCCATGCCCAGCGACTGAGCCCAGTCCGGCAGAGCGGTGTAGTGCAGGTGGTGCGGACCGGCCCAGATGTACAGGGTGATCAGCGCCCAGAAGTGCACGATCGACAGACGATAGGAGTAGATCGGACGCTCGGCCTGCTTCGGAACGAAGTAGTACATCATCCCCAGGAAGCCGGTGGTCAGGAAGAAACCCACCGCGTTGTGGCCGTACCACCACTGGATCATCGCGTCCGTCGCACCGGCGTAGGCCGAGTAGGACTTGAACAAGCTGACCGGCAGGGAAGCGTGGTTGACGATGTGCAGCATCGCCGTCACAACGATGAAGGCACCGTAGAACCAGTTACCCACATAGATGTGCTTGGTGTTGCGCTTGGTGATGGTGCCGAAGAACACCACGGCGTAGGTGATCCAGACAATGGCCAGCAAAATGGCGATAGGCCATTCCAATTCAGCGTATTCCTTGGACGTGGTGTAGCCCAGCGGCAAGGAAATGCCTGCACCGACGATCACCGCTTGCCAACCCCAAAAGGTGAAGGCCGCGAGACTGTCGGAAATCAGTCGCGTTTGGCAGGTTCGCTGCACGACGTAATAAGAAGTGGCAAACAGTGCACAACCACCGAAGGCGAAAATCACCAGGTTGGTGTGCAACGGGCGCAGGCGTCCAAAGCTCGTCCATTCCAGACCGAAGTTCAACTCCGGCCAGACCAGTTGCGAGGCAATGAAGACACCGAGCCCCATGCCAAGGATCCCCCAGACCACCGTCATGATGGCGAACTGGCGGACTACCTTATAGTTATAAGCAGTCGGACTGATTGCTGTGCTCATTCTAAGGTTCCACGGTTTGGGTGTTTTATTAGGAGTAAAAATCGGTCGCAAGTATGGAGAAAGCGGGGGGTCATTGCAACGCGCCATGACCTGGGTCAATGCTTTCAAAAGCTGATTCTGCGGCCTTTCCATGCGCCGCGTAAGGACAAAATTGCCCAAGGGCAAAATGTCGCGGCAGACGAAAATGGTGAGGGGGTCAGGTCGGATGTAACGGGGTATGTTCAAACATAACGATCGGGTGACAGATGGCAATTGGCAGGACAGCCGGTATCTACCAGCCTTTGCGGCTTGTCATCGAGCAGATTCGTCGAACACATCGGGGTTGGGTCGACCTGGAACCGGCTCACGCCAGTCCGCATCGGAGCAAGCTTAGCCCCGAATCTGGGGAACTGAAAGGAGGACTAACGGAGGGTGCGACAATGGGTCGCAAAGGGGCAGGGAACTGCCGCATCCAAAGAATGCGGCAGCAGAGCGGTCGAGATTTATTCGTGTTTGCCTTCAGCCTGCAAACGCTGGGTGGTCAGACCCTGTGACAAGCTGTAAACGTAGGCGGCCAGCAGTTGCACCTTGTCGTTGCCGAGCAGTTCGTTCTGCGCCGGCATGTGGCCCTGGCGGCCATGACGAATCGTTTGTTCAAGCTGCGTCAGGCCTGTTCCATAGATAAAACCGGCCGGTTGCATCAGATTCGGCGCACCCATGGCTTCAGTGCCCTGGCCGTTCGCCCCGTGACAGGCTACGCACATCGTGCTGTACGCTTGCTGTCCGGCTTTCAGGTCGGCGCCGCTGTCGGCAGGCAACGATAGGCCGGCCAGGTCATGCCGCACATACGCCGCGACATTCTTCACCCCGGCATCACCGAGGATTACTCCCCAGGCCGGCATCGCGGCCATGCGACCGCCCATGATCGTGGCTTTGATGGTGTCGGCATGGCCGCCCCAGCGCCAGCTGTTGTCAGCCAGATTGGGGAAGCCAAAGGCGCCCTTGGCATCAGAGCCGTGGCAGACCGCGCAATTGGAGGCAAACAGGCGACCGCCCATTGTCAGCGCTTGCGGATCCTGGGCCACTTCTTCCACGGGCATCGCTGCGAATTTGGCGAAGATCGGTCCAAACTTCGCATCCGACTTGGCCATTTCCTTTTCCCACTCGTGGACGCCGGTCCAACCGTCCTCGTAACCCGGCAGAACGCCTTTCCAATTGCCCAGCCCTGGGTAAAGCACCAGATAGCCCACGGCAAACACCAGCGTGCCGGCGAACAGCATGAACCACCACTGCGGCAGCGGGTTGTCGTACTCCTCGATCCCGTCGAAGCTGTGGCCCATGGTCTGGTCGACGCTGCCCTTGGTTTCGCCCTTGCGGGTGCCGATCAGCAGCCAGGTCAGGCCGATCAGGCTGCCGATGGTCAGTACGCAGATCCACGTACTCCAGAAGGTGGTCATGGCCGGGTACTCCTTGTTTCAGGTTCTTGGGTGGCATCGTCGGATAGGGGTTCATCGGCGAACGGCAGCAAACGCGCTTCGGCGAATTCCGGATTGCGCTTGCCGTTGAACACCCACAGCGTCAGGCCGACAAAGGCCAGGAACACCACGACCGTGCCCAGGCCGCGGATCATTCCACTGCTCATTTCGCTCACTATTTCAAAGGGCATGGCCATGGCTCACCTCTTGCTCTTGATGGATGTGCCAAGCACTTGCAGGTAAGCGACCAGTGCGTCCATTTCGGTCTTGCCCTTGAGCGAGGCGACTGAGCCTGCAATGTCGTCGTCGGTGTACGGCACGCCGAGGGTGCGCATCGCCTTGATCTTGCTTTCGGTGTGGCTGCTGTCGAGTGGGTTGTCCACGAGCCACGGATAGCCGGGCATTTTCGATTCCGGCACCACGTTGCGCGGGTTGTACAAATGCGCGCGATGCCAGTCTTCGGAGTAGCGACCGCCGACCCGGGCCAAGTCCGGTCCGGTACGTTTCGAGCCCCACAGGAACGGGTGATCCCAGACGCTTTCACCGGCCACCGAGTAGTGGCCGTAGCGTTCGGTCTCGGCGCGAAACGGGCGGATCATCTGCGAATGGCAGCCGACGCAGCCTTCGCGGATGTAGATGTCGCGACCTTCCAGTTGCAGCGCGGTGTAGGGCTTCATGCCTTCCACCGGCTTATTGGTCACGTCCTGGAAGAACAGCGGGACGATCTGGGTCAGACCGCCGATGCTCACGGCCAACACCATCAGCAACATCAGCAGGCCGACGTTTTTCTCGATTGTTTCGTGTTTCATGGCGGCCTCCTCAGGCGATCTGCGCAGCAGCGGCGACTTCGGCAGGCTGCGAGGCCCGCACGGTGCGCCAGGTGTTGTAGGCCATCAGCAACATGCCGCTGAAGAAAATCGCGCCGCCCACCAGTCGCACGACGAAGCCTGGGTGGCTGGCCACCAGGGTTTCGACGAAGGAGTAGGTCAGCGTGCCGTCTTCATTGACTGCGCGCCACATGAGGCCCTGGGCGATGCCGTTGACCCACATCGAAGCGATGTACAGCACGGTGCCGATGGTGGCGAGCCAGAAGTGCGCGTTGATCAGGCCGATGCTGTGCATCTGCGTGCGGCCAAAGATTTTCGGGATCATGTGGTACAGCGCGCCGATGGAGATCATCGCTACCCAACCGAGAGCGCCGGCGTGAACGTGGCCGATGGTCCAGTCGGTGTAGTGGGAGAGGGCGTTAACCGTTTTGATGGCCATCATCGGCCCTTCGAAGGTCGACATGCCGTAGAACGCCAGCGAAACCACGAGGAAGCGCAGGATCGGGTCGCTGCGCAACTTATGCCAGGCGCCCGAGAGCGTCATCATGCCGTTGATCATCCCGCCCCAGCTTGGGGCGAGCAGGATCAGCGACATCACCATGCCCAGCGACTGGGCCCAGTCCGGCAGCGCGGTGTAGTGCAAGTGGTGCGGGCCGGCCCAGATGTACAGGGTGATCAGCGCCCAGAAGTGCACGATCGACAAGCGGTAGGAATACACCGGACGCTCGGCCTGTTTCGGCACGAAGTAGTACATCATCCCGAGGAAACCGGCGGTGAGGAAAAAGCCTACGGCGTTGTGCCCGTACCACCACTGAACCATGGCATCGGTCGCACCGGCGTACACCGAGTAGGACTTGGTGAAGCTCACCGGCAGCTCAAGGTTGTTGACGATGTGCAGAATCGCCACGGTGATGATGAATGCACCGAAGAACCAGTTGCCGACGTAGATGTGCTTGGTCTTGCGCTTCGCCAGCGTGCCGAAGAACACCACGGCGTAGGCGACCCAGACGATGGTGATCAAAATGTCGATCGGCCATTCCAGCTCGGCGTATTCCTTGGAGCTGGTGTAACCCAGCGGCAAGCTGATGGCCGCCAGCAGGATCACCACTTGCCAGCCCCAGAAGCAGAACGCGGCGATTTTCGGCGCGAACAGCTGTGTTTGGCAGGTGCGCTGCACCGAATAGAACGAACTGGCGAACAAGGCGCAACCGCCGAACGCGAAGATCACCGCGTTGGTGTGCAACGGGCGCAGGCGCCCGAAGCTGGTCCACGGCAGATTGAAGTTGAGTTCAGGCCAGACCAATTGGGCCGCGAGAAAAACCCCGAGCCCCATGCCGACGATGCCCCACACCACCGTCATAATGGCGAATTGGCGGACCACCTTGTAGTTGTAGGCGGTACTGATAGAAGTGTTCATGGTTCCCCATCCACGGTTCAGCCGAAGTGAAGGCCTGCCTTTGCGAGTAAGCCGCACGGCAGACGCTCCCTTCGCCTGGAGTTATAGGCAGACTAAAAGCGAGGCAAGCATGGACAAAGAGCACAAGGCCAGTATTGACGGGGATCAATGGGCGCAGTGTGTGGCGGAACATGGCTGGCTGTGGGACGCCGCCTCGGCGCCGTCATCGACGACGCTGATTCTGGCTCACGGTGCCGGTGCACCGATGGACAGCGGTTGGATGAACGACATGGTTGCGCGCCTTGCTGCATCTGGGGTCAACGTGCTGCGTTTCGAGTTTCCGTACATGGCGCAACGGCGCATTGATGGCGGCAAACGCCCACCGAATCCGGCGCCGAAACTGCTCGAGTGCTGGCGTGAGGTGTATGCCGTGGTGCGACGCCATGTCGCCGGACGTCTGGCCATTGGCGGCAAGTCCATGGGCGGGCGGATGGCGAGTTTGCTGGCCGATGAGTTGGGAGCGGATGGGTTGGTGTGTCTGGGTTATCCGTTTTATGCGGTGGGAAAACCGGAGAAACCTCGGGTCGAGCATTTGGCCGCGCTCAAGACGCCGACGTTGGTTGTGCAGGGTGAGCGGGACGCGTTGGGCAATCGTGAGTCGGTCGAGGGCTATAAGTTGGCGCCGAGTATCGAAGTGTTTTGGCTGGTCGCGGGGGATCATGACTTGAAGCCGTTGAAGGCTTCGGGGTTTACGCATGAGCAGCATTTGGAAGCTGCGGCGCAAAAGGTAGCTGATTTCCTTGGTTAAGCGATCGTTCCCACGCGGAGCGTGGGAACGATCAGGACGATCAGCGGTTAAACCGAGCCACCAACGAATACTGAGTATTCGCCGTCTTCGTCAGCTCTTCACTCAACAACGCCGAGTGTTGAGCCTGTTCCGACGTCTTATCCGCCAGTTGTGAGATGTTGCTGATGTTGCGGCTGATTTCTTCGGCGACAGCGCTTTGTTCTTCGGTAGCCGCGGCGATCTGGGTGGTCATGTCGGTGATGTTGGCCACCGCTTCGCTGATGCCCACCAGCGCCTGGTCCGCTTCCAGTACCCGCGCCACACCTTCTTCTGCCTGGCGATGCCCGGCTTCCATGGTTTGAACTGCAGTGCTGGCGGTTTGCTGGAGCTTGGCGATCAGCGCGTGGATCTGCCCGGTGGATTCGCTGGTGCGTTGCGCCAGTTGACGGACTTCGTCGGCAACCACCGCAAACCCACGCCCCATCTCACCGGCACGGGCCGCTTCGATGGCGGCGTTCAAGGCCAGCAGGTTGGTCTGGTCGGCGATGCCTTTGATCACATCGACCACGCCACCGATTTCGTCGCTGTCCTTGGCCAGTTGAGTCACGGTCATACCGGTTTCACCGACCACCACCGACAGACGCTGAATGGCTTCGCGGGTTTCCCCGGCGATGTCGCGGCCGCGACCGGTCAGGCGATTGGCTTCCTGGGTGGCGTCGGCAGTGCGCTGCACATGGCTGGCGACTTCTTGAGTGGTGGCGGCCATCTGATTGACGGCGGTGGCCACTTGCTCGGTTTCGACGCGCTGACGTTCCAGGCCGGTGGAGCTGTTGTGCGCCAGGGTGTCGGACTGTTTCGCTTGTTCGGTCAGGTGCTCGGCGGTGTCCTGCAGACGGGTCAGGCAAGTTTTCAGGCGCGCTTCCTGGCTGAGGATCGACATCTCCAGACGTGCTTGAGCGCCGCGACTGTCGGTGTACATCTGCGCGATCAGCGGGTCGGAGGTCGACTGCCCGGCCAGTTGCAGCAGACGCTTGAGGCCGCGCTGCTGCCAGCTCAAACCCAGCAAGCCCAATGGCACGGAGAGACCGGCGGCCAACGCAAAACCCCATTGGGAGTTGAGCGACGCACCGATCATGAAGCTCAGTTGGCTGACCAGAATGAACGGCAGCCAGTCCTGCAGCACCGGCAGCCATTTGTCTGTTGCAGGAATCGCCGACTTGCCCTGGTTGATGCGTTGGTAGAGTGCTTCGGCACGGCGGATCTGTTCGGCGGTGGGTTTGATCCGCACCGACTCGTAACCGATCACTTGGTTGCCGTCGAAAACCGGTGTGACGTAGGCGTTAACCCAGTAGTGATCGCCGGTTTTGCAGCGATTTTTGACGATGCCCATCCATGGCAAGCCTTGTTTCAGTGTGCCCCACATGTGCGCGAACACCGCGGCCGGGACGTCAGGGTGACGGACCAGGTTATGCGGTGCACGGATCAGTTCCTCACGGGAGTAACCGCTGATTTCGACGAACGCGTCGTTGCAGTAGGTGATCACGCCCTTGGCATCGGTGGTGGAAATTAACCGTTGCTGAGCCGGGAAGGTCCGTTCGCGTTGTGTGGTGGGTTGGTTGTTACGCATGGCTTTTTCAATCCGCAAGGCTTTCAGTGGTTGTCGGCGCTGTCAGGAATTAGTTGAAATTATTTTTCAGTAATCAGCAGCACGTCGCAAAACGGCCATTGCTTCAGCCGGAGAGCATCGGATAGGTGAGCAGGCCGAAGTGCAGCAGGTTCAAGCCGAAATGGGTGGCGATGGCGGCCGCCAACCCAGCACGACAGAGATCCCGGCCCACCAGCCGAGTCGGCCGCAGATCAGTGGATGTTGCGAGGGCGGCGATTATAAACAGCACACAAACAAAAACACCGCCCGAAGGCGGTGTCTGTGTCAGCAAGCTGTTACGACGCAATCAACTGCCGCAACACGTAATGCAAAATCCCCCCCGACTTGAAGTACTCCACCTCGTTAAGGGTATCGATCCGGCACAGCACCTCGATTTTCTCGCGGCTGCCGTCTTCACGGGTGATCACCAGCGTCAGGTTCATCCGCGGTGTCAGCTCGATGCCTGTCAAACCCAGAATATCCAGCGTTTCCTTGCCGGTCAGGTTCAGGCTCTTGCGGTTTTGATCCAGCTTGAACTGCAACGGCAACACGCCCATGCCCACCAGATTGGAGCGGTGAATTCGTTCGAAACTTTCCGCAATGACCGCTTTGACTCCCAGCAAATTGGTGCCCTTGGCCGCCCAATCGCGACTCGAACCGGTGCCGTATTCTTGCCCGGCAATCACCACCAGCGGCGTGCCCGAGGCTTGATAACGCATGGCCGCGTCGTAGATCGGTATTTTCTCTCCGGTGGGAATGTAGATCGTATTGCCGCCTTCTTCGCCGCTGAGCATCTCGTTACGGATGCGGATGTTGGCAAACGTACCGCGCATCATCACTTCATGGTTGCCGCGCCGGGAGCCGTAGGAGTTGAAATCCCGAGGTTCCACGCCTTTCTCGCGCAGGTACTGGCCCGCCGGGCTGTCAGTCTTGATGTTACCGGCCGGGGAAATGTGGTCGGTCGTCACCGAGTCGCCGAGCAACGCGAGAACCTTGGCACCCGCTACGTCTTTGACCACCGGCGGCGGGCCGCCGATGTCATCGAAAAATGGCGGGTGCTGGATGTAAGTCGAATCGTCCTGCCAGACATAGGTCGCCGCTTGCGGCACTTCAATCGCCTGCCATTGCTCATCGCCGGCAAACACTTCGGCGTATTCCTTGTGGAACATCGCGGTGTTGACCTGATTCACCGCGTCGGCGATCTCTTGGGTGCTCGGCCAGATGTCCCGCAGATAAACCAGATTGCCCTCTTTGTCGGTACCTAAAGGTTCGCTACTGATGTCGGTGCGCACTGTGCCGGCCAGCGCGTAAGCAACGACCAGCGGTGGGGAGGCCAGCCAGTTGGTTTTCACCAGAGGATGCACGCGACCTTCGAAGTTGCGGTTGCCCGACAGCACCGAGGCGACGGTCAGGTCGGCGGCCTGAATGGCTTTTTCGATGGGCTCCGGCAAGGGCCCGGAGTTGCCGATACACGTGGTGCAGCCGTAGCCGACCAGGGCAAAACCCAGTTCATCAAGGTACTGGGTCAGGCCGGCAGCCTTGTAGTAGTCGGTGACCACTTTCGAGCCGGGGGCCAACGAACTCTTGACCCACGGTTTGCGCTTGAGGCCTTTCTCCACGGCCTTCTTCGCCACCAGGCCGGCGGCCATCATCACACTTGGGTTGGAAGTGTTGGTGCAGGAGGTGATCGCGGCGATCACTACCGCACCGTTTTTCAATCGATAGGTCTGACCTTCATCGCTGTAATCCGCTTCGCCGACCAAATCCGCATTACCCACCGCGACACCACCGCCGCCCTCACTTTCCAGGCGACCTTCTTCCTTGCTGGTGGGTTTGAATTGCAGTTCGATGAAGTCACTGAACGCTTGCGCGACATTCGGCAGCGATACTCGGTCCTGGGGGCGTTTCGGCCCGGCAAGGCTGGCCTCGACGCTGCCCATGTCCAGCGCCAGGCTGTCGGTGAACACCGGTTCCTGGCCGGGCAGACGCCACAGGCCCTGAGCTTTGCTGTAGGCCTCGACCAGTTTCACGGTTTCGCTGGGGCGACCGGATAAACGCAGATAGTCCAGGGTGATGTCGTCCACCGGGAAGAAGCCGCAGGTGGCGCCGTATTCCGGGGCCATGTTGGCGATGGTTGCACGGTCGGCCAGCGGCAGGTCGGCGAGGCCGTCGCCGTAGAACTCGACGAACTTGCCGACCACGCCTTTCTTGCGCAGCATCTGGGTGACGGTCAGCACCAGGTCAGTGGCGGTGATGCCTTCCTTGAGCTTGCCGGTGAGTTTGAAGCCAATCACTTCCGGGATCAGCATCGACACCGGTTGGCCCAGCATCGCCGCTTCCGCTTCGATCCCGCCGACACCCCAGCCGAGTACGCCGAGGCCATTGATCATGGTGGTGTGGGAGTCGGTACCGACCAGGGTGTCCGGGAAGGCATACGTGCGGCCGTCCTCGTCCTTGGTCCAGACCGTGCGCCCCAGGTATTCCAGGTTCACCTGGTGGCAGATCCCGGTGCCCGGCGGCACCACGCTGAAGTTGTCGAAGGCGCTTTGGCCCCAGCGCAGGAAGGCATAACGTTCACCGTTGCGCTGCATTTCGATGTCGACGTTCTGTTCGAAGGCGCTTGAACTGCCGAATTTGTCGACCATCACTGAGTGGTCGATCACCAGATCCACGGGGGAGAGCGGATTGATTCGTTGCGGGTCGCCGCCGGCCTTGGCCATCGCGGCGCGCATGGCGGCGAGGTCGACCACGGCAGGCACGCCGGTAAAGTCTTGCATCAATACCCGCGCCGGGCGGTACTGGATTTCGCGGTCGGAGCGACGCTCTTTGAGCCAGGCGGCAATCGCCCGAAGGTCGGCGCCGGTGACGGTTTTTTCATCTTCCCAGCGCAGCAGGTTTTCCAGCAGCACTTTCAACGACATGGGCAGCTTGTCGAGGTCGCCCAGGCTTTTGGCGGCATCCGGCAAGCTGAAGTAGTGATAGGTCTTGTCGTCGATTTGTAAGGTTTTAAGGGTTTTCAGGCTATCGAGGGACGGCATTGAAATAACTCCTTTGGGTCCGCACGGCTACGGACTGAGGGAACGAACTGAGGTTTAAACCTAGTCCTGTTTGGTGCTTAAGGCTAATAACTGGACTCTATGGCCAGGTCCAAGGTTCCGAACTCGGCTATCATGCGCCGGTTTTCGTGACAGGCTTTGCTTCAACGCAAGTCTGGGCATCGCGCAGTGGTTGAATTTCTCGCCATCTGCCCAGGAGTATGAATGAACACCCTCTTTATGCATTGCCGGCCGGGCTTCGAAAGCGAAGTCTGTTCCGAGATTTCCGAACACGCCGCGCGGCTGAACGTGGCCGGTTATGCCAAGGCCAAGACGGCCAGCGCCTGCGCTGAATTCATCTGCACCGAAGAAGACGGCGCCGAGCGCCTAATGCGTGGTCAGCGTTTCGCCGATCTGATCTTCCCGCGCCAATGGGCTCGCGGGATCTTCATCGATCTGCCGGAAACCGACCGCATCAGCGTAATCCTCGCCCACATGGCAGACTTTCCGCTGTGCGGCAGCCTGTGGTTGCAAATGGTCGACACCAACGATGGCAAGGAACTGTCGAACTTCTGCAAGAAGTTCGAAGGCCACCTGCGCAAGGCGCTGATGGCGGCTGGCAAACTGGTTGAAGATGCCCATAAACCGCGCCTGCTGCTGACGTTTAAAAGTGGCCGCGAAGTGTTCATGGGGCTGGCCGAGTCGAATAACTCGGCGATGTGGCCGATGGGCATTCCGCGTCTGAAGTTTCCGCGCGATGCGCCAAGCCGTTCGACCCTGAAGCTGGAAGAGGCCTGGCACCACTTCATTCCTCGCGATCAGTGGGATGAGCGTCTGCACAGTGATATGACTGGCGTCGACCTTGGCGCCGCGCCCGGTGGTTGGACCTGGCAACTGGTCAACCGCGGCATGCTGGTGACGGCGATCGACAACGGTCCGATGGCCGAAAGCCTGATGGACACGGGTCTGGTGCAACACTTGATGGCCGACGGTTTCACGTTCAAGCCCAAGCAACCGGTGGACTGGATGGTCTGCGACATCGTCGAGAAACCGGCGCGCAACGCCGCGATGCTGGAAGAATGGATTGGCGAGGGGCATTGCCGCGAAGCGGTGGTCAACCTCAAACTGCCAATGAAACAGCGTTACGCCGAAGTGAAGCGATTGCTGGAGCGCATTGCCGACGGGTTCAAGGAACGCGGCATTCGGGTCGAGATCGGCTGCAAACAGCTGTACCACGACCGTGAAGAAGTGACCTGCCACTTGCGCCGACTGGACACAAAGAAACCCAAGTCCCGCTGATTTGGTGCACTGATCGTTCCCACGCTCTGCGTGGGAATGCCGCCGGGGACGCTCCGCGTTCCGCCTTTGGATGTGATGCAAAGCGTGGGAACGATCAGCTGTCAGTGACTAGATACCCGGCAATGCGCGACAATGCCGGCAAGTTTCAGGAGTGAATCATGAGT
This sequence comes from Pseudomonas sp. Hz4, assembly GCF_054898165.1. Lineage (NCBI taxonomy): Bacteria > Pseudomonadati > Pseudomonadota > Gammaproteobacteria > Pseudomonadales > Pseudomonadaceae > Pseudomonas > Pseudomonas sp. Hz4. The sequence continues at coordinate 4,122,703 of NZ_CM142719.1, read as the reverse complement.
GAAATGATTGATACGCCGGTAGACGGCACCCTCGATGCCACCGGCCTCAACTGCCCGGAACCGGTGATGATGCTGCACCAGCACATCCGTGATCTGGCGCCCGGCGGTTTGCTCAAGGTGATAGCCACCGACCCGTCGACCCGTCGCGACATTCCCAAGTTCTGCGTGTTTCTCGACCACGAATTGGTTGCGCAGCACGAAGAGGCAGGCACCTACCTCTACTGGATCCGCAAGAAGCTCGCTTAAGCTGCCGAATGACTGATGCGAATCCGCTTGCGTGCGCTGCGCGTCAGGCGGATCGACAGCATCAGTGCCGCGCAACTCAATCCCACGATCAAGCCCTGCCACAGCCCGCTCGGGCCGCTCGGCGTGCCAAACCAGTCGGTCAGGCCCAGCGCGTAACCCACTGGCAAACCAATCCCCCAGTAAGCGAACAGCGTCAGGATCATCGTCACCCGAGTGTCCTGATAGCCGCGTAACGCACCGGCTGCAGTGACCTGAATCGCATCGGAAAACTGGAACAGCGCCGAATACACAATCAGCATCGTCGCGACCTGAATCACCGTCGGATCAGCCGTATAGATCGTTGCGATGTGTTCACGCAGCAGCAGCATCATGCTCGCGGAAATGCACGCATAAGCCAGCGCCGTGCCCATGCCGACCCCGGCGGCAAAGCGGGCTTCGCGGGGTTGCTGACGGCCGAGCGCCTGACCGACCCGCACGGTCACGGCCATGCCCAGGGAGTAGGGAATCATGAACACCAGCGAGCTGAAGTTCAGCGCGATCTGATGCCCGGCCACCACCGTCGCGCCGAGGCTGCCGATCAGCAGCGCAATGACAGCGAAGATGCTTGACTCGGCGAACACCGCGATGCCGATTGGCAGGCCGATGCCCAGCAGGCGTTTGATCACCGACCATTGCGGCCAGTCGAAACGGCTGAACAACTGACTCGACTGATACGCGGGCGCCCAGCGCTCCCAGCCGGCCATGCCCAGCGCCATTACCCACATCACGATCGCCGTGGCCCAACCGCAACCGACACCGCCCATGGCCGGCACACCGAAGTGGCCATAGATGAAGACGTAGTTCAGCGGAATGTTCAGCGCCAGTCCGCATAGGCCCAGCACCATGGCCGGACGGGTGCGCCCCAGGCCGTCACTGAAGCAGCGCAGCACATGGTAGAAGGCGACCGCAGGCAAACCGCTGGCGATGCCATGCAGGTATTGCATGCACGGGCCGATCAGTTCGGGATCGACTTTCATAATGTGCAAAATCGGTTCGGCGCTGAACAGCATCGTGGTCGCCATCAAGCCCACCACCAAGGCCAGCCACAGCGCCTGGCGCACAATCGGGCCGATCTCGCTGTGGTTGCCGGCGCCGAAGCGCTGGGCGACTTTCGGCGTGGTCGCTAACAGAGTGCCGGTCATCAACAGAAACACCGGCACCCAAATCGAGTTGCCCAGCGCCACGGCCGCCAGATCCCGTGGCCCGACCTGGCCCGCCATCACCGCATCGACGAAGCCCATGGCGGTGGTCGCCAGTTGCGCGATCATGATCGGCAGGGCCAGGCCGAGCAGGTTTTTCAGCTCCAGGCGAACCCGGGCCGGGCGGGTGAGGGAAGTAGCGGCGAGGCGGTCAGTCACGGAATTCAAGGGCGAAACGTCCAAAGATATTGATGCGCTAGGCGACGCATTCTACGCCCTGACGCAGTGGTCAGGAAAAATCCCGTGTTACCGATTTGTAATCAGCTTTGAAGGTGTCCCTCGCCACAGGGGGCGTGATGACCCCTAATGCCTGCTGGCCCACTGCGGTCATCTCCGCCTACACTGCCGATCCGCCAAAGGAGCCTGCCATGCTGATTGTTGCCGACGAAAATATCCCGCTGCTCGATGCCTTCTTTGAAGGTTTCGGTGAAATCCGCCAGGTGCCGGGACGTTCTATTGACCGCGCCACCGTCGAACAGGCCGATGTGCTGCTGGTGCGTTCGGTGACTAACGTCAACCGCGCGTTGCTCGAAGGCAGCAAGGTGCGCTTTGTCGGCACCTGCACCATCGGCACTGATCACCTGGACCTGGATTACTTTCAGCGGGCTGGCATCACCTGGTCCAGCGCACCTGGCTGCAATGCCCGCGGCGTGGTCGACTACGTGCTCGGCAGTCTGCTGACCCTGGCCGAAATCGAAGGCGCTGACCTGACGCAGCGCACCTACGGCGTCGTTGGTGCCGGTGAAGTGGGCGGCCGTTTGGTCAAGGTTCTGCAAGGTCTGGGCTGGAAGGTGCTGGTCTGCGATCCGCCAAGACAGGCCGCTGACGGTGGCGATTACGTCAGCCTCGAACAGATCATCGAGCAGTGCGATGTCATCAGTCTGCACACGCCGTTGAAGAAACACGGCGCTCAGGCGACTTGGCATCTGTTCGATAAAAACCGCTTGAACCAGCTCAAATCCGGTACCTGGCTGATCAACGCCAGTCGCGGCCCGGTGGTGGACAACGCCGCCCTGCGCCAGGTGCTGCTGCAACGCGAAGACCTGCAAGCGGTGCTGGACGTTTGGGAAGGCGAGCCTGAGGTCGATGTGGCGTTGGCCGATCTCTGCGTGCTGGCGACCCCGCACATTGCCGGTTACAGCCTCGATGGCAAACAGCGTGGGACCGCGCAGATCTATGAGGCGTATTGCAAATTTATCGGGCAACCGGCCCAGGTCGTCTTGAGCGATTTGCTGCCGTCGCCGTGGTTGTCGCAAGTGACCTTGAACGCTGAAAGCGATCCGGCCTGGGCGCTGGCCATGTTGTGCCGTGGCGTGTACGACCCGCGCCGCGACGATGCGGATTTCCGTCGCAGCCTTGTAGGCAATGTGAACGAGCAGCGTGCTGCGTTCGATTCACTGCGCAAGCATTATCCGCTGCGGCGGGAGATTGATGGGTTGAAGGTGCGGATTGAGGGGGATTCGCTGGCATTGCAGCGGATCGTCTCGGCCCTTGGCGCAACGGCTGTCTAGAGACCGAGTCGGCCGCTATCGCGGGCAAGCCCGCTCCCACAGGTTTGAGTCGTTCGCTAAATAGGTGGACGACTCAAACCTGTGGGAGCGGGCTTGCTCGCGAATGGCCGCACCTCAATTCTGGATCAGCACCCACAAAAAACCCGGCCATCAGGGGCCGGGTCAATAAGACGTTGGCTGTATCAATCTTGTTTGGCAGGCTTGACCAATCGCTGCTCCAGTTCGCGGCAAGCGTCCTGGATCATGCCTTCAGTGATGGGTACTTCGCGCCCTTTTTCGTCAATGATTGAGCAACCCAGCGACTGGTCTGGCTGTGTGCGGATCACTTCAATCTTGTCATCGCTGCTGTTTTGCAAGGACATGGCCTGTCTCCTCATCAGGTTGTACGCTTACTGTAGAACCGCCAGGTGACCGGGCTGTGACAACTCCCTGCGATCTTTCCAAGGCGGCAATACCAGTCCACCAGAAATACCCCCGTGTTGCCACCCGGACTTTAGACCGATACCGTCTAGGGCCTAGTCTTTGCGGTCATAATTAACCTGACTCATTATGATTTACAGCGTTCAATCCCATCGACCGGTGTAGGCTTGATCGCGTCAAACCCTACTGGTTGTGCCATCGAATGATCTCCATCCTCTCATCCCGTCAACGGCGCGCCATGCGCCTGGCTTTGCGTTTCGTCGCGCCTTATCGCTGGCCGGCTTTCGGTGCCTTGCTCGCATTGATCGTCACGGCGGGCATCACCTTGTCCATGGGGCAGGGGATTCGCCTGCTGGTGGATCAGGGTTTCATGACCCAGTCACCGCATTTGCTCAACCAGTCTATCGGCCTGTTTATGCTGCTGGTGGTGGGCCTTGCGATTGGCACCTTTGCGCGTTTTTACCTGGTCTCATGGATCGGCGAGCGCGTTGTCGCGGACATCCGCCGTCAGGTGTTCAACCATCTGATCTACTTGCACCCAGGATTTTATGAAGACAATCGCAGCTCTGAAATTCAGTCGCGCCTGACTGCCGACACCACGTTGCTGCAATCGGTGATCGGCTCTTCGCTGTCACTGTTCCTGCGCAATCTGTTGATGGTGATCGGCGGGATCGTCTTGCTGTTTATCACCAACCCCAAGCTCACCAGCATCGTGGTGGTCGCCTTGCCGTTGGTGATCGCGCCGATCCTGATCTTCGGCCGTCGGGTGCGTAGCCTGTCGCGCCTGAGTCAGGACCGGATTGCCGATATTGGCAGCTATGTCTCCGAAACCCTCGGCCAGATCAAAACCGTGCAGGCCTACAACCATCAGGTCCAGGACGAGCAGCGTTTTGCCGTAACGGTGGAGGAGGCGTTCAGCACTGCTCGCAAGCGGATCTTCCAGCGGGCCTGGCTGATTACTCTGGTGATCGTGCTGGTGCTTGGCGCGGTCGGGGTGATGCTCTGGGTTGGTGGAATGGATGTCATCGCCGGGCGGATTTCCGCGGGTGAGCTGGCGGCGTTTGTGTTTTACAGCCTGATCGTCGGCAGCGCATTCGGCACGTTGAGCGAAGTGATCGGCGAACTGCAGCGTGCCGCCGGCGCCGCCGAGCGGATCGCCGAGTTGCTGCGTTCGGAGAACATTATCCAGCCACCGACCACTGGCCTGGTGACCTTGCCTGAACGGGTGAAGGGTGACTTGGTGCTGCAAGACGTGCGCTTTTCCTACCCCTCGCGTCCCGAAAGCTATGCCGTTGATGGGTTGAATCTGACCATCAATACTGGCGAAACCGTCGCATTGGTAGGCCCCTCCGGTGCCGGCAAGTCGACGGTGTATGACTTGCTGCTGCGCTTTTACGACCCGGTCGAAGGACGCATCCTGCTCGATGGTGTGCCGCTGACTCAACTCGACCCGTTGGACCTGCGCCGCTGCTTCGCCCTGGTCTCGCAAACGCCGGCACTGTTCTTTGGCAGCATCGAAGAGAACATCCGCTACGGCAATCCGACGGCAACCCTGGCCCAGGTTCAGGACGCGGCGAAAATCGCGTACGCCCACGACTTCATCGAGCAAATGCCCAACGGCTACCAGACCCATCTTGGCGACGGTGGCCTCGGTTTGTCCGGCGGCCAACGCCAGCGCCTGGCCATTGCCCGGGCGCTGCTGGTGGACGCGCCGATTCTGCTGCTGGACGAAGCCACCAGCGCCCTCGACGCGCAGAGTGAACACCTGATTCAGCAAGCCCTGCCGAGCCTGATGAAAAACCGCACCACGCTGGTCATCGCCCACCGGCTGGCTACGGTGAAAAACGCTGACCGGATAGCGGTGATGGATCAGGGGAAACTGGTAGCGGTGGGCACACATCAAGAATTGATTGCGAGCAACGCGCTGTATGCGCGGTTGGCGGCGTTGCAGTTCAGTGATGGGCGCCATGTTCCAACCGACCCAGTAACCGACTAAGTAACCGACCCAGTAGAGCGCCCAAAAAAAATGCCCGCATCAACCGATGCGGGCATTTTTGTCAGCGCTTCAAAGTAGGCTCATTGATCGTCAAAGTAGCGCTCATGCCAATCCACCAGCGGCTGCGGTGAGTTGAGCTTCTGGCCGTAGATCACCGAGTACGACAACACGTTTTGCACGTACTGGCGGGTTTCGTCGAACGGGATGCTTTCCACCCACACGTCGAAGCTCAGGTGGTCCGCACCGCGCAACCACTGACGCACTCGGCCCGGGCCGGCGTTGTAGGCGGCGGAAGCGAGGACGCGGTTGCCGTTGAACTGGCTGTGGACCTGGCTCAGGTAGGCGGCGCCGAGCTGGATGTTCTTGTCCGGGTCGAACACTTGCTGCGGCGAGGCCAGCGGAATGCTGAACTTGCGCGAGGTCTCCTTGGCGGTGCCGGGCATGAGTTGCATCAGGCCGCTGGCGCCGACACCGGAACGGGCGTCGACCATGAAAGCACTTTCTTGACGGGTGATGGCGAACACCCAGCTCGAATGCAGGCCACGAACCTTGGCTTCGCGCACCAGGGTTTCGCGGTGGGCCATCGGGAAACGGATGTCCAGGTCGTCCCAGTACTTCGCCTGACTGATGGTGCGGATTGCCGGGAAATACCATTTCAGGTCGTAAGCCAGTTTCGCCTGGGCAACCATTTCGTCGCGGCTGAAGTGGCGGCTGACGTGGTACCACTCGCGGCGACCGTCGACGATCTGTCCGCGAGCGTGAAACTCAAGCGCCCGACGCACGCCTGGGGTATTGCGGACCTTGTTGATCAGCGCCTGACTGAGCACCAGCGGTTTGTTGTTCAGCGAGTAGGGCAACTGCGAGCGATCCGCCGCGAGGAAGCCATAGAAATCACGCTCGCGGGCGAGGCCCTTATAAAGCGTCTGCGCTTCCGGGTTCTGCGGCTGCGCCAGTTCCAGGCTGCGGGCCTGCCAATAACGCCAGCGGTTGGTGGTCGCCAGGTCCGGCGGCAGGCGGCGAGTCAACTGATAGGCATCGTCCCAGCGGGCCAGGCGCAGCAGCAGACGCAAGCGCCATTCGGACACCGTGTTGTCACGCAGTTCCGGGTCGTATTTAGTCATCATGTCCAGCGCGCGGCTGTCGAACCGTTTAGCCAGGGACAGGCCGATTTCCCGGGCGATCGCCACTTTTTCGTCACGGGAGAAGTGCATGCTGCTGGCATAACTATCGAGCATCTGCATCGCCCGGTCAGGATCCTGCCGCGCCAGACGGCGCAGGCCAAGGCTAACCACGTCGGACATCGGCTCGTCGGCCGGAATGAACCGTGAAGGAGCGTTGAGCAGTTCGGGTTTCTGCGCCACCTCCACCAGCAAACGACCGCGAGGGGCGAGGGTGGTCAGACCGTTCACCAGGCTGTTGGCCAGCGGATAGTTGCGTGCCTGGGCGGCAAGCTTGGCGCGCTCCCAGCGTTTCTGCTCGGTCAGTTGACCTTCGGCGGCCCAAATACCAAACAGCGCATCGCACGCGGCGGGTTGGGATTTGCCGGTCAGCCAGAGTTTATTGGCGTTGGCGTAACCCTCGGTTTTCTGGTTATGCCCGATCTGATACTGCGCGTTCAGGCAGTCCAGTTCGGTGAAATTGAGCTTGGGATCGTAGTACTTGACGAAGGTCGCCCAGTCGCCGCGTTCGGCCAGCCAACGCAACCAGCGCAACTTCATCCAGTTGGCCTGGGGCAGGTCACCGTGCTCAGCGAGGAATTTCTCGATTTCAGCATTGCTCGCGGTTTTAAGACGGGCGGTCAGTTCGTCATACGCCAGGTACGGCTCCAGCGGGTAATCGCTGAGGGCCTGGCTGTAACGAAAATAAGGACCGGTATCCCCCTTGGCGAGGGCACGCTTGGCTTCATCGTAATACTGGCGCTGGGTGGACAGGTCCACCGCCTGGGCGGTTTGAACGGCAGTGGCAGAAAGTAGAAAACAGGATAAAAAACTGAAAAGGCGACTGCGCATGAGACGTCCGGGCAGAGAAATCATGACAAGCGCGGGCAATGCCCGCGCTGAATTACCTGTAGCTTAGCCTTTTGCCAGCAGCGGGCGAAAGCTTTGCCGGCCTGTCAGCATCAGTTCGCAACATTTGTCATGCAGAGTGTCGCGAAGGTGAAATTGCCGGCCTTCTGAAGCCTCAAGTCAGGTAGAATGCGCGCCCGGTTTTTGGAGAAGCTCATGACCCTGCTCAAATTCAGCGATGTGTCCCTTGCTTTCGGCGCTATGCCGTTGTTGGACAAGGTGTCCTGGCAGATCGCCCGTGGTGAGCGGGTGTGCATCATCGGCCGCAATGGCACTGGCAAGTCCAGCATGATGAAGCTCGTCAAGGGCGACCAGAAGCCTGATGACGGTTCTGTTTGGCGTGCACCCGGCCTCAAAATTGGCGAATTGCCGCAAGAATTGCCGGTAGCCGACGAGCGGACCGTGTTCGACGTGGTAGCCGAAGGCCTGGACGGTGTCGGCGAGCTGCTCGCGCAGTATCACCACCTCAGCCAGAACATCGTCACCGACGCTGATCTGGACAAACTGATGCACGTCCAGCACGACCTTGAAGCCCGTGACGGCTGGCGTTTGCAGCAATTGGTCGACAGCACCTTGAGCCGTCTGCAGTTGCCGGCCGACAAGACCCTCGCCGAATTGTCCGGCGGCTGGCGTCGTCGCGTCCTGTTGGCTCAGGCTCTGGTTTCCGAACCCGATCTGCTGCTGCTCGATGAACCGACCAACCACCTGGACATCGGTGCAATTGCCTGGCTTGAAGAGGCGCTGAAGGATTTCCAGGGCGCCGTGCTGTTCATCACGCACGACCGTTCATTCCTGCAGAACCTCGCCACCCGCATCCTCGAACTGGATCGCGGCGGCCTGATCGACTGGAACGGCGACTACGCCAGTTTCCTGGTGCACAAAGAAGCCTCTCTGGCGGCTGAAGATACGGCCAACGCGCTGTTCGACAAAAAACTGGCCCAGGAAGAAGTCTGGATCCGCCAGGGCATCAAGGCGCGCCGCACCCGTAACGAAGGCCGCGTGCGCGCCCTCAAAGCCCTGCGCAACGAGCGTAGCGAGCGTCGTGAGCGCAGCGGCAAGGCCAATATTCAGCTGGATACCGCTGACAAGTCCGGCAAGCAGGTGATGGTCCTCGACAACGTGAGCTTCGCTCACCCGGGCGGCCCGTTCCTGATCAAGGATTTCTCGATGGTCCTGCAGCGCGGCGACCGTATTGGTCTGCTCGGCGCCAATGGTACCGGCAAGACAACCTTGCTGAAACTGATGCTCAACGGTCTGCAGCCAACCAGCGGCACAGTGGAAGAGGGGACGCGCATCGACGTGGCCTACTTCGACCAGTTGCGCCATCAGCTGGACTTGGAAAAGACCGTCATCGACAACGTCGCAGAAGGTCGCGACTTCATCGATATCGATGGTCAGAGCCGTCACGTACTGAGCTACCTCGGCGACTTCCTGTTCAGCCCGCAGCGTGCCCGCACGCCGGTCAAGGCGCTGTCCGGTGGTGAGCGTGCCCGTCTGTTACTGGCCAAACTGTTCAGCAAGCCAGCGAACCTGCTGGTCCTCGATGAACCGACCAACGACCTCGACGTCGAAACCCTCGAGTTGCTGGAAGAGGTCTTGCTGACCTTCAACGGTACCGTGCTGATGGTCAGTCACGACCGGGCATTCCTCGACAACGTGGTCACCAGCACCCTGGTCTTCGAAGGTGAAGGCAAGGTTCGCGAATACGTCGGTGGTTATCAGGACTGGCTGCGTCAGGGCGGCTCGCCGCGCCTGCTGGGCGTGACCGAGAGCAAGTCTGGCAAAGCCGACCTGACCTCCGCGGTCGTGACAGCCGAAGCTGCGCCAGTGGCTATAGAAGCGCCGGTGGCGAAGAAGAAGCTCAGCTACAAGTTGCAACGTGAGCTGGAAATGTTGCCGGCTCAGATCGAAGCCATGGAACAGCAGATCGCTACCGTTGAGGCGCAAATGGCCGATGCCGGTTTCTATCAGCGTCCTGCTGCCGAGACCGCTGCAGTGATCGCTCAATTGGAGCAGTTGCAGTCTGAGCACGATGTAATGGTCGAGCGCTGGGCCGAGCTGGATGCCTGATTGATCCTGCTATAAAAAAGCCCGGCGTTCAGTGATGAGCGCCGGGCTTTTCGTAGGAGTCGTTTAGCTTCTGAGCAGGCGCACCGCGAGTACATCGCATGGCGCACCGTGCAGCACGTCATTGGCGGTCGAACCCAGCAGCAATGCCAGGCCATGTCGGCCATGGCTGCCCACCACGATCAGGTCGCAGGTTTGTTCCTTGGCCAGGTGGTGGATCTCCTGGCGTGGCTGGCCGTAGGTCAGGTGGCTGTATTCCTTGGAAAGCTCCGGATACTTCACGATCAGTCGGTCCAGGCGTTCCTTGGCCTGATCGAACTGCTGTTGTTGCAGTTGTGACAGGTCCATGGGGACGTCGCCACCAAAGGCCATGGCCATTGGCTCAACAATGTGCACCAGGGACAATTTCGCGCCGCTACTCACCGACAGTTCGCGAGCGCGGTGGATGACAGGATCGCACTCTTCGGTTAGATCTACAGCGACCAGAATGTGGGTGTAGGGCATGAGGTGCTCCTCCTGAGGATTGCAATATTGGTAAGTATGGCTGGTTTCAAGCGCATTGGTCTCAAAGTGACTCAATGCGCTCATCAAGAATCGGGAGTACACATATGACGGTCTGGATAGTGGTGTCAATCCTGCTAGTGGTTCTGAGTCCGCTGGCATGGTTGCGGCCGTCACGCCACCAGAGCGGCCGCATGGCCTTGCGCATGGAGGCGCGACGCATCGGATTGGCGATGCAGTTGGCGCCCCAGGACTGGCCGCACTGGCTGAGCCAGGAGCCGCCGAGCCCTTGCGCCCAGTACCATCGGCCGCGGCGTGGCAATCAGCCGGCGTGCTGGAGTTACTGGCAAAAAGCACCCGGTGTGTGGGTCAATCAGTGGCAGGAGGTCTGCGAGGATAGAGCGCTGCTTAATCATTTCGAAAAATTGCCAGCTAACGTCTACAAGATCGAAGCGGACAAGCAGATGATCACTTTGTATTGGGGTGAAAAGGGCGAAGCGACGGTTTTGCAGGATATTGATGCGCTGCTGAAAGCGCTGGCGTAAATCGCGGAAATTTCGCGCCGCAATGGTGCGAAACACCCGGCAGACAGGCACTAAAAAGCCCGACATCATCATCGGGCTGGAGTTGGCCAGGCAGGCCGGTAATTCGGTATGGAGCTGATCTTACGCTGGGCATTCGCCAAAAGCGTTGATGTTTTTTTCCCCAAGGTCCCGCCAGCGTAGCTTGTTAAACAAGTCGGCAGAGAATTAGGGCGACTTTTCTAACTATTGATTCTATGAATGGCCTCACATGCAGCGGCGTGTTGCAGGTCTTCGTGGTACGGAAATGACTGGAAAGTCGCATTTCAACCAATATTTTGGGCGATTGACAATTGTCGGAAATTCCGTGAAGGTGACGTACCCAAATCAAACGGGCGTATGAATTGAGCGTTTGTATTACAGATCGCTCCTACAGAATCCCGACTATCGCGTTGGCGGGTGTGCCGGGTGGATTGGCGTTAGCATCGACGATAAACGTCTCTGCCGAGCCATTCGCCTGCGTTCGACGTGTACTGTTCAGCTTCCATATCGTGGAGATCAGTTGATGATTTACGAAGGTAAAGCCATCACGGTTAAGGCTCTTGAAAGTGGCATCGTCGAATTGAAATTCGACCTCAAGGGTGAGTCCGTCAACAAGTTCAACCGTCTAACCCTGAACGAACTGCGTCAGGCCGTAGACACTATCAAGGCAGATGCTTCGATCAAGGGTGTGATCGTCAGCAGTGGCAAGGACGTGTTCATCGTCGGCGCCGACATCACCGAATTTGTCGAAAACTTCAAGCTGCCTGATGCAGAGCTTGTTGCTGGCAATCTGGAAGCCAACAAGATTTTCAGTGATTTCGAAGACCTCAACGTCCCGACTGTCGCCGCGATCAACGGCATCGCCCTGGGTGGCGGTCTGGAAATGTGCCTGGCGGCGGACTACCGCGTCATGTCCACCAAGGCCAAGATCGGTCTGCCGGAAGTCAAACTGGGCATCTACCCGGGCTTCGGCGGTACCGTTCGCCTGCCGCGCATCATCGGTGCCGACAACGCCATCGAGTGGATTGCCGCCGGCAAGGAAAACCGCCCTGAAGATGCGCTGAAAGTCGGCGCAGTCGACGCCGTGGTCGCCCCAGAGAAATTGCACGAAGCGGCGCTGAACCTGGTCAAGGGCGCCATCTCCGGCGAATTTGACTACAGGGCCAAGCGTCAGCCGAAACTGGAAAAGCTCAAGCTCAACGCCATCGAACAAATGATGTCGTTCGAAACTGCCAAGGGTTTCGTGGCAGGGCAGGCTGGCCCGAACTACCCGGCGCCGGTTGAAGCGATCAAGACCATCCAGAAAGCGGCGAACTTCGGTCGCGACAAGGCGCTGGAAGTCGAAGCCGCCGGTTTCGTCAAACTGGCCAAGACTCCTGCCGCGCAGAGCTTGATCGGTCTGTTCTTGAACGATCAGGAGCTGAAGAAAAAGGCCAAGGCCTACGACGAAATCGCCAAAGACGTGAAGCAGGCTGCCGTATTGGGGGCCGGCATCATGGGGGGCGGTATCGCTTATCAGTCGGCTTCCAAAGGGACGCCGATCCTGATGAAGGACATCAACGAGCACGGCATCGAGCAAGGTCTGGCGGAAGCCGCCAAACTGCTGGTAGGCCGCGTTGATAAAGGTCGCATGACCCCGGCGAAAATGGCTGAAGTACTTAACGGCATTCGTCCGACCCTGTCCTACGGTGATTTCGGTCACGTCGACCTGGTGGTTGAAGCTGTCGTCGAGAACCCTAAGGTCAAGCAAGCCGTTCTGGCCGAAGTCGAAGACAAGGTCAAAGAGGACACCATTCTCGCGTCCAACACCTCGACCATTTCCATCACCTTGCTGGCGAAAGCTCTCAAGCGTCCGGAAAACTTCGTCGGCATGCACTTCTTCAATCCGGTGCACATGATGCCGTTGGTCGAAGTGATCCGTGGCGAGAAGTCCAGCGAGCTGGCCGTTGCCACCACCGTTGCCTACGCCAAGAAAATGGGTAAGAACCCGATCGTTGTGAACGATTGCCCGGGCTTCCTGGTCAACCGCGTGCTGTTCCCGTACTTCGGCGGTTTCGCCAAACTGGTCAGCGCCGGTGTGGACTTTGTCCGTATCGACAAGGTCATGGAAAAATTCGGCTGGCCAATGGGCCCTGCCTACCTGATGGACGTTGTCGGCATCGACACCGGTCACCACGGTCGCGACGTCATGGCTGAAGGCTTCCCGGATCGCATGAAAGACGACCGTCGTTCGGCTATCGATGTGCTCTACGAAGCCAAGCGCCTGGGCCAGAAGAACGGCAAGGGCTTCTACGCCTACGAGACTGACAAGCGCGGCAAGCAGAAGAAAGTCGCCGACCCGTCGGTGCTGGAAGTGCTCAAGCCGATCGTTTACGAGCAGCGCGAAGTTACAGACGAAGACATCATCAACTGGATGATGGTCCCGCTGTGCCTGGAAACCGTGCGTTGCCTGGAAGACGGCATTGTCGAAACCGCTGCCGAAGCCGACATGGGTCTGGTCTACGGTATTGGTTTCCCTCCATTCCGTGGCGGTGCGCTGCGCTACATCGATTCGATCGGTGTTGCAGAGTTCGTTGCCCTGGCTGACCAGTACTCTGATTTGGGCGCGCTGTACCACCCGACCGCGAAGCTGCGTGAAATGGCCAAAACCGGCCAACGGTTCTTCGGTTAAGCGTCCAAACACTTGAGCGAGAGTGAAATTTTATGAGCTTGAATCCAAGAGACGTCGTGATTGTCGACTTCGGTCGTACTCCGATGGGCCGCTCCAAGGGCGGCATGCACCGCAACACCCGCGCCGAAGACATGTCGGCGCACCTGATCAGCAAACTGCTGGAACGCAACGTCAAGGTCGACCCGAACGAAGTCGAAGACGTGATTTGGGGCTGTGTGAACCAGACCCTGGAGCAGGGCTGGAACATCGCTCGCATGGCGTCCCTGATGACGCAGATCCCGCACACCGCTGCCGGTCAGACTGTCAGCCGCCTGTGTGGCTCGTCGATGAGCGCATTGCACACTGCCGCGCAAGCGATCATGACCGGCAACGGTGACGTGTTCGTGGTGGGCGGCGTCGAGCATATGGGCCATGTGAGCATGATGCACGGTGTCGATCCGAACCCGCACATGTCCCTGTACGCGGCGAAAGCCTCGGGCATGATGGGCCTGACCGCTGAAATGCTGGGTAAAATGCACGGCATCACTCGCGAACAACAGGACGCTTTCGGCGTGCGCTCCCACCAGCTCGCTCATAAAGCGACGCTGGAGGGCAAGTTCAAAGACGAAATCATCCCGATGCAGGGGTACGACGAGAACGGTTTCCTGAAACTGTTCGACTACGACGAAACCATTCGTCCGGAAACCACCCTGGAAAGCCTGGCAGCATTGAAGCCGGCGTTTAACCCGAAGGGCGGCACCGTGACGGCCGGTACGTCGTCGCAGATCACCGACGGTGCTTCGTGCATGATCGTGATGTCGGCGCAACGTGCGCAGGACCTGGGCATCCAGCCGATGGCGGTTATCCGCTCGATGGCGGTGGCAGGTGTGGACCCGGCAATCATGGGCTATGGTCCAGTACCGGCTACGCAGAAAGCACTGAAGCGCGCGGGTCTAGGCATTAACGATATCGACTTCTTCGAGCTCAACGAAGCTTTCGCCGCACAGGCCCTGCCAGTGCTGAAAGATTTGAAAGTGCTCGACAAGATGAACGAGAAGGTTAACCTGCACGGCGGCGCGATCGCCCTGGGTCACCCATTTGGTTGCTCCGGTGCGCGTATCTCCGGCACTCTACTGAACGTGATGAAGCAAAATGGCGGCACCTTCGGGGTGGCCACCATGTGCATTGGTCTCGGCCAAGGCATCTCCACCGTCTTCGAACGCGTTTAAGCGTTTCGTCGAAGGAAGCCGGGGCCAAGTGCCCCGGTTTTTGTTTTTCTGAATTTATTTTTGTTTTTATTTTGAAAAGATTTGAGTGAGGGCCAAAGCATGCCGATACAACCTGGGCTCTACCAACATTACAAAGGTCCGCAGTACCGCGTATTCAGCATTGCGCGACATTCGGAAACCGAAGAAGAAGTGGTCTTCTACCAAGCCCTGTATGGCGATTACGGCTTTTGGGTGCGTCCCTTGAGCATGTTCCTGGAGTCGGTCGAGGTTGACGGCGAACAGGTGCCGCGCTTTGCTTTGGTGCAAGCCGAACCGAGCCTTTTTTCGAAGCCATAAGCTGAGTGCGCGCAAAACCCTGCGCTTGACCTCACCTTGCAGCCACTATATATAGCGGTGCCGCGTCAGGCGCCAACCGCCTTTCACTTCTAGAATTCAGGAATTTTCTGATCCATGGGCAAATCGCTGGTCATTGTGGAATCCCCGGCTAAGGCCAAGACCATCAACAAGTATCTGGGTAACCAATACGTGGTGAAGTCGAGTATCGGCCATATCCGAGACCTGCCCACCAGCGGTTCGGCTAGCGCCAGCAAAGAGCCAGCCGCCAAGCGCGGTAAGGCCGCCGCGGGTGAAGGTCCGGTGCTCACGCCGAAAGAGAAGGCGCGCAAGCAGCTGGTCTCGCGCATGGGTGTCGATCCCGATCATGGCTGGAAAGCCCAGTACGAGATCCTCCCGGGCAAGGAAAAGGTCATCGAAGAGCTGCGCCGGCTTGCCAAAGATGCTGACACCATCTATCTCGCAACCGACTTGGATCGCGAGGGGGAAGCCATTGCCTGGCACCTGCGCGAAGCCATCGGTGGTGATGACAGCCGCTACAAGCGCGTGGTGTTCAACGAAATCACCAAGAAGGCGATTCAGGAAGCCTTCTCCAAGCCGGGCGAGCTGGATATCGATCGTGTAAACGCCCAGCAGGCGCGTCGTTTCCTCGACCGCGTGGTGGGTTACATGGTTTCGCCACTGCTGTGGGCCAAAGTGGCCCGTGGCTTGTCCGCTGGTCGCGTGCAATCGGTTGCCGTGAAGTTGGTGGTCGAGCGTGAGCGCGAAATTCGCGCGTTCAACCCGGAAGAATACTGGGAAGTTCACGCCGACCTCGGCACCGCCAAGGGCGCCACCGTGCGCTTCGACGTGGCTCGCGAGAAAGGCGAAGCCTTCAAACCGCTTAACGAAGCCCAGGCGATGGCCGCGCTGGAGAAGCTCAAGGCTTCCAGCTACAGCATCGTCAAACGCGAAGACAAACCGACCAGTAGCAAGCCGTCGGCACCTTTTATCACGTCCACTCTGCAACAGGCTGCGAGTAACCGCCTGGGCTTCGGCGTGAAGAAAACCATGATGATGGCCCAGCGTTTGTACGAGGCCGGCTACATCACTTATATGCGTACCGACTCCACCAACCTTTCGGTTGATGCGGTGACGATGGCGCGTACTTATATTGAAGGCGAATTCGGCAAGAAGTACCTGCCGGAAAACCCGAACGTCTACAGCAGCAAGGAAGGCGCACAAGAGGCTCACGAAGCGATTCGTCCCTCCGACGCCAATACCGAGCCAAGCAAGCTGTCGGGCATGGAACGTGACGCAGAGCGGCTTTACGAGCTGATCTGGCGCCAGTTCCTCGCTTGCCAGATGCTGCCTGCGCAATACCTGTCGACCACGGTGACCGTGGGTGCCGGTGATTTCGAGCTGCGCGCCAAGGGCCGCATCCTGAAGTTCGACGGTTACACCCGCGTCATGCCGCAAATCGCCAAGCCTGGTGATGACGACGTGCTGCCGGACATGGCCCAAGGCGACGCGATACAGCTGATCAAGCTTGATCCGACCCAGCACTTCACCAAGCCACCGGCGCGTTACTCGGAAGCAAGCCTGGTAAAAGAAATGGAAAAACGCGGCATCGGTCGTCCTTCGACCTACGCAGCGATCATTTCGACCATCCAGGACCGCGGCTACGTGGCGCTGCACAACCGTCGTTTCTACTCGGAAAAGATGGGCGACATCGTTACCGAGCGTCTGGCCGAGAGCTTCTCCAATCTCATGGACTACGGCTTCACCGCCGGCATGGAAGAGAACCTCGATGACGTGGCCCAAGGCGAACGAGACTGGAAAAACGTGCTCGACGAGTTCTACGGCGACTTCAAGAAGAAACTCGAAGTAGCCGAAAGCGCCGAAGGCGGCATGCGCGCCAACCAGCCGGTGATGACTGACATTCCGTGCGTGTTGTGCGGTCGTCCGATGCAGATTCGTACTGCATCGACCGGTGTGTTCCTCGGCTGCTCGGGCTACAGCCTTCCGCCGAAAGAACGCTGCAAGGCCACCGTCAACCTGGTTCCGGGCGACGAAATCGCGGCGGACGACGAGGGTGAATCGGAATCGCTGGTGCTGCGCGGCAAGCACCGCTGCCCGATCTGCAGCACAGCGATGGACGCTTACCTGCTGGATGAGAAGCGCAAGCTGCACATCTGCGGTAACAACCCCGATTGCTCAGGTTACGAAATCGAAGAGGGCACTTATCGCATCAAAGGCTACGAAGGTCCGAGCCTGGAATGCGACAAGTGCGGCAGCGAGATGCAGCTCAAGACCGGCCGTTTCGGCAAGTTCTTCGGTTGCACCAATGCGACGTGCAAGAACACTCGCAAACTGCTGAAAAGCGGTGATGCAGCGCCGCCGAAGATGGATCCGGTGAAGATGCCTGAGCTGAAATGCGAAAAGGTCAACGACACCTACATCCTGCGCGACGGGGCTTCCGGCCTGTTCCTGGCGGCCAGCCAATTCCCGAAAAACCGCGAGACGCGTGCTCCGCTGGTCATGGAAATTGTGCCGCACAAAGATGAGATCGATCCGAAGTACCACTTCCTTTGCGAAGCACCGAAGAAAGATCCGGACGGCCTCCCCGCCGTGATCCGTTACAGCCGCAAGACCAAAGAGCAGTACGTGCAGACTGAGGTCGACGGTAAGCCGACTGGCTGGAAGGCGTACTACGACGGCGGCAAGTGGAAGGTTGAAGACAAGCGTCCATCAGCCAAGGCTTAGAAAGGCGTTGTACACAAAAGGCCGCATGACAACCCTCGGGTTTTCATGCGGCCTTTTGTTTTGTGCTTGCGGTGAACTTGGGTGATCCACGACACTGTCTGACCTGCGTGAAGCAATTATTTCGTTGTGGAGGCTGCCGTCATGGCCCACGAACTCTATACCCGTACCAACCAGAAGATTTACTTCGCCGGCCTGTCGCTGGAAGCGCTCGCCAGAGCCGAAGAGGGACATGCGATGAACTCCCTGGCGCTGATTCAGGCCGGACGCGAATCGGCGTTATTTCACTTGTACGGTGCGTTGCTGGGGCTGTGCCATGAAATCGCCGGTTTCTATCGCTTGCCTCAGGCCAATGCGCCTCGGGCCGAGCTGCTGCTGACTCGCGAAGTACTGGAAGCCATCGCGATTCCAGAAATGGCCGAGATGGTCGAGTTGGCCAACAATTCTGAAACCTGGCTGGCCAAACTGCTCGCGGCCCATGCTGCGCTGTTTCAACCGCCACGGGCGCCGCACAAACCCAAGGGTGACGTGACGCAACCGCTGATCCTGGCCGTTAACCTGGATGAAGAAGAGGCTCCGCAAGAGCTGAGCCGGGAAGAGCTGGAGAGCTGGCGTCAGAACCTCAAAGGCTTGGCGATTCGCTTTCGCGAAGGTCTGAACGAATGCTGAAGGATCGAGCGGAATAACGGATGACCCGGTGGGTTGTCCGCTCAGGGATGAGCGCTGTCGGAAATTTCTCTTTGTGGTGGCATCAGGTCAAGATCCCGAGCGAAGCCTGGCCGATGCCTATATAATCCCCGCCTTTCGTGGAGAACAGACCTTTATGCCAACGTCCTTTCTAGAAATTGTCGAGTTACCAGACGGTCGTATCGAGCTGCGCAGGGCCGAGGACGAGGGGTCTCTGGTTACCTTGGATTTCTCCGAGGATGCCAAAGTGTTCCTGCAAGGCCAGCACGTTGAGGTCGCAAAGGCGATGCTAAGCGTTGGCGTTCAGATGGCCGGGCGCCTGGTTGAAGGCGAATTCAATACAGATGAGGGATCACGGGTTCTTCATTGATCCCGCTCGTCGGTTTTTTGCTGGTATTGCTACAGATCGGCTTCTCTATCCTTGGAGAAGCCCCGCGCTGTTCAAAGCGCGTATTGTTTGTCAGTTAGCCCAATCGAATATTCAGACTTTGTGCGTCCCCGATCCGGGCGGCGCTGATCAACTGTTGCCGTGAAGTTGTGCTCAATGGGTTGAGCCAACTGACCACCGTGTGGCTGCGGCCCAGGCGCAAGGCCTCGCAGGTCAACTGCTGTGCGCTCTGAGCGCCACGTGGTTGCAGCAGCAGGATGCGTTCGCGGTTAAGGCCGGCGTCCCGCAACCAGGTCTGGGTGAGGCTGGCGGGCGGGGCGATCAGCGTCAACCAGCGCGCGTCCTGTTCCTGGCTCAGTTCCCTGAGGATCGGCGCAAGAAGGTTCAGGCAGTTCCCGGCTGCACCACGCAGCGACAGCTCACTGAAGACTTCGGGCTCGGCGCTCCAGGGTGACTCGACCACGTCTTTCAGGATCGGCGCCAACGGCTGCACCATGAAAGCCTCGAACAACGGCAGTTGGGCTTGCTGTGATGTGTGTGGGAACTGCATAAAGCCTCCTTTAGCGGCGAATGACGCCGACACTCAAGCCTTCGATCACCAGTTCCTGATCTTTCAGGTTCACTTCGATAGGGGGGAATTCAGGGTTTTCCGCAATCAACCAGACCTTGCTGCCATCGCGCTTGAAGCGCTTGACGGTCACTTCGTCGCCGATCCGCGCCACCACGATCTGGCCGTTGCGGGCTTCACGGGTGGTGTGCACTGCCAGCAGGTCACCGTCGAAAATGCCCACGTCCTTCATGCTCATGCCATGAACCCGCAGTAGATAATCGGCGCGAGGATGGAAGAACGCCGGGTTGATGTTGCAGGACTCTTCGATGTGTTGCTGGGCGAGGATCGGAGCACCGGCAGCCACTCGGCCAATAATCGGCAGGGTGGACTCGTCGGCCTTGGCTTCGAAGCCGGGAATGCGAATGCCACGGGAAGCGCCGGGCGTCATCTCGATCGCACCCTTGCGAGCCAGCGCCTTGAGGTGTTCTTCCGCGGCGTTGGGTGACTTGAAACCCAGTTCCTGAGCGATTTCCGCACGGGTTGGCGGGTAGCCGTTGTCTTCGAGGCAACGTTTGATGAAGGCCAGAATCTCTGCTTGGCGTGGCGTCAGCTTTAGCATATTGATCGCTCTGTCTTTTTATACAGTGACTGGGATTATATACAGTGAAACGGTCTTGGCAATGCCCCTTTTTTTGCCCGACCGCCAGACGGTCGATCAGCCTGCAGATTCACGCTCGGGAGTTGTATGGTTAAATAGCTGACCGACCATTCCCAAAACGAACCGGCAGGCTTGACAATGCACAGGCTGAAACGTATGTTTCAAACAAGTGTTTGTCAGGCGGAGTAGCCATGGCCCAGTCGGAAACCGTTGAACGCATTCTTGATGCTGCCGAGCAATTGTTCGCGGAAAAAGGTTTCGCTGAAACCTCATTGCGTCTGATCACCAGCAAGGCCGGTGTCAATCTGGCGGCGGTGAACTATCACTTCGGCTCGAAGAAGGCGCTGATTCAGGCCGTCTTCTCGCGCTTTCTTGGGCCGTTCTGCTTAAGCCTTGATAAAGAGCTGGAGCGGCGTCAGGCCAAGCCAGAGAACAAGCCGACACTTGAAGAACTGCTGGAAATCCTCGTCGAACAAGCCCTGGTGGTGCAACCACGCAGCGGTAACGATCTGTCGATTTTCATGCGTTTGCTGGGTCTGGCCTTCAGTCAGAGCCAAGGGCACTTGCGGCGTTATCTGGAAGACATGTACGGCAAGGTGTTCCGCCGCTACATGATGTTGGTCAACGAAGCTGCACCGCGTATTCCGCCGATTGAGCTGTTCTGGCGCGTGCACTTCATGCTCGGTGCCGCCGCGTTTAGCATGTCCGGTATCAAAGCCCTGCGCGCAATTGCCGAGACCGACTTTGGCGTCAACACCTCCATCGAGCAGGTCATGCGCCTGATGGTACCGTTCCTGGCTGCCGGCATGCGTGCCGAAACCGGCGTCACCGACACGGCCATGGCCACTGCGCAGCTGCGGCCGCGCAGCAAATCGACACAGGTTGCCGCCAAGGTTTAACCGCACACGGGTGGGCGCGGCAGCTGACATCCGCTAAGCTAGCCGCCCATGCCGACTCTCGTTCTGAACCTGTTCCCCATTTATGTCACCGACCTGCCGGGTACCGCCCGTGGCGGTGAATTCGTGCGAGCCGGTTTTATCGTTATCAAGGAATCTCTATGACTGCTGGCCTGCAAGGCTCGTTGATGGTGGACGTCGCCGGTACCTGGCTGACGGCTGAAGATCGCCAATTATTGCGCCAGCCTGAAGTAGGTGGCTTGATCATTTTTGCCCGCAACATCGAGCATCCCCGTCAGGTGCGCGAGCTGAGCGCCGCGATCCGTGCCATTCGTCCTGATCTGCTGCTGGCGGTGGACCAGGAGGGTGGCCGGGTGCAGCGCCTGCGCCAAGGCTTCGTGCGATTGCCAGCCATGCGCGCCATCGCTGACAACCTGAATGCCGAATACCTCGCTGAACAGTGCGGCTGGATCATGGCGACTGAAGTGCTGGCCGTCGGCCTCGACCTGAGCTTCGCTCCGGTACTGGACCTCGATTATCAGCGCAGTGCCGTGGTCGGCACCCGATCATTCGAAGGTGACCCCGAGCGCGCAGCATTGCTGGCCGGTGCATTTATTCGTGGCATGAACAGCGCCGGCATGGCCGCTACCGGCAAGCACTTCCCCGGTCACGGCTGGGCCGAGGCAGATTCCCACGTCGCCATCCCTAATGATGAGCGCAGCCTCGACGAGATCCGCGCCAACGACCTGGTGCCGTTTGCCAAATTGAGCAAGCAACTGGCCGCCGTCATGCCGGCTCACGTTATCTATCCGCAAGTCGATTCCCAACCCGCCGGCTTCTCCCGCCGCTGGTTGCAGGACATTCTGCGCGGCGAGCTGCAATTCGACGGCGTCATCTTCAGCGACGACCTGTCCATGGCCGGTGCCCACGTGGTCGGCGATGCTGCCAGCCGTATCGAAGCGGCGCTGTCGGCCGGTTGCAACATGGGCCTGGTGTGCAACGATCGCGCGGCCGCCGAATTGGCCCTGTGCGCCGCCCAGCGTCTGAAGGTAAAACCGTCCGAGCGCATCGCGCGGATGCGCGGACAGTCGTACGCCAACATCGAATACCGTCAGAACCCGCGCTGGCTCGCAGCGGTCGGCGCGCTCAAAGAAGCTCAACTGATCGAATAAGGACTTTTCGCTATGACGGTTTACGCGATTATCGGTGGCACCGGCCTGACTCAACTTGAAGGCCTGAGCATTCGCCAGTCACTGGCGGTGGACACTCCTTACGGCGCGCCTTCGGCGCAAGTGCAGATCGGCGAGTACGCCGGCAAAGAAGTGCTGTTCCTTGCGCGCCACGGTCATCCGCACCGTTTTCCGGCGCATCAGGTGAACTACCGCGCCAACCTCTGGGCGCTGAAGCAGGCCGGTGCCGAGGCGATTCTCGCAGTCAACGCCGTGGGCGGGATTCATCCCGTGATGGATACCGGATTTCTCTGCGTACCGGATCAGTTGATCGACTACACCAGTGGTCGCGAGCACACCTATTTCGCCGATAATCTCGAACAGGTCACCCACATCGATTTCAGCTATCCCTACAGCGAACCCCTGCGTCAGCAACTGATCGCGGCATTGGCGGCTGAAGGCGTTGGTTTTAGCAGTCAAGGCGTGTACGCCTGCACCCAGGGGCCGCGTCTGGAAACCGCAGCGGAAATCGCGAGACTAGAGCGCGACGGATGCGACATCGTCGGCATGACTGGGATGCCTGAAGCGGCATTGGCTCGCGAGCTGGAGCTGGAATACGCCTGTCTGGCGTTGGTGGTGAACCCGGCAGCGGGCAAATCCACGTCGGTGATCACCATGGCCGAGATCGAGCAAGCGTTGTATGACGGGATGGGCAAGGTGAAGTCGACGTTGGCGCGGGTATTGAAAAGCTGAGCTTGACGCTCCAGACTTCAGCAATTTGCATAAGCGTTGGATCTGATGCTGACAATAATTGAACAGCTCCATGAGCTACCGTGGGCGGATGAGTTCAGTCATCGTGCACTGGATAAAGCTCGCCGATACGCTGTGGAAAATCGGGTGCAGGTCCGCGAAATGGAGGACGTCGTCGTTCTCGCAACCTGCAAAGGTTCCCAGGGGAATATCTACGAGCAAACCATTGAACTCATCGAAGACTTTAACGGCGAGTTCGAACTGGTGTGCTGCTGTTCGTGCCCTGTAGTGGTCAATTGCAAGCACTGCGCGACCGTGCTTTATATGTTGCAAGAACTCCCCATGGACTCGTTCAAAAGCACTGCCCCAGTCCAGCTGAATCGCGACCTGGAGCGCTGGCTCAATGATGTTCCTCGCGACGTTGCAGATCGCGATGAGTCTGCCAAGAGCACCGGCACGTGCTGGGTATACAAACTCAGGGCAACGTCGACTGCAGGCAAATGGTTGCTGGAAATCTGCAAGGCTCGTCAACTCAAGGACGGCCGCTTGCAGGACATCAAACCTGTGTTCTCGCCGTCAGAAGCATTGATGCGAGAGCCTGGCTATCTATCCGAGCTTGACCTGCGAATCGCCAGGTTGCTGGTCGCGATCCACTCCTATCATTCTTTTTACAGCGGTTACCCCCTGCAAGGCAGCAGTGGGGCTGAAGTCCTCCAGTTGGCATTGAAAACTTCGCGGTTATTTCTCGACTTCGAACAATTGCAGCCCTTGACATTTGGAATGAGCAGGTCTGCGCAGTTTTCCTGGGCCGAGCAAGCCAGTGGCAGTTTCCGTCCTCAGTGGCATAGTGACGAAGCGCCTGAAGAAACGATTCTGGCGCTGGAACCTTTGTACTACCTGGACCGCCAACGGATGGAGGTTGGGCCGCTGCTCAGTGAGCTGGATGAGAAACTGGCGTGCCACCTGTCATTGGCCCCTGACATTCCGGCACGTCAGGCGATGCAGTTCAGCCATCGGATGAGTGCAGCGACTCGAGTCGTTTCTCCTCCGCACGCGTTGACCGAACGGGTTGTCGACGACGTTGAACCCCAAGCCCACCTGACACTTGCAAGCTATGTGCAAAGAAATCGACGCTGGCAGTATGAACACGAGCATCGCGCTGCGCTGGCCTTTACCTACGACGGGCATATGGCGGCAGACAAAAAATCCACGGAAATATTGATACTGTCCGGCACCGAAACCCAACGCATTCAACGTAAACCCGCCGCCGAAAAAGTCTTGCGTCAAGCCTTGCAAAAACAAGGCTTGAAAAAGACCACCCGTAAAAGTGATGCGTTACCCGACAGCGCAGGTGAAATGTTTGGTTTGCCGGATGACTCGGCGTGGCTGGCTTTTGTGCAGTCCGGTGTGCCGGTGCTCAGAGAGGCCAATTGGCAGATCCATATCAACGACGGTTTTCATTTCAATTTGCAGCCCGTAGAAGAATGGTATGCCGACGTCGAGGAGTCTCCGGGGCGTGAATGGTTCGATCTGCAGTTGGGCATCGTGGTCAACGGCGAGCGCCACAGTTTGCTACCAATTCTGCTGCAATTGATGCGCCGGCAACCGCAACTGTTGAACTTGGCAGAACTGGCGTTGCGTGACGATGACGAGCAAGTGCTGATCGATCTCAATAGTGGGCAGTTGGGTGCCAAGCCAGGCATAAAAGTTGCGCTGTCCCTAGGGCGGGTCAAGCCATTGATGGCGACGCTCGGCGAATTGTATATGGGTGTGAGCAGCGGCACTTCGTTGCGCTTGAACGCCCCTGATGCAGCGCGCTTGAGTGAATTGGAAGGGCTGCCGCTGGTCTGGCAGGGCGGCGAGCGGTTACGTAGTTTCGCGAAACGCTTGCGTGAATCGACTCAGCAAAACGTTGCTGTTCCGCAAGGCCTCAACGCCACACTACGGCCTTATCAGCATGAAGGCCTGAACTGGATGCAAACCCTTCGTGAGCTGGAGGTCGGCGGTATCCTCGGCGACGACATGGGCTTGGGCAAGACCCTGCAAACCCTGGCTCATCTGCTGTTGGAAAAGCAGGCGGGTCGACTCGATCGGCCGGCGCTCGCGGTGATGCCGACCAGCCTGATTCCCAATTGGCTAGACGAAGCGGCACGCTTCACTCCGCAGTTGAAAGTACTGGCACTGCATGGCGCCACTCGGCAAAAGGACTTCATCAACCTTGCCGAGTACGATCTGGTGCTGACCACCTATGCGTTGCTGCCGCGTGATCTTGAGGTTTTGCAACCACAGGTCTGGAGCGTGCTGATTCTCGATGAAGCGCAAAACATCAAAAATCCGCTCAGCAAGGCCGCTCAAGCTGCGCGGGATCTGGAAGCTCGGCAGCGTTTGTGCTTGTCCGGCACGCCGGTGGAAAATCACCTTGGCGAGTTGTGGTCACTGTTTCACTTCTTGTTACCCGGCTGGCTTGGCGACAGTAAAACCTTCAATCGTGACTACCGTACCCCGATCGAGAAGCACGGCAATATCGAACGGATGCAGCACCTGACGGCTCGGATAAAACCCTTTCTGCTACGTCGCAAGAAAGAACAGGTCGCCACCGAGCTGCCGCCTAAAACCGAGATTGTGCATTGGGTTGAACTCAGCGATGGGCAACGGGATGTCTATGAAACCGTGCGTGTGGCGATGGACAAGAAGGTGCGTGACGAAATTGCCCGAAGCGGCGTTGCGCGTAGCCAGATCATCATTCTCGATGCCTTGCTCAAGCTGCGTCAGGTGTGCTGCGATCTACGGCTGATCAAAATGCCCCTGACGGCGAAAGCCCTCCGTGCGGGCAGCGGCAAGTTGATCAGCCTGATGGAGATGCTCGAAGAGTTGCTCAGCGAAGGCCGCAAGATTTTGCTGTTCTCGCAGTTCACGTCGATGCTTGCATTGATTGAGGAAGAATTGCAGCGGCGAGGGATCGGTTATTCATTGTTGACGGGTGAAACGACGGATCGGCGCACGCCGGTAAAAGACTTTCAGGGCGGCAAGGTGCCGTTGTTCCTGATCAGCCTCAAGGCAGGCGGGACAGGACTGAACCTGACAGCGGCGGACACGGTGATCCACTTCGATCCTTGGTGGAACCCTGCCGTTGAAAACCAGGCGACGGACCGTGCTTATCGTATCGGTCAGGATAAGCCGGTGTTCGTCTACAAGATGATTGCGCGCGGCACGGTGGAAGAAAAAATACAGGCGCTGCAGCAAGAGAAGGCGGCGCTGGCCGGGGCGGTACTTGACGGTGGAACCACCGGCGGGTGGAAGCTTGAGCAGAGTGACATTGAAGCGCTATTTGCGCCATTGCCTGATTCCAAATCCTGATAAAGCGTGAATGCAGTGAGTCCGAGCTGACGCCATCGCGTGCAAGCCACGCTCCCACAGGATTGATGTCAACCCTGTGGGAGCGGCGGTGCGGCGATCCGACTTGCCCGCGATAGCAATTTTTCTGGCGCCGCCGATCTCAGCGTTTTTCCAACTTGTCCGGCAGCGGCGCAAACAACGCTTCAATATCATCACTCTGCAACTTCCAGTCCCCGGTCTTGCGCCCATCCAGCACGCTGGCCGCCAGGTCAGATTTTTCCTTCTGCAAGTGCTGAATCTTCTCTTCCACAGTGCCTCTGGCAATCATCTTGTAAACGAACACCGGCTTCTCCTGACCAATGCGATACGCCCGATCAGTCGCCTGATTTTCGGTCGCCGGATTCCACCACGGATCGTAGTGAATCACCGTGTCGGCTTCGGTCAGGTTCAGGCCAACGCCACCTGCCTTCAGGCTGATCAGAAAGATCTGACGCTTACCGCTTTGGAAGTCTTTTACCGGGGCGCGGCGGTCGCGGGTTTGCCCGGTCAGCAGTGCATAATCGACTCCGCGCTTTTTCAACTCATCTTCAATCAACGACAGCATCGAAGTGAACTGCGAGAACAGCAGAATCCGCCGACCTTCATCGAACAATTCCTCTAGCATTTCCATCAGGCTGTCGAGCTTGCCGGACGTGCTGCCGCGAGTGGGCAGGGCGGCATCATTGACCAGGCGCAAATCGCAGCACACCTGACGCAGTTTCAGCAGCGCCTCAAGAATGATGATCTGGCTGCGCGCCACGCCCTTGCGAGTGATCTCGTCGCGGACTTTCTTGTCCATGGCCAAGCGCATGGTTTCGTACACGTCGCGCTGGGCTTCGTTGAGCTCGACCCAATGGATGATTTCGGTTTTCGGCGGCAACTCGGTCGCCACCTGTTCCTTGGTTCGGCGCAGCAGGAATGGTTTTATCCGACCGTTGAGGTGCTGAAGTCGTACTTCGCTGGCGCGCTTTTCGATCGGCACACGGTAATCGCGGTTGAAGCTTTTCACATCGCCGAGCCAGCCGGGCAACAGGAAGTGAAACAGCGACCACAGCTCGCCCAAGTGGTTTTCCAGCGGTGTGCCGCTCAGGCACAGACGCTGACGGGCATTCAGCTCGCGGGCAGCGTGGGCGGCCTTGCTGTTGGGGTTCTTGATGTATTGCGCCTCATCCAGAACCAATATGTGCAAAGGCTGCGCGGCCAGGCGTTCGACGTCTTTGGGTAACAGTGCGTAGGTGGTCAGGATCAGGTCGTAATCGGCCAGATTGTCGAAATGCTTTTTGCGACTGGCACCGTACAGCGCCAACACTTTGAGTTGCGGTGTGAAGTGCGCCGCTTCGTCGAGCCAATTAGGGATCAGGCTGGTGGGCATCACCACCATGCACGGCCGATCGAGGCGTCCAGCGTTCTTCTCACTGAGAATGTGCGCCAGGGTCTGTAGGGTTTTGCCCAATCCCATGTCGTCCGCGAGGATCCCGCCGACTTCCAGTTGCCGCAACGACTGCATCCAGCTAAGCCCTTCCAGCTGATACGGGCGCAAGGTCGCGTTCAAGCCTTCCGGTGCGGTCGAGGTGAAGTCCTTGATGTCCCGCAGTCGCTGGGCAAAGGTGCGAATTTGCTCGCCACCTTCCCAGAGCAACGGCAGGTCTTCCAGCGGATTCAATCGTGTGGCATCGGCCTTGCTCAGGCGCAGCGCAGTTTCGCCGGGCCCTTGCAGGTAGAACTCGCCGAGGGTCGCCAGCACCGGTTTCAACCGACCAAAGGGCAGGGCGACTTGCAGCGGGCCGTACTCGGAGTTCGGGCGGTTGGGGATGTTCACCAGAATCAACTCGTCGTCGCGACGTCGGGCCAGGCGTTCCGGGTTTAGGATCTCGGTGTGGGAGCGCATCAGGTTCAACAGGATCGGCAACAGGCTCAGCCGTTCGCCGTTGACGATGATCCCCAGTTCCAAGTCGAACCAGTCGCGCTCCGGCGCCTGTTCGACGGTGGCGTACCAGTCGTCCACGGCCGTCAGGTCAAAACCGAAGTCTTCGTCGATCTGCAGCTCCCAGCCCTGAGTGCGCAACTTCGCCAGTTCATTGAGGGTGAAGGTCAGCCAGGCGCTGTCGTTGACCATCTCGAAGAGCTCGCCAGCACTTTCCGGCAAGGCCTTGCTTTGCCGGGTGGCGACTTTGAAGCCGAGGATTCGTAGCTGTTCCCGGTAGGTCTGTTCGACTTCCGGGTGACGTTTTATCCGCAGCGTCTGGGTTTCCTGACGAATCAGGATGTCGGCGTTCTTCTGCCCGCTAGCGTATTCATCCAGGTAGCTGAAGGACAGCGCTGCGCGATGCTGGATATAGCGCTGCATCTTGCCGTTGCGCGGTTCGAACGCGCTGAATTCAATGCTCGCCAGCCACAAGCGCGGCACCGGTTGCACGTTATCCACCAGCACTTGCGGCGGCGCTTTCGGGCTACGGTTTTCCAGTACGGCCTGAAGTTTTTCCAGCAGCTCGGCGTCTTGCGCCGCAGCGGGATAAGCGAGGGTTTCCTGTACTTTCAGTAGCACCGCCGCGCAGTGTTTGCAGTTGCTGTGGACCGGGCAGGTGCAAGTGGCGTCAATCATCAGCAAGGTGGCTTTGGCCGACTCGCGCAGATGAATGGTCTGACGGTAAACGTTACCGCCAGAGCCTTCGCAGGCGGCGATGATCGTGGCGTCGCCGGCCTCGACGATCCTGACGCGGTTCTCCAGCGCGTAGCGGCGGCCACGCTCCAGGCTCTGTTCCTTGAATCGGCTGACCCAGGAAGGTGCCAGGGGTTTGCTCAGGGTCGCAGGCATAAGGACTTCAATCAGTCCGGTATTTCAACAGCGTCTGGCCGAGGCGCAGGGGCGGTCAGGGACGTGATCTTGATCAGCAGGCCCAGGTGGCCGTTATCGAGGAAGTTCAGCAGGCCGTTCTTTGTGTGACTTTCCTGTTTCAGGCGTTCGCTGGCGGTGACCATGCCGTTGGCGTCGATCTGGTTGACCCAGAAGTCGGCGTCGACGTCGGTGAAACGCCCCAGTTTCAGGCTCAGCGTTCCCTCGATCGGGAATTGGCCGAACTGTTCTTTGCCCTCGCTGATCGCGACTTTGCTGGCTTCTTCGCCAAGGTTCTGTTGCCAGGCCTTGTGCAGCAACACCGTGTATTCATTGCTGGCGGTGAGTTTTTCCACTTCGCCACTGAGGCTCGGTGTGCGCAGGCTGTCGGGGCTGATGGGCTGAGCTCCGGCAGCCCAGTCTTCCGGCGCGGCGCGGCTGACGATCGCAGGCACGGTGTTTTGGCGCACCAGAATCATTTCAATCTGATACAGGTCATCGGCAAACGTCGTCGGCGCAACCAGGGTCATCAACAGGAATAGTGAGCGAAACAGGCGCATGCGGCGTCCTTCAAGCAGTTTTCGGAATGAGGTGCTCAAACAGCGCCTCTACAGTACTAAAGCGCTCTTCCGAACGCTCCATCGGCACCTGGAATTTAAACATCGTGGCGCCTTCGAATTTGTAACGTTTGGGCTGGCTCTGGATCAGCTTGATCAGCGTCAGCGGGTCAACTGGGGTTTGCGCCGCGAACTCGATTCGACCCCCTTGCGGGCCGCCGTCGACTTTCTTGATGCCCAGTAGCTCGGCCTGCAATTTCAGTGCGGTGATGCGCATCAAGTTCTTGGTCGGCTCCGGCAACAGGCCGAAACGATCGATCATCTCCACTTGCAGGTCCTTGAGGCCTTCCTCGTCGGTGGCCGAGGCGATGCGTTTGTAGAGAATCAGTCGAGCATGTACGTCTGGCAGGTAGTCCTCGGGAATCAACGCCGGTACTCGCAGATTGACTTCCGGGCCGCCACCAAGCGGTTGATCGAGGTTAGGTTGTTCGCCTTTGCGGATCGACTTCACCGCGCGCTCGAGCATTTCCATGTACAGCGTGAAACCGACGGCCTGAATCTGCCCGCTCTGACCATCGCCGAGCAATTCGCCGGCGCCACGGATTTCCAGGTCGTTGGTGGCGAGTACAAAGCCCGCGCCAAGGTCCTGTGTATTGGCGATCGCTTCCAGACGTTTTTCCGCATCGGGGGTGATCTGCTGACGCGGTGGCGTCAGCAAATAAGCGTAAGCCTGGTGGTGACTGCGACCGACTCGACCGCGCAATTGGTGCAGCTGCGCCAGGCCGAACTTGTCGGCGCGCTCGATGATGATGGTGTTGGCGCTCGGCACGTCGATGCCGGTCTCGATGATGGTCGAGGCGATCAGCACGTTGAAGCGCTTGTGGTAGAAGTCGCTCATCACCTGTTCGAGATCGCGTTCGCGCATCTGCCCGTGGCCAATGCCGATCCGCGCCTCCGGCACCAGTTCGGCAAGGTCGGCGGCGCACTTCTCGATGGTCTTCACGTCGTTGTGCAGGTAATAGACCTGACCTCCACGCAACAGCTCACGAAGCAAGGCCTCTTTGACCGTGCTCTTGTTTTGCTCCATGACGAACGTCCGTACCGACAGGCGACGGGCCGGCGGCGTGGCGATAATCGACAGGTCGCGCATGCCCGAGACCGCCATGTTCAGCGTGCGCGGAATCGGCGTGGCGGTCAGGGTGAGGATGTCGACTTCACTGCGCAGGGCCTTGAGCTGTTCCTTCTGACGGACACCGAAACGGTGCTCCTCGTCGATGATCACCAGACCCAGGTTTTTGATTTTTACGTCGTCTTGCAGCAACTTGTGCGTGCCGATGACGATGTCGATCTTGCCTTCGGCCAGATCCGCGACCGCAGCATTTATTTCTTTGGTCGACTTGAATCGGCTCATCACTTCCACGCTCACCGGCCAATCGGCGAAGCGGTCGCGAAAGCTGTTGTAGTGCTGCTGCGCGAGCAGGGTGGTCGGCACCAGAATCGCCACCTGACGACCGCCGTGTACCGCGATGAAGGCAGCGCGCATCGCCACTTCGGTCTTGCCGAAACCGACGTCGCCGCAGACCAGGCGGTCCATCGGTTTCGGCGCGAGCATGTCGGTGCGCACCGCTTCGATGGTGGTTTGCTGGTCCGGGGTTTCTTCGAACGGGAAACCGGCGCTAAAGGTCGCGTAATCGGCTTTCGGGTCGGCGAACGCATAACCTTCGCGAGCGGCGCGGCGGGCATAGATGTCGAGCAGCTCGGCGGCGACGTCACGCACTTGTTCGGCGGCTTTGCGTTTGGCTTTCTGCCAGGTCTCGGAGCCGAGACGGTGCAGTGGGGCGAGGGCATCGTCGCTGCCGGTGTAACGGGCGATCAGGTGCAGGTTGGCCACCGGCACGTAAAGCTTGGCGTTTTCGGCGTATTCAAGGGTCAGGAATTCGGCGGCCTGATTATCGATTTCCAGAATCGTCAGCCCGAGGTAACGCCCGACACCATGATCGATGTGCACTACCGGCGCGCCTTCGCGCAGCTCGGTGAGGTTTTTGATGACGGCATCGTTGTTGGCGTCGGCGCGTTTCTCGCGGCGACGGCGCTGCATCACGCGCTGACCGAACAACGGGCTTTCGGCGACCAGGGCCAGCGCCGGGTCGTCGAGCACCAGGCCTTCGTCGAGCGGCGCGATGGTGATCGCCAGGCGCTCTTTGCTCGCGACGAAGTCCGGCCAGCTGTCGACTGTTTTCGGTCGCAGCTTCAGGCGTTCCAACAACTCCAGCAACACTTCACGACGGCCCGCGGACTCGGCGGTAAACAGCACGCGACCGGGAAACTCGTCGAGAAAACCCGCCAGCGCCGCCAACGGTTGAGTCGCCTTGGCTTCAATGGCCAGGTTCGGCAGTTCTCGAGCAGGGAAGCGCTCGCGGCCGACGCCGGTTTCCACGTCCTGCTGACTGGCGACCACGCGCGGCCAATTCTTCAGGCGAGCGAAGCAATCTTCCACCGGCAGGAATAACTCGGCTGGCGGCAATAAAGGACGAGCCGGATCGACGCGGCGTTCTTCATAGCGATTGCGCACGTCGTTCCAGAAGTTTTCCGCCGCCTGCTCGATGCCCGGTAAGGAAAACACTTGCGTGTCCTGCGGCAGGTAATCGAACAACGTGGAGGTTTCATCGAAGAACAGCGGCAAGTAGTACTCGATACCGGCCGGTGTAATCCCGCTGCTCAAATCCTGAAAGATCGGGCAGCGACGAAAATCCACATCGAAACGCTCACGGAAGCGTGCCTTGAAGCGGGTGACCGCGTCCTTTTGCAGCGGAAATTCTCTCGCTGGCAGAAGACGAACGGTTTCAACCTTGTCGATGGAGCGCTGGTTTTCCGGATCGAATGTACGAAGGGTCTCGATCTCGTCGTCGAACAGGTCGATGCGAAAAGGTAATTTGCTGCCCATCGGGAACAGATCGATCAGCGAGCCGCGTACGGTAAATTCGCCGTGCTCGTAGACGGTATCGACGTAGCGATAGCCGCTGGCCTCAAGCCGGGTGCGCATTTGCTCGACATCGAGCTTCTGGCCGATGTCCAGCACCAGGCTGCTGCCGAGCAGGAATTTGGTCGGCGCCAGGCGATGCAGGGCCGTGGTGATCGGTACGACCAAAACGCCATGACTCAGCTCCGGCAATCGATACAGCGCTGAGATTCGCTGGGAAATAATGTCCTGGTGCGGCGAAAACAGATCGTAGGGCAGGGTTTCCCAGTCCGGGAAATGCAGCACCGGCAAATCCGGGGCGAAGAAACTCAGCTCCTGTTCCAGCCGTTCGGCACTTTGGCTGTCGGCGGTCAGTAGCAGGGTAAAGCGCTTGGCAGCGCTGGCAGCCTCGGCAATAGCCAGGCTCAGGGCGGCACCGGGCAGATTGCCCCAGTGCTGTTTACCTGCCGCGGCAGGGAGAAGCGGTAGACGCAGAACGGGCACGGAAGTTTGAGCTCCAAGCGTTGCGACAAAGTCGGTAATTGTAACGGCCCCGGGTGCCGCCTGTCAGTTGCAGACTGTGTCTATTACGTAGGTTGGGCGAAATGTAGTGGTAAACACAAAATCGGGCCGTTTTTTAGCAAAAACGACCGAATATGTAGTGGCAAAACGACCGAGTGTTACGGAGGGTTACAGACAATACAACATTGTCCCCAAAAAATTGACTGCGCTGCAGGCCACGGTTTTATTGGGCTTGAGCGGTGCGTGGTTTTTTTGAAGAGGATTTTGTTACTGGTCACGCGACAGGCGCGCATTGCTACGGGAGGCACTCGGCGGCATAATGTAGCCCCTTTTTTCTGCCCCTACATGTGGAAGGTTCCCGTGACTCAGAAGCCCGACCAGTGTCTTGGTGAATGGATCGACCGTGAAGCACTCGCAGAAGCGATGATCCCGCTTATCGGTCAGCTCTACCGCAACAATAACGTGGTGAGCTCGATCTATGGCCGCAGCCTGATCAATCGTTCAGTCATTGCGATTCTCAAAGCCCACCGCTTTGCCCGCCATCGCCAGTCCGACGACAGCGAACTGTCCGTCCACGAAACATTCCCGCTGCTCAAAGCAATGAGCGAGCTCAAGCTCGGCGCCGCTTCGGTAGACCTGGGCAAGCTTGCAGTCAAGTTCAAGGCTGAAGGCAATGGCCGCACTGCCGAGCAGTTCGTCCGTGAAGAACTGGCAGACGTCGTTGGTCAGCAAAACATTTCCGCCCGCAAAGGCACCGACGTTGTTCTGTACGGCTTCGGTCGTATCGGCCGTCTGCTGGCGCGCATCCTGATCGAGAAAACCGGTGGTGGCGACGGCCTGCGTCTGCGTGCCATCGTTGTCCGCAAGGGCGCCGAGAACGACCTGGTCAAACGAGCCAGCCTGCTGCGTCGCGACTCGGTTCATGGTCCGTTCGATGGCACCATCACCATTGATGAAGCCAACAACACCATCACCGCCAACGGCAACCTGATCCAGGTTATCTACGCGAAAAACCCGACCGAAGTCGACTACACCCAGTACGGCATCAAAGACGCGCTGCTGGTGGACAACACCGGTGTGTGGCGTGACGCCGACGGCTTGGGCCAGCACCTGACTTGCCCGGGTATCGATCGCGTTGTTCTGACCGCGCCGGGTAAAGGCAAGCTGAAGAACATCGTTCACGGCATCAACCACGGCGAAATCACCGCCGACGACAAGATCGTTTCTGCCGCTTCCTGCACCACCAACGCCATCGTGCCGGTGCTGAAAGCGGTTAACGACAAGTTCGGCATCATCAATGGACACGTGGAAACCGTTCACTCGTACACCAACGACCAGAACCTGATCGACAACTTCCATAAAGGCGATCGCCGTGGCCGTAGCGCCGCGTTGAACATGGTTATCACCGAGACCGGTGCTGCCACCGCTGCTGCCAAGGCGCTGCCTGAGCTGGCCGGCAAGCTGACCGGTAACGCGATCCGCGTTCCGACGCCAAACGTGTCGATGGCCATTCTCAACCTGAACCTTGAGAAAGCCGCCACTCGTGAAGAGATGAACGAGTACCTGCGCTACATGGCGCTGCACTCCGATCTGCATAAGCAAATCGACTACGTCAATTCGCAGGAAGTGGTTTCCACCGACTTCGTTGGCTCGCGCCACGCAGGCGTTGTGGATGCTGAAGCAACCATCACCCAAGACAACCGCGTTGTTCTGTACGTTTGGTACGACAACGAATTCGGTTACAGCTGCCAGGTGGTTCGCGTGATGGAAGACATGGCCGGTGTAAGCCCGCCAGCATTCCCGCGCTAAGCATTAGCTGCACATGAAAACGCCCCGACTTTGGTCGGGGCGTTTTTGTTGTGCGCCCAGCATGGGCGCAATCTTGTGGGTGAAAGTCCCGCCGTAAGCTGACCACAGCGAACGAAGTGAAGCGCAACTGCATGAGGGTGACCGAGTGTGGGGAGGAAGCGTGAATCGAAACCGTGAGCCGATGGACAAGAACCGGATATAAGGCGATGCCGATCAGGGCGAGCGGGCAGCAAACCGCGAAGCTCTTGTGGTCAAGGGTCAGGCAGCGTAAATCCGGCGGTTGTGCGGGGAAGGATTGCGTTCTTACCTGGGGAGATCTTGCCTTGTGCCTGAAAGGGCGACGGCGCCAGCCGGAGCGAGAAGTCAGCAGAGGCCGTAGTAGTCTTTTTTTTTGACGAAGGGCCGAACGAGAGAAAGCGTTATAGGCCATGTTGATGCGAACGACCGGAAGTCAGATGCCTGCCAAACGCGGGGCGGATGTGAGGACGGGAGCGGTGAAACCGTGAGAAGCCCCATCAGCGACGAGGTCAATCGCCCGCAAGATGAATCCGACAACGCAGGGCAAGGGCTGTTGGATCGGGCCTTTGCGAGAGAAAACCTGAAGCGGGCGTGGAAGCGGGTCAAAGCCAACAAAGGTGCAGCGGGGGTCGACGGTCTGGATATTGAACAGACGGCCGAACATCTGCTGACTCAGTGGGCGGCGATTCGTGAACAGCTTCTATCGAGAGTGTCAGTTTTTTTGTGTGCGGGCCGATAACGGCCTGCCGTCAGGCAGACCTTCATTTCAATAGCTCGGCCTGCTGAATCGATCTCCGTACAAAATCGCAAATTGATTCATGGCGCTCTTCCAATCGTGGGCCGCAGTGCCCCAATTGGCGGTGATATTTTGCAGTGCAAGCCAAATCAATTTCGTCGCAGCTTCGTCAGTTGGAAAGTGGCCTCTTGTCTTGATGATCTTGCGCAACTGAGCATTGATACTCTCGATGGCGTTGGTGGTGTAGATCACTTTTCGTATGGCTGGCGGGAAAACGAAAAATGGGATGACTCGGTCCCAAGCGCGTCTCCAGGCCGCAGCTACCGTTGGATATTGCTTGCCCCAAGGTCCAGCCTCGAACGCCTCTAGAGCTTGCTCGGCAACTTCAGCGTTGAGCGCTTGATAGATCGGCTTCAGCGCTTTGGCCAGCTCACGCCGCTTGTCCCAAGCCGCGTAATCAAGGCTGTTGCGGATCAAGTGGACGATACAAGTCTGTAACGTCGTCTCAGGGAACACCGCACTCAAGGCTTCTGGCATCCCTTTCAAGCCATCAGTTACCGCGATCAAAACGTCTTCGACGCCTCGGGTCTTGAGGTCATTGAAAACCTTCATCCAGAACTTGGCGCCCTCGGTAGTTTCAATCCAGATGCCCAAAATATCTCGGGTACCGTCCGGTAATACGCCCAGGGCCAAGTAGATTGCCTTGTTGCGAACCACCCCCTCGTCACGGATTTTGACCCGCAGCGCATCGAAGAAAATGACCGGATACATGGGTTCAAGTGGGCGTTGCTGCCAAGTACTGACTTCTTCCAGAACAGCGTCGGTGACTGAGCTGATGAAGTCAGGGGAGACGTCTGTCCCGTATTGCTCCGAGAGGAATGCACGAATCTCGCGAACGGTCATGCCGCGGGCATACATGGCAATGATTTTGTCATCGAAGCCTGTAAAACGGCGTTCGTGCTTGGGGATCAGGATCGGAGCAAAGCTGCCATCCCGGTCTCTGGGGATGTCCAGGCGCAACGGGCCGTCATCGGTGAGCACGGTTTTGCCGCTTTTGCCGTTGCGCTGGTTACTCGAATCCTCAGGACGCTCCGCGCCCTGAGGGTAGCCCAGGTGGTGCCCCAACTCCGCACCAAGCACCCGCTCGATCAGCGCTTTTTTGAACGCCATCGAGGCGTCCTGAATGGCTTCTGCACTCATCGGGCCGTTTACGAACTGATCAATCAGCTCTTTTGGAATGGCTGGAAGGTCTCGCGTGGCCTCACGGGCCGGTTTTTTCTTAGTCGGCATACATGCACCTCTTCAACATGATATGCCCGAACACAAAATTTATGACACTCCCCTTCTATCCGGCATCTACCGGCCCAGTCCGGTACGCCGCGTGGTCATTCCCAAACCCGACGGTGGTCAGCGCGAGTTGGGAATTCCGACGGTCACCGACCGTTTGATCCAACAAGCGTTGCTGCAAGTCTTGCAGCCACTACTCGACCCGACTTTCAGTGAACACAGCTACGGCTTTCGCCCGGGACGCTGCGCGCAGGACGCCGTTTTGGCGGCTCAGCGCCATGTGTCTTCGGGGCGCAGAGTGGTGGTGGATGTTGATCTGGAGAAGTTCTTCGACCGGGTCGACCACGACATTCTGATGGATCGTTTACGCAAGCGGATTGCGGATCGGGCGGTTATCCGGCTGATTCGGGCGTATCTGGATGCGGGAACGCTGATCAATGGCGTGGTCGAGAAAAGCCGTTGCGGGGCGCCGCAAGGCGGCCCGCTGTCGCCGTTGCTGGCGAATGTGCTGCTGGACGAAGTGGATCGGGAGCTTGAACGTCGAGGTCATTGCTTCGTACGCTATGCCGACGATGCGAATGTGTATGTTCGCAGCCGCAGGGCTGGGCAGCGGGTAATGGCTTTGCTGAAGCGTCTGTATGAAAAGCTGCACTTGAGTGTCAACGAGAGCAAGAGTGCGGTGGCGAGTGCGTTTGGTCGCAAGTTTCTTGGATATGCCTTTTGGGCGTCGCCCCAAGGCGTCAAAAGAGCTGTGGCGGTCAAAGCGCGCAAGCAGTTCAAGCAACGGATACGCGAACTCACCCGTCGCTCAGGTGGCCGCAGTCTGCGACAAGTCGTCGAAAATCTACGCCCTTATCTCTTGGGCTGGAAAACTTACTTTGGGTTGTCACAAACACCGAAAATCTGGCGAGAGCTTGATGAATGGATACGACACCGACTGCGAGCGATCCAGCTTAAGCAATGGCGGCGTGGACCGACGATCTACCGCGAACTGAGGGTGCTGGGAGCCAGCAGTCAAACGGCCCGGAAAGTGGCGGCCAACTCGTGTAGCTGGTGGCGTAACAGCCGATTTGAGCTGAATCGAGTGTTGGATGTGGCATGGTTCGACAGGCTGGGACTGGTGCGACTCTCATAACCTCAATCTCTCGAACCGCCCGGTGCGGACCCGCATGCCGGGTGGTGTGGCAGGGGAGCGGCCTATGAAGGCCGCCCCCTATGCCGATTGTGCGGTGTTCGCTCCCACACTTCTACCGCATAATGGCGAGCCTTGGCGTTGTGTCATGGGAATCTCCAGGGGATGCAGGATTGTTGAAATGGCGGCTGTGCGGTTTTGTGGTCCTGATGGGCGTCCTGACAGGGTGCGGAAACGGAGATTCCATGGAAAGCTTCGGCGGCCCGACCATGGGCAGCACGTATTCGATCAAGTACCTGCGCCATGCCGGTCTTCCCGCTCCAAAAGAAGTCCAAGTCCAGGTCGAAAAGATCCTCGCTGAAGTCGATCAACAAATGTCGACCTACCGCAGCGACTCGGACATCGAGCGCTTCAACGGTCTACCCGCCAATCGCTGTCAGAAAATGCCCGCGTCGATCCTCAAACTGGTGCGCGTCGGTGAGCGTCTGTCGGAACAAAGCGAAGGTTCCTTCGACTTGACGGTGGAACCTCTGCTCAATCTCTGGGGTTTCGGCCCGCAGGCTCGCGAGGAAAAAACCCCCGCGGCCCAAGCGCTGGCCGAAGTGCGGCAGCGAGTCGGTTATCAGCACCTGCGTATCGATGGCGATCAACTGTGCAAGGACGCCGCCGTCGAGGTCGACTTCAATAGCATCGCCGCCGGTTACGCGGTCGATACGATTGCCGCAAAACTCGACGGGATGGGCATCCATAACTACCTCGCCGAAGCCACAGGCGAACTCAAGGCGGCCGGTAAAAAACTTGACGGTTCACCGTGGCGCATTGCCCTGGAAGAACCCCGCGACGACCAGCAAGTGGCCGAGCGCATCATCGCTGTCGACGGCTACGGCGTTTCTACCTCCGGCGACTATCGCAACTATTTCGAGCAGGACGGTCGGCGTTATTCCCACACCTTCGATGCCCGCAGCGGGGCACCGGTCTTACACACCTTGGCGTCAGTCACGGTGATTCATCCTTCAGCATTGATGGCCGATGGCTTATCGACGCTGTTGCTGATTCTGGGTCCCGAAAGGGGTTGGGACTATGCCGAAACACATGACATCGGTGCATTCTTTGTGATTCGTGCCGATACAGGTTTCGTCACACGAACCAATCAGGCTTTTGAACGCTTGAGTGGCGGAAAAACCGAGTGATGGCGGCGATTCAAGCATCGAAGACTGGCGTTGTAGTGCAGGCAAAAGTAGCCTACGACGCGACCAAGGGTTAATGTGCCCGGCGTTGACGCTTATATAGACTGTGTCCGGGTTCTGCACTGGCCCAAAATTGTTCCTTCACGCCGCAGATCGGTGTGATTTAGCCGCAGGTGCCGATGGCGCCGCGGCCTGTTCTGAGGAGTACGCATGGCTGTCTACAACTACGACGTGGTGGTGCTGGGTTCCGGCCCAGCGGGAGAAGGGGCGGCAATGAACGCCGCTAAAGCAGGGCGCAAGGTGGCGATGGTCGATAGCCGTCGCCAGGTCGGCGGCAACTGCACCCACCTGGGTACCATCCCGTCCAAGGCACTGCGTCACTCGGTCCGGCAGATCATGCAGTTCAACACCAACCCGATGTTCCGGGCCATTGGTGAACCACGCTGGTTCTCGTTTCCGGACGTGCTGAAAAGCGCCGAAAAAGTCATCTCCAAACAAGTCGCATCGCGCACCGGCTACTACGCCCGTAATCGCGTCGACGTGTTCTTCGGCACCGGCAGCTTCGCCGACGAGCAAACCATCGAAGTGGTCTGCGCCAACGGCGTGGTCGAAAAACTGGTGGCCAAGCACATCATCATTGCCACCGGTTCGCGCCCGTATCGCCCGGCGGACATCGATTTCCACCACCCGCGTATCTACGATAGCGACACCATCCTCAGCCTCGGCCACACCCCGCGCAAACTCATCGTTTACGGCGCTGGCGTAATCGGTTGCGAATACGCCTCGATCTTCAGCGGTCTGGGTGTGCTGGTTGAACTGGTGGACAACCGCGGTCAGTTGCTGAGCTTCCTCGACTCGGAAATCTCCCAGGCCCTGAGCTATCACTTCAGCAACAACAACATCACGGTTCGCCACAACGAAGACTACGAGCGCGTCGAAGGCGTGGACAGCGGTGTGATCCTGCACCTCAAATCCGGCAAAAAGATCAAGGCCGACGCCTTGCTCTGGTGCAACGGTCGTACCGGCAACACCGATCAGCTGGGTCTGGAAAACATCGGCGTGAAGGTCAACAGCCGTGGCCAGATCGAAGTCGACGAGGCCTACCGTACCTGCAAGCCGAACATCTACGGCGCCGGTGACGTGATCGGCTGGCCGAGCCTGGCCAGTGCTGCTCACGACCAGGGTCGTTCGGCTGCTGGCAGCATCGTTGATAACAATAGCTGGCGCTTCGTCAACGACGTGCCGACCGGTATCTATACCATTCCGGAGATCAGCTCGATCGGCAAGAATGAGCAGGAGCTGACTCAGGCCAAGGTGCCATACGAAGTGGGCAAGGCGTTCTTCAAGGGCATGGCGCGTGCACAGATCGCCGGCGAACCTCAGGGCATGCTGAAGATTCTGTTCCACCGCGAAACCCTGGAAGTGCTTGGCGTTCACTGCTTCGGTTATCAGGCGTCGGAGATCGTTCACATTGGTCAGGCGATCATGAACCAGCCGGGCGAACTGAACACGCTGAAGTACTTCGTCAACACGACGTTCAACTACCCGACCATGGCCGAAGCCTATCGGGTAGCGGCGTACGATGGCCTCAACCGGCTTTTTTGAGTGGCTCCGGCCGGTGGCCTGAGCCGGCCGGGGAGACCGATTTCAGCAATTCTCGAGCGTGGCGCTGGCCAAACCGGGAAAGTCTGTAATCAGGCTGTCAACGCCGAAGTCGGCGAGTCTGCGCATTAGCGCGGGCTCGTTGACTGTCCATACCGACACATGCAGCCCCTGACGCTGCGCCCTCTGCAGGCGTTCCGGCGTACACAGGGTCCAGTTCAGCGCGAGAATCTCACAGCCATAGCTTTGCGCGACCTTCAGCGGGTCGAGCCAGGCGTACTCGGCCACCAATCCGCGGGACACGTCCGGCACCAGGTCCAGCGCGGCTTTCAACACTTCCCGCGAACTCGAGGTGATCGTGACTTTGTCGAGCAGGCCGAAACGCTGAGCCATTTCGCGAATCGCCAACACCGTCGTCGCGGCGCGGGTGCGTGAAGCGCTTTTGACTTCCAGCTGCCAGTGCTCGAAATCGCATTTCTCGAACAGTTCTTCCAGTGTTGGAATCGGGCAGGGCTTGATCCAGCCCGGGCCGCCCTTGCGCGCGTCGTAAGTCACCAGCTCGGCCGCCGTGTGCTCGACGACTTTGCCGCGACGGTCGGTGGTGCGCTTGAGCGTCGGGTCGTGGATGACCATCAGCTCGCCGTCCATGGCCAGGTGCAAGTCCAGTTCGCAGCGGCGCACGCCGTGCTTGAGGCATTGCTGAAAGCTGGTCAGCGTGTTTTCCGGTGCTTCGCCCTTGGCGCCGCGATGGCCGTAGATGAGAGTCACGGTTCTTCCTTAAATTAAATGCCTGGTTCGTTTTGTTCGCGGGCCAGACGTCGTTCCTGGGCCTGCTTCTGCAAAATGTAGCGGGCCAGCAATTGGCGCTGGGCATCGCTGGGATACTCGAACTCGGTACCGACGTCGTAGCCGTCGCCTTTGCGATCGCAATGGGTGACCCGGGCCCGCAGCAACAGCCCGAGGGCTTGCGGCATCAGCACCAGTTTGACCGACAGGTGTGCGCCCTCGGCAATCGGCGTCGGATGCTG
The DNA here is from genome assembly GCF_054898165.1 of Pseudomonas sp. Hz4. Classification (NCBI taxonomy): domain Bacteria; kingdom Pseudomonadati; phylum Pseudomonadota; class Gammaproteobacteria; order Pseudomonadales; family Pseudomonadaceae; genus Pseudomonas; species Pseudomonas sp. Hz4. The sequence goes on along the minus strand of NZ_CM142719.1, from coordinate 4,080,998 downwards.
AAAGTCGATCCCGCCTTCGGAAATGATCACCGGCTGCGGCTCGCCGATCTGCCCGAGCACGGTGATTGCGATCACCTGGCTCAGCAAATCGATGCGTTTATTCTGAGATTTCAGGAACGCCGCGAGGTTCCGGTCGCGCTCACTGATCTGGCGCAACAAGTGCTGTGACTCGAATTCGCTCAGGTGCAGTTCGCTGAGCACGTTGAACAGAGGGGAAGCATCCTGCAACACTTCCTGGCCTGCGGCTTCGGGAGCGGACAGGGGCCGAATTTCCAGTGCGATCGTGTCCTCGATACGGTAGTATTCGCGGCGATCTTCTTCATCTAATGTCGACATGGCGAACCCATGGTAGCGGCGGTGGTCTGAGTGTAAAGCTGGTTATCGACCCCCGCCACAAGGACGTTCCTTTTCCCTCCGAACAAGCCCCGACATGTTCAGACCTCTCTTCGTATTTATTGGCACGCGTTATACCCGTGCAAAGCGTCGCAATCATTTTGTGTCATTCATTTCCCTGACCTCGATGATCGGACTCGCCCTTGGCGTGGTCGTGATGATCGTTGTGCTGTCGGTCATGAACGGCTTCGATCATGAGATGCGCACCCGCGTGCTGGGCATGGTGCCCCACGCGACCATCGAGTCCGGTGAACCGATCAGCGACTGGCAAAGCCTGGCCGCCAAGGTCAAGCAGAACCCGCAGGTGACGGCCGTGGCACCGTTTACCCAGATGCAGGGTTTGCTGACCAACAACGGCAAGGTCTCCAAAGTCCTGCTCAATGCCATCGACCCTGCGCTGGAACGGCAGGTCTCGATCATTGATAACTTCATGCAGCAGGGCAAACTCGACGACCTGGCGCCGGGCAGTTTCGGCATAGTCATCGGCGACAAGGCGGCGGCCAAGCTTGGCGCTGCGGTCGGTGACAAGCTGACGTTTGTGGCGCCTGAAGTCACCGTGACCCCGGCCGGGATGTTCCCGCGCATGAAACGCTTCACGGTAGTCGGCATCTTCCATGTCGGCGCCGGCGAGCTGGACGGCTACCTGGGCATCACCAATCTTCAGGATCTGGCCAAATTGCATCGCTGGAAACCGGATCAGGTCCAGGGCATTCGCCTGAAGTTCGATGACCTGTTCCAGGCGCCACGCGTCGCGTGGACTATCGCCCAGCAGCTCGGCGAAGACCATTTTTATGCCCGCGACTGGACGCGCAGCCACGGCAATCTGTATCAAGCGATCCGCATGGAGAAAGCCATGATCGGTTTGCTGTTGCTGCTGATCGTCGCCGTCGCGGCGTTTAACATTATTTCCACACTGGTGATGGTGGTGAACGACAAGAAGGGCGACATCGCGATTCTGCGCACCCTTGGTTCCACGCCAGGGCAGATCATGGCGATCTTCATGGTCCAGGGCACGGTCATTGGTGTAATCGGTACGCTGATCGGCGCCGTGGTCGGGATCTTCGCCGCGCTGAACGTCAGCGCCGCGATCTCGGCCCTCGAAGGCCTGATCGGGCACAAGTTCCTGAACGCCGACGTGTACTTCATCGATTACCTGCCGTCGCAAGTGCAGAGCCAGGATGTGTTGATGGTCTGCGCCGCCGCGTTGGTCCTGAGTTTCCTCGCCACCCTGTATCCAGCCTGGCGTGCCGCGCGCACCCAGCCCGCGGAGGCGCTACGTTATGAGTGAGTTGGGCATGAGTGATAAAGCAATCTTGAGCTGCCGCAACCTGGGCAAATCCTACGAGGAAGGCCCAGAGTCGGTTGAGGTTCTGGCCGGTCTGCAACTGGAACTGCATCCGGGTGAGCGCGTGGCGATTATCGGCACCTCGGGTTCGGGCAAAAGTACGTTGCTCAATCTGCTGGGCGGCCTCGATACGCCGACCAAGGGCAGCGTCTGGCTCGACGGCGAAGAACTCTCGGCACTGAGCGAGAAGAAACGTGGCCTGCTGCGTAACCGTTCCCTTGGGTTCGTGTACCAGTTCCACCACTTGCTGCCCGAGTTCACCGCACTGGAAAACGTCTGCATGCCGCTGCTGATCGGCAAGACCGCGATCCCCGAAGCACGTCAGCGTGCCACCGCGTTGCTGGAGCGGGTAGGGCTGGGCCATCGCCTGGAACACAAGCCTTCGGAACTGTCCGGTGGTGAACGCCAGCGTGTGGCCATCGCCCGTGCCCTGGTGAACAAGCCAGGCCTGGTGATGCTCGATGAGCCGACCGGCAACCTCGACTCCCACACCGCCCAGGGCATTCAGGATTTGATGCTGGAACTCAGCACCTCGATGCGCACGGCGTTCCTGGTGGTGACTCACGACATGAACCTGGCTCGCCAGATGGATCGCGTCCTGCATTTGCAGGAAGGTTGCCTGACGCCCATCTGATTGGCCGAAACCCGGCGTAACTGAAAAGTGCGTCGGGTCTTTTATTTTTATACGGTGCCCCAGCGAATGTTCAGACCGTTATCGATCTTTATCGGCACGCGCTATACCCGCGCCAAGCGCCGCAATCGCTTTGTTTCCTTCATCTCGATGACCTCGATGATCGGCCTCGCCCTGGGCGTGCTGGCGATGATCGTGGTGCTGTCGGTGATGAACGGCTTCCAGCGCGAAATGAGCTCGCGCATCCTCGGCATGGTGCCTCACGCGACGATCGTCGGCGTCAATCCGATCGATGATTGGCAGCCCGTCGCCGCTGCGGCCATGAAGAACCCTGAAGTGACGGCCGCCGTGCCGTTCACCGAGATGGAAGGCATGCTGTCCTACAAGGGGACGATGCAGCCGATCCAGGTCAGCGGCGTTGATCCGGCGCTGGAAGGCAAGGTATCGATCGTCGCCCAGCACATTGTTCAGGGCCGTCTTGATGCCTTGAAACCGGGTGAGTTCGGCGTGGTGATCGGCGAGATCACGGCACGCCGCTTCCGCTTGAACGTCGGCGACAAGATCACCCTGATCGTGCCGGAAATCAGCAACGCACCGGGCGGCATCACCCCACGCATGCAGCGGTTGAACGTGGTCGGCGTGTTCAAAGTCGGCGCCGAACTGGACGGTTCCATGGCGCTGATCCACGTCGCCGATGCCGCGCAGATGCAGCACTGGGCGCCGAATCAGGTGCAGAGCGTGCGCCTGGCGGTGAAGGATTTGTACGCGGCGCCGAAGGTTTCCAGCGATATTGCTGGCGGGCTGGGCACCGCTTACAAGGCTGACGACTGGACCCACACTCAGGGCAGTCTGTTCAGCGCGATGAAAATGGAAAAAACCATGATCGGCCTGCTGTTGCTGATGATCGTCGCGGTGGCGGCGTTCAATATCATCGCAACCCTGATCATGGTGGTGAACGACAAGGGCGCGGACATCGCGATCCTGCGCACCATCGGTGCCACGCCGGGACAAATCATGGCGATTTTCATGGTCCAGGGCACGGTGATCGGGATTGTCGGCACTTTGATCGGTGGCGTGCTCGGCGTGATAGCGGCGCTGAATGTCAGTGAACTGGTGGGCTGGATGGAGCGGGTCAGTGGGCAGCACATCTTCAGTTCCGACGTGTACTTCGTCAGTAACTTGCCATCTGAACTGCAGGGCGGGGATGTGTTGTTGATCTGCTCGGCGGGTTTCATTCTGAGCTTCCTCGCCACCGTTTACCCGGCATGGCGTGCGGCGAAAATCGAGCCGGCTCACGCGTTGCGGTATTCGTAAGCCACCGGTGATCGTTCCCACTGAGCGTGGGAACGATCAGGTTCGCGGCAACTCAATCACAAACCGCGTCCACCCGTTATCCGATTCGCAACGAATCTGCCCGCCATGGGCACGGATGATTGACTGAGTAATCGCCAACCCCAACCCCGCATGTTCACTACTGCCTTCCTGGCGCGCCGGATCAGCCCGGTAGAAGCGATCGAACAAGCGCGGCAGCAACGCCCCGTCAATCCCGTTTCCACTGTTCTCAACAGTCAGACTCAACCCTTTGGATTGCTCGACTATCCGCACCCGAACCTCGCCCTGGGCAGGCGTAAACCGCAACGCATTGTCCAGCAAATTGGAAAGCGCGCGACGCAACATGCTGCGATCGCCCTCCATGCGCGCACTACCTTCCCGACTCAAGCTGACCTGAGCGTCCTCCGCCAGCGGCGCGAAAAACTCCAGTAATAGATCCGCTTCTTCCGCCAGCTCCAGTGGTTCGCGCTTGGGTACCAACAACCCGTGGTCAGCCTTGGCCAGGTACAACATGTCGTTGACCAGTTGCGCCATCCATTGCAGTTCTTCGAGGTTGCTGTGCAGTGTTTCGCGGTAGTCCTCGATGGGACGTGGGCGGGTGAGGGTGACCTGGGTGTGGGTCAGCAGGTTCGACAATGGCGTGCGCAATTCATGGGCGATGTCGGCGGAAAAGGCCGAGAGCCGTTGAAAAGAGTGGTCAAGGCGTCCGAGCATGGCGTTGAAGTTGTGGGCCATTTCCGCGAGTTCTGGCGGCATGTTTTCTACTGGCAGCCGTGCATTGAGCGATTGCGCTGAAACGCCGCTGGCGACCGCGCTCATGCGCCGTAAAGGCCGCAACCCACTGCGTGCTGCCCACGCGCCGAGCAGGGCAGTGGCCAGTGCTGACAAACCGACGGTCAGCCAGATCAGGTGCTGCATGCGTTGCAGAAAGTGCTGGTGATGGGTGATGTCCAGCAGCAAGGTCAGTTGCGGCGAGTCGGGTTTGTCGAGGTAAAGCGGAGCGTTGAGGACGCGGTAATCAGTACCGTCGTGGCTCACCGTGGACAAACCCGGCTGGGTAGGCAACTTCTGGGGCAGGTGCGTCGAACTGTCATACCAACGCTTGCCGTCGCTGCCGGTGATCCGCAGCGACAGATCGGCCTGTCGGTTCAATTCATCGGCCAGTTTGACTTCGCTTTCACTCGACTGAATGTCATGAAGTGCCCGGCGCAAACCAATCAACTTGCCGTCCAGCAACTGCTGATCGAGTTCAACGAAATGCGCGTCACTGGCCCGGCTGAACAACACCCCGGCGAACAGCGACACCACGGCGGTGCACGCCGCAAACAGCAGCGCCAGACGGCTGCTTAACGAGAGTCGACGCATCAGGTGGGGCGCTCTTCAAGGACGTAACCCATGCCGCGCACGGTATGGATCAACTTGTTGGGGAATTCATCGTCGATCTTCAGGCGCAAACGACGGATTGCCACTTCGATGACATTGGTGTCACTGTCGAAATTCATGTCCCAGACCTGGGACGCGATCAGTGACTTGGGCAGGACTTCGCCTTGCCTGCGCAGGAGCATTTCCAGCAGAGCGAATTCCTTGGCCGTCAGGCCGATGCGCTGGCCGCTGCGCTCAACCCGGCGGCGGATCAGGTCAAGGCGCAAGTCCGCCAGTTGCAGGCTGGTTTCCTGAGGTGTGGCGCTACCGCGGCGCAACAGGCTGCGGACCCGGGCCAGCAGTTCGGAGAAGGCGAAAGGTTTGACCAGGTAGTCGTCGGCGCCCAGTTCGAGGCCGTGAACCCTGTCCTCCACTGCGTCTCGCGCTGTAAGAAACAATACCGGCGTGTCGAGGCCGGCATCGCGCACCGCTTGCAGAATCTGCCAGCCATCGCGACCGGGCAGCATTACATCGAGAATCAATAGGGCGTAATCGCCGGTCAGCGCCAGTTGCTGGCCGGTGCTGCCGTCCGCTACCAGTTCAGTGTTGAAACCGGCCTCGGTCAGGCCTTGGCGCAGGTAGTGGCCAGTTTTCGGTTGGTCTTCGACAATCAGCAGTTTCATGGGCGACTCGGGACTAATGGAACGAACGTTTTATACCGTGGGCGGCGTTAATACAGGCCAACCTGACAACGTTGTAATCTGGCTGTCAGGTTGCGGGCAGTAGCAGCAGTTTAGAGTTTTCCACAGGCTGAACCTTACCTTGTTGGAGTACGACTATGTTTTTGCGCAAATCCCTGGTGCGGGCTGCCTGTTTGCTGGCGCTGAGCTCGCCGGCGTGGGCTTCCCCGGCGCAGACCTATGACTTCGGTCAACCGGCTCTGGCGGCCATGGCGACTCGTAGCGTTGAAGTTGTCATGGGTGACATGTCGTTCACGCCAAAGGCGGATATGGACCACGGCTCAATTCCCGGTACGGAACACTCATCTCAAGGGCATGGCATGAAACACGATGACCCTAACAGCGTGCTCGTCGAGCCGGGCAAAACAGCCGAGCTGACCTGGACATTCACCAAGGCCACCAACCTGGAATTTGCCTGCAATATCCCCGGTCATTACCAGGCCGGGATGGTCGGCAAGTTGACTGTCAGTCAGTAAGCACTCAAAGGCGGGAGCAAAGGCTGGTAGAATCCGCTGATTCTTCAGTCAGGTTTCCGCCATGCATCCCGCAGCCGAACACTCGCCGCTGGGCAAATCCAGTGAATACATCGCCACCTACACGCCGTCCTTGCTGTTCCCGATCCCGCGCACCGCGAAATGGGCAGAACTGGGCCTGACGGCTGAAACCCTGCCCTACAAAGGTGTGGATTTCTGGAACTGCTTCGAATTGTCGTGGCTATTGCCGTCGGGGAAGCCAGTGGTGGCCATTGGCGAATTCAGCATCCCGGCGGATTCACCGAATATCATCGAGTCGAAGTCGTTCAAGCTGTATCTCAACTCCCTGAACCAGACGCCGTTTGCCGACACTGCAAGCCTTGAATCGACGCTGGTCAAAGACCTGTCGGCTGCTGCCGGTAAACCGGTCGGCGTGCGGATTCGCAGGCTCAAGGACGTCGAGGCCGAAGGCGTTGTGGCGTTACCGGGTGTGTGCATTGATGATCTGGATATCAGCGTCAGCAACTATGAGCATCCGCGTCCGGAACTGCTGCGTTGCGATGAATCGCGCATTGTGGAGGAGAGCGTGCACAGTCATTTGCTCAAATCCAACTGCCCGGTCACCAGTCAACCGGACTGGGGTAGCGTGGCGGTGGAATACCGTGGCGCGGCGCTGGATCACGCGAGTTTGCTGGAATACATCGTGAGCTTCCGTCAGCACTCCGACTTCCACGAGCAATGCGTGGAGCGGATTTTCCTCGACCTGCAACGGTTGCTGAAACCGGAGAAATTGACGGTGTATGCGCGGTATGTGCGGCGCGGTGGGTTGGACATCAACCCGTATCGCAGTACCGAAGAAGTGCAGCTACCGAACCATCGGCTGGTCCGCCAGTAAAGAACCAATGTGGGAGCGAGCCTGCTCGCGAAGAGTCCGTCACATTCAACATCTATGATGACTGACACTCCGCTTTCGCGATCAAGCTCGCTCCCGCAGGGATTGCATTGCAAATCCCGGATATGAAAAAGCCCCGCTATCACTTTATTCCCCCCACTTTGGAATACATAATTTGGGGCTTTTCAGGTTTTTGCTACACGAATACCCCTCTCCGAGGGGTATTTTTTGCTCTGCGAATGTGAAAGCCATACCGTGATCTAGCATGGTATGTAGACGCCGTTCAATCCGATGTAACCCACGCGCACCATGGAAAACTGGATAGCAGCCTAGTCACGCGACACACAAACGTTGAGCAGAACTTAGCCTCAACCTCGTTGGTCGCAATGTCCGTCCTGCCCATTTCCATCGTCGCTAGCGCTTGCATTAGATTGCTTCGCATCTCACGACCTCATTGATTGGAGCAATGACATGCCTACCGGATACTACCTGGCGTGCCTCGAAACCTACCGCTATGTCTGGATCGGCTCGCTTGGCGACACAACGTCCGCAGTTGGTGTCGACACCGATCTCGTATCTAGCTTCTGCTTGGTTCATCGCGGCAAGTCGCTAGTTGTGGTCAGCGAGACGCACCAGGTCATTGGAGAAGGACAAGAATGGGAGATTTGACAAGTACATTGCGCAGATAGGTCAGATCTCATGTTTGTGACAGTCAAGGCGCGCGTCTATACAGATGCCACAGGTGTCTACACAGAACTTCCAGTGCTGCTGACGCCCGCTGGAGTGTTGGAACCGTTGCTCGACTATTACCTTTATCGCAGCCACGACCGCAGCCTGACGTGGATGACGAAAGTGGCTCGCTCAGTTCGGATGTTCCTTGAGTATCTACAAATAAATCCCGAAGAACGCGATACCTTTCGACTTTTTCAGAATTTCGCTCAACGCCTCTACACTGGGACATTCAACCGCGAGACAGGCCTCGACCCGAGCGAACTATGCTGGGTTCAGAGAACTCCTCAAGACGCTTCGCACATTATCACCCACCTGACTGACTTCTTCGACTGGCTCGGCGAGATGCGCCCCGAGGCTGCAAAGGTGAACCCACGCTATACGATTGGCGCCTTCGACCGACAGGCTGAAGAAGCAGCTTACCAGTACCGACGTAGTAAGGCTTTCCTTGGCCACACCTGGGCGGCAAACACCTCCCACGTCGAGACCGGACACCGTGTGCGAGGCCGGCGCCTGCCCAAGGTAGAGAAGCCCGAACCACCGGCTTTCCCGGAGGAGCGCTTTGAGGAGCTGCTATATAAGGGATTCTGCGTTGGTGGACGATACGACTATCGCGGGATGCTCATCACCTTGTTGCTGCACGGCGCGGGCTTTCGCGAGTCGGAGCCTCTTCATCTCTATATTCCTGACGTGATCCCTGAGCCCGCAAACAAGAGCAAGGCGAAGGTCCTCATCCACCATCCGAGTTACGGTGCAGCACCTGGGGATTGGCGCGATGAGCGAGGACGATCACGTAACGGTAATCGAGCGGAATACCTTGCCCATCAGTTCGGCCTCACGCCCCGTACTGAGCTAATGAACAGCCGTCACGCCGGCTGGAAAGGTGGCACACACGATGGCCCCTACTACAAGCAGGCATATTGGTTCTTGCCTGAGTTTGGCGAGTGGTTCCTGAACCTTTGGTACCGATACCTGGCACAGGTGGTGCACGTCGAGCGCGACCATCCCTTCGCCTTCATAAACCTTAGCCGCGAGCCCGTCGGTGCAATGTACACGCTCACCCAGTACAACAAGGCACACGCCGCCGCCTGCGAGCGTATTGGTCTCACAGTAGGCAAGGCTCTGGGCACGACGCCGCACGGCCACCGTCACGCCTATGGCCGCCGGCTGAGCAAAGCCGGCATCGACAAAGCGCTCATCCGCCGCTTCATGCATCACGCCTCGCTGGAAAGCCAGGAGGTATACACGCAGGCAAACACGCGTGAGGCTCTTGCATCACTGGAAATAGCTGCGCAGCTACTACGGAACAAATACGCCGGGACATTCTATACATCTGACTTATCGTTGCCCGGTATGGGACACAACGACTGAGGGACTCTCATGGCTGCCAGAACCAAAATGATGCCAAAGCCCTCCAGCATTCCGACCGCAAAGGTAGTAGGAGTTACACGTGAAACGGACACGGCGCTTGGGTGGGTCGAACGCGAATACCCGGAACTGACCGTTTGGCGCATCTTAGCTGTTGACTGGCTAAAGGGTGAGATGACTGACGTAAGCGCCAAACTTAGCGGGTTGGTAGCCTTCCTAGAACGTTTTCTTATCCAACAGAATCTTCCGCTCGATCCGGCGGTAATTCTAGCGAGAGAGTCAGTTTTGCCTGACTTCTACCGGATGACGTGCCCCGACTCGGAAAGAGGTGTTAGGTACAACAACTATATTCACGCGTTTCTAAACTTCGTTCTGCTGCGGAATTTCAGTGAACTTGGGCACAACGATCAACCGGTAGTCTTAACCGGCTTCCACAATCCTGTGTCCCGCCTCTCATTCGCTGGTCTACGCAAACTAGACGAAAGTGTGCATTCACCGTTGCCCTACGGCTACATCGAGGAACTGCGGCAAATACTTGCCGCAGGGCCGCATTTTCGTGACTGGCATTGGGCCCAAGGTGGACTCAGCGAAGTAGCTGGTCTGTGCGGGCCCGGTGGGCCTGCCTGGTTCGAGGTAATCGAGGAGCAAATTGATCGGAGCGACCCGGATTGCGTATGGCGTGAGCGTTCGGCAAAGAATGGGAGGCGCTTAGAAATGTGGAGCCCGGTTCGCTGGGTAGCACTGCTGGTCAAGCTTATCTTGCCGCTCCGCACCTTCCAGATCCGTATGCTCGACTCGGGCGAAGCTGATACTCGGCGCTACGCAAGGGAAACTTGGGAGCCAAACAAGGGCCGACTCGCCCAGGGCAGTGAACGTAGACCAATTCAACAAGGTGTGTTCCGTTACCCCAGCCAGCTCGCCGATAGCGAAGGAGTTCCGGTTGTACTGTATATCAACACCAATAAGACCGCCGATATAGCCAAGCACGGTCCCGACAAAGGCTATTTACTTCCGTGGGCATTCGGTGGATCAGTGCATCAGGATGTGTACTACTGGCTTGAAAAGATGCGCAATTGGCAAGAAAAGTACAACCCCATCTCGCAGCGTACTTCTTGGACTCAGCTAGATGGCCGTCACATCAAAGCCAAGAGCGCACTGCAATTGGCCGGTTATTCTGATGCTTGCTTTCTGTTCCGTCTGGCGGAATCGCGGGCGAGCGAACGCCATCTTCCATTGACCTTAGATTCGTTAGAGAAACCTTGGTTTAACTTGCTTGAGGCGCTCGAACTGCGGCTAATCGAGCGTGGAGAAACCCATTGCAAAGGGCAGCCGATACGATTTCTTCCTCCCCTAGAAGAGCGAAAGTTATCCTCGAAGAAAACTCTTTTTCCTTTGCATAGCCTGCGAGTTTCACTCATCACCGCGCTCGCCCTGGAGGGGCTGGTGCCGTTCCCCATCCTACAAAAACTCGTAGGCCACAGCCGCTTACTGATGACGTTGTATTACACCAAGCCTGGCGCGACGTATATCAACGACGTGTTACTCAAGGCAGTAGAACGACTGGAAGCGAACAAAGAAGCGAGCATTCAAAACTTTCTTCTGGACACCGAATATGGCGAACTCTTAAATAAAACCATCTGCAACAGCGTTTCCAGTATTGCCGCAGCTATCCCCCAGCATCCGGCCGCGCGGAACGCAGTCGGCTGGATGCCAATGCACCACGGGCTTTGCTTGGTAGGCGGCAACACCAGCGAAATCGAAGAAAATGACTCGGTGGGCGGCTGTTACAACGGTGGCCCTCAAATCGGCTCACTTTGCTCGAAAAAACATGGCCCCGTGCCAGGCGGGAGCAGAAATTGCGTACGTTGCCGCTGGTTCGTGACTGAACCGCACCACCTGCCTGCACTGGCTGCCCACTTCAATACACTCGCCTACCACTTTGACGAGGCGCGTAACATTTGTATTGCCCACGAAAAAACGCTGCAGGACCTGAAAAAACAACGAGCTGACGCCGAGGAAGAAAACCAACCGTTTGCGCGGATCGACACATACCGGCAGGCAGAACGAATGTGGGAAAAAAGCATGAAGCGTTTCAGCGACCTTGCCGAGGACTTGGTAGCCTGCTGGCGCCTCATCGAACGATGTAAGGACGCCCTCAATGCGCCATCTAGCGATGGTACGCAATTGGTTGCCGCTGGCACGTTGGGTGATGCGAATATTGTCTTTGAAGAGACGGAATCGGAGTTGCTCCAGTTAGCGGGCGTATGCGAAAGCGTAGAGGTCTACCCCGACCTAGAGCCGGGCAAAGCAATATTCCGTCGCAGCCAATTGCTCGACGCGACCCTTTATCGCGAGGATCTTTCTCCCCTGTTCATGCTGTTAAGTGAACAGGAGCAACTTCTCGCCGGCAATGCTTTCATGCGCCACCTTGCGCAGAAAATGAACCCTGAAAATCCCGCACTTGGTCAACGCCAAGTCATTCATTTGATTGATGCGGGCGTGAGCCTCAGTCACCACTTCGATATTGACCTGTCTACTCTACTACCGACGAAAAAAGGCGTTCAGGCGGCTTTTTCCGTGCACCAAGTCCTCGCGGGAGATGAAACATGAATGGCAAAACGGACATCCACCCGGACGCGATCTTGGAAGTTTTACTCGCTAAGGGCGGGCGATCAAACCGGCGCGCCAACCTAGTTAAGATGCACGAACTTTGCCGCAAGCAGTATGAGGCCAGCTCTCGAGACTTCTTGCTGCCAGCCATCGGCCGTCTGGCAGAAGCGGATGGCATCATAAAGGGCCGAGCGCTCTACAATGCTCAGTCTGCTGACTACCGAGTGCTCATCGAAGCCTGGGCCGCCTACGCGGGACCGCCCGCGCCCAAACCGGCAAAGATTCTCGCGAGCCACGAATATCTGATGCGTATTGAAGATCCAGCCATTCGCTCCATCATGCAAGCCATTATTGCCGAGCGAGATAAGCTCAAGGCACAGCTCAACGTCCTGAAGGCCAACACGCAAGTTACGGTGGATCGGCGTCCACTGGGGGCAACCATTGCGAGTGCGCCTGGAGCGCAGGTTGCAGTGCTCGCCCTTGCTGCGCAACTGACCCCATCTGAGTACGAAGCCTTGCTGAAGGCTATATCGCCCGAACACTTGGAAACATGCGGTCTGCGGGAAGGTAGCCACGGCGAAATTGTCAATGAGCGCGGACGGACGTTGTTCGACGTGGGTTTTGCTCGAGCGATTCGGAAGATACTGGGCAATTGAACCAGGATCCAAATTTAGGTCTGCAACAGATAAGGTCAACGGCAGTCAGGCTGGTTCTACCAAAAAAAAAAGGGGATATTATATGGCCAAGACTCCACTAGATGATTTTATTGAGTTCATTGAACAAAAACATGGTGAAGAGATAATAAGGCGCTGAAATCGCTCATTTCGTTCGCTGGGACGGCGTGCCGCCGCCCCTTAGCTCAATCGTTAGGTGGAGCCGCACATGCAGTTTTGCACTGTAGAAGAAGCTAAAGAGTATGTTGTCGCTCTCACAAACAAAGCGAAGACACTTGAAGAAATTAACTCAACCATAAGCCATTATCAGGAAATGTTTGAGAGCGCACACAGTGAGGAATCTCGGGGCTTATGGCTAAGTGAACTGGAAAAATTGAAAGAATGGAAAAATAGCGATGACTTTAAGCAAGGAAACTATCCTCAGGGCATTGATGAATTAATTCTTGAACTCATCGAATGGCGAGCCATGGTGTATGCATTTCAAAATGTAGAAACAAAAAACAATCCATTCAAAGACAGTGGTTTTTATGCTCAATGGTATCTCGGCTCAATCTATGGTGTATTCACAATTATTGGAAAGCTTGTAAGCAAAGACAAACGCGACAACTCATTGCGCAAGTTATGGAAGCTTGCCTCTCCATTAATGCTTTCTAACGGCGCGTGCACTAAAGAAGAAGTCGACTATATCCACTCGGCAATGGAAATAAAATCCGGCCTCTTTACAAACGAAAACTCCAAGACATTATTATTCAGAAACAAGCTAGTTTCACACAACGAGGCAATGCCAATTGTCCAGTGGAGTGACGTTGACAACGACCTGCGCCTACTAGTTAGAGTGTGGTCGCTTTTAGTTTCTTGGAGTTCATTTGGTCTCTTTCAACCATTCCGAGCCGATGAGCAGGCGTTTCTGGGTTTAGGCTCGATGTTCGAGATCACAGAAATAAAGGAGCTGAAGTTAAAAAGGCAATGCTACTTTAAAATTGTTCAAGGTTGGAGCAAGTGCTATGCCCATTCAGGCATTGAAGATCCTGGGCGAGGAGCTTTTTCAACTCTGTCTGTAACAGCCGACATCGTTCACACCACCTAACAAATGGTTCAAATCATTCGCTTCGCTCACTGGGACGGGCTAAAGCCCGCCCCTTAACCAAACGTTAGTAGCCAAAGGAATGCTCCGTGTTCACCCAAAACCGACATCCAGACAGGCATATACTCGATTCAATAGTAAAACCCCTCGCCTCTAAGGGTTTTTTAATTTTTATTTCTTTAGCAGCCTTTGGCGCAGGAATTAATTTTTTCATTAATTAATGAAAACTGGTCGTGGATGAATCGATTTGGCGCGGTGGTTATAGTGGTCGGCCTGCTTTTTACTATGTCACCTCTGTTTTCAAGCGGAGTTTATAAGTCACAATCCAGCGCTGGGCGCTTCGCTGACCTCCACACCGACGGCACGCCGATAATCACGACAGCAGAAGAACGGAGGATTGGTAATAATGTTGCACTAGGCATCGTTATTACTGCCATAGGCACGCTAACTAACGCCTTTGGCGACTTACTAGGCAATTGTGTATATGGTTTTTAACAATACGCAAACGTCGCTCACTTGGCTTGCCAGACAGTCAAACGGTACGCTTTTGCCTGCCGTTTACCTGATCGTTAGTGCCCGCTTTGGGTCGCTTTGTGCCTCTTGGGATGGGCAGAAAACGGCCAGAAGCAGACATTGAGTGTCTATAGACTTCTGGCCGAATAAAACCTAGTGAGGCGAGAAATCACCTGAACGTTAACAGGGGCGGTCTGAACAAGATTGTACTCAACTACATCAGATGCTCGTCAGTAAAAAGTCGATTGAAAAAAGCCGCACTTGTATATGCCGCGTATCCTTGCCACAGATCATTTTTTTCAGCATCTGCAAAATCACAAACTGACTTAATCGCAATTGGTATCGGCGAAGGTTTGCACGCGAAATCAGCAGAAGCCATAACAGCGTACGCTTCCATCTCAACGGCTAGAACTTCGCGATTCTGCGCCGTTATTGGTTGCATTGCATCATTTGTAGCCAAAACAGCGGCACCGGAAGCCATAGGCCCAACTCTGATGCTTAGTTTCCCTTCAGGCAAACCTCCTTCCCAGCCAGCTTGAAGTTCGCGAGCAACTTTATCAGTACCTATCTCCATTGCCAGTTGGGAGATATGAGTATCCAATGGATGCGGGTACGGGGCAGCCATGAACACTCTCGTTCCGTCCTCTTTTTCCGCGTGTTTACCGCTTCCCCAGTCCCACGATGGGTCTGCGACTATGACATCACCGTAATTAGTTTTGTCTTTTACCCCTGCACAAATTCCTAACATTACGACGTAACGTGGTTGGAATCTTGCAACCATCTTTGAAGCCAGTGAGGCTGATGATGGCATGCCCTTGCGTCGGGCGGAAGCTGCCACAACACTCAGACTACCATTTGCTCTTGGGATTTCACCGACATGATAGCCAGTAGGATCGTTACTGAATCTCAGGGCTTTCCAACCATAATTGAGCTTAAGCACAGCGGTTAATTCTGGCTCTCCAAGGGCTGTCATAATTACAACATCGAAGCGAGGGGATGCTGCGTTAATCCTGGCTCTCCGTTGTGAGGCGTATTTAACTTTACCTGATAAAATCTGCTTCCAGATGCCAGAATCGCCAGTACTGAAGGAACAGAAAATTGCACCACGTTCGTTTACCGCTTTTTCCGCTTCTTCCAATGAATCTTCGAGCGCGGATAAGAATATAACATCAGGAAGCAATATATCTTTATCGAGTAAAAGAATATCGAAAAACTCTAAACCACCATTTCTGGTCGGTGAAGCCCCGATAGCTGCCGGCAAGTTGAGATCAATAATTAATAGATCATATTCAGTTTGTCTAAGTTTACGGCGCGCCTCACTGGAGGTACTCGCGTGTTCTATTTGAATTGAGTCATCGAGCGCCGTCACCACTTCGGAAATAGCAGAAATCTTTACATATTCATCATCTACAATCAAAAGCTTAATCATTAGCCATTATCCCTAATATCATCAATTATTGCTTTGAGTGAGGATCGCCATCCATTTTCCGCCGGATTATAGTAGACAGAACCTCGAAAAGTTGGTTTGAATTGTGTTGCAAGCTTTTCAACCAATTGCTGTAGCGAAACTTTAGAAGAGTTGTCGCCGAAAGCATCAAACATAGTAACGACTACCGTCGGTATCTGGATGCCACGCAGCTTCATTTGAGCAAGCAACTCGCTCCCAGCGAAGCTTTCAGGGCTGCCTCCACTAGGCTCAGAGGGACTCACATCATAGTTAGGCATGCTCATGTCGAGCAGAATAAAATCATATACCTTACTGCCTTTAATTATTGCCCTTAACCCACTATTATATGACATGGCCGTTTCGATAAGATACCCAGGAAACTCCGCACCTATGAACTCGGCAAGCGTCTTCAGCTTGTCTTCATCATCTTCAATTATAAGCATTTTCATCGTGAGTCACCTCGGTTTTAAAACTTACGATTACTTCGAATGTTCCAGCTTCTTTGAAGCCGAATTCCAATGATGGCTCCCAATATTGCGGAGCATTTATTATAGCCCAGAGTTTGTGGAATCCGCTCCGCCCTTCTTTTTGCGCTTTGTTTCTATTGTCATCCTTGCTTAACTCAGCTCGAATGCGCTGCAATCTACTTTCATCGCGATCAGCATATGTTTTAGAAAAAACTGAATTGCGGAGCGTCGCACTGAAACAGCCATCAACAAATCGCAAATCA
Organism: Pseudomonas sp. Hz4; assembly: GCF_054898165.1. Lineage (NCBI taxonomy): Bacteria > Pseudomonadati > Pseudomonadota > Gammaproteobacteria > Pseudomonadales > Pseudomonadaceae > Pseudomonas > Pseudomonas sp. Hz4. The sequence goes on along the minus strand of NZ_CM142719.1, from coordinate 4,064,675 downwards.
GCAGAAACTCTTAGGTTTGGCAGGCCTTCCCCAGAGTGCTCTATAGCGTTTTCAAATAAAACGCAGAACATATCCACCATCGCGTCTAGGCTTCTGCCTGGCATGAGCCCTTGGACGTCTGAAATATTAATATCTACACCTTTCCAGTCACGGGCGCCGGAAATGGAATTACGTATCATATTTGTAGCAACAAGCATTGGAAATTCAATTGAGTAATCTTGCCTGTCGTAGACTTCGCTTCTCTTAAACCACGACGTCACGTTGTTAAGTTGCGCCTGTGTATTAGTGCGAGCCCGGAAAACATGATTATTAAGTTCACCAAGCCTATCTGCAAAGTTCAAAGCATTCAAAGAACGGTTTAACTCATCAAAAGCTGATGATAATCTTTGCCGAATTTCCGTGCGAAGGACGTTTTGTACATGTACTAAATTTGCGTCTGTTTTGTCCCAAAGGGTTTCGACACACAGGTCAATAAACTCATCTAAGCTTTTGACAGCAGCGTCATTCGCTTGCATGTACATCCGCTCTAAGTTTGTCGTTTGATAAGCGAATAATGCAAAATGATTAGTATCCTTTGATCTGAGCTCATGAGTAACCCTAACCTGAATCAAGTCATCTTTGACGTGAGATATTATTGAGTCAAGTGTGCTCGCAAAAACCTCTAAAACACTCGAAAGCTGCTCATGCTCCTCAAGATCGAGCCCGTTTAATGTTTGTGCCCAGTGATAGTTCGGCACATACGATGTAGACCCTTCTTTTCGTTCGGTAACGAGGAACTCATCTACGGCAGGCTTGCGGAGGGCATTACTTAGTTTTCCATGACGAACCCTAGTGCTCAGATAGGCGTTCAGTCCATGATCGCCACGCAAAAACTCATTTGTAACCTCAGCGAACATTGCTGCAAACTGAAGATCTAGTTCGCTTGTGGTTGTATCTTTTCGCACAATATGCAATTGCGACATAAAGCGAGTTAGAGAAATATCGCTTCCAGCCAGTGTAAGCGCTTCAGAGATCACATCCATTAGTGTGGTATCAGATGCAGTTACATCGGGAGCAGCAGATTTATATCGCGCATACGCATCCCCTAGCTTAGTTCGCAGAGCTTTCTTTATTGCGGCGATATCTACGTAGACTTTGCTTTGCTCAACCAGGTTAGTCGCCTTGGCGATTTCTAAGGTTTTTACACGCTCACGAATTTCACCTAAGTACTTTATTGAATTAGCGCTATCGATGTCAGCCAAAGATTGACAGACCTTGATTCTTTCTTCCTCAATTTCGCGGGTGCCTTCATACAAGACTGTTTGCCTCATTACCTCAGGACGCCAAACACTATTCAGGTAGAAGATCACTTTGTTTAAGCCAAATTCGGAAACCCGCTCCTTCAACTCAAAGGGTGAAGACACATCAAAGTCTGTTTGAAAACGCTCAAATGCGTAGCGCAGATGTGTCATTCGATCATTCGAGCAGTAAGACGTATAAAGCTCAAACACCAGTGGTAGGCAAATTGATTCGGGCCAGTTTTCCGGGAGTTCCAGTCTAGAAACTATTTCCTGCAATGGAAGTACTGTGGGAGCGTGTGGCCAATTTAAGTAACCACAAACTAAAGATTCAACGGAGCTAAAATATTGTCCACTTCGAGCGTATGCAATAGCTGCTGCCGCAGAGGCTCGCATTGATGCAGCCCCAGTTGAGTTTGCAATAAGCCATTCAAAGTTTTCTATAGCGCTTTTGAAATCTCCCTTAGTCAGAGCATAACTACCTAGGTAGCGTCTTCTACGCTCCTCACTGATATTTGTAGGATTATTTGCAACTCCGTAAGTGGCAAGTCTAAAAACATCAATTGTGCTAGAAAACAACTTCCGCTTTATATAAAACCTAATTAAATGATATTCGTTGTTTTTGCATGACTGAAGAAGAGCAGTAAATGGTGTTGGCCCAGACTCTAAAACAAGAATCCGCCTTAAAGCAATTGAGGGATGGTCAAACTGATTGCTTGCAAGTTCAAAATTAACCACGCCTTTCAAAAAGTTCGTCCAAGAATGACCGAAAAACCTATCGTGGAGGGTAAATAAAGAAAGCGCAGATGAGTAGGTATCCGAAGTCAAAGATATTATGTTCCTCAGGTGCTGGGCGACTTCACCAAGTATTCCATCGCAAGTCACTGCAGTAGCGCCACACTTTACCTCTGTTCGCACCCGCATCACAAACGCGCCCATATCATCAGCGTACTGAGACAGATGAGTGTCTGCAAGCCCCAGTGCCTCACGATAATTGCCCTGAGAGTAAGCTTCTATAAATTTTACTTTACTATCTGCGATTTCGTATAAAGCTGAGTCCAAGGTTCCAAATGCAATTAGAATTGGTACTAGCCGTCTGTCAGCTGTGGACCTATAGAGCTTCTGCACCGGAATTGTCAGCACCGGCGCTACAGTCTTTGCAAGCTCTTCGCTAACAATTATATTCTGTAACGTTGAGATCACGCTTTCGTAATGGTCAATTGCGCTGAAGCTCGAGTCAATGCTTAAAACAAATGCCATTGTATCTATATCCGCGTCGGACATATCTATAATTTTTGCTTTTAAGTATCGATAGGCCCCTCCTTCATAACTACTAGCTAGCTCACCTTGTAAGTACCCTGGTACAGCAGTCCCCTCTATCCTCTTCGCCATGTAATGAAGCATAGTTGCTAATAGTGGACTATGTGTTACCTGTTGTTCGTATATCGAGGTAAGTCGCCTCTTTTCCTCAACGCCATCCTTGAATTGCGCGATCGCGAGCGTATTCTGCATATACCATACGGACCATCCAAATGATCGATGACAATCATCCAAAATTCTGGCGGCGTTAGATTTATCGCTTGAGATAACTGCAAGTTCAAACGATTGCTTCTGCCCGACAAACCCCCTTAGTTTCTTTCCGCTAGGAAGAAGCGTAGCTACGCCCCATATTAGCTCGTTAGCTAGAGCGCCGTAATTACCCGTTAGTGGCCCGGTGAATACTTTATCCAGGGTTGGAGGAAAGGCGTCACCTTTTAGCTTGGTCAGTTCTTCTTGACTTAAGCTTAATTTGTTGAGCAAAGTAAACAGTTCATTAGATGCAGCTTCGCTCTTCAAACGAGCAATAACTTCTGGGTCAACTCCAGCCGATTGAATCGTGGCGACTTTCTTTTGCAAGGTCGCGCTGTTGGAAATTGATCTAGCTTGGCGCCACTTCGGGATCTTCCTTGGCATGAGGTACTCTGCAGTAACTGGGTTGGACACAGCATAGCGGATAGCCATTATGCCATGCTAAATCGCACGCTGTTTAACGCCGTTTACCATCCAGTGGCTAAATGGAGCTCGCAGATAGGGCGGAGGAGACCTAGATCTTCGACAGTCTATTTTGCTGACCGCGATTAGCCATTCTCTGCTGATCACGACCGTCTGCATTTGGCCGAACTCTGCCGTTGCTCACCGGCAGCTATGGGTCGTTCTCTGCCGGTCACCGCCACGACGCTGGTAGTCAAGTCCGATGCAAATGGCTGGTCAAGTTGAATGCAAACGGGTGGGCAAGTCTGTGCAACTACCCATCCTTCAGCCTGACTGGAAACACTGGGCCAGGGGCCGCGACTAGGGCTGTGGATCGGAAAATAAAAAAGCGCCGACGTAGCCGTGGGCGCTTAGGAATTACGATGTCTTAGGATGTATTTCTACATCGTAAGGCTAGGATGATTGAAAGCCAACACCTGTTAGACCTTCGGTCCCAGCTGACAAAACTATGTACCGTTAGGGTATAAGTCGTAAAAGGCGGGGCTTTTTGCGTATTCGGCGGGTTCAGATTCCCATATTTCCTAGCGCTTGCACGATGTTGCGCAAGGTGCCGGCAAGGGTCGGGTGTTCTATTTCGAAGCGTTCGACGGCCAGGTTCACGTTGTCGGCGAGGTTGGTGTCCTGGGTTTTGGTTTCAAGTTCAAGCTCAAGTTCGATTTGTGCCATCAGCGCGTGCAGGTCTTCGCGCTCGGCTTCGGTCAGCGGTGGATTCTGTTCCAATTGCTCGCGCAGAGTATTGAGCTGTTGTTGCAGTTCGCGGGCAGGCATGGCGTTCTTCCTTTTATCGATAGGCACTGGCATAGACCGCAGCAGCACGCCAAAGGTCTATGGCTTGACCTTTAGATTAATCCACTCGCGCGCAACCTGCATGATCTCCATCAGGGCTTTTCGCCCTTGAGTCGGCGCAGGCTGATATCTGCCAGGCAGGTATCGAGTTCACCAAGGTGATCAATCACCGAATGCACACCCAGACTGAACAGTTGCACCGTTGCTTTGCCGCGTTTGAATTCCCGTTCCTGCTGAGTCAGCGCCTGCCAGTCGTTGGGTGCCAGGCCGCAGAGTGAGCCGCAGGACGCCAGCCCAATCGTCCACAACCCGGCATTGAGCCCCGCTTGCAGCAATCGCGGTTCGCCGCTGACCAGCACGCAACCCTCCAGTCGGTCGACATTCAACGTCATCAAGGCTTGCCAGCAGGCGTGCGGTGCCGGCCATGGATTGTTTGTTTCGGGGTGTTGCGAGGGTTTGATCCATGAAGGCAATGCGACGGCCAGGGAATGGCTGAGGGCAGGGGGGAGCTCGTCGAGCCAGGCACAGGGAATCTGCTGATGCTGCAAGCTGCGCAGGCTATCCAGCGCACCGGGCGTGGCTTCGGCGTGCACGGCAGAGTGGCTGCTTTGCGTGCGCGTGCGTGCGCCGAAATCCACCAGGCAACCACTGAGGCCGAACAGCACGGCGGTCAGGCTGGGCGCAATGTGGGGCAATGTTTCGGCGTGCGGCATATCAACGTCCCTGAAATAGCCTCAAGGCTAGGGGGCGACGGTGACAGTTGAGTGACACTGATGTGAATCGCTCACAATCATTGCGAATGATCTGTAGGCTGCCTCGCACGGTGCTGCCTTAAGCGGCTTTTCCGTCTTATACTAGCCAGCTTTACGCTTGGGCCACGCGCCCGCGCCAGTACAATCCAAGGAGTTTTTCTATGCGCTGGAGCAATCATCTAGCTCAGTTTTGTGTGTTTGCCAGCGTACTGCTGGTTCCGTTCGTTGCCCAGGCAGCCTCGGAAGACGACCCTTGGGAAAGCATCAACCGCCCGATCTACACGTTCAACGACGTAGTCGATACCTATGCACTGAAGCCTTTGGCGCAAGGCTATCAGTACGTGACGCCACAGTTTCTCGAAGACGGCATTCACAACATGTTCCGCAACGTCGGTGATGTCACCAACCTTGCCAACAACATCTTGCAGGCCAAACCCGCCGCCGCTGGCGTCGACACCGCACGCTTGATCTTCAACACCACGTTCGGTCTGCTGGGCTTCATCGACGTGGGCACCAAAATGGGCCTGCAACGCAGTGACGAAGACTTCGGCCAGACACTCGGCTACTGGGGTGTGAGCAGCGGCCCGTACGTGATGTTGCCGTTGTTGGGTCCAAGCACGCTACGTGACGCGCCGTCCAAGTATGTCGACGGCTACACCGGCCCGTACCCGTACATCCACGACGTGCCCGTGCGTAACTCGATCTTCGGTCTGAACATTGTCGATACCCGCGCCAGCCTGCTGTCGGCCGAGAAGCTGATCAGCGGCGACAAATACACCTTCATCCGCAATGCGTATTTGCAGAATCGCGAATTCAAAGTCAAAGACGGCCAGGTCGAAGACGATTTTTGATCTCGACCGGTAAAACCGACAAGGCGGCCAGTTGGCCGCCTTCTTTCGTTGAGCCTCCGGGACCGGTTTGACGCAGGGGTTCGAACCTTCCATTACGTTACGGTTTTGCCTGTTCTTATAACTCCCGGTGATTTGAAATGGACAGACGTCAAGCGACCATCGGCGTGAGCTTGAAACGCCCCGCGGATGGGAGTACCGTCTGCGCCTTAGAAGGGCACCTCTGGTGTACCTGTGTGTAGGGCAAACGCTCGAAAACAGTGCAGTAGAGAGGCTAGAAAGCGAATCCAGTAGTGTGAGCCGGGACAAAGCCCCTGCCTGCTACGCCAACCTAATTCTGGCGCCGTTTGCCCACATGCCAAAAACCAGTGCCACGCTGCTGATAATCGATGATGACGAAGTAGTGCGCGCGAGCCTCGCGGCCTACTTGGAAGACAGTGGTTTCAGTGTCCTGCAGGCCAGCAATGGCCAGCAGGGTCTTCAGGTATTCGAGCAAAACAAGCCCGACTTGGTCATCTGCGATCTGCGTATGCCGCAGATGGGCGGGCTCGAACTCATTCGTCAGGTCACCGGGCTGTCGCCACAAACCCCGGTAATCGTGGTTTCGGGTGCCGGCGTGATGAACGACGCGGTCGAGGCCCTGCGCCTGGGCGCGGCGGACTACCTGATCAAGCCTCTCGAAGATCTTGCCGTGCTCGAGCACTCGGTGCGCCGGGCCCTGGATCGTGCGCGCCTGCTGCTGGAAAACCAGCGCTACCGCGAGAAGCTGGAAAAGGCCAACCGCGAGCTCGCTGCCAGCTTGAACCTGCTCCAGGAAGACCAGAACGCTGGTCGCCAGGTGCAGATGAACATGCTGCCGGTCAGTCCCTGGACCATCGACGAGTTCCAGTTTGCTCACCAGATCATCCCGTCGCTGTACTTGTCGGGTGACTTCGTTGACTACTTTCGGGTCGACGAGCGTCGGGTAGCCTTCTACCTGGCGGACGTTTCCGGTCATGGTGCCTCTTCCGCGTTCGTTACCGTGCTGCTGAAGTTCATGACCACGCGCTTGCTGTTCGAGTCCAAGCGCAGCGGCACATTGCCGGAATTCAAGCCTTCAGAGGTCCTTGGTCATATCAACCGAGGCCTGATCAGTTGTAAGCTGGGTAAACACGTCACAATGGTCGGTGGAGTCATCGACGAGGAGACAGGTTTGTTGACCTATAGCATCGGTGGTCATTTGCCGTTGCCTGTGTTGTACACGCCAGACAGTGTTCGTTATCTGGAAGGGCGTGGTCTGCCGGTGGGCCTCTTTAATGAAGCCACCTACGAAGACCACGTACTGGAGCTGCCGCCGACATTCAGCCTGACGCTGATGTCTGATGGCATCCTGGACCTTTTGCCAGAACCTACACTCAAAGAAAAAGAAGCGGCTTTGCCTCAACGGGTCAAGGCAGCGGGCGGCAGCCTGGATGGTCTGCGGCAGGTTTTTGGATTGGCCACGCTAGGGGAGATGCCGGATGATATCGCCCTGTTGGTGTTGAGCAGGAATCTTCAATGAGTACCGGTAGAATCCAGTTCGCCGAGCAGGATGGCACCTTCGTCCTGAAGTTCGTCGGTGAAGTTCGCCTGACCCTGTGTTCGGCGTTGGATGCGACTATTGAGCGGATCTTTACGGCGTTGAACTTCAATGCGATCGTGATCGACCTGACCGAAACCCGCAGCATCGACAGCACCACGTTGGGCCTGCTGGCCAAATTGTCGATCCTGTCGCGGCAAAAGGTCGGCTTGCTGCCGACCGTCGTCACCACCCACGAAGACATCACCCGTCTGCTGCAGTCCATGGGCTTCGAGCAGGTGTTCAACATCGTTGACCGCCCGATCCCGTGCCCTGAGTGCCTGACCGACCTGCCAGACCAGGATCAGTCCGAAGAAGTGGTGCGTATCAAAGTGCTCGAAGCACACAAGATCCTCATGGGCCTCAACGACTCCAATCGTGAAGCATTCCATGATCTGGTGAACGCCCTCGAGCGTCACTGATCTCTGTGGCGAGGGAGCTTGTCGGAACGCCGCACCGTCCCGCTGGGCTGCGAAGCAACCCCAAAATCGACCTATAAAAAAGGGCGAATCCGTTAAGGTTCGCCCTTTTTGCATCAAGCTAAATCAAATCACAACTTGGCTTGCAACAACGCCTCAAGCTTTTCCTGGTCGCGAGCAAACTGACGAATACCCTCAGCCAGTTTCTCGGTCGCCATCGCGTCCTCGTTGGACAACCAACGGAACTGCGCTTCATTCAGGCTCAAACGCGCTTCACCGGCATGACCCGGCGCCAATTTGCGCTCCAGCTTGCCAGTATCCGCTGCCAGCTTATCAATCAAATCCGGGCTGATGGTCAGACGGTCGCAACCGGCCAGCTGCTCGATCTGATTCAGGTTGCGGAAGCTTGCGCCCATCACCACAGTCTTGTAGTCATTGGCCTTGTAGTAGTTGTAGATGCGCGTCACCGACTGCACGCCCGGATCATCCGCGCCGGTGTAGTCGTTGCCGTTGGCCTTCTTGTACCAGTCGTAGATACGACCTACGAACGGCGAAATCAGGAACACCCCTGCATCAGCACACGCCGCAGCCTGAGCGAACGAGAACAGCAACGTCAGGTTGGTCTGGATGCCTTCCTTTTCCAGAATCTCGGCAGCGCGGATACCTTCCCAGGTAGAAGCGATCTTGATCAGCACGCGGTCACGGCCAATGCCGGCCTTGTCGTACAGGTCGATCAGACGGTGCGCACGCTTCAATACGGCGTCAGTGTCGAACGACAGACGCGCATCCACTTCGGTGGAAATCCGGCCCGGGATCACCTTCAGAATTTCTAGCCCTACCGCAACGCCAAAACGGTCGCTGGCCAGGCCAACATCGCCTTTGCAGTCACTGACGCACGCGTTCAGCAACTCGGCATAACCGGAAATGGCCGCCGCTTTGAGCAGCAGGGAAGGGTTGGTGGTAGCGTCCACGGGTTTAACGCGAGCGATAGCTTCGAAGTCGCCGGTGTCGGCAACCACAGTAGTCATTTGTTTGAGTTGTTCCAGCTTGGAAGTCATGGGCGTGCTCTGTCCTATGGGTCTAATGACATTACCCGAGCGCTGTCAGCCACTCAAGGGTGCGTGTACGTATCGATGGCCCCAGCGGCAACAACCGGAAAACGGCCGTTTGAAAGGCGGGGCGCGGTGTCGGTAAATACGATGCCAAATCCGGGCGCAGGTTCAACCCAAGCGACCGTTAACGGCCCTCAAGCAACTCCGCCGCCTGATCCAGCAACACCAAAGGCTCCTTGGCCTTATGAATATCCACCGACAACAACTGCCGAAACTTGCGCGCCCCCGGAAACCCGGTGCCCAGCCCCAGCACATGCCGAGTGATATGGTGCATCGAGCCGCCCGCATCGATGTGCGCCGCTATATAAGGCCGCAACTGCGCCAGCGCCTCGGCCCGGCTGATCACCGGCGCCGTACTGCCGAACAGTTGCTGATCCACCTCAGCCATCACATAAGGATTGTGATACGCCTCACGCCCCAGCATCACACCGTCGAACGTCTGCAAATGTTCGTGACAGGCTTCCAGCGTCTTGATTCCGCCGTTGAGAATAATCTCCAGCTCCGGAAAATCCGTCTTCAACCGCGCCGCCACGTCATAGCGCAGAGGCGGAATGTCGCGGTTCTCCTTAGGCGACAACCCCTCCAGAATCGCAATCCGCGCATGCACGGTAAAACTCGTGCACCCGGCATCCCGAACCGTGCCGACGAAATCACACAACGCCTCGTAACTGTCCCGCCCATTAATCCCGATCCGATGCTTCACCGTCACCGGAATCGACACCGCATCGCGCATCGCCTTCACACAATCAGCCACCAACTGCGGATGCCCCATCAGGCACGCACCGATCATATTGTTCTGCACCCGATCACTCGGGCAGCCGACATTCAGATTTACCTCGTCGTAACCGTGCTCCTGCGCCATGCGTGCACACATCGCCAGGTCCAGCGGCACACTGCCGCCAAGTTGCAGGGCGAGCGGGTGTTCGGCCTCGTTGTGACGCAGGAAGCGGTTGTGATCGCCGTTGAGGAGCGCGCCAGTGGTGACCATCTCTGTGTAGAGGAGCGCGTGCTTGGAGAGCAGGCGCAGGAAAAATCTGCAATGCCTATCAGTCCAATCCATCATCGGGGCGACGGAGAAGCGGCGGGAGAGCGGGGCGGGTGCGGCGGTGATTGGGGGCATTGGCGGTTCTGAGATGGGTGGGGCTGGGAGGTGGGGAGTTTATCAGGATTGGGGTTGCGGGGCTTAGACGAGTCTTGCTGCGATTGTTCAGGGCATCTGAGCAACGGCATGGGAGGAAATCGGCTGGATCGCTACGAGTAAATAAATCGGTCCCCATTTTCTAAGATAGATGGGTCAACGAGGCGTCCTAGGAGAGCGCCCCTTTGAGACGTCAGGACCGCTCAGCATCCATACGTCGCGCAACGACATCCAGCACATCACAGCCATCGCGCAAGGGTATGCAGCAAAGCATTGCGAAGTCGCTGAGAATCACCGAATCCGTAGTGATGTCGCCGCGCATCGCGAGGTTTTCCAGAATCTGCGTTACCGCACCAATTCGATAGCGTGCGGTGCTAAGCAGTGAATGCAGCGGTTGCGTGGTATTCACATACAGTAAGGGAAGATCGTCGGCATTGCTGGTTAACGCCATGTATTCGTTCATAAGTGAAGCTCCATTAATTTAAGGGATCTATCACTCCAATTGCATCTGGTCGCCAAACCCGAAACGCCATTTTGGCGCTGGATGGACTATAGGCTTCGTGACAAAAGCGCAGCAATGGACATGAGCCCGGACAATTCCGAGTGTTGTGTAGGACGTTGCTTTTTTTAGCGGTTTGTCTGGGGGAGCGCCGTTTTTTTGCCTCAAGAGATCAGTACCTGAACCAACGCTGTCGCCCAACAAAATTTCATAATTCCTGATGGTCTTGCGGCTTAGGATGACTCCCTAAGGTCACCGCGCTTCCAACCCACAGGGAACTGAAAAATGATCTCGAACCTCTTCAAAGTCGTGTTGATCGCCGGTGCATTGCTGTTGAGCGCCTGCTCGGGTGTCGGCACCAGCAGCTGTTTTATAGAAGACTGCCAATCGTTTGATGGCCACAACCCCAGCAACCCCAACAAGTTGAATTTTGGCGGAAGCGCGATTGGTAGCAGCTTCGGTGAGTACAGTTCGGGGTTGATGCACGACGATTAAGGTGTGACGCAACGGCATAGGTGTTTCTGCCGTTGCGTTGCTCTTGAAGGGCGACTGCTGCGCAGCCGGACGCAGGCTTCGCCAGCTGCTTCAGGGGGTCGTATGCGTGGCGGCTATTTGGGGGAGGGCTTTGCTATCCACTGACCCAAAACGTTCTGGTAGTTGCCGGTCACTTTGGCCAAGTGCAACCACTGATCGACATACAACTTCCAAGTGATGTCGTCGCGGGGCAGCAAGTAAGCCTTCTCGCCATACTGCATGAATTGCGTCGGGTTAACCGCGCACAGCCCGGGTTTGAGTTTCTGCTGATAGAGCGCTTCTGAGGCGTCGGTGATCATCACGTCAGCCTTCTTGTCCAGCAGCTCCTGAAAGATGGTCACGTTGTCGTGAAGGCGCAATTGCGCCTTGGGTAGAAAGGCGTGAACAAAGGCTTCGTTGGTGCCGCCTGCCGGTTCGACCAAACGAACCGAAGGTTGGTTGATTTGCTCGACGGTCTGGTACAACGCCTGTACTTCGCAGCGCACCAGTGGGATTTTGCCGTCGACGTCCAGCGTGGTGCTGAAGAAGGCTTTTTTCTGGCGCTCCAGCGTGACCGAGATGCCGCCGACGCCGATGTCGCATTTACCCGCCAGCATGTCGGGCATCAGGGTTTTCCAGGTGGTTTGCACCCACTCGACTTTGACGCCCAGGCTGTCGGCCAGCGAACGGGCCATGGCGATGTCGATTCCGCTGTATTCGCCATCCTCGGCTTTGTAGGCATAGGGTTTGTAGTCACCCGTCGTACACACGCGTAGTTGGCCTTGTTGGATGACACTGTCCAGATGTGAAGGGCCGTCCTGTGCCTGAACGCCAAGGGATAGAGCGAGCAGGCTACCGAGCCATCATCGTGCTTTTTATGTTCTTCATTGTTCTCGGGCTTTTTGTGGGGGGGTAGCATCGGCAATCAATGTAGTGGCATTGGTCTAGAGCGCCAGCCCTTCCTGCACCACTGCCAGTAGATTGTGCTCAGTCAGCGCTACCGCGTCCGGTTGTTGCCCGGAACTCTCGATTGTCTGCAGCCACCAATGCGTCTCGCCATGTTCACCCACGGTTCGTACCAGCGCGAGTTCGTTGCCTTTCGAGTGGACTTCGACACGTCCCTCGCCATCCGCGGTAAAGCGCGCGACAGGATCGACAGTGAGGGTGTGATGGTTGCCCTCAATTATCAATTGGTCGATGGCGTAGTCGAAGGTTTCCCCGTCCGGATCGCTTTCGAACACGTGAGTAGGATTGCGCCGCAGGATCAAGCCCACTTCGGTCAGCGGCGACAGCCAGGCTTCGATCTGGTGATACAGCTCGTAGACTTGGACGGGCCAACTGTCGATCGCATGATCAGCGCTGATGTGCCGGGTTTGTTTTAGTTTCGTGGCGAGCTCGTCTGCTTTACTCATTTCGATTCCCTGTCGTGATGTAAGCGTAATCGTAGCTCTTTCAAGGTAATGCAGGTTTTGCCTTGCGTCATGTCTGGATAAGAGGGCGCGCCTGCGGAGCCGCTTTTTAATGAGCTCAATGAAGGGGATATAGTGTTACGAAGAAGGGCGGCCTGAGCGGCGGCCCTTTTTTATCAGATCTTATTCGGCCCGGACGCATCCGCTACAGTGCCGCTGCCGCAATTGATATACGAAGAAGACTTCAACCAACGCTGATCGGGGTAATACGAAAACAGCAATTGCCCATCCTTCATCGAATCAATCAGCCGATGAGCAATCGCCGGCCGCACGGCAGGGCAGCCCAAGCTTCTGCCAATCCGTCCATTCGCACGGGCGAGCACCGGGCTGACATAAGGTGCACCATGAATGACGATTGCCCGGTCAAACGCGTTGTCATTGAAACCCGGTTCCAGGCCTTCCATGCGCAACGAATAGCCGTTCTGTCCGACATAGCTCTGTTGAGTGCGGTACAAGCCGATACTGGTGGCAAAGCTTTCATTCTGGTTGGAGAAGTTGACTGCCATGTTCTCGCCGCTGTTGCGTCCGTGGGCGACCAGTTCATGAAACAGCAACTTGCGCTTCTTTAAATCGAACACCCACAACCGTTGTTCGGTCGAAGGCAGGGAATAGTCGATGACGGCGAGTCTTTGGACAGGTGCTTTGCCTTGAGCAATGCTGCACTGGGTTGCGCGTACGGCCAGTCCAATCACCTTGGCGTTAGCATTGGGGGCCGCTTTGATGAGGGCGGCCGCGAGCGAATCGGCGTAGGCTGACGGTACTGACGTTATCGTCAGCAGCAGTGCCGTGAGTAGGAGGCCGAAGCGTTCTGGCGCCATATAGATGTCTCATCATGATAGTTTCGAGTCTAGCAGTGTGTGGAAAGCTAGCCGTTGAATGCGGGAGATTAAGGATTATCCATGGGGCAGTTAACAAGGTTATTCGTCATAAGCCGCGTGTTTTTTATGGGCTTTCTGATCAGCGGCGCTGCGATCGCCGAAACTTCGCCGATTGAGTCGACAATTGCGTCGAGCACCGTTATGGAAGCCGCAGCGGGCGATAACGTCGCTCAGGCGATTCAGGCCACGCTGGCGCCACTGAAAACAGCATTTCCACCGTTGCTCACTTCACCGCGCCATCGGCGGGTGGATGTCAGCCGCCTGGTCATGGATTTTTATACGCATCGCGCCTATCGCGCGGCCTGGTCGAATGACAGCGACGTCGGCCAGTTAATTAAAAGCCTGAACGACACCCAGGCCGACGGTTTGAACCCGGCGGATTTCCATATTGATGAACTGGTCAGGTCTCAGTCATCGATGCAGACCTCGTCGGCCACGCCCGAGCAACGGGCAGCCTTTGATATGGCGACGACTCATACCTTCATCACTGCATTGATGCAATTGCGGCGGGGCAAGGTCGATCCTTCACGGCTCGACATCCACTGGAATTTCGACCCGTCCGGCGTCGATCCCCGCGACGACGTCAATAACTTCTTCGCCGCACTCGACAACCATGATGTCGCCAGTGCCTTTGCTCAAGCGCCGCCGCAGGAAGCGGTTTACGTCGGCTTGCGTCAAGCTTTGGCGCAACTGCGCAAGGTTCGGGACATGGGCGGCTGGCCGAAGGTTGCTGAGGGCCATTCCCTCAAGCCTGGCATGGACGAACCCGCTGTCGCGCAGTTGCGGGCGAGGTTGGCTGCAGGCGGTTTTCTGGACCCGCGAATTACGCGCGGCACGAACTACGACGCCGCCGTCACCGGCGCGGTTAAAAAGTATCAAATCGAGCAATATCTGGGGGCGGATGGTATGGCAGGCGCAACGACGCTGGCAGCGCTGAATGTGTCCGTTGATGCGCGCATCGATCAGGTGCGGGTGAACATGGAGCGGGCGCGTTGGCTGCTTTACAAACTTCAGGGTACGTTCGTCATCGTGGATATCGCCGGGTACAAGGTTGCGATGTATCGCGACGGTCACCCGATCTGGCGTTCTCGGGTGCAGGTCGGTAAACCGGTGCGCAATACACCGGTATTCCAGGCCGAGATTTCTTACATCACTTTCAATCCGACCTGGACCGTGCCGCCGACGATCCTCAAACAGGATGTGTTGCCAAAAGTTCAGAACGATCCAGGTTACCTGGCCGCCAACCAGATTCGCGTACTTGACAGAGAAGGCAATGTGCTCGATCCGTCGACCGTTGACTGGAGCAATCCGCGCGGCCTCACCCTGCGTCAGGACGCCGGACCTGACAGCTCGCTCGGTCAGGTGGTGATCCGGTTTCCCAACGACTATGCGATTTACCTCCACGACACACCGCATCGCGAGTTGTTTGCCAAAACTATCCGCGCCACCAGTTCGGGCTGCATTCGGGTAGAGAACCCGCTGCAACTCGTGGAGCTATTGTTCAATGACCCTGTTCGCTGGAATAGCGAAGGCATTCAAAAGCAACTGGCTAACGGCAAGACCGAGAACATCCGGCTTCCGGTGAAGGTGCCGGTGTTGCTGGCGTACTGGACGGTGGATTTGGGCAGTGATGGTCGGGTGGCGTTCAAACCTGATGTGTATGGATACGATGCGCCGGTGTTGCGCGCATTGAATCGGCCTTCGCAAATGCCTGTGCTGGATTTACACACTTCGGCGGGTTCGGTGGTGGCGGCGGGGTTGAGGCAGCAGTAGGGGATCAGGCTTGGTTAAATAAGTTTGTCCCCTATACGGTCCGTGCTGTTGGCTTACTGGACAGTGGACCTGAGTAACGATGGTCGAGTGATGTTTAAGCCCGATGTCTACGGGTACGCTTCCACGGTACCAGCCTTTGCGCTCCGTCGCAGATTCCGGCGTGGACAAAGCCAAAAGGTTGGCTCACCCGTTGAAAACTATCACAATGCAAAATGGTCACTGATCATCGATGTGAAGGGATAGGGAAATTGAAGATGGATGTTGCGCAAAAAACTCGTCACTCATCACAGGTATGCTTCATGCGCATGACCTCGATGAGTGCCGCAACATTCAAAAAGGAGCTGTGTTTATCATTGCCTCGGGGGCGTCCGCTAAAGAGTTTCCGCTGGAAAAGTTTGCCGACATTCCAATGATCACGATGAACGGAGCCTGCCTGTACGGATCAAGGCTTTTCCCGGCAGCAGCCCGAACTGTTTTCACAGGCCATGCGCGTCAGTCAGCGGGTTGCACTGTGGGAAGAGCATATCTGGCATACGACGGTAGCGCCTGAGGGCGAGCTGTATTTACTCGGCCGAGCGACCAAATTCTCCTGGACGGACCTGGTTTTCAGGGCTGATAAAGAACTCGTCAGAAGTCGCAAACTCGGAAATGGCCGCAATAGAACCCTCGGTTTCAGCAAGAACCTTAAACGCGGTTTTTTTGATGCCCGCACCGTGGCTTATCTGGCTCTGCAGATTGCGTATCACGTGGGGTTTACCAAGGTGTTTTTGGTAGGCGTCGACTTGAATCAATCTGTGAGCCGTTTTTACGAAGGGAGCGACACGTTAGCGTCGCCATGCCTGCTCGATCAGCATTTTTATACGCGAATCCTGCCGTCGTTAGAGATCTTGTCGAAGTACGTCGTGGATGCAGACTTTCAGGTCTACAACCTGTCCAGTTCCTCAAGAATTCCGGGTGAACTCATTCCCCGGGTGACGTTGGATGAGATCGACAAGATGATCAACACCGATGACGACATCATCGCCGGCAATGTCGCGCAACTCGCTGGGTATAAAGTGCCCGGGCACATTTGCAGAGTGCGATGCGGCGGCTATCCAAAGGACATTTGCCCGTTACCCCCCCGTAGACTAAGCTCTCAAAAAATAAGGGTTTTGGGTCTTCTACCCATGCCTTACCCTTGCAGGATGAGCTTTTGCCAATCCCTCTTCACGATCCGCACAACGCCCCGGATGTCACCCTGAAACGGTTACCGCTGCGCAAAGCAGCGGTGCTGTTTATTGCGCTCGTGTGCCTGAGCCTGTGCGGTTTGCTTTACCTGCAACTGGAGCAATCGCGGCGGCACGCTCTGGCATTGGCGCAAGTCGCGTCTTCAAACCTGACGCGGGCCATGGCGCAGCAGGCCGAAGACACCTTCATGCAAGCCGATCTGGTGCTGACCAGCCTGGCGGACTGGATTCAGGCTGACGGTTTCGGCGCGCCCCAAAAGGCACGCTTGCAGAAAACATTCGCCCGGCGTGTGCAGGCACTGAATCAATTGCACGGGATATTTCTGTTCGATCAGAAGGGGCAGTGGGTCGTTACCTCTTTCGACGATCTGCCACGCGGCCCGGGTGTGGCGGATCGCGATTATTTCAAGTTCCACCAGCAGAACGTCTCCTCCCTGGCGCACATCGGGCCGGCGATTCGCAGTCGGAAAAATGGCGAGTGGATCATTCCGGTAACCAAGCGTGTGAACGACAAGAATGGCAATTTCCAGGGCGTTTTGTTGGCCGGAATCGAGATGGCGTACTTCGATCAGTTCTTCAAAAGCTTCAGCATTGATGACAACGGTTCAATGTTTTTGGGGTTGACCGACGGAACCCTGCTGGCGCGACGACCGTTTGTGGAATCGCTGATCGGCACATCACTGGCCAAGAGCGAGATCTTTGAGAAATTGCTGCCCAACGCGCCCTCCGGTAATGCGATGTTCAGCTCACTGGTCGATGGTGTTGTGCGGTTGCATGGCTACCGTCAGCTCGACACTTATCCGCTGGTAGTGTCCGCCGCCTCGTCCAGGGAATCGATTCTCAAGGACTGGTACGACACCGCGTTTCATTCCACGGTCATCGTTGCCCTGGTGGTGCTGGGCGTGGGGCTGTTCGGTTGGGTGTTCCTTCATCAGGTGCGCCTAGGCGAACGGGTTGAGGCGGATTTGCGCAAGGCGAAGGAAGCGCTGAAGCTGATCGCGACCCATGACAGCCTGACCGGCCTGGCCAATCGCCGGTTGTTCGAAGGGGCGCTGGACATCGAGTTCGGCCGTGGCGCCCGGCAGTCGAGTTCGCTGAGCCTGATCATGCTCGATATCGACTACTTCAAACCCTACAACGACGCTTACGGCCACGTGGCGGGGGACCATTGCCTGGCTGAGGTGGCGCGGGCGGTGAAGGGGTGCTGCCATCGAAAGGCCGATTTGGCCGTGCGTTACGGCGGTGAAGAGTTTGCGGTTTTGCTGCCCGACACCGACATTCACGGCGCGATGGTGATTGCCGAGCAGATCCGCCGCAGCGTCATGGACAAGAACATCATCCACAGCGGTTCACCCACGGGATTCGTGACGGTCAGTCTTGGCTGTTATTCGTTTGTGCCGACGGGGCGGGACAGCATGGACGTGTTTATCGAACGAGCGGACGCGGCGCTTTATCAAGCCAAGCATTCGGGGCGAAACCGCTCGGCGGTGCTGTCGATGGAGGGCGGTGTCGAGGCACTGCTGCGTTCGGATCGTTGAGGTGTAGCTCGAACACCTTGGCCAGCCGGCTGTCCGCCTGTCAGATCCTCTTGAATTGATCGTCTAGAGTTGCGGTACCCCTGCCGATTCCGGCAGGTCTCCCCACCGCACGGACGATCGCCACAATGTTGATAACTCAAGCATTGACAGCCGTTGCTCTAACCGTTGCAGTCACCGCTATTTTTCCGCTCGCGAGCCACGCTCAATCGACAGTCACAGCCACGGAAGCTCACGCAATCGGCGTGGATGCCTACCTTTATTTTTACCCGCTGTTGACCATGGACATCACCCGCAAGCAATTCACCCCTCGCGAACCGGGCAAGGCATTCGGTCAAGGTCCGATGAATAGGTTTGTCAGCGTGCCGCAGTATCCGCGTGCAGATATCAAAGGGGTGGTGCGCTCGAACGTCGACACCGTGTATTCCATTGCCTGGCTGGATTTGACCAGAGAACCGCTGGTGATCGCAGCGCCCGATACGGCTGGGCGTTTTTACATGCTGCCGATGCTCGACATGTGGACGGAGGTGTTCGCCTCACCGGGTTGGCGCACCACGGGTATACAAGCCGGGCAGTTTCTGGTGACACCGCCGGACTGGACCGGGACGGTGCCTGCCGGACTGAACCATTTGCCGGCGCCTACACCCTTTGTATGGGTCATTGGCCGCACTAACACCGACGGTGCGGCGGACGACGCGGCCGTGCACAAAATTCAGTCTGGCTATACCGTGACCCCGTTGTCCCTGCTGGGTAAAAGCCCCGAGCCTGCCAGCGTGAAAGGCGACCCGACCGTGGACCTGAAGACCCCGCCAAAGATCCAGGTCGATACCATGTCGGTGGCCGACTACTTCGCCTACGCCGTCCAGTTGCTCAAAAAGCACCCTGCGCACATCACCGATCAACCGATCCTGGCGCAGATGAAGCGTATCGGTCTCGAACCCGGAAAATCGTTCAACATGGATGCGCTGGAGCCTGAAATCAAAGCAGCGCTTCAGACCGTGCCCGAAGACGCGCAGACGCTGATGACGTGGAAGATTCCAACACTCACGCGCGTGGTCAACGGCCGAAGAGTGGGTTCAACCTGACCACGCGTTTGTATGGGCTCAAGCCCGAGGTGTTGGAACGGCAAGTGGAACCTGCCGGTGGTCACAAGCCGGTGATTAACAAACCCAACTGACAGCCGCCGGCGATCTATCATCATCGGCTGCCTCTACGCGTTCAGCTGCCTGTCCCGCCTCCGGCACCGCCCGTTCCTCCCCCCGCCGCACCCGTGCCACCACCCGCGCCAGAGCCGCTGTTTCCACCGTTGCCGCCATTGTCGCCGCTCGACGAGCCCGATCCACCATTGCCGCCGTCAGCGTTGTGACCGCCTGAAGGTTCGCCCGGGTTGTTGTCGGGTGCCATGGTCGAACCGCCGGTGGAGCCAGACTGGGTTCCGGTAGCGTCAGCGCCATCGCCGGAGGCTGCAAACGTGGCCATGGATGCGACGGACAGCACTCCAGCCAATAACAGCGAGGTGACTTTGATGATCATCATGGTAAGTCTCCAAAGATGAGTCGTTACCTGATGTTGGTGTGAAGGGCTGGGCGGTTGGTGCCGGTTGGTTGACGAGTGGTCGGGGTGCGTTTCAGGCGAAAGCCTCGCGCAGGTGTCAGCGAAAGTTTTTATTCGGCCAGCTTCTGCTCAAGGTTCTGCCGCACCAGCGGCCACTCATCATCAATGATGCTGAACCGTACTGAATTGCGCTTGCGTCCATCCGGCATGACCCGTTCGTGGCGCACGATGCCTTCTTGGTGTGCGCCGAGCCTGAGGATTCACCTCGCCGGTGTCCTTGAGCACAATGACGTAGGGTTGGACCGTGCCGGCATCGCGGCCGTCGAGGGCTTTCTTGAGGTAGCTGTCGACGGTGGTCGGGGAGGGCACAACGGTGACGGTCAGGTTCCACAGTTCACCGTCCCGCGCAGCATTGACCAGTACATCGGCATCACTCAATTGCAGCGGGCGCAGGCAGATTCGTTGACCTTCCAGTGTGTCCATGAGCAAGCAATCTCGGCATCAAAAGGTTCGCGGGCGATGCGTGCAATTACAGGGTAGCGGCCGTCGTTTTGGCAATGGTTGAGTTAACGGTTATTCAATTGCGGCAATGACTTGCGTTATCCAGGCGCCAGAGCCCTAGCATGGCTGCTATGGTCAGTGAACGTTCGGCGAGTGCCCTGGTAAAAAAGCATTGCGAGCGTCGCATCCCGATCAGGCAATCGATTGACAGGATCAAGTGCATGGATATGACCGCCGTTACCCCCGTCGTCGCTCCCCGTCATACGCCGATCACCCGCAGCCTGGTGTTTGCCGTCGGCCTGCTGTTTGTTCTGGGTGTGCTGATCGCCCTGTTAGCCTTGTTCAACATTGCCGGGCGGCTGGACGCCCAGGACCTGGCCAAGACCACTTTCTACACCCAGCGTGCGCTGGAAAACCGCATCACCGCCTCGAAAAGCTACGTCGCCAGTTATGCAAACTGGACGAGCGCCTACGACCATTTGAACGACAAGGTCGATGTGCAATGGGCCTACGTCGAGCAGAACCTGGGCAAAACCTTGTTCAGCATCGATCACTACGATGGCGTCTTCGTGGTCGATCATCAGCAAACCAAGTACGCCGTGGTGCGTGGGCTTCAGGTGCAGGAGGCTGCGACCACCTATCTTTCGGCATCGATGGCGACGCTGATACAGGCAGTCCAGAGTCAGGAAAGCCTCATTGATCCCGTCAGCCAGTTCACGTTGTTCGAGGGCAAACCGGCATTGCTGACGGCTGCCGCGATCGTCCCCAATGACGAAAGGCCGGCGGCCGATCCTCAAAGCACGTCGGTGTTGGTGTTCGTCGACCCATTAAGCCCTGACAAGCTCAGCGCCCTGAGCACCGATTACGGTTTGCATGATTTAAACCTGGCGCCTGATGACGCCATCGCGCCCGGCAGGCCAGCCGTGGCACTGGCGGGTACCGGCTACAGCCTGGTGTCCCGACTTGAACAACCGGGTCATCAATTGCTCTGGTCGCTGCTGCCGCCATTGGGCGGCGCGCTGTGGGTGCTGGCGTTGTTAACGGCTTATTTCTTCCAACATGTCTTACGCACGTCCGGGCAGGTGGATGCCAGCTACACCAACCTCGATTTATCGAACCAGGCGCTGGAGGCCAGTGAAGAACGTTTTCGTGCAGTGGCTGAAGCCGCTTCCGACTGGATCTGGGAAATCGACGACAAACATTGCATCTCTTATCTGTCAGGACGTTTCGCCACCGTCACCGGTTATTCCGATCAGCAATGGATAGGGCGGGACATCGGGCAATTGCTCAATTGCGATACGATTCCCTTGTCGCTGTGGCTGCATAAGCTCAATGAAGAACAGCCCGTCAGCCATTTGCGCTGCTCCTATCGCGACCAGTTGGGGCAACAGCGTATTTGCCGGGTTTCGGCACGACCCATCCATCGCAAGGGTGCGGTGCTGGGCTATCGCGGGACGGCCAGCGACGTCACCGATGAAGTCGCCGCCCATGCCCAGATCCAGCATCTGTCGTTGCACGATGCCCTGACGGGGCTGCCGAATCGCAACAAGCTGGCGCGTTTCCTCGATGAGGCCCTGGCGCAGAAAGAGCATTCGGCGGCGCTGGCGCTGTTGATGATCGATCTGGACAACTTCAAGCCGATCAACGATTCCCTCGGCCACCCGGCCGGCGACGCAGTGCTGCTGGAAGTTGCCACCCGATTGCGCGAGTGCACGCGGGACATTGATCTGGTCGCTCGGCTCGGTGGTGATGAGTTTGTGCTGGTGCTCAACGGCATGGACAGCCACGCTGAAATCGACCGGTTCTGCGAGCGCTTGCTCAAGAGCCTGCACCAGCCGATTCATTACGAGCATCACACGCTGCACATCGGGGCGAGCATCGGTGTCGCCTTGAGTCGGCGTCAGGGTCACATCCCCCATGAGTTGATCCGGTGTGCCGACATTGCGCTGTATCAGGCTAAATCCGATGGCAAGAGGACCTGGAGCTACTTTGCGCCGCACATGAACGATCAGATCCAGCACCGCCGGCAACTGGAAAACGACCTGCGCCGGGCGATCCAGAACAACGAGTTCGTGATGCATTACCAGCCGCGCTACAACATGGGCGGCAAGCAGGTTGTCTCGGTGGAAGCGTTGCTGCGCTGGCAGCATCCGGAACAGGGGCTGCTGAGCCCCGACGCTTTTATCCCATTGGCCGAGCAGACTGACCTGATCGTGCCGTTGGGGCGTTGGGTGTTGCGCGAAGCCTGTCAAACGGCCCTGACCTGGCCCGGTGCGTTGATGGTGTCGGTCAATTTGTCGCCTGTTCAATTTGCCCGCAGCGATGTGGTGGAGGACGTCAGGGAGGCGTTGATCCAGACCCGTTTACCGGCCAGTCGCCTGGAACTGGAGATCACTGAAAACGTGATGCTCATTGATGTGGAGGGCGCGTTGGCGACCATGAATGCGCTCAAGGAGCTGGGTGTGCGATTGAACATGGACGACTTCGGCACCGGTTATTCGTCCTTGGGTTACCTGCGCACATACCCGTTCGACGGGATCAAGATCGACAAGCGCTTCATCTCGTCCATGAGCAGCGGCGGTAATGACCGCGCCGTGGTGCAGGCAATCATCAACCTGGGCAAGGCCATGGGCCTGACCGTGACGGCAGAAGGGGTCGAAACCCTGGAGCAAATGGACTTCCTGATCTCGGATCAGTGCCATGAGGTGCAGGGATTCTACTTGAGTCGACCCATGGAAAAGCAGGCGTTGCTGCCGTTGCTCAAGGCGTCGCAGGACGAGTTTCCAGTGTAGGGGCGTGCCTTTAGTCGCCTGTCGCGCTCGCGATGGCAACTGCCGGAGCGCGCCCCGGTCACAACTGGATATCGACCCGCCATTGCGAGCGTTGGAACATGAAGAACCTGAGAATCGCGACGTTCAACGTCAACGGCATGCGCGCCCGGCTGCCGAACTTGCTGGCCTGGCTTGAGCGAGAGCAGCCGGACATTGCCTGTTTGCAGGAGCTCAAGTCGGTCGACAGTGCATTCCCCGCCGCCGAGCTTGAGGCCGCTGGCTACGGCGCAATCTGGCAAGGTCAGTCTTCGTGGAACGGGGTGGCGATTCTGGCGCGGGATGCACAGCCGCTGGAGAGTCGTCGAGGTCTGCCGGGCGATGACAGCGACACCCATAGCCGGTATCTGGAGGCCGCCGTGCACGGGATTCTGGTGGGCTGCCTGTACCTGCCCAATGGCAACCCGCAGCCGGGGCCGAAGTTTGATTACAAGCTGGCGTGGTTCGAGCGGCTGATCCACTACGCGCAGACGCTTCAGGCCAGTGAGCATCCCGTGGTGCTGGCCGGTGACTACAACGTGGTGCCCACCGACCTGGACATCTACAACCCGCGATCCTGGCTGAAGGATGCGTTGCTGCAACCTGAAAGCCGCGAGTGTTATCAGCGCCTGTTGGCCCAGGGCTGGACCGATTCCTTGCGTCAACTGTATCCGGAGGATCGGCTCTATACCTTCTGGGATTACTTTCGCCAGCACTGGCAGAAAAACTCAGGGCTGCGCATTGATCATCTGTTGCTTAACCCGGCGCTGAGCCCTTATCTGCATGAGGCCGGAGTGGATGCCTGGGTTCGCAATGAGCCGCATGCCAGCGATCACGCGCCGACGTGGATTCGGTTGAGTTCGCGCAAACGGCGTTGATCTTTATGTGTGCGGCGATTGGTTAAATCAATTGTCAGTCGAACCGCTTTATCCCTTATACATGGCGCCCATCGGCGGAGAGATCCGCGGCACCCTGCATAAGGACAGAGCAATGAGCGAGCCACACCTGACGAACCGAGCGTTGTACTTGCAGCGTCTGGGCTTCGACGCGCCCCCGGCGCCGAATCTGGAAACCCTGCGCCAACTTCAACTGCGCCACACCGGTGCCTTCCCGTTCGAAAACCTCAGTACGTTATCGGGCCAGCCTGTGCTCATGGACCTGCCGTCCATCGAGCAAAAGGTCCTGCGCGATGGCCGCGGTGGTTACTGCTACGAACTCAACTACCTGTTTCTGGTCTTGCTCCAGGAGCTGGGCTTCGATGCTCGCGGCATCTCCGGCCGAGTGGTCATGGGCCAACCCGAAGACGCGTGGACCGCCCGTACGCACCGTTTGAGCCTGGTAACACTGGAAGGCGTGCGCTACATCACCGACGTCGGCTTCGGCGGCATGGTGCCCACCGCACCGCTGATGCTCGATACCTCGGCTGAACAGCTCACACCTCACGAACCCTATCGCATTGAACGGCATGAGGATGGCTACACCCTCCGTGCCAACGTCGCCGGCGAGTGGCGGGCGATGTACATTTTCGATTTACAGCGCCAGCAGGACATCGATTACGCCGTCGGCAACTGGTATGTCTCGACCCATCCCGAATCGTCTTTCGCCAGACAGCTGATGGTGGCGCGCACAGGGGAGGGATGGCGCCGCACACTGAATAACGGGAGTTTTGCGATTCATCGTATCGGCAGTGAGACTGAGCGCAGGCAAGTGGCGGATGTGGATGAGTTGATCGGGTTACTGGAGCGTGAGTTCGGAATTCGGGTGCCGGTGCATGCCGGGTTGAAGCAGGTATTTGAGGGGCTGATTGAATCAAGCTAGCAGCTTTAGTACCAAACAGCGGCACTCGGGCGTGAATCGCTCGACAGTGTTCATGAGGCAGGATCAAGACTCCATCACTCGATGGATTTCGCTGAGTACCTCTGAGAGTTTTTTCTCCAGACTGCGCAGTTCGGAGGTCGTAATCCCTTCTTTGAAATGTCCCGCGTTCGCCACAGCGGTGCACTGATCCGACTCAGCCGTTTTGCCTTTATCGGTGAGCAAGGCCTGGCGCAAGGTGTTGTTGATTACCGTCTGATAGCCAAATCCCTCGCTCTCGGCCATAGAGCGAGCAGCCTCTATGACAACATCATCCAGCATGATGGTAATTCGGGTTTTGCCTTTGCCAGAAGCAACTGCTCCGCGCTTGGCATTGCTGAAGTCGTATTCGTCTTTCATTGATCAACCTCCGTATAGCGCCGGCGCTCGCTTTTGGTGGCGATGCGCGCAGAAAGGATTCGAACGAAATTCGGATCTCGATAGGTGTACGCGACGACCAACAAACGACCTCTGGCATCCTGACCCATGATGATCCACCGCTGCTCATCGTGATGGTTGTCTTGCAACGAGAGGGCTCTCTCGTCATAAAACACGGCCTCGGTTTCCGCGAGGCTGATTCCTTGATGCTTTAATTTGTTAGCTGCGTTCTTTGCCTTGTGATACTGAATTTCGAATGGCTTCATTATGCATACTTTATATGTATAAGCGAGAGGCGTCCGTGCCGGCGGTCGCTTTGAACTCCCAAGACTAGCGGGCGAAGAAGGAGGCAAAGAAAGGATGTATTTCAAAAGTTTTTGGAGGGGGAGGTGCGCAGGTAAAGGACCGCGTGGACAGGTGTCCATAATTTGACTGATTAGTTGTATACAACTCTATAGACATTTGTCCTGACTCTTGCATACAGTGTGCGCACAACAAAAACCAGGGAACCCCCCACACCATGAAAACGCCCCCTGTTTCACACCAACGGCCTGAGGACGAAAATCTCGGTGTCGGCGCGAATATGGCTTACGGCCTGCAACACGTTCTGACCATGTACGGCGGCATCGTCGCAGTGCCTTTGATCATCGGCCAGGCGGCCGGGCTCTCGCCGGCGGACATCGGTTTGTTGATTGCTGCTTCATTGTTTGCGGGTGGGTTGGCGACATTACTGCAGACGCTGGGTTTACCGTTTTTCGGCTGCCAATTGCCGCTGGTACAGGGCGTGTCTTTCTCTGGCGTCGCGACGATGGTGGCGATTGTCAGCAGTGGCGGGGAGGGCGGGTTTCAATCGATTCTCGGGGCGGTGATTGCCGCCTCTTTGATTGGTTTGCTGATCACGCCGGTATTCTCACGCATTACCAAGTTTTTCCCGCCGTTGGTGACGGGCATCGTAATCACCACCATCGGCCTGACGCTGATGCCGGTAGCCGCACGCTGGGCCATGGGCGGCAACAGCCACGCCCCGGACTTCGGCAGCATGGCGAACATCGGTCTGGCGGCCGTGACGCTGATGTTGGTGCTGCTGTTGAGCAAGATCGGCAGCGCGACCATCTCTCGATTGTCGATTCTGTTGGCCATGGTCATCGGTACGGTGATCGCAGTGTTCCTCGGCATGGCAGACTTCTCGTCCGTCACCCAGGGTCCGATGTTCGGCTTCCCGACACCCTTCCATTTCGGCATGCCGACCTTTCACTTCGCCGCGATCCTGTCGATGTGCATCGTCGTCATGGTGACCCTGGTGGAAACCTCGGCGGACATCCTCGCGGTGGGTGAAATCATCGACACCAAGGTCGACTCCAAACGCTTGGGCAACGGCCTGCGCGCCGACATGCTGTCGAGCATGATCGCGCCGATCTTCGGCTCCTTTACCCAAAGCGCCTTCGCCCAGAACGTCGGGCTAGTGGCGGTGACCGGCATCAAGAGCCGCTTCGTGGTGGCTACCGGTGGTGTGTTTCTGGTGGTCCTCGGCTTGCTACCGTTTATGGGCCGGGTCATCGCCGCGGTACCGACTTCTGTTCTCGGCGGCGCCGGTATCGTGCTGTTCGGCACCGTGGCAGCCAGCGGGATTCGTACGCTGTCCAAGGTCGACTACCGCAACAACGTCAACCTGATCATCGTCGCCACCTCCATCGGTTTCGGCATGATCCCCATCGCTGCGCCGAATTTCTACGACCACTTCCCAAGCTGGTTCGCAACGATCTTCCATTCAGGCATCAGCTCCTCGGCAATCATGGCCATCGTACTCAACCTGACCTTCAACCACCTCACCGCCGGTAATTCGGATCAGCAATCGGTGTTCGCGGCCGGTACTGAGCGTGTCCTGCGCTATCAGGATCTGGCGGCGCTGCGCGAAGGGGATTACTTCAGCGAAGGTAAACTGCGCGACTGCGACGGGAATGAGATTCCGGTGGTAGAGGCGGACCATGGTTCGACGGAGCCGCGGGCGGTGCATTCGAAAAGCAGTGAGCATGTGTAACGGCAGCTAACTAAAAGGCCGATCTGTTGAATAGACAGGTCGGCCTTTTTGCTGTGCGCCCAGCATGGGCGCAATCTTGTGGGTGAAAGTCCCGCCGTAAGCTGACCACAGCGAACGAAGTGAAGCGCAACTGCATGAGGGTGACCGAGTGTGGGGAGGAAGCGTGAATCGAAACCGTGAGCCGATGGACAAGAACCGGATATAAGGCGATGCCGATCAGGGCGAGCGGGCAGCAAACCGCGAAGCTCTTGTGGTCAAGGGTCAGGCAGCGTAAATCCGGCGGTTGTGCGGGGAAGGATTGCGTTCTTACCTGGGGAGATCTTGCCTTGTGCCTGAAAGGGCGACGGCGCCAGCCGGAGCGAGAAGTCAGCAGAGGCCGTAGTAGTCTTTTTTTTTGACGAAGGGCCGAACGAGAGAAAGCGTTATAGGCCATGTTGATGCGAACGACCGGAAGTCAGATGCCTGCCAAACGCGGGGCGGATGTGAGGACGGGAGCGGTGAAACCGTGAGAAGCCCCATCAGCGACGAGGTCAATCGCCCGCAAGATGAATCCGACAACGCAGGGCAAGGGCTGTTGGATCGGGCCTTTGCGAGAGAAAACCTGAAGCGGGCGTGGAAGCGGGTCAAAGCCAACAAAGGTGCAGCGGGGGTCGACGGTCTGGATATTGAACGGACGGCCGAACATCTGCTGACTCAGTGGGCGGCGATTCGTGAACAGCTTCTATCCGGCATCTACCGGCCCAGTCCGGTACGCCGCGTGGTCATTCCCAAACCCGACGGTGGTCAGCGCGAGTTGGGAATTCCGACGGTCACCGACCGTTTGATCCAACAAGCGTTGCTGCAAGTCTTGCAGCCACTACTCGACCCGACTTTCAGTGAACACAGCTACGGCTTTCGCCCGGGACGCTGCGCGCAGGACGCCGTTTTGGCGGCTCAGCGCCATGTGTCTTCGGGGCGCAGAGTGGTGGTGGATGTTGATCTGGAGAAGTTCTTCGACCGGGTCGACCACGACATTCTGATGGATCGTTTACGCAAGCGGATTGCGGATCGGGCGGTTATCCGGCTGATTCGGGCGTATCTGGATGCGGGAACGCTGATCAATGGCGTGGTCGAGAAAAGCCGTTGCGGGGCGCCGCAAGGCGGCCCGCTGTCGCCGTTGCTGGCGAATGTGCTGCTGGACGAAGTGGATCGGGAGCTTGAACGTCGAGGTCATTGCTTCGTACGCTATGCCGACGATGCGAATGTGTATGTTCGCAGCCGCAGGGCTGGGCAGCGGGTAATGGCTTTGCTGAAGCGTCTGTATGAAAAGCTGCACTTGAGTGTCAACGAGAGCAAGAGTGCGGTGGCGAGTGCGTTTGGTCGCAAGTTTCTTGGATATGCCTTTTGGGCGTCGCCCCAAGGCGTCAAAAGAGCTGTGGCGGTCAAAGCGCGCAAGCAGTTCAAGCAACGGATACGCGAACTCACCCGTCGCTCAGGTGGCCGCAGTCTGCGACAAGTCGTCGAAAATCTACGCCCTTATCTCTTGGGCTGGAAAACTTACTTTGGGTTGTCACAAACACCGAAAATCTGGCGAGAGCTTGATGAATGGATACGACACCGACTGCGAGCGATCCAGCTTAAGCAATGGCGGCGTGGACCGACGATCTACCGCGAACTGAGGGTGCTGGGAGCCAGCAGTCAAACGGCCCGGAAAGTGGCGGCCAACTCGTGTAGCTGGTGGCGTAACAGCCGATTTGAGCTGAATCGAGTGTTGGATGTGGCATGGTTCGACAGGCTGGGACTGGTGCGACTCTCATAACCTCAATCTCTCGAACCGCCCGGTGCGGACCCGCATGCCGGGTGGTGTGGCAGGGGAGCGGCCTATGAAGGCCGCCCCCTATGCCGATTTTATTGCGGCCACAAAAAAGCCCCTGAACCTTTCGATTCAGGGGCTTTTCGCTATTGCTGTCTGGCTCCACGACCTGGACTCGAACCAGGGACCCAGTGATTAACAGTCACTTGCTCTACCAACTGAGCTATCGCGGAATGGCGTGCATGTTACTGATTCAAAAAGAGAAGTCAAGCACCTGTTAGCCGCTTGATGGATTCATGGGGGCGGGCGGTGGTTTATCGACGGTGGGCGGTTACCAGAATCGCCTCAGAGGTCTACCATGGCCGCCCGGAAGTGGTTACACGCGCTGCCGGCCATTCGCCGAAAAGGTACGCGCCATGAATCAACTAACCACCACGCCTCGCCACAATGGGGTGTTCGCATGAGCATCGCTCAGATCAGTCTGCCCAAAGGTGTCGGTCCTCACGCCGAAAAACTGTTCGACGCAATCACTCAGGCCAGCACCGCTGACGAATTGAACCGTGCCGGTGGCAAGGCCGAAGGTTTTGTCCTGGGCCTGGAAAGTGCCAAGGCCATCAAAAGCCAAGTCGCCGAATCGCTCTACGTCGCCTATGACGACGCTGCCAGCCAGCGCGCAACCGAACTGGCCTAACCGCCGAAGGTGACGGTGGCGACCATCAATTTGGCGTACAGCATCGTAGCGGCCAGTTGCACCAGCCACAAGGCCAGGCCGCCGAGAAACACGCCGGCAGCGACTTGCATCATCAGGTTATTACTACGTTTGGCCGGGGTGCGAGGCGCGAAGTGATCCAGCTCATCGCGGTCGGCGCGTAGGTCATCGTTTTTCATGTTGGCTCTCGTAAGAATTTCGGGGTGTACATAAAACCTGTGGGTGCAGTCTAGAGCCCTCGGTCGTTGCTTTGAGAATTATCTGTGACAAATAAAAAACGGGAAGCCCAAGGGCTTCCCGTTTTTTTACCACTCAACGACTCAGATCACCGCAACGATGGCCTTGGTCACGACGTCGATGTTGCTCTGGTTCAGCGCGGCAACGCAGATGCGGCCGGTGTCCAGGGCGTAGATGCCAAACTCGCTGCGCAGGCGGGTCACTTGCTCAACCGTCAGGCCGGAGTAGGAGAACATGCCACGCTGGCGGCCAACGAAGCTGAAGTCACGCTGGGGCGCTTTCTGGGCAAGCAGGTCGACCATCTGAATGCGCATGCCGCGAATCCGCAGGCGCATTTCAGCCAGTTCTTCTTCCCATTGAGTGCGCAGGTCCGTGCTGTTCAGCACGGCGGTGACGATGCTTGCACCGTGGGTCGGCGGGTTGGAGTAGTTGGTGCGGATCACGCGTTTGACTTGCGACAGCACGCGCGCGCTTTCTTCTTTCGATTCGCTGACGATCGACAGGGCGCCCACGCGCTCGCCGTACAACGAAAAGGATTTGGAGAACGAGCTGGAAACAAAGAACGTCAGGCCCGATTCAGCGAACAGACGCACGGCAGCGGCGTCTTCGTCGATGCCATCGCCAAAGCCCTGATAGGCCATGTCGAGGAACGGCACGTGACCTTTGGCTTTCACCACGTCCAGGACGTTTTTCCAGTCCGCCGGGCTCAGGTCCACGCCGGTCGGGTTGTGGCAGCACGCGTGCAGCACGACGATCGAACCGGACGGCAGAGCATTCAGGTCTTCCAGCAGGCCGGTACGGTTAACGTCGTGGGTCGCAGCGTCGTAGTAGCGATAGTTCTGAACCGGGAAACCGGCCGTTTCGAACAGCGCGCGGTGGTTTTCCCAGCTCGGGTCGCTGATCGCCACGACAGCGTTCGGCAGCAGTTGCTTGAGGAAGTCGGCACCGATTTTCAGCGCGCCAGTACCGCCAACGGCCTGGGTGGTGATGACCCGGCCCGCGGCGATCAGCGGCGAGTCGTTGCCAAACAACAATTTCTGCACGGCCTGGTCGTAGGCGGCGATACCGTCGATTGGCAAGTAGCCACGGGAGGCGTGTTGAGCGACGCGAATCGTCTCGGCTTCGACAACGGCGCGCAGGAGTGGAATTCGCCCCTCCTCGTTGCAGTAAACACCGACCCCCAGGTTGACCTTGTTGGTTCGGGTATCGGCGTTGAATGCTTCGTTGAGGCCCAGGATTGGATCACGTGGTGCCATTTCGACAGCGGAGAACAGGCTCATTTTGCGGCGGCTCTGAATGGAGAGTGGAGGGACGTGTCGCGCTCCAGCCGAATGCACTAGAGCGGTGCACAAACGGGGAGCTAGTATAGAGGCCATCAGCGATTGATGGCGACAGACGATTCTGCTTTTACGTTAAGTTTTTCCGATTATTTTTCGACCGTTAGTCGATTGGCTGCGTCAAACGTTTTACCCGATGTAGGACGTTTGCCTTGAAAGCGCGGGCAGTCGGCTCCACATTAAGCACAATCCAGTTTTTTCCTCGGGCGACATCGGTCGTTTGCGGTCTTTCTCGTTGCTGTCCGGTTTGACCGCACAAGGCGCGACTCCTGCTTCGAAAACCGAGAGGTTATTTCATGTCTGAATTCCAGCTAGTCTCCCGCTTCGAGCCCGCCGGCGATCAGCCGGAAGCCATCCGTCTGATGGTCGAGGGCATCGAAGCCGGGCTGGCGCACCAGACGTTGCTTGGTGTGACCGGCTCGGGCAAGACCTTCAGCATCGCCAATGTGATCGCCCAGGTGCAGCGTCCAACCCTGGTGCTGGCGCCGAACAAAACGCTGGCTGCACAGTTATATGGCGAGTTCAAAGCGTTCTTCCCGAACAACGCCGTCGAGTACTTCGTTTCCTACTACGACTACTACCAGCCCGAAGCCTACGTGCCGTCGTCGGATACGTTCATCGAGAAAGACGCCTCCATCAACGATCACATCGAACAGATGCGACTGTCTGCGACCAAGGCGTTGCTGGAGCGCAAAGACGCGATCATCGTCACCACGGTGTCGTGTATCTACGGTCTGGGCAGCCCGGAAACCTATTTGAAGATGGTTCTGCACGTGGACCGCGGCGACAAGCTCGATCAGCGTGCGTTGCTGCGCCGCCTGGCGGACCTGCAATACACCCGCAACGACATGGATTTCGCCCGTGCGACCTTCCGGGTCCGCGGCGATGTGATCGATATCCACCCAGCGGAATCCGACTTTGAAGCGATTCGCATCGAACTCTTCGACGATGAAGTCGAGAAGATTTCGGCCTTCGATCCGTTGACCGGCGAAGTGACCCGCCAGTTGCCGCGCTTCACCTTCTATCCGAAAAGCCACTACGTGACGCCACGGGAAACCCTGCTCGGCGCCATCGAAGGCATCAAGGTCGAGCTTCAGGAGCGCCTGGACTACCTGCGTACCAACAACAAACTGGTGGAAGCGCAGCGTCTGGAGCAGCGCACCCGGTTTGACCTGGAGATGATTCTCGAACTGGGTTACTGCAACGGTATCGAAAACTACTCGCGCTACCTGTCGGGCCGTGAATCTGGCCAGGCGCCACCTACCTTGTTCGACTACCTGCCGGCCGACGCCTTGCTGGTGATCGACGAATCCCACGTCAGCGTGCCGCAGGTCGGCGCCATGTATAAAGGCGACCGCTCCCGGAAGGAGACGCTGGTGGAATACGGTTTCCGCCTGCCGTCAGCGCTGGATAACCGGCCGATGCGTTTCGACGAGTTCGAAAGCATTAGCCCGCAGACGATATTTGTCTCGGCGACGCCGGGTAACTACGAGGCCGAACACGCCGGTCGCGTGGTCGAGCAACTGGTCCGTCCGACTGGCCTGGTGGACCCGCAAATCGAAATCCGTCCGGCGCTGACCCAGGTCGACGATTTGCTCTCGGAAATCGGCAAGCGCGTGGCGCTGGAGGAGCGGGTGCTGGTCACGACGTTGACCAAGCGTATGTCCGAAGACTTGACCGATTACCTGGCTGACCACGGCGTACGGGTGCGTTATCTGCACTCGGACATCGACACGGTTGAACGGGTCGAAATCATCCGTGATCTGCGTCTGGGCACCTTCGATGTTTTGGTGGGGATCAACTTGCTGCGTGAAGGTCTGGACATGCCGGAAGTGTCCCTGGTGGCGATTCTCGATGCGGACAAGGAAGGCTTCCTGCGTTCCGAGCGCTCGCTGATCCAGACCATCGGCCGGGCGGCGCGCAACCTCAATGGGCGGGCGATTCTCTACGCGGATCGCATTACCGGTTCCATGGAGCGGGCGATCGGCGAAACCGAGCGTCGTCGCGACAAGCAAATCGCTTTCAACCTGGCCAATGGCATCACGCCTAAGGGCGTGTTCAAGGACGTTGCCGACATCATGGAAGGCGCCACCGTGCCGGGTTCGCGCAGCAAGAAGCGCAAAGGCATGGCCAAGGCCGCCGAGGAAAACGCCAAGTACGAAGCAGAATTGCGTTCGCCGGGCGAAATCGCCAAGCGTATTAAGGCGCTGGAAGAGAAGATGTACCAGCTTGCGCGCGACCTGGAATTTGAAGCTGCGGCGCAGATGCGTGATGAGATTGGCAAGTTGCGGGAGCGGTTGATCACCGTTTGAGTTTTGCAGCACCCGAGGCCGCGCCGCGATTTCAATGTGCTCCACCAGCCTTCAACCCCGCCGGCAACGCCTTGGTCAACAACACCGCCAGCATGCTGATCCCTAGCGCAATCCCGACAAGGTGAAACGCATCGTTGTAAGCCATGATCGACGCCTGCTGATGCGCAATCTCACTGAGTTTGCCCAGCGCCGCCGCTTCACTGGCTTAAATGCCCTGCTCACTGGAGCCGGGCAGGCAACGCCTGTTACCATTCGCCCTTTGTTTTATCTTCATTTCGAGACTTGCCATGACCACCGTCCGCACTCGCATCGCGCCATCGCCTACCGGGGATCCCCATGTAGGTACCGCTTACATCGCTTTGTTCAACTACTGCTTTGCCAAGCAGCATGGCGGTGAGTTCATCCTGCGGATTGAAGACACCGATCAATTGCGTTCGACCCGCGAGTCCGAACAACAGATTTTCGATGCCCTGCGCTGGTTGGGTATCGACTGGAGCGAAGGCCCGGACGTCGGCGGTCCGCACGGTCCTTACCGCCAGAGCGAGCGCGGCGAGATCTATCAGAAGTACTGCCAGCAACTCGTTGAAATGGGTCACGCGTTCCCGTGCTTCTGCACCGCCGAAGAACTCGACCAGATGCGCGCCGAGCAAATGGCTCGCGGCGAAACCCCGCGTTACGACGGCCGTGCGCTGTTGCTGTCCAAGGAAGAAGTCGCTTCCCGATTGGCCGCCGGCGAGCCGCACGTGATCCGCATGAAAGTGCCGAGCGAAGGCGTTTGCGTCGTTCCAGACATGCTGCGGGGCGACGTCGAGATCCCGTGGGACCGTATGGACATGCAAGTGCTGATGAAGACCGACGGCCTGCCGACGTACTTCCTGGCGAACGTGGTCGATGACCACCTGATGGGCATCACCCACGTCCTGCGTGGCGAAGAGTGGCTGCCATCGGCGCCAAAACTGATTCTGCTGTACGAGTACTTCGGCTGGGAACAACCGGAGCTGTGCTACATGCCGCTGCTGCGTAACCCGGACAAGAGCAAGCTGTCCAAGCGCAAGAACCCGACCTCGGTGACGTTCTACGAACGCATGGGCTTCATGCCGGAAGCGATGCTCAACTACCTGGGCCGTATGGGCTGGTCGATGCCGGACGAGCGCGAGAAGTTCTCGCTGCAGGAAATGGTCGACCACTTCGACCTAAATCGCGTCTCCCTCGGCGGCCCGATTTTCGACATCGAGAAACTGTCGTGGCTCAACGGCCAGTGGCTGCGGGACCTGCCGGTGGAAGAGTTCGCCAGCCGCTTGCAGACCTGGGCGCTGAACCCGCAATACATGATGAAGATCGCGCCGCACGTGCAGGGCCGGGTTGAAACCTTCAGCCAGGTCGCACCGCTGGCCGGTTTCTTCTTCGCCGGTGGCGTGAACCCGGACGCCAAGTTGTTTGAATCCAAGAAGCTGTCGGGCGATCAGGTGCGTCAGTTGATGCAGTTGATTTTGTGGAAGTTGGAAAGCCTGCGTCAGTGGGAGAAGGACAACATCACCGCAACGATTCAAGCCGTGGTCGAATCTCTGGAACTGAAGTTGCGTGATGCCATGCCGCTGATGTTTGCCGCGATCACTGGCCAGGCCAGTTCGGTGTCGGTGCTGGATGCGATGGAAATCCTCGGTCCGGACTTGACCCGTTTCCGTCTGCGCCAAGCGATCGACTTGCTCGGTGGCGTGTCGAAGAAGGAAAACAAGGAATGGGAAAAACTCTTGGGCAACATCGCCTAAGATCGTTTTACCCCCGTTTCTCAGGGGGAGGGCGGTAAGTGATTGTTATGGCGACAAAAAATTTTGGAAATTGTTGAAAATATGTTTGACAGCTTTCCGAAGCGCCATTAAGATTCGCCCCGTCCTCAGCGATGAGGGGCTATAGCTCAGCTGGGAGAGCGCTTGCATGGCATGCAAGAGGTCGACGGTTCGATCCCGTCTAGCTCCACCAATTTACACTTCAAGGTCTGGCCACACCGGTCTTGAAGCGATCAACTCTCAGGGTTGGTCAGTTGTATAGAAGGGTTTGCGTCCCCTTCGTCTAGTGGCCTAGGACACCGCCCTTTCACGGCGGTAACAGGGGTTCGAGTCCCCTAGGGGACGCCAGTTTTACAGAAGCGATGTTGCAAAATGTCGCTCCGCCGTGAGGCGAAAAATCCGGGGCTATAGCTCAGCTGGGAGAGCGCCTGCATGGCATGCAGGAGGTCAACGGTTCGATCCCGTTTAGCTCCACCAATTTTACAGTTCAAGGTCTGGCCACACCGGCCTTGAATCGATCAGCTCTCAGCACTGATCAGTTGTATAGAAGGTTTTGCGTCCCCTTCGTCTAGTGGCCTAGGACACCGCCCTTTCACGGCGGTAACAGGGGTTCGAGTCCCCTAGGGGACGCCACGATTACCCGCTCTGCGGGATTTTATAAGGGTCATTCAATTATTGAATGGCCCTTTTGTTTGTCTGGCGTTTGGCCAAATCCCCTATTTCTTTCAAACTGTTCTTCAGACCAGCGGTCACATCCACGACTTGCGTAAAATTATTATGAGAATAATATTCTAGTCGTAATATTCGGAGGCAACGATGAACGATAAAAAAGCTCAAACCCGCGAACGCATCCTCAAGGCTGCCAGCGCAGCGCTGATTCAGCGCGGCCCGGCCGAACCGAGCGTGGGCGAAGTGATGGGCGCAGCCGGCCTTACCGTCGGCGGCTTCTATGCGCACTTCGAAAGCAAGGACGCGATGATGCTGGAAGCGTTCAAGCAACTGCTCGGTCACCGCCGTGGCTTGATCGCCGACATGGACGCCGAGTTGACCGGCGAAGAGCGTCGCGTGTTGGTTGCTGCGTTTTATCTGTCACGCAAACACCGTGACTCCTCTGAGTCAGCGTGCCCGATTCCGGCGTCGGTCGGCGAACTGGGCCGGCTGCCGGACGCGTTTCGTGTGGCGTTGAATGAGCACGTTGAAATGATGGTCGCGCAGTTGGCGGCCAGCCCGGAAGACACCGACAAAGCCTTGGCCGACATGGCCTTGATGGTCGGTGGTTTGGCTCTGGCGCGCGCGCTGGGGCCAGGAGAGTTGTCCGATCGATTGCTGCGCGCCGCCAAATCGGCGGTGCTATGACCTGAAGGCCGAGCCTTGGGAGTGAGAGCGATGAGTACGTTGAAGTGGGTTCGTGGCGTTAATGGCACCTTGGGCTGGGTCGCACCAAAACTGGTTGCGAACCTAATGCGATTGGCATTCATGACGCCGCGCGAGCTGCCGCCGCGCGATTGGGAATTGCCGCTGCTGGCGACATCCGAGCGGATCACCTTGCGCTTCGGTCTCTCGGCACTGCGTTGGGGGCAGGGCCCGGCCGTGTTGCTGATGCACGGTTGGGAAGGTCGGCCAACGCAGTTTGCCAGCCTCATCACCGCACTGGTCGATGCCGGTTACACCGTGGTTGCTCTGGACGGCCCGGCTCACGGTCGCTCGCCGGGCAGCGAAGCGAACGTCGTGCTGTTTGCTCGAGCCATGCTTGAAGCCGCTGCCGAGTTGCCGCCGCTGCAAGCGGTTATCGGTCACTCCATGGGTGGTGCCAGTGCCATGCTCGCCGTTCAACTGGGCTTGCGCACCGAAACCCTGGTCACGATCGCCGCCCCGGCTCGGATTCTCGGCGTGTTGCGCGGTTTCGCCCGTTACGTGCGGTTGCCACCGAAAGCCCGTTCAGCGTTCATTCGTCAGATCGAAAGAGACGTCGGCATGCGCGCTGCGGCGCTGGATGTCGCGCACTATCAACTCGACATGCCCGGCCTGATCGTCCATGCCGAAGACGACTGCTACGTTCCGGTCAAGGAGTCGCAGCTGATCAACGAAGCCTGGTTTGACAGCCGTCTGTTGCGCCTGGAAGCGGGTGGTCATCAACGGGTGCTGGCTGACCCTCGGGTGATCGACGGCGTACTTTCGCTGCTGGCCGGTCGCAGTCTGCAATCGCGCCAATTGGCCTGAGCATCCGTTACACTGCCCCGGTCAAAATTTTCTGACCAGGAGTGGGGCATGGGCTGGGATCGGGCAACGCCATTTATCATTGATCTGGAAGTCGGCGCAGAGGACATCGATGGGCTGGGTCACGCGAACAACGCGGTGTACGTGACCTGGCTCGAACGCTGTGCCTGGCGCCACTCCCAGCGGCTGGGCCTGGACCTGGTCGAGTATCGTCGTCTGGACCGGGCGATGGCGGTGGTGCGGCACGAAATCGATTACCTGGCGGCCGCCTATGAAGGCGATGAATTGCAATTGGCGACCTGGATCGTCGATTGGGACCAGCGCCTGAAAATGACCCGGCACTTCCAGTTGAAGCGCCCCAGCGACAACACTACGTTGCTGCGGGCGCAAACCACCTTCGTCTGCATCGAACTGTCGACCGGCAAGCCCAAGCGTATGCCGACCGAGTTCATCGAGGGCTACGGTCCCGCGTTGCAAGTCGCGATCTAATCGACGCTTTCGAGTAAACTGCCGCACGTTTTTCGTTGAGTGTGTTCTTCATGCAAATTGCTTTGGCGCCCATGGAGGGGTTGGTCGACAACATCCTGCGGGACGTGCTGACCCGTGTGGGCGGTATCGATTGGTGCGTGACCGAGTTCATTCGGATCAACGATCAACTGCTCACGCCTGCCTATTACCACAAGTTCGGCCCGGAGCTGCTGACCGGCGCCCGGACCGCGTCCGGCGTGCCACTGCGGGTACAGCTGCTCGGCTCCGATCCGGTATGCCTGGCAGAAAACGCCGCGCTGGCCTGCGAGCTGGGGTCCGAGGTTATCGACCTGAACTTCGGCTGCCCGGCCAAGACCGTCAATAAGTCCCGTGGCGGCGCGGTGCTGCTCAAAGAGCCTGAGCTGCTGAACCAGATCGTCGAACATGTCCGTCGTGCGGTTCCGGCGCACATTCCAGTGACCGCCAAGATGCGCCTCGGTTTCGACAGTCCGGACGGTGCACTGGTTTGCGCCACGGCGTTGGCCGAAGGTGGCGCGGCGCACATCGTCGTTCATGCTCGGACCAAGACCGATGGCTACAAACCGCCGGCCCACTGGGAATGGATTCCGCGGGTGCAGGACGTGGTCAAGGTGCCGGTGTTCGCCAATGGTGATATCTGGAGCGTCGAAGACTGGCGTCGTTGCCGCGAAATCAGCGGTGTGGAAGACATCATGCTCGGTCGCGGTCTGGTCTCGCGTCCTGACCTGGCGCGGCAAATCGCGGCAGCGCGGGCCGGTGAGGACGTCGTCGAGATGACCTGGGCCGAGCTGCTGCCGCTGATTCAGGACTTCTGGCTGCAAGCCAAGGCGCAGATGACGCCACGCCAGTCGCCGGGTCGCTTGAAGCAGTGGCTGGCGATGCTGACTCGCAATTATCCCGAAGCGGTCGAGCTGTTCACGGTCCTGCGTCGTGAGACTGAACTGGATCAGGTCTCGCGTTTACTGGGTCTACAGGTGTCTGAAGCCGCCTGAATCCAATTGAAAAAAAACAGCACATGCAGGAAGACCTCACGACTGCTTCGTCCGAATGTGGCCCAAACCGAACGCCGTCTCGCGCTGCTTGGCAGCTGCTACTAGGTCCGCGTTATTTAAGGAGCTTTTGAAACGCCTCCACCGGCAGCGGCGGGCTGTGCAAATACCCCTGATAAAAATGGCAGCCCAGCCCCTGCAAAAACTCCAGCTGCTCCGGTGTCTCCACCCCTTCGGCAATCACTTTCAATTCGAGGCTGCGGGCCATGGCGACGATCGCGCGAATGATCTCGGCGTCGTTGGGGTCGGTGGTGGCGTCGCGGATGAACGACTGGTCGATTTTCAGGGTGTCGACCGGCAGGCGCTTGAGGTAAGTCAGCGAGGAATAACCGGTGCCGAAATCGTCCATCGCAAAACTCACGCCGAGTTTTTTCAGGCGCCGCATTTTGTTGATGGTGTCTTCCAGGTTCTGGATCACGATGCCTTCGGTGATTTCCAGTTTCAGCAGCGAGCAGGGCAGGCCATGACTGCTGAGGCTGTGTTCGATGCGTTCGACGAAGTCGTTCTGCCGAAATTGTCGCGGACTGATGTTCACGCACAGGCTGAAGTCGAGCGGGTCGATCAAGCGTTTGGCGATCAGCTGTTTGAAGGCGCTGCAGGCTTCGTCGATGATCCAGGTGCCAACTTCCAGAATCAGTCCGCTGTCCTCCAGCACCTTGATGAACTCGGTGGGCGATTGCGCGCCGAGTGCCGGATGGTTCCAGCGTACCAGCGCCTCGGCGCCGACGATGCGGTCGTTGCGGGCGTCCACCTGAGGTTGGTAGTGCACGCGGAACTCTCCCCGGGAAAGGGCCAGGCGCAGGTCGGTTTCCATGCGCAAGCGTTCGCTCGCAGCCTTCTGCATGGTGTTGTGGTACATCTGCGTGGTGTTGCGGCCTGAATCCTTGGCCCGGTAGAGAGCGATGTCGGCGCGTTTGAGCAGGTCGGTCGGGGTCGAACCATGATCGGGAATCAGCGCGATGCCGATGCTCGG
Source organism: Pseudomonas sp. Hz4 (assembly GCF_054898165.1). Lineage (NCBI taxonomy): Bacteria > Pseudomonadati > Pseudomonadota > Gammaproteobacteria > Pseudomonadales > Pseudomonadaceae > Pseudomonas > Pseudomonas sp. Hz4. The sequence goes on along the minus strand of NZ_CM142719.1, from coordinate 4,024,770 downwards.
GGTCACTTGCAGGCGTTGTCCGTCGAGGAACATCGGCTCCGACAGCAGTTCACGCAAGGTGTCCGCCAACTGTTGAACCTGCTCGCTGACCTCGTTGCGCGAGCCTTCGAGCCCGCTGAGCAACACCACGAATTCGTCACCGCCCAAACGGGCGACGGTGTCCTCCATGCGCACGCTGGCTTCGAGGCGCGCGGTGATGATTTTCAGCACGGTATCGCCCACCGGATGACCGAGCGAATCATTGATGTGCTTGAAGTGATCAAGGTCGAGAAACATCAAGGCACCGCGCAGGTTGTGGCGCTTGAGCAGGGCGATCTGCTGGCTCAGGCGATCCATCAGCAGCGCGCGGTTGGGCAGGTTGGTCAGCGGGTCGTGGTAAGCCAGGTGACGGATTTGTGCTTCAGCGTTTTTCAGCAAGCTGACGTCCCGCGCGGTCAGCAGCAGGCAAGCGGTTTCGTTGAGGGTGATCGGCTCCACCGAGACCTCGACAGTCAGCAGCTCGCCGCGTTTATTGCGCCCGAGCATTTCCTGATGATGCACCCGGCCCTTGATCTGCAGTTCGGCGAGCAGCGCCGAGCGTTGTTTTTCATCGGCCCAGATGCCGACCTGATACACCGTGCGACCAATCACTTCGTCGGCGCGGTAGCCGGTCAGGCGGCAAAAGCCATCGTTAACCTCTAGATAACGCCCGGTGTCGCGCTCGGTGATGGTGATGGCATCGGGGCTTGAGTGGAACGCCTTGGCGAACTTCTCTTCGCTGGCCTTGAGCGCCGCTTCCGAGCGCTGTTGCTGGGTGATGTCGCGCAGGGTAGTGACGACGCACGGCTGGTCGCCAACGCTGATCTGGCGGCTGGAAATCACGCAGGTCAGGGATTGCCCGTCTTTGTGTTGAACCAGGATCGCCACGTTGTTCAGGCCTTGCTCGCGAATGACCTGCTCGATCCGTCGCAGGCTTTTCGCCGAAGCGTCCCATAGACCGATTTCGTCGGCGCCGTGGCCAATCACATCGACGGCGCTCCAGCCGAAGGTCTGGGTGAAGCTGGAGTTGATCTCGATGAATTGGCCGGTGTCCTGACGGGTCACGCAAATCGGGTCCGGGCTGACCTGGAACAGGGTGGCAAACTTCTCTTCGGACGCCACCAGCAGCTGCTCGCGCTCCACCTGATCGGTGATGTCGAGCAGCGTGCCGGCCATGCGCAACGGGGCGCCGCTGTCGTCGCGATAGAGTCGGGCGCGGCTTTCCAGGAAGCGCGAGCTGCCATCCGGCAATTGCACGCGGTAGGTCAGTTGATAATTGCCGGCAGGGCCTTCTCGCAGACTGCGATAGGCGTCGCGCATGGTGCCGCGCTCTTCGTCGGGCACGCCTTCGAAAAACGCATCGAAAGATTCATGAAAGGGTATGGCTTCCAGCCCGTGTAACTGGGCGGCGCGTCCCGAGCCGTACAGCATGCCGCTGGGGATATGCCAGTCCCAGGTACCCAGTTGCGCCGAATCCAGAGCAAGGTCGAGCCGCTCCTGGCTGTCTTTCAGGGCAAGCTCGGCGGCTTTGCGTTCGGTGGTGTCCAGAAACGTACTCAGCAGATACGGCTGGCCTTCGAGCTCCACCTTTTGTGCGCTGAGAATGCCGTCATGGACCTGGCCATTGCTGGCGCGAAATTGCACCTCCATGCTGACCAGTTCGCCCTTGGCCTTGGTGGCCTTGACCAGTTGTTCCCGTTGCTCCGGGTGCACCCAAAGGCCCAGTTCCACGGTGGTACGACCAATGGCGTTTTGCACGGGCCAGCCGAACAGGCTTTCAAAATACTGGTTGGCTTCGGTAATCAGGCCGTCTTCCTGGCGGGTCAGCAAGACCATGTTCGGGCACAGGTGGAACAGCGTGGCAAAACGCTTTTCCGAGCTGCTCAACGCCTGTTCGCGCTGGCGCTGGTGGGTGATTTCGCGGATCACGCCAATCATCCGTGGCCGGCCGTGTTTGTCCGGCAGCAGGCTGCCATTGATCTCCAGCCAGTGCAGGCTGCCGTCGGGCCAGCGAATGCGGTGGTGCATCGCCTGTTCCAGCGGAGCGCCGGCGATCACCGCGTCGAAGGCGCGAATGGTTTTCGCCCGATCCTCTGGCGGTAGCAAGTCGAGGTATTCCAGATCCGCCGGCAGCGGTTGCCGGGGATCGAAGCCGAACAGCGCCTGGGTACCGCGCGACCAACTGATCTGCCCGCGCTCGATGTCCCAATACCAGGCGCCCAGACGTGCACCGTTGAGGGCGGCCAGCAATTGTGGGGCGCTTTCCCAGCTCTGCTCGGACCGTTTTGGGTCAAGCGCCTGTATACGCGGCATCGGCGGAACACGGTCAACAGATTTCGGCATTGGCAAGCCTTGGCTGAGTGGGTGTTAGTGACAGTAACTCGAGGCTCTATAGACGTAGCACAGCTTAGCCGAGAGTCCCTGGCAGATCGATTTGTGCATCCAGCAAGGCCATGAAGGCTCGCGCCGCATTCGATAGCGTCCTTTCTGTGTGCAGGATATAGCCTAGCTGGCGAGTCAGTTGTATGCCCGGCAAAGGTATTCGCGCAACCTGATCATCAAGCATGGTGCGCGGCAACACGCTCCAGGCCAGGCCAATCGAGACCATCATCTTGATGGTTTCCAGATAATTCGTGCTCATGGCGATGTTCGGCGTCAGGCCTTGAGTTTCGAACAGGCGCCGGACGATGTGGTGGGTAAAGGTGTTGCCACCCGGAAATACCGCCGGGTGCAGGGCAATGTCCGCCAGGCTGACCGGGCCGTCGCTGATCAGCGAGTGCTCCGGGGCGACCACGAAGTCCAGCGGGTCGTCCCACACCGGTGTGGCCTTGACCAGTGCGTGGGGCTCCGGCGCCAGGGTGATGACCGCCAGTTCGGCGCGGCCATGGAGGATTTCTTCGTAGGCCACTTCCGAATCGAGGAACTGAATATCCAGCGCCACTTGCGGATAACGTCGGGTGAATTCCCTTAATAAGGGCGGCAAACGGTGCAGGCCGATGTGGTGACTGGTGGCCAGGGTCAGGCGACCGGACACTTCGCCGGTCAGGTTGGTCAAGGCGCGGCGGGTGTCGTCCAGCACATTCAGGATCTGATAGGCCCTCGGCAGCAAGGCGCGACCGGCCTCGGTCAGGCCGACTTCACGGCCCAGGCGATCGAACAGGCGCACCTTCAATTGCTGCTCCAGCCCGGCAATGCGCTTGCTGATCGCCGGTTGGGTCAAGTGCAGCCGTTCGCCCGCGCCGGAGAAACTCCCGGTCTCGGCAATCGCGATAAATGCGTTGAGGTTGGCCAGATCCATTGTGGTATTCCAGTTGGTTATCCAAAGCATAAAAAATATGAATTTGAGTTATTTAATGTAACCCCCTAGGATCGACCTCACAAGCCAAGGGGTTATTGAACCGTGCACAACCCAAGGCATAGAAAATAGAAGCAAGCTGATGAGGACCGTCTGATGGCCGGCAAAACGCTTTACGACAAGCTTTGGGATTCCCATGAAGTGAAACGGCGCGACGATGGGTCGTCGTTGATCTATATCGACCGCCACATCATCCATGAAGTGACTTCGCCCCAAGCTTTCGAAGGCCTGCGTCTGGCCGGGCGCAAGCCTTGGCGCGTCGACTCGATCATCGCGACCCCGGACCACAACGTACCGACCACGCCGGATCGCAAGGGCGGCATCGAAGCGATTACCGACCAGGTCTCGCGTTTGCAGGTTCAGACCCTCGATGACTACTGCGATGAATATGGCATCACCGAATTCAAAATGAATGACGTGCGTCAGGGCATCGTTCACGTGATCGGTCCGGAGCAGGGTGCCACCTTGCCGGGCATGACCGTGGTCTGCGGCGATTCGCACACCTCGACTCACGGCGCGTTTGGCGCCTTGGCCCACGGCATCGGCACTTCCGAGGTCGAACACGTGTTCGCCACGCAGTGCCTGGTCGCCAAGAAAATGAAAAACATGCGGGTGTCGGTCGAAGGCAAATTGCCGTTCGGCGTGACGGCCAAGGACATCGTGCTCGCGGTGATCGGCAAGATCGGCACCGCTGGCGGTAACGGCCACGCCATCGAATTCGCCGGCAGCGCGATTCGCGATTTGTCCGTTGAAGGCCGCATGACCATCTGCAACATGTCCATCGAGGCCGGCGCTCGCGTAGGCCTGGTGGCGGCCGACGAAAAAACCGTGGCTTACGTCAAGGGTCGTCCATTCGCCCCGAAAGGCGCGGAATGGGACATGGCGGTCGAAGCCTGGAAAGACCTGGTGTCCGACGCTGACGCCGTGTTCGACACCGTGGTCGAGCTCGACGCCACTCAAATCAAGCCTCAAGTCAGCTGGGGCACATCGCCCGAGATGGTCTTGGCGGTTGATCAGAACGTTCCCGATCCTGCGAAGGAAACGGACCTGGTCAAACGCGGTTCCATCGAGCGCGCCTTGAAATACATGGGTTTGAGCGCCAATCAAGCGATCACCGACATTCAGCTGGACCGGGTGTTTATTGGTTCTTGCACCAACTCACGGATTGAAGACTTGCGTGCTGCGGCGGTGATCGCCAAGGGCCGTAAAGTTGCTTCGACCATCAAGCAAGCCATCGTGGTGCCGGGCTCGGGCCTGGTGAAGGCACAAGCCGAGGCCGAAGGCCTGGACAAGATTTTCCTCGAAGCCGGTTTCGAGTGGCGTGAACCGGGTTGCTCGATGTGCCTGGCGATGAACCCGGACCGTTTGGAGTCGGGCGAACATTGCGCCTCGACCTCCAACCGCAACTTCGAAGGGCGTCAGGGCGCTGGTGGTCGTACTCACCTGGTCAGCCCGGCCATGGCCGCGGCGGCTGCCGTCAACGGTCGTTTCATCGACGTTCGCGAACTGATCTGAGGAATCGCACATGAGAGCTTTTACCCAACACACCGGTTTGGTCGCACCCTTGGACCGTGCCAACGTCGACACCGACCAGATCATTCCGAAGCAGTTCTTGAAATCGATCAAGCGCACCGGTTTTGGTCCGAACCTGTTTGACGAATGGCGCTACCTGGACGTGGGCTACGCCTACCAGGACAACTCCAAGCGTCCGCTGAACAAGGACTTCGTGCTCAACGCCGAACGTTATCAAGGCGCCAGCGTGCTGCTGGCCCGCGAGAATTTCGGTTGCGGCTCCAGCCGTGAACACGCGCCGTGGGCGCTGGAAGAATACGGTTTTCGCAGCATCATCGCGCCGAGCTACGCCGACATCTTCTACAACAACAGCTTCAAGAACGGCTTGCTGCCAATCATCTTGAGCGACGCTGAAGTCGATGAGCTGTTCCAGCAGGTCGAAGCGAATCCTGGTTACGAGTTGAAGGTCGACCTGCAAGCCCAGACCGTGACCCGGCCTGATGGCAAGGTTTACAGCTTCGAGCTTGACGAGTTCCGCAAGCATTGCCTGGTCAACGGCCTGGACGACATCGGCCTGACCTTGCAGGAAGGCGAGGCGATCGCGGCGTTTGAAGCCAAACACCGTGAGAGCCAGCCGTGGTTGTTTCGTGACGTTTGATTGATCCGACAAAACACCACAAGACTCACCCCCAAAAAGGAAGTCCCATGACCAGCACCGCCCACAGTCAGGTTGTACAGAAGCAATTCGGTGAACAGGCCTCGGCCTACCTGAGCAGCGCCGTTCACGCTCAGGGCACCGAATTCGCACTGCTACAGGCTGAACTGGCAGGGCAGGGAGATGCCCGTGTGCTGGACCTGGGCTGCGGCGCCGGTCACGTGAGTTTTCACGTGGCCTCGCTGGTGAAAGAAGTGGTGGCCTACGACCTGTCGCAGCAGATGCTCGACGTGGTGGCCTGTGCCGCCGTCGACCGCGGTCTGAGTAATGTGTCAACGGTGCTCGGTGCCGCCGAGCGGTTGCCATTCGCCGATGGCGAGTTCGATTTCGTCTTCAGCCGTTATTCGGCGCACCATTGGAGCGATCTCGGGCTGGCTCTGCGGGAAGTTCGCCGGGTGCTGAAACCGGGCGGGGTGGCGGCGTTCATCGACGTGTTGTCACCGGGCAGTCCGTTGTTCGACACTTACCTGCAAAGCGTCGAAGTGCTGCGCGATACCAGCCATGTGCGAGATTATTCCGCCGGCGAGTGGTTGCGTCAGGTCAGCGAAGCGGGGTTGCATACCCGCAGCACCACGCGTCAACGTCTGCGTCTGGAATACACCTCCTGGGTCGAGCGCATGCGCACGCCAGGGGTGATGCGCGCGGCAATCCGCGAGTTGCAGCAGTCGATGGGCAATGAAGTACGCGAATATTTTGAGATTGAGGCCGATGGTTCGTTCAGTACCGATGTGCTGGTGCTGATGGCTGAACGATAAGCGCCGAACGAAAGAATTTTTCCGGGCATGCCTATGGGCACGCCGACTGATGACATGAGGAAAGCATGAGCAAGCAGATTCTGATTCTCCCAGGTGACGGTATTGGCCCGGAAATCATGGCCGAAGCGGTCAAGGTGCTGGAGCTGGCGAACGACAAGTACAGCCTGGACTTCGAGCTGAGCCACGACGTAATCGGTGGCGCCGCCATCGACAAGCATGGCGTGCCGTTGGCCGACGAAACCCTGGATCGCGCCCGCGCCGCCGACGCTGTACTGCTCGGCGCTGTGGGTGGCCCGAAATGGGACACCATCGAGCGTGACATCCGCCCTGAGCGCGGCCTGCTGAAGATTCGTGCGCAACTGGGCCTGTTCGGCAACCTGCGTCCGGCGATCCTCTACCCGCAGCTGGCCGAGGCTTCGAGCCTGAAGCCCGAGATTGTTGCTGGCCTGGACATCCTGATCGTCCGTGAACTGACCGGCGGTATCTACTTCGGCGCGCCACGCGGTACCCGCACCCTGGAAAACGGCGAGCGTCAGGCTTACGACACCCTGCCGTACAGCGAAAGCGAAATCCGCCGTATCGCCCGTGTCGGTTTCGACATGGCCATGGTGCGCGGCAAGAAGCTGTGCTCGGTGGACAAGGCCAACGTACTGGCCTCCAGCCAACTGTGGCGTGAAATCGTCGAGCAAGTGGCCAAGGATTACCCTGAAGTCGAACTGAGCCACATGTACGTTGATAACGCCGCCATGCAACTGGTGCGTGCACCCAAGCAATTCGACGTGATCGTCACCGACAACCTGTTTGGCGACATTTTGTCCGACCAGGCATCGATGCTCACTGGTTCCATCGGCATGCTGCCGTCGGCGTCGCTGGATACCCACAACAAAGGCATGTACGAGCCGTGCCACGGTTCGGCGCCGGACATTGCCGGCAAAGGCATTGCCAACCCGTTGGCGACCATTCTGTCGGTGTCGATGATGCTGCGTTACAGCTTCAATCTGCAGGATGCGGCCGATGCGATCGAGAAGGCCGTCAGTCTGGTATTGGACCAAGGCCTGCGCACTGGCGACATCTGGTCGGCGGGTTGCACTAAAGTCGGTACGCAGGAAATGGGCGACGCAGTAGTCGCCGCGCTGCGGAATCTGTAATCTCTTGGGCCCGCTGCAACTTTCACTCTTGAAAGCAGCGGCCCACTTTTTAAAGAAGGTGTAGTTGCGATGAAACGTGTAGGTCTGATCGGTTGGCGCGGTATGGTCGGTTCCGTGCTCATGCAGCGGATGCTGGAAGAGCAGGATTTCGATCTTATTGAGCCGGTGTTTTTCACCACTTCCAATGTCGGTGGCCAAGGCCCGTCCGTGGGCAAGGACATTGCTCCGCTCAAGGACGCTTACAGCATTGAAGAGCTGAAAACCCTCGACGTGATTCTGACCTGCCAGGGTGGCGACTACACCAGCGAAGTCTTCCCGAAACTGCGCGAAGCCGGCTGGCAGGGTTACTGGATCGACGCCGCTTCCAGCCTGCGCATGCAGGATGACGCGGTGATCGTGCTGGACCCGGTGAACCGCAAGGTCATCGACCAGCAGCTCGACGCGGGCACCAAGAACTACATTGGCGGCAACTGCACCGTCAGCCTGATGCTGATGGGCCTGGGCGGCCTGTTCGAAGCCGGTCTGGTGGAGTGGATGAGCGCCATGACCTATCAGGCGGCCTCCGGTGCCGGCGCGCAGAACATGCGTGAACTGATCAAGCAAATGGGCGCGACCCACGCCGCTGTCGCCGATCAACTGGTCGACCCGGCCAGCGCGATCCTTGACATCGACCGCCGTGTCGCCGAAGCCATGCGCAGCGACGCGTACCCGACCGAAAACTTCGGCGTTCCGCTGGCTGGCAGCCTGATCCCGTGGATCGACAAGGAACTGCCGAACGGTCAGAGCCGCGAAGAGTGGAAGGCCCAGGCCGAGACCAACAAGATCCTCGGTCGCTTCAAGAGCCCGATCCCGGTCGACGGCATCTGCGTGCGCATCGGCGCCATGCGCTGCCACAGCCAGGCGCTGACCATCAAACTGAACAAAGACGTGCCGATCGCCGACATCGAAGGGCTGATCAGCCAGCACAACCCTTGGGTCAAACTGGTGCCGAACCAGCGTGACGTCAGCATTCAGGAACTGAGCCCGACGAAAGTCACCGGCACCCTGAACGTACCGGTTGGCCGTTTGCGCAAACTGAACATGGGCACGCAGTACCTCGGCGCGTTCACCGTCGGCGACCAGCTGCTGTGGGGCGCGGCCGAACCGCTGCGTCGCATGCTGCGGATCCTGCTTGAGCGTTGATCGATTGAAGTCATAAAAGAACCCGTGCCTTGAAAGAGGTGCGGGTTTTTTTATGGGAAATGTGTCGTCAAGACGGTCCCCTTCGCGGGCAAGCCTCGCTCCTACAAGTGCAGCGCGATCCCATGTAGGAGCGAGGCTTGCCCGCGAAGGGGCCGGCGCAGGCACCACAAATCCCCGGCAGAATTGCCTGCATGCCAACCACCCGGTAAAGTGCCGCTCCCCCCGTTTCGCCAGAGGTAGAACCATGAGCCCGTCCTTTGATATTGCCGTGATCGGCGCCACCGGTACTGTCGGCGAAACGCTCGTGCAGATTCTCGAAGAGCGCGACTTCCCGGTCGGCAATCTGCACCTGCTCGCCAGCAGCGAATCGGCGGGGCATTCGGTGCCGTTTCGCGGCAAGAACGTGCGGGTGCGGGAAGTCGACGAATTCGATTTCAGCAAAGTCCAGCTGGTGTTCTTCGCTGCCGGCCCTGCGGTAACCCTGAGTTTCGCATCGCGTGCCACGGCGGCCGGTTGCTCGCTGATCGACCTGTCCGGCGCCTTGCCGGCTGATCAGGCGCCGCAAGTAGTGCCTGAAGCCAACGCCGAAATCCTGGCCGGTTTGAAAAAGCCGTTCCAGGTCAGCAGTCCAAGCCCTTCGGCCACTACGCTGGCGGTAGTGCTCGCACCGTTGCTCGGTTTGCTCGACCTGCAACGCATCAACCTGACCGCCAGCCTGGCCGTGTCTGCCCAGGGGCGCGAAGCCGTCACCGAGCTGGCCCGGCAAACTGCCGAGCTGCTCAACGTGCGTCCGCTGGAGCCGACCTTCTTCGATCGGCAGATGGCCTTCAACCTGCTGGCGCAAGTCGGCAAGCCCGATGACCAGGGGCATACGCTGCTGGAAAAACGCCTGGTACGCGAGCTGCGTCAGGTCATGGCACTGCCTTTATTAAAGATTTCCGTCACTTGCATTCAAGCCCCGGTGTTTTTTGGCGATAGCTTTAACGTGACGTTGCAGTCATCGAGCGACATCGACCTGGCGAAAATCAACGCCGCCCTGGAAGACGCGCCCGGTATCGAGCTGGTGGAAGCCGGTGATTACCCGACGCCGGTAGGCGATGCGGTAGGGCAGGACGTGGTCTACGTTGGTCGGGTTCGCGGCGGGATCGACGACCCGTCGGAACTTAATTTGTGGCTGACGTCAGATAACGTACGCAAAGGCGCCGCGCTCAATGCTGTGCAGGTGGCTGAATTGTTGATAAAAAACCTGCTGTAAAAGATACTTTGCAACAATTCACAGAATGATGCGGGCCGAGCGCTATGCTTGGCCGGACTGCTGAAGGCGGGCTCCCTCCGGGGCTTTGCGTGGCATGAATGAAACGATCGCGCGCGACGACTCTTCGCCGCCGCGCGCAATGCCTTACGGCAGCGGCTATCAACACCTTCTCGCTGGCCGAGGAATGTTCAAACAAAGGATTAGGCTATGGTTCAAGTTCGCAAACTGGTGTTAGCAATAGCGGCCGCCTCGGCGCTGTCCTCCGGTATGGCGCATGCCCTCGGGCTCGGGGAATTGACCCTGAAGTCGACGCTGAACCAGCCCCTGGTGGCGGAAATCGAGTTGCTCGACGTCAAGGACCTCACTGCTGCTGAAGTGGTGCCGAGCCTGGCTTCGCCCGAAGATTTCGCCAAGGCCGGTGTCGACCGCCAGGCGTTTCTCAATGACCTGACCTTTACCCCGGTGCTCAACGCCAGCGGTAAAAGCATCCTGCGTGTGACATCCAGCAAACCACTCTCGGAACCCATGGTGAAATTCCTGGTTCAAGTGATGTGGCCCAACGGTCGTCTGCTGCGTGATTACAGCGTGCTGCTTGATCCGTCCAAATTCTCGCCGCAAACCGCTGATGCGGCTGCGCAACCGGCACCGACTCAAACCGTCACTGCGCCAGTAACCGCCGCGACCACGCCGACCCAATACACCACCACGTCGCGCGATACCCTGTGGGAAATCGCTGCGAAGGCGCGCAACGGCGGTTCGGTTCAACAAACCATGCTGGCCATCCAGGCGTTGAACCCGGATGCCTTTATCGACGGCAACATCAACCGGTTGAAAACCGGTCAGGTGCTGCGTTTGCCGGATCAGGCACAGAGCACCAGCCTGCCGCAACCGAAGGCCATTGCTGAAGTCTCCGCGCAGAACACCGCGTGGCGTCAGGGTCGTCGCTACGTGGCGAAGCCCGGGGCCGGACAACAGCAGCTCGATGCCACCAAGCGCGCGCGCGGTGAAGGCACTTCGTCGCAAACGGCGAACGACAGCCTGAGCCTGGTCTCTGCCGAGTCCGGCAAGGCCGGTAGCAAAGGCGCCGCGGGTGATGCGAAGAACCTGAGCAACAAGCTGGCCGTGACCCAGGAAAGCCTCGACACATCCCGTCGTGACAACACCGAACTGAAAAGCCGCATGACCGATCTGCAAAGTCAGATGGACAAGCTGCAACGACTGATCGAACTGAAGAACAATCAACTGGCCAAGTTGCAGGCTGAAGGTGCCGCGGGCGCACCGGTTGCCGCGAACGCTCCGGCGATGTCAGCCGAATTGGCCGCCAACCCAGCGGCAACGCCTGCGGACGCGGCTCCGGCGGCACCTGAAGCTGCTGCGCCTGAGGCCACGCCGGCTCCGGTCGAGAAGCCAATCGAGCCGACGCCTGTAGCGTCCGACGATCAAAAATTCAACGAGCTGCTGACCAATCCGGTGCTGCTCGGCCTGGTGGGCGGCGGTGCGGTGGTTCTGCTGCTGTTGCTGCTGTTGCTGGCGCGTCGCCGCAAAGCCCAGCAAGAAGCCGAGAAACATTTGCGAATGGCCCGTGACTTGGCCGAGGAGCAGGAGTTCTCCGCTGAACTCGACCTGCCGAAAAGCATCTTCGAAGACCTGGAAGTGCCGCCGCCGAGCGTGAAGCTTGCTACCGCGCCAACGCCAACGCCTGCACCAGCCCCAGCCCCGGCACCCGCTCCGGTGATTGCTCCGGTTGTGGTCACCCCGCCAATCGCCGCGCCACTGGTATCACCTGCTGCCGAGCACGATGACGATGTGCTGAGCAAGGCGCAGTCGCACATCACTGCCGGTCGTCTGAATCAGGCGGCTGCCTTGCTGGAAGACGGGATCAAGCAAGAGCCGCAACGCAGTGACCTGCGCCTCAAGCTGATGGAAGTCTACGGTCAGCAAGGCGACCGCGATGCATTCGTTGCCCAGGAACGCCAACTGGTGGCCAACGGTGACAACTTTGCTCAGGTCGAAAAACTCAAGAGCCGCTTCCCGGCCATGGTCATTGCGGCAGCCGGTGGCATCGCAGCGGCTGCGATCGCTGCCGAACTGGACGCGCAGTACGTCAAGGATCTGCTGCTGGACGAGCCTGAAGCGCCGGCACCGGCACCGGCAGTGCCCGATGACTTCGACAGTGCCTTCGATTTGAGTCTGGACGATCTGGAAACTGCCTCGCCGGCAGTGGTTGCACCAGAAGCAGAAGCAGAAACAGAAGCAGAAGCAGAAGCAGAAGCTGAGCCAGAGTCTGCGGCGGAGCTGGACGAGTTCCCGTTGGATGACGACCTGAGCTTCGAGTCGGTGTTGCAGCAGCAGACTGACATCAAGGAAAACCTCGATGACCTGTCGGACTTTGACTTGGATATGGATCTCGGTGGCAATGACTCGCCGGCGACCCTGGCTGAAGACGACTTCCTGCTGAGCCTGGATGACGGCGTCAAGGACTTGGATTTACCTGCCGCTGAAGCGCCGGCTGTTCCCGAGGTTGCGCTGGACGATCTGGAGCTTCCAGCCGATTTCGACCTGTCGCTGGCGGACGAAATGGACGCCCCTGACGCTCCGGATGCTTTCGCAGCCGAGCTGGATGACGTCAACGCCGAGCTGGATCGTCTGTCGCAGGGCATTGGCGAGCCGACCTTCACGGCGGAAGACGCTATGGCCTCCGCAGCTGACGAGCCGGAATTCGACTTCCTTTCCGGCGCCGACGAAGTCGCTACCAAACTCGACCTGGCCCAGGCCTACATCGACATGGGCGATGCCGACGGCGCCCGGGACATCCTCAATGAGGTGGTGACCGAGGGTGACGCCGGTCAGAAGAGCGAAGCCAAGGAAATGCTTTCGCGTCTGGCTTGATTGATCGGTAAGGCGTAAACGAAACGGCAGCCCATTGAGGCTGCCGTTTTTGTTTCAACCGACGATTAACCTCGCCCCGGCAGGCCACAAACAGCACGCGCCTCTGGCGTCCCGGTCCGGCGGCCTTATAATGCCCGCCTTTGCGTACATCAGCAGGCTGTCACTCCTTGGCAAATATAGATAATCCGGCCGCCGAAATGGCGGCCGACGGCTTATTCCGGATCGCGTTGGGCGTTGAATACAAAGGTTCGCGCTATCGCGGCTGGCAGCGCCAGGCCTGCGGCGTGCTCACGGTGCAGGAGACGCTCGAAAAGGCCTTGTCCAAAGTCGCCGACTCACCGGTGTCGCTGCTCTGCGCCGGGCGTACGGATGCCGGCGTGCACGCGTGCGGCCAGGTCGTGCATTTCGATACTCCGGTCGAGCGTTCGATGAAAGCCTGGGTCATGGGCGCCAACATCAACTTGCCCCATGACGTCAGTGTCACCTGGGCCAAGGTCATGCCGGCGCATTTTCATGCTCGGTTCAAGGCCATCGCCCGGCGCTATCGCTACGTGATCTACAACGATCAGATTCGTCCGGCGCACCTGAACGATGAAATCACCTGGAACCACCGCCCGCTGGACGTCGAGCGCATGGCCGAGGCGGCCCGGTATCTGGTCGGTACCCACGACTTCAGCGCGTTCCGCGCTGGCCAGTGCCAGGCCAAGTCGCCGATCAAGGAACTGCATCACCTGCGCGTCACGCGCCACGGCAAGATGATCGTGCTGGATATCCGTGCCAGTGCCTTTCTGCACCACATGGTGCGCAACATTGCGGGCGTGCTGATGACCATCGGTGCCGGCGAGCGCCCGGTGGAGTGGATGAAAGAGGTGCTGGAGAGCCGCATTCGCCGTTCCGGTGGAGTGACGGCGCACCCGTTCGGTCTGTACCTGGTGCAGGTCGAGTACCGCGACGAGTTCCAATTGCCCGAGCGTTACATCGGGCCGCACTTCCTCACCGGCTTCTCTGAACTTGACGGCTGACGCCCTCGAACGCTTTTGTTACCATCCGGGACTTTCTCGGATTTGCCTTGGGGTTCTATCGACATGTCGTCCGTTCGCAGCAAGATTTGCGGGATTACCCGCATAGAAGATGCGTTGGCAGCGGTCGAGGCCGGGGCCGATGCCATCGGGTTTGTGTTCTATGCCAAAAGCCCGCGGGCCGTGACGTTCCAGCAGGCGCGCTCGATCATCAAGGCGCTGCCGCCGTTCGTGACCACCGTGGGGTTGTTCGTCAACGCCAGCCGCTGCGAGTTGGGGGAAATCCTCGACGCCGTGCCGCTGGATCTGTTGCAGTTCCATGGCGACGAAACCGCAGCCGACTGTGAAGGCTGGCACCGCCCGTACATCAAGGCACTGCGGGTCAAGGCCGGCGACGATATCGCGGCGGCATGCGATGCGTTTCCGAACGCCAGCGGTATCCTGCTCGACGCCTACGTTGAAGGCGTACCCGGCGGAACCGGCGAAGCGTTCGACTGGTCATTGATACCGCAAGGCTTGAGCAAACCGATCATCCTCGCCGGCGGCCTGACTGCGGATAACGTCGCTGAGGCGATTGCCCGGGTTCGGCCTTATGCCGTGGACGTCAGCGGTGGGGTAGAGGCGAGCAAGGGCATCAAGGATCACGCAAAGATTCAGGCATTTATTAAAGCGGTACGCAGTAGCACGTAGCTGATGTGACGGCTGGCAGACTGCCGCCGTCCACTGCACTGTACAAAAGTAGGGCATGGCTGAGGATTTATGCGTTGTACGCAGGTCACGTTTTTCGCTGACCGTGACAATCCATCGATCATCGCCGCACACATGAATTTAGCTCAAGGGCATACGCGGGGCTGCGAACCAAAGCGTTCGGGCCGCCGGTACTGGAGAAAGAAAGCATGAGCAACTGGTTAGTAGACAAACTGATCCCTTCGATCATGCGTTCCGAGGTCAAGAAGAGCTCGGTGCCTGAAGGTCTGTGGCACAAATGCCCGTCTTGCGAGGCTGTGCTGTATCGTCCGGAGCTGGAAAAGACCCTGGACGTTTGCCCCAAGTGCAATCACCACATGCGTATCGGCGCTCGCGCTCGTATTGATATCTTCCTCGATGCTGAGGGTCGTGCCGAACTGGGCGCGGACCTGGAGCCGGTGGACCGTCTGAAGTTCCGCGACGGCAAGAAGTACAAGGATCGCCTGACTGCTGCGCAAAAGGCGACCGGCGAAAAAGACGCACTGATCTCCATGAGCGGCACTCTGTTGGGCATGCCGGTGGTGGTTTCGGCGTTTGAATTCTCCTTCATGGGCGGTTCGATGGGCGCCATTGTGGGTGAGCGTTTTGTTCGCGCTGCCAACTACGCGCTGGAAAACAAATGCCCGATGATCTGCTTCGCCGCTTCCGGTGGTGCGCGGATGCAGGAAGCCCTGATCTCCCTGATGCAAATGGCCAAGACCTCCGCGGTGCTGGCTCGTCTGCGTGAAGAAGGCATTCCGTTCATCTCCGTGCTGACCGACCCGGTCTACGGTGGTGTTTCCGCCAGTCTGGCGATGCTCGGCGACGTGATTGTCGGTGAGCCGAAGGCCCTGATCGGCTTCGCCGGTCCGCGCGTGATCGAGCAAACCGTGCGTGAAAAACTGCCGGAAGGCTTCCAGCGCAGTGAGTTCCTGCTGGAACACGGTGCGATCGACCTGATCATCCACCGTCAGGAACTGCGTCCGCGTCTGGGCAATCTGCTGGCACAAATGATGGGCCTGCCGACACCGCAATTCGTCGCCGCGCCAATCGAGCCCATCGTGGTCCCACCGGTACCTGCCAACCTATGACCCAACGTACCCTTGGCGAGTGGCTCGCCTACCTTGAGCAGTTGCACCCTTCGGCCATCGATATGGGCCTTGAGCGCTCGCAACAGGTAGCTTCCCGCATGGGACTGGGCAAGCCGGCGCCACGGGTGATGACGGTCACCGGCACCAACGGCAAAGGTTCCACCTGCGCATTCGTGGCTTCGTTGCTGCAGGCGCAGGGCCTGAAAGTGGGTGTCTACAATTCTCCGCACCTGCTGCGTTACAACGAGCGGGTGCAGGTCAATGGCGTCGAAGCCACCGACGCCGAGCTGTGCGAAGCCTTTGCTGCAGTCGAGGCGGGGCGTGGCGACACTTCCCTGACGTACTTTGAAATGGGCACCCTGGCGGCGTTCTGGCTGTTTCAACACGCCAGTCTCGATGCGGTGGTGCTGGAAGTCGGGCTGGGCGGGCGTCTGGATACCGTCAACGTCGTGGATGCCGACATGGCACTGGTCACCAGCATCGGCGTCGATCATGCGGACTATCTGGGCGATACCCGAGAGTCCGTGGCTTACGAAAAAGCTGGCATCTTCCGCCAGGGCGCGCCTGCACTGTGTGGCGATCTGAATCCTCCACAACCTCTGCTGGATAAAGCGCGCGAGCTCAATTGCCCGTTTTTCCTGCGTGGGCGCGATTTCGACCTCGGCATCACCGATCACAACTGGCAATGGCGCGGACTTGACGCTCAAGGGCGAGTGGTCGAGCTGCTCGATCTGCCGTTGCTCGATCTGCCGATGGAAAACGCCGCGCTGGCATTGCAGGCTTACCTGTTGCTCAGCTTGCCTTGGGTGGATGCACAGATTATTGAAGCGCTGAAAGCGACGCGGGTGGTCGGTCGCCTTGATCGTCGTCAGTTCGATTGGCAGGGCAAGCGCCTGAATCTGTTGCTGGACGTGGGGCATAACCCCCATGCGGCAGAGTATCTGGCTCGTCGCTTGGCCAGCCGACCACCGGTTGGCAAGCGTCTGGCGGTGTTCGGATTGCTGGCGGACAAGGATCTGGATGGTGTTGTCGGTGAATTGAATGCTAGTGTCCAGCATTGGGCCGTCGCGCCGCTGGATTCACCGCGAGCACGCCCGGTTGCCGATTTGCACACGGCGTTGCAGAACCTTGGCGCCTCGGTAACGTCCTATGACAGCGTGGCCGCCGCCCTGGAAGGGCAGTGCGCGCTGGCGACGAGCGACGACGAGATTCTGTTGTTCGGATCATTTTATTGTGTCGCCGAGGCCCTTGAATGGCTGGCCCGGCGCTCCACGGAGGAAGCGGCAAATGGCATTGCTGGATAAGGCATACAAACAGCGCATGGTTGGCGCCCTGGTTCTGGTGGCGCTGGCGGTGATTTTCCTGCCAATGCTGTTTTCCCGTCAGGATGAACAGCGGCAAGTGACGGTTGAAGCCCCGGCTGCGCCGCAAGTGCCTTCGATGCCGCAAGTGCAGGTCGAACCGGTGGTGGTGCCTGAGCCGCAAGCGCTGCCTCAGGAGCCTGTACCGAGTGATGATGAAATTGCTCAGCAAGAAGCGCCGTCGACAGCGATTGCC
The DNA here is from genome assembly GCF_054898165.1 of Pseudomonas sp. Hz4. NCBI lineage: Bacteria > Pseudomonadati > Pseudomonadota > Gammaproteobacteria > Pseudomonadales > Pseudomonadaceae > Pseudomonas > Pseudomonas sp. Hz4. The sequence goes on along the minus strand of NZ_CM142719.1, from coordinate 4,007,548 downwards.
CCAAGTGTCCCGGTGGCGCCTGCGCCTGCGGCCAAACCGGTCGCTCCGGCTCCTGTGCCGGTCACCAAGCCTACGACAGCGCCTAGCCAGCCGATCACGGCCGCACCGGGCAAACCGGACACGACTCAAAGCCGGGTCGATGCCAATGGCCTGTCGGTCAGCTGGTCGGTGCAACTGGCCAGTCTGTCTAGCCGTGCAAGCGCAGAAAGCCTGCAGAAATCCCTGCGCAGCCAAGGCTACAACGCCTACATCCGTACTGCCGACGGTAAGAATCGAGTGTTTGTCGGACCGCTGATCGAGCGCGCAGAAGCCGATCGTTTGCGTGACTTGTTGAGCCGCCAGCAGAACCTCAAGGGTTTTGTGGTGCGTTTCCAGCCTGAGCGTGGATAAAACTATCGCCCCGATTTGAAATGCGCTGACAATCGCAGCTTACCGATAAGCATGGGCTCTGCTAAAATACGCCGCCTTATCCGTCTGTAGGCTGCACTGTGCCATTTACCTGGGTTGACTGGGCGATCGTTGCAATCGTCGCCATCTCCGCATTGATCAGTCTGAGCCGCGGCTTCGTCAAAGAAGCACTATCGCTGGTGACCTGGATCATCGCAGGAGTCGTCGCCTGGATGTTTGGTGGTTCATTGTCCGAGTACCTCGCCGGATATATCCAAACGCCGTCGGCTCGTGTGATCACTGGCTGTGCCATCATGTTTGTCGCCACGTTAATCGTAGGCGCAATGATCAATTATCTTATTGGCGAATTGGTTCGCGTCACCGGGCTCTCCGGGACCGATCGATTCCTCGGCATGGCCTTCGGCGCCGCGCGTGGCGTGTTGCTGGTGGTCGTGGCGGTCGGGCTGTTGAGCCTGGGGCCGGTACAGCAGGACGGGTGGTGGCAAGAATCACAGCTCGTGCCAAAATTTCTATTGGTCGCAGACTGGTCCAAAAACCTGATCCTCGGGTGGAGCAGTCAGTGGCTTGCCAGCGGTATCAGCGTACCCGCTGATACCGTTCAAGGAGCACCTCTTGCCGACGGCCAAAACGCCTCAGTGAGTGGTGTTCAGTTCAGATCCATTAAGTAGGGGTTGCGTCGCATGTGTGGCATCGTCGGTATCGTCGGTAAGTCGAACGTCAATCAGGCGCTGTATGACGCGCTAACCGTCCTCCAGCACCGCGGCCAGGACGCTGCCGGTATCGTGACCAGCCATGATGGCCGGTTATTCCTGCGCAAGGACAATGGCCTGGTGCGTGACGTGTTCCATCAGCGTCACATGCAGCGCCTGGTCGGCCACATGGGTATTGGCCATGTGCGTTACCCGACCGCGGGCAGCTCGACTTCGGCCGAAGCCCAACCGTTTTACGTCAACTCGCCTTACGGCATCACCCTGGCGCACAACGGTAACCTGACTAACGTTGAACAGCTGGCGAAGGAGATTTACGAATCTGACCTGCGCCACGTCAACACCAACTCCGATTCGGAAGTGCTGCTCAACGTGTTCGCACACGAACTGGCCCAGCGCGGCAAGTTGCAGCCAACCGAAGAAGACGTGTTCGCCGCTGTTACTGACGTGCACAACCGTTGCGTCGGTGGTTACGCGGTCGTGGCGATGGTGACCGGTTACGGCATCGTCGGTTTCCGCGACCCGCACGGCATCCGCCCGATTGTCTTCGGCCAGCGTCATACGGATGAAGGCGTCGAGTACATGATCGCCTCCGAAAGCGTCTCCCTCGACGTGCTCGGTTTCACCCTGATTCGCGACCTCGCGCCGGGCGAAGCGGTCTACATCACTGAAGACGGCAAGCTGCACACCCGTCAGTGCGCGACCAACCCGTCCCTGACCCCGTGCATCTTCGAACACGTCTACCTGGCGCGTCCGGATTCGATCATCGACGGCGTGTCGGTCTACAAGGCCCGCCTGCGCATGGGTGAGAAACTCGCCGAGAAGATTCTGCGCGAGCGTCCAGAACACGACATCGACGTGGTTATCCCGATTCCGGACACCAGCCGCACCGCGGCCCTGGAGCTGGCGAACCACTTGGGCGTCAAGTTTCGCGAAGGCTTCGTGAAGAACCGCTACATCGGCCGGACCTTCATCATGCCGGGCCAGGCGGCACGGAAAAAATCCGTACGCCAGAAGCTCAACGCCATCGAACTGGAATTCCGCGGCAAGAACGTAATGCTGGTGGACGACTCGATCGTTCGCGGCACGACTTGCAAGCAGATCATCCAGATGGCCCGTGAAGCCGGCGCCAAAAACGTCTACTTCTGCTCCGCGGCCCCGGCCGTTCGCTACCCGAACGTCTACGGCATCGACATGCCGAGCGCACACGAGCTGATCGCCCACAACCGTTCGACCCAAGACGTGGCTGACCTGATCGGCGCTGACTGGTTGATCTATCAGGACCTGCCTGACTTGATCGAAGCGGTCGGTGGCGGCAAGATAAAGATCGAGAAGTTCGATTGCGCAGTGTTCGACGGCCAGTACGTGACTGGCGACGTCGACGAGGCTTACCTGAACAAGATCGAGCAGGCACGTAACGATGCCTCCAAGGTCAAGACGCAGGCAGTCAGTGCGATCATCGATCTGTACAACAACTGAGTTTCTACCGGCCCTGAGGGGCCGGTTTTGTATCTACTAAAAACTCTCTATATCAAGAGCAGGGCAAGGAGTGACAGCATGAGTCAGGATTGGGATGCCGGTCGGTTGGACAGCGACCTCGAAGGCGTAGCGTTCGATACCCTGGCCGTACGTGCCGGTCAGCACCGCACGCCGGAAGGCGAACACGGTGATCCGATGTTCTTCACCTCCAGCTATGTATTCCGTACCGCTGCCGACGCGGCGGCACGCTTTGCCGGTGAAGTGCCGGGCAACGTTTACTCGCGCTACACCAACCCGACCGTGCGCGCATTCGAAGAGCGCATTGCCGCGTTGGAAAGCGCCGAGCAAGCCGTGGCCACGGCGACCGGCATGGCCGCGATCATGGCGGTGGTGATGAGCCTGTGCAGCGCCGGTGATCACGTACTGGTGTCGCGCAGTGTGTTCGGTTCGACCATCAGCCTGTTCGAGAAGTACTTCAAGCGCTTCGGCATCGAAGTCGATTACGTGCCTCTGGCGGACTTGTCCGGTTGGGATTCGGCGATCAAGGCCAATACCAAACTGCTCTTCGTCGAATCACCGTCCAATCCGCTGGCCGAGCTGGTGGACATCGCCGCACTGTCGCAAATCGCTCACGCCAAAGGTGCGCTGCTGGTGGTCGACAACTGCTTCTGCACCCCTGCGTTGCAGCAGCCGCTGAAGATGGGCGCGGACATCGTCGTGCACTCGGCGACCAAGTTTATCGACGGCCAGGGCCGTTGCATGGGCGGTGTTGTGGCCGGTCGCAGCGAGCAGATGAAAGAAGTCGTCGGTTTCCTGCGGACTGCCGGGCCGACCCTGAGCCCGTTCAATGCCTGGATCTTCCTCAAGGGCCTGGAAACCCTGAGCCTACGGATGAAGGCGCATTGCGCCAACGCTCAGCAACTGGCCGAGTGGCTGGAGCAGCAGGACGGCATCGAGAAAGTCCATTACGCCGGCCTCAAAAGCCATCCGCAGCACGCCTTGGCCCTGCGTCAGCAGAAGGGTTTCGGTGCGGTCGTGAGTTTTGAAGTCAAGGGCGGCAAAGAGGGCGCCTGGCGCTTTATCGATGCAACCCGTCTGATTTCCATCACCGCCAACCTCGGTGACAGCAAGACCACCATCACGCACCCAAGCACCACCTCTCACGGCCGTCTTGCGCCGCAAGAGCGTGAAGCAGCGGGCATTCTTGACAGCCTGATCCGCATCGCGGTCGGTCTGGAAGACGTGGCAGACCTGCAAGCCGATCTGGCGCGCGGGTTGGCTGCCTTGTGATCGAGTTGTCCACACCGACTACCGGCACCAATGGCCGCGTTGCGCTGGTCACGGGGGCTGCGCGGGGCGTTGGGCTGGGTATCGCGGCGTGGCTGATCAGCGAAGGCTGGCAGGTAGTGTTGATCGATCTTGATCGAGTGCGCGGTTCGAAAGTGGCGAAAGTGCTCGGCGACAACGCCTGGTTCATCGCCATGGATGTCGCGAACGAAGGGCAGGTGGCGTTGGGCGTTGCCGAGGTGCTGGGGCAATTCGGGCGCTTGGATGCGCTGGTGTGTAACGCGGCGGTTGCCGACCCACACAACATCACCCTTGAAAGCCTTGATCTGGCGTACTGGAATCGGGTGCTGGCAGTGAATCTCAGTGGGCCGATGCTCTTGGCCAAGCACTGTGCGCCGTACCTGCGCGCTCACAGCGGTGCGATCGTTAACCTGGCCTCGACCCGCGCCGGGCAGTCGGAACCCAACACCGAAGCTTACGCGGCGAGCAAGGGCGGTCTGTTGGCCCTGACTCACGCTTTGGCCATCAGCCTCGGGCCGGAAATCCGTGTCAATGCGGTCAGCCCGGGCTGGATCGATGCGCGAGACCCCTCCGCACGTCGAGCCGAACCGCTGACCGATGCCGACCATGCTCAGCATCCGGCGGGCAGGGTAGGGACGGTCGAGGACGTGGCGGCGATGGTCGCTTGGCTGTTGTCAAAGAACGCCGGTTTCGTCACAGGCCAGGAGTTCGTGGTCGATGGCGGCATGACCAAGAAGATGATTTACAGCGAGTAATCCGAGCCGGGGCCGCGACCGCTGCGGCTTGAGGTTGCAGGTGGCCATTGGCAGCACCGCGGGAAATGACATGATTTTGTCTTTTTCAGAAAAACTTCAAGCGGGGTATTGACTTAGCTTCGGTACCTGCGTAAATTTCGCGGCCTCGGAGATGCAAACGGGTGATTAGCTCAGCTGGGAGAGCGTCTGCCTTACAAGCAGAATGTCGGCGGTTCGATCCCGTCATCACCCACCACTTCCGAGAGTCTTGCGAAAGCAAGATGGAAGCTTTTAAAAGCCTCCACCGACGCGCAGCGGTAGTTCAGTCGGTTAGAATACCGGCCTGTCACGCCGGGGGTCGCGGGTTCGAGTCCCGTCCGCTGCGCCATATTTTCCGAGTCAGGTTCACCTGGCTCGAGATTGAAAAGCCTCGAAGCTTTCCAGTCAGACGAGTTAATTGGACGCAAGTCCAAAGCGATACGCAGCGGTAGTTCAGTCGGTTAGAATACCGGCCTGTCACGCCGGGGGTCGCGGGTTCGAGTCCCGTCCGCTGCGCCATATCTGCTTCAAGGCCCACTGAACGCCTTGGAGCTACGAAGAGAGCTGCTGGTAAAGCCAGTGTCTACTTCGAGTCGATAGCAAAAACCCTGGTCGAAAGACCAGGGTTTTTTGTGTCTGCGATTTGGCTTTTCTCTCCTTTCCCTGACCTTCAGGGATTTGCATCCGCCGGCCAAGCGCGGATGTGCAATAAATTCTGACTCTTCTTTATGATTTCCTTCAATAACGCGCAGCCCTGAATCCCCGGCGCCTGCGTGGCCGAAATGCCTGTCCGTCATTTATTTATTCAGGTTCTTCCTGGGGGCAAACCGCACAAAGGGCTTGGTTTGAAGTCTCAACACTAATTAGAATGAGTCGCATTTAAAATATTTCTTCGCGCAGGGTTCCTTTAGATGAGTGATGCAGCGATGCCGACGGGGCAAACCTTCCACGACCTGTACCGCGACCATCGTGGCTGGCTCGAAAGCTGGTTGAGACGACGCATGAGCAATGGCCATGATGCGGCGGACTTGAGCCAGGATACGTTCGTGCGTTTGTTCGCCAGCTCCCAGCGCATTGCTGACCTGCAAGAACCCCGTGCCTACCTGGCGACCGTGGGCAAGCGGTTGCTGACCAATTTGTACAAGCGTCGCAGCCTGGAGCAGGTCTACCTCAATGCACTGGCGCTGCTGCCCGAGGATTGCGTGCCATCTCCCGAGCAGCGCTGGATTCTGCTGGAAACCCTGCAAGCCCTGGACGAATTGCTCGATGGATTGCCGACACCGGTGCGCCGGGCATTTCTCTGGAGCCAGCTGGAAGGCCTGGGTTACCAAGACATCGCTGAGCGCCTGCAAGTCTCGGAGCGCACCATCAAGCGCTACATGGCCCAAGCCTACGAACATTGTCTGCTGGTGGAGTTGTGATCGGTTCAGCACCTTCGGCGCAAGACCGGCAAGTCGTGCGGGCTGCCGCGCAATGGTTGGCACTCCTGGAGTCCGGCGCTGCCAATGAGCGTGATCGTGCCAATCTGCAGAGCTGGCGTGACAGCCATTCCAGCCACGAACAGGCCTGGCAGAAAGCTCAACTCTTGCGCCAACGCTTTGCCGACCTGCCGTCGGCACTGGCCATGGCCAGTCTGGATCGGCCGCAGACGAGTCGGCGCACGGTGCTCAAACGCGCTGTCGGAGCGGTGGCGCTGGTGCCGGCCGCCTGGTTGATCAGTCGGCAGTTACCTCTGGATGTCTGGAGCGCCGACCTGCGGACCGCGACCGGGGAGGGCAAAAAAGTCCAATTGGCCGATGGCAGCTCGCTGCAATTGAACACCGCGAGTGCCGTCGATATAGACCTGAAGAACCGGCGACTGAAACTCGTGGAAGGCGAAATAGCGCTGAACGTACCCGTAACCTCGCCGCTGACGATCCAGACCCACTTCGGGCAAGTGGTCGTCAGTCAGAGCGAAGTGTGCGTTCGTCAGGGGCAGGCGGGTTGCAAGGTGTCAGTGCTTAAAGGCACGGTGCAGTTGCAGCCTTTGCGCGGACCGGTCTTTTCATTGCGCGCCGGCCAGCAAGTCAGCCTTCAGGCAATGGGCGCGGGAGCCGTAGAGCCTTTCGATGTGCTTGCCCCAGGCTGGCGTGACGGTGTGCTGATGGTGCAGAACCAGCCCTTGGGCGATTTTCTGCGCGAACTCAGCACCTATCGTCCGGGCGTGCTGCGCTGGGAACCGGAACTCGAGTCACTGCGAGTCACCGGCAGTTTTCGCCTGGAAGACACCGATCGCATCCTGACGTTGCTGGCGGCCAGCTTGCCGCTGGAGGTGCATAGGCGAACCCGCTACTGGGTTACGTTGCTGCCGCGCAAAAATAGTGTTTGAGGTCTGTCCCCTTTTTTCGCATCGCTTGTCATTCAAGGTGTGTGAAACTAAATCAGAGAGATTCTCAATGCCCGCAGTGATGCCCTGCAATAAGCGTCTGGGTTCTTCCAGGCTGCGCCCGTTGTTGCACTTGAGCCTGTTGCTGAGTCTGAGTGCCTGTCCGTTGTTTATCACTGCCGGTTGGGCCGAAGATGCGCCACGACGCAGTTATCAGGTGCCTGCAGGAAGCCTCAGCGCAGCGCTAACCCGTTTCGCCGGGCTGGCCGGGGTCAATCTGTCAGTGGACCCGGCACTGGTGGGTGGTCGCACCAGCCCTGGTCTTTCTGGCGAATACGCTGTCAAGGAGGGCTTTGCCCGGCTGTTGCAGGGTTCCGGTCTGCTATTGCAGCCGATGGGCGAACAGGCGTACATCCTGACCCCTGCGCCAGAAGGCCGCAGCCTGCAACTGGCGCCCACCTCGATTCTCGGTGCCACGGGCGGGGCGGATGGCGAGGTGTATGCCGGCGGCCAGGTCGCGCGCCGCGGTTCGCAAGGTTTGCTGGGCTCGCGAGACTTTATGGAAACGCCGTTCAGCATGACCACTTACACCAGCGAGGTGGTCAAAAACCAGCAGGCTCGTACCCTGGGCGACCTGATCGCCAGCGATCCCTCGGTTCGCGCCACCAACCCGGCGGGTGGGCGCTATGAGCAGTTCACCATTCGCGGGTTGAGCCTGTTCAACAGTGATGTCGCCTACAACGGTCTCTACGGCGTCCTGCCGACCTATACGATCGACATGGAGATGGCCGACCGCGTCGACGTCATCAAAGGCCCGAGCCAGCTTATCAACGGCATCTCGCCGCGGGGCAGCGTGGGTGGCGGGATCAACGTGGTGCCCAAGCGCGCGACCGACAAGCCCATCACTTCGTTCACGGGCAGTTACGCTTCCGATAGCCAGGTCGGTGGGGCCGTGGATGTCGGCCGGCGCTTCGGTGAGGACAACAAGTTCGGTCTTCGTTTCAACGGCGTAAAGCAGTCTGGCGATACCGACTGGGATCACCAGAATGTCGACCGCGAGATGGCCGTGCTGGGCCTGGATTTTCGCGGTGAACGCCTGCGGCTCTCGACGGATATCGGGCGCACCGAGCGTGATACCGACGCCCCGCAGGAACGCGTGCAGGTTGGCGCCAACGCGCAGGTTCCGCATGCCAGCGATGTCCGCCACAACTATGCGCAGTCTTGGAGCAAGGCGAGTACCAACGACACGTTCGGTACGGTGAACGCCGAATTCGATGTCAGCGATTCCGTCATGCTGTACGGCGGCGTGGGGGCGCGCAAAAGTAACCATGACTTCCTCCGGCATGCCGTTGCAGTCACCAACGACGCGGGCGATTTCAGCGTTCAACCGCGTGATTTCACCCGTGACGAAAATGTCCGCACGGCCACGGCAGGGGTGCGCAACTGGTTTCATACCGGCCCGGTGAGCCATGAAGTCAACCTGGCCGCCAGCTATTTCTACATGGACTTCGAGAATGGCGGTGCCCGTTATGCCGCTGCCCGCAGCAACCTCTACGACCCCGTGGACACACCAACGCCTGTCAGAGCCACGCGACAGGATTCGCAGGTCTATACCGAGAACCGCTCCAGCGGCGTGGCGTTGTCCGACACCTTGGGTTTCTTCGATGACCGGCTGCTGCTGACCCTCGGCGCCCGCTGGCAGCGCGTGAAGGTTGATGACTGGACCGATAATGTCAGAGGCGACACGGCCTACGATGAGGAAAAGGTTTCGCCGTCGGGCGGCATCCTGTTCAAGGCGACCGACAAGCTGTCGCTGTATGCCAACTACATGGAAGGCCTGAGCCAGGGCAAGATCGCACCGTCGACTTCGGTCAACGAGGACGAAATCTTCCCGCCGTTCATCAGCCGGCAGGTCGAGGTCGGCGCCAAGTATGACGCGGGTGCGTTCGCCGTGACCGCCGCCGTATTCCGGATCAAGCAGCCGGCCTACGAGACCAACGCCACGACGCGCGTCTTCGGGCCGAACGGCAAGCGTGAGAACACGGGTGTGGAACTGAGTATGTTCGGTGAACCGCTCGATGGTTTCCGCCTGCTCGGCGGTGTCATGTACATCGACAGCGAGCTGTCCAACACCACCAATGGCACCTTTGACGGCAACCGGGCGCCGGCCACGCCGAAATACAACGTCAACCTGGGGGCCGAGTGGGACGTGCCGACCGTGCAGGGCCTGACCCTGACCAGCCGCGGCATCTATTCCAGCTCGCAGTATCTGGACCAGTCCAACAACAAGGAAATCGACTCCTGGGAGCGTTTCGACGTGGGCGCACGCTACGCGTTCAAGGTTGAGGAAAAGAACATCACCCTGCGTGCCAATATCGAGAACGTGGCGGACAAGCGCTACTGGAGTTCGGCCGGAGCCTCGGATGACAGCGAACCTGGCTTGACGCTATCGACCCCACGCACCTACCTCCTTTCGGCGACTGTCGACTTCTGATTCATCCGTGTCATGCGCCCCAGAGACCGGGGCGCAGTCAGTCGTTGGGCCATGACCTGATTCGAATAGAGGAAGGACATATGCACCCCATCAGTTAATGAACATTCAAGACACTTTTCGGATAAGTTGCAGTCTGTCGGTAACCTATATCGAAGTTGTCAGTTGCATACAAGATCATGGCTAGATCATGGCGCTTCCGGAGATATACCAGGTTTATTAACTTGGTTTTTGCGTGTCTGATTATTTTTAGAATAGTTAAAATCGCTATATGTAAATTTCCAAATAGGTTGTAAGAATTAGTTGCAACAACTTGGTAATGAGAATAAGTTGCATATCGGATTTAACGAGGGTCAACCGATGTTGAATGATGGCGTATTGCACTCTAACCCTTTGCGAAAAACCAATGCCGATTATCTGGCTCGACAGAGCAAGTTCGAATCTAATGTGCGCAGTTATCCACGCAAGTTGCCGCTGGCAATCGCCAAGGCGCACGGGCTCTGGGTCACCGACGTCGAAGGCAATACTTACCTCGACTGCCTGGCCGGCGCTGGCACGTTGGCCCTGGGTCACAATCACCCGGCCATCATGGCCAGCCTCGACAGCTTCCTCGCCTCAGGCCTGCCGATGCACACCCTGGACCTGACCACCGCGGTCAAGGACGCCTTCAGCGAAACCCTGCTCAGCCTGTTGCCGAACCAGGGCCGTGATTATTGCCTGCAATTTTGCGGACCGTCCGGGGCGGATGCGGTGGAGGCCGCGCTGAAGCTGGCCAAGACCTACACCGGCCGTAACAACATCATCAGTTTTTCCGGGGCCTACCATGGCATGACCCACGGCGCTCTGGCCCTGACCGGCAACACCGCGCCAAAAAATGCCATCGCCAGCCTGATGCCCGGGGTGCAGTTCATGCCGTACCCCCACGAATACCGTTGCCCCCTGGGCATTGGCGGTGAGGCCGGGGTCGAGGCCTTGACATACTATTTCACTCAATTCATCGAAGACGTCGAAAGCGGCGTGTCACTGCCGGCGGCGGTGATCCTTGAAGCGGTGCAGGGTGAGGGCGGGGTCAACTGTGCCCCGGCGAGCTGGCTGCGGGCGATCCGCGAGGTGACGCGCAAGCACGGCATCCTGCTGATCCTCGACGAAGTGCAGACCGGTTTCGGTCGCACCGGCAAGATGTTTGCCTTCGAACACGCCGACATCGAGCCTGACCTGATCGTCATGTCCAAAGCGGTCGGTGGCGGTTTGCCCATGGCGGTACTGGGCATCCGGCGTGAATTCGACGCCTGGGAGCCAGGCAACCACGCCGGCACCTTCCGCGGCAACCAGATGGCCATGGCTGCCGGGCTGGCTACGTTGCAGGTGCTGCAACAGCAAAACCTCGCCGCCCAGGCCGAGCGTCGTGGCCAGTGGCTCAAGGACCGACTGGTCGAGTTGCAGGTGCATTATCCGGCCCTTGGCCAAGTGCGCGGTCGCGGCCTGATGCTGGGCATCGAGATCGTCGACGAGCGCCAGCCGGCGGATCGCCACGGGCGTTTCCCGATGGACCCGGCGCTGGCCGCGGCCATCCAGCAACAGTGCTTCAAACAAGGCCTGTTGCTGGAACGCGGCGGGCGTAAGGGCAATATCATCCGCTTGTTGCCGCCATTGATTATCGACGATGAACAATGCCAGCAAGTGATCCAGCGTTTTGATAACGCCATGGCGGCAGCTTTATTGCAGTTGCGCGCTTGAGTGAATCAATCGACGTTGCGTTAACAACCCGTCAAGTTGCAGGTTGAAGGCGTTGGCGCAAGTAACTTCGGTGGTCGTTAGATTGTTTAAAAGGTTCAGTGAAGTGATGTCGTTACGTGGGGTTCCGTCGGCTGTTAATCGGTCGATCAGCAACTAATTTTTTCACCATATAACGTGTCCAGTGGCTTAGCAGGCTACTGTGGAGCACCCATGAGTCATCCAGATCGCAGTGTTTTATCGAATATGGTCAGTGAGTTGGCGACGACGCGCGCGTTGCTTAATTGTTTGATCAAAGAGTTCGCCTTGCCGGAAAACTGCCTCCGTTACAGTTGGCCGACGCAGATGCAAGGTATTGCCCCGGGCAGTTACCTTGAGGGCCTGGAATGGAGGGGCATTCCGCTGACCATCAACCTGCCCAACCAGCAGCAGTTCTTTGTGATGGTGGACCGTCGTGATGGCCTTGGCAGTCACCGTTACCTGTCGGACGTCTATGCCCGGCGCGGTGAGGGCTGCTGGTCGTGCCTGAGGTTTGCCGAGTTCGTAGAACAGTTGCTCGCGGCTTGCGAACACATGACCCGCGCCAGCAACGACGAGTTGCTGGATCAGGTGTTGCAAAGCCAGTTACTGACCGCAGCCATCGTCGCCCACAACATGGACGGCCAGCACCCGGCACCGCTCAGCGGTTACCTGGCCAGCGAGCAGGGCTTGTGGTTCGGTCATCCGAACCACCCGGCACCCAAGGCACGCCTGTGGCCAGCTCATCTGGCCCAGGAAACCTATGCGCCGGAATTTCAGGCCCGCACGCCGTTGCACCTGTTCGAGGTGCCGCTGGAAGGATTGAACGTCGGGGCCAACGGTCTGAGCAAAGCCCAAGTGCTGGCCGGTTTTGCCGATCAAGCGCAGGCGCGGCCAGGGCACGCAGTTATCTGCATGCATCCGGTACAGGCCCAGTTATTCATGCAGGATGGCCGGGTTCAGCGTCTATTGAAATCCGCGGCCATCGTCGATCTTGGCGCCACAGGGCTGATGGCCAACCCCACTGCGTCCATCCGGACGTGGTACATCGAGGGTCATGAGTTCTTCATCAAGGGCTCGCTGAACGTGCGCATCACCAATTGCGTCAGGAAAAACGCCTGGTACGAACTGGAAAGCGCACTGATGATCGACCGCATCTTTCGTAACCTGCAACTGACCCGCCCCGAGACCCTTGGCGGGCTCTCGGTGGTGGCCGAACCGGGCATTCTGAGTTGGGCGCCGCAACAGGCCGGCGAAGCCGATAACCATTGGTTCCGCGAACAGACCGGGGCGATCCTGCGGGAGAACTTCTGCCTCGACACCGGCACCGACTGCAGCATCATGGCCGGTACGTTGTTCGCTCGTGGCCTGCATTTACCGCCGTTGGTGCATGAATTCCTGAGCCGGTTCAACGGCAACGACATCCACGACCAACAGCTGTTGAGCTGGTTCGACGACTATCAGGCGCTGTTGCTACGGCCGGTGCTGGCGCTGTTCTTCAACCACGGCATCGTGATGGAGCCGCATTTGCAGAACAGCGTGCTGGTGCACGACAACGGTCGTCCACAACGCTTGCTGCTAAGGGATTTTGAAGGGGTCAAACTGACCGACGAACTGGGTGCCTCGCGGATCGACGCAGACGTTCATCCACGGGTGCGTGAGTCGCTGCTCTATTCCCGCCAGCAAGGATGGAACCGCATCGTTTATTGCCTGTTCGTCAACAATTTGTCCGAGGCTGTACTGGCCCTGAGCTGGGAACGCCCGCACCTGGCGCCGCTGATGTGGCAACGGGTGGAGCAGCAATTGATCAGTATCCGCGCCGAACTGACCCGCGATGCACCGGAGTTGGACGCACTGATCGCCGGTCAGCCGATTGCCTGCAAAACCAACCTTAAAGTCCGCTTGGCGGCCAAGGCCGATCGCCAGGCCGGTTACGTCAGTCTGGTGTCCCCGTGGGGCAAGGAGGCCAAGTATGGATAAATTGCCCGAAGCGATATTGGCCGCCATCGACGAAGCCCGCACGCAGCACGAAGATCCGTTGGCGCTGTTCATCTACGACCTGGACGCGCTTAAACATCACGTGACGCAGGTGATGGCGGCGCTCCCTGAAGGCGTGGAGCTTTACTACGCCATCAAGGCCAACAGTGAACCGCAGATAGTGTCCGCTGTGGCGCCGTTGGTGCACGGGTTCGAGATTTCCTCCGGCGGTGAGATTGATCGCCTGCAGGCCTGTTCTACGCGCAAGCCGTTCATATTCTCTGGCCCCGGCAAACTGGATTCCGACCTGCGTTCGGCGCTGCAACATCAGGTCGAAGCCATCCACATCGAAAGCCTGAGTGAAATCGTCCGTCTGCAACGGCTGGCACTGGAAGCGGGGCGCGTGCAAGACGTATTGCTGCGGATCAACCCCGAACTGCCATCGCCGCTGTCCAGCAAACTGGCGATGGCCGGCACGGCCACCCCGTTCGGGATCGATGAGTCAGAATTGGCCCAGGCGGTAAGCTGGGTCGATAACGCCAGCCATCTGCGGCTCAAGGGCTTTCATATACATGCGATGTCTCACCAGTCGCTGGTGGACCGTCATGAGCAACTGCTCGATCTGTACCTGGAACGCTGGCCGCAATGGAAAGCGTTGTCGGCCAACCCGGCGGCGATCACCCACCTCAATGTGGGCGGCGGAATCGGCGTCAATTACCTCAGCCCGCAGCAGTTCGATTGGCAGCGCTTGTGTGCGCATTTGGGGCAGAGCCTTGCAGCGTGTGCCGATGCGCCCATCGTGCGCTTTGAACCCGGTCGTTTCATCAGCGCCTTCTGTGGCTACTACGCCATTGAAGTGCTGGATAAGAAAACCAGTCACGGCAAGCACTTTCTGGTCTGTCGGGGCGGCACCCATCAATTCCGTTTACCGGTCGCCCAGGGGCACGATCACCCGGTCATTCATCTGCCCAGGCATCAAGCAACAGCCGGCGCGTTGCAACAGGACTGGACCGTGGTCGGGCAACTTTGTACGCCCAAGGATGTGCTGAGCCGCGATTGCCCGCTGATGGGTGTCGAAGTCGGCGACATGCTGGTGCTGCCGCTGGCAGGTGCCTATGGCTACAACATTTCCCATGCCGACTTCCTCTGTCATCCGCGACCATCACAGGTGTTCCTGCACGATGCCGGAGTCGCACCGTGGGATTGACGTTTGCCGTGCCGCGTTGGTTGGTGGTGGTCAATGTGCTGTTGGGCACGCTGACGGTCAGCCTGAACAACAGCTCGCTGAATCCGGCGTTGCCGGCTTTCATGGAGGCCTTTGAGATCGGCCCGCTGTTGGCCACCTGGATTGTGGCGGCGTTCATGGTGAGCATGGGCATGACCATGCCCCTCACCAGTTTTCTCAGCCAGCGGGTGGGGCGAAAAACCCTCTATTTGTGGGGCGTGGCGTTGTTTGTCTGCGGCTCGTTGCTCGGGGCGCTGGCCAACTCCATCGCGCTGGTGATTGCCGCGCGCGTGGTGCAAGGCATCGCCAGCGGGCTGATGATTCCGCTGTCCCTGGCGATCATTTTTTCGGTGTACGCCAAAGGCGAGCGGGGGAAGGTCACTGGCCTGTGGGGCGCGGCGGTCATGCTGGCACCGGCATTGGGGCCGTTATGCGGCAGCCTGATGCTGGAGTGGTTCAGTTGGCGCTCGCTGTTCCTGATGAATGTCCCTATTGGCTTGCTGGCGCTGATCCTGGGTGTCGGCGTGCTTCCGGCCTCTGAAGCGTCAGAGCGCAAACCTTTCGATTTGGCAGGTTACCTACTGATTGCGACGGGCATCGGTCTGCTGATGATCGCCGTTGGCCGTCTGCGTCACGCGCAAGCCCTGGCCGATCCTTTCAACCTCGGCATGTTGCTGGCGGCGATCCTGTGCCTGGTCGCGTTTGTGCGACTGGAACTGAACCGGACTTCGCCATTGCTCAATCTGCGCATCTTTGCCCTGCGCGGTTATCGCTTGAGCGTGATCATCGCGGTGGTGCAGTCGGTCGGCATGTTCGAATGCCTGGTCCTGCTGCCGCTGCTGGTGCAAGTGGTGATGGGCTACAGCGCGATCTGGACCGGCTTGTCGCTGCTGTGCACGGCGATGTTCGCCAGCTTGTTCGGGCATCTCGGCGGCAAGTGGCTGGACCGCCACGGCCCGCGCGCAGTAGTGCTTTGGGGGCTGCTGTTGACCGGGGGCGCCACCCTGGGATTGGGCATGCTGGGGGCTGGCGCTTCAATCGGTGTGGTGTTTTTTCTGATGATGGTCCGCGGCGTCGGGCTGGGCCTGTCCTATATCCCCATCACCACTGCCGGGCTCGATGCGCTGCCTGAACCGATGGTCACTCAGGGCGCGGCGATGAATAACATTTCCCGTCGTCTCGTCTCGTCACTGGCCATCGTGATTGCCTCGCTGTGGCTGGAGTTTCGCCTGGCCGCTGAGACGGGGGGCGGGGCTGTTTCGATGGTTAGTTCAGGGGCAATCAGCGAGGTCTTCATGGTCACCGGCATCCTCATTCTGCTGGCATTGCCCTGTGCCTGGCGTTTCCCAGTTTCCGCATCCGACGAGTCGGCCGAGGCACTGCCCTCAGCCCTCGAACACCGTTAATTCTTTCATGGACAAGGTTATGACTATGGCGACTTCTTCACAGGCAACACATCAGGCTGCGGATTCAGCGCCAAGCGTCTGGCTGGCGACCGCCGATCCGCGCCACTATCAGCACGTGGAGCAGCGAGTAGTGGGACAGCTGCTGCAAACGCTGCTGTATGAAAATGTCCTGCCGTATCGCCATTCGGCCCTCGATGGCGGCCAGCACCGTTTTGTCGTCAGCGGCACCGATGCGCAGCAACAACCGGTGGAATACCACTGCAGCGGATTGCTCAGCACCAGCTTCGAGCTGATCCGCCTCGACTACGCCAGTCTCGAGCGCGTAGATGCGTTGGGCGCGCGCAGCCGGCCGCACCTTCATCAGGCATTGGCGGAGCTGTTAAGCGAACTTCAGGACAGCCCGCACCTGCCACGCTTCACCCATGAGCTTGAACAAACGATGCTCAAGGATCTGCAATCGCGCAGCCAGGGGTATCAAGCGGCCCGGCCCGGCCATCAACTGGATGTCGATGCGCTGG
Source organism: Pseudomonas sp. Hz4 (assembly GCF_054898165.1). Taxonomy (NCBI): domain Bacteria; kingdom Pseudomonadati; phylum Pseudomonadota; class Gammaproteobacteria; order Pseudomonadales; family Pseudomonadaceae; genus Pseudomonas; species Pseudomonas sp. Hz4. Next base: position 3,991,139 of record NZ_CM142719.1, on the reverse strand, counting down.
AACAGCACTTCATGGACGCCCACAGCTATCACCCCTGCTACAAATCGCGCATCGGCTTTTCGCTCAAGGACAACGCCTGCTACGGACCGGAATTTGCCGCGCCCATCGCCATTGTCTGGTTGGCAGTGGCGAAAACTTGCGGGGCGATGAATATCTCGCGGCACCTGGAGTTCGACGGGTTTATCCAACAGGAATTCGGACTTCAGCGCTGGCAGCAACTGGCTGAGAGCCTTACCGGCCACGGCAAGGCGATGGGCGATTATTGGTTGATGCCGGTGCACCCGTGGCAATGGGAAAACGTCATCGTTCCCGTGTTCTACCCAGAACTGGTCAGCGGTGAAGTGATCTATCTGGGCACCACGGATGATCGCTATCAGGCGCAGCAATCGATCCGCACCCTGGCCAACGTCAGTGAAAAACAGCGGCCTTACGTCAAGCTCGCGCTGAGCATGACCAACACCTCCAGCACCCGAATTCTGGCCCGGCACACGGTAATGAACGGCCCGATCATCACCGACTGGTTGCAGCAGTTGATCCGCAGCGACAGCACCGCCCGTGACCTCGGCTTTGTAATACTCGGAGAAGTGGTCGGGGTCAGTTTTGACTACGATCACCTGCCCGCCACGCGGATGTCCCAGGCCTACGGCACGATGGGCACCCTGTGGCGCGAAAGCATTCACCAGTACCTGCAAGACGATGAGCAAGCGGTGCCGTTCAATGGCTTGAGCTCCGTGGACAATCGCTACGGCAACGGTGAACAGACTCCGTTCATCGATGCGTGGATCACTCAATACGGCCTGCACGCCTGGACCCGTCAACTGTTGCAGGTCGCGGTGTCGCCGATCATCCATATGCTCTACGCCGAAGGGATCGGCATGGAGTCCCATGGGCAGAACATCGTCCTGATCGTGAAGCAGGGCTGGCCGCAACGTATTGCCCTGAAAGACTTCCATGACGGCGTGCGCTATTCACCGCAGCACCTGGGACGCCCCGATCTGTGTCCGACCCTGGTGCCGCTGCCCGCCAGCCACGCCAAGCTCAATCGCAACTCGTTCATCCTCACCGACGACCTGGATGCGGTCCGGGATTTTTCCTGTGATTCGTTCTTTTTCATCGCCCTGGCCGAAATGGCGATCTTCCTGCATCAGCACTATCAACTGGAAGAGGTCCTGTTCTGGCAGATGGCCGCCGAGGTGATCAGCGCTTACCAAGTCGAACATCCGCAACACCGCCCGCGTTATGCAGCGTTTGATGTCTTCGCGCCTTTCTATGAAGTGGAAGAGCTGACCAAGCGCCGCCTGCTGGGCGACGGTGAACGTCGTTTCAAATCGGTGCCGAATCCGCTGCACGCGTTCCGGCTGCAATCATGCTGAGGACCAATCTGCTCAAGCAGAAGCTCAGGACAGGTGAGCCGGTCTACGGCCTGATCAGCTCGATTCCTTCGCCAGCGGCCATCGAACTGATTGCCGAGGCCGGTTTCGATTTCGTGATCATCGATATGGAACACGTGCTGATCAATCCCGAGACCGTGGAGAACATGATTCGCACCGCCGAGAGTTACGCGCTGACCCCGCTGGTGCGGGTGGCGGACCTCAACCCGAAAACCCTGCTGCGCCTGCTCGATGGTGGTGCGCAGGGCATTGTGTTGCCGATGATCGAAGGCCCTGAACCTTTGGCCGAGAGCATTCGGGCCTGCAAATACCACCCGCAGGGCACCCGCAGCCTGAACGCCGGGCGCCCCGGTGCTTTCGGCAAGCACAGCCTGGCGGAGTACATCGGACTGGCCAACGAACAAATCATGATCGTGGCAATGATCGAAAGTGCCGAAGGTGTGCGGCGGGCGGCAGAGATTGCCGCGGTACCTGGCCTGGACATGATTCTGGAAGGGGCTGCCGATTTATCGCAATCGATGGGTATGCCCTGGCAGATCGACCGGCCCGAGGTGCAGCAAGCGCTGCTCTCCAGCTGGCAGGCAGCCAATGCCGTGGGTGTGCCGTACTGCGCCATTCCACGCCAGCCGGGCGACCACGAACGGTGGTTGGCTCGGGGCGTAAAAAGTTTTGTTTTGGGTGACGAGCGTGGCATCGCTTTTCGTGCCCTCCAGGCCAAATTGGCCACCACTTCAGCAGAAGGAAAATAATCGAATGAACTTCACCGCAATGGCCGCCGACAGGGTGATGCAGGATCTGGTCGATTGTTTACTCGCCGAACATTTTTTCGGTACCGAGCCGCTGAACCTGGTGGCGCCCTCGTCATCGGCCGATCAGCCGTTTACCGGGTTGAGCGCCGGGCAGCGGATCTGGGAATGGCCCAGCGATCCCCAGAGTTGCATCGTCATAGCCCTGCGCCCCGGTATCACTCAGCAATGGGAAAAAGTACCGGGCACCCCGGTATGGGCTCGACAGAGCGACCAGCTGACAGCGTTGTCACCCGAGGTCTTCACGACTCAGGTGTTGGCCGGAATGACCGATCGCTACCCGGACAATGAAAAAGGCTTCGCCCTGTTCCTGGATGTATTGCACACCAGCGTCCGGCAAACCGAGTTGTCCCTGGCCCATCGGGTCGACAGCGAACGCTTGCTGGAAAAGAGCAACGCGGACTTCTTCCTGGCGATGGAACAGTGGGCTTCGCTGCGTGATCGTCCCTACCACCCGCTGGCCAAAGCCAAGCAGGGTTTGAGCGAAATCGAATATCAGCAGTATCAGGCGGAATTTGCTCGTCCGGTGGCGCTCAATTGGGTCGCGGTCGACCGCACGTTGCTGCAATGCGGCGACGGCGTGACGGACGTGGCGCAGAGTAATCCAGCTCAATACCTGTTGCCGCCGCTGTTGCAGGCCAACTTGCAGCAAGAGCTGCAACAGCGGGGCATTGCCCAGAGCCACATCGCGCTGCCGGTACACCCATGGCAGTTCGAACACGTGCTGGAGGCGCAACTCGGCGATGCCTTCGCAAAGGGTGACTGCCATCGACTGGACTTCACCGAGGGTGATTTTTTCGCTACCTCGTCGTTGCGCTCGATGACCCCGTGCTTCAACAGTGCCGATTACCTCAAGTTGCCCATGGCGATCTATTCGCTGGGCGCTTCGCGTTATCTGCCCGCCGTAAAAATGATCAACGGCGGCTTGAGCGAGGCGCTGCTGCGTCAGGCACTGGGCAAGGATCAAACGCTGCAACAGTCGCTGCACCTGTGCGACGAAACCAAGTGGTGGGCATTCATGCCGCCGGACGCGACGCTGTTCGACGAAGCGCCGCGACACCTGTCGGCCATGGTGCGCGGCTATCCACCCGCGCTGCTCGAAGACCCGGACTGTCGACTGGTGCCGATGGCTGCGTTGGGCACACCGCTGCCGGGCAGCAAGCAACACTTCTTCGATGACTGGATGGGCTACCGCCAACTGCCGGCCAACGCCGGGTCGGTGATGACGCTGTTCCGCGAGGTGTGCCACAGCTTCTTCGATATCAATCTGCGGATGTTGCGCATCGGCATGCTGGGGGAAATTCACGGGCAGAACGCGGTGCTGGTGTGGAAGGCCGGTTACGCCCAGGGCCTGCTGTTGCGCGATCACGATTCGTTGCGCATCTACGTGCCGTGGCTGGAACGTAACGGCCTGGCCGACCCGGCTTACCGGCTGAAGAAGGGGCACGCCAACACGCTGTACCACGAGCGCCCTGAAGACCTGCTGTTCTGGTTGCAGACCCTGGGTATTCAGGTCAACCTCCGCGCCATCATCGATACGCTGGCTGAGGTCTACGCAGTGCCGGCGACCCAATTGTGGACGGCGATGGGCGAGGTGCTCAACGAGTTGATCGACACCATCGAGTTTGCCGCCGAGGCACGGGCCATGATCAAGCACCAATTGTTCGAGGCGCCGCATTGGCCGCAGAAATTGCTGCTCACCCCGATGATCGAGCGCGCGGGCGGCCCTGGCAGTATGCCGTTTGGCAAAGGGCAGGTGGTCAACCCGTTTCACAGGCTCGATCGTGAAGCCTGAACCACGACGTGATCCCTCCAGGCGCACGCTGTTGCGCCTGTCTCTGGGGGCGCTCGCCCTCAGGTTTTCCGCGCCGGCGTGGGCTGCGGCCGACACCGCGCCGTTGCGGGTGATCACCCTGTTTCAGGGGGCTACCGACAGCGCCGTGGTGTTGGGCGTGACCCCGTGTGGCGTGGTTGATTCCTGGAGCGAAAAACCGACCTATCGCTATTTGCGCGCAGCACTGGGTGCTGTGCCACATGTTGGGCTGGAAACCCAACCCAGTCTTGAGGACATCGCGCTGCTCAAACCGGACGTGATTATTGCCTCGCGCTATCGCCATGAACGCATTGCGCCATTACTCAAGCAGATCGCCCCGCTGATGATGCTGGATGAGGTGTTTGAGTTCAAAAAGACCCTGGCGCTGATGGGCGCCGCCTTACACCAGGAACAGAGGGCCGCCGAGATTCTGAACCGATGGCAGCAGCGCGTGGCCCAACTGTGCGAGCAACTGCAGCAAAAATTTTCCGGACGCTGGCCGCCCACGGTGTCGATTCTGGATATCCGCGAAGACCACATCCGAAGTTACCTGCCGGCGAGTTTTCCAGGCTCCGTGCTCACCGAACTGGGATTCAACTGGAGTGACACCAGTCGGGAGGCGAGCGGGGTGTCGATCAAACTCACCAGCAAGGAAAGCCTTGACGTGGTGAATGCCGACATCTTTTTTGTTTTCCTGCGCGCGCAGAACGCGGCGGTGCAGCGCAACTACGACAACCTGGTGCAACACCCGCTGTGGAAGCAGATGCGTGCCCCGCAGCAAGGACAAGTGTGGCAGGTCGATGGCATCGCGTGGAGTCTGTCGGGCGGGATGTTGGGGGCGAACCTGATGCTCGACGACATTGCCCGCGTGGCTGCAGCGCAGGCGAGCTCATGAGCCCCGGTGTAAAACTGTGCGGCGCGGGTGTCGTGTTGCTGCTGAGCTGCGTGTTAAGCCTGGCGGTCGGTGCCACCTGGATTCCACTGCCACAGATTGCCGCGGCGTTTGTCCATCCCGACCCGTTGAGTATCAGTCATGTACTGGTGAACACTACGCGTCTGTCGCGCACCTTGATGGCGATTTCCGTAGGCGCCAGTCTCGCGGTCGCGGGCGCCTTGATGCAGGCACTGACGCGCAATCCATTGGCATCACCCGGACTGTTCGGGATCAGTGCCGGTGCGACCTTTTTTATCATCCTGTTTTCCTCGATCTTCTCGCTGTCATCCCCGGATGCCTGGCTATGGTGTGCGTTCATTGGCGCTGCCATGGCGGGTTGTCTGGTGTGGCTGATCGGTAACATGGGGCAAGGCAGTCTCAGTCCGCTGCGCATCGTGCTGGCGGGGGCGGCGATTGCCGCGTTGTTCTCCGCTTTCAGCCAGGCGCTGCTGGTGGTGAATCAGGATGGCCTGGACACGGTGCTGTTCTGGCTGGCCGGTTCGTTGACCGAACGCAACCTGTCGAGCGCCGCACCCTTGTTGCTGACTGATGTGTTCGGGTTGTCGGGGGCGCTGTTGCTGGCCGGGCAGGTCAACGTGTTGAACGCCGGGGAAGAGATTGCCACGGGACTGGGCCAGCGAACCGGCCTGATCCGGCTGCTGATGAGCGTGCTGGTGATCTGTCTCGCGGGTAGCGCGGTGGCGTTGGCCGGCAGCATCGGTTTCATCGGTCTTCTGGTACCGCACATGGTGCGCAAGGGGTTGTCCATCGACCATCGCTGGTTGCTGCCCGGTTGTGCACTGCTCGGCGCCATTCTGCTGCTGTTGGCGGATACGCTGTCGCGGGTAGTGATCCTGCCGCAGGAGGTGCCGGTGGGGGTGATGACGGCGCTGTTCGGCGCACCCTTCTTCATTATGTTGGCCCGGCGCGGAGGCCGTTATGGATAAGGTGGTGACTTGGCGCCGGGGCGGGTATTCCCGGCGGGTCAACCTCTCCACGTGGTGGCGGCTGGCGATGGCCCTGGTGCTGACGGTGCTGGTAATGCTCGGTTCGTTGTCACTGGGGAAAGTCATCCTCTCGCCCTTTGAGGTGCTGCGAATCCTGTTTTCCAGTCAGGACGCCAGCCTGACGTTGATCGTCGAGCAACTGCGTTTTCCACGCATTGTGCTGGCGGCGCTGGTGGGGGCTGCGTTGTCGGTGTCCGGGCTGATCTTGCAAAGCATCATCCGCAACCCGCTGGCATCGCCCGACCTGCTCGGCATCACCAGCGGTGCCAGTGCCGCCGCCGTGCTTTATCTGTCGTTCTTGTCCGCGACACTGGGGCAACAGTTTCTGCCCCTGGCCGCAATGCTCGGTGCGGCTCTGGCAACACTGGCCATTTATCTGCTGGCCTGGAAGCAGGGGACCTCACCGCTGCGGCTGGTGCTGATTGGTGTGGGCGTCTCGGCGATGTTGACGGCCGCGACCACCTTCATCCTGGTTTTCAGTCCGCTGACCACCACCCTGTCGGCCTACGTCTGGCTGACCGGTAGCGTGTACGGCGCCAGTTGGCCCGAACCGCTGGCGCTGGCTGGCTGGTTGTTGGGCATTTGTCCGCTGCTGGTGCTGTTGGCCCGTCAGGTGATGGTGCAACAGCTGGATGACAACCTGGCCCAGGGCATCGGCGTGCGCGTGCAATGGCTGCGGGCCGGTTTGTTGCTGGTGAGTGTGGCGTTGGCCGGTGCAGCCATTGCCTGGGGTGGGGCGATCGCGTTTGTCGGGCTGATCGCGCCGCATATTGCCAAACGTCTGGTGGCACCTGGTTTCGCTGGGCAGGCCGTGATGGCGGCCTTGGTCGGGGCAAGCCTGGTGATGCTGGCGGATTTGGTCGGGCGCACGCTGTTTTTGCCCCTGGATCTACCGGCCGGCATCTTTGTCGCGGTGCTGGGCACACCCTTTTTTCTCTATTTACTGATTAAACAGCGTCATTAAGGAATTCAACGTATGACGTCGATTGCAAGTCGCGGCCTGACCCTGAGTTATCAGCGCCAGGTGATTATTGACGCGCTGGACATGCAACTGCCCAAGGGCAAGATCTCGGTGCTGATTGGCAGTAACGGCTGCGGCAAAAGTACCTTGCTCAAATCCTTCGCCCGACTGCTGAAACCGCAGCAAGGCTCGGTGATTCTCAGCGGTGTGGATATCCAGCAAAAATCCACCGCGGCGGTGGCACGTGAGTTGGCCATCCTGCCCCAGACGCCAACGGCGCCGGAAGGCATTACCGTGCGCCAGCTCGTGGCCTTGGGCCGATACCCGTATCAGAGCTGGATGCAGCAGTGGTCGGCAGAGGATGAAGCCATGGTCAATCGCGCGCTGGAGCAGACCAGTCTGCAGGCGCTGGCGGATCGGCCGGTGGATGCCTTGTCCGGCGGGCAGCGCCAGCGTGCGTGGATCGCCATGACCCTGGCCCAGGACACCGGCATCGTGCTGCTGGATGAGCCGACGACCTTCCTCGACCTGGCTCACCAGATTGAAGTGCTGGACCTGCTGCGCGACCTCAACCGGCTCGAGAACAAAACCATCATCATGGTGCTTCACGATCTCAACCTGGCCTGTCGCTATGCGGATCATATGGTCGCGGTGCATGAGTGTACGGCTTTTGCCCAGGGCCGGCCTGAGGACGTCTTGACCCAAGCGCTGGTCAAAACGGTGTTTGACCTCAATTGTCGGATTATTCCTGACCCGTTTTTTGGCACGCCGATGTGCATCCCATTTGGTCGGGAATTGCCGCAATGAGTCTGGCTCGTCACTTCACCGGGCAAGAGTGGAACGTGCTGTGCGGTGGGTTGCGTCTGAAGGACTGCGCCGAGCGTGACCCATTACGCTCCCTGATGGCGCGTGACCTGCTGCAAGAGGACGTGTGCGAGCGTCTGCTGGACGCATTGAGCCCGGTCATTGCCTCACCGTCGCGGGCGATCACCGCCTCGTTGCTGGGCAAGCGCTTGTCGTTTCTGGCCACCGGCGCCTGTTTGTACGCCATGTCGGTGTACGACAAAGGATTGCTACTGTCACTGGACAACGCAGTGATCGAGTACGGCCACGATGAGGGGCTGTGGACGTCTTCGATGCCGCTGGTTCATTCCCTGCCGCTGACGTACCGGGCAGGTGAGCGCGAGGCTTGGCGGGAAACCCTGGTGCAGTCACTGTTTGCCGGGCTGCTGAAACCGTTGTGGCAAACCTTCAACCGTGTGAGTGGGGTTTCACGGCGCATCTTGTGGGAAAACTCCGCAGTGCGTGTGTATTCGTTGTATGAAAAACGCATGGCAAAAATCGAGGAACCGTCGGTGCGCGAGCGCTATGAAGCGGACTTCAGGTGGTTGCTGACCGAGGCAGAACCTTCATTGTTCGGTCTCGATTACAACCCGCTGAGCCACTTCCGCCGTCCACCGACTCTGCTCGACGAGGGGCAGCGCAGTATTCGCTTTCGACGGACCTGCTGCTTCTACTACCTGGCTACTGAGCCTGCTGAATACTGTTCGACCTGCCCATTGCTACGCCCGGGGAAATGCCGATGAGTTATCAGATTGCCGCGCGCCAACAGCTCGTCAGCCCGGAGCAGCGCCACGCCTACCGGTCGATCCCTTCGTCAACCATCGGCCATTTTTCCGATCGGGGCTTCCTGCGGGGGATCAAGCCGCTGTTCAACAACATCCGCATGGTCGGCAATGTCGTCACCGTCAAAGTTTTCCCGCCGGATGGCAGTATTTTGCGTGAAGCGCTGTTATTGAGTCAGCCGGGCGACGTGCTGGTCATCGAATGTGTGGGCGACGAGGAGTGTGGTTGCTGGGGCGAACTGCGCACCCTGGCCGGGCTGATCAAAGGGTTGGCCGGGGTGGTGGTGTCGGGTGCGGTCACGGATGTCAGCGCATTGCGTCGCCATGGTTTGCCGATTTTTTGTCGGGACGTCAGTGCGTACACGACTCGCGGTATTGGCGCCTGTGGGGAAATCAATCAGTCGATCAGTGTGGGCGGGGTTCAGGTGCAGGCGGGGGATTTGGCCATTGGTGATGATGACGGCGTCTTCATCCTCGACGCCCAGCGAGCGGCCGAGTTGCTTCCCGAGCTCTTGGCCAAAGAGGAAATGGACCAGCAGCGCAGCGCCGAATTGTTGCAGAGGCTCAATCAGCGAAAGAGCTGAGTTCCCAAGCTGAAATGAAAAGGGCCACTTTGCAGTGGCCCACTTCTTTTGCATCTATCGGTCAGAAGCCGAATTTGTCTCGCAGTCCGTAATACCAGGCGCCCAATGCAGCAAACGGTGTACGCAGCAGTTGTCCGCCGGGGAACGGGTAGTGGGGCAGGTCGGCAAAGGCGTCGAAACGCTCGGCCTGGCCACGCAACGCTTCGGCCAGCACCTTGCCCGCCAGGTGGGTGTACGTCACGCCGTGGCCGCTGCAGCCCTGGGAATAGTAGATGTTGTCGCCCAAGCGTCCGACCTGAGGAAGCCGCGACAAGGTCAGCAGGAAATTGCCGGTCCAGGCGTAATCGATTTTCACGTCCTTGAGTTGCGGGAAGGCCTTGAGCATCTTCGGCCGAATAATCGCCTCGATGTTCGCCGGATTCCGCGCGCCATACACCACACCACCGCCGAAGACCAGGCGCTTGTCGCCGGTCAAACGGTAGTAGTCGAGCAGGTAGTTGCAGTCCTCGACGCAGTAATCCTGCGGCAACAGACTCTTGGCCAATGCGTCGCCCAAGGGTTCAGTGGTGATCACCTGAGTCCCGCAGGGCATCGATTTGGCGGCCAGTTCCGGCACCAGATTACCGAGATACGCGTTGCCCGCAACGATGATGAACTTGGCCCTGACCTTGCCTTGAGGCGTATGCACCACCGGATTCGCGCCGCGCTCTATGCGCACCGCCGGCGACTGCTCATAAAGGGTGCCGCCCAACGACTCCACAGCCGCCGCTTCGCCCAAGGCCAGGTTAAGCGAATGAACGTGCCCGCCGCTCATGTCGAGCATGCCGCCGATGTATTGATCGCACGCGACCACTTCGCTGATGCGACGCTGATCCATCAGCTCAAGCTGTGTGTGACCGAAACGCTCCCACAGACGCTTCTGGGATTCCAGAAGGCTCATCTGCTTGGCGGTAATGGCGGCAAATACACCACCGTCCTTCAAGTCGCACTGGATATTATATTTGGCGACCCGCTCACGAATGATCCGCCCGCCCTCGAACGCCATTTGCCCCAGCAACTGCGCTTGCTTGGGACCCACACTGCGCTCGATCACATCGATGTCGCGGCTGTAACTGTTAACGATCTGGCCACCGTTACGCCCCGACGCACCAAAACCTACCTTCGCGGCTTCAAGCACTATGACTCGGAAACCGTTTTCCAGCAGAAACAGGGCAGAGGACAGACCGGTGTAACCGGCGCCGATCACACAGACATCAGTCTCTACGTCATCCTGCAGGGCCGGGCGCGGCGGAACCGCATTGGCCGAAGCGGCGTAATAGGATTCCGGGTAGGGTGTGTTCGCCATCCTGCAGCCTCTGTTTAATATATTTTACGAGTGCATCGATCCTACCCGAGATAAAAAACGACCGCCAGCCACCGCAAAATCTTCTTTGCAGCGCCAAAATTAAATATTTTGCATATTCATAGGGTTAGCTCGAAAAAAGGTGTTGACACCCCTCCGGAATTCCGTAGAATGCCGCCTCACAGCAGGCACGTAGCTCAGTTGGTTAGAGCACCACCTTGACATGGTGGGGGTCGTTGGTTCGAGTCCAATCGCGCCTACCAAACAAAATCCGCTCTGCTGGGCGGTCTAGAAGGGCTCACCGAAAGGTGGGCCCTTTTTTGTTGTCTGCGATTTGCAAAAACTTTTGCAAAACCCCCCACTCCAAACGCCAACTCGGCGTCCACCTCCAGGTACTCGATTTTCTTTTCGTCGTGCCCCTCCTGATAGTGCTACGTCATCTACTCGTCCGCCTGCGGGAATTTCTGTTGCTCGGTCGGGGGATTATGGTGATTCCGTTCCGCTGGTTGCCGTTGGGCGCGGAGGGAGTGCATGCGGGTGGTGTGGGAGGGGAAGGGGCGCGTTGTTAATTCAGGCGTTGAGATTTGGCTTTTTGGCTGGCTGTATCTCACCAATGAATCATTGATCCGCCTCATGGTCATAACGCTGACCTTTGTTTTTAGGACGTTCAAATGAAGCGCGCAGTAATAATGTTTATGGCCATTTCAGGTTCTCTCTTACTGGGAGGCTGTGGGCATCACTGGGAAGACGGAGAAAGATACGGTCGGGATCGTGATCGTGATCGAAGTCATGATCACGGTCGTGGATACGACCGAGGGTATGACGATGATCGAGGGCATGGCCGTGGATATGATCGCCGTGACAACGACTCACGGTATGATCGCAATCACAGTCGCGATCGTGACGATAGAGACGATAGAGACGACTGACCCTTTCTGGCTTGCCCTCAGGTGGGTTAATGCCCCGGCTGATCTCCTCCAGCGTTTCTCTGGATTGTCATTCCGCTGCACCTCGTCACCAAGGTGCAGCAGTGACGTCTATTTTCCCTCTCGGTAGTTTTCCCAATGCACCCGCGGGTACCCAGTTGCTCGGGCCTTGAGCGTTCAGCCTGGCTAGGCCTTGATCTCTAGATTCAGAGCCTTGAGCCTGGTTAATGCCGGGAATAGCGGTGGGAGGAAGGGAGGATTCCTGAGTCGTCGTCTCGGCAGCAAACGTATAATGCGAGCAAGTTGCCACAAGGCTGGCAAGCGTGAGAGCTGCGATTTTTTTTGTTCATTTTGGAGTCTTTCATGCGGCGGATGTGGTGCATTGGAAGATGGCGGAAAGGGAGCGTGCTGGGCGTCTGACGAGCGGCAGGCACAAAGAGCCTGCACTGTGCGGGCTCTGCGCGATAGGGCAATGCTAAGGAGCGTGGCCGAAGCGTTTTCGGAAGTCGTCTTCGAGCATTCGGTACGCGCCAGTTATGATGCCAATAAGTCCATGGAGGTCTTCAATGAAGAGTCCTGACCCTGCGACTTTCGCCAATCCTGATCCGGTCCAGCGCCCGGTTTAGAGAATCCAACGCATCAAGGAGGGCCTTTGCCTCGGTCTCTCGACCCTCTCCCCAAAGGCGCTCAGCCATTTTATTCAGGGCCTGGATAGATCTTTCAATCTCTGCAGAGGTTGTTGTAGTGGTGTCTGCCGGCCGCTTCTTTGGCATTGTCAGAACTTCTGCAGCGCCCGCACGACGACGCCCACGATCCGGCATTGCTCGTCAAGCGGTTCAATCGGGTACCCAGTGTTCAGCGGCTTTAAGTACAGTCTCCCGCTATCATTGACGAGCTTCTTGACCGTGGCTTCGTTGCTCACCGGCAGCTTGGCGTGAATTCGTGCGGATTTGATTTTTTCGGCGAGTGTGCTCATTCGCTGGAATTTATAAGTTTCCTTATCGGCGTGCAAATAAGTTTCCTTCTGCTTTGGATATAAACAGGCTTATCAGGAGGAATCTCAAGTGATTCCCATCAAAAGGTTCGTCGCGCGCGTCCGACTTGACCCAGCACATGCTATCAATTGGGTTCGCTACTAGGCCGTAGTCAGTGACAAATAACTCCGTCACCAAGGACCGCGGACGCTGTCCGTGGAACCACCGAATCATGCTTAGCGCGAAGGTAAATAGTCGGTACGCTGACTTGGGCGAGCTGGGCGGATACGTCCACGGTAAGAACCGATCGCAGTCGTGAACGCATTACAGAAGGGCTCACTTGAGTGATGGCCTGGCGTAGAGCTGCGCGCAAGGCGCTCGTGGAGAACCGGCCGAGCAATACTTTGCTGACCCCATCCGACAGGTGCAAGGCAGTGCGCCCAGCACCCAGCACCATTTTCATCATCGATCCAGCGGTGGATGACGAAACGTTGATCGTCCTTGCCTGAACGTCGGACCTGCGTGGTAGGTCCAACCAACAAAACCAATCTTACTTGGCGTTCAACTTTTTCAGTTCTTCATAAGTCGCCGACTGTACAAACCAGAAGCCGGAGATGATGCACCACGTCAGGGTGCCGGTAATGAAAACGCCTGCACCGGACCAGAAGCCCTGAACGAAGATCATGACCACTGCGGCGATCCAGATAATGGCCAGTGCGACGTACAGAACTACGTTGTTTACGCCTATTACGAACTCTTTCACCACTATTCCCTTTTAAATGATTGTCCTCTGGCTCCTTACGCAAGGGCCAGTGGGCGGCATGACAGGAAGATAGCTGGCTGTTCGCCAGTCATGTCACGGCGTGTTACTCAATTCGACCAATAAGCAACCGTGGGTGCCTGGCAGGAAAATTTCCAGGTTTTGGACTACTACTGACAAGCCCATTTCCTTATCCCTGACAGGAGCATCCCTATGCTGTCTCACTGGTTTCTTGCGGCGATCCACCTCTTGGCTGTTGCCTTGGGCCTCTGGGCGGTGCTCGCCCGAGGGACGGCGTTAAGCCGCCTGGTCGTCGGTACGGCGCAGGTTCGCAGCGTGCTGGTTGCCGATAACGTATGGGGCATCTGTGCGGGTACTTTGCTGATCACAGGTTTGATGCGGGCCTTCGGTGGGTACGAAAAAGGCACCGACTATTACCTTCATCAGCCGTTGTTCCATCTGAAGATGACGCTATTCGTGATCATTCTGCTGCTCGAAGTGGCACCAATGATCACCTTGATCAAGTGGCGGATCGCCTTGGGCAGGGGCGCCTCGATTGACCAGGGCCGAGCCAAGCTGTTTGCACGCATCAGCCATATCGAAGCGTTGTTGTTGATGTTGATGGTGATTGCGGCCACCGGCATGGCGCGCGGTGTGACCTTCGGCTAATAACGGCGTGATTCGTCGGGGTTAAAGCGAATAATCTGACAGCCAAGACGAGGCCGAAGCCGGTAGCATTGGCTTCACGTAATGAGGGGAGGAGGCGAGTGCTCAGCAAAATGCCGAGCATGAATCTTTAGCCAGCCATTGCGCTGTAACGAACGGGCTGGCTACTGACTGCAACAGGATTCAGGGGGTCTGGGGTTTGTCCGGAGCGGTGAGGCCAGCCTGAATGCGCTGATAAATCTCTTCGCGATGCACCGCAACGTCTTTCGGGGCGTTAATGCCAATCCTGACTTGCTGGCCGCTAACGCCAAGAATGGTGATCGTAATGTCATCACCAATGTTTATGCTTTCACCGACTTTGCGGGTGAGTATCAGCATGGTCTTCTCCTTGATTGCTTGGTAGGGCACCTGATTCGGACAGTGCAGGGGTCGGTGGTATGTATAGATTAGTGCGAAGTCTCACGGTTTGGGTGCCTCTTTCTGACGTGCAGATGCTGCATTAATTCCCAAGGCGTAACTATACAGAGGCCGCAACCATCATTCTCGTTGTTTTAAGCCCATTTTGCGGCACTCGGGAAGTATTTATGAATGTTAAAATCGTCGCTTTAAGCATTCTGAGGGAAGCGTTGTGCGCAAAATGGTCTTGGTAATCGCGGTACTGGCGCTGGTGGGATGCGGTGAGGGCAAGAGCGTTGACGCGCAAAAGCCGCAGCCGGCAGCTGCGGCTGCACCTTCGGTGGCATCCGCGCCACAATGGGATCTCGAAGTTCGAGGCGAAACTACTCAGGCGGTCAGCGACCTTAGCGGCTGGCTGATTGAGCACAGTTTCGTTTCCAATGTCGTCAGGGAAAATGGGAAAACCCGGATTCTGGTCGGACCATTCAGTTCCAAAGCCGAGGCCGAGGCCAAACAGGCAGAAGTGCGCGCGGCGCTCGTCCGGGCGAAGAAACAGAACATCGAACTGCTGGTTGTCGAACGCCCAGTGGCCCAATAACGGTCTTTTCCAGGGAGCTTCCGACGGAACGCCTTAAAGGGGATCCACATTGACTCGTTTTAGACGTAGTCACTGTCGATTCCCATAGGGATCAAGGAATGCGGGATTGCCAAGGCGTCACCCAACCTGCTGGGCTACTGGCGCTACAAAAAAGTGGGCGGTTAGGCACAAACAAAGGCCTCGGGCATTAAACCCGAGCCTTTGTGTTTTCAGCGAACGCTTAACCGCAGGCTTTCATATCTACCGCGCCGACGAACTCGTTGCCACGTCCCATGACGCACGCCACGCTCTGGTTACGCTGACGTTCCCAGGCCTCTACCGGATAGGTTTTGTTCCAGGCTTCGTACAATTGTCGATCCTGTTTCGACAGGCGCAAACCATACTGCTTGCTCATGTAGAAATACGTCCGGGCGATCATGCCGCGTATGGACGGGCGGGGCATGACCTTCTTCGCCTTGAAGTCGACCTGGGTCAGGCACGAACCGTATTGGCCCGACTGCGACGGCAACCAGCCGAAGCTGAAGTTGCTGCGATCACCATTCACCTCACCGATGCTCGGCACCAGGTTGTGCAGGTCAGCTTCGGCCTTCTGATAGGTCGGATCGTAACGCGTGCAGTTCTTGCGCCCACCTTCTTGCCAGCATTGACGCTGATGGCCGATCTGCCAGGCCGGAACAATGTGCTCCCACTCGATGCGGGAAGCGCGCTTGGCGTTTTTACGTGGTACATAACCGCAGGCTGCGAGGTTGACCTTGTTGCCGGTGTATTTGCACCCGCAATAGAACTCCGTGGATTGCGGTGCGTAGAGCTTCCAGGCAACTTTTTTGGCTTCGTTGAAGGTACGGGGGGCGCCAGCCTGGGCACCGAGAGTGATGAACAGAAACAGCAAAGCAAACCAGCGAACACTCATTGACTCAATCTTCCTTCTGCACAACCCAGAAAACCTGCACACCGCCATCGTCGCGATAGGCGAGGGTGACGTTGTCGTTCTCGTCGATTTCTCCGAGCAATTGCTCCCACTCGTCCACGGGTTCGTCCGGTAGACGGAAGATCAATGCGGCTTTGGCTTTTTGGGCGGTGGGGGAATTGATGATTTTCTGAACGCGCAGACCCATGCGTTCATAGGAATCAGGAGAAGCAGAGGTGTTGGCCACGGAATTATCCTTATTAAGCTGTACGTGCATACAGTATTTAACTGTAGGCATTTTCGCAACTGCTTAAAATTCAAGAAAATCCTCTGACAGCGGTTTTTTCCGTTTGGTGTAGGACGATGAGAAAATTTTTATTGGAATATCGGGAGGAGGCGTGAACCACTCGACTGGGTTGGCGAGTGGTGAAAGCGGTGCCCGACCGGAACCGGTCAGGCGAGGGCGAATCAGTATTCCCAGAACATCCGTTGCAGCTCTTTGCTGTCGTTGGTCTTGGTCAGTGCGACCATGGCCAGGATGCGGGCTTTTTGCGGGTTCAGGTCATGCGCCACAACCCAATCGTTCTTGTCGTCAGGCTGTTCGGCGTTGCGCAGTACGAAACCGCCGGCGTTGACGTGGGAGGAACGAATGATTTGCACGCCGTCCTTGCGCAGGGCTTGCAGCGCTGGGACTACACGGGACGAGACTGACCCATTGCCGGTACCGGCGTGAATGATGGCTTTGGCGCCGGATTGAGCCAGCGCTTTGTAGGCGGTGTCGCTGACATTGCCGTAGGAATAGGCGATTTCGACGTCAGGCAGGCTCTTGATGGTTTTGATGTCGAATTCCGAGTCCATGGTGTGGCGCTTGGCAGGCAGGCGGAACCAGTAGGATTTGCCCTCGACCACCATGCCGAGCGGGCCCCAGGCACTTTTGAACGCCTCGGTCTTGATGTTGATCATTTTGCTGACGTCGCGACCCGACTGGATTTCATCGTTCATGGTCACCAGTACGCCTTTGCCGCGTGCATCTTTGCTGCTGGCCACGGCCACAGCGTTATACAGGTTCAGCATGCCGTCGGCCGACATCGCGGTGCCCGGGCGCATGGAGCCGACGACGATGATTGGCTTGTCAGTTTTTTCCACCAGGTTCAGGAAGTAGGCCGTTTCTTCCAGAGTGTCGGTGCCGTGGGTGATGACGATGCCGTCGACGTCGTTGCTGTCGGCCAGCTCAGCCACGCGACGACCCAGTTGCAGCAGGTTGTCGTTGGTGATGCTTTCGGACGCGATCTGCATCACCTGTTCGCCACGAACGTTAGCCAATTGGCTGAGTTCCGGGACCCCGGCAATCAATTGTTCGATGCCGACTTTTGCCGCTTGATAGGTAGCGCTGTTAGCCGCGCTGGCGCCCGCGCCGGCAATGGTGCCACCGGTGGCCAGGATCACCACGTTCGCCAGTTTCTGTTGGGTTTCGACTTCTTTTGCCTGAAGGGCGGAGGGCAGGAGCAGCAAGAGGGCCAAAGCGCCCGGAACGAAGGTCTTAAAAGCAGATGTCATTATTTTTCTCTCTAGTAGTGAGACGGTGCTGATGCAGGTTCATCTAGATACGCCCCAGGCTGATCTGAACGCTTGGGGTGCAGGAGAAGAGCAGGATTTGTACCAGTCGTACTTTGAATGAGAAAATCTTTTAACCTGATGATTTTTATCATCATTTGTGTGGGTTGGTGAAATGGTGACATCGTCGGATGTCCGGGTTTCCGAACGTGTTAAGCATTTGTGTTCGGCTCTCCGAAAAGTACTACGACCTCTGTAGAGCAAACCGCCTTGCCAGATTGTGAATTAGTGCTAAAGAAACACGCGCGTAGGTCGATGCCTCTTTAAAGGACCTTTTTTTTCAGGAGTTGACATGTCGTTATCTGTCGGTATCCCAAATGCCGTAGGCGTCACCATCGGCGGTAAGTCCGCCGCTACGATTCGAGCGTTAAGCGATGAGGCGGCCGATGCCGCGAATCAAGCGTTGGGTACGAAGGAAAGCGACAGCAAGCAAGTCAGAACCGGTGCTGTGGGCCTGGGCAAAAGTGCAGAATCGACTGAAACGAATGGCGCCGACAATGCCTCTGTCGCGGAAAAGGTTTTGCTACAGCGTCTGAAAGAGCTGCAAGAGCAACTGCGTCAACAACAGCAACAATTGGCAGCAGCCCAAGCAGCGTCTTACGCGACGCCTGAAGCCAAGACCACAGTCGTGATGGCGATTCAGGGACAAATGGCCGATACCACGGCTGCAATTCTGGAAGCGGCCAACAGCCTGTACAAGGAAATGGCCAAGGGCTCCGGTGCTGGATCGGTGGTTAACACGACGGCATGACAGGGATACCCGGCTTTTGCGGATTGCCCCGGAAAAACGGATTTTCTGGTCGTTGACAAATGTCGGCAGGGTTCGCATAGTCAGCTCTACGCAAACGTTTGCGCGGTGCTCCCGGTGGTTTGTTCATCGGTGAGTGCCATGAGCCTATGCCCGCGCAAGCGTTGCTCACAATAATCATAAGATCGGAGTGATCCCATGAAGCTGCCATTCGCTGGACGTCTTCTCGCTGTCGCTATGCTGGCAGCCGCATCCGCTGCGTTGCCTGTCTCTTCGGCCTTCGCCGAGACCCCTGAAAAGCCAAAAGTCGCGCTGGTCATGAAATCCCTGGCCAACGAATTCTTCCTGACCATGGAAGACGGCGCCAAGGCTTATCAGAAAGACCACTCCGGCGATTTCGAGCTGATCTCCAACGGCATCAAAGACGAAACCGACACGGCTGGCCAAACGCGCATCGTCGAGCAAATGATTCTGGCCAAGGTCAATGCGCTGGTCATCGCGCCAGCTGACTCCAAGGCCATGGTTCCAGTGATCAAGAAAGCCATTGATGCCGGTATCACCGTGATCAACATCGACAACCAGCTGGACCCGGCGGTCGTCAAAAGCAAGAACATCACCGTACCGTTCGTAGGCCCGGACAACCGCAAAGGCGCGCGTCTGGTGGGCGAGTACCTGGCCAAGCAACTGAAGGCCGGTGACGAAGTCGGCATTATCGAAGGCGTGTCCACCACCACCAACGCCCAGCAGCGCACCGCAGGTTTCAAGGATGCGATGGAAGCAGCCCAGATCAAGGTCGTGTCCTTACAGTCCGGCGATTGGGAAATCGACAAGGGCAACAAGGTTGCTGCCTCGATCCTCAGCGAGTACCCGCAAGTCAAAGCCCTGCTGGCCGGTAACGACAGCATGGCCGTCGGCGCTGTTTCCGCTGTTCGCGCCGCGGGCAAGGCAGGCAAGGTGCAAGTGGTCGGTTACGACAACATCAACGCCATCAAGCCGATGCTCAAGGATGGCCGTGTCCTGGCCACCGCTGACCAGTTTGCAGCCAGGCAAGCCGTGTTTGGCATCGAGACTGCGCTGAAGATCATCAAAGGTGCGAAAGTCGATAGCGGCGCCAATAGCGTCATCGAAACTCCGGTAGAGCTGGTCACCCAGTAGTCCTTCTGGCGACACAACGGTGCTCGCCCGTCCGGGCGAGCGCATGGAGAGTTTTTATGTCAGTTTCCGCCCCGAACGCTGTCCTCTCGGTCAGCGGTATCGGTAAGACCTACGCCCAACCCGTCCTGACCGGCATCGACCTGACGCTGATGCGCGGTGAAGTGCTGGCGCTGACCGGCGAAAACGGTGCGGGCAAAAGCACCTTGTCGAAAATCATCGGCGGGTTGGTCACACCGACCACCGGCCAGATGCAATTCCAGGGTCAGGAATACCGCCCCGGCAGCCGCTCGCAGGCCGAAGACCTGGGCATCCGAATGGTCATGCAAGAACTCAATCTGCTACCGACCCTGTCCGTGGCGGAAAACCTGTTTCTCGATAACTTGCCTAGTAGCTGTGGCTGGATCAGTCGCAAGCAATTGCGCAAGGCTGCGATCGAAGCCATGGCCCAGGTTGGCCTCGACGCGATTGACCCGGACACGCTGGTGGGCGAATTGGGCATTGGTCACCAGCAAATGGTGGAGATCGCCCGCAACCTGATCGGCGATTGCCACGTGCTGATCCTCGACGAACCGACTGCGATGTTGACGAATCGTGAAGTCGAGATGTTGTTCGAGCAAATCACTCGTCTGCAAACTCGCGGCGTGTCGATCATCTATATCTCGCACCGTCTCGAAGAGCTGGCGCGGGTCGCCCAGCGTATTGCGGTACTGCGCGATGGCAACCTGGTTTGCGTCGAGCCGATGGCCAATTACAACAGCGAGCAACTGGTGACGCTGATGGTCGGTCGTGAGCTCGGTGAACACATCGACATGGGCCCGCGCAAGATGGGTGCTCCAGCCTTGACGGTCAAAGGGCTGACCCGTTCCGACAAGGTTCGCGACGTATCCTTCGAAGTACGCGCCGGCGAGATCTACGGGATCTCCGGTTTGATCGGGGCAGGGCGCACCGAGTTGCTGCGGTTGATTTTCGGTGCTGACATTGCAGACAGCGGCACTGTTGCGCTCGGTTCGCCGGCGCAGGTTGTCAGTCTCCGGTCACCGGCTGACGCGGTCGGTCATGGCATCGCCCTGATCACCGAAGACCGCAAGGGCGAAGGCCTGCTGCTGACTCAATCGATCAGCGCCAATATTGCCTTGGGCAACATGCCGGTGATTTCCAGCGGTGGCTTCGTCAACAACGGTGACGAGATGGCCCTGGCCCAGCGTCAGATCGACGCCATGCGCATCCGCAGCTCCAGCCCGACACAATTGGTTTCGGAACTCTCCGGCGGCAACCAGCAGAAAGTCGTGATCGGCCGTTGGCTGGAGCGCGATTGTTCAGTGTTGTTGTTCGACGAGCCCACGCGAGGCATCGACGTCGGCGCCAAGTTTGACATCTATGCCTTGCTCGGCGAGCTGACCCGTCAAGGCAAAGCGCTCGTGGTGGTGTCCAGCGACCTGCGTGAACTGATGTTGATCTGCGACCGGATCGGTGTGCTCTCGGCGGGACGTCTGATCGACACCTTTGAGCGCGACAGCTGGTCCCAGGATGATTTGCTTGCCGCCGCGTTCGCCGGCTACCAAAAACGTGATGCGTTGCTCAATGAAGCAACGCCTAGGGATCTCACATGAATACTGCAGTGTCTGCCGGCAAACGTAGTGGCAACTTTTACGGCCTCGGTACCTATCTGGGCCTGGCCGGTGCCTTGCTGGCAATGGTCGCGCTGTTCTCGGTTCTTAGCAGCCATTTCCTGTCATACGACACTTTCAGCACCCTGGCCAACCAGATTCCGGACTTGATGGTGCTGGCGGTCGGCATGACGTTCGTGTTGATCATTGGCGGCATCGACCTGTCCGTGGGTTCGGTGCTCGCGCTCGCGGCGTCAACGGTCAGCGTGGCCATTCTCGGTTGGGGCTGGAGCGTACTACCTGCGGCGCTGCTCGGAATGGCGGCGGCGGCGCTGGCCGGGACTATCACCGGGTCGATCACCGTGGCGTGGCGGATTCCGTCGTTCATCGTGTCCCTCGGCGTATTGGAAATGGCCCGCGGCGTGGCGTATCAGATGACCGGTTCGCGCACGGCCTACATTGGTGACGCCTTTGCCTGGTTGTCCAACCCGATCGCCTTCGGCATCTCGCCGTCGTTCATCATTGCCTTGCTGATCATCTTCATTGCCCAGGCAGTGCTGACGCGTACGGTGTTCGGCCGCTACCTGATCGGCATCGGCACCAACGAAGAGGCGGTGCGTCTGGCAGGAATCAATCCAAAGCCCTACAAGATCCTGGTGTTCAGTCTGATGGGGCTGCTGGCCGGTATTGCCGCGTTGTTCCAGATTTCCCGTCTGGAAGCG
Organism: Pseudomonas sp. Hz4; assembly: GCF_054898165.1. Taxonomy (NCBI): domain Bacteria; kingdom Pseudomonadati; phylum Pseudomonadota; class Gammaproteobacteria; order Pseudomonadales; family Pseudomonadaceae; genus Pseudomonas; species Pseudomonas sp. Hz4. Next base: position 3,969,603 of record NZ_CM142719.1, on the reverse strand, counting down.
GCGGATCCGAATGCCGGCTCCGGGCTTGAACTGCAAGTGATCGCCGCGGTAGTGATCGGCGGTACCAGTTTGATGGGTGGTCGCGGTTCGGTCATCAGCACGTTCTTCGGGGTTCTGATCATTTCCGTGTTGGCGGCCGGTCTGGCGCAGATCGGTGCGACGGAACCCACCAAACGCATCATCACCGGCGCGGTGATCGTGGTGGCGGTGGTGCTTGATACTTATCGCAGTCAGCGCGCAAGCCGGCGGACCTGAGTCATGGCAACGATCAAGGATGTGGCAGCGCTCGCGGGAATTTCCTACACCACGGTTTCCCACGTGGTGAACAAGACCCGGCCGGTCAGTGAAGAGGTACGGGTCAAGGTCGAAGCGGCGATCAAAACCCTCGACTACGTGCCCAGTGCCGTGGCCCGGTCCCTAAAGGCCAAAACCACGGCGACCATCGGTCTGCTGGTACCCAACAGCCTTAACCCGTACTTCGCCGAATTGGCGCGAGGCATCGAGGATTACTGCGAGCGTAATGGCTACTGCGTGATCCTCTGTAATTCCGATGACAACCCGGACAAGCAACGCAGCTACCTGCGCGTACTGCTGGAAAAACGAATCGACGGGCTGATCGTCGCTTCGGCTGGCGGTGACGCGGGGCTGGCAGAAGGCCTGGCAGGCGTGCGCACACCGATGGTGATCGTTGACCGTGGGCTGGAAGGTGTAAATGCCGATCTGGTGCGCATCGATCACGAATACGGCGCGTATCTGGCGACCCGCCACCTTCTGGAGTTGGGGCATCGGGACATCGCCACCATTGGTGGACCGGCGAGTACCAGCGTGGCGCAGATGCGTTTGGCCGGTTATTGCCGTGCCCTGAAAGAAGCGGGTGTCGACGTACCACGCGAGCGCATGCTTGAAAGCGATTTCACCAGCACTGGCGGTTACAACGCCGCTGCGATCCTGTTGGAACAGAACCCACCGAGCGCGATCTTCGCCGGTAACGACATGATTGGCATCGGTGTGCTGCGAGCGGCGGCCGAGCGCAATATTCGTGTGCCGACGGAGCTGTCGGTGATCGGCTTCGACGATATTCAGATGAGCCGCTATGTGTACCCGGCGTTGACCACCGTGGGGCAGTCGATTCTGCAACTCGGTGAGATGGCAGCCGAAGTGCTTTTAAGAAGAATCGCCACACCGGATATGGCCACCGATCAACGGATCGTGATGCCCAGTATTGTCCTGCGGGAGTCGACTGCGCCGCTGGCCGGCGTGTTCGCCCAGTTCCGTTGAAATGGAAAGCCGCTAAATCAAAAGCACCACCGGAAACAGAATTGATGAGTAGTGATGTATGCCAGCAAAAGTAGTGGTTATAGGCAGCCTGAACATGGACCTGGTCACCCGGGCGCCACGGCTGCCCCGTGGCGGTGAGACGCTGATCGGCGAGTCGTTTGCCACGGTTTCCGGTGGCAAGGGCGCGAATCAGGCAGTTGCCGCGGCGAGGCTGGGGGCGCAAGTGTCGATGGTCGGTTGCGTGGGCAGCGATGCCTACGGCGAAGAACTGCGCGGGGCGTTGTTCGCCGAGCAGATCGATTGCCATGCGGTCAGCACCGTCGACGATTCCAGTGGCGTAGCGTTAATCGTGGTCGATGACAACAGCCAGAACGCAATCGTGATCGTTGCCGGCGCCAATGGTGCGCTGACGCCTGCGGTGATCGACCGTTTCGATGCGGTATTGCAGGCCGCGGACGTGATCATCTGTCAGCTGGAAGTGCCGGATGCCACTGTCGGTCATGCGCTCAAGCGCGGCCGTGAATTGGGTAAGACCGTGATCCTCAATCCGGCGCCGGCCAGCCGCCCGCTGCCGGCGGACTGGTACGCGTCCATCGATTACCTGATTCCCAACGAAAGCGAGGCCTCGGCCCTGAGTGGTTTGCCAGTAGATTCTCTGGCAACCGCCGAAACCGCAGCGGCCCGACTGATCACCATGGGCGCCGGCAAGGTGATCATCACCCTCGGTGCCCAAGGCTCGCTGTTTGCCAATGGCAAAAGCTTCGAGCATTTTCCTGCGCCGAAGGTGAAAGCTGTCGATACCACGGCGGCTGGCGACACTTTCGTCGGTGGTTTCGCCGCGGCATTGGCGGTGGGCAAAAGCGAAGCTGAAGCAATCCGTTTCGGCCAAGTCGCCGCAGCGTTGTCGGTGACCCGTGCTGGCGCGCAACCCTCGATCCCCACCTTGTCCGACGTACAGGCCTTTAAAGCACCATGAAAAAGACACCTTTGCTCAACGTCGCGCTGTCGCGGCTGATCGCATCCCTGGGCCATGGCGACACAGTGGTGATCGGCGACGCAGGTCTGCCGGTGCCACCAGGCGTTGAGCTGATCGACCTGGCCCTGACCCATGGCATCCCGGATTTCGTCAGCACGTTGAAGGTTGTACTCAGCGAAATGCAGGTCGAGAGCCATGTGCTGGCGCAGGAGATCCTGGACAAGCAACCTTCGGTGTTGGCGACGCTCGATGAGCTGAATGCTGAAGGTGCGCTAGGTCAGCGTGAGCTGCTCAGTCATGACCAATTCAAAGTCCTCAGCCGACAGGCACGGGCGATTGTTCGTACAGGCGAATGTCAACCGTATTGCAACATCGTGCTGGTGGCGGGGGTCACGTTCTAACTCGCTGTTGTCTTTCTGCTGTCCCACGCACAAGGAGTGCGCTATGCACCGCTATGCTCAGAAACTGCACCACCTGCTCCGGAGTCTGCTGCTTTTGTTCCTGATTACCGCAACAAGCGCCCAGGCGGCGGAAAAAATCGACTTGATCATCGACACTGATCCGGGTGCCGACGACGTGGTCGCCTTGCTGTTTGCCCTGGCGTCGCCGGAAGAGCTGAACATTCGTGCGTTGACCACCGTTGCCGGCAATGTGCGTCTGGACAAGACTTCGCGTAATGCGCGGCTGGCCCGCGAGTGGGCGGGGCGCGAGGAGGTGCCGGTCTACGCGGGTGCGCCGAAGCCGCTGATGCGTACGCCGATTTATGCCGAGAACATCCATGGCAAGGAAGGCCTGTCGGGCGTCACCGTACATGAACCGAAGAAAGGCCTGGCCGAAGGCAATGCGGTCAATTACCTGATCGATACCTTGAAAGCCGCCAAGCCCCATAGCATCACCATCGCCATGCTGGGGCCGCAGACCAATCTGGCCCTGGCGCTGATCCAGGAGCCTGAAATCGTTCAGGGCATCAAGGAAGTGGTGATCATGGGCGGTGCGCACTTCAACGGTGGCAACATCACCCCGGTGGCCGAGTTCAACCTGTTCGCCGACCCGCAAGCCGCTGAGGTGGTGCTCAAAAGTGGTGTGAAGCTGACCTACCTGCCGCTGGACGTGACTCACAAGATTCTCACCAGTGAAGCGCGCCTGAAGCAGATCGCGGCAATCAACAACAATGCCAGCAGGCTGGTAGGCGATATTCTCAACGAATACGTCAAGGGCGACATGGAGCACTACGGTATTCCGGGTGGCCCGGTGCATGACGCAACCGTCATCGCCTACCTGCTCAAGCCTGAGTTGTTCACCGGTCGTTCGGTCAATGTGGTCGTTGATAGTCGCGAAGGCCCGACGTTCGGCCAAACCATCGTCGACTGGTATGACGGCCTTAAAGCGCCGAAGAATGCCTTCTGGGTTGGAAGTGGTGACGCCCAGGGCTTCTTTGACCTGCTGACCGAGCGTCTGGCTCGTCTGAAGTAAGCCATACACCCGCAGGTGCCAGCCTGCGGGTTTTACTCTCTCTCATTATGTTCTGCGCCTTTGTAGTCGCCCGGGTACTTCTCAAACACCTGCGCGATAAAGGATCGTGCAGCTTCAGTCCCCAACTCCTTGACCAGTAGATCGATGCCAATGATTGCCAACTCTTCCGGGCTGCCCGGGCTGTAAGAGCTGTGGCCCTGTGGCCACTTTGCTTTGATGTCGGCGTCGATGCTTACGGTGGTCATGATGGCGCTCGTGAAGTCGGGAAAGTCTGAGTCTCGAGTTAACCATTTTGCGCGGCTTTTGACACTCCGACTTAGGCATGAGGCGAGGCCTATGCGACACTTGGTCTTTGACGAATTTTCAAGGACTGTGCTGTGCAGATCGATTTGAACGCTCCCGACGGCTTGACCCTTGAGGCCGTGCGTCAGCTGCTGGCCTCCGCCAGCGACGATGAGCACACTCAATTGCGGGTGACCAAGGGCGGCATCGCTTACATTTCGTCAGGCGTTGTGGGCGGCACTGATATCAGCGGGCTGCTATTTCGCCTGGAGACGTGGGCCAAGGGTTCCGGTTATGTAGGATTGGTCGCGGCCAGTGACGAGGTCTGGGTCATGCAGATTTTCAATGCGCTCAAGGAAAATTGGCCGAATCCACCGTTCGACTACATTGATGTCTATTGAGCGCTGTTCATATTCAGTCACGATTGCGAGATGAACGGCAGGGAATGCTCAGGCAAACTCTCCGCTTTTCCGGATCGGGGCAGGGTGCTGCTAGTCCCCCTGTGAAACCAAACGCCAGATGGGTGTTCGCACGATCTCAGCATAACTATTGAAAAGGAGGCTTCATGCCTTGGAAGCTCGCGTCATTGGGTACTTTGTTCGCCGTTGCCATGCTGGCCGGTTGCAGCACTACTTCCACCGAGTCGGCTACAGACTCTGTGGCGACGACTGACACTGGCCACAGCCGTTGTGAGGCAAAGGCTGCCGAATTCACCATAGGCAAAAAAGCTTCGCCCGAATTGCTGGAGCAGGCGCGTACCCGCGCAGGCGCACAGAATGCACGGTTCCTCTTGCCCACCGACATGGTGACCCTGGAGTACCGCTCTGATCGCCTGAACCTCAACACCGATGCCGATCGAGTGGTCATCCGTGTCAACTGTGGCTGATCGCTTCAGGCTTTTGTTTCGCCCATAAAAAACCCCGTCACATGGACGGGGTTTTTCTAGTGCGGCTGAAAATTACTCAGCGCGGACTTGTGCAGCTTGCATACCCTTTTGGCCTTTCTCAGCCACGAAGGAAACGGTTTGGCCTTCTTTCAGGCTTTTGAAACCGTCGCTTTCGATAGCTTTGAAGTGTACGAACAGGTCGTCACCGCCACCCTGAGGAGTGATGAAGCCGAAGCCTTTTTCATCGTTGAACCATTTAACGGTGCCGGTTTGGCGATTAGACATGGTGTATCTCCAAGAAACATATATTTTCAGTAGTGCTGTGCTGCTCAGGCCAACTGGGCACACCGGGGTATCATAGTCGAAATGTTCGCTTTGGGAGCCCCCCGGACGTGCTGTTTGCCCTGCAGTCGCGTTCCGTTTGCTGCTTTGTCTGGCTGCAAGCCCCGTTTTAAAAGGCTTTCAGCCAAAAGTAAAGACAATAAAAAAACCTGTAAAACCTGAATAAATTGTACAAAAAAGCGGTTTTCAGAGGCTTTTTGCTGTCATTGCAGGCTCAAAAAGCGCTTGGTCGGGCTTATTTTTTCGCCTTGTTATCGGCTTTGCAGGACGAAATTTGGGTGAGTGCTTTTTGTTTCAGGGCATCACTGGCGGTGTTGTCCATCAGGGACTGGATGTCTTTGGCAGGGTACGATTTGATGGCGTCGGCGCCGCAAGCGCAGTGAGACTTCGCTGCTGCAGCACCGATCTGCGGAGTGGCCGCTTCTGTGCACTGAGCCATGTATTTCTCGCGCTCGCCTTTTGGCCAATCGGCATGGGCGGCCAGTGGCAGCAGCAGAACGATTGGGGCGATTACTGCGAACAAACGATTCAGACGCATGCTGGGATACTCCTTGTGGGTCAATGTCTTGTTATCTGAGGGGTAAAGCGGGGTTCAAGTTCAGCACTCTGGCATAAAATTGCCCGATTTGCCCCGGTACAAATCCTCGTTGCATCGACGACCGTTCATCTGTGCTAGCATGCCTCGCTCGGGCGTTTGCAGGCCCCGGATGACCTTCAGTCCCGGTAGCGGCAAATGTGCGAATAACCCTGATTTGAATCCCAGTCACTCTGGTTCGGTTTCCGGTTGGCCGCAAGGCTCCTGCCGCTGTAAGGCAGGCGTTCGTCATTGAATGGCCTGGATCGGATCTTGTACTGGCTCATCCCAACCCACGTGACCTTTGGTAGGGGTCACCACTAGGAGAGGAGGCGCCATGCCAACTATTACTCTTCCCGACGGCAGTCAACGTTCATTCGATCACCCGGTTTCCGTAGCCGAGGTCGCCGCATCCATTGGTGCAGGTCTGGCCAAAGCCACCGTGGCCGGCAAGGTCGATGGCAAGCTGGTCGACGCCTGCGACATCATCGACAGCGACGCTACGCTGCAAATAATTACGCCAAAGGATGAAGAGGGGCTGGAGATCATTCGCCACTCTTGCGCTCACCTGGTGGGTCACGCGGTCAAGCAGCTGTACCCTACGGCGAAGATGGTCATCGGTCCGGTCATCGACGAAGGCTTTTATTACGACATCGCCTTCGAGCGTCCTTTCACTCCGGACGACCTGGCCGCTATCGAACAGCGCATGCAGCAACTGATCGAAAAAGATTACGACGTCACCAAGAAAGTCACTCCGCGTGCCGAAGTGATCGAAGTGTTCAAGGCCCGTGGCGAAGACTACAAGCTGCGCCTGGTCGAGGACATGCCGAACGAACAGGCCATGGGTCTGTACTATCACGAAGAATACGTCGACATGTGCCGCGGTCCGCACGTGCCGAACACGCGCTTCCTGAAATCTTTTAAGCTGACCAAGTTGTCGGGCGCCTACTGGCGTGGCGATGCCAAGAACGAGCAATTGCAGCGCGTTTATGGCACTGCATGGGCCGACAAAAAGCAGTTGGCGGCTTACATCCAGCGCATCGAAGAAGCTGAAAAGCGCGATCACCGCAAGATCGGCAAGCGTCTGGGCCTGTTCCACACCCAGGAAGAGTCGCCGGGCATGGTGTTCTGGCACCCCAACGGCTGGACTCTGTATCAGGTGCTCGAGCAGTACATGCGCAAGGTCCAGCGCGACAACGGCTATCTGGAGATCAAGACTCCGCAGGTCGTTGACCGCAGCCTCTGGGAGAAATCCGGGCACTGGGCCAACTACGCTGACAACATGTTCACCACTCAGTCGGAAAACCGCGACTATGCCATCAAGCCAATGAACTGCCCTTGCCACGTGCAAGTGTTCAATCAGGGCCTGAAAAGCTACCGTGAGTTGCCGATGCGTCTGGCCGAATTCGGTGCCTGCCACCGTAATGAGCCATCGGGTGCGCTGCACGGCATCATGCGTGTACGTGCGTTCACTCAGGACGACGCCCACATCTTCTGCACCGAAGAGCAGATGCAGGCCGAATCCGCTGCATTCATCAAGCTGACCATGGACGTTTATGCCGACTTCGGCTTTAAAGAAGTGGAAATGAAGCTGTCCACTCGTCCGGAAAAACGCGTCGGTTCCGACGAGCTGTGGGATCGCGCCGAAGCTGCATTGGCTGCAGCCCTTGATAGCGCTGGCTTGCCGTACGATCTGCAGCCGGGCGAGGGTGCTTTCTACGGTCCGAAGATCGAGTTCTCGCTGAAAGATTGCCTCGGCCGCGTCTGGCAGTGTGGTACTCTGCAGCTCGATTTTAACCTGCCTGTCCGTCTTGGAGCCGAATACGTCTCCGAAGACAACAGTCGCAAGCACCCGGTGATGTTGCACCGGGCGATCCTCGGCTCCTTCGAACGTTTCGTCGGAATCCTGATCGAGCACTACGAGGGTGCATTCCCTGCGTGGCTGGCTCCGACCCAGGCAGTGATCATGAACATCACAGATAAACAGGCCGATTTTGCCGCTGAGGTTGAAAAAACTCTCAATGAAAGCGGATTTCGTGCCAAGTCTGACTTGAGAAATGAAAAGATCGGCTTTAAAATCCGCGAGCATACTTTGCTCAAGGTTCCTTATCTCTTGGTTATTGGAGATCGGGAAGTCGAGATGCAGACTGTCGCTGTGCGTACTCGTGAAGGTGCTGACCTGGGCTCGATGCCCGTCGCCCAGTTCGCTGAGTTTCTCGCGCAAGCGGTTTCCCGGCGTGGTCGCCCAGATTCGGAGTAATTACTATTAAGCGTGAAATGAGACAAGATAAACGAGCTGCACCGAAAGCCCCGATCAACGAGAATATCTCGGCACGCGAGGTTCGGTTAATTGGGGCTGAAGGTGAACAGCTTGGGATTGTGTCAATTGAAGACGCGCTTCTTAAGGCTGAAGAGGCCAAACTGGATCTGGTGGAAATTTCCGCCGATGCAGTACCTCCTGTTTGTAAACTGATGGACTACGGCAAATCGATCTTCGAGAAGAAGAAGCAAGTTGCCGCGGCCAAGAAAAACCAGAAGCAGATTCAGGTTAAAGAAATCAAGTTTCGTCCAGGGACGGAGGAAGGGGATTACCAGGTAAAACTGCGCAACCTGGTACGTTTCCTGAGTGATGGGGACAGGGCCAAGGTATCCTTGCGATTCCGCGGCCGTGAGATGGCCCACCAGGAGCTGGGGATGGAACTCCTCAAGCGAGTTGAAGGTGACTTGCTCGAGTACGGTTCGGTCGAACAGCATCCTAAGATGGAAGGACGCCAGCTGATCATGGTCATCGCCCCGAAAAAGAAGAAATAATCAATAGGGCACGGCAGGCCTTCTGATTATGTTTATCAACTGAATGCGGAGTATCCGAACATGCCAAAAATGAAAACTAAAAGTGGTGCTGCTAAGCGGTTTCTGAAAACTGCTAACGGTATCAAGCACAAGCACGCTTTCAAGAGCCACATCCTGACTAAAATGTCGACCAAGCGTAAGCGTCAACTGCGCGGTAGCAGCTTGCTGGCACCGTGTGACGTGGCAAAAGTCGAGCGCATGCTGCGCCTTCGTTAATTTAGTCAAGAATAGAGGAAGTAACTCATGGCTCGTGTAAAGCGTGGCGTCATTGCCCGTAAACGTCACAAAAAAATTCTGAAACTTGCTAAAGGCTACTACGGCGCTCGCTCGCGCGTATTCCGTGTTGCCAAGCAAGCGGTAATCAAGGCAGGCCAATACGCCTACCGTGACCGTCGTCAGAAAAAACGTCAGTTCCGCGCCCTGTGGATCGCTCGTATCAACGCTGGTGCACGTATCAACGGTCTGTCCTACAGCCGTTTCATCGCCGGCCTGAAAAAAGCGTCCATCGAGATCGACCGTAAGGTTCTGGCTGAGCTGGCAGTGAACGAAAAAGCGGCGTTTGCTGCGATTGTCGAGAAAGCTAAAGCCACCTTGGCTTAAGTACCCCCGACAGTCACCCAGCCCCACCTCTGTGGGGCCAGGTGTTAAACGTCATAAATAGGGGAAGAGCCTTCAAGCTCTTCCCCTATTTTGTATCTGGAGTCTGTACATGGAAAACCTGGATGCGCTCGTCTCTCAAGCACTAGAGGCTGTGCAAAGCGCTGAAGATATCAATGCCCTGGAGCAAATCCGGGTTCACTACCTTGGCAAAAAGGGCGAATTGACTCAGGTGATGAAGACCCTGGGGAATTTGCCGGCAGAAGAGCGTCCGCAAGTCGGTGCTTTGATCAACGTTGCCAAGGAGCGTGTCACAGAGGTTCTCAATGCGCGCAAGGCATTGTTTGAAGAGGCTGATCTAGCCGCCAAACTCTCCGCCGAGTCCATTGACGTGACCCTGCCTGGTCGTGGCCAGACCTCGGGTGGTCTGCATCCGGTTACCCGCACTCTGGAACGTATCGAACAGTTCTTCACCCACATCGGCTACGGCATCGCCGAAGGCCCTGAGGTCGAAGACGACTACCACAACTTCGAAGCGCTCAACATCCCAGGCCATCACCCGGCCCGGTCGATGCATGACACCTTCTATTTCAATGCCAACATGTTGTTGCGCACCCATACCTCGCCGGTACAGGTCCGCACCATGGAATCGAAACAGCCGCCGATCCGCATCGTCTGCCCAGGCCGTGTGTACCGTAGCGACTCCGATATCACCCACTCGCCGATGTTCCACCAGGTCGAAGGCCTACTGGTCGATCGCGACATCAATTTCGCCGACCTGAAAGGCACCATCGAAGAGTTTCTGCGCGTGTTCTTCGAAAAAGAACTGGCCGTGCGGTTCCGTCCTTCCTACTTCCCGTTCACCGAGCCGTCCGCTGAAGTCGACATGGAATGCGTGATGTGCAGCGGTAAAGGCTGCCGTGTCTGCAAGCAGACGGGCTGGCTGGAAGTGATGGGCTGCGGCATGGTTCACCCGAACGTGCTGCGCATGTCCGGGATCGACCCGGAAGCGTTTTCGGGCTTTGCCTTCGGTATGGGCGTCGAGCGTCTGGCCATGCTGCGTTACGGCGTGAACGACTTGCGTCTGTTCTTCGACAACGACTTGCGGTTCCTCGCGCAATTTCGCTAGTCGTAACGAATTCTTAGGAGAGCAGGATGAAATTCAGTGAACAATGGCTGCGTGGCTGGGTAAGCCCGCAGGTAAGTCGCGACGAGCTGGTTGCTCGTCTGTCGATGGCCGGTCTTGAGGTCGATAGCGTTACGCTGGCCGCCGGTGAATTCAATGGCGTGGTCGTGGGCGAGGTGCTGAGCACCGAGCAGCACCCGGACGCCGACAAGCTGCGCGTTTGCCAGGTCAGCAATGGCTCGGAGACCTTCCAGGTAGTATGCGGTGCACCAAACGTGCGCCCGGGCCTGAAGATCCCGTTCGCCATGATCGGTGCCGAACTGCCGGGCGACTTCAAAATCAAGAAAGCCAAGCTGCGCGGCGTTGAGTCCAACGGCATGCTGTGCTCTCAGGCCGAGCTGCAAGTGGGCGAAGGCAATGACGGCCTGATGGAATTGCCGGCCGACGCGCCGGTGGGTCAGGACATTCGTGAGTACCTGAGCCTGGACGACGCCAGCATCGAGGTCGACCTGACCCCGAACCGCGGCGACTGCTTGTCCCTCGCCGGTCTGGCTCGTGAAGTGGGCGCGCTGTATGCCGCCGAAGTCACCCGTCCGGTCGTTGCTACCGTTCCAGCCGTGCACGACGAAGTGCGCTCGGTTGAAGTGCTTGCGCCCGCCGCTTGCCCGCGTTACCTCGGTCGCGTGATCCGTAACGTCGACCTGTCCAAGCCTACACCGTTGTGGATGGTCGAGCGTTTGCGTCGTGGCGACGTGCGCAGCATCGACGCTGCCGTCGACATCACCAACTACGTGATGCTGGAACTGGGTCAACCGCTGCACGCGTTCGATCTCGCCGAAATCAATGGCGGCATCCGCGTGCGTATGGCCGAAGAGGGTGAGAAGCTGGTGCTGCTCGACGGTCAGGAAGTCAGCCTGCGTAGCGATACGCTGGTGATCGCCGACCACACCCGCGCCTTGGCTATCGCCGGCGTCATGGGGGGTGAGCACAGCGGCGTCAACACCGCGACCACTCGCGATATTTTCCTGGAAAGCGCGTTCTTCGATCAGATTGCCGTCGCAGGTAAGGCTCGTTCCTACGGGCTGCACACCGACGCCTCGCACCGGTACGAGCGTGGCGTGGACTGGCAACTGGCCCGTGAAGCCATGGAGCGTGCCACTGGCCTGTTGCTGGAAATCACGGGCGGTGAAGCTGGCCCGATTATCGAAACCGTCAGCGAGCAGCATCTGCCGTCGGTTGCGCCGGTTACTCTGCGTGCGCAACGCATCACTCAGATGCTGGGTATGGAAATGGATTCGGCTGAAGTCGAGCGACTGCTTAGCGGCCTGGGTCTAAAGATTTCTGCCGATGGGGCAGGGCAGTGGCGCGTTGAAGTGCCAAGCCATCGCTTCGACATCAGTCTGGAAGTCGATCTGATCGAAGAGCTGGCCCGTCTGTACGGTTACAACCGTCTACCGGTTCGCTACCCGCAAGCTCGTCTGGCGCCGCAAGCCAAAGCGGAAGCGCGTAGCGATTTGCCTGAGCTGCGCCGTCTGCTGGTAGCCCGTGGCTATCAGGAAGCGATCACCTACAGCTTCATCGATCCGAAACAGTTTGAGCTGTTTAATCCAGGTGCCGAACCGCTGTTGCTGGCCAACCCGATTTCGAACGACATGGCCGCCATGCGCTCGTCCCTGTGGCCAGGTCTGGTCAAGGCGCTTCAGCACAACCTGAACCGTCAGCAGGATCGCGTTCGTTTGTTCGAAAGCGGCCTGCGTTTCGTCGGTCAGCTGGAAGGCCTGAAGCAAGAGCCGATGCTGGCGGGTGTTGTTTGCGGTAGCCGCCTGCCGGAAGGCTGGGCACAAGGTCGCGATGTCGTGGACTTCTTCGACGTCAAGGCCGACGTGGAAGCGGTGTTGGGCTTCGCCGGTGCGCTGGATTCATTCACCTTCGTGCCGGGCAAACATCCTGCGCTGCACCCGGGTCAAACCGCACGCATCGAGCGTGAAGGTCGCTTGGTCGGTTTCGTCGGCGCTATTCACCCTGAATTGTCGAAAACCCTCGGTCTCGACCGTCCGGTCTTCGCTTTCGAGCTGGTTCTGGCTGAAGTGGCATTGGGCAAAATGCCTAAATTCCAGGAGCTATCGCGCTTTCCTGAAGTGCGTCGTGACTTGGCACTGATTGCGGCCAAGGACGTCGCGGCCAGCGCTGTACTGGATGTAATCCGTGAAAATGCAGGCGAATGGCTCACAGACCTCAGGCTATTTGACGTATATCAGGGTAAAGGCATTGATCCTGATAGAAAAAGCCTCGCAGTCGGCTTGACCTGGCAGCATCCATCGCGCACTCTTAATGACGATGAGGTGAATACCACGACGCAAAACATCCTCACCTCGCTCGAACAAAGGTTGAACGCCACGCTAAGGAAGTGACGTATGGGGGCTCTGACGAAAGCTGAGATGGCGGAACGTCTGTATGAAGAGCTGGGCCTGAATAAACGGGAAGCCAAGGAATTGGTCGAACTGTTTTTTGAGGAAATCAGGCACGCTCTTGAAGACAACGAACAAGTCAAATTGTCCGGTTTCGGCAATTTCGACCTTCGGGACAAACGCCAGCGGCCTGGCCGCAATCCGAAAACGGGTGAAGAAATCCCGATCACGGCTCGCCGTGTGGTCACCTTTCGTCCAGGGCAGAAGTTAAAGGCCCGAGTTGAGGCTTATGCTGGAACCAAGTCATAACGACGAGCTACCCGTCATCCCAGGCAAACGATACTTCACCATTGGTGAAGTCAGCGAGCTGTGTGCGGTAAAACCGCACGTGCTGCGCTACTGGGAGCAGGAGTTTCCTCAACTCAACCCCGTCAAACGCCGCGGAAACCGTCGGTACTATCAGCGACAAGACGTGCTGATGATCCGTCAAATCCGCGCGCTTCTTTACGATCAAGGGTTCACCATCGGCGGCGCACGCTTGCGATTGTCCGGTGATGAAGCTAAAGACGACACCACTCAATACAAGCAAATGATTCGCCAGATGATCGCCGAACTGGAGGATGTTCTGGTGGTACTCAAGAAATAAATTCCTGCTTTTAAATACTTTCAGTTTTCAAAAGCTTGCGATATATTCTTGAGCGCTCTTCGAGAGGAGGGGCGAGTTTCACGCCTAGTCGGGGCGTAGCGCAGTCCGGTAGCGCACTAGCATGGGGTGCTAGGGGTCGAGTGTTCGAATCACTCCGTCCCGACCATATTTCGTAAGGGGATCAAGCTCTTAGTGGCTTGATCCCTTTTCTCGTTTCGGGGTTGCGCAAAACACGCGCACAACTACCTGGGGCTTTTCGCTGATATTCAGGCCCGGAATCGCCTCGGAGCAGACGATCTTGTGGTCCCGATAGTAGTTTTTGTTCATGCCCTCACGCGCGTGCCTCGCAGTTTTCTGCCCATCCTTCCGGCTCTCTTGTACCGGTGCAGCGACAACGCACGTACTTCATGAAAGCCCGGCACCTCCTCTTCCTTCCATCCCAGCAACCAGAAATTAGCTGGTAATTCTGCCCCGGACTGATATCGCCGCGACATTCATTGCGAGCGTGCACCTTGCGAGCGATGGGCGTGGATTCAATTTGAAAATCGGACATAGGGATTCCTCGCGCTCGTTCGCCGGCAGGCTGGTAGGTAAATTGGGGGAACAGGTGAATCGTTGTTGCTTCAGCTTTCCACACTGCTCGCACTGAACGAGCCTTTATTCGCCGCGACGTTTGCGATCGACAACGCTGAGTAATTCGCCTCCGCCGCTTCCGCGGATTGCATCGAGCCCCGAGCTCCACACGTAGCGGGGCGCACGCTGCAAAATACGCCGAGCCGTTTCTGCTGGCCCTGAAGCAGTGTCAAGCGAGCGATTTGAATGGCAGGGACGGCTTGTAGCTTGATCGACAGTGGAGCTTCAGTATTTTGCCCGGGGGGGGGCAATAATTGTCGGCGACTAGTCCGGTCGTTCGGCAAAAAAAAACCGCGGTTGCGGCGATCAACGCCGCTTCACAGCGCGCCTCATCATTCGCAGTTGCGTCCGCTGAAGACGGTCGTGTCTGTCCTTCTATATAGAAGGATTGATTTAGCTCTTTCTGTAGACGAGAGCGGGCGTTTCCACCTTTCTACAAGTGATTGATAGAAAAGCGCAATTAAGGGTTGACGGCAGATTCTGGAAGTCTATAATTCGCCCCACTTCCGGCGCAGTCGAAACGGAAAACTCC
>NZ_CM142719.1:0-3950000 GCF_054898165.1 Pseudomonas sp. Hz4 | reverse complement strand
TGGAAGGGCCATCGCTCAACGGATAAAAGGTACTCCGGGGATAACAGGCTGATACCGCCCAAGAGTTCATATCGACGGCGGTGTTTGGCACCTCGATGTCGGCTCATCACATCCTGGGGCTGAAGCCGGTCCCAAGGGTATGGCTGTTCGCCATTTAAAGTGGTACGCGAGCTGGGTTTAGAACGTCGTGAGACAGTTCGGTCCCTATCTGCCGTGGACGTTTGAGATTTGAGAGGGGCTGCTCCTAGTACGAGAGGACCGGAGTGGACGAACCTCTGGTGTTCCGGTTGTCACGCCAGTGGCATTGCCGGGTAGCTATGTTCGGAATAGATAACCGCTGAAAGCATCTAAGCGGGAAACTAGCCTCAAGATGAGATCTCACTGGGACCTTGAGTCCCCTGAAGGGCCGTCGAAGACTACGACGTTGATAGGTTGGGTGTGTAAGCGCTGTGAGGCGTTGAGCTAACCAATACTAATTGCCCGTGAGGCTTGACCATATAACACCCAAGCAATTTGCAGGCTTCGAGCTGAAAAGCGAAAGAGCACCAGATTGCGGTGTGTGAAGACGACACAGTCGAAAATTCGCAATGCAACACACAAATCTATCACTTACCCATTCGCTGGAGCGTGAACCTGCAAAGGCCCACGACCTGGCTACCGAATTTCTTGACGACCATAGAGCATTGGAACCACCTGATCCCATCCCGAACTCAGCAGTGAAACGATGCATCGCCGATGGTAGTGTGGGGTTTCCCCATGTGAGAGTAGGTCATCGTCAAGATTAAATTCCGAAACCCCTATCTGCGTATGCAGGTAGGGGTTTTGTTTTGTCCGCAGGAAAACTGACCTGTTGAGTTTCTATGCAATGGAATGGACGCCCCCTGTCCTGACGGCATCAATGTGCCAAAGTGCAAGTGTTAATAGCACTTAACGGAAGGGAGCGTCCCAATGAAGCTTACGACTGTTGGTATCGACTTGGCAAAAAACGTATTTCAAGTGCACGGCGTCGATGTACGAGGCCAGCCAGTACTGAGGAAGCAGCTTAAACGTGACCAGGTTGCTTCCTTCTTTGCTGTATTGGAGCCGTGTCTGATTGGCATGGAGGCTTGCGGCAGCGCCCATCGCGAAGCAAGAAAAATGCAAGGATGTGGACATACGATCAAATTGATGGCTCCACAATTTGTTAAGCCTTATGTAAACCGAACAAGATCGATGTTGCCGATGCAGATGCGATTTGTGAGGCGGTAGCTCAATCCAATAAGCGCTTCGTGCCGATCCGGAGTAAGCGTCCGGCGAAGTCACCTACCCGATCCCAGCGATAAGGGCGATGTTGTCCACTTAAAAATACGTGGACACTATCGCCCCTATCATCAGGATTGCCATGCGCCAAAGAACCTCTTATCCCAAACCCTTTAAAGCCCAGATCGTCCAAGAATGCCTGCAACCTGGCGTGTCGATGGCCAGCGTGGCCCTGCGTCACGGCATTAACGCCAACCTGGTTCGAAAGTGGATACCTGCTTATCGTGATCATCAGGCGCCGGCTTTGCCTGCTTTTGTTCCGATGAAGCTTGCGCCCGCAACCCAGCCCGATCAGCAGATGTCGGTCAGCATCGAGGTTCCTTTCGGGCCGCAAAAACTCACTGTGAAGTGGCCATCCTCAGATCCTGGCGGGTGTGCTCGTTTTGTCCGAGAGCTTGCCAAGTGATCCGCATTGATGCCATCTGGCTCGCCACCGAGCCCATGGATATGCGTGCCGGTACCGAGACCGCGTTGGCCAGAGTGATTGCAGTATTCGGTGCGGCGAAGCCGCACTGTGCTTATCTCTTTGCCAATCGACGTGCTAACCGAATGAAAGTCCTGGTTCATGACGGGATTGGTGTTTGGCTGGCTGCACGGCGGTTAAACCAAGGCAAATTCCACTGGCCAGGCATTCGGCAAGGTTGTGAGATAGAGCTGGATACCGAGCAACTTCAGGCCTTGGTATTAGGTTTGCCTTGGCCGCGTGTTGGTGCTGCCGGCACAATCACACTGCTGTAAAAACTGTAATTAGATTCTTGGCCTACTGCCGTAAGCGATCTGCTTTGGTAAAATCCAAGGCATGACTTCTTCGCCCACTATCGATCAGATGACCCCCGACCAACTGCGTGCATTCGCTGCGCAGTTGATGTCGAAGGTCGACACCATGGGCAGAAAGATCCACCGCGATCAAACCATCATCGAACAGCTGACCCACGAGATCGCCATCCTCAAGCGGCACAGGTTTGCCAAGCGCAGCGAGCAGATCAGCCCTGAGCAAGGCAACTTGCTCGACGATCTGCTCAACACTGATCTTGAGGCTATCGACGCCGAGTTGAAGGCCCTCCGACCAGCTCCCGCTCCAGAAGAGAAGCGCCAGCAACCCAAGCGCGCGCCGCTGCCAGCGCAGTTTCCACGCACCGTAATTCATCACGAACCGGAAAACACCCAGTGCGCCTGCGGCTGCCAACTTCAGCGCATCGGCGAGGACGTCAGCGAGAAGCTGGATTACACACCGGGCGTGTTCACCGTTGAACAGCATGTGCGTGGAAAATGGGCCTGCCGTCAGTGCGAAACACTGATCCAGGCACCGGTGCCGGCCCAGGTAATCGACAAGGGAATACCTACAGCAGGTCTGCTCGCTCACGTAATGGTGGCGAAATTCGCCGACCACTTGCCGCTGTACCGGCAGGAGAAAATCTTTGGCCGCGCCGGTTTAGCCATCGCGCGCTCAACTCTCGCGCAATGGGTTGGGCAGACCGGTGTACAGCTTCAGCCATTGGTTGATGCCTTGCGAGAAGCTGTTCTGGCCCAACGAGTTGTCCGTGCTGACGAAACTCCGGTGCAGATGCTTGCGCCCGGAGAGAAGAAAACTCACCGCGCTTATGTCTGGGCTTACTGCACCACGCCGTTCTCGGCGCTTAAGGCAGTGGTTTATGACTTCAGCCCGAGCCGCGCCGGTGAGCATGCACGTAACTTCCTCGGCTCATGGAACGGCAAGCTGGTGTGCGACGATTTTGCTGGCTACAAAGCCGGTTTCGAGAAGGGCATGACCGAAATTGGTTGCATGGCCCACGCACGCCGCAAGTTTTTCGATCTGCACGTGGCGAATAAAAGTCAGTTGGCAGAACAGGCGCTGCACTCTATTGGCGGCTTGTACGAAGTTGAACGCCAAGCGCGCGACATGAGCGATGAGGATCGCTGGCGGATACGGCAAGAAAAAGCGGCGCCGTTAGCGAAAGCACTGCACGACTGGATGTTGACCCAGCGCGATCTTGTACCCAACGGATCAGCGACGGCCAAAGCCTTGGATTACAGCCTTAAACGCTGGGTCGCGCTGACGCGCTACCTAGAAGATGGAGCTGTACCCATCGACAACAATCCAGTCGAAAACCAGATCAGGCCGTGGGCACTTGGACGCTCGAACTGGTTGTTTGCCGGGTCGCTGCGCAGCGGTAAACGGGCGGCGGCGATCATGAGTTTGATCCAGTCGGCGCGCATGAATGGGCACGATCCGTATGCCTATCTTAAAGATGTGCTGACGCGGCTGCCGACGCAGCGAGCGAGTGAGATCGACCAACTGCTGCCGCATCAGTGGGTATCTGCCTGAGTCACGCAAGGTGACTTCGGCGGACGCTTACGATCCGGATAACTCTGCCCGCTGACAGGCGCTTCGAGCGCGTGGTTGGTGATAAAAGCCCGATCAGCGAATTCCATTTAGGGACAGAGGCAGAGTCTCACATAAAGTCCGGATGTATGGCTGCAATCTCAACCCCGTCTGTGTTGTCACGAATTGAGCGCCTGGCAAGCTGGAGGCGTCTGTGTATGTGAGAGGACGGCGGATGCAAATCCGCCTCCTACTCGGTCCCTGAAAAGTGTATGTCACTGATCCTTTTCGCAATTCACCATCCATGACACGCCAAACCGATCAACCAGCATCCCGAATCGCGCTGCCCAGAACGTTACTTCCAAGGGCATTTGAACGCTGCCGTCTTCTGACAATGCGGCGAAGACCCGCTCAGCCTCGGCGATGCCGTCGACATTCAGCGAGACCGAACAACCGCTCATTTTATCGGTGGGGCTATCAGGCGTGGTGTCCGAGCCCATGATCGCCTGATCGCCCACCGAAAGGCGGGTGTGGATAATCAGGTTGTGCAGGTCCGCCGGAAACTGCTCTCGCGCAGGACTTTCACCGAAAGTCATCATCATTTCGATCTGGCCTTTCAGGGCTTGGGCATAGAAGGTGAAGGCAGCTTTGCAGTCGCCATTGAAGATTAGGTAGGGATTGATTTTCATGTTTCAGCTCCCGGTCATTGAAGGTACACATCGGTTGGACGACTGGTTCGCCAGTGAATTCCGATGCACTTTGACTCGGGTAGCAAAGCCCTAAATCGCGGCGTGCGGTTGGGTTTTTTTAGATGTTTTTTCTATGGGAGAGGCGAGGCTTATCACCTCATGTATGCGGTGCGGCGCCAACACACGCTCGATGGCCCCACTTACCAGACTCTCCAACAGCTCATCGCGCGCGTGTTCATCCAGCGAATGCTGCGCCAGCCAGCCGGGCGCGCTGTTCAGCAAGTTGCCAATCGCGTACCCAGCGGCCAATCTGCCCTGTTCACTGAACCGCGATCGAGCCCCGAGCATCACCAACAATTTTTGCTCATATTGCTCGCGCAATTGCCGAACCCGGTCCTGCTGCTCTTCATTCAGGCAGCCGCTGTCACGCTCCGCCAGACGAAAATGCCAGGGCATCTCCTGATGCAGGTTCAAATGCGCTCGGATAAGGGCATGGAGTTTGTCACGTTTTGCCGGGGCCTTTTGCTCGATGCGCCCCAAGGTTGCCAGCAGCTCTTCGTAGAACTCCTCGATCAGGTCGAGCAGCAAGTGCTGTTTACTGGGGTAATGGTGATACAACGAGCCGGGGGCGAGCCCCAGGCAGGTCGCGAGCTCACGCATGCCGACTTGGCCGAAGCCCTTGCTGGCGAACAACTCCAGCACCTTGTCCCGGTACTCGGCAAAGCGCGAGCAACGCTCAGGCATAGGCATGGAAGCCACGCCCCGTTTTGCGCCCCAGGTAGCCGGCGGCGACCATTTCCTTGAGCAATGGAGCAGGACGGTACTTGCTGTCGTTGAAGCCATCGTAGAAGGCTTCGAGAATCGCCAGCACGGTGTCCAGGCCGATCAGGTCCGCCAACGCCAGCGGCCCGATCGGCTGATTGCAACCCAGGCGCATGCCGGCATCGATGTCTTCGGCACTGGCCAAGCCTTCCTGAAACACCAGAATCGCTTCGTTGATCATCGGCACCAGAATCCGGTTGACCACGAAACCCGGACGGTTGCCGGCGGTGATCGCGGTTTTGCCGAGTGTTGTCGCCATGTCCAGCGCCAGTGCGTGGGTGGCGTCGCTGGTTTGCAAACCGCGAATCACCTCGATCAGGCCCATCACCGGCACCGGGTTGAAGAAGTGCAGACCGATGAATCGCTCAGGCTGGCTGACGCTGGCAGCGAGCTGGGTGATGGACAGCGACGAAGTGTTGGAGGCGATCACGCACTCGGCGCTGACCTGCGCAGCGATTTGCTGCAGCACGCGCAATTTCAGGTCGAGGTTTTCGGTGGCGGCTTCGATCACCATTTGCACGTTCTGCAGGTTGCTGTAGTTGGTACTGGTGTGGATTTTGTCAAGGGCGGCGAGCTTTTGCTCTTGCGTAAGCGTGTCCTTGGCGATCTGCCGATCGAGGTTTTTGCCCACGGTCGCGATGGCTTTTTGCAGGGCGCTCTCGGAGATGTCGAGCAAGGTCACGTTGAAACCGGCCAAGGCGCAGACTTGCGCAATACCATTGCCCATGGTGCCTGCGCCGATCACGCCAATGTTTTGCAGATTCATGTTCCGTCCTTCCGATCAAACCCCGCGATACCTTGGCCGCCGTAGTGGCCGAAGGCGTACTATTGGCCGCGAGTCTAGAGCCGGCAGGGCGGTTGTCCTATGCCGAAACTGTTCAACGGCACTGGTGTTTTTTGCCATTTGGGTGATGGGGAGAGAAGCGTTCACATGCGGGAAAAGGACTCGGTTGCCGCCTACTTCGTGCAGGCAATGATCCATGGGCAGGGGGAAGATCCGCAGCGTCTGAGGGATGCGCTTGAACAGGCGGGCATCGACCCTACGTTGATGGAGCAGCCCACGGCGCGTGTGCCGGCGAGCGCGTTCGCCGCGTTGTGGTTGATTCAGATCCGCGAACTGAACGATGAATTCTTCGGGCTCGACTCCCATGGCATGCCGCCGGGCAGTTTCGCCCTGATCTGCCGGGCATTGATTCAGGAACCTGACCTGCACAAAGCCATGCGCCAGTGCCTGGCCAATTTCGCGCTGTTCCTCCACGACTTTCGCGGCACGCTGACGGTGCGCGGCAAACGCGCGGTGATCAGCTTGCAGAACCACTCGCCAAACTGCGACGTCAGTCGTTTGGGCGAGGAGACGTTTCTGGTGTTGATGATCAGTCTGCTGTGCTGGCTGGGTGGGCGGCGCATCCCTATCGATCGCGCAGACTTTCGCCATGAGCGTGTGTCGCTCAGCGATGACCGTTTGCTCTGGGGACCGAACCTGACATTTGGCGCAGAGCGCACTGAAATCGAATTCGCCAGCCACTACCTGCGTCTGCCGGTGGTCCAGGATCTGACGTCGCTGAAAGTGTTTTTGCGCACCGCGCCGCAATGGCTGGTGATCCGTTTTCGTAATCAGCACGGCCTGGCGTCGCAGGTCCACCAGCGCCTGCGTAACAGCCATTACAGCCAATGGCCGACCTTACAGGCCTTTGCCCTGGAACAGCACTTGAGCCCCAGCACCTTTCGCCGAAAACTGGAGCGTGAAGGGTGTTCGTATCAGGAGATCAAGGACGAGGTGCGCCGCGGTGTTGCGTTCGAGCAGCTGCGTCAGAGCAAGGCGAGTATCAGCGATATCGCCGAGCAGCTAGGCTTCCAGGAGCCGAGTGCGTTCCATCGGGCGTTCAAGAAGTGGACGGGGGAAAGTCCGGGACGGTACCGGGCCAGGCATCAGGGGGAACTCACGGAGTGAACCCAGTTCTTGATCGCTTTACCTCATTACTCGACCAGGCGAGACGCGCCTTGCTGCTGGTCTGGGCAACGTCGCGCGGACTGTTCCTCGGATTGGTGCTGGCGACGCTGATCGCCGGGATGCTTCCGGCACTGGCGGCCTGGTTGGGGCAGCAGATTGTCGATGCTGTGGTCACCGCCATGCAGTTGCACGCGCAACAGGGCAGCGCGCCGTTGTGGCCGGTCGTGCGTTACGTGTTATTCGAAGCGGGGGTGCTCGCGTTGCTGTCTGGGGCCCAGCGTGCGCTGTCAGTCCAGCAATCGCTGTTGCGGGTGCAGTTGGGGCAGAAGGTCAACACGATGATTCTGGAAAAGGCCCAGACATTATCGCTGGTGCAGTTCGAGAATTCCGAGTTCTACGACAAGCTGGTTCGGGTGCGGCGCGAAGCCTCGACCCGGCCGCTGGCGCTGGTGATGAAGTCGTTGGGGCTGATCCAGAACCTGATCGTGTTGATCAGTTTCGGTGTGTTGCTGGTGCATTTTTCGCCGTGGGCGTTGGTGTTGCTGGTGGTCGGCGCGTTACCGGTTTTCTTCGCCGAAGCGCATTTTTCTGGTGATGCTTTCAGGCTGTTCACGCGTCGCGCGCCGGAGAGTCGACAACAGAATTACATCGAGACGCTGCTCTCCCACGAGGGCTACATCAAGGAGGTCAAACTGTTCGGCTTCGCGCCGTTGCTGTTGAAGCGTTACCGCGAGACATTCGCACGTCTCTATGCCGAAGACCGGCGTCTGACGCTACGTCGAGATGGCTGGGGGTTTGTCCTCGGTCTACTGGGCACCGGCGCGTTTTACCTGGCGTATGCCTGGGTCGTGGTCGATACCGTCCACGGCAACATCAGCCTCGGGCAGATGACCATGTACCTGGTGTTGTTCAAGCAGGGGCAGACGGCGGTCAGCAGTAGTTTGAGTGCGATCAGCGGTCTCTACGAGGATGGTCTTTACCTATCCAGTCTCTATGAATACCTGGCCGAGCCTGTGGTGGCGGATACCGGCCATCTCATCGTGGGCGCGATACCCGGCGATGGCCTGCGTTTCGAAAACGTCGGTTTCCGTTATCCGGGCGCCAGTCGCGCCGCGCTGGAAGGCATCGATCTTCACCTTGTACCCGGGCACAGTGTGGCGCTGGTGGGAGAGAACGGTTCGGGCAAGACCACGCTGATCAAGTTACTGACTCGGCTGTACCGACCTGATCAGGGCCGCATTCTGCTGGACGGCAGCGATCTGCAGACGTGGGAAGAAGACGCGTTGCGTCGGCGCATCGGGGTGATTTTTCAGGACTATATCCGCTACCAGTTCTCTGTCGGCGAGAACATTGGTGTGGGTGACACGCTGGCGTTCAACGATGAACAGCGCTGGCAGGAAGCTGCCGCCGAGGGCATGGCCGCACCCTTCATCGAGGGACTGGATCGAGGGTATGCCACGCAATTAGGGCGGTGGTTCGCCGGGGGGCAGGAGTTGTCCGGCGGGCAATGGCAGAAGATCGCGTTGTCGCGCGCCTACATGCGGCGCAACGCGGATATCCTGATTCTGGATGAGCCGACCTCGGCACTCGACCCGGCGGCGGAAGCGGCGGTGTTCGAGCATTTTAGTGTGCATACCGAAGGCCGCATGACGTTGCTGATTTCCCACCGGTTTTCCAGCGTGCGCAATGCGGATCACATCATCGTGCTGGATCAGG
This sequence comes from Pseudomonas sp. Hz4, assembly GCF_054898165.1. NCBI lineage: Bacteria > Pseudomonadati > Pseudomonadota > Gammaproteobacteria > Pseudomonadales > Pseudomonadaceae > Pseudomonas > Pseudomonas sp. Hz4. Next base: position 3,941,200 of record NZ_CM142719.1, on the reverse strand, counting down.
GCGCGATCCTTGAGCGGGGCGATCACGACAGTCTGGTGGCAGCGGGCGGGCGCTATGCACAGCTGTTTGATTTGCAGGCCCGCGGTTACCGATAGATCTCAAGACTCCCGAGAAACCCGAGTCACCGCCGGCCCACTGGTCAACGAAGCCACGCCGATGCTGGCGGACGGCGATCAGACCGAGGTTAACCCGGTCAACGAATTCTGGTTCGCACCACAGATCGAGGCGGGTTCGCCACCGCCGCGCTGGAAGCAGGCCGTGGTGACGCTGTTGATGATTCTGCCGCACACCTTGCTGGTGCCGTTGATCTGGGGGCCGCTGTTGCAGCTCAATGCTGTCCTCTCCAATTACGTGGTCGCCACTTTCCTGATCACCCTGACCATTGTGGTTTCAGTGGTGTATCTGTTCATGCCCATGGCGACGCGCTTGTTCGCGCCCTGGCTATCCCATTCCGTCCCGAGCCGCTGACGTTATCGTCGGCTCCCACAGGGATCTATGTTGTTTGGGCATCAGCGGTTGTCAGTTCCTTTTGTCATCGCCCGGTTCACCGCCGACATGCACGCCGTGGTCGTCACCGACTTCACCCGAGCGATGCACGCCGTGGTCGTCGCCCACTTCACCGGAGCGATGAGCGCCGTGATCATCCCCAGGTTCAGCGTGAGTGCCACTGCGCCCGGAGGAGGAAGAGGCTGAGTTGCCGGAATGCCCCGAGCCATGGTCGCTGCCAGTGTGACCGCTGCCACTATTGCCGCCACTGCCGCTTCCACCATGACCACCGCCATTGCCGCCGCCACCGCTTCCACCGCCGCCGCCACTACCGCCGCCACTACCGCCGCCACCGCCACCGCCACCGCCACCGCCACCGCCACCGCCACCGCCACCATTGCCGCCTCCACTACCGCCACTGCCTCCGTCTTTGGCTTGAGCGCTCGACATACCGGACAGGCTGTCCGGGATCAGAACGGTGGATGCCGACAGAACTGCGCCAATAGCCGCTGCGAGCAAAAGCTTTTTCATGTGCATATCGTTCTCCGTCTTCTTATTCAGGTTGGAACGTTGATGAATGCAACTTGCGCTTGATTCAGTGGGTGAACACCTCAACGTACGGATTTATTCAGTTGTAACGTCGATGAGTTCTGAAACGTCCATCTCGACCCTGTTCAGGGGTCAGTGAATACTCGAAGCCAGCTCGAAAATCGGGATGTACATCAGGATCACGATCACCCCGATCAGCAGGCCGATGAAGGTCATGAGCAAGGGTTCGAACAATCGCACGAACCATTCGATCCAGCGGCTGATTTCTTCGTCGTAGAAGTCGGCGCTGCGCTCCATCATTTGCCCGAGGTTGCCGGACTGCTCGCCGGCGCGCAGCAAGCGCAGGGACACGGGGGTCACCAGATGATTGAGCTCCAGCGCGGCCGACAGCGACTGACCCTCGCGCACCCGTTCGCAGGCCTGGTCCAGGCGCATGCGGGAGGCGACGGTGAGCAGGCCGCGAACCATGCCCATGGCGGTGACGAGGGGAATACCGCCTTGCAGCAGAATCCCCAGCGAGCGATAGAAGCGCGCCAGTTCGTACATGAAGATGCGTTGATGGACCGCCGGGAGTTTTTCAATGACCCGGTCCACGCCTCGGCGAAAGGCCGGTTGGCGCTGGAGGAAGCCGAGGGCGACGACGATTGCCGCCAATGTGCCGAAGAATTCACCTTGGTGGGCGTGGAGGAACATCCCGCTGCTCATCAGGATTTGCGACAGCCACGGCAAGTTATTCCCCAGGCCTTCGAACACCAGGCTGAAGCGAGGCACCACGTAACCCATCAAAAACAAAACTACGCCACCGCCCACCACCAGCAACAGCATGGGGTAGATCGAAGCGCTGACGATCTTCTGTCGAACCTCGTCCATGCGCTGGCGATAGCTGACATATCGGCCCAGGGCATCGCCCACGGCGCCGGTCTTCTCGCTTGACTGCACCAGCGCCACGTAGAGAGGAGGGAACACCGCCGACAATTGGCCCAGAGCCTGAGAGAACGATTTGCCTTCATAAAGCAGGCGCACCAGTTCGCTCAAGGTTTTGCGGGCCTGGGGCGCGTTCTCTTTTTCAGCCAGGCTTTCCAGCGCATCGATCAGCGGCAGGCCGGCAGTGAGCAGCGTGGTCAGTTCCTGGCTGAACAGCACCAGGTTGAAGGTCTCGCGCTGTCGTAAGCGCAACGCACGCCAATGACGCTCGGCGTACAGGCTGACCACCCGATAGCCCTGGTCTTCGACGATGCGCCGGGCTTCGCTGTGACCGGTCGCCTCTACGGTCATCGAGACTACGCCGGCCTTGCCAACGGCTTTGAGATGAAAACGCATGGTTGCCACTCCCGTCATTGCCAACTGGTGACTTCGGCGTTTTCGCCTTCGCCGCCAGGTTGACCGTCCTTGCCCATGGACAGCAGGTCGTATTCACCGTTTTCACCGGGGTAGCGATAGGCGTAGTTACGGCCCCAAGGATCCTGCGGCATTTTTTTCTGAAGGTAAGGGCCGGTCCAACGGGTTTCATCGCTGGGCGCGGTGACCAGCGCCTGCAAACCCTGTTCGGTCGACGGGTAGTGACCGACCTCCAGACGGTACAGATCCAACGCTTTGCCCAGGCCTTCTATTTGCGCCTTGGCCACCTTCACTTCGGAGCGGCCCAGTTGGGCGAAATACTTCGGCGCGACGATGCCGGCCAACAGCCCCAGCACCACCAACACCACCAACAGTTCGAGCAGGGTGAACCCGCTTTGAGTACGCGGGGCGGAACGCAAACGCTGATTCATGATGACCTCACACAGTCGGCAGAAGGGTCGCCGTGAAGGCTTATGCAATTGCCATGCACATGCCCGGACATTCTTCTGCAACCCCTGAATTACGGGCCTTCGCGCATCCGGCACAGTGCTTGCGTATGACTGGTTTACTACCGGCCATTGGGGCATTAGCCCCATTTTTCGGGGCCGGGTAGGGGAGGCAAAAAAATGAAAACACTCACCACAGGACTGTTCGGTCTGCTAGTGCTGACTGGCGTCGTACAGGCCGATGTGTTCGTTTCCGTGGACACCAAGGGCAGCTACGTTCTGTCCAATGTCCACCGTCCCGGCCGCACCTACGAACGGGTGTTTCACGAGCCCGAAAAGGCGGTGGTCAGCCTCGATCAGCAGCCCCAGATGATTGCCGCGCAGCCCTATGCCGAGCTGGTTTCAGCCGCGGCCACGGCCAATGAATTGCCGGCGGCGCTGTTGCATGCCGTGATTCAGGCCGAGTCCGCCTACGACTCCGGCGCGCGGTCACCCAAGGGGGCGGGAGGGTTGATGCAGTTGATGCCCGACACCGCTCGGGAACTGGGGGTGAAAGACGTTTATGACCCCATGGCCAACATCCAGGGCGGCGCCCGTTATCTGAAGCACCTGATGACCCTGTTTGACAACGACATCAGCCTCGCCGTGGCGGCCTACAACGCCGGGCCGCAAGCGGTGCTCAGCCGTGGCGGGGTGATCCCGCCGTTCGCCGAAACCCAGCGTTACGTGCCCAGTGTCTTGCGCCAATACCGGCGCTTGCAGGGCCTGTCCGCGGATGCGCCGCTGTAATGGCGAGCGTGGGGCACGTTCCCCCAATAGTGGGGCATGGGGCCCCCGGCGGAAAAGTGGGGAATAAGTGGGGAATATCCCCCGAGTTATTAAGTCGTTCTCGTAAGTGACTGCAAATCAACTAAATTATTTATGGCATGCGGATTGCTGAAGGGATTTGTCGAGACTATTCCCTGTGAGCACCCACAGCGAGGCCCGTGATCATGACCGGCATACCCAACGCTCCGTCCGTTTTTAACTTGCTGCTGTTGGTGGTGTCGATGCTTGGCATTGAGCTGGCTGAGGCGGCCGTGCGCTGCGAGCGCAATCTGGTGGCTAACGTCGTGGCGTTGGATCAGCCGCTGATGTTCAACCGCCTCGGCGCGCAGAACGTCAACGGCATGATGTTCGCCCTGCGCCGCGATGTGGTCGATGACCACGAGATGTCTCTGGCTCAGGGCGGAGCGGCGGTGCCGGGCAAAGTGTCGCTGCGGCCCGACAAGCGTCCGCGTCCATTGGTGCTTCGCGTCGCCGCCGGTGATTGCCTGACCATCAATCTGCAGAACCTGCTGGCCTACCAGGCCAACCCCGGCAGCCACGAAGACGGGGGGGACGAAGAGGGTGAGATTGAGGGGGAAGTCGACATCGGCAACAAAGACGAATTCAAGGTCGATGAACAGGTCGCCGACCGCCACGTCGGCTTCCAGGTCAATGGCCTGCAAGCGGTCAACAGCATCGACGACATTGCGTCCTATACCGGACGCAACGCCAATACCTTGATTCCTCCCGGTGCCACCCGTTCCTACACCTTGTTCGCCGAGCGCGAAGGGGCGTTTGCCGCCAGCAGCCGCGGTGCGACCTTCGGTGGTGAAGGGGATGCGGGCAACGTGGCCAACGGACTGTTCGGTCAAGTGGTGGTGGTACCCAAGGGCGGCCGCACCTACCGCAACACTGTGACCGAAGAAGAAATGCGCCTGGCCAGCGTCGGCCGCACCCCGGCCGGTCAACCGATCGTTGATTACCAGGCGCGCTATCCACAACGGGAGCCGTGGGTCCGTGAAGGCAAGGCCGGCACGCCGATCATCAGCATGGTCGACGGTAATGAAATCATTTCCAGCGAGAGTGACGCGGTCGTGATGGGCAGCAACGCCGATGGCAGCTTCCCGCCGTCAACCTATCCGCTGGAATCTATCGGTAAACGCAACCCGGCGATCCCGAATCGTCTGGAACCGTTTCGCGATTTCGCTTCGCAGTTCCAGGATGAAACCGCTGCGACCCAGGCGTTCCCCGCCTACTGGGCAGACCCGGTGATGGCCCACGTACTTGAGCCGACCCGCGACTCGTTCATGATCAACTATGGCTCCGGCGGCATGGGCGCCGAAGTGGTCGCCAACCGTTTGGGCGTCGGGCCGATGCACGATTGCCTGTCCTGCGCCTACGAAGAATTCTTCCTCAGTTCCCACACCGTCGGCGACGTGGCGATGCTGGTGGACGTGCCGGCCAACGCCGGCCTGGAAGGCATTCTGCCCGGTCAAGTACCGAGCGCCGATCAGGTCGGGGTCAAGGCGACCATGGCGCTGTATCCGTCCGAGCCGTCCAACGTCAACCACAGCTACATCGGTGACTTCATCAAATTCCGCAACACCCACAACGGCCACGAGCAGCACATTTTCCACCTGCACGGGCACCAGTGGTTGTTCAACCCAAACGACGACAACTCCGACTATGTGGACGCCCAAGGCATCGGTCCGGGCGCCGGCTACACCTACGAAATCGCCAACGGCGGTTCGGGCAACCGCAACCGGGTCGCGGGCGATGCGGTCTATCACTGCCACTTCTATCCGCACTTCGCGCAAGGCATGTGGAGCATGTGGCGGGTGCATGACGTCTTTGAAGAAGGCACCAAACTCGAGGTGTCCCAGCAGGGCGCCGACGGTTATCACAGCGAGCCTTATGCGCTGCGCAGCGGTAAACCGGCTGCAGGCGCCCGGGCCTTGCCCGATGGCGAGATCGTTGCCGGTACACCGATTCCGGCCGTAGTGCCGCTGCCAGGCAAAGCCATGGCACCGATGCCGGGCAAAGTCGCGGTCGTGCCGAAAATCGGCGAAACCCTGGTGGCCGGTGGCAACGATGACGAAGAGGATGACGGCGGCGAGCACCACGGCGGTAACGGCGGCGCTCAAGCCATCGGTTCGCTGGCCCTGGTAGATCGCAGTGAAGCCAACCGCAATGCTGATGGCAGCCTGAAAAACCCTGGCTATCCGTTCTGGATCGGCGGCATGGAAAGCTCGGTCGGCCAGCGCCCACCGACCCCACCGCTGGACATGCTCGACGCTGCCAAGGCTCAGTCGTTGAAAACCAGCGGCAACGCCTTGTGGGCCAACCTCGACCCGGCTCAGTCCGGTGGTTGGGACGGCGGTCTGGGTCGCCATACGCTGGACGGCTTTTCCTCCGGTGGCCAGGCGCAAACCATTACCACGTCCCTGGATTTCTCCAAGAAAGTGACCCGGGCCAAACCTATTTACATGCCGGAAGAGGGCACCGAAGTCGAACAGGCGGCCATGGCGTTCCACGCCAAAAAAGACCATCCGAGCTTCGCCGTGCTACCCGGCAATCAAGTCGTGGCGCGCAACTTCCGCACCAACGGTGCCTTGCCGATAGCGGGTGCACCGTATTACGAACCGTGCATGGATGATCGGCAAAAACGCCTGACCAGCAGCGCCGGCACCGGCGAGTTTGCCAGTGGCGAACGGATCGACGGCATGTCCTTCACCGGTACGTCGACGTTCACCGCCGACCGTCCGCGCGTCTACAAAGCCGCAAACATCCAGTTCGATGCGGTCTACAACAAAGTCGGTTACCACTTCCCGCAAGCACGCATTCTCGCGCTGTGGGAAGACGCCTGGCCGGTGATTACCAAGCAGCGTCCGCCAGAGCCTTTGGTGATGCGCATGAACACCTTCGATTGCGTGCAATACCAGCAAACCAACCTGGTGCCGGCCACCTATGAAATGGACGACTATCAGGTGCGCACGCCAACCGACGTGATCGGTCAGCATATTCACCTGCCGAAATGGGACCTGACGGCCGCCGATGGTTCGGCCAACGGCTGGAACTACGAAGACGGCGTCCTTTCCCCGGGGGCCGTGCAAGAACGCATCCGCGCGATTCGCGAGTTCAACCAGTGCGAAGGCACCGACCCGCGTGACGGCACGCCGGCCTGTCCGAAAGCCACCAATCACCCGTACTTCGGTCAATTTGGCCGTGCTGACTGGGTCGGGGCGCGCACGGCGATGCAGCGCTGGTTTGTCGATCCGGTGGTCAACGCCAAAGGTGTCGATCGTGGGCTGGGGACCATTTTTACCCACGACCACTTAGGCCCATCGACTCACCAACAGATCGGTCTGTACGCCACTGTGCTGGCCGAGCCGGCTGGTTCCACCTGGTTCCACGCCGAAACCGGCGAGCCGTTGTACAGCGGCGCGCGGGAGGATGGCGGGCCGACTTCATGGCAAGCGGTGATTTCCACCGGTGACATCGATGGTGACGGCAAGAACGACAGCTTCCGTGAGTTCTTCCTTGAGTACAGCGACTTCCAGCACGCCTATGAAGCGGGTGTATATGTAGGCGCCGGCCCCAATGGCGTGCCCGATCCGCAAGCCTTCCCGGCCACCGCCGACAGCTTCCGCTACGCGATCAACCCACCGGTGCGTAATAACGCCAGCAACCTGCTGGAAGGGATCGTCGAAGTGCAAGGCGGGCAAGTGCCCGGTTGCCCAAGCCGGCCATGCCCACAAGCCATCTCAGTCGATGACCCTGGCATGTTCGTGGTCAATTACCGCAACGAACCGCTGGCCCTGCGGGTGTACGACCCGAACAAGGTCGGCCCGGACGGCAAGCGCGGCATGCAAGCCGACGGCCTCGGCGGCGACCTGGCGTATGCCATGCAAAGCCGCACCGACCGCGCCATCCCGGCGATGAACCTGGCGCCGAACCTGGTGACCGCGGCCACCGGTCCAACCGGCGGCACTACGCTGTTCCCGCCGCACATCAATCGTGGCGGCGCAGAACCGGGTGACCCGTTCACCCCGATGCTGCGTACCTACACCGGTGACAACGTGCGGCTGCGGGTGCATGCCGGCGGTCACGAAGAAGAGCACAACGTGACCCTGCATGGCGTGAAATGGCTGCAAAGCGGTTCCGGGTTCGGCAACAGCTCCAACTCGGGCTGGCGTTCGTCGCAGATGGTCGGGATCTCCGAGCAATTGGGCTTCAATGCACCGGTGTCGATGGTCTCCAGCTCGGCCGCGACCACGGGTGACTACCTGTACTCGATGGATGCCTCCCTGGAAGGATACTGGAGCGGGATCTGGGGCGTGATGCGCAACTACACGGCCCAGCGCAGCGATCTGTTCGCGCTGCCGAACAACGCGAAACCGATGGGTATGCGCAACACTGTGGCGTTCGATGGTATCTGCCCACGCTACGGCGCCAACCCGAATGGCATCGGTACCCGGCCGACCGTGCAACGCAGCTATGAAGTGGTCGCTGCGCTGGCCAACGACATCCTCGGCAACCCGCTGAACCTGTCCATCGGCGATCCGGCGGGGATGGGTCAGCATGTCGGCGGGCCGTTGAATCCGGCGGGCGGCACCCTGGTGTTCAACTCGCGCCCCGTGAGCATTGCGCAGGTCACCGTGACCGATCCCGAAGACGGTGAGACCTTCACCATCGGCGGGCAAAGCGGGCCGCTGCATGACCCGACGGCGATCCTTTATGTGCGCAAGGGTGATCTCGACCCGATCACCGGCAAGCTCAAACCCGGTGTGCCTGTCGAACCGCTGGTGCTGCGCGCGGCGGCCGGTGATTGCATCAAAATGACCCTGGAAAACCGTCTGCCCATGATCATGCCGGACCTGACCCAGACAGCGGTGATGCAAGGCGTGGTCAAGCGTGATCGCAACAGCGGCCTGGGGGTGACCACCTTCAGCAATAACCTGATGCGGCCGTCCAGCCACGTTGGCCTGCACGCGCAACTGCTGGCGTACGACATCACAAAATCCGACGGCACCAACGTCGGCGCCAACCCGATCCAGACCGTGCCGCCGCGTGTTGGCAATGTTGGCGCGTACCCGACGCGTACCTATCAGTACTACGCCGGGCACCTGGAGCGTGAAGGCAAGCCGATCACGCAACTGGGCCGCAGTGTCGACAACATCAACGCCACGGCGGTGGAGTTCGGCGGGTTGAATTTCACCCCGGCGGACGTCATCAAACAGCCGCAGAAAGGCCTGGGCGGGGCGATGAGCATCCTGCCGATCGGGGCGACCTGGGTTGACGATGCGCGCAAAGTGACGGCGACGGTCACCGCTGCAGGGCAAACCACCTACCGCGACTTTGCGATGGTCTGGCAAAAAGCCCTGAACATCCGCTGGGCCAACGGCCGGCCGGTCGAAGGCATTGCCGCCGAAGGCCTGGGTGTGCCAACCGATCCGCAGGACAACTCGAGCATGGCCATCAACTACAAGGCCGAGCCGCTGTGGTTCCGCTTCGGGCTGGCACCGGATGCGCCATTCGGCCGTGCCGACGGCCATGGTTATGGTGACGTGCCCAATGCGCACATGGCTTACAGCAACGCGCTGGTGGGAGGCGATCCGCAAACGCCGGTGCTGCATGTGAAGCCGGGGCAACCGTTCCGCACCCACATCATGATGCCCACCGGTGGTAGCCGCGGTACGACCTTCCAGCTTGACGGTCACGTCTGGTCGGTCAACCCGTTCCAGTCGGAGAAGAGCGATACCGGCGGTTATCCGACGAATACACCAGGGGTGGGTTCGGTGCGGTTCGGCTACAACCCGATGTCGATGTACATCGGCGCCCGCGAAAGCATCCTGCCGGCGGCGCACTTCAGCTTCATGCACCCGAGCGCCGGAGGCAGCAACGCGATACCGGGCGACTACCTGTTCCGTGATTACGGTGCTTATGGCAACACCGCCGGGCTTTGGGGATTGCTGCGGGTGACCAACGAACCTGAACCGGCTCCGGCACCTTGAGCCATAGCAGACACAGATCTGAAGGGGGGAAGCATTATGAGCAGGACCATCAAAGTGGCCGGATGTGCGCTGGTTGTGGGGTTGGCGCTGATCTGGCTGGGGGTATGGCGCACGGCACCCCCGGACATGCTGAGCAAGGTCGCGCTGCCAGACACCTGGAGCGGCCAAAAGCTTAAGCGCGACGGGGTGTCGGTGGCGCTCGAGGTGCGGCCGCTGGCGGAGGACGGCGTGCTGCGCGAAGGTGGATTCGCCGACGTACGCTTTCGGGTCACTGACAGCGCTTCGGGCCAACCCTTGTCGGGCGTGAACCCGGGGGCCTGGCTCGATCCGGAATCCGTCGCCGCCGACAAGGCTCAAGGCCGGGAGCACAGCTGCAAGTCGCGGGTCGGGGTATTTCTGAAATCAAGCATTGGCGCGCGGCCGTTGCTTGATCTGAACAGCTACTTCCTGCTGGTGATGAACCGCGATGCCAGTGTCTCGGTGGTCGACCCGTCGGTGTCGGTGGGCGGGATCACCAGCACGATGGCGCGCATTGATATCAAGCAGCCGCCAATGGACTGGGTGACACCCCGTGACAACAAGCGGGTGTTCATCTCGATGCCAACGGCCGATGAGATTGCGGTGATCGACAGCGAGCAATTCAAGTTGATCGACTCGGTTGCCGCTGGCAGCAACCCGGTGCGGCTGGCATTGCAACCCGATGAGCGTCTGCTGTGGGTCGGCAACAACGCGAAGTCGGCCGAGGAGTCCGGGGTGACGGTGATCGACACGCGCAGCCTCAAGACCCTCAAGCACCTGGCCACCGGTGCCGGGCATCACGAAATCACCTTCAGCAAGGACAGCCGTTTTGCCTTCGTCACCAACCGCGATGACGGGACGCTGAGCCTCATCGACATCGCCAGCCTGACCATCAGCAAGCAACTCAAAACCGGCTCGCACCCGTTGTCAGTGGCGTACTCGCCGCTGTCCCAGGCGGTGTATGTCGCCGACGGCAAGGACGGCACGGTGACCGTGGTCGACACCGCAAGCCTCGCGGTACGGCGGGTGATTAAAATGAAACAGGGCCTGGGCCCGATGGGCTTCAGTGCTGACGGTCGTTTCGGCATCGTGCTTAACACCCTGGAGAACCAGGCCTCGGTGATCGATGCGGCCACCGATTCGTTGATCCATGAACTGAACGTGTCCACCGAACCCTATCAAGTGGTGTTCACCAAGGCCTATGCCTACATTCGCGGACTGGCCTCGGCCAAGGTCACGATGATCAACCTGTCATCCCTCGGCGAGGGCCGCACGCCCATCAGCCAGGGTTTCGAAGCCGGGCCTCAGGCGCCACGGTTGGCGGGTGATTTGCCGTTGGCATCGAGCCTGGCCGTGTCGCGGGACGACAACGCGGTGTTTGTGGTCAACCCGGTGGACAACACCACCTACTTCTACGCCGAAGGCATGAACGCACCGATGTCCGGCTACCCCAATCGTGGGCAAGTGGCGCGGGCGGCGATGGTCATCGACCGCAGCCTGCGCGAAGTCGAGCCGGGGCTGTACAGCGCCCGGATCAAACTGCCTGCCGCCGGGCGTTTCGACGTGGCCTTCCTGCTGAACCAGCCGAATATCATCCATTGCTTCACGGCATTGGTTGAGCCGGATAAAAACCTCAACCCGCACGCGGGTGTGCCGAAGGTGGAATTCATGCTCGACAAATCCACGGCAGCGCTCGGCAGTCCTTACGTGGTGCGCTTTCGTATCGTTCAGGGCAAACAGAAGGTCCAGCGCATCGGGGTCAAGGACGTTCAGGTGCGCTACTTCCGGGCCCCGACATCCCGGGCCCAGCAAGTCGCCGCGCTGGAAGTGGGCGACGGTGTTTATGAAGCCCCGGTGACCCTCGACCAGCACGGCGCCTGGTACCTGCACGTACGCGCAGCGTCGCTGGGCGCGAGTTTCGACGACAAGAATTTTGCCAGCGTTCGGGTTCTGCCCGGCGCTGCCCACTAAAAGGAGTTCGACATGAACCGATTCACAAGCCGTGGATTGCTGACGTTCTGCCTGCTGGCCGCCGGCATCGGTCAGGCCCTGGCCCACTCGGCGGATGAGCACGCCGGTCACGAAATGCCGGCCAAAAGCGCCCGTTCGGAGAGCGCCCAGGTCAAGTTCGCCAACGTGACACTGGTGGACCAGAACGGCAAACCGGTGCGCCTGGAAAAAGACCTGGTCACCAACAAGATTGTGGTCATGAGCTTCATCTACACCCGTTGCACCACGGTCTGCCCAGTGGTGTCGTCGATCATGGGCAAGGTGCAAAAGCAGCTGGGTGCGCGGGTCGGCGGCGAGGTGCAGCTGGTGTCGATCAGCATCGACCCGCAGCGCGACGACGCCAAACGCCTGAACGACTACGCCCGCAACTTCCAGAACGGCCCGGGCTGGAGCTGGCTGACCGGCAGCTCGCAGTCGATCAACGATACCCTGAAGGGTCTGGGCACCTTCAGCGGGGACTTCAAAAGTCATCAGCCATTGATTCTGGTGGGGGACGGCAACAGCCGCCACTGGACCCGCTACTACGGCTTCACCGACCCGACGGTGCTGACCCGTGAAGTGGAGAAACTCAGCGGTCAGCGCAACGTCCACGCTAAACACACGGCCATCGCTATGGAGCAGCAGCCATGAGAGCCCTCGACTGGATCACCCTGACGGTTTGCTTTTGTATTTTCAATTCGCTGGCGTTCGCCCATGAAGGGCACGAAGAGCCGGCCCCCGCGGCCGCCGTTGACACACCACCGGGCAGGGTGACGGGCACTGGCACCCGCGATGCGAAAACCTGGTTTACCGACACGCCGTTGCAGGACCAGAACGGCGAGACCCTGCGTTTCTACAGCGACGCGCTGCAGAACCGCGTGGTGCTGGTCAACGTGATTTTCACCCGTTGCAACGATGCCTGCCCGCTGATCACCCGCAAGCTCAAGGAAGTGCGTGAGTTACTGGGCGACAAGGCTGACGGCATCACTTTTATCTCCCTTACCAGTGATCCGCTGCGGGACACCCCGGCGGTACTCAAGGCTTACACCTTGAAGCAGGGCGTCGATGGCCCCCACTGGCTTTTTCTTACTGGCGACAAGGCGCAGATGGACCTGGTACTGGGACGCATCGGCCAGATCGTGCCAACTCCCGAGCAGCATTCAACACAACTGATCGTGGGTGACGTGGCCAACAAACGCTGGAGCAAAATCCGTCCCGATGCCCCGGCCGCCGCCATTGCCCAGCGCTTGCAGTTGCTGACAATGCCCGTAGCCGGCCGTTGAGCCTGCGCCATGAAAACCTCACTCGTCCTCGGCCTGTTACTGCTCGGCGGCCTCCATTTCGCCGCCGAAGCGTTGCCGCTGAGCCCCAACGAAAGCGCCGGTAAACGGCTGTATCGCGAGGGTCTGTCCGGGAGTGGCGAGCCGATTATGGCGCGGGTCGGGGCGGCGGATATGCTGTTGCCGGCCACCAGCCTGCCGTGCGCCAACTGCCACGGCGCCGATGGCCTGGGGCGGCCCGAAGGCGGGGTGCGACCGCCGGATCTCAGCTGGTCGCGGCTCACCAGCACCTACGGCCAGCAGCACATCAATGGCCGTCATTACCCGGCGTATACCGAAGGCACGTTGGCGCGTGCCATTCAGGAAGGGCGTGATCCGGGCAATAATCGGCTTGATCCGGCGATGCCGCGATTCGTCCTGTCGACGAATGATCAGCGCAACCTCACGGCCTACCTCAAACGCGTGGCCGATGACCGCGACCCCGGCCTGACGCCTGACAGCCTGCACCTGGGCACCTTGTTGCCACGCCTGGGACCGTTGAGCGAGGAGGGTGCCACGGTGGCGGCAGTGCTCAAGGGCAGCGTCGCGCGAATCAACGAAGCGGGCGGGGTTCATGGCCGGCAGTTGCGCCTGACCATCGTCGATCCAGGCCCGGACCGCGCCAGTGCCGAGCAGGCGCTGGATCAGTTGATCGAGCAAGAACAGGTGTTCGCCCTGATCGCGCCGCTGGCACCGGCACTGGACCTGGATCTGCCCGCGCGCCTGGAGCGGGCCGGCATTCCGCTGATCGGACCGCTGTCGTTGCTGGGCACGGCGCAGCCCAGTCGGCAGATTTTCGAACCGCTGCCGGGTTTGCGCGAGCAGTTGATCGCCCTGGCCGATTACGCCACCGACAGTTTGCGGGTGCTCCAGGGACCGACGCTGATCACCTACGCGGACGAGCCCAGTCAACGGTTGGCGGCGCAGAACCTCGGCCAGTATCTGCAAGACCACGCTTGGCAAAAGGTCAGTCTGAAAGCTTACGACTCGGCGCAGGACGAACTGCCACTGGGCTCGCGTTCGGTGTTTTACCTGGGCAGCGGCGGCGGTTTCAGTCGCCTCGCCGAGCGCTTGCAGGAGGCGGGACAAGTGCCTTACCTGTTCGCTGCGTCGAACCAGGTGGCGGGTGATCTGTTGCAGGTGCCCAGTGCTTTTTCCCGGCGGGTGTTTCTGGCTTATCCGTTCGTACCCAGTGACTGGACGCTGGCCGGACGCCTGGCCCTGACCCAATTGCGCAAGCACCAGGGGCTCGGCGGTCAGCATGCGGTGCTGCAAGTCGGCGCGTTCAGTTCGATGTTGCTGCTCAGCGAAGGCATGAAACAGGCGGGGCGCGATGCCAGCCGCGAGAAACTCATCAGTGCGCTGGAAGGCCTGCACGACTTCGATACCGGGTTGACCCCGCTGATCAGCTTCGGCCCGGGCCGCCGCCTGGGCTTGAGCGGCGCGCATATCGTCACCGTGGACTTGCCCGACCAGCGCTTTTATCTGGTCGCTCCCTACAAACCTATTGCCGCTACACCCTGACCGGAGGTCTCGATCATGATGCTCAAGACGCTGCTGCTCCTGCTCACGTTGTGGGTTCCCTTGGCGTTCGGCAGCGAGGGCCCGGCCGCCGCGCGGGTCAATGACGAGGAAATTTCCGAGTTTCGCCTGGAGCGCTATTTCGCCGAGTACCTGGAGGACCGGGGGCGGGCGCTGGGCAGTATCCGCAATCCCAAGGCCTACAAGCAGTTGCGTCAGGCGGCACTGACGGCCTTGATTGACAAAGAATTGCTGTGGCAGGAAGCCGTCAAGCGCGGGGTGGTGATCAGTGACGAGGTGGTGCAAAGCCAGGTCGATCAGACCCGGCAAGGCATGGGCGGTGCCGATGTGTTCGCCCGGCGCCTGGAAGACGCCGGTTTTGACGAGGCCGCCTATACCGAGTACACCCGCCGTGAGCTTGCGGCCCAGCGGGTGTTTGCCGACCTCGCCAAGGTCGCCGGGCCAGACGAAAAAAAGGTCCGTGCGTTCTATGAGGAGTATCGCGCCGAGATGAGCCGGCCGGAAGAAATCCAGGCACGGCACATTCTGATCAAAGTGCCGCAAGGCGCTGATTCCGCCACCGTTGAAGCGGCCCGGCTACGCTTAGAGGAGATGCGTGTGAAAATCAGTCAGGGTGAGGACTTTGCCAGCGTGGCCCGGACGGGTTCCGATGACGCTTCCGCGAGCGAGGGCGGTGATCTGGGCTATTTTCCTCGTGGGCGGATGATGCCGGAATTCGAAGCAGTGGCCTTTGCCCTGGCACCGGGGGCTGTCAGTACACCGGTGCGTACACCGTTGGGCTGGCATTTAATCTACCTGCAGAACCGCCTGGAGGCGACCGATGTCTCAGAGGTGCAAGGGCTTGAAATGGTCAGGGCTTACCTTGCCCGACAGCAACAGGCTCAGGTTCGTCTACAGATTCTCGCGCAGCTGCGATCAAGCAATCGAATCGAACGGATTGACGATGATTGAAGGTTTCCCCCCAATAGTGGGGAATAGTTTCAAGGCACCTCCGAGCGCTTCCCCGCCTTTGGGGGATGGAGTTTCTGGACGAAGTGGTTTTTTCATGAAAATCAGAGACGTGCAACGGTAAAAAAACCGGCGCTCAGCCTGGCATGAAGTGTGCGTTAGCCTCAGTGAAGGCGCGTACTCCCAGGGCTGGAACATCGGACCTGCAGTTTCAAGGAGTCGACCTTGTTAAACAAAGTACTGGTTGTCGAAGACGAACAGCTCCTTGCCGAAAACCTCAAGGATTACCTTCAGGCGCAAGAGCTCGACGTCCGGATTGCACATGACGGTGTGACGGGTATCGGTGAAGCCGAACAGTTTGCACCTGATGTGATGGTGTTCGATTACCGCTTGCCCGACATGGAAGGCTTTGAGGTGCTCGATGCTGTCCGCCAGAACAGGAAATGTCATTTTGTGCTGATTACCGGGCATCCAACCGCTGAAGTCTGTGAGCGGGCCCGGCAACTGGGAGTCAGCCATATCCTGTTCAAACCGTTTCCAATGGCGGAATTGGCCCGAGCAGTCTGCGACCTTCTGGGGATGGAGCGCGAACCCAGAGCGAGCATGTCCGAGGGATTCGTCGAACGACGCCAGAGCAGGACCGAGAGTTTCCCGCTGCAGTTGTACGACGGCAGTTGGGTGCTGGCAGATCGTCGACGAAGTCTATCGACCTCCATGGCACCAGACGACGGACAAGTGCTCACCGGGGAGTAGTGGCGCGACAAGACGTTCCGGCATCCGCCGCAATGGCCTGCCGCGTCGACAGGGCTCAAAGCCCCCGGCGTTGGAGAGCATGCCATGGACCGTCTATCCCTTGCCGTCGAACCGGCGCTGTTGGACTGTGTACCGTCTCGATTTTCCAGTGAACAACTGGCTCAGGCCCGGGCCAGGGCCACCCGTTCCGGCGAACGTATCCTGGAAGCCCTCGGGGTGTTGTGCGAACTGGCCCCCATGCCCTTCATCCAGTGCCTCGGCGCCACCCTGCATTATCCGGTGCTCGACACCGACGCCCTGTTTCAAGCCACCCCGGTGTTCGACCGGGTCACCCTGGCCCAATGCCTCAAGCGCGAATTCATCCTGCTGCGTCACGACGATGCGGTCATTGGTGTGTTTGCCGACCCGTTCGACACGACTCGTCTGGCCTGGATCGACGACTGCCTGCACGGCGCGCCGCTGTACCTGGTGCATGCCGATGACCTGAAAGCCTACCTGGCACGCCACGAGGAGAGCTTCCACGCCGTGGAATCGCTCAACGCCCAGGCCGGCGCCACTATCGAAATCGATACCCTGCAAAGCCTGTCCCTGACCAGCATCAGCGAAGACGCCAGCGTGGTGGTCAAACTGGTCAACTCGACCCTCTACGACGCGCTGAAAATGCACGCCAGCGATATCCATCTGGGCACCACCGGCAGCGGCCTGGTGATCAAATACCGGATCGATGGCGTGTTGAACAACATCAGCAAAATCCAGGGCAGCGAGTTCGCCGAGCAAGTGATTTCCCGGGTCAAGGTCATGGCCGAACTGGACATCGGCGAAAAACGCGTGCCCCAGGACGGTCGCTTCAAGATCGGCATCAGCGGCCGGCAGATCGACTTTCGGGTCTCGATCATGCCGAGCATTTTCGGCGAAGACGCGGTGCTGCGGGTCCTCGACAAACAGGACCTGGCCGACAAGGTCTGCGGCGTGCAGTTGCAAGCCCTGGGCTTCGAAGATGAAATCCTGCGCCATCTGCGTCGGCTGGCGGCCGAACCTTACGGCATGGTGCTGGTGACCGGCCCGACCGGTAGCGGCAAAACCACCACGCTGTACGCGATGATCACCGAGATCAACCACGGCGTGGAAAAGATCATCACCATTGAAGACCCGGTGGAGTACCAACTGCCGGGCGTGCTGCAAATCCCGGTCAACGAAAAGAAAGGCCTGACCTTCGCCCGTGGTTTGCGTTCGATCCTGCGCCATGACCCGGACAAGATCATGGTCGGTGAAATCCGCGACCCCGACACCGCACAGATCGCTGTGCAATCGGCGCTCACCGGGCACCTGGTGTTTACCACCATTCACGCCAACAACGTGTTCGACGTGATCGGCCGCTTCACTCAGATGGAAATCGATCCTTACAGCCTCGTCTCCGCCCTCAATGCCGTGCTGGCCCAACGCTTGATCCGACTGGTCTGCGCCAGTTGCAGCGCGCCGAGCAACCCGACTGACGAAGAACTGCGCGCTTCGGGCCTCGATCCGCAAAAGGTCGATCACTACCACTTCGTCCACGGCAAGGGCTGCGGCCATTGCCGGGGCACCGGTTACCGCGGGCGTACAGCGATTGCCGAACTGCTGCACCTCGACGACGAGCTGCGGCAAATGATCGTCGAGCGCCAACCCATTTCGAAAATCAAGGCCCTGGCTTGCAGCCGTGGCTTGCGCCTGTTGCGCGAGTCGGCACTGGAGCTGGTTGCAGAGGGGCGGACCACGCTCGAGGAGATCAATCGTGTCACTTTTATCTCGTGATCGTTTTGTCGCCGTGCTCGGCGCCAGTGGTGTCGGGCTGGGCCAGCGCCGTGGCAGTGAAACCCTTTGGCTGGGCAGCATCGGTTTTATCGACGAAGGCTTCCATGCCTGGGCCGTGGCCCTGGAAACGCTCGACCGTCTGCTGGTCGAGCACACCCGTCCCGGTGCCGAACTGAGTGTGGTGATCTCCGGGCACTTCAGCCGCTTCTGTCTGGTGCCTTGGAGCGAACAGATCAGCAGCCCTGCCGAATTGCTCGGTTTTGCCCAACTGTGTTTCGAAGACCTTTACGGTGTGCCGACTCAACCCTGGAGCATGGTGCTGTCGGCTGAACCGGCGGGCTACGACCGGGTCGCCACCGCGCTGCCGCAAGACTTGCTGACGCAGCTGCGAACGCAGGTCGCTACTTGTGGCCTGCGCCTGCGTTCGGTGCAGCCGTACCTGATGGCGGCGTTCAATCATTTCGATAAAAGCTTGGACGCCGACGACTTCCTGTTCGTGGTCGCCGAGCCGGTGCGCAGCGTGTTGCTGCTGGCCCGGGAAGGGCGCTGGACATCGGTGCGTTCGGTGGGCAGCAGCGACAGCGACGCCGCACTGACGGCATTGATCGGTCGTGAAAACCAATTGCAGGCGTCCATCAGCGACCGGCCGCTGAGCGTTTATCTGCATGCGCCGGCGCGCATTGACTCGCACCCTGACGTACCCGGTGTGCACCTGCGCGCCCTCGAAGAAGACCGGACATCCGTACGCGATGGCTTGTACGTCATGTCCCGAGCGGTGGCCTGATATGCGCGCCCTGATGCTCGATTTCCAGCCGCCTCGCCGCTCGGGCCCTTTGGGCTGGAGCCTGCTGGCCGGTGGCGTGGTGCTGACGCTGACCTGCTTGCTGGTTCAGCAACACCTCAGTGAACAGGCCGCGCAACAACAAGGCCATTTGCAAACTGCCCAGCGTGGACTCACCGGCGACACCGGCGGCAAAGTCAGCCTGACCCCGGCCGAAACCCGCGAACAGGCGCACAACCTGGCCGAGATGCGCAAAGTGTCCCAGCAATTGCGCCGGCCTTGGGAGCGTCTGTTCGCCATGCTCGAAGCCATGCCCCGGGACGACATTGCTTTATTGACCCTGACCCCGGATGCCCGCAAAGGCCAGGTGCGAATCAGCGCCGAAGCGCGGGACCTGGAAGCCATGCTCGACTTCCACCGCAGCCTCGAAGCCAGCGACGAGCTGTCCGATGTGTCGCTGCTCAGCCACGAAATCGTCGCGAACGTGCCGGAACACCCGGTGCAATTCAACCTGTCGGCTACTTGGGAGATTGGCGATGCAAATCCCTAGATTGATCGTCCACGAATACTTGCAAGGCTTGGGCACTCCCGGCCTGGCAGGGCTGGCGATGTTGCTGCTGGCGCTGGCGTATGGCCTGGTGGGCCTGATGCCTGACTGGCAGTCGCTGCAAACCCTCAGCCAACAGACTCGGGAAGCCGGCGAATACCTGGCCAACGTCGAAGACGGCACGGTTGCCGCTCCGGTGGTGCCGCAACGTCAGCTCGACGATTTCCGCAGCAAGTTGCCGTCCCAGCCTCAGGCCACCGTGGCCATCGACAAGATCTACGCGCTGGCGACCCAGGAACACATCACCCTGGCGCGTGGTGAATATTCCCTGGGCATCGACCCCAAGACGCACCTGGCCCGGTATCAGATTCTGCTGCCGGTGCGCGGCAGCTACCCGCAACTGCGGCGCTTCCTGCATGCCTTGCTCGGCCAGTTGCCGGCGGTGGTGGTGGAAGACGTGGAGTTCCAGCGTAAAAAAATCGCCGACACCGACCTCACCGGGCGGATCCGCATGACCCTTTACCTGTCGAGGTCATGATGAAAACCAAACGCGTAGTGGGCTGGGTGGCGTTCTTCGGCGTGGCGTCGGCGCTGACCTGGCTGCCTGAATATTTCACGTCATCGCAGGAGGGCGATGCTTCGGTTGCCGCCCTGGCGACCCCGGCTAAAAGCAAAATACGCGGTGCGCTGCCCGCCGCGTCCGCCGGTAAAACTGCGGCGGCAGTCAAGGACCTGGGCCCGGCTGGCGACCTGTTCGCCGCCCGTAGCTGGAAGGCTGCGCAGCAGCTCGCCACCGTCACCGAACAACCCGTCAACCTGACCCCGGTCGTGCAAGCCCCCAGCGCACCACCGATGCCTTTCCAGTTCATTGGCAAGCTGAGTGACCGTTCGGACCTGCAAGTGTTTTTGCAGGACGGCGAAAAAATATACGTCGTACGCAAGGGGGATGTGATCGACGAAACCTGGCGGATAGAAGGGATTTCCGATGTGGAACTCAGCTTTGTCTACCTGCCTCTGCATTTGTCTCAGACTTTGTCTGTGGGGAGCACGCAATGAACAGATCCCGTTTGCTGATGAGCCTTTGCCTTTGTGCAGGGTTGGCCGCGTGCAGTTCCGCGCAGGTCGCCAAACAAGAGGCGACTGACCTGATGGAGTCGGGACAGTACGAAGCCGGCCTGGCCCGTATCGAGGAAGGGCTCAGGGAAAACCCTCGCGACACCGAGCTGCACCTGGCTCTGAACAGCGGCCGTGCCCGTGCGGTGACGGCGCTGTTGACCCAGGGCGACATGGATCGCGCCCAGCGTGATTTCGCTTCTGCCCGCCAGGCATACGGCCGGGTGTTGACCATCGAACCGAACAACCGCCGTGCCCAGGACTCGCTGCGTCAGCTCGATCACATGCGCAGCCTGGATGAAAAACTTGAACTGGCCCGTGGCGACCTGCGGCGCGGCGATATCTACGGCGCCGACCGTCAGTTGAAACAGATCCTCGAACTGGACCCGAAAAATGAAGGGGCGCTGGAGCTGCAAAGCAACGTCCGCCTGGTGCAAAGCCGCAACGTGATTGCGTATCCACAACTGCGGACCCGTCTGGACCGTCCGGTGACCCTGGAATTTCGCGACGCCAACCTGAAAACCATCTTCGAAGTGCTGTCGCAGGTCGCCGGTTTGAATTTCATCTTCGACAAGGACCTGCGCCCGGACATGAAAGCCACGATCTTCGTGCGTGACGTGCGCATCGAAGACGCTGTGGAATTGCTGCTGCAACAGAACCAGCTGCACCAGAAAGTGGTGAACGAAAACACCTTGCTGATCTACCCGGACTCGCCGCAGAAGGTCAAGGATTACCAAGAGCTGGTGATGCGCACCTTTTACCTGACCAGCATCGATGCCAACACCGCGCTGAACATGATCAAAACCATGCTCAAGACCCGCGACGTGTTTGTCGATGAACGCCTCAATACCCTGACCATGCGCGACTCTGAAGACGCGATCCGCATGGCCGAAAAACTCCTGCAATCGCAGGATCAGTCCAACCCTGAAGTGGTGCTGGAAGTGGAGGTGATGGAAGTCGCCACCCAGCGGATTCTCGACCTTGGCCTGCAATGGCCGAACACTTTCGGCGTGGTCAACAGCGACGGCTCGGCCGTGACTCTGCTCGATCAACTCAAAGGCATCAACTCCAGCCGGATCTCCATCTCTCCGTCGCCGCAGGCCAAGATCAACGCCCAGGACAACGACATCAACACCCTGGCCAGCCCGGTGATTCGGGTCAGCAACCGCGAACAGGCGCGCATCCACATCGGTCAGCGCGTGCCGATCATCAGCGCCACTTCGGTGCCCTCGACTCAAGGCCCGGTGATCACTGAAAGCGTCACCTACCTGGACGTCGGTCTGAAGCTCGAAGTGCAGCCGACCGTGCATTTGAACAACGAAGTGGCGATCAAAATCGCCCTGGAAGTGAGTAACGCCACGCCACTGGAACCCACCCGTCAGGGCACCATTCCTGTCCAAGTCGATACTCGCAACGCCCAAACCACCTTGCGCCTGCATGACGGCGAAACCCAGATCCTCGCCGGCCTGATGCGCAACGACCATGGCGCCACCGGCAACAAGATCCCCGGCCTTGGTGATATTCCCGGCCTGGGCCGCTTGTTTGGCAGCAACAAGGACACAGTCGGCAAGTCGGAGCTGGTGCTGTCGATCACGCCGCGGATCGTGCGCAACCTGCCGTACCAGAGCCCGTCGGACATGGAGTTCACCACCGGTACCGAAACCAGCATGCACATTCAGGCACCGGACCGTGGGATGGACTCGGCGATTCGCTCAGAGACCCTCAGTGCTCCGGTTGCCTCCACCCACGTTGTCGTCGAGAAGCCTTGATCATGAACGCCTCGCAACGCGGTTTTACCTTGATCGAAGTCGTGGTGACGCTGGCCCTGATCGGCTTGCTGGCCGGCATGGCTGCGCCGCTGACCGAGACCGTGGTACGCCGGGGCAAGGAGCAGGATCTGCGCGCTGCGCTGTACCAGATTCGCGATGCCATCGACGCCTACAAACGTGCTTTCGACGCCGGCTATATCGAGAAATCCCTGAACAGCAGCGGCTACCCGCCGAACCTGCAAGTGCTGGTGGACGGTGTGCGCGATGTGCGCAGCGCCAAGGGCGCCAAGTTCTTCTTTTTACGGCGTGTGCCCCATGACCCGCTGGCGCCGGTCAAGCGTGACGACGAAGGCGGCTGGGGCGTGCGCTCCTACGACAGTACGGCTCAAAACCCGCGCGAAGGCGAAGACGTCTTTGACGTTTACTCCAAGGCTCGCGGCAAGGGTCTCAACGGCATCGCCTACCGGGAGTGGTGAGATTATGCGTCGGGAAAAGGGGTTTACCCTGCTGGAACTGATGGTGGTCATGGCAATCATCGCCACCCTGATGACCATCGCGTTGCCACGTTATTTCAACAGCCTCGAGGCCTCGAAAGAGACCACGCTGCGCCAGAGCCTGTCGGCCATGCGTGAAGCACTGGATCACTACTACGGCGACACCGGGAGTTATCCCGATTCCATCGAACAGATGGTCGAGCAGCGTTACCTGCGCAACCCGCCGATGGACCCGATCGCTGAACGCAAAGACCTCTGGGTGTTGGTGGCGCCGCCTGACGGCGTCCCGGGCGGGGTCGCCGATATCAAAAGCGGTGCCACAGGGAGGGCGCGTGATGGCAGCCTGTATTCTGAGTGGTAAACCCTCAAACGAGGCCGGTTTTACTTACCTGGGCGTGCTGTTTCTGATCATGTTGATGGGCATGGGCCTGGCCAGCGCTGGCGAGTTATGGTCCACCGCCTCGCGCCGTGATCGTGAACGCCAGTTGCTCTGGGTCGGTACTCAATACGCTCAGGCATTGCGCAGCTACTACCGCAGTTCACCTGGCCTGGCCCAGTACCCTCAAGCGCTGGCGGACCTGGTGCAGGACGAGCGTTTTCCGTCGCCCAAACACCACTTGCGCAACCTGTACCCGGACCCGATCGGGGGGGGCGAATGGACGCTGATGCGTGGTTTCGACGGGCGCATCACCGGCCTCAACAGCCCCTCTACGGACAAGCCGCTCAAGCAGGCGGATTTCCCCACTCAATGGTCGGACTTCACCGGCATGGCGAGTTACAAGGACTGGCAGTTCGTGGCCGAGAAGGCCTTCCTCGAGGGTGCGTCCGCGCCCAAAGGCCCCTCCAAAAACGCGTCAGGCGTTGGGGCGGTGATGCCATGAACAGACACTGGCTACCGGCTCTGGTCCTGATGCTGATGACGTCTTTCGTGTCGGCCGCCGAAGAAGACGAAATGTTGGGTTTTATCGTCGACGACACGATCTCGCACATCGGCCACGACTTTTACTACTCGTTCAGTGAACGCCTGCGCGCCACCAGCCCGATGGACTTCAACCTGGTGGTGCGTGAACGACCTTCGGCACGCTGGGGCAGCCTGGTGACCGTGGAATATCAGCAACGATTGGTTTATCGGCGCTTCCTGCCGCCGAACACCGTGGAGTTGAAGGACGAGGCCTATGAGGCTGCCGATCTGGTCCGCGTGCAGATCGTCCAGCGCAAGCTGGAAGCCTTGTTGCAGGACACCACCGACCTTGAGAGGGACGAACTATGAACATTGGAACTTTCTCGAAACGCACGGGCATGTGGTTACTAGGGCTTGGCAGCTGTGGGCTGGTCCAGGCCACGGAGCTGGTCTACACGCCCGTCAACCCATCGTTCGGCGGCAACCCATTGAACGGGACCTGGTTGCTCAACAACGCCCAGGCGCAGAACGACTACGACGACCCTGACTTGAAGGACCGTGCGTCCGTGGCCGGCGCTTCGGCCCTGGAGCGCTTCACCAGTCAGCTGCAATCACGACTGCTAGGTCAGTTGATGGACAACATCTCCGCGGGCAATGCCGGGAGCCTGACCACCGACGCTTTTGTTGTGAACGTCATCGATGACTCCGGGGCACTGACTATTGAAGTGACCGACCGAGCGACCGGTGAAGTTTCCGAAATTCAGGTGAATGGCCTGGCCCCTTGACGGGGATTTGGGTCGATGGGGAGTTAAGGATATGAAAAAAATAATAGCGCTAGGGCTAATGTTGGCGACATTACAAGGGTGCAGTTTGCGCGAGCCGATGGGGGCCGAGCAAGACACCGAATCACCGACCCTGACACCTCGGGCGTCGACCTATTACGACTTGCTGAACATGCCACGACCCAAGGGCCGGTTGATGGCGGTGGTGTATGGCTTCCGGGATCAGACCGGGCAGTACA
The DNA here is from genome assembly GCF_054898165.1 of Pseudomonas sp. Hz4. Taxonomy (NCBI): domain Bacteria; kingdom Pseudomonadati; phylum Pseudomonadota; class Gammaproteobacteria; order Pseudomonadales; family Pseudomonadaceae; genus Pseudomonas; species Pseudomonas sp. Hz4. The sequence goes on along the minus strand of NZ_CM142719.1, from coordinate 3,916,574 downwards.
AACCGACCCCGGCCAGTTCGTTTTCCACCAGCGTGACGCAGGGCGCGGCCAGCATGTTGATGGATGCGTTGCAGGCCAGTGGCTGGTTTGTGGTGCTGGAACGGGAAGGGCTGCAGAACCTGTTGACTGAACGCAAGATCATTCGCGCCTCGCAGAAGAAGCCGAATACGCCGGTGAATATCCAGGGCGAGTTGCCGCCGTTGCAGGCCGCCAATTTGATGCTGGAGGGCGGGATTATTGCCTATGACACCAACGTGCGCAGTGGCGGGGAAGGGGCGCGGTATCTGGGGATCGATATTTCCCGTGAGTATCGGGTGGATCAGGTGTCGGTGAACCTTCGTGCCGTCGATGTGCGCAGTGGGCAGGTGTTGGCCAATGTGATGACGAGTAAGACGATTTACTCTGTTGGGCGCAGTGCCGGGGTGTTCAAGTTTATCGAGTTCAAGAAGTTGCTGGAGGCTGAGGTGGGTTACACCACGAACGAGCCGGCGCAGTTGTGTGTGTTGTCGGCGATCGAGGCGGCCGTTGGGCATTTGCTGGCGCAGGGGATTGAGCGGAATTTGTGGCAGGTGGCGGGGGATAATTCTTCGCCTGATAACAATGCGACGCTTGACCGTTATCTGACTCAGAACAAGGTTGTGCCTGAGGGTGAGGAAGAGTGAACCGAGGCGGCCTTCGGGCCGACCTCGCTTTTTCGGATGCACACGAAACCCTTGTGGGAGCTGGCTTGTCGGGTCGCCGCATCGCTGCGATGGCGGCCTGACAGCCGACCTATTTCTTCCAGGTGTACATATCCATTTCTGCGGTAACGGCCGCTAATGGTTTCGCTTTTACAGCGACTCACTTTTTCAAACGCCGGAGTGCCGGCCCAGCAAAAAGTAAGCAAAAGGCTTACCTGCAAGTCTTAATGCAGCGGGGATCAACATTGATAGAGGCACCGGCGGAGGTAGCTCCGGGTTGACGGAGAGGCTCAGGGCGTGAAGGGGCGGGTGGATCAAGAACAAGAGCCGCAGGCGAGCTAACGCTCGGCCTGTTGAGTGGTGAAGGGCAGAGTGTGCGCCGATTAATTGTGGGAGCTGGCTTGTCGGGTCGCCGCATCGCTGCGATGGCGGCCTGACAGCCGACCTATTTCTTTCAGGTGTACATATCCATTCCTGCGGCAACGGCCACTTAGGTTTTCGCCCTTGCGGCTAGTCCTTTCAAGGACTTCGCGTTTTAGCGGCCTCTAGTATCTGGATGCAAAAATCTAGATATGCGTCTAAGCGTTGCGTGTTAGCCCAGTAGTCCAGTGACCTTCCCCAGCCCCCAAAGCGCTACCAAACCGAAGAATGAACAGGCAGTAAATCTCTGCGAGATTTCGATCCAACGTCGAAGATGGCCAGGAAACGTCTTAACGGCTTTTATCACCTGCGCATCACTGCCAAAAACAAAATCGCTATCTGGCGCCAGCATCAAAGAAATGTGAGTCAAGCGGCAGAGGCGACCGAGCAACCCGTCACCCAACACCCGGCGGTTGCGGCCGATGAAGTATGAACTCTCAAGATAGGATTCGAATTCCTCAAGCTTGAAAAAAGAGAGTCCGGCGCGCAATGACATAGCCATTAAAAAGACGATCACGGAAGCAACCCAAGCAGCAGTGAAGGCTAACGCCATTTCACTCATAGGATTGGAGATGGTCCAAATCAAGTTCAAATAACCGTCGCCTACCCACAAAAACAAGATGATTCCAAATGCGATAAATATTAAGGTTCTCGGGATGACGACCCATCGCTTCAGCGGCGTTGGCAAAAGTTCCGCCTCTCGAAAGGACTCATGATCAAACATGCAAAGATGATTGGGTGTGCCCATTAGTTCACCAATTTCCCTAAGTCGCCTCATTCGATCAATCGGGCCATTTCGAACACTTGATCGGGCGCGCCTCCAACCATAAGAACTGAAATGTTTTTCAATGTGATCGAGCTTGAAATAGGCTGCGTACAAAAGAACCCCTTGGCTGATAAAAATTAATAAAAACATACCCATGCCTAAGATAAGAGAAATGTCTTTGGCTTCATTCATGAATGTAGGGACTCGTATTGGGTCGTAGAATTAGCTGCTGGTTCTTCATTTGAGTAGGCCGGTGTATTTCCCATATAACCAAAGAACCACCACCGCCCCTGTAACGAAATAGGCAACATGAAATGGATACGCTGCCCAGCGCTTAAGCCTTTTAGGCAACCGTTTCACTTCTTCAACTGATAAGGGTTCCTGGCGCTGAATTTTTTTAGACGAGATTAAAGCGCTGATTGCGGCCAGACGAAAAATTCTTCCATGATGCCCCGTGCCCCACGTGAGGCGGTTGACGCATATGGAATCCAGTTGCTTGAAATGCTTTTCCAGCGCTTCGAGTTTTGTATGAGCAGCATAAAAAATGATAGCTACGTCGAAAAGGCTCAGCAGGATAAGCGCTCCCCAGACCCAGGCGAGTGTTGTTCTAGTGAGTTCCATTATTCAGAATGCTCATAGAGTTCTTGCCCAATCAGTTCGCTGCCGTCGGTCATCAGCGTTCCGGTTCCGGTGGCGCCTACCGCGCCGGCAACGAGTACACAAACGAGTTTTCCGAGTCCTTTTACTTTTGCACACACAGAGGTGCCTATTTTCGAGCCTGCTGCACCCCCGGCGACAGCTCCGGCTGTACCGCCCACCATTTTTGCGCCCTCAACAAATTTCATTTGCTTGCATTCATCCTCGCGACCAGTAGTGCATACCTCATGAATTTTTAAACTGGATGCGCCTAACTGCAGACCAATCCCGACATAACCACCAGCTTTCATATATTTTGCCGCTCGTGAGACACCCTCAATGTTCGTTGCGTACCCAGGCAACTGTGTTGGTGCCCCAGCCTTGTCCCAACGATGAATCGTTCTGCGAGTTGATAACCCCAAGGCTCGCTTGAGTTTCGGGTGATCCGCAATGCCGGTGCCTTTGCGTACGAGTGACCCAAGGCTGGCATCAAGCTTCGCCATAAGTCGTTTACGCTTGGAAAAAAACTCTGGCGAATGCAGATTGCGGTACTGGCGATATTGTTGCTGATGCAGCTCCTCCAGTTCTTTGAGGGCATTTTTCAAACCCTCCAGATGCTGCCCAATCATGAACGACACCACACCCAACGATCCCGCCGACACCTCCAGAAACGGCTCAATCACTTCATGGTGTTCAACCATAAACGAAGCCTCTTCATCACTCAGATCCTTGAGCGCCTCGTTGACCTTCTCGGCAGCAATTATCATCTGCGCCTCTTCTCGCCGGCACATGTAATGCCGTGGATCGCTGAAGATCACCATTTGCCCCGGTTTCACCCTTTCACCGAGATGGCGATTGAGTGAACGAAATTCTCGTAGTAATGCATCGCTTGGTGAGCCTTCGTACAGCGAGCGTTCCAGCGACTCAAGGCTCATGGGCTTTTCAATTATGTGAAATCCGGACTCCGCCGGTTTGGGCTGCGTGAAGCCGTGATCTTCGACCAGATGTTGCGCCGGTGGTGGTTCGGGTTTGGACTTAAAACCATTCCATGAACCGCCACTGTTATCCAGATTGACGCGAGGTGTGACCATTACCCAATCACCGTTGCTCACGGCGTTGATCAGTTTTTGCTGGTGGGCGGCCTGCATGTAGTTGGAGTGGTTGGCACCTACAGCATTCAGCAGGTCGTCGAAGCCTTGTAAGTCATACGGGTAGTTCAGGGCTTGGCGAAGGGCGTCGATGGCTTGATGGCTGTCGAGTACCTGGCCGCGCTGGCCAGCGAGTTGGTGTTGGGGGATGAGTTTGGTCACGCTTTGTACCCGGTCCTTGGAAACGGGGCACTTTGGCGATAGGGCTCAATGGTGGATGCCGGGGGATTCAGTTTGGCTTGTAGGGGAAGTCCGAATTTTTCTCGGTGTTTGGGGGAGGGTGGTTTGTCAGCGGGTTACTGGCTGAATGACAGGGCCAATCGCGGGCAAGCCACGCTCCCACAGTTGATCCGCGTCGTGCACAAAACACGCGAGACGGCCTGACAGCCGAGCAGTTGTTCCCGGCCGTACTCAATCCCCTGTGGGAGCGAGCTTGCTCGCGATGACAATGGGTCAGCTGACATCAATGTTGAATGAAACACCGCAATCGCGAGCAGGCTCGCACACAGGGAATATGTGCTGATTCGAGGGGCGTGTTTAATGGCGTTTAGCGTTACTTCCTGAAAGCTACAGATCCTTGCGCCGTTGCCTACGACTACGCCAGAATCCGCCGGCTTGTGTGCTTTGTACCTGGTCTTTATCGTTTCCCCATCGCTGCCAATCCAGCGATCGGGTTTAGCGACCCGACCAGGTATAAGTGCAACAATGCACCCGTCTATATTGCAGGCGATCTTATGTCCGCAGTTTCGATATGGTGGCTGTGCGCGGGAGACCCTCGGGTCTGCCGGGTCTTATACCTCTCGGTTCGCTAACCTGCGTACAGCCGCCACCCTTACTTGTTTAGCGACAGGTTCTGGTGGTTCCATCAGGTATAACGGAGCTTCCCCATGTTCAAACCCACACCCAATCCCCCCAAAGACTCCCCGATACGCAAACCCGGCACGATGTTCCTCATCGCCCCGGACATCGACACCGAAAGCCTATTAGCCCATGCCTGCGAATCTCTGGCGTCAGCCAGTGTCATGGCCACTGATTTCGCGGTGTTTCCGGAGGGGCCGCAGCGCAGCATGTTATTGGGCATCCAGCAGGTCATCATGCTGGCCGACCTGGCGGTAAATCGGGCGCTGGATAACATCGATCCGCAAGACTCACCCACGTAACTGATCGTTCCCACGCTCTGCGTGGGAATGCCGCCAGGGACGCTCCGCGTTCCGCTTCTGGATGTGACGCAGAGCGTCACGGGATGCATTCCCACGCGGAGCGTGGGAACGATCAATCAGCCCATAAAAAAACCGCGCGCCCCCCACCCAGGGCCGCGGTTTTTTTTTGCCTTGCGATTATTGCTGAAACACAGTCGCCCGGTTGTCGCTGCCCGTTTGCTGCACAGTCGCCATCTGGGTCATGCCACTCTGATCAACACTGGCAATGTTCCCAGTACCACCCTGTGTCACATAAGCCACGTTCATGGTGTCAGCCTGTTTGACTGTGATCATGTTGTCGCTGCCATACAGCTGCGTGGTGAACGCCAGGTTGCCGGTGCCGGACTGGTCGAACTCGGTGGTGTTGCCAGTGCCAGTGCTAGTGCCTTGGGCCAGGTTGGTGGTGCCGCGCTGGTCGGCGATGAGGATGTTGTCGCTGCCGTTCTGGTCGAAGTAGAGCTCGTTGTAGTTTTCAGCCTGTTTGACCGTGGTTTTGTTGCCGGTGCCCGTCTGGCTGGTGGTCATGATGTGGCCGACGCCGTCTTGTTTGAAGCTGGCGGTGTTGTTGTTGCCGGCCTGGGTGATGGTTGCGCGCTGGTTGCTGCCGAATTGGCCGCCCAGTTGCGGGCCTTTCCAGTCGCTGGCGTAGACCTTGTTTTCAGTCCCCACGGAGGTGGCGTTCAGCACATGGCTGTCGCCGCTCTGGTAGGTGAAGTGCACGTTGCCGGTGCCTTGTTGATAGAGCGCCAGGACCGAGCCGACGGAGTCGAACTGGTCGGCGTAGATCGCGTTGACGTCGCCGACTTGCAGGACCTGGGCATTGTTGTTTTCACCGAAGCTTTGGTCGACCACGGTCTCGTTGGTTTGCCCGTACTGGTTGACGGTGGCCTCGCTGGCGGTTTGCCCGCCTTGCCAGACTTCGGTGCCGTTGAAGTCGCCGAACTGGTTGATGGTCACGGTGCCGCCGTTGCCATCGCGCTGGTCGCCATAGGCGTAGTTACCTTCGCCCGCCTGGTTGAGATTGATCTGGCCACCCATGTGGGCGATCTGTTCGGCGGTGGCGTAGTTGGCGGTGCCGTACTGGATGATCACTGCGTTGTTGGCAATGCCCAGTTGGATCTGTTCGATGTTGGCCTCATTGCTGTCACCAAACTGGAAGGTTTGGCCTTTGGTGGCTTCCTGACTGTCCTGATAAATGAACGAGAAGTTGCCGGTGCCTTGCTGTTGTTGCAGCGCTTCGTTGCCACCCATGCCGATCGACTGGCTGGCATGGCTGCTATTGCCGCTGCCGACCTGTTGTTGGGTGATGGTGCTGCCGTTCTCGAACAGTTGCTCGGCGTAACCGGCGTTGTAGTCGCCGACTTGATCCTGGGTGATGGTGCCGGTGGCGTTGTCTTGCACCGCCGCGGCATCGTTGCCCTCGCCGAGTTGCTGCTGGGTGGCGGTACTGAACGGGGCCGCGGTCTGTTTCACATCTGCGACGTTGGCGGTACCGAGCTGGTCCTGGGTGGAAACGCTGTCGGCGGCCATCGCCTGGGCACTGACAATGACCAGGATGGCGGCGGTGAGGGGCGTCAGTTTGAACATGATGAAACCTCCAAATGGTGCAGTGCTTTAGCGGTATTGTTTGACCGAAACGCTCATGCCGTTTCCGGACTGGGTCACGGCGCTTGAAAGCCCCGTACCGGCCTGGTCGATGCTGGCGTCGTTGTTATTGCCGTTCTGGGAAATCTGCGCGCGGTTGTGGCTGCCGGTCTGGGTGATCGAGGCGGCGTTGCCGGAACCTTGCTGAGTGATCATTGCCATCAGGTCGCTGCCTTGTTGCAGGATGTAGGCTTCCTGATTACTGCCCGACTGGACGATGCGACCGAGCAGCGACTGGCCGTTCTGTTGCAGCAGCGCGACGTTGGCCTGCCCGTTCTGATCGATCAGTGCTTGCTGGCCAATCGGTGGGGGTGACTCGCCGAGGTCGGCGCCGGGGGCCAGGTCGTCGTTCTCCATCAAATCGTCGGCGCGCACGCCCGCACTGTTGCAGAGCAGAAGCAGGCAGAGCAGGGCGGCGGTTGGCGTTTTCATGGCTGCGTCCTTTAGGAAGAGGCCGGCCCCACCCACCGAATCGGCGGGTGGGGCAAGGGCTCAGTTGGAGATCACCGACACCGTGCGCACGGTGCCCTGGGACGAGCGGATGGTCGCCGTCGGATTAGCCGACGGAATCACCGTAGTGCTGTTGCTCACCGTCAACCGCCAGCGCCCGGTCAGCGGCACTGTGGTGCTGCCCAGGGTTACCAGCCCGGTCGGGGTGGTGACCTGGATGGTGATGGTGTTGCCGGTGGTCACCGATGAAGTGCCAGTGAAGTCCCAGTTGAAGCGGTTGTTGGAACGGGCCGACACCGTTGCAGTGGTCACCGCAAAGGTTTCCGCAGCAGGCCTTGGCGAGACTTGCACCGTGATCGTGGCCGGTGACGTCGACAGGGCGCCAAAGCTGTCCCGGGCGATGTAAGTGAAGGTCGTGGTGAAGGCCGTCGTGACCGTGGCCGGTGGGGTGTAGGTGATCACCGTGCCGTTGCTGCTGACGGTGCCGCGACCTGCCGGTGGTTGGGTGAAACTGGCGACCGCTAGAGGCACGTTGCCTTCCGGATCGGTGTCGTTGGCCAACACGTTGATCGGAACCGCCACGCCCAGGGTCGCGATGCTGTCGGCGACAGCCACCGGAGACTGGTTAGGCGCAACGGTAATGGTCACGGTCGCCGCAGCGGTCGAGGCCAGGCCTTTGACGTCTTGAGCCTTGTAGGTGAAGGTCGTGGTCAGCGGTGCATTGACCACGGCGGGTGGGGTATAGACCACCGATGCCGCTCCGTTCAATGCCACGGTGCCTTGGCCGGCGGCCGGTTGGGTCAGCGCGGTGATGCTCAGTGGCGTATTGCCGTCCGGGTCGCTGTCGTTGGCCAGCAGGTTGAGGGTGATCGGCACGCCGAAGCTGGTGCTGCCGGTATCGGCAACGGTCAGCGGCGCCTGGTTCTCGCCGGTATCCGGTGCGGTACCGACGACCACTACGGGCTCGGTATCGCTGCCGCCTGCCGCGGATTTGACCGTGACGCTGGCCGGTGGCTGAGTCAGGTCGGCGATGGTCAGGCGTTGCAAGGTGCCGGATTTCGACAGACGTCCGTAACCCTGCGCGACCATGTCAGGCACTGCCACTTCGTCAGTGGAGGTCGCCTCGATCAGCAGGCTGTGATTGCTCCAGTTGTAGTGAGCGGTCTGGATTTTCACCACGTCAGTGAGCTTGCTCGATACTGCCGTCGGCCGAGTTGTACCCGTCGGGTTGGTGGCGGTGATTACTACGACCGGAGGCACGTTGCCGGTGAACAGACGTTGGCCGAAGAACAATCCATTGTTGTCTCCGGTCATGTTGATCAGACACGGCGAAATAGGTGGGCCGGGTACCAGGGCAACGCTTTCGCGCAAGCACAGGCTCGAACTGTTGCCCGATTTACCAAAGACTTCGACCCGAGCGCTGTTGCCGGTGCGCCGGTAGGTGGCACGGTCAATCTCCACCGGTGTTTGCGCGCGGTTATCGAGGACTTTGCCGGAGACAGTAAACAGGTTGGTCTGGAGGGTCCCGGCCGGTCCCTGTATACGGACGAAGTTGGTGTTGTTGGGGCTGCCGGTGACTTGTTCGGTGAGGTTGGGGTCGCCGACGAAGGTTTCGATCGCGCCCGTGTCCGGGTTCACTTCGGTGTAGGGGCCATTGACGCTGCGCAGGAAGGGTCCGACAGCACCGTTCAATGCCCCGTTGAAAACTCCCGGCACACCGACGCCGATGTCTCTGGTGATGTTGATTGCGCGACGACCGGGGGTGGTGACGTTGACCGTTTCCACGCCATAAGGGTGAGTAATGGTGTAGGTCCCAGCGACGGGCACATTGATCCGCATACGAATCCGCGCAAAGCTGATTTGATCGCCGTCTTGCGGAGTCCCGCCGGCAAAAGCTGCTTCTATCCCGGCCACGTAAGCGTCCATTCCATAGCCAGCGGCATTGTTGGGAATGTTCGTCCCGGCGAGGAACCAGAAGGCTTCGTCTGGCCAGTTATCCGGGAACACCATCGGCAGGGTGTCGTCGAAAATGCCCGGTGTCGGCAGCAGGGTGCACATGTAGGCCGGTGGCGTGGCAGCCGGTACCCGCGAACTGGCGGCTCGGGATTGGCAGAGTTCCATCGACAGCAGATTGTTGTCCTGATACCAGATCGGGAATTTCCCCGTGGCAAAGGTGTAAGGGCCGGGGTCGACGACAGCGAGTTGCGCGAACGCGCTGCCGGACAGCGATAGAGTCAGTCCCAGGGCGTTGAGCGCCAGGCGTGGCCAATTGTTCATGATGCCTCCTGATGAGGATCTGGGCATGTGAGCGTTCATTGCACGATGACCACTTCTTCGGTGTCGCTGCCGCCATTGGATGACGTCACTCGAACCTTGGCCGGTGGAATCGGCGAGATGCCGGTGGCCAGGGTTTTCACTGCGCCATCGCCACTGAGGGCGCCGATGGCGACACCTGTGCCAGAGGTGGCAGTGAGCACCGGTGGCGAAGTTTCGTCGCTGGTCGAGGCCACGACCGTTATTTGCCCGGTGCTGAGGCTGTACTCGGCACGTGAAATCACCACCAGGTCAGTCAGGGGCATGGGTATGGTGGTCGGCGTGCTGCCAGCGATGGCCAGGTGGTTGTCGGCGGTCACTTGCAAAGTGCTGGGCAAGCTCGGGTTGGTCGAAGACTGCGCGTACCAGTTGCCGGTGGTGTCGGCCTCGGAAAAGTTCAACACGGGGTTGTTGCTGTCCAGGGTCACTTTGGCCGGTGGCGGCGGGGCCACGACGAACACGTCTTGCTGGGCCACCGGAGCGCTGGCGCCGGGTTTACGCGAGTAGGTGCTGCGCTGGGTGATCATGGGTGTCGGCCGGGCCACGGTCGACAACTTGCCGGAGATGGCCATCACCGTCGTGCGCAAATCCAGCCCGTTGGGTCCTTCAATGCGGATGTAGTTGGTATTGAAAGGGCTGCCGGTGAAGGCTTCCACCAGGTTCGGGTCGCCGACGAATTGCTCGGCTGAACCGGTGACCGGATTGGTCTCGGTGTAGGGGCCATTGACGCTGCGCAGGAACGGTCCAACGTCACCTTTGAGCGCGCCGTCGTAGGTCTCCGGCACGCCGATGCCAATGTCCCGGGTCATGTTGATCGCCCGACGCCCGGGGGTGTCGACGTTGAAGACATCGACGCCATAGGGGTGGGTAATGACATAGGTGCCCGCGGTCGGTACATCGATACGTATGCGTATGCGGGCGAAGCTGATCTGGTCACCTTCCACTGGGTCGCCACCGCTGAAGGCGGCTTCAACGGCGCTGACATAGGTCAGGTCGATACCTCGGGCTGCGTCGACGATGGTGCCGTCGCCGGTAAACCAGAACGCCTCATCGGGGAAGTTGGTCGGGAAGACGAGCGGTTGCGTGTCGTCGAAGATCCCGGGAGCCGGCAGCAAATTGCACATGTACGTCGGTGCGCCCGGTGCGCCGGGCACTCGCGAGCTGACGGCCTTGGACAGGCAAAGGTCGAGGGTTCGACCGTGAGTGTCCTGATACCAGGCGGCGAACGAGCCGTTGGCGGGTACATAGGGGCCGGGGTCGACGGCATAAAGCGCCGCCTGGGCGACGCCTTGGGCGAGTGCGCTAACGACCAGGGCGGCCGCGGTTTTGGACAGTAAAGGGTGCATGAGTTAAGCCCTCTATCAAGATGCCTGCCCCTTGGAGGCGGGGGTCAGTTGAGAGGTCTTCGGCAACTTCCATACCAACCGGCGAAAACGGTCGGCAGAGGCCCGAGCCATGGGCGTGTCACGCACAAACAGCGTCAGACCGCGAGTTTTGGGAACGGGCCATTGTCCCCAGCATTGGGGGTAGAGGGGGATAAGGAGAAAGTGGGGGGACAAGACCCAACGTCGGGCAAACGGCCATGAGTGGGCTATAACCCTATAGGGGAATCGTCGGGAACACGTCCATGGACATGCCTACTCAAACACTCCATTACGAGGAGAGTGATGTTCGCTTGAGCGCGCGCAAGCCGCCGTTCAATTTACTGCGCTGGTTTTCGCTCATCAGCCTGGCTGTGATTGGCACAGTGGCGGTGGCGTTGGGGTCGGTGTCCACGCGGTTTGTGATTACCGAAAGCGTGCAGCGCGATGCGTTGTTGACGTCCCAGTTCATTCAGGCGATTGCCTCGGCCGAGGTGCGTCATGTGTCGATTCCTAACGTGCGGACCATGGGTGAACTGCTCGATCCGCGCAAAGACAAGGATTTTCCCGAAGTTGACCCGCTGGCCCGAGCCGATGCGCGGGGCGAATTTCTTGACCATATCCAGCACTTGCCGGACGTGATCCTGGCGAACATCTACGCCCCCGACCGCATTGTGATCTGGTCGACCAACCCGGCGTTAATGGGCACCACGATCCATGCCGACGAAGACCTGGATGAAGCCTTTTCCTCCAAGACTCCTGTGTCCGCCAGTTATCACAATGTGGACGAAAGCCGCATGGAACAGAAGTTCGTGACGCCCCCGGAATACATCTTTATCGAGAACTACATTCCGCTGTTCGATGCCGACGGCGACAAAGTCACGGCGATGGTCGAGATCTACAAGGAACCCAAGGACCTGATCAGCCGCATGGAGCGCGGTCTGGTACTGATCTGGCTGGCCACTGCGCTGGGCGGCGGGCTGATTTATCTGGGGCTGTACTGGATCGTGCGCCGGGCGGCGATTTTGCTGGCGACGCAACAAAAGCAACTGATCACCAACGAAACTTTTGTCGCCTTGGGCGAGATGTCGTCGGCGGTGGCCCACAGTTTGCGTAATCCTTTGGCGACCATCCGCTCCAGTGCCGAACTGGCGCTTGAGTTCGACAGCGGCCCGGCCCACAAGAACATCAACGACATCATCGGCCAGGTGGATCGCATGTCGAAGTGGGTGAGGGAGCTGCTGCAATCCTTGCGCCCGCTCAACGACGAGGCTGAGCCTGTGAATCTGGTGGCGGCGCTGCATGACAGTCTGATGGCTTTCGAGCACCAAATCGAAAAAGCCTCGGTCCACGTGGTGTTCGACCCGCCGCTGACGCCGATGGTCTTGAGCCAGCAGGTGCAGTTGACGCAGATCCTCAACAGTTTGCTGGCCAATGCACTGGAAGCCATGGACAAGGGCGGCACGTTGACCATCACGCTGGAGCCGACCGATTCCCATGGCATCAGCGTGGTGGTAAACGACACCGGCAAAGGCATGAACGAAGAACAGCGCAGCATGGCCTTCCGACCGTTTTTCACCACCAAGCAAGGCGGGCTCGGTGTCGGGCTGGTTTTGGTCAAGCGGATCATGGAGCGGTTCGGCGGTACGGTGACCCTGGAAAGCCGTGAAGGCGAGGGCACGAGTGTCCGTCTGTCGTTCAAAATGGTCCCCTGATAATGGGTGTGAACGTTCCCCGTTAGCGGGTGTCATTCCCCAGTCGTTTCCCCGATTATGGCAAATTGATGTTGATAAGCCATTGTTTTGTTGGTCTTAATGCTTTCGTAAAAAACCGTTACAAATCTGGCGAGGTCCTTGCACAAGCCCCATTACCCCTTCACGACTTTGAGGCGGCTGGTAATGGACAGAAAAGCGCGGTATCCCTTCAAATGGTTCGACCTGACGCGTGTAAGCGTCCTTCTGTCTATGACGCTGGGCACAGCGACTCTACAGGCCAGCCCGATCGACGATGAGCGACAGCCCGAACCGTCCGACCCCTCGGCGTATTACGAAGAACCGGCTGACAAAGCAGGTGCCTTGAACGCTATTTTGACCATGCCCCCGGCTAACCTGGATTCCTTCGATTTGCCGGGTGGCGTCAAAGGCACCCGAAAAACCCCGCTCCAGGAAAACATCCTGCCGCCAGCGCTGCAGACCAGTTTCAATTACCCTAGTAACGGGAAACCCAGCCCACTGTACGGTGCGCTGCCGTTCACTCAGCAAATGGCGCTGTTCGAAGAATTCGGTCTGGAAAAACTCGACCCCACGACACCGGCGGCACTGTTGCCGTTTCCACCCGCCGCCATCGGCCCGCTGCCGCAACAAGATCCCACCAGCGCCGCTCGTAGCGCCCCACCGAGTGCGGCGCTCGACGCGTTCTTGCGTCAACCAGGCTTGACTCCGTTCCCCAGCCATTACTCCAACGTGGTCGACCGCAACCCTTGGCAGAAGCAGATTGAATTTTTCCTCAACCGCCGTATCGGCTCGTCGGCGGAAGGCCGTCCGCCAGGAAAAGGCTGGTCGCACCAGCGCTGGAACGAGTTTTACCCGCAGGTGGCCTATAAGACCGTGCAGACCGGCGCACGGGTGAATACCGGCTTGCGTGACAGTCGTCAGATGCACCGCTATGCCTTGGGCGAGTTTGGCCCCAGTGGCCTCTATTACAATGTGGCGGGCGTGCCGGCGACCGCAGGCACCTCCAAAGGCGTTGAACCGCGTTTTCACCCGAAAATGCCGGTGCAGAAACACAACTCGGTATGGACCTTCGACGGCACCTTGCCGCCCAAATTGCTCATGGTTCGGTACGGACAACCGATGTTGATGCGCCATTACAATGGCTTGCCGATCGACCCGTCGGCAAACATGGGATTTGGCCTGCACACCATCACCACCCACGAACACAACGGTCACGTACCGGCGGAAAGCGACGGCTATGCCAACGCGTTTTTCTTCCCTGGGCAATTTTATGACTATCGCTGGCCGATCCAGTTGGCCGGCTATGACAGCATCAACACTAAGGCTGAGGACCCGCGTGCAGCATTTCCGTGCTCACCGGGCGAAACCCTGTGGACCAACGACCTTACCCCCGGCCGCAAGACCTGCGACAACGGCATGATCAAGGTCCGCGGCGACTGGCGCGAAACCATGAGCACCCACTGGTTCCACGACCACATGCTCGATTTCACCGCGCAGAACGTCTACAAGGGCAACGCGGCGATGATGAACTACTACAGCGCCCTCGACCGCGGCAATGAATCGGTGAATGACGGCGTCAACCTGCGCCTCCCCAGCGGCAGCGCCTTGCCCTGGGGTAACCGCGACTACGACGTCAACCTGATGTTTGCCGACAAGGCGTGGGATAAGAACGGTCAACTGTGGTTCAACCCCTTCAACACTGCAGGCTTCCTCGGTGACCAAGTGCTGGTCAACTGGAAATGGAAACCGACCCTGGACGTGCGCGCCCGCAGCTATCGCTTGCGCATACTCAATGGTTCCGTGTCGCGCTACTTCAAAATGGCGCTGGTGCGCGAGATCAAGGGCACCAGCGGCGAGTTTCAAGGGCCTGCCGGGTCGGGCGTGTCGTATGCCCGGGTGCCGTTCCACATGATTGCCAACGACGGCAATATCATGGAGCACAGCGTGCCGTTCGACGGCAGCATGGACCTGGATGCCGACGGTGATAAACAGAACCACAACGCGATTTTGCCAACCCTGGGCATCGCCGAGCGTCACGACATCCTCGTTAACTTCTCGAAAAACGGGATCAAGCCGGGCGACAAGCTGTTCTTCGTCAACCTGCTGGTGCACGAAGACGGCAAGGGTCCGGAAGAACCCGTCTCCCTGGGTGACGTGCTGTCCGAAAAGTACAAGGCGATCCTCAAGCAAACCAGCAAGGGACCCATGTGGGACGGGGGCGACCCGGCAGTGGGCAAGGTCTTGCAATTGAACGTCAAGGCCTACACCGGTCAGGACTTGGCCATGGACCCGGCCGCTTATGAACCGGCCAAACCGGGCAAGGCTGAAGGCCTGATGATGATCCCGCTGAAGATTCACCACGACAATGCTGCCGACAAGGCGCTGCTCGCCAAAGCCCGCCACCGCACCTTTACCTTCGGCCGTTCCGATGGCACCGATGAAGCGCCCTGGACGGTCAAGACCGACGGCGGTTTCGGGTTTCGCATGGACCCGCGCCGCCTGAACGTCTCGACCAAACTGGCCAGCGGTCCGACCGACGCCGGCGTCACGGGTTTCGGCACGCTGGAGGTGTGGCACATCAAGGGCAATGACACGGGCTGGGGCCACCCGGTGCACGTGCACTTTGAGGAAGGGATCATCCTCAGCCGTGGCGGCAAGCCACCACCGGAATGGGAAAAATGGGCACGTAAGGACGTGTATCGCGTCGGTTCGGAAAAGGATGGTACGGACAATGTCGAGATTGCGATCCAGTTTCGCGAATTCGCCGGCACCTACATGGAGCACTGCCACAACACGCAACATGAGGACAACTCCATGTTGCTGCGGTGGGACATTGAGAAACCGGGGCAACTGCAGTTGATGCCGACGCCGTTGCCGAGCTGGGATGGTGTGCGCTACGTGAACTCCGCTGCGCTGCCAACCTTCCGCACCGGCGACGGCTACGGGACTAAAGCAGAGGTCACACCATGAACCGCAGGGGAGCCGACATGACATCACGTACGCCGCGCTCCCGCGCCCTGGGCATGTACCTGATGTTGCTGCTGGTCACCTGTGGGCTGGCCGCTTGGGCGCTGCTCGCTCATGAAAGTACACCGTCGCCGACGGAATCGGCGACACCCTGGGGCGGCGATTACTTCCCCAACACTTTGCTGACCGATCAGGACGGTCGGCAGGTGCGTTTTTTCGATGACCTGATCAAGAACAAAGTGGTGGTGATCAATTTCATCTTCACCACGTGCAGCGACTCCTGTCCGCTGGAAACCGCGCGCCTGCGCCAGGTGCAACAGTTGCTGGGGGACCGGGTCGGCCAAGACATCTTTTTCTACTCGATCAGCATCGACCCGTTGAGCGATACACCGCAAGTGCTCAAAGCCTACGCGCAGCGCTTCAAGGTCGGGCCGGGCTGGCAGTTTCTCACCGGGGAATTCGAGGCCGTCACCGACCTGCGCAAAAAACTCGGGCTGTTCATCGAAGGCGTCGACAACGGCCGCAGCAAGGACCACAACCTGAGCCTGATCGTCGGCAACCAGACCACGGGCCGGTGGATGAAAGCTTCACCTTTCGAAAATCCGTGGATTCTGGCCGATCAGTTGGCCAACACGCTGCAGAACTGGAAACAGCCCAGCATTGAAGAAAGTTATGCCGATGCGCCCGAGATCCGTCCGCCGAGCAACGGCGAAGAGTTGTTTCGCACCCGTTGCGCATCGTGCCACAGCCTGGGCCCGATGGACGGGCAGGGCATCGGCATGCGCAGCATCGGCCCGGACCTGATCGGCGTCACTCGCCAGCGTGATCCGGCATGGCTGAGTCGCTGGATTCGCGAGCCGGACCGCATGCTGGCGGAAAAAGACCCGATCGCGATGGAACTGTTTGAACGTTTCGACAAAATCCCCATGCCCAACCTGCGTCTGGATGAAAACGCTGCGCAGTCAATTATGGGATTTTTGCAAGAAGAAACCGATCGTCAGCAACCGCTACAGGCAGCGCAAACGCAATAGCGGCGAAATACTATCATCGGCGCCGTCAGTCTCGATCAATGCCACCTACACTGATCCGAACCACGGCTGAAAAGGCTTGGTGCAGGGCATCCGGGAAGGTCCTATGCAGATACCAGGACAACAAAAAATACCTGCGTCGGTGACGTCGGCAGCAGTAGCCAAGGGCTGGCGAGGACAGTTCAATTTGCTGCGCTGGTTTTCCCTGGGCAGCTTTTTCATCATCGCCGCCGTGGCGCTGGGGTTGGGCTACATTTCCACGCGCTTCGTGGTCGAGGAGAGCATCGAGCGCGATTCGATGCTGACCGCGCAGTTCGTCCAGGCCATCGGTGATGCCGAAATCCGCCATGCCGCGATTGCCCCGAACAGAACCATGGGTGAAATGCTCGACCCACGCCAGGACAACGCCTATCCCGACGTGAGCCCAGCCTCTCGCGCAGCTTCGCGCGTCGAGTTTCTCGATCATGTGGAGCATCTGCCGGACATTCTGTTGGCCACGGTGTACGCCCTGGATCGCACCGTGGTCTGGTCGACCAATCCGGAGCTGATTGGCGTGCGTATCGAAGGTGACCAAGAACTGGACGACTCTTTCGAAATGAAGGAACCGGTGTCCACCAGCTACCACGAAATCGATGAGGAGCGTCCCGAGCAAAGGCTGCTTCGTGAGCCTGCATACCTGTTCATCGAGAACTACATCCCGATGTTCAATGCCGACAAGAGCAAAGTGATCGCCATGGTGGAGATCTACAAGGAGCCCGCGGACCTGGTGGAACGTATCCAGCGCGGTTTCAGGTCGATCTGGCTGGCAACCTTGCTTGGCGGTCTGGCCATCTACCTCGGGTTGTTCTGGATTGTGCGACGTGCGGCAATGCTGCTGCAGAGCCAGCAAAAACAACTGATCAACAATGAAACCTTTGTCGCGCTGGGGGAAATGTCCTCGGCAGTGGCTCACAGCTTGCGTAATCCGTTGGCCAACATTCGTTCCAGCGCCGAACTGGCTCAGGAAATCGCCAGCCAGAATGCGCAGAAGAACATCGGCGACATCATCAGTCAGGTCGATCGCATGTCGCGCTGGGTTCGGGAGTTGCTGGTGTCATTGCGACCCATGAACGACGACTACGAAACGGTAGACCTGGTGCTGGTCATCGAAGACACGCTGAGTGCGTTCGACGCGCTGATCAAACGCTCCAACGTCGACATGCGTTTCACGCCTCGCAGTTGTCCGCCGGTCGTCAGCCAACAGGTGCTGCTCACGCAAATTCTTAATAGCTTGTTTTCCAATGCCCTGGAAGCCATGCCCACGGGCGGCGTGCTGAGTATCGATATTGAAACGCCGCAGCCCGGGATGGTGCGCATGACCCTGAGCGATACCGGCAAGGGCATGAACCCACAGCAACAACAAATGGCCTTCAAGCCGTTTTTCACCACCAAACAAGGAGGGTTGGGCGTGGGCCTGGCCCTGGTCAAAAGAATAATGGAGCGTTTCGAAGGCTCGGTCGAACTGACCAGCCAAGAGCAGGAAGGAACCCGCGTCTGTCTCAATTTTAAAGTGGCAACGGGAGGGGAATATGGAGCACAGCATTCTGCTGGTCGAGGATGACGAACTCCTCGCCGAGAATATTCAGACTTACCTGGAGCGCAAGGACTTCGAGGTGACGGTTTGCCACTCGGCTGAGGATGCACTGAAGCAATTGGGCACTTTCGTCCCTGACGTGGTGCTGACCGATAACTCGCTGCCGGGCATGAGCGGCCACGACCTGATCCAGAAGCTGCGCATCAGCGCGCCGGATCTGAAAGTGATCATGATGACCGGATACGGCAATGTCGAAGACGCCGTGGTGGCGATGAAAGAGGGCGCTTTCCATTACGTCACCAAACCGGTGGCCTTGCCGGAGCTCAAGCTGCTGCTGGACAAGGCGCTGGCCACCGACCGAATGGAACGCACGCTGTCGTTCTATCAGGAGCGCGAAGCGCAGAAGTCAGGGGTGCAGGCATTGATTGGCGAATCGGCACCGATGCAGTACCTCAAAAGCACCATTGGCCAGCTACTCGACGCCGAACGGCGCATGGCCAATACCGATCTGCCGCCGGTGTTGGTAGAAGGCGAGACCGGCACCGGCAAGGAGCTGGTGGCCCGGGCGCTGCACTTCGATGGCCCGCGTGCCAAAGGCCCGTTCATCGAATTCAACTGCGCCTCTATTCCTTCCAATCTGGTGGAGTCGGAACTGTTCGGCCATGAGAAAGGCGCCTTCACCGACGCCAAGGACCGCCGCGTCGGGCTGGTGGAAGCGGCCGATGGCGGAACGCTGTTTCTCGATGAAGTCGGCGAGATGGACCTGTTGCTGCAAGCCAAATTGCTGAAACTGCTGGAGGACCGGACCATCCGCCGGGTTGGCTCGGTGAAGGAGCGCAAGGTCGATTTGCGGGTGATCAGCGCCACCAACTGCAACCTCGAACAAATGGTCCAGCAGGGCAAGTTCCGTCGCGACCTGTTCTTCCGTTTGCGGATCATCTCGATCAAGGTGCCGCGCCTGTATGCCCGTGGGGAAGACATCCTGTTGCTGGCCCGGCACTTCCTGGCGATCCACGGCAAACGTTATGGCAAACCGAACCTGCATTTCAGCGACCAGGCCGAAGCGTTGATGCTCAGTTACAGCTGGCCGGGCAATGTGCGCGAGTTGCGCAACATGCTTGAGCAAACCGTGCTGCTGGCCCAGAGCGACACCATCGCCGCGCATCAGTTGAATGTGTGCCTGAGCCTGGTGGATGAGCCGCTGATGTTTCAACAAGAACCGCAACACAGCGAGCCGCGTCCGGGCTACAACGGCACCGAGTCCATGAACCTGCCGGAAGTGGAGCGCGACATGGTGCGCAAGATGCTCGACAAGACCGACTGGAACGTCACCAAGTCCGCACGACTGCTGGGCCTGAGCCGCGACATGCTGCGTTACCGGATCGAAAAACTCGGCCTCGCGCGCCCGGACAGACGCCAGTGGTAGGCCTATTGCATCACTGTTCCCTGACGGCTGAGGCACGCGAGCAGGCACGTGGGGTCGAGGACTTCTTCGTTCACGTAGACACCGCGTACCTGATCGTAAGAGCGGATGAACACGCGCACAGTGGCATCCGCTACCGTCGGCAATCTTGAGTCGTAGAACTCATGCTGGCTCGAAATGGGGATGAAATCCTGGGGGGCGGTCGGGATGTAGGATCCGGGGGGCACCGCGCTCAGGGACGGAGGCACGGGGTGAGCAAAGGGTTGGTCGGCCCCGTAATAGTTGAACTCACTGCTGTAATCGCTAGTGGGGGGCAGGCTGTCGTCCGCGTGAGCCCCGGTTGTGGCGGTCAGGCAGAGGGCGAACAGTAGCGTCAAATCGGTTTTTTTCATGGTGACACCTGCGAAATCGGTTTTTCCCGCATTTCCCCAAGGTCATTAACTATAGCTGCCGTACGAGCGCGCGTTCGCGATGCCCGGATTACAAGATGTGAACAAAGACTCGATTGGGTTTTTCGAAACCCTGACCTAGACTCGTGCCGGTCAATCAAGACCCCAGTCTGGAGCGCGCAATGGAAATGCCGACAAAAGAAAAAGCCATCGCCAGCAACCGCGATGCCTGGAATGACTCCGCCCCACACCATAAAGACACCCCCGAATGGCAGGCCCGTTTGACAGCTGTTGGTGATGGGGATTTTTGCTGCCTGGACGACACCCTCCGAGGTTTGCTGGAACACGTGGGTGTCGACGGCAAGGACGTCGTCCAATTGGGCTGCAACAACGGGCGTGAAAGTATCTCGTTGTTTGCGTTGGGGGCCCACCGCGTCGTGGGCGTCGACCAGTCCGAGGCCTTCCTCGATCAGGCGCGCGAGCTGGCGTCACGCTCGCCCCATGCGCCTGAGTTCATCGAGGCGGATATTCATCATCTGCCGCTTGAGCTACACAGCCGTTTCGACGTGGCGCTGATCACCATTGGCGTGTTGAACTGGATGCCGGACATCGCCGAATTCTTGCGCCATGTCGTACAAACCCTCAAGCCCGGTGGCAGCCTGGTGGTGTACGAAACCCACCCTTTCCTGGAAATGTTCGACCCCGAGTCAGCCGATCCGTATCGGCCGGACAGCTCGTATTTTCGCAGTGAACCCTTCGTGCAGGATCAGCCGATCGTCTACGAAGGCAAAGTCGACCAGCAGGCGCCTTTGTCCTACTGGTTTGTCCACACCCTGGGCGCCATCTTCACGGGGGCGATCGACGCCGGATTGCAGATCAGCCACTTCAAGGAGTACCCGCATTCCAACCGCGAGGAACTCTATGATCGGTATGAACGGCAAACGGCGCAGTTGCCGTTGTGTTTTACGTGGGTGGCGGTGAAGATCTAAAACCGCATCGCCTGCGTCGATAACGCGGTGCCGCTGCCGTCCGCTATCCTTGCTCCACGCACATCGAACGGTTTTCCCCATGCTTACGG
This sequence comes from Pseudomonas sp. Hz4, assembly GCF_054898165.1. Classification (NCBI taxonomy): domain Bacteria; kingdom Pseudomonadati; phylum Pseudomonadota; class Gammaproteobacteria; order Pseudomonadales; family Pseudomonadaceae; genus Pseudomonas; species Pseudomonas sp. Hz4. The sequence continues at coordinate 3,895,766 of NZ_CM142719.1, read as the reverse complement.
TCCAAGGCGTCTTCAAAAGCTACGCCACTCCTCAGGGCCCATTACCGGTTCTGCAAGGTGTCGACCTCACCTTGAAACCCGGCAGCAGCCTGGCGTTGATGGGTGAGTCGGGCAGTGGCAAAAGCACTTTGCTGCACCTGATTGCCGGGCTGGACAAGGTCGATCGCGGCAGCATCCGCAGCGGCGAACATCGGCTGGAGCAGATGAGCGAAGGGCAACTGGCGAACTGGCGACGGACCGAAATCGGTCTGGTGTTTCAGCAGTTCAACCTGATCGGCAGTTTGCGCGTGGAGGACAATCTGGCATTCCAGGCGCGACTGGCGGGGCGGCATGATCCGCGTTGGCAGGCGCATCTGGTGCAACGTCTGGGATTGGGGGATTTGCTGCGGCGTTATCCGGAACAGCTGTCCGGCGGCCAGCAGCAACGGGTCGCTTTGGGCCGGGCCCTGGCGTCACAGCCAAAACTGCTGCTGGCCGACGAACCCACTGGCAGCCTCGATGAAGCCACCAGCGATGAGGTCTTGAAGCTATTACTGGAGTTGCTCGACGACAGTCCCACCACTTTATTAATGGTCACTCACAGCCCACGGGTTGCCGCGCGGCTGGCAGAAAAAGTAGTGCTCCACGGTGGCCGTCTGGCTGGCGCGGACGAGCGCTGAGGTGCGGGTCTTTCGCGAAACGCTGCGGGCGCTGCTCAGTCATTGGCGGCAGCATCCGGTGCAGTTTTTCAGTGTGCTGACCGGGCTCTGGCTCGCCACCAGCCTGCTAACCGGCGTGCAGGCGCTGAACAGTCAGGCGCGTGAAAGTTATGCCCGGGCCAGTCAGTTGATCGGCGGCGAACCCCAGGCCAGCCTCAGTGCGCCCAGCGGCGCGACCTTTTCCCAGCAAGTGTTTGTCGACCTGCGCCGTGCGGGTTGGCCGGTGTCGCCGGTCCTGCAAGGTCGAGTGACGCTCAAGGGCCATGACGATCAGCGCTTGCAGCTGATGGGGATCGAGCCGGTGTCGCTGCCCGCGGGTTCCGCAGTGGCCGGGCAGGCGTTGGCGATTGAGCAGATTGTCGAGTTTTTCAGCCCGCCGGGCAGTACCTGGATTGCGCCGCAGACGTTGCAGGCACTGGGTCTGCACGAGGGCGAACGCCCGGTGAGTTCGAGTGGCCAGAGCTTGCCGCCGCTGTATGCCCAGTCCGATATGGCTCCGGGTGTGTTGCTGGTGGACATCGGCTTCGCCCAGCAGATTCTCGGCCTGCCGGATCAGCTGTCGCGCCTGTTGCTGCCGAAGGGTTTCACCGCGACCCTGCCTGATCAATTCAAGGGACAACTGCAGTTCAAGACCAGCGACGAAGAGAACAATTTGTCGCGCCTGACCGAGAGTTTTCACTTGAACCTCGATGCTCTGGGTTTTCTGTCATTCGTGGTCGGCCTGTTCATCGTCCACGCCGCGATCGGCCTGGCGCTGGAACAACGCCGTGGCTTGCTCAGAACCCTGCGTGCCTGTGGCGTCAGTGCGCGATTGCTCATTACCTGTCTGGCCGTTGAACTGGGTGGCTTGGCGTTGATCGGCGGACTGGCCGGGGTCGCCAGCGGCTACCTGCTGGCCAGCGTGCTGTTGCCGGACGTCGCCGCCAGTCTGCGCGGGTTGTACGGTGCCGAAGTGGCGGGGCAGTTGAACCTCAGTCCGTGGTGGTGGCTCAGCGGCGTCGGCCTGAGCCTGTTCGGTGCGTTGTTGGCCGGTGCCAACAGTTTGTTGCGGGCTGCGCGTCTGCCTTTGCTGGCACTGGCCGATCCACAAGCCTGGCATCAGGCTCACGCGCGCTGGTTGCGGCGCCAGGGTTGGGTCGCCGTGATTGCCGCGGTGGTCGCGCTGCTGGCATTGATCTTTGGCGACAGCCTGAGCAGTGGCTTCGTGCTGATGGCGGCACTGTTGATCGGCGCCGCACTGGCGTTGCCGGTGGTGCTCAACATTGTGTTGAACCTGGTGCTGCAACGCAGTCGCTCGGTGCTCGGCCAATGGTTTCTTGCCGACTGCCGTGAGCAACTGCCGGCCCTGAGCCTGGCGCTGATGGCGCTGTTGTTGGCACTGGCGGCGAACATTGGTGCGGGCAGCATGACGGCCGGTTTTCGCCAGACCTTCAGCGATTGGCTCGAACAACGCTTGACCGCCGAACTGTACGTAAATCCGCGAAATCCGGCCCAGGCCAGAGAGCTGCAAACCTGGCTCAAGCAGCAACCTGAGCTCACGGCAGTGCTGCCCAACTGGCAAGTGTCGATCCAGTTGCAAGGCTGGCCGGCGGAGGTCTTCGGCGTGATTGATCACCCGACGTATCGCCAGCATTGGCCACTGTTGGAAGGCTTGGGCGACAACCCTTGGGACCGACTGGCCAAGGACGATGCTGTGATGATCAGCGAACAATTGGCCCGTCGGCTCAAGGTGCGCCTGGGCGATCAATTGACGATTCCCACACCGAACGGCGTCTGGTCGCCACGGATCGTCGGCATCTACGCCGATTACGGCAATCCCAAGGGCCACATCCTGGTCAACGTCAACCATCTGCTGCGCGGCTGGCCGCAGCTGACCCCGAGCCGTTTCAACCTGCGCATCGACCCGCCGTTGATCCCTGCGTTCCTGACCACGCTGCAAACACGCTTTTCTTTGGAGGACAGCCGCATCGTCGACCAGGCCCGGCTCAAGGGTTGGTCCACGCAAGTGTTCGAACGCACCTTTTCCGCGACCGCCGCGCTCAACAGCCTGACCCTCTGCGTGGCGGGCGTGGCGCTGTTCATCAGCCTGTTGACCCAAAGTCAGAGCCGCCTCGGACAACTCGCCCCCCTGTGGGCGCTCGGCGTGACTCGCCGGCAATTGATGCTGCTCAATCTCGGGCAGACCTGGTTGCTGGCGGTGCTGACCCTGGTGCTGGCGTTACCGTTGGGGATCGCACTGGCGTGGTGCCTGGACACGGTGATCAATGTCCAGGCCTTCGGCTGGCGCTTGCCGCTGCGGGTGTTTCCGATGCAGTTGTTGCAGTTGATGGGGTTGGCGCTGCTGGCGACGTTACTGGCGTCGGCGTGGCCGCTGTACTCGCTGCATCGCTCGCAACCGGCGGATCTGTTGAGGTCCTTTGCTCATGAAAATTAAGCTCGGCGTGTTGCTATTGGCTTTGTTGGGCGGGTGCGATAACTCGGCGCCTGTAGAGAAAGGCTTCGCGGGTCTGGGTCATCAAGCCACCGCGTTTACGCCGGTGGTGCCCGGTCGCGTGTTCAGCTTTCCGGCGGATCACGGTCCTCATGACGGTTTTCGCATTGAATGGTGGTACGTCACCGCCAACCTCAAGGACGATCAGGGTCGCGAGTTTGGCGCGCAGTGGACGTTGTTTCGCAGCGCCTTGAAAGCTACGCCCGAGCAGTCTGGCTGGAGCAATCAAATTATCTGGCTTGGCCACGCGGCCGTGACCTCGGCGACGGTGCATCACGCCGCTGAGCGCTATGCCCGTGGTGGCGTGGGTCAGGCTGGGGTAAGTCTCGCGCCGTTCAACGCGTGGATCGATGATTGGCGTTTCAGCAGTCAGGGTTCCGATCCTCTGGCGGATCTTCAACTCAGCGCCCGGGACAAGGATTTTGGCTATCAACTGCGGCTGACCTCCACACGTCCTTTGGTGCTTCAGGGAGACAAAGGCTTCAGTCAGAAATCCGAACAAGGGCAGGCGTCGTACTACTACAGCCAGCCGTTTTTTCAGGCCAGTGGCACGCTGGAAATCGACGGCAAAACGTATCAAGTCAGCGGTCCGGCCTGGCTCGACCGTGAGTGGAGCAGCCAACCCCTGACCGCCAACCAGACTGGCTGGGATTGGTTTTCCCTGCACCTGGACAGCGGCGAACAGGTGATGCTCTACCGCATGCGGCACAAGGACGGCGCGCCTTATCTCACCGGCACCTGGGTCGACGTTCAGGGCCAGACGCAGTTGCTGAACGCCGCCGACATCAGCCTCACACCGCAAGACACCGCCAAAGTCGCCGGACGTTCGATGCCGGTGCGCTGGTCGATCAAAATCCCCGACAAACACCTCGACGTCACAATCAATGCCCTCAACCCGAATGCGTGGATGGCATTGCGCATTCCCTATTGGGAAGGGCCGGTGCAATTGAGCGGCAGCCACGGTGGGCAGGGGTATCTGGAAATGACCGGGTATTGAGTCGGAACTCTCGGTTGGGCGACAGCCTCCTAAGTTAAGACACCGGTACTCAGGAGCCCGCCATGAGCGACGACCTCAAACCACCTGACCTTGCCTCATGGCAGCGCCTGTTCGAAGACAAGGCATACTGGCAGCAGTCCCCCGACGCCCATTACACCGAACTGCTGCGGGTGGCCGATGACTTGCTGGGGCAAGGCGCCATCGACCTGGAACAGTGGCAAGCCTTGAAGGCCAAGGCCGATCAATCCCATAAAGACTCGCCTGCCGTGAACGTTGCTCATGAGGTTGACGATCCCGACGCTTGAAGGAGAACCCACATGAAACCGAAAATCCCCACTGAACACCCTGACGAACCTCGGCCACCGGGTGAAGTCGAGCGTGACAACGACGCCCTGCGTCCGACCGATCCGACCCGCCGCAAGGAAAGTGGCAAGGGGACCGACAGCGGCGAATCCACCGCACAGGAAACCGCAAAAACCCCCTGATCAGCGCCTTTGCTTATCTGCACAGAGGGCGCTGGACTGGGGTTCAGCGCTCTTCCCGGCGGTTCAGTTCAAAAACCGTCAACGTTGAAAAACCTGAAGTTCAGAATAATTCGAACGATCTGAAAGTAGGGCAGAGCGTTGTGGTGATCTACACCGATATATTAAAAGTGACCCGTCAGCACGAAAGTTGAGTATTGGCTCTATATAAATTGATTGTTCTTGTACAAGTTTTTGTACAAGAATAATCAATTTTAACGGTGGGTCGGTTAGTTTAAGTCGTTTATTAAAATAGTATTTGGGCCGACATTTAATCAATGTTGTTTCGATAAATTTCATGTTCATATACGCGGACATATTCGAAAACTTCAATTAATATACTTCCCGTTCGCCCAGTGTCAGGGCTCTTTACCAGTGCATGGATTGCCAGGCCATTACACTGGGCGAACACCTTCTCGACGTGCGATACGCACTTGCAGCAATACGCTAAGATGCGCGGCATTTTGCAGATCAAGGAAGAAAACGGCTGCCGCCGTTCTGACACGGATGAAACTCTCCCTCTACCACCCGGTGCTCTCTGTTTCGCTGAACACCGTCTCCGCTTGCCATTTCGTTACCTCAAGCACACCTCCAAACTGATCCGCAAACTCGGCAACTCCGATCTTGCCCTGCACCACAACAAAATCGTCAACCTGAAACTGGCCGTTGCTTCGATCGACGTCGTCGTCATCGGCCCTGGCGAGTATTTTTCATTTTGCCGCCTCGTGGGTCGACCCACCCGCAAACGCGGCTATGTCGAAGGCATGGAGGTGTCATTTGGTGAAGCCCGCAGCGGCATCGGTGGCGGGATCTGCCAACTGAGCAACCTGATTCACTGGATGGCGATTCACTCACCGTTGGTCGTGGTTGAGCGGTCGAACCACAGCTTCGATCCCTTTCCTGACGAAGGGTGGGTAGCAATGCCTGATACCGACGCAATTATGAACGTAGCGCCGGCAAAAACTGCTGAGCCTTCAATGTTTGCTTGATTGTCAGCCGTTGAGGCAACTTCAATAATTATTTTTCGTCCCTCACCACGTAACGGCCGGGATCGGTCCAGATGATCACTCTGAATCCACCGCTCAGCAGCCCGATATCTCTGAGGTGTTTAAAAACTTCAGCAGGGCACCACTCACGTCCATGAGCAAAGCAAATATCCAAGGTTCGCAGTTTGGCAAAAATATCGGCCTTGATGTCATCATCCGAACTTGAAATTTTGTACTCGTCAACGTTAGTTTCTTGGGAAAAACCGAGGTCGAGCAACGTACTTTTCAACTCCGTATCAAGTAGCTTTAATCGGACGTAACCGCCATCAGCCTGGGTGACATAGGCTTTGACTGGATGATTATTTACGTACAGTCCTCATTTAATATCGACGACGCTGAGCGAGCCAATTTTCGCGCTTAACGTCAGGACAAATACCTCTTCGGAAGTGAATCCCGCCGTTTCTATAAAGCCCAGAAACCACTCCACGTCTAATGCCGCGAATATCGCCAACCACTCAGGTCTTTTCGCTTCGCAAGCCGGCACTGCTGTCCCACCCAGTCCATGTCCCTTGCCTTCAAAAAACAAGAAGTACGCATCGTCGTAGCAGTAGCCGATCAACTTGGGCCAATCAGGGCTATGGGGCTGCTGCGGTACACGATCCTTTTCCTCGATCACGTAGTAACTGCGGACTTTGCGGGGCTGTGGAGCTGGGTGGGTATCAGAAAGCCAGATCAGGCATTGGGTTGCTTTGTAGTGGTCTAATGAAACCGGACACCCATTTAGGCGAGAATGCTCGCCAGATCGAGGTGTCAGATGACCAAACAACGCCGTTCCTTTTCTGCTGAATTCAAACGCGAGGCTGCCGAACTCGTGCTCAAGCAAAACTACAGCTACATCGAAGCCAGCCGTTCACTCGGCGTCGGCGAGTCGGCACTACGCCGTTGGGTCGACCAGGTTCAGCAGGAGCGCAAAGGCGTTACCCCGCAGAGCAAAGCGCTGACACCGGAGCAGCAGAAAATCCAGGAGCTGGAAGCCCGGATCGCCCGTCTTGAACGGGAAAAATCGATATTAAAAAAGGCTACCGCGCTCTTGATGTCGGAAGATCACGAGCGTACGCGCTGATCAATCAGCTGAGTGTCCACGAGCCGGTTGATTGGCTGTGCCAAGTGTTTGAAATCAACCGCTCAAGTTACTACGCCCACCGCCTAAAGCGCCGAACGCCGGATGTCGAACGACTTCGGTTGCGCAGCCGGGTGAGCGAGTTGTTTTCACAAAGTCGCAGTGCTGCCGGCAGCCGTAGCATCCTCTCGTTGATGCGTGACGATGGTGAGCAACTCGGTCGGTTCAAAGTGCGCAGCTTGATGCGTGAGCTTGACCTCGTCAGCAAACGGCCAGGTTCTCATGCCTATAAACGAGCGACGGTTGAACGGTTGGATATCCCGAACATCTTGAATCGGGAGTTCGATGTCTCGGCACCCAACCAGGTGTGGTGCGGCGACATCACCTACATTTGGGCTCAGGGGAAATGGCACTATCTGGCTGTCGTGATGGATCTTTGCGCGCGCCGGGTGGTGGGCTGGGCGCTATCGGAAAAGCCGGATGCCGAGCTGGTTATCAAGGCGCTGGATATGGCTTACGAACAACGGGGAAGGCCTCAGGGCCTGCTGTTTCACTCGGATCAAGGGTCGCAGTATGCGAGTCGTTTATTTCGCCAGCGACTGTGGCGTTATCGCATGCGTCAGAGCATGAGTCGTCGGGGGAATTGCTGGGACAACGCGCCGATGGAACGCGTGTTCCGCAGCTTGAAAACTGAATGGATACCGACCACGGGTTACAGAGCTGCTCAAGAAGCCCAACGCGATATCAGCCATTTCTTGATGCATCGGTACAACTGGATTCGGCCCCATCAATTCAACGGTGGGCTGGCGCCAGCTCGGGCCGAAGAAAAACTTAACGTCGTGTCCGGGATTAGTTGACCACTACATTCAGCTCAAGTGGTTAGCAGCTAAGTAAGTGCCATTCAAATCTGTCCCCTTTGTTTCTAAGATATTTCCGGCATGGCTTCATCAGAGTATTTGACTAGATCCAAAAATGAATTTTGGAAAGCTACTCCAAGTAGTTTTTGTACTTGGGAAATCGTATGGCAATCAACTGAGGATGCTGGATCAATCCCGAAAGAATTTCAGTCGAATTTCATATACGGCTCCCGCACAGTTAATAAATCTGCTCCCCCTTTTCTTGGAGACGGTGGGAGCGTGCAAGTTTATGGGAGCCTATCGTTTCGACGGGGCAATTTCCGAACCTTGTCTAGATGCATTCCCATTCAGCAAGCAAAAAGGGAACGGGGTTATTTTCGTGAGTGTATATAAAATACACCTGTCCTATTTTCTTTATTCTGCTGGCGAAAGGTACCACCTGATAAACTCAAAAAATCCACTCCATTTTGGAGGAATCAGGCCAGATACGAAGTCTTCTTGCTGAGCTAAGTCGAAGTCCCAAACGCCACCACTATTTTTGTCCAGCAAGTAACCTCCCTCACCTTGCAAGGAGGTGAAGCCTATGTAATTTTCTGGTAGCTCCCACATGTCGTGAATGAACTCGGTACCCATCAAGATCTGCTCTGTAGGCTCGGATACGTCACAAATGTACTCATCAGATACAGAGCTCTTAAAATTAGCAGGTAGGTAATTTATATAAATACTACCGAACTCGCTGTCTGGAGAGACTCCTAGTTTTTCAAGGGCGCTTATAGCCAAGTCCTTGTCGGTTCTATGTATGCTGTCTGGCTGCTTTTCTATCAGGCTAACTAAGTCTTTGGGTATCATTTTTTTACCTCGGCTGCACGATCCCTCCAATATTGAGGAACCTCTTTGTCAAATAGCTCTCTGTCTACAGGTGCGTCAGGGTTTTTATTTCTTCCATAAGGGTGAATTGCTTTGCCTCCCTTGTCTTTCTTCGTCTGAAGGTGAGTCTTTCGGCTCAGTTCGAAGAGGGGGCCTTTACCATTTTGTCTAGAGTGGTGAAGTTGCAATTGCTCCGGCACACCGTCTTTCATCACAAACGGAGACCCACCTTCCTTAGCTCGTTGATAATTTGACTTTCCTCCTACTTCCATGTCCCAGTCAATGTCTTGCTGGAAGACCTTATATTCATTACCAGTTCCTTTGCCTCGGGCTTTCCATGTTGTCTCTTTTTTAAAGAACTTTGGATTCTTACCGCTTTCAGGCCCCGGGGCATCCGGTGCACCTTCATTTACCTTAGCGCCAGTTTCAGGAGACTCAAGTCTTGATGGAGGCTTACACCCATCCGCTCCCGGACAGTTATCCAACCCCAATGGATCCACCCACCCCGTAGGGTTAGGCACGTACTGGTAGTTGTTCAACCCGCCTGCAAGCTTGATCGGATCTGGCGTCAGATACCGCCCAGTGCCAGGATTGTAGTAGCGATTCCGATTGTAATGTAAGCCCGTCTCAGCATCGAAGTACTGGCCCTGGAAGCGCAGCGGGTTATCAATTTCCGTCACATCAAGGCTGGCTAGGTTGCCGTAGGCACGGTATTTCGCCGACCACATGATCTCGCCGCTGTAGTCGGTGAGTTCCTGCGGAGTGCCAAGGTGGTCGAGTTGGTAGTAGAACGGCTCGGCTTTGAGTGGGCCTTCGCCGTCGAGCATCGCCAAGGGGCGGAAGGAGCCCGGTTCGTAGATGTAGCTGCGATAACGGTTGTGGGCGCTTTCGGCGATGAGGCGTTCGCCTTGCCACAGGAATTCCGTGGTGTGGCAATCGACGGTTTTGGCGATACGGCGGCCGAAGGCGTCATATTTGTAGCTTGCGATGTTGCCACCGGGGAGGCTGACACCGATGAGGCGATGTTGGCAGTCGTAACGGTATTCGGTGACAAGCTTTTGCCCGGTGCCTCGGCGTTCGCGAATCTGATTGCCGTAGGCGTCGTAGTCGTAGTGTCGGTCGCCCTGCATCAACAGACGGTTGTCTTTGACATTGGCCAGGTTCGCGGTTAGTTGGTCGCCTTGGCCGAGAAGGTTGCCCGCTGGGTCGTGGGCAAAGCTTTCCGGGGTGATGCCGCGAACGTTGATCAAGCGGTCGAGCGGGTCGTAAAGGTAGCTGCGATTGCCTTTTTGGCTGTCATTGATGCCAGCGAGGTTACCGTTGGCATCGTAAGCGTAGCGACGCTGGAACAGGTTTCGATCTTGCTGGCTAACGCTGTGAGCTTGCAGGCGGCCTTGTTCGTCGTACTGATATTGACTAAGCAACAGACCTTGTTGGCGCTGCTGTTCACGACCGGCGCTGAACTGGTGGGTGGTCAGGCGTGAACCGTTGAGGTCGATGCTGCTCAGTTGTCCGCCTCGTTGGTGGCGATAGTCGAGTTTGCTACCGTCGGGTAAGCGACAGTGGCTCACTTGGCCGAGCTGGTCGTACTCGTAACGCAGGGTTCCCCAACCTTGGTGCTCGGTGATCAGGCGGTCTTGCAGATCGTATTCGTAGGCTAGCGGCCAGTGGCCGTCATCAACGTTCACCAGGCGCCCGAGGGCGTCGTAGCTGTAGTGAATTTCCTCGCCATCGGCCAGGGTTTTCACCAGCAAGCGGCCAGCGGCGTCGCGCTGGTATTCGGTAATCAGCTCACTGCCGTCATCACCGAACTCGGTTTTCTTTAGTAACTGACCGTTAAGGTCGTACTCGTAGGCGGTCCGTCGACCGTCGAAGCCGGTTTCCTGCTGGATGAGGCCGTTAGGGTAGTAATCGAGGTGGTAGTGCTCGCCACGTTCATTTTCGATCTCGCTGAGCAACAGGCGAGAATTGTCGTAGCGATAGCGCAGCTGGCTGCCATCCGGGTTGATGCGACGGCTGACAAGATGCAGGTTATCGGCATATTCGTAGCGGGTGACGCGACCCAGTTCATCGCGTTCGGCAGTGACTCGGCCGTATGGGTTGTAAGTGAACGCGCGCGTAGCGCCACCGGGCAGGGTGATTTGCGCGAGCCGGTTGGCAGCATCCCATTGGTATTGGGTGATTGCGCCGCTTTCGTCCTGACGGGTGATCTGCCGGCCCAACGCGTCGTAGCGGTACTTGCGCCGGCCACCATCGGGCGACTGTTCTTCGAGCAGTTGACCGAGATTGTTCCAGCCCAGTTGATGACGACTGCCATCCGGATGACGGATTTCTAGAAGACGGCCCTGGCGGTCATAGTTGTAGAGGGTTGAATTGCCCTCCGGGTCGATTTGTTCAGTGATATCGCCTTGGTCGTTCCGCCAATATATCCATTTCGCCGGGCCACGATTCACCACACGGACGTAGCCGTGGTAATACTCGTAGGAGATCGGGGTGTCTTCCGGTGGAATGACAGCAACCAGTCGGCCTGCTTCGTTGTATTGGTATTCGGTGATAGCGCCTAGTGGATCTTTCTCAGCGATCAGGCGGCCCTTGTCGTCGTAGGCCTTGAGATGTTCCGCACCGTCCGGATCAACTTTGGCGACTAGTCGCGCCTTATCGTCGTGGGTGTAGACCTCTTCGCTGCCGTCAGCATTGGTAACCGTGACGCTGCCTTTGTCATCCCAGGCGTAATGCGCGTCCATCTGCGAGAAGCTAGCCCAGTGATGGATGCATCGCGCCGATTTACCTTCTTTTTCCCATTCCCAGTAGAAACTGGCGCCGCCGGCGAGTTGCCGCTCAAGAATGACGTTCTGGTCGTTGTAGGCATAACGCTCGGCTTCGCCGGCGGCGTTTTTGGCTTCGATCAGGCGGTGTTGGGCGTCGTAACTGTAGGTGACCAGGGTCTGGATGGTGCTCCAGGCGTCTTCCAGATTGTCAGCCGGGATGAACTGCTGGTAGTCGATGGCGACGATGTGCATGCGGTCGTATCGCACGAGAAGGGCACGACCGGCACCGTTATCGACGCGTTTGATTCGCCCGTGAATGTCACGGGTGATGTGGAGGCGATTGCCGTAGTTGTCGCTGATGGCGATCAGCGTTGCGCTTTTGCTGTTGTAGCGGAAGTGGTAGAACTGGGTGCGTTCGCCGGCTTGGGTGAGGATCAGTTCGGACGGATCGTCACCAAGAAAAATCGCTGCTTCCGACAGGCTGTTGGTGATCGCCGGACGCTGCACACTCGGTAATGGGAACGTGGTGATACGGTTTTCGTGGTCGGTCCAGACCACCTCGTCGTCCTTGATGTCTACCCGCTGGGCAAGTGCATGGCTCCAGCCGTAACCGAGGCCGCAATCAATTTCCGCAGCGCTGGTGCGGTAAAGGCGAGTCCACTCGAAAGGTAGTAGCCCTTCGAGCTGACCATCGGTCAACGTCAGTAGCTCTTCACCGGTAACCATGGAAACCGGGCAATGGTTGGTGCAGGTTTTCTTGGCGCAGGTGGCGCTTTTATCGTCAGGTGTTTTGGACTGAGCCGGAGCATCGCTGACCTTCTCCTTTGGCTCGAGAACGTAGTGTTTTTCGGATTTTTTACGGGCAAATACGGAGGCGTTTTTTTCCAGCAGAATGGGCGTGTCACTGGTGATCGGTACCGGACCTTTGGCGGTTGCCGCAGTCGCTTGTTCGATTTTCAACGCGGCCTTTTTGGCGGTATTCATCGGTACGCCTTGCGCACTGGCGACAAGAGGTTTCACGGTTTCACCGTGAGCCTTCAAAGCATGTCCCTTACTCACCGCCAAGAGTTTTTCGGCGAGCTCTTCCAGCATTTTGACCGCTGTGCCGGATTTGACTTTGGCCAGGGTTTGAGTGCCGACACGAACCGCTAGCCCGACGCCGCCAGTAAGACAGATCCCCAGCACAACGTTGATCAGGAAGGCACTGCTGATGGCGGTAATCACTTCCACACAGACTTGCGGCGGCAACATGCCGACCCACGCGACAATCGCCGAGAGATAGATGAACATCAACGGCTCATCGCTGAGAATCAGCAGCCCGGTAGCGATGGCCTCTTTCGACGCTGAATAGAGTTTCTTTACCTCGTCTTCATTCAGGTACTGGGCAAGTTTTTTAGCATATTTGAGGGGATCGGCTAATAGCTCGAACAGGCTTTTGATGTCATCCCATAGACCTAAAAGCGCTTTCTTGAGGCTATCAAGCGCTGACTTCACCAAAATAACCGAGCGCCCCGCCCGTTCAGCTGTCGTGTAGCTCGCCCATTGCGGCTGGAACTTGCCCGTCCACTCGCTTTTCAACCAGCCGTCAAGATTGCCGATAACACCCTGGTACGAGGCATACAGCGACTTGACGTTGCTTTTAGAAATGTTCGGGAAAAAAGTAATGCGGTACATCTGACCCGGCTTGCAGCCTTTGATGACTTCAATACCGCTCGGACCGATGGTCGCAGGAATCACAGGACCGACGACGTCGTATCCGAACCTCGTTTTTTTGACAGGTTCGAGCTTGACCGGCGTATTGCCAATGGGCACATACCGCGCGCTTTCAAACATATGGATCAGCGTGAAATCTCCCAGCAACGGGCAAGTGGCGTAGGTTTCAACCGGTCCCGTCTTGGTCTTGCGTTCAGTGACGCTGACTTCGTTGCCCACCTTGAACTTCTGGTCGACATCCATTGCCCAGCCAGTCCAGAAGCTGTCGGCCCAGGTCTTGTAGTCGCTCAGGCAATTATTGAAATCCTTGAGAATGACACTCACGTCAGGCGTCTTGGCGTCCAGGACTTGAAGGACCAATTTACCGATGGGATCAATCATGACGTGACTTCCTTTGTCAGCTCAGCAGCGAGACGCTCTGCCATATCTTCTGTATTGGATTGTTGACGCACGAAGCGCTCGACCTTGTGGCGCAGATTACTTTCGGGGAAAGCGAAGAACAGTTCCGGGCAATCCTCTCCCAGCCACTGCATCAGGTTGTCGACGACGGTGGTGTGGTCTTTTTCCGCCAGCGTGTCGACTAACTTCAGCGGCACCTCCCACCACGGCCAGGCCTTGGCCGGTGGCACTCCCCTGGGTCCCACTTCCAGTTTCTGGCCATTGATCAGGTAGCGGTCAAACACCGGCAACACTTCTCCCGCGCCAGCACCCAATCCTTCAAGAATCGGGAAGATGTGTCGCCCATCCCAGAACCGAAAAAACACCTCGGTTCCGTCAGGCATGAACACCTGAGTCAAACTGCGAAGGTGCTTGAACACCACGTCCGGGGTGCTGGTGGACACCGCCAGCCAGCCCCAATCCTGAGCGTCGGTTTCAGCAATCCACTGAAGGAAACCGGAGCTGGGTTTCAGCTCGGCGAGGTAGGGCATCACTGGTTGCCAATCGGCGTACGGCGTGCCGCTCCAGATCGGGATCAGTTCAGGCGCCATCTCCTGCTGGTAGAAGGCCTTCAGTGGCGCGGCATCGCTGGCCGCACTGACAATCAAATAGAGACGTTCATCAGCCTGCAACGGCCGTTCCGCCAGCCAATCCTGCGGGGTCAAAAGATCAGATCGCACAAGCACCTGCCTTGCATTTCTCGCACTCTTCACAGAATGGCGCGTTGCGTTTCAGTGTATTGATCTGCGCCGGGGTCAGGACCGCGCCGGCCTTGTCGGCGTCGGCCTGTTTCAGTGCGCCGGGCATCAGTGGTGCTGCGCCAGTGCCGTTGCCGGGGCTGCCGCCGGAGTTCATGTTGATCACCGGGCCGCTCAGGGTGACGCCGCTGCCGTCGATTTTGATGAAGCTGCCGCCGCCCTTGAGGGTGAGTTCGCTGCCGGCTTCGATCACGACTTTCATGCCGCTGCTCAGGTGGATTTCCTGGCCGGCTTCGATGAACTGGCCGGTGCCGACCTTGATGTGCTGGTTGACGCCCACGGTCAGGTGGTCGTTGGCGCGGGTTTCGACTCTGCGGTCGGCGTAGACGGTGTGGTGTTCTTCGGCCTTGAATTCGCTATAACTGTTTTGCTCGACGGTGTCGTGGCGTTCGTTGCCGACGCGGATTTTTTGGTCGTGTTCGACGTTTTCGTCCCAGTCGCGCTGGGCGTGGAGGAAGATCTGTTCCTGGCCTTTCTTGTCTTCGATGCGCAGTTCGTTGAAACCGCCGCCGCCCGGAGAACTCAGGGTTTTGAAGGTGCTGCGGGTCTTGTTCGCCGGCAGGGCGTACGGGACGACGTTTTCCTTGTGATAAAGGCATCCGCTGATCAGCGGCTGGTCGGGGTCGCCTTCGAGGAAAGTGACGAGCACTTCCATGCCGATTCGCGGGATGGCGATGCCACCGTAGTGGGCGCCGGCCCAGGCGGAGGAGACGCGCAGCCAGCAGCTGGTCTTGTCGTCGGCCTGGCCTTCGCGGTCCCAGTGGAATTGCACTTTGACGCGGCCGTACTGGTCGCAGTGGATCTCTTCACCCTTGGGCCCGGTGACGACGGCGCTCTGGCTGCCGAGGATCCGTGGTTTGGGGTGGTTCAGCGGCGGGCGGTTCGGCACGTCCCACGGGGTGGCCTGGAAGCGGTTGCGGTAGCCCTGGTGGAAATCGTCTTTCTGGTTCGTTGTGCTGCTAGTGACCGACTCTTCCAGCACTTGCGGCTGTTTGCCTTCGTGGAGGATTTCGGTCAGCAGCCACAGGTCGTTCCATTTAGGCTTAGGGTGTTGGGTCAGGGCCAGGAAATGGCCGCTGACCAGCAACGGCTGATCGCTTTTGCCTTCGACCAGCTGGAAGTCGCTGCGATGACGCTCGAGAGCGCGTTTGGCCAGGTGCTTGCCGCGTTCGCGGTCAATGAAACGGCCGGGGTAGTCGTAGTCTTCGAGGTCGGGCAGGGCGTCGCCGCGGTTTTCGCTTTCCAGCGTCAGGTGTGGTTTTTCGAAGTCGTAGTCGCGGCGGGTGGTGCGGCTGGTGCGGGTTTCCAGGCGCAGGTCGAAGCGCTTGATCACTGGGTCGTTGGCGACCATGCCGGAGTCTTGCTGGTAGGCCACGGGCGCGAGTTTCGGGAACACCGTCTGGTCATCGCCGAACACCAGTTTGTGGGCGGTGGCGCTGTGCTGGAAGTGGTAGTGGATACCTTCTTCCTCGCACAGGCGCTGGATGAACTGCAGGTCCGATTCATCGTACTGAACGCAGTAAATGCGCTCCGGATAAATCGCCCCGATTTTGAATTCGTAGGCGTTGCTTTGGATGCCGTGCTCTTCGAGGACCATGCCGACGATTTTCGGCACGCTGAGGTTCTGGAAGATGCGTTGGTTGATGCGGTGCGCCAGGTAGGACAGCTGCGGGCGCAGGGTCACCGCGTAGCGGGTCAGGCGTTTGCCGGAATCACCCTGGGCGGCGCGATAGATCTGGCCGTGGATGCCGCTGCCATCAGGCGAGAGCTGCAAAAAGGCCGGTTTGTGCAGCAGGGTCTCGAGGTCCAGGGACGGCTGTTCACTGACCAGCTCCACCTCAAACACAAAAGGCTGGCTGATGGCTTCCCGACCTTGCAGGGCAAGCACCTGGAGATCGTTATCCAGACCTTCGATAGTCAGGGCAAAGTGAGTCTGATTGGCCGGCGCGAACATCCCTTGTTCCTCGTGCTGTGCTGCGGCGTAAACCAATACCCGATCAAAGGATCAGCAGACGCAAAATTCTGGAAAGGCGTAAACAACATCGACCAGCAGAGCTGGCCGATGCGTGAAGCGGTCAGCCGCGATTATGCGACTGGCTGACGCCAGTCATCGGAACCCGAAGTACCGGATACTTCGTGGGTCCAGGTGATTTTGCGGTAGGTGAATTGCACTTCTTCCAGGTGAGTGAAGTGCGAGTTCGACGGATCCTGGCAGTTGTGCATTTTGTTGTTGATGGCGACGATGATCGCGTCTTCCAGTTTGGTGGTGTAGTAGTGCTCTTGGGTACCTTGCGCCGAGGTGCGGTACCACTGGATAACGATTTCGCTCATGCGCTCGCCGGAGGTCAGAGCCGCCTGCAGCAGTGGCGAAGCCTTGTCGTATACCTTGGTGATCACGACTGGCTTGTGTACGCGCTGACCGGTCGGTTGGCCGGACTGCGGGTCACGCGGGATGATCACGTCGTGGCTGAACGCCTGAACCATGACCTGGTCTTCGTGACCTTCCTGGTAGGTGTTGCCAACCGAGTCGGCAGTGAACGCGCCGGCAGTGATCAGACCTTGTTTCTCGCCAGTGACGGACATATACGCTGGTGTAGCCATGGATGCTCTCCTTGCTAGATAGTGAGGGTGCCCGGGAGGCGGTATCGCCCGGTGGGTGCCTGACTGTTATCAAGGTCCGTGCCAGAAACGGTGAACGCTATATAAATCAAGTGGTTGAAATGTTTTTCAGCGTTCGCTGAGAATGTTTGGCAGAGATCGCCCGTGAATGTGCGCAAGAAGTTGCGCAGTACTGCGCAACTTCTTGCGCACTTGGCTGGAACGCCTGACTGGTCGGGCGATCAGCGACCTGGGAAGGGCTTTCGCAGCGTTGAGTGCGCAACTTCTTGCGCATCAAGGCGGTTAGCCATCATCCGGGCGACCCATCGTCTTATTGGCCGAAAACCTTTAGCAGACCCGCTAGGGTGACAGGTGCAACGAACAGTGCCGCCTGGAGGTCAAACTCAGCGTCGAGATGAATGAACATCTGCGAACTCAAGGAGAACGAGATGAAAATCCTGATGGTTTTAACGTCCCACGATCAATTAGGTAATACGGGTAAGAAAACCGGCTTCTGGCTGGAAGAATTCGCCGCGCCGTATTTCGCCTTCAAAGATGCCGGTGCTCAGCTGACCCTGGCCTCGCCCATGGGCGGCCAACCGCCGCTGGACCCAAAAAGCGACGAGCCGGACGCGCAAACCGCGGCCACCGAGCGCTTTCGGAAAGACTCCGCCGCCAAGTCCGCATTGGCGTCTACCGCTTTGCTGAGCAGCGCGAGAGCTGAAGATTACGATGCGATTTTCTACCCGGGCGGCCATGGCCCACTGTGGGATTTGACCGAAGACAAAATTTCGATCGCGCTGATCGAGGCGTTTTACAAGTCGGGCAAGCCGGTCGCGGCCGTCTGCCACGCACCGGGTGTGTTGCGTGACGTCAAGGGCGCGGACGGCCAGCCGCTGGTCAAAGGCAAGCGCGTGACGGGCTTCACCAACTCTGAGGAAGAGGCTGTGCAACTGACGGACGTCGTGCCGTTTTTGGTGGAGGACATGCTTAAGGAGAAGGGGGGTGTCTATTCCAAAGGTGCTGACTGGGCGAGCTATGTGCTCACAGATGGTTTGCTGATCACCGGTCAGAATCCGGCGTCATCTGAGGCCGCCGCCGAGGCGTTGTTGGCGAAGCTGAAATAAGATCAAAAGATCGTCCGTACGCTGTCCGAGGCTTCGGGCGATCTTTTTGAGGCGCTAACGTTTAATCGTCCAACGCGGCAAAACATTCCTCGATCGAGCGCCGCTGGGTCTCGGCATACAACGCCAGCTCATCAATCGTCGATCGCCCCAGCGCCTTCTCGAACACCTGCCGGTTCGAATGCACGCCATAGTGGGTTTGCGCCGCATCCCCCAGGTTCGACTGAAAAATTCCCGCTGCGCTAACCGGCAGGAAATCTTCGTACACCAACGGTTCAACCTGCAAGTACCCACCGCTGAGCAGATCTTCCAGCGACAACGATTTCAGCTCTTCGGCCCCCAAACCTTTTTCCGTGACGAAGTAGCGAAAGTACGCCAGTTTCTGTTGGCGCATGCCTTCGTAGGTGTCAGGAAATTCGCTGAAGTGCTGTGCCATCAGCGCGTTGTAACGTGCGGCATTGCCCTCATTGGGGAAGTCCTTGAGTTCGTCCCGGGCCGCATTGAGCAAGCGGTCGTAAAGCGTCCGGCCCTTGGGGGTGAGTGCGGCGCCGCGTTGCTCGATTTCGCCGAAACGGGCGCTGTGGCTGCCGCGAGTCTCGGTTTGATCGGTGAAGGAAACAGGTTCGTCCAGGGCTTTGAAACTGGTCTGGCGCAGCAGAATCGGGCACTGACGGCGGGGCGGGCCTTCGATCACTGCTTTGGGGGTGATGCCGCGGACGGGCATTTGCGCCTGGACGATGTCGATGTCCAGGGTGCGTGGCGTCAGGTGGTTGATATGCGGGCCTGTGAACGCCACCACGTCGGCGATCAGGCGATGCTGGGCGATAAGTTTGCGGTACTGCTCGGCGGTGACGGTGGCGCTGTGGTGCCAGCGAAACGTTTCCAGCGCCTGCTCGACGAAGTTCCGGGCCTCTTGTTCGGTGAGGCCGCCCTGGGTTTCGGCGCGATCGATGAGGGTCAGCGCGGTGGGCGTGAAGATCGAACGCTTATCCAGCACCGATTGGGAGAACGCTCGCAGTTCCAGGTCGTCGATCAGTTCCAGGCGCAGCAGGGAGGTGAAGACCCGGAACGGGCTGACCTGCAACGCCGCCTCGTGCACCGCGCGAAAAGCCGTGGAATGCACCGGCACGCCGGCCGGGGTCAAGTCGTAATAACCCACTGGCTGCATGCCCATCACCGCAAACAAACGGGCGAGGGTCGCCAGCTCATGGGCGGTGCCGACACGAATCGCGCCATGCCGCTCCAGGTCCAGGCGCTGGATTTCGCCGGTGCTGTCCAACTGTCGGGCGATCTGCGGATTGCTGTCCAGCACATGGCGGTTGGTCTGTTCCACCAATTCCATCAGCGTGCCGTACAGCGGCACTTCTTCGCGGTACATGTCGGACATCGCTTTGGAGAAGCGTTGGCGGATAAGGTCAGGGCTGATGAAGTTCGGATGGCTCATGAAAAATTCCTGGTGCGGTGACGTAAAGGATGCGAGAAAAGATCGCAGCCTTGCGCGGCGCCGACAAACGAAGAATCTTACGAACTTCATTCTGCAAAGGACTGCTGGTTCAGTGCAGCCGCTGATCCTGGGGGCTTTCCGAGCGCAGCGATGCCAAAAACTCCCGGTACAACCGCGCCGTGTTCGTGGGTTGTTCCACCATCGGCATATGGCCGGTGTGGTCCCAGACTTCCACTCGCAGATCGGCGATGCCTTTGCTCCAGATCGCCACGCTGCTGACATCGATCAAGCGGTCCTTGTGCCCCCACAACAACAGCGCCTGGCACTTGATGTCGGGCAGTTTCGGCTCCATCGGCGGGCTGGCGCGCAATTCCCTGAAGATTTCTTCCAGCTCCTCACATTGCTGTTCATAGCGCTGAGCGATGGCGTCCAGCACCACCTTGGGTACCCACGGAGGTTCGGCCATGGTCATGGCATAGAAGCGCTGGAATTCTTCCCGTGAATGAATAAGGAACGGGTTGTGGCCCTTGGCCAAATGCCGCTCCAGGTCGCTGACTTCCGGGGCGGTGACACCCGCCGGGTCAATCAAGGCCACCGAAACAATGCGGTCGGGATACGTGGCCGCGAGCCACGCCGCCATGTAACCGCCCATCGAGTTGCCGATCACATGGACTTTCTCGACGCCGCAGACATCAAGCAACTGGATCATCCGCTTGGCCTGCAATGGAATGTCGTAGCCGCCGCCCGCCTTGAAGCCGGTTTCGCCATGGCCGGCGATGTCGGGGATGATCACCCGATAGCTGCCGACAAAGTGCCGGGCAAAACGCAGCCAGATGTTCTTGTCGGCGCTGAAACCGTGGAGCATCAGCACACTGCTGGACGCTTCGTACGGCCCGCCTTGCCAGGTCGAAACGGTCATTTCGGCGATCGGCACATCAATTTTGTGCAGTCGATACAGCTTCGCCTCTACTGACATGCTCAAGTCATAGAGCCAATGACCGATGGCCGGGTAACTCAACCAGCTCCAGGCCACGAAAACTGCGATTGCGACAACCAACACGAGCATCAGGCATCTTCCTTTTACGTGATCAGGACAGAATGTGATCGGCGGGTTTCAGCGCCCGGGTCAACCGGTGATAGCTGAAACTGAACCCCGGAAACATCGCAATCACATGGCCGCTCTTGCTTTGATACCAACTGTGGCAGCCCCCGGACTTCCATACGGTGCGTTCCATCTCCCGGTGGATCATTTCAGTGTAGGTACGTTCTGCTTCGGGGCGTACTTCGATGCTGCGCAAACCGTGTTCTTTTAACGTGCGGATGCAATCAAGAATGTAATTCATCTGTGATTCGATGATGAACAGCGCCGAGGTGTGGCCGATGCCCGTGTTGGGGCCGGTGACGATAAACAGATTGGGGAAGTCCGGCAGGCTGGTGCCGAGATAGGCCCGCGGGTACTGCGCCCAGAAATCGCTGAGTTGTTTGCCGTTTTTTCCGGTGACCGGGTAGGAAATCACCCCATCGGTGGCGTCGTAACCGGTGGACCAGACGATCAGGTCCAGGTCGATGTGTTGGCCGTCCTGGGTGACGATGCCGGTTTCGTCAATGGAAACGATGCCTTGCTCGCGGCTGTGTAGCGTCACATTACTGCGACCGAGTGCCGGGTACAGGGTGCTCGAGACGATTATCCGTTTGCAGCCGATTGCGTAATCCGGCGTCAGTTTTCGCCTCAGTTCCGGATCGGGCACTTGCCGTTTGAGAACGCGCAGTGCGTGTTGCTGGACCAATCGGATGGCCGGCCGTGAGTATTTGAAGGCAATCACCCGGGTTTCGAACTGCCAGTAGATCATCCAGCGCAACAGCTTGTAGGCGGGTTTGAGCCCCAGCAACCAACGCTGGAAAGGCCCGAAGGCGCGGTCGGCCCGAGGCAATACCCAGTGGGGCGTGCGCTGGAACACATGCAGATGCTCGACGTCCGGGGCAATCGTCGGAATCACCTGGGCCGCGCTGGCGCCGCTGCCAACGATGGCCACGCGTTTTTGCCGGTAATCGTAGGCGTGATCCCAGTCATTGGTATGAAAAGTCTTGCCCTGAAACCGCTCCTGACCCTCGAAGTATGGGACTACCGGTTGGCTCAGCGGCCCAGTGGCGTTGATCAGGAACTGCGCAAGGAACGTGCCTTTGCTGGCGGTGTGCACCGCCCAGCGTTTGCCGTCGTCGTCCCATTCGATGCGCTCGACATTGGCCTGCAGTTCCACCTTGTCTCGCAGGCCGAAGTGCTCCACCACGTACTGGGTGTAGTGGTGCAGTTCGGCCTGTTCGGCGAACATTTGCGTCCAGCGGTAGGGCGCGAAGGACAGGGAATAGAGTGGCGAGGGCACGTCGACCGCCGCACCGGGGTAGGTGTTTTGGCACCAGGTGCCGCCGAAAAAGTCCCGCCGTTCCAGCAGGCGGAAATCGCTGATGCCGGCCTTGAGCAAATTGATCGCCGCGCACTGGCCGCCAAAACCGCTGCCGATGATCAACACTTGAAAGGTCTGCATGGGCCTCCTTTTTATCGTTATTGATTGAACCCTCCTTTCATGTATAGCCAAACATTGGGCGCTCGCCTCATAGCTATGCCTGGGTATTCAGACCGCCAGCCGGTGATGGCTATTTGACGTTACCCTGATAGACTCTCACCACACTTGAAACCCTTGTGTTTTCAGGTTCCGTTCTGTGGCGCAGAGGCTCCTATGGGAAAAACGGGAGGAAAAGGACTTTCACTGGCCAGGAGGCTTTATACATCGCGAATCTTGGGATTAGCTTTGGGGCTGTTGCTCGTGAGCGCGGCGATGTATCCACTCAACCCGGCACCGTGGGTCTGGGTGGCGATGCTGCTCAACGCCGTACTCTGGCCGCACCTGGCTTATCAATGGGCGCGCCGCGCGCAAGTGCCTTATCACGCCGAACACCGCAACCTGCTGGTGGACGCCTTTCTCGGCGGCTTTTGGGTCGCAGCCATGCAGTTCAATCCGTTGCCCAGCGCGACGACCCTGGCCATGATGGCGATGAACAATGTGGCCATTGGCGGTTTGCGTTTTCTGTTGGCGGGAACCGTGGCGCAGATTCTCGGGATAGGTGTCGGACTGCTGATTTTCATCCCCGCATTCATCCCGCAAACCAGCCAAATGCAGCTGTATGCCTGTCTACCCTTGATGTGTTTGTATCCGCTGGCATTGGGCTGGCTCTGCTTCCGCCAGGCCCACACCCTCGGCCGCCAAAAGCGTGAGTTGCTGGCCCTGAGCCGCACCGACAGCCTCACCGGCCTGCTGAACCACGGCGCCTGGAAGGATCAATTGGAAGTCGAATTCCAGCGTTGCAAACGTCAACAGCAGGGCGGGGCGATTGCGCTGATCGACATCGACCATTTCAAAACCATCAACGACACGTACGGCCACGTTGCCGGGGACATCGTCCTGCGTCAGTTGAGCAAAATGCTCAAGCAGAACCTGCGCACGGCTGATGTTGCCGGGCGCTACGGTGGCGACGAGTTCTGCGTGATCCTCCCGGACCTTCCGCTCACGAGCGCTGCGGCCGTCATGGATGCGCTGCGTGATCGCTTCGCCACCTTAGGCTACGAGCAGAGCCCGACGCTGACAGTCAGCCTGAGCATTGGCCTGGCCGCCTTCAACCCGGCCCACACCGACGCGACCCTGTGGCTCAACGACGCCGACCAGGCGCTCTACGAAGCCAAAGCCACCGGTCGTAACCGCGTCATCTGCTGCGGCGATGGCAGTCTTCATCACGAATTACTCGATTCGGTGTGAAATGTGATCGTTCCCACGCTCCCGCGTGGAATTTGACCGGATCGAGGAGGACCTGGCGCGGGTTTCGAAAGACAAGCTGATTCCCGCGACGGAAGTCACCACCACACTTCAACGCGGATTGCCGCCGATGCCGCAAACGCCGGAATCGGATCGGTTGATGGCCATGGCTCAGGGGATTTACGGGGAGATTGGCCGAAGTTGGCCAAGCACTAATCTCACCGCTGATCGTTCCCACGCTCCCGCGTGGGAATGCCTCCCCGGACGCTCCGCGTCCGCTTCGGCAGGGACGCAGAGCGTCCCGGGCTGCATTCCCACGCAGAGCGTGGGAACGATCAACTTGTGGCGCACAACTTTCCAAGACGTTTCCCACAGAACTGCTCGTTGCGGTGCTGCAAGTTGGCCCTTTATGATCCCGGCTCGCGGTCAATCCCGCGACGATTTTGGCCGGTCGAATCCCAGGAATCCTTATTTATCAGGAGATATTTCCATGTTCGACCAAGTTATACCTCGTTACCTCCCCATCGACACCTACGACGCCGAAACCCCGGTGCTCTTCACAGGCGAGTGAGTTCTGTGTCGAGGGTGCAAGCTCCCTCGGCACAGGCAAAACACTTTCGCCATCATTACTCCTTAACACTCATAAACTCTTCAGCCCAACGGATGTATTCCTCAGGCTGCGTATAGGTGTGGGTCAACTCGGTAGCGCTCAGGTCCGACGTCTGAGTAAAAATCTGCCGTTGTTCCCGCAGGCTGTCGTAAGTGGCCTTGATCGCGGCGAAGTAGGCGCCGTGACCATCGATAGTGACCCGCACACCCAGTTCAGCCAGACGTTTATCGTCGCGCAGCAACGGGTTGCCGTAGGTGACCAGCATCAGCGGCACGCTCAGGTGCTCGGCGATCTGTTCCAGTTGGTCAAAGTCCTGCACACCCACCATGCAAATCCCGTCCGCACCAGCCTGTTGGTAGTGCTTTGTGCGGCTGATGATTTCCTGGATCGGCAAAATCCCCGCGTTGGTGCGGGCAATGATCGCCATCTCCGAGTCGACCCGGGCTTCCAGCGCCGCACGAATCTTGCCGACGCCTTCCGCCACCCCGATCAGGTCAGTGGACTTGCGGCCGAACTGGGCCGGCAGCAGCGTGTCTTCGATGGTCAGGGCCGCCACGCCGGCGCGTTCGAGTTCGACGATGGTGCGCATGACGTTGAGTGCGTTGCCGTAACCGTGGTCGGCGTCGGCGATGACCGGCAATTGGGCAACGCGGCCGATGCGGGTGGCCTGCTCAGCGAACTCGCTGAGGGTGATCAAGGCAAAGTCGGGTGCGCCCAGTACCTGCAACGACGCGACCGAACCGCCCAGGATTCCCACTTCAAAACCCAGGTCAGCGGCAATACGGGCCGACATCGGATCGAAGACCGACGCCGTGTGATAGCAGGCGTGGGAAGCGAACAACTCGCGAAAGTTACGGCGTAAATCTTGATGAGAAAGCCTGGACATATGAGTTCCACCACTGCAATGGGAATGGAAGGGCTTGAGCAAAAGTGTCAACGCCGAAGGAGTAAAAGGCTATCACGCGGGCGAGGGAAGGATGATGACGAATTTGCAGGACGTGTGATCAACAGACAAGTGTGCGGGAGGGTTTAAACACCGATCACGCCGCCACCGCTTGCTGCTGTTGATTGAGCAACGGCACGGCGCGTACCGAGTTGCCGGGTTGCAGTTGCAGGCGTTTGGCGGTGAGGCGGTCGACGATCAGGCTGTTGCCCACCTGTCTGGCCTGGGCGGCGGTGATGCGGCAGTTTTCCAGGCGACGGTTGTGGATCAGCCACACCGGGGCTTGCTCGTCGGGCGTGCCGATGGCCAGCACCAGCGGTAGGCTGTCGCGCACGGTACGGATAGTCGAGACCGGCGCTTCGATCACCGGGCCGGCGTCAAAGATGTCGATGTAACCTTTATGGGTAAAACCTTCGGCGGTGAGGATTCTCAGGGCCGGTTCGGTGTTCGGGTGCGCCTTGCCGATCACGGCCTGAGCTTGTTCGGTGAGCAGGCAGGTGTAGAGCGGTTGGCGTGGCATCAGTTCAGCAATGAACGACTTGCTGCCCAGCCCCGACAAGTGATCGGCGTGGCTGAAATCCATCTTGAAGAAGTGCCGGCCCACGCTGTCCCAGAACGGTGAGCAGCCATGTTCGTCGGCGCTGCCACGCAGTTCGGCGATGAGTTTGTCGCCGAACAGGTGCTGAAACTCGGCAACAAACAACAAACGCCCCAACGACAGCAATCGACCGTTACTGCCCTGGCGTTGATCGGGTCGCAGAAACAGCGAGCAAATCTCCGATTGGCCGGTCATTTCATTGTTCAGGAACAGCGTCGGAATCTGCCGTTGAATACCCAGGTCCGGTGACGAACTGACCGTGAGCCCGACCCGGTAGTTGTACCAGGGCTCGCGCAGGCCCACGGCGCCCGCCAGGGCACTGACGCCCACCAGTTGCTGATCGTCGTCTTCGAGCACGAAGAGGTAATCGGCATCGGCGCGTTCGACCTGTTCGGCGAAGGTTCGTTGCGCCCAGCGTATCCGGTGGGACAGGCGTTCTTCGTTGGCCGGAAGCGTCGTGAAGCCGGGGCCTGCCTGATGCACCAGATTCAGCAAGGCGGGCAGGTCGGTGACGTGAACCGGGCGGACAATCATGATGCAACTCCTTCTGCACGCCTGCTCGGGCGCTGTCGTTGGGCACGGGGCCGGGTGATGCTCACAGGGCGATCACCCGGATCGGGCTGCCTTCGGTCACGTTCAGGGCGGCGCACATCTCGGCGCTCAACCCCACAGGTTGCCCAGTTGGGTAATCCAGTTCGGCGACGATGGCTCGATAGTCCTTCAGCGAATCGTTGCTGACCAGAAAGCTGCCGCGTGCGTCGATGGACGAATTCAACCGAGCCGTGCCGGTCTGGCTCTGGGCAATAGAGCGGATACCGGGGGTGCGCGCATACAGCGTCGGACCACCGTCGAACAGGTCAATGTAGCTGTTGGTCTCGAACCCTTCGCGCTCGAGGATATCGAAGGCTTCCTGGCCATCGGGGTGGATACGGCCGATGCAGTCCTGCGCAGCCTGCGACAGCATTGGCACGTAGATCGGGTATTGCGGCATCAGTTCGGCGAGAAAGGTTCGGCTCTCCAGACCGCAAAGCCGCTCGGCCTCGGCGTAGGGCAGGTCGAAAAAATGCTTGCCCACTGCATCCCAGAACGGCGATTGCCCTTCATCGCTGCTGAAGCCGACGATCTCGGTGATGACGGCTTCGGCAAAGCGCCGCGAGTGCGCGGCGATGAACAATAGCCGCGCCCGGGACAGCAGTTCAGAGAACCGCGTTCGCACCAACGCTGCGTCAATATGAAAACCTCGCAGCAAGGTATGGCCACTGAGGTCGTGACACAACGACAGCGCCGGCACTCCATGCTCAATGTTCAGCTCCCGCGAGGCGCTGGTGAAATGCCGGTTGCGCAGGCTGTAGAACGGCTCGCTGAAACCGGCGGTGGCGAGGATCTCCGAGCAGCCCACCAAACGCTCTCGGGTGAGATCTTCCAGCACGAAGAAATAATTCTCCGGACCCTGACCCTCGACGTCTTTTTCGAATGAGGCGCAGGAGTCGAGAATCTTCTCGCGCAGGCATTGGGTGTCGTCCGGCAAGGACGTGACGCCTACCAGACTGTCGCGCGCCAGTTGCTGCAACTGGGGCAGGTCGGTTAACTCCACTGGGCGTAAGACCAGCATGGATGCACTCCTGTATCAATGGGCTCGGCGGTGAGCACCGAACCTGACTATCACTGTCGGTTTCCACGCGATATATCGGCGGTCGCCTGAATTTTTGTCAGACGCCGCTCTTTTTCTTGTCAGCCGTTGCTTGGGTCGGGCAGTACCGTACCGGTGCCCAATTTGTTGAGTACAAACAGGTAGACCAGGCCCAGGGCAATCCAGATCAGGCCGAGCTTTTGTGCATCGACGCCCATGTTGTACAGGATGGCCGCGACGATAATGAAGCCGATTACCGGGCAGATCAGGTGACGGATCACCTGGCCGGATTTCTGTCGACGCCAGTGATAGTTGATGACCGTCAGGTGCAGCAACATGAAACCGCTCAGCGCGCCAAAGTTCACCAGCGAGGTGAGGATGTCCACCGAGTTGATGAACAGGTAGCAGATCACCAGCGACAGCACGGCCACCAGATAGATGCTCACGTACGGCGTGTTGTGTTTGGGGTGAACGTTGGCCAGTACTTTCGGCAGCTTGCCGTCCCGGGCCATGCCGAACAGCAGACGAGACACCGCCGCTTGAGAGGTGATTGCCACTGCAACGCCCCAGGCCAGGGCCGTCGCCACGGCGGTCAAGGTTGCGAGCCAGCTGCCGGACGCGATTTCAGCGATTTCATAAAACGCCGTGTCAGCCGATTTGAAACCCATGCCGGCCGCCAGATCAGTCGCAATCCAGGTCTGCACGACGAAGATCACGCCCATGACCACCAGCGTAATCAGTGCTGCCTTGCCGACGCTGCGGCCCGGGTCACCCTTGACCTCTTCGGCGAGGGTGGAAATCGCATCGAAACCGAGGAACGACAGCACCGCAATCGACACCGCTTGCATCAGCAGGGCGAAGTTGAACGTCTCGGGGTTGTACAACGGCGCCAGTGTCAGCTGACCGTTACCGCCGCCGCTGTGCAACGCGTTCCAGGCGTAGAACAGGAAGATGCCCAGCACCACCAGCTGCGCCAGCAGAAAGACGATGTTCATTCGCGCAGTGAAGGTGATGCCCCGCAGATTGACGAAGGTCGCGCTGACCAGGAAGGCCAGGATGAAACCGACTTTCGGAATGTCCGGGTACAAATGATTCAGCGCCATGGCCGCGTATACATACAGCAGCGGCGGAATCAGCAGGTAATCAAGGAGCATCAGCCAACCGGCGATAAACCCTACGTGCTGGTTCAGGCCCCGCTGGGCGTAGGAGTAAACCGAGCCAGCAATCGGAAAAGCTTGAGCCATGCTGCCGTAACTCAGGGCAGTGAAGAGCATCGCCACCATGCCGATGATGTAAGCCAGCGGTACCAGCCCAGGCGCCTCGGCGTTGACGTAGCCATAAACACCAAACGGTGCGATGGGGATCATGAAGATCATCCCGTACACCACGAGGTCGGTCAGCGACAGGCTGCGTTTCAACTCTTGCTTGTAGCCAAATTCTTCTAATTCCATGAAGCCATTCTCCTTGCGATGAAAGCAGCTGCTAGCTGCGAGTTTGAAGCGATTCTCTACAACAGCGGTGCCAGGTATTCGGTCCAGCGACTGACGTCTTCAGGTGTGCGCAGCAGGTCGTTGCGTACCTCGATCAACACCGACTCCAGGCCTCGTGCATCGCCGTGGACCGGCACGGTCATATCGCCCAGCGGGTTGATTGTGTACGGCTCATTACCGGCAATCTTCAAAGGGTGCTGGCTCAAACCGTCAATCAAACGCTGGGCATAGGTCGTGGCTTGCCCATACAACACGCCGATTTCCAGCCTGCGTGGCTGGCCGTGATAGACCGGCGTGAAACTGTGAATGCCCACCACCCGTACCGGCCGCCCTTGAACGACACGTTGGTCAATCAAGGTGTGCAATCGAGCATGAAAGGGCTCAAACAGGCTTTGCCGGCGGTACTCGCGGGTGGCATCGTCGAGATCCCGGTTGCCCGGTACCTGATA
Organism: Pseudomonas sp. Hz4; assembly: GCF_054898165.1. Lineage (NCBI taxonomy): Bacteria > Pseudomonadati > Pseudomonadota > Gammaproteobacteria > Pseudomonadales > Pseudomonadaceae > Pseudomonas > Pseudomonas sp. Hz4. The sequence continues at coordinate 3,866,860 of NZ_CM142719.1, read as the reverse complement.
AATCTCGCTCTGCGCCGGAATGCTGTCCGGGGCGTGGCGCGGTCGGTTGAGGTCGACCAACAATCGCGAATAATTGGCCGCCAACAGCGTTGCGCCCAATGCCTGGGACAAGCCTTCGGCCAGGGCCAGAGCGCCAATGTCCCAGGCGATGTGCTCGCGGGCCGCCTCGTGACTCAGGCCCAGGTCATATAACCCGGCCGGAATAAAACGGCTGGCGTGCTCGCACACCAGAATCAACGGGTGCTCGGAGTCTTCCCGGCTCAAGGTGTACGCGGGCTCGGTGTAAAGACCGAGTTCAGCAGATTCAGTACAGGCGCGCATAGAGCTCACAGCGTTCGGCGGGCGACAGCTGTTCCGTCAGCGTCAGTTCCTCGGTTTTAAGGGCGAAGTAGGTGTCCAGCAACGCGCTCGGCAGGGCTTCGATCAGTGCCTCGCTGTTGCGCAGGCAATCCAGGGCCTGGGCAAGGGAAGCGGGCAGGGCGACGATGCCGCGCGCCTGGCGTTGTTCATCGTTCAGGGAATCGGGGACTTCATCGGTGATGGCGTTCAAGGCCAGGCGTTGCTCGATGCCCAACCGACCGGCAATCAGCAGCGCGGCCATGGCCAGGTGCGGAGAGGACGTGGCGTCCATGGCGCGAAATTCCAGGTTGTATTGCGCCGCCACCGATTTGCCGCTCAGGCTCGTCGTCGGGCAGATTCGCAGCGCCGCTTCGCGGTTGCGTTGCCCGAGGCAAGCGTAGGACGCGCTCCAGTGATGGGGTTGCAAACGCTCGTAGGACACCGGCGTCGGTGCGGTAAACGCACACAGCGCTGGCAGGTAATGCAGGATGCCAGCGGCCCAGTGCTGGCCGAGGGTCGACAAGCCATTGCTGGTGCCGGCGTCGTACATCACCGGTTGGCCGGCCAGGTCCAGCAGGCTGACGTGCAGGTGCACGCCGTTGCACACCGCCTGCTCCGAGGTCTTGGGCGCGAAGCTCAAATCCAGGCCCATTTGCCGGGCGACCTCGCGGGTGATTTCACGAACGTTCACCGCGCGGTCGGCAGCGGCCACCCCAAGGGTCGGGCGACAGGTGATTTCGTATTGATGCTTGCCGTACTCGGGCAGGAACATTTCCGGTTCGACGCCACCGACGCGCAGGGCGCTGAGCAGCCAACCGCCAAACTCGGCACCCTGACGCTGGGCTTGCAGAGAAAACGCCAAGTGTTCAACTTCGCCGGCGTTCACGTTGAATTCATGCTCGAACGCTGCATTGACCTGCAAGCCCAACTCGGTTCGATAACGTTCCACCTCGTTGCGTAACAACGTACGCGGGCAGGCACCCCACGGGCGGCCATCGGTTTCGCGAATGTCGCTGTGAATAAAATCCAGCGCCGGGGCGTCGGGATCCGGACCGTTATTGACCGTCACTCGGCTGGCCAGATCGGGCATCAGCCGCAAATCTCCATGAGCGCCCCACGGGTTGGTGGAGGCGATGATGTCTTGCGGGGTCAGGGCACTGTTGGCCGGCACCCAGCCACACCCCGCCCTTTGATAGTGCTCGAGTTCGTCCGTGGGAAAGGACCGCCCGCGAGTCACACCAATCAGGTCGGTGGTGACGAGGGTGGTCATGGGCAGCGGCAACAGGCGCTCGCTCATGGCTGCATCTCCTGCAACCGGCCGAGTACGGTCTGGGTGTCGGTGATCCAGCAGTAACCCTTGATTGCATTCAGGCAGGCCTGATGCCGCTCGGCTGTGTAAGTTGCGCAGGCATCGTCCACCAGCGTCACCAGATAACCGCGGTCGGCGGCATCACGCACGGCCATGTCCACGCACTGGTCGGTGACGATGCCGGCGATGATCAGGTGCCGCGTCCCGAGGTTGCGCAACACGTAGTCGATGTTGGTGGAGTTGAAGACCCCGGACGAGGTCTTGGGCAGCACGATTTCGTTTTCTGCCGGGGTCAGGTCGTCGATGATCCGCGCTTGCGGGCTGCCCTTGGGCAAGTGCATGTCCGAGAGTTTGTGGTCCAGCGAGCGGTCGCGGCCATCAGCGGTGAGGCTTTCGATGATCGTGTGCAGCACGTTTTGCCTGGCGCTGCGGAAAGCGCTGAGCAGCCGGCGTTGATTGGGCACCACCTGCAGGCGGGCGCGGGTCAGGAAGTACTCGGCGTTCGGCCCGTTGAGGTGCGGGTCGAACTGCGGCTCAAACCAGGCACGTTGCATGTCCACCAGCAACAGCGCGGTGTGATCGGTGACGAACGGCAAATCCCGAGGCGAGTGGTGGGGGAGCGTGAACATCCTTATTTTTCCTCCAGCAGGTGGGTGTCGAAGTCGGTCCGCAGGGCATCGATGCCTTCCAGGCGATCGGCCAGATCCGGACTGCGCAGGGTCAGGCAGGCAATCAGCGCCTCGACCTGAGCCAGTGCTGGGACCATGGAGTCGAAGGCCGACACCGATTCCACCGGCGCACTGATAATCAGGTCGGCCATTTCCCGCAGCGGTGAAGCATAGATGTCAGTGAACAACACCACGCGTGCATATCGACTTTTCGCCGCATTGGCCACGCGCAGGGCCTGTGATTGGTAGCGACGATAGTCGAATACCAGCACCACGTCCTGACGCTGCACGTCGAACAATCGGTCCGGCAGTTGCGCGTTGTCCTCCAGCGCGAAACAGCCAGGACGCAACAGGCGCAAGTGGTTGAGCAAATAATTGGCGAGAAAACTGCTGAAGCGTCCACCGAAGCAATGCACCTGATGGCGGGTATCGAGCAGCCATTCCACCAGAATCCGCACATCTTCGGGCTGCGTCAGGGCATGGGTGTCCACCAGCGCTCGATGGCTGTCCGCCAGATAATGGCTCCAGGCATCGCCTTTCGGAAGATGAGAACGAGGCTGCAACAGGGTGCTGGGGGAACGGAGGCGGTGGTCCATGTCGCTGAGCAGGGCATCCTGGAAATCGGCGTAACCGCTGAAACCCAGTTTTTTCACCAGCCGCACGATGGTGGGGTCGCTGACACCGGCATGTTCGGCCAACCGTGACATCGGGCCCAGTCCGTTACGCGGGTACTGGTCCAGCAAGGCACGGATGACTTTGCGTTCCGACGGCGTAAGGTCCAGGCCGGGATCGGTGATCAGGTCTCTGAGAGAAGGCATCCGGGCTCCTGCTGGATGGATATGTCGGTTTCATTTCATAAGTTGCTAAAACAGTATTTATGTAGCGGACTCTACATGTCCAGTGAATTTTTTCATGGTTTTTTATAGGCCCAGAATGGGGCAAAAAGCCCGTGGGCCTTGAGCTACATGGATGTCGACAGAGCTTGTAGGTCATTGCCCCTAGCGTTGTCGGATATCGCCGGTTTTTCAGGTGAAATAAGTTTTCGAACGTGTATGACTGGATCAAACGAAACGCCCTGGATCGCGCTTCTTGCGGCACAATTGATCAATTGTCGCGGCGTGACGCCGTTTTCCGTTCCCATCGACGAGTGATCCTTCGTGCAGGCAACCCGTTTGACCCTGATGTGCCACGCTCGAACTGTCGCACAGAAATTGGCGCGTTTTCCTACGAATGAGCCGTTGGAAATGGATTGGCAATCGGCAAGGGGATCTCGTTGTGCTCAGTTCAAAGGGACGCCACGACTGGTGTGTGGACCTGAACTGAGAACCCGGCAAACCGCCGAGCTGTTCGGCAGCGACGTGGAGGTTGTCTGCGCACTGATGGATTGCGATTTCGGGCACTGGAAAGGCGCGCGGATCGACGATCTGCAAAAATCCGCAGCCGATACGCTGCAGATCTGGCTCGATGACCCGAATTCGGCACCCCACGGTGGCGAGTCAGTGGCGCAACTCGGTAAGCGAGTGGCCGCGTGGCTGAAAACGCTGGAGGCAACACCGGGGCACATCGTTGCCATCACCCATCCATTTGTCATTCGCGCCGCCCTGACGCACGTGCTGCAAGGTGCAGCATTCAACCTGATCGACGTCGAACCGCTGTCGACCCTCGAGTTGCGGTTCAACGGCCGCTGGCGCCTGCGCTTGCTGGGCACTGACCCCGAGGGAACACGTTGATGAAAAAACTTCTGGTCATCGGCATCGGTGCCGGCAACCCCGACTACATCACGATGCAAGCCGTGAAAGCGCTGAACCTCGTCGACGTGTTTTTCCTGATGGACAAGGGCCAGAGCAAAGACAAACTGATCGACCTGCGCCGCGAGATCTGCGAGCGCTACATCACCGATCACGACTACCGCTTCGTCGAAGCCCATTGCCCGGAGCGCGAACGCGGCGATGTGGACTACAAGGCCAGCGTGGAAGACTTGAACCTGGCCAAGCAGCGGACCTTCGAACGGTTGATCCGCGAGGAAATGACTGACGGCCAGTGCGCCGGTTTTCTGGTGTGGGGCGATCCGGCGTTGTACGACAGCACGATTCGGATCTTGCAGGCGATACTGGCCTCGGACCGGTGCGTCTTTGAGTTCGAGGTGATCCCCGGCATCACCAGTGTCCAGGCGCTGGCGGCGCAGCATAAGGTGCCACTGAACCGCATCGGCCGCTCGATTGAAATCACCACCGGCCGGCGTCTGGCGGCGGGACAGGTGAGCGATGCCGACAGCCTGGTGGTGATGCTGGATGCGGAGGATTCCTACCATCAAGTGGTGGATCAGGAGACGGAAATTTACTGGGGGGCCTACCTCGGGACGCCGGATGAGATTTTGATCAGCGGCAAGCTCAAGGAGGTGGCGGATGAGATCGAACGGGTGCGCAAGGCGGCGCGGTTGGCCAATGGGTGGATTATGGATACCTATTTACTGCGTAAGCCTTGAGAAAATTGGTGTCTGGGCTGCCCTCATCGCGAGCAAGCTCGCTCCCACAGTTGACCGAGTAGTTTGGACGGACGTCGGTCTATGTGGGAGCGAGCTTGCTCGCGATGAGGCCCTAAAGAACACCTCAAAAAATCGCCTTTGACTCCCGTCCAAACCGCTCCCGATACACCGACGGCGGCACGCCGACCACGCTACGAAACGCCACCCGAAAACTCTCCACCGAGCGATACCCACAGCGTTGGGCAATCTGGTCGGTGTTCTGATTCGTGCTCTCTAGCAGCTCGCGGGCCCGGCCCAGGCGCTCATGCTGCAACCAGGCTTTAGGCGGCATGCCAGTGGCTTCAGTGAACCGGCGCAGAAATGTCCGTTCACTCATGGCCGCTTCACTCGCCAGTTCGCGTACCTCCAGCGGTTCATGCAAACGCTCCCGCGCCCATTGCATGACGCGGGACAAATCGCTACGCGGCGTAGGACTGACCGGTGTCGGTATGAACTGCGCCTGTCCGCCGGTGCGTTGCGGCGACATCACCAGCCGCCGCGCCACCGAGTTGGCCACCTGCGTACCGAAGTCCCGCGCCACCAAGTGCAGGCAGGCGTCGATACCGGCGGCGCTGCCGGCCGAGGTGATCACCTGGCCTGAATCGACATAAAGAACGTCCGGGTCCACCAGAATGTTCGGATAACGCTCGGCCAACTCAGCGGTGTAACGCCAGTGCGTCGTGGCGCCGCGACCGTCGAGCAAACCGGTGGCCGCCAGCACGAATACCCCCGAGCAGATCGACAGCAGCCGCGCACCCCGTGCATGGGCCTGGCGCAGGGCCGCGATCAATGCCTCCGGCACCGGGGCGCTGCGATCACGCCAGCCGGGAATGATGATGGTCCGGGCGTCCTCGAGCAGTTCCATGCCGCCATCGGCCAGCACCTGAATGCCACCCATGGCGCGCATCGGACCCTGATCGACGGCGACGATCCGATGCGCGTACCAAGGGAAGTCGAACTCCGGACGTGCCAGGCCGAAGATCTCCACGGCGATGCCGAATTCGAAGGTACAGAGGCCGTCGTAGGCCAGAATCGCGACCAATCCAGGGGTGGGCTGCATTTGGCGGAAAGTTCCCGGTGAGTGTCTTGTGCGCCACTGTAGTCGCAAGCGCCGGGCGGATAAAGTTTCTCACACCCACCGCGACTTTGGAGTACAGCCCATGACCAGCCTGGTCCGCGAGATTCCCGCCGCCCCATCGGCCATCGCCCTGATGCATTTCAGCAACCGTCTGACGTTCGAAACCGATTGTTCCGACGTCCACGGCAGCCAACAGGCCGGCGAGGTGGATTTTGTCTTAGTGGACGTGCGAGGTCCGCTTGCATTCAAGCGTGGTCATGTGCCGGGAGCGATCAATATTCCGGGGCGACTGCTGACCGCTGAAGGTCTGGCGGCTTACCGGGAAACCAGCTTGTTTGTGGTTTATTGCGCCGGGCCCCACTGTAACGGCGCCAACAAGGCCGCAGTGAAACTGGCCGCGCTGGGTTACCCGGTCAAGGAAATGATCGGCGGGGTGACCGGGTGGCTGGATGAAGGGTTTGAGTTGAGCACTGCGGTGCAACGGCCGGTGAATGCTGTGATCGGCTGCGAGTGCTGATCAGGCTGTAGCCTGCGCCTCCCACCACCCATCCAGTGTCGCCTGCAACCACTCGAACACGGTTGCGTAGGCGGCGCTGTCCTGTTGACCCCGGGGCAGCGGTGATTCGTCGGCAAAATGCGCATTGAGCGTCGCCACTGATTCAGCATTCCACTCAGGATGAAACTGCAGACCCACCCGCGTCGGCCCGACGCAATACATCTGCTGTGCGCAGTGATCACTGCTGGCCCGCAACTGCGCGTTTGGCGGCAAGTCGATCGCATCTTCGTGCCATTCCAGCACCTGCAACGTCGGGCCATCGACAAAGGTCACGGGCGTCCATCCGGTTTCGGTGCGGTCCATCCGCCGCACCTTCCCGCCCAGGCTCAGCGCCAGCAGCTGCGCCCCCAGACAAATCGCGAACACGGCCGCGCCTTGATCCAGACTGCCCGCCAGCCACTGACGTTCGGCTTCCAGCCAGGCCGGCCCGCCGTTGGATTCATAAGGCCCACCTAACAGAATCACTGGCGCTGCGCTTACAGGCGGCAATTGGTCGAGGTCGGCGCGAAAGACGTTCAGCGTTAGTCCTCGGGACTTGGCCCAGACAGCAATGGCGCCAGGACCTTCGGCAGGGTGGTGCTGGATCAGGTTCAACGTGGGCATCAGGGCTCTCTTGTAGTTTTTGCTTGTAGGTTTTGTCTGAAAAAAGGGCTTGTCCTACAGTCTTTGCACCGGCTTGGCGCACGCTTCAAGGAACTCGAATCCGCCAGCCACTTTTCTATAAGAATTTGTCGCTTAAACACAATTTGCCCTCCTGAAGCCGCTCTAGACTGCCGGCCACTTCGGTGCTCTCCAACCGGACGCAGCCTACCGAAAGCTGCCAATAAAAGCCTTCGCATACAGGAGTTATAAATGAAGAAGCTAGTGATGTTCGGTGCCCTGGCACTGTCGATGTTGTCCCTGACGGCTGTGGCCGAAGACGCCAAGCCGATCCGCCTCGGTATCGAAGCCGGTTACCCGCCATTCTCGATGAAAACCCCTGACGGCAAACTCACCGGTTTCGACGTGGACATCGGCGACGCGCTGTGCGAGCAGATGAAAGTGAAGTGCACCTGGGTCGAGCAAGAGTTCGACGGCCTGATCCCGGCCCTGAAGGTCAAGAAAATCGACGCGATCCTGTCGTCCATGACCATCACTGACGATCGCAAAAAGAACGTCGATTTCACCATCAAGTACTACCACACCCCGGCGCGTTTCGTGATGAAGGCAGGCACCGACGTCAAAGACCCGCTGACTGAGCTCAAAGGCAAGAAAGTCGGTGTGCTGCGCGCCAGTACCCACGACCGCTTCGCCACTGAAGTGCTAGTGCCGGCCGGTATCAATCTGGTCCGCTACGGCTCCCAGCAGGAAGCCAACCTGGACATGGTCGCCGGTCGTCTGGACGCGATGCTGGCCGACTCGGTCAACCTGAATGACGGTTTCCTGAAAACCGACGCCGGTAAAGGCTTCGCTTTCGTGGGCCCGACTTACGAAGACGCCAAGTACTTCGGCGGCGGTGCCGGTATTGCTGTGCGCAAGGGTGATAAAGAGCTGGCGGACCAATTCAACACCGCCATCACCGAAATCCGCGCCAACGGCAAGTACAAGCAAGTGCAAGACAAGTACTTCGACTTTGACGTTTACGGCCAGTAATCACGCCGTTCAAACAAGTGGCAACCGTTGACGCGGTTGCCACTTTTTTTATGCCTTCCCTGATCGTTCCCACGCTCTGCGTGGGAATGCCTCAACGGACGCTCCGCGTTCGGCTTCTGGGACGCGGAGCGTCCCGGGCTGCATTCCCAGACAGAGCGTGGGAACGATCAAAGGCCAAAAGAGATGTTAGGCTCTGCCCCGAATCCTGCGCTCAGTGAAGGAAGGTTTATGTTGAAGTTTCTCGCTCTGCTGACACTCCTGGCGTCCGCCGCCGTCCACGCTCAAGCCCCGCTGCAAACCGATCTGCCGCTCAAGTACCTGGAACAAGCCAACCCCGAATCGCGCAATCAGCCCCTGGTGATTTTCCTCCACGGTTACGGCAGTAACGAGGAGGATTTGTTCGACATCAAGGATGAGATGCCCGCGCCATACAACTACCTGTCGGTACGCGCACCGATAGTGATGGAAGAGGGTAGTTACAAGTGGTTTCGCGAGAAGGGCAACGCTGGCTACAACGGTGAGACCGATGATCTGAAGTCCAGCGGCGAGGTCTTGCTGGATTTTGTCGCACAGGCGGCGAAGAAGTATCACACCGAACCGAACAAGGTTTTCCTGGTGGGTTTCAGCCAGGGCGCGATCATGTCCTACGAGGTGGCGCTGCGTTATCCCGAGGCGGTGGGTGGGATCGCGGCGTTGAGCGGGCGGATTTTGCCGGTGCTCAGGTCCGAGCTGAAACCGGATGTAAACCGCCAGAAGCTGGCGATTTTCATCGGTCATGGCACTGCAGACAAACGTCTTCCCTACAATGACGGCACGGACGCCGACAGCCTGTTGCAGAGCCTGTCACTCAAGCCTGAGTTTCATGCCTACCCTGGCGTCGGTCACAGCATCAGTGCCACCGAGATGCAGGACTTGAGCACGTGGTTGCAGCGTCTCAATCCCTGATTGTTACTTGCCAGTGACGATCTGTTTGACCAGCGTCTCGTGGCCAGCATTGTCGCTGAGGCGGGAAATCACCTGAACGATCGCCATGCGCGTGTTGGACGCCGCCATCAGCGTGGTGTCGAGGGTTTTTCCGCCGCCCTGGGTGGCGGAGCTGTCAATCTGCCGCAGCCCCAGGCCGGTGCCTTTCTGGGTCAGGCTTTTTTCGCTGAGCTTGGTGAAGTCCGGCAGCGCCTTGGCTTGTTCGATGGCGAAGTCGGACGCCGTCGAATCGAGGAACTGACCGTCGTTGTCTTTGACGTTGAGGCCGCCGGGGATGGTGTTTTCAGCCGCGATCACGACGGTTTTGGTGGCCTGATTGGTGTACATGGTGCCCGTTGCCCCGGCGGTACCGGTGGCCGCGTCGCCGGCGGGCAACGGGTTGGCAACGAAGCCTTTGGGCAGGGTGAACTTGAACTTGCCGCCGAGCATCGAGACTTTCTGTGCTGGCGCGGTATCGCTGGCGGTGGCTTTGGCGGCCTGCGCATTCAGCGCTCCCAGACTGGCAACCGCCGTCAACAACAGGACAACGGCTTTTTTACTCAACAATGACATTCAGAAACTCCAGGAGATGGTCGCGCTTTGAGGGCGATCATCCCACGGAGGTTGTGACGCATTCCAGCGCGTTATATCGAAACAGTTTCTGTGGCGAGGGAGCTCGCCACGGAGTGTTGAACTGAGGCAGATGGTGGGCGAAATCCATTAGATTGACGTACGAGCTTTTTGCTTTACTCGTTCGAAATTATCGAACGCGTTGTCGGCACTTTGGCGGTTGATCGCGACGTAGCGATGACCGCACCGGCGATAATCAGCAGCGCGGGAACGATCAGAATCGGGCTGGCATGGCTGCGCCCGACGGTGATCAACAACAACGTGGAAATCAGCGGCGCGAGGTAGGAAAGCGCACCCAGCGTTGCCAGACTGCCGTGTTTGGTGGCGTGGTCCCAGGCAAAAAACGCCAGTCCGACCGGCCCCAGACCGAGGACGACAATCGCTGTCCATTGGCTGAAGTCGGGCTGTACCGTGGTTTCGAAGGCCAGGTGGCAGACCAGTCCGGCCACGGCGACCAGGCCACAGATTCCGCCAATGATGCTGCTCGGCACTTCGCTGAACCGGCGGTTGATTACCGAGTAAACCGACCAGATCAGCGCACAGCCAAACGCCGCGAGATAACCGGCGATGGGCATCGCGGCATCAGCATTCGGGGCGCGCTGCTGCATGATGAAAGCCGTGCCGGCCAGGCCCAGCAGTGCGCCGAGCAATTGCCGTTTGTGCAGCTTTTCGCCGGCCGAGAACGCCGACAGCAGCACCAGCAACAGCGGCCAAAGGTAGTTGATCAGACTGGCTTCGGCCGCAGGGGCGGCTTTGAGTGCGAAAAAGTACAGCGCGTGATAAACGAAAATTCCGACGAACCCGGTCGCCCATACGGCCCAGGGCTGGCGCCAACTGGCGAACCCGGCGATCCCGCGTCGACCCAGAATCACCAGGCTCGCCACGAACGCCGCGCCGAAACCCAGTGTCAGCAGCTCAAACGGTGGAATGCCTTCGGTGAGGGTGGTCAGTAAGGCCAGGGAGGACCAGAGCAATATCGCGATGACACCAACGGCGGTGGCAGAGCGGGGGGCTAAATTGGTGTGGGGTATCTGGTTTGCGTCGGTCACGTGCGCCTCTCCATGGGCAAGGACGTGTTTCATCGTGCCTCAAGCGTAGCAGTGTTTGCCAGGGACACCATTCGTCTGAACTGTAATTTGTGACAGGTAGGCATGATTTAAAACCCAGAGAATACTGGCTTCGTAACTTGTCCACTTACGACAGAAACCGGAGATTAAACAATGGCGAATGAAAATGTAATAAATGCAGCATTAAGCTTGATAATTGAGGGCCAAACTAATAGTTACGGTAAGGCGGTGGCTTACTATAAGAACGGAGACAAATGGGAGGAGTTGGGAAGCGGGGATATCGACAGCTATGAAAATCACGGGCCTTATCCATACAAGATTGTGGTATCGAGCCTTCCAAAGAACGTACGCGAGATTGTTGTTTGCAACGATACACTGGGTGCTCCACCTAACGCGTCGGCGTCGCCTCCGGTGTATTTGTAAGCACACAGCTCATAGGTGACTTCTGCACGTTGCAATAGCGCCCGAAGGTTACTTCGGGCGTTTCTTGAGTGTTCGGGAAATGTTGTTATGTGTCTGCCTTCTGCATGTTCTTCGATACGGTCGAGCCGCCTTTTGAACCCATGACCAGTCTTTTAGTCACCAGTAACATCCCCAACGAAACCCCTACCCCCATCCCGAATCCCCACCAGCCAAACCTCGGCAAGGCCAACGCCAACACCAGGCAAAACGCCGCGAACGAATACATCCCGGTCGCCGTCGCCCGCAGCAAAGCAGCGGTAAACGCCGGACCGCGGGTTTGCTGGGAGAACACCGCCATCACGCTGCCCAGCACCGGGAACACGGCAAGCAGGCCGCTCCAGCGTTCGCCGACGGTGCTGGCCAACAACGTGACCGCGAGGGTGAGCAGGGCGCCGGCAATCATGCGCAACAGCAGTTTGTCGGACTTCGGCACCGGACCTGAAACGATTGGCTTTACCGAGGGAAACAGATACGGCGCCGCCAGCAGGGCAGTTGCGGCGGCGATCACCGAGAACACCAGGGACGTCGGAATCAACGACAGCACAACGGCCGCCGTGGCCCAGACCAACAGCGATATCACTAGCGCCCACGGCCAACTCGAGCGTTGTGCAACCTGAGCGTAGGTCACGCAAAAGGCAATCATCGCGAACATCGCAGACAGTGCTGCCGTCGCTGATTGAGCGGCGAACACCTGGCCCTGTTCGATGGCGAGAAAGAACAGAATCGGCCCGACCACCACCGGCAATCCCGACAGCCAACCGGCGACACTCGGTCCCCAGCGTTTACCGGCCAGGGAAATCAACAAGAGAAATCCTGGGATGACCAGCAGTTTGAGCATCAGCACGCACGCGCCTCCGACCTAAGTGAGGCGGCAACGTTAGCATTGGGGACGGTTGATTGCTCTATAGATTGCTGCGTTTTGTATACAAAGTTGCTGCTGCCGAGCGTGATTTGGCGCCGTTGTACCTGGCCATCGGTATTCTCGGGGCCACCGTAATGCCGCATAACGTGTACCTGCATGCCTCCATCGTGCAGACCCGGATGATCGGCAAGGACCTGCACAGTAAGCAGGACGCGGAGCGGGGCGAACAGCGGGTTGATCTTACAGTTCGTAGCCTGAGCCTGAAGCTGTGTTGCCTGGCCGAGCCTCTTCGCGAGCAGGCTCGCTTGTATGTTTAGACTTAAGGGGTGCGCGGGTGGTGAAGGCGTTCAATCACCTACAGGCGCGTTTTCTGGAGAGCGACCCGGCGGCGGAGGGTGGGCGGCGCGTGCTGTTTCTCTCTGGCGATGATGCCGACGCGAAAGCTCAAGTGGCAACGCTGATCGAACAACTGGGCTTCTTCGGGATTGATCTGGGGGAATTGAGCGTCGGGGCGCGGCTGATGCAGTTTCCAGGCGGTCCGTTGCCGGTGCTGAATCTGGTGAGATTTGCCTGACGGCCAGACAAAAAAGAACCCGGTGCGACGTGAATCGCACCGGGTGTTTTTCCAGACTGTCGCGGATCTTCGTGGGTCACCGCGCAGTCTGTTGAACGCTTTACGCCCGTTCGATCGCCAATGCCACGCCCTGACCACCACCGATGCACAGGGTGGCGAGGCCTTTCTTGGCGTCACGCTTGATCATTTCATGCAGCAAGGTCACCAGCACCCGGCAACCCGAAGCACCGATCGGGTGACCCAGAGCGATGGCACCGCCATTGACGTTGACTTTGTTCAGGTCCCATTCCAGGTCCTTGGCCACCGCCAGGGATTGCGCAGCGAAAGCTTCGTTGGCTTCGATCAGGTCCAGTTGGTCGATGGACCAACCGGCCTTGTCCAGGCAACGACGAGTCGCGCTGACCGGGCCGATGCCCATGATCGCCGGGTCGACGCCCGCATTGGCGTACGCAGCGATTTTCGCCAGCACTGGCAGGCCGAGGGCCTTGGCTTTTTCGGCGCTCATCAGGATCACCGCAGCGGCGCCGTCATTCAGGGACGAGGCGTTACCGGCGGTCACCGAGCCGTCTTTTTTGAAGGCGGGTTTCAGTTTGCCCAGCGCTTCAGCGGTGGTACCTGCTCGGGGTTGTTCGTCAACCTGGAAAGCCACCGGGTCGCCTTTACGCTGAGGAATCAGGATCGGCGTGATCTCGTCGGCAAAACGCCCGGCTTCGATGGCGGCCGTGGCTTTCTGCTGCGAGGCCGCGGCGAAGGCGTCTTGCTGTTCGCGGGTCAGGTTGTACTGGTCAGCCAGGTTTTCGGCGGTGATGCCCATGTGGTAATCGTTGAACGCATCCCACAGGCCGTCGCTGATCATGGTGTCGACGATTTGCGCGTGACCCATGCGCAGACCGGTGCGCGCACCGGGCATGACGTAATTGGACAGGCTCATGTTTTCCTGGCCGCCGGCAATGATCACGTCGGCGTCGCCGCAACGAATCGCCTGAGTGGCCAGATGCAACGCTTTGAGGCCCGAACCGCAGACCTTGTTCAGGGTCATCGCCGGCACGGTAAACGGCAGGCCGGCCTTGATCGCGGACTGGCGCGCAGGGTTCTGCCCGGCGCCGGCGGTCAACACCTGGCCCATGATCACTTCATCGACTTCAGCCACATCCAGACCGGTTTGTGCCAGCAGCTGGCGGATCACCGCAGCACCGAGATCAACCGCGGACACGCTTGCCAGGGCACCCTGGAAACTGCCGATGGCGGTACGGGTGGCGGCGACAATGACGACTTCTTGCATGGAATAATTCCTCACTGAGCAGCGAACTGCATTTCCGGGACGTGATCCGGCACGATCAGTTTACCGGCGGTCTTGGCGACAATCTCCTCGACGCTGACGCCCGGTGCGCGTTCCTTGAGAATGAACGCACCGTCCTGGATTTCCAGGTAGGCGAGGTCGGTCAGCACGCGCTTGATGCAACCGGCGCCGGTCAGCGGCAGGCTGCATTTGGACAGGAGCTTGGACTCACCGTCCTTGGACGCGTGGGTCATGATAACGATGATGTTGTCTGCACCGGCTACCAGGTCCATCGCGCCGCCCATGCCCTTGACCAGCTTGCCGGGGATCATCCAGGAGGCGATGTTGCCCTGCACGTCGACTTCAAAGGCGCCCAGCACGGTCAGGTCGACATGACCACCGCGAATCATCGCGAAGGACTCGGCCGAGGAAAAGATCGAAGCGCCGATACGCGCGGTCACCGTTTGTTTGCCGGCGTTGATCATGTCGGCATCGATGGTTTCTTCAGTAGGAAAGGGGCCCATGCCGAGCAAGCCGTTTTCCGACTGCAGCATGACTTCCATGCCTTCTGGGATGTAGTTGGCGACCAGGGTCGGAATGCCGATGCCCAGGTTCACGTAAAAGCCGTCCTGCATTTCGCGGGCGACGCGTTGAGCCATTTGTTCGCGGGAAAGTGCCATTGTTGTTATTCCTTCAGGTCCGGGGGCAGGGGATCACTTACGCACGGTGCGCTGTTCGATGCGCTTCTCGAACGTGCCGCAAATGACCCGGTCGACGTAGATGCCAGGGGTGTGGATCTGCGCCGGGTCCAGCTCGCCGGGTTCGACGATTTCTTCGACTTCGACCACGGTGATCTTGCCGGCAGTGGCGGCCAGCGGGTTGAAGTTCTGGGCGGTATGGCGATAGATGACGTTGCCGAAATGGTCGGCTTTCCAGCCTTTGACGATGGCGAAGTCACCGGTGATGGATTCTTCCATCAGGTACTTGCGACCGTGGAATTCGCGCACTTCCTTGCCGTCGGCAACTGGCGTGCCGACGCCGGTGGCGGTGAAGAAAGCGGGGATGCCGGCACCGCCAGCGCGCATTTTTTCGGCCAGGGTGCCTTGAGGGGTCAGGACCACTTCGATGGCGCCGCTGAGCAGTTGCTCCTCGAACATTTTGTTTTCACCAACGTAGGAGGCCACCACCTTGCGGATCTGCCGGTCTTCCAGCAGCACACCCAGGCCGAAACCGTCGACGCCGCAATTGTTGGAAACGACGGTGAGGTCACGGGTGCCTTTGCGCTTGATCTCGGCGATGAGGTTTTCCGGGATCCCGCACAGACCGAAGCCGCCGGCGATCACGGTCATGCCGTCTTCAAGACCTGCCAGAGCTTCCTCATAGGAACTCACGCGCTTGTCGAAACCTGCCATATGCACCTCTTTTATTCTTTGTGGGCGGCTGGCTAGCCGAATGAATTTGAGTGTCTCTTCAGTGGATTAATTTGTTAAGTTGATTTTTAAGGTTGATTGATAGATAAAACTCACCAATCACTTTCCTCGTACTACGTTGGAGACACCGGTCATGACAGTCAAGCAGATCCGCGCGTTCCTGGCCGTGGCCCAGAGTTTGAGTTTTGCCGTGGCCTGCGAGCGGTTGCACCTGTCGCAATCGGCGTTGAGCCTGACCATCAAGGCGCTGGAGGAGGGGCTGGGCGGACGTCTGTTCACCCGCACTACACGCAATGTGGCGTTGACGGCTGAAGGTGAGTCGCTGGTGCCACTGGCTCGGCGCCTGATTGCTGATTGGGACAATGCCGAGGATGAACTGCGGCAGCGTTTCACGCTTCAGCGCGGTCGCGTGACGCTGGCGGCAATGCCGTCGTTTGCCGGCAACCTGCTACCGCCGATCCTGAAAACCTTCCGCGCGCGGTATCCCAAGGTCAATGTCACGGTGAACGACGTGATCAACGAGCAGGTGCTGGAAATGGTGCGTGATCGACAGGTTGAGCTGGGGGTGGCGTTTGAGCCGACTCAGAGTTCATCGCTGGAATTCACGCCGTTGTACATGGACCGTTTTGTTGCCGTGGTGCCTCTTGATTCTGCGTTCGCCGAACTGGGCGATATCGATTGGCAGACCTTGCTCAAGGAACCGTTCATTACCTTGCAGCGTCCGTCGACGGTTCGGGTGATGCTGGAAGAACACTTGCAGGCTCGAGGGATGAAGTTGCCAGTGGAGTTTGAAAGCCATCAATTGGCGACGGTGGGACGGATGGTGGCCAGCGGGTTGGGGGTGAGTGCAGTGCCGGCGCTGTGCGCCGGGCAGATGCGGGAGCTGGGGGCGCGGTGTATTACCTTGCGGGACCCGGTGGTGGAGCGGGCGATTGGGGTGTTGACGAAGCCTGGGGTGGAATTGTCGGCGGCGGCTCAGGCGTTGTTCGATATCCTCAAGGAAGAAAACCTCGGCCAGCGCCTCCACTGATCGTTCCCACGCGCGTGGGAACGATCAGAGTGAGAGGTGTTGCGCCAGTAAGGAGAGTGTCAGTTTTTTTGTGTGCGGGCCGATAACGGCCTGCCGGAGAGTGTCAGTTTTTTTGTGTGCGGGCCGATAACGGCCTGCCGTCAGGCAGACCTTCATTTCAATAGCTCGGCCTGCTGAATCGATCTCCGTACAAAATCGCAAATTGATTCATGGCGCTCTTCCAATCGTGGGCCGCAGTGCCCCAATTGGCGGTGATATTTTGCAGTGCAAGCCAAATCAATTTCGTCGCAGCTTCGTCAGTTGGAAAGTGGCCTCTTGTCTTGATGATCTTGCGCAACTGAGCATTGATACTCTCGATGGCGTTGGTGGTGTAGATCACTTTTCGTATGGCTGGCGGGAAAACGAAAAATGGGATGACTCGGTCCCAAGCGCGTCTCCAGGCCGCAGCTACCGTTGGATATTGCTTGCCCCAAGGTCCAGCCTCGAACGCCTCTAGAGCTTGCTCGGCAACTTCAGCGTTGAGCGCTTGATAGATCGGCTTCAGCGCTTTGGCCAGCTCACGCCGCTTGTCCCAAGCCGCGTAATCAAGGCTGTTGCGGATCAAGTGGACGATACAAGTCTGTAACGTCGTCTCAGGGAACACCGCACTCAAGGCTTCTGGCATCCCTTTCAAGCCATCAGTTACCGCGATCAAAACGTCTTCGACGCCTCGGGTCTTGAGGTCATTGAAAACCTTCATCCAGAACTTGGCGCCCTCGGTAGTTTCAATCCAGATGCCCAAAATATCTCGGGTACCGTCCGGTAATACGCCCAGGGCCAAGTAGATTGCCTTGTTGCGAACCACCCCCTCGTCACGGATTTTGACCCGCAGCGCATCGAAGAAAATGACCGGATACATGGGTTCAAGTGGGCGTTGCTGCCAAGTACTGACTTCTTCCAGAACAGCGTCGGTGACTGAGCTGATGAAGTCAGGGGAGACGTCTGTCCCGTATTGCTCCGAGAGGAATGCACGAATCTCGCGAACGGTCATGCCGCGGGCATACATGGCAATGATTTTGTCATCGAAGCCTGTAAAACGGCGTTCGTGCTTGGGGATCAGGATCGGAGCAAAGCTGCCATCCCGGTCTCTGGGGATGTCCAGGCGCAACGGGCCGTCATCGGTGAGCACGGTTTTGCCGCTTTTGCCGTTGCGCTGGTTACTCGAATCCTCAGGACGCTCCGCGCCCTGAGGGTAGCCCAGGTGGTGCCCCAACTCCGCACCAAGCACCCGCTCGATCAGCGCTTTTTTGAACGCCATCGAGGCGTCCTGAATGGCTTCTGCACTCATCGGGCCGTTTACGAACTGATCAATCAGCTCTTTTGGAATGGCTGGAAGGTCTCGCGTGGCCTCACGGGCCGGTTTTTTCTTAGTCGGCATACATGCACCTCTTCAACATGATATGCCCGAACACAAAATTTATGACACTCCCGAGCGTGGGAACGAGCATGCCAAGCCCACCACCCCTTCTTCATGCATCTGCTGCAGTAATGCCAAGCCGCTTTCCATAAACGCCGGCGACCCAGCCATCCCCGCCTCCACCGCCAACCCTTCCAGCTGCGCACGCCCGTCCAGCTGAGGAAACACCTCAATCCGCTGCAACAACCGCCACGCCAACGGACTCAACTCGGAGAACTTCACGCTCCAGTTCTCAGCTCGACGAACCAACAACAACGTCGGCTGAACCGGTGCCGACTCCGGTCGATAATCCGGCCCCACCAACTGCACCGGCCAGGCATACGCCAACGGCCAGGCCAGCGGCGACACCTGCAACGGTCGGTCCAGCAATGACCCGGCGTCGCTCAGCGGCAACGGCTCGGCCTCGGATTGTTGCAGCGCCATCTCGACCCATTCGTAATGCGCCAGCTCCACCATGAACGGCGGCCACGGCCCATCGCTCAACGCCTGCGGTTCCGAGGCCAGAAACTCGACAAATTCCTGGGCGATCTCGCCGAATTTTGGCGTGTGTGCACGGTAGTCCCGCAGGAATATCCGCACCAGCGAACGCCAGCCATCATCGCCAAGAATCTTCACCAGCACTGCAAAGGTGCCGCTGAGCAGCGATGACAGGTTGGAGAACACCAGGTCGCGGTAAACCTGCGCCCGTGCCACGTCCATTTCAGCCGGTGGCGCACAATGATCGGGATCGCGCAGGTAAAGGCCCAAGGTGTTTTGCTGCTGAAACAGGTTCGGCTTATCCACGGTTCACCCCCTCGGCTTGCAGGCGGCGAATGGTCTGCAACTCAGCCACCAGTTCGCAAAATGCCGGAAAGTTGAAGTCCCGCTCCAGCAATGTCGGTTGCGCGCCGAATCGAGCGTAAGCCTCAGCCAGCAACGACCAGACCACCGGTTTCACTGAAGCGCCGTGGGTGTCGATTTTCAACGTGTCGGACTCATCGAAATGCCCGGCCACGTGCATGGCAACCACCCGGCCCGAATCGATGCCGGCCAAAAAGGCCTGCGGATCGAAACCGTGATTGATCGAGTTGACGTAGACATTATTGACGTCCAGTAGCAGGTCGCAATCGGCTTCGCGCAGCACCGCGTTGGTGAAGGTCAGCTCGTCCATGTCCTGCTGTGGCGCGGCGTAGTAGGAGACGTTTTCCACCGCCAGGCGCCGGCCGAGAATGTCCTGGGCCTGACGGATTCGCGCGGCGACGTGATGCACCGCTTCTTCGGTAAAGGGCAACGGCAACAGGTCGTACAGGTGGCCGTCATCGCTGCAGTAGCTCAAATGCTCGCTGTACAGCGGCACGTTGTATAGATCGAGGAAAACCCGTACTTCCTGCACAAACCCGACGTCCAGCGCTGCCGGGCCGCCCAATGACAAGGACAAGCCATGACAGGACAACGGATAACGCTCGGCCAGGGCACGCAACGCATGGCCATGAGCGCCGCCGATGCCGATCCAGTTTTCCGGGGCAACTTCCAGAAAATCAAAATTGCCAGTGCGGGCGGCTTGAAGGTCTTTCATTAAACCGCGACGCAAGCCGAGCCCGACGGTCGCTTTCGCTGAGAGGGTGGGAGTTTGCATGAAGCGATCTCAATGATTGTCAGAACGGAATCACAGTTAATCGAAGCGGTGTATCGAGTCTGTGTTCGGCAGTGCCTTGGTGTTGGGGAAACTGTATCGGGACGGGGGTTGGATACAGTGGGATACACGGTGGCAGTCAGGGAAATGTGGTCCACAGGACTTTCGTCGCTCCGAGCAGCGTTACACGGACCCCGGACTAAACTTACTGCACGCAGGACGTGCTTATCGTCCTGATCATTCCCACGACCACCGCCCAGAGGTGAACGCCTCGAAAAACAAGGCTTCTGGACCGTGATCCTGCTGAAGGAGCACACGTGATGGACGAGGCCAGACTCAATGACTTCATGGGCAAACTGGTGAACGACATGGGCGGCGCGGCGATGCTCGCCAATGTCATCCTCGGCGAAGAACTCGGACTGTACCGGGCCATGGCCGACAGTCAGCCAGTCACCCCTGAAGCCCTCGCCGACAAAACCGGCTGCAACACCCGCCTGCTGCGCGAATGGCTCAGCGCCCACGCTGCTTCCGGTTACATGGAACACCGCGACGGCCAGTTCCGCCTGCCCGAAGAGCAGGCTCTGGCATTGGCGATCGAAGACTCACCGGTCTATGTGGCGGGGGGTATCGGGGTGGTCGCATCGTTTTTCCATGACAAGGACAAACTGGTCAACGCCATGCGCGGCGATGGTGCCCTCGCCTGGGGCGATCACCATCCGTGCATGTTCAGCGGCACGGAGCGGTTCTTCCGGCCAGGTTACAAAGCGCACTTGGTCGCCGAATGGCTGCCAGCACTCGACGGCGTGGTCGCCAAACTGAAGGCTGGCGCCAAGGTGGCAGATATCGGCTGCGGGCATGGCGCATCAACCGTGATCATGGCCCAGGCGTTCCCCGATTCGCGATTCGTCGGTTTCGACT
The DNA here is from genome assembly GCF_054898165.1 of Pseudomonas sp. Hz4. NCBI lineage: Bacteria > Pseudomonadati > Pseudomonadota > Gammaproteobacteria > Pseudomonadales > Pseudomonadaceae > Pseudomonas > Pseudomonas sp. Hz4. The sequence goes on along the minus strand of NZ_CM142719.1, from coordinate 3,846,471 downwards.
ACCACGCGCCCTCTGTCACGGTCGCCACCCAACGCGCCGAAGCAGGTGGCGTGTCCGGGCGGGCGCGGTTCTTCCAGGGCACGGCAAAAAGCTACCCCGGCAACGACTATGACCTGGTCTGCTACTTCGACTGCCTGCACGACATGGGCGACCCGGTGGGTGCAGCGCGGCACGCTTATGACTCGCTGAAACCGGACGGCACGGTGTTGCTGGTGGAACCGTTCGCCAATGACTCGCTCGACGACAACACCACCCCCGTTGGTCGGTTGTTCTACGCCGCCTCGACCTTCATCTGCACCCCGAACTCGCTGTCCCAGGAAGTCGGCCTCGGTCTCGGTGCCCAGGCTGGCGAGGGGCGACTGCGCAAAGTCTTCACCGAGGCGGGGTTCAAGACGTTCCGTCGGGCCACGGAAACACCGTTCAACCTGATTCTGGAGGCGCGTAAATAGTCATCGCAAATGTAGGAGCACGGCTTGCCGGCGATGGCGTCCTTAAGATCGCCATCGCCGGCAAGCCGTGCTCCTACAGGGTGGTCGGCAAATGCTACCCTGCAAGCACTGATGGTCCCCGGAGTGTTGAACATGCCAGGCAGCCCCATTCGCGAACAACTCGACCGCCTCCAGCAGTTAATGGCCGACCGGCCGTTTGTGGTCCTGACCGGTGCCGGCATCAGTACTCCGTCGGGCATTCCGGACTACCGCGACAACCAAGGCGTGCGGCGTGGCCGGCAGCCGATGATGTATCAGGAATTTCTCTCGGCACCCGAATCCCGGCGGCGCTATTGGGCGCGAGCGATGCTCGGTTGGCCACGGGTGCGCCAGGCTCAGCCGAATGCGGCCCACGAGGCCTTGGCCAGTTTGCAAAGTTCGCAGCAGATCAGCGGGCTGATCACTCAAAACGTCGACACCCTGCACGACCAGGCCGGCAGCCATGATGTCATCGAACTCCACGGCAGCCTGCACCGGGTCTTGTGCCTGGACTGCGGGAAGCGCAGCGAACGGGATTCGATCCAGCAACTGATGGAAGTGCAGAACCCGTATCTGGCCGGGGTGGACGCAGTGCAGGCACCGGATGGCGATACCCTGCTCGACGCGGCTTTTGAAGCGCGCTTTCAGGTGCCGCATTGTCCGCACTGCGCCGGGGAACGGATGAAGCCGGACGTGGTGTTTTTTGGCGAGAACGTGGCGCAGGCGACGGCGGCCAAGGCAATGGCGGCGGTCGAAAAGGCGGCGGGATTGTTGGTGGTCGGGTCTTCGTTGATGGCGTATTCGGCGTTTCGGTTGTGCCGGGCGGTGGCGGATCAGGGGAAGCCGTTGATTGCGATCAATTTGGGGAAGACTCGGGCGGATGAGATTCTGGATATGAAAATAGAAGCCTCGTGTGAGCGGCTTTTACCCTTACTGGGGGAGTGTCATAAATTTTGTGTTCGGGCATATCATGTTGAAGAGGTGCATGTATGCCGACTAAGAAAAAACCGGCCCGTGAGGCCACGCGAGACCTTCCAGCCATTCCAAAAGAGCTGATTGATCAGTTCGTAAACGGCCCGATGAGTGCAGAAGCCATTCAGGACGCCTCGATGGCGTTCAAAAAAGCGCTGATCGAGCGGGTGCTTGGTGCGGAGTTGGGGCACCACCTGGGCTACCCTCAGGGCGCGGAGCGTCCTGAGGATTCGAGTAACCAGCGCAACGGCAAAAGCGGCAAAACCGTGCTCACCGATGACGGCCCGTTGCGCCTGGACATCCCCAGAGACCGGGATGGCAGCTTTGCTCCGATCCTGATCCCCAAGCACGAACGCCGTTTTACAGGCTTCGATGACAAAATCATTGCCATGTATGCCCGCGGCATGACCGTTCGCGAGATTCGTGCATTCCTCTCGGAGCAATACGGGACAGACGTCTCCCCTGACTTCATCAGCTCAGTCACCGACGCTGTTCTGGAAGAAGTCAGTACTTGGCAGCAACGCCCACTTGAACCCATGTATCCGGTCATTTTCTTCGATGCGCTGCGGGTCAAAATCCGTGACGAGGGGGTGGTTCGCAACAAGGCAATCTACTTGGCCCTGGGCGTATTACCGGACGGTACCCGAGATATTTTGGGCATCTGGATTGAAACTACCGAGGGCGCCAAGTTCTGGATGAAGGTTTTCAATGACCTCAAGACCCGAGGCGTCGAAGACGTTTTGATCGCGGTAACTGATGGCTTGAAAGGGATGCCAGAAGCCTTGAGTGCGGTGTTCCCTGAGACGACGTTACAGACTTGTATCGTCCACTTGATCCGCAACAGCCTTGATTACGCGGCTTGGGACAAGCGGCGTGAGCTGGCCAAAGCGCTGAAGCCGATCTATCAAGCGCTCAACGCTGAAGTTGCCGAGCAAGCTCTAGAGGCGTTCGAGGCTGGACCTTGGGGCAAGCAATATCCAACGGTAGCTGCGGCCTGGAGACGCGCTTGGGACCGAGTCATCCCATTTTTCGTTTTCCCGCCAGCCATACGAAAAGTGATCTACACCACCAACGCCATCGAGAGTATCAATGCTCAGTTGCGCAAGATCATCAAGACAAGAGGCCACTTTCCAACTGACGAAGCTGCGACGAAATTGATTTGGCTTGCACTGCAAAATATCACCGCCAATTGGGGCACTGCGGCCCACGATTGGAAGAGCGCCATGAATCAATTTGCGATTTTGTACGGAGATCGATTCAGCAGGCCGAGCTATTGAAATGAAGGTCTGCCTGACGGCAGGCCGTTATCGGCCCGCACACAAAAAAACTGACACTCTCCCACGCTCTGGTGGGAACGATCATGTTACTGAGCCGGTAATCTAAGCTCCGCACACAACCCACCCCCCTCACGATTACTCAACGTCAACGACCCACCCATCGCGATAGCCAACTGCTGCGCAATTGCCAACCCCAACCCGGTCCCGCCGGTGCTGCGGTTACGCGAGTTCTCCACGCGATAAAACGGTTCCATCACCTGAGCCAATTCCTCCTCGGCAATCCCTGGCCCGCGGTCCATCACCTTCACCGACAAACTGCCGTCAGCCTTCGCTTCCACCCACACCTCGGCGGCACCCGCAAATTTCAGTGCGTTGTCCGTCAGGTTCACCAGCACCCGCCGCAGGGCGTGCGGTCGGGTGTCGATCACCGTGTCGCTTTTGCCTCCGAGCTGCACGTCTTTGCCCATGTCCTGATAATCGAACACCAGGCTGTCGAGGAACGAATCCAGATGGGTGCGACGACTTTCCTCGGTGGCGCCATGAACGCTGCGGGCATAGGCCACGCCTTCGCGCACCAGGTGTTCTATCTCGCCAAGATCATTCCAGAGTTTGTCTTTCTCGGCGGAGTCATCCATGAATTCGGCGCGCAGTTTCATGCGGGTGATCGGGGTTTGCAGGTCGTGGGAAATCGCCGCCAGCAGCTGCATGCGCTCCTTCAGGTAAGCGGCGATGCGCGCCTGCATCGAATTGAACGCCTTGGCGGCATGCGCGACTTCGGTCGGGCCTTTTTCATCCAGGTGCACTGCATGGGTGTTGGGGTCCAGGGTTTCTACGGCCTGAGCCAGGCGGGTGAGGGGGCGAATGACGATTCTTACGGCCAGCCAGGTGCAAAGGATCATCAATGCCAGTTGCCCCAGCAATACGATGGGTAACCACGGCGACAACGGCACCATCGAGGGTCGCACGTCGATGGTCAGCGGGCTGCCGTCCGCCAGTTTCAGGTGGACCTGAAAATGTTTATTTGCCCCGGGGATGTCGGTCACAGTCATCGGGTAATCCTTGCCGATGGCCTCTTTGATCGAAGTCATCGCTATGGGCGAATCGCTCATGGGTAGGCCGGGCGAGCCTTCGTTCAACAAATAGCGGTAGTTACGTCGATCCAGTTGTTGCAGCCAACTCATGCGCTCTTCGGCCGGCAAGCGGTCGAGGATGGCGAGGGAGGTCGAGACGTCGGTTTCCAGATTACCCAGCATGGTGTTCTTTGTGCTTTCGTATCGCTCGTAGTACTGCGCGCCGAAGGACAGTGCCTGCGCGAGAATCAAGCCGATCAGGAAGATCAGCGACAGTCGCGAGGCCAGGGTGCGAGGCCAACGAATCGAGCGTTTCATGAGGGCGCCCCGAGCACTTCCACCGGCAGGGAAAACACATAGCCTTCACTGCGCACGGTTTTGATGTAGGCCGGTTCGCGGGCATCGTCCAACAAGCGCTGACGCAAACGGCTGACCAGCAAGTCGATGGAGCGGTCGAACAAATCAGCGTCGCGGCCCTGGGTCAAGTTCAGCAATTGATCGCGATTGAGTACCCGCTGAGGGTGATCGAGGAACACCCGCAGCAGCCGATATTCGGCGCCGCTGAGCGCGACCAGGGTGCCGTCGTCATCGAGCAAGTGCCGGGCCGAGGTGTCCAGTCGCCAGCGCCCGAAGGCCAGCAGGCGACCGCTTTCGGTGACCACCAGGTTGGGCGGCAGCATCCGCGTGCGACGCAGCACGGCGTTGATTCGGGCGAGCAATTCACGAGCAGCGAACGGCTTGACCAGGTAATCGTCGGCGCCCATTTCCAGGCCGATGATGCGGTCGGTTTCATCGTTGCGCGCGGTGAGCATCAGCACCGGCGTGGCCTTGTGTTTGCCGGCGCGCAACTCACGGCACAGCATCAGGCCATCGTCGCCCGGCATCATGATATCGAGCACGATCAGGTCCACCGGCGTGGATTCCAGGAAGGCGCGCATTTGCCGTCCATCCGCCACGACGGTGGTGCGCAGGCCGTTTTTCTTGAGGTAGTTGCCTACCAGCTCTCGGATCTCGCGGTCATCGTCCACGATGAGAATGTGATCGACGTGTTCCATTTGGCCAGACCTCTGTAGATGGGGGATGTCGCGCAGTCTATCGAGCCTTGGCCCGTTCGCCCGCAGCCCTTTGTATTGCAGTGTATCTGGCGTGTCGACGGATACACGCGGACGCAAAAACCCGAATGTTCAGGGGGTTTGTATCGCTGTGTATCAGGGGGCAGCTTTGATACGTACCGATTTACACGCGCCTGTTCCCGACACATACGGGATACCTCGCGGGCATTTAATAGGTTCCATCGAGGCAAGCCAAGCCGCCTCGGCCCAATAAACGATTGACCTATTGAAGCCTTGAGGAAACCACCATGAACACCAAAGCCGTCTACGCCGCTTGCCTGTTTGCCGCCCTGAACATCTGCACCTTGTCGGCCCGCGCTGAAGCCGATGTCACCCCTGAAACCTACACCTACGGCACGCACCTGGACATCAAGAAAGTGCTGTCGCTGAAACAGGACGCCTCGCCTTCCTGTGGGGTTGTGGATGCCCAGATGACCTACCTGGATTCCCATAACAAAACCCAGGTTCTGGACTACCGCAAAGTGGCTGACAGTTGCAACTCAGACAACTGAGTGCTTCGGCCGCGCAACGCCAACCCCATTTGAAACAGGAAGAACATCATGAACACCGTAAGCCGCTTTTTGACGGCCATTGCCTTCTCCGTAGCCGCCCATGCCAACGCTGCTGTTGAACAAAAAAGCTGTGGCAGCGCTACTTGCTTCCAACTGACGCCAGTGGCGCAGAAGGGCGGTAGTGCCTTCCTGGCGCAGGATGGTTCCAGCCGGACGCCGCAGGGGCAGTTGATGGATAACCAGACGGCTTGAGGCCAGAACATTGATCTGTGAACACCACCGATCCCACAGGGGACGTGTGGTGAGTCGCCCTCCATAATTTCAAGGTGATCCCATGTTTCTCATCGCTTTCCTCGGCGGCATATTGACCGTCCTCAGCCCTTGCATCCTCCCGGTCGTGCCGTTCCTGTTCGCCGGTGTTAAACGTACACGTTCCTCGATCCTGCTCACCCTCGGCGGTATGGTGCTGACCTTTGCCCTGATCTCCAGCCTGGCCGTGGTCAGCAGCGAGTGGGTGGCACACGCCAGCAACACCGGCCGTCATGTGGCCCTCATCGTGATGGTGCTGTTCGCCCTGTCGCTGATTTCCGCCCGTGTCGGTGACTGGCTGGCCCGTCCTTTCGTGGCGCTGGGCAATCGCATCGACCCCGACACCCGCCAAATGTCCGGCCCGTTGAGTTCGGTCATGATCGGTGTCGCCACCGGCCTGCTCTGGGCACCGTGTGCCGGGCCGATCCTCGGGGTCATCCTCACGGGCGCCATGCTGCAAGGTGCAAACGCTCAAACCAGCCTGTTACTGGTGGCGTACGGCGTGGGCAGCGCATTGTCCCTGGGCACCTTGATCTTCGCCGGTCGCGGCCTCGTCAATCGCTTGAAATCGTCGATCCCGATTACCGGTTGGCTGCGTCGCGGCACCGGTGTTGCGGTGCTGGCGGCTGCGGCGGTGATCTCCACCGGCGCCGACAAAACACTGCTGGCCGGGACCTCGTCCGAAGGCGTCACCACGATTGAACAACGTGTGTTGGAAACTGTACCGAAAGTCGTCGACTACTTCGTCAGCAAGGTCAAGGCAGACTCGTCCATGGACAACGCCCAAGGCGCCATGCCGTCGCTGTCCGGTGCAGTCGAATGGCTTAACTCGCCGGCGCTGAGCAACGATTCGCTGAAAGGCAAAGTGGTGCTGGTGGACTTCTGGACCTACGACTGCATCAACTGCCAGAACACCTTGCCTTACGTGAAGGACTGGGCGAAGAAATACGAGAAGGACGGCCTGGTCGTGATCGGTGTGCACACCCCTGAATACGGTTACGAACGCATCATCGACAACGTCAAGGATCAGGTAAAAAAGCTCGGCATCACCTACCCGGTGGCCATCGACAACAACTACGCAATCTGGCGCAACTTCGACAACCATTACTGGCCCGCTCACTACCTGATCGATGCCAAGGGTCAGGTGCGTTTCACCCACTTTGGTGAAGGTCGATATGAAACCCAGGAGAAGATGATTCAGCAGTTGCTGGAAGAGGCTAAAGCGCCCGCTGCGTAATGCATCAAATCAATGGCTCACAGGCTCCGCGCCGTGGGCCATTGGTTTTTTCTCCTGACTGCGCCGCCACGCCGCGGGTGGTGAGCTTGATTGTGAGCCTGGCGCGCCAGAGCGTGAAATCTCCGGACGATCGGACAGGGTTGGCCGACGATCGGGCAGGACGCCAGCGTTGCCCGGCGCGATAGTGGGCAAACAGGGTCTGCCGACCCTGTCATCGCGTGTACATCGCGCCGAACGAAGAGTTGATCAGGGAGCATGCCAGGCAGAGCGGTTTCCCAGCCAACTGCATTTCCCAGGTCACGGCCATCATCGATCCGACCACGGCCGAATAAGCCGGGCTGCGTTCCAACCCGCAACGGAGCGGAATTCATGAGTACATCCATTGATCTTACTGCCTTGAAGAACCGTCAGATGGTCTCTTGGGCCAGTGGCGACTATGCCGTGATCGGCACCACCTTGCAGATCGTCGGCGAGCAACTCGCCGAAGCCTGCGACCTGCTTTGCGATGAACGCGTGCTCGACGTGGCCGCCGGCAACGGTAACGCGACACTCGCCGCCGCGCGCCGTGGTTGCCACGTCACCTCCACTGACTACGTGGCCGCGCTGCTGGAACGCGGCGAAGACCGGGCCAGGGCAGAACGCCTCGATGTGATGTTTCAAGTGGCCGACGCTGAAGCCTTGCCGTTCGAGGATGGGAGCTTCGATGCCGTGCTGTCGACCTTCGGCGTGATGTTTACGCCGGACCAGCCCAAAGCCGCTGCAGAACTGGCGCGGGTCTGTCGTCCTGGAGGGCGGATCGGCCTGGCGAACTGGACGCCCGAAGGTTTCGTCGGCCAGATGTTCAAGACCCTCGGACGCCACCTACCGCCACCGCCGGGGGCACAACCGCCTTCGCAGTGGGGCACCGAAGCCTGGTTGCACACGCATTTTGACGACAGTGACTTTCTGGTTCAGGTGACGCGCAAGGCCTTCAATTTCCGGTACCGCTCGGCCGCGCATTTCATCGACACGTTCCGCACCTGGTACGGCCCGGTCCATAAGGCGTTCGCGGCGCTGCCTCCTGAAGGCGCCCAGGCGCTGGAAAACGACCTGACTGAACTGATCAACCGTTTGAACAGAGCGGGAGAAAAATCGCTGGTGGTGCCGAGTGAATACCTTGAGGTCGTCATCACCCGGCGTTGACCTGCCAACCAAAACCCTGTGGGAGCGAGCCTGCTCGCGAAGGCGGCCTGTCAGTCAGCAACAATGTCGACTGAATAGACCGCCTTCGCGACCAGGTCGGATCGCCGCACCGTCGCTCCCACAGTGGTTATGTGCTTGAACAGGTTGATCACTCATCCAGCCGCTCGGTGTACACCACCCAAACACTGCACGGCATTTTGTACAGCAGATGCTCCACCGTGCTGCCGATCAGTCGGCCCATGCCGCGATGGCCGATCCGGCCCATGACAATCACGTCAACATCAAAGGCATCGGCATAGCGGGTGAGGACCTTGGCCGGGTTGCCCATGATCATGTGCCGCTGCTCCGGCCCGATGCCGTTGCGCTCGGCCAGTTCGTTGAAGGCATCTTCCTGGTAATCGAACACGGTCTTGGCCTTGCTCGACGAGAAGAACGCCGAACCGTTGTCGAAGCCGAACTCGTCGGCGCTGATGGATGAAAGGTCATAGGCGTAGACCACATCGAGCTCGGCATTACAGGCGCTCGCCAATTTCACCGCTTCGTGAAGAATTCGGTCGTTGAAGGTTTTGTACTGGTCATCGCGATGAAAGGGGTCGACCGCCGCGACGATCTTTCGCGGCAAGGCGTGCACGGCGTGGCTCACGAAATGCAGCGGCACCGGGCATTCGCGCAGCAAATGCACATCGAGCGGGGTAAGCATCAGCCGCGACAGCAGCGATTTGTGCTCCAGCGCCTTGATCAGCACGTCCATCGGCTGCTCTTTGAGGTGAATCAGGATCTCCTCCAATGGGCGTTCGACCCAGGCCACTTCGGTGGTGACGTGCACACCGATTTTGCGCAAGGGGCGGGCCTGTTCTTCAAGCCATTGGCGATGGCGATCGACGTAGCCCAGGCGCATTTGTTCCAGGGCCTTTTCGTTGACCAGACTGGCGGTTGCCAGACCTTCAAGGTAATCGAAGGCGACGATGTGCAGCGCCGCGTCTTCGGCCTTGGCCAGCGCAGCGGCCCTGTCGAAAGCGGGGCTGTGTTCCATCAGCGGTGATGCAACCAGCATGAAGCGGGATTGACCAGACATGACGAACCTCCCGTGGGATTAGCCGCCCGACGTGCGGCCCGTGCGACGTACATCCAGTCTCTAAGTATTGACCATGATCAACCTCTCGTCCGTAAACCGGGCGCAGGCTGAGGTTCGTGCTGAACTCAAGCGCACGATAACGCTCAGGAGAGCCCCCATGGCAACCATGAAAGCCGCGATATTCGTTGAGAAAAACCGCATCGTGCTGGATGACAAGCCGATCCCCGAGGTCGGGCCGCTGGATGCGCTGGTCCGCATTACCACCACGACGATCTGCGGCACCGACGTGCACATCCTGCGGGGTGAATACCCGGTGGCCAAAGGGCTGACCATCGGTCACGAACCGGTGGGCATCATCGAACGGCTGGGCTCGCAGGTGCGTGGTTTTGTCGAAGGACAACGGGTGATTGCCGGGGCCATCACCCCCAGCGGGCAAAGTTACGCCTGCCTGTGCGGTTGCAGCTCACAGGATGGCCCGGACACCCGCCATGGCTTTCGCGCTGCCGGTGGCTGGAAGTTCGGCAACACTATCGATGGCTGCCAGGCCGAGTACGTGCTGGTGCCGGATGCGTTGGCCAACCTGTGCCCGATCCCCGATGGCCTCAGCGACGAACAGGTGCTGATGTGCCCGGACATCATGTCCACGGGGTTTTCCGGGGCGGAGCGGGGCGAGGTCAAGATTGGCGATACCGTCGCGGTGTTCGCCCTCGGGCCGATCGGCCTGTGTGCCGTGGCCGGCGCGCGCCTCAAGGGCGCCACCACCATTATCGGCATCGATACCGTCGCTGAACGGATGAGCGTCGCGCGGCAGTTGGGAGCGACCCACGTGGTCAATTTCAAGGACGGCGACGTGGTCGCGCAGATCATGGCCCTGACCGACGGTCGAGGCGTCGACGTGGCCATCGAAGCGCTGGGCACCCAAGGCACTTTCGAGTCCGCGCTGCGGGTATTGCGCCCCGGTGGTCGTTTGTCCAGCCTGGGGGTTTATTCCAGTGATCTGCGCATTCCCCTCGAAGCCTTTGCCGCGGGGCTCGGGGATTTCAGCATCGTCAGCACCCTGTGCCCCGGCGGTAAAGAACGCATGCGACGGTTGATGGCGGTGGTGCAAAGCGGTGGCGTCGATCTGTCGCCGCTGGTGACGCATCGCTTCAAACTCGAGGACATCGAAGCCGCCTATGAGTTGTTTGCGCATCAGCGGGACGGGGTGATGAAGGTTGCAATTACGCCTTGAGGTTGTCCTCTGTTTTTTTGTTTCCCAGGGTCATTTACAAACTGAACCGCTGCAGAATAACGCCCAACCCGTCGGACATCGCCTTGAGTTCCTGGGTTGTTCGCACGATCCCGCTTTGGGCTGTGGCGTTTTCTTCCACACTTTGCGCCACTCTTTCGACGTTGCAGGCGACCTGTTCGCTGGCGGCGCGCTGTTCCTGCAGCGACAACGAAATGAAACTGACGGCCGCAAGGGATTCGTCCAGTGCACCCTTGATCCTGCCCATGGAAAGGCCCGCGCTTTCGACCAGTTTCTGGCCATGGGTCACGCGCTCACAGCCAGCGGCCATGCTGTCTTTGGCTTTGGCCATGCCGTTTTGTATGGCATTGACCAAGGCAACGATTTCCGTGGTGGATTGGGCTGTGCGGGCGGCCAGGGTGCGCACTTCATCGGCGACCACGGCGAAGCCGCGACCTTGCTCGCCTGCGCGCGCCGCTTCGATGGCGGCATTGAGCGCAAGGAGATTGGTCTGTTCGGCGATGCCCCGAATCACACCGACAATCAGACTGATGTCGTTCGACTGAATCGCCAGTTGATCGATATCTGATGAGCTTTGTGCAACCAGATCGGCAATCTGGCCCATTTCCTGGATGGAGGCTTGCATCACCGCCATGCCTTCGCCGGTGATTTCGCCCGCTTTCTGCGCGGTGCTCTGAGCCTGTCGAGCATTGTCGGCAATGTGAGTGATGCTCACGGAAAGCTCTTCTACCGTGGCCGCCATGGAGGAGGCTGTCTCGCTTTGCAGTGCGGCGCTGCTCAAGCCCTGCTCGGAGGACGCAGATAATTGCAGCGTGGCACCCTCGATCTGCTCGGAGGCCTGGCTGATCTTGCCAATCATATCGCTCAGACTGTGGCGCATCGCCTGGACGGAGTGCAGAACACCCGTCGACGGCTGCTGCTGATCATGCTGCGTACGGGCCAGTTTCCCCTGGGCGATGTTTGAACTGATGGCGGCAAGTTCCGCGGGTTCAGCGCCGAGCTGGCGACTCAACAGCCTGGAGAAAAAGAAGGTATAGGCTGCGCCCGCAATCAACGCCAACACCAGAATCAGCAGGCTGATCTGCAAGTTGGAGTTGTAGGCGATCTGGTTGTGGTCGAACTGGTTTTTGGCCTCCATCAGTTGTACCTCGATCAGCTCGGAAAATTTGTCTGATAAAGGATCAATCAGCGGATACAACTGATCGGTCGCAAAGCGTGCGATGCCGGCGTCGTCGTTCTGGCGCAGCATGCCCTGCAAATTTTGCAATGGCCCCCGGGAGGCTTCCATCAGCGGGTTGATTTGCGCGATCAGACGCGTTTCTGCCGGAATCAGTTGCGTCGATTTATAGGCTTGCCACGTCTGGTCGATTTCCCTCTGGGCCTGCTCGATCCGGCTCAGTGACTCCGCCTTGGTAAAGTTGCTATTGCGCGCCTTGTGAGTGGCGTCGACGATGTTCACAGCGTACAGGTCGGCGATTTTTTTCAGATCCCGCAGGGGGACGACTCGATCGAGATAGACGGTCTCCAGGCTGCGTACCGCGGATTGCATGCCCAAGAGTCCAAGCCCGCCGACACACAACAATCCGAGCAGTAACGCACTGGTGAGTAGAAGCAGATGAGTTCTGATTTTCCAACTTTCCATAGTCCGGTATTCCTTAATCACCTTATTAAGGTGAGCGATCGAAGGGGCAGAGTCTGTTGCTGCAATGCGCACTGAAGGCTCATTGATATCATGTGGGGTGTCAACGAAAAAAAACGTTTCGTTACCGTCGAGAAGTTACGAAATTGCGACTTTGGATAGAGGTCAGGGATCGGGGTCTGCAGGTCTCCTGCGTCAGTTCTTAGAATTCGCTCCATCAGCTTCGTCCAACTATTCAATGATTCAGGTAGCAAAACCAAGATGAATGCCATGCCGATGATGAAGGTTCGGCGGCCGAGTTGGCAGCGCGCGAGGATATCCAGAACTATTACCTGGGGGCGGCAGGGTAGGGCGCTGCGCCACGTCGAACGCGGAGCAGGGCGCGGCAGATCCACGCGCGCGAGCGCCTTGTCTAGCGTTGAACGCTAACTACACGTGACGTTAACGGCCTTCGCGGCGCGTTGCAGTTCTTGCTTGACATCGACAGGTATCCGCTGCTTCACGAGTCGTTGCTCGAGGAATGTCTGATCGCCTCGTGTATCAACCTCAGCGTCGATTGCAGCGTCCACCGCTTCTATGGCAGCAGCGTGCGCTTCGATGACCGAGTCAACCTCAGCGTCGTTGGTGGCGGCGTCGAGAGCACCAATGAGTGCCGCCACTTCGTCTTCTTCAGCCTTGCCATAGGCGTCTACGGACAGACCGGCCGCCAACGCCCGCGCCCGGATTTCCACGCCTTTCAGAGCCTGCCTGGCCTCTCCACACAGAACGTCATGTTTGTGGTTTTCGGCGACTTTCCATTGGAAAAATCCATACGTCATCGTGCCGATAATCGCTACGGCGATACCACCGATCAGGATCCGCTTCATGGCTGCAGTCGTGAACGTCTGGGGATTGAGGGTTCGGTGGACATCGCTTCGTTCTCTATTCGAGGAAATGAAAGCGTAGCACCGGAACCGGCCTGGCCGCCTCCAACGTCAATGAAAATAGAGTGGCGAAGGAGAGGAGCGGCGCGTCTTGGTGTCAGAACCTGCGATCAATGGGCTTTGGTGAAAGGCAGGGATGGGTGAGCACCGTTGCGATTGAACAACGTCATCGCCGTTTCGCGACGATACTCGCTCGGTGTCTGTTGCATTTCGATGCGAAAGTGCCTGTTGAAGTTAGAAATGTTTTCATAGCCAACCTCAAAGCAGATGTCAGCCACCGACATCTCTGTTTGCAACAACAGCCTGCAGGCGCGCTGAACCCTGAGTTTGCGCATGAGATCGATGAAGCCGTGGCCGGTAATCCTTTTGAAGAAACGCGAAAAACCTGGCTCGCTCATCTCCAGGCGCTGGGCGATAACCGACAGGCGAATGTCGCCGGTGAGCTCAGTCAGCAGATAGTCAAAGGCCTTGTTGATTCGCTCGGAACTGCGGGCATCCAGGGTCGGCGCGTAGCAAGCGCTGGCGAGCAAGTGAACGTCATGCGCGGGTGCTTTCATCAGCGCGTTGATCAATTGCAGGAACAGAATCAAACGCTCGAGACCTTGCGCGGGGCCTATGTCCTCCAACAGTCGCGCTGCCTGTAGAGCCGTTGCCCCAGTGAACTCCAGGCCGCGACGCGCTTGTTCGAAAAGGTGTTGAAGCTCGCCCAGCTCAGGCATCGTTGCGCGTAAGACCAAGATGGCTGCGCCATCGAACTGCAGCACCACATCGCGCCCCGCCAGGTATTCACCGGGAGCGAGATCGCCAAGCCAGTCATGGGGAAGGTCGGGGCCGATGAGCGCTACGTGACCGGCACCGAACGCACCGATGTAATCGCCCGCGACGAGCTTGCCGCTACCTTGGCGGATCAGATGGATTTCGAATTCTGGGTGATGATTCCAGCGAGCCAGGGAGTAGGGGTAATCGTGTTCGTACCAGCGAAAGCAATGATCGGGCTCAGGAAGAATAACCTCCAGCTCGGCGGGTCGCTGCTCGAACAGGGCTGCTCGGGTATCAGGCATGTCATGCCCCTATGTGAGTTATTTGTTCTTCGAATGCGACCAACATACGCCTTCTTCGCCAGCACCTGCTAGCGCACGTTTTGCCTGCAACTGATACTTTTTTGATCTCGGGCCTACATGCCGAGCTTCGGTTAAAAAAGTATCAAATGAGCATCCACTATGCGTTTGTCCGGGCCTTTTCAAGCTGCTGTAATCGAGTCGTCCACCCTTGCGGGTCAGACGTATTTAATCAGCGGTGGTTAACAACAAAAATAATAGCTCCCGTCGTCCAAGGCGCGGAGCGGAGAGCACTACGATGAAAATCCCGAAAGCGCTTTTCCTTTCCGCTGGCCTATCCTTCGCCCTTGTCAGTCAAGCCGCCGAGACAGTGACCATTGCCACCGTCAACAATGGCGACATGATCCGGATGCAGCGGCTCTCCAAAATTTTTGAACAGCAGCACCCTGATGTGAAGCTCAATTGGGTGGTGCTGGAAGAAAACGTCCTGCGTCAGCGCCTGACTACCGATATCGCCACACAAGGCGGCCAATTCGATGTGCTGACGATCGGCACCTATGAAACGCCGCTTTGGGGCGCCAAGCATTGGCTCGAGCCCATCACGGGGTTGCCCCCGGAGTACGACCTGGAAGACATCTTCCCTTCGGTACGCCAGGGCTTGTCGGTTAACAACACGCTCTACGCGTTGCCTTTCTATGGCGAAAGCACGATCACCTATTACCGCACCGATCTGTTCAAGCAAGCGGGCCTGAGCATGCCGGAGCATCCAACCTGGACGCAGCTGGGCGAATTTGCGTCCAGGCTCCACCAGCCTGATAAAGGGCAGTACGGCATGTGCCTGCGTGGCAAGGCCGGTTGGGGTGAGAACATCGCGCTGATGAGCACCATGGCCAACGCCTTTGGTGCCCGTTGGTTCGATGAAAAGTGGCAGCCGGAACTTTCCAGCCCAGAGTGGAGCGCAGCGGCGCACTTCTACGTTGATACGCTCAAGAAGTTCGGGCCGCCAGGCGTGTCGAGCAATGGTTTCAATGAAACCCTCGCCCTGTTCAACAGCGGTAAATGCGCCATTTGGGTGGATGCCAGTGTCGCGGGGTCGTTCACCACCGACAAAGAGCAGAGCAAGGTCGTCGACAGTGTGGGCTTTGCGCCTGCACCGACTGAGGTGACCGATAAAGGTGCATCATGGCTGTATGCGTGGTCGCTGGCGATACCGGCAACCTCCAAGCACAAAGACACCGCAAAGGCCTTTATCACCTGGGCGACTTCGAAAGAATACATCCAGCTTGTCGCTGAAATGGACGGCATCACCCACGTGCCGCCAGGCACTCGACAGTCCACCTACAACGAGGCTTATTTGAAGGCCGCGCCTTTCGCCCAAGTGACCTTGCAGATGATGCAGCACGCCGATCCTGCGCACCCATCGATCAAGCCTGTTCCTTACGTGGGCATCCAGTACGTCACCATTCCCGAGTTCCAGGCGATCGGTACTTCCGTTGGAAAGCTGTTTTCGGCGGCGCTTACTGGACAGATGTCGGTCGATCAGGCACTCGCTGCCGCACAGACCTCCACCGAACGTGAGATGAAGCGCGCCGGCTACCCCAAATAGTCACCGTGTGATGGGAGCAACTGCCTTGGATTGTCTGGACACCGAGTTGCCTCCATCGCGGGCAAGCCACGCTCCCACAGGTTTAACGCAATCAATGTGGGAGCGGGCTTGCTCGCGATGACGGTCGCCCATTCAACCCCGTTGGTGCGACTCGCCGCCTGATCTTCAAGCCTCTCCACTGCCCTCGGTTGGGCGTACCCGACATTCAAGAAAACGGATGAACAATCAATGAAACGACTAGAAGGTAAAAGCGCGCTTGTCACCGGATCCGCCCGAG
Organism: Pseudomonas sp. Hz4; assembly: GCF_054898165.1. Taxonomy (NCBI): domain Bacteria; kingdom Pseudomonadati; phylum Pseudomonadota; class Gammaproteobacteria; order Pseudomonadales; family Pseudomonadaceae; genus Pseudomonas; species Pseudomonas sp. Hz4. The sequence goes on along the minus strand of NZ_CM142719.1, from coordinate 3,830,506 downwards.
GCATTGGCCGTGCTTTTGCTCAGGCCTATGTGAATGAGGGCGCAAGGGTAGCCATCGCTGACATCAACCTTGAACGCGCCCGGGCCACGGCTGAAGAGCTCGGGCCAAACGCCTACGCTGTCGAGATGGACGTTACTGACCAAGTGTCAATCGAGGACGCGATGGCTGCCGTCATCACACAGACAGGCAAGTTGGATATCTTGATCAACAACGCTGCGTTGTTTGATCTGGCTCCCATTGTCGACATCACCCGCGACAGCTTCGAGCGATTGTTTTCGATCAATGTCGCAGGAACACTGTTCACCCTTCAGGCGGCGGCTCGTCAGATGATCCGGCAGGGGCATGGCGGCAAGATCATCAACATGGCCAGCCAGGCTGGCAGGAGAGGGGAGGCGCTCGTGGGGGTGTATTGCGCGACTAAAGCGGCCGTGATCAGCCTTACACAATCAGCAGGTCTGGATCTGATCAAGCATGGGATCAATGTGAATGCCATCGCGCCAGGGGTGGTAGACGGCGAGCACTGGGATGGCGTCGATGCAATGTTCGCTCACTATGAGAATCGGCCATTGGGTGAAAAGAAAAGGCTCGTGGGTCAAGAGGTGCCTTTTGGGCGGATGGGGACTGCTGATGACCTGACGGGAATGGCGATATTTCTCGCTTCGTCCGAGAGCGAATATGTGGTGGCTCAGACCTACAATGTCGACGGTGGAAACTGGATGAGTTGACTTCAAGGCACAGGCACAGGCAATTGCAACGGCAACGCGTCCCCATCATTGCTAAAAAAGCGGCCAACCCGACCCAGGTCAATGGCCGCTTTTTGACGCCTGCCAACGGCAAGCATCTTGCTAGTTGCCGTCCGCCACCTTGCGTTCTATCTCAGCTATTTTTCGACGGAGCGCCTCAGCGTCCTGCTCCTCGGTTGGGGTTGAAGAGGGCGTTATGGTTTCATCCACACCTTTGGCGTCAGGGTCCCTGTCCTCATGATCTCTTTCGACGTCGTTAACATTGTCATCGTTGTTCATATCGCTTACCTCCATTGACCTGAACATTGGATTCAGCGCTGTGGCTGGAGTTCGAGATTTTTTGTCGGCGTTCCCAGTGACCAAACGGCGCCAGCGCTGATGCGCGCCTGCATCAAAGCCGGGGTCAACTATCTGGACGGCCGAGATCAACATTTATCGCCTCGCCGAAGAACTGGGTGCTCAGGCCGCAGAGGGCGAGCGTCATGTTGATGCCCGGAGTAGGCTGGGACGTCGTGCCGACGGACTGCCTGGCTGTGCATGTCGCGCGTCGTTTGCTGCAACCGCACTCGCTGAACGTTGCACTTCAGGTGCCTGGCTGCCTCAGCGGGTTCTGTCCGTAAAATTGCAATCCCACACACTCATCAATTAATATATGTTTCGTATGCATTTCATATTGGATGAGTCAGTGGGTATCGTAAAAATTTCAGAAGGCATGCACGAGAATCTGCGCGTCGCCAGCGATGCGCTGAGCCGCTCGATCAACGCCCAGGCTGAGCACTGGATGCGCATAGGGATGCTTGCGGAGTTACATCCCGACCTGGATCACCGCGACCTCTGCCGTTTGCTGATTCGTGCCGAACTGGCGGGTGGCCTCGATTTAAAACAGCTCTGCGCACTCGCCGATTTTTCGCAAAGCTCCCAGGTTCATGCAACCCCAGGAGCCAAGCAATGAAGGCGAATGTCGCTATCAACAGCCCGGCAGAGATAGCCATGTCTCGCGCTGCAGGCACGCTGGCCGCCGAGGTCCTGGCCATGATTGCTCCCCACGTCAAAGCGGGGGTCACCACCGACGAACTTGATCAACTCTGTCACGACTACATCGTCAACGTGCAAAAAGCCATTCCAGGCAATGTCGGCTATCACGGCTTCCCGAAAACCGTGTGTACATCGGTCAACCAGGTGGTCTGCCATGGCATCCCTTCGGCCAACGCTCTGAAGGATGGCGATATCGTGAATATCGACATTGCCGTTATCAAGGAGGGTTGGTACGGCGACACCAGCCGCATGTACTTCGTGGGTGAGCCCGGCCCGGAAGCTCGACGCCTGGCGAAAACGACCTATGAAGCGATGTGTGCCGGTATTCGCGTCGTCCGCCCCGGCGCTACGCTGGGCGACATTGGCCATGCCATTCAGACCGTGGCCGAAAGAGACGGATTCAGCGTCGTGCGCGAATACTGCGGTCACGGTATCGGCAAGGTTTATCACGATGAGCCGCAGGTCCTTCATTACGGCTACCCAGGCCAGGGCCTGACACTGAAAACCGGCATGATCTTTACCATTGAGCCCATGCTGAACGCTGGCAAACGCCATGTGAAAACGCTGGCTGATGGCTGGACCGTGGTCACCAAGGATCACTCACTCTCGACTCAATGGGAGCATATGATCGCTGTGACTGACGACGGCTTCGAGGTTCTGACCCGTTGGCCCGATAGTGTCGATGGGTATCCCGCCATCGTTTAGGCGATTGCGTCCATCACACTCGAGTGGGCCAGGGATTACTGGCCACAACACCCTTTTTGTCGATGCTAAAGACCCACTTCGTCACGGCTTTCAGCTTGGCTGATCAATCGCATAATGGCGCTAGTGGTTTTGAAACTTTTGCGGTTAGCATGCGCGTTATCAACGCACCCAACGACAGGGTCGTTAACGTAATCGAGTGGATCAAACATTGATCGAGCGACGCCAATTTAGCGGAGGCATGAAGGGGAAGAATCTTCGCTATTTGAACGATAACCCCAACGAGACGACTCAAAGGGTTCGGACAGGATTTCTGTTGCTCGAGCATTTCTCGCTGCCCGCATTCACGCAAGCACTGGATACGATCGTCACCGCGAATCTACTACGACCCCTGTTGTTCTCTTCCCGAACATTTGGCTTGACCGAGGGGGAAGTCGTCAGTGACCTGGGCCTGGTCATTCGGCCAGATGCCCGCCTCGATTGTTCAGCGATCCTGGACCTGGATTTGCTGGTCATTTGTGGTGGCTACCGAACAGAACTGAAGGCGAGTGATGACCTCATCAGCCTGTTGAGAGCGGCGGCAGACCAGGGTATCAGTCTGGCCGGGTTGTGGAATGGCGCATGGTTCCTGGGAAGGGCAGGCTTGCTTGCCGGATATCGTTGCGCGATTCACCCCGAACATCGCCCCGCACTCGCGGAAATCTCCAAGGCGACGCATGTCACCAGTGAGCCCTACGTCATTGATCGAGACCGGCTCACGGCTTCCAGTCCCTCGGGGGCGTTCCACATGGCGTTGGACTGGATCAAAGGGTTGCACGACAAAGCACTCGTCGAGGGTATCGAGGACATCCTGGCTTTCGAGGAGTCTCGTTATCGGCGCATAAAACCGACTGAAAATATCTGTGTGAGCGCGCCATTACGCGAGGTGGTGAAACTGATGGATGCCAACCTCGAAGAGCCTCTGGAATTGGAGCAGTTGGCCGTTTACGCAGGCCGTTCTCGTCGACAACTCGAGCGCTTGTTCAAGGAGCAGCTGGGCACAACGCCGCAACGGTATTACATGGAGTTACGGATTACCGAAGCGCGTCGGCTGCTCCAGCACACAGAGCTGTCCCAGGTGGACGTGTTGGTTGCTTGTGGCTTTGTATCGCCCAGCCACTTTAGCAAGTGCTATAGCTCATACTTTGGATACAGGCCTTCCAAGGAAACGCGACTCGTCAAATAAGGGCGGCGCAATTTACAGTCGGGTTCAAGACCCTAGGTAGCCGAAGTAAACGAGTGCCGCGCTAGCGGCGATACCCAACGCTCCAAACGCCTTTGCCGTTGAATTGTGCGCAGGCAAGGATTCGCTTAATCGCTGCAAGTCGGGATCCGAAAGCGCGGCGTGTTCATAGTGGCGGAGCATGATTGCCCGGTAGGTGTATCGCTAACCCATCAACAGAAACAGGGTGATCAGGCCGAAGGCCAGCTCACGAGTAATAGCCGGTTCTACTCCCACCGCAAAAGATTCCAAGGCAAGGTCTGGGCCAATGGCCAAGTATTTCGACGAGACCGAAGACGGTTTTGTCTTCCTGGCATCCGCGGCTGCTGACACTGAGCCTCACTGGACAACCTCTTTGAAGGCGACAGCAAGCTCTCGGGTCTACACTTGCCGTGGATTGGCATTAACAGCTCGCATAACGAGCCTTAATGAATGGCCATAGTATGAATTTCAAAGCAAATTCGTAATGGCTCACTAAAGGATGCTGGGTTCAACAGGACTTTGAGGTCGTCATGTATAGAGTGGGTACAGGCTATACCAGTGTGTTGGTGAATACGCTTTCGGCTGAAGGCTTGGATGTGATCAATTTATCCCGGGAAGCCGGACTGGATATGATGCTTCTGAGTCAGCAGCAAGCCTTCTATAAACGTAGTGTTATTTACCGTCTGTGGGAATTGGCGGTGCAGGCGTCTGGCGATTCGAATATTGGTTTGAAAGCCTACGGGCATGTACATCCGAGTAACTTCCAGATTGTGGGGTACACGATGATGTCCAGCTCGAATCTGAAGCGGGCGCTTGAACGCCTCGTGCGTTTCAGTCCATTGATCAGTTCTGGACTTAGCCTGTTTTTGGGTCAAGAAGAGCAGAATTATCGACTGGCCGGGCTGGATCACCAGTGCGACTTGGTCAAACCACGGCAGTACACCGATGCCGGACTCGCGTCGCTGTTGGGGTTCTGTAGTTGGCTGGCCGGTGGCAAATTGCCGCAACCGTTAAGCGTGGAGTTCACCTATCCCGAACCTGAAGACATCACGGAGCATCAGCGGCTGTTTGGCTGTGAGCTGCGTTTCGGGGCGGCCTATGACAGCATCCTGTTCGATGGCCAAGAGCTTCTGCGTCCGTTGAGCATGGCCAACGAGGCGTTGGCTGTACTCCATGACAGTTATGCCGAAGCCCAGCTGGACCTATTGTACGGCTTCACCATTGTATGCAGGATTCGTGGACTGATCACCGAGCGCCTGAGTCAGGGGCAAGGGCAGTGTGATATGGAATCGATAGCCACCGCGCTGAACATTAGCAAGCGAACGTTGCAACGAGCACTTGAGAAGGATGGCGCCCAGTTCAAGGACGTGCTGAACGATGTGCGTCGGCAGTTGGCCGACTTCTACCTGCGCCATTCCCATTTCAATATGAAGCACGTGACTCACCTGCTCGGGTTCCACGACCACAGCAGTTTCCACAAAGCTTGCATCCGCTGGTTCGGCATGACGCCCGGTCAGTATCGAGTCGATGAATCCCTGCGAAAGCTCAAGGAAGCCAAGCCTCGTCTAGTCGGCTAAGGAATGCCGTCTCTTGAACGGTACAGGCGCTGACCCATTGTCCGCGCTCCAACACCTCTGCAACAGCGCACACGGCAGAAGCCGCCCACGGGCGGTTTTTTTGCAACTGTAGATCCGGGATCTGAGCCCGTTCAGTGCTTGGGGGGCGACGCAATAACTTGTCTGCGTTCTTGCAGACGAGGAAATCCCTGCTTAACTCTGAATCAATGGTCAGTCAGTGACTTATTGGTCACGAAAGCCATCGGAGCACCCTCGCGCTGTTGTTGCTTGTTCGTGTTGCCAGGTTAAGCCCGAGGAGGCCTATGCGTTGACGCTGGAAAACCACCCTGAGTTATTAATGTATTGGCCTGGCACTTTACTGTCAGGTCCACGTGTTGTGCTTTCTGCGATAGGGCCCTGTGGGCATCCCTCACGCTGTGCGCTTAGTCCAATGGGTTCAAGGAAAAAATCACATGACGCCGAATACTGCCATCGTCGAGGTCTGCAAGAAGTACAAGGTTTATACCGAGTACTATCTCAACACCGCCGCTGACAAGACCATCATTCTGGTCAACGGCTCGCTGGCAACAACTGCATCCTTTGCCCAAACGGTGCGTTATCTGCAGCCGAAATTTAATGTGGTTCTCTATGACCAGCCCTACGCCGGTCAGTCGAGGCAACACAATCTCCACGGTCAACCGATCCGAAAGGAAGACGAGGCAGCGATACTGCTGGAATTAATCGAACACTTTTGTGTGCACCACGTGCTGTCCTTTTCCTGGGGCGGCGCGGCTACCTTGTTGGCGCTGGCCCAGCGGCCGCGACGAATCGAGAAGGCGGTGATCAATTCGTTCGCAGCGCGGATCAATACGCCGATGCGCGATTACCTGGAGAGCGGCCTGAACCATCTCCAGGCCTGCGACCGTCTCAATGTCGGTCGCTTGATCAACAGCACGATCGGCAAGCACCTGCCATCGCTGTTCAAACGCTTTAATGACCGCCATATCAGAAGTCTGGCCGAACACGAGTACAGGCAGATGCATTTCCACGTCAATGAGGTGCTGAGCCAAGACACCCATTGCTACGTAGCCTGTGCCAATGCCATCGAAATCCCGCTGCTGTTTGTCAACGGCGAATGGGATGAGTACACCTCCGTGGAAGACGCCCGGCTTTTCGCCGATCACGCCCCTCAGTCCCGGTTCCATACCATCAAGAACACCGGGCACTTCCTCGATATGGAACACCCGACGGCCTGGCAAGACGCCCAGCAGGCCTTGCTCGGGTTTCTGCAGCCGGCTTGCAGGACGCAGGGTCGTATTACCTCAGATATCCAGGTCAATCACGTATGAGCCATTAGTTCGAGGCGTGGACAATGGGTGTCAGACGTCGCTCCAAGATGATCGTACGCTCGGCTCCGTGAAATTCGTCGCGGACTTTTCGATAACCTAACTTGAAGTAAAAGGCTTCAGCGTCGGAGTAGCCTGCGACAGCTTCTATTTCAGCTGCGCACCGCGCGTCGTTAATAACTCCCGCAATACTGACCGATGGCAATGCTCTTCATCTTCGCAATAACAGCCAATGGCCATTGATGTTTGATGAGACAACGCCGCCAACAAATCGAGCAATTGGCTGGGCGCTGGGTGGTTCATTTCGGTCTTGAATTTTCGTTTGAAGGCTTCCCACGCCTTAGCGTCTTCCGCCGCTTTGGCTTCTGCGACCAACTCTGCACTGGGAGACAGCAGCGGCTGCCACACGTCATAAAAATCACGACTGGCAAACTCGGCCTTCGGCACGCCACGCGGCGGGCGACGTACCGTTCCCAGACGCAGGCCTTCATTGGCGGCGCGCGGCGAGCCGAGTCGCACGATATGGATGGGCATGGTCGATGTGTTCCCTCTCAAATCTGGCAGAAAGTCCTGAGATTGTTCTTTTCTTCCTCTGAATAACCGCAGAGCCGGCGGGATATGGCCGATTTCTGCAGATTGTGGGAGAAATCGGCCACGCTCTACAGTCCTTTATCCCCGCGAGTTATCGAACCACTCCAGCGCCGTGCGCCAGATGCAGATCCCCAGGAAATAAGCCGACATCAGCAGCCAAAGCCCCATCACCATCGGGTTGATCACCGGATGGTTGACCACCAGCGACAAACTGCACAGCAGCCAGATCGCCGTCACAGCAATGTTGATCGGCATGAACTTGCGCACCCGGAACGGGTGGAGGAACTTCATCCGGGTCACGGTCAACAGCGCCAGGCCGATGACGGTGAGAAAAGTGATCCACGGCGACGGGGCGATGATGTACAGGCACAGGGCTACCACGTTCCAGGCGGCGGGGAAGCCCTGGAAGTAGTTGTCTTTGCTCTTCATGTTGACGTTGCAGAAGCAAAACAGCGACGAGACCAGAATCAGCGACACGGTCAGCAGCAGCGTGTAGTCCGGCAAAGGTATGTAGCGATAGATGAACAGCGCTGGGATAAACACATACGTCAGGTAGTCGATGACCAGATCGAGGATCGAGCCATCGAAACTTGGCAGCACCGACTGGACATTGACCTTGCGCGCCAACGCGCCGTCCAGCCCATCGACAATCAGGGCAACGCCCAGCCACAGCAAGCAGTTTGTGGCCTGGTTTTCCAGCAAGGCGAGGGTGGCGAGGAAGGCAGTGACCACGCCAGTGGCGGTAAAACCATGGGCGCCCCATGCTTTGAGCCTGGCAATGTGTAGGGTCGATATCACGGGGGCGTTCTCCAGAAAGTGAAGCAAGCCTGTTATCACCCCTCCAATTGGGGGTGTCGGCGAACTAAGTCAGGTTGCATGTATCGACCGGGTATCCGGGGATAAGGTTCACCATCTGTAAATCTTAGCTGCGCGGCAAAAAAATACTCCGGATAAATCCGGGGTATTAAATGAAACATCGGCGCTGGGCGACCTTTTTATTGATGATCGTTCCCACGCTCCGCGTGGTAATGCAGCCAGTGACGCTCTGTGTCACCAATACGGGCCAGGCACGGCTCAAGCTTCGAGGCAGGAACGCGGGCGTCCCGAGAGGCATTCCCACGCAGAGCGTGGGAACGATCATGAATCACACCTGACTGAATCAGCTGAAGCCCTGGGCTTTACCGGGTGACAGGTGCTTTCGGCACCAGAAACGTAACGCCGAAACTCTCGGCGATCTCCAGTATTCGCGGCAGATCCTCTGGAATTTTTAGCCGATCCACCGCCGCAAAGAACTGACCGCCGCGCGGATCAGACACCACCCCAATCATTTTCGCGGTGGCGCTGATGTTCTTGTAAGCATGAATGGACCCACCCGGGATATGCACATAACCCCCAGGCGAAACGGTGGTGGACTTGCCCGCAACCGTTATTTCCACCTGTCCGTCAATGACGTAGAACGCCTCGTCCCAAGGGTGAAAATGCGGGGGCGGCCCACCCCCTTGCACGCCTTCCTGGATATGCATTTCAAAAGGTTTGCTCAGATCCCCGCCCGCGAGAATGGTGATGGCCTCACCCACGACATTGACCGGGTCGGGGGTTTTCTGGGGCTCGATGACATGAACCGTGCGCATGATTGCTCTCCGAAGGATGAGTCCACACCCGCTGAGTATATTCACTCGAACGTCCGCCAAGCACCTGCCACAAGCCCGTCTGTCCGGGGGATTTCAACGCCGATGGAATTTTTTTCCGGGCGTGTCGCTCTGCTGATGTAGAGACGTGCTGATTCAGCGTCCTGCCACTGGCCTCAGACCGAGAGACTACCTATGACTGCCCTGACACGACTTGAATCCCTGCCGGCCCACGAACGCTCGATTCAGACCGCCGGCAGCTTGAAGCTTATCTATGAACAGTTATTGCTGAGCGACGATGTCGAACATCAGCGCGCACTCGGCAAAACCTTCCTCGAGGCTCAACTTGCTCACGCAGCAGACCTGCCTGAGGACTTGCCGCGAGACTTGTCGGCACTGCAAACCTTTGTCGAACAGCACTGCGTCGAAGTCGCTCGCCAGTACGCCGACTACCTGCAACAGCGCAAGGACGGCGGGCCTCGGCAGTTCTTCACTAACAAAGCGCACGCGTTGTTTTTCCTGCAAGCCGTTGCTCCGACCAAACTGGTGGACGGTGCGTGGCTGTTTGGTCTGCTGCGGCAATGGCATGACCCTCGGTTCGAAGGGTTGATTTGCACTTATCTGGAAGAGTTGGGCGAGGGCAACCCGGCGCAAAATCATGTGGTGATCTACCGCAAACTGCTCGCCGAGCATGGCTTGCAAGACAACGGCTTCATCGACGATGAGCGTTACCTGCAAGGTGCGGTGCAATTGGCGCTCGGTTATTGCAGCGACGATTTTTTGCCGGAGGTAATCGGCTACAACCTCGGCTATGAACTACTGCCACTGCATTTGCTGATCAGCGCCTATGAACTCAGCGAGCTGGGTATCGATCCGTATTACTTTACGCTGCACGTGACCATTGACAATGCCAGCACCGGCCACGCGAAAAAAGCCGTGCAGTCGGTGCTGCAATTGCTGCCGGTGGAAGGTGACCGCGAAGATTTTCTGCGCAGGGTCGCGTTGGGTTATCGGCTCAACGATCTGGGGCAGGGCAGTCGCGCGATCATCGAGTCGTTCGACTTATACGGCGAGTTGCTATACATGCTTGAGCGCAAGCGCCCGTTTGGTCAGCACATGCATTCCGATTACTGCCGTTTTGAAGGCAAGACCGTTAATCAATGGCTGTCGTCGCCGGAGCAGTTGCCAGGCTTCCTCAGTGCCTTGGAAAACAAGGGCTGGATCAAGCGTCACCAAGACCCGCAAGCCAGCCGTTTCTGGCAGTTGATCGATGGCAATGGCGCGGCCATGTTCGGGGTATTCAGCCTCTACGAAAAACAGCTGCTGCATGACTGGATCGCCGGCGACTGGCGACCTGAGCGTTCGCCGGCAGCGGTTCGACGTGGCACCAGCGTCGCGACCGAACCGCCAGTGCCCGCCAATGACCCGGATGTCCAAAGCTTGCAAACTACACTTGATGGGCTTGCCGCCGACGAGCAAATGCAGGTGTTGATCCCATGGCTGTCTGCCCATCGACACGCTCACCCGGCTGGCCTGATGGCCACGCGACGGTTCATCGAACTCAAATCCGGAATTCGATAGGGAGCCCTTCATGAATCAGGAAGAGCAGATGAGCGCCGCCGATCTGGCCTTACTGCAACTGGGGCGCCGCTTGCAGGCTGACGGTTACCGATTCATCACGCCAACGCCGCTGACCCATCAGCGAGTCAATGATCGCGCCTTCGGGCAAAGCGCCCGGACATTGCGCGAAGTATTCGGCTGGTCGCGGCCGTTTGAACCCGATCTGTTGTCGGTGGATGAACAGCGGCAGTTGCAACAGGCTGGCGTCCTCGAGGAAGGCAATGGTCGACTGAGAAGTCATGTGCGCTGGTCAAGCCTCGATGACCTGCTGTTCGTGCATTCGGGCTACCCCACCGACGCCGCTGATGCGGTGTTCTTCGGACCCGACACCTACCGTTTTGCCCGGCTGATTCACGCCCATCTGCAACAGAGCTTCGCGCCGATCAGGCGCGCCGTGGACATCGGCTGCGGTGCGGGCGTTGGGGCGATTGTGATTGCCCGCGCTCGCCGTGAAGCCGAAGTGCTGGCCGTGGACATCAACCCGTTGGCGTTACGCATGACGGCAGTCAACGCCGCGCTCGCCGAGGTGACTAACGTCAGCATAGAGGCCAGCGATGTGCTGCAGGACGTCGACGGTAACTTCGACCTGATCGTCGCCAATCCACCCTACATGGCCGACCCGGCCGAGCGTGCTTACCGGCATGGCGGCGGGGCGCTCGGCGCGCAATTGTCGTTGCGCATTGTCGAGCAGGCCCTGTATCGGTTGGCCCCCGGTGGCTCCCTGGTGCTGTACACCGGCGTGGCGATGATTGACGGTCTCGATCCTTTTCTGGACGCGGTGACGCCGCGTCTGGAATCGCCGATGTTCGGCTGGACTTACCACGAACTCGACCCTGACGTGTTCGGTGAAGAACTGTTAACCCCTGGCTATCAACGGGTGGAACGAATTGCCGTCGTCGCGCTGATCGTCACGCGCATCGGCCCAGGTATTGGGGGAATCGTTACCCCGTCAGCCGGTGCACCATGACCAGGAGCCTGGATGATTACAACCGCATGCGCGACTTCTCGGCGACCTCTGAACCGGCCGCCGCCAAACGCGGGGGCAAAAAAAACACGAAAGACCATGCCTTGCAGTTCTGCATCCAGAAGCACGACGCCTCGCGCCTGCATTACGACTTTCGCTTGGAGCTCGATGGCGCGCTAAAAAGCTGGGCGGTGCCCAAAGGCCCGTCGCTGGACCCCAAGGTCAAGCGCCTGGCGGTCCACGTCGAAGACCATCCGATTGATTACGCGACCTTTGAGGGCAGCATTCCCGAAGGGCATTACGGCGCCGGCGATGTGATTGTCTGGGACCGAGGGGTGTGGATTCCTCAGGACGACCCGGCCAAGGCGTACGCCAAGGGAAAGCTGAAGTTCGAGTTGCAAGGCGAGAAGCTCGGTGGCCTGTGGAACCTGGTGCGCACGCACATGCCGGGCAAGCAGGAACAATGGTTTCTGATCAAGCATCAGGACGGCGCGGCCAAACCCGAAAGCGATTACGACGTGGTCGCCGCCGAGCCCGACAGCGTGCTCAGTGATCGGACCATCGTTGCCAAAAAGCCGAAGACCGCTGCCAAACCCAAACCCATCAAAAAACCCGCCGCCGCGGCGCGCAAGGAACAGTCGGCGCCATTGACGGGCGCCCGCAAAGCCAAATTGCCGGACCTGCTCAAACCGGAACTGGCGACGCTGGTCGAAAAAGCCCCGGACGGCGAGTGGAGCTATGAGATCAAATTCGATGGCTATCGGATCATGGCCCGCATCGACCACGACGAGGTCAAACTCTTCACCCGTAACGGTCACGACTGGACCCATAAACTGCCCAGACAAGCCGAGGCGTTGGCTTCGCTGGGGCTCGAATCCGCCTGGCTCGACGGTGAAATGGTGGTCGCCGACGAGCAGGGCGTGCCGGACTTTCAGGCCTTGCAAAACGCCTTCGACTCGGGCCGCAGCGGCAACATCGTTTACTACCTGTTCGACATGCCTTACCTCAATGGTGTGGACCTGCGCGAGGTGCCTGTCGAGGAGCGCAGGGTTGCGCTGTCGACGGTGCTCACCCCCATTAAAGACCCGTTGCTGCGCTTCTCCGATGCCTTTAGTGAAGAACCGGAAGCGCTGCTAAACAGCGCCTGCCAAATGCAGATGGAAGGGTTGATCGGCAAGCGCCTGGGCTCGCCTTACGTTTCACGGCGCAGCAGCGACTGGATCAAACTCAAGTGCAAGCATCGGCAGGAGTTCGTCGTCGTTGGCTTCACCGATCCCAAAGGTTCGCGCAATGCCTTTGGTGCGCTACTGCTGGGACTGCATGACCGCGACAGCGGTGAATTGCGTTACGCAGGCAAGGTCGGCACCGGGTTCAACGAGACGACGCTCAAGCGCATCTACGAGCAACTGAAACCGTTGCAAACCAAAAAGAGTTCAGTGGTCAATCCACCGACCGGTTTTGACGCCAAGGGTGTGCACTGGCTCAAACCCACGCTGCTGGCTGAGGTCGCTTTTGCCGAAATGACCAAAGAAGGTTCAGTCCGTCATGCGGTGTTCCATGGCCTGCGTGACGACAAACCTGCCGAAGACATTACCGAGGAGCGTCCAAAAGCCGTGAAGCCCAAAGCCGCTAAAAAAGCCCCCGCAGAAAAACCCTCTGCCGCGACCAAAAAGAAAACCACCCAAGCCGCCCCCGCACCCGCGCCATCACAAATCGGCCTCGGCGCGGGCAAAGTGCGCATCACTCACCCGGACCGGGTGATCGATGCCAGCAGCGGCACCACCAAAGTGCAACTGGCCGAGTATTACGCCAGCGTCGCCGAATGGATTTTGCCCGAACTGAAGGACCGGCCGGTGGCGCTGGTTCGCGCCCCGGACGGCATCGCCGGCGAATTGTTTTTCCAGAAAAACGCCGAGCGCCTGGCCGTTCCGGGGATCACCACCCTGGACAAGGAACTTACCGGCCAACCGGTGATGATCATCAATAATGCCGAAGCCCTGATCGGTGCCGTGCAAATGAGCACCGTTGAGCTGCACACCTGGAACGCTACCTCGGACAACCTCGACAAACCCGACCGCTTTGTCCTCGACCTCGACCCGGACCCGGCGTTGCCCTGGAAAAGCATGGTGGAGGCGACTCAATTGACCCTGTCGGTGCTCGATGAGTTGGGGCTCAGGGCGTTCCTCAAGACCAGCGGCGGCAAAGGGATTCACCTGGTGGTGCCACTGACCCGCAAGCTCGGTTGGGACGAGGTCAAAGACTTCAGCCACGCGATTGTCAGCCACATGGCCAAGTTGCTGCCGGAGCGTTTTTCCGCCGTGTCGGGACCGAAAAACCGGGTAGGGCGGATCTTTATCGATTACCTGCGCAACGGTCTGGGCGCCACGACCATTTGCGCTTACGCCGTGCGCACCCGCGAAGGGCTGCCGGTGTCAGTGCCGATCTTTCGCGAGGAGGTGGGCGAGCTCAAGGGTGGGAATCAGTGGAACGTGCACACCGTGCATGAGCGCCTGGCCGAGGTCGGTGATGAACCTTGGGCGGACCTGAAGAAAACCCGACAGTCGATCACCGCCGAGATGCGGCGGCGGGTCGGGATGAAGAAGTAGTCGTGGCATAGCAGCGGCCCAAACTCTGCGTATGACCGCTGATCCTGTTTCGTTGCGGGGCTGATTTCACGCGTCGCGCAACAAGTCGTTGGCATTGAGCAGCGCATAGGCAATTTCCGGGCGCCGCTCAAGACCGCGGCGAATCGCGGCAGGGATCGACTGACGGGTTTTGCGGCATAGCCCCGGCTGATCGCCGAGATTGATACCGATACCGCGCATGGTTCGTACTTCGTTGAATCCGGGAACGATGCTCACGCTGATGCCCAACTGCTCGTACATCCGCTGTTGCAGACGCTCGAGGTCACTCAGGCTCTGGAGGTTTTCCAGGCGTTCGATCAGGCGCTTTTCCTCTGAACGGGTCAGAAACAGAATGCGCACGTCCGCCCCCGGTGTTTCCAGCAGCGGGTCACGCCCGCAGTCGCAGGCGCCGGGCGGGCAGGGTGGGCGAATCGGAAGCGTGGTCGTCATGGGCTTCAATCATAGAGTGCTCCGCTCGGGTTTGCCCATAGAGTTTCTTGCCCTTCTGGCGAACGGGTCACGCCGCGTCCAGGCTTAATAATCAGCCTTGATACCGGGGCGCTACCACTGATCAACCGGGTTTTCCGGAATGCAGCGCGGTGTATCACTGGAACCTGAAGCCGGGCATCAAGGACTCGATCTTCACCTTCGCACCGGGTAAAGGCGATGTGGCGTTTCCTTTGAAGAAAGCCAGTGATCAGGAAGGGGAATGACATGAACAGGACTATGTCGTGGAGCCTGTTGTTATCGCTCGCAACCACCTCGGTACTGACGTTGAGCCTGGTCACTGATGTGGATGCCCGACCCCAGCGCGCACAAGGGCACGCCAGGGCATCGGTCAATCGTCCGCCGACGCCACTGCCCAACTGGCGCAGCGCGTCAACACCGGCAATACCACGCTACGAGCGGCCAGGTCAATGCGGGGAATCGGGCTAACGCTGGCAACAGGGTCAATGCTGGAGATCGGGTCAACGCCGGAAACACGGTCGGCAACTGAACCAACATCAACAACAGCACCCGTAACGTCAACATCGACAACAGTCGCGACGTCGACATCGACGGGCGTGGCCGCTATGGCTGCGACAATCACTACCATTCGATCGCCACGGCGGCGGCTGTCACCGCAACGGTCGCGGTGACCGCGGCGGTAGTCGGGTCCATCTTCACGCCTGCGCAACTGCCCACCAGTTGCGTGCAAGTCATCCAATACAACACGGCGTACATGCAATGCGGTTCAACCGGGTATCAACCGCAGTATCAGGGCAGCGATGTGACTTATGTCGTGGTCAATGCGCCTTGAGTCGGGGGGCACCCAAGTACAGCGACCTGGCTGCGATTCTTCAGAGCAAGAAAATTTTGACACTCACCAGCTGCCGTAAGGTACTCCGAATTGTTCGATGTAGCGCTTGGATTTTTCACTCACCGGGTAAGCATAGCGGCCTTCATTCTTGCCTTGATCAGGTCCCAATGGCTCGATCTCCGCTTGGGTTCGTGCCACTTTAACGGGGCGGTGACATGAGTCTCTGACCCATACCTGCACCACGCCGCCTGGGGCTAAGCCCAAGTAGATCGACGCCATAAACCGGGCTTCCTGTTCAGATGTTTGCGGGCAGCGCTGAGCGGTGGATGATGCCATCAGTTGTCGGGCTTCCTCGGGAATGTCCACCCATGCACGCCAGGTTTTTTGCTCAACGATGGATTGCCATCGAACAAATACACGTATTGGCAAATCGGCGCCAACGACTGTTTTCCCGCTGCCACCGACCGCCACCCAGCCACGGGCGGACTCATTGCCGTCTTCAGGTTCACCGCCGGCAGCGCTACCTCCGCCGGTTCTGAAAAAGACCTTGCCGGTGATGTCTTGCACTGAGCTGTCCTCTACCCACACCTTCATATAGTTGGGTTCAGTAAACGCGAGCTCCCACCATTGCGACTTGGGGTCGTTTTTTGCTGAAAGCGGGTCGGCAGACTGACAGCCGGCGATGAGCAGGATGCCCAGTAGCGTGATGAGTCGTTTCATTACCAAAGCGTCCAGTCAGGTACATGAGGGTGTTGCACGCGAATCGCGTCCTGCGTGGGGGCATTGATGTAAACAGCCTTTAGACCGCTACCATCGTTTCTACCCAAAGGGTGGTTCCAATTGGCGGACGTGTGGATGTACTTCAGTTTGAGCAACTGTTCTTCTTGCGGTGTGGTGCTGTAGTCGCCTGCGACAAACCTGCCACACAGGGCCTGAAGTTCTTGCGGAACTGCGAATTCAGAAGTGTCCTGAATATCGTTAAACCGAACGCCTTTTTCTTTCGCCAACTGATGCATCACCCTCAGGTACACGAGTGAAAGCTTACCGCTCACCGGACGCTTTAGCTGCAATGCGGCATAGATACGTTTTATGCCCGGACTGAGCTGGTCTTGCTGCTCTTGTGGCACTTCGAACGCGGTGGGTGTGACGATCTCCAAATAACCAGACGGCCATCCTTTGGCTAGCCATTGGCTTTTTACATTCGCGGCGTCGCGGTAGATCGAGGTGGTGACGACGTTGGTATTTACCGGCACTTCCAAGGCTTGCATTGGACTGACCAACACACATTCTTGTGCTTCGTCGAGGTAGCCGCCACCGATGTCCGAGTGGACGCCGGGCACTGTAATTTCCGGGAAAGCGGGTTTGATTCGACTGAGTGCAAAGTTGGCTCGGCATTCATCACGCGCTACCAATTGGATGACGTCAGTGAAAAAACGACGATCGAGGTAGAGTTTGATGCCTGTCGCGATGGGGCTTTTGATATTCCCTAAATTGGACCAGCCGGCGATCGATGGCACGCTATCGAACAGGCCGATAAAGCCCATGTTGATGCCGCTTTTGTATTGGTCAATGAAAGTCGAACTAAAGGCTTTGGGATTGCCGCGCAGAACATCGCCTAAAGGACCTTGGTTCCCGCGCACGATTTCATTGGCAAAATGCCGAGCGGCTGCGGCACCGCGGCTGAAACCGAATGTGTCGAAGGTCAGAGATGTAATCTCACTGTCGGGGTGAGCGACCAGCAAGTCTTGAATACGCTGTTTGATCTGTGAAAACGATAGTTGAACGCGCCCCGCAACGCCGGTATCACCTCGGCCCGCACCTTGGCCCATCAAGTTGTCTTTTTCACCCGATAGGGTGCCTATACCCTCGATATAAAGGCTGCGAAAAGCCTGTTTTTGCGGGCCTTCACCTTCCGCTTGCTGAGGTGCGTAGTAAAGGTCGCTCAGCTTTTTCACGTTGCTGGCATCGTTGCCATAGCTACTGTCTGGGTCGGCCATGAACGGCTTGCAACTGGCGTCAATGTCTTTGGGTGAAATGGGGTGATGGGCACCACAAAGGATGCCTGCGGCGGTATTGTTGGCGTTGTTGCCGGTACCATCAAAAAACACGCCGATCCGTAAGGCTATGCCGGTTTTCTGTGGCGCAGATGCGGGTTCTTTACCGTGTTTTTCGTATTCCGCCCAGCGTCGGGCGTGTATATCGACGGGTTTGGCTTCTTCGTAACGATAGTTTTTAGGCGGGTTGGGTACGTAGCCACTCATTCCTTGATTCCTTGGACCTGATCCTTGATTAACGCGCGCAGGGTGACACTCGGGGTGCAGGGAATCAACGGATGGCACATTGCCTCAATTTAAACGCATTTCCGCTTATTCAACATCGCCGAAGGGTGCTTGTTTAAGCGCCCTCAAGGTTACTTCCTGAAAGCTACAAGACCTTGCGCCGTTGCCTACGGTTACGTCAGAATCCGCCGGCTTGTGCGCCTTGGGTCTAGGTTCTATCGTTTCCGGGTCGTTGCCAATTCAGCGACCAGGCTTGGAACCCTGACGAATAAACGGCGCATGACGCCCTTCATGACATTTGTTTGCACGCTTTTAAGTGTGTACTCCGTTATGGCAGCTGTGCGCGGGAGACCTTAGGGTCTGCCGGGTTCCGTTTACCCCGGGTTCCAACCTGCGTACAGCTGCCTCCCTTCGCTTGGAACCGAATGGTGCAGCTTTAACTCGTAGACGGAGAGTTGCCATGTTCAAGGTTACACCGAACCCGCCGGACACCGATCCGGCGTCCCCGTACGAACCCGATTCAAACAAACTCAACGAAGCCGCCGAGCGAGCTCTCGATTACCACTTCTCGTCGATAGCCGACATCAAAGCCACCCCGCGAACACGCAGCACCCTGTTTTCCGTGGACGCAGAGGCCACGACCGAAACCCTGGCGGTGTATCTGGTCGAAACCCTGGCCTCGGTTGATGTGATGGTCCACGAGTTGGTGGACCGCTTGGATGGTGGCTCGCGCTATTCCCTGTTGGGCATTTCCAATAGCGTCATGCTGGCTGAAATCACGGCAAACCGATTGCTGGATCTGATCGACCCACCTGAATAGGTGCGTTCTGCTGTCGTGAGTGGGTAACTGACGTTGGGTTGGGCGGTTGTTCCTTTTGGGAGCCGCTGCACGGCCCATCGGGACGGTGCGGCGGTCCGACAAGGTCCTCGCCGCAGGTTACTCGGCGCTGGTTGTATCTGCTCACCGCATCTTTGGGCTTGCCTTTGAAGGGGGCGGCTTGGGGTATCGCGTTTTCGTTCGCATTGGGGTTTATCTCAGCCCTAAACACTAAATAGCGGAGCGTATACTCGACAGCCTCTTTACCCCCTCAAGCAAGAGTCCCCATGGCAAACCACGACATCACCTTCCTCCCCGACCCTGATCAGGAATCCATCTCCTCCGACGTCGCCGGTTTCGGCGGCCTGCTGGTCTCCACTCAGATCCCCACCCGCGCCGACGGCAGTCTGGAGTTGGGCGGCATCATCGAGCAGAGCGAGTGCACCCTGCAGGCGCTCAAGGTTGCACTGGAGCACGCCGGCAGTTCCATGGACCGGGTTCTGCATCTGACCATCTACCTCACCGACATGGCCGACCGCGCCGCTTTCAACGAGGTCTACCAGCGCTTCTTCGCCAAGCCCTGGCCGGTTCGCGCCGCCGTTGGCGTGGCCGCCCTGGCGGTCGAAGGCATGCGCGTGGAAGTCACCGCGATGGCGGCCAAGGGCTGAATCTTTGTCTGCGGTCAGCAACGCTGGCCAAATCCAGTTCGGCAGGGATTCAGTCATGCCGAACCGGGTAGCGTTTATTGACCGTCTACGAGGCGAGGCAGTCCCCAGGGATTAACCTCACGCAATGATTCGGGCAGTAGCGCATCAGGAAAACCCAGGTAGAACACCAGGCGCAAAAAGCGTTCAATCGAGGTCATGCCAACCGAGGTAAAGCGGCTGTCCGATGTGGCCGGAAACGGTCCACCGTGAATGGTGGCGAAAGTCACCTCCTGTGGATGTGCGAAGGTGTTGACGACGATACGCCCGGTGCGCCGCTCCAGGACCGAAAGCAAGCGGTGTGCCAGTGGCATATCGTGCTCATCAAGGTGCATGGCGGCGCTGAGCTGGCCTCCGATCTGGTTCGTGGGCGCACCCTGCTGCCGGCGTCCGATGCGCCTGTCGGTCTGGTCCAGGATTGGGAAACCCGTCAGCGATCATCATTGCCAGGGCGCAATGTCAGGGTTTAACCCCGACGGGTTAATCGCTTGGGAGAAGACACATAAAACGGGCGCCTCAGGGCGCCCGTTTTTTTACTTCGCAGCCCATACTGGCGCTAGCTCATTTCAACACCAGCAAGCGATAAACCCCACCCTCGCTTTCGATCCCGTGGGTGTCATGGGTGAAACCCGGGAAGGATTTGTCGAAGCTTTCCAGCGCCTTGAGATAGGCCAGCAACGATCCGCCCGCTGGCCCTGCGTTTTCGCCCGGCATCAGCAGTGGAATGCCGGGTGGGTAGGGCACGATCCCGGTCGCGGCGACACGCCCGGCGGCTTCTTCCAGTGTGACCCGTTCGATTTCGTTCTTGACCAGCTTTTCGTAGGCTTGCGCTGGGCTGAATTCGGCTTGTGGAAGCACGCCAAACGCCTGGGCCATGTTGGCGGTGGTTTTGTGTTTCTTCATGGCGGCGAAGATATCGTCGGCCAGGTCCTTGAGGCCCATGCCGGCGTAGCGCTGCTGGTTGGCGCTGAGAAGGTCGGGCAGGCACAGCTCAAGGTCGACGTTGTCGTCATAGTCACGTTTGAAGTCGAGCAGCGCGTTGACCAGGGTGCCCCATTTGCCTTTGGTGATGCCAATAGAGAACAGGAACAGAATGGTGAAGTCGGTGGTTTTCTCGACGACGATGCCCTGACGTCCGAGGTACGCCGTGAGCACGCAGGCGGGGATGCCCGAGTCGAGCAGGTTGCCGTCGTCGCCCATGCCGGGGCTCAGCACCGAGACCTTGATCGGGTCGAGCATGCAGTAGCCTTCTTCGATGTCACCGAAACCGTGCCACACCTCGTTGGGATGAAGCACCCAGCAGTTCGGCTCGGTTTTCAACAGCACCGGATCTACTTCATGGAACGGCACTGATACCGCGCCAACCTGTACCGACGGTGACTGCCAGCACGTGAAGAACCACTCGTCCTTGCTCAGCATCTCGTTGTGCATGCGCGAGATGACCTGGCGGAAGCTGATGGCTTCTTCGATGGATTCGGTGGTCAGAATCTGGCCGCTGGGCGCTTCCATCATCGCCGAGCTGACGTCGCAGGAGGCCATGATCGCGTAGTTGGGCGATGTCGAGGCGTGCATCATGAACGACTCGTTGAAACGCCCGTGATGGATCGGGTTACGGCCGTTGCGCACGTGAATCATCGATGCCTGGGACAGGGCGGCCAGTAACTTATGCGTCGATTGAGTGGCGAACACGGTCGGCTTCGAGTCATCGTGATCGTCCGGACTGCCGTGCATGGCGAAGCGCTCGCGATACAACGGGTTGAAACGCGCATAACCGT
The DNA here is from genome assembly GCF_054898165.1 of Pseudomonas sp. Hz4. NCBI lineage: Bacteria > Pseudomonadati > Pseudomonadota > Gammaproteobacteria > Pseudomonadales > Pseudomonadaceae > Pseudomonas > Pseudomonas sp. Hz4. The sequence continues at coordinate 3,809,579 of NZ_CM142719.1, read as the reverse complement.
ACCAGGCTTCATCGAAATGCAGACGGTCGACGCTCTGGCCCAGCAGCTCTTCGACGCGGGTGACGTTGTAAGTCAGGCCGTCGTAGGTGGAGTTGGTGATGATGGCGTGGATCGGTGTCGGGTCGATCCCTTTCTTGACCAAGGGGTTGTTGGCGATGGCGGCTTTGACGCCGTCGCTGCTCAGGGTTTGCGGCAGGATCGGGCCGATGATGCCGTAGCGATTGCGGGTCGGCACCAGGTACGTCGGAATGGCCCCGGACAGGGTCATCGCGTGCTCGGCGGATTTGTGGCAATTGCGGTCGCACAGGGCAATCTGATTGCGTGTGACGCTGGCCATGAGGATGACGCGGTTGGAGGTCGACGAGCCGTTGGTGACGTAATAGGTACGGTGCGCGCCGAAGACCTTGGCGGCGTAGCGCTCGCCCTGGCCGATGGGGCCGCTGTGATCGAGCAGCGAACCGAGTTCGCCGACCGAAATCGACAGGTCGGAACGTAACAGGTTTTCTCCGAAGAACTCGTAGAATGCCCGGCCCGCCGTACTCTTGAGAAACGCCGTGCCGCCAGCATGGCCGGGGGTGTGCCACGAGTATTCATAGGTCCGGGAAAACTTCACCAGCGCCCCGAACATGGGGGGCAGCGCGGCTTGGCGATAGCGTTCGATGGCCGCCAGGATGCGCCCGCTGAGGAAGCGACTGGTGTCCTCGGGTAGCCAGATGAAGTCATCGGCGTGTTGCATGACCACCAGCGGAATGCTCGACGCGGTGCTGCGGTCGCTGATCAAAAAGACCGGCACCCGAGTGTTGCGCTCGCGCAGGCTGACCAGCAGTTTGATGCATTCCTCGTGGCCTTCGCTTTTGTCCATTTCCCAGCTGAGCATTACGCATTGAATGGCCGGGTCCGAACGCAGGATCGACGTGGCGTCGCTCAAGGTTTCCGACGCCAGTACCCGGACGGCCCGTTCTTCCACATCGTTGACCAACTGATTCAGCGCGCGACCAAAGACGGTGCGTTTGTCCGGCGGGCTGCTGACCAACAGCGTGAGCATCCCGAGCGTATGTCTATGTTCCGTCATGATTGAACCTCCACTGTGACTGCTTGCAAGTTGTTGACCGGCACCGGTTTGCCCGTGATGTGCTGAGCGCTGACGGTCTGCGTCGGTACGCTGTTATTGAGCGCCTCGAGGCGGATCAAGCGGTTGTTGACGAAGCCGAACAGCGTGTAACCGAAAATGGTCGCCACTCCGCCGAGCATCAGGGCTTGCTCGCCCGAACTGTAGAGCGCCAGGTAGCTATAAAACGCCGCCACCCACGCAATGATGTTGGTGGCCAGCGCCTTGCCTGCCGGTACGTTGGACACCTTCTGCATGGTCATCAAGGCGGCCATGGACAGGATGTACGGCACCAGGTTGGTCACCACCGCGAGGTTGACGAGGGTGTCGAACTGCTTGCTCAGGTCCGGGCTGATGGTGAGAAAGCCCAGCGCCGTCTGCGCGGCCAGCAGCACCAACATGCCGACAATCGGCGTTCCGGCCTTGTTTGACTTGGCGAAGATCGACAGGAAGTAACCGGTGTCCGCCGAGCTTTTGAACACCTGAGCAATGGTGAACTGCCAACCCAGCAACGAACCGATGCAGGCGAGTACCATCGCGGCCATCACAATGTCGCCGACCAACGGGGTGAACATCTTGGCGAAGACCAGACCGAAGGGGGCGGTGGAGGCGGCCAGTGCAGGGTTATCGACAATACCGGCGATGACGTTGGTGGAGACGATGTAGATCACCGCCGCGCCGAGGGTGCCGCCAAGTACCGCAATGGGTACGTTCTTCTCTGGATTTTCCACGGCATCGGTGTTGGCGCACGCGGACTCAAGACCCAGGAATGCCCACAAGGTGATCGCCACCGAAGCGCCTGCAGCTTCGAACCAGCCCATGTTGTGCGGGTTCCAGCCGGCGGCGTAGACACTGCTGTCGAACCAGTACCAGCCAACGGTGGACACCAGCACCACTGGTGCAATTACACCCCAAACTGTGATCGCACCGATCCGGCCGGTAATCCGTGCGCCGCCGAAGTTGGCGAACGTGGTGATCCACAGCAGAGCGATGGTCGCCAGACCCACTTGCAGCGAATCAAGCTTGATGTGGAACAGTTCCTGGATGTAGCCGACCGCCGTAATACTGATCGCCACATTGGCAATCAACAGCGAGAGCCCATAGGTGTAGTTCGTGATGTAGTTGCCCGCCTTGCCAAAGGTGTACTCGGCATAGCCGCCCATGCCCCCGGTCTTTCGGCTAAGCATCCCGCAGCGCGCAAAGGCATAGGCCAGCGCCAGGGAGCCGGTGGCTGTGATCAGCCAGGAAAGAATGGAAATACCGCCGACTTCGGCGAGTTTTGTGGGTAGCAGCACAATGCCTGAGCCCAACATGTTGACGGCTGTCAACATCGTCAGCTGGCCCACCGTCATTTTCTTTGCAACTGACATTCCGTTGCCTCACTGAATGCATTGAGAAGAGTTAGCTATAGCAAAGGATTGAAGTGCCGCAAGAAATGTCCGCAAGGCACTGAGAAAAACAGGCTATAGCTCACTTAAGGCATTTTGCTGGCCCCGAAGTTTAAAACTTTTGACCAAAATCAATTTATTTTCAGTTGGTTGGGATCGAATGCAAATGCGGAATGTGATGGTTGCGCTGATTTCGTTAGGCCTGGCGAGCGTTGCCGCCTCTGTCCAGGCCAAAGAACTGGCATCGAATGATCGTTACCTCTGCAGCTGGGGCGCAGGAACCGCGGCGAGAGCCCAGGAACTCAAACTGTCCGGGGTTTCACTGTATGCAGCACGGCAGAAGTTACACACCTACAAGTTCAGCAAGTCGTGGATGCACATGATGGCAATGGGCATTACCGAGCAGACCTATGACAGTCGTTCGCGGATGAAGCCCGCAGCCCTGCGCGAGAGTTTTTATGAGGAATGTGTCCGGTATAAGTTGGCGCGCAAATGACGAGTGCGGTCCGCTTCCATCACCCGGACACGGCTCCTGCGCGGTGCCGGGCTGGGTAAATACATTAGACCTTCCCTAAGGAAAGAGAAGTAACAAAAAACTATCGAGTTCTTCTCAGGTTTTTTGCCTTTAACCTCCTAAGCATATCCATTACCGGCCGCAGGAGAGGCGTCCTGTCAAAGAGGGAAAGTTCGTGCAGATCCGTCCGTGAGGGCCTTTGATAGCCAAAATTCCAGGTGAAATAGTAAGCCAGAATCTCTTTATTTTTTTGAATAAGCGTATTGAGAGCAGCGTCATAATGCATCGGACCTCCGTCAGGATGTCCCGGCGGCCGCTCCAGAATCTGGAATAAAAAATCCCTCAATTTCCCAAAGCTTTTCCCATTTACAGCATAGAAATGGGACAAATGTATGGGTCGGTCGACTACCTTCCAATCGGGCAAGTTTGAATTTCCTTCAAACGGATGCCCAAAATAGACGATGTCCCACTCCATACCTTCCAGAGACTCGATGGCCTGTCTCCCATACTCGCAAATGCGTCTGGAAAACTGTATGTCGTCCTCCATGATCAAGATATTTTTCAACTTCAGGCGCATTGCCTCTTCCAGCACCCCCAAATGGCTCAAAAAGCAGCCTCTGGCCCCGACGCTCGGGAAGCCATTTCCCTCACTGGGCGTAACAGCCTCAAAAAAGCCTATTTTTTCATCATCAATGTGAAAGCCGTAGCGAGCGAATTCTTCTACTGTTTCTATACGGCGATCCTGTCTTGACGAGATGTTGATGATTCTTGCTCCATCAAAATAGTCGATCACATTCATCTGTCAGGTCCTCAGCGCAGACAATCAGGGCGGTTGGATTGGGGAGCTCGCAGAATTCGGAAAAAATCGTACGCTAGGCACTGCCGACAGGCGGCAATCCCTTACGTCTTCTGGGTGTGTCCGATTGAAGTACACCTCATCAACCAGGCGCCAGGCGGTTCACTCGCGCAGCGTCAGAGCAGGGCCACTTTCTGCATTTCCTGACGGCTCGGCGTCAATTTCCATGACCTCAACCTGACAGGCTGAATGCTTAGCGATTTTGTCCGTTTTCTCTATCGACCCGGATTGCAGTATAGGCAGCATTTTCGGATGAAGATTTGGTCTTGTAAATCGGCGCGCGACCCTTCGGCGGGGTGCAGAGCGAGGTCTTCAAGGTCTCCTATACTGGTTCGTTCCAAGAGTTTCCTGCCCTTCACAACGAGGAGAACGCACATGACCATTCGTATTGGCGACGAAGCACCGGATTTCACCGCCGAAAGTACCGAAGGCGCGCTCCATTTCCACGAATGGATCGGCGACAAGTGGGCCATCCTGTTCTCGCATCCGAAGGACTTCACCCCAGTCTGCACCACTGAACTCGGTTACATGGCCGGGCTCAAGCCAGAGTTCGACAAACGCAACACCAAGATTGTCGGCCTCAGCGTCGACCCCGTCGGTAACCATCAGACCTGGGCCAAAGACATCGAAGAGACCCAGGGTCATGCGATTAACTACCCCATGATTGGTGACGATAACCTGGTGGTGGCCAAGCTCTACGACATGATTCACCCGAATGCCAGTGGGGGCGCTCGTACTGCCGTCGACAACGCCACGGTGCGGTCGGTGTTTATTGTCGGCCCGGATAAGAAGATCAAGGCGATGCTGGTCTACCCGATGAGTGCCGGGCGCAACTTCGATGAAGTGTTACGGCTGCTCGACGCTATTCAGCTGAACGCCAAGCACACTGTCGCTACCCCGGTGAACTGGCGTCCGGGTCAGGACGTGATCATTCCCACGTCAGTATCCGACGAGGACGCCAGGAAGAAATACCCGGACGGCTTCAAGACGGTGAAACCTTATTTGCGCACGGTGGCGCAACCGAAGTAACGGTCAGTCATTCATCCCGTCTTCAATCGCGATGCCTTTTACGCGCATTGCCTTGATCAGCTCGGCGCGGGTGCCAGGGAAATCGAGCAGGGTTTCCTGGCGCAGCGCCGAGACTTCTTCGGCGCTGGAAGGCAGCTGCGCATTGTTTGAAGAACGTTGCCGACAGTGCTTCGTCGCCCGGTGCAGGGCGCTGCGCCGGGTCGGAGGCGAGCGTCCTGTTGCGGCTAATGCCCAAGCGAGAAGCTATTTCATGCTAATAGATTCTCATGATTGACGTGCTTGTCGTGTCGCTATTTTGACGCCACTCTCCGTACAATTAAATTTCGATTTATTATGGTGACGAGCCATTGACGTAATGGCGATGTGCACATACGCTCATTTTAGCCGATTCAGATTTCTTCAACCGACAAAAGAATAACCCCCTGCGCAAGGAGGCGGTGTTATGCGCCCAACACTTGTCATTAAATTTGTGTTGTTTTCTGTGATTCTCAATGGTGCGGCCGTTGCTAGTGTTCATGCGACTAGTTTGCCCAATGAAATTAGTCGCATAAGTAAAACTTGCGAAGCGGTAGGCTCTCAACTTGGCAAGGCTCTCGAAGAGCACCCGAGTGGCGCGCCGTTAACGGTTGGAAGTGGCCTGCGGTTGGCTTCTTCGTTAGCCGCTATTTTGGATGATGACCAGCCTAACAGCAGGATGGATTCTGGCTCGGGGGCAGGCAGTACCGTCAATACTTTTTCGTGCGACGGTTTAATGGCGGCGCCTACCAGTGAGCCGTTAGTGGGGCTGGATGTTCAGGATAAAGAGTTGGTTGGGGGATCTGATTCTTATATCAATCAACCGAATGCCGTACCGCTTCAGGCAGCAGCATGGTTGTTTTCTTCCGCGTTGTTTGGCTTTATTGTGGTCGCCAACCGGCGGAAGATATAGGGGGAGTTTTTTTACGGATGATTGCCTTTCTTGCAATGATGCTTAGTTTGTAATTATTGATGCCGGTTAGTTGTGCTGGTATCGGCAGCGATAATAGGTTCGCCGTGTTTCAGCCGAGTCAGCTCTAACTGGCATGATGTAGTTAATTTTGGCGCGGTAAGCATTGGGGCGATTTGTTTAATCCAAGCTATTGTTAAATAACGTTTTTCTGCTGTAATGGGTGCCCTGTTGGTTGCGGGTGAGTTGCGTTGGCGGAATGGGCCGCCCAGACGCTCCAGGTGATTGTTGTTTAGTCGTTTCTTTGGGGTGAAATTAGGATAGAGTGATTTGGCTCGGTTTTTTGTTCTAAACTCCTTGCATGGCTACTTAGGCGGAGGGATTCCGATGTTCCGTTCATTGATACCTGTGCTCTGCACGCTGGCCGTTTGGCCCAGCCTTTCCAGTGCCGTCGAAAAAACCCCGGTTTACCTGTTGAATCCGGGTGATTTACTCTCTGTATCCGTTTGGGGTGAAGACAAGCTAAATAAGGAGTTGCGTGTACTTCCCGATGGCAGCATTACCTTCCCGTTGGCAGGGAAAGTCGATGTGGAAGGGCTTGATTCCACAGCAGCCGAGCAGAAAATAGCGACCAAACTTGAAAAGTTCATACCCGATCCGCAGGTGAGCGTTGTCATCACGAACCCCGCAGGCAATCTAGTCTACGTGCAAGGCAAAGTGGTGAAACCGGGCACAGTGCCGATGTCAGGTCTCACTACTGTGCTGCAAGCATTGAGCCTGTCGGGTGGGCTCGACAAATTCGCCGACAAGGATGAAATCAAGGTCGTGCGACCTAATGGGGATAAACAAGAGATCCTGCACGTCAACTACAGCGAGTTGATGTCAGGGGATGACATGTCTACCAATTTTCCACTTAAGGCCGGCGATACGCTGGTCGTGCCATAGCCTTGCGCGATGCACTAGGGATTACTTTGATTGGATTTCGAACGACCGGGGTTGCTACGGCAATCCTGGCTTTGTCGTATTCGCACATGGCCTATGCTGCCACGTGGAAATCAGCAATAGCGATACCTTCGACGGTTGAGTACGACAGCAACCCGACGCTTCTTACGAGTGGTGAGAAGGGGGTGACCCGTACCATCATCGCCCCCGATTACAGCCTCGTGGGTACTTCCGGGCGGGATGAGTTCCAATTCGGTCTCGGGTTAAATATCGTGCGTTCGTCGGATACGTCCATCGTTTCGGACCGAGAAGACCCCAGATTAAAGTTAGGGTGGCAGCGCGAGACCGAAACGGGTGCTTTTGGGCTGACGGCGAGATATGAAGAAAACTCTACGCTTTCCACGGTGGTTCAGGAAACCGGCGTAGTTGCCTCCGATGGCACGCAAAAGATGTATTTGCTGGGCGGCAACTGGAGCACTGCTCTCAGCGAGCGAAGTACCCTGGTTAACGAGACTGACTACACTCATGTCACTTACGATGTTGATTCACTGACCGACTATGACGAGCTGGCGACCCGCTTTAGCTGGAACTATGCATGGAGTGAGCAGGTCGAGCTGTTCACCCGTTTTAGCGTGAGGCGCTATGAGCCGGAGGAGGGGGCTGCGGTGGGTTCCTCAAACAGCTACACCCCCACGGCGGGCTTGAATTTCCAATTTTCCGAGCGGTTTAAGGGGACAGTCTACGCGGGTCTCAATCAAGTCTCCGGCACAGGTAGCGGCCCCAAAGGCCAGGGCGGTATTGCGTTGCAATATGCCGGTGAGCGTATTGATACCAGCATCGACGCCAGTCGTAGCACTCTCGCCAGCGGGGACGGTGGTTTCGTCGAGGTTGATGCCCTGAGGGGTACATGGAGTTATGCCGTCGACGAGACCCGACGCCTCGGTTTCGATGCCTCCTGGCAAGACGCCAAAGGCCAGACGCCTAATACCCTGCAAAATTACAGTGCCTGGTTTAGCCAAGAACTCTCGCCTTTTTGGATTGCGCGCCTATCCTACACATACAAACAACGCCAGCAAGATGGCTTGCCGGATGCCACTGCAAACGTCGTCGGGTTGACGGTGACTTATAGTTATCCCGGTCTCTGAAATTCAGCTGTGTGAGAAATATGACCTCTGAATACGAAATGTCGTTCAACGACTACATAGCTATCATCAAGCACCATGCGCTGCTGTTGATCCTGAGTTTCGTGGTCATACTCGGCGTGTGCGTAGCGGTTGCGATCTCTCTCCCGCCTACCTATGAGTCATCCGGCACGATTCTGGTGGAGTCTCAGCAGATTTCGCCCGACCTGGTGGCGGCCAACAACAATACCTTTGCCGATGAGCGCATCGAAGTCATTCGCCAGCGCGTGATGACCCGTGAACATCTGGAAGGGATCATCGACAAATACAATCTTTTTGCTTCGCAAAGCCGGCAACTGAGCGTTACCGAGAAGATCGATGAAATGCGCAATGCGATTACAGTCTCTCTGGTCAGTGCTGTCATCAAGGGGCGCGGAGAGGTGACGATTGCTTTCCGTCTTGGCTTTGAGCATAGGCAGCCAGAGATTGCGAATAAAGTTGCCAACGAGCTGGTAACGCTGTTTCTGGATGAAAACATCAAGCAGCGCACCGAACGCGCCAGTGAAACCACAGAGTTTCTGACGCAGGAGGCGGACAAACTCAGGGTGGAACTGGAAGCGCTGGAGAACCGGTTGGCGGACTTCAAACAGGCACACAGCAACGCGCTGCCCGAGCATCAGGAGCTGCGCATGAATATGTTGTCGCGCGCCGAAACCGAGCTTAAAGAGGTCGACCGTGACTACAAAACTGCCCGTGAGGAGTTGCGCTTCAATGAGTTGGAGCTTTCCGCCGCGAATGCCGGGCTAGCGACCAAGCCTGGAGCACCCGGTGCGGCAGTTGATAAACCACAGGATCTGGGTAGCCTCAAAGCGGAGTACACCAGGTTGCTGTTGCTGTATACGGAAGCCCACCCCGACGTGCGTGCCGTCAAACGCAAAATTGCTGCACTTCGGGCTGGCAAAGGTGTTGGTGCTGGTGGTGCAGTGGCTTCGGTCAGTCTGGACGTTGCAAAGGCCCAGGCGCGGATCTTCGCAGCAGAAGCACGTATCAAGTCGCTGGCCGATCAAAAGCAGGAAATACTCAGAAAAATAGCCGACTACGAGGCGCAAATTCTTGAGACGCCGCAAATCGAGCGCGGCTTGGTCACGGTGATGCGTGACCATGATAACGCTCGTAAAAAATATGAGGAGATTCGCACCAAGGAAATGAGTGCGAAAATTTCCGAAAGCCTGGAACAGGAAAACAAAGCCGAGCGTTTTGTTGTTCTGGAGTTACCGCTGATTCCCGAAAAGCCGGTACGGCCGAACCGCAAAAAAGTGATTGCCATGGGTTTCGTGCTTGCCCCAGTGGGTGCTGGCGCACTGGTGATGCTCCTCGAGATGTTGAGTCAGCGTGTGCGCGGTGCCCAGGTCTTGGCCAGCGTGCTGGGTAGACGCGTACTGGTTTCCATTCCCTACATTCACACCAAGGCTGAACTGGCACGCCGCAGGAAGTGGCGAGCGCTGTTGATTGTCTGTGGAGTCGCGATAGTCGCGATCGTTCTGGTGCTCCTGCACTTCCTCTACATGCCTCTGGATCTTCTGATGTTTAAAGCTCTGGGCCGGTTTGCATAAGGAATATAGCCATGGAAATAATCAAGTCCGATACCGAAAAAGCCGAGCAACAGACCTCGTCAAAAGCCATGACACCGACCGCGCAGTCCACAGGATTGAATGCGCTCAGTTATGTGCAAACCAAGGTTGTACCTTTGCGGCCAGCTCACCTTGAGCGCAACCGCATTGTGGCTTACAACAAGAATTCGAATATGGGCGGGGCTTTCGATCTGCTGCGTACACAAGTTCTAAAAATCATGGAAGAAAATGGCTGGCGCACGCTCGCCATCACCTCGCCGACTCCGGAGGCAGGCAAGACGGTGGTGGCTATAAACCTGGCAATGAGTATCGCGCATCACACGACCAAGACGGCGTTGCTGGTGGACTTCGACTTGCGTCGTCCGAAGGTGGGTGAGTATCTGGGTCTGCCGATGGATAAATCGCTTAATGAATTGTTGGCAGATGAAGCTGATCTGCAAGATGTACTGGTCAATCCGACCTTGCCGCGCTTTGTGGTGCTGCCGACGCGTGAGCCGATTCCTCTTTCCACCGAGGTGCTGTCATCGCCCGCAGTGAGTCATTTGATTGCTGATCTGCGCGAGCGCTACAACTCTCGCATCGTGATTTTCGACTTGCCGCCGTTGTTGAGTTCAGATGATGTGATTAACGTCCTGTCCAAGTTCGACTGCGTTCTGCTCGTGGTCGCTAATGGATTGAACAGCAAGAAAGAGATCGAGGAAAGCCTGCATCATCTTGGGACAGCCAATCTGATTGGCACGGTGTTAAACAAAGCCGAGCCCGAAAACCGCTCTTACTACTAGAGCGTCACCCTCAGGAAATCGGCGCTATTGGCAAGCGCCGACTTTCATTGCCAAGGGTTCTTCTGCTCCCAGCTCCAGGCGTGCGCCACTATCTGTTCAAGTGAGCCAAATTGCGGTTGCCAGCCAAGTAATGAGTTGGCCCTGCGGGGATCGGCCACAAGGCGTGGTGGATCGCCAGCGCGGCGTGGCGCTTCGCTGACAGCGATATCCCGGCCAGTCACGTTGCGCGCGGTATTTATCACTTGCTGTACTGAGAACCCTTGACCGTTACCGAGGTTAAACGCCGTGCTTGCGCCTCCGGCCAGTAGATAGTCCACGGCAAGTGCGTGAGCTGCAACGAGATCGACAACGTGGACGTAGTCGCGAATGCAAGTGCCGTCAGGCGTGTCGTAATCACGCCCATAGACGGTGATGGTTGCGCGGCGTCCGGAGGCTGCTTGCAGGATCAGGGGCAGCAAGTGGGTTTCCGGTTCATGGCGTTCACCTAACTGTCCTTCTGGGTCTGCTCCGGCGGCGTTGAAGTAGCGCAGGCAGACCGATTTCAGTCCATATGCGCGGTCGAAATCTTCAAGCATCTGCTCCACCATCCACTTGCTGCGTCCATAAGGGTTGATCGCGGCCTTGGGATGCTCCTCGTCGATTGGTACATACACCGGGTCACCATAGACGGCGGCAGTCGAGGAGAAAATGAAGTTTTTTACTCCCGCACGAACCATGGCCTGTAGCAGGGTCAGCGTGGCGGCCAAATTGTTTTGGTAATACTTGGCAGGTTCAGTCACGGATTCGCCCACCTGTATAAAAGAGGCGAAATGGAACACGGCATCAAAGTGCTGTGCGGCCAACAACACGTCCAGGGCTTGCGCGTCGGCTATGTCTAGTTCGACCAATTTTCCACCCGCCAAGGCGCTGCGGTGGCCGGTGGAAAAATTGTCTGCCACCACCACGTCGTGACCTGCACGCAGTAGCTGTTTGACCATGTGCGAGCCGATATAACCCGCGCCACCCACCACCAAAAATTTCATCCTGATCTCCGATTTCCTGGACACTATTGCTGTGCAAGCACAGATTGCAACGTCAGTGCGATCCGCCTGACCATTAATAGCCGAGACTCGCTACGTTTGGAACGCCAAAGGAGAGAATATTTTGAACAAGATACAGCGTGCGCGCCAATTAGAGCTACCCTTGAGGAGGTATATGGGGATCTTGCGAGAACAATTATAAAATGAAAAATTCCGCCATAATTACTGATTACTCAGTAACAATATTAAAGGCAGAATGGCCAAATTTAGTATTGTGGTCATATCTGTTATCGCCTTTGATTGTCAGATTGCTGGCAAACTATCAATATTCTAAAATTGATTTATTGGTCTTTTATACCATTAGTATGTCGGTGTTGTGGCTTTTGGCAATTAGATTTATTTCAGCCAATCAATTCAAAGCTCACATCATTCTATTGCCATTCTATTTGGCAGCAACTGTTGATCTCTTTTTGGTTTTAAATTTCAACTCGAGATTAACAGCTGCCTATATGTTTATTGGCCTGACAAACCATAAGGAGGCAAGCGAGTTTCTACCGACCTACTGGCGGTCCATCAGTATCGTTTTGGTGATTTTCATATTTTGCTACGGGGCTGGATTAATAGGCCTGCATAAGCGGAAATTATATAAAAACAAAGGTATTTTTGTTCTGGTTGTTAGCGCCTTGCTAGTGGGGTATGGGGCGTATTTTTATAAAACCGTCAAAGTTAATTCTTTCGGGAAATCTGCAGTCATGGATCTCCTTGCTAAAGATCAAAGCACGCCAATAGGTTATTTATCGCAAATTGCCCTTACTGCAGACTTGTATTTGGGGACGGAGAAGCTTATCAAGCGCCGTCGAGAATCTGATGTAAAAATAACCAGCCTGTCGAATCAATCAAATATAGAAACCATTGTTTTTGTGATCGGTGAGTCATCACGGCCGCACAACTGGTCCCTCTACGGTTATAACAAGGAAACAACCCCAAATCTCGGTAAGCAGGCGGGGATTTTCAAGTTTAATAATATCTGCACGACAGCCCCCTATACCTCGTTCGCGGTTCCTTCAATGCTGAGCCTTGAGCCTATATGGGATTGGGACGCCATTGCGTCAACAAAATCATTGGTGAGTATATATCGCGCAGCTGGATACATGACCTATTGGTTGTCTGCTCAGGAAGTTGATAGTTTTGGTGGAATAATTCCACAAATAGCTGCAGAGGCACAATACCGTCAATATTTTGAGAGAAGCTATGATGGAGCTTTGATTTCAGAATATGAAAAAATATTAAAGAAAAGCGATACAGAAAAGAAAGCCATATTCATTCATGTCAAGGGTAGCCATTTCGAGTATTCACGCCGATACCCCGAACATTTCGATAAATTCAAGCCATCAACCAACAGCTTCAAAGACAGAATTACCGCAGAGTATGATAATACTATTTTATATACGGACTGGCTATTAAGCACCATTATTGATCAATTGAAGTCAAGCAAAAAACCATCTGTCTTGGTTTATTCATCGGATCATGGTGAAAACATGATGGATGACCGCCGAGGGCTCTTGGGTCATGGAATTGGCAATAAATATGACCTCCCTGTTTCGGCATTTATCTGGGCATCCAATAATATTTCAAGCCAGCAATCGCTCAAGCTTTTAAAGCTGAAGGAAAGAGAGAGTCAGAAAATCAGCATCTCATCCTTGCCACATACTCTTCTAAATATCACAGGGGTTTTCACGAGTAAGTATAAAAGTTCGGATGATTTATTAAGTGATGATTTTGTATCGTCGAAATGTCCACACATGCTCGGCGCAGGCTATGTTCCATCGTTTGATTTTGACACCTATTAAGCAACCCTCGGGCTAGTTATTGGCTCGCCGGCGTGCGTGATGATGCTGTATTGGCAGGGGTCGGCTGCGCGTCGCCTAAGGTTGAGCTTGCGTGACGCCTTTTTTCAAAAACAACCAGTTCGACGCCTGCAAGCCGTCGAACTTGATTGCATAGCGGCCATCAAAGTAGGTCGCGGGCAGCTTCTTCATTTGTCCCAAAATGCCGTGGGTGAACAGTGTCAAGCCTTGCGGCGCCTGGATGGTTAGCGTGCCCTCGAGCGGCTCAACGTAAAAAGGTACTTTTTCGTCGTCTTGGGGGATGGCACGGGTGCCTAACGAAATCAGTAAATCCTGCGATCGGCCCACAGGCGCGTCGTCCAGACTCTGCACCACCACACTGGCGTTGGCGGTCTTCACTTGAACCTGAATGTTGCCAAGGCTGATCGACTCACCGCCGATCCAGCCGGTAGCGGCCTGGGTACGCGGTGTATTGATGGTGTAGATGCCTTGTTTCCAGTTGCGCTTTAGCTCACCCGTGTCTGTCGTGGACTCGCTGGCATTGGCGTCCAGCAGCGACTGGTCAGGGTCATGAAATTCCTGTGCATTGCTTGGGATAACGCTCTGTTGCAACCAAGGCAATTCCGACGTCTGTGGCATCGCGATTTCCAGCTTGCCTTTCTCCATGGCTGTGCGCAGTAGAGCAGAGTTGGCCGGTGTGATCATTTGGTTGAACAGGGTGCTTGGCGTCGGCGCGAAGACGTAGGTCGTTGTTGCTTCGCGAACGTCTGCACGGCGATAAAGCAAGGCGGCGGCGGGCAGAGTGGCCAGCATTGCAGGGTCGTTATAGGCGTGCCAGTTGTCGGCACTCATCCCTTCGCCCCCCAGTGGTTCCTGGCTGTAGGCATATTGCATCAGTGCATCCCAGCCTTGGTGGCGGGCGGTGCCGGCGATATAGAGTGGCAGCGAGTGACGATCTGGTGTCGGGAAGGGCTCATTGTTCCACTCGGTGACGGTCAAGGGTTTGCCGGTGACCTGGCCGGCGGCAATCCAATTCACTATGCCCTCGCTGTAGAGCGGGTTTTTCTCTATCTGTCCCGAGCCCCCGTAGCTATGAACGTCGATTACGTCGCCGGCGGTAAGGGCCGGCAGGGAGTTCAGGCTATCGCCGCCCCAGCTACTGGTCGTGGCGATGGGGACCTTCACGCCTATCCCACGCAGGTGTTGAATCATGTCGACGTTGAAACGTCGCTCCAGATCATTAAGGAACAACTTGGAGGGGCCAGGCTCCCAGGCGCGCCAGGTCTGGTCTGCAGATAGATTGTGCTGGTTGGCAAAGGCCTCGGCCTCCGCCATGTAGATTTTGTTGTGCTTTGGTACGTTCTTGTCTGGCAATAGGGCGTTGCCAAAGTGGCGGGTGACGTCGTTTTCGTTGGTAATCAGTACGGCGGCGATCGCCGGGTCGTCTTTGTAGGCGAGACCGGTATAGCTGTTTACATGGGTCATGTAGGCTTCGGTAAAGCGCTTCATGGCTTTTTGAATGGTGAGATTCACATAGGAATAGCCCTTTAGATAGGCAAAATTTTGCTCTTCTTTTGGCAATTCATCGAAGCCATAAATGTTGTCGTTTTCTGTAAAGACTCGCTGGACGTGCATATCAAGCCACACATAAATGCCTTCGTCTTTCAGGCATTTGATCCACCAGTCGATTTTTTTCAGCGATTCCGGGCTCAGTTGCTGGGTGTTACGCGTGACCCTGCCGTCGCCAAAGATGTTCGGGAAGACCCATGGCGAGTCATGGTGGTGCAGTCGTACGAGATTGAAGCCCAGTGCCGACAGGCGTTTGGCCTGCAGCTTGATTGCATCGTCTGGCGTGAGGAAGAGCGTGTAGGCCGAAAGGTTGGTGCCCCAGAAACGTGCCGCAGTGTTGTCCGCAAATAGCAATTGCTCGCCGGAGGCTTTGATGAAGCCGCGCTTGCCTGCAGGTTTTTCCTGAGCGTTGAGAAAGGACAGGTCGACCGGCGAGGTTTTCCTGTCGAGCTTGTCAGTCGGCCAGCTCTTTGGGTCCGACAGCCCGAAACGCTCGGTATTGGTTGGGCCGACCGCCACATCGCCAGAAACGCTCAAGGTGGCTGTGAAATCCTGGCGCCCAGGTTTGATGGTGTTCTTGTAGAAAAAAGCGCGCACCTCGGATTTACCGCCCGGTTCAAAGTACACACTCGCCAGGGCGGGCTCGAAGCGCATTTCGATGCGTCGCCCTTGCGCATTCCCCCAGGACCAGCCGCGGTTGCCGGGTAGCAAAGTGGGTTCGCCCATTTCTCCAGCGAAAAGGGCGGGGTCGAACGTGAAGACGATGCCGCCACCTGACACGCCCGACTTCATGCTGTGTGCATCCAGGACAAAGTTCCAGGTCAGCTTTTGCTCGTCTTGCTTCTGAATCTGCGCAGTCAAGTCGAAATCCAGCGCTTTGTTTTTGCCTGCAAGGGAGTATCGATAAGGGGTGTTTACCTTGAATTCGGTCTGCAAATACGTCCAGTCCCAGTTCCTCCCAAAGAACGAGAATGTCGTAGCAACTACCGGACTGCCACCACGCACCAGCATTGGCAGGCCGTTGCGCTCATCCACACTGACGACCCAGTCCAACGCCCAGGTCCTGAACGGCCAAACGCCAAGGCACAGGAGAACGAGGAGCAGCATAGGAGTGCGACGAAACAGAGTAGTCATTGGCATTACCTGAGTTGAAGGTTGGCACTCGCAGAGACTGCAGTTGAGGTGTGCTTGAGCCTGCGCGCCATCTGAGCATAGGCAACTCCCAGCCCAGCCACCGACCAATACACCACGGGGATCACCGAGATACTGCTGACGGTAACGATGGTGACCAGGATCCCGGCCAATGTCGCCAGAAGTGCACGTCCGAGTCGGCGTGCCTCATCGTCTTTGTTGGGGAACGAACGCATCCCCTTGCGGATGCCCTGCAGAACGCTGACGAAAAAAACCACGAAAAGCGTCAAACCAATCAAACCGAACGACAGCGCTACGCCGATATAGGTGTTCACGATATCGATGATCCCCTGGCCCTGAGTCAAGGACTGCATTTCCGGTGTGCTGCGGTAATCGAAAGAACCCAGCCAAGGGTTGCGCTGAATAACGATCACTGCGTTATCAATCAAGCGCTGCCGGTAGGTAATATTTTCTACTTCCACCGTGCCGATAAACGGTAGCAGATCAAGCACTTTTTGCCCGCCCGGCACGACGGCCAGCAAGGGAAGGGCGAGCACCCCGGCGGCCGCCAGCAGCATCAGGCGTTTGACCGCTTTACGGCCGGTGCCGATGAACACGACGATCATGGCGGCTGCACCGACCCAGGGCCCACGCGACAGCGGCACGTACAGACCACCAGCGAGCAACAACGCGCCGAAGCTGCGCTGCAATTTGCTACGTACATTCTCCTGCAAGTACAGGTAAAAGCCGATGGCCACGCTGATGACGAACCCCAGCGCAATGGCTTGGCCGGTGGTGGCGCTGGCGCGTAATGAGCCACCACGACTCAAGTAGCCGGGATCCCATTGCATGCCCATGGCGTTGACCACCGCGCTGTACAGCTGCCAGTGCTTGGAATATTCGAAGAGACCTATAAGCGACAGCACCATGGCGGCGAGTACAAAACCGAACAGAGCGTCCTTGAAGTCGCTGAGGCTCTTTAGCGCCCGACTGGCAACGTAGTAAGGCAAAAAAACTTCGATGAACAGGTAGAGCGTTTGGCGCAACGTGTCGGTGACCGTGGTGTCACGCAGGTAAAGCAGGCTCGTCAGCACGATGTTGGCGGCTAACAGCTTGTCAGGCCAGGTGCGCCCGAAAGGGACCGTGTCTGCTCGCCTGCGCAGAGCGAAAAAAGCCGGAAGCAACACACACAGTGCCAGTAGACGAACATGGTTCAGGGCAAAAAAATAGTTGATCAGGCCGAAGCCAGGAATCTCCACTGGGGACGGCGGGATGAGAAACAGCAGTAGGAAAAATAGCGCCACGGGATTGCGTTCGCTTTTTCGTGCGAAGGTCAAAACGATCGCGGCAATGCCCGCGTACACCCAAAAACTGTGCGAAACAAAGGCCAGTAGCGTCAATACGAACCACAGATTGCGCCGACGAGTGAAATTACGGTCGGGAATCAGGTCCGCTGCTGGTCGACGTGCCATGGCAAAAACGACGCCAGCAAGGACCAGAATGACGATTAACGCGCGAAAGTGCTCAGGCATGGATGATTGGACTTATTGATTGAAGCGACGGCTAGTGGAATGGCAAAACGCGACTATAGTACCTTTTGAGCCATTGGGTCCGGGGTTGATGTTATGTCGTTAGTTGATTTATCGCCAACGCTCAGCCTTCGTAAGCGAGCGATCTCTGCTGGGGCATGGAATCTGGGGGCGCTGGTTACGTCTCAAGCCATTCGCTTGGGTGGCAACCTGGTAATGGCCCGTCTGCTGATGCCGGAAATGTTCGGCATCATGATGATCGCCATCACCGTTTCGCTGGTTCTGCACTTGCTTTCCGACGTCGGCTTGCGCCAGAACATTATTCAGAGCCCGCGTGGCGACGATCCGGTGTTTCTCAATACCATCTGGACCGTGCAGATCGTGCGCGGCTTTATCCTTTTTGCTTCGACACTTCTCCTCGCGGCTCTCGCCTGGTTTGCACAGACCCACAATCTGTGGGCGGTCAATTCCACCTACGCCGCACCCGAGTTGCCGCTGGTGTTGGCCGTGACCAGTTTCTCGGCAATCATCACTGGTTTTCAGTCGACGAAAATCGACCTGGCAGTGCGCGCTTTCCAGCAAAAGAAAGTGGTACTCGCCGAGTTTGCGTCCCAGCTCACCGGGCTGTTGGTGATGCTGGGCATCGGTTACTTCACCAGGTCCATCTGGTCACTGGTGGCTGCGGGTCTGGTCTCAGCGATGGTCAGCACGCTGGTGGGGCATCTCTGGTTTGAGGGCCCGCCTAACCGTCTGCAGTGGGAACGTTCTGCGCTCAAGGAATTAGTCGGCTTCGGCCGTTGGATACTGTTGTCGTCGGCTGTGGGCGTATTGGCCATGTACGGTGATCGTGTCTGGTTCGGCGGCAGCATGACGGCCAGCGAACTGGGCGTTTACTCCATTGCCGTGCTGATTTTGGGAGCTGTCCAGCTTGGGATGCAAAAGATATTCGGGGCCGTGGCCTTAC
The DNA here is from genome assembly GCF_054898165.1 of Pseudomonas sp. Hz4. NCBI lineage: Bacteria > Pseudomonadati > Pseudomonadota > Gammaproteobacteria > Pseudomonadales > Pseudomonadaceae > Pseudomonas > Pseudomonas sp. Hz4. The sequence continues at coordinate 3,791,224 of NZ_CM142719.1, read as the reverse complement.
CGGCCTTCAGTGAGGCCTCAAGAACTAATGACCCCGTACGGCTCCTGGCTTTGTACTACCGCTTGAAATTGATGTTGGATCTTGCCTGTCTGTTTCTATGTGGACTGTTCTTGACTGGCAGTCCACTGCTCATCAGCGTTTTGTACGATGAGCGTTACGCCCAGGCCGGCAACATGATGGCCATTCTTTCACTCTCTTTTTTCACAATGCGCTACATGCTGGCGCATCAGGTCTGGATTGCCTTGGGGCACACAAAATACCAGGCCATGGATAACATTATTCGCGTGGTCTCGTTGTGGGTGCTGCTGCCTCTGCTGCTGGCGATTGGCGGAGTCGAATATGCGATTTGGGGTGCTGCCCTGTATACGTTTCCTACGCTTATCCTGGTTTTTTATGTCAATTGTCTTCTGGGGCTGTTCAATCTCAAGCGTGAACTGGTAGTGCTGCCAATGCTGGCGGTGGGGGCTTTGTGTGGGGAGTTGTTGACGAGTATTGCTAGCTGGCTTTGATTTGATCTATTTCTCTTGATGTTTCCAAAGCTGTGGCACAGCGTCGCCATTGAGGTGTTGATGGTGGTCGCCAAAAAAATGTGACCTTGATGTGCAACTGAAATTTCCAGCGTAATCTCGATGTCGTGGAGCTTTGAATCATGAGAGAAACTGATTTGAATACCTCTGTGATGGACCGCAGAGGCTTCCTCCAGGCTTTTGCTCTGTTGAGTCTTGGGGGGCTCATGTTTGGATTTTCCAAAGCCGTTGCCCGGCCTTCTGCTGCTAAATCCGAGTTTGTTGTCATCAACGGATGGGTGCTGCCTGCCCAGCATTTTCGGCAAACACAAGCATGATCAAAGACTACCAATCGCAGAAAGAGCTCCGCGACCACTATGACGTCTGCATCATCGGTGGGGGCCCAGCCGGCATTACGCTGGCCTTGCGTTTAGCCGGTAATGGTCGGCGTGTAGTGCTTGTCGAGGGCGGTGGGCACGAGTACTCACCGGCCTCGCAGAACCTTTATAAGGTCTCCTCGTCAGGCCTCGAGGTCTACGCTCAGGAAACACGCCTGCGCTTTCTTGGCGGGACTTCCAATCACTGGGCCGGGCGATGCCGTCCATTTGAACAGTCGGACTTTACCGTAGGCCCTCCGGTGCACGTGCCCGGTTGGCCCATCGCGTTTTCCGAGATCGAGCGCAATCTGTCGGCGGCCATGGATATTGTAGATCTTGCGCCGCACTCCGGATTCAAGGCTATCAATGCGACTTTGGACGGCACCGAATTTGACGCTGATCGTTTCCTGCTAAGCCCGCCGACGCGATTTGCACAGAAATATGCCAAGGCACTTAATGAGACCGAGGGGCTGGATGTCTTCATCAATTGCAATTGCGTCGATCTTGAGTTCGACAGCAAGACCGGCCGCATAGCAACGATAGTCGTCTCGGACTACGAGTTGCATCGAGAGCGAGTCACGGCAAAACAATTCATTTTGGCGACAGGCGCAATCGAGAATGCCAGGCACCTGCTCAACAGTGAGTCCCTGGCAGCTGGCGGTATCGTAAGCAAGGATGGTTTCGTCGGTAAATGCTTCATGGAGCACCTGAACGTCGATCTGGGTGCCTTCATCCTGAAAGACGGGCAGGGTACAGATGCTCGACAGTACTTCACGACCGATGCATTCGTGATGGCGCACGGGTCGGGTAAAGGGAATGTGACGGCCTCGCTTGTAGCTGAAGTGAAATCCTATGGGCGAATGGCTGCCATCAAGAGCTTTTTCGAGAATCTCGCCTGCGAGATGGGTGCGGAGCACAAGATTGAATTTATTGCCAAGTTCGATTGCCCTGGGGATGGGGTGCTCGGCACGCTGATCGAGCAGTTTCCCAACCCCAATAGCCGTATTTCATTGCTCGACGAACGAGATGCGTTGGGGGTGAGGAAGGTAAACGTTCATTGGGAACTAAGCCCCGAAGACAGAAATACCGTCAAGTCCATCGGGCTCGAAGTGGCGAAGTGTTTTGCTGACACAGGGCTGGGCTTTGTCAAGTTGGAAGAGTGCGTGTATGACGTCAATGTGCCACTGAAGGTCAATCCCCATGCTCATCATATGGGGACCACACGCATGGCGACGTCGCCTGAGTTTGGCGTGGTCGACGAGAACTGCAAAGTGTTCGGTGTCGAGAATCTATACGTTGCGGGCAGCAGTGTTTTCGCTACAGGCGGTGCCTGTAACCCCACGATGCCTCTTTTGCAGCTTGCTTTAAGGCTGGCGGATTATCTTAACCATCAAATGGGGCCCGTGCTGGGCAGGTATTCCTGAGAGGGAGCATTTGTGGATTTTTTGAGTGTTGAATTTCAGGGAGGCGTCTACGCTTAGGGTAGTGGTAATCAAGAATCAGGGTGTATCTAACCTTGGCACAGATGTATATCGCTGAATTATTGAGGCTGACAGGATGATTGGTCTACTAAAGCGCACTATTGCTCATATTGCCAAAACAACGGGGCGTGGAACCTCGCTCTATAAAAAATTCTGTAAACCGGACGGGTATGAATGGGCTAATCACCTGGCTCGATGGGGGTCTCTGCACTCTGTCGGTAAAGGCGTATGGATCAATCTTGGGTGCAACATAACGGACCCTACGCTAGTACGACTCGGAAATAATATAGCTTTATCTGATTGCACACTGTTCGGCCACGATGGCATAGTCGGCTTGCTCGATGTGCGCTTTGGTACGAAACTTGACTCCGTCGGCCCTATCGATATACGTGATAATTGTTTTATCGGTTATGGCGCTATCATCATGCCACGTGTGACTATTGGTCCGGATTCAATTGTTGCAGCCGGTGCAGTAGTGGTGAAAGATGTTCCGCCTGGGGTCGTGGTTGGGGGTAATCCCGCCAAGGTTATTTGTACGCTGGAAGATCTGTTGGCAAAAGTCGAAGAGCGTTGCGCCACTTATCCGTGGATTGACCTCATCAGGCAACGCAGCGGACTATTCGATCCGGAATTTGAACCGAAACTTAAAGCAATGAGAGTGCAACATTTTTTTGGCGAGCAGCCCAATGGTTAGTGCTCCCCTTGACGTGTTGGTCGTTAATTACAATACAGCGGCTCTGTTGCAACCGATGTTTAATGCGTTACGCCAGTCTAATAGTGTGGGTCGCACGCGCTATTTGGTGGTGGACAATGCCTCTGCCGATAATTCGCTGGAGTGTCTGGCAACTATTTGTCCTGAGGCGTTGCAACTGGCCAATGAAAATAATGTTGGCTTTGGGCGTGCCAACAATCAATTGGTTGAACACCTGCAGGGCAAGTATGCGTTGCTCCTCAATACCGATGCCTTCGTTGCTGCGGATACGCTGAGCAAGACCCTCGACTATATGGAGGCTCATCCTGATTGTGGTGTCCTGGGCGTTCGGTTGGTTGGGCGAGAGGGAGATTTGCAACCCTCCTGCCGCTATTTTCCGACGCCGTTAAATGTCTTCCTCTCGCGCACAGGGCTTGAGCGCTTTTTCCCTGTGGTGAAGAGGGTCGACGACATGGCCTGGGATCATGCTTCGGTGCGTGAGTGCGACTGGGTGCCCGGGTGCTATTACCTGATCCGCCGTGAAGTCATCGACCAGGTCGGCTTGTTCGATCCGCGCTACTTCCTTTATTTCGAGGAGATAGATCACTGTAAGCGCGTTAAACAGGCGGGTTGGAAGGTGGTTTACTACCCGCATACCACGGTGGTGCATATCGGCGGTGAAAGTGCCAAGTCTGTTGCCAAACTCAGTGCGATTTGTCACCAGCTCCCCACATTACAAATCGAAAGTGAGCTTTTGTACTTCCGCAAGCATCACGGTCTAGTGGGTTTGGCCTCACATATGGTGTTGGTGAGTCTGGGTGATCTGATTTTGGCGCTCAAGGCGCTATTGAAAGGCCACGGCTGGGCTGCCATAGGGGCGTGTTGGCAGCATGCTTGTGTGACCTGGGCGTTGCTGCGTGATACCAAACTCGCTAGCCAACCCACACGGTAGAGCAATTTATGTTCGAAAACATACGTGCTGACTTGCGTGCCTACGCGGGAGATTGGGGGGCTCAGGGGTTTTGGGTGATGGTGGTTTATCGCTTTGGGCGCTGGCGCTACGGTGTGCGCCCAGCGCTGTTGCGTAAATTGCTCTCCTTTATATACAAAGTGCTCTTCAAACTGGTGCAGATCGTCACGGGTATCGAGCTGCCGTGTGAGGTTGTGATCGGGCGTAACTTCGTCATCGATCATTTCGGTGGAATCGTGATCAGCGGCTATGCGCAGTTTGGCGATGATTGCCGTATTCGCAATGGCGTCGTCGTGGGACTTAAGAATGTGAATGAGCCGATTGCCCCGGTGGTGGGTAACAATGTTGATATCGGTTCAGGGGCCAAGGTGCTGGGCAATATCCGCATTGGTAACAATGTCGTGATTGGTGCCAATGCTGTGGTGCTGACCGATGTGCCAGACGACTCGGTGGCAGTGGGTGTGCCTGCGACTATCAAGAAAAGGAAGTACGCAGACGCGAGGGAATGCTCATGAGTCAACGGATGGATTCCTTCAATTGCGTCGCTGAGTGAACGCCATGGCTACGGGTATGGGTGTCGTTGTTATCGGTCGCAATGAAGGACCACGTCTGGAACGTTGCCTGGCTTCACTGGTCGGTGCGGCGCAGAAGGTCGTTTATGTCGACTCTGGATCAACGGATGGTTCAGTGCAGATGGCCTTGGCGCTTGGGGTCGAGGTGGTCGAGTTGGATATGACGATTCCGTTTACGGCTGCGCGCGCGCGCAATGAAGGATTTGCCTGCGTGCAACGCTTATTGCCGGCGATGCGTTATGTGCAGTTTGTCGATGGTGATTGCGAGGTTGTCGGTGGCTGGCTGCCCCAGGCACAGGCCTTTCTTGATACACATCCTGACGTTGCGGTGGTTTGTGGACGGCGCCGCGAACGTTTTCCACAGCTCTCGATTTACAACTTGCTGTGTGATCTCGAATGGGATACGCCGGTAGGTGAGGCCATGGCATGTGGTGGCGATGCGCTGATGCGGGCTGACGCCTTCGCCGAAGCGTCCGGGTTTCGACCGGAACTTATTGCCGGGGAAGAGCCTGAATTGTGTGTGCGTCTGCGTGGGAATGGATGGAAGGTCTGGCGTCTGGGTGAGGAAATGACTTTGCACGATGCCACCATGACCCGGTTCGGCCAATGGTGGCAGCGTACTCTGCGCGGTGGTTATGCCTTTGCCGAGGGCGCATTTTTGCATGGGGCCGCACCGGAGCAGCATTGGTTACGTGAGTCGCGCCGTGCCTGGTTCTGGGGATTGGGTGTCCCGCTGGCGACTGTTATCGCGAGTTTGATGTTGGAGTGGTTTGGGCTGCTTCTGCTGCTGGTCTATCCATTGCAGGTCGTGCGCTTGGCCCGCAGGGGCGTTAGATCCACGCGCGAAAACTGGCTGCGGGCTTTCTTTCTCGTGCTGGGGAAATTTCCCGAAATGCTCGGGCAAGTCAAGTTTCTTTTGAACAGATTCGGCGCCGGCAAGACGGCGTTGATCGAATACAAGTGAGACTGCAATGAATAATTGGGTGATATTAAAAAGTGTATTGTTTTTACATGCAGGGTATTCGTTAAGGGCGTTGAACAATAAGTTTAAGATGCTGATTTTGATTATAAAAAACTGGTCTGAGCTAAAATTGTTTTTCTGGCGCATGTCGAGCGCTCTGGGGAAGTCCGGTGTTGAGAAGTTGGGCAGGGATTGTGTGGGTGTTGTTCATTGGCCCTACATCAGTAGAAGCTGGAGTTCTCAGCATAAACTTAGCGTATTAGCCTCGCATTACGAAGTCGTCAGCAAAAGTTGCCCGCAGCTGTTGCTGTTGGGGCGAAATGACAGTTTGATATTAAGTGATTTATCGGCGTTCGCTGCGGGTTGTTCCTTGGTTCTGGATCGTCCAGTATGGTTTATGCGTGAAGGGGAGCTGGTGCTGAACCTGTTTCAGGGAGATTTGCGTATTGCATCAATAGCATTCACCTTGTGTCGCACGGACACTGAGTTGTGTATTTTTATCGGTGCAGTTCAAGGAATACACAAAGGCGTGGAGAGTGATCGGTCCTTGAGTATTTATAGGGACCTGACAAAAGATTTTGAAGGTCTTCGGCCAAGAAGTTTTCTGATTGAAGTGATTAAATATATTGCAATCAATATTGGTGTTGGGAGGATTTATGCGGTAGGGGATGGGTATCGTCATCATCGTCATCCGTACTTCGGCGCTGAAAAAGCTAAAGAGCTTGCTGCCAATTATGATTTGATCTGGCTGGAACATGGAGCGACTCCGTCAGAGCGCGAAGATTTTTTTGAAATCCCCATGGTCCTGTCCAAAAAGGCGCTTGAAAGTATTCCTTCAAAAAAACGCGCGATGTACCGCAGACGTTACGAACTTTTAGATGATACTTTTAAAAAGATAGACAGCGTATTGATAGGCAGTTATAGCAGCCACCGTGTTGCGAGTTGATGTTCCTGGTACCTGTACTGCTGTGGGATTACCTGCAGTAATAATCCACCGCAACGACAACTAAGCTTGGTTCCTATGCGTATCGCTTATTTCATCAATCAATACCCCAAGGTCAGCCATAGCTTCATTCGTCGCGAGATTCTGGCGTTAGAGCGTCAGGGCTTTGTGGTGCAGCGCATTGCTCTGCGTGGCTGGGATGCCGAGTTGGTGGATGCCGAGGACGTGTCCGAACGCAGTAAAACGTGTTATGTGCTGCAGGGCGGAGTCAAAGGCCTGTTAGTGCCTGCGCTGCAGGTGCTGCGCGCCCAGCCGCGACGGTTTTTTTCGGCGCTGTGGCTGGCGCTACGCATGGGCCGGCGTGCCGATCGCCCCTGGCCGTACCATTTAATCTATTTGCTTGAGGCATGTCGCGTGCTGTCTTGGTTGCAGGTGTTCGGCGCCGAGCATGTGCACGCGCATTTCGGCACTAACTCAACCGAGGTGGTGATGCTGGCCAATGCACTCGGCGGGCCAGCGTACAGCTTTACCGTGCACGGCCCGGAAGAGTTCGACAAACCGCAGTTTATTCATTTGGGCGAGAAAGTCCGGCGCGCGGCTTTTGTCGCGGCGATCAGTTCTTATGGGCGCAGCCAGCTGTATCGCTGGGTAGCTCATGCGCATTGGCCAAGGGTAAAGGTGGTGCACTGTGGGCTGGAGCGGGCGTTTCACGATGTGCCGGCCGTTGCCGTGCCATCCGCGCCGCGGTTGGTTTGCGTCGGTCGTTTGTGTGAGCAGAAGGGCCAACTGTTGCTGCTTGAGGCCGCCCGCATCCTGGCAGCGCAAAACGTGGAGTTCGAGATAGTACTGGCCGGCGATGGGGAAATGCGTGCGCAAATCGAAGCCCTGATTGCACGGCATGGCTTGCAGGCGCGGGTGCGAATTACCGGCTGGATCAGTAGCGAACAGGTGCGCGCGGAAATTCTTGCGGCGCGGGCCTTGGTGTTGCCGAGCTTCGCCGAGGGCTTGCCGGTGGTCATCATGGAAGCCATGGCGTTGCGCCGACCCGTACTGACGAGTTATGTGGCGGGCATTCCCGAGTTAGTGCGTCAGGGTGAGAACGGTTGGTTGTTTCCCGCTGGAGCGGTGGATGAGTTGGCGGCGGCGCTGGCGGACTGCCTCGCGCAACCTGTCGAGGTGTTGCAGCGGATGGGCGAGGCGGCTTATCAGAGAGTGCTGGAGCGCCACGACATCGATACCGAAGCGGCCAAATTGGCTAATTTGTTTAAGGCGCAAGCATGATCACGTTATTTGATTGGCTGTTCAGCTCACTGCTGATACTCATCGTCCTGCCGGTGTTGGTGCTGTTTGTGCAGGTGCTGATGGCCTGTCTGCCTGCACGGTCGCGCTCGTCGGCGCAAGGATCGCGACCGCGGGTGGCGGTGTTGATACCGGCAAACAATGAATCCTCGATCATAGTCGCGACGTTAAATAGCATTCGGCCGCAGTTGCTTTTGGGTGATCGCCTATTGGTGGTGGCGGATAACTGTTCTGATGACACGGCCGCGCTGGCCCGCACGGCAGGCGCCGAGGTGGTGGAGCGAAGCAATGATCAGCAGCGTGGCAAGGGTTATGCGCTGGACTGTGGGGTGCGTCATTTGGCGAGCGATGCGCCGGACGTCATGATTATTATCGATGCCGATTGCCAGGTGGCTGAGGGTTCTATTGAGCGTTTGGCAATCTGTTGCATCGACTCAGGGCGGCCAGTGCAAGCACTTAATTTGATGCGTGCTCCAGCAGGTTCGGGGCTAAAAGTGCGGCTTGCCGAGTTTGCCTGGTGTGTGAAGAATCGGGTACGGCCGCAGGGTTGGACCCGGCTTGGTTTGCCCTGTCAGTTAATGGGTACGGGAATGGCTTTCGTCTGGCAGGATCTGACTTTGATCAATTTAGCCAGTGGCCACATCGTTGAAGATTTGAAGATGGGCCTGGATTTCTGTCGAAGCGGCAAGCCGCCTTTGTTTTGCCCCGATGCTCTGGTGATCAGTTATTTTCCGCGAAGCGATGACGGCTTAATTGCCCAGCGTACGCGCTGGGAACATGGTCATCTGGGGGTCATTCTGGGTGATGCGCCAAAGCTGGTAGTGGAGTCGATTGCCCGGCGTAACTGGAGCCTGCTGGCTATGACGGTGGATTTATGGGTCCCTCCGTTGGCGTTACTGACTTTGGTATTGGGGGCGTTTTTTACCCTGTCATGGCTAGTATTTATATTCGGTGGAGCGTTGGCGCCAGCATTGATAGCTTCTGTTGGGCTGGCAATATTGAGCGTGACTATCTTGTTGGCATGGAGCCAATTTGGTCGCGAGATCATCTCTTTTTCGGCCTTGTTGTATGCGCCGTTCTACGCGGTGAAGAAAATTCCCCTGTACATAGGCTTTGTGCTTAAGCGCCAAGTTGAATGGGTGCGTTCGAAGCGAGATGACACTTAATGCGCACTTTGGCTTGGCAGCACAACTGGCAAACGATTATCCAGAAACTCAGGGTGGTCAGTGATGTGGGTGATGAACAACGATTGATTGATGCGTTATCCAAGACTGAGTCGACGACGGTGCTTGGATTCGTCAATGCCCAAGCCATGAACTTGGTGGCGGGCAACACCGAATACTATGAAACGCTGTCGGCTGCTGACGTGTTATTACGGGATGGCTCCGGCATGGCCATCCTGTTTCGTCGATTCGGCTTAGAGCCGGGGCTGAATATGAATGGCACAGATTTCATCCCCAAATTACTGGCAGCGTTCAAGGGCCGGCGCGTGGCTTTCTGGGGGACTGAAGAGCCCTTTCTCGCCAATGCGGTGCAGCGTAGCGAAGCGACATTTGCGGTAAATATCGTCTCTGCTCACCATGGTTTTGCTGAGGTGGATGCCTACCTCAACCTTGCCCGGCAGTTGCAGCCAGAATTGGTGGTGCTGGGGATGGGCATGCCCAAGCAAGAAGCTGTTGCTGCCAGGTTAGCCGCCAGCGGCGTGCCATGTCTGGTCGTGTGCGGCGGGGCGATTCTGGATTTTCTCGGCGGCAAGGTGACTCGTGCTCCGCAATGGGTGCGTCGTCTCGGTTGTGAGTGGGTGTTCAGGCTAATAGGTGAGCCAAAGCGATTATTCAGTCGCTATGTGGTGGGTAATCCGATGTTCTTGTTGCGCACATTGATCTATAGGGATTCCTGACGTTACGGGTATTTGGCGCCTGACTGGCGCCATAAAAAACACGGCTGGACTATCTTGCAAAACTCCGGCGTTACACCTTTACTCAGGTTGGAATTATCGACTTGACGGGTGTGTTTGGGGGCGTTTTCTTCATTAAGATTGGCGTCAACAAAATGTTGTCGAACAATCTTGATTTTGAAAATGTACTCAACTGTCGAGCTTTCATTTCGAGTAGTTAGGTTATTGATTTGTAAACTAAAATGGCCCTTCCTTGAATTGTGCTGATAACCACATGAAAAAATACATAACAGCATTCATACGTAAGTTAATATCTCCTTCAATTCGCTTTGAGCTAAGGAAAGCTGCCGCCTGGCTGCGAGATATACTTGGGAGGGTATGTTGGGCGTTGGGAAGTTGCCAGGTTCAAACTGCGAGAGGACAGCACCCATGTCATTCTCTATGTGGGCAGGAAAACACAGCGGGAATTTGTGAAGGTTCTACTGGGCGCTGAATCTCAAGCGGTTGATAGCCCGTTGAAGTTGGATAACTCAGACCGGACGGTGTGGGTCAGTGAAATGCCGACCTTGGGAGCATTGTATGTGCCTCAATATTTGAGTGCTGTCGTGCCGCTGAGCAGGTCAATTGAGGATATTACCGCCAGATACAATACCGAGTTACGTCGAAATCTGCGCAAGAATCGACTGCGCTATCGTATGAAACAGGCCTTGAACGATGACGAAATTGAAATCGCAGATCGGGAAATGCTTAAGCCCTATGCCAGCGCAAGGCATGGAGCAGCCGCCTCTCAAATTGAATCGAATGAGGTTCAAAGGGTGGCAAAAAATGTCGGACGGCTCGATCTAGTTCTGTTGGAGGATGAAATTGTTGCATGCCATCTTGGGTGCGTAATTACCAGGGCAGGAAAACGCTACTGGAGCACAGTCCGTTTCGGTTATCCCGATGTTGTATTTTCAGATGCTAAGAAGTTACGTGAGATTAACTCGATTACCACGTTCATGGCGCTTGAGTGGGCAATAGAAAATGGTTTTGACTATTATGATATCGGAACTTGTCTGGCACGCCCGGACGACGGACTTCTCGAGTGGAAAAGACGGCGTGGCGGTGATGTAGATACGCTGGGCAACCACGGCTATTTATTTGTTCGACTGCCCAAGGTGGGCGCAGCCCAGTTTCTTTGGGAAACGCCTCTATTTGCTGTCGAAGGCAAAATGCTGACACTTCATCTTGGGTTGCCGGACGGACCAAGTGATGAGGAGGTTGCGGGTCGATATCGTGAAATGGGTTTTGGTGGACTATTCAAAATATACCTTCATTGTTCCAGAAAGCCTGGAGAGGTGCTTCTCGACACCTTGCGCAGCCGCTACACGCATCTGACGTTACCCCCTGTCCTGGAAACTATTGTATCCACCTGAATAGGTTGCTGATGTAGAGAAAGAGGTCAAGGGCTTTAGTATCGACCCCGATGAGGTTGAGCGTACGCTAAATCTGTTTCCGTCATGACAGCTTCCTGGGGAAGGTCGGGCTAGTAAGCATGCTTGCCGGAGAAGGCAAACACAGTCCGTACAAGAATGACGAAATCGAGCCACAGCGACCAGTTGTTGATGTATTCGATGTCTGAGTCAACGCGCCGGATCATCTGCTCTATATCCCTCGTTTCACCTCGATATCCACGTACCTGAGCCAGGCCTGTGATGCCCGGTTTAATGTTGTGACGCGCAAAGTAGCCCGAGACGTCGGGCGAGTACTGCACATCGTGTTGAATAGCGTGCGGGCGCGGACCCACCAGAGACATTTCTCCCATCAAAACGTTGAATAACTGCGGTAGCTCATCCAGGCTGGTTCGCCGAATAAAAGCTCCAACCCTGGTCAAGCGTGGATCATTTTTTTGTGCCTGCTTGACGATGCCGTCTGACGGCTGATGGACGACCATGCTTCTGAATTTCCAGATACGGAAAACTTCTCCACTCCACCCCATACGTTGCTGACGAAAGAACACGGGGCCGGGGTTATCGATCTTAATCGCAATGGCAACAACGGCCAGCACGGGTGCCGCAAAAAGCAAGATGAGAAAAGCCAGGACTTTGTCCTCAAGGTTCTTCAGAAACAGACGCATCCCCATCAGCGGAGTTTCAGACAAGGTCAGCACGGGAATGCCGGCAATTTCGCGAACACTGTGGTTGATCAGGCGCAACGAGAAGATGTCAGGCACCCAGTTAACAGAGATGTGTTTATCGAACAGCCTTAAATAAACATCCTGGATAACCTCTGAGCCACCCAGAGGCGTCACAAAATAGACGGTACGAATGGCGTGTTTAATGACTATCTCATCAAGTTCGGAGATATCGCCCAGTATCAACAGACGTTGTGTGCCTTCCAAAACGTCCTTTCCCCGATCATCGTCTGCGCCAATCAACACACATCCGACGATGCGTTCACCGAGCCAGGGATTATTGCTGATTTTCTTGTGAAGATAGCTGGCCAGTTCACCCGAGCCAATAATAAGAGCGTTTTCCAACTGCGTCGAATGCGCCAAAAACTTCTTCTGCATTTCGCGTGTCGCCAGGTGCAAAACCAACTGAGCAAAATATCCAATAACAAATAACTCCCCAACCAACAATCGCGAGTACTGTTCGCTTTGTTTGGTTAGAAAGGCCATGGCAACGAGAAAACCAAATGTTGCAGTCCACGCCTTTAAAAGTTTGAAGGCTTTGACGGTAAATCCAACGTTGCTGCGGTAAATAGCATAGTGGTCGTACACGACGGCCAACGCCCCAAGCAGCAGCAGGAGCAGGATGACGTAGTCCTGCGTTATGAAGCCGATATGATAATGGATCAAAAACCACGCGACGCCGGTCACCGCAACGCAATCGAGACCGGCCTGAATGACGATACTGGTACTGCTTCTTCGCTGGAGTACTGAACGGGTACTGTTGGGTTCAAAAATCATTTTCAGACCTCATTTACTTCCCCTCGCGCTCAATGATGACGAGAATCAGTTCAAATTGCCCACGCTTGATAGCGTTAGCGTCACCGGCAAGCTACTCATACTTTTTATAAGCCCTTCACCATCGAAATTAGCAGACTTGGGAGAATATGGTGACGTGCTATCACTTTAGCACCACTGCGCAATCAATCACTCAAACGAAACGGTTTCAGTCAACCTTCTGCGCAACGTCGAGCTGATTGGGCTTGACACCTGAGTTCCAGACCGTCGCTAACGCTTGAAAAGACAACAGCAAGCCCCATCGCGGCGTCTGCCATCAGTGCTCTGTCAGTAGTCGGGACTGTTCGCAGAGAGGCTGGACGCGCAGTGATCACTGGGTGTTCGGGAGTGCTTGTTTAAAAGCGTTTGGTGGTGTCACCGGTCTACTAACTCGCACACAGCCGCCACCCTTTCGTGTAGTGCTAACCGTATTGCCACTGCCCGTGGACGTGCGGTCTTTGAGGCTTATACCGAGCTGAAATGGGAGTGCATTGAGCAATGACTCCATCGTGGTAAAACGACACGGCGCCCGCAATGGGCGCCGTCAGCGTTTGGGTCGATCAGACGCGTTCGAACAACACGGCGATGCCTTGGCCGCCGCCGATGCACATCGTCGCCAGGGCATAGCGACCCTGAACACGGTGCAGTTCATGAATGGCTTTGGTGGCAATGATCGCGCCGGTCGCGCCGACCGGGTGGCCCAGCGAAATCCCCGAACCGTTCGGATTGACCTTCTGCGGGTCGAAGCCCAATTCCTGCGCCACGGCACACGCCTGAGCGGCGAAAGCCTCGTTCGACTCGATCACATCCAGATCAGCGACCGTCAGACCTGCGCGTTTGAGTACCAGCCGGGTGGCCGGAATCGGACCCAGCCCCATCAGTTCAGGCTCGACACCGGCATGGGCATAACCAACCAGTCGGGCGATGGGCTTGAGGCCTTGCTCGCGAACCATCTGACCTGTGGCCATGATCAGTGCGCCGGCACCGTCATTCAGTCCCGACGCATTGCCGGCGGTGACGCTGCCGTCTTTTTTGAACGCAGGTTTCATCTTGCCCAATTGCTCGGCACTGACATCTGCCCGGACATGCTCGTCCGTCGCAAACGTTACAGTACCTTTGCGAGACGCCACTTCGATCGGCACGATCTGCTCGATGAACCGGCCTTCGGCAATTGCCCGGGCAGCCCGTTGTTGGCTGACCTGCGCCAGTTCATCCTGGGCCTGGCGAGTGATGCCATAGCGTTCGGCGATATTTTCCGCGGTGATACCCATATGGAAACCGGCAAACGGATCGTGCAGAACACCGAGCATGTAGTCGATGGCTTGCATATCACCCATCCGTGCGCCCCAGCGTGCCTGCGGCAACAGATACGCGCCGCGGCTCATGGACTCGACGCCACCGGCCAATGCAGCACCTGCATCACCCAGCATCAAACTTTGCGCGGCGCTGACAATGGCCTGCAAACCAGAGCCGCAGAGGCGGTTGACGTTGAAGGCCGGCGTCTCTTTCGGCAGGCCGGCATTCATCGCCACCGCGCGAGCGATGTAGGCGTCACGTGCTTCCGTCGGGATCACATGGCCCATCACCGCGTGACCGATGTGTTCAGGTGCCAGCCCTGATCGTTCAATGGCGGCGCGGCAAACGTCAGTCGCCAATTGAATGGGCGGTACATCTTTGAGCGAACCGCCGAAGCTGCCGATGGCCGAGCGGACGGCGCTGATAACAAAAATGTCGGATGGATTCATGTTGATTCCCCTGGAACAGTCCTGGATTCGATTGTGTTTCAGTACGTTTATTGTAGGGCGAGTCTAGAGTCGGTAACGTTATTGGCCTATGCCAAAACTGCTCAAGGGGGGTGGTGTTTTTTGCCATTTCAGATGAAGTAGATTTTAGATCCACCTGAACAGGTCGAAAGCGCAGAAAAATTAAAAACTCCGGAGCAAGCCCCCTCGCCACAAGTGTGGCCCAGCCATCCATTTTCGGCATCATGACGTCCAGCACAATGACGTCGAAATCGTTCTTCAGGGCCAAGTGCAAGCCATCGTCGCCATCGCGCGCCAGGCTGACGGAGTACCCGAGTTCCTGCAGGCCGTTGAGCAGTTAATTGCCTGCTTTGGGTTCGTCTTCGGCTACGAGGATGTTCATGGGAATCGGCCTGGTTCAAGGGTTAGCAACATAGAGCCGGAGGCGGGCTACAGGGGCGAGACATTGGCGCCAGTGTAGCCCGATCCCCTGTGAGTCCAGGCGACTGATCAATTATCACCAAGGCAATCCATGCCCTGGACTTGGTAATCCAGCACGTGCTTGCGACCCTGACGGTCGAGGTAAATGAGCTGCGCGGGGACGATGCCGCATTCTTGCGAGATGGTATTGCTGGAGAGGTCTTTGGCGATATCCAAGTGGACGAAGAAACCGACCTTGTCGTGGATGACAGGTTCGGCGGTCTGAGTATCGGCAAACGCCGAACCCGTGGCGAGGAGAGCGGCAAAACCGAGGATTAACATTTTCATGATGATTCCCTCTATTCAGGGCGGGTTGGCTGCCGATGGGTTGCCTGGCAGTGAATCCAGGTTAACTAGGAGATCCGGACAGTCGACCCACAGTTCAATGACAATTTTGTAATAAAACGGCGCCGGCGTTCCAGATCGGGGTTGATGGTCTGGTCGAGGCTGGCGACCGCGTACCAAGACGGCTTGGTGTGCCAGGCCGCGGCGGTGGTGCGGTCGGTGAACAGGGTTTTGGCGATCAGTTCCATCGCCTTGTCATGGGGCACGTCACTGGGCCATCCCTCAACGCCGTACGTCGGAATCGAGGAACGGCCATTCATGTATTACTTCCAAAGGACGTCACCGCCTGGGAATTTGACTATGAATGATGATCGCAAACAGGAAGCCCTGGACGCCTGGTACCAGCTCCTGAAAGAGCCCCAGATCCGGATGGATTGTGAAGAACAGTACGACGAACTGCTGAAAGCCGCCGATGAGATGGAGCGCACCGGGCTCATCAACGGTGCTGAATGGCGCAAGCTGGTTAAAGAGGCGGGCGCCGCTTTCGCTAATGCGACAGAAGGGTTAGGGCGCGGAATATAGTGCTCAAACCGTCGTGGTCAAACTTCGCCGGCTTGCTGTTCGGCCTGTTGGGCGAACCATTGCATGATCAGCGAACAGGCTGGATGAGAGGCGGCGGAGGTTGCAGGTTCAAGGCGTAAATGCCCCGGGTCTTCAAGGGTTTGCCGAACAGAACGACGGCCTTGCGGCGGATTAGTATGTTGTTCCGGCCGTGAAGCAGGACCGGGCGATTTACCCGCCGACAACGGTGTTGGACAAGTTGTTCACCGTCGAGGAACTCCCCGCTGCCATTGCACGGTTGACTACCCGCCTGTGGACCAAGTTGAAAACCAATACCTGATGATCAGGTGTACGCCAATAGCCGGCCGCACAACACCACGCTGATCCATAACGCAATCGACAGCAGTGCCTGGACTTTTGCGATTCCAGGCGCCGCAGCCCCCGTGTTCCACTGGGTGACCGAGCGGTATATCCCGACGTGGAAAAGCGCGGCGTTGACCCCCGCAGTAGCGATCAGGCACAGCTTCAAGATAAAAATGTCATTCGATGCGAAGTCATGGGGGTGGGCTGAAAACATCAGCAGCCCGGCGGGCACGATCAACAGCAGGGTCGCGATGGACCAGGTCAGGAGGTGGCGGGCCAGGGCCGTCACCGCAATCTCTTTCGACAGCCCTAGCACCCGCAGATCGAACATCACGACAGAGCCGACAAGCACCGAAAATCCAATGATGTGAACCACCTCAACCATCGGATACAGCCACAAGTCGCCGCGCATTGCCGCCCCAAGCTGCGATTCACCCACCCAGTCCAGCCAGTTATACGGACTCGAACCAGCGCGGGTATCGATGGCCTGCATCAGCGCAACTCTGTGGTTTTGTCGCCGACCGTGATGCGTTCGGCACGCAGTTCATCGGGGTTGTTGCGATTCTGATAGCCGACCACGGTGGCCGTGTTACCCACACTCAGCATGTCCCGGGAAAGGCCGCGGTTCTCCATGCGCGAAGGCGGTGCCAGGACGACGTTCCAGGTGTTGTCTTGTGTTTTGAGGCGCACGAACCCGTGAGGATGGGAGTAACCGGATTCTTCTATCGTGCCATTCAGCTGCAAGGTGTTGCTGGAGTCGTATTCACTCCAGCCGTGATGCGCGAACGCCGCCGTTGCAGCCAGCAATAGTGACAATCCAATGCTGCCGAGCATGCCTTTCATGACAAGTCTCCTGTTGCAGATCATTGATCAACGTGAGTCCTGACGGACTTTGAATCACACAGGGTTTTTAGAATAGCCGGACATTTTTCAGCACTGCGCCGACCAAATGTTTCTGAAGAAGTAGATGTTTGAATATCAATAGCTTGCTTGTCGGCTATTGCTCGTTCCTTACAACATGACGCTCAACAGCCACCCCGCGACCCCGCAGCCGACAACCACCAGCCACGGCGGGAGTTTCCAGAACATCAGCGCAACCAGGGCGACCAGGGCCAAACCGAAGTCTTGCGGCTTGAAAATGGCACTGGTCCAGACAGGTTGATACAGCGCGGCCAACAGCAGGCCGACCACCGCTGCATTCACGCCGACCAGTGCGGCCCGTGTGCGCAAACTGCGGCGCAACCGTTCCCAAAAAGGCAAGGCTCCCACGATCAACAGAAAGGACGGCGTGAAGATCGCCAGCAAGCAAAGCATGCCGCCGATCCAGCCCGACGGGGCGAGGTTCATCGACGCGCCGAGGAACGCGGCGAACGTGAACAAGGGGCCGGGTACAGCCTGCGCGGCGCCATACCCGGCCAGGAAGGTTTCGTTGCTGACCCAGCCGGAAGGCACCACCTCAGCTTGCAGCAGTGGCAAAACGACGTGCCCGCCACCGAACACCAGCGAGCCGGACCGGTAGAAGGCATCCACCATCGCCACGGTTTGATTGGGCAGCAGCTGGGTCAAGAGCGGCAGGCCAATCAGCAATGCCAGAAACAGCGACAACCATATCACCCCAATCCTGGGGCTGATCGTGATCGGCAGTGGATCGTGCTCGGCACTCTGATCGGGTTTGAACAACAGAAGGCCGGCTAAGCCCGCGGCGGCAATCACGCTGACCTGTCCCCAGGCGGACGGTTCAAGCAGGGCAACGCAGGCCGCCATCGCCATGATGGAGACTCGCAGCACGTCCGTGCACAGGGTTCGCGCCATGCCCCAGACCGCTTGCGCAACCACCGCGACGGCCACCACTTTGAGGCCATGCAGTGCGCCGGGCGAGAGGGCCGTGCCATATTGTGAAATGCCCAGTGCAAACAAAATCAGGGCAACGGCCGAAGGCAGCGTGAAGCCAGCCCAGGCGGCCAGCGCCCCGCGGTATCCCGCCCGAGACACGCCCAGCGCGATGCCGACCTGACTGCTTGCCGGCCCCGGCAGAAATTGGCACAGCGCCACCAAATCCGCATAACTGCGCTCAGTCAGCCAGCGCCGTCGTGTGACGAACTCATCGCGAAAGTAGCCCAGGTGCGCAATGGGCCCGCCGAATGAGGTCAATCCAAGGCGCAGGAAGATGAGAAACACCGACCACGCGCTGCTGCGGTCACCGGCATGAGTGTTGGCCATGTATTCACCTTCCTGGTTCGAGCGGGTCCGGTTCAATAGTCGAATGACGATAGCGAATTCGTTGAATGCCGTCTCCCTAACCATGGCCTACGCTTATCCGCAGGCCAATGTTCATTGAGCAGGGTTTCTCCCTGATCAACGTTCATCCGGCACCTATAAAAACAATGCAATAGGGAGACCACTCATGTCCGCTTTGTTCCATCGATTCAGCCGCTGCATCGCTACGGCCATTACCGCTGCCGCGCTCGCGACACCGGCCTTTGCGCTGGACACCGTCAAGTTCATGGCCCCAGGTTCTGTGGGTGGCGGTTATGACCAGACCGCCAGGGTCCTGGGCAAAGCCTTGATCGAGGCCAACGCGGCCAAATCCACTACCTTCGAAAACAAGGGCGGAGCAGGGGGGACGTTGGGGCTGGCGCAGTTCGCCAACAGCACCAAGGGCGATCCGGATGCGCTGCTCGTTGTCGGCGCGATCATGGTCGCTGCCATTGAACAGAACAAGCCGCAAATTACCTTGAAGGACGTGACGCCGATTGCCCGGCTTTTTACCGAATACAACGTGATTGCTGTCCGCAAGGAGTCTGAGTTCAAAACCCTGGAGGACTTGCTGAACGTCTTCAAAGACAAGCCGACCAGTATCGCTTGGGGCGGTGGCTCCAAGGGGTCTATCGATCACATCGGCATTGCCGAGCTGGCCGCTAAACTCGGTGTTCCGGTCAACAAGGTGAATTACGTCGCCTTCGCGGGTGGGGGGGAAGTCGTTGCTCAGGCATTGGGCGGGCAAATCAAGGTGATCACCGGTGGTTATGCCGAGCTGGGCCAATACATCCGAAACGGCCAGTTCCGTGTACTCGCCATCGGCGCGCCGGAGCGCATTGAAGGCATCGATGCACCGACGCTCAAGGAGAAAGGCTACGACGTGACCATCGGCAATTGGCGTGGTGTTTACGGTGCCGCGAATCTCACGCCTGAGCAGCGCAAAGCAGTGACCGACGCGGTCGTTGCCGCTGCCAACAGCAAGGTCTGGAAAGAAAATATCGACACCAACAAATGGTCACCCAACATCCTGACCGGCGATGAGTTCGGCAAATTTGTCGACGAAGAGCACGTGCGGCTGCGTGCGATGCTGGTCGAAGTCGGGCTGATTTCGAAATGACCCAGCCTCGCGCCATAGTGCCGGTACAACTGGCGATCGGCGCCGCAGTGATTGCCATCAGCGCAGTGTTGGCGTTCGGCGCGTTTCGGTTTCCTCCCGAGATGGGGTTCGTCATCCTGGGGGCCCACGTCTATCCGTACGCCATCGCGGTGTTCCTGGGGGGCGTCGGTCTGTTGCTGTGTTATCAGGCAATCACCGGTGGTTTCCGCGGTTTGGCAGACCACCGCGACGAATCTGCCAAAGCGCTGCCCGGCGGCAAACTCGGCGCAGCCTGGGTAACTGCGGGGCTTGTGGGGGTGGCCGTGCTGATCAACCTCATCGGGTTCGTCTTGGCGGCCGCGCTGCTGTTTGCCTGTTCGGCACGGGGTTTTGGCAGTCGCCGTCCGGTGCGCGACCTCGCCATTGGCATGGCCTTGACCCTGCCGATTTACTGGCTGTTCAGCGCCGGGCTAGGGGTTTCCCTGCCGCCCCTTGTCAACGCCTGGATCTGACCCGGGCCGAAGGAGGTAAACAAGGTGGAAACTCTCGCGAACCTGGCCATTGGTTTTTCCGCTGCGCTGACACCGATCAATTTGATGTGGGGCTTTATCGGCTGTTTGCTCGGCACAGCCATTGGTGTCTTGCCGGGTATTGGACCGGCGCTGACCGTTGCGTTGCTGCTGCCGATTACCGCCAAGGTCGATCCAACGGGAGCCTTGATCATGTTCGCCGGTATCTATTACGGCGCGCAGTTTGGCGGCTCCACCACCTCGATCCTGCTCAATACGCCCGGTGAATCGTCCTCCATGGTCACGGCCCTGGAAGGCAATCTCATGGCCCGCAACGGTCGGGCAGGGCCGGCCTTGGCAACGGCTGCGATAGGCTCATTTGTGGCCGGCACCATCGCGACGGTGTTTCTGACCCTGTTTGCCCCCATTGTCGCCACGCTGGCGCTCAAGTTTGGTCCTGCAGAGTATTTCGCGATTCTGGTGCTGTCCTTCACGACGGTGTCTGCGGTACTCGGCGCTTCAATGCTGCGCGGTTTCGCCTCGTTGGGGATTGGACTGACCATCGGCTTGATCGGCCTGGACTCGACCTCGGGCATTGCCCGCTACACCTTGGGGGTGCCGGAGTTGGTTGATGGCATCGAAGTCGTGCTCGTGGCGGTCGGGTTGTTTGCCGTAGGCGAGGCCTTGTACAGCCTGCTTTATCAAAAGGAAGAAGCGACCGGTCGGCACCGCTTGACCTCGCTGTGGATGACGCGCTCTGACTGGAAACGATCGGTTCCCGCCT
This sequence comes from Pseudomonas sp. Hz4, assembly GCF_054898165.1. Lineage (NCBI taxonomy): Bacteria > Pseudomonadati > Pseudomonadota > Gammaproteobacteria > Pseudomonadales > Pseudomonadaceae > Pseudomonas > Pseudomonas sp. Hz4. The sequence goes on along the minus strand of NZ_CM142719.1, from coordinate 3,770,462 downwards.
GGCTACGGGGCACGATGATCGGTTTTCCATTCGGCTCGATTCCGGCTGGTGGCGCTGAAATTCCGACGTTCCTGTCCTATTCGGCGGAACGCAAACTGAGCAAATACCCGGAAGAGTTTGCGGGCAGCAAGGGCGAGGGTGCGATTGAGGGGGTTGCCGGTCCCGAGGCGGCCAACAACGCGAGCGCGACGGGTTCTTTGGTACCGCTGCTCACGCTCGGCATACCGACGTCCGCCACCGCGGCGATTCTGTTGGCCGCGTTCCAGAACTACAGCCTGCAACCGGGTCCGATGCTCTTCCAGACGTCGGGGGAGTTGGTTTGGACCCTGGTGGCCTCGCTGTATATCGGCAACGTGATCCTGTTAGTGTTGAACCTCCCCTTGGTGGGCCTTTGGGTCAAGCTCCTGCAGATTCCCCGGCCGTATCTGAACGCCGGCATTCTGGTGTTTGCCACCATCGGCGTGTACGGCATGCGCCATTCTTCCTTCGATCTGTTGCTGATGCTGGCGATCGGTTGGGGCGGCGTGCTGATGCGCCGTTTCGATTTTCCCGTCGCGCCCGTGATCGTCGGCATGCTGCTCGGGCCCATGGCTGAGAAGCAGCTGCGCAACGCCTTGTCCATCAGTGAGGGAGACTGGCTGGTGTTTGTGACGCAACCCATTGCAGCCTCGTTCCTCGCGCTAACGCTGCTGGTGCTGGTGGTCCCGCATCTGCTTCACGCCCGCGGTATCAAGTTGCATGAGGACGATTGAGCGGCTTGCAGCAATTGCCAGCACAGCCTGCCGGAAAGGCAGGCCGCACAGGGTGTTTTGGTTAAACCAGATTGATCGTGACGTCGATGTTGCCACGGGTCGCTTTGGAGTACGGGCACCTCTGGTGGGCGCCATCCACCACCGCCCGTGCGACAGCAGGGTCCAGGCCCGGAAGGCTTACATTGAGGCGCGCCTGAAGGAAGAAGGCGTCTTCGGTCTTGCCCAGGTCCACTTCGGCATCGACGGCGACGTCAGTCGGCAGGGTCACCTTCAATGCGGCGGCCGCCTTACCTATTGCACCGATGAAACAGGCCGACCAACCTGCCGCCAGCAGCTGTTCGGGATTGGTGCCACTCCCTGACGAACCCGGGGCGGAAAGCTTGACGTCCAAACGTCCGTCGTCGCTTTGCGACTCGCCGTTACGGCCCCCGGTCGTGTGGGTCTTGCCGGTATAAAGCACGGTATCGATTTCATTGATCATGAGGTGGCTCCTGCATGGGTGTTGGGCTCTTTAGCCTGGGTTCATCGGAGAACATCAGGTTTGCGACGCCACCCACTTTTTCACCTTCATGTACTGCGTATGTGTCCTGATCCAGGGGTTATGTATCGCTGTGTAAGATCGCCCGCGAACATACAGAGCGTTACAAATCCGGGGCAGAAACGGTCTCGTCGACGCCGTCGGCGGGACCGCTTTTGACCTCACCATCACCCTCGTTTGGGCAGCTTCCAGTTTGGCCGAATGAAATGGCAGGTGTAGCCGTTGGGATAGTGTTCGAGGTAGTCCTGATGTTCCGGCTCTGCTTCCCAGAACGGGCCTGCGGGCAGGATCTCAGTGACGACCTTGTCGGGCCAGAGGCCGGATGCATCAGCGTCGGCCACCGTGTCCTCGGCCACCTGTTTCTGTTCGTCGTCGAGATAGAAGAGTGCTGAGCGGTAGCTCATACCCACATCGTTACCCTGACGATTCTTCGTCGTCGGATCGTGGATCTGGAAGAAAAATTCGAGGATCTGACGATAGGTGATCTGGTCCGGATCGAATACGATCTCGATCGCTTCCGCGTGTGTGCCATGGTTGCGGTAAGTCGCGTTGGGCACATCACCGCCCGAGTAGCCTACCCGCGTGGACACCACGCCGGGGTAGCGTCTTAGCAAATCCTGCATGCCCCAGAAGCAACCACCGGCCAGGATGGCAGTTTCAGTTCGCGTCGTCATAGTACGGTCCTCCCATCAGTGAATTTAACTTCAAGCCGCGGGTTGTCGCATCAATCATAACCACGACTCAGCAACACGGCGGTCCAGCGCTTCCCAATCAGCCATGCCCAACACTCTGGTCGTGTTGAGGCCTCGCAGGTAACCCCTGAGCTGATTGGCCGATGCACGCCGCGCGTCAGAGTGGGTAATGTCGTCGTGTAGCGCTTCCTCGTAGAGCTGCAGGTACTCGGCCACCCGGTCGCGGAACTCCGGCAACACGGCCTCAAGAATCAAGTCGAAAGTCCGCAGCTTCTGATTGGCATTCACGGTGTCATCCCAGGAGAATTTGAGGGTTGTTGTCCGGTTTGGCGGATCGGGTATCAATGTACCTCATATGGATTCGCCTTTTGTCCGAAAGCTATCACCCCGTCCGTGACCACTGATCTTCGATTGCGTACCACGGCGCTTTCGAATCGACGCATACGTGTTTCTGTTTCTCACTCAGAAACGGCGTATCCAGCGTGCCGATCGCCACTGACATCCACTCCAAAAATGCGCCCTTGGAATCAGACCAGAACAGCGAAGAGCCGCAGTTGCTACAGAACTGTCGAGAGACGCCTTCAGACGAGTGATAGGTTCTCAGCGTTTCGACGCCCGCGATGACCGTAATCGCAGACCTGGGCGCGCTTGCATACGTTGCGAACGCTGCCCCGTGGCCCTTGCGACATTGGCTGCAATGGCAATGGGTAACCGCTTTCAGCTCGGCGGCCACACGATATTTTACTGTGCCGCAGAGGCAACTTCCTTGGTGAAGTCCATCCATGTTCATCGTTTCTCAGGTGTCGGTTGCGTCACTGTAGCGTTCTGGTGCGGGGGTTGGCGAGTGGGGTGAAACACGAGGCTCGCTGGCCTTTTCTACGATTGGCCGCAGTTTGAATCGGCAGACATGACCGCCACGCACCTTGCACTCCGTGTGATCGAGTTGCCTGGCAGGAGGGTGTCCCCTTCGTTACGCAAGAATCAGAACTTGAACGCTTGTCGACCTACCAGCAACCAGTGGCCTTTCTGTTTTTGCCAACTCTGGAAGTTCTCGGTTTCTGTTGGCACCACTTCGGTGCCCTTGAGTGCTTGTGCCGAGAAGTGATGGCGGACCAACGCCACGTCTGACACGGTAATGGTCTGGTTCTGCATTTGTTGTTGTGGGTAGTCAGAACGACAGTGAAAACTATCACTCATCGGTCATCATGGAACCTAGCATGCAGCCGAGGCAAAAAAGAACTTGTGTTGAGGGCTTGTCTCGAAGTTAAGTTCGAGGCGGTACTCCGAAAATGAAGGTGAAAACTCTTGGCTGGGGCGAATCTGGACTCGTTGTTTTACATCGGTTGTGCGGGCTGGAATCTGCCTCGTGAGCACTGGCCGATGTTTCCTGGCCACGGCACGCATTTGCAGCGGTACGCGTCGCACCTGACGGCGGTAGAAATCAACAGCACGTTTTATCGCCCGCATCGGCCGCAAACGTATTTACGCTGGGCGAAGTCGGTACCGGAGCCGTTTCGTTTTTCGGTCAAGGTGCCCAAGCTCATCACTCATGTTCAGCGATTGCAGGATTGTGAGCGGCTGCTGGATGAGTTTCTTTCCCAATGTACGGCGCTTGGCGATTCGTTGGGTTGTCTTCTGGTTCAGTTGCCGCCGTCACTGGCTTTCGACGAAGGCATCGCCACAGACTTTTTCCTGGCGCTGCGGCAGCGTTATGCTGGGGCTTTGGTCCTTGAGCCCCGGCATGAAACCTGGCTGAACGCAGACGCTTTGTTGATTGAGCAGCGCGTCGGGCGGGTCGCGGCTGATCCGTCGCCGATGACCGGTGGCGGGACACCGGGCGGCTGGCCTGGAATCCATTACTGGCGGCTGCATGGCTCGCCGCGTATTTATCACAGTGACTATGAGCCGGATCGATTGCAGGCGTTGGCGCAGCAAGTGCAAAACTCGGTGCGGAAGGGGATCAACACCTGGTGCATCTTCGATAACACCGCCAGCGGGTTTGCACTGGGCAATGCCCTGACGTTGCAGGCCTGCATCGACAAGTTCAGTACTGCTGATGGTTCCTGATAGTTCGAACAAAAAAACCAACCGAAGCAAAGTCTTTTTATGGCCGGGCGTCGTCGGCGTGACTCGCCACTACTCTGCTGCTTGATCAGGGCGCAATCAAACCGGCAAGACACCGCATGTCGTAAAGACATGCGCGTATGGATGTTCGCTTAAATAACCGCTCGCGCCAGCCGATAGCCTCTTCAGCAAACCAATCCGCAGTTGGCATTACGCAACTGACAAACGTGACGAGAGAGGATCCACAGAGTGTCCATAAAATTACGTTTGATTCTGCTGATTGGCACCGGCCTGCTCACCGCATTGATCATGAGCCTGGTCAGTTATTGGGGGAACACCCAGATGGCTGCAGCGGTGAATGACAACGAGGTCAGTATGACCGCGCTGCGCAATCACCTCGAAGCCGACATGATGCACGACGCATTACGCGCCGACGTGCTGTCCGCGATGGTGGTGGGCTTGGGCAAAAGTACCAGCAGCAAAGCCGAGGTGCGCAGTTCCATCGAGGAACATGCGGCGCATTTTCGTGACATGCTCGGTGAAAACCTCAAGCTGCCGGTCAACGACACCATTAAAGCGGGCCTGAACAAAATCAAGCCAAGCCTCGACAACTACATCAGCGCAGCCGAACGGATCGTCGGGTTGGCGCTGGAAAATCCGGAAGCTGCTCAAAAAGATCTGGGCACCTTCAATACTGCGTTCAGCCAACTGGAAGACCAGATGGCCGCTCTCAGTGAACTGATCGAAACCAACACCCAACAGACCAGCGCCGGCACTCAAAAAGTCATCAGCAACGCCAACTTCACCCTTGGCAGCGTACTCATCGCCAGCCTGTTATTGCTGCTCGCCCAGGGCCGCTGGGTGATCCTGAGCATCATGGGACCGTTGCAGGCCGCCAGCCGCATCGCCCACAGCATCGCCCATGGCAATCTGAGCGAACCGATTGTCGAGCCCATTCAGAAGGACGAAGCCAGCGCGCTGATTCGCAGCCTTGCGACCATGCAGCGCGACCTGCGCGGCATGATCGAAGTCGTGCGCAGCAATGCCCATGGCGTGAGTGGCATGAGCGAGCAATTGAGCAGTGGCTGCCACGAAGTGGCCGGTAGCAGCCAGCAGCAAAGCGTAGCGGCCAGCACCATGGCGGCTGCAGCCAGCGAAATGACCGCGAGTATCGAGGAAATTACCCGGCATGCCGAGCGGGCGCTGAACATGGCCAATCAGGCCGAGGCACTGGCCAAGGATGGCGGTCGGGTGATCCATCAGGTGGTCAACGATATGGACGGTATTGCGCGTTCGGCGCAGCAATCGGCCCAGGTGATCCGCACGCTGGACAAGGAGTCCGAGGGGATTTTCAGCATCATCCAGGTGATCAAGGGCATCGCCGATCAAACCAACCTGCTGGCGCTCAACGCTGCGATCGAAGCGGCTCGCGCCGGTGAGCAAGGGCGTGGTTTTGCCGTGGTGGCCGACGAAGTACGGAGCCTGGCGGGACGCACCAGCGCCTCCACCCAGGAAATTGCCACGATGGTTTCACGCATCCAGCAAAGCACCCGCGAGGCGGTGACCAGCATGGAGGCGGGCGTGGCGCAGGTCGACAAAGGCATGGCGGTGACCGCCGATGTCGAGCGCGCCATTCGGGAAATCCTCGACGCCACGCTGAACACCACTCAGCTGGTCAATGACATTACCCGCACCATCGGTGAGCAGAGTCTGGCCAGCAATGAAATCGCCCATCAGGTGGAGATGATTGCCGGCATGTCCGAAGGCAACAGCAAGGTCATTGGCCGGACCGCCACCACCACCGATGAACTGTCCACCCTGGCGGGCAAGCTCTCGCAGTCGGTGGATCGGTTTCGGCTTTGAGGCGTTAGAGGTATTTATCCGTGACGGCGCCTTCCGAGGCGCTGGACACGGTCTTCGCGTACTTGGCCAACACCCCGCGTTTGTACTTGGATTCCGGGCGCACCCAGCGGGTTTTGCGCTCGGCCAGCTCGGTGTCGGAGACATCGACCGTAATCTGCCGTGTTTCGGCATCGATGGTGATCTTGTCGCCGTCTTCAATCAGCGCGATCGGCCCGCCATCAAAGGCTTCGGGCGTGATATGCCCCACCACAAACCCATGTGAACCGCCGGAGAAGCGGCCGTCGGTGATGAGCGCAACGTCCTTGCCCAACCCCTTGCCCATGACCGCCGACGTGGGCGAAAGCATTTCGCGCATGCCGGGCCCTCCCTTGGGACCTTCGTAGCGGATCACGATCACATCGCCGGCCTTGACTTCGCCGTTTAGAATGCCCGCCAACGCACCTTCCTCGCCGTGATACACACGAGCCGTGCCTTCAAAGCGCAAGCCTTCCTTGCCGGTGATCTTGGCCACCGCGCCGGTGGGCGAGAGGTTGCCGCGCAGCACCACCAAGTGCGAGTCCTTTTTGATCGGCTGGTCGAAGGGCAGGATCACGTCCTGACCCTCGGGGTAGTCGGGCACGCTTTCCAGGTTTTCGGCCAGCGTTTTGCCGGTGACCGTCAGCGCATCGCCATGCAGCATGCCGGCGGCGAGCATGCGCTTCATCAGCGGCTGGATGCCGCCGATGGCAACCAGTTCGCTCATCATGTATTTGCCGCTGGGGCGCAGGTCGGCCACCACCGGGGAAACCTTGCCCAGCTCGACGAAATCATCCAGCGTCAGCTCGACATCCACGGCATGCGCCATGGCCAGCAGATGCAGCACGGCATTGGTCGAGCCAGCGAGGGCGATCACTACCCGAATCGCATTTTCAAAGGCTTTGCGGGTCATGATGTCGCGCGGTTTGAGGTCCAGCTTGAGCAGCTCCATCACTTGCTGGCCAGCGCGGAAACTGTCTGAAGCCTTGGCGCTGCCGACGGCGTCCTGAGAGCTGGAACCGGGCAGGCTCATGCCCAACGCCTCAATGGCGGACGCCATGGTGTTGGCTGTGTACATGCCGCCGCAGGAACCGGGGCCGGGAATCGCCACTTCCTCGATGTGCTTGACCTGAATCTCGCTTATAACCCCCCGCGCGTGCTGACCCACGGCCTCGAACACAGAGATGATATCGGTGTGACCGGCGCCCGGCCGGATGGTGCCGCCATAGACGAAGATGGAAGGGCGATTCAGCCGCGCCATACCGATCAGGCAGCCCGGCATGTTCTTGTCACAACCCCCCACGGTCACCAGACCGTCAAAGCCTTCGCAGCCGGCCACGACTTCAATGGAATCGGCGATCACTTCGCGCGACACCAGCGAATACTTCATGCCCTCGGTGCCGTTGGCGATGCCGTCGGATATGGTGATGGTGTTGAAAATGACGCCCTTGGCGCCGGCGGCATTCGCGCCTTTTTCGGCTTCAATGGCCAGCTTGTCGATGTGCATGTTGCAGGGCGTGACCATCGCCCATGTGGAGGCGATGCCGATCTGCGGTTTTTTGAAGTCTTCGTCCGTGAAACCCACGGCCCGCAGCATCGCGCGGCCGGGCGTGCGCTCCACGCCGTCGACCACATGGGAGGAATATTTGCGCAAATCGTCTTTGTCGCTCATGACTGCTCCTCACCGGCTCACGAGAAAAATCAGGATCAGTATAGTGGACCCGGCGCCCGTGCCCGGACTATCAAGTCGGCAACAGACGCGCGGGTTTGTCCGGTCGTGATATTCTTCGCCTCAACTTGCTTTGACCTATTCAGTTTGCGCGTCCTTGAGACGCGCCAACAGAATCACTGTCGCTCAAGTAGCTGAAGCCAATAATGATAAAAAGTCAGTTCAGTAGGGACATATAAACTGAGGTCGATGGAGACACGTCGGCCTTGTGTGCCCTCCCTCCAATCGTCATGTGCGAGAACCCACGACATCCTGCCTGAATGCCGTAAACAAAGGGCTCGTAAGTGAAGATGGAAGGGCGGATGGCTTTTATCATAGGTGCTACACATGTTTAAAAAAATGAACACGGCCCTGCTGGGGCTGGCTTTGTCGATGGGGATCACGTCCGTTCACGCGGAAGAGGCAAAGAAAGTTGATGTACTGCTGATCGGCGGCGGCATCATGAGCGCGACCCTGGGTGTTTGGCTCAATGAGCTGGAACCCGGCACTTCGATGGAAATGATCGAGCGCCTCGACGGCGTCGCCCTGGAAAGCTCCAATGGCTGGAACAACGCCGGTACCGGTCACTCCGCGCTGGCTGAGCTGAACTACACCCCGGAAGACGACAAGGGCAACGTTCAGATCCCGAAAGCCGTTGAAATCAACGAAGCCTTCCAGATCTCCCGTCAGTTCTGGGCCTGGCAAGTTCAACAAGGCGTGCTGAAAAACCCGCGTTCGTTCATCAACTCCACGCCGCACATGAGCTTTGTGTGGGGCGATGACAACATCAAATTCCTGAAGAAGCGTTACGAAGCCCTGCAAGCGAGCCCGCTGTTCGCCGGTATGCAGTACTCCGAAGACCCGGCTGTGATCAAGAAGTGGGTTCCGCTGATGATGGAAGGGCGTGACCCGAACCAGAAAATCGCGGCCACCTGGAGCCCGATCGGCACCGACGTCAACTTTGGCGAGATCACCCGCCAGTTCGTTGCGCACCTGCAAACCACGCCAAAATTCGACTTGAAACTGTCCAGCGAAGTGCAAGACATCACCAAGAATGAAGACGGCAGCTGGCGCGTCAGCTACAAAAACCTGAAAGACGGCAGCAAATCCGAAACCGACGCCAAGTTCGTGTTCATCGGCGCGGGCGGCGGTGCACTGCACCTGCTGCAGAAATCGGGCATTCCTGAAGCCAAGGAATACGCAGGCTTCCCGGTAGGCGGCTCGTTCCTCGTCACCGAAAACCCGACCCTCGCCGAGCAACACCTGGCCAAGGCCTACGGCAAAGCCTCCGTTGGCGCACCGCCAATGTCGGTTCCGCACCTGGACACCCGTGTCCTGGACGGCAAGCGCGTCATCCTGTTTGGCCCATTCGCGACCTTCAGCACCAAGTTCCTGAAAGAAGGCTCGTACCTGGACCTGCTGACCACCACCACCACGCACAACGTGTGGCCAATGACCAAAGTCGGCATCAAGGAATACCCGCTGGTCGAGTACCTTGCCAGCCAACTGATGCTGTCTGACGAAGACCGCCTCAACGCCCTGAAAGAATACTTCCCGAACGCCAAGGCAGAAGACTGGCGCCTGTGGCAAGCCGGCCAGCGCGTGCAAATCATCAAACGCGATGAAGCGGCCGGTGGTGTGCTGAAGTTGGGTACTGAAATCGTTGCTTCCGCAGACGGCACCATCGCTGGTTTGCTGGGCGCATCGCCGGGCGCTTCGACTGCTGCACCGATCATGCTGACCGTGCTGCAGAAAGTGTTCAAGGACAAGGTTGCAACGCCGGCCTGGCAGGAAAAGCTGCATCAGATCGTGCCGAGTTATGGCACTCAGCTCAATAGCAGTCCTGAAAAGGTTGCACAGGAGTGGGCTTACACCGCCAAGGTGTTGCAGCTGACTCCGCCGCCGGTGATGGGTCAGGCGGTGGCCTCGGCTGCTGCTCCGGCGGAAGCGCCTAAGGCGCCGAAGGCGCCGAAGGCTAATGCTGCTCGTGATATGGCTCTGTAACTAGAGGCGTAATCGAAAAGCCCACTGAACCGGTAACGGTCAGTGGGCTTTTTTGTGTCTGGTATTCAGCACTTGTTGGCCGCGCAAATCTCAAGACTGACACCGTTCCTGTGGCGAGGGAACTTGCTCCCGCTGGGCTGCGGAGCAGACCTGAACACGTCGGATTCATTTTTTGGGGGTCTATCAGCTGCGCATCCGAAAGCATGTCATCAATGACTTCCCCGCTATACAAACGTAACCTTGCCAGTTCGCTTCCCAAGATAAAACAAAAGACCAGGAGTCATTGATGCAACCGATCCGTCTCGGTCTGGTGGGCTACGGCAAGATTGCCCAGGATCAACACGTTCCAGCTATCAACGCCAACCCCGCGTTCCAGTTGGTATCTGTCGCAACGCAAGGGCAGCCCTGCGCCGGGGTAGCGAACTTTCAGTCCCTGAGCGAACTGCTCGAAAACGGCCCGTCCGTCGATGCGATTGCGTTTTGCACACCGCCGCAAGGACGCTTCGTTCTGGTGCAACAAGCGCTGGCCGCTGGCAAACATGTGCTGGTCGAAAAACCGCCGTGCGCCACGTTGGGTGAAGCGATGGCGTTGGTGAATCAGGCGGATGAGCAAGGCGTCAGCGGTCTGTTCGCCTGGCATTCACGCTACGCACCCGGCATTGAAGCCGCCCGCAACTGGCTGGCCAACCGCACCCTGCGAAGCGTACAGATCGACTGGAAGGAAGACGTGCGCAAGTGGCACCCAGGCCAGGCATGGATCTGGCAACCCGGAGGTTTGGGCGTCTTCGATCCCGGCATCAATGCCTTGTCGATTGCAACCCATCTGCTGGCGCTGCCGCTGTTTGTCGAGTCTGCCGAACTGCGAGTCCCCAGCAACTGCCAGTCGCCTATCGCCGCTTCCATTAAAATGTCTGACGCGCACCACCTCGATGTCCGCGCGGAGTTCGATTTCGACCACGGTCACGACGAACTCTGGAGTATCGAGATTCGCTGCACCGAAGGCATCCTGCGACTGGATAACGGTGGCGCCCTGTTGAGTATCGACGGCGTGCGCCAAGCCGTATCGGAGGAGGGTGAGTACTCGGCGGTGTATCGACATTTCCAACAGCTGATTAACGACAAAGCCAGTGACCTGGACCTCCAGCCGCTGCGACTGGTTGCCGACAGCTTTTTCGTCGGCAGTCGGGCGTTGGTTGCGCCGTTCTACGATTAGCGTCCGCTCAGAAACGCAGAGGAGGGCGTCAGCAGGTAGAGAGCCCGGAAATGACTTCCTGGGTCTCATGCTGAAATTGCGAACGTCAGTGGGTGACCAACAGTTCCGGGCCGAGGTAGTCGTTGATGTGGTCGATATCGTCGTCGCCCAGACTGCCCACCGAAGAGGCCAGACGCAGGCGCGACATCAAGTAGCGCAGCTTGGCCTCGAACAGATCGTGGCGGGCAACGAAGAGCAGCTCTTCGGCATTGAGGACATCCGAGTTGGTGCTGGTGCCTCCTTCTTTGAAGCCTTTGCGTGTTGAAGTCAGCGAACGTTCGTTGGACTCCACGGCCCTCTCCAGCGCTTGAATACGGGTGGCGCCGCTCTGTACGCCGCGATACTCACGGGTGGTGCCGGAGATGACTTCCTGGCGCGTGGCGTCGAGTTCGTCCAGGGCCTTATAGCTATTGGCACTCGCCTGGCGTGTCAACGCGCTGGTGCCACCCCCGTTGTACAACGGGAGGTTTACTTCCAGCCCGATTGAGCCGTAGCGGTTGCGTTGATTGAGCTCGGAGATTGATTGACTATCGCCCGCGGTGTAGCCGGCAACGAAATCCAGTGTCGGCCAGTGGCCGGCCCTGGCGCGCTTTACTTCTTCTTCGGCGAGGTCGCTGCTATGACGGCGCGCATGGATCAGCGGGCTGTCGCTCTGGGCTTTGACCAACCAGTCCTGCAGGTTGCTCGGTAGCAGCGGTGGCGTATTGAAGTTCGGACGCAAGGTGGTCAGGGATTCGGGGGTTTCTCCGATGTGCTCCTCAAGCTTGCGGCGCGCATTGACCAGGTTGTCCTGCGCTTCGATCAGCTCAACCGCGGCGAGGTCGCGGCGAGCGACCGACTCGTCGATGTCGGTGACAGTGCCGGCCCCCAGCTCCATGCGCCGTTTCGCCGAGGCGAGTTGCTCATCGAAGGCGCTCAGCTTGGACTTGGCGAGGACGATGGTTTCGCTGGCCAAAAGCACGTCGAAATAGCTTTCGGCGAGGCGCACCGCGGCGTCCTGACTCTTGGCATCGAACACTGAGACGCTGTAGTCGGCACGCTGTTTACCTTGGCGGTACTCGGCCATTTTCTGTTTGTTGAACAGCGGCTGGCGCAAGCGCACGTTAGCGCCCTTTGAGTCGTAGTCGAGATCCCTTTCGACGCCGCTCTGGCGCTGGGTGCCATTGACCTTGTTGTCGTAGGCCGAGGCACTGATCTGCGGTAGCAAACCCGCCATGCCGATGGCGCGGTTTTCCACACCGGCCTCCTTTTCATGCACGGCGGCGCGATAGACAGGGCCTTGATACTGCAACAGATCCCAGGCTTGTTTGAGGTCCATGGCGCTGGCCGGGAGGGACACCGCTAGCAGGCAAAAGAACAGGCAAGGACGGTCCATTTCATTGTTCCTTGAAGGAGCTGTCGACACGTTCGAGCATCGGTTTTAGAAGATAGCTCATCATGTTGCGCTCGCCCGTCTTGATGGTGACGCTGGCGGGCATGCCGGGGCGAATGTGATTGCTGCCAAGAAGGCTCATACCATCGGGCGTGACTTCTACCTGAGCCAGGTAGAACGGTTCCTTGCTTTCCTCGTCGAGCAGGCGGTCGGCGGAAACGGTTTTCACGCGGCCGGGTATGTTCGGCGTCTGGGCATGGTTGAAGGCAGGGAAGGCAATGTCTACGGCCAGGCCGGGGAACATCTTGTCGATCGCCTGCACGGGAATCATCGCGTCGACCTGCAGCGGTTCGTTGTCCGGAACGATTTCCATGATCTTGAAGCCGGGCTGAATGATCCCGCCGATGGTCGCAATGCTCAGGGACTGGACGATGCCATCGATCGGCGAGCGGATTACCGTGTGGGTCACTTCATAGTCCAGCGCACGCAAGCGGTCGGCCAGGGTGGTGTTTTCCTTGGCGGTGTCGGTGAGCAGCGATTCGACTTCCTTCTGGTAATCGTGCTGGCGCTGCAGGATGCGCAGCTTGATTTCGGTGGTCTGGCTACGTATGCGAGCGATGTTATTGAGGTTCTCGGCCTGGCCAGCGGAGAGGTCGGCATTGCTGCGTTCCAGTTCAAGCAGACGGTTGCGCGGCACATAGCCTTCGGCCGCCAGCACGCGGGTGCCTTTTAGTTCCTGGTTGAGGAAGTTGATCTGCGAGGCGCGGGAGCCATAGACCTGCTGCAGTCCCTTGAGCTGAACCGCCGACGCCGCGAGGTTTTCCTGCAGGATGCTGATTTCGCCAGCGAGGCCGGCGCGCCGGGTGTCCAGCAGACGTTGTTGCAGATTCATGGCGGCCACCAGGCGGTGGTCATTCCCGAAGCGCTTGAGCAATTCGGGGTCGTAGTTCACCACATCGCGGCCGTCACGTTCCGCTTCCAGGCGGTTTTCCACCGTCTTGCTGACGATGTACTGGGCGCTGACCGCACCCTGTTCGGCAACGGCACGCAGCGAGTCGAGACGGACCACCTCCTGGCCTTTTTTCACCGCATCGCCTTCGCGAACAAGAATGGCCTCCACGGTGCCGCCGCTCAGATGCTGTACGGCTTTGCGATTGCTGGTGACTTTGACCGTGCCTGTCGCGACCACGCCGGCATCCAGCGGCGCCAGCCAGGACCACAGAAGGAAGCCGCCGAAGCCGGCGAGCACCAGCCACATGCCCCAGCGCATGGGTTTTCCGACGTCCAGATCCACCAGGTGCCTGGGGTCGGAATGAATCATGTCGGTGTGTTGGCTCATTTGCATGATCGGTTACTCCCGTGCTTTGACGGAGGCCAGCGGAGTTGACGCGCCTGCAGGCATCACACTGGCCTTGCGCAGCGCTGCGAATACTTCGTCGCGAGTGCCGAGCATCTGCACGCCACCGTCGCGCAGCATCAGCACCTTATCGACGGCGCAGAGCACATTGGGACGGTGGGAAATCAGAATGACGGTAGCGCCGCGGTTTTTGAGTTGGGCCAGCGCATCGACCAAGGCCTTTTCACCGACGTCGTCGAGGTTGGCGTTCGGCTCATCCAGCACAATCAGATTGGGTTCTCCATAAAGCGCGCGGGCCAAGGCGATGCGTTGCTTCTGGCCACCGGAAAGCGGACTGCCATCGGTGCCCAGATGGGTCTCATAACCCTGCGCTAAACGCAGGATCATCTCGTGCACTCCAGTCGTTCGTGCGGCGCGGATGACCGCGTCGCTGTCCACTTCGCCAAAGCGCGCAATGTTGTCGGCGATGGTGCCCTCGAACAGCTCCACGTCCTGTGGCAGGTAACCGAGCCAGGGGCCAAGTTCGCCCTTGTTCCAGGTGAATATGTCCGCGCCGTCCAGGCGCACCTTGCCGGCCTGTGCCGGCCAGACGCCGACCAACAGGCGGGCGAGGGTGGATTTGCCCGAGGCGGATGGACCGATAATGCCAAGGCTTTCGCCGGGGGAAAGGTTGAAGCTCACCCCGCGCAGAATCGTGTTGCTGGTGCCGGGGGCACCGGCATACACATTCTCCACTGCCACCATGCCCAGCGGCCGCTGCAGCGACATGCTCGGTGGCCGGCGCGGATAGTCACTCAGCATCTCGTTCAACCGCCCCCAAGCCGAACGGCAGCCAATCAGCTGCTTCCACGACGCGATGACTTGTTCCACCGGGGCCAGCGCGCGGCCGGTGAGGATCGAGCAAGCAATCATCATCCCGGGGGTGATCTTGCCTTCGATCGCCAGCAGCGCGCCGGCGCCGAGGATCAGCGACTGCAATGTAATACGCACGAAGCGCCCGGTGCTGCTGATCAGGGCGGCACGGTCTGAGGCCAGGGTCTGCATTTCCAGAATGCGCAAATGGCTTTGGTACCAGCGTTTGCCGATCGACGGCAGCATGCCCATGGCCTCGATGACCTCGGCGTTGCGCAGGTTGTTGTTGGCGTAGCTGGCGGAGGAGAGGGCGGCCTGATTGGCTTCGGCCAGCGGCTTTTGCGTCGCCTTCTCGGTGAGATAAGCCAGGCCCACCAGAATCAGCGAGCCGATCAGCGTGATCAGTCCGAGCAGCGGGTGGATCAGATAGGCGACCAGCAGGTAGATCGGCGTCCATGGCGCATCAAAGAAAGCGAACAGGCCATTGCCGGTGAGGAACTGACGCACCTGCGCGAGATCCTGCAGGGCCTGGGCCGGATTACCTCCGGCGCGGCTCAGGTTGCGCTCGAATGCTGCGGTGAAAATGCGTCGATTGAGGTCCATGTCGAGGCGGTTGCCGACCCGGATCAGCACACGGGTGCGGAACATTTCCAGCGTGGCCATCAGCAAGAACAGGCCTATTACCAGAATGGTCAACATCGTCAACGTTGTGACGTTTCGACTGACCAAGGCCCGATCATAGACTTGCAGCATATAGATGGCTGGCGTCAACATCATGACGTTGATGACGCCGCTGAATCCTGCTAACGAGTAAAAACTGCGGCGGAGTCGAAAAAGCGCGTCAGCCAGTTCGGATCGACTGCTCGACTGTTTGTGCATTTGGGTGACCCCTCTTCGAAAAGCCGTTGGCCCTTGCGGCGCAACAGCTAACAGATGTAGTCCGCAGGCAGCTGGTCGATAAGCAGGGTGGTCGCTCTAGGGCGGATCTCCTGCAAATCTCTGCGTTGCTTCCATAGGCAGCAGCGTAGGTGGCGTCGACACAATCTGAAATAACGTTTCGCTCTAATGCTGCGATGAACTGCCTATAAGTGTTTTAAAAACAGCTAGTTGAGAGATCAGTTACCAATCGTCTGTTTTATGCGTCGTAAAATTGACAATTTTTTGCTATGCACCTTTAGTCTTACTCATTGAGGGAACCGCCCGCCTCAAGCCTGTCAACTTTTTGGCAACGCAAGGCGCGATGATGTTCCCGAAGGAGCACACCATGTCGATTATTTCGTTCTTTTGCACAGTGAAGGGGCTGTGCCAAAAGTTCGCCTTTTCTTCAAGTTTCCATGGCCCACCCAGGGCTCGGGTTCGCTCTGCCTGATCGCTCAGCGAGCCATTCTTTCGCGAATTCCAGGCGCGCATCCCGGACTGGGGGCCGTGTATCGGCTCTGCCATTCCGTGCCAGCGCTCGCCAAAAAAATGAACCTACACACTGCGCAAGCCAGCACCTGACTGGGCGTGGGAGGATTCTTATCGTCCCGTGTCCTTCCCCCAAAGAGATCGAGGGCAATCAAAATGGCCAATTTCAACAGGTCGGACCTGGAATTCATCCTCAAGCAAATCTTCATCGCAGAAGCGCATGCCGACGGCGCCAGCCTCAGTGATTTGCTACCCAACAGTCAGGTGCCATTCGGCCTGCGTACCGTCGATGGCAGCTACAACAACCTGGTCGCCGGGCAAACCGAATTTGGCGCCGCGGATAATTCTTTCCTGCGCCTGCTGGATGCCTCTTATAGAGCGGCCTATGCCGGGACCGGGTCGGTGATCGACCCGCAGCCACGGATTATCAGTAACCTGATCAATGATCAGACCGCCAACAACCCGGCCGCGGTTGCGGCGAACGGCGGTGCCGATTCGGTGATCAGCCCAGGTTTCGATGGTGTGTTTGGCACGGCTGACGACAAGCAAGTGTTCTTCATCCCCAACGAATCGCCGGACGCCGGTCTGACCGCCGGCTTCAACTCGTGGATGACCTTCTTTGGCCAGTTCTTCGACCACGGCCTCGACCTGCTCAGCAAAAGCAGTACCGACATTGTGTTTATTCCGTTGCAGCCGGACGATCCGTTGTTCGTGCCGGGCAGCCCGACCAACTTCATGGTGCTGTCACGGGCAGTGCGTACGGCCGGCGCGGACGGAATTGTCGGCACTTCCGATGATGGCCAGCCCAACACCACCTCGCCGTTCGTAGACCAGAGCCAGACTTACAGCTCGCACCCGTCGCATCAGGTGTTCCTGCGCGAGTACGTCCTCAACGCGGCAGGTGACCCTATTGCTACGGGGCGCTTGATTACCAACCGCGATCTGGGCGCCGATGGCAAGTACGGCACTGCCGACGACGGCGACGGCGAAAATGGCGGCATGGCGACCTGGGCAGTGGTCAAGGCCCAGGCCCGTGACATTCTCGGCATCAACCTGACCGACGCCGATGTGCACAACGTGCCGCTGCTGGCAACCGATGCGTATGGCAACTTCATGCGAGGCTCGAGCGGTATGCCGCAGGTGGTGATGCGCATCAGTAACGGCGCTGACGGTATCGCCGGGACGGCTGATGACGTCACGCAACTGGTCGAAGGCAACCGGGATGCTCCGATCAGTCTGGCCAGCGCCGTGAGCACCGGGCATGGCTTCCTCGACGACATCGCCCACAATGCCGCGCCGGTAGCCGTCGGCGGGGTTCTGCAGGCGGATGCTGACGCCGATATCGGCAATGCGCAGCCCGTTGGCGCGGGCGGCAAAAACCTGACTTACGACAACGAACTGCTCGACGCTCACTACATTGCCGGCGATGGCCGGGCGAACGAGAACATCGGTCTGACCGCCGTGCACCATGTGTTCCACTCCGAGCACAACCGCCTGGTCCAGCAATCCAAGGACACCCTCCTGGCCGCCGGCGATCTGGCGTTCCTCAATGAGTGGCTGGTCGACGATGTTGCCGCGATACCGGCTACACTCGCCGAAATCGCAGCATTGGTGTGGGACGGCGAACGCCTGTTCCAGGCCGCCAAGTTCGGCACCGAGATGCAGTACCAGCACCTGGTGTTCGAGGAGTTCGCGCGGACCGTTCAGCCGCAGGTCGACGCATTCCTTGCCCCCAACGGCTATGACACCTCGATCAACCCGGCCATCCTCGCCGAGTTCGCCCACGTGGTGTACCGCTTTGGTCACTCGATGTTGACCGAGACCGTCGATCGCTTCGACCCCGAATTCAATCCGCTCCTCACGGACCCGAACAACCCGGACTCGCAACTCGGCCTGATCGCGGCCTTCCTCAACCCGTTGGCGTTCGCCGGCAGCGGGGCTACCGCGGACGAAGCGGCAGGCGCGATCATTCGCGGTGTGACCCGCCAGCTCGGCAACGAGATCGACGAGTTCGTCACCGAAGCGTTGCGCAACAATCTGCTCGGTCTGCCGCTCGATTTGCCGGCCCTGAACCTGGCGCGTGGTCGCGACACTGGCATCCCCACGTTGAATGAGGCGCGGCGTGAGTTTTACGAATCAACCGGTGACAGCCAACTCAAGCCGTACATCAGTTGGGCTGACTGGGCGGACAACCTTAAGCACCCCGAGTCGTTGGTCAACTTCATCGCGGCCTATGGCACGCATGACACCATTACGGCCGCGACTACGCTGGCAGGCAAACGCGATGCCGCCCTGGCGCTGGTGTTCGGTGGTGCCGGTTCGCCGGCTGACCGCCTGGACTTCCTTAACGGCAGCGGTGCCTGGGCCAACGTAACGAAGGCCGGCAGGGACGGGGTACTGGGTACCGCAGATGACCTGACGGGTGTAACGATCACGGGCGTCGACGACATCGACTTCTGGGTCGGTGGCCTCGCCGAGCAGAAGATGCCATTCGGCGGGATGCTCGGCTCGTCGTTCAACTTCGTGTTTGAAACCCAGATGGAGGCGTTGCAGGACGGCGACCGCTTCTACTATCTGTCGCGCGTCGCGGGCCTGAACTTCGGCACCGAGTTGGAAAACAACTCCTTGGCCAAGCTGATCATGCTCAACTCCGATGTCACTCACCTGTCGAACACGGTATTCCTGACGCCGACATACACCCTGGAAGTGAATCAGGCCAATCAGTTCACAAACCTTGGCGCGGGCGGCAAAGCCGATCCGACGGGCGGCTTGATGATCAACGGCGTGGAAATCGTGCCGCTGGTGATCCGCGACAACCCCAACACCGCGGGTGCGGACAGTAATTATCTGCAATACACCGGTGAAGACCATGTCGTCCTCGGTGGCACCGCCGGCAATGACATCATTGTCTCCGGTGATGGCGATGACACCCTTTACGGCGACGGCGGCAACGACCGCCTCGAAGGTGGCGCCGGGAACGATGCGGTACTGGGCGGCGCGGGCGATGACATCATTACCGACTCGTTCGGCGACAACCGTCTGGAAGGCAATGCCGGTAACGATGTGATCGTGGCTGGCAGCATGCTGGTTGGAGGCAACCTGATCCTGGGGGGCGATGGCCAGGACTTCATCATCACCACTGAAGACGTCAGCATCACCTTCGGCGGTCAGGGTGACGATTTCATCCTTGGTGCCAAGACCAACCTGCCAGCCACCGGCAACGAAGGCGATGACTGGATCGAGAAAGGCACCCAGGACGGCGCGCCTGGCGATAACGCCTCGCCGTTGCTCAATGACGATGTGATCGGCAACGACATCTTTGTCGGTGGTGGTGGCTTCGACGAAATGATCGGCGAGGGTGGCGATGACATCTTTGTCGGCAGCGATGCCCAGGACAATATGGACGGCATGTCCGGTTTCGACTGGGTAACCCACAAAAATGACCGGGTCGGCGTGACCGTTGACCTGACCATGGCAGCGCTGGCGCAGCCACACGGTAACGCACCAAACCAGAACAACGGGCCGTTCAACCCGGTCGGCGCGTCGCCGGCCTCGATCCTCGACCGTTTTGCCGAGGTCGAAGGCTTGTCTGGTTCGCAATTCGGCGATGTGCTCAAGGGCGATAATGTAAATGCGGTCACTATCGTCGACCACGGTGGCACCACGGGCAGTGCGCTGACCAATGTGGCGCTGATCCGTGGACTGGAGCAGTTTCTGGCCGACGCCGGTTTGCCGACCACTGGCTTTGCCACGGGCAACATCATCCTGGGTGGCAATGGCAGTGACCTGATCGAGGGCCGCGGTGGTGATGATCTGATCGATGGCGACAAATGGCTCAACGTCAGGATTGCGGTCTATGACGCCGGTGACGTCAATCATACCGGCCCCGAGATCGCCAGCTTCGACAGCATGGTCGACATGATTCCGTTCATGATCGATGGCACGTATAACCCGGGTCAGCTCAAGGCCGTGCGGGAAATCCTGCCCGGCACCTCGACAGGCGGGGCGGCCTTCGACACCGCCATTTTCTCCGGGCTTCAGTCCGAGTATGTGGTGACGCGTGACACCCGCGGCACGGACAATGTGGCGGACGATGTCTGGACGGTGACCGATACCGAAGTGGGTCGCGACGGCACTGATACCTTGCTGCATATCGAACGCCTGCAGTTCGTCGATACCCAGCAAGTGCTGGTGCCGGGGCTGAATGCACAACCCGTTGGCAGACCAACCGTCACGGATGTAAACGGCGGCGCAATTACAGTGGGCGACACGCTGACGGTGAACGTGGCCGGGGTGCGCGATGCCAACAACATGGCGGTGGGTAATCTGCAGGGTTTTATCAACAACGCCACGGTGTCCTACTATTGGCAGTTCGAAGCCGACCCGGGCACCGGCATTTTCGAAGACATCATTCTGCTGCCTGCCGGTGATCTGGCATTCCAGAGCGCAGACGGCACCACCTTCAAGGTCTCGCCTGATCTTGCCGGGCTGTCACTGAGGGTCAAGGCGATCTATCAGGATGGTCATGGCACGACTGAAGTGCTGTTCTCGCAGCCGACTGCCGTGGTGGAACCCGGCGAGCCGGTTGTGCCGACGGCGCCGACACCCGTCGTCAATGCCACCGAGGGTGGCGAGGGCCTTCACATGGTCCGCTCCGACCTCAACTTCATCCTTGATCAGATCAAGATTGCCGAGGCGGACGCGGCAGGTCAGGACATCCTTTCGCTGATCCCGAATATCCGCGCGCCGTTGGGCCTGCGTGCGGTCGATGGCTCGAACAACAACCTGATGAACCTCAACGGCATCAACAACACCGAGTTTGGTGCTGCGGATAACACCTTCCCGCGCTTGACCGATCCAGTCTTCAATCCCGCGGAAGGTGTGCCTGCCGGCTTCTTCGGCCCCGGCTCGCCGGCCATTCCGGGATCGTCGTATCAGCAGACCAGCGGCTTCGTGTTTGACTCGCAACCGCGCACCATCAGTAATCTGATCGTCGACCAGACGTCGAACAACCCGGCAGCCTATGCCACGGCTTACGACCCGGGTGCGGACGGTGTGCTCAACTTCGGCGCGGAGGATAACGACGACGTGCTCAAGGATGGCACACGGATAGTCGCCAGCCCCGGCATG
Source organism: Pseudomonas sp. Hz4 (assembly GCF_054898165.1). Taxonomy (NCBI): domain Bacteria; kingdom Pseudomonadati; phylum Pseudomonadota; class Gammaproteobacteria; order Pseudomonadales; family Pseudomonadaceae; genus Pseudomonas; species Pseudomonas sp. Hz4. Next base: position 3,749,456 of record NZ_CM142719.1, on the reverse strand, counting down.
GATGGTCAGTTCGGTACTGCCGACGACCACGATGTGTACCTGTTCGAGAACACCACGGCGGATGCGGGGTTGTCCGCGCCGTTCAACGCCTGGATGACTTTCTTCGGGCAGTTCTTCGATCATGGTCTGGACCTGCTGACCAAAGGCGGTTCGGGCACCATCTTCATCCCGCTGCAACCGGATGATCCGCTGTATGTGCCAGGCGGCAACACTAACTTCATGGTGCTGACCCGCGCGACCAACCTGCCAGGGGCGGATGGCGTTCTCGGCACGGCCGACGACATCCGTGAGCACACCAACACCACCTCGCCATTCGTGGACCAAAACCAGACCTACAGCTCGCACCCGTCGCATCAGGTTTTCCTGCGCGGTTATGAGCTGACCGACAACGGCCCCATCGCGACCGGCAGGCTGATCACTAACCGTGACCTGGGGGCGGACGGCAAGTTTGGGACTGCAGACGACATCGAAATCGGTGGTATGGCGACCTGGAAAGTGGTCAAGGCGCAGGCCAATGACATCCTGGGTATCCGCCTGACCGATGCCGACGTCGGTAACTCGCCGCTGTTGGCGACCGACGCCTACGGCAATTTCATCAAGGGGCCGAACGGCTTCCCGATGGTCGTGATGAAGGGGGTTGACGGTCTGGGCGGCACGGCTGATGACGTCCTGGTCGAAGGCAATCCGCTTTCCCCCATTAGCCTGACCAATGCGGTGCGCACCGGTCACCAGTTCCTCGCCGACATTGCCCACAATGCAGCGCCGGTGTTCAGCGGTGGCGTGCTCGTGCCTGACGCGGATTCCGATATTGGTAACGCCGTGCCGGTCAATCCGCGGACCGGGGCCAACCTGGCCTATGACAACGAGTTGCTCGATGCGCATTACATCGCTGGCGACGGCCGAGTTAACGAGAACATTGGCCTGACCGCGGTGCATGCGATTTTCCACTCTGAGCACAATCGGCTGGTCGCGCAGACCAAGGACACCGTGCTCGATTCGGGTGACCTGGCCTTCCTCAACGAGTGGCTGCTGACTCCGGTGACCGGGTTGCCCGCCAACCAGGTCGAGATCGATGCGCTGGTGTGGAATGGCGAGCGCTTGTTCCAGGCTGCCAAGTTCGGCACCGAGATGCAGTATCAGCACCTGGTGTTCGAGGAGTTTGCCCGGACCATCCAGCCCAACGTCGACCTGTTCTTCGCACCGACCCAGGTCTATGACGTTGACCTCGATGCCTCGATCGTCGCCGAGTTCGCTCACACCGTGTACCGGTTTGGTCACTCGATGCTGACCGAGACCGTCGATCGCTTCGACGTCGACTTCAACGTGGTCGGCGATCCGAACAGTGCTGATCCTGATCAGCAACTCGGCCTGATCGCGGCGTTCCTCAACCCGTTGGCGTACGCCGCCAGTGGCGTAACGCCCGAGGATGCGACCAGTGCGATCGTGCGTGGGATGACCCGGCAAGCCGGTAACGAAATCGACGAGTTCGTCACCGAGGCGCTGCGCAGTAACCTGCTCGGCCTGCCGCTTGACCTGCCGGCGATCAATATCGCCCGTGGCCGCGACGTGGGGATTGCTTCGCTCAATGCGGTCCGCCGCGACATCTACAGCCAAACCGGTGATACCCAACTCAAGCCTTACATCAGCTGGGTCGATCTGGTACAGCACCTCAAGCATCCGGAGTCGTTGATCAACTTCATCGCGGCCTATGGCACTCATGACACGATCACGGCGGCGACCACGCTGGAAGGCAAACGCGCTGCAGCCATAGCGCTGGTATTCGGTGGTACTGATGCGCCGGCTGACCGCCTGGACTTCCTCAACGGCACCGGTGCCTGGGCCAATGTAACGCTGGCCGGCAAGGATGGGCTGCTGGGTACTGCCGATGATTTGAAGGGTGTGACTGTCACGGGTGTCGATGCCATCGACCTCTGGATAGGCGGCCTGGCCGAAGAGAAAACCCCGTTCGGCGGCATGTTGGGCTCGACCTTCAACTTCGTGTTCGAGAACCAGTTGGAAAAACTGCAGGACGGTGACCGCTTCTACTATCTAGAGCGTACCGCTGGCCTGTCGATGAACGCCGAACTGGAAAGCAACTCGTTCGCCAAGCTGATCATGGCCAACACCTCGGCCACGCACTTGCCGGGGCTGGTGTTCTCGGACCCGGCGTTCTATCTGGAAAGGGACCAGAGCAAGCAGTACAACGATGGCCTGGGCAACGCCGATCCGCTTGGCGATAACGGCGAGCAGGTGGTGTTCCGCGACAACCCGCTGACCGCGGGGCCGGATGCCAACTACATCAAATACACAGGTGAAGAGCACATCGTGCTGGGCGGCACCAACAATGCAGACATCCTCATCGCGGGTGGTGGTGATGACACGGTCTGGGGTGACGGCGGCAACGATCGCATCGAAGGCGGTGACGGCAACGACCAACTGCGCGGTGGCGCCGGCGACGACATCATCAGCGACCGCGGCGGCGACGATAACATCCAGGGTGGCGACGGCAACGACGTGCTGCACGGTGGCAACGGCGTCAACCTGATCATTGGCGGGTTCGGCAATGACTTCATCGTGACCGGCGAGGACGCCTCCGAGGCCATTGGTGGCCACGGCAACGACTTCATTCTGGGCAGCAAAGCCAACGAACAGGACATGGGCAACGAAGGCGACGACTGGATCGAGAAGGGCACCTCGGACGGTGCACCTGGCGACAACTTCGACCCGCTCGGCAACGACCCTGTCATCGGCCACGATGTGTTCATCGGCGGTAGTGAGAACGATAAGTTCAACGGCGAAGGTGGCGACGACATCATGGTCGGCAGTCTCGGCTTCGGTGACCGTTATATCGGCGGCTCCGGCTATGACTGGGCAACCTTCAAGGGGCTCGCCCAGGGCGTGACCATCGATTTCACCGACCGCTTTTTCAATGTTCCGCCGGTACCGGGTTCGGGTGCTTCGGCGCAGGTGCGTTTCGACATCATGGAAGGTCTGTCGGGGTCATCGCACGGTGACTTCCTGCGCGGTGATAACGAAGATGCCGCCTCGCTGCCCACTGCGGGTGCAACCGGCAGTGTGCTGACCAACATCAACCTGATCAACGGCCTGGCTGATCTGCTGCCCGCCGGAGCGACGTTCTTCAACGGCGGCAACATCATCCTCGGCGGTAGCGGCAGCGACCTGATCGAAGGTCGCGGTGGTGACGACATTATTGACGGTGACAAGTGGCTGAACGTACGCATCAGCGTACGGGCGAACGCTGATGGCACTGGCGCGGAAATCGCCACGTTCAACAGCATGGAGCCACTGGTGCCGTTTATGCTGAACGGTACTTACAACCCGGGCCAGTTGGTCATCGTGCGGGAGATTCTGACCGGCACCGACAGCTTCGACACCGCTCTGTTCTCCGGTACTGCGGGGGAATACGGCGTCGAGATCGATGGCGACACGGTCATTGTGACCGACTCGGTGGCGGGGCGTGATGGCGTCGATCGCCTGACGGGCATCGAGCGACTGCAGTTCGCTGACGTTGCGCAGTTGTCCGGAGTGGGGACCGCGCAAAACAACGACCCATCGGGCCATCTGGCAATCCTCGATGCCGCTACCGGTATGCGTGACGAAACGCCGGTTGCTGGCCAGTTGTTGCGCGTCAGTGATCGGGCGGTACACGACGCGGACAACCAAAGCGTGACCAATCCGACCGGCGCGGTGACCGGTGGGGTGGCTTACTACTGGCAGGTCGAAACCATTGCCGGCTCGGGGGTTTATGACGACATCATCTTCGTCGCCGCTGGCGAGGCATCTCGGGCGAGTGGCACCACCTACCGGGTGACGGACGATGTGGCGGGTCTGAACATCCGCGTTCGGGCGGTGTATCAGGATGCCAAGGGCACGCTGGAGATCGTCGACTCGTCCGGGAACAGTACGCCGACCGAAGGGCCGACCGTCACCGGGCTTGCAGTGCAGAACCAGCTGTTGACCGCTGACCCGGCGAGCATCATCGACCTCGATGGCCTGAGCAAAAATCCGCAGTTCACCTACCAGTGGCAGGCGAACGACGGGCTTGGCTTCGTCAACATCGCCGGCGCTACCGGTAGCACGTTCGCGCTTGGCCAGACTCAGGTCGACCAGGAAGTGCGCGTGGTGATCGGATACGTGGATGACTTCGGTGTGGCCGAAAGCGTTTCGTCCAACATCCTGGGGCCGGTGGCCAACGTTAACGATGCACCGACTGAAGGGCCGACCGTCACCGGGCTTGCCGTGCAGAACCAGCTGTTGACCGCTGACCCGGCAAGTATCATCGACGTTGATGGCCTCAGCAATCCGCAGTTCACCTACCAATGGCAGGCGAACAACGGGCCTGGCTTCGTCAACATCGCCGGAGCTACCAGTAGCACGTTCGCGCTTGGCCAGGCTCAGGTCGGCCAGGCGGTGCGCGTGGTGGTCGGTTACGTGGATGACTTCGGTGCGGCCGAAAGCGCTTCCTCCAACATCCTGGGGCCGGTGGCCAACGTTAACGATGCACCGACAGGCGCGTTGCTGATCAGCGATACGACACCGGATCAAGGGCAAGTGCTGACCGCGCTGACGGCTGGGATTGCCGATCCGGATGGGCTGGGCACCTTCAGCTTCCAGTGGCAGCAAGGTATCGGCGCCTCCTTCACCGACATCAACGGCGCGACCGCTGCGACCTTCACCCCTGGTGCGGCGCAGGTCAATCTGCAACTGCGAGTGATCGTGCGCTACACCGATGGCTTCGGTACGCTGGAGTCGGTGACCTCGGCGGCGACGGTGGCGGTTGCGGCACTGGGCGTGGTGCTGCAGGGCGACGATTTGGCGAACACCCTCACCGGCACCGCAGGCAACGATGTGCTGCTTGGCCTGGGCGGGAACGATACGCTGAATGGCCTCGCCGGTATCGACCAGTTGTTTGGCGGCACTGGCAACGACATCCTCAACGGTGGAGACGACAACGACGTCCTCAATGGCGAGGACGGCAGCGACACCCTCAACGGTGGGCTCGGCGCGGATGCCATGAACGGCGGTGCTGGCAACGACACGTTTGTGGTCGACAACGTCGGTGACCTTGTCACCGAGGCGCTGGGTGGTGGTACCGATCTGGTGCAAACCAGCCTGACGAGCTACCAGCTCGGTGCCAACGTCGAGAACCTGACCTATACGGGCGCCGGTAACTTCACCGGTACCGGTAACGCGCAGGCCAACACCATCACCGGCGGGGTGGGTAACGACTTCCTCAATGGCGGTGCAGGTGCTGACCGGATGTTGGGGGGAGCCGGCAACGATACCTACGTCGTCGATGCAGCCTTAGACGTGGTGGTCGAGGTGGCGGGTGGCGGTACGGACACCGTGCAGACTTCGCTGGCCAGCTACACACTGGGCGCTAATGTCGAAAATCTGACCTACACCGGAGTCGGCAACTTCGTCGGCAACGGTAACGGGTTGAACAACGTCATCACCGCCGGGGTGGGTAATGACACGCTCAATGGTGGCGGCGGCAACGACCAACTGTTCGGCGGCATTGGCTCGGATACCCTGAACGGCGGCACTGGCAATGACTTTATCGATGGCGGTACTGGCAACGATACGGTCACTGGCGGTGCCGGCAACGACATGATGGTTGCCAGCAGTGGCAACGATATCTTCATGTTCGCAGCGGGCTTCGGGACCGATCAGATCATCGGCTTCGATGCCGACGCGGTGGGAGGCCAGGACCGGCTCGATATTTCCGCGTTCGGCGTCACTGCTGCGACCTTTGCCGGCAACGTCATCATCACCGATGTCGGTGCGGATACCTTGCTCAGCTACGCAGGACCTGACTCCATCCGCCTGGTTGGTGTGGCCGATGCAACAACCGTCACTGCCGCAGACTTCATTCTCGCCACTTGAGGTCCTGATCAGTACTGTCGCAGACGCGTGGAAAGCGGAGGGGAGGGCATGGATGCCCTCCCTTTTTTACACGGACTCTTAACTGCTGAACAAGCCGATAAGGCTCCAGGCTACCCCTATCGCAAAAATGACAAGAATAAGTACCAGCGTGAGGATTAGCGGCTCGATGCGCATGAAAGTGACTCCTCAGAAGGGCTAGCAATGCGCGCCTGATCTTCGGCGCAGGTGTTTTTGGCACCCGCTTCAAACTCTCAATTAGTGCGCTAATGAACGCACAGCATTCTCTATGCCAAAAAATTGAACAGCCTATAATTCCCCGCCAGCGGGGTAGCCTGATTCTGTGGCCAGTTCTCAATCACAAAAGTTGAAATAAGAGGCGGGTTATACAGCCCATGTATGGGGGATTTCTCTCAACTGGGTATGGCAATGCTTCGGCGGCGCTCTATTAATTTTTGCACTCCGCCAACACCACTTTGCAGGTATTTGGCGTGCCGCCAGATCGGCCGGCATAGCGTATGCAATTATCCAGGGATTTTTTGCGCGCCATGCTCAAGGTGGAACCCCAAGCCAGGCCGCCCTCGCCGGCAGTGGGCAGCGCTTTTGCATAGCAGCTTGAGCCTATGTTTGAGGCTGAGTAGCGAGACGTGGCAGCTTTGCCTGCACATCCCGCTGTCAGCGCCAGATTGATGGCAAGCAGGGAGGGTAGGAGCCATGACGAGCATTGGCGCGCTGTTTTTCCGGTCATCCCATTTCCCCTGTATCAAGAGGCTAGAGGCGTGTTTGTGGTCGTGCTCTACTCAGATTAGACGGGATCGAGGTTTTTAGACATTCCAGAAACACGTGATCTTTTGACCTGAAAACACACAACGGCTGATGCTACGGTTAAACTTCGCGCTCTTTCCAAAGGAGTTCATATGAGTGACTACCAGCCGGGCATTCTCGCCACCCCAGTACCGCCTCAAGCCCGTCATATGTTCTTCGCACTCGAATCTGCCGCTGCATTGCCGGCCGCGCTGGAAAATCTGCAGGGGCTGGTAGACGGGAAGTCGGCAGTGGTCGGTTTCGGTGAATCCCTGGTCAAGGCCCTTAAATGGCAAATCGAAGGCCTGCGCACCTTTCCAGCGTTGGCCGGTGTCGGCGTCGACAACCCGTCGACCCAGCACGCCCTGTGGTGCTGGTTGCACGGTGTCGACCGTGGCGAATTGCTCAATCGCAGCAACGCCATCGAAGCCGCGCTGGCACCCGCCTTGCGCCTGGTGCAGATGAACGAAACCTTCCGCCACCTCATCGGCCATGACCTGACCGGTTACGAAGACGGCACCGAAAACCCTCACGACGAAGCCGCCGTCGCCGCCGCGCTGATAAGTGACGGCGCTGACGGAATGGTCGGCGGCAGCTTCGCCGCGATCCAGCAGTGGCAGCATGATCTGAAAGGCTTCCACGCGATGCCTTCCCATGAAAAGGACAACATCATGGGCCGTCGTTTGACCGACAACGAAGAGATCGACGACGCGCCAATCTCTGCGCACGTCAAACGCACCGCCCAGGAAAGCTTCGCCCCCGAGGCATTCGTGGTGCGCCGTTCCATGCCCTGGATCGAAGGCGACCGCGCCGGCCTGATGTTCCTGGCCTTCGGTTTCTCCCTCGACGCCTTCGAAGCCCAACTGCGGCGCATGAGCGGTCTGGAAGACGGCATCACCGACGGTTTGTACCGCATCAGCCGGCCGATCACCGGCGGCTACTACTGGTGCCCGCCGCTCAAAGACGGTCATCTGGACCTGCGCGCACTGCGCGTCGGCTAACCATCAAGGAGTGAGTATGAACGGGGTGCGCTGGGGCATGATCGGTTGTGGCAGCGTCGCTGAACGCAAGAGCGGGCCGGCCTTCTACAAGGCGCCCGGCTCGGCGTTGGTGGCGGTGATGGGCCGGCGTCTGGAAGCGGTGACGGATTACGCCGCGCGCCACGGCATCGCCCGGTTCTACACCGACCTCGACGCGCTGATCAATGATCCCGAGGTGGATGCGGTGTACATCGCCACGCCACCTGACAGTCATCACGCTTACGCCTTGAGGGTGGCCGCCGCCGGTAAACATTGCTGCGTCGAAAAACCCATGTCGCTGAATGCCAGGCAAAGCCGTGAAATGCAAAAGGTCTTTGCCGACGCCGGGCTGCACCTGTTTGTTTCTTACTACCGTCGCTCACTGCCGCGCTTCCAGCAGGTGCGGCAGTGGCTGGAAGAGGGGCGGATCGGCGAAGTCCGGCACTTGACCTGGACGCTCACCAAAGCGCCATCGACGGCGGATCAGGATGGCGCCGATAACTGGCGAACTGACCCGGCAATTGCGGGTGGTGGTTATTTCGCCGACCTGGCCAGCCATGGCTTCGACCTGTTCCAGTACCTGCTTGGTGACATCGTCGAAGTCGCCGGATTTACGGCACGGCAAGCCGGTTTGTATGCCGCGGAAGACGCCGTCAGCGCCAGTTGGCGTTTTGCTGGCGGGGCTTTGGGCATGGGCTGCTGGAATTTTGTTGCAGATCGCCGCGAAGATCGGGTCGAACTGATCGGTAGCAAAGGCCGGATTATCTTTTCCGTATTCGATGAACATCCGGTTCAGCTTGAAGCCGATGAAAACCTCAGCCTGCACATCGACAATCACCCGCACATCCAGTGGCATCACGTGCTGGGCATGAACGCACACATTCGGGGTGAAGCGCAGCATCCGGCGGTAGCCGAACAGGCATTGAAAACCGATTGGGTAATGGACCAGATCCTCAAGCGCGACTAACGCTTGCTGAATACCCCGCCGAGCAACTGATCTTCAGCGACGGCCATGAGCGCGGAATCTACCCATGGCCCTACCTGGCACAGCTCACCCCGAAACCGCTGAAATCTAATAATGTGGGAGCGGGCTTGCTCGCGATATAGGTAGTCCGTTCCTTTCTCTTCCATACTGATATTCGCTGGAAGTCGGTTGTCGGCGAGGAAGGAACATGCACCTGTGGGCTACGAATTTGCTCGCGCAGCACTCGATGATTACGCCTTCACCTTCGAGTCCACAGGTGCGCTTGCGCCCTCTAACGAATTCTCAGGGAAAGCCCGACACGGCTCTCTATATCGCCTTCGCTGGACGCAAGCATGCATGTCCCTGCATGTACTTTAGCGCCTGTTGAGGTGTTCCATGCAAACGCTCCTGTCTCAGAGTTTCACTGCTTATATCGGAATTGATTGGGCAGACGCCAAGCACGACATCTGTTTGCAGATAGCTGGAGAGGCTCAGCGCAGTTTCGAGGTCATCGACCACGAGCCCGAGTCGATTGATCGCTGGGCCAGGTCGCTGCATCAACGTTACGGTGGCCCGATCGCGATCGCCGTGGAGTTGAACAAAGGCCCACTGATAGCGGCTCTGCAAAAATATGAGTTTTTTTGTATCTTTCCGATCAATCCGAGCACCTTGGCCCGGCACCGTAAAACCTTCGTCCCCAGTGGCGCCAAGGATGATCCAACGGATGCTCAATGGGCGCTTGAGCTGTTGCTGAATCATCCCGAACGGTTTCCTCAACTGGTCCAGCAAAGCTCCGCCATGCGTTCGCTCGCCAGCCTGACCGAACATCGCCGCGGATTGGTCGATGACCGGGTCAAGATCAGCAACCGTCTGGTCTGCATGCTCAAACAGTACTACCCGTTGGCCCTGGAGCTGTTTCATGACCATGACACGCTGGTTTTTTGTGAATTTCTGGCGCGCTGGTCGACCTTTGAAACGCTTAAGCGCGCTCGGCCAGCCAGCGTTTTGAAGTTCCTTCACGCGCATAATGTTCGCCATGCTGAGCTCAATCAGCAGCGTTTGGCATTGATCGCCAAAGCCATGCCGTTGACTGAAGATCCAGGCGTGGTCAGTCCTTCAGCGCTGTATGTGCTGGCCCTGGTCTCGCAACTGAAAGGGGTCATCACGGCGATCAAAGATTTTGATCGGGAGATCGAAAAAACTGCCAACACCCTGGCCGACTATCGACTCTTCAAGGCCTTGCCCGGCGCGGGACAACAGCTTGCCCCACGGTTGATGGTCGCCTTTGGTGAGCAGCGTGATCGCTTCAAGGATGCCAGTGCGGTGCAGCGATATGCCGGAATTGCCCCGGTCACCGAACGCAGTGGCAAGAAAAAAGTCGTCCACTGGCGCTATCAATGCGCAACTTTTTTGCGCCAGACCTTTGTTGAGTGGGCTGCCCACAGCATCAATCAATCGGTGTGGGCAGAGGCGTATTATCGCCAGCAAAGGGCCAAAGGCAGCTCTTACCAAGCAGCCCTCAGGGCCCTGGCGTTCAAGTGGATCCGGATCGTTTATCAGTGCTGGAAGAGCAGCACCGTGTACGACGAAAAGGTTTATTTACAGACCTTGCTTCGGCACGGCTCGCCTTTGATCAGCGAGCCGGACACAGCAACATCGTGTTGACGGAAAGGCTCAGGGCGTGAAGGCGGTGGGCCAGACGACATCAACGTTGACTGACACACCGCCTTCGCGAGCAAGTCGGATCGCCGCTCCCACGGGGGGCAGTGGGGGTCAGAAGGACTTGCTGACACTCGCCACCACGGTGGCGGTGCAGACATCGCCGAACCCGTAATTGCTGATGCATTGGCTTTTCGACAAATCGGTATCGATATAACTCAGACCCACCAACACACCGGCCAATTCATGCGTCAATTTCGCCTCCCATTCGTGGTAAGCGTCCTCGGCGTGGCCGTTAGTCGAGTACAGGCGGGGGTCTTTGAAATCCATTTCGCCGTAACGCAGTTTCAGGCCCAGCCCATAGGGCAATTCAGTTTCGTAACCGACGTAGCTGTAGAGCGAACTCTGTTTACTGTCGATGCCGGGCGCATCTGCGGAGTAATAGGCGGCGAGTTTCACGCCATAGACGTTGTGACTTTGGTTCCCGACTCGATCAAGGCCTCGCTGCCCTCCTGCACCGCCAACGCCTGAACCTTGGGCTGGCTGCGGTCGGCGGTGAAAATCTTGCCGTTCAGCAACACCAGATCGGTCGCTGCCATGGCTTCCAACGAGGCAAAACTCACTGCCACCATCAATAGATTCGGGATGAATCTTTTCATTGGATATTTCCTTGTTATTGCGTCTGATGGCCAGATTAGTGGCTTGTCACGGCAAGCAGAACGCCTCACTCACGAAAAACGTTTTTGCCTGAATGGAAAAAGAATGGACAAGTTGGGTGCATTGAAAATGTTTGTGGTCACGGCGCAATTGGGCAGTTTCAGCCGCGCCGCCGAGCAACTGGGCAAGACGCCTTCGGCCCTGACCAAAGCGGTCAATCACCTGGAAGCCGAGCTTGGCGCACGGCTGTTCGAGCGCAGTACCCGACGGATTCTGCTGACGGAAGTGGGGCGGCTCTACCTGGAAACCGCACGTCAGGTATTGCAACGGCTTGAGGAGGCCAGCGAGGAAATCGAGCAAATGCAGCATGGCCTGCGCGGCAGTCTGAAAATCACCGCGCCGCTGGCCTATGGGCAGGCCTTTCTTGATCAGGTGTGTGGTGGATTTCTGGAGCAATACCCGCAGATCAATCTGCAAGTGGACCTGTGCGATGAGTTCGTCAATCTGCTGGAAAGTGGCTACGACCTGGCGTTGCGCGAAGGTCATGACGACTTGCCGGGGTTGATCGCCCGCGTCGTCGGCAGTAACCGTCTGGCGTTGTGCGGCAGCCCGGCTTATCTGGCGCGCAAGGGGCTGCCGGTGACTGCGCAAACCCTCGATGACCACGAATGGTTGCTGTATCGCCATCCGTTGCTCAGCCGCGAATTCTGGTGGGCCGAGCGCGACGGCCAGCGTTTGAGCCTGCCGCAACCGCAGACGCCGCGTTTGCGCAGCGACAATTACGACCTGCTGCTGGCCAACGCGCTGGCCGGGCGCGGGTTGCTGCACACGCCGCTATGGAGTGCCGCGCCGTATCTGGCCGACGGTCGACTGGTGCGGGTGATGGCCGACTACGACATCGATCCGGACAGCTTCGGCGCGCACATTCTGGCGGTGTACCCGAGCCATCGGCGGGCGACCGCCAAAGTGGTGGCTTTCATCGATTACATCGCAGGTTTTCTGGCGTCTCGTGACTTGAGCTGACTGGCGGTCCTTGTCAGGAAAAAGGCAAAAGAGTACAAATGTACTCCATGACGACTTTAACTCCCCGCCGTACCGCCATCCTGACTTTTATCCGCGATCGAATCGCTGAATACGGTCAGTCCCCGAGCCTCGCTGAAATCAGCGAGGCGTTCGGTTTTGCCTCCCGCAGCGTGGCGCGCAAGCATGTGCTGGCGCTGACCGAGGCCGGTTTCATCGAGGTCAGTGCGCATCAGGCCCGGGGCATTCGTTTGCTCGGGCAACCGGCGCGCCCCGAGTTGCTGGACATTCCGGTACTCGGTCGGGTGGCGGCGGGTGCGCCGATCGGTGCCGATGCCGAGGTTCACAGCCGCTTGCTGCTCGACCCGTCGATTTTCTCGCGGGTGCCGGATTACATGCTGCGGGTCCAGGGCGACTCGATGATCGAGGACGGCATTCTCGACGGCGATCTGGTGGGCGTGCACCGCAATCCCGAGGCGGTCAACGGCCAGATCGTCGTCGCGCGACTCGACGGCGAAGTCACCATCAAACGTTTCGAGCGAGTCGGCGACGTTGTCCGACTGCTGCCGCGCAACCCGGCCTATAAGCCGATCATCGTCGACGCCGATCAGGACCTGGCCATCGAAGGGGTGTTCTGCGGTCTGGTGAGGCAAGGGTGATGGGCGCCGTCGTAGCGCTGGATACGCTGTTCAATGGCGGCCAGGTCTGGAAGGGCCGGCCTGCGCCACCGGCCGTCAGCCCGCAACCCACCGGGCATGCCGCGCTGGATGCGGCGTTGCCTATTGGCGGTTGGCCGGAAGCGGCGCTGACCGAAATCCTTTTGGTCGGGCAGGGCGTCGGTGAATTGCAACTGGTGTGGCCGGCGCTGGCGCGGTTGTCGGCCGCTGGCGAGCGCATCGTGTTGGTGGCGCCGCCTTACGTGCCGTACCCCCAGGCCTGGCAGAACGCCGGGGTCGATCTGCGCCAGTTGTCGATCATCCAGGCCAGCGAGCGCGATGCGCTGTGGGCGGCCGAACAATGCCTGCGTTCGGGCAGTTGCGGTGCGGTGCTGTGCTGGCCGCACAAGGCTGATGATCGAGCGTTGCGCCGCTTGCAGGTGGCCGCGGAAACCGGCCAGACCCTGGCGTTCGCCTATCGCTCGATCAATGAAGCGGTCAACCCTTCGCCAGCCGCTTTGCGCATTGCCATCGACGCCAAGCCTGCGCAATTGCGCGTACTCAAGTGCCGGGGTGGGTTGGCCCGTTCGGCGCCGATAGCCTTTCCCGTGGGGCATTGAGGTTGCCATGCGCTGGGTCTGCATTCTTTTCCCGCAATTGGCGTTGGACGCGGTACTGCGTCAGCGCTCCGATCCCGATGTGCCGTTGGCGCTGCTGACCGGCCCCGCCCAGCGTCGGGTGTTGCAGGCGGTCAACGCTTCGGCGCGGGCGCTGGGCTTGCGTCCCGGTCAGTCGATGACCGCCGCGCAGGCTCTGAGCAAAGGGTTTGCCACGGCCGAATATGACGCCGCCGAGATCGAACACTGGCAACAGTTTCTGGCTGCATGGGCCTACCGTTTCAGCGCTCAGGTCAGCGTGCATTACCCGCGTGCGGTGGTGTTTGAAATCGAGTCCAGCCTGGGATTGTTCGGCGCCTGGCCGCAATTCGAGGCGCGGTTACGGACCGAACTTGGCGAACTGGGGTTTCGCCATCGGATTGTTGCCGCGCCCAACCCGGTGGCCGCACGGGTGCTGGCCAACGCGTATGACGGTCTGGTGGTGCCCGACGATCAAGCCTTGCACCATCATCTTGGGCAGTTGCCCATCGACCGGATCGGGCTGGAGACCAGCGTCGCCACGGCGTTGTCGCGCATGGGGCTGCGCACTTTGAGTCAGGTTCAGGCGTTGCCTCGCCATAGTCTGGCCCGGCGTTTCGAGGCCCAGGTGCTCAAGCATCTGGACACCTTGCTCGGGTTACGGCGGCTGGCGCTGACGTTCTACCTGCCGCCGGACCGCTTCGATGTGCGCATCGAGCTCAACTTCGATGTGCAGTCCCATCAGGCGCTGCTGTTCCCGTTACGCCGGCTGACCGGCGATCTGTCGACGTTTCTTTGCGGGCGGGACAGCGGCGTTCAGCGTTTCGACCTGCACCTGGAGCATGCCGGGTTGCCGGACACCCTCATCAAGGTCGGACTGCTCAGCGCCGAACGTGATCCAGCGATGCTCTTCGAACTGGCCCGAGGGCGGCTGGAACAGGTTCAGGTCGAGGCCCCGGTGCGCGGTTTTCGTCTGCGCGCCGAAGACTTGCCGGCCTTCGTTCCCCAGTATCAGGAGCTGTTCGACGACCGCCCGCAGCAGACCTTGCCCTGGGAGCAACTGCGCGAACGCTTGCGGGCGCGGTTGGGGGATGACGCGGTGCAGGGTTTGCGGTTCCAGGCCGATCACCGGCCGGAATGCGCGTGGCAGGCCAGTGTCGACAGTCAGCGCTGTGGCGGGCTGCCTGCGGTGCAACGACCGGGCTGGCTGCTGACTGAACCGCTGGCGGTGCACGAAGGTTCGACGCGCATCCTGATGGGGCCGGAACGCATCGAGTCCGGGTGGTGGGACGGTGACGATGTGCGCCGCGATTACTTCCTGATCGAAACCCGTTCCGGCCAGCAGGGCTGGGCCTATCGTGCGGTCGGTGAGGACGGCCGGTTGTGGCTGCAGGGGTGGTTCGCATGAGCATCGACTATGTCGAACTGCACTGCCTGTCGAACTTCAGTTTCCAGCGCGGTGCTTCCAGTGCCCTCGAACTGTTTCAACGGGCGAAAAAACAGGGCTATCAGGCCTTGGCAATCACCGATGAATGCACCCTGGCCGGTATCGTCCGCGCCTGGCAAGCGGCCAAAACCGTGGCGCTGCCGCTGATCGTCGGCAGCGAAGTGCGGATCGAGAACGGCCCGAAGCTGGTGCTTCTGGTGGAAAACCTCGAGGGTTACCAAACCCTGTGCCGACTGATTACCCGAGCCCGACGCCGAACGCAGAAAGGCCAGTATCAAGTGCTGCGGGAAGACTTCAGCGAACCCTTGCCGGGGCTGTTGGCGTTGTGGGTGCCGGACGCGCTCGATGATTTTGAAAATGGCCACTGGTTGAAGCAGACCTTCGCCGAACGCCTGTGGCTGGCCGTCCAGTTACATCGCGGCCAGGACGATACCCGACGGCTGGCTGCGCTGCTGACCCTGGCGGGCGAACTGCGAATCCCGGCAGTGGCCAGCGGCGATGTGCACATGCACGCTCGCGGGCGGCGCGCCTTGCAGGACACCATGACCGCGATCCGTCATCACCTGCCGGTGGCGGAGGCCGGGTTGCGTCTTCATCCCAATGGCGAGCGGCATGTGCGCAGTCTCGATGCGCTGCAATCGATCTATCCGCAAGCATTGCTCGACGAAACGCTGAACATCGCCCGACGCTGCACCTTCGACCTCGGTCAGTTGCGTTATCAATATCCCCGGGAGTTGGTACCACAAGGCCAGACTGCCACGTCCTGGCTGCGTCATTTGACCGAAGAGGGCATCGCGTGGCGCTGGTCAAAAGGCCCGCAGGCCAAGGTGCTGAAGCAGATCGACAAGGAACTGGAGCTGATCGCCGAACTGGGCTACGAAAGCTATTTCCTGACGGTCCACGACATTGTGCGTTTCGCCCGTGAGCAAAAAATCCTGTGTCAGGGCCGTGGTTCGGCGGCCAACTCGGCGGTGTGTTTTGCCTTGGGCATCACGGAAATCGATCCGGATCGCACCACGCTGTTGTTCGAGCGCTTTCTCTCCAGGGAACGCAACGAGCCGCCGGACATCGACGTCGATTTCGAGCATGAGCGTCGCGAAGAAGTCTTGCAGTACGTGTTCCAGCGTTATGGCCGGACCCGCGCGGCGCTCACGGCGGTGGTCAGCACGTATCACGCGGCCGGCGCGGTGCGTGATGTGGCCAAGGCCTTGGGGTTGCCGCCGGATCAGATCAACGCCCTGGCCGATTGCTGTGGCCACTGGAGTGATACAACACCGCCCGTGGAACGCCTGCTTGAAGGCGGGTTCGATCCCGAAAGCCCGGTATTGCGCCGGGTGCTGAGCCTGACGGGGCAGTTGATCGGTTTCCCCCGACACCTGTCCCAGCACCCCGGCGGTTTCGTGATTTCCGAGCAGCCTCTGGATAGCCTGGTGCCGGTGGAAAACGCCGCCATGGCCGAGCGCACCATCATCCAGTGGGACAAGGATGATCTGGATGCGGTCGGGCTGCTCAAGGTGGATATTCTGGCGTTGGGCATGCTCAGTGCGATCCGCCGCTGTTTCGATCTGTTGCGCCGCCATCGCCATCGGGACCTGAGCCTGGCGACGATCCCGGCCGAAGACCCGCAAACCTACGACATGATCGGCCGTGCGGACACCATCGGCGTGTTCCAGATCGAGTCCCGGGCGCAGATGTCGATGCTGCCGAGGCTCAAGCCCCGGACCTTCTATGACCTGGTGATCGAGGTGGCGATCGTCCGTCCGGGGCCGATTCAGGGCGGAATGGTGCATCCGTACCTGCGACGCCGAAACAAGGAAGAACCCGAGGTCTATCCGTCCCCGGCACTGGAAGTCGTGCTCAAGCGCACGCTGGGCGTGCCGCTGTTTCAGGAACAAGTGATGCAGATTGCGATTGTCGCCGCCGACTACAGCCCCGGCGAGGCCGATCAGTTGCGCCGCTCCATGGCGGCCTGGAAACGCCACGGCGGGCTCGAACCGCACAAGGATCGCCTGGCCGCCGGGATGAAGAAAAACGGCTACACGGCCGAGTTCGCCGCGCAGATCTTCGAGCAGATCAAAGGCTTTGGCAGCTACGGTTTTCCCGAGTCACACGCCGCCAGTTTCGCCTTGCTGACTTACGCCAGTTGCTGGTTGAAATGCCACGAGCCGGCGGCCTTCGCCTGTGCGCTGATCAACAGCTGGCCCATGGGTTTTTACAGCCCGGACCAGATTCTGCAGGACGCGCGCCGGCATCATTTGCAGATTCGCCCGGTGGACGTGCGCGCCAGTGACTGGGATTGCAGCCTGGAACCGATCACCGGTGCCCAGCCGGCGATTCGCATGGGGTTGCGGATGATCAAGGGTTTTCGCGAGGACGATGCCCGGCGCATCGAAACGGCGAGGTCGAAGGGGGCGTTTATCGACATCGCCGACCTCGGCGAGCGGGCACGACTCGATGCCCGCGCGCAGGAGCAACTGGCCGATGCCGGTGCGCTGCGTGGTCTGGCCGGCGACCGTCATCGGGCGCGCTGGGAAGTGGCGGGTGTGCAGAAGCAGCTCGGCTTGTTTGCCGGTCTGCCGAGTCAGGAGGAGGGCGCGGTGTCGTTACCCAAACCCACCGTGGGCGAGGACCTGCTAGCCGATTACAACAGTGTCGGCACCACCCTCGGTCCGCATCCGCTGGCGTTGCTGCGCGGTGAATTGCAAGCCCGACGCTGTCGCAGCTCGAAAGAACTGATGGATGTCGAACATGGGCGACCGGTCAGCGTCGCCGGGCTGGTGACCGGTCGGCAACGGCCGGGTACCGCCAGTGGCGTGACCTTTGTCACCCTTGAAGATGAGTTCGGCAATGTCAACGTGGTGGTCTGGCGCGACCTGGCCGACCGGCAGCGCCAGGTATTGGTCGGCTCGCAGTTGCTCAAGGTTGATGGGCGCTGGGAAAAGGAAGGCGAAGTGCGGCACCTGATTGCTGGACGCTTGAGCGACCTGAGCCCGTTGCTCGACGGCATCAGCGTGCGCAGCCGGGATTTCCGCTGATCTCTGGCTATACAACACCCCCCTGTGGAGTTGACGAGTGTGTTTGCCAAATTACTGGCGGCAATAAAAAATTAAACACTGTCCTCGGTGATGGCACTTTGGCATAATGCCGGCCGCCGACGTCCCGCACGTCGATTGTCGATTTGATCCCCCTCACTTTTTCGCCGCTGCAACCCGCAGTGGCTGGCTATTGCCGTGCCGGGATAAACCGTTTTTCAAAGGAATGCACAGTGAGAATGATCTCTCGGATGTTGGTATCGGCGGCAGCGATTGCCGTCTTGGGCGCGATGGTTGGGTGTGCGACTGAAAGCTCGCGCGCCTTGCCGGTAGAAAAGGTTGAAAGCGCCAGCCTCGCTTATGCCGGTGTTCGTGTACCCATGGCGGTCGGCAAGTTCGACAACCGTTCGAGCTACATGCGCGGGATCTTCTCCGACGGTGTGGATCGCCTCGGCGGTCAGGCCAAGACCATCCTGATCACTCACTTGCAGCAAACCAACCGCTTCAGCGTGCTGGACCGCGACAACATGGGCGAGATTCAGCAGGAAGCCGCGATCAAGGGCCAGTCCCAGCGCCTCAAGGGTGCTGACTTTGTGGTAACCGGTGATGTCACTGAGTTCGGCCGCAAAGAGACCGGTGATCACCAGTTGTTCGGCATTCTCGGTCGCGGCAAGACCCAGGTGGCCTACGCCAAGGTCAACCTGAACATCGTCAACATCAGCACCTCCGAAGTCGTTTATTCGACCCAGGGCGCGGGCGAATACGCCCTGTCGAACCGCGAAGTCATTGGCTTCGGCGGCACCGCGTCCTACGATTCGACCCTCAACGGTAAGGTGCTCGACCTGGCCATGCGCGAGGCGATCAATCGTCTGGTAGACGGCATGAATTCCGGTGCATGGAAACCGGGCAACTGATCAAGGTTGATGACAAGGAGCGGTACAAGCATGTTCAAGCGTTTTATGTCGTGGGCGTTGATAGCGTCGACATTGCTGGTCAGTGGCCTGTTGGCCGGCTGCAACACCGGCCCGAAAACCCTGTACCAGTGGGAAAGCTACCAGCCGGAAGTCTACGAGTATTTCAAGGGTGAAGAGCCCAAGGAAGCTCAGGCCGAAGCCCTGGAGCGTGACCTGCAGAAGATCCGGTCCACCGGCAGGACACCGCCGCCTGGCTACCACGCTCACTTGGGCCTGTTGTACCTGAGCATGGGCAAGGACGATCAGATGGTGCAGCAGTTCAGAACCGAGAAGACGCTGTTTCCCGAGTCGACACCGTACATGGACTTTCTGCTTAAAAATGCCAAGACCGGAGACACCCAATGATCCCGCGCTCATTGAAACTGCTGGCCGGTCTGCTGGCCCTGGCTGTGCTCGGCGGTTGCGTCAGCCCCAAGACCGTGGACTATTCGGCGTACAAGCAAAGTCGTCCAAAAACCATTCTGGTGCTGCCGCCGCTGAACAATTCGCCGGACGTGAAAGCGTCCTACAGCATGCTGTCGCAAGTCACCTATCCGTTGGCTGAGGCCGGTTACTACGTGCTGCCGATCGCCCTGGTCGATGAGACGTTCCGCCAGAATGGCCTGACCACCCCGGCGGACATTCATCAGGCACCGGCCAACAAACTGCAAGAGATCTTCGGTGCCGATGCAGCGCTCTACATCACTGTGACTGACTACGGGACGCGCTACATCATCATCAGCAGCGAAACCGTGGTGACCGCCAGTGCAAAACTGGTGGACCTCAAGACCGGCACCACGTTGTGGACCGGCTCGGCTCGTGCTTCGAGCGAAGAGGGCGGTAACAACGGTGGCGGTAATTTGATCGGCATGCTGATCAGCGCAGCGGTAAAGCAAATCATCAACAGTGCCACCGACGCCGGTCACCCGATTGCCGGCGTGACCAGTGCGCGGCTGCTGTCGGCCGGCCAACCGGCGGGGTTGCTGTACGGGCCGCGCTCGCCGAAATACGGCACGGACTGAAATCGTTCCCGCGCTCTGCGTGGGAACGATCAACCGGGGGCGAACGGCACGGCGCAGACGCTCATGGCTTCCATCAGGGCATGTTGGGCGCCGTGGTGACCAGTCCGTCGGACTCCAACTGTTTGAGTGCAGCACGAACCGACGTCCGGCTGACATTAAAAAGTTCGGCCAACGACGCATCGCCCAGCTTTCGATGTATTGCCGCGAGTGGGCTGAGACATACGACGAGTTTTCTGCGGTGGCCGGTGTCGCTGCCGACTTGGGGCTGCGGACTTACCTCGGTCCTTGCTACATGAGCGGCATGAGTTACTGGCGCGCTGACGGAACCTTGGGGCACCAATTCTCGACGTCGCCGCCACGCTGAAAACCGGCTACCACCCGCTCAAGCACTTGATCGAGGTGTAGTGGGATCCGTAGCAGCTGCCGAGCTCGCGAGGCTGCGTTCGGTGCGGGTCGCGGTCGGACGAAGCCGTCGTAAACCTGTATGCAGAGTTGTACTGACACACCGCGGAGTCTGGTTTTACGACTGCTACGCAGCCGAACGCAGCCTCGGCAGTTGCTACAAGGTTCGTCCCCATGGCAAGCTCCATTGCCACGAAAAACTGCAGGTGAAGAATCAGCTAACCTCTATGAAGCCATTGGAGACCGCGACGCTCGAAACAAACGGGCACGCACCGTCCTCATGCCGTTGCGATCCCTCAAGCCAGCTCATCTACAGGGACACAGAATCAGTCGATGCAGTTTCTAGACGATAGCCACGGGTGTGCCGGCTGGAACGGTGAAATGGCCGGACGCATCCGCGCGTTCGACTGGAGCGTGACCGAGCTGGGGAGCATGGACACCTGGCCCGCAAGCCTGTGCAGCGCGGTGCAGTTGATGCTCGCGTCCCCACTGCCGATGGTGATGCTGTGGGGTCGTCCTGGTTACATGATCTATAACGATGCGTACTCAACGTTTGCCGGTGGCCGACATCCTTACCTGTTGGGTTCCCCGGTGGAACTGGGCTGGCCGGAAGTCGCCGAGTTCAATCGGCATGTGGTCGACATCTGTCTTGCGGGCGGCACTTTGTCCTATCGCAACAAAGTACTGGAGTTGCTGCGCGACGGGATTCCCGAAGACGTCTGGCTGGACCTTTATTACAGCCCGGTGGCTGATGATGGCGGGAAACCGGCCGGGGTCATGGCGATGGTGGTCGAGACCACCGAGCATGTGATCTCCGAACGCCGTCGTCAAGCTGCCGAGGACGCCTATCACGCCGACAACGAACGGGTGCGCCTGGCGCTCAATGCCGGGGCTTTGCTCGGCTCGTTCGTCTGGGACATCAAGGGCAATGTGCTCTCCGGCGATGAGCGTTTCGCCCGCACCTTCTCTTACCCGTCCGAGCAAAACCTGGCCGACTTGCCAACGGACATCGCCGAAGCACATATCCATCCCGATGACCGCAGCTGGGTGCAGGAACAGATCAATCAATCAGTGGAAACCGGCGAGCCCTTTAACGCCGAGTATCGGGTCCAGCGCCCGGATGGCAGTTATCTATGGGTGCAAGCGAGTGGTGGCTGCGAGTTCAATAAACAGGGCGAACCGTTCCGTTTTCCCGGGGTGTTGATCGACATCCACGAACGCAAGACTGCCGAAGAATCCTTGCTCAAGTTCACCCGCAACCTGGAGCAACGCGTTGCCGACGAAGTCGAGGCGCGGCTGGCCGCTGAAGAACAACTGCGTCAATCCCAGAAACTCGAAGCCATCGGTGGCCTCACCGGCGGCGTGGCCCATGACTTCAACAATCTGTTGCAGGTGATCGCCGGCAACCTGCACTTGCTGGCGCGGCATGAGCCGGACAACGCCAACGTGCAGCGCCGGGTCAGTGCGTCGATTGCCGCGGTCGAACGTGGCGCCAAACTGTCTTCGCAATTGCTCGCGTTCGCCCGTCGCCAGCCCTTGTCGCCAGAGGTCTGCGATCTGCGGCAGGTCTTCGAGGGACTGGGTGAATTGTTGCAGCGGGCGCTGGGGGAAACCTTCCAGATCAATGTCTGCGCGGCTGAAGCCCTTTGGCACATTTACGTGGACTGCAATCAACTGGAAAACGCCATCCTCAATCTGGCGATCAATGCCCGGGACGCCATGAAAGGCGAGGGGACCATTGACCTGATCACCGAGAACATCGGCCTTGATAGCAAGTT
This sequence comes from Pseudomonas sp. Hz4, assembly GCF_054898165.1. Classification (NCBI taxonomy): domain Bacteria; kingdom Pseudomonadati; phylum Pseudomonadota; class Gammaproteobacteria; order Pseudomonadales; family Pseudomonadaceae; genus Pseudomonas; species Pseudomonas sp. Hz4. The sequence goes on along the minus strand of NZ_CM142719.1, from coordinate 3,727,504 downwards.
TTGTGCAGGCAAGGGCATCGTCGCCGGTGACTATGTCTGTGTAGCGGTGACTGACACGGGTGTCGGCATGTCGCCGCAGGTACTCGCACAGGCTTTCGAACCGTTTTTTACTACCAAGGCCGACGGCCAGGGCACGGGGCTTGGATTGAGCATGGTGTTCGGTTTCGTCAAGCAGAGTGGCGGGCACATCGAGATTTCCAGCGTGGTCGAGCAGGGCACTCGGGTGCAACTGTATTTTCCTCGCAGCCTGCGTCCGATGCAGAGCGAAACGGCACTTCACGATCCGCAACAACGAGGCGGACACGAAACCATTCTGGTGGTCGAGGACAACGAAGCGGTGCGCAGCGCCGCGGTGGAATTACTGAGCGAAGAAGGTTATCAAGTCCTGACGGCTGCCAACGGTGACGCCGCCATGCAGATGTTGCTGGAGGGCGCGGCGGTGGACCTGATTTTCACCGACGTGGTCATGCCCGGCCTGATCAAAAGTTCGGACCTGGCCGCCTGGGCCAAGGTGCAAATGCCGCCGGTGGCCGTGCTGTTCACCTCGGGCCACACCCGTGACATTATTTCGCGCAATCACCAACTCAGCCCCGACACCTATCTGCTGAGCAAACCTTATGGTCCCGAGTCGCTCACACAGATGGTTCGCACGGTGCTCAATGGCTAACCCCTTTCCGGGTTGATCGTTTCCACGCGCAGCGTGGGGACGATCATGCGTCAGAGTTCTTTCCTCTATCCAACCAAGGCAGGTCCATGACTTCCAACCCTCCCTCAGGCATGGTCAGGGTGCGCGGCGCCCGGGAGCACAATCTCAAAAACGTCGATGTCGACATTCCCCGGGATGCCCTGGTGGTGTTCACCGGCGTGTCCGGTTCGGGGAAGTCGTCGCTGGCGTTCTCGACCCTCTACGCCGAAGCGCAACGCCGCTACTTCGAATCCGTGGCGCCTTATGCGCGGCGCCTGATCGATCAGGTCGGGGTGCCGGACGTCGACTCCATCGAAGGCCTGCCGCCGGCGGTGGCCCTGCAACAACAACGGGGCGTGCCGAGCACGCGGTCTTCGGTGGGCAGCGTGACGACGTTGTCGAGCCTGATCCGCATGCTTTACTCCCGGGCCGGCAGTTATCCGCCGGGGCAGCCGATGCTGTACGCCGAAGACTTTTCGCCCAACACGCCTCAGGGCGCGTGTCTGGAATGTCATGGGTTGGGGCGGGTGTATGAAGTCACCGAAGCCCTGATGGTCCCGGACCCGAGCCTGACCATTCGCCAGCGCGCGGTTGCCTCCTGGCCCACCGCCTGGCAGGGACAGAACCTGCGCGACATCCTGGTGACGATGGGCTACGACGTCGATAAACCCTGGCGCGATCTGCCGAAAAAGCAGCGCAACTGGATTCTCTTCACCGAAGAAACACCGACGGTGCCGGTGTACGCCGGACTCACCCCCGAAGAAACCAACGTCGCGCTCAAACGCAAAATGGAACCGAGTTACCAGGGCACGTTCACCGGCGCCCGGCGCTACATCCTGCACACGTTCAGTCATTCGCAAAGCGCGCTGATGAAGAAGCGCGTCTCTCAATTCATGCTCGGCAGCCCGTGCCCGCTGTGCGACGGCAAACGGCTCAAGCGCGAGGCGTTGTCGGTGACCTTTGCCGGTTACGACATCGGCGAGTTGTCGCAGATGCCGTTGCTGCAAGTGGCGCAGGTGCTGAAGCCGGTGGCCGCTCACAGTTACCTCGGACAGGCCGACGAGGCGGGCGAGGTGTTGACGCACAGTCAGACTCGCGAGGCCCGTGAACAGCGAGTGGCCCACGGCGCCAGTGGTCATGCCAATGCGCCGGATGTGCGCCACACACCAAATCTGTCAGTGGAGAAACGCCTGGCCGCGCAGCGGATCGCTCAGGACTTGCTGGAGCGGGTCAGTACGTTGACTGATCTGGGACTCGGTTACCTGGCGCTGGACCGCAGCACGCCGACGCTGTCGTCCGGAGAGTTGCAGCGTCTGCGCCTGGCGACGCAATTGGGTTCGCAGTTGTTTGGGGTGATTTACGTGCTGGATGAACCGTCGGCCGGTCTGCACCCGGCGGATGGCGAGGCACTGTTCGAAGCCCTGCAACGCTTGAAAGCCGCTGGCAACACCTTGTTCGTGGTCGAGCATGACCTGGAAACCATGCGCCGCGCCGACTGGTTGATCGATGTGGGGCCGGCGGCTGGCGAGCATGGCGGCCGGATCCTGTACAGCGGACCGCCGCCAGGCTTGGCTGATGTGACGAACTCGCAGACACGTGCTTATCTGTTCGCCGAGCAGGCCACTCAGCCTCGAGCCAGCCGCCAGGCGACCGATTGGCTGCGACTGGAAGGCATCACCCGCAACAACCTGAACAACCTCAGCGTCGAGTTTCCGCTGGGCTGTTTTACCGCGGTAACCGGCGTCTCCGGTTCCGGTAAATCGAGCCTGGTCAGCCAGGCATTGCTGGAGCTGGTGGGCGCGCATCTCGGGCGCGCGGCCAGTGCCAGCGAACCTGAAGCGTTGAGCCTTGAGGACGACGCACCGCAAGTCAGCGGCGGTCAGGTCACGGCGGGGCTGGAATCGATCAAGCGTCTGGTGCAAGTCGATCAGAAGCCCATCGGCCGCACACCGCGCTCAAACCTGGCGACTTACACCGGGCTGTTCGACAACGTGCGCAAACTGTACGCCGCCACTCCCGAGGCGCAGGCCGAGGGTTACGACGCCGGTCAGTTTTCCTTCAACGTTGCCAAGGGTCGTTGCTCGACGTGCGAAGGTGAGGGCTTTGTCAGCGTCGAGCTGCTGTTCATGCCCAGCGTCTATGCGCCATGCTCCACCTGTCACGGCGCGCGCTACAACCCCGAGACGCTGGCGATCGTCTGGCAAGGGTTGAACATCGCCCAGGTGTTGCAGTTGACGGTGGATGAAGCAGTCACGGTATTCGCCGAACAACCGGGTATTCGCCGCTCGCTGGAGGTGCTGCGCGATATCGGCCTGGGTTACCTGCGCCTCGGCCAGCCGGCGACCGAGCTGTCGGGCGGCGAAGCCCAGCGGATCAAGCTGGCCACTGAGCTGCAACGCAACCAGCGCGGGGCGACGCTGTATGTGCTCGACGAGCCCACCACCGGTTTGCACCCAAGGGATGTTGATCGCTTGCTTGAACAGCTGAATACGCTGGTGACGGCAGGACACACGGTGATCGTCGTCGAACATGAAATGCGTGTGGTTGCGCAGAGTGACTGGGTGATCGACATTGGCCCGGGGGCGGGGGACCAGGGCGGGAAGATTGTCGTCTGTGGTACACCGCAGAAAGTCGCCAAGAGTAAAAAGAGCCGGACGGCACCGTTTCTTGCAAGAACCCTCGGTTGATGATCGTTCCCACTGCGCGTGGGAACGATCAGTTCAGGCGCTGTCGAGCGTACGTCGTACCTTGTCCAGCAGTTCATTGATCTGGAACGGTTTGATCAGCATTTCCATACCGTCGCCGAGGAACACCTGACGGTTGATCGCGGTTTCGGCATAACCGGTCATGAACAGGATCGGCAGCTTTTCACGCCAGCCCCGTGCCACATCGGCCAGCTCGCGGCCACTCATGCGCGGTAGTCCGACGTCCGCCAGCAGCAGGTCGATGGACTCATCGTTTTGCAGGCGCTCGAGGGCTCCTTCGATGTCGCCCGCCTGAGTGCAACGGTAACCGGCATCCACCAACACTTCGGCCACAAACATGCGCACCGACGGCGTGTCCTCAACGATCAACACATGTTCTCCGGCACCCTGATGATCGACGGTGGCGGGCTCGGCATCGCCGGTCGTAGGGTCGGAGCTGGCCGGCAGCATGATGGTCACTTCGGTGCCGCGTCGGGTGACGCTGCGGATGTGTGCATCGCCACCCGATTGCCGAGCGAAACCGTAGAGGGTCGACAACCCCAGCCCGGTGCCCTGGCCCAGCGGCTTGGTGGTGAAAAATGGGTCGAACACCTTGTCGATCACACTGTGTTCGATACCGGTACCGTCATCGCGCACCGACAACGCGACATACGCCCCATCGGCCAGATTGGGGTCGCCATGGGAATAGGCGGCATAGGTGCTGACCCAAATGTTGCCGCCTTGGGGCAAGGCATCGCGAGCGTTGATCACCAGATTGAGCATCGCGCTTTCCAGCTGAATGGGGTCAACCAAAGCGATGGCGGCTTTAGAGGTCAATTCGAGTTTCAGGGCAATGTGCTCGCCGATGGTGCGCACCAGCAGATCCTCAAGGGAACGCACATGCTCGTTGATGTCCACGGGCCGGGTATCGAGTGGTTGTTGGCGCGCAAAGGCGAGCAGTCGATGGGTCAGGGACGCAGCACTCATGGCCGAGTTCAAGGCGGCTTCGGCGTAAAACTGAACCTTGTCGGTGCGTGAGGCAGCGATCCGTTTCAGAATCAGTTCCAGGCTGGCGATGATGCCGGTCAGCAAGTTATTGAAGTCGTGAGCGATGCCCCCGGTCAGCTTGCCCAGTGCATCCATTTTCTGCGCTTGCAGCAGCTGAGCTTCGGTTCGCGCCCGCTCGGCGACCTCTTTGGCCAATTGGGTGGTGGCGTCGTCAAGTCGGGCCAGGTGCGAGCGTTCGCGGTGACGGTGTTCAGTGACATCCTCGACAAACACCAGGCTCAGTTCCGGCGTGCGATACGGCGAAATTTGCCACTCGGTTTCGCAAGCCTCGCCGTGGACCCGCATGCTCAGCGTGCCTTTCCAGCGCTCGCCATAGGCTAGACGCAGGCGCAGTTCCTCGATGACGGCGTCCTGGTCTTCGGCAAAGCACTCGCGCAGGGCGTCCGGGTTAAGGTTGTCCTGAATCAGCTGCGTGAAGGCATGGTTGCATTCGTGCACCTTCAGCTCAGCGTCCAGCACTGCGATGGGCGCCGACACATTGACAAAGATTTCCCGAAACCGCGCCTCGCTTTCACGCAGGGCATTTTCGGTTTCACGCACCCGCAGCAAGGTGCGCAAAGTGGCGAGCAGTACATCCGGATCCACCGGGTGGATCAGGTAGGCATCGGCACCCGCGTCCAGGCCGGTGATGATGTCGCCGGTCTGGATCGAGGCCGCCGATACGTGAATCACCGGCAGCAGGGCGGTGGCGGGTTCGACGCGCAATTTGCGCACGATGTCGAAACCGCTCATGTCCGGCAGATTGACGTCGAGGATCAGCGCATCGATTGCTACGCTTTCGATCAGCTCCAGGCCTTCGCTACCCGTGCCGGCTTCGAGCACTTCATAGCCGTGGCGCTCCAGGCGCCGGCGCAGGGCGTAGCGCGTGGCGACGTTGTTGTCGACGATCAGCAAACGGATATCACGCTTCATCGACGGGCTCCAGGGTGGAATGATCAGTCAGTGTCCGTCACTTGAGCATAGTCAAAGGGTTGCGGCTTTTGACCTTGAATTTCCTTTGCGATGGAACCCTGTCCCCGAGGAGGCTTCGAATCTACAAAGCCCGACTGTTTCAGCCGCGCACGTGCAGTGACGAATGAGGTACTTATGAACGATGACAGTGGTCGTGAAGAAGGCGCAAAAACCGCCGAACCCGAAAGCGCAGACAAAGCAGTTGACCAGAAAAATATCCACACGGACAACGACAACGAGTTCAGCCCGGGTTTCAAGCCGAGTCCCGACCGACCAAAATCTGGGGATGACACCGATGCCGATATCGATACCGATGGCGGCTAGTCAAGCCATTAAAAAAGGCCGCATCAAACGATGCGGCCTTTTTTTGTGGGCGCGTTATTTGCTGGGGTGAGCAGCCTGGAGCTTTTTCGCCATATTCAGATGCTTCTCCAGCGCCGGCAGCATTTTTTGCGCGAAACCTTTCAGCTCCGTGGCGCCTTTGGTTTTGTCGTCTGTTACCGTATTGGCTTCTTTCTTGAATAGCTCGATGGTGTCTTCGTGAGCCATCACCTGATTGTTGGCGTACGCCGCATCGAAGGATTCATCGCGCATGTCGAGGATTTTCTCTTTCGCCTGCTTGACCAGCGTGGTGTTGTCTGGCACCTCGATGTCATTTTTTTTTGCCAGTGCCGCCAGTTCATCGTTGGCCTTGGAATGGTCGGTGATTATCATGTTGGCGAACTTCTTGATGTCCGCCGATGAACTTTTTTCCAGGGCCAATCGGCTCGTTTCGATTTCCGCGATATTGCTCGCGGCCGCGCTGTCGACGAAGTCATTGGAAGTGGCAGCGAAAGCCGTGCCCATGCTGGTACTCAAGGCAACGGCCAACGTGAGGTGACGCAGGGTAAATCCGTCCATTGGTTATTCTCCACACAGGTTTCATGGGCGATCGAGTGATCGTTAATCTGTGGAGGCCGACGAGTGGGCAAAGGTTTTATTGCGTTTGCGGCAGGGCGACGAACGGGCACCGCTGGTCTGATAGGCGGTCGACAGAACCCGCTAACCAAGGCCATTCTGATAGTTGGTGAACGCCATTGATCGCGTTTGCCTCCGATCAACAAACGGAGGTGTTCCATGCCGGTGCCACACGACCTTTATCAGGATCTCAAACTTTCAAAGGAAGATATCCAGCAAAAACGCACCAAGGATCCGTTACTGGATTCACTGATCAACAAGTATTCGCAGGCGGACGCCGAGGTGGTCAAGGCTGAAACCGCCAAATCCGATGCGCCCAGCGATGACGCACTGAAGAAACTCAAGGAGAAGCGCGTGCAGGTCAAGCAAAAGATCGTTGATCGGCTCCAGACGCCGTCCTGACGCGCCCTGTCTGGTCACCGACGATCGGTGACTGAAAAATTGGAACGGCGATAAATACCGGCACCTCGAATGTTCAGAGTCCGAATTTACGGCTCTATGTGAGGTGCCTCATGACCGATCCGCGCGATAGCGAGATGGCTCCCCGGTAACCAAGACCGCCAGCTGCTACATTATTGAGGTTTCAACGCCGTACTTAGCGGCAATCGCGCCATATGTTTGGCCTTCAACGACCCGAAATACAACCAATCCCCATACTCGCGAACGGTTGTGATTGGCGAGTAATTGTCGCGGCTACTGTCCTGCAAGTTGGCGATCACTTTGCCGTCCAGATCCAGGCCCAACGCGAAGGCGCGTTTCTCCACCGGTTCAGGCAGGACAGTCATTGCTCGCACGATCATCTTGCGCACGAATGGATGCGGCGCGGTGGCATCGAGCAGTGCGTTGCGTGGTGCATAAAGCGCCACCCAGAAGCGGTCGCGGCCATTGAACGCGAGGTTATCCGGCAACCCTGGCAGGTTGTCGATGAACAGATCGTGGGTGCCGGTTTTCGGTCCGCTCAACCAGTAACGAGTGATGCGATAGGCACCCGTTTCGTTGACCAACACATAGGCATCGTCCGGTCCCAAAGTCACGCCGTTGGCGAACTCCAGCTTATCCAGCAAGACCGCCGTCTTGCCGGTCTGGAAGTCATAACGCAGCAAGCGACCGTCACCGCCGTGCTCGATGATCGCTTCGCCGTCCCTGCCATAGCCAAAGCGGCTGGAGGCATCACTGAAATAGGCATAGTGCCCGGACTTGTCGATGACCACGTCGTCGGTGAAACCGAAAGGCACACCATTGGCCGCAGTGGTCAATGTAATCAATCGGCCCTGAGCGTCGAGTGACAGCAAGCCCTTGACCCCATCTGCAATCACCAGCAGACCGTTGGGGTGACGGGCCAGGCCCAAGGGTCTGCCACCCGTATCGGCAAGGACCTTGGTGACCTTGCCGTCGAGGCTGGTGCGTAGCAGTCGGCCGTCGTGCAAACCCGTGATGAGGAGGTCTTCCTCCAGCAGCAACGCTTCCGGCCCGGCGATATCCGCGGCGCCGACGCGCTCCACACCTTTGAGGCGCTGATTGTCGGCGTAGATTCCGCTGGTGAGGGAGGGCGCCGGCGGCGGGGCCCAGGCCACCGGTTGAACCTTGGTCGGCATCAGCAGCAGAAAGGCGCCGATGGCAACGATCACCAGCAACACCCCATGGCGAAACTTGACGGTTCGACTCACGCGCTGACTCCTTGCGCCATCTCGCGCAACGCCAGCATCGACGCTGCCGACTCACGATCGATACGCCGCTTGAGCAGCAGTCGATTGGCGATGCGCATCGCCAGGCCGCTGAACTGATACTCCAGGGTGCGGACAAAACGTGTGCTGTCGCCCAAGGCTTCGCACTCGTAAGTCACCACTAAAGACAACCCGTGATCGCCACGGGCCCAAGCGCTCCAGCGGCGGCCTGGCAGGTATTCGTTAACCTCCCAGATCAAGTGTCCCTCACGCCCGCCAGCCTTGATGTCTTCCTCAAACCGCTCCCCGGCATGCAGCGGACCGTTCGGGCCATCAACCTTGAGCGACGATGGATGCCACTCCGGCCAATGGGTCACGGTGCTGGCGTAGGCGAGCACGTCAATCGGGTTTCCAGCGATGTCGATCTGATGCTGCATGCGCGTCATGGGCGTTCTCGTCAGGTGCAGGTCGGTCGGCTCCGGTTCCCAATAGAGGGTGCCGAACAGGTAGTCCATCAGCGGAAAAACGATGTTGAAATTGCGTTCCTGCATCAGCTCGCGACGGTGATGCAGTTCATGCAGGCGGCGCATCTGGCGGATCCACGGCAAACGGGTGACGGGGCTCTCGGGCGGCAAGTGCTCGCAGGCGTGGAACACTTCATAGGTCAGGTAACCGAGGACCAGGCAGCCACCGAAGATCCCGGCGACGTTGGCATCGAACTGCTTAAGCAGCCACCAGATGGGCAGGGTGATGACAACCGTGTGCAACACGATCAGCCAGGCCGGAAACAGAATTACCCGCCAGTCCCTGGCGTTGTCGTAGGTCATGTGGCCGGGGGCGAAAAAACTGTGGTGGTCGCCCGCGTGGCGGGCGTAGAACATCCGCGCGAAACTTTTTTTGTGATGCCCAAGGTGCCGATGCACGCTGTACACGGCAAAGTTGAAGAACAGCAGGGCCAGCGGCATTGCCAGCCATTGCAGTGGCTGAACTTGATGCACGGTGCTCCAGAATCCACCAATGGCCAGCAACCCGAACAGCAGCACAAAGGCGCCGTGTAGCCATGGGTTGTAAAGCGGATGAATGTCTGCGCGGTAGCGAGCGCGGAATGCTTCGGTGGTCTGCCTCACTGCATTCACCTGTGGTTATTGTTATCTCCAGCAGATTAGACGATCCCGACGTTTCAGGCGGGCCGAACCATGAGGTCACAAACGCCATGATCCGGTGCAAACCGGACTCAGGTCAGCGGGTTCCAGCGTTGCGACCAGTCATCGTCGGATTTGATCACTTCGCGCAGCAAGTCGAAGGCTCGTTGCAGGGTCGCCGAATCGCGGTCGCGGGAGTAAACCAGATAGGTCGGGTAGCTGAATTCCGGGGCTTTGGGCACTTGCTCCAGTACACCACTTTGCAGATAACTCTGGACTACCCGGGTGCGGAAGTAGCCACTGCCGCCGTTTTCAAGAATGTACTGCAAGCCCAGTGGGCCGAGATTGAAGCTAAGCGCAGCTTTGGCTTTTTCCGGCAGGGCCGCATCGTGCTGGCGGCGGAAGTCCGGGCCCCAGTCGATGTACACGTAGGGATCGGGACTTGCGGCCAGCCGGATGAGGACGAGTTTTTCTTCCAGGACCTGCTCGACTTGCAGGCGTGGCCAATACTCGGGCTGGTAGACCAGCGCCGCGTCCAGAACCCCCAGTTCCAGTTGGCGCAGCAGGTTTTCACCGTCACGGATTTCCATCCGTAGTGCGTGGCTGGGAATCTTTTCGCGCAACTCGCCGGCCCAACTGAGCATCAGCGGGTTGCACAGACTGACCTCGCCACCGATGTGCAACACGTCGCGGTAGCCCTCGGGCAACGGCAAATCCCGTCGCGCCGCTTCCCAGGTTTCGACCAGTTGATTGGCGTAGACCACGAAGGCTTCACCGTTAGGCGTCAGACGGGCACCGGCGCGATTACGCACGAACAGGGTGCTGCCCAGTTGACTCTCGAGTTTCTGCACACGCGCTGTGATCGCGGTCTGGGTGACGTGGAGTTTTTCGGCGGCGGCGGCAAGGCTGCCGTGGCGGACGATTTCCAGAAAGGTGCGGGCGAGGTCGATGTCCATGGGGCGGCCGGAGGGGGAAGTGCGGGCATTGTAAGAGCACTCGCTACCGGTGGCGAGTGAACTGCTTTTCGTAGGAGCCAGGCTTGCCGGCGAAGGCGTCCTTAAGTGCGCCTTCGCCGGCAAGTCTGGCTCCTAAAGGGCCGAACTCCAACTCGATGCTGCCTTCAAAACGCAAAACACGAACAGCCAAACGCTCCCCAGAATCCCTGAAAGTCACTGACCGGGGCCGACGACAATCGCGCCCGTTCATGGCTATGGGCATGCACCGCGCAAGCCCCGACACATTGATGAACCTGCGCCGTCAGCGGCGCCAGGGGTTTCCAATGACCGGGTACTTTGGCCACTGGCGACCACTCAGGCACCACCGGGATTGGAGGCGGCCCGAGTTTTTCAAACTCGACGCTGCCGTAGACGATCTTGCCGTCGACAATGGTCAACACCGATTCGATCCATTTGACGGCTTCATCCTCGATGTGGAAGTAGTCCGCCGACAGCGCAATCAGGTCCGCCAGTTGTCCGACCTTGATCTGGCCTTTTTTACCTTGCTCGGAAGAAAACCAGGCGCTGCCGTGGGTGAAGAGTTCCAGCGCGGTATCGCGGCTCAAGCCTTGCGGGTACAGCGCCAGACCACCGACGGTGCGACCGCTGACCAGCCAATACATCGACGTCCAGGGGTTGTAGCTGGACACGCGCGTGGCATCGGTGCCGGCGCCGACCGGTATACCCTCGGCCAGCATTCGGGTGATGGGTGGCGTGTGTTCGGCAGCCTTGGCGCCGTAACGGTCGACGAAGTATTCGCCCTGAAATGCCATGCGATCCTGTATCGCGATGCCGCCGCCGAGGGCTTTCACCCGTTCGATGTTCTGTGGGGTGATGGTTTCGGCGTGGTCGAAGAACCACGGCAAACCATCGAACGGAATGTCGCGGTTAACCTTCTCGAACACGTCGAGCATGCGGCTGATGGATTCGTTGTACGTGGCGTGCAAACGGAATGGCCAGCGCTGTTCCACCAGATGGCGGACCACCGGTTCCAGTTCCTGCTCCATGGTTTGCGGCAGGTCGGGGCGTGGCTCGAGGAAGTCCTCGAAGTCTGCCGCCGAGAACACCAGCATTTCTCCTGCACCGTTGTGCCGTAGAAAGTCATCGCCCTGACCGTAGTGGGAGTTGCTGGTCCAGTTCTTGAAGTCGGTCAGCTCTTCCTTGGGTTTCTGGGTGAACAGGTTGTAGGCAATGCGCACCGTGAGCTGTTGGTCTTTAGCCAGTTGCTGGATGACTTGGTAGTCGTCCGGATAATTCTGATATCCGCCGCCGGCATCGATGGCGCTGGTGACGCCGAGGCGATTGAGTTCACGCATGAATTGACGGGTCGAGTTGACCTGATATTCCAGCGGCAGTTTCGGCCCTTTGGCCAGGGTCGAGTAGAGAATCATCGCGTTAGGGCGGGCGATCAGCATGCCCGTCGGGTAGCCATTGGCATCGCGCTGGATTTCGCCACCCGGCGGGTTCGGCGTGTCGCGGGTATAACCGACCACTTTCAACGCGGCGCGGTTGAGCAGGGCACGGTCGTAGAGGTGCAGGACGAACACCGGGGTATCCGGCGCAGCCTTGTTCAGTTCGTCGAGGGTCGGCAGGCGCTTCTCGGCAAACTGGAATTCATTCCAGCCACCGACCACCCGCACCCATTGCGGCGTGGGTGTGCGGTCTGCCTGATCCTTGAGCATGCGCAGCGCGTCGACCAGTGAGGGGACGCCTTCCCAGCGCAGTTCGAGGTTGTAGTTCAGGCCACCGCGGATCAGGTGCAGGTGCGAATCGTTGAGGCCGGGAATCACCGTGCGGCCGTGCAGGTCAATGATTTGCGTGCCGGGACCCTGCAGGGCCATGGCCTGGGCATCGCTGCCAACCACCACGAAGCGTCCGTCCTTGATCGCGACGGCACTGGCCTGAGGTTTTTTACGGTCGACGGTGTGCAGGCGTCCGTTGTACAGGATGAGGTCAGCGGGGGTGTCGGGCATGGTTTTACTCCCTGCGAATAGCGGACTGATCCAGGCACCGGCGGCACCTGCCGAAAGGCCTTGCAGTACACGTCGGCGGTTGAAGCCGTCGTGGTCGTCAGATGGGCTCATGGGCAGTGCTCCGCGCAAAGGCTTTTCACAAAAGAAGCGAGGGCAAACAGCCGATGTCTGACGCATGCGGCCAAAAGGAATATAGACGGCAAATCCACAGGTAGCCGTTTTCCGAGGCCGAAAAACGACGAATCCCGCCTCGAGGGGCGGGATTCGTTTGCAGCCAGACGTGCTCCCGAAGACCGGGAGCCGCCGTCTTAGCTCGGGAACAGCTCGGACAGTTTCATGGCCAGCATCATGTCGCCTTCAGCGCGCAGTTTGCCGCCCATGAACGCTTGCATGCCGTCGGTCGAACCGTCGACGATGCCTTCCAGGGTTTCGCCGTCCATCACCAGAGTGACCTGGGCGTCCGGGTTTTCGCCTTCTTGCAGCTCGCAGGTGCTGTCCTTGACGATCAGCGAGAAGTTCTTGGTGTCGTCGATGCGGAAACCGAATACCAGGTCCAGACCGGCAGCAGCGGCTGGGTTGAACTTGGCTTTCATTGCTTGTACGGCATCAGCTACGGAGGTCATGGTTCGATCCTTTCTTGGGTAATTAGAGCTGGGTGATTACAGCCAGGGTCACAATAGTCCGGACTCAGCGAAACGTGATGAGTTCCGGGGTCTTCAACAGCTGCAGGTGCGCATGACTGTTGAAAGAAGACAGAGCCACCTCGCGCCCGCGAAACTTCAGCAGGTTGAGCGAGGTGTTGACGATTTGCCAGTTCAGTTCAAACGCCTGCTTTGCCGGCATTTGCGTAATGAGGTGGAGCAGGGCGGTGATGGTGCCACCGGAGGTGAACACGGCGATTTTCTGGGTGTTGTCGGCGCTTTCGAGGATCCGCTGCAAACCGGCTTGCACGCGTTCGACAAAGCCCAACCAGCTTTCCAGGCCCGGTGTGTCATAAGTGCCGGCAAGCCAGCGTTCGATGATCAGGGCGAAGATCCGCTGGAATTCGCTACGGTTTTGCGCGGCGTTACGCAGGATCTCCAGGGCTTGCGGCTCATCCTGCAACATGGCCGGCAGCAGCGCGCGGATCACCGCGTCGGCGTCGAACTCGTTGAAGGCGGAATCGATTTCCAGAGTCGGCACCGGCTGGCCCACGGCAGAGAACTGTTCCAGCGCGCTGGTGGCTGTATGCTGCTGACGACGAAGGTCGCCGCAGAGGCAGCGGTCGAAGCTGATGCCCAGCTCGGCGAGGTGCTGACCAAGGATTTCTGCCTGGCGAATACCGGTCGGCGACAGGACGTCATAGTCGTCTGCACCAAAGGAGGCCTGGCCATGTCGAATCAAATAGATACTGCCCACGTCCGCGTCATCCCGGTACGTTGAAGGTTCGGCGAGGTTATGAGGATGGCGGTGAGCTGTCAATGAAAAAACATACGCTTGTTTGAAATGCCCGTTACAGGCCTGTTGCCAGAGGTTTCACGACTGGCCGCCGAGCCGGTGCATGGGTATGCTGGAGGTAATCCCGCGCGCGTTATTGCAGCGCATCGTATTAAAGGAGTCCCTGTGGAGTTTTTTGCCGAGTACGCAGTTTTTCTGGCTAAGACCGTGACACTGGTGATCGCCATTTTGGTGGTCCTGGCCAGTTTCGCGGCATTGCGCAGCAAAGGTCGACGCAAGTCGGTCGGCCAGTTGCAAGTCAGCAAACTCAATGATTTCTACAAAGACCTGCGCGAACGCCTGGAGCAAACCTTGCTCGACAAGGACCAACTCAAGGCGCTGCGCAAGGTCGAGGCTAAATGCGAGAAAAAGCAAAAGAAAAAACCTGAAGCCAAACCTCGGGTGTTCGTGCTGGATTTCGACGGCGACATCAGGGCGTCGGCCACTGAAAGCCTGCGCCATGAAATCACCGCGCTGCTGACTCTCGCCACACCCAAGGATGAAGTGGTGCTGCGTCTGGAAAGCGGCGGCGGCATGGTTCACAGCTACGGCCTGGCGTCCTCGCAACTGGCACGCATCCGTGATGCCGGCGTGCCGTTGACCGTGTGCATCGACAAGGTCGCGGCCAGCGGTGGCTACATGATGGCGTGCATCGGCGAGAAGATCATCAGTGCGCCGTTCGCAATTCTCGGCTCGATCGGTGTCGTGGCGCAGTTGCCTAACGTCAACCGCCTGCTGAAAAAGCACGATATCGACTTCGAAGTGCTGACCGCCGGCGAATACAAGCGCACCCTGACGGTGTTTGGCGAAAACACCGAGAAGGGCCGGGAGAAGTTCCAGGAAGACCTGGACATCACTCACCAGTTGTTCAAGAACTTCGTTTCCCGGTATCGCCCGCAACTGGCCATCGACGAAGTGGCCACCGGTGAAATCTGGCTCGGCATCGCGGCGCTGGACAAGCAACTGGTGGACGAGCTCAAGACCAGCGATCAGTACCTCGCCGAACGGGCGGAAAAATCCGAGCTTTATCACCTGCATTACGCCGAGCGTAAAAGCCTGCAGGAGCGCATCGGCATGGCGGCCAGTGGCTCGGTGGACCGTGTGTTGCTGAGCTGGTGGAGCCGGTTGACCCAACAACGCTTCTGGTAAAGCTTCACTGCAGGCATCCGTTAACAAATGAAACCGTGGCGTCCGCTGCGGTTTTTTTTGCCTGTGATCTTCGAATTACCCACTGCCCTCAACCATCAGCGAATTCTCCTAACTGCGCTGTCGATCCTTCCTGCTGTCGATTCAAAAACAGTGGCTTATGGTGCTGTTACTTATGTTTGCAATGGACTGCATATGAATGACCACTTGCGTGACAACGTTACTGCGCCGAGTTCGCCTGTCCTGCCGATGCGTGAAGAACTGAAGTCGGCAGTGAACACAGCGCTGCCGCAATCTCCCGAGCAATTTGGCGTCCAGTTGATCAAGGAAAAATGGGGCCAGGATATCAACCCGCACGCAGTCCTGTTAGTGACGCTGGATTATAACTACCGGGGGCATCCGCAACAGAACGGCATCCAGCAAGGCCAAACAGCGAGCTCGCAGACATTGTTACAGGCGCTGCTATACAACTATCAAACCGTCGGCGACGGGCGTTTCGGCGAAACCGCATTCGGCCTGTACACGCCGCCCGATGACGGTCCCTCGGTGCGTATCGTGGAGAATGTCGATGAATTCGCCGAACAGGGCTCAGGCAACCACTACACCTATGAAGGCATCTATCGGCAAACCGTGCCACAGGTTTACGGGCCGAGTACGCAAATTGCCCTTCGACCCGCCGACTTCAAGAAATGGGTCTGGGAACTGGATCTACAGACTCGCTATCAGGCTTATCTCGATCATGCCTGGCCCGCTGATGAGCGGATCGTGCAGGCCGAACCGTATGCGCTGAGAACCTCGGTCAAGGCAGCTTTTGTCATGAGTGCCTGCCTGCAATTTCAGGAAGGCAGTCTGAGCCAGGAAGGCCTGGCGCTGGCGATGCAGGCAGGCGGATTGCCGGCGGATCAAACCTGGAGCGCGTTGAGCACCACCGATCTGCAAGCCCCGACCCGCGTCAGCGCGCAAGTCGAGACCAGTCGCCTGACGATCTATCGCTACACCTCGACTGATATCTGGTGTTTTCGCCACCGCGCCGGCACCAGGATCTTGTTGTACATCCCGGCGAACTCTTCGCCGTTGCATGAGTTTGTCGACGTCCACCCCTTGCGCGAATGGATCGTGGCGCAAGCAAAGGGGGCTGACACAAAACGAGCCTTGGCCGCGCACTTTGCCGAGGAGGACCGTGAGGATGGCACCTTTCATGCGGGTGTGTTGACTGCATTGGAGGGGATAGCGATCTACCCGAGGAAGCACAGGCTGACAAATAACGCCGGTTTCTTTAACGATGACGGCTATTGGGAGCCGCAGGATTACATCGACTTTGAGCGCGCGTCCGCCGCAGTCGATCCGTTTGCGCAACTGGTGTTGACCATGAAGCGGGCGGCCATGGCCAGCGTCAAATCCATCCGTGACGATGCTCAGGTCAATCGAGACAATCTGAGTGCGGTAGTCGAACCGCTGGTGCGGTGGATCAACCAGTTTGGTCCGTTGGCACTGTTTGTTCCCGGTGGCGAAGGGTTGTTGGCGCTGGCCGGGCTCATCGATGCCGGCTATGGCATCAATCTGGCAGTCAACGGCCAAACCGCCGAAAAACGTTCCGAAGGCGTGACGCGCACCGTGTTCGGCTTGCTCAATGCGCTACCGTTGGCCGGGGCTGTCGCGGCGCTCAAGGGCGAAGGCGCAAGCGCGGGCAGAGTGGCTGAAACACTCCACGAGTCCTCGGAGCCCGTCAGCGAACCGAGCAGCGAGCTTCTGCCCGACGCGACGCCTCTCCTCACACCCGGGCAAGCGCCACCGTCGGTGCTGCCACGGTTGGAGCTGATTCGTGGTGTGTGCGCCCCGTTTGCTTCGTTCAGCGATGAGGTGCTGGGCCAAATCGCCAGAATCAGTACCGTCGACGACGACATGTTGCGCCTGATGCAGTTCGGGCGTGCGCCGACTCCGCTGCTGCTCGACACCATCAGCCGATTCAAGCTCGATCAGGCGCTTGAAGCGATTGCCGACCCGGCAGCGCGAGTGCAATTGTTCATTACGCGTTATCAGGCACTCCAGCAGTCGGAGCACGAATGGGTTCGGTTGTTTCAACGGGAGTATCCCGGTTTGCCGAAAGCCGTCGTGGAGCAGATCCTGGACCGCTCGGGCGTCGACATCGGCCGGCCGGTCGATGCTGTCGAGGCGCATAAGGTATTCAAGCGACTGGACGGCAAGGCCCGACAGTATCAAGGCCACGTAAGGCTCAATCGCGCCTATGAGAGTCTTTATTTGCACTCGATCGTTCACCCCGAATCCGACATCCTGGCCCTGCATTCACTCGGGCGCTTACCCGGTTGGCCCAGGCGCTTGCGAATCGAAGTGCTTGAGGGTTCCATCAGTGGCCGGGTACTGGATCGTTGCGGACCGCTCGACTCGGCGGACTGCCGTCGATTGATCAAGACCGGTAACCGCTATCGAAATTCTGCCGCGGCGAATACCGCCACCGCACAGTCGGATTTGTTTTGCGCGCTACTCGGTGCGTTGTCTGCCGGGGAGCGCGAGGCGTTGTCCTTGCGCTCGCTGGATCAGGCCGGCGAATTACGGCTTCGACTCGGTGAGCGGGCGATCACACGTAACGAGCTGATGCTTGGGTTGAATCGAATGGATAGCGGATTGCCCTTTGAGTCCCAGGGTTTGCGCGGCGGCGGGTTTCCGAACACCCCGCAAGCTGTGGCGCTGACCCATGAAATGATGCGGTTGCAGGTCAAGGATCTTTATCCGGATTTCACCAACGCCCAAGCTGAGGAACTGCTTCGAACGGCAGGCGCTGGGGCTCAAGCGCTTCTGGACAGTCTGAAGTTACAGTTGCAGCAATTGAGCATCGATCTGCGCTACTGGGTCGATCAGTCGTTGCTGGATGTCGATGATATGGATCTGGACTTCCTCACGCTGGGCGATGAAGACGCTGCAGGCATGAACGCTCAACAGGTGGCGGCGCACAATGTTGAAATGTTGCAGCACGTGATCGACTACGAACGCCAAACCCGCAACGAACTGGCCGACGAATTGATCGCCATCTGGCAAAAGCGTTCGGCTGACACCGATCGCGTCCTTTCTGGCGAAGGGGTTGCCGGTTACAAACTCAATCTGGATTTTGAGGACTATCACCGTTTGCCGACGATGAACGTTCGTTTCGACGAGGTCATCGAATTGTCGATGCACGGATTGCACCTGATCGAGCGCGAGAGCCTGAATGCGTTCCTGGAAAGTTTCCCGAACCTGCATTCGCTGAATCTGAAAAATGTCGACCTGCGCGGTCTCAACGCCGCTGGCGTGCTGGAGGGTGAGCTGCCCTCGAGGATTCGGCGAATGAACCGGCTCGAAACACTGAATCTCAACGCCACGTTTCTAGCGTTCAAAGAGGACACCGCTGGGCATTTGTGCGATCTGCTCAGTTTGCAAACGCTGGACCTGAGTGATAACCCGTTGGCCGTCCCGCCTGTGGTGCTGGGCTTGAACGATTTGCGCGTTCTGAACCTGAGAAACACCGGTATTACCCGATGCCCGGTGGGCATTGCCAATGACCCGTATTTGACTTCGCTGGATGTGCGCGACAACCGGATCACTCGGGTTCCCGACGCGATACTGAATCAGGCTGTCGCCAAGGATCGGGTACGGCTTTGGGGCAACCCGCTGACGGATGAGGAGACGCTGACACGACTGGTCGAGCATCGTGAGCGCACCGGCATCAATCTCTGGCTGAGCGAGCCGGGCGTTGATTATGGCAGCGCGATACCGTGGCTGGAGGACGGCGATGAGCTATCGCGCACAACCCGACAGGAGATCTGGCAACGGTTGGCGGCAAAACCCTCGGGTGGTGTGTTTCTGCGGGTCATGGACGGATTGAGCCTGACGGCGGATTTCCGCGTTGGTTACTGGTTGCTGCAAGCCCGGGTATGGCGACTGATGCGTGAAGCGGATGCTTCAGAGGAATTGTGGGGCTGGCTGCGTCAATGTGTCGAAACGACGCTGGCCGACGCGGAGAATCCATTCAGGTTGTTCAACATTCTGGAAGATCGGGCGCGCCTTTACAGCAACTGGGTGGCCATGGGACGGCCAATTCCGCTAGGGGAGCATCCAGAACCTTAAGAGGAGGGGAAACGCCTTGAACCTCCGGATGGAGGTTCAAGGCGTCACGATCAACGGCGACGGAACAGCGGCAGCGGTTCGTCGGTGGCGGCCTGATAGGTCACCGAGAAGTCCTTGAGACTTTCAAGGGCTTCGTACGGGTCTTTATCGGCGCGAATCGCAAATGCATCGAAACCGCAGCGACGCAGGTAGAACAGCTGGTCGCGCAGCACATCGCCGATCGCCCGCAGTTCACCTTTGAAGCCATAACGGTCACGCAGCAGGCGGGCATTGGAGTAGTTGCGGCCATCGGTGAAGGCCGGGAAGTTCAAGGCGATCACCTTGAACTGATCCACGTCTTCAGCGATTTCTTCGGCTTCTTCGTCAGCGTCCAGCCACACGCCCAAACCGCCATCGCGGGCCTTGAGCATACGGCTGTGTTCGCGCCACAGCTGCAGCGGGACGATGTAATCGTCGCAGTTACTGATCTCGTCGATGTTGAAGTCCTTGGGCAGCAAGTGCCAGGTTTCGTCGACGACTTCGTTATTCTTAATGATTCGCTGCATAGACGCGCTCCTTGAAGAGGTCAATGCCAATACGCTGATAAGTGTCGATGAAACGCTCGTCTTCGGTACGTTGTTCGATGTACACGTCGATCAGCTTTTCGATCACATCAGGCATGACGTCCTGGGCGAAGGACGGACCGAGAATTTTACCCAGGCTGGCGTCGCGACTTCCGCTGCCACCGAGGGACACCTGGTAGAACTCTTCGCCTTTCTTGTCCACCCCGAGGATGCCGATGTGGCCGACGTGGTGGTGACCACAGGCGTTCATGCAGCCGGAGATGTTCAGGTCCAGTTCGCCGATATCGAACAGGTAATCCAGGTCTTCGAAGCGACGCTGGATCGATTCGGCGATCGGGATCGACTTGGCGTTGGCCAGGGAGCAGAAGTCGCCGCCCGGGCAGCAGATGATGTCGGTCAGCAATCCGATGTTCGGCGTGGCGAAACCTTGCTCACGCAACTCGCCCCACATCGCGAACAACTGACTTTGTTCAACGTCGGCCAGAATGATGTTCTGCTCGTGAGAGGTGCGCAGCTGACCGAAGCTGTAACGATCGGCCAGGTCGGCAACGGCATCGAGCTGCTTGTCGGTGATGTCGCCCGGTGCAACACCAGTTGGCTTCAGGGACAGGGTCACGGCCACATAACCTGGCTTCTTGTGGGCCAGGGTATTGCGGGTGCGCCAGCGCGCGAAGCCCGGGTGCTGTTTGTCGAGCTCGGCCAGTTCAGCGGTCTGGTTGTCCAGGGCTTTGTAGTCCGGGTCGACGAAATGTTTGGCGACGCGATGCACTTCGGCGTCGGTCAGCGTGGTCTGGCCACCGCGAAGGTGTTCCATTTCCGCGTCGACTTTTTGCGCGAAGACTTCAGGGGTCAGGGCCTTGACCAGAATCTTGATCCGCGCCTTGTACTTGTTGTCACGACGGCCGTAGCGGTTGTAGACCCGCAGGATGGCGTCGAGGTAGCTCAACAGGTCTCGCCACGGCAGGAATTCATTGATGAAAGCGCCCACCACCGGAGTACGGCCGAGACCGCCACCCACCAGCACACGGAAGCCTAGCTCGCCCGCAGCGTTGTGCACCGGCTCAAGGCCGATGTCATGGACTTCGATGGCCGCACGGTCGGACGTCGAACCGTTAATCGCGATCTTGAACTTGCGCGGCAAGTAAGCGAATTCCGGGTGGAAGGTGGTCCACTGGCGGACGATCTCGCACCATGGACGCGGATCGATCAACTCATCGGCAGCGACACCGGCGAACTGATCCGTGGTGACGTTGCGCAAGCAGTTGCCGCTGGTCTGGATCGCGTGCATCTGCACGGTAGCCAGTTCGGCAAGGATGTCCGGGATGTCTTCCAGCGCCGGCCAGTTGAACTGTACGTTCTGCCGGGTGCTGATGTGGGCATAGCCTTTGTCATAGTCACGGGCAATCTTGGCCATCATTCGCGTCTGGCGCGAAGTCAGTTGGCCGTAAGGCACCGCCACCCGCAACATCGGCGCGAAGCGTTGGATATAAAGGCCATTTTGCAGGCGCAGGGGGCGGAATTCTTCTTCGCTCAGCTCGCCTGCCAGATAGCGTCGGGTCTGATCACGGAACTGCTTGACGCGGTCCTCGATGATCCGCTGATCGTACTCGTCGTATACGTACATATAAGTCCTGTTCTCAGGCTTGGGCCGGTCGGATCCAGTTGCGTTTTTCGCTTAGAAGTCTCCGATGCTGCCTCGGCAATTCTGCGCGCACGGCCGCGCACTCCCAACGGAGCCGGGGCAAGATACCAGTTTGCAGTTATGCGCAAAAGTGATGTTTGAGTATATGTAAAGAACCAAAACGACTAATGAGGAGCAACAAGGTAAAACCCACATTTGTGATGCGGGCAATCATCGTCTTAACTGTGCTCGAGTCTTTATGCAATCACCGATAAAACCGACAAGAGGCGATGCAATGAGCAACCCTACCAAAACGGCTAAACCCGATAGCACGGTCGATGCTTGGGCCATTCTGTTCCTGATCATTCTGGTCGTGGGCACAGCGGTATATTGGGTCAGCCATCAATAACCGACCCCGTCCGGGCTCGATTCCGACGATTGTCGGACAATACCCCGAATAAACGCCGTTTTCCGGGACTTCGCTGGCTATACTGCCCGGCGAAATGCCGAGGGGCCCGGACGATCAATGTTGAAGTTTTTCTACTCATTCCTGTTGATGTGCAGCGCGGTTTACGGACCCGGTGCGCGCGCGGAATCGGTGCTGTTTCTGAATCCCGGGAACACTGACGAAGCGTTCTGGGTCAGCTATTCGCAATTCATGCAGGCGGCAGCCACGGACCTGGGCATAGATTTGCGAATTCTCTATTCCCGGCGCATGCCTGAGCTCACGCTGGCGCAAGCCCGCCTGGCGCTGCAGGATGACAATCGTCCGGACTATCTGGTTTTCGTCAACGAACAGTACGTCGCACCGCAAATCCTGCGTCTGGCCCAGGGCAGCGGGGTGAAGTTGTTTATGGTCAACGCTTCGTTGACGGCCAATCAGCTAAGTCTGCTGGGGGATCGCTCTGATCGGTTGGGCAGCCTGGTGCCCAACGATGAGGAGGGTGGCTACCTGATGCTCAAGGAACTGATTCGCCAGCATCGGCCCGTGGCACCCGATCAGGTCATCGAGTTGCTGGCGTTTTCCGGCCTGAAGATCACACCGTCGGCGCAACTGCGCGAGCAAGGCATGATGCGGGCCTTGGCCGAGCACCCTGAAGTGCGCTTGCGCCAACTGGTTTACAGCGGCTGGACCCGGGATCGGGCGTATGAACAGGCGACGCTGCTGTGGCGGCGTTACCCGAAGGTCTCGCTGGTGTGGTCAGCCAATGACGAAATGGCGTTTGGCGCCATGCAGGCCTTTTCGGAGGCGGGTGGGGTGCCCGGCAAGGATGCGTTGTTCAGTGCGGTCAACACCTCGCCAGCAGCGTTGCAGGCGACGGTCGACGGACGCATAAGCGTGTTGTTGGGCGGGCACTTCACGTTGGGTGGCTGGGCACTGGTGGAGTTGCATGACCTTGATCAGGGCGTGGATCTGCGCCAGTACGGCGGCCGTGACCAGCAGATCCCGTTGTTGCAGCTGATCGACAAGGCACAGGCCAAGCGATTGCTGGCCATGGGTGCATCACCGGATTACGGTGTGAACTTCCGTCGTCTTTCAGCCAAGGGCCGACCGACGTCGTATCGCTATCCGTTCAGCCTGCAAACCTTGATGCGCTAAATCCCGGCCAGGTGCACTATCAGTTGCACGATGCCAAACAGGGTCAGGGCGAACACCGCGGTGAACACAATCCCCAGAATCACGAAATGACTCGGCTTGCCGTGCGCGAAGTCCCGGGCCCGATTTTTTCCGCTCTGCACCCCGAACGCCGCCGCCATGACGCTGTGCAGCATCTGCCAGAACGTCGGCGGTTTGTTGTCGACTGGATCGTCCATAAACCCCTCGTCACCCATGTGTGAGTGCTAAGCATAGACAATATTGCAGCGATAGATCGTTCCCACGCAGAGCGTGGGAACGATCGGACCGAGTTGCCTCTATTAGTTGTCGTAACCCAGGTTCGGCGCCAACCACCGCTCGGTCACGCTCAACTCCTGACCCTTGCGCGACGTGTAGCTCTGCACCTGGTCCTTGTCGATCTTGCCCACGGCAAAATACTGCGCCTGCGGGTGAGCGAAGTACCAACCGCTGACCGCTGCCGCCGGGAACATGGCGTAGTGCTCGGTAAGGAACACGCCGCTGCGGCCGGCTTTCATTTCCGCGGCTTCAGGGTCCAGCAACTTGAACAGCGCGGATTTCTCGGTGTGATCCGGGCAGGCCGGGTAGCCCGGGGCAGGGCGGATGCCGGTGTATTGCTCTTTGATCAGCGCCTCGTTGTCGAGCGTTTCGTCCTTGGCGTATCCCCAGTAGTCTTTACGGACTTGCTGGTGCAGCCACTCGGCGCAAGCCTCGGCCAAGCGGTCAGCCAGTGCCTTGACCATGATCGAGTTGTAGTCGTCGCCCGCATCTTGATAGGCCTTGGCCACCTCTTCGGCACCGATCCCGGCGGTGGTGATGAAACCACCCACGTAGTCGGTGAGTTCGCTGTCCTTCGGTGCCACGAAATCGGCCAGGGAGAAGTTCGGCTTGCCGTCGGTCTTGATGATCTGCTGGCGCAGGTGATGCAGCTTGGCAATCGGCTTGCCGTCATCGCCATAGACTTCAATGTCATCTTCACGCACCTGGTTGGCCGGCCAGAAGCCGAACACCGCGCGGGCGCTGATGAGTTTCTCGTCGATCAGTTTGGCAAGCATTTCCTGGGCGTCGGCGTACAACGCCGTGGCGGCTTCACCGACCACTTCATCCGTGAGGATGCGCGGGAATTTGCCGGCCAGGTCCCAGGAGATAAAGAACGGCGTCCAGTCGATGTATTCGGCCAAGACCTTCAGGTCAATGTTCTCCAGCACCTTGGCACCGGTGAACGTCGGTTTGACCGGCTCATACGTGCTCCAGTCGAACTGCGGTTTCTTGGCGATGGACGCTGGATAGCTCAAGCGTTCGGTGCGGGCGCTGCGGTTGGCGGTGCGCTCGCGGACTTCGATGTATTCCAGGCGGGTCTTCTCGATGAAGGCCGGCTTCAATTCCTTGGACAGCAACTGTGTCGCCACGCCCACGGCGCGAGAGGCGTCGGTGACGTAGATCACCGCGTCGTTGCTGTACTTGGGCTCGATCTTCACTGCGGTGTGCGCCTTGGAGGTGGTCGCGCCACCGATCATCAGCGGCAGGTGGAAGTCCTGACGCTGCATCTCACGGGCCACGTGGACCATTTCATCCAGCGAAGGCGTAATCAGCCCGGACAGGCCGATGATGTCGCACTTCTGCTCCTTGGCCACTTGCAGAATTTTCTCGGCCGGCACCATCACGCCGAGGTCGACGATGTCGTAGCCGTTACAGCCCAGCACCACGCCGACGATGTTCTTGCCGATGTCGTGGACGTCACCCTTGACCGTGGCCATGAGGATCTTGCCCTTGGCTTGCGGTTTGTCGCCTTTTTCCAGTTCGATGAACGGGATCAAGTGGGCCACGGCCTGCTTCATCACGCGGGCGGACTTCACCACCTGTGGCAGGAACATTTTGCCGGCGCTGAACAGGTCGCCGACGATGTTCATGCCGGACATCAGCGGGCCTTCGATGACTTCGATCGGCCGGGTGAACGACTGACGGGATTCTTCGGTGTCTTCAACAATATGCGTGGTGATGCCCTTGACCAGTGCATGCTCCAGACGCTTGTTGACGGGCCAGCCGCGCCACTCTTCGGTCTCGGCTTCCTTGACGCTGCCATCGCCCTTGTACTTATCGGCGATGGCGAGCAGGGCGTCGGTGCCTTCCGGCGTGCGGTTGAGCACCACGTCTTCCACGGCGTCACGCAGTTCGGCCGGAATCTGGTCGTAGATCTCCAGTTGGCCGGCGTTGACGATACCCATGGTCAGGCCGTTGCGGATCGCATACAGCAGGAACACCGAGTGAATCGCTTCGCGCACCGGGTTGTTGCCCCGGAACGAGAACGACACGTTGGACACGCCGCCGGAGGTCAGCGCATACGGCAGCTCGTCGCGGATGTAGGCACAGGCGTTGATGAAGTCCACAGCGTAGTTGTTGTGTTCTTCGATGCCGGTGGCGATGGCGAAGATGTTCGGGTCGAAGATGATGTCTTCCGGCGGGAAGCCAACTTCGTTGACCAGAATGTCGTAGGAGCGCTTGCAGATCTCTTTTTTGCGCGCTTCGGTGTCGGCCTGTCCGGCTTCGTCGAAGGCCATCACCACCACGGCGGCGCCATAGCGCTTGCACAATTTGGCGTGGTGAATGAACTGCTCGACGCCTTCCTTCATGCTGATCGAGTTGACGATGCCCTTGCCCTGAATGCATTTGAGGCCGGCTTCGATCACTTCCCACTTGGAGGAGTCGATCATGATCGGCACGCGGGAGATGTCCGGCTCACCGGCAATCAGATTGAGGAAGGTCACCATGGCCTTCTTCGAATCGAGCATCCCTTCGTCCATGTTGATGTCGATCACCTGGGCACCGGCTTCGACCTGCTGCAGGGCGACTTCCAAGGCTTCGGTGTAGTTGTCTTCCCGGATCAGCCGCGCAAACTTGGCCGAACCGGTGATGTTAGTGCGCTCGCCGACGTTGATGAACAACGAGTTGCGATCGATGGTGAACGGCTCCAGACCCGAGAGGCGGCAGGCCTTGGGGATCTCCGGAATCTCGCGCGGTGCGTAACCGGCCACGGCTTTGGCGATGGCTTCGATGTGGCCCGGCGTGGTGCCGCAGCAGCCGCCGACGATGTTGAGGAAGCCGCTTTGGGCGAACTCTTCGATGACCTTGGCGGTTTCTGACGGCAGTTCGTCGTACTCGCCGAATTCGTTCGGCAGGCCGGCGTTCGGGTGCGCCGACACGTGGGTGCTGGCCTTGTTCGACAGCTCTTCCAGGTAAGGGCGCAGTTCGCTGGCACCGAGGGCGCAGTTCAAACCGACCGAAATCGGCTTGGCGTGAGCCACGGAGTTCCAGAACGCTTCGGTGGTCTGGCCGGACAGGGTTCGGCCGGAGGCGTCGGTGATGGTGCCGGAAATCATGATCGGCAGTTCGATGCTTAACTCTTCGAACACCCCTTGCACGGCGAAGATCGCAGCTTTGGCGTTCAGGGTGTCGAAAATGGTTTCGATCAGGATCAGGTCGGCGCCGCCTTCGATCAGGCCTTTGGTGGCCTCGGTGTAGTTTTCCACCAGTTCATCGAAGGTCACGTTGCGGTAGCCGGGGTTGTTCACGTCCGGCGACAGCGAGCAGGTGCGGCTGGTCGGCCCGATCACGCCGGCGACGAAGCGCGGCTTGTCCGGGGTCTCCAGGGTCTTGGCATCGGCCACCTTGCGCGCCAGCCGTGCGCCTTCTACGTTTAACTCGTACGCCAGGCCCTGCATGCCGTAGTCGGCCAGGGAAACCTGAGTGGCGTTGAAAGTGTTGGTTTCCAGAATGTCGGCGCCGGCATCCAGGTAGGCTTTCTCGATGGCGCCAATCACGTCCGGACGCGTCAGGATCAACAGGTCGTTGTTGCCCTTGACGTCACTTGGCCAGTCGGCGAAACGTTTGCCTCGGTAATCCTGCTCCTCGAGCTTGTAGCTCTGGATCATCGTGCCCATGCCGCCATCGAGAATCAGGATGCGCTCTTTGAGGGCGTGCTTGAGAGCTTGAAGGCGAACACTGCGATCGGACATTTGGACTACTCGGAAAGACCATGACGAAGGGGCAGGATGATAGCAAACCTGCGTGGTTTTAGAGCATGTCCCGGTTTTGCATGAATATCGCTCATGATGATGTGGGGGACAGACCGGTAGAATCGCAGCGCTTTTCATGATTGGGACCAGGGACATGTCGAATCGCGTCATCACCAGCCTGTTTATGCTGCTTTTAAGCTGGGATGCCATCGCGCAAGGTCCGGCGATTTCCTCTGCGATTTCCTACAGCCGCGACATCCAGCCGATCTTCACCGAAAAGTGTGTGGCCTGCCACGCCTGCTATGACTCCGCCTGTCAGCTCAATCTGGGCAGTGGCGAAGGGGCTGCTCGGGGCGCGACCAAGATCCCGGTCTACGACGGCGAACGCAGCCAGGCTGCCGCGCCGACCCGGCTGTTTTATGACGCTTTTGGTCAACGTGCCTGGCAGCAAAAGGACTTCTACTCGGTGCTCGACGCTCAAGGCAGCCAAGCCTCGCTGATGGCGCGGATGCTGGAGCAGGGCCACAAAACCCCATTGCAACCCAACGCCAGGTTGCCCGAAGACATCGTCCTTGGTCTTAACCGGGAAAACAGGTGCGCCATGCCGGCCGAGTTCGACGGCTACGCCCGTTCACACCCCCAAGAGGGCATGCCGCTGGCGGTCACCGGCCTGACCGACCAGCAATACCAGACGCTGCAACGCTGGTTGGCGTCCGGCGCGCCGATTGACGAGCAAGGTCTTGTGCCGAGCGCCAAAGAAGCGTTGCAGGTGGTGCAGTGGGAAAACCTGCTCAACGCACCGGGCGCGCGACAGAGCCTGGTGGGGCGTTGGTTGTTCGAGCATTGGTTTCTCGCTCATCTCTACTTCAAGGACGGCGAGCCGGGGCATTTCTTTCAGTGGGTACGTTCACGCACGCCGACCGGCCAGCCGATCGATCTGATCAACACACGCCGCCCGAATGACGATCCGGGTACTCGGGTGTATTACCGCTTGTGGCCGGTGCAAGGCGTGATTGTGCAAAAGACCCACATCACCTACCCGTTGAGCGCGGCGAAGATGGCGCGGACCAAAAGCCTCTTCTATAACGGCAACTGGCAGGTCAATGCGTTGCCAGGCTACGGGCCGGATCGTCGGGCCAATCCGTTCACTACGTTCGAGGCGATCCCGGCCCAGGCGCGTTATCAGTTCATGCTCGATAACGCCGAATACTTCGTGCGCACCTTCATTCGCGGCCCGGTGTGCCGCGGTCAGATCGCCACCGACGTGATCCGCGATAACTTCTGGGCAATGTTCCAGGCGCCTGAGCACGACCTCTACATCATCGATCCGAACTACCGCGGTCAGGCCACGCCGCTGCTGGCGATGCCGGGGCAGAACGATGATGTCGGCAGTGTCCTGAGCCTGTGGCATGACTACCGCAACAAGCGTAACGAATACGAGGCGCTACGCCGTGACAGTTACGCCGATACGCCAGCCCCGAGCTGGTCGACCTTGTGGGCCGGCAACGACAACGCGCTGCTGAGCATTTTCCGGCATTTCGACAGCGCCTCGGTGAACAAGGGCCTGATCGGTGACGTGCCGCAAACAATGTGGCTGTTCGACTTCCCGCTGCTGGAGCGCACTTATTATCAGTTGGCGGTCAATTTCGACGTGTTCGGCAACGTCTCCCATCAGGCGCAAACGCGCCTGTACTTCGACTTGATTCGCAACGGCGCCGAGCAAAACTTCCTGCGTCTGATGCCCGCCGAATCGCGGGATGATTACCTCGACGATTGGTACCAGAGCGGCGGAAAATTCAAGATGTGGCTGGACTACGAGTCCATCGATAACGACAAAGAGACGGCGCTGGTGCTGGACGAAAAGGACCCGAAACGCGATTTCGCCATGCAGTTGCTGGCCCGTTACGGCGACCTCAACGCCAAGCCTGATCCGATCAACCGGTGTGATGGCGCTTATTGCTCGCGGCCTAATATCGATCCGGCATTGCAGAGCGCCGAGCAGGCGTTGAGTCGACTGACTTCGCGTCCGGCGGCCGGATTGAGAGTCATTGATCAGTTGCCGGAAGCGACCCTGCTGCGCATCGAAACCCAAAGCGGCAAACGCGAGGTTTACAGCCTGCTGCGCAACCGCGCACACAGTAACGTGGCGTTCCTGCTCGGTGAATCGCTGCGGTATCAGCCAGGGCTCGACACCGTGACTATTTACCCGGGCGTGCTCAGTAGCTATCCGAACTTCATGTTCAACATCCCGGCCGAGCAAGTGCCGGCATTCGTGGATGCCATGGAAAACGCCAAGGACGCCAATCGCTTCGAAAAAATCGTCGAGCGCTGGGGTATTCGCCGCAGCCATCCGCAGTTCTGGTTCTACTTCCATGACCTGAGCCGGTACGTCCACGAGACCGATCCGGTGGAAGAGGGCGTGCTGGACATGAACCGGTACGAGAATCTTTGATAGAAAGCCTGAACACGCACCGCCGAACTCCTACAGGGGTTGCGGTGATTAGACGTTCATCGACAGGCGCATCTTTCCCGACAAAAATACTAGGACTTTGTGCGGCGCGATGATTGGCGTAAACTGCGCCCAAGCCTGCGAGGAGTTTCCATGACCGCTATTACCATTACCGACGCCGCCCACGATTATCTGGCTGATCTGCTCTCCAAGCAGAACACCCCAGGCATCGGCATCCGCGTCTTTATCACCCAGCCTGGCACTCAGTACGCCGAAACCTGCATTGCTTACTGCAAGCCGGGCGAAGAAAAACCTGAAGACACCGCGCTGGGGCTGAAAAGCTTCACCGCTTACATCGACTCGTTCAGCGAAGCCTTTCTGGACGATGCGGTCGTCGACTACGCCACCGACCGCATGGGCGGCCAGCTGACCATCAAGGCGCCAAACGCCAAAGTCCCGATGGTCAACGCCGACAGTCCGGTCAACGAGCGCATCAACTACTACCTGCAAACCGAGATCAACCCGGGGCTGGCCAGCCACGGCGGTCAGGTCAGCCTGATCGATGTGGTCGAAGACGGCATCGCCGTACTGAAGTTCGGCGGCGGTTGCCAAGGCTGCGGCCAGGCAGACGTCACCCTGCGCGAAGGCATCGAGCGCACGTTGCTCGAGCGTATTCCCGAGCTTAAGGGTGTTCGTGACGTCACCGACCACACGCAGAAAGAAAACGCCTACTACTAAGGCGTTCGCTGCGTATTGAAAAAAACGGCACCCGTGAGTGCCGTTTTTTTTGATCGTTCCCACGCACAGCAAAGGAATGCCTCAACGGACGCTCCGCGTTCGGCTCTAGAAGGGACGCGGAGCGTCCCGGGCTGCATTCCCACGCAGAGTGGTCTGCACCCCAAAAGTTGGACACAACTGATGGGGTGTTTCATGGGTAAGTACACTGTTCAAGCAAAGTTATCAGCGGTACAGGATTACTGTTCCGGCAAAGCGGGATTTAGAGAGGTCGCGCATCGTCACAACGTTGATTTTTCGTCGTTGCGTCAGTGGGTCGCGGCCTACCAAGTGCACGGTGCTGCGGCGCTAGAAGCAAAAAAGGTGCAGCACTACAGCGTTGAATTCAGGTTGTCGGTTCTGAAGCGTATGCGTGAAGAACGGCTTTCCTATCGCCAAGTCGCGGCATTGTTCGATATCCGTAGATTCAGCATCGTCGGCGATTGGCAGCGCCGCTATGATGGGGGCGATGAAAATGCGTTGCTAATCCAACCCAGACGTATCGGACCTGTAAGAAAAATGCCCAAACCGCCCGAACCTGCCCTGCCTCAGTTACCTGATGAATCCCGTAGTCGGGATGAGCTGATTGCGGAACTGAATCAACTTCGGCTGGAAAATGACTATCTAAAAAAGCTGGACGCCTTGGTTCAAAAGAAACGAGCAGCGCAAGAGAACAAGCGCAAATCGTAATCGAACTGAGGCAGCGGCACTCTCTTGATGGTTTGTTAAAAGTGGCAGGATTGGCGCGCAGCACGTTTTATTATCAGCAGAAAGTACTTCAAGCAGCTGATAAGTATGCGGATCTGAAAGCCAAGATACGTGAGGTCTTCGACGCAGACGAAGGCAAGCTTGGCTATCGCCGCGTGACGCTGGCAGTTCGCAAGGATGGTTACGTAATCAGCTACAAGACCGTCCAGCGCCTCATGGCTGAGCTTGGTCTTAGATGCCGCGTGAGTGTGAAGAAGTATCGTGCCTATAAAGGAGAAGTTGGCCGAGCGGCGCCAAATCTTTTGAACCGCGATTTTAACGCCTCACAGCCCAATCAAAAGTGGGTAACTGACGTCACGGAATTTAAAGTGAGCGGGCAGAAGCTTTATCTTTCGCCCATCCTGGACCTGTACAACGGCGAAATCATTTCCTACGATATCGCAAAGCGGCCGTTGTTCAGCATGGTTGGGACAATGCTTAGCGAAGCTTTTAAGCGACTCAAATCAGATGAAAAGCCCATTCTGCATTCAGACCAGGGCTGGCAGTACCGGATGCCCATTTATGGTCAGCTTCTCAAAGAACATTCGGTCACACCGAGCATGTCGCGCAAAGGCAACTGTTACGATAACGCGGCGATGGAGAGCTTCTTTGGCACGCTCAAATCTGAATTTTTTTACCTGAAAAAATTCGAAAATGTCGACGAGCTTCACGCTGGTTTGGTGGATTACATCCACTATTACAATCATCGTCGCATAAAGCTGAAACTAAACGGACTGAGCCCTGTTGAATACAGGACTCAGTCCGTTCAGGTATAGGTCCACAATCGTCCAACTTTTTGGGGTCAGACCAGAGCGTGGGAACGATCGGCCAGCGTGGGAACGATCAGGGTCGGAAGAGATGCGCATGCCCAGCGCGGTACAGCGATGACTCACTGAAGTGATCACTGCCCAACACTCGGCCCACCAAAATCAGCGCCGTGCGTCGAAACCCCTTGGCTTCAACCTTCGCGGCAATGTCCTCAAGCGTCCCCACCACCCAATCCTGATCCGGCCAGGTCGCTCGGTGAATCACCGCGATCGGGCAGTCCGCGCCGTAATGCGGCAGCAATTCAACCAGGATTTTCTCCAGATGATTGACCCCCAGATGAATCGCCATGGTCGCCCCATGCTGCGCCAGGCTGCCCAGCTCTTCGCCAGCGGGCATGGCGGTCTTGTCGGCGTAGCGGGTCAGGATCACGCTTTGCGACACATCGGGCAACGTCAGTTCGGCGCCCAACAGTGCCGCGCAGGCCGCCGTGGCCGTGACGCCGGGAATAATTTCAAAAGGGATGTCGAGTTCGCGCAGGTAGCGAATCTGCTCGCCAATGGCACCGTAAAGACTCGGATCACCGGAATGTACACGGGCCACGTCCTGGCCGTTCGCATGGGCAGTCTTGATCAGCTCGATGATCTGTTCCAGGTGCAGTTCGGCGCTGTTGACCACCTGTTCGGCGCGATGGCCTTCCAGCACGGCGGCGGGCACGAGGGAGCCGGCGTAGATGATCACCGGGCAGCTACGAATCAGCCGTTGGCCTTTGACGGTGATCAGTTCCGGGTCGCCGGGACCTGCGCCAATGAAGTAGACGGTCATCGTCGGTTCCTGTGAGAAAAAGGGTATGGGCAAGGTTTCAGATGAAGATTGCTCATGATCAAAGACGGGGATTATTGAGGATTTCAGGCGACGCAGGCCAAAGCCAAGGTGGCCTGGGCATATTTTTGTCGTGAAATCAGCAATTTTGCCGGTGCCTGGGCCAACTGTTCGGCCAGGGCCAGGGCGGCACTTTCCGCGACGCCGTAGCAGCCGGTGCGTTCGAACGCGATGTCCGAGCGGTGGCTGAGTTGCGGTTGATAGCCGGCCAGTTGTTCACTGCTGAAGTACATCAGTGGCAGCGCTAGCTGTTCAGCCAATTCGATCAAACCAGGTTCTTCGCGCTTCAGGTCAATGCTGGCCAATGCCTTGATCTGGTGGAGCTCGATTTTATAAGCCTGTAACGCCTGATCGAGCAACGCCCGCAGCGTGCTGACGGGGCAGCCGCGCTGGCAGCCCAGGCCGACCACCAGGGTCGGCGCGGCGCTAGTGTCAGTCATGCGTGGTATTGACCATCGCTTTTGCGGCGGAACAACCAGGCACTGATCAAGCCCAGGGCCAGCCAGAACGCAACGTTGGTCAGCTGCGAAGCGATTTTGAACTGAGCTTCCAACGCTTCTGGAGCCAGCATCGAGTGGACTTCCGGTTGTGGTGCGCCGATCACGTGAGGAACGGCCAGAATGGCCACGCCGAGCACTTTCATC
This sequence comes from Pseudomonas sp. Hz4, assembly GCF_054898165.1. Lineage (NCBI taxonomy): Bacteria > Pseudomonadati > Pseudomonadota > Gammaproteobacteria > Pseudomonadales > Pseudomonadaceae > Pseudomonas > Pseudomonas sp. Hz4. The sequence goes on along the minus strand of NZ_CM142719.1, from coordinate 3,694,571 downwards.
AACCAGTGGCGGCTGAACACGATCAATGCGATGCCGGCTGCAGTGGAGGCGGCAGTGCTGATCCACCAGATCTGCCGTTGCGCCAAATCAGCAGCGGCAGTGCCCGGCAGCTCAGGCGGCAGACCGAGGGTTGGCGCCAGCACGAACGTCGCATAACCGGCCAGGCCCCAGAGCAGGCCTTGGGAGGTTTTGGTCGGTGCGCGCAAGGTATAGAGGCCGGCGAGCATCAGGGCGAAACCGACCGCTACCACCAGGTTGCCGCCCGTGGTCGACAGCACGCGCTGCCAGCCGTCTTCCGGTTCCCAGGCTTCGGCGTCGTGGGTGTGAGCGGCGACAGCACCCGCGGCGTGTTCGTGAACTGCAACAGCGGCGGGCTCGGATTTTTCGTAAGTCTCGGCCTGCAGAATCAGCGGAGCCACCCAGAAGCTTTGCAGCAGGGTCAGCAGCAAGGCGGCCAGAAGCCCGGTGAACCCTGCGGTTTGCGCAATACGCTTGATCATGTCAGCAGCCTCAATGGCACGGGAATGCAGAGCTGTGGCGGGTATCGTGCGCGGCATTGTGCACCGCTTCGATGTGCGAGAAACCGGCGAAATACACCAGGCTAGCGCCAAGGATCGACGCACACACCGCGGCGGTCAGGCGTTGAGTCAGGGTCGTGGTGGTGCTGGCGGTGCTCTTATCGGTGTTGCTGCCGGTACTGCTGATGATCGACATGGCGCTTCCCTCTGGTCTGTCAGCGGGTGAATAGAGCGCATGGAAGACCCCTGCGAGTCGGGCGCGCAGAGGTTCAAACAGCGCCCGCCCACCGCGGGTTTGTCATTCAGTGATCGTAATGGTCACTTTGTGTTGCGGGCCGGTCTCCGGGCTCACGAGGGGCGTTGGCTTTCGCCCTGACCTGCAAGCATCACCTTCCCATGCTGAACTGCTGGCACAGTGGTTCTGACGCTTCGCTCGCTTACCGTTGCGGGGGCAGCACCGGACTGACATGACTTTAGAGGAAAGCACATGATTCACCGGTTTCCCGTTTCACCCTGTGAAGGGCACCCGTAACACAGTGCGTAGGAGAGCATGGGCGGGGGTTGGGCGTCAATTGGCAAGGGTTCTCACTTGGATACCGAGTCGCGTCCTTCGCGAGCAAGCCCGCTCCCACAGGTGACCGCATTACAATAATGAAATGGCTACCCCCGCCGCCCCCTGTGATCGCCCACTAAGCTTTCACAGGGGGCCTATCGGAGACCGTTGCCATGAACAAAGTAGCTATTGCCGCCATCGACCTGGGAAAACACTCCTTTCACCTGCATGCTCAAGATGATCGTGGTCATGAGCTCCAGCGCAAAAAGTTTACTCGAGTGGCGCTGATCCAACACCTGGCGAACCTCGATCCCTGCATCGTCGTGATGGAAGCCTGTGGCGGCGCCCACTTCATGGCGCAGGAGGTCGCAAAGCTGGGACATACGCCCAAGCTCATTGCGCCTCATCTCGTGCGTCCTTATGTGAAAAGCAACAAGAACGACTTCGCTGACGCCGAGGCGATCTGCGAGGCAGCGACCCGCCCAACGATGCGCTTTGTCGCCCCCAAGACCCAGGCTCAGCAGGCGTTGGCCATGCTCAACTCGACACGGGATTCGTTCATCAAAGACCGCACCGCGACCGTCAATCGGATTCACGCAGCCCTTCTGGAGGTTGGCGTCAGCTTGGCCCCAGGCTTCAAATCGATCAACGATCTGCCGACGCTACTTGAGGCGAGTTCATTTTCTGAAGACATCAAAATAATTCTGACGATGCTACATGAGCACTTCAACTACCTGAATGAGCGGATCAAGGCACTGGATAAGCGAGTGCAATGCCAGGCCGCTGAAGATGATCTGGCATCTCGTTTGATGACCATGCCGTGTGTCGGCCCGATCACCTCCACCGTCCTGGCTGCCGAGTTGGGTGATGGCAAACAGTTCAAATGCGGGCGAGGCTATTCGGCCTCGATCGGGCTGGTGCCCAAACAGCATTCCACGGGCGGCAAGACCGTTCTATTGGGCATCAGCAAGCGCGGTGATCGCAACCAGAGGCGCCTGCTCATCCAGTGCGCCCGTGTCTACTTGATGCAGCTGGAGCGCCAGAAAGGCTGGCTGGCGGACTGGGTCCGGCAGCTATTAGCCCACCATCACTCCAACCATGTGGTCTGCGCGCTGGCCAATAAGCTGGCGAGGATCGCCTGGGCGATTGCGGCACACCACTCTGAATTCGATGCAGGGCCAACCGCGATGAACGCCTGACCCTGCTGTCACCCGAGCACCACCCACCTGGTTTTGCGATGCTGGATAACAGATGACGTGAACGGCCAACCGGCCTGACGACAACCCTGAGCTCCCACACGGCTGAAAGGCCGTTCGAATAATTAGGATCGTCGGGCATCGATTCTCATCGAGGCGCGGGGGCCACAACCCCACTCAGACGCCGGATAGATGAAAGCAAGCCAACCACGCATCAAAAACAGTATTGCAGAAAAGGGGGTAACCATAGATGTGGGAGCGAGCCTGCTCGCGAAGGGGCCGGTACGGCTGCCACAAGACATTGACCCGCCCTCACACGATGCGTAGCCTTGCGCTTTCGAGGTTCTTCGGCGTCTGCCGAAGCTAAGAAGGGAACGCGGTCGATGCCGCGGCTGCCCCCGCAACTGTGAACGGTTCTGTTGGCTGCCACGCCACTGCAAGCCCTGTCTATCGGGTCCGCGGGAAGGCGCAGCCTACGTCAGTCGAACGACTGGCAAGCCGTCAGCCAGGAGACCTGCCTCGACACAGATTCTCACTTTCAACCGGGCGGGGTGATCCGGTGGCGAACTCTTCAGGCACGCGCGTCCGCGTTGCCGGTCGTCGTCCCGTATGCCCGCCACCTTGCCAAAGGGCATCCGATGAAAACACTGGCCAAACTCCCCGTCACCATCGTTACCGGCTTCCTCGGCTCGGGCAAAACCACGTTGCTGCGGCACATGCTCGACAACGCTCAGGGCCGCCGCATCGCGGTGATCGTCAACGAGTTCGGCGAGCTGGGCATCGACGGCGAAATCCTCAAGCAGTGCTCCATCGGCTGCACTGAGGAAGAAGCCAACGGCCGCGTTTATGAATTGGCCAACGGCTGCCTGTGTTGCACCGTCCAGGAAGAGTTCTTCCCGGTGATGCGCGAATTGGTCGCCCGTCGCGGCGACCTCGACCACATCCTCATTGAAACGTCTGGTCTGGCCCTGCCAAAACCGCTGGTGCAAGCCTTCCAGTGGCCAGAAATCCGCAGCGCCTGCACCGTTGACGCGGTGATCACCGTGGTCGACAGCCCAGCGGTCGCCGCCGGCACCTTCGCGGCTTTCCCGGACCAGGTCGATGCCCAGCGCAAACTCGACCCGAACCTGGACCACGAATCGCCGCTGCACGAGCTGTTCGCCGACCAACTGGCCAGCGCCGACCTGGTGATCCTCAACAAGGCCGACCTGATCAGCCCCGAAGACCTGGCCCGTGTGCGCCTGGAAGTCGCTGAAGAATTGCCGTCCGCCGTGAAAGTCATCGAGGCCAGCAGTGGTCGTCTGCCACTGAACGTGCTGATCGGCCTCGGTGCTGGTTCCGAAGAACACATCGACAGCCGTCACAGCCATCACGATCACCACCATGAAGGTGAGGACGATCACGATCACGATGCTTTCGATTCGATCTCCATCGAACTGCCCCAGGCAGATGAAAGCCTGCTGCTGGACGCGCTGACTCAACTGGTGGTTCAACACGGCATCTTGCGCGTCAAAGGCTTTGCGGCGATTCCGAACAAGCCGATGCGCCTGTTGATCCAGGGCGTAGGCACTCGTTTCGACAAGCATTTCGACCGTCAGTGGGGCGCCGACGAAGCGCGCACCACACGCCTGGTATTGATCGGTCAGGAACTGGACGCAATTCTAATCGAAACGCAACTGCGCGCTGCGCTCAGCGTTTAAGCCATGCACCTGCTCAGGACCCAGCCCGGCGGTTTCGTGTCGGATGACAACATTGCCGACCTTGGACAAACCCCCGCCGAGCTGGTGATCCTGTGCAGTGGCGACTCCAGCCTCGCGCTGCTCGCCGAAGCGGCGCAGCAGTTGCCCGACGATTACCCGAGCGTGCGCCTGGCCAACCCGATGCAGGTGCAGAATCACGCGTCGGTCGACCTGTATGTCGACGAAGTGCTGCGCCACGCCAAGGTGATTCTGATCTCGCTGCACGGCGGCATCGCCTATTGGCGTTATGGCGTGGAGCGCTTGGTGGCGTTGTCCCAGCGCGGCGTGCAGCTGATTCTGGTGCCCGGCGATGACCGCCCGGACCCGGAACTCAGCGACCTCAGCACCGTGGCTGCCGGCGACCGCGATAGGCTTTGGCAGTTTTTGCGTCAGGGCGGCATGAGCAATGCCCTGGATTTTTTCCGCTGCCTTGCCGATCGTTGGCTGGAACGCGACTACGCCTGGGCCGAGCCGCAAACCCTGCCGCGCACGGCGATCTACCATCCGCAAAAAAGCCCCGCAGACCTTCACGATTGGCAAGCCGACTGGCAGGCCGATCAACCGGTCGCGGCGGTGCTGTTTTACCGTTCGCATCTGCAAGCGGCGAACACCGGTTTCATCGATATTTTCTGCCAGCGTTTGCAAGCGGCGGGGTTGAACCCGTTGCCAATTGCGCTGGCCAGTTTGAAAGAGCCCGGCTGCCTGACGGCGGTCGAGGACTGGTTGGATGAAGTCGAAGCCGGCGTGATTCTCAACACCACCGGTTTCGCTCAATCCAGCCCCGAAGCGCCGCACCTGCGACCGTTTCGCCGCAACATCCCAGTGATCCAGGCGATTTGCGCCCAGGACAACGAATCCGGTTGGCGTGCCAGTGAACAGGGCCTCGGTCCACGCGATTTGGCGATGCACATCGCGCTGCCGGAACTGGATGGCCGAATCATCAGCCGGCCGATCAGCTTCAAGGACCTGGCCTGGCGCAGCGAGCGCAGCCAGTCGGATGTGGTCTGCTACCGACCGCAACCTGAACGTATGGATTTTGTCGCCGAACTGGCGCGACGCTGGATTGATCTGGCGCGGGTGCCGAACAGTGAAAAACGCATTGCCCTGATCCTCGCCAACTACCCGACGCGTGATGGTCGTATCGGCAACGGCGTGGGCCTCGACACCCCGGCCGCCGCGCTGAATATCCTCCGTGCGCTGCACACCGAAGGTTATCCGCTACCGGCGGAGTTACCGGACACTGGCACCGCATTGATCCAGCAATTGCTCGGTGGCGTCAGCAACGACTTCGACACCCTTGACCAGCGTCCGTGTCAGCAAAGCCTGGCGATGGACGACTATCTGCTGATGTTCAACGCCTTGCCCGAATCCAACCGCAAAGCCGTGCTGGATCGTTGGGGCACGCCCGAGAGCGATCCGATGTCCCGTGGCGGGCGAATGATGATCGCCGGGCTGCGCTTTGGCCTGACCTTCGTCGGCATTCAACCGGCGCGGGGTTATCAGGTGGATCCGAGCGCGGTGTATCACGACCCGGACCTGGTGCCGCCTCACGGTTATCTGGCGTTCTACTTCTGGTTGCGTAACACCTACGGTGCCCACGGCGTGATCCACGTCGGCAAGCACGGCAACCTCGAATGGCTGCCGGGCAAAGGCGTCGGGCTGTCGGAGAATTGCTGGCCGGACGCGCTGCTCGGGCCGCTGCCGAACATCTATCCGTTCATCGTCAACGACCCGGGTGAGGGCGCCCAGGCCAAGCGCCGCACCCAAGCGGTGATCATCGATCACCTGATGCCGCCGCTGACGCGCGCCGAAACCTACGGCCCGTTGCGCAACCTCGAATTACTCGCCGACGAGTATTACGAAGCGCAATTGCTCGATCCGCGCCGTGCCCGGGAATTGCAGCGCGACATCCTGCAACTGGTGCGCGAGACGCACATCGACCGCGAACTGCAACTGGACGAGAAGCTCGACAGTGAGGCCGATGCGGCGATTTGGTTGCCGCGTCTGGACACGTATTTGTGCGACTTGAAAGAGTCGCAGATCCGCGATGGTTTGCATGTGTTCGGCGAGTCGCCGACCGGGCGTTTGCGTATCGACACCTTGCTGGCGTTGTTGCGTATCCCGCGTGGCGATGGGCGTGGCGCCCAATCAAGTCTGCTGCGTGCGCTGGCCAAGGCGTTCGCGTTGGGCTTTGATCCGCTGGATTGTGCGCTGGCTGAGCCTTGGACCGGGCCGCGTCCGATTGAACTGCAAATCCTCACCCAGGAAGCCTGGCGCACAGCGGGTGATACTCGTGAGCGTCTGGAACTGTTCGCCACACAGCTGATTGAGCAGGCCTTGAACACTGAGGTTGAGCTGCTGAACGCGCCAGGCTGGTCAGAGGTGAAAGCCATCATCGACAGCCTGCGTGAAGTCGTCGCTCCACGGCTGGACGCCTGCGGTCCGGCGGAAATGCGCGGTCTGCTAGACGCTCTCAGTGGCCGCTTCGTGCCGGCCGGCCCCAGCGGTGCGCCGAGTCGGGGTCGACTCGACGTGCTGCCGACCGGTCGCAATTTCTACTCGGTGGACGTGCGTAACTTGCCGACCACCACGGCGTGGCGCATCGGTTTCCAGTCGGCCACCCTGATTCTTGAACGACACCTGCAAGACCACGGCGATCACCTGCGTCAGCTCGGCCTGTCGGTGTGGGGCACCGCGACCATGCGCACGGGCGGCGATGACATTGCCCAGGCCATGGCGCTAATGGGCGTGCGCCCGGTCTGGGCCACGGGCAGTCAGCGGGTCGACGATTTCGAAATTCTGCCGCTGAGCCTGCTGGACCGTCCGCGCGTGGACGTGACCTTGCGCGTGTCCGGGTTCTTCCGCGATGCCTTTGCCAACTTGATCCGTCTGTTCGACGCCGCTGTGCAAGCGGTCGCCGCCCTTGACGAGCCGGACGACCTCAACCCCCTGGCCGCCAAGGTGCGTGCCGAGCGCGAAGCGTTGATGCAATCGGGGCTGGATGAAGACGCGGCCAGGCGTCAGGCTGGTTGGCGCATCTTTGGCGCCAAACCGGGTGCTTACGGCGCGGGCGTGCAGGGCGCCATCGAGGGTCGCCTGTGGCAAAGCCGCGATGACCTGGCCGAGGTTTATCTGAACTGGGGCGGCTACGCTTACGGCGGTTCTGACGAAGGTACCGCAGCGCGAGAGCAGTTCGCTCAGCGCCTGAGCCAAGTGCAAGCCGTGCTGCAAAACCAGGACAACCGTGAGCACGACTTGCTCGACTCCAACGACTATTACCAGTTCCAGGGCGGCATGCTCGCGGCCGTGGAAAGCCTCAGTGGTGAAACAGCGGCCAGTTACCATGGCGATCACAGTCAGCCGGACTTGCCGAAGATCCGCACGTTGAAGGAAGAGCTGAACCGGGTGATTCGCTCACGGGCGGCCAATCCGAAGTGGATCGACGGCGTGAAGCGCCACGGCTATAAAGGCGCGTTTGAACTGGCGGCGACGGTTGATAATGTGTTTGCGTTCGACGCGACCACGCAGCTGATCGACGACCACCAGTATGCGTTGCTGGCGGAGGCGTATTTGCTGAACCCGGCGACCCGGGATTTTGTCCGTGAGCACAATCCGCATGCGTTGCGCGATATGACTGAACGGATGCTGGAGGCGCAGCAGCGGGGGATGTGGAAGGAGCCGGGTGAGTATCGCGAAGCGCTAGAAAATTTGTTGCTAGACATAGAAGAAGACAGCTAACTCTGCTGCACCGCTAAACCTGTGGGAGCGTGGCTTGCCCGCGAAGACGCCCTCACATTCAACATTGACATCGACTGACCGGACGCCTTCGCGGGCAAGCCACGCTCCCACAGGTACAAGGTGTGCCTGCTACCGACCATGACCGAGTATTAACAATGACCGACACCCCCCATTTCCCGCTTTCCGCCGTGGTCGGCGCCGACGATCTGAAACTCGCCCTCTACCTGACCGCCATCGACCCGAAAATCGGCGGCGTACTCATCGAAGGCCCCCGCGGCATGGCCAAGTCTACGTTGGCCCGAGGCTTGGCGGATCTGCTGGCCAGCGGCCAATTCGTGACATTGCCGTTGGGTGCCACCGAAGAACGGTTGGTCGGCACCCTCGACCTTGACGCCGCCCTGAGCGAGGGGCGCGCGCAGTTTTCCCCCGGTGTGCTGGCCAAGGCTGACGGCGGTGTGCTCTACGTTGACGAGGTCAATTTATTGCCCGATCACCTGGTGGACCTGCTGTTGGATGTGGCCGCCAGCGGCACCAATCTGATCGAACGTGACGGCATTTCCCATCGGCATTCGGCGAAGTTCGTGCTGATCGGCACCATGAACCCGGAAGAGGGTGAGCTGCGTCCGCAACTGCTCGACCGTTTTGGCCTGAACGTCGCCCTCAGTGGTCACACAGCACCGGCCGAGCGCGGTCAGATCATCCGCCGGCGGCTGGATTTCGACAGCGATCCCTACAGCTTCTGCGCAGAATGGGAAAGCCAACAGCAGTCTTTGCGTGAGCGTTGCCAGAAAGCGCGCAGCGCGCTGGCAAGTGTCCCTCTCGACGATCATGCGCTGACGCAGATTACCGAGCGTTGCTTTGCCGCTGGCGTCGATGGCTTGCGAGCCGACCTGGTCTGGTTGCGCGCGGCGCGTGCCCATGCAGCGTGGCGCGGGGCAAGCGCAATCGCCGAGGAAGATATCGACGCCGTCGCCGAATTTGCCTTGCGCCATCGCCGCCGCGAGCAGTCGCCACCGGCGCCGCAACAATGTCAGCCGCCCTCGACGCAAAATGCCAACCCGAGCGAAGGCCAGGGTCAATGGGGGGAAATGCCCGCCCAGGCGTTACCGGTCGGCGCGCGACGTGAAGTGCCGAGCTGGCCAAAAAAGCCCTAGGCATTCGCCCTCGATCTGACGCGGGGGCGAATGCCAGACCCCGCGCCGGACGGTTGGACAATGGCAAGCAGGGTAAACGTCACGCGGCACGTAACGGCTCGATCAATTGGCCCGGCACATTGCTGAATGGCCGTCCGCGTCAGCGCGACGATGTCCTGTTTCACCTGCGCACCCGTTCGCCCCACGAACTGTGGCTGGTGATCGTCGACGCCTCGGCCTCGACCCGCCGCCATCAGGCGTTGAGCGATGCCAAGGGCTTGCTGGCGCAGCTGTTCGACGACGCCTATCGCCAGCGTGCGCGCCTGGCGTTGCTGACGGCCAGTGGCAATCTACCGAAATGGCAAGTGCAAGGGTTGAAAGCCTCCGCCGGTTTGCGCGACTGGCTTGATGGCCTGGGGGCGGGCGGTGGTACGCCATTACTGGCGGCGCTGGGGGAAGCGGGGCGATGGCTGACAGCACGGCAAAAACACTTTCCGGCGCAACAGCAGCGATTGTTGTTGGTCACCGATGGCCGATTGAAGGACTGGTCAACGTTGTCGGCGCTTGATTGTCCTGGGCTGCTGATCGACATCGAACGCGGGCCGATTCGGCTTGGACGGGCTAAGGTGATGGCTGCCGAGTTGCAGGCCGAATATCAACATATCGATGATATGCAGTGAGCCGAAAAAATCACAGGAGTGAGTCATGCGCGTTCTAGCCGTCAACGATCAGGACGATTTCCGCGTCAAGGCTTACGCTGGCACCAATGGCGTGCTGTTGGCCATGGACCTGGCCGAACCCCGCCGCAAAGGCCTCTTGGGTTTCGCCATCGAAAAACAGCAAGGCAGCAAGCCTTGGCTGTTCCTGTTCAACAGACTGACCTTCCCCGGCAAGGTGCATACGTTTCCCCAGTTTCACGCCACCCCCAGCGATATCGCGCCGTTGCAGAAATTTCGCTGGGCCGATTACGCGGTCAATCCGGGGATGACGATCCATTACCGAATCCACCTGGCTTACGGCACCGTTGATGCGCCGCAACTGGGTGAATACCTGGAGGTGACAGTCACTTCCGACAATGGCCTGCCGAATAACCAAAGCGTGATCTTCAACCGTGCGGTCGCCGCCAGCCAAGCGTTCCAGCGTAAATTTCCCGAGCTCGACGCGTTGATCACCGCCAACAAGAACCTGCCCATCGAAGCTTGGCCGGATGCCCCGCGGCAATGGCTGGAAAACGGTTTGCTCGGGCGTTTGCTGGGGTTTATCGAGCGTGCGGTGGGTGGCCTGTGGGCGCTGGACATTGCCATTTACGAGTATGAATTGCAGGCCATTGTCGATGCCGTCAATGCAGCGTTTGCACGTGGGGTAAACGTTCGCGTGCTGTATCACGCCCAGCCGGGTGATGAGGACACCACCATGAACGAGGCCAGCCTGGAAAACATCCCGGCAGAGAACAAGCGCGGCCGAGTCACCCATAATATCTTCCACAACAAATTCATGGTGCTGAGCCGGCTCGACGCAGCGGGACAGCGGCAGCCCGAAGCGGTGCTTTGCGGCAGCACCAATTTCACCCCCAATGGCGTGTACCGCCAAGCCAACGTGGTGCATGTGCTGGACGACACGCGAGTCAGCGCCAGCTATCTGCGCACCTTCGAGCAGGTCTGGGCTAACCCGGCGGATATCGGCGCCACCCGAAACTGGCTCACGCAAAACAACCCGATGGATCCGCTGCAACCGATGTTCGCCGGGTTCTCACCGCGCTCGGGCAAAGGGGATCTGGGTGAGTTTGTCGAGATCATCAACGCCGCGAAAAAGGACGTGCTGTTCGTCACCGCGTTCGCCTTGCCCGACGACATCCTGAACGCCTTGCTCGGCCAGCCCCACGACGACATTTTGCGTTACGGTCTGCAAAACACCGTCAGCCGGATCACCGGTTTCCACGCCGACCGCACCGCCGAATTCGCCGCTACCGCGCTGCTCAACACCGGACTGGAAGGCTGGCTCAGAGAGAACATGAAAGGCCAGAAGGGCAACCTGCTGGTGCACACCAAAGCCGTGGTGACAGACTTCACCAGCGATGCGCCGACAATCATCAGCGGCAGCCATAACCTCAGTGCCGCGGCCAGCAATGGCAATGACGAGAACTACTTGATCATTCGCGGCAATACCGATCTGGCGGACCGTTATGGGCTGGAGCTGCTGCGGTTTTACGAGCATTACCGCTTTCGGTATTTCGCCAAGAAACTCGCGCTCAAACAGGTCCAGCCGTTGGCGGCGGATGACAGCTGGACCGATGACTATTACCTCGACGGGAATTTGCGTCAGCTATCCAGATTGCGTTTTTCCGGACGGTAAACACACTCGCGGGGCTGGTAGCGAATGTCGAGCGTGTATTGGCGTCGTTTAAGCCTTAACGCCGACGGCAGCAGTCGAGGGGACGGGGTTTGGATTACACATCAGAGCCTTGGCTCGTTCCACTTCATTGTGAAACGTGTGGCCGATGGAGGCGAGGGCCGAGGTCAGCAGCAATGCTGCACCGACACCCTTGATCGCCCGCGGTGTCGAGGAACAGCGCATTCCCTGAGGCTGTGAGTAACGTCAGTCGCGGGCTCACCTTGTGTTTGACGGACATGGCAGCGTTTCTCTACTGTAAAAGTCAGTGCAGCTTATCGCCGGTTGATGCTTTCTTTGTTAGGCACGCCTTGTCACTTCATTACCTTTGAGCTAGCGCACCGATGGATATTCGCCATTTCCGCTATTTTCTGGCCGTTGCCCGGCAAGGCAACTTCACCCGCGCCGCCGAACAACTCGGTATCGCACCGCCGACCTTGACTCGACAGATCCAGGACATGGAGAACGAACTCGGCACGCGATTGTTCGTGCGCCAAACACGTGAAGTCAGCCTGACCGAGGCTGGCGCCGCGCTGGTGATCGAGGCCGAGGCGACGGTGCGGCAATTCGAATATGCTCAGTACAACGCCCAGCATGCCGGGCGCGGGGATATTGGCCATATCGAACTGGGGTACGTGGCTTCGGCGGTGTATTCGGGCTTGCTGCAGAAACAGGTGCAAGCCTTCAGTCGCGAGTGTCCTGACGTCAGCCTGAATGTACGGGAAAGTTCCATGGCGTCATTGCCAGTGATGGTGGTCGAGGGGCGTTTCGACATTGGCTATGTGCGCTCACCCATGACCCTGCCTGAAGGCCTGGAAGCCATTCGCCTCGATGCAGAAGGTTTTGTGCTGGCGCTGTCGGCCGAGTCTTGGCTGTGCCTTTTGCCAGAAATCGCCCCGGAAAACTTGCAGAACGAGACGTTCATCCTACCGGAGCAGATCAGCGGGACTTTGCAAGTCGCCGCCGAGGGTGGATTTGCGCCGAAATTGGGGGCGCAACCGGGCGGGCTGGTGGCGGTCATAGCGCTTGTGTCGTTGGGGCAGGGTGTTGCGGTCGTGCCGGAATCGGTGGTCGGGCATGTCAGTCTGCCCGGTGTCTTGTACCGGCCAATCAAAGGGTGTGAGGCGAGTTCCTGGTTGTCGGTGATCCATCGGCGATTCGAGAAGTTACCCGCGGTGGAGAGGTATATCGAGCGGGTCAAAAAGCACTGATTACAGATTTTGTAATGATTTTCGGCTGTGGGAAATGTCGCTTTCGCCTGTACGCTCCAAGGCCTTTTTCCTTTCAGGTCTTGCATGAACACCCTCTCGGAGCCTCCCAGTTATCCTTTCTCCTCGCGCTACCACGCGGTCTTGATGCACGCGAAGCATCTAATCTTCCGATCTCCGAATCCCCTTGTCACTTCACCGCCACGGCCTTTGCGCCGCGCCTTGTCGTGCCCGGCTTTCTGAATTCATTGAAGAGATCGAGACGTTTTTATGGAATGGATAGCTGACCCCACCGCATGGCTGGGCTTGTTGACGTTGATTGTGCTGGAGCTGGTGCTGGGCATCGATAACCTGGTGTTTATCGCAATCCTTGCCGACAAGCTGCCGCCCGAGCAACGCGACCGTGCGCGGATCATCGGTTTGTCCCTCGCGTTACTGATGCGCCTGGGCCTGCTGGCGAGTATTTCGTGGCTGGTGACCCTGACTCAGCCGTTGTTCGAGGTGTTCGACAAGAGCTTCTCCGGCCGCGACTTGATCATGCTGTTCGGTGGTGTGTTCTTGTTGTTCAAGGCCACCATGGAATTGCACGAGCGGCTCGAAGGCCATGTCGGCCAGCGCGCATCTAATGCGGCTTATGCGATGTTCTGGCCGATCGTGGCGCAGATCGTGGTGCTCGATGCGGTGTTCTCCCTGGATGCGGTGATTACCGCTGTGGGCATGGTCGATGAACTGGCGGTGATGATGATCGCGGTGATTATTTCCATCGGTCTGATGATCGTCGCCAGCAAGCCGCTGACCCGTTTCGTCAATGAACACCCGACGGTGATCATGCTCTGTCTGGGCTTTCTGATGATGATCGGCTTCGCGCTGACCGCTGAAGGCTTGGGGTTCCACATTCCGAAGGGCTACCTGTACGCGGCCATCGGTTTCTCGATCCTGATCGAGATCTTCAACCAGATTGCCCGGGCTCGCCGTAAAAAATCGATGCAGGGCCTGCGACCGCTGCGTGAGCGCACGGCCCACGCCGTGATGCGTTTGCTCGGTGGCCGCAAGCTGGCGGTGGAGGAGGTCGGCGAGGAGATTGCCGACATGCTGGACAATGGTGAAGCGCCGAGCGTAGAGCTGTTCGACCGTCGCGAACGAGTGATGATCAGTGGTGTGCTGCAACTCGCCGAGCGACCGATCCGCACCTTGATGACTGTGCGCGCAGATGTCGATCACATCGACCTGTCCGACGATGCCGAAGCCATTCGCACGCGCCTGATGAATTCGTCCTATTCACGCCTGCCGCTGATTCGCGATGGCGCGGTGGATGAGCCGCTGGGCTTTGTGCACAAGAAGGAATTGCTCAAGGAATACCTGGCCGGCAACCAGCCTGGTCTTGAGCATTTGGCGCGCAAGACCATCAACTTGCTGGACAGTTACTCGATCCTCAATGCCCTGGAACAGATGCGCCACGCCTCGACTCACATTGCGTTTGTGGTCAATGAGTTTGGTGACTTCGTCGGTGTGTTGACCATGACTGACATTCTCGAATCGATCGCCGGCGAGTTGCCAGACGCCAGCGAAATCGAGGGCCCGGATGTGGTCGAGGAGAAGGGTGGCTTCATGGTCAGCGGCGCGTTGAACCTGGCGCGGGTGCGACAACGGACCGGGTTTGCGGCAGAGCCTACCGACGACTATCAGACCTTGGCCGGGCTGGTGGTGAGCCTGCTGGATCGCCTGCCGATGATCGGTGACAGCCATGAGTGGGAAGGCTGGCGGATGACGGTGGCGGCGGTTGAAGAGAGGCGGGTGACGCGAGTATTACTGGTGCGCGCTGTTTAGATTGTTCCTGCGTGTAGGAGCGATCATTTCTCAAGCCCCGATCAACGTGCGCGCCCGAGGCACGGTGCACAGTCTGCGCAGGGTCCGGCGCAACCACGCCAGATTGCGAACCGGTTTACGGTTCACCGTTGCCGGTTTCACCTTGCCGATGTGCCAGGCGAAGTCGTCCTGCAGGGTTCGTTCAGTGCCAATGCCCTTGAGCTTCTTCAGCAGCTTCCCATCCTTGTAAAACAGCACGGTGGGTGTGCCGGTGACGTCCGGATGCCGAGGCGATTCGCTGGTGTTCAACATGTAGATTTGGGCCTGATGCCGATACGGTTCAGCGATCTGACGAAAAATCGGCCCGGCCATTTCGCAGGCGCAACAGTGTTCACTGCCGAAGTACAAGATCACCGGGCGCCAGGTGTTCAGGGCCTTGCGGTAGACCGGGGACAGCGTTTTGCGCGCAGTTTTCGAACTCATTGAAATCTCCTTTTTCACCGTGCATCGAGTGCCTGTTGACGGTAAAGGAGTCAGCCGCGATCAGTCTACTGTCAGAAATAACAGGTAGGTTTTCCTACGTAGGCCAGGACACTCCTTACTACGTTGCAGGACCAACCCGACAGGAATCACGGAAATCCGGAAGCCTGTGACGTGATACTTTTTGTTCATTCCTCAATGGAGGCAGTCATGGACTGTGAGAAAGAAGTGTCCAAACAGATGAGTGAGAACCTGGAGCGCATGATCAATCCGCAAATCGAAGGGCAATAAATGGCAAGTACTGAGCGCCCCCTTTATGACAAAAGGATAGAGGCAGATACGCTTTGGAGTGCTATTTTTAGCACTTCTAAAAGCACCCTAAGGAATAACTTCATGACACATATCGTGCTTTCGCAGGTGGTGGCCAGCATCTCTGAACTGAAAAAAAATCCGATGGGTACAGTCGCTGCCGGCGGTGGCCTGTCTGTTGCGATACTTAACCGCAATGAGCCGGCTTTCTATTGTGTTCCCGCCAAAGAATACGAAGCCATGATGAATCGCCTAGATGACTTGGAGTTACTTGCCCTTTGTAAAGAGCGGGAAAACGATCCGACCATAAGGGTTTCAATTGATGACCTATGAGCTGGAGTTTTCAGAAAAAGCCTGGAAAGAATGGAAAAAACTCGGAGGAAACCTCAAGGACCCGTTCAAAAGGAAACTTCAGGAGCGTCTTGTAAACCCACACGTTCCTGCTGACCGACTCAGCGGGCTTGGAAATGCTTACAAAATCAAGCTGCGTAGTGCCGGATATCGAATGGTGTATCGCGTGCTTGATGATGTGCTGGTAGTAACCGTAATAGCAGTAGGGAAAAGAGAGCGAAGCGATGTTTACAAGGAAGCAGCCGATCGCTGATGGGCCTTGTTACATTCATTTTCCGGCTGCAAAGACTAATGCAGCGCCGCACCGAATCAGCTCATCAAAACTCCAACTGTGAACCAGATGCCCGCACTGTGTAGCCAAAGGTAGCGGCTGCTCAGCTGTGCATTTCGTAACGTCCGTTTTGTATTTTATCCATCCATTTGATTCAAAACACTTTTCAATCTCCTCAACATTCCACCCACACCCTGTGGCACACTTTCTGCTGTCTATTCCGTTGTTACATACCAACGTCCGGTATAGCGGAATTAACATCACCCTGGAGTGCTTGCCATGCATCGCCGACCTACCTTGTTTAAAGCGTGTGTTTTTGTTCTCGCGGCTTCGGCTGCTGCCATGGGCGTGGCCCAGGCGGCGGACAGCAAGCTCGATAGCGTGCTGGCCCGCGGGAAACTGATTGTGGGCACGGGCAGCACCAATGCGCCGTGGCACTTCCAGGGAGCGGATGGCAAGTTGCAGGGGTTTGATATTGATATCGCGCGGATGGTGGCCAAAGGGTTGTTCAACGACCCGAGCAAGGTCGAGTTCGTGGTGCAGTCGTCCGATGCGCGGATTCCCAACTTGCTGACCGACAAGGTCGACATGAGCTGTCAGTTCATTACCGTCACCGCCAGCCGTGCGCAGCAGGTGGCGTTCACGCTGCCGTACTACCGCGAAGGTGTCGGCCTGCTGTTACCGGCCAACAGCAAGTACAAGGAAATCGAAGACCTTAAAGCCGCCGGCGATAGCGTGACCGTGGCAGTCCTGCAAAACGTGTACGCCGAAGAGTTGGTGCATCAGGCCTTGCCTAACGCCAAGGTCGATCAATACGACAGCGTGGACCTGATGTATCAGGCGGTGAACTCCGGACGCGCCGATGCCGCTGCCACCGATCAATCGTCGGTGAAATACCTGATGGTGCAAAACCAGGGGCGCTATCGCAGCCCGGCTTTCGCCTGGAGCCCGCAAACCTACGCGTGCGCCGTCAAACGCGGCGATCAAGACTGGCTGAACTTCATCAACACCGCCCTGCATGAAGCCATGACCGGCGTTGAGTTCCCGACCTATGCGGCGTCCTTCAAGCAGTGGTTCGGTGTGGATCTGCCGACCCCGGCCATCGGTTTCCCCGTCGAATTCAAATGATCTCGTGAGAGTGGGGCGGTCATAAATCGCCCCGTTCAAGGTACTGCTGACTATGAACTATCAGTTGAACTTTGCCGCCGTGTGGCGCGATTTCGACACCTTGCTGGCGGGGCTCGGTCTGGGCCTTGAACTGGCGCTGGTGTCGATCGCCATCGGCTGCGTGATCGGCCTGCTGATGGCGTTTGCTTTGCTGTCGAAGCACCGCGCGTTGCGAGTACTGGCGTCGGTGTATGTGACGGTCATCCGTAACACGCCGATTCTGGTGTTGATTCTGTTGATCTACTTCGCCTTGCCGAGCCTGGGGATCCGTCTGGACAAGATCCCGTCGTTCATCATCACGCTGTCGCTGTATGCCGGGGCCTATCTGACCGAAGTGTTCCGCGGCGGGTTGTTGAGCATTCCCAAAGGGCAACGTGAAGCCGGGTTGGCAATCGGTCTAGGCGAATGGCAGGTCAAGGCCTACGTCACTGTGCCGGTGATGCTGCGCAATGTACTGCCGGCCTTGTCGAACAATTTTATCTCGCTGTTCAAGGACACCTCGCTGGCGGCTGCGATTGCCGTGCCGGAGCTGACTTATTACGCGCGCAAGATCAATGTCGAGAGCTACCGGGTGATTGAAACCTGGATGGTGACCACAGCGCTCTATGTGGCGGCCTGTTACCTCATTGCCATGATGCTGCGTTACCTCGAGCAGCGTCTGGCGATTCGCCGATAGGAGGCCACATGTACGAATCCCCCAGTTGGTTGCATGAGTTATGGGTAGCGCGGGAAGTCCTGTGGCAAGGTTTTCTGACCAGTGTGCAGGTCTCGGCCTTGGCGATTCTGTTGGGCACGATGGTCGGTATTGTCACCGGTCTGGTGCTGACCTACGGCAAGTTCTGGATGCGTGCGCCGTTTCGGTTTTACGTCGACATCATTCGCGGCACGCCAGTGTTTGTATTGGTGCTCGCCTGCTTCTATATGGCGCCTGCGCTGGGCTGGCAGATCAGTGCGTTTCAGGCCGGTGCGTTGGGGCTGACGCTGTTTTGCGGCTCCCACGTCGCCGAGATTGTTCGCGGCGCGTTGCAAGCGCTGCCCAGTGGTCAGATGGAAGCGAGCAAGGCCATCGGCCTGACGTTTTATCAATCGCTCGGCTACGTGCTGTTGCCTCAGGCGCTGCGGCAGATTTTGCCGACCTGGGTCAACTCGTCCACGGAGATCGTCAAGGCTTCGACGCTGTTGTCGGTGATCGGTGTGGCTGAGTTGTTGCTCAGCACGCAGCAAATCATCGCCCGAACCTTCATGACCCTCGAGTTTTACCTGTTCGCCGGATTTCTGTTTTTCGTCATCAACTACGCCATCGAATTACTCGGCCGGCACATTGAAAAGCGGGTGGCCTTGCCATGACTCAACCTCAAGCTTCGATACAGAATCAGGCGCTGCTGGACATCCGCGGCCTGCACAAGCAATACGGCCCGCTCGAAGTGCTCAAGGGCGTCGACCTGACGATGCAGCGCGGCAACGTCGTGACGCTGATCGGTTCCAGCGGTTCGGGCAAGACCACGCTGCTGCGTTGCGTGAACATGCTCGAAGAGTTTCAGGGCGGGCAGATCATGCTCGATGGCGAGTCCATCGGTTATGACGAGATCAATGGCAAGCGTGTGCGCCACCCGGAAAAAGTCATCGCCAGGCATCGGGCCATGACCGGCATGGCGTTCCAGCAGTTCAACCTGTTTCCGCACCTCACGGCGTTGCAGAACGTCACCCTCGGTCTGCTCAAGGTCAAAAAGCTACACAAGGATGAAGCGGTTGCCCTGGCGGAAAAATGGCTGGAACGGGTCGGCTTGCTGGAACGGCGCGACCACTACCCCGGTCAGCTGTCCGGCGGTCAGCAGCAGCGTGTGGCGATTGCCCGGGCGATTGCGATGAACCCGAGCCTGATGCTGTTCGACGAAGTGACCTCGGCCCTCGATCCGGAACTGGTCGGCGAAGTGTTGAGCGTGATCAAGGGCCTGGCCGAGGACGGCATGACCATGCTGCTGGTGACCCACGAGATGCGTTTTGCGTTCGAGGTCTCGGACAAGATTGTTTTCATGAATCAGGGGCGGATCGAAGAGCAGGGGCCACCCAAGGAACTCTTCGAACGTCCGCAATCGCCACGACTGGCGGAATTTCTCAAGAACACGCGTTTTTGACCTATCACTTTTCAATCAGGAGAAACCCTCATGAGCATTACTCGTTACGGCACTGGCAGCACCGCCGGTGGCGGCCAACCCCGCCCTTTCGCCCGCGCCGTTGAAGCCGATGGCTGGCTGCACGTGTCCGGCCAGGTGCCGGCGCTGGACGGTGAGATCATTGCGGGCGGCATCGTCGAGCAAACTCACCAGACCATGAAGAACCTGATCGCCGTTCTCGAAGAAGGTGGTTATGGCCTGGAAGACGTGGTGCGCGCCGGCGTGTGGTTGGAAGATCCGCGGGATTTCTGGAGTTTTAACAAGGTGTTTTCCGAGTACTTCAAAAGCGAACACGCACCGGCGCGGGCCTGTGTGCAGGCGAACATGATGGTCGATTGCAAGGTCGAGATTGACTGCATCGCGTACAAGAAAAAGGCCTGAGGCTATAGATCGTTCCCACGCTCCGCGTGGGAATGCAGCCCGGGACGCTCTGCGTCCCAGCGGTGGACGCAGAGCGTCCGTTGAGGCATTCCCACGCGGAGCGTGGGAACGATCATTGGCGGTAAACTCCGGCGACTTTGAATGGGAACACAGACATGACCGAAGACACCATCAAGCGCCGGGCTCGCGGTCTGGACCGGGCGTTCGATATCCTCGACTTCCTCAAGGAGGTCGGCAAGCCCCTGCGCCCGAACGAGATCGCCAGCGGCATCGGCAGCCCGAAATCCACGGTCTACGAATTGGTCGCCTCCCTGCTGGACCGGCGGATTCTGGAGGCCGTGGGCAAGGACGGTCACGTCTACCTCGGCCGTCAGCTGTACTTCCTCGGTCAGGCGCACTTGCGCCATTTCGACCTGACCCGCGAGGCCGATCACGCCTTGCAGGAGATCGTCAGCCAGACCCGCGAAACCGCGCAGATGTGCCTGCTCAACGGGCGAAAATACACCGTGGCGTTGATGAAAGAGGGCGAGCGGCATTTCCGTATTTCCTCGGACATCGGCGAGAACGCACCGATTCCCTGGACCGCATCCGGGCGCCTCTTGCTGGCGCACCTGAGCGACCAGGAAATCGTTGACCTGATCGATCACGACGACTTCATCCTGCCCAACGGCGAGCGCCTGCCGCTTGCACAGTTTCTTCAGGAGATTCGTCAGGCCGGTATCGATGGGTTCTTCTCTTTCGATAGCGTTGCCGACACGTTTACCCATTGCTTCGCCGCCCCGGTTAAAGACGCGAACGGCGTGGCCATTGCGACCCTGTGCATCGTTGCCCCACGGGCCGATGCCAAGAACAATTACAACGACTATCGCCGGGTGCTGATCGACAGCGCCAACAACCTGGCCCGTCGCATCAACGAATAACAGCGGCTGCCTGCGGCCGCGAATGTGAGGAGTTCGACCATGTCTTCTGCCAAAAATACTGCCGCCGTGGAAAAGGGCTTTGCCCACACTGGCGCCAACCTGGTGCGCGACGTCAGCCTGCCGGCGCTGGTGCTGCACCGCGAAGCACTGGAACACAATATTCGCTGGATGCAGGCGTTTGTCAGCAACAGCGGAGCCGAACTCGCGCCCCACGGTAAAACCAGCATGACCCCAGCGCTGTTTCAGCGCCAACTGGACGCCGGTGCCTGGGGCATCACCCTGGCCAGCGCCACGCAAACCCGCGCGGCTTACGCCCATGGCGTGCATCGGGTGTTGATGGCCAACCAATTGGTCGGTACGCCGAACATGGCGCTGATCGCTGATCTGTTGGCTGATCCGGCTTTCGACTTCCATTGCATGGTCGATCACCCGGACAACGTCGCTGACCTCGGCGCGTATTTCGCCTCGCGCGGTGTGCGCTTGAACGTGATGATCGAGTACGGCGTGGTCGGTGGTCGTTGCGGTTGCCGCACGGAAGAGGAAGTGGTTGCGCTGGCCAAGGCCATCGCGGCGCAACCGGCGTTGGCGCTGACCGGGATCGAAGGATACGAAGGGGTGATTCACGGTGATCACGCGGAAAGTGGCATCCGTGCGTTCGCTGATTCTTTGGTGCGCCTGGCCGTGCAGTTGCAGGACAGCGGGGCGTTCGCCATTCCCAAGCCGATCATCACCGCCTCTGGTTCGGCCTGGTACGACCTGATCGCTGAATCATTCGAAGCGCAGAACGCCGGTGGGCGGTTCCTCAGCGTGCTGCGTCCCGGCAGCTATGTGGCGCACGATCACGGCATCTACAAAGAAGCGCAATGCTGCGTGCTCGACCGCCGCAGTGATCTGCACGAGGGCCTGCGCCCGGCGCTGGAAGTCTGGGCGCATGTGCAGTCGTTGCCGGAGCCGGGGTTTGCGGTGATCGCCCTGGGTAAACGCGACGTGGCCTACGATGCCGGTCTGCCGGTGCCGTTGTTGCGTTACAAGGCCGGTGTAGTGCCGGCGACGGGCGATGACGTCAGCGCCTGCAAGGTGACGGCGGTGATGGACCAGCATGCGTTCATGATCGTAGCGCCGGGCGTTGAGTTGCGGGTGGGGGACATTATTTCGTTCGGCACGTCCCATCCGTGCCTGACGTTCGACAAGTGGCGTACCGGGTGTCTGGTGGATGAGCAACTGAACGTCATCGAAACCATGGAAACCTGTTTCTAAGGCTTGAGACCTGCTCGCGAAGGCGGCCTCCCAGACAACATTGCACCACCTGAGACCCCAACACCCATGAACACCATCAGCACCCTCGGCCCCAACATCCCGCGCATCGCCCTGATCGGCGAGTGCATGATCGAGTTGCAGCAACGCGCCGACGGCAGCCTGCAACAGCGTTTCGGTGGCGATACCTTGAACACGGCGGTCTACCTGTCCCGGGAATTGGGCGAGGGCGGCACCGTGGATTACGTCACCGCGCTGGGCGACGACACTTTCAGCGATGCCATGTGCCAGAGCTGGGCCGAGGAAAACATCGGGCTGGGCATGGTCCAGCGCTTGCCCGGTCGCTTGCCCGGCTTGTATTGCATCCAGACTGACGCCGCCGGCGAGCGGCGTTTTCTCTATTGGCGCAATGAAGCGGCAGTCCGTGATTGCTTTACGACCCCAGCCGCCGTGCCAATCCTGGCGGCGCTGCCGGATTACGATGTGCTGTATTTCAGCGGCATCACCCTGGCGGTACTGGGTGTGCAGGGGCGGGAGAAGTTGCTGGAAACCCTGATCGCTGCCCGGCAGCGGGATGCGCGGATTGTGTTCGACAACAACTACCGGCCACGTTTGTGGGCATCGGTTGAAGAAGCTCGGACGGCTTATCGCAGCGTTCTGCCCTATGTCGACCTGGCGTTGCTGACCGTCGATGACGAGCAGGCACTGTTTCATTTTTCTGATTATGAGGCGGTGTTTGCGGCTTATGAGCAAATCGGCACGCCTGAAGTGGTGCTCAAGCGTGGCGCCGAGGCCTGTCTGATTCGCTGTGACGGGGAGTCGTTCGAGGTGCCGGCTCAGGTCGTTGAGCGAGTGGTGGACACCACGGCGGCGGGGGATTCGTTCAGTGCGGCGTATTTGGCCAGTCGGCTCAAGGGCGGCAGTCCGGTTGAGGCTGCTGAGGCCGGGCATCGATTGGCGAGTCGGGTGATTCAGGTGCCGGGGGCACTGATCCCGAGATAAGCGGTGAATGGCCGCCTGCTTCGCAGTCGGATCGCGAGCAAGCTCGCTCCCACAGGGGGCTTGTGCACACCGCAGATCCAATGTGGGAGCGAGCTTGCTCGCGATGAGGGCCTCAAGCCAATCGATCAATCCCGGTAAAACACCTGCACCAGGTGATAACCAAACTTGCTCTTGATCGGCCCGTGCACCACGCGCAGTGGTTTTTTGAAGATCACGGCATCAATGACCCCGACCATCTGCCCGGGCCGTACTTCACCGAGGTCGCCGCCGCGCTTGCCGGACGGGCAAGTGGAGTACTTTTTGGCCAGCACATCGAAGGCTTCGCCCTTGTCGATGCGTTGTTTGAGCTGTTCGGCTTCTTCCGAGGTTTTCACCAGAATATGGCGAGCTTGAGCTTTCATGGGCAGTACCTTGCAACGGTGGTGGCTATGTTAGTGCCCGCGGGGGGCGCGCGATTATGCCTTAACTCAGTCCGGTTGACCGATCATCGCGCGAATCTTGTTGGCCAACAGGTCAATGGAAAAGGGCTTGGACACCATGTCCATGCCTTCCTCCAGGAAACCCTGGCGCTCGGTGGCTTTTTCCGCATAACCGGTCATGAACAGCACTTTAAGGTCGGGGCGGTGTTGGCGCGCGATTTCCGCCAATTGTCGACCGTTCATTCCCGGTAGCCCGACGTCGGTGACCAGCAAATCGACCCGCAGATCGGATTCCAACAGAGGCAGGGCGGTCTTCGCGTCTTCGGCTTCATGGGCGTGGTAACCCAGCTCGTGGAGCAGGTCGAGCACCAGCATGCGCACCGCCGGATCGTCCTCTACCAACACCACGGTTTCACCGGCAATGGCGGCCGGCGCCTCACTCGTGACCGGCATCAGGGTATTGACCGGCTCGCAAACGTGTAGCCGCGGCAGGTACAGACGCACGCTGGTGCCCTGGCCCAGCAAGCTGAAAAGGCTGACATGCCCGCCCGACTGCTGGGCAAAACCATAGATCATCGACAGCCCGAGACCGGTGCCCTGGCCGATGGGTTTGGTGGTGAAGAACGGGTCGAAGGCCTTGGCCAGCACCGACGGTGTCATGCCGGTACCGTTGTCGCTGACGGCGATCATCAGATAATCCCCAGCCTTGACCGCTTCCAGGGTGTTGATGTCACTGCTGTCGAGGTAAACGTTGGCCGTTTCGATCCTCAATTCACCGCCATCGGGCATGGCGTCCCGGGCGTTGATCACCAGATTGAGCAGGGCGTTTTCCAGCTGGCTGACGTCCGTGCTGACCGGCCAGACGTCATCGGCCAGTTGCAGTGTGAGCTCGATGTGGTCGCCCTTGGTCCGGCTGAGCAGGTCTTCCAGGGAATGGATCAGATCATTGGCGTTGAGCGGCTTGCGGTCCAGTGACTGACGCCGGGAGAACGCCAGCAGGCGATGGGTCAGGGCGGCGGCACGGTTGGCCGAGGACACTGCCGCCTCGGTGAAACGGCCAACCTCGGCGGCGCGCCCGTCGGCGATGTAGCGCTGCATCAAATCGAGGCTGCCGATGATCCCCGTGAGCATATTGTTGAAGTCATGGGCGATGCCGCCGGTGAGCTGGCCGAGCGCTTCCATCTTCTGTGCATGCCGCAACGCCTCTTCGGCGCGCTCGCGTTCGAACATCTCGTTCTGCAGCCGCTGGTTGGCTTCGGCCAGTTGTTGGGTGCGGGCGACTACACGTTCTTCAAGGGTTTCGTTGAGATTGCGCAGGGCTTCTTCGGTTTGTTTGCGCTCGGTTTCGTCAATCACAAAGATGTAGAAACCATTGACCGCACCATCCGCACCGTGGCGCGGTAAGTAGTTCATCAGGGCATGGCGGTTGCTGCCGTCACGGTGCGGGGTGCTGATGCTGAAACAACAAGACCTGCCGGACAGTGCCTGGGCGATGTGTTCGGCGCGCAGGGCATAAGCTTCTTCACCCAGTACTTCGCGGATGGTTCTGCCATAGAGCTCCTGAGGCGTCAGCCCGTACCAATCGAGGTAGGCCGCATTGTTCAGGCGAAAGCGCTCCTCGCGGTCCACGTAGCTGATCAGGATCGGCATGGCGTTAATGATCAGTTGCAGCTCGGTCTGACTTTGCCGCAAGGCTTGCTCGGTGTGTTTACGTTCAGTCAGGTCCAGGGCAGCGCCGAGGAAGCGAATCGGCCGGCCATGGTGGTCCTTGTAGCAACGCCCCCGGGCAAACACCCAGCGCAGCTGGCCATTGGGTTGCAGCAGGCGATACTCCTCGGCGTACTCGGTGCCGTGGGTGATGGAGTGCTTGATGCTGCGGGTGACCATGGCGCGGTCTTCCGGGTGCACTCCCTGGAGGTAGGCGCTGATGGGCAACTGGCTGGCGAGCAGCGGGTCGACGCCGTGCAATTGGGCAAAGCGGGTGTCGGCAATGAAGCGATCCTCGCCGATGTCCCAGTCCCAGGTGCCGACGGCGTCGGTGGCAGCGAGGGCCAGTTGCAGACGCTCCTCGGTCTCGTGCTGGGCCTTGAGGCTGGCGGCCGAGCGCTGTTCGAGTTCGAGGGCGATGCGTCGGCGTTCGTTGGTTTCGATGGCGGTGACCAGAATCCCGGCGACCTGGGCGCTTTCATCGCGGATGGGGCTGTAGGTCAGGTCCAGCCAAAAGTCGGAATCATGGCCATCACGCTGCAAGGTGAAGCGCTGTTCGCTGTAGGTCCGCACCTGTCCTTGTAGGACGGCGCTGTAAATGGGGTCGGTAAATTCCTTTAACTCTGGCCAGATCAGGTGCGTCGGCTGTCCGAAAGCGTGCGGATGCTTGCTGCCGGACAGCAGGGCAAAGCCGTCGTTGTAGATCTGCGTGAGCTGCGGACCCCACAACAACAGCATTGGCATCGGCGAATGAATCACGATATCCACGGCGGTTCGCAAGCTCTGCGGCCAGGTACTGGCCGCTCCCAGCGGGCTGCGTCTCCAATCCAGTCGGGCAATCAAGGCCTGGGCATCGCTGCCGGTCGGTGATGCGTTCATCTACATGTCCTGCACTTAAGTCGGTGTGGCGGCGTCAACTATCCTGAGGCGGTAGACGCTGGATGACCCACTTTGGGTCATTTCTGTTCATTGAATGCTTCGCGGGTGCTTTTTGCCATGGAAATCGATTCGCTGTTGAGGCTCCTGGCCAATCAGGATGGCTCCGATCTATACCTGTCCACCGGTGCGCCACCCAGCGCACGGTTCGATGGTGTGCTTAAACCCTTGGCCGATCGTCCCTTTAAGCCGGGAGAAATTGCGGCCATTGCCGCCTCCATCATGGACGCCGAACAGCGGCTGGAGTTCGATCGGGAGCTGGAGATGAACCTGGCGATCTCTTTGACAGGTGTCGGGCGCTTTCGGGTCAATATCTTCAAACAACGCAACGATGTGTCGATCGTGGCGCGCAACATCAAACTCGACATTCCGCGTTTCGAAGACCTCAACCTGCCGTCGGTACTGCTCGAGACGGTGATGCTCAAACAAGGACTGATGCTGTTCGTCGGTGCCACCGACTCCGGTAAATCCACCTCGCTGGCGGCATTGATCGACTACCGCAATCGCCACAGCAGTGGCCACATCATCACCATCGAAGACCCGGTCGAGTATATCCATCGGCACAAAAAGTCGATCATCAACCAGCGCGAGGTCGGCGTCGATACCCGCAGTTTTCATGCTGCATTGAAAAATACCCTGCGCCAGGCACCGGATGTAGTGCTGATCGGTGAAATCCGTGACCGCGAGACGATGGAGCACGCGCTGGCGTTTGCCGATACCGGCCATCTGGTCATTTCCACCCTGCATGCCCACAACGCCAATCAGGCGCTGGACCGAATCATCAACTTCTTCCCCAAAGAGCGCCGGCCACAGCTGCTTAATGATTTGGGCAACAACCTCAAGGCCTTCGTTTCCCAGCGCTTGGTGCGCACCCGCGACGGCAAGCGGCGGGCGGCGGTAGAAGTGATGCTCGGGACGCCGACCATCGGCGACCTGATCCGGCGCAATGAGTTTTCAGAACTGAAGGGGATCATGGAGAAGTCTGTGGAACTGGGGATGCAGACGTTCGATGGTGCGTTGTACGCGTTGGTCGTCGAGGGGGCGATTGAAGAGGAAGAAGCGCTCAAGCATGCGGATTCGGTGAACAATTTGCGCTTGCGGTTGAAGCTGCACGCCGAAGCATCACCGGGCCCCCATGCACCACCGGGTGAATGGGGATTGATGGACTGAGGCTCGCTCAGCGTTGCAATTCCGGTCGGTTGCGGAACTGTTCAAGCGCCTCGGGATTGGCCAGCGCATCGGTGTTTTTCACCTTCTGCCCGTGCACCACATTCCTCACCGCCAACTCGACAACCTTGCCACTGATCGTCCGTGGAATGTCCGTCACCGCGACAATCTTTGCCGGCACATGCCGTGGTGTGGTGTTGGCG
This sequence comes from Pseudomonas sp. Hz4, assembly GCF_054898165.1. Taxonomy (NCBI): domain Bacteria; kingdom Pseudomonadati; phylum Pseudomonadota; class Gammaproteobacteria; order Pseudomonadales; family Pseudomonadaceae; genus Pseudomonas; species Pseudomonas sp. Hz4. Next base: position 3,667,551 of record NZ_CM142719.1, on the reverse strand, counting down.
CGGATGACCTGGCGGATCTGCTGTTCCAGCCCCTCGTCGAGTTCGACACCGTCACGCAAACGTACGAACAGCACGACCCGAACGTCATCAAGCCATTGCTGACCGATGGCCACGCTGTCCAGTACCTGCGGGATCTTCTCCACCTGACGGTAGATTTCCGCCGTGCCGATGCGCACGCCGCCGGGGTTGAGTACGGCGTCGGAGCGTCCGTGGATCATCATCGCGCCATGGGGCAGTTGTTCAGCGTAATCGCCTTGGGCCCAGACACCGGGGAACTGACTGAAATACGAGGCACGAAGCTTTTCCTGCTGAGGGTCATTCCAGAACCCGATGGGTATTGCCGGAAAGTGCCGGGTGCACACCAACTCACCTTTTTCGCCGATCACAGGCTGGCCGTTGTCGTTCCAGACTTCCACTGCCATGCCCAGGCTTTTGCCTTGTATCTCGCCACGTCGTACGGGTTGCAGCGGATTGCTGTTCACAAAACACGAAACGATGTCGGTGCCGCCGGACATCGAGGCCAGGCACAGGTCAGCCTTGAGGTCGCGGTAGACATAGTCGTAACTCTGGGGCGACAACGCGGAACCGGTGCAGAGCAGGGTTTTGAGGCTGCTCAGGTCATGGCTTTCACGAGGTTTGATGCCGCTGCTTTCCAGGGTCGCGAGGTACTTGGGGCTGGTGCCGAAGACGCTGATGCGTTCGTCGTCGATCAGATCGATCAGGCGCTCGGTGGCAGGATGAAACGGCGAGCCGTCGTACAGCACCACCGCACTGTCCACGGCCAGCGCCGAAACCAGCCAGTTCCACATCATCCAGCCGCACGTGGTGTAGTAGAACAAACGGTCGCCGGGACCGAGATCGCAATGCAGGCCATGTTCCTTGACGTGTTGCAGCAACACGCCGCCGGTGCTGTGAATGATGCATTTGGGCACGCCCGTGGTGCCGCTGGAATAGAGGATGTACAGCGGATGCGCGAAGGGCACGGGAACGAAATCCGGTTCGCCGCCAGCGTCGTAGAAATCATCCCAGAGCGTCACGTTGGCCCGTGTGTGGAAGTCCTCGATGCGCGCCTGTGGCCGGGCGTAAGGCACGACGATCAACTGCTGCAAGGACGGCAGGCGCTCGAGAATCTCGTTGACCTTGGCGGTTTGCTCAATCTCTTTGCCGGCATAGCGGTAAGCGGCGCAGGTGATCAGCACGGTCGGTTCGATCTGGCCGAAGCGATCGATCACCCCTTGAGTGCCGAAGTCCGGCGAAGAGCAGGACCAGATCGCCCCCAGGCTGGTGGTGGCGAGCATGGCCACCAGGGTTTGCCAAGTGTTTGGCATGCACGCGGCCACTCGGTCGCCAACGACGACGCCGGCGGCAATCAAGCTATTTTGAAAACCGGCGACATGCTCTGCCAGTTCGGCCCAGGTCAGCTGTTCGCGTTGGCCGTTTTCACCGATGGCCACCAATGCCACGGCATCGTCACGACGGCGCAGCAGGTGCTCGGCGAAATTCAGGGTGGCGCCGGGAAACCATTGGGCGCTGGGCATTTGCGCGCCTTCCACCAGCACAGCGTCCGGCTGATCGTGGAAACGGATGTCGAAGAAATCGACGATGGCCTGCCAGAACGCTTCACGCTGATCGATGGACCATTGGTGCAGGGCAGGGTAGTCGTCGACGTGGAGGTTGTGTCGCTGATTGATGAATCGCCGAAAGGCCTCCATGCGGGTCTTGCCGATGCGCTTGGCGCTGGGTTGCCAGAGGATGTCGGACATGGCTTGCCTCTTCTTGTTGGTATCAGATCGTTCCCACGCTCTGCGTGGGAATGCCTCAATGGACGCTCTGCGTCCGCTTTGGGACGCGGAGCGTCCCGGGCTGCATTCCCACGCAGAGCGTGGGAACGATCATCTGTGGGTTACTGCGCCAACCACCCACCATCAATATTCCACGCCGCACCGCGCACCTGGCTACCGGCTTCGCTGCACAAGAACAGCACCAGCTCGCCCAGTTGCGGCGGCGTGACGAACGCCAGGGACGGCTGCTTCTCGGCCAGCAAATCATGCTGCGCCTGCTGCGGGTCGACCCCTTTGGCAATGCGATCATCAATCTGCTTCTGCACCAGCGGCGTCAGCACCCAACCCGGGCAGATGGCGTTGCAGGTGATGTGGGTGGTGGCCGTTTCCAGGCCCACCACCTTGGTCAAACCGATGACCCCATGCTTGGCCGCCACGTAAGCCGCCTTGCCGACAGACCCGACCTGGCCATGCACCGAAGCGATGTTGATGATCCGTCCCCAGCCCTTGGCGCGCATGCCTGGCAGGCTCAATCGAGTGCTGTGGAACACCGAGGACAGGTTGATCGCAATGATCGAATCCCAGCGCTCCTCCGGGAAGTCTTCCACCGCCGCCACATGCTGGATGCCGGCATTGTTGACCAGGATGTCCACGCCGCCGAATTCACGCTCGGCGTAGGCAATCATGTCGGCGATCTGCTCAGGGTTGCTCACGTCGGCCGGGTGATGGCCGACCTTGCCCCCGAACTGCTCGACCTCGGCAATGACTTTAGACGCATCACCGAAACCGTTAAGGATCAGATTGGCGCCCGCCTTGGCCAGGCTGAGGGCAATGCCCAGGCCGATGCCGCTGGTGGAACCGGTGACCAGTGCAGTCTTGCCCGAAAGAGTTGTCATAGATACCTCACACAATGCCAGTGGCGTAGAAAGTACCGATCACCACAAAGACCGCCAGGGTCTTGATCAGCGTAATACAGAAAATGTCTTTGTAGGCTTCGCGGTGGGTCAGGCCGGTGACAGCCAGCAGGGTAATCACCGCGCCGTTGTGCGGCAGGGTGTCCATGCCGCCACTGGCCATCGCGGCCACCCGGTGCAGTACTTCCAGCGGAATGTTGGCGGCGTGGGCGGCTGCGATGAAGTCATTGGCCATGGCCGCCAGCGCAATGCTCATACCGCCAGACGCGGAACCGGTGATACCGGCCAGCAGGGTCACGGTAATCGCTTCGTTGACCAGCGGATTGGGAATGCTTTTGAGCCAGCCGGCCAATACCAGGAAGCCCGGCAAGGAGGCGATCACCGCACCAAAGCCGTACTCCGACGCGGTGTTCATCGCCGCCAGCAACGAACCGCTGACCGCGCTTCTGCTGCCTTCGGCCAACTTGCCGCGGATCGCCTGGAAGCCGAACACCAGTACCATGATGATGCCGACCAGCAAGGCTGCCTGAACGGCCCAGATCGCCGTGAGTTTGGCGATTTCGGTGGTCACCGGCGCGGCCATGCCCGGCAGCGCGAGGCTGTGGGTCTTGCCGTACCACTGCGGAATCCACTGGGTAAACAGCAGGTTCATGATGCCGACGGCCAGCAGCGGCGACACCGCGATCCACGGATTTGGTAGTTTGATGTTGGCAGCGGTTTCCGGCTCGTTGCGCAGATCGGTGCCATACCCTTCACCGGCGTGCTGCGCCTTGTTGCGCTGGCGCTGGAGAAACAGCATGCCGGCGCAGACCACGAAGATCGAGCCGATCAAGCCCAGCCAAGGCGCGGCCCAGGCGGTGGTGTTGAAGAAGGTGCTGGGGATGATGTTCTGGATTTGCGGGGTGCCGGGCAGGGCGTCCATGGTGAACGAGAATGCACCGAGGGCGATGGTTGCCGGGATGAGTCGCTTGGGAATATTGCTCTGGCGGAACATTTCAGCGGCAAACGGATAGACCGCGAACACCACCACAAACAGCGACACGCCGCCGTAAGTCAGCAGGGCGCAGACCAACACGATCACCAGCATCGCCTGACGGGTGCCGAGCAGGCGAATCGCCGCTGCAACGATGGAGCGCGAGAAGCCCGACAGTTCGATCAGCTTGCCGAACACCGCACCGAGCAGGAACACCGGGAAATACAGTTTGATGAAGCCGACCATTTTCTCCATGAACACCCCGGTGAAGGCAGGGGCGACGGCGGAAGGGTCGGTGAGCAGAACGGCGCCGAGGGCGGCAATCGGGGCAAAAAGGATAACGCTGTAGCCACGGTAAGCCGCGAGCATTAGCAGCGTGAGGGCTGCCAAGGCAATGATCACACTCATGGTGTGTCTCCTGGATTGTTATTTTTGTAGGGTGGGTCTTTTGTGGGAGAGGGCTATAGCGAGATTCGTGCCAGACGCGCAAGCTATTGAAACATAAGGATGTATGTAGTTTTTTTGAGTTGTGTTTCAGTTGGTTGTCTCTAGTTTGAGACTTGTATGGGTAATGCCGACCTCATCGCGAGCAAGCTCGCTCCCACAGGGTGACCGAGTTGCGCAGAGGAATGTGGTCAAAGGTGGGAGCGAGCTTGCTCGCGATGTTCTGTCTAACAATAGAGATCAATGTCTCGTTATAGAGACTCGACAATCCCCAGCGCCACCATCTTCTTGTACAAAGTCGACCGTCCCAGTCCCAATCGCGCCGCCGCTTCAACAACCTTCCCGCCGCATTGCGCGAGGGTTACCTCAATCAACTGTCGATCAAACCGCTCCCGGGCCTCACTGAAGGTTTCGTGCGCAACCGCCTCAATCGCCAACGGCGCCGCACGCTCTACCGGTGTGAACGTACCAATCGCCGCGCGGATATCCGTGGCATTCAGCATCAAGTCATCACTGAGCAATGCCGCGCGCTCCAGCACATTGCGCAGTTCGCGTATGTTCCCCGGCCAGGCGTGCTGGCCCAGCAGCTCCAGCGCTTCACGGTTCAATTCGTGCTGACTGCGCAGTTCCTCAAGGATCGCTTCACTGAGGGCCGGCAGGTCATCGAGTCGATCACGCAGCGGCGGGACCTGGATCGGCAGCACGTTGAGGCGGTAATACAGGTCGGCGCGAAATTCGCCGCGTTTGATCGCGGCTTGCAAATCCGTGGAGGTCGCGGCGATCACCCGCACATCGCTCTGGATCACTTCGTTGGAGCCCACCGGTTCGAATTCCTTTTCCTGCAGGACCCGCAGCAGTTTGCTTTGCAGCGGCAACGGCATGTCGCCGATTTCATCGAGGAACAGTGTGCCGCCCTGGGCAATCTGCAACTTGCCGGCGCGACCCCTGCGATCGGCGCCGGTAAACGCGCCGGGCGCGGTGCCGAAGAATTCCGCTTCCAGCAACGATTCGGGAATCGCCGCGCTGTTGATGCTGACGAAAGCTTTGTGCGCACGCGGCGAAGCGCCGTGGATCGCCTGGGCCAGCAGCTCTTTGCCAGTGCCGGTTTCACCGAGCAGCAACACCGGTGAATCAGCGCTGGCACTGCGTCGGGCGCGGCGTTTGACTTCCAGGCTGGCCGCGCTGGTGCCGATAAAATGGGCGAAGTTGTACTTGGTTTGCCGCGCCCGCAACAGCGAGCGGGTGGAGGCCAGTTCTTCCTGCATGCTCATGTAGCGCTTGAGCATCGGCGAGAGGCTGCGCAATTCGTCGAACAGCGCAAAACCGATGGCGCCGATCACCACGCCGGCGTCGTCATGAATCGGCAGGCGCATCACCACCAGCGGCTCTTTGGGGGTGTCTTGCATGTCGAGTAAAATCGGCCGCCCCGTGCGCACCACCTCGCGCAACAGACTGCCGGGGATCACGCTTTCGCAGGACTTGCCGATGGCCACTTCCGCCGATTCCAGGCCGAAGCGTCGGGCATAACGCTCGTTCATCCAGACGATGTTCGCATCGCGGTCGACAATCACCGTGCCTTCACTCGACTGCTCGATGATCTCGAACAACGAACGGATGGCCAGCAGGCGAACGCGTTGGTAGTCCTTCAGGCTGTCGGTGGTGTTCATCGAGCGGCCCCAGGATGCGTCGCCGCCAACAGCTCTTTGGTGTACGGATGCTGCGGCGAATCGAACACGTCGTGGGCGGCACCGCTTTCCACCACTTTGCCGTCCTTGATCACGATCATGTCGTGAGCCAGTGCGCGCACCACCGCCAGGTCGTGGCTGATGAACAGGTAGGTCAGGCCATGTTTTTCCTGAAGTTGGCGGAGCAGGGCGACCACTTGTTTTTGCACCGTGCGATCAAGCGCCGAGGTCGGTTCGTCCAACAGGATCAGCGCCGGTTTCAGCACCAGCGCCCGGGCGATGGCGATGCGTTGGCGTTGGCCACCGGAGAACTCATGCGGGTAGCGATGACGGCTTTGCGGGTCGAGGCCGACTTCTTCCAGCGCCCGAATCACTTCGACTTTGCATTCGTCAGCGGTCAACTGGCTATGCACCTCAATGCCTTCACTGATGATCTGCGCCACGGACATCCGTGGGCTGAGGCTGCCGAAGGGGTCCTGGAACACCACCTGCATCTTCTTGCGCCAGGGTCGAAGCTGCTTTTGCGTCAGACCGTCCAGCGCCTCACCCTGAAAGCGAATGCTGCCTTCGGAATCGAGCAAGCGCAGGATCGCCTGGCCCAGCGTCGACTTGCCGGAACCGGATTCGCCCACAATACCCAGCGTCTTGCCGCGCTGAATATTCAGGCTGATACCGTCCACGGCCTTTAGATAAGTCTTGCGCTGAAACAGCCCGCCACCGAGGGCGAACTGCACCCGCAGATTGTCCACTTCCAGCACGTTCTCGCGCTCGTCCCGGGGCAGGGCTTCACCTTCCGGCTCGGCGTTCAGCAATACGCAGCTGTAAGGGTGTTTCGGCTCGGTGAACAGCGTTTCGCACGGTGCCTGCTCGACGATTTCCCCAGCCTTCATCACGCACACTCGTTGGGCAATGCTGCGCACCAGATTGAGGTCGTGGCTGATCAGCAGCAGCGACATGCCGAGTCGCTGTTGCAGGGATTTGAGCAGCAGCAGGATCTTGCGCTGCACCGTCACGTCCAGCGCTGTCGTCGGTTCGTCGGCGATCAGCAATTCCGGTTCGCAGGCCAGGGCCATGGCGATCATCACCCGTTGCCGCTGGCCACCGGACAGTTGATGGGGGTAGGCCTTGAGCCGCTCTTTGGGCTTCTGAATGCCCACCAGATGCAGCAACTCGAGAATCCGCGCTTGCGCCGCTTTGCCGGTCAGGCCCTTGTGCAGCAGCAGGGTTTCGCCGATCTGCTTTTCGATGCTGTGCAGCGGATTGAGCGAGGTCATTGGCTCCTGGAAGATCATCGCGATGCGATTACCCCGCAGTTCTCGCAACACCTTGGCCGAAGCGCCGACCAGCTCCCGGCCACGGTAACGAATACTGCCCGTGGTGTGTGTACCCGTCTCGGGCAGCAGTTGCAGGATCGAGTGAGCGGTCACCGATTTGCCGCAGCCCGACTCGCCCACCAGCGCCAGGCATTCGCCGGGGCGAATGTCCAGGCACAGGTTGCGCACCACGGTCTGGCCGCTGAAGGCCACGCAGAGGTCACGGATTTCGATCAGGTTGTTACTCATATCAGCAGTCCGCATCATGATCTCGGATCAAGATCGGGGATCGAAAGCATCACGTAACGCCTCCCCGATAAACACCAATAAAGAAAGAATCAGCGCCAGGGTGAAAAATGCCGTCAATCCCAGCCACGGCGCTTGCAGGTTCTGCTTGCCTTGGCCGATCAACTCGCCCAGCGATGCACTGCCGGCGGGCATGCCGAAACCGAGGAAGTCCAATGCAGTGAGGGTCGAGATCGCCCCGGTCAAAATGAACGGCAGGTAGCTCAGGGTCGCGTTCATCGCGTTGGGCAGGATGTGCCGGACGATGACTTTGCGGTCGGTCAGGCCCAGCGCCCGAGCGGCTTTGACGTATTCCAGATTGCGTCCACGCAGAAACTCGGCGCGCACCACGTCCACCAAGGCCAGCCAGGAAAACAGCGCCATGATCCCCAGCAGCCACCAGAAATTCGGCTCGACGAACCCCGACAGGATGATCAGCAGATACAGCACCGGCAACCCCGACCAAACCTCCAGCAAGCGTTGACCGATCAGGTCGACCCAGCCGCCGTAGTAGCCTTGCAGGGCGCCGGCAGTAATGCCGATCAGTGCGCTGACAAAGGTCAGCATCAAGGCAAACAGGATCGACACCCGCGCACCGAAAATCACTCGGGCCAAAACGTCCCGCGCCTGGTCGTCGGTGCCCAGCCAGTTAACCTTCGTCGGAGGGCTGGGCGTCGGTTGATTGAGGTCATAATTTGGTGTGTCGTCGCTGAAGGGGATCGGCGGGAACAGCATCCAGCCACCGTCCTTGTGAATCAGATTCTGCACATAGTCGCTGCGGTAGTCCGCCTGGAACGGCAGCTGCCCACCAAATTCCTGCTCGGTATGACGCTTCAGGGCCGGGAAGTAGAGTGAGCCCTGATAGCTGACGATCAGCGGCTTGTCGTTGGCGATCAGCTCGCCACCGAGGGTCAACAGAAACAGGCCGACAAACAACCACAACGACCACCAGCCGCGACGGTTTTTCTTGAATCGCTCGAAACGACGACGACCTAACGGCGAGAGCTTGAACATCAGGCGTTCCTCGCGGCGAAGTCGATGCGCGGGTCGACGAGGGTGTAGCAGAGGTCGCCGACGAGTTTTATCAAGAGACCGAACAGGGTGAAGATGAACAGCGAGCCGAATACCACCGGATAATCCCGGGAAACCGCGGCTTCGTAGCTCATGCGACCCAAGCCGTCCAGGGAGAAGATCACCTCGATCAGCAGGGAGCCGGCGAAAAATACGCTGATAAACGCCTGGGGAATCCCCGAGACCACCAGCAGCATGGCGTTGCGAAACACGTGGCCATAAAGCACTCGGCGTTCGCTCAGGCCCTTGGCGCGGGCAGTGACCACGTACTGGCGGGTGATTTCATTGAGGAAGGAGTTCTTGGTCAGAATGGTCAACGTGGCAAACCCGCCGATCACCAGCGAGGTGACTGGCAATACCAGATGCCAGAAGTAATCGGCGATTTTGCCCACGGTCGACAGCGACTCGAAGTTGTCCGAGACCAGCCCGCGCACCGGGAACCAGTTCAGCGAGGTGCCACCGGCAAAGACCACGATCAGGAACATCGCGAACAGGAACGCTGGCATGGCGTAGCCGATGACGATCGCGGTGCTGCTCCAGATATCGAAATGGCTGCCGTGGTGCACGGCTTTGCGGATGCCCAATGGAATCGACACCAGGTAGGTGATCAGCGTCGCCCAGAGCCCCAGGGAAATGGTCACCGGCATTTTATCCAGGATCAGGTCAGTGACGGTCGCGCCGCGAAAAAAACTCTTGCCGAAGTCCAGGCGCGCGTAGCTGGTGAGCATCAGCCACAGGCGTTCGTGCGCCGGCTTATCGAAGCCGTATTGCTTTTCGATGTCCTTGATCAGCTGCGGGTCGAGGCCGCGACTGGACCGGGAGGTGCCGGACATGGTTTCGCCGGAACCGCCTCCGCCGACGCTCGCCCCACCGATGCCTTGCAACCGAGCGATGGCCTGTTCCACCGGGCCGCCCGGTGCGGCCTGGACGATGATGAAGTTGACCAGCAGAATCATCACCAACGTCGGAATGATCAATAGCAGACGCCGCAGTATATAAGCCCACATCAGCGTGGCCCTCCGGGTTTGCCACGGCTGATTTTCTCAGCCGTCATCTGTTGGTTGGTCATTGGCGTGGTGCTTATTTCCCACCAGCTCTCGATGGCTTCGTCATTGCTCGCTTGCTCGTTGGGCCTGCCGAAACGATTCCACCACACCGTGGAGGTGCCCGGCGGGTAATAGTTGGGAATCCAGTAGTAGTTCCATTGCAGCACCCGGTCCAGCGCGTGGGCGTAGCGCAGCATCTCGGGTTGGGTGGTGGCGCGAACCAGCCCGGTGACCAGTGTGTCGACGGCCGGATTGTTTAGGACCATGTAGTTATTGGCGCCAGGGTCGTTGGCCGAGACCGAGCCGAAGTAATTGACCAGTTCACTCCCTGGCGAAGTCGTGACCGGGTAGCCGGTGACGATCATGTCGTAGTCGCGGCTCATCAGGCGATTCACGTATTGGGACGAGTCGATGCGACGGATGTTCAGGTCGATGCCGATCTGTTTCAGGGTGCGCTTATAAGGCAGCAACAATCGGTCCATGCCGTTCTGGCTGACCAGGAAAGTGAAACTCAGCGGCTTGCCTTCGGCGTTGACCAGTTGATCGCCATCGGGTTTCCAGCCGGCCTGTTCGAGCAAGTCGAGTGCTTGCAACTGTTTGTCGCGTATCAGGCCACTGCCATCGGTTTTCGGTGCTTCGAACACCTGGGTGAAAACTTCGTCGGGAATCTGCCCGCGCAACGGTTCGAGAATCGCCAGCTCGCCAGCGTCCGGCAGTTGCCGGGCGGCGAGGTCGGTGTTGGAAAAGAAACTCTGCTGGCGGATGTACATGTCTCGCATCATCTGCCGGTTGCTCCACTCGAAATCCCAGAGCATGACCAGTGCCTGGCGGACTCGACGGTCTTGGAACATTGGGTTTTGCAGGTTGAACACAAAGCCCTGCGCCGGCTGGGGGGCTTGTATTGCCAGATGCGCCTTTTGCAAGCGCCCGTCGCTCAGGGCCGGGCTTTCGTAGCCGATGGAGTAACCGGTGGCGGAAAATTCGCGGTTGTAGTCGTAGGCGCCCCCCCGCAGGACCTGGCGGGCGACGTCGGTATCGCCGAAGTACTCGATGCTGAAACGATCGAAGTTGTAGAGGCCGCGGCTGACCGGCAAATCCTTGCCCCACCAATCGGCATTACGCTCGAAGGTGATGCTGCGACCGGAGTCAACCTTGCTCACCTTGTAGGGGCCGCTGCCCAACGGCGGCTCGTAACCGCCACCATTGGCGAAGTCGCGAGTCGTCCACCAATGCTCGGGAAACACCGGTAAGGTCGCGATATCGAGGGGCAGGGTACGGTTCTCATTACTTTTCAAGTCGAACCGAACCGTCAGAGGTGATTCCACTTCGACGCCTTTGACGTCGGCGAACTGGGTGCGATAACGCAGGCTGCCCTGGGTCATCAACAGGTCAAAGGTGTAGCGCACGTCTTCGGCCGTGATCGGTTTGCCGTCCGCGAAACGGGCCTTGGGGTTCAGGTAGAAGCGCAGGAACAAACCGTCGTCCGAGCGCTCCATCATCGTAGCCACCAGACCGTACACGGTGTAAGGCTCGTCCAGCGAACGCTGGGCCAGTGGCGAGTAAAGCAGGCCGTCGATCTGTGTGACGCCGATGCCTTTATCGATGTACGGCAAGATATGGTCGAAATGACCGATTTCGATCGCCGAGCGGCGCATCGTGCCACCCTTGGGGGCTTGCGGGTTGGTGTAGGCAAAATGACTAAAGCCGGCAGGGTACTTCGCCGGTTCACCGTACACGGTCAACGCATGTTGCGGTGCTGCATTCACACCGGTGACGCCCAACAACAGGGTCACGGCAGTGAACAACAAAGTAGGGAAAGCCAGTCGCATTGTCAGCCTTAGAACCGGGTGGTCAATAACCACAATTTGTACGCTAGCGGCGCGTCCCTCGCCACTCGTATCACGTATCCCAAACACGACGGCCCACCAAAAGGCGGGCCGTTGTGCAGAAAACTTGAAGGCTGATCAGTCCTGACGGCTGGTCACTTCCAGTAGGTGGTAACCGAACTGGGTCTTGACCGGGCCTTGCACCACGTTAAGCGGTGCGCTGAAGACTACGGCGTCGAATTCCTTGACCATTTGGCCTGGACCGAACGAACCCAGATCACCGCCCTGGCGGCTGGAAGGGCATGTGGAGTTGGCTTTGGCGACTTCGGCGAAATCGGCGCCGCCCTCGATCTGGGTTTTGAGTTCGTTGCACTTGGCTTCCGAGGCAACGAGGATGTGACGGGCAGTGGCTTTAGGCATGGGAAAATACTCCTTTCAATGTTCAATAAAATGCGGAGCCTACCGGATTCAGTGGCCTATTTCTTCTCAAAGTTCCGTTCAGACTGCGCAGCCCGGTATACATACCTTTTATAGGCCGGCATTTCTCAGGCGCTCGGCATGCTGCACATACAGGGCAATCGGGTCGATGCCCTTGCGCAACGGGCCGGCGGTCTGGCTGAGGCTGTCCAGATGATCCAGCGGATAGTCGGAACGAATGACTTTGCCCAAATGAGAGCTGTAGCGGCCAACCAGCCCGTCGTTCTGCTCGCCTTCGGTGGTGAAATAGTGGGAAAAGGCGCGGAGAAATCCGTGCAGAGGATTCACGGCATCGAGCCCTTTGTCGAAGATGTCGCCCTGCAGGGTGCCGCTCCAGGAGTAATAACGTACGCCGCCGACCCGCTCGCGCCCCTTGCCACCCCAGGTTTTTGGCAATCCCTGGGGGTACTTGTCGTTGAACGTGCCGACGCCTTCGGTGGTCAGAGCATTCAGCGCGGCGATGGCGTTCTGCGGAAGGTGGCGATTGCCACTGAGCAATGACAGAAAGTCTGCGAACAAGGTGGCAACCGTCTCGGCGACCTGCTCTGGCAGGCGGCCGGGCGTCAGCGCCTTGCGCAAGAAGTCAGCCAGCTCCGAGCCGTGATTCGGTCCACTGACGGAAGTCACCGAAGCGATTGCCTCCGGTGCGACCGCCGCCGCATAACGTGCGGCGAGTGCGCCTTGACTGTGACCGATCAAGTTGACTTTGCTCGCACCGGTGCCTTCCAGCACGCGTTCGATCTGCGCCAGGAGTTGGTCACCGCGCACTTCATTGCTATGGGTCGCCGACAAGTGCGGGATAAACACTCTTGCGCCTGCACTCCTGAGGGCCTGCTTGACGTCATGAAAGAGTTCGATCTTGCCGATGCGATCGAAGCCGAAGAGCCCGTGGATCAACAGGATCGGATACTGAGTAGTTGCATTCCGTAGCATGTTCTTTTCCTTTTTCGCAGTCGTTCAGAGGTGTGTTGATGGGCTCACTCTAAAGCACACCAGCAGCTCGGCGTTGTATGAAAAAGCCGCTGTAACCTGATGAAAACGGAATAGAAAATGTACGAAAGTTCGAAAGTAGATGAGGTCTTGGTCGGAATATTTGGACATCTTTTTAACTGTAACAGCGCGTTTTTCTTCGATGGCCTACCTCGGGAACGCCATTTGCCTGCTAATCGTTTCTCGATTCCGACGTCCAGTCCTCTGTTGGGACTGGACAAGGGTGTGGCTCACGCCGGTTGTTGATCCCGGCTCTGTGCCATGAGGCGGTCGGCTGCCTGGCGCAACAGCTGTTCCGTCCCGCTCCAGCCAAGGCAGCCGTCCGTGACTGACACGCCGTAACGCAGTGACGGGCCCAGCGGTTGGCAACCTTCGAACAGATGGCTCTCGATCATCATGCCGATCAGCGATCGGTCACCCTGCAGGCGTTGTTCAAGCACGTCGTTGAACACCGCCGGCTGACGCAACGGGTCTTTGCCACTGTTGGCATGGCTGCAGTCGACCATGATCCGCGCCGGGATTCTGAGTTTGGTCAAATCGCTGTGCACCTGGGCGACACTCGCGCGGTCGTAGTTCGGCCCGTGATGGCCTCCGCGCAATACCAGGTGCGTGTCGGGATTGCCCGGGGTCTGAATGATTGCAGGATGACCCTGGCTATCGACACCGAAATGGCGATGCGGATGGGCGGCGGAGCGCATGGCGTCGCTGGCAACACCGGCCTCGCCATCGGTGCCGTTCTTGAAACCGACCGGCATGCTCAGGCCGCTGGCCATTTCCCGGTGGATCTGCGACTCGGTGGTGCGAGCGCCAATGGCGACCCAGCTCAGCAGGTCCTCGAAGTAACCGGCGGCCATCGGTTGCAGCAGTTCGGTGGCAATCGGCAGTCCCAAGCGGAGCATCTCGCGCATCAACTCGCGGGACAGCGTCAATCCGCCTGCCATGTCATCGCTGCCATCCAGGTGGGGGTCGTAGGCCAGGCCTTTCCAGCCGACTGTGGTGCGAGGTTTTTCGACGTAAGCGCGCATCACCAGCAGCATTTCACCGCTGACCTCGGCGGCGAGGCGGGCAAGGTTGCCGGCGTATTCGAGGGCGGACTTTGGATCGTGTATCGAGCAGGGGCCGACGATGACCAGCAGACGGGAGTCTTCACCGTTGAGGATCGCGCGAACCGCTTGGCGGTGGGCGGCGACTTGCTGGCTCAGGGCGTTGCTGAGTGGTAATTGCTGTTTGAGTTGCAATGAGCTGGGCAGACGCAAGGTCAGCGCTTCATTGGCAGGGCTCAAGGTGGACAGCGGCAGAGCAGAAACGGACGAGTTCATATTCGGGCTTCCTGGGCTGGCGGCGGGTTCGTTCCCGCGTACTCGGCCCTACTGGGGTGTTCGACAATTGGCCGGATTGGCTGCGTGTGTGTGCTTGCCACCTGTGGGTGACCGATCGGAGGCGGCAGGCTGTCCCGAGCGGAGGCTGCTAAATCGCCAGGCGGTAAAACTGTCGTGACGGTAATAAGTGGCGTAGTTCATTTTTTAATCCTCTGGTTGTCGGGTCTGTCGCTAAAAATGTGCGGGGCTGAAAAAACAAAACCCCCGGTCGGGAAGCCGACCGGGGGTTGAGAATTCTCTGGTGGCGACCCGTTTAAAGTGGGCGCCATGTGGGTATCAGGCGCGCCAGTGGCTAAACCAATACCCAAAATAAAAGCTGACCGAAGCACAGATGTCGTTCACCCGGGCAGCCGCGACCGAGCGCAGGGCGCTGGCGGTGTGAAGCGGTGAGAGGGTGTTGAACATGGACTTTCTCCGATGAATGCGCCGAGCTTACTCGAGGCCGGTACGCGGATTCAATCAGAAAATGCTATCGATCACCGGCGGCGTGTTCTATCGCTTGAGTGCGCCGAAGGTTGTGACACACTTTGAACTTAAACTAAAAACACAGCAGGCAACCTGATGGTCGTGTTGCGGAGGCTTGATGGCATTTGAATTACGCCCGGCGACGCTCCGGGACCTCGACTTCGCTCGTGACCTGACCCGCAAAAACATGCTGCGTTATTACATTCAGCACGATCTGCTGTGGCAGGACGAAGGTTTCGATGTGGGCTGGGCAGGGCGCGAGAACTGGTTGATTGTGCGCGACGAGACCTTGCTGGGCTACGTGAGTCTGAGTCGTGATGCCAAAGCCCTGTACATCCGCGAGTTGCATGTCATCGAAGTGTTTCGAGGGCAGGGCGCCGGTTCCTGGGCAATCGATCAGGTATTCAACATGGCGTGTAAGGAGCGGCGCCCGGCATTGCGTTTGACGGTTTTTGAAAACAACCCCGCGCAAGGGTTGTATGAAAGAAAGGGCCTGAAGGTCGTCGGTACGGACGAGTGTTTCCTGAGAATGCAGCGCGATATCGATGCCTTGCCTGGCTGAAACACGCATACGACAAGCCTTTCAAGATGTATTGAAACTTTTTATATGACGCTTGCCGCTAGGTCTGCCAGTCGCTTTTTGCTAAGGTGTCGGCAACTCAATAAGACCATATCGCGAGGTGTCTGCTTGATTAGGGTGCTAGTAGTCGATGACCATGATCTCGTTCGTACAGGCATTACACGAATGCTGGCTGACATCGATGGCCTGCAAGTAGTCGGCCAGGCTGAGTCAGGGGAAGAATCCTTGCTCAAGGCGCGTGAGTTGAAACCCGATGTGGTGCTGATGGACGTCAAGATGCCCGGTATCGGTGGTCTTGAAGCCACGCGCAAACTATTGCGCAGCCATCCGGATATCAAAGTCGTCGCGGTCACCGTGTGCGAGGAAGATCCGTTTCCTACAAGGTTGTTGCAGGCGGGTGCCGCGGGTTATCTGACCAAGGGTGCCGGGCTGCCGGAAATGGTCCAGGCCATCCGCCTGGTATTCGCCGGGCAACGCTACATCAGCCCGCAGATTGCACAGCAGCTGGCGATCAAATCCTTCCAGCCGACCAATGATTCGCCTTTCGACGCGTTGTCGGAGCGGGAAATCCAGATTGCGTTGATGATTGTCGGCTGTCAGAAAGTCCAGATCATTTCCGACAAGCTCTGCCTGTCGCCAAAAACAGTGAATACCTACCGTTACCGCATTTTCGAAAAGCTTTCGATCAGCAGCGATGTCGAGTTGACGCTGTTGGCGGTTCGTCACGGCATGGTTGATGCCAGCCTCTGAAAATGACTGAAGCCTTCGATCCCAGCGCCTTTCTGTCGACAGTCAGTGGGCGTCCCGGTGTGTATCGCATGTTCGACAGCGAGGCACGCCTGCTCTACGTCGGTAAGGCCAAGAATCTCAAGAGTCGTCTGTCGAGCTACTTCCGCAAATCCGGCCTGGCGCCCAAGACCGCTGCGCTGGTGGCACGTATCGCTCAGGTCGAAACGACGATTACGGCCAATGAAACCGAAGCCTTGCTGCTTGAGCAGACGCTGATCAAGGAGTGGCGTCCGCCCTACAACATCCTGCTGCGCGACGACAAATCCTACCCCTATGTCTTTCTCTCGGATGGCCAGTTTCCACGCTTGAGCATTCATCGCGGCGCGAAAAAGGCCAAGGGCAAATATTTCGGTCCTTATCCCAGCGCCGGTGCGATCCGTGAAAGCCTGAGCCTGCTGCAGAAGACGTTTTTCGTTCGTCAGTGCGAAGACAGCTATTACAAGAACCGCACGCGTCCTTGCCTGCAGTACCAGATCAAACGCTGCAAGGCGCCCTGTGTCGGGCTGGTGGAGCCCGAGGTGTATGCCGAAGATGTGCGGCACTCGGTGATGTTCCTTGAGGGGCGCAGCAATGCGTTGACGGATGAGTTGTCCGCAGGAATGGAAGAGGCAGCGGTCAACCTCGAGTTCGAGCGAGCGGCGGAGTTGCGCGATCAGATTTCATTACTGCGCCGAGTTCAGGATCAGCAGAGCATGGAAGGCGGGACCGGCGATGTCGATGTGATCGCCGCGTTTGTCAATCCGGGTGGTGCCTGCGTTCATTTGATCAGTGTGCGCGGCGGGCGGGTGCTGGGGAGCAAGAACTTCTTCCCGCAGGTGGGTATTGAAGAAGACGTTTCCGAGGTCATGGCGGCGTTTCTTGGCCAGTATTTCATCACCAGTCCAGAACGCGACTTGCCGAGCGAACTGATCGTCAACGTGGTTCACGAAGACTTCCCGACCCTGATCGCGGCCATCGAAGAGTTGCGCGGTCGCGAATTGATCATCAGCCATCGGGTTCGTGGCACGCGAGCACGCTGGCAGCAGTTGGCGGTCACCAATGCCGAACAGGCGCTGGGTGCACGCCTGGCCAATCGTCAACACGTTGCCGCACGTTTCGATGCGCTGGCAGAAGTGCTGAACCTGGACGAGCCACCCCAGCGTCTGGAGTGTTACGACATCAGTCACTCCAGCGGCGAAGCGACCGTGGCATCCTGCGTGGTGTTCGGTCCCGAAGGCCCGATCAAGTCCGACTACCGTCGCTACAACATTGAAGGCGTCACCCCAGGCGATGACTACGCGGCGATGCACCAGGCCCTGACTCGACGCTTCAGCAAACTGAAGGACGGGGAGGGCAAGCTACCGGACATTCTGCTGGTGGACGGTGGCAAGGGACAGTTGTCCATGGCCCGCGACGTGCTCAATGAGCTGGCGGTGCCTGACCTGATTCTGCTTGGCGTGGCCAAGGGCGCCACGCGCAAGGCCGGTTTCGAAACCCTGTACCTGAACGATGCTGCCCACGAATTTACCTTGCGCGGCGATTCTCCCGCGCTGCATTTGATCCAGCAGATCCGCGACGAAGCTCACCGTTTTGCGATTACCGGGCACCGCGCACGTCGTGGGAAAACCCGCCGAACGTCTACACTAGAGGGCGTCGCCGGTGTCGGGCCGACCCGTCGTCGCGATTTGTTGAAACATTTTGGTGGATTGCAGGAGCTGTCTCGTGCCAGCATCGAAGAGATCGCCAAAGCCCCCGGGATCAGTAAAAAGCTCGCAGAGTTGATTTATGCAAATCTGCACAGCGAGTAGAATGCCCCCTCACCTCGTAGCCAGTTGTGCCGATGAATATCCCTAATCTGATTACCGTACTACGCGTCCTGCTCATTCCGATCTTCATTTTACTGTTCTACCT
Source organism: Pseudomonas sp. Hz4 (assembly GCF_054898165.1). Classification (NCBI taxonomy): domain Bacteria; kingdom Pseudomonadati; phylum Pseudomonadota; class Gammaproteobacteria; order Pseudomonadales; family Pseudomonadaceae; genus Pseudomonas; species Pseudomonas sp. Hz4. The sequence continues at coordinate 3,649,643 of NZ_CM142719.1, read as the reverse complement.
GCCTTATCAATGGAGCTACCTGGCGTCCGCCTCGGTCTTCGCATTTGCTGCCGCGACAGACTGGCTCGATGGGTATCTGGCCCGCCGACTGGAACAAAGCACGCCGTTCGGGGCTTTTCTCGATCCCGTTGCTGACAAACTGATGGTCGCTGTTGCGCTGGTGTTGCTGGTGCAAGAACATGGCAACCTGTGGCTCACGCTGCCGGCCGCCGTGATCATCGGTCGCGAGATTGTCGTCTCGGCACTTCGCGAATGGATGGCCGAACTCGGCGCCCGCGCTCACGTCGCCGTGTCAAACCTGGGTAAATGGAAAACCGCCGCGCAAATGCTGGCCTTGGTGATTCTGTTGGCCAATCCGTCGGACTTCACGTTCTGGGTGCTGGTGGGGTATGCCTTGTTGCTGATATCCGCGGGCCTGACGTTGTGGTCCATGGTCCAATATTTGCGGGCGGCCTGGCCGCATCTGAAGACTGATGTGGAAAAGAAATAAACTTTTTTGAATCAAGGTGTTGACGAGGATTCTGGATTCTATAGAATGCGCCACACCAAGACGCGGGAATAGCTCAGTTGGTAGAGCACGACCTTGCCAAGGTCGGGGTCGCGAGTTCGAGTCTCGTTTCCCGCTCCAAGCATTGAAAAATGGATCTCTGAAAAGAGGTCCATTTTTTTCGTCCAAAGAAAAGTCTTGCCTGGGTTCGTCCCGCTACATTCCCTGAAAACACTTAAGTCCAGCCCCAATGGATACGTTTTTCGCGCAGTTTCTTGGCGAACAACTGTGGCGAGGGAGCAAGTACTTTCGCCACAGGTTACTCATCGTTCGTTCTATCTATTAGCTGACTGTAAATCAACTTCCAGCGCGTTTATTCAATGCCTCTTCAGCCGCCGCAATCTCAGCCTGGCGCTTGACGATCACGTCGCCAATCGGCGGCCCCTGGAAGCGGCGGGCTTCAAAACCGAACCAGACGATGGCCGTCAGCACCAGGAAGCCGATGGTGATGTACAACGCCCAATCGTTCGGCGGCTGAATGCCGATGATGAAAATGATCACCATCGAGAGGATTGAGAGGATGGCAAACACGGAGTACCAGAAGCGTCCCATGTTCCATGGCCCCATGGTCGGCCACTTCGAAGTCCCGTAGGTAAACAGGCCCAGCACGATGGGGATGACGAAGGAAAAGAACAGGAAGATCACCGTGCAGGACACCACGATGGTATAGACCGGCGTTTCGCCGACCGATATCACCGACGATCCCCAGACGAACAACACCGCGAGGGTGGCACCGGTCCAGATCGCCGCCACCGGGCTGCGACGGGTCGGCGAAACCGACGCCAGTGCTTTGGAGAAGGGCAGGCCGCCGTCACGGGAGAACGCAAAGATCATGCGTGAGACCGAGGTCACAGTCGCCAACCCGCAGAGAAACTGCGAGATGAAAATCGCCACGTACAACGCCGTTTTTACTGTCGGGTTCACCTGAGTGTCCATCGCCCAGAAAAACACGGTCCAACCATGCTTGGCCGCCTCGTCCATGCTCGGCAGCATCAGTACAAACGAGCTGAGCATGACCCAGCCGAACAGCAACGACCAGACCACCGACATGACCATGCCACGTGGCACTGACATGGCCGCATTGCGGGTCTCTTCCGAGGTGTGCGCGGAGGCGTCATAGCCGGTGATGGTGTAGATCGGCAAGAGCAGGCCGAGCATGAAAATCCAGCCGTTCGAGACCTGTGGCCAGACGCTGCCGCCCGCTTCGCCGGAATAGTTGCTGAAGGTCCATAACCGGGCGAACTCATAACTGGGCGCCGATATCAGGCACACGATGGTCAGCGCGAGCGCCGTGGCGAAAATCAGATAGCCCGAGAAGTCGGTGAGCTTCGCCGTCAGGCCGATACCCAGGTGGTTACACAAGGCCTGGAGGCCGGTCAGGATCGCCAGAAAAATCACCCGGGTCGTGGTGGTGTCTTCCATGCCCAAGGCCGGTCCGAAGGCGCCGAAAAAGAAGTAATAGGTACCGACGTTGATCGCACCGAGCACGGTGACCAACCCCAGCAGGTTGAACCACGCGGTCAGCCAGCCGGTAAAGCGGTTGCCGAGAATCGAGCCCCAGTGATAGAGGCCACCGGCGGTGGGGTACGCCGAGGAAATCTGCGCCATGGCCATGGCGAAAACCCCGGAGATCAGGCAACCGATCGGCCAGCCGATGCCGATTGACGCACCGCCCGCACCCGAGGTGCCTTGGGCGAGTGAATTGATACCACCCGAGAGAATGCAGATGATCGAAAAGGAAATGGCAAAGTTGGAGAAAACGCCCATCCGTCGCGACAGCTGCTGGGCATAGCCCATGCTGTGCAGCACCTTGACGTCATCGTCTTGCGGCGCGCTTGTGCCGGGCTGACTTGCTGGATTCATGTTGTGTGCCCCTTAGGTTTTGATACGCATCCATCCGGGTTGTACGTGGCCGGATGGGCTGGCCTTCAACCCCTTGTCGTACTGCTCCTTTTTCTTACCGATAAACTCCGTCCATGCTGCGAGTTCGCACCTTGGCCATGGACAGACAACTGCTCTATAGACGGCCGTGGTACGCCGCGTCGAAAATTTCTGCCGCGCCATTTCGGGTCAATGGCAGCGGGTTGCCGCCAGCGCAAGGGTCGACAACCGCCATGTCCGCGATCAGGTCGGCCTGCCGATCATCCACCCCCAGCTCAAACAGCGTGTGCGGCACGCCGATGTCCTTGCGCAACTTGAGGACGAAGGCCAGAAAACTGTCGAAGCCGGGAGAGGGCAGACGCAAATAAGCCGCGAGGCGGGTGATGCGTTCCTCGATGGCCGGGCGATTGAATTTCAGGACATAGGGCATGAACGTGGCATTGGTCATGCCGTGATGGGTGTCGTACAGGGCGCCCACCGGATGTGAGAGGGCGTGCATCCCGCCCAGACCTTTCTGAAAGGCGGTAGCGCCCATCGCGGCCGCCGCGAGCATTTCCGCTCGCGCCTCAAGGTCCGAGGGTGTGTGTACGGCTCGCACCAGGGCATTGGCGACCAGGCGCATGCCTTCCACCGCAATGCCTTCGGCCATGGGATGAAAGCCTGGGGCGCAATAGGATTCAAGGCAATGCGCGAACGCATCCATGCCGGTGCCCGCGGTGACCTTTGCCGGCATGCCGACGGTGAGGGCCGGGTCGCTGATGACCACGCGCGGCATCATTTTCGGGTGGAAGATGATGCGTTTGGTGTGCGTACGCTCATCGATGATCACCGCCGCACGACCCACCTCGGAGCCGGTACCCGCCGTGGTCGGCACCGCAATGATCGGTGCGATGCTGCCTTCGTCGGCGCGTGTCCAGTAGTCGCCGATGTCTTCGAAGTCCCAGACCGGGCGGGTCTGGCCACTCATGAAGGCGATGAGCTTGCCCATGTCCAGGCCGCTGCCACCGCCGAAGGCGACCACGCCATCGTGTTTTCCGGCGCGCCAGGCCTCGAGTCCGCCTGCCAGATTGGCTTCGACCGGGTTGGGTTTAAGATCGCAAAACAGCGCGACGCCAAGGCCGGCGGCGCGCAAGGCGTCCAGCGCCGCCGTGGTGATCGGTGCACGCGCCAGGCCACTGTCGGTGACCAGCAACGGTCGCTGGATCCCTTGGCTGCGGCAGATCTCGGCGAGCTCGGCAATGCGGCCAACACCGAAGCGGATGCTGGTGGGGTAGTTCCAGTTCGCGGTCAGGCTCATGGCTCAGATCTCGTGGCGCAAATGGAAGGATTTCGCTCGGGTCAGGTTGTCATAGCCCAGGCGCGACAGCGTGACGCCGCGCCCGCTGTTCTTCACCCCTGTCCAGGCCAGGGCCGGGTCGAGGTAATCGCAGCGGTTCATGAAGACGGTGCCGGTGTCGATCTCGTTGCCCAGGCGTTCGGCGGCGGCAAGGTCTTGCGTCCAGATGGAAGCGCTGAGCCCGAACTCACTGTCGTTCATCAAGGTGATGGCTTCGTCGTCGCTGGCCACCGACATGATGCCGACCACCGGACCGAAACTTTCCTCACGCATCACCGACATTTGATGGGTGACATCCACTAACACCTGCGGCGCGAGGTAGGCGCTGCCCGGCGCATCGGCAGGAAAATCCTTTGGGTCGATCAGCGCTCGAGCGCCCTGTGTCAGTGCTTCGGCGATCTGACCGCGCACGAAATCAGCGGCGGTGGGTGTGACCAGGGGACCCAGTGTGGTGGCTTCGTCCAGCGGATTACCAAGCACGTATTGGCGGGTCAAAGAAACGAAGCGCTCGATAAAGGCCGGGTAAATTTTGCTATCGACATAGATACGCTCGATGGCGCAGCAGCTCTGCCCGGAATTGAAGAAACTGCCATCCACCAGATTTTCTACCGCATGTTCGAGGTTGGCGTCTGCCCGGACGTAGGCCGGGTCTTTGCCACCCAGCTCCAGGCCCACGCCGAGGAAACCTCCGACAGCAGCGTGTTCCATGGTCTTGCCGGCTTCGACCGAGCCGGTGAAGTTCACCTGCTGCACCCGTCCTGAGGCAATGATCATCGCGGTATGGAGATGACTCAGCAGCAGGTTTTGGAACAATCCTTCGGGCAGATTGGCACGGCGAAATGCCTCGGCGAACCGTTCACCGACCAGCAGCGTTTGCGACGCGTGTTTGAGGATGACACTGTTGCCGGCCATCAGCGCCGGGATGATCGTATTCACTGCCGTCAGGTAGGGGTAGTTCCAGGGTGCGACGACCAATACCGTACCCAGCGGCTCGCGTTTGATACAGCGTCGAAGACCGGCGACGGGTGTGGGTTCAAGCGCTGCCAGCGCTTCAGGCGCAATGGCGATCATATGGCGGGCACGCTCTTCGAACCCGCGCAGTTCGCCAGCGCCAAAGCGCACCGGACGGCCCATTTGCCACGCCAGTTCCGGCACGATATCGGCCTTCATGGCCAGCATCGCATCCACCGCGGCGCTGCAAAAGGCGGCACGTTCGCTCAGTGGCCGGCGTTTCCATTGCGCCTGGGCAGCGTCGGCAGCCGCCAGCGCCTGGTCAATCTGCGCAGCATCGGCGCAGCGGCGTTCGGCGTAGACCCGGCCATCGACCGGTGAGATGAGTTGAATGGTCGAGGTCATGGTGGTCTCAATAGCGCTCAAAACCGCGCTGCAGTTCCCAGTCGGTGATCCGCCGGTCGTACTCTTTCTGCTCCCATTCGGCGGTGTGCACGTAGTGGTCGATCACTTCATCACCAAACGCCTCGCGCAACATGGTCGAGGCCTGGAGCGAGGCGCTGGCTTCGCGCAGCGTCTTCGAGACTTCAGGCAAATGCTCATCGACGTAGGCATCGCCCTCGAAGGGCGGCGCGAGGGTGAGCTTCTCGTCGATTCCGGCCAGTCCCGCAGCGATCAAGGCGGCGAAGGCCAGGTAAGGGTTGAGGTCGGCGCCGCCGATGCGACATTCAATGCGGATGGCTTTGCTGCCTTCTGCGCATAACCGAAAGCCTGCGGTGCGGTTGTCCCGACTCCACACCGCCCGGGTCGGTGCAAAGGTGCCGGCCTGAAAGCGCTTGTACGAATTGATGTAGGGCGCGAGAAAACAGGTGATGTCGTTGGCGTATTTGAGCTGCCCGGCCACCCAGGAGCGCATCAATTTCGACATGCCAAATTCCGCCTTGGGGTCGAAGAACAGCGGCTTTTTGGCGCTCTTGTCCCACAGCGAATTGTGGATGTGGCTGCTGGAACCGGCGGCGTCATAGCGCCACTTGGCCATGAACGTGATCGCCTTGCCCTGCAGTTGCGCGATCTCTTTGCAGGCGTGCTTGATGATGACGTGGTGGTCGGCCATGGTCAGGGCATCGGCATAGCGGATGTTGATTTCTTCCTGGCCCGGGCCCCATTCACCCTTGGAGTTTTCCACGGGAATGCCGCAGGCCTGCAGATGTTTGCGAATCGCCCGCAGCACCGGTTCCTCGCGGGTGGTCTGCAGGATGTTGTAGTCCTCGATGTAGTGACCGGCCGTCTTCGGCTTGTGGTAGTTACGCTCGTGGATGGCCTCGTAGCTCTCGTCGAACAGGTAGAACTCCAGTTCCGAGGCGAACATGCCGGTGTAACCGCGCTCGCGCAGTCGCTCGATCTGCTTTTTCAGGATCGCCCGCGGGCTGTGTGGCAGGTCGCGCCGATGGTGATGATCGAGCACATCGCAAAGCACCAGCGCCGTGCATTCAAGCCAGGGCACCCGTCGCAACGTGGCCATGTCGGGTTTGAGCACAAAGTCGCCATAGCCTTTGCTCCAGCTGGCCGCGGCGTAACCTGGTACCGGCTCCATGTCGATGTCGTCGGCCAGCAGGTAATTGCAGCAGTGGGTTTCTTCGTGGCCGCTGTCGATGAAAAACTCGACCTGGAATCGCTTGCCGACCAGTCGCCCCTGCATATCGACCATGCACACCAGCACGGTATCGATCTCGCCGGAGGCGGCGGCACGTTTGAGTTCGGCTAAGCTGAGGAAGGGCTCGGTCATCACGTCAGTCCTGCGTGAAATGTTTGGGCCTGTCTGAAATAGCTGTTGCAGACGCTCTCCAGAACAAACCAAAACCGGCAGACGCGAGCATCGTGGGCAATAAGCTGATGTAAGCGTAGCCTACTGCCGCAGAGTGCAAGTTTCGAAAATCGAAGCCTGATGATTCTGTTCGCACCTCCCACGCGAGGACACAAAAGATGGCAAAGAAGAGAGAGCACAACACCTACCAACGTCTCGAACAGCAGTACCCGGATTACTTGGCTGCAGTGGAGGCCCTGGGTAAGGCGGTGCGTCATACCGGCCCACTGGAGGAGATCGTTATCCAGCTGATCCAGCTCGGTGCTGCTGCGGCCATTCGCTCTGAGGGCGCGGTGCACAGTCATACCCGACGAGCACTGGAGGCCGGCGCTACGCCAGAGCAGATCCGTCACACGCTGATCTCACTGACGAGCACCATCGGTTTCCCGACCGTCGTGGCGGCCATCAGCTGGGCGGACGATGTGATTGAGACCTGAACGAGGGCCTATTGAGCCGCGTTTAAGCACCTGACGCGTCAGCTTTTCGAAAACCTCCATTCATGCGGAATCTGGCAACAGTGTCAAAGCAGACTTCAGCGTCACCGTTAAGCCAGATACCGCCGAAACCACCCCAGCGTCCGGTCCCAGGCCAGCTTGGCCGCGGCGTCATCGTATCGAGGCGTGGAGTCGTTATGGAAACCATGGTTGGCGCCGGGGTAGATGTAGGCTTCATACGTTTTACCCGCGTCTTTCAATGCCTTCTCATAGGCGGGCCAGCCTTCGTTGATGCGCGTATCCAGTTCGCCGTAGTGAAGCATCACCGGCGCCTTGATTCTGGCCACATCTTTGGCTTCTGGCTGTCGGCCATAAAAGGACACGCCAACCCCCAGTTCCGGATAGGCCACGGCCGCAGCATTGACGACGCCACCGCCGTAGCAGAACCCGGTGATCCCGACTTTTCCGCTGGTTGCGTCGTGCTTCATTAACCACTCGATGGCGGCGAAAAAATCGTTCATGAGCTTTTCAGGGTCGACGGTCGCCTGCAACTCCCGGCCTTTGTCATCGTTGCCAGGATAGCCGCCCACCGACGTCAGGCCATCGGGGGCGAGGGCGATGAAGCCTGCCTTGGCCACACGCCGCGCGACATCTTCGATGTAAGGGTTGAGCCCGCGGTTTTCATGCACGACCACCACGGCCGGCACCTTGCCGGTGGCTTTCGCCGGGCGCACCAGATAACCACGGACCTGCCCGTTGCCCTTGGGCGATGGATAGGTGATGTATTCGGCAACAATGTCCGGGTCGGTAAATTCAATCTGCTCGGCGAGAGCATAATTCGGACTCAGGGCCGCGAGGAGCGCGCTGGCGGTCAAACCGCCCAAGGTGAATAGCGCCGCTCGATCCAGAAATTCACGCCGGTTGATCTTGCCGTGGGCGTAGTAGTCGTACAGTTCGAGCAATTCCGGGGCAAAATCTTTCGCAGTGAGACGGGTCATCTGTGCGCTTCCTCTTGGGCGGGTCGATTGCGCTGTCGGCTGGACAGCGTGAGCGATACCTATCGAGCGTAGCCGTTCAAAAAAAGAGGCCTCGAAGACTGGGTGAAAACGAGGAGAGGTGACTCAAGCAACGCCGAGATTGTTTGGGGCGCTTGCTTTTGGGGGTAGGACGCGGCTGCCTGGAACTTACCGCTATCAATCGCCACCAGTTCACCTACGGCCAAGCTCGAATCGTCAGGGGGGTAGTTAAGTTTTCACGCAATCTGTGATGGTCGATTTTTTTTGAGTTTTTGTTTTTACTAATTATGTAAATTCAACTAAGTTTTCATAGGCTGCTGTTTTTTAAAAATTAACTGGACAGTCTTTGGTTTAAGCGCAGAGGTCCAGATTTTTAGCTCCGCTGCAATATGTGTAGAATTATTTCGAAGATACAATATGAAACAAATAGTCGGTTGAATCGTAATGTAACGAAATTATAGAAATGTTCCTGTTTCCAACGAGAAAAATTTATTTTTCTTACATTGCGGGTAATCGTCTGAGGTCAAAACATGGAGTTCGACGTCGTTGTTGTAGGAGCAGGAGCAGTTGGTGGATCAATCGCGTATGAGTTGTCCACGCGAGGTTTAAATGTCTGTCGAGTCGGTGAGACTGATCGTACAAATGCTGCGTCAAGGGCTGCCGGAGCGATGAATGGATGTTTCGGGGAGGTAACAAGCGGCCTGCTGGCAAGTGATTTTGGTCGATTGAAATTAGACATGGATCGACAAGCTCAACACCTGTGGTCAAGTTGGGCGGAGCGCTTGGCAATTTCTTCAGGTGATTCTAGTTCGTTGTTTACCGCGATTGGGACCCATGTGCTGCTCAACACCGCCGGCATGGATGAGGTGGACAGCGTTAACTTCGACACCATCGAGAGAACCCTTCGTGAGTATGGTGAGCCATTTGAAATAGTTGATCCGCGCAAAATGGAGTGGCTGAAGCCCAACCATCTGGTTCGCCCTCTGCGTGGGTTGTACATACCAAACGAGCATTCCGTGAATTCTCATCTTTTGCTGGAGAAACTGGATGCTGCATTTGTCTCAGAGGGTGGCACTCTGAAAAATGAGAACGCCCAACGCGTGTTGGTTGAGGGTGAGGTAGTCACCGGCATTGAGTTATGCAGTGGAGAGGTTCTTTGGGCAAAAAAAGTTGTGATTGCGGCAGGCGTTCAATCTTTAGACCTGCTTAGTGATATCGAGGAGCTCGTAAAGAAAATTCCACCGTTGTTCAGTGGATATGGCGTTTCAATTCTCGTGAAAATGCCAGAAGGGGTTGAGTTGCCGAGTTCTGTCATACGGACGCCAAATCGTGCTTTTGCGTGCGGCTTGCACTGTGTCCCTCGTGGGGACGGAGTCTTGTATCTGGGAGCTACTAATATAATTTCGGAGCGGCCTAAACAACAGGCTCTCATATCGGATGTTCAGTTTTTGCTTGACTGTGCTGTTGATCAACTAAACCTGGACCTTCATAGCGCTGAAATCATTTCCATACAGGTTGGCAACAGACCAATTCCGGCAGATGGTTTTCCATTGATTGGCGAGTGCGGCATCGAAGGTCTTTGGCTTGCAACAGGCACCTACCGAGACGGCCTGCACCAGTCACCATTGTTGGCGCGGTATATAGCTAATTGCCTTGCCGATATAGATACTCCCGATCTAGATCTCAGCCCTTTCAAACCTGTACGTGCTCCGTTATCCGGGTTTGCCCGCGAAAATACGGTCAGGGAAACGGTACAGCAGATGTTTGCCACAGGATATGAGTATCGTTGGGATATAAAACCTTACTGGTTTCCTTTGCTGGATGAAGGACTATCGCGCAATTACGAACAACTTATAAATGATTTGCACTCGTCATTTACGCCTCCGCCGGAGTTGGTCGCATTCTCCTATCTGTATGAGTCAATTTTGAAAAGACTTGCGCAGTATTACAAGGAGTGGTCATGAGTCTTACGGATCGTGAGTACCTTGCTATTAGTCAAGCGCGGGCCATGTTGCAAGCGTCTGGTGTCTGGGACTTGGAAGAAGATTTGAGTTGTCTTATAGATCGCTATATCGAACGGGTGGATAAAAGTCGTGCGCTCAATGAATTTATGTTAGCGGTTAAAGAGCGCTGTAACCGAATTCCTCTCGGTCATATTGTTGGCATGGTGGAGTTTGACGAAATGCCGCTGGTGGTCGGTAGCGGCGTGTTTATCCCCCGCCCTCACAGCAAAATCATTCACAAGTGGCTGGAGACCAGTGCTGCGCTGCGACCGGGTGCTAGTGTCCTCGATTTGTGTGCAGGAAGCGGCGCGATTGGCTTGGCGATCGCACGACGTAGACCGGATCTGAAAGTGACATGCGTGGAGTTTGATGAGATAGCGGTGCAGTACCTCAAGCGCAATATCGACCGACTGGCCTGCAAGGGGGGACAGGTCAATCACTTGCAGGCTGACATTCGCGACAAACAGGCATTTACGCGATTCACAGATCAGGTTGGTTTGATTGTCGCTAATCCTCCGTACGTCCCACAGTTCCAAGAGTTGTTGCCTGAGTGGAGCGATCACCATCCACGGGTGTCGGTCTATTCCGGGACCGATGGTCTTGAACTGATACGGCACATCATCTCGCTCGCGAACCAGTTACTAAGTCGTGAAGGTTGGCTAGTCATTGAGCATGGCGAGGAGCAGGCCAAAGCGGTGCGCGAACTGTTCAAGCAGAGTCAGCTGACAAATACACAAACTGTAATCGATAAGGAAGCGTCCGACGCCTCGGGCAGCTCAGTAATGACCATCGGATGCAAATCTCAGTGATTTTTAGAAAGGAGTTTAGCTATGGATGTGCAAACTAGACAAGACTGGATGAGCATTCGTCGCGGCAACACCACTGGTGCACTGGCGAAGGCTTACGAGGAAGGGCTGACAGGTTTTACCGTTGCGAGTCGTGCGGGTAAGCACATTACCTTGCAGGACGGAGGCACATTCATAGAGTTTGTTTCCTGTTCGTACTTGGGCTTGGAAACCCACTCGGCATTGATCGATGCCGCACACCAGGCTATGGAAACTTCCGGATTGCACCTGTCGTCTTCTCGAAGTGCAATGCGCCCAAGTTACCTGCCTCAACTGGAAGAGTTGCTTGCTCAGATTTACAGAGGTAGCGGCGTTGCGGTGTTTACCTCTACCAGCAGTGTCCATTTAGGTGTTTTACCGTTGCTGGGGAGTGGTTCGTTGGGTGGGTATCCGGTCAAAAGACGAATCCATTGGCTGATGGACAAAACCGCCCATGCTTCGATGCAGGTACTTAGGGGGATTTTGGACCAGTTCGGACCTGTTTCTAGAGTTGAGTCCACCAGTCAAGAATCAATGACCACAGCGCTGAAAGACTGCACCGACAAAGGTGAAACTCCAGTGCTCTTGATCGATGGAATGAGTGGTCTTGTACCCATCGCTGAGCTCTCTCGGCAGCTAGAGTCGGCACAGGGATACTTATACGTAGACGATGCTCATGGTATTTCGATCGTCGGACGACATGGTGCGGGATATGCCTTTTCAACAGTTGATCACTCATTACCTGCAAATATTATTCTGGCAGGGTCTCTCTCCAAAGCCTTTGGTGGCGCGGGTGGTTTTGTCGTGGTTTCAGATCCACGGGATGTTGAAGTTATCCGAACCCTGGCGAATCCGCTGATATTTGGTCATTCCATTATGGTGCCCATGTTGGCGGCGAACGTTGCCTCGGCGAAAATCCATCTCAGTGAAGAGATCGATATTTTGCAACGGCGACTTTGGGAAAATGTCGCCCTTTTAGATTCCCTCACCGACAACCAGTTGCTCAACGCAGGTATCCAGTCACCTGTCAGAGGAGCCTTCTTTGAAACAGAGGAGGCCGGCTTGCAGGCTGCGAGAATCCTGCGTGACCAAGGCATTCTGCTCTTTCCGGTGTTTTACCCAATCATTGCCAAAGGCAAAGCGATGCTGCGTTTTGCAATTTCAGCAGACCACAGTGGCAAAGACATCAGGTTATTGGGGGCTGCTCTAGGGGCTATGACGAGCAAGGGGTTATGGACGCCTGCTATCAATGAGCGGGATCACGCCTGACTGGCGACTCTCTTCCAGAAATTGGCTAACGGAGGTGCAAAAGATGAAACGACAGGGACAGTTATCACAGACAGGCACGTCTAACATTTTGCAGCCGCAGCGGGAGCGGCTTGACTCGATAAATTTGCAAGTTGTCGACCTGCTTTCTGAGCGAATGAAAGTGTGCATGGACATTGCCCAGCTCAAAGCCATCTATGGTATTGCGATGATGCAACCCGGACGAATTTCCTACGTGCTCGATATGATTAAGATTAGGTCGGAGGCGGTAGGATTGAGGCCGGAATATGCCGAGTCGATATTCAGACTGATTATAGAAGAGACGTGTACTCAGGAAGACGTCCTGATCAATCAGTGTCTGGCCCCGGGGCGACCCTCATGAAAATATTGCTGATTGATAACTTTGATTCCTTCACCCAGAACATCGCTCAGTATTTGTATGAGGTGACAGGCATTTGCGCGGATGTAGTCAAAAATACACTTCCGTACAATGAATTGGGCATCGAAAAATATGACGCTGTAGTGCTGTCGCCCGGTCCAGGACACCCCAGTCAGGAGGGGGATTTCGGTGTGTGCGGTGACGTCATCCTCCGTTCTCCTGTCCCGTTGCTTGGTATTTGTCTAGGCCACCAAGGAATCGCTCAATTTCTTGGGGGGACGGTGGGGTACGCTCCCAACCCTGTGCATGGCTACCGCAGTCGGATTACTCATTCAGGTAAAGGGCTCTTTCGAGACTTACCGGAGCAGTTCGAAGTGGTCAGATACCATTCGTTAATGTGTACAAGCCTACCAGCAGAGCTCCAATGTACGGCCTGGACGTCTGAAGGTGTGGTCATGGCAATCGAACACATCGCCAGACCAGTTTGGGGTGTCCAGTTCCACCCCGAATCCATCGAGTCAGAATATGGCCATGCGCTATTGAGCAACTTCGTACGCATGGCGCTGGAACATAACGTAAGTGCTAGAGCTCACTTAGAGTCCGACACGGAATGTACGTCATCAAAAGATGCATACGTCGCAGTAGGGGGGATGCTGAATATGCAGCTTGCCTACCGTGAGTTTTCCGAATGCACGGATCCACTAGCAGTATTCTCGACGCTCTATGCAGACGATCGTTATTCTTTTTGGCTAGACAGCGAGAAGTCAGAAAGACCTAATGCCCGCTACTCGATCATGGGTAGTGGGGAGGCGCAAGGAGCGATAAGGCTTGAATACGATGTCAACGATGAGTGCATGAAACTTGAAGGCCCCAAGGGCAAAAAAAACATCAAAGGAGACTTTTTTACACTGATTGCACAAATCTTCGAAGCTGTGCATGTGGCAACCCCTCAGTACTTGCCGTTTGTTTTCAAGGGTGGTTTTGTTGGCTACCTCGGTTACGAATTGAAAGCACTGGCGGGTGGACGAAAAATTTACCGTTCGGTTTATCCGGATGCTTCATTCATGTTTGCGCCGCATTTCTTTGTCTTTGATCATCATGAAGACAAGGCCTATGAATGCGTGATGACTGCGACTGGCGATGCTGTGGTTTGGCCGTCCTTACCTGATTTTCTCCATCGTAATGATGAGTCAGCTGGTCATTGCAGTTCGTTTATTCCAGGTGCCGTAGATCAGCTGAAGCTCTCGCTTGAGGACGGGCCAGATGATTACATCAGTAAGATCAATCAATCTCTCAAGTACATCACCGATGGGGAGTCGTACGAGATCTGCCTGACCAATAGGGCAAAAATGGCGTACAGCGGTGCGCCTTTGAGTGCTTATTGGCGAATGCGCCAGGCTAGCCCCGTACCCTACGGTGCTTACCTCTCGTTTGCAGGATTTTCAGTATTAAGCGCTTCGCCCGAAACCTTTCTCAGAATCGATGACAGCGGATTGATCGAGTCCAGACCGATCAAGGGAACCAGACCGCGTAGTAAACAATTCGCCGAGGACCAAATATTGCGCGATGAGCTACGTAACTCGGCAAAGGACAGGGCCGAGAACCTAATGATTGTCGATTTGGTGCGCCATGATTTGAATCAAGTGTGCCGTCCAGGGAGCGTTCATGTCCCTGAGATTTTCTCAGTGGAAAGCTTTTCTTCGGTTCACCAACTTGTCTCAACGATTCGTGGGCACCTTCGCTCGGATATTTCAACGGTCGAAGCTATTCGAGCCTGTTTCCCCGGTGGCTCAATGACGGGAGCTCCGAAGAAACGCACGATGGAAATTATTGACGTATTGGAGGCTTCCGCCCGTGGTGTCTACTCAGGCGCATTAGGCTGGTTATCTTTCAGTGGTGGAGCGGAGCTGAGTATTGTCATCCGAACGGCAGTGCTCCAGGGTAACGAGGCGAAATTTGGAATTGGTGGCGCGATTGTTGCGCACTCCGATCCACAGCAAGAGCTTGAAGAAACTTTGGTCAAGGCTAGCGTGCCTTATTACAGTTTTGTCGTAGGGAGCGAATCATGATGAGCGACACGGTTGTCGTGTTGGGGGGAGCGGGTTTGGTTGGCTCATTGATCAGCCGCATTCTTATGCAATATGGATACGATGTCCGGGTGGTGGATCGCAGGCCTTCCGAACAGGAATGTGGCTTCTATGAAGTCGATGTCACAAGTCCGTTCAGCAATACCGGGCACATCTTCCAAGGAGCGGTGGCAGTGGTCTTTGCGTTGCCCGAAAGCGTGGCTATCCGGGCAATACCTTGGGTTGTTGGCTCCGTTTCGAACGAGGTTGTATTCATACCGACTTGTTCTGTTCAGGAGCCATTTTACAGAGCATTGAAAAATGCTTCGTCCCAGCAGCCTTTCGTCGGCGTCAACCCAATGTTTTCACCCAAGCTCTCCGTTCAGGGACGCACCGTCGCAATTTGTCTTGAAGATGGCGACTCGCCTTCGACTTTCATCGAGCAACACTTGATGGAGGCGGGGATGAAGATAAAGCGAATGACGCCCGTGGCTCACGATGAACTCATGGCGCTCTGTCAGGCGTTGCCCCATGCCGCAATTCTCGGGTTCGGCTTGGCGTTGGCAAGGTCTTCACTTGATCTGGAAAGCGCTCTTGAGGTGATGCCACCTCCGATGCGGACAATGATGGCGTTGCTGTCCCGGGTTCTGGTCAATCCGCCTGAAGTCTACTGGGATATACAGCTAGAAAATGATCAGGCTAACCACCAGCGCGCCGCGCTGGCGGAAGGGATGGAACGCTTGATGAACAATGTCTCTAGTCAAGATTATGACGAGTTCAGACGCGACTTACAGGGCGTTTCAAATGCTTTGGGTCGTCGTTTGAACTCGGGGGCTGTCGATTGTCAGCACGTTTTTTCATTACTGAACTAACCGAGTCCTCGACATGGAAGTGTGCTGGGTTCGTTTCACAGCGCATTGCAAAATCTCCTGTGAATTTTTTGAGGGTGATAAGGAGCTTGGCTGATGGCATTAGTAAGTAAGGCAGCACAACACAGAGCAAAATCAAAACGATGGTCAGCCCTTAGCGTGCTGATGCTGCCAGTACTACTGGTGACCGTGGACAATACGGTGCTTGGATTCGCGTTACCCAAGATTGCCGAGGCTCTGCATCCGAGCGCTAGTCAGCAGTTATGGATGATCGATGCCTATTCGCTGGTATTGGCGGGATTGCTGGTGTCGATGGGCAGCCTGGGCGATCGAATCGGTCATCGTAAGTTGTTATTGGCTGGGTCTTTGGGTTTTGTCATTGTCTCGGTGCTGACCGCCTATTCCGATACGGCTACACAACTGATTGCCGGGCGAGCTTGCATGGGGATTTTCGGTGCGATGCTGATGCCCTCAACGTTGGCATTGATACGTTCGGTATTTGTGGATCGAGAAGAACGGAGAGTCGCTGTCGCGATCTGGGCAACAACGCTGACGGTAGGATCGGCACTCGGTCCTTTGGTCGGTGGGGTTTTGCTGGAATTTTTCAGCTGGGAGGCGATTTTCCTGTTGGCAATACCCGTATTGGTGCCGTTATTGGTATTGGGACCGGTGTTGTTGCCCGAGTCCGAGCAAGACTGTTCAGGGCCATTGGATCCGCTCAGTATCCTGCAATCGATGGTCGCCCTCAGTGCTATCGTTTACGGCATTAAACATAGCGCCAGTAATGGTGTTGACGGGTTGGCACTGACAGCATTTGTAATCGGCATGTTTGCTGGGTGGATGTTTGTGCGTCGGCAGTTACGTCTGCCTGTGCCGCTGATGGATCTGAGTCTGTTCCGAAGTGGCACCTTCAGCGGCTCAGTGCTGATCAATCTGATGAGCCTCGCGTTCCTCGTCGGCTTTGTATTCTTCACCACTCAGTTCTTACAGATCGTCCTTCAGATGTCACCCTTGAGGGCTAGCTTGGCGTTAGTACCTGGTCAGATCATGGCAATCGTAGTGGGAATGGCAGTCGTGCCTGTTGCGCGTCGAGTACAGGTGCATGTGCTGGTGCCGATTCTGATGGCGTTTGTTGGGGCGGCGTTTTTGATGGTCGCCAGCATTGGCAGCAGCCTGTTCGTTCTGGTGGTGGCTTTTGCCTTGCTGAACATTGGCGTGGGCGCGATCGCGACGGTATCCAACGACGTGATTTTGTCCGCCGCACCGCCGGATAAGGCGGGTGCGGCGTCGGCCATGAGTGAAACAGCCTATGAAGTGGGTGTGGTTTTGGGGACGACAGTGCTCGGTGGTCTCGTCACTGCCTACTATCGCGGTGCATTGCAGCTTCCGGGTTTTTTGAGCGAGGTGCAGACGATGCTGGCGAGTGAGACGCTATCCGGTGCTAATCATGTGGCGGTGCAGTTGTCGGGAGATCAAGCACGTGCGCTGATGACGCAGGCGGGAAGTGCATTCGAGGGTGGAATTAATTTGGTTTCGTGGGTGACATTTGGCTTGGCACTCATGGCGACTTTAATTGCCTGGCGCGCTCTGCGGACACCGACGACGGAACTTGCTGAAGGGCAGTGATCGAGAACGAACGTCGGGCCGTTTATCACACGGCCCGACTATTTCAGCGCTCAGCTCAAATCAGTTCGGCTCAGTTCAGGCATTGCGCGCCGGCTTTGGCGACTTGTGCGTCCTGCTCGGCTTTGACACCGGATACCCCGACCGCGCCGACCACCTGGCCATCGACGATGATCGGCACGCCACCTTCAAGCGAGGTCAGTAATGGTGCTGACAAAAAGGCGTGGCGGCCGCCATTGACCATCTCTTCATAGCCTTTGGATTCGCGCCGACCGAGGGCCGAGGTGCGGGCCTTTTCGGTGGCGATATAGGAGCCAATCGGAGCGCAACCGTCGAGGCGTTCGAGGGCCAGGGGATGGCCGCCGTCATCGACAATCACGATGGTTACCGCCCATTGGTTGTTCTGCGCTTCGGTGCGTGCAGCCGCGAGGATTTGGCTGACTTCGGTCTGGCTCAGTACAGCTTTGCTTTTCATGGCAGTTCTCCAGTGCTCGGTGATGGCAAGGCGGCTTCGACCAGTTCGATCCAGTGCCTGACAGGGGTTCGGCCCGCACCATCGAGGTGGGACTGACAGCCAATATTGGCCGTGACAATGACTTCGGGATGCCCGCTTTCCAGCGCATTGAGCTTGTTGTCGCGCAGTTGCCGGGACAGTTCGGGTTGGGTCAGCGAATAGGTGCCCGCCGAGCCGCAGCACAGGTGACTGTCGGGAACTGACGTGAGGTTGAAGCCCAGACTTGTCAGAATCGCCTCAACCGCGCCACCCAGTTTCTGTGCGTGCTGCAACGTGCAGGGGCAGTGGAACGCCAGGCGCTGGTCGCCATGGATGCCGAGCTGTTCCAGCGGTTCGTCGCGCAGCACTTCAATCAGATCCTTGGCCAGTGCACTGACCGTTCTAGCCTTTTCGGCATAGGCCGGATCGGTGCTGAGCAGGTGACCGTAGTCTTTGATGAAAGCGCCGCACCCGCTGGCGGTTTGCACGATGGCCTCGGCACCTTTTTCAATGCTCGGCCACCACGCATCGATATTGCGGCGGGCGCGATCAAGGCCGGCCGCCTGAGCGTCGAGGTGATAATCCACGGCACCACAGCATCCGGCTTGATGGGTCGCGGTGACGCTGATCCCCAGTCGATCCAGTACTCGAGCGGCGGCCGCGTTGGTATTGGGCGACAGACTCGGTTGCACACAGCCTTCGAGCATGAGCACCTGCCGTTCGTGGCGAGTGGCCGGGCGCGGCTTGGCCGGATAGACGCGGCGGGGTAACTTTATGTTCAAGGTGTTGGGCAACAACGCCCGGAACACCTGGCCGCTGCTGACCAGCCCTTTGAACAGCGCAGGATTGGGGACGACGCTGCGCAATCCCTCGCGCAACAACCGCTGGCCGAGTGGGCGCGGCACCGCCGCATCGACCACGGCCCGGCCGATGTCCAGCAAGTTGTGATAGTCGACACCGGAAGGGCAGGTGGTTTCGCAATTGCGGCAAGACAGGCAGCGATCCAGGTGCTGTTGGGTCTTTTGCGTGACTTCGTTGCCCTCCAGAACCTGCTTGATCAGGTAAATGCGGCCCCGCGGTCCATCCAGCTCATCGCCCAGCAATTGATAGGTCGGGCAGGTGGCATTGCAGAAACCGCAGTGCACGCACGTGCGCAGAATGCTTTCGGCTTCTTCGGCGCGGGGCAGTTGGCGTGCGTGTTCGCTTAAAGTGGTCTGCATGGGTCAAAGCTCCGCGTACAGGCGTCCGGGGTTGAAGATTCCCCGGGGATCGAGTTGTTGCTTCAAGTTCCGGTGGTAGCGCATCAGTGCGGCAGGCAACGGTTGGAACGGGCTGTCGATCAGGCCATGGCTGTAGCAGGTCACATGCCCGCCGATCTCTTCCACGATCGAGCGAATGAACGTTGGCTCTGCGTCGGATTTGAGCCAGCGCTGTGCACCTCCCCAATCGATCAGCTGACGGCCAGGCAGGGAAAGTCGCGACGTGTTGTGAGGAACGGACAGGCGCCAAAGTGCCTGGTCCTCATCGAAGAAGCTCAATCGATGCTCGTTGAGATCATCCCAGTACGAGGCGTCCAGCAACTCGCCGCCCAGTCGCTCATGAGCCGCAGCCACCGAGCCTTCGCCACCCTCAAGTCGCAGGTGCAGGCGCTGTCCATCGTGGCACGCGGCGCTGATCGGCAGCGGTTGTTGCCCCCATTCGGCGAGGCGAAGCAAGGCGCGATCACTGTCCATTTCCAGGCTGATGCTTAAGGCTTGACGCGGCTTGGGCAGGACCTTGAGCGAGACTTCGGTCACCACGCCAAGCGAGCCGTAGCTGCCGGCCATCAAGCGCGACAGGTCGTAGCCGGCAACGTTTTTCATGACTTCGCCACCGAAGCGTAAATGCTTGCCATGACCGGTGATGACGCGTGTCCCAAGGACGAAGTCCCTGACGGACCCCGACCAGGGACGCCGTGGTCCCGACAACCCGCTGGCGATCATGCCGCCGACCGTGGCGCCGTCGCCGAAGGAGGGCGGTTCGCAAGGCAGCATCTGCTGCGCTGCATCCAACACCTCAGCAAGCTCTTTCAACGGCGTGCCGCAGCGGGCGGTGATCACCAGTTCGGTCGGATCGTAGCTGACGATGCCTCGGTGGCTGCGCGTGTCGAGGACTTCACCCGCCACGATGCGCCCAAGAAACGCCTTGCTGTTGGCGCCTTGAATGCGCAACGGCGTGGCGTTTTGCAGCGCCTGGTTGACCTGCTCGAGCAGCGCGCCGCTGTCGTCGAGATCGTGTTCACTGCGCATCAGAAACGCTCCAGTTCAGAGAAGGGCATCTGACCCAAATGAACGTGCATGGCGCCAAACTCGGCGCAGCGGTGCAGCGTCGGAATGTTTTTGCCAGGGTTGAGCAAACCACTTGGATCGAAGGCGGCTTTGACGGCATGGAACAGGGTCAGCTCATCGCTATTGAACTGCGCACACATCTGATTGATTTTCTCCCGGCCTACGCCGTGTTCACCGGTAATGCTGCCGCCGACCTTCACGCACAATTCAAGGATCTTGCCGCCCAGGGCTTCGGCGCGATCGAGTTCTCCCGGTTGATTGGCATCGAACAGAATCAGCGGGTGCATGTTGCCGTCACCGGCGTGGAAAACGTTGGCCACCCGCAGGTCGTACTCGGCCGACAACGCAGCAATCGCCTGCAGCACTCCGGGCAGCTCGCGGCGCGGAATTGTCCCGTCCATGCAGTAATAATCCGGTGAGAGGCGGCCCACCGCCGGAAAGGCATTCTTGCGTCCGGCCCAGAAGCGTACGCGTTCGGCTTCATCGCGAGCCTGGCGCACTTCGGTGGCGCCGGCCTGTTCCAGCACTTGGCGCACGCGGGCGCAGTCATCATGAACGTCGGCTTCAACGCCATCGAGTTCGCACAGCAGGATGGCTTCGGCGTCGACCGGATAGCCGGCGTGGATGAAGTCTTCGGCGGCGCGAATGGCCAGGTTGTCCATCATTTCCAGGCCACCGGGGATGATGCCGGCGGCAATAATGTCACCCACCGCACGGCCAGCCTTCTCGACGGAATCGAACGCTGCCAACAGCACTTTGGCGGTCTGGGGTTTGGGCAGCAGTTTGACCGTGACCTCGGTGATGACACCGAGCATGCCTTCGGAGCCCGTGAACAACGCCAGCAGATCGAAGCCCGGAGAGTCGAGTGCCTGGGAACCCAGGCTCAGGTGTTCGCCGTCGACGGTCAGGATGTCGACCTTGAGCAGGTTGTGCACGGTCAGCCCGTACTTCAGGCAATGCACGCCACCGGCGTTTTCCGCCACGTTGCCGCCAATAGAGCAGGCGATCTGCGAGGAAGGGTCCGGCGCGTAGTACAAGCCAAACGGCGCTGCTGCCTGGGAAATCGCCAGGTTGCGCACCCCCGGCTGAACCCGAGCCGTGCGGGCGGCGGGGTCGATGTGCAGAATAGTATTGAAGCGCGCCATCACCAGCAGCACGCCTTTTTCCAGCGGTAATGCGCCCCCGGACAAACCGGTGCCGGCACCGCGGGCGACCACCGCGACATGCCGCTCATGGCAGAGCCGAAGCACGCCTTGTACCTCATCGATGTGGCGCGGCAGTACCACCAGCATGGGTGTGGTGCGGTAAGCAGAAAGTCCGTCGCATTCGTACGGTTTGAGCTCTTCCTGTTGGTGCAGGACTTCCAGATCTGGCCACTGCGTGTGCAGGGCTTGCAGTAAGGCAGCTCTGTCGACATCAGGCAGGACGCCGTCGACGCGTTCATCGTAGAGAATGTTCATAGTCGGTTGACGGCCCTCAGTTGTTTTTATTGGAGGTCTGTGTCCGTTTACCACTGACTTTCATCATTGGCCTGAGGCGTTCTACTGTCTATGTGTTGTTGGCTGGTCGAACCAGTTTTCTGTTCGAAGGTTCGGGCAACGCTGCGACTTGGGGGGGTGTAAAGCTTGCTGATCACTTAAAGAAGTCATGAGTCAGTGAGAGTCCTGCCGCCATGCCCAAACGATGACCCCAGTCATGGCTGACAGGTTTGCTTCAATCAATGCCCGCCCACAACCATACTGCTGAACGGCTCCACATACGCCTGCAACGTCACCAGGCCACCGACCAGAATGGCCAGGATGATCGAGTGGAAGAACACGTAACGCAGGATTTCCCCTTCATGGCCATACCAGCGCGTGGCGGTGGACGCCACCACGATTGACTGGGCGTCGACCATCTTGCCCATGACCCCGCCAGAACTGTTGGCTGCGGCCATCAACACCGGGCTGATTCCCAGCTGCTCGGCGGTCACCCGTTGCAAGCCGCCGAACAGCACGTTTGACGCCGTATCCGAGCCGGTCAAGGCTACGCCGAGCCAGCCGAGCAGGGTGCCGAACATGGGGTAGAAGATGCCCGTCGCGGCGAAGGCCAGGCCCATGGTGGCGTCCAGGCCTGAATAGCGGGTGAGGAAACCCAGGGCGAGCATCGCGACGATGGTAATCAGCGAGTAACGCACGACCCAGATCGTTCGCAGGTACTGGTGAATCAGTTGCGGGATGGAATAGCCCATCAGCAACCCGCCGAGGATTGCCGCCAGCAGGATGCCGCTACCGGTACTGGTGAGCCAGGTGAACTTGTAGACCGCTTCCTCGGTTTTAGGCGCGGGCACCACGGGCGGTACCTTCTCGATCTGCTGGTGAATAGTCGTGAATGTCACCACCGGGGCGAAGATCGGGTTCGCTTCGCGCATCGGTTTGCCTTGAGGGTCGAGCTTCGCTGAGTTCGTCGCCGGATCCATCGCCGGGCGGGTATCGAACATGTTTTTGAAACCCTGGGTGCCCCAGGCGAAAACGAATACCGTGAGGATGATCCACGGCATCCACGCGCGCATCACCGCAGGTTTGGCATCGCTGGCAAAGGTCGCGCTGGCGACGGGTTTTTCGTCATGCTCTTCGGCTATTTTGGAGTTGTCGACGCGCCCGGACAGCGCGGCGGAGGTATGCACGGTGGCCGGTTTCCAGACCTTGAGGAAACCGGTCAGGCAGGCCATGGAAATCAGCGCGGCGATCACGTCCACCAGCATCGGCCCGTGGTAGTTGGACACCACGAACTGCGGCACGGCAAAACTGACCCCGGCTACCAGAATCGCCGGCCAGATTTCCAGCATCTTGCGCCATCCGGCGAAGGCCCAGATCAACCAGAACGGCACGATCACCGAGAAGAACGGCAATTGCCGGCCGACCATCATCGACAGTTCCATTTCATCCAGCCCGGTCACCTTGGCCAGGGTGATGATCGGCGTACCCAGCGCGCCGAATGCCACAGGCGCAGTATTGGCGATCAACGCCAGGCCAGACGCGGCCAGAGGCGAGAAGCCCAGCCCGATCAGAATCGCCCCGGTCACCGCCACCGGCGTGCCGAAACCAGCGGCGCCTTCGAAGA
Source organism: Pseudomonas sp. Hz4 (assembly GCF_054898165.1). Lineage (NCBI taxonomy): Bacteria > Pseudomonadati > Pseudomonadota > Gammaproteobacteria > Pseudomonadales > Pseudomonadaceae > Pseudomonas > Pseudomonas sp. Hz4. The sequence goes on along the minus strand of NZ_CM142719.1, from coordinate 3,626,662 downwards.
AAGCACCGAAGCAGAAGGCAATCAGCAGCAATTGCAGGCGTCGGTCGTCGGTGATGCGCGCCAGGGAATCCTGCAGCACCTTGAACGAGCCGTTCTCCGTCGTCAGCCGATGCAGGAAAATGATGTTGAGCACAATCCAGCCAATCGGCAGCAAGCCGTTGGCGGCGCCGTAAAGTGCGGCCGAGCCGGCCATGTTCGCCGGCATGCCGAAAGCGAAGATCGCGATCACCAGCGCCGAGGCCAGGGCCAGCAATGCGGCCAGATGCGCCTTGATATGGAAAAACGCCAGGGCTGCCAGCATCACCACGACCGGCACTGCTGCCATGATGGTTGAAAGTATCGGGTTGCCGAACGGATCGTAGATTTGCTGCCAGACCATGTTCCACCTCTGCTTTTTATTGTTGGGCGAGCAGACCCCGGTGGGGGCGGTGGCTTCTAGTATAGGTGGCATTACGCCGCTGTCCTGGCAGGCCTTCTAGTGGACCGCACTGAGCTAACATGGCCCATAGGTAAATGCGCTACTCAGCCTTCAACGACGAGAGGAATGCAGCAATGACTGAACGCCATATTCACCACAAGGAAACGCTGTCGAACGGATGCAAGATCGAGGTCAAAGCCGAGATATTGAAGGACGGCTCGCTGGGGATGTTCATCGGTGTATACCGGCCGGACGGCACGGCCATTTTTGAGGATCACGATCCAAAACCACATCTGCTGGACATGGAGGCCGCCTTGGATTGGGGTATCGAAACGGCGAAAGACGTCGGTAACAGCCAAAGAACGCTGTAAGCCCTGGCTCTAGACACCCACATGAACAAGGCGATAACCACCATGAACAAAGAGCAGGTCGGTGCAACAGAAGAAGAGGGCGGCGATTCGGCCTCGCAGCTAATCGGCGCGAGAATCAAGGAACGCCGTACAAGCAGGTCGTGAAGCTGACGTTTGCCAAGGGCGCCTCGCTGGAAGACCCATCAGGCCTCTCATCTCGACACGAGCGGCCTGTCGCACCCAATCGGCTGAGTAAGCGGCCCTGCGAAACCCTGACGAGATGACCGCAATCGATGTCTCGTCATGAGCTGGGAAAGTGTTGTCGTACAACAATCCCAATCACCCCATTGTTCATACCCTACGCTTAATGCCATTAACAGGCGCTCATCGTTGAGACGAACGGCTATTTTTCAGATTGACAGCCTATGAGTGAACTCGATATAAAAGACGCAGTTGTACGACGACAGACAATTGCCGACGACTAAACCCTAAAAATAAAAAAGAGTATCGGCCCCATCATGAATGCAACCCGCCTGCACGCCTCCCTGAATGCCCCTTCTTATGGTTCGACCTTGACTGCCTGCCCATCCTCGCAGTCTGGCGCGTTACATACGGCTGTTTCCTCAAACGCCTGATAGCACTTGCTATACGTCCAACTTCGGCCGCTGAGCACTGATTACCCATTTTCGAGCCTAATTCAACAATAAAGTGATGCTATGAATCTGAATGAGCCCATCAACCCGCAACGCATCGGCCAGGCCGTCGGCCAGTACCGCTGGACTATCTGTGCGTTGCTGTTTTTTGCCACCACGGTCAATTACCTGGACCGGCAGGTACTCAGTCTGTTGGCGCCGGATCTATCGACGCAGTTTGGCTGGAGCAATACCGATTACGCCAACATTGCGTCTGTTTTTCAGTTTGTGTACGCGATTTCCATGCTGTTCGCCGGCCGTGTGGTCGACAGGATCGGCACCAAGACCGCCTTTGTGTTGGCAATCGGCATCTGGTCGACCGGCGCGATAATGCACGCCTTTGCGGTGCCGATGGGTGAGGGGATCGGCGCCCTATCCAGCGCGCTCGGCATTGCCGTCATCCCGGTCTCGATCGCAGGCTTCATGCTGTCGCGCGCCGTGCTGGCGATAGGCGAAGCGGGTAATTTCCCGATCGCAATCAAGGCCACTGCCGAATATTTTCCGAAGAAGGAACGTTCCTTTGCCACCGGTATTTTCAACTCCGGTGCCAATGTGGGCGCGATCCTGGCGCCGATCTGCGTACCGCTGATCGCCGGCCTGTGGGGCTGGGAAGCGGCTTTCATCGTGGTCGGTATGTTGGGCTTCGTTTGGCTGGGCGTATGGATTGCGCTGTACGAAAAGCCGGAGGAGCAAAAACGCCTGTCGGCGCAGGAATTGGCCTACATCCGCAGTGATCAGGGCGCGCAGGCGCTCACCAGCACAGACTCGGGTGGCGCTGCCAAAAAAGTATCGTGGTTCAAGTTGCTGACCTACCGCCAGACCTGGGCCTTTGCCTTTGGCAAATTCATGACCGACGGCGTGTGGTGGTTCTTCCTGTTCTGGCTGCCGACCTATCTGTCAGCGCAATACGGCATGAAGGGCCAGGCCATCGTGTTGCCGCTGGCCGTGTTGTACAGCATGACTATGGTGGGCAGCATCGGCGGCGGCTGGTTCCCCAGCTATTTCATGGCACGCGGCGACGCGCCGTATGACGGCCGTATGAAAGCCATGCTGGTGATCGCCTTCTTCCCGCTGCTGGTGTTACTGGCGCAGCCATTGGGTTACCTCAGTTTCTGGGTACCGGTGCTGCTGATCGGCGTGGGCGCATCCGCGCACCAGGCGTGGTCGTGCAACATCTTCACTACCGTGTCCGACATGTTCCCGCAGAAAACCATCGCTTCGGTGGTCGGTATTGGTGGTTTGGCAGGCGGCTTGGGCGGCGTAGTGATGACCAAGACCGGCGGTTGGGTGATCGACCATTACAAACTGATTGGCGATATTCATACCGGCTACATGATCATGTTTGCCATCTGTGCGGTGGCCTATCTGGTGGCGTGGAGTGTGATGAAGACGCTGGTGCCACGCCATAAGGAAATCACCGATCTGTAACGGCTGGCACCATCCACTGAGCTGAAAGGCGGGGGACGATGGTGCGCCACAGGCGATAGCATTTTTCCATCCTGCCACGCTTGCCACAGTTCAAAATCGTTCTAAAAAAGCCCGCGTTGCGCTTTGGACTTTGTACTACTCTTGAAGTTGTAGGTGAAGACGCAGACTGATGCGCAAGCGGATGGCGAGGAAACGTGGGGCGCGTTCCGAAGGGTACACGGTTAGAAAGATCTCCGCGCTGAGATCCAGCCCTTATGCCGTGTGAAGCAGGACAGCACAAAACTGTTCTGTGGGAGTCCCGATAAACCTTGTAAGCCGGAGACCAGCACCGGCCACCTACTCTATTTCAAAGCCCGCCTTGTGCGGGCTTTTTCGTATCCACAGGATCCGTTTGTATCGGAACGTATCCCGCACGGCTGCAGCTAACTTCGCATACAAATCCACGGCATTCCCGACACTTGCGCGATACACGGCGGCCTCTGAATAGAGCCACCGCATCCGCGGCAACCTGCGCGCGACTTTCCGCGCTCTTATTGGAGAAATGCCATGTCCCCTTTCAACCACCGTATCTCCGCTGGCATGTTCGGCGTTGCCATTGCCGCGGCACTCACCGCCTTCGCGGGCCTTGCTCAAGCTGAAGAGGCGCCTGCGGTAAAAAGCTGGCAGGCGGGTCTTCACCGCACCGATCTGCTGCGCCAGGATCTCGACGTCGCCGGGCGTGAGGTGATTCAGGTTCGCGTTGATTTCGAGCCGGGTGTGGTATCCCCCAAGCATTCTCATCCGGGAGTGGAAGCGGCCTACGTCATTGAGGGCACGTTTGAATATCAGCTCGAGGGGCGGCCACCGATAACGCTCAAGGCTGGCGACTCCTTGTACATCCCCGCCGGTACTGCGCACGTCGCGAAGAATATCGGCGCGAACAAAGCGTCGGAGCTGGCGACGTATATTGTGAAGAAAGACACGCCACTGGTCGTGCTGGAAAAGTAAACGCCGTGTCGGGTTACCGGCGGTTATGACGCATTGCCAACGCGCGGCTTCCCAGCGCGATGGCCAGTGCGACAGCGACCAACACCAGCGCCACGGCGAAGGTGATTCGCAAACCGCTGGCAACCGCTTCGGGTTGCGCTGTTGCAATGTCGACAGCGTCCGATGCGAGCGCGAACACCGCGCCCAAGGCGGATGCACCGGTGATCAGCCCCAGATTGCGCGACAGGTTGAGCATGCCGGAAATGACGCCCCGTTGGTCTGGCTGAACATCCGCCATGACCGCCGTGTTGTTGGCTGTCTGAAAAAGGGCATAGCCGAGAGTGATCACGACCATGGGCAAGAGGTAGCCACTGATGCCGAATGTCTCCGGCAGCACCGATAGCGTGAAGCATCCGGTGGCCATTGCCGCGAGCCCGGCGAGGGTCATGCGTCGGGCGCCAAAGCGGTCGGCAATACGGCCTGCGGGCACACCCGTCAGTGCCGCGACAAACGGCCCGACTGACAAGACCAACCCCACCAGAACGGCATCGAGGCCGAGTCCATGCGCGAGATAGAACGGACCGACCACGAGCGTCGCCATCATCACTGTCGCGACGAGCAGGCTCATGGTGAGGCTGCCACTGAGCACGGGATCACGGAACAGCGCCAATCGAATCAACGGTGAGGTGACGCGGGCCTCGGCGAACACAAAGAGGCCGACGCCGACGCCCGCCGCCAACAGCAAAGCGATGTTGATCAGGCCGAAACTGCCTCGTCCAAGGGTCATGGCCATCGCATAAGCGGCGAGTGTCAGCGCCAGCAGCAGTGTGCCCAGCGGGTCGAAGCCGGCACGATCGGTCTTGGGTTTCTGGTGATCGGCGGGCAAATAGCGATGAGCGAGCACCCACGTCAGCAAGCCCAGCGGTACGGTGATGAGGAAGATCGCCCGCCAGCCGAACGCGTCAATCAGCAGGCCACCGAGCGACGGCCCCATTGCGGTGCCTATCGCCGACATCGTCCCGAGCAAGCCCATGGCGCTGCCGATTTTCGCCTTCGCTACCGTCTCGCTGACAAAGGCCATGGTCAGCGCCATCATGATTGCCGCACCGAGTCCCTGCAGCGCCCGGGCGCCAATCAGCAGCCAAAGCGAGGGCGCAAAGCCGCACAACGCCGACGCCAGCGTGAACACGCCGATGCCGGCCAAGAGCAGCCGTCGACGGCCCGTTATGTCACCGAGCCGACCGACGCTGACGATCAGGGTGGTGATGGCGAGAAGGTAGGCGAGGACGATCCACTGCACTTCCTGAAAGGAGGCGTTGAACACCTGGGCCAAGGTCGGCAAACCGACATTGGCGATACTGGTGCCCAGCGAGGACAGGAGCATCGACAGCGAAAGACTGGCCAACGCCCACCGAACGGACGGTGTCTGTTGCGCTTGAGCTGCGACTGCACTGATTGATTTCATTCTGTCCTCATTTCTGGCCACTCCCGAAGCGGAGCTACCAGAAATCTACGCCCCGGCCTAACATGGCGGAAGACGCACCATTTGCACTTTATTCGTGCGTCAAACGCCATATCACTCTGCCGCGGGGCAATGCATGTCCACTCCCGATCTCAACTTGCTGGTCACTCTTGATGTGCTGCTCGCCGAAGGCAGCGTGGCGCGCGCCGCCAAACGCTTGCGGCTGAGCCCGTCGGCGATGAGCCGGGCGCTGGCGCGATTGCGTGAAACCACCGGCGATCCGCTGTTGGTCAGGGCCGGACGTGGTCTGGTGCCCACCCCGCGAGCGCTCGAATTGCGCGAGCGGGTCAGTCAACTGGTGCAGGACGCCGAAGCGGTACTTCGGCCTGCCGAGCAACCCGACCTTAAACAGCTGAGCCGCACGTTCACGCTGCGCACCAGTGAAGGCTTCGTCGAGAATTTTGGCGCGGACCTGATTGCGCGCGTCGCCGAGCAAGCCCCAGGCGTGCGGCTGCGCTTCATGCACAAACCCGACAAAGACAGCACGTCACTGCGCGACGGGACGGTCGATCTGGAAACGGGTGTGGTGGGAATGGCTGCTGGTCCGGAGTTGCGCACGCAGGGCTTGTTCCGTGACCGTTTCATTGGCGTCGTGCGAAGGGGGCATCCACTCAGCCAAGGCGAGATAACCCCCGCGCGTTATGCGGCGGGCAGTCACATCAGTGTCTCTCGGCGCGGGCTCGACAAGGGACCTATTGATGAGGCCCTTGAGCCCCTGGAACTGAAGCGGCAGATAGCAACAATCGTCGCAGGCTTCTCCACTGCGCTGGTACTCGCCCGGGCCACCGACCTGATCGCCAGCGTTCCCGAACGGCACACCGCCAACCTTCGTGCCGGCATGCACAGCTTTGCGCTGCCGCTGTCTCTGCCGGCGTTCACCGTCGCAATGCTCTGGCACCCGCGCCTGGACGCTGATCCGGTGCATCGCTGGTTACGTAGCTGCCTTCGGGATGTTTGTGCTGATTAAAAAGTTGCAAGATTTTAGCAAATGTTCATTAATGAAACACTGCATGTTTCACTCGTGTAACTGTTCAGTTTCGTTGTGCTGTTATTGTTATATGAATTGGCGAATTTGATATAAAAACCCCTTGAACTTATTAACTTGATAGCGGTCTTGGCTACGTCCAGCGCTGTCAATGCTGGCAATTAAACAGTAGTGAGCGTAGTGGTAATGTTTTAATTGCTAAGTGTGTGTAAGTATTTGAAATATTAACAATTATTATTTTTGATAGTCATGGATACCGGTCGTATTGAAGCGCAGTGTTCAACGACGGGAGGCGAGTAAGTTAATGACAAAATAGTGGCATTCGACCTATCAAAAAAATAACTTCACAATAAAGTTGGCGCTTTTCTGACGCGGTGGTAGTGTTTGTAACTCCTTTTAACCGCGCTTATCTGTCCGCAGAGGCCGTGCGACATGCCGACTCCAACTCCACGGATTGCGATACTCGGTAATAGAGTTCCAAGCTTGAATCTTCCGGAGCTTGAACACTTCGCCGATGTGGGCAGCTTGTTGGCTGCACCCGCATTTGATGTCTTGCTGCTGGACCTGCCAGCGGCTTATTCCGGGCGGGTGCTTCGAAAGTTGCGATCGATTCCCCCTTATCGCTACACCCTCATTTTTTGTTGCCGTGATCAGAATGACTGGTGTGAAGCCTTGGGTGACGGTGAGTGCCCTGGCGAATCCAGCGAAATAAGAACCCTCTGGGGGGTATGGCAAGAGCGCTACCGGCTGTTCAATCAGGGCTCCGCCCCCGAGCGTTTTGAAAGTCGGGTGCTTTCCTGGTTGTGGTTGCGCGACCACTCCCACGTCTATGCCCTGCGAGACCCGGAGGTGCCTCAGCATTATCGCTATCCGTTGCTGGACGCCCTGGCTGATAACGAGCAAGTCAATTCGTTTGTCTGGCTCAGTTTGATGGTGCAGCAGGACTGGCTGGAAGCGGGGGTTCTGGTCGATCGTGTTCGCCTCTGTTCGGACTGTGGTTCGGGCCGGCTCAATTACATTGATGTGTGTGCCGAATGTCAGGCCCTGGACATTTCACGGCAGCCTTCATTGCACTGCTTTACCTGTGGGCACGTGGGGCCACAGGAATCCTTTCTCAAAGACGGGGTGTTGTTGTGCCCCAACTGCTTGAACCGGCTGCGTCATATCGGCAGTGATTACGACCGCCCTATGGAGAATTATCGCTGTCGGTCATGCCAGGCGTTTTTTGTCGATGCCGAAGTGCAGGCGCGCTGCCTGGACTGCGGCCTGTCACACACGCCTGACAAGTTGCGAGTACGCGAGGTCAGAGATTTCCGCCTGGCCGAGGCCGGACGTTTCCGCTGCCGCCAGGAGTTCGGCGATCAATCGGTACAGCACTTCGGTCAACTCACTCTGTTAGGCGGCAAGGATTTTTATGATCTGCTGACCTGGCAGATGCAAGTCGTGCGCCGCTACCCGATGCCTGCCTTCTCACTGATCGGTCTGCGCTTCATCAACCTGGCCAGTACGTTGTCTCGCCTGGGCGAACACCACGGCCATGCCTTCATCGACAGTGTGGCCGATCGTTTGAAGGAAACCGTCAGGGAAACCGACCGCTGCTCTCGAAGTACGGAAGAGTACTTGTGGATCATGCTTCCACACACCGATGGCAAGGGCCTGGAAAGCGTCAAACAACGCTTGAGCCGGGTCGCCGAGTTGTTTTCAGCACCGGAGGTCAGTGACATTTCACTGCGTGTCGTCAGCATCACGGCGCCCCACGATCTTCTCGAGCAGGAAGACGGCGAATTACTACTGGCCCGTCTGGCCAGTGAGTTGGTGTGAGACGCCATGAGCCCATTAATGGAGCAACTCTTCAACGCACTCAGCGCGCTCATGGGGCCAGATGGATTGAGCCGGTTGTTTTTGATGCTTTTCCCCTTGTTTCTGATCTTTGAATTGCCCCTCATGATCATGGTGCTGCTGGGTGTATTGCGCTGGTTTACGCGTCGACGCACTCGTATACCGAAGATCAGCGTCTATCGCCCCAAGGTCTCTTGCATCATTACCTGCTACAGCGAAGGGATGGATGTTCAGACCACGCTGTTAAGCCTGTGCGAGCAGACGTACCCCGGCCACATCGAGATGATTCCGGTGGTGGACGGGGCCACGGTGAATCAGCCGACGTTGAGCGCCGTTCGCAGTTTTAAGGTGGATCCGCAGTTGTACCCCAGGCGTCATTTGCGCCCGATCGCCAAATGGCAGCGGGGCGGGCGGGTGTCGTCATTGAACGCAGGTCTGTCGCTTGCCAGCGGTGACATCGTGATGGCGCTTGATGGTGACACGTCTTTCGACAACAACATGGTCAGCTCCATCGTGCGCCATTTCGAGGACCCTTCGGTACCTGCGGTCGCCGGTAGCCTGCGTGTGCGCAATGTCTGGGGTTCCTGGGTCACCGCGATGCAGGCGCTGGAATACCTGTTATCCATCCACATGTCGAAAATCGGTCTGGCCGAATGGAACCTGGTCAACAACGTCTCGGGGGCCTTCGGGGCATTTCGCCGCAGCTTTCTGGTGAAAATCGGTGGCTGGAACACGCACACTGCGGAGGATCTGGACCTGACATTGCGCATCAAAAGTTACTTCAAGCGACATGACTTGAGGATTCCCTTCGAGCCGGAAGCGATTGGTCACACCGATGCACCGTCGACGCTTAGTCAGTTTCTGATGCAGCGATTGCGCTGGGATGGCGACCTGTTTTTTCTGTACGTCAGAAAGCACAACCATAACATCGACCCTAACTTATTGGGCTGGCCGACCTTTCTGATGATCCTGCTCAGCGGCTTCTTTTTTCAGCTGGTGCTGCCGTTCATCATCTTCAGCTACACCTTGCTGGCGTTATTTATTCTGCCGGGCAAGACGCTGTTGTTTCTGTTTGTACTGATCTACGCGCTGTACCTGATGATCACCACACTGTTGTTCGGCGCCATGTTGTTGATGGTGTCCGACCGACCTCGAAAGGACATGATCCTGGGGTTGTTGGTGCCTTTCTTTCCGCTGTTCATGCTATTTCTGCGGTGCTGGAGCGCAGTGGCCATGCTCAACGAGATGTTTCGTCGGGGCCATGAAGAAACCTCGATGGCGCCATGGTGGGTGCTTAAACGAGCCACGAGGTTTTGATATGCGATCGATACTTCTGCTCCTGACGCTGTCGTTGCCAACGACAATAATGGCCGCACAACCACTGCCGCTTCAGGCGGCGGGTTCGCAGTCGAGCCAATGGTCCCAGGCCAGTTATGTCTGGGACAGCGAAGCATTGCTCGATCCCGATCAGCGTCAAGCGGAGCTTGAGCAACTGCGTAAAGCCGGGATGGACAAGATCTACCTTGGCCTCAAGGCCGCCCAGTTGAAAGACCTTGTCACGACGCGCCAACGGCTGAAGCAATTGCTGCAGGACGCGGCAGGCGAGGGGGTGCAAGTCAGCCTGTTGCTCGGCGATTCGGCCTGGATCGAGCCGCAGGGACGCCATCAGCTCACCGATTTATTGGCGAAGCTGAAGGGGCTTTCATTCGCCAGCCTGCACCTGGACCTGGAAGTCGAGCAGCTGGGCGTACCGGTCCCGGATCAGCGTTTGAAGGACTTGCTCGACACCTTGCGCGCGGCCTCCGCAGCGAGCCCCTGGCCGGTAGAGATTTCCAGCCATCATCGCTGGTTCGCCGAGGCAAAACCCGGAAAAACCTGTCTGCCGTGCGCGCTGCCCGACGCGGGTGTGCGTCAGGTCAGCCTGATGATCTACACCCGCAACCCGCAAAACAGCGCACGAATGGCAGAGCAGATCGCTCATCGCTGGCCTGATCTGCAGTTTCGCCTGGCGCAAAGCACCGAGCCGCAATTGGATGCCACGGAATCCTGGGCCGGCGCGTCGACTGAGCAGTTGCAGCACCAGACCCGTGCCTGGCGCGAACAGCTGCAACCACGAGGAATTGCCGGCATTGACTGGCAAGCCTGGCGAGACTTTCCAAAACGGTGAGCCGTCATGAAGATTCGATTCGATAGTCGTAAAGAACTGAACCCCACTCAGGAGCAGGGTTTGAGTGTGCTCTACGCTCCAGGCAAGCGCATGGCGTTTCGCGTGCGTTGGTATTTGATCTTGTTCCTGGTCGCGAGCCCCTTGCTCTGGCTGGGTGGAAAACTGACCTACGGCATGCTGATGATTGACGCGCCGGCGCAATTGCGCCTGCCGATTCTCGAGGTGCGCGCGCGGGATGCCGGTCGGGTCGATCAGCTGTTTGTCATGGCCGGGGAACAGGTACAGGTCGATCAGCCGTTGGTCAGTCTCGACAATCCCGAATGGCGTGCGCGGCTAATGCAGCTCGCCGCGATGCCGAAGAACACGGTGCGCGCCGCCAGCACCAAATTGGACACTCGGGAGCGTCAGTTGCTCAGGACTCGAGTGAGCAGGACCGAACAACGCGTGCAGGTACTTGAAGACCTCGTGGTCTCAGGCGCCGTCTCTCGTGGAGAAGTGCTGGCCGCCCAGTCCGAACTCGACGCTTTTAAAGCGGACCTGTTGGCGTTCGAGCGCCGCGAGCAACTGGCTCGTCAGTCGCCGTTAAGCGTTGAACGCGAGATTATTCAACAGAACGCCGAGCAACAGTGGTTGAAAACGCGCCTCGCTGCGTTGTCGGTCAAGGCTTCGCAGAGCGGTCGGGTTGCGGAGGTATTGGTCACCCCCGGCGAAAATGTCGGTGCCGGTACGTTGTTAATACGCCTTGAACGGCTGGAAGAGCCCCTGCTGTGGATTTATCTGGAACCGCTGAACATCAGCTACGCCGCGATTGGTCAGCCGTTGCGCGTTCGCATGCCCGATGGCGAGTGGTTGGCGGCCCATGTTGTCCAGGCCGTCGACAGCGCCGGCCGCACGCCGACGGTGTTGCGTGGGCCGTTCGCTGCCAGCGAAATGGGCTTGCAGGTCGCCGCCCGGTTTGATCGCCCCCTGTCGGCACGCTGGAGAATCGATCAACTGCCGTTGAATGTTCGCTTTCCGACCGACTGGCAGCAAATGCTCAGTGACAGCCGTGAGCTCATCGAGCAATTAGGGGACTTCATTGCGATGGATCGAACACCCACCACCGCACCGGGGAGTAAATAAACCATGACTGCAGATCGTATTCTTGTGACGGGCGGTGCCGGTTTCATCGGTTCGCACCTTGTCGAAGCACTGCTTGAAAACGGTTATAGCGTCCGAGTTCTGGACGATCTTTCTACTGGCAAATTGTCGAATCTGCCGATTGATCGCTGCCATTTGACTTTGGTAGTGGGGGATGTCGCCGACGCGCCGACGGTGGAGCGGGCGATGAAAGACTGCAGTGCGGTGGTTCATCTGGCTGCGGTGGCCTCGGTGCAGGCGTCGGTCGACGACCCGGTCGCTACTCACCAAAGCAACTTCGTCGGTACGCTGAATATTTGCGAAGCCATGCGTCAGACAGGCGTAAGACGGGTGGTTTACGCGTCCAGTGCGGCGATCTATGGCAACAATGGCGAGGGCATGGCGATTACCGAGGACACGCCCAAGAATCCGCTGACTCCGTATGCCGCCGACAAACTGGCCAGCGAACATTTCCTCGATTTCTATCGACGCCAGCACAGTCTAGAACCGGTCATTCTGCGTTTTTTCAATATTTACGGACCGCGCCAGGACCCTTCATCGCCTTATTCCGGTGTTATCAGTATTTTCAGCGAAAGGGCCAAAAAAAATCTCCCCATCACGGTTTACGGTGACGGGGAGCAAACAAGGGATTTTGTCTACATAGAGGACCTCGTAAAGGTCCTGCTACAGGCGGTCAAAGCGTCAAAACCGAGCATCGGACCGGTCAACATCGGGTTTAATCGATCCACCAGCCTTAACGATCTGGCGGCAGCGTTAAGCGAACTCCTGGGGCGGCCCCTGACGTTGAACTACGATGCGCCGCGTTCCGGTGATATCAAGCATTCGCGCGCCGACAACAGCCGACTGCTTCAGTGCTTCTCCCCGAGCACGCCGACCTGTTTTGCCGAGGGCCTGGGGCAACTGCTCAGAAGTATTGATTCCGGCGGGCGGTAGAAGAGGCGAGCTCAATCGCCAGGAGAATAACTGATGGACGGTTTTTGGATGTTCTTGAAGAACACCCCTCGAGCCCAAGCGAACAAACACCGACACCTATACTCAAATTAATAGGCCTTTGAGTACCGGACATTCCGTTCGGGCAAGTCTGTAGGAAACCGCGATCTTGAACTTGCGTTCGCTGATCGTCGCCGTGTTGGTGGTGTTGGTGGTGTTGGCGGGATGCGTCACGCCTGCGCCTGCCCCGGTGGAAGTGGTGCCGGTGGTGATTTCCCAAAGCACCTGGCAGCGGGTGGATCGTGAGATTGTCGCGGCATCGCAATCGGCCACCGAGCAGACCAAAATCTACGCGCGCGGAGCCATGGATTACTGGCGAACGCGCGTCTATCAACTGACCGAAGAGAACTTTATTCCCTGGTTCAGCAGCTACTGGACCCAGGAATGGCTATCGATGAAGGTCAGCTGGTACACCCTCAGTGCCAAGGGCGAGCAGGATGCCTCGGCCAAGCGCCTGGCAGCCTATCTGCTGGAGCAATACCAACGGCGCGTGCTGGCGCCGGTCGCGGTGGAGATCGATCCCGACGCGATTCTCGGCCTGGCAGCGGCGTTCTATGTGGACATTCTTCAGGAAGAACTGCAGCGAATCTCCCAGCGCCACGGCGTGCCGATGGCTCAGCTCAACGGCCGTATCCAGAAAATTCCCGCGATTGCCCTGGGCCCGCCGCCCGCCCGGAATGCCTCGCTGTATCAGGTCGTGCACACCCAACCGCTGAACACGCTGCCGGCCTACGCGGCGCTGATCGACAAGATCCACAAGGCAGGTGGCGACCGAGGCGTGGATTCGACCGACACCGCCATGGCACCGGTGGCCAAGCGCGCCAGTCAACGGATGGAAGCCGAAATGGTCCCGCGAGGTGCGGCCAGTGCGGTCGCCGCTGCAGCGGGCAAATTGGCCGGGGGCTTGATTTCCGTGGGTGTGGCGGGTATCCGCGCGATCATTCAGGCCAACGACCGGCCGGACAGCGAGGCACTGATTCGCAGCAGCCTGGGCAATACGTTCGACAAGGCCTGGATGAAACTGGTGCAAAACCCGACGACCGGGGTGATGGCCGGAACGTTGTACATGGCGGCGCAGATCGAGGGCAATCTGGCGGGAAGCGCCGAGGTACCGTCGGTCAGTTCGGGCAGCGGGTCTGTCGATTGGGGCCCGACGGAATCGACTAACCAGCAGATCGACCCTCTACCCCCAGCAGGAGAATGACCATGTCCTACGTTGATGGCTTCATCGCAGCCGTACCTACCGCCAACCGTGAGAAATTCAAGAAACACGCCGAGACAGCCGCTGCCATTTTCAAGGAAAGCGGTGCCATCAGCCTCGCTGAATGCTGGGGCGACGACGTGCCAGACGGCAAAGTGACCTCGTTTCCGATGGCGGTAAAACTCAAGGACGACGAAACCGTGGTGTTTTCCTGGATCGTCTGGCCAGACAAGGCCACCCGCGATGCAGGCATGGACAAACTCATGACCGATCCGCGCATGCAGCAGGACGTCAACCCGATGCCGTTCGATGGTCAGCGGTTGATCTTTGGCGGTTTCGAAATGATCGTCAAAGCCTGAGCTAACGGCAGGATCACTCCGGCGGCGGGGTGGTCCTGCAACTCTTGCGATGACGAATCTCGCTGTCTGTCGGCCGCTCTTTGACGAACTCGAAGCGCGGCTCACCTTCGTTGTAATGAACCAGCCAGCCCCATTCCAGCTCGGACTCATCTTGACCGGGTTTCGGTGGCATGGCCCACCATGGCTCTTTGCTGATGATCTCTCGCATGGCCCCCTCCCGTTGAATCGTTTGCATGAACTATAACTTGGATACCAGGAGGCGCCAGGTATGAGCGACGAATCCCATGAGCCGTTAAAACGGCTGTTTTTTGCCCTGAATTGCGCAATCGAGCAACGTCGGGCCATTGCCCAGTGGCGCAGCGCACTTGGGCTCAGGAGCGGACGCCCGGTGCCGGCGGAAAACTTTCACCTGACGTTGTTGTTTTTGGGCACGGTTGGCGTGGCACAGATTGCCGATATCTGCACGGCTGCCGCGAATGTTCGAACGCCGGGTATGCCTTTGAGGGTTGCGCTTGATCGGCTGGATGTCTGGCGCAGGGCCGGGGTGTTGGTGCTCGCGCCTGAGCAGGCATCACCGGAGTTGCTTCGTCTGGTGTATGCCCTGGAGCAGGCAATGTTGCCCTTTGGGTTTGAGGATTCACCCAAGGAATTCCGCCCGCATTTGACCTTGATGCGCGACTACCGAGTGCCGGTGCCTGAGTCCGCGACACCTCCCGAGTTTTACCTGCGGGCCGATCACTTCACCTTGTTCGAATCCCATAAGGGCCGTTATCGCGCATTGGCCGAATGGCCACTCGTTCCGTCATAAAAAAAAGGCGCCCGAGGAGGGCGCCCAAATTCACCTTAACCGAGGAAGCCAGGTGAGGCCGTTCTGCAGATAGGAGTGCAGCGGTGGTAAGGCGCTGCGTGAACGGAAATCTTTGACACCGATCGTTCCCAGACCAGAGCGTGGGAACGATCAGTACCGAATGAATTACTTACCGAGCTTCACCCGCGTCCACCCGCGGGTCATCACCCGCTGAACGCCGATCGGCATGTCCGGAATGGCATACAACGTCGCCATCACCGCTTGCGACGGGTACAACCCCGGATCATCGCGAATCGCTTCATCCACCAAGGGCGTCGCCGCCGCGTTGGCGTTGCTGTAGCCGATGTTGTTGGTGATCTCGGCGATGATGTCCGGGCGCATCAGGAAGTTCATGAACAGGTAGGCGTTTTCCACGTTCGTCGCGTCCCGTGGGATGGCGACCATGTCATAAAAACTGCCGGCTCCTTCTTTCGGAATGCTGTAGTCGATCTTCACCGTGTCGCCGGCTTCCTTGGCCCGAGCCTTGGCTTGCAGCACATCGCCGGAGTAACCGACGGCGACGCAGATGTTGCCGTTGGCCAGGTCCGAGATGTATTTCGACGAATGGAAGTACGCCACCGAAGGACGGATTTTCATGAACAGCGCTTCAGCTTCGGCGATCTGCGCTTTGTCCTGAGAATTCACCGGATAGCCCAGATAGTGCAGGGCGGCCGGGAGCATCTCGGTCGGCGAATCAAGAAAGCTGATGCCGCAGGCTTTCAGTTTTTCAGCGTTTTCCGGTTTGAACAGCAAGTCCCAGGAGTTGGTCGGCGCGTTGCTGCCGAGTACTGCCTTGACCTTGTCCGGGTTAAAGCCGATGCCGATCGAGCCCCACATGTACGGGAAGGCATGACCGTTATCCGGGTCGCTGGCGGCGGCGTTTTTCAGCAGGACCGGGTTGAGGTTTTTCCAGTTCGGCAGCTTCGACTTGTCCAGCTCCTGATAGACGCCAGCCTTGATCTGCTTGGCCAGGAAACTGTTGGACGGCACGACGATGTCGTAGCCGGATTTGCCGGCGAGCAGCCGTGCCTCAAGGGTTTCGTTACTGTCGAACACATCGTAGGTCACGCGGATGCCGGTCTCGTCTTCGAACTTCTTGACGGTGTCCGGGGCGATGTAATCCGACCAGTTGTAGACGCGCAGTACCTTGTCATTGGCCTGGGCGCCAGTGGCGATCGCGCCCAATAGGGACAGTGTCAGCAGAGTCCTGCCAAACATTTTCATCGGTACAACTCCATTCTTTTTTTATCAAATCACACAAAGCAAAAATGCAGTGAACACAAAACCTGTGCAGTAAACACAAACCTTGTGGCGAGGGGATTTATCCCCGTTCGGCTGCGCAGCAGTCGTAAAACCAGTGAATGCGGTGTACCTGATACACCGCGGTTGCAGGTTTTGGGGCCGCTTCGCAGCCCAACGGGGATAAATCCCCTCACCACATTAGGCCGTCGCTTCTACCATTTGCTTTTTAGGTTGCTGCCAGGATTCGCTGGCGGTCTGGTCCATGGCTTCCTGGATCGCGCGTTTTCGGGTGGCTTCGGCGCGGCGGCTGAAATACCAGACCATGAAGGTCACGATCGATACCGCCAACAGAATCAGGCTGGCCACGGCGTTGATCTCAGGCTTCACACCCAGACGTACCGCCGAGAACACTTCCATCGGCAGGGTCGTCGAACCCGGACCGGACACGAAGCTCGCCAACACCAAATCATCCAGCGACAAGGCAAACGACATCATGCCGCCGGCCGCCAGTGACGGCGCGATCATCGGAATGGTGATCAAGAAAAACACCTTGAACGGCTTCGCGCCCAAATCCATCGCCGCTTCTTCGATGGACAGGTCCAGCTCACGCAAACGCGCCGAAACCACCACCGCTACATAGGCGGCACAAAACGTGGTGTGGGCGATCCAGATGGTGAAGATGCCACGTTCCATCGGCCAGCCGATCAACTGCGCCATGGCCACGAACAGCAGCAACAGCGACAGACCGGTGATCACTTCCGGCATCACCAGCGGCGCCGTCACCAAACCACCGAACAACGTACGACCCTTGAAACGCGTCACCCGAGTCAGCACAAACGCCGCTAACGTGCCCAGCGCTACAGCCGCAATCGCGGTGTAGCAGGCGATTTCCAATGAGCGCAGCACCGAGCCCATCAGTTGCGAGTTGTCGAGCAGGCCGACGTACCACTTCACCGACCAGCCGCCCCACACCGTCACCAGTTTCGAGGCGTTGAACGAGTAGATCACCAGAATCAACATCGGCAGGTAGATAAACGACAGGCCGAAAATCAGCATGAACTTTGAAAATCCGAAGCGTTTCATCCCCGACCCTCCATCTCTTTGGCCTGACTACGGTTGAACAGCAGAATCGGCACAATCAGGATCAACAGCATCACCACCGCCAGGGCAGATGCCACCGGCCAATCGCGGTTGTTGAAGAACTCTTGCCACAGCACACGACCGATCATCAGGGTCTCCGGGCCGCCCAACAGTTCCGGGATCACAAACTCACCGACCACCGGAATGAACACCAGCATGCAGCCAGCGATGATCCCGTTCTTGGCCAGCGGCACGGTGATTTTCCAGAAGTTGTTGAAGTTGCTCGACCCCAGGTCCGACGCGGCTTCTAGCAGGCTTTGATCGTGCTTGACCAGGTTGGCGTACAGCGGCAACACCATGAACGGCAGGTAGGCGTAAACAACCCCTATATAAACGGCCGTGTTGGTGTTGAGGATCTCGATCGGGTGCGAGGTCAGCCCGGTCCACATCAGAAATCCATTGAGCAAGCCGTTGTTGCTGAGAATGCCCATCCACGCGTAGACGCGGATCAGGATCGCGGTCCAGGTCGGCATCATGATCAGCAACAGCAGAACGTTTTGCGTTTCCTTGTTGGCCTTGGTGATCGCGTAGGCCATCGGGAAACCGAGCGCCAGGCACATCAGCGTGCTTAAAAACGCGACCTTCAACGAGCCGAAGTAGGCCGAGATGTACAGCTCATCTTGGGTCAGCAGCGAGTAATTACCGATGTTCAGCAGCAGCTGAAATTTCTGCTCGGCGAAGGTGTAGATCTCTGAGTAAGGAGGAATGGCCAGCGCCGCTTCCGAGAAGCTGATCTTCATCACCAGGAAGAACGGCAACAGGAAAAACAAGCACAGCCACAGGAAAGGAATTCCGATGACGAGCTTTCGACCACTCGGCATCAGCCGCATAAACTGCTGATTGAGTGTTTTCATGAGCGCAGTACCACGCCGCTGTCGTCTTCCCACCACACGTAGACCTTGTCGTCCCAGGTCGGACGTGCGCCACGGCGTTCGGCGTTGGCCATGAACGACTGCACCACCTTGCCGCCAGGCAGCTCCACGTAAAACACCGAGTGACCGCCGAGGTAGGCGATGTCATGCACTTTGCCTTCGGACCAGTTGTAGCGGGTGTCCGGCTTGAGGGTGCTGACCAGCATTTTTTCCGGGCGGATCGCGTAGGTGATCGACTTGTCCTGCACCGAGGTGCTGACGCCGTGACCGACGTAAATCTTTTGCTCCAGATCCGGGCTGTGAATGATTGCGTGACCCTCAAGGTCTTCCACAACCGTGCCTTCGAAGGCGTTCACGTTGCCGATGAACTCGCAGACCATGCGGCTGACCGGTGCCTCATAAATGTCCACCGGGCTGCCGATCTGCGCGATCCAGCCGAGGTGCATGATGGCAATGCGTTGGGCCATGGTCATGGCCTCTTCCTGGTCGTGGGTCACCATCACGCAGGTCACGCCAACGCGCTCGATGATCTCGACCAACTCCAGTTGCATCTGCGAGCGCAGCTTTTTATCCAGCGCGCCCATCGGTTCGTCGAGCAACAACAGCTTTGGACGTTTGGCCAGGGAGCGAGCCAATGCCACACGCTGACGTTGACCGCCAGACAGTTGATGCGGCTTGCGCTTGGCGTACTGGGTCATGTGCACCAGCCGCAGCATCTCTTCAACGCGGGCGTCGATTTCGCTGTTGGACAGCCGGTCCTGCTTCAGGCCGAAGGCGATGTTCTGCGCCACCGTCATGTGCGGGAACAAGGCGTAGGACTGGAACATCATGTTGATCGGTCGTTCGTACGGCGGCATGTCGGTGATGTCGACACCGTCGAGCAAAATCCGTCCTTCGGTCGGGCGCTCGAAGCCTGCGAGCATCCGCAGCAGGGTCGATTTACCGGAGCCGGAACCGCCGAGCAGGGCGAAGATTTCGCCTTGATGAATCTCTAGCGAGACATCGTCCACCGCGGTGGTTTCGTCGAACTTCTTGGTGACGCGGTCGACTTTCACCAGCACCTTTTTCGGTGACTGGTGACCTTCAAGAGCCTTCCTGTAGATGCTGGAGGCGTTTGCCATGTGAAACTCCCAACAGGTTTCAGTCGTCGGGCCAACGCGGCCTGACTTAATAGTGGATTGCAAGCCCGGTCGGGCTTATTCGGCGCCGCCGTCCTGGCTGCCTGTTCGTACTTGTTGTTATCGCGTTTGTTGTTGTCGTGAGGGACTGGCGCGCAAAGGCGCGCCCGCCTGACTCACGGGGGCAGTAAATTGATTAATCGAGTGTTAAGTCAGCGCGTATTACGCAACGCCGCCCGTTGCCGGCACGCCTCGCCAAACGCCTGGAAAATACTCAGATAAGGAGGGTTCGAAAGCACCTGCCATTCCGGGTGCCATTGCACGCCGACGGCGAAAGCCTTGCTGTGCTCGACCGAAATAGCCTCGATCAAACCATCCGGTGCGACGGCTTCGGCGCGCAGGCCGGGAGCCAGCCGGTCGATGCCCTGGCTGTGAATCGAATTGACCTGGAACACCTGCGGCAAATCCAGCGCCTCGAACACACCGCCCGGTTGCACGTTGACCGCGTGAGCCGCCGCGTACTGCACAGCCAGGTCCGGATGATTCGCTTCCCGGTGATCCAGCATGCCGGGTAGTTCGTGGACCTTTTGATGCAGGCTGCCCCCGAACGCCACGTTCATTTCCTGAAAGCCGCGGCAGATGCCGAGCACCGGCACGCCGGCCGCAATGGCTGCACGCAATAAAGGAAGGGTGGTGGCGTCCCGTTGCGGATCGTGATCCGTCCCGGGGGCGCTGTCGGGGCCTTGATAGTGGAAGGGTTCCACATTCGACGGCGAGCCGGTCAGCAGCAGACCGTCGAGATGTGCGAGCACATCTTCAATCTCAGTCAATTTGCCTAAGGAAGGAATGATGACCGGCAGCCCCAAAGCCGCGACGCTGACAGCACGCAAGTACTTGTCGCCGCTGACATGGTAGGGGTGCAGGCCAATCTGTTTGACGCACGCTGTAACGCCGATCAATGGCTTGAATGCCATTTTTATCACCTCGAAGTTTCACACTAGAACGAGCTTTTCCGGAGCTTAGCCTTGTTGATTTTAATTAACAACTCTCATGTAAAAAATTCTAGACGCCGCACGTCTGATCTTCAGGATTTAAGCGGTGCGCACGACTTAATTGGCACTCCCGTGCCCATAAAAGGCCAGAAAATAAAGGATGAGAGGCTGGGCGTTCGCTATTGACTTCACTTTGCCGTTCGGGTTGACTGGGCTCGTCAAACCGTAGTGAACATAATAATTAACAGCTAATAGGTGCAAAATGTCGGTCCCTCTGCGTGCCGTTCAACTCAACGAAGCAAACGCATTCCTTAAGAAATATCCTGAGGTTTTGTACGTCGACCTTCTGATTGCGGATATGAACGGTGTGGTGCGCGGTAAGCGCATCGAGCGCACCAGTCTTCATAAGGTTTACGAAAAAGGCATCAACCTCCCGGCGTCACTGTTTGCTCTGGACATCAACGGTTCTACGGTGGAAAGCACCGGCCTGGGTCTGGACATCGGTGACTCAGACCGAATTTGCTTTCCCATCCCTAATACGCTCAGCATCGAGCCATGGCAGAAGCGCCCAACCGCGCAACTGTTAATGACCATGCACGAACTCGAAGGCCAGCCGTTCTTCGCTGACCCTCGCGAAGTGCTGCGTCAGGTCGTGAGCAAGTTCGATGCAATGGGCCTGACCATCTGCGCCGCGTTCGAACTCGAGTTCTATCTGATCGACCAGGACAACGTGAACGGTCGTCCGCAATCGCCACGCTCGCCGGTGTCCGGCAAGCGTCCGATGTCGACCCAGGTCTACCTGATCGACGACCTGGACGAATACGTCGATTGCCTGCAAGACATCCTCGAAGGCGCGAAAGAGCAGGGCATTCCTGCCGACGCCATCGTCAAGGAAAGCGCCCCGGCGCAGTTCGAAGTGAACCTGCATCACGTCAACGACCCGATCAAGGCCTGCGACTACGCGGTGTTGCTCAAGCGTCTGGTGAAGAACATCGCCTACGACCACGAGATGGACACCACCTTCATGGCCAAGCCGTATCCGGGCCAGGCAGGCAATGGTTTGCACGTGCACATTTCGATTCTCGACAAAGAAGGCAACAACATCTTTGCCAGCGAGGATCCCGAGCAGAACGCCGCACTGCGTCACGCGATCGGCGGTGTGCTCGAGACCCTGCCGGCACAGATGGCGTTCCTCTGCCCGAACGTCAACTCGTACCGTCGTTTCGGCGCGCAGTTCTATGTGCCGAACTCGCCGAGCTGGGGCATCGACAACCGTACCGTGGCAGTACGTGTGCCGACCGGTTCGTCGGACTCCGTGCGTATCGAACACCGCGTGGCGGGCGCTGATGCCAACCCGTACTTGCTGATGGCGTCGGTCCTGGCCGGTATTCACCACGGCCTGACCAACCAGATCGAGCCGGGCGCACCGGTCGAAGGCAACAGCTACGAGCAGAACGAGCAGAGCCTGCCGAACAACCTGCGTGACGCACTGCGCGAGCTGGCCGACAGCGAAGTCATGTCGCGCTACATCGACCCGCTGTACATCGACGTGTTTGTGGCGTGCAAGGAAAGCGAGCTGGCCGAGTTCGAGAACTCCATCTCGGACCTTGAGTACAACTGGTATTTGCACACCGTTTGATGGCTGGTGAATCACCTGTGGGAGCGAGCTTGCTCGCGATGAGGGCGGCACAGTCAACATTGATGTCGCCTGACACACCGCTATCGCGAGCAAGCTCGCTCCCACAAGGGATTGCATTTCAAGTTTTAACTGACGATCACTTACTCCTCTGCGTCGAGTCACAACAATGACAAACACTCGCAGCGACTGGGAACAACGCTTCCAGTCCTTAACAATCGAAGGCCGCGCATTCATCGACGGCCAATACTGCGCAGCACTCAGCGGTGACACCTTCGAATGCATCAGCCCGGTCGACGGCCGCTTCCTGGCCAACGTCGCCAGCACCGACGAAGCCGACGCCAATGCGGCAGTCGCCGTCGCGCGCCGCACCTTCGACTCCGGCATCTGGGCCAAACTCGCCCCGGCCGAGCGCAAGCGCATCCTGATCCGCTTCGCCGATCTCATCCTGGCCAACCAGGAAGAACTCGCCCTGCTCGAAACCCTCGACATGGGCAAGCCGATCAGCGACGCCCTGAACATCGACATCCCGGCGACCGCCAACGCGATCCGCTGGAGCGCCGAAGCCATCGACAAGATCTACGACGAAGTCGCCGCCACACCGCACGACCAACTCGGCCTCATCACTCGCGAACCTGCAGGTGTTGTAGCCGCCATCGTGCCGTGGAACTTTCCGCTGATCATGGCCAGCTGGAAGTTCGCACCAGCCCTCGCGGCCGGCAACTCGTTCATCCTCAAGCCTTCGGAAAAGTCGCCACTCACGGCCATCCGCATCGCCCAACTGGCGCTGGACGCGGGCATCCCGAAAGGCGTGTTCAACGTTCTGCCAGGCTACGGTCACACCGTCGGCAAGGCGCTGGCGTTGCACCTTGATGTCGACGTGCTGGCCTTCACCGGCTCGACCGTGATTGCCAAGCAACTGCTGATCTACGCCGGGCAAAGCAACATGAAACGCGTCTGGCTCGAAGCAGGGGGGAAGAGTCCAAACGTGGTGTTCGCCGACGCGCCGGATCTAAGCGCGGCAGCACAAGCGGCGGCCGGTGCGATTGCCTTCAACCAGGGCGAAGTCTGCACCGCCGGTTCGCGGTTGCTGGTGGAACGCTCAATTCGCGAGCAGTTCATTCCACTGCTGGTGGAAGCGCTGCAAGCCTGGAAACCGGGGCACGCCCTCGATCCAGAAACCACCGTCGGCGCAGTGGTCGATCAGCGTCAACTGGACAACGTGTTGCGCTACATCCAGGTCGGCAAAGACCAGGGCGCGCAACTGATCGCGGGCGGTAGTCGCACCCTCGAAGACACCGGTGGCCTGTACGTGGAACCGGCGATTTTCGACGGTGTGACCAACGCCATGACCATCGCCCGGGAAGAAATCTTTGGCCCGGTGCTGTCGCTGATCACCTTCGACACCTTCGATGAAGCGCTGGCGATTGCCAACGACAGCATCTTCGGCCTGGCCGCCGGCGTGTGGACCAGCGACCTGAGCAAGGCCCACACCTTTGCGCGCGGCTTGCGCGCCGGCAGCGTCTGGGTCAACCAGTACGACGGCGGCGACATGACCGCGCCGTTCGGCGGGTTCAAGCAGTCGGGTAACGGTCGGGACAAATCGCTGCATGCGTTCGACAAATACACCGAACTCAAAGCGACCTGGATCAAGCTCTAACACCTCTACAACGGCGGCCGCCGGCAGGTGCCAGCGGCCATCGGAGAAACCTATGAAACAAAGCTCTGTTAATCAAAAGCATGTAAACAGCTACTACGCCGCCACCCGCAACTTCACCGGCGACTTCCCGGTGCTGGAACAAGCGGTCGATTGCGACGTCTGCGTGATCGGCGCCGGCTACACCGGTTTGTCCTCGGCACTGTTCCTCGCCGAAGCAGGCTACAGCGTCACCGTGCTCGAAGCCGCCAAAGTCGGTTTCGGCGCCAGCGGTCGCAACGGCGGCCAACTGGTCAACTCCTACAGCCGCGACGTTGATGTGATCGAAGAACGCTACGGCGACAAAACCGCCGAAGTCCTCGGCAGCATGATTTTCGAAGGCGCCGACATCATCCGTCAGCGCATACAACACTACGACATCCAGTGCGACTACAAGCCGGGCGGCATCTTCGCTGCGCTGAACAAAAAGCAACTCAAAGGCCTGGCTGAGCAGAAAAGCAGTTGGGAACGCTACGGCAACAAGAACCTGAAAATGCTCGACGCGGCCGACATCAAGCGCGAAGTCGGTTGCGACAACTACGTCGGCGGCCTGCTCGACCTGCAGGGTGGCCACGTTCACCCGCTGAACCTGGCCCTCGGCGAAGCCTCGGCCATCACCGGCCTGGGCGGCAAAATCTACGAGCAATCGGCGGCGGTGGAAATCACCTACGGCGAACCGATCACCGTACGCACCGCCAAAGGCGTGGTGCGCGCCAAGTACCTGCTGATCGCCGGCAACGCCTACCTGCCGCAAGACCTCGACAACCGCGTCACGCGCAAAAGCATGCCGTGCGGTTCGCAAATCGTCGTCACCGAACCGTTGTCCGAGAAAGTCGCGCGCAGCCTGATCAAAAACAACTACTGCGTCGAAGACTGCAACTACCTGCTCGACTACTACCGCCTCACCGCTGACAACCGCCTGCTGTACGGCGGCGGCGTGGTCTACGGCGCCCGCGAACCGGACGACATCGAACAACTGATCAAGCCGAAAATCCTCAAGACCTTCCCGCAACTGAAGGACGTGAAAATCGACTACCGCTGGACCGGCAACTTCCTGCTGACCATGTCCCGCATGCCGCAATTCGGCCGCATCGAGAAAAACGCCTACTACATGCAAGGCTACAGCGGCCACGGCGTCACCTGCTCGCACCTGGCCGGCAAACTGATCTCGGAGATGATCCGCGGCGACGCCGAACGCTTCGACGCGTTCGCTTCGCTCCCGCACATGCCCATGATCGGCGGCCGCACCTTCCAGGCCCCACTCACCGCCATGGGCGCCGCGTACTACGCGCTGCGTGACCGGTTCGGTATCTAAGCAGCGCAATCCCTGTGGGAGCGAGCTTGCTCGCGATGAGGCCATACCAGTCACCATTGATGTTGACTGACACACCGCATTCGCGAGCAGGCTCGCTCCCACAGTAGATCTAGGTGCACACAGCATTTGTGATCGACCGGGACCAACCTGTGGGAGCGAGCCTGCTCGCGAAGAGGCCATATCAGTCACCATCGATATCGCCAGGCACACCCCCATCGCAAGCAGACTCATTCCCACAATTTGCATCACTGAACTGGCTGCCATCAGCGCCCAACAACCTTTTCACCCACCCACCCATCGAACCTGCTGAGCAACACCACCAAACGTGATTTAATACCCGCCTTTCAAATTTCCGGGACAGGGAAGCGGTGTTTTTCGCGGCCAAAAGTCGCCCGCCATCCACCCCCATAACCCTTAAGTATTCTTCGCATAAGGCTGTCATGGACACGGGCTCACGACTCAAATTAGTACGCGAAAGCTACAAACTGTCCCAGCGCGAGCTGGCCCGGCGTAGCGGCGTCACCAATGCCACCATCTCCCTGATCGAACAGAATCGCGTCAGTCCCTCCGTCAGCTCCCTCAAAAAACTGCTTGAAGGCATTCCTATGTCTTTGGCGGACTTCTTCACCTTCGACCAGCCACCCCGCGAGCACCAATACGTGTTCCGCGCCAATGAACAGCCGGATCTCGGCCGTCATGGATTGCGTTTGTTGTTGATTGGCGCTTCGGTGCCGAGCCGGCAGATGCGGCTGTTGCGCGAGCAATACGCGCCTGGTGCGAGTTCGGGGGAGGAGCCGATTGTGCATTCGGAAGGGGAGGAGTGTGGGTTGGTTACGCGGGGTACGGTTGAGCTGACCGTTGATGGGCAGATTAGTGTGCTGAATGCTGGGGATGGGTATTACTTTCCGACGACCCTGCCGCATCGGTTTCGGAATATTGGGGCGGATGAGGCGGAAATCATCAGTGCTAACACCCCGGCTAACTTCTGATATCAAAACGGACGCCAACCTGTGGTAGCTGCCGAAGGCTGCGTCTGCGGCCAACACTAATGCCCAATGGAAACTGCGGCAGAGGGGTTTTCAAAGTAAATGGACTTCACTTCTAACTACGCCACGCATCCGGTATCTCGAACGGCTGCCAAGTGTCGACTATTACTTGTCATGACAGGCAGTAATCGGCCAAAAGCTGCCGGTCGTGCTTGAAAATAGGTTCGTAAACCCTATGAAAATAACTGGTCAGGTCAAAAAAACGAGCCGACAAGGAGTGCGGCTTAGTAAATGGGACAGCAAATTATGGTGGGCTAAGTAGCCTGGCGGGATGTGAAGCCTGCGGCAAGCTACGTCTAAGCCCCGACGCCGCTCTCCGGATCACATAAGCTTAAAGATTGAGTTCTGCGACAGCACAGGGCGGTAGTTGCCGCCTGCGGATGGTCATGGCTCCGAACAAGCCTACCAAGTCCTACCGGAAAAAAATATGTCCAGCAATTTGCCACCTCTCGTTACGGCGCAAGTCCACAACTCTGAGGCCCATTCGAGCAGCAGCGTCAGCAGCAACATAGCTTCCGGCGTCTTGACCACAAACACGTAGCCTGTGACGGCCGTCAGTACAAAGGAAAGTAGAGTGAGCGACCACGCCATTTTCAAGTTTAGATTGCAGTCGGATTTCAAACTCTCGAAAATCGTCGCTACTTCAGTGAATAGCTTTGGCAACTCCTGACGGAAGCGCTTTTCCTTCTGCACGATCTCATACCTGATCGCATTGATGGCAATCATCTGGCTTTTGATGAGCCAAACAATGATCGTCAGGAAAAAAAGGGACGACATCATGACCGTACAATTAATGGTGAGATGACTGTCGTCTGTCGAGTCTTTTAGTTGCGTTGTGGCTAGTATCGTGGATACAGGTATTGCCAGCAGTTTGCCTTGAATACCTATAAGCAATCCATTGAGCTTGACGCTGAATTCTCGCTTCTGCTCATTGAGCTTGTCGAGATCGTTGTTGAAAGAAAAATTGGAGATGAACAGCTCATAGTTCTGCTGCGCATTTTCAAGGATTTCATCGCAGTGGCTTAACAAGTGCGCCAACCGGTTGGGTTCTTCGCAGGACTTCAAGCTGGAAATTAGTGCGTTACGAATGAGCCGTTTCTTTTCGGTTCCGTGCAGCGAGTCGGATAGCATTTCCTCCAGTTTTTTTAGGCCATTGGCGACGCTGCCGGCGGTACGCCGCACCATAGGTGCACTGACTCCATAGGTCAGATAGATTTTCTGGTCGTAGGTCATCAGCGTAAAGCGACTTCCTGTCACTTCCAATATGGCATTGCGCTCAAGCTCTTTGATGAAACTGGAAGCCCGGATCACCGCAGGAGGGCTGTTCGTCAGTTCGTCGTCCCAGGTTTTATAGCCCGAGTCGAGCAGTGCGAAATGCTCAGGCAGGCAGTGCAGGTTGAAGACGGCGAGCAGATCGTCCTCGTCTTTAGCTAGACAATACTGAGACCCGCGAGGAGGAGTGATAGCGATATCGACGTTCTGCTCGGCGGCGGCGCCAAATGTGATCAGTCGCCCATTCAGACGCACCTCAACCTCGACTGTGTCGCTCTCGTTCAGCCTGTCCAAAATTGAGCGCTGCGGCGCTTGCAGGCGCAACGTCGCTGTGAGTCGATGATCGGACCATTGCAACGGACACATGCGGTTCAACCGCAGAATATCCTCTATTTCGTCGATGGGCGTAATGGAAGCCATCATCAGGCTTTCGGAATGTTTGGCTTGATGCTCTCAGGGACCTTGGTGATGACTAGGTGCCCCTCAGCATTCAGGTAGATGGTCTTGTTTTCCAAGGCCGCCTGCTCGAACGACAGCGTATATTCCTTATTAGGTCCCGAGACTCTGTATTTGAGAAGTGACTTCAGGTGTTTGGCTACCGGCTCGAATTCTGCGGGGATCTCTATTTTGCTCTGAGTGACATAAGTGATGAAATTATCAGGGTCGCTCGGTTCCAGTTGGTTAGCCACTTCACGCAGGGTAATGCTCTCTCCCTTGGCAATTTTCCCGTCCGCCCACTCTTGAATGGCACGGCGGCTGTTCAACGCCTCGTCCTCGCTCTTGAACTCCTCACAATAGTTTTTTATCAAGGTCACGAGTTGTTGGGTGTGTTTGGATGGGTCCAAATAGGCTTCTTCATCAATCCCAAGGAGGGATTTGAAATAGCCAACCACCGTGTCCTTCCGATTCTTACCCTTCAAGAACGAAACATGGGGCGCCTCTAGATCCTTATCAGCCTCCTGCCAACGGCGTATGTCAATATTCGCCGCAAAGTGCAGCTTGTCGATATCGAGAGTGTCGATTTCCTCAAGGTTGAGGTTCTCATCGATACCGATTCCCTTGGCATTCTTTATAAGAACAATCATGAGATTAGGCTCTCCATCCATCAGATAGTCGATGATGGTTAAGAATCCGCCGGTAGCCAGTGGAGCTTTCTCTAGTTCGATTTTAAGCTGAGCAAGGGTATCCCTAGAGAACTGATAAAACCCTAGCTCCTTAGCGAAATAGCGCTTGGTTTTGGTGTCGAACCAGCTGTCGGCCAGGATGCGGGCGTACGCCATGTTGCCCTCGCCTTGGTAACTCGTCAGGATCGTGCTCACAAGGGTGTCAGCCTTGGGTTCTGGAAGATCAATCTGTCGTTCGCGAGGGAGCAATACAACGCTTTTGTCACGCTGGTTGGTCACTATCTTGTGAAACACAAACCCTTGCAGCTGAAATTCCATGACAGTCCTTATCGTAAGCAGCGGGCATCCCCCGGAGTGGCGGGGATTCTAGCTCATACTGGCATGAGGCCACATTCCTTCATGCTTCGATTTCTGTGGTCAACACCTGATATCGGTCATCTCGGCACGGCAAAAACTGTATAAATAAACAGTATTTCATTTTCGCTCTGCTGGCAAGCCGGGGTAGTTCGCGATGGTGATATGAGGTCCGAATAGCCTCATTTTCTGCGCCAGATTAGGGAGAATAGCCAAAATGGCGCGGTCGGATCGAGGCCCCCAGAAAACACACAGGTGCGGTTGAGGGGTAACGGCCACAACTATCCTACCGTTCTCCTCGATCCCGGGGTCCGCGAGCCGCAACCGTCTGGATTCGGCCAAAAGCAGACCCTCAAGGCCATTCATTTTCAATCTTAGAACTGAATATGCCTTGATTACGTCGAATTCGGCACCAGTGACGATTCCAAACGCAAGTGCACGCCACGAAACGCAGCACCAGAACAAAACATCCAAAGGACTTCATAGAACAGAAAATAGCATCGTCTTCTAGTTCCCGTGGCGATCTTTGCGGCGCTCGCTTTATAGAAAGGCCTACATCAGCGCGCAAAATTAGATTATACATAACTAAACTTTCTTCTTTCCAGAGCGCAGTTAGTTATTTAATAGGGCCGCTTCGTCGCGATTGCTGATCAGATGTTTCCTGCCAAAGCGTGAATGCAAGTCTCTGAAATAACCGATGAGCGCCTCGTCAATCCACATCCATGAAATTGGCAAACCATTCAGACCATTTGAACTCAATTGCCTAGAATGGTAAGGAGTCTTGAGCCTTTGCTTATTATCTCTATGGATCAGGGTGCAATGAAACGTCGGCGATATGGGGAACAATGCAATGATTTGTGTCTCATGCAAAAGGTTATATACAGGCTGCGGAAGAACATCGGCTGTACTAGTAAAAAACTCGGAAACAGGATGATCACTGCGATTGCCTTAAGAACAGGAGCTGCCTTATTTTCAATTTCTCCTAGAATATCTTCAATTTCGTTGGTTGGCTTGTTTTTGTCGTCTTCGTAAAAGTACTCATTTGAAAGAATACTCTTTGTTCCCGTCTTGCCGTTTATATTGTTGGCTAGGTCATGCAACCAGATTTTCCCGCTCGCATCGGCCCACAGCTTCATGTAGTGTTGCGGAACGTAGTGTTGGTTGATGGTAATCTGTTTCTTCATGAATCGATCCAAGTCCTGATTTGAGGGGCATCACACTAAGCCGCAGCAAAGCTTCAATAGAGCCATATCACTTTAACATTGCCAAGAGTTAACCCGCGAAATGTTAATGTTATCAACCTTTTTTACTGCCCGCTCCTGCCTGTGGATTTAATCGGTCGTTCGCGACCGACGGCCAACGGCCAATACCAGCCACTTAACCTTCGTAGCCGCCGCTATCAGTGCTCAAAGGCATCGTATGACAACACGATTTTCATCGAGAGACTGCATTCGCTTTCATAAGATCAAGGAATGCATATTCTATCGTCCAATGTGCCTGAGGCCCACTAACTCCTGTGGTTTTAAGCCATGACTTTTTGTCCTCCTCGTCTAGCTCAAAGCCTTCGGGCAAGTATTGGGCCAACACCTCACCGTCACGTGTAATATGGTAGGCGTAGCATCTCTGATCACCGACCTGCGCAAATCTAACCTCTTGAACAACCCTCCCGCTTCTGGAATGATAAAATATGTTAAGCGCTCTGGATTCCGAAAAATGAGGAGTATCGAGTAGGTTAGTACCTGTCACTGAAAATTCATCAATAGTGAAGGAGTGTTCCGCAGTAACACCCTGCCTCAAGGAATCAATGTCAACAATGCGAACTTGCAGGTTGAATAATGGGAACTCTCCACAATGCCTTAAAACAAAACTTGCACCTTTATGTTCATATTTCCCATTCGGCATTAGGTAACAGAAGCTGTCGCCTCCATTTATATGGCCGACCATTGTCCTCACATTACGCTCCAGGCTATACGTGAGCTTTTCCAGACGGTGTTCGACATTAGTAAAGCTACTCTCTACACCCACCTGCTTTCGAACCCTAAAAACTTGTCCCACGATCCAACTTATCAAGAAGAAGGTAGGTCCAAAAATAGATACTATTTTTTTAATATCTGCACCGCCGCCCCACGTAGAATAAGCGGTCCACGCCAAAGAGATTAAAAATGGTATCCAGAACTCCCTCAGTAACTGACGAAATATTTTCACATTTCCCTCAATACAGTTATAAAATCCGAAATATACAGACTCGGGTCATGACCCACCAGCGCAAAGACTCTCTAGCCTCATTACCCACACGCAGCCAATGCCGTCTTCGGCCAAAAGCGGCCTGTGGACACCCTAATGGCGAAACAGTAGCTTATGTAGCTAGCGGGCGAGAAATACTCAACAGCGGATCATCCCGCCCATGCCGCGTTTCACTTTGGACGATGTCGAGAAATGGGACCGAAAACTGAAGAGCTGATCTGCATTCTTGATCAGCTTGCAATCGTGCTTGAAAGCGATGGAGACACCCACTGGAGCTTTTGGATGCGTAAGGCAAGGGCACTATTGCTGGATTCTGATTACTATGGGATTGAGTATCTACTGTCAGCCTATGGCGGAATGGGCTCATTAAATGATCTCATTCTTGGTCAAAGCTATGTCGATGGCGTCCTTTCTTGGAATCCAGGTCATGTCGAGCTAAACGAAAAATTCATTGAATTGCGCAACAACGCCGAACAGCTCGCCAACGCAATAAAACGGTCTCAAACTTGATCAGGCACCTAAACAACGCCCCCGCAACCACGTTTGTGCATTCCCTTCGCGCCAAACCTTAGACGGCAATAGATGAACCCAACTCTCGACACGGCAGCTAATGGACATCTGACACTCAATTTCAACGAGTTGTCAGACGCCTGTTGGCTATCGCTAGCTGAAAACCTGATCAAACTCCGAGGGTTCAAACGATTGGGTTCACCTGTCATAGGCATTGATGAAAAAATTCACCAGAATTTCCAATGTGCTGAGTTCAGCCTCGCAGCCGGCTGGGACAATTGGTCTGGGCATTATTTCCTATCAGACTCAGTGGCGGGCGATGTTTTTGTGCAAAAGCTATTCGACCAGCTCAGCTCCTGACAGGCGACTCAAGTCATTCGCTCCGCTTACTGGGAATGCGTGCCTGGGCGTTCGGGAATGGCTGCAATGGGTCCAGGCTGTGTGAAAACGCGCTAGAAACCTCGAAAACTGAGAGTCGCGAGGGTTGCCTAAGGAATCAGCGGGCGAAAGCACGAATTAGCTTAGTCAGTGACATAGACGTTCGTAATGCCGTTTGGGCCGCGTCAGCGGCCCAAACGGCTTCTAACTGGCGAGCCAAGCGGCTGGGTTCACGCCCTGATCGCCTCAAGCAGTCCTGCGATGCCGAAGATGCTCATCATTCGTTTGAGGTTGTAGGCGAGCACATGAAGGCTCATCTCAGTGCTCACCCTCGGCAGGGTTTTGGTCAGGAAGTGGGTACTTCCCATCCAGTACTTGAGCGTTCCAAAAGGATGTTCAACGGTCTGTCGACGAACCCTCATCATCGCTGGATCATGTTCTAGCCGAACCTGCATCGCGTCGACTACAGCCTCATGTTCCCAGCGCTTCACACGGCGCTCCTTACCCGTCGTACATTGCTTTTGCATTGAGCAGGACTGGCAGCCCGAGAAGTAGTAACAATGCAATAACATGCCGTCTTCCATCGACGAATGCCGCCTGGTTAGTAACTGCCCCGCTGGGCATCGATACTCGTCCGACGCAATAAGATAGATGAAATCCTGTTTGCCGAATCTGCCTTCGGCTTTGCTGCCAGATGTGAGGGGTTTCGGTACGAAGGTAGTGATGCCGGCTTGCTCGCAAGCAAGGATTTCCAGACCTTTGTAATAGCCTCGGTCGGCAACCACCGTTAGCGATTCAGCCTCGATTTCTTCACGCGCTTGGTTCGCCATATTGCTCAGTTGCCCACGATCATTACCAACGTTGGTCACCTCATGGGCAACGATCAGATGGTGTTTGTCGTCGACAGCTGTTTGTACGTTGTAGCCAACCGTTCCGGTGCCTCGGCCGCTCGTAGCCATTGAGCGTGCATCTGGGTCTGTGAGGGAGATCTGCTGGTCTGGACTTTCGTGGAGCTGCGCCTCGATGTCCTTGAGTTTCTGCATCTGCTTTTTCAGTGTTTCTATCTTTTCTTTAAGCCGCTCTGCTTTGGCCTCGGCGACTTCGGGTGTTGCCCGATCCGCCGAATCCATCGCCGCCAGATATCGATCAATACTCTGCTCGATCTGCTGCATGCGTGCCTTCACTTTGCCCTGAGTGAAGTTGCGGTCGCGATTATTGACGGCTTTGAATTTGCTGCCGTCGATGGCGATGATCGACTGGGAGAAGAGATTGAGGTTGCGGCAAAGAACTACGAACTGGCGGCATACGCTGCGAATGGCTTTGCCGTTGTCCTTGCGAAAGTCGGCAATGGTTTTGAAGTCCGGAGCCAAACGCCCCGTTAGCCACATCAACTCGACGTTGCGCTCGGCCTCACGCTCAAGTCGGCGGCTGGATTGAATCCGATTGAGATAGCCGTAGATATAGATCTTCAGCAACACCGCTGGGTGATAGGCCGGACGACCAGTTGCGGCAGGATCGACGCCCTCAAAACCAAGTGCGCCCAGGTCGAGTTCATCGACGAAAACATCGACCACGCGCACTGGATTTTCTTCGGCTACGTAATCGTCCAGACACTCCGGCAGAAACGTCACTTGCGTCCGTGCCTCACCTTCGATGAATCGCTTCATGATCGCCCCCGATACGATCTCGACGATCAGAAGATTAGACAATTGCAGGTGTTTTCACACAGCCTGGGTCGTTATCTGCCTTTCGCGAGGGGCAGAAAACGGCCAATAGCGGTCAGTCGACTGATCAGGTGGAGACGGCCCAGAAGCGGACACCCGCCCATGGCCTCGCCGAGCTAACTATAGACTTGGACTTATCCCTGGCCCCCTTTGGGTATTATTTTTCGCTTGGGGGCCATATCTTCATTGAATCCATCAGGGACAGGTTTGAAATCCTTAGACGGTGAGCGATAGCTGGACTGAAACTGACGAAGAGCTTGCACATCGATCTCGCCAGTTATGCAGTAATCATGATTTCCGCCCTTTACCCGCAGTATGTCGCGCTTCCAGCGCTCCTTGTAAGGCGCGCGTATGCGGCTATCACCGTACTGGCGGTTGTTGCACTGTATTACGTAGGCGTGGATATCTATAGCTGCTGATTCCACTAAGGCGTTGAATGTATCCGTATCGCTATTCCACTCTGGCACGAATAGAGCATCAATCTGACCGCGCATGGCTGCTCGGTAGTGAATGTTGGTTAGTTCGCTGCAGTTAAGTAAGCCGAAGCGAAAGTCTCCGTGCTGAATCAGTGGTGGCGATTTCCATTTTACTGCGGGTTTCATCCTGACTCCTGCGAGCCTGAATAACTCCTGCTCTTCATGGAATGCCGGGAATTGCTTGTCCTGTCTATAAAGCATAAGAGAGGGGAAGCCTAGGCCGTCATGAGTGAGTGAAGCCCAGATCTGATTGTGTACACGCTTGCCGCTGTGGAGATACTCTACCCCGGTAATTAGCGAGATTCTGCGACCTTTGAGTTTTTCTGCTATGCGCATGAACCACTGGGGTGGAAGGGCCAGCTCTGGAAGTATCAAGTAACTGCTGCCATCAGGTCTTGATATTAGCTCGTTGATTAGCCTGTTGAGGCGCTGATAACGACGACGGCTGTCTGGGTCGGGTTTGCCCATTGCTGCGGCTACAAAACTCTGGTCGAGGGTTTCCCAACTGGCTACTGCTATAGTCTGTTTAGCGGTAGGAGCACCATTGGGAATACAAAGTGCCTTCGAGTCTGCATCGCAATAGGGCATTTGGTGATCTTTCAGTTCAAATCCGCGCAAAGCCCAGATGACTTTACCAAGTCGAGAGATTTTTTGCTCTGCAAAAGGGTTGGGCGCTATTAGATACAGCTCACTAAGACTGAAAGGACGAGTGGCGAAAACCATCCCGGCAGGGGTGCCATGATCCAAATTGAGCCAATCAGCTAAAATACCTATACCTCCAAGCACTTTTTTACCTAACAGCCCAGCGGATTTCATTGTCTTGAGATCGTTGAGCTGCGGAATGCCTCGCGGACTGAGCATCTCTTTAGGTAGGCCAGCGAAGCGTAATGGAGTGTGTGCCAAGTCGTGACTGAACAGGAAAGTATAGGTTTTCTGAACATCCCCTAAATCCTCTAGCATTCCAAACAGATAAGAGCCGATGAAGTCCAAGCTGGTCTCGAGTTTTTCCAAGAGTTTATTCCAGCTTGCTGCGCCTTTTTTGCTCATGGAGTTTGGAAAGGCAGAAACGATGTTTTCATAAAGCGTAGTTGCCATAGAAAGGCGCCAACGCTCTAAGCATTTATCTACCGATACCGCTTCTTTGTGCGCCTTTATCTCTATCTGACAATCTTTTTCGACAGTTAATAGCAAAGCATCAAGGGCTTTGATAAGTCTACTTAGTTGATTGAAGTCTTCGCATGTGGTTGCCATACGAACTATGCGTGGTAAGTATTGGGCTAAATCGAAGAATTTCACCGGTTTCAAAAGATGATCGATTACGGCATCGAAAAATGTATGACGATGTTCCTGCCAGGCTTGGGGGAGGAGATCTCGTTCATAGGCCTCGTAGTCGCGCAAATTGAGAGCGAAGCCTGCTCGATGCATGGTCAAAGCGTCGGCTTTGCGCAAGTTATCGGCCTGCTCTCCTGCGTGGTTGGTAGCCTTGAGCAGGTCAGTAGCAACGGTATTGGGTGCGGTTGGTAAGTTTGGCAGAGCGCGCCACTCACTTGCACGCTGGTTGATCTGTTCGGAGATGGCATTTACCAATGCGATGCCCGGGTCGCCAGAAAGGACAAATAATTTGTTCTTACTGTTCTCAAAGGCGATACGGCTGTCAGTGAGATAATCCGGTTTGAAAATAATACTACCGCCCTTACTCTCAAGCAGATCCTTACCGCCATCGCGGCTGAATACCCATTTCCAGAATTGCTCAGTGGTTTTGATATCGCTGGTATTCTCCATCACCAGCATGATGTCATCAACGTAACGGCCGTAATAGAGCGGCACAACTTGTTGCTCAATGAATTGGTCAAGCCGGAGTAATGCGGAATTGGCTACGACGGCGGACGCAGGAAGTCCAACCGGTAAACCTTTGCCTAAGGGCGTCCTCTTCGCCCACATTTTCAAGGCTCCAATGAAAATGCGGTGAAGCTTCGCCTGAGCTTCACTAAGTTGGATTTCTGCCAAGCGAAGAAATTTTTCATCCAGCATGAAGCCGGGATTGAGTTCATGGTAGAAACTGGTCACGTCAGCCGTGAGCGCTAGTACTTTCTTTTTGTCGGCCAGAGCTGAACGCATAGCCTTGATTCCGCCGTCGCGCCAGTCACGAAACGGCTTGAGGTAGGGCTTGAATGAACCCAGTGACAGCTTGTTGATTTGATGTCGGCGATTTCGGCGCAGGCGACTACCGTAAATATTGTCGCCAAGCACCTTATCAAAGTGATTGCCGACTTCCATCATCCACAACGTGGACATTGTATGGAAGTCCATGCTGCACTGGGCCATAAGGCGGAATTCGGCTGTAGGTTGTTTACCGCCCTCAGTCAGGCTAAGCCACTCATCTTCAGGGGAAGCAAAGATAAGTGCTGAGCCTTCTTTTTTTTCGACGGGATCAAACTTGATGGCCTTTGGTGCCAGTGTCCATTCACCAAGAAAGCTGGCCTCGCTAATCCAGCGCTCATCCTCGCCGTTTAGCTTTTCTCTCAGCAGCTCAAGATTTTTTTCAAGGTCGTCTTCATACTCGGCCATTTCCAAGATCTGTGGCTGAGTCGAATAGTAGAGGTCAACTTTTGCCTTGCGCCAGGCGAGACCGAGGTTTTTCAGCGTAACGCTCATAGAATAACCTCCAGTGGCATGAGTTTTCTCTTGGATGCTGACTTGCATTCAACTGCTAACCAGAGCGGAACGCTGTCCCATAACATTTTGTTGTCAAGCTGTAGAATCGGAGGACTATTTTTCAACCCCGATAACTCATGCATATGAAGCATCTTTGATCCCTGTCATATCGACTATTTTTTTATGATGGAAAGACTAAAGTGCCATCATAAAATACGCAACGTATTCAGTATTTTCGCGACTCTCTAGCGGTAAGGCTTCAGCAATGGGTAGTCATTGGAAGCGTCCTCGACGACTAATGAGTGAATCTCGTCAGAGTCCGCGTTTGGCCTGTTAGCGACGGCCTGACTTCGACCGTCGCTATGCATGGTCAAACCTCAGTCTGTTCCGCCATCTCCAAGGCGTCGTCGACCTCAATCCCCAGATATTGAACGGTGCTCTCCAGCTTCGTATGGCCGAGTAGCAGTTGAACAGCCCGCAGGTTCTTCGTCCTGCGATAGATCAGTGATGCTTTCGTACGTCTCATTGTATGAGTGCCATACATGGCTGGATCAAGGCCAACGGCTTTCACCCAGCCGTTGACGATACGAGCGTATGCCGAGTGGATAGATGGTCTGAGGTATGCAGCCGGCTAGGAAAAAGGCAGTCCTCGCTGCGTAGCTGGGCCTGATGTATCCAGGCCGCGACAGCAAACCGTGTTTGCTCAGTGATCTCGAACTGCACTGGCCGCTGCGTTTTCTGCTGCATCACCATGGCTCGTGATGGCCGATTGCTGCCCTTGACCTTTGCATTCAAATGCAGCTTTTTCTTCACTCCATAGTTAATTCTTGGTTCAAGCGCTGATCAGTTCATGCAGGCGCTGATCGCTGATCATTGCATGCGCCCATCACCACAGAGATTTCTAATGGGCGATCTGTTCTGGTAGGTTACGACGCTCACACGGATTTGACAGGAGGTCATAGTGGCTAAGCCAGCAGCGCGGAAGAGTGATCCATACAGCTGCCCGTTGCCAGGGCACGGTACTAATCCCATTGCGGTAGGCTCTCCCGACGTGTTTTTCGACGGACTTTCCGCAGCACGGCAAGGCGACACCTGCACGTGCGGCAGTGCGCTTTCATCAGGGCTGTCGTCGACTGTTTTCATCAACGGCAAGAATGCCGCAACCATCGACACTGGTGGCACCCACGGCGGCGTTGTAGTTGGCGGGTCGGGGACGGTGATAATTGGCAGTACCCATACAGCCTGCGAGTTTGTTCCTCCCTCGTTGTTGGCGGGTTACGCGAGCTGGATCGGCTTCAGAGTCCGTGCTGAAGAAAGCTATGAGGGCTTATCGTGCACCGCGCACTTTGAGGACGGCTCATCGCTCCCCGGCGTATTCGATAAGGACAACGCTGTTAGATTTTCGAACCCGTCGGGCACGACGTGCGTGATGCTCAAGTTTGAAGAGCAAGCATCCGCAGAGGCGCCCTCGCTCACTGAGAGCCTATTGAACCAAATTCTAGGATAAGGACCATCCTATGACAGAGCCGTACATTGTCACCGGCAGCTATGTCGTTCAGCGTGAGCACGCCTTGCAAGACTCGCCCCTCGATAGGGCGTTAGAGCTGATGGAGGGCACTGCCCTGAGGTTTTCTCTGGATGCCATCTCTGATGAAAAAGTCAGGGCAAGCTACACCAGGAACATCAATCGCATGTCTCAGCAAACTCGGGATGACGTGAAAGCTGGAAAGATTACTGCGCAAGAAGGTGTGAAGTTCAGTCATGAGATGCGAAACAAAATCATGATGGAACATCGCAAACTTACCTCTGCGCAGGGTTTGGCTATCGTCCAAAGGAAGAAAAAGGAAGGAAAGGGGCTCAAAACGCTCTTAGATATGTACGCTGAAAACCTATTCCAAAAGGGTTACGACAGCCTTTCAGAAGTAGAAAAAAATAAGGTCCACTACGCCATTCTGGAATCCTCGGGCCGTGATAATGCCAAATTCACGACCGGCACCAAAAAAATGCTGATCATGGGCAAGCTCGGCGTTCTGGTGACCGCCGCTCTGGCGACCTATCAAATATTGGATGCTGAAAACAAACCCAAAGAAGCGGTGCGCCAAGGCATCATTGTTGGTGCGGGTGCGTTGGGCGGTATCCTCGCGGGCATGGGCGTAAGCACGCTTTGCGGCCCTGCCATGCCCATTTGCGCAATTGCAGTTGTCTTGGCTGGGACAGTCGCCGGTGGTGTCGCAGGCGAAGCGGTGGCGAGCTCACTGGATGAAGAGCTGGAGGAATTCACACATTGGGACATCTTCTGACTGAACCACAACTGACAAAGGTCAGAGCCGCACTCTCCGAGCCATTCAACGATTTCCCAGTCGAATATGACTATGTAGCGAAGAAGGTCAGAGGCGTCGACCCTGACATTCTGTACGAAATCCTTTATTCAGAGGTCGCACCGGTGTGTTTCACCAATCTTGTAGCAGCTGTGCCTCCGGTATGGACGGGCTTTGATCCTGACATACTCAGAGTCTCGATAGAGGAAAGGCTGGCAGCAAGAGAACGAAATTGGTTTCGCAGGCAGTTCGATAAAGTGCTGGTTCGCTGGCTGAAATACAACTACGCCTACATATGGAAGGAAATCGCCAGCAGGCTTTGAACCTGAACGCACAATGGACTAGCGACTCGCTGAACATATGATCAAGTAATAAAAACCCGCATCAATGCGGGTTTTTTTTGGCTGAAATTCGATCACTGGCCTTTGGAGGTATCAAACCCACGTTGCTCAATCACCCGAAACACATCGCTCACATCCTGGACCATGATCCGGGCGATGTTGGTGACGGTGTTGATGTCGTTTTCGGCGTAGTCGGGGAGGCTGGTGCAGGCCATGAGGTTGAGGTATTTGAGGACGGCGCTGAGGCGTTCGCTGACGCAGTTGTGGAGTTCGCGGAGTGGGGCGTCGCTGTCGATGAGCAGGACGGGGTATTCGGTGGCGAATTGGGACATGGGGGTGAAGCGGCGAGGCGGATTGTTCGTTGTCATAAGGATGAGCTCTTCAAAGGATTATGAAGCCACCTTTCTGCTGCGAAACAATTGGGTGGCAGCTATGTGCGGGTTCGCAGACCGGAGAAGAGATCAAAGCCGGCAGACCCGAAGGTCTCCCACACACAGCCGCCATAACGTAATGGCGGCAAAGTTTGCCACAGTTGTTATTTAGCGGTGTGACCACTTCTGTTGGGCTACGAAACCCTGTCGCTAACTGCGGTCAGCGACGGGTCGAATATAGGCGGTCATTTTGGTGCTCACAACCGGGCTGTAGGACGGTTAGGAGTTTGTTGTGACAAGGCTGAATGCCACTGTTTTCGGGCTTGTCGCGGTGATTCGGGCCGTGTGGAGTGCCTTGGGAAATGGGGTGCAGGTTTTGGGGCCGCTTCGCGACCCAACGGGGATAAATCCCCTCGCCACAAAGGGTAAATTCCTACGAGATTTTCGGACGTCAGGTTTATGAAATTGAGTGGTCAGAAAAAACAAAGCCCCGAATCATCGGGGCTTTGTTTTTTGCGATTGCGCAGTTCCAAAAATCCTTACCGCACAGCACCCCCCGTCATTGTCTGGCTTGCGGTGAGTGGGGGATGGGATCGGTGTGTTTCGGTCCCGCCAGTGCCCACGCTATCAGCCCGAATAGCGGTACAAATACGATTACCACCATCCATACGAGTTTGTTGCTGGATTTGCCTTCGGCTTTTCGCACTTTGTTGATTGCCCATAACTCGATCACTACGAGAACTGCGGCGAGTACGATCCAGATGGTTTCGGTTTGCATTGGTTACCCTCCTGCTGGTCATTCAGTTAGGCGGGTGGGTGTGGGCGGGGTTCAATAAATTTCGGGGTTTGAGGGTGAGACGTAAGCGGGTTTGCTCGCGATGGTGGTCTGTCAGCCAAATCAATATTGACTGTCAGGGCCTCATCGCGGGCAAGCCCGCTCCCACAGGGGATTGGGGGGTTAGTTAGATCGAGTTGGCGAGTTTTCCGGTTGAGAGGCGGCGCTTGTAGGCGGTGTCGCGGTTGGCTAGCCAGTAGTAGAGCGGGGAGGTAATCAGCAGACCCACCAACCACGACAAATCAGCCCCATTGATGTGCTCCGAAATCGGCCCGACATACAGCGGCGTATTCATAAACGGAATCTGCACCACAATCCCGATCGCATACGCCAACAGCGCTTGCGGGTTGTACCGGCCATAGATCCCGCCATCGACTTTGAAGATCGAGCCGATGTCGTACTGACCTTTGTGAATGGCGTAGAAGTCGATCAGGTTGATCGCGGTCCACGGCACCAGCACGACGAGCAGCAC
This sequence comes from Pseudomonas sp. Hz4, assembly GCF_054898165.1. Taxonomy (NCBI): domain Bacteria; kingdom Pseudomonadati; phylum Pseudomonadota; class Gammaproteobacteria; order Pseudomonadales; family Pseudomonadaceae; genus Pseudomonas; species Pseudomonas sp. Hz4. The sequence goes on along the minus strand of NZ_CM142719.1, from coordinate 3,585,627 downwards.
CAGCACCATGTCGACGAAGTGGCCGATGAAGTTGGCGGAGGCGCCGACGGCGGCGAAGCAGCAGGCGGCGAGGACGATGATGGAGAGGACGGCGCGGCTTTTTGCGGTCGGGATCCAGCGGTAGGCGAAGGTTTGGACCAGGGTGATCAGCGACAGTACGGCGCCGTAGAGGTTGAGGGCGTTGTGGCTGATGACGCTGAGCAGGAACAGCACGAGCATCAGTGGGCCGATGGAGCCGGTGGCGAGTTTTACGGCGTCCATGGTGTCCATGCCGACGGGTGTGGCGAGGACGGCGACGGCGCCGAAGATGAACGAGAGGCTGGAGCCGAGCACGGTGCCCAGATACGTGGTCCAGAACGTTGCGGCCACGGGCACGTTGGCGGGCAGGTAGCGCGAGTAGTCGGAGACGTAGGGCGCGAAGGCGATTTGCCAGAGTGCGGCCAGGGAGACGGTGGCGAGCCAACCGGAGATGTTGAAGCTGCCGCGGGTGAGGAAGTCGGCGGTCTGCACGTGGGTGAAGATGTAGCCGAAGCCCAGCACGATGCCGGCGCCGAGCACCCAGGTGCCGATGCGGTTGAGCACGTGGATGAAGCGGTAGCCGATGATGCCGATGATGCCGGAACCGAGGGCGCCGATGACGATGCCGACTGGCACCGGCACGCTGTCGACCACGCCGTGTAGGGATTTGCCGGCGAGGACGATGTTGGAGGCGAAGAAGCCGATGTACATGATGCCGGCGATCAGCACCACCAGCAGTGCGCCGAGCGAGCCAAACTGGGCGCGGCTCTGGATCATTTGCGGGATGCCCATCTGCGGGCCTTGCGCCGAGTGCAGCGCCATCAGCACGCCGCCGACCAGGTGCCCAACGAGGATGGCGACGATGCCCCACACCAGGTTCAGGTGGAACATCTGCACGCCGAGGGCGCCGGTGACGATGGGCAACGGCGCGATATTGCCGCCGAACCAGAGGGTGAACAGGTCGCGGGTTTTTCCGTGACGATCTTCGGGGCGCACGTAGCCGATGGTGTGTTTTTCGATGAGCGGGGCGGAGGTTGTTGCTGCGGTAACCATGACGGACTCCAAGGCAAAAGTGAGTACGTGGACGTACTTCGGTGAGCGCTGCACGGGGGCGACGCTTTTCTTGTTGGAGTTGATGATGTGCGGTGGGTGGGGATAGATAAATTACAAAGATTGTTGGTATAGACGTTAAAAAATGTATGTCGGTTGGTCGCCGCAAAACCCTGTGGGAGCGGGCTTGCCCGCGATGGCGGTCTGTCTGTCAAATCAATATTGACTGTCAGGTCGTCATCGCGGGCAAGCCCGCTCCCACAGGGGATTTTGGGGTGTTCAAAATCTTTGCTATTCGCTGATTGATAGCAGCATTCGTTGCAGCATGGCGTCGCAGGCTGTGAGTTGCTCGAGGCTGACGAATTCGTCGGGTTTGTGGCCCTGATCCATGCTGCCGGGGCCGCAGACGACGGTGGGAATGCCTGCTGCGTTGAATAGACCGCCCTCGGTTCCGAAGGCCACGGTACCGAACTCCTGTGAGCACGAAAAAGCGGCGATCAATTCAGCGGCTTCGCTGTGTGCGTCGGTCGCCAATCCGGGATACGCCGACAGCTCACTGAAGCGGATATCGCTCTGTTCACTCACGGCGCGCATTCGGGGCAATACCTGCTGCTCGGCGTAGGTCTTCAGCTCTCGCGCAACCTCACTTGGATCATGCGAGGGCAGGGCGCGGATTTCAAAGTCGAAGCGGCAATCGGCGGGGACGATGTTCAAGGCCTTGCCGCCGGAAATCACGCCGGTTTGCACCGTGCTGAACGGCGGATCGAAACGCGCGTCGTGATGCTCGGGCGCTTTGAGTCGGTGGCCAATTCGTCCCAGTTCACCGATCAGTTCGGCGGCGTATTCAATCGCATTGACTCCGCGCGGGGCGTAGGCGGAATGGCACGCTTCACCGTGAACATCGCAACGCATCGCCAGTTTGCCCTTATGGCCGAGCACCGGTTTCAATTCAGTCGGCTCGCCAATGATGCAGAGCATCGGTTTGACCGGGCGCTGCTCCAACTCCGACAGCAACGAGCGCACGCCGAGGCAGCCGACTTCCTCATCGTAGGACAGCGCGATGTGCACCGGCAGCCGCAACGTGGCCTTCACCAGCGACGGGACCAGGGCCAGTACGCAGGCGATGTAGCCTTTCATGTCCGCGGTGCCGCGCCCGTACAACTTGCCGTCGCGCTCGGTGAGCTGGAACGGCGCCACCGTCCACGGCTGACCGTCGACGGGCACCACGTCGGTGTGCCCCGACAGCACAATGCCGGGCCGATCCGCCGGGCCAATGGTCGCGAACAGATTGGCCTTGCTGCGCTGCTCGTTATAGACCAGTTCGCAAGGCACATCGAAGCGTTCGAGGTAGTCGCGGACGAACTCGATGAGGTGCAGGTTTGATTCGCGGCTCGTGGTGTCGAACGCCACCAACGTTTTCAGCAAATCGAGGCTGTTGCTCATCGGTCGTCTCCGGCGACACCGTAGCCAGGGGATTTGTCGGGGGCCAGGGCTCGATCGATGTAGTCCTGAACCTGAGGGCGATAGGCTTCCCAGAGTTTCTCAAGCTGGCCGATTGGATCGTGATCCGCCCAATCGACCCGCAGGTTGATGATCGGCCAGGTCAGCTCGCCGACCACCACCACCGCCGCCGAATGCACGGGCCCGGCTTCGCCGCCCGCCGCGATGGCCGCTTTCATTGCAGCCAGCAAGCGGTCTGCCAGTTGGCCCTCGCCATGTTCGAACGCCTCGACCATGGCCTCGATCACAGACCGATCCGCCAGCATGTTGCCGGCGGCCACGCATTGCTCGCCTGACACGGCATTGTGGTTGCCGAGGGTTTGCGCGCCGCTGAAGTGGGCGGTCTGGCCGAGGTGGTCGATTGCGGTGATTTGACGGTATTGGCTGTAGCCGTTGCGGGTCAGGACTCTGTCCAGTGCTTCAGCAGGCGTGAGGCCTTGCTCCATGAGGGCAAGGGTTTCCGGGCCGAGCGACGGCAAGGTGATGTTTTGTGTGGAGACGGCACCAACACCCGGCAGCAGCCAGGGGCAGCGTGTGCCGACGGCGATGCTTGAGGAACTGATCGCAATGCCGAGCTGACCGGTTTCGGGGCAACGTGCTGCGATGGAGAAGGTCATGGGTTTTGCTCCTTGGTTTGCCTTTGCAAATGAGGTGTCTGGGCTGGCCCCATCGCGAGCAAGCTCGCTCCCACATTTGGATCTGTGTCACTCACAAATTTTGTGTTTGCTGAAGATCCACTGTGGGAGCGAGCTTGCTCGCGATGGCCGCGACTCGGTAAACCTGCTTACTCAGGAATCACCGCAATCACATCAATCTCCATCAACCACTGCGGCTGCCCCAACGCGGAAACCACCAACCCGGTGGAAATCGGAAACACCCCTTTAAGCCACTTGCCCACTTCCTGATACACCGGCTCGCGGTAACGCGGATCGATCAGGTAAGTGGTGGTTTTCACGATGTGGCTGAGATCGCTGCCGGCCTCTTCCAGCAACTGTTTGACGTTGCGCATGGCTTGCTCGGTTTGCGCACGCGGATCACCGAGGCCCACCAGGTTGCCTTCGAAATCAGTGCCGACCTGGCCGCGAACATAAACGGTGTTGCCGGCCCGGACGGCCTGGCACAGGTCGTTGTCCAGGCTCTGGTTCGGGTAGGTTTCTTTGGTGTTGAACATGCGAATACGGGTATGGGTTGGCGTGGACATTTGCAGCTCCTGAAAAGTCTTAAGCGCTGACAGTGGTTTTATGGGCGACCGGGGCGGATTCGGCCTCGCGTTGCGCCGCATCGTGGTAGTCGAGGTAGGAACGCTGGATGGCGATGTGATCAGCTACGTACTTGGCATCGTGCCAAACGCCCCAGATGAACGAAGAACCGCGACGCGACTGCCACGGCAGGCCGAGGAAATACACGCCAGGCTCACTCGACACGCCGCGCTGATGCTGCGGCTTGCCATTGGCGTCGAGGGCGTCAACCTTGAGCCAACTGTAATCCGTGGCAAAGCCGGTGGCCCAGACGATCGAAGTCACGCCGGCCTTGGCCAGGTCGAGTTCCAGAATAGGGTTAGTCACGCACTCCGGATCGGCGAAGGTGTGGCGCGCTTCAGGCTCTTCCGGCAGGTCCAGGCCATTGCGTTTGATGTAGGCATCGGCGGCATTGAGCAGCGCCAAATAATTCTCATCGCCGCGTGCCAGGTTGTCGGCAAGGTTTGGTTGGAAGGTGGCCACGGCGCCGTTGAACGATTGGGTCAGACCTACAAGTGTCATGCCGCGATGGGCGAGACCACGAAAGTCCACCGTGCGGCCGCCATGCGCACCGCTGACAGCGATGGTGACGTGTTCCCGGCCGGGTTTCATGGCGGCCTGATCCCATTCGCCAAGCACACCCAACCACCAGCAGAAATCACGGTTGCGATAAGCGCGGGGAGGGCGATCATGTGCACCGACCGAGAGGTAAACCTTCTTGCCGGCACGCTGCAATTCATCGGCGATCTGCACGCCCGACGAACCGGCGCCGACCACCAGAACAGCGCCTTCGGGCAGTTGCGCTGGATTGCGATAATCGGCCGAGTGGATCTGCAGGAATGGCTGATCTTTCGGCGCGATGGGCGGGATAACCGGCCGCTGGAAAGGTCCGGTGGCGGCCACCACACGGCTGGCCTCGATCACGCCTTCAGAGGTTTCGATGGTGAAGCCCGGCCGACCGACATTGCGCTCAACCTTCAGCACGTCCACGCCGGTGCGGACGGGGGCGTTGAATTTCTTGGCGTAGGCTTCGAAATAGTCGGCTACCCGCTCTTTCGGGGCAAAGCCGTCAGGGCTGAGGTCGTCGAACTCAAGACCGGGAAAACGATCGTGCCAGGCAGGCCCATTGGCTACCAGCGAATCCCAGCGCCCGGTGCGCCAGCGTTCGGCGATACGGTTGCGCTCCAGCACCAGGTGCGGCACCCCGAGTTTGCTCAAGTGTTCACTCATGGCCACGCCAGCCTGACCGGCGCCAACAATCAGCGTATCCGTTTTTATTTTTTCTGTGGTCATCTCTATACCCTTCGAAGTTGGATTTAGGTCGGTAACGGCCTGCCATTTCTTGGGGTCAAGACTAGGGATCACCCTGGTATCGGTAAAATATTATTAAGCTGGCATTTGAGTATAAATAACTGATGCAGAGCGCTAGGCGCTGGCATCGGCTTCATGCTCGTCGGCGGGTCGAGCGCAAGCACTCCTCTTGCGACTGACCGGCCGCGAGAAAACCTTCGGGGGTGATCCTGCTCAAGTATTGGCCCCATTTTGGAGAACCAGGATGATCAGCAAAAACACGATTAGTCTCTGCTACAACGGCACCGCGTTGGACGCTGCAACGTTCTACGCCGAGACGTTCCCGGACAGCGTTGTCGGCGCTGTCCATCGCGCGCCTGGCGACTACCCGGCGGGCAAACAGGGCGATGTCTTGACGGTCGAGTTCACGGTGATGGGCATCCCTTGTCTGGGACTGAACGCCGGCTCGGCGTTCAAGTACACCGAGGCTTTTTCGTTCCAGGTTGCGACCGACGATCAAGCCGAAACAGACCGCTTGTGGAACGCGATTGTCGGAAATGGCGGCCAGGAAAGTGTATGCGGCTGGTGCAAGGACAAGTGGGGATTGTCATGGCAGATCACACCACGCGTTCTGACAGCCGCGATAACCCATCCTGATCGAGCGGTGGCCAAGCGCGCTTTCGACGCCATGATGGGGATGAGAAAGATCGACATCGCGGCGATTGAAGCGGCTGTTAAGCGTTAACCAACGTTGCCTGGGGCTGGGCACCGACTACGTTCGCTTTCTGGCGTCTTTGTTGTCGGTGTCGCGTTGAGTCACGGGATCAATGCCAAAGCAGCTATAAAACTGGTAATAAGCTATCGGTGATTGTTCCCGAAAAAGTTGTCTCTACCGGTCCGATGAGAAAGACAGGTCCCACGCCATCCCATTGAACCGTTACGATTCCGCCATCACATTCAACCTCAACGGAATGGTCTAACAAGCCACGACGAATGCCATTAACAGCGGCGCCACAAGAGCAGGAGCCTGAACCGAGCGGAATACCGCCCCCGCGCTCCCAAATGCGCAATCGAATGTGATTTCGGTTAATGATCTGGACGAAATGCACGTTCGTCCTGAGGGGGAATAGGGGGTTGGTTTCGATTGTCGGTCCGTTTGTCGCTATATCAACGGCTGTTAGATCATCGACAAAAAAGGTGCAGTGCGGATTTCCCATGCTGCAAGCTGTTGGGCCACCGGCAAGGGGCAAAACAGCAGTATCCAGTTCCAGAGCCAGGGGAATATCCGACCAGCCGAAAAGTGGCTCTCCCATGTTGACGGAAATTGCACCGGTTGAGGTTCGTTCGCAAGTGAGTAGACCGCGGTTGGTTCGCAGCGCTATCGACGTCATATTTGATTCGCGCATCAGCCTATCTGCGGCGCCCCGCGTTGCGCTGCCACAGGCATCCAGCGTGGAGCCATCTGCATTCCAAAACATCAAGCGCGCATCGGCATCATCGCAATCGAGCACCACCGCGAGTTGATTGAATCCGATGCCTCGGTTCCGATCACCCATTCGCCGAGCCATGAGACTTGTCATTGGATTGTCCGAGTTTCGCGAGTCCACAATAACGAAGTCATCGCCATTGGCGTGCATCTTATGAAAACTCAGCGGCATAAATGGATCCTGGCGACGAGACATGTGGTGAATTGATGTTAAAGGCGATCAAGCCGCATTCGCCTAACTTTTTCAAGTTGGGGCTGGACGCTCAGGCGGGTCGGATGTTGGCGGTGCTGAAGCTTAGCGCAGGACTTGAACTGTAACCGGCAGCGGGGAGATGAGCCCGGGTGACGCATGGTCACTCACCCTTCAGCAACTGCAGCCGATAGCTTGAGATGCAGCCGACTTGCCTCAACGACCAGCGGGAATCTATGTCGAACAATCTCCCTTCTATCCCCCGCACACCGATCGACCGTTCAAGCGTATCGCTGGCACGCGCTTCTCTGTTCAAGTTTGCGGGTCTCTTGGCGGGCGTTTTTTTCCTTGCCAGCTATTCACTTGTTTATCTTGCGCATGATTTAGACCGAACGGAGGAGGTCGAAAGTGCTTTTTACACGAAGAAGGCCATGCAATCGCTGGAAAAATCGCTGCGGTCGACCGTCAAGGACTACGCATTTTGGGGCGATGCTTACAAGCATCTGCATGTTGAAATAGACGCTGACTGGGCGTACATACGACAAAACGTCGGGACACCGCTTTACACGGATTTTGGATTTCCGGGCGTGTTTGTCATCAACGACGTCAATCGCACTGTTTACTCTGTGCTCAAGGGTGAGTTGAAATCGGTTGAAGTCGAGGAGTGGCTCGAGCAGTCCATTGACGCGATTCTCGTAAAGGCTCGTGAAGGCGCGGAAACGGAAACGCCGACAACCGCCTTCATTGTCGTTGGAGGCGTTCCAGCCTTGGTCGCGGCCGCGGCGATTACGCCGGGAACTGACCCGACAGTGGAGTCTGATGACCGGTCGCCGTCGGTGTTGATGTTCGTCGACATTCTGGACAGCGCCAAACTCGAGACGATAGGCAGGGATTACGGGGTGAATGGCCTGCACGTCGCCACTTCTGACGAAATCGGCAAAACGTCTGTCTTTCCATTGGGCGAGAACGGTACTGCCGGTAGTGTGCACTGGCGTCCGTCCAGGCCAGGTCTGCGGTTATTGGGACTAGGGTTGCCATTGATCGGCATCGCCGCGCTCTTGGTGTGGCTGATGACCTGGGCCATCTTGCGTCGCACGACCGCGGGTGCACAGGCGCTTGACACCAGCTACACATCACTGCAAAGCAGTCAGGCTGCCCTCGCCACCAGCGAAGCGCGCTTTCGCGATGTCGTTGAAGCCAGCTCGGACTGGGTATGGGAAATAGACGCTGATTGGCATTTCACCTATCTATCCGAGCGATTTGAGGATGTAACAGGGCTCTCCAGGGATGCTTGGATTGGTGCGGCGATGGGTGATCTGCTGAGCACCGAATTAGGCACGTTATCTCAGTGGCTCAGCATCCCGAACCGTCGCGCGGATATCAGTGTTCAGTGCCGCTACGTGGATACTAAAGGCCAAGAGAGAATCACGCGTCTTTCGGCGCGAGAAATGGCCGGTGGAGGATTTCGGGGTACTGCAACTGACGTCACCGAGGAAGTCGAAGCCCGTCGCAGAATCGAATTTCTCTCACAGCATGACGCGCTTACCGGGTTGCCTAACAGGACACGGCTTCAGGAGTTTCTTGACGGTAAACTCAAGGCTTTGCCAACGGTAAAACAACCGCTGGTCATGCTCAGTCTGGACCTGGATCGATTCAAGCCGGTGAATGACCTGTTGGGACATGCGGCAGGTGATCTGGTACTCAACGAAATATCGAGTCGCCTGGCTGACTGCGTGCGCCACGGGGACCTTGTCGCCCGGGTCGGGGGTGATGAGTTTGTCCTGATCCTGACCGATGTGAGCTCCCAGCAAGAAGTCGAGGCGCTATGTCGCCGCCTGATCGAGTCCATCGAGCGACCTATCGAGATCGATGAGCAGGAAGTGTTCGTCAGCGCCAGTATTGGCATCGCAATGGCGCCAAATGACGCTCGCGAGGCTACGGAGCTGCTTCGCTATGCGGATATTGCGTTGTACGAAGCCAAGGCCGGCGGTCGTAATACATGGCGCTTTTACGCAGGCGATATGAACGCGAAGATCATTGAGCGCCGCCGTTTGGAAAGCGACCTGCGTTTTGCGATCAAACACGGAGAGCTGCGGTTGCATTTCCAACCGCGCTATCGCATCGCTGACGGTCAGATGGTCGGTGCCGAGGCGTTGGTACGCTGGCAACATCCTGAACGTGGTTTGATATCACCCGACACGTTCATCCCCATTGCGGAAGAAAGCGGGCTGATTCTTTCCTTGAGCAACTGGGTCATCGATACCGCCTGCAGGTACGCCGCGCGGTGGCCGGAAAGCCTGTTCGTATCAGTTAACCTGTCGCCCATCGAATTCAAGCGAGGCAATTTGGTAGAGCGCCTCCAGAAAATACTCTTCGACTCTGGAATCGATCCTGCCCGAGTAGAGCTGGAAATTACCGAAAACGTCATGCTCGAAGATGCTGAAGGTGCGCTTGAGATAATGCGTACGCTCAAACGCCTCGGCGTGCGCATATCGATGGACGACTTCGGAACGGGATATTCTTCGCTGAGCTACCTGCGCGCCTTCCCATTCGATGGCTTGAAAATAGACCGCAGCTTTTTAAACAGGCTGGGTGAAAGCGAGGGTGACAAGTCGATCATCCAGGCCATTGTGGGCTTGGGCCGCGCGTTGTCGCTCACCGTTACCGCAGAGGGCATTGAAACAGCCGAGCATCTGAAGTTACTGAAAGCGGTGTCGTGTGACGAAGGTCAAGGCTATTTCTTGAGCCGGCCGCTCGATACTTGCGCGTTCAACACTTTGGTGGGAGTCAGAGAACGTACAGGTATTAAAAGCAACGTGTAAGGCGCAGTACAGACGACAGGCATAGAGTGCCAAATGACTTGGACTCATTCCCAAGGCCCCGCCAGAAATGGACGGGGCTTTTTAGTTCTCTGTCCGCCACTGGCTAACGGAGATTGAAATGTTGGAGATTAAACGAGCCCGTCACGGCGATTGCTGGACGGCATTCGACAGTCGTTGGCAAGCGCATTCTGGATTACCTTGAATGCCTGGCACGGGATTTTGGGCGGATGGAAGTTAAACTGGACGCTACGTTAAACGCTGCTCAGTTTTACCGGCGATGCGGTTTCGTCGGTGATCAAACGGCTATTTGCCACTCGCCCTCCGGCCTGCAACTCGCTTGCATTCCAATGGTGAAGAGGCTGTTGCGTTCTTGAACAGCTACTTCGCTTTCCAGTGACCACCGCCCGACTCGCAATCAATCTTCGCCTGACTCAAATGCTCAGCGTTGTAGTAATACGTAGTGACCTGAGCATTGTCGGGAATATTCAGCGATTTGCTGTTCTTGTCCTTGCTGGTTGAGTGAGGGTTGGCCAGCGATTCTTGCGTCAACTTCGCGATACACGTGGCCTGAGAATGATCGGCGCACTGTTCGACTTTTTTCTTGGTGCTGGCCAGCATGTCTTTGCTCTCGTTGCTGCATGACCAATCGATGGCGCTCACCGGCATGCCGTCGTACTCATAGCAGCTATGAGATTCCACCACCGGAACGGAAGGGCTTTGGGAGCGGGTCAGCACGTCACAGCCTTCAGCCATGACCAGGGTGGGACTCAGGCTGGCAAGCAGAAACAGCAGTTTACTGTTCATCGGGATTTTCTCTCCAGTGGCGCTTTACTTGATCAAGGATCGCGCTTATAGGGTTTCGAAAACGCGATGAGGCGTGGGGTTCAATTCGTTTTATAGGCCCGCTGCGGGAGGGGGCGCAAAAAGCGAAGACCCGATGGTATGCTCACCGCGCCACGCGCTGGCAATTCAGGGAACACTCTTTAAGGAAAGGAATGGCGGATGATCGATTGTCAACAACAAAGGCTTTTTCAAGCTCAAGCAAAACAACGAGTATGCAGAGCGAGTCACCGCGCTGCTGCTGGACGGCGAGCAAGTCATTGATGCCTACAAATCCATGCGCGACGGCGTGGTGTTTACCAATAAACGAATCATCGCGGTCAATGTACAAGGCATCACCGGCAGCAAAAAAGACTTCACCTCACTGCCTTACAAAAACATCGTCGCCTACTCCGTGGAGACCTCGGGCACCTTCGACCTGGCTTCTGAACTGGAAATCTACTTTTCGGCGCTGGGCAAAGTGAAGTTTGAATTCACCGGGAAGACGTCGATGGTCGAGATTTCGAAACTCATCTCACTGCATCTGTTGGGCTGAGTTTTTGGGCTTCGTGGCAACTTTTCAGAGGTGACAATCGAAGTATGGACACTGCATTGGCTGGAAGCCTCAGGAAGCCTTCCGAACTTCGCTCCGATTTGATCGGAGAATTGGACGCCGCTTACAAGACGGTCTCTCGTCTGATTACCCCTGCGTGACTTGATGTGTTGATTCAGAGGCTCCCTGGCGAGACCATTCCTGAAATTGGCCTCTTGGGGCGGGCTTATCGAAGCACCATGTTCACGATGACTATCCGACCCGGACAACCCGAATTTTGGCAAGCCTGCGCACGGGCACGCTGCATCGGCAAATCGTTCATGAGGTCCATCATTGCTTGCGCATGGCGGGCCCTGGCTACGGTTGGTCAGCGAGGGACTTGCCGGACAGTTTGTCCGGCACTTGCTCGGCAGCGACCCAGAGCCTTGGGAGTTTGCCGTCACCTGCGCCGATCTGCTTCGCTCATCTGTAGACCTGAAGACCCTTGAGTCCACGAACTACAATCACGCAGAGTGGTTCGCAAGTCAGCAATATGGGAGGGATGCAGGGATAGATTTCATTGGGGAGCCCGCAGAATTCGGAAAAAATCGTACGCTAAGATTTTCTGACGTTGGCGTCGGGCTCTCTGAGCCCGTGGATCAAACACCAGCCCTGCTGCGCGCTAATAGTCTGGCTCAAATTGCAAGGCGACCTCGAAGTCCTGTCCACCGTAAAAAACGCCCAAGATGGAAACCTGCTTGGCATCAACGGCAAAGGCAATCACGGCCCGCTTGCGATAGTTCGCGATACGCAGACCTGGGCGTATATCGTCCCGCTGGTTCCCTCGATGTGGGAACGTCCCTAGCTCTTCGCAATGGGTCACGATGGCGTCGGTATACATGGTTGGATCGGCTTGAACGCATAAGGCGACGCTTGAGTGTTTGAACTCACCAGCTATTTTGGTCTCTTCCTGGCGGCATTCGGTGCCGCCAAAGCACGACCACGCGAGTGGGTTTGGGACTGCATCATACGGTCGATGGGAAGTACTCCCGACGAGCGAGCTCCTGTAATCTGTCATCGTTCAAAAAACGATGACAGATTACAAGTTATGTACCTCTTGAGTTACCAGTCGACCGAGTAACTGACGCTCAGCGTACGCCCTTCGGCGTTGGCAAATGGCGCCCGGGCATTGGCTTGGGCGAAGAGGTTCTGGTAGGTGCGGTTGGTCAGGTTGTAAACCCCGCCCTCAAGTCGGCCAACCGGCAGTTCCACTGAGCCGAGCATGTCCACCAGGGTATAGCCCTGGATTTCGCGGCCATTGTTGTCTTTGGCGGCCTCGTCGTAGCTGGACAGGTGCATGCCCTGCAGACGCAGGCTGTAGTCGTCCTCGGTAAAGCCGACGAACAACGTGGTTTTGGCCGGTGAAATGCGGGTGGCCGGCAGGTCGATCCATTTGCCGTTCTGTTGGGTTTCACCCTTGGCCCACGCGTAAGTGCCGCCCACCGACCAGTGATCGGTTGCGCGATAGGTCAGGCTGTTCTCGATGCCGCGCACGCGTTCCTTCTGGTTGATCAGGCGTAATACGCGGTCGTTGGCGTCGTAGAACTGGGTGACGTCCGAAGTGTTTTCATAAACGGTGACATCGGCCTGCCATTGATCCCAAGTGCCACGCCAGCCCAGCTCGTAGCTGTTGACTTTGATTGCCTGGGCATTGAGGCTCTGGATATTGAAGGTGCTGCTGACATCGCGCATGAAACGCTGGATGTCCGGCAGCGAAAAGCCCTGGCTGAAGTTGGCGAACACATCCTGGTTTTCACTCAGGTGATAGACCGCGCCCAGATTGTAGAGAGTATCGTCATACTTGAGGGTGTCACCGGGCAACGTCGAGCGCCGGCCGGTCTGAACGATTTCACCGTAGGCGATGCTGTCGGAGACTTCGCTTTCGATCCACTCACGGCGTATGCCACCACGCAGGGTCCAGTCGGCAATGTCCCAAGACATCTGCCCGAACAATGCCTTGGTGGTGGTTTCGATGTCCGGCCCCAGTTCAAAGGTGGTGCCCGTCTTGGTGTAGTTCAGGCCGTTGACCCGGTACTGATCGCCACGCTGGCGGGAGCGCTCGTGGTCGTAGTCGGCGCCCCAGACCAGATTGCCGGTGGCATCGCCGATAGACGGCAACGGGCTGTCGATGGCAGCACGCAGGCCGTACACATCTTGCACGCTGTTGTTGTCCGAGACACCGGCCCTGCCCCGCGCCAGGTCGGGAAAGAACAGCGCGTCGGCACGACGCCAGTAGCTTTCGACCAGCAGACCCTGCCCGTACAAATCCTTGTCGGTGTAGTTGAGGTTGACCGCCTGGTTATGGGTGTAGGGTTGGTCGTCGAGCTTCAAGCCCTTGACCGCGACGGCTTCGGTGCGGTTTCTCGGGTCCTTGGTGTAGCCGGTGTCCTGCTGGTCCTTGTAGTCCTGCAGCGACAGGTTGATTTTTTTGTCGGCATCGAGCTCATAACCGAACCGACCTTGCAGGTCATAGGTTTCGGTGTCCATGTTGCTGCCCTGGGAGGTGTCCTGGGGAATGCGCTTGCCGTTGCCGTCGAACTGGTCGTTGCGCTGGATCAGGTCTGCCGAGACATACCAGTCCAGGGCGTCCTGTCGGCCTGTCGCACTTTGAAACGCCTCGTAGGCGAAGCCCTTGGGATTGAGGTTGTTGCCGCTGCCCAGGCCCAGTTTGCTGCTGAAGGCGAGGTCCTGGCCCTGGTTGCGTTTGGTGATGATGTTGATGATGCCACCCGAAGCCCCGGCACCGTAGATGCTGCTCGCGCCGGACACCACTTCGATGCGCTCGATGCTGGCGGGCGAGATGCTGTTGAGTTGACGGAAGTTGTCACGGGTGGCGTTTTGCGACACGCCGTCGATCAACACCAGCATGTTGCGCCCGCGCAGGGTCTGGCCGAAGTTGCTCATCCCGCCGCTGGAGGGTGCCATGCCCGGCACCAGTTGCCCGAGGATATCGGCGACCCGGCGGCCGGTACCGCTTTGTTCGCGGATCTGCTGTTCGTCGATGACCTGCACCGAGCCTGGAATCGAGGCGATGCTCGCTTCGCTGCGGGTGGCCGAGACAACAGTGGCTTGCATGTTCAGGGTGCCCGGCTGCTCGATTTCTTCGGCCCAGGTTTGGGCGCTGAAGGAACTGAGCAACGGAATGAGCACGGAGAGTTTGGTTCGAGTCATGGTACGGTCTTTTTTTAGTTGTGATGAGTGGTGGTAGAAAAAACAGAGGACTGAGGCATCGACGCGGATGCCCTTGCCCAGCGGATGCCCAAGGCGGCCAGGGCGTAGGTCAGGGCGACCAGCCAGAAGCTATGGGCGAGCCCGACCAGCCCCATGCCGATCCCGCCGAGTACGGTTCCCAGCAGCGCCCCGGCTTTCGCCGCGCTGTTGCCCAGGCCCAGGGCAAAACCCTGCTGGCTGGAGGAAACGGTGTTGGCGATCAAGGCATAGGCCACTGGCAACAAGGCCCCTTGCCAGATGCCCCACAGCAATCGGGTGGCGAGAAAGCCCATCCATTCGTTGGCCAGGGCGGTCAGGGCCAGCGTCAGTGCACACAGCCACGCCACGCCTTCGATGACGCGCAGGGTGTAGGCCGACTCCCAGCGATCGAACATTCGCCCCCACAGCGGTGCGGAGACAGCCAGGGTCGCCGCGCTGGCGGCATAGGTGGCGCCGATCAACCATCCGGGGGCCTGCAGCACGTCGGCGACATACAGCGCATAGAAAGGCTGGGGCATCATCTTCGCGGCCTGGATCAGCACGATCACCAGCATGATTGCGCCCAGCCAGCCTTTGGGCAAAGCCACGCTGGCGGGTGTTTTCTTGTGCGACGCCCGCGCCGTATCGGCGGGCAGAAAGAAACTGCCCAGTGCACACAACAGGCAAATCAGCATGGCGCCGTAGCAGAGCAAGGCAAAGCCCGAGATATCCATCAGCCAACCGCCCAGCACCGGCCCCACCAACGAGCCGACAGCGGTTGCCGATTGCAGGCGCGCGAGCGTTTGCCCGCGACTCGAGCAGTCGCAGCAGGCCAGGGCGTAAGCTTGAGCAGCGGCCAGGAACCCGGCCAATGCGCCTTGCATCACTCGAATCGCGACCAGTAACCAAGGGTCAAGCGTGATAGCTGCCAGCCCTTGGCACAAGGCCAGCGCCAGCAATGCACGGATGATCATCGGCTTGTGCCCGGTACGATCGCCCAACCGCCCCCACAATGGCGTCAGGAGCATGGCTGCAAGCATCGGCCCGGCGTATACCATCGCCGACAGCAAGGCTGTGTGCCGCGCCTGTTCGGGGCCGAGCAGATGCTGAATCTGCAAGGGCCAGAACGGGCCGCTCATCTCCATGGCGCCCATGGAGATAAGCTGGATCACTATCAACAAGCGCAACGCGCGGCCGTTAGCGGCCATTGGCGAACGTACTCAATGGATTGCTGAGGCGTCCGACGATGTCCGCGTGGCTGTCCAGCAGACGCATGCGCATGAACGACTTGGCCGGCCAGTCGAGCTCGAGCAACGCTTGACGCTCGGTTTCCCAACGCTGCGGTTCAACCCGTTCGCGCAGTGTGTCGAAGCACTGGCTGACCTGTGTGGCCAGCTCATTCCACAGAAGGCTTTCCGGCACATTCCAATGACGTGCACAAAGCAAGGCCAGTTCGCCCAAGTGGCACATGAAGGTGGTGTGCAGGAGTTTGTCTCGGACAAAACCGGACTCGTCGTACAGCGTCATCTTCGGGTCGTGCAGTTGGATATCGAGGCCGTGGGCATGCAGGGCTTTGCGATCAATGCGAATGTCTCCGAAGTCACGCAGCAGCAGGTGACTCAACTGCCCGTCGGCCCCCATCACCATAAAGCTGTTTTGCTGGTGAGCTTCGAAGGCCACGCCGTAAATCAGGTAAATGCCGAGCAGGCTCGGGACGGCGATCGCTAGATAGTCGCGGAAAAATGCCTGCATTGCCTCGTTGTCATCACGGCCCTGGGCCAATCGCACCCACTGGCGAAGCAACGGTTGATGGTGTTCGTCCACGGCAAACAGGCTGCCAACCGGCACAGCCATTTCACCCGCCTGCAACAAACTCAACGGGTTGTCCCGGTAGAGTACCGCGGCATGCCGTGAATGTTCGTCATTCACCGGTTGCGGGGCGTAATGCACGCCGATGCGCTCCGGCACGATGTTCAGCAAGCGCCGGATTTGCGGCTCTTGATCGAGAATTTGCAAAAGCAGTTGGCTGATGCGTGGCCCCATCCGCGCCGAGCGCGGCGAAACGGTACGCTGCACACTGGTCAGGCGCAGTGCCACCGGCAGCTTTACCATCGGCGCGGTGCGACTGGCATCCGGTACGACCGTGCGGAACGACATGGTGGGATGACCCGTAAAGGCGACGATGTCGGTCACGATCAACAGATTATCGCCAATCTCGTTGGCGAACGAGCGCGGCAACTCTTCATGTGCCTGCCAGGGATGCGCGGGAAGCGGGACATAATCCTTTATATCCAGCCCTCTGCGTTGTAGTTCAGCATGCAACTGCGCTGCGGCTTGGGGGAAGTTGGCTTGCCACCAGTCCCGGTAATCCCCGGTCCCGGCCAGTGATTCGACGTGGGCGTACTGACGGTGCAGCGCACACAGCACAATCGGAAAACTCGCTTCGAATTCCGGCGAGAACGCGATGACCTGGGAGGCGCTCAAACCTAGTTTGGTCTTGTAGTTAGGGTGCCAGGGGTGCCCCAGGGTGCCCCACTGTTCAAGCAGTGAAGTCGGGTTCTGCTGCGAAGGGCTGGCTTTGAGCCAGGCCAGTAGATTGTCGCCATGTTCCGTACCGACCTGCTCTTTGAGTTGCAGTGTCCAGCCGTGATGGAATGCCAGGCAAAGGGTGTCATTGCTGAAACTGTCATCGAGTTCCTCGGCCAGGCGCTGCAGCACTTCGCTCGAGGCCGGCGGGTTGAGCCGGGTGCTGAGATGGGCCAGCAATTCGGAAGGCAGCTGGATTTTGTGAGGCAAACTGGAGGGGCTATGCAGAGTAATGCTGCCACGCACGTCCCAGCTGTTCATCCGCCCTGCCGACAAATGTTCAAAGCAAAGTTGGACGCCATTGTCCAGCGGCAACCAGCAGCGATTGTGTTCGTCGTATTTGCAATCATCGGGGGTGATCAGGCCTTCGCGAAACAGTGCCTGGAGCAGACGTTGAAAGCTGCGCTGCGAAGCGGGCGCTAATGCGTCGCTCAAATGATCGAGGGTGATCCGGTAGGATCTGAAGGCTGGGGTGCCAAGCGCTTCGCTCCAGCGTGCGAGCAATTGCTGCTGTTTTTCCGGGTAGACGTGCTTCAAATCCGACTCCACATGGACAAATTCAGGTACAAACGCGAAAAGAATACGCTCCAAAGAACTTAATGCCAATGATAACTATTACTAATGGTGTTGAGAAGGTCCTTGAATGCAGCACGCCGCGTGTAATGCTCTTCGGTTGAGGGCTTAACTACGCGAGTTGACCGAGCTAGCCCAGCAAACAGACAAAGCAACAAGCTCGACGAGCTGACCCTCAAAGCGGGTAGTAACAGCACTTGGTTGACCTGGCTGCGACAGTCACCGCTGAAACCGAATTCGCGGCGCATGATGGAACACATCGAACGTCTGAAGATCTTCCAACTGGTGGCCCTGCCGGAAGGGCTCGACCGGCAAACCCACCAGAACCGCCTGCTCAAGCTGGTCCGCGAAGGTCAGCGAGAACTTCAACACGCTGCGCCGCTACACTCCGGCCTTTCTGGAGGTGCTTCAGCTACGGGCCGCACCAGCAGCGGGCCGGATCGAGCGCACACTGTTCATCCTGGACTGGCTGCAAAGTGTCGAGCTGCGCCGTCGTGTGAGGGGCAGGTCGACAAGGGCGCAAACCCTTACATCCTGGATGACGTGGTCGAAGACTGCGGCATCAGCCTTGATGACCTGCGCAAGGAAGGGTTCAGCGAAGTCGTTCTGACAGCCATCGAATCGGTCACTAAAGTGCCGGGTGAATCTTATGAGGCCATCGTCGAACGCGCGGCGCAGAATCCCATTGGCCGGGTAGTCAAACTGGCGGACCTTGAAGAGAACAGCGATCTGTCACGGATTGCGCAGCAGTCGTGGGAAGACCTGGAGCGCATTGAAAAGTATTGGCGGGCGATTGGCGTGTTGCGCTCATAACGAGCCGAACAAATAGATCCGTCCGCATTTCCGTCCAAAGCGGTCGATGCAACACACTCAATACGGAAGGATTGCCCTCTCCCTTGCGGGAGAGGGCACGTGCCAGCCTAGGTGTGATGAATGTCCCGATCCTTGGTTTCCGGCAGGAAGAAGATGCCAAGAATCGCCGTCATCACCGCGATGACGATGGGGTACCACAGCCCGTAGTAGATATCACCCGTGGCCGCGACCATGGCGAATGCCACCGTGGGTAGAAAGCCGCCGAACCAGCCATTGCCGATGTGGTACGGCAGCGACATCGAGGTGTAGCGGATGCGCGCCGGGAACAGTTCCACCAGCCAGGCGGCGATCGGGCCATAGACCATGGTCACGTAGATCACCAGGATGGTCAGGAGCAGCAGCACCATTGGGTAGTTGGTCTTGGCCGGGTCGGCCTTCTCGGGGTAGCCGGCGTCCTTGAGGGCGGTGCCGAGTGTGGCGGTGAAGGCGTCGTTGCGAGTCTTGAGGTCGGCGGCCGGCATGCCGGTGCCCTCGAAGCTCGGGATCACCTTGTTGCCAATGCGGACCTGCGCGACGGCGCCCGGCTCAGCTTTCTCGTTCTTGTAGGGGATGGCCCTCTTCGCCAGCACCGTCTTGGCGAGGTCGCAGGAGCTGGTGAATTTGGCCTTGCCCACCGGGTCGAACTGGAACGAGCACTGGTCAGGATCGGCGATCACCGTGACCGGGTTCTTCTCCTGTGCGGTGAACACGTCGGGGTTACCGTATTGGGTCAACGCATGGAAGATCGGGAAGTAAGTCAGCGCTGCGATAATGCAGCCGGCCATGATGATCCCTTTGCGGCCGATGCGGTCGGACAGGCTGCCGAAGATGACGAAGAACGGCGTGCCGATCAGCAGGGAGCCGGCAATCAGCAAGTTGGCGGTCTGCGGGTCGATCTTCAGCGTCTGCAGCAGGAAGAACAGCGCATAGAACTGCCCGGTGTACCAGACGACGGCCTGGCCGGCAGTGCCGCCGAGCAGGGCCATGATCACGATCTTGAGGTTGTCCCAGCGGGCGAAGGATTCGGTCAGCGGCGCCTTGGAGGACTTGCCTTCGGCTTTCATCTTCAAGAACACCGGCGACTCACTGAGTTGCAGGCGGATGTACACCGAGACGATCAGCAGCAGGATCGACAGCAGGAAGGGGATCCGCCAGCCCCATGCCTCGAAGGCTTCGGTGCCGAGGAGGGTGCGGCAGGCGAGGATCACCAGCAGCGAAAGGAACAGGCCGAGGGTCGCGGTGGTCTGGATCCACGAGGTGAAGTAGCCGCGCTTGCCTTTCGGCGCGTGCTCGGCCACGTAAGTCGCCGCGCCGCCATACTCACCCCCCAGGGCCAGGCCTTGCAGCAGGCGCAGGATGATCAGGATGATCGGCGCCGCCACGCCGATGGTCGCATAGCCGGGCAAAAAGCCCACGATGGCCGTGGAAATACCCATGATGACAATGGTGATGAGGAAGGTGTGCTTGCGCCCGATCATGTCGCCCAGTCGGCCGAACACGATGGCGCCGAAGGGGCGTACGGCGAACCCCGCGGCGAATGCGAGCAGCGCGAAGATGAAGGACGTTGTCTCATTGACGCCGGCGAAGAAGTGCTTGGCAATAATCGCGGCGAGAGAGCCATAAAGGTAGAAGTCGTACCATTCGAACACGGTGCCCAGGGACGAGGCAAAGATGACCTTGCGCTCCTCCTTGGTCATCCCGTGGTGGGGCGCACTGCCCGTGGATGTATTGTCGATTGCGGCCATGAGTCTTCTCCGTCTTGCTCTTGTTGTAGGCCGGAGTACCTCACTACCTTTATTGCCGCACCCAGGCCCTGGGGCTGATGTCGTCGGATGACGAATTGCGCGAAGCATGCACACAGGCTGACGGCCTCGCATCGCTGCAAGGTTTCTTGAAGCATAATCACGTTCCGCCAGATATCCACTCGCCATCACACTCAACCCCAGGCTGACATGCTGTTGAAGGGCTAATCAGCGCTGCGAGCTCTCACGCGAAGCGCTCCAAGGACTGCCAACAGGCGCTCGACAACGTCTGCTTCAGCAACACCTTGGTTGGCGCCTTCATGAAAAACAGCACAACTCGCCGCGTCGTCGCCATCAACGCAGCGATAGACCGCCACTACGCTGCCCGGCCCGCCGCCGGTGTGTCCGTTCAAGATCAGGCCGCCTGCCACCGTGCCCTGCATCAGCCCGAGGCCGTAACCCGCAGACATCCAGGGGCGCCCGGGAATCGGGCCGCCGAGTACGCGTGCGGTTTGCATCGGTCTCATGGTGGGCAACGGCGTTGTGGTAGTCGGCGAGCTCCCATAATCCGCCAGCCCGGCCTCGTGCCGCAGCAATTGGGCGCAGCGTGAAGGGGCCTTCAGCAACGCATCGCCCTTGGTTTCAGCTGATCAGGCGTGCCCCAACGCAATAGCAAACGAGACGACGACCATGCACGCAAAGGCAAAATTTAAATTCATGAAGTTTTCATCCAAAGCATGTGTGATGGCGCCATCTTGAACAGGTCACAAAAAAATTCAAAATTCGGCTTTCTGATTTGAATCATCGAAAGAATTGATGTCCGGTGGGTTTGTGTTTATCCCGCGCTTTGGCTAGTCTTGCACAAACACGCAGTTACGCGCAAAAACAGGCAAAAACATGCACCATCAACACTCAGCCGCCGAGCTCCCTCATCTGCGCCGACAAAAAATCCTGCTGATCCTCGAACGTGACGGCAAGGTCATGGCCTCCGAGTTGAGCCAGCATTTCGCGGTGTCCGAAGACACCATTCGCCGTGATCTGGCGGAGCTGGCTACCGCCGGACTGGTGCAGCGCGTGCACGGTGGGGCACTGCCGCGGCCCAGGGACACCGGCAAGGATTTTTTCACCCGCGTCAGCGAAACCGATGAAGTGAAAACACACCTGGCGCAACTCGCCGCACGCCAGGTACAGGACGGCCAGATTGTGATTTTCGATTCGGGGAGCACGACGCTGCAGATCGCCCGATCGCTACCGTCGGACATTTCCATCACGGCCGTTACCGCGTCCCCGGTGATCGCAATCACCTTGGCCGAATTCAAAGGCATCACGGTGATACTGGCTGGCGGGCAACTCAATCCCGCGACCCTGTCCGCGAGCGGGCATGAAACCCTGCGGCTGATCGAGGGCATCAAGGCTGATTTGCTGTTCACCGGGGTCTGCGCGATTCACCCGGAAGTCGGTATCAGCTCCCTGCATTTCGACGAGGTGCCGGTCAAACAGGCGATGCTCGCCAGTGCCTCCCATGTCGTTGCCGTCACCACCGCCGACAAACTGGGGGCGGTGGAGCCGTTCGTGGTCGCGCCGTGTCAGCGCATCCATACCCTGATCACCGAGCGTCATGTGGCGTCGGGCAATGTCGAGGACTATCGAAAGCTTGGGATCGAGGTGGTGCAGGCGGAGTCGTGAAGCGCCCCATCAGTACTTCGTGACTTGGCGGGTCGCCCAATCACTATGGATGACCCGGCAAAAAAAACGGGCGCTTAAGGCGTCCCGAACATGACCGTCCAGTAAATTCCCGAATCACTCTTCGGATCTACCGCATACGCAGCCCCCAACTCCCGGTACTGAGGGTTCATCAGGTTCGCGCAGTGACCGGCGCTGGACACCCAGCCATCGACCACCTTGCGCACAGAGTCTTGCCCGGCAGCGATGTTCTCGCCGATCTGCCCGCCGCTGTAACCCGCCAGTTCAGCCCGGTCACCCGGCATACGGCCATCGCGGTCCTTGTGATCGAAGTAATTGTTATTGGCCATTGACCGGGCATGCTCCTCGGCCGCCGTCGCCAGCGTGGCGTTCCAGGTCAGTGGCGTGGCGGCGGCGAAGGATTGCGTGCCGCACTGGCGCGGCTGGGTGCGCGCGGCGTTAAGCTCGGCCAGCAGCTTCTGGCCTTCCGCTTGCCAATCACCCAGGCGTGCGCTCAACAGTGGACGCGCCAGCACGATGCGCCACTCGCGGTCCTGGTGGCTCACGCCGACATCGACGAACTGCGGGTCCAGCACGATCTGGCAAAAACTTTCCTGAATGGCTTTCATCGCCGACGGCGCATCGCGCGGCCCGGACAGGCTGATCGCCTGTACATTTTTCATTGGATAACCCGCGGTTGCCATCGCCTGCTGCAGATTGCCGATGCTGGTGGCGGACAGCGCCAACCGTGGATCGCCTGCCAGCGGTGGCAGTTCCTGCGAGACCTGACCCGCGCAGCGCTGCACCTGGCTGCGGTAGACGTTGATCGAATCAATCAGTTGTGTCTCGTCGACTGCCAACGCATTTACGGCGAACAACAGACCCAGTGACAACGTGGCAAAACGCGTAACGGATGATTTGAAGCGCATGGAAATCCCCTTGAGCTGACTGCGCCCATAATGCGCGATTTCACCCCCGCGAGCGCAATGCCTTTTCGCGCCCAAATACAGTTTTTTTGTCCATCTGTAGGAATGAATTTCCGCAACTACAATCAAGCAAAGTCGCCAGCGTGGCGTGCTCCCGATTCAGTCGGAAGGGGTGATCATGCGAGTAATCTGGATAGCCGCCTGCTTCGCAATAACCCTTGTCTTCGGCCACGCCACTGCATCTGAGCAGGAGCAAAAAAAGGAAGTGGCTGAAGACAAGGCCGAGGTCCTTGAACAAAAAGCGGCGGAGAAGGGCACCGATGTATCGGTACCCAAGTCCGAAACCATCACCAAATCCGAAGTTCAGGCGGTCGATCCGGCCGGTCAGTCGCCGATGGACGATGCAATTACCTGTCTGGCCCGTTCCATTTACTGGGAAGCCAAAGGCAAATCGCCCGCCGACATGGAAGCCGTCGCCAGCGTCGTCATGAACCGACTGGGCCATGAGGGTTTTCCGGAAACGGTATGCTCAGTGGTCAAGCAGGGGTCTGAGAGCAAGAATTGTCAGTTTTCGTGGTGGTGTGATGGACGCTCGGATCAGGCCCAGGAAGAAACCCAATACGCGATTGCCAAGGAAATCGGGCGCAAAGCGCTCAACAAACAACTGAACGACCGAACCCATGGCGCGATCTATTTCCACGACAGGAATGTGAAACCCAATTGGGCCAGGAAATACCTCAAGACCACCGAGACCTCGATGTTCCTCTTTTATAAGCCGCGTGGTGGGTCGGCGCGGTAGGGGTGTGAGCCTGTAATGAGCGACATCTGCCAGCCGAGATTGGTAAACGTCCGGATTGCCGACCCCATAAAGAGCATCAGATGGTCAGGGCAGAGGTTGGAGGCTGGTTTTGATGGAAAAGACCACACGGTTACGGCCAAAAATCATCATCAGCGGCGAACGGATACGGCGCAACAGGAGCATTGTCACGGTCAATGTGGAAAGAACGAGGGCACCACCTTCCATTGAGAGGCGCACCGCGAGATTGCCGGCGATCGGCGAATTCGCGACGTACGCCACTGCCACGTCAACCAGCAGGAACAGTCCTATCCAGGTCAACCACGGGCGGGCCCTCATTCGTTGGTCCGCGGTATCAGGTGGGCGGTGGTACGACAGCATTCCGACTAACAGCAGAATCGACATGACCAGTCGAGAGGCCGGTCCATAAAGCAGGAAGAGATAGATATTGTGATGTGCAAGCCCGGTGAACACACCATGCAACGCGTAGATCAGTACAAAACCGAGAAAGCCAAGCGTCATTCATCGCAACAGCGGGTCTCCCGATGACTGATAGCAACGCCACGTTACTCACAATTTCTGCTGCACAAGCAGGTAAAAATGTCCACGCGGGTAGCTGGCTGCGCAGTGCCAAGGACCGGCAAAAGCAATGACGGCGACAGCGATATTGTCGTGAGGGATCGCCAGGGCGCGCTAATTGATCTGCACAATGACCGGACCTTCCGTGACGACCGGTGGGTTCGCGTGGATGTGCGAGGCGTTTTTCTGAATCCAGTCGCGAGCGACTTTCATGCTCTCATCGGTGCCAGCCTTGTCCGTGCAAACAGTCACTGACATACCGCCATCACCGAGAGGTAGCAGTGTGTAGCTTGCGAGGCCAGCGACTTTACGGAGGGCAGCTTCGACGTCGGCCTTTTGCTTCTCTAAAACATCGAAAAGCTGCTTTGCGCCGGGACCCGAGTAGGTTCTTATAACCGCATACATAATCGTCTCCTTCGTACCGATTTGTTCAGCTTAGTCAAACGCCGGTGACAAGCGAAATGCAACGACCACCGGCAGCTCCTGGCCGTGAGACCTGTGCTGTGTTCGTGATCTTCGTACTGGGCCCTATCTGCCGCTACAGCGGCAGGCCGCCAAAAAGCCTCTCAGGCGTAAGGTGTAAGGCGCTGAATGGTGTGACGTTCAGCGCATGGTTAGCGCAAGGTGCTCAAAGTTTGTAGCCGATCTGCCGCAACAGGTTCTTGCGCCACAGGATGTCTTCCTCGCCTTCAATACCACTGGCACAGAAGCCATCAACGACGCCCAGAATCGCTCGCCCTTGTTCCGTCTCGGCGAGAATCACTTCAGTCGGATTGGCCGTTGCACAAAAAATACGGCACACCTCTGGCACCATTTTGACGGTGTTCAACACGTTCAGCGGATAGAAACCATCGCCGAGAAAAATGATGAAGCTATGCCCTGCGGCGATGGCTGTCGCATTCTTCTGGGCCAGTTCGATCATGGCGGTATCGGTGCCAGACCAGCGCACCAGGCATTTGCCGGAAGCTTCGCAAAAGGCCACGCCAAAGCGGATACCTGGCACGGCATTGACCAACGCTTCGTGGATGTCCTCGACGGACTTGATGAAGTGCGTCTGGCCTAAAATAAAGTTCGTCGCTTCCGGTTTATCGATTTTCAACGTGATGAGTTGCATCTCGAACGCTTCCTTTCACGATGTCGTTACTCTTCAGCCTAGCGTGAGAACGAGCCGGTGTTGAGCGTCACTGCTTTTGATACTGCTGACACATTGCAGATACATCAGTGCGGTTTCATGGGCCAGGCCCACACTCATAGAGAGATTTGCCATGTACCGCAGACTGCAGCAGGTCGCCAGATTCATCAGCCAAGGTGCGCGTTTAATGGTTGGCGTGCCCGATTACGACAACTACGTGGCGCAGATGGCGCTTAATCATCCCGGCGAGCCGGTCATGAGCTATTCGGCGTTTTTTCGTGAGCGTCAGGAAGCCCGCTTCGGCCGTGGAAAATGCAATACGCGTTGTTGCTAGAACTTCGCATAGTTCAACGCATCGACAATGGCCGAGCCGCCGATACCGGTCAGCGACAGTCGCAGCGCCCTGATCAGCGGGTCGTCGGCGTAGCGTGAGAACGCTCACCCCAAAAGCGTGCAATGACGATCATCTTGCGATGCGAAGTCAGTGGTTGTTAAATCAGTCATGCCACCTGGGCATGAGCGCCTGCGTCGATCTGGCGCTGGCCCTGGTTGAAAGCGACTTGGGTGCGGAAGTGCGGCGGGTGGCGCGGCAATTGGTGGTGTACCACCGGCAGCGGGAGGGCAGTCGCAGTTTTCAGTGATGCTCGAACTTGAGCCCAAGACCGATCGCATCCAGGCTGCGCTGGCTTATGCCAAGCAGAACCTGAAGCCCGCGCTGTCGATTGAGGAACCCACCGCAGGTCATTCAACGCGCCAATCGAGGCTGACGACACGCTCTGCTTTGTAGGAGCCAGGCTTGCCGGCGAAGGCGATTCCTAAGACGCCTTCGCCGGCAAGCCTGGCTCCTACAGGTCTGTGGTGTCTTAAAAGGTGGATTCGCGCGGCCACTACAGCCGTCCGGAACTGTTGAGCCTGCTGATCGACCGTGCGCCGACTGCCCATGTGCATGAGCGCAGTGCTCATCCGAAGCGGGCGGTGACCGATACAGTGGAAGAAGTCAGCCGTTAAACGGCAGATGAAAAAAAGGGGACTCTGGAAGTCCCCTTTTTGTTCGTCTGGCCTTACAGTTCCATACCCAAAAAGATCAGCGTGTTGCCATGGGCCTCAACCGCTGCGCGCTGGTTGTAGCTGTCGCGGTGCGAGCAGTTGAAGCCATGTTCGGCTTCCGGATACACGACTATTTCCACGTTATCGTTGGTATCGAAACGCTCGGCGATTTTCTCCACGGCTTCCAGTGGGATGTGGCTGTCCGCTTCACCGAAGTGCATCAGCAATGGCACATCGATTTCATCGGCGCGGTCCAGATGATTCTGGATCCCGCCGCCGTAGTAGGCGATGGCCACGTCCACCAGCCCATTGGCGGCGGTGTGGTACGAGAGCAGGCCGCCAAAGCAGTAACCGATGGAAGCAATACCGCCGTCCAGGCCGGGCTGGGCTTTCAAGGCGTCGATGGCCAGTTCGATATCTTTTTGCGCCTTGCCGATGTCGGTGGCGTTCATCAACTCGACCGCTTTTTTCCAGCCGGCTTCGTCGTAGCCCAGTTCGATACGCGGGCCACTGCGCCAGAACAGGTCCGGTGCAATCACCAGGTAGCCGTCGGCGGCGTACTGCTCGACGACCGAGCGGATGTGTTCATTCACGCCGAAGATTTCCTGGATCAACACGATCCCCGGGCCTTTGCGGGTGTGCGGAATTGCCAGGTAAGCGCCGAATTTACCGTCGGGGCTGTCGATCTCGATCCATTGGGTGGTCACGCTCATGGTGGCTCCTGTCTTCGCATGTGAGTGGGGTGAAGCTTATTGGGGTTGTGTGGCCTGGAAGCTTGGGAGTGCCTGCATACGTACGATTGCTCCGTTCTTGTGAAGCGCGAGGCATTATCGGCGTGCTGGTGTTGAG
The DNA here is from genome assembly GCF_054898165.1 of Pseudomonas sp. Hz4. Taxonomy (NCBI): domain Bacteria; kingdom Pseudomonadati; phylum Pseudomonadota; class Gammaproteobacteria; order Pseudomonadales; family Pseudomonadaceae; genus Pseudomonas; species Pseudomonas sp. Hz4. The sequence goes on along the minus strand of NZ_CM142719.1, from coordinate 3,558,668 downwards.
CAATTATTACGACGCCAGAAAAATCGAGCCAGCAGCGCGTCGAGGCTAAGCTTGCCGGCACCCGAGAGCAACAGCGGCATAAAGGCCGCGAGGTAGATCAACGGTAACTTGAAGTTGCCGTGACCCTTGTTGCTGATGGCGTAACCCTGAGCAAGCTCACTCAATGTAGACCAATCGGCGGGCCAGTGAACGGCAGCGGTCGCAACGACCGTGACCAGGATCAAAATGATTGCCGAGATCCGCGTTCCCAGGCCGACCAGTATGGCAAGGGCGCAGATCAGTTCGGCCCACATCGACAGTTCCCAGTTCAGCGTGGCCGGCACGTGGTTGAAGGGAAACGGGAAGCTGTCCTGAATATCGGCGAACCAATTTTCGCCATTGAATTTTTCCAGGCCAGACTCGAAGAACTCCCAGGCGAGAAACACCCGCAGAGTCAGCGGCGCGACCCAGCTGCCGGCACGGTCGAGGTTCAGGTGCAGGCCTTTCACGGCCGATGAGAGTGAGGTGGTCATGGACTTGATCTCCGTTCAGTCAGGGGAGTGGGGCAGCGGCGCGCCCCACGCAGGGGGTTACTCGCCGGCGCCGCACTTGAGGACAAGGCCAGGCCGCCAGCGATGATCAGGTCGAGGGTCAAAGAAGAAGTCGAGAGCTTGAACAGGGTGATACTCCGTAGTATTGAGTGAGTTGAGCGCTTTGACCGGCGAGGCCAATCGACAGGCACATTTCATCAAACAGGTGTATCTGCGATGTGTCTTTGGCGCGGGGTTTTAGGGGCGGGGTGTGTCGGGGGCGCAACTGTACACACTCTGATACGTAAACCATTGATCCCTTGCTCGCTCCCACAAGGGGGGCGGTGTTTTTGAGATTGTGTGATCCAGCACCGACCAGTGGCGTCTAGCGTCAGTGTCCCCGCCATTCCATGGGGCGAGCTTTGCCGCGCCGGCGTTGTCCATGCGCGACTTTGTCCGCCGGCTGTCCGGCAACCCGCAAGTCATGGTGGACGGCAAGGTCGCCGATTCCGAATACCTGCATCGGGCGCGCAACGCTGCCATGGCTTATCTGATGCAGTCTTTCGGCAATTTTCATAACGACGTCGAAGCCGTGTTGCGCAGTTACTTCAGCCATTGCGCGCTACGCATGACCTGCGTGGATCTGGCCCGGGCGTTTTGTTTTCTGGCCAACGACGGTTTCTGCAAACACAGCGGCGAACAGATCCTCAGCGCGCGCCAGACCCAGCAGGTCAACTCGATCATGGCCACCAGCGGCCTCTACGATGAAGCCGGCAACTTTGCCTATCGCGTCGGTTTGCCCGGCAAGAGCGGCGTGGGCGGTGGGATTGTCGCGGTGGTGCCGGGGCAATTCACGGTGTGCGTCTGGTCACCGGAGTTGAACACCGCCGGCAACTCCCTCGCAGGCATGGCCGCGCTGGAGGTGCTGAGTCAGCGGATTGGCTGGTCGGTGTTCTAGACACGGTGGTGCCGGGTCACAGTGGTCTTTTAGCGTAGGGGTGACGGGCTGCCGGGTTGTCGATTCCGGTCAGGCGTGCGGTTAATGACGATCCAGGGATTTTCCTATACATTTTCCGGCCGCCCATCGCATGGTGAAACCGCTTCATGTCTCTTGCGCTCGAACGTCTAGTCGCTGGCACGCCTATCCCTTTCGCCGGGAATCGTGTCTCTGTGGTCAGCCCCGAACTGGCCGCGCGCTTTCAGCCCGGGGACCATTTGCTGGTGGAGCAGGTCAGCGGCGAGTTGCTGCTGATCCCGGTGGCTGACCAGCAAGCGGCGGCCATTGCTATCGAGCGTGCCGAAGCGGCCTTCAGCGCAATGTCCGCGGTCTCGGACCAAGCCATCAGCGAGTTCTTTGATCGCTTCGCGCAACGCCTGGAAGATCCTGACTGCTGGGCCTCGATCGAAGCCGCCAACCTGGCCGACATCGAACGGGCCAAGGCGCGCGGACGCTCCACCACGCGGCTTCTGGCGGATGAACGCATGCGCCGCGACATGATCGCCGGCCTCAGGGCCTGGCGCGATGCGTCGGCCACGCGCGGCAAAATGGTCAGTTGCGTCGAGCATGACGGCTGGAAGGTCGAGCAAGTGGTCTCGCCCCTGGGCATCGTCGCTTTCGTCTTCGAAGGCCGACCGAACGTCTTTGCCGACGCCGCGGGTGTGTTGCGCACGGGTAACACGGCGGTGCTGCGCATCGGCAGCGATGCGTTAGGCACGGCGCAAGCCATCGTCACCCACGCGTTGAATCCGGCACTGAGCGACGCCGGGTTGCCGACCGGCGCGGTGTCGCTGGTGGAAAGCGTCAATCACGCCGCCGGCTGGGCGATGTTCGCCGACCGGCGCCTGTCGCTGGCGGTGGCCCGGGGTTCGGGTCGTGCCGTCAGCCAACTGGGTAGCATCGCCCAACAGGCTGGCACCGCCGTCAGCCTGCATGGTACCGGTGGCGCCTGGCTGATTGCCGACAAGGTTGCCGACGCCAAGCGCTTTGCCGCGGTGGTGCGCAATTCGCTGGATCGCAAAGTCTGCAACACCCTGAACGTCTGCCTGATCCACCGTGACCGTGTCGCCGAATTGCTGCCGCTGTTCCTGGACGCGCTGCAACAGGCCGGCACCGCACGGGGACAGGGCTGCAAATTGCACATCGTCGAGGGCAGCGAGCAATACTTGCCGACCGATTGGCAGACCGCAAGCGTTGAGGTGTATCGCGCCGAAGGCTATCAAACCGAAGCCTTGGCCGAACCGCTGCCCGAGGATCAGTTGGGCCGCGAGTGGGAATGGGAAGAAACCCCGGAAGTCAGCCTGAAGATCGTCGATGACCTGGACAGCGCCATCGCGTTGTTCAATCGCTATAGCCCGCAGTTCACCGTGTCATTGATCAGTGAGGATGCCGAGGCTCAGGAACGCTTCTACAACGCGGTCAACGCACCTTTTGTCGGCAACGGAATTACCCGCTGGGTCGACGGGCAATACGCGCTGAACAAGCCGGAACTGGGTCTTTCGAACTGGGAAAGCGGTCGACTGTTTGCTCGCAGCGCGATTCTCTCGGGCGACGGGGTGTTCACGATCCGTAGCCGCATGACCCAGACGGATCTGTCGGTCAAACGCTGAGACGGCATCCCGACCCCAGGCGACGGCCGCACTATACTTAATGTGCGTCTGTATTGGCGTGGCGAGCACTCCAAAACGAATCAGATGTCCCATAACGCTCGCCTGAGAGGCAGAGGGCTGCATAGCAAATGGGACGGACAGCGCATCTGATTACGTGAAGAGGGTCGCACCATGAAACTTCATTCGTTTCAACATTACTCTCAGGATCTGGAAAGGGGCGTTCACGATACGTGGATTACCGCCAGGGTGAAGTCAGCCCTGGCAATGGCCGAACCCAGCCTCGGCCTGCAAATCCATGTCAAAACCCATGGGAGCACGGTGGCGTTGAGCGGTCGCGTCAACACCCATAAACAGTGTGAGCAGGCTGTTGCTCTGGCCCGTTCGGTTCAGGGAGTCGTCGAAGTCGATGCCAGAGACTTGCTGACTCACGTGTTCACGCCAGGCAGTTTTCCAGAACCACCCAACGCCGAAGAGAGCACTGAGATTCGGCCTCAATCGTCCACCAAGATGGACGATAAATGACCCTGTCGATCGAGTCAGCGCAGCGCTCCCGTTAGCCGGGAGCGCTGCATCGATCGTCTCGCGGCGAGTGGATTTAAGCTTCAGGCTGCTGCTTCTACGGATTGAGCTCGAAGGGCACAGGTGTCCGGATACTCTGCCAGCGCCACGAAACGGCGGCTGTTGGCATCCAGGGCGTCGACCGAACCGGTCTCGATGTCGTAGACCCAACCGTGCACATTCAACAGGCCTTTCTCCTGAGCCAGGCGCACGCTTGGGTGCGTCTGGATATTGGCCAGTTGCGCGATGACATTCTCCCGAACCATTGAACTCACCTTCGCCGCATCACTGGCGTGAGGACGGGATTCGTTGATGACTTTCGCCGACTCGGCATGTTGCAACCAGCCGCTGACAGCGGGCAGGTGGTCCATGCAGGTGCACTTCGCGACGGCGGTCATGGCGCCGCAGTCCGAATGCCCACAGATCACAATGTCAGTAACGCCGAGCACCGCGACCGCATATTCGACCGTGGCCGATACACCGCCGGGGTGCGGGCTGTAAGAGGGCACGATATTGCCGGCGTTGCGGATCACAAACAGTTCACCGGGTTCTTGTTGGGTCAGCAGTTCTGGCACGACCCGGCTATCGGAACAGGTGATAAACAACGTACCCGGATGCTGGGTGGTGGCCAGGTGTTTGAACAGGTCGGTGCGTTGCGGAAAGGCTTCCTTCTGAAACTTCAAAAAACCTTCGATGAGCGCTTTCATGGCGATGTCCTCATGCGTAATTAGAATGATTATTTTGTAGCAGCTGCCGAGCCCGCGAGGCTGCGTCCGAGGCGGGCCGCGTTCGGACGAAGTCCTCGCAGAACCGGCATCCACTTAGAAAGGACGCAGTGGCAGGAACTTGCCGTCGAGGGTAATCACTGCGCGGGAGCCACCTTCCGGGTCTTCGACTTTCTTCATGTCCAGCTTGAAGTTGATCGCACTGATAATGCCGTCGCCGAATTGTTCATGTACCAGGGCTTTCAAGGTGGTGCCGTAAATCTGGATCATTTCGTAGAAGCGGTAGATGGTCGGGTCGGTCGAGACACCCGAGAGGCTGCCGCGCAACGGGATGATCTGCAGGCGGGCCACGCCTTCGGCGTCCAGGTCCAGTTTTTCGCCAATGACTTTGGCGGCGCTTTCCGGCAGTGGGTGCTGACCGAGCAGGGCGGCGGTGACGTACGCCAGACCCAGGCCGGTGCCGTCGGTCAGGTCCTGCCAGGACAGGTTTTTACGCGCTTTTGCATCGAGGATAGACGTGGTCAGCGCCAGACTTGGGTCGTTGTAAGCGTGGGACTGTTGCATGGGGTTTCTCCTGCCGGGGTGGTATTGCTTGGGTGTGGAGCAATCTTCTGCGGATCGATCCATAGCGTCCAAGACCCATATACAATGCAGCGCATAAGCACAGCCTATAGAGTGTGATCCCCCATGCTGCTACGACATTTGCGCTATTTGCTGGCGGTGGCCGACCACGGCGGCTTCACCCGTGCCGCCGAGGCGCTTCACGTCTCGCAACCGACCCTGTCCCAACAGGTCCGGCAACTGGAAGAAACCCTGGGCGTAAGCCTGTTCGACCGGACCTCGCGCGCGGTGAAACCCACCGATGCGGGACAGGCCTACATCGAATGCGCTCGTCGGGTGCTGGTGGAACTGGAGGCGGGAAAACGTGCGCTGCATGACGTGAAGGACTTGTCCCGCGGCACCTTGCGGCTGGCCATGACGCCAACGTTCATGGCGTACCTGGTGGGGCCGTTGGTGCGCGATTACGTGGCGCGCTTTCCGAACATCCATCTGCAGATTTTCGAGCTGTCGATGGATGACATCGAGGCCGGTCTAGTGGATGACTCACTGGACATCGCCATCGCGTTTACCCAGGTCAGAAATGCCGACATCGAGTCCATCCCGGCGTTTACCGAGACATTGGGCGTCATGGTGGGGCGCGATCACCCGTTATACGAAAGCCAGGTGGCGTTGTCTGCTGAAGAGGTAGCGCAACTGCAATTTGCGCTGCTGACTGCGGACTTCGTTACCCGCACCCGCATTGACGGGTACTTTGCCCAAGAGCAGATCACGCCGAAGGTGGTGATCGAGGTCAACTCGGTGAGCACCTTGCTGGAAGTCATTCGGCACACGGCCATGGCCACTATTCTTCCAGAGCCCATTGCCACCCAGGACCGTGCATTGCGCAAAATCCCATTGCTAGGGGAGGCGCCCCAAAGAGGGGCCGCGCTGCTTCGACGCAAAAACAACTATCACAGTGCGGCGTCGGTGGCGTTTATGGAGCTGGTGTTGGGTGCGGCTACAGTTGAGTCGACGACGTCAGTCATCCATTGATTGGCACACGCCATTGGGCGTCTTGCCAGTGGAGGACACCGTGACCGAGTCATCATCGGTGAGGATGATCGAGATTGTGTAGCCCGAACCCTTGGCTTCGAAGCGGCGATCGTTGATGGCTTTGGTGGCGGCTTCCTTGCTGTTGATTAATACCGGCCCGTCCTGATCCGCCTGAACGACGATGTTTCCGGGGCAGTCCATATTGAATGAGGGAACTCCGGGGACGCTGTTTGCAAGGGCAGCACTGGCCAGCACCAGCAGCATCAAGCCCGTCAGATGTTTTTTCATCGCAAACCTCCAATAATCCAGTGCACACGGTTAACGATAGCGTTGTTTGGTGCGCACGAGACAATCGGCATAGGGGGCGGCCTTCATAGGCCGCTCCCCTGCCACACCACCCGGCATGCGGGTCCGCACCGGGCGGTTCGAGAGATTGAGGTTATGAGAGTCGCACCAGTCCCAGCCTGTCGAACCATGCCACATCCAACACTCGATTCAGCTCAAATCGGCTGTTACGCCACCAGCTACACGAGTTGGCCGCCACTTTCCGGGCCGTTTGACTGCTGGCTCCCAGCACCCTCAGTTCGCGGTAGATCGTCGGTCCACGCCGCCATTGCTTAAGCTGGATCGCTCGCAGTCGGTGTCGTATCCATTCATCAAGCTCTCGCCAGATTTTCGGTGTTTGTGACAACCCAAAGTAAGTTTTCCAGCCCAAGAGATAAGGGCGTAGATTTTCGACGACTTGTCGCAGACTGCGGCCACCTGAGCGACGGGTGAGTTCGCGTATCCGTTGCTTGAACTGCTTGCGCGCTTTGACCGCCACAGCTCTTTTGACGCCTTGGGGCGACGCCCAAAAGGCATATCCAAGAAACTTGCGACCAAACGCACTCGCCACCGCACTCTTGCTCTCGTTGACACTCAAGTGCAGCTTTTCATACAGACGCTTCAGCAAAGCCATTACCCGCTGCCCAGCCCTGCGGCTGCGAACATACACATTCGCATCGTCGGCATAGCGTACGAAGCAATGACCTCGACGTTCAAGCTCCCGATCCACTTCGTCCAGCAGCACATTCGCCAGCAACGGCGACAGCGGGCCGCCTTGCGGCGCCCCGCAACGGCTTTTCTCGACCACGCCATTGATCAGCGTTCCCGCATCCAGATACGCCCGAATCAGCCGGATAACCGCCCGATCCGCAATCCGCTTGCGTAAACGATCCATCAGAATGTCGTGGTCGACCCGGTCGAAGAACTTCTCCAGATCAACATCCACCACCACTCTGCGCCCCGAAGACACATGGCGCTGAGCCGCCAAAACGGCGTCCTGCGCGCAGCGTCCCGGGCGAAAGCCGTAGCTGTGTTCACTGAAAGTCGGGTCGAGTAGTGGCTGCAAGACTTGCAGCAACGCTTGTTGGATCAAACGGTCGGTGACCGTCGGAATTCCCAACTCGCGCTGACCACCGTCGGGTTTGGGAATGACCACGCGGCGTACCGGACTGGGCCGGTAGATGCCGGATAGAAGCTGTTCACGAATCGCCGCCCACTGAGTCAGCAGATGTTCGGCCGTCTGTTGAATATCCAGACCGTCGACCCCCGCTGCACCTTTGTTGGCTTTGACCCGCTTCCACGCCCGCTTCAGGTTTTCTCTCGCAAAGGCCCGATCCAACAGCCCTTGCCCTGCGTTGTCGGATTCATCTTGCGGGCGATTGACCTCGTCGCTGATGGGGCTTCTCACGGTTTCACCGCTCCCGTCCTCACATCCGCCCCGCGTTTGGCAGGCATCTGACTTCCGGTCGTTCGCATCAACATGGCCTATAACGCTTTCTCTCGTTCGGCCCTTCGTCAAAAAAAAAGACTACTACGGCCTCTGCTGACTTCTCGCTCCGGCTGGCGCCGTCGCCCTTTCAGGCACAAGGCAAGATCTCCCCAGGTAAGAACGCAATCCTTCCCCGCACAACCGCCGGATTTACGCTGCCTGACCCTTGACCACAAGAGCTTCGCGGTTTGCTGCCCGCTCGCCCTGATCGGCATCGCCTTATATCCGGTTCTTGTCCATCGGCTCACGGTTTCGATTCACGCTTCCTCCCCACACTCGGTCACCCTCATGCAGTTGCGCTTCACTTCGTTCGCTGTGGTCAGCTTACGGCGGGACTTTCACCCACAAGATTGCGCCCATGCTGGGCGCACAACAAAAAGGCCCCGCTCGATGTCACGAGCGGGGCCTTTTTATGGAGGGGGTGTGGAATAAAACCCCTGGGGTATCAGGAGAACCGATCAATCACCCGAACTTCGTTCTGGTACTGCATCGATGCCCACGCCTGTTTCAGCGTTTGCAGAACATGACCGATAAAGTCCTTGTCGGCCGCGGCTTTCTTGCCGACATAGCCTTGGCCGCGACGGTACATCTTCAGTCGGGCGAGCAGGTTCTGGTTGTTCTTGTCGAACTCCGCTTCATGGGCGTGAGGCGACAGGCAGTCGATATGCACCTGGCCCGACTTGCTGATCCACAGAATATGGCTGTCATGGCTGTCTTTTTGCGCAGCGAACAGATGAGCCAGTTCATCGATAGTGGGTTGATTGTTCAGATTCATAGTAAGCCCCTTGACCATTTGGTGATCTTTCAAAGTTGATTCGCTAATACAGGTAGCCCATCGGTTAGTTGATCCCTGGCACCGAAACCAGGACGTCAGCGGTCGGCCGCCAAATTGACGGGGTCACGCGTCTGTTGCATGTAGTCGTGTTGAATAACTGCTACGCAATAGCGTCACAACGAGGAGAAGCAGCGAAAACCTTCAGGCCACTGCCAACATTTTCAGGGTCGGCCACAAGCTTCATGAGGATTGATCGCCAGCGTTTCTCGTCCTTGTACTGGACGTTCAGGCCAGGTCAGCTTCTTCAATCTGCCTTGTGGGCAGCGTGTATCCGGGAAAAACAGCTCGGCGGTCAGACGAGCTTGTTCAAACGTGTTGCCTGTACTCCCGATCGGGGAGATGTCTGCATCATGCAAGGGCAAATCGGACGCGTCAACGGTTTTGTAGTGATTATTTTTGGTCACTACATATTGTCGGACAAAGTCGTTTGGAATTAAAAAGCGCGATCGGAAGGCGCCAGTCAGGACGATGGCGGCGATATCTGGAATCGGTAAAAGGTGCAGGGATAACCGTCTACCGATAGCTGATGCAGGGTGAACTCGCCATGGGTGAGATTAGCTATGACCCGGGCCCAGAACGCCCGCGCAGGCTGGTTCGCGTCGAGGTGGAAAATTTGCCATTGACCGGGGAACCGGCTCAAGAGGGTGGAAACGACAAACTTCGCGACGCCTTGGCCACGAAAGCGCCGACTGACAAAAAAGTAGCCAATGTTGTACTCGGCGCCGTGAGTATGGGTTTCGTCGTCCACGGTCACGAAACCGGCCAATTCTCCGTCGACCTTGATCAGAAACGGCTTGGTTTCGGGTTTGCGCCAGTAACCCGGTTTAGGCTGGGCGTTGAAGAAACCATGCTCCCCGAGCTTTAGCGGCAGCCACTCGCTGAAGTCATACAGATAGAACTGCATCAGGTTTTCAATCGTTTCCAGTTCGTCGCGCTGGGCGGCGTGCAGTTCTATCAAGGGCATGCGGGGTGGCTCCTGAGGCACTCAGTGCGGGGCGAAATCGTATTTCCCACCTTTTTTCAGTGCGGCTTGATAGGCCGGGCGAGCCTGAAAGCGTGCAATCCAGGCCGCTGTATGAGGATAGTCGCCGAGCTTGCCTTGGGCTCTGGCGATCTCGCCAATAAAACTCATCTGGATGTCGGCGGCGCTCAATTCATTGCCCAACAGGTAGTCGGACTGGCTCAGCGCCGTGTCGAGGTAGCTCAGGTAGTTGGCCACCTCCGAGTCGATCCGCGGATGCAACGGCGTGCCGGCGTCACCAAGACGCCCCACGTACAGGTTTAACATCAGCGGCAACATGGCCGAACCTTCGGCGAAATGCAGCCACTGAACGTATTCATCATAGGCGGGGGTGGACGGATCGGGTTGCAAGCGACCTTCGCCATGACGGCGAATCAGGTAGTCGATGATCGCGGAGGACTCGATCAGCTTCTGCGCGCCGTCTTCGATGACCGGTGATTTACCCAGGGCATTGATCGCTTTCAATTCCGGCGGTGCCAAGTTGGTCTTCGGGTCACGTTGATAGCGTTTCAGCTCGTAAGGGATGGCCAGTTCTTCCAGCAACCAGAGGATCCGCTGGGAACGGGAGTTGTTCAGGTGATGCACGATAATCATGGTCGATGCCTTATCAGAAAATGGGGTTGTCGTTGGGCTTGAAGAACACTAGACCCTTGTGGCTCGTTCGAAGTGCCATCAAGCCTTGCTCGCCGGTTTTGCCGCGCGTTTGGTGCCCGTCGAGGGCTTGCGTTTGGCGGGCTTGCGTTTGCTTTTCCACGGCGTGGCACCGCGCCCGGCGGGGCTTGCCGGCCCGCTGATGGTCAGGCTCAGGCCGGCGCAGCGAGCGACCTGTTTGCTCATCCACGCGGCCTGCTTGGTGACGAATTCTTCCAGGCTCATCTCGCCGCTCTGCACCATGTCCAGCGCCTGCTCCCAAATCGCCGTGGTCCCCGGGTCGGCGATGGCGCGCGGCACGGCATCGATCAGGCTGAAAGCGGCCGGGGTAGCGGCCAGTGCCTTGCCGTTCTTGATCAGATAACCACGGTCGAGCAGGCCCTGGATGATCGAGGCACGGGTCGCTTCAGTGCCGATACCGGTAGTGTCTTTGAGTTTCTGCTTCAGTAGTGGATCTTCCACCAGTTTGGCGACGTTCTTCATCGCCTTGATCAGATCACCTTCGGTAAAGGGTTTGGGCGGTTGCGTCCAGAGGTCCTTGAGCTTGACGTCGGCCACCGCGCAGTCACGCCCTTCGGCCAATGCCGGCAGTGTTTGCGGTGCCGGTGCTTCGCGGCCCTTGGCCGGGGCGAGGGCCTCGGGCAGGGCGCGCTTCCAGCCGGGCTCGACGATTTGCTTGCCGACGGCACGCAAGGCTTCACCGGCGCAGTCGAAGTCGGCCTGGGTCCGGTCAAATTCATGGTTGGGCAGAAACTGCGCCAGATAACGCGCGCGGATCAGGGTGTAGACCGCCCGCTGTTTGCCCGCCAGTCGCTCGAGGTTTTTCGCCGCAGCGGTGGGGATAATGCCGTGGTGAGCGCTGACCTTGGCATCGTTCCAGGCCCGTGAACGTCGCTGAGGCTCCAGGAAATCGTTCAAGGCGTTCAGTGCCGGATCAGCCTGCCTCAGCGCGGCAAGAATGCCCGGTGCTTCGCTGTGCTGACTCACGGGCAGATAACCGCAGTCGCTGCGCGGATAGGTGATGACCTTGTGGGTCTCGTACAGAGCCTGGGCGATGTCGAGGGTTTCCTGGGCGCCAAGCCCGAGCTTCTTCGAGCACACTTCCTGCAAGGTGCCCAGATCGAAGGGCAGGGGGGCCACTTCGCGCATCCGCTCGGTGCGCAGTTTGATGACCCGGGCACTCGCCGCGCTGCCAATCGCCGCCGCTGCTTGCTGCGCCAAGGCTTGATTCAGGCAGCGATCCTGATCGTCGCACACCTCGGAGGCCGCGCGCCACTGGGCGGTGAACGCGGTACCGTCGTGCAGCAGTTGCACATCGATGGCCCAATAGGCGACCGGCACGAAATCGGCAATGCTGCGGTCGCGATCCACCACCAGGCGCAGGGTTGGCGTTTGCACCCGACCGACCGGCAATACGCCCTGATAACCGGACTGACGCCCCAACAGCGTGAACAGCCGACTCATGTTCATCCCGATCAGCCAGTCGGCCCGCGAGCGCCCGAGGGCCGAATGATAAAGACTAAAGGTTTCGGCCCCCGGCTTCAGGGCTGCCAATGCCTTGCGGATCGACGTATCGTCCAGCGCCGACAGCCATAGCCGCTGGATCGGCCCTCGATAACGGCAATGCTCCACTAATTCCCGGGCAATCATCTCACCCTCACGGTCGGCGTCGGTGGCAATCACCAGTTCATCGGCCTCGCCGAGCAAGCGTTTGACCGCCTTGTACTGGCCGGCAGTACGCGGTTTAACCATCATCTTCCATTTCTCTGGAATGATCGGCAGATCCGCCAGTACCCAACGCTTGTAACGCGCGTCATAGGCGTCCGGCGGCGCGGTTTCCAGCAGATGGCCGATGCACCAGGTCACCGTGACGTCCGTTCCCAGCCAGCAGCCGTCGCCGCGACGTTTGGCGCCGAGGACGGTCGCAATGTCTTTGGCCTGGGAAGGTTTTTCACAGAGGTACAGCCGCATAACCACCCTCGTTCAGTCGGTTTGAAGAGGTGAACAGAATGCGCAGGGAATGAGATTGGAGCAACCTTTATCTGTATGGATATACAGATGACCAGTTCAATCTGCTCTAAGCTTCCGGGCGGCAGGTGCCGCCGAAGCGGCGGTAGTTTATTGAGTTGGTGGCGGCGCACATGCCGCTGACGCGTTCCCCCGGGGCCATGGTTCAACTCCCGCTGATGGCTTTTTTGTGGCGAGGGGGTTTGTCGGAACGCCGCACCGCCCGTTCGGCTGTGAAGCAGTCGCGGCAGGGAAACATGAGGTATACCTATTTAATCGCGGTCGCAGGTTTTGGGGCTGCTGCGCAGCCCATTCGGGGGCAAGCCCCCTCGCCACAGGAGCGTGGGCGCTCCCGATAACCCAGGAGAATCTGATGAAAACCTCCGGTCCTAGTCCTGTCATCACCATCGCAGAGCAGCCGGGCTGCCTGCTTGTAAAGTTTCACGGTATTCAGGTGGCCGCCTCCGCACGGGCGCGGGTGTTGCTCGAGGCCAACTATCCTCCGGTGTATTACGTACCGCGCGAGGACATCGATGAAAAGTACTTTGCCCGCACCGATCACACGAGCTATTGCCCCTACAAGGGCGATGCCAGCTATTTCAGCCTGCAAATCCCGGGGCATGAAGGCGCTAACGCGGTGTGGAGTTATGAAAACCCTAAAGTGTCGGTGGAGCAGATTAAAAATTGCGTGGCGTTCTATCCCGATCAAGTACAGTTCGAGATTATTGAAAACTTCGAGTGAGGGTCGCTTCCCAGGCATCAACGAAAACGCCGCGCATTGGCGCGGCGTTTTAAGGTCAGCTGTTCAACTCATCGAACAGCCTCCACCAGCGTGGATTGATCAATCTGACTAATCGAGGTCACCCCGGTCAAGGTCATGGCCACGCGCATTTCCTTGGCGAAGATATCCAGCATATTCTCCACCCCGCGTTGACCATCGGCCGCCAATGCGTAGGCCATGGAACGCCCCAGCAATACGCCTTTTGCTCCCAGCGCCAACATCCGTACGACATCAAGCCCCGAGCGGATGCCCGAGTCGACCAGCACCGTCAGATCATTACCGATGGCTTGCATGATGGGCGGCAATGCCCTGGTGGTGGAAAGTGCGCCGTCCAGCTGCCTCCCACCGTGGTTCGACACGACAATGCCATCCGCACCAAAGCTGACCGCGTCTCTGGCGTCCTGAGGATCGAGAATGCCTTTGATGATCATTGGGCCTTTCCAGAAATCACGAATCCACTCCAGATCACTCCAACTGATCGAAGGGTCGAAGTTATTGGCCAACCAGCCCATGTAGTCTTCGAGTGTCACGGCTTTACCAAGGTACTTCGAGATATTGCCCAGGTCGTGTGGACGCCCCATGACACCGACGTTGAATGCCCAGTCGGGTTTGGTCATGGCCTGAAGCATTCGCCGCGATGCCGCAAAAGGGCCTGACATGCCCGAGTGTGCGTCCCTGTACCGGGCGCCGGGCGTGGGCATGTCCACGGTAAACACGAGGTTCTGCACCCCGGCGGCCTTCGCGCGTTCTAGTGCGTTTTTCATGAAGCCTCTGTCTTTCAACACATACAGTTGAAACCAGATGGGTTGTCGGGTTTGAGCCGAGACCTCTTCGATCGAGCACACCGATACCGTTGATAGGCAAAGCGGGATGCCTTTATTTTCCGCCGCTTTTACAGCCTGCACTTCACCACGACGGGCGAACATGCCCGTCAGTCCTACCGGGGCCAATATGATCGGCATTGAAAGTCGTTGGTCGAAGAGGGTGGTTTCAAGGCTCAAGGTTTCGACGTTTTTCAGAATGCGCTGACGAAGGCTGATGCCCGTCAGGTCAGCACTGTTGGCCCGCAGCGTGTGCTCTGCATAAGCCCCGCCATCAATGTAATCAAACAAAAAACGCGGGAGTTTTCGGCGTGCTGCCTCACGATAGTCAGATGCGGATGAAATGATCATGAGGCCTCGGTCTGGTGAGTGGCGGGGCGATGGTTGCGTCGAGCGTCGGGTCGGAGATTGACGAAAACCCCGCGCATTGTGGTAATGCTGTTCACTTAAGAAAATGGATGACGGCCTGAGAGCCGACCGGGTTTTGATCGTGTACATATCCGTTGCTGCGGTAACGGCCACTTATGGTTCCGCTTTTACAGCGGGTCACTTGGAAAAGCGCCAAGTAACCAAACGCTCTTGCCCCTGACGTACGGTGCCTCGCCCAGGCTCGGCATGCCCTCGCTCCGGTCCTGCTCCGTGGGCCCGCCGCCATCGGCCATCCATGGCCGGGGGCGGCTACCGCGGCATCCTTGCCGCGGTGCCCACTGCGCAGAACCTCCACTTGGCCTTCCGACGGGGCAGATCAAAAGCCAAAGCCAAAGCCAAAGCCAAAGCAACAGCAAGATCAAAAGATCACAGCCTCGCTTCGCTCGACAGCTCCTACAGGGAAATGCGTTCACTTAAAGCCAGGCCGGCCGGTAGGCCGCCTCGCTTTGGCGTTTGCGGTACACGCCCCCTCGAGAGGCAGAGCGCAGGTTCTGCGCAGTGGGCAACCCGGCATGGATGCCGGGTTAGCCGCCCCCGGCCATGGATGGCCGATGGCGGCGGGCCCACGGAGCAGGACCGGAGTGAGGGCATGCCGAGCCTAGGCGAGGCACCGAACGAAAGGGGCAAGAACCCTTTGGTTACTTTGGGGTTCTTTTCCAAAGTGACCCGCCGTAAGGGTGGAACCCTAAGCCGCCGTGACCGCAAAAACGGATATGCCCCCCCAACCTTAAGTGACCAGCATTCCCCGCATTGCGGGGCGTTTTTTTGACCGTGCTGTCAGTTGGTATCCAGGTCCACGTTCTTGGTCTCACGCAAACAGATCATCCCGATCACCAGGCTCACCCCGGTAATCACCACCGGGTACCACAGCCCGTAGAAGATGTCCCCGGTGTACACCACCAAGGCAAACGACACCGTCGGCAGGAAACCGCCGAACCACCCGTTACCAATGTGGTACGGCAGGGACATCGAGGTGTAGCGGATGCGGGTCGGGAACAGTTCGACCATCAGCGCTGCCAGCGGGCCGTAGCACATGGCCGAGATGATGATCAGCGCGACCATCAGCGCCACGATCATCGGTTTGTTGATCAACTGGGTGTCGGCTTGTGACGGATACCCAGCCAGGGTAACGGCGCCACGCAGGGCCGCTTCATCGTAACCATCGAGTTTCACTTCACCGACGCTCACCTGCACACCGCTGCCGGCAGGTAGAGCTTCGCTCTTGTAAGGAAGGCCCTGTTTCACCAGGAAAGTTTTGACCTTGTCGCAAGGGCTATCAAATTTCGCCTTGCCCACCGGGTCGAACTGGAAAGTGCAGGTGGCCGGGTCAGCCAGTACGGTGATCGGTGCCTGACGGCTGGCCAGGTCGATGGCCGGGTTGGCGTAGTGGGCGATTGACTTGAAGATCGGGAAGTACAGCGCGGTGGCCAGCAGCAGGCCGATCATCAGCACCGGTTTGCGTCCGACTTTATCCGACAGCCAGCCGAAGAAAATGAAGAACGGTGCACCGATGATCACGCTGACGATCAGCAGGCTGTTGGCCACGGCCGGGTCCATTTTCAGGAACTGGGTAAGGAAGAACAGCACGTAGAACTGCGCCGCATAGAAGGTCACGGCTTGCCCGGCGTTGATGCTGAACAGGGCGATCAGTACGACTTTAAGGTTTTCCCATTTGCCGAAAGAATCGCGCAATGGCGACTTGCAGAGCTTGCCTTCCTCTTTCATTTTCACGAATGCAGGCGACTCGTGCAGGCTCATGCGAATCCAAGTCGAGATGCCCAGCAGAATGATCGAAAACAGAAACGGAATCCGCCAGCCCCAGACTTCGAACTGGTCGCCGGTGAAGTAGCGGCAACCGAGCACCACCAGCAACGACAGCAGCAACCCGAGGGTTGCGGTGGACTGAATCCAGCTGGTGTGGAAGCCGCGTTTACCCATCGGCGCATGTTCGGCCACGTAAGTGGCAGCGCCGCCGTATTCACCGCCCAGGGCCAGGCCCTGAAGCATGCGCAGCACCACAAGAATGATCGGCGCGGCGATGCCGATACTCGCGTAGGTCGGGAGCAATCCGACGCAGAAAGTCGCCACCCCCATGAGAATGATGGTGGCGAGGAAGGTGTATTTACGCCCGATCATGTCCCCTAGCCGTCCGAACACCAGTGCGCCGAACGGTCGCACGATGAAGCCTGCGGCGAAGGCCATCAGCGCAAAGATGAACGCCGTGGTGTCGTTGACCCCGGCGAAAAACTGTTTGCTGATCACCGCGGCGAGTGCGCCGTAGAGGAAAAAGTCGTACCACTCGAAGACTGTCCCAAGCGACGACGCGAAGATAACTTTCTGGGTCTCGCGGCTGGTGCCCGCGCTGCGTACGGCTTCCAGAGGCTGAACATGTTCTGACATATCGGTATCCCTCACAGTGATTGTTTTTTTTGTTCCACTGTCGGCGCCGGTCTTTGGGCTGGCGCCGCTATTCCTTTGTTCAAGAGACTGCGGTCAGTGCTTTTTCGTCGGGTGCAAAACTCATTGTGGGTGTGTCCAGGATCAGTTGCGCGGCTTTTTCGGCAATCATCAGCGTAGGCGAACACGTGTTGCCCGAGGTGATGCGCGGCATGATCGAGGCGTCGGCGATGCGCAGGCCGGGGATACCATGGACTTTAAGTTGCGCATCGACCACGGCGTCTGCGTCGTTGCCCATGCGGCAGGTGCCGACCGGGTGGAAAATCGTTGTACCGATGCGGGCGGCGGCGTCGTGCAATTCTTCTTCGCTTTGCAAGCTGTCTCCGGGCAGATATTCAACCGGTTTGAACGCTTGCAGGGCCGGTGCGGCGACGATGCGGCGGGTCAGGCGAATGGCATCCGCTGCAACCCGCAAGTCCTCCGGATGGCTCAAGTAATTGGGCTGAATCAGCGGTGCTTCCTGCGGATCGGTGGAGCGAATCTCTATGCGACCACGGCTTTGCGGGCGCAGATCGCACACCGACGCCGTGAAGGCCGGGAAGGCATGCAATGGTTCGCCGAAACGCTCCAGCGACAGTGGCTGAACGTGGTACTCGAGATTCGCCGACGTCTGCTCCGGTCCTGATCGTGCGAAGGCGCCGAGTTGGCTGGGCGCCATGGACAACGGGCCGCTGCGGTCATACAGGTAACGCAGGCCCATGCCCATCTTGCCCCACAGGCTGCCGGCGATTTGATTCAGCGTGCGGGTGTTTTCCAGTGTGTAGATCAGGCGCAGTTGCAGGTGATCCTGCAGGTTGCCACCTACGCCGGGCAGTTCATGGGCAACGCCGATGCCCAGTCGTTGCAGCAGCGGGCGAGGACCGATTCCGGAACGTTGCAGGATGCTGGGAGAGCCGACGGAACCGGCGCACAGCACGATCTCTTTACGCGCCTTGAAGGATTTCGCCTGACCTTGCCAACACGCGCTGACTGCTGAGGCACGACCATTTTCCAGCAGCACGCGATCCACTTCGACGTCGGTCAGCACGGTGAGATTGGGGCGGTTGCGGATCGGTTTGAGAAACGCCTTGGCCGCGTTCCAGCGAATACCGGCTTTCTGATTGACCTGAAAATAGCCGCAGCCTTCATTGTCGCCCTGGTTGAAGTCATCGATGCTGGCGATGCCGCTTTGCGCGGCAGAGCTGCGGAAGGCATCCAGAATCGGCCACGACAGGCGCTGGCGCTCGATCCGCCATTCCCCGGCAGCACCGTGAAATTTCGATTCGCCGGCAAAGTGGTTTTCGCTTTTTTTGAACAACGGCAGCACGTCGTTCCAGCTCCAGCCGGGATTGCCTTGGGCTGCCCAGCCGTCGTAGTCGCCCGCTTGGCCGCGCATGTAGATCATGCCGTTGATCGATGAACAGCCGCCGAGCACTTTGCCACGCGGATAACTCAGGGCCCGACCTTGCAGGCCGGTTTGTGCTTCGGTCTTGAAGCACCAGTCGGTGCGCGGGTTGCCGATGCAGAACAGGTAACCCACGGGAATGTGAATCCATGCATAGTTATCGCGGCCGCCGGCTTCCAGCAACAACACGCGATGTTGCGGGTTGGCCGACAATCGATTGGCCAGCAAACAACCGGCCGGCCCGGCCCCGACCACGATGTAGTCGTATTCATCCAGAGAAGTCTGCATGCGTGACCTTATGTTGTTGTTCTTGTTGTCGGTCATCCTAGTTGTTAGCTTTCGTCAAAAGAATGTTAGTTTTTGCGCAGCCGCTGTGCGTTTTTAAACACCTCGCTTCAAGGACGACTCATGTTCGACTGGAATGACTTGCGGTTTTTTCTCGAGTTGCAGCGTAGCGGGCGTCTGCTGACCGCTGCCCGCCGTTTGAACACCACTCACGCCACCGTGGCTCGGCACATCGAGGCTATCGAAAAAAGCCTCGGCACCGCGCTGTTTGTCCAGCATGCCCAGGGCTATGAGCTCACCCCGGCCGGCGAAGCGCTGCTCAAACACGCCGAAGCCATGGAAAACGTCGCACTGCTGGCTCAGGAGGAAATCACTCAGTCGAGCGCACCGTTAGGTAAAATCCGTGTCGGGGTGACTGAGGGGTTGGGCATCATGTTCCTCGCCAGCCGCATGAACGCTCTGTTCGAACGTTATCCGGGGCTGGAAGTGGAACTGGTGGCGGTGCCGCGCTTCGTCAGCATTCTCAACCGTGAAGCCGAGATCAGCATCCACCTGGAGCGCCCGTCCGCCGACATGCTGGTCACCCGTAAACTCACTGACTATCGCCTGGCGTTGTATGCCAGCCAGGGCTACCTCGACCGCTCGCCGCCACTGCGCAGCCGCGAGGACCTCGGTCGCCACGCCTGGATCGGCTACGTCGATGACTTGCTGTTCAGCCAGGAGCTGATGTTCCTCAATAGCTTCTGCCGCAACCCGCAAGTGGTCTTCCACAGCACCAGCGTCATTGCCCAGCAACAGGCTGCGCGCTCAGGCCTGGGCATCGCCGTGTTGCCGTGCTACATGGCCAGCGCTGACCCCGAATTGGTGCCGTTGTTGCCGGATGAAAGCATCCAGCGCAGCTATTGGATCAGCACGCGGCGCGAGTTGCACAAATCCGTGCGGTTGCGAGTGTTGTGGGATTACGTGGTGGAGTTGTGTGAGCGTGAGCAGGGATTGTTGTTGGGGTCGAACCCCGTTACGGGATGATTTCGAATGCGCTGCTGGCCAGAAGCTCGCCGTTCACCAGAATGTGCACGGCGTGCTTGCCCGCGTAATGTCGGCGGGTGGTGAGTTCCTTGATGTGCTGACCCCGGGCAACGGTCTCGGTAGCCTTGCCGGAAAGCGTCAGCGCTTTGAGCTTGAACACCTTCGCCGACGTGCTGCCGTTGGCTTTGACGTAATCGATGGCGTAGTCGATCACCAATCGCTGACTGTCCTCGACCCTGGATTTGACGCCAAAGGACAGGGTGATTTTTTCACCCAGGCGAATCACCGCTGGTTCCACCTTCACATCGATGATCTCGAACTCAGGCTTGCCGCCCGCGCCAATGATCGTCAACGCTCGCCGGTTGCCCTGTTTGATCAGGCTGCGCAGAGCGTGTTTGGCGATCCACGCCGTGTGTTTGTTGTCCAGCGACCAACGTTCGATCAGGTCCAGCACCCATTCGGGATGGTCCTTGGTAATGTCGTTGAGGTGGTTGGCCACGGACTTGCGTACGTAGAGGCTGTCGTCGGCCTTAAGGTTGTTCAGGATCTCGGCGGCCAGTGTCGGGTCAGCTTGCACGTGTTCCAGTCGAAACGACCATGGCAGGCGCGGCCGGCAACCTTCGCTGGCCAGGCGCCGGACGTGTTCGTTTTCGTCCAGGGACCAATCGTGCATGACCGCCAGTGAACGTTCGATGTTGCTGCGCAGGAAATAGCGGATCGCAAACTCCGATGAGCCGAAGGTGGTGAAGTATTTCAGCGCTTCCATCGATTGCTCGAATGCATGTCCGCCATACGTCGCGACGTAATGCGGCAACGAGATGCTGACGAAGCCGCTGTTCAGGCGCGGAGCGAGGGCGCGCAACACCTCAAGCGTCTCTTCATAACTCAACGGCAGCACCGCGTGCAGGCACTCGCTGACCCGGGCCATGCGCTGCATGATCGATAATTGCGCAAGCCCGTCGTTGGCCATTTTCAGGAAGGCTTTGGCGTTGAACTCGGGATAGACCGCCGTCACCTCGGTGGCGATGTGTTCAAGGCGCTCGGCGTTGAAGATTTCTTTTAGGGCGGGGGAGGGTTGGTCAGCCATGGTGAGTTCCTTATGTCAGTTAACAATCACTTACGCCTTGCCTGATTCTTCTTCCAACTGATCCGCCTCAAACAACCGTGCCAGTTCCGTCCGGGCTTCTTGCGCGGTCTGCAACACCTTCGCCGCGTCGTCATAAATCGCATGCTGGGTTTCCAGCACTTGTTCGTCGTGATGCTTGAAGCGTTTGATCCGCGCATCCGCCTGAGCCTGGGTCAGGCCCAACCCCACCAACGTGCGCCGGCTCATTTCCAGGCTCGAATAATAGGTTTCCCGAATGGCCTCGGCGCCAAGGTCCACCAGCCGATGCACATGCTGACGGTTACGGGCCCGGGCGATGATTTTGATGTGCGGATAGAGTTTGTGCACCCGCTCGGCGGTCTTGATGTTGGTGTCCGGGTCGTCGGTGGCGATGACAAAGTACTCTGCCTGCTCGACCTTGGCCGCACTGAGGATCTCCGGGCGCATCGGGTCGCCGTAGAACACCGGTACGCCGCCGAAGCTGCGCGACAGTTCGATGGTTTCCACCGAAGTATCGAGGGCGACGAACTTGATGTTTTGCGCGCGCAAAATCCGCGCAACGATCTGCCCCATACGGCCCATGCCGGCGATCACCACGCGCGGCGTGTCGGTATCGATCTCGCGGAATTTCTCCGGCACCACCACCGGTTGAACCTTGGGGTTGACCAGGCGCGCGCACAACAGCAATAGCAGCGGCGTCACCGCCATGGACAACGTGATTGTCAGCACCAGCAAGTCGTACAGGCGCGGCTCGAACAGTCCCTCATCGCGGCCAATCTTGAACACTACAAAGGCAAACTCACCACCGGCGGCCAGCACGATGCCGAGGCGAATGGCACTGACTTTGCGCAGACCACCCGCCAGCCGACCGACGACAAACAGCAGCGGCAATTTGATTGCGATCAGCAACAGGGTCAGGCCCAGCACGGTGATCGGCGCGTTCAGTAGCAGACTCAGGTTGGCGCCCATGCCGACACTGATAAAAAACAGCCCCAGCAGCAATCCCTTGAACGGCTCGATTTGCGCTTCCAGTTCGTGGCGGTATTCGGAGTCCGCCAGCAGCAACCCGGCGAGGAACGCCCCCAACGCCATGGACACGCCGACGAGGTCCATCAACCACGCCGTGCCGATAACCACCAGCAACGCGGTGGCGGTGGAGACTTCCGGCAACCCGGTCTTGGCCACCACCCGGAACACCGGTCGCAGCAGATATCGCCCACCGATCACCACCACCGCGATGCTGCCCAGCACGCGCAAACCGTGATTGAGGTCTTCGGCAGTACTGGTGGTGTGATCGCCGCCCGCCAGCAACGGCACCATCGCGATCAACGGGATGGCGGCGATGTCCTGGAACAACAGAATCGCGAATGCCAACCGCCCGTGAGGGCTGGTCAGTTCCTTGCGTTCGGCCAGGCTTTGCAAACCAAATGCGGTGGACGACAGTGCCAGGCCCAAGCCCAATACGATCGCGCTGTTCAACGGCTGGCCGAACACGAACAGCGCCAGCACTCCAATCAACGATCCCGTCAGCAGCACCTGCGCCAGACCTACGCCAAACACCGATTTGCGCATTACCCACAAACGTCGCGGCGACAGTTCAAGACCAATGATGAACAGCAGCAACACCACCCCCAGTTCGGAAATGTGGCTGACACTTTGCGGATTGCCAATCAAGCCCAGCACCGATGGCCCGATGATCACCCCTGCAAACAGATAACCCAGCACCGCCCCCAGTTGCAGGCGCTTGGCCAAGGGAACGGTGAGCACCGCCGCGAGCAGAAACACGACAGCGGCTTGCAACAGGTTGCCTTCATGGGGCATGGCTAACTCCAGAAATCGGTACGGCGGGGGCTCTCAGGATAAAGGCTTGAGAAGCATGCGTCAGCCAATGCAATGACAAGTACATGATGGTGATGATCACCAACGGGACGATCGTGGATATCACGCCGGTAGAGCGTTAGGCCGCCGAAAGGCTATTCGCTGTGAGCGCGCACCGGGCTTTCAGTGCCCAACCGATACTGATTATTCCCACTGCGCTTCGCCTCATACATCGCCAGATCCGCTATATGAATCAGCCGGTCCATGCTCGGCGCATGGTCCGGGAACACCGCGACCCCCAGGCTGGTGCCGATGTGTCGTTGGTCATTGCCGATGGTCACCGGTGGCGACAGCTCGACGAAGATTTTCTGGCAGATGCTGCGGGCTTCGTCCTGCAGGCTGTTGCCCTGGGGCAGGCCTTGCAGGATGACCACAAATTCGTCACCACCGATCCGGGCGACGGTATCGGTTGAACGCAAGATTCGCTTCAGTCGGGTGGCGGTGGTGATCAGTACCCGGTCACCGGCCGCATGGCCGTAATGGTCATTGATTGCCTTGAAACCATTGAGATCGACAAACACCAGCGCAACCCTCGTGGCGCTTATGCGGGCCTGTTCCAGCGCTTCGGACAGGCGCTCTTCGAGCACCAGGCGATTGGGCAGACCGGTCAGCGGGTCGAAGTGGGCCAAGTGTTGCAGGTAGCTGGCGGAGGCTTTTTCCTCAGTGATATCGCGTACCACGCCCATCATTTTGATGGTTGCATCGTGGTCGTTCTTGACCACATTGCCCGTCTCGCGCAACCAGCGAAGGGTGCCGTCGGGCCAGATGACCCGGTATTCCTCGTCATGGTTTTCGCCGGTTTCCAGGCAGCGCAACTCCCCGGCTCGGACCTTGGCCCTATCGTCCGGGTGGACACATGAGCAAAACAGCGCGTAGGAGGGCGTTACTTCGTCGATCTTGAAGCCGAACATGCCATAGATCGCGTCCGACCAATAGAGCTTGTCGGTGTCGACATCCCAGTCCCAAGTACCGATGCGAGCGAAGTATTGGCTGCGTTTGAAGCGTTCGGCGTCACCGTCCTGATGGATATTTTGTCCGTCAGTCAGGCTGGTGATCAGCACGCGATACTTGGCCAGCTGCTTTTGCAGCGAGCGCTCGCGACAGATCAACGCGATGATCAGGGCAAGCATCACTGAGCCGATGGTTGCGCTGGTCCAGACCTCATTCATTCAGGGGTTGCCATCGGGGCGCATCAGCCGTATCGGGAAAGGTGTGCTTATGTTAGTTCACACGACCCTTAATGATCAGCCTCTAATGCGAGGGGCGGCACGTTTATAGCACTTCACCTTTGTCCCACAGATGCACCAATTCCCCAGGCGCCTGATCTTCAGGCACTTTCATTACCATCCGATCGTCCTGTTCGCCGCTGCGAAAGTGCACTTCAATTTCAAAGAAACGCTGATCACCTCGACCCGAGGTTGCGTCTGCGAGTGGCAGGCAGCCTTCGAGCAATGAACAAATGCGCGTGCGCTGATCGATGTCATATTGCGCGAAGTCGATTCGACGAGGGCGAGTCAAAGCCTGTATCGCCGCCACACCGCCCTGGCGGGAGAGACGTACCACAGCATCAGCACCGAGTGTTGGCAGAGTTTTCATGGTTTCTCCTGAGTCGGGTCGACACCCACTTCAGACCAGGCATGTCGCACCGCCTGAGCTGCATCGGTGCCAAAACGCTGTCGGGCATGCTCGACGGTCAGATCAGCGAAGGCACTGAATGGCGCTTCACTGCTCAGGCGCTTGTCGCACAGCGTGTCGTACCAGATGTGCCCGGTTTTCTCCCAGGCAAACCCGCCTAGCGCCTTGGCCGCCAGATAAAACGCCCGATTGGGTATGCCGGAATTGATGTGCACACCACCGTTGTCTTCCTGGGTGATGACGAACTTGCGCATGTGATCCGGTTGCGGATCCTTGCCGAGCAACGGGTCGTCATAGGCCGTGCCCGGATGAGCCATAGAGCGCAAACCGATGCCTTTGATGCGCGGCGTCAGCAAGTCGGCGCCGATCAACCAGTCAGCCTCTTCGGCGGTCTGGCCCAATACATGTTGTTTGATCAGCACACCGAACACGTCGGACAGCGATTCGTTCAGCGCCCCGGACTGGTTGGCGTACACCAGGCCGGCTTCGCTTTCGATCACACCGTGCGTCAATTCGTGACCGATCACATCCAGAGAGCGGGTGAAGCGCTCGAAGATTTCGCCATCGCCGTCACCGAAGACCATTTGCGCGCCGTTCCAGAACGCGTTCTCGTAATCCTGGCCGTAATGCACGCTGCCGAACAGGGCAAAACCTTTGTTGTCGATGGAGTTGCGACCCAGCACCTTCCAGAAGAAATCATAGCTGGCACCCAACGCGTCGTAGGCTTCATCGACCGCCGGATCGCCAGTTGCCGCCTGGCCCTCAAGCCGCACGGGCATGCCAGGCAGGAGCATTTTGCCCTGGGCATCGTGAATGCTGCGCTGTGCCACGCCGGGTTGGCCGGGCTGCGGCAGGATCGCTTGGGCGGGAGGGCGCGATGGCGGGCCGGGATTGTGCCGCAGACGGCGGACATGGATCAGCGTGGTCTGCGCGCTGGAGCGCTGACGGTCGGAACCGTGAGCGATGATTCGGTTGAGGATGTAGGGTGGGATGAAACTGTACAGCGGTGATGAGTCGGTCATCAGAGCATCCTTTCCTGAATACGAAGTCGTTATTCATGTGAGCCGGATGACGGTCTTTCGGTTCCGTGGATTGCCTTCAGCGCCAGTTTCTGGGAAAACCTCCGTCCGCGCCCAAACCACCGGGCGATCGTGAGCGAGTAAGAACCATGAACAACGAGTTGCAAATCATCGACCTTGAACCGGGCGACGGCAAAGCCGCCGTCAAAGGCGCGCTGATCACCACCCAATACCGCGGCTGGCTGGAAGACGGGACTGAATTCGATTCTTCCTACAGCCGGGGTAAACCTTTTCAGTGCGTGATTGGCACGGGGCGGGTGATCAAGGGTTGGGACCAGGGGATTTTGGGCATGCTGGTTGGCGGCAAGCGCAAGTTGCTGGTGCCAGCGCATCTGGCTTATGGCGAGCGGACCATGGGCAGGATCACGCCGAATTCGAACCTGATCTTCGAGATTGAATTGCTGGAAGTGCTGACGCGCGATGATTGATTGGTGTGTGAGCTGAAATGATCATTTGTGGCGAGGGGGCAAGCGCTCCTCACCACAATGCCCTGTGTTCGAGCTCCCGGCGGGTCAGGTGAATGCGTCAATATCGTCAAGCGTGTCCGCAATAATTCCTTCCAAGGAAGGAAATTTTTTCTTCACGGTTTCGAGTGCCGCAAGGACCGTTTCCCGATCCAGTTCGCTATGCCTGCGAGCTATATGACCAAGAGCAGTGACGGCGGATGCTGCAACCGTTTCAGACTCACTTGCGAGGAACTTAAGGCAAGTGTTCTGAGCCCAGGTTCTGTTTCCTTCATTCAGACCGATAGAAACCAACCCCGCGATAACATTCGTATCCACGCCGCTGGCAAGAAGCTTCGTCGCTTCATCGTGGCTCATTGATGGATCTTGGTAGAGAAGGCTCACTTTTTTACTCCCAGAATATTGCCCTTGTCTCATGGGCATGCAGATGGGCGGCAAGCGCAAGTCTGCTGCCGGCGCATTTTGGCGCACGAGATATTTCAGACAAACCGCATTTGTCCGAATCACGACTGCTGCGTAATCAGAGGGGCAAGCGCCCTCGCTACAATTAATTGGTTCAATCCAGGCTGGAAGCTGATCACAAATAATCCAGCTTCCATCTCAGTTGTACCTACTCCCGCACCCCTATGAAGAGGTCCAATTCAGTCGGTAACTGCTCATTGAGAGCTTTGGCGATTTGTTGGACTTGCTCACCGGTCAGTAGCCATTCCCCATCCGCGCTTTCATTAAGACTTTTCCAGCCCAGACAACTAATTATCGCGTCCTCAAACTCAGGTCGAACTGTAAGTTCGTATTTTAAGGAGTCATCCTCGCCATCACCTTTTAAAAATCCACTAATCCATAAAAACATAAATAACCTCTTAATTTATTTCTCGGTGGTTCTGCCGGGTTTTGCGGGGTCTATCTGTTCACCCGTTTCATGGTTGAACTCGCCAAGATGCTTACCTTGCTTGTCGTAAATCTCTATCGCGCCTGTCTTGCTGTCCCATTCATATATTCGCCCTTTTCGGTCTTTCCACCGACTACGTTTCCCGCCGCCGCCCTGAACACTGCTTTTTGATTTAACAGGAAAGGCATCTGGAAATGCAGGTAATGCCATCGGCGGCCGGTGGTACTTTATATCACCGCCGACAGCAGATCTTGAAATTACAACATACAGCGGCTGCACACCGGAATCAGCCGGGAAAACAAGAATGAAGTCCTTGTACTCCGGCGGGTAAATCGGGTTAACGATGATGTTATCTGCCTGTTCGGTAGGCGGATAAATCCAGATGTGCGGGGCTTGGGGGGTACCTTCCAGCGGTGGGATTTCCGAAGTGCGGGACGGGTCAACGGCTGGCGTCCATATCAGCGTTGTCCCATTGCCGAAGTCAGCCACTTGCTGAGTGCCTTGAACTACGAACTGCACTACAGGAATCATTTCCCAATCGCTGCGCTTCTGGGTGTTGTATCCGTATCCCTTCAAGGTGCCATCGGCCTGCTGTTCTACATGCAGTCGGACACGTGTTCGGCCTTCCTTGATCGACTTGAGCTGTTCTTCGGTGTACAGGGAACTGTCCCCCAGATTCGACGGCCAGAGTAGTGCAACCATTCCCACCAATGCGCCTGCAGCAGCACCTCCCGTTACTACGCCTGCACCACCAGCCGCACTTGTGCCGGTGCCAGCAGCACCGACCCCACCTAAGAGAAGCGTTCCCAATGCAGCAGGTAACGCGTTACCACTGATTTTTTTTAAAGGGATGTTTCCCGCTGCATCCTTTTCGCGACCACCCAGCAGGGAGAATTTTCCGTAATCGGCCAGTTTCTCGATAGGGACAAATCTGGCTGGGTTGTCGTGATTGATTACGCCGTCGGGGAGGTTGCAGCTTTTGGCGAACACGCAACCCCTGGAGCCGGGAGGTTCCTGTTGTTGAGGTTGCCTGATGAAACGGTCTTCATATGCCTGTTGTCGGACCAACATGTCGTCATATGTTTTTTGCCTGGCGTCCCGCTCTGCCAGTTCGGTGGCGTTCATGTAGCGGCTGGTGACGTGGTGCCCGTCGCCGGACGGTGGGTTTTGGACCCGAGGTATGTCTGTGTGGCGAGCCATGAGCGTCCTTGTTTCATCTTTTGAAAGCGATGTGGACGCTACATAAAAGAGCATTTGATAGATGTAGGACTGATCTGAAACTCTGACCGTTGTTACAAATGGCGCTCCTCGCTATAGCTCAGCTTGTTGCTATGCGCGGATCTGAAACGGAATGAACCGCCATCTATGTAAGCAGAGAGGGGGCGGCAATAGTGCTGGAGCATCTCCACGTGCTTAGGAATCCCCAGTACAAAGACCTTGTTATCAATCAAAACGTCTTCCATCGCAGTGGCGCCAATACTGTATGGATAGTCCATATTGGTTGTGAGGCTTTTCCACAAGGTTGTTTCCCTAGATAGCACACCCACCGTTCGTTTGATCGTTCCCACGCAGAGCGTGAGACGATCCGACTTGCCCGCAAGAACGATGGCACGATCTACGGCAAATCGCTAAAGAGCGGAATCCGCCCGTTCAGCGAAGGCCTGTAGTGCCAGGTCAGGCGATCCAAAGCAGGTTTCATCGCTAGAATTTCAATCAACGTAGCGCTGGCAATGCTCAGGGCCAGAATCTGCCCCGGACACTGATGCCGCCCCGCACCGAAAGTGAAACTGCGCCTGTCTGGACGATACAGAAGAAATACGTCTGGATGGTCATTGAACTGCGGATCACGATTAGCCGAAGCCAACAGCACCAGAATCACATCGCCCGAATTGAGGCTTACACCATCGATCTCACAAGGCGCAGCGACAAACCGGCGGGTGTTCTGCACCGACGGATCGAAGCGCTGAACTTCTGCAATCAAGTCTTCAACGCATGTCGATTCGCTGCGCAACGACGGGTTTCGAATCAACGCCAACAGCGCATTGCCGATCAGCCCGGCGGTGGCTTCATAGGTCTGGGAGAACAGGCCGATCAGGTTGGCAGTCAACGTTTCAGAGTCGTCAAAGGTTGCCGCGAAGCGCTGGCGGATCCCGGTGAGCAGGGCGCTCTGGTGGCTCGGGTCATCCAGCAGTTCAATGAAATAGCCGCTCAACTGTTCGGCAGCAGCCTGTGCCGCGTCCAATTGCACCTGGTCGCTGAGGGGCGACAAACAGGCCACGAAGTCGGCGCTCAGCTCGCCAATGGCGCGGCCCTGCGCAGGGGAAAACCCGAGCAATGCAGCTACCACGCAAACCGGCCCGCGGAACATCGCGTTGTACAACCCATCGGCGCCCGGTGTGAGCAGGCGAGCGCCAACCAGCGAATTGACTTCATCAACATCAATCAACGCCAATCCTGGTTGAATCGCCGACCTCGGGCAACGTTGCCGTTCGCCCTCATTCATCCGCATCAACTGACCAAAGACCCGTCCAGCCATGCCGCCAACAATCGCCTTGGGCACCGGCTCGTGGGCCGGCCGGACATGACAGTCTGGATGCGCCAGCACGGCCGCAACGGCACGGGCGCTGCTCGCCACCCACACGTTCAGTCCTTGGTGAAAAACCAGCCCGCCCTCCGCGCGCAGTTGCGCGTAATAGGGATAAGGGTCGGCATGAGTCGCAGCGATGATCGGGTCCATGGGTCGCAGCCTTGTTCGAGGTCGGAAAAGTGTTGCTACTATCTCCAGTCCGAAAGGCCCTTGATTCGTCCGGGAGCGAAATATGAACGTAGAACAGCACGACATCGGCATCTCTCAAGTGGCCGCGGCTATCGCGGAACCGGCCCGGACGAAAATCCTCTGTTCGCTGATGGACGGCCACGCCCGCACCAGCACCGAGTTGGCGGCGATTGCCGAAGTCAGCGCCTCCACCGCCAGCGCGCACCTGGCCAAACTCAAGGAACTGGCGCTGGTGCGATTGCATGTTCAGGGCCGCCATCGCTATTACAGGTTGGCGGACAATCGCGTCGCCCAGGCGCTGGAAGCGTTGATGGTGATCGGCCAGAACGCCGCGCCGACCTTCAACCCGCGTACCCCGGATCGCCTGCAATTTGCCCGCACCTGCTACGACCACATGGCCGGCACGTTGGCGGTGCTGCTGCATGACCGGATGATCGAAGCGGGGTGGTTGCTGGAAACCGATGAACAGGTCTATCAGCTGAGCGCCAGCGGTGAGGCGTTGTTCGAAGGATTGGGTATCGAGGTCAAGGATCTGAATACGCTGCGCCGCCGCTTCGCCTGCCCATGCCTGGACTGGAGCATGCGCCGGCCGCATCTGGGCGGCTCGTTGGGGGCGGCGCTGTTGCAAATGGCGATCAAGCGCAAATGGGTGACTCAGGACCTGGACAGCCGCGCGCTGGCGTTGACGGCGACAGGGCGCAAGGAACTCAGCAGCCGGTTCGCCGTTGAACTGCCGATTCAGGTATCGACAGCACAGCCCACGTCCACCGAAACCAGGCGTCGCGCGATCGCCAGTTCTGCGCCTTAGCGACTGGCCGAGGCCATCAGCACGCCGAAACCGGCGAAGGTCACGCCCGAGACTTTCGCCGCCAGCCAGGAACCCTTCGGGCTCGACAACCAGCCTTTGGCGGCATTGGCGAGCAAGGCATAACTGCCATGCACCAGGATCACCAGTACGCCGTAGGAGGCGACGAGCTTGAAGAACTGTGTGGAGAAGTGCGCCGAGGTGTCGATGAATTGCGGGAACACCGCCAGAAAGAAAAACACCGCTTTGGGGTTCAAAAACTGAATCGAAGCCGCTTCAAGGAAGCGATAACCCGGGCTTGAGGGGCGCATTTCAAGCAGCGTGCTGAAACGATCCGAGCGCCAGCTTTTGTAACCCAGGTACAACAAATAGGCGGCCCCTGCGTATTTCAACGCGGTGAAGGCGTTGGCGGAGGTGCTGAGGATCAGGCCGACACTGGTGGCGCTGATGGCGGCGACGACAAACGCCCCCGACGCGATCCCCAGAATTCCCGGCACTGCGCCCGTCCAGCCGTGACGCACAGCGTTGGACAGGGTCAGGACTACGCCAGGTCCCGGGCTCAAAATGGTCAGGGTGGCGAAAAGTAGAAAGAGTCCATAGTTGTTCATGTCTTGCTCCGTCAGGTGGCGCTGGCTGCATGCGGGCAGATTGGCGTGACGAGGAGGGCATGACAAACGCTTTAATTGCGCCGCATATGTGACTAAATTAGACGCATGATTAATCAACTTCCCCCGCTTAATGCTGTTCGCGCCTTCGCTGTTGCTGCTCGTCATCAGAGTTTCAGCCTGGCGGCCGAAGAGCTGCATGTCAGTCACAGTGCCATCAGCCGGCACGTCAAATTGCTTGAAGAGCACCTGGGCGTGCTGCTGTTCGAGCGGCGTATCCGTCAATCGGTGCTGACCCCGGTCGGCCAGCGCTTTTATGAGCAAGTCAGTGCCGGGTTGTCGCAGATCGCCAATGCTGCCGCTGCGCTCAAACAACATGCCTCGCTGCCAACCGTGAAGATCAATGTCCGTCCGTCCTTTGCCATGCTTTGGCTGACGTCCAGGCTGGAGGATTTCATTGCGCAGCACCCGGACATCAATCCGCAGGTGATCACCCAAACCCAGGCACCCGATCATGCACGCGACGGGTTCGACATCGTCATTCGCCGTGGTCGTGACGACTGGGCGCCGGCGATTGAAGCGCGAGCCCTCTTCGAAGACGAACTGTTACTGGTCGCGGCACCCTCGTTGATCGAGCGCCAGGCCCTTGAAGACCTCACGTCCCTGAGCCGGCACACGTTATTGACCGCCAAGGCGCGTCGCGAAGACTGGCACAATTGGGCCATGCACTTTGGTCAAACCCAATCAGCCACTCAGGTCACCCGGCAGTTTGATCACATGCACCGGGTGCTTGAAGCTGCCGTGGATGGAGAGGGCATTGCCTTGTGCCCGACCTCTTTGCTGGGCACCCACCTCTCGAGCGGAAGCCTGATCTGCCCGTTGCCCGAGTTGCGCATGTTGCTGCCGCGTTATTACTACGGGGTTGCGCCGGAAGTGACGGCGCAGACGCGGGTGTTTGTGGAATGGTTGTTTGCCCGGATTGCTCAGGATGCGGCTCTGGTGCTGTGACCCGACAAAGGGTTCGATGCTGACTTGAACAGGGGGCTCTGACTCTGTACTGTATATCCACACAGTATAGGCGTGCCCCATGGAACTCATCGACAAGCTCAGCATTCTCGCCGACGCCGCCAAGTACGACGCCTCATGCGCCAGTAGCGGCGCGCCGAAGCGTAGCTCCGAGGGCAAGAGCGGGTTGGGTTCGACCGATGGCATGGGCATCTGCCACAGCTACACACCGGACGGACGTTGCGTTTCATTGCTGAAGATTCTGCTGACCAACTTCTGTCTCTACGACTGTCAATACTGCGTTAATAGACGCTCCAGCGACGTGCCCCGCGCACGCTTCACGCCGGAAGAAGTGGTGACGCTGACCATGGATTTCTACCGGCGCAACTGCGTCAGCGGGCTGTTTCTCAGCTCCGGGATCATTCGGTCGGCGGATTACACCATGGAGCAGCTGATTCGCGTGGCCAAGCTGTTGCGCGAAGACCACGAGTTTCGGGGTTACATCCACCTCAAGACCATTCCCGAAGCGGACCCTGCGCTGATCGAGGAAGCGGGGCGTTATGCCGATCGCTTGAGCGTCAACATCGAGTTGCCCACCGACGCAAGTTTGCAAACACTGGCCCCGGAAAAACACCTGGGCTCGATCAAGCAAGCGATGCAGACGATCTACACCGGCGAGCAAACGGTGCTCAATGAACCGCGCGCGCCGAAATTCGCCCCGGCCGGGCAGAGCACGCAGATGATCGTTGGCGCCGATGACACCGACGACAGCACCATTCTTCACAGTGCCCAAGCGCTCTACGGCAACTTCCGTTTGCGTCGGGTCTATTACTCCGCGTTCAGTCCGATCCCCAATAGCCCGAAGAGCGTGCCGCTGGCCGCGCCGCCGCTGATGCGCGAGCACCGCCTGTACCAAGCTGACTTCTTACTGCGCAGCTACGGCTTCACGGCGGGCGAACTGTTCCAGGGGCCGGGACATCTCGCGCTCGACATCGACCCGAAACTGGCTTGGGCACTGGAAAATCGTGAAGTCTTCCCACTGGATCTCAATCGCGCCGAGGCGTCGTTAATCGCCCGTATTCCCGGCATCGGCCTTCGGACCACCGAGCGTCTGGTGGAACTGCGTCAGCAGCGACGCATTCGTTATGAGGATCTGGCACGGATGCGCTGCGTACTGGCCAAGGCCAAGCCGTTCTTCATCACCAGTGATTACCACCCGCAGCAGGCCGAGGTCACCAGTCATCTGCTGTATCAGCAACTGCGCGACCGTCCGCAACCGCAGCAAATGGGGTTGTGGGGATGATTAATCTGGATTGCGACGACCTGTTCGACACCTGGCGTCAGCAGGCGCGTTGGTTGCTCAGTCATGAGGTCGATCCCAGTTTGGTGGGCTGGGCCAGTGAAGGTGTGGCAGACCTGTTCGGCAGTGACGATGTACTGCCCGAAACGCAGGGGCCGTATCAGGCACGAGTTCCCAGAGCGCTGTTGGACACCCTTGAACGAGCTGCCCGTTATCGAGGTAATCAGCGTTGGAGTCTGTTGTACGAGGTGCTATGGAGGGTTAGTCACGGCGATCGTACGGCAATGCTCGCGGGTGACAAACTCGGCAGTGAATTCCAGAGACGAATCAAACAGATACAACGTGAATCTCATCATTTACATGCGTTCGTCCGGTTTGTCGCGATGCCCGAAAATGAGGGTCCGCAATACGTTGCCTGGTATGAACCGGCCCATGACATCCTGTACAGCGCCAGTGAACACTTTATCGGCCGAATGGGCCGTCACCGTTGGCTGATCGCCACGCCTCGAGACGGGGTGTACTACGATGGCGAGCAGTTGCTTCACCAACGGCAATGCCCGGTTGAATGGCAGCAGCTGGCGCGAAATGTCGACGACCCGCACGGCGAGATGTGGTTGACCTACTACAGCCACATCTTTAATCCGGCGCGGTTGAACCCGAAAGTCATGCAGGGGCATTTGCCGGCGCGGTTCTGGAAAAACCTGCCTGAAGGCGCGTTGATTCCGGGGTTGATCACTCAGGCACGGACCGGCAAGCAACAGGACGGTCAGGCCAGCGGCATCAAGGGCAGGGGCGGCAAGCGCATTGCACTGGGAGAGGGCGAACGTAGCCAAGGCTCATAAAAAAGCCCCCCATCGCCAATGCGATGGAGGGCTTCATTGCAGCGGACGTCAGATCAAACCTTGACGATCCAACCCGCTGGTGCCTCGACGTCACCAGTCTGTACACCGGTCAGCTCTTTGTAGAGCTTCTGGGTGACCGGGCCGACTTCGGTCTCACTGTGGAACACGTGCAGTTTGTCGTTGTAGCTGATGCCGCCGATCGGTGTGATCACCGCGGCAGTACCGCAAGCGCCGGCTTCCTTGAAGTCGGACAGCTTGTCGATGAACACGTCACCTTCGACCACTTCCAGGCCCAGACGCGATTTTGCCAGCTCGATCAACGACAGACGAGTAATACCCGGCAGTACCGACGGCGAGTTCGGGGTGACGAACTTGTTGTCGTGGGTGATCCCGAAGAAGTTGGCCGAACCGACTTCTTCGATTTTCGTGTGGGTCATCGGGTCCAGGTAGATGCAGTCGGCGAAAAGGGCTTTCTTGGCCTGGGAACCTGGCATCAGGCTGGCCGCGTAGTTGCCACCGACCTTGGCCGCACCTGTGCCTTGTGGGGCGGCGCGGTCGTAGCTGGAGATCAGGAACTTGTGCGGGGTCAGGCCGCCCTTGAAGTAGGCGCCGACCGGGATGCAGAAGATCGAGAAGATGAACTCGGGCGCGGTACGCACGCCGATGTTGTCACCCACGCCGATCACGAACGGACGCAGGTACAGCGCGCCGCCGGTGCCGTAAGGCGGGATGAAACGCTCGTTGGCGCGGACTACTTCTTTACAGGCTTCGATGAACTGCTCGGTTTCCACGAACGGCATCAGCAGGCGCGCACAGCTGCGTTGCATGCGTGCGGCGTTCTGATCCGGGCGGAACAGATTGATCGAACCGTCCTTGCAACGATAGGCCTTCAGGCCTTCGAAGCATTGCTGGCCATAGTGAAGGGCAGTGGAGCCTTCGCTGATGTGTAGCACATTGTCTTCGGTCAGGGTGCCTTTGTCCCACTCGCCATTACGCCAGTGCGACAGATAGCGCTTGTCTGTCTTGATGTAGTCAAAACCCAACTTGTCCCAATTGATGCTTTCGTTACCCATGACACCCTCTATCACTTAACGACCGCCGAAACGGTTCAAGGCTTCTGACGTTTTTCTGGATGGGGACAACAATACTTCATTCCGCTGCTATTTCGCAGCCCGGAATGCGTTCCGTTGATCGTTCCCACGCTCTGCGTGGGAATGCAGCCCGAGACGCTTTGCGTCCCTAAAGCGGACGCGGAGCGTCCGTTGAGGCATTCCCACGCGGAGCGTGGGAACGATCATGCGTCCGGTTTTACAAGTGCAACGCGTGACCGAGGGCACGCAACGCCGCTTCCTGCACCGCCTCACCCAGCGTCGGATGCGCGTGGATGGTGCCGGCGATGTCTTCCAGCCGGGCGCCCATTTCCAGGCTCTGACCGAACGCGGTCGACAACTCCGACACGCCCACCCCGACTGCCTGCCAGCCGACAATCACATGATTGTCACGCCGCGCCACGACCCGCACGAAGCCGCTTTTGGACTCCAGGGTCATCGCCCGGCCATTGGCCGCGAACGGGAAACTCGACACGATGCAGTCCAGGCCAGCAGCCTTGACGTCGTCCGGGGTCTTGCCGACCACCACCAGTTCCGGGTCGGTAAAGCACACGGCGGCAATCGCAGTTGGGTTGAACTCGCGGGATTTACCGCTGATCAGTTCGGCAACCATTTCTCCCTGAGCCATGGCCCGGTGGGCGAGCATCGGTTCGCCGCACAGGTCGCCGATGGCATACACGTTGCGCATGCTGGTCTGGCAGCGGTTGTCGATCTTGATCGCCGAGCCGTTCATGTCCAGGTTCAGCGCGTCAAGGTTCCAGCCCTGGGTGTTCGGTTTGCGACCGACGGCCACCAGTACCTGATCGGTTTCCAGGTTCAAGGTTTCGCCGTTCGGGTCAAGTACTTGCAGTTTATTGCTAGAAGAATCAAAGCCTTGGACGCTGTGTTTCAAGTAAAGCGTCACACCAAGTTTTTTCAGTTCGTCATGCACCGGCTGCGTGAGTTCAGCGTCGTAGGCAGGCAGGATACGATCCTGAGCCTCAACCACGCTGACCTCGGCGCCGAGCTTGCGATAGGCAATCCCCAGCTCCAGACCGATGTAACCACCACCGACCACGATCAACCGTTGCGGCACGGACGTCGGTGCCAACGCTTCAGTGGAGGAGATGATCGGCCCACCAATAGGCAGCATCGGCAGGTTCACACTTTTCGACCCGGTGGCCAGCACCAGGTGCTCGCACTGAATGCGCGTGTCGCCGACGTCGACGGTCTTGCCGTCGATGACTTTCGCCCAGCCTTTTATGACCTGGATCTTGTGCTTCTTCATCAGCGCCGAAACGCCGGTGGTCAGGCGATCAACGATGCCGTCCTTCCACTCGATGCTTTTGCCGATGTCCAGGGTCGGCGCCGACACGCTGATGCCCAGCGCCGAGTGCTGGCTGTGGTGCTGCGTCTGGTGGAACTGTTCAGCAACGTGAATCAACGCCTTCGACGGAATGCAGCCGATGTTCAGGCACGTACCGCCCAGTGATTCGCCTTCCACCAGAATGGTCGAGATGCCCAGCTGACCGGCACGAATCGCGGTCACATAACCGCCAGGGCCGCCGCCGATGATCAGCAGCGTGGTGTTCAGAGTTTGCATGCCTTGCTCCACAAATGCTTATTCCACAAACAGCGTGGCGGGTTGTTCGAGCAAGCCGCGAATGGCCTGGATGAATTGCGCCGCGTCCATGCCATCGACCACGCGGTGATCGAAGGAGCTGGAGAGGTTCATCATCTTGCGGATCACGATCTGGCCTTTCACCACCATCGGGCGTTCGACGATTTTGTTGACGCCGACGATCGCCACTTCCGGCAGATTCAGTACCGGCGTGCTGACAATCCCGCCCAAGGCGCCGAGGCTGGTCAGGGTGATGCTCGAGCCAGACAGTTCATCGCGACTGGCCTTGCCATTACGGGCAGCGCTAGCGAGGCGAGAAATTTCCTGAGCGTTGTCCCACAAGCTGCGGGCTTCGGCGTGACGCACCACCGGCACCATCAAACCGATGTCGGCTTGCGTGGCGATGCCCACGTGCACCGCGCCGAGGCGGGTGATGACCTGGGCTTCGTCGTCGTAACGGGCGTTGATCTGCGGGAAATCGCGCAGGGCGACGACCAGCGCGCGGACCAGGAATGGCAGCAAGGTCAACTTGCCACGGGTCGCGCCGTGTTTTTCGTTCAGGTGCGCGCGCAGTTCTTCCACGGCGGTAACGTCGATTTCTTCGACATAACTGAAGTGAGCGGCGCGCTGAGTGGCGTCCTGCATGCGCTGGGCGATCTTGCGACGCATGCCGATGACCGGGATTTGTTCTTCGTCGTTACGCTGGGCGTAAGCGGCGGCTACGGTCGATTGCGGCTGCTGACCCTGGGCCAGATAAGCGTCGAGGTCTTCGTGCAGAACGCGACCGGCAGGGCCGGTACCACGGACCAGACGCAACTGGATACCGAGGTCCAGCGCATGTTTGCGCACGGCCGGGGAGGCCAGCGGGCGCTCATCGGCCTCGCGAGCGACCATCGGACCTTGGCACACGGCAGCCGGACGAGGCGCCGCAGCCGGTTTGCTTTCCACAACGGCTTCAACTTTTGGCGCCGCAACCGCCGCTTCTTTAACGGCTGCCGGTTGAGCGGACTCTTTAACGTTGCCCGCGCCTTCGACTTCAATGCTGATCAGGATGCTGCCGACGGCCATGACTTCGCCCGGCACACCGCCCAGCGCGATCACCTTGCCGTGAACCGGTGACGGAATGTCGACCATCGCCTTGTCAGTCATGACATCAGCCAGTACCTGATCTTCGACGACCATGTCGCCGACTTTGACGTGCCATACCGACAATTCAACTTCTGCAATGCCTTCACCAATGTCCGGCATTTTAATAACGTGCGTGCCCATTTAGACCTCCATAACCCGATGCAAAGCCGCGCCCACTCGGGTCGGGCCAGGGAAATACGCCCACTCTTGTGCGTGCGGGTAGGGAGTGTCCCAACCAGTGACGCGCTCGATAGGCGCTTCCAGGTAGTGGAAGCAGTGCTCTTGCACCAGGGCGACGAGTTCGGCGCCGAAACCGCAAGTACGGGTCGCTTCGTGAACGATCACGCAACGGCCGGTTTTCTTCACTGACTTGACGATGGTCTCCAGGTCCAGGGGCCACAGGCTGCGCAGGTCGATGACTTCAGCGTCGATCCCGGTTTCTTCAGCCGCGACTTGCGACACATAAACCGTGGTGCCGTAAGTCAGGATGGTCACGTCCTTGCCGGGACGCGCGATGGCGGCAACGTCCAGCGGCACGGTGTAGTAACCGTCCGGCACTTGCGCGGCCGGGTGTTTCGACCACGGGGTTACCGGGCGATCGTGGTGACCGTCGAACGGGCCGTTGTACAGGCGTTTTGGCTCGAGGAAGATCACCGGGTCATCGTTTTCGATGGAGGCGATCAACAAGCCTTTGGCATCGTAAGGGTTGGATGGCATGACCGTACGCAAACCGCAGACCTGGGTGAACATCGCCTCGATGCTCTGGCTGTGGGTCTGGCCACCGTAGATGCCGCCGCCGCAAGGCATGCGCAGGGTCATCGGCGCGGTGAACTCGCCGGCCGAGCGATAACGCAGACGAGCGGCTTCGGAAATGATCTGGTCCGACGCCGGGTAAACGTAATCGGCGAACTGGATCTCGGCCACTGGTCGCAGCCCGTAAGCGCCCATGCCCACTGCGACGCCGACGATGCCGCTTTCGGAAATCGGCGCATCGAACACACGGGAGGTGCCGTACTTGGATTGCAGGCCTTCGGTGCAACGGAACACGCCGCCGAAGTAACCGACGTCCTGGCCGAACACCACGACGTTGTCGTCGCGCTCAAGCATCACATCCATGGCCGAGCGCAGGGCCTGGATCATGGTCATGGTGGTGGTGGTCATGGCGGTTTCCAACTCGATTTTATTGTTGTGATCGTTCATGTCAGATCCCCAACTCTTGACGCTGGCGCTTCAAGTGCTCCGGCATCTCTTTGTAGACGTCTTCGAACATGGTCGCGGCGCTTGGAATCTGGCCGCCGGCGAGGGTGCCGTACTGTTCGGCTTCTTTCTGCGCGGCGATCACTTCGGCTTCCAGCTCGGCGCTGACGGCGACGTGTTCCTCTTCGGACCACTGACCGACTTTCACCAGGTGCTGCTTGAGGCGCGCAATCGGGTCGCCCAACGGGAAGTAGCTCCAGTCGTCGGCGGGACGGTATTTTGACGGATCGTCGGACGTTGAGTGCGGGCCGGCACGGTAGGTGACCCATTCAATCATGGTCGGGCCGAGGTTGCGGCGGGCGCGTTCAGCAGCCCAGGCAGAGGCGGCGTAGACCGCGACGAAATCGTTGCCATCGACCCGCAGGGAGGCAATGCCGCAACCGACGCCACGTCCGGCAAACGTGGTGGCTTCCCCACCGGCAATCGCCTGGAAAGTGGAGATTGCCCACTGGTTGTTGACCACGTTGAGGATCACCGGCGCACGGTAAACGTGGGCGAAGGTGAGGGCGGTGTGGAAGTCGGATTCAGCGGTGGCACCGTCGCCGATCCAGGCCGAGGCGATTTTGGTGTCGCCCTTGATCGCCGAGGCCATGCCCCAGCCCACGCCTTGTACGAATTGGGTGGCGAGGTTGCCGGAAATAGTGAAGAAGCCGAAGTCTTTGACCGAATACATGATCGGCAGCTGACGGCCCTTGAGCGGATCGCGCTCGTTGGACAGCAATTGGCAGATCAGGTCCACCAGCGGCACTTCACGCGCCATCAAGATGCTTTGCTGACGGTAAGTGGGGAAGCACATGTCGTCGATGTTCAAGGCCAAGGCCTGGGCGCTGCCGATGGCTTCTTCGCCAAGACTTTGCATGTAGAACGACATTTTTTTCTGACGCTGGGCGACCACCATGCGGTTGTCGAAGATCCGCGTCTTGAGCATGGCGCGCATGCCTTTACGCAGGATCTCGACCGGTACACCTTCGGCCCATGGACCGAGGGCATTGCCCTCGTGGTCGAGCACGCGAATCAGGCCCTTGGCCAGGTCGGCCGTGTCGGCGGGTTCAACGTCAATTGGGGGTTTGCGCGCCGTGCCTGCGTCGGTGAGACGCAGGTAGGAGAAGTCGGTTTTGCAGCCGGGGCGGCCCGAAGGTTCGGGAACGTGCAGACGCAGCGGTTCGTACGCTTGGTTCATGGCTTCTACGCTCGATCTTGTGAATTTTTTGTAGTGAGCTGACTGTCATTCTTCTGTGGAAGAAATCTTGTCCTACAACAATCATAGTCCCGGCCAAGAAGAATATTTCTCTCTGTTTCGTTGCGCTTAGGATCATTTGAGGATAAAAAATCTGCATAAACACAAAAAACAGGTGGTTTTGTCTCATGCGCAAACTGGACCGTACCGATATCGGCATTTTGAACAGCCTTCAGGAGAACGCCCGCATCACCAACGCCGACCTTGCACGCTCGGTCAATCTGTCGCCGACGCCGTGCTTCAACCGGGTCAAGGCGATGGAAGAATTGGGGTTGATTCGCGAGCAAGTGACACTGTTGGATGCCGATCTGTTGGGGCTGCACGTGAATGTGTTCATTCATGTGAGCCTGGAGAAACAGGTGGAGGAGGCGCTGCAGCATTTTGAAGAGGCGATCTCGGATCGCCCGGAAGTGATGGAGTGCTACTTGATGGCCGGCGACCCGGACTATTTGATCCGGGTGCTGGTGCCGACCATTCAGTCGCTTGAGCGCTTCATGATGGACTTTTTGACCAAGGTGCCCGGGGTCGCGAACATCCGTTCGAGCTTTGCGCTCAAGCAGGTGCGCTATAAGACCGCGCTGCCATTACCCGCCAACGGCCTGACCCTCAACAACTAAACGCAACCCACTGCTACGGGTTACGGGTTACGTGTTTGGTTTAGAGTTTGTTGATCGGAATCTTCAGGTACACCACGCCATTGTCCTCGGCCGGCGGTAAATTCCCCGCCCGCACATTCACCTGAATCGCCGGCAGCAACAGGTTTGGCATGCCCAACCCTGCATCACGCTGGGTGCGCATGGCGACGAACGTCGCTTCATCAATGCCGTCATGCACGTGAATGTTGCTTTTGCGCTGTTCACCCACCGTGGTCTGGCACTGAGGTTCGCGCCCCTCGGGCGGGTAATCGTGGCAGACATAAAGTCGCACACTGGCAGGAAAGGCCAGCAGTTTGCGAATCGAGGCGAACATCTGGTTGGCGTTGCCGCCGGGAAAATCACAACGAGCGGTGCCCACGTCCGGCATGAACAATGTATCGCCCACCAGAATCACATCGCTGTCGATCAGATAGGCCATATCCGCTGGCGTGTGCCCGGGAACATGCAGGGCCGTGGCCTTGAGGTTGCCGATCATGAACGATTCGTCCGGCGCAAACAGATGGTCGAATTGCGAACCGTCGATACGAAATTCCGGCTCGAGGTTGAATAGGCTTTTGAACACCCCTTGAACCTTGCTGATCGACTGACCAATCGCGATCTTTCCACCCAATTCCCGACGCAAGTAAATCGCAGCGGACAGGTGATCGGCATGGGCATGGGTTTCCAGCAACCATTGCACCTGCAAGTGGTGTTCGCGCACGAAGGCGATCACCCGGTCAGCCTGGGTGGTCGTGGTTCGCCCGGCGGCGGCGTCGTAATCCAGCACCGGGTCGATGATCGCGCACTGACCCCTGGCGTGCTCGTAAATCACGTAACTGTAGGTCGACGAGGCAGGGTCGAGGAAGGCTTCAATCAAGGCAGGCATGGTGGCCGTTTCATTCTGAACAAGTGTTGAGGGTAGATTCATTTTCCCTGCGCTGACCAGCCCCGGGTCTATTCAAAGTAAGAAAAAAATCCGTTCGGGCTCTATCCTGTCTGTCATCGATACCGGGCATTCCCGGCTTTATTCTGCGGATCACGAGCGTTTTATGGTGTTGGCAAGTTTTTTTGGGGTGGTGATGGGACTGGTCCTGGGATTGACCGGCGCCGGTGGCGGCATTCTTGCGGTCCCGGCCTTGGTGCTGGGGTTGGGTTTGACCATGACCCAGGCCGCGCCGGTCGCTCTGTTTGCGGTGGGCAGTGCCGCGGCTGTCGGGGCCATTGATGGTTTGCGCCATGGACTGGTGCGCTATCGCGCCGCGATGCTGATCGCATTGCTGGGGGCGATTTTTTCGCCGGTCGGCATCTACTTCGCCCATCAGTTGCCGGAAAAAATTCTGATGATTCTGTTCAGTCTGCTGATGGTCATGGTGGCCTGGCGGATGCTGCGTCTTGAGCGCCAGGAAGAAGGTCCAAACGACCACGGCCACGCCAACTGGGGCCAGAAGAACTGCATGCTCGATCAGCAGACCGGGCGCTTTTCCTGGACCGCCAAATGCACCGCGACCCTTGCCGCACTGGGCGCAGTGACCGGGGTTGTCTCCGGGTTGCTCGGGGTGGGCGGTGGCTTCTTGATCGTTCCGGCGTTCAAGCAGCTGACCGATGTGCAGATGCGTGGAATCGTCGCCACCTCCTTGATGGTGATCAGCCTTATTTCCGCTATCGGCGTGATCGGCGCCTTTCATGCCGGGGTGCGAATCGACGGTGTGGGCGTGGCATTTATCGTCGCGAGCATCGTTGGCATGATCATTGGCCGTAGGCTTTGCGCGCGAGTACCGGCCCGGGGATTGCAGATTGGCTTCGCCAGCATCTGTGTCGTAGTGGCCGCTTACATGCTGTTTAGAGCAGGCGTCTAGCAAGTACCGGTTCTTGCGGACGCCAGTCCGTTCCACAGGCGTACACCCTAAGTTCCGGGCCTGCCGACGGGCGGTCTTACACCGAACTTGCCGCGCTAAACCTGCCACTCCAAAGCACTTCAAAACCGCCTCCAAGGCAGCGTATGACGTCGCCGGTCAGCTTTCGATAATCGCCTCCGACATCCAGTCCCCCGCTGCGGAGCGCGTCATGCACAACAATAAGAACATCCAGCATCGTTTCTTGCTTGTTTTCATCGCCAGCCTGTCGACCCTCGGTTTGAGCGCGATGGCCGAAGCCGAGATCATGCTGTACGACAAAGACCAGACCACGTTTTCCACCGATGGCTACATTAACGCCTTCTATGTGAACAGCGATGTGGACCGTGCCGGCGACCAGTTCGACCGCAAACAGGCGCGTGTGAAAATGGGCTTTTTGCCCAACTACCTGGGCTTCAACATGAGCAAGCAGATCGATGACCTCAAGCTCGGTGCCCGGACTTCGTTCTGGGTGACCATCAACGACAGCGAGACCAATGGCACCGACACCGCCATCGATGTGCGGCAGTTCTACGGCACCGTGGCTAATCCTGAGTGGGGTGAGGTGTTGATCGGCAAGGACTTTGGCCTGTTCGCCCGTTCCAACATCCTGCTGGATGAAATGCTCGCCGGTTACGGCCAGGTCAGCGATTCCCTGGGGCTGGTGGACGGTGGCGGGGTGTCGTTCGGCAACATCGGCACGGGTTATCCGTACCCATTCCCTACGTCGCAGATTACCTATCGCACGCCGGTGATGGAGGGCTTGCGGGTCGCGGTGGGGATCATGGACCCGGTGGACACCAACGACAGCAGTCCATTGGGCAAGGCCTATCAGGAGAACCCGCGCACCGAGAGCGAGATCACCTATCAGTTTGACGTTGCCGGGGCGAAGATCTACAGCTGGGTCAACGGCAGCTACCAGACTTCGGACAATACCGATTCCACTGTCCAGTCTGTCACCTCCAAAGGCGTCGGCTACGGTGTGCAAGCGAAGATGGGTGGGCTGTCTCTTACCGGCTCCGGCTTCCAGGCCAAGGGCATCAATCCGTTCTTCACCAACAACGCCGGCGAACCGACCCTGCGCAACGTCGACAGTGACGGTTATCTGCTGCAGGGCTCCTACAAACGGGGCAAGAACCGACTGGCCTTGTCTTATGGCAAGACCAACGACGACGGCAATGGCGTGGTCGGCAGCGGCGCGGACTACGAAACGCGCGGCATTGCGTTGTTCCATGATGTCAACGACAACCTAAAGCTAGTGGCCGAGTACAACCAGTTCGCAATCAACGGCCACGACACCAGCGACCAGAACGAAGACACCGACACCTTTGCGGTGGGGGCGGTGCTGACCTGGTAACCCTTCGGTGGCGACTCCGGCTGCGCGCATCGCGGCGAGGGTCGCCACCGCTCTCATCCCATTGAAGCGGCTACCCGCTACCCAAGTAGCATACGTCGCGACCCTCAGGCTTCGTACACTCGGGCCTCATACATGCGCACCTGCGGGAGGCGACAATGCAGCAGGTCCAGAACGAAGGTGTGGTCAGTGCAATGTCCCAGGCCACCGATGCCCAGGAGGTTGCCCAGGCGTTGGCGCGGCAGTTGTTGCACCCGCATCTGGGGTTTGTGCTGTTCTTCTGTTCCGCCGAGTACGACTTGCAGGCGCTGGGCCTGGCCTTGCAACAAAGCTTCGGTGGCATTCGCCTGGTGGGTTGCACCAGCGCCGGGGAAATCACGCCGTTGGGCTACGGTCGCAACTGCGTGACCGCGGTGGGCTTCGACCATCGGCATTTTTCCATCGACGCCGAACTGATCTCCGAGATGGAGCGCTTCAGCCTGATCGACGCCCAGCAAATGGTCGAGCGACTGGTCAGTGGCTGTCGCAGCAACACCCAGGCGCCGATCAAGGGCAACAGCTTTGCGCTGACCCTGCTCGATGGTTTGTCCAGCCGTGAAGAAATGGTCCTCGCGGCCCTGAGTGCGGCGCTGGGTGACATCCCGCA
The DNA here is from genome assembly GCF_054898165.1 of Pseudomonas sp. Hz4. Classification (NCBI taxonomy): domain Bacteria; kingdom Pseudomonadati; phylum Pseudomonadota; class Gammaproteobacteria; order Pseudomonadales; family Pseudomonadaceae; genus Pseudomonas; species Pseudomonas sp. Hz4. The sequence continues at coordinate 3,513,925 of NZ_CM142719.1, read as the reverse complement.
TTTTGGCGGTTCGGCCGGCGACGACAATTACCTGACCCACACCCACGTCTATTTCAATGGCGAGTTCCACAGCGGCGCGGCGGTGGTGGTGCTGGTCAACACCTGGCTGGATTTCGAGGTGTTCACCACTCACCACATCTTGCCGAGGGCGGAAAAACTAGTGGTCACCGGCGCCGACAGCGCCTCGCGCCGGGTCTTTGAACTCAATGCCGAGCCGGCCGCCGAGGAGTACGCCCGGCACATCGGTGTGCCGGTAGCGGAGCTCGATCATCGGATCTTCGCCGCGCACCCATTGGCCGTACGGATCAACGATCAGTATTACGTGCGGGCGATCCAGCAGGTTCATCCGGACCTGAGCCTGAGTTTCTACTGCGCGGTGGAAAACGGCATCGTTCTCACGGTCATGACGCCAGGCCCGATGCTGCCGAATCTGCAAACGCTGTTCGAAGGGTTGCAGGAGCGCCTCGGCGATCTGCTGCTGACCATTGGCTGCGACTGCTTTCTCAGGCGTCTGGAGCTGGAAGACGGCGGCAGACTGGAGCAGATAGGGGCTTTTTTGCGTGACCAACGGGTGATGGGTTTCAACACCTACGGAGAACAGTTCAATGGCATGCACATCAACCAGACCTTCACCGGGGTTGCCATTGCCCGAGGCCGGTCCCCTGGGCATCGCTGAGCTTCAGGCACAGATCGCCGGCCTGCAGCGCGACAACCACAAACTGCAGCGCATCAATGGCGCGCTGATCGAGCGGATCGAATCCGGCATCACTCGCGGCAACGACCCCTACGCGGCGTTCCAGCATTCGGTGGTGCTGGCCGAACAGGTGCGTGAACGCACCGACGCCTTGAACCAGGCCATGGCTGAACTCAAGTCAGGCAATCACTTGCTCAGCGAAGCACGCCTGCGCGCGGAAACCGCGCATCAGCATTTGATCGATGCCATCGAGAGCATTTCCGATGCGTTTGTGCTGTTCGATGCGGACCAGCGGATCGTGCTGTTCAATAGTCGCTTCAAGGCTTTCTGGGGTAAAAGCCGGGTGCGGATCAACGCCGGCATGCGCCTGGCCGAGGTCAAGCGGCTGATGTCCGCCACCGGGCTGTTCACCGAAGAACCGCGCGGGCATGCCGACGAAAATCTGCTGTATCGCCTGCAGGACGGTCGCTGGTTGCAAGTCAGCGAACGACCGACCCAAGAGGGCGGACGGGTGATCCTGTTCACCGACATTACCGACGTCAAACTCAGCGAAACCATGCGCCGCGAGCAGGCGGTGGCGCAGAAATCACATCTGTTGCAACGGGCGGTCGACAACCTTTCTCAAGGGGTGGCGATGGTCAACGCCGAGGGCATTCTGGAACTGTGGAACCGACGCTTCCTCGAGTTGAGCGGCCTGGCGCCGGTGGCGGCCCATCGGCAGTTCGCCGAGGTGATCGCCGACAGCGAGTTGCACTTGCTGACGCCGGCCAGTCGTGATCTAAACGGGCGGCACGTGCAGGAATGCGAGCAGCGTCTCTACGATGGCCGGGTGCTGGAAATCCGCACCCATCCGTTGCCCACCGGCGGTTTCGTCAACACCTTCACCGACATCACCGAACGCTACCAACACGCCGAAGCGCTGAGCGAAAGCGAGCGCTGGATTCGTCTGATCACCGACCATGTGCCGGCGCTGATTGCCTACCTGAATGCCGACCTGGTCTACGAGTTCACCAACAAGGTGTATGAAGAATGGTACTGCTGGCCTCGGGGCGTGATGCTTGGGCAGAGCCTGCGCGAAGTCCACAGCGAACAGCATTACCAGCGTCTGGAAGCCTATGTGGCTCGGGCGTTGGCCGGTGAGAGCGTGACGTTCGAGTTTGCCGAAACCAACATCAACAACCAGGAGCGCTACATGCTGCGCTCCTATGTGCCTAATCGCCTTGCCACCGGAGAAGTGGTGGGGATTTTCGTGTTGATCCGCGACATCACCGAGCGCCGCCGCACCGCCGAGGCGCTGCACCAGGCCTATCAGAACCTTGAATTGCGGGTGCGCGAGCGGACGGCGGAACTGACGACGCTCAACGACCAATTGCTGCGCGAGATCGACGAGCGTCGGCGAGCGGAGTCTCGCCTGCGCGAAGCCAAACTCGAGGCCGAGCAGGCCAACCTGTCAAAGACCAAGTTTCTTGCCGCCGTCAGTCACGACTTGCTGCAACCGCTCAATGCCGCGCGGCTGTTTACCAGCGCTTTGCTGGAACGACGCGAACCGGTGGCCAATGCGATTTTGGTGCGTAACGTCAGCAACTCCCTGGAAGACGTGGAAAACCTGCTGGGCACTTTAGTGGACATCTCCAAACTGGATGCCGGGGTGATCAAGGCCGACATTGCGCCGTTTGCCCTGAGCGAATTGCTGGAAAACCTCGCGGCCGAGTACACCCAGGTGGCCCGCAGTGAAGGCCTGGAGCTGCATTTCATCCCGTGTTCCGCTCTGGTGCGCAGCGACATTCAGTTGCTGGCGCGGATCCTGCGCAACTTGCTGAGCAACGCCATTCGCTACACCTACAGCGGTCGTGTGGTGCTCGGTTGCCGGCGTCATCACCAGCGCCTGTCGATCGAGGTCTGGGACAGCGGCATGGGCATTGCCGAAAACCGCCTGGAAGAGATTTTTCAAGAGTTCAAGCGCGGTGACGTGCAGCGTCCGGATCAGGATCGCGGGTTAGGTTTGGGGCTGGCGATCGTGGAGAAGATTGCCGGGATTCTCGGTCACCGCATTCACGTGCGTTCGTGGCCGGGCAAGGGCTCGATGTTCTCCGTCGAAGTGCCTTTGAGTGCTACGGCACCCAAAACGCTGCCAAGCCTGCTGATGAGTGAACCGATGCTTGAACGTCTGCGTGGGGCGCGGGTGTGGGTGCTGGATAACGACGCGGCCATTTGCGCCGGCATGCGCACGCTGCTTGAAGGGTGGGGGTGTCTGGTGGTCACGGCGCTGTCCGAGGAGGACCTGGCGCGACAAGTGGACAACTATCACGAAGAAGCAGACTTGCTGATCGCCGACTACCACCTGAATGACGATCAGAACGGCGTTGATGCCGTTGCCCGGATCAACGCCCGTCGCGGCTCGGCCATTCCGGCGATGATGATCACCGCCAATTACAGCAATGAACTCAAACAGCAGATTCGCGAATTGGGCCACACCCTGATGCACAAACCGGTGCGGCCGATGAAGCTCAAGACCGCGATGAGTCACTTGCTCGGCAGGCCTTGAGCCCAGGATCGTTCCCACGCTCTGCGTGGGAACGATCATGACAAACCTCAGCGCCGCAAATACGACCCGAAATCAATGTCCCCTGCACTCAAAATTGCCTGCACCCGATTGTGCACATTGAGTTTGCGCAGGATCGCCGAGACGTGGGCCTTGACCGTGGTTTCGGCGATTTCCAGGGTGTAGGCGATCTGTTTGTTCGACTCGCCCTTGGTCATGCGTTCGAGCACCAGCAATTGCTTGCGGGTCAAGGCCTGGAGCAATTCCGGCGGAAAGCTCGGGGCATCGTGCATGCGCCTTGAACCGCATTTTTGCGTGCGGATGATGTCCGGTGGCAAGTAGACATTGCCGTTGAGAATCTGCTGGATGGCCTCGGTCATCTGCACCCGTGGCGAGGATTTGGTGATGAAACCCACCGCGCCATAGGTGATGGCCTGCAGCACGACTTGTTTGTCCTGTTCGGCCGAGACGATCACCACCGGAATGGTCGGCGCCTCGTTGCGCAGGTTGATCAGGCCATTGAGGCCATGCATGCCGGGCATGTTCAGGTCGAGCAGGATCAGGTCCAGGTCGTCGTGTTCCTGAGTCAGCACCAGGGCGCTGTCCAGGTCGGCGGTTTCCATCACCTCGCTGCCCGGAAAACCATCGCTGATGACGTTATGAATGGCTTCGCGAAACAGCGGGTGATCGTCGGCAATCAGAATTTTGTACATAGCCTTTCACCTCATTATTTTGATTAGGGTGTGGCAACAACGCGCACGCGTAAAGGTCAGGGAAAGGGCTCGGGCTGGGCCGGCGTTACGGGCAAGTTGGCTGCCTGCCAGGCGTCCAGGCCGTCGCGATACCAGTACAACGTCTTATAGCCCATGGCGGCGGCGCGTTTCACGGCGTTCCAACTCAGCCAGCAATCGGAGCGGCAGTAGAAGACCAGCGGCTGCGCGAGATCGCCATCGGTCAATGTGTTCAGCTTACGCACAAAATAGTCCTGCCAGTCGGGCGTCAGGTCACCGTCGCCGGTATTGGCCAGCCAATGGCTGCCGGGCAGGTTTTCGTGGGGCTGGTCCTCGATGAAACGTCCTTGCAGCCATTGCCGGCGGTAGACGTCGATCAGCAACGGACGCGGCGTCTGGGTCAGCAGGATTTGCAGAGCCGCGGTATCGATGATACCTGCTCCCTGTACTTGATTCGGGGTCGGGCTGCGGTAGAGGCCAATGCGATAGCCGTCGGCTGAGAACAGCGGTGTCTCGGCCTGCGCGACGCCCAGCAACAGGCTCAGCGATAGCGCAGCGAGAGAAGGGCGCAGCAGGCGACGTCGGGCACGCGGCATGGGGTTCAATCCTTATAGTTATGAACCCATTACATGCCAGTCTCGGTGCGTTGGGAATGCGACGATAGACAGGTAAAGCAGTACTAAAGTAGTAATTTCACACGAATTGATCGTTCCCACGCTCTGCGTGGGAATGCAGCCCGGGGCGCTCTGCGTCCCATCCAGAGCCGAACGCGGAGCGTCCGTTGAGGCATTCCTTTGCTGCGCGTGGGAACGATCGGGATGGGGTAGTCAGTTGGATTTGCGCAGGGCGGCGTGTTGCGGGTTGAAGGTGAGCACGGCGAGCAGAGCGAATACCAGTGTGAGCCCCACACACACCGCTAATGCCAACGGATTGAAGCGTTCATACAGGGCGAACCGCACCAGCTCCACCGCATGGGTGAATGGGTTCAACGCGCACAACCCGTACAGCCACTCGCTGGACTCGCGCATTTTCCACAGTGGGTACAGTGCCGACGACAGGAAAAACAGCGGGAAGATCACGAAATTCATCACCCCTGCAAAGTTTTCCAGCTGACGGATGGCGTTGGACAGCAACAAGCCCAGAGCGCTGAGCATCAATGCCACCAGCAGCAACGCCGGTAGTGCAATCAACAAGCCCATGGCCGGTGGTTGCACACCGTACACCCAGGCAATCGCCAGGAAGGCATAGACCTGCAACAGCGAGATCAGCGAGGTGGCCAACAACTTGCTGCACAACAGAAAGGTTCGGGGCAGGGGGCTGGTCAGCAGCACGCGCATGCTGCCCATTTCCCGGTCATAGACCATGGACAGCGAACCTTGCATGCCGTTGAACAACAGGATCATGCAGGCCAGCCCGGGGATGATGTAGACCTCATAGGGAATGTAGGTGTCATAGGGCTCGATGATCGCGATCCCGAGTGCGGCGCGAAAACCGGCGGCGAACACCAACAACCACAGCAACGGCCGCACCAGCGCACTCAGAAACCGCGTGCGCTGCAACACAAAGCGCAGCCATTCACGCAGGACGATGCCGCTGAAACATTGCCAGTAGGCGTTCATTGGGCGACTCCTGATGTTGTCAGGCGGGTGAAGGCCGACCCGAGATCGCCGCCATGTTCCTGGCTCAAGGCATCCGCCTGCCCGCTGGCCACGAGCCGGCCTTGATGAAGAATCAGCAAGTCGTCGCTGGGCTGCACCTCATCCAGCAAATGGGTGGTCCAGAGCACGCTGATGTTCTGCTCGCGGCACAGGCTGCGGATGTGCTGATTGAGCGCCAGCCGGCTGGCCGGGTCGAGGCCGACGCTCGCCTCGTCGAGCAGCAGCAGACGCGGTTCATGCAGCAAGGCGCGGGCGATTTCCACCCGGCGACGGTGACCGCCATTGAGTTCGCGGACCCGCTCGCGGCGGCGTTCGGTCAGGGACTGGCGGGCCAGTTCGGCGTCGACCCGGATTCCGGTCTGACGCCGGGACATCCCATGCAGCGCGGCGTGGTAACGCAGGTTTTGCTCGACGCTGAGGTCCAAGTCCAACGTGCTTTGCTGAAACACCACACCCAGTTGCTTGAGCGCCGGGCGCGCCGCGTTACGCAGCGAACAACCGCCGACGCGGATGTCACCGCGCTGAACATCGTAAAGACGGGTTAGCAGGGCGATCAGCGTCGATTTGCCCGCGCCGTTCGGCCCGAGCAACGCTGCGAAACGCCCGGGTGCCAAGCTGAAATTCACCTGGCGCAACGCCGCGCGCGCGCCATAGGCGAAACTCAGGTCGCTGACTTCCAGTGCGTTCATGGGGTCACCACCACGCCCCACGGATAGCGCCCGACCTTGATCGATTGGGTGACCTTGAGGCTGTCGACATCGATCACCGACACGTCGCCGCTAACACCGTTGGTGGCCAGCAATTGCCGTTGATCGGGGGTGAACGACATCTGCCAGACCCGTCGCCCGACCAACAGATAATCAAGAATCTCGAAGGTCTTGGCGTCGATTACCGCCACATGATTGGCCGGGCCGAGGGCGACGAAACCGTACTTGCCGTCGGCGCTGAGTTTGATACCCACCGGTTGAACCTTATCCGGGTGCACGCCCTTGATCTGGAAGGTCAGGGTCTTGAGGATCTTGCGGGTGGCGACGTCGAGAATCGTTACCGTGCCGCCGATTTCCGCCGAGGCCCAGAGCTTCGAGCCATCGGGCGTGAATTCGACGAAGCGCGGCCGCTGATCCACCAGGGTGTTGTCGGCCAGGGTCTGGGTGCTGGTGTCGATCCAGTGCAGCATGTTGGTGGTTTCGCTGGTGTTCACCGCCCACTTGCCGTCGGGGCTGACGGCCATGCCTTCGGGTTCGACGCCGACGTTGATCTGGCTCAGCACCTTGGAGGTTTCGGTGTCGATCACCGTCACCAGCGCATCGTCTTCGTTGGAAACGTACAGCCAGCGATTGTTGGGGTGCAGGGCGAACTGCTCAGGATCTTTGCCCGAGGGCAGCTCCTTGATGATCTTGCGCGTGGCGACGTCCATCACCTGGACCCGGTCCGAGTCACTGGCGCAGATGTACAGCAGCTTATTGTCGTGGGACAGCAGCAAACCGCGTGGGCGCTGGCCGACGGGCAAAGTGTCTATGACTTGCAGGGTCTGCAGGTCGATCAGGCTCAGGCTGTTGTCCTTTTCGTTGGAGACCCAGGCGGTGGTGGCCGCGGCGTGCCCGGCGGCAAGCAGCAGGGTGCAAGAGAGCAAGGTGCGACGCATGGCGAATTCCTTTTTGTTGTCGTTGTTGTGGAGGGGGATCAGGGAAAGCGGCAGCTGACCTCGGGCTTGTCGTAGCCCAGGCTGTCCATTTCGTTAAAGGGGTGTAGAAAACCGTCCTGCGGCGAAGTGCTGACCAGCGCGCGGGGCTGGACGATGGGAATGGGTTGGCGCAACTGGCCGTTCCACGACCGATAGCTGAGCTTGCGGCCCTTGAAACCGTCCAGCGGCAATTGATCGCTGGTTTCAAGCGTACGGATCGCCATCGGATCGGTCTGACGCAACGTGCTCACCGCACTGGCGATGCTGCGCACGGCGATCCAGGCGGCGAAATCGCGGTCATTCATCCAGCGCCCGGCCAGGGCCTCGAAGCGTTTCTGCAACTGGGCGGCGCCGTAGGTTTCCACGGTTTTGTGCCAGCCCACCGGGGTCAGGCCCTGAGTGCCGGCGACCGGCCGTGGGTACCAGGTCTGGTAGGGCACGTATTCGCCGAAATCACCGCGCTCATCCGCCACCAGCACCACGTCGTACTCGGCGGTCTGGGTGAACAACGGCATGTCGGCCTGGGCGCTGCGACGCTGATCGTTGTCGAAACTCCAGGCTTTTTCCGCGACCAGTTTCAACCCGAAGCGTTTGGCGGCGCGGCGCAGGGCGGCGGCATAGGCTTGATCGTCCGGGGTCGGGCCGACGATCAGCAGCGCCCGTTGCCATTTGCGTACCATCAGAAACTGCGCCAGCGCATCGGCGAGCATCGCCCGACTCGGCAGGCTGTGAAGAACGTTCGGCAGGCAATCGGAGCTGCGCAGGCTGTCATCGGGACTGCCGGCATTGAACAGCAAGCTGTCGGGTAATACCGCGCTGAGCCGGCGCAGGCTCTGCGCCGGTGCGTTCACCACAAACAGGCGTAGACCTTGTTCATGCTGGGCCTTGGCCGCTTCGACCAGGGCATCCGGAGTGTCGACGTTGGCGCTGACCAGGCTGTAGCTCTGGTTGAGGAAACGCCCGGTGCTGTTGCTGTCAGTGATCGCCAGTTCGGCGCCACGCAGCCCGGCATCGACTGGCTCGGGAATGACGTTCGACAGCAACGGGCCCGGGTCGGGGCGATAGCCCAGGTAGCCAATCTGCACCTGCAACGGCGCGTCGGCGGCCTGGCTCTGGGTCGCCACCCCGGCGGCGCAGGCAATCGCCAACAGGTAGATCAGGGCGTAAGGGGCAAGCTGGCGCATAGGGCACTCCATTACTGGAAGCCCCAGCATAGGAAGCCTGCGAGGCAGAAGGAAATATGCAGAAAGTACCAGTGAGCCAGTACCAAGGTAGTAACTCGTCCGGGGCGGCGCGGTTTTAGCGATCCGCGGCTGTATTTGGATGTGCACCACAAGCCCTACTACCAAGGGACTAGACGGCGGCCACCAAAGCAGCATGGGGCTTGCGCGAAGCCCTTCCTAAGATGGTTGCCATAGCCTCTTCACAGAGGTTTTGCGTGCAATCAAGAGGGCATAACAATGACAACAAAACGCAACGCCTTACTCGTTGCCGGACTGCTAGCCGGTTTTATCAGCGCAGGTTCCGTCTGGGCCCACGGCAACGTGGTACCTCAGGCTGTCGCCACCCCGGGCCTGACCCCGATCAAGGACTCTGGCGTACAGGTTGATGGCGATGGGTGGGCAGCGGTGAACCCGTATCGCACCTCCCCGGAGCACGATAAAGCCGTGGAAATCGGCTCTTCGGCCTACAACCAGAACTGTGCGGCCTGTCATGGCCTGGAAGCCAAATCCGGTGGCATCGCCCCCGATTTGCGCCTGCTCGATGTCGCCGAAGCGGGTGATGAATGGTTCGTTGAACGCGTGCGCCACGGCGCCGTACGTGAGGGTCGGGTCTACATGCCGAAGATGGCCGACTACCTGAGCCAGGAAGCTTTGTGGGCGGTGCGCACCTACCTGGACAGCGTTCACATCGAGGAGTAATCCATGCGCCTGCTCGCCGTGTTGATCAGCGCTGTGTTGCTGTGCTGCCAGGCAGTGCAGGCGCAGGTCCGAACCTATGACGAAATGATCGCCGCCGGGGAGCTGAAAGTGGCGGTCTACAAGGACTTCGCCCCCTACAGTTTTCAAGACGCCGACCAAGCCCGTGGCGTTGATGTCGAACTCGCCGAGGCGCTGGCCAAGGCCCTCGGCGTGCGCCTGAGGTTGATGTGGGCACCCGCCGGCGAGAAGCTCGATGACGACCTGCGCGATTACATCTGGCGTGCCAGTCAGTTGCACGATCTGCAACTGGCCGACCTGATGATGCGCGTGCCGTACGATCGCTATTACGCGCAGAAGCGCAATGAACTGGGTGAGTTGGAAAACGGTCATGTGGTGATGTTCGGGCCGTACCAGAACGAACAATGGCAGGTCGCCTTCGACCGTCGCCGACTGGATAAGGTGGGCAGCGTCGCCGTGTTCGAGCACCACCCGATCGGCGTCGAAGTCGACAGTGTGCCGTCGTTCTACCTGACCTCGGTATTCAGCGGCATGCTCGCTGGCAAAACCCATCACTACCCTGGTGTGTCGCAGGCTTTCGCGGCCATGAAGGCCGGTGAAGTCGACGCGGTGATGGCCATGCGCGGCGAGATTGACTGGCAAGTGCATGAAGCGGCGGACCCGCAAGTGGCGCTGGCGGAAAACGCCTACCCGAACATGGGTAAGCAGCTCTGGGAGATCGGCATGGCGGTGCATGAAAGCAACCGTCAGTTGGCCTATGCAGTGGAAGAGGCGCTGGAAACCTTGATTCGCGAGGGCGCAGTCAAAACCATTTATGGTCATTACGGCCTGCGCTATGACGTGCCCGAGATGTATCAACAGTGAACTGGCGAGTGGGTTGTCTGTTGGCCTGTTGGTTACCCATCGCCGCGTACGCCGTGGACATCGATCCGGGTAAAGACCCGGTGCCGTCGGTGATGTGGGCCTTCTATCACAAGCAGATGCTCGGCGATGCGCCGTTCGTGTTCGACGACCGGGTCAAGCTGCTGGCGCCGCCGTTCGCCGAAGACGCCCGGCAGGTGCCGCTGGAAATCGACGCCCGAGCGTTCAAGGGCGAGGTGGTGAAAATCCTTGCCTGGGCCGAACTCAACCCCTTGCCAAAAATCGTCGATTTCCAGCCGATCGATCGCGTACTGCCCTGGCTGTCGATCCGCATCCGCATCGAGCAAGCCACGCCGTTGCGTGCGGCGGTGCTGACCCGTGACGGGTTGTGGCATGTCGGCTCGACCCTGATTGATGCGGCGGGCGGCGGTTGCACGGCGCCGAGTGTGGTGCGTACTCAGCCGGGCTGGGAAGACCACCTCGGCGAAGTGCTGGGCGGTCGTTATCCCCGTGGCGAATTCAGTCGTGTGCGGCTGCAGGTGGCACATCCGATGGATAACGGCATGGTCAGCGGCATCCCGGAGTTCTTCATCAACCATGCCGAACTGCGGGATCAGAACGATCAGCTGCTGGCCCGTCTTGAGCTGTTTCCCGCCGTCAGTGAAAACCCCAACCTGGCCTTCGACATCGAAGGAGCAGGGCAGACGCGCCTGTTACTGCGGGACAACAGCGGCAATCAATTCGATGCGGCCATACCCTGACTCAAAGGAGCGCGTGATGCGCTGGATACTGCTGTTGTTCATGAGCCTGAGCCTGCCGGCCCTGGCCGAGCTCGAGTATTCACTCAAGCCCCGACAGATCGCCGAAGACACCTGGCTGCTGGAAGGCAGCACTGACAATTTTGCCAAGGCCAACGGCGGCAACATCGTCAATACCGCGTTCATCGTCACCGAGCGCGGCGTGGTGGTGATCGATACCGGGCCGTCGAAACGCTACGGCGAAGCGATGCGCAAGGCGATTGCCGCGACCACCGATAAACCGGTGATTGAGGTGCTGCTGACCCATCATCATCCTGATCATGTGCTCGGCAACCAGGCCTTCAGTGACGTGCCGATCGGCGCGCTGGCCGGCACCACCGAGCTGTTGCATCAGCAGGGCGATGCCATGGCCGAGAACCTGTATCGACTGGTGGGTGACTGGATGCGCGGCACCGAAGTGGTGTTGCCGGCCGAAACGCTGACGCCCGGCGTGCGAAGTTTTGGGGATCACGATTTTCGTCTGCTGGGCCTGGGTGGGCACACTGGCGCGGATCTGGCTATTCTCGACCAGAAAACCGGCGTGTTGTTTGCCGGGGATCTGGTGTTTTATCAACGGGCGCTGACCACGCCCAACAGTCCGGGGCTGTCGGTGTGGCTGGCGGACATTGCCACACTTCAAGGCTTGCCCTGGACGCTGATCGTTCCCGGCCACGGCCCGGTGGCCACGGATCAACAGCCGTTCGAACAGATGCGCGACTACCTCACCTGGCTCGATCAACTCATGCGCGACGGCGCCGCCAACGGCAGTGACATGGCCGAGATGATCCGCAGCCCCATCCCCGACCGTTTCGCTGGCATCAGCCTGAGTCGTTACGAGCTGATCCGCAGCGTCAGCCACTTGTACCCGCGCTACGAGCGCGCACAAATGACCCGTGTCGATTCCACCGCGGAAAAGTGATGCACGCAGAACCAATGTGGGAGCGAGCTTGAACTGGTCCAGTAATTTTGGACATTTTTTTCGGTTCTCACGCCGCCAACTTTTCCGCTGCTACAGGTGAGTGGTAACCGTTGTAACTATGGCGCCTGACGTTGTTGTAGCGCGCCACATAGCGGTTTATATCAACTCGGGCTTCGTGTTCTGAGTTGTACCCATTTTCAGGTACCCATTCTGACTTCAAACTTCCAAAAAAACGCTCCATCGGGGCGTTATCCCAGCATTGGCCTTTTCGACTCATGCTCTGCCTAAGCTCGTGCGCCATCAGTTCGTCCCTGAATTTATGGCTGGTGTACTGACATCCCTGGTCAGAATGAAACAGTACACCTTTAGGTCGTCCTCTCAATTCGACGGCCATTCGCAGTGATTCGCGCGCCAGCGTCGCGTCTGCGACCAGTGAAAACGACCAGCCCACAACACGTCGCGCAAACAGATCCAGAACGACTGAGAAGTAGAGCCAGCGCTTGCCCAGCTGGATATAGGTGATATCCGCGCACCAAACCTTGTTGATATCAGCTACGTAAAACTCACGCTCCAACTCATGCTCAGCCACCAGCGACTCAACGCCCGATGACTTGTATTTGTGAGGTCTACGCTGACGGCTAGCGATCCCAGCTTCCTTCATCAAACCGCGGGCCATGTAGCGGCCCACCTGATGGCCGTCGCCCCGCAGGTCTTCGGAGAGGGTTCGTGCACCTGCCGAGCCTCTTGATGCCTTGTGGTATTTAATCAAAACAACCTTGAGCGCTTCGCGCTCCGGGTTGGTTTTACCTTGGCGCTGACGCCAGGCGTAATAGCTGCTGCGGTTGACTTCAAACACGCGGCAGCAGTTTGTAATGCCGTACTGCTCGCCCAGCTCACTGATCAGAGGGAATGATCTTTGGAGTCCAAAAGCAGGAGAGCACTGGCCTTTTTTAGGATTTCGATATCCCGGTCTTTCTGCCTGAGCAGGGCTTTAAGTTCCTGGATTTGCTTCTGGTCGACGGTGATCGCCTTGGTACCGGCAAGCGTCGATCCGGCGCGCTCTTTTCGCACCTGCTCGACCCAGCGGCGCAAGGCTGTTGGGCCGATATCCAAGCTGGCACAGATCTCGGGAATCGGCTGATCCTCATCGAGCACCATGCTTGCAGCTTTGAGTTTGAACTCATTGGAATAGGATTTTCGCATCATCATGCACACCTCAGATTTGGGCGCCATCATAGCGCCCTATTGATGTGTCCAAATTCATTAGGCCAGATCAGCTTGCTCGCGATAGCGGTCTGACAGTCGACATCAATGTTGAATGTGTTGGCCTCATCGCGAGCAAGCTCGCTCCCACAGGGATCGGTGTTCATCTCCCGACCCGGTACTAAGGAACTAGCAATCTCAGTACTGCGGGCAATTGTTCCAAGGGCGGCGGCGCTCAAGAATCTGCACCAGACCGGGAAAATTTCCCGGGTATAACAAAAACCGCAGAGGTAGCCGTCATGACCCAACCCGCACGTCGCCAACCCTTCGTCTTGAGTGTGTTGCTCAGTGCCATGCTGTTGTCTGGCTCGGCATTGGCCGGCGTCACCGATCAAGACATTCTCCAGGACCCCAAGAACCCGGAGCAGATCGTCACCAACGGTCTGGGCGTCCAGGGTCAACGCTACAGCCCGCTGGATACCCTCAACGTCAACAACGTGAAAGACTTGCGGCCGGTCTGGGCATTCTCCTTCGGCGGTGAAAAACAACGCGGTCAGCAAGCACAGCCGATGATCAAGGACGGCGTCATGTACATGACCGGTTCCTACTCGCGGGTGTTTGCGGTGGATGCGCGCACCGGCAAAAAACTCTGGCAATACGATGCGCGACTGCCCGATGACATCCGTCCCTGCTGCGACGTGATCAACCGTGGTGTCGCGCTGTATGGCGACCTGGTGTTCTTCGGCACCCTCGACGCCAAGCTCGTGGCCCTGAACAAGGACACCGGCAAAGTCGTCTGGAGCAAGAAAGTCGCCGACCACAAGGAAGGCTATTCGATCAGCGCCGCGCCATTGGTGATCAACGGCAAACTGATTACCGGTGTGGCCGGTGGCGAGTTCGGCGTGGTCGGCAAAATCGAAGCCTACGACCCGAAAAACGGCAACCTGCTGTGGAGCCGGCCAACCGTCGAAGGCCACATGGGCTACGTCTACAAGGACGGCAAGGCGGTAGAGAACGGCATCTCCGGCGGCGAAGCCGGCAAGACCTGGCCTGGCGATCTGTGGAAAACCGGCGGCGCCGCCCCTTGGCTCGGCGGTTACTACGACCCGGAAACCAATCTGTTGCTGTTCGGCACCGGCAACCCGGCGCCGTGGAACTCGCACCTGCGTCCTGGCGACAACCTCTACTCGTCGTCGCGTTTGGCGCTGAACCCGGATGACGGCACCATCAAATGGCACTTCCAGAGCACGCCTCACGACGGCTGGGACTATGACGGTGTGAACGAGCTGGTCTCGTTCAACTACACCGAAGGCGGCAAAGAGATCAAAGCCGCCGCGACCGCTGACCGTAACGGTTTCTTCTACGTGCTGGACCGCACCAACGGCAAGTTCATTCGCGGCTTCCCGTTCGTGGACAAAATCACCTGGGCCACTGGCCTGGATAAAGAGGGCAGGCCGATCTATAACGAAGCCAGCCGTCCTGGCGCACCGGGCATCGAAGCCAAAGGCAGTTCGGTGTTCGTAGCCCCGGCATTCCTCGGCGCGAAAAACTGGATGCCGATGGCTTACAACAAGGACACGGGGCTGTTCTACGTGCCGTCCAACGAGTGGGGCATGGACATCTGGAACGAAGGCATCGCCTACAAGAAAGGCGCGGCGTTCCTCGGCGCCGGTTTCACCATCAAACCGTTGAATGAAGACTACATCGGCGTGCTGCGCGCCATTGACCCGAAAACCGGCAAGGAAGTCTGGCGCCACAAGAACTTCGCACCGCTGTGGGGCGGAGTGCTGACCACCAAAGGCAACCTGGTGTTCACGGGTACGCCGGAAGGTTTCCTGCAGGCATTCAACGCCAAGACCGGCGAGAAAGTCTGGGAATTCCAGACTGGCTCCGGCGTACTCGGCTCGCCTGTGACCTGGGAAATGGACGGCGAGCAGTACGTCTCGGTCCTCTCCGGCTGGGGTGGTGCTGTTCCGCTGTGGGGCGGCGAAGTGGCCAAGCGCATCAAGGACTTCAACCAGGGCGGGATGCTCTGGACCTTCAAATTGCCGAAAGACCTGGTCGCCAAGCACTGATCGCTGCCACTGATCGTTCCCACGCGCAGCAAAGGAATGCCTCATCGGACGCTCCGCGTTCGGCTCTTGGGACGCAGAGCGTCCCTGGCTGCATTCCCACGCAGAGCGTGGAACGATCACCTACTACCAAATAACGAGAGTCCTCCTGCCAACGGCGCATTCGTTTGACGCGCGGGGCTCTCTACTATCGGTTCATCGCCTGTTTGCCCGACAGGCATCGACCCAGACAGAGGCCACCATGATCTACGCACAACCTGGAACACCCGGCGCCGTCGTTACGTTCAAAGCGCGCTACGGCAACTTCATCGGCGGTGAGTTCGTCGGCCCGGTCAATGGCGAATATTTCACCAACACCTCGCCGGTCAACGGTGAAGTGATCGCCGAGTTCCCTCGGTCCAGCGCCGCCGACATCGAAAAAGCCCTCGATGCCGCCCATGCCGCCGCCGATGCCTGGGGCAAGACCTCGGCGCAGGACCGCTCCCTGGTGCTGCTGAAAATTGCCGACCGCATCGAGCAAAACCTCGAAATCCTCGCCGTCAGCGAAACCTGGGACAACGGCAAGGCCGTGCGCGAGACCCTGAACGCTGACGTGCCGCTGGCCGCCGACCATTTCCGTTACTTCGCCGGGTGCATCCGCGCTCAAGAGGGCGGCGCCGCCGAGATCAACGAGCTGACCACCGCCTATCACTTCCACGAGCCATTGGGCGTGGTCGGGCAGATCATTCCTTGGAACTTCCCACTGCTGATGGCCGCCTGGAAACTCGCCCCGGCCCTGGCCGCCGGCAACTGCGTGGTGCTCAAGCCTGCCGAACAAACGCCGCTGTCGATCATGGTCTTCGCCGAACTGATCGCCGATTTGCTGCCGGCCGGTGTGCTGAACATCGTCCAGGGTTTCGGTCGCGAAGCGGGTGAGGCGCTGGCCACCAGCAAGCGCATCGCCAAGATCGCCTTCACCGGTTCCACCCCGATTGGCGCGCACATCATGAAATGCGCGGCCGAGAACATCATTCCGAGCACTGTCGAACTGGGCGGCAAGTCGCCAAACATCTTCTTCGAAGACATCATGCAAGCCGAGCCACAGTTCATCGAGAAGGCCGCCGAAGGTTTGGTGCTGGCGTTCTTCAATCAGGGTGAAGTCTGCACCTGTCCGTCCCGGGCCCTGGTTCAGGAATCGATCTACGACGACTTCATGAAAGTGGTGATGAAGAAAATCGTCAAGATCAAGCGCGGCGACCCGCTGGACACCGAAACCATGGTCGGCGCCCAGGCGTCCGAACAGCAATACGACAAGATCCTCTCGTACCTGAAAATTGCTCAGGAGGAGGGCGCCGAACTGCTCACCGGCGGCGCGGCCGAGCGTCTTGAGGGCGACTTGTCGACGGGTTATTACATTCAGCCGACCCTGCTCAAGGGCCACAACAAAATGCGCGTGTTCCAGGAAGAAATCTTCGGCCCGGTGGTGGGTATCACCACCTTCAAGGACGAAGCCGAAGCCCTGGCGATTGCCAACGACAGCGAGTTCGGCCTCGGCGCCGGTCTGTGGACCCGCGACATCAACCGCGCTTACCGCATGGGCCGGGCGATCAAGGCCGGGCGTGTCTGGACCAACTGCTATCACCTGTACCCGGCCCACGCCGCGTTCGGTGGCTACAAGAAATCCGGTGTCGGCCGTGAAAACCACAAGATGATGCTCGACCACTATCAGCAGACCAAAAACCTGCTGGTGAGCTACGACATCAATCCGATGGGGTTCTTCTAACCTTTTAAGAACACTGAAAAACCTGTGGGAGCGAGCTTGCTCGCGATAGCGGTCTGACAGCCAACATCAATGTTGACTGTACTGCCCTCATCGCGAGCAAGCTCGCTCCCACATTGGTTTTGTGTGTTTCTGAAGATCGCTGCACACCCCCTACCAATGCACGCCGCCACCTCGTTCGAAAGTAGCATTCGGGTGCCTGGCACCCCGTGCATTAATGGCTTTACCGGAATCGTCCGGCACAAGAAGAGGATTGACCCATGTGGACTAAACCCGCGTTTACCGATCTGCGCATTGGCTTCGAAGTGACGATGTATTTCGCCAACCGCTGACTGTTCACCCGGCCAGCTGTTGCGTTGGCCGGGCCTGCCTTCTGGAGCATTGCCCATGCACATTCGCGTTCTCGGATCCGCCGCTGGCGGTGGTTTTCCGCAATGGAATTGCAACTGCCGCCAGTGCGCCGCGATGCGCAATGGCAGCCTACGGGCGCAACGGCGCACACAGTCATCGATTGCCCTGAGCGACAACGGTGTGGATTGGGTGCTGTGCAATGCTTCACCGGACATTCGCGCGCAACTCGAGAGTTTCGCGCCGCTGCAACCGGCGCGCCGGGTGCGTGATACCGCGATCGTCGGCGTCGTCCTGATGGACAGCCAGATCGACCATTGCACTGGCCTGTTGAGTCTGCGCGAAGGCTGCCCGCATTCGGTCTGGTGCACCGAACGCGTCCATGAAGACCTGAGCAGCGGCTTCCCCTTGTTCACCATGCTCAAGCATTGGAACGGCGGGTTGCAGTGGCAACCGGTCGGACTGGACCGCGAGCCGTTCAGCATCGCGGCCTGCGAACACCTGCAATTTCGTGCGATCCCCTTGGTGAGCAACGCACCGCCGTACTCGCCCAATCGCGGCAATCCGCAGCCGGGCGACACCATCGGGCTGTTTGTAGAAGACCGACGCACCGGCGCCTCACTGTTCTATGCGCCAGGCCTGGGTCAAATCGACGACGAAGTCCTGAGCTGGATGCAACGCGCCGATTGCCTGTTGCTGGACGGCACCTTGTGGCGCGACGACGAGATGCGAATCTGCGAAGTCGGTCAGAACCTGGGCAGTGAAATGGGTCACCTGTCGCAAAGCGGCCCTGGCGGCATGCTCGACATCCTTGAAGGCTTCACCCGCCAGCGCAAGGTGCTGATCCACATCAACAACACTAACCCGATCCTCGATGAAGACTCGGCCGAGCGGGCGCTGCTGGAGCGGCGCGGGATTGAAGTGGCCTATGACGGCATGAGTATTGTGCTGTAGCTCATGGCCTCTTCGCGGGCAAGCCCGCTCCCACAGGGTTTTGTTTACACCGCAGATCCCTTGTGGGAGCGGGCTTGCTCGCGAAGGCGCCAGACCTGACACCGCAGAATCTAACGGTTGTTCCCGGAGAACCGCAATGACCAACACCCCGATGTCCCCCGCCGAATTCGAGCAAGCCCTGCGCGCCAAAGGCGCCTATTACCACATCCACCATCCATTCCACCAAGCCATGTACGCCGGGCGCTCCAGTCGCGAGCAGATTCAAGGCTGGGTCGCCAATCGCTTCTATTACCAGGTAAACATCCCCCTGAAGGACGCAGCGATTCTCGCCAACTGTCCAGACCGCGAAGTGCGCCGGGAATGGCTGCAACGGATCCACGATCACGACGGCGCACCCGGCACCGAAGGCGGCATCGAAGCCTGGCTGCGGCTGGGCGAAGCGGTGGGGCTGGAGCGCGAGCAAATCCTCTCACAGGAATTAGTGCTGCCGGGTGTGCGTTTCGCCGTGGATGCCTACGTCAACTTTGCCCGTCGCGCCTGTTGGCAAGAAGCCGCCAGCAGTTCGCTGACCGAGCTGTTTGCGCCACAGATTCACCAATCCCGGCTCGATGCCTGGCCGACCCATTACCCGTGGATCGACGTCGGCGGTTACGACTATTTCCGCACTCGCCTGAGTCAGGCGCGGCGCGACGTAGAGCATGGTTTGCGCATTACCTTGGCGCACTACGTCACGGTCGAAGGCCAGCAACGCATGCTGGACATTCTGCAGTTCAAGCTCGACGTACTGTGGAGCATGCTCGACGCCATGAGCATGGCCTACGAGCTGGAGCGCCCGCCGTATCACACCGTCACCCCTTCAAACGTGTGGCACCGGGGGATTGCCCTGTGAGCCTGATCAGCCGTGAACAATCACCGTCGCTGCGCCGGGGTTTTCGCCTGCAATGGGAGCCCCGTCAGGATTGCCACGTGCTGCTGTACCCCGAAGGCATGATCAAACTCAACATCAGTGCCGGGCAGATTCTCGATCTGGTGGATGGCCAGCGCAGCGTCGCGGCGATCATTGATCAACTGTCCGCGAGTTTCCCCGGTGTGCCGGGGATCGACGAGGATGTGCTGGCGTTTCTGGAGGTGGCCCATGCTCAATTCTGGATCGAGTGACTCGCGCCCGGGCCCGCCGCTGTGGCTGTTGGCGGAGTTGACCTATCGGTGCCCGCTGCAATGCCCGTATTGTTCCAACCCGCTGGACTTCGCCCAGCAGGGTGAGGAATTGAGCACCGAGGAATGGATTCGGGTGTTCCGCGAGGCTCGGGAGATGGGCGCCGCGCAACTGGGCTTTTCCGGCGGCGAGCCGTTGGTTCGCCAGGACTTGGCCGAGCTGATCAAGGCCGCCCGGGGAATGGGTTACTACACCAACCTGATCACCTCGGGCATCGGCTTGACCGAGCAGAAAGTCCGCGATTTCAAGGTCGCGGGGCTGGACCACATTCAGATCAGCTTCCAGGCCGCCGACGAAGCGGTGAACAACATGCTCGCCGGTTCGCGCAAGGCCTTCGCCCAGAAACTCGCCATGGCCCGCGCGGTAAAGGCCCAGGGCTATCCGATGGTGCTGAACTTCGTCACCCATCGGCACAACATCGACCAGATCGCGCAGATCATCGACTTGTGCCTGGAGCTGGAAGCTGATTTCGTCGAATTGGCGACGTGTCAGTTCTACGGCTGGGCCGAGCTCAACCGCGTGGGCCTGTTACCCACCCGCGAACAATTGCAGCGTGCCGAGCGCATCACCCACTCATACCGCGAGCGTCTTGAAGCGCAGGGCCACCCGTGCAAGCTGATCTTCGTTACCCCGGATTACTACGAAGAGCGCCCCAAGACCTGCATGAACGGCTGGGCCAATCTGTTTCTCGACATCACCCCGGACGGCACGGCGTTGCCTTGCCACAGCGCCCGACAGTTGCCGATACAGTTTCCCAACGTGCGCGAGCACAGTATCGAGCACATCTGGACGGATTCTTTCGGTTTCAATCGTTTTCGTGGCGATGACTGGATGAAAGAACCGTGCCGCTCCTGCGATGAAAAGCACAAGGATCTGGGCGGCTGCCGCTGCCAGGCATTCATGCTGACCGGTGATGCCGCCGACGCTGACCCGGTGTGCAGCAAGTCCCCGCACCACGGTTTGATTCTCAAGGCCCGCGAGGAAGCCGAGGCACCGGGACTGGGCATGGAACATCTGACGTTGCGTAACGAGAAGGCTTCGCGATTGATCTATCAAGGCTGAGCTGAAGGCTACCTATTGGTCTGATTGCATTCACAGCCGGATGCTTTAGTGTGGACGTTACCTTCCAAAACAATAAAAACAGGCTTTCCAATGAGCCAAAGTCTCAGCCAGCTGCGTAAATTCGTCTCGCCTGAAATCATCTTTGGTGCCGGCTGCCGGCACAACGTCGGCAATTGCGCCAAAACCTTTGGCGCCCGCAAGGTGCTGCTGGTCAGCGATCCTGGTGTGATTGCCGCCGGTTGGGTCGCCGATGTCGAGGCCAGTTTGCAAGCCCAAGGCATCGAGTATTTCCTGTACAGCGCGGTTTCGCCCAACCCACGGGTCGAAGAAGTGATGCTCGGCGCCGATCTGTACCGGGAAAATCATTGCGATGTGATCGTTGCCGTCGGTGGCGGCAGCCCGATGGATTGCGGCAAAGGCATCGGCATAGTCGTCGCCCATGGACGCAGCATCCTCGAATTCGAAGGCGTGGACACCCTCCGTGTCCCGAGCCCGCCGCTGATCCTGATTCCGACCACCGCCGGGACCTCGGCCGATGTCTCGCAATTCGTGATCATCTCCAACCAGCAAGAACGCATGAAGTTCTCCATCGTCAGTAAGGCGGTGGTCCCGGACGTGTCGCTGATCGACCCGGAAACCACGTTGAGCATGGACCCGTTCCTGTCGGCCTGTACCGGCATCGATGCGTTGGTGCATGCCATCGAAGCGTTTGTTTCTACCGGTCACGGGCCGTTGACCGATCCCCATGCGCTGGAGGCGATGCGCCTGATCAACGGCAACCTGGTGCAGATGATCGCCAACCCGAACGACATCGCCCTGCGCGAGAAAATCATGCTCGGCAGCATGCAGGCCGGGCTGGCGTTCTCCAACGCGATCCTCGGCGCGGTGCACGCCATGTCTCACAGCCTGGGCGGTTTTCTCGATCTGCCGCACGGTTTGTGCAACGCCGTGCTGGTGGAACACGTGGTGGCGTTCAACTACAGCTCGGCACCGGAACGTTTCAAGGTGATCGCCGAGACCTTCGGCATCGATTGCCGTGGCTTGAATCACCGGCAGATTAGCGGGCGCCTGGTGGAGCATCTGATCGCCCTGAAACATGCGATCGGCTTCCACGAAACCCTCGGACTGCACGGGGTCAGCACTGCAGACATTCCGTTCCTGTCGCAACACGCCATGCACGACCCGTGCATCCTGACCAACCCGCGCGAGTCCAGTCAGCGTGATGTCGAGGTCGTCTATGGCGAAGCCCTCTGACGAACAGCAACGGGCGCTGGCGGGGTTACTGGGGTTAGGCAGCCACTCGGCGCGCAAGAGTCATTACCCGGAACTGGCCGCGCGCCTGGACGAGCTGGAAGCCGAGCGCAATCGCTACAAATGGCTGTTCGAAAACGCGGTCCACGGGATCTTCCAGGCAAGCCTCTTGGAAGGCATGCGTGCCGCCAACCCGGCACTGGCGCGGATGCTTGGCTATCAGAACCCGCAAGAGGTGTTGTTCTCACTGGCCGACCTGGCGAGCAACCTGTTTGTCGGTGGTGCTCAAGAGCTGGAAAACATCGTTGAAATGCTCAAGCGCGAGCGCAGCCTGCACGGGTACGAAACCCAATTGCGGCGCAAGGATGGCAGCAGCCTCGACGTGCTGATGAACCTGTTGCTCAAGCCCGATCAGGAAGGGCTGGTGGAGGGGTTTGTCGCCGACATCACCGAACGCAAACTCGCCCAGCAGCGCCTGCAGCAACTCAACGACGAACTGGAGCAGCGGGTCACCGCGCGCACCGACGAGCTGCTGGAAGCCAATCGCAACCTGCAACAGCAGATCAACCAGCGTAAACAGATTGCCCAAGCATTGCGCGATGCCCGGGACGCCGCCGAGGCCGCCAATCGCAGCAAGGACAAATACCTCGCCGCCGCCAGCCATGACCTGCTGCAACCGCTCAATGCCGCGCGCTTGCTGATCTCCACCCTGCGCGAGCGCAAGCTGCCCGACGTCGAACAGGTGCTGGTGGAGCGTACGCACCAGGCGCTGGAAGGGGCGGAAGATTTGCTCACCGATTTGCTGGATATTTCCCGGCTCGATCAGGCAGCGGTCAAACCGGACATTGCGCTGTACCGTCTCGACGAATTGCTCGCGCCGTTGGTGTCGGAGTTCCAGTCAGTGGCACACGCTGCAGGGTTGAACCTGCGGGTGCACATGGGCGATTACGCCATCAGTACAGACTTGCGCCTGATGACGCGGATCCTGCGCAACTTCCTCAGTAACGCCTGTCGCTACACTGACGAGGGCAGCATCTTGCTGGGTGCCAGACGCCGGGGTGACATGCTGCGCCTGGAAGTTTGGGACACCGGGCGCGGGATCGCGGCGGACCGGCTGGATTCGATCTTCCTGGAATTCAACCAACTGGATGTAGGGCGCGCCGCCGACCGCAAGGGTGTGGGCCTGGGGCTGGCGATCGTTGAGCGTATCGCCAAGATCCTTAACTACACAATCCAGGTTCATTCACGGCCGGGACGCGGTTCGGTGTTCAGCATCGACGTGCCGATTTCCCATAAGGTTCCGCCACCGATCAGTCTGGCCGCGCCACTGCCGGGCACCGGCAATCCATTGCCGGGCCGACGTTTGTTGGTACTGGACAATGAAGTGAGCATCCTCGAAAGCATGAGCGCGCTGCTCGGGCAGTGGGGCTGCGAGGTGGTGACGGCCACTGATGAATTCTCCGCACTGGCAGCCCTGCAGGGGCGACCACCGGAACTGATTCTGGCGGACTACCACCTCGATCATGGGGTGGTGGGCTGTGATGTTGTCAGGCATTTGCGTGAGCATTTCAGCCAGACGATTCCAGCGGTCATCATCACAGCCGACCGCACCGATCAGTGTCGACGCTCATTACAGCGACTCGATGCGCCGTTGCTGAACAAACCAGTGAAACCCGGCAAGTTGCGCGCGGTGCTGAGTCAGTTGTTGGGGTAGGGGCGGTACTGCAAGTTGAAACCCAACTCAGTGGACTGACCTTGCTCCAACAACACTAACCCTGGCCGACCGGGCAAATGATGGGCATTGACCGGATGGCTCACCGGTTCGATGCAGAAAAACTCCAGCCCGACAGGGCAGTACAGCAGGTAGTAGTCGCTGCCGCTGGCCTGGCATTGCAGTTCATAACCGAGGTTGGGTTGCTGGATCAGGCAGTGGCCATCCCATTCGCAGAAACCGTTGTCGACCAACGTGTCGGGCAATGCCTTGAGGGACTGGAAATTCCAATCGGCAGGCAACCAATTGAGTCGTGTCGGCAGTTTGGACGCATCGCACAACCAGACTTGCCCGGCCTTTGCCTGTAGCTGCGTGCCGGTGGTTCGCGGCAGATAGGGATGCAATCCCAGACCCTGCCACGCGGCGCGCTCGGCCAGATGCGTAACGTGCAACTCGATGCTCAGCTTGCCCGCGCTCAGATGGAAACGCTGCCGGGCGCGATACGCGAACGGCGTGGTGCTGTCGAGTTGCAGGACGACCTCATTACGCGTCTGTGAAATGACCTGCCACGGCTGCTGCCAGGCGCTGCCGTGAATAGGATACGGATCGGTGAGGCTATTGGGCTCCAGCGCGAGCCAGCCGTCCGGGCGATCGAAACCACCGTCGGTAATCCGGTTGGACCAGGGCACCAAGGGAAAGCAACTGAGTTTGTTGGGTAGACCGGTGTCCAGCGCATGAGCGTCACTGTGGCGCAACAGCGGCTGATCCGTGCCCCGCACCGTCCAGTTGACGATGCTGCCACCGAGTTCCGGAGCGAGGGTGAGGTGGGTCAGTTCGTCTTCGAGTTTGAGCAGTGTTGGCGTCATGTTGACCAGCGATAGGTAGGGATTTTTCGATAATGGGTGAATGGCCCTTTGTAGGTGCCAGGCTAGCCGGCGAAGGCGCACTCAAGGACGCTTTCGCCGGCAAGCCTGGCTCCTGCAAAAAAAGCGTTACAACACCAAATGCGGCAACCACAGCGACAGCGCAGGAATGTAGGTCACGGCCAACAGCACCAAAAACAGCACGCCATAGAACGGCAGCAGGGCTTTCACGGTGCTTTCGATACTGACCTTGCCCACTGCCGACCCTACGAACAGCACCGCACCCACCGGCGGCGTTATCAGACCGATCCCCAGGTTCACCAGCATGATCATGCCGAACTGCACCGGGTCCACGCCAATGCCCAGAATCACCGGCATCAGAATCGGCGTGAGGATCAGGATCAGCGGCGCCATGTCCATCACGGTGCCGAGCAACAGCAACATGACGTTGATGCACATCAGGATCACGTAACGGTTGTCCGACAGGGTCAGGAACATCGTGGTGATCTTCGCCGGGATCTGCATCAGGGTCATGATGTAGCCGAAGCTGGCAGCGAAGCCGATCAGAATCATCACGATCGAAATCGTCCGCACCGTGCGGTGCATCAGTTTCGGCAGATCGCGCCACTTGTAGTCGCGGTAAATGAACATGGTCACAAAAAACGACCACAGCACCGCGATTGCCGCCGATTCGGTGGCGGTGAAAATGCCCGAGAGAATGCCGCCGAGGATGATGACCATTGCCATCAAGCCCCACAGCGCTTCGCCGCAGATTTTTAGCGCTTGCTTGAGGGGAATCACTTCGCCCTTGGGGTAGTTGCGCTTTCTGGCGAAGATCAGGCACAGCACCATCAGGCATGCGCTCATCAACAGACCCGGCACTATGCCGGCCATGAACAGCGACGCGATCGACACCGTGCCGCCAGCGGCCAACGAGTAAAGCACCGAGTTGTGGCTGGGCGGGGTCAGTAGCGCTTGTACCGAGCCGCTGACGGTGACCGCCGTCGCGAATTCCCGGGGATACCCACGGCGTTCCATTTCCGGGATCAGTACCGAACCGACCGACGCGGTGTCGGCTACCGAGGAACCGGAAATCGCGCCAAAGAACGTCGAGGCCATGATGTTGACCAGCGACAACCCGCCACGGACGAACCCGACCAGCACGCCGGCAAATGCCACAAGCCTCCGGGACATGCCGCCCTCGGCCATGATCGCGCCCGCGAGTACGAAAAACGGAATAGCCAGCAAAGAGAATTTGTTCACACCGCCAGCGACCTGAATCATCAGCGCCTGGAACGGAATGTCGATCCACCACGCCCCGATCAGGGCGGAAAACCCCAGCGCATAGGCGACCGGCATGCCGATCAGGATCAATGCGATAAAACTACCCAGCAGAATCAGAGCGTCCATTTAGGCGGCACCTTCGCTTTCTTCAACCAGGTCGAAACGCACGACCCGACGGTTGCTCTGGTCACCGAGCAAAAGTTTTTCCAACACAAAAATGAGCGTCAGCACGCCGCCAATCGGGATTGGCATGTACGTAATACCGACGCGCAAAGTCGGCAGGGCGCTCATGAACTGGTTCCAGGTGGACAGGCAGAGCTTGGTGCCCCAGATCGTCATGAACAGGCAGATCGTTGCCATCAACAGTTGCGACACGATGCTCATGGTCTGGCGCAGTTGGGGCGTCATGCGGTCGGTGAGCATCGCCACCGCCATGTGCGCACCGGCACGATAGCTGGCGGCGGCGCCGATGAAGGTGAAGACCATCATCAGCAAGATTGCGGTGGGCTCCGGCCAGCTCGAGCCGGTGCCGAGCACGTAACGGGCGAAGACGCCCCAGGGAATGATCAGCGAAATGGTCAGAACCGACAGACCGGCAATCCAGATGCAGGTCATGTAGATTTTGTCGTTGATGCGCAGCAGCAGATTCTTCATCGGGTTTCACCGTAACCGGGCGCGCGCTGACATACACCCACGTCAACCGCGCCGGGCCTTTCATGAGTGCAGGGAGGGTTACTGAACGGCTTCGATGCGCTTGATCAAATCGGCGTAAGGAGCGCCGTATTTTTCGCGGATCGAGGCGGTTGCCTCATAGAAAGGTTTCCTGTCGACGGTGATGAACTCGACGCCAGCGGCTTTGAGTTTTTCTTCGCTGCTGGTCGATTTGGCGTCCCACAGGATGCGTTCTTGCGCCTGTGCGGCTTTGGCGGTTTTCTTCACCAGCACTTGCTGCTCGGGGGTGAGTTTGTCCCAGGTGATTTTCGACATCACGATCGGTTCTGGCAGGATCAAGTGGCCGGTCAGGCTGTAGAACTTCGCGTTCTGGTAGTGGTTGTGCTCGAGCAGGGTCGGCGGGTTGTTTTCCGCGCCGTCGATCACCCCGGTTTGCAAGGCGCTGAAGATCTCGCCGGTGTCCATCGCAATGCCGTTACCGCCCATTGCATTGATGGTTTCGATGAACATCGGGTTGCCTTGCACGCGGATCTTCATGCCTTTGAGGTCGGCGAGGCTGCGTACCGGTTTTTTGGTGTAGATGTTGCGCGTGCCGCCGTCCATCCAGGCCAGGGCGACCAGGTTGAATTCGGAATGGGTGATCTTGTCGAGGATCTCGTCGCCGACTTCACCGTCGATGACTTTGCGCATGTGCGCCTGGTCACGGAACACGAACGGCATGTTGAACACATTCACGTCTGGTACCACGGGGCCAACGATGCCGAGGCTGACCCGCGCCATCTGGATGGCGCCGACTTGAGCCTGTTCAACTACTTCTTTTTCGGAGCCGAGCACACCGCCGGCGAACATCTTGAAGGTCAGCTTGCCGTCGCTGTCGGCAACCAGCGTCTTGCCGAGTTGTTCCTCTGCCACCACGGTCGGGTAACCCGCGGGGTGGATGTCGGCGAATTTGATTTCCAGTGCCTGAACGGCACTGCTGAGGGTGAAGGCCAAGGGAAGTGCAGCGGCGAGCAAGCTACGTTTGAAGTCCATGGGGCGTGTCTCCAGTCTTGTTGTTTTTTTTATTCAAGGCACAGCGGTGCAGCAGAAGCGTTTGAAGCGGGGGTGATTAGAAATCAGTCTTTGAACAGCGGCTCCGGCAAACCTTTCACCCCGGGATTGAGGGCGAACACCCCGCCGGCCAGCGACTGTTCGTCAAGGTCGTCGCCGGGGCGGATCGAGGTCACGAACAGCGTGTCCAGTCGGCTCCCACCAAAGGCGCACATGGTCGGTTTTTTCACCGGTACGGCGAGGGAACGGTCCAGTCGTCCGTCGGGGGTAAAGCGGTGAATCAGCCCGGCGTCGTTGGCGCAGATCCAGTAGCAGCCTTCGGCATCGACCGCTGCGCCATCGGGACGACCCGCGAACTGATTCATGTCGACAAATAGCCGACGATTGGACGGCGTGCCGCTGTCGAGGTCGTAATCAAAAGCCCAGATTTGCTGGACCAGGGGATGGGAGTCAGACAGGTACATCGTCCGCCCGTCCGGGCTGAAACCCAGGCCGTTAGGCACGATGAATCCGCCGAGCTGAGCATCGATCGGCCCGCGTTGACCGGCGCTGTAGCGATAAAGCGTACCGTCGGTAGCATTGGCGGCCATGTTCAGCACCATGCTGCCGGCCCAGAAGCGTCCCTTACGATCGCAGCGCCCATCGTTCAGGCGCATATCGGGGCGGGCGTGATCGACGTGCGCCAGCGGTGCGCTGTCGAGGCTGCCTTCGTTATGCGGGTGCAGATGGAAGAACCCGCTTTCCATCCCGGCAACCCAGCCGCCGTCGCTGTGACGTGTAATGCAGGCGAGCATCTGCGCAGCGGTCCAAGAATGGACATGGCCGGTTTCGGCGCTCCAGCGCTGAAGTCCACCGGC
Source organism: Pseudomonas sp. Hz4 (assembly GCF_054898165.1). NCBI lineage: Bacteria > Pseudomonadati > Pseudomonadota > Gammaproteobacteria > Pseudomonadales > Pseudomonadaceae > Pseudomonas > Pseudomonas sp. Hz4. Next base: position 3,485,797 of record NZ_CM142719.1, on the reverse strand, counting down.
AGGAATGTCAACCCAATACAGGGCGTTTTCCTCGGGGACCCAGACTGGGCTTTCACCCACTGCGTTACGGGCATCGACAATCAATTCAGCGTGCATGGCAACTCATTCCCTTGGGGTTGCTGTCGGGATCAAGTGGAGTAAGGGGCTTCAGTCGCCGAACGGGCCAGCCGCGATAAACGCGCCACCCTGGTAAACCATGGCCGGGTCATCAGCGGCCGGCATCGGTTGGGCTTCGACTTTTTCGCGGAACACTTCGGAGCTGTCTTTTGCCGAGTAGCCCAAGGCGGTGGCGAAACGGTTGTCCCACCAGACGTTCTTGTTGTCGGACGCGCCATAGACCACGGTGTGGCCGACATTGGGCGCATACAGCGCGCATTCGAGCAGGTGGGTCAGGTCGCCGAAACTCAGCCAGGTGCTCATCATTCGACGGTTCTGTGGTTCCGGGAACGAGGAGCCGATACGGATACTGACGGTCTCGATGCCGTAGCGATCGAAGTAGAAACTGCCCATGTCTTCGCCGTAGCACTTGGACAAACCGTAATAGCTGTCCGGGCGTCGAGGGCAGTGGGCATCGATGACTTCGTCCTGTTTGTAGAAGCCGATCACGTGGTTGGAGCTGGCGAAAATCACGCGCTTCACGCCATGACGGCGAGCGGCTTCGTAAATGTGAAACACGCCGCAGATGTTGGCGCCGAGGATATCTTCGAACGAGTGCTCCGTCGAAACACCGCCGAAGTGCAGGATCGCGTCCACGCCTTCGACCAGTTGATGCACCGCTTGTTTGTCCGCGAGATCGCAGGGCACGACTTCTTCACGATCATCGACGGCAGGGGTGATATCGGCGATGTCCGACAGGCGAATCACGTTGGCGTAAGGCCGCAGGCTTTCGCGCAAGACTTTGCCAAGGCCACCGGCGGCGCCGGTCAGGAGCAGGCGATTAAAAGGGGCGCGGGCTGTAGGAGTAGTTGTCATGGAAGTCCCTGCAAGCAGTCATTGTTATTGAGTTCGTTGTAAGTTGTCGTACGACTTGATCGAAGTATTGTTAAGCTTTCCCATTCTTGTCAACGCGACATCGTTTGAAATTGACGGAGGGTCGTCCCGAGCTCAATTCGACCAACCGCTGAAATAGATCGCCGTGATAACGACCTATCAGCAGGGCGGATCAATGCCTTACAGCAACGAGATCGGGTAGTTGATGATGATTCGGTTTTCGTCGAATTCGTTGGTGCTGAAATCCTTGCGGATGCTCGCGTTGCGCCATTTGACGTTGAGGTTCTTCAGCACGCCGCTCTGCACGGTGTAAGCCAGTTCCGATTCGCGGCCCCATTCCTTACCGTCGGTGATGGTGCCCGTGTGCACGTTATCGCCGCTGATGTAGCGGTTCATCATCGTCAGGCCGGGAATGCCGAGCGCTACAAAGTTGTAGTCGTGGCGCAGTTGCCAGGATCTTTCCTTGGCGTTGTCATAGCTGGAGTTGTAGCTGTCGTTGGCCAGGGTGCCGCCGCTGGTGCCGTTGACCCGCATCCAGACATCGTCGCCGCTGAGTTTTTGCAGACCGACAAAGAAGGTGTTGCCGCCGTATTTGGCCGAGAGCATGGCGAACGCGGTTTTGTTGTCGAGGTCGCCGGCCAGGGCGCTGCCGTCTTCCTTGCCGATGAAGTAGCCCAGGTTGGCGCCGAGGGTCCAGTCGCCGATGGGCTGGCTGTGGCTCAGGTTGAAGTACTGCTGTTGGTAAATGTCGCTGAGTTCCGAGTACCAGACCCCGACCTGGGTGCGCTTTTCATTGAACGCATACTCGCCTCCGCCGAAGTTGAAACGGTCGGAGGTGAACGCGGTTTTACCGTTCATGAACATGTCTTCCATGCTCCCATCGTTGCGCGGGCTGTTGCCCTGGAACTGGCCGCCGTAGAGTGTCAGGCCGCTGATCTCGCTGGACGTTACCTGGCCACCGCGAAAGGTTTGCGGCAGGGATCGGCCGTCGTCGGAGCGCAGGATCGGCAGCACCGGCATCCATTCCCCGACCTTCAATTCGGTTTTCGACATTTTGCCTTTCAGCGCCACGCCCAGACGGCCGAAATTGTCAGCAGGGCGGCCGTCGTCGTGAATTGGCAGCAACGAGGTGCCACCCGTGCCTTTGCCTCCGTCGAGCTTTTGCGAGTACAGGCCCAGCACATCCACGCCGAAACCGACGAAGCCTTGGGTGAACCCGGATTTGGCGTCGAGAATGAAGCTTTGGGTCCACTCTTCAGCCTTGCCCTGTGGGTAGGCCGGGTGGGTGAAGTTGCGGTTGATGTAGAAGTTGCGCAGGTTCAGTGTGGCCTTGGCGTCATCGACAAAACCTTCGGCATTGCTCGTCATGGGCAGGGCGAAGGCCAGGCTGCTGCAACCGATCAGGCTCAGGGTACGACGGCGCGCGAAGGTTGGGCGAGGGGTGCAGATGGAGGGATTACGGACGAGCTTGCTCACAATGACGCTCCCTTGTTTCTTTGTTGTTTTTATTTTTGTCGTACGTCGTCGTACAACATTGGGGCGATTATTTGCGAGGATTTCAGGGAATGTCAATCAGAAGTTATACGATGACTTAATGTGGTCTGAGGTATGTCGATTGTTCGTAGGAGCGAGGCTTGCCCGCGAAGAACGATAACGCGGTTGATCAGATGAATCGCGGGGAGGCCTTCCCGGGCAAGCCTCGCTCCTACAAAAGGGTGGTCATTGGCGGCATAGTGCCGAGTAAAGAAACTGCCGCCACTGCACCCATCCCGAGTAACCATTCGAGGATCACGCTGGCACGCAAGGTCGTCAGGCGCTGCTCGCCGGTGTTGATCCGCAGCCGATTGAACAGTGCCAATCCCAGCATCGCAGCGACCAGCACCACCTTGATCAACAGAATCAACGCAAACCCGGACAACAATGGCGTCGGCCAGAACTGCCCAGTGAGTACCCGAACGTTGATCAGCCCGGTGATCAGCAGCCCCGCAACCAAGGCGTAACCGACACCACTGAAGCGCTGCAATATTGCTTTAACGCGTTGCTCTGCCGGTTGCCGCAGGATCATCACCAGCAGCATCAAACCGCCGAGCCAGGCGCCGACGCAGGTCAGGTGAATGATTTGATTGAGGATCAGCAATTGGCCGTTTAGGCCGTCGAGCATGGCACCGTGGCCGACCGGGGCGAGCGTCCCCAGCAGCAGGCCGGCGAGGCCGATTCGCAGGGGCAGGTTCGAACGCAATGGCGTCATCAGCAGCGCTACCAATACAGCATTGAGCAGCAGGTGCCAGCGCCAGACCTGCCCGAACAATGTAGTGCCCAACACCAGGCGCAGGGTCGACGGATCGAATGCCGCGTCCCAGGCCCCGGCCATGCTGGCGGTGATCAACAGTAACCAGGCAACGCCGCTGACCAATGCCACCGCCGCCAGCCAGCGGCTGGTTCTCGCCAGTCGCTGATCCAGCTTTTCAACGGCGCCATTGAGCAGCAGAGGTCTGAACACCCAGGCCCCGAACAGCATCAGCACCACGGTGAAATGCAGGAAGCGGCACAGCACCATCGCGCTCGTCATGAATTACTGGTCAACCTTGAAGCTGTAGGCGCCTTCGCTTTTGTGCGTATCGACCGACACCGCGTGCCATTCGACTTTGTAGGCACCCGCCGCCAGCGGTGCAGCCGGGGTGACGATCAGGGTTTTCTTGTCGCTGCCTTCAGTGGCGAGGCTTTTCACCGGCACGTCGGCGCCGTCCTTGCTGATCGTGACCTTGGAAAAGGTCGCTTCAACGCCTTCGGAAAACACCAGGCGAAGTTCCGACGGCGCGCTCACCGTGCTGTCGGCGGTCGGGGTCTGGCTTTTCAGATGGGCGTGGGCAAACACCGATGAAGCGGCGAACAACGAGCCGAGCAGGGCGGCGGTGGTCAGGGCTTTCTTGAGCAGCATCGTGAATACCTCTGAGGCAGGTTCGAAGAGGCGCTAGTTTACCTGCGAGAAGCCGGGTGTACGAAGTTTCGTTTTCCCTTGTCGCCGCGATGTAGAGCGGATGCTAGTCTTGGCCAACGCTGTTGTCAGGGAGCCCTCATGGGCAATCACAAGATCGAGATTCGTCGCAGTAACGTCGAGAAAATTCTGCTGGGGGCCGAAAAGGTTTTCGCCGAAAAAGGTTTCGGCGGCACCGCCATGGCCGACATCGCCGCTGAAGTGCAACTGCCGCGCTCCAACCTGCATTACTACTTCAGCACCAAGAGTGAACTGTACAGCGCTGTGCTGTTCGATTTGCTGGAAGTGTGGAAACAGGACGCTCTGTGCTTCGAGATGTTCGACGATCCGCGCGTGGTGCTCAGCAGCTACATCCGCGCCAAAATGAACCACTCCCGCAGCCGGCCTTACGGCTCCAAAGTCTGGGCCAACGAAATCATCCATGGTGCACCGACGCTGGGTGAGAAGCTGGACGTGAGTCTGTACGACTGGGCAAAGATGAAAGAGGCGAAAATTCGCCAGTGGGTGGACGACAAACGCATCCTGCCGGTGGAGCCTTCAAGCCTGCTGTACATGATCTGGGCCTCGACCCAGCATTACGCAGACTTCGATCATCAGGTGAATATTCTGAATGACCACCAGCCGCTGTCGGACATGCAGTTTGAGCGGGCGGTGCAGACGGTGACGAGTGTGATCTTGCGGGGGATCGGGTTGGAGCCCTGACTCGATCATTCCCACGCAGAGCGTGGGAACGATCGGTTAGAGAGCGACGTGGTACGGATTCCTCGGATCATGATTCCAATCCAGAAACGGCTTGCCCGTATCCATTGGCACCATCTCAATACAATCTTGCACCGGGCACGTGATCTGACACAGATTGCACCCCACACACTCATCATCGATCACTTCATATTTATGCGTCCCGTCCGCCTGCTTCAGGCTGGCAACCGCTTGGTGCGAGGTGTCTTCGCAAGCAATGTGGCAGCGACCGCAACCAATGCACGCTTCCTGATCAATCTTCGCAATCACCTGATAGTTGATGTCCAGGTACTTCCAGTCCGTGGTATTGCCCACCGCACGCCCGGTGAACTGCGACACGCTGGCGTAACCCTGACTGTCCATCCAGCGTGACAACCCGTCCTTCATCTCCTCGACAATCCGGAAACCATGCAGCATCGCCGCCGTGCAGACCTGCACCGAGCCGCTGCCCAGCGCAATGAACTCCGCCGCGTCGCGCCAACTGCCGATGCCGCCAATGCCGGAAATCGGGAGGCCTTGCGTCTGTGGGTCGCGGGCGATTTCGGCGACCATGTTCAGCGCAATCGGCTTCACCGCAGAGCCGCAATAACCACCGTGGGTGCTTTGTCTGCCCACGGCGGGATTGGCGACCATGCGCTCCAGGTTGACGCTGGTAATCGAGTTGATCGTGTTGATCAGCGACACCGCATCCGCGCCACCGCGATGGGCCGCGCGGGCGGCGACGCGAATGTCGGTGATGTTCGGTGTGAGCTTGACGATCACCGGCAGCGAGCAATACGTCTTGCACCAACGGGTGACCTGTTCGACGTACTCCGGCACTTGGCCGACCGCCGCGCCCATGCCACGTTCCGGCATCCCGTGCGGGCAGCCGAAGTTCAGTTCGATACCGTCGGCACCGGTGGCTTCCACCAGCGGCAGGATGAATTTCCATGATTCTTCGACGCAGGGCACCATCAGCGACACGATCAGCGCGCGGTCCGGCCAGTCCTTTTTGACCTGAGTGATCTCCCGCAGGTTGATTTCCAGCGAGCGATCGGTGATCAGTTCGATGTTGTTGAAGCCCATCACTTCGCGGTTGGCACCGAAATGCGCTGAGTAGCGCGACGACACGTTGACCGCCGCCGGGTCTTCACCCAGGGTTTTCCAGACCACGCCCCCCCAGCCGGCCTCGAAGGCGCGGACCACGTTGTAGGCCTTGTCGGTCGGTGGCGCGGAGGCCAGCCAGAACGGATTGGGGGCTTTGATGCCGGCGAAGACAATCGAGAGATCGGCCATTTACGCAGCCTCCACGTTGAGCATGAGTTGGGCGTTGATGGCCTCGGCAGCCCGTTTGCCGTGCTGTACGGCTTGCACGGTGAGGTCCTGATCGAGACTGGTGCAGTCGCCACCGGCGTACACGCCGGGAATGCTGGTGCGCAGGTTTTCGTCCACTTGAATCCGCTCACCCTGGCGCTCGAGTTCACGGGCCAGCGGGTCGGCGAGGGCGCTGGCGTCGAAGGCTTGACCGATGGCTTTGAAGATTGCGTCGGCGGCCAGTTCGAAGGTTTTGCCAGTGGTTTGCAGGCGACCGTCCACCAGCTGCGTGCGGGCAAAGCGCATGCCGCGTACGTGGCCCTGGTCATCGAGCAGCACTTCTTCCGGTTGTGCCCAGGTCAACAGCCGCACCTGATTGGCCTTGGCGATGTCTTGTTCGTGACCCGTGGCGCCCATTTCCTCGACACCGCGGCGGTACACCAGGTTCACGTCGCGAGCGCCGAGGCGAGCCATTTGCACGGCCATGTCGATGGCGGTGTTGCCGGCGCCCAGCACGATGCAATGATCGGCCAGCGGCAGTTGCGTCAGGTCATCGGCTTGGCGCAGTTCGCGGATGTAGTCGGTGGCGGCAAGCAAGCCCGGCGCCTCTTCGTTGGCGAGCCCCAGTTGTTTACTGGCATTCAAGCCGAGGCCGAGGAACACCGCGTCGAATTGCTGATGCAGTTCGCTTAAGGTCAGGTTCTCTCCCAGTTTTTGCCCATGGCGGATCTCGATCCCACCGATCTCCAATAGAAATTCAAGCTCCTTCTGCGCGTAATCGTCCACCAGTTTGTACTTGGCGATCCCGTATTCGTTGAGGCCGCCAGCCTTTTCCCGTGCCTCGAAGATCACCACGTCATGACCGTGCATGGCACTGCGGTGAGCGCAGGACAAACCGGCCGGTCCGGCACCGACCACGGCGATGCGCTTGCCAGTAGATGCCGCACGTGGGAAGGGGTGTTCGCAGAAGTGTGCGTTGTCTACGGCGTAACGCTGCAACAGGCCGATCAGCACCGGTGCGCACTCATGGTCGTTGTTGCGCACGCAGGCTTGCTGGCAAAGAACTTCCGTCGGACACACCCGGGCGCAACTGCCGCCGAGGATGTTCGCTGAAAGGATTTTCTGCGCGGCGCCCTGAACGTTTTCCTGATGGATATTGCGAATGAACGACGGAATATCGATCTCGCTCGGACAGGCGTTCACGCACGGCGCGTCGTAGCAGTACAGGCAACGCGAGGCTTCCAGATGCGCCTGACGGTCGTTGAGTGGTGGTGCCAGATCGGTGAAATGGCCGGCGAGGGCGGCCGCATTCTCATAGGGATGCGGGAGGTGGTTCAGGGTCTTGATCACGGTGTTGGCCTCACGGTTATTGAGGTACTGCCTCTGATGGGCATTGATTTTTGTGTTGTCTGGACTGACGCCATCGCGGGCAAGCCACGCTCCCACAGGGGGAATGCATTTCAAATGTGGGAGCGTGGCTTGCCCGCGATAGGCCGAAGGCCGCTCTCAGCGTTTCACAGCAACCGGCCGAGTTAGCTCAGCCCGCTTACTCAGCAAATCAAACACCGCCGGATACGCCGGCCGTTCGACGTACCGCCCGGCACCACGCTCGGCCCGCAAATCACCATCCGCCCAAACCACCCGACCCTGGCTGACGGTGTGGCTCGGAACACCGCGAACGGTTTTGCCTTCGAAGATGTTGAAATCGACCTGCTGGTGATGGGTCTTCGCTGAAATCGTGCGCGTACCTTCCGGATCCCACAGCACCAGGTCCGCATCCGCACCGACGCGAATCGCCCCTTTGCGTGGGTAGAGGTTGAAGATCTTCGCGGTGTTGGTGGAGGTGAGCGCCACGAAGTGCTGCATCGACAAACGCCCGGTGTTCACGCCTTCATCCCAAAGCACCGCCATGCGGTCTTCGATACCTGCCGTGCCATTTGGGATCTTGCTGAAATCGTCACGGCCGGCGGCTTTTTGTTCTGCGCAAAAACAGCAATGGTCGGTGGCGGTGGTGTGCAGATTGCCCGATTGCAGGCCGTGCCAAAGCGCCTCTTGATGGCCGCGAGGACGGAAGGGCGGGCTCATCACGTAACCGGCGGCGGTCTGCCAGTCCGGGTGTTGATAGACGCTGTCGTCCAGCAGCAAATGCCCGGCAAGGACTTCTCCGTAGACTTGTTGACCCTTGCTGCGGGCGTAGGTGATTTCGTCGAGGGCTTCCTTGGTCGAGACATGCACCAGGTACAACGGCGTGCCTAGCGTTTCGGCGATGCGGATCGCCCGACTGGCCGCTTCACCTTCAACCTGCGAAGGGCGGGACAACGGATGCGCTTCAGGGCCGGTCATGCCCTGGGCCATCAGCTTGCGTTGCAGGTGATAGACCAGGTCACCGTTCTCCGCATGCACAGTCGGCACTGCACCCAATTCCAGACAGCGCTCGAAACTCGCCACCAAAGTGTCGTCGGCGGCCATGATCGCGTTTTTGTAGGCCATGAAGTGCTTGAAGCTGTTGACCCCGTGATGATTGACCAGCTCGGCCATGTCCTCACGCACCTGTTCGCTCCACCAGGTGATCGCGACATGGAAACCGTAATCCGACGCTGACTTCTCGGCCCAGCCGCGCCACTGATGAAAAGCTTCCATCAAGGATTGCTGCGGATTGGGAATCACAAAGTCGATGATCGACGTGGTACCGCCGGCCAGACCTGCCGCCGTGCCACTGAAAAAATCCTCACTGGCCACCGTGCCCATGAAGGGCAGCTGCATGTGCGTGTGCGGGTCGATGCCGCCGGGCATCAGGTATTGGCCGCTGCCGTCGAGCACTTCGGCACCCGCCGGAACATCGAGGTTTTCGCCGATGGCTTTGATCACGCCGTCGGCGCAATAGACGTCGGCGCGATAACTTTCATCGTGGGTAATAACAGTGGCGCCACGGATCAACAGAGACATTCCGAGTTCCTCGCAGGCAATGACCGACTTATGCCGGTTCTAAATGTTTTATATGAAGCCGACGCAAACAGGTGTATTCCTGCCAGCGCTGTCAGGAATAAAAGCTAGTCTGAGTTTACGGATAGAGCAAGAATATTTTTTATAAGCTTATATCTGTTTTAACGTATTGATAGTTAAGGTTTAAATAACGAAATCACCAAAATAGTGAGGCCTCTCACCATTTTGACGCACTTGACAGGTTCTAAAAATAGACGAGATTTCTTATGTGAAATCAGCCGGTTGAGGATGGTCTATGGTTGATACGCGACTTTAAAAAAAAGAGGTCTGCACCAGATTGAGTCCTGACTGTCCGGACAACTTGCGTGGCATTCGGCCTGAGAAAACATGCAAGTAACCGCTGACTCATCGAATCTATAAATAAAATTGATAAACATCAGTTGGTTACAAAGTTTTTATGGAACTGCCCGATGCGCAAACGGGGTAACCGGCACGTTTATTGATGCCACCAGCCCTTGATGAGCAAAAATAATCAAAAGAACAGTGGAGCGGCCATGCAACAGATCAGATCGCAAGTGACCGAGCGCGACGGCTTGTTTGAGCTCGAAGCCGGCAGTGACGTCCTCGACAGCCCCCGTTACAACCACGACATGGCACCGACCAAGGTGCATGAACGAACCTGGAACAAATGGCACATCACCGCGTTATGGGTTGGCATGGCGATCTGCGTGCCGACCTACACCCTCGGAGGCGTGCTCACCGCCTATTTCGGCCTAACCGTCGGCGAAGCGCTGCTGGCGATTCTGTTCGCCAATATCATCGTACTGATCCCTCTGACCCTGAACGCGTTTCCCGGCACCAAGTACGGCATTCCGTTTCCGGTGTTACTGCGTTCGTCCTTCGGGATTCTCGGCTCCAACATTCCGTGCCTGATCCGTGCGGTGGTGGCGTGCGGCTGGTTCGGCGTTCAGACGATGTTCGGCGGACTGGCCATTCACCTGTTTCTCGGCTCGGTGTTCGAGGGTTGGAAACCCCTGGGCGGTACCGGTGAAGTGATCGGCTTCATGGTGTTCTGGGCCTTGAACCTGTGGGTGGTGATTCGCGGTGCGGACTCGATCAAATGGCTCGAAACCCTCTCGGCGCCGTTGTTGGTGCTGGTGGGCGTAGGCCTGCTGGTGTGGGCCATGCCGAACGTGTCGATGAGCGAGTTGCTGGCGATCCCGGCCAAACGTCCGGAAGGCGCCAGCGTGGTCAGTTACTTTGCCGCCGGGCTGACCGCCATGGTCGGGTTCTGGGCCACCTTGTCCCTGAACATTCCGGATTTCAGCCGCTATGCGAAAAGCCAGAAGGATCAGATCGTCGGGCAGATTATCGGCTTGCCGCTGACCATGTTCCTGTTTGCTTCCCTTGGCGTGGTGATGACGGCGGCCTCGGTAAAACTGGTGGGCGTCACCGTCTCCGATCCGGTCACCCTGATCGGCCATATCCAGAGCCCGGTCTGGGTCGCGTTGGCCATGGCGCTGATCATCATCGCCACGCTGTCGACCAACACCGCGGCCAACATTGTTTCGCCGACCAACGATTTCCAAAACGTCGCGCCCAAATTCATCAACCGCACCAAAGCGGTGTTGCTCACCGGCCTGGTCGGCTTGGCGCTGATGGCCCATGAGCTGTTGAAGAAGCTCGGATTGATCGTCTCGGATTTAAGCCTGGAGACGGTGTATTCCAACTGGCTGCTGGGCTATTCGAGTCTGTTGGGCCCAATCGCCGGGATCATGGTGGTGGACTATTTCCTGATCAAGAAACAGCAACTGGACCTGGCCGGCCTCTATCGCGACGACGTTTACCCGGCGTGGAACTGGTTCGGTTTCATCGCGTTTGGTGTGCCGGTGGCGCTGACGCTGCTGTCGCTCGGGAGTGACGCATTCATTTGGTTCTACAGCTATGGCTGGTTTACCGGCTCGGCGCTTGGCGGGCTGATTTATTACGGGTTGTGCTCAATGCGCCCCAACCCGTCTGTTGCGAAATCTCCGGTGTGATTGATCGTTCCCACGCTCTGCGTGGGAATGCAGCCCGGGACGCTCCGCGTCCCACAAGCGGACGCAGAGCGTCCATGGATGAATTCCCACGCAGAGCGTGGGAACTAGAAGAACTGAGGAGATCATCATGAACGCTGCCGTAGACGTTCTGCAGTCCACCCATCAGCACATCAACCGCGACCGCTTGTGGCAGTCGCTCATGGACCTGGCCAAGCTCGGCGCCACGGTCAAGGGCGGCGTCTGTCGCCTGGCCCTGACCGACCTCGACCGCCAGGCCCGGGACATCTTCGTCAACTGGTGCGAGGAGGCCGGTTGCACCGTCAGCATCGATGCCGTCGGCAACATCTTCGCCCGTCGTCCGGGTCGCAACCCGAACCTGCCACCGGTGATGACCGGCAGCCACATCGACACCCAACCCACCGGCGGCAAGTTCGACGGCTGTTTCGGCGTACTGGCCGGCGTCGAAGTGCTGCGCACCCTCAACGACCTGGGCGTGGAAACCGAAGCGCCACTGGAAGTGGTGGTCTGGACCAACGAGGAAGGCTCACGCTTCGCCCCCTGCATGATGGGCTCCGGTGTGTTCGCGGAAAAATTCACCCTTGAAGAAACCCTGGCCAAGGTCGATGCCGAAGGCGTCACCGTCGGTGAAGCCTTGAACGCCATTGGCTATGCCGGCGAGCGCAACGTCAGTGGCCATGCCGTCGGCGCCTATTTCGAGGCGCATATCGAACAAGGTCCGATCCTCGAAGACGAGCACAAAACCATCGGCGTAGTAATGGGCGCCCTCGGCCAGAAATGGTTCGACCTGAAACTGCGCGGTGTCGAAGCCCACGCCGGCCCGACGCCGATGCACCTGCGCAAGGACGCCTTGGTCGGCGCTTCGGTGATCGTCGGTGCGGTCAATCGCGCGGCCCTCGGTCATCAACCGCACGCCTGCGGCACCGTCGGTTGTCTGCAAGCCTATCCCGGCTCACGCAACGTCATCCCCGGCGAAGTGCGCATGACCCTGGACTTCCGTCATCTGGAACCGACGCGCCTGGATTCGATGATCGCCGAAGTCCGCGAAGTCATCGAAACCACCTGCGAGGAACACGGCCTGACCTTCGAGCTCACACCCACCGCCGACTTCCCGCCGCTGTACTTCGACAAAGGCTGTGTCGAAGCGGTACGCGCCGCCGCCCAAGGGCTGGGCCTGTCGCACATGGACATCGTCAGCGGAGCAGGGCACGACGCAATCTTCCTCGCCGAACTCGGCCCGGCCGGGATGATCTTCGTGCCGTGCGAAGGCGGCATCAGCCACAACGAAATCGAAAACGCTGCGCCGGATGATTTGGCGGCCGGGTGTGCGGTGTTGTTGCGGGCAATGCTGGCGGCGTCGGCGGCGATTGCCAGTGGTCAATTGGCGGCCTGAAGATCAAAAGATCGTCCGAAGGCTCGGACCGCGTTCGGACGATCTTTTTTGATCAATTGGCATGCCTCACTTACCAAGAATTGTTTTGGTCAGTTCTCCTGACAATTCGAGTCGCAATCATCGAAAAGTCTTGTTGCTATTGACGGTTCCTACACGGGGAATGCGAGGCTACACCACCTTGCGCCATTGCCTACAACTACGCCAGAATCCGCCGGCTTGTGCGCCTTGGGCCTGGGCTCTATCGTTTCCGGGTCGCTGCCAATTCAGCGTCCGGATTTGACCGTCCGATTCAATCAAGGCGTATCAGTGTCCAAGAAAAGCTTCAGGCTTTTTTGCGGTGGCTGTGCGCGGGACACCTTCGGGTGTGCCGGATACCTTGATTTCCGGTCGGTCAACCCGCGCACAGCTGCCACCTTTTCGTTTGACCGCGAACGGTGGCGGCTCCGCTAATCAAGGAGCATCACCATGTTCAAAGCCACACCCAATCCCCCGGAAACCGACAACGTTTCCCCCTACGATTCCCTCGACTCCAAAAAACTCCACGAAGCCGCCGACCGCGCCCTCGATCACCACCTCAACCTGGCCGCCCACATCAAAGCCACCCCGCGCACACCCGGCACCATGTTCATCGTCAACCCGGAACTCGATACCGAAACCCTACTTGCCCACGCTTGCGAGTCGCTGGCCTCGGCCAATGTCATGACCATGGACCTGGCGGATCATATGGAAGGGCCGAGTCGCAATTCCCTGTTGGGTATTGCGCAGATCATCATGCTGGGCGAGCTGGCAGTGAATCGGGCACTGGACAATATTGACCCGCAGAACGCAGCGGACTAACCAGCTGAGTGTGTCAGTGCTTCAACACAAGAAACGGCCTACCGGTCGTTTTTTGTTACCACAGGTGCACGCTGCCGGATCGGGGGTGTTTGCTGCACTATCCCAACCCCCTGCGGTCGTAATCTTCACAGGGCGGCGCATGAATGCGCGGCCGCACGCGTGGAGATCCAATGAGCCAGGACGTCCTGATCACTGAAACCAATCGTCGTCAGTTGCAGCAGATTATCGCCGGCCTGTCCGATGGGGTGATTCTGGTGGAACTCGACCAGACTCTCCTCTGGGCCAATGACGCCGCGTTGGCCATGCACGGCGTCGGGGAGCTCAGCGAGCTGGGGGCGAATGCCAAGGAGTACGCCAAGCGCTTTGCCTTGCGTTATCGCAACAATCATCCGGTTCAGGCCGACAACTATCCGATCAGCCGTGTCGCCCGAGGCGAGACATTCAGTGATGTCTTGGTTGAGGTGACGCCCGCGGACGACGAAGAGCGCACCTGGGTCCATAGCGTGCGCAGCATGGTGTTGGCTGACAGCTCCGGAAAGCCTGAGTCGCTGGTGCTGATCATGAACGATGTCACGGAGTGGGCCAGCGCCGAGCAGCGTTTCGAAAAAACCTTCAATGCCAACCCGGCCCCGGCTGTGATCTGTCGCCTCAGCGATTTGCGCTACATCAAAGTCAACCCAGGCTTTCTGGAGATGACCGGCTATGCCCGTGATCAGGTGATCGGCAGTTCGACCTATGAACTGGACATACTGGAAGGGGCTGAAAACAAAGACCTGGCCAAGCAGCGTTTGCGCGATGGGGCGACTATTCCGCAAATGCAGGCCCAGTTGCAGTTGCCAGAGGGGGGCAGCAAACAGGTGATCGTCGCCGGCCAGCCCCTTGAGCTGAACGACGAAGCCTGCATGCTGTTTTCCTTTGTGGACATCGAGCCCCGGCATAAGGCCGAAGTCGCCCTGCGCCAGAGCGAGGAACGGTTCGCCAAGGCTTTTCGTCTGACCCCGGTGCCGATCCTGGTCTGCAACGCCAGCGATCAGGTGGTGATGGACGTCAATGAAGCCTTCCTCGATACGCTCGCGTATCCCAGTGAAGAAGTGCTCGGCAAGACTGTGGCGCAGATCGATTTTATCGATGACACAGGCGCTCGCACGCGACTTTTTGCGGCCCTGGAAAAAACCGGAAGTGTGGATCGTGTCGATGTTCGGGTTCGCAAGAAAGGCGCCCAGATGATCGATTGCGCGGTCTCGGCCGACACCGTGAACATTCAGGACAACCCCTGCTACCTGCTGGTGTTTATGGACATCACCGAGCGTAAACGTACGGAGCTGGAGTTGGTGTCGGCGATCGAAGAGGTGATGAAAGACGCCTCCTGGTTCAGCCGCACGCTTATCGAGAAGCTCGCCAACGTTAAGACCGTCAACTCGCCGCAGTTGCCTAGCGTGTCTTTCACCGACCTGACGGCCCGTGAGCGCGATGTGCTGGGGCTGATCTGCGAAGGCCTGGCCGACAAGGAAATCGCCGCGCGGCTGAAGCTCGCGCCCAACACGGTGCGCAACCATGTGTCGACGGTGTATTCCAAGCTCGATGTTCACAGTCGTAGCGAGGCGATTGTCTGGGCCCGCGAGCGCGGTTTGTTCTCCAGCGAATGGCGACCCAAGGCCCAGCGTTAGGTGCAAATGCACTACTCGAAGGGGTGCAAATGGATGTTCTGGACCGGTGCGGCAGTTCTTAGGCTGTGAGGGTGCGATACAGGTCTTCGGGTATCGCGTCCCTTTCGAAAACAGCTACGGGAACCGCAGGATGAATTACGTGGCGCAATTGCGTATGCAGCTGGAGCGGAGTTTTTCGCCGCTGGCCTGTGACTGCAGTGTTACGGGTGATAATTCACTGACGGTGAAGCTCTATCATCCGGTGTCGGGGCAGGTGGATCTGGTGGTCAGTGGGTTGAATGTAAGCAACCTTAGAACGCCGGAGGCGGTGGCGTCGTTGATCGAAGAGCTGCGGTACGAGCTTGAGAGCAACACGTTGCATCGTACCGAGACTTCCTAGGAACTGTCGGGTTTTGCTGGCGGTCGTATTAAGGAATACGAAAGTATTTTTTCTGTGACCAGTCCGCGTGTTCGCGGTGAGGGTGTTGGGTCGCGGAAATATCTCGATCACTTACCGCGGGCTAACCTATGAACAGTCTTGGGAAACGCGTTATTGCTCCACTGCCGTTTGCATTCTGCGTCGCGATTCTGGGGGGGTGTGCCAGTCCTCCGCCGCCACCTCCCGCCGCGCCACCTCCACCTCCTGTACGCACTTGCCAGACTACCGAAGACACCGATGTGCAAGGCGATATGAGGGCTGAGGGGCAGGTGACCCGGGAAACGACGCTCACTCGTTGCGTCACTCAGTAAGCATCCATCTGCTCAGGCGTACCGCCAGCGGCGCTGTGCCGCTGGCGGTTATCACCCGCGTCTGGCTCAGACTTCCTCGACCCTGACCCACCGCGACTCCCGCGCTGCCAACCGGATCGCCGTCGCCAGACGTTCGACTTCCCACGCCTGCTCGAAATCCGTTCCGCCCTGGCCGACCCCGGCCAACGCCATCACCAGATCATGGACCTCCAGTGTCTTGAGTTCGTTGTAGCCGAGCTGATGCCCTGCCGCCGGGCTGAACGCCGCATACCCCGGCAGATTCGGCCCTGCCAGCAAGCGTTGGAAGCCATCCTGCCCGGCACGAAACAGACGCAGTTCATTCAAGCGTTCCTGGTCGAACGCCAACGTCCCTCGGGTGCCGCTGATTTCAAAGCTCAGGTGATTTTTGTAGCCGTGCTTGAGCCAACTGCTGCTGAACGTCCCCCGGGCGCCGTTAGCAAAACGCAGTAAGGCGTGGACCTGATCGTCGACAGCGATACTGCGTTGTTCCGGGCGGTCAGCCGAGGCGGGACGTTGCCGGTGCACGGTCTGGGTGTCGGCGCTAACGGCCTCGACATCGCCCACCAGATAACGGGCCATGGCCAACAAGTGACTGCCCAGATCTGCCAGCGCGCCGCCAGCATGATCGGCATCGCAACGCCAGGACCAGGGTGATGCAGGATCGGCCATGAAGTCTTCGCTGAATTCACCCTGGAAGCTAATGATCTGGCCCAAGTCGCCGTTTTCGATCAGCTCCCGGGCGAGCCCGATCATCGGGTTGTGTTGATAGTTGTAACCCACCCGCGTCACCACACCCGCCGCTTTGGCCGCCAGGCGCATGGCGTCGGCCTGTTCCAGATTCACCGCCAATGGTTTTTCGCAGTACACCGGTTTTCCGGCGGCGAGGGCGGCCATGGCCATGGGGTAGTGCAGGTGATTGGGCGTGGTGATAGCGATGAGATTGACCCTGGGATCATCGATCAGTTGCTGCCAGCCGCTATGAGCGGTGTCGAAACCCCAGGCATCGGCGCAATGGCGGGCACGCTGCGGATCGGCGTCGGCCAGGGCCGCAAGTTTAAGCTTTAGGGGAAGTTCGAAAACCGCGCTGACGTTGCGAAACGCCAAGGCATGGGCGCGGCCCATGAAACCTGTGCCGATGAGTCCGATACCGAGTTCGCGCATAGCCGGGGTCCTTTTGGGATTTTATTTTCAGGAGAGGCTATTAATGGAATAAATATTCTTTAATTGCAAATAATGGAATTAAAGTTCATTCGCGTGATCGTTCCCATGCTCTGCGTGGGAATGCAGCCCGGGACGCTCCGCGTCCCAAAGCGGACGCAGAGCGTCCATTGAGGCATTCCCACGCAGAGCATGGGAACGATCGGCGGTGATGCCAGTAACAAAAAGGCAGCCCTGAGGCTGCCTTGTGTTCATCCGGAAGAACCGATCAGGACAAGAACCCGCCATCCACATTCAATGAAACCCCAGTGGTATAGCTCGACGCATCACTCGCCAGATACAACACCGCTCCCGCCATCTCACTCGGGTCCGCCACACGCTTGAGCGGAATCTGCTGCAATGCGGTGTTCAAAATAGCCTCGTTTTTTACCAGCGCCGAAGCAAACTTGGTGTCGGTCAGGCCCGGCAGCAGGGCGTTGCAGCGAATGCCGAACTGCGCGCATTCCTTGGCGAAGACTTTGGTCATGTTAATGACGGCAGCCTTGGTCACCGAGTAGATGCCCTGGAAAATCCCCGGCGAGATGCCGTTGATCGAAGCAACGTTAATGATGCTGCCGCCGCCGTTTTCGCGCATCAACTTGCCGGCTTCCACTGACATGAAGAAGTAGCCGCGGATGTTCACGTCGACGGTTTTCTGGAAGGCGCTGAGGTCGGTGTCCAGTACGTTGCAGAACTGCGGGTTGGTCGCGGCGTTATTGACCAGGATGTCCAGGCGGCCGAACTGTTCGCGGATGCCGGCGAAGACCTGGCTGATTTGTTCCATTTCACCGATGTGGCAAGCGACGGCGGTGGCTTTGCCACCGGCAGCGATGATCGCGTCGGCCACGTGCTGGCAACCGTCGAGTTTGCGGCTCGAGACGATCACGTGAGCGCCTTGCTGGGCCAGCAGTTTGGCGATGGCTTCACCGATGCCGCGGCTGGCGCCGGAGACGAAAGCGATCTTGCCGTCGAGGTCGAACAACTGAGTCTTGGACATGGTTTTTCCTTGTTATGGAGGCCTTGGGTGCGATCAGAACCGCGATCAGAGGCTGGATTTCGAAATGACCTGCAGGCTCATCTGCTCCAGCAGTTTGTTCATGTGAATGAACTGCGCGAAGCGTTTGTCCTGGGTTTGACCATGGAAGAAGCGGTAGTAAATCTGCTGCACGATGCCCGCCAGGCGGAACAGACCGTAGGTGTAGTAGAAGTCGTAGTTGTCGATCTGGATGCCTGAGCGCTCGGCGTAGTAATCGACGAATTCACGGCGGGTCAGCATGCCCGGCGCGTGGCTCGGCTGGCGACGCATCAGTTGCACCGGCGCCGGGTCATCGGCTTCGACCCAGTAGGCGAGGGTGTTTCCCAGGTCCATCAGCGGGTCGCCGAGGGTGGTCAGCTCCCAGTCGAGCACGCCGATGATCTGCATCGGGTTGTCCGGGTCCAGGATCACATTGTCGAAGCGGTAGTCGTTGTGAACGATGCTCGACGTCGGGTGATCGGCCGGCATCTTGTCGTTGAGCCAGGCTTTGACCGCGTCCCACTTCGGCGCGTCCGGGGTCAGGGCTTTTTCGTAGCGATCGCTCCAGCCTTCTATTTGCCGCGCGACATAGCCTTCGGGTTTGCCAAGGTCGCCCAGGCCATAGGCCTTGTAGTCGACCCGGTGCAGTTCAACGAACTTGTCGATAAAGCTTTTGCACAGCGCTTCGGTTTGCGCTGAATCAAGACCCAGTTCCGGTGGCAGTTCGGAGCGCAGGATGATCCCGTTGACCCGTTCCATTACATAGAACTCGGCGCCGATCACCGACTCATCGGTGCAGTGCACGTAGGTTTTGGGGCAGTACGGAAAGCCGTCCCGTAGCTGATTGAGGATGCGAAACTCGCGGCCCATGTCGTGGGCGGACTTGGCCTTGCGCCCGAACGGTGGCCGACGCAGGACGAACTCCTGTTCGGGGTATTCCAGCAAGTAGGTGAGGTTCGACGCACCGCCGGGGAACTGGCTGATTTGCGGCAAACCACTCAGGCCCGGAATGTGGTCCTTGAGGTACGGATCGATCAGGCTGGCATCGAGTTCTTCGCCGGTGCGAATACGGGTGGACTGGTCAGTAAGCGCCATGCTTATCCCTTCTACTTATTCTGGAGGCCAGAGACTATTGGCTAATCTAATGTGCACACCCGGCACCCACAACCACGAACAGCCCTTATAGGTGAGCGTGTTGCCGGGCAATCATTGTTTTTGATACGGCTGTTTGAATGGTCGTCAGATCACGCTTATCGACGCTGGCAGGGCAATCGGGGTCAAGACCGGATTCCCGGAGAAGAACGCCACCAGGTTGCGACCTGCCAGTTCCACAGTGCCTTGAGTGGCTTCCGGGGACAGACCGGCGACATGTGGGGTGAGGATCACATTGGTCAATGCCTTGAGTGCATTCGGTACCTGGGGTTCGGCATCGAAGACATCCAGCGCAGCGCCGGCAATCCTGCGCTGCTCAAGCGCGGTGATCAGGTCTGCGGTGACGATCACGCTGGCTCTGGCGATGTTGACGATGAACCCGTTGGGCCCCAGGGCATCGAGTACCTGTCGGTTGATCAGGTGTTTGGTGCCCAGGCCACCGGGGGTGGCAATGATCAAAAAGTCCGAGGCCCGTGCCAGTTCGGTGGGCGTCGAGCAGAAACTGTACGGCACGTCGCTGCGATGTTGGCGGTTGTGGTAACTGACTGTCATGTCAAAGCCGTTGGCGCCGCGTTTGGCGATGGCCATGCCGACCGCCCCGAGCCCCAGGATGCCCAAGTGCTTGCCGGCCAGGGAAGGGCTCATGATTTTTGGCCACTCACCCCGGCGCACGGCGGCGTCGCAACGGGGAATGTCACGCACCAGCGAGAGCAGCATCGCCATGGCATGGTCGGCGACCGAAGAGGCATTGACTCCAGCGCCATTGGTGACAGTAATTCCCCGGTCGGCGGCGGCTTGCAGGTCGACGTGTTCATAGCCGGCGCCGATCACGCAGATGATCTTCAGATTCGGCAGTGCAGCGATTTCATCGGCATACAGGCCCAATGGGCCGCGGGTCAGCACCGCATCGATCTGGGCGCCATGCCGTGCGATGGCCTCGGCGCGCTCGGCAGGCGTGGGCGCCAGAATCAGGTGAAAGCCCTGACGTTCGAGAATCGGCAGGTAATCATTAATGGTTTCAACCAGTACCAGAACGGTTGCGGGCATGCTGGGCTCCTGTGGGCATGGGAAAGTCGGGCTCGAACGTCGCTTCAGATTGCTGATTGCGCAACGGTTTGGCAATCACCAAAGGTCACAGGCACGTGGCCCGCGACCTCAGTGTAGGAGCGTTCGGCAGCTCTTACCTCTCCACCGTGTTCAACATTTTTGCGAATGACTCTTAAACGGCCGTGTCCGAAGAGAGAAACGTCCGAGCCGCGTCGAGTATTTCATCGGACAAGGCGTCATCACGGGTAGCGCGGGCCAGGGTCAGGGCTCCGACCATCAGCGAATAGTCCACCAACGCTTTTTGCCGATTAATTGCTCAAACGGCGTATTGAGCGATGCCGTTGCCAAACGACCAGTTCTCTTTCTTTACTTCCACCAGGTTAATGAAGACATCTTCCAGGCGCACCGCCAGTTCCGCGTTAAGGTTCTCGGCGATGGTTTTGTAGAGGCGTTTTTTCTGCTCGATGGTGCGGCCTTCGCTCAGGGTGATCTGAATCACCACCAGATTGTCGGTGCGATCGATGCCCAGGTATCCGGGATCAAAGATGAAATGCTGTTCATCGTGCTCGGCAAGAATCTGGAAGTTATCGTTCTGCGGCAAGCCAATGGCGCTGTGCATGGCGGGGGAATCTGTTCCACACAACCACTCCTCAGCTAAATCTTTGCTTCTGCTCATTAATCCCGGACAATCGCGCCCCTGTTTCGGCCAGGGCGCTGCCTGTCGGGTTTTTCCGACTCGTCCTGGCCGGGTAGCAACTGACCGAATGCGGAGATCCCACCGGATGAATGATCGGGCCAATAGCGTCGACGAACGCTATGTAGCGGCGGCACCAGCGACGCTTGAGAGCTGGAATCGCCATGACACCACCTGGATGCTGGGCCTGTTTGGCACGGCCATCGGGGCTGGCACGTTGTTTTTACCGATCAACGCGGGTCTGGGCGGCTTCTGGCCGTTGATGGTCCTGGCGGTGTTGGCGTTCCCCATGACTTTTTACGCACACCGTGGCCTGACACGCTTTGTGTTGTCCGGACGCGAAGGCGCGGACATCACTGAAGTGGTGGAAGAGCACTTCGGGATCAAGGCCGGCGCGCTGATCACCTTGCTGTACTTCTTCGCGATCTTCCCGATCCTGCTGATCTACAGCGTGGCCTTGACCAACACCGTGGGCAGTTTCCTTGAGCATCAACTGCACATCATGCCGCCACCGCGCGCCGTGCTGTCGTTCGTGCTGATCCTCGGTCTGTTGGCGGTGGTACGTTGCGGCGAGCAAGCGATCGTCAAGGCCATGAGTCTGATGGTCTATCCGTTCATTGTTGCGCTGCTGTTCCTCGCGGTGTTCCTGATTCCTCACTGGAACGGCGGCATCCTCGCCACCGCTTCGACGCTGCCAGAACCGTCGGCACTGCTGCACACGCTGTGGCTGGCGATTCCGGTGATGGTGTTCTCGTTCAACCATTCGCCGATCATCTCGGCATTCGCGGTCGACCAGAAGCGCCGTTACGGCGAGCACGCCGAAGAACGCAGCTCGCAGATTTTGTCCCGCGCCCACGCCTTGATGGTGGTGATGGTGCTGTTCTTCGTCTTTAGCTGTGTGCTGACCCTGTCGCCAGCGCAACTGGCGGAAGCCAAGGCGCAGAACCTGTCGATCCTGTCGTACCTGGCCAACCACTTCAGCAACCCGACCATCGCCTTCGCGGCGCCGTTGATTGCGTTCGTGGCCATTTCCAAGTCGTTCCTGGGCCACTACATCGGCGCCAGCGAAGGACTTAAAGGTCTGATCGTGAAAAGTGGCCAACGCCCGGCACCGAAAACCCTGGATCGCATGACTGCCGCCTTCATGCTGGTGGTCTGCTGGATCGTCGCCACGCTGAACCCGAGCATCCTGGGGATGATCGAAACCCTCGGTGGCCCGATCATCGCCGCGATCCTGTTCCTGATGCCGATGTACGCGATCCGCAAGGTACCGGCGATGGCGCGTTATCGCGGTCAGGCTTCCAACGTCTTCGTGGCGGCAGTGGGTCTGGTGGCTATTTCTGCGTTGATTTACTCCCTGACTGCCTGACCGACCATGATCGTTCCCACGCTCTGCGTGGGAATGCCTCAAGGGACGCTCCGCGTTCCAGCTCTCGGAAGGGACGCAGAGCGTCCCGGGCTGCATTCCGACGCGGAGCGTGGGAACGATCAGGCACAAAAAATACGTCGCTCATCTCACGATGGGCGGCGTTTTTTATTGAGTTGAAAACGCTCAACACCTGACCCAGAGCCGACATTCCGTCCTTTGAGCGACTACTCTAGGTACTGCCTCAGCGCGTCGTAGACCGTTTGCCGCAGGATTGCCCCTTTCTCTGGAGACGCTTCATGGCTCGTGCCCACGGCGCATCGGCGCAACCCCTTGCCGATAGGCCAAACCGTTGGCCGGATGTGTTGGCCGGACTGTCGATTGCCGGCTTGTTGTTACCTGAGGCGGTTGCCTATTCAAGCATTGCTGCGTTGCCGCCCCAAGCGGGTGTGATTGCGTTATTTGCCGGTCTACTGTGCTACGGGCTGTTCGGCACCAGTCGTTTTGCCATCGTTTCTGCTACGTCGTCTTCGGCGGCGGTGCTGGCTGCCGCCACAGCAACTTTGGCCAATGGTGACTCGGGTGTGCGCATGACCCTGGCGATCGGCCTGGTGCTGGTGACGGGTGGATTTTTCCTATTGGCCGGTTTGTTCAAGCTCGGCAGCGTGACGTCGTTTATTGCCAAACCGGTGCTGCGAGGCTTTGCCTTTGGCCTGGCAGTGACGATCATCCTCAAGCAAGTAGCGAGCATCGTTGATGTGCACTTGAGCAACGGCAATGTGATCCGTTTCGTGCCGCAACTGCTTGAGCAGTTACCGCAGTGGAACCGGGTCGGCGTGCTGGTGGCGGCCGTGTCCTTGCTGGTGTTGTGGCTGTGCGCGCGGGTCAGGCGTTTGCCGGGTGGCTTGCTGGTGGTGGCGCTCGGCATCGCGGCCGGTCAATGGCTGAACTTGCCAGCCTATGGGGTGAAACTGATCGGCGTGATCGACCTGAGCCTGGAAGTGCCTCGTCTTCCCGTGTTGCCGTTTACCGACTGGCTGCGCCTGGGAGAATTGGCGTTTGCCATGGTGATGATTCTGTATGCCGAATCTTACGGATCGATCACCTCGTTTGCGCTCAAGCACGGCGACCGTGTGTCCTCAAACCGCGATCTGCTGGCGCTCGGTGCGGCCAATGTGCTGTCGGGCCTGTTCCATGGCATGCCGGCGGGCGCCGGTTACTCTGCGACGTCGGCCAATGAGGCCGCGGGTGCAGGCTCGCGTCTGGCCGGTGCGGTAGCGGCGGGGGTGGTGTTGCTCATCGTCTTGACGGTGTTGCCCTGGATTGCCCTGACCCCCGAGCCGGTGCTGGCGGCCATCGTCATTCATGCATTGGCGCGCGGCTTGAGCCTGCAACCCTTGGGCCGGTATTTCATCTGGCGCCGCGACCGCCTGCTGGTGATATGCGCGGTGGCGGCGGTGCTGGTGCTGGGTGTGTTGGACGGCTTGTTGGTGGCGGTGGTGATCAGCGTAGTGCTGATGTTGAAACAGATGACGTCGGCGGATATTCAGGTGCTGGGTCAAATGGACGGTGGCCATGATTTTGTCGACGTGCAACGCCATCCCCAGGCCATCGAGATCCCCGGTGTGCTGATTGTCAGGCCGAGCGAGGCGCTGTTTTTTGCAAACGTGGAGCGCATTCTGGGCGGTGCACTGCGTCTGGCCCGACAGGCATCGCCACCGATTCATACGATTATTCTAAGTCTGGAGGAGTCTCCCAACCTGGATGGCACCAGCATCGAGGCGCTGGAGGGGTTCTTTATGCAAGTGCGAGCCGAAGACAAACTGCTGATTCTGGCGCGGCTCAAGCACCAGGCCAAGGCGGTGCTCTCACTGTTGCCGCCGCAGGAACTCGCGCAGGTAATCCTCAGCGGCCTGAGCGTCGACGGCGCTGTGCAACAAGCGCTTCAGGCCAACGGGCACCTTTCGCAGGCATAAAAAAACGCCGCACATCTCACGATGGGCGGCGTTTTTTATGGCGTTGTAACGTTAGGCTTGAACGACCGGAATGTTGGCGTTCGCAGCAGCTTCACGGAACTCGGCGATCTGGTCGAAGGACAGGTAGCGGTAAACATCGGCCGCCATGCTGTCGATCTTGCCAGCGTATTCCATGTACTCCTCGACGGTCGGCAAGCGACCCAGGATGGAAGCTACCGACGCCAGCTCGGCCGAAGCCAGGTAGACGTTCGCGCCGTCACCCAGACGGTTCGGGAAGTTACGGGTCGACGTCGACACCACAGTGGCGTTCGGCTCTACACGTGCCTGGTTACCCATGCACAGCGAGCAGCCTGGCATTTCCATGCGAGCGCCGGCCTTGCCGTAGATGCCGTAGTAGCCTTCTTCGGTCAGCTGGTGAGCGTCCATTTTGGTCGGCGGCGACAGCCACAGACGGGTTGGAAGCTGCCCTTTGACCTGTTCCAGCAACTTGCCGGCAGCGCGGAAGTGACCGATGTTGGTCATGCACGAACCGATGAACACTTCGTCGATCTTTTCGCCAGCAACGCTGGACAGCAGACGGGCGTCGTCCGGATCGTTTGGCGCGCAGAGCACAGGCTCTTTGATGTCGGCCAGATCGATTTCGATGACTTCAGCGTATTCGGCGTCAGCATCGGCAACCATCAACTCAGGGTTGGCAATCCAGGCTTCCATCGCTTGAGCACGACGTTCCAGCGTACGCGCATCGCCGTAGCCTTCGCCGATCATCCAGCGCAGCAGGGTGATGTTGGAACTCAGGTACTCGGTGATCGACTCTTTCGACAGCTTGATGGTGCAACCGGCAGCCGAACGTTCGGCCGAAGCGTCGGACAGCTCAAACGCTTGCTCGATGCTCAGGTTGTCCAGGCCTTCGATTTCCAGGATGCGGCCGGAGAACGCGTTCTTCTTGCCTTTCTTCTCGACGGTCAGCAGGCCAGCCTGAATCGCGAAGTAAGGAATGGCGTGAACCAGGTCACGCAGGGTAACGCCCGGTTGCATTTTGCCTTTGAAGCGCACCAGGATCGATTCCGGCATGTCCAGCGGCATCACGCCGGTGGCCGCGGCGAATGCGACCAGGCCGGAACCGGCCGGGAACGAAATGCCCATCGGGAAACGGGTGTGGGAGTCACCACCGGTACCGACGGTGTCCGGCAGCAGCATGCGGTTCAGCCAGCTGTGGATGATGCCGTCGCCCGGGCGCAGGGAAACGCCGCCGCGGGTCATGATGAAGTCAGGCAGGGTGTGGTGGGTGGTCACGTCGATCGGCTTTGGATACGCCGCGGTGTGGCAGAACGACTGCATGACCAGATCGGCCGAGAAGCCCAGGCACGCCAGGTCTTTCAATTCGTCGCGGGTCATCGGGCCGGTGGTGTCCTGGGAACCGACGGTGGTCATCTTCGGTTCGCAGTAGGTGCCTGGACGCACACCGACTACGCCGCATGCCTTGCCGACCATTTTCTGCGCCAGGGTGAAACCCTTGGTGCTTTCAATCGGGGCATCCGGTTTCTTGAACAGGTCGAACGCTGGCAGACCCAGTTCGGCACGCGCCTTCTCGGTCAGGCCACGGCCGATGATCAGCGGAATACGACCGCCGGCACGGACTTCGTCCAAAAGGACCGGGGTCTTCATTTCGAAGGTGGTCAGGACTTCGTCGGTACCGTGCTTGCAGACTTTGCCAGCGTGCGGGTACAGGTCGATCACGTCGCCCATGTTCATGTGGGTGACGTCGAATTCGATCGGCAGTGCGCCGGCATCTTCCATGGTGTTGTAGAAGATCGGAGCGATCTTGCTGCCGAAGCAGAAACCGCCGGCACGCTTGTTCGGCACGTAAGGCACGTCGTCACCGAAGAACCACAGCACCGAGTTGGTCGCCGATTTACGCGAGGAGCCGGTACCGACTACGTCACCCACGTAGGCGATCGGGAAACCGCTGTTGCGCATTTCTTCGATCTGCTTCATCGGGCCGATGGAGCCTTGGACGTCCGGCACGATGCCGTCACGCTCCATTTTCAGCATGGCCAGGGCGTGCATCGGGATGTCCGGGCGGGACCAGGCATCAGGAGCAGGGGACAGGTCGTCGGTGTTGGTTTCGCCGGTGACCTTGAACACGCGCAGGCTGATCTTGTCGGCCAGGGTCGGGCGGTTCTTGAACCACTCGCCGTCAGCCCAGGATTGCAGCACGCCTTTGGCGTGAACGTTACCGTTCTTGGCTTTTTCAGCGACGTCGTGGAAGGCATCGAACATCAGCAGGGTGTGCTTGAGCTCTTTGGCAGCGACAGGTGCCAGTTCGGCGTCGTCCAGCAGGTTGACCAGCGTGACGATGTTGTAGCCGCCCAGCATGGTGCCAAGCAGTTCAACTGCGCGCTTCTTGTCGATCAGAGGGGAGCTGGCTTCGCCTTTGGCGAGAGCAGAGAGGAAGCCGGCCTTTACATAAGCCGCTTCGTCCACGCCTGGCGGAATGCGATTGGTGATCAGGTCAACGAGGAAAGCTTCTTCGCCAGCCGGGGGATTCTTCAGCAGCTCGACCAGGCCTGCAGTTTGTTCGGCGTTAAGCGGCTGGGGAACGATACCCAGGGCTGCACGCTCTTCGATATGTTTGCGGTAGGCTTCAAGCACAGTTATTACCCTCATCAGTGGTCCCAAATGGGTGTCCGGGACGCTCATCCCAAAATTGCCGTACTCATGCGCTGCGTGGCGTTGTGGGCCACTTAGCCAGAATTACCGACAATTCCTTACAGAAGCTGCTTTCAAAGTTTTACGCCTGCAGAACGGGGAGCTGATGAGGGTTGGCGTAGAGCTTTTCCCCGCTGGAAAAACCCTTCGCCAACTCCGCTCTGAAGGAACGACTGTGCTCGTGACGCTTTGAAAACAGCTTCTAACGGACATTGGCGCCTTAAAAGGCTGGCTGATTCTACGGCAAAAAAAAATTAAAGGTAAGTTAGACCCTGAACTTTGAGGGGTGATGAATGTTAGACAAAGGGCTAACATGCCGATCTGTTCTGCTTTCCCGTGTTCTCCCTGACTATGCCCAATCAGACCATCAAAACCCCCTGCGTCGGCCTCTGCTCCACTGTTTACGGTGATTTGGTGTGCCGTGGCTGCAAGCGTTTCCACCATGAAGTGATTAACTGGAATGGTTACAACGAGGAAGAAAAGCGCGCGGTGTGGCTGCGTCTTGAGCAATTACTGTCCCAGGTGATGGCCAGCAAGCTGGAAGTTTTCGATCCCCCGCGCCTGCGATTGCAGCTGGAGCAGCGCAAGATTCGCTTTGTTCCGCATCAGTCGGAATATTGCTGGGCGTATCAGTTGATCGCCCGGGGGGCGCGGGTGATCAACAATCTGGAAGCCTACGGAATGGTGCTGATGCCGGAGTTTCGCGACTGGAACCTGCCGGAATTACGGGACGCCATTGATCGGGAGTTTTTTTTGCTCTCCGAGGCGCATTACCAGCGCTACATCGCCCCCGGCTTCCTGAAAGACGCCTTTGGCGCCTAAAAGCATCGTCGGAACGCCGCCCGGACCAAGTTCGCTCCCACAGGGTTTTGCGTCCTGCACAAATCCAATGTGGGAGAGAGCTTGCTCGCGATGGCAATCGTTCAGACGCTGCAATTCTTAATGCTGAGTCACGATCTCCTCCAGATGATCCATGATCGTGTCCGGCTTCAGTACCAGCACATCGCTCTCCACCGCATCCAGCACCACTTCCGCCGTATTGCCGATCAGCGCCCCCGACAACCCGGACCGCGCGACCGTACCGATCACGATCACCGACGCCTGCAGCTTGTGGACCATGAACGGAATCAACACATCCGCCGGGCCTTCTGCGATATGCAGGTGGTCGTTGTCGATGTCGAACTCTGCCTGAAACGCCTTGCACTGCTCGCGATAGCGGGCCTCGATGGTTTCGCTGAGCTGCAACGTCGGGTCGGCTGACGACAGCATCGGTGATGGATGAGCGCTGATCACGTGCAGGTGAGCCCTGGCCAGGCCGGCGATGTCATAGCCGTGATCGATGATGGCGGCGTGCAGCGTACGGTGTTCGGCTTCGGTATTACCGACATCGATCGCCGCCAGAATGACCCCGCCAGTCCAGGGTTTCGATGTTTTGACCAGCAGCACAGGCGTCGGGCAATAACGCAGCAGTTTCCAGTCCGCCGGGGTCAGCAGGGCTTTCTTCAGTGGGCTGTCGGGGTAATGCTGTTTGACCACCAGCCCACAGCCTTCAGCCTGCTGCACATCGACGATGGTTTCGTGCAGGCTTTCGTTCCAGGCCTGCTCGGTGGTGACGCTGTAGCCGTCCTCGAGCAGGGCCGCCTTGAGCACGCCCAACATGCCGCTGTGGTCATGCTTGCGGTCGCAGACCAGCAGATGCAGATGCGCCTGGGTCACGCCAGCAATCAATTTGGCCCGTTTAAGCGCCAGGCTTTCCGAGTGTTCGGGTTCGATGACCACCAGGATGCTGCGAATGGCTTGCATGTTCGGGATCTCCAGGAAGTAAAAAATACTGCGTTGGACAACTATAGTTGCTGGTCGCGCTTTCGGGACTTGATGCATATCAACGGTCGCGACTGGTGGTCTGCCGGCAGGCCGGTATAATCGGCGCCCTTCGATTTGAACCTCTTATCCGTGAGCCCCATGATCCTTCCCGAAATTCACGAGTTCCTCGGCTGCCGTACCCCCGATGGCTGGGTTCAGGCCGCGCTGGCCGACCAGGAAACCCTGCTGATCGATCATAAAAACTGCGAATTCAAGGCAGCCAGCACGGCGTTGAGCCTGATCGCCAAGTATCACTCCCACGTCGATCTGATCAACCTGATGTCGCGCCTGGCCCGGGAAGAGCTGGTGCACCACGAACAGGTCATGCGCTTGATGAAAAAGCGCAAGATCGAGCTGCGTCAGCTGTCCGCCGGGCGTTACGCCTCGGGCTTGCGCAAAGTGGTGCGCAACCATGAACCGGTCAAGTTGGTGGACACCCTGGTGGTCGGCGCGTTTATCGAGGCGCGCAGCTGTGAGCGTTTCGAGGCGCTGGTGCCGCATCTGGATGAAGAATTGGGCAAGTTCTACTTCGGCCTGCTGAAAAGCGAGGCCCGGCATTTCCAGGGTTACCTGAAACTGGCCTACCAGTACGGTGACGCCAAGGACATCGCCCAGGTGATCGACAAGGTCCGCACCACCGAGCAGGAACTGATCGAGTCGCCGGACGTGGAGTTCCGTTTCCACAGCGGTGTACCCGCCGCGGCTTGACGGTAACAGCGGCGGTCAACCCTTCAAATCCAACCGCTCGTGCCACTCGGCGATGGACTCATCCGGCCAGACATCGCTCTGCCGATCACCCGCCTGCTCCTTGACCTCCACCCACGGCGCTTTCGAACCGAGCATCACGTGGGTGAGCTCCGGCGGCACTGGCAACGGCGTGTCGATGGCCGAGGCAAACGGGTGGATCAACTCCGGCCATTCGGGACTGAACAGCCACAACCCCGAACCACACACCGAACAGAAATGCCGTTCGGCCGTGCTGCGGTGGGCGCGTGTGTCACTGTCGCTCTTGAGCCGCGCATGATAAATCGCGATGTGCTTGCGTCCGCGAACCTTCAGGCTGTCAGCGTCGCCACCGATGTTGATCGAATAACCGCCACCGCCCTGGGTCTTGCGGCAGATCGAGCAGTAACAACGCTGATACGGGTAGGGGTGGGCGCTGGTCAAACTGAACGACACCGCGCCGCAATGGCAGGAACCTTCGAGCTGCATGGGACCTCCGACGGGTCTGGAACTTACCCAAGACAGCGTAGACCTTCAGCGCGCCTCGACCGGTACCAGAATCGCATCGCCGGTCGCCACCAGTTTCAGCTGATCGCCGGTTTGCGCGAACAATTCGGCGCAGGCGAACACTTGCTTCTTGCCAGCCTTCACCACCTGACCCCGCGCGATGAACACTTCACCGATGGCGGGCGCCAGGCAGTTGACCGAAAAGTGCGAAGCCAGCACGTTGCCGGCGACTGTTCCTGCGGCAAAACCGCAGGCCGTGTCGAGTAACGCGCCGATCAGTCCGGCGTGCAGGAAGCCTGCGTATTGCGCCATATCGGAATCGCGAAACGTCATGGTGAGCTCGGCCTCTCCGCTTTCTGCTCGGGTGACTTCAAAGCCGGCCCAGCGGTTGAAGGCTGAAGTTGAGTTGATCTGTTTGAGTGCGTTGAGCATGTCGAATCCCTCCGGTTGAGGGGGCAACATGCGCTGGGTTTGGGGGGAAGTCATTGTCGATAATGAATGGTGATGGGAAGTTGGATCTGTGGTGAATAGGCTGGCCTCATCGTCGGATCGCCGCCCGGACCAAGCTCGGCTCCCACAGGGATCTTCTGTGAATACAAGTTTTGAAAACGCGGTCCGCTGGACGCCCGCCTACGGCCGGGGCAGCATGGGCGCCTTCCTATTGGAGCCATTGCCATGCGCCGACTGCCTTCCCTGGCCGCACTCAGAACTTTCGAATGCGCCGCCCGCCACGCCCACTTCGGTCGGGCGGCTGCGGAGTTGTGTGTCACCGACAGCGCGGTCAGTCATCAGATTCGGCAGCTCGAAGAGCAATTGGGCGTGTCGCTGTTCGTCCGCGAAGGCCGGCAGATTCGCCCCACGATGGCCGCCGGGCGCCTGATGCAAAGCTTGCAGCAGGCCTTCGAACTGATCGGCGATGCCTGCGATGAGCTGCGTGACCCATCATCGCTGGCGGTGTTACGCCTGGCGGTGACTGCCGAGTTGGCGCAAAAGTGGTTGATGAGTCGCTTGACTGATTTTTACGCGCGCTATCCGCACATCACTTTGCACCTCTATGAACAACCGATCGACGCCACAGCGCCGGGCGAAGACATCGACCTGGCGATCACTTACGGCACCGGCCCGGTGGACAGCAGCGCGTACTTCGTCAGGCCCTTGCCGGCGTTGCAGTTCTTCCCGGTGTGCAGCCCCGGTCTGTTCAACCAGGGCACGTTGAAAACCCCGAAGGATCTGGCGCGTCACTGCCTGTTGCACGACGATCAGGACGGCAAGACCTGGACCGCCTGGCTCACCAGCCATGCCGGCGATCAGCGCCCGGAACGGCAGCTGTATTTCGCCCACGCGGGTTTGGCGCTGGAAGCAGCGGCTCAAGGCCAAGGTGTGGCCATGGGCGATAACTTGACCGCGCAGGAGGATTTAATCAGCGGTCGCCTGGTCCGGCCGTTCACCTCAAGCATGACTGCACTCGGCCAATATGCGCTGGTGTGCGAGCGGGTAAGGCTGGAGCGCCCAGCGGTCGCGCAGATGCTGGAGTGGTTCAAAGATCAACTGGTCGATTGATGAGTTGAATTCAAGTATTCCGAAATAATCATCGTTGGCGGGGAGGGCGCCGGCGACCTTAGCCTGTGGTCATTCCAATCCCCGATGATGAGGTTTGACCATGGCGCGTTTGCTCGACTCCACCCCCAAACTCGACGGTTTCCGGTTGCCGGGCGAATTCGAAACCAAGTCCGGTTGCTGGCTCGGCTGGCCGGAGCGGACCGACGTCTGGCGTAACGGCGCCAAGCCTGCGCAGAAAGTCTGGGTGCAAATCGTCACCGCCATCTCCCGGAGCGAACCGGTCACCGTATGCGCCTCCGCCGCGCAGTTTGCCACCGCTCGCCGCCAATTGCCGCCTCACGTGCGCGTGGTGGAAATGACCTGCAACGACACCTGGTTCCGCGACAGTGGCCCATGCTTTGTGGTCAACGATGACAAGGGTGAGGTGCGCGGCGTGGACTTTGAGTTCAACGCTTACGGCGGCCTCGAGGGTGGCCTCTATTACCCGTGGGACAAGGACGATCAGATCGCCAGCAAAATCCTCGAAATCGAACGTTTCGACCGCTACCGCGCCCCGCTGATTGCCGAACTGGGCGGCATCCAGAGCGACGGCCAAGGCAGCCTTCTCACCACCGAACAATGCCTGCTCAACCGCAACCGTAACCAGCACCTGGGCAAGGGCGAAGTCACCCGGCGATTGACCGATTACCTTGGCGCCGAGCAAGTCATCTGGCTGCCACGCGGTTGCAAGTTTGACGAAACCGATGGCCATGTCGACGACCTCGCATGCTTCGTACGCCCCGGTGAAGTGGTGCTGCAATGGACCGACAATCGCGATGACCCGCAATGGGAAATCTACCAGGAGGCCTACGACATCCTGCGCAGCACTCGCGACAGCCGTGGCCGCGATTTGATTGTGCACAAGCTGCCGCAACCGGACGTGCTGGAGTGGACCGCTGAAGAAGCCGAAGGCCTCGATCAACTCGACAGCACCCACGTCCGTCAGGCCGGGACCAAAATCTGCGCGTCGTACATCAACTACTACGCCAGCAACACCTCGATTGTCGTGCCACTGTTTGGCGGCCGCCATGATCAGGCGGCGCAGGCGACCCTGGCCGAATTGTTCCCGCAGCATAAAATCGTCGGCATCGAAAACTCTCGGGAAATCCTCCTCGGCGGCGGTAACGTCGCGTGCATCACCATGCCGCAGTACGCCGGCAGTGCCTGCAACAAAAAGGAAGTCTGATCATGGGCCTGCACAAACTGACTCAAGCATTGCTGCTGGTGCTCGCACCCCTGTGTGTGCAGGCCGCCGACACCGCGAAACCGGTGGTCAATCTGTACATCTGGGGCGAGTACCTGGCCCCGGACACCCTGACCAATTTCGAGAAGAAAACCGGCATCCACGTAGTGGCTGATCACTTCGACTCCCTTGAAACCGCCGAGACCAAACTGCTCACGGGTCGCAGCGGCTATGACCTGGTGCTGACCGCGGGTCAGCATTTGTCCCGGGCGATCCAGAGCGGTGCGATTCAAACGCTGAACCCGCAACAGTTGCCGCATTTTGCCGGCGTTGGTGACGAGTTTCGCCAGCACATGGCCGTGTTCGACCCAGGCAACCGCTACGCCGGGATTTACGCTTGGGGTACCACCGGCGTTGGCTATCAGCAAGAGGCGATCATCAAGCGTTTGCCCGACGCGCCAACGGACAGCTGGGCGATGCTGTTCGATCCGGCGGTGGTGTCGAAATTTGCCGATTGCGGGGTCAGTCTGCTCAACGACCCCAATGAGGTTTTCGCCGCGGTCATGAAGTACATGGGGCTGGACATCAACCGCCAGCACCTCGATGACCTGAAACTCGCCGAGCAGCAATTGGCGAAAATCCGGCCGTTCATTCGCTACTTCGACAATGACCTGAATATCAGCGACCTGGCCAACGGCAACACCTGTGTGGCAATGTCGTGGAACGGCAACGTGGCCATCGCCGCCGGCCAGGCAGAAGCCGCGAAGAAACCGTTCACCTTGACCTACCGCATACCGAAGGAGGGCACACTGATCTGGTTCGACGCCATGGTCATTCCCAAGGACGCGCCGCATCCCGAAGCCGGGCTCGCGTTGATGGATTATTTGATGACACCGGAGGTGATTGCGCCGATCACCGACACCATCCATTACGCCAACGCGATCACGGCGGCGGATGACTTGATTGATCCGGCGATTCGCAATGATCCGGGGACGTATCCGTCGGCTGAGGTGAGGGCTTCGTTGTATAGCAAGAATGACAATGGGAAGGCGTTTAACCGGGCTTTGATTCGGGCGTTCAGTCGGTTGAAGTCGGGGTTGTGACTGGAACGGGCGGCTTTGGAACACGCCACAAATACCACGCCGCCACCGTCCGAAACGGACTCCACCCCAACCCAGTCTCAACCATCTGCTTACGCGTCGGCTGCACCTCCAACCCCTTCAGTCGCCGATACCCCTCTCGTACGCCAAAATCATCGGCCGGCAAAATATCCGGCCGCTCCAGGCTGTAAATCAGCAGCATCTCAACCGTCCAGCGCCCAACCCCACGCAAGGTAATCAACCGCTCAATCAGCGCCTCATCATCCATCGCCAGCGCCATAGCGTAGTCCGGCACTACGCCATCCAGCGCCGCTTGAGCAATGCCCTGAATGGTCGCGATCTTGCTGGCGGAAAAGCCGCAACTGCGCAGTGGATCGAACGCAGTCGCGACAATCTGTTCAGGCCGCGGGAACACACCCGTCCCAAACAGCGCCAGTAGCCGACCGACAATCGCATCCCCGGCCTTGGCATGCAGTTGCTGGTAGGCAATTGCTCGCACCAGCGACTCATACGGATCGCGGGCCGCATGGGGCTGATGCAGGCAAGGGCCGACGGTGGCAATGTGGCGACGCCAATCTTCGTCGATGGCCGCCAGGAACTCAGTGGCGGCCAGGTAGGTATCGGGCATGGAGGTCAAACTTTCCGTGTCGGCGCCAAGAGGGCGTTAACGTCCCCGTAGGTGAAGGCCTTGAGGTGGCCCGAGCGATGGACTCGACCGGCGATATCAGACGCTCAAGGGGCAGGGCATTGCCATCCTGATAACCGTGAGCCCAGGCCACCGCCGCGCTGCTGGTGGCAACGGCTTTGGCGCCCAGTGACTCAACGATTCGCAAGCCGGCGGCATCGGCGACGTTGGTGAGTATCAGCAGGCCATCCTGGTGCAACTGATGAAATGAGTTGCCGAGCGGGTCCATCGAATGTCCTTCCTTATGATTTTTTGAGTAACCTGCGAGTGATCAGAATGCAAGTTGTTGCGTCATCTGCACCGCCGCTTTTTCCAGCCTTAACAAGAACGCCTTGCGCGGTTGTCCTCCACCATAGCCGGTCAGTGAGCCGTCCGCACCGATCACCCGGTGACAGGGCAAGACAATCGAAAGGCGGTTATAGCCGTTGGCCAGTCCCACGGCCCGACTGGCGCCGGGCTTGCCCAATAGCGCCGCGATAGCGCCATAGGTGCTGGTCTGGCCGTACGGGATCTTGGCCAACTCGGCCCAGACCTGCCGGGCGAAATCGCTGCCGGGGAAGTGCAGGGGAACGGTGAATTCAGTCAGTTTGCCGGCGAAGTACTGTGTCAGCTCGGATTCAATCTGCTGCAAATGCGCGTTATGTCCCGGCGCGACCGCATAGCCATATCGATTCTGCAATTGTTCGACTTCCTTGGTCAGCGCTGGCCGATCAAGAAACTCCAGCAGGACCAGCCCGCGCCGTTCGGCCATGGCGATCATCGGCCCCAGCGGTGTGGTCAGGCGAGTGAACAGCAGCGGCTCGCTGTTGGCGGCACGGCCGGGTGTGATGTGGAAGGACTTTTGAAACGCATCGCGAAAGCCGCTCAGGGACTCGTAGCCCGAGTCGAACGCCGCGTTGTCGATTGAGGCGCCCTGTTTGATCCCGCCTAACGCCATGCCGAGGCGTCGAGTGCGCAGCCAAGCGTGAAAGGTCATGCCGAAATGCTGCTTGAACCAGCGTCGCAACTTCAGCGGCTCGATGCCTTCGGCCAGCAAATGGGCATCGGTCCAGCGCTGGTCGGGATCGGCGTCTACCGATTTGAGCAGCCGCTGCACCCAGTCCGGCGCGATAGCTGCAGCGTCAAGCGGCTTGCAACGCAAACAGGCACGGTGGCCGGCCGACATGCACTCATCGGCATGGGCGAAGAACTCGACATTCTCCGGCTTCGGCTTACGTGCCGTGCAACTGGGGCGACAAAAAATACCGGTGGTTTTGACCGCGGTGAAAAACACTCCCTCGTAGGCGGTGTCTCGTTCGAGCATGGCGCGAACCATCTCGGCGTGGGGCGGAAGCAAAGCGTTTTGTAGGTTCATGGAATGAGCATAGGACGCGTCGGCTATCGCCTCCACCGGAAAATCGACAGAGAATTCGTAGGCCCTGTAAACGGCGGCATAAACTTCAGGCCCGCCGCGCCTCGTCTGGCTATATAGTTCAGTTTTTCTTCTTGATTAGTTTACTCATGTAGTACTTGAGGCTGAAACGATCTTTAGGCCTAGGCTTGTAGTGGGTTTTGTTTCGTTGTGCGGGGTCGATCGCCATGGTTCCTGCGGTGTAGTAATAAAGCGCTATAGACTTGCGCGTGATGTGCTCTGGAGTCGTTAAAGGCTCTGGGTGCCCATGATTACTGTCTTTGTCTGTGTTGAAAATGACACAGCGATTGTAAATAGGCAGGACTTTTTTAAGGCAGGTTTTCATGTCAACATCCCAGAGTTCCAGGTTGCCGCCGAATTCGTCTTGCCAGCGTTCATTCAGATAAATGATGACATTCAGTCTGCGCTCAACATTCAGCTTTTTGTTGAGCCTGAAGTCCGAGTGTACCCCCAGGAAACCACCACTTTTTGTTTCATGCAGCCCGCCACCGGTAAAGTAGGGGTCGGGTATCAAACCTTCGATGCCTGTGAGCTTTTCAAGAAACTGCAACATGGGGGCCGAGTTAAAGGCGTTGAAAACAGTCTTCAAATAAGGGGCGCATTCGTTGGGGCTGATTTGACGTTTTCGTTGACCTTTATAGCCGCGCTCGTACAGCATTTCGTTGTGAGTCGGCTCGACTGGAAAGTGCGAGCAGATGCTTGCAATCAGGTCTTCGTGTAAGAAGTTATCGATGACGATGTGCGGAAATGGCGTGGCCTGAGTATAGCGACTGGCCAATGAGTAACCAAAGGCGCTGGCGGCGTTCTGGTCGAAATCAAGCTCCGGGTTGAGGGTGATAGGCAGTGCTTGAGTGATGGGTGTCATTACCGCTCCAACAACTTAATATAAAACTTATGGGTGACTTCAAACAGTGTCGAGCGCCGTGCTCGTTGCGTGTCTTCGTCGCTTAAACTTTGCTGTCGTCATTGTTCAGGCGTTTCAGGATGTTGTTGTATATTTTGGTTCGTCTATGAGTCTTTTCATAGCCGCCAGCCGCAGCGACAGTACCGGACTGGATATGATCTAGATAGCTGAAAATTTTACGCGGTGATAACAATTCAACGAGGTAGCCCAACTCGGTCATGCGGTCTTGGAGGGTATAGCCTGGCACACGATCATCCATCGAGAAATGCAGGTTGTGCTGTTTAATAAGTTTGCAGTTCCACAATGTACAGAAACTCTTCAAGTAGACTTCTCTGTACGGTTTCGGTTGTCTGGAACGTAATCCAATGGAGATTTTCAGGCGTCTGAAATGGTGTTTGAATAGTCGTGAGCTAAAGCGCCAAAGCGTTCTCGTGGCGCCACGATTTAGTTGCTCTACACAACCGACGGCTACGATTTTTTGGTTGTTGATGCATTTATTCAGCATCATTGGAAAAACATTTTTGTCGAAAATAAATGTGTCAGTGTGCAATAGGAATAAATAATCAGTTTCAACTCGCTCCAACACCAGGTCAAGTGCTTTGCCATGTGCGATATGGCCTGGTTCTGGCTCAGAAACAGAACGCTCTATTAAATTGATCCAGTTAAGTGTGCGCAAATATTCAGTACTTTCATCGGCGGAATAGTTGTCAACTACCCATATGGGTATGCTGTGGTCGCCTAGATGTTGGTGCAATAAGTCTAAGCATATCTTGGTAATTTCCGGCGTCTTGTAATTTACTATAGCTATGCTAAAGGTTTTAGCACTTTCAGTTGGATAGCTAGTATTGTTCATCGTTCAGGTGCTCAATAGTATTGTATGCAGTGATAGAGATAATTGAACCCGTCTACAGCTTTCGTTTGTTTGTCGCGCAAAATTTGCGTGACGATAGAGCACTCTTTGTTAACTCGCACTGTCATGTCCTGAACAACCATAGCCTACGCAGACCTGATGGAGAGCAGTAGATGCGACTTCATCGTATAAGGATCTGCTCTATAGGTAAATATCCGTGAATGATTTCGTTACATCAGAAGGCTGATCAGGCGAGCTTCTTGGGCGGTCGCGGTACAGGTGAGGGGTGTTTTCTTCAATACAGCCATCACGCCGCTCTTTACCGTGAGGCCTCGTTCAACTGAATTGAAGAAGGTCTGTGATGAGTCTGATTATCTCCATGGCGGCGTTTGCATTGGTCGCTTCGATAACGCCGGGACCGGTGAATATTGTCGCGCTGAGCTCAGGGGCACGGTTTGGTTTTCGTGCCAGTCAACGGCATGTGGTCGGTGCTACGCTGGGCTTTGTCGTGTTGTTGGTGCTGATGGGTTTGGGGCTGCACGAGTTGTTGCGGTTATGGCCCGCACTGACGCAGGTGGTGCAATGGGCGGGTGTGGCTTTCCTGTTGCACATGGCCTTCAAGTTGGCCGCCGACAAGGGACATCTCAATGCGAAGGAATCAGGCCGGGCGCCGTCGATGCTGTACGGCGCCGTCATGCAATGGCTCAACCCGAAAGCTTGGTTGGCCTGTGTGGCAGGCATGGGCGCTTTTGTAGCGGATGGCGAGGCGCGGCTGGTCTGGCAGTTTGCGGCGGTGTATCTGGTGATTTGCTATCTGTCCGTCGGTTGCTGGGCGTATGCCGGGACCTTTTTGCGCGGCTATTTGAACAACCCGGCGGGCATGCGCCTGTTCAATCGAAGCATGGCGCTGTTGCTGGCGGCGAGCGCGGTTTACCTGTTGTTGCCCTAGAGTACTTGAGTCACCCGCGGTACTGCCCCGGTGTCGCCGCCAGATGCTGTTTGAACGCGCGCTGAAAATGCGCCTGATCGGCAAACCCGGCTTCGAGCGCCACATCGGCGATCAGCTTGCCGCTGCGCAGTTGATCGCGGGCGAACTGGATGCGCCGGTTGACCAGAAACGCGTGGGGCGTCATGCCGTAATGCTGCTTGAACGCGCGGATCAGGTAGGACGGCGATAGCTGAGCAGCCTCGCAAATAGCTTCGAGCTTGAGCATTTGCGTGCAGTTGTCGCGAATGTAATCGGCCGCCCGTTCCAGTTTGAAATTGGGCTCGCGCAGCGGCTGATCGATCGGATTGAGCCGCTGCTGCAGGTCGGTGAAAAACTCCACGGCCGCGCTCTGCTTGCGCAGCACGTCTTGCTGCGCATCGACCAGCACTTCGTACAAACCTTTGAGGCCGGCAAACAGGTCGCTGTCGTGAATGTGGGTGATGGAAAAACGCCGAAACGCCAAGTCCTGGCTGAAGCCGAGCTGATGCTGCAAATCGGTCAACCAGGGTGTCTCGACGTACAGCATCAGGTACGACCATGGTTGGTCATCAATGGGATTGCAGGCGTGGACATCACCAGGATTCATCAGCACCACGGTGCCGGCACTGACCTGTAATTGCGATTGCTCGTGGAGATAGGTGCTGCGCCCGGCCGTGATCGCACCGATGGAAAAATGCTCGTGAGAATGCCGGGTGTAACAGACCTTGCGGCCGTCGGCGATGGAACGGGCTTCGATGAAGGGCAGGGCGT
Source organism: Pseudomonas sp. Hz4 (assembly GCF_054898165.1). Classification (NCBI taxonomy): domain Bacteria; kingdom Pseudomonadati; phylum Pseudomonadota; class Gammaproteobacteria; order Pseudomonadales; family Pseudomonadaceae; genus Pseudomonas; species Pseudomonas sp. Hz4. The sequence goes on along the minus strand of NZ_CM142719.1, from coordinate 3,446,415 downwards.
CGTCGCGCCAGAAGCGCGGGGCTTTGTCAGCGTCTTTGGCAACGGCGGGTTTCATTGTCAGCGTCCTCGGCAGGTCAGAACGGGAGTGTATTAGCTCTCGCCGTTAAAGGCCCGCTGCAAGGTGGCGATGTCGAGTTTTTTCATCCGCATCATGGCTTGCATGGCGCGCTGGGATTTTGCCGCGTCAGGGTCTTTCAACATGTCCATCATGGCAACCGGCACGATCTGCCAGGACAAGCCGAATTTGTCCTTGAGCCAACCGCATTGCTCGTTCTGTGGATGGGCGGACAGCACCCCCCAGAAATGGTCGACTTCGTCCTGGGCCTGGCAGTTGACCTGAAATGAAATCGCTTCGCTGAACGTGAAATCGGGGCCGCCATTGAGGCCTGTGAAAGGCTGTCCGTCGAGTTCGAAACTGACTGTCAACACCGAGCCTTCAGGCTGGCCATGAACCTCATGACCGGCTTTGCCGTAGTGAGTGATGGCGGTGATTTTCGAATGATCGAAGACTGAACAGTAAAACTTTGCCGCCTCTTCGGCCTGATCGTTGAACCAGAGGCAGGGGGTCAGTTTTTGAACGCGGTGCATGGCGTAGCTCCTCTACGGATTACTCAGGCTGGACTGTTCAGCGTAGTCAGCCTCGGGTCGTCTAGCCGTACCGTAGATCGACAAGTGGAAACACTCATATGTAGTCGTAATGACTTTTGATAGTGTCGATATGACAACATTTTGAATGTGGTCATATTGACTTGTAACTTTTCAATAGTTTGATTTTTATGGGTTTTTTAGCTCGTATGAGACTTGATATATCCTACGCACAACTGATCTGATTCAGGAGGCAAAGAGCTCGGCCTGTGTGTGACCGGTGGTCGATGATCCTGTCCCGCGGGGCAAATTGCGCTTAGCTGAAAGGATAACGCCGACTCAAAAAGTAAGGCGTCACCGTGAGTCTGAGGACATTCGCAATGCTGACCCTCAACATCAATGGCAAGGACCAGGCGCTGGATGTTCCCGCAGACATGCCGCTACTGTGGGTCCTGCGCGATGTCGCGCACCTGACCGGCACCAAATTCGGGTGCGGCATGGCCCAGTGCGGGGCCTGCACCGTGCACGTCGACGGCGCGCCGCTGCGCTCCTGTATCACCCCCGCCACGGCCGTGGCCCACGGGCAAAAAATCCTCACCATCGAAGGCCTGTCCACCGACGGTTCACACCCGGTGCAACAAGCCTGGGCCGAACTCGATGTGGTCCAGTGCGGTTACTGCCAGTCCGGGCAGATCATGTCAGCGGCGGCCTTGCTGGCGAAGATTCCCAAACCCACCGACAGCGACATCGATCAGGCGCTGTCCGGCAACATCTGCCGCTGCGGCACCTACCCAAGAATTCGCGCAGCGGTCAAACGCGCCGCCGAGATCGGTTGATGCCACGTTGAAGGGAGTCTGAGCAATGAACAGCCTCAATCCTCTGTCGCGCCGTGGTTTTCTCAAGGGCAGCGCGTTGCTGGGCGGTGGTCTGGTGGTGGCATTTGTCATCCCCGGTGCCCATCGCTTTGCCATCGGCGCCGAGAACCAAGGCAATGTTTTCGCGCCCAATGCGTTTTTACGGATCGGCAACGACAACAGCGTCACCGTACTGCTCGGTCATTCGGAAATGGGCCAAGGCATCTGGACCGGCCTGACCATGCTGATCGCCGAAGAACTGGATGCCGACTGGTCGAAGATCCGTGTCGAACATTCACCGGCCTCGGCAGCCGACTATGGCCTGGCCGGATTTGGCGGGATGCAGATCACCGGCGGTTCGACCTCGACCTGGATGGAGTTCGACCGCTACCGTCAGGCCGGTGCAGCCGCGCGTTTGATGTTGATCGACGCAGCCGCTAAACGCTTCAATGTCGCACCTTCCGAGATTCGCACCGAATCGGGTGTGGTCATCGCTGGCGACAAACGCGCCACCTACGGTGAACTGGCCGATGACGCCGGCAAGCTACCGGTGCCGGATCCGGCGTCGATCAAGCTCAAGGAGTCCAAGGACTGGAAACTCATCGGCAAACCGACCAAGCGCCTGGACACGCCGGAGAAAATCACCGGCCGCGCCAAGTTCGGCATGGACGTGCAGTTCGACGGGCTGATGACCGCCATGGTCGCGCGTTCACCGGTGTTCGGTGGCAGCGTCAGATCCTTCGAAGGCGCCGAAGCGCTGACGATACCGGGCGTGCACAAAGTCGTGCAGGTGCCCACTGGCGTGGCGGTGATTGCCGATCATTACTGGGCGGCGAAGTTGGGGCGCGATGCGTTGAAGATCGATTGGAATCTGGGGCCGAACACCGGACTCGACAGTGAGAAGCTACTGGAAAGCTTCCGCAAACTCGCCGCCACCCCTGGCATGTCTGCCAGTCAGGCCGGTGATGTCGCGGCCAGCCTGGGTAAAGCAGCGAAGACCATCGATGTCGAGTACAGCGTGCCGTACCTGGCCCACGCGCCGATGGAGCCGCTCAATTGCACGGTGAAAATCACCCAGGACAAATGCGAAATCTGGACTGGCACCCAGTTCCAGACGCTGGATCAAATGATCGCGGGAAAAATCACCGGACTCAAACCCGAGCAGGTGGAGATTCATACCGAGTTTCTGGGTGGCGGTTTCGGTCGCCGGGCCAATCCAACTTCGGACTTTGTTGCTGAAGCCGTGGAAGTCGCCAAGGCAGCGGGCGAGCCGGTGAAAACTGTCTGGTCGCGGGAGGACGACATCCGCGGCGGGTACTACCGCTCGGCGTTCCTCCATCAGGCACGCATTGGCCTTGATGCTGGCGGTATGCCGATCGCCTGGAAGCATGTCATGGTCGGGCAGTCGATCATGGCGGGTACGTCATTCGAGGCGACCATGGTCAAGAATGGCATCGACAAGACCTCTGTCGAAGGGGTCGCCGACAGTCCTTACCTTGAGGGGTTGGCGAATCACCAGGTTGAACTGCATTCTCCGCAAACCGGCATCAGCGTGCTCTGGCTACGTTCGGTAGGGCACACCCACACCGCGTTCGTGATGGAATCGCTGATCGACGAACTGGCGGAGGCGGCTGGCAAGGATCCGGTCGAATACCGGCGAACCTTGCTCAAGGACCATCCACGGCATCTTGGCGTGCTGAACCTGGCCGTCGAGAAAGCCGATTGGAAGGCGTCGCTGCCGGACGGCCATGCGTTGGGTGTCGCGGTGCATGAGTCCTTCGGCAGTTACGTTGCCCAGGTGGCTGAGGTGTCCGAGGACAACCTGGCGATCCGCGTGCATCGGGTGGTGTGCGCGGTGGACTGTGGCATTGCGGTCAACCCGATGAGCATTGCGGCGCAAATGGAGTCGGCCATCACGTTTGGCCTCGGATTTACCTTGCACAGCAAACTGACCTTCAAGAACGGGCAAGTGGTGCAGTCCAATTACCACGACTATCAGGTGCTGCGGCTGAACGAAATGCCGGTGGTCGAAGTGCATATCGTGCCCAGCAGCGACAAACCCGGCGGCATCGGCGAGGCCGGTGTGCCGCCCACGGCGCCGGCAGTGGCCAACGCGGTGTTCGCCCTGACCGGGCAGCGCTTGCGCGAACTGCCGCTGCAACTGTCGGGGGTGTGAGATGAAACGACATCTGATTCTTGGTGCGGTGGTGTTGATCGGCCTGATCGGTTACGCCGAGGACCTGTTCGCTGACGATAAGGAAGCCATCAAGGCGTTCGATACGGTGCAAAAGGTCTTTCAGAGCCCGCGTTGCCAGAACTGCCATATTCCCGGCGATTCGCCACTGCAATTCGACGCCGGGATTCCCCACGCAATGAACGTCGTGCGGGGCATGGACGGCAAGGGTGCGGCGGGTTTGCCCTGCGCTACTTGCCACGCCGACAGTAATTCGCCGGCCAGTTATGGCGCTAACACCCCACCGGGAGCACCGCACTGGAGCCTGCCGCCCGCTGCGCACAAAATGGCCTGGATCGGTCTGCCGGCCGATAAGTTGTGCGCAATGATCAAGGATCGCTCCAGCAACGGCGACCGCGATTTCGCCGCGCTGATCAAGCACGTCAGCGACGACAAACTGGTGCTTTGGGGCTGGAATCCGGGTCAGGGAAGGGCGCCGGTATCGGTGCCGCACGAGATTTTCGTCACCCAGTTCAAGCGCTGGGCAGAAGCTGGAGGGCCGTGTCCGATACTGGGTAGTTGACCGGCGGTCAGTTAACAGGGAGTCAAACAGGGTATGGACGACTCTAAGAAATATACCCACCAATGGAGTGAGTAATGCTGATCCCAGGCAAACCGGTAAAACCAGGCGCGTGCGCTGACCCGTTGCGCACACCACTGCAGAAGCGCGAACTGCTGCGTGACCTGGCCCGCAAGGCCGAGGAGGAGCTGATGGGCGTGCAGATGGCGAGCATGGACGAACTGACGCTGCTCTCCAATCGACACGGTTTTACAGCGCTGGCCCAACAAGGGCTGGATGCCTGCCAGCAGCTGGAAAAGCCGGCGACGCTACTGCTCTTCAATATTGATGACTTCAAATACATCAACTATCTCTATGGTCGAGACAAGGGTGACAAAGCCCTGAAAACCTTCGCTGATGTGCTGCGAATTGCCTTTCGCGAGAGCGATGTGATCGGCCGACTGGGTAACGACAAATTCGTCGCGTTGTTGACCGGCTCAAGCGTTGTGGAGATACCCGCCATCAAGGCGCGACTCGAAGAAATACTCGAAGAGCGCAATGCCACGTTGCATCGCGGTTATGACATCCGCTTCAGCATCGGGCAAATCGAGTGCAACGCTCAACTTCCCGGCTCGATTGAGGAGTTGTTGGCGCAGGCCGATGCGTTCACTTGGCAAACAACTGGCCCACATCTTTGAATGCCTTGAACTCAAGCGCGTTGCCGCACGGATCGAAGAGAAACATCGTCGCTTGCTCACCCACCAATCCCTGAAAGCGAATGCCCGGTTCGATCACGAATCGGGTGTCCAGCGATTTCAATCGCTCGGCCAGCGCTTCCCATTGCGCCATACCCAACACCACACCGAAATGCGGCACGGGCACGTCATGACCGTCGACAGCATTGGTGTGCGCGGCTTCTTGAGACGCGTTTTTCGGCGCCAGGTGAATGACCAGCTGATGGCCGAAGAAATTGAAATCGACCCAATGATCGCTTGAGCGACCTTCTTCCAGGCCGAAAACGCCGCCATAAAAATTCCGCGCGGCGGTCAGGTCGTAAACCGGGATGGCCAAGTGAAAAGGGGAGAGTTGCATCGCACGTGCCTCGACTGTTTGGATTTAGACTGAGTTTAGCCCTGTGCTTTTTGATTAAAAGACGATAATTTTTACATCGAGCTCAAATTATTTCGATCAATCGAGAAGGCCATGCTGCGGGAACTGAAAACCTTCATTGCCGTGACGCGCTACGGTACTTTTGCCGCAGCCGGGATGCACATCGGCCTTACCCAGTCGGCCGTCAGCGCGCAGATTCGCAATCTGGAACAGGCCCTGGGGATTCGTTTGTTCGACCGCACCGGACGACAAGCGCTGCTGAATGCGGCGGGCCGGCGGGCGTTGCCGCTGGCCAGGGAAATGTTGGAGACCTTCAGCCGTATGGCGGTCAGCGATGATGTCAGCGAGTATCGCGGCGAGTTGAAAATTGGCGCGGTGGCCACGGCCCAAACCGGACTGCTGCCCCAGGCGTTGCTGCGGCTGAGGCAACAGGCGCCGTTGCTGGAGCCGAAACTGGTACCGGGCGTGTCGCTGAACCTGCTGAGCCAGGTGGACACCGGTGAGGTGGATCTGGCGATCCTGATCACGCCGCCGTTCGAGTTGCCCAAGGAATTGTCGGCGCAGGTCATTCGCCGGGAGCCGTTCGTGCTGATTGTGCCGGCCGACCTTGAAGGCGATGAGCCGTTGCAGATCCTCGCGAGCCATCCGCATGTGCGTTACGACCGCAACTCGTTCGGTGGGCGCCTGGTGACGCGGTTTTTGCGCGAGCAGCAGATTGATGTGCGGGTGGCTTTGGAGCTGGATGAACTGGAAGCGATCGTGAAAATGGTCGAATGCGGATTGGGGGTGTCGCTGCTACCCGAAGCGGGGCTCTGGCTTGAGCATGGGGCGAAGGTCCGGATCATCCCGTTGGGTGAGCTGGCTTTCTATCGCGAGATCGTGTTGTTGCAGCGTTATAGCCAACGCACACAGCCGATCCAGCAGCTGTTTGCCCGGTGTCTGACACAAATCGATGGTTAATCACAAATCCCCTGTGGGAGCGGGCTTGCTCGCGAAGAGGGCGTCACATCCAACATCCATGTGACTGACACACCGCCTTCGCGAGCAAGCCCGCTCCCACAGGGGCTTGAATTGTTCTTGGAATTTCGGGCACAAAAAACCCGCCTGAAGAGGCGGGTTTTTTAGTTGGCTGACCGAAGATTACTCTTCGAGACTGCCCATGGCCGTGGTGTTGAAACCACCGTCCACGTACATGATTTCGCCGCTGATGCCGGACGCCAGGTCCGAGCACAGGAAGGCGCCGGCGTTGCCGACTTCGTCGATGGTGACGTTGCGACGCAGCGGGGTTTGCGCTTCGTTGGCGGCCAGCATCTTGCGGAAGTTCTTGATGCCGGAAGCGGCGAGGGTGCGGATCGGGCCAGCCGATACGCAGTTGACGCGGGTGCCGTCCGGGCCCAGGGAACCGGCCAGGTAACGAACGCCAGCTTCCAGGGAAGCCTTGGCCATGCCCATGACGTTGTAGTTCGGCATGGTGCGCTCGGCGCCCAGGTACGACAGGGTCAGCAGGCTGCCGTTGCGGCCTTTCATCATTTCGCGGCCAGCTTTGGCCAGGGCCACGAAGCTGTAGGCGCTGATGTCGTGAGCGATGCGAAAACCTTCACGGGTGGTGGCTTCGGTGAAGTCGCCGTCCAGTTGGTCGCCCGGGGCGAAGCCGACGGAGTGCACGATGCAGTCCAGGCCGTCCCACTTCTTGCCCAGCTCAACGAAGACCTTGGCGATTTCTTCATCGCTGGCCACGTCGCACGGGAAGCACAGGTCAGGGTTGGAACCCCAGCTTTGTGCGAACTCTTCGACACGACCCTTGAGTTTGTCGTTCTGATAAGTGAAGGCAAGCTCAGCGCCCTCGCGATGCATGGCGGCAGCGATGCCGGATGCGATGGACAGCTTGCTGGCGACACCGACGATCAGTACGCGCTTACCGGCGAGAAAACCCATGTGTTGCTCCTCTTTTTCAGGTTATTACGCAGTGGCTGGAACCAGGAAAGCGGCTTCCAGCAACTGCTGTGTATACGGATGTTTGGGGGCCGCAAAAATACTTTGCGCGTCTCCCTGTTCGACCACTTGGCCTTGCTTGACCACCATCAGCTGGTGGCTCAGCGCTTTGACGACAGCCAGGTCATGGCTGATGAACAGATACGTCAGGTTGTACTTGGTTTGCAGTGAGCGCAGCAGCTCCACCACTTGGCGTTGCACGGTCCGGTCGAGGGCCGAAGTCGGCTCGTCCAGCAGAATCAACGCCGGTTTTAGCACTAATGCCCGGGCAATGGCGATTCTCTGCCGTTGCCCGCCGGAAAATTCGTGAGGGTAGCGGTGCCGGGTTTCCGGGTCCAGACCTACCTCCTTGAGTGCCGCAATAATCGCTTGTTCCTGTTCCGCCTCGGTGCCCATCTTGTGGATCCGCAGGCCTTCGCCGACGATCTGGCTTACGCACATCCGTGGGCTCAGGCTGCCGAACGGGTCTTGAAACACCACCTGCATCTCCCGACGCAGCGGCCGAACCTGTTGCTGCGTCAGGCAGTCTAGCTGCTTGCCTTCAAAACGGATCGCGCCTTTGCTACCGATCAGCCGCAAAATCGCCAAACCCAGTGTCGACTTGCCGGAACCGCTTTCTCCCACAATCCCCAAGGTCTGGCCTTGAGGCAGGCTGAAATTGATCCCGTCCACCGCTTTGATGTGGTCGACGGTCTTTTTCAGAAAGCCTTTCTTGATCGGGAACCAGACTTTCAGGTCCTCGACTTGCAGCAATGGCGGGCCAATAACGTTGGTTGCAGGCATTCCGCTGGGCTCCGCTGCCAGCAGTTCCCGAGTGTACGGATGCTGCGGCGCGTGGAACAACTCTTCGCACGATGCCTGTTCGACGATGCAACCGCGCTGCATGACACATACGCGATGCGCAATTCTTCGCACAAGGTTCAAATCGTGACTGATCAGTAGCAGCGCCATGCCCAATCGGGCCTGTAATTCCTTGAGCAATTCGAGGATTTTCAGTTGGACGGTCACGTCCAGCGCGGTGGTCGGCTCGTCGGCAATCAGCAGTTCCGGCTCGTTGGCCAGGGCCATGGCAATCATCACTCGCTGACGCTGGCCGCCAGACAATTCGTGAGGCAGGGCCTTGAGGCGCTTCTCGGGCTCCGGGATGCCGACCATTTCCAGCAACTCCAGCGTGCGCTTGGTCGCGACTTTGCCGATCAGGCCCTTATGGGTGCTCAACACCTCGTTGATTTGTTTCTCGATCGAGTGCAGCGGATTGAGCGAGGTCATCGGTTCCTGAAAGATCATCGCGATCCGGTTGCCACGGATGTGGCGGATGGTTTTCTCTTTCAGGCTCAGCAGGTTCTGCCCGGAGTACTCGATGGTCCCGGACGGATGCCGGGCGAGCGGGTACGGCAGCAACCGCAGGATCGAGTGAGCAGTGACCGATTTGCCGGAGCCACTTTCGCCCACCAGCGCCAGGGTTTCCCCTCGCTTGATATCGAAGCTCACGCCTTCGACCACCCGCTGGACGCGAGCACCGACGACGAATTCGACGGCCAGGTCGCGCACTTCGATCAGATTGTCCTGATTCATTTCACTTCCTCGGGTCGAAGGCATCGCGAGCGGACTCGCCGATGAATACCAGCAAACTCAACATCAACGCCAGCACCGCAAACGCGCTCATGCCCAGCCACGGCGCCTGCAGGTTGGACTTGCCCTGAGCCACCAGTTCACCGAGGGACGGCGCGCCAGGCGGCAGACCGAAGCCCAGAAAGTCGAGAGCGGTCAGGGTGCCGATGGCACCGGTCAGGATGAACGGCATAAAGGTCATGGTCGAGACCATGGCGTTGGGCAAGATGTGGCGGAACATGATCGCACCGTTCTGCATCCCCAACGCCCGCGCAGCGCGCACGTATTCCAGATTTCTCCCGCGCAGGAATTCGGCGCGGACCACGTCGACCAGGCTCATCCACGAGAACAGCAGCATGATCCCCAACAGCCACCAGAAGTTCGGTTGCGCGAAGCTAGCGAGGATGATCAGCAGGTACAGCACCGGCAGTCCGGACCAGATCTCCAGAAAACGCTGCCCAGCCAGATCCACCCACCCACCGTAGAACCCCTGCAAAGCCCCAGCAATGACGCCGATGATCGAGCTGAGAATGGTCAGCGTCAGCGCAAACAACACCGAAATCCGGAAGCCGTAAATCACCCGGGCCAACACATCGCGACCCTGATCATCAGTGCCTAGCAGGTTGTCGGTGGAGGGCGGCGCCGGAGCCGGGACTTTCAAGTCGTAGTTAATGCTTTGGTAACTGTAGGGGATCGGCGCCCACAGCACCCAGGCGTCTTTGGCCTTGAGCAATTCGCGGATGTACGGGCTCTTGTAGTTGGCTTCCAGCGGGAATTCACCGCCGAAGGTGGTTTCCGGGTAACGCTTGAGCGCCGGGAAGTACCAGCCGTTGTCGTAGTGCACCACCAGCGGTTTGTCGTTGGCGATCAGCTCGGCACCGAGGCTCAGCCCGAACAACAGCAGAAACAGCCACAGCGACCACCAGCCACGCTTGTTGGCCTTGAACAGTTCGAAACGTCGGCGATTGAGAGGGGAGAGATTCATCTCAATGCTCCCGGCTTTCGAAGTCGATGCGTGGATCGACAAAGGTGTACGTGAGGTCGCCGATGAGTTTCACCACCAGCCCCAGCAGGGTAAAGATGAACAGCGTGCCAAAGACCACTGGGTAATCGCGGTTGATCGCGGCCTCAAAACTCATCAGCCCGAGACCGTCGAGGGAGAAGATCACTTCCACCAGCAACGAGCCGGTGAAGAAGATGCCGATAAACGCCGACGGGAACCCGGCGATCACCAGCAGCATGGCGTTGCGGAACACATGGCCGTAGAGCACGCGGTGATGGGTCAGGCCCTTGGCCTTGGCAGTGACCACGTACTGTTTGTTGATTTCATCGAGGAAGCTGTTTTTGGTGAGCAGCGTCATGGTCGCGAAGTTACCGATCACCAGTGCCGTGACTGGCAATGCGAGGTGCCAGAAGTAATCGAGAATCTTGCCGCCCATGCTCAACTCGTCGAAGTTGTTGGAGGTCAGCCCTCTGAGCGGGAACCAGTCGAAATAGCTGCCACCGGCGAACACCACGATCAGCAGGATGGCAAACAGAAATGCCGGGATCGCGTAGCCGACGATGATCAATGAGCTGGTCCAGACATCGAAGTGGCTGCCGTGTCGCGTCGCCTTGGCGATCCCCAGCGGGATCGACACCAGGTACATGATCAGTGTGCTCCACAGCCCTAGGGAGATCGACACCGGCATCTTTTCCTTGATCAGGTCGATGACCTTGGCATCGCGAAAGAAGCTGTCGCCGAAATCCAGGGTGGCGTAGTTCTTGATCATGATCCACAAACGTTCCGGCGCCGATTTATCGAAGCCGTACATGTGTTCGATTTCCTTGACCAGCATCGGGTCCAGGCCCTGGGCGCCGCGATAGGCGGAGCCGGCCACCGAGACTTCGGCACCGCCGCCGGCGATGCGGCTGGTGGCGCCTTCGAAGCCCTCGAGCTTGGCGATCATCTGCTCCACCGGCCCGCCGGGAGCGGCCTGGATGATCACGAAGTTGATCAGCAAAATGCCGAGCAAGGTCGGGATGATCAGCAGCAGTCGCCGAAAAATATACGCCAGCATCTGATTACTCCGTGCCTGCAGGGTCGGCTTGCAGTTTGGTTTCGACTTCTACCGCAGGTTTCGCGTCAGGCTTGACCCACCAGGTGTTAATGCCGATGTCGTACTTGGGTGAGATTTTCGGGTGACCGATGTGGTTCCAATAGGCTACGCGCCAGGTCTTGATGTGCCAGTTGGGGATCACGTAATAGCCCCATTGCAGCACGCGGTCCAGCGCGCGGGCGTGGGCTACCAGGCTTTTGCGCGAATCGGCGTTGATCAGTTGCTCGACCAGTTGGTCCACCACTGGGTCTTTCAGGCCCATGGAGTTGCGGCTGCCGGGTTTGTCGGCGGCAGCGGACATCCAGAATTCACGCTGTTCGTTGCCCGGTGAATTGGACTGCGGGAAGCTGCCGACGATCATGTCGAAGTCCCGGGAGCGTACGCGGTTGATGTACTGCGAGACGTCGACCCGGCGGATCACCAGGTCGATGCCCAGGTCGCTGAGGTTGCGCTTGAACGGCAGCAGCACCCGCTCGAATTCGGTTTGGGCCAGAAGGAATTCGATAGTCACCGGTCTGCCTGTGGCGTCGACCATCTTGTCATCGACGATCCGCCAGCCCGCCTCTTGCAGCAGTTGATAGGCCTTGCGCTGCTGGGCGCGGATCATGCCGCTGGCGTCGGTTATCGGGTTCTGGAACGCCTCGCTGAACACCTGCTCGGGAACCTTGCCGCGGAACGGATCAAGGATCGCCAACTGATCGGCATCCGGCAGGCTGGAGGCAGCCATTTCCGAATTCTCGAAATAACTGCGGGTGCGCGCGTAGGCGCCATTGAACAGTTGCTTGTTGGTCCATTCGAAGTCCAGCAACAGGGTCAGGGCCTGACGCACGCGCACGTCCTGGAACACCGGGCGGCGCAGGTTGAACACGAAGCCTTGCATGCCGGTCGGGTTGCTGTTCGGGATCTGTTCCTTGATCAGCCGGCCCTCGGTGACGGCCGGGATGTTGTAGGCGTTCGCCCAGCTCTTCGCGGCCATTTCCAGCCAGTAATCGAATTGCCCGGCCTTGAGCGCTTCCAGGGCCACGGTGTTGTCGCGGTAGTAGTCGGTGGTCATGACGTCGAAGTTGTAGAAGCCGCGGTTGGCCGGCAGGTCCTTGCCCCAGTAATCCTTGACCCGCTCATAGCGCACCGAACGCCCGGCCTTCACTTCACTGACCTTGTACGGGCCGCTTCCCAACGGCATTTCCAGGTTGCCCTTGTTGAAATCGCGAGTTGCCCACCAATGCTTGGGCAACACCGGCAACTGGCCGAGGATCAGCGGCAGCTCTCGGTTGTTGGTGTGTTTGAACTTGAACAGCACCGTCATTGGGTCTTCAGCGACCACTTCCTCGACATCGCTGTAGTAACCGCGGTACAGCGGCGCGCCGTCCTTGATCAGGGTCTGGAAGCTGAACACCACGTCCTCGGCGCGCATCGGATGCCCGTCGTGGAAGCGCGCTTCGGGGCGCAGGTAGAAACGCACCCAGCTGTTGTCCGGGGCTTTTTCGATCTTGCCGGCGACCAGACCGTATTCGGTGAACGGTTCGTCCAGGCCCTGTTTGGCCAGGGTGTCGTAGATCATGCTGATGTCGTCGGCCGCGACCCCTTTGCTGATGAAGGGATTGAGGCTGTCAAAGCCGCCGAAACCGGCTTGACGGAAGACCCCGCCCTTGGGCGCATCGGGGTTCACGTAATCGAAATGTTTGAAGTCGGCCGGGTATTTCGGCGGCTCGTTGTACAGGGTCAGGGCATGTTGCGGGGCGGCGCAGGCCAGCCCGGCGAACAACAGGCCGCTGGCCTGCAAGAGCAGGGCGCGTACGGGTTTCATCGATCTTTCTCCGAAGATTTCAGCCACCACGCGCTCAGGCCCAACGTGTAGGGCGGCGTGGTGACGAAGGCGAACCGGTTGCGGTAGGCCAGGCGGTGATAATTGAGGTACCAGTTGGGAATGATGTAGTGCTGCCATAGCAATACCCGGTCCAGGGCCTTGCCGGCGGCGACCTGTTCATCGCGGGTCTGGGCGGCGAGCAATTGTTCGAGTAAATGGTCGACCACCGGATGGGCGATGCCGGCGTAGTTTTTGCTGCCCTTGACCCCGACCTGGCTGGAATGGAAGTACTGCCATTGTTCCAGGCCCGGACTGAGTGTCTGGTTGAGGGTTATCAGAATCATGTCAAAATCGAACTGATCGAGGCGTTGCTTGTACTGGGCGCGATCGACGGTGCGCAGCCGAGCGTCGATGCCGATGCTGGCAAGGTTCTCGACGTAAGGCTGAAGGATGCGTTCCAGGTTCGGATTGACCAGCAGGATCTCCAGACGCAACGGCTGCCCGGCGGCGTTCTGTACGCGTTGGCCACTCAGCTTCCAGCCGGCCTCAGCAAGCAGGCTCAGGGCCTGGCGCATGGTTTCCCGGGGAATGCCGCGCCCTTGGGTCTGCGGCAGGCTGAATGGTTCGGTGAACAGCTTGGCGGGCAACTGCTCGCGATACGGCTTGAGCATCAGCCATTCATGGCCGACCGGGAGGCCGGTGGCGGAGAACTCGCTGTTGGGGTAGTAGCTCATGGCGCGTTTGTAAGCGCCGCTGAACAGGGTGCGATTGGTCCACTCGAAGTCGAACATCAGGCCCAGGGCTTCACGGACCTTGGTCTCGGAGAGGGCCGGGCGCCGGGTGTTCATGAACAGGCCCTGGCTCTGGGTCGGGATTTTATGTGCGATTTGCGCCTTGATGACGTCGCCGCGTCGTACCGCCGGGAAGTGGTAACCGTTGTCCCAGTTCTTCGCCTGATGCTCGATATAGATGTCAAATTCGCCGGCCTTGAAGGCTTCGAAGGCAACGTCGCTGTCGCGGTAGAACTCGACTTCCATGCGGTCGACGTTGTATTTGCCGCGATTGACCGGCAGGTCTTTGCCCCAGTAATCCTTGACGCGTTGGAAAACGATCTGGCGCCCAGGCTCTACCGACGTGATGCGATACGGTCCACTGCCCAGTGGCGGTTCGAAGGTGGTGGCCTTGAAGTCACGCCCTTTCCAGTAATGCTGGGGCAGCACGGGCAATTCGCCCAAGCGCAGGATCAGTAACGGATTGCCGACACGCTTGAAGACGAAACGAATGCGCTGCGGGTTGAGGATGTCGACCCGCGACACTTCCTGAAGAGTGGTGCGGTATTGCGGATGGCCTTCCTTGAGCAGCAGACGGTAGGAGAACGCCACGTCATAGGCGGTGATCGACGTGCCATCGTGGAAACGCGCTTCGGGGCGCAGGTTGAACACCACCCAGCTGCGGTCCTCGCTGTACTCCACGGATTGGGCGATCAGGCCATAGCTGGAGGTCGGTTCATCGCCGGACGGCGCGTACTGCCCGGTGCCGACCATCAGTGGTTCGTTGAGCTCATTGATGCCGTATTGCGAGAAATTCGGCGTGGAAACCGGACTTGAGCCCTTGAAGGTGTAGGGATTGAGCGTATCGAAGGTGCCAAACGCCATCACCCGCAACGTACCGCCCTTGGGCGCTTGCGGGTTGACCCAGTCGAAGTGGGTAAATCTGGCCGGGTACTTGAGCGTGCCGAACTGCGCATAACCATGGCTTTCGCTGATCGTCGCGCTTGCGGGGCAGCTCAAGGCCAGGCTGATCAGGAGCAGGAGGAGGGGACGCTTCAAGTCAGAGATCCGATCCAGGCGGCTTGGGCTTTGTGGCCCGTACAGTAACAGCTTGTATCGACAGGAAAAAGACGGGGGCTTAACGCGCCGTTAATTGCTCGGGTGACAGGCCACAATGGACAAAAAAAGCCCCTGAAGTCAGGGGCTCGTTTTAGTGCGGCGAATACACCGTCAGCATCTGGCCCGGTTTGAGGGCCTGACCGACACGCGGGTTCCAACGCTTGAGGTGCTGCATTTCAACGTTGAAACGCTTGGCCACCATGTACAGCGAGTCGCCTTGCTTGACCTTGTATTGGGTCTGCGACTTCTTGGTGTTGGCCGCCACTACGGTGGTGGTGCGCCCGGAACTGCGCTTGGTGGTGTCCTGCATGACTAGCGTTTGGCCGACCTTGAGGTTCTTGCCGGTCAGTTTGTTCCAGCGCTGCAGGTCCTTGATATCGACTTTGTTGGCCTTGGCGATGGTGCCGAGGTTGTCGCCGCGTTTAACGCGGTAAGCGCGTTTGAGGCTGGCAATTTCGGAGTCGTCTGCGCCTTCGAATACTGGCTTGAGTGGCTTCTTGCTGATCAGCTCCTCAGGACGCATGGTCGAGAGACTGGCCGTCAGCAGTTGCGCCTTGGAGGTTGGCACCAGCAAATGCTGAGGGCCATCGATGGTGGTGCGCTGCTTGAACGCCGGGTTGAGCTGGAACAGTTCGTCTTCGTCGATGTTGGCCACCGCGGCAACTTTGGACAGGTCCATGCGCTGGTTGATTTCGACGACCTGGAAGTACGGTTCGTTGGCGATCGGGTTCAGGTTCACGCCGTAGGCTTCTGGCGCCAGCACCACTTGCGACAACGCCAGCAACTTCGGCACGTAGGCCTGGGTTTCGGCCGGCAGCGGCAGGTTCCAGTAATCGGTCGGCAAGCCGAGCTTTTCGTTACGCTCGATGGCCCGGCTGACCGTGCCTTCGCCAGCGTTATAGGCCGCCAGGGCCAGCAGCCAGTCGCCGTTGAACATGTCATGCAGGCGCGTCAGGTAATCCATGGCCGCGGTGGTCGAGGCGGTGATATCGCGACGGCCATCATAGAAACGGGTTTGACGCAGGTTGAAGTAACGCCCGGTGGAGGGGATGAATTGCCACAAGCCAACCGCGTTGGCCCGGGAATAGGCCATCGGGTTGTAGGCGCTTTCAATCACCGGCAACAGCGCCAGTTCCAGCGGCATGTTGCGCTCTTCAAGGCGTTCGACGATGTAATGAATGTAGAGGCTGCCGCGTTCGCCGGCATTTTCGAGGAAGGACGGGTTGCTGGCGAACCACAGGCGCTGTTGCTCGATGCGCGGGTTGACGCCCACGTTGTCCTGCAGCTGGAAGCCTTGGCGCATACGCTCCCAGACATCCTGTGGAATTTCCGGAGTCGGTTTTTCACTGATCCAGATAGGTTTCTGCTTGGCTCGCGCGGCAATGTTCGGTGTGTGTGTCGCTTCGGTCTGCGGCACATGGCTGGAACAGCCCGCCAGGGTGGCGGCCACAGCCACCGCAATGGCTTGAACCAGGCGGGTCAATGCGTCTGAACTGATGGCTTTACGAATAGATGACGACATTGGCTGGAAGTAAGTTCCGGGCAAAAATGTCGGGCGATTCTAGAAAGCGTACCCCCCGCGGTCAACCATTCAGAATTTTTGTACCATCAGCCAGGCCACTTAGAACTTATCTTTCCAAGCACGAAGAGCAGCAAAAACCGCACTCGAAGCCGGGTTATCGGTTCCGTTCCGTTCGTCCACTTTTTCTTTAACGGATGTTTCGTCGATTCGCAAAAATGGGTTGGTAAGCTTTTCAAGCGCCAGAGTAGAGGGCAGCGTGATGATTCCGGCTGCACGTTGCGCGGTGACTTTTTCCAGACGTGCGGCGGTGTCCCGATTGCCCGGTTCGACCGCTGCGGCAAATTTCAGGTTGCTCAGGGTGTACTCATGGGTGCAGTAGACCAGCGTATCTTCAGGCAGGGCGGCGAGGCGGGTAAGCGAGGCGTGCATTTGCTCCGGCGTACCTTCAAACAGCCGCCCGCAGCCGGCGGCAAAGAGGGTGTCGCCGCAGAACAGCAGGCCGTGATGGTAATAGGCAATATGCCCCAAGGTGTGACCGGGGACGGCAAAGACATCGAAGTCCCGGCCCAGCACGGTGACGCGGTCGTTGTCCTTGAGCGCCACGTCCCGGCCCGGGATGGTTTCGCTCGCCGGACCGTAGACTTTCGCGTCTGTCGCTTTTTTAAGCTGCTCGACGCCGCCGACGTGGTCATGATGATGGTGAGTGATCAAAATATCACTCAACACCCAACCCGGATGCGCTGCGAGCCAGGCCTGCACTGGCGCGGCATCACCCGGATCGACCACTGCGCAGCGCTGGGTGCGGTGGTCTTGTAACAACCAGATGTAGTTGTCGGTGAAGGCGGGCAGGGCACTGATCTGTATCATCGTCGGATTCGCCAAGCGGAAAACAATGGTGCATCTTAGAGCTTCCTGGCGCGTTGGAGAATGCAATGACCGATAAAGCGTTCGCTCAGGCTGATCCTGAGTGGCTGACATTGATCAGCGCGGCCCGTGAATGGCTGTCCGGCCCCATTGGGCAATTTCTGCTGGACGAAGAACGTCGCATGCTCGAAGACGAGCTGGGGCGCTTCTTTGGTGGCTACCTGGTGCATTACGGTCCGTCGGCCCAGACACCGCCGTCGGCGCCGCAAGTGCAGCGCAATGTGCGGCTCGGCGCGCCGTTGCCGGGGGTCGAGATTGTCTGCGAAGAACAGGCGTGGCCTTTGAGCGAGCATGCCGCCGACGTGGTGGTGTTGCAGCATGGGCTGGATTTCTGCCTGTCGCCCCACGGTTTGCTGCGTGAAGCGGCGAGCAGCGTGCGGCCCGGCGGGCATCTGCTGATCGTCGGGATCAATCCCTGGAGCAGCTGGGGCTTGCGCCATGTTTTCGCCCACGACGCCTTGCGCAAGGCTCGTTGCATCTCCCCGTCGCGCGTCGGCGACTGGCTCAATCTGCTGGGTTTCGCGCTGGAGAAACGCCGCTTCGGGTGCTATCGTCCGCCGCTTGCGTCACCCGCCTGGCAGGCTCGTCTGGCCGGTTGGGAGCGCAAGGCCGGTGACTGGCAACTGTCGGGTGGCGGCTTCTATTTATTGGTGGCGCGCAAGATCGTGGTGGGCCTGCGGCCCGTCCGTCAGGAGCGGCGTGAACCGATGGGCAAGCTGATTCCATTACCGATGGCCAAGGTCAATCGTCGCCGCCTCGATCCGTAATACATTTTTACTTTCCCGGCCGGGTTCGCCCCGGCCTCGGGCATCGTCGATCACTGATCGGCGAGCCGCCGCATTTTCTGGATAGATTGGCATGAGCGATAGCGTAGAACTCTTCACCGACGGCGCCTGTAAAGGCAATCCTGGCCCAGGCGGCTGGGGCGCTTTGCTGGTGTGCAAGGGCACTGAAAAAGAACTGTGGGGAGGCGAAGCCAACACCACCAACAACCGCATGGAGCTGATGGGCGCGATCCGCGGCCTGGAAGAACTCAAGCGCTCATGCGACGTACTGCTCGTGACTGATTCGCAATATGTGATGAAAGGCATCAACGAGTGGATGGACAACTGGAAGAAGCGCGGCTGGAAAACGGCGGCGAAAGAACCGGTTAAAAATGCTGATTTGTGGAAGCTGCTCGATGAGCAGGTCAATCGCCACAACGTCACCTGGAAATGGGTGCGTGGCCACATCGGCCACCACGGCAATGAACGGGCCGACCAATTGGCCAACCGCGGCGTGGATGAAGTGCGCGGTTACAAACAGGCCTGACCGGCCCTTGAGGCATTCCCGCGCGGAGCGTGGGAACGATCAGTGGGAGCGAGCCTGCTCGCGAATGGGTGCAACACGGTGTATCTGAAAGACCCCGGCGAGCGTGTTAACATCGCCGCTTTTGCACGATTGCCCCGTTGAGAGCTGAGCACTGATGGCCACCAGATCCGTTGTACTCGATACCGAAACCACCGGCATGCCGGTGACCGACGGCCACCGGATTGTCGAAATCGGTTGTGTCGAGTTGATCGGTCGGCGCCTGACGGGCCGGCATTTCCACGTTTACCTGCAACCAGACCGCGAGAGTGATGAAGGCGCCATTGGCGTCCACGGCATCACCAACGAATTTTTGGTGGGCAAGCCGCGCTTCACTGAAGTGGCCGATGAGTTCTTCGAATTCATCAAGGGTGCGCAGCTGATCATTCATAACGCGGCGTTCGACGTTGGCTTCATCAACAACGAATTCGCCTTGATGGGCCAGCACGATCGTGCGGACATCACGCAGCACTGCTCGATCCTCGACACCCTGATGATGGCCCGGGGACGTCACCCTGGGCAGCGCAACAGTCTCGACGCTTTGTGCAAACGTTATGGCGTCGACAACTCCGGTCGTGAACTGCACGGCGCCTTGCTCGACTCCGAGATCCTCGCCGACGTTTACCTGACCATGACGGGTGGCCAAACCAGCCTGTCCCTGGCCGGTAATGCCTCCGATGGCAATGGTTCCGGTGAAGGGGCAGATAACTCGGCCACCGAAATCCGCCGTCTGCCGGTCGATCGTCAACCGACGCGAATTGTTCGCGCCAGCGAAGATGACTTGGCCCAACACGTGGCACGCCTGGAAGCCATCGCCAAATCCGCCGGCGCCCCGTCGCTCTGGCAGCAACTGGCCGAGGCCAAGGCTCAGGCCTGATTTGCTGGCCACATGATGGTGCATCCTTTGACCCACATCAGGGCATCGCGCTCGCCACAAGCGCTTGAACCCTCTACCCTGAGGTGATTGGCGGACCACGGTCTGCCGCCTCAGGACACTGAGCCCCATGTATAAAGATCTGAAATTCCCGGTCCTGATCGTCCATCGTGACATCAAGGCCGACACCGTCGCCGGTGACCGCGTGCGTGGCATCGCCCGGGAACTGGAGCAGGAAGGCTTCAGCATTGTCTCGGCGGTGGATTACACCGAAGGGCGCCTGGTCGCCTCGACCCATCACGGTCTTTCCTGCATGTTGATTGCGGCCGAAGACGCCAGCACACACTCTCATCTATTACACAACATGGCCGAGCTGATCGGCCTGGCGCGGGTTCGTGCGCCCGACTTGCCGATCTTCGCTCTGGGTGAGCAGGTGACCCTGGAGAACGCTCCCGCCGACGCCATGGCTGAACTCAATCAGCTGCGCGGCATTCTTTATCTGTTCGAAGACACCGTGCCATTCCTGGCCCGCCAAGTGGCCCGAGCCGCGCGCAAATACCTGGATGGGTTGCTGCCGCCGTTTTTCAAAGCGCTGGTGCAGCATACGGCCGACTCCAATTATTCCTGGCACACACCCGGTCATGGCGGCGGCGTGGCGTACCACAAGAGTCCCGTGGGGCAGGCGTTTCACCAGTTCTTCGGGGAAAATACCCTGCGTTCGGATTTGTCGGTGTCGGTGCCGGAACTCGGTTCTTTGCTCGATCACACCGGTCCGCTGGCAGAAGCGGAGGCGCGTGCTGCCCGCAACTTTGGTGCCGATCACACGTTTTTCGTGATCAATGGCACCTCGACCGCCAACAAAATTGTCTGGCATTCGATGGTCGCTCGCGATGACCTGGTGCTGGTGGACCGCAACTGCCACAAGTCGGTGCTGCACTCGATCATCATGACTGGCGCCATCCCGCTGTACCTATGCCCGGAGCGCAATGAACTGGGGATCATCGGCCCGATTCCGTTGAGCGAATTCAGCCGCGAATCGATTCAGGCCAAAATCGACGCCAGCCCGCTGACCAAGGGCCGGGCACCCAAGGTCAAGCTGGCGGTGGTGACCAATTCGACGTACGACGGCCTCTGTTACAACGCTGAGCTGATCAAGCAGCAGCTGGGCACCAGCGTCGAGGTCTTGCACTTCGATGAAGCCTGGTACGCCTACGCGGCGTTTCACGAGTTCTTCGCCGGGCGTTACGGCATGGGCACTTCCCGCAGTGATGACGGCCCGCTGGTGTTCACCACTCATTCCACCCACAAACTGCTGGCGGCGTTCAGCCAGGCGTCGATGATTCACGTGCAGGACGGCGGCGCGCGGCAACTGGATCGGGATCGCTTCAATGAAGCGTTCATGATGCACATCTCCACTTCGCCGCAGTACAGCATCATCGCTTCGCTGGACGTGGCTTCGGCCATGATGGAAGGGCCGGCCGGGCGTTCGCTGTTGCAGGAAATGTTCGACGAAGCGCTGAGTTTTCGCCGGGCGCTGGCCAATCTGCGCCAACACATCGCCGCTGACGACTGGTGGTTTTCCATCTGGCAGCCGCCGTCGGTGGAAGGCATCAACCGTGTTGTCACGCAAGACTGGCTGCTGCAACCCGACGCCGACTGGCACGGCTTTGGCGGCGTGACCGACGACTACGTGCTGCTCGATCCGATCAAGGTCACTTTGGTGATGCCGGGCCTGACGGCAGGCGGCGCCCTCAGCGAGCGCGGGATTCCGGCGGCGGTAGTCAGCAAATTCCTTTGGGAGCGTGGGTTGGTCGTTGAAAAGACCGGGCTGTATTCATTCCTAGTGCTGTTCTCCATGGGTATCACCAAGGGCAAATGGAGCACGCTGCTGACCGAGTTGCTGGAGTTCAAGCGCAGCTACGATGCCAACGTCAGCCTCGCGAATTGCCTGCCGTGCGTGGCGCAAGAGAATGTCGCGCGCTATCGGGGCATGGGTTTGCGCGATCTGTGCGATCAATTGCACGCCTGCTACCGCAGCAATGCCACAGCCAAGCACCTCAAGCGCATGTACACGGTGCTGCCGGGAATCGCCATGAAGCCATCCGACGCCTATGATCAATTGGTGCGTGGCGAGGTTGAAGCGGTGTCGATCGATGCTCTGGACGGGCGGATCGCCGCGGTGATGCTGGTGCCGTACCCGCCGGGGATCCCGTTGATCATGCCCGGCGAGCGTTTTACCGAGTCGACACGCTCGATCATCGATTACCTGGCATTCGCCCGCACGTTCGATAGCAGCTTCCCGGGGTTTGTCGCTGATGTGCACGGTTTGCAACACGAAGACGAGGGCAATGGACGGCATTACACCGTCGATTGCATCAAGGAATGAGGACCTTTCCCAGTATGCAACCACTCATGAATCCTAAATATCCAGGGCTGTCGGTGCGCGTTGCCGACGACGGTTTTGCAGCCTACATCTGGGGCAGTGATTTCAGTTTTGAAGTCGCGGCCTACGGCGCAGCCGAAGTTGGCAAGCCGGTTGAGCAGTGGGTCGTGACACCGATCACGCCCTATCGCAAGTGCTACGGCATCGACCCTGAAGAGTTCAGCAGCTTCCGCGATGCCGCTGACAGCGCGATTTTCATGGCTTATCTCGATGATGAACCGGTGGGTCACTTGGTGGTCAGCACCAATTGGAACGGCTTTGCCCATATCGACGAGTTGGCGGTGCATGCGCCGGCGCGGCGCCATGGCGTGGCCAAAGCGTTGCTGGATGTGGCGCAGTTCTGGAGCCGCAAAAAGAAACTGCCGGGCATCATGCTGGAAACCCAGAACAACAATTTGGGTGCCTGTCGGCTTTATGAGCGCAGCGGTTATATGATCGGCGGGATCGATCATCTGCGTTATCGCGGGATCGATCCGAACACCGCCGAAGTGGCGCTTTTCTGGTATCGATTGTTCGATAACCCGCTGGAAGCCCCGCTTAAATCGCCAGCATCGCCACGGCTTGTTCCGTGATGATGCTCAGTAAGGCCTGAACCGCCGGTGAAGGCTCGCCGTTCTTAAGGGTCAAGGCATACAGGCTGATTGGCACGGCAGGCGCCAGCGGACAGGCATCCAGCCCGGCTGATTTGGCCCCGAGGGCGGTGAAAGGGTCGACGATGGCCAGGCCTTCACCGGCCTCGACCATGCTGCGCATCATCTGGTGAGTCTGTACGCGGGTCTGAATGACCGGGGCAGGGCGCAGGGCATGCAGTTTGTTTTCCAGTGCCGGACTCAGCGGATCATGACCCTCCAGGCCAACCATCGATTGGCCGGCCAGGTCCTGCAGCGAGATGTATTTTTGTTTGGGTTGCAACCAGCCGTGAGGTGCCAGCAGCTGAAGTTTGCCTTGGGCAATCACCTGGCAATGAATGTCGGCGTGATCGGGATCATGCAGGCTCAGGCCCAGATCGCTTTCGCGCAGCAGCAGGCTTCTGACGATCTCGCGGGTGGGTTGACTCAGGAGGGTGCAAGGCGCGTCAGGGAGACGTCGGCGCAGGGCGGCAATGCTCTGGGGCAATAACTGCTGTGCCAGTGGCGGTGTGCAGATGATCCGTAAGGGCGGAGCCTGATATTGCTTGAGACTGGTGGCCAGGCGCTGGACCGGCTCGAGCGCTTCATAGACGTGGGCGATCTGGACCTGCAACTCCCGCGCCTCGCGCGTGGCCTGCAGGCGTCCACGCACGCTGGAAAACAGCATGAAACCCAACTGATCCTCGGCGTCGCGAAGAATGCCTTCGACTTCGGCCGCAGGCAGCTGCAGCCATTCGGCCGCGGTGCCCAGGTGACCGGTCTGCAGGAGCGCCTGGATCACTTCGATATGACGTAAACGCATGCGTGAAGTCCATGTTCAGCAGGTGAGGGAGTCAGTGGCTGAATCCTAACTCAAGTGCGCGCATATGACTTCTGCTCATAACACGGGGTTATGAGGCGACGGTGGTTTCCGGCAGACTTCCGACATAGGTATCGGGTTCGCGAACGATGGTGACGTCCGATTGCACCAGCAAAAACTGGTTGTCATCGAGCTTTTTGACGCGATCGCCAATGGCCAGTTTGTAGGTGGTGACAGGCACCGAGCCAGCAAGGCCGTCTGCCGACGGGGTGGATTCCTGGAACTCATGCACGGAATAGACACGGCCTTCCGCGTCTCTTGCATGGAACTGACCGACGAGTACTGCTGCCATCTGCTTAGAACCTCTGGAGATAAATCACTCAATATGCGGCTCTGTAGACCGTGGTTGGGCGAGGTAAGTTTTCCTACAGGAAAAAAATAGTCAGGGGCGGCGTTTTCAGTCGCCCACTGGTTGAATCGTCATCTATAACTACAAGCTCTTTCCATCGGACAGTCGAGAATCTTCCATGAGCAACGTCTATACGATCGCCGTACTGGTCGGCAGCTTGAGAAAGGAATCGATCAATCGCAAGGTGGCGCTGGCCCTGGCTGACCTGGCGCCTGCCAATCTCAAGCTTGCTATCGTCGAAATCGGCGATCTGCCGCTCTACAACGAAGACATCGATGGTGCTTCACCGCCGGCAGCCTACAGCACTTTCCGGCAACACGTGAGCTCATCCGACGCAGTGCTGTTCGTGACCCCCGAATACAACCGTTCGGTACCGGCACCGCTGAAGAATGCGATCGACGTGGGATCGCGTCCTTATGGCAAGAGCGCCTGGAGCGGCAAACCTGGTGGGGTGATCAGTGTTTCGCCCGGCGCTGTCGGCGGTTTTGGTGCCAACCATCACTTGCGTCAGTCCATGGTGTTTTTGGATGTGCCGTGCATGCAGCAACCGGAAGCGTACTTGAACGGTGCCGGTTCGGCATTCGACGAGGCGGGCAAGCTGTCCGAGGCGGTCAGACCGTTTTTGCAAAAATTCATCGATGCATATGGCAAGTGGGTCGAGCAACACAAGAAGCTATGACGCTCATTTAGCACGGAGCCGGCCACAGAAAATTACTCCGATCGGCAGCCTGGCGACCTTGCTATGGCTGCATGAGCTGGACCGCCAGAGCATTCGGATCGGTTGGGGATTACCACTTCAACGTCGGGATTGTGCTGACGGTGCCGGTATTGTTGGTGACGTTGACGGCTTTGGCTTTGCGGTTATCGGTATAGACCGCGAAGGGGCCAGCCCAGGCGCGACAAAACTCAGCCAGTGCCAGGAACATTCGGCCAAAGATCCGCCACCAGAAACAGCCGCTCGGCTTCTTCCCAGTCGCCCTGGGCGTTTTCTGTGAGTCGCACCAGCAACTGCGCAGGCGCCAGTGGCTCCAGATCGCTGATCCAGGCATTCAGCTGCTCAGTGTTCCAGGTCTGCTCCTCGGGATAGTGCGCCGGTGCCAGCCAGGCATGGCGGGGCAGGGGTTGCCAGCGACCGAATGGACGCTGCACGACAAAGTCTGCCCAGTCCTTCTGATGCAACCAGCTACCGCGCAAATGCTGTGGATGTGCGCCGTTCGGTGGCCCGGCCGGTCCCGGCCACGGATACAGCAAATAGCCCCCTAGCCACAAATGCGCACTGAACTGCTGGATATCCAGCGCCGCCAACACTTCGCGACTCTCCGGGCGCGCCGAAATCGGCAACTGATGCTGAGTCAGGTGGGCCAGTTTGCGGTCCAGCCGATCGTGACAGCCGGGGCCGAGCCACTGGGCCGTGTCGTGTCCGTCGCCATTTTGCGGGCCAAGGTAAAGTTTGATCGCCAGTTCCAGATGATGCACGCCGTCGCGATCGCGCAGCAGCATGTCCAGCTCGCCCAGCGTGTGGCCTTCGCGGCGGATTGGCATGTTGGCAGCAATCAGGTCGATACCCGGCGCGTGCCGCACGGCGTATTGCCAGAGGCGTTCGTAGTACACGCCCAATCGCCGGGTTCTGGCCTGCGCCAGCCAGTGCAACAAGTCATAACTGTCGCGATCGAGTTGCCTGAGCCATTGCTCCAGTCGCTCCGGCGCCTGCACCCAGTCGCTTCCGGCCAGTGGATGACGTTGCGGCCACGAGGTTTCCCCGAGCATCGGCGGAGCGAGGATGACCCATGCCAGATCGCGCACTTCGGGGTGGCGCAACTGGTGGGGTAACTGCAGCAAATCTGGAAATAAGATCATCTTGCGAGCATAGCCTTAAACAGGAGTACATCCTTGTGGCTGAAAGGATTTTGTCTACGGACGGCTTTCGCCCATAATCGTGTTTTTCGCCGTCACAGACTCAGGGGCCCCATGGAGCAATTTCGCAATATCGGCATCATCGGTCGCCTGGGCAGTTCTCAGGTGTTGGATACCGTCCGCCGACTGAAACGGTTTCTGCTCGATCGTCACCTGCACGTGATCCTCGAAGACACCATCGCCGAAGTGCTGCCGGGCCATGGCTTGCAAACCTCGTCGCGCAAGATGCTCGGCGAAGTGTGTGACATGGTGATTGTGGTCGGTGGTGACGGCAGTCTGTTGGGCGCCGCCCGCGCGCTGGCCCGCCACAATATTCCGGTGCTTGGCATCAACCGTGGCAGCCTGGGCTTCCTGACCGATATTCGCCCCGATGAGCTGGAAGTCAAAGTCGCCGAAGTGCTCGACGGCCACTATCTGGTCGAGAACCGCTTTCTGCTGCAAGCCGAAGTCCGCCGCCACGCCGAGGCCATTGGCCAGGGCGATGCGCTGAACGATGTGGTGCTGCACCCCGGCAAATCGACGCGGATGATCGAGTTCGAGCTGTACATCGACGGCCAGTTCGTCTGCAGCCAAAAGGCCGACGGCCTGATCGTCGCCACGCCCACCGGTTCGACTGCCTACGCGCTGTCGGCGGGCGGGCCGATCATGCATCCCAAACTCGACGCTATTGTGATTGTGCCGATGTATCCCCATACCTTGTCGGGTAGGCCGATCGTGGTCGATGGCAACAGTGAGCTGAAAATCGTCGTGTCCAAAGATATGCAGATCTACCCGCAAGTCTCCTGTGACGGGCAGAACCACTTCACCTGCGCGCCGGGTGACACCATCACTATCAGCAAGAAGGCCCAGAAGCTGCGGCTGATTCACCCCCTCGACCACAACTATTATGAAGTCTGCCGGACCAAGCTCGGCTGGGGCAGTCGGTTGGGTGGTGGAGGCGATTGATGCTCGATCCCGCGCGTAGCTACGACCTGATCGGTGACGTGCACGGTTGCGCTCTGACCCTTGAGCACCTGCTCGACCGGCTCGGTTATAAAAAACACGGTGGCGTCTGGCGGCACCCGTTGCGCATGGCGGTGTTCGTTGGCGACATCATCGACCGCGGCCCGCGGATTCGCGAAGCGCTGCACATCGTTCACGACATGGTCGAAGCCGGCCAGGCGCTGTGCATCATGGGTAACCATGAATTCAACGCCCTCGGCTGGAGCACACCGGCGCCTCCGGGCAGCGGCAAGCAGTTCGTGCGTGAACACACCCCGCGCCATGCCCGCTTGCTGAACGAAACCCTGACCCAGTTCGAAGACCATCCGGCTGACTGGCATGACTTCCTGCAATGGTTCTATGAGATGCCATTGTTCGTCGATGCCGGGCGTTTCCGGGTGGTGCATGCCTGCTGGGACTCGGGACTGATCGAACCGCTACGGGCACTGTTCCCCAACGGTTGCGTCGAGGAGCACTTCCTCCAGGCCTCCGCGGTGCCAGGCAGTTTCGCCTGCACCGTGTTCGATCGCTTGCTGCGCGGCACCGACATGCGCTTGCCTGATGGTCAGACCATGACCAGCGGCGATGGCCTGACGCGTTCGTTTTTCCGCACCAAGTTCTGGGAAGACGACCCGCAAACCTACGGAGACATTGTGTTCCAGCCTGACGCCTTGCCCGAGCCCGTGGCCCAGACACCGCTGTCGTCTACCGAAAAAAACACCTTGCTGCGCTATGGCATCGATGAGCCTTTGTTGTTCGTCGGCCACTACTGGCGCAGTGGCAAACCGGTGCCGATCCGGCCGAACCTGGCCTGTCTGGATTACAGCGCCGTGCTCTACGGCAAACTGGTCGCCTACCGTCTGGACCAGGAAACCCGTCTCGACCCGCACAAATTTGTCTGGGTCGATGTCGAGCGGCCGGAGGTGCTGCGATGAGTGCCGTTGCCGTTTTACGTCTGCCGCTGGCGGCGGACTTGAGCGGGTTTGTCAAACTGTTGCAGCGCATGCAGGTGCCGCATCGGGTCAGCGAAGAGGCGGGTGAGCAGGTGCTGTGGGTGCCGGCCAACATCAGCGAAGACGTGCGCTCGTTGTACGAACGCTACCCGGCCGGTGATCCCGATCAACAGCTGGACATTCCGGTGGCGAAAACCATCAAGCGCCCAAGTTTCGTCGAGCAACTGCGCCACGCCAAGGCGACAGCGTTCGTGCTGCTGCTGAGCCTGCTTGTCGGCGCGGTGACGCTGCTGGGCGAAAACCTCGATACGATGCGCTGGCTGACCTTCCTCGACTTCCGCATTGTCGGCGAGTACATCCACTTTGTGCCATTGGCCGACAGCCTGGCGTCGGGGCAGTGGTGGCGTCTGGTGACGCCGATGCTGATCCACTTCGGCATCCTGCACCTGGCCATGAACGGCATGTGGTACTGGGAACTGGGACGACGCATCGAGTCGCGTCAGGGCAGCATCAACCTGATCGGCCTGACCTTGCTCTTCAGCCTGGTTTCCAACTACGCCCAGTATTATTTCAGCGGTCCGACTTTGTTCGGCGGGTTGTCCGGTGTGTTGTATGGCCTTTTGGGGCACTGCTGGATTTTCCAGCTGTTGTCGCCGAACCAGGCTTATCGCCTGCCGCGCGGTGTGCTGGTGATGATGCTGGTGTGGCTGCTGCTGTGCCTGTCCGGGCTGGTCTCGATGATCGGCTTCGGTGAAATTGCCAATGCGGCCCACGTCGGTGGGTTGCTCGTCGGATGCTTGACCGGTTTGTTGGGCGGTTTGTACAACCGCCGTAAACTGGCCGTCTAAATTAGTGATGTGAGCGCGGAGCCCTTGATGTCCTCTTTTAACGAAATGATCCAAAACATTACCCCCGATATCTACCAGAGCCTGAAACTGGCGGTGGAAATCGGTAAATGGTCCGACGGTGGCAAACTCACCGCCGAACAACGCGAACTGTCACTGCAAGCGATGATCGCCTGGGAAATCCAGAACCTGCCCGAAGACCAGCGCACCGGTTACATGGGCGTGCAGGAGTGCGGTTCCAAGTCGATCGAAGTGCCGAACATCCTGTTCAAGTCGGATGCCGTCCATTGATCGAGATTGGCCGCGGTGCAATCAGCAAGATGTCGGCGCGCCTTGACGGGCCGAACGTGCAGTACGCGTTTCGTCTGGATGACGTCGAGGTCCCGGTCAATCCATTGATCGGCACCACGGTGCGTCTGGAGTACCTGGGAGCGATTCACTGCTCCCATTGCGCACGCAAGACTAAAACCAGTTTCAGCCAGGGTTATTGCTACCCGTGCATGACCAAACTGGCCCAGTGCGACCTCTGCATCATGAGCCCGGAGCGCTGCCACTATGACGCCGGCACCTGCCGTGAGCCGCAGTGGGGCGAACAGTTCTGCATGACTGAGCACATTGTGTATTTGTCCAACTCTTCGGGGGTGAAGGTCGGGATTACCCGCGCCACTCAACTGCCTACCCGTTGGATCGATCAGGGCGCCCGTCAGGCGTTGCCGATCATGCGCGTTTCGACCCGTCAGCAATCGGGCTTCGTCGAAGATCTGTTCCGCAGTCAGGTGGCAGACAAAACCAACTGGCGTGCTTTACTCAAGGGCGACGCGGTGTCGGTGAATTTGGCCGAGGTTCGCGATCAACTGTTCGACAGCTGCGCCGAGGGCTTGCAAGGTTTGCAGGAACGATTCGGCCTACAGGCAATCCAGACTATTGCCGATGTAGAAACGCTCGAGATCCGCTATCCGATCGAGCAATACCCGGCGAAGATAGTCAGCTTCAACCTGGACAAGAACCCGATTGCCGAAGGCACGCTGCTAGGGATCAAGGGCCAATACCTGATCTTCGACACCGGCGTGATCAACATTCGTAAATACACGGCCTATCAGCTCGCCGTGCATCAGTAAGGACTCCAGCATGCGCACCGAACAACCGAAGATGATCTACCTGAAAGACTATCAGGCGCCTGAGTACCTGATCGACGAGACGCACCTGACCTTCGAGTTGTTCGAGGACCACAGCCTGGTCCATGCGCAACTGGTGATGCGCCGCAATCCTGAACGTGGCCCGGGGCTGCCGCCGCTGGTGCTGGATGGCCAGCAGCTTGAATTGCTGTCGATCACCCTGGCCGACAGCGAGTTGACCGCCACCGACTATCAGTTGACGGACAACCATCTGACCCTGCACCCGACCAGCACCACTTTCACGGTCGACACCAGCGTCAAGATCCACCCGGAAACCAACACCGCGCTGGAAGGCCTGTACAAATCCGGCACGATGTTCTGCACCCAGTGCGAGGCCGAAGGCTTTCGCAAGATCACCTATTACCTCGACCGTCCGGACGTGATGAGCACGTTCACCACCACGGTCGTCGCCGAGCAGCACAGCTATCCAGTGCTGCTGTCCAACGGCAACCCGATTGCCTCAGGTCCCGGCGAAGACGGCCGACACTGGGCGACCTGGGAAGATCCGTTCAAGAAACCTGCCTACCTGTTCGCGCTGGTGGCCGGTGATTTGTGGTGCGTCGAAGACACCTTCACCACCCTGACTGATCGCTCCGTGGCGCTGCGCATTTATGTTGAGCCGGAAAACATCGACAAGTGCCAGCACGCCATGAACAGTCTGAAGAAGTCCATGCGCTGGGACGAAGAGGTCTACGGTCGCGAGTACGACCTGGACATCTTCATGATTGTCGCGGTCAACGACTTCAACATGGGTGCCATGGAGAACAAGGGCCTCAACATCTTCAACTCCAGCGCCGTGCTGGCCCGCGCCGAAACCGCCACCGACGCCGCGCACCAGCGGGTCGAGGCGATCGTTGCGCACGAGTACTTCCATAACTGGTCAGGCAACCGCGTGACCTGCCGCGACTGGTTTCAGTTGTCGCTCAAGGAAGGCTTCACCGTGTTCCGCGATTCCGGTTTCTCCGCCGACATGAACTCGGCCACCGTCAAGCGCATCCAGGACGTGGCGTACCTGCGGACCCACCAGTTCGCCGAAGACGCAGGTCCCATGGCCCACGCTGTGCGCCCGGACAGCTTCATCGAGATTTCCAACTTCTACACCCTGACCGTGTACGAAAAGGGTTCGGAAGTGGTCGGCATGATCCACACCTTGCTCGGCGCCGAAGGCTTCCGTAAAGGCAGCGACCTGTACTTCGAGCGCCATGACGGCCAAGCCGTGACCTGTGACGACTTCATCAAGGCCATGGAAGATGCCAACGGTGTCGACTTGACCCAGTTCAAACGCTGGTACAGCCAGGCCGGCACACCGCGGTTGGCGGTAAGCGAGTCCTACGACGCTGCGGCGAAAACCTACAGCCTGACGTTCCGTCAAAGCTGCCCGGCAACCCCGGACAAGGTTGAGAAGTTGCCGTTCGTGATTCCGGTGGAATTGGGCCTGCTGGACGCCAAAGGCGCGGCCATTGCGTTGCGTCTTTCCGGTGAAGCCAGCGCTCAGGGCACCTCACGGGTTATTTCGGTGACTGAAGCCGAGCAGACTTTCACCTTCATCGACATCGCTGAACAGCCATTGCCTTCGTTGCTGCGTGGCTTCTCGGCACCGGTCAAGCTGAGCTTCCCCTACAATCGCGATCAGCTGATGTTCCTGATGCAGCATGACAGCGACGGCTTCAATCGCTGGGATGCCGGGCAGCAGTTGTCGGTTCAGGTATTGCAAGAGCTGATTGCCGATCATCAGAAGGGCGAAAAACTGGTGCTCGATCAGCGCTTGATTTCTGCCTTGCGCGCCGTGCTGTCGGACGGGACGCTGGATCAGGCCATGGTCGCCGAAATGCTCTCGCTGCCGGGGGAAGCGTATCTGACCGAGATCAGCGACGTGGCTGACGTTGACGCCATCCACATCGCTCGCGAGTTTGCTCGTAAACAATTAGCTGAGGGTTTGTTCGAAGCGCTGTGGCTGCGTTATCAGGCCAATCGCGATCTCTCGAAGAAGACCCCGTATGTGGCTGAGGCCGAACACTTCGCTCGTCGCGCATTGCAGAACATCGCGCTGTCGTACCTGATGCTCAGCGGTAAACCGGAAGTGTTGGCGGCGACGCTGGAGCAATTCGAGACGAGCGACAACATGACTGAGCGCCTGACGGCGTTGGCGGTGCTGGTCAAT
Organism: Pseudomonas sp. Hz4; assembly: GCF_054898165.1. Lineage (NCBI taxonomy): Bacteria > Pseudomonadati > Pseudomonadota > Gammaproteobacteria > Pseudomonadales > Pseudomonadaceae > Pseudomonas > Pseudomonas sp. Hz4. Next base: position 3,414,760 of record NZ_CM142719.1, on the reverse strand, counting down.
TCGTCGTTCGAAGACGAGAAAGCCAAGGCCCTGGCCAGTTTCGCCGAGCACTTCAAGGACAATCCGCTGGTCATGGATCAGTGGTTCAGCGTCCAGGCCGGCAGTGTATTGCCCGGTGGTCTGGAGCGGGTCAAGGCGTTGATGCAGCATCCGGCGTTCAACATCAAGAACCCAAACAAGGTGCGGGCATTGGTCGGCGCGTTTGCCGGGCAGAACCTGATCAACTTCCATGCGGCCGATGGTTCTGGGTATCGGTTCCTGGCGGATCTGGTGATCGAGTTGAACGGCTTTAATCCGCAGATTGCCTCTCGCCAATTGGCGCCGCTGACTCGCTGGCGCAAGTATGACGATGCGCGTCAAGCGTTGATGAAAGGTGAGCTGGAGCGCATTCGTGCTTCGGGTCAGCTGTCGAGCGATGTGTTTGAAGTGGTCAGCAAAAGCCTGGCCTGAGTTTGGTTTCGCGCTCACAGGGGGCACTTGGGTTCCTGTGGGCGCGAGCTTGCTCGCGATATCCCGCTGTCGACCTAAGCGCTAGGGCACAACGCCTAATGCGAAGTACCTTCGGCAAACTCGATCTTGTTGCCAACGTTGTACTTGCCCGAAGGTTTGTTCATCGGGAGGCGTTTGATCTCCTTGAGGGTGTTGCTGTCATAAACGATCAGCGCACCGTCGGTGGCCCAGATGCTCAGCAGCAGGTAACGACCGTCGCGAGTGAACTCGACGTGAGCGGCGGTCTTGCCAGGCATCGGGCGCAAAGTATGGGCGATCTCCAGGGTCTGTTTGTCGATCAGGTGGATCGCATCGTTGTCGGGCCCGAAGAACACGTCGGTCCAGGCATATCGTGAGTTGACGTGACTGCGCATGAAGAACCCCGGCCCCAGGGTCGGAATTTCCTTGATCAGTTTCCAGGTCTTGAAGTCGATGACCGAGATTAGCCCCTTGCTGATATTTGGCGTGGCGAACACCCACTCACCGTTACGTTTCCAATAGGTCCCCGACCCCAAATGCGGCATCCCCGGCAGCGGGATGTCGGTGACCACCTGGCCGCTGTCGAGGTCGATCACCTGACCGCCCTGGGCCTTGCGCGAGGTGGCCAGCAGTTGTTTGTAGTCCGGTGAAAAGGAGAAGTCGTCGAGAACATCCCCGGCAAGGATCCGCCGTGGTTGGAAGTCCGGTGTGCCGGCCCAGGACAGTTCCCAGACTTCCTTCACGTCCTTGAGCGCCACGATAAAGCTGTCGCGCGGCGGGGCGGAGTAGACCGCGCTGACCCGTGACGCGGTGCCGTCCTGACCGATCGTGGGAATGGTTTTGACCAGCGACAGATCGCGGGCATCGAGCACCACCAGGTTGCCGGGCAAATAGTTGCCCACCAGCACCCAGCGTCCATCCTTGCTCACCGCCAGGTTGCGGGTGTTGAGCCCGGCGCGAACCTCGGCGATCAGTTTCAGGTTGTGCAAGTCATACAGGCTGATCCAGCCGTCACGGGAGGCGAAGTAGACGAAGCGCCCGTCCGGCGAGAATTTCGGCCCGCCATGCACGGCAAAGTGCGACGCAAACCGCGCCAGCACCTCAAAGCGGTCACCGTCGAGGATGTCGATGTGATGGTCGCCGGCTTCCACCACTACGAACAGGTTCAGCGGGTCGGCGCCATGCTGGGGCGTGGCTGGGAGCTTGCTGATATCCGCGAGCAGCGAATGACTGCCGAGAATGTCGTCATTGCTCCAGGTGGGCGGGGTGGCGGGCGGTTGTTGAAGGTAGTCCACCAGCGCGTCGATCTGCGCGGGGCTGAACACATTGGCATAGCCGGCCATCTGGCTCGCGGGGCGGCCGTTCTGGATCACGCGGCGAATTTCATCCGGTTTGATTCGACTGAGACTCTCCGGCAACAACGCCGGCCCCGCACCGCCGAGACGGTTAATGCCGTGGCAGCGCTGGCAATGCACCTGGTAATTTTTCGCGGCCTGTTCAAGTGCCGCGCCCGGGAGTGGAACCGCTGCGCTGGCATGCGCCGCACTGACCCATAGCACGTGGGCAAGGACCCTGCGCCTCATATCGCCACCTTGGCATGGCGTTGCAGTGCTTGAGCCGGGTAAAGCCGCGCCGGGTATTCCAGTTGTTCCGCGGCAAACAGATCGACCACTGTGCCGATCACCGTCAGTGTCGGAGTACCCGGCGGACAATCCAGCGCCAGGGTCGGCAATTGGTGTAGCTTGCCACGGGCGACGTGCTGGTCGGGACGCGTGCCGTTGCTGATCAGCGCCGCCGGTGTATCGGCCGACAGCCCGGCTTCGATCAAGCGTTGAGCGATGAGCCCCAGGTTCGACAACCCCATGTAAAACACCAGCGTCTGACTACTGTCGGCGAGGCTGCTCCAGGGCAGCGACAACTCACCATCACGTTGCAAATGGCCGGTGATGAATCGGCAGGAATTGACCAGGTCGCGGTGGGTCAACGGTATGCCCGCGTAAGCGCTGCAGCCGGAAGCGGCGGTAATGCCCGGCACCACCTGGCAGTCAACACCGCGCTGCAGCAGGTACTCCAGTTCCTCGGCGCCACGGCCAAAGATAAACGGGTCGCCGCCCTTGAGCCGGACCACGCGCTGCCCTTGATCGGCGAGGTCGGCAAGCAGTTCGTTGATTTGTTCCTGGGGCAGGCTGTGACAGCCGCTGGCCTTGCCGACGTAATGCCGGGCGCAGGTGAGAGGAATCAACGTCAGCAGCTCGGGGCTGATCAGTCGGTCATAGACCACGGCGTCGGCCTGCATCAACAGGCTCCAGGCGCGCAGGGTCAGCAGGCGTGGATCGCCGGGGCCAGCGCCGACCAGGGCAACTTCGCCCGGTCTGAACGGGGACTGAAGGGTGGCCGGTATAGCAATCGATGGAGGCATGGGACGTCCTTGGTGCTTCATCAGGTTGGCCGGCCCCAGCCTTTGTCAGGTGGTTGGCCGGACGGGCGATTCAGTGGGTGATGCAAGGAATGGTCGTTGACGGCGGCATACCAATTTCGTCGTCGCTGAGATGGCAGCCGGGGTCCTGGCCCCAGAGGTCACCCTCGGCCCAGGCGCGCGTGCGGGTATTGCCGTTGCAGATGTGCAACCAGCGGCATTGCGCGCAGCGGCCGCCGACGGCGCGGGGATGCTCACGCAGGCGCAACAGCAGGGCATCCGGCTGGTCCAGCCACAGCGTGCGGAACGGCGTATGCCGGACATTGCCCACCGAGTGCTGCCACCAGTAGGTATCCGGGTGCACTTCGCCGGTGTTGTCGATATTGGCAATGCCGCTGCCGGACGCGTTGCCGCCCCAGGCGCGGAGCATGTTTTCCAGGCGTGGGTAATGCTCGGGAAGACGAAGGCCGGCCCATTGCAGCAGGAGAATGGCGTCGGCATCGTTGTTGCCGCTGACAAAATCGCTGTCGCGGCCCTGTAGGATGTCGTCCCAGGCGTGTTCGAAGATCAGTGTCATGGCCTCGCGGCTCATCTGCTGTTGCGCGTCGAGTTTGCGACTGCGTTTGCCGCGACCGCTGTAGTTGAGGTGCGACAGGTAAAACTTTTGCACGTCGTACTCGCGCATCAGCGCCAGTAACTGGGGCAGCTGCAGGTGGTTTTCCTGGGTCAGGGTGGTGCGCAGCCCGACACGAATGCCCTGTTCGCGACAGAGTCGGATCGCCCGCATGGAGCGGGCGAAGCTGCCCTTGAGTTGGCGGAAGGCATCGTGGGTGGCTTCCAGACCATCGATGCTGATCCCGACGTAGTCGAAATTCGCCGCGCTGATTTGCGCGATGTTCTGCTCATCGATCAGCGTGCCGTTAGTGGACAAGGCCACAAAGAAATCCTTGGCCCGGGCATACGCACTGAGCACAAACAGATCCTCGCGCAACAGCGGTTCGCCACCGGAAAGAATCAATACCTTCACCCCGGCATCATGCAGGTCGTCGATCACGGTCAGCGCGGCGGCGGTATCCAGTTCGTCGCGAAAGACACTGTCGGCCGAGGTGGCGTAGCAGTGTTTGCAGGTCAGGTTGCAGCGCCTGAGCAGGTTCCATATCACCACCGGCGGCCGGTTGCTGCCCGGTGGACAGGTTCTGGGCGCAGGCGCCTGGCCGTCCAGCGCCTGCAGGTATTGGCTGATCCTCAACATGCAACTCTCCTTGAGTCAGGGTGTGTTCAGCGCGACACGGGCGGCAAGCGCAAGCCGGTTTTTTTCAGGATGCGGCTGCTCACCAGCATCTCGTCGGCGGCACAGGCGTCGTCCAGCAAGTAGCGCAGGTGCTCGCGGTAGCTGTTGATTTCATCGCTGCTGCGGCCATGAACCATGGCGAATAGGTTGTAACGCCAGTCGGTTCGGCGCGGGCGGCGATAGCAGTGGCTGACGAAGGGTTGCGCGCCGATCAGCGCACCGAGGCGCGGCATGTCGGTGTCGCGCACATCCCAGACCGTCATGCCGTTGTGGCGATAGCCCAATCGGTAGTGGTTGGGCACGGCGGCGATACGCCGAATCGCGCCCTCGGCCTGCAATCGCTTAAGCAGATCCAGGGTGGATTCGATACTCAGTTCCAGCTGTTCGGCGAGCCACGCCCACGGGTCGTCCAGCAGTGGCAGACCGGCCTGTGTCAACGCGATCAGCCGCTGGGCGAGGGTGTCTTCAGACCGGGAAATACAGACCGACATGGTAAGTCTCCTCTTTGGGCAGATTGAGCAGTGACAGGCCGGTCAGGGTTTCGATGCGCTGCAGGGCTTCGGTCAGGTCATGTCCCGTTGCGCAGGCGAGGACGAACCACATGTTCCAGGCGTGTTCGCGTCGGTAGTTGTGCGCCACTTCGGGCATACCGTGCAGTTGCTCGGCGACGTCGTCGAAACGTTCTTCCGGCACCGACAGTGCGGCGAGGGTGAAGGCGCCGCCCAGCCGTTCGATGTCGAACATCGGGCCGAAGCGTGTGAGCACGCCGTCATCGAGCAAGGCATGCAGTCGGTCGAGCAGTTCAGTGCTGCTGCTCTCCAGTTCGACAGCCAATGCCTGCCAGGGGTGGCGCACCAGCGGCAAGCCCAATTGCAATCGGTTGATCAGTCGGCGGTCGAGGTCATCCATGGCTAAGTGCGCCTGTACGCGAGGGCGCAAAGCGTCCGCCGCACTGTTTGAAGACCTGAGTGCTGAACAGCAGTTGATGGGGCAGGTCGCTCAGCAGATGGTCTTCCAGCAACGCCTGAATCTGCGCCTCGACCTGATCACGCTGACGCCCGTGAACCATGCAAAACAGGTTGTAGCGCCATTGCGGTAAACGCCGGGGCCGCTGATAGCAGAGGGTAATGCCGGGCGCTCGCCCCAGGCGCTGGCCAACTTCGTCGATCAGCGCATCGGGAATGTCCAGCACCAGCATGGCGTTGGCGGTAAAACCCAGCGCGCGATGGTGCAGCACCAGGCCAACGCGGCGGAACAGCCCTTGCTCGCTCCACAGACGCATTTGATCGAGCACTCGGGTTTCGTCAGTCTTTATCCGTTCGGCGAGGGCCTGATAGGGGCGCGATACCCGCGGCAACCCACCTTCGAGGTGCCGGCGCAGCGCCAGCGCTTGTTTGGGGCTCAATCCAGGTGTCATCAGTTTTCTCCCAGGGCAAAGCCCAGGTCGATGCGGTAGGCGGTCAACATCGGCAGGTCCAGTGGCATGAGGCCGGTGTCGTCCTCAAGTTCTTTGAGCACACAGTCGATGTGCTGGCGATCAGGGCCGGTCAGCACAAACCACAGGTTGTAGAAGTGCTCCCGTGCGTAGTTGTGATTGACTTCGGGGTACTGACTGACGCGATCGGCCACCTGTTGCAGGCGATCGGCGGGCACGGCGAGGGCGGCGAGGGTGCTGGCCCCGGCGCGGCTGTGTTCGAACACCGGGCCGATCCGTGAAAGGGTGCCGGCCTTATCCATTTCTTCCAGGCAGGCCATGACTTGCGATTCGCGGCAACCGAGGATCCGCGCCATCTCCTTATACGGTGCCGGGCACAGCGGCATGCCGTGCTGGAAGCGGTCGATGAGTTGGCGAGTGAGCAGCTCAAGGTTCATTTCAATACCCCATTTTCTGCGCGCGACTGCTGAAGAAGATGCCGCTCGGCGCGGTGGCCGGCAGGGTGCTCAGCAGCTTCAGGCTGTACGGATCCCAGACTTGAACCTGATTGCCGTCGCGTAACGACAGCCACAGTTGGTCACCGCGTGCGGTGAATTCCATGTGCAGCACCGCCGGCCCTGGGCGCAGATCGGCGACCACGGCATGGGTTTCGGTGTCGATGACCTGCACCCGATCGTTGTCCGGGTAAGCGAAATTGACCCATAGCTGCCGACCGTCCGGGCGCGAGGTGACGAATATCGGTTGGCCGGCCACCGGGATCACAGCGGTCTGCTGCCAGGTGCGTGAATCCATCACCAGCACTTGGTGCCGGCCGACGGCGGGTACGAAGGCCTGGTGATCGGCGACGGCCCAGCCTTCCAGGTGCGGCATCTTGTAGACGGGCAGTTTCGCCTCGCCGCGTCCGTAATCGCCGAGTACCCGCTGCACACCGCGTTCCGGATGCCAGAGGTCGAGTTGGGCCATGCCGTCTTCACCGAACAGGCCGGCCATGTAGTAGCGCCCATCGGGGGTAATCAGGGCGTCGTAGGGTTGCTCACCGATGCCGGTGAAACGGCTGATTTGTGGTGTGCTGCGCTGACTGAAATCGGCGGTCCAGATCTCGCCGGTATCGAACAGGCTGAAGACAAAACGTTGCCCTGGTGCGTCGACCAGGCCGACTACTCGGGAGCGCTTGCTGCCATCGGCCAAGGGTGTGGCCGGAATATCGGCCACCAGCTCCAGGGTTTCGGCATCGAACACCTTGACCCCGCCGGGCACGTAGTTGGACACCGCAATCAATTTGCCGTCCTGACTGATGGCGCCGCCAATGCTGTTGCCGCCCTGGATCACACGACGGTCGATACGCCGGGTCAGCAAATCGATTTTGCTCAACCCGCCGTCGCGTCCGAACACATAGGCATAGCGCTGGTCGCGCGCGAACACCACCGAGGCATGGGACAGGTCGCCGAAACCTTCGAGCCGGGCGAGCGCGGTGTGGGTGTCGCTTTCGATGATTTGAACGCTTGCGGTGGCGCGCTCCACGACCACGCCCAGATCGCCGGTGCCACGCAACGGTGGCTGAACGCAAGCGGACAACAACAGCCCGGTCGCCGCTGACAGCAGGATTGAACGGATCATGGTGCGGGGTATCCCTGGAGAAGAAGGTCGACCAGCCAACGGATGTCGTCCGGGCTGAGCAACGGGGCCCAACCGGGCATCGCGGTGCCGGGCCGACCTTGGGTGACGGTGGCAATCAGGCTGTCCCTGGACTTGCCGGCCAGCGCTGCGCGCGTCAGTTCGGGACCCAGTCCGCCGGTCAGGTGCAGCCCATGGCAGGCGCCGCAGTCCTGGGTCAGCAAGTGTTCGAGTTGTGCCTGACGCTGGGCGTCCGGCGCCGCAACCGCGGTTGCGCAAATGAGGAGGAGGGCCGCCAGAATCACAGCGTGTCGATAAACCATCATGACGCCCTCCAGGCGGTTATTTGAGTGTCAGTACCCAGGTCGCGAGAATTTTTGCTTCTTCATCCGTTACCGGGTTGGCCGGCATTGGCATCGGCCCCCAATTACCTTGTGTGCCGTTCTTGATGCGGCCAGCCAGGGTGTCCACGGCCCCGGGTACGCCAGCGTTCTTGGCCGCGACATCCTTGAGTGCAGGGCCGACGACCTTGGCGTCGATGGAATGGCAGGCGGCGCAGGGTTTGCTCTTGAACAACGCCGGCCCGTCCTCGGCAGCCATGGCCGGCTGCACGCTCAGCGCAGCGGTCAGGGCAAACAGTGAAAACAGAGTATTTTTCATGGTGTTTCCTTGCATTGATGGAGCTCAATAAATGTCGTGTTGGGTGTTGTAGACGTTGAACTTCCCGGTGGGTGTGATCAGTCGTTTGTCCTTGATGACTGACTTGAGCTTCAGTGTTTTGTCGTCGATCACCACCAGCGCCGATTCGTCTTCCTGGCCGCTCCACACGGAGAACCAGACTTCATCGCCGGCTTTGTTGTATTCCGGTTGCACGACGCGCATGGCGCCTTTCTTGATGCCCGCGTATTCGGCGATGGGCAGCACGGTGTAGCCGGCGTCGAGCTTGTCGATGTTGAACACCGCCACCGACTGGCTGAGCTTGTTGTCCGGGTTGAGGGTGGTGTCGACGTACAGGTGACGGGATTTGGGATGGGTTTTGATAAACAGCGATCCGCCGCCCTGGCCCTTGAGTGAACCGACCTGCTTCCAGGCGTATTGCGGGTGTTTGGTCGGGTCGGTGCCGATCAGCGAGATGCCGTCATCACCCAAGTGGCTGGTGGCCCAGACCGGGCCGTAGGTCGGGTGGTTGAAGTTGGCGCCGCGACCCGGGTGAGGGGTTTTGCCGACGTCCACCAGCGCGGTCAATTTGCGCTCCTTGGAGTCGATCACGGCGACCTTGTTGGAGTTGTTGGCGGCGGTCATGAAGTAGCGGTGCGTGCTGTCCCAACCGCCGTCATGCAGGAAGGGCGCGGCATCGATGTAGGTGACGGTGAGGTTTTTGATGTCCTGATAATTGACCAGCATGACCTTGCCGGTTTCCTTGACGTTGACGATGAACTCCGGCCATTCGTGGGAGGCGATGATCGCCGCGACCCGGGGTTCCGGGTGATATTCCTGCTTGTCGACGGTCATGCCGCGGGTCGAAACGATCTGTTTCGGCTCCAGGGTTTCGCCATCCATGATGGTGAATTGCGGCGGCCAATAAGAGCCGGCGATGGTGTATTTGTCTTCGTAGCCCTTGAACTTGGAGGTCTCGACCGAGCGCGCCTCGATGCCCACTTTGACCTCGGCGACCTTGGTCGGCTCGACTGGCCACAGGTCAATCATGTCGATCCGCGCGTCCCGGCCAATCACCAGCAGGTAGCGACCCGAGGCGGAGATCCGCGAGATGTGCACCGCGTAACCGGTCTCGATCAGCTTGACGATCTTTTTGCTGTCACCGTCGATCAGGGCGATTTTGCCGTCATCGCGCAGCGTCACCGAAAACAGGTTCGGCAGGTTGAGTTTGCTCAGCTGCTTCTTCGGACGATCCTCGGGTTTGACCAACACTTTCCAAGTCTTCAGCGTCTCGGCCATGCCCCATTCCGGCGGCGTTGGCGGCGCGTGCTGAATGAACTTGGCCATTGACGTTATCTGGTCCTTGGTCAGTGCATTGGACGTCCCCCAATTCGGCATGCCCGCCGGCGACCCGTAGGTAATCAAAGCCTCCAGAAACGGTTGTCCGCGGTTCTGGGTAATGTCCGGTGTCAGCGGTTTGCCGGTGGCGCCTTTGCGCAGAACACCGTGGCAGCCTGCACAGCGCTGGAAGTAGATTTCCTTTGATGAGTCGAACTCGGCCTGGCTCATGTCGGGAGCACCAGCGGTTTTGACCATGGGCGGGGTGGCCGCAGCAGCGGCGGGCTCCTCGGCGCTGGCGGCATGACTCACCGCCAGGGCCAGTGCCGAACACAGCGTGGTAAGGGTCAGAGCAAACGTTTTTCTATTGCTGATCAGCATTCCATTTCTCCTCAGGCAAGACCTTTGCGATGTGCTGAACGGCAGCGCAGAACGCAGGTTCTTAGTGCCGTGCAAGGCTATGCCGAGCAGGCCAATGCTCGCTTGACGGCGATCAAGTTTGCCGGCCATCTCCCTTGCCAGGTTGTCGCAGGGGCCCGTAGCGTGTTGCTTGAATCCGCTTTTGGAACAGGCAGCCCATGGACCGAATCCAGTCTTGCGAACACCCGATCGAACCCTTTTATCAACCGCTCAATAATGAGGAGGCGCTGTTCGAGCAAGCCTGGCGACACGGCATGCCGGTGCTGATCAAAGGCCCGACGGGATGCGGCAAGACCCGTTTTGTCCAGCACATGGCCCATCGGCTGAAACTGCCGCTGTACACCGTGGCGTGCCACGATGACCTGAGCGCTGCTGACCTGATCGGCCGCCATCTGATCGGAGCACAGGGCACTTGGTGGCAGGACGGACCGCTGACCCGCGCGGTGCGTGAAGGCGGCATCTGTTACCTCGACGAAGTGGTCGAGGCGCGCCAGGACACCGTGGTGGTGCTGCATCCCCTGGCCGATGATCGTCGGGAGCTGTTCCTGGAACGCACCGGCGAAGTGCTGAAGGCGCCGCCGTCATTTATGCTCGTGGTCTCTTACAACCCCGGCTACCAGAACCTGCTCAAAGGCATGAAACCCAGCACCCGGCAACGCTTCGTGGCGATGCGCTTCGGCTATCCGCCGGTGGCTGATGAGGAGCGCATCGTTGCCAGGGAGGCTCAGGTGGACAACGCGCTGGCGGCGCAAGTGGTCCGGCTGGGCCAGGCGCTGCGCCGGCTCGATCAACATGATCTGGAGGAGGTCGCCTCAACGCGACTGCTGATTTTTACCGCGCGTATGATTCGTTCCGGCATGAGCCCGCGTGAGGCCTGCATGGCCTGTCTGGCCGAGCCGCTGAGTGATGATCCGCTGACCGTTGCCGCGCTGATGGACGTGGTTGATGTCCACTTCGGTTGAGTCCTCGGGCGTCTCGCCTCGCCACTTGCCGGGCGATCTGGCGATGTGGTTTTTCATTCTGGCCGAGCTGTCGGTGTTTGCCATCCTGATCCTGGCGTTCGCTGTGACACAGGCGCTCAAACCGCAGATGTTCAGTGAAAGCCGTCTATTGCTGAACACCTCGACCGGGCTGGCGATGACCCTGAGCCTGCTCACCGCGGGGCTGTTCGCCGCGCTGGCTCAAGAGCAAGTCAGGCGCTCACGGCCCCGACATGGCGCCGTCTTCCTGCTCATGGCGTTGCTCGTCGCCAGTGTCTACGTGGTGTTGAAACTCACCGAATACCGGCACTTGCTGGCCTCCGGGCTGGGCATGGAGCACAACACCTTTTTCACCCTCTACTGGATCCTTACCGGGTTTCATTTTCTCCACGTATTGCTCGGCATGGTCATTCTCGGATGGCTGGCCGAGCGCTGTCGCCGTCGCCTGTGCGACGCTGACAACCGCAGTGGGTTTGAATCCGGCGTGCTCTATTGGCACATGGTCGATCTGATCTGGGTCATGCTTTTCCCGCTGGTCTATGTGCTGAGTTGACGAGGTTCTCATGTCTGTTTCCAGGGTTTTGCTCGTCTGTTGGGCCGCGCTCGCGACGTTAAGCGTCTGCACCGTGGTGCTGGCGCAGGCCGGGGCGACGTGGTTGCTGTCGATTGCCATCTTGCTGGTGGCGGTCGGCAAGGCGTGGCTGATCACCGATGGCTTCATGGAAATGCGCCACGCACCACGACTGTGGCGCCGATTGATGGTGAGCTGGGCGTTGGTGTTGGCGACCGTTGTGGGGCTGACGCTGGTGTTGGTCGGCTAGCCAACTTGAAAAAACAACTCATGCGCGACGTTTGTCGGTCGGACTTAAACGCTGTACCTCGGCAAAAATCTCGGTGATCGGGCGTCGCGGCTGACGTTTGTGCAGGGCGCGGACCTGTGCGCTCAGGCGCAGAAGTTCTTCGCTCGGCTTCGCCCATTGTTCCTTCGATAACGGCTCGGACCATTGGCGCATCGCCTCGGGCAACGCCTGGTTGCCCTTTTTCTGGAGGCGGCGGATTTCCCATTCGGTCAGGTGGTTGGGAATCGTCCACAGCGTCATCACGTGGTACAGGTACCAGAAAAAGCCGGACACTCGACCACGTTGGCCGTCACGGATTTGCTGATGCATACGCGCGCGGGCGTTGCGGAAGGTGTGCAGGCCTTCGTAGGGTGGATCGTCGGGGCCTTGCAGGTCTAGCGGGTCCTGAATGGATTTGAGATCGTGGATTTCGTATTCCATGTAACCGCGGATGGCTTCCCAGTGGCTGATGGCCAGGGAGAGACCGAAGCAGGGAAACTCGACGCTGGTCAGGGTCTCGCCGTGCTGGAAACCTATGCCCATGCCATATTGGCGGTGGATGCCGTATTGGGTCGCGCCTTGGGCTTCGATGACCCAGGCTGAGAGGGATTCCCAAGGGACGAAAAGAGGTTCGGTGGCGTCTTCGGGCATGAAGCAGACTTCGCGGCGTTGGCGGTTGAAGCGGGTGGGGATGATGGCGGCGCGTTTGTTGTGGGTGTGGAGCCAAGTGCAGAAGAGGATGGCCAAGGCGGAGAAGCCGGTTATCAGGGCTAGTCCGTAGGACGCATGGAAGATCCCTTCGATGGAATCCCTAGTATCTTCCCAGCTATATCCAAGTACGAGTCCAAGGAAGCCGCCAATCAACGGAAAGAGGAAGGCGATCATGAAGGCACCGCTGAATGGCCCACCTAATATGAGCTGCCATGAAAACACTTGGGGCGATCCCAATCCGAAGTCCATGAACACCTCATTTAAGTCCCCGATATGCGGACCATGCGGCAGCAACGCTGTCGGCAGTGGCAACGGTGCAAGGTAGGTAATCTTTCCACTTGCAAACGACTCGACATCGCCGGCTTTGCGGGATTGCTCAAGGTACGGGGAAGGCAGGGGCATATCAATCTTGGTGGGCATGGTCGGCCAGCTCCAGCAGATGGGTTTCAACCAGCAACATGGGCGGATGCTCGGTAACGGATTGTGGGGCCAACGCCGGAAAGCGGCCTTCACCTCGAGGGTTCAGGCAAATGACCCGAATGTGAGAAACCCACGCGCCCTTGGCGTTCAAGGTCTGTATACAGACTGCCAGCTCCAACGTTTCGGACGCCGGGGTAAATTCGCTGTCAGGCTCCACGGAATATTGCAGGCATAACACCAACCGATCTGGTTCTGCTTGCACGATGCGCAGGCTGTTCGCCACTTCCTCACTGATGATGTCCTGCGCTCGCGCGGTACACCACGACTGTGGAGGGGAACGGAAAGACGGTGGACGCCGATCCCCAGCCGATGAGTCGCTTTGCCACTCCGGATCAGTTCCGGGTGTTTTTCCTGATAGTCGAGCGGGGTTTTACGGCTGTAACAGCTCATGCGCGGCGTTTGTCCGTCGGATTCAAACGTTGAACCTCGGCAAAAATCTCGGTAATCGGGCGGCGAGGTTGGCGTTTGTGCAGGGCGCGGACCTGTGCGCTCAGGCGCAGCAGTTCTTCACTCGGTTTTGCCCATTGTTCCTTCGGTAATGGTTCGGACCATAGACGCATCGCTTCGGGCAAGGCGTGCGGGGCCATTTTCTGAAGGCGGCGGACTTCCCATTCGGTCAGGTGGTTGGGAATCGTCCACTGCGTCATCACGTGGTACAGGTACCAGAAGAAGCCGGACACTCGACCACGTTGGCCGTCGCGGATTTGCTGATGCATACGCGCACGGGCGTTGTGAAAGGTGTGCAGGCCTTCGTAGGGCGGGTCGTTCGGGCCTTGCAGGTCTAGCGGGTCCTGAATGGATTTGAGGTCGTGGATTTCGTATTCCATGTAGCCGCGGATGGCTTCCCAGTGGCTGATGGCCAGGGAAAGACCGAAGCAAGGGAATTCGACGCTGGTCAGCGTCTCGCCGTGCTGGAAGCCGATGCCCATGCCGTACTGGCGGTGGATGCCGTACTGGGTGGCGCCCTGAGCTTCGATGATCCAAGCGGAGAGGGATTCCCAAGGGACGAAGAGCGGTTCGGTGGCGTCTTCGGGCATGAAGCAGACTTCGCGGCGTTGGCGATTGAAGCGGGTGGGGATGATGTGGAGGCGTTTTTTGTGGTTGTGGTGCCAGACGGCGAGGCCGATGAGTAGAGAGCAAAAGCCACTTATTAGCGCGTAGCCATAGCTTTCATCAAACACGCCGAGTACCGAGTCCCAGATTTCTACTTGGCTGTAACCGAACACAACCCCGAGGAACGCAGCAAGCATTGGAGGTAGAAAAGCGAGCATTAAAGTGCCGCTGAATGGTCCACCTAATGTTACTTGCCACATAAACACCTGCGGCGATCCCAATCCGAAGTCCATGTACACCTCATTTAATTCCCCGATATGAGGGCCAAGCGGCGGCAGCGGTGTCGGCAATGGCAACGGCGCGAGATAAGTGATCCTCCCACTGGGAAACGGTTCGACATCGCCGGCTTTGCGGGATTGCTCAAGGTGCGGGGAAGGCAGAGGCATATCAATCTTGGTGGGCATGGTCGGCCAGCTCCAGCAGATGGGTTTCAACCAGCAACAACGGTGGATGCTCGGTAACGGATTGACGGGGCAACGAAGGAAAATGGTCCTTGCCGCGCGGGTTGAGGTGAATAACGTCAGTCAGCGATTCCCACACCCCCTTGGCGCTCAAGGTCTGGATGCAGACGGCCAGCTCCAGTGTTTCGGACGCCGGGGTAAATTCGGCGTCAGGGTCCAGCGGGTACTGCAGACACAGCACCAACCGATCTGGCCCTGTTTGTACGATGCGTAGGCTGTTCGCCACTTCCTCACTGATGATGTCCTTGCGTTCTCGGGGTGCGCCGCGACTGTGGAGAGGAATGGCAATGCGGTGGGCGCCGATCCCAAGGCGATGAGCCGGTTGTCCACTCAATGGTGGCTGGAAATCACTGAGCTTGAGCCTTGGCATCACCAGGTGAATGTCGCTGGGCCTGGCTTTTAGCAGAAAGTTTTTCAGCCACGAGTCATGCTCATTCGGGCCCAGTTGCGCGTACGGGGCGTTCAGCAAATAGGCCAGATAACGCTGATATTCATCCAGGGTATGGTCGCCACGATGATCAGTGTCCAGGCTCCAGGGTGTGGTTTTCAGCCATTTATCATGAGCACTGATGTTGTAGCGGTTGTACAGCCAGGTTCCGCCCAATTCCAAAATGGTGAACAGGGCACCGGCCAGGTTGAAGCGGAAGAATACGGTGGATAGCCTTGTCCCCGCAGCAGCCCAAGCAGCCGTTCTTGCTGCAGCGTTTCTGGCAATCGCTACGGTATAGCCCGCGTGTAAGGTGTGACCCAAACCATAGGCATTAGCCGCCGTCATGCCCCCCGCACCCAGTGTGGCAAGCGCCGCACTAGTTTGTGCCGAGCGATCTCCGGTACGCGTCGCCTGCTGCCATTTCTGCTGTTGGGAATTGAAGCTGGACAGAGATGACACAAAACCAAAAAGGTAGGTAAAGAAACCCAGTCCAACATGCATCTTGCCCATCTGCACCTGCACATTCTGCAAAGCATGGTGTTGAAGTCCGGCAACGAGTTCCGTGCTACGCGCCTTCAGAGCGGTATCCGCCAGACTTTGCGCCGCCGTAAATCCCGCGGCACCCGTAGCGGCAAACGCGGCAAAGAACTCGGCCCGTTTCTTGGGATTTTTGGTCTGATTCATCATCTCCCGATACACCGAAACCAAATTCACCCCTTGCACCAAAAACACCAACAACCCCATCCCCTCACTTCGAATCAAACTCGCATTCGGCACCGAGCCAACCCCCAGCCGAATGTCCTTTAACAAACTCCGCACCTCCAACTGCTGCGCCGGCGGGAACACCACCGTCACCCCCGCCCGAGCCTGCGTCGCGCCGTACAGGCGCGCCGACAGATCCGGTAACTCCGCAATCGGGCTCAGCGCCCCCGCCAGTCGGCCTTCAAGTTGCGTCAACTGCCCGCGCACCCGCACGATCTCACCCTGCAATTCCACTGCCCGTGGCGTCTTGTGCCCCGCCCGGTTTTTGTTGTGGGTGAGCTGGTTGCGTTCACGGGTCAAGGTTTTCAGGTAATCGCGTTCTCTGATCATTTCCTTGAGGTTGGTTTGCAGCGCCGCGTGTTCTTCCGGGCTGGCGACAGTAAAGGTCACCCCGGTGGTTTTCGCCGCATCGAGTATCCGCCCCGACAAGGCCTTGGGCAGGCGCCGGAACAGTTCGTCGAGGTCGGGGATTTTCTCTGCCGACAGGTCAAACCCTTCCAGCGCACGGCTCAGGCCCAGGTTCAGCGCCGGGCTGAGGCTGTGCTGGGCCGCGTCGGCAACGGCGCGGGTGTGTTCGGGCAAGTCGTCGAGGGTCGGTAAGTGCGGTTGTTCGATTTTCTGCAGTTCGCCCAGCCAGTGCGGCAGGTTGTTGAACATCCCCATGCCGGCGTTGAACAACGTGGTGTATTGCGCGGCCCGTTCCGGCTGCAGGCGCAGGGGCAAGGTGTAGAACAGTGGCCGGGTCAGTTCCGGGTGTTTTTCCAGATAGCCCAGCATTTTTTCGCTGGCGTGATCGCTGCGGCAGATGTCCTTGAGGCAGGCGTATTCGGCGGTGAAGGCCTGGTGGAGTTGCTGTTGATCCTGCGCGTCGTAATACCAGGCCGAGCGATGGAAGCGACCGGCACCCACCAGCAGGGTGCGGTCGGCGGTGATGCGCTCGAGCAAGCGGTTCCAGCGGCTGAGGTCGTCGCGATGCTGAAGCAGCGCAGCGTCCATGGCCGGCCGGTCGATGAAATCGTTGACCCCGCGTTTACCACTGAAACTGGAACCTTCGAGCACATCGATGATGCGTTTGTTTTGCTCTTGGCCAAGTTTTATCAAGGTATCGAGGTGACGTTCGACGAAATCGTCGGGAGCGACCCTGAAATGTTGGCGCGTGTAGTAACGGCGGTCTGCCTCGTCACTGGCGCGGCTGTGGGCGGTGAAGTCGGGTGTGGCGCCCTGGTACTTGGCGAATTTGAAGGCTTCGGCATGGGCTTCTTTGCGCGCTTGCTCCAGTTCCGGGGGCACGGGGGTGTCCGGCGACTCGACCTTGCCGCCCTTGTTCAGGTAATCGAGCAAAGCTTTGCGGGTGTGCTCCCGATCCGGTTCGGGCAACTGTTCCAGATCGTCAAAAAGCGCCTGGACTCGCGGATCGTCGCTGGCGTCGACCAGATTGCCGATATCCCCGGGACTGAGCCGGCTCAAGGATTCGATGTAGCAAGCCAACAGGTAATCGCGTTCGTTGTGGTCGGTATTGCTCCAGTCGTCGACCCAGCCGACCACGGTGTCCTGATACTCGGCCAGATCGCGGAGCACGCCGAGGTCATCCTGCACCACAAGGAACAGCGTGTCGTCCTGATAGGCCGGGCGCACCCGCCCGAGAAACTCGCCGATGTGCGCCTCGCGAAAGCGCCGCGGCTGCTCCCACAAATAGAGTTCACGTTCGTGCGCGGGGGCATCGCTGACATGCACCGTCGGCAATAGAACGGCGTCCTGCGGCGACTCGGCTTCCTGCTCTTCGCCGTCTTTTGCGACTTGTGCCTGCTGGGTCGGAACGGTCGCAATCTCCGCCAGCCACTGTTTGCCTTGCGCGACCGTCAGCAGATGCTCGCCACCGGTTTGGCAATCCACCGGGCCGAGATCGACGGCCTGCTTGAAGTGTTCGCGTTCCTCGCGGCTGTCGAGCACTTGCATGCATTTGGTCGCCGTCCACTGCACTTCGGCGAAGGTCACATGCAGGGTACTGCGTCGTGAAAACACCAGCGCGGGACGCTCTTCGATGGGCGTGCGCTGATCGCTGTCGACCTTGGCGCCCTTGTGCAGCAAGGCGCTGACCAGTCCGTTGAGGACCTGATACTCGTGCAGGTGGCCAGTCACGCTGTCGATGACGTACAACCAGCCATCGCGCAGCATGCGAATGCCCAGCGGGCGGGTCGTCAGGGCATACGGCAGCTTCAGTTCGGCACTCGGGTCGACGGGCTTTTCCACCAGTCCATAACGCAAAGGCAGCAGTTGCACGTGGGCTTGGCGCAAGGGGCAGGCACCCAAAGAGCCGATGGGGGATTTGGATGCCGCCGCTGCGGCGAGGTTGGCGGGCGAAGTCATGGGTGGCCTCGTTGGCTGGCCCACTGGTGGGCGAGGTCAGCGGCCAGCGCAACGCGCTCGCCGGGGGATTGCAGCGACGGCGTATGCAGCAATTGGTTGATGTGCGGGTGCTGATCGAGCGATGAGCCATCCAGCGAGGCCATGACGTTGGCGTAATAAAACAATTCGGACTGGCTGCTCAAACCCAGCGTGCTGGCCTCAGCCTCCAGTTGCTCGAGCATTGGCCAGCGTTCGGCCACGGTTTCGCTGCCATAGCGTTCAGGGAAGTGCGTGAGCAGATGAGCGTCGAGTTCGAGCAATACGCGGCGCCGATCAGCGTGGTCCAGCGCGGAATTCTGTTCAGCGCTCAGGCGATAGGGCGTTAGCAATTCAGGGCACTCGGCCAGCCGGGGTTGGTGCTGTTGCCAATTAACCTCGACACCGTCGGCGGTTACCACACAGGACAGAGGCCCAAACAATCGCTGATCGCCGCTACCGAACAGGATTCGCGCCACGGCGGCGTCTGCCAGTCGCAGCAAGACCGGCAACCCCTCTGGCAACTCAACCGTGAGCAGTTTGCGCAAGTGTTGAGCGACGGCGTGCGCCGAGTCCGGGCTGAACAACAGCACGCTCGATTCCTCGTGTGCGTGCTCCAGACAAAACTGAACGAGTGGCTCGTCAGGTTGTTGAACGGCCACCAACAGCGGTGAGATATCCCGCAGCGCAGTGAACGGCGCACAGTCATATAGCGCGACGGTGGTGGCGCCGGGACTCAGTTGTTTCAAGCGCTCCGGCAAATCACTCAAGGTCGCACCGTCCAGCAACAGGAAAGCCTGTTGCTCGCTCCAGGGCAGGTCTTCAGGCAGTGGGGTCAAAAGCTTCATGCTTGAGCGGCCTCGCATATCAGGCAGCGCGAGGCGCGGGTTGAAATCAACGCATGGCGTTGCTGGATCGCATCGAACGTCACTTTCAGCAGGGGCAAGGCGCCCGGCATCAGGGGCTCGGCGGGTATACCCACGGCTGGGGCGCCGCCTTGTTGAATCGGCACGCTGCTGAAAATGCCTTCCGGCCCCAGCGTCAGCCAGTGTCCGCCAGCCTGGACTGACAGGCGCGCTCCGCCATCGATGACGACTTGCTGCCCGGCGTTCAGGTGAATGTGCTGGGTGGCATTGAGCAGCTGATTGGTTGTTCGGACGTGGCGGTCGCCGTGAACCAACAGATGATCGTCCTGTTTGAGTTCCGTCAGGCGGTTGCCGTGGGTCAGGTGATGTTCTTCACTGCGCAGGTCGTGGCTGGCGATGCCACCGATGATCACGGTTCGCTGGTTGTCGACTTGAAGGCGTTCGTCATTGAGCACGTGCTGGACAAAATCGCGCTGGGCACGCAGGGCAATTTCCTCGGCGCCTTGTCTGTCCTCGATGCGCAACTCGTTGTAACCGCCGCCACCGGGGCTGCTCTGGCTACGGAAAATACTGCGGGTGTGCTCAGCCGGCAGATCCAGTGGCACGGGGGTTGAGGCGTTGGGCATACAGCCAAGGACGAAGGGTTTGTCGGGGTCGCCGTCGGTGAATCCCACCAGCACTTCCATGCCAACCCGCGGGATCAGCACGCTGCCATAGCGGTCATGGGCCCAGCCGGTGGTGACTCGCAGCCAGCAGCTCGATTGTTCGTTGTGCTGACCCTCTCGGTCCCACGGCAGTTGAACCTTTACCCGACCGTATTCGTCGCAGTAGATCTCTTCGCCGGGCGGGCCTGTGACGACGGCATGCTGGTTGCCCGTTATTCGCGGCTTGGGGTGTTCAAGAGCCGGCCTGAATAGGACGTCCCAAGGTGTCGCGACGAAGTGGTTACGGTAGCCCTGACTGAAACCGTCCTGCGGACTGGCATCGGTGATTGATTCCTCAAGCACCTGGGGTTGCAGGCCAACATGTTCGACTTCAGTCAGAAGCCACAGGCCATTCCGGTCAGCGCGTGGGTGTTCGGTCATCTCGACAAAATGGCCGCTGCGCATGGCACTCTGATCGCTGCGCCCTTCGGCTTGCCGGTAATCGGCACGGAGGCGTTCCAGTGCTCGATTGGCCAGGTGTTTACCGCGATCACGATGAGTGAACTGCCCTGGGAAGGCATAGTCCTCAAGGTGTGGCAGCAGCGGACTTTTAGTCTCGCTGTCGAGTTGCAGGCGCGGTTTTTCGAAATCGTAATCACGACGGCTGACGTGGGTCGGTCGGGTTTCAAGTCGCAGCTTGAAACGATCAATCACCGGCGCTTCGGCAACCATGCCACTGCCTGGCCTGTACGCGGTTGACTGGGAGGGTTTCGAGAAGCTGGTTTGATCGTCACCGAACACCAGCAAATGTCCGTCGGGACTATGCTCAAAATGAAAGTGCAGACCTTCTTCCTCGCACAACCTTTGCAGGAAATGCAGGTCAGCCTCGTACTGCACACAATAGAGCCGTGCCTGGTACTCGGCGCTTAGTTGGAAGCGCCAGGCATCGGACTGCATCCCTTGGCCGTTCAGCACGCTGGCGATGATCTGCGGCACGCTCAGGTGTTGAAAAATACGCTGGTTATGGCAGTGGGTGAGGTAGGCGAGCCGGGGCACGAGGGTCATCTGATAACGGGTCAGGCGTTTGCCTGAATCGCCTTGGGCGATTCGATAGACCTGCCCGTGAATGCCGGCGCCGTCAGGACCGAAGCGCAGAAAAGCCGAGCGATGCAGCAGAGAATCGAGGTCAAGGTCGGGGCGCTCGCTGACCAGTTCGAGTTTGACTTCGTAGGGCTGGTTAAGCGCTTCCTTGGCGCGGAATTTGAGTACCTGAAGGTCGTGGGAAAAACCGTCAATGTCGAGTTTGAAAGCGACCTGCTTGGCATCGCTGAGCATCCACATGTCCCTGTGTCTAGTTGAAGGCACGGGACTTTGCGTGGATCTACCCATTCGCGCAGTCAGACGAATCGATATTTTGCGTAGGACGCTTCCGTTAATCCGGATCGAGGGGAACACGTTCCTTAGCCACAGCTAAGGCGCCCGGCTTCTTGAAACGAATACCCGACCAGAACCATCTGGCTTTCTTGATCGCCATCAAGCAGGTTTCAACCCTTCGCTTCCTATCATGGACACGCCTAGCAAAGAGGAAGCGACCATGTCAGACACCTTCACCAAAGGCATGGCCAGGAATATTTACTTTGGGGGAAGCATCTTCTTCTTCCTGATATTCCTGGCCTTGACCTATCACACGGAACAGACCTTTCCAGAGCGCAGCAATGAAGCGCTATTAACCGAATCAGTGGAGCGGGGCAAGTTGGTCTGGGAGCAAAACAACTGCATCGGCTGCCACACGCTGTTGGGCGAGGGCGCTTACTTCGCGCCTGAGCTGGGCAACGTGTTCCAGCGGCGCGGCGGGGAGGCGGGCTTCAAACCCTTCCTGCATGCCTGGATGAAAATGCAGCCACTGGGCGTACCGGGCCGCCGAGCGATGCCTCAGTTCAAGTTGAGTGACCAGGAGGTGGATGACATCGCCGAGTTCCTCAAATGGACCTCGAAAATCAACACCAATGGCTGGCCGCCAAACAAGGAGGGCTAAGAGATGAGCATTGCTAATCCGCATCTGAAATTCGCCTCGCAATCCGTGGCCAAACCGTACTTCGTGTTTGCCCTGATCCTGTTTCTCGGTCAGATACTGTTCGGTTTGATCATGGGCCTGCAATACGTGGTAGGGGACTTTCTCTTCCCGATCATCCCCTTCAACGTGGCGCGGATGGTGCACACCAACCTGCTGATCGTCTGGATACTGTTCGGCTTCATGGGGGCTGCCTACTACCTGATTCCGGAAGAGGCCGACCGCGAACTGCACAGTCCGAAGCTGGCAATCATCCTGTTCTGGGTGTTCGCCGCCGCGGGTGTGCTGACGATTCTCGGTTACCTGCTGGTGCCGTATGCCGGCCTGGCGAAGCTGACCCACAACGAGCTGCTGCCGACCATGGGTCGAGAGTTCCTCGAACAGCCGACCATCTCCAAGATGGGCATTGTGGTGGTCTGCCTGGGCTTTCTCTACAACATCGGCATGACCTTGCTCAAAGGGCGCAAGACCACCGTCAGCATGGTGATGATGACCGGGTTGATCGGGCTTGCGGTGTTCTTCCTGTTCTCCTTCTACAACCCCGGCAACCTCGCCCGCGACAAGTTCTACTGGTGGTGGGTGGTGCATCTTTGGGTAGAAGGCGTGTGGGAACTGATCATGGGGTCGATGCTGGCCTTTGTGCTGATCAAGATCACCGGTGTGGACCGGGAGGTTGTGGAAAAATGGCTCTACGTGATCATCGCCATGGCGCTGATAACGGGGATCATCGGTACCGGTCACCACTTCTTCTGGATCGGAGCGCCTGAGGTCTGGTTGTGGGTGGGTTCAATCTTCTCGGCACTCGAGCCGCTACCCTTCCTGGCGATGGTGATATTCGCCTTCAGCATGGTCAAGAACCGGCGCCGGGACCACCCGAACCGCGCGGCCACGCTGTGGGCCAAGGGCACCACGGTAACTGCCTTCTTCGGCGCTGGCGTCTGGGGCTTCCTGCATACCCTGGCACCGGTCAACTTCTACACCCATGGTTCGCAGTTGACGGCGGCTCACGGTCACCTGGCCTTCTACGGTGCATACGCGATGATCGTGATGACCTTGATCAGCTACGCCATGCCGAAACTGCGCGGGCTCGGCGAGGCAGCGGACGAGCGTTCGCAGCAACTTGAGATCTGGGGTTTCTGGTTGATGACCCTGTCGATGGTGATGATCACGCTGTTACTCACTGCTGCCGGTGTCGTGCAGATCTACCTGCAACGCTGGCCGGTGGATGGCGTCGCGTTACCGTTCATGGCCACTGTCGATCATCTGCAAGTGCTGTTCTGGGCTCGTCTGGGCGCCGGTCTCGGTTTCTTCGCAGGGCTGCTCTGTTACCTGTTCAGCTTCAAGCGACGGGTGCCAGTGGGGATCACTGCGACTGCCACCTCCGCTGTTCGTTCGTGAGTCAATAACATCCTGGAGGAGGACGGCCCGGCTGGTACAGCGGGCCGTTTCACATTGGTTTTCAGAGGAAAAAAACCATGGCCTTTACCGTCGAACTGGAAGAGTGGGTCGGCAGTGTCTGGCATCGCTTCATCACCCGCCGCGCCAGCCCGGATTTTCCCGAGGCCCGCGTCGAACTGATCAGCCAGCAGCGACCGCTGGCGCTGTTGTTTCGCGCCATGGGCGGTGCCAATGGCGTCGGCGTGGAAGCCGCCAGCGATCGCGATCTGTTGCTGCGGCGCAACGTGCTGCAGCAGATCGCCGGTACCTGCAAACAAGTACCGTTGGCGTGGTGTGACGAGAATAACCTTCGCCTGCCATCGAGCCTCGCGGTGTACCCGGATGCCGCGTTGAATCAAGAGCTGTATCGCTGGCTGGCGCTGTTGGCGGCCCAGGCCGGGCAGATGCGCCACTGGGGGCGAGATAATCAACGCTGGACACAAATCCTTTTGCAACGTTACCCGGCGTTGCGTTCGCGCTACGAACGACTGGTCGATGCTCATCTGCAATTGCGCCCGGATCCCGCCTCGTTGAGGGGCGGCGAAGCGGCGCTGGAGCGGGCGTTGCGACAGGCACTGAGCGATCCCGGCAGTGTCGAACATTTTCCCCGCAGCGAACGGGCGGCCTGGCCGCTGCCGTTGTGGTTGTATCCGCCGCTGCACCTCGCAAGCCCCCAGGCGGGGGATCTCGAAGAATCGCAAGACTCGGAAGATCATCTGGCCACCCCTCCCGGCGAACAGAAAAGCGGACGCAAGCGCGCCACGCGGATCGATGAAAGCACCAGCAAAGGAGGGCTGCTGGTAGTGCGTCTGGAAAACCTCTTCAGTTGGAGCGAACACGTCGATCTGGATCGCTGGTCGGACGACAGCGAAGACCCGGACGCCGCCAGGGTCGCCGACGACCTGGACGAACTGACGCTGTCGCGCACGCGGCTGCGCAAGGGCGGCGGCCTCAAGCTGCACCTGGATTTGCCGCCCGCCGATGTCGACGATATTCCTCTTGGCGAGGGCATCAAGTTGCCGGAGTGGGACTATCGCAAACAGCAGATGCAGGACGGCTTCGTCAATTTGCAAATGATGGAGCCCCGCGACAGTGAGGCACAACCATTGCCGCCACGACTGAAGGCTTCGGCGCACCGTCTGCGCCGCCAGTTCGAGCATTTGCGCAATGACCGTCAATGGTTACGCCAGCAACCTCAAGGGTCTGAACTGGACATGCAGGCCTGGCTGGATTTTCACGTTGAACGCGAGCATGGCCAATGTGCGGAACGAGGTCTGTTCATGGAACAACGACAGACACGCCGCGACCTGGCGTGCCTGTTGCTGGCCGATGTGTCGATGTCCACCGACGCCCACTTGAACGATGAACATCGGGTGATTGATGTGATTCGCGACAGCCTGCTGCTGTTCGGCGAAACCCTGTCGGTGCTGGGCGATGATTTCGCCCTGTACGGATTTTCCTCGCTGCGCCGTCAGCAAGTGCGTATGCAGGAACTCAAGTCCTTCACCCAGCGCTATGACGACAACACCCGAGGTCGCATTCAAGGGCTCAAACCGGGGTTTTACACACGCATGGGCGCCGCCATTCGCCAGGCCACCCAACTGCTGGGCAAGAGCAAACGACGCAGCAAACTGTTGCTGCTGCTGACGGATGGCAAACCGAATGATCTGGATCTGTATGAGGGACGCTACGGTGTTGAAGACACCCGCGAGGCGGTGCTGGAGGCGCGGCGTCAGGGGTTGACGCCGTTCTGTATCACGATTGATCGCGAGGCCGGGGATTACTTGCCTTACATGTTCGGCGCCAATGGCTACACCTTGATCCGCCAGCCCGAGCAATTACCCCTGCGCTTGCCGCAGTTGTACCGTCAGTTGACTCAGTCTTGATGCAGACTTCCCCTGAAGCAACTGCCGAAGGCTGCTACAGGGATTTGTGCAGTCTTCAGGAGATGCTGCGTGGCAGCCAGAAAAACATGGCCACGCAGAAGACCGTCAGGCCGATGCAGAACCACATGAATCGGCGCAGCCGACGTTGCGCCGCGTGTGCGGCGAATGCCGGCAGGGGCATGCCGCATTGGCGGCACTCGGATTCCTGCGGTGGGTTGGCATGTTGGCAATACAAACAGACGGGCATGGCACTCACTCGAACTGTTCCAGGCGCAGACGATCAAGAATGGCGATCTGGCGGCCGTCCTGCGTGATGATGTTTTCATCGATCAGGCGACGGATGATCCGCGAAAAGGTTTCCGGCTGGATCGACAGATGCCCGGCAATCAGTTGCTTGGCCATCGGCAGCTCGAATTGGCTGTCAACGGTTTGCTGGCGCACAAGCTGCGTCAGCAGATAGCGCACGACCCGGTGGGTGGCGTTTTTCAGTGACAGGGTTTCGATTTCGTTGACCCGTTGATGCAGGCGAACGCAAAGCTTGCCGAGCAGCGCAAAAGTCAGTCGGCTATTACTCTGCAGCAAGCGCATGTAGGTGTTGTTGGATAACCGATAGAGCTGAGTCGGGCAGATCGCTTCGGCCGAGGCCACATAGTTTGGAGTGTCCATCAGCATCATCGCCTCGGCGAAGGTTTGCCGATCGCTGATCACCTCAAACACTTTTTCCTGCCCATCCGGTGTCAGTCGGTAGATTTTCACCGCCCCGGCAATGATGAAATAAAACGAGTCAGCCGGCTCGCCCTGGCGAAACAACGGCTCGCCTTTGTCGATACTCAGCAAGTGGCTGGTACTCATTAATTCATCCAGCTGTTCTTCGTTCAACGGCTCGAACAAATGATGACTGCGCAGAATCTGGTGATGGACGCGATGAAGCACCATAAGAATTCATCCTGAAGGTTGAGAAGGGGATGGCGGTCAAGTCAAACGAGGCCTAGAGAGACACCGCTGGCCAACGCCAGAACCGAGGTCAACACCACAAACCAGGCCAGTGGCTGGATGACTTTTTTCATGACGGCTCCTGGGGATCGAGAGGGTTCAATGTTTCTTTGATTGCCGTAGCTTGAGCAAAACGCGGGCCATGCCTGTCAGTCCTTGTTTATTGGGGTTGTCAAATACAAGGGTAAAAAAGACCCTAGGCTCTAGGGTAGAAATGACCATTGAGGGTCATTTCTACCCTGAATGGATGACCTCTATGCGGGAGGAGTGCCTGCCCCGGCGCAGAGCGTCAGCGGGGCACGGCCCTTGCACACTTGATCTGCGACAAAGGCAATTGATCGCTGTTACCCGATAATTGACCCACGTATTTACCTCGGCGCTTGCGGGTTAGCGCCAGGTCAGCAGCAAGGTAAAGGAGTGGCTTTATGCAAGTGCTCGACCGCCGTAAAGCGATGGCAATCGCGCCGCTGTTACGTTTGGCCTTTCGGCCGTTTTTCCTCGCAGGCTGCCTTCTGGCGGTGCTGGCCATTCCGCTCTGGCTGGCCGCCTTCAGTGGTGCGCTTTCCGGTTGGCAGCCGGCCGGTGGCTGGCTGGGCTGGCATCGACACGAATTGTTGTTCGGGTTCGGGCTGGCGATCATCGCGGGCTTTCTGCTGACGGCCGTGCAAACCTGGACCGGTCGCCCCGGCATCAGCGGGAAACCGCTGGCCGCGCTGGCGTTGCTGTGGTTGTTGGCGCGCGTGGCCTGGCTGGTCAATGCACCGTGGCCGGTGCTCGCGGTGCTGGAATTGGCGTTCCCGCTGGCGGTGGCCGCGCTCATGGGTTTCACCTTGTGGAAGGTGCGGCAGAAACGTAACTACCCGATTGCAGTTGTGCTGCTGTTGTTAGCGGCGGCCGACGGATTGTCCCTGTACGGCCTGGTCGAAGGTCATGAAGGCTGGCAGCGTCAAGGCGTGCTGACCGGTATCTGGCTGGTGGCGGCGATGATGGGGTTGATCGGTGGGCGAGTCATTCCGTTCTTCATCCAGCGCGGCCTCGGCAAGGTCGAGGGCGTTGCCCCTTGGCCCTGGCTGGATTGGCTGCTGCTGATGGGTTCACCCCTCGTGGCGTTGTTATATGCCGCCGGAACTGCGCTTGAGCCCAATCTCTGGGTGGGCCTGTTGTTCGCCGTGTTGGCGGCAGGGCATCTGGTGCGTCTGGTTCGCTGGCATGATCACGCACTCTGGCGCGTGCCGTTGCTGTGGTCGTTGTACCTGGCTTATGGCTGGTTGGCGGTGGCCTGTCTCGGCATGGCCCTGTGGCATTTCGGCGTACCGGTGAGCCCGAGTCTGGCGGTGCATTGCCTGACGATAGGTGCCATGGGCGGCCTGGTGCTGGCGATGATCGCGCGGGTCAGCCTGGGCCATACCGGCCGCGCGCTGGAGCCGCCGTCGGGCATGACTCTGGCGTTCATTTTGCTCAACCTGGCGTGCCTGAGCCGGGTCGTGTTGATCCTGTTCTTTCCATTGACTGCGTTGTGGCTGGCCGGTCTGTGCTGGGCACTGGCGTTTGCGCTGTACGCCTGGCGCTACGGGCCGATGCTGCTGCAGGCCCGCGTTGACGGTCATCCGGGATAAGCAAGCGAACTGATGGAGGCTGCCGGTGATGTATCCCTTTTTACTGGTCACCCACTTACTGGCGGCGATTGCCTTCATCGGCACGCTGTTTTTCGAGGTGGTGATTTGGCATCACGCCCGTCAGCCGTTGGCGGCTACCGCGCAAACGACGGCGGATCAGGCCATTGCAGTGCGTTCGCGCAAGGTACTGCATGGCGTGGTGTTGCTGTTGTATGGCGCCGGCATCAGCCTGGCGTGGCAGCACCGTGGCGCATTGAGTCAGCCAATGGCCAGCAGCTTCGGCACGCTGTTGAGCCTGAAGATCGTCCTGGCCCTGAGCATCATCGGCCATTATTTCCTGCTGGCGTACTGGTTGAAAAGCGCACGGCTGACCGTGACCCGCGCCCGCTGGATTCGCCGCAGCATCCTTGGGCACATGGTACTGATCGTGATCCTGGCCAAGGCCATGTTCTATTGGCACGGTTGATCGCACGCCATCCCTGACAGACAAAACCCGCGTCAACCGGTTGGCTGGCGCGGGTAGGGTGTGACCGACAATCGATCAATGGCGAGGGTTCAGGGCGTTAATGAACAGCACGTTGTTTTCCAGATGGATGTGTTGCATCAGGTCATCTCGAAACTCCAGCAGCCCACGATAAAGGGCACGCCAGGTGTTACAGGCATCGGCAGGCGGGGTGATGTTGTTGGTCAGCGCGAGCAGCCTCTCCAGCGCTTCACCATGTTGATCATGTTCAAAACGCAGCACCTGGATCGGCGGTGCGGCCTGAGGGCCGATGCCCTGTTGCAGCATCGGGAAGAGCACTTGTTCTTCCTTGAGCATGTGGCCTTCGAGTTCTTGCTGAATGTCGGTCAGGAGATCAGCCAGGCCGTTGGGGCAGCTGCTGCGCGCACCATGGACCTGCTCGACACGGCGGGCCAGGCGGATCAGTTCCGGCAGTTGCTCGCGGTGGCGGGCGTGGTAGCGCGCCAGAAGGTGAGCGATCAACAGCTCCGAAGGTTCGTGGCGCCAGTCGTGTTGGGTTTCGCCAGTGTCTTGCAGCCTGTGCAGCGCATCGGCAATCGGGACCGGATCGAGCGCTTTGCCAAGCGCCGCTTCACGCAGGCTTTTATGCCCGCCACAACAGAAGTCCAGTTTGAAGGTGTGAAAAATCCGGGTGGCGCCGGGAATGTCGCAGGCCAGTTGGCCGAGACTTTGTTCCAGTAGGGTCAGGCTCATCAGGGTTCCTTGATTGGATTTCAACGGTTCCCCAGGCTTGTTGCATCCGGCATGCCATATTTAACGTATTGATAAATATGGATTAATTTTTAGTTGTGGTGATAGACACCCTGACGCTTTAGGGTGAATCCAACCATAGAGGGTAATTACTACCATGCTGCGTGAAAGCCTGGCGGCCGACCTGATCGTCGAGTTGCCCAATGCTGTGCGGTTGCAACGACTGGTCCACACCCTGCGCGAGTACTTCAACAGTGGCGCCGTGGGATTGCTGCGTCTGGATGACGACAGCCTCAGGCCAGTCGCGACGGTGGGGCTGGTGCATGAAGCGTTGGGGCGCCGGTTCGTCATCGCCCAGCATCCGCGGCTGGCAGCGATCATGGCGTCGCGCGAACCCACCTGGTTCGAGCCCGACAGTCGCTTGCCGGATCCCTATGACGGCTTGCTCGACAACCACGTCGGCGAACCGCTGCCGGTGCACGACTGCATGGGCGTGAGCCTGTATGTGGAGGGTCGTATCTGGGGCGCGATCACCCTCGATGCGTTGCATGCCGGGACCTTCGACAGCCGTGCGCGGGAAGAACTCAAGCGCTGTACCTTGCAGATCGAAGCCGCCGTGCGAGTCACCCGGCTTGAGCAAGAAAACCGCAGCCTGCGCTTGTCCCGCAGCGATATTCAAGACGTGCGCAGGCCGGCTGATGAAGGCGAAATCCTGGGGCAGAGTGAGGTGCTGCATCAGTTGCTCAATGAACTGGACGTGCTGGCCGATTCCGAGCTGCCGGTGTTGCTGTTGGGCGAGACCGGTGTCGGTAAAGAGCTGTTCGCCCGGCGCTTGCATCGTCTTTCACGTCGCAGCCACAAGCCACTGATTCAGGTCAATTGCGCGGCCTTGCCGGAGTCCCTGGCAGAAAGTGAATTGTTCGGCCATGTCAGAGGTGCCTTTTCCGGCGCCACCAGTGACCGTGCCGGACGTTTCGATGCCGCCAACGGTGGCACGTTGTTTCTCGATGAAGTCGGTGAATTGCCATTGGCCGTGCAAGCGAAGCTGCTGCGCACCCTGCAGAACGGCGAGATCCAGCGCCTCGGCGCCGACAAGCCGTTGCATGTCGATGTGCGAATCATCGCAGCGACCAACCGGCACCTGCCGGACAGCATCCGCGACGGCTTGTTTCGGGCCGATCTGTATCACCGGCTTTCAGTGTATCCGGTGCCGATTCCGCCCCTGCGCGAGCGGGGCAACGATGTGTTGATGCTGGCCGGGCATTTCCTTGAGCTCAATCGGGCGCGGCTCGGCCTGCGCGGCTTACGTCTGTCGCCGGCGGCCGAGCGCTCGCTGCTGGCTTATAGCTGGCCGGGCAACGTGCGTGAGCTGGAACATGTGATCAGTCGAGCCGCGTTGAAGCAGCTCAGTCGTGGCACGAGTCGCACGCTGATCATGACGCTGGAACCCAAGATTCTGGATCTCGACAGTGCCATGCGCGGACAGGGCGCTGAAGTCGAAAGTCCTCTGGACGATAGGGCTGATGCGCCGTTCCAGCCCTTGGGCGAAGCGGTTGACGATTACCAGCGCAAGAAAATCCTTCAGGCCTTGAGCCTGTCCGGGGAGAACTGGGCCAGCGCCGCGCGGATTCTCGAAGTCGATCCTAGCAACCTGCACAAACTGGCTCGGCGCCTGCGTCTCAAATAAAGGTGGGCATACTCAGTGTTGATGGCGGTCAAGGTGGTGTTGCGCAGTGTCTCGCACACTGGGTAGAACCTTCCGGAGAACACCGTCATGCCCCTTTCCCTGGCACAAATGCGCCGCAACTACACCCTTTTTGGCCTGCAGGACGAATCTGCGCTGGACGACCCGCTGGCGATGTTCCGGCAATGGCTGCAACTGGCCCGCGACCTCGAGTGCCCGCCTGCCGAAGCCAACAGCATGGTGTTGGCGACGGTCGACAGTGAAGGGCGTCCGCACTGTCGGGTCCTGCTGCTCAAGGGCTTGAGCGATGATGGCTTTACCTTTTTCGGCAATTACCAGAGTGACAAGGGCCAGCAGCTGGCCGCTAACCCGAATGCCGCCATGACCTTTTTCTGGCCGGGGCTGGAGCGTCAGGTGCGTATTGAAGGCCGGGTGTCCAGGCTCGACCCTACGCTGTCGGATGCGTATTTCGATTCCCGTTCGCTGGACAGCCGTCTGGGCGCCTGGGCTTCACCGCAGAGCCAGCCGTTGGCCAGTCGGGCCGTACTTGGAGCGCTGTTGAGGGAAACCACCCAACGCTTCGCCGGCAAGACCGTGCCGCGGCCCGAACATTGGGGCGGTTATCGCCTGCACCCTGAGCGACTGGAGTTCTGGCAAGGCCGCGCCGACCGCTTGCATGACCGTCTCGATTACCGTTTGCGCGATGGCGTATGGCAACGCAACCGCTTGGCGCCTTGAACGCTCTTTGATTCTGTGGAGGTACCTCCTTGGAGGAATAGGCTCGCTCGCCATTCCGGTTCAGGCTTTGGGCCATACCTCATCTACGGGAAGGCTTGGATATGGCCCATCTGGCGCAACGCACCTTTGAACCCCTGAACATTGCCGTGCTGACCATCAGCGATACGCGCACCTTTGACACCGACACCTCGGGGCAGACCCTGACAGATTTGCTGCAAACGGCCGGGCATGTGTTGATCGACCGTGATCTGGTCAAGGACGACATTTATCAGATTCGCGCAAAGGTCTCCCACTGGATTGCCGACCCCAAGGTGCAAGTGGTGTTGATGACCGGCGGCACCGGGTTCACCGCACGCGACAATACGCCACAAGCCGTCTTGCCGTTGCTGGACAAGCATGTGGAAGGCTTCGGCGAACTGTTCCGTCAGGTGTCCCTGGCGGAAATCGGCATGTCCAGTCTGCAATCCCGGGCATTGGCCGGGATGAGCAACGGCGTGCTGGTGTGCTGCGTGCCGGGTTCGCCGGGAGCGTGTCGAACCGCCTGGAACCAGATCCTGCTCGAACAATTGGACAGCCGCACTGGCCCGTGCAATTTCGCCCCGCATTTGAAACCGCAAGTACAGCGGGTCGTCGACGCCTGCGAGTCACGCTCATGACCGGCCGGGTGTGCGACCTCGGTCACCTGATGCCCGTGGACGAGGCCATCAGCCGTCTGCTGGAGCAGGCACCGCCGCCACCCCTGGCGCAAATGATCGGACTGGATCAAGCCTTGGGGCGGGTTCTGGCGGCGGATATTCATTCCCCGGTGAACTTGCCGGCCTGGGACAACAGTGCCATGGACGGTTATGCCCTCAGGGCTGCTGACCTGCCACCGGAAGGTGGTTATTTGTCGATTGGCGGACGGATTGCGGCAGGAGATCCGGCGTGCTCGCCCTTGCTCGCGCATCAAGTGGTGCAAATCTTTACCGGTGCGCCATTGCCAACGGGTGCCGACACGGTAGTGCCGCAAGAGCGTTGCCGAATTGAGGCCGAACGTGTCTGGTTCCCGCCCGTCAACGCTGGCGATCACGTGCGCAAGGAGGGCGAGGAAGTTCGTCGAGGCGATCTATTGCTCAAGGCCGGCAAGCGGCTGCGCGCGCAGGAAGTGGGGTTGCTGGCGGGCGCTGGCATTGAGCGGGTCGAGGTCTATCGACCGTTGCAAGTGTGCTTGCTCAGCAGCGGCAATGAGCTGCGTGAGCCGGGCGATCCGTTGGCGCCCGGGCAGATTTACAACAGCAATCGTTACTGCCTCGCTGCGTTGTTGAGCGGTTGGGGCGTTGAGGTGCATGACTATGGCGTCATGACCGATGAGTTGGCGGCCAGCCGACATGCCTTGAGCCTGGCGTCTTCGGAATGCGACCTGCTGTTGAGTTCAGGTGGCGTCTCGGTCGGTGAGGAAGATCACCTCAAACAGGCCATCGAGGAACTGGGCAGCCTGAATTTCTGGCGACTGGCCATTCAGCCGGGTAAACCGTTGGCCTTTGGCGAAGTGGCCGGCAAACCCTGGATCGGCATGCCGGGCAATCCTTCGGCGGCGCTGATCACCGCATTGGTGGTGGTGCGTCCGTTCCTGCTCAGGGCCCAGGGCGTCAGCGACGTGTTGCCGGTGCCATTGGCCGTGCCCGCCGGGTTCGACTGGCTGCAGCGCAACAAGCGCCGGCAGTACCTGCGGGCACGGCTGACGCCTGGCGCTGACGGCCAATTGAGTGTGGAGCTGCACCCTCAGCAAAGCTCGGCGATGTTGACCGCCGCGTGTTGGGCCGATGGCCTGGCGGTGATCGAGTGCGAGCAGCAAGTGCTCAAGCACGACACCGTGATGTTTGTGTCCTTCGCCGACCTGATGCATTGATGGCAATTGATTGCCGTCAAGGCTGTGCCTAACGGTCTCGCTAGACTGGCAGCGCCTTTTTCGATCGCAGCGGCACAGGCATCGATTGAGGGTCGAGAGGCGTTTTTCCATGAGGATTATCCATGCAACTGGTCTGCCCGGCAGGGAACCTGCCTGCGCTAAAAGCCGCGGTGCGCGAAGGCGCCGATGCCGTCTATGTCGGTTTTCGTGATGACACCAATGCCCGGCATTTCGCCGGGCTGAACATGGACGACAAACAGTTCGATGCGGCGGTCGCCCACATTCGCCAGCATCAACGCAAACTCTACGTCGCGGTCAACACGTACCCGCAGCCCAAGGGTTGGGAACGTTGGCAGCGCGCGGTCGATCGGGCCGCCGATTTCGGCGTGGATGCGCTGATTGCCGCCGATCCAGGGGTATTGAACTACGCCAGCCAGCGGCATCCGCAACTCGCGTTGCACCTGTCGGTCCAAGGCTCGGCGACCCATGCCGCGGCGCTGGAGTTTTATGCGCAGCGCTACGGGATTCGTCGTGCGGTGCTGCCACGGGTGTTGTCGTTGGCGCAGGTGCGTCAGGTCGCCGCGAGCAGCCCGGTGCCCATCGAAGTCTTCGGCTTCGGCAGCTTGTGCATCATGGCTGAAGGGCGTTGCCATTTGTCTTCCTACATCACCGGCGAGTCGCCGAACCTATGCGGTGTGTGTTCGCCAGCTAAGGCGGTGCGCTGGAGCGACGACGCCGAAGGCTTGAGCGCACGGCTCAGTGAAGTGCTGATTGACCGCTACACCCCTGACGAACCCGCCGGTTACCCGACCCTGTGCAAAGGCCGTTTCCTGGTCGGCGGCAAACGCTTTCATGCGCTGGAAGAACCCACCAGCCTCGACACGCTGGACTTGCTGCCGGAATTGACCGCCATCGGCGTCGAAGCGGTAAAAATCGAAGGCCGCCAACGCAGCCCGGCCTATGTCGAACAAGTCACCCGTGTCTGGCGCGCAGCACTGGATGCCCACCGTGGCTCGCCGGGCAGTTTTCGGGTCAAGGATGAATGGCGTCGGGTGCTGGCCGGTTTGTCCGAAGGCAGCCAGACCACCCTGGGTGCTTATCATCGATCATGGCAATGAGGGAGGCGACATGAAGCTCAGCCTTGGACCGGTCCTGTTTTATTGGGACAAAGAACAACTCAGTCATTTTTACGCCGAGATGTCGGCCTTGCCCCTGGATGTGATTTATCTGGGGGAAACCGTGTGCTCGAAACGCCGGGCCTTTTCACTCGATCAATGGCTGGGGCTGGGGCGCGAGTTACAGGAATGCAGCCAGGCACAGTTGGTGCTCTCCAGCTTGACGTTGATCGAAGCGGCGTCCGAGCTCTCCAGCCTACGTCGGCTCTGCGACAACGGCCAGTTGCTGGTGGAAGCCAACGACATGGGCGCGGTGCAGTTTATGGCCGAGCGCAAGTTGCCTTTCGTGGGTGGTCCTGCTCTTAATCTGTACAACGGTCATACGCTGGCGCAGTTGCTAGACTGCGGGATGACCCGATGGGTGCCGCCCGTGGAATGTTCGGCGGCGCTGATTGGCGACGTACTCGAACAGGTGCGCGAACTGGGCCGTGAGGTTCCAGAAGTCGAGATCTTTGCCTATGGGCATTTGCCCTTGGCCTATTCCGCACGCTGCTTTACGGCCCGGGCGGAAAACCTGCCCAAGGACGACTGCCGGTTCTGCTGCCTCAACTACCCCGACGGCCTGGCACTGACCAGTCAGGAAGGGCAGGCGCTGTTCACCATTAACGGTATTCAAACGATGTCGGCCGAGGTGACCAATCTGCTGGCGGACTACGCCGGGCTGGTGGCCTGTGGTGCCGATCTGTTGCGTTTGAGTCCCCGTGCTCAGGGCATGGCCGAGGTCATTGCCGGCTATCAACGGGTTCGTCTGGGCGAGACACCGCCGCTGTTCGTTGACGGTTGCAATGGCTACTGGCATGGCCAGGCCGGCATGTTGCGCGTCGAGGAGGTCGGCCTGTGTTGAATCGTAAAAAATGGCTGTTGAAGGGCGCCGACCGGTTACTGCCGCTGGTACGTCGGGTGCCCTTTGCAGTGCAGCGCCTGGCGTTGCAGCAGGCGCTCAATCGCTGCCTCGCCGAGCCGTTGCGCGATGGCGAATTTGAAGTGTTGCGCGGGCGCTGGTTGTGCCTGCGGATCCCGGATCTGGGTTTGTCCTGGTACCTGACGCTCACCCGTGAAGGGTTGCGGATTGCCGAACGTGCTACGGCGCACGTGACCATCAGCGGTAACTGGCGAGAGTTCTTATTGCTGGCCAGCCGTCAGGAAGATCCGGACACGCTTTTCTTTCGCAGGCGCCTGGTGATCGAGGGCGATACGGAGTTGGGGCTGGCGCTGAAGAATCTGATCGACAGCCTTGATCCTGACGTCTTGCCGGTGTGGTTGTGGCGCAATCTGGAGCGGGCCGGGAAGGGCTTGGCGACGCAGTAAAACTGTGGGAGCCAGCCTGCTCGCGAAGGGGCCAGTTCATTCAACATTGATGTTGACTGACACACCGCCTTCACGCCCTGAGCCTTTCCGTCAACACGATGTTGCTGTGTCCGGCTCGCTGATCAAAGGCGAGCCGTGCCGAAGCAAGGTCTGTAAATAAACCTTTTCGTCGTACACGGTGCTGCTCTTCCAGCACTGATAAACGATCCGGATCCACTTGAACGCCAGGGCCCTGAGGGCTGCTTGGTAAGAGCTGCCTTTGGCCCTTTGCTGGCGATAATACGCCTCTGCCCACACCGATTGATTGATGCTGTGGGCAGCCCACTCAACAAAGGTCTGGCGCAAAAAAGTTGCGCATTGATAGCGCCAGTGGACGACTTTTTTCTTGCCACTGCGTTCGGTGACCGGGGCAATTCCGGCATATCGCTGCACCGCACTGGCATCCTTGAAGCGATCACGCTGCTCACCAAAGGCGACCATCAACCGTGGGGCAAGCTGTTGTCCCGCGCCGGGCAAGGCCTTGAAGAGTCGATAGTCGGCCAGGGTGTTGGCAGTTTTTTCGATCTCCCGATCAAAATCTTTGATCGCCGTGATGACCCCTTTCAGTTGCGAGACCAGGGCCAGCACATACAGCGCTGAAGGACTGACCACGCCTGGATCTTCAGTCAACGGCATGGCTTTGGCGATCAATGCCAAACGCTGCTGATTGAGCTCAGCATGGCGAACATTATGCGCGTGAAGGAACTTCAAAACGCTGGCTGGCCGAGCGCGCTTAAGCGTTTCAAAGGTCGACCAGCGCGCCAGAAATTCACAAAAAACCAGCGTGTCATGGTCATGAAACAGCTCCAGGGCCAACGGGTAGTACTGTTTG
Organism: Pseudomonas sp. Hz4; assembly: GCF_054898165.1. NCBI lineage: Bacteria > Pseudomonadati > Pseudomonadota > Gammaproteobacteria > Pseudomonadales > Pseudomonadaceae > Pseudomonas > Pseudomonas sp. Hz4. The sequence continues at coordinate 3,378,573 of NZ_CM142719.1, read as the reverse complement.
AGCATGCAGACCAGACGGTTGCTGATCTTGACCCGGTCATCGACCAATCCGCGGCGATGTTCGGTCAGGCTGGCGAGCGAACGCATGGCGGAGCTTTGCTGGACCAGTTGAGGAAACCGTTCGGGATGATTCAGCAACAGCTCAAGCGCCCATTGAGCATCCGTTGGATCATCCTTGGCGCCACTGGGGACGAAGGTTTTACGGTGCCGGGCCAAGGTGCTCGGATTGATCGGAAAGATACAAAAAAACTCATATTTTTGCAGAGCCGCTATCAGTGGGCCTTTGTTCAACTCCACGGCGATCGCGATCGGGCCACCGTAACGTTGATGCAGCGACCTGGCCCAGCGATCAATCGACTCGGGCTCGTGGTCGATGACCTCGAAACTGCGCTGAGCCTCTCCAGCTATCTGCAAACAGATGTCGTGCTTGGCGTCTGCCCAATCAATTCCGATATAAGCAGTGAAACTCTGAGACAGGAGCGTTTGCATGGAACACCTCAACAGGCGCTAAAGTACATGCAGGGACATGCATGCTTGCGTCCAGCGAAGGCGATATAGAGAGCCGTGTCGGGCTTTCCCTGAGAATTCGTTAGAGGGCGCAAGCGCACCTGTGGACTCGAAGGTGAAGGCGTAATCATCGAGTGCTGCGCGAGCAAATTCGTAGCCCACAGGTGCATGTTCCTTCCTCGCCGACAACCGACTTCCAGCGAATATCAGTATGGAAGAGAAAGGAACGGACTACCTATATCGCGAGCAGGCTCGCTCCCACAGTGGGTTTTCGTAGTTCTTCAGGCCATCGTTTCCTGCAGGCTTTCTTCCTTCCGGGCATCACTGGCAATCAACTGCCTGATCTCTTCAAACAACTCATCACCCTGCGCCTGCGTGCAGTCTTCGCCATTGCGCTTGCGCAGCCCGTGATGGCTAAGAATCAAGTGCACATCCGCATGCAGTCCATGTTGCTGCAGGCAGTTTTCGACGCATTCCAGCGGGCAGCCGTCCAGCGCGAAGATCCGTCGCCCCGAACGCGCCTTGTTGACCAGTGCCGCCACATGCCCGCCGACGCCGACGATGCAGGACATCTCGGCCAGTCCGCTGCGATCCAGTCGCACCGCCAGGGTATTGGCCAGTTGGGCGACGTTGGAGCAGCCTGAGCAGGAGTAAACCAGAGGCAAGTTTGAACGGGGCATGAGCACTCTCCATGGATAACCTTCTTCAGTGTGCAAGGCCGGTGGCAATGCGCATTGATTGCGGTCAATTGCGTCTATTGGAATGCCGCGAGACCTTCTTCGGCGAGGATGCTGATATTGCGTCGCTCCATGGCGATCAGGCCGCTGTCCACCAAACGGTGCAAAATCCGCGAAAAGGTTTCCGGCTGAATACCCAGCTTCGAGGCGACCAGGCGTTTGGACACCTGCAAGACAATCAAGCCGCTGATCGGGTTGCGTTCCTGAAACAGAAAATTGATCACCCGACGGCTCGCGCTGGCCATGGTCAAGGTGTCGATGTCGCGCAGACGCAGGTGCAGGTGAACGCTCATGCTCGCCAGAATGGCCAGGCAAACTTTCGGCTGGTCTTCGAGTGCATTGCGGTAATGGTTGCCCTCGATACTCACTAGCACGCTGTCCTTCAGCGCCGTGGCGCTCACCGGGTAGAGACGGGCCTGGCTGAACAGCAGGGCTTCGGCAAAAGTCTGGCCGGGCTGAATGATCTCCACCAGGTTCTCCTGACCTTCGCCCGTGAGCCGGTACAACTTTATCTGACCGCTGACCAGCAGGAAAAAACGCTTGGCCGGATCCCCTTGATGCATGAGCGTGTTGTGACAGGCCAGGCGCTTGAGCATCGCCAGGCCGCAGACTTCCTCGAAGATTTTCTCCGGCAGTTGGCTGAACAGATGATGACGGCGCAACGTTAAAACGATGGAAGGGTGGGTCAGCATGGCGTACCTCCGCTGAAGGTCATAGTAGAGAGCACGAGGCGATTGACCTATGCCTCTGCCGGCCTACCTCTAAGGAGGGATGCCCGTCAGCCTGCATTGCGCAGATGCTCCATGGCCCACACCGCTGCCTCTACCCGCGAGCGCAAGCCGAGTTTGTGCAGCAGGTTTTTGACGTGAACCTTGACCGTTCCTTCAGTGATGCCCAGCTTGTGCCCGATGACTTTGTTGCTGAAACCGCTGGCGATGGTTTTCAGCACCTGACGCTCACGCTCGGTCAGTTCTACCACGGTCTGGCGTTGCGGTGAGCGCAGCGCCTGGGCCATGACTTGGGTCAGGCCCGGGCTGATCACCAATTCGCCGTTCAAGGCATTGCGGATGTACTGAATCAACAGTTCGGGCTCCATGTCCTTGAGCAGATAGCCGTCGGCATCCAGACGCAGTGCGTCGCGAATATCGTCTTCAGCGTCCGAGACCGTGAACAGCAGCACCTTGCCGGTGTAGTGCATCGCCCGTAACTGGCGCAGGGTTTCAATGCCATTCATCTGCGGCATGTTGTTATCGAGCAACACCAGATCCGGTTGCAGCGGCTCGATAAGACCGAGGGCTTCTTCACCGTTGCCGGCTTCGCCGACGATCAGGAAATCATCTTCGAGTTCGAGCATCTGGCGGATGCCGTGACGCATCATCGGATGGTCGTCGACCAGCAGGATGGTGTGTTGCAGGGACGGGTTCATGTGACGCTACCTTCTGTTTGCTGCCCGAGAAACTCCGGTTGGAATTCCAGTTGGACGCGGGTGCCTTGCGGCTCCCTGGGAAATATCTGCAGCTGGCCGCGCAAGCTGCGGGCCCGCTCATCCATGATGTTCAGGCCATGGTGTTCGCGTTGGTCGACGTTGCCGCTAAACCCGCGCCCGTCGTCTTCGACGATGAGCCTGACGGTTTCACCGTCCTGACGCAGTTCTAGCCAGGCGTTTTGTGCGTGGGCGTGGCGCAGGCAATTGGAGAGCGCCTCGCGGGTGATCTGCAATATGTGGATTTGTTCGCTGGCCGATAACTGAAAGGCCAGCGCGTCGACGTGCAGGTGCACCTGAAATTCCCCGCGACGGGAGAACTCCTCGGCGGTGTCCTTGAGTTCCTGCACCAGTCCCGCGTCGTGAATCTGCAAGCGAAAGGTGGTCAGCAACTCACGTAACTGGCGGTAGGCATTGTTCAGCCCCTCGCGCAGCTCGGCGGTGACGTTTTCCAGGGTCTCGACCGGTTCGCCACGGCGCATCAGGGTCTGCAGGCGGCTGACTTGCAGCTTCATGTAGGACAGGGCCTGGGCCAGTGAATCGTGCAGCTCGCGAGCAATGATCGTGCGTTCGTCGAGCAACAGCAGGCGATGATCCTGTTCCCGTTGACGCTTGAGCGACAGCGACGTGCCGATGAGGTTGGCCAGGGCCTGGATCAGTTGGGTTTCCCAAGCTTGCGTCGGATGCCCGTCGACAAAATGCGCCTTGAGTTCACCCAGTTCACTGCCCTGATTGCTAATGCTGAACGTTTGTGGACTGGCCTTGTGGTGCTTCTGGCACGTGGCGCAGTCGCTGCTGGCGCAAACTTCGCGGATGTTCGCGCCGTGCAGGGCGAGTAACTGCTGGGCCGGTGCCTGCAATTGCCCTTGCAGACACAGCGACAGGCGCAAGCCGGGCAGGCGTTGCTGGAAGCGTCGAATCAATTCATCCAGCCCTTCGGCATTGGCCAGGCGTGTGGCCAGGCTGCGGCTGCTTTGGTACAGCAGTTCGAGGGCGGCATTGGCTTGTTGCAGGTTCAGGGTTTTTTGCTGGACTTGACTCTCCAGCGTGCGGTGCGACTCTTCGATCGTCTCGGCCATGGCGTTGAAGCTTGTGGCCAACTGGCCCAGCTCGTCCTGGGACTGATGGTTGACCCGCACCTTGAAATCGCCGCGACGAAAGCGCTGGGTCGCGTCCACCAACTCTTTCAAGGGCGTGATTACGCCGCACTGCAGCTCGTAAAGCCCAAGCAGCAGGACAATCATGGTGGTGAACAAGGCCAGTCCCTGGATCACCTGTTGCCAGCCTTGCTTTTGTTCGCTTTCGCGCTGCAACAGGTTGACGAACTGGTTCAGTTGTTCAACGAAGGGCAGGGCCTGGACCTGAAAATAGGCGGCATCGCCGCGCTCGAGTGCCGGGCGCAAATCCTCGTTCCATCGCTGTTGGATTTGCCCATAGCTGATTTGCAGCGCGGTGGTCGGGCCATCTTCCAGCACAGCCTTGAGTGACTGGCTGTTGAGTCGGGTTTGCAGGCTGTCGGTGACGGCGGCAATTTCTTCGCCGGTGGCGCCAGCCGCCAGTTTCCAGCTCAGGTGGTAGGTCTCCATGCGCACCGAGCCTGCGGTGTTGATGGCGGCGGCATCGCCCTGGCTGAACCAGGCGATCAGTCCGGCGCTCAATGAACTGGCGAGGGCGAGCACGGCGATCAGGATCACCGCCACCCCGGCGCGAGCGGGCAAGGAGCTGCGTAACCAGCGCATCATCAGCGCAGGTCCGGGAAAAAATCAGGAAAACAGAGCACGTGGAGCTCCAGGGTGGGGTTTTGCCGCCGATCCCGGGCGCGCTACCTCTAAAGAGTTGTCGACTGATCCTTGTCAGCAAAAACATTGGTAGAAATCCCTAAGACGCTGATAAACAAACAACTTCAGGGTTTGGTTGAACTACCTCCTTAGAGGTAGACCGCACAAGCATAGGCCTATGCTCCCTAGGGCTTCGTTGACATGGATCAAGTTTTTGCGGGGTTGGCCTCTCTAGTCTGCCGCCATGGCTAACTGACTGGAGAGCATTGTGAACCAACCGCAAGTACGACAAGGCTTGGTGCTGGGCATGAGCACGCTGGCCTTCACAGTCTGTTTCATGGTCTGGATGATGTTTGCCGTGCTCGGGGTGCCAATCAAGGATCTGCTCCAGCTCAACGAAACCCAGTTCGGCCTGCTGGCCGCGACCCCGGTACTGACCGGCTCGCTGGTGCGTTTGCCACTGGGTCTGCTGACCGACCGTTTTGGCGGTCGCAGTGTGTTCTTCCTGCTGATGCTGGCCTGCGTGGCGCCGCTGTACCTGATCAGTCACGCCACTGCCTACTGGCAGTTCCTGGTGCTGGGCTTGTTCGTCGGCCTGGCCGGCGGCTCGTTTTCGGTCGGGATTGCCTACGTCGCCAAATGGTTTGACAAGGAGAATCAGGGCTTTGCGATGGGCATCTTCGGTGCCGGTAACGCCGGGGCCGCGGTGACCAAGTTTCTCGCCCCGGCACTGATCGCTGCCGGCAGTTGGCAGCTGGTGCCGAAAGTCTTCAGCGCGATCCTCTTCATCACCGCGCTGTTGTTCTGGTTCTTCAGCGCCGAAAACAAGGATCACCGCAGTGCCACCGGCGCCACGTTGCGTGAGCAATTGAGCTCGCTGAAGGACCCGGCGGTGTGGCGCTACTGCCAGTACTACTCGATCGTCTTCGGTGGCTATGTCGCCCTCGCGCTGTGGATGACCAAGTACTACGTGCAGGAATACGGTTTCAGCCTGCAAAGCGCGGCGCTGCTGGCGGCCTGTTTTTCCTTGCCCGGTGGCGTGCTGCGTGCCGTCGGCGGCTGGATGTCGGACCGCTGGGGTGCGCAAAGCGTGACCTGGTGGGTGTTGTGGGTCAGCTGGATCTGCCTGTTCCTGCTCTCGTACCCCCAGACCCAACTGCAAGTGCAAACGATCAGTGGCCCGGTGGATTTCCACATCGGCCTCAATCCCGCGCTGTTCACCGTGCTGCTGTTCGTCATGGGCATTGCCTTCGCGTTCGGCAAGGCCTCGGTCTTCAAATACATCGCCAATGACTACCCGAAAAACATGGGCGCGGTGTCCGGCATCGTCGGCCTCGCCGGTGGCCTGGGCGGCTTCGTGTTGCCGATCCTGTTCGGCGCCCTGGTGGACCTCACCGGCGTGCGCTCTTCCTGCTTCATGTTGATGTACGGCGTGGTCTGGGTCTCCCTCACCTGGATGTACTTCAGCGAAATACGCAAAAGCCCGGTGCTGGGTAAAGCGCCGCTGCTGACCCCGTCCCCGATTTCCAGCATTGCCCTAGGAGAAGAACATGTCCGTTCTGCAAAAGCCTGAAAAAGGCCCGGTCATTCATGACTGGCGCCCCGAGGACCCAGCATTCTGGGGACGTAGCGGCAAACAGACCGCCACGCGCAACTTGTGGATTTCCATTCCTGCGCTGCTGCTGGCCTTTGCGGTGTGGATGGTCTGGAGCACGGTGATTGTACGTTTGAACGCCATCGGCTTCAGCTTCACCACCGACCAGCTGTTCTGGCTGGCGGCGTTGCCGGGGTTGTCCGGTGCGACCTTGCGCGTCTTCTATTCCTTTATGGTGCCGATCTTCGGTGGCCGTCGCTGGACTGCCCTGAGCACCGCGTCGCTTTTGTTGCCATCGATCTGGATGGGCTTCGCCGTGCAGGACCCGAGCACCTCGTATAGCGTGTTCGTGTTGATTGCCTTGCTCTGCGGTTTTGGTGGCGGCAACTTCGCCTCGAGCATGTCCAACATCAGCTTCTTCTATCCCAAGTCGCAGCAGGGCACAGCCCTTGGTCTCAATGCCGGGCTGGGTAACCTGGGCGTCTCGGTGATGCAGTTCTGTGTGCCGCTGGTGATCACCTTCGGTGTGTTCGGCTTCATGGGCGGCTCGCCGCAAGCACTGCCGGATGGCGGCCAATTGTGGTTGCAGAACGCCGGTTTCATCTGGGTGCCGTTCATTGTCTTGGTGACGGTGCTGGCCTGGTTCGGCATGAATGACCTGTCCAGTGCTCGGGCCTCGTTCAGCGAACAGGCGGTGATCTTCAAACGCAAACACAACTGGCTGATGTGCTGGTTGTACCTGGCGACCTTCGGTTCGTTTATCGGTTTCTCCGCGGCGTTTCCGCTGCTGATCAAAACCTCCTTCCCTGACGTCATCGCCTTGAAATTCGCCTTCCTCGGCCCGTTGGTTGGCGCGCTGGTGCGTCCATTGGGCGGCTGGCTGGCGGACAAGCTCGGTGGCGCGAAGGTGACCTTGTGGAACTTCGTGGCGATGATCGTGATGGTCTTCGGCGTCATGCACTTCCTGCCGCAGAACGGCTCGGGCGGCAACTTCTACGGCTATCTCGGCATGTTCATGCTGCTGTTCATTACCACTGGCATCGGCAACGGCTCCACCTTCCGCATGATCCCGGTGATCTTCCGCACACAGCATGAAAAAGCCTGTGTCGGCAAACCACCCGCTGTACGTGAACAAGCACTGAAGAACGCCGGCAAAGAGTCGGCCGCCGTTCTGGGCTTCAGTTCCGCCATGGGCGCCTTCGGTGCGTTCTTCATTCCCAAATCCTTCGGTACTTCGATGGCCCAGACCGGCGGCCCCGAGATGGCCTTCTACATGTTCGTCGGCTTTTACCTGAGCTGCATCGTGGTGACCTGGTGGTGGTACGCGCGCAAAGGCGCGGCGACACCCTGCTAAGACGACCCGAATCCAACCATTGCGTGGGCGGGGCACAGAACCCCGCAGCAAGCCTGAGAGGACTACACCGTGAGTCATTTACTGGATCAACTGAAGTTTTTCAATCGCAAGCAAAACGAGTTTTCCGACGGTCATGGCGAGACCCGCAAAGAGTCTCGCGACTGGGAGAACGTCTACCGTTCACGCTGGCAGTACGACAAGATCGTGCGTTCCACCCACGGGGTGAACTGCACCGGTTCCTGCTCGTGGAAAATTTACGTCAAGAACGGCCTGATCACCTGGGAAACCCAGCAGACCGACTACCCGCGCACCCGTAACGATCTGCCGAACCATGAGCCCCGTGGCTGTCCCCGTGGTGCCAGTTACAGCTGGTACATCTACAGCGCTAACCGGCTCAAGTACCCAAAAATCCGCAAGCCGTTGCTCAAGCTCTGGCGCGATGCGCGGCAGACCATGGCGCCGGTCGAAGCCTGGGCCAGCATCGTCGAGGACAAGGCCAAGGCCGACTCCTATAAAAGCAAGCGCGGCATGGGTGGCTTCATTCGCTCCAACTGGGAGGAAGTCAACGAGATCATCGCCGCGGCCAACGTCTATACGATCAAGCAGTACGGCCCCGACCGGATCGTCGGTTTCTCGCCGATCCCGGCCATGTCGATGGTCAGCTATGCTGCGGGTTCGCGTTACCTGTCGCTGATCGGCGGCGCCTGCCTGAGCTTCTACGACTGGTACTGCGACTTGCCACCGGCCTCGCCGATGGTCTGGGGCGAGCAGACTGACGTGCCGGAATCGGCCGACTGGTACAACTCCAACTACATCATTGCCTGGGGCTCCAACGTCCCGCAGACCCGCACCCCGGATGCGCACTTCTTTACCGAAGTCCGTTACAAGGGCACCAAGACGGTCGCGATCACCCCGGACTATTCGGAAGTCGCCAAGCTCACCGATCTGTGGCTGAACCCCAAGCAGGGCACCGATGCGGCGCTGGCCCAAGCGTTCAACCATGTGATCTTCAAAGAATTCCACCTGGACAAACCGAGCGCCTATTTCACCGATTACGCCAAGCGCTTCACCGATTTGCCGGTGCTGGTGCTACTCAAACAAATGGTCGACAAGGCACCGGGCGCCGGTTATCAGCCGGACCGCTTCTTGCGCGCCAGTGACCTGACCGACAACCTCGGCCAGGAAAACAATCCGGAATGGAAAACCATCGCCCTCGATGTCAGCGGTGAACTGGTGTCCCCTCAGGGTTCCATCGGTTATCGCTGGGGCGAGAAGGGCAAGTGGAACATCCTGCCTCGTGAAGGTGGCGAAGGCCGTGAGATCGATCTGAAGCTGAGCTTGATCGGTGATGACGTCGCCGAAGTGGCGTTCCCGTATTTTGCCGGCGAGTCCCACGAACACTTTCAGCACGTGGCCGGCGATGCCGTGCAGTACCGCCGCGTGCCGGTGCATAACGTGGTGCTGGCGGACGGCAGCGTAGCCAAAGTCGCCACCGTGTTCGACCTGTCGGCCGCCAACCTGGCGATCGATCGCGGTTTGGGTGGTGACAACGTCGCCAAGGATTACGATGACGCCTCGGTGCCTGGCACCCCAGCCTGGCAGGAGCAGATCACCGGCGTCAGCCGCGAGAAAGCGATCCAGATTGCCCGTGAGTTCGCCGACAACGCCGACAAGACCAAGGGCCGCTCGATGATCATCGTCGGTGCGGCGATGAATCACTGGTACCACATGGACATGAACTACCGCGGGCTGATCAACATGCTCATGCTCTGCGGGTGTGTCGGCCAGACCGGTGGCGGTTGGGCGCATTACGTCGGTCAGGAAAAACTCCGTCCGCAATGCGGCTGGCTGCCCCTGGCGTTCGGCCTGGACTGGAACCGTCCGCCTCGCCAAATGAACGGCACCAGCTTCTTCTACGCCCACAGTTCGCAGTGGCGTCACGAGAAAATGAGCATGCACGACGTGCTCTCGCCGCTGGCCGATAAATCGCAGTTCCCCGAGCATGCCCTGGACTACAACATCCGCGCCGAACGCGCCGGCTGGTTGCCCAGCGCACCGCAGCTCAACACTAACCCTTTGCACATTTGCCGCGACGCGGCTGCGGCCGGCATGGACCCGAAAGACTACGTGGTCAAGTCGCTGCAGGATGGTTCGCTGCGCTTCTCCTGCGAACAACCGGACAGCCCGGTCAACTTCCCGCGCAACATGTTCATCTGGCGTTCCAACCTGCTGGGCTCTTCGGGCAAGGGCCACGAGTACATGCTCAAGTACCTGCTTGGCACCAAGAACGGGGTAATGAACGAAGACATCGGCCAGGTCGGCGACTGCAAACCCGAAGAAGCCGAATGGGTGGACGAGGGCGCCATCGGCAAGCTCGATCTGGTCACTACGCTGGACTTCCGCATGTCCTCGACCTGCGTCTATTCCGACATCGTGTTGCCGACGGCAACCTGGTACGAAAAAGACGACATGAACACCTCGGACATGCACCCGTTCATTCACCCGTTGTCGGCGGCCATCGACCCGGCGTGGGAATCGCGTTCCGACTGGGAAATCTACAAAGGCATCGCCAAGGCGTTTTCCAGCATGTCCGAAGGGCATCTGGGCGTTGAGAAGGACTTGGTGACCATCCCGCTGATGCACGACAGCGTAGGCGAATTGGCCCAACCGTTTGGCGGCACCGACTGGAAAAGCGCTGGCGTGGCACCGGAGCCAGGCAAGAACGCGCCGAACCTGCATGTGGTGGAGCGAGACTACCCGAACATCTACAAGCAGTTTTCTTCGCTTGGGCCATTGCTGGAGAAACACGGCAACGGTGGCAAGGGCATCAACTGGAACACTGAAGACGAAGTGAAATTCCTCGGTGAACTCAATCACAAAGAAGGCGATGCCGGTATCAGTCAGGGTCGGCCGAAAATCGACACGGCAATCGATGCTGCTGAAGTGATTCTGTCCCTGGCGCCGGAAACCAACGGCCAGGTTGCCGTCAAGGCCTGGGCTGCGCTGTCGGAATTCACCGGCATCGACCACAGCCACCTGGCGCTGTCCAAAGCCCACGAAGCGATCCGCTTCCGCGACATTCAGGCACAGCCGCGCAAGATCATTTCCAGCCCGACCTGGTCGGGGCTCGAAGACGATCACGTCAGCTACAACGCCGGCTACACCAACGTTCACGAAGGGATCCCATGGCGCACCATCACCGGTCGCCAGCAGTTTTATCAGGATCACCCGTGGATGCAGGCGTTCGGCGAGCAACTGATGAGTTATCGGCCGCCGGTCAACACCCGCACCATCGAAGGCGTGAAAGGCAAGCGCAGCAACGGCGAGATCGAAATCGTCCTGAACTGGATCACCCCGCACCAGAAATGGGGCATCCACAGCACCTACAGCGACAACCTGTTGATGCTCACCCTCAGTCGTGGCGGACCGATTGTCTGGCTTTCGGAGAACGACGCGAAACGCGCCGGCATCGAAGACAACGACTGGATCGAGTGCTTCAACATCAACGGCGCACTGACCGCCCGCGCGGTGGTCAGCCAACGGGTCAAGGACGGCATGGTGATGATGTATCACGCTCAGGAACGGATCGTGAACGTGCCCGGTTCGGAAACCACCAAGACCCGTGGCGGCCACCACAACTCGGTCACCCGGGTGGTGCTCAAGCCGACCCACATGATCGGTGGCTACGCCCAGCAAGCCTACGGTTTCAACTATTACGGCACGGTCGGTTGCAACCGCGATGAATTTGTCGTGGTGCGCAAAATGTCCAAAGTCGACTGGCTCGATGGTTCGTCCGGCGATGATCTGCCGCGTCCCCTGCCGACCGATATCGAGGAGAACTGAGATGAAGATTCGCTCACAAATCGGCATGGTTCTGAACCTGGACAAATGCATCGGTTGCCACACCTGTTCGATCACCTGCAAAAACGTCTGGACCAGCCGCGAAGGCATGGAATACGCCTGGTTCAACAACGTCGAATCGAAACCCGGGATCGGCTACCCGAAAGAATGGGAAAACCAGGACAAGTGGAAGGGCGGCTGGATCCGCAATGCCAACGGCACGATCAACCCGCGCATCGGCGGTAAATTCCGCGTGTTGGCGAACATTTTCGCCAACCCGGACCTGCCGAGCCTCGACGACTACTACGAACCGTTCGACTTCGATTACCAGCACTTGCACACCGCGCCGCTGGGCGAGCATCAGCCTACCGCACGCCCGCGTTCGCTGATCTCCGGCAAGCGCATGGAGAAGATCGAGTGGGGCCCGAACTGGGAGGAAATCCTCGGCACCGAATTCGCCAAGCGCCGCAAGGACAAGAACTTCGACAAGATCCAGGCGGACATTTACGGCGAATACGAAAACACTTTCATGATGTATTTGCCGCGCCTGTGCGAGCACTGCCTCAACCCGACGTGCGCAGCAGCTTGCCCGAGCGGGGCGATCTACAAGCGTGAAGAAGACGGCATCGTCCTGATTGACCAGGAGAAATGCCGTGGCTGGCGGATGTGCATCAGCGGCTGCCCGTACAAGAAGATCTATTTCAACTGGAAAAGCGGCAAGTCCGAAAAATGCATCTTCTGCTACCCGCGTATCGAAGCCGGGCTGCCGACCGTGTGCGCGGAGACCTGTGTCGGGCGTATCCGCTACCTCGGTGTGTTGCTGTATGACGCCGACCGCATCAGCGAAGTGGCGAGCACCGCCAATGAGCAGGATCTGTACGAGAAACAACTGGAGATCTTCCTCGATCCGAATGACCCGGCGGTGATTCGTCAGGCCCTGGAGGACGGGGTGCCGCAATCGGTGATCGACTCGGCGCAACGTTCGCCGGTCTACAAAATGGCCGTGGACTGGAAACTCGCACTGCCGCTGCACCCGGAATATCGCACCTTGCCAATGGTTTGGTACGTACCGCCGCTGTCGCCGATCCAGAACGCCGCAACCGCTGGCACCGTGGGCATGAACGGGGTGATCCCGGACGTCGACAGCCTGCGTATTCCATTGAAGTACCTGGCCAACCTGCTGACGGCGGGCGATGAAAAACCGGTCAAGCGTGCGCTTAAACGCTTGCTGGCGATGCGCGCCTACAAACGTTCCGAGCAAGTCGACGGCGTTCAGGATCTGCAAGTGCTGGCGGATGTCGGCCTGAGTGTGGCCCAGGTCGAGGAAATGTATCGCTACCTGGCGATCGCCAACTACGAAGACCGTTTTGTGGTGCCAAGTGCGCACCGTGAAGACGCCATGAGCGACGCCTTTGCCGAGCGCTCCGGGTGCGGCTTCAGTTTCGGCAGCGGCTGTAGCGGCAGCTCCGACACCAACATGTTCGGCGCCAAGAAAGCCAACCGCCGCGACATCCTGAAAACCGTCCAGTTGTGGGAGGAATGAGCATGCAAATTCTCAAAGTGATTTCGCTGCTGCTCGATTACCCGACCGAGGCGCTGATTGGCGGTCGCGACGAGCTGGAGCAAGCGATCATCCAGTCAAGGGAAATCAGCCCGACGCAGCGTGCTGCGTTGTTCGAGTTGCTTGAGCTGATCTGCGCCAATGACCTGATGGACGGGCAGGAGCACTACGGTGCGCTGTTTGGCCGGGGGCGTTCGCTGTCACTGCTGTTGTTCGAGCATGTGCACGGTGAATCCCGCGACCGTGGCCAGGCCATGGTCGACATGATGGCGCAATACGAAGCCGCCGGTTTTGCCATCGGCGTCAAGGAGCTGCCGGACTATATCCCGCTGTACCTGGAGTTCCTTTCCACCCGCGAAGACATCGAGGCCCGCGAGGGCCTTGCGGATGTTTCGCACTTGCTGGCCTTGCTCGCGGCGCGTCTGGAAGAGCGTGAAAGCGCCTATGCCAGTTGCTTCCGGGCGCTGCTGCAAATTGCCGGAGCCGAGCCCCATCAAGCGGTGGCCGACCTGCGGGCGCAAGTCGCGGCGGAACCTCGCGACGACTCCCTCGAAGCCCTCGACAAGATCTGGGAAGAGGAGGCCGTGGACTTTCTCCAGGCCGAGCAGCAGGACCGTTGCAGTTCGCTGCCAAGCGCGCCGGGCAAGGCCCGGGAAGAAAGCGCGGTGCCGTTGCACTGGGTGGATTTTCAGCATGAAGGGCTGGCCGCCGTGCCAGCCAAGGAGGTGGACAATGTCTAAATGGAATCTGTTGTTGTTCGGGGTCTATCCCTATGTGGCCCTGGCGGTTTGCCTGATTGGCAGTTGGGCGCGCTTCGATTTGTCGCAGTACAGCTGGAAGGCAGGTTCGAGCCAGATGCTCAATCAGCGCGGCATGCGCGTGGCGAGCAACCTCTTCCATATCGGTGTGTTGTTCGTGCTGGCCGGACACTTTGTCGGCCTGCTGACTCCTGCGTCGATTTATCACCATGTGATCAGCACTGAGAACAAGCAGTTGCTGGCAATGGTCTCGGGCGGGTTCTTCGGTCTGTTGTGCCTGATTGGCCTGCTGATGCTGGTCAACCGGCGCCTCACCGATCCACGAGTACGCGCCACCTCCAGTCCTTCGGACATTCTGATTCTGCTGGTGCTGCTGACGCAATTGCTGCTCGGTCTGCTGACCATCGTCGCGTCCACCGGGCACATGGATGGCTCGGTGATGGTGATGCTCGCCGATTGGGCGCAGAACACCGTGCTGTTGCGGCCGATGGAAGCGGCGGCGGCCATCGCGCCGGTCGGGCTGACCTACAAGTTGCATGTGTTTCTCGGATTGACCCTGTTTGTGCTGTTCCCCTTCACCCGTCTCGTACACATGATCAGTGCACCGATCTGGTACCTGGGACGTCGTTATCAAATCGTTCGTCAGAAGTACTGAGGAGACAATCATGTCAGGTGGATGTGGATGTGGTGGCGGTAATGGGGGCAGCGGTGGCTGCGGTTCTTCAAAAAAAGCGCAGGACGTTCTCGACATCGCGCCGGTCGCAGAGGCGCAGTTTGAAGCGCTGCCGGTTGAGCCCGCGGCTGACGATGACGCTCCGGCGCAGTTGATCGCCAGCAGTGAACAGGAGTGGCCGATCATCAGCGTCAACGAGGTGTCGATCACCCCGGAGGCGATGGCCCAGGAGCTGCAATACCACCCGGCCGAAAGCCGTGAGGAGGCAGTCTATTTGGCTGCCAAGGCACTGGTGATCCGCGAGTTGTTGCAGCAGCGCATCACCGAACTCGGTGTGTCGTTGGAGATCGGCGCCGGTGAGAATGAAGAGGAAGCGGCTACTCGCTTGCTGCTCGAACGTGAGGTGAAAGTGCCTCAGTGCGACGAGGAAACGAGTCTTCGTTACTACGAAAACAATCGCGGACGCTTCCACAGCGCGCCGTTGCTGGCGGTGCGGCACATCCTGCTCGAATGTGCACCGGACGATGTCGAGGCCCGCGAGCTGGCGCATGATCAGGCACAAATCCTGCTGCAGCGCCTGGAAGAATTCCCCGGTAGTTTTGCCGAGCTGGCGGTGAAATATTCGGCTTGCCCGTCGAAGGGTCAAGGCGGTTCTTTGGGACAAATCAGCAAGGGCCAGACCGTGCCCGAACTGGAACGTCAGCTGTTCACCCTGGCTCCGGGCCTGGCCAGCAAACCACTGGAAAGCCGTTACGGCTGGCATGTGGTCAGCGTCGATCAACGGATCGAAGGCATGCCGTTGCCCTATGAAGTGGTGTCGACGGCGATCCGTACGCAGTTGCAGCAAGGCGTGTGGCAGAAAGCGCTGGTCCAATACCTGCAAACCCTGATCGGTGCGGCCGACATTCGCGGCATCCACTTACAGGGCGCCGACTCACCGCTGGTGCAGTGAGCATTGCGTAAACCGGGAGAAGTGATGAACGTTGTGATGCAGGATGGTTTTGGGCGGCAGATCGATTACCTGCGGATGTCGGTCACGGACCGGTGTGATTTTCGTTGCGTGTATTGCATGGCGAAAAACATGACCTTCCTGCCGCGTCAGCAGGTGCTCACCCTGGAGGAATTGCAGCGCTTGGCGACGCTGTTCGTCAGCCTGGGTGTGCGCAAAATCCGTCTGACGGGCGGTGAGCCGCTGATCCGTCCCGGCATTGTCGGACTGTGCCGCAACATCGCTGCCTTGCCCGGTTTGCGCGAACTGGTAATGACCAGCAACGGCTCGCAGCTGGGCCGTCTGGCCCGGCCATTGGTCGACGCCGGGGTCAAACGGATGAACATCAGCCTCGATAGCCTGGACGGGCAGAAGTTTCGGGCGATCACCCGTAACGGCGACCTCGATCAAGTGCTCAACGGCATCGAAGCGGCGCGGGACGCAGGGTTTGAGCGGATCAAACTCAACTGTGTGGTGATGAAAGGACGCAACTTCGATGAAGTCCTGGGATTGGTGCAATACGCCATCGATCAGCGTATCGATATCAGTTTTATCGAAGAAATGCCCTTGGGCGACGTCGGTCGTTCCCGGGGCGAGTCGTTTTGTTCCAGCGACGAAGTGCGCACGCTGATCGCCAACCAGCATCGGTTGCTCGACAGCACCGAAAACAGCGGCGGACCGGCGCGCTATGTGCGTCTGGAACGCCATGCCGAGACCCGGATCGGATTCATTTCGCCCAACAGCCACAACTTTTGTGGCAGCTGTAATCGGGTGCGGATGACTGTTGAAGGGAAGCTGTTGCTGTGTCTGGGCCAGGACGATGCCCTGGATTTACGCGGATTGCTGCGGCGTTATCCGCTGGATGACCAGCCCGTGATCAGCGCGGTGCAGAGAGCGCTGCGTGGTAAACCACTGCGCCATGACTTCAGCCCCGACGGGGAGGTGCAGATTGTCAGATTCATGAACATGAGCGGCGGTTGAACTGTTCTGTAAAACACAGAAAATCCAATGTGGGAGCGAGCCTGCTCGCGATATAGGTAGTCCGTTCCTTTCTCTTCCATACTGATATTCGCTGGAAGTCGGTTGTCGGCGAGGAAGGAACATGCACCTGCGGGCTACGAATATGCTCGCGCAGCACTCGATGATTACGCTTTCACCTTCGAGTCCACAGGTGCGCTTGCGCCCTCTAACGAATTCTCAGGGAAAGCCCGACACGGCTCTCTATATCGCCTTCGCTGGACGCAAGCATGCATGTCCCTGCATGTACTTTAGCGCCTGTTGAGGTGTTCCATGCAAACGCTCCTGTCTCAGAGTTTCACTGCTTATATCGGAATTGATTGGGCAGACGCCAAGCACGACATCTGTTTGCAGATAGCTGGAGAGGCTCAGCGCAGTTTCGAGGTCATCGACCACGAGCCCGAGTCGATTGATCGCTGGGCCAGGTCGCTGCATCAACGTTACGGTGGCCCGATCGCGATCGCCGTGGAGTTGAACAAAGGCCCACTGATAGCGGCTCTGCAAAAATATGAGTTTTTTTGTATCTTTCCGATCAATCCGAGCACCTTGGCCCGGCACCGTAAAACCTTCGTCCCCAGTGGCGCCAAGGATGATCCAACGGATGCTCAATGGGCGCTTGAGCTGTTGCTGAATCATCCCGAACGGTTTCCTCAACTGGTCCAGCAAAGCTCCGCCATGCGTTCGCTCGCCAGCCTGACCGAACATCGCCGCGGGTTGGTCGATGACCGGGTCAAGATCAGCAATCGTCTGGTCTGCATGCTCAAACAGTATTACCCGTTGGCTCTTGAGCTGTTTCATGACCATGACACGCTGGTTTTCTGTGAGTTTTTGGCGCGCTGGTCGACATTTGAAGTGCTTAAGCACGCTCGGCCAGCCAGCGTTTTGAAGTTCCTTCACGCGCATAATGTTCGCCATGCTGAGCTCAATCAGCAGCGTTTGGCATTGATCGCCAAAGCCATGCCGTTGACTGAAGATCCAGGCGTGGTCAGTCCTTCAGCGCTGTATGTGCTGGCCCTGGTCTCGCAACTGAAAGGGGTTATCACGGCGATCAAAGACTTTGATCGGGAGATCGAAAAAACTGCCAACACCCTGGCCGACTACCGACTCTTCAAGGCCTTGCCCGGCGCGGGACAACAGCTTGCCCCACGGTTGATGGTCGCCTTTGGTGAGCAGCGTGATCGCTTCAAGGATGCCAGTGCGGTGCAGCGATATGCCGGAATTGCCCCGGTCACCGAACGCAGTGGCAAGAAAAAAGTCGTCCACTGGCGCTATCAATGCGCAACTTTTTTGCGCCAGACCTTTGTTGAGTGGGCTGCCCACAGCATCAATCAATCGGTGTGGGCAGAGGCGTATTATCGCCAGCAAAGGGCCAAAGGCAGCTCTTACCAAGCAGCCCTCAGGGCTCTGGCGTTCAAGTGGATCCGGATCGTTTATCGGTGCTGGAAGACCAGCACCGTGTACGACGAAAACGTTTATTTACAGACCTTGCTTCGGCACGGCTCACCGTTGACCAGCGAGCTGGACACAGCAAAACCGCGTTGACGGAAAGGCTCAGGGCGTGAAAGCGCTCTATCAGGCAACAATGATGTCGACTGACACTCCGCGTTCGCGAGCAG
The DNA here is from genome assembly GCF_054898165.1 of Pseudomonas sp. Hz4. NCBI lineage: Bacteria > Pseudomonadati > Pseudomonadota > Gammaproteobacteria > Pseudomonadales > Pseudomonadaceae > Pseudomonas > Pseudomonas sp. Hz4. The sequence goes on along the minus strand of NZ_CM142719.1, from coordinate 3,360,668 downwards.
GCTCACTCCCACACTCGATTTCCTTATGCCGTCTTCGGGCGGTTTTTTTTCGCCGACAAATCTTGATATCGATCAATTGCATATCAGCAGTTTGTCCGTAGCCTTCACCGCATGTTGTGTCTATTTGCAATTAAACATCTATATGTAGTGTCTGGAGGACGAATGCAGAGCACGCTGATCGCAGTAGGAAGTAACCGCTTACACAAACGCGATGGCAGCCAGGTCGCCTTCGATGCCGACAAAATCCGTCAGGCGTTGATCGCCGCCGGCAAGGCGACGGGGGAGTACGGCGAGGTTGAGGTCGAAGGGTTGCTTCAGGCGGTATTGGCCAGGCTGGAAGGGTTGCCGAGGCTGCATGTCGAACAAATCCAGGACCGGGTTGAACGGGTATTGATGGACGCCGGATTTTTCCTCGCCATGCGCGCCTACATCGTCTACCGCGAACAGCATGGGCGTTTGCGCCGTGACCGCCGGACCATGGTCGAGGTGGCGACCTCGATGAACGAATACCTGGACCGTGACGACTGGCGGGTCCAGGCCAACGCTAATCAGGGCTATTCCCTGGGCGGTCTGGTGTTGAACGTGTCGGGCAAGGTCACCGCCAACTACTGGCTGGACGAGGTGTACAGCGAGGCCATCGGCCAGGCTCACCGCGAGGCGGATTTGCATGTGCACGACCTGGACATGCTCGCCGGTTACTGCGCTGGCTGGTCGCTGCGCACCCTGTTGCACGAAGGGCTTAACGGTGTGCCGGGGCGAGTCGAAGCCGGTCCGCCGAAGCACTTGAGCAGTGCCTTGGGGCAGATGGTGAATTTCCTCGGCACCCTGCAAAACGAATGGGCTGGCGCCCAGGCGTTCAGCTCGTTCGACACCTATCTGGCGCCCTATGTGCGCAAGGATCAACTGAGCTATCAGGAGGTGCGCCAGGCGATCCAGGAGTTCATCTACAACCTTAACGTTCCTTCGCGCTGGGGCACTCAGACACCGTTCACCAACCTGACCTTCGATTGGGTTTGCCCGCAGGATTTGCGTGAGCAAATCCCCGTCATCGGCGGCGAGGAAATGCCGTTTGCTTATGGCGATCTGCAAGTTGAAATGGAGCTGCTTAATCGTGCCTACATCGAGGTGATGCAGGCCGGCGATGCGAAAGGGCGGGTGTTCACCTTTCCGATCCCGACCTACAACATCACCCATGACTTTCCGTGGGACAGTGAAAACGCTGACCGTCTGTTCGAGATGACCGCGCGTTACGGCTTGCCTTACTTCCAGAACTTTCTCAATTCGGACCTGCAGCCCAATCAGGTGCGCTCGATGTGCTGCCGCTTGCAGCTGGATGTTCGCGAGTTGCTCAAGCGTGGCGGCGGGTTGTTCGGCTCGGCGGAACAGACCGGATCGCTCGGCGTGGTGACCATCAACTGCGCGCGGCTGGGCTATGTGTTCAAAGGTGATACCAGCGGTTTGCTGCAGCGCCTGGACACATTGATGGAACTGGCGATGGAAAGCCTGGAGGTCAAGCGCAAGGTCATTCAGCACCACATGGATGCCGGTTTGTACCCGTACACCAAGCGCTATCTGGGAACCCTGCGCAACCATTTTTCCACCATCGGCCTCAACGGCATGCATGAAATGCTGCGCAATTTCACCGGCGACGAGGAGGGCATGCACACCGAACACGGTCGGCAGTTTGCCCTGAAAATGCTGGACCATGTGCGCACCACGCTGCTGCGTTTTCAAGAAGAAACCGACCATATGTACAACCTGGAAGCGACGCCCGCCGAGGGCACGACCTACCGCTTCGCCAAGGAAGACCTCAAGCGCTACCCCGACATTCTCCAGGCTGGCAGCATGCAAGCACCGTATTACACCAACTCCTCGCAACTGCCCGTGGGCTACACCGAAGACCCTTTCGAGGCGCTGGAACTTCAAGACGAGCTGCAATGCAAATACACCGGCGGCACGGTCTTGCACCTGTACATGGCCGAGCGGATTTCGTCGACCGAGGCCTGCAAGCAACTGGTGCGCAAGGCCCTTAGCCGCTTCCGCCTGCCTTACCTGACCGTGACCCCGACGTTCTCCATCTGCCCGGTGCATGGTTACCTCGATGGCGAGCATGAGTTCTGCCCCAAGTGCGACGAGGTCCTGCTGCTGCGAGAACAGAAGCTCGGCACCGTTCATTGATTTCGATCCACTCAACCGCAAGGAGCTTCACCATGACTGCATCGCAAACACTGCCCCAGGCTCAACGTCAACGCTGCGAAGTCTGGACTCGGGTGATGGGCTATCACCGTCCTGTGTCGGCGTTCAATCCGGGTAAACAGTCGGAGCACCGCGAGCGGGTGCACTTCACTGAAAGCGCGGCGCTGGCCGGGCGCCAATGAGTCGAACGCTTCGGGTCGGGGGCATGGTGCCCCTGACCACTATCGACTATCCGGGACTGCTTGCCTGCGTGTTGTTTTGCCAGGGTTGCGCCTGGCGTTGTCGTTACTGCCACAACCCGCAGTTGATCCCGCCTCGAGGCGCAGACGAAGTGGATTGGCGGCGGGTGTTGGCGTTTCTGCAACGGCGACAGGACCTGCTCGATGCCGTGGTGTTCAGTGGCGGCGAGCCCACCTTGCAGGATGGTTTGCTGGGCGCCATGGATGAGGTGCGGGCGATGGGATTTCGCATCGGTTTACACAGCGCCGGCATTAAACCCGCAGCGTTCGCCAAGGCACTGACCGGGGCCGATTGGGTCGGCTTCGATGTGAAGGCGTTGCCCGAGGATTGCCAGGCCATCACTCGGGTCGAGGGTAGCGGAACCGCCAACTGGCGCAGCCTTGAGCATCTGCTCGCCAGCGGTGTCGACTACGAATGTCGGACCACCGTGCATTGGCATCTGTTCGAGCCTGCGCGTTTGTTGATCCTGGCACAGCGTCTGAACGAGCTCGGCGTCAAACGTTTCGCCGTGCAACTGGTGCGCACCGAGCGGATGTTCGATCCGCTGCTGCCAAGCATTTCGGCACAAGCCTTGCTACCTGACTTATGGGAAGCGATGCGCGAGCTGTTTCCAGCCTTCGTGCTACGGGGGTAGCCGAGCCGGCGCAATACCGTTTAGCAGTGACATCCACCATTAGGTTTTCAAATGCGCTGCCTTTCTGGCAGGTATCAAACGGGGAGCATTTGATATGGCCAAATTAAGCACGGCACACCGTATTGTCATCGGCTTTGCAATTGCGCCGCTGGCATTGATGGGCATGGCGTTTTACGCGTTGCACGATCTGGCAACGCTCAAGGAACAGGCGGTGGTTATCGTCAAGCAGGACTGGCCTAAGATCGATCCGATCATGATCATTGCCACCGGCGTGCGCGATAACGCCAGGAACACCCGGGACTTGCTGATCGATAAAGACAATCAGCAAGTGCAACAGTCGATCGACACCACCAAGAAACGCATCACTCAGGCGCTCGAAACGCTTGAGCCGCTGTTCTATTTGCCAGAAGGCAAAGCCGCTTACGCCGCCCTGAAAAAGAATCGCGAGGTCTATGTCGCTGCGTTCACCCAAGTGCAGGTGTTGATCAGGCAAGGGGCCTTCGATGACGCCATGGCGCAGCTCAAGCAAAAGGTCGTCCCAGCTGAACACCAGGTTTATAAAAGCCTGGATGAGCTGATGGCGCTGCAAGGAAAAATATTCGCCGACCGTGAACAGTCGGCACAGGAACTCTACAGTGATGCCCGGCGCAATATGCTCGGGTTGTTTTTGTTTTGTGTGGCGCTGGTCATCGCCGCCGCGGTGATCGTCACGCGCAGTGTGACCCGGCCACTGGGTGGCGAGCCGGATGATGCCGCACGGTTTTTGAGTCAAATGGCTCAGGGCGACCTGACGATTCAGGTGCCCGTGAGCTCAAGTGACGGCGGCAGCGTGATGATGAATATGCATCAGATGCAGCAAAGTCTGAATGCCATGGTCAGGCACATCGCGAACTCGGTTGACCAGGTGGCCAGTTCTTCCGAAGAACTGAGTGCGGTCAGCAGCCAGACCAGCAGCAATCTGCAATTGCAGGGTCTGGAGATCGAGCAGGCGGCTACCGCTGTGAACCAGATGACCGCTGCGGTCGATGAAGTGGCGCGCAATGCGGTCAGCACTTCCGAGGCCTCGCGGCAGTCCGAACAAACCGCGCAGCGCGGGCGTGAACAGGTTCAGGAAACCGTGGTTTCAATCGGCGAACTGGCGAATGGCGTCACCGATACCTCGCAACGCATCGAGCAACTGGCGGGCAGGGTGCAGGACATCAGCAAGGTCCTGGATGTGATTCGCAGCATCGCCGAGCAGACCAATTTGCTGGCCCTCAACGCGGCCATTGAAGCGGCCCGCGCCGGGGATGCCGGACGCGGTTTTGCCGTGGTCGCCGATGAAGTGCGCGCCTTGGCTCATCGCACTCAAGAGTCCACCCAAGAGATCGAGCAGATGATTGGCAACATTCGTCTGGATACCGGCCATGCGGTAACGGCCATGCAAAGCAGCAGCAATCTGGTTCGAGCCACCCTTGAAGTGGCGCAGCGTTCGGGCGATGCACTGGACGAAATCACCCGGTCGATCTCACAGATCAACGAGCGCAACATGATGATTGCCAGTGCCACGGAAGAGCAGGCATTGGTGGCTCGAGAGGTGGATCGCAATCTGATGGGTATTCGTAACTTGTCCGAGCAGGTCTTGTTAGGCGCTCAACATACCCACACCGCCGGCCACGAATTGGCGCAGATGGCGGGGGCGCTGCACCAGACAGTGGCACGTTTTAAAGTCTGAGTGTTCGGGTGGGTGGTTGCAGGAGGGCGCTGAAGTACTCAGGCCCAGCCCCAGAATTGCAACCACCAGCCAAACCCTACCAGGCCGATGGCGAGTAACAGGCAAGTGCTGCCAGCGCAGCGTCGAGCGCGGGAAATGCCTTCGCGGTCCAGTCGTTTCCAACCTAGCACCAGGCTCCAGCCCATCGCGGCCATTAACAGACAGGCCCTGGTCGGTTGTACCCACTCCAGCAGCAGACCTTCGTAGCGCAGCAATTTCACCGTCGTGGCCGACAGTCCGAGAAACAATCCGGCACCACCCAAGGGCGTGAGGGTCAGTGCCAGGGGCCAATACAGTGCGCGATTATGTGCCAGTCGAGCCGTCAGGCGCATAAGAATCATCAACGCCGTGCCCAACACCATCGAACTCAAGCTCAAGTAAGCAACGATGCTGAAACCATCGAGCCAACTGAAGCTGTCGTTGAGCTGCGGGTAATGGGTGAGCAGCCACCAGGGCGCGTTGTCCTGCAGCGCCCAGAGTTGGTCGTGCTCGACCAGCCATTGGGCAAGGGTTTGTTTGAGGGCGACAAACCAGGGGCTGACCGTCCACTGAAACGCGCCCATCGCCAGGCCAATTACACCGAACAGCAGTAAACGCGCGTCCCACGGTGAAAGCGTCTGCGCGGTCGCGTGAAGAATCTCTTGGTTGCTGGAGCGGGCGATCAGCTGAACGGCGCCGCGTTGCCCACTGCAGCGTCCGCAGGCGTGGCAGTCGCTGGCGCCTTGCAGTCGACGGATGTCGAGCAAGGGCGCGCAGTTGGGCGGCGGCAGGCGCGGCGCGGCATTTTCTATCCAGCGGTGTTCGTCTACCTGAAAATGCACGGGCGCCAGGCGGGCGAGCAGGGCGAAGACGCCGCTGACCGGGCATAGGTAACGACACCAGACTCGCTTGCCCCGGGCGAACAGCAGACCGACGGCCACCGCCGCGACAGTCGAGCCACCCAGAATCAATAACGCCGCCTGGGCGTAGTCATAGACGCTGATCAACTGGCCGTAGAGGGTCGTCAGGCAGAACGCGAGGGTTGGCCAGCCGCCCCAGCGCAACCAGCGCGGCACACCCAAGCCTTTGCCGTAATGGCTGGCCCATTCACTGAGTGAGCCTTCCGGACAGAGAACACCACACCAGAGTCGGCCGAACAGTACGATCGACAGCAGCACGAATGGCCACCAAATGCCCCAGAACAAAAACTGCGCGAACAGGGTCAGGTTGTCGAGCAGCCGTGCCTGGCTGTCCGGGAGCGGCAACAGCGCTGGGGTCACCAGCAGCAACGCATAGAACAGTACAACGGCCCACTGCACGGCACGAATGACCGGCGCATGGCGACGCATTCCATCGCCCAGGCGCTGCAGCCATCGATTGCGACGACTCAGCTCAGGCATGGGACTTTTTCCGCAGCACGCTGGCGCAGCCAACCGCCCACAGTCAGCCAATAACCTGCCAGCACCAGTAACGTCATGCCACTGGGCGTCGCACGATAACCAGCAAAACCGGCAAGAAAACCACCCAAACCATGGCTGTCGCTGAGTACTGCGCTGCTGTCCCAAAGCGCCTCGCCAACGAGGCTGTAGACCACCTCCGGTAAATCCAGGGCGAGTAATTGACCGCCGATTCGCTCGGTGCCGTTAACCAACAATGCCGCCCCAAGCATCAGCAAAACAGCTTCGCTGATGGCAAAGAATCGCTGCCACGAAATAAACCGGCGACTGCTGTGCAGCAGCCCAATCGTCAGCACTGACAACACCAATCCCAATGCACCGCCGACGGCAAACAAACCAAGCTGCGGACCTCGTAACTGAGCACCGGCGCCATAGAGAAAGACCACCGTTTCACTGCCTTCACGGCTGACGGCGAGCATGGCCAGCAGTAACAGACCTGCGCCACCTCGCCGGGCCAAGTGGCTATCGGCGTGTCGTTGCAAATCGTGCTTGAGCGTGCGCCCGTGACGGTGCATCCAGCCGACCATCTGCACCATCAGCAGGCTGGCAACCAGCGCGAGTGCGGCCTGGAACCATTCACTGGCTGAGCCGCTCATGGCCTCACCGGCAAACAGAATCAACACCGCCAGCAGGCCCGAAAGCATCAACCCCAGCATGACACCGGCCCACACGTACTTCACCAGTCGATGACCCTGGTGCTGCTGGCTGACCCAGGCTTGGAGAATGCCGATTACCAGCAGCGCCTCGACGCTTTCGCGCCAGACAATGAACATTGATTGATTCATGGAAACTCCGTACTGAACGGGTTATTTCGCGAGGATGCCGCCCTCGGGCAGTTGCGGATTGAACTCGTCGAAGAAGGGATAGTGACCCGGTCTGAGGGGGTGAATGACCACGAAGGTTGTCACTCCCGGCGACAGTACTTTTTCAACCCGCAATGGCGTGCTCTCGAATTCGGCCGGCCCTTGACCGATATTTTTCAGGATGATTTTGAAGCGCTGCCCAGCCGGAACCTCCAGCAAGGCGGGGGAGAACTGGCCATCGCGCAGGCTCAGCTCATAGCTGAGTAACTCGGCATACGCCGTCAATGGCAACACTGCTCCGGCAAGCATCAGCCAGGCAATGTGCAGGCGCTTCATTCAATAACCGCCTTTTTTACCGATGCCGGCGTAGATGAACTCATAGTGCAATTCGCAGCGTTCAAACCAGGGGGCTACGCCAGTTTCCTTATCGGTATGGCGACCAAGGGATCCATGACCGCCGGGTGGCAGGACGGTGAAGGTCAGCTGATATTTGCCTGGACCGAGCAGCTTTACATTGTCGCCATAGTGCGGGCCGTCATTGGCGACCATGGCGTGGAAATCACCGTTGAGTTGGTTCTCATTGCCTTGTTTTTTCAAATTGAACGAGACATTGAGGTACGGCACGAAACTGCCTTCCTGAAAGCCTTGTCGATTGTCCGCCGTGGCGCGAATGTCGGCTTCCAGATGCACATCGGAATCTACAGTGGCCCGCATCATTCCGGCAGGTGCCATCTCGATCGGCTGCAAATACACCGCCCCGACTTCCAGCCCCGGACACAGCTGTGGTTCGCCGATCGGGTATTCCTTGGCCTGAGCCAACGGTGTGAGGAGGAGCAGGGCGAGTGACAGCGAAAAGGTCGTACGCATGATGTCTTCCTGGGCACTAGCGAGTAGGAGCCCAAGTGTAGGAAGCTTTCTTGCGAATAATAATGATTATTGTCAAGTTTGCAGCGATTAAGGTTATGAACCGGAACGCTTTCGAAATCGCTCAGCGCGGTCGACGCTGTCGCTCATCTGCGCCGCCGCATGAATCGTTAGAGGATGCTGGGTGAAGCCGGGTCTGGGTGAAATGTAGGCGGCCATTTCGCGGGCGACGGCCAACTGTTGATCCGAACCTTGTGTCAGTAACGCAATGACCAGATTTTCCAGGGCAATCACCCGGACACGAAGGTGTACCAGTTCTGCATTGGTCAAGTCGGGGGGAGAAGAAAATGCTTCTGCATTGAGTGATTTTTCCGCGCCATCATCATCCCATGTCGACAATTGGACAGGACTTTGTTCTCCGGCAGATGGTTTTTTACCAGGCATAAGAGGCCTCTCCAGGTGTTTTTGTGTGGCTGCCCAAGGGCCGGAAAAACGCTGCGCCGCAGCCGATTCCCGGCAGGACAAAGCTTAGCTGTAAGACTGACATTGAGTGCAGGCTTTCGATGTCAGTCCTTGATCTGTATCAAGGGCTTTTTTGCGCAAGCGATGTAGGTTGGTGGCACATCCTTGAGGCGAACACGGGATCGACATGGCCAAGAATTTTCCAATAAGCCCAAAGCACCCCGAGCGCATTTGCTGGGGCTGCGACAGATACTGCCCAGCCAATTCCCTGGCGTGCGGCAATGGCTCCGACAGGACGATGCATCCGGCCGAAATGATCGGAGACGATTGGTACCTGCATGGCGACTGGGGCATAGAACCGTTGATTGCGTTGGAAGACGTAGCGAACGATCCCAGCCAGAAGGGCTGAGGCCCCCCGTAAAACATAGAAACCGCCTGACAGAATTTTTTTTGAAATCAAGGGGTTGCCAGCCTCTGGAAATCAGTACATAATTCACGCCATCGAAAGCACTGACCGCTGAAAAAGCTCAATGTTTTCAAGGAGTTAGATCGCGTATCTGATTCCAAGTTTGTACGCGTTTGATGTTGTGCTAGATGACATCAGATGTTTGAGGCCGAGTAGCAAAATGGTTATGCAGTGGATTGCAAATCCACCTACGCCGGTTCGATTCCGACCTCGGCCTCCACTTTAAACGAGCTCCGTAGATCTATGATTTACGGAGCTTTTTTATTTGCGTTGTTCCGCAAGAATTAGTCTTGAAAAGGCCGTCGCGAACTTGCTTCACTGAAGCAGGATGTATATATTTCCCCCTCTGCTGCACAAGCGTCAGAGCTGTTAATCGTTATTTGACAGGTTCAGACTGCTTCACCGCGCTACCGCCCGAATGGCGAAACTGGTAGACGCATGGGACTTAAAATCCCCCGCTCGTAAGGGCGTGCCGGTTCGATTCCGGCTTCGGGCACCATCTAAAATCAAGGGTTTGCGAGCGAAAGCTGATGCAAGCCCTTGTTTGTTTCTGGCCTGCTATTTTGAGTTGACCGAAGCTATTTATGCCGGCCGTCAGTCGCTGGATCCGCCTCGCGGCGATTTTCGCCGGAAGGGTTGCCGGTATTGACAAGCCTTCGCTCTGCCAAGACATTTTGAAGGGCCTGGCGGGCTGCAGCGTCCAGCTGGTGCTCTCTCTCCTTGAGCTCAAGCAAGATGGGGCTGGACCAGGCGCGATAGGTTTGCTCGGTTTTACGAATTGATGTCATCTGTCCCTCCTTGATGAGTGCCCGCCAATACCGTCGGCGCAATTCTAGTTCGATAGAATCCTAGTCGAGGAACTCGTTCGCCGCCAAAAATGGCATGGCGATGATGCGCACCCGGTGACGCCGCTATTATTCTTAGAATCAAACAATATCTGGTCCGGGATGCAGGCAGACAAACAGCTCATGGCGCTGGAGCTGCAAGAGAGTCGTCTAGCGGGTGGGTTATTGGCCGACGCGATGCTTTGTGTGTATCCAGGCGGTGATGCGCAGCAGGTTCGTGAATCCGCGTTTCTGATCTGGCATCTGGGGGAGGCGACCATGCGGCTGGCCATCTCATGTGCACTCGAGGAGGGGCGTGTTCTGGTCGAGGCCTTCAAACGCATGTCGTTGCGTGAAATCATGGCATCAGCGGCCGGCTCGAGTGAGTTCGATTCAGCCGCCGAAGCTGTCAGCTAAACGAAAGGCTGACCGGTAAAACCACGTGGCAATCGCTGCCGTCCTTCCATGGCGGTGAGCCGTTCGACCCAAGCCGCACGCCAGTCTATGGCAGTGTGCGTAACGTTGGCTTTGCGTGCGGCGCGGCGTGCAGCGTTGCGCTGGTCTTTGCGCGCATCCTTGAACGCGTCGGTTTCGCGACAGCTTCTGCATTTCACCCGGGTAAGTTCGCTGGTTGAGACGAGTTTGCTGCCTTTGTGACCGCAGGCCAGATGCCCGCCGACTTTGAAGTGAGTAACCATCAGACGCCTCCTTGGTGACGTGTAATCGTTTGACCTCCAGCGAACGGTGACGTTCGTTGCTGGCGTAACGGGCAAAAAAAGGCCCGCGTGCGGGCGGGCCAGGGGATTCTTCAAAGGAGTCCGATCAATGTAGAGCCTGTGATGTGAACACCGTGTGAAATAGACTGCTGCCATAAAGAAGCCCAGCACCAGGCCGGGTTGGGGATGTACCAGGAAGCGATCAGGCAAGGACGCACACGGTGACAACAATGTCGCCGTTCATGCGTCCTGAATCAGGCCGTATCCTTGAAGGTGCCCAGATCGAATCATCTGAACCGCGGCAGGGGCGGGTCGACAGGTTTGAGCGACGACAGCGTATTGCGAATCATTGGCGCGTCTTTCTCGATGTCGTTCAGTCGATCACGAATTCTGAGGGCCGTCGGGTGACCGCCTTGATGATCGACCCAGTCAGCAATCTCCTTGCATGCCGCTGCCAGGCGAGCCTGACGGGAGTCGAGCAGAGTGAGCAAAGTGGTGATGGACTCTTTTTCGGACATGGCAAACACCTCCGTTCAAGAAACCTGTATTTGGCAGCAAAAAGCCCGCTGGGAGCGAGCTTTCTGCCGATGGGGTCGCTGTTCCTTCAGCTTTCTCAGTATAGACCCGTAAAAGGCAGGTGACCTTAGCCTTGTCGGGCCGTCACTTGTGATCTGGCATTTAAATGCCAGCATTCATGTTGGGCATCTTCTTCACGATCGAAACCGTCACCGATGAAGCCGTGGGTTCGAGTATCGGCGATGCGGTACCAAACGCCGGCGTCCGGTGGTGGATGGTTGGTTTCTCCGTCTCGGCGGCCATGGATGATGATCTTGGTGCAACGTTTAACAACGAAAATGTCTTCCATGGCGCCACCGCAGCTAATTCGTGTTCAGAACAACTATAGAAGCCATTTGCGATCGTGCAAAAAATAGACGGGTCAGTTCGTCGCCTCAGCCATTGCGGCCCTCATCTCCAAAAACACCGCGAGCCCGACTTCCTCTGCCCTGAGCCCTTTGCGCGCTCGTGGCCTGGGCAGCTCAGCCAACGCACCCAGAAGAAAACCATCAAGCACCGCCGGGTGGATGTAGCACTTGCGGCAGACTGCCGGGGTGTTACCCAGCTGTTTTGCGACGTTCTTGACCATCTCCACCAAATGCCGCTTTGCATCCGACTCGGGTTCCCACTGCAGTTCCCGCAAAACCGCCAACGCCAACGCGCTGCCAGCCCAAGTGCGGTAATCCTTGGCAGTGAAGTCGGCGCCGGTGAGGGTTTGCAGGTAGGCGTTGACGTCGGAGGAACTGACGGTGTGCCGCTCACCGTTTTCATCCAGGTACTGAAACAGGTTTTGCCCGGGAATTTCCAGGCAGCGTTTGATAATCCGCGCCAGGCGCCGGTCTTTTACGGTGATCTGATGCTCGACGCCGCTCTTGCCGCGGAACTGGAACAGGATCGCACTGCCGTTGACCTCGACGTGACGGTTACGCAGGGTAGTGAGGCCGTAGGAGCGGTTGTCCCGAGCGTACTGGGTGTTGCCAATCCGGATCAGCGTCGCATCGAGCAGCGTGATGACCGTGGCCATGACCTTGTCGCGGCTGAAACCGGGAGCCGCCAGCAGTGCTTCAAGCTGTTTGCGCAGTTTCGGCAGGGCCATGCCGAAGTCCCGCAGGCGCGAATATTTGTCGGTATCGCGCACCTCTCGCCAGCGCGGGTGATAACGGTATTGTTTGCGACCTCGGGCATCACGGCCGGTGGCTTGCAGATGGCCGCGCGGGTCGGCACAGACCCACACATCGGTATAGGCCGGGGGCACGGCGAGAGCGTTGATGCGTTTGATCTCATCCTGGTCGGTGATGTGCTGACCCGCAGGGTCGTAATAACAGAACTTGCCGCGCAGTTTCTTGCGGGTGATGCCGGGCTGGGTGTCATCGACGTAATGCAGGTCGGATGGCAGCACATCGGGCAGCGCGATATCGGACATGGCGATAGTCCTTGGCGACGGATCAGGGGCCGTTACAGCCATTGACCGCACGCCATTGCAGTCGTGCCAGCGGATTTATGCCAGCACCGCCACCGCCTTGATCTGTGCCCAGAGTTGCTGACCGGGGTGCACGCCCAGTTGGTCCCGGGAGTAGCGGGTAATCCGCGCCAGCAGCGGTGTGCCGCCGGCGTCCAGGCGGATCAGTACGTGGGCGGCGTTGTCCGCGCCCATTTCACTGATCACGGTGACCGGCAGGCGATTGAGGATGCTGCTTTGCTCGACGCTTTGCAGGCTCAGGCTGACATCCCGCGCCTGAACCTTGCAGCGCAGCACCTGACCCAGGGCCATCGGTAAGTGAGCCACTCGAATGTTCAGGGTCGTGTCGGGCAGTTGCAGGGTCAGCAACTGGTAGTCGGCGTCATGGGCACTGACGCGCCCCTCGATCACCACGCCGGCGTCGTCGCCCAGCGCCAAGGGCAAGTCAAGACGGGCCAGAGTTTCGCCGATAGGACCGCTGGCCAGTGCCTTGCCGTTACTGAGCAGGACGAGGTGGTCGGCCAGCCGCGCGACTTCATCCTGGGAATGACTGACGTACAGCACCGGGATGTCCAGTTCATCGTGCAGTCGCTGCAGGTACGGCAGGATTTCGTTTTTGCGCTGGCTATCCAGGGCTGCCAGCGGCTCGTCCATCAGCAATATTTTGGGGCTGGTGAGCAGGGCGCGGGCGATGCCGATGCGCTGGCGTTCACCGCCGGAAAGATTCTGTGGATGGCGATCCAGCAGGTGGCCGATCCCGAGCAGTTCAGTCGCGTGAGTCATGTCGACCCGGCGCTGTTGGCGAGGAATGCGCTTGAGGCCGAACTCCAGATTGGCCAACACCGACAGATGGGGAAACAGGCTGGCTTCCTGGAAGACGTAACCCAGCGCACGTTTGTGGGGTGGGACGAAAATCTTCTCGTCGCTGTCCTGCCAGACTTCACCGTTGACCTGTATGAAACCCTGCTCGGCCTTCTCCAGGCCGGCGATGCAGCGCAGGCAGGTGGTCTTGCCCGAACCGGAATGACCGTAAAGCGCAGTGACACCGCGGCCGGGCAATTGCAGATCCACCTCCAGGGTGAATCCCGAATACCTCAGTTTCAGACGCGTATGAATCATCGATCAGCTCCAGCCCGATTTGGTTTTACGGCTGGAGTAGAGCGCCAGCAACACAACAAAGGAGAACGCCAGCATCGCCCCGGCCAGCCAGTGGGCCTGGGCGTATTCCATCGCTTCGACATGATCGTAGATCTGCACCGAGACCACGCGGGTCTTGTCGGGAATGTTGCCGCCGATCATCAGCACCACGCCGAATTCACCGACGGTGTGGGCGAAACCGAGAATGGCAGCGGTGATGAAACCGGGGCGGGCCAGCGGCAGGATCACGCTGAAAAACGTGTCCCAGGGATTGGCGCGTAAGGTCGCGGCCACCTCCAATGGGCGAGTACCGATGGCAGAAAAAGCGTTTTGCAGTGGCTGGACCACGAACGGCATCGAGTAGAGCACCGAGCCGATCACCAGCCCAGCAAAACTGAACGTGAGGGTGCCGAGCCCCAGTGACTGGGTGAAGTGGCCGACAAACCCGTTAGGGCCGAGCGCCAGCAACAGGTAAAAGCCAATCACCGTCGGTGGCAGCACCAGGGGCAGGGCGACGATCGCCCCGACTGGGCCGCGCAACCACGAACGGGTGCGCGACAGCCATAACGCAATCGGAGTGCCAATGATCAGCAGGATGACTGTCGTCAGCGACGCCAGTTTCAGGGTCAGCCAGATGGCGGAAAAGTCGGCACTCGATAGCGTCATTTAGAGTTGGTAACCGTAGGATTTGATGACAGCGGCCGCTTTTGGGCCTTTGAGGTAGTCAACCAGCGCCTTGGCGGCCGGGTTGTCCTTGCCTTTGTTGAGGATCACCGCATCTTGTTTGATCGGGTCGTGCATGTCGGTTGGAACGATCCAGGCCGAGCCGCCGGTGACTTTGCCGTCTTTGTAGATCTGCGACAAGGCCACAAAACCGAGTTCGGCGTTGCCGGTGGAGACGAATTGGTAGGCCTGGGTGATGTTCTGGCCTGCAACGATCTTGGCTTTGACCTTGTCGGTCAGGCCCAGCTTGGCCAACACCTGAGTGGCGGCCAGACCATAAGGCGCCGATTTCGGGTTGGCGATGGACAGATGTTTATACGGGTTGTCGCTCAGCACTTTGCCCTTGGCATCGACGTAACCTTCCTTGGCCGACCACAGCGCCAGAGTGCCGACGGCGTAGGTGAAGCGCGAACCTTTGACCGTGTCGCCTTCGGTTTCGAGTTTTTGCGCGGTGGTGTCGTCCGCCGAGAGGAACACTTCGAACGGTGCGCCATTCTTGATCTGGGTGTAGAACTGCCCGGTTGCACCATAGGAAGCGACCAGTTTATGCCCGGTGTCTTTTTCGAAATCGGCGGCGATCGCCTGAATCGGTGCAGTGAAGTTGGCGGCGACGGCAACCTGGACTTCATTCGCCTGGGCGGACCCGAAAGCGAACACTGCGAGCAGGGTTGCCAGGCAGGTGGGGGCAAAACGTGAGGCACGAATGGTCATGAAACGGCTCCGTGGCAGGCAAGTACAACGCGGGGGGTAAACGCTATATAGCGGAATATATAGCGAATTGCCCGTAAACGGAACGTGCTGATGCGCGTTATTGAGGCCACGCATGAACCTGTAGCAGCTGCCGGACGCAGGCTGCGCCAGCTGCTACAAGATCGTGCGTTACCGACAAAGCAATTTCGCCAACCCTTCATCCGACAATCGCCGGGTCAGTTCAGCCGTGGTTATTTCAACGCCCAGCGTGAATGCCTGACCCGCCCACAGATTGCTGAAATCCGCTTCCCCCTTGGCCCGCAACGGCATCAACGCACCACCCGCGAGCGGGAAGGCTGGTGCTTTGGCGCTCATCGGCCCGAGTTCGCGCATCACCCGATTGAGAATTCCACGCGCCGGGCGTCCGGTGAAAATGTTCGTGACGGCTGTCTCACTTTCCTTGGCGGTGCGCAACGCCTTGTGATGAGAGGCGCTGACCTTCGCCTCTGGCGTGAACAAGTACGCCGTGCCCACTTGCACCGCCGAAGCGCCCAACAGGAAAGCTGCCGCGACACCTCGTGCATCGGCAATACCGCCGGCAGCAATCACCGGCACGTTCACGGCATCAACGATCTGAGGCACCAGCGCAAAGATCCCCACTTGGGTGCTCAGATCATCACTGAGAAACATGCCCCGATGGCCACCGGCTTCATACCCCATGGCGATGATCGCGTCACAGCCATGTTGCTCGAGCCAGATGGCCTCTTCAACGGTGGTGGCCGAGGAGAGTACTTTCGCACCAGTGGCTTTCACGCGGTCCAGCAGGGACTTTTCCGGCAGGCCGAAGTGGAAACTCACGACTTCGGGGCGAAACTCTTCGATCACGTCGCAGGCCGCGTTATCGAACGGCGCTCGATTGGACACCGGTGTCGGTGCGTCGAAGTCCACGCCAAGTTCCCGGTAGTAAGGTTCCAGTAGATGCTTCCAGTCTCGAGCGCGTTGCTCATCGGCGGCGGGTGGCTGATGGCAAAAGTAGTTGACGTTGATCGGGCGCTGAGTGTGTTGGCGAATCGTTTTCAGCTCCTCGCGCAACTGATCGATGCTCAACATGGCGGCAGGCATCGAGCCCAGGCCACCGGCGTTACTGGCTGCGATAACCATGGCCGAACCGGTCGCGCCGGCCATGGGCGCCTGGATGATCGGCAGTTCAATGCCGAGCAGGTCAAGAATGCGAGTGTCTGGCCATTGGCTCATTTGAAAGGTACTCCGACGTCATAACAGGGCAGGGACGGTAGGACCGTTTTTGTATCAGCAATGACTGATACAAGGCCAGTCGAGTTTTCAGTTCGTATGCCACTCTTGGCTTAAAGTCGAGTACGAGGAAATATTGCTATGTGTTATTTCAACGGCACCACAACTGAGTGATTCCATTAGGAGGCAGCGATGTTCCAAGGCATTTTGATCGACAAAGACGACAGCGGTTACCGGGCCACACTGCAAGAGATCAATGACGATCAACTGCCCGAGGGCGATGTCACGGTGCGTGTGGCGTACAGCACGCTGAATTTCAAGGATGGCCTGGCAATCACCGGCAGCAGCCCGGTGGTGCGAAAATTTCCGATGGTGCCGGGCATCGATCTGGCAGGCACTGTCGAAGTCAGTGGCCATCCGGACTACAGGGTCGGTGATCAGGTCGTACTCAATGGTTGGGGGGTTGGCGAAGGACATTGGGGCGGACTGGCGCAGAAGGCGCGCTTGAACGGCGACTGGTTAATTCCGCTACCCAAGGCATTCACCGCGGCGCAGGCGATGGCCATCGGCACGGCGGGTTACACGGCGATGCTGAGCATCCTGGCGCTGGAACATAATGGCGTGACGCCCGATCAGGGCGAAGTATTGGTCACCGGCGCCAATGGCGGTGTCGGCAGTTTCGCCATCGCACTGCTGAGCAAGCTCGGCTATCGGGTGGTCGCGTCCACCGGACGAACCTGCGAGCACGATTACCTCAAGCAACTAGGCGCCAGCGAAATCATCGAGCGCGCCACGCTATCCGAGCCGGGCAAACCCTTGGCTAAGGAGCGTTGGGCGGCGGTTATCGACTCGGTCGGCAGCCACACCCTGGCCAACGCTTGTGCCAGCACGAAGGCCAACGGCACCGTTGCCGCGTGTGGCCTGGCGCAAGGCATGGACTTCCCGGCTTCAGTCGCACCGTTCATTTTGCGCGGCGTGACCCTGGCCGGGATCAACAGCGTGACTCAACCGAAAGCCAAGCGAGTATTGGCCTGGAATCGTCTGGCCAAGGATCTCGACTTCGCCTTGCTGCCGCTGATCAGCCACGAAATCGGTTTGAGTGAAGCGATCGACGCCGCTCCGCGGTTGCTCGCGGGGCAATTGCGCGGGCGGGTTGTAGTGGATGTGAATCGCTGATTACAGGGCTTCACGCTCCAGCAATTGCCGTTTGCGTTCCACTCCCCAGCGATAGCCCGACAGGTTGCCGTCGCTGCGCACCACGCGGTGGCACGGAATCGCCACCGCCAGAGTGTTCGCGCCGCAGGCTTGAGCCACGGCGCGCATCGCTTTTGGTGCGCCGATTCGCTGGGCGATATCGGCGTAGCTGGCGGTGCAGCCGACGGGAATCTCCCGCAGGGCTTGCCAGACCCGTTCTTGAAAAGCAGTGCCGCGAACATCCAGCGGCAAATCCAGGCCCAGGGCCGGCGCTTCGATAAAACCAACCACCTTGGCGATCAGTTGCTCGAACGCGTGGTCGGCGCCAATCAGATTTGCACGCCGAAATTTGTCCTGCAGATCGCAGACCAGTTGATGCGGATCATCTCCGAGCAGGATCGCGCAAACTCCCCGTTCACTCTGCGCCACCAGAATCGCCCCCAGGGAGCACTGGCCGACGGCGAAACGAATGTCGTTGTTCTGGCCTTCTGAGCGGTAATCACCGGGTTTCATGCCTAATAGTTGATCGGCTGCTTCATAAAAACGACTGTTGGAGTTGAAGCCAGCGTCATACAGCGCGTCGGTCACTGAGCCGCCACCCGCTAGGCGTTCACGGACTCTGCGCGAGCGATGGGCGGTAGCGTAACCCTTGGGCGTCAGACCGGTAACCGCTTTAAACACCCGATGGAAGTGGAAGCTGCTGAGGCCGGCAGCAAAGGCCAGTTCGCTCAGTACAGGCAGCTCTTCCGCGGTTTCAATCTGGCGGCAAGCGGCAGCCACGGTCGCGGCATGTTGCGCGGCGACGTCGCTTTGATCCTTCGCGGCTCGTTTGCTGGGGCGATAACCCGCCGCTTGCGCCTGCTCGGCGGTGTCGAAGAATTCGACGTTCTGCGGTTTCGGCAAGCGTGCCAGGCTGCTGGGGCGGCAGTAAATACCGGTGGTTTTCACCGCGTACACAAACTGTCCGTCTGCCCGGGGATCACGCGCAACGACGGCAGCCCAGCGAGAATCATTCTCGGTGGCGATCTTTGTCGAATGGCTTGTCATGGTTTCATGTCCTGACCTGTTTTATTCAGGTTAACCAGCCGACGGGGGCGCTGCACCCCGGGTCTTGCGGTCGAATTCGAAGGCTTCATCCAGCGGTACGAAAGGTGAAGTTGATCCGTTGTTCGCCCAGTCGCGGGTGTTGGCCGTCCTTGATCGGCAAGACGCCGTGATACCGCAAGCGATCCACGCCGCCCCAGACCACGATGTCACCATGCAATAGCGGTACCCGCTGGCTTTTATCGCTGCGCTCGAAACCGCCGAACAAGAACATCGCCGGCAATCCCAGCGACACTGAAACAATGGGTGCAGCGTAGGAAACTTCGTCCTTGTCCTGGTGCAGCGACATCTTGGCTCCGGGAACATAACGGTTGATCAGGCAGGAATCAGGCACGAAATCCGCAAACCCCGCTTCCCGCGCCGCCGCTTGTGCCAGTTCGAGAAACACGTCGGGCATTTTCGGCCAGGGTTGACCTGTCTGCGGATCATTGCGGGTATAGCGATAACCGCTGCGATTGGTGGTCCAACCCAGCGCGCCGCAACTGCTCAAGGCTACCGACATGGTAAAGCCCCCGGGCGTGATCATCTGTCGAAACGGTGCAGCCGCCAGAACTGCGTCCAGTGCGGGCAGCAACTGATCCAGCCAGGGCAGGGCAAAGCCTCTGAGGACGCAGGATTGTTCGCCGATCTGATCGAACCTGGGTGGCTGCTGGGGTTGCGCGTCGGCAAACAAGTCGAAAGTGGTCGGGTTCATGGGTCATAACGCATCGTGAAAGATGATTCCAAGGGTATGCCGCTTTCCACTGTGCAGGCGACTCACACCATGGCGCAGGGTCACTCGGTAGTAACCACGGACGCCTTTTACCGGTCTTTGATTGACGGCAAAGATCAGCCCGTCGCCTTTCTTCAGGCCAATGACCTGGGGGCGCGACTGCATCCGCGGGCGCTGTTCGGTCAGCACGAACTCGCCGCCGGTGAAATCTTCGTCTGGTTCTGACAGAAGAATCGCCACTTGCAGTGGGAAAACGTGTTCGCCGTACAGATCCTGATGAAGGCAGTTGTAGTCCTGCGGGCCATATTGCAGCAACAACGGCGTCGGGCGTTCCTGACCGGCGGCATGGCAGCGTTCGAGGAACGCTTCATGCGTTCCAGGGAAGCGGGTCGGCAGGTCCATGTGCTCGTACCAGCGATTGGCTATCGGCACCAGTCGAGGGTAGAGCGACCTGCGCAAATGTCCGACGACATTCGGCAACGGGTACCTGAAGTATTTGTACTCGCCACGGCCAAAGCCGTGACGAGCCATGACCACTTGCGAGCGAAACGGTTCGGGGCGGGCATACAGTGCGCTGATTTCATCGCACGTCTTGTGACTTAAAAGCGACTTGATCATCGCGCAGCCATCCTGATCGAGTTGCTGTTCCAGTGTGGCCCAGTCCAGTCCATCGAGAAATGGCTCGTTCATCGCTGCGACTCACGATCAAGCAATTGCCGTTTGCGCTTCAGCCCGCGTTCCAGCGTTGCCAGGTCATCACCGAGCAACAGCGCGCACAGACCTTCGGCGCTGAACGCGAGCAGCAAGACGCCACGGCTAGAACTGCCGCTGATGAAGCGAATCGAGGAAGCACACATGTTCTGACTCCTAACCAAAGGTTGAGGTGGCCAGTCTAGGGCGCGGTGAGTGGGTGATCACTCCGGCGCTTGCGGTCGAATCTCAGACGGGGGAGCAGACGTCCTTGTTGTCGCTCCGGATCCCGTTACAGTGCTTTGCTGACGCTGATTTCGCTGATGACGAGGTCTTCGCTGGAACCATGAATGGCGTCCAGTGCGGCCTTGGCTTCTTCTTCTGTGCCTTTTTCAAGCTGGGCAAATTCGAAGCGACGCTCACCATTGAGTTTGTATTTGATGACGTATTTAGTCGTTTGGGCCACGGTCATAGCTGCCTGATTCTCGTGCTGGGTGTCACTCAGCTCAGTTTCGTGCTGGAGCGGCGGATGATCTTGATGGTGTGAGTCAGGGTCGGTGTGCGAGTCACGCTGATTGGCCGGCGGTTGACCGTGTCGATGGTAATGTTCCAGAAACCGGTGCTCGGTGCAGTAATTCGCGCCGGGAAAGTGTCGAACGCACCGCCGTGGTAAGTGTGGCGACCGCCATTCTTGAAGCTGCGGAAATTGGCGTCGTTCATCAAGCGGATGTTGCATGTTTGGGAGCATTGAATGACGACGATGTCGTCTTCGTTGAGGTGCTCGCGTTGGTGGATAAATTTCATGAGGCGCCTCCAGAAGGGCTTTTTCTACAAAATCAAAACGATAGCATGGGCGATTGGCGCAGTTTATCAGCCCGAACGGGTTATTATCCGGTCGTCGAGGTCCGCTTTGACAATTAAAAACAGTTATTCGGAATTCTATGAGCGATAAACGCAGCAAGCCTCGGAGAAAAACAGCATTTGTACTGTCGGAGTGTCTTTATCGGAGGTGTTGTATGAAGTGGGGTGTGCTGATCCTGCCTATGGCGTTAGCGATGAGTGGCTGTGCGAGTGTCTCGGAGATTAATGAGTCGCTGCCCACCATGAGCGTGATTTCAGGCAAGAAGCCTCATGAATACGCGCAATGCCTCACTGAAAAACTGGCCCGCAGCCGGGGAGCCTTGCAAGTCGAGCCGCACAAGGACGGTATGCGCGTCATCGTGCCGCAGAAGTTCTCCTCAGGCCCGGCCGCTGTATTTGATATCGAAGACCGATCCACGGGCAGCAGTATCAAGTTGCATGAGCGCATCTCCAATGTGCCGTTGCGCCCAATGGATGTGCGCAATGCCGCTACTGCGTGTATTTCCGGCTGATAGACTGTTGCCAGTTCGCACCGATGCCGTCAAAGCAGCGCGTTGGCGGCATTGTCATTTCTGGAGTTGAGCATGAAGCGAGAGCAGGTACGGGAGCGCCATGCAGAGGGTCACATCTCTGCCACCCACGTCATTCAAAATCCGGCGAATCCGGGAGAATGGATTGTGTTTTTCAAGAAAAGCGCCGGGCGCAGTTATTTTCTGGTGGATGATAACGATGAAGTCGAATCCTTCAGTCGTCTCGACGATTTGATCGAGACGGTGCGCGGCCTCGGGATCAAGTTCGCCGAAATTCACATGTAGGGCAGGGGCGCCTCACTTGCAGACCACCACGACACTGCGGTTCTTGTAGTTACCGACGTCGACGCCCAGGGTCTTGTCGCTTTCCTGGCTCGAAGGTGTTCCGTCGGTACCGACGATTCGATAACCGGTGCCGGCGCAAGAGGCATCGGCTTTTTCATAGCAGGTCGCCCAGGAGTTGGCTTCCCCGGAGCAATCGATGGCCAGGCCTTGTTCGCCGTTGTTCAAGTAAGTCGTTTCGGAAGTGGCGCAGCCGCTCAGGGCCAGTACCGCAATCAGTGGCAAAAATTTATTCATGTCGTTGTCGTAGTCGTCGTCAGGATGATGGGGCTGAGCCTGTGACAGCGCTGGCATCAAAAGGTTATAGCGAATGGCCACTTCATTGCAGATAATTACAAAAAAGCCCTGCGTTACAGCAGGGCTTTGGTCGAGTCAGGTGTTTCTCAGGACTTATCCTTGCCGCGTCGTTTAGGGCCCGCGGGTTGATCTTGCAACACCGATGCCACCTCAATCGCCAACGCTTCGGTAGGGAAAGGCCCGGCGATATTTTCCCCGCCTGCACTGTCTACCCACCACTGTCCGTCTTTTGCCTGATTGATCAGGTATCCGTTGACGCTTTTTGCTACCGACATCTATCTGCCTCGTTGACTGGTTCAATCGCGCAATGATAGCGCCAAATTCACTCAACGGGTGTTGATGGTGTAGGGTGGTGCGATTCGCGGCCGTGCAGATCTGGTGGTCTGTGCTATCTATAAAGGCTGCGGAGCTATCTCGGGAACTATCCGCGAGAATATTTCTCTATGATGGCATTGGTTAGCCAGCGCGGGGCATTGTAAGGTGCGCGCCGCCTGATTAGACTGCGCCGAAACTCGTACACACAGCCCTTTCAAGGACTTATATGATCAAAAAATGCTTGTTCCCAGCAGCCGGTTACGGTACTCGCTTCCTGCCAGCGACTAAAGCCATGCCCAAAGAAATGCTGCCGGTGGTAAACAAGCCACTGATCCAGTACGGCGTCGAAGAAGCACTGGACGCTGGGTTGACCGAAATCTCCATCGTCACCGGTCGCGGCAAACGCGCTCTGGAAGACCACTTCGACATCAGCTACGAGTTGGAAAACCAGATCAAGGGCACTGACAAGGAAAAATACCTGGTCGGCATCCGTAAACTGCTCGACAACTGCTCGTTCTCCTACACTCGCCAAACCGAAATGAAAGGCCTGGGCCACGCCATTCTGACTGGCCGTCCGCTGATCGGCGACGAACCTTTCGCCGTGGTCCTGGCGGATGACTTGTGCGTCAACCTTGAAGGCGACGGCGTACTGACCCAGATGGTCAAGTTGTACAAGCAGTTCCGTTGCTCGATCGTCGCCATCCAGGAAGTCGATCCGCAAGAAACTCACAAGTACGGCGTGATTGCCGGTGAGATGATTCGCGACGACATCTACCGCGTTCACAGCATGGTCGAGAAGCCAAAACCGGAAGATGCGCCGTCGAACCTGGCCATCATCGGCCGCTACATCCTGACCCCGGACATTTTCGACCTGATCGAACAGACCGAGCCAGGCAAGGGTGGTGAAATCCAGATCACCGACGCCCTGATGAAGCAGGCCCAAAACGGCTGCGTCATGGCCTACAAGTTCAAGGGCAAGCGTTTCGACTGCGGTGGCGCTGAAGGGTACATCGATGCGACCAACTTCTGCTTCGAGAATTTCTACAAGACTGGCAAGGCTTACTGATAGCCTCTGACCCACTTGTATTGAAAAGCCACCTTCGGGTGGCTTTTTCATTTTCCGTCCCTATATTGTTTGCAGCGCTTGCCCAACGGACGTCTGCGGTTATGCTTGTGGACTGCCGAGGAGATTGAAAACATGGCCTACGATTTTGACCTTTATGTGATTGGCGCCGGTTCCGGCGGTGTGCGGGCTGCGCGTTTTGCTGCCGGTTTTGGCGCGAAAGTGGCTGTGGCCGAGAGCCGCTACCTGGGTGGCACTTGTGTGAATGTCGGCTGTGTGCCGAAGAAGCTGCTGGTCTATAGCGCACACTTCGCCGAAGACTTCGAGCAGTCGCAAGGTTTTGGCTGGACACCGGGCGAAGCGAAGTTCGATTGGGCGACCCTGATCGCCAACAAGGATCGCGAGATCAATCGCCTGAACGGCATCTATCGCAACCTGCTGGTTAACAGCGGCGTGACCTTGCATGAAGGCCACGCCAAGATCGTTGATCCGCACCAGATCGAGATCAATGGTGAACGCTACACCGCCAAAAACATCTTGATTGCTACCGGTGGATGGCCACAGATTCCGGAGATTCCGGGGCACGAACACGCGATCAGTTCGAACCAGGCGTTCTTTCTCAAAGAACTGCCCAAGCGCGTTTTGGTGGTGGGCGGTGGTTATATCGCTGTTGAGTTCGCCGGAATCTTCCACGGCCTGGGCGCCGAGACCACGTTGCTTTATCGCGGTGAGCTGTTCCTGCGAGGCTTTGACGGTGCGGTGCGCAAGCATTTGCAGGAAGAGCTGACCAAGCGCGGCATGGCCCTGCAGTTCAACGCCGACATCGAACGTATCGACAAGCAGTCCGATGGCAGCCTGAGGGTGACGCTCAAGGATGGCCGTGAGCTGGAGGCGGATTGTGTGTTCTACGCCACGGGTCGACGCCCGATGCTCGACAATCTTGGGTTGGAAAACACCGGCGTCAAACTCGACAAGAAAGGTTTCGTCGAGGTCGACGAGCAGTATCAGACCGCCGAACCGTCGATCCTGGCGCTGGGCGATGTGATCGGTCGAGTTCAGCTGACGCCAGTCGCGCTGGCCGAAGGTATGGCCGTGGCGCGACGTTTGTTCAAGCCTGAGCAATATCGCCCAGTGGATTACAAGATGATTCCGACCGCGGTGTTCAGCTTGCCGAACATCGGCACGGTCGGCTTGACCGAGGAAGAGGCCCGGGAGGCCGGCCACGAGGTGGTGATCTTCGAGAGCCGCTTCCGTCCGATGAAGCTGACCCTGACCGAATGCCAGGAGCGCACTCTGATGAAGCTGGTGGTGGACGCCAAGACCGACAAGGTTCTGGGCTGCCACATGGTCGGTCCAGATGCCGGGGAAATTGTTCAAGGCCTGGCAATTGCCTTGAAGGCTGGCGCCACCAAGCGCGATTTCGACGAAACCATCGGCGTGCACCCAACTGCCGCCGAAGAGTTCGTCACCCTGCGTACGCCGGTCGCGAGTTAATCGTCCTTTTGGGGCGCTGATGCGTCTGGCGCCGTCGCAATGACGGCCGCCAGGCGCACGCTCTCATCCAGGCTCGCCTGAGTCTTGAGCAACTCAATTTCCAACCCTTTGTTTATCTGCGACTGCTCGTCGACGCTCTGCTTCAGCGACTGGCTTTCCAGCAGGGCCGCGCGCAAGCGTTCCTGGAGGAGGGTGCGTTCGCTGTCAATACGGTTGACCTGTTCCAGCAACTGATCCTGTCGAGCATTGGTTTGTTTGAGTTGATCCTGCAGCAGGCTCAACTCTCTCAAGGTGCCACGGTTCTCCGTCAGCAAGCGCTCGTTGTCGCGGTGCAGTTGCGTGATCTCATCCTGGCGCACCAATGCGCTCTGTTGAGCTTGGCGCAATTCCATCTGAATCTGCTGCACCTGGCTTTCGTGGCGGCGCTGCTCCTGCTCGCGCTGTTCTTTGACTGCGTTGCGGTAGTGTTCCAGTGCGTCACGAGCATGGAGATGTTTTTCTTCAAGGGAGCGGATCTGCTCGTCCTTGTCGTTCAAGCGTAATTCGAAATCGGCCAATGCCTGGTTCAGCCCGGCGTTGCGGGTTTGCTCGGTCTGCAAGATGGAGCGGGTTTCGTGCAGTGCCTCGGATTCCTGAGTCAGTGCCAGGCTTTGAATCTCGTATTGCTGTTGCAATTCTGCATTGGCTTGTCGAGCTTCAGTCAGCTGAATTTCCAACGCTTTTCGCTGCTGATCGAACTGCGCGCGTGCCTGGTCGATGGGTTCTTGCGCCTGTTCCTTGAGGCGTTGCGCCAAGCGTGAGACCAGGCCTGCCAGCTCATCATCAATGGGCTCGGAAGGTGTTTCGGCGCGCTCGCTGCCGTCGTCCAGCTCCTTCAAATAGCGGTGGATAGTGGTTTTTGAGCCGGTATTGCCCATCTCGATCCGTACCGCGTCGATGCTGGGGTTTTCGCCTCGGGCGAGGATCGCCAAACGTGCCGCTTGCACTACTGCTTTATTAACGCCGCCACGAGCCATGTCTTCTCCTACGATTTCGTACTGTGGTACATGCCACTAAGGTACGTAGTGTACCATCCTGACGAGAAAGATAAATAATGTAGATTAATGATGCGGGATATACTGGTATTACCCCGTGTGATAAATGCTCTAGCGCAGTTTCACCCGCCAAAGCGGTACGTTTTAGAGAGTTGAGCGAGATTGAGTCGATGAGTGAGCTGGATCGTTACCTGCAGGCCGCCACGCGCGACAACACCCGTCGCAGCTATCGGGCGGCTATCGAGCATTTCGAAGTCAGTTGGGGCGGATTCCTGCCGGCGACCAGCGACAGCGTGGCGCGTTACCTCGTCGCTCACGCAGGCGTGCTGTCGATCAATACCTTGAAGTTGCGCTTGTCAGCACTGGCGCAATGGCACAACAGCCAGGGTTTTCAGGACCCGACCAAGGCGCCGGTGGTGCGCCAAGTCTTCAAGGGCATTCGCGCGCTACACCCGGTTCAGGAGAAACAGGCCCAGCCATTGCAGCTGCAGCATCTCGAACAGGTGGTTGCCTGGCTGGAGCGGGAGGCTACAGAAGCAAAGGTTCAAAATGATCAGCCTGCACTCCTGCGGGCCAGACGCGACACGGCGCTGATCCTGTTGGGCTTCTGGCGTGGCTTTCGTAGCGATGAGTTGTGCCGCGTACAGATTGAGCACGTTCAAGCGGCTGCCGGCTCAGGCATCACGCTCTATTTGCCGCGAACCAAGAGCGACCGCGAAAACCTCGGCAAGACTTACCAGACGCCAGCGTTGCAGCGGCTGTGCCCGGTGCGAGCGTACATCGACTGGATCACTGAATCAGCGTTGGTCCGTGGACCGGTATTTCGGGGCATCGACCGTTGGGGCCACCTGAGCGAGGAGGGGCTGCACGCCAACAGCGTGATTCCGTTACTGCGCCAGGCGCTGGAACGTGCCGGCATCCCGGCCGAGCATTACACCAGCCACTCCTTGCGGCGCGGTTTTGCCACCTGGGCCCATCAGAGCGGGTGGGACTTGAAGTCGTTGATGAGTTACGTGGGCTGGAAGGATATGAAGTCCGCCATGCGCTATGTTGAAGCCAGCCCGTTTCTTGGGATGACACCGCTCGCGGAAAAAACCATTGGCGCTGCTAAGTAAGTTTTCTTCTATTAATACGTTCGGTAATAGCGAAAACCAATGAGCAGCATGAGCTTTGCCAATGAGCCATCCGGCCATCGAGTGGGTAGGATTCACTCCATTAACTTCTCAACCAAACTTTTCAACCCTGACAGAGAGTCATCGATGCCTATCATCAACAGCCAAGTTAAACCGTTCAAAGCTACCGCCTACAAAAATGGCGACTTCGTACAAGTGTCGGACGCTAACCTGAAAGGCAAGTGGTCTGTGGTGTTCTTCTACCCAGCCGACTTCACCTTCGTTTGCCCGACCGAACTGGAAGACCTGGCTGACAACTACGACGCATTCCAGAAGCTGGGCGTCGAAATCTACAGCGTTTCCACCGATACTCACTTTGCCCACGCTGCCTGGCACAACACGTCGCCAGCCATCGGTAAAATCCAGTACACCATGATCGGCGACCCGACTCACGCCATCTCCCGCAACTTCGACGTGCTGATCGAAGACGCAGGTCTGGCTGACCGTGGCACCTTCGTGATCAACCCTGAAGGCCAGATCAAAATCGTCGAGCTGAACGACGGCGGTGTGGGTCGTGACGCTTGCGAACTGCTGCGCAAAATCAAGGCTGCTCAGTACGTTGCTGCTCACCCAGGCCAGGTTTGCCCAGCCAAGTGGAAAGAAGGCGAGGCCACTCTGGCTCCGTCCCTGGACTTGGTCGGCAAGATCTAAGTCTGTGAAAAAAGCATCATCAGGGCGGGTTTCCGCACCTAAGTAAGCTGCAACCGCCCTTTAAAAAACGCCCGGGCGAGATTCGCTCGGGCGTTTTTTTTCGAATCGACTTTTTACAAATCAAGGAAATCGCCCGTATGTTGGACGCCAATCTTAAAGCCCAGTTGAAGTCATACCTGGAACGGGTCACCCAGCCGATCGAGATCATTGCATCCCTCGACGACGGTGCGAAATCCCAGGAAATGCTCGCACTTCTTAAAGACGTTGCCAGTCTTTCCAACCAGATTACGTTGCTCGACAACGGTGACGATGCGCGTAAGCCATCATTCTCGATCAACCGCCTGGGTGCCGATATCAGCCTGCGTTTCGCCGGCATCCCGATGGGCCACGAATTCACTTCGTTGGTGCTGGCGTTGCTGCAAGTTGGCGGCCACCCTTCGAAGGCCAGCGTTGAGGTGATCGAACAGATTCGTTCGCTCAAAGGCGAATTCAGCTTCGAGACTTACTTCTCGCTGTCCTGCCAGAACTGCCCGGACGTGGTTCAGGCGTTGAACTTGATGGCCGTGCTCAACCCGAACATCCGCCACGTCGCCATCGACGGCGCGCTGTTCCAGGCCGAAGTCGATGATCGTCAGATCATGGCCGTGCCAAGCGTTTACCTGAACGGCGTGAACTTCGGTCAGGGCCGCATGGGCCTGGAAGAAATCCTCGCCAAAATCGACACCAGCGGTATCGAGCGTCAGGCCGAGAAGATCAGCGCCAAAGAAGCGTTTGACGTACTGGTCGTCGGTGGTGGCCCGGCCGGCGCTTCGGCTGCGATCTACGCAGCCCGTAAAGGCATTCGCACCGGTGTGGCGGCTGAACGTTTTGGTGGGCAGGTGCTGGACACCATGGCCATCGAGAACTTCATCTCCGTGCAGGAAACCGAAGGGCCAAAACTGGCTGTGGCGCTGGAAGAGCACGTCAAGCAATACGACGTCGACATTATGAACTTGCAACGCGCCGACAAGTTGGTGCCGGGCAAGAACGGCGAGCTGAACGAAATTCACTTCGCCAGCGGCGCGACCCTGAAAGCCAAGACCGTGATCCTGGCGACCGGTGCGCGGTGGCGTGAAATGAACGTCCCGGGTGAGCAGCAATACCGCAATAACGGCGTGGCGTATTGCCCGCACTGCGACGGTCCGCTGTTCAAAGGCAAGCGTGTGGCGGTGATTGGGGGCGGTAACTCCGGTGTCGAAGCGGCCATCGACCTGGCGGGTATCGTGTCCCACGTAACGCTGCTGGAGTTTGATGTACAGCTGCGCGCCGATGCGGTCTTGCAGCGCAAGTTACACAGCCTGCCGAACGTCACCGTCATCACCAGTGCGCAAACCACTGAGGTGATGGGCGACGGTCAGAAAGTCAACGGCCTGCGTTACAAGGATCGCCAGTCGGACGAGCTGCGTAGCGTCGAGCTGGAAGGGATCTTCGTGCAGATCGGTCTGTTGCCCAACACAGACTGGCTCAAAGGCACCATCGAGTTGTCGCCTCGCGGTGAGATCATCGTCGATGCCCGTGGTGAAACCTCGATGCCGGGTGTATTCGCTGCCGGTGACGTGACTACCGTGCCGTACAAGCAGATTGTGATCGCGGTGGGCGAGGGTGCCAAAGCCTCTCTGAGCGCGTTCGATCACTTGATCCGGAGCTCGGCCCCGGCATAAAACGCCGACGCTGAAACACAAAACCCCATGAGCGATCATGGGGTTTTTGTGTTTCACACTGATCGTTCCCACGCTCTGCGTGGGAATGCAGCCCGGGACGCTCTGCGTTCCTTTTTTACATCGGAGCAGGCTGAATGATCTCAACCCAGTAAGCATCCGGGTCCTTGATGAACGCCAGGCTCTTCATGCGGCCGTCATCCAGGCGTTTCTGGAAATCGCAGCCCAGCGCTTCGAAGCGCTCGCAGGCAGCGCGGATGTCCGGCACCGAGATGCAGATGTGGCCAAAACCGCGCGGGTCAGTGTTGCCGTTGTGGTAGGCGAAATCCGCGTCGTTCTCGGTGCCGTGGTTGTGGGTCAACTCAAGAATGCCGGGGATCGATTTCATCCACTCGGTGCGCGCAGCGGCGTCGGCCGGGATCTGGTTTTTATCAACCAGCGCCAGGAAGTAAAGACTGAACTCGGCTTCCGGGAAGTCGCGTTTTTCTACCAGCGAGAAACCCAAGACGCGCGTGTAGAAATCCAGGGACTTGGTGATGTCCTTGACCCGCAGCATGGTGTGGTTGAAGACGAACTTCTGGGTGGCGGTGTCAGGTTGGGCAGTCACGCCTGGGAAGGTGTTCAATTCGTGCAGGCTCATGGGCCCTCCGGAAAATAAGTGGGGTTAACGAATGGCAACAATGATACGCAAGGGCTCGGACATCACCAAACCCAAACCGTCGGCTATTGCCTGACAGACGGGCGAGGCTCAAACTTTACGGTTCTATCCGTGAGTATTCATCGCAATGACTCGATTCTGTAAATCGACCTTCGTCCTGTTTGGTGTGCTTTCAGCGATTGCCTGCGCTCACGCAGACGAGCCAATCGTGACCTGGCCCAACGGCTGGGAAGTCGAATCCGTCCCGAAAGATGACACCAACACCCAGGTGTTCCGCCAGCGCGCGGTGAAAAACGATCAGGGCGGCACGCCGGTGATGGTGATGGAGTTGACCATGACTCAGGTGGAAAGCGGTCATCAGGTGGATCTGCCAGGCGTGTTGCTGGAGATGCGCAAGTCGGTGCAGAAGGACTTCTTTCAAGGCGGTTATCAAAGTGTCTGCAATAAGATTCACCCGACGACCTTGAGCCGCTTATCCGCGCTGGAAACTACCTGCACGATCACACAGAACGGAAGGCATGTGCTCTCTCAAACATTGGTTGCCGCCGTGGATGCCGATAAGGCCTATGTTCTTTCCTACGCGGGGCAGGCAGAGGTTTATAAGGCAAGTCAGGATGAAATAGAGGCAGCTCGTAACAGCTTGAAACTTTAGTTAAGGATTTCAATGATAGCCGTTTCAGCGCATTCTGAAATTTTTAGATACCCAAAGGGATTAACCCAAAGTTATTCAACAAGTAACGAGATAATCGACGCCAATCGTTGCATTTAGAAGGCGTCCATGAAAAAGCCCTGCATTGGCAGGGCTTTTTTTGCCACCGCGAGTGCTTAGTCGCGCAGCCAGGAATCGACGGTAGCTGCACCGTATTGTTCCTTCCAGGCTTTCAGGCCGCGGTGGTTGCCACCCTTGGTTTCAATCAGTTCACCGGTGTGCGGATTCTGATAAACCTTGACCACGCGTGCACGGCGGGTTTTAGGCGCTGTGGCCTGTAGCAGGCCGGACTTTGCCGAGTTCGGATCGAGAATGGCGACGATGTCGCGCAGGCTCTTGCCGTAGGTTTTCATCAGCCCCTGGAGCTTTTCTTCGAATTCGATTTCCTTCTTGAGCCCGGCATCGTTCTTCAGGGATTCCAGCTGTTTAAGCTGCTCTTGAAGGGCCTTTTCAGCTGCACGAAATTCAGCGAGTCTGGACAATATCTTTACTCCAATAGTGTGTTTGGCTGATACCAACCGCAAACAAAGCTATAAGCCAAGAGCCTTGAGGCGACTCGGTGATAGTGGCTCGCCTGCTAATCTTGCGCAGGCATGAAAAATTGTAGTAGTTAATTGGCCAAGAGTAAATCCTGTCTTTTTCTTCATGTAACAACAGTAGTCTTTTGATTCAAATGGGTGCCCGGTCTCCTTGTCTCGTCGCTTAGAGCCGCTAGTTAATGGTGACTTAATGCGTTAATGAACTCTGCGCCGGGCATCGGCCGGCCGAACAGATAACCTTGCAGGAAGTTCACGCCGTGAGCGGTCAGATAATCACTTTGTTCCGCGGTTTCCACACCTTCGGCGACGATACCCAGATCGAGCTTGGCCGAGAGTTCGATGATGGTGTCCAGAATGTGCCGTGAGAGCGCGTCAACACCGATCATAGCGACAAAACTCTGGTCGATTTTCAGAAAGTCGACATTGAACTGACGCAAGTAACCCAGGCTTGAGTGGCCAGTGCCAAAGTCATCAATCGCGATCATTACGCCCAGCGCGTGGAGCTGCTCGAACAGTTGGAGGGTAATGGCCGTCGGCTCGATGAGTTCACGCTCGGTCAACTCCAGCACCAGGCAGACGGCACCCGGTGAGAAGGCGCCGAGGAATTCGCGGCAATCATCGACCAGTTCCAGGTCCTTGCAGTGGCTGGCGGTGATGTTGATGCCGATGTGGAAAGCTCCCTCGAATGAGGATGAAACAGGCGCCAGCAGTTCGGCGGTCTGCTGCATCAACGAGCGGGTCATCGGCACGATCAACCCGGAGTGTTCGGCAAACGGAATGAACAATTCCGGATTGACCAGACCTTCCTTTGGATGATTCCAGCGCATCAGCACCTCGGCGCCGGACCACTTTTTGCTGGCGCCATGCACCACAGGCTGAAAATACGGGATGAACTCCGCAGCTTCCAGAGCGCGCTGCATTTCATGGCTTGGCGACGACGAGCGCTTCTGCAGGGCGTGCCCAATGGCACCTGAAGCCACACCAAAGAAGATCATCAAACTGAACAGCGGTGGATACTCGGTGGTCATGTAACGCCAGGTTTCACCTTCGGGAAAACCGGCCGCCACCGTGAAAGCGTAACGCGAGGACGTCAATGTGCTTTGCGCCACCGGCAAGGCGGGCAGGGCACCTTCGTGGACGTTGCCATCGGCGGACAACCAATCGGGGCCGACTTGCAGTAGCAGCAATGTCTTGCGGCCGCTCAGGCGCAGCACATTACTCAGGTGGTAACCGTACAGGGTGGTCAGCGCCCCTTGGTTTCCTTCGCTGAGTCGATACACCAGCAACGCGGTATTGGGCGTGACCGGGTTGCCGTTCATGAGCCACAACTTGCCCTGGGTGTAGTCGCCGGGATTGACCTTTTCCTGATAGTCGCCGAACAGAGAACTGCAATAAAGGTTGTTGTCCTGCACCAGATTGGTCGAGCGAACGAATGGGCGGCGGGTGACCTGTTCGCGCAGGGCCAGTTTGACGTCGTTGCAATTTTGCCCGGCCAGTGGCAGCAATTCGTGCGCGGCCTGAGCGGTGTTGTCGAGCATCAATTCGAATTGGCGAATGGCTTCCTCGGCGCTCTGCTCGGTGCTGTGTTTGAGTGCGCGTTCAGCCTGCATATAGAGAATGGCGAACCCCAGCAGCACCGGGAGTAATCCGCTCAGTAGAGTCACAGCCATCCTGATGCTGCGTTTGCGGCGAGATTTGACGTTCAATGGCATTTGCGAAACCTGTAACGATGAAATAGGGCTCTCAAATGCTGGCAGGACGGGACGCCTTCCAATAAGAGTTCAGGTAGAGGCCATGATAGTTGGCTCTTGGCACGTGTGCCGCTCAGCGGTAGTTCAGACCCTCGGCCAATTTGATAAAAGCCAGCGCTGCAGGTGATGACTGGCGCTGATCCAGCACCGCCAGACCCACCTGACGTGCGACCGGAGGCGACAGTGGTTTTTGGACTGGATTTTCTTCGGTTACGTAGTTGTCCAGGCACTCCGGCAGCAGTGCCACCTGCGTCCGAGTCGCACCATCTTGATCGAGTCCCGGAGTACATGATTGGCGCCAGCGTCGTGGAGGCTCTTCGACGCCTTCGATCTAGGTATATGCTGATTGCTGCATTTTTAACTGCCGGGAACCTGCACATGCCTAACTTTAATCTTGAAACGCACGTAGCTCTTATCAGTGGCGCAGGCTCTGCGAATGGAATAGGAATGGCGATTGCTCGCCGGCTGGGTCGTTCCGGGGCTAAATTAATCATTAGTGCGAGCAGTGCCTGTATTGCGGATCGCGTTGCTGAGCTGAAATCCGAGGGTTTCCTGGCCAAGGGAATGGCTGCGGACCTTAGTGATGAGAGGCAAGTAAAAGAGTTGGTTGAGTGGGCTTCCAGTCTTTGGGGGCGAATAGATATTTTGGTGAATAATGCGGGCATGGCCATGCAAGGCAGTCCAGAACCGTTCTCTTCGTTGGCTGACATGAGCCTAGACATGTGGAATCTGTCATTGACACGTAATTTGACAACGGCGTTCTTGCTCACTCGGGCAGTATTACCAGGAATGCAGAAACACGGTTATGGCCGCATCATTAACATCAGTTCCACGACCGGAACTCGGTGCAGTAATCCAGGTGAAGCTGCTTATAGCGCAGCGAAAGCCGGAATGCTTGGAATGAGCATGGGACTGGCGTTGGAAGTCGCCAAAAATGGCATCACGATCAACAGCGTAGCGCCAGGCTGGATCGCCACAGAATCAAGTGGCAAAGAAGAAATGGAAGCTTCACGGTACACGCCTGTAGGACGTGCCGGGCGACCGGAGGAAGTGGCTAGCGCCGTAAACTTTCTAGCCTCCCCTGAAGCTAGCTACATCACCGGCGAAGTCATAGTTGTAGATGGTGGAAACTCTCTGGTTGAGCGCAAGACGCCTTGATACGCTTTGGGGACGCTAGGCGCCCGTTCAGCATCCAAATTTGTCGATCAGGAACTAGCTCAACGGGATGGCGCGACTCAATATAGGTGAAAAAATCATCTGAAACGCGGTGCCGTTGAAGTCTGCATCGGCCCCATGACTTAGCGTACCGCCTAAGTTTTTTACAAGCGTAGTGATTACCTTCATTCCCAGCCCCGACATTTTATCTACATCAAAGTCAGCTGGAAGTCCCCTACCGTTGTCGCTCACCGTTAAGCAGTATTGGTGCTGAAAGGGTGCTAAGCGCACGTGGACCCTGGAGGCTCCATATTTCAACGCGTTAGTCACCAATTCATTAACAATTAGGCCGATTCGACTGATTTGTTCGCTCGCTAAAGTTAACGGGACGGCCTCGACCGAAATGGCTGCCTGATCCCCACTACTTAGCATTGTTGATAAGCCAGCGCACAGTCGAACCAAGTAGTCAGCGCAATCGAGTGTAGTGACAGCCTTGCCGACATGCATATGTTGATGGACATTGGCTACGGCAAATATCTTGGCTGCCGCTCTAGAAATCTCATTAGCCGCTTCAGAGCTGCCCAACTGAGCACTTTGAATGCTCAGCATCGACACAATCAACTGCAGGCTATTCATCACTCGATGGTCAATTTCCTCAGCCATTAGGTGGGAATGGTTCAGCGCAGCTTCCTTCTCAGCTATGGATCTCATGGCGGAGAGTCGCAGCTCGAGCTGATCCATTACAACGCTGGCAAGATCCGTCAACGTGTCTATCTGTTCTTGGGTCACTGTGCGTGGCTTCCTGTCCAACACACAAAGCGTTCCCAGATTGAAGCCGTCGTGCGTATGCAGCGGCACACCCAAGTAAAACTGAAGCCCCAATTCGCCTACGACGAGGGGATTAGCAAGCGTTCGAGGATCGTGCCTAGCATCCGTTATTAACCAAGGCCCACTCTGTAAGATCGCGGAGGCACAAAGCCCGGAATTGCGGGGAGTTTGATTTGTGTCGAGCCCGTGATGGGATTTGAACCAGATTCGATCTGTATCGACGATGCTCACGATTGCTATCGGAGTATCGAGAAGGCGCGCTGCTATTGCGGTCACACGGTCAAATGCGCCGTCCGGAGGGGTGTCAAGGATGGCATATCTGCGAACGATGTCCATGCGAAGTGATTCGATTGGACTTGGTTTATTAGAACTTACGGAGTGAGGCACAGTGTTCATAGGTATTAACACTCATAAGGCGTTAGAGCCGCTGGTTGCGTTCATGGCTCCCCGAAGGATCCTCTACACCAGCACTTCGAAGCGTTTTAGGACTCCCGCTCGTTGGTGGCAGAAGCGCTTTGCATGGTTGCATGGTATCAGGATAGCGTGAGACGCATTACGAGCGAACGCCGATCGCCGCGCTGCTGTTGGGCGAGTAGTTGACCTTGACGATGTGCCTGGGAGGAGGGCTGATGCTCGCGGGGTTTTTCCTGTGCAACAAACCCCTTGCGCGAGCAGGGAAAAAGGGGATTTGATACAGAAGGCGGACAAACCGATTTACGCTGTGTAGAATTGGGTTACGCATATAAGAATAATCGTCTTCTGGCAGCAGAAGCCTTGCCCGCAAGAGCCTTGGGTCGACAATGAAGAGTTTCGGGTTTCAATTGATCTACGGTGACTTTCTCGCCCGCAGCGTGCGGGGCATCTCCTGCGCGCCACCCGCCGGTCTCAGCATTGCTAGCAACTAACGATCCGTTAATTGATAAGAAAATGATGAGGCGCCAACCATGGCAGATTTATACGAAAACCCAATGGGCCTGATGGGCTTTGAATTCATCGAGTTCGCATCGCCGACCCCGAACACCCTTGAGCCGATCTTCGAGATCATGGGTTTCACCAAGGTCGCGACCCACCGATCCAAAGATGTGCACCTGTATCGCCAGGGCCAGATCAACCTGATCCTCAATAACGAACCTCACAGCGTCGCTTCGTACTTCGCGGCCGAGCACGGTCCATCGGTGTGCGGCATGGCGTTCCGCGTCAAGAATGCCCAGCAGGCGTTTTCCCGGGCCCTGGAACTGGGCGCCCAGCCGATTCACATCGAAACCGGCCCGATGGAGCTAAACCTGCCGGCGATCAAAGGCATCGGCGGCGCGCCGCTGTACCTGATCGACCGTTTCGGCGAAGGCAGCTCGATCTACGACATCGACTTCGTGTTCATCGAAGGCGTTGACCGCAACCCTGTCGGGGCCGGCCTGAAGATCATCGACCACCTGACCCACAACGTGTATCGCGGTCGCATGGCCTACTGGGCCAATTTCTACGAGAAGCTGTTTAACTTCCGCGAGATCCGTTTTTTCGACATCAAGGGCGAATACACCGGCCTGACCTCCAAGGCCATGACCGCGCCAGACGGTATGATCCGCATCCCGTTGAACGAAGAATCGTCCAAGGGTGCCGGGCAGATCGAAGAGTTCCTGATGCAGTTCAACGGCGAAGGCATCCAGCACGTTGCCTTCCTGTCCGATGACCTGATCAAGACCTGGGATCATTTGAAAAGCATTGGCATGCGCTTCATGACCGCGCCGCCGGAAACCTATTACGAAATGCTCGAAGGCCGCCTGCCAAATCACGGTGAACCGGTTGATCAACTGCAATCGCGCGGCATTCTGCTGGACGGTTCGTCCGAGTCGGGTGACAAGCGTCTGCTGCTGCAGATCTTCTCGGAAACCCTGATGGGCCCGGTGTTCTTCGAGTTCATCCAGCGTAAAGGCGACGATGGTTTCGGCGAAGGCAACTTCAAGGCGTTGTTCGAATCCATCGAACGCGACCAGGTTCGTCGTGGCGTGCTCTCCACCGACTAAGTCGTTTCGGATGTAAAAAAGCCCGGTCAGCAGCAATGCTGGCCGGGCTTTTTCATGTCGCTCCTACATCGTTTTTCGTCGATGCCGGACCAGGTGTTTGAACCCTTCGAATACCAGAACAACCACCGCGAACCAAATCGGGATGTAGGTCAGCCATTCACCGGTTTTGATGCTTTCCCCCAGCAGCAACGCGACGCCCAGCAACAACACCGGCTCGACATAGCTCAACAACCCGAACAGGCTAAACGGCAACAGCCGGCTGGCGATGATGTAGACCACCAGCGCCGAAGCACTGATCACCCCGAGCAACGGGATCAGCAGCGACAGCCACGGATGTTGATTGAACACGCCGAAACCCTGTTCACCGCCCTGAACGAACCAGAACGCCACGGGCAACATCAGGGCCATGTCCACCCACAAACCGCCGAGGTTGTCGGTTGCCAGTCGTTTACGCAGGATGAAGTAGAGCGGATAACCGATGACGACCAGCAAGGTCGCCCAGGAAAAACCGCCGACCTGATACAGCTCGTTGAGCACGCCGAGAGAGGCGAAAAACACGGCAATCTTTTGCAGGTAGGACAACCGCTCGCCATAGGCAATTCGCCCCGTCAGAACCATGGAAAGCGGTAATAGGAAATAGCCCAGTGACACGTCGAGGCTATAGCCGTTGAGCGGCGCCCACATGAACAGCCAGAGCTGAAGGCCAAGCAGCGTCGAAGAAACGATCAGGCCGGCGAGTAACTTGGGTTTGCCGCCCAGTAGGCGAAGGATGGCGACCGCGCGTTTCCATTCACCGGAGACCACCATAAACACGGTCATGCACGGCAGGGTCAGCAGCATCCGCCAGCCGAAGATTTCTACACCGCTCAAAGGCGTGAGCAGCGAGGTGTAGTAATACATGACGGCAAACAGCACCGAGGCTGAAACCGATAGAGCAATACCTTTAGACAAACTGTCCTCGCGGGTTGAAGGTCAAACGGGGCGCGCAGGATACGTGGTTTTGTGCTGGATATTGGCCGCTTGCTCAATATTTTCAACACTGATCGTTCCTACGCTCTGCGTGGGAATGCCTCAATGGACGCTCTGCGTCCGCTCCTGGGACGCAGAGCGCCCCGGGCTGCATCCCTTTGCTGCGCATGGGACGATCAAGCCAAATGTGGTTTTCGCCCTGACACAAAGTGGCTCACATCATTGAACCCCGGCGTCGACGCATGCCCAGGCACAACCAGCGAATCAATGAACGCTTCATCCTCCGCCGTGATCTTCACCGCCTGAGCCTTAGTGTAGGCATCCCATTGTTCTTCGGTCCGGGGCCCAACGATGGCCGAGGTGACAGCGCTGTTGTTCAGCACCCAGGCGATGGCGAATTCGACGATGCCCACGCCACGCCCTTGCGTGTACTGCTGGATCTGCTGAGCAATGCGCAATGATTCGACGCGCCATTCGGTTTCCAGAATGCGTTTATCTGCGCGGCCGGCTCGGCTGTTGGCATCCGGCTTCACGTCTGGTGCGTATTTACCGCTGAGCACGCCTCGCGCCAGTGGGCTGTAAGGCACCACGCCCAGGCCATAATTTTGCGCGGCGGTGATCTGCTCGGTTTCCACCTGACGGTTGACGATGTTGTACAGCGGTTGACTGATGACCGGCCGATCGACGCCCAGTTGATCGGCCACACGAATCACTTCGGCGATGCGCCAGCCACGGTAGTTCGAAAGACCCCAATAGCGGATTTTGCCCTGGCGGATCAAATCGCCGATGGCCGACACCGTGACTTCCAGCGGTGTGTTGTGGTCTTCGCGGTGCAAGTAATAGATGTCGAGATAATCGGTGCCCAGGCGCGTCAGGCTGGCGTCGATGCCATTGAAAATGTGCTTGCGACTCAGGCCGCTGCGGTTCGGTACACCGTCCACCGGGCCGAAGCCGACCTTGGTGGCCAGCACCCATTCGTGACGGTTACCGGCGATCGCTTCGCCGACAATTTCTTCGGAGCGGCCGTTGGTGTAAACGTCTGCGGTGTCGATGAAATTGATGCCCTGGTCCCAGGCCTTGTCGATGATCCGCAGGGAATCTTCGGTGCTGGTCTGTTCGCCGAACATCATGGTGCCCAGGGTCAGGGTGGAAACCTGTAAACCCGAATGACCCAGTGTGCGATAGCTCATGACGAAATCCTTTTACCGGTGGGGAAAGGCCCAATCAAATACCAGAACGGTAGGGCGGGGCAAACGGAATATTGAACACCGCGTGCCGATCGTCCCCACGCTCTGCGTGGGAATGTAGCCCGGGAT
Organism: Pseudomonas sp. Hz4; assembly: GCF_054898165.1. Lineage (NCBI taxonomy): Bacteria > Pseudomonadati > Pseudomonadota > Gammaproteobacteria > Pseudomonadales > Pseudomonadaceae > Pseudomonas > Pseudomonas sp. Hz4. The sequence goes on along the minus strand of NZ_CM142719.1, from coordinate 3,321,357 downwards.
GCTCCGCGTCCCTTTCGAGAGCTGGAACGCGGAGCGTCCCTTGAGGCATTCCCACGCAGAGCGTGGGAACGATCAACCCTACACCCGCAACGTCCGCGTCATACGCAACGCCAACAAACTCCCGCACACAATCACTCCCGCCAGCAGGTAAAGCGCCGCATCAGTCGACCCGGTGCTGTCCTTGACCCAACCTACCAGATACGGACTGAGGAAACCCGCCATCTGCCCCATGGAGTTGATCAACGCCAAACCACCCGCCGCCGCACCGGCACTGAGCAGCGCAGTCGGCACTGGCCAAAACATCGGCAGGCCGGTGAGGGCGCCCATGGTGGCAATGGTCAGGCCGAGGATGGCGATGGCGGGGTTGGCGGCGAAGTTCACGGCAATCAGCAAACCCACCGCGCCCATCAACATCGGCACCACCAAGTGCCAACGGCGTTCTTTGCGCAGGTCGGCGGAGCGGCCGACCATCAACATGAACAACGCCGCCAGCAGGTACGGAATCGCACTGAGCCAGCCGATCACCAGGTTATCGCTGAAGCCCAGGTTCTTGATGATCGACGGCAGCCAGAAATTGATCGCGTAAACGCCGCTCTGGATGCAGAAGTAGATCAGGCCAAACGCCCAGATCGCCGGGTTCTTGAACACCGCCAGCAGCGAGTCGGTTGTAGTTTTCGGTTTGTTGGCCAAGTCTTCAGCGTGGTCAGCCTCCAGCACCGAGCGCTCGAACGGCGTGAGCCATTTGGCATTGGCGTAACTGTCGCTGAGCAGGAAGTACGCCAGCGCGCCGAGGATGACGGTCGGGATACCTTGCAACAGGAACATCCACTGCCAGCCAGCCAAGCCACCTTGCCCGGCGCCGAAGTGGTTGAGAATCCAACCGGAAAACGGACTGCCGAGGAGACCGGACACCGGGATCGCCGACATGAACAGCGCCATGATGCGGCCACGGCGAAAGGTCGGGAACCACTGCGATAGGTAAAGCACCACGCCCGGGAAGAATCCGGCTTCGGCCGCGCCGGTGAACAGGCGCAAGGTATAGAACTCGGTCGGTGTGGTGACGAATAGCAAACAGGTCGAGAGCGAGCCCCAGACGATCATCATCAACGCGATCCAGCGGCGCGGGCCGAACTTGGTAAGGGCCAGGTTGCTCGGCACGCCGCATAGCACGTAGCCGATAAAGAAGATCCCGGCCCCGAGGCCGTACACGGTTTCGCTGAATTTCAGTGCGTCGAGCATCTGCAGCTTGGCAAATCCAACGTTCACCCGGTCGAGGTAGTTGAACAGGTAGCAGATGAAGATGAAGGGAATCAAACGCAGGGTAATGCGTTTGTAGACGGCGTTTTTATCGTCAGCGATGGCCTGGATAGCTGCGGCGCTCTGTGACATGGCGGCTCTCTCTTTATTATGATTTTTTGCGATGCAAAGGGTAACGTTGATCGCCCAACGAGTCTCGGCCACCCCTTGGGTCGTTGTCTTTGTGCCTGAGCACAGGGTTTGCAACCAAGGCCTGTGCGGGTGAACAATCTGCTCATCACGCTTTCAAGGATCACCGCTATGTTCGAACTCGATCACGACCTGGCCCAGGACATCGTCGACCGGGCGATGGCCATCCTGCCGTACAACGTTAACGTCATGGACAGCCAGGGGCTGATTCTCGGCAGCGGCGAACCGGAGCGCGTCAACACCCGTCATGAAGGCGCGCAACTGGTGCTGGCCAACGGGCGGGTGGTGGAGATCGACGCCCAAACAGCGATTCATCTCAAGGGTGTGCAGCCAGGCATCAACTTGCCGCTATTGCTCGATCAGCGTTTGATTGGCGTGCTGGGCATCACGGGTGAGCCCGAGCAATTGCGCACCTACGCTGAACTGGTGCGGATGACCGCCGAGATGCTGGTCGGCCAGCGCAACCAGCAGGCTGAACAGCAATGGCGGCGCCAGCGTTGCGACGATCTGCTGGCATTGCTGCTCAGTGAGGCCGGGGATTCGCCGCGGCTGATCGATGAAGCGCAACAGCTTGGGCTCAAGCCGCAGATGACGCGGGTGCCGTATCTGTTCGAGTTAGGGATGGAACACGGTCCGGGGCACACCGTCGAAGCGCTCAGCGCCTGGCTGATGTCACGCTACCCGGACAGTTGGTGTGTGAGTTCGGCCAAGTCCTCGTTGCTCTGGTGCCGGCCGGCCAGCCCGGCGATCGAGAATGATCGGCTGCTGGAGAAACTCGACGGCCTGGGCTGGAACATCCTGCGCATCGCCGTGGGTGGGCAGGCCGATGGGCTGTCGGGACTGCGCCGCTGCTACCGCCGCGTCGGCGACTTGCTGGCCTATGGGCGCGACGTGTTGCCGCACTCCCGTTTGCTGACGCTCACCCGTTACCGATTGCCGGTGATGCTCTGGCGACACCGCAACGACGACGCGCTGGACGAGTTGCTAAAACCGCTGCGCAAAGTCATCGCCAAGGATGGCAACGGCCAATTGCTGGCAACCCTGCGCAGTTGGTGCGATCACGACGGCCAGAGCCAGGCCTGTGCCGATGCACTGGGCATCCACCGCAACAGCCTGCGTTATCGAATGGAGCGAATTGCCGAGCTCAGCGGCGTCGACCCGCTAAGGCTGGACGGGATGCTCGCGCTTTATTTGGGCGTGCAGCTCCTGCCCCAGACGGACACACCGAAGACCAACCCGTAGCAGCTCGGCAGCGGCTACAAGGAATGTGTAGGGACAGAAAGGTTTTGTGAGAATGAACAATAATCGTCATGACCGCTTGTGCAGCGGACCGGCGTTATTGTTCTTGCCTGCTGGCAGCATGAGGGCATTGGAACTGGAGAATTCGCATGAAAGTCGTCATCGCCCCCGATTCGTTCAAGGACAGCCTGAGTGCCCAGGGTGTGGCTGATGCCATTGCCCAGGGATTGGCGGAGGTCTGGCCCGACGCACAACTGGTCAAATGCCCCATGGCTGACGGCGGGGAGGGGACTGTCGAGTCGATTCTGGCGGCGTGCGAGGGCGAACTGCGCCGAACCCAAGTCCGCGGGCCGCTCGGCGCAACGGTTGATGCCGCCTGGGGCTGGTTGCCCAAGAGTCATACCGCGATCATCGAAATGGCCGAGGCCAGTGGCCTGCAGCTGGTTCCGCCAAGCCAGCGTGATGCGTGCATCAGCAGCACGTTCGGCACCGGCGAATTGATCCGCACCGCGCTGGATACCGGAGCGCAACGGGTGATTCTTGCGATTGGCGGCAGCGCCACCAACGACGGCGGTGCGGGGGCGATGCAAGCCTTGGGCGTGAAACTGCTGGACGCACAGGGCCAGGCGCTTGCTCCGGGTGGTCTGGCGCTCGCGCAATTAGCGCGAATCGACATGAGTGAAATTGACCCGCGTCTGGCCGAGGTGCGATTCGACATCGCCGCCGACGTCAACAATCCACTGTGCGGCCCTCACGGTGCCTCAGCGATTTTCGGCCCGCAGAAAGGCGCGTCGCCCGAGCAAGTCCAGCAACTGGATACCGCGCTCGGTCACTTTGCCGACCGTTGCGCTCAGGTACTGAACAACGACGTACGTGACGAACCGGGCAGCGGAGCGGCGGGAGGCCTGGGCTTTGCCGCCAAAGCGTTTCTGGGTGCGCAATTCAAGGCCGGAGTCGAAGTGGTCGCTGAACTGGTCGGCCTCGACGATGCGGTCAAGGGCGCCGATTTGGTGATCACCGGAGAAGGCCGTTTCGATGCGCAGACACTACGGGGTAAGACACCGTTTGGTGTGGCGCGTATCGCTCGTCAGCATGGCGTACCGGTGATCGTCATCGCCGGGACACTGGGTGAGAATTATCAGGCGTTGTACGAACATGGCATTGATGCTGCATTTGCCTTGGCCAGTGGGCCGATGACGCTGGAGCAGGCGTGTGCAGAGGCGCCGCGGTTGTTGCGGGAGCGGGCCAGTGATGTTGCGCGAGTTTGGCGGGTGGCATTGCGTAAGGCTTGAGTCTTGCGTGGATTTTAGATCCACCCCTCACCCCAGCCCTCCCGGGAGGGTTAGGGTGAGGTGTGGTTCCAGACTTGAAATATATTTCTCAACCCACCGCAAAAATCCTCAACCCCGGCCGATACAGCTAGCAGGCCCACATAAACCAATTCCAACAGTGGCGCCAAACTGAAAACGCGCGCGCCATCGCCCGCCATTCAGCGATCACGGCAAGGATGCTCGCAGCCACAATCACCCGAGAATCATCCTATGTCACTGCGTAATCTGAATATCGCGCCTCGAGCCTTCCTGGGTTTTTCCTTCATTGCCTTGCTCGTCATCGTGCTGGGTGTGTTTGCCGTGAACCGCATGTCGACCATTCGCCAAGCCTCCATCGACATGGCAACCACGCAGCTGCCCAGCATCGTGTTTCTCGGCAACCTGACAGAAAACATCCTGCGCCTGCGCATTCTTTCTTTCCGGGTGTTGGCCAACCGTGATCCGAACGCGTTGCAGGAAGCGCAGACGCGCATCGGTGTGCTGGTCGACAAGGTTCGTAGCGCACAATCCAGTTATGCAGCGTTGCCGGCCACCCCGGAAGAAGCCGCGCTGTACAAGACGTTCACGACATCACTGGACAGCTATATGCAAGACCAGAATCAGATGCTGGAGCTGTCGCGGCAGAACAAACTCGATGAGATGCGCACGCTGATCAACACCCGGATCAAGGACGGTACGGACCAGATGGGCGAGCAGCTGAACAAACTGGTAGCGTTCAACAACACATATGCGAAAACCGCCTCGGCTGCGGCAGGCGAACAGTACCGCAGCGCCGTTACCGGCATCATCGCCGTGGCGGTGATTGCGGCGCTGATGACCGTGCTGCTGGCCTGGCTGCTGACCCGCAGCATCGTCACGCCGCTGAACCGTGCGCTCCAGGCGGCCGAAACCATTGCGGGCGGCAACCTGACTAAAACCATCGACATCGACGGCAAGGACGAACCGGCTCGTTTGCTCGGTGCCTTGTCCGCGATGCAAACCAATCTGCGCAAAACCATCGAACAGATCGCGGGTTCCGCCACCCAACTGGGCGCTGCCGCTGAAGAACTCAGCACGGTCACCCAAGAAGCCTCCCGCGGTCTGCAACAGCAGAACAACGAAATCGAACAGGCGGCCACTGCCGTCAACGAAATGACCGCCGCCGTGGAAGAAGTGGCGCGCAACGCGGTGTCGACGTCCGAAGCCTCGAACCAGTCGACCCAGGCGGCCCGTGAAGGTCGCGACCGTGTGGTGGAAACCGTCGGCGCGATCCAGACCATGACCCACGATGTGCAGAACACCTCCGTGATGATCGAAGGCCTGGCCGCTCAGGGGCGTGACATCGGCAAGGTGCTGGACGTGATCCGCGCCATCGCCGAACAGACCAACCTGTTGGCGCTGAACGCCGCGATCGAAGCCGCCCGTGCCGGTGAAGCCGGGCGTGGTTTTGCGGTGGTGGCGGACGAGGTCCGGGCGCTGGCCCATCGCACCGCGCAATCGACCCAGGAAATCGAAAAAATGGTCGCCGGCATCCAAAACGGCACCGGCGAAGCGGTTTCGTCGATGCAGCAAAGCAATCAACGCACCCAAAGCACCCTGGAAATGGCCCGCGCCGCCGGTGTCGCGCTGGAGCAGATCACCCAGTCGATCCAACTGATCAACGAGCGCAACCTGGTGATCGCCAGCGCGTCCGAAGAACAGGCCCAGGTTTCTCGCGAAGTCGACCGCAATCTGGTGAACATCCGCGACCTGGCCACCCAGTCCGCCGCTGGCGCCAACCAGACCAGCGCCGCCACTCACGAACTGTCGCGCCTGGCCGTGGATTTAAATGCCATGGTGGCGCGTTTCGTGATTTGAGATAGGGTTGAGGCTTGGACCCCGCGCGACTGGAGAAATACATGCGCTACTCAGCCTTGACCAAACGAATCGCCGGTGACGGCGCTGCGGCCTGGCAGATTCATGACCGAGCACTGGAATTACGTGAGCAGGGCGTTGATGTGCTGCTGCTATCGATCGGCGATCCCGACTTCGATACGCCGCAGCCCATCATTCAGGCGTGCATCGACAGCTTGATGGCCGGCGATACCCACTACCCGCTAGTACGCGGCAGTCAGGGATTGCGCAACAGCATCGCCACGCGTCATCGACACCGCAGCGGTCAAGTCGTGGATGCCGATCATGTGATCGTGCTGCCGGGCGCGCAATGTGCGGTGTATTCGGTCGCGCAATGCCTGCTCGATCCGGGCGATGAAGTGATCGTCGCCGAGCCGATGTACGTGACCTATGAAGGTGTCTTCGGTGCCTGCGCAGCCAAAGTGGTGCCGGTGGCGGTGCGCCCCGAGAACGGCTTTCGGGTTGATCCGGCGGATGTCGCGGCGCTGATCACGCCTAAAACCCGTGCGATTTTGCTCAACAGTCCGAACAATCCTTCCGGCGCCAGTTTGTCGCTGATGATTTGGCAGGAGCTGGCGTCACTCTGTGTTCGTCACGACCTGTGGCTGATCAGCGACGAGGTTTACAGCGATCTGTTGTACGAAGGCGAGCACATCAGCCCGGCGAGTCTGCCGGGCATGGCCGAGCGCACGGCGACCATCAATAGCCTGTCCAAATCCCACGCCATGAGCGGTTGGCGAGTGGGCTGGGTGATCGGCCCGAAACCCTTGAATGACCACTTGGAGCATCTCTCGATGTGCATGCTGTTTGGCATTCCGGATTTTATTCAGAATGCTGCGCAATTGGCGCTGGATGAGGACTTGCCGGAAGTGGCGGTGATGCGCGAGGAGTATCGCCAGCGCCGCGACCTGGTGTGCGCGAGTCTGAATGATTGCCCGGGCATCCGAACGATTCGGCCTGATGGTGGGATGTTCGTGATGGTCGATGTGCGTCAGACCGGGTTGTGTGCCCAGAGTTTTGCCGAGCGGCTGCTGGAAGGTTACGGCGTGTCAGTGCTGGCCGGCGAAGCGTTTGGGCCAAGTGCGGCGGGGCATATCAGATTGGGGTTGGTGGTGGATCAGTTGAAGCTGGCGGATGCGTGCGAGCGGATTGCGTTGTGTGCGGCGGACCTTCTGGAAGCGCGCCGGGCCTGATTCCAGAGACAGATCGTTCCCACTCCGCGTGGGAACGATCATCGGCTCAGGCATTCCACGCTTGTGTGTTCACCAAGCAACAGCGGCCAGTCAAGGTTCAGCGGTTCACGTTCGAACACATCCAGCCCCGCAACGCGAATCTGCCCGTCTCGCAAGGCCTGAATCAGCGCCGCCTCGTCCACGACCTTGCCCCGTGAAATGTTGATGAAGATGCTCTCCGGGCGCATCAGGGCAAAGAACGCCGATTGGAGTGATAGACCCGCTGAAGGTACTTCTTGATACAGACTTCTGACGGCGGCAGAGCGACCAAAGTCAAGACAACACCTCACTTTCTGCGGGGTGCTTATGGCAACGGACCTAACTATTGTTGTCGTTATCCTGACTGTCTACCAGCGCAGCCAGAACTGCCCGAGTAACGCACCTATCATAGTCGGCACCAACATACCCAGTGAGTACCATATTCCCCAAAATGGCACTTCCATCTCGGGGCAGTGCAGACAGTATGCAATCGTCGCCATTGCACCGGCGAGTAGTCCGCCGCAGGCACCCGCCAGTTTCAGGTGAGTGGGTGCGAGACCGCCTAATGCCCAGTACACGGCAATAAATCCTGGAATCGACAGCAAGGTAATATTAAGTGCGCATACTTGCCAGGTATTGCCGAGGATGATCGCGACGCGGACGTCAGGTGCGGCCACCATGAGTACATAGATGGAACCGACCCACACCGCTGCAACTGCGGCAATGATCAGCAGCTTCCCGGAGCCCGGAACCATACCCGGTCTTGCCAGCCGCGTCAGCATGCTCAGCGCACCGATCATCAGGCAAAGCGCAAAGGCGATTTTCGCCCAAAAGATCGGTGTTGCTATGACCTGATCCAGATCTGGACGAACGCCCATTATTACCATTACGAGCAACGTGGCGCTCAAGAGGCCGGCCAGCACCGCGCCGCTGAATCGCTTAGCGAGCGTCCTATGGTCGACCGGGGCCACACCCGACGCGAGCATGGAAATAAAATCATCAGTATTCATCGTGCGCCTCTAACTCTTAACGCCAGTGCTTTAAGCCCACGGTGTATGCCTATCTTTACCGCAGACTCAGATAACCCCGTCACCCGAGCGGTTTCAGTAACAGACAGCCCCTCTAGTTTCACGTGCACGATAGGTAGACGCTGACGTTCAGGTAACTGCTCAAGCAGCCTGCTGAGGTCGCGACTGGCCTGCGCAGGTTCAAGATGCGGCTCGGCAAATAGCTCTGCCGCATCGTCAAGGGAATCGTTGAACACGTCATGACGTGACTTCCCTCGGAAAAAGTCGGTGAGCTTGTAGCGCGCAATGGCAAAAACCCACGCCGTCAGCGGTTGATCTGCCCGATACGTCTGGCGCGCATTATGAACGGCCAGCAGAACCTCTTGCAGCAAATCCTCGACTTCACCAGGTCGCTGCTGAAGTCTCGAGCGTAAAAAGCCGCGAAGATGACCACTTAACTCCGATAAAAACGTGCGATAAGCCCGTTCGTCTCCGTCCAGACCTGCGAGGAACAGAGCCTGAAGGTGGAGCTCTCGGCTGCGCAAAGCGTCGTTATGTGTAGTTCGTTCCATCGTTCGCTCGGGTTACACGAAGGGTAAAAATATCTCGTTCCTGCTAATGACGGGCTGTGGATCTGCGGTTTCCCGGCATAAGGTAACAGGCGAATCATTTTTGCTGGCCTTAGAAATATTTTGCGGTCGCTGTAACCAGATATGAAAAGCCATCGAACTACCTTTTGGGTCGCAAACACAGTGCCCAAGCGCTGATGCGGCGACCAACCCCCATCACCCGGAGATATAACTATGAACAATCTCAAACTTGCCGCCCTCGCCGTTGCCTTCTCTTCGTTTGCTGCCGGTGCTATGGCCGCAGAGACTCCTGCCGCAGCAGGCACCATGGAGAAGTGTTACGGCGTTTCCCTGGCCGGAAAGAACGATTGCAAGGCGGGCGCAGGTACCACCTGTGCAGGCACCGCCAAAATGGACTACCAGCCTAATGCCTGGAAAAACGTTCCTGTGGGTACTTGTACCTCCATCAAAACACCAAAAGGCATGGGCACTCTCGCGCCTATGTAATCGTAATACCACGGGGGCTCACCCATCATGAAAACTGAATTCCAGATGGGGGCCGGACTCGGCCTGAAACCGAACCATTACCCAGACGCGCTCGACTGCACGGCTGAGGGTCTCTGGTTCGAAGTTCATCCGGAGAACTACATGGTAGGTGGTGGCCCCCGGCTCGCATGGTTGGAGGCGATTGGGAGCCAACACCCGCTTTCGCTGCACGGTGTTTCACTTTCACTTGCCGCCGATTGTCCGCCGGACGAAAAGCATTTGATGCGCCTAAAAGCACTGGCCGATCACGTTCAGCCCGCATTGATTTCCGAACACCTAGCCTGGTCGGCATGGCGTGGTCAGTATCATCCTGACCTACTGCCATTCCCTCGTACGGTCGAGGCATTGCAGCGCATCGTAAGCAATATCCAACGTACACAAGACGCCCTAGGACGTCATATCGCAATTGAAAACCCCACCCATTACCTACACCTGGATGGTCATGAATTTAGCGAACTCGACTTTTTGACCGAGCTGAGCGTGAGAACTGGCTGTGGGTTACTACTGGATGTCAATAACGTACACATCAGCGCGCATAACCTGGGCTTCGATGCGGCGACGTATCTGGATGCCTTCCCGGCCAAGGCGATTGTGGAAATCCATTTGGCAGGCCACGCAGTGGATCCGGGGGATACGCGGTTGCTGATAGACACTCACGATGCTCCCATCGCTGACGGCGTCTGGTTGCTGTATCAACGCGTTATCGAACGGATTGGCATGCGCCCGACCTTGATCGAGCGCGACGACAATATCCCAGGATTCGACGTCTTGCTGGCTGAACGAGACAGAGCGCAGACTCTGTTGAGCATCGGGAAGAAGCAACCCTCGGAAGTGACGATATGAACACATCACTCGAAAGCTTTCAGGATGCATTCATCGATGCGTTATATGAGCGAAATTCGATCGGAATGACGGCTCTAATCGAACAGCCCGGTTTTAGGGTGTACCGCAATACTGTATTGAAAGGATCGACGGACGCATTACTCGCGAACTTTCCCACCATAGAGCGCTTGGTCGGTACAGAGTGGCTCAAGGCCGCTGCAGCGATCTATGCCCGGCAGTCGCCACCGACGGATTCCCGATTACTGCACTACGGCGCTGACTTCCCGGATTTTCTCGACGCTTTTGAGCATGCGCGAGAAATGTCTTATCTGGGCGACGTCGCCCGCCTGGATCTGCTCTGGACAGAAGTCCATTGCGCTAAAGACGAGCCCGACATTGATCCGCGCGCATTTGCGAGCCTGTCCCAAAAGGACTTGGCGTGTTGCCGGCTCACACCGAGGGCCGCTTCCCGTTGGGCCTGGTTCCCAGACCACCCGGCCTACACCCTCTGGCGCCTCAATCGCGAACAGCGGGACATGCCTGATGAACTTGACTGGCGCGGCGAAGGAGCGCTTCTGACGCGCAAGCAAAGCCGGGTTTGTTGGGAGGCCGCCAGTGCTGCGGATTGCACGTTTCTAGACGCCTGTGCGGCACACCTGCCGCTTGAACTGGCCGCAGAAAAAACCCTTGAAGTTCAGCCTGATTTGGATTTGGCAGACCTCATTGCCCGCTTGTTCAGTGCCGACGCGTTCGTCGCTGTAAACACCCCTCGCTCTTTGTGAAGACATAACACCAACTTACCAACGGAGCACATCATGGACGTGATACGAAATACTTCGTCCACCGCCGACAAATCTCTGCGCGGCATTTGGAACCGCATGGCAGACCGACTTGGCTTAATGATTTGTGACTCGCTATTGGTGCTGGTTGCTCGCCTATCCATCGCAGCCATTTTCTTTATGTCAGGACGCACCAAAGTCAGTGGATTTTTGACGATCACACCCGGTACCTATGAGCTATTCCGCACAGAATACTCACTACCATTCCTCTCTCCAGAACTGGCCGCGCATCTCGCTACCTACAGTGAGCATTTGTTTCCACTGCTTCTTGTGCTCGGACTGCTCTCACGACTATCAGCATTCGCATTACTGGGCATGACGTTTGTAATCCAGGTGTTTGTCTACCCTGATGCCTGGCCAACGCACTTTTCCTGGGCGGGCCTGCTACTGCTCATCGTCGCACGTGGTGGAGGTGCAATGTCGCTGGATCGACCACTTGGCATCAAGTGATGCTTTGACTGCTATACAGTCTCGGATAGCCACCTCTTGGCGACATGATCGTCGAAAAAGTGGACGCACTCGTTTGTTTGAACGTCTGTAGGCTGAGGAAATTTCGGCGCCTATCGAGTTCGGCACCATCGGTAAAAAGGCCGACACATCCAACGAGCTTTCAAGATGATAGTGGTTGCCTATACGGTGAAGATCCACGATGTTTGCTGGCAAGCGTTTAAACCGTAAGCGATCCACTGTGTACACATTCAAAGCTGTCAGTTGAAGCCTGATGCTGTGCTTCCGATATCCATCAGGAGCCCGCAACCCTCCCTGGCCGCGTTCGCGAAAGGCTGCCGCGCAGGGTCGGACGCTGCTCGATCTGCGCCTTGAAACTGCTGACCCGCTCGATCCGCGAACTGGTGCCGTCATAGGGTTCGGTGACCAGTAACACGTCGCGATAGCCGCGTTCTTCAAGGTGCGCGAGGGCGATCTCAACCGCAGCCAGATAGTCCAGCCCCACCAGATCACTCTCGAGTTGCTCGACCTTGCGATCCACCAGCACCAGCGGCATTTCCCGATGCAGCTCGCGCAACTCATCGCGGTGATGACCGAGGGTGTTCACGATCAAGCCTTCAATGTTGTACGAGCGCAGCAGCGCCAGGTGCTGGCGTTCCTGCTCGTCATCGCGATCGGTATTGCACACCACCAGGCTGTAGCCGTGCTGACGGCAGGCGGTTGGGCGGCGGAGAAGTCGTTCACGGTTTTTAACCTAGTTATTGAAGTGTGTGCAGGCTGGCTTTGAAACCGGTTTCAGAAGACACCATTAACCAGAACGCATCAAGCCAGCGATATCCCAATGTGTAGGAAAAACCCGACAAACGGTAGCAATACCTGTCAGATATGACAGTAGCCACACCATTGAACTCGGTGCTTAATTTCTTTCAGGCAAAAGAATGATTCTACGACCAATCAAAGGACTTGCGATATGGCGCTCAATAAGCCACTGACATTCGATGCGCCGAAAGTTCTAGGTGTCGCTGATCCGGTTGTTGATCCGGATGGGCAAATTCCAAATGACTTGCTGCTCAAAGGAATTGATGTAGTCGTCCCTTTGTGGCCCGAACCAGCGAAAGATCCAGGTGAAAGGGACATTCTGACAGTTTTCTTTGAACAACCCGGAGAGCCTCTAGTAACCATTCAGAATACGTACTACCCGGACGATATGAAACCAGAATTCATTATTCATATCGGTCCGGAATATTTAAGGATTAATGGTGTCGGGGAGCTGTGGTATGGAATTCTTAATAGCGCCGACAATCCATCCAACTCTTTTCCGCGGCGACTGACTATTGATCATGCCGGCGATCTCGAGGAAGCTGACTTTGAGCACGCCACCAAGTGGGGCTATCTGAATTGCGAAACTGATCCTCCCTTGTGGGAAGGTGTCACGGTCAACATCCCTGCACTGGCGGGATTTAACGTCGGAGACCGCTGTGAAGTGCGCTGGCGAGGGTTCTCCACTCTGAACGGCAGTGGCACAGAGTTCATCAGTGCTAAAAAAACTGTTATTCGTCCGGCTTTAAGTGAACAAGACATCCGTGAAGGATTTTCACTGGTTATAGAGCCTTACGAGACTCATATAAAACCGATGGTGAAAAACGCGTCCGCCACCGTTGTTTATAGCGTCTATCGCGGCGTGAAACGTGTAGGAAAATCAAAAACTGCGGTGGTAAAAATAGACAGGATTAAACCTGGCGAAGAGTTTCCATGCGAGCCTCCAGCAAGCGTGGGGATAGGCGGGAGCAAAGTTGTACGAAGAGGCCACAACCTTCTTCAAATTGTATGGCAATCAATCGTGAACACATGGAGGCGGTAAAATGAACGCAATCGTTGAAAAAGCCCAGTTGTCCCGAAGAGCAGTACTTGAAAAAAGTTACGGAAAATCCGGCGGTGTACTCGCAAATCCCGTCCGCGTCACCATTCCAGCGCAAACACTTGAAAACGATTTGAGGATTCCCGTGGCCGCTCTCTCCGCGCCGCTACTCTATACGATTCCCAAACCCACAGAGCCTGAAGACCCGGATGACTTGATCGAGTTCAAGATCCGAAAAAAAGGACAAACCACCTGGCAAGAAATTGAACCATTTTTGGAGTTAGGGACTATTGCTGATCGGGCCTGGCCGTTGCCGCGTCAAATTCCCTTGCAGTACCTGGCAGAAGAAAGCACTCCGGAAACACCTACCGAATATGAAGTTCAGTATATCTATTGGTACGGTGCAACGAATGAAGGGTTCTCGGACATTACTACGTACGCCATCGACCGTACAGCGCCCTATAGAGTAAAAACCCCGGCGTCGAACCGATCCCCGGGGGCGGCTTCGTTTCCTGCTGATCTTGGGCCAAACGATCCAATCGATGAAACCTATATCGGCAATAATCCGGGCGGTATCACGATCAAGGTCGCGACTTATAGCAACTATCACGCCACTGATGTGATCAAGGTTTTCTGGGGCATAGCCCCCGTTGTTGGCGACCAGCCCGTGTTTGAAGGCGTGCTGCCATCAACGTATGAAGTCATCGTGCCCATTGATGTGTTCGTAGCGTCCGTTGAAGGCTTGAATACACTTATTTATGTCGTGACGGATCTTGCAGGTAACAAAGGGAAAACATCCAATCCCAGTTATCGCGAAGTCAAGCGCATCGCTGACCCTACCATATTTGCGCCACCAGTGGTGCCACTGGCCAATGGTGCTGACGGCGATGATTTGATTGACTTGGCCGACTGTAAGCAAGGTGTCGACATCGTCATCGATGTACCCACGCCGAACGCAGCTTCGGACACCATTATGGCTTACTGGGGAACAGTGGAGCTCGGCGAAAAGAGAGTCGATGCCAGTGTCGATGGCAAGCTGACTTGGGATAACGTTGATTTTTCGATTATCAAACAAGTTTATGGCAACACCGATGGTGATGAAGAAACAAACATTAGCTATAAGATGTTTAGAGGCCCCCGTGTTATCGGTGGCAATGACGTGGATATCAACACCAATATTTCTTATGTTGGCCCACTAAACCCGAATGAACCCGACCCTGTAAACGATGCTTTAAATCCTGCTGTGCTGAAAACCGCAGACGGCTCGGTTGATAAAATTGTGGAAGCGGACTATGGCAAAGATGCAGAGATTTCAATCGAGCTTTTCGCATTGCCCGCCACTGAAGAAGGATGGTTGATTGATATATTTTATGATGACGTCAAGGTAGGCGAAACCATCCGTTTGACCGGTGGGCAAGAAGGCACAACGCTTACACGAACACTTCCCTGGAAAACAATTTTTGATCAGCAAAGCGGGACAAAGGTGTTGCGTTGGGTGCTCTATACCGCGGCAAATCCTAATCCGGTAAGCGCTCCTCCTAAAGACATCTCGGTAGATGCATTTCCCATTGAAACGCCTATGCCCGAGGTGTTGAACCTTGCGGGCCCACTTAAAAGGATCGGTTGTTCTACATTGAACTTCGTTCCTCCTGGGGATAACACAAAACGACGTAACTTGAGAGTGCGTGTTCCGAAAAGTGCTTACACGGTTTCCGGTGAAACCATTACTTTGTCATGGGCAGCGTACACCGATGCAGAGCAGCCTGTGCTTGTTCCTGGTACGGAAACTACTGCTGATCTTATGATCAGCGGTACGTTTCCTGATGAAGGCGCACTCATCGATATCGGTACTTATGAAACTCACTTAAAGCCGGCGAACCGTGCCAATGGTCACCTCAGCTATACCATTAGCCGAACGGGCACTACGCCAACCCCTACTTCAGTGGTAGCCAAACATTTTGTGCTGCTGACAAACAGTGAGGCGCAGTACTGCGAAGAGGTGAACCCAATTCCAGCTCCATAAAAACAGCTGGTGGAAAAGTGCGGCGAAACTGTGTTCGCCGCACTGTTTCACTCTTATTTTGTTATAGAGGCAGTAATCTTGTTAGGGGATTTTTCACCCCTCGAATGAGGATTAATCCTACATAACTATGTGTAATTACACGCTAGCCTAGCGACCCTCATTTGGCTGGCCTTCCAATCCGCGAGTGGCAGCAATCCGGTTTTCCCAAGCAGGTGTCTACTATGCGAAGCAAGTTTTCGTTAAACGTGCCATTTCGTTGTGCTCTCCTATGTTCACCCATTCTGGTATTTTCCAGCCCAATTACCACAGCCGCGCCCATTGTTGGCGGCAACGTAACCATTACTGGTGGAACACCGGAAAGCTGGGATCTCAGTTCGAACGCCACATTGAACGTTAACGGTGCACAAACGCTGTTCATTAACGCTGACAGTTCGACTCTCAACGTCAATGCTGGGAGTACCACCCAGCAGATCACGGCCCGTAACGGCTCCAACGTTAATTTAAGCGGTGCGAACGTTTCGGGTGTTGGCGGTCTGGCGGCTGTTGTGCTTAGCAACAGTCGAGCCGATATCGACAACAGCACCATTACCGGCAATCGCGTAGGGCTGCAGGTCGTGCGTGAAGTGAGTACGCAAACCGGCTCAACGGCGACGGTGAGTGGTAAAAGCGTGATCAGCGGTGTGACGGGTGGGGCTCTGGTGAGTGCATTCAGCAGACTGAACGTCAACGACTCAACGATTCAGGGCACCGGCGCTATCAGCTATGGGTTGAGATTGCGCAGTGCTCAAGCCACCGCCACTGACAGCACCATCATTGGTGGACAAAATGGCATAACGCTCGATTTGGAGCCGACCGCGATTCAACCGGGGACGCTGGCGCTGGACAATACGACCGTTCAGGGACAAACCGGCTCGGCCATCCTGGTCGACTTCGCCAATGCAGGTACTTCCACAGCTACTATCGCCCTGAATAATTCTCGACTGTTGGCCGGTAACGGAACGCTGCTGGATGTCCGTGGCGGTGCCGACACCTCGGTCACTGTCAACAACAGCGCATTGACCGGCAATATCATCAATGAAGCAGGCAGTACCCTCGATCTGACCTTGCAGAACAACTCGGTGTTGACCGGTCGCCTGGAAAATGTCTCCAGCGCGACCATCAACGACAACGCTCGCTGGGTGCTGATCGGGGACGGTCAGATCGATAAGTTGACCCTGAATGGCGGGACGGTACGCTTCGGGGCCGATAACGCTTTCTATCAACTAAATGTGAATCAGCTTTCGGGGAACGGTCGATTCGAGATGGGCACGAATTTCGCCACGGGCCAAACCGATCTGCTGAACGTAACAGGATCTGCCAGTGGGCGACATGAGCTGTTGATCAGCAGCAGCGGCGTTGATCCGGCCGCCGGCCAACCTGTTCGGGTGGTGCAGACGGCGGGTGGCGATGCGCAATTCTTTCTGGAGAGAGACGTGGATCTCGGAACCTTTTCCTACAGTTTGGCGAAAAGTGGCGACGACTGGATTCTGGATCCGAGTACCCGCACGGTCAGTCCTGGCGCACGCTCGGTTTTGGCCTTGTTCAACACGGCGCCGACGGTATGGTATGGCGAGCTCACGTCGTTGCGTTCGCGCATGGGGGAGTTGCGTTTCAATGGCGCTGAGGCTGGCGCCTGGGGCCGCACCTATGGCAATAAATACAATGTGGCCGATGGTTCGGGTGTCGGGTATCAACAAACCCAGCAAGGCTTCACCCTCGGCGCCGATGCGCCGCTACCGATCGGTGACGGCCAATGGCTGGTGGGCGTGATGGCCGGGCATAGCAAATCCGACCTGAATCTCGATGGCGGCACCTCGGGCACGGTCACCAGTTATTACCTTGGCACTTACGCCACCTGGATTGATGCACAGAGCGGTTACTACTTTGATGGCGTGGTGAAGGTCAACCGTTTCCGAAATGACGCCAAGGTCGGTTTGAGCGATGGTCGCAGAGCCAAAGGTGACTATGACAATACCGGCCTGGGCGGCTCTGTCGAGGTCGGTCGACACATCAAACTCGACAACGCCTATTTCATCGAACCGTATACCAAATGGTCTGCAGTAGTTATCCAGGGCAAAACGTTTTCCCTGGACAATGACCTGCAAGCCGACGGCGATCGTACGCGCTCGTTGCTGGGGGAGGCGGGGATGACCGTCGGGCGCAATTTCACGCTAAACGACATGCAGGTGCAACCCTACGTGCGTGCCGCGTTGGCTCATGAGTTCGCCAAGAGTAATGAAGTCAGCGTTAACAACAATGTCTTCAATAACGACCTGTCAGGAACGCGTGGCGAATTGGCTACCGGTGTCGTTGTAGCGCTTACGAACAGCCTGCAGATGCACGTCGATGTTGATTACAGCAACGGTAAAAATATCGAGCGGCCGATTGGTGCGAATTTTGGCGTTCGATACGGCTTTTAAAATTAAGGTCTGAACTGAATTAAAAAAGGAAGCCAAGGCTTCCTTTTTTATTCAGCAGTTCACTCGCCTGTCAGGCGGCTTGAGTACGATTGTAAAACTGACCGGCAAGCGCAACATCACTCTTTGCGCTGAATTCAATATTGATAGTTAACGTTTTTTTGCCTCCATCTTCCTCTTCATGTTCTACGACGGCATCCTTCAGCGTGCCTGAGAAAATGCCCGTGATGGCATCGAATGCAAGATCGGCTGTTCCACTGATTTGCGAATACAGAACCGTTGACGCAGTGCTGCGTTCAGCGAGATTCAGCCGCACCTCATCGGAGTCCGGCTTCAACTCGTAGGAACCCGCCGCCAATAGTTTTTGAAACGACAGCGTTATATGTCTTAGGCTGTTGTCCAAGTTGCGATGCCAGGCAAGCATCACGTGAGCCTCGCCATGTTCTGGCGGAAAAGTTTCTGAAGTAAGTTCTACCAGGCTTGCGTTGAACGTTACATTGTCAATTGTTCCGTTACAGCTACCGGCGGTTTGCTTCTTACTGCTTTTGATCGAGTTCATCAATACGGTCTCCACTGTCATGACGATAGGTATCCTGGTAAAAAAAGCTTCCGGGATGACGTATAAAAGCGCTTATAGGTCTGCGTTGTAAACTGTCATACATGACAGTTTACAAGGAGACAAATATGTGATTTTTAATCGATTGCCTATAGAGCCAAGTTCACGTTATCCAATCCAGCTACCAAACCCTGTACCAACGCCGCTGTGGTTAGAGCTATCAGCCAAACAACCCCGCCGCAATATTGATCGAAAACCCGAGAATGGCCGTGTTGAACAGAAAGCCGATCAGCGACTGCGCCAGCACAATTTTGCGCAAATCCCGGGTGGCGACGCCAACGTCCGACGTCTGCACTGCCACACCGATGGTGAACGAGAAATACAGGAAGTCCCAATAGTTCGGGGTGGTCAGCCCTTCGGCAAAACGCAGCGCTGGCTCCTTACCCTCCCAGGTGTAATACAACCGCGCGTAGTGGACGCTGAAGATCACGCCAATCAGAAGCCATGAACCGATCACCGTGAGGGCGGTGAAACCGTAGTGCATGAGCTTGCGGGTGGTTTCCAGGTCCTTGCTGCCGGCCAGTTCGAAGGTGATGGTCGCCAGACTGGCCAGCGCTGCGATGCACACCACGAACAGCACCAGAGCGGCGTTCTCATCCTCGACCTCGGCAATGCGCTTCACGTCCGGCGCTTTGGCGCGCACAGCGAGCCAGACCATCAGCACCAGATACGTCCAGACCCCGGCGTTCCAGCCGATGAGGATTTTGCTGATGATCGAGTCGGCTGGAGTCAGAATGCCTACTGCGACGCCGAGCGTGGCAGCGGCGGACAGGCGAGGGTGGGTGCGGGCGAGGAAGGGCATGTGAACTCGATGGGCCTGGGTATGCAAACACATTAGCCCAGGGTGGTCCGCTGTGACCATAACCCTGAGGTCGATGCAAACCCTTGTGGGAGCGAGCCTGCTCGCGATGAGGCCGTAACATTCAATATCCATGTTGACTGTTACACCGCTATCGCGAGCAAGCTCGCTCCCACATTAGGCCGGTGGTGTGGATTAGAGGTCTTTATGCCGCTTGTGGACTAACTTCATCACCACCACAAAAAACACCGGCACAAACACCACCGCCAACGTGGCGGTAATCATCCCGCCTATCACCCCGGTACCGATCGCTTGCTGGCTCGCCGAACTGGCCCCGGCGGCAATCGCCAGTGGCACCACGCCGAGGATGAACGCCAGCGACGTCATGACAATCGGCCGTAACCGCAGGCGCGCGGCTTGCAGCGTGGCTTCGATCAAGTCGTGGCCTTCGTCGTACAGGCTTTTGGCGAACTCGATGATCAGGATCGCGTTCTTCGCCGACAGACCGATGATGGTGATCAGCCCGACTTTGAAGAACACGTCGTTGGGCATTCCGCGCAAGGTCACGGCCAGTACCGCGCCGAGTACGCCGAGCGGCACCACCAGCAGCACCGAGGTCGGAATCGACCAGCTCTCATAGAGCGCCGCCAGGCACAAGAACACGATCAACAGCGACAACCCGAGCAGAATCGGTGCCTGGCTGCCGGACAAGCGTTCCTGCAATGACAGCCCGGTCCATTCCTGGCCCAATCCCGCCGGGCCTTGCGCCACCAGCCGTTCGATTTCGGCCATGGCTTCGCCAGTGCTGTGACCGGGTGACGGTTCGCCGGAAATGCTGATCGCCGGGTAGCCGTTGTAGCGAGTCAATTGCGCCGGGCCCTGGGTCCATTTGGCCTGGACGAAGGCCGACAGCGGCACCATTTTCCCGGCGTTGTTGCGCACGTGAATCTTCAGCAGATCGGCGACCTGACTGCGCTGATCGCCTTCAGCCTGAACCACCACCCGCTGCATCCGCCCCTGATTGGGGAAGTCGTTGATATAGGCCGAACCGACGGCCGTGGACAGCACGTTACCGATGTCGGCAAAGGACACGCCCAGCGCGTTGGCCTGTTTGCGGTCGACCTCCAGCTGCACCTGCGGCGCTTCGGCCAGGGCGCTTTCGCGCACGTTCATCAGGATTGGGCTTTTCTCGGCGGCTGCCAGCAACTCGCTGCGCGCCTGCATCAACGTGGCATGCCCGAGGCCGCCACGGTCCTGCAAGCGGAATTCGAAACCGCTGGACGTGCCGAGGCCATCCACCGGTGGCGGCAGAACCGCAAAGGCCACGGCGTCCTTGATCTGGCTCAACGCGATGTTGGCGCGGTCGGCAATCGAACTCGCCGAGTCCTCGCTGCCCCGATCAGACCAGTCTTTGAGCGTGGTAAACGCCAACGCCGCGTTCTGCCCGCTACCGGAAAAACTGAAGCCGAGAATCAACGTGCTGTCGCCAACGCCGGGTTCAGTGGCGTTGTGGGCTTCGATCTGCTCGACCACCTGCACCGTGCGGTTCTTGCTCGCACCCGGTGGCAATTGGATGTCGGTGATGGTGTAGCCCTGATCCTCCACCGGCAGAAACGAGGAGGGCAGGCGACTGAAACACACGCCCAATCCGATCAGCAGCACGCCGTAGATCAACAGGTAACGGCCCGTGCGTTTCAACGCATAGGCGACCCAGCCCTGATAACGCGCGGTCAGTTGCTCGAAACGCCGGTTGAACCAGCCAAAGAACCCACGTTTCTCGTGATGCTCGCCCTGGGCAATCGGCTTGAGCAGCGTCGCGCACAACGCCGGGGTCAAGGTCAGGGCGAGGAACGCCGAGAACAGAATCGAGGTGGCCATCGACAGCGAGAACTGCCGGTAAATTACCCCGACCGAACCCTGCATGAACGCCATCGGAATGAACACCGCGACCAGCACCAGCGTGATGCCGATGATCGCTCCGGTGATCTGCTTCATCGCCTTGCGCGTCGCTTCCTTGGGCGACAGGCCTTCGGTGGCCATGATCCGCTCGACGTTCTCCACCACCACAATCGCGTCATCCACCAGGATGCCGATCGCCAGCACCATGCCGAACATGGTCAGCACGTTGATCGAGAACCCCAGCGCCAGCATGGTCGCAAAGGTGCCCATCAGCGCCACCGGCACC
Source organism: Pseudomonas sp. Hz4 (assembly GCF_054898165.1). Classification (NCBI taxonomy): domain Bacteria; kingdom Pseudomonadati; phylum Pseudomonadota; class Gammaproteobacteria; order Pseudomonadales; family Pseudomonadaceae; genus Pseudomonas; species Pseudomonas sp. Hz4. The sequence goes on along the minus strand of NZ_CM142719.1, from coordinate 3,300,091 downwards.
ACCAGCGTAGGAATCAGCGTGTAGCGGATGTTTTGCAGGAACAAAAACATCACCGCAAACACCAGCAACATCGCCTCGCCGAGGGTGTAAACCACCTTGGTGATCGAGACTTTGACGAAGGGCGAGGTGTCGTACGGGATCTTGTACTCGACGCCTGCCGGGAAGTAGCGCGCCAGTTCGTCCATCTTTGCCCGCACCAGCGTCGCGGTGCTCAAGGCATTGGCGCCCGGCGCCAACTGCACGCTGACGGCGGTCGACGGTTTGCCGTTCAGGCGGGTGGAGAACTGATATTGCTGACTGCCGATCTCGACTCGCGCTACATCGCCGATGCGCACGGTAGAACCGTCGGGATTGGCTTTCAACACGATGTCAGCGAACTCTTCAGGGGTCGACAGCTGACCTTTGACCAGAATGGTCGCGGTGATTTCCTGGGTGGTGCGGGTCGGTAGGTCGCCGATGCTACCCGCCGAGACTTGTGCGTTCTGGGCGACGATGGCGGCGTTGACGTCGGCCGGGGTCAGGTTGAAACCGATCAGCTTCTGCGGGTCGATCCAGATTCGCATTGCCCGTTCGGCACCGTACAACTGCGCCTTGCCGACGCCGTCCAGACGCTTGATCTCATTCATCACGTTGCGCGCCAGGTAATCGCTGAGCGCCACGTCGTCGAGCTTGCCGTCGCTGGACGTGAGGGTGATCAGCAGCAGGAAACCGGCGGAGACTTTCTCCACCTGCAAACCCTGCTGCGTCACCGCTTGAGGCAGGCGCGACTCGACCACTTTCAGGCGGTTTTGTACATCGACCTGCGCCATTTCCGGGTCCGTGCCCGGCTGAAACGTCGCGGTGATGGTGGCGCTGCCGAGGCTACTCTGGGATTCGAAATACAGCAGGTGGTCAGCGCCGTTGAGTTCTTCCTCGATCAGGCTGACCACGCTTTCGTCCACGGTCTGCGCCGAGGCACCGGGATACACGGCGTAGATTTCGACTTTCGGCGGCGCAACGTTGGGGTATTGCGCCACCGGCAACTGTGGAATGGCCAGGGCGCCGGCCAACAGGATGAACAGGGCAACCACCCAGGCAAACACCGGGCGGTCGATAAAGAACTGCGGCATAAATAAGCGTCCTGCTTACTGACCAGAAGCCTGGGCAAGTGGAAGAGGGGTGTCGTCGATCTGCACCTGTTCGCCGGGACGGGCGTGCTGCAGGCCTTCAGTGACGATGCGATCACCGGGCTTGAGGCCGCCGGTGACGATCCAGCGATCGTTCTGCACGGCGCCCAGTTCGACCGACTGCTGGCCGACCCGCTGTTCGGCGTCGAGCAACAACACGTGGGCGATACCGGCGCTGTCACGCTGGATGGCCCGTTGCGGCACGCTGATGCCGTGCTGATTGACCGCTTGCTCCAGACGCACGCGAACGAAGCTGCCCGGCAGCAAGTCGAGGTCCGGGTTGGGGAATTCGCTGCGCAGAATGATCTGGCCGGTGCCCGGGTCGACGGTGATGTCGGTGAACAGCAACTTGCCGGGCAACGGATAGAGGCTGCCATCGTCCTGGATCAGCGTGGCTTTGGCCTGGTCCTGACCGACCTGCTGCAACTGGCCGGAACGGAACGCCCGGCGCAGGTCGTTGAGTTCGCGGGTCGATTGGGTAAGGTCGGCATGAATCGGGTTCAGCTGCTGAATCAGCGCCAGTGGTGTGGTTTCGTTCTGCCCGACCAGTGCGCCTTCGGTCACCAGTGCGCGGCCGATGCGTCCGGAAATCGGCGCCGTGACGGTGGCGTAACCGAGGTTTAGTTTCGCCCGCTCAACGGCGGCTTTGTTCGCGGCGACGTCGGCCGCGGTTTGCCGGGCACTGGCCCGGGCGTTGTCATAATCCTGGCCGCTGATGGCGTTGCCTTCGATCAACTGTGCGTAACGCTGCTCTTGTAGTTTCGCCTGGAAGGCATTGGCTTGAGCCTTGCGCAGCGCCGCTTCAGCGCTGTCCAGGTCTGCCTGGAATGGTGCCGGGTCGATACGGAACAGCACATCGCCTTTTTTCACATCGCTGCCTTCACGGAAGGCTCGTTGTAACACCACGCCGGCAACCCGGGCGCGGACTTCGGCAATCCGTGGCGCAGCAATCCGCCCGCTCAGTTCGCTGGTGATCGACAGGGGCCGGGCTGAGAGGGTTTCTATGCGAACCGTGGCCAGAGGCGCCTGTTCTTCAGCAATGGAGGACTTGTCACAAGCGCTCAGCGTCAGCGCCAGTGCAATCAGGCTGAGCCTGGCAAGCAGATTCTTTGACATGTAAAAACCCCAATAATGACCCCCGGCATCCTACGGGGAGGCGGCGAGGGTAGCGGTGAAGCTTTGTAGGCGCTGTGTGAAATTGTGTAAGGGTTTTACTTGCGGGTGCGTGAGGGCGTATATCCTTCACGCCTTGATTTCTATTGCGACTGATAGATTGCTTTCGCGAGCAGGCTCGCTCCCACAGTTGAAATGCGGTCCCCTGTGGGAGCGAGCCTGCTCGCGAAAGCGGTCTATCAAACGCCACTGCACTTTCTGGAACACCCCCCATGCCCAATATCCTCCTGGTCGAAGACGACACCGCGCTCTCCGAACTGATCGCCAGCTATCTGGAACGCAACGGCTATTCGGTCAGCGTGATCAGCCGTGGCGACCCTGTGCGCGAGCGTGCGCGAGTCAATCCGCCGGACTTGGTGATCCTCGATCTGATGCTGCCGGGGCTCGATGGCCTGCAAGTCTGCCGCTTGCTGCGCGCCGATTCGGCAACGCTGCCGATCCTGATGCTCACCGCCCGCGACGACAGCCACGATCAGGTGCTGGGCCTGGAAATGGGCGCTGACGACTACGTCACCAAACCCTGCGAACCGCGCGTGTTGCTGGCCCGGGTGCGGACCTTGCTTCGGCGCAGTAGCCTGACTGAACCACAGACGGCCAACGACCGCATTCTGATGGGCAATCTGTGCATCGACCTCTCCGAGCGTACCGTGACCTGGCGCGAGCAATTGGTCGAGCTGTCCTGCGGCGAGTACAACCTGCTGGTGGTACTCGCTCGGCATGCCGGCGAAGTGCTGAGCCGCGACCAGATTTTGCAACGTCTGCGCGGCATCGAATTCAATGGCACCGACCGCTCGGTGGACGTCGCGATTTCCAAGCTGCGGCGCAAGTTTGACGACCACGCCGGCGAGGCGCGCAAGATCAAGACTGTGTGGGGCAAGGGTTACCTGTTCAGTCGTTCCGAGTGGGAATGCTGAGGCGATGTTTAGAATCCTGTTTCGCCTGTACCTGGTGACGATCGTTTCGTACAGTGCGGCGATTTACCTGGTGCCTGACGTGGTGATCAAGCTCTTCCATGAGCGCTTCGTCACCTATAACCTCGACTATTCCCGCGGGCTGCAAACCCTCATCGTCAAACAGTTTCACGCCGCCGCTCCTGAGCAATGGCCGGCATTGGCCGCCGAAATGGATCAGGAATTCAAGCCGCTGCGTATCGTGCTGGCGCGCAATGATGATGCCGACTTCACGCTCGATGAACGGCAACGTTTGCAGCGTGGCGAGAATGTCGTACGCATTGGTGACTGGGGCTGGCGCACCCTGGCGGTGTCGCCGCTCAACGGGCAGACGGTGGTGGAGATGATCGTGCCGCCGGACCCGATGGACGTCAGTCTGTTGTACTGGAGCATCAACGTTCTGATCGGCGCGACCATGCTCGCCTGCCTGTTGCTGTGGCTGCGCCCGCACTGGCGTGATCTGGAACGCCTCAAAGGGACGGCTGAGCGTTTCGGCAAGGGCCATTTGAGCGAGCGCACACAGATTTCCCAAAGCTCCAACATTGGCAGCCTGGCCAATGTTTTCGACACCATGGCCGGCGACATCGAAAACCTGCTCAACCAGCAACGCGACCTGCTCAATGCCGTCTCTCACGAACTGCGCACGCCCCTGACACGACTGGATTTTGGCCTGGCGCTGGCGCTGTCCGACGATTTGCCCGCCGCCAGTCGCGAGCGTCTGCAAGGTCTGGTCGCGCACATTCGCGAACTCGACGAACTGGTGCTGGAACTGTTGTCCTACAGCCGTCTGCAAAACCCGGCGCGGCTGCCAGAGCGGGTCGAGGTGTCGCTGGATGAATTCATCGACAGCATTCTGGGGAGTGTCGATGAAGAATTGGAGTCGCCAGACATCGTCATCGACGTGCTGCTCCACGGCCAGCTTGAACGCTTCAGCCTCGACCCACGTCTGACTGCCCGCGCACTCCAGAACCTGCTGCGCAATGGGATGCGCTACTGCGAAAAACGCATTCAGATTGGTGTGCGGGTGTGCTCCAAGGGATGTGAGATCTGGGTCGAAGACGATGGGATCGGTATTCCGGATGAGGAGCGGGAGCGGATTTTCGAACCGTTCTATCGGCTGGACCGCAGTCGGGATCGGGCGACTGGCGGGTTTGGCCTGGGGTTGGCGATCAGTCGGCGGGCGCTGGAGGCTCAGGGCGGTACGCTGGCCGTTGAAGCATCGCCGCTGGGCGGCGCACGGTTTCGTCTGTGGTTGCCGACCCCTGCCTGACGCCTACGGGTGGATTGTTCCCACGCTCTGTGTGGTAATGCCGCCCGGGACGCTTCGCGTCCCTGTGACGCAGAGCGTCACTTGATGCATTCCCACGCTGGAGCGTGGGAACGATCGATATGACTACGCGCTCAGTCGACTTCTCAACAATTAAGATTCAGGCCCAATCGCGCATCGATGGTCCGCAGTTGCGCCCGCTGAGAGGTGAACACCACACGTGTGAACAGTTATTCATTTCTTTCAGGCGGTCTTTGCAAAAAGCTCAAATGCGGCATGTGTGGCGGTGAGGGGTAGTTAGATGGGTGGTGGGGCCAATCGCGAGCAAGCTCGCGATGGCATCAGCCCTGACAAAACATTCTTCAAGCCGGATCTTCACCAGCGCATCCGCACACCCAAACTGCCGATCAACCCGTTCAAATCATTTTCATCCACCGCACTGCTGTAGTCGGCGCTGACGTAAAGACTCACGGCAGGTGTCACTCTGGCCACCAAGCCCAAACCCACTTCGACGGTCGATGAATAGCGGCTGCTGCTGATCTTCTCGACCTGATCGAGGTTCACGGTATTGCCGGTGTACACCGTGTGCCACAAGTTGGTCCGCACATAGGGTTCGACCCCCAGGCCGTTGATGTCGTAACTACCTTTCAACCGTGCACCGACCCGGCCGCTCCAGGACGTCAGCTCGCTGGACGAGGCATTGCCTGACCCGGCATACGGGGTGTCCAGGGTGATGCGTTGATTGATCAACTGCGCCTGCGGTTCGACTACCCAGTTTTTGCTCAGCCCAATGGGGAAGCCACCTTCCACCGACAACGTCACCGCACTGCCTTCAGTCACTTGCCGAGCACCCTGGTCATTGCGGGTATAGCCGTTGACCCGTCCGCCGCTGGCCGTCAAATCCACGTGCCAGCCTTGGGGCCCGGTCAGGCTCCAGTAGGCGCCGAGGCTCTGGCCTTCGAGGTTGAGGGTGTCATTGTCGGGGTCGGCGAGGGCGCGACGGGTCAGCAGTCCGTTGTTGTTGCCCTGTAACTGAGTCATGCCGCCAACCAGTCCGACCCGCTGGGTATGACCGCTACCGCTTTGCAGAGTCAGGATCGCCGGGCCTTTGAATTCGCGACTGCCAGGGTTAGAAAAACCCTGAGCCTGAAAATCGGTTTGCGCCTGCCGCGAAGCCTGCCCATACAGTTGGTCCCAGGCCAAAGGTGCGGCGTCTTCGATGGTCAGGCGTGAACTTCGTGTATCGGAGGCGGCGCTGAAATGACCGGGGTAGGGGGCGGTGATCGAGACGGCGGGCAACGTCATGACCGGAACATCCTGACGGTACCAGGGCGTGGTTTCATCCTCTGCCGGCCCTGCCTGTACTTCCATGGATGAGCACAGAAGGAGTGAACTCGAGACAGTGCAGAAAGTGACTTTGATCTCTTGTTGGGTGAATGAAGTTCTCATGGAGGTTTACCTTGCAATCGCATGCCGTGTCTCGCTCTGGCGTCTCTCCTACCCCGAATGAGGGGCGACCGAATGTAGTGGGCAAGCCTCTGACCGCCCGATTTTGCGAGTGTCTGGGGGTTTGCCCCTGATGGTATTTCCGGGGGTAGTACGTGTAGCTAAGAAGACCGTTGCCACTGCGTCAAGAAAATGAACGATGAGCGGTATGGCTAATTTACTCGTTGCAACTGATTGTTTTCCTGCGTTTATCTAAGTTCTTGTTTGTACGTAAAATCATCGCGAAACCCGCGAATCAGAGGCGTTCGTCAGCCGACAGTCGGTCTTCAAACTGCTCGGAATGAGCCAAATCGCTAATTGATTCGCGCTGTTGGTTACTGTCAATAATGAGGCTGGAAAGGGTCATTCGTAGCGGCTCGTGGTTGAACCACTACAGATGCACTTCCACCGCCAACGGCAAATGATCCGACAAATGCGTCCAGGGCTTGTGCCCCAGTATTCGCGGCTCATGACTGCTGGCATTGCGCAGATAAATTCTATCCAGACGCAGCAGCGGGAAGCGTGCCGGATACGTCTTCGCGGGACGGCCGTGGTGGCGCTCGAAGGCTTCATGCAGGTATTCGCGTCGGGCGAGGGCCGTGTTGCCTTGCAACTGCCAGTCATTGAAATCGCCGGCGATAATCACTGGCGCATCGTCGGGTAACGATTCGAGCAGTTGGCAAAGTAGCTGGAGCTGCAGTTGGCGATGGCTTTCCAGCAGACTCAAGTGAACGCAGATCGCATGGACTTCGGTGTGCCCCGGTACGTCCAGTACGCAATGCAGCAGGCCGCGACGTTCGGGGCCGGTGATTGAGACGTCGAGGTTGCGGTGTTCGCGGATCGGGTATTTCGATAACAGGGCATTGCCGTGGTGGCCGTTGGGGTAGACCGCGTTGCGACCGTAGGCGAAGTCGCTCCACATACTGTCGGCCAGAAACTCGTATTGTGAGGTCTGCGGCCACTCGTTGTAGCGAGAGGAATGGCGGTCGTGTTCACCGACGACTTCCTGCAGGAACACCAGATCCGCCGACGTACTGCGTACCGCTTCACGCAGTTCCGGGAGAATGAAACGTCGGTTAAGTGCGGTAAAACCCTTGTGGGTGTTGACTGTCAGCACTCTCAGTCGATGAATCGCCGGGGGCGTGTTCAATGGAGATGATTCGACGGCCTGCCACTTGGAATCACTGGTCACGCTTCACTCCTCTGAATCAGGGCTGCTTATGTATGCGACTGATACGGGGGCGGGCAGTTCAGCGTCTTTCGTTCAAACAAACACAATTTCATAAGGCAACCGCATCCGCTCCAGAAGCACCGGGGGCAGCAGCGGGGCGAGGCCGATGGCCGGTTCGCCGTCGAGCTGGCTGGCGTAGGCGTGGGTGGCGTGGCTTTTACGCGCGACAGTCCAGGTATCCAGGCGCACCTTGCGCGCACGATGCCACGGGATGAGCCCTCGATCGCGAGTTGGCCAGTGCCAGGCCCAGACCGGTACTTCGTTGAACGACGCGCCGACCATGGCCGCGGCCTTTACGCTGGCCCGGCCGACGGCGTCATGGTCAACATTTCCATCCTTGCACCAGGTGCTGAACACCACATCCCCGGGGCGTAAATAACGGGCAATGAATTGAGTCAATTGAAACTCCCGTTCGGCCAGGGCGTTGTCGGTGAAGCCGCCACGAATCCACTTCAGGCTGTGCATCGGCAACCCGAGCCGGCGCAAGGCTTCGAGGCTTTCCTGGGGGCGAAACACGCTCAAGCGTTTTTCCGACCACTGTTGCGAGCCCGGATGGCTGGCGCTGCCGTCGGTAATCGAGATCAATTGCAGGGGATGACCCAAGGAGCTGAGCAACTGCAGCAGGCCGCCGCAGGTCACGACTTCATCGCCGGGATGCGGGGCTATCACCACAGCGCGAGCGCCGGCGGGAACAAGGGTCTGAGTGCTGATGACAGGAATGTTGTCCAGTTGCGGGGCGCTGTTCCAGATCTGTGCTGGCAGGCTGCTTTCGTTGATGGAAACCGATTTCATGGGCTACGTCCTTGTTCTCGTCGGATAGCAATGTGCAGCGCTCCAAACCCTGGATTGCCGCTAGCAGAGTATCGCTCATGTCAGTCTATTCGTCGCCTCGATGTTCCATCCGGTACGTTTTTTATCCGGTCAGCGGTTGGCGGGATCAAAATCCCAATCATCGCAATCCCTCCAGAGCGGCCACGGAGCGCGGTTCCCGGCTCCAGAGTTCCAACAGGAAATCGGCCTCCTGATGCAGGACCAGGCGCGGCAAGTGCAACTGTTCGTGGAGCAAGTCATGGACCTGCCGGGCATTCAGCGGGCAGCCATCGATCGGTGGGCGCCAGTGGCAGGCCAGGAGCTGGCCGTCGGCGGTCAGTGACCGGCTGGCGTGTTCGATCAGGCGCTTGAGGTCTTCGGCGTCCAGGTAATAGCCGACTTCGCTGAGCACGATCAGGTCGAACTGCTCGTTTGGCCAATCGCCCGGCAGGCGGCTTTGGCGGACTTCTGCGTGGTCGAGCAGGCTCAGGCGCGTCCGAGCCAGCGCCACGGCGGCGGCTGCGGTATCGCAACACAACAGGCGATCGCAGCGCGTGGCCAGATCAGCGCTCAACTCCCCATTGGCGCAACCCGGCTCGAAGATCGCGCGGTAGTGCGGCCGGGGCAACGCGGCCAGCGTTATGGCGCGTTTGCGCTGTTCGTACCAGCGCTGACGGAAAGCCCAGGGATCGTCGTTGCCGGCGAACAAACCGTCGAAATAGCGATCCTCGACGCTCATAGCAACACCACTTCAAACGGTTGCAGCAGTCGGTCCAGCACATACGGCGCCAGCACCGGTGGCAAGCCGATGTGCGGATCACCTTCCAACTGGCTGGCGAACGCGTGAATCGCATGGCGCTTGCGGGCAACCAGATGCGGTTCAAGGAGAATTTTTCGCGCCCGATGCCAAGGCACGAAACTGTCTTCGGGGGTTGCCCAGTGCCAAGTCCAGACGGGCAGCTCATGCAGCGTCGCACCCACCCGTTTTGCCGCCTCGGCACTGGCACGCCCCACAGCCTCGTGATCGCAATGGCCGTCTTCGCGCCACGTGGTGAAGACCACATCGTTGGGCCGCAGATGACGTTCGATGAACTCGCACAACTCGGCTTCCCGTGCCGCCACCTGACTGTCGGCGAAACCACCGCGCAGCCATTTCAGACTGTGCAACGGCAGGCCGAGACGACGCAGGGCTTGGGCCGACTCCTGCGGGCGGACCACGCTCAGGCGTTCCACCGGCCAGCGCTCGGAACCGGGATGGCTGGCACTGCCATCGGTGACGGAGATCAGTTGCAGCGGCCGGCCAGCCGCGGCGAGTAGTTGCAGGAAGCCGCCACACCCCAGCACTTCGTCGTCCGGATGGGGGGCGATGATCACTGCTCGCGAGCCTTGCGGCACCAGTGTCAGGATGTCAGTCACTGGCAACTGCGCCAGATGGTGTGAGGTTTGCCATAAATGCAGAGGCGTTCCCTGGCCGACAATGGGGTTGGTTTTCATAACATCCATGTCTCCGTCAACACCTGCTGCCCAAGCGCGGCGAGATCCCGTTCGGCGTGGCTTTGACGCAGGAATACCGGCAGGTCGGCGATCAGTCGGGCGAACTGTCGGTCCTTGCAATAGGGGCCGGCCCCGAGCGCGCGGCCGACATGCCGGATGACCTGTTCGGCGGACTGTTCAACCACCGCGCGGGCGCGGCGGGCCAAACGTTCGGCGTCATCCAGTGGCGCGGTGTCGATGGACCATGCGCTGGTACGCAACACTTGGGCGGCGGCATGCAACGCGCTGTCGACGGCACCCAGGTGAGCGAGAGCATGGGGTTCTTCACCGTGTGCGCAGTGACGGCGCAGGCGCTCGGCGATGCTTTGCGCAGCGCCATACCAGCAAGCGGCAATGCCGATCCCGCCTTGCCAGAAGCCTGGCCGTTGCAGGTAGTCGCCGGGGTTGCCAATGGCTTGCGCCTCAGCGCCTTCGAACAGCACCTCGACGCTGGCGGTGGCGCTCATGCCCACGGCTTGCCAGCCCTGATCAGTGATCGTCACGCCGGGTTGGTCCAGTGCCACCGCGACCAGTTGTTGTCGGTCGTGCTCATCCCACGCCGTGAGCAAGGCGTGACTCAACACCGCCGCACCCGAACACCAGGCTTTGCGCCCATTCAACGCAACCCTCTGACCCTGACTGACCCCCACTCGCGCTTGCGGTGGTTCTGCAGCCCACATGCCCCACGTGCTGGAAGGCGTCGGCGAACCGCCTAGTTGCTGGACAATCGCCAAGGCGTCGGTATGCCCCTCGTACAACTTGCACAACCCCAGGTCATGACCGCCGACCTCGGCCAGACGCTGAAATCGCTCCAGTGTCTGGCCACCGCCGGGCAGCGGAAGCTGATCGAGACCCGCCTTCACCAGCGCGCGCAGGCACCGGCCTAACGCTTGAGTGTCGGCGTAATCCGCTGGCTGACGCTGGAGAAATCCCTGAAGGTCCATTTCACTCTTCTTCCTCACGCTGCAATTCGAACAGCAGCAGCGAACGGCCAGTGACCGAATATTCGTGACCGAATTCGAAACGTTCCTGACCCCGAATCGACGGTTGGTTGGTGTCGATCATGCAGGTCCAGAAACCACCGTCAGGCACTTCCGGGAGAAGGAAATTGACGACGTCGTGATGCGCGTTGACCACCAACAGCAGGGTGGCGTCGGCGCCCTTGCGGCGGATACCGGTTTCCTGGGCGCGGCCATCGAGCAGCATGCCGAGGCAGCGGCCATGGCCTTCCTCCCATTGCTCTATGGACATTTCGCTGCCATCCGGCGCGAGCCAGGTGACGTCCTTGACGCCGATGTCCTCATTGTAATTGCCCACCAGGAACCGTCCACGCCGCAGGATCGGGTAGGCCAGGCGTAACTTGATCAGGCGTTTTACAAACTTGAGCAGGGCCTTGCCGTCTTCGCTCAGGTCCCAATTGACCCAACCGATCTCGCTGTCCTGGCAATAGGCGTTGTTGTTGCCCTCTTGGGTGCGGGCGAATTCGTCGCCGGCCACCAGCATCGGCGTGCCTTGGGACAGCAGCAGCGTGGCGAAGAAGTTGCGCATCTGCCGCTGACGCAGTTCATTGATCTCGGGATCGTCGGTCGGGCCTTCGACGCCGTGGTTCCAGGACAGGTTGTTGTTGCTGCCGTCCTGATTGTCCTCGTCGTTCGCTTCATTGTGTTTGTCGTTGTACGACACCAGGTCGTTAAGGGTGAAACCGTCGTGGGCGGTGATGAAGTTGACCGAGGCATACGGCCGCCGACCCCGCTGATTGAACATCTCGCCGGAAGCGGTCATGCGACTGGCGAAGTCCGCCAGTTGACCGTCGTCGCCTTTCCAGAACGCACGCACGGTGTCACGGAATTTGTCATTCCACTCGACCCAGCCCGGCGGGAAGTTACCGACCTGATAACCGCCAGGGCCGCAGTCCCAGGCTTCTGCAATCATCTTCACCTGGCGCAGCACCGGGTCCTGACGGCAGGCGACGAGGAAGCTGTGACGTTCGTCGAAGCCATCGTGGTAGCGCCCCAGAATGGTCGCAAGGTCGAAGCGGAAACCGTCCACGTGCATTTCCGTGGCCCAGTAGCGCAGGGAATCGGTGACCATTTGCAGGACACACGGGTGACTCAGGTCCAGGGTGTTGCCGGTGCCGGAATCATTGATGTAGAAGCGCTTGTCATCGGGCATCAAGCGGTAATAGGAGGCGTTGTCGATGCCGCGCATGGACAGGGTCGGGCCTTGCTCATTGCCCTCGGCGGTGTGGTTGTAGACCACATCGAGGATCACTTCAAGATTGGCTTCGTGCAGGTGCGCGACCATCTCCTTGAACTCGGCGATCTTGCCGCTGGCCAGGTAGCGCGGGTCCGGGGCGAAGAACGCGATGCTGTTGTAGCCCCAGTAATTGGTCATGCCTTTATGCAACAGATGTTGGTCGTTGACGAAGGCATGAATCGGCAGCAATTCCACAGTCGACACGCCGAGCTTGCGGATGTGTTCCAGCACGTCATCGACCATCAACCCGGCGAAGGTGCCACGCACATTCTCGGGGACGGAAGGGTGACGCATGCTGATGCCGCGTACGTGAGTCTCATAAATGATCGTCTTGTCCCACGGCACGCTGACCCGATGGTCGTGGCCCCAGGTGTGAGCCGGGTCGATCACCTTGCACTTGGGTACAAACGGGGCGCTGTCGCGTTCATCGAAACTGAGGTCGGCGTCGGGGTGGCCGATGGTGTAGCCGAACAACGCTTCGGACCATTTCAACTGGCCAACCAATTGTTTGGCGTAAGGGTCGATCAGCAGTTTGTTGTGGTTGAAGCGATGACCGTTGGCCGGGTCGTACGCGCCGTAGACACGGTAGCCGTAGATCATCCCGGGATGGGCGTCGGGCAGGTAGCCGTGGTAGATCTCGTCGGTGTATTCCGGCAGTTCGATGCGTTCCAGTTCCACCTCGCCGGCATCATCGAAGATGCACAACTCGACCTTGGTGGCGTTGGCGGAAAACAAGGCAAAGTTGACTCCTAGGCCATCCCAGGTCGCGCCCAGCGGGAAGGGCAAGCCTTCACGGATTCGCGAGGCCTCGACGTGAGGTTCTGGCGCGGCTTTATTTGGATTGGTCATGGGTGCTCCTGCAAAGGGGGGACATTACTCAATTATAAAAGGTCGGGGCTCCGGTTTTTTTTGAGGGCGAGCGAGCCCTCGGTGGCGAGAAGGCTCGCCACAAAATCAATCAAGTCAACGGTGAGCGGCGTCAGACAGCGGGCGGTTTTCGCGCTGATCGAGGCTTTTTCTCGGTGGCTTTTTCGCCCGGAGGGATCACCTTCGATGCCGCGGCGGGCTTGGCTTTGGCTTTTGGCTCGGCAGCCTTGCCATTGGTGGATTTGTTAGCTGGGGCCTTGGCGCCGGCGGTTTTGCTGCCAGCGGCTTTTGGCGATTTGCTCGGTGCCAGGGCTTCGGCTTCAGCCAGTTTGCTGGCCATCTCCCAGTGGCGGGCTTCCTGACCCTCGGGTTGTCCTTCCGATTCCCAGATCTGATAGGCAAATTCGCGAATGCGTTTATCGTTAGTGCTCATCGCAATGCTCCTGAACTGAACTCAAGTTGGGGTAGTTTGGATAAAAATATTGATTGGGAAATCCCCCAGCGCGGCGCTGATGTCCAGCTCCCTTTGGGGTGTGACTGCGACGCTGGAAAAAAGTCCCTTGAAATTTTCATCAGGGGTGGTGAATGGTAATTTGACCCGTGTATCGCCCCACAGCGGCGCGTCAATCCGTGGTTCGGCACTGTTTTTCAACAATTCGGCGCAGCGTATCGGTACGATCACGATGGCCCTTTTTCCTTGCAGCGAGCGAGCAAATGCCAGCACCCGGTGAGCCTGGCTGCCGACGACTTCAAGGGCTTGATACGTCCCTCGTCGAAACAGCTCGGTGTGCTCAAGCCGCAGGTTTAACGTACGAGCGATCAGGGTTTGCTTGATGCGCCCGTCCCGCCAGTTAGCCAACAGCTCAGGAAGTTCCAATGGCGCCTGCAGGGACCGCTGACGGCTGGCGTAATCCACGGGTCGACGGTTGTCCGGATCGACCAGCGAGAAGTCCCAGTACTCGGTGCCCTGATAAAGGTCCGGCACCCCCGGCACGGTCATGCGCAGCAAGGTTTGCGCCAATCCATTGAGTGCCCCGGGGACGGCGATGCTTTGGGCCGCTTTGCAGAGTGCCGCGCGCAATAGTTCCCCTTCAGGACTCAGCAATAGTCGCTGCAGAAATTGCTGAACCGCTTGTTCGTAAGCCTCATTCGGCGCGCTCCAGCTGCTTTGCAACTTGGCCTCGCGCAAGGCTTTCTGTTGCCACTGCCACACCCGTTGAGTGTAGTGCTCAAGCGCCGTTTTATCGTCACTGCGCAAATCCAGCGGCCAACTGCCGAGGATCGCTTGATAGAGGATCAACTCATCACCCGTCGTCGGCATTGGGTCGTCGTCGCGCAGGGGCCGGGCAAGGGCTTGCCAGAGCGGCACCTGTTCGGCGTACCAGGCACTGCGTTCGCTCAACACCGCCAGGCGCGCACGGGTGTCTTCGCCTCGTTTGTGGTCGTGGGTCGCGGTGGCCAGCAAATTATCGGGAAATGCTTCGAGACGATGGGCGCAAGCCGCATGGAAATCGGCCACCGGCGCGCTGAACTGCTCGGTGCTGAACCCCACGTCATTGCGCGACAGCAACGTCGCTGAGCGATAGAACGCAGTGTCTTCCACGGCCTTCGCCGCCGCCGGCGATGTCAGTTGCTGAAAACGTACGCAGGCATGCTTGAGCATCTTGCGTGGCCGGCCCAATGGGCGTTTGCGCCATGATTCGCCACCGAGCCAGCTGGCCAGGCTATCGAGCACCGGCCAATCGGCCTCGCTGAGGGTAAGCCTGGCACCGTCCATGGCCTGCTGGAAAAACACATCGTCTTCAGCCGAACGCCCACGGGGACTGATATAGGTGCGGTACACAGGGAAATGCACGATCAGTTCCTGCAACGCCCGACGAATCGCACCGAGGGTCAAGTCGCGGGTCATCAGGTCATCCCGGGCCACTTGCAACAGGGCCTGGGCGACGCTTTCGAAGTCTCCGGCCAGGGAGCCGTTGAGGATCTGCTGGCGGGCCAGTTGCGCTTCCTGACGGAAATCGGCGGGCCGTTCGCTGTAGCGATTCCACAGTTCGCCCAAGGTGTGGGCACCTTCGGGAGCGTGTTGCAGCAGCGATAACTGATTCATGAACTCGTAACCTGTGGTGCCATCCACCGACCAGTCGCGGTGCAGGGTTTCGCCTTCGCCGAGGATCTTCTCGACAAAGATCGGCAGGTGCCGATTTGGCGACAGGCTGTCGACCCTTCGCCGCAGTTTGCGGCAGTAACCCCGAGGGTCAGCGAGGCCGTCGATGTGGTCGATGCGCAGACCGTCGACCAGGCCTTCGGCCACCAGCTCGAAGATTTTCGCGTGGGTGGCTTCGAACACCGCGGGGCGTTCGACGCGCAGGCCGCCCAGTTCGTTGATATCGAAAAAGCGCCGCCAGTTGATGTCATCTGCCGCTGTGCGCCAACTGGCCAGGCGATAGCTTTGGTGTTCAAGCAACACGTGCAGGCGGTGGAAACCGTCGGCGGTGAGCGAGTCGTAAGCGCTGAGGTTTTGCTGGATGGCTTGCAGAATCGCCGGGGCGCCGGCCAATTCACGCAGCTCTGCTTTCAGCGGTATCGCCAGGCGATGGGCGTCGGTCTGGTAGCTCAGGGTGCTGAAACGGTCTGCCAGCGACTTGAGGGATTCGGCGTTCAGTGGGTCATCGGTTCTGAGCAGTTCGCCGTAATGGGTCGGGCAGATCGGGAAGTGATGCTCATAGTGTTCGACATAAAACGCGCCTTTCTGTGCATCGAAGCGCAAGGGCAGGGTGCCGTCCTGCAAGGCGATGCCGTAGTCGCTGCCGAGGAAGGGCAAGAGCAACTGGCCTGCCATCAACGGATCGGGCGAATGCCACTGGATATCGAAGAACTCGCCGTAAGGGCTCAGGCGCCCCCACTCCAGCAAATCCTGCCACCAGGGATTATCGCCACCACCGACGGCCATGTGGTTGGAGACGATGTCGAGGATCAGCCCCATGTTCTGTTCGCGCAATGCACTGACCAACCGCCGCAGCGCCGCTTCGCCGCCCAGCTCGGGGTTGACGGTGGTCGGGTCCACGACGTCGTAGCCATGCATGGACCCGGCGCGGGCGCTCAGCAGTGGCGACGCATAGACATGACTGATGCCAAGGCTGGCGAAGTACGGCACCAGCGGCACCGCATCGTCCAGCGTGAAGCCTTTATGAAACTGCAGCCGCTGGGTCGCCCGCAGCGGTTGGATAATCGTTTGTTTCATTGGTCACGCTCGGCCGCCTGAAGTCGTGCACAGGCGAGCAGTTCCAGGCGTCGGGCGGCGTCCGGGTTATCGAGCAAGGCGTCGGTATCACCCGCCAGGCGCCGGGACCAGTTGGGGTGCGTGTCGATGGTGCCGGGCAAGTTGGCTTGCTGTTCGATACCCAGGGCATCTTCCAGCGGCAGCAACACCAGCGGCGCGCGGGTATGACCGAGGAAACGTATCGCGGCGTCGAGCACCTGATCGGTTTCATGGGACTCTTCGCGAAAGTTCTGCGGATCCTCGCTCAACACCCGACGCAAGCCTTCGCGCTCGCGTTCGCGGTGGTGGCGCCATTCGATTTCACCCGGGGCGTCGACCAGGCCCAGTCGAGCGTTCCAGTCGATATCGCGGCCATGCCACCAGCCATTGAGCGTCGGCAGGTCATGGGTGCTGGTGGTCGCGAGGGCATTGTCCGGCCAGTCGAGAATCGTTTTGAAGTGCGCGTTGTCCTGTTCGAACAGCAGGACGCGCATGCCAAGGATCGAACGCGCGATAAGCTTTTCTCTCAGACCATCCGCCACGGTGCCGAGGTCTTCACCGAGGACGATGGCCTGATGACGATGGGACTCGAGGGTCAGCAAACGCAGCAGGTCGTCCACCGGGTAATAGAGGTAGGCGCCGTCGGCGGGTGACGCGTCATTGGGGATCACCCACAACCGTTGCAGGCCCATGACGTGATCAATGCGCAGGCCACCGGCGTGGGCGAAGTTGGCGCGAAGCATTTCGATGAACGCACGAAAGCCGTTGCGTACCAGGCCCTCGGGCGAGAACGCGGAAATCCCCCAGCCCTGACCGGTGCGGTTGAGCATGTCCGGTGGTGCGCCCACGGTCAGCGAGGCGAGCAATTCGTCCTGACGACTCCAGGCCTGGCTGCCACCGCCATCGGCACCGACGGCCAGATCGGCAATCAGACCGATGCTCATGCCACTGCTGCGGGCGGCGGTTTGCGCGCGCTCCAGGCAGCGGGTGATCAACCATTGGCAGAAGGCGAAGAAGCCAATGCGTCCGGCGTTCTCTTCGGCGAATTCGGCCAAGGCCGCACTGCGCGGGTCTTGCCATTGCTCGGGCCACTGCCGCCAGTCGAGGCTTTCGCCCTTGGCGGCGCGAGCTTCTTGAATGGCTTCAAAGCGGCAGTGGTTTTCCAGGGCTTCGCCAGCAGCATGGCGGAAGCTGCTGAAGTCGGCATGCAACGGGTGTTCGCCCTGGACAAACCCTTCGTACAGCGCCTGCAACAGGCGATGTTTAGCTTCAGCCGCCACCGGCCAATCAATCAACGGCGATGCTTCGAGTTGCTTGAGTTCTGCCGCCAGGCCAGTGGCATCAATCGCGGTCCGCAACGCTCGTTCGCCCAGGATGGCGCCCGGTGCGGCGTAAAGGCTGTTGAGAAACAAACGGCTGGACGGCGAATAAGGGCTGTAACGCTGGGTATCGTTGCTGAACATTGCATGTAACGGGCTGATCGCCAACGCTTCGGCACCGCGTTCGCCGGCCACACGGGCCAGGTCTTCCAGCGCCTGGGTATCGCCGAACCCGCCATCGCCGGTGCGACGCAGTGAGTACAGCTGCACGCTCAGGCCCCAGGTGCGCGGAATCGGACTGTCGACGGCATCGCCGACGCTGTAGCAGCGCGTCGGCGCCACAGCCAGGGTAAATGATTGTCCATCAATGCTGACGTGCTGATAACCGACCGGGACCAGACCGGGCAGCATCGCCTCGGCATCCAGTTTCAGGTTGAGCCGCGCGCCATCTTCAAGGTGGATCTCGCACGGTGTTTCGGGCTCAAAGTAATGCGCCAGGCTAAGGCCGACACCGAAGTCTGCGGTGAGTAGCGGTGGCAGGTGCCGGGTCTGTTGCACTTCCTGCAATTGCAGCAGGCTGGCGTCGATTTCCTGTGCGGTGCTGGCGGGGTGGCCGAGTCCGGTGAGGACGTTGCGTAACACTGATGGAGCGACTTTCTGTGGGCGGCCGTTGGCGTCGATCCAGTCGACTGCCAGGCCAGCTCGGCTGGCCAGTATTTCCAGTTGCGCATCACTCATTGGCGCTCTCCATCCGGGGGTAGCAAAGGGGCTGCGGCCGTGAGGCTGACTAGCGCGCAATACGGGGCAAGGGTGCCCTGTTCCAGCAGGTCGGCGGACTTCGAGGGATGTTCATACAACAACGAAGCGCCGGCCAGTGGGGAGTGGACCACAGGCTTGTCGCTGAGGTTCAGGTCAATGCGCAGCTCACTGCCGTTGCCCAGTCGCCAGCGCGCAGTCACAGCACCCTCGGCCAGTACCTCAGCACCCAATGGGTGGGTATTGGGTAGATGCGGGATGATCTGCTCATGGCGGATCTGCAACAGCTGGCGATACAAGTCATGCATCGCGCAGCCCTGGGGTGCCGTCAGCGTCGGTCGGGAAGCTTCAAAGGTCTGTGTCGCGTTCGGGTCGGGAATTTGTTTGCGCTTGTGAGGATCGGCAAACGCACTGAACGCGGCAAACTCGTTACGTCGTCCCTCGCGAACCCGTTCCGCCAGTTCACCGTGATGGCTGGTAAAGAAGAGGAATGGTTCTTCGGCGGCGAACTCGTCGCCCATGAACATCAGCGGGATCATCGGTGAAAGCAGTAACAGCGCTGTCGCTGCGTGTAACGCGTCCAGGTTGGTCAGCTGATGCAGCCGTTCGCCAAACGCGCGATTGCCGATCTGGTCATGGTTTTGCAGAAACAGCACGAACGCGCTGGGCGGCAAGTGCCCGCTGGGCTCGCCTCGGGCTTCGCCATGGCGATTGATATGGCCCTGAAACACGAAACCCTGACTCAGGCAGCGCACCAGTTGTTCGGTGGGCTCGTCGGCGTAGTCGGCGTAATAGGCGTCGGTTTCGCCGGTCAGCAGCACGTGCAAGGCATTGTGGCCGTCATCGTTCCACTGCGCGTCGAACCCTTCTTGCAGCAAGCTGGCCTGGTTGTGTTCGTTCTCGACCGTCAGCCATACATGCCGCGCCGGACCGGTCTGCTGTCGGATCCGCTGCGCCAGTTCCTGTAGAAAGTCGGGGCTTTCGATAGCATGCACCGCGTCCAGGCGCAAACCGTCGAAGCGATACTCCAGCAACCACATCAGCGCGTTGTCGATGAAGAAGTCCCGCACCTCGCGCCGCCGGAAGTCGATCGCCGCACCCCACGGGGTGTGCTTGTCTTCGCGGAAGAAACCCTTGGCGTAGCGATGCAGGTAATTGCCATCCGGGCCGAAGTGGTTGTAGACCACGTCGAGAATCACCGCCAGGCCATGACCGTGGGCGGTGTCGATCAGGTGTTTGAGTTGTTCGGGGGAACCGTAGGACGCTTGGGGCGCATAGGGCAGAACCCCGTCGTAGCCCCAATTGCGATCACCGGGAAACTGCGCCAGCGGCATCAGTTCGATCGCGGTGATGCCCAATTCGACAAGGCGCGACAGGTGCTGCTCGACTTCGCTGTAGCCGCCGAGCGCACCGACGTGCAATTCGTAGATCACCGCTTCAGTCCACGGCCGACCGAGCCAGGCGCTGTGTTGCCATTGGTAAGCAAAGGGATCGACCACCACGCTGTGGCGGTCGATATCACCGTCCTGCGCGCGGGAGGCCGGGTCGGGCACCGCAAGCCCCCCATCAATGTTATAGCGGTAACGCGTGCCAGCGGGGCAGCGGGTGTTGATCACGAACCAGCCATTGGGCTGAGGCACTAGCGGCAAGGATTGTCCGTCTTCCAGTTCGACACTGACGTACAACGCATCTGGCGCCCACAAGGCAAAACGCGTGTGTTCTGCGTCCAGCATGATTGCGCCGTGGGGCCAGGTCTCAAGGGTCCGTAACGGCATCTATGAAAACCTCTTAATGTTTGCTCGATTTACCCAATGCCTTAGTGACAAGCTTTTCGTAGAGTTCGGCGTACGGTTCGACTGCCTTGCACCAGTTGAAAGGCGCCGCCATGGCCCGGCAGCGCATGGCATTGAGCAGGTCGGGGAAGGCAAATATCTTGAATGCCCGGCTCAGGGCTTCCTGATAGCTCTCAGCCGTGGATTCATCGAACAGGAAACCGGTCACGCCGTTTTCAATGGTGTCGGCCAAACCGCCGGTGTTGCGTGCTACCGGCAACGAACCGAAGCGCTGGGCGTACATTTGGCTCAAGCCGCAAGGCTCGTAACGCGAAGGCATCAGCAGGAAATCACTGCCGGCGAACATGCGACGAGCGTCGGTTTCGTTGAAACCGATGCGTACGCCGATCTGGCCGGGGAAACGCAGGGCCAGTTCACGCATGGCTTGTTCTTCTTCCGGCTCGCCACGACCGATGATTGCGATCTGCCCGCCAGATTTGACGATGTATTCGGAGACGGCTTCGGTCAGGTCCAGGCCCTTCTGATACACCAGTCGCGACACCACGGCGAACAATGGACCTTCGCTATCGTCCAGGCCAAACAGCTCACGGACGTGTGCAGCGTTGACCGCTTTACCTTCCCAGTCACCGATACTGAACGGGCGGAACAGGTGCGAGTCGGTGGCCGCGTCCCAACTCTCATCGATGCCATTGGGAATACCACTGAGCAGACCTTGCTGGGTCTTGGCGGCGAGAAAACCGTCGAGACCGCAGCCGAAGGCCGGGGTGGTGATTTCCTGGGCATAGGTGGCGCTGACAGTGGTGATGTGGCTCGAATAGGCCATGCCGGCCTTGAGGAATGACATCTTGCCGTAGAACTCCATGCCTTCCTGTTGCAAGGCATGCATGGGAATACCCAGTTCCGGGCACGACCCAAGACTGGTCACGCCCTGGTAGGCAAGGTTATGAATAGTGAACAGCGTCGGCGTGCGTTGTCCACGCCAATGCATGTAAGCGGGTGCCAGACCGGCCGGCCAGTCATGGGCGTGCACCAGGTCCGGGCACCAGTGGATTTGTGCAAGATTGGCGGCAATGTCGGCGGCCGCCAGACCCAGGCGGGCGAAACGAATGTGGTTGTCCGGCCAGTCGCGGCCGTTGTTGGCACCGTAAGGCGAACCTTCGCGCTCGTAGAGTTCGGGGCAGATCAACACGTAAATGACCAGACCGTCGGGCATGTCCATGCGCCCGATCTTGCAGGGGGGCAACGCGGCGTGACCACCGAGCTCACCAATAATATGAATCGGGTTTTCGCTGTTCAGCACTTGCGGGTAACCGGGAATCAGCACACGCACATCATGCAGATGCGCCATGGCTCGGGGTAGCGCTGCGGAAACGTCGCCCAGACCACCGGTTTTCACCAGATCGGCGATCTCCGAGGTGACGAACAGCACTTTCTTCTTGTTGGGGTTCTGACTGGCCACCGGTGTCAGCGTCTTGGTGCCTGGTACGCTGACCGATTGGTGACTTGGCGCGCTCACAGTGCTCGTTTCGCCGACCTGCTGATGAGCACATTCTCCCTGAATATCTAAAGCCGCACTGATCATATGAATCTCCCGTGTTGTTGATCTAATTCTTAGGTCTGGCACAAACGGTATTTCGTGGCCAATTCCTGTGGCCGGGCGCAAACGCGCTACGCATCGGAGAGCAAGCGCTGCCAATGCGTTGAAGCAGAATGGCTGGGTTAGACGCTGCAAGGATTGCACCAGTCGCAACGCACTTACCATTAACCTGACACGTCACGAGCGGCAAAAGTTTCGACTTTCTTTGCGCTTTGTGACCCGCCGGTTTCGCCCCGCGGAAATGAGTCTAGGCCAGAACTTAGAGCGGGGGAGGTCAAATGGCAAAATTGTTCGACAATCGGTTTAAAGAGGTACGGACGTACCGCTTGGAAGAAGAAACGCACTGACGAAGGGCCTGTTTTTTAGCCGTTTTTACCTCAAAAAATATTCGAGATGTCACATGAATGTGTGCAGTGCGACCCTGCTCGCGCACTGTTGTGGTGCGCAACGGGCAAGTCCCGTTTTTGTCCGAACCGCTGCCTTACGGCCTGCCCGGATGCCTTGTTATAGTTCGGGCCTCATTTTCTGCCCGGTAAAAGGATCACTGCCATGTCTCAGTACACCGCGTTCACCGTCGAACTGAACGATAAAGTCGCCCATGTGCAGATCAACCGGCCGGAAAAAATCAATTCGATGAATGCCGCGTTCTGGAGCGAGATCATCGAGATTTTCCAGTGGGTCGACGACACTGACGAAGTCAGGGTGGTGTTGCTCAGTGGTGCAGGCAAACATTTTTCTTCCGGCATCGACCTGATGATGCTAGCCGGCGTGGCCAATGAACTGGGCAAGGACGTGGGTCGCAACGCGCGCTTGCTGCGCCGCAAAATCCTCGCCCTTCAAGGTTCTTTCAATGCGGTCGACCATTGCCGCAAACCGGTGCTGGCGGCGATTCAGGGTTATTGCCTGGGTGGCGCCATCGACCTTATTGCTGCTTGCGACATGCGTTACGCCGCCGAAGACGCGCAGTTTTCGATCAAGGAAATCGACATCGGCATGGCGGCCGACGTTGGCACCTTGCAACGCTTGCCGCGGATCATCGGTGACGGCATGCTGCGTGAACTGGCTTACACTGGTCGCACTTTCGGTGCCGAAGAAGCGCGTGGCATGGGCCTGGTCAATCGCGTTTACAGCGACACGGCCAGCCTGCTCGACGGTGTCATGGGCATAGCCCGCGAGATCGCCAGCAAGTCGCCGATTGCGATCACCGGCACCAAAGAGATGATCAGCTACATGCGCGACCATCGCATCGACGACGGCCTGGAATACGTCGCCACCTGGAACGCCGCCATGCTGCAATCCAACGATCTGCGCGTGGCCATGGCCGCCCATATGAGCAAACAGAAACCCGAATTTCTGGATTGATTAAAAATGATTTCACGCTGGACCACCGCAGTACTGGACACCGACCAACCCGGCGGCTGGGCCGTGGCCCGCAGCCCCGAAGGTTTTCTGTTCGATGACAATGGCGCGCTGTTCCCCCGCGAATGGCTCAAGCGCCAGGATTTGTCGATTCTCGCCGAACATGGCATCGGCCATCTGGATGGCGAACCGGTCTACCTGCTGGAACTGCGCAGTCACAGCGAAGTGCCGGGCTGCAATTGGAAAGGCCTGCGGGCGTTCATGCTCGAAGGCGATCATACGGTGTTCAAGGTGCTCGGTTATGCCGCGCAAATCGGCACCTGGGCCCGCGAACACCGCTTTTGCGGTAACTGCGGGCAGGCGATGAGCCAGGTGACCCGGGAACGGGCGATGTATTGCGAACCGTGTGATTTACGCAGCTACCCGCGCATATCACCGAGCATGATTGTGCTGGTGACCCGTGGCGATGAAGTCCTGCTGGCCCGTTCGCCGCGCTTTGTCACCGGGATCTACAGCACGTTGGCGGGGTTTGCCGAACCGGGCGAGTCGGCCGAAGACTGCCTGATTCGTGAGGTTCGCGAAGAAGTGCAGATCGAGGTCAAGAACATCCAGTACATGGGCAGCCAGTGCTGGCCGTTCCCGCATTCGATGATGTTGGGGTTTCACGCCGAATACGCCGGTGGCGAGATCGTGTGTCAGGAAGACGAGATCGAAGACGCCCAGTGGTTCAACGTACGTGACTTGCCGCCGTTGCCGGCGGCACGCTCGATTGCCCGGTACCTGATCGACGTCTATGTGGCGCGGCGCTTAGGCCACGCTGAACCAGTGTTGCCAGGCTAACCGCACGGTCAAGCCCAGCACCACGGTGATGAACACCGGACGAATGAACTTCGCACCGCCGCTGATGGCGGTGCGAGCCCCGAAGAACGCCCCGACCATCACCGACAGGCCCATGCTCAGGCCGATGATCCAGTCCACCTGTCCGGAAAACACGAACACCGACAATGCCGCAATGTTGCTGACGAAGTTCATGCTGCGCGCCACGCCGCTGGCCTTCACCAGGTCGATGGGGTACATCAGCATGGTGCTGACGGTCCAGAACGCACCCGTGCCGGGGCCGGCCACGCCGTCGTAAAAGCCGAGGCCGAAGCCTTGGGTCGATTGCCACTTTTTCTTGATCGGTGCGTCGCTGTCCAGCGGCGCTTTCGGCGTGCCGCCAAACAACAGGTAGAGGCCACAGGCGAAAATGATCACCGGGAGCATCTTGTTCAACCATTCTGCTGGCAGGTAGTGAGCGACCACGGCGCCGGTCAGCGCGCCCACCAGCGTGCCGACAATGGCGTGCATCCACTGCCTGGGGTGGAACAGTTTGCGTCGGTAGAAGGTGAAACTGGCGGTGGCTGAGCCGAATGTCGAACTGAGTTTGTTGGTGCCCAGCACTAGATGCGGCGGCAGGCCTGCGGTCAGCAGCGCCGGGGTGGTCAACAGACCGCCGCCGCCGGCAATGGCGTCGATGAAACCGGCGATGAAAGCGACAAGGGCCAGAATGGCGAGGGTGGTGAGGTCAACACTGAGTTCGAAAGGCATGGAGTCGGCTTATTCGGCGGGGTGCAGAACAGGGCTGCGGGGAAGGGCCGATATCTTACCTATAAAATTGTCCTCCTACAGCTGCTCGTTCCCACGCTCGCGTGGGAACGAGCAGTGTTGGTTTACAGACCCAGGTCCGACAGGCTTGGGTGATCGTCAGGTCGGCGGCCCAGCGGCCAGTGGAACTTGCGGTCGCTTTCCTTGATCGGCATGTCGTTGATGCAGGCAAACCGATTGGCCATCAAACCGTTCTCGGCGAACTCCCAGTTTTCGTTGCCGTAGGAACGGAACCAGTTGCCCGAGTCGTCGTGCCATTCATAGGCATAACGCACGGCGATACGGTTGCCGGTAAAGGCCCAGAGTTCTTTGATCAGGCGGTAATCCAGCTCTTTTGCCCATTTGCGCGTCAGGAAACCTTTGGCTTCTTCGCGGTTATAGGCGAACTCGGCGCGGTTACGCCATTTCGTGTCCAGGGTGTAGGCCAGCGACACGCGTTCCGGGTCGCGAGAGTTCCAGCCGTCTTCGGCCAGGCGGACTTTTTCGATGGCCGACTCACGGGTGAATGGCGGTAATGGCGGACGAACTTCGGCGTTAGACATTGACAGTCTCCCTATAAATTAGAGTTCAAACACGGTGTCGGGCTTGATTAAAGTATTACAGGTCCAATAACTTTCGCGCCATGCATTGCGCATTATCGGCGGCACTGTGATCACCCAAGACAAGCGCCACGGTAATGGCCCCGTCGATCGGGATCAGCGTGGTGGGAAGACCCGAACCCATCCATGGTGTAAGCTCTCGGGTTCTTCGGATTCGACCCATTGCGAGCCCTATGCCGTCGCTTTTCAAACGCTCTCTGCTGCCCAAACTGCGCAGTTTTCCGCTGACCGCCGATGCCGTCACTATCCTTTCTGGCGCTGCCGAGTTTCGCCGTTGCTTGCTGGAAAAGATCGCCAGCGCCACCCAGCGCATCTATATCGTCGCGCTTTATCTGCAACAGGACGAAGCCGGCCAGGAAATTCTCGATGCCTTGCACGCGGCCAAGCTGGCGCGTCCTGAACTGGACGTGGTGGTGGTCGTTGACTGGCTGCGCGCCCAGCGCGGCTTGATCGGTGCCGGTAAGCAGCCGGGCAACTCGGCCTGGTATCAGGAAGCCACCCGGACTCATGCCAGTGAAGTCCCGGTGTATGGCGTTCCCGTGCAGACCCGAGAGTTGTTTGGCGTGCTGCATTTGAAAGGCTTCGTGATCGATGACTGTGTGATCTACAGCGGCGCGAGTCTGAACAACGTCTATCTGCACAAGTTCGACAAGTACCGCTACGACCGTTATCACCTGCTGCACAGCCACGCCCTGGCCGATTCGATGCAGCACCTGATTCAGCACGGCCTGATCGCCTCCAAAGCGGTGCATCGTCTCGATTTGCCGAACCTGCCAACCACCCGCAGCTTGCGCAACGACATCGGCGACTTGCGCAGCCGCCTCAAGCATGCGACGTACGACACCACCACGGGCACCCTGGACAAGGGCGGTTTGTCGGTCAGCCCATTGCTCGGTGTCGGCAAGAACAATCCGCTGAGTCGAGTGATTTGCGAGTTGATCGCCAGCGCTCAACATCAACTGACCCTCTGCACGCCGTACTTCAACCTGCCGCTGGCCGTGACCCGGGAAATCAACCGGGCACTGGCACGGGGCGTGAAGATCGACATCGTTGTCGGCGACAAGACGGCCAACGATTTCTACATCCCGCCGAGCGAGCCGTTCAAGGTGATCTCGGCGCTGCCGTACCTTTACGAGATCAGCCTTCGGCGTTTCGCCAAGCGGCATCATCGCAGCGTCGACAGCGGCCAGTTGAACCTGCATCTGTGGCGTGACGGCGACAACACCTATCACCTCAAGGGCATGTGGATCGATCAGCGTTTCACCTTGCTGACCGGCAACAACCTCAACCCGCGGGCGTTTCGTCTTGATCTGGAAAACGCCTTGCTGATCGATGATCCGAAAGGCGAGCTGCTGGAGCCGCGTCGTAAAGAGCTGGCGGAGATTTCCGAGAACACTCGCCGCATCGAGCGTTATCAGGACCTGGACACGCTGCTGGAATACCCGGCGGGGGTGGCCAAGTTCCTCAAACGCGTGAGTCGGGTGCGGATTGAGCGGTTGTTGTACCGAATTCTTTAAGACTTAAGGCAAAAGATCGCAGTCTATGGCAGCTCCAGTGGGATGACGTTCACCGTGGCAGGAGCTGCCGAAGATTCGAGCCGCGGTCGGACGATCTTTTGATCTTGACGGGCTAACATTCCCACCACTCAAAGAACAAGGCTTGCCTCGCCCAATGTCGGAAAAAGACACCATCTCCATTCAACTCGTGCGTGAAGCGCTGTTGCAAAGCTGCGCCGCAGGAGTCGCTACCGATGAGGTGTTGAACAAAGTCGGCATCGATCCGGCACTGCTCGAAAGCAGCGATGCACGCGTTCCGGCCACCGCTTATGCGCGTCTGTGGCGTTTGCTGGCACGACGTGGAGACGATGAGTTTTTTGGCATGGACCCGCGCAAACTCAAATCCGGCAGCCTGGAGTTTCTCTGTCGCTGCTCCATGGTCCAGCCGAGCCTGGCCGCTGGTCTGACCTCGGGGTTGAGCTTTTTGTCATTGATGCTCGAGTACATGCCCGCACGGTTGGTTCGTCAGCAAAGCCTGGCGGAAATCGTCCTGCTCGAAGACGACCAGGACCCGCGCCGCGCCTTCACTTATTTCACTTACTGGATGATCGTCCACGGCGTCGCCTGCTGGCTGGCGGGGCGACGAATTCCGATCCTGGCCATCGAATTGCGCTGTCCGGCACCGGACTTTTGCGATGACTACCAGGTGATGTTCTCCGAGAACCTGCGTTTCGACCGGCCGCGCACGCGGATGATTTTCTCGGCCGAGTGCCTGGATTTGCCGATCAAGCGCAGCCCGGAAGAACTCAAGCGTTTCCTGGCCCATGCGCCGGCCAATATTCTGGTCAAGTACCGTGATCCGGAAAGCCTGGCCAGCCGGATCAAGCACGATTTGCGGCACCTGCCCGCCGAACACTGGCCGGAAACCGAGGCGCTGGCGCAACAGCTGTGCATGTCGGCTTCGACGCTGCGTCGGCGGTTGGCGGAAGAAGGCCAGACCTACCAAGGGCTCAAGGACAGCGTGCGCAAGGAATTGGCGATTGTTTGGCTGGCCGAGCCTGCAATCAGCTTCGCCGAGATCGCCACGCGTTTAGGGTTTGCTGACACCAGCTCGTTCTACAAGGCGTTTCGCAAGTGGTCGGGGTCAAATCCGGGGCATTACCGGAGTTTGATCCTTAACGAGGCTGACTGATCCGGATTTGGTGGTGATGCAGCCGGCCTCTTCGCGAGCAGGCTCGCTCCCACATTGGTTCAGTGGTGTACCCAAATCCCCTGTGGGAGCGAGCTTGCTCGCGAAGAGGCCCTGACTGGCACCACACCTCTTGAACCTTGGCCAAACCAGTCACGCAACTTGATAGCTTTGACCATTGTCCCGCGCCCCGCGCAGAGCGAGTATTTCCCTGTTAGTTACGGTTCCCCCAACCTAATAAAAATACAGAGGGATTCTGGCAATGCGCGATTATTTGTCTGCTACAACACAGTTCAATTATCAGCACACCGTCGACGCCGCGCTCGCCGGCGATTTGAATGCCCTCAACGCCTGCGTCGAGTGTTGCGACCGGCATGCCTTGCCGGGGCGCATCGCGCTGTTCTGGGAAGGCCGCGATGGCGCCAGCGCAACGTACACCTTCAGCGACTTGCAGGACAAAGCCGCGCGTTTCGCCAATTTCCTCCTGGCCCAGGGCGTGAAAAAAGGCGACAAGGTGGCCGGTCTCCTGCCACGCAACATCGAATTACTGATCACCGTATTCGCCACCTGGCGCATCGGCGCGGTCTATCAACCGCTGTTTACGGCCTTCGGCCCAAAAGCCATCGAACACCGCCTCAGCTCTTCTGGCGCCAAAGTGGTGGTCACCGACGCGGGCAATCGCGCCAAACTCACTGAAGTCGCGGATTGCCCGACCATCGTCACCGTCGCCGGTCCAAAAGACCAAGGCATCGTCCGCGGCGATTACAGCTTCTGGGCCGAACTGGCCAATTATTCTCCTGAGTGCGAACCGGTCCTGCTGACCGGTGAAGATCCATTCCTGCTGATGTTCACATCTGGCACCACCGGACCGTCGAAAGCGCTGTCCGTACCGCTCAAGGCCATCGTTGCCTTCCAGAGCTACACCCGTGACGCCGTCGACTTGCGCCCTGAAGACGCCTTCTGGAACGTCGCCGATCCGGGCTGGGCCTATGGCATCTACTTCGGTGTCACCGGGCCGATGGCCATGGGGCATCCGATCACCTTTTACGATGGCCCGTTCACCCTCGAAAGCACCTGCCGGGTGATCAACAAATACGGGATCACCAACCTCACCGGTTCGCCGACGGCTTACCGTCTGTTGATCGCCGGAGGCGACGAATTCGCCCGCTCGATCAAAGGCAAACTGCGCATTGTCAGCAGTGCCGGCGAGCCGCTCAACCCGGAAGTGATCCGCTGGTTCGCTGACAACCTTGGCGTGGTCATTCACGATCATTACGGTCAGACCGAACTGGGCATGGTCCTGTGCAATCACCACGGCCTGGAGCATCCGATTCACATGGGCGCCGCCGGTTTCACTTCGCCAGGCCACCGCATTGTGGTGCTGGACGACGAGTACAATGAACTCGGCGTCGGCCAGCCGGGCATTCTGGCCATCGATCGCACCCAGTCGCCGATGTGCTGGTTCGCCGGTTACGAAGGCGCACCGACCAAGGCCTTCGTCGGCAACTATTACCTGAGCGGCGACACTGTCGAATGGAACCCGGACGGCAGCATCAGCTTCGTCGGTCGCAGCGACGATGTAATCACCACCTCCGGTTATCGCGTCGGTCCGTTCGACGTGGAAAGCGCATTGATTGAACACCCCGCAGTGGTCGAAGCGGCCGTAGTCGGCAAACCCGATCCGGAACGCACCGAACTGGTCAAAGCCTTCGTGGTGCTCAGCGCGCAATACCGCGCTGCGCCGGAACTGGCCGAAGAACTGCGCCAACATGTGCGCAAACGGCTGGCCGCGCACTCCTACCCCCGTGAAATCGAATTTGTCAGCGAGTTGCCGAAAACCCCTAGCGGCAAATTGCAGCGCTTTATCTTGCGCAACCAGGAAATCGCCAAGGCTCAAGAGGCCGCCGCGAAGAACGTTTAAGCTTGAATCCAAGGAAACAATGATGCAGATCGAAAACAAGGTTTTTCTCGTCACTGGCGGTGCCTCCGGACTCGGTGCGGCCACGGCTGAAATGCTGGTCGCGGCCGGCGCCAAGGTGATGCTGGTGGACATGAACGCCGAGGCCGTTGCGGCCCAGGCTGAACGACTCGGCGCGCAAAGTGTGGTGGCGGACATCAGCAACGAAGCCGCGGCCGAGGCCGCCGTGCAGGCGACGGTCAAAGCCTTCGGTGGCCTCAACGGTCTGGTCAACTGCGCTGGCATCGTGCGGGGTGAGAAGATCCTCGGCAAGAATGGCCCTCATGCGCTGGCCAATTTCAGCCAGGTGATCAACGTCAACCTGATCGGAAGCTTCAACATGCTGCGCCTCGCCGCCGCGGCGATTGCTGAAACCGAAGCGGATGCCGACGGCGAGCGCGGTGTGATCATCAACACCGCCTCGGCTGCCGCGTACGACGGCCAGATCGGCCAGGCCGCGTATGCCGCGTCCAAAGGCGCGATCGTCAGCCTGACGTTGCCCGCTGCTCGCGAGCTGGCGCGCTTCGGCATCCGGGTGATGACCATCGCCCCGGGCATTTTCGAAACCCCGATGATGGCCGGCATGACCCCGCAAGTCCGCGCGTCCCTGGCGGCTGGCGTGCCGTTTCCGCCCCGTCTGGGTAAACCAAGCGAGTATGCCGGGCTGGTCAGGCATATCATTGAAAACAGCATGCTCAATGGCGAGGTGATCCGTCTCGACGGCGCCTTGCGCATGGCCGCCAAGTAAGGAGAATGTGTCATGACTCAGTCCAACGATCCCATTGTTATCGTCAGCGCCGTCCGCACCCCGATGGGTGGTTTCCAGGGCGAATTGAAAAGCCTGACCGCACCGCAACTGGGTGCTGCCGCGATCCGCGCCGCCGTCGAACGCGCCGGGGTAA
This sequence comes from Pseudomonas sp. Hz4, assembly GCF_054898165.1. Classification (NCBI taxonomy): domain Bacteria; kingdom Pseudomonadati; phylum Pseudomonadota; class Gammaproteobacteria; order Pseudomonadales; family Pseudomonadaceae; genus Pseudomonas; species Pseudomonas sp. Hz4. The sequence continues at coordinate 3,269,483 of NZ_CM142719.1, read as the reverse complement.
CGCCAGACTCGGTTGAAGAAGTGCTGTTCGGTTGCGTCCTGTCCGCAGGTCTCGGCCAAGCCCCGGCACGCCAAGCCGCACTGGGCGCCGGGCTGGATAAATCGACCCGCTGCACGACCCTGAACAAGATGTGCGGTTCGGGCATGGAAGCGGCCATTCTGGCCCACGACATGCTGGTGGCCGGCAGCGCCGATGTGGTTATCGCCGGCGGCATGGAAAGCATGTCCAACGCGCCGTATCTGCTGGACCGCGCCCGCAGCGGTTACCGCATGGGCCACGGTCGCGTACTCGATCATATGTTCCTCGACGGCCTGGAAGACGCCTACGACAAGGGCCGCCTGATGGGCACCTACGCCGAGGATTGCGCTGAAACCAACGGTTTTACCCGTGAAGCCCAGGACGCCTTTGCCATTGTCTCGACCACCCGCGCGCAGCAGGCGATCAAGGACGGCAGCTTCAAAGACGAGATCGTGCCAGTCACCGTGACCGTCGGTAAAGAGCAGGTGCTGATCAGCAACGACGAACAGCCACCGAAAGCCAAACTGGACAAGATCGCTTCCTTGAAACCGGCGTTCCGCGACGGCGGCACGGTGACGGCGGCGAATTCCAGCTCGATCTCTGATGGCGCCGCAGCACTGGTGCTAATGCGCCGTTGCGAAGCTGAAAAGCGCGGCCTGAAACCGCTGGCTGTGATTCACGGCCACGCGGCGTTTGCCGACACCCCGGGCCTGTTTCCGGTGGCACCGGTGGGCGCGATCAAGAAACTGATGAAGAAAACCGGTTGGTCCCTGGACGAAGTCGAGCTGTTCGAAGTCAACGAAGCCTTCGCCGTGGTCAGTCTGGTCACCATGACCAAACTGGAAATCCCCCACGAGAAGATCAACGTTCACGGCGGCGCTTGCGCCCTCGGTCACCCGATCGGTGCGTCTGGCGCGCGGATCCTCGTGACTTTGCTCTCGGCCCTGCGCCAGAAAGGTCTGAAACGCGGCGTTGCGGCGATCTGCATCGGCGGCGGTGAAGCCACGGCCATGGCCGTTGAATGCCTGTATTAAGGAATCACTATGCTCCCGACTGACGAACAACTTCAGATCAGCGACGCGGCCCGGCAATTTTCCCAGGAACGGCTGAAACCGTTCGCCGCCGAGTGGGACCGCGAACATCGCTTCCCCAAGGAAGCCATCGGCGAGATGGCTGAACTGGGCTTCTTCGGCATGCTGGTGCCGGAGCAGTGGGGCGGTTGCGACACCGGTTACCTGGCCTACGCCATGGCCCTGGAAGAAATTGCGGCCGGCGACGGCGCTTGCTCGACCATCATGAGCGTGCACAACTCGGTGGGTTGCGTGCCGATCCTCAAGTACGGCAACGACGACCAGAAAGAACGCTTCCTCAAACCGCTGGCCAGCGGCTCGATGCTGGGGGCCTTTGCCCTGACCGAACCGCAGGCCGGCTCGGACGCCAGCGGCCTGAAAACCCGTGCCCGTCTTGAAGGCGATCATTACGTGTTGAACGGCTGCAAACAGTTCATCACGTCCGGGCAGAACGCCGGGGTGGTGATCGTGTTCGCCGTGACTGATCCGAGTGCCGGCAAGCGTGGCATCACGGCGCTGATCGTGCCGACCGATTCGCCGGGCTACAAAGTCGCGCGGATCGAAGACAAACTCGGCCAGCACGCGTCTGACACTTGCCAGATTCTGTTTGAAGACGTGAAGGTGCCGGTGGCCAATCGGTTAGGCGAGGAGGGCGAAGGTTACCGGATCGCCCTGGCCAACCTCGAAGGCGGCCGTGTCGGCATCGCTTCGCAATCGGTGGGCATGGCCCGCGCTGCGTTCGAAGCGGCCCGGGACTATGCCCGCGAGCGTGAAAGCTTCGGCAAGCCAATCATCGAGCATCAAGCGGTAGCGTTCCGCCTGGCGGACATGGCAACCCAGATCGCCGTCGCCCGGCAGATGGTGCATTACGCGGCGGCGTTAAGAGACAGCGGCAAACCGGCTTTGGTCGAAGCCTCCATGGCCAAGCTGTTCGCCTCGGAAATGGCTGAGAAGGTCTGCTCCGCCGCCTTGCAAACCCTTGGCGGTTACGGTTACTTGAACGATTTCCCGCTGGAGCGGATCTACCGCGACGTGCGGGTCTGCCAGATCTACGAAGGCACCAGCGATATTCAGCGCATGGTTATTTCGCGCAATCTTTGAGAAGGAGTCATCTGTGAGCTACGAAACGATTTTGCTGGAAACCCACGGCCGTGTGGGCCTGATCACCCTGAACCGTCCGCAAGCCTTGAACGCGTTGAACGCGCAGATCGTCAGCGAACTGAACCTGGCCCTCGATGGCCTGGAAGCCGATTCGAACATTGGCTGCATCGTGCTGACCGGTTCGAAAAAAGCTTTCGCCGCCGGCGCCGACATCAAGGAAATGGCCGAGCTGACTTACCCGCAGATCTACCTCGACGACCTGTTCAGCGACAGCGATCGCGTGGCCAACCGCCGCAAGCCGATCATCGCGGCGGTCAACGGTTTTGCCTTGGGCGGTGGTTGTGAACTGGCGCTGATGTGCGACTTCATCCTGGCCGGCGACAACGCCAAATTCGGTCAACCGGAAATCAACCTCGGCGTACTGCCGGGCATGGGCGGCACCCAGCGCCTGACCCGCGCCGTGGGCAAGGCCAAGGCCATGGAAATGTGCCTCAGCGGCCGACTGATCGATGCGGTGGAAGCGGAGCGTTGCGGGATTGTCGCGCGGATTGTTCCGGCGGATGAATTGCTGGAAGAAGCGTTGAAAGTCGCGGCGCTGATTGCCAAGAAGTCGTTGCCGATTGCAATGATGATCAAGGAAAGCGTCAATCGCGCGTTTGAAGTGAGCCTTTCGGAAGGTGTGCGTTTTGAGCGCCGGGTGTTCCATGCGGCGTTTGCTACGCAGGATCAGAAGGAAGGGATGGCGGCGTTTATCGCAAAGCGCGAAGCCGAGTTCCAAGGTAAGTAACCCGTACCGATCATTCCCACGCTCTGCGTGGGAATGCATCCTGTGACGCTCTGCGTCACGCTTGAGAAGGGACGCGGAGTGTCCCGGGCGGCATTCCCACGCAGAGCGTGGGAACGATCTCTAAACCAGGTAGTGCTTCAGCTCCCGAGCAATCACCATCCGCTGTATTTCGCTCGACCCTTCATAAATCTGCGTAATCCGCGCATCCCGGTAATAACGCTCCACCGGGTAATCTTCCAGATACCCATACCCGCCATGAATCTGCATCGCCGACGAACACACCTTCTCGGCCATTTCCGACGCAAACAGTTTGGCCTGTGAAGCCTCCGACAGACACGGCTTACCGGCACTGCGCAAACGCGCGGCATGCAGGATCAACAGTCGTGCAGCATTCAATCGGGTGTGCATGTCGGCCAGCAGGTTGGCAATGCTCTGGTGCTCGATGATCGGCTTGTCGAACTGCACCCGATCCCGTGAGTACGCCAGCGCCGCTTCAAATGCCGCGCGAGCAATGCCCAACGCTTGTGCCGCAATGCCGATGCGGCCGCCTTCAAGGTTTGACAGGGCAATCGCCAGTCCCTTGCCGCGCTCACCCAACAGGTTGGCTTCGGGAATGGTGCAGTTGCTCAGGGTCACCGCGCAGGTATCGGACGCCCGAATACCCATTTTGTGTTCGGTGCGATCAACGATGAAACCCGCCGTGTTTGTCGGCACCAGAAATGCCGAGATTCCGCGCTTGCCCAGGTCCGGATCGGTCACCGCGAACACGATGGCCAGCTTCGCCCGTTTGCCGTTGCTGACGAATTGCTTGGCGCCGTTGATGACCCATTGGCCATCGCGCAGTTCAGCGCGGGTGCGCAGGTTGTGGGCTTCGGAACCGGCCTGGGGTTCGGTCAGGCAGAAGCAGCCGATGGCCTGACCGCTCGCCAGATCCGGCAGCCAGGTCTGTTTCTGTTCTTCAGTGCCGTAGTTGAGGACCGGACCGCAGCCCACGGAGTTGTGAATGCTCATCAGCGCGCCCGTGGCGCCATCGCCGGCAGAAATCTCTTCCACCGCCAGGGCGTAGGCGACGTAGTCGACATAAGTGCCGCCCCATTCCTCGGGCACCACCATGCCCAGCAGCCCCAGCTCGCCCATTTTCGCCACCAGACCATCATCGATCCAGCCGGCTTTTTCCCAGGCCTGGGCGTGGGGCGCGATTTCGCCGCGGGCAAAGTCCCGGGCCATGTCGCGGATCATGACTTGCTCTTCGCTCAATTCGATATCGTGCATGGCTCAGCTCCCGCTCTGCTCAAAACCCGTGAAAAAACTCGCGACGTGCTCGGCGTCCAGCGCCTGCAAGGTCGGCGGGTTCCAGCGCGGGCTCTTGTCTTTATCGATCAGCAAGGCGCGCACGCCTTCGATCAGGTCGCCGCGCTCGAACCACTGACGGTCCAGGTGCAGCTCCAGGGCGAAGCAGTCTTCAAGACTCAAGTGCCGACCACGACGGAGCATTTCCAGGGTCACGCCCATGGCCAACGGTGAACGGCTTTCCAGCAGGTCGGCGGTGTTCGTGGCCCACGCGTGACTGTCGGCGACCGTTACTTCACGCAGTTGCTCAACAATACTCGGCAGATCGGGCAGGGCGAAGAAGTGATCGATGGCCGGGCGTAGCTTGCTCAGTGGCGCATCGGGTAATTGCTGCACGGCAAGTTTTGCCAGCAGACCTTGCAGGTCCTTCAGCGGTGTCTCATGCCATTGGAGCTGATCGAGTCGCTCGTCCAGGGTGCCCAATTTGTCGCTTTCCAGGTACCAGTCGGCCAGGCCGCAATAGAGCGCATCGGCCGCGCGGATCTGCACGCCACTGACGCCGAGATAAGTACCCAGTTCACCGGGAACGCGCGGTAGGAAGTGGCTGCCACCGACATCCGGGAAATACCCGATCGCCACTTCCGGCATTGCTAAACGACTTTTCTCGGTAACCACCCGCAGGTCGGCGCCTTGCACCAGGCCCATGCCGCCGCCCAGGACAAAACCGTCCATCAAGGCGAGCACAGGTTTGCGGTAGTGGTGAATCGCGAGGTCGAGGGCGTATTCCTCGACGAAGAAATCCTCGTGCAGCGTGTCGCCGTTTTTGAAACTGTCGTACAGCGAGCGAATGTCGCCGCCGGCACAGAAAGCCTTCTCGCCCGCACCGCGCAACACCACCGCGTGCACGTGCGGATCCAACGCCCAGGCATCGAGCTGACGCTGCAGATTGCGCACCATGTCCAAGGTAATGGCGTTGAGGCCGGCGGGGCGGTTGAGGGTCAGGTGACCGATGTGGTTGCGAACCTCGGCCAGCACTTCGTTTTGCGTGGCATCCATGGACTGAGTCCCCGGAGAAGAAACTTGAGCAGTCATCACTAACTCCCTGCTTTTATTGTTCTTTATAGAGAAGCCCGCGCGCGAGCGATGCTGGATCGTAACAGTGCAAATTTGCCTTGTACAACCGGGATATGTGCAGGGTTAGTTTGCGTTTTTGCCTTGGAGCGAACTTTTTATCTTCAATCTTTTCTGGAAAACACATCACCAATACTGCGGCGTTTAGCATGCAATTCACTGGCATGAATCAACTGTTCGAGGTCTTCTGGGGTGACGTCGAAGAAGGCTTCCATGTCCGCCAAGGCCATTTTCAGATCCTGAGCAGTGATCGCCTGGCTGTCGGTGGGCGGGTGGTCCGCCGGCACCACGGCCACCGGTCCACTGGCGCGTTTCGGATAACGAATGCGCGTCAGGTTGTTGTAGGCCAGGGCGCAGAGCAGCATGGTCGATGCGCCAAGCATCACCGGGCCGAGGGCTTTCCAGTCCAGAGCAATGGTCGCCGGGTCTGCCAACACCAACAGCAGCGCCAAGGCCCCGGCCGGTGGGTGCAGGCAACGCAGCCAGCACATCAGAATCAGCGCCATGCCGGCCGCCAGGCTAGCGCTGCCGAGGGTTCGTCCGAGCACGTGAGCGACCAGCAGCGAAACCACCCCGGCGCTGAAGTAGCCGCCAAGAATCGACCAAGGCTGGGCGAGGGCGCCGGAGGACACTGCGAACAGCAACACGGCCGATGCGCCCAGCGGACCGATCAGGTGTTGCGCCACTGCCATGCCAAATACCTGGCTGCAGAGCCATACGCTGAACAGTGTGCCCAGGGACATGCCGATGGCGGCCCGGCTCCATTCGGAAGGACGAGTGTTGATGGCGGCGGGAAACCAGCGAGAGAACATGAGGCAGACAATCCGTTGGCAAAAATCTATGCAAAAAAAAGGCTTAGCTGGGATACCCAGAAAGCCCTTGAAGTAGTTCCAACTATTGGGGGAGGAACGAGGCGCAGTGTGCCGTTGATTCCTGATGCTGACAAATTCATATTAATGCAGTTTCAGTGCATTAATTTTGCTGTAATGCCACGCGACAACCGCTCATGAAACACAGGGAACCACCCATAGCGGTCAGCGCGCTCAAGGTATAGAACATCGTTGGCGCGGGGGGGGGTGCATCAGCAGGAAACCGCAAATCACCGGGCTCAGGCACTGCCGAGGGCAGCGAGGCAATCAAGCAACAACCGAAGCCACTGGCCATTGCTGGTGCGGAATCGGCAGATTGCGCGATTCACCTCGGCCCATCGGGAAGTACATGAAACCGGCGCGAGCCAGGCGATCGGCGTCGTACAGGTTGCGTCCGTCGAAGATCACCGGGGCGTTGAGCCGCTGCTGGATCAGGCTGAAATCCGGTGCCTTGAACTGCTGCCATTCAGTGCAAATGATCAACGCATCGGCGCCGGACAATACCGATTCCGGCGTGCCCATGAGCATCAACCGGGATTCATCGGGATACAGGTGCTGGGTTTCCTGCATGGCTTGCGGGTCGAACGCGCGGACGTTAGCCCCGGCGGCCCACAACGATTCCAGCAGCACCCGGCTCGGCGCATCGCGCATGTCGTCGGTGTTCGGTTTGAACGCCAGGCCCCACACGGCAAAGGTTCTGCCGCGCAAGTCGCCCTTGTAGAACGCGTTGATGCGTTCGAACAGCTTGTGTTTCTGACGCTGGTTGATCGCTTCCACCGCTTGCAGCAGATCGCTGGAGCAATGAGCCTCTTCGGCGCTGTGGATCAGCGCGCGCATGTCCTTGGGAAAACACGAACCGCCATAACCGCAACCGGGGTAGATGAAGTGGTAACCAATGCGCGAATCGGCGCCGATGCCCAGGCGCACCGATTCGATGTCGGCGCCCAGGTGTTCGGCCAGTTCGGCGATCTGATTGATGAAACTGATCTTGGTCGCCAGCATGCAGTTGGCGGCGTACTTGGTCAGCTCGGCGCTGCGCAGGTCCATGAACATGATCCGGTCATGGTTGCGGTTGAATGGCGCGTAAAGGTCGCGCATGACGTCACGTACATCTTCGCGTTCGCAGCCGATGATGATCCGGTCCGGGCGCCGGCAATCGGCCACGGCCGAGCCTTCTTTCAAAAATTCCGGGTTGGAGACGATCTCGAACTGCAACAACCGGCCGACCTTGATCAGGCACTTGTCGATGTGCGCGCGCAAGGTGTCACCCGTGCCCACCGGTACCGTGGATTTCTCCACCAGAATCACCGGTTGTTCACGATGACGCGCCACGGCTTCGCCCACCGACAGCACATACCGCAGATCCGCCGAACCGTCATCCCGGGACGGTGTACCGACCGCGATGAACAACACCTGGCCATGCTGCACTGCGAGTTTTTCGTCGGTGGTGAACTGCAGCCGTTTGGCTTCCAGGCTTTTGCGTACCAGGCTGGCCAGCCCCGGTTCGAAAATACTCACGTGGCCTTGTTGCAGCAGCCCGACTTTCTTCTCGTCAATGTCTATGCAAATCACGTCGTGGCCGACTTCAGCCAGGACGGCCGCTTGCACCAGGCCAACGTAACCGCTACCAAATACACTGATTTTCATGGGGCACTCCTGAGTGCGGATCGACTTGCTGCCGTGCGCCATCAGAATAGGCAAGGCCATATTTCAATTCGCCTATCGTGTTGTATAACGCCACGTCCGGGCGCTTCATACGCCAGGCCCAACACCTCTGTTTATTCTGAAAGTCATACAGCCGCTGTTCGGACTTCTGCCGTTCATCGAGTTTTTTAGTAGAAAGTCTTACAGAAGTGTTCCGCTTTATAGGAAGGATGTTTCAATCCTTAGTTGTTTAATGAACTGTTTCTACTCAAGGCCGTTTCGTTTGATTGACTTACCCGCTACTGACTTAATCCCCTCAAAGACCAACCCGCTGACCCTGTATCTGGCGCGCCTCGCACCCTCCAGCCAACTGACCATGCGTTACGTTTTGCAGGATGCCGCTGATCGGTTGGGCTTCGAAGACATGAACGTCGAGGAGATTCCGTGGCACAACCTGCAACCTGAAGATGTCATTGCGCTGGTGGCCACTTTGCGCTCGGACGGATACGCGCCGAACACCTCTTCGCTGTACGTCAACGCAGTGCGCGGGGTGATGAACGAAGCGTGGCGCATGAGCCTGATCAGTCAGGAACACTTGCTGAAAATGCGTTCGGTCAAGGGGATTGCCGGCACGCGACTGTCCCAGGGTCGCAACCTAAAGCGCACGCTGATCCAGGAATTGATGGCGGTCTGTGCCGCCGATCCACGGCCACAAGGTCTGCGGGACGCGGCGATTATCGGGATTTTGTACGGTTCGGGGATGCGCAAATCGGAATCGGTGAACCTGGACCTGAACCAGGTCGACTTCACCGAGCGCAGCCTTTGTGTGACCGCCAAGGGCAACAAGCAATTGATCAAGTACGCACCGGCCTGGGCGTTCGCCAAACTCAATGACTGGCTGGAACTGCGGCGCTCACTGCTGAAGGAGGGTGAAACGGACGATCCGTTCCTGTTCAACCGCATTCGTCGCGGCAGCCACATCACCCGCGAGCGCATCACCAAGCACGCGATCTATTACATCGCCCGGCAACGGGGTGCGCAGGTCGGGGTGAAAATCATGCCGCATGATTTTCGGCGTTCGTTCATTACCCGAGTGATTGAGGAGCATGACTTGTCGATCGCCCAGAAACTCGCCCATCACAGCAACATCCAGACAACGGCCAACTACGATGTGCGCGATGACAACGAGCGGCGTCGGGCAGTGGACCGGTTTGATCTTTGACGGACGGGGCTCAAGGTTCGCTCAGTACGTGGGCATGGCCGATCATCGAGACGTGAACCGCACTGCCGGCGGGTGGCGCATACAGGCCCGAACTGCGCACCATTAACGATCGACCTGGCTGTTCGCCGGAAACCAAAGACTGCAATTCCACGGTCAACGTGCAGGTATTGCCGCTGAAATCCCGCTCGGTCACTACAGCGCGGCACCCCGCAGCCTTCGTTGAGCTGGGCTGGAGGCTGACGAGTTGCAGTTGCTCGGGGCGCAGCATGATCTGTGCCGATTTGTTGTTCCGATGATTGTTCACCGGTATACGACCGAGATCGCAATGGGCCCAACCGGCTTCGATTCTGGCGGGCATGACCACTGCATCCCCCAGAAACAGCGCGGTTTGTTCATCTTCGGGGTAGCGGTAAAGATCCAGCGGATGGCCTGACTGCACCAGCCGACCGTCGCGCATCACCGCCAGCTGATCGGCAAACGACAAAGCCTCACTCTGGTCGTGGGTGACCAGAATGGTGGTCACGCCGGCGTCTGTCAGTAGCCGTGCGACCATTTTACGCATGGCGCCCCGAAGTCCGGTGTCGAGGGCCGAAAACGGCTCGTCCAGCAACATCAAGCGCGGCTGTTGCGCCAACGCCCGCGCCAGCGCCACGCGCTGTTGCTGGCCACCGGAAAGTTCATGGGGCCAACGGTTGGCCATGTTCGCATCCAGTGCGACGCTGTCCATCAACTCCGCGATTCGCTCCTGTCTTGCGCCGCCCTTGCTCGAAAGCCCGAAACCGATATTGGCGGACACGGTCATGTGCGGGAACAGGGCGCCGTCCTGCGGAACATAGCCAATCAAACGCTGATGCGCCGGGACTTCGTGGGTGTCGTCGACGAGCGTTTGGCCATTGAGTGACAGACGGCCGGTGTCAGGGAATTCGAAGCCGGCGATCATCCGCAACAACGTGGTTTTTCCTGAGCCGGACGGGCCGACGATGACCGTTCGGCTGCCCGTTGGCACCAACAGGTTGATGTTCTCCAGCGCTTGAAAGGCGCCATAGGACTTGGAAATGGAATGGAGTTCGAGAGCGTTCATCGGCCAGCCGTTCGTTTGGATTGGTGATAGAGAAGTCCGGTCAACGGAAGCGACAGCAGGATCATCAACAGGGCGTAGGGCGCCGCGGCGGCGTAATCGATTTCGCTGGTCATGGCCCAGAATCCGGTGGCCAGGGTGCGCGTGCCGTTAGGGGCGAGCAGCAGGGTAGCGGTCAACTCATTGGTGATCGCCAAAAATACCAGCGCGGCACCTGCGGCAGCGCCGGGCGCGGCCAGGCGCAGGGTGATCAGCCACAATGCCCGGGTGGGTGAGCGGCCGAGGCTGCGGGCCATGTTTTCCAGCTCTACCGGCGCCTGGGCGATGCCTGCGCGCAAACTCACCAGGGCGCGCGGAAGAAACATCAGCAGATACGCCAGCAACACCGTGATGGTTGTCTGGTAAATCGGCCGGGCAAAATGGATGGTGATGGTCACCAATGCCAGGGCAACAACGATCCCAGGCAACGAACTGGTGATGTAGTTGCAGCTTTCCAGCACACGTTGCATCCGGCCCGGAGAGCGAATCGACAACCAGGCAATCGGGATCGCGGCGCAGGTGGTCAAGGCTGCACCCGTAACGCCGAACATCAGTGTCTGTTCCAGCGCCGGCAGAAGCTCGGCCATCTGCCAAACCTGTGTACCGCCAGCCACCAGCCAGTGACCCAACGTTACCAGTGGCACGCCCAGTGCCAGCGCACAGGTGGCGATCTGCAGTGTCAGCGCGAGGAGCGTGGCTGCGGATTTCAGGCGCACAACCCGCTGCTCTCGAGCGCTTCCCGACCCGACCCGGGCGTAACGCGCCGAGCCGCGAGCAGCGGATTCTGCGGTCAGCATCACCAGGCAACACAGGGCGAGCACGCTGGCCAGCATGTTGGCGGCGGGTCCGTTGAAGGTGGACTTGAACTGATCGAAGATTGCCGTGGTGAAGGTGTCGAAGCGGATCATCGCGTACAGGCCATATTCGGCCAGCAGGTGCAGGCCCACCAGCAAGGCACCGCCGCAGATGGCCAGGCGCAGTTGCGGCAGCACCACACGGAAAAATATGGCCCAGGGTTTGAGACCGAGTGATTCGGCAACGTCTTCGATGGCCGGATCGAGCCGACGCAGCGTTGCAGCAATCGGCAGGTACAGGAACGGGAAGTAGGCGATGACCGACACCAGAACCCCGGCAAACAGCCCGTGAATCGGTGGGACCAGACTGACCCACGCATAGCTGTGAACGAAGGCCGGCACCGCCAGCGGCGCGGTCGCCAACAACGACCACCAACGCCGCCCCGGCAAATTGGTGCGCTCTGTCAGCCAGGCCAGAGACAGGCCTAACGTGACGCACAACGGAATCGTGATCACCACCAGTAAAACGGTGTTGATCAACAGTTCAGCGACCCGCGGCCGAAATACCAGCGGCACAAGGGTCGCCCAGCCTGTCTGAAACGACACGCCGATGACGAAGGCAATCGGCAGCAGCGACAGCAGCGAAACCAGCACCGACAAACCGATCACCCATGCGCCGCCGCTTCCTGCGAAAATACCGCGGGATCGTCGTCGCACGTTCGCGGGTATCGCCTCAGCGACACCGGCCGGCAAAGTTTCTGGCATCAATTAGAGCAGTCCCGCCTGAGTCATCAACTCCACGGCTTTTTTACTGTCGAGTTTTGAAGCATCGACTGTCGGCGCGTCGAGTTGCTGCAAAGGCAACAGTTTGGGGTTGGATTCAGCGTTCTTGCCCACGGCGTATTCGAACGATTTGCCGGTTTTGAGGATGGCCTGGCCCTCTTTGCCGGTAATCCACTTGAGGAACGCCTGGGCGTGTTCCTTGTGTTTGCTGGACGCCAGAACGCCGCCGCCGGAGACACTGACAAACGCGCCCGGATCCTTGTGCTTGAAGTAATGCAGGGCGGTGTTCTTGCTGTTTTCGCCGGTCTTGGCCTGGTCGCCGAAGCTGTAATAGTGGTAGATCACGCCGCTGTCGATCTGCCCGGCGTTAACCGCTTTCATTACCGCACTATTGCCGCGATAGATCGTGGCATTGGCCTTCAACCCTTTGAGCCATTCCAGAGTGGCAGCTTCACCCTTGAGTGCCAGCACGGCAGCGACGATCGCCTGGAAGTCGGCACCGGCCGGCGACGCGCCCCAACGACCTTTCCAGTTCGGGCCGGCGAGGTCCATCAGCGACTTGGGCAGTTCGGCTTCGGGCAGTTTGCTCGGGTTATAGACAAACACCGTGGAACGCGCGGCGATCCCCACCCATTTACCATGGGCCGGACGGTAAGCATCGCCGACCTGTTCCAGAGTGGTCGGCGCAACCGGCGCAAACAGCCCCGCGTTGTCGACCAGCACCATGGCCGGGGAGTTTTCGGTCAGGAACACGTCGGCCGGGGAGGCGGCGCCTTCCAGCACGATCTGATTGCCCATTTCGGTGTCGTCACCATTGCGTACGGTGACCTTGACGCCGGTTTCCTTGGTAAAGCCCTCGATCCAGGATTTGGTCAGGCTTTCGTGTTGGGCGTTGTAGACCACGATGCCATCAGTCTCTGCTGCGTACACGTGACCGGCGCTCGTCAGAGCGGCAGCCAGCAGTGCTGTTTTCAGGAAAGAAGGGATGTGAGAAATCATGCAGTGACAGCTCCTGGCTTTTTTAGATTCGATCACGCAGATTCGACAGAACCAACGGGAAGGTCGTCGATCAGTCTACATCAATACGAATCATTTGCATGTTTAAGGCGCGGCAAATGTAAAGGGCAGTATGAGAAAAAAGCGCCAAATCACTGGGCCGATGGACACCCTTTTTGTGTTCCGCCAGCGGCCTGGCTGATAAGCGCGGCGAGGCGTTTGACGTTGTTTTGTTGCGCCGCCACCAGCTCATCTATGGAAGCACCTGAAGGCGTTTGCAAGGTGCTGCGGCAGGTGACCAGCGCAGCATCACCTTCGCTCAGATTGCGCAGGCGCCACTTGACGTCGATCAAAGCATATTGACCGGGAACCGAGTCGAAGCGCTGCACGTCCACCCGCACCGACAGGTTGTGCCGGGGATTGGCGCTGACCATTTGATCGACCAGAGCACTGCGCAATTCATCCACCAGACTCGCAGCCCACCACTCTGTTTCAAGGATCGCCATGCCGCTGTTGCCCTGGCGAATGACGATCTGCGGACGATCCACCTGGGGCGGCACGCTGATGCCCTCAATCTGGATGTCTGCACCGCTGTTCCGTGCAGCAAGGCTCGGTTGAGCCGGAATCAGGGTGTGGAATTGAATCGGATCACTGCGGCAAGCGGCGAGCAGCACCAGCGCGGTGAGCAAGGTGATCTTCAGTGGAAAAGCCATGGCTGATGCTCCTGTGGTCATTTGCGCGGCGGCCCTTGCAGATCCATCGGCGCGGCATTGTCGGGACGACCGCGAATCAGCGATTCCGGGTGGCGTCCCAGGTAATCCGAGAGTTCACGCAAGGAGCGCGACATGCGTCCGAGTTCGTCCAGGGTCTGGCCTAATTGTTCGCGTTGCGGCGAGTCTTCAGCCAAGGTCGAACTGGCCGATTGAAGGGTCTTGCTGACGTCCGCCAGCGTCGTCTGCACGCCGGGCAGGGTCTTGGCGTTGAATTGCGCCAGGCCTTTACGCAATTCGACGAGGTTGCTGTCGAGGTTGCCGGCAATGCGCTCGATTGGCAGCTGGTTGATCTTGTTGACCATGCCCTCCAGTTTTTCCTGCAACTGCTCGAGGCTGCCAGGAATGGTGGGGATAGAGACAGGACGGGCGGTCGGATCGAACACGACTTTCTCCGCTTTGGGGTAGAAGTCGAGCGCGATGTACAACTGACCGGTCAACAGATTGCCGCTACGGGCCTGGGCCCGCAGACCGTTGTCGATGAAGCTGCCCATTAGACGTACGCCTGCGGCTTCGTCGTTGGGGTCATGCTTCAAGGCCTCGAGCATTTTAATGTGGGCCTGGCCGAGTCGTTGCGGGTAGATCACGATGCCGACATTGACCGGGAAACTGCGCTTTTTCGCGTCGAAGTCCAGATTGACCGACACGACTCTGCCGAACTCCATACCAAGGAATTCCACCGGCGCACCGACCTTGAGCCCGCGCAAGGCCTGATCGAAACGCAAACTCAAGAATTGTCCCTTGCCGCTGGGCGGGGCGAGGGCGGTTAGCTGGTCTTCGAACAGATCGAAGGCTTTCTCCTCTGTGGCCGGTTGATCGTTAGGGCTGTATTCCGGAGCGCGGAAGGCGATGCCGCCCACCAAGATGGACGACAGCGACTCGGTTTTCACCGAAAAGCCGTTGGCGCCGACATTCACGTCGATCCCGCTGGCGTTCCAGAACCGGGTGTTTTCAGTGACGTGGGCGTCGTTGGGCGCGTGCATGAACACTTCGATGTTCACCCCTTTACCGTCGGCGTTCAGGGCATAAGCCACCACTTGACCCACCGGAATCTTGCGGTAGTAAACCGGAGAGCCAATATCCAGCGAACCCAGGTCCTGAGTATTTAAGGTGAAGCGCTTGCCCGGCTCGCCATAGGTAATCGGCGGCGGGTTTTCCAGGCCGGTAAAGTTTTTTGCGCGAGCGTTGGCCTGGCCAATGTCGGCGCCAATGTAATCCCCGGACAGCAGGGTATCGATACCCGACACCCCGCCAGCACCAATACGCGGACGCACGACCCAGAATTGCGAGTCTTCGCGGGTGAAACTTTCCGCCTCGTTGGCCAGTTTGATGGTGGCGTTGACGCTTTTCTGGTCGTTGCTCAGTTCCACGTCCGTGACTTGGCCGATCACCACGTTGCGGTATTTGACTTCGGTCTTGTTGGCCGTCAGGCCGCTGCCGGTTTTGAACGTGACGGTAATGGTCGGACCTTCCTGCAGCATGGTGTGTACGACCAGGGAAATCCCCACCAGCACCGCGACAATCGGCACGATCCAGACCAGCGAAACGCTGAAACGACGGGTTTTGACAGGGGCCTGTCCGGGCGCTTGCGGCCCGTCAGTGGCTTGCGACTTCATCCTTGGCCTCCTCGTTTGGGTTATCCCGCTCTTTTTTGTCCCAGATCAGGCGTGGGTCGAAACTCATGGCCGAGAGCATGGTGAACACCACCACCAGGCCAAAAAACAGAATGCCCACGCGCGGCTCGATATCGCCCAGCGCCTGGAACTTCACCAGCGCCGCCACCAGCGCGACGACAATCACGTCGAGCATTGACCAGTAGCCGATGAGCTCGACGAAACGGTAGAGCTTTGAACGCTCTTTGCGCGCCCATGAGCTGTCGCGTTGCACAGTGACCAGCAGCAGCGTCAGGGCGACGAACTTGACGCCCGGCACCGCGATGCTGGCGATGAAAATGATCAGGGCAATGTCCCAGGCGCCGTGTTGCCAGAACTCCAGCACACCGCTCATGATGGTGCTGTCGGCACCGGAGCCGAGCATGGTGGTGTTCATCACCGGCAGCAAATTGGCCGGGATATAGAACACCAGCGATGTCAGCAGGTAGGCCCAGGTCCGGGTCAGGGAGTTACTTTTGCGTCGGTGCAAGGGCGCGCCGCAGCGTTCACATTCGTGAGGTTCATGGGTCATGTCGCAGGCCAGGTCGCAGCTGTGACACAGGCAGAGGTTGAGTTCGCTGGCGGTCGGTGGCGCGTTCATAGGATGTCCCACAGATCGCGAATATCGCGTCCGGCAAGGCGGATCATCATCAGGCTGAGGACAGCCAGGGCAAATAGGCCAATCCCGGGCAGCACGTCGAGCAAACCTGCGAGTTTGAACACCGCCACCATGGCCCCCAGTAAGCACACTTCCAGCATGCTCCAGGGCCGGAGTATTTCCAGCCAGCGCATGCAGAACCTGAAAACGGGCGAACGTCGCTGCACGAGCGCGAAGCTCAGGACCCAGATCAGCAGGAGTAACTGGAAAATGGGCGCGATGATGATGGAAATCGCCGCCACCATGGCAATAAACGTGATCGGCCCATGACTCAGGGCCAGCACCGAATCCCAGAGCGTCGCGCTGTTTTTCAGGCCCTTGAGGCTGATGCTCATGAGCGGATAGAAATTGGCGAAAATCCACAGCACCGCGGCGGTGAAGGTCAAGGCCAGTCGCTGCTCCACCGACAGGCCGTTATAGCGCTGAAGCACGCCGCCGCAGCGCATACAAAGGGTTTTCTGATGTTTAGCGAGCGTGACTTTTTCATACACGCAGTCGCAGTGCTCGCAGATGATCAGTGAGTCAGTCGTAGCCATAGGCTGCACTCGCCAGGACGCAGGGAAGTCAGAGCACTTCCTCAATATAGAAGCGCCTCGCGATTGAGCAAATTAAAAGGCTGTTCAATGGGATAAGTCGGGGCGGTGCGCTAGGGCACCGCGAGGGTGGAGGGCGGTCAGCCCAGCAGTTCACGCAGGCGATACCAGAACATGCCGAGCGCCAACAAAGGAGAACGCAGCATGGGGCCGCCGGGGAACGTCATGTGCGGCACGGCGCTGAACACGTCAAAGCCCTGACTGTGTCCGACATGGATCGCTTCGCCCAACAGCTTCGCGCACCAGTGGGTCACGTTCAGGCCATGACCGGAGTAACCCTGAGCGTAAAACACGTTCGGATGCTGGCTCAGGCGCCCGACCTGTGGGAAGCGATTGGCCGAGATGCCGATCTTGCCGCCCCATTGATAGTCGATGCGCACGTTGGCCAGTTGCGGGAAGACCTTGAGCATGTGCGGGCGCATGTAAGCTTCGATGTCCGCCGGATCACGCCCGGAATAATGGCAGGCCCCGCCGAACAACAAGCGTCGATCTGCCGAGAGCCGGTAATAATCCAGGCCGACTTTCTGGTCGCAGAGCGCCAGATTCTGCGGGATCAATTGCGCTGCCTGTTCGGGCGTCAACGGCTCGGTGGCGATAATGTAGCTGCCCGCCGGGAGGACCTTGCCGCTCAGTTTCGGTTCGAGCTCGTCCAGGTGCGCGTTGCATGCCAGCACCAGACTGCCGGCGCGCACCGTGCCACCGGCACAGCGAACCTGCACGGTGCTGCCATGGATCAACTCCAGCACCGGGCTCTGCTCGAAGATCTTTACGCCGAGGGATTGCGCCAGCCTGGCCTCGCCAAGGACGAGGTTGAGCGGATGCAAATGACCGGAACCCATGTCGACCAGACCACCGGCGTACACGCCGGAGTTCACCACCTGCTGGCGGATCTGCTCCGGCCCGACGAGTCGGGTTTCGTGGGCGTAACCCGATTCGGCAAGGCCTTGCTGCTCAACCTTGAATGCCGCGAACTGCGCTGTAGTGTTCGCCAATTCGCAGAACCCCCAGCGCAAGTCGCAATCGATGCCGTGTTCGCCGATGCGATTACCTACCAGCTCCACCGATTCCGTGCCCGCACGCTCTAAATAGCGCACGCCGTCCTCACCGACATAACGGGCGAAACCGCTGATGTCATGGCCGATGCCGCGGATCAGCTGTCCGCCGTTACGCCCGCTGGCGCCCCAGCCGATCCGTCGGCCTTCCAGCAAAATCACCGAGAGCCCGCGCTGCGCCAGCTCGATCGCCGTGTTGACCCCGGAGAAACCACCGCCGATCACGCACACATCGGCTTCAAGATCCGCGGCCAGCGTGGGGTAGGGCGCCATGTCATTGGCCGACGCCGCGTAATAAGAGCGAGCATGTTCGTTGCTGTTCTGATTCATTTGTTGGACTTCACTTTGCTCCAGGAACGGGTCATCAAACGCATTATCGCCTGGGGCGGGGTGGTCGAAATGTAGAGTTTGTCGAGGACTTCCTGCGGTGGGTAAACCTCAGGATTGTTGACCAGCTCCGAGTCCATGTACTGCTTGGACGCCGGGTTGGGGTTGGCGTAACCGACCGAAGCGCTGACCTGGGCGATCACTTGCGGGTCGAGCAGGTAATTGATGAATGCGTGGGCTTCTTTTTGGTTGCTGGCGTCTGCAGGAATCGCCAGCAGGTCGAACCACAAGTTACTGCCTTCCTTGGGAATCGCGTAGGCGATGTTCACGCCGTTCTTGGCTTCCTTGGCCCGATTCGCGGCCTGGAACACGTCCCCCGAGTAACCGAAGGCCACGCAGATGTCGCCGTTGGCCAGGTCCGAGACGTACTTGGACGAGTGGAAGTAGGTGATGTAAGGCCGGATGCTCAGCAGCTTGGCCTCGGCTTTTTTGTAGTCTTCAGGGTTTTCGCTGCGCGGGTCCATGCCCATGTAATTGAGAACGGCGGGGAACACTTCATCGGCCGAATCCATCATCGACACACCGCACTGACTGAGTTTCTTCAGATTCTCGGGTTCGAAAAACACTGCCCAGGAGTCGATGCGATCGATGCCCAGGACTTGCTTGACCTTGTCGACGTTGTAGCCAATGCCGTTGGTGCCCCACAGGTACGGGACCGAGTGCTCGTTGCCCGGGTCGTTTTTCTGCAGAAGCTCCAGCAATTTCGGGTCGAGATTCTTGAAGTTGGGCAGTTGCGAACGATCGAGTTTCAAGAACGCGCCGGCCTTTACCTGGCGAGCGAGGAAGTGGTTGGACGGCACCACCACGTCATACCCCGTGCGGCCGGCGAGCAATTTGCCCTCCAGGGTTTCGTTGGAGTCGAACACGTCGTAGATCACCTTGATTCCGGTTTTCGCCTGGAAGTCGACGAGGGTGGTCTCGCCAATGTAATCGGTCCAGTTGTAGACGCTGACCGTTGGCTGAGCCTGCGAAACGGCGCTGAACAACAACGCCAATGCGACCGGGACCACGGATTTCAATAGATGCATATCGACACCTCTAAGAATGTTCGTTCCCACGCTCTGCGAGCGAATGCAGCCCGGGACGCTCTGCGTCCCAAAACGGACGCGGAGCGTCCGGTGAGTCGTTCCCACGCAGAGCGTGGGACCGATCAAGTGCTAGACGCTGAGCAACAGGAACTCACGCTCCCAGGAGCTGATCACGCGCTTGAAGTTCTCGTGTTCGGCGCGTTTGACCGCCACGTAACCGCGGACGAATTTGCTGCCCAAATAGCGCCCGACGGTTTCGCACTCTTCCATCTGCGTCAGAGCGTCTTCGATGGTGATCGGCAGGCGCAGGTTGCGCCGTTCATAGGCGCGACCTTGCACCGCAGCGCTGGGCTCGATGCGCTCAACCATGCCCAGGTACCCGCACAACAGGCTCGCTGCGATGGCCAGATAAGGGTTGGCGTCGGCCCCCGGCAAACGGTTTTCCACGCGCATCGCGTCTGGCGTGGAGGTCGGCACGCGCAGGCCCACGGTACGGTTTTCCTCGCCCCATTCGACGTTCACCGGCGCCGAGGTGTCCGGCAGGAAGCGGCGGAACGAATTGACGTTGGGCGCGAACATCGGCAGCACTTTGGGGATGTACTTTTGCAGGCCACCGATGTGGTGCAGGAACAGTTCGCTCATCTGCCCGTCGGCTTCGGCAAAGATCGGCTGGCCGGTGGCGATGTCCACGACGCTCTGGTGGATATGCATGGCGCTGCCGGGCTCATCGCCAATCGGTTTGGCCATGAAGGTCGCGGTGACGTTGTGCTTGAGCGCCGCTTCGCGCAGGGTTCGCTTGAACACGGTGATCTGGTCGGCCAGGTCCAGTGCGTCGCCATGACGGAAGTTGATTTCCATCTGCGCCGGACCGTCTTCGTGGATCAAGGTGTCGAGGTCCAGACCCTGAAGTTCGCACCAGTCGTAAACGTCTTCAAACAGCGGATCGAATTCGTTGGCGGCGTCGATGGAAAACGATTGACGACCACTTTCCGCACGCCCCGAACGACCCAGCGGCGCCTTGAGCGGTAAGTCCGGATCTTCGCAGCGCTGTGTCAGGTAGAACTCCATTTCCGGCGCGACAATCGGCCGCCAGCCTTTGTCGGTGTACAGCTGCAGGACTTTCTTCAGTACGTTGCGCGGCGACAGCTCGATCGGGTTGCCGAACTTGTCGAAGGTGTCGTGAATCACGATGGCGGTGGGCTCGATGGCCCATGGAATCACGTAAACCGCGTCGGAAACGGGCTTGCAAACCATGTCGATGTCGGCGGGGTCGAGCAGGTCGTAGTAGATGTCGTCGTCGACAAAGTCCCCGGTTACCGTTTGCAACAGCACACTTTCCGGCAGGCGCATGCCTCGCTCATGCAGGAACTTGTTGGTGGGTGCAATTTTGCCGCGTGCAATGCCGGTCAAGTCGCTGACCACACACTCGACTTCGGTAATTTTGTGATCTTTCAGCCACGTGAGCAGCTGATCGAAAGGGACATTCATAAAGACCTCGTTATTGGTTTTATTAACGCCGGGAGGCTGGTTTCATCCACCACACACTTCCCCTGTGGCGCGTTGACGACTATCTTGGCCGAGCCTTGACGTTCTATCTATCCACTTTCAGCAGCACCAAAACGCACCAAACGAGTGCGTAAGGTCATCCATGACAACGTGCAATCCCTTGCAAGTCCAAGCGTTCAACACCGCCGACGTGGCCGAGCAAATCCGCGTCACACCGGGTTGGGTGCAGCATTACCAGCAAATGTCGCCAGGGCATTTCGCCGGGAGGGTGCGCTATCTGGACCTGCAAGGCGTGGAGATTTACGAGGAACACATGAACACGCGGGTCGAACAGAATTTCAGCGCCCCTGAAGGCTCGCTGGCGTTCTGTTTCGATCGCAGCGACAACGCGCTGTACGTGTTGAACGGTGAAAGCCGCAACATCTGGATCACCCCGGAGAACTACCAGGAAATCGCCGTGGTGTTCGGTCCGGCGTTCGTTCAGCGTCACGGTTTGAATGTGGCCAGGCTCGAAGGCCTGTTCATGGCGCCACTGAATTCGGGACAGAACGCGCTGTTCAGTCGCTGGCTCAGCGGGACGTTGACCCGACTGGCGCAGACGCTCGATCCGCCGAGCAAGGAGGCGTTGACCCATCAGTTGCTGGAAGACTGCCTGTACATCCTCGACAACGCGTGTGTGTGCCTTGATCGCGGAGGTCTACAGCGCCGCACCGAAGAGCGATCGGTGATGAAGCGCATCGGTGAATGGGCGGCCGATGCCCCGGAAGAAACCCTGAATCTGCTGGAGCTCTCGCAGGTCGCCGGGGTTTCACTGCGTCAGTTGCAGCATGCGTTCAAGGCTTATACCGGGATGACCCCGACCCATTGGTTGCGCTTGCGTCGACTCAACAGTGCGCGCCGAGAACTGCTCAGCCGTACAGCGATGGAGACTACTGTTGCCGAAGTGGCGATGCATTGGTCGTTCTGGCATTTAGGAAGATTTTCCAGCAGTTATCGGGCGTTATTTAAGGAATTGCCGAGTGAAACGCTGAAACTCAGCCGTTAAATTTTCAAGCGATTTGTCATGTCGCAGGAGCAGGCTTGGCCAATTCGATGCCGGCCGCACTCAATCGCTTCAGGATCTTGTCTTTTTGTGCGGTGAGATAGCACCTCTGCTTCACGAGATCCGCCTTTTCCATAGCAAGACTGCTAGGGGATGCGGTCCCGAGCACACTGAGTTGCCCTTGCAATTGCGCCTGCTCGGGAAGTAACACGGTCGCCAACTTGACCGCATCACTGAAGAGCAACTGAACGTTGCCCCGGCGAAGTGAGAGGAGAGGAGGGGTGATCTACAATCTTCTGTGTTGAGCTCGGTTCAGAATCACGGTGTGTGGAGTAGCAAGGGCTCTTTAGGAGGTCATCATGAGAGCGTTGTCGTCAATTAGCCTGTGCATCGCACTGTCGGTTTCCTCGACCCAGGTGTGGGCAGAAACGGTCGTGCCGATGAAGGGGCAGAATTCGCAACAAACCCAAGTGGACATCACCGATTGCCACACCATCGCGGCCAGTCTGAGCGCCTCGACGGCACCGCCTCCTGCTGGAGGAAGACTGAAGGGAGCCGCTGTGGGCGCTGCCGCAGGGGCTGCGGGGGCGCAGGTGCGCGGCCGTCAGCATGACGAGTTTTATGATCGCGTCGATGATGACGTGAAGCAGGACTATCGCCAGAACCAGGCAAAAGGGGCAGCGGCAGCGGGAGCCGTAGTGGGTGGCTCGCGCCAGCGTCAGGAACGCCGGGAGCAGCAGAAAACCAGTGCTGCGACCAGTTCAACGGCCTATACCAGTTGCCTGCAAGGGAAGGGGTATCAGGTCAATCCTTGAGCATTTTTGGGCTGACGCTGATCGAGCAAATGCACCATCAGACAGGCATACAGCGTCACGGCGATGAACAAGCCCATGCGCACGGCAAACGCGGTGTAAACGTCCTTGCCCGCTGTGCTGTCCTGAACCGATTGGCCCAGCAGGATAATCAGCGTGATCAGGCTGTTGAGCCAGAACCCCGGGCTTAACCGCGTCGGGCTCAAGGCATAGAGTTTGCGCGCCAAAATCAGGCCGAACAGCAGCATCCACAGAAAGAACATCCACAGATGTACAAACAGGCTGAGCGCGCACCAGAACAGAATGGCCAGCAAGCCACCGAGCAACGTTGAACCGACCAGCTCGCGACCGGCTTGACGTGCGGTTGTCGTCGAGCTTTGCTGACCCAGGGTCACGGCCTTCAAGATGATCGGCAGATAACTGGCCGGATCGATCAGCGCCAGCAGGAATGTCGGCAGCACGATCAGGGTGGCACGCAGCGCCACTCGACCGACTTCTTCGTCCGGTAGAACCGGAGGGGGCGGTGGTGACGGGGCATTGATCGGCTCGGGAAACAGCCAATGACTGAGTGCCAGCACTATGACGGCCAGGAGCAATCCCTTGACCAACGCACCGATGACCATCGCGGCCAAATCAAAATCCGCCACACCGGCCGAAGAGATCATGGTCAGGCCAATCACCAGAAAAGTGACAATCAGATTGTTACCGCCACGCAGTCCAAAACGAAAAGCCAGGAACAGACTCGCGCCGATCAGTAGCACGCCGCTGAAGGGGTAATAACGCAGGATCGGGATCAATAGCAGACCGACGCCATTGGTCAACATCGCGGCCAGTGCGAGCACTACTCCAGCCTTGAAGGGCAGCGCACGATTGAGCGTGGACAGCAGCAGCAAGCAAAGCACTGGCGCGATAAACGGGATCGGCAAACCCAGGCCGAAACTGATTGCCAGGCACAGTGCCGTGCCGAAAGCCAGCCGCAGTGCGCGTTGAACCCGGGGGGGGCGTTCAGTAGGCATAGGACAGCCAACTCATCAGTCCCAGGAATACGCGACCGAGCGGGTTGAGCGGGTTGCTCTGGGTGGGGAAGGCCATGACTTCGGCCTGCCCTCCGGCACGGATGGCGCGACTGTCACGCAGTGTGTTCATTGAGTCTTGGGAAAACTCGATGATTACCGGGAAACGCTGGGCCGGACGCAGCCAGTCACGACTGTTCTGCACACTGGGCAGGGTGCCGGGCGCGGGCGTCTGGCCCACGCTGACGCCGTAACCGACACTGCGCACGCGGCCCTCGAAAATCTGGCCTGGCAACGCATCCAGTGCAATCGCCACCGCAGTATCGGGCTTCACCAGACCGAGATTGTTCTCGGTCATGTCTGCACTGATCCACACATCGCGGATGGCGATCAGGGTCATGACCGGGCTACCGGCCGCTGCGAATTGCCCAACGTCAGTGCGCAGGTCCGTGATCAGGCCGGCCGAGCGCGCGCGAATCTGCGTATTGGCCAGGTCCAGTTCGGCTTTTGACAGCGCCGTGGCGGCGCTGCGCAGCAGGGCGTTCTCTTCGTCGCTGCCACCTTCCTGCTCTTGCGCACGCTGAATTTCGGCACGGGCGGCGGCGACCTGGCTGACCGCCTGTTCATGGTTGGCGCGGGACACTTCAAGCAGACGCACCGATACGGTACCCGGGTCTTCGCGATACAAACCTTCAAGACGCTGATTGTCCTGCCGGGCCTTGCGTTCGTTGGCCTGAGCAGCACGCAACGACGCTTGCGCCGACGCGATTCCGGCAGTGCTGGCACCAATCTGCCGGCGTGTCGACTCAAGGTCAGCGCGTGTACGATCGACGGCAATCTGATAGGGCTGAGAGTCCACCTCAAAAAGCACTTCGCCGGCCTTGACGTCCTGGTTGTTACGCACGTTTACACGGGTCACTCGGGCTGCCACTTCCGCGGCCACCGGAATCACAAAGGCACCCCGATCAGCGCCGACTGGGCCGCGACATTGAGCTCGGCGGCGCGCACGTCGGGTCGACGCAGCAGCAGATTGGCCGGTACTTCCTGCAACACGGCACGGTCGACCAGCGGGATCAATCCTTCATTTTCCATCAGCAGCGGCAGCGCGCCGGGCGGCTGACCGATCAACATGGCCAACGCATTGTGGGTGCGCAACAACTGGTCTTCGAGATTGGGGATGGTGCTCAGCGTGCCCAGGTACTGGGTCTTGGCTTGTTGCAGGTCGAGCTCGGCAGTCTGACCGCTGTTGAACAACTTCTCGGTGATCTCGAAGCTGCGCTTTTGCTGCCTGGCGTTTTCCCGGGCGACGCGCAAACGCGCTTCGGTGGTGCGCAGCGAGAAGTAGGTGTCGGCCACTTGCGCCCGCAACAGCACGAGTACGTCTTCATAGTTGGCCTGGGCGGCGAAGTAATTGGCATCGGACGACTCGATGGCGCGACTGAAGCGTCCCCAAAAGTCCAGCTCCTAGCCAACATCAAAACCGGCGCTGTATTGCCAGAAATGGCTGTCCTGCGGATTGATACCGCCCGATTGTTTTCGATTGAAGTACAGACTATCGACGCTGGCCTGCTGCAGTTGCGGATAAAGCCCGCTTTGGGCGATGCCCAGCTGGGCACGGGCTTCCATCACGCGCAGGCCAGCGATCTTAAGGCTGGCGTTGTGAGCATCCGAGTCGGCAATCAGTTGGTCGAGAACCGGATCGGCGAAGATTTGCCACCACTGACGCATGTCCGGGTTAAGCCCGCGTTGGCTGGATTGCTCAAGGGCAGGGGTGCTCCAGTGCTTGACCCATTCTTCGCCGGGCGACTGGAAGTCCGGGCCCAGCCGTACGCAACCACTGAGGCCGAATACACCCAGCAGCAGGAGCTGGCCTGGCCGAATCAGCAGGCGTCTACTTGGATGCATTACGCATTACCCGACCAACGAAGATCACTGGAGCATAGCCGCCCGAATCGACAGGCGGCTGCTACGCTTTTAAGCTCCTTCAAATCTACTGCAGCCGGCTAAAAAGGTACGACGAATGAATACCACCCAGGGCAGTGTTGAACCCCATTCAGCCGGCTGGCGCTTCAAAATGGGAATAGCCATTATCTGCTTGATGTTGGGGTCCTGGCTGATGGTGCCTGTCGCAGCAGCGGCCGGTGTACCTGGCTCAAGGATCGCTGCGCTGACCGGCGTGCTGTTTATCAGCAACAAGGTCCTGCTGATTCTTGTCATCACCATCATGGGCAAATCGGGCTTCCAGCAACTCAAACGCAGCGTGTTCGGTTACGTGTCCACACTTGCGCCCAAACCCGATCTTGAAGTGGGGCCGGTTCGTCATCGAATCGGCATCGTCATGTTTTGTTTGCCGCTGATCTCATCCCTGCTTGAACCCTACATCGACAGCCTTTGGCCTGGACTCAGGCCCAACCTCTGGCAGCTTCAAGCGTTGGGCGACGCAATGCTGATCGGCAGCTTTTTTGTGCTGGGGGGGAATTTCTGGGAGAAGGTGCGCGCCTTGTTTATTCGCACCGTTCGTGTCGCAAACACGAGTGCGGTGTGAATAAAAATATCGACATAGCGGCTGTGGGCGAGGGCAATACCGTGCGTCCCGGCTCTAAATAGCTAGCTCTACTAAAGAGCTATTTAGCATAGTTAATATTAATTGATGCAATTAAGTCGATAGGGTGTAGTTATTTGGCGAGTGCTATTTCAAGGCTGGAGAACCCAATTTTCAGCCCCTGCGCTGAGGCAGTGATCAGGGCACAGGACCTGGAACCCCACATGGATGGCGGTTTCTACCGCAGAACCTTTCAAGCCGATCACCACGCGATGGTCGAGACCGCGAGTGGCCGGCGGCATCTGATGACATCCATTTATTACTTGCCGACCAAGGATTCGCCGAGAGGTCATTTTCATCTGAACCAATCGGACATCGTGCATTACTACCATCTAGGGGATGCGATTCAGTACAGCCTGATATTTCCGGACGGCACAATGAAAATGGTTGTGATGGGCAGCGATATCAACGCCGGACAATGTTTGCAGTTACATGTGCCTGGTGGCGTCTGGAAAGCTTCGCAGCTTACAAATGGATTGGCGGGATACGGTCTGATCAGTGAAGCAGTTTCACCAGGATTTGATTTTGCGGATATGGAGTTGGGCAGTCGCCAGAAGCTTGCCGAGCAATTTCCTGAGCATTCGGAGCTGTTTGAGAAGCTGATGGGAGGATGAGGGCTGAGGTGAATTGATCGCTTCAAAATCTGTGTGCAATCGGGCTAATCCTGAAACACCTTGTTACGTGTAATGTATATTATGTTAAATCATATGCCATGTTCCAGCCTCCTCCAAGCAAGGCCTAAGGTCCTCACGGACGAAAGTGGACTTTCCGGTACGCCGTGGCGCGGTCAAAAAGACTCCTGAGCTGGCAGCCCCACCCACCACCACTTGCATTATTAGATTAGTGAAACGTGCAGCCAGCGCTTGGCGACGGTAAAAGATATCTTGCGAAATTGAGGGCCTTTGATGTGATCGAATCAAAAGTCGGACGCCATAGCTTGGTATAGCAGCTAGGCGGCATTGGCTTATCAGCACTCCAGTATCAGTATACGTCTGGACCTGGTATCAACGGCCTATGACGGATCATGTCTTTTTTTCAGTTGTCCTACCATGCCAACGCCACGGGATGTTTGCAGGGAGTAGTAAATGCTCGATAGGTGCTTTTTCTGATGGTGAGTAAGGCACTGTTCTCGGCAGCGCGTGGTGCCGGATGGAGCCTACGGACAGACCAGAAGGGTCAGTTACATGTGTAAAAACCGATAACTGTCAGACTTGGATATTGCATAGCTCTCCTTAGACACTACTAATGCCATTCATCTGTGCGTGTGCTGTCCAAAGGCAAGCCCCCTACCCTGCGATCCAAACATTCAGCCGTGGCGTCACGCCGCAACAGTGCAAAACGGCCCAAGGTCACCTTGTATTCGTTTACAGACTGCTCACCAGATGCCCCCCGTCTACAGCTAATGTGGCGCCCGTCATGAACGTGCCGGCTTCACTTGCAAGAAGAAGAAAAGGACCCTCTAGTTCTTCCAGCGTACCCAACCTGCGCATCGGTACGCAGTTGCGGATATAAGATTCGCCTTGCACGCTGCCGAAATAGTCATCGTTCATTTCAGTCTTGAAATACCCGGGAGCAATGGCATTAACGCGAATGTTATGACGCGCCAAGTCCAACGCCAGGGATTGGGTCAATTGCACCACACCGGCTTTCGCGGTGCTGTAATGGCTATAACCGCTACCTGAGCGCAGACCAAGAATTGATGCAATGTTGATGATGCTGCCAGGTATCGCGGCCTTTACCAGGCGCTGAGCCGCGCATTGAGCGACCCGCCAGACTCCGTCTCAGCACTCAATATCTTTTCCAGGAGGCTCTCCAGCTTCATCAATTCCTCTGTCGTAAGGCAAGCAGTGAACTCATTCATTGCAGCGGCCTCCATCGTCGGAAACTTGGATCTCAAAGCTTCGCCCTTGCTGGTCAACACCAACCGAACCTGGCGTCGGTCTTGACCGTCCTGGCTACGGGTGATCAAGCCTTTGCGCTCAAGGCGATCCAGCATTCGAGTCATCGAGGCGCTGTGGATGGACAGGTGTCGGCACAACGCGACTGCGGTGTCATCTCCTTGACAAATAATCTTCAGCACTTTGAGTTGCGCAGCGGTTATGCCGAGAGGCATCAGATGACGATCCAGCAGCCGATCTTTCAGCGCAGCTGTCTGCCCGAGCAGTATCCCGAGGTGAACTGTTTTGAAACTGGCGGCAGAAAAGTTGACCATGTGTTCCCCGTTCAATGCACAGGCAGGTCTTCGTGGAGCTACCGTCGCACTGTATCAATCAGCTCTCTGGCACCAGAATCTTTTGAATGGCAGGACCGATAATCCTCACCAGTTCTTCTGGTTCTGCCGCGACCAGAATAGGCACGCCAATAACTCGTCGGCTCACCACCATACCCACGAGCAGGGATGCCGCGAGGCCCGCCCGCAGATTGCCGTCGGAGTCAGAGTGTTCGTGCGTGCCTGTGCGCAATCGCGACTGGATGAAGGCGCGTAACTGATCGCGGGCCTGATCATTGACGAACGCCCCTCGAAGCGTCGCCATCAGCGGTTCCGACTCCTCGGGAATACCCTCCCACGCTGTAAGGAACGCACGCACCACCCGTTCGCCCAAGTGTTCATCCGGTCCTTCAAAGAGCGCATCGAAGCGCTCAAGCGCGGACGCCGGGATCGCCATCACGGCGGCGAACAGTTCGTCCTTGGAGCGGAAAAACTGCATCACCTGAGCCACATCAACACCAGCGTCAGCCGCGACCAGCCGGATGGTCGTGCCGGCGAACCCGTCGCAGGCAAAACGCGCGCGCGCGGCCTCAAGTACCAAATTCCGCGAGCTATTGGGCCCAGGCCGACGGCCACGGCGCGCCGTGGAAGCGGTTTCTTTTTTCATAGTCATGTCCAAATTATTACGAAATATGGTTAATATCAACTGGTGTTGAATTATTTTCTCGACCGCCGTACCTTACTGGAATCGCTCCCATAATCAAGAACAATAAGGAATCCAGCATGAGCCTATCTCCTGAACCTGCTCTGAGCCCTGTTTTCACAGGTATTTTCGCCGGCCCGATCGCGGGACTGAAATACCAGACACCCACGCTATCCGGAGTCACTACGGACGATGGCGAATTCCTGTACCGCGCCGGCGAGGTCATTACCTTTCTGGTTGGCGGTATCGTTCTGGGGGCCATAGGGGCGGCGCCACGCTTGAACCTGGCGCAACTCACCAATCGTGTAGACGGCAAGATCGACAAGCTGCTGGATCCGTCGGTCACCAACCTCGCTCGCTTCGTCCACACTTTGGATCAGCAAGGCAACATCGAGTCCGGCGTCAAAATTGCACCTCAGGTGCATGAACTGATTGGCACGACTCCGATCAACTTCAGCCCACCAGTGATGCCCATGGGCCAGGGTGGCGCTGTCGATTTTGCCAACGATCCCACTTTGCAACTTATCCTCGAAACGCTTAACGCCACGCCCGGTGTATTCACTGCAAAAACGCGACGCACATTATGTGATGCCGCCACCAGCCGTAATGAACTGCGCCGCAACATTCGCGGCATCATCAAGATGACCGATGTGCGCATCCCCTTGCGCGATGGCTCCTACGTTTGTGCCGACGTCTTCCGTCCGGCGGATCCCGGCCAATACCCAATCGTCATGAGCAAAGGCTTTTACGGTAAGAGTTTTTATCACGATTGCATTTGCAACGAGGACGACGTCATCCGCAAGGAGCAGATGGAGGATCGCTATTTCTCTGGCAATCCGGATGGTGCCCAGTACGAAAACCACGAGACCGTCGACACATCAGTCTGGGTGCCAGAAGGCTACGTGTGCATCCGCGTGGACGCGCGCGGCGTGTGCAAAAGTCCGGGGCTGCAAGCGCCTTTCAGCGTCCAGGAAGCCGAAGATTATTACGACGCGATCGAATGGGCAGGCACTCAGCCCTGGTCGAATGGCAACGTCGGTTTGTGGGGCATGTCTTACCTGGCCATGGCCCAACACAGTGTGGCCAGCCTGCAACCTTCGCACCTCAAGGCGATGATTGCGCAAGGTACCGATGCCGACATCTACAACGAAGCCCTGTACGGCGGCGGCATCTTCGGTTCCGGTTTCTGGAACTGGTGGTGGAAGGTCTGGTCTGGAAACAACCACTGTGGCGAGCGCCCGGAAACAGACTGGATGGCCCGCGTTCTGGCCACGCCGTTCAACGACATCAACGCCTATGGCCCACGCGGCAGCATCTTCATACGCCCGGACATGAGCAAGGCCACCGCACCGGTCTGGATCGTCGGCCCTCAAGTAGGCGCCATCATTCACCAGCTAGGCAGCAGCGAAACCTTCATCCGTTCCACCGCCGCCAAAGCGAGGAAGTTTGATTTCGCCGATGCCTGGTTCCCGGACTCCTACAGCAACAAATCGATCGCCGAACACATGCGCTACTTCGACTATTGGCTCAAGGGAATCGACAACGGTGTGATGGACGAAGCACCGGTGCGAGTGCAGGTTCGAACCGGCAACGGTGCCCACTTTGTCTTGCATGAAAATGAATGGCCGATCGCGCGAACCCAATATCGCCGCTGGTACCTCGATGCCCGGCCTTCAGATTGGCAAAACGACAGTCGTCGTCTCAATACGCGGCGCATCACCGACACTGTGCCCGCAGAGCAGGCCAGCGCCGAATATGACGCCCACCTTGATCTGGGCACTCCGACGCTGGCGCCCGGGGGCTCCAATGACGGCACTCCGCGCTGGTCGACAGGCATCTCTTTTGTCAGCGAGCCGATGAGCGAAGACATGGTGCTCGCCGGGTACATGAAGGTCGGCCTGTGGGTGGAATCGAGCAGCGCTGACATGGATGTATTCGTCTCGCTGCGGGTTCTGGATGAGCAAGACCGGGAGATTCGCTACGAATCCGTGGTGCTTCCGGTGGATCCGGTGCACATCCATCCGGTGGGACATGGCTTGTTGAAAGTGTCTCGTCGTCGCCTTGACGTCGAACGCTCGACCGAATATTGGCCGGTGCATACCCACTTGGAGAAGGACTGCGCGCCACTGCAGCCTGAAGCAATCGTGCCGGTCGAAATCGGACTCAACCCCAGCACCGCGATGATCCGCAAGGGTTACCGCCTGCTGGTCGATATCCAGCCCTATGCGCCGGCGGGCGTACCGGTTCGTGCCTATGACAAGAGCTATCACGTGGATGCCGTAAACCGGATTCATACCGGGCCGGAATACCCGAGCTATCTGCAACTGCCGATCGTCCCCTAGTCAGGCCTCAACAACGAGGGTGTCCACCCGGCGCGTAAGGTGGACACCATGATCGAAGCCGGCAATCAGCACCAGTGATGCCGATCAATCAGCGCCAATCGAGCCTGTCGTGGTCGGCAAGAGCGTGTGCTGAATAGCCGGCGCGATGAATGAAACCAGTGTCTCCCGGTCTGCGGCGGCGAGAACCGGCACACCTATGATTTGTCGCCCGGTGATCACACCGACAAGCATCGATAGCGCCAAGCCCGCGCGCAGCCGAGCATCCGGGCCAAGCGTTTCAATACCGCCCTTGGCTAACCTGGATTCGATGTAATCGCGTAAATGACCACGCGCCTGTTCATTCACCATCGCATTCCTGAGCATCGCCATCAGCGGCTCCGACTCTTCCGGCGCCCCCTCCCAGGCTTGGAGAAATGCGCGAACGACGCGGTCTCCGAGGTGCTCATCTGCCCCCTCGAAAACCTCACCTAACTTCTCCAGCGCCGATTCCGGAATATCCATCACCGCCGCAAAAAGCTCGTCTTTCGAGCGGAAGAACTGCATCACCATTGACACGTCGACTCCGGCATCGGCTGCGACGCGCCTCATCGTTGTCGCCGCAAAACCATCGCTGGCGAAACGAGCACGTGCAGCATCTAGTACCGTATGCCGACTGCTTCCCGAGCCTGCCGGCCGCCCAGGTTTGCGCGTTCGAGCTACAGCTAACGTTGGTTCTTCTTTAATGGTCATGGCGTCGATTTAGGTTCTTCGCAACATCGTGAAAAAAGGATGATTGACAGGCAGGAACGGCAATCGCAAAACATACCAAGCCCTGCACTCTGCCGTCGTCATGTAACCCATGGATTTTACCGCTCTCTGGCGAAGACTGCATTCGCAGTCTGCCGCCACCACTCTGCCTCTTGACGTTAACTTTAAAGCCGCCCGGTGCGCACCCACGCGGGGGCGTGTCCGTCCCCGCGTCTTGCTCAAAAAACGATGCAGCTGTGGAGGAAGCCAAGTGAATTATGGTCAGGTTTTATCCTTTACTCAACACGTGTTGAGTTAAAAATCCAAAAGACCTACACTCGTATCTCTCGCATTTGCCCGCCCAAAATCTGCACTACAAGAGGACCTCTCCATGAGTGATACCCCGCAGACGTTTGTTTCCGCCCACCCGCTGCCGGCTGACCGAACCGGCCTGCTAACTGTCTTCAATCCCGGCGTCCGCACGCTGGAGGCAGGCTTCCAAATCGCCCCGCCGTTCAAAGCGCTTCCAGTCGATATCGTGTTCGAGAAAGACGTGGCCGTGACATTGCGCGACGGCGTGACTATCTACGTCGATATGTTCCGTCCCGTCGGTGTCGAGAAAGTGCCTGTGATTGTGGCGTGGAGCCCTTATGGCAAAGCGCAGGGCACATCAGCCAGCGTGATGGGTGTCTTTGCGCTGGTGGGGCTGAGCAATTCCATCGTCTCAGGATTGGCAAAGTTCGAGGGCCCGGATCCCGCCTATTGGTGCGCACAGGGTTATGCCATCTGCAACCCGGATCCGCGCGGCATCATCGACTCTGAAGGCAACAGCGTGCTGTGGGACCGCCAGGAAGGCCGCGACTGCCACGACCTGATTGAATGGCTGGCCGAACAGGCTTGGTGCACCGGCAAGGTAGGCATGAGCGGTACCTCGTACCTCGCGGTCTCGCAATGGTTCACCGCGGCCGAGCAGCCCAAGCACTTGGCGGCGATCAACCCGTGGGAAGGCGTGAGCGACGTCTACCGTGATCTATTGAAGCGTGGCGGCATGCCTGACGTTGCCTTCGGTCAGCGGTTGCAGGAAGGCAGTTTCTTCGGCAAGAACCAGAAAGAGGACATCATTGCGGAATTAGAGTGCTACCCACTGATGAACGATTTGTGGGCCAACAAGATTCCTGACTTTGACCGCATCACCGTACCGGCCTTTGTGGTGGCCAGTTACTCCAACACATTGCACACCGCGGGCACCTTTCGCGGTTGGCGTCGTATGGCGTCCCCAGACAAATGGCTGCGCATCCACAACAGCCAGGAATGGCCTGACTACTACGACGAAGCGAACGTGGAAGATCTGCGCCGTTTCTTTGATCACTACCTCAAGGGCTTGGATAACGGATGGCAATCCACGCCGCGCGTGCGCTACGCCATTCATGACCTCAAAGGTAGCGACCGGGTCAACGTGCCCGCAGAAACCTTCCCGCCAGCGGACGTCACGTCGACAAAGTTGTACCTTGACGGCCGTGCTCGCACGTTAGCCAACACAGCACCCACTGATGAGGTCGAGGCAACCTACGACGCCACCTCCAATCCGAATGCGGTGTCGTTTATTACCCGCTTCGAACAGGACACGGTGATCGTCGGTTACCCCAAGGCGCACCTTTGGGTAGAAGCACGTGGCGCTGACGATATGGATCTGTTCGTGCTCATTCAAAAGCTCGACGCCTATGGCACTCCTTTGCAGCAATTCACCGTTCCCAACCAGAGCGCGCGATGCCATGACGTCACCGATCATGGCGGCAGCATCCTGCGCTACAAAGGTTCGGACGGCAGGTTGCGGGCATCGGCTCGCTATCTCGATAAAACGCTCTCGACTGAGGACGTGCCGGCACACAGCTTCGATCGCGTAGAGAAGCTCTCTGCTGGGGAAATTGTCGACGTCGAGATTGATCTGTTACCGCTCGGCCTGGTCTTCCGCCCCGGCGAGCAACTGCGCTTCATTGTCAGCGCTCGCAATCTGACCGGAACCATGATGCCGGGCCTGCGTGAATACACCGGTGTGAACAGTGGGCAGCACGTCATCCATACCGGTGGACGCCATGCCTCCTACCTCCAGTTGCCTATCAAGGCCGCCGGATAGCCATTTGAACCGTTCGATATAAGCAGATCACCCTCAAGCGCACGGCGCATGCGGGTTGCCTTGCGACGACGCCTGGTTTTTTTGGCTGTCATCGCGATCACGACTTATGGGTTGGCAGACTTCTAGAAGGATTTCAACATGCTGCAGACAGGCACTTTTTCCGGGCCAGTTGCTGGCCTCAAATATCAGACCCCTACCCTCAGTGGGCTGACGAACGAAAAGGGTGAATTCCAGTACCGCGAGGGCGAGCGGATCGCTTTTCTGGTCGGGAAGACGGCGATAGGATCTGCCCTTGGCGCACCACGCATCAATCTGGCGGAAATAGTCAGTCGCGTGGACGGCAATATCAACAAATTGCTTGATGCGGGGCTGACCAACATTGCACGGTTTTTGTGCTCGCTCGACCGTGACGGAAATCTGGACGGTGGCATCATCATCGACTCCGCCGTGCACGACATCATCGGCAACTATCGAATCAACTTCCGCCACGATATTTCCTTTGCCGGCCTTGCGCTGAATCCCGTTCTTGAGTTTGACCAAGACCCCTTGATCGCCGCGCTGCTCGCCGAGCTTTCGGCAGCTGGCGTCTTTACTGATCGCACGCCGCGCCTGCTATGTTCCGCGGCGACTGCTCGCAATGAAGTGCGCCGCAATATTCTGGATATTCTGCGTTTCAAAGACGTCAAGATTCCACTGCAAAACGGTCTGTTCGTGTACGCGGATGTCTTCCGCCCGGCAAAGGAAGGCAAGTTCCCGGTCATCATGAACTGCGGGCCCTATGGTCGGGCGTTCTATCATCACTCGATCGCAGACGATGCCGCGTTTGAGGCCCATGAAGAGATGGAGGAGCGTTACTTCCACGGCAATCCTGAAGGACAAGTGTTTGAGAATCACGAGACAGCCAACACGGTAGATTGGGTTCCACACGACTATGTGCTGGTGCGTGTAGATGGCCCCGGCTCGGGCAAAAATCCAGGAACACTCGCGCCGTTTGGTATCGAAACGGCCGAGGCATTTCGCGATGCGATTGATTGGGCGGGCGTGCAGCACTGGTGTAACGGTAATGTCGGGCTGTGGGGCATGTCGTACTACGCCATGAGCCAACACGCGGCAGCCAGCCTTGAACCGCGGCATCTGAAAGCCATGATCGCCATTGGCACCGATGTTGATCTGTACGATGAGGTGGCTTATACCGGCGGCATCCTCAATGAAGAATTTTTCACCCACTGGTATAGAGCTGGCGTTCTTGCTGCCGTGTGCGGCGAACCCAATGCGGTCGACTTTATCGGGATGCTCAAAAAGGCCACTTTTAGGGACTCTGACACCACCGCAGCGTTCGGACCCAGATCGACAATCTTGATGAGTCCGGACATGAGCAAGGTGAAGGTACCGCTCTGGGCCATTGCCTGCACCACCCACATGGCGCACTTCCATCAGCTCGGCAGCAGTGAGGCGTATCTCGCCACCAACACGGCCTCCAAGAAGATCGACTTCTGGGAAGACTGGTTCACCAAACCTTATTCACGAACCGCTATCGCCGATCATCGGGCTTTCTTCGACCATTGGCTGAAAGGTATCGACAACGGCATCATGGACAAGGCACCGGTGCGCCTGGAGATTCGCAGCGGCAATGGCGCCTCCTATATTCAGGAAGAAAATGAGTGGCCGATCGCAAGGACCACCTACCCCCGATGGTTCTTCGATACCACGCCATCGGATTGGCCAGGCGACGAGTGTCGTGATGACTTTCTGCGTCTGTCGGTGACACCGCCGGCCCTCGATGGCCAGGCAACCTATTCCGCAGAAATCCCGTTGGAACTGCGCACGGGCATGCCGCCCTGCTTTCTGCCCGTCAAACCGCCATCCGTGCTGGAAATATGGCGGACGGGCATTTCGTTCATCAGTGGGCCGGTGGAAGAAGACATGGTGTTCGCCGGTTATGGCAAAGCCAAGCTATGGGTGTCGTCCACCAGCGAGGACATGGACATCTACCTTAGCCTGCGTGTCCTCGATGAAAACGGCCAGGAAGTCGACTACGCCGGCCCGACCACGATGGGCATGAACGTACCCAATTACCCCCTCGCTAAGGGCTGGTTAAAGACCTCGCATCGCAAGATTGATGCATCGCGTTCGACCCACTACACGGTCAAGCACACGCACCGCGAAGCCGACTATGCACCGCTTGAAAACGGCGAAGTGGTACCGGTTGAGATCGAGATCATTCCCAACACAGCGTTGATCCGCAAGGGCTACCGTCTGCGCGTGGACATTCAGCCCTTCGACGGGGTCGATCACGGACCCCGGCACGGCTATGAGGCTAAGTACCACGACGGCGCGCGGAACACGATCTACACAGGTCCAGATCGCCCGGGCTTTATCCAATTGCCGATCGTTCCGGCGAAAGCATATAACGCCTCGATCTAGGGTTCTTGCGGAGGCCTGTGCATCCCGCTGCAGTTCTGACATCTGTTTATCGGCTTTGTACGGTTGCTCCGAGTCTAGTAACAGAGTCTTACTTTAAGGAAATTGTTATGAGTCGTGAAGAAATTAAAGATGCGGAAATCGTAACGACCGCAGAGAAGCTAGCAATACTTCGCCAGCATTACGCTCTGAATGGAGCCGGAAATCATGCAGCAGCGCGGGAACTGTTGACCGATGACTTCGTTATCACCATTCCTTCATTCATGCCGTTCGGCGGCACCTACCGCGGAAAAGACGCTTTTCTCGAGCTGATCCCGCGCGTGAGGCGGGCGGCTAAG
The DNA here is from genome assembly GCF_054898165.1 of Pseudomonas sp. Hz4. Lineage (NCBI taxonomy): Bacteria > Pseudomonadati > Pseudomonadota > Gammaproteobacteria > Pseudomonadales > Pseudomonadaceae > Pseudomonas > Pseudomonas sp. Hz4. Next base: position 3,232,673 of record NZ_CM142719.1, on the reverse strand, counting down.
GTTGAGGGTCTTACATTTATAGGCACCAGCATAAGCGACGACCATGCGGTAGAAATTGTCGAGTTTTTACTTGAAGGGCATAAGGGACCACCTCCGCAGGTAGCCGAGATGATCCGTTTCAGAGGCCGTTTAATTTGCGAGATTCGTCCATTTTATTCCGATCCCTTCCCCTTCATGGCTGGCGGGTCGGGCGAAAGCGATAATTGAAACGAGCAACATCAGCGACTGGCTACGTCAAAGCTGTTCCCAAACACAAAGTGAAGAACATCATTTAATTAAATATTAAAGGAAACCTTATGACTCTCGAAGAACTCGTCGCGCGCACTGAAATACATGATGTTCTGCTGCGCTATTGCCGTGGCCTCGACCGTATTGATATGTCGTTGGTCCGCGGCGCTTTTCACAAAGACGCCTATATACATTTCCCCGAAAGCCTTCACGTCGGCGGGGCCGAGGGATTTTTCCAATTTTTAACTGATGAAATGCCACGCTTTAATAAAACCCAGCATTTTCTGGGGAACAGTCTGATCGAATTCGATGGCCCGGACATTGCGTATGTTGAGACGTATCTACAAGCGGATCATGCAGCTTCAGAGCGTCATCATTGGAACGGCGACACGGTTAAATTATGGGCACGCTACTTCGACAGATTTGAACGCCGCGACGGTGGTTGGTTAATCGCCGAGCGCCGCCTTATGGTCGACTTGATGTACCGGTACCCTAATGGGAACTGGTTCGACGACCATCCAGACGCTTCGGGAAGCCCGCGCGACGGAACTGATCGCGTACTGCGAAAAGTGGCAGGTTTTTCTGGCACCCCGATTGCAGAAAAATCACTCACAGACGCCTGACCTACGATCGCCGGAGGGGCAGTGCCCCTCTGGACACCTTCCTAAGAAAGGGCACCAGAAGATACTACTGACGGCGACTTTTCTGGCTCTGCCATATGCCCTTCCCTTCGATGCTCTCCTATGTGGATAGGAGGTGCTTCTATCTTGAGCTGTGGGGACGACACTGCTTTGCCCTTACAAGCGAATGTCTGCCTGCATGTGTTCCGCACGCTGAATGGCTGCCGACACTTCCCATACCGCGCGCGATCGGAAACTAAGTTGGGAAGGCTACGTCAGCCAGCGCCTGTCTTATCGTCCGACTGGAAGGTGCTCACCAGCTGGATGTGCTCTTTGGTTACCTGTTGGATGGCGTGGATGGCTGCTAACATCAACGGTGCGGGAGTTGGCCGAGACGGCTGCACCAGCAGAAGTTCCAGCGTCAGGCCGGAACCCGAAAACGGGTTAAGCCTGAAGTCCCGTTCTGAAGGATCTGCGCTAAGATCGTGAACGAACAATAGGCCAGGAAGAATGGCCATCCACTCGCTTTGCCTGATCAGGTCCAGCGTCGCCAGCACTGCGTCGAGCTGATAATAGGGGCCGGGGTTCAAAGGCGCATCCAGCTGCGAACCGATCCACTGGGCATGCTCGCGGCTATCAGGGGCCAGAAGCTTGAGACCCGCTAGTTTGTCGAGCTCAATGACTTCCCCATGCTCGAAGCCGCTGGCGTGGGTGATTGACGAGACCAGAAATGCGGGCGTGGCAGCAAATACCGTCGTGACCAGATCCGGGGGCGGCTGCAAAATAGAGGGGATGATTGCAAAGTCGAGTTCATTGGCCCGCACCATGTCGATCAGCATGTTACTGGGGGCGTCAATCACAGCGATAGAGGCGTTAGGGTTCTGCGCCATCAGGCGCAGATAGGCCGGCGCGAGCTGATGGGTCGCCAGCGTGGGCGTGACTCCGAATCGGACTTCGCCGGAAAGGCCGCACTCTAAAGTGTCAATTGCCAGCAGGGCCTTGGCGTTAGCAGCCAGCACCTCAAGACAATGCTGGTAAAACAAGGTCCCCGCCGCTGTGGGCTCCACCGTTTTCTGCCGGTCGAACAATTGCACGCCCAGCAATTCTTCAATCTGCTTGATGTGCTGAGATATGCCTGACTGGGTGGCGAATTCACGTGCTGCCGCAGCGGTGAACGATCGTGTCTCATACACCGCCACGAACATTTGCATCTCCCGTAGACCGGGCAACACATCATTCATGGCGCGCCTCGCTCATTGACGGCGAAAGCCTGGCTGAGGCTAGACAAATGCTCGCCATGAGCGATGCGGATCGGGATAGCGTTGACGTCTTCAGTGGCCTTTCTCAACAACTCGATGAAATTCTGAGCCTCCCTGGACAGGGGCTTGCGCGCCGGCTCTACCAGTAGCAAATCGTCCCAGAGAATTGGATCGGCCAGTGGATTGAGTGTAAAGCGTCGGCGCCGCAAATCGTCGGCGATGAACAGCCCGGAAATAATCGCCGCCCAGTGGCTGGAGCGCACCAGGTCCATTGCGCCCAGCATGGACTCGAACATGTTCAGCCGCTGCACGATTTGGACCTTGTGGTCAATCAGGTACTGTTCCAGCAGCGGCCGTCGCCCGACAGGCAGTATCAGGTGCAAGTCCTTGATGTTGCTCAGGCGAACGGGCTCGCAATGGGGCAAACCGGAGTCAGGTGAGGAAACCAGAAACGCCGGTGTTCGTGTGAATAACGATGTGTTCAGCCCTAGCGCCCCGCCACCGTCGTTTGACATACGCTGCGTGATGGCGAAATCCAACATTCCGCGGCGCACCGCGGTCGCTATCACGCTGCCGGCACCTTCAGTCAGATGCACGGAAACACTGGGATAAGCCGTTTCGAACGCTCGCAGCGCCCGGCTGAATACCGAGCGGGTCATAGTTGGGATCATGCCGATCCGTAGCGCGCCGCTGGACGGCTCCGCGCGGCGGCCGATCGCGCTGCATGCGCTCTCGTGTAGGCGCAGCAGTTGCACGCATTGCCGATAATAAGCATGGCCGGCCGGCGTGGGGACGATCGCGCGGTCGCGCGCGAAAAGTTGCACGCCCAATTGAGTTTCCAACTGTCGCACGTGCGCGGAAATGCCGGACTGCCCCAGCCCTTCGCGACTGGCTGCGACGGTGAAGGAACCTTCCTCGTACACGGCAACAAACATGCGGATGTGCATCAGTTTCGGGAGCATGAGGTGACTATTGCTCCGGCCGAGCGGGTTCGTAGAGTGTCATGCGCTGGATTGTCTCTTATTCTTTTTTGCCAAGCGGAATTAGAAAAGCCGCAGGAAGCTCGTACTCTATCCATATCGGGAATGGCTTACCAGTGCACCGCTCACTAGCCTTCTGCTGGCGTGGCGCATTGCGTGCCTTGAGAGGATGGCCGAAAAAAGGCTCGACATGCCGACTGGGTTCAGTAGACCCGGGAGATGAGTTTGCTTACGCGCCGCTTAGTCTTTGTCAGCGTAGAGATAAAGATTTCGGGTCGTCACTGTTACGGCGGGAACGCCCTTTAACTGACTTTCATCATGCCGCCGTCGACGGCCAGCAATTGGCCGGTTACGAACTGCGACTCTTCTTCCCTTCTTAACCAGCCTGCACGTTTGCGACAGGTCGGCAATATCCAGCAGCGCTAGCGCCGCGCCGCTCGACATCGAGAAGCGCGGCAAGACCAGGTTAGCCACCAAAGCGGGGTTCGGGCAGCCCTTTCACGCCCAGGCCACGAATTGCGAAAACACTACCGCGCATCACGCCGTCACCGGGATAGCGAGGCAAGGGAGGTTTGGCCATCGACGTGACAAAAAGCGTGTCCAAGTCCGGCCCGCCAAAATTGACACTGGTGACTTTCTTGACCGGCATCTCGATAACACGATCAAGGTTGCCATCAGGCGCGAAGCGGCACAGCTTGCCGGCGTAGACCTGGGCGTTCCAGAGGAATCCTTCGGCATCGACGGTTGAGCCATCGGTCGCTGTTGTAGGCGTGAAGCCCGCTTTGGTAAAAGTGCGCCGGTTCGCAATGCCTCCAGTTTCGAGGTCGTAGTCATAGGCCCAAATTTCGCCGGAGAAAGTGTCCGAGAAATAGAACGTCGACCCGTCGGGACTCCAGCAGGGTCCATTGGAGATCGCAAACCCCGCGTCGAGCGTGTGCACCGACAAGTCTGGGTCGACGCGAAACAGCGTACCGTCCGCGAAGCCCTCTCGGGTGTCCATACTGCCAACGATGAAGCGTCCACGCGCATCAACCTTGCCATCGTTTAACCGATTGTGTGGTTTGTCACCCTCAGGGTTAACGATCAGCTGCGTCTCGCCGGTGTTGAAGTCGAGGAAGTGAAACCCTGAGCCCAGCGCTACGATGGCACCGCCATCGCGTCGCAGCGCCATGGAGCCGATTGTGTCGGGCATGTCCCATGAACGAACCTCGCGTCCATCAGCCGTGCAGCGAAAAACGCGACAGCCGACAACATCGATCCAGTACAAGCGCTGCTCCTGCACATCCCATACAGGGCCTTCACCGATGGTCGTCTTCACATCGACCAGAACATCGATCTGCATGTTATCTCCTGGATTCTATTGAACTGGAACGGGGCGATGCGACCCACTCTGAATCGCAACGTTGAACTGCACCGTGCTTAGGCCTTTGGCGGTTCGGCAATGGTGATAAAAACGCCGTACGGATCCTTAAAACTGAACCAAGTCATCGTGAGATTTCCGCCAGGCTTGCGGATAATGATGTCTTTCGGCTCACAAACAATTTCAATACCTTCATAGACACTGATTTTATCGAAGGCTTCCCTGGCATTTTCGACAAGAAGTGCCAATCGAGTAATCCCTACCTGGTTCATCAGGTCGTAAGGACCATCACCGATGATGGTGGGCGGGTTGGTATACTCAATCAGGTTGATTTCAGTGGCGTGCTTGGGATCTGCGCCTACTGTCAGAATGTGGTGCGCATAAATACTGATTTCTTCCTGTTCAAAGCCCAGCAGCGGTCCGTCCGCCTCGTCGGTTCTTGTTTCAAACGTGGAAACAAAACCAAGCACATCACGGTAAAATTTGAGGGCCTGATCCACGTCTGGCACGGTGATACAAACATGCAGGAGTTTTTTAACTAATGCGTTCATAGCGGTATACCTTCCCTAATTAGACATTCCAGGCGTTGGTGAGGTTGTAACGTGTTGCCCATTGAACGTCGTAGACTTTATCGCCCCAGGTTTTTGTTTTGTCGTCGCCGGCTTCAGCGCGCGAGGCGCCATTCATCCACGCTTCAAATTTAGCCTGATTCTCAAATTCATAGATGGTCAGATACGTTGGGCACACCTGGGTGGTAGTACCCACGTGATACGTTTCTTCAGCCAGCTTGAAGCGAGTAACTTTCTTGACACTATCGCCCTTCAACAACATTGGCACGTGCACATTGTCGTACCAGGTATTGAATTTATCTTCATCTTCAGCTGGGCAATTAATGCCCACTGTCCAAATAACTGTCTGATCACTCATTTTTAAATTTCCCATATGAACTGTGGATCTTGTTAATGACGAGAACATGGAAATTCAGGCAAAAGAGCCCACAGACCACTTCCGCCCGAAAACTGGAAGTGGTCACCGCATCGCTGTTGGCTCTGGTTGTTTACTTTCTGGCGATTGCCTCAAAGTATTTGATTTTCCCTTCTTCGCGGTGACTACGCAGCGTATGGGTAGTCATCACCGGGTGCTGTTCGAACGCGGGTTCGGGAACAAGCGGATTGCCTGTCCAGGAAATCAGTCGGCAAACACGACTGCTAATGCGCCAGCCCTTGTCAGTACGCACAAGTACATCGTCGTACCAGCCACGACCAACCCAGTCGGGACCGCCCACGGCTGAGTCGCGCGAAAGCAACCAGTCGCCGTACGTCAGTGCATAGGCCGTGTCACCGTCAACGTGAACGCAAGAACCCATCATGGTGTGCATGTGATTGGTCAGCGTTTCGTGAAAGTCCTTGAAAGCGAACTTCAGCGCACCGACAGACTTCCAAACCGCCCCCGCTGGGCCGAAGTCGGCATGGGCATCCTCGGTAAACACGTCATCCAGCAAGTCCCAGGCGTGGCTGTCGAGCGCTACACCGTAGAGGTTGATGACTTCAATAATTTCAGATTTATCTTGTGTAATACTCATTTAAAACTCTCCGGTTTGTCAGAGTAAAAAAACCGCATCCCAATGGCTTTTTTTATACAAAACCACTAATTACTTGCAGTACTCAATGACTTCCAAGATGTTGTCAAAGGGGTCTTTGAACGTCAAGATTTTAAATTTCCCGCCAGTAGGAGCGATCACGACTTGTGGCTCGCAAAGGAAAACGATGTCGCCACGCGCCTTTAATTTTTCATGGATGGCATCAGTACTGTCTACGCCAAACGCCATGCGGTTGATACCGGCATGATTCAGGGGAGCGGACGGTGTCGTACTGACGACTGTTTTAGGTGACACGAACTCGATCAGATCGATAACGGTCGCGTTTTCCTTGTCCTTGCCGACGAGGTGGTCGGCATGGATTTCAATGGTTTGATTAGGAAAGCCGAGAATTTCGCCGGGCGCCCTTTCGTTACGCAGTTTGCCTATAGATTCAAGCCCGAGCACGCCACAGTAAAACTCAAGTGCGGCATCAATATCAGCGACAGTGATGCAGACGTGAAACAAACGGTTGATATAGCGATCCATGGGTTTTCCTTTATTTCAGTTATGGGACAAAATATTGCGATTACTTGATACATCGAATACTAAATAGCCGAGTTCGAACCCTGCGTTATGCAATTAACGAGAATGGCGCGCGCAAACCAGTATTAAATCTGCAAAGCAATGGCCGCTAAATACTTTGCAGCGAACTCTCTTTCACCAGCAAAAAAGCGCTAAGCGCCACCAAAGCAGGGGCTGCCATGCAAACAAGGATAATCGGCACACTGACGCCTGCGGCAAGCATGAAGCCGGCGATTGCAGGGCCAATAATCGGTCCGACCCGGCCAATGGCGTAAATCACCCCCATCGCCGATGAACGAAAGCTCATGGGGTATAGCGACCCGACGTAGGGTAATAAAATGCAGGTGGCGCCCATGGCGGTGAATCCGGCAAAAAACATGCAGATCAATGCGGCAACTGGGTCCTGAATGACACCAATCACTGAGATCGAAATGAATAAAATCGGCATGTAGATGGCGAACACTTTCTTGTAACCGATCCTGTCAGCCATCCATCCGGCCAACGGAGTTGAGATGAAATTGCTGCAGGTGAATACCAGGATAAACGTCACCCCTGTGGTTATCGAATAGCCACGCTGAACCATCAACTGCGCAATCCAGGTCGTCAGGGTGACTGCAACCATCATGATGCAGAGCATGCCCACCCCTAAAAACACTGTGTTGCGCGCGTATTCACCTTGGAACAGGCGTTTCAGAGGCACCTTGGCGGCCGGTGGCTCTGGCAGAATGTATTCGTCGTTGATAGCGCGAGCAAACTGCGGGTCTACCTTCACCAGGATCTTGCGGATGCTTTCACTATTGCCCTTTTTCACCAGAATCGACATCGACTCCGGCAACCATACGAAAGCGATGGGCACCAAGACGATGCAAACGATGGTTCCGAGCAATATCGCCCTCCATCCGACGGTGGACAGTAAAGCAATCGACAGCAACGCTGAGAACAGCACGCCCACCGAGATGCCCGTATAGGACACACTGGAAGCCATCGCTTTCCACTTGCCGGGTGTGTATTCGAAAACCAGCGCCACAGCAATCGGCACGATGCCGGCCAGACCAAAACCAGCGATAAAGCGGTAGATAGCAAAATCGACGATTCCCTGGGCCAGGCCGCAGGCTGCAGTGAATATGATGAAGATCGTCATTCCGATGAGCATCATCCGCTTGCGGCCAATCGCATCAGCCGCCACGCCAAAAATGATCGCGCCGCCCACAGCGCCGATGTGCCCAACGCTGGCCAGGATTCCGGCCTCGGCAGGGCCCATTTTCATATCGGCCATGATGGCTGGAAGTAGCGTGCCGAAGAGCGCGCTATCGATACCGTCAAACACAATCGCCAGAAAGCAGATCAGCGCCACTTGCAAGCTGAACGAATTGAATTTGCCACCTTCAATGACTTGCGTGACGTTGACCTGAGGTCTGCCCGCTATTGGCGCGCTCATTAAATGAGTCATGGCATGCATCTCTCGTACACCAATTTGTCAGTAGGACCGGGGGGAATGGAAGCTAATCCTTGAGCCTGGGCTGCGTCATCAGTGGTCTCAGCAATTGACCCTTGACGTGCACCGGGCAGTAGAAAACGCGCCAGGGCAGGTATCAGTACCAACGCACCGAGCATGTTCCACAAGAACATGAACGCCAGCAGCAAGCCCATGTCAGCCTGGAATTTGATGCTGGAGAAATGCCAGGTCGCGACCGCTGCCGCCAGGGTCACACCGGTAAGCAGCACCACCCGGCCAGTGAACTGCAAAGCGTTGGCGTAGGCCTGTTTCAACGTAGCGCCTGCACGCATGCGTGCCAGGGTCACGCTCAGCACATACAGCGCGTAATCCACCCCGATGCCCACGCCAAGCGCAATCACTGGCAGGGTTGCGACCTTAACGCCCATCCCCAGCCATACCATTAAGGCCTCGGCCAAAATGGAAGTGAGCATCAGCGGCAGCATGGCCACCAACACCGCCCGCCATGAGCGGAAGGTGATGAAGCACAGCAGTGCCACCGCCCCGTAAACCATGAACAACATCTGGTACCAAGCTTTGTGAACCACGATGTTGGTGGTCGCGTCGATCCCCGCCGAGCCGGCTGCCAACAGGAAGGTGGCGTCCTTATCATTGTTTTTCTCGGCGAAGCGCTCGACCAGGTCGACTACCTGCTGCAGGGTCTCGGCGCGGTGATCACGCAGATAGGCGTACACCGTCAGCAGATTGCATTCTTCGTTGTACAGTTCACGCGGCGCTCGAGCGGTGATGGTGTTGAGCATGCTCTGGTTGCTCGACAAGTCGTACCACAGCGGACTGCCCTCATTCATACCCACCATGAGGCGCCGTTGCAGCCGCGCAATCGACTGAGTGGACTCGACACCGGGCAGATCCATCAGCTCCCATTCGAGCTGGTCGACCCGGCGCAGCACATCGTACTGACTGCAATTGCCCTCGGATGTCTTGACCATGATCGCAAAGAGGTCGTTGCTGGCACCGTAGTTATTCGTGAGGTAGGTCACGTCGCGGTTGTAACGCGAGTCGGCTTGCAATTCCGGAGCGCCGGGATCGAGGTCGCCGACCTTCAGTTGGGTGCCGACGGCGACGCCCACCACCGCCAAAACCATCGCCGTAGCGATCGCCACGGTGGCACGTCGTCCCTCGGTGAAGCGCACCAGCCAGATAAAGAACGCACTGCTCTCCCCGGCTGCGTTGGCCGATTCCCGGCGCACTGCCCTTTCGGCTGCTTGGCGGCTCACACCCACGAAGCTCAAGAGCACGGGCAACAGGATCAGGTTGGAAATCACCAGCACCAGCACACCAAGGCTGGCGGCGATCGCCAGTTCTCGGATGACCGGAATGTCGATCATCAGCAGTACCGCAAAGCCAACTGCGTCAGCCAATAGCGCGGTCAGGCCGGCCAGGAACAGGCGCCTGAAGGTGAAGCGGGCTGCCACATAGCGATGCGTCCCGCGCCCGATATCCTGCAGGATGCCATTCATTTTCTGGGCGCCATGGCTGATGCCGATGGCGAAAATCAGGAAAGGCACCAGCATCGTATAAGGGTTCAGCGAATACCCCAGCAGCGGCAGCAGGCCTAGCTGCCACAGCACGCCGGTCACGGAGGTGATCACCACCAACGCGGTGCTGATGACGTCGCGGTTGTACAAGAACACCATCGCGGCACAGATGACCAACGCGATGAAGAAAAACCCTATCACCTCCTGCATGCCGTCCATGAGGTCGCCGGACAGCTTGGCAAAGCCCGTGATATGAACGGCCACCTCGTCACTGCTGTACTTGGCGCGCAGCTGTTCCAACTGTGCGGACAGTGCCGAGTAGTCCAGCGGGTTGCCGGCAGCATCGTGCTCCAGCAAAGGCACCTGGAGGATGGTGGAGCCGCCATTGGCCGCCACCAATTGGCCGATTTCGCCCGAACGCTGCACGTTCATGCGCAGCTCCTCGAGCTTGGCAGGCGAACCGTCATAGCGCGCGGGGATAACCTGACCGCCGTCCAGCCCATCCTCGGTCACCGCAGTCCAGCGAACATTGGGTGTCCACAGTGACTTCATGAACGCCCGGTCCACGCCCTGCAAAATGAACACGTCGTCGTTGATCTGGCGCAGCGTCTCCAGATAGCTCGCGGTGTAGATATCGCCCTTGCGTGCTTCCACTGCAATCCGCACCGAGTTACCCAGGCCGGAGAGTTCTTTCTTGTTGTCCAGGTAGTTCGTGATGTACGGGTGGTTGGTTGGAATGGTCTTTTCGAAGCTGGCATTAAGCTTCAGGCTCAAGGCGCTGACGCCGAGCAGGATCGTGACCAGCACGCACAGCAGCAGGACCAGAATACGATGGTTGAAAACGGCGCGTTCGAGCCGGGAGCCCGAGCGCGGATCAAAGTCTTCGAGCCGGCAAGCCGCGGTCTCGGTAGGTGTCACAATGGTCATGTCGTTGGACTCGTTGTAGGGCGCGTCGGGTGATCGTGCTGTTGGGTGTCGTCAGCCAAGCCGGGCAACTCCGCCCATGCTGGTGGCAACCAGACCGCCGTCTGCAGCTTCAACCAGCGAGGTCAGAGGAGCACGTCGGGGAAGTTGCTGCTCGCTGAAGTGAACACCACCGTCGCGGCTTGCAAGGACTCGTCCGCCCTGCGCCAGCAGCATCACTCGGCCATCGCGTAGTTCGACACAAGACAGAATCGTCAACGGTGCCGACAGCTCGATTGAGGTGACGGCTGTGCTGTGCGGATCGATGCGGCACGCAGCCCCCAACAAACCGGCGAACACAAAACCACCACCACGAGTGGCAGTCGCAGCGAACAAGGTCCGCTCGGAAGGCGAAGCCAGCGATTCGAAGCTGGCGCCGTCGTCGCTGCTGCGCATCAGCACGCCCTGCTCCCCCGCAATCACCCAGGTTTTGTCATGGTGGGCAACTGCGTACAGATGCAGGCTCATGGGATTGGGCAGGCGGTTCCGACAGGGAATCCATGTCTTGCCACCGTCGTCAGTGGTGGCTGCCAAGCCGAATGCGCCCACAACCAACCCGCGCCGGGCGTCGGCAAAGCAAATCGATAACAAGGGCTTATCGGCGCCGTCATCCACCAGACGCCGGGCGTCCTGGATGCGATGTTCACGGTCCGCATCGGTGTCAGGCAAGCCCAGCGCCTGAGCGAGGCCTGCCTTGGCGAGCGCCACCCCATCCGTCTGTAGCGACCAGTTTTCGCCACCGTCAGTGGTGTGCAACACCACACCACTGTGGCCGGCGATCCAACCTTGACGGGCATCGGCGAAGCTCGCGGAGGTTAGGGTCACACTGACCGGCACGCGCGCCTGGCGCCACTGTCGCCCACCGTCGTCAGACAGCACGACCATGCCGCGCTCGCCCATCGCCACCAAACGATCACCGGCCAGAACCACCCGGGTCAGCACAGCTTGTGCAGCTCGGGGCGTCATCGTGGCAGGTTGGCGCAGCGGCCCGGGCATGGCTGCCGAGGCAAACGCTACGGTGGACGCTGCCATGGTGGGGGCCAGCAATACCTGCAGACCCAACCCCATCCCCACCACCAACAGCCGCCGACGCGACCCGTCGAAGCCTTCATTGTTATTCTTGTTATTCATACTGGTTATCTCATCAGATTCATTGTTCAAGCGAGATACAGTTCTAACGTACGCCTTCTCCAGCGAGCGATTCGGGGGTGAAGAGGCGGTCTGGCAATGAAGCTTTCAGGTCAACTTGTCGTTCACGGGGGAAGTAAGCTGAAGCGAAGTAGCCCCCGCCGATCAGGTCGTAGGACATATAGCCCGCCACGATGGTGCCCGGCGCGGCTGGGAACACGGTTGGCAGGTTATAAGTCACCTTCCAGAGTTGCCCCTGAGCGTCCCAACGTTCGCCAGCCACAGCGATCCAGGTGTCTTCATCAAGGTACACACGCAAGCGCGGAATCACATGACGCTGGCCTTGCTTGAGCGTGCCTTCTACCACCCAGACCCGATGCTGCTCGAAGCGCACGAAATCAGGATTCACGGTCTGTGCTTGCATGAGCTGGTCGAGCGATGCCGCCTGGTGGTAACTGTTGGTGTTGTACGGCACGTACATTTCGCGCTTGCCCACCAGTTTCCAGTCGTAACGGCCGATGGAGGATGAGTAAACCTCAACCTCGTCGAAATTGAGAATGCCGCCCGCCACCGGGCTGGGAACGTCGCAACAGGTCAGTGGCAGACGGCGAACACGCCGCTGGCCAGTCAGGTACACCCAGGTTTTTGACTCGATGTCGTTGATGTTCACGCGCTGAAGGAGAATCTCTCCCGCGCGGATCGGCGGACCGGAAGTGTCTACACGGCGAACCACCATGTTGGAACCAGCGGCTTCCCATTTTTCCAGGTTGCTGTTCGGGTCATAGTACGGAAACGAACTCTTGGCCACGTTCTGCGAGACCGGGATTACTTTGCCCTCAGGGGTGACGCGCGCCAGGCTAGGCGTGGTCTGGTAGCCAGGGCTCGTCCATCTCAGCAGATGGTTCCAGATCGCTTCTTCGCCGTTCTTCGGTATTGGGAACGGTGTGCCGCCGAAGGTGCCCTTTGGGAAAGGACCGAGTTCGCCACTCGGGTCCATTGTCGCCCGAGTAGCATTCGCGAAGGTATTGTCATAGACCCATTGCGGTGCTGCTGCGGTGCGTCGAGTCGGAAATACCTGAACGTTGAAGTTCGGGAACCGCTTGAGCAGGCCCATCGTGCCTTCGGTCAGCTTGTCTTTGTACTGGTCTGCGTTCTGCGCCGTGATGGTCAGCAGGGGCTTGTCCTTGGCGAACAGGTCCGCAATCGCCGGCGAGGTTTTCGAAGCATCGACCGGGTAGCCTCCCTCCCATGGCGGAATGGTGCCATCCTTGTTGCCAGCGCGCTCTGCGCCCAGCGGTGAAAGTGTGGTCTTGAGCTTGGCCGCTTCATCGGCTGAAACAGCGGCCTGGACCGTGGGCGCCGTCAATGCGGCGCACGCCAGGGCAAGCAGGGTCATGCGAGTGAAAATAGTCATGTGATTTTCCCTTAGAAGGTGCGACGCAGCGACACTGAAACGAAGTCCCGATCTTTCAGGGTCTGGTCGAAGGTGAACGTGCCGTTGACGTTGGGATCGGTGGACGCATACGTGGCAGTGTTTTCTCCGCCGTAATAGTGGGTATAAGCCAGCGAAAAGTCCCACACGGTCAGATAGTTGCCTGCCAGCGTAAAAGTCATGTCCCCGCCATTGTTAGGCCCCATCAGCACCACTGGCGACTTGCCGTGGTTGTAGCCCACGTTGATGGAGGGCGTAAGGTCCAGGCCGTCCAAGACGTTGCGCTGCGGCGCAGCAAATGCTGCACGCACCGCTGCAGCGCGGCGGTCCAGGCCTGGATCCATGGCATTGCAGTTGCTTGTGCAACTGGTCAGCTGGTTATAGGCCACTTCCATAGTGAAACTAGGTTCTTCGGACAGGAAGTTACGCGGCATAGTCCAAATCATGGACAAGTTGGCATGGGCCGAATTGCCGATGGCATAAAACGCGTGGTTGTTGTTGTCCGCCTCAGCACGCCCTACGTTCTGCGGGAGGCTGGTCAGCGGCGTGTCGCGACGCACAGAGAGCTCACCGGCGTAGTTGACCGCACCCACGGTAGTGGTGGCACTGACACCGAACGCCTTAATGCCCTCCGGATAAACAAACTGGTAGCTCCCCAGCCCGGCACCGGGGATGCCGGTCGGCGCAGGCGCTCGGGAATAAACCACAGGCGTCTTGGCGTGGTAACGGATCGCATAGAGGCCAAATTCCCACTCGCCCAACTGAGAGCGCAAGCCAAGACCATACTGGCCTTTATCGCTGCCTTTGATATCTTTTCTGCGCGCCAAACCATTGCCTGGTACTCCGGGCGCGACGCGAATGCGTTCGCCACCATCGCCGATGAAGTCCGCGGCCGAAAAGTAGCTGCCGGCTGCGGGCAGGCGGGTAGCCTCCCAGTCGTATTGGTAATAACCAATCAGGGTCAGCGCCGGTGAAAACTGGATTTGGCCCGAGAACTGACCCACCGGCCTGATGATTTCTTTGGTGGTCGATCCTGGTACCGAGGATGCCTTGACCGCATCCACCGGAGACTGGGTTCCGGCAATGGCGTTGGAGCCGAAGAACAGGCTCTCGCCCCAGAGCACCGTGTGCTGGCCCAAGCGGCCGCTCACGCGGGCTGTGCCAACGTCCGCGCCACCAAAGACGAAAGCGTCGAGAATCTCGGCCTTGCGGCCGTGCAGATCCCGGGTGTCATCGGTAAATTCGTTGTGCGGCACCGACAGCGAGTTGTTGGTCGCCGGCGAGTCGTTGTCGTTCTTGTGGTTGTAGACGTCGTCGTACCAGGCAGCCCCGCTCACACGGAAGCCGAAATCGTCGCGAAAGACCAGGTCCATTTCGGACAACAAATCGAATCGATTTGAGATGAGCCTGCCGCGTTTGAAGTTGCGATCGCCGTCGTCGCCGTTGAGCGCGGCGGGACCAGCTCCGCTACCCCGAGTGGCGGGTACGTTCTGGGTGAGCGTGTCAGACTGGTTCTTGAGACGCATACCAGCGGAGTACTTGAGCGTGTTATCCCAGCGCAGTTTGATGTCGGGATTGCCCACATCAATCGGCGCGGCCAGTGAATAGCCGGCAGCCATCAGACTAGTGGCAACCACCACGGATCGAATGCTTTGGCGGTACAAATCGTCTTGCGGCACTGCAAATCTTATTTTTATTATTTGCATCATTGTCACCTAGAGATTGTTTGACGCGTGAACACCGACTGCTGATCTGCCTCGTCACATGACACTGGCCAGTCCCAGCGACCTACAGAAAAATGCCTCCAATGCGTTGCGTGATACCGGTTTGAATTCATTGCACGAGCGGATCGAAGTACAGGCAGATCCCGGTTTGAAATACGGTTTCTCTATCTTCGTTCAGTGCCTGTGCATCGTGTTGGTCCGAGTATATGCAGGCCCTTTTCGGCCTGAACAATGATAAAACCCGCTACACCGCAGCCAGAAAACTGATGGTTCAGTCAGAGCGCTGGTTCTTCAGGGGGAGAAGCAAGCGCCCACGCCTGCGCCCGCCAGATTGGCGTTCAGATCGGAAATAAGGCGCTAGAAAAATGATGGGCATTTGTAATGCGTGTAGCGAGGGAGCTCGTCGAATCGTCGCACCGTCCCGCTCTGCTTCGCAGTAGTCATAAAATCAGCCACCGCGGTTTTCTGCAATACCGCACTCGCAGGTTTTGGGTCTGCTATGCAGACCAGCGGGAGCAAGCTCCCTCGCCACAAATCTTGCTTCGAATTATGCGTTTTGGTCGGAGGCCAGGTGCATCGCCATTTTGTCGAACAGGAGCTTCACACGCGTCAGTTCCAGTCTGGCAGCCGGCACCATGATTTTCACCCAGCGTTCGACCAACGAGAATTTTTCAAGCACTGGCACAAGTTCTCCGGCCTGTAAGGCATCCTCAACGATCGGCAGTGCCAGTTGAACAATTCCCTGGCCATCGCGGGCGGCAGCGCACAAATAGCCTTCATCATTGGTGATGAGCACGGGACGCACGTCCACTTCTATGCGCCCCTCTGGCGAGTTGAATCCCCAAATGGAACCGGCGAGGGAAAACGAAAGACAGGGGTGATGGATCAGGTCGCGCGGATGCAGCAACGCTTCACATCGCGAGAGATAGGCAGCGGCCGCGCACATCACACGGGGAAAGGGCCGGATGACTTGCTCTACAACGTCTGAGTAGGCCATTTGATCCATCCCGACCGAGATATCAAAGCCCTCCTCCGCCGGATTGCCGCCTCGGTCAGACGCGACGATTTCCAACTGGACGAGCGGATGCTCAGCGCGGTAACGGGTGAACAGATTGCCCAGGCCCTGCCGGATAAGAACCGCTGGGGCCTTGATCCTGATCGGGCCCTCGATGCTGCCAGGGCTCAAAATCGCACCGCTGGCCATATCGCTGTATGACCGCAGCAGTTGGCGTGCATGAGTCAGGTAGCTTTGCCCCGTATCGGTCAACGTCAATCGCCGGGTCGAGCGGTCGAAGAAAGTGGTTTTGAAATCCCACTCAAGCTCGTCGACCCGCTTCATGATGACCGAGGGTGAGGTGTACAACGTGCGCGCGGCGGCTGAGAAGTTACCGGTGTCGGCGGTCACGACGAATGCCTTCAGCTTCAACAGCATGTCCATAGTGGAGCGCTCAGAATCAAGTAATGAGTTCGGACTCGATCGCGCGACGGATTTCGACTTTCGACCACAGACGATCGTGGTGCGCCTGACAGCTTGGACCCAGCGACCCGATCCCGTTGACCACGCACCAGTGCTCAAGATAGAACAATGCAAAATCCGCGATGGTCATTTTCTCGAACAGCCAGTCTTTGCCGTTAATCTGTCGTTCGGCCCGATCAAGCCCGGCCTGGTATATCTTCAGACCCTGCGCTTTTACGGCCGCATGGTCTGATTCGCTCGGCGCGAACTTTTCGGGCCGGCGAGCCCGAGTGTAGCCTTGCATGTGCACGGTAGACACCAAATATTCGGTCATCTCCATCACACGAATTTCGCCTTCGATATCCGTCGGGATGAGTTCCCTCCCAGGATTCATGCGGGCGAGATAAAGTGCGATCACCGGAAATTCTGTGAGCAGCGACCCGTCATCGCGAATCAGTGCGGGGACTTTGCCCTTGGGATTAATCTTCGTGTAAGCCTCGAACTCCGGAGTGTCAGGACGAGCGGCTTTCTCGATCTGGAACGGCTGACCGAGTTCAGCGAGCAAGGCATGAATGCCGATTTGGCACGCACCAGGCAAAAAATACAGCTTCATTTAAAGCTCCA
Organism: Pseudomonas sp. Hz4; assembly: GCF_054898165.1. NCBI lineage: Bacteria > Pseudomonadati > Pseudomonadota > Gammaproteobacteria > Pseudomonadales > Pseudomonadaceae > Pseudomonas > Pseudomonas sp. Hz4. The sequence goes on along the minus strand of NZ_CM142719.1, from coordinate 3,215,744 downwards.
TGAATCGTAGACGTGGGATGTGGTTGCTAGACGATGAACGTTTCGAGGACGCCGATGCCGTCGACGCCCGCCTCAACCCGGTCACCAGGCTTGAGGTACCATTCCTGTGGGTCGGGTTTGTGGTGCAAGGCAACACCTTCGGGTGTACCCGTGCTGATCAGGTCGCCTGGCACCAGGCCGAAACGCGACCAGAACTGCACCATTTCCGAAAAACCAAAGATCAGATCGCGGCAGTCGGAGCGCTGGCGCAACTCGCCGTTGACCTTTAGCCATAGCACCAGAGCGTTGGGATCAGTAACTTCGTCTGCGGTGAGAATGTAGGGGCCGATCGGTCCAAACCCAGGGAAGTTTTTCCCGAGCATGATCATGCCGTTCTGCATTTCGCGAAGCTGCCATTCGCGGGCCGACAGGTCGTTGAAAATGGTGTAACCGAAGATGGCACTGGCGGGATCGATGTCGTTGCGCGCATCAATCGCCTTGCCCAGTACCAGGGCGATCTCGACTTCATAGTCGAAATTGAGCACGTCGTCGGGCCGCTTGACCTGACTTTTGTGCGGCACCAACGTGCGCCCGAGCTTGATGAAGCCTGTCGGGAAATCGCTGTGCAACTTGCTGGCGTTGGCGGGATCGCCCTTGATCGACTCCATCTTGTGCCGCCCGAAGTTGCGGCCAGCGCAGAACATGGACTTCTCTGGAACCGGCGTAAGCCAGCCCGCGGAGTTCGGGTCATCCATCCAGACGGGGTCCTGGCGATGCGCTGTCCACGCAAGCAACTCGCGCAAGGCATCCATTGCCGGTGCACCGCCCTCAATCAGCGCCATCACCGACGCGGGCGTGGCCGGGGCACCCCGGGCAGCAGCAGCCTTGGCAACATCAACGAGCATTTCACGGCCTGTTACGCCGGTGACGACGCCGAGCCGCTCGGCTCCCGCGGCAGAATGGTAGCGTGCGATTTTCATGCGTCGAGCCGCGCCAGGAGGTGTTTGAGCAATTGCACTTCGCTTGGATCGAGATTGCCTTGCACATCGGCCTCGCTGGACTTGCGTATCGCGATCAGTTCCAGAACCGAAAGACGTCCCGCGGGCGTCAACCTGACAGTGACTTGTCCATCGCTGGAATCGACCTCGTGCAGCAACCCTCGCTCGATGAGCTTCTGCACAATGGCAGCCGAAATCCCCTGGCCGCGAACCTTCTCGCTGCGCGCAACGATCTCGGGCACGCACAGGCCATCTTCACGACCAATGATGCTTAGCACGGCGTATTCCTCGGCTGTCCACTGCCGAGATTCAAGCTTTTCAATCACGGTCTGCCGGGTCCGGAAATAGGCATTCGACACCTGGTACAGCAAATCATCGGAAGACAGGTTGCTGAACTCGTCCGCCGACTCGACTGACGCAACGGTTTGCTTGGGCAGCAACATGCCGTATCGACCGCCATGGAACACCAATGGCTTGCGCGCCGAGTGGCCGAAATCGACGATTTCGCCGACGAAAATAACGTGATCCCCGCCCTCGTATTGGTAGGCCAGTTTGCAGGTGAAGCGGGCCATGCAGTCGGGCAACAACGGAACGCCATCCGGCCCGCGATCAAGCTCAAGCCCTTCGAACCGGTCAATGCCCTTGCTCGCGAACCGCGACGACAGCGCCTCCTGATCGGCCGAGAGAATATGCACGGCGAAATGCCCGCTGTTACGGAAGGCATCCATATTCAACGACGTCCGCGCCAGGCTCCAAAGCACCATCGGCGGATCCAGCGACACCGAGGAGAAGCTGTTCGCGGTCAAACCGATGTCTACGCCACCGGGGCCAGCCGTGGTGACTATCGTCACGCCAGTGGCGAACGAGCCGAAAGCATCCCGCAATGCGCGGGCGTCGCAACTTGGGCCTGCCTTGGACGGGTCTGTCTGGGTTGCTGTCTGTGTCGTCATGGTGAATGCCTCCAGTCTTCTTATTATCGAAACCGCCGTGCGGCGAAGGGCCACCGAAGTGGCCCCTGCCCCACTACTTGGCGGCTCTGGCGCGTGCTTTGTCTGCCAGATAGGTCTCAAGTGTCACCAACGGGCCGCGCTCGTGATCCAGTTCCTTGGTCGGGATGCCACTGAACGCGGTCGTCTCGTTGAACCAGCACTCCTGCGGCGGCAGGCCCCAGCGCAGCGACAAGCCGGGCTTGCGCACGTCCCACGCGACGGGCTCTACCTCGATATCGATCAGCAGATAGTGGTCGCAGAACAACTCCACTCGATGGCCATCGGGATCGCGCAAATACACGAACAGCACGCCTGCCGGGCCGTGCCGACCGGGCCCGCGTTCCACGACATCACCCATGCCCAGATTGCCGGCGATGTCGCAGGCGCGCAGGATGCTGTGGGAGTCGGAAACGGTGTAGGCAAAGTGGTGCAAGCGTGGGCCCGGGTTTTCCAGAAATACGATGTCCTGGGTGCCAGGTTTGCGGAACATGAACGTCGCAATCAACTTGTCATCCAGCGCCATGTATTCCGAAATGCGAAAACCCATTTCTGCGTAGAAATCGGTCTGTTCCTGCACATTCGGGACTTGGATCTGGTAGTGATCGAAACGCATCGCAGCGCCGCCCTTGAAGTCCTGAAACTGCGTGTACAAACGGGGCAGGACCGGCATGGTGGCGCAGAGCTGCACAGGGGTTCCGGCCGGGTCGTTGACCAGCAGCGTGCGGCCCTGATGCGGTACTTCGATCCAGCGTGCGGGCAGGCCTTTGGACTTGTAGAAGTGCTCCGCCTTGTCCAACTCTTCTTCGGTGTAAACCCGAAGCCCGATTGCTTCGGCTTCGTGCGCATTGTTGCCGTGGCGCTTGATCACCAGACTGTGGTGACAAACCTCCTCCAGACCACGGAAATAGAGGGTGTCGGCATCGCGCTCGGTCAAGACCAGGCCAATGACCTGTTCGTAAAAATCGCGACTGGCTTCCAGATCGCGCGAGGTGATAACGGCGTGACTGGACCGGGTGATATTGAACGGTGGGTAATAGACCGGTGTTGGCAGTGGCATGGTAAGTCTCCTGGTGTCTTTTCAGAGTCGAGTGAAATCGGCTTCGTTGCTCAACTCGAGGGGACCAGTCAACCGACCGGTCATGTTGTACCAACCAATATTGAACAGCAGCGCCACGCTCTGCTTTTGCCCGAGGCCGTGGTACACGTCTTCCCACACCTGGGTGCTGACCTGCGCCGGCGCGCGGGTAGCGTCACGGGCCAGACGCAGGACGGCCTTTTCCAGATCGGAAAACAGCGCGCTCTTCTCAAAATCCCACAGCGCCAGCATTTGTTCTCTCGAGACGCCTTCCTTGATGGCTCGATTCCAATGCGGATCGTGTTCGTAATGGGTACCCATGGTCTGGCAGGACATCACGATGGCCATCTCACGCAATTTGGGATCGATGCCGCAGCCCTCGCGCACCGCATCGGCCATGGGGATGAAGACTTCGAGGATCTCCGGGCAGACGGCCAGGGTTCGAAAGATTTGTGCAGTCGGCGCGTGGCCACGCTTGGCCCGTAGCAGCGCAAACGCTTCGGGCTCGTCATCAGGGGTGGGCAGTTGGATACGAGGCATACAAAACTCCGCACATTATTGTTGTTGGTCAGCTGCCGCAGCGTGGCTATTACATTGGCTGCGGCAGCCTTCGCTTACTGGCCGTTGATCCGCTGATCCCATTCGCTATTGCGATCAAGGAACGCCCACACACGGTCTTGCGCTTCGCGAGCACCCGGATAACGTTCACCGCGCATCTGGGCGTTGCGCCATGGATCGCCCGAGAAGAACTTCTCGTACAAGTTTTGCCGCCCGGCAAAGGACGAGCAGGAGGCGTCCCAGGCCAGACGCAACAGCTGCATCTTGCGTTCGGCGGGGATGTCGGCCCCGGCGCAGTAACGTTCGATTGCCGGACCGTTTTCGCTGTAGAGATCCTCGACCGTTGGCGCGACCACCACGTTGCCGGCACCGAGCAGCTGGAGGATTTCCAGCGCCCGGGCATGCATCGCCGGATACTGGGCGCGCACCACATTGAGTGGTTGTTCATAGGGCACAACGGTGCCGCCGGGCCCCGGTATGCAGTCGATTTCGGCCACACGAATCAAGGCCCGCAGGGTCTCGACATACGCCACCAGTTCGGACAGTTGAACCATCACGTTAGGGAAACGGCTGTGGTTCACTTCCGTCAGGTTGTAGGCAATGCCCAGCAGGAACTCCATCTTCGCCAGCGAACGCGTGGCGGACTGGTGTGAACCGTGCGGGCCGGAGGGCGACTTCATCGCCGACTCGACGGCTTTGATGCTGCGGTACATGAATACCCGCTCCCACGGAATGAACGCCTCATCAAACCAAAGAACGGCGTCCATTTCGTCCATCCGCGCGGTGAGCGGGTCGTTGGCGAAGCGGCCGTTCGTGGGGAACGAGGGACGACAGATCATCTTCATGCCTGGGGTGTCGATGGGCGCCGCGAAGCCAACCGCGTAGGCTTCGGCATCTGCCACCAGCGGGAATTTCGCCGCCGCCGGCATGATCAGCACCTCGTTGGCCAAAGGGCCGAGGGTGGCCACCGAGCGCGCACCGGACACGAAGATGCCGGCATCGGATTCGCGAACCACACGCATCACCATGTCGCCCGGTTGTTCGAACATTTGCAGGCGTTTGTCGATATCCGGCGACACCAGCGAGTGCGTCAGTGCCAGGTCGTTTTCGCGAATGAATTCATGGTACTTGAGGATGTTCTGGCCGAATTGCTCGCCTCCGGCGGCAAACAGTTCATGGGCCGAGGCATGCGCGCTGACCATCACGTTGAGGAAGTCAGGCGTGCGACCCATCATGCCGCCCACGGCATCCATCCAGGTCTTCATCATGTCCCGGCGCAGACGCAGATCCTCGGCAGAGCGTGGCAGCATGAACGAGCGCCCGACACGTGCGCCAGAGGTTGGCGACACAAACGTCATTGTGTCCTGCAAGGCGGGATCGCACTGAATGTCATACAGATCAGCGATGGATTGAATCGCGCCACGGAACCGGCGGTCCACCGTGACGTCCTTGATGCGTTCGCCATCAATCCAGACGGAGCGACCGTCTTGCAGAGAGGCGATGTAGTCGGCCCCGCTGCGCACTCCGTTTCGGGCTCCACTCATGGCCATCGGTTTTTTGTTTGCGTTATTTTCCATGGGTCATGCTCCTGCATTTGAAACGTTTGGCTTGAGGCGCAAAATGACCGCCGCAAGAGAAATTCGGCTGCTGTTGCCAGACCTCGATAGTATTGAGATAGGCCGGTTTTAAGAATTTGTGAATTGGACCAAGAGTTGTTCCAAAACAGAAAAGAACGACGCTTCAAGCACCGAGGCCAAACTCTGCCGCCACCGAAAGGATGCTCCTGGCGCGAGCCATCACCGGTGCATCGATCATGCGACCCTCAAGCACAACGACTCCTCCCCCGGCACCGTCAGCCAGCCGGCAGACAGTCTTCGCCCATTCGATGTCTTGTGCAGACGGCGTGAAGGCCGCAGCGGCTTCGGTTACCTGACTGGGATGGATCAGCAGCTGACCACTGAACCCGTGCCGGCGTGCACGCGCGGCGTATCCAGCCAGGCCTGTCTTATCACCAATGACCGTGTACACCCCGTCGACCGGGGCAGGCAATCGCGCCCGCTTGCTTGCGAGCACCAGCATGGCGCGCCAGGGCAGGAACACCAGCTCTTCAGGGTCTGACTCATCGGGGATCAGGTCGAGCTCGACGGCCAGGTCGAGCTTGCCAAACATCAAGCGGGCGCAGCCGCGCGCAGCGGCGACGTCCGAGAGTGCTTCAATACCCTGCACGGTTTCGACAATGCACAGCACGGGTTTGCCACTGGCGTCATGGGCGTGCTCAACCTGCGCAGCGCTGTCAGCCTTCGGCAGCATGACCGCCGCGATGCCCGCATGGCGACAGGCTGTCAGGTCATCTTCGTGCCACGCCGTGTCCGCAGCATTGGTCCGCACGGTGACCCGCTCATCGGGGTTGGCATCCAGCCAGGTGATCAAGGCCAGCCGTGCAGCTGGCTTGTCGGCAGGTGCCACGGCGTCCTCCAGGTCGACAACGACGACGTCGGTGCCACTGGCCAATGCTTTGGCAATGCGTTCCGGCCGGTTTGCGGGAACGAAGAGGAAGGTTCGCGCGCGACCCAGATTCAATGCTCGGCTCGCCATCACACCACCTTCCTTTCGCGCAGCTCATCTGCGCGGTCTGAATAGCCAAGTTCGCGCAGTATTGCGCCGGTGTGCTCGCCGAGTGCTGGCACCGGGCCCATACGGGCCGGACGATCTCCGCCCATGCCCGGCGGCTGCAGCGCGGGCACAGGGCCGGCCGGTGTATCCACGCTGGTCCAGCGTTCGCGCGCCTTGAGTTGTGGATGGCTCCAGATGTCGCTCATCGTGCTGACGTTTGCATTGGCAATGTCGGCAGCATCGAGGCGAGCCATGACCTCATCGGCGGTGAGGCTGGCGAAGCTCTGTACGATCAGTTGGCTCAAGGCATCGCGGTTGGCGGTACGCCGCGCGTTGTTGGCAAACCTTTCATCGGTGGCGATCGCTGCATCGCCCAACAACTGTTCGCAGAACACGGCCCATTCACGCTCGTTCTGCAGACCAAGCATGACGGTCCGGCCGTCTCCGGCGCGAAACGGCCCGTAAGGGTAAATGGTTGCGTGGGACGCACCGGTCCGGCGCGGCGGCTCCTGTCCCTCGTAGGCGTAGTACATCGGGAAGCCCATCCACTCGACCATTGCATCGATCATCGCAATCTCGATACGGCGGCCGCGCCCGGTTTTGAAACGTTCGATCAATGCGTTGAGGATATTGGTGTAGGCGTACATACCCGCCGCGATGTCGGCAATCGAAATACCGGCCTTGACCTGACCCTCCGCTGTGCCGGTGATCGAGAGAAAACCCGCCTCGCCCTGAATCAGCAAGTCATAAGCCTTCTTTTCGGTGTACGGACCGCCTTCGCCGTAGCCTGAGATGTCGCAAACGATCAGCTTCGGGTTGTTCACTGAAAGCGCTTCGAACGACAAGCCCAGGCGGGCAGCTGCGCCAGGTGCAAGGTTCTGCACCAGCACATCGGCCTCAGACAGCAGCTGCATCAAAATCTCCTGCGCCTCAGGTTGTTTGAGATCAAGGGTGAGGCTCTCTTTCGAACGGTTGACCCAGACGAAATGCGAGGCGAGCCCTTCGACACGGGCGTCATAGGCGCGGGCAAAGTCGCCACTGCCAGGGCGTTCGACCTTGATCACGCGAGCGCCCATATCGGCCAGATGCCGTGTCGCCAGTGGCGCGGCGATCGCGTGCTCCAACGAGACCACCGTCACGCCCTCTAGCGGGAGACCCGGTTTGCTAGTAGCCATGGCAAAGTCCTCAGAAAGAGCGTGGCAGCCCGAGCAAGTGCTCGGCGACGTAGGAATAAATCAAGTTCGTGGAGATCGGTGCGACCTGGTACAGACGGGTTTCACGGAACTTGCGCTCAATGTCGTATTCGTTGGCGAAGCCGAAACCGCCGTGGGTTTGCATGCAGACGTTGGCGGCTTCCCACGAAGCTTTGGCTGCGAGGTACTTGGCCATGTTGGCCTGGGCGCCACAGGGCTGATGCGCATCGAACAGCTGGCATGCCTTGAAGCGCATCAGGTTGGCCGCTTCAATCTCGATGAAGGCGTCGGCGATCGGGAATTGCACGCCCTGGTTTTGACCGATCGGACGGTCGAACACCACGCGCTCGTTGGCATATTTGACGGCGCGCTCCATGAACCAGTAGCCATCGCCGATGCATTCGGCGGCAATCAAGGTGCGCTCGGCGTTGAGCCCGTCGAGGATGTATTTGAAGCCCTTGCCCTCCTCGCCGATCAGGTGCTCTTCGGGGATCTCGAGGCTGTCGAAGAACAGCTCGTTGGTTTCGTGGTTCACCATGTTAGGGATCGGCTGCACGGTAAGTCCCTTGCCGATCGCGTCCTTGAGGTCGACGATGAAAATCGACATGCCTTCGGACTTTTTCTTTACTTCGGGAAGCGGCGTGGTGCGGGCGAGCAGGATCATCAGGTCGGAATGCTGCACCCGCGAGATCCACACCTTCTGCCCGTTGATCACGTAGCGGCCGTCCTTCTTCACGGCATTGGTTTTGATCTTGGTGGTGTCAGTCCCGGTAGTCGGCTCGGTGACCGCCATTGACTGGATCCGCAACTCACCCGAAGCGATCTTTGGCAGGTACTTTTCTTTCTGCGCGGTGCTGCCGTTACGCAGCAGCGTGCTCATGTTGTACATCTGACCGTGCACCGCGCCGGCGTTGCCGCCCGAACGGTTGATCTCCTCCATGATCACCGATGCTTCGGTGAGTCCCAGGCCGGAGCCGCCGTATTCTTCGGGAATCATCGCCGAGAGCCAGCCGGCGCCGATCAGCGCGTCGACAAAGGCCTCAGGGTAGGCACGCTGTTCGTCGATCTTGCGAAAATATTCATCCGGAAACTCGCTGCACAGAGCACGTACGGCGTCACGGATTTCCTGGTGTTCGTCGGGGGCGTAAAGCATGGTCATGTCGGTTTCCTGTCTTGTCTGGGGTAATCGCGGCGCAGCGGCGCCCTTGGCGCTTCTGCAGAGCGGCACCTTTTTGAAAACTTTTCGAGTGCGTCAGTGGATCAGTCGAACGTGACTTCAGCTTTCATCGTCAGGCGCCCGTTGCAATCGGTCCATAATTCGGCGCTGCCTGGGCCGGTGAGCTGTCCGCACACTTCAAAATCCGCCGTATCGAACAGAGGACCTACCGCGCGAAATACAAAGCTTCGAATACGCTTGGATGGATGCGTGGCCCGAAAGGCTTCGAGCAGCAAAGTGGCCGCCAGCGGACCGTGCACCACGAGACCCGGATAGCCTTCTTCCTGGGTGGCATAGGGCTTGTCGTAGTGGATGCGATGCCCGTTGAACGTCAACGCCGAGTAGCGGAACAGCGAGACCGGGTCGGGATGAATCAGCCGGCGGAACTCACCGCGGCGCTCGGTCGCCTCGCCGGCAATTGGAGCATCTTTGGGCGCCGGCTGACGGTAGACGATGTCCTGTTCCTCAACCACGCACACACCACGCTCACCGGAAACCTTGTGCTCGACGGTGACGAACAGCAGCTCGCCATTGCGTCCGGCTTTGCGCTCACAACGCAGGATCCGCGAAACCCGGGTGACGGCCTCGCCGACTCGCAGCGGCTGCTCGAAGCTCAGGCGCCCGCCGGCCCACATGCGGTTGGGCAGATTCACGGGCGGCAGGAAACCGCCCCGTTGCGGGTGCCCGTCGACGCCGATTTCGCTGTGTCGGGCGTTGGGCGTGAAGTACACCCAATGCCACAGGGGCGGTAATTGCGCGCCCTCATGCAGCGAATCGGGATCAAGATCGAGCGTGGCAGCCAGCGCCTGCGCCGTACGTTGATCGATACGGTCGCTGCGCAATTCCTCGCGGCCCACCCATTGGGTCAAATCGGCCAGGTTTGCCTCATTGCAGGCGTTCATTTTCATATCCTCCGTCACGCATCTTTGCGACGTACAGCTGGCAAGTCGGTGCAACTGCCATGGGCGACTTCCGCCGCCATCCCCACGGTTTCACCCAGTGTCGGATGGGGGTGAATGGTCTTGCCGATATCCACGGCGTCAGCGCCCATTTCGATGGCCAGGCAAACCTCACTGATCAGATCGCCTGCACCGGTGCCGACGATGCCGCCGCCGACCACCCGATGAGTTTCTGCATCAAACAGAAGCTTGGTGAAGCCTTCATCGCGACCATTGGCAATCGCACGTCCGGACGCGGCCCACGGGAAAACCGCCGCCTCAACCTTGATGCCTTTGTCTTTGGCTTCCTGCTGGGTCAGACCGGCCCAGGCAACCTCTGGATTGGTGTATGCAACGCCGGGAATCTGCAACGCTTCAAAACGGCTGCGGGCGAGTTCCGCGTTGTTCAAGGCTTCACCTGCCGCCACTTCAGCGGCTACGTGTCCCTCGTGGACTGCTTTGTGAGCCAGCATCGGTTGGCCAACGATGTCGCCGATCGCGAAGATATGCGGCACGTTGGTGCGCATCTGCTTGTCCACGGAGATGAATCCGCGATCACCGACGGTGATACCCGCCTTGTCGGCATCGATCTGGTCGCCATTGGGTTTACGGCCGACAGCGATCAATACCAGGTCATAGCACTGCGGCTCGGGGGGTGCTTTCTCGCCCTCGAATGTTACCCAGATGCCCTGCTCACTCGCCTCGGCTTTCACCGTGCGGGTTTTCAACATCAGGTGATCGAAGCGATGGCTGTTGTGCTTTTCCCAGACTTTGACCAGATCGCGATCAGGCCCTTGCATCAAGCCGTCCAGCATCTCGACCACATCGATGCGCGCGCCCAGGGCTGAATAGACGGTGGCCATTTCCAGCCCGATGATTCCGCCGCCGACCACCAGCATGCGTTTGGGCACGGCCCGCAGTTCCAGCGCGCCGGTGGAGTCAACGATGCGCGGATCCTTCGGCATAAAGGGCAGTTTGACTGGCTGGCTGCCGGCGGCGATAACACACTGTTTGAAGCGAATGACCTGCTTTTCGCCCGTCTGTTCCTGGCCGGAACCCGAGCAGAGTGCGACCTCGATGTGGTGCGCATCGAGAAAGCGACCAAAGCCTCGCACGACTTCTACTTTGCGCCCCTTGGCCATCCCGGCGAGCCCGCCAGTGAGCTTGTGGACCACCGATTCTTTGTGCGCGCGCAACGTGTCGATATCGATATTGCGGGCGCCGAAGTCGATACCCAAGGACGCCAAATGCGGTACTTCCTCCATCACCGAGGCAATATGCAACAACGCTTTGGAGGGGATGCAGCCCACGTTCAGGCACACGCCGCCTAGCGAGGCATAGCGCTCCACCACGAAGGTTTTCTGGCCCAGATCGGCCGAGCGAAACGCGGCAGAGTAACCGCCAGGTCCACCGCCCAGGACCAGCACGTCGCACTCCAGCTCGGCGCTGCGGGCGCCGGTTGAAGTCACTGCTGGCGCCGGCGTCGGCGCTGCTACCTCATTCGATGCCAGCGTTAACAGCACCGCGCCTTCGGCCACTTTCTCGCCGAGCTTGACCCGTATTTCCTTGACCACACCGGCGGCAGACGACGGCACATCCATCGTCGCCTTGTCGGATTCAAGCGTGCAGACGGGGTCATCGACAGCCACCACATCACCGACCTTGACCAGCACCTCAATCACCGGCATCGCGGCAGCATCGCCAATGCCTGGCATTTTTACTTCAATAACCTGACTCATGGGCTTTCCCTCAAAGAGTGATTCGACGGAAATCAGCCAACAGAGCCGCCAGATGCTGGAGGAAACGTGCCGCCGCCGCGCCATCCACGACGCGGTGATCCCATGAAAGTGCCAAGGGCAAAATCAGGCGTGGGCCAAACGCACTGCCATCCCACACCGGTCTGATTTGCGCGCGAGTCACGCCGAGGATTGCCACTTCCGGCGCATTGATGATCGGGGTAAAGCCGGTACCACCAATGCCTCCCAGGCTCGATACCGTGAAGGTACCGCCCGTCATGTCTGCCGGGCCCAACTTGCCGTCCCGGGCTTTTCGCGCCAACTCACCGCATTCGGTGGCTATTTGGCCGATGCCTTTTTGATCGGCATCGCGAATGACCGGCACCACCAGCCCGTTCGGGGTGTCAGCGGCAAAACCAATGTGGTAGTACTGCTTGAGAATCAGGACTGGCTCGCCGTCTTCGTTGCCTAACGAGCTGTTGAACTGCGGGAAAGCTTTCAGTGTGGCGACGGCTGCCTTGATCAGGAAAGCCAGCATGGTGTACTTGATCGCGTCCTTGCCGCCTTCCTTGTTGAGTTGAACCCGAAACGCTTCAAGCTCGGTGATGTCGGCTTCTTCGTTGTTGGTGACGTGCGGAATCATCACCCAGTTGCGCGAGAGGTTTGCGCCAGAGATTTTCTTGATACGCGACAGCGCGACCTTCTCGACGGTGCCGAATTTGGCAAAATCGACGTCCGGCCACGGCAGCAGGTTGAGCCCGCCCGAGTGGTCGGCACGCGGCGCAGGACTTTCAAGACGAACCAGAGCGTCCTTGACGAAGCGCTCGACATCTTCACGAAGAATTCGCCCGCCCTTGCCGGTAGCCGCTACTCGTGTGACGTCCACTCCCAATTTGCGCGCATAACTGCGCACGGAAGGACTGGCGTGAGGTTTCGGGCCAGAAGTAGACGCGGCAGGTGCTGGTGCAACGGCCGCCGCAGGCACTGCAGGCGCCGCAACGACAGGTACCGATGGAACGCTAACAGGCAGATCAACTACGGCCGGGCTGTTCACTGCATTCTGAGCAGCAGGCGCATCATCGACAGTCATCTGCATCGTGAGGATAGAACTGCCCTTGGAAACCCGATCCCCCTCTTTGATAGTCACCGACACTACGGTGCCGGCGCCAGGGCTCGGAACATCCATCGATGCCTTATCCGATTCCAGGGTCAGTAAAGGATCATCGAATGCCACTTTATCGCCCGGCTTGACCAACACCTCGATCACCGGGAGGTCTTTGAAGTCCCCGATGTCAGGGACATGAATCTCTCTGATTTCACTCATGACTTACCGTCGCCCAGAAATAGATCCGTTGCGGGATAACGCAACGGAGGGAGCGCTCATCGAGCGCATGCGAAGAGAACACCTTTCAGCACGTCCACGGCGCCGGGCGATCACTCTTCAGCCCGTAGCGCTCGATGGCCTCGACCAGCACCTGACGCGGCAGACTGCCGTCACGCACCAAACCGTCCAATGCAGCCAGAACCACTTGGTGACGATCAACTTCGAAGAAGCTGCGCAAGGCGGCGCGGGTATCGCTGCGGCCAAAACCGTCGGTACCCAGGGCAATAAAGCGAGCATCGACGTAGCTGGCGATCAGTTGTGGCCAGGCGCGAACATAGTCGGAGGCCACGATCACCGGTGCATCGCCAGCAAGGGAGGCGCACAGATGGCTGACTTGCTCAGGTTCAGCGGGGTTAAGACGATTGCGTCGCTCCACTTCCCGCGCTTCACGAGCGAGTTCACTGAAACTGGTGACGCTCCACACCTCGCTTGATACCTGCCAGTCAGTCGCCAGTAGCTCGGAAGCCGCTATTACTTCGCGCAGGATGGTGCCGGAGCCCAACAGCCGCACAGAGCCGCGCGACGGGGGAGCATCGGACACGGCGTAGCGATACATTCCGCGGATGATTTGATCTTCAACACCGGACGGCAAAGAGGGTTGGGCGTAGTTCTCGTTCATCACCGTGATGTAATAGAACTCATCGACATCGCGCTCCATCATCTGGCGCATGCCATGGTCGACAATGACCGCGAGTTCGCCCGCGAACGCCGGGTCATAGGCACGGCAGTTGGGGACGGTGGCTGCCACGACATGGCTGCTGCCATCCTGATGCTGCAACCCTTCCCCGCCCAACGTCGTTCGCCCGGCGGTGGCACCCAGCAAAAATCCGCGTGCGCGTTGGTCCGCCGCTGCCCAAATCAGATCGCCGACGCGCTGAAAACCGAACATCGAGTAGTAGATGTAGAACGGCAGCATCGGTTTGCCGTGAGCACTGTAGGAAGTCGCGGCAGCCACCCAGGAAGACAGTGCACCCGCTTCCGTAATGCCCTCTTCCAACAGCTGACCATCACGGGCTTCACGGTAATAAAGCATCGAGCCGGCATCTTCTGGCTCGTAAAGTTGCCCCAGCGGCGAGTAGATACCGATCTGGCGAAACAGGTTGGCCATGCCAAAAGTGCGTGCTTCATCTGCGACGATCGGGACGATGCGCGGCCCCAGTTCTTTGTCTTTGAGCAGACCGCCGAGCATTCTTACCACCGCCATGGTGGTGGACATTTCTTTGCCGTCGGCCTCGAACGCGAAACGCGCATAGTCAGCCAGGGCAGGTATGGCAACGTGTTCATTACCCTTCAGCCGTGATGGCATGTAGCCGCCTAACGTTTCTCTGCGCTCACGCACGTAGCGCATTTCCTGGCTGTCTTCGGCCGGGCGATAGAAGCGCAATTGCGCCACATCGTCGTCCGACAGAGGCAGCGCGAACCGATCACGGAACGCCTTGAGTGCGTCGATATCGAGCTTCTTGGCTTGATGCGAAGTCATGCGCGACTCTCCGGCGCCGCCCATGCCGTAACCTTTCTTGGTTTTGGCGAGGATGACGGTTGGCCGGCCCTTGTGTGCCTTGGCGGCGGCAAAGGCTGCATGCAGCTTGCGGAAATCGTGACCGCCGCGTTTCAGGGCATCAATGTCGGCATCGGACATGTGCGAGACCAGCTCTTTGATCTCCGGATCCTGCTGGAAGAAGTGCAGTAAGTTGTAAGCGCCATCCTTGGACCCGAGCGTCTGGTATTGGCCATCGACGGTCTGTGCAAAGCGTTGCAACAGGGCATTGTTGGTGTCCCGCGCAAACAACGGATCCCAGTCCGAGCCCCAAATGACCTTGACTACATTCCAGCCGGCGCCGGTAAACAACGCTTCGAGTTCTTGAATAACCTGGCCGTTGCCGCGCACCGGTCCATCCAGACGTTGCAAGTTGCAATTGACGATAAAGGTCAGGTTGTCGAGTTTTTCCCGCGCTGCGAGCGTGAGGCCCGCAATCGATTCGGGCTCATCCATTTCACCGTCACCAAACACCCCCCAGACATGACGGTCGGCGGTTTCGGCCAGATTGCGGTGTTCCAGGTAGCGCATATAACGCGCTTGGTAGACGGCACTGATTGGGCCAATGCCCATCGAACCGGTCGGGAATTGCCAGAAGTCAGGCATCAGCCAAGGGTGCGGATAGGAGCTCAGCCCATTGCCGCCGACTTCCTGGCGATAGTTGGCCAGTTGCTCTTCCGACAGCCTTCCCTCGAGGAACGCGCGGGCGTAAACGCCGGGCGCCGAGTGCGGCTGGTAAAACACCAGATCGCCGTCGTGACTTTCGTCACGGGCACGGAAGAAGTGGTTGAAGCCAACCTCGAAGATTTCGGCGGCAGAGGCATAACTTGCGATATGCCCACCTAGATCTCCGTAGGCCTGGTTTGCGCGCACCACCATGGCCAATGCATTCCAACGAATGATCGAAGTAATCCGTTCCTCGACTGCAAGGTCTCCCGGATAGGGACCCTGCCTTTCAATCGGAATTGTGTTCCGATAGGCCGAGTACGGGTGCACATGCGAGGTGATGCCAAGTGCTCTTGCGTGTTGCTCTAACTGTTTAAGCAGGAACTGGCCGCGCTCGGAGCCGCCATCGCGCACGACGGCCTCCAGTGACTCCAGCCACTCCTGCGTTTCATCCCGGTCGATATCCAGCGAAGCCAATGACCCGGTGATCGAATTTTCATTTAGCGAACTCATATCTGCCTCCACTCTTGTTGTTGTCTGCTTAGAGATGAACCGACAGAACATGCCGCCGTACTAAGCTGCTGAATTTCGGCATCAAATGCCGGCCTTAAATGATCCGTTCAGGATGCGGTCCGAAAACCGCCAACTGCCGCGTTCAGCGCACCACCCACCTGCTCCAGCCCGCGCACCGACGCGTCGAGCAAGGCGCTGGCAGCGGTACTCTGCTCACCGACCGCGCGTACCCGTTCCATACTTTCGCCAACCTGTTCGGCCACGGCGCTCTGCTGTTCGGCCGCCGCCGCGATCTGCTGACTCATCTGCTCGACTGTCGATACTGCTGCGGCGATTTCCTGCAGCGCTTGTGACGCCTGCACGGCCAGCACCACGCTCTCGCCGGTCAGCACCTGACTGCCCTGCAAGCGACTGGCAGCATGCTCGGCGACGTTGCGCAGCTGTTGGATGATGGCAGCGATATCGTCAGTGGAGGTTTGGGTGCGTCGCGCCAGGTTGCGGACCTCATCCGCCACCACGGCGAAACCTCGACCGTTTTCGCCGGCGCGTGCCGCTTCAATGGCAGCATTCAACGCCAGCAGATTGGTTTGCCCGGCCAGGGCACTGATCACCTCGAGCACCTTGCCGATCGCCGTACTCTCGTTGAGCAATGAACCCATGGCTTCGGAGCATCCACTCATTTCCTGCGCCAGGTGACCGATCTTGGCCGTCGCCTGATGCACCAATTCTTCGCCTTTGCGCGCCTGACCATTAGCCTGCTCGACGGCGTCGCGGGTCTGACTTGCATTGCGCGCGACGTCCTGCGCAGTCGCGGCCATCTGTTGCATCGCGGTGGCCGCCAATTCAGTCTCCTCACGCTGCGAGTCAACACCCTGCCGAGTGCGCTCGGTGACCTGCACCAGGCTGTCGGCGGCCTCGTTCAACTGCCCGACACCCTGACCAATCCGGCCGATCAGCCCACGCAAGCTTTCGAGCATGACCCCGACGCTGCCGAGCAACTGGCCCAACTCATCACGGCGTCCAGCGGCATCGATCTGCGCGCTGAGATCCCCAGACGCCACGCGCCGGGTCAGTTCAACCGCTTGACGCAGCGGCTGCAAAATCAAGTGGCGAATCAGCAGGCTGGCGCCGATACCGAAGGCGAGCGCCAACAGCACAATGCCTTCAAGCAGACGCGACACCCGCTGACTCATCGAGTGCGAGGCTTGAGCCTGCGTGGCGCGGACCACGCCTAGCAGTTCACCGACCTTGTCAGCGGCGACATTCATTGCCGTTTGGCTGTCGCGGGTTTGATCACGGCTTACGGCATAACCATTGAATGCGGCGCGGTATTCATCAAGCGCTGCGCGCGCCTGAGTCAGCGACTCTCGTTCCAGACCTTCGAGCCGCAGCTCGAGGTTTTCCATGTAAGAGCGCAGTTCAATCACCCGCGCTTCCCAGGCGTCGCGATCTTCCAGGCTGCCTTGCAGCGTGAAATAAAGTTCGCTGTCACGCAGGTTTGCCAACTTGTCGCGCAACGTGGAGGCTTGCTCCAGTTGCAGCATGCGCACCGCGTCCGCTGGCTGCACCCGCGATGCCAGAAGGTTGACCGCATCGAGCTGGTCGAGCATCACCACGGTGAATCGCTCACCCACCGCCTGAGCCAATTGCTGCATACGCAGGCGAGCTTCGCGGGCATCGCGCTGGGCCTGGGCGTATCGTTTGAACTGGGCGAGATAATTGTCTGCGGCTTCCATGGAACCGCCCTGTCCTGTTTCCATTTGGGATTTTGCCAACAACGAGACAAGCTCAGCGGTGAGCCCGGCGACCTTGTCGGCTTCGGCCTCAGCCAGGTCCAGACCGAACGCCTTAACGGCCACTTGCGCCTGCAAGATCAGCGACTCGACGGAGGCGACGTCGTTCATCTTCCCGGCGCGTGTTTCGAGCACGTTGAGGGCGTAAAACGCTGTCGCTGCAACGGCTAGAGTCGACAACAGAACCAGGCCGAAACCCAGCCACAATTTACTGCCGACCGACAGATTGCCCAGCACGCGGGCGATCACAGGGACACTTCTCTGCACACTGGCGAGACACATCTGAACCAGAGCGGATACAGCAGAGGGCACCAAGGCAAACTGAGCATATGAGGGCTTCTTGTTGTTTTTATGGGGTCAGACGCGCTGCATTTCTAACGCTTAGAGCCTATCTCGTAGGCGTGCGGATCGGCCAATGGCCAATAATGATGGGAGTCAGTTGAATCGCTGATAGCGTCAGATTCCCGCCAGAGCCGTCGCATTGCACGAGCGGCTCTCTGAACGGGAATGCGTTGACTGTTTCAATCTGAAAGTGTTTTCAGACCTTCCCTGAAACGTGCGTATTCCCTGCGAACAAACGCCTCGAAGGTCGTGGCGGGACGGTCAAGCAGAAAGGACAGCACATTGGAATTGCCGACAAAGTCGTGGTTGCTGTAGTGGGTAGCGATTGCGAGGTTCATCCGCAACATGTGCTGGAGCGCGTCGGGATCGAGATTGCCGAAACGTTCGCCGACGAACACCTCGACATCGAAGCGCTCCACCGTGATTTCGCGGCCTGTCACTGTCGATGCAACCGCGCCAATCTCGTGCGCAGTGAAGCGTCCGGGACCGACCAGCTCATAGGTCGCTGCGGCGTGACGTTTGCGGTCAGAGAGCACCTGTGCAACCACATCGGTGACATCCTCCAGATCCACCATCGACTGTCGTCTGTCCAACGACCACGCCAAGCGGAACACGCCTTCCTCGAACACAGCTTTCATTCGCGAAGGCAACATGTAATTGGCGGGTTGCACAATGGTGTATTCGAGCCCGGAGGACAGCAGATGCTCTTCAATGTCGCGCTTGATCTCATGCTGGACCAAGTCGCTGGCGATGGCGTGGAGTACTGAACTGAATACAAAGTGGCTCACGCCCTCCGCCCTGGCGGCGTCGATCATGGCGAAACCCATCGCGCGCTCGTCTTGATGCAGCGTCGGGCCGATGTGGTACACGCTTTTGACGCCTTTCATCGCCTTGGCAATGAACACCGGGTCGGCGAGATCGCCCACCACCACTTGTTGCGCGCCGAGTGCTCGCAGTTGCTCAGCCGACGCTTCGGTTCTCACGCAAGCCCGCACCTGATGTCCGGACGCGAGCAGCTTGGGTACCAGTCGCTTGCCCTGGTTACCATTGGCCGATGTAATGAGGATCATGCATTCATCTCCTGAAAGGAAACCATGACGCTGTCGACTTAGGTTTTCAGAGTCGAAGGTGTAGTGCGCCCTACCCTGTGAAGAGCACGGCGCACGTCAGAGATCAGCTGATTTTGACGGGGAGTTGCAGATAGGAGGCGTGTTCACCGCCCGTGTGGATCACATGCTCCCCACTGTTGGCACCGATGTACTCTGCGATGCCAGGCATCATCGTGCCCATCAGGTTCCGCGAGCTGATGACAAAACGCAGTTGTTCCCCGGGATAGAACTTGATGCCGAGCGGTAGCAAGTCGATCTCGATGTCGACGATCTCACCGGGGGCGAGTTTTTCCACACGATCGAAACTGTGCGCCGGCACGTCTTCGCTAGAAAGCGCTTTATCGAGATGCCGCGCCGAGACACGCAAGCGCCCGTCCGAGCCTTTGTAACGAAGAATGGTTGCGCCGTGATCGGTGAGGTCGTGAATCATCGCGCTGTGGTTGGGTGTGGTGAACTGCTGCAGCGGCGTGCCGTAGGCATCGAGCTTCTGCACCAGCACAAACAGGTCCATGTCGTCGGCGCCTTTGGCTTCGACCCAAAGGTGCGCTTTGGGATAACCGACCAGCTCGGTCGTCTCGTCGAAACGGGTGATGAACGAAACCACATTCGGGTTGTTGGCCACGTTATACGAGACCGCCACATCGGCGGCCGGCGCTTGGGTTGCCAGCGTGCGGGTGCGACCGTCGAGGTAAAACCGGGTCGACACCACGCCTTGCGGCGGAAATTCGTCTGCTGCGACGTTAACCTGGTCGCCGCCTTCGAAGTCGTGCACGGCATAACGCACGCGAGGTGTGGCCTCCCAGTCGTTGGGCTGGTCTCTGAGGTAACGGTCGAAGAAGCGGCGCAGGTCTTCCACATTCGCTTCGTCGTAGTAATCAGGCCACTCTTGAGTGTTATGGATACGCAGCCATTTGTCGTGCGAGGCGATCCGCCGCCAGGCGCGGAATGTCCCGGCGGTGTGCAGCGTATTGGAATAGCTGGCGACGATGTAAGCCGGCACGTTGATGCGCTCGAACTCGGGGATTTTGTTTTCCCACAGTTCGTTCATCAGCGGGTAACGCGCGGCTTCAGCAAGGATGTCTTCTTTTTGATTCTTGCCGAAGAAACTGCCGTTCTGCAACAGCCCGGCGAAGGCGAGATCGGGCATGCCACCGCGCAACACCAGGTCGCGGTAAACATCGCTGACGCCTTCCCACGGGTTAATGGCTTTGAGTGCCTCAGGCTGCTCGGCCGCGGTAAACCACTGCGAAACCGCCAGGTACGAGGTACCGCTCATGCCGACATTGCCACTGCACCATGACTGTTCAGCCAGCCAGTTGATCAGGTCGTGGCAATCGCGGCCGTCCTGACGATCCCAAAGCACGCTGTCGCCTTCGGAGTCGACGCAACCACGAATGTCCGGGTTGCAGATCGCGTAACCGTTTGCGCACCAATAAGCGGGGTCCGGCGCTTCGAACTTGGCCAGACCTGACACCACATTGTTGTTCAGGCCCACCAGGCCGAACACGCCCATCACACTGACGGAGGTGCCCTGTCCTTTGCCGTAAGGACTCCACGCAATAATGACGGGTACCTTTTCGCTGCCCGCCGGGCGGAACACATCCACGTAAATGGTCACGCCATCGCGCAACTGCACCGCCACGTCTTTCTCGAACACGATGTCGACGGGGATCGGGCGGAACTGCGGGGCGATCTGGAAGCCTTTTTTCAGCACTCGCGTTCCGGGTTCAAATGCGGTCAGCAGGCCGGTTCTGGCAGGCGGTAATGGTGTGGAGGGTGTGTACAGTTTTTGCGTATCGCTCATGGTGAGATTCTCTCGTCTATCGCCGGTAAAAACCGGCGCAAAATTGATTCGTTTGTAAATCGACGTTCAGAAAAACAGCGTGAAGCTGGCTTGCAGATTGAGTGCATCTTTCACATCGGGACTGAATGCAGGGTTTTCGACGTAACTTAGCCCCGCGCGAACATAGGTGCCGGCGGCTACCCGCATGTTGTAGGCGAGTGTTGTCGACTTTGAATCGTCAGCATTTGACACATCGAGCGCATCGAGCTTTTTGTTGGCGTCGTCGCTGTAGCTGGTATACCCGTACTCCAGCATCACCATGTCGAATGGACGCGAGTCCAATGGCCCTTTTGCGAACACACGAAACCCGTAATACAGGTCAAACAAGTTGCGATCTTCTGGCGCAGACATCCAGGTAAAACCGGCATAAAGTCCACGGGATGCAATCGCGCTGTCGAACTGGTGAAACTGATAATCACCCAACACATAACCCGCGCAATTGTCGTCACTGCGCTCATTGCTCAGGAACTGCGTATATTCCGACGTGTTATGGATATAACCGGCGCGCAGCCACGCATACGGGGTACCCGGTGTAGACGCACGTTTATATCCAAGCTCATCGATGTACAGCGCCCCGGCGTTATCTACATGCAGATCGAGTTCGCCCAAATGGCGATCGATCTCCGGCCCCATACCGTCAGGACTGATACTGCGTTGTACACCGAACTTGTTATAGAAGTGACCGAGGTTCAAGGTCACGTTCGCCGCGGGGCTGGAAACGGGCGCGTGGCTCAATCCCACTTGGAATGGGATAACTGCCTGCAAACCTTGAGTGCCGCCCACCAGCGTGCCGCCAGTGAACGGGCCGATGAACTCCAGGTCATTGGGCAGCACACCCATCTTGAATTCAACGGTCTTGTCCCACAGGCTTTGGTAGTAAGCAATGCGCGAATAGCTGAACTTCGATGACGGATTCACTTCATCCCAACTGGAGTAGTAACTACCGACGCCGAAGATAAGCTGGCCATTTTCCAGGCCAACCTGTCCCAGATCGTACGTAATCCCGACCAATAAATTCGACGAGTAAGTGGGACGCTCACCGCCGTAAGCTTGTGGGTTGTGACGGTCGTGATCAAGGTAGTTATTGGAAAAAGTGGTCATGTTCAGAATATTGAAACCGATGCCGTGTTTAGCCAGATCACTGCGAATTCCACCCGCGTCACCGATGATACTTTCAGACGGCGGGGGCAACTCGGTCAGTTGGCCTTGCTCAACCAATGCATCGATTTTCGCGAACTGCTTTTTACGCTCGATAATTTGACCCAGCAGTTGGCTGTCTGGCAGTACTGTTTTCGCAGCCGTTTGATCAAGCCGCTCAGCAGGTTGTTTCAGTTCCGGGGCAATCTGCCCGGCTGCATTTTGGGTCGTCGGCATTGTTTCAGCGCGAGCATTAAACGACTGAGCTGCCCATATAGCCAACGCTGCCGCCAAAGTGACCCGTACAAATTCAGGTGCATGCTTACGGATTCGGTTCGTCCCGTCTGGATGGGGCGGCATACTGTTTCCTATTATTTTTGTTGTCGGTCGTCATTTGCGCATTGCAGACGTCAAACGCCGGCGCAACAGTGCCCGTGTTATTTTTCACAAAGCTGCGTTTTCGCAAGATGCGTTTATCAGCCTGCGCTATGCGGTTTCGGGAGTGATAAGACGCAGAGGTTCTTTGGGTGACTTTTCGGACAGACACAACATGCCAAACGCAAGCACCGGGAGTACCGGAAACAGCATCAAGCCCAGGGTGTAAGAGCCGCTTTTGTCGAAAACCATACCCAGCACGATGGGGCCGATAATGGCGCCCAGCAGGGTCACCGAAAAGGCGCTGCCAAAGATCCGTGCGTAGGCCAATCGGCCAAATCGGCGGGCAATCAGATAGCCCAGAATATCGATCTCGGCACCCTGCGTTGCGCCAATCAGAAAGCTGGCAGCCAACGCCCAATTCAGCCCATCCAACAACATCAGGAAACCCACCAACTGACAGGTGAGGAAAATGCCGGCCACGGTTCGAGTGTGAAGATGATCGAGCAAGGCACCACCGAAAAGTCGCCCAAATAGCGAACCGGCAGAGCCAGCAGCAATGATGCCGGCGATCTGGGCAGATGATGCGCCCCAATCCGACAGCATCGCGGGCAGGTGAAAGCTGGCGCCCACTGCGCCAAAAAGCACCAGCACAAAGGCCAGCGAATACAGCCAGAAGTCACGCGTTGCCATGGCAACCCGCAGCGTCAAGCCAGACTGTTCAAGTTGAGTTTTCTCGTCGCGGCGTTCAGCCTCGGGAATCGGCCCTTTGTTGTCACGAACAAACACTGCGAGATTGATCAGGCCAATGACCAAGGCGATCGCCCCAGCCACCAGAAAAGCCTCTCGCCAGCCGTGCAGTACGATGTTTTGCGAAATGAGATAGGAGAACCCGCCCGTGCCGACCGCAAGGCCCGACGAGGTAATGGCAAAAGCAAGACCCAAGCGCTTGTCGAACCAGCGTTGCGTCAAAAACAGGAAGGCCGGATAACTCGCCAGATTGCCCAGCGCCACGCTCAACGCCGTGACCGCGACAAACGCACCGAACGAGTGAGTGAGCGACAGGCACATGTAGCTGCCGCATCCCAGCACTGTGCCAATCAGCGCGACACGACGTGCGCCGAAGCGATCAACGAGGTAGCCGGCCAGTGGCATTACCAGCGCGTTGCAGATGGCAGCGACGGAAATGATGATGGAAAAATCGGTACGCGACCAACCGAACTCGGAGGTCACCGACTTCATGAACAGACCCAGCGGAATCAGCAGAATGGCGGGCGGCGCAATGCTCATTCCGAGAAAACATCCAACAAGTACTGACCAACGTTTCATCTCTTGTGTCCTTATTATTGTAATAGCGCACGCGTTTGGAGCTTTAGGTCGATGACGTACCTGATCCGGCTTTTCCACGAGCCTACGTCCACCCGCAAATTATATCAACACCAGTTGAGATAAATGGCAAATGAAAGGATGGGCGGAGCGCAGCGATGAAAAAATAGCGACCATCCAGAAATGAAACGGTCACAAACGGCCGGGGCAATCTCGCGCGACCCGATCGGAGGGAAGCCTGCATCAGCTGCAGCAGTGCTGAGTTCACAGATGTCTGGAAAACATGGCCAAAAGCGCTCGCCGTGTTGGCGCTAGCGGGCGCTCATCGCTTGAGATCCGAAGGACGTTAGTTTCGAGTTGTGCTTTGACGTAAATGGGGGACGCTGATCGTATCAAAGGTAGAAGGAGTGTTGCAGATGAAGCAGAGACCTCGGATTTATTACACCGAAAGCCAGAAAAAACTGATGTGGGATCACTGGCAGAAAGGCGACTCTCTCCAGCAGATCGCCCAACTATTTGAACGAAACCACTCATCGATACAGCGCATCTTGGCGGAAACAGGCGGTATCAGACCCGCTGTACGCCGCAGGTCCAGATTGGCGCTGACGTTGGCTGAGCACGAAGAGATTTCGCGTGCAGTGGTGGCGGGTAACTCGGTCCGCTCCATAGCTGCACTGCTAAGGCGAGCAGCCTCGACCATTAGCCGTGAGATCAGACGCAACGGTGGTCAAGGATGCTACCGAGCTAATCAAGCTGATCAGGCTGCTTGGGTGTCACACGAGACGATCTATCGCACCCCCTTCATACAGGCTCGCGGGGCTCTGAAGAAAGAGTTGCTTGAGCATTTACGGCGAACGCGAGCCATGCGTCGCTCGCGCCATCATACCCAGAAGAAAGAAAATCACGGTCGAATTACAGACGCGGTATCGATCCGCGAACGCCCAGCCACGGTTAAAGATCGGACGGTGCCAGGTCACTGGGAGGGTGACCTGCTGTGCGGTAGCAGGAACAGCCAAATTGCCACTCTTGTGGAGCGTCATACCCGTTACGTAATGCTGGTGAAGTTGGTCGATAAGGATAGCGAGACAGTCATCAGCGCCCTGATCGAAAACGCCCGCGAGTTACCCCAAGAACTCTACAAATCGCTGACGTGGGATCGCGGCAAAGAGATGGCTGACCATAAACGCTTTACGGTGGCTACCGACATAAAGGTCTACTTCTGCGATCCTCATCGTCCTTGCCAACGGGGATCGAATGAGAACACCAACGGGTTGTTAAGGCAGTACTTCCCGAAAGGGACTGACCTTGCGGATCACTCGCAAGCCAGGCTCAATGATGTGGCAAGGCAGCTAAATAGCCGTCCTCGGAAAACACTAAACTACGAAACGCCTGCTGAATGATTTAGCCAATCTGTTGCATCGACCGGTTGAATCCACAGCCAATACCGGTCACTCACGTAGGTTCGATGCCCCTTATTCGGCGTTAATTACGTGATCTACCGCACACCAATCATTGCAACGCAGCTTGAGCGAGAGATCATCACCGCTATCCGAGCAATGCGTGCTTGAGCACCGAGTCGGTTGTGGTCTGATAGTGACTGGCCAGTAACTCGCAAGCCTTGTCGATATCTTTGACCAACGCAGCATCCATCAGTTGGCGGTGCTCATTGGGCACGTCACGCTCGGTGCTGTCGGGATAGTGCATCGACAAGAATCGATAACGTGCGGTCTGATCCCGCAAAGACGTACACAAGCGCAGGAGCGTTGGGGAATTGCAGCTTGAAATCAGCGCCTGATGGAAGAGTTCATGGGCGTTTTCCCATTCCGGCTTGAGCAAGCGCTCGGGGCCTTCGACGATGGTGAGGCGATCAAGCCGGTGATGTGAGGCCAGAACCCGACTCTCCCACTCCACGTTCCCCAGACGAATGGACTCGGCCAGGGCTTTGCATTCGATGTGCAGGCGGGCGGCGGTGATGTCAGCGATTTCCGCTGCGGAAATCCGCCCCACACTGAAGCCTTTCTGGTCCGCTGCCGAGACAAAGCCGCTGCTAGCCAGGCGTGACAAGGCTTCACGCAGCGGAATCACCCCGACTTCGTAAGCTTCGGCCAGTTCCTTGAGGCGCAAGCGACTGCCAGGTGCCAGTTGGCCATTGATGATGTCCTGGCGAATCCTGGCTTCTAGTTGAGAGGCCATCGTGCGCTTTTCTGCGGGCTCCGTGGGTTGCCAGGTGATCAGTGGGGAATTCAAGCTCGACTCCTTTTACGCGGTCTGCACGAATCATACACAGACTTCGAAATTTCTCACATTCGATAAAATATATATTTTTCTATTGACGATATATATTTTTCGCCCTAGCTTTATGGCTACGCGGTCGGCTGCCCATCACGCTGGCCCTTTCCACTCCAACAAGAGAAACCGTCATGCGCTACGTTCGCTTCCTCAATCAAGGTCAACCTGTCCTGGGTCTCGTTACTGCCGAAGGTGTACGCGTTCTAGGTGCCGAGACGCTTGAGTCCCTGCTGGCTCGCGGTGTGGACCTGACCACCCACGGCGCCGAAGCCAGCGGTGCGCTGGTCGAGATTGCCGAAGACGCCTACCTGCCCCTGATGGCGCGTCCGACCAAGATCGTTTGCGTGGGTTTGAACTATGCCGACCACACCAAAGAATCGCCGTACGCCCAACCTGATTACCCGACGCTATTCCCGCGCTGGAACTCCAGCCTGACCGCCCACAACAAACCGCTGATTCGTCCACGAGTATCCGACAGCCTCGACTACGAGGGTGAAATGGCCGTGGTGTTGAAAAGCGGCGGCCGTCACATCCGCAAGGAAGATGCGCTGAGCCATGTTGCCGGCTACGCGTTGTTCAACGAAGGCTCAGTGCGCGATTACCAGTTCATTTCGCCGCAGTGGACCGTCGGCAAGAACTTCGATGACACCGGTGCATTCGGCCCGGTACTGGTCACCGCCGATGAATTGCCGGCAGGCGGCAAGGGCTTGCTGCTGGAAACCCGGGTCAACGGCAAGGTCGTACAATCGGCCAACACCAACGACATGCTGTTCGACGTGGCTACCATCATTTCGACCCTGAGCGAAGCGGTGACTCTGGAAGCCGGCGACGTGATTGTCAGCGGCACCCCGGCAGGCGTTGGTTTTGGCATGAATCCAAAGGTGTACCTGAAGGCCGGTGATGTAGTCGAAGTGTCCATCGAGGGCATCGGCAAGCTGGTCAACCCGGTGGTCGACGAAGCCTGATCACGCCGATCAGATCTTGCGCAGGGCCGCCCGTCAGCCCTGCGAACAATAATTACAATAATTAGAAACGGAGGCAATCATGAGCGTTTCCCATGGTGTGCATTCAATCGATCACTACGCACTGAACGTTCCGTCGCTGGACGAAGCCCGCCAATTCTTTGAAAGCTTCGGCCTCGATGTGGAACGTCAACCGGATCAGCTCCTGCTGCGGGCCGCCGACGGGCATGTGTGGGCGAAAATCCTGCCCGCCGCCTCTAAATCGATGGCCTACCTGAGCTTCAATTGCTACGAGCAGGACTTCCCGGCGCTACGCCAGCAAATCGAAACCGCTGGCGGGCATCTTGAAGATCATCCTGGTGGCGGCATCTGGTTCCGCGACCTGGATGGCAACCTGTTGCAGGTCAAGGTCGGCGAAAAAACCATGCCCGACCAGAAGACTGCCTATCTTAGCAACGGCACCCCGGCCAATAGCCGTGGCGCAACCACGCGCGACGATCAGGCCATCATCCGTCCTCGTCGCCTGTCCCATGTCCTGTTGTTCACGCCGGACGTCATCGGTGCCCTGCACTTTTACGAACAAGCGCTGGGCCTGAAGCTTTCCGACAAATCGTTGGACATTATCGCCTTCAGTCACGCACCCCACGGCTGTGATCATCATCTAGTAGCGTTTGCCAAGAGCAGTGCCAAAGGCTGGCACCACGCGGCGTGGGAAGTCGACAACATCAACGAAGTTGGCGCGGGTGCTTCACAGATGGCGGCTGCCGGGCACGTAAAAGGCTGGGGCACTGGTCGTCATTGCTTGGGCTCGAACTACTTCCATTACGTGCAGGACCCGTGGGGCTCGTTCTGCGAATACTCGGCAGACATCGACTACATAGACCAAGGGGTCGAATGGCCCGCCGGCGATTTCCCACCGGAGAACTCCCTGTACCTGTGGGGGCCGAACGTACCGGACAACTTCATTTTCAATACTGAAGCGGATATTCCGGCACCGGCCTGAACCCACCTCTACCAACCTTACTTCCTGCATCGCGCGATTCCACTGAAACGCGCGACGGGCCCGGCCACGTCCGGAAATCATTGCGCAGTACACGAGGCACAGTCATGAATCAGCACACTACAGTCGATGTCGCCATCGCCGGTTACGGTCCTGTCGGCCAGACCCTGGCCATTCTGTTGGGTCAGATGGGTTATTCGGTCGCCGTATTCGAACGCTGGCCCGCGCTTTATCCACTGCCTCGCGCAGTGTTTTACGATCATGAAATCCGTCGTATTTTCCTGTCCATGGGGCTTGGGGAAGAGCTGGAAAAAATCTCCCAGCCGTCGGCGCGCTACCAGTGGTTCAATGCCGACTGGAAAGTGCTGGTGGAGATCGACTGGTCGGCCGAATCCATCAGCGACGGGCCGTTCGGCTACCTGTTCAACCAACCCTCGCTGGAAGCCGCACTGGACCGCAAGGCCAAGAGCATCGGCAACGTGCAGATTCATCAAGGTTGGGAAGCCACTGCGCTCAAGCAAGACGCCAATGGCTGCGACATGGTGCTCAATCGGGTGATTCGCCAAGACGGCAAATTCTCATTGGGCGAAGAGCAGCAAAGCGTCCGCGCTCGCTTTGTGATCGGTGCCGACGGTGCCAACAGTTTTGTGCGCCAGTCGCTGGGCATTGAATGGCAAGATTTGGGCTTCCAGGAAGACTGGCTGGTGGTCGACCTGCAGCCAAAACCAGGTGTGCAACTGGACGTGCCGGATATCGGCCAATGGTGCAACCCGGAGCGCCCGACCACCATGGTCCCCGGCGGCCCTGGCTATCGCCGCTGGGAATTCATGCGCCTGCCTCACGAAACTATCGAAGACCTGCAAGACACCGACAAGGTCTGGTCGCTGCTGTCGCGCTGGGTCACGCCGGACACCGCCGATCTGGTGCGCCACGCGGTCTATCAGTTCCGTTCGCGCATCGCCTCGAACTGGCACAGCGGCCGGGTAATGCTGGCCGGCGACGCGGCCCACGTGATGCCGCCGTTCATGGGCCAAGGCATGTGCTCGGGCATTCGCGATGCGTGGAATCTGTCCTGGCGCCTGGACCTGCTGCTGCGCGGCCTGTCCGACAACAGCCTGCTGGACAGCTACACCCTGGAGCGCAAACCGCAGATCCGCGCGGTGATCGAAGCCTCGATGGCCATGGGCAAAGTGGTGTGCGTGTCGGACCCGGTGAAAGCCGCCGAGCGTGACGCTGCGTATTTGAGCGGCAATGTTGCACCACTGCCGCCGTTTCCCGGTTTGACCGATGGGCTTTTGCAAGAGGGTGGTCAATTGCGCGGCATTCTCGGGGTACACGGCTCGATTGAAATCGGCGGTAAGGTCGGTCGTTACGATGATCTCATCGGCCGCGGTTTCCACTTGCTCGTCAGGGGCGACGAAGACCCTCTGTCGCAGCTCGATGCGCAACTTCTGCAGTTCATCAGCGAGTACGACCTCAAGGTCGTGCGACTGGCCACCGTTGCCGACAGTGCCAAGGGCATCTATCGCGACGTATCCGGCAAGTATTTGCAGTTCATGGCCGAGGCCGGGCTCAAAGCCCTCGTCGTGCGCCCTGACTACTACTGCTACGGCGGTGTGGCTGAGCTGTCGACACTACCGAAGTTGCTTAACTCCCTGCGCCAGCAGTTGCAACAGAACGCCAGTCAACAGCCCATTGCCAACGACCCCAAGGCCTGCCGCGCCTGACACCGATCACCCAGGGGCATGGACGCCCCGCCCGTTAAAACTCTGACAACAAAAACAAGAGACAGACAATGCACAACATCAAGGTAAAAACGCTTGGTGCGGTTCTGGCCGCCTTCGCAACGCTCAATACCCACGCCGCCGAGCCCCCTGAAACGGGCGAAGGCACGCTGTTTCGCAGCCTGTTCGGTGACACCCTGGAAAAGGACTATGGGGTAACGGTCTCCGGTCTGTTTGACGTTGGCTACTCGCGCAACAACCGCTCGACCCACGACGAGCGCCAGGATGGCTTGAGTAACCTGCCGCTGGTGGGTTTCGCCGACGAAGGCCTGGAATGGGGCGGTCTGCATCTGTTCGTTGACAAGGCGCTCAAGGGCGACATGGTCCCGCGCATTACCCCCCTGCCCGGCCCGGCGCCGACCGAAGCGTCCTTCGGTTTCACCTTTGAAATGAACTACGGCCGCAATGCGCAATTCGCCCGTACGCAAGGCTGGGACATGCATTGGGACGTCAACTCACCGGGCGACGACGACCTGGCGAAGGCCCAGCGTGACAAACAGAAATTCCTCGCCATTCCCAATATCGCCGCGACGGCTTACTTGCCTTACGGCTCCGGCATCACGGCCATGGCCGGCGTCTTCGGCCCGGCGCTCGGCTATGAAATCCCACCGAACATTCGTGCCGCGCGCAACCCGTTTGCCAGCAAGACCTATGCCTTCGTCAGCGAGCCCGGCACAGTCGGCGGCGTCCAGCTCGGCACACGTCTGTACAACGGTGAGTCAGGGATTCTCGGTGTGGAACTGGGCGTAGTGCAGGGCTGGAACAACCTGCGCGACAACAACGACAGCAAGTCGCTGATGGGGGCCGTGCGTTGGCGCACCGCCGATATGCAGACCTGGATCGACTACGAGTTCATCCTCGGCGATGAGCAGAACGACAGCTTCAGCGACGTGCAGGCGCCGACGTCACGCCTGGTGTCGGCAGACGGCCAGTTCAAGCAACAACACTCGCTCAACGGCTGGCACCGCTTCGACTCGAACTGGTCGATGGGCGCCGAAGTGGTCTACGGCCATCAGGACGGCGACGGCAAAGCCAGCACCGTCGACATCATCAACGGTCCCGGTTTCGATGGCGCGCATTGGTGGGGCGCCAATGCCGTGCTCACTTATCAGCAACGACCGGACCTTTCCTACTCGATACGCGCCGAGCATTTTGCCGACCCTGACGGTTTCATCCTGCTGCCCGCTTCCACCGCCCGCGGCAACTTCAACGCCGTCACCGCTG
The DNA here is from genome assembly GCF_054898165.1 of Pseudomonas sp. Hz4. Classification (NCBI taxonomy): domain Bacteria; kingdom Pseudomonadati; phylum Pseudomonadota; class Gammaproteobacteria; order Pseudomonadales; family Pseudomonadaceae; genus Pseudomonas; species Pseudomonas sp. Hz4. The sequence continues at coordinate 3,185,165 of NZ_CM142719.1, read as the reverse complement.
GCCTGCGTTACGACCTGAACAAGTACATCTCGCTGCGTCCCGAAGTGCGTTACGACGTGTTCGATGGCAATGCCGACGATCACCCATTTGGCGCCGGGCGTGACCGCACGCAACTGACCGGACTGGTCGAAGCACTGGTTTATTTCTAAGCCCCTGGCAGCCGGGTTGCTGATGCGGCTGCCTTCATTAACTCCATCCGAGTAACAACCATGAACAACAATAAGCATGCGTGGGATGTTCGCTACGAGTTCAAAGCGGTGGCCTTGCTGGCACTGGGTTTCGGCCTGGTGGGCCTGGATCGGTTCATCATCCTGCCGCTGTTCCCGGTGATGATGAAAGACCTCGGCCTGGACTACCAGGACCTCGGCAATGTGACCGCCGTCCTGGGGCTGGCCTGGGGCATTTCTTCGATTTTCATGGGGCGACTGTCCGATCGAATCGGGCGCCGCAAAGTACTGATCCCGGCCGTGCTGGTGTTCTCGTTGCTCGCGGGGCTTTCCGGTCTGGCGACCGGCATCGGCGGGTTGATGCTGATCCGCGCGATCATGGGCATCTCCGAAGGTGCGTTTACCCCGACAGCGCTGGCGGCCACGGCGGAGTCCTCGCATCCTCGCCGACGGGGCATGAACATTGGGATTCAGCAGGCGTTCTTCCCGATCCTGGGTCTGGGCCTCGCGCCGATTCTCGCCACTCAATTACTGCTGGTGGTGCCGTCCTGGCGCTGGGTCTTTGTGATTGTGTCGTTGCCGGGCTTCCTGTTGGCCCTGGCGATGTACCGCTACCTGCGGGAAACCCGCGCCGTGACCCCGCAAAAGGTCGAAAGCCGCACCGCCTCCGATCACCCGGGCTGGCTGGATGCCCTACGCTTTCGCAATGTGTGGCTGAACATCGTCGGCATGTTTTGCATGCTCACGTGCCTGTTCGTCATCAGCGTGATGATGCCCAATTACCTGATGGACTATTTACACCTGCAAGTGCAGCAGATGGGCTTTGTGATGTCGGCGATCGGCCTCGGTGGTTTTCTCGGGCAGTTGATCATGCCGGCGGTGTCGGACCGTATCGGCCGCAAACCGGTGGTGCTCATCTCGTTCGTGGCGACAGGGGCTTTTCTATGGCTGCTGATGGGCACGGGCGCTGAACCGGTGAAATTGTTCGCGCTGCTGTTCCTGACGATCTTTTTCAACTTCAGCATGATCTGCATGACCGTCGGGCCGCTCACCAGCGAATCCGTTCCAGCAGCACTGACCTCCACCGCCACCGGTCTGGTGGTGGGCATCGGTGAGATTTTTGGTGGCGGCGTAGCGCCCGCCATCGCGGGGTATATCGCCCAGCATCACGGCATCGAAAACACTATGTACCTGGCACTCGGCGCTGTGCTGGTCGGGTTACTGGTCGCGACCTGTTTGCGCGAAACGGCGCCCGCAAGAACTTCTGTACCTGCCGCCCAGGGCATTGACAGCGTTTAACACATTCACTCCTCCCGGAGAGCGACAGGATGTCGGAATGGGCGTGTCTGCATGCAGCGACACGCCCCGTCATGCACAAGGTGTGCAGCCAGTGCCGAGTGCCACGATCACTCGGCACTGAACCATCCCTAAAGCGTTTCATTGAAACAACGGCGCCGGCCACAAGCTGGCGCCGAATCGTTCCTTCTTTGAGGAAAATCCGTTGTTTTTCAGAAAAATGAAATTGGCACCGCGCTCGATTTTTGGCTTTGGCCTGTTTGGCCTGGTCGTTCTGCTGCTCGGGTTGTTCTCGTTGAGTATGGTCAAGCAGATGAGTGTGCAGTCCGACGCGATCAGAGAGGTCTGGGTTCCTGGAATCATCCGGTTGGCAGCATTGAATAATGCAGAGGATCGAGCCGGGATCATGACCTTCCGCATGGTCGTCCTGCGGGACCCGGCGGCCCTATCAGCCAATCAGAATTCGCTGATGCAAGTACTCGAAAATGTTCGCCAGCAGCAAAATGCGTTTACCGCGCATCTTCGGCGACCGTCGGAGCAGGAGATTTTTCAACGTTACCTGGACGCTTCAACAGCGTTCCGTCATGAACAGCTCGAGGTCATCCGGCTGGCCGGCGAAGGTCAGCGCCAGGCAGCCACTGATATTCTCAATGGCCCTATCGACAAATTCGCCATGGAGCTGGGCGCACGCTCCAGTCAATTGCTGGATTTTTATCTGCAGCAATACCAACAGGTGGCCGAGCTTGAACAACAAACCCGCCAACGCGTGGTGACGGGAGTCATCGCGGCAATTGCCCTCGCCGCGCTGTTGACGGTAATGCTGGCGACGTTCTACACCCGAAGTATCAACCAGCCACTGCTCGACGCTCTCAAGGTCGCGCAGAATATTGCACGCGGCGACCTGACATCCGTCATCAACGATACGGGGAACGACGAACCGGCCTTATTGCTAAAGGCATTGAAGACCATGCAGGTTCACCTTCACGACACTGTTTTGCGCATAACCGGCTCGTCCACCCAACTGGCGCTGTCTTCGCAGCAATTTCATGGCGTGATCGCGACAACGACCAGCGGACTTCAGGAGCAGAACAAGAAAATAGAACAGGCCGCCACGGCAGTCAATGAAATGACGGCAGCCGTTGATGAAGTGGCGAGACACGCATCGGCGACGGCCCTTGCTTCACGAACCACCGATGCGGCGGCGCAAACCGGAAAATCACGAGTCATGGAGACCCTCGAGTCGCTCTCGATGTTGACAGAGGGCATCTCGATGACCGCGGATCGTGTCCAGGAGCTTGCACGCAGTGTGTCCGGGATCAACCGGGCGCTTGAAGTGATACGGTCAATTGCCGAGCAGACCAACCTGTTGGCACTCAACGCCGCCATTGAAGCCGCCCGGGCTGGCGAAGCGGGTCGCGGGTTCGCCGTCGTCGCAGAGGAAGTTCGGGCGCTGGCGTTCAGGACGCAGCAATCGACAGAGGAAATCGAGCTCATGGTCAGCTCGGTGCGTAGCGTAGCGACACACGCGCTGGCGTCCATGCAACGTAGTACCGAACGCGTCCACTCGACACTGGGCATTGCCCGGGAAGCGGATTCAGCCTTGCAGGAAGTGACCGTTGCGGTGGAGACGATCAGTCAAATGAACGTGGTCATCGCCAGTGCTTCAGAACAACAGGCTCTGGCTTCCCGGGAAATAGACAGGAGCCTGGTCAATATTCGGGATCTGTCCGTACAAACTTCGGCCAGCGCTGTACAGATTCACTCGACTAGCGAAGAGTTGTCGCTGCTGGCCGCAGGGCTGCGCGGGCACATCGACAGATTCCGCATCTAGCCCGGCTATTTCTGCATTTTTCTGCAAGGTTTTTCAGATGATCGAATTCCATCAAGTCACGGCGTATCAGCAACAGACCCGAGTACTCGACCAGTTGTCCTTGAAAATCGGACCGCAGGAGCGTGTGGCGATCCTCGGCCCCAATGGCGCGGGTAAAAGCACTCTGCTGAAATTGATAAACCGGGAACTCTACCCGGTTGCCCAGCCAGGCAGCTATCTGAAGCTGTTTGGCAGCGAGACCCTACACCTGTGGCAACTGCGGGACAGGATCGGCTTCGTGTCGCAGGACCTGCAAGAGGATTACACGCCCTACACCAGCGCACTGGACGTTGTGGTTTCCGGTTTTTTCGGCGCCATTGGCCGTCATGAGCACCTGCAACTGACGGAGCTGCAGCTTGAGCAGGCTCGCGCAATGATGACCAGACTGGGGGTTTCGCAGGATGAATCCTGCATGTTCCAACGCCTTTCCACCGGCCAGAAAAGACGCCTGTTGCTGGCCCGAGCGCTGGTGCATCATCCCGAGGCGTTGATTTTCGATGAACCGGCCAATGGCCTGGACATGGGGGCGAGCCTGGCCATGCTCACGCTGCTGCGCAGTTTTTGCAGTGAGGGCCGTTCTTTGATCATTACCACCCACCACGTTGACGAGATCATTCCGGAAATCGATCGCGTGGTGTTGATCAGGGAGGGGCGGATCATTGCCGACGGTCCAAAATCCGATCTCTTGACCAGCGCACATCTTTCGGACCTCTATCAGACCCCGTTGCACATCAGCGAAAAAAACGGCTGGTATCGCTGCTGGCACGATTGAGGTTTCAGTGCGCCGCAGACGCCACGCCACCTTGATGGGCAACCCTCAGGAACGCCCGCACTGCACCGCCGATTTCCTTGACGCGGCTGATGAGCAGCAAGTCGGTGTGCGGTTCCACATCGTCGAATGGACGATAGGTCAGGCCCGGAATCGTGACCTGCATCAAGGGCGCCGGCACCATCGCGACACCCATACCGGCCGCCACCAACGCCAGCACGCTCAAGGTGCTGGTGGTACGTTGAACCTTGGGCTCGCGTCCCAGCGCCTTTCGCAGCCCAGCCAGCATGTATTCATCGGCGCCATGCGCGGCGTAAATGATCAGCGACTCGGCGCCGAGCATCGGCACGCGCAAGGTTCTCTGGTGCGCCAGGGGATGGTCCTCGGGCAATGCAACGACCAGCGGCCAAGTGCCGATTCGCTCAAACAATAGCTCGCTATCGTGGGCCTGACCGCCATGACTGGGCGCGTAACCCAAGTCCAATTGGCCGTTTTGAATGGCCTCGACCTGCAACTGCGGCGCCAGCTCGCGCAGGATGACTTCAGCATCCGGGTAAGCCGCGCGAAAAGCGCGGACGTCGGCCATCAACCGTCCACTGAATACCGCATTGCCGGCGAAGCCAATACGCACCGTGCCCATCTCGCCCCGCAAGGAACGCTGCACTACACGCTGGGCATGCGCGGCCTGGTCAAGGGTGCGCTGCGCTTCAGCACGCAGAAGAATCCCGGCTTCGGTGAGCTCGACGCGACGACTGGTGCGCAGGAACAGCGGGCCGCCGAGTTCCTCTTCCAGGGCGCGGATCTGCATGCTCAGCGCCGATTGGACAATGTGCAAACGCTGGGCTGCCCGGCCGAAATGACCTTCCTCGGCAACCGCGAGGAAATACCGCAAATGACGCAGATCCATGAGCATCCAACTCCATCAGATTTAATGATCGATCATTCATATCAATCTATTTGAAGTTATCTGTCCAGCAGCAGATGCTGAATTCAACAACACACCCCCTGCCGAGAACAATCATGCAGAGTTACCTGGAAGACAGACTTCAAATCACCGATCTGATTACCGGATGGATGCACCGCGACCTGGGTCAATGGGAGCAACTGGCCAACCTCGCGCACCCGGACGGGGTTATTGAAATCACCTGGTTTGAAGGTCCGTTCGCCGAATTCGTCGAAGGCTCCAAGCGCATGGGCAAATCCGACTTGCGCACCAAACACCTGATCGGCACACCCGTGGTCAGTTTCAATGGCAACAAGGCGGTGGTGGAAACCAACGCGGTGATCGTTGCCGATAACGTCCGGCTGAACCTGGGTTGCAGCGTTCACAACCGCTTCTATGACCTGGTCGAGAAACGCCAGGGCGCCTGGAAGCTGGTCAAGCGTCAGAGCATCTACGACATGGGCAGCTTTACGTTCCCCCAGGGCGTGGTCGAGATAGATCGTGAAACCGTGGCGCGCTACCCACGGGAATACGCGCCGCTGGCCTACCTGTTGGATAAAAGTGGCTTCGCGCTTGAACGGGTTTTCGCCACCCGTGGCAGCGAGCTGGAGCAGGCTATGCGCGCCGAGGCCAGCAGCTGGCTCGCGGCCTGATTAATCACCGCGCAAAAGAGACTTTCAATACCCGGCCACCGCTTTGATCGTGCGTCCAACACTTACCGAAAATAACTACAACAGAGGTATTCGCTCGTGAACAATCAACTCGACATCTGCGCGATCGTCGAAAGGAGTCGCTTGGGCGCCTTTCAGATGCTTGTACTCGTCCAATGCTTCCTGTGCATGGTCGTCGATGGCTTCGACATTCAAGCCATGGCTTACGCCGCCCCAAGCCTCATCGCCGAATGGGGCATCGCGAAAGCCAACCTGGGCCCGGTATTTAGCATCAGCATGCTCGGCATGTTGATCGGCTCACTCGCCCTGGGCTCGGTGGCCGACCGTGTCGGTCGCCGGCCAGTACTGGTGGCCGCCTCCCTGGTCATGGCCATCCTGATGTACTTCACCGCCAAGGCCACTACGGTGGACGGTTTGCTCGCACTGCGCTTTTTTACCGGCATCGCCATGGGTGCCATCGTGCCCAACGTCGCGACCCTGGTGACGGAATATGCCCCCCGGCACAACCGTGTGATGCTGTTGACGCTGGTCTCGTCGGGGATGGTCGTCGGCGGACTGGTCGGCGGCGCCATTGCTGCCGCGCTGATTCCTATATACGGCTGGCAAGCGGTGTTTTATTTGGGCGCCATCGCCCCTTTGTGCCTCGGTTTGCTGATGTTTTTTGCACTCCCCGAATCACTGCAGTGGTGCGTTCTGCGCGGACGCCAACTCGACCGCGTCAGGGCCATCCTGACCCGTATAGAGCCCGGCCTTCAAATCAGCGAACAAACGACCCTGGTGATCGGTGAACCGCGCAAAAAAGGCCTGTCACTCGCTCACTTGTTTGCCGATGGCAGGCTGCCCGGCACTTTGCTGCTTTGGCTGATCAACTTCATGAACATGCTCTGCGTGTATTTCCTCGCATCGTGGACGCCGGTGCTGATGAGTGGCGCGGGCCATTCACCTTCGCAGGCGGTACTGGCGGGCACGTCCATGTGGCTGGGTGGCCTGGCGGGCGGCTGGCTCTTGGGCTGGTTTGTCGACCGACGCGGCTTCGGCGCCGTGCTCGTCCCCACATTCATTGTCTCTGCCGCGGCCATCGTCCTGTTCAGCCATTTTTATGCATCGATCAATCTGGCCTACCTGAGCATTGCCGTCGCCGGTTTCGGCATCCTCGGCGGCCAAGCGGCACTGAACGCCATGACCGCTACTTTTTACCCGACGGCACTGCGCGCCACCGGCACGGGCTGGACCTTGGGACTGGGACGCTTGGGAGGCATCTGCGGCCCGTTCATCGGCGCCCTGCTCCTGTCTCTGCAATGGTCGACGAGTGACCTGCTGGTGGCCGCCGCCATTCCCGCCAGTATCACCGCCATCGGCGTCATCGGCTTCTGGCGCCTGAATCGGACGACGGCTGTGCCAGTCACCAACTGAGTGTCCCGCACCGCGGCCAGCGAATAGCCGCATCCCGATAAAAACAAGAGAAACCCCATGAAGAACATCAACGTCAAATCGTTCGGTGCGGTTCTGTTCGCCCTCGCAACGGGTCATTGCCTGGCAGGCCAACCGGCCGATGTCGGCGAAGGCACTGTATTTCGCAGCATTTTCGATGACTCGCTGGAGCGCGACTACGGGATCAAGGTATCCGGTCTGCTCGACGCCGGTTATTCGCATAATAACAACTCGTCCCATGATGATCGCAAGTCAGGGCAGACCAGCACGCCCGTCGCCGGATTCGGCGATGAGGGCTTTGAGCTCGCGACCCTTCACCTGTTTGCCGACAAGGCTCTGAAGGCCAACTTCATCCCGCGCGTCACGCCGTTGCCCGGTCCGGCGCCCACTGAAGCTTCGTTCGGTTTCACCTTCGAAACCGCCTATGGACGCAATGCTCAACAAGCCCGCACCTACGGTTGGGACATGCACTGGGGCATCAACTCTCCAGGTGACGACGATCCGGACAAGGCCCGGCGCGACAAACAGAACTTCCTCGCCGTACCTAACATCGCCGCCACGGCTTACCTGCCATATGCCGGCGGCTTTACCGCGATCGTCGGCATTTTTGGCCCGGCGCTGGGTTACGAAATCCCACCCAACGTGCGTGCGGCACGCAACCCGTTTGCCAGTCGTTCCTACGCCTTCATGACCGAGTCCGGCGCGGTCTCCGGCTTCCTGCTAGGCAAACGCCTGGTCAACAACTCCAACATGTTGCTCGGTGCGGAGGTCGGCGTGATCCAGGGTCAAGGCAACTTGCGCGACAACAACGACAGCCAGTCGCTGCTTGGCGCACTGCGCTGGCGCACGTCCGACATGACCACCTGGATCGACTATGAGTTTCTCGTCGGCGATTCACAAAACGACAGTCGCAACGACATACAAACGCCCCGCGGCCGCCTGATCTCCGCTGACGGTCAGTTCAAGCAGCAGCACTCGCTCAATGGCTGGCACAAATTCAACGAACAGTGGTCGATGGGCGGTGAAATGGTCTACGGCCGTCAATCGGGCGATGGCAACGCGTCGACCGTGGACATCGTTACCGGCCCCGGTTTCGATGGCGCACACTGGTGGGGGGCCAACGTCGTGTTGACGTACCAGCAACGCAAGGACTTGTCGTTTTCCGTACGAGCCGAGCATTTCGACGACCCGGACGGCTACATTCTGTTCCCCTCTTCCACCGCTCGCGGCGCCTTCAATGCGCTGACCACGGGGCTGCGGTATGACTTCAACAAATACCTGACACTGCGCCCGGAACTGCGCTACGACTGGTTCGACGGTCGCGATGACGCGCGTCCTTTCGGCCAGGGTGACGCTCGAAACCAACTGACCGGAACCGTGGAAGCACTGTTGTATTTCTAAGGTTGCCAACGCGACCCTCGTAGGATCGGCGAATAGATATTTCGATGCAGTGGCTTGAGGCGTCGTCCTAAGACAATCGGCAGATGTTCAGCAACGTCCGCTTTGGGTCGTTTGCAGCCCTTCCCGACAGGCAGCAACCGGCCAGGAGCGGACACTCAGAAACTCAACCTCGCACCAGGTAGGCCCCTGAGGGAACACGATATCGCAGCTTCTTGCATTTGCCGGGTGCAGGCTGATGCCACGGCGGACGATCAGGGAACCAAATACGGCATTTGCCCGGAGGCGGCATATGGCCGCGGGGAATCTCTACCTCAGCGTACGCCCGCTCTGGCTCGACATTTGACCTTAGCAATTTTCCTTCGGGCCCGGCTCTGCCAGCCGTTGGTGCATCCGAAACCCGATCTGCCTCTGCGCTAGCGAAGTTTCCAGCGTCGCGCCCAGTGTCCGGAATGGATTGCTCAAAGACCGCCATCTCTGCTTCGCGGCGCCTTCCGGCTTCCTCTTTCAGCCCCTTCTGTACCGTAACCCGATCCTGTTCGGCGTTGGGTAGGGTACTCGAAGCCAGGGCCTGCTGCGCCGCCTGGATCAATTGGAAGTTGCGGTTGCGTAACTCGACGTTGCGACCAACCCGCATGTTGGAGCGCGCCGCCAGCGCTTCAGCCTGCTGGTACTGTCCCTGCTGAAGACGCAACACACCGAGGTAGTGCAGCGTCGCGGGATTGTTCGGCTGGATATGCAGCGCACGCTCCAGCGTAGCAGCGGCTTGGTCCAACTGGCCATCTGCATACTGCTGCGAGGCGGATTCAATTAGGGTGGTTGATGCGTTGTTACTTTGCGGGGAGGCTCTTCGCTCGGCAGCCACCGAGCAAAGCGATGCGGCTGCGCAGAACGTCAGGATGAGACCTGGCAGCAAACTCTTGGTTGGCATCAGGGGACAGACTCGGTTGATCATAGACGGCACTGTCGTAAAACAGGCCTCCAGCGCTGATCGGCTGGGGGTGGTTCACTGTCCCATCATTACGGATGAAGGGGCTTCTATTGACCTGACCAGTACCCTGAAGTTCCCGCAGGAACGCCCCAAGTAATGATACCCCGCGCAGCAGCTTGCGATTCTTGTTGTCTACTGGAAGCCGCGGATAGCGCGGCCTGCGTCCATCCTTACCAGAGACACAATCACCATGGAAAAAGCTCCCGTTTTCGCACTCGCCTTGCTCTGCTTCACCTCAGTGGGTGCTTTCGCTGATGACCCGGACAAAGACATTCGGGAGGCGAATAAGCGTTACTGGGAACACCACCGGGAAATGGACAAGGCTGACATGGAGGCGGACAGTGAACACGGGAAGTTCCATGAGGAGATGGATCGCGAAGAGCGCAAGCATTTCGAGGAAATGGAGCGGGAAGATGCCAAGAATAGAGCGGAGTTCTATCGAGAGCGGGAGAAAGCCTATCGTGAATAATTCAATTGGGGGCTTGGACCAAAGGGCGCTTTACCGTGTCACTCGCCTGCTTTCGGCCAGCGTCGGTCTCTTGCTGTGTGCCGGCTGCGTGGCTTATGGGTACGGCGACTATGATCCGTATCCCCATCATGGGTATGACGTACCGGCCGGACACCTGCCACCACCTGGCGAATGCCGCATCTGGTATCCCGACCGACCAGCAGGACACCAACCGCCGCCAGGCAGTTGTCAGAAGTTGGAATGGCAAGTACCTCCGGGGGCAATCCTGATTCGCGGCTGAGACTACCCTTTTCAACAGAGTCGGCTGCATTCTGCCAATCGCCTAAGGTTGCTTTGGGTCGGCTGCTGCCCTTCGTAACGGGTCGTTATCGACCGAACGTAAAAAGGTAGGAACCTTTAAGGCCCACCCTCCCACAACTCAGCAGCCACCTGCGAGCATTGCTACGTCCAGTAATCGACCTGATGATGCCAGCCGCTCGACAGAAGTCGCAATTCAATCCCGAGCAATCTTGTCATTTGCCAAGGCTTAGGGCAGGGTCGATACCACTGAGATCTCTGCCAAAGGAGTCACCCCATGTCAAAGCTATATCCCAATATCGATCCCGAGGGGCTGGTCGAGTACTCAGTGGTCTACACCGACCGCTCGCTCAACCACATGTCGCAGTCATTTCAAGGCGTGATGAAGAACATTTCCAGGACCCTGAAACAGGTCTACAACGCCCAGGCTGTTGCGGTGGTCCCGGGCAGCGGCACATTCGGCATGGAAGCGGTGGCGCGACAGTTTGCCACCGACCAGCAATGCCTGGTGATACGCAACGGCTGGTTCAGTTATCGCTGGAGCCAGATCCTTGAGATGGGCAACATCCCGGCGGCCACCACGGTGCTGAAAGCCCGACCGGTCGACACTGGTCGCCAGGCTGCCTACGCCCCACCCCCTCTGGACGAAGTGCTGGCAGCCATTCAGGCGCAGAAGCCGCAGATTGTCTTCGCCCCCCACGTTGAAACCTCATCAGGGATTATCCTGCCCGACGAGTACCTGCGGGCCGTCGGCGACGCCGTGCATGCGGTGGGTGGCCTGTTCGTGCTGGACTGCATCGCCTCAGGCACGCTTTGGGTTGATATGCAGAAATGCGCAGTCGACCTGCTGATCAGCGCACCGCAGAAAGGATGGAGCGCCTCCCCTTGCTGCGCCTTGGTGATGCTCAGTTCTTTGGCCCTCGAGCGCATCGAACAGACGCATAGCAGCAGCTTCGCCTGCGACCTGAAAAAGTGGCTTCAGATCATGCAGGCCTACGAACAGGGCGGACATGCCTACCATGCGACCATGCCCAGCGATTCCCTCGCGCGATTTAACGAAGTGATGAAAGAGACGCAAGCCTACGGTTTCGACAAGGTCCGCGGCGAACAACAGGCTCTGGGCGATCGGGTGCGCGCAATGTTGGCCGGCAAAGGCATCAAAAGCGTGGCCGCAGCCGGCTTTCAGGCCCCTGGCGTAGTGGTGAGCTACACCGATGATGCCGACATCAAGAGCGGTAAGAAATTTGCCGACCACGGCCTACAGATCGCCGCCGGAGTGCCGTTGCAATGCGACGAGCCGGCCGACTTCCAGACCTTCCGCATCGGTCTGTTCGGACTCGAAAAGCTGCACAATATCGAGCGCACGGTCAGCACCCTCGAGCAGGCACTGGACGAGGTGATGGTTAACTAAGCCCTCATCTTGCCCGCAGCACATACCGAACTTGTGAATTTTAGGAAGGCATCCTGCCCTGGGCGAGACATGTCGGTGAGCGTCTGACGGGTGATACCCAGCTCTTCACACAAATCCGACGCCTTGGTTTCCGGCTGCCCCATGGCCGCCATCGCCAAGGGTAGTTTGGCAGCGGTCATCTTGAACGGGCGCCCCCCTTTTCTGCCGCGAGCACGTGCCGAGACGAGCCCGGCGACCATACGCTCGGAAATCAACTCCCACTCGAACTCTGCCAGTGCCGCGAAGATCCCGAACACCAGCTTTCCCGCCGCAGTAGTAGTGTCGATGGCTGCACCGTGGCCGGTGAGCACCTCCACTCCTATAGTAAGGTCGTGGACGGTGTTAATTAGTTGGCGAAGGCTACGTCCGAGTCGGTCGCGCTTTCAATAACCAGAGTATCGCCTTCACGCAGGGCCTTCAGGCACGCGGCCAATCCGGGCCGATCATCGCCTGAAAGGACGCGCTGGCCCTCTGATGAAGGCCAGCGCGTTTCTATTTCAATCAACTATGCGGCGCGCCCATCATGCCGCGCTAAGCGCCGCAGCAAATGATCGACCTCCTGCTGGCTGGCTGTGGCCAATACACTGGCCGGGCGCCGCTGGGCCACGCTGGTCAACAGGCCGCGCCTCATCAGTACGTACTTGCGTACCGCCAGGCCGACGCCGGGTTGTTGCTCGTAACGCAGCAACGGCAAGTGCGCATCGAACAGGTCATGGGCTTGCTCGCGCTCACCGGTTGCAACGAGTCGCACCACATCACACAGCATGTCCGGGAAGGCATAACCGGTGTTGGCGCCGTTGGCGCCCCGGCTCAGCTCGTAGTCTAGAAACAGCCCGTTGTTCCCCACCAGTATGGAAATGCGCCGCATCGAGCCCTCGCGCTCGAAGCGGCGCAAGGCGGAAATTTTCTCCAGGCCTGGCCAGTCTTCATGCTTGAGCATCACGCAGGACGGTAGCTCGTTGACGATGCGCCGGATCACATTGTGCGACATCTGTACCGAGAAGGTGAGGGGGTAGTCCTGAAGCACAAACGGTATGTCGGCACCGATCGCCTCCACCGCCTGGGTGTAATAGCCAACAATCAGGTCGTCGGTGCGGAGGGTGTTGGGCGGCGCGATCATCACGCCTGCAGCGCCCCGGTCCATCACCTCATGGGCCAGCGCGCGCATTGCGGCAAAACCGGGCGCGGACACGCCAACGATAACCGGTAGGGCGCCGGCGACTGCAATCGCCCGACTAGCAACTTGCAGGGATTCAGCAGCTTCCAGTTTGGAAGCCTCACCCAGCTGCCCAAGCACGGTCAGGCCGTTGCAGCCGCAAGTTTGATAGAAGTTGATCAGTGAACGAGCCCCGTGAAAGACAGGACACCGTTTCCCCCTTACGATAAGGGATAGGCAAACGGTTATGTTTATGACTAACAGCAACGAGAGTGGGGAGCTTTTGGGCCAGGAGCGGCGGCGCCGCTGGAGCCCAGAGCAAAAACTGGCCATGGTTCGCGAGAGTCTTGAGCCAGGGCAAAGCGTTTCGGTGGTGGCTCGGCGCAACGGCATCAATGCCAACCAGCTGTTCCTGTGGCGCAAGCTGTATCAGGACGGCAGCCTGTCGGCGGTCAGTGCTGGCGAGGCCGTGGTGCCTGCCTCGGAACTGAGCGATGCGCTCAAGCAAATCCGTGAACTGCAACGGATGCTGGGCAAGAAAACGATGGAAGCAGAAATCCTCAAAGAGGCCGTGGAGATCGCCCGGTCGCGAAAATGGATTGCGCACTCACCCTTGTTGCCGGGGGACGACCAGTGAAGCTGGTCAGCAAATGTCTCGGTGTAGCGCGCTCGCAATTAACGGTTCGAATCAAACAATCGGTATCGCCCAAAGTACGGCGAAGCAGACCTGTGGACGACGCTGAGTTGGTGGTTGAGATCCAGCAACAGGTCAGCGAGTTGCCCAGCTATGGCTACCGTCGTGTCTGGGGATTACTGCGTCGGGAACGTGAAATCCAGTCGCTGCCGGCGATCAACGTCAGGCGGGCGTACAGGGTCATGCGTGATCACAACTTGCTACTTGAGCGCCGGATCAAACAGCCTGGGGTGCCGCGTCGGCACGAAGGGCGTATTGCGGTGGAAACCAGCGATACGCGTTGATGCTCGGACGGCTTTGAGTTCCGTTGCGAGGACGGCGCCAAACTGAGCGTGACCTTCGCCCTGGACTGCTGCGATCGTGAGGCCATCGGCTGGGTCGCAAGTCCAACCGGGTACAGCGGCGATGATATCCGCGACTTGATGCTGGAAAGCGTGGAGAAGCGTTTCGGCGATCAACTGCCCGCCACGCCGGTACAGTGGCTAAGCGATAACGGCTCGGCCTACACCGCCGAACAGACGCGCCTGTTTGCTCGGCAGATGCTTATGCAACCAGTTTGATTATTCTCGACCGATCACTCAGGGCCTATGGCACGGCAGCGGAGGATGCCCGGGGACATTTGATATGTGTATGTCGAAGAGGCCATAGCCAATCCCTTTCGCGGTGACCTGGCGTTACAAAACCCCAAAAGCCTCGCCGTTCAATATCTGGACGCGATCGGGGGGGGGCATTGACCGCCATCAAACCCGCTGATCGCTTTCACGAGACCATGATGCTGGACGTACGCCAGCAATACCACTCTCTGATCGAACAGCGCTGGAGGATCGTTGAGCAGTCTGAAGGTGCCATTCCAGGCCCGCTGATCGGCATGCTGGTGGCATGGATGACACTCATTTATGCCAGTTTTGGATACCGGGCTCCGAGAAACCCGATGGTTGTGGGAATGTTCACCATATCGGCTTTACTCATAGCCGGCTCTGTTTATCTTGTGCTGGACATGAATGTTCCTTTTGGCGGCCCGATTCAGGTTTCGGATGCACCATTCCGCAGGGCGCTTGCAGAGGTGCAGTAGGCGCTTTGCGTTTAAAAAAGCGCGCCCTTCATGACTTGGCGGCTTTGAATGTGGGCACGGTGGATCGCTTACGATCAATCAGCTGAGCGTCCATGAACCGGTTGATTGGCTGTGCAAGGTGTTTGAAATCAATCGCTCAAGTTACTACACCCACCCACGGGCTACAGGACTGCTCAAGAAGCTCAACGCGATATCAGCCAGTTCCTGATGCATCGGTACAACTGGATTCGGCCCCATCAATTCAACGATGGGCTGGCGCCAGCTCGGGCCGAAGAAAAACTTAACGTCGTGTCCGGGATTAGTTGACCACTACAGTTTCTCTTCCTGAGCCATCTGAATGCCATGGCCTTCCCCCTGCCGATCCCTTTTTAACTCCAAATAACCAGGGCCCTCAATGCGGGCCTTGAACGTTAAAGCCTTGATTATTTACCTTCTCGATCTGGTCAGGCTTCAGCCGCCCCTCAGCTATTGCGTCGAAAACAGCGGCAGGCGCGCAATGTCAGCCTGGGCCATTTCAATCTCGGCGATGGCATCCTGGGCGTGATCGGCCTTTACCCAGGTCATTGCGGAGTCACCGATAGCGCAACAAACTCGATCTTCGCTCATGACGCATATCCCCCTCTGTAGAACGTTAAGCGTAGTTCGACCCTTCCTTTCAACAAATTACCTCAACCGACGATAGATCAAACACAACCTGTCGCAGCCGATTTCAAAGGATGAAAAACGTGACACCCATCAGCCGGCCTTCTCACCTCACCGGGGTGGCACCATTGCCATGTCAATTGACGACAAACAGTTTTTCTCAACTAGGGTTTCTACCGTATCCACGCGCCTGGTTTGTTTTGGGGTTCATGGATCGCTTACGTCCTTTCGTAAGCGATCCATCACCCACACATTCAAAGCCGCCAGTTGAAGCCTGATGCTGTGCTCCCAATCTGTTTCTGGAGCCAGCCGCTCATGATGCGTCCCGACGCCAACGTCGAAAAGTGCACCTCTACCGTCAGTTGATCAAAGCCGATCTGGCAGATTGCGGCCTTGGCATCGACATTAAGTCTAAGCAGAACAACACGCTCAGCCCGATTGGGCGATCCGGTTGAGCTCTGCCTATTTGATTTACAACGCGAGTTGACGCAGCAATGTAAAGGCCTGCTTCATTTGGTCTTCACTAACGACGAACGCCCGTAGCTGCCCTGCCATGTCCAGACCTCTGGCTATCAGCCCCTGTGACTCAAGGCTGATCTGCCATTGCAAGTCCTTACGGCTGGTTTCTCCGGCCAGGTGCAGCGGCATTTCCGGAGTCTTGACCTTCACCAGCATCGCCGGGAACTTTACTTCCTCATTGCCACCCAGCACATTACGCGCCAGGGTCATGGCGCTTAACTGAATGGGTTGCAGAAATGGCAGTAGCTTGCCCTGGATTGGCCCAGGCGGCTGGAACCAACAGCGCCCAATCGGCGTCGTTCTACCAAGCTAAACAGACTACCGCGGGGTTTTTCTTCAGCCGCTTATTGCCGCGCATCTACAGCCTGGAAGCCTGCATCCGTGCCGGGAGCAATACGTTGTACCAACTGGATGAAGCGCAGTTCTGAAATTCACTCGACTTTGGGGAGAGCAGGACGTTGGAATGGGACCGTCATCTCACACGGGATATCGATCTTCGAAATGCACGGGAGCGTGCGTGCAGTCGCCCAACGCTGGATAGGGTTGCGCCCGTTTGCAGGCATTCCTCTACAACCTGGGCCTTGAACGGTTTAGGTAGGAGCTTCGTTGGCGCATGGAAATTCTGACGTTAAGGGCTATTGCGTCCGCTTAAAATACGCGGACACCATCGCTCTTAATGCCGCAGTTCGGAAGGTGTGTCCCCGGAACGCTTACTTTTTTAGGCGTTTGTGACAAACGTCAACAAAGCGTTACTTTTTTGATACGCCCTACAACCACTGATCAGTAACTCTGGTTTTTTGACACTTCCCCGATATGCGGTCACAACTTTTGCGCTCCGCTGGGTCATAACACGGTGGCCGTCGATGGAATATTGGCGTCTAGCGAGTTCTAGCCTAATACGGAGATAAGCTCATGATTTTCGACGTACAAAATTTTGGCGCCAAAGGAGATGGCATCACAGACGACACGGCGGCGATACAAAGTGCGATTGATGCAGCGGCCGCCGCAGGCGGGGGGCAGGTGTATATGCCGACCGGAACTTATATCGTTTCGGGCGGTGAGGAACCTTCCGACGGTTGCCTGATGCTCAAGAGCAACGTCTACCTGTACGGCGACGGCATGGGCGAAACCACCGTCAAAGTGGCTGACGGCTCCGACACCAAGATCACCGGTGTCATCCGCTCGGCCTATGGCGAAGAAACCCACGACTTTGGCGTCAGCAACCTCACCATCGACGGTAACCGCGCCAATACCACCGGCAAGATTGACGGTTGGTTCAACGGCTACATTCCCGGCGAAGAAGGCTACGACTCCAACGTCACCCTCGACAGCGTCGAGATCAAGGATTGC
Organism: Pseudomonas sp. Hz4; assembly: GCF_054898165.1. NCBI lineage: Bacteria > Pseudomonadati > Pseudomonadota > Gammaproteobacteria > Pseudomonadales > Pseudomonadaceae > Pseudomonas > Pseudomonas sp. Hz4. The sequence continues at coordinate 3,167,980 of NZ_CM142719.1, read as the reverse complement.
TCCGGGTACGGTTTCGACCCCCACGAGCAGACCGTCAACATGGTCATCAAGAACAGCGTGTCCCACGGCAATGGCCTGGACGGCTTCGTTGCTGACTTCCTCAGCGACAGCACCTTCGAAAACAACGTCGCCTACGACAATGACCGCCACGGTTTCAACGTCGTCACCAGTACCCACGACTTCACCCTCACCAACAACGTTGCCTACAACAATGGCGGCAATGGCATCGTGGTGCAGCGCGGCAGCGAGGACATCCCCTCCCCCAGCAACATCACCATCACCGGTGGCGAGGTGTACGGCAACGGCGCCGAAGGCGTGCTGATCAAACTGTCCAGCGACGTGACCGTCAGCGGCGTCGATATCCATGACAACGCCAGCGCCGGGATACGCGTCTACGGCAGCAACCACGTCGAAGTCATCGACAACACGCTCAACAACAACTCACTGGGCGGCGCTGTACCCGAGATCATCATCCAGTCCTACGACGACACCCTGGGCGTGTCCGGCAGGTACTTCAACGGCAGTGATAACCTCATCCAGGGCAATATCATCAGCGGCAGCGACCTGTCGACCTACGGTGTTGCAGAGCGCAATGAAGACGGCACCGATCGCAACGCCATCATCGGCAACACCATCAGCCACACCAGCAAGGGCGCCACGCTGGTCTATGGCGACGGCAGCTACGTCAGCGCCACGGTGCCGATGACCACCGTGCAAGGCACGGCTGGCAACGACACCCTGCTGGGCAGCGCCGCCAGCGAGATTTTCTATGGCGCAGCCGGCAACGACACGATCAATGGCGGGGCCGGTGGCGACATTCTGGTGGGCGGTGCAGGCATCGACAAACTCACCGGCGGCACGGGTGCCGATACGTTCCGTTTCATCGCCCAGTCCGACAGTTACCGCAACGCAACCGCAAGCTTCGATGACACCCTTACCGACTTCGACGTCACCCAGGACAAGATCGACCTCGCCGGCCTCGGTTTCACCGGCCTGGGCAATGGCCGTGGCGGCACCTTGCAGGTCAGCTACAGCGCCAGCAACGACCGCACCTACATCAAGGACTACGATGCCGACGCCAGCGGCAATCGCTTTGAGTTGATTCTCTCGGGCAACTTGGCCGGCACCCTGACCGCCAGCAACTTCATTTTCAATCGGGTGGTCACCGGCACCAGCGGCAGCGACTCGCTGTTGGGTAGCGATTCGGCCGACACCCTGCTCGGCCTGGCAGGCAACGACAGCCTCAGTGGCGGCGCGGGCGACGACAAAATTGACGGCGGCGTCGGCATGGACACCCTCACCGGTGGCACCGGAGCGGACACTTTCGTGTTCTCCAACCGCCTGGACAGTTATCGCAACTACAACACCGGCGGCGCCAACCTTGGCGACCTGATCACCGACTTCGATATCACCGCCGACAAGATCGACCTCTCGGCCATGGGTTTCACCGGCCTGGGGGACGGCAAAAACAACACCGTGTACCTGGTGCTCAACACTGCCGGCACCAAGACTTACATCAAGACCCTGACCGCCGACGCCAATGGCAACCGCTTTGAAGTGGCGCTGGATGGCAATTACCTCGACAAGCTGACCAGCGCCAATTTTGTCTTTGCCACTTCGCCAACGGTCAACCATGCGCCGGTGGTGGCAACGGCATTGCTGGATCAGAACGCCACTGAAAACACCCCGTTCAGCTACGTGGTGCCGGCCACCAGTTTTACCGATCCGGATAACGAGAGCCTCAGTTACACCGCCAAACTGGCCAATGGCAGCGCCCTGCCCGGTTGGCTGACCTTCGACGCCGCCACCCGCACCTTCAGCGGCACACCAAGCGACACGGCATCGGGCACTTACTCAATACAGGTCACCGCGTCCGATGGCAGCAATGCAACCGTCAACGACAGCTTTACCCTGGCCGTACAGGACGTACCCGCCGCACCCACTGTGATCAATGGCACGCCGAACAACGACACGCTGACGGGCACCGCGGCCAACGAACAACTGTTCGGTGGCGCCGGTAACGACACCCTTAATGGCGGCGCCGGCGACGACATTCTGGTCGGCGGCACCGGCGCGGACAAACTCACCGGCGGCGCGGGTTCCGACGTATTCCGCTACACCTCAACACTCGACAGCTACCGCACCGGGTCCACCAGTGCCAGTGACCAGATCCTCGATTTCGATGTGGCTGCCGACAAGATCGATGTCTCGGCAATCGGCTACACGGGCCTGGGTAATGGCCTGAACGGCACGCTGCAAATGACCTACAGCGCTTCGAGCAACCGAACCTACCTCAAGGATCTCACCGTCGACGCCAACGGCAACCGCTTCGAAGTGTCACTGGCGGGCAACCTGGTGAACAGCCTGACGGCGAGTCATTTCGTCTTCGCCGACCAAAACACCCCCAGCAATGTAGCGCCGGTGGTGGCCATCCCCCTCCTCGACCAGAACGCCACCGAAAGCACGCCGTTCAACTACACCGTAACCCACGACAGTTTCACCGATGCCAACCAGGATGCGCTGACCTACACCGCGACCCTCGCCGACGGCAGCGCCCTGCCCGTTTGGCTGAGTTTCAATGCCACCAGTTTGACGTTCTCCGGCACGCCGATCAGCACGGCGTCCGGCAATTACAACGTACTGGTCAAGGCCACCGATCCTTCAGGTGCGTCGGTCAGCGACAGCTTCGCCCTGGCGGTGGCCGATGCGCCCGCCAACACCATCACCGGCTCCAACAACGCCGAAAGCCTCAACGGCACGGCAGCCGCAGACCTGATCCTCGGCCTCGGTGGCAACGACACCATCAAGGCCGGCACCGGCGCGGACATCGTCGACGGCGGCGCCGGACGCGATTCGCTGTACGGCGGCGACGGTGCCGACACCTTCCGCTACACCAACGTACTCGACAGCTACCGCGACTACGACACCGGCGGTGTCACGGCCACCGACACGGTTTATGACTTCACCGTGGGTGTCGACAAGATCAATGTTGCGGGCCTTGGCTTTCTCGGCCTCGGCGATGGCAGCAATGGCACGTTGTACATGACGCTCAACGCGGCCGGCGACAAGACCTACATCAAATCCGCCGAGGCCGACGCCGACGGCAATCGCTTCGAAATCGCCCTCAACGGCAATTACCTCAACACCCTGACCGCCAGTGATTTCGTTTTCGGCGAGCGAGCCCAGCAAGACATCCTCTACCTACCCACACTCGGCCAATCCAATGCGCGCCTGCTGCGCATGACGGAGGACGACGATCAATCCGGCACCTCAATGCTGGTCAAGGACCTGGACCGCTACACAACCTATGACGTGCGCAGCCAGTTCACCGACGCCGATGGCAATGGCATTGACATCGCGGTGGGTGGCAGCACGGTCAACGGCCTGTCCACCCTGGGCGCCGAGCAACTCAAGTTGTGCTGGTGGCTGACCGACACCAACCAACCCGGGCCTGCGCTGTTGCGTGCCGTGGCGTTGCTGCAGGACCAGCTCACCGAACTTAAATCCATCGATAACGTCACCATGGGCATCATCTGGAGCCAGGGCGAGGAAGCCGCCCAGGAGATCGCCCGTGCCACGGACAAACCGGCGGCAGCAGCGGCCTACAAGGCCGCTACCCTGAACGTGTTTGACTACCTGCATGCCCAGTTCGGCAACTTCAGCGTGTACATGATGGAAACCGGTCACTACGAGCAGGACGCGGCGCGTGCCCGTGGTTATTCGGAAGAGAAGATTGCCTCCATCGTCGAGGGGGTTGGCTATGTCCGCGCCGCCCAGGAAGCCATCGCCGCCGAGCGCGCCGACGTCAAGCTGGCGGTGGACTACACCGACCTGCCCTTGCGCTATGAGGTCGATCCTTTGGTGTATCCCGACGACGTCTGGCACTTGCATGAGGAATCGGCGGAAATCGTCGGCCAGCGTTTGGCCGATTACATTGCCAATGACCTTGGCTTCCAGGGCAACCCCAACGACAACAACAGCGTGCAGGCTATTTTCGACAACGCTCAGAACCAAGGCGGGATGATTTCCGGTACTGATCAAGCGGATACCCTGGTGGGCAGCTCGGGCAACGACACACTGGATGGCGACTTGGGCGCCGACACCATGACCGGTGGCGATGGCAACGACACATACGTGGTCGATAACGCGTCCGACAGTGTGGTGGAAACCAACACCTCGACCTCGCAGATCGATACCGTGCAAGCCTCGGTCAGCTGGACACTGGGCGCCAATCTCGAGAACCTGGTGCTCACCGGGGTGTCGGAGATCGACGGCACCGGCAATGAGCGGCGCAACTTCATCACCGGCAATGCCGCCGACAACGTGCTCGATGGTGCCGCAGGGGCCGACAGCATGAGCGGCGGCGATGGCGACGACACTTACTATGTCGACAACGCCGACGACACCGTGATCGAGACCAACAGCAATGCGGTGCCCGGAGGGATCGACAGCGTGCACAGCAGCCTGGCGGCCTACACCCTCGGCAACAACGTCGAGCATCTGTATATCGATAGCGCTGGCGCCGCCAATGGCACGGGCAACGCGCTGGATAACACGCTGTTCGCCGGTGCCGGCAACAACGTGCTGGATGGGCGCGATGGCAATGACACGGTGTCCTTCGAGCGTGCCTTGGCGGGGGTTAGCGTAAACCTCTCGACGTCCGCACAACAAAACACCGCGGGTTCGGGGCTCGACACCTTGAAATTCTTCGAAAACGTGACGGGAAGCGCCTACGCCGACAGTCTGTCGGGCAACAGTGCCGCGAACATCCTGAACGGTGGTACCGGTAACGACACGCTGGTGGGAGGTTCGGGCGATGATCGGCTGATCGGCGGTGCAGGCACCGACAACCTCACCGGCGGCACTGGCGCGGACACCTACGCGTTTGGTGCGCTGTCGGACATGGGCGTCGGGGCTTTGCGCGATGTGATCAGCGGTTTCAAGACCACCGAGGGTGATCATCTGGATTTCACCAGCCTGGACGCCAACCCGCTGACCGCCACCCTCGACGCCTTCATGTTCATCGGCAGCAACGCCTTCGACCCCACCAACGCCACCGGCCAAATACGCTTTGCCGATGGCATCCTCTACGGCAGCGTCAACGCCGACGCCACCCCCGAGTTCGAATTCGAAGTGGTGGGCGTCAAGGAGCTGCAGGCCAGCGATTTCACAGCCTGACCTAATGTGAGCGAGCCTGCTCCGGGCGGCGTTCCGACGATGACGGCGGTACATTCAGCAAGGAAGCTGTTTGACCGACCGCTATCGTCGGAACGCCGCCCGGAGCAAGCTCGCTCCCTCAGGGGATTTGCAGTGCCGGGAAAATCAACGACCACCGCAGGTACACAAACCCGCAAGCACCCGCGGCGATAGCGGCAACGGTCGGTCATGCTCATTCCTCTTTGAAGGCCGCAAGCAAGCGTTCACGCAAAGGTTTCATCAGGTAATTCATCAAGGTGCGCTCCCCCGTCACCACCGTGACATCGGCGAGCATACCGGGGCGCACCAGCAGGCCGACGGCCTGCAGCGAGGCGACGGTATCGGCGGGAATTTCGACCTTGGCGGAAAAGTACGGCTGGTGCGTCTGTTCATTGATCAATTGGTCCGCCGACACCGTTGTCACCGTGCCAGTGACGGTCGGCGTATCCACCCGTTGCAGCGCGGTGAAATGCACATGAACCGGCAGACCCGGGCGCAACTTATTGGCCATCAGCGGCTCGAAACGCGCGGTGATCGCCATCGGCGCATCCATCGGCACCACCTGCATCAGGGTTTGGCCGGCCTGTGCAACGCCTCCCACCGTATGAATGCTCACGTCCATGACCTGCCCGGATGCCGGCGCACGGATCGCACCGTTGTCGACTTCAAACTGCAAGGCATGAATCTGATCGGCATAACCTGCCGCCTCAGCAGAGACCTCGCTGAGCTGGGTTTCGGCATCGCGGCGAAATTCCTGCTGCGCCTGCAAGGCCTTGAGGTGGCTTTCGTTTATCGCTTGGCGGGTCCTGCCGACATCGCCCACCCCGGAGGCAATCTGCCCGGCCAATTGGGCTGCGTTGCGCTCGGCCTCGAAGAGTTTGTTGCGCGGAATGTAGCCTTCAAGGGCCAAATTACGCAGGCCTTCCAGCTCCTGCTGTTGGAAGCGCATCTGCGTATCGTAGTTACGCTTGACGCCTTCGTAGCCGAGCAGTTGCTGCTGTAATGCCGCGGCTTCGTGTTCGATGATCTGCAAGCGGCTGCCCAGTTCTGCGCGGCGGGTCAGAAACAACTGGCTCTGCAAGGCCATGGAGGCCTTGACCCGCGACTCGTCGGCGCGTTCCAGCAGTTCAGCGGGCCATTGGATCTCGGCTGAGCCCAGGCGCTCGGCAATCAACCGTGCCTCGACGCTGCGATCGTTGAGCAACTTGCCCAGGGTCACGTCCAGTTGCGACTGTGCCTGCACCGTATTGAGCTGCACCAGCAACTGTCCCTGGGTGACGCGGTCGCCATCGCTGACCAGCAGTTTTTCCACCACCCCACCGACCAACGACTGCACCGCCTTGCGTTCGCCCGCCACCACCACGGTGCCGCTGCCCACGACACCCTGGTCGAGCGGCGCCAGACAGGCCCAGAGCAGGAAGCCGCCCAGCGTCAGGACCAGGAAAGCCACACCATAGCGAGCGGCTCCCCCGGCGTCGGTACTGGCGCGGGGCTGCAGTGTGGTGCCGCGCACACTCAGTCCCTGCTCGTTGTACGTTTGTGCCTCTGTGGTCAGATCACGCATCTCTGCCAGCCTCCCTGACCGCGGCCGGTCTTGGCCCCGGCCTCAATGCCTTGAGCACCCGATCCCTTGGACCGAATGCATGTTGAGTGCCGTCCTTGAGCACCAGGATGTGATCGACCACCGCCAGCACATTAGGCCGGTGGGTAATCAGCACCACGGTGCTGCCAGCAGCCTTGAGCGCATTGATGGCCTGCACCAGCGCCAGCTCTCCGGCTTCATCGAGGTTGGAGTTGGGTTCATCGAGCACGATCAGCGACGGGCGCCCATAGAGCGCGCGAGCCAGACCGAGGCGTTGCTTTTGTCCACCGGACAAGCCAAGCCCGCCGGGGCCCAGCGGCGTGTCGTAACCTTTGGGGAATTTCAGGATCATCTCGTGAATGCCGGCGTGACGCCCGGCGGCGATGATCTTGTCGGCGTCCTGCTCGCCGAAGCGGGCAATGTTGTCGGCCACACTGCCGTCGAACAGCTCGATGTCCTGCGGCAGGTATCCAAGGTGCGGGCCAAGGGCGTCGTGGGACCATTGACTGATCTCGGCGTCGTCCAGGCGCACCGACCCGCCCATGGCCGGCCATACCCCGACCAGCGCTCTGGCCAGCGTTGATTTACCGCTGGCGCTGGGGCCGACGACGGCGAGCACATCACCTTTGACCAAGCTGAAATTAACGCCCCGCAGGATCGGTTGCGAAGCGCCGGGCGGGCCGACATACACCTGTTCCAGGCGCACCGCGCCGGTGGGCGGTGGCAAAGGCATGCGCAGGCGCTCGCGCGGATGCTGGGCAAGCAGTTGGCTCAGGCGCTGGTAGCTCTGGCGGCCGGAGTTGAATTGCTTCCACGAGCCAATGGCGATTTCCACGGGCGCCAGGGCACGCCCCAGCAGCAGCGACATTGCAATCATCATGCCCGCCGACAATTGGCCTTCAAGCACCAGCAACGCCCCCAGGCCCAGGGCCAGCGACTGTCCGGAGATGCGCACAAAACGGGTCGCCGAAGTGATACGCGCGCTGCGATCGCTGGCATGGGCCTGGGCGGCAATGATGCGTTGCTGCAGCAGGCTCCAGCGCTGGCGCAACGGCCCGAGCATGCCCAAGGCCTGGATGACTTCGGCATTGTGTAACGTGCTGTTTACATAGATCGACGACTGCACGCCCAGACGATTGGCTTCGCCCAAACGCGTGCGAGTCGCCAACTCGCCCCACAGCGCCAGGCCGAACAGCACCAGGGCCAGAACCAGCGTCAGCACGCCGAACCAGGGATGAAAGATGAACGCCACCAGCACGAAAATGGGCAACCACGGCGCATCGAGCAAGGCGATCAGGCCCTGGCCGGTGATCAACTGCCGTAGCGTCGCCAGATCGGTCAGCACCTGCGCCGGATTGGCGTTGTGCTCACGCAGGCTGCGGGCGAAGGCGGCGTCGAAAATCCGCTCGCCCAAGGCCTCGTCCAGCCCCGCGCTCATGCGAATCATCACCTCGCCGCGTGCCCACTCGATCAGGGCGCTGAACATGAACAGTCCCAGGGCGATCAAGGTGAGCATGAACAAAGTGGTTTCGTTGCGGCTGGTGAGGACCCGGTCGTACACCTGCATCATGTAGAGCGACGGCACCAGCACCAGCAGGTTGATCACGCCACTGAACAGCGCCAACGACCAGAACACACGGCGATAGCTTAATAAAGCGGCATCAATGTCATGACGCGGATCGAGAAGCAAACCCATAGAGTGTCGCTCGCAAAAGGAATAGTCGGTCGAAGACGCAATCCATCGCGAGCTTTTGCCCTAAGGCATTGGAGAAACACTAAACGTAGGCTGACGTGCCGCTATCAGAGACGACCACGTCGCTACCGCCAATTACTGACAACGTAACCACGGGTTAGTGCTGGTTCGACGGGCTGGGGTTTCATGTGGGTGACGGGCGGGAATGTCGCATTCATTCGGACTGGGGCACGAAATCTCATAAACATTCAACATTACCCATAAGTCAAATGATGCATTGGAGTCCGCCCGTCCCTTCCAGAGGCCCACACCGCCCCCTGTTGCAGAAGAGGGTCTAGGATGCGATGAATGGCGAGCTTGAATGGGCGCCCTTCGTCACTCACGCCATGCCGCTGGCGCGAATGATCTACCGGCCTGGCGCACGGCCCCAGGCACTTTCGTCTGACACCCTGAAACGGAGAAGCCAACGTGAGCACCTTGAAACTTCACCCCGCACTGGACGATGGTATCCAACCCGCCGCCGCGAATTTCACAGGTGGCACCCTGCAATGCCTGTGTGCGATCGACAACGTCGAGGTCACGATCGACGCACAAACCCTGCATAACCACGCGTGTGGCTGCAGCAAATGTTGGAAACCGCAAAACGCGACATTCGCCGTCATTGCCGTAGTACCTCGGGATAAGGTCAGCGTCACTGCCCACGGCGAAAAACTGGCAATTGTCGACGAAAGCGCCGCCATCCAGCGCCACGCCTGCAAGCAGTGCCACGCCCATCTCTTCGGGCGAATCGAGAACAAGGACCATGCGTTTTATGGCCTGGACTTCGTCCACACCGAGCTCTCTCCCCAGAGCGGATGGGCTGCGCCGAGCTTCGCAGCGTTCGTGTCCTCCATCATCGAAACCGGCACACCGCCAGCGCAAATGAAGGCTATCCGTGAGCGCCTGCGTTCGATCGGCCTGGAGCCCTATGACTGCCTGTCCCCGGACTTGATGGACGCACTGGCGACTCATGTCGCCAAACAGAAAGGCCTGCTCCCCGCCGCCTGATTGATCGGCCGCCGCGGTTTCTTCGCCGGACCGCGGCCCCGGTTCACTACCAACATGTAAAACGCCGCTGTTATGGGTACTCGAAGACACCCTTCTCTGAGTCACCTCCCGAACCAGTACAGGTTGAGGGATTATTAAATAATGAAGATAGAAAGAAAGTTCATTTATTACTCCTAAAAGAAACACTTATTGCATCATGACAATATACAGGCGTCATTTCAGTGACTATCATAACCCTCACTCCTGAAAACCAGACCTTTAACACACGCAGAGCCCGACCGACATAACCAATGAATAATTCATTCGCGCCGACGAGCGGATATAAACATTAATAATATCGTTATAAACCATGATGTTAAGTCGCCATAACAATCAAGACAAACTTTTCCAAGAATTACAAAAAACTAAAAAAGACCGACCACAAACATAAAAGTTTCAAACTTTGATTATTAAAAAAATAACGCATATAACACTTTAAAACATTCACCATCGATGCTAATAATCCGGCCGGCACCGGGTTTAAGGCGACGCACCACCTCACAATGAAGTGAACATCTGATCTCACGCTGATTGCCCCGGTCTTTACTAAATTCAAATAACGCTGGTGTGCTCAAGATTCAATAAACTTGGGCCGCTGTTGTGTGCGCACTAAAACTGCGCAAGGAAGACATCATCGCTCGCCATCATTCAAGGGTTAAAATTCTTTCGATCTTCGGTACCCGTCCAGAAGCCATCAAGATGGCGCCTTTAGTCAAAGCCCTCGCTGCGGAACCTGGCATTCACTCGCAGATCTGCATCACCGGCCAACATCAAAGCATGCTTAAACAGGTGCTGGATCTGTTCGACCTCAAGGCCGATTACACCCTCGATGTGATGACGCCGCACCAGTCGCTCAATTCGTTGACTGCGGCGCTCTACGGGGCGATTGACCCGGTGCTGGAAATGACCCGCCCGGACCGGGTGCTGGTGCATGGCGACACCACTTCGGCCATGGTTGCCTCAATGGCTGCGTTCCATCGACGCATTGCGGTCGGTCATGTCGAAGCCGGGCTGCGAACCGGTGATATCTACAGCCCGTGGCCGGAAGAAATGAACCGCCGCTGCATCGACCTCGGTGCGGACATGCTGTTTGCCCCGACCCACGAGTCGCGCCAGAACCTGCTCGACGAACGCCTCCAAGGTCGCGCCTTCGTGACTGGCAATACGGTGATCGACGCGTTGCAGATGACGGCGCGGCGCATTGAGCAAGACGCTGACCTGCGTGCAGGCCTGGACCGGCAGTTCTCGTTCCTGCAAACCGGCCGCAAGGTTCTGTTGGTGACCGGGCATCGCCGGGAAAACTTCGGCGAAGGATTCCTGGATATCTGCAAGGCCTTGAGCCATCTGGCGCGGCGCGCTGATATCCAGATCGTCTATCCGGTGCATTTGAACCCCAACGTCCTGGGCCCGGTCACCAAGCAGCTGGGCGATCTGCCGAACGTGCACCTGATCAATCCGCTGGACTACTTGGCCTTCGTGCGCCTGATGCAACGTGCGCATGTGATCCTCACCGACTCCGGTGGCGTGCAGGAAGAAGCGCCCTCCCTGGGCAAGCCGGTGCTGGTCATGCGTGATGTGACCGAGCGCCCCGAAGCTGTCGCGGCGGGCACTGTGCGTCTGGTCGGCACCTCGCCGGACTCGATCATCGCTGGCGTCAACGCATTGTTCGATGACGACCTGCTGTGGCGTCGCTGCTCCCAGGCTGCCAACCCTTACGGCGATGGCAAGGCCAGTGCGCGCATCGTCGATGCCCTGATGGGGCGCCCAGTCGATGATTTCGTCGTGGCCGGACAGCCCTTGCCCAAGTTCCTGCACTACCCGTCAGCGGTGCCTGTGCCCGAGAAAAATTACCCGGCTTTTACTTCTAAATAAACCAAACCGCTCCTCCCCCTTATCAGCTTGAGATCTACCTGAATGAAGTCTTCCGTTGCCATCCATACGGGTGCGCTCAGCGCCCTTGCCTGTGGCGTGAGCCTGCTCGCGCTCATGCCGACCTTTGCCTTGGCCGCGGACAGCCCGCTTACCCAGGCGATCAATCGGCTCAACGCCGACATCCGACAAGAGCGTGAGATTCGCTTGAGCGATCTGGGGATCGATGCACCGATCATCCTCGGCTCCACCGACGCCCGACGCGACCTGTATCTGCCGGTACCGGCGGGTGTGCCGCTGACGGAAGCCACCCTGAATTTCGACGCCAGCTACCTCAATGGCGAAGGTGGACGCAACACGCTGTTGCTGTCGCTGGACGGCTATCCGGTACGCGCCGAAGGGCTCAGCGAAGCCCAAGGTGATGCCAGCGCCACACTGGGCGTGGACAAGAAAGCGCGTGACAGCGGCTCGCTACGCCTGGGGATTGCCTGGTCGTCGATCGTGTCCCGCGTGTTGTGCGAAGACGAACGCGCCATCGGCAACGTGTTGCGTATCGAACCGGACACTCGCCTCAATTACAGCTACGACGCCAGCCAGTTACAGGACGTCGGTGCTGCCTGGACGGCATTGGCTGGCAAACCGGGGATCATGGTCGCGCCGGGCACCTTATCCGCCGACAGCTACGATGCGGCCTGGCGCCTCGGTGTGGCACTGGAGCGGATTGGCAAGCACAGCCGCATCCTGCCCTTCCCCGCTGTGCAAGACAGCGTTGACCTGACTGGCCTGCGCATCCCGGCCGAACTGCAGACTATTCCAGCGTTCGCCAGCCTTAACGGCAAAGGCTCGCACGTTCTGGCGAACCCGGCGCAAATCGGTGCGCTGTTGATGTTGGGGCAGACGCCGAACGTCCAGGCGGATCTGGCAATCAACGACCCGCAACTGCTCAAAGCCGTGAATGAATCGCTTGACGCGCTGCAGAGCCAGATTCAGGGTCTCGACGCAACGGCAGCCAACGCCTTCACGCAATGGCGTGAGCGGCATATCAATGCCGGTCTGGCCGCCACCGGTACCGACAACGTACGCCTGGCATTGCTGGGCACACGTCCGGTGCTGATGATCGCGCCGCAAGCGACCGGCAAGGCATTGGCCTTGTTCAGCTCGGCCTGGAACACCCTCGCACGCAGCCGCCAATTGACGGTCAGCGAAGCACAGATGCCACTGAGCGCCGACGGCCGCGTGGCGTTGTCGCGCCTGGGCGGTAACCCCGGCGCCATCGACGTGCTGGCCAAATCCGACTGGAGCACCTCGTTCCCGCTCGGCAGCGTGGCCTACGACGGTCGCCTGCCGGTGAAGGCGGTGATCGATGTGTCTGCCGCCCCCGGTGCCTCGGACACCGCGCCAGTGGCCTCGGTGTTTCTCAACGATTACTTGATTGGCGCGCAACAGCTCGTGGCCAACGGTGAACAGCAACGCATCGAAGCACGTATCCCGCGTTACGCCCTGGGTTCGAAGAACGTACTGCGCGTGTCGTTCCAGCGTCAGCCGGTCAGCGATCGTTGCCTGGAAACGCCACAGGCCTTCCCGGTCTCGGTGCGGCCGACCAGCCACATCGTGCTGGAAAAAACCGCGCTGGATGATGACTTCTCGGGCATGGCTGCGCGCTTTGCCATGGACACGCAAATCCTCGTACCACAGGCCTACCTCGAGCAACCGGCGAGCAGCTTGCCGCAGGTGATTTCGGTGGCTGACGCCGCCGGTGTTTCGCCGCTGCGGGCGCAACTGAACGTCAGCGCCGACCCAAAGGTTTCGGTCGCACCGGACAAAGCCTTCCTCGCCTTCGAGCTGCCGATCAAGGACAGCAAGGAATCGGTGCAGGTCGATGATCAGGGTCGCTTGCGCATCAATCACAAGGATCAGATGTTGTTGGACATCCATCCCCTCAACCACCTGGCCTCGTTGCAAGTGGTGGATGCCGGAGGCCAGCACGGTCTTGTCTATCGCGCCCTGGGTAATGACGCACCACGCTTCGCCAAACAGATTCTGCTGACCCGCGGCGACGTGGCTATCCTCGGTGACAACGGTGCACTGACCACCTTCGACACCCAGGACCCAAGTGGCAGCCAATTGATCGACAACGAAGAACCCAAGGGCCTGGACGCCTGGCGCAAGCCGTCGCTGTTGTGGCTGATTCCGGGTGGCATCCTGTTGCTCCTCATCCTGTTGCTGGCTGGCCGTAGCGCCCGTCGCAATCGCCAGTAACGGGAACTTTCGATGACGTCGCTTTATTGGCCCTACTGGCTGGCCCACTACTACAGCTTCCTGGAGATCTCGACCATCGTGGTCGCGGTGCTGATCCTGATCTCCAGCCTGGACGATCTGTTCATTGACCTGTGGTACTGGTCTCGCCGCCTGTTTCGCAAGTTCACCGTGGATCGCAAATACCGGCCGCTGACCGCCGAGCAACTGATGGCCCGGGATGAACAGCCGTTGGCGATCATGGTCCCGGCCTGGCTGGAATATGACGTCATCGCACCGATGATCGAGAACATGGTGTCGACCCTGGATTACCAGAACTATGTGGTCTTCGTCGGCACCTACATCAATGACCAACGCACCATCGATGAAGTGGAACGCATGCGTCGGCGCTACAAGCAGCTGCATCGCGTGGAAGTCCCGCATGCCGGCCCGACCTGCAAGGCCGACTGCCTGAACTGGGTGATCCAGGCGATCTTCCTGCACGAGAAAACCCACGGCATGACCTTCGCCGGCGTCGTATTGCACGACAGCGAAGACGTACTGCACCCGATGGAATTGCGCCTGTTCAACTACTTGCTGCCGCGCAAGGACATGATCCAGTTGCCCGTGGTTTCGCTGGAGCGCAACTGGTACGAATGGGTGGCCGGCACCTACATGGACGAATTCGCCGAATGGCATGGCAAGGATTTGGTAGTGCGTGAAAGCATGACCGACACGGTGCCATCTGCCGGGGTCGGCACCTGTTTCTCTCATCGTGCCCTGCGCGTGCTGGCCGGGGAAACCCAGAACCAGCCGTTCAACACTGACAGCCTCACCGAGGACTACGACGTCGGCGCACGCCTGTCCAAGGTTGGCATGAATGCGATCTTCGTACGCTTTCCGGTGCAGTTTCGCGTGTTGCGCAAATCATGGTTTCGCAAGCCTTACGAATCGACCCTGAAGATGCCGTTGTGCGTGCGAGAATTCTTTCCCGATACCTTCCGTACCGCGTTCCGCCAGAAAGCCCGCTGGACACTGGGCATTGGCCTGCAAGGCTGGGAGCAAATGGGCTGGAACGGCTCGCTGGCCAACCGTTATCTGCTGTTTCGTGACCGCAAGGGCGTGGTGACGGCGTTCGTCAGCATCATCGCCTACGTGATTCTGGTGCAGTTGCTGGGCCTGATCATCCTGCGCCAGAGTGGCCTGTGGGACGTGAGTTTCCCGACGCCATTTGAAACCAATGGCTTTATCCAAACCCTGCTACTGGCCAACGGTATCGCGCTGGCCTGGCGTATCGCGCACCGCTGCTATTTCACCACCGTGCTGTACGGCTGGCAGCATGGTTTGCTGTCCATCCCGCGCATGGTGGTGGGCAACTTCGTCAACTTCATGGCCGCATCACGCGCCTGGCGCATGTTCCTGGTCGGCAAGGTGCTGAACCGCAAGTTGGTGTGGGACAAGACCATGCACGACTTCCCGTCCACCGACCTGGTGGCTGCCGCACCGCGCAAGCTGGGCAGCGTGTTGCTGTCCTGGCAGGCGATCAACGACGCTGACCTGCAAAGCGCCCTCGCCGAACAGAAAACCCGGCACATGCCTTTGGGGCGGATTTTGCTCAGCAACGGCTGGCTAGACGACGAGACGCTGGCGGAAGCCATCGCCTTCCAGAACGATCTGCCACGGGTGTTCGATGTGGCCGCCAAGGCCCGGGACTCGATCCTGACGCTGGACGATGAGTTCGCGCTGCGCTGGCGCGTGGTGCCGCTTGGCTTGAATGCCGACGGCCGCGCGCAAGTCGCCGTCGCCAGCCCTCTGCCGGCCGAAGGTCTGCAACAGGTCAGCGATGAACTGGGCAGCGAACCGGTGCAGCTGATTGCCCGTGAAAGCGAAATCGTCGCGCAATTGCGTCAACAGCACGTGCGTGAAGGCCAATCCGTGCCGGATGCCCGTGCGCCGCTGTTGGGGGACCTGTTGATCGAGATGGGGCTGCTGGATCGCGACGTGTTCAGCCGCTCCATGTTGCAGTACCGCCCGCAGCATCACGGACGCATTGGCGACTATCTGGTCGACAGTGGCGTGCTGCCCCGCTCCACCATCGAAAAGGCCGTGGCGCGTCAGCACAGCCACTACCCTGCGGAGCTTCCGGCATGAACCGCCCCTTCCTGACCCTCATGGCCACTGGGCTAAGCCTGTTACCCGGGCTTGTTCATGCCGAGACGCTGCCCCTGCCGTTGACCGGCCCGGCCTATGAAACGGCCAACGAGGCGTACAGCGCGTACGAGCGTAAAGACTACGACCTGGCCATCGCCAAGGCCCGCGAAGCGTTGCGTCAACGCGCCGATATCACTCGGTTGAACACCCTGATTGTGCTGGCTCAGCGCGACAAGGAACTGCGTGATCATCCTAAACGCTACCGCCAGTCGCGTCAGGCCCCAGGCTTCGGCGCCGCGGCGCAGGCATTCAAGGCCTACGATCGCGATGACTTCGGCGCTGCTGCCCAGGCGGCACGCAAAGCCATCGCTCAGGCGCCCAAACGCATGGATTATCGATTACTGCTGATCGAGTCCTTGCAGCGCCAACAGCACTTGCAGGAAGCGGATCAAGCCACCACCCAGGCACTGGCCGTGTTCCCGGACGACGATACGTTGTTGATGCGTCGCGAAGCGATTCGTCGTCAACTGGCGGCGCCGCTGGCGGTTCAGGGCTATCGCGCCCTGGAGCAAGGCGATGCGACCCTCGCCGTTGACCAGGCTCGAAAAGCCGTCGCCCTGGCCCCGGAAATCGGCGCCAATCAGCAATTGCTGATCAGTGCCCTGCTCGCGGCCCGCGATTACCGAGGCGCCGAGCTGGCGGCGTCAGGCGCGTTGGCTCAGGACGATGGGGAAATCGCACCGTGGATTCTGCGCAGCTACGCCCTTGATCGTCAGGGTAAGACTCAGGCCGCCCAGGCTGATCTGAATCAAGCTTTGGCCATCGATGGCCTGCTGGAAGCGGAAATTCGTGACATTCGTTTCTTCGCCGCGGACGCCGCACTGGCCCATGGCGAGCCTCAGCAGGCGCTCGATCATCTGCAGCCACTGGTCGACGATGAAGGCCGCGAAGTGGCCCGCCGACGTACCGCCGCCCGAATGGCGCTGCGGCAGAAAAACAACGGCTTGAACGCCATTGCCCCTTTTTCGGCACCGGCCTTGAACTGCCAAGAAACCGCCTTCGGCCTGGTCTGTGACATTTGGCCTGGCAATCAGCGTGATGCCGGAACCGACAAAGCCGCTCAGGCCTACGCGGCCCTGGCCGGCAAGGACCCCGCGTCCGCGGTGGTGCTGGCGAACGAGGCGATTGCCCGGGCGCCACAGAATCCGGCGTACCGACGTCTGCTGGTCAGCGCCTTGAGCGAGCAGAAGCGCGTGCCCGAAGCCATCGCGGCGGCCAGTGACGGTCTCAGGCTCAATGGCGATGACGCGCGGCTGCTGGCCCAGCGTGGTCGTTTGCGTCAGCAATCCGGCGACGATGCCGGGGCACGCAAAGATTTCACCCAAGCCCTGGCCCTCGGCAGCCTGCCCGCTTACGAAGAGGCCAGTCTGTATGCCGCCATCGGCCAGCGCAGAACCGCGCGCGAACGGCTGCAACAAGCGCGGGACACGGGCGAACTGGAATCAATGAGTGACCTGCAGATCGCTTATTTGTCGGTCCAGGCCGGTGACGATGACGGCGCCCTCGGCTCGTTCCGCAAGGCTGATGCTGACACCCGACTCACACCGTCAGCCACTCAGGATGCGGCCTACACCGCGATGCGCGCCAACGAAGACCAGCAAGCCGTAGGCTACTTCGAGCGCGTCATCGACGCGCAGCATGCCGGTGAAGTGGACATGTCCGCGCAGCAGCTGTTCGACACCCGCCGCGCGGTGGGCGATGTCTCACGCAGAATGGGCTTGACCAGCACCACCAGTTATCGCGGCAACAGTTCCAGCAGTGGGCTGAGCTCCGCGCCGAGCGGCGGCAGCAACAGCAATGACAGCCTGCAAAACAGCACCGAACTGTCCTGGCGGCCGCTGGGCTATCGCAACGCACGCTTCGTCGAACTCTATGGCCGTGTCACCGACACGCTCTGGAGCAAGAACGGTGATGCGGACACCGGTTTCGATGCGCTGCAAGGTGCCGTCGGCGTGCGCGTCAAACCCTTCACCGCTCTGAACGTGATGGCCGCCGTCGAGCGCACATTCCCTTTGGGATCTTCAGACGTTGACGGTGACTGGCTGCTGCGTTTGGGTTACGGCTCAAGCGTCGGCACCGACCTGCGCGTCGATGCCTCCAGCTGGTGGACCTCGCAGTTGTTCGCCGAAGCCGGTCATTACGTCAACGACTCGCGCAACTACTTCAACAGCGAATGGCAAGTCGGCCGCAGCTATGCGATCGGTGGCACTGGCTCGCGCTGGGTGAGCTTCCCGCATGTCGTGGCCGCGTTCGACTACGACTCGAAAATGAACAGCGGCACCGATGCCGACGGCCGTTCGGACTCATCATCCGGCAAGGCCGGCGGGGTGGGTATCGGTAACAACGTCCGGTACTGGTTCCGCGAAGACGCGTACAACGCGCCCCGCTCCTACGTCGACTTTTCCCTGCAGTACCGCGTCAAGGTGCTGGGCGATGACCGTGCCGAAGGCGTCTTCGCTCGCCTGACTTATTCCTACTGAGGACTTACATGAACGTTCGAATCTGTGTGTGGCTGGGTCTTGGCCTGCTCTCGACAGGCGCACAAGCCGCCCCAGAAATCGCCCAGCTGTACGCGCCAAAATTGCCCGAGGGTTCGGCATGGGTGCGGGTGGTCAATCCGTCCGACACCGCGATGCAGGTCCAAGTGGGCCAAGGCGCGAGTTTTGCCCTTTCCGCCCAGAGCGCGATGGCCAGCCCCTTTCAGGTCGTGGACTCGCGACAGCCACTACAGGTGACCGTCAATGGCCGCGAGATAAAGGGCCTGAGCGCACCGAAAAGTGCGTGGGTCACACTGATTCTTGACACAGATCCGGCACGGGCGCCACGCCTGGTCATCGACCCGCCGCTGCGCGGTAAAGACCTGCGCGCCGAACTCAATATTTATAACCTGAGCAACGGTTGCGAAAAGGCTGA
The DNA here is from genome assembly GCF_054898165.1 of Pseudomonas sp. Hz4. NCBI lineage: Bacteria > Pseudomonadati > Pseudomonadota > Gammaproteobacteria > Pseudomonadales > Pseudomonadaceae > Pseudomonas > Pseudomonas sp. Hz4. The sequence continues at coordinate 3,149,195 of NZ_CM142719.1, read as the reverse complement.
AGTCAAACTGGCCAATGGCGCCCCGGTATTCAACCAGCTGCCGTTCAATGGACAAGCCCAGCGCACGATCAACCCGGTGCAGGCAACGCTAATTGCCAGCTGCAATGAAAACGTCAGCCTGCCGATGAAGCTGGCGCCCTTCAAGGCCGGCGATCGCTATAGCCTGTTCCTGATCGGCTCCCGCCAGGCGCCACGCCTGATTGGCCTTGTCGACCAGACCGCCCCATGAACCTTCAATTCAAACCCGAACGGTTTATCCGTCGATTGTCGATGCCCGCCATGATCGCCGGCCTGTTGGCGAGCCTGTCAGGCACTGGCGTTCAAGCGGCCTCGGCAGTGATCACCGGCAACGGCGGCTGGTTATTCCCTGCCTGGGAAAGCCTGAGCAAGGTCGACAACAACGGCGCTGCTCGCAACATTGCGCTGGTCAAAGAACTCCAGCAGCAACTTGAACGCGAACACATTGGGCTGGTCGTGCTGGTGGTGCCGATGAAAGCGCCCTTTTACGCTCAGCGTCTTCCTGCCGATCAGCCCTTGAGCGCGGTCGTCATGCAGCGCTACGACCATTTGCAGAGCGACCTGAGCCAGGCAGGCCTGACCACGCTGAACATCAAGCCGATCCTGCAACGGACCGAGCAAGGCAAACAGACCGCGTTTTACCGCGCCGACTACCACTGGACAGCCTGGAGCGCCGAAAACACCGCCGACGCCACGGCGCAACTCATTACCGAGCGCTTCCTCCTGCGCGGGGACCCCGGTGGTGGCTCGGTGCTGGGCCAATGGTTCGACAGGCGCGCGTTCGGCGACCTGGCCAGTAATTTCCTGCCAGCGATCAAGCGCAAGGTGATTGGTCGCGACATCTACACCGTTCGCCATCAGGCAGAGAAAGACTTGCTGATCGATGACATGCCGGCGCCGGTTCAGGTGATCGGCAACAGCTTTGTCCAGCCTTACCTGGGTTTTACGCAGAAGCTCTCAAATGCCCTGGACCGTCCCGTCGCACTGACATGGAACCCCGGCGACGTCGGTCCGTGGGCTACGCTGCTGCAATACCTGGAGTCGGCGGATTTTGCCGAACACAAGCCACAAGTGATTGTCTGGCAATTCAACGAGGGCCAGTTCCACCTTGGCCCTGACGCGGCAGCCAACTGGAACGCAAAAGGCGTCACCTCGCTGAGCCAATGGCATCAACGCATCAAAAAGGCACTTCCGTGAAAATCTTCGGCTACACCGCCAGTCGCGCGACCGCTGCGGCTCTGTTGCTTGCCGTCACTGTCGGTGCAGGTACCAGCATGCTCTACGTGACGAAGACCAAGGCCCTGGACCCTGGGATTGTCGGCATCGTCTGGCAGCCGGACAACAAGACCGTCGGTATCAGCGGACACTGGGAAAAACTGGGAGCGCGTGAGCTGCTGGTCCAATGGACCGTCGTGGACGATCAGGCCTTCGTTCCCGGTACCGGCCTGCCCGGCGTACCGGTCCTGCCCGATTGGGCGCGCATCGCCAAGGCACCCTGGGCGCAGGATGTCATCCTGGGGCTGGCAGGTTATTTCAGCGAGAAACGCTCACGGGACAACATCGAGGAACTGGCCAAGGTCTCGGAACGGATCGCTAAATTGCCTACGCCGTTACACGTGACTGGATGGTACTTCCCGGCCGAAGTCGACCCCAGCTGGACCCGCGCCAAAGAGCTGCCCGCCCTGCTGGCCAAGCTGCCACGACCGTTGTGGATCAGCGTTTATGATGGCGCCAATATCGGCCCCGTCGCCACGGCCGAATGGCTCAAGCAATGGCTGCCGGACGACATCGGTGTGTTCTTCCAGGACGGCGTCGGCGTTTACGCCCGCACCGCACCGGTCGCCCGAACCTACGCCGACGCCATGCGCCAGCGTCTGGGCAAAGATCGTGTGCGGATCATCGTCGAAGCCTTCCGCCCCAACTTCGGCGGCGGCTTCCGCTCCGCGACCGCTGCCGAGCTCAAACCGCAACTGGCGGCCTATGACGGTTATCCGCTTTACCTGTTCGACGGGCCGCACTACGTGACGCCTGAGTTGGTCGAGCAACTGGTGCGATGAAGCTGTTAGCGCGCCGAATTTACTAAAGCTCCTAAACACTCACGATACTTAGACAGTCGATTGCACAACCACCGCTTGCCGCCCCTTGAACGCCAGCGTAAAACAGAAAAAAACCGCCAACGCAAACCCTGCCGGAAACAACCAGATGCTTTTCCAGTCATGGCTGTCCGCCACTGCGTAGTGGTCGGTCACCTGCCCAGCGACCCAGAAACCCATCAGCATGCCCACGCCGTAGGTCGCCAAGGTTATCAAACCTTGGGCGGAGCTCCTGAAGTGCTCCGAGGCCTTGGTATCGGTGTAGATCTGGCCCGAGACGAAAAAGAAGTCGTAGCAGATGCCGTGCAGTGCGATGCCGGTGAACAACATAAAGGCCAGGTCGCCATTGTTACCGTAGGCGAACAACAGGTAGCGCAAGGCCCACGCCAGCATCCCCACCAAGAGCGCGATTTTGATACCAAAGCGCTGAATGAACAGCGGCAGAAGCAGCATGAACAGCACTTCGGAGACCTGACCGATGGCCATTTTCGCCGTGGGGTTGGTCATGCCGATGTCCGCCAGAAACGGATTGGCGTTCTGGTAATAAAACGCCAACGGAATGCAGATCAAAATGGAGGCGATGAAGAACACCAGGTAGCTGCGGTCTTTCAGCATGCCCAAGGCGTCCAGCCCGAGCATTTGCTTGAGGCCACCGCTGCCCGACTCAGGCTTCAGTGGTGCCGTGCGCGGCAAGGTGAAGCTGTAGAGCCCCAGAACGAGCGACGCAATCGCCGACATCAAAAAAGTGTTACGCAAGCCACCTGAGGAAATCGCGGCTTGGGAGTCCCAGGCAAACACAAAACTGATCACCACGCCGGCCACAATCCAACCGATGGTGCCCCACACGCGGATGCGGGAAAACTCCAGGGCCGGGTCACTCATCTGCCGGAACGCGACTGAATTCACCAGTGCCAGGGTCGGCATGTAGATCATCATGTAAGCCAGCACAAACGGATAAAACGTGCTGAAGTCTGGCGCTCGATAAAGCTGATACAGCAACACAGCGCCCACCAGGTGCAGCACGGCGAGGATGCGTTCGGCATTGAAGAAGCGGTCGGCGATCAAACCGACCACAAAAGGCGCGATGATCGCGCCCCAGGACTGTGTCGAGAACGCCATGCCGATCTGCCCACCGCTGGCGCCCAGATTACTGGCCAGAAATGTACCGAGGGTGACGAACCATCCGCCCCAGATAAAGAATTGCAGGAACATCATGGCGCTTAAGCGCGCGGTCATCATGGTCATAACAGTCACCGTCTTATTGTTTTTCTTTTTGGAGAGAGGAACGAACAACGTTTTATTCAGGCATCGGGCAAACCCAACAGTCGACGATTGAAACCTTCGTCGGACGTCACGCTGGCGAAATCGTCGAACGCCTTTTGAGTCTTGGTGATCATGTGCCGCTCAATGAACGCTGCTCCTTGCGCGGCGCCCTGTGCCGAGTCCTTCAAACAACACTCCCACTCCAGCACTGCCCAACCGGAAAAGTCATATTGGGTCAGTTTGCTGAAGATCGATTTGAAGTCGATCTGGCCATCGCCCAGGGAACGGAAGCGGCCTGGTCGGTCAACCCATCCCTGATACCCGCCATAGACACCCGAACGCGCATCGGGCCGAAACTCGGCGTCCTTGACGTGGAACATGCGGATGCGCTCGTGGTAGCGATCGATGAAGCCCAGGTAGTCCATTTGCTGGAGCAGCAGATGACTCGGGTCATACAGGATGGCGGCGCGTGGATGATGATCTACAGCCTCTAGAAAACGCTCGAACGAGGCGCCGTCGTGCAGGTCTTCGCCAGGGTGGATCTCGTAGCACAGGTCGACGCCGGCCTCTTCGAAACACGCGAGGATTGGCAACCAGCGCTTGGCCAGTTCTGCAAACCCCTGCTCGACCAAACCGCTCGGCCGTTGCGGCCAAGGGTAGAGATACGGCCAGAGCAACGCGCCAGAGAAGGTCGCGTGGGCCTTCAACCCCAACCGCTGACTGGCGCGGGCCGCCAGCTTCAATTGGTCGATCGCCCATTCGGTCCGCGCCTGCGGCTGACCGCGTAAATGCGCGGGCGCAAAGTCATCGAACAAGGCATCGAACGCCGGATGCACCGCTACCAATTGGCCCTGCAGGTGCGTCGACAACTCACTGATCTCGACGCCCGCTTGAGCACAAACGGCTTTCAATTCGTCGCAGTAATCCTGACTGTCGGCGGCCCGCGCCAGGTCGATATATTGCGTGCCCAAGGTGGGTAACTGAATGGCCTTGTACCCCTGGGACGCCGCCCAGCGAGCAATATTGGCCAGCGTATCGAATGGCGCTTCAGCGGACATGAACTGCGCGAGGAAAATGCCTGGGCCACGCAGGCCTGTCGGGGGTTGGGGCGTAGGGTTCACGGGGGGATTCTCCGGGTTCATGGATGGCAGACCAGTTCGGTCCACTTCGCGTCGCCACGATGGTTGGCGATCACGGCTTCGATGAAGGCCATGCCGCGCAATCCCACGTCGATGCCCGGCACACCGGGCGCATCGTTGCCTTCGACGTTGCTGCAGATCGCGTTGGCGAAGTCGCCGTAGAGGTTGGCCATGGCCTCCAGATAGCCTTCGGGATGTCCGGCGGGTAAACGCATGCGTCGGGTCGCGGCTTCGCATAACCAGGGTTGACCGACGCCGGAACGCAGGATGCGCAAGGGTTGATCAATGGAACGATGAATCAGGCTCGACGGTTCTTCCTGACGCCATTCCAGCCCGCCCTTATCGCCGTAGACGCGGATCTTCAACGGGTTCTCTTCGCCAGCGCAGACCTGGCTGGCGATCAATACACCGCTCGCGCCGTCGGCCATCTTGAACAGCATCGCGGCGTCATCGTCCAGTTGCCGGCTGGCAAGGTGCGTATTCAACATCGCGCACAGGTGCTTGATGGGCTGGTCTGCGACGAATTCGGCCAATGAAAAGGCGTGGGTGCCGATATCGCCAATGCAGCCTCCCAACCCCGACTGTTCGGGTTGATCGCGCCAGCCCGCCTGCTTGTTGCCCTGCCCGGCCACATCCTGACTCAGCCAGCCCTGGGGATACTCGACGATGACCTTGCGCACCGTACCGATCACGCCGTCGCGAACCATTTCCCGCGCCTGCCAGACCATCGGATAACCAAGGTAGGTGTGGGCCAATCCATAGAGGCGATCGCTGGTCTGCAGCAGGTTTTTAAGGGCTAGCAGCTCGGGCAGATTCAGCGCCGCGGGCTTCTCGCTGAATACATGAAACCCAGCACACAGCGCCTGGCGGGCAATCGGCGCGTGCAGATGATTAGGCGTGACAATGATCAGCAGCTCCATGCGTTCATCGGCGGGTTGCGCGCGCTCGGCATCGAGCATCTGCTGCCAGTCGCTGTAGCAGCGGGAAGCGGGTAATCCCAGCGCCGCGCCCGTGTCCTGATTGTTGCGGGCATCCCGGCTGAACGCGCCGCACACCAGTTCAAAACGACCATCAAGCCCGACGGCCTGACGATGGGCTTTGCCGATGAAGGCACCCTCGCCGCCCCCGACAAACCCTATTCTTATTTTTGACACTGGAACATTCATCGCAACTCTTCTTTGTTTGAGACATAGGTGTCTACACATCTTTTTGGCCCCTCGTGTCGATGTTTGAGGTGCTTAAATTCTGTGACGATGTAACCGGTTACATCGTGACGGAAATTTAGGCCCTGTTGAGCGAGGTGTCAAACCCCTGGATTAAAACCCATGAACATTTCAGGGCACGGCCGACCTGCGCTAAGCTCGCCAGTCGCACAGTTCGATAATGAGGTGGTCTTGTCCAATATCCGTGAAGTAGCCCGGCTTGCCGGCGTCTCGGTGGCCACGGTGTCCAGAACACTGAAGTCGCCTGAGCGCGTACTCCCCGACACCAGGGACAAAGTCAACGCCGCCGTGGAAAAGGCCGGTTATCGGCCGAACCTGATGGCGGTGCAGTTTCGTTCGCGCAGAACTGGCAACCTGGTGATTCTGGTGCCGGCCATTGCCAATACCTTTTTCGCCCGGGTGATCAGCGGTGCGCAACAGGCTGCCCAGGCCGCCGGGTATCGACTTCTGCTGTGCGACACCCAGGGCCGCGAGGAAATCGAACGGGAATTCGCCGGGCTGGTGTACGCCCATCAGGCCGATGGCGTGATCCAGCTGCGCGCCTACGACCCTTTTGACTCGCCCTTCCCCAGCGCCGAGTTACCGCCCATCGTCAACGCCTGTGAGGTGATTCAGGGCGGTCGCCATCCCACAATCAGCCTCGATAACCGCGCGGCAGCCAAGGCCATGACCGAGCATCTGATCGAACTGGGCCACCGCCGGATCGGCCTGATCAAAGGCCCGAAAAGCAGCCCGCTGACCCGCGATCGTGTGGCCGGTTATCAGGATGCATTGCGCCAGGCCGGCATCGCGTCCGATCCCGCTCTTATCTGCCATGGTGATTTCAGTTTGAAGGCCGGTCATGACGGTGCAGCAGCGATGCTGGAGTTGCCCGTCCGTCCCACCGCGCTCTTTTGCGAAAACGATGAAATGGCCATTGGTGCGTTGAAACGAATCAAGCAGCAGGGCTTGCGGGTACCCGAGGATATTTCATTGGTGGGTTTCGACGACATCCCCTTCGCGGCGTACTGCGATCCACCCCTGACGACCATCGCGCAACCCGCCGAAGTCTTCGGCCAGAAAGCCGTCGAGATGCTGATTGCGCTGATTGAGAAGAAACCGATTGCACAGCGTCATGTGGTATTGCCGTTTGAATTGACGTTGCGCAATAGCACGACTGTGGTCAACCAGCGCTGACCGAATGCTGCTTCGCGACTGACAGGCATCGGTCGATTTTCTAGAACCCAGCCGCCGCCGGGCGGTGTGGCAGTTTTTGAGGACTGACTTACACTGCGATACACCCAATGCGAATGAATGAATGTTCAACGGACCGATACGTCCCACGGCAATCCGGGCATCATGTAATGATCTGGGTAAAGCCAACATGAAAACGGTCACGGCCCTTTTCACCTGTCTGCTCGCTGCCAGCGTGTGCGCGGCGACGAGCACCTGTGCCATTGCTGCGTCGTTCGTGACCAGCTTCGACTGCTTCACGGCAAGGGCATCCGTCGAAAAGCTTATCTGTCGCGATTCGCAACTGGCGCAGATGGATATCGAACTGACGCGTCTTTATCGCCTGGCACTCACCGATGAACATTCAGTACCGCGTCCAGACAAAGTCATCATCGACCAGCAGTTATGGATCGACGCCCGCAATCAGTGTGCTTCCGAGCCTGCGCCCAAGGTGTGCACGATCCGGAGTTATGCCGAGCGCGCGCACCAGCTACGCCAAGGCTCGGCCATTGTGAGAACCAAGGATCCAGACCGATTTACCGAAGGCCCCCTGGCTTTTCGTTGTACGGGGTTTGACGCGCTGATTGCTGCCACCTTCTTTACCACGCAGCCGGGTGTCGTGTACCTGAAATGGGCGAACACCTCGATCACCCTGAGCCAGGTGCCGAGTGATTCGGGAACCCAATACACTGGCAAGGATGACCAGGGGAACTACAGGTTCTGGCAAGACGGTAACCTGGCCCTTTTCCAGAAGCCAGGCTCAGGAGAAATGAGTTGTACGCCCGAGCCAGGCTTAACTGATCGGCGTTAGGCAATAGCGCCGGGATTCCAAGCGGGCCGACAATAGCTCGATTCGCACAGATTCGAAATGGAGCGTGGCCACAGCCTCGCGCACCTTATCTGGCGCGCCCAGCGGCTGATCATCGTATGGATATCCGGTAGGTAGCCCCGGCCGGACCACCACAGCGTAACGACCTGGCAGGAGTCGCGCATCAGGTGCACTGCAACCATATGTGGACCGGAGAACAAACCCAGCTATGCATAGGTTACGATTTTTCACGAATCCCACAAAGAATTTCTAGAAGTCCCTATCGTCACGGATCGCGGGCTGGCCACCTAGCTCGCTCCTTCAAAAATATTTGTTAGCTCTAGCGGAGCCTGTAAGGACCGTGTTTGCGAAACGCAGGAACCTTCATGACTAGGAACTCGTTTTTTTCATCAGAGCTAATGATTAAGCTCCAGGCCCCCGTCATCCCTAGGGCGATGCTAGTTGCCATATCGCTGTGTCTTTTTGGGTGCAATCGAGCGGATGAGCGAAACATCAATTCATCGGTCTTCCCCCTCATGCCCACCCCAGCGTGACGGCGGTCAGCACGAGATAACGCACGCCCTTGGCCAGCGTGACGATCAATAGAAAACTCCAGAGTGGTTCGCGCATGACTCCAGCGACGACCGTGAGCGGATCGCCAATGATGGGCACCCAACTCAGCAGCAACGACCAGCGCCCGAAGCGCAGGTAGGACTGCTGGGTCATTTCGAGCTTGCTCTCGCTCACCGGAAACCATCGCTTGTGGCGAATTCGGTCAATGGAGCGACCCAACACCCAATTCAGCGTAGAGCCGACAACGTTGCCGAAGGTGGCAACCGCCAAGAGCGTAGAAGCGACGTACTGGTCGGAGAGCATCCCGACCAGCACGACTTCAGACCTGCATTGGCAACAACGTGGCGGCACCGAATGCCGCCAGGAACAGACCAACGTAGCTGGTGAGTTCAAACACTCAAACGCCGCCTTGTGCGCTCAAACCGATCCAACCATGGAAGCCGACGTACAGGCCAACACCGATGATCAATACGCTGGAGAGATACGGTGCGCGACGAGCCAAGGTGCCCAACCACGGCCAGCGATTCGAGGCCCGTTTGGCGCCAATGGCGGCTGCTGCACCGACGGTAACCAGTGTGAGCGCAAGACCAATGCTGAAGCACAGGACAAGCACGCCACCCAAGGCTACTTCTTTGACCTGAAGGCAGAGCAGCAGAACGGTGATGGCCGCCGGGCAAGGAATGAGCCCACCCGTCAAGCCGAACATGACGATCTGGCCCGTGGTCACCTCACGATTGGTGAAGCGCTTACGGATATCGTTGGCATGCGCACGCTCATGCGCATCCTGATAGCCATCAATTGACAACTCAAGACCTTCCAGTTCGGAATGCGCGTGCCCGTGATCATGCTCCTGGAACGCCAGATCGTAATCATGGGAGTGGCCCGCATGCCCAAGACTCAAGCGAGCACTGAACTCATGCGGTTCCGGGATATCGACTACCGACGCCAAGAAGCCTTCGCGCTCGACGAAAGAGAACGATTGGGTGCTGCCGTCCGGACGAGTCGTCATCAGGCGAACATCCGATGTAGCCCAAGCGTGTCCGGTCAATGTCTTCAGGCGCCAATGCGGTGGCATACCTTCTTCAAAAATCGACAGTTCGATGCGCCCATGACCGGTATCGATTCGGTGGGTTTCGTCATGATGGCCATGGTCATGCTCACCGTGGTGGTGAGCATCACCTTGCTCGAACTTGAACATCTGCTCACCGCGCCAGGTACGCCACAGCATCCAAAGCGCAATTACGATAATCAGTGCAGAGGACGCAAGCTGGAAGTACGGCTCAGTGGTTTGCGCGTCCAGACCTTGGCCCAGGTACATGCCGCCGATGGCGATCAACCACACCACAGCGGTGTGCGACAGCGTCGCGGCCAAGCCCAACAAAACGGCCTGTTTGACCGAGCCACGGATGGCCACGATGAAGGCCGCCATCATGGTTTTTGAATGGCCCGGTTCCAGGCCATGCAAGGCACCGAGCAAGATAGCGCTCGGAAAATACAGCCAGGCGTGAGCCCCGCCTTGTTGTAGCAGTTCAGCGAAGTTGGGCATGTCAGACCTAGAGGTACTTGGTGATTTGCTTGAAAGCGTCCAGTGGTGCGCGCTCGCCATTGTTCAACGCCGAGACGGTGTCCTCCAGGCAGTGATCAATGTGATCCTGAATGAGCGTGCGCTTGGCTTGGCACACCGCTTTTTCAACAGCATGTAGCTGCTGGGCGATGTCCACGCACTGACGCCCCTCTTCGATCATGGTGATGATGCCGCGTAAATGACCGTCCGCCCGTTTGAGGCGCTTGATGATCGCCTCATGACTCTGGTGGGTGTGGGGATGGCTGTGTTCGTGTTCGTGTTCGTGCTCACTCATGACTTGAGCCTCAGGCCTCAATGAATTACGCTGGCATCCTATCCCCCCTAGGAGGATGGGTCAAACGTATCAAAATCCTATGAAACGAGTTGAAACCCGAACGCTATGTTCAGCAGAACAATGACATCGACGGTGGTAGTCGCGCTTACTCTCGCCATGTTTGTGGCCTGGGCCGGGCATACCTATGCGTTGTCAGTGATGTCGAAACAGTCGGCCTGGGAGATTGCACAAGACGCTCATCACTCCCATGAAGAGCAAGCCGAGATGTCGTGTGCGAGCTGTTCGGATCACTATCACTCCCCGTTGACACCTGACCATCAGCACGAAACGCCACAGCTCACCTCCGCGTTGAGTTTGGCCGCGCAACCGAAGCTCTCTATGCGGGCCGATGCGCCACGCTATTCAGTTCCTCGTCCGCCGATTTTCTTGATCGAGCGTCCACCCCGTCCTTCGTTTGCATCCTGACCATGGCCGTACTGCGGCTTTTGATCCCTTCAACGTAGGATTTGATCTATGCCTTCGCACTCGATGAGCGGCGTTGACGCATTTACTGCGCCTTCGCGTCGCCTGCTACTGCTGTTGTTTTTATTTGTCGCGTCACTTTTCCTCGCAATGCCCGAGGCGATGGCTCATGCCGTCGCAGAAGGTGACAAGGGGTTCATCCAGGAAAGCTCCGGCGTCATGTTGTTGCCCTTCATCTACATGGGCGCCAAGCACATGATGACGGGCTACGACCACCTGCTGTTTCTGTTCGGGGTGATCTTCTTCCTCTATCGCCTGAAAGACGTGGGGCTCTACGTCACACTGTTCGCTGTAGGCCACTCGGTCACGCTGCTGCTTGGCGTGCTGACCGAGGTCAGCATCAGCTCCTACATCATCGACGCCATCATCGGTTTCTCGGTGGTGTACAAGGCGCTCGATAACCTGGGCGCATTCCAGCGCTGGTTTGGCTTCCAACCCAATACCAAAGTGGCCACGCTGATCTTCGGCCTGCTCCACGGTTTTGGTCTGGCCACCAAGATCCAGGAGTACGAGATCTCGCCTGATGGCCTGATTCCCAACCTGCTCGCTTTCAACGTCGGCGTCGAGATCGGCCAATTGCTGGCCCTCAGCGCAATTCTCATTTTGATGGGGTATTGGCGGCGCACAGGTAGTTTCTGGCGCCATGCCTATATCGCCAACGTCGCTATGATGAGTGCCGGTTTCCTCCTGATGGGCTACCAGATCACCGGCCTGTTTATCTCCGCGTAAGGAATTCTGACCATGTTCAATACTCCGCTTCCAACTGTTAATGAATTGCCTAGCACTCGCAAACTGGTGCGTTCGACTGTCATTGCACTGCTGACTGCGGTCGGCTTGCTGGTGACCGTGGTCATGCCTTCGGAATATGCCGTTGATCCTACGGGTGTGGGCCGCGCGCTGGGTCTGACCCAGATGGGCGAACTAAAGATCATCCTTGCCCAGGAGGCGTTGGCGGATGCCACGCCACCTCAACCGGTAGCTCCAGCTCCAGCTCCAGCTCCAGCTCCAGCTCCAGCTCCGCAGGTTGCGCAAATCCAACCTATTGCGAAACCTTTTGCTCAACCAGCGGTGACACCTGCTTCTGCTTTGAAGACAAATCAGATGACCGTCACGCTCAAGCCAGGTGAAGGGACAGAAATCAAACTGGAAGTGCTGAAGAACAAGACCGTCAGCTATGAATGGACCGCGGCTGGTGGGCCTGTGAACTACGACACCCATGGCGAACCCTACAACGGTAAAAAGGGTTACTTCCACAGCTACAACAAGGGCAAGCAGGTCAAAAGTGATAAAGGTGAATTCACCGCCATTTTTGACGGTACCCACGGTTGGTTCTGGCGTAATCGCAGCAACAACGATGTGACCATCTCACTGAAAACGACCGGCGATTACTTGAGTGTCCAACAGTAAGGCGAGGGGAACACAGGTACGACTGAGTGTCCAGATCGCCAAAAGCAGTTAATGCTTTCAACTAACGAGGCCGCAAATGCGGCCTCGTTTTCTACATTTACTCTTTACGCATCAACACCTTCATCAGGTTCATCTGATAGGTGTCGACGACGCATCAGGCGATAGGCTGCCGGGATGACAAACAGAGACAGTAAGGGCGCCGTGATCATGCCACCCACCATGGGTGCGGCAATGCGGCTCATCACTTCGCTACCGGCCACTACCCAGAAGGATGGGTAACAGGCCCGCAATGATCACGGCCACAGTCATGGCCTTGGGCCGACGGTAGCGTGGCCATGATCAGCAAGGCCTTGTCGAAACGGGAGAAAGTCAGGTAGAGCAGCACAAAGATGATCAACAACGTTCATTGACGACCCGGCGCAGGTCGGCGACCACCGAGGCGATATCCCGCCCCCGCACATCGATGTACACCCAGCCCGACGGTCGTGCATTTTCACTCTTGAGCATGGGCGGACCTTCGCTGACTTTAACCTTCGCGACCGTGCCGAGGGTGATTTGGCTACCCAGAGGGGTGTAGATCGGCAACTGCTCAAGGGCGCTGATCGAGTCACGCCACTCCCGAGGGTAGCGTACGTTGATCGGGAAGCGAGCCAGTCCTTCAATCGTCTCCCCAATGTTTCCACCACCGATAGCGCCGGCGACGATCGACTGCACGTCGGCGATATTCAGCCCGTAGCGAGCGGCCGCCTTGCGGTCGATATGCCATCCCGCTAACGCGGAATGAGGCTCAGTGTGGTACAGGAATCAAATACGGGGAGGTCGCTATACCCCTGACGGGGTTTGTATTGGCAACAAGTCACTAGAGAAGGACAGGACGTGAGGGCTGGATAAGGTGATAGGCGGCTTGACGATCGAGACTTGCAGCATACCGCCGGTCTTGCATTCCTGACCTGGCTTGCAGGTTTTGCCGTGTTCGGTGCGACTTTTCATGTCCTTCCAGTCGTGTCCCATACCGTCCATCATCGCCATCCATCCCGCTGAAGGGAAGCGCCAAGCTGATCAGGCAAATCAGGCAAATCAGGCAAATCAGGCAAAACCGCAGAGAGCGTTTCATGGACTGGAGTGTAGCCGGTGAAAATGGACCTTACAATTCACCCTTGAGTCTCCTTCGTTGGCTGCCACCACCCTCTATTCCGCGCTCATTTCCATTTCCGGACTTAAGGTGCCTAGCCACGCGACGAGACAAATTATGACGATTGCCATTGTAAATTCGAGCGTCATGCTGCGGCGCAACGCATTGACCGCGACAGAATATTCTCCGTTGCGAACTGACCGTTCTAGTACCGGACTTAAGTGAAAACGGTTGAGTGCGGCTAACACGATCATCCCCGCAAAGAGCAAGATCTTCAAAAACAGCAGCTGGCCATAAGTACTGAGCATCACTTCATCGAGGTTTGGCCCAACGATAAACAGGTAATTTACTACTCCCGTGATGCTTATGATTGCCACAATCACTCCGCCGGCCGACTCAAAGCCAGTCAGCACCCGAGCAAGAATGTGTGCCTCTTGATCGCTTTTGAGCGACTTCAAACGCAGTAGTAAGGCAAATGCTGCTAGTGCGCCCAACCAGCCACCTGCGGCCCATAGATGGAAGATATCGGTGATAAAGTGCCAGTAGCGGCGGCTTCCCTCACCCATCGCGCCGTGCCCCGTCCATGCCAACGTAGCCAACGCGACCGCTGCGCATAAGGTGACGATCCAGAGACTCAGTGTCGGATGGCGTTTATTCAAAGCGACACCAATAATTGCCACCACCAAGGCAGCTATTCGGACCATCCAGGTCAACCCGACGTCGGTCCCCATAAGGACCATTTCGAAAATATGGTGATGTAGCTCCATAAGCTCCGACACACCGCTCATTGCTTTCGCAAGCAACAACATAGCGGCAAGGGACAGAGCGATACCTACGACGGAAGTACCGTAAAGAAGCGACTCAAAATTCAAGACTGTGCCCGATACTCTTTCTTTTCCCCTGAGGCTATACAAACCGAAAATTGCCAATCCGAATAGCAGCATCAGGTCAAAATAAAGAGCAAAGCGAACCACAATGTATATTGAGTCGCTCATAAATCATTTCACTTTGAATGAGAAGTTGCCGGTGATCGGGTGAGTGTCCGAGGAGACGGCACGCCATTCGACTTTGTAAGTACCGGTGGTCATAGGTGCTGCAGGTGTAATCACCATCGTTTTCGGATCGCCACCACCAGCGACGGCTGCCTTAACACCCATTGGAGAGTTCGGCATCCCTGGCATATCGGTCATGATCAGTTTTGCACCGGAAAACTGAGTCGTAAGATTCTCAGAAAAATGCAGCTCAATTTTCGAAGGGGCCGCCGCATCCGAGCCTTCTGCCGGAGTGGAAGAAAGAAGCTTTGGATGTGCTTGAGCAACTGCACTCAGAAGCAAACCCGCGGTAAGCGCAACAGCTACGGTGGTAGTTTTAAGAAATGACATGCAAGACTCCTCACAGCAAGAGCTGTTGATTCGAGGTTTGTTTGGGAATATCTAGTTTTTAATTTTCGTTTCTTGTCCAAAACCACTGATGAAATAGCGAGTAGTCTCCGTACCCTGAGGCCGCGAGAACGGAAAACTTACTAGAATCTCAACGTCACAATGCAAGATCACGATGCCACACGAACGCAAACTGTTCGATTACATTTCAGTCAGCTTGAGCGCGGGCATTGGCCGTGGATTGACGGGGGTAACGGGACGTAACGAGGAGGCTGCAAGCCCGAATATCAGGGCTTTCGCTCATTTAAAGCTGACGCATGCGGACGCGGGTCACAGATTGAGCGGTCGACCCTGATCGCAAACACGACGTCGTTTAGCTCATTTTCAAGTCAACAGTCGGGAACTGTAGATGAAAGGCCGTTTTCCCATCAAATGACGTACACCATATTTTGCCATCATGCGCTTCAATAATTGATCGGGTAATCGACAGCCCTAGCCCCGCGTTGCTTGGACTGCCTTCTCGCCGAGCTGGATCCACGCGATAAAAGCGATCAAATAGCTTTTCAAGGTGTTCTGGGGCAATGGGCTCTCCATGATTCTCCACGACGATCATTACCGACATCTCCTTCTGTTGGATATCGACACTAATGGACTTCCCTTCAGAGGTGTAGCGCAGCGCATTTGAGAGCAGATTAGAAATGGCTCTATGGAGCATAAGAACATCGCCTCGGACACTGCCCCTTCCAGAAACCGTGAGCTCAATACCGCGCTCGTCAGCCACCAGGCGGTAGTACTCCAGCAATTTTTCTACGACCTCCACCAGGTCTATTGGTTTGTTCTCATGTGTGATCAGACCATTGTCTGATTTCGCCAGAAAAAGCATGTCATCAATCATCCGACTCATACGCTTCAAGTCATCGAGGTTTGAATACAGATTGTCTTCGTAGTCCTCGATATTCCTTTTTCTTGAGAGCACCACTTCCGTGTGGGTCATCAAGTTGCTGACGGGGGTTCGTAATTCGTGAGCAATGTCCGCAGAAAAATTCGATAAACGGACAAACGCATCGTCCAGCCTGGACAACATGGCATTGAACGACAGCACCATCTGCTGAAGCTCTTTGGGAACAGGCGCTAGGGGAATGCGCTCTTTGAGCGATTTAGCTGACATTGAGGCAGCGACCCGCGTGACCTGGTGAATGGGCCGCATACCACTGCTAGCAACCATCCAACCAAGTGCAGCGCTGACCAACGCGCTGATCAAAAGCCCTATCCAAAACCATTGTTCAAGCGTCTCGAAGAAGGACATATGTTGTGTGACGTCAAAGATCAAAATGACGGTCAACGGCTTGTCTTGCCCTGGCACCACAGCCTGCGCCGTTACGCCACGGAACATCTGATCCTGCTCTCGCCACTCCCAGACGTTGGTGTTTGGGGTCGTGCGGAATTCCTCGGGAAGATCAACCGGACCGGGATCAGCAAACAGCAGCTTGCCGTCACCATCGATTATTAGGGCAGTCAAATCACGATGAGCACCCAGTAACGCCTCCAGCTCAGGCTTAAAATCGCTAAATTGATCAATGCTGTTCAACCCGGCCAAAATTCTCTGGGTTGAGTGTAGCTTTTCGTTCAATGCCTGCTGATCCAGCACCTTGAAGTGATGCCGACTGAGATTATTGAAACTGAGTCCGGCGACCGTGAGCACAGCCGTTACAGCAAGCATGAACAGAAGACTCATGCGGGTCGTCAGGGACATGCGATTCATTACGACTCCGAATCAGGTGAGTCGAGCATGTAACCCATACCCCGAGAGGTATGGATCAGTTTGACCTCGAAGTCGTCATCAATTTTTGCTCTCAGCCTCCTCACCGCAACCTCGATAACGTTGGTATCACTGTCGAAGTTCATGTCCCAAACCTGGGAGGCGATAAGGGACTTCGGCAGCACCTCCCCTCGACGACGCAACAACAGCTCAAGCAACGCAAACTCTTTGGCCGTCAGGTCGATGCGTTTACCTCCACGGATGGCCCGGCGCTTGAGCAAGTCCACCTCCAGATCGGCCAATTTCATATAGGTTTGCGAGGGCGCGCCGTTACCGCGACGCAGCAATGTTCTGACGCGAGCCAGCAGTTCAGAAAATGCGAAGGGTTTGATCAGGTAATCATCAGCTCCGAGTTCAAGCCCCTTTACTCGATCTTCGACCCGGTCTCGCGCCGTAAGAAAGAGAACGGGAACATCCTTCCCGGATGCACGCACCTTCTTGAGTACTTCCCAGCCATCCAGCCCAGGCATCATGACATCAAGGATCAGCAGGTCATACGCCTCGCTCAGCGCATGCTGAAGCGCCTCATTGCCATTGGTGAAACGATCAACATTGAACCCCGCCTCGGTGAGTCCTTGCTGCAAATAGATACCTATTTTGGGTTCGTCTTCAGCAACCAGAAGTCTCATGGGGGGAGCTCTCAATAATGATGAAGCGGAGTCTGCAACGAAACACACCAGCCAACCAGTAACTGACAGAAAAGTAATATTGGCTTCAGGTAGATGTCAGGGAGTGCTGGCTAGGGTTCACACATGAGTACGTCCTAGTGCTCGACCGACTCTTGAGCATGAAACGTATGGGAGCCGGAAATCATTCCATAAGGAGCTGCCCTATGAATCGCCTAAAAATGCTGTTTTTTGTGAGCTCGATACTTCTCTCGGCTTCTGTATGGGCTGAAAGTGGCGGAGACCGGGTCATCGAGCGTATGGAAGGCCTGCGCGACAAGGCTGAAGCCGTCCTGATACAAGCTGAAAAAGCCCCTGAAGGACAGCGTCATGTCCACATGGCCGAACATATGACGCTGCTCGGCGACATCATGAGCCAGCTCCATAAAGATCATCCCGACGCCTCAATGTCACCCCAGCAGCACCTGGCCTGGATGGAAAAGCACGACAAAATCGTCGATGACGTTTTGAGCCAAATGCAGCGGGAGCACAAATTGATGCTTTCAGAGTGCCATCAGTAAGTGCTCGACGCATTTCCTGGTTAGAGCTGATTAACACGGCGTCATCTGAACGCCGTGTTTCTTATGAAACTGACAGAAATGTAGTGTTCAGGTCAGTTAACTGGCAGCTCAGTGCATTTAGCATAGCCAGTGTCTCCCTTTTACTCACGAGGTCACCATGAAAGCCAAGCTTACTACCCCAGCTATTGCAGCAATTACCCTTCTTTTTGGTGCTACCGCTTTGGCTAGCGCAGGTCATGGGAAAGACGATATTGGTCGACCTGGAGCCGCCACCGAGGTTACCCGCACAATTGAAGTCAAGATGAGTGATAACGCCTTCAAACCCAATAGCATCCATGTAAAACCTGGCGAAACAGTTCGATTTGTCCTTCGCAACGAAGGTTCACTGTTGCACGAGTTCAACATCGGCAAAGCCGCTGGTCATGCCGCGCATCAGGAAGAGATGGCGAGCATGGTTCAGAACGGCACGCTGACACCCAGCGGTACTGACCACAAGATGAGCGATATGGGGCACAGCATGGGGGGGATGAAGATGGTAGGTATGGAGCACAACGACCCAAATAGCGTTTTGATCGAGCCAGGCTCAACCCAAGAGCTCATCTGGACGTTCACCAAAAGCACAGGGCTTGAATTTGCCTGCAACGTACCGGGGCATTACCAATCAGGGATGGTCGGTCAGTTTGAACTGAAGTAGGCCAGAGCTGGCTGCAAGCACCGCGTCGACGGAAGAGTTGACTACGCTCTGTCGCAGAGATCACAGCAACTCACTTACACCGTGAGGTTTAGATCATGAATAACCATCAACATACGGATAGGAGCGCCAACTTACCATTCTGGAGGCGCAAAACAGGCGTTGTACTGCTCATGCTCATTGCGATCGGTGCCTTCTACGTGGTGCGGGAGCATTTCAACCACGTTTATTCATTTTTGCCCTACCTGATTCTGCTGATTTGTCCATTGATGCATTTTTTTGGCCATGGCCATGTCCATGGCGGACATGGTCGCCATGGCGATCAAACACCAATTAACAAGGACGAAAAAGGGAAATAGCTATGCCTACCTCACCGACCCACCAAGATCACAGTCACGTTCATGCGATCACTCCCCATGATGCTGATCTGCGTGACCCGGTGTGCGGAATGGCGGTCACTCTTCCACGTAAATTTGGCGAGTCTTATCAGGGAAACACGTATCAATTTTGTGGCCTGAAATGCCAAGAAAAGTTTCGAGCAGATCCTGAACGCTACAGCGGGAACCATCCGAGCGCAGAACCCCGCGGCAGCACTCCACAGCCTGCGGTACAAGCGGGTACTGAGTTTACCTGCCCTATGCACCCGGAAATACGCCAGCCCGTACCGGGCAATTGTCCTAAATGCGGCATGACATTAGAACCGGTCCTGCCTGCTCTGGATGAAGAGGAAAATCCTGAGCTTAAGGATTTCACCCGCCGTTTTTGGTGGTCGCTGCCAATAACCGTGGTAGTGACCGTACTCGCCATGGCGGGACACTCGTTGCAATTGTTCCATGGCTCGATCCAAAACTGGATCGAGCTCGCTCTGGCAACGCCGGTGACGTTATGGGCAGGTTGGCCCTTTTTTGTAAGAGGCATCGCATCTATTCGTAATCGCAGCCCAAACATGTGGACTCTGATTGGTTTAGGTACCGCCGCCGCCTATCTTTACAGCGTCGCGGCAACACTCATGCCCCAAAGTTTTCCCGCTACCTTCGTTCAAGATGGACGAATCGGCGTCTACTTCGAAGCAGCCGCGGTCATCATCTCGCTCACCTTGCTTGGGCAGATTCTCGAGCTCAAGGCCCGATCGCAAACCTCTGCCGCCATTAAGTCTCTTCTCGACCTTTCTCCCAAAACGGCACGCAGGATCAACGCAGATGGCCAGGAGGAAGACATTCCTATCACCCATGTGCACCTGGGTGATCATCTGCGCGTCAGACCTGGTGAAAAGGTGCCGGTTGATGGGTCTGTACTGGAGGGCGAAAGTGCTGTGGATGAGTCCATGCTCACTGGCGAGCCAGTGCCGGTAATGAAGAGATCTGGGGATACCTTGATCGGTGCAACACTCAATACTCATGGAAGCTTGGTAATGGAGGCGCAAAAGGTTGGCGCCGAAACCATGCTCTCGCAGATTGTACAGATGGTCGCTCGGGCCCAACGCTCAAAAGCGCCAATGCAACGAATGGCAGACGCGATTGCCGGCTACTTTGTGATGGGTGTTATCACGATTGCAATACTGACATTCGTAGGCTGGGGGCTATTCGGCCCGGAACCCAGCTGGGTCTTTGGTCTGATCAATGCTGTCGCCGTGCTGATCATTGCTTGCCCCTGTGCGCTGGGGCTTGCAACACCCATGTCGATCATGGTTTCGACGGGTAAGGCAGCCAGCATGGGTGTGCTGTTCAGGGATGCCAGTGCCATCGAAAACCTTTGCAAAATCGACACGCTGATTGTCGATAAGACAGGCACCCTAACAGAAGGTCGGCCGGTGTTTCACAGTGTGGAGGCCACACCCAGTTTCAAACCTCACGTTGTTCTTCAGCTAGCCGCCAGCCTTGATCAAGGCAGCGAACATCCCCTGGCTCATGCCATCGTCGATCACGCTCGATCCGAGAAAATTGAGCTCACCAAGCCCGAATCCTTTGAGTCTGGTTCAGGTATTGGGGTCAGTGGCCGGGTTGATGACAAGAAGATACAGCTGGGCAACACGGCGTTAATGGAAGCCGCCGGCGTGAGTACCAAGATCCTACAAGACCGTGCAGAGTTGTTACGTCTTGAAGGCATCAGCATCATCTATGTCGCGGTTGACGGGGTATTGGCGGGGTTACTGGCGGTGTCAGACCCGATAAAACCGACCTCCAAAGAAGCGGTCACCAAGCTCAAGGCTAATGACATCAAAATCATCATGGCTACCGGAGACGGGCTCACCACCGCTCGGGCTGTCGCCAGGGAGATGGGGATTGAAGAGGTCCATGGTGAAGTGAAACCTCAGGACAAGGAACGCCTGGTCGCAGACCTTCAGCAATATGGACGGAAGGTTGCCATGGCTGGTGATGGAATCAACGACGCACCGGCCTTGGCGCGGGCAGATGTGGGCATCGCAATGGGGACAGGCACTGACGTTGCGATGAATAGCGCGCAACTCACGCTAGTAAAAGGCGACCTGATGGGAATTCTACGTGCACGGGCCCTTTCGGTCGCAACAGTAAAAAACATGCGGCAAAATTTGGGGTTCGCCTTTCTTTACAACGCGATGGGTATCCCCCTAGCCGCGGGCCTTCTTTATCCGCTGACGGGATACCTCCTGTCGCCAATGATCGCCGCCATAGCAATGAGCGTCAGTTCGGCGTCTGTAGTTTTCAATGCATTGAGACTGAGGAATACTCCGATAGATTGAGCTTCAACGACGCTCCCGATCTCAAAGGAGATAACCCTTGACCTTGCCATCGTGTCAACGTTGATGCTGTCGGTACGGTTGAAAGAAACCGCCCAACACAAGAGGAATAACCATGTTCGTCTTAGATGTAGCAGGCATTGGCTGCGGCAGTTGCGTCAGCAAAATCACCAAAGCAATTCAATCACTCGACAACCAAGCTAAAGTTTCCGTGGATCGGGGAGCTGGTAAGGTGAGCGTTGAAAGCGTGGAAAGCCCAGAGCAGGTTCGCAGAGCAGTTGAAGCTTTAGGTTTTCCTTCCCAGATTAGGGCTTGAGAGCGCTGTTATTTCCTTCAAATACGAGCGCAGAGCCTAGATAACTAGATTCAAATCTTCTTGACTTTGCTCTGAAGTCACAGCTTCAGCACCCAAATGCCATCCATTACATATCACTGGACAGCAATCAGGAAAGCACTGCTTTGGAAGCAGTGAAGTGAACACCTGCTGTCGTAGCACTCGCACTGCAGTAGCATGCGGGTTGATTTGCGGGGCCACTGATCGCCTTGACAATTATCTTGTTATTGAACACGGGACCTCTTGGTTGCCGGCTGGCAATGCAAGGCCAGGCAAGTTCGATACGGCGAGGAGATAACCCCGACACAGCGCCAGTAATTGCATACGCAGTATTTTGACCTTATTTGCCTGCGTGCCTCGTTCGAGCATAGCTTTCATGGTGCCATTCATCGCCGTCAGCAGAGTGAAGGAGACATCGGCAAGGTCAGCGAACTTGGCATCCGTAGCGCTGGCCAGTAGCGCGCTGCAGGCATCCTGAAGACGTTTTATCATATCGATCCGCAGGTCGTCAGTGTCGAACTCCCCAGCAATTTTGTAGAGGGCGCGCGATGCGTCGGGCTGGTTGAGCTTGGTGTCGACGAACGCGGTGACAATGCCCTCGCTCATCGCAGCAACAGGTTGACCGTGCAGTTGCAGACAGGCCGCCTGGAATGTATCGGCGTACTCAGTCATGTGCTGCTCGACGAGCGAGTACAGCAGCGCTTGCTTGTGCGGAAAGTACTGGTACATCGTGCCCACCGAAACACCGGCGCGTTCGGCGATCCGCGTCATGGTTAGGCGACGAACGCCTTCATCGAGCAAAACCTGAATAGCGGCTTTCGAAATGGCGTCCACCGTCGCGGCGGATCGGGCCTGAGACGGCGTCTTTCTTGGCTTGAGCGCGTCGGGTGGTGGGATTTTCATATGCGAATTCAAAACCTGAATGATTGTTCATATACTTTACCGTCTTTTGTCGCCTTCGCCACGAGGGACACCATGGAGACGTTATGCAATTCATCAGAGCCTGTTTCACCCAGCTAATCTGGAAAGCCATGCCTCTGCTATTCGCAGCGGTCCTGCTACCCAACACCGCAGCCGGCACCACCATCCTTCGGTACTCCGATCATGAACCGCTGGGCGGTATGCGCACCCGCTTTATCAAGGATGTGTTTTTTACCGCCGTGGAGAGAGAGTCCAACGGACGCCTGAAGATCGAGGACCACTGGAGCGCCGAGCTTTCCAGTGGTTACGACGCCTTGCGTACCGTGGGCAAGGGCGAGGTGACGGATATGGGCATCGTCGTACCCGAATACATGGCCAATGACCTGCCGCTGCACCAGTTGTTCAAGAGCTTCCCTACCGGCCCTGCGGGCGCCAAACAGGTAGCATTCTTCCGTCGCGTGTATGGTGATATTCCGGATTTTTCCGCCGAGCTGGCCAACAACAATGTGGTTCCAATCCTGTTGAGTACCGGCTACCCGGTTGCGTTTTATAGCACCCAACCACTGGGCTCGTTGAAGGACATCAAGGGCCAAACTTGGCGCACGGCCAGCTTCTGGCACCAGGATTTTTTGCTCAACGCCAGCGCCGTTCCGGTCACCATGCATTGGGGCGAAGAAGTCTATAAGGCCTTGGCAGCCAGAACCCTGGACGGGCTAATGGTCAACGTGGACAGCGGTTACCTGCTCAAGGTCCATGAAGCAGCGCCCAATGTGCTGGTCGCCCGCAATTTGTGGCTGGGACACCTCTATTTGCTGACGATGAACCGCAACACCTGGGAACGGCTTGCAAGTGAAGACAAGGCTGCCATTCAACGCGCCGCCAATATCGCCTACCAGGCACTGGGGACCGTGATGGACCGCAGCTACGACGCCATGCTCGACGATCTGAAAACAGCCGGCGCGCAGATCCGACAACTAGAGAGCAAAGAGGTGAACGACTGGCAGACGACCACTCGCTATGAGGAGGTGCAGGCGCGCTGGGTCAGGGAGCAGGGAGACAAGGGGGTGAAAGATGCTGGCCCCGTTCTAGAAAAACTCAAAGCGCTGATGAATGACGCGATGCTATAGCAGCGCTCAGCTCGCGAGCTAGATGGAATGTGACCACGTCAACGAGCTCAAAGACAAGCTGAAATCGGATCAGGTGAAACCTCACGAAATGGGTGTCTCGGGGTTCGTAAACTCAGTTTAATAAACCGCCGGGCTGGTCAGTTTTCGACCGGCATGGACCCCTTGTGTCTCCCCCGGCATATTTTTTGGCTAAGCCACGTTTGCCTGTAATGTAGCGGTACCAACCGCTCATGCCCGTGGATAATAAATCGAGTACGCGCATGGAAAATACTGCAATACGATTTGCTTGCAATGGCTGTGGAGTGTGTTGCAAGGGGCGCCTGATTCCTCTGACCTTGAATGAGTCGAGACAGTGGCTACAGCGGGGCCATGACGTCGCGGTGATACTTGAAGCATTCGACGAATCCCTTTGGCCCACTGAGCCTGAGAAGTTCAGGCACAACGCTAAGCGTGCGGCGCAGATTGTCAGTGGTAACACCAAGATCAACGTTATCGCGATTTTCGCCGCGAACGCGCTTACCCAATGCCCAAATCTTGACGATCAGGATCGGTGTGGGATCTATGAAGAGAGACCGCTGGTGTGCAAGATCTATCCTGCGGAAATTTCACCGTTCATCACCTTGGATCCTACGGATAAGGTGTGCCCCCCAGAGGTGTGGGAGGCGGACGAGATTATCGTTTCTGATCGGGTAGTCGATCCTGCGCTACTCATTCAGATCGAGCAGTCTAGGGAAGCGGACAGACTGGATGCGCACGCGAAAGTGGCTGTCTGCGAATCCATGGATATGAAGGTTGCCGCGTGGAAAGAAAACGCTTTGGCCGTGTATCTGCCGGATAGACAGAATCTGATTGCTGCACTCGAGCAATATGATTCAGGTCTTCAAAGAACGGCCCATGCCACGTGGAACGTGCGCATCGAAGACCATGAATTGCGTGAAACAGTGAGAAACAGAGGTGTGCAAGTCGATACTTCGGAATCCTCCAGCTACATCTTCCACAAACTGTAGGGGCAGAAAGAAAAGCTTGCGCCAAAGGAACAGCTCGTTCACTCAGCGGGCGCCTACCAACGATAAGGTAATCCTCCGCTCGACCATCATGCTGCCATCGATATGAACCCGGACATAACGCTTTGCCCCACGTCCTAGTTACATTCTGTCTCTTTCGCTCCCAAGCGATCAGGCTTCACGAGCCCGGTGGCAAAATTCGTCTTGGGCTCAGATCAGTGCCCCTGTTTGCAGACCTCTGACCCAAGCGCGAATGCCCTGGAAATCCATAGTCCAAGCGGAGCTTGGTTTTGCTCCTACCGTTCAAGGTGTTGCGCACGACGGATGGGGATCACCGGCCACCAGCGCGGCAATTTCTGTCATGTAGAGGCAACGCACAGCACCTGGGTCATGGTTTTTTATTCGCTTTCATCCACTGATCGAATACAGCGATTTCCTTTTCCTGTGCGGCAATTATGTCCTTTGCCATTCGAAGCATCTCTGGATTTTTTCCGTTCTTGAGTTCGGCTTGCGACATCGTGACTGCCATCTGGTGATGCATGCGCATGTTAGCCGCGAAGTCATAATCCACATCGCCGGTCTTGGACATACCACCCATTCCTTTCATGCTGTCCATCTTCGAGTGATCCATCTGCTCGGAGGGCATCGGCATCGTTTCGCTTTTCGCGGGCTCTGCGGCACTGGTCCACGTCGGCGCTGTCGCCATGAACGCGACAGCTATCGCTACCGCCCTCGCTGATAAAGTGAACCGGCTAGAGCTGCTGTGCTTGATATGCTGTGACATTGTGAATCTCCTCGTAAGAAGTCGGAAGATTGGCATATACATCGACTGAGACATTTGCGTTAAAAGAGCTGATCACTTTGGGTCAATAGCGGATTCGTATATAGCAGATCAATACCAAACCAATTTGAACAGGAAACTGTTTCTTAGGGTTCAGATGAAGTGCTTCCTCAAGGGCTCATCTTTCACCCTAGACCACGCGAGGCGGACCGTCGATGAAATGAATATTACAATCCTGTCAGCTTCCCGTCAGGTAACATTTCGTTGCAAACAGTCTGTAGGAAAGTCTTAAAAAATTTCTTCTCTGGTGGCCTGTCTTATCAACTAACGGTGAGCCCAGATAGAATAGATGACCTTCACGATTGCCAAGTCCGCCAATCCGCCGACTGATCCACAAACTGCTTCAGATTTCGGTTCAGGCTCAGGTTAAGCTTCAGATGGATCAGTTCTTGATCTAGATGGGATTCACACAAGACCACAAGACTACAAGATAAATTTTCTAATCGACAATAAGAGTTATGTCCTCTGCACCATTAAGTTGTGTGCTTCTCAAACGAAACATCGCTACCTGACAGAACTGTAATATTGACCTCAGCTTCCTGACAGGGGATGAGCCTTATAGTCTTATTGAGCCTTAAGCTCCCCCCAAGATTCATCGTTGTTGTGGATTCGGGGATTACCAATACATCCGAGGAACCTTAAATGAAACCTATCAAAACTTTATTCGTCATCGCAGCTCTGACCATCTCTTCTTTGGCTATCGCTGAAGGCGGTGGTGACCGGGCTTTCGCACGTATGGAAGCGGCTAGGAATAATTCAATGGAGTCGTACCAAGTAGCTCAAACGCAGAGCGCCCAACCACCTGTCGCGGAAAGCAAAGTTAAAGCGATGGACCACAAGAATTGCTGAATAGCTTGCAGCGTTCCCAAGCTGACAGAAATGTAATCACTGTGATGGTTCAAATGTGGCAATTTCAGAGCTCGCTTGCCGTAAGCGCTCATTTTCAGTGACGGCGGGCGAAGCTCATCCGGGCTCATTACAAACCCCCCGAGAGAGTGCCTTCAACCTGAACAACTCGTTGGTTGTTTCGCACGGCTTCCCTTCTGACTGATTGGACATAAACGGCATGCATTCCAAAACCTCTAGGCGGACATTCGTAAAAGGCTTGGCCGCTGGTGGCATTCTCGGCGGCCTTGGCCTGTGGCGCACTCCTGTATGGGCAGTGACCAGTCCTGGTCTGCCGAGCGTTCTCACAGGTAACGAATTTGATCTGTTTATTGGTGAAACCCCTGTAAACATCACCGGCTCACCACGCACAGCCATGACCATCAATGGCTCATTGCCCGGACCTTTGCTGCGCTGGCGGGAGGGAGACACGGTCACGCTGCGCGTAAAAAATCGCCTAGATCAGGACACCTCCATTCATTGGCACGGGATCATTCTGCCGGCCAACATGGACGGGGTGCCTGGCTTGAGTTTCCATGGCATCGCACCCGACGGCATGTACGAGTACAAATTCAAGGTGCATCAAAACGGCACATACTGGTACCACAGCCATTCTGGGTTACAGGAACAAGCGGGCGTTTACGGTCCAATCGTCATCGACTCAAAAGAGCCTGAACCTTTTCAGTACAACCGCGACTATGTGGTGATGTTGACTGACTGGACCGATGAAGATCCTGCTCGCGTCATGGCCAAGCTCAAGAAACAATCAGACTATTACAACCATCACAAACGGACCGTTGGCGACTTCATCGACGATGTCAGCAACGAAGGTTGGTCTGCTGCCGTGGCCGATCGGAAGATGTGGGCTGAAATGAAAATGAACCCCACTGATCTCGCAGACGTCAGTGGGGATACTTATACCTACCTCATGAACGGCCAGGCGCCTAATGGTAACTGGACCGGTATTTTCAAACCGGGCGAAAAGCTGCGCCTGCGCTTCATCAATGGCTCGGGCATGAGCTATTTCGATGTCCGTATTCCTGGTTTGAAAATGACCGTTGTGGCCGCTGACGGACAATACGTCAAACCGGTCAGCGTCGACGAATTCCGCATCGCGGTGGCAGAAACGTATGACGTAATCGTAGAACCTGCCAACGAAGAGGCTTACACCATTTTCGCCCAGTCAATGGATAGAACCGGGTATGCACGCGGTACCCTGGCCATTCGCGAAGGATTAGAGGCACAGGTGCCTGCGACCGATCCTCGGCCTCTTTTGACCATGGATGACATGGGAATGGGCGGGATGGCGGGCATGGACCATGGCAGCATGGCGGGCGGCGGCGGCGATATGAAACAAGGTGACATGTCCGGGATGGCAGGCATGGACCACAGCAAGATGGCCGGCATGGACAAAGGCGACATGGCCGGAATGGATCACAGCAAGATGGCGGGCATGGATCACAGCAAGATGGCAGGGATGGGCAGTGGTGATATGTCGGGAATGGCTGGCATGGGCAGTATGGGTGGCGAAATGCAGACTCACCCGGCTTCCGAAACCAACAACCCCTTGGTGGACATGCAAGCCATGAACCCAACGCCAAAGCTAAATGATCCCGGCATCGGATTGCGGAACAATGGTCGTAGGGTACTCACCTACTCTGATCTGAAAAGCACTTTCCAAGACCCTGACGGCCGCGAGCCCAATCGCACCATTGAGCTGCATCTGACCGGCCACATGGAGAAGTTTTCATGGTCGTTCAACGGCATCAAATTCTCCGATGCCGAGCCGCTGCGCCTGAAGTATGGGGAACGTCTGCGCATCACCCTGGTGAACGACACCATGATGACTCACCCCATCCACCTTCACGGTATGTGGAGTGACCTTGAGGATGAGAACGGCAAGTTCATGGTGCGCAAGCACACAATCGATATGCCACCAGGCACCAAGCGCAGCTATCGAGTTACCGCTGATGCGTTAGGTCGCTGGGCCTATCACTGCCATCTGCTTTTCCATATGGAAATGGGCATGTTCCGTGAAGTACGGGTTGATGAGTAAAGGAGACGATCTGTGAGCACATACCTAAATCGTAAATCGCTGGTGGATCGCCTCTTTGCCATTGGCCTGTTGGGTGGCCTCTCGTCCGTGGCATTGGCAGGGGTTGATAGTAGTGACCATTCAACTGCGACTCCTGCGAAAGCAACGAATCAACCCGCAACTACGGCAACCGAGTTAAAGCCCTATCACGGGTCAAACCACAGCAAGAAGCGCCATGAATCGATGGATCATGACCCAAAAACCAAAAAGGCAGATTGAGATCATGACCAGCAAATTCATACGCCCAACGCTGTTAGCACTTGCAGTCTCTACCAGTCCTGCTTATTTGGTCATGGCCCAGGCGGCAGAAGAGATGGATCATTCGATGGCAATGCCATCAGGTGCGAATTCGAAGCCTTCGTCCGCGCAACAACCCAAGCCTGCCCCTACGAAAGATGGCGCGATGGATCACTCCAAGATGGACCACGGCTCAATGGGAGCTATGGACCATAGCAAGATGGGGGCAATGGATCACAGCAAGATGAGCATGGACGATGGAGCAATGGACGGTATGGAAAGTATGGACGGAGGGGCTACCACCACCAGCCGAACTCCAATCCCTGTACTGACCGACGCTGACCGTGCAGCCGCGTTCCCGAATGTGGCTGGTCACGGTGTTCACGACAAGAAGGTCAACGCCTTCATGCTGCTGGATAAGTTCGAATATCAAGATGCCGACAATGGCAGTGCACTGAGCTGGGACGCGAAAGGATGGGTGGGTGGCGACGTTGACCGTCTGTGGCTGCGATCTGAAGGTGAGCGCACCAATGGCGTAACCGAAAGCGCTGAACTTCAAGCGTTATGGGGACACTCTATCGGTCCTTGGTGGGATGTCGTCACGGGCATTCGTCAGGACTTCAAACCCGGGTCGCCACAGACTTGGGGAGCTTTCGGGATTCAGGGCATGGCCCTCTACAACTTTGAAGCAGAAGCGACCGCATTCATTGGTGAGAACGGACAGACCGCCGCCCGCATCGAGGGTGACTACGATATTTTGCTCACCAATCGCCTGATTTTGCAGCCTACCGCCGAAGCGAATTTCTACGGTAAAAACGATCCTGAACGGGGCGTTGGCTCCGGACTGGCCAACACCGAGGTGGGCTTGCGGTTGCGCTATGAAATTGTCCGTCAATTCGCCCCCTATATCGGTGTTTCCTGGAATCGTTCCTACGGAAAAACAGCCGACCTAGTCAGCGATGAAGGGGAAAAAACCAGCGAGGCGAAATTTGTAGCCGGTATTCGGATGTGGTTCTGAATGACTTGGGCACCGCCTTTACGAATTTTGAATAATCGAGAAGTCGCTGTCTCCACTCTAGGGGTAGCGCTTCGATTGAACCGAAGCAGCGGGATTGAACACTTGAGTGAGAGCTTGGCTTCTTTCCGAGGGTATCCCGACACAGCCAAGGCAAGAGGAAAAATTTATGACAGGTAACTTCCAACTCTCAAGTCGCTTCATGCGTATCGCAACGTTTGCAGCGCTATTCATCGGTTCTACCGCTCAAGCAGCACAGGCGCTGACAATCGATGTTCATCGAGATGCAAACTGTGGATGCTGCAAGAAATGGATTCAGCACCTAGAGGCAAACGGCTTCACCGTCATTGATCATGTAGAAACCAACATGAGCGCTGTCAAACAGGAGCTCGGTGTAGCTCCACGACTCTCGTCCTGCCACACCGCGATGATCAACGGAAAGTTTGTTGAAGGTCACGTACCCGCCGAGCAAATCATTGCGATGAGCAAACGTGACGATCTTCTCGGGATCGCCGTTCCTGGCATGCCAGCTGGGTCTCCAGGTATGGAAGTCAACGGAAAACATGATGTTTATCAGGTAATCGGGCTGTCCAAAGCAGGCGTAGATCAGGTCATTGCTCAATACCCCGGAAACTAATGTCGCCCCTCCATCCTGTCCCTGCATGGCCAGCGTCACACTACTCGGTGAGAGACCTCAGCCATCATGCGCGCGCCACAGACCCATGACGACGCTCGGTGGAAAGGTTGCGGGTCGAAGGCTTGAGCAAATGCCAACATCGCCGCTCGTTCGACTCGAACGGTGTCAGATAGATCGGCACCATGAGAATAACGATAGCCACCAGCACAATCAGCGTCGCAATACGCCCCTGTGTCTGACCCAGCGGCCCCTTGAGCCGCTCTTGCAGGGGATAGTGGGCACCATTGCTGCCTCCTTGCAGATCGTTGCAAAGGTACAAGATCGGTTAGCCCAGCATAGACGCTCAATAGAAAACGCGAGAAATCACCGCAGCTTGAGCGGATCGACCAGTTCAGCCGCGATGGCCATGCCCACCAGATCCGGCAAGGTATTGGCTTGCATGCGTTTCATCACCCGCGAGCGATACAGGTCGACGGTTTTTGCGCTCACGCCCAGTTGCTCCGCGATTTCACGGGTGGTGTAACCCTGCACCAGCGGCAGCAAGACATCGCGCTCCCGTGGGGTCAGTGTGAGCAAACGCGCCTGCAGTTCTTCGTGTCCCTGATTGCCTGAGCGGCTGGCCGCGCAGTTGCTGAGCGCCTGTTGCACGCTGTCCAGCAGCAATTGCTCGTTGTAGGGTTTCTCGATGAAGTCATGGGCGCCTGCCTTGAAAGCGCGAACCACGATCGGCACATCGGCGTGCCCGCTGACGAAAATGATCGGCAGGTTCAGCTCACGTATGCGCATTTCTTCCTGCACGTTCAAACCGCCCATGCCGGGCATGCGAACATCGAGCAGCACGCAGGCATCGAGCGTGGCATCACAGGCACTGAGAAACGCTACGCCACTGGTAAACGGCAAGGCTTTGAGCCCGACCGATTCCAATAACCAGACCGTTGAATCGAGCATGCCTTGGTCATCGTCGACCACATACACCACGTGCTCCGTCACACCTGCCATTACGTTATTCCTGTTGTTGTTTTGTTGGGCCGGCCAGCGGCAAACGGCAGCACATCAGCAGCCCGACAGGCTGGCGCCGGGCCTGCAACTCGCCACCGAAACCTTCGATGATGCTGCGGCTCATGGACAAGCCAAGTCCCAGGCCATCGGCCTTGCTGGTATAGAACGGGGTAAATATCTGCTCCAGTTCGGGCTCGCTGACGCCCGGTCCCTGGTCTTGCACGCTGATCTCCACGGTTGCACCACTGCCCTGCCCCGCAGTCATTACGATCAGTGATGGTTGCCCCGGATGTTGTTCGCGGTTGGCATCGATGGCATTGCGCAACAGATTGAGCAGGACCTGCTCCAGCAGCACCCGGTCGGCATAAATCGGCGGCAGATTATCCGGCAGTCGATCCTCGATTGTCACTTGGCAATTGCTCGCTTCCCAGGCACACAAACGCACGGCCTCGCGAGCGACGTCGGTAAAGTTCAGGGCCTGCAAGTGCCGCTGTCCCTTGCGCAGAAACGCCCGTAGACGCCTGATCACCTCCGAAGCATGCGTGGCGTGGTGGGTAATGCGTTGCAGCCCTTGCGCCACTCTGTCGGCGGCCTGGGGATTGGAGCCCAGCGTCTGTAAATAGCGCTGGCTGGCATTGGCATAATTGACCACCGCCGCCAACGGCTGGTTGATTTCGTGTGCGATGCCCGAGGCCAATTCACCCAGGGTGACCAACCGCGCGGTGTGTGCCAGTTCGTCCTGATGGCGGCGCTGTTGCACTTCACGCAGTTCACGCTCGGTCATGTCCCGTGCGACCAATGAATAATAGCGCTCGCCACCGGCCGAACGGTGCGCCAGCAGCACCAGCGATACCAGCACGGAAGTGCCGCCACCCGGTGGCTGCAACCGCGCCTCGGTGCTCCAGACACCGTCACGTTCGGCGCTGCTCCAGCCATCACGCTGCAGACGTGCCAGGTCGCTGCTGGCGAACAATTGCGCCAGGGCTGGCATCGGTTGTTGCTCGTCGATCCCCAGGATGCGCCGCGCCGCTGGGTTGAGATAAGTGACTTGCCCCTCCGGGTCGATGAACAACACCGGATCGGTGTTGGCCTCGACGACTTCGGCCAGGCGCCGCTTGTTCTCTTCGGCTTGCACCCGGGCGGTAATGTCCCGGGAGACGCTGACCACTTCGACCACCGTCCCGGTGTAGGTTTCACGAATCGCCCGGCTCGCGGTTTCGAACCACAGGTAATGCCCGTCTCGATGGCGAATGCGATACGTCATCGTGTGATAACCGTCCTGCTCCAGGGCATCCCGCGCACGCTGCACCAGGCTGGCCAGGTCCTGGCCATGGAACAAGCCCTGGGCCATTTGCCCGCGCAACTCCTCCGGCCAGTAGCCGAGCAATGTCCAGGACGCCGGCGAGGCATCGAGAAAACGCCCGTCCGGTGTGTGCCTGGAAATCAGGTCGGTGGTGTTCTCGATGATCAGCCGGTACAGCCGCCGTGCCGTGGCCGCTTCACGCTCGGCCAGCACTTGTGCCGTGGCATCGCGGCAACGGGCGAGCACGCGGTTGTCCTGAGGATCGGGGATAAACGTCCAGATCAATATCTGCGCTTCGAACTGGGCTTCGACCCCCTCGACAGCGCGTTGTTGGTCAAGGCAGGCGCGCACCAGCACCCGGTGATTGACCGGCAAAAAGCCCAGCACATCGGTCAACGGCTTTTCGGCGAGCAGTGCCAACAGCGCGGCATTGAACTCCAGCGGCCGGCCCTGCGCATCGAGCAACAGACTCGGTTGCGGATCGTGGCCCAACAGCGGCGAGCCGCGCAGCATGCCGTTGACGCTGCTCAGCAACGTCGTCAGCAAGTCCTGCACCCAACCCAGCCAATCAAGACTCACGCCCTCGCACACTTCCACCAGCAATAACCCCGGCTGCCCCGGTTGCAAGGCCAGATCAAACACCTGGCCATGGCTGATGGCGGCCCGACGCAATCGACCGGACAACCAGCAATCGAGTTGGCGTACTTGCGCCAGATCCAGACGCCCCGCCTCGACCAGTCGATCAAACAGCAACTGATCGCTGGCCAGCGACGGGTCACCCAGGCCCGGTGGAAAATGCTGGGCGGCGCCCTCGTGGCTGTAAATCCGCGCATTGGGTTGCCAACTCAAGTAAACCGCCCGGCGCACCTCGGGACATTCCTGCAACGCGCGGCACAACGCATCAGCCCGGGCGGCCAGCGACACACCCTCGCGCTGCAGGCGCAACCAGCTGTGCAATCGAACGGGAGTCAGGGTCATCACAGGTCCGCTTCGTTGGGGAAGCCAAGGATATACCGGCCTCGGCGGTGTCACTGTATTCATTTAGACCTGTCAGAATCAAATATAGTACATATCCTATATGACATAGGTTGTACTTCCATATCTGTAGCTGAATGTTATATAAAGCAGACCGGACATAAAAGGCGACCTCAGCGGCTACGCTGCAAGGTCACCTATAGAGCTAACAATCAGCCACCGAGTACCCGTACATGTCGATCTATGAACAAGGGCTAGGCCCTGCGGCTGTCAATCATATTGCCTTGTCTCCGCTCAGCTTCATCGAGCGTACCGCCAGCGTTTATCCGGACTACCCCGCCGTCATCCATGGCTCTATCCGCCGCACTTGGGCGCAGACCTACACCCGCTGCCGACGCTTGGCTTCGGCACTGGCCGGTCGTGGTATCGGCAAGAACGACACGGTGGCGGTGATGCTGCCCAACATTCCAGAGATGCTTGAAGTGCATTTCGGCGTACCGATGATTGGCGCGGTGCTCAACCCACTCAACGTGCGTCTGGATGCCGAAGCCATTGCCTTCATGCTGCAGCATGGCGAAGCCAAGGTGCTGATTACCGACCGTGAGTTCCATGATGTGATTCACGCGGCGATTGGCATGCTGGATCACCCGCCACTGGTCATCGACGTTAATGACCCGGAATACGGCGAAGGCCAGGCGGTCAGTGATCTGGACTATGAAGCGCTGTTGGCCGAAGGCGATCCGGCCTACGCCTGGCAATGGCCGGCGAACGAATGGGAAGCCATTTCGCTGAATTACACTTCGGGCACCACCGGCAATCCGAAAGGCGTGGTCTACCACCATCGCGGTGCTTACCTGAACTCGTTGGGCAACCAGATGACTTGGGCCATGGGCAACCATCCGGTCTACCTCTGGACCCTGCCGATGTTCCACTGCAACGGTTGGTGTTACCCGTGGATCATCACCGCGCTGGCCGGTGTGCATGTGTTCCTGCGCCGTGTCGATCCACAGAAAATCCTCACGTTGATCCGCGAGCATCAGATCACTCACCTGTGCGCTGCACCGATCGTGCTCAACGCGCTGGTCAACATGCCGGCGTCGGCAAAAGCGGCGATCGATCACCCGGTCAACGCCATGGTCGCCGGCGCCGCGCCGCCGGCCAAAGTGATCGGTGCCGTGGAAGAAATGGGCATCAAGGTCACTCACGTTTATGGCCTGACCGAAACCTATGGTCCGGTGACGCTCTGCGCCTGGCATGCCGAATGGGATGAGTTGCCGCTGGAAGAGCGAGCGCACATCAAATCCCGTCAGGGTGTGCGTTACCCGACGCTCGAAGGCGTGATGGTCGGCGACTCGAAGACCCTGGAACCCACCCCGCGTGACGGTCAGACCATCGGTGAGATCTTCATGCGCGGCAATACCGTGATGAAGGGCTACCTGAAGAACCCGACCGCCACGGCCGAAGCGTTCGAAGGCGGCTGGTTCCACACCGGCGACCTGGCGGTGTGTCATCCGAACGGTTATGTGGAGATCAAGGACCGACTCAAGGACATCATCATTTCTGGCGGCGAGAACATCTCCACCATCGAACTGGAAGGGGTGCTCTATCGCCATCCGGGTGTGATGGAAGCAGCCGTCGTCGCCCGTCCCGATGAGAAGTGGGGCGAAACGCCCTGCGCCTTTATTACATTGAAAGCTGATCACCAGGACGTTCGCGAGGCCGACATCATCAGTTTCTGCCGCGAACATTTGGCCGGCTTCAAAGTCCCGCGCACGGTGATTTTCACCCTGCTGCCGAAGACTTCGACCGGCAAGATCCAGAAGTACGTCCTGCGCGACAGGGCCAAAGCGCTCTAACCGAATCGACGTTGTACCCGTCAAGCGGCCGGTGTTTTTACTGGCCGCTTCGGGCTCGTGCAGGCCGAAATGGGCCCTGCCCCGCCCTTGAATACCAAAAGCATCGATAACAAAAACAAGGTGGAGCCACCATGATCGACATCCATTCAACCGATACCCAACGCTGTGAACGCATTCGGTCCAACCCGAAATTCCTTCAACTGGTGAGCAGCCGTTCGCGCCTGGCCTGGTCGCTGAGTGCTGCGGTGCTAGTCACTTACTACGCGTTCATGCTGGTAGTGGCGTTTGCCCCGCAATGGCTGCATGCGCCAATCGCCGAGCATCGGATGTTGACCCTGGGCATGCCGGTTGGCGCGGCGATCATCGTGTTTTCCTGGTTACTCACCGGCTGGTATGTCTACCGCGCCAACACGCGCTTCGATGCCCTGGGCGCCGCTATTCTCGAGGAGAGCAAGTAATGAACCTGCTCCGTAAACTTATCCTCGCCGCTGCCGGACTGTTGCCGGCCTCCGTTGTGCTGGCTGCGCCCGCGCTGGGTGCGGTGGAAAAACAACCGCTCAACCTGCATGCGATCGGCATGTTCTTTGTCTTCGTTTTAGGCACGCTGGCCATCACCTGGTGGGCCGCGCGGCAAACCAAATCCACTTCAGACTTCTACACCGCGGGCGGTGGCATCACCGGGTTCCAGAACGGTTTGGCGATTGCCGGTGACTACATGTCCGCCGCCACCTTGCTGGGACTGTCCAGCCTGGTGTTTGCCAAGGGCTACGACGGCTTCATCTATACCATCGGCTTCTTCGTCGGTTGGCCGATCATCACCTTCCTGATGGCCGAGCGCCTGCGCAACTTGGGGCGCTACACCTTTGCCGACATCGTGTCCTATCGACTGGACCAGAACAAAGTGCGGATTTTCGCCGCGTTTGGTTCGTTGACGGTGGTGTGCTGCTACCTGATCGTGCAGATGGTCGGTGCGGGTCAATTGATCAAGCTGCTGTTCGGGCTCGACTACCCGGTTGCGGTGGTGATCGTCGGCGCACTGATGCTGGTGTATGTGATTTTCGGCGGGATGATCGCAACGACTTGGGTCCAGATCATTAAAGCTGTGCTGCTGCTCGCGGGCGGCACGACCCTGGCGGTCATGGCCATGTCGCAGTTCGGTTTCAGCTACGAAGCCCTGGCCACCAAAGCCGTCCAGGCGCACGCCAGTGGCTGGAACATCATGGGCCCCGGCTCGATGCTCGCCGACCCGATCAACACCGCGTCGATGTCGCTGGGCCTGGTGTTCGGGATTGCCGGCCTGCCGCACATTCTGATGCGTTTCTTCACCGTGCCTAACGCCAAAGAAGCTCGCAAATCGGTGTTCTACGCCACTGGTTTCATCGGCTTCTTCTTCCTGGTGGTGTGCACCCTAGGCTTCGCCGCGATGGTGATCATCGGCACCGACCCGCAGTACTACGTCAATGGCGAAGTCGGCGGCGCCTTGATTGGCGGCGGCAACATGGTCGCCATGCACCTGGCCAAAGCGGTCGGTGGCAACCTGTTTTTCGGTTTCCTCGCAGCCGTCGCCTTCGCCACCATCCTCGCGGTGGTCTCCGGACTGGCCCTGGCCGGTGCCTCGGCGATTTCCCATGACCTCTACGCCACAGTGTTCAAGAAGGGTAAAGCCAGCCAGAAACAGGAAATGCGCGTGACCCGCATGGCCACGGTTGGCCTGGGCATCATCGCGATTCTGCTGGGCATTCTGTTCGAGAAGATGAACGTCGCGTTCCTGGTGGGCCTGACATTCGGCATTGCCGCGTCGACCAACTTCCCGGTGTTGATCATGGCCATGTACTGGAAAGGCTTGACCACCAAAGGCGCGATCATCGGCGGTTTCGCCGGCCTGCTCTGCGCGCTGGTGCTGGTGATCCTCTCGCCAGCGGTCTGGGTCACTGTGCTCGGCCATGCTCACGCGATTTTCCCGTATGACCACCCGGCGCTGTTCTCCATGCCGCTGGCGTTCTTCGTGATCGTCATGGTGTCGAAACTCGACCGCAGCGTGCGGGCCGACAAGGAGCGTGACGCTTACGCCGACCAGTTCGTTCGTGCCCAGACCGGCCTCGGCGCCGCCAGCGCTTCCAGTCATTGATTGAAAGGGCACGGCCTGCTCAAGCGGCGCCGTGCCCATCGCACAACCTTTTGAGGTTCACGTTATGCCCGAATTCAACGCCCCGCTGCGCGACATGCGCTTTGTGCTGCATGAAGTGTTCGACGCCCCGGCCCTGTGGGCACGCCTGCCGGCCCTGGCCGACAGTGTCGACGCCGCCACCGCTGACGCCATTCTTGAGGAGGCGGCCAAAGTCACCTCGCACCTGATTGCGCCGTTGAATCGCAGCGGCGACGAAGAAGGCGCTCAGTGGCTTGATGGCCAGGTCAGCACGCCAATCGGTTTCAAACAAGCTTATGCCACCTACATTGAAGGCGGCTGGGTGGGTCTGTCCGGCAACGCTGATTTCGGCGGCATGGGCATGCCGAAGATGCTCGCCGTTCAATTCGAAGAAATGCTCTACGGCGCCAACTCAAGCTTTGCATTGTATTCCGCGTTGAGTTCCGGTGCCTGCCTGGCGCTGGATGCCCACGCCAGCGACACCCTGAAAAACCTCTACCTGCCGCCGATGTACGAAGGCCGCTGGGCCGGTTCCATGTGCCTGACCGAAGCCCACGCCGGCACCGATCTGGGGATTATCCGCACCCGTGCCGAACCTCAGGCCGATGGCAGCTTCAGCATTACCGGCAGCAAGATCTTCATCACCGGGGGTGATCAGGACCTGACCGAAAACATTGTCCATCTGGTGTTGGCCAAACTGCCGGACGCGCCTGCGGGGCCCAAAGGCATCTCACTGTTTGTCGTCCCCAAAGTGCTGGTCAATGCCGACGGTTCCCTCGGCCATGCCAACGCCGTGAGTTGCGGTTCGATCGAACACAAGATGGGCATCAAGGCCTCGGCCACCTGCGTGATGAACTTCGACGGCGCCAGCGGTTGGTTGGTCGGCGAAGCCAACAAAGGCCTGGCAGCGATGTTCACCATGATGAACTACGAGCGCTTGTCCATCGGCATTCAGGGCATTGGCTGTGCCGAAGCGTCCTATCAGAGCGCCGTCGCCTATGCCCGCGAACGTGTGCAGAGCCGCGCGCCGACCGGTGCCATCGCCCCGGACAAAGTGGCCGACCCGATCATCGTCCACCCCGATGTGCGGCGCATGCTGCTCAGCATGAAAGCCATGACCGAAGGCGGTCGCGCGTTCGCCAGTTATGTCGGTCAGCAACTCGATCTGGCGAAGTTTTCCGATGACGCCAAGGAACGGGACACCGCCCAAACCCTGGTCGCGCTGCTCACCCCCGTGGCCAAGGCGTTTTTCACCGATACCGGTCTGGAAAGCTGCATCAACGGCCAGCAAGTGTTCGGCGGCCATGGCTACATCCGTGAGTGGGGGCAGGAACAATTGGTCCGTGATGTACGCATCGCGCAGATCTACGAAGGCACCAACGGCATTCAGGCCCTGGATTTGCTCGGACGCAAAGTGCTCGCCGATAAGGGTGTCGCGCTACGCCAGTTCACCGGCCAGATTCGCCACTTCGCCCATCAGCCCGGCGCGCCCTACTCCACTCAACTGTTCGATGCCGTGCAGCGCCTGGAGGACCTGAGCGACTGGTTGCAGGATCAGGCCGCGACCCATCGTAACGAAGTCGGTGCCGCTTCGGTGGAGTATTTGCACCTGTTCGGTTATGTCGCTTACGCCTGGCTTTGGGCGCGCATGGCACAGGTTGCCCAGCAAAAGCGCGGTGAAGATGAAGGGTTTTATGGCGCGAAGATAGCCACCGCCGACTTCTACATCCACCGCCTGTTACCACGCATTTTGAGTCTGGAGCAATCCATCCGCGCGGGCAGTGCCTCCTTGTTTGGCCTGAGCGCCGAACAGTTCTAACGATTGAACCGCACGCGGCGCCACGCTCCTATCTTTTCGGCGTTCGCGTTTTTTATTGATAAGCCCTCGCCCACTTGGCGAGGGCCGCAGGACCTGTCTTCCATAATAAAAACAAAGGGGCTTCACCATGGACCGCAACACCCGCACCCTCGCTACCCGACTGTTGCTGGCCGGCGGCGTCGTCAGCCTCTCGGCCCCCGCCGCTGCTGAATTTGTCAAAGACAGCAAGGCCAGCCTTGAGCTGCGCAATTTCTATTTCAATCGTGACTATCGCCAAGACAATGCCCGCCAATCCAAACAAGAGGAATGGGCGCAGGGTTTCCTGCTGCGCTATGAGTCGGGCTTCACCGAAGGATTGATCGGCGTGGGTTTCGATGCGATCGGTCTGCTGGGTGTCAAACTCGATTCCAGCCCTGATCGCGCGGGTTCCGGACTGCTCAAACGCCACAGCGATACCCGCAAAGGTGCTCAGCACGAGTACGGTGAACTGGGCCTGACCGCCAAAGTGCGTGCCTCGAAAAGTACGCTGAAACTCGGCACGCTGCTGCCGAAGCTGCCCACGGTATTGGCCAACGATTCACGGCTGTTGCCACAAACCTTCAAGGGCGGCCAGTTGACGTCGCTGGAAATCGAAGGCCTGACCGTGGATGCCGGGCGACTGACGCAGGTCAATCAGCGCGACTCCTCGGACTACGAGGACATGGGCATCACCCGGACCGGCGCCAAAGGCATCTCCACGCGTCATGTCGACAGCGACAGCTTCGATTTCGCCAGCCTGAATTACAAATGGACCAGCAACCTCGCCACCGGCTACAGCTACGGCCATCTCGACAACTTCTACAGCCAGCACTTGGTCAACCTGACCTACGTGTTGCCGGTCACAACCGGCCAGTCGCTGAAGTCGGATTTGCGCTTCGCCCGCTCCACGGACGATGGTGGCAGTAATGTCGATAACAATGCCATTGGCGCGATGTTTACCTACAACCTCGGTGGGCACGCGCTAGGCCTGGGTTATCAAAGCATGAGCGGCGACACCGGCTACGCCTACGTCAACGGCACCGATGCATTCCTGGTGAACTTCGTGCAAATCGGCGACTTCGCCAGCAAAGACGAAAAGTCCTGGCAGGCTCGCTACGACTACAACTTTGCGGCCATCGGCGTTCCGGGCCTGACCTTCATGACCCGCTACATCACCGGCTCCGATATCGATCTGGGCAACAACCGCCCAGAAGGCAAGGAATGGGAACGTGATACCGACATCGGCTATGTCGTGCAGAGCGGCCCGCTGAAAAATGTCGGGGTGAAGTGGCGCAATGCGACGGTGCGCTCGACCCACTTCGGCAGCGATCTGGATGAAAACCGCCTGATCGTCAGCTACACGTTGCCGATCTGGTAGTACTTGATCGTTCCCATGCTGATCATTCCCACGCTCTGCGCGCTCTGCGTGGGAATGATCGGTACGTTAAGCGTGGGAACGATCATCCGCGACAGTGGCCATAGTAGGATAAGATGCCTGCAAACCAGGCCCGCCGCGAGACGCCCGCATGAAAGATAACACTCCCCGCCTGATCAAGAAGTACCCCAATCGCCGACTGTATGACACCCACACCAGCAGTCATTTGACGCTGGCGGACATACGCCAGTTGGTGGTCGACAAAATTGCCTTTCAGGTGGTCGATGCCAAGACCGGTGAGGATCTGACGCGCAGCATCCTGCTGCAAGTGATTCTGGACGCCGAAAGCGGCGGTGAGCCCATCTTCACCACCGAAATGCTGATGGGGATTATCCAGTTCTACGGCCCTTATCAGGGCGTCCTCGGCAGTTACCTGGACAAGAGCATTCAGACCGTAATCGACGTTCAGTCCCAGACCGGCGCGCAGTCGTCCGAGGCCTGGAGCGACTTCATGCATCAACAGGCCCCGGTGATGCAGGATCTGATGCGCCAATATGTCGACCAGTCGAAGGCGCTGTATCTGAACACCCAGAACCTGTTTGGCATGTTTGGCGGCAAGCCTGATGCTGATGGCGCAAAGAAAAAAGACGGTGAATGAAGTACTCCCGAGTCATTGACAGTCGCGCGACGTCTACTAAGCTCTCAGTCATCCTGCCTCCCCACTGAACCACGGTACTTAAACGCAAGGCTTGGTGAGGTCATCAATCTTTAGCGCCTGTTCGCAGTTGTTCGAATGCAGACTTCAAGCAATCGTCAGTGCAGCGGGCTAACGCTCTTTTGCGCGCACTCATACTCAATGTGCAACGCGAATGACCAGGCACTTTCCACCTGCACTTTCACATTGGGAGGCAGTCGTGCAAAAAGTCTTGAAGCTTGTCAGCTATGCGGTGCTCGTGCTGATGGCCAGCGCGGTCGTCTATGCCGCAGTGATCGGCATCACCTATTGGACCGGCATCGGCGTATAGGGAGATCGCAATGAACAAACACCAGACACGCTCGTTCGCGCTGATATCGACGGCTATTGCTGCCGTGGTGTTTCTGGGCATGACCGTTGACAGTCACCGGCAGTTCCCCACACTGACCAACGCTCAACTGATCACGCCAGAGGTCACTCGCGGCAAGGATGTATGGCATGAATATAATTGCATCAATTGCCACACGTTGTTTGGTGAAGGCGCGTATTACGCCCCGGACCTGACGAAAATCACTCAGCTGCGCGGCGCCCCTTATCTCACCGCGTTCCTCAAAGACCCTTCAAAGTTTTATGACGAGCAACGCCATCGCCGGTTGATGCCGAACCTGAATCTTTCTGACGAAGAAATCGCTGCCTTGATCGCTTTTATGGATTGGGTGAGCAAGGTCGACAACCAAGGCTGGCCACCGCGTCCAATTCTGGTGACCGGCACGTCGATTCCCGGCATGGACCTCACCGTTGCGCAACAGAACGTCGCCGGCGGCAACCAGCCACCCGCCGCACGCCCAGTGTCCGGCAAGGAAGACCCGATCGCCCTGGGCGAGGCGCTGTTTCGAACAACCGCCACCCCGGTGTGCAGCGCTTGCCACTCGATTGCGCCGGGCGTCAACCTCGCCGGGCCGTCCCTGGCAGGGTTGGCCAGCCGGGCCAAGCAGGTCATCGCCTCGCCTGACTACAAGGGCAAGGCCAAGGACGCCGAAGACTTTATCCGCGAATCCATCGTCACGCCGAGTGCCTACCTGCATCCGGGCGACATGTTTTCCGCCAACGGCATGTCCTTCATGCCGGACACCTTCGCCAAATCGCTTACGCCTGAACAGATCGATCAACTGGTCGCCTATCTGGCGTCGTTCCAGTAACCGCAGGGGATGACCATGCGCTACAGATCTCAATCCGTCGCCTACTGGTATTTCGCCGTTGCCATGGTGCTGTTCGGCCTGCAACTGGTATTCGGCCTACTGTCGGCGGCCAAATACCTCGGGCCGGATCCGCTGCTGGACCTTTTGCCATTCGATGTCACCAAGTCTATTCACACCAATCTGTTGATCGTCTGGGTGCTGACCGGGTTCATGGGGGCGACCTATTGGATGGTGCCGGATGAGTCCCGTGGTGAGTTGCACAGCACCCGACTGGCCTACATTCAGCTCGGGTTGTGGACGGCCATGGGTGTCACCGCCGTTCTGGGTTACCTGTTCGGTTATGGCACCGGGAACAAGCTGCTCGAACAACCGCTGCCGCACAAGATCGTGATCGTGATTTGCATGCTGATGTTCCTCTACAACATCGGCATGACGATCAAGAAAGCCGGGCGTTTCACTGCCACCGAGGGCGTTCTTCTGTTGGGTCTGGCCAGTGCCGCTGTGCTTTATCTGCCGGCGCTGCTGCATTATGAAAACTACGTGGTGTCGATCTACTACCGCTGGTGGACGATTCACCTGTGGGTCGAAGGTGTCTGGGAAATGATCCAGGGCGGCTTTCTTGCCTATCTGCTGATCAGACTGTCCGGTGCCGATCGCGAGGTCATGGAGAAGTGGCTGTACGTGATTGTCGGCTTGGTGTTCATTGCCGGCATCCTTGGCACCGCCCACCATTATTACTGGATCGGTGTCCCCTACTACTGGCTTCCATTGGGCGGCTTCTTTAGTGCACTTGAGCCCCTGGCGCTGGTCGGTATGGCGATCTATGCCTACAACGCGATGCGCCGCTCCGGCCTCTCTCACCCCAACAAACTGGCCTTACACTGGACGATGGGCAGCGCCCTGTTCACCATGTTTGGCGCCGGCCTCCTGGGGCTGGCCCACACCTTTCCCGACGTCAACAAATGGACTCATGGCACCCTGATCACCGCCATGCATGGCCATGCGGCCTTTTATGGAGCCTATGCCATGATTGTCCTGGCGATGATCACTTATGCGCTGCCCGGCATAA
Source organism: Pseudomonas sp. Hz4 (assembly GCF_054898165.1). NCBI lineage: Bacteria > Pseudomonadati > Pseudomonadota > Gammaproteobacteria > Pseudomonadales > Pseudomonadaceae > Pseudomonas > Pseudomonas sp. Hz4. The sequence goes on along the minus strand of NZ_CM142719.1, from coordinate 3,105,606 downwards.
CCCGTCGTCCCATTGAGGAAAGCAGCATCGGTTATTGGGCATTCTGGCTGCAGTTAGGAGGCATGTTTGGCATGACGCTGTCATTTGCCACCGCAGGCATTGCTCAGGTGTATCTGGAACGCATTCTCGGCATGGGCTATCTGGACGTGCAGTTGAAGATTCAGGTGCATTTCCTGATGCTGGTGGCGACGGCGTCGATGTTCAGCCTGGGGGCGGGGCTGTTCATCTTCGATTTTTTCCGCCATGCACCGGACTTCAATGTCGATGAAGCCGATCCAGTCCTGGCCACACCTCAAGCCTCAAGCACAGCGTTGTGATGGAACGTTCACGGATGCACGCCGACCCCGCACCGCTGCAGGCAGAACCCTATTACCAACCCTGCGGCGACGAGGTAGTGATTTTCGAGCAATGCCATGCGCAGCAACTGGCGATCATGCTCAAAGGACCCACCGGGTGTGGCAAGACCCGTTTTGTCGAACACATGGCCTGGCGTCTCAAGCGTCCGTTGATCACCATTTCCTGCCATGACGATTTGAGTGCCAGCGACCTGGTCGGGCGTTTCCTGATCGGACACCAGGGCACCCATTGGTCGGAAGGCCCGCTGACCCGTGCGGTGCGCGAAGGCGCTATCTGTTACCTGGACGAGGTGGTCGAAGCGCGGCAAGACACGATTGTCGTCCTGCACCCACTGACCGACCACCGACGCATTCTGCCGCTGGACAAAATCGGCGAGATCCTCGAAGCCTCACCACACTTTCAACTGGTGGTCTCCTACAACCCCGGTTACCAGCGAATACTCAAGGATTTGAAGCCGAGTACCCGACAGCGCTTCGTGGCGCTGGATTTTGACTTCCCGCCGGCCGAGCGCGAAATCGCCATTGTCATCCATGAGGGTGGAACCGATTACGCCACCGCCCATGCGCTGGTCACCCTCGCCCAGCGGCTACGCGCCTTGCAGGACCGGGGCCTGGCGGAAGTGCCCAGTACCCGTCTGCTGATCGCCACTGCACGGCTGATCACCCGCGGCATTGCTGCGCCCATCGCGTGCCGGGTCGCGTTGATCTCGCCGCTGTCCGATGACGCGGTGCTGGTGGCTGCCATGCGCGATCTCGTCGACCTGACGTTTATCTAAATGGCCGAAGCCGAGGACCTCATCACCGATGTCGCACGCCACGCAACGGTGTATGCACAGGCATTGTGGCGGCGTCACCAGGGCCCCTCGGACACTGCAAAAATCGTCACCCTCGGGGATGTTGCACAACACCTCGATTTGCTGATCAAGGCGGTGTTCGACACCCACTATTCACTGCGCGTTGCGCAACCACCCTCGCCCCCCACGCTACTGAAAAAGCTCGTACAGCGTCACGAAAAGCCGTGTCGGCAAAGCGCGGTCCCGGCAACCGATGGCGTGTCTATATGGTTGCCGGAGAACCTGGGCAGCGACGACGGTCCGTTCACGCTGGAACGTTATAAAACCCTGGCGTTGCAACAGGCGATGCGCGCCCAACGAGGCAGTGCCACCGCCCTGTCGGCCCTCGACAACCCGATGCAGCGCAGTGTCTATCGGCTCCTCGAAGCCTGGGCTGCTGATTCGGACTTGGTACGGCTGTTGCCGGGGTTGGCGCCATCGATCCATGGCTTGCGCCATCATGCCTTGATGACCCGCCCGCCTCTTCAGGCCTTTCCAATTCAGCGACAGCCCCTGGAAAACTTGCTGCGTTTACTGCTGCGCAGCGAATGCGGCAAACCTCTGCAAGGGCTGGAGATACCCACCAAAACGGCCGACTCGTTGCAACAATCAGAAACCCTCGCACAACGTCTCATGTCCGTCGAAAAACAGCCCAGGCTCGATGCTCATCTGCTGCTGCTAGATGCCTGGACCGGCGACCTGCGCGAGCCGTCGGCGGGCCGGAAAACGCCCCCCCTGCCCGGCGAAATCGACACAGCCGATACCCTGCCACGCAGCGCTCGCCTCGTACGCCAGCCCACTGCGCGCGAGGCCCGTACCGACGAAGACGACGATCAGGAACAGGGTTTGTGGATGGTGCAACCCGCCGAACCGTTGGAAAAGGCCGAAGACCCCATGGGGATGCAGCGCCCTACCGACCGGGATACCGATACCCCGGCGGCTGATTTTGCCGAGTCCTTGTCCGAACTCAACGAAGCCCGACTGGTGGTCACGGCAGGCCGCCCGAAAGAAGTGCTGCTGTCTGACGACCCGCCACAAACCCGCGTCCGGCGCGGTGCACAGGACATTCCCGGCAACGCAATCAGCTACCCCGAGTGGGATTACCGCCGCCAGATCTACCGTGATCCGGGTACAACCCTGCAACTGTGTCCCGCCCAGGAAGGCCCGCAGCAGTGGGTCGAGCGAACCCTGGAGGCTCACCGCCCGGTGCTCGATGCCATCCGCCGGCAATTCGAATGCCTGCGGGCGCAGCGTGTCAGGTTGCGCAAACAATGGGAGGGCGACGATATCGATCTGGAGGCGTATATCGACGGTTGCGCCGAGGCCCGCGCCGGCCTGAGTATGCCGCAGGCGCTGTATCAAACCCAGCGCCGTAGCCGACGTGACATGGCGATCCTGTTGCTGATCGACGTCAGCGGCTCCACTGACAGCTGGCTGTCCCACCATCGCCGGGTCATTGATGTCGAGCGCGAGGCGTTGCTGCTGGTTTGTCTGGCACTGGAGAGCCTGGGCGAGCCCTATAGCGTGCTGGCGTTTTCCGGCGAAGGTCCGCAGCGGGTCACGATACGCACACTGAAAGCATTTGATGAGCGCTACAGCCATGAAGTCGGTCGGCGCATTGCCGCACTCGAACCGGAACGCTATACCCGGGCCGGCTCTGCCCTGCGCCACGCCAGCACGTTGCTGATGCGCGAAGCCGCCACCCACCGACTCTTATTACTACTCTCCGACGGTAAGCCGAACGATGTTGATCAGTATGAAGGCCGCTATGGTGTCGAAGACATGCGCCAAGCCGTGACCGAAGCCAAACTCCAAGGCATCTATCCTTTCTGTTTGACCATCGACCGCCAGGCGGCAAATTACCTGCCGGCGGTATTCGGATCGCGGCAATACGCCTTGCTGCACCGACCAGAACTGTTGCCCAGCGTATTGCTAGAGTGGATCAGACGACTGGTATCAGGGTGAACCAGAGCCTTCCTGCCAAGGTTTTTCGCGGCACAAAAAAAATGGCGATGGGGAATGATCCCATCGCCATTGGTGCCGCTTGCTTGACGTGACTTACTTGTTACCGCTGGTAGCCTTGGCGCTTGCTTCCGGGGTAGCTTTCGTGGCCGCGGCAGTCGCTGCGTCGAAGCCACTCTGAGCCACATCGGTCGCCTGTTTTACGGCTTTCTGTGCACTTTCGAACACAGTACCGGCATTCGCCAGGCCCGACTTGAACGCTGCCACCACAGGCTCGGAACCGGCCGGTGCATTCTTGCTGATCGTTTCAACGAACTCTTGCACCTGCTGGGTGCCGGCTTCGAACTGACTCGAGGTCAGTTTGGCGATGTCCGACTGAGTACCCACAATCAGTGCTTGAACCTGACGGTTGAACTCGGCCAGACGTTCGGTTTGCGCGCTCGGCTGGGTGAAAGAAGCCTGCAGCTCTGCGAAACCTTGTGGATCACGGACGGCCATCAGCTTGCGAACACCTTCGAAGTGCTCTTCGGTGGAGTCGCGCAGTGCCTTGAACTGCAACTGGCTGAGCTGTTCAACGCTGGCGAAGACTTTACCGCTGATTTGCTGCAGAAGATCGAGGTTGGCTTTCTGAGCGGTTTGCAGTTTTTCCGAATTGAAAAAAGACATGCTTGAATCTCCTGGTACTGGATGGCCCTGATGGACCTGAAGACGCGATAGCGATCCGGCCAGTCATCGCGTTAGCCTTGATATTGCAGTGCACAAAACCATTTGGCAACGTCTATTTTTGTGCGGTGCAAAATAATCTTTGCTCATGCCCTTCCTATTCGCTATAAACTCCAGTCTATCGAACGGCGAGCCTAGCCCTCTTTAGCTAAAGGGTTCAGATGCGCAGGTTCCCATGTAGAGCGTCAGGAGATCACGATGGGTCAGGAAGTCAATATTGCGCTGCAAGATGAAGAGCTTTCCGGCCCCGTCGGTTTGTTCCAACACCTGAATCATCTGCACCGCCTCAATACCCGCAATGTCCTTGACGCCGTGCAGAAGCGCCAGGCAAAAACCTTCGCAGCTTTAAACCTTGGGCAACTCAGACAACCGACGCCCGCTGACTGGCAGGAATACTTCACGGACCTTGGCCAGCGCAGCGTGTTGTTCTGGGACACCTTACGCCAGCGCGGCGACAACACTCTGGCCCACGAACGCGCCGGTTATCCGCTGCTGCTCAAGTTCAATCATGAAACGCTGGTCGCCGGGGAAGACCTGCGCCACCCGGTCAACTATTCGCTGTTGCAAATCCTCGGCGGCCCCGGACAACAGATCGACAGCAAAAAGCAGCCGGTGATCATCATTGACCCACGCGGCGGCCACGGCTCGGGGATCGGCGGTTTCAAACAGGATTCAGTCATCGGCGAAAGCCTGAGAGCCGGCCACCCCACCTACTTCATCGCCTTCAGTCACTCGCCACGTCCTGGGCAAACCCTCGCCGATATCACAGAAGCCCAGGCGCGGTTCATCGAAGTCGTCAGCGCCCGGCATCCGGACAGCGCCAAACCTGTCGTCATTGGCAACTGCCAGGCGGGCTGGGCGTTAATGGGCCTGGCCGCCACCCGGCCGGAGTTGCCAGGGTTGATCATCGTCAATGGTGCGCCGTTGTCGTACTGGGCCGGGGTCAATGGCCGCAATCCGATGCGCTACACCGGCGGTTTGCTGGGTGGTGGCTGGATGGCGCGCCTCGGTAGCGACCTTGGCAATGACCGCTTCGACGGCACCTGGCTGGTGAGCAATTTCGAAAGCCTGGACCCGGCTAACACCTATTGGGGCAAGTACTACCACCTGTTCAGTGAAGTCGACAGCGAGGCCGCACGTTTTCTGGATTTCGAACGCTGGTGGGGCAGCCCGACCCTGCTCAATGGCGAAGAGATCGAGATGATTGTCGACGACTTGTTCATCGGTAATCAGCTGTCCGGCGGCCTCGGTCGCAAGAGCAGCGGGCTTGACCTCAAACTGATTGAAGTGCCGGTGGTGGTGTTCTGCTCGTATGGCGACAACATCACCTCCCCGCAACAGGCACTGGACTGGATCACCGACGTCTATCCCAGCGATCTCGCGTTGCAAAATGCCGGACGCACCATCGTGTACTTGCGGCACGCGAGCATCGGTCATCTGGGCATCTTCGTGTCCGGTGAAGTGGCGCGGCGTGAGCACCGTGAGTTACTGGGGGCGGTCGATGCGATCAATGCGCTGCCAGCCGGGCTGTATGAAATGCTGATCGAAGACCTGCCGGAAAACTCGGCGACCCCGTATGCCGTGCATTTCGAGCCCCGGCGCATCGCCGACATCCATGGCGAAGTGCAGAAGCCTCGTGATGACGATCGCGAATTCGCGCTGGTCCAGCGCGCGTCCGACATCAACAACAGTGTGTACGACGAATTCATACGCCCATGGTTGCGCCTGCTGATCAACGAACCCAGCGCCGAACTGCTGCGCCGGGCACACCCTTTCCATCAGCAGCAAGTGGCCTGGAGCAGTTTGAACCCGGCACTGTGGTGGCTGGCAGGTAGCGCCGCCCACGTGAGCAAGGATCGTCACCCCGCCAGCCAAAACAACCCGTTGCTGGTCTGGCAGGAACTGTTTTCCAACCAGATGCAGGACGCCTTGAACGGCTATCGGGATCTGCGTGATGCGGCGCAGGAAATGTGTTTCTACGGCGTGTATGGCGTACTCAATAGCCTCGCCGGCAATGCTCCCGGGCGAAATCTCCAGGAACATGCCGAGCAACACGACAAGGTCCTGATCGAGCGCCTGCAAGATGCCCTGCCCCTTGGCGGGCTGATGGAAGCCTTGATACGGATTCTGTTCCTGCTGGGCCGCGACAGCGACGAGCCGGGCAAGGAAAGCGTCGACAAATTGATCCTGCAAATGCAGGCACTGCTCCAGGACTACAGTGCCAAGCCGCTTGATCTGCGCGAAACCCTGCGCCTGCAAAAACTGCTGGTCGCTACCCATCCGCAAGAAAGCCTGCACAGCCTGCCCTTAATGCTGGTTGAGGTCGAAGAACGCCAACAAGTGTTGGCGGCCGTCGCCAATTTGCTGCCGGAACTGCTGACCAGCGGCGCAGACAACCCATTCTGGTGTGAGCTGCACACGCTGCTCAATGTCCCCCTGCCAGGTTTCAACCTGACCCAACCACCCGGTGAGGCCGATACCATCGAGGAGGAAATCCCGACGGCAACCCCAGAGCCGATCAAGCAGACAGCCCCGGTGGTAATCCCTGAGCCGATCAAGCAGCAACCCCCGGTGGTAACCCCCAAGCCGATCAAGCCGAAAACCCCGGTGGCAATCCCTAAACCGATCAAGCAGCAAGTTCCAGCGGTAATGCCCGAGCCAATCGAACAGAAAATACCCGCAGTGATCCCTGACCCCATCGCCAAGGTTGCGAGTCCAGTGCGCAAACCTGCCAAGGGCAAGCAAGGCGTAAAAACACCTCCGGTGAAATAACGTTTAACGCTGAGGAGAACCGCGTCACACCGGCGCGGCTTCCTCGATTTCAAACGATTCATCGGCCCGATACTGACCGGGTGTCATGCCAAACCAGCGGCTACAGGCTTTGTTGAAACTGCTGTGGTCATGAAAACCAAGGAGATACGCGACATGCTTCATGTTGAAGTGAGAATGGCGCAGGTAGAAATCGGCCAATTGCCGGCGCACATCGTTCTGCACGTCCTTGAATTGCGTCCCTTCCTTTTCCAGCGCGCGTTGCAGCGTCCGCTTGCTAATGTTTAATGCTGCCGCGATCGACTCCATATCGCACTGCCCCTGGTCCTGACTCAAGCGCTCGGTTATCAGCGCGCGAACCCTGCCAACAATGCAAAAACCAAACAGCAGATCCAGTTGAGCCTCGGCAAAACTGTCGTGCAGCACCGCCAACTCTTCGTTGGCCATGCTCAACGGACGCAGCAGCTCCTGCTCGTCAAACAAAATGCTGTCGTAAGGCGCGTCGAAATGCAGATCGCAGCCAAACAGCCGTCGATGCTCGGTGGTGTCTTCAGGTTCGGGATAGGTGAATCCCACGCTCAAGGGGTGCGGTGAGTTGCCGCCCGCCAGCTTACGGCAGAAACCCAGCAATGAAGCCAGCGCTGCATCGGTGTATTGGCGAGGTTTGACAGAATCTTTTTGTTGATGATCGAGCCCGGACAGTCGGTAATTCTGCTGTTCCGAGGTAAAGAAAAGGCTGAATCCGGTGCCAATCAACGGACTGAAACGGACCAGGCGTTCAAGGGCTTTTTTCAGATTCAGGCTGGACATCATGGTGTAGCCGACAATCTGAAAGCTGCCGGGGTGGAAACTTCCATAGGCCTTCAAGCCGATGTCCGGATCGCCCGAGGCCTGAGCGGTCAGATCCCATAGTCGATAGATAGCCCTTCGCTCGCAAAACGCTCCTGGTATGTTCGCGAGATTAACGTCTAGTCCAGCCTCCCGACACAGACTGGCAACATCCAGTCCTTGAGCCGAAAGCGTATTTACCAGCACGCTGGCATAGCCTGAACTCATTCTATACATGGCGTCCTCAATGACCTGTGGAACCGAACATCCTGGTCCGGAGCCATGACTGATCTGCGCTGAATCGAAATGCTAACGGGGTGTTCCGTTGCCAATATTGATCCCAGTATAGGTAATCCTCACTTTTAGCCACTATTTCACACCAGTCGTCGCCCCGTAGCCGCTGCCGGGCGATGACAAACGCAGTGAACAGTTCAATTTCATTTCGTGCATGGCACCGTTGGACACCACACAGTCACCTCTCAACACTTCCGCACACCCCGCCAATACCGAACAATCCACCCTTCTTGCAGCGCAAACTCAAAAAGGAAGAGAGTGTATGAAGTCGCTTAGTCGTATTGCGTTGGTAACGGGTGGTATGGGTGGAATTGGCACTGCGATAAGCCAACGTCTGTACAAGGAAGGATTCAAAGTCATCGTGGGTTGCAGCTCTGACTCCGCCCGCAAGAGCGAATGGATGGCGAGCCAACTGGAGGCGGGTTATCAATTCGAATTCATCTATGGCGACATCACCGATTGGGAATCAACGCGCAAAGCGTTCGAGATGGCACGCGAGCAATTCGGCCCAATCGATGTATTGGTCAACAACGCGGGCATCACTCGCGATGCTTCCTTCCGCAAACTGACTCCAGAAGACTGGAATGCAGTCATCGGCACCAACCTGACTGGCATGTTCAACACCACGAAGCAGGTGATTGAAGGGATGTTGGCCAAAGGTTGGGGACGGGTCATTAACATCTCATCGATCAACGGTCAGCGCGGCCAGTTCGGCCAGACCAACTACAGCGCGGCCAAGGCCGGCATCCATGGCTTCACCATGTCTCTGGCCCGGGAAGTGTCCGGCAAGGGCGTGACCGTCAACACCGTTTCCCCAGGCTACATCCAGACCAGCATGACCGCGGCCATCCGTCCGGACATTCTCGACACCATGATCGCTGCCACACCGGTCGGGCGCCTCGGCCAACCCGAAGAAATCGCCTCCATCGTGGCCTGGCTGGCTTCCGATGAGTCGGGCTACAGCACCGGCGCGGACTTCTCGGTCAACGGCGGCATGAATATGCAGTAGACCGGCCAGGGCAAGGACGCCCTGCTCGCGCTAGACGAATGTTGTCTTTTTTATGAGGTCACGCATGAACGAAGTCGTAATCGTTGCCGCTACTCGTACCGCTATTGGCAGTTTTCAAGGTGCCTTGTCCGCGATTCCTGCCACTGAACTGGGCGCGGCGGTCATTCGCCGCCTGCTGGAAGAGACAGGTCTGGACGGCTCACAGATCGATGAAGTGATCCTCGGCCAGGTACTCACCGCAGGCTCGGGGCAAAACCCCGCACGCCAGACGGCGATCAAGGCCGGCCTGCCCCATACCACCCCTGCCATGACCCTGAACAAGGTCTGCGGCTCGGGCCTCAAGGCGGTTCAGCTCGCGGTCCAGGCCATCCGTTGCGGCGACGCCGAACTGGTGATTGCCGGCGGTCAGGAAAACATGAGCCTGGCGCCCTATGTTCTGCCCAAGGTACGCACAGGTTTGCGTCTGGGTCATGCGCAACTGCAAGACAGCGTGATTCAGGACGGTTTGTGGGACGCTTTCAACGACTATCACATGGGCATCACCGCAGAGAACCTGGCGCAGAAGTATGACCTCAGTCGCGAAGCCCAAGACGCCTTCGCCGCAGCTTCGCAACAGAAAGCTGCTGCTGCCATCGAAGCGGGTTACTTCAAACGTGAAATTACCCCGATCCTGATCCCTCAGCGCAAGGGTGAGCCGCTGGCGTTCGACACCGATGAACAGCCGCGCCCGAACAGCACGCTGCAAGCATTGAGCAACCTCAAACCCGCTTTCCAGAAAGACGGCAGCGTGACGGCCGGCAACTCGTCGACCCTTAACGATGGCGCCGCCGTGCTGTTGCTGGCCAGCGCTGCCAAGGCCAAGGCCCTCGGCTTGCCGGTGCTGGCACGCATCACGGCCTACGCCAGTGCCGGTGTAGACCCCTCGATCATGGGCATCGGCCCGGTACCGGCCACCCGCCTGGTACTGGCAAAAGCTGGCTGGACCCTGGACGACCTCGACCTGATCGAAGCCAATGAAGCGTTCGCTGCGCAATCACTGGCGGTCGGCAAAGAACTGGGTTGGGACACCAGCAAGGTCAACGTCAACGGCGGCGCGATTGCCCTGGGCCATCCGATCGGCGCATCGGGCGCGCGGATTCTGGTGTCGCTGTTGCACGAGCTGATTCGTCGCGACGGCAAAAAAGGCCTGGCCACGTTGTGCATCGGTGGCGGCCAGGGTGTCAGCCTGGTCATCGAGCGCTAGAAACACAGGAGTGTTTCCTTAAGTAGCTGACGCGGCGCCGAAGTCCGGCGCCGCGGTTTTTTTTCTGCCCGGTTTACAGATGTGGGCAAGGAGTTCCATGGACAATAACGCGCATACCTTCAACACCTTCTGGTCAGGCCAGGTTCCGTTCATTGCCTCCTTTGCAGTGCAGCAATTACGTCTCTGGGTCAGCACCAATCCGTGGTTTACCGGCCAAGCCTACAACGAGTGGTTTGACCTGCCGCGCGGTACCCTGGACAGCCTTCAATCGGATTATCAACAACAATGGGGCGAGCTCGGCCAGCGTTTGCTGACCGGTCAGCCGTTCAGCTTCGATGATCGTCGTTTCTCCAGCGGCAACTGGAGCCAGCCACTGTTCGGCTCCCTCGCCGCCTTTTACCTGCTCAACGCCGGGTTTCTGCTGAAGCTGCTGGACACGTTAGCGATCCCGGACAAAAAACCGCGCCAGCGCCTGCTGTATCTGGTGGAACAAGCCATTGCTGCCGGGGCGCCGAGTAACTTTCTGGCCAGTAACCCCGATGCGCTGCAACGGGTCGTCGATACCCAGGGAAGCAGCCTCCTCACAGGCCTGTTGCACCTGGCCAGCGACCTGCAAGACGGCAAGATGCGCCAGTGCGACGCCGGCGCTTTCAAGGTGGGCGTCGACCTCGCCAACACCCCCGGCGAAGTGGTCTTCGAGAACGAACTCTTCCAACTGATTCAGTATTACCCGCAAACCGAAACCCAGTACCGGCGCCCGGTGTTTGTCGTGCCGCCGTCAATCAACAAGTACTACATTCTCGACTTGCGCCCGGACAACTCGATGGTAGGCCATCTGTTGAAACAAGGGCACCCGGTGTTTCTGATGTCGTGGCGCAACTTCGACCAGGAACACGCTGGCACCACCTGGGATGACCTGATCGAAACCGGCATCATCAAAGGCCTGCAATTGACCCGCGAGATCAGTGGCGAACAGCGGCCCAATTGCGTCGGTTTCTGCATCGGCGGCACCTTGTTGAGCTCGGCGCTGGCCGTCCTGGCGGCGCGCGGCGACCGCGAGATCGGCAGCGTGAGCCTGTTGACCACCTTCCTCGACTACCTCGATACCGGCCCCATCGACATCTTCGTCGACGAACAATTAGTGGCCTACCGCGAGCGCACCATCGGCGGCCAGGATGGCCCCATCGGCCTGTTCAAGGGCGAGGACATGGGCAATACCTTCTCGCTACTGCGCCCCAACGACTTGTGGTGGAACTACAACGTCGACAAATACCTCAAGGGCCAGAAACCGATCCCCCTTGACCTGCTGTTCTGGAACAACGACAGCACCAACCTTCCAGGCCCGATGTACTGCTGGTATTTGCGCCACACCTATCTGCAGAACGACCTGAAATCCGGTGAGCTGGACTGCTGCGGCGTCAAGCTGGACCTGCGCGCCATCGATGCTCCGGCGTACATCCTCGCCACCCATGACGATCACATCGTGCCGTGGAGAAGCGCTTACGCCAGCACCGAGTTGCTCTCCGGGACCAAGCGTTTTGTGCTGGGCGCTTCGGGGCATATCGCCGGGGTGATCAACCCACCGGCCAAGGAAAAACGCCATTACTGGACCAACAATCGGGTCACTAAAAACCCTGAAACCTGGTTCAAGAATGCCGAGCAACATGCCGGTAGCTGGTGGAATGACTGGTTCGTCTGGCTGGCTGAACAGTCCGGCGAACGCCAGCCCTCGGTGCTGCATACCGGTAACGCCCAATACCCGGCGATTGAGTCGGCACCGGGGCGTTATGTGATGCAATGACCGACGGCCCCGCGCAATAACTTCTATTGCGTGCTGATGTCGAGCGCGAAAAACTCGGGCGCTGTGGTAATGCCATTTCAGCCGTAACGCATACCTTGCAGCTGGCGAAGCCTGCGCCCGATTCTGTAGCAGCTGTCGAGCTTGCGCTCGACAGCTGCTACAGAGCCGAACGGGCGGTGCGGCGTTCCGCCCCCCCTCGCCACAGGGCAGTGGCTACTCAGATGGGTCGAGTTGATCCAGCGCCAGTTCACCGCGAGCTCGGCGGGTTCTTACGCACCTGTAGGCAACGACGCGTGTTGCACGGCCTTGTTCAGTGCATTACAGGAAAGTCCCTCAGGACCGTCCAGCGCTTAGCGAAGGAGACCAAACCCGTGCGCCTAAACCAGAGCAAAGTACAGTCGCCTTCCAGTATGCGCAGGCCCTGGAGCACGCTATCAACGTGTTTGGCAATCAGCAGTTGGCTGAGGACTGGTTGAAAAAACCCTACCCAGAAGCGCTTTGGGCTGAATACCCAGTTGCTCAGTTGAAAGGAGAAATGGCGGAAGGCAGCCGGAGTCGAACCTGAATCGTTCGGGACTTCGGCGTTGTCGGGCCGAGCATCGGCCTTCGCGAGCAGGCTCGCTCCCACGGGGTTTGGCGCTTATCATGGCTACCACATTAATCCCGGCTTTTATGAGACTGAGCATGACTTTCGATTTTGATCAGGTGTTCGACCGCCGCAACACCGGCAGTACCAAATGGAGCCGTTACCCGGCCGACGTGTTGCCGATGTGGGTGGCCGACATGGACTTCTGCGCACCGCCGGTGATCATCCAGGCCCTGCAAAAACGTCTGGAGCACCCGATGCTTGGTTACAGCGTGGCCCAGGATGACTTGCGCGATGCCATCGTCGCCGACCTCTGGAACAAGTACGCTTGGCGCGTCGAGCCTCATGAGCTGATCTTCCTGCCAGGCGTCGAGTCGGGTTTCAATATGGCCCTGCATGCGCTGGTCCAGCCGCAGCAGAACGTCGTGGTCCAGACGCCCAACTACCCGCCGCTGCGCCATGCCCCAAGCCATTGGGGGCTGAACAAGGTTGAACTGAATTTCGACGCAATGGCGGACGGTACGTATGCCACGCCGCTCGACGCCTTGCGCCAGTCCCTGGTAGGTGGCGGCGCCCTGCTGCTGAGCAATCCGCACAACCCGCTAGGCAAGGTCTTCCCGAGGGAAGAACTGCAAGCGGTGGCTGACATCTGCGTGGAACAGGACGCCTGGATCATCTCCGACGAGATTCACGCCGAGCTGTGCTTCGACGGACGCCGGCATGTGCCGATCGCAACGTTAAGTCCGGAAATCGCCAAGCGCACCATCACGCTGATGTCGGCAAGCAAGGCCTACAACATCGCCGGACTGAAAACCTCGTTCATGATCATCCAGGACCGGGCCATCCGCGAGCGGGTCAACCACGCGCGCTGCGGCCTGGTCGACAGCGTCAACCCGCTGGGCCTGGAAGCCACCCGCGTCGCCTACCGCGAAGCCGGGCCCTGGCTGGTCGAGCTGATGGCCTACCTGCAAAGCAACCGCGATTACCTGGTCGACGCCATTCGCACCCGGCTGCCGGGTGTCAGCATGAACGTACCCCAAAGCACCTATCTGGCATGGCTCGATTGCTCGGCGCTGGACCTGGACAACCCGCAACAGTTCTTCCTTGAACACGCCAAAGTCGGGTTGAGCGCGGGTCTGGAATTCGGCGATGACAGCAAACAGTTCGTGCGCCTGAACTTCGGCTGCCCACGGTCGTTGCTGGAAGAAGGCATCGCGCGGATGGAGCGCAGTTTGCTCACCCTCAAGACCTGATGATCATTCCCACGCGGCGCGTGGAATGATCACGGAAATCCAACCGAACTCAAGGCAAAAGACCAGGGTCAACCCTTTGACTCTTCTGCCTTGAGAAAGGAGATTTCCCAATGACTACCTATCCAAAACCACCCTTCCCGAAACAGGGCCAGCCCGTCCCTGGCTCCCAAAAGAAGATGGACCCCTACCCCGACTGTGGCGAACAAAGCTACAAAGGTTCAGGCCGTCTGGAAGGCAAGATCGCCCTGATCACCGGTGCCGACAGTGGCATCGGTCGCGCCGTGGCGATCGCCTTCGCCCGTGAAGGCGCCGATGTTGCCGTTGCTTACCTCAACGAACATGAAGACGCCCAGGAAACCGCACGTTGGGTCGAACAGGCCGGCCGTCAGTGCCTGTTGCTGCCCGGTGACCTGGCGCAGAAAGCACACTGCCAGGCCCTGGTGGACAAGACGGTCGAACGGTTCGGCCGGATCGATGTGCTGGTCAACAACGCGGCGTTCCAGATGACCCACGAACACTTCGAGGACATCCCGGACGAAGAATGGGTGATGACCTTCGACGTCAACATCACCGCCATTTTCAGACTCTGTCAGGCCGCGTTGAAGCACATGAAATCCGGCAGTTCGATCATCAACACCAGCTCGGTCAATTCGGACATGCCCAAACCTACCCTCCTGCCTTACGCCACCACCAAGGGCGCGATTGCCAACTTCACCGCTGGCCTTGGGCAGATGCTGGGGCCGAAGAACATTCGGGTGAACTGCGTGGCACCGGGGCCGATCTGGACGCCGTTGATTGTCTCAACCATGCCGGATGAAGAAGTTCAGAACTTTGGTGGGCAGACCCCGCTCGGCCGGCCGGGCCAACCGGTGGAAGTAGCGCCGATTTATGTGTTGCTGGCGTCGGATGAGGCCAGCTACATCACCGGCCAGCGCTATGGAATCACCGGTGGCAAGCCGATGCTTTGAGCAGGATGTGCAGCCGCTGCCGAAGGTTGCGTTCGGCAGCAGCTTCATGACGGCTTTTGAGCAATCACCGATACCTTGCCGTTGCGTTCCAGGATCGCGAACTTGATCTGATCAAGGCGCTCGATGCCCTGACTCGAGCGTGCGGCCTCCATGATGTCGGCCTCGAGCAATCGCGAGTGGCGCAGGCGTTTGTGTAGAAACTTGCCATTCTCGACGATGATCGTCGGCCCACCATCGATCAGCTGTGATACCCATTGCGAACGCTGTTTGAGCAGCGACAGTCCGACGTCGATGACAATTAGCGTGACGATCACCAACATCGAGTTGGTCAGGGAAAAGTCATCGCCCAGCAACGCCTGTTGCGTCGCCTCACCGATGATCATCAACAGCAAAAAATCGAATGTCGTCAACTCGGCCAGAGAGCGCCGGCCAGCAATCTTGAACAGCACCATCAGCGCCAGATACATCGCGGCCGCGCGCAATACCGAGTCCATAGGTCACCTAAGGGAAAATGAATTGATCGAGGTTCACGGGCAAGGCGCCGGGCGATGCAATGCGGCTGCGAAACAGTCCCAGCCCATCGCCACGCAACGTCAGATAAAGGATTGCCTGGCCCTGAGCGTCGGTTTGCACCCACAGCCTCATGCCTTGCCCGGCACTGATGGCGCGCAGGGGTTGCGGTTGCAGGGTTTCGATGTTGAAACCGTCCAGCAGCGCCCCGGTCAGTTCCAGCTCAACGGTGGCATTGGGCGCACCGTTCACGCTGATCTGCATCGGGTTGGACGATCCGTGGCGGTGGAACCTCTCGTATTGCACCCGGACCTTGCCGTCGTCACCGTGAACATCTCGGGTGCTCAGCGGCCCGCGTGAAAACAGCCCGAGCAGCGCCAGCAACACCAACAGCACCAGGGTGTACCAGCCCCAACGCTCGAATCGCCAGACCTTGACCTGATGCGTCATGTCTTCGCGCACCGGATAGTCGCGGCTGTGGTAATCGGTATGGCCGGATTCATCGTTCATCGGATGCGCCCCTGTCCGGTCTGACAGGCCCAGGCGAAATAAAGGGTGCCGGCCAGAATGCACCCGCCGTACAAGACTCGGCGGTGGTCAGCAGTAAGTTGTGTTGACGCAAATACTCGACCACGGATTGGCTGATGCTCATGGCAAATCATCCAGAAAGGAGAGCTGCTCGGTTGACCTTCGTCGTCTCCAAACATTCCCTCTATCGGACCACACTCGGCTCAGGTGATAAAAAATGAACCCTGTCAAAACCCGCCCCTCAATACGTTTAGGGGCCCTCTGCTATGGGCCGCTCCATATCTGGAGGTCATCATGTCCGCACCTATCATCAAGCTGTTTACCCAACCGAACTTCGCGTGGACGGATATCCGCAAGGAGGAGGAAGCGCATCCACACCACTACCTCGCTCATTTACTGCTGCTCGCCTTGATCCCCGCCGTGTGCCTGTTTATCGGGACCACCTATGTCGGCTGGAGCCTGGCCGTGAACGAAACCGTCAAGCTCAGCACCGCCAGTGCGTTGCAACTCTGTGTGTTGCTGTACGTGACCATCGTCGCCGGTGTGGCGTTGATGGGGCTGTTCATCCGCTGGATGTCGCGCACCTTCGACTCGCGGCCAACCGTCAATCAATGCATCGGATTCGCGGCCTACACCGCGACGCCGTTTTTCCTCGCAGGCTTCGCCGGTTTGTACCCGAGCCGCTGGCTGGCGATCCTGGTGCTGGGGGCGGCGGCGATCTATTCCACGTTTCTGCTGTTTGTCGGCTTGCCGACCTTTATGCATGAGCGCAAGGAACAAGGCCTGCTGAATGCCGCTTGCGTCTGGGGCGTCGGATTGCTGGTGCTGGTCACCATGCTGATTTCAATGATCCTCCTGTGGTTCAACGTACTGACGCCGGAATATTTGCGCGCGACCGTCGGTTGATTGCCAAAAGCCCTTCATCGCGGCACGCACCCGGCGAGTACAGAGCATGAATTTTATTGTATGGGTGGCGGTGTTGGGTGCCGTGCTGTTGACGCTGGCGCTGACGTCGTCGTACCTGCGATGGATGCCGGTGACCACGTCGGCGGTGTGCCTGGTGCTGGGTGTGGCCATCGGGCCCGCGGGGCTTGGGCTGTTGAAACTGGACACCGATAATGCGTCCACCTGGATGGAACACCTGACGGAAGTCGCAGTGCTGTTTTCGTTGTTTGTCTGCGGTTTGAAGTTGCGCTTGCCGCTCAAGGATAAAACCTGGCGCATCGCCTACGGCTTGGCCGGTCCGGTTATGGTATTGACCATTGCGGGCGTCAGCCTGTTGCTGCACTACGGATTCCAATTGTCCTGGGGCGCATCCGTGTTGATCGGCTCGATTCTGGCGCCTACCGACCCGGTACTCGCCGCCCTGGTGCAAGTCAACGACGCCCGGGATGATGACAGCGTGCGCTTCGGGCTGTCGGGTGAGGCCGGGCTCAATGACGGAATCGCCTTCCCGTTTGTCATCCTCGGCCTGCTCCTGGTGCAACACGACGGCAACCCCGGCTGGCTGAGCGATTGGGTGCTGCGCAGTCTGTTGTGGGCAGTCCCGGCCGGTTTGCTCACCGGCTACTGGATGGGACGCGGTATTGGCCGACTGACCTTGTTAATGCGCATCAAGAATGACGACAGCACCCTTTCCCCGAATGACTACCTCGCCCTCGCCTTGATTGCTCTGGCGTATGTCGGGGCCGATTCGATTGGGGGGTACGGCTTTCTGTCGGTGTTCGCCGCAGGTCTGGGTTTGCGTCACGAAGAAGTCAAATCCACGGGCGGCGACGAACTTCCCGCCGAGCATCTCGTCCAGCCTGTTGTGGGCCATCAGAACGTCGAGCCGCAGCACGCGGTTCATGGCGATACCGCAAGCCTGGAGGACACTCAGGTCGCCGCGGGCATCATGATGGGCGACATGCTCGCCTTCGGCAGCCTGGTGGAACGGGCCATGGAAGTATTTCTGGTGACGCTGCTTGGCGTGGTGCTGATGGCGCACTGGGACTGGCGTGCGTTGCCAATCGCTGTAGTGTTGTTTTGCCTGATTCGACCGCTGAGCGTCGTCGCGATGCCCTGGGGCAGTTTGCTCAACGGTCACCAGCGAATGTTGATTGGCTGGTTCGGCATTCGTGGCATCGGCAGTCTGTATTACCTGTTTTATGCCCTGAACCACGGGCTGGGCGAGTCGATCTCTACACTCTGTATTGATCTGACCTTGTCCGTGGTCGCGCTCAGCATCCTCATCCACGGGCTCAGCACTCAACCGATCCTGGCTCGATATGAACAGCATAAAAAACAGGATACTTGATTCGATGTCTGTACGTTCATGATCGGAATTATCGAATTTTCACGTTCATAAATTTGAAATTCTTTTGCGATCCGGCCAGTCACAACTTTAATCTCGCCCGGCTTTTTCACGGCGGGACATATCAGGTTCGGTTCCCCTGCGGCGTCGATACCTATCAAAAGGGACCTCGAAAAAATCAGGTGCTGGTCATGATTCACTATTCCACCTCCGATGAAATCAAAGCCTGCCGGGCATTCGCCCTGGAACGTAATCGTCAAATGTTCGAAAACGCCCAGGCGCTGAGCCGCAACGCCTTTGCGCTACTTGAGGGCAGTGACATGGACGTGGAGTTGTTTGATCGCTATCAGGCCATGCGCAGGAAGGCCGACTTGACGTTCCAGGACGCGATCGAGCACTTGCGGGTGCTTAATGAAGATTTTCCACCTGTCTCGATGTCCACGCAAAACGCTCATCGCTTGCTCCAGCAGCCCGAATCCAGAGTCTGAACCTGTAGATACTCTGTTCACGGTCAAGCTTTCGCGAGATGTTTTTCGCTAAAAAGCTTGGCCGTATTAAATTCTTCTCCAGAACGCATGCATGCCCATAACCCGGTCAGGTATTTGCGCATCACTGCTCCGATGGCGTGCATTTTCTTCTTGCCGCGAGCTACCACCTGGGCATAAGCCACCATGAAGATTGGCTCGGCGCCGAACATCTTCGCGCAGGCGGCGCTTTGCCTGGAGTAAAAAAAGCGACACCGCGAACTGCATGAGTCAAATTCCGGACTCATGCAGCCTGCACGACCGCAGATCGCCATCAACGAAGCCAACGTGTTGATTTATAACGACCTAGTTGAAGGATTAAATTCGGCACGACAAATGCTCAAGGTCTATGAGCGACTTTCGGCCTTGAGACCGTTTGCGCTCACCCCCTGACTCGTTGGAGAGACTCGACCATGAACGCCATAGACCTGTTGAAAGCCGACCATGAACGTGTAAAAGGCATCCTGACCCAGTTAAGCGAGACCACCGAACGGGGTGTGAAAAAGCGCAGCGAGTTGCTGGCCAAGCTGGAAATGGAGATCGCCATCCATACCCGTCTCGAAGAAGAAGTCTTGTACCCGGCGTACAAGAAAGCCGGGGGCAAGGAACAGGAGGTCATGTATTACGAAGCCAAGGAAGAACATCGCACCGTTGATTTGCTGGTGCTGCCAGACCTCAAAGTCACGGACCCGTCCACCCCGGAATTTACCGGTCGCGTGAAAGTGGTCAAGGAACTGCTGGAACACCACATCGAAGAAGAGGAAACGGAAATGTTTCCTCAAGCCAAAAAGCTGCTGGGTAAAGCCACCTTGGAAGAGTTGGGCGCGCAAATGGAAACCTTGAAAGCCCAGTACAAGAAAGAACTGAGCGCAGCCAATCTGGCGGCTTGATGCACGGCATCCTTACCGCGGTGCCCCCTGCGCAATGCCTGCGTCGTTCGCGACAGGAACAGTGCGTGAACAAATCATTGAAGTGAAAGGCGGCCGTCAGTAGCGGCGTGTTGGCTTGCGTCTGCACGCACCGGCTGACTCGGGGGGCTACCACGCTGTGGTTCCGCAAATGCCGGGCCTTTTTGGTTGTTCGGTTCACGCACCCGGGTTGGTCACCTGAATGTAAAACGCGTAGCTGCCCAACAGCACCCAGAAAGTGGTGAAAATCCACGGCGTACGCACGGAAAATAACAACGACTTGCGATATCCCTTATGGGACGATTCCGTCTCACTGAACAGCGGCGACTCATCGTAAGCGAGGCCCATCAAGGGCTCGCTGCGTAGCAACTCACTCTGCTTGAAATGCCAATGATCGATAATGTCGTACGCCGCGCGAATGCCCGGCCAGGCGTTGAGCGAACTGAGCAGTCCCAACAGGGCCAAAAAGGGTGGCACCACCAGCGTGAAGAGTTTCCCCCACTCGGGATTGAGGTTGGACATGCACGATGCGAAGGCAATCACCAGAAACGATTGCGCCGCCAGGTAGGCGTCGGTGCGATTGGCCAGAATGCTGGTTTCGTACTGGATTTCCTGGCGGTAGAAATCCAGACGCTCCTTGGGTGAACCGAACATCTTGGCGTTGTGTCCGGTCAGGGTTTCTTCGGCCGGGGCCTCGGTCAGTATTTTTGGCACAAGAGTCACACACGGGATGGAAAACATTTAGAAGAAACGTCTCCCGACAAGTTCAGCTGGATTTCAACACCCCCTCCAGGCACCCATCAAGGCACCCTCGCCGCCAGACACTGGATCGGCCAAAGGATGTGGAACCTTGGCGATTCGAGCAACGGACAGGGCGTGAGTCGTCGGGTCCGGACGCTGAATGTCATACTTTTCCTGGCCTGTTGGATACGCACCAACGACCAAAAAATCACTGCTCTGGTCCAGGCTGCAATGCCCGATGCCCGCCGGCAGAATCAACACGTCGCCCGCTTCCACCGTCTGCTCTGCACCGGATGAACCGCCCAGTTTCAAGCGTGCCCGACCGCTGATGACACCCAACACTTCATGAGCGTTCGAGTGGTAATGGTGATAATCGAACACCTGCGCCCGCCATTGAGCCGGCCAGTGATTGGCGCTAAATAATGCTTCGAAGGCGCTAGCCTTGTCCGCCGATTTCAGCGCGACATTTCGATAAAGCAGAACCGGCAGACGACTGTTGGGCGTCTGCCCGTCATCGTCGAAAAACAGGGAGGTCGGCAGGTTCTCGATAGGACGGCTCATGGCGGGAGTGTTCCAAGGCGCTGTAAAAACTCTGAGCCGCTCAATGACGAAAAATTCAATGGCGTCGTTAGGTCACCCCCGAACGGTGCCTCGCCACTGTGGTCCCTCACTTAAGAGGCTGACGTTAAGGAATGGGGATGGACTATCTCGATTGGGTGCAATGGCCAGCGATGCTGGTCACGGTGTTGGCGGCGTGGTTGATTGGTTCGCAAAGCCCCCGGCGCAGGGTCTCGGGCTTCGTCTGCTTTATTGTCAGCAATATTTTGTGGGCGATCTGGGGTTACCACACCCAGGCTTATGCACTGATCGTGCTGCAGTTTTGCCTGTGCGCCATGAACGTACGTGGATTCAAGAAGAACGCGGGATCCGCGGCCTAACATTGAACGCGCTTGCCATTTCATGGTCGAGGCGATGATTTCCACCAGATTGAGTTGAGTAAAGGGTTTGGACAGGCGCGCAAGTCTGGTTGCGAAACCTTCCAGGCGCTCGGCGGCAAACCCGAGTAACGTGCCGGTGTCACCCCAAATCGATTCGACCACGACGTGTGCCAGAAACCGCGTACCGTCCTTGCGCACGCGCCAGGCTTTGTTTTCGAAACGCCCCTCCCTGATCGCCGTGTCCAGTGCTCGCTGGGGCAAACCGGCACGACGGTCCTCTTCGGTATAGAAACGCGAGAAGTGCTGGCCGAGAATCTCGGCCTCCTCATACCCCTTGAAACGCTTGGCGCCAGAGTTCCAGCTGGTAATAATGCCATCGGAATCAATCATGTAGATCGCGTACTCAATCACGGCATCGATCAACAGGCGAAAAGGCATGTCCTCAATGGCGGTGGCTTTGGTCCGATCCTCGCTCATTGATCCCTCACGTCACTGGTGTTTTTCTGGAGTAGGCGACAAACCGGGAATTTGGAAAGCCAAAAAGCACCTCTCGACGTAAGTGTTATTGGTTCACGTACTTGGCGATATAGGTGTACAGGTCGTTGTAGACAAAGGCTGGGACAGACGGGGCATGCGTCCCGGCCTTGAGCAATGCCAGATGGCACTCTTTGACGATTTCGTAGTGGCCGTTCACCGCGAAAACGTGGTTATCCGTAATGCGCGAGTAAACGATGTACTCAAAAGGCCTCATGGTCGTCGTTGTAGTCACCGAGCCGTCGGCAGCTTTGGTGTAGGTGCTCTGACCACGCACCGTTCGCTCGTTCAACACTCCGAACCCACGTTCGTACACAGTGATTTGCGAACCGCTGACTGCCTTTGCAGCCGTCTCGAAAGCCAGGATGATTGATTGTGCATAACCCATGCTGGCATTCAGCTTAGACACCGTGAGAAACCTTTCCATTTCCTGATTTTCAAGGCTTTTGAGTGCTCGTTTAATGCTCGACACATGAGCAAACTCTTGAGTGCAGCCAACGATGTGGGTCTCGAACTGATAACCCTGGGCTGTTGCCGTCGGTGGAAAAGCCGCGAAATCGATACTGTCGAACGCACATTCCATGATGATGTTGTATTTGCCGGTGAAGGCCTGCGTAAAGATTTTCGCGCTGACTTCTCGGACGAATGCCTCGGTATGCTCATACGCATGCAAGACGCCGAGTTTGATCATCTCTGAGTATTGGGGGTGTTTTTTGCGGTAGTCGGGCAGGTACAGACGAACATAGTTGTCGTAGCGTTTTGAAGCCAGCAGGTTCTTTTCCAGCAGATAGGTTTTGCCTGACCCTTGCAGCCCGGCAACGACCAGCATTTTGGGAATTGCCTCGACCGTGAGACCGCAGAATAGCCTCGCTTTTATTTCATCGAACACTGCGATGACCTGCTCAGGGGTGTACGTGTATTTCGGTGCTGCTGACATACCTTGATTTCCTTATCAAAGATTGGTTTGAACGTGATGACTCGCCCTTTGAATAAAGCGGGAATTCGCCGTTTGTTCAAATAGGCGTGTCTTCAAGATATGTCGATGTTTTTAAAGTAAAAAATCCTACTCGGTTGAGTGAAGAAGCCTCGGGTCAATCGACCACCAGCGCGGCAGTAACTGCTTGACCTTGTTTTCGCCAAACCGGTCATCGATCAACATCACCACCCCTTGATCCTGCTGGGTGCGGATCACCCTCCCCGCCGCCTGCACCACTTTCTGCACACCGGGAAACAGGTAGGTGTAGTCATAACCGGCGCCGAAAATCGCCGCCATGCGCTGTTTCAATTGCTCGTTGACCGGGTTGAGTTGCGCCAGCCCAAGGGTGGCGATGAACGCACCGATCAGGCGCGCACCGGGCAAGTCGATGCCTTCGCCAAAAGCCCCGCCCAGCACCGCAAAACCGACGCCCTGACTGTCGATGGTGAACTGATCGAGAAAGTCCTGACGCTGCCCTTCCCCCATGCCCCGGGACTGCGACCACAGATTGATGTCGGGATGCGTCTCGGCCAGCAACTGCGCCACTTGCTGCAAATAATCGAAGCTGCTGAAAAACGCCAGGTAGTTTCCGGGACGTTGTCTGAACTGCCGGGCAATCAGCTCGACGATCGGCGCGAGGGATGACTGGCGATGGACGAACCGAGTGGAGATCTGACTGACGATGTGCACTTGCAACTGGTCGGCATGGAACGGCGATTCGACGTCTATCCACACCGTGTTCGCTGGCGTACCCAACAGATCGGCATAGTAGTGGCGAGGGCTCAGGGTCGCGGAAAACAGTACGGTGCTGCGGGCAGCCGTCAAGCGCGGGCGGATGAAACCGGCGGGCACCACGTTGCGCAGGCACAGCTGCGACAGGTTGCGCTTGCAATCGAGGTCGCGCTTGCTGATGTCGAACAGGAACTGTTCATCGAAGAGTTCGGCCACGCGGCAAAATTGCAGCATGTCGAAATGGAAGTTCTGTAACGGCCCGTCCAGGCCTTGAGGATGATCGTTCAGGTAGTCGCCGATGCTCGCACTGCACGACGACAACGCCTGGAGCAGTTTTTCCGGAGCCTTGTCATAGGCCTGATAGGCGCCGAGTTGCAGATTATGCAAGGCATTCCACTCACGGTTGACCCGCTGCAAGGGTTTTTTCAACGCCTCAGGCGCGGTTTTTCGTACGCCGTTGAGGGTGGATTGGTCGAGGCTGGCGCTGTACATCTGTCGACCGCGCTCTACCAGGTTGTGGGCTTCGTCCACCAGCACCGCGACTTTCCAGTTATTGGCCTGGGCCAGCCCGAACAGCAGCGCGCTGAAATCGAAATAATAGTTGTAATCGGCGACCACCACGTCTGCCCAGCGGGCCATTTCCTGGCTCAGGTAGTAGGGACAGACATCGTGTTCCAGAGCGACGTGGCGCAATGCGCTTTGGTTCAACAGGCTCAGTTCGCTGGCTGCCTGGCGAGCGGCGGGCAAGCGATCATAAAACCCCAGGGCCAGCGGGCAGGATTCGCCGTGACAGGCTTTGTCCGAATGCTCGCAGGCCTTGTCCCGGGCAATCATTTCGAGCACCCGCAAGGGCGGCGCGTCGGCGCTCTCAAGGATCACCTGCGCGGCGTCCAGCGCCAGTTTGCGCCCCGGGGTTTTAGCCGTGAGGAAGAACACCTTGTCCAGTTGCTGCGGCGCCAGGGCCTTGAGCATTGGGAACAGCGTGCCGACCGTCTTGCCGATCCCCGTGGGCGCCTGGGCCATCAAGCAACGACCGATGCTGACGGCCTTGAACACCGATTCCGCCAGATGACGTTGCCCGGGGCGAAAGTCGGCATGGGGAAACGCCAGGTGTTGTGCGGCCCGATTACGCCCTGCGCGATGAGCCATTTCCTGTTCGGCCCAGTGCAGAAACAAGGCGCAATGGTCTTCGAAGAACAGCCCCAGTTCGACGGCGCTGAACGCCTCGACCAGGCAGGTTTCCTTTTCGCTGACGATGTCGAAGTACACCAGGGCCAGATTGATCTGCGCCAGCTCCAGTTTCTGACACATCAACCGGCCGTAAATCTTCGCCTGCGCCCAGTGCAACTGACGGTGATTGGCGGGTTGCTTGCTCAAGTCGCCGCGATAGGTTTTGACTTCTTCCAGGCAGTTTTGCACCGGGTCGTAACCGTCGGCCCGGCCCTTTACCTTCAACGTTTGATACAGGCCTTCAAGCGCGACTTCGCTCTGGTAGCCCTCGCTGCGTCGGGACGCCACCGTACGGTGCCCGACGATACCTTCCAGCGCCGTCGGCGAGGGCGTAAAACGCAGGTCGAGGTCACCGACCTTGGCGGTGAATTCACACAGCGCCCGCACCGCGATGCTGTAACTCAAGCGCTCTGCTCCGCCCATTGCACGTAACAGACGGCAATCGGCATCTGGTGTTCATGGCAGAACTCGAGCCAGCGCAATTGATTGTCTTGCAGACGATCACCGGGGCCTTTGACTTCGATCATCCGGTAGGTTTTGTCCTGCGGCCAGAACTGGATCAAATCCGGCATACCGGCGCGATTGGCCTTGATGTCCAACAACAGTCGATTGAACCAGTGCTTGAGGTGTTCGGCCGGCAGGCAATCGAGTGCCTGATCCAGCAACTCTTCGCTCAACACACCCCAGAACACAAAGGGCGACTGCACGCCCCACTTGCTGGCATAGCGTTCACGAATCGTCTGCAGGTAACGCCCATCATCGAGTTCAGCCAGGCAGTCCTGGAACAGCTCCGCGCGGCGCGCGTGAAAGTCTTCATTGAGCAAATCCACCGGCCCACGCTGAAACGGGTGGAAAAACGCCCCCGGCAACGGTGCGAAGATCGCCGGCCAGCACAGCAGACCGAACAGCGAGTTGACCAGGCTGTTCTCGACGTAATGCACCGGTGCCGAATCTTCCGCCAAATGCGCCTGAACGTAATACTCCACGGACAACGCCGGGTCGGTTCTGGGCAGGTGCAAGTCCAGGCGCAGCATCGCCCGTGGGGATACGCGCTTCATCGCCGGCCCGCCCAGCTTGCGCCGCAGCCTGGGCAGCACACGCGCCAATTGTTGCTGTTCGGCGGCACTTTCCGGTGATTGCTCTATCGCGACGGCCAGGTCCATGGCCAGCTGATATTCACCGCAGCGCTCCAACACCCGAATCAACCGCAGTCGCGCGCCGGGATAGGCACACTCGCGGTAGATCATCAGGGCAGTCGAGAAATCCGCCAGGCGCTCGCAATGCTGACCGATCTGGAACAACAGTTTGCCGCGACGTCGTTGCAGCCAGGGATTGCTCAGCGCCAGTCCGTTGATCTGCTCGACAATGCCTTGCACTGCATCGCCGGCCTCGAAATGCTGCTGACACTCATGAAGGAAGAGGCAGGCATCCACGTCGTCACGGCTGCGCAGGCCTCGGGAATCGGCACAGAACTCGACTTTTTCATAGGTAAAGATGCCCAAGTCAGCCAGCACGAACTCGGACCAATCCTGGTAAAGATTGCCGAAAAACATCAAACGCAGCCGGTCGCACAGGCCCATGATGGTCAGGCTGAACAATCGGTCATCCAGCGACGGGCACCACTGGCCGAAGGTTTGATTATGGGGAAACCGCTCGCTCAGTACCGGCAGCCAATCGGTCTTTTTTCCCTTGGGCTGATCGATGGTGGGGCCAAAACATTGAAGAATTTCTGCCTTTAGCAACACCTCGAACAGCACCTCGATCGGCATCGGCAATTGCTCATTGATCCAGCCCAGCGCCAGCAATGGGCCGGCGGCAATGGCGGTGTCGCCGATTTCGAGGTAATGCAGCTTGCTCGCCCTGAAGTGTTCCCCCTTGCGCATCACCATCCTGACCAGCAGCGCCCTGGACTCACGGGGCAACCGATTGAAGTCGCGGATGAAGTGTTGCTCTTCGACACTCAACACATCGGCATAGCGATGCTCAAGCCAATCAAGCACTTGCATGAAGTTGTTCATGTAATAGAACGGATCGTCGAGAGGATTTGCTGTCACAGGAAAAAAAGGCCATGGCGAGCGAGTACTGGTTATGCGTACAGATACCAGCTACGCCCTGCCTGGTGCAAACGGAAAAGGATAAGCGGCGGCGCTATCGGTATTTTCCGGGTGTCTATGAACTTTCTGCCGATCCATCACACCAACCGCGTTAGAGGTGCAGTGATGATTGATTTCGTTCGCGACAGTCGCGCTGTTTTTTGAAGGATGAGAGGTGGTTATGAATATCAAGACTTTGGGCTTGCCCCTGGCGGTAGCGGCCTTTCTGGCCCTGGCGGGTTGCTCGACGCCAACGGTAGTGACGCTGCAGAACGGCACCCAGTATTTGACCAAGGACGCGCCGAAAACCAAGACCAAGGATGGCTTCTTTGAGTTCGAAGATATTTCCGGGGCAAAAGTGAAGGTCAATGCCGATGAAGTGACCACGATTCGGCAGGAAGACTGAATTCCACGTAACGTTCATCGCGAGCTCGCTCGCGATGAAGCGTCACATCACCCTCAGGCAATAACAATCCCCGCACTCGACAAACTATCCAATCCCACCCCGACCAATGTCACCGAATCCCCCCCAAACGTCAGCACCGTGTCGTGCCCCACCGCCGTGGCATGCGCCCGATAGTCGTCGTTCGACGCCACCCCTTGAACCCCGAGAAACACCAGTTTGTCGCTGGCCTGATAGCCAACCACCCGGTCCTGACCAAAGGCGCCGCTAAACAAAAAGGTATCGATCCCGCCTCCCGACTCCAGCAGGTCATTTCCCACCCCACCGACAAACACGTCGTCACCCTTGCCGCCGATCAAATGATCGTTGCCGTCCACCCCCAGCAGCCAATCGCCGCCCGCGTGAGCCTTGAGCGTATCGGCGCCAGCGCCACCCTTCTCCGTTGACGCGTACTGAGTCAGGTTGTTGCCCGTCTTAAGGCCTTCGGCAGTGACGCTGTGGGATACGTCATCCTTGAGCAGCCCCCATAGGAACCCCGGCTCCTTGGTCACGAGGCTGCCGATGTCGCGGGTAATGCTGATGCCACCCTTGGCGTCGCGGATGTACAGATTGCCGGCACCGTCATTGGCGAAGTCGACGTTTTTCACCGACTGCTGCAAGTCCAGCACGTTGTTGCCCTTGCCGCCCAACAGGATGTTGTAGCCACCACCGTCGCGAAAGGTGTCGTTGCCATCGCGGCCTTCCAGGTAGTCGTTGCCTTGGCCACCCTGGATCAGATCGTTGCCGTCGCTGCCGATAATGAAGGTGCTGCCTTTATGGGTGTCGGCGTTGCGGTTCAGATCCTGGACCCAGGTGTTGCTGCGCGCCGGGTCCGACAGGTTGGCAACGATGATCGTCGAGTCTTTGCTGGTGAGGTCGTAGAACGCCGACTCCAGCACTCGGGTCATGCCGTCGCCGTAACCGGTGGGCAAGTGCGAGATCCAGGTCGGTATGTTGAGGATCGAGAACGGCAGCACGTTCCACGCCGTCGAGGCGTAGTGATCGTTGAAACTGACGATGTTGTTGGTCGCCGAATCCTGATGGGCATCGTGCACGCCCACCGACGACAGGTTGAACGATGAGCCGTCGAGGGCACGGAACACCGGGTCGTTTTCGTAACCGACGTTGAGCACTTTGTCCGTGCTGCTTTGGGTCGGCGAGGCGTAGGCGATGTAGTTGGAACCCTGATAGAACCCGGCCCATTTGTCGTTGCTCAGATCCGCCAGGCTATTGACCGCCAACCCACCGAGGCTATGGCCGCTGACCAGCACGTCCTTGCCCGACAAGCCATTGGCCCGGGCAAATGCCGCAACATTACTGAGCAGTTCGCCGAAGGCTTCGCCGACGTAGTTCTTGGCGTAATCCTTCGGCCCCAACGCTGCCATCAGATCGTTGATCACGTCTGCGATTGAATCACTGACCAGGGTTTCCCGGGGCCCGCTGGTGCCGCGAAAGGCGATGCCGATTTCGCTGAGATGACCCTGCGCGTCGTACTTGCCGAGGATTTCTACCTGAGCGCTGGTGTAGCCATCCTTTTCGCCGAAAAACGTTCCGCGTGCGTCGACCTTGCCGTCATAACCTAGTTGCGAAGCCGTGATTGGCGTCCAGCCGGCTTTCTGCACCGCGCCCAGCGCGGCTTTTTCCGAATCGGGATTCCACGGAACCCCGGGGATGACACCCTGGGAGTCGGCGCCGCCGATCAGCGCCGTGACCAGTGTCGCCGGCAAGCCAAGGCCGAAGCCAGTGTGCTGATAGCCGGTGGCAAAGCCGTTATCGAGGTTGTGATAGGAATACAGCGTGATTGCCATCGCGTCGGTAAATAACGCTTTGGAATCTGCTGTGCCGAGGTTTTTGTAGTCGTACACACCCATGGGTATTACCTCTCTCTTTGTTGGAATTGTCAGAGATGGTTTGAGCTGCAATCTTTCAGGCGTTATTGAATCCTCGGGCCCTGACCGAACGCCTCGTCAACCTTGGCGAGGTCCTGCTCGCTCAAGGTTCCGGCGTAGTAATGCAACTTGGTCCAGGCCATCAAGTAGTCATAACGTGTCTGGGCCAGGTCCCGGCGGGTGGTGAAAAGTTGTTGTTCGGCGTTCAGCGCATCGAGGTTGACGCGTTCACCGCCAAGGATGCTTTGCCTGGTCGACACCACCAGCGCTTCGGCGGAAGCCAGGGCTTTCTGGTAGGCCCGCAGTTTGCTCACGCCCGACAGGCAGGCGCTGAACTGCCGACGCAGCTCGATCAGCGTTTCCCGGGTCTTGCCGTCCAGTTCGTATTCGGCCTGCTCCATCGTGCGGCTGGCCTGGCGCGTCGAGGCCGAGACCCCGCCACCGGCATACAGCGGCACGTTGACTTCGATGCCGATGGTATTGGTGTCGTAACGCTGGTTGTAGGTGTTGCCGCTTTCCGACTCGTTCTGTCGCACTGAGGCGTAGGCACTGACTGTGGGCAGGTGCCCGGCGCGGTTGCGTTCAACCTCGTAGCGCGCCACTTCCACGGCCTGGCGTTGGGAGGCCAGATGGGGGTTGTTGGCCACGGCCAACTCGTGCCAGGTGTCGTAATTGGCCGGTTGCAGGACGAAGGTCTGGAAATGCTGGTCCAGCGGCGCCAGGTCGCCGATGTTGATCGCCGGCACGCCAATCAGCGCGCCCAGTTCTCGTAACGACGCGTCCTGCTCATCACGGGCTTCGATTTCCTCGGCCGTGGCCAGTTCATAGCGGGACTCGGCCTCAAGGATGTCGGTGCGTGTGCCCTCGCCCTGACGAAACATCTGCTCGTTCTGCTGGAACTGCTGCTCAAAGGCTTTTTTCTTGGCCTGGGCAATGTCGATCTGATCCTGAGCGAACAGTGCTTTGGTGTAGTTCTCCAGCACCCGAACCAGCATCTCCTGGCTTTTGCCACGAAAGTTTTCATCGGCGAACAGCGACTGCGCCACGCCTTTGCGATATGCCGCGTAGGCCTCGTAGTCGAGCAGCGGTTGTTGCAGGGTCAGGGTCGAGCCGTAACTGCTGTAGTTACGATCATCACTCTGGCTGCGACCGCGATCGTTCAAGTACGTCACTTTGGAGGTGTTACGGCCCTTGTTGTAGTGGTAACCGAGTTTCGGCAACAGCCCGGCGCGGCCGATGGCGCGGTTTTCAAGGCCGGCATCGCGTTCTTTGATGGCGCCGAGAAACACCGGATCGTTGCGCAACGCTTGTTCGTAGACCTCGAACGGCCCCATGGCCAGCACACTGTTGCAGGTCAGCAACGCCAGGGTTGCGGCGAGCATGGAAAGCTTATTCATACTGCGGAACATCCTTATTCCTCGGTCAACGCGGAACCTGCCCGGTCGAGCAGCGGTTTGAACAAATAATTGAGGAGGGAACGTTCACCGGTGCGCACGAACATTTCCGCTGGCATGCCGGGCTTGATCACCAGGCCGTTGAGTTTTTCCATGGCCTGGTCACTGACGCTGCTGCGCAGCACGTAATACGGCGCACCGGTTTTTTCGTCGATCATCTGGTCGGCAGAGATCAGGCTGACTTCGCCGGGGACGCGCGGCGTGCGGCTCTGGTTGAACGCCGTGAACAGAATGTCCACCGGCAAGTGCGTGCCGACCTTGTCGACCAGGTTGATCGGCAGGTGCCCTTCCACCTCCAGACTCGTCCCCTGAGGCACGATCTCCAGCAGAATTTCGCCCTGACGCACCACCGCGCCCACCGTGTGAACCCCGAGGTTGACCGCGATGCCATCGGCGGTGGCGATGATCTCGCTGTGTTGCAGATCGAACCCGGCGGAGGTCAGTTGCTCTTCCAGCGTTACGCTTTTCAACTGCGCATCGGCCAGTTGGGTGCGGACTTCTTTCTGGTATTCCTCGATGTGCTGCTGCAGTTTCAGCCGCGATTCTAGAATGCCCTGCTCTACCCGGCCGCTTTCGCCGGTGTTTTCCGCCAATTGTTGCTGAACTTGCGACAGCTGACGCTGGTATTCCATCAACCGATTGCGCGGGATGTAGCCGTTATCCGCCAGGGGCTGAAGGTTGCTCAGCTGTTGTTGCAGAGAGCCGGCCTGGGCAGTCAGGTCAGTGCGGGCGCGGCGCATGCCAGCCAGTTGCGCGCTGGCGCCTTCGATACTGGCCCGCAAGGCGGCCTGTTCGCGGGAAAACGCTTCACGGCGACTGCTGAACAACTGCCGCTGGCCTTCGAGGACCAACGCCAGGCGTGGGTCGGGATCGTTGCTCAGTTCAGTGGGGAAATTTACCTGCCTGAGGTTGTCCCGTTCACTCTGCCATCGCGCCAAACTGGCCCAGGCCATGCGGTATTGCGCTTGCAGTGATTGCACGTCAGCGGCGACTTGCGTCTGGTCGAGCTGGAACAAAGGCTGGCCCTGCTTCACCACTTGGCCCTCGCGCACCAGAATCTGGCTGACCACGCCATTGCTCATCGATTGCACGGCTTTGCGCTTGCCCGACACCACGACCGTGCCTTGCACGGGAATGCCTTGGTCAAGAGGCGCGAGACTGGCCCAAGTGAAGAAACTGCCGGCGCCGACGATCGCCAGTATCCAGCCCATGCGGACGAAGAAACGCGCGTCGCGCTCAGGGCGTTCAGCGATGTAGTCGTGTTCCATCGTCGCTTCGTTTTGACTGTCCATCTGTGCGCTGCTCATACACCCGAATTCCCTGTCGAGGCCTGATACTGCCGGCTCATGCTGAGCCCACCCGGCGCCGCTTTTTCACGTTGTTGTTCCTGGGCGCCGGAGAGTGCCTTGAGCACGTCCTGGCTCGGGCCGAAGGCCTGCAAACGACCTTCGCTGAGCACCAGCAATTTGTCGGCCTGGGCCAGCGCGGAAGAGCGATGGGTGACCAGAATCACGCTGGTGCCCCGGGCTTTCAGGTGTGCAATGGCGCCAGCCAGTGCCGATTCACCTACGGTGTCGAGGTTGGAGTTGGGTTCATCCAGCACCACCAGACTCGGATTGCCATACAGGGCGCGCGCCAGAGCCACACGCTGTTTTTGGCCACCGGACAGTCCACTGCCGTCCTCGCCGAGCACCGTGTCGTAGCCCTGAGGCATGCGCAGGATCAGTTCGTGAACGCCGGCCTGCTGCGCGGCTGCAACGACTTTTTGCGGATCCGCCTCGCGAAACCGGGCGATGTTTTCGGCGATGCTGCCACTGAACAGTTCGATGTCCTGAGGCAAGTAGCCGATGTAAGGGCCAAGGTCGTCGCGGTTCCAGCGATGAATGTCCGCGCCGTCGAGCCGCACCGTCCCGCCAAGCGTTGGCCAGACGCCAACCAGCACCCGGGCCAGGGTCGATTTACCGGAACCGGACGCCCCGAGCACCCCCATCACTTCTCCCGCGCTGAGGCTGAAATTGACTAGGTGCAGGGTCGCCGCGCGTTGCCCCGGCGGGCCGGCACTGACTTGCTCGAAGCTGATCTGGCCTTTGGGCGCGGGTAGCGCCATGGCTTCGTCACTGGGCGGATAGGCTTGCAGCAAAGCGTCGAGACGGCGGTAGGCAAGTTTGGCGCCGCTCCACTGTTTCCATACGGCGATCAACTGATCGATAGGGCTCAGGACGCGGCCCATCAGAATGGAACCGGCGATCATCATCCCGGCCGTCATATCACCCTTGATCACCAGCAAGGCGCCAAGACCCAGCACCAGCGATTGCAGGCACAGGCGCAGGGTTTTGCTCAAAGAGCTGATGACGGCACCGGTGTCACTGGCCTGATTCTGCAGGCCGAGGAAACGTGAATGAACCTGAAACCAACGTTTACGCAACACCCCGAGCATGCCCATGGCCTGAATGGTTTCGGCGTTGTGCAGGTGACTCGTGGCCAGTTGGCTGGATTTTTGGGAAAACCCTGCCGCTTCGCCCAAGGGCTTTTTGGTCATGGTCTCGTTGAGGCAAGCCAGGCCGATCAACAGCACCGCGCCCACCGTCGCGAACACGCCGAGCCAGACATTGAACAGGTAGATCACGAACAGATAGATCGGAAACCACGGCGCATCGAAGAAGGCAAACAATGCCGGGCCGGTGACGAACTGGCGAATATGGGTCAGGTCCCCCAACGACTGTCCGGCGTTGCCTTCGCCCTTGAACAGGTTGCGCTCGAACGCCGCCTGATAGACCCGCAAATTGAAGCGTCGCTCCAGTTGGCTGCCGACGCGAATGACGATGAAGCTGCGCACAATCTCCAGCAAGCCAATGAAGGCAAAAAACCCGACGACCATTAATGACAACATGGCCAGCGTTGTTTGGTTTTGCGACGACAATACGCGGTCATAGACCTGGAGCATATAAATCGACGGAACCAGCATCAGCACGTTAATCAGTGCGGTAAAACAACCGACGCCAATCAGAATGCTCTTATAGTCGCCCAAGGCCTTAATTAAAGGTGCGGTGGCCGGGCTCTTTGCCATCTTCATGGATTCTTCCTGAGGTGTTATCCCTCGCCATACCTGGCGAGGTCTGTTTAATCTTATTTTCAAGTGCCGCTTACACTTCAATAACAACTCTATGTCGTCGACCAAGCGTTTCGATTATTGATCTGCGGCTTATAACGCTCTTGGTGGGCGTTGGACTTAATGCACGTCTCGCTGGAGCGTAATGATCAACCCGGATTTCAACGTGCTTTGATAAAACCCATCACGATGCCGACTGAAAAACAGCACTTTTGAGCCTTCAGGCCCAGTGATTGCAATGCCGTCAGGCTCCGTAAACCAACCGAATGTTTGCTCGCTTAGCCAGGCACTCAGGCACTTGGCACCCTCGCCCAGCGTTTGGTTTACTTGAAGTTCAAGGGTGCACACGTTTGACGGTTTGTCCTGCAATAACTGGGACGCTGGCGAGTCCTCTTTGGCGATCAGGGTCGCCTGCCATTTGCCGGCCAGCTCCGAGGGGTCTGCTAATTTCAGGCTGCTCGCCATGGCTAAATCTCCAAAAAACATCATGAACGTCGCCAATAGCCACGCGGTTGTTCTGCAGGTGAAGCCGTTATGGATCATAAGGCGCTTTACTCATCTCAAGGGGCAGAGAGCAGCGCGTCTGCGCTGCCCTCCTTTTTCACCTCACATCACGCAGCGATGTCGGAGTAAGCCGCCTGGCCCACGGTGCTGACCAGGAAATCAGCCACGCCATGACCGGAAAAGTCCACTGACAACAGGCTGTTGCCGCCCGAAGAGGTCAACACCGCATCGCCTGCCGCACCGGTGAACGAGTTCACGAAGTGCAGGCCTGCGCCTTTGGTGATGCCGGTCAGGTCGATCTTGTCCAGGCCGCTGACAAAGTCGAGGATCTGGTCGAATGCACCTGGCTTGGAGTCGTTGCTGGCTGCGAACACGAAGGTGTCCGAACCGGCGCCGCCCCACAGCTTGTCCGCACCGCCCGCGCCAAAGAGGATGTCGTTACCGGCACCGCCTTTCAGTTCGTTGGACACGCTGTTGCCGATCAGCAGGTCGTTGCCCGAACCGCCGATGGCATTCTCGAGGGTGACGCCCTTGGCGATGGAAACGTTACCCACCAAGCCGCCAACGTCGGAGAACGAGGCTTCATTGAGGTTGATCTTCTGGTTTTGGGTAAAGCCGGAGAAGTCCAGCGTGTCCTTGCCGCCCGCATCCCACACCGAAAACACAACCTTGTCCGACGACGAAGACGCGCTCAGGAAGTCGCGACCGGCGTTGGAGTTGAAGCCGTAAGTGGTGTCACCGGTACGGGTGGTGGTGTTGGCGCCGTAGAGCTTCTGGATGGCCGCGATATCGTCCATCAGCGGGCCGGACGAATAGGCTTCGACGCCGCCCTTGCTGAAGTTCTGGCTGGTATTGCTTTCACTCCAGTAGCTCATGACGCTGTAACCGCGGGTGTCTTGCCCGTAGGACGCGTCGTTGTAGGTCGGAGCGCCCTCGCCGGCGTTGTAGTCGCCAGGGTGGGCAAGGCCCAGGGTGTGACCGATTTCGTGGGTCAGGGTCTGCCGGCCGTAATTGTTCAGGTCCGGCGTCTTGTTTGGCGTGTAGCTGCTGTTGGTCAGGTACCAGGAAGAACCGTCGTAACCCGCACCCGTGCCTGGCAGATAGGCGAAAGCCGCCGCGCCATCCTGGCCGCCGCTGTAGTTGCCGAAGGTCATGTGACCGTCGCCGCCCGTGGCCTTATCGGTGAACGTGACATTGGCCACGTCGGCCCAGGATTGCATGGCCAGCACGGCTTGGCCTTTCTGCTGAGCGCTGAACTGGCTGAACCCGGTAATCCCGTGCTTGTTCATGGTGCTCGACGACGCCGAAGTGAGGAACGTGTAGGTGAGTTCGACTTTGCCGCTGCCGTCCTTGTCCTGGTAGGCAGCGCCATCGCGCAGCAATTGGGTCGCTGCCTGGTCGACGGAGAAGGAGGGTTTGCCATTGACCGTGAGGTTGCCACCCCGATCATATTGATGGCTGAAGCTATTGATCTGGTTGAACGCAGAACTGGATGCCGCCAATGCTTGCAGTGGCTGGAACGCCTGTTCGGCGGAGTCAATAGCGTTGTTTTTTACGTTCGACATAAACACACTTCCTTGTTTTGCTATGAACAGTTTTTTGTCAGACAGCGACAATCTCTGGCGAGATCGTCCTATCACTCGCCCAATGAAGGCGAAAGAAAACTGACACAATTTGAAATCAAACGTCTACATTTTTTTTGACTTCAAATTGAGTTGTTCCAGCAACTACCCGGAAACATTGCTTGTGCTGTCGAAATATTATTTGTAGTTGAGGGTTTCGAGGGGGATTGTCTGACAATCGGCTATGTAAAAAATCAAATTCAGGTAGGTTGGGTTTTGTTAGGTGTGTCTCAATTTCAAGGCTGAGTCTAAAAATGCTATTGCAGGTGCCATTAGTTGGGAAGATAGAAGGGAAGCATCCGATGTGGCTGCCCCCTTGACTCACAGGTCATTCAAATTGAAACGTCACATCGACATCGTAGGAAATGAACACTCTGGTGCTTGTTGTGAATGTGAGTTGTCCCTTGACGGCGTTTTCGGGGTGGCGTTCAAGCGTCACCTCACCCGAAATGGCCTTAAACACCTGCTCGCCCGGTTCTCCTTTTATTAGGGCCAGATGCAAAATTTTTGGGTCACCCACTGCAATGGAACCGGCAGGCTGATCACTTTTGCTGAGCTGCAGACTGACCTGCATATACTTACTTTCACCCTCGGGATCCTTCATGGAGCCATGAAATCGGAGCGTACCGTTCTGCTCATCGCGCCAGGTGCCTTCGGTTCTGAACGAATATTCGGTCTCGGTGTGACGGTTTTTCACCGTTCCCTCAATGACTCCCGTATTAGCATTTTTACCTGTCTGCTCTGTGATGCCGGACATGAGAAATTTCCTTCAATCGATTGGAAGCGCAGATTTGCACTCCCTGCCCTGGTATATAACGATAAATTTTAACGCTAGGCACCTGTTACAAATGACAGGTATAAAAAACAGGTTTCTTATCACGATTGCTCTAGCCAGAACGAAAAGGTCGGGCCTTAGCCCGTGCACCGCCCGACCCATCTCGTCAGCTCCCCGTCCTGATCTTGTTCCAAACCCGCGTACGAATCCGATCGATGTTCAGCGGCATCGCCTCCAGCGCAAACAATTTCCCCATCATCTCCGCGCTCGGGTAGACCTTGGTGTCATTCTTGATCGCCGGGTCGATCAAGCTGTCGGCCTGTTCGTTACCGTTGGCGTAGTGCACGTAGTTGCTGATGCTGGCCATGACGTCCGGGCGCAGCAGGTAGTTCATGAAGGCATAGCCGGCCTTTTCGTCCGGGGCGTCTACCGGCATGGCCACCATGTCGAACCAGATGGCGGCGCCTTCCCTGGGAATCGCATAGCCGATGTCGACGCCGTTCTTGGCTTCTTTCGCGCGCTTTTCAGCTTGCAGAATGTCACCGGAGAAGCCGACGGCCACGCAGATGTCGCCGTTGGCCAGATCGCTGGTGTACTTGGACGAGTGGAAATAGCTGATATACGGACGGACTTTCATCAGCAGCGCTTCAGCTTTTTTGTAGTCTTCAGGGTTTTTGCTGTGATGCGGCAGGCCCAGGTAGTTGAGTGCCGCCGGCAACAGCTCGGGGCCGTTATCGAGGATGGCGACGCCGCATTTCTGCAGCTTTTTCATGTTCTCGGGGTTGAAAATCAAGTCCCAGGAATCCACCGGCGCGTTATCACCCAACACCGCCTTGACCTTGGCGATGTTGTAACCGATGCCGGTGCTGCCCCAGAGGTACGGGAAGCCGTGTTCGTTGCCCGGATCGTTGGTCTGTAACGCTTTGAGCAATGCCGGGTTGAGGTTTTTCCAGTTCGGCAGTTGGCTCTTGTCGAGTTTCTTCAGCGCCACACCCTGAATCTGCCGCGCCATGAAGTGGTTGGACGGAAATACCACGTCGTACCCGGATTTGCCGGTCATCAACTTGCCGTCGAGGGTTTCGTTGCTGTCGAAGACGTCGTAGCTGAACGCGATGCCGGTTTCTTTCTGGAAGTTTTTGGTGGTGTCCGGGGCGATGTAGTCCGACCAGTTGTAGATCTTGACGGTCTCGGTCGCGTGGCTGAGGGATGCGATGAGCGCCAGTGGAGCCAGAGTCAGTGTCTTTCGGATCATGAGTCGATTCCTGTTTGGTTTGTATTCTTTTTATTGGAAAGCTGGCAGGCAATCAGAGGATCAAAAAATCAAAACGTAGGTCTTGCGCACGGTTTCCTGGATATCCCAGGTGCCGAGGCTGTTGGCTGGCAACATCAGTGCATCGCCGGCTTCTATGTGCAGGGTTTCACCGTCATCCGGGGTAAAGGTGCAGCGTCCCTGGATGAAGTGACAGAATTCCTGGGCGATGATCTGTCGCCGCCAGCGCCCGGGTGTGCATTCCCAGACGCCGGTTTCGACGCCATCGTCGCGCTCAACACTGGTGGTCGAGGCCACCGCCACGGGTATGCCCAGTGGTACGGCGACCGGGTTCGACGCTTCCAGCTTCAGGGTTGCAGTGTTCTTGAATTGCGTGATGCTCATGGGAGTACCTGTCGATTGAGCCGATAGATGAAGAGCGCGCCGTTTACTGCATGAAACCTTCCATGAAGCCGGCAATACCGCTGGCCAGTTTGCGACGCCAGGGTGCGGTGGCCGGGTTGGCCAGGGTCTGGTCTTCGTGGACAAAGCTGCGGATGATCGCGTTGTAACCGAGCCAGCGGCAGGGCTCCGGCTCCCACGCCCTGAGCGCATCGAGACCACCCTGGATGACCCACGGCTGGCGAACCCGCTCGGTGTCACGCTGCAGAATCAGATCCGCCAGGGTCCGGCCGCCCAAGTTGCTGGCACCGACGCCTTCCCCGCCATAGCCGCCGGAAATCGCAATGCCGCTCGCTTGATCGCAAAGCATGTGCGGCTTGAAACGCCGGGACATCCCCAGATTGCCGCCCCAGGCATGGGTAATCCGCACGTTCTTGAGTTGCGGGAAGAGTTCGCCGAACAGATAGCGCCGCAGCTCCACTTCGCTGGTGGTCAGGTCAAAGTCATGGCGTAACTTGCCAGCGAACTGATAACCGCCCCGGGCACCGAACACCAAACGGTTGTCAGCCGTGCGCTGACCGTACGTGACTTGGCGACTGCTTTCGCTGAAGGCCTGGCCTCGACTCAGGCCAATTTCATCCCACGTGGCAACGGATAGCGGCTCGGTGGCCACTATCAGACTTTGCACCGGCAACTGATAACGTCCCAACGGCGGCAAGGTGACCGAGTAACCTTCTACGGCCGGTACGATCCAGCGGCTGCGAAGCGAGGCTTTCGCCGTGCGCAGACCGCCCGACTGCCAATGGGTGACCGGACTGTTTTCGTAAATATTGACGCCCATTTTCTCCACCGCACGAGCCAGACCTCGCACCAACTTTGCCGGGTGAAGCGTCGCAACGTGCGGTGCATAGATACCGCCATAAGGTTTGGCGATTCTGATTTGTTGCGCCAACTGCTCGGGGCTGAGCCAGCGGTAATCGCTTTCGGTCAATCCCTGGCTGTAGAGCTTGTCGAGAGAGTGCCGAAGACTGGCTTCCTGTTCTGGATAGCGTGCGGCGCAATACAGCGCCCCGCCTTTGCGGTAATCGCAGTCAATACCTTCACGTTCGAGGACCGTCCCGACTTCGTCCGGGATGCTGTGCAGCAAATCGAAAGAAGCCCGGCGCTGTTCGGGCGGCAAATCGGCGAGCAAGCGGTCTTCGCCCAGCACATTGCCCATCAGCCAGCCGCCGTTACGCCCCGAGGCGCCAAAACCGGCGGTTTGCGCTTCAACGATGGCGATGCTCAGGTCGGGAGCCAGGCGTTTGAGGTAGTACGCGGTCCAGAGTCCGGTGTACCCCGCGCCAATGATGGCGACGTCGACATCCAGATCCTGCTCCAGCGAGGGACGCGCCAATAATGGCTCGTCGAGTTGGTCCATCCACAAACTGATAGTGCGCCACGCCGGCATGCAAGACTCCGCCACTCAAACTTCGATGACGTCGATCCTAGTGCGTGGACTTAGAGGCTGTCTTGCGCGCGTGCACGCAAAGAAATTTGTTTTACGTAGGCCTTGGGCGACTGGCCGGTGTGCTGACGGAAGCAGCTATAGAACGCCGACAGCGAATTGAACCCGGCGGCAAACGCCAGTTCGTCGATACGCAACGGCAGCGTGGCGCTATCCAGTGACGCGAGCAAATGCTGCAGGCGCGCCTGGTTGACGTATCGATAAAAGCTCTGGCCAAGCACCTGATTCAGCAGATAGGAAATCTGATTGCGGCTGTACCCGCACTCCTTCGCCACCCGTTGCAGGTCCAGTTCGGGATCGAGATAAGGCTGCTGGCGCTGAAAATACTGCTGCAAGTCTTCAGCCATGAAGCTCAGCTGGCGCGCAGACAGCCCGAGCCGACTGACAGCTGGGCGTTGGCTGCTGACCTTGCTGACGGGCTGCTCATGCACCAGCGAGGCGTACTCGTTGACCCGCCAGATCAGACCGTCACGAACGGTAATCGCCTCGCTGGCCCGGAACGACACCAGCCCTTCACCGCCGCGAAGGGTGATGCGGTACTGAATGAACGCCGTGTTGCCGTCCAAACGAATACGGTCCGTATGCTCCAGGGCTTCACCGGGATCTCGAGGCATGCTGCTGCGCACGTACTCACGTAATTCAGACAGCCCCATCACACGGTTCTGGAAGAAATCGCTGTACTGAATTTCTGGGTGATAGAGCGCCGTGACCCCGTCCAGATCCCGGTGTTTCCAGCGCAAGTGATAGCGCATCACCGTGTCGCCCGTGGCCTGGGTTTGCAGTGGACCATCATCAACGGCGTGCATAAAGGACTCGACGAGAAAAAGCCGAGCTTGCCGAAGTTTTGCGTCAGCTTCAATGGCCAATGAATGGCCAATCAGTGGTAGCCAGTTGCCGGAAATCTACCGTTCTCGTGACCTGCATCAAAAAAACTGAATCAATCGCTAAACGGACTGAAAAATCCACATTATTTTCACATCTGGATGCTACTTTTAAAGACGTCACCGGTTGAGCCATCGAAGGCTCTTCCCCTCCTAACATGAGCTAAAGGAAGCGCTCGATGAATAAGGCGGGCAACACATGAATAAAGGATTCAGTAAAGTCACGTTTCCAAACGCCTGCCAGCTGATGCGCTGGCATTTTCATCCCATGGGTTTCGAGGCGAGCATGGACGCGCCGGGCAGCATGATTGCCCGTCTATTTGACCGTGCCAGTGGCGAGACCATGATCGCCATCGCGGGTATCCCTTGCGCGACGGTAATGAATGCTGCGGATGTAGAACGAATAATCGAAGCGGTGGAAGATGAGCTTGAGGCTTTCATTCCGCCAGTCGCCCTCAGGAGCTATGCCTGAAGGCTGAACACTCAACAACAAGCCCACGTTAAGTGGGCTTTTTTGTGGCGCAAGATTCACGGCTCACGCCGATGGCTTGCCCTGTCGGTGATCGGCAAAGAACGCCTTGCCCCTGCCAATCCGATCGGAAGCTTTAGGCAGGTTGGCCGCCTGGGTGTCTTGCCCATCGAGATACCAGTAGCAATGACTCACCGCCCGAGTGATGCCGACGTATGCCAGCCGCAGGATCTCGTCTTTCTGTGCGCTGTCGTACGCTTCGTTGTCGCCAGCCTTGCCCAGACCTGCCATGCGGTAGACCTGGTTCTTGTAAGGTGAACTGGTCAGGTGCTGACAATCGCCCAGTAGAAACACGGCGTCAGCCTGAAGTCCTTTGGCGCTGTGATAAGTCAGTTGCTTCAGCCGCCGAGCTTCGTAAGGCAAGCTGGAATCAACATTAACTACAGACTTAATGTGCTCTTCTATCAACGACTTATCACTGCTTTTTCGATAAAGCATCAAGATTGAATCGCCCTTTCTGTAGTGCTCGATCAGGCGCTGGGCCATAGCTTGATCGTCGCGATCGAGAACGTTCACCGGCAGCAACGCCTTCGGCTCGCCACTTGCCCTGGCCTTCTTGCCAGCGATCGCGGGCGCCGCACGAACGATGTGTTCGGCGGCATCGATGATGTGCTGGTGACTGCGGTAGTTGTCACTGAGCATGACTTTGGTCGTGCTCGGCGAAGGGAATTCCTTGTTGAATTCCATGAAATACGTCGGCGAACTGCCCCGCCAGCCATAGATGGACTGCCAGTCATCGCCTACACAGAGCAATGACGAGCGTTGTGCGCCACGCCCCACGTGCATAGCCGGTCCGCGACCGCGGATTTCGGTGAGGCTCGCGCGGATCCAGGAAACGATTTGCGGTGATACGTCCTGAAATTCGTCGATCATCAAGTGCGACATTGGCCTGAGCAACTCATCGCTCAGCAGCTTCAGGTTTTCTGGAGAATGTTCGCTGAACAAGGCGAACATCCGGTTATAGGTCATCACCGGTGGCTTCTGATCGAGCAGGTGATCTTCCAGCGATCGCCAGTACAGACTCAAGGCCTCGAAGAAAAACCGATCCGGGTCGTCCTTGGCAAAACTCATCTGGCCCACGGCATTGGGCACCTCCAGGCCGAGGTTCTCGATAAACCCCGCCGCCGCGACAAAACAGTCCAGCAATGGCGCTGAACCGAGTTCACCCTTGACCTTGTAATCGAAGCCTGGGCCAGCGCTGGCATCACCGGCAAGAGAAGCCAGTACTCGCTTTGAAGATTCGTAACTATCTATCCATATCAATGGCTTACGACAGAAAGCTTGAAACAGGGTGCGTTTCACCGCCCATTCTGCCCTCACTGTCAGTTTGGCATTCGGGCGGCTGACCTGCGGGTTTTCCCGAGGATCGAACCCCAGCACCACCCAAGCGTCGAGGCTCGGAATATAGCCATGACAATGAAACGTTGAACCGTTGATATCGAACGTCTGGCGATTCGGCTCGATGCCTTTGATCGGCCAGGCCCCCGCCCGAAACCACAGATCTTCAACAGCATCGCAAAGCTCTTCATCGCGCTTGGCGGCAAGTTCGGTCACGGCCATGCGTTTCTGCACGTCCGGGTGATCGCGCTCCAGCTCCTTGAGCTGCAACGCGTGACGGGACAATGGCTTGATCAGTTCGCGGAAGCGCTCATCGCGAGTGTGCAGGTGGTGATAGCAGGCATTGAGCTGTTGGCGCTGGGTATCGTTGATGCGCAGGTCGAAAGGATTGCTGTCAACCTCCTCATCGCCGCTTTGCGGGCGGTTGCTGAGGTTTTCGAAGGCTTG
The DNA here is from genome assembly GCF_054898165.1 of Pseudomonas sp. Hz4. Taxonomy (NCBI): domain Bacteria; kingdom Pseudomonadati; phylum Pseudomonadota; class Gammaproteobacteria; order Pseudomonadales; family Pseudomonadaceae; genus Pseudomonas; species Pseudomonas sp. Hz4. The sequence continues at coordinate 3,062,826 of NZ_CM142719.1, read as the reverse complement.
CAGTCGCTCGAAGCCCGGCAGGCTGCGAACCATCGGCAGGATTCGCGAATGAAAGGTACGCACCAGATCACGTGCCTCTTTGAAACTGAGCACCCGGCCCCAGAGTGCAAACAGCTCGATCAGTTTATTGATGAAGTCTTTGCGCGATTCACGGGTAAAGGTCACCACCGTCATCGAACTCAGCTCGAACCCCAGATAATGGGTCAGCAGCAAAATCCGCAACACCAACGTGGTCGACTTGCCCGCACCCGCGCCGGCAATCACCGAGGTCGAGGGCGTGTCGCTGAAGATCATTTTCCACTGCGCGGCGCTGGGCTGCGCGTGTGGTGGCAGCAGTCGAGCAACATCAGTCTTCATGCGCTTCTTCAACTCGGCGCTCAACGGCAGACGCCAATCGTCGAACAGATGGTCGTCAACGTTGGGCGGTCGGTGCTCGGTGGAGCGCGAGTCGCGGATCAGCAACACCTGCCGGCCTTGTTCCAACCCTTCAAGCTTGCCTTCTTCATAGCCGTAATCCACGCCGGCGCTGTGACCACTGCGAAAGCCATCCGCCTGGCCGTGTAGCCAGGACGCACGATGCTGTGCACGCAGACGCGTCAGGCCGTGGCCAAAAAACCGGGCGGCCAGACGCTTGAGCAGTGGCATCTCGGCCAAGGGACGAAGTTCAGGAGGAAGATCGGGGGTGTGTTGCGGCACGCGGGCTGACTCCAGGGTGTGAGGCTGTTGCGGCTATGGTGTCTGCATTTGCCGTTCAGTTCTAGTGAAATGCTTACAGGTCATTGGCTTATGCGATGAAGTGAAGGTTGGGTGAGAATCTTTCGAGGTTATTCGATATCAGTTTATTCGATTGTATTGAGGCAGTTTTTACGCTTTTTATCGATTGATACCTGATAGATGATGCTCGCCATCGACCACCGGTTCGCGTTTCGTGGCTCAGGCGCTCTGCCCCATGACGAACCTTTTCAGGAGACGATCATGCTTGAACTCAGACCCTTCAAATCCCTGGGCGGCGCCCACCATGGCTGGTTGGATGCTCATCACCACTTTTCGTTCGCCGAGTACCATGACCCAAAACGCATGAACTGGGGCAACCTGCGGGTGTGGAACGACGACGTGATTGCACCAGGTACCGGTTTCCCGAAACACCCGCACCGGGACATGGAGATCATCACTTATGTGCGTGAAGGCGCGATCACCCACGAGGATAACTTGGGCAACAAGGGTCGTACTGAAGCGGGCGACGTTCAGGTCATGAGCGCCGGCACCGGGATCGCCCACAGTGAATACAACCTGGAAGCGACCGAGACCAGGATCTTCCAGATATGGATCATCCCGAACGAATCCGGTCTGGCACCGTCCTGGGGCGCCAAGCCTTTTCCCAAAGGCCAGCGCGAAGGTTTCGTGACCCTTGCCAGCGGCAAAGCCGGCGACGATCAAAGCCTGCGGATTCGAGCCGATGCGCGACTGGTGGCGGCGAACCTGAAGGCCGGCGAATCCGCCGAGTATCGCCTGGACAATGGCCGTCGCGCTTACTTGGTTCCGGCCACCGGCGTCATTGAAGTCAATGGCTTGCGTGCACAAGCTAGAGACGGTATCGCCGTTGCCGATGAGCAGGTGTTGCGGGTGACCGCCATCGAGGACAGTGAAATCGTTCTGGTGGACGTGGCCTGATCGTAAACGCGGGACAAAAAAAGGGCGACCGTCATGGTCGCCTTTTTTTGTTTGTCGGTGACTGTCCGACGCTTATTTCGCCGAGATAGCGCCATCCACCAGCGTTTGAGCCTCTGCCACCAATTGCTTGAGGTGTTCGTCACTGACGAAGCTTTCAGCGTAGATCTTGTAGATGTCTTCAGTGCCAGACGGACGCGCCGCGAACCAGCCGTTCTCGGTCATGACTTTCAGCCCCCCGATCGCCTGGTCGTTGCCCGGTGCGTGGCTGAGGATGCTCTGGATCGCTTCGCCAGCCAGTTGGGTCGAGGTGACCTGGTCCGGCGACAATTTGCTCAGCAGTGCCTTCTGCTCAGGGTTGGCCTTGGCATCGACCCGTACCGAGAACGGTTCGCCCAGTTCATCGGTTAAGGCGCGATAGGCCTGACTTGGGTCACGGCCGGTGCGGGCGGTCATTTCTGCTGCCAGCAGCGCCGGGATCAAGCCGTCCTTGTCGGTGCACCAGACGCCGCCATCCTTGCGCAGGAACGAAGCACCGGCACTTTCTTCGCCGCCAAAACCCAGAGAACCGTCGAACAGGCCATCAGCAAACCACTTGAAGCCGACTGGCACTTCGTACAGGCGACGACCCAGACGTTTTGCAACGCGATCGATCAAGCCACTACTGACCACGGTTTTACCCACGGCGGCATCGGCGCGCCACTGCGGACGGTTTTGGAACAGGTAGTCGATCGATACCGCGAGGTAGCTGTTCGGCGCGAGCAATCCACCGGAAGGAGTCACAATGCCATGGCGATCGTGGTCTGGGTCGCAGGCAAACGCTACGTCGAAACGCTCTTTCAGACCGATCAGGCCCTGCATCGCGTGACTGGACGATGGGTCCATGCGGATTTGGCCGTCCCAGTCGACCGTCATGAAGCGGAAGGTCGGATCGACCTGTTTGTTGACCACTTCCAGATCCAAACGGTAATGCTCGGCGATCGCTGACCAGTAGCGCACGCCTGCTCCGCCTAGCGGATCGACACCCAGATGCAGCTTGGCATCGCGGATAGCGTCGAAGTCGATCACGTTGATCAGGTCGGCGACATAGGTATTGAGGTAATCGTGACGATGGGTCGTGCTGGCCTTCAGCGCGTGCTCATAGCTGATGCGCTTGACGCCGGCGAGCTTGTTGCCCAGCAGTTCGTTGGCCTTGGCTTCGATCCACTTGGTGATGTGAGTATCGGCTGGGCCGCCGTTGGTAGGGTTGTATTTGTAGCCACCGCTTTGCGGCGGATTGTGCGACGGGGTGATGACGATGCCGTCCGCCAGGCCTGAAGTGCGCCCCCGGTTGTAGCAGAGAATCGCGTGGGAAATGGCCGGTGTCGGGGTGTATTCGTCACCTTCGGCGATCATCACCGTCACGCCGTTGGCGGCCAGCACTTCAAGGGCGCTGGCGCCGGCCGGGGTGGACAGCGCGTGGGTGTCGATGCCGACGAACAGCGGGCCGTCAATGCCTTGGGCTTCGCGGTACAGGCAGATCGCCTGGCTGATCGCCAGAACGTGCCATTCGTTGAAACTCAAGTCGAACGAGCTGCCTCGGTGCCCGGACGTGCCAAAGGCAACGCGCTGGGTCGAGACGGCGGCATCGGGCTGGCCGGTGTAATAGGCCGTTACCAGTCGCGGGATGTCGACCAACAGTTCTACCGGTGCCGGTTTGCCCGCAAAAGGACTGAGTGTCATGCAAAACCTCTGAAAGAGAGTGGTTCAGGAATAGGACGCAGTTTACTGGCAGTTCGACCGCAACGCGATGGGATCGATCCACGAGTGCCGAGGATGTTGGGGGACCCCGTTCAATCGATCGACTCCAGACGCAAGGCATCCCCTAACAGGCCCAACACCGCGGCCAAGTCGTGGTCGCCGCCGAAGGTGTGACTGAGGCGCAAGTGTTGCGCGTGCAAACCCTGGAGACTGAACAGCTCTCCCGGTGCGATCACCACGTGGTGTTTGAGCAGGCGATGGAACACTCGACGTACATCGACCTGACGCAGCGAACGGACCCAGATGGTTGCACCGCCCTGAGGCTCGACGAAGCGCAAGGCATCGCCCAGACGCTCCTGCAACAGCTGAGTCATCTGCGCCTTGCGATCCTTGAGCATCCGCCGCAATACCTGAAGGTGCTGATCGACACGTCCGTTGTTGTACAAGCGAGCGATGGCTTTCTGGCGAATCGGTGACAGGCGAAACGAACGCAGTAGAAAGTGCCGTTGCAGTTCAGCACTGAAATGCCGCGAGAGCAAATAGCCGTAGGGCGCTTCTGGCCCGATGATTTTCTCGAACGTGGAAAACACGATCAGCCGATCGGGGTCCAGCAGGTCGCGAAACCGCTGGCTGTCCGGTTCGAATCCGAGTTCGCCATAGCAGTCGTTTTCCAACACCCAGCTGCCATGTCGCTCCAGCAATTGCGCAACAGCTTGTCGGTTGTCCTCGGGCGCCAAGCTGCCTCGCGGCATATTCAGCCCGGATGAAACCATCACCAGCCGCACCGGTTCGGTCTCCAGCAACTCCTTGAGCCACTCGACGTCCAGGCCGCCGCTGGATTGCACCGCCAGTTCAATCACTCGTACCTGCGCAGCCTGGAGCAACCGCAGAATCGCCCAGTCGCACGGCGACTCGACCAGCACCGTAGCGTCCTTGAGGCTCAACACGGCGATCAGTATTTCCAGCACGCCTCGCAGGTCAGCGCCAATATAGACATCGTCGGCGTGCCAGCAGCGTAGCGGCGAGGTGGTGTAGCGCGCCGCCAGGGCGATGCGTAGCTCCAGCTCGCCACACGGTTGCGATGACGGTTGCGGCTGGCGCGGATACTGGCGCAGCAGTTCCCGCTCCAGCAGTAACAGCGGGCTGTCGAGCGGCTGTAACAGCGCCGGCTCATCGGCGCTCAAGACCAGCATTCCTGGGCGCCTGGCGTTGACATAGACGGTTTCAAGCAGGTCATTGCCGCTGCTGACGCTGATGGAGGACACCGGCAACGCGTAATAGCCGGATTTGGCGACCGAGTAAACGCGCCCTTCCTTCTCCAGCAGCGAGTAAGCGTACTGAATCGTCGAGATCGACACACTCAGGCGATCCGCCAACTGTCGTAACGACGGCAGACGGATGCGCGTGTCACCCACCGGCTCATTGATCAGATTGGTCAGATATCGGTATACCGCCTGGTACGCGAAGTCGGTTTCTCGTGGCCCTTTCATGGGCGAGGGCCAAATGCCATGTGAACGTGATCATGCATCGTCAACAAGTCCGTCAAACCAGGCACTTTCAGCGCCCCGCTGACCGTTCATCCGCCACAGCCTCGTCGTCATATTCGGCGGCTTCGGCGTGCAAACCGTCGCCGCCGACTTCCGGGGCGCCACCGCTACCCTCATCCGTAGACACCGGGCCCATGCGGTAAAGCTTGCCGATCAGGTGGACAGGCAATCCGCTGACGTCGGTCATCCATTGCAGAACCTGCTCCGGCACAGGATTGCCCTGCATTGCCCGGTGCAAATCGGGCATCGCCACGAGCATGCCGGGGTGGCACTGACGCAGAAAACGCTCAAGCGCCGCGCCATGCTCGACAAACGGTGAATTGAGCAGGCACACCAGTTGCGCCTCGCTCAAGCCAAGGTCTTTTTGAGCTTCGGCCGCTGCCAGAACTCGCTGCTCGGCCCACGTTGCCGGGTTGCCAAACGCCTCCACCGCTTGTTCGCACAACCGTTCCGCCAGTTGTTTGCGGCGCATCATCACCAATGTCCGTTGCAGATATTCGGCGACACCCGTCTCGTAGTTCCGGCCGTGTAGGAAGCACGACTGCAAACCCCGAACGTGTGCGCAGATAGAAAAGCTGACGTGTTCGTTGTCGCTGAGCTGTGCCGCCGGCTCATCGGATTGAAAACCAAGAAACTCGGTGGTCAATGGCCAGCGCTCTTCGAGGTTGCTGACCACCATGTCGTGAATGTCGATGTACGTGGCGCGGCGACACGCCTCAAATCGTTCGGCCGGACGCCACACTGCCTGCTCATGCTCAGCATAAAAAGCGCGGTAACAGTCGCTGCCCAGCTCATCGAGCAGCGCGAATAGCTCCTCATAGCCGCTTTCGTAGTGATTCGAGGGCTTGAGCCCGGCTTTGGCGGCAGCACGCTTCAATCCGTCGAGAAACTGTTTCTGCTGGCGAGGCGTGTCGCTACTGACCAACGCATCGACACCGCTGTCCCAACGAGCAATTTGCCCATAGAACTCACCGGTGGCCAGGTACCCGTTGTCCCACAGATCATGCAGCCCATTACAGGTGCGACGATGGCCAACCATCAAAAGATTGAGCCGATTCGACTCTCGGCCGGCGTCGGAGATCGGTGTCAGGTGGTTGAACGGCAGCACTTCCCGATTATCGACCATCAACACTTCGACCCGAGGATCGTCGTAGAGGAACAAGGCGCTGTAGCTGCGATGGATATTTTCCAGGGCCGTCGAGCTTACGCCGTTCAAACGCAAGGAAACCACTCGCAACCGGAATGTCGCAGGCGCCCGACCGGCAATACTCAGTTGTGCTGCGCGCAGCAGCGCCAGAGTGTAGCAACTGTCGCGGGACCCGGACTGAATCGCCAGGACCTTGTAATCGCCAATGCGCTCCATGCCCCCGGCGGCTATCACCAGGCGCTGAATCATAAGCTGCAATGCCGTGCGTTCGGCGCGAGAGAAGAAACTCAACAATCGCTGTAGCACTTGCTGATAGACATAGTTCATCGCTTGATCATGAATATTGGTCATCTTAATTTACCTGATGCTTGTAAGTTCGATATCGCACTAACAACGACATGCACTGCGCAATGGGTTGCCTGCCACGATTGAAGTGCTGGACGCTATTGCCAAATGCTAACACTTAAGTTTTTGGTAATTATTTGAAATGTTTGGAGGTCACCCCTGCTCCGGCCAGAGACAGGTTGGCGCGAGGCCCTGTAGAGTCAGCCTCTTGCGGCTGCGCGCAACATCCTAGGAAATGTCCGACAGCGTCCCACAGACATTTAGCACAAGAAATACAGAAAGAAGTCGCCCATGTTTTGTCGGCAACTGCGCAACGATGCGCTATTTGTCGGATATCGATTAACAGCGTGTATTGAAAAGTATCAACCAGATACCCAGCCATGGCTCATTCCTTGAGATGAAAGTAATCATTCAATTATCAAGGCTTATATGATGATTAGAAGATACAGATTGAGAGCAAAAACCAGTTCAGTTGCTGAACTGCCCCATTGACCGGTCAATGGAAGGTCTCATTTATGGCAGATGACGCATGCAAAAAGAGTCCGTGGGGGCACGAACTCTTGCTGAGGGACTTATCTAAAGGGCTTATGCAGATTGAACCTGGAGGGCGACCCGTTCGCGGCATGGACATTCGTCCATGTAGCGGTGAGCTTCGACAAACTCGGCAAACGGGAAGACCCGAGTCTTCAGCGGCAGCAGCACGCGGTCGGCGGTCAGCTGGTTGATATCGCGCAAGGCACGTTGCAGTGCGACCTGGTCCTGGACGATGCCCAGCTCCGGTTTGCCGGTGAAGTTGCCGATGCAGTGCACAAAGAACTGAATATTCTTCTGGAACGCTGCGCAGGCTGGGAATGGCGTCTGGTTGCCACCTTGCAAGCCGTACAGCACCAGACTACCGCGCGGTGCAAGCACATCGCCGAGCAAGGACATCTGTGGACCGCCAAGACCATCGAACACCACGTCCACGCCGCGATTGTCGGTGATCTTGTTGATCTGCATCAGCAGGTCCTGTTCTTCGGTGACGATGACTTTCTCGGCGCCGAGGGACAGCAGGTATTCACGTTCTTCCGCGGTTTTGGTGGCGGCAATCACCCGAATGCCCAGCGCCTTGCCCAGTTGGACGAAGGATGGACCGGCACAGTGACTGGCGTCGGTCACCAGCGCGAATTGCCCCGGTTTGACCCGTGCCAGATCGACATAAGCAAAGTAGGCGATCAGCAGCGGCGTGTAATGCACGCTGGCTTCGATCGGGCTGAGCACGTCCGGGTAACGGGTGAGTGCCGTGCGCGGCAGAACAATCTGCTCACCGTAGACCGGATAGTCGTTCGGGCTTTCAGCCGGGAAGCTGGCAACCTTGTCGCCGACCGCCAGATCATCGACGCCCTCGCCGACCGCCGTGACGACGCCGGACATTTCATGGCCAAGGCCTGAAGGCAGACGAGCGTGGGACGAGGCCAGGTTCTGGCGCCAGAGAATGTCGTACCAGCTGATGCCAATCGCCTCGACGCGCACCTGCACTTCGCCCGGCGCAGGGAGAGCGGCCGCATGCTCTTCGCATTTGAGCACCTCGGCTGGACCAAACTTGTGAAAACGGATCGTGCGGGACATCGCAAACCTCGTCAAAGAAACCTCTAATGCCCTGAACTCTATCTGGGCTTTCTACCCAAGACTATCAGTGGCTATTAATAGTCGACATGCCTGTCATTGATTCCGCAGCGCCGGCGACATCGTCAAATGCCGTGATACCGAAGCAACCTTTTTTGGAAAACTGAATTACTCGGTGCAGAGTAGCAGCCTTTCCCCTTAATATTCATGCCGGCCATTGTTCCCATATGGCCGCTTTCGTCAAGCTTGATGACTCTGCCAGGACTCCAGATGAATCGTAATGACCTGCGTCGTGTCGACCTGAACCTGTTAATCGTTTTCGAAACATTGATGCACGAACGCAGCGTGACCCGCGCTGCGGAGAAATTGTTCCTCGGCCAGCCGGCGATCAGTGCGGCACTCTCGCGCCTGCGCGGGTTGTTCGATGATCCGTTGTTCGTGCGTACCGGCCGCAGCATGGAACCGTCCGCCCGAGCGGTGGAAATCTTCGCCCTGCTCTCGCCTGCACTGGATTCGATTTCCACCGCGGTCAGCCGTGCCGCGGAATTTGACCCAGCCACCAGCACGGCGGTGTTTCGCATCGGTCTGTCGGACGATGTCGAATTTGCCCTGCTGCCGATGCTGCTCAAGCGTCTGCGCGCCGAATCACCGGGGATCGTGCTGGTGGTGCGTCGGGCCAACTACATCCTGATGCCAAGCCTGCTGGCCTCGGGCGAGATTTCCATCGGTGTCAGCTACACCGCCGACCTGCCGGCCAACGCCAAACGCAAGGTGCTGCGCCGCAGCATGCCGAAGCTGTTGCGGGCCGATACGGTACCAGGGCCGTTGAGCCTGGATGATTTCTGCGCGCGGCCTCATGCGCTGGTGTCCTTCGCGGGCGACCTCAGCGGCTTTATAGATGAAGAGCTGCAAAAGCTCGGGCGCAAACGACATGTGGTCCTCGCGGTGCCGCAATTCAACGGACTCAGCACGCTCATCAGCGGGACCGATATTGTCGCGACCGTGCCTGATTACACGGCTGATGCGCTGACAGCCGCTGGCGGTGTGCGGGCTGAAGACCCGCCATTGCCGGTGCGCAGCTTTGAGTTGCACATGGCCTGGCGTGGGTCGCAGGACAATGATCCGGGTGAGCGGTGGCTAAGGTCGCGGATTCAGATGTTTTTTGGGGATCCGGATAGCCTTTCATAAGGCGCGCCGAATGGCCTTGCAGGCCCTATTGCTTGTTCTCCAGCACCGTATTCAACACTGCGCCGTCGATACTCAGCGTAGCGGTGTTGAGCATGCCTTCCAGGTAGGCCTTGGCGATCTGCTCCTGGCGCTGGGTACGCAAGGCCTGGGTCAGGCGCTCGCGCAATTCGTCCAGGGTCGCGACCCGTGCCGGTTGCAGTTCGGTGAGTTTGACGACATGAAAACCAGCGCTGCTTTGCACCGGGTCCGACACGCCACCGACCTTGAGGCGCGACACAGCGCCGCGCACTTCAGGTAGTAATTGCTGGAGGGGCTGCATACCGGTGTCGCCGCCCTTTTCGGCGCTGGCGCGGTCCTGCGAATACTGAATCGCCAGCGCGGCAAATTCCGTCGGCACCGCCTGGGCTTTCTTGCTCAGCTCCAGCGCTTGTTTGCGTATGGCTTCAAGATTCTGTGGATCGGCTACCCCGAGAAAAATCTGGCTGAGCCGGTACATCGGCGACGTGATCCACCCGGATTTGCCCGCCTCATAGGCTTGCTGCAATTCGGCCGCACTGGGGTAGCCGGCCGGTACTTGACTGACCGACTGCAGGTAGTCGCGAAAGATGATTTGCTCGGTGGCGGCACGGGTTTGCCGCTCGACCTCCGGCCGCTGGCGCCAACCCTGAGCATCGGCCTGTTCGAGCACCGCTTTCTCGGCCAGACGTGAGCGAATCCAGCTTTCCAGAGCCCCACGATCGGCCTGTAATTGCTCCCGTGACTCAGGCGGCAACGTTGCCAGCAGGGCTTTGAGTTCTTCGAGTGCGACCTGCTGATTGCCCAGTCGCGCCACCGCAGGTTCACTCGCCGACAGTGCCGTCGATGACGCCGGCTGTTGAGCCGCGACAGGGTCATTACCCGGACGCACTCCCAGCGCCACGGCAACCACCAGCACAGCCAACGCACCCGCGCTGGCTACTACCATCCGTTTTTTCACAGGGCTGGAACCTCTTCTTTGGTGGTTTCAGCCTGAGCCTGCAATTGCTCGGTGTTCTGGCTGTATTCGCGCAGGTAAACGATGAACTCCTGAAGCAAGCGATCCCAGAGCTCCAGGTTGCCTCGCAGGTGATCGTCGCTCACACCGGCGGCAACCACGACGTCCATTTCCATGACCAGAAACTCGCCCTGCACCGACAACCGGGCAAAACGTCGCGAGGCGTTCCACAATTCCGCCAGCCCCGCCGGCAAGGCACCCTGCACGCGCAACGCGCAACTGAAGGTGAAGTCGACGTAGCTGCCCTGCTCCACGGCCGGGTTGCCGAAACGAACGGCGTAGCCGATACCCTGGCTGGCGCTGAGCAACTGCACGATGCCGTTCTGTTCCGTCTGGTTGACCCGGTAGCCGGCGGCTTGCAGCACGTCGGTCAGCGATTGTGGCGATACGTGGCTAAGTAATTGAGTCATGCGCAGTTCTTCCCTGGTGTTCAATGAGCGATCGCAGCCTGTGGCGCGTCAAATTGGGTTTTGTAGAGTTCGTCACCGAACCCCTGAGCCAGTTCTTCGAACTTGACCCGGGCAGTTCCGGCGAACGGTTGGCGAATCTTCATCACCTCAGCGACGTCGATTTTTTCGTAGGCCGTGAGGATCTGTTTGGCCACGCCATACATCTGTTGATTCTTGACCGAACATTGCTGCATTTGTGTGTCACGTTCGGCCAATTGCGCTTCCAGTTTCGAGCGATCGGCTTCTTTGCCGCGCGCCATCACCAGCAGCTCTTCGTAGGCCTTCTTGAACTTGCCGATCTGCTCACTGCTGGCCGCCGCTTGCGCCTGAGCCTGGCTTTGCAGGCTGCCGTGCTGACCGGCCAACTGTTCGGCAACGCCTTTGGTCTTGGCCAATTCGGCGGTCAACTGCTTGATCTGCGCCTGAGCCGCCTTGACCTGACTTTCTGCCGCTACCTGCGCCGCGCTGGCCTGGGCCTGTTGGCTTTGCAGCGCTTGCAACTGCTGAGTGGTGGAGCGCAGTTGCGTGCGCAGCCGTTCCTCCATGCCTTCGGCAGTCGCGCCTTGCGTCACCAGCAAGCCCAAGGCCAACAGCAGGATTTTTCTGTTCATGAAGCTCTCCCGGCGCCTTAGAAGCGCGTGTTGATTTCAAGCTGCAAGACATCGATGTCGAACGGCGCGCCATACACCGCTTCGGAACTCAACCAGCGCCCGGTGGCGACGACGTTCTTGGCCAGCCCGTAATTACCGCCGAGGAAGTAGCCCTTGGCGTTGGTGCCGCCCAAGTGAAACGACGAGTCGTTGAAGCCATCAGGCAAGGCGTCCGGCTGGATGTATTTGTAGCCAGCGAACAGGTTCCAGTCGCCCTGCTTCTTCAGCTCCAGTTCGCTGCCGAGGGTGAACTGAACCATCCAGGCATTGGCGCCACTTTCGATATCGCCGTTGCTGTCGAGGTTGTTGACGATCTGTCCGGCCGAGCGCTTGCGCATCTCGCCCTCGTCGTACCCCAGGTTGTGGACGTAGTTGCCCTGGCTGCGCAGCTTGAAGTCCTCTGGCAAGTCGGCGTCCCAGACGACGTTCAGGTCCAGCAGGTTGAACTCCGACGCCAGGCCGACGAATTGCGGTTGCGCCGTGGCGGCCGGGTTGAGCGGGTTCGGCGTGATGTCGCGCAGCAGGAACACACTGTTGCCCTTCTGCATGAATGCCGAACGACTGCCATCGGTGTCGCAGCCCGGCGCGCCGGCCCAGGGCTCGCAAGGACTGGAGCGCTGGCCTTCGATGTCATCAAAACGGTAATAGGCCAACGCGCCCTTCAGACGGTTGCTGGAGTTGATCGCCCAGTTGGCGCCAACCTGCGCGCCGTACAGCCATTTGTTGTCGCTCTCTTCCTTGTCGAAACCGTTGCTGGAGCTGGTGTCGTTGGTGTACTCCACCGGGAACGCGCCGACGGTACCGAACAGGCCCCAGTCGCGGCTGAGCTTGCGGTCGAAAATCGCCGCCACGCCGTCGAAGTTCAGGTCGTTGGAATAGAGCATGTCAGTGGACATGAACGGGTTGGCAATCCGCCCGCCAGTCAGCGTTAGCTCCTTGGACGGTTTCCAGGTCAGGTAACCCTGATCGAGCCAGATGTCTTTCTTGCCGAAGCCACCCCCCAGGGATTGGGTGGTACTGACCGGGTTGTTGTCCGAACCGGTCGCGATGCGGATGCCCGCGGTCCATTCGGGTGAGATCACCGCTTTCATGCCCAGACGTGCTCGCAAGCGGAACAGGTTTTCGCGGTCTTCACGGGTGTTGAGCAACGGTGGCAGGTTGGTGCTGCTGTTGGGGTTCACGTCGTACGGGCCGTTGTTGTTGAGCTTGGCGAAGTCGACGATCTCGTTACTGTTGGTCCCCGCGTAGTAGCGCGACTCGTCACGCAGGCGAATGTCACCGTCGAAGCTGATGCGTGAAACCCAGTCCGGGAACGTGTTGGGCTGGGCCCAGTTTTCCTGCTTGGCAGTGGCCATGACTTCAGCCTTGACCTGGTCGCGGATCTGATCGCGTACCGCCGCCGGTACGTATTGCACCCGCACATCGCCGGGGCCGGCAGCAGGCCCGGTCGCCACCGCGGAACTGGCGCTGGCCGTCTTCTGTGCCTGCACGGCTTCGTTCTGGGCCTGGGCAATCAGCGCTTCGGCCTTGTCCTGTTTCAACACGCCTTGCTCTACCAGCAAGCGGATCAGATTGATCGTGGCGTTTTCCGAGGGCGCAGGGGCTGCCGCTGCGTGCCCGACCAGGGTCGCAATGACCATGCCGACCGCCAGGGACAATCGATTCACGTTGGAAATCATCTGCACACAACTCCTTTTGGCAAAACTTGAAATGTTCGGTTAACCCGGACGCCGCCCTTGCAGGGACAGGCGCACAGGCAAAGTCAGGGAGGCCGGTGGCCGCTCGCTCAGGTGCTGGGCATTGCGCAACGCGGTGAGCACCTGGGTGTCTACATCAGGGTTACCGCTGGATTTGACCAGTTCCACCCGAGTGATCTCGCCCACACTGCTCAGCCAGACATCGGCCTGCAGCGAAAACGCCAGGTTGCGCAAGTCCGGGTTCTCCCGTAGCAAGCGCTGGAAGGTGAACGCCAGGAACTGGCTGTAGGTGCCATTGCCCACACGCCCGCCTCCGGCACCGGCCATGCCGCCACCCTTGCCCGCGCCTATGTTGAAGGCGTCGTTGCCGGACTGCGCGTCGCCGTCCATCTGCATCGGGTTAGCCAGATCTTCCGCCGGACTCGGCGGCGCCTCTTCTTCGGGCTTGACCTCCTCCGGCTCCGGCGTCGGTTCGGGCTCGACCATCTTTTCTTCCACGGGCGTTTCCGGCTCCGGTGGTTTTTCCGGTGGCGGAGGTGGCGGTGGCGGCAACGGAATGATCGTCGGCACCTTCGGTGCTTCCCGACGCACGCCGCTCATGTCGTTGGCCCACTGCCAGAGAAACCACGCGGCCACGCCGGCGATCAGCAAACCGGCGCCCCACTTCACAAAGCGCAGGGGCGACGGCTTCACCGGCAACGGCTTGAAGGGTTGTTGTGCGGTCATGGTCAGCCCTGGCTCGGTTTGCCGGTGACGAGACCGACCTGGGACAGTTCAAGCCGACGCAACAGGTCCAGCACCTCGATGACTTTCTGGTACTGCACCGTGGCATCACCGCGCACGATCACCGGAAAGTCAGGGTTTTGCGCCTTCTCGATGCGCAAGCGATCTTCAAGCTCTGCCAGCGTCACCGGATACGCATCAAGGAACACTTGACCGCCGTCGTTGACCGAAATCGCCTTGGTTTTGGCTTCGGACAGCGACACCGAGGCACTCGCCTTGGGCAGGTTGATCTGGATACCCGAGACCTGAGCGGTGGCGGTGAGGATGAACATCACCAGCACTACCATCAGCACGTCCACCAGGGGCGTGATGTTGATGCTGTCCACCGCGGCATCATCGTCATCGTCGTGGGAGGCATTTACGGAAGCCATGTCGGTGTTCCTCAGGCCGGTACGGACGGATGGGTGTGATTGCCACGGCGATGGGCCGCTTCACTGAACTGGCTTTCGCCGTGCATCTCCGCCAGACGGGTGATGAACTCATCGACGAACACCCGCATGTCGGCGCTGACTTCCTTGTTGCGCGTGATCAGGCGGTTGTAGCCAAACAGCGCCGGGATCGCGACGAACAGCCCCATGGCCGTGGCCAGCAAGGCAGCGGCCATACCCGGGGCGATGGCGTTGATGTTGACGTCACCGGCCATGGCCGTGCCGAGGAACACCACCATGATCCCCAGCACCGTCCCGAGCAGGCCGATGTACGGGCCGCCGGCGATGGCATTGGAGAGGGTCGAGAGTTTTGAACTGAGCGCCTGATTTTCGCGGGTGCGCACGCCATCCATGGAGCAACGAATGGCTTCGATGGTGGCGGCCGAGACCGACGAGGTGTCGGCGCCTTGCTCGCGGCGGGTGCGAATTTCCTTCACCGCCACCTGATACAGGCGCCACAGTGACGAGTACTGCAAACGCTGGGCGAGTTCCTGGTCGTCGGCGAACATTTCCAGACGCGTACCGACTTTGGCGAACTGCTCGCGGAAAGCTTCGTTGGCAGCGCTGACGCGGCTGACCATGCGGTTCTTGCGGATCATGATGACCCACGACTGGAACATCATCAGCACCAGCACCACGATGATCACCCAGGCGTCCAGTGGCACCGCATTGAGCAGGAAACCGAGACTGCCGAAACCGTAGCCCGACTGCTCTTCGTCGACACCGTAGGCCACCAGTTTCGACTCGGCGCCCTGGGCGTTCGCATCGGCCAGCAGTTGGGCGACAGGTCTCGCGACTTTGGACAGGCGCAGTTCATCCATCGCGCCGCTGAATGGCTGATACACACCCGCGGTTTCGCTCGGCAGATCGGCGCCGATGGCCATGATCGAGTTGAAGACCGGCATGGCGACCGCGAGGCTCGCGGTTTCACGGCCGTTGACGTACAGCGAGACCTTGCTGCCTTCGGCGGTCAGGGCCAGGTGTTGCCATTGGCCGGGGTTCAGCGGCTGAGTCGACACTGCGCGCTGACCGTCGATCTCGACAAACGGCATGCCCTGGTTCAAGCCCAGCAGCAGGCTGCTTGTACCTTCGCGGCGGGTCAGCACCAACTGCTCGCCACTGGCCTGATCCAGACGCAACCAGGTACTGAAGGTGAACGCACTGCCCACGTTGTGTTGCAGCGAAGGGCTGGCCGGCAACAGCAACGGTTGACCGTTCCACTGCAGCGACCGACCGATCACACCGTCGATGCTGGCACCGGTAGCGTTCTGCGCGGTATTGCCATAGGCCGTGGTGTCCTTGGCGGGTGTCCCGTTGGCACCGTCGAAATGGTAAAGCGCGGTGTAGTTCGGGTCGAAGGTCAGCTGACCGTTACCGGTGGCCGGGGCTTTCTGGTTGCCGTAATACATCCAGATGTCCTGACGCTGACCGCCCTCGACTTTCGGTACATCGACCCAGATCAGCGCCATGCCCATCAGCGGGTCGAAGCTTTCGATCTGGTGGTTGAGCACGGTCTTGTCATCGGCGGCTACAAAACGCAGGTCCGAACCGTCTTCCTTGACGCCGTCGAAGGTGAAGTTGCCGGTGTGCAGACGCACCAGCAACGCCGTGCGGCCCAATGTTTCGTTGATCGCCGCGCCCTGGGGCGTGGTGTCGACCGAAATCTGTTTACGGTAATGCCAGTCATCCTGCCACCAGGCCTGGGCGGTGGCCGGGAGCACAAAGCCCAGGCAGATCAGGAAAGCGATGAATAAGCGCTGCATGAAAAATTACTCCGTAGGTTCAGAATGTCGCTTGCAGGTTGAAATGCAGGCGCGACTCCTGTTTCGAGGTGTTCGGCCCTTCTAGCAACGGGTAGCCCCAATCCAGGCTGCCGGAAAGCCATTTGCTCAAGCTCGCGCGGGTGCCCAGGCCAACACTGGCCAGGGCGTAATCCGCGTCCTGATCGGGAAGCTCGTCACGCAGGTACAACTGGGCGCCTTCGGCGAAGGCATAGAAGCGCCATTCCTGGACGTAACTGTCCAGGTACTTGGCCAGGGACGGCGTGCGCAGTTCCTGACTCAGCAGGTAACCGTCATCGCCGGTACGCTCGGCGGCCAGGTAGCCGCGCACCGAGGTTGCACCGCCGGCCGAGAATTGCTCGTTGGAAACCAGCGGCCCGGACGCCAGCTGGAACGCGGCTTTGGACGCGGTCTGCCAGTCGTTGCCGAAGGTGAAGGTGTAATTGGTATCGCCCTTGAGCACGGCGAAGCTCGGGCTGGCGCGGTAGCGCTTGTAGTCGAAGTCTTCGTCGGAGCTGCCATAGCCCAGGAAGCTGCGCGTCCCCGCCACCAGGCTCAGACCGAGACCCAACTGGGCGCTTTCGGTGTAGCGAAAGCCGTTGTAGGCGAAGGTGAATGGCGCGTACTTGAGCGGGACTTTGTCGCTCTCGCCGTCCAGGTCCAGTTGCTCGTCGAAGTCCTTGAAGTCGATGCCGGCCGACAGCGAGTTGGACCAGTTGCCGCTGGACGGCAGCGTGTAGATCGCCGATACGCCATACGAGTGTCCCTTGCCCAGCACGTTGCTGCCGCCGAGAGTGGCGACGTTGCTGTCGGATTGGTAACCGGAGAACTGCACACTCCAGCGCTCACTCAAAGGCGCGGTGTAAGAGCCCGACCAAACCTTGGCGTTGGACGTATCCTCGGGCGCGGTAAAGAACGTCAGCGAGACGCTGTGTCCCAACTGCCAAAGGTTGTCGTAGCCGAGGCTGGCCACGCTGCGCAGTTTTTCGGTGTCGGCGCTGTAGTCGTTGTTCAGGCCCAGGCTGGCTTGCCATGGTTTCTGGTCTTCGACCTGCAAGTCCACGTCCATGGTGCCCGGCCGCTGCCCTTCGCGCACCAGTGGCATGACCTGCCGGCCCGGTGTCTTGTTGAGTTGCGCCAGCTCGGTCTGGACCCTGGCGAAGTCCGGCACTTCGCCTTCTTTCAACGCCGGCACGTCCTCACGGATTTCCACCGGTGAATAATGCTTGGCCCCCACCACGCGCACGCGGCCGACCTTGGTTTCACTGACTTGCAGATAGACGATGCCTTCGTCGACTTTCTGCTCCGGCAACTCGACGAATACCGACTGGTAACCGCGAGCCTGATAGACCTTTTGCAAGGCATCGCGGGCGCCTTCGATATCGCTCAGGGCCTTTTGCGGACCGAGAAACGGGTACACCGCTTCTTCGATTGCGCGGGCATCGAGCACGGTGTTGCCGCGTACAAAATACTCGTTCACATCGACCAATTTTGTCGGTGCCGCCGCTTCCTCGGCGAACGCCGGCTGCGCGCCCGCAGCCACCAGCAGCCAGCTCCACAGCGCTAGCCGTGACTTGAAAAAATGCTCCACACCACCCCCTGAATTCAAAATGCCGGTCACCGTCTGCGCTACGGCAGGCTGGCTCAATTGCTTTTGGTCGACGTCGCGACGTGCTTGCCCAGCCAGGTGTGCAGCAGCGCGAAGTTCAAGGAGAACTCCGGCATTTGCAGCAACGCACCGCAGAACACTTCGCCAATGATTTTCTGGATCAACTGCACCGCCCGCGGGTTGTTCAGCAACGTGGCTATGTCGCGGCTTAATACGTTGAAGCTCCAGACTTTCTGGTTGAGGTCCAGGCCGACGAACCAGCGGAACAGCAGGTTGTAATTGAGTTGTTCGTAGAGTTGCTGCTCGCTGGGGACCGAATAAAGCAATTGCAGGAGCAGGATGTGCATGACGGTTTGCGGGGCGATGATCATGCCGGCCTCGGCATTGAGGCCGTGCAGCACGTCGCGATGGTCGTCGAGCAGGTCGTCGATTTGCGGGCGCAGCAGCACCAGCGAATGGCCCGCAGGGATGTAGCTCGACACTTCTTTCAAAGCGCCCTGCCAGTCATCCTGGGACACGATCCAGACCCATGGCGCGCCGTAGCGATAGACCGAAACCGGTTTTTTACGCGCGGCCTCGACGATCTTCGACAGGCGTTGATCGAGTTCCTGCATGCCCACTTTCGAGTAGCGTTCCATAGTCCCCATTGCCTCACTCCCGGCTTCCCGCCTCGGCTGGAAAAGCGACCTTGCGGCCCCTCAAGCGCGTTACATAGGCATGACCGGAATGGCGATGTGCTACCGAACTTTTGTCATAAAAGCTTCATTTTCGGGGTGGGTTGCGAAGGTCGTTAGCGATGATGCGGGGTGTCTGAATGAACCGTTTGCAACGGCTAAGTACGCCAAAAAAAAATGGGCGACCAAAAGGCCGCCCGAAAATTTACAACGAGAGTCTTACAACGAGAGTCTTACAACGTCAGATTTCCCCGTTCCTCCTCGGTCAAGCGCTGCCGAGCCGACTCATCCAGCGTCCCCGCGCCCAACACCTGCACCGGGCTGTCGGCGTTGTACGCTGGCGAGGGCACACGACTCGCGCCATCCCGCGTCGGTGCCAGTTGCTCGGAGCCAAAACTCAACACCTGCACGGTAAACACCGAGGCCTGGTTCTTGCGTGATGCCGCCTGCTGCTGGCGTGCCACGTCCTCCGCCGCTTGCGTGGCTGACGACGCTGCCGAACTGGCCGAGGTGATCGCCCCGGTGTTGACCGATGCCGTGACCGGCACCCCGGACGATTTGCCCTGGGTCTGGATGTTCGCCGCGTTCACCACCGTCAACGCCGCAATGTTGACGTTGCCCGACACCCGAATCCCCGCCTCGCCGGCATCGATCGTGCCCAGTGGCGCGATCAGGTCGATGTCCCCCGGTGCCACCTCCGGGATCGGGTTGAGCGTTGCAATCCCCGCGCCGGTACTTGGCACTGACGGTGACAAGGTGACGTTACCCCAAGGGTCATAAACCCGCTTCGGTGGCGTGTACACCACGGTGGTTTTCGAACCACGACCGGCGTTGATATCACCCTGCGCAGACCAACCCAGGATCGAGCCGCCAAAGGTGGTCATGATCCGGCTCTGGCCCAGCAGGATGTTATCCCTGGCGTACAGTTGAATGTCCCCGGAACCTTGGGTGATGACCCCCGCCGTCGACGGTGGAGCGGCCCCTTCGATGCCGTAGATTTGCTGTCCGCCCGGCGTCAGCACCTGGATGTCGCCGCCGAAATCGGTGTGAATCCCCGCGCCACCGTAGAGGGTGACATCACCGTCGTAGTTGATCGTGTTACCCGCCACATCCTTGGCCGGGAACAGCGCCGCGATCGCCTCGCGTCCTCGCACGTAGCTGCCACTGCGCGGGGCGTTGACGGCGTTGTATTCACGGCCACCGGCCTTCAATTCGGCGAAGTAGATCTTGCGCGCAAACACCCGTTGCTGTTCGGCCGGCAGCGCCGCGAAATAGTCCGCTGCCTGACGCTCATCACCGCTGAAACCGAACCGCTCGCGCAGCCATTGAGTCAGGTCGGCGCTGTAGTTTTTGATCGCGCCTTGCCCCAGATAACGGGTCAGCAAACCTTGGTAGTTCGGGCCTTCAGCCCCGGCACCGACGACCAGCGCAATCGATGCACCGCCCTCGTTGATCGTGGAACGGGCATCGACGTTGCCGATGCTGTTGAAGCCGCCCTCCTGATACACCTGGCCCACGCCCGAGCCGGCCCCGTAGAGGTTGCGGCCGGCGGTCACTTCCAGCAAACCCGGCCCGGCGATGTTGAACGTGCTCAGGCGAATATCGCGCCCCGCGGAAACAACGGAAATATCCTCGGCGCGGCTGTGGACGACCAGATTGCCGGTCGATACGCGCTGAAAGTCCCCCGCGACTGTTGAGGGTACGAGGGTGGTTGTGCCCAAAGGCACGCCGGAATTGACGATATCCCGGCCGGCCATTACCCGCAGCGGGCCGCTGCCCTCATAGCGCGCTCCACCCTCCCCGCCACCTGAAGACCGAAGGATCTCCCCTGTCCGCAAGCCTACGATGTCGCCGTTGATGGCGTAGAAGCGCACCGGTTGACGCTCCGGCCAGGCCATATTGGTGAAGGTGTTGGCACCAAACGTGAACAGCGGAAAGGAATTGGATTCAGTTTTGGGGATATCTGCACTGAAGTTGCTGTAACCGACTCGCCCGAACGAATCCACCCCCGCGTATACCGGGTTGAACGGCGTTGGGATCCGCGCCGGATCGGCTCCGGACTGAGTCACCCCATAACCGCCGGCATAGATCGAGTCACCAGCCATGAGCTGCAATTGGGCATTGGCCGACGGCGCCGTCATCACTGAGAAGGCCGATGACAGTATGCTGAGTGATGCCGAAGCTCCGTAGTAAAGGCTGCCATTGGCCGCCACGGCTCGCAGGATCGACGGGTAGAACAGGCGTCCGCCCGTGACGGGGGCGTTGAGACTCGGGTTGATATCCGTATTGCGGAACGGCGTCAGGTTGCCCCCCGCACTGAACAGGTCGATCGAGGTGTTGGGTGTCCACAATGAGAAACCGGCGTAACCGCCCCCATCGTGAGATATACCGGACGCATCGACGTAGCCCGTCGAGTTTTTCATCGCCAGGCGACCAGGGTCACCCACGCCGTCGAGCACCAGATCGCCGCGGCTGTTGACCTGCACTCCGGCATCCCCCGCAACCACCGTGATGCCGCCTTGTGCATTGGCGAAGGTGGAGACATAGGCGTCATACGCCCGGGATTCTTTCGGGTCTTGCATCGAGCGTGCCATGCCATATGTCAGGTCGAGCGCGCCGACGGCGCCCGCTTGCAGTTGCACCGCACCACGCAAGTTGACCAACGTCCCTCTGAGGTCGGCCGTTGCGCCATTGGCGGCGGTACGAGCCGTCGCCGACGGGTTAAGCCGGCCGCCGATGCGCACTTGCATGTCACCGCCACCGGTCATCACCAGACTGCCATCGCTGTTCACTCGACCGGTGCTGCCCACGGCCAGGGTAATGCCTTGGCTGCGCTCCACCGACACTTGCTCTGTCACGCCGCTATAGGCCAAAAGCCCTGCGTCTTCGGCGGCACTTACGTCAAGATTACCCCCGCCCAGCGTACCAATACCGGTGAAGCCAACCAGTGCCGGGTCGCCAGTGGGTTGCGCAACGAAGCTACCGAAGTTGATCCACCAGGCGGTGGGGATCTCGGAACCATTGCCCATGCCCTGCCGCCATAACCAGTTGCCCACTGCGGCAGATCCCACCTGTGGGCGGATGACGTTGAGGCTTCCATCAGTTTTGCGGCCGAGCGTATCGCCCTGCAATTGACCCCCAGCGTGCAACCGCAGATTACCCCCCTGCTCCGGGTACCAGGCTTGATAGGACGTGCCCTTCGTCAACGGTTCGTAAGCACTGGCGTCGGCACCGAGTACAGTCCCGTCAACCCCCAGACCACGGGCTTGCTGGTGCGGATCGTCGCTGCCATCCGCGAGGGACGCCGATTGAGCGCCTGCGGTGTAGACGCCAAACAATGACTGCATCGTGAAGTCGCCTGCACTGAGCAGGTCGAGATCACCGGTGCCGGTGCGCAAGACGCTGAACAGCTGGGTACTGGGCGAAACAACGGTGCGTTGAGGCTCCGCAGGCGCCGCTATCTCATCACACCACCCAGCAAGCTCACACAACCCAAGATCTTCGGGAGCGACCGGAGTTCCCGGCTCCATCCAAATGAGATTGCCCGGTGCCCATACCAAGATGGTTTTGGGCGGAGTCGGTAGACACCAGCCGGCGATCTCACACAAGCCCAAGTTTTCGGGAGCGACCGGGGTTCCCGGCTCCATCCCATAACTATTGTCCGGCGACCACACAAAGCCAGTGCCTGGGTCATCACCAATCAACTCCTGCTTGGCCATGTAGTGCCCATCCGCAAGTCGCAGATGCCCTTCACGCCCATCCGCACGCGTCAGTCGGCTATCCGCCGCCTGGGTGTCGGCCCCAGCCACCAGGCGCATCGACCACGACAAGGAACCGTTGGGCAGCAGCGTTGCCACGGCCCAGTTCTTGCCCTGCTGACCGTTTTCGCGGGGGCGCAGCTCGATCAAGTCCGTGCCTTCGGCCAGTTTGACATCGGTTTGCGCCGGGATCACACCGCCGACAGGCAACGTATTGGCGCCCGACTGCACCAGCCCGGCCTCGGGCAAAGCCACCCCTTTGGGCCAGACGCCGGCCTGCACGCCGACAGCGACATTGAAGCGGCTGCCGGCATCCAGGCGTGTGCCGGACTGCAAGGTAACCGCCTCCGGCAGCAAGGTACCCGCCGCGAACAATACGTTGCCATTGGTATCGCGCACCGCCGCCGTCAACAGGGTCCCGGCCGCCAGGTTCAGCGGGGTATCGAGCACCAGCGCATTCGGCAATAGCGTGCCAGTGACCAGGGACATGGCCTTGAACGGCACGTCATAGTTGAGCACGCTGCCCGCCGGGTACTGCGTACCGTCGGCGAGTTCGACACCGCCGCGCGGTACCACCACATCACCGCCGAACGGCTGCTTGCCAGGAATCAGCAACCAGCCGTTACCGTCAGTGCGCCCGGTGGCGTCCGATGGGTCCGGCGGGGTGAAACCATCGGACACGCTGCCATAGATGTCCAGGTTGCCACCCGCACGAATCACCAGGCTGCCCGGCTCGCCGGAACCGTAGACGCCGGTTTTCTGGCTGTGAGGGTTGAGACTGGCGTAGCGATAACCGGACAGGTCGACGTCACCGGAAATCACCATGTCGCCATCGGGCGTGGCACTGGCGATCTGCACCCCGGGACGCAAGTGAAACGCGTCGGCGTAGGTGGCGTTGTTCAGCCCGGCAAGCTTGCCATTGAGCAACGCCGGGCTGGCAAGCGCCGCGTTGATAAAGGTTGTGCTCTCGCCATGCTTTTGATCGAGGTAAGCCTTATCGATCACCTGATACGGACGACCGTCGGCGTTTTTGCCATCGCCGCCTGTGCCAGGCGGGGCATCGGTGTAACGTTGCACCGCGTTGAGCACGATCGAGCGCGCACCCTGAACCATCAACGGCCCCCGCGCGTCAATGTCGATGTCACCCGCGCTCGCGTCACCCAGGCGTCGGGCGTTGAGTTCGAGCGTGCCGCGCAGCTTGCCGTCATATTGCCCCGGCCCGTTACCGGCAACGGCATCGGTGCCATGGCGCAAATCGATGCGCGCGCCGCTGGCCAATACCAGCGCACCGTCCTGTGTGGAAAGCTCGACGATCGCGCGGTTCGGCGAATCGATGATCTTGCCGTAGCTGTCGACCCGCAGCTGCGTACCATGGGCATCCAGCACCGCGGTGTTGGCGAGGGTCAGTCCGGTTTTGCCCGCCAGGCGAATGCTCCCGACCTGACGGCCGCTGGCGTCGACGGTGCCCAGCACCGTGAGGCTGCCATTGTCGACCGAGACGTTGATTTCATTGGCCTTCAATTCATTGCCGATCACCAGATCGCCACGTTTGATCTGGAGACTGCGCGAACCGAACACCTGGTCGCGGCTCAGACGCTGGTTGAGCGCTGCGAAATCGCCGACGCTCTGCGCTCGAATATCGACCTCGCCCGCCGCGTAAGGCACCAGGGTGCCGCCAGCGTTGTAGTCACCACTGGCACTGCCGAGAATCTGCCCTTGCAAGTCCACCAGACCTGCCGCGTCATGCAAGGCGTAGGCGCTCAATGTGCCGGCATTATTGTTGCGCGCACTCAAATCAATGATCGACCCGGCCGCCTGGCGAATGCTCCCGCTGGCGCTCTTGAGGATCAGCTCGCCGCCCCAACTGTACTTCACGACATCGTTGAACGTCTGTTCGCGACCGGCCAGATCCAGCTGCGCCGCGTCGCCCAGATTCAGGTCGCCGCTACTGGCCAGGGTCAACTTGCCACTCGGCAAACGCAAGGTGCTGTCGATGGAGAGGTTCTGGCCTTCAAGCGCCAGCTCCGCCCCCAGCGCTGACGCATCGACCACCCCGGCGTTCAGGCCGGCAATGCCAGACACGGTGATGGCGCCACCGGCTTTGATGCGATTGACCGAACCGGCTTCGCCGGTCCACAACGGAGTATTGACCTGCAGGTTGCCGCCGCTGTAGGCAAAGCCGCTGCCCGGGGTGTATTCGCCCTGTGCCTCATACACGCGAAGGCCGCCGGTGTGGTTGGCGGTAATGCGGCGGCTGGCGGTGAGATTGACCTGATTGAAGCCTAATGCAAGGCGCTGACTGTCATTGTCGTTCGGCTGGCTGTTCGGTCCATAACCGAATTCCAGGGTATCGACCAGAATGTCCAATGCCCCACTGCCGGTGCCGGCACCGTTGGCGATCGGCGCCCCCGCCGGGGTGCTGGTGCCGTTCCACACCAGGGTGCCGGTGCGAATCGTCGCCCGGTCACTGGCGGCGCCGTAGCCGTAGATGGCCGGGGTACCAAGTACCAGCCGTTGCAAGCGCGACTGGCCATTCTGGTCGAGGGTGCTGAGCGCTACGCTGTCGTAGAAGTTCACCGAATCCCGGGCGTTGAGGACCAGGTTTTCCAGGGCTGGCGCACCTTTGGCGGCGTCGCCGCGTAGCAGCCGGTCGAGCACGTCCTGATTGAGTGTCAGGCCCTGAGGCAAGGCATTGCGTTGTTGCGCAGCGGCCAACGCCTGAGCCGAACCGATGTTGACCCCACCCACCGCCAGGATCAGGTTACGGGTACCGAAGCGCACCGATTCATCCAGGCTGAAGGTGTTGTCGGTGGCGACAATAATCGAACCTTCCGAGTACAACTCCGTGGTGCCGGTGCAGGCCAACGATGTGCAAAGGCCGATGCGTACCGGGCTGGGGCCATCCCATTGACTCAGGGATGCGGTTGGCGGCAGCACGTCGAGCCATCCGTTCGATACCGCCAACAGGCCATTCAGGCCCGGGTTATAAATGAAACCGCTGCGCGAATCGTAAGGGGCCATGCCCTGCCCCAACGTGTTGATGCCCGCGCCTTGCTCGATGACGATGCCGTCGCGGTTCTTTCCGTTTGCTAGCAGAAACACTTCCCCGGCCTGGAGCGTTGCACCCTGGCGCAAGTACAGACTTCCCACCGCGTTGAAAGTCACCAGATTGCCGCCCTGACCGTACATCACGCCCGGTAAGGCACCGATGGACAATCTCGGCGCCTTGAGCGCATTCAACTCGCTGGCATAGACAGACGCACCGACAAAACCTGCTGTGGCTGGCTGTCCTGTCGTCAACACTTCGAGATCAGTCGCCCCATTGCCGAGCACTCCTACGCTGCCACCCAGCCCTTCGCCTGCCGGTGTAAACGCAGCGCGACCCTTGAAGCTGAAAGCTTGCGCAGGGTTGCCGGCCCCCGTGAAGCTAAGCAACAAGGTTTTACCATCAGCCTCAATCGCTGGCCGCGGCACGCCCTTGAGCGCGGCGTCCGCCTTGGCGAACGCGGTGTAGCTGGTTTCGTTGTACTGGGCATAGCGACGCAGCACATCCCCCGAAGTGACGATCAACTGGCTGGACAATGTGTCCGCGATGCCGGTGTTGGCGATCGACAACCGGCCCGAGGTGGCCCACGACCCGTTACGCATGGCCAGACCCTTGTTCAAGGCGCCAGCACTCGCCAGGCCATTGAGCTCGACCCGGAACGCGCCCGGCAACAAGGCGTAGCTGGCCGGCATCAGGGTGTAGGTGCCCGCTGGTAAACCCGGTACCCCGGCATCGAGGGTAATACGCTGGCCGATCACTGGGTCACGCACCCCGCCTTCGCCGGCCAGCGGCGCGTAGGCTGACGGATTGCCCGGCATGATCGCGTACACCGGGTTAGTCGACAGCCCCGGCAACGTGAAGCGACCGTCCGCGCCGTTTTGCACCAACGGGTTGTAACGGGCATCCGTCGAGCCGCCACGCCCGGAGATAAATCCGGCACCGGTCAACTCGCCACCACCGGACAGGTCCAGTTCCGCGTCCGGCTGCACTTCAATACGCGGGCTTTTCAGTGAAATGCCCATCGTCAATACGTTATTGCTTGCACTCCCTCCCACGCCCGCCAACTCGACGGTCTTGCCGTTATATTGATAAGACAGGCCGTCGATGGTGCCGCCGTAGGGCATCCGCAGCCCCTCGCCGCTGACCGAGGTCAGGCTGCCGGGCAAAAATGATAGAGTCTGCAAAACGTCCAGGGTTTCACCAAATGACAGCAGGCCGTACGGCGCTCGAATGACCCCGCCCTGCTCGATGATGCCGCCATCCAGGCTCAACTGACCGAATGCCGAATAAGGTACGGCCGGCAAGGCATCGGTGGTGCGACCGATAGTCAGGGTCGATGTCGGGGTGGTCAGTATTTTCGCATTGGCCCCGGTAACCGGGTAAAGCTGTGCGGCGAGCACGTTGAGGTCTGCATTGCTTTGCAGACGCGTGACGCCCTCGCCGGCCAGGCCGGCGGCCTTGAGGAAACGCAAATCGCCTTCACTGCGCAAGGTGGTCTGCGCGAAGCCGCGCCGATCCACTATAAGGTCCGGCCCCTGGTTTTGATTGAGATTGCCGTGAGCGCCGAACGTCACGTCATCGCGCACGTCCAGCAACTCGGCGCTTAACAGCAGCTGCGCCTGACTGTCACGCGTCGACAACCCGCCCTTCACGGTCGGCCGTGATGCCGCCTCCGTGCCGATGGCGGTCGGCCCCGCCAGGCGCAAGTACGGCGCGTGCAGCGACACGCGGCTGTTATCGGCGGCGTGCTCCGCCAGGGCCAGCGAGCCGGCATACAGGCTCAGGCTTTGCTTGAGGTTCAGGCTGACATCGCCGTCAAACGACAGGATGCCGTTGCTCAGCAACGACAGGTTGTCGAAGCCGCCATCGACGATACGCTGCACGTCCAGACGCCCCTGCCCATAGGCCAACGGTGCCAATGGATCAGCCGGCGCGCCAGGCGCTTGCGACACAATCAGCTCCCGTGGCACGCGCACCGTGTTGTCGATGGAGCGATTCAGGTAGAAGCCGCTTTCCAGTGCCACCGACAGACTACCGCCCGCCGCACCCGCACCACCCGATGCCGCGCTGAGCTGGCCGTCGATGATGAGGCCATTGTTGGAGCTCAAGGCAATCTTGCCACCGGCGCCGGCGATCGACCGCGCACCCTGGTCGCGGATGTCCAGTTCAGCCTGGGCGCCATTGGCCAATAGCCGAGAACCTTGTTCCAGCACCACGAACAGATCCGGGGCCTTGGCCGTGCCCTGATCGGCGTTGATCTCGCTGCCGATAACAATGCTGCCACCCGCACCAACGCGACCATAACGACGTCCCTGGGCGTCGAGCGCCGTGACGGCTCGCGCCGACACATCGATCAACCCGCCGCTGCCGATGCGGATTGAACGCTGATGTGCCGCCTCATCCAGACCGCCATCAATGATGATCGGGTTGATCTGGCTCAGGCTCACTGAGCCGCCCCAGGCGTTGAGCTGACCATTGACGGTGAGTTGGCCAATACTGGCGAGGTTGATCGCCTGGCCCGGATCGACGCTCAACACCGCACCACGTTCAACCACCAGGCTGACGTCCGGCCGGTCGGCGAGGGCCGAGAGCAATGTACCGGCGTTCAAACTCAGGCCTGAACCACCGCGCTGGGTGAGCACGCCCTTGATCGGGTCTTGCTGATACAACTCGGGCGTCCAGACGTCCAGCCTCTGCGTGACCGTTGGGCCACTGCTCTGCTGATCGGGCCGCAAGCGGTAGACCGGGCGCGTGACATCGACCTGGGTGTCTGCCAGCATCGTCAGGCCCTGGTGGCCAGTCACCTTGTACTGACTGAAACCCTTGTTGAAGAAGTCCGCCGCCAGCACCACCGTCCCGTCCTCCAGCGCGCCGCTCGGGTTGCCGATCTGCACTTTGGCGGCCTGGATATCGAGGAGTCCGGCACCGTCGACGCCATAACCCAACAGCTCAGCACCGAGCACCAATTGACCTATGGCGTCCGTGCTGTCGGGCGCTCTGTCGGCAGTAGCGTTTGCCGCCAGGGTGATGTCGCCGCCACGCCCGCCCAGCAACGTGTTGTTACTGAGCAAGGTTGCGCCGGACGATACGTCCATCCGGCTGTCCTGCTGCAATGTCAGGTGATCGCTGCTGCGCAGTGACACCGTGCCCCCGGAGCGCCAGGCCACACCGTCACTGTCTACGCTGCTCTGCGATTGATTGCGCCACAGGCCACTGGCGTCCAGCGTGACGCCTTTGGCGATCACCACGTTCGCCTGGGTGCCGACGGGTGCGGCGATCAGCGTGTCCGCGATCTGGCTGTCGTTCAGTTGATTGAGCACGTTGCCCACACGGATGCTGCCGCTCCGAGCAGTCAGGTCGGCATTCACATCAATACGCGGGCCATACAGGGTGATCTCGCCCCCGGGCGTCACTTGCAGGGCGCCATCGACCACGATCCGGTCCTTGGCGGCGACCTTGATCGCTCCCAATTCGAAGTCATTGAGCAGACTGGCATTGAGCGACAGGTTGCCCTTACGCTCTTCGGCCACCGCATCGTTGAGGCCAATGGGCTGGCTGTCCTGACCTTGCTCATCACCGAGAGAGACCGTGTCCAGCACCGCGCCCAATTGATAGTTGAGGGTGCCGGGCGTTTTCAGGTAACGCGGTACGTAACTGCCGACGATCAATTGCGCGCCACGGGCCGCACTGTTCTGGGGTTGCTGGTAACCGTCGAGCCCGGCGACGGGCGCTTGGCTCTGCCGGTCACCCTGGAACGTCTTGCCGAGCAATTCGCCGTCGAGCGCCGCATTTTTTGTGGCCACGACCAGTTGTCCGGCATCCCGACCCACGGTGTAGCCGCTTTCAAAACGCTGCCGGGGCGCGATCAGCGGGTTGTAGAAATAATCGGTCTGGCCCCAGCGCTCGCTGTGGTCTTCATAGCCTTTGTAGACGCCGGTGTAGAGCAGATCACCGGGCGCTTTGGACACTTCATACAAACGGCCATTGGCGCCGCGCAGCCAGCTCTGCTTGACGTTACCGCTTTGCACATCGTAAGTGCCACCGGACAGGTTGATCAGCGAGTCTTTCTGTGTCACCAGATCGTTGCCGGCAAAGGTCAGCGTGCCGCCCTGAGCCATCCACTCACCAATGCTGTGGCCACGGGTGCCGAGATAGCCGCCGACTTCCAGCAAACCACCCGCGGTGTACCAGCGATCAGTGGCGTAACCGTTGACGCCCGCGGCCACGTGCACCAGGTCGCGCACATCGACCCAAACATCGGTGCTGTTGAGCACGCCGCCGTCGCGGTTCCCCGAGGCATCGCGCTGTTCGTTGCCCTGGATATTGACCTTGATGCTGTTGGATTCCATCGCCACCTTGACACCAATGGCACCGGACACGTCAATGATTGCACCGTCACGCACCAGGCTGCGCTGGCCGGCGCTGACCGCGACCTGGCCGCCATTGGCCAGCACCCGCGAGCCACCCTGGAAGTCCACGGTGCCGCCGCTGACGATCTCGACCCGAGACAGGTCGGTGCGGTCGGCGATCTTGCTCAAGTTGTCGAAACGCCCTGACGCGTTGTTGGGCAGTAAACCATTGAGGTTATCGAGCGCAGCCTGACGCTGGCTGTCCAGCGCGGTGGTGCCTTGCTCCAGCATGATCGTGCTGACGCTGCCCTGGCCAAGGGTGACGCTGCCAGTGCCGTCGCTGGCGGCGTTGAGTAAATGAATGGTGCCGCGTGTGTCCACCGACGTGCTGGCGACCAGCACGCCGATTTGCTGGACCTGATGCCCGGTCAGGGTGATGTCGCCGGTTGCTGCCTGGATGATCCCGCTGTTGACCACCGTGCCAGCCTGGCTGTCGGACTTGAGACTGGTGGCCACTTCGTTGCCGCGTGTGGTCGATTGCTGGTTGCCTTCGGTGCCGACGCCACGGCGGATGTAAAAGCTGTCGCCCGCCGCCAGGGTGGTCTGGCCCTTGGCGGTAACGATGGTCCCGTCGTTGCGCACATCGCTACCCAGCAGCAGCGCGTAGCCACCGGACTGGGTCGATGACCCGGCCGGCAGGGTTTGCAGCTGCGCGCCGCGCTGTACTTCCACCTTGCCGAACGCATCGGTGAAAGTCGGCTGAGTGCCATTGAAGTCGACGTACACACCGTTTTTGCTGAACTGGTCATCGCTGATGGTCGCGGCGGCAGCCACCAGGTTGCGCACATTGACCTGACTGCTGCCACTGAACAGGATGCCATTGCGATTGACCAGCAACACCGTGCCTGGCGCGTTGATCTGGCCGGCAATCACACTGGCGCGAGCGTTCGGGTCGTTGACCCGGTTCAACACTGCCCAGCTCGCTTGCTGACCGAACTCGACGGTGGTGTCACGCCCGACGTTGAAGGTTTCCCAATTGAGGATCGCCTTGTCGGCGGTCTGCTCGATACGCACGGTGGTTTTGCCACCAGACTGCGATTGCTGCGGTCCGTTTGCGTGAGTCCAGCCTTGGGTCAGCGGATTCTCGTCAACCTTCAGGCCACCTTCGCCGAGGCCGTTGGGCACGCTTTGTGGCTGACCGAGGGCAAACTGTCGCCCCGCCGCTTGCGCCGCCTGCTGTGCAGCAATCGCCGCCACGGTGTTGTTCAGGTTTTCGACCGAGCGCCGCAACTGTTGATTGACCCGCTGCTGCTGGGCCAGCGGTGGCGGTGCGCCGGGCACCAGGCCTGCGGGCTGAGCGGCACCACTGTTCAGCGCAGCGCCTTTGGCAGCGAACCAACTGGAACTGAAGGCCGTGGCCGCGTCGGCGCTGCCGGCGATCATCAGCAACGCGATGGCCTGGGCCAGGGGTTTCAAGCGCAACAATGGATGCTCCATCGAGCGCACAGGGGTATTCAGTTCAGGCGTGGTTTTACCGCGAGGCATCACTACTCTTCCTTTTACAATTCCAGGAACGGGGCTGCGGCAACGGCTGGCGTTGCTGATATGGGATAAGGCAGTTGTCGCGGGCCGAGACCGAACGCTTGTCACGCAAAGTTCACATAGCTGGGGTAAGGCCCGCCGTGACAAGGGGTTTCGATACCAATCGCCCAAGATGCAAAAACCTGTGGGAGCGAGCCTGCACGCGATGAAGACAGCACATCCGGCATCAATGTGGATTGGGCTGACGCTTTCACGAGCAGGCTCGCCCACAGGTTCTGTGATTTTCAAAAGTTGATGCGTGGCAAAGAAAAAATCGGCAGCGCCGTGCAGGCCGCTGCCGATTGTTTTTTACCTTCGCCAGTGAAGCGCGAAGTGACTTCAGACGCGTGGCTTACGGACGACCTACACCGTTGCAAACGCTCAGGTTGGCGATGTCCAGGCCTTCGGCATTGGTGTTGTCCAGGAAGGCTTTTTTGACTTCGGCAGCAAATGCGGTTGGCAGGCTGACGAAGGAGTGCTGGGCAATGACAGTGGCTTTGGTACCGCTGTACAGGTCATTGAGGAAGCTACGGATCGCAGTAGCGTCAGCCGCAGTGGCGTAGCACTGACCCACGAGGAAGTTGGTGTAGCCAACGATTGGATAAGCGTTGGCGGCAGTTGGGATTGGCTTGTCACCGGCAGCGACGTTGCTACCGAAGGTAGGGACCCATTTCAGCGGGTTGGCACGATCAGCACCGACGGGTGCGACAGCTGTGCCCAAGGCGGTGCGGGCGTTAGCGAGGGTTGGCAGCGGTGCGGTACCTGCGGCCATTGCGGCCTTGCTGACACGTGCAACCACAGCGTTGGTGAGGCTGACGTAGTCAGGGCTGACGTAACCGATTGCACCGTCGGTGCCGTTGACGGCAGTTACGACGTCGGCGCTGGTAGCCACGGCTTGCCAGGTGGCAGGTTCAGCACCAATGTTGGCCGTGGTGAAGGTGCCGCTGACGCCGAACTGGGCTGAGCAGGAATCGTTGAGAAAGCGGGTCAGCAGTTCAGTGGTACCGCTGCTGCCCGAACGGTAGATCACTTTGATCGGGGTAGCATCGGCAGTGCCCAGCAGGCCGCCCCAGGTAGTGGTGGCGCCGGAAAATACGTTACACAGTTGAGCACCGCTCAATTGCAGGCTGGTCACGCCTGTACGCTTGTAAGGGATGGTCACCGACGTGCCGACCGAAGGCACCTGGATCAGCTTGCCGTAGGTAGCGCTGCTGGCATTGTTGTAGTTAGTCAACTCGGTAGACGTCAACACCGAATCGCTGCCGGCGAAGTCAACAGCAGAAGGGTTGGCGAGGAAGTTAGTCTTGCCGGTACCGCTGCTGGAGCCGGTGTAGGTGAAGTCAACTGGCAGCAAACGTGGCAGGGTCGAAGTACCGTTGTAGAGGTTGGCTGGCAGAGTTGCGCCGCCACCGACAACAGCGGCCATGGATTGGGCGGAAGCCAGTGCGGCTACAGCCAACGAGGCTGCGATCATAGTGCGCTTAAACATGAAGAAGCTCCTTTCATCGTGTTTGTACGTTGAGTGATGTGCTCGTTAATGACGCCATGGCGCTCAGATCCTGCCTTGCTGCGAAGGGCGTTTGGGGTGAGGCCATGAAGTAGAAACTCGCAGGTTCCGGTGACAGAGAAAGGAAAAATCCTCGGGAGGTGCGCGATGATTTTCCGCTGAATTCTCGGGTGTTTAGCGGGGTTCGCGGCCGCGTCTGGCTCAGGGGTTTGGCAGCTCCGGGCAATGCAGGGCTGGAGGGGTTGATTTGTGGTTGGACATGACAGAACGGAGATCCCGAGGATCGCTCGGGTGGGGTTGGGGTGGTGGGAAAATATCCGGAAAATTTAGCGCCTGATGGTCAGCCTTCGCGGGCTTGCTCGCGAAGCTTTTACTGCACCAATTGGTTGATCTCGATAATCGGCAACAGCACCGCCATGACGATCACCAGCACCACCGCGCCCATGACCACGATCATCAGTGGTTCAAGCAATGCGGTCATGCCCATGGCCCGGCGTTCGATGTCACGGGACAGGGTTTGCGCGGCGCGTTCGAGCATCGGTGGTAGCGAGCCGGTTTTCTCGCCGCTGGCGATCAGGTGGATCAGCACCGGCGGGAAGACTTTCTCCACCCGCAGGGCAGCGGCCAGGTTGACGCCCTCACGAACCTTGGCCGTGGCGTCGCTGACGCTCAGGCTCAGCCTGTCGTTGGACAAGGTCTGCCGCGCCGCCTCCAGCGCCCGCAACAACGGTACCCCTGCTCCACCGAGAATCGCCAGGGTCGAGGCAAAACGCGCGGTGTTCAACCCCAGCACAAATCGCCCGAATAACGGCAATCTCAAAATGCGGCTGTGCCAATTCAAGCGCGCAGCCGGGTTGCGCAAATACAAGCGCCAGCCCCAGAAACCGCTCGCCATCACGCCAAAACACAACCAGCCCCAACCACGAATGAAATCACTGGCATTGAGCATCGCCAGGGTCAGTCCCGGCAAATCCTGACGCGCCTGGGAAAACGCACTGACCACCTGCGGCACCACGTAACTGAGCAGAAAAATCACGATGCCAATCGACACCAACCCGACCACGCCCGGGTAGATGAACGCGGTGAGAATCTTGCCCCGCAGGTTGTTGCGTTCTTCGATGTAATCCGCCAGCCGCTCCATGACCTGCGCCAGGTCGCCGGACTCCTCGCCCGCTGCGATCAATGCGCGGTAGATTTCCGGAAAGTCCCGTGGCCTGGCCGCCAGCGCTTCAGCGAGGCGCATGCCACTGCGCACGTCGGCGCGCACCGCGCTGAGGGTCTGGGCGATGTGCTTTTTTTCCGCTTGCTCCACCGTAGCGCTCAACGCGGCCTCCAACGGCAGACTGGCGCCGAGCAGGCTCGCCAGTTGCCGGGTGGCCCAGGCCAGGTCGTTGTCCGAGAGTTTGGCGCTGAACATCCCGCCGCCGCCCTTTGCCGATGTGTCGTTCTCGATCTGCACCAGCAACGCGGTCAACCCACGGCTGCGCAACACACCGAACGCAGCGCTTTGGCTGTCGGCCTCAAGGTGCCCGGACTCGATCTTGCCCGTGGCGTCGGCGGCTTCGAATCGGTAACGGTTCATCAGGCGTCCCTTGTTACTCGCAGGATTTCTTCCGGCGCCGTGGCACCGCTGCGCACCCAACGCTCGCCGTCTTCGCGCATGCTGAACATGCCGGCGGTGCGGGCGGCGGCGCGTAAGGCCTGCTCGCCGGCACCTTGATGGATCAGGCTGCGAATGTCGTCGTCGATGCAGAACAGCTCATGAATGCCGGTACGACCGCTGTAGCCGGTGTGATTGCACGCCGCGCAGCCGACCGGGCGCCAGGTACCGGGGGCGGTAGGATCTTCCTGTTTGCAGTGCGCACACAGGCGCCGCACCAAACGTTGCGCGAGGACGCCGAGCATCGATGAGGCCAGCAGAAAAGGTTCGACGCCCATGTCGATCAAGCGGTTGACGGCTGAAACGGCGTCGTTGGTGTGCAGCGTCGCCAGTACCAGGTGGCCGGTGAGCGAGGCCTGCACGGCGATTTGTGCGGTTTCCAGGTCGCGGATCTCGCCGATCATGATGATGTCCGGGTCCTGGCGCAAAATGGCGCGCAACGCCAGGGCGAAGGTCATGTCGATCTTGGCGTTGACCTGAATCTGGCTGATGCCCGGCAAGTCGTACTCCACCGGGTCTTCGACAGTGAGGATATTGCTGGTGCTGGCGTCCAACCGCGCAAGGGCCGCGTACAGGCTGGTGGTCTTGCCGCTGCCGGTGGGGCCGGTGACCAGCACGATGCCGTGGGGCTGACGGATCAGGGTGTCGAGTTTGGCCAGTACCTGGGCGTCCATGCCGAGGGTTTCCAGTTGCAGGCGCCCGGCCTGTTTGTCGAGCAAGCGCATCACTACCCTTTCGCCATGGCCAGTGGGCACCGTCGACACGCGAATGTCGATCGGCCGGCCGGCCACGCGCAAGGCGATACGACCGTCTTGCGGCAGGCGTTTTTCGGCGATGTCGAGCTGCGCCATGATCTTGATCCGCGAGACCAGCGCGCCATGCAAGGCCTTGCGCGGCGACACCACATCGCGCAGCGTGCCGTCGACCCGATAACGCACCACCGAATGGCTTTCGTAGGGCTCGATGTGAATGTCGCTGGCTTCATCGCGCGCCGCTTGAGTGAGCAGTGCGTTAATCATGCGGATCACCGGTGCACCGTCCTGGGTGTCGAGCAGGTCGGTGATTTCCGGGATGTCCTGCATCAGGCGATCCAGGTCCACCTCATTTTCCGCCGCGCCGACTACTGCCGCAGCGCTGCCGGTATCGGCGTAGGCACTGGCGAGCAAGCCGTCGAGTTCCTCGTCACGCACCCGCTCCAGCCGCGCCGGGCCAAACTGACGCCGCGCCTCACTGATCGACCAGCCCGGCGTGGACGGGCACACGGTCAGCACCGCGCCTTCCTCGCCGGTTCGCAAAAGGATCCGTTGGGCCTTGGCCCAGGCGTAGGGCAAGGTGCTCATTGAACCGGCACCGCGCGAATGGTTGCCCGCGGCTGCGAACCCGGCTGCACATTCGACACCGGCACCGCTCCCGGAACCCCCTGCGCCGCCGGCGGCAATTGCGGTGCCTGCATGTCTGGCATCGCCCAGCTGCGCTCCGGTTGCAGCATGCCCTGGGCGCGGCGCATGAAGTCGTAACGGTTAAGCGTGATGCTGCGCCCCGCGGCGCTGTCGCGGATGATGTACGGGCGCAAGAACACCATCAGGTTGGTCTTGGTGATCGCCCGGCGTTCGTTGCGAAACAACGCACCGATCCCCGGAAGGGTCGACAGCCAGGGCACCGCGTCGGTGCTCTGGCTGTAGCCGTCCTGGAGCAAGCCGCCGAGGACCATGATCTGCCCATCATCGAGCAGGATGCTGGTGTCGATCGCGCGCTTGTTGGTGACGATGCCCGCCGCCGTCGCGCTGTTGGTGGCGCGCTCATCGATGCTGCTGACTTCCTGATAAATGTCGAGCTTGACCGTGCCGCCTTCGGAAATCTGTGGCCGCACATTGAGTTTCAGGCCGACCTCCTCGCGCGTCACGGTCTGGAACGGGTTATTGCTGGTGCCGCCACCGCCGGTGACGTAGCTGCCACTGACAAACGGAATGGTCTGGCCGACAAAAATGCTCGCGGCCTCGTTGTCGAGGGTCAGCAGGTTAGGCGTCGACAGCACGTTGGTGCCACCCTTGCTTTTCAACGCACGGGCCAGGACCTTGAGGTCGAGAATCTTGCCGATGCCGGGGATGTCCACCGTGCCATTGACCAGGCCCAGGTTCAGCCCCTGAGGCAAGACATCGATGCTGGTTCTGCCGTTGAGGTTGACGCCGGTCCCGCCGAGGTTGGCGCCGCCGATGACACCATTGCCGCCCAGATTACCGGTCTGCCATTGCACGCCGAATTCGCTGGCGTCGTCCTCGCCGACTTCGACGATCAGGCTCTCGATGACCACTTGCGCGCGGCGTTGGTCAAGCATGTCGATCACTTCGCGAAGATTGCGATAGACCGGGTCCGGCGCCGAGATCAGCAAGGTGTTGGTGGTCGCGTCGGCCTGGATGGTCACGCCGTTGGCACTGAACGCGACATTTTGTTCGGTCGGCTGTGCGCCGCCGGTTTGACTGCCGCCGTTCAGGCTGCCCTGCCCATAACTGCTGCTGCCGGGGTTTGCCGCAGTGGTGGTCGAAGAACCCGTGCTGTTGGCGTTGGCACCCTGCCCGTTCTGCCCGCCACTGGTGTTGCTGCCCATCGCGCTGAGCACCGAACGTGCGCCATCGCTGCTGCCACTGTCGCTCTCTCCGGTGAGCAAACCGCGCAAGGCCTGGGCCAGTTTGGCGGCTTGTGCGTTGCGCAGGTACACCACGTGCAAGTTGCTGGGGTTGCTCTGGGCGTTGTCGAGTTTGTAGATCAGGTTGCGTGCCAGTTCGGTGCGTTCGGGGCTGCCGGCGCGGATGATGATCGAGTTGGAACGCGGGTCGCCGATCACCGAAATTTTCTGGGTTGGGTCATTGCCCGGCGCCTCCAGCAGGTCCGAGACCATGCCGGCAATGTCCACGGCGATGCCGTTCTGGATCTGCACCACGTCAGTGTCGATGGCGCTCGGGGTGTCGACGCCCTGAATGATCTGCGCCACCCGCGCCAGGTTGTCGGAGTAATCGGTGACGACGATGGTGTTGTTGCCGGGATAAGCGTTGATCGGGTTGTTCGGCGACACGATCGGGCGCAGCACCGGGATCAGGTTCACCGCGTTTTCATACTGCAGGCGAAAGGTGCGGGTGACCATGCCGTTGCCGGCCGGTTTGTCGGCGCCGTAAATCGGCCCGCCGAGCAATTTGGCGTCAGCCTCCGGCACCACTTGCGACACGCCGCCAACATCGACCACGCTGAAGCCCTGCATGCGCAAGGTGGCCAGCAGCATGTCGAAAGCCTGATGCGCCGGCACTTCACCCTCCGAGACCAGGGTCAGGTTACCTTTGACGCGCGGGTCGACCAGAAACTGACGCCCCGTCGAGCGCGACAAGGCACGGACCACCGCCGGGATGTCGACATCGACAAAATTCAGCGTCACCGGTTGATTGCCCAGCGCGTTACTCGCCGGGGCAGTACCGGTCGGCGGATTGCTGCGCCCCGGCGTGGTGATTTTATGCAATGCGCCCGGCGGTTGCTTGAGCTGCGCCTGCAAACGCTGGCGTTCCGCCAAGGGGTCGGCGCTACGCTGGGTGTTCGCCAACGGCTTACCCAGTTCGCTATCGACCAGCAAGGGTGATTGCTGCGTGGTGGTGGTGCTGCAAGCGCCCAGCGCCAGCAATAAAAAAGGCGCGGCCTTGCGACAATGGCGCGCATACACGGAACCTGACCACTTCATGAAGCTTCCTTAGCGCCTGGCGCCTGATCCATGCGAACGGTTCCCGACAGAGTGCCTGCCGTGTCTTTGGCCAAGGGTTCACCTGCGCGTTGCAAGCGAGCCTCGACCACCTCAAGGGATAACTGTGGCGCGGTGACCAGCAACCAACTCATCGCGGCGTCCGCGGGTGCGTCTTCGAGTGTCAGCTGCCAGGCCTTCGACGTTGCGCTGTCCGGCGCAAGTAATTGGTAGTGCCCGGCCAGACCGTTGGCGTCGAGGGTCTGGCGCAGTGTCTGCTCAAGACTATGTCCACTGGCGGGGCGTGCGACGTCGCGCAGCAGCACCTCCAGTGCTTCGGTCTGGGAACGTAACTTGGGTGTTTCGGCTTGCCAGTAGTCGATCTTTTTCAGCGCCGGTTGAACCAGCACCAGCCAGGTCAACAAGCCTGACAACACCAGTGCGGTGCCGGCCACCATGCGTTTTTCGCGCAGGGCCAGACCTTGCCACGTCAACAGGCCGCGACCTTTGATGTGCTGCCAGCGGGCGCGGTAAAGCGCCAGGGAATGCCTATTCATCGTCGGCTCCGGCAGCGCTGTCAGCGGTGGTAGTCGCAGGTTCAAGGGCCGGACGCAACGTCCAGCCTTCGGCGCCGGATCTGACCTCGATACCGGCTTGCGCCAACGTGGTTTGCCACGACTTGTCGCTGGCCTGTTTGCGCGCATCCGCCAGCAGGGTCAGCTTCAGCTCGCCGTTGCCAAACTCCAGGCGTTGTACGCTGCCGGCGATAAATGGCATGCCGTTGCCGGCTTGAATCATCAGGTTGGCGAATCCCTGGGCCGGTGCGCCGCTTTGCGGCGCAGACAATTGCTGACGGGCCTGTTGCAGCGGGTTGAGAATCACCGGCAACTGCGGAAATGCCTGTTTCACCCGCAGGCTCATTTGGCTCTTGAGTTGTTGCCCCTGCGACGCTTCACGGGCGGCGTACAGATTCAAACCCAGGGCCCAGATCACCACGGCAACCGCGCACAAGGCGAGCGCTCGTGGCCAACCCTTTTGGTCGGCATGGCGCTGCTGAATTCCGCCGTGCAAACCCCATCCGGGCAAAGGTCCGACCCAGCGTTTTTCAGCGGATAACAAGCGAGTGAACGTCGAGTCCGGCGGCGCATCACCAACCCACTGCGCGGTGTCACCGGCCTCCAGCAATAAATCGCTCAGCGCCTCGTCCACCGCCGGATGCACCACCGCCTGATGAAGGCTGTGGCGCACTAACAAATGCCCCTCCCGAATACAGGTCACCGGACCACTTGCGACAGGCAAACAGTAGGCGGCGGTAAACACACCGCGCGGGGTCAATCGCGCGCTCCGCAACAATTGTGCAAACCGGGCCAATCCTTCGCGTGGCAGCCAGGCGATGTGCACTCGCCCCTGTTCATCACGTGGACTGTGGGCGATATACATTTGTTCGCAGGCACCGAGGATCAGCGCCTGCGCCGCACACTGAACGGCCGCGGTGGTTTTTGATGCTGGCAAAACGGGTAGATCGATGCTCGCCAGGAGGCTGTCCTGCGGGTGCAGGAAAAAAACGATCGCGGGTGTTTTTCCGTTCTGGCCCAATTGCCGCAAGCTACTTTGACCCTCTTGGGTGACTTGCCCCTGGCGGTCCAGCCAGGCGAACGCCACCGGGCTATCGAGGGTCAGCTCGGCCAACGGTGGCAAGGCGATGCGTAGCTGACTCATACGCCCACCCGTGACCAGATCACCTCGGGCAATCCGTTTTCACGGCGGTACAGCAATGCATCCAGACTGACCCGACGCCGCTCGGTCGACGCCTTGCCCCGCAACAGGAACCAGTCACTGGTGATGCCGACCTTGATGGTCGTGGCTTCAAGTTGCGGCATGCGCAACCGGTTGACGAAGTCCCCACGGTTGATGAACCACTGGCCGCCGTCGCGCTCGGCTATCAGCGCCTGTGCACGCTCGATCGACAGCCCCGGCACATACGCAGCCAGCACCGGTGCGGTGGAGGTATTGCCGTTGAGCCAGGTAAAGGCCGGCAGTACCGTGAAGTAAGGCGCCATTTTTGCCAGCAATTCGTCATTCATTCCCTCGACGCTGCGCAGATCGTCTAGGCGGCGCAGCATGGGGCGAGTTGGCAGCTGTGGTTTGCTTGCGGCCGCCGGTGAAGTATCGCGACCGCTGTCGAAGCCGCTGCCTTGCGGCGTCTTGTCCGCCCGTTCCGGGTTGAGCAGGCGCGGGTAGGAGGCGATCACTCGCTGACTGATGCGCTGACTCAAGGTCGTGTTGACTCCGATCAACTGACACAGACGCTGGAAACTCGCCAGTTGTTCCTGATCGATTCGATCATTGTTGACCAAGTTGCGCAGGTTGAATTTGCCTTGCTCATCCTCCAGCCGCCCCTTAAAGGGCACGTCACGCGCCGTCACCACGGCGCGTGCCCACGGCTGATCGAGGCGTGTCAGCGGGTCGCGCTGGCGCGCGTCCCACAGCAAATGACGGCTGATCTCGATGCCGCCCAGCAGCATTGAAGCGCCCTGTATCCGCCACTGCTCAGCCTCCAGGCTTCGGGTGAATACGGTTTGCCGGGTCAGCATGCCACCGGCAATCACCGCTACGACCGCGGCGATCAGCAAGGCGCTGATAATCGCCATGCCGCGCTGCTTCGCCGCTATCCGCGAATAGGCTTTCATGGCTTCCCTTACAGCTGCCAGGAGCCGATATCGGCGTTCACGCCGTCGCCGTCAGGCTGACCATCGGCACCGAGGGAGAAGATATCGATTTCGCCGTTCGCGCCCGGATTCAGATAGTTGTAAGGACGGCCCCACGGGTCGTTGGGCAGGCGGTCCAGGTACGAACGCCAGTTGCTGTTCTTGGCGTTCGCCGGCCGCTCGGCCAGCACCTTCAAACCCTGGTTCATGTTCGGATAGGTGCCGTGGTCTAGACGATACAGCTTCAACGCCTGCATCAGCCCGCCAATGTCCTGTTTGGCGGCGGTGGCGCGAGCCTGGTCGGGGCGGTCCAATACCTTGGGCACCACCATGGCCGCCAGAATCCCCAGAATCACCACCACCACCATGATCTCGATCAGGGTGAAACCTTGCTGCCCGCGAGGCGAACGAGGCTTGTGATCCAGCAACTTGAAGTGCGCGATATCCATCTCGACATTCCCTGGCTTGATTCGATTCGACGCGCAGTGTTGCAAGAAGATATGTCAGTGGTGTTGAAAATGCTCGGGAGCTTTGGTCGTCAAGCGGTCAAGCCCGGGGCTTAGAGTCAAGTGCTGTTCAGACCGCTCGAGTGCCCGATGCGCCACCCTCACCGACAGGCCGGTTTTACCTTGATCGAAGTGCTGGTAGCGCTGGCGATCATCGCCGTCGCGATGTCCGCCGCGGTGCGGGTCGCCGGTGTGATGACCCAGAGCAACGGCTTGCTGCGGGACAAATCGATTGCGCTGTTGGCGGCACAGAGTCGCCTGGCCGAGTTGCGTCTGGAGGGCCGATCGACACCGGGGACAAAAGCATTGGAATGCGATCAGGGCCGGCTGCTGTTGCGCTGCGAGCAAACCATTGGCGTCGCTGAGAATGGCCGGTTGTTACGGGTTGATCTGCAAGTATTCGACCGCAGCCGCGAGGCACCGCCACTGGCCCGGCTCGGCACGTTGCTGAGTCGACCGATCACCCAATAAAGAAAAACCCGCAACCCCTGTAGCAGCCTGCGTCCGGCTGCGAAGCAGTGGTAAACCAGACAACGCGGTGCGTCAGATAAACCGCATGGCGACTGCTTGGTCCGAACGCGGCCCGAGCCGGACGCAGGCTTCGCCAGCGGCTACGGCGATTATGGTGGGTTCAGGGGTGAGTCAAAACGGGCAGCAATGGCGAATCCGGGAGTTTGGCGATCAGCAGGCGGGACTGCTCCTCGCCACGCTCGATCACCACGGCATCGCCTTCGATGGCGAGGATTTTCACCCCTTGGCTCACCCGTTCTCCCACCAGAAAACTGCGTGGCGGGCCATCGTTGAGACTCAGGATCGCCACCGCGCCACGGGTGCCCGCCCACACCCCGCTGACCTTGATATCCACCGGTGCCGGCTGGTTGGAAAACCACTGCAAGACCGGGCTGTCGGAGCGTGAAACCGTGAGTGGCGGCGCGGCATCCGGCGTTCGCGATTCGGCAGATGTCAGCAGCAGCGATGACCAGGTGACGACGCCCGCCAGAGCGGCCAGCAAGGCCAGTGCCTGGACACACTGCGCCGGGGAAAAGCGATCGGTAAACGACATGGGCTGAATCTCCT
This sequence comes from Pseudomonas sp. Hz4, assembly GCF_054898165.1. Taxonomy (NCBI): domain Bacteria; kingdom Pseudomonadati; phylum Pseudomonadota; class Gammaproteobacteria; order Pseudomonadales; family Pseudomonadaceae; genus Pseudomonas; species Pseudomonas sp. Hz4. Next base: position 3,020,572 of record NZ_CM142719.1, on the reverse strand, counting down.
TTTAGTCCCTGCCATGAGCCTACAGCGCAATTCTCACGTTTTTATTTCATATGCTCGCCATCTTCAGCCGTCACGATAAAAAACGATGCAAAGGAGCTTGCACTCAATGAATGGCTTCAAACGGCAACGCTTTAAGCAACAGGGCTTCACCCTGATCGAGTTGATGGTCGTGCTGGTGATCATCGGCATTGCCAGCGCGGCGATCAGCCTCAGCATCAAACCGGACCCGCTGCACCTGCTGCGCAAGGACGCCGACCGTGTCGCGCACTTGCTCAAGGTCGCGCAAGCAGAAGCCCAATCCGATGGTCGGCCGATCACTTGGCGAGCCGACGCCAAAGGATTTCGCTTCAGTCGCCGCAATGACAACGGCGAAGGCGTTGATCGCTTTCAGAACGACCCGCAACTACGCCCTCGTCTCTGGGAGACACCGGGGATGGAAGTGCGTGTGGAACCCAGGAAAAGCGTCGTGTTGAACGCCGAATGGATCAATCCGCCCGTGCAGCTGAAACTGTCGGACGGAATCAATAGCATCAGTGTGCAGCGCAGCCCCACCGGACAAGTGAGCGTCCAATGAAGGCCCAACGCGGTTTTACCCTGATCGAGGTGATGGTGGCGATCATGCTGATGGCGGTGGTCAGCCTGATTGCCTGGCGCGGCCTGGACAGCGTCACCCGCGCCGACGCGCATTTGCAGGCCAGCACCGAACAGACCGAAGCCCTTCTGCGGGCGTTGAACCAGCTGGAGCGCGACGTCGCGATGCGCGCCAGCATCGAACTGACCGAGCCGGCGAAGCCCGGCACCGTCGATGAACCGTCCAGCGCGCCCCCGGCAGTGACCGTGCGCAACACCAACGGCACAGGCTTTCGTCTGGATGTGATCCGCGTCGCAACCGGCCAGAACGGTGAACTGCTGCGCGTGCGCTGGTGGCTGAAGGGCGACACGCTCTACCGGGCTCAGGCCGAATCCCGTAGCCGCTATCCGCTGCCGACACCCACCGCAGGGGTCGCAGTGCTCAATGAAGTCAGCGACGTTGCGATTCGTGTTTGGGAGGTGGACAAGGGCTGGCGCAAGCTGAGCGGCAACCGCAAGGAAAATCCCCTTGGAATCGAGATCAACCTGACGCGGCAAACGCCTCAGGGGGTCGAGAAGTATCGGCAGGTGATGGGGCCTTTGAAGTGAATCAGGTGGACCGCGATAGCGCCAGTCGAGACACCCCATGCCCCAAGCCAGCCGTTAGCTGAGCACCACCACCCCACCCGGCAACTCAGTGCACTTGACGCCATACGCATCACGAATCAGCAACGCCACGCCCGCCAGTTGATCCAGGCTGAACCGCGCCTGCACCTTGCGCTTGCCCAACTCGCTGTTGAGCAGCAGCAACATGCCGGGGCGGTAGCGGTTGATTTCGTCGATCACCGTCGCCAGCGTGGCGTCGTTGAACACCAGCACCTGTTGACGCCAGGCAATCACTGCCGAGGTGTCGACCGCTTGCGGCGTGCCGACTTGCCTGGCGTCATAGGTCAGTTGCTGGCCTGATTCCAGAGGGATGCTGCGACCGAGAATGTCGACCAGCAACACGCCATCCAGGCAGGTGACGCACACGCTCTGGTCGATATGACGCAGATTGAACCTGGCCTGACGTGCGCTCAACCACCCTGCCCCGGCCTGCACTTTCAGCGGCGCCTGAGCACGGGTCAGGACTTCGACTTCGCCGCTGAGCAGCTCGAAGCTGCGGGTGCCATCGGCACTGGCGCGCTGGTTGATACGCGTCTGGGTATTGAGCTCCAGGCTCAGTCCCTCCGCCAGATCGACCCGCCGCTGCTCGCCGACTTCAGTGATGTAATCGGCGCCCAGCCCCGAAAAACCGCCCGGCACCGTACCGCGAATCAGAAAAAAGGCGGCCGACGCCGCGATGGCTCCACCGAGGAATGCCCGACGGCCCAGATGCCGTGGAGCCTGCAATCGTTCGGCAGCGGGCTGCAACTGCTGCCATAGCCGCTTACTTTGTTCAAAGGCACGGGCATGTTCCGGGCTTTGTGCGCACCATTGGCGTAACGCCCGGGCATCGGCGACGGTCGCCCGGCCTGAGGTCAAAAGGATCAACCAGTCCTGGGCTTCGCTCTGTAGCCGGTCCTGAGGTGTCGCCTCAGGGGCTGAAATACGGAAGATGTTCAAGCGCGGGGATACTCACGGATTAATCTGGACTCTTCTATCAAGACGGTTTTCCCGCGCCGGGACCGAACCGCTGAATGACTTTTCTTTCCAGGCGCTCGGCACAATGGCCTAGAGCGGCTTTGATTTCCTTCTCGACCATCCGTGTCGAAATGCCGAAGCGCTGGGAAATTTCCAGGTGTGGAGCCTCTTCCAGGCGAGCGGCGATAAAGATTTTGCGTCGACGCGCCGGCAGCTCATACAGCGCGTTGAGCAGCGATTGAATTTCCTTTTGCCCGCCCACCACGCGGGCCGGATCGAGCGCTTCATCCGAGACTTGCAGCATCTCCTCCACTTCGCTGCCTGTCAGCAACCGGGCATCCGACTGGCGCCGGTCCGCCGCGATGTTCAGGGCCATGCGATAGAGGTACGCATTAGGCTGGGCAATGTTCGGCGGTGTTTCCATGCGGTCGACCCGCAGGTAAGTTTCGTGCAGGACGTCGTTGGCCAGATCCTCCGAACCAAGGCGCCGGCGCAAGCGCACCTTGAAATCGTCGTAGGATGTCAGGAATAGCCTGACCATCGAACTTTGTCCGGTGTCTTTCATCCCCCGGAAACTCCTTCCCATAGAGTGCATTCCATGCGTTTTCCCGACGGCTCAGGTAGCAGAAGTAGAGTGACCGGCTGACCCAGGGAACTGGGCGCCGGACGTTCGATGTTGAGGTTGCGCAATCTTTCCACCAGCGCCGAGTCGCGCTGAACATCACCTGTAGAACTGACCAGACGGCTGTACTGCACAACGCCGTCACGGCCGATCCACAGTTGTAGCAATGCCCGAAAACTGCCTGGGCGGATCGAAGGCGAGCGGCACAGGCTGCGCTCGATCGCCGATTGAATCGCCGTCGCGTAACTGCTGCCAGCCAGCGGCGCACTGGTTGCGACCGAGGCTTGCATCGAGGGCACCTCGGTGACCTGCGCCACTTGCAACGTGAAGGCATCCGCCCGGGCATACCGAGCCATCAGTCCACTGCCACCGAGCATCAGGCTCAAGGCATCGGCGGCATTCAGACGCCCTTTCACCGCGATCGAACGACGACCACGGGTCAACTGGCGATCGACCAACACTGCCATGCCGGTGGCACGACTGTACCGTTCAAGCGCGCTGGCCAATTCCTGGGCCGGGATATCCAGCTCCAGTGAAGTCTGCGAATCAATCGGACCGGCAATCACTGCCGACGACATCAACCAAAACAGCAACACCAGGCCAGCCTGGCGGACGTGAGTCATTGAAACCTGGCACCCGTTTCTGACTCTGCCTCGCTGCACGGCTGACGCACCCCTGAAAACCGTCATCCTGAGGGCTGTTTATGACTCTGGTGTGACGGCCGGTGCAAAAAAACATCACGAGCCGCCCGATCACTTTGCTCTAGACTCACGCTTCAGCGCGGCCCGTTCGTGGCCGGCCAGGAGACCTTCAATGAAACATCTGTGGTGTGCTGCAGCCGGCGTGCTGCTATTGATCGGACTGACAGCGGTTCAAGCCGAGCAACCGCCAGGCTGCGTCGAAGTAACGGTCGGGGGTTACAAGGCACCGGACTACAACTGCCTGAGCCAGCAAATGGGCAATAACCCCGAGGGCGCGGCCGCTGCGCAAAAGAATCAGGAAGCCATGAACGTGCCGGTGAATCAACGGCCACCCAACCACGTCGGCCTGGCAACACCGGCCGCGACCAGCACGCGCATGGGCAATACCTTCGGTACCGGCGTCAAACCCCAACGCCCCGCCCCTCCTGCCAGCGGCTTGCCGCTGATCAAGGCGCCGTGAGTAAGGGGGGTCTGCAGTGGATCAGATGTGTAGAAACATCCAATCTGGGTGACGATAAAACAATTTCTAGCCCTTCTTAAAAATACGTACCGCTACGAATGGATATTCACTGGTGAAAAAATCCGGCCTCTTTTCCTCGCAACACTGAATTGTCATTAATCTAATTGTTAGCCACCTAACGAAGGTGCACGCTAGAGGGCTTGCCTGGGCCTTATATCATTCCGAATGATAGTTACTTTTGCCTCATTCGATTCGTGCGATACAACCTCGCCGAGCATCATCCGCCCATTCTCAATACATTGGCGGATGCATCCATGGAACAATCACTCAAACATTTGCGCTTCCCGTTGGCCCTGTTGGCCGTGCTGGTGATGAGCGCCTGCGGCAAGACTCCGGACACGGCCGCCACTATGCCCGCAGCCAAGGTCAGCGTGGCCAAGGTGCTGGAACAACCGGTCAATGAGTGGGACGAATTCACCGGGCGCCTCGAAGCACCGGAAACCGTAGAAATTCGTCCACGGGTCTCCGGCCAGATCGATGAAGTGGCCTTCACTGAAGGCGCATTGGTCAAAAAAGGCGACCTGTTGTTTCAGATTGACCCACGTCCATTCCAGGCCGAGGTTCGCCGCCTCGAAGCCCTGGTTGCCCAATCCCGCGCCAACGCCACCCGCAGCGAAAATGAAGCCCGGCGCGGTGAACGTCTGCGCACCAGCAATGCGATTTCCGCCGAGCTGGCCGATTCGCGCACCAGCGCTTCGCAAGAAGCCCGCGCTGCCGTCGGTGCCCTCCAGGCGCAACTGGACCTGGCCAAACTGAACCTGAGTTTCACCCGTGTTACCGCGCCGATCAGTGGTCGCGTCAGCCGTGCGGAAATGACCGCCGGCAACCTGGTAACCGCCGACACCACCGCGCTGACCAGTGTGGTTTCCACTGACAAGGTCTACGCCTACTTCGACGCCGACGAGCGCGTATTCCTCAAGTACACCGCGCTCGCTCGCCAAGGCAAACGCGGTGCAACCACCCCGGTTTACCTTGGCCTGTCCAATGAAGACGGCAACCCGCACCAGGGCGTGATGAACTTCGTCGACAACCAGGTCAACCCAAAAACCGGCACCATCCGCGGTCGTGCGGTGTTCGACAACAGCGACGGCACCTACACCCCAGGCCTGTATGCACGTTTGAAACTGGTCGGCAGCGGCACCTACTCCGCCGTGCTGATCAACGACGAAGCGGTTGGTACCGACCTGGGCAAAAAATTCGTGCTGGTGATGGATGCCGACAACAAGACGGCGTATCGCACGGTCGAGCTGGGTCCGAAGATCGAAGGCTTGCGCATCGTGCGCAGCGGCCTGAACAAGGACGACACCGTCATCGTCAAGGGGCTGCAACGGGTTCGCCCTGGCTCGCCGGTCACCCCTGAAGTGATTCCGATGGCCAGCGAACAAACCCTCGCCGCTCTGGCTCAACAACGACAAGCGCTGGAAGCCAGCAACCTGCCCCAAGTCGCACCTGCCAAGGTCGCGCCGGGTTCGGTTGTGAAACTGGCTGCTGCGACTCCACGCGGTTAAGGGACGACAACTCCGATGAATTTTTCTCAATTCTTCATTTCACGGCCGATCTTCGCAGCGGTACTTTCGCTGCTGATCCTGATCGCCGGCGCCATCTCGCTGTTCCAGTTGCCGATCAGCGAATACCCGGAAGTGGTTCCGCCGACCGTTGTGGTTCGTGCCAACTTCCCGGGCGCCAACCCAAAAGTCATCGGTGAAACCGTGGCAGCGCCTCTGGAGCAAGCCATCACTGGCGTCGAAAACATGCTGTACATGTCTTCGCAGTCCACCGCGGACGGCAAGATCACCCTGACCATCACCTTCGCCCTGGGCACTGACCTGGACAACGCACAGGTGCAGGTGCAGAACCGTGTGACCCGGACCGAGCCGAAACTTCCAGAAGAAGTGACGCGCATCGGTATCACCGTGGACAAGGCTTCGCCCGACCTGACCATGGTTGTGCACTTGACCTCGCCGGACAAACGCTACGACATGCTCTACCTGTCCAACTACGCCTTGCTCAACATCAAGGATGAGCTGGCGCGTCTGGGCGGTGTCGGTGACGTGCAGTTGTTCGGTATGGGCGATTACTCGCTGCGGGTCTGGCTCGATCCGAACAAGACCGCTTCGCGTAACCTGACCGCCACCGACGTCGTGACCGCCATCCGTGAACAGAACCGTCAGGTGGCTGCCGGCGCATTGGGCGCACCTCCTGCACCGAATGCCACCGCATTCCAGCTGTCGGTCAACACGCAAGGCCGTCTGGTTTCTGAAGAAGAGTTCGAGAACATCATCATTCGCTCCGGCGACAACGGTGAAATCACGCGCCTGAAAGACATCGCTCGGATTGAATTGGGTTCCAGCCAGTACGCCCTGCGCTCGCTGCTGAATAACCAGCCGGCCGTGGCGATCCCGATCTTCCAGCGCCCTGGCTCCAACGCGATCGAAATCTCCAACGAAGTGCGCGGCAAGATGGCCGAGCTGAAGAAGAACTTCCCGGAAGGCATGGACTTCAGCATCGTCTATGACCCGACGATCTTCGTGCGCGGCTCGATCGAAGCAGTGGTTCACACCCTCTTCGAAGCACTGATCCTTGTTGTATTGGTAGTGATCCTGTTCCTGCAAACCTGGCGCGCCTCGATCATTCCGTTGGTGGCGGTGCCGGTTTCGCTGATCGGTACGTTTGCTGTGATGCACCTGTTCGGCTTCTCGCTGAACGCCCTGTCACTCTTCGGGTTGGTACTGGCCATCGGTATCGTGGTGGACGACGCCATCGTGGTGGTGGAAAACGTCGAGCGAAACATCGGACTGGGGCTCACTCCGGTCGAAGCGACCAAGCGGGCCATGCGTGAAGTGACCGGTCCGATCATCGCGACGGCGCTGGTGCTGTGTGCGGTGTTTATCCCGGCAGCCTTCATCTCCGGATTGACCGGGCAGTTCTACAAGCAATTCGCCCTGACCATCGCGATCTCGACCGTGATCTCGGCGTTCAACTCGCTGACCCTGTCGCCTGCCCTGGCGGCTGTGTTGCTCAAAAGCCATGACGCGCCGAAGGATCGTTTCTCCAAGGTCCTCGACAAGATCTTTGGTGGCTGGCTGTTCCGTCCGTTCAACCGCTTCTTTGACAAGGCCAGCCACGGCTATGTCGGCACCGTGGGCCGGGTTATCCGCAGCAGCGGTATCGCCCTCCTGTTGTACGCAGGCCTGATGGTGCTGACCTTCTTCGGTTTCGCCAACACCCCGACCGGGTTCGTACCCGGCCAGGACAAGCAATACCTGGTGGCCTTCGCTCAACTGCCGGATGCCTCGAGCCTGGACCGTACCGAAGACGTGATCAAACGCATGTCCGACCTGGCCCTGAAACAGCCTGGCGTGGAAAGTGCGGTGGCCTTCCCTGGCCTGTCGATCAACGGCTTCACCAACAGCCCTAACGCCGGCATCGTGTTCGTGACCCTGAAACCTTTCGACGAGCGCAAAGACCCGAGCATGTCCGCCGGTGCAATTGCCGGTGCGTTGAACGGCCAGTTCGCCGGGATTCAGGAAGCCTACATGGCGATCTTCCCGCCGCCGCCCGTACAAGGCCTGGGCACCATCGGTGGTTTCCGCCTGCAGATCGAAGACCGGGGCAACCTGGGCTATGACGAGCTGTACAAAGAAACCATGAACATCATCAACAAAAGCCACAACGTGCCGGAACTGGCCGCCCTGTTCACCAGCTACACCGTGAACGTGCCACAGGTCGATGCGGCTATCGACCGGGAAAAAGCCAAGACTCATGGTGTGGCCGTCAGCGACATCTTCGACACCCTGCAGATCTATCTGGGTTCGCTGTATGCCAACGACTTCAACCGCTTCGGTCGTACCTATCAGGTCAACGTTCAGGCCGAGCAGCAGTTCCGTCTCGAACCGGACCAGATCGGTCAGCTGAAAGTACGTAACAACAAAGGCGAGATGATCCCGCTGGCGACCTTCATCAAAGTCAGCGACACCTCGGGCCCGGACCGCGTGATGCACTACAACGGTTTCATCACCGCTGAAATCAACGGTGCGGCAGCCCCCGGCTACAGCTCCGGCCAGGCCGAAAAAGCCATCGAAAAACTGCTCAAGGAAGAACTTCCGAACGGCATGACCTACGAGTGGACCGACCTGACCTACCAGCAGATTTTGTCCGGCAACACTGCACTGTTCGTGTTCCCGCTCTGCGTACTGCTGGCGTTCCTGGTGCTCGCGGCTCAATACGAAAGCTGGAGCCTGCCACTGGCGGTGATCCTGATCGTACCGATGACCCTGCTGTCGGCCATTACCGGTGTGATTGCTTCGGGAGGCGACAACAACATCTTCACCCAGATCGGCTTGATCGTACTGGTGGGGCTTGCCTGTAAAAACGCGATTTTGATCGTCGAGTTTGCCAAGGATAGACAGCAGGACGAAGGCCTCAGCCCGCTCGCGGCGGTACTGGAAGCTTGCCGCCTGCGTCTGCGGCCGATCCTGATGACTTCCTTCGCGTTCATCATGGGTGTCGTGCCTCTGGTGTTCTCCAGTGGCGCCGGTGCCGAAATGCGTCACGCCATGGGTGTAGCGGTGTTCTCCGGGATGCTCGGGGTGACCTTCTTCGGTCTGTTGCTGACGCCAGTGTTCTACGTATTGATTCGTAACTTTGTGGAGCGCGGTGAAGCGCGCAAAGCGGCCAAGGCCCTGAAACCGGAGGCGCAACAATGAGCCTGAAAGCCTTCCTGCCGAGCCTTCTGGTACTGGCCCTGAGTGCCTGTGCCGTGGGCCCGGACTACAAGACTCCAGCCACTGAGCCGGCCAACATCACGACCGCCACCGATGGCAGCGCCGGTCAGAAGAACTTCGACCGCTCGCGTTTCGAAGGCATCTGGTGGCAGCAGTTCGAAGACCCGACGCTCAACCAGTTGGTGACTCACTCGCTGCAAGGCAACCGCGATTTGCGCGTCGCCTTCGCGCGCTGGAAAGCGGCCCGGGCGATCCGCGATGACGCCAGCAATGACGCCATGCCGACTATCACCAGCCGGGCCAGCAGTGACCTGGCCAAGGGTCAGATCCCGGGCCAGACCACGAAACGGGTTAGCAGCGAACGCTACGACCTGGGCCTGGACATGGCGTGGGAGATCGACCTGTTTGGCCGTATCCAGCGCAACCTGGAATCCGCCGACGCCGAACAGCAGGCACTCGAAGCCGATCTCTACCAACTGCAAGTCTCCATGATTGCCGAACTGGTGGACGCCTACGGTCAACTGCGCGGTGCGCAGCTGCGGGAAAAGATCGCCCTGGCCAACCTGAACAACCAGCAGGAATCGAGCAAGATCACCGTCAGCCTGCGTGATGCCGGCGTCGGCGATCAGCTCGATGTGGTCCGCGCCGATGCACGCCTGGCGTCTGTCGAAGCCAGCGTGCCGCAACTGCAGGCCGAACAGGTTCGTCAACGCAACCGCATCGCCACCCTGCTGGGTGAACGTCCGGACAGGCTGACCGTCGACCTGAGTCCAAAAGATTTGCCGGCGATCGCCAAGGCCCTGCCGATCGGTGATCCGGGTGAACTGCTGCAACGTCGCCCGGACATCCTTAGCGCCGGGCGCAAACTGGCTTCCGCCACTGCCCGTATCGGCGTGGCCAAGGCCGATTTGTTCCCACGGGTCAGCCTCAGCGGCTTCCTTGGCTTCACTGCCGGGCGCGGTTCGCAAATCGGCTCCTCGGCGGCCAACGCCTGGGCGCTGGGCCCAAGTATTACCTGGGCTGCGTTCGACCTTGGCAGCGTGCGCGCCCGTTTACGTGGCGCCGATGCAGATGCCGAGGGCGCTCTGGCGACCTACGAGCAGCAAGTGCTGTTGGCGTTGGAAGAGTCGGAAAACGCCTTTAGCGACTACGGCAAACGTCAACAACGCCTGATCTCGCTGATTCGTCAGAGTGAATCCAGTCGCGCCGCGGCCGACCTGGCCGACATTCGCTACCGCGAAGGCACGGCGGACTTCCTCGTCCTGCTCGACGCCCAGCGTGAGCGTCTGGCGGCTGAAGACAACCAGGCCCAGGCCGAAGTCGATCTGTACCGCGGCATTGTCGCGATTTACAAAGCCCTCGGCGGTGGCTGGCAACCAGAGACGGTCGCCAGCCAGTAATGTTTTAACGAGCTCCTTTGGTTGGCCGCAACCAACCAATTCCTTTGCCCTGCGCCTCATTCGGTCGCGGGGCTTTTTTTTACTTGTTCCGAATGCAACGCTAACCTTGTGGGAGCGGGCTTGCTCGCGAATGCGATCTGTCAGCCGACATTAATGTTGAATGTGCAGCCGTCTTCGCGAGCAAGCCCGCTCCCACAGGGTTAGTGTGCCTTCTTGTTATCCTGGACGGTCGCCCTCCCCCAACACGGGGTTTGACTCACAGCCCTGCCTGACCGAAGCTGGCAACCTTGCAACAGCTTGCCAGCTCCCGGATTCCTGCATGCCCCAGTCCCGCCGCTACCTGCTCATCAGCCTCTGCGTCCTGTTTGCCATCGGCCTTGCCTGGGTTTTCCTGCGCAGCACAACCCCCGCAGTGCCGGAGGCGATCAAGCGTGGCTACAGCGAAGCGCTGAACCAGGCGCGCGCAGGCCAACCGGGTGCAGCGCGGGTTCTCTACCAGCAATTGGGCCGCTCTGATATATCGGCCAAACGCCGCATCTGGTTGCATGCCGAACTGCCCAACTACCCCAGCTCCGTGGCCCTGAAACTGGCCGATGCGGACTTGCAGCATGAATCGCCAGAGGTGCGCATTGCGGCGATCAAAAGCATCAGCGGTCTGGTGCCCAGCGGTCAGCGCAGCCTGCTGCTGGGCCCTTTACTCGATGACAGCGAACAGCGCGTCCGCTATGCCGCCGTGAACGCCTTGCTGGGGCTTTCGCCGGACGATCTCGGTTTGTACTTCGGGCCGCTCGAGCAAGCCATCGATGCCTGGGAACAGGATCTGAAGAGTCAGCCGGAGAACGCCGACAACCACTATCAATTGGCTCGACTGCATTTGCACAACGCCGAATTGAAAGAGGCGCGGCAGGCACTGGAGAACACCTTGCGCCTTGCGCCCGGCAACCTGCCGGCGCTGGTGATGCAGATCGAAGTGCTGGATCGACAGGGCCAAAACGATGCCGCCCAGCAGCTGTTGGCCAAGCAGCTGAAGGCCCAACCCAATTCAGCCTACCTGCAACATGCCCTGGGTCTCTGGCTGCTGCATCACGGGCAAAGTGAATTCGCCCTGCTCGGCCTTTCCAAAGCCGTGGAGCTGGAGCCGGACAACAAGGAATACCGTTACGACCTGGCCACCACGCTTCACGATGAACAGGAGCTTGAAGCGGCGCAGAAACAGTTACAGGAGATCGTCCAGCGCCACCCGGCCGACCGCAAGGCCCGGGTATTGCTGATCAACTACTGGAAGGAAAGCGGACAGCTGCAAAACGTGCAGATCCTGTTGGCGCAACTTGAACAACTCAATCCCGACGACCCTGCGTTGCAGCAAGGGCTTTAACCGTAGCAAAACTTTCGTTGAACTCGTCATCTCGGCCAAGGGTCAAGTGAACAGGCAGTCCATTCAGGCACTTACGGCCTGCTGCCTCGTTTCCCCTAGTCATGAGAGGGCATTTTTTGTCTACATCTAACGAGTTGATCAGTGCAAAAGCCGCCACCGGCATCGAAGGTCTGGATGACATCCTGGCGGGTGGATTGTCCCGCGGCCATGTGTTTTTACTGGAGGGTGAGCCCGGAACCGGTAAAACCACCGTCGCTTTGCATTTCCTGTTGGCCGGCGCTCGTGCCGGCGAACGCTCGTTGTACATCACCTTGTCGGAAACCGAGCGCGAGCTGCGGCAGGGAGCGTTGTCCCACGGCTGGGAGTTGGATGAGAACATCCACATCTTCGAACTGACACCCCCGGAAAACCTGCTCAATGCCGAGCATCAACAGAGTTTGCTGTATTCCTCGGACCTTGAACTGGGCGAAGCCACCCAGCAGATTTTCGAAGTCGTCGAACGAATCAAGCCGACCCGCGTAGTGCTCGACAGTCTTTCCGAGATCCGTCTGCTGGCCCAAAGCTCGCTGCGCTACCGTCGCCAGATCCTCGCGATCAAACATTACTTCGTGCGCTATGACGCCACGGTGGTGTTGTTGGACGACCTGACCACCGAACCCCTCGATAAAACGGTGCACAGTGTGGCCCACGGCGTCATTCGCCTTGAGGAGCTGACACCCCACTATGGCGCCGAACGTCGACGGATTCGCGTGGTGAAATACCGCGGTCAGAAGTACCGCGGCGGATATCACGACTTCACCATCATGGGCGACGGCGTGCATGTATTTCCGCGTCTGGTGGCCGCCGAACACCGCGGTCGCTATGTCCGCCAACAATTGTCCAGCGGCATCAAGGCAATGGACGCCCTGCTCGGCGGCGGCATCGAGACCGGGTCCAGCACGCTGATCCTTGGCCCGGCCGGTACCGGCAAATCGCTGATATCGACGATCTTCGCCGCTGCCGCCGTGGCTCGGGGCGAAAAAGCCGCGCTGTTCATTTTCGATGAAGAGCTCGGGTTACTGTTCGAGCGTATGAAGAACATCGGCATCGACCTCAAGGCGCTTCAAGACACCGGCAACCTGCTGATCGAGCAAGTGGACGCGGCCGAGTTGTCTCCCGGAGAGTTTTCCTATCGGGTTCGTCGCTGCGTCGATGAGGGCGATATCAAAACCGTGGTGATCGACAGCATCAACGGCTATCAGGCGGCGATGCCTGAAGAAAAGGCACTGGTGCTGCACATGCACGAGCTGCTGTTGTACCTCAATCGCCAGGGTGCCGCGACCTTCATGACGGTCGCCCAGCATGGACTGATCGGTGACATGCAGGCCCCCGTGGACATCACCTATCTGGCCGATACGGTCATCCTGCTGCGCTACTTCGAAGCACTGGGCAAGGTTCGTCGGGCGATTTCGATCATCAAGAAACGCACGGGCAGCCATGAGTCCACCATTCGTGAATACCGCATCAGCGCTCAGGGCATGACCATCGGTGAACCGCTGGATGCGTTTCAAGGGGTATTGAGCGGCGTCCCTACTTATCTGGGTGCCAGCAAACCCTTGCTTGAGGAAGGCAGTCCGTGATTGCCCAGGAGGCGAAGTCCGAGCGCGCGATCATTCTCGCGCCGCGGGGCCGCGACAGCCAGATTGCGCTGATGATGCTCAACGAAGCGGGTTACGACGGGGTGATCACTCGGGACTTGGTGGCGTTGTGCGGCGAATTGGAGCAAGGGGCAGGACTGCTGCTGATCTCTTCCGAGGCCTTGTTGGGCGGTGATCTTGAACCGCTGTTCGGTCTGATCGAGCAACAGCCTGCCTGGTCCGACCTTCCAATTGTGTTGATGATCTACCATGGCGGCCCGGAACAAAACCCGGCGTCGCGCTACGGCCCGCAGTTGGGGAACGTGACCTTTCTTGAGCGCCCTTTTCACCCGGTTACGTTAATCAGCCTGGTGACTACCGCGTTGCGCGGACGTCGACGACAGTACGAAGCCAGGGACCGACTGATCGATTTGAGTCAAAGCGAACTGCGACTGCAAAACACCCTCGAAACGCTTGAACAGCAGGTCGAGGAACGCACCGCTCAGCTGCGACACAATGAAGAAGCCCTGCGCCAATCGCAGAAAATGGAAGCGGTTGGCCAGCTCACCGGCGGTATTGCCCACGACTTCAACAACATGCTGACCGGCATCATCGGCAGCCTTGAGCTGTTGCGCCGGCGACTGGCGCGTGGCCGCATCGAAGATCTGGACAGTCTTATCGACCTGGGGGTGACCTCAGCCAACCGCGCGGCAGGCTTGACCCACCGTCTGCTGGCGTTTTCCCGGCGTCAGTCGCTGGATTCCAAACCCGTGGAAATGAACGCCCTGGTGGTTTCCATGGGCGAACTGCTGCAACGCAGCATCAACGAAAGCATTCAGCTGGACATGCAACTGAACGAGCAACTCTGGGTGGCTGAGGCCGATCCCAACCAGCTGGAAAGCGCCCTGCTCAATCTGGTGATCAATGCCCGGGATGCGATGCCCGACGGCGGCAAACTGGTGGTGAAGACCAGCAATCAACATCTGGACATTGAGTTCACCAAGGCTCAGAGCAACCTTCAACCGGGTGATTATGTGGTGCTGAGCGTCACCGACACCGGGTGTGGCATGCCGCAAAGCACCATCAACCGAGCTTTTGACCCCTTCTTTACCACCAAACCGACCGGTCAGGGCACAGGCCTTGGACTGTCGATGATTTATGGTTTCAGCAAACAATCGCGCGGCCACGTCGCCATTCACAGCGAAGTGGGCGAAGGCACCACGGTGAGTTTGTTTCTGCCACGCTTGCGCGGTGACGCCCCTAAGGACAGACCGGTAGACGTCCAGCACGCCCCCTTCGCACAGAACGGCGAAACGGTGCTGATCGTCGAGGATGATCCGGCGGTGCGGGTGTTGGTCAGCACGGTATTGAGTGAGCTGGGTTATGCCTTCGTCGTGGCAGGCGATGCCGACAGCGCGGTGCCGATTCTCGATTCCGCGCAGCGTATCGATCTGTTGATCAGCGACGTCGGCTTGCCGGGCATGAATGGCCGGCAACTGGCGGAAATCGGCCGGCAGTACCGGCCCGAGCTCAAGGTGTTGTTCATCACCGGGTATGCCGAGCACGCGGCTGTGCGTGGCGGGTTCCTTGACTCAGGCATGCAGATGATCACCAAGCCCTTCACCTTCGACCTGTTGACGGCGAAGGTGCGGGAGATGATCCGAGTCTGAAAACGGTGGGAAACTCGACACGATAGCTCATCCTTTCGTGCCTGCCTACTTGTCAGGTTTGACAGCTATTCGATAATGTTCGACTGCGTTCCAATCCCTTCTACGACGCAATGCTCATCGCCGTTTAATCGGCATTGCGCGAATTTCTGAAGGGATACCGAAATGAAGCACCTACTGATTCTTTCGCTTTGCGTAGTGCTAGCCAGCTGTCAGACAGCTCGCCAGAATGAAGTACCTCTCTCTGAACCTGCCGATACTTCAACACTTGCAACGCTTACATCTTCGCCAAACGGCGCGGAAGTGGCAGCAGAGCTGACCCGCCGATATCAAGATGTGCGCATTAATTGTGGCAAAAATTCGATGCCGGCCTTCCTCTGCCGAGGCGTGATTCTGAGGTCAACGGTGCCTTCGAATAACTACTCAAGCTGGAACCCTAGTCCGCACTCACAAACCAGCGGCGGCGTTTCCTTTACATTCTTGAGTAAAGACTTGAAGTTCAAAAGCCTGGTGTTTGGCCAAAACAATGGCTTCATTTTCTACCCCGTACTGTCCAGGCCCTCCGGCACCAAACAGATAGAAATCCTTTGCGCATACCCGAGAGATGGCGCGACTCAATTGAGGGATAAACCGGGTTGCGGTGCTCACCCATATGCACCGGACAAGAGTCGGCGCTGTCAGACAATCGGTGTGACCACCGCGGAACAGTGGCTTGCGAACTGGCGGCTGAATACCTGGAACATGTGCAGCTTCGATGTACGTGACAGTATGAACGATCAGGCCGCCGACTCCTTCTACCAGTCAATCCGGGCCCACAACCAAAGTAATCTGTTTGCCGGCACGTACGACTATAGCGAGCTGGTTCTAGCCACCTGGCCGCAAAATATTCCCCTGGAGTTACCCCTCGAGGCCTTTTACTACCTACCGGGAGGTTTGGCCGGGGCACAACATGATCAAAAGGACTTCTATGCCAAAACCGGAGGAAAAGTTGTTCCTATCATAAAGTTGACATTGCCCGCCCTTCCCTCCAGCGACGCGACTTTTACTTACCTACCAGGGGATCAAGTAAAGCCTTGAATCGTCGATGATTTGAACACGTGTCGGCTAATGGTCGACACGTGTGGTCAGGAAAGCATTTCCTGCATTAGCTCTTGCAGTACATCCAGATCGAACGGCTTGGCCAGGATCGGCGCCTTACGGGTGATCGGGCTGTCCGTCTCGCGGATCTCCTGCGGATAACCGCTGATAAAGATCACCTTCAGCTCCGGTCGCAGCTTTACGGCAGGCTCAGCAATCTGGACGCCAGAAATTCCGCCCGGCAGGCGGAAGTCGGTGATCATCATGTCCAAGTGGGGTTTGCTCGACAGAATTTCGAAGGCCTGCTCGCCGTTTTCGGCCTGCAATACCCGGTAGCCCTCACCCGACAGATAGGCCGACAGCACCATCAAAATCGAGGGGTCATCTTCGACGATCAATACGACGTCTTGTGCATCTTCACTCATGGGAAGCCTTTGTTCGGTCAATAGCTGCTGATACGACCGTGGGGTCGATCAGAGGTTGCGTTTATCGGGCTGTTTTCCTACAGCGGCAGACAAACGCGAAACAAGGCGCCTTCGCCAATCCGGCTTTCGACGGTAATGGAACCGCCATGGGCGGCCACAATCTGCTCGGAAATAAACAAGCCCAGGCCCAACCCCGCGACAGCGTGTTTGGCCGTGACTCTTTCGAACTGTTGGAAAATTCGCTTCTGGTTCTCTTCGCCGATGCCGATCCCAAGATCGCGCACTTCCACCCGAGCCTGACCGCTCTCACTGTACACCTTAACGGTGATCGGACTCTTGGCGCCGTATCGTAAAGCATTGGTCAGCAGATTGGAGATCACCTGTTCAATGCGAAATTCGTCCCAGTTGCCCACCACCGGTTGCTCGGCGTCGAGCGTTACCGAAGATTCGGCAGCATCGATCTGCGGGGCAAAGTTCTGCAACAAGCCGCGAACCAGCGCCGACAGATCGAAGCGCGTCTGTCGGATCGACAACTTGCCGGTGCGAATTCGCGACACATCGAGCATGTCTTCGATCAGGCGAATCAGGCTTTTGATCTGGCGCTCGTCGCGATCGACCATCGCGTGCATTTTGTCCAGAGCGAACGCCGCGGCGTTATCCCGGGCCAGGTGCATCTTGCGCAACTGGGTTTCGAGGATCAGGCCGTTGAGCGGCGTGCGGACTTCGTGGGCAACGATGGACATGAAGTCATCGCGCATGCGCACCGCTTGCTCCAGTTCCAGCTGGGTACTTTGTAACTGCTTGAGCAGCGCTTCCTGCTCACGGCGACTCTGCTCCAACTCTTCGACCTGCTGTTTCATCGCCTTGCTTTGGCGAAACAGTTCGACGAACACGTTGACCTTGCTTTTGACCGCGTGGATATCCAGCGGCTTGTGGAGAAAATCCACGGCGCCGCTTTCGTAACCCTTGAACGCGTAGTTCAGCTCTCGGCCGGCAGCGCTGACGAACACAATCGGGATGTTCTTGGTCTTTTCCGTGCCGCGCATCAGCTCGGCCAGCTCGAAGCCGTTCATCCCAGGCATCTGCACGTCGAGGATGGCCATGGCGAATTCGTGTTGCAGCAACAACGACAAGGCTTCATCGGCGGACAAGGCTTTGTAGACGATACGGTCTTCGCGTCTGATCAGCGCTTCGAGCGCCAACAGGTTCTCCGGCAGATCGTCGACGATCAGCAGTTTGGCTTGGATAGTACTTAGCATGCGATTCGTTCCAGCTCGACAAGCAGACGGCCGATGCCGCGTATAGGGAGAATGTGGTCCGGCTGGTGTATATCAAGTGCCGCCTGGGGCATGGTAGCAACCTGAGCTTCGTCCGGGTCCTGGACGATGGTCATGCCGCCACGGTATTTGACCTGCGCCAGACCGCTGGCGCCATCACGGTTGGCGCCGGTCAACAACA
The DNA here is from genome assembly GCF_054898165.1 of Pseudomonas sp. Hz4. Taxonomy (NCBI): domain Bacteria; kingdom Pseudomonadati; phylum Pseudomonadota; class Gammaproteobacteria; order Pseudomonadales; family Pseudomonadaceae; genus Pseudomonas; species Pseudomonas sp. Hz4. The sequence goes on along the minus strand of NZ_CM142719.1, from coordinate 3,002,794 downwards.
CCGCGGCCAGGGCTGAACCGTAGGCATCGGCGGCCGACTCGAACAGATAGTCGATGGCCGGTCGCGAATAATGCACGCGGGCTTCCAGACTCAAGGAAAAACTGCGGTCCTGCTCCACCGACAAGTGGTAACCCGGAGACGCGAAATAGAGCGTTCCGGCGTTCACCAGCGTCTTGTCGCAGGCTTCCAGTACAGGCATGGAGACTCGCCGGGCGAACACCCCTGCCAGCTGGCTGCGGCGCTCGTCAGGGAGATGCAGTACCACGATGATCGGCAGCCTGAAGCCTTTTCGCAGTGGGCTGAGGATATTCAGCAGCGCCTCTACACCGCCGGCCGAGGCGCCGATCACGATAGCCTCTATAGAAGGCAAATCCGCTGCACTGTTCATGATTTGCGGTAAATCCGTTCGTGTTTGACCAACGGTTCAAACTGGCTCCCGAAGGCAGAAAAATCCGGTGTTTCCTTGCTGCCCAGCACCAGGAATCCACGATGGCAAAGGGATTCATGGAACAATCCGAACGCACGATCCTGAAGCTTTTTATTGAAATAAATCAAAACGTTACGACACGAAATTAATTGAGTTTCTGAAAAGACACTGTCGGTCGCCAGACTGTGATCGGCGAAGGTCACGTTCTCACACAGCGTCTTGTCAAAAATGGCGTAACCGTAGGCCGCCGTGTAGTAGTCGGCAAACGAACGCTGGCCACCTGCCTGCTGGTAGTTATGAGTGTAGGCACGGACATTCTCCATGGAGAAAATCCCTTGCTTGGCTTTATCCAGCGAGCGTGGATTGATGTCCGTGGCGTAAATGATGGTGCGATCGAGCAAGCCTTCTTCACGCAGCAGAATGGCCATCGAATAAACCTCTTCCCCCGTGCTGCAACCGGCGATCCAGATCTTGATCGAGGGGTAAGTCTTGAGCAGTGGCACCACTTCCTGACGGATCGCCAGGAAATGCGAAGGGTCACGAAACATTTCGCTGACTGGGATCGTCAGCAATTGCAGCAATTGCATGAACGCCGTCGGGTCATGCAGGACCTTTTCCTGCAACGCCGAAATAGTGGCGCACTCGAACTGGCTCAACGCGTGATTGACCCGACGCTTGATCGAAGCGCCGGAGTAGTCGCGAAAGTCATAGCTGTATTTGAGGTAGATCGCCTCGATCAACAAGCGCAATTCGATTTCGCTATTTCGCTCCACTGAATAAATGCGTTCCACTAAATGCGTTCCATCTTCGGTAACCACACGCGAATCAGCGAGAACAGGCGATCCAGGTCGATGGGCTTGGCCAGGTAATCATTGGAGCCCGCTTGCAGGCAGCGCTCCTGATCGTCCTTCATGGCTTTGGCCGTCACCGCAATGATCGGCAGCTTGCGCCAGCGCGGATCCTTGCGGATCTCGATGGTGGCTTCGTAGCCATCCATCTCCGGCATCATCACGTCCATCAACACCAGATCGATGTCCTCGACTTCATTCAGCCTTTCAATCGCTTCACGGCCGTTTCGACCGATGACCACGACTGCACCCTTTTGCTCCAGAGCACTGGTGAGGGCAAAGATATTGCGTACATCGTCGTCCACCAGCAGCACCTTGCGACCCTCGAAAACCTTGTCGCGGCTGCGCGCGGTCTTGAGCATCCTCTGCCGTTCATGGGACAACCTGGATTCGACTTGGTGCAGAAAGAGTGTCACCTCATCCAGCAAACGCTCGGGCGAGCGCGCCCCCTTGATGATGATTGAGCGCGAATACTTGCGCAGGTCGGCCTCTTCGTCCCGGGTCAGGTTGCGCCCGGTGTAGACGATCACCGGTGGGAACGAGCAGATATCTTCGGTGGACATGCGCTTGAGCAGGTCGTTGCCGAGCATGTCAGGCAGCTTCAAGTCGATGATCATGCAGTCGTAAATCGTCGTTCGCAGCAGGGTCAGGGCATCCTGTGCCAGGCCAACGGCAGTGATCTCAATGTCATCGTCGCCGATCAGCCGGGCAATGCTGTCGCGCTGCAAATCATCGTCTTCGACCAGCAGGATGCGTTTGACCTTCTGGGTCAGCTTGGCTTCAAGGCGGGCAAACACGTCCTTGAGTTCTTCGCGAGTGGTCGGCTTGACCGCATACCCGATGGCGCCCATGTGCATCGCGGCCTCAACCCGGTCTTCCACCGAAATCACATGCACCGGAATGTGCCGGGTTTCAGCGTGTTCCTTCAGGCGTTGCAACACGGTCAACCCGGAATGATCCGGCAGACGCATGTCCAGCAGAATGGCGTCGGGAATAAACGCTGTGGCCAGATCGTAGCCTTCGTCGGCACCGTGGGCCACCAGGCACTGATACCCCAGTTCATGCGCCAGGTCGTAAAGGATACGCGCAAAATTCGGCTCGTCTTCCACCACCAGAATGCACCGAGTAGTGAATGGCGCCTTGGTGCGATCGTCGTCGAAACGCGGGATATCAACTTCGGCAATCAGCGGCACCAGCGCGGCGGTCGGTATTCTCGGCGTAATGGCAACCAGAGTGGCTATCATCGGCTCGACAGGCTCTTCGCCCGGTTCAACATATTGCTGTGGCAAATCCAGCGTGAACACACTGCCCTGCCCCGGCTCGCTGGTGACACTGATCGAACCGCCCAGCAAGGCGGCCAGGTCACGGGAAATCGACAAGCCCAGGCCGGTGCCGCCGTAACGGCGATTGGTGGTGCCATCGGCCTGGCGGAAGGCTTCGAAAATGCTTTCCTGCTGATCCTCGGCAATACCAATCCCCGAATCGCGAATGATGAAAGCGATACCGTCGCCGGGCTGGCTGGCGACGGTCAGGCTGACGGTGCCTTTTTCGGTGAATTTCACTGCGTTGGACAGCAGGTTCTTGATGACCTGCTCCAGGCGCTGGCGGTCGGTGAAGATCATCATCGGCGCACCGGCCTGCACCTCGACCTGGAAATCCAGGTTCTTGTCGGCAGCCAATGGCTGGAACATCCCGCGCAAGCCATCCACCAGACGCGCGACACTGGTGTTCTCCGGTCGTATCTCAAGCTTGCCGGCCTCGACCTTGGAAATGTCGAGAATGTCGTTGATCAAGTTGAGCAAATCATTGCCGGCAGAGTAGATCGACTCGGCAAACTTGACCTGCTCGGCGCTGAGGTTTTCCTGAGGGTTTTCTGCCAGCAACTTGGCCAGGATCAACGAGCTGTTCAGCGGCGTGCGCAACTCGTGGGACATGTTGGCAAGGAATTCAGACTTGTACTTGCTCGAGCGCTGCAACTCTTCGGCGCGTTCTTCGAGCTGGGACTGGGCCTGATTGAGCTCGGTGTTCTTCAGGTCCATCGCGTCGCGCTGTTCGGCCAGGATTGCGGCCTGCTCGGCGAGTTGTTCATTGGTTTGTTCAAGCTCGACCTGTTGGGTTTCCAAATGAGCCTGGGACTCTTTGAGAATCCGCGACTGTTCTTCCAGCTCTTCGTTGGCGGTCTTGAGTTCTTCCTGCTGAACTTGCAGCTCTTCATTAAGCTGCTGGGTTTCGGCCAACACTTCCTGTAAGCGCTGGCGATAGCGAGCGGCCTCGATGGACGTGCCGATGTTGCCGGCAATCAGTTCAAGCAATTCGACATCGCGGTCAGTCAGCGGGCGCAAGAAGCCCAGTTCGATCACACCGTTGACCCGATCGTCGTCACTGGTCGGCACCACCAGCACGCTATGCGGCAGACCTTCGCCCAGGCCGGAGCTGACCTTGAAGTAGTCGCTCGGTACGTCATCAAGCCGGATCAAGCGAGCCTGGCTCGCTACCTGGCCGACAATGCCTTCATCGCTGTAAATCTGATGCTCAAGTGCTTCCTGCTCGCGGGAGAAACCGTAGGATGCAATGCGTTTGAGGCCACCGTGTTCTTCACGAACATAAATAGCCGCCACGGCGCTGCCGAGGTACTGCGCACAAAATTGCAAAATGTTGCGGCCCAGCAGATTAAGCGACAGTTGCCCCAGCACTTGCTCGGCCAGCTCGGTTTGACCATTGCGCAACCAGGCCTGTTGCTCCAGACGCTGGGCGCTGGCCTGTTGCGCGGTGAGATTGGCGCTGTAACTGTGCGAAAGGTTGAGCAAATCCCGACGGCCAATGTAGGCCAGCAATGAACTGATACCGGCGATAAACAACAGATAAAAGCTGATACTCCAGATCGTGGTGCGGCGCACTTCCTCGTTGCGCGTGGTGCGCAACTGCTGCTCCATGTCGATCACGTCTTCGAATTGCTTGCGGATCTCATCGGTCAGCCGCTTGCCGCGCCCGGCCTTGACGGCGCCGCGGTAGTCGCCGCTGGCGCGCTGCAAATCGATCATTGTTTTTGCGTAAGTGGCCCACTCATCCTGCAAGGCCTGGAGCCGGTGCAGGCGGTCGGTCTGGACCGGATTGTCCACAGTCAGTTCGAGCAAGGTCTTGAGGGCGACATTGATTCGCGGCTTGGCCGTCTCGTAGGGCTCAAGGAACTGCTCGTTGCCAGTGAGCAGGAAGCCGCGCATACCGGTTTCCAGATCGACGGTCAGCTTGCTCGCTTCATTGGCGTTATTGATCACCCGGTCGGTGTGCTCGACCCACTGGATCACCGACAGCAGATAAGTGATCAGCGAGACAAAGAACACCGCACTGAGCACGCCGACAACCAACGGCAGGCTGACGTTGCGGCTCAGGAGTTTACGGAATTGTTGCTCATCAACCGAAGACGCGGATGTCATGGGGGAGCCTTGTCGAACTGTTGAAAACCACAGAGTTTGCCCCAAAAGTGGCACATCGATCCAATTTTCTGACACCTTTTCGCGCAAAATCCTACATTCCACTGCTCCGGCGCGAAGGAGCGGTTATCCTTGCCGGCACGTGTGCGGCTATTCTTTTTTCTACCGTGTGGGAACTTGTTGGGTTCCGTCACTTACTCAAGCAATAGCCCGGCGATTTCGATCGACCGGCAACCGTGAATTCAACCTGAGAGCCCACTATGTCGTCCACCCCATCCATCATCCTGGTAGTCGAAGACGACAACATCGTGCGTATGCTGATAGTCGATGTTCTGGAGGAGCTGGAGTTCAAGGTACTCGAGGCCGATGGTAGTGAAAAGGCGCTGGAATTCCTTAACGATAAAGCCCAGCGCATCGATTTAATGATGACCGACGTCGGCTTACCGGAGATGGACGGGCGTGATCTGGCCACTCAGGCCCGGATGTTGCGCCCTGAACTACCGATCCTGTTCGCCAGCGGTTATGCCGAAAACATTGATCCGCCTGAAGGCATGCAGGTGATCGGCAAGCCGTTTTCAATTGATCAGCTGCGCGACAAGGTCAAAGGCATTTTGGCTTCACCTTTGACCTGAGCAGTGAACCGACTCAGGAATTCTGACGTTTACGGTTGGCTTCCTGCCGCTCCCTGAAAGCGATGATGTCATTGGCGTCGACCTTTGCGGTCGTCGGTCGTGGGCCCGTCGCAGGTGTGTCTGTCACAGGGGGCGATGTTTCGATAACGGCCACGCCTTCATTACCAAAGTCCACACCGGCCAATTCGGAACCAACGCCTACCCCTTGACCGATTTTTTTCCCTGTATCTCGTCCAAACCCGTCCAACGAACTGACACCGCTCGCTTTAATCGCCCGATCGATGGCCTTTGGATTGGGGATGAACTTCCCTGTGTGGTCATAGGCGCCGAGAATCAACGCGGGTGGCAGATCGACCGCGAAGTTGATCTCCAGCGGGGGTAGCTGTTTCAATCCGGAGTTGGGACGGAACGCCAGTTCGGTATTGGCATACAAATGAAACCCCTCTAACTGGCGAGCATCAATAAAATAGGTAAACCCGCCTTTTTGACCGCCGTACACAAATGCACCCGCACCGTCTTTCTTGTAGAACGCTGAAGTCGATATACCGGCACCGTCAAGGTCCAGTGCGTCATGGGCACCACCATAACCACCCTTGAAGCCATTGACCTGATTGATATCCTTGATCGGAGTGCGTTGGGTGAAGCCCTTCTCGAAGAGGACCGATGGGTCTCGCATGTCGCCACGGAAAACGAACCCCTGATAAACGTAACCTTTTTCCGGCCCCGAAAGCCTGATCACATGTGAATCCGTCGCAAGTTTCTGAGCGACATTAGGGCCACCCGGCAACTCCGATAGATAACCGGCGACAACTGGTCCCTTGCCTGCCCCGGGTATTTCTTTGCCGGTAGTGCTTGCCAGTTGATGGCTGATACTGCCTGCGGGCCTTCGTACCAATGAAGGTCTGTTTGAGCGCTTGAGCACCTCGAGCACTCTTTGGCTGATTCTTTTCTTCGCGGCGATAGACAGGGCTTTACCGAGGAGTTTCTCGGCAATCGGCCCAGCCAGTTCAGCCAAAGCACCGATCGCTGCACTGATCCTTAGACGGTCAGCCTCTGCGGGGTCGTCCGACAGCTCGGCTCGAATCAGATCGGTTGCAGAAGCTCCCAGGCCCAAAAGGAAAGGAATCAACATCCTGACCGGCGCCGACGCCAGTGCCCCGGTTCCGCCGTAGGGTAGAGATACGGCGAACGCCACGCATTGCAGCAGATAGCCGGCCGCCTCCAGGGTTATATCGGCGATACGTTCAGAGTGTGTCGAGACCAATGTATCGATATCCGCCAAAGCCCGTTTGATCTGTCGATCGAAGAGGTCTTTGCCGATGTCTGTACTCGACCGGAATACAACTTCCCGATAATTGGGACGCGTCGCAAAAAGAGGAAACTCCTTCCCTCGATACTTGAAATCCTGAACATAAGGCTTCTGTTGCGCACTCAAGGGGACACGCATCAACAACAAATTTTGCAGTTGCGCGTTTTTTTCTACAAATCTGCCTCGTTCGTCATGGCCGGCGGGAAATTCTATTGCGTAGTCATGCGTACCAAGAAAGAACAATATCCCTCGATCAAGATTACTGCGCCCAATGAAAACCGCATTATCTACAGCCAGATCCGGATCACTGTGCAAATTCAGGGTTCGTGGCGGAATGACGCCTTTGAGATACTCAAAGGCAATAACCCGATCCTCCATGGAGTTCTTGTCATTCCGGATGTAGTTAACCACTAGTTTGTTGAGTGCAGTTTTTTTAACCAGGCTTCCAAAGGCGTGTGCTGCCGGATGTTGCAGATTATCAGCGACGTGCTGCCGGAAGTCGGCTTGATAGTCCGCATCGGTAAACGTTTTAACGAGCTCGGCAGGATAATACGAGGGCCATTTTACTTCCTTATAACCTTTATCCTTCAGGACGCGATGATGGTAATCCGTGCAGATTTCCGCCAGCGTAAATGTTTTTTCCTTCCAGTCAGCAGGTGTTTGTTCAGCGCTCAGCGAGTCGCTACGCTTAACCGGTCCAGACTCAATATATTTAACCCGAATTTTCGCTTCATGCGTCATCAATGAAAGAAGCTTTGGATCCGATACAAACTCAAAGGCTGTCTCTTCTATGCGACACCGAATAAAGTAGGCAGGATCGAAACCTGCGGGATCGATAACATCTGCACATCCGTCGAGCATTTTATTGCTCAACTCTTTTACGTTTACACCCTCAAATACATCCTCGCCGGGTGCTGGACTATTTATTGCGCTCGTTCTGGCAAGGCGTGGCCCGGGATCGAGTTCCGCGAACTCTCCCAATGGGTCCAGCAACCACAGCAACGAATACTCTTCTTCAAAGCCATCACTTATACTTACAGAATTCATTATCACTACACTTCCCTGTTGATAAGCGAGACGAAAGAGCTAATAGCGATTTCGCCTCACAAAAATAGAGATTGCACCGTAATAGAATCCAGAGCAAACTTTAAAACACCCTAGTTGTTAATAGTCATTGCCCGACATACAAATTACTTAAGGCAGGCCGAAATAAAACGCGAACTCCGTATCACTTAGGTAACCAGCCCCATGAATAACGGGGTTAATTCAGACCGCATCGTAATGCTAACGGGATGAAAAAAGTCCAGTCGACTGTGGTTTAATCTCACCTTGCTTATCTTCACCCTCTGTTCGTATCAAGGAACGTCTCTCATGAGTCAACCCCATGCAACCAAAGTCCTGGTTATTGGTTACGTCTGGCCCGAGCCCCGCTCTTCGGCGGCCGGTGGGCACATGATGCAAATTCTCGATACTTTCTTGCAGCAGGGCTGGGACATTACATTCAGCAGCCCGGCGGGCACCGGCGAACACCGGGCGGATCTCGGTACCTTGGGCATTCGCGAAATCCCGATCGAACTGAACAACAGCAGTTTCGACACGTTCATCAGCGAACTGGCCCCGGATATCGTTCTGTTCGATCGGTTCATGATGGAGGAACAGTTCGGCTGGCGCGTTGAAAAACACTGCCCGGAGGCTTTGCGCGTGCTTGAGACCTCCGACCTGCAGAGCCTGCGAGATGCCCGCCATCAACGCCTCAAGGAGCGCTTGAAGTCCAGTGACGACGCCAATGACTTCAATGAATTGTTCGCCCCGGCGTTGCGTGAAGAGTTTGAGCTCATGGCTGAGACCGATCTGGCCAAACGGGAAATCGCAGCGATTTATCGTTGCGACTTGAACCTGATGATCTCCGACGTGGAGATCGAATTGCTGGTCGAGCAATTCAAGCTGCCGCGTAACTTGCTGCACTGGTGTCCACTCATGGTCGATCTACCGAGCGTGCCGCCGGCGGCTTTTGAAGACCGGGCGCATTTTCTCAGTATTGGTAACTTTCGCCATGCGCCAAACTGGGATGCGGTGCTCTGGATGAAAACCGCGATCTGGCCGCTGATCCGCGAGCAACTGCCCAGTGCCCAGTTGCACCTGTACGGCGCTTACACACCGCCCAAGGCAACTGCACTGCACAACACCAGCCAGGGTTTCCATGTCATGAACTGGGCAGAAGATGCATTAGAGGTCATGTCTGGCGCGCGGATTTGTCTGGCGCCACTACGTTTCGGTGCCGGTATCAAAGGCAAGATTGTCGACGCCATGTTGTGTGGCACGCCCACGATTACAACGCCCATCGGCGCCGAAGCGATGCACGGCGAACATCTCTGGCCCGGCGCCGTGGCCCGGACAGCGCAGGCGTTTGCCGATTGCGCGGTTCGGCTGTACAAGGATGAAGCACTTTGGAAAGACGCCCAATCCCTGGGACAGACGTTGCTGGCCGATCGTTATCGACAGTCTGTACATGGCCCGGCGCTGATTGAAAAGTTGCTGTACTGCCAACAACACTTGGCACACCTTAGAAGCGGTAACTTTACCGGCAGCATGTTGCGTCATCACCACCACAAAAGTACGCAATACATGGCGCAATGGATTGAAGCGAAAAATCGAAACCCGCTATAGAACTTGTCTCGATATAAACATCCTGCATCACCCCTATTATTGACTAGGTCTGACACCCTACTTATAAACACACAGCAGGACTAAAGCTTAGTTCAGCGTCATTAATTTATTGTATAAATCAATGCAAGGAAGCATTCAATGGACAACGTTGTTCAGCATAACTACGCGCTTAATAACTGGATGGCCGCCACTCCGGCAATTGATACACTGTCACTCTATGAATTGACACTGCCGGGCACCCATAACGCAGGCAGCGACTGGAAAGCGTCCTGGCCGTTGATTCCAGGAGCCCATTGGCTGGCCTGTCAGCACCAATCATTTTATTCCCAGTTACGCCACGGCTCCCGAGCGTTAGATATCCGATTAATGTTCGACGCCGATGCACCGGGACTTGGGAAATTCTGTATTCATCACAACGGTTACCGCAATGCTCGCACTTTGGGGAACCTGTTAACCGACGTGAATAAATTTCTGAATGAAAACCCCGATGAATTCATCGTCCTGGACTTTCACGAACTGCAAGGGAATATGTTTGATTTCGCTTATTTCAACGAAATGATGATCCATCTTCTTGGTCATCGCATTATCCCCACCCAACATCGGTCTCTGAGCCTCCGTCAACTCAAAAAAATCAGCTCTGTACAAAGAATTTCAGTCGCGGCTCCATGGCACAGGGCACTTGATCAAAACGTATTTCACGAGCAGATCGTGCACAAATGGTCTGGCAACGGCATCACCAGTGTCGCCGAACTGGAAAAGCACATTATTACGGTGCTGAAAAACCCGCCAGGCACGTGGGCACCGTGGTCGCTATCCGCCACCAGTTACAGCGCGCTCGGCGGCCCCGTGGTCATTCATGAAGCGCTTGATTCGTGGTTTGACCCGACTAAAAGCGACTGGGCGAAAAAGTGCAACATTATCAACGTCGACTTCATTGAAGAGTCCCGAATTGTTTCGTATTGCCGAACTGCGAACCTGAGCAAAGCCATCACGCGAGTCGGCTAATCAAGGGCGAAAGCCGTAGCAGGCTGGCACAGCGGGCGCCAAAAGAGGCATGATCCGATAGCGATAACAAGAAAAGCGCCCTGACATGACTCGAACAGCCCGTGTGACAGACCCCTCCTACGAATTGATGGACGACCACAACGGGTTGTCCATCATCTATCGTCAGCACGGTTTTCCCTGCCCGTTGGTGCGTTGGCATTTCCACAAGGAATATGAACTGCACCTTATCGTCGCCAGTTCCGGCAAGGTGTTCATCGGCGATTACATTGGCAACTTTTACCCGGAAACCCTGTTCCTGACCGGGCCTAATCTGCCCCACAACTGGATCAGCCAGGTGGCCGAAGACGAGGTAGTGCCCAAACGCGACATGCTGGTCAACTTTACGGACGAGTTGTTCGACAGTGGCCACTTGGTATTTGCCGAGCTCAAGACGCTGGCGCCGCTGTTGGAGCGCGCCCAGTACGGTATCGAGTTTCGCTGCAAGCGCACCATTCGCCAAGCCATGACCTTGATGCAGCGTATCGCCGACACCAAAGGCGTGACCCGCCTCGGGCACTTTTTCATTCTGCTGGAGTTGTTGGCCGCCTCTGATGACTATCAGCTGCTGTCTGGAGCCACGACGCCGCAATTGGCCGACGAGCACAATATCGATCGCACTAACCGGGCGGTGGATTACATCTTCGCGCATTACGCCCGGGAACTGCCGCTGGAAGAAGTCGCCGAATATTTGGGCATGAAACCGACTTATTTCAGTCGAGTATTCAAGCAAGCCACCGGCCGCTGCTTCATCGAGTTCGTCAATCGCCTGCGCATCAGCAAATCCTGTGAGCTGTTGGCCGATGGTGACAAACCGGTGACCGATGTGTGTTTCGAGTCGGGTTTCAACAATATTTCCAACTTCAACCGGCGCTTTCAGCAGCTCAAGGGCATGACGCCTTCGCATTATCGGCGGCTGGCTGTGCAGCGATTGACTGAGCAGAACCTGGGTTAAACGCTTGAAAACCTATACGAATTCCATAGGGATTAACCGCTGAAAAGCCGTTCTCTGCACCTCTTCCTGCAACCACCAGTGCAAAATAGTATCGATTCAAGTGCGATGGATGATTTGTCACATCATCAATAGAAGGCTGTAATCAGTGCACATTCTTCCCTCCGCAGGAAGACACAAAAACAATAACTGTCCTTCTGTAACCCGCCGGGTGCAGAAAAGGAGTGCACGATGCAACCTTCTGTAAAAGCTCTACTTGCCCTCACCTGCATGACCCTTAGTAGCGTCAGCCTTGGCGCCCAGACCCTGACCATCGCCACCGTCAACAACAGCGACATGATCCGCATGCAAAAACTCTCGAAAACCTTCGAGACCGAGCATCCGGACATCAAGCTCAATTGGGTGGTGCTGGAAGAAAATGTCTTGCGCCAACGCCTGACCACTGACATTGCCACTCAGGGCGGACAGTTTGACGTGCTGACCATCGGCATGTACGAAGCCGCACTCTGGGGCGCCAAGGGTTGGCTGGAGCCGATGAAGGACTTGCCGGCCAGTTACGCCCTCGACGATGTGTTCCCGTCGGTGCGTGAAGGCCTGTCGGTCAAGGGTTCGCTGTATGCGTTGCCGTTCTACGCCGAAAGCTCCATCACCTATTACCGCACCGATCTGTTCAAGGATGCCGGGCTGACCATGCCCGAGCACCCGACCTGGACGCAGATCAGCGAATTCGCCAGCAAACTCACCAATAAAGACAAAGAACAGTACGGCATCTGCCTGCGCGGCAAGGCCGGCTGGGGCGAGAACATGGCGCTGATCACCACCGTCGCCAATGCCTATGGTGCGCGCTGGTTCGATGAGAAGTGGCAACCGGAATTCACCGGCCCTGAGTGGAAAAATGCGCTGAACTTCTACGTCAAGACCATGAAAGACTCGGGTCCACCCGGCGCCTCCAGCAACGGTTTCAACGAAAACCTTGCGCTGTTCAACAGCGGCAAGTGCGCGATCTGGGTCGATGCCAGCGTCGCGGGTTCCTTTGTCACCGACAAGACCCAAAGCAAGGTCAGCGAGCACGTTGGCTTCACCTACGCACCACACGAAACCACCGACAAGGGCTCGGCCTGGATGTATTCCTGGGCGCTGGCGATTCCGACCAGTTCCAAGGCCAAGGACGCTGCGAAAACCTTCAGCGCCTGGGCCACGTCCAAGGAATATGGAGCGTTGGTTGCAGAGAAAGACGGCATTGCCAACGTACCGCCAGGTACTCGCGCTTCGACGTACAGCGATGAGTACATGAAGGCTGCGCCGTTCGCCAAGGTGACCCTCGAGTCGCTGAAAGCTGCGGACCCGAGTAAACCGACCCTCAAACCCGTGCCCTATATCGGCATCCAGTTGGTGACCATTCCGGAGTTCCAGGCGGTGGGCACCCAGGTCGGCAAACTGTTCTCGGCGGCGCTGATCGGCCAGACCACGGTCGACCAGGCCCTGACCGCTGCCCAGTCAACCACCGAACGTGAAATGAAGCGCGCCGGCTATCCCAAACAGTAACCGTGCGGTGGGAGCAACTGTCCTGGATTGTCTGGACACCGAGCTGCCTCCATCGCGGGCAAGCCACGCTCCCACATGTTGATCTTCGTATGCCTGTTCTTAATCGGTTCTTCGCCATGAATATTTCAACTGCCAACGCTCACATGGACATTGCGCAACCGGTGCGTAAAAGCCGGTTGGCCAACCCCGGCTGGTTCCTGGTCAGCCCCTCGGTGGCGTTGTTGCTGCTGTGGATGATCGTGCCGCTGGGCATGACCGTTTACTTCTCGCTGATCCGCTACAACCTGCTCTACCCCGGTGAAAACCAGTTCGTGGGGCTGGAGAATTTCAGCTACTTCCTCAGCGACTCGGGTTTCCTGCCCGGCGCCACCAACACCTTGTTGCTGGTCGGCAGCGTGCTGTTGATCAGCGTGGTGTTCGGGGTGCTGATCAGTGCATTGCTGGAGGCCAGTGAGTTTCTCGGTCGCGGCATCGTGCGGGTGATGCTGATCTCGCCGTTTTTCATCATGCCCACCGTCGGCGCGCTGATCTGGAAGAACCTGATTTTCCACCCGGTCTCGGGGATCCTCGCCTACGTCTGGAAACTCTTCGGCGCGCAGCCGGTGGACTGGCTGGCGCATTACCCGCTGCTGTCGATCATCATCATTGTCTCCTGGCAATGGCTGCCCTTTGCGATCCTGATCCTGATGACCGCCATGCAGTCCCTCGACCAGGAACAGAAGGAGGCCGCGCGCCTGGACGGTGCCGGACCGATCGCGATCTTCTGGCACCTGACCCTGCCGCACCTGGCGCGGCCGATTGCGGTGGTGGTGATGATCGAAACGATCTTCCTGCTCTCGGTGTTCGCCGAAATCTTCACCACCACCAACGGTGGCCCCGGCTACGCCTCGACCAACCTCGCGTACCTGATCTACAACCAGGCGCTGGTGCAGTTCGACGTCGGCATGGCGTCCGCCGGCGGCTTGATCGCGGTGGTGATCGCCAACATCGCGGCCATCGTGTTGGTGCGCATGATCGGCAAAAACCTGACAGACAAAGCCTGAGGCCTGCGCCATGACCCTTCAACAATCCCGCCGTCTGCAAAGCCTGCTGCTCGGCACCTTAGCCTGGGCCATCGCGATCCTGATCTTCTTCCCGATCTTCTGGATGGTGATGACCAGTTTCAAGACCGAAATCGATGCGTTCGCCACGCCGCCGCAGTTCATCTTCACCCCGACGCTGGAGAACTACCTGCACATCAACGAGCGCAGCGATTACTTCAGCTTCGCCTGGAACTCGGTGGTGATTTCCTTCAGCGCCACGGCTCTGTGCCTGCTGATCGCGGTGCCGGCGGCGTACTCGATGGCGTTCTACGAAACCCAACGCACCAAAGGCACGCTGCTGTGGATGCTCTCGACCAAAATGCTGCCACCGGTCGGCGTGCTGATGCCGATCTACCTGCTGGCCAAGAGTTTGGGCCTCCTCGACACGCGCATCGCGCTGATCGTGATCTACACGCTGATCAACCTGCCGATCGTGGTCTGGATGATTTACACCTACTTCAAGGACATCCCCAAGGACATCCTCGAAGCCGCGCGCCTCGACGGCGCCACGCTGTGGCAGGAAATGGTCCGGGTGCTGCTGCCGATCGCCAAGGGCGGCCTGGCTTCCACGGTTTTGCTGTCGCTGATCCTGTGCTGGAACGAGGCGTTCTGGTCGCTGAACCTGACCTCGTCGAAAGCCGCGCCACTGACCGCGTTGATTGCTTCGTACTCCAGTCCCGAAGGTCTGTTCTGGGCCAAGTTGTCGGCGGTGTCGACGCTGGCCTGCGCGCCGATCCTGATCTTCGGCTGGATCAGCCAGAAACAATTGGTCCGCGGCCTGTCGTTCGGCGCCGTGAAATAGCCCTCAAAGAATAAGCACAAAGGAGCGCCACCATGGCCAACCTGACAATCAAGAATCTGCAAAAAGGCTTTGAAGGCTTTTCCATCATCAAAGGCATCGACCTGGAAGTAAACGACCGCGAGTTCGTGGTGTTTGTCGGCCCGTCGGGCTGCGGCAAATCCACGTTGCTGCGGCTGATCGCCGGCCTGGAAGAAGTCAGCGGCGGCACCATCGAACTCGATGGTCGCGACATCACCGAAGTCAGTCCGGCCAAGCGCGACCTGGCGATGGTGTTCCAGACCTACGCCTTGTACCCGCACATGAGCGTGCGCAAGAACATGTCGTTTGCCCTCGACCTGGCCGGCGTGCCAAAAGCTGAAGTCGAGAAGAAAGTCGGCGAAGCGGCGCGCATCCTTGAACTCGGGCCGATGCTGGAGCGCAAGCCGAAGCAACTCTCGGGCGGTCAACGTCAGCGCGTGGCCATCGGCCGCGCCATCGTGCGCAATCCGAAAATCTTCCTGTTCGACGAGCCGCTGTCCAACCTCGACGCCGCTCTACGTGTGCAGATGCGTCTGGAACTGTTGCGCCTGCACAAGGAACTGCAAGCCACGATGATCTACGTGACCCACGACCAGGTCGAAGCCATGACCATGGCCGACAAGGTTGTCGTACTCAATGGCGGCAAAGTCGAACAAGTCGGCTCGCCGCTGGATTTGTATCACCAGCCCGCCAACCTGTTTGTCGCCGGTTTCCTCGGTACGCCGAAAATGGGCTTCCTCAAGGGCAACGTCACCCGCGTCGAGAGCCAAAGCTGCGAAGTACTGCTGGACGCCGGCACCCGCATCACGTTGCCGCTGAGCGGTGTCAACCTGAGCATCGGTGGCGCGGTCACCCTGGGCATTCGCCCGGAACACCTGAACCTCGCGCAAACCGGCGACTGCACCTTGCAGGTCACGGCGGACGTCAGCGAACGCTTGGGCAGCGACACCTTCTGCCACGTCGTGACCTCGTCCGGCGAAGCGTTGACCATGCGGGTTCGCGGCGACCTGGCCAGCCGTTACGGCGAGACGCTGAGCCTGCACCTGGACGCCGAACACTGCCATTTATTCGATGCCGACGGCGTGGCGCTGACCCGCCCGTTGCGCGTTGCCGCCTGATTGTCGCGGCCTGATTTCAGAGAGCATGTGATGAAACTCAATAAACAGAACCTCAACCGCCTCGCCCCTGAGGTAGCCCTGCCCGCCTACACCCTGAGCGACACCCGCCAAGGCATCGCGCACATCGGCGTCGGCGGGTTCCACCGGGCGCATCAGGCGTATTACACCGATGCGTTGATGAATACCGGCGAAGGCCTGGACTGGGCGATTTGCGGCGTCGGCCTGCGCGCCGAAGACCGTCGCGCCCAAAGCGATCTCAAAGAGCAGGATTACCTGTTCACCCTGTTCGAGTTGGGCGATACCGACGACACCGAAGTTCGGGTCATCGGCGCAATTCGCGACATGCTGCTGGCCGAAGACGGCGCGGCAGCGCTGATCAACAAACTCGCCAGCCCCGAGATCCGTATCGTTTCGCTGACCATTACCGAGGGCGGCTACTGCATCGACGACAGCAACGGCGAGTTCATGGCCCAGCTACCGCAGATCCAGCACGATCTGGCACACCCGGACGCACCGAAAACCGTGTTCGGTTTTCTCTGCGCCGCGTTGGCCAAACGCCGTGCAGACGGCACGCCTGCGTTCACCTTGATGTCCTGCGATAACCTGCCGCACAACGGCGCAGTCACCCGTAAAGCGTTGCTTGCGTTTGCCGCCCTGCGCGATGCCGATCTGCGGGACTGGATCGCCAGCACTGTCAGTTTTCCGAACGCGATGGTCGACCGCATCACGCCGATGACGAGCACTGAACATCGCCTGCAACTGGCCGACAAACATGCGCTCGACGATGCCTGGCCGGTGGTCTGCGAACCCTTCGTGCAATGGGTGCTGGAAGACAAGTTCGTTAATGGCCGGCCGGCGTGGGAAAAGGTCGGCGTGCAGTTCACCGACGACGTCACGCCTTACGAAGAGATGAAGATCAAACTGCTTAACGGCAGTCACTTGGCCCTCACTTATCTCGGTTTTTTGAAGGGTTACCGTTACGTTCACGAAACCATGAACGACCCGCTGTTCGTGCGCTACATGCGTGCCTACATGGACCTGGATGTGACCCCCCAACTGTCACCCGTGCCGGGGATTGACCTGACCGAGTACAAGAACACCCTGGTGGCGCGCTTCTCCAATCAGGCGATTGCCGATCAGTTGGAGCGCGTGTGTTCGGACGGCTCGTCGAAGTTTCCGAAGTTCACCGTGCCGACGATCAATCGATTGATTGCTGATGGGCAGGAGACCAAACGTGCGGCCTTGGTGGTAGCGGCGTGGGCCTTGTACTTGAAGGGCATGGACGAGAATGGCGATACCTACGGCATTCCTGATCCGCGCGCGGCGTTTTGTCAGGCGCTGGTGGCTGATGATGCGTTGATCACTCAGCGGTTGCTGGAGGTTGAGGAGATTTTTGGTACGGCGATTCCGCATTCGCCGGAGTTTGTGGCGGCGTTTGAGTGGTGCTGCAACAGCTTGCGGGATGTTGGGGTGACGAGGACGTTGGAGCGGGTGTTGGCTGACTGATCGTTCCCACGCTCTGCGTGGGAATGCAGCCGGGACGCTCCGCGTCCTATCCAAAAGCGGACGCAGAGCGTCCATTGCGGCATTCCCACGCAGAGAGTGGGAACGATCTGTGCGGGGCACACATGACAAACCAACAACTATTCCTCGGCATCGACTGCGGCACCCAAGGCACCAAAGCCATCGTTCTCGACGCCATCAGCGGTCAGGTGCTGGGCCAGGGTGCCGCCGCCCACACCTTGATCACCGGCGCCAACGGCCGCCGCGAGCAAGACACCTGCCAATGGCTGGAAGCCTTTGCGCTTGCCACCCGGCGCGCATTGCTCGCGGCGAAGGTCGACGGTCAGGACATTCACGGCATCGGCGTTTCCGGCCAGCAACATGGGTTGGTGCTGCTCGACGACCAAGGTCAGGTGCTGCGTCCGGCCAAACTTTGGTGTGACACCGAATCCACCCCGGAAAACGACCGTCTGCTTGCCCATCTGGGGGGCGAAAAAGGCTCGCTGGAACGCCTCGGCATTGTCATCGCACCGGGCTACACCGTGTCCAAACTGTTCTGGACCAAAGAACAACACCCGCAGATTTTCGCTCGCATCGCCCGCATCCTGCTGCCCCATGACTACCTCAACTATTGGCTCACCGGCCGCAGTTGCAGTGAGTATGGCGACGCCTCGGGCACCGGGTATTTCAACGTGCGCACTCGCCAGTGGGATTTGCAACTGCTGCGCGACATTGATTCCACCGGGCGTCTGCAAGCCGCGCTGCCGGAGCTGATCGATGCCCATCAAGCGGTCGGTACGATCCTGCCCAGCATCGCTGAACACCTGGGCATCAACCCGCAGGCGCTGGTCTCCAGCGGCGGTGGCGACAACATGATGGGCGCGATCGGCACCGGCAACATAAAACCCGGCGCTATCACCATGAGCCTCGGTTCTTCGGGGACGGTGTACGCCTATGCTGATCAACCGACCGTCAGTCCGGACGCTTCAGTCGCAACGTTCTGCTCCTCAAGTGGTGGCTGGCTGCCGCTGATCTGCACCATGAACCTGACCAATGCCACCGGTGTGATTCGCGAGTTGTTCGAGCTGGATATCGAACGGTTCAACGATCTCGTCGCGCAAGCACCGATCGGTGCCGAAGGCGTGTGCATCCTGCCGTTCCTCAACGGCGAGCGTGTCCCCGCCCTGCCCCATGCCACCGGCAGCCTGCTGGGCTTGACGATGACCAACCTGACTCAGGCCAACCTGTGCCGCGCGGTGGTGGAAGGCACGACCTTCGGGTTGCGTTACGGACTGGACCTGCTGCGCCAGAATGGCTTACAAAGCCTGCGCATCTGCCTGATTGGTGGCGGCTCGAAAAGCCCGGTGTGGCGGCAGATCGTCGCTGACATCATGAACACTCCGGTGATCTGCACCGAACAAAGCGAAGCCGCAGCCCTCGGCGCGGCGATTCAGGCGGCGTGGTGCACGTCCTGGGAAAACGGGCATGAACACAGCCTGGCGGATCTTTGCGAGCGCTGCGTGAAGCTCGATCCGGCCAGCGAAACCTTGCCGATCGCCGACAATGTGGCGGCCTGTCAGCAGGCCTACGAACGCTATCAACAGCATGTCGCAACCCTTTAAAGAGTGAATAACTATGTACCTGGTGTGTGGCGAAGCGCTGTTCGATTTCTTCAGTGAAGACGACGCCAGCGGCCTGGCTTCAAAAGTGAATTTCAAGGCAATTGCCGGCGGTTCTCCGTTCAACGTGGCAGTGGGTTTGCGCCGTTTGGGGGTGGAGGCTGCGCTGTTTGCCGGCCTGTCCACCGACTACCTCGGCCGGCGCTTGCAGCAGGTGTTGCAGGATGAAGGCGTGCGCCCGGATTACCTGGTGGATTTCGCTGCGCCTACGACCCTGGCGATGGTTGCCGTCGGTGCCAACGGTTCACCTCATTACAGCTTCCGGGGCGAAGGCTGCGCGGATCGGCAGCTGAAAATCGAGCACCTGCCGGAACTGGGACCTGAAGTGCGCGGCCTGCACATTGGCTCGTTTTCGCTGGTTGTTCAGCCGATTGCTGACACGCTGCTGGCGCTGGTGCGGCAAGAAAGTGGCAAACGCTTGATCAGCCTTGATCCGAACGTACGGCTCAACCCTGAGCCGAATATCGACCTGTGGCGTTCGCGGGTTGCCACCTTGGTTGAGCTGGCCCACTTGATCAAAGTCAGCGATGAGGATTTGAGCCTGTTGTACCCCGAGCAGGATCCGCAACGGGTGATTGAAGGCTGGCTGCAGCATCGCTGTCAGTTGGTGTTTCTGACTCGCGGTGGCGAGGGGGCGACGGTGTTCAGCAAGGGCCATGGTTCGTGGTCGGTGCCGGCGTGTTCGGTGAAAATTGCCGATACCGTGGGGGCTGGCGATACGTTTCAGGCAGCGCTGATTACCTGGCTGACCGAGAAGCAGCTGGACTCGGTTGAGGGTGTGCAATCACTCGGCCGCGAGCAGATCGACGGGATGCTGAAGTTTGCGGTGCAGGCGGCGGCGCTGACCTGCAGCAAGACCGGGCCGGATTTGCCGTATCGCCATCAGTTGGATCTTCGCTGACGATCGTTCCCACCAGCGCGTGGGAACGATCAACCGACAATGATGGCAAAGGGCTGGTACGGGCTACAGGCGACTTTCGTCTGTAAATGACTGCGCGTTGCCTTGAACGGGGCGCTTTAATCCTGCACCATCCGCCCCAGCTTATTCAAAGGACGGAATTAAAGGCATGCTGGACGCGAACGCAACCCATATTTCCCTCACGCTGGAGGGCGTTTCCGTTGACCTTCAGGTACTCAGCTTCGTCGGTCGCGAAACCCTCAATCAGCCGTTCTGTTTCGACATCGAACTGGTCAGCGCCCGCCCCGACCTGAAACTCGAAGAGTTGCTGCACAAGCCCGGCTGCCTGACCTTCGGTGCCACCGGCAAAGGCATCATCCACGGTCTGGTGTACCGCATCGAGCAAGGTGACTCTGGCAAAAGCCTGACCCGCTACAGCGTCAGCCTGGTTCCGCAACTCGCCTACCTGCGCCATAACCATGACCAGCAGATTTTCCAGCATTTAAGTGTGCCAAAGATCATCGCTCAGGTCCTCGAAGCGCGCGGCATCCTGGCCGACGCCTACAGCTTCCAGCTCGGCGCGGTTTACCCGGAACGCGATTACTGCGTGCAGTACGACGAATCCGACCTGCATTTCATCCAGCGCCTGTGCGAAGAGGAAGGCCTTCACTTCCACTTCCAGCACGCTGCCAGCGGCCACAAACTGGTGTTCGGCGATGACCAGACGGTGTTCCGCAAACTTGCGCCCGTGGCCTATCAACAAGATTCCGGCATGGCTGCCGAGAAACCGGTGATCAAGCGCTTCAACCTGCGCCTGGAAACCCGCACCACCCGCGTCAGCCGCCGCGACTACGACTTCGAGAAACCACGCATCCTTCCCGAAGGCGCCGCCAAAAGCGAATTCACCCCGGACCTGGAAGACTACGACTACCCCGGCCGCTTCCTCACTCGCGAACGCGGCAAGCAACTGGCAACCCGCGCCCTGGAACGCCATCGCAGCGACTAC
This sequence comes from Pseudomonas sp. Hz4, assembly GCF_054898165.1. Lineage (NCBI taxonomy): Bacteria > Pseudomonadati > Pseudomonadota > Gammaproteobacteria > Pseudomonadales > Pseudomonadaceae > Pseudomonas > Pseudomonas sp. Hz4. The sequence continues at coordinate 2,981,836 of NZ_CM142719.1, read as the reverse complement.
AAGCTTGCCGAAGGCAAAGGCGACGAACCCGCGCTCGTCACCGGCCACTTCATGACCCTGAGCGAACACCCGCGCGCCGAGTGGAACGACCTCTGGCTGCTGCTGGAAGTGGTGCACGAAGGCAAACAGCCGCAAGTGCTCGGCGCAAACGTCACCAGCGACGTCACCCAAAACAAAGACGATTTCCACCAGGGCTACCGCAATCGCTTCCTCGCCACCCCGTGGGACGCGCACTTCCGCCCTGCCCTCGAACACCCGAAACCCAAAGTCCTGGGCAGCCAGACCGCCACTGTCACCGGCCCACCGGGCGAAGAAATCCACTGCGACGAATACGGTCGCGTCAAAGCCCAGTTCCACTGGGACCGCGACGGCCAGGCCGACGACAACACCAGCTGCTGGCTGCGCGTCGCCACCGGCTGGGCCGGCAACGCCTACGGCGGCATCGCCATCCCGCGCGTCGGCATGGAAGTACTCGTCACCTTCCTCGAAGGCGACCCCGACCAGCCACTGATCACCGGCTGCCTGTACCACAAGGAAAACGTCGTCCCCTACGACCTGCCGGCAAACAAAACCCGCAGCACCTTCAAGACCCTCAGCTCACCGGGCGGCAACGGTTACAACGAGTTTCGGATCGAAGACAAGAAAGGTGCGGAACAGATCTACCTGCATGCCCAGCGCGATTGGGATGAAAACATTGAGCATGACCAGAAGATTCGCGTCGGCAATGAGCGGCACGACACCGTTGAGGCCAATGTTTTCAGCGAGTTCAAAGTTGAAGAGCATCGGATTACCCATCTGGATCGCAAGACTGAGACCCGGGCTGATGATCACCTGACAGTTGCCGTGACTCAGCATGTGAAGGTGGGGACGGCGCAGTTTGTAGAGGCTGGACAGGAGATTCACTACAACGCTGGGGAAAAGGTTGTAGTGGAAGGCGGCATGGAGCTGACGGCCAAGGCGGGCGGGAGTTTTGTGAAGGTGGATGCGGGGGGCGTGACGATCAGTGGCGCCAATGTGAAGGTCAACTCCGGCGGTGGTCCCGGCGCGGGGACGGGGATTCAGATTCTCACTCCATTAATCCCTGGTGCCGCCGCCGCTGCCATTGCGGGGCAACTGTTGAGTGCGCCACCGGTTGGGAAACTCAGTGTCGCTCCTGACTCGGCACCACCTGCGGTGGAAGAAGAGTTTGAGGAAGAGGAAGAAGAGGTCGAGCTGGAAGACATCACCTTACGTGTTGGGATGTTCTTCGATGGGACGGGCAACAACCGCAACAACAGCGAGCGTGTCTTTGGCTGCTTTGCGCCGGACGTGAACCTGGAGGAAGCAGCTGAAGATATTCGTCAGTTCTGTGCGGCTCACGGTTATGACGGAAAGGGAAGTAGCCCGGATAACAGTTATGGCAATGATGTCAGCAACGTCGCCCGGCTCTATGACCTTTACTTAGACCAAAGGGACATAACTCTGCCGATTGATGCTAGGACAGCCAGCCTGCGCGTTTACGTGGATGGCATCGGTACTAGCAGTACCGAAGCTGACTCCACCTTTTCGCAAGGTACAGGCATTGGTGCCCAGGGCGTCCGGGCGCGAGTTGAAGAAACTCCGCCGCTTATTCTCAGGGCTATCCAAACCTTTCAAGACAACAACCCCGATAAGCGGGTGGCGAAAATCGAGTTCGATATCTTCGGATTCAGCCGTGGCTCCGCAGCGGCAAGGGACTTTGCCAATGAGGTATTAAAGGGGAACAAAAGTATCCTCGCCAAAGTGTTGCCGATGGGGGCTCCGATATTGTCGGATAGCTTTGCTTGGACACCGCATTCTGATGTGTCCATAAATTTCATTGGCGTTTACGACACCGTCGCGGCTATTGCCAATCCGCTGGTGGGGGACTGGACTGGTAATAATGCTTATAACCCGGGGATCAATATCCATCTGGCACCCGAGGCGGCCAAGAAGGTCGTCCAATTGGTGGCTCGAAATGAACGCCGTTATAACTTTGCCCTCAACAGTCTTGGCGCGGCCGATATCGTCCTGCCTGGCGTGCATTCAGACCTGGGTGGTGGCTATTTACCCAAGGCGATGGAGCGCATTCTACTCAGCAAACCGCGTAAAAGCCCGGTCGAAGAAAGGACCACTTTCGCTGAAGCCAACAGTTACAAGGTTGCCCAGCAGGACTTGAGACGGTTTCAAGATCAACTGGCCCAATATAACCTTCCGTTGGAAATCCGGACTTGGGAGGTGCCGTTTCGTAGCACTGACAAAGACGATCAAAAAAACATGAAATACGTGTATGCCGCCGTCAGCAGCCAACGCGAAGTCCGCAGTGAGCTGTCCTTGATCTACTTTCGGATCATGCGCGAACTGGCCGTGGAAAATGGAGTGCCTTTTCGACAGATCCCCGAAAAAAATCCGCGACTTGCGTTACCCGCGGACCTCGTTCCCATCTCCGAAAAACTGATGGCCTACGCTCAGGGGAAAAGCAAATCAACCGGGCTGACTCCGCAGGAGGAGGAACTGCTGTTCCAACGTTACGTTCATATCTCCGATAACTGGAACGCCGCTAAAAGTCGAAATAATAGCGATCTGAATATCGTCTTCATTAATCGACCAGACGAAAACTCTGTGCGCACGGTGCATCCTAATGAGTAATTTTATCCGTATCGCTCTTGTCGTTTTTCTGCTCAGTGGCTGCACATTTGCTAGCAGCAGCTCAATGCCTTACAAAGCATGGACTCTGGGGTTCTCGGCTCCTGATTACATGGAGGTCTGGATCGAAACAGCCGATGTCGTCGACATTCAGGACCATGTGTTTCAACGTGCGGCGAGTGGCATCGCGTCAATGCAAGCGCCTCCCAACAACGCCGGCAATCCGCGTGGTTGGCCGAAAAGAGGGCCAGCCGGAGGCGGAAAACGTGTGACAGGGGCGGACTTGCCCCAACAGATCTATGTCCGCTGGCAATCGCTGGTCGAACCGCAAACCTACCTGATGGTGATAAAAATCCCCGAAGCCACTCGAGAGATCATGCGCAAGGGGGAGAAAGTGTTCTGCGCGGCCGATGGGAAATGGATCACAGGTTATCGTGATTCAATCGGCATAAGGCTGGTCCCCGGAGGTATCGCCAGAGTCTGGGTAGGCGGCCCTTGTATGACACCGATTGAGGTAACTACGGTAAAAGCCGTGATTGATCCGCGCGGCCCGTATGAAGGTAAGTCTGGCGGTGAGTACGATTCACTTTCTGATGTGTCCAAAGCCTATGTCGAGAAGTTTGGTGTGCCGTACGACTCTTGGAAGTAAGTCAGAGCTGGCCCTTAAAGTTTCCTGGAGGTGACGGGCTAGCGCGCTGCACATCCTCCAATTGAACATGCGCGGGACGGCGCAGTTTGTTGAGGCGGGTCAGGAGATTCACTACCACGCAGGCGACAAAGTGGTGGTTGAGGCGGGGATGGATCTGACGGCTCGTTTCCTTGAACGAGGCGCTTGAATCCTGCACCATCCGCCCCAGCTTATTCAAAGGACGGAATTAAAGGCATGCTGGACGCGAACGCAACCCATATTTCCCTCACGTTGGAGGGCGTTTCCGTTGACCTTCAGGTACTCAGCTTCGTCGGTCGCGAAACCCTCAATCAGCCGTTCTGTTTCGACATCGAACTGGTCAGCGCCCGCCCCGACCTGAAACTCGAAGAGTTGCTGCACAAGCCCGGCTGCCTGACCTTCGGTGCCACCGGCAAAGGCATCATCCACGGTCTGGTGTACCGCATCGAGCAAGGCGACTCTGGCAAAAGCCTGACCCGTTACAGCATCAGCCTGGTGCCGCAACTCGCCTACCTGCGCCATAACCATGACCAGCAAATTTTCCAGCATTTGAGTGTGCCGAAGATCATCGCTCAGGTCCTCGAAGCGCGCGGCATCCTGGCCGACGCCTACAGCTTCCCGCTCGGCGCGATCTACCCGGAACGCGATTACTGCGTGCAGTACGACGAATCCGACCTGCATTTCATCCAGCGCCTGTGCGAAGAAGAAGGCATTCACTTCCACTTCCAGCACAGTGCCAGCGGCCACAAACTGGTGTTTGGCGATGACCAGACGGTGTTCCGCAAACTTGCGCCCGTGGCCTATCAGCAAGACTCCGGCATGGCTGCCGAGAAACCGGTGATCAAACGCTTCAACCTACGCCTGGAAACCCGTACCACCCGCGTCAGCCGCCGCGACTACGACTTCGAGAAACCACGCATCCTTCCCGAAGGCGCCGCCAAAAGCGAATTCACCCCGGACCTGGAAGACTACGACTACCCCGGCCGCTTCCTCACTCGCGAACGCGGCAAGCAACTGGCAACCCGCGCCCTGGAACGCCATCGCAGCGACTACAAGCTTGCCGAAGGCAAAGGCGACGAACCCGCGCTCGTCACCGGCCACTTCATGACCCTGAGCGAACACCCGCGCGCCGAGTGGAACGACCTCTGGCTGCTGCTGGAAGTGGTGCACGAAGGCAAACAGCCGCAAGTGCTCGGCGCAAACGTCACCAGCGACGTCACCCAAAACAAAGACGATTTCCACCAGGGCTACCGCAATCGCTTCCTCGCCACCCCGTGGGACGCGCACTTCCGCCCTGCCCTCGAACACCCGAAACCCAAAGTCCTGGGCAGCCAGACCGCCACTGTCACCGGCCCACCGGGCGAAGAAATCCACTGCGACGAATACGGTCGCGTCAAAGCCCAGTTCCACTGGGACCGCGACGGCCAGGCCGACGACAACACCAGCTGCTGGCTGCGCGTCGCCACCGGCTGGGCCGGCAACGCCTACGGCGGCATCGCCATCCCGCGCGTCGGCATGGAAGTGCTCGTCACCTTCCTCGAAGGCGACCCCGACCAGCCACTGATCACCGGCTGCCTGTACCACAAGGAAAACGTCGTCCCCTACGACCTGCCGGCAAACAAAACCCGCAGCACCTTCAAGACCCTCAGCTCACCGGGCGGCAACGGTTACAACGAGTTTCGTATTGAAGACAAAAAAGGTGCGGAACAGATCTATTTGCATGCCCAGCGTGACTGGGATGAAAACATCGAGCATGACCAGAAGATTCGCATCGGCAATGAGCGGCACGACACCGTTGAGGCCAATGTTTTCAGCGAGTTCAAGGTTCAAGAGCATCGGATTACCCATCTGGATCGCAAGACTGAGACCCGGGCTGATGATCACCTGACAGTTGCCGGGACTCAACATGTGAAGGTGGGAACGGCGCAGTTTGTCGAGGCTGGACAGGAGATTCACTACCACGCAGGCGAGAAGGTGGTGGTTGAAGGCGGGATGGAACTGACCGCCAAAGCTGGCGGGAGCTTCGTCAAGCTGGATGCGGGGGGTGTGACGATCAGTGGCACCAATGTGAAGGTCAACTCCGGAGGCGCTCCTGGCGTCGGTACGGGTATCCAGATTCTCACTCCATTAATCCCAGGTTCCGCTGCCGCAGCCATTGCGGGACAACTACTGAGTGCGCCACCCGTGGGGGAACTGAACGCCCCTCCTCTGGAGGAGGAAGAGCTTGAGGAAGAGGAAGAAGAGGTCGAGCTGGAAGACATTACTTTGCGAGTTGGGGTGTTCTTTGATGGTACGGGGAACAATCGCAACAACAGTGAGCGCGTTTACGGTTGTTTTGCACCGGATGTAAATCTGCAAGATATGGCGGAGGGTATTCGCCAGTTTTGCGCCTCGCACGGCTACGACGGTAAGGGAAGTAGCCCGGATAACAGCTATGGCAATGACGTCAGTAACGTAGCCAGGCTCTATGACCTTTACTTAAGCCAAGAAGGCATAACGCTGCCCATTGATGTCAAAACGGCAAGTCTGCGAATTTATGTGGATGGAATCGGTACCAGCAGCACTGGAGAAGACTCCACTTTTTCTCAAGGTACAGGCATTGGTTCGCAAGGTGTCCGGACTCGAGTTGAAGAAACACCAGAGCTACTTCTTGAAGTGATCCGTCTCTTTCAAGAGAACAATCCCGATAAGCGCGTGGCGAAAATCGAGTTTGATATTTTCGGGTTCAGCCGCGGATCCGCAGCGGCAAGAGACTTTGCAAATGAGGTGTTGAAGGGCAACCTTAGCATCCTAGCCAAAGCTATACCCACGGGGTCTTCGTTATTATCTGACAGCTTTGCCTGGAAGCCGCAAACCGATGTATCTATAAATTTTATCGGCGTTTACGACACCGTCGCGGCCATTGCCAATCCGCTGGTAGGAGACCTAGACGGAAATAACGCCTACAACCCTGGAATCAACATCTTTTTGGCGCCAGACGCGGCTAAGAAAGTCGTCCAACTGGTCGCTCGAAATGAACGCCGTTATAACTTTGCCCTCAATAGTCTTGGACCGGCGGATATTGTCTTGCCTGGCGTGCACTCGGACCTGGGGGGTGGCTATTTACCAAAAGCAATGGAACGCATCCTCCTTAGCAAGCCACGGAAAAGCGAAGTTAAAGAGAACGTCCCTTTCGCTGAAGCCAACAGTTACAAGCTCGCCCAGCAGGACTTGAGACGGCTTCAAGATCAATTGTCCCAATATCACCTTTCGTTGGAGGTCCGGACTTGGGAGGTGCCGTTTCGGAGTACTGACAAGGACAATCGCAAAAACATGAAACACGTTTATGCCGCAGTCAGCAGCCAACGCGAAGTTCGCAGTGATCTTTCCTTGATCTACTTTCGGATCATGCGCGAACTGGCCGTAGAAAATGGAGTACCGTTTGGCGAGATTGACGAAGGTGAGCCGCGACTTTCGCTACCTGCAGAACTCGTTCCCATTTCCGAAAAATTAATGGAGTACGCTCAGGGGAAAAGCAAAACGACAGGCCTGACTTCACAGCAGGAGGAACTGCTGTTTCAGCGCTATGTTCATTTATCCGATAACTGGAACGCTGCGAAAAATCGAAACAATAGCGACCTGAATATAGTTTTCATTAATCGACCAGACGAAAACTCTGTGCGCACGGTGCATCCAAATGAGTAATTTTATTCGCGTCGCTTTTGCGGCTTTGCTGCTCAGTGGCTGCACATTTGCTAACAGCCAGTCAATGCCTTACAAATCCTGGTATCTAGGGTTCACGGCCCCCGACTACATGGAGGTTTGGATCGAAACGGCGGATGTAATAGATGTTCAAGGCCAAGTTTATAGACGTGCGATGAGTGGCGTCGCATCAATACTTACGCCCCCCAACAACTCCGGCGATCCCCGAGGCTGGCCGAAAAGGGCTGGGATCGGAAGCGGTAAGCATGTTACAGGGGCCGATTTGCCAAAAAAAATCTATGTGCGTTGGCAATCGCTGGTTGAACCTCAAACTTACAAGATGGCAATTGATATACCCGAGTCGACTCGGGAAATAATGCGCAAGGGCGAAAAAGTTTTCTGCGCTGCCGACGGAAAATGGATTACCGGATATCGTCAGTCAATCGGTATAAGACTGGTCCCCGGTGGTATCGCTAAAGTCTGGGTAGGCGGTCCTTGTATGACACCGATCGAGGTGACTACGGTGAAAGCTGAGATTGATCCGCGCGGTCCGTATGAAGGTAAGTCTAGCGGCCACCACCGGCCTCTTTCAGCAGTTTCCAAAGCCTATGTCGAAAAATTTGGTGTGCCATATGGCTCTTGGTAGTGGCCAACCACAAAATCCTAATGAGTAAATTTGTACGTATTGCTATTGTCGCTTTTCTGCTCAGTGGCTGTGCGCTCGCCAATAGCCATTCAATGCCTTACAAATCCTGGTTCCTAGGATTCTCGGCCCCCGACTACATGGAGGTTTGGATCGAAACGGCGGATGTAATAGATGTTCAAGGCCAAGTTTATAGACGTGCGATGAGTGGCGTTGCTTCAATACTAACGCCCCCCAACAACCCCGGCGACCCCCGAGGCTGGCCGAAAAGAGCTGGCATCGGCAGCGGTAAGCATGTAACAGGGGCCGACTTACCCAAGAAAATCTATGTGCGTTGGCAATCGCTGGTCGAGCCTCAAACGTACAAGATGGCAATTGATGTACCCGAGTCGACTCGCGAGATCATGCGCAAAGGCGAAAAAGTTTTCTGCGCTGCCGACGGTAAATGGATCACCGGATATCGTCAGTCAATCGGTATAAGGCTGGTCCCCGGAGGTATCGCTAAAGTCTGGGTAGGAGGTCCCTGCATGGCACCGATCGAAGTAACTCGGGTCCAAGCTGAGATTGATCCGCGTGGCCCCTATGAAGGTAAGTCTGGCGGTGAGTACGACACGCTCTCCGATGAATCCAAAGCCTACGTCGAAAAATTTGGTGTGCCGTATGACTCTTGGTAGTGGCCAGCCACAAAATCCTAATGAGTAACTTTATACGTGTCGCTATTGCCGCGTTTCTGCTCAGCGGCTGTACATCTGCTAGCAGTCATTCAATGCCTTACAAAGCTTGGCGCTTGGGTTTTTCAGCGCCTAATTACATGGAAGTCTGGATCGAGTCGGCTGATGTGGTCGATATTCAGGAACAGGTGTATCCACGTGCGATGAGTGGCACCGCTGCCATACAGACACCTCCGAACAATACAGGTGACCCTAGAGGGTGGCCTAAAAGACCAGGTGTGGGCAAAGGTAAGAATGTAACTGGGGCGGACTTACCCCAAAAGATCTATGTCCGCTGGCAGTCGCTAGTCGAGCCGCGAACTTACCAGATGGTGATCGACGTACCTGACTTGACCAGGGAGATCATGCGCAAGGAAGAAAAAGTTTTTTGCGCATTTGATGTAACCGCTCCATGAACTACACATTCAAAGCGCTCCCCTGATGTCGGATGCTGTGCTCCCGTTTTTTCTCCGGAGCCAGCCCCGCCATGATGAGACCCGACGCCAAAGTCGAAAAGGTGTACCTCTACCCCAAGCCCGTGGACTTCCGAAAATCCATTGATGGCCTCGCGGCACTGGTCGAGCTGGATATAAAGGTGGCGGTGTTCGATCCGGTGCTTTTTGTCTTCCTCAACAAATCCCGGAACCGGGTGAAGATCTTGTACTGGGAGCGCAACGGCTTCTGCCTTTGGCTCAAGCGTCTGGAGTCCGAGCGGTTCAAAACTTCACCCGATGAACTGGATGAGGCCATCGTGCTGACGGTGCAAGAACTGAACTGGTTACTGGATGGGTTTGACCTCTGGCGCAACCGGCCGCACAAGGTTTTGACTCCAAGGTTTGTTGCCTGACGGGTATAATCCAGGGCATGCGACCATTGCCCGAAAACCTTCCTGACGATCCTGTACTGCTCAAACAGATGCTGCTTGAGAGTTACGAAGCACGCTCGCGCGAGCAGGAAGTCAAAGACGCTTACGCCACCCACATTGTTGATCTGAAAGAACAGATCAAGCTGTTGCGTGATCGTATCTTCGGGCGCAAATCCGAGCAGACGGTCGAGCCCAACACACCGCAACTGGCACTGTTCAACGAGCCCGAAAGCGAGCCGATGCCTTCAGTCGGCGACGCTGACGAAGAAGTCGTTGCTCCGACTCTACGCCGTGGTAAGCGCAAACCCTTGTCGGCTGATCTGCCGCGTATCGAAGTCATCCACGAACTGCCCGAACACGAACTGACCTGTGCCTGCGGTTGCCGCAAGCATGTGATCAGTGAAGAAACCAGCGAACAGCTGGACATCGTGCCGATGCAGATCCGCGTGATCAAACATATCCGCAAGGTTTACGGCTGCCGTGGCTGTGAAACAGCGCCGGTCACCGCCGACAAGCCCGCTCAATTAATCGAAAAGAGCATGGCCAGTCCAAGCGTGTTGGCGATGCTGCTGACCACCAAGTATGTCGATGGCTTGCCGCTGCATCGTTTTGAAACGGTGCTAAGCCGACATGGCATAGAAATCCCGCGCCAAACGCTGGCCCGCTGGATTATCCAGTGCGGCGAACATCTGCAACCGTTATTGAATCTGATGCGCGAGCGGTTGCTGGAAAGTCCGGTCATCCACTGCGATGAAACCCGCGTCCAGGTACTCAAAGAGCCGGATCGAGACCCGACCAGCCAATCCTGGATGTGGGTGCAAGCAAGCGGCCCGCCGGATCGCAAAGTCGTGCTGTTCGACTACACCTCCAGCCGTGCGCAGGACGTACCGCTGCGTCTGCTGGAAAGTTATCGCGGCTATGTCATGACCGACGATTACGCAGGCTATAACGCGCTGGCGTTGCAACCGGGCGTGGAACGTCTGGCGTGCATGGCTCATGTACGTCGCAAGTTCGTGGAAGCACAGAAAGTGCAGCCCAAGGGCAAGACCGGGCGTGCCGATATCGGGCTGACGATGATCAACAAGCTGTATGGCATCGAGCGTGAGCTGAAAGACGTCAGCGACGAGCAGCGATTTATCGGTCGGCAGGAAAAGAGCTTGCCGATCCTCGCCCAGTTGAAAAGCTGGCTGGATAAAACGCAGTCCCAAGTGACACCGCAAAGCGTGCTGGGTAAAGCGGTTAATTATCTGGCGAGCAACTGGCTTCGGCTGGAGCGTTACGTTGAAGCTGGTTTTTTACCTATCGACAACAACGCAGCGGAGCGTGCAATAAAGCCGTTTGTGATCGGGCGCAAGGCCTGGCTGTTCAGCGATACACCCAAAGGCGCCACCGCCAGTGCGCAGATCTATAGCTTGGTCGAGACCGCCAAAGTCAACGGCCAAGAGCCCTATACGTGGCTGCGCCACGTACTTGAGTGCTTGCCGCATGCCTCCTCGGTGGAAGACTACGAAGCCTTGCTGCCGTGGAACTGCTCGCCGGAAATGCCACGGTAAACGGGAAGCGCATCTGGCGGTAGGTGTGCTTCATGGATCGCATACCATTTGATGGCAAGTGGATAACAGAATACCGCAACGCACTAGTTATCAATTTGGCGCCCGGTGGTATAGCCAAAATGTGGGTGATGGGGTCGTGTCTGCCACCGATAGAAGTCACTAGGGTAAAGCTGAGATTGATCCGCGTGGCCCGTACGAGGGCGAATCTGGAGGTCACCACCGGCCCCTTTCAGCAGTTTCCAAAGCCTACGTCGAAAAATTTGGTGTGCCATATGGCTCGTGGTAATAACAGCACTGTCAAATAATTAAATCCACCCCTTAAAGTCACCGTTTTAATGCGAAAGCTTAAAGTTCCTAATGGCCATGGATTCAAGGTTGTACGCCTCAAGTAAGCATCAAATAGATCAAACACCCGGCCATAAACAATCCAGCGCCGACGGGCGCTGGATTGTCTGTAAATGTTAGAAGTCAGACCGGCGCCTTCCACCCCATCATCCGCTGCTGAGCAACCTTCAGCAAATCGCACCCATGCGTCAGCAGATAAAGCGCATGCGTAATGTGCGGAATGTCTTGAACATCACCGTTCCTGAAACACTGGCAATGGAGCGTTTCAAGTAACTGGCTGGAGGCTCGAATGCGCTGTAAAGCGGCTTCGAGAATGTCTTGGGGATCGGCCTCTGTATCGATGACCATTGGGTTTGAGTCGGTAACGCTGCTTTTGATTGAGCGATAGCGATCGGGGAATGGATTTAGCGTAGGCATAGTAATTACTCGATGATTAGTCAATAACCGCCAGCACCGTGACCAAACGATGGGAGGCGGACTGTGTACAGGCTTGGTCAACCGATACCATCAAATCGGCTCGCCCGAAGGCGTCCCGCACACAGCCGCCATTGCAACGCACTACGAGGACATAGATGTCCGCAGCGCGAATGATGGCACACAAATGTGTGAAGGCATCAGGTGACCAAACCTGCTCGCTGATTTGCAGCGAGGTCAAACAGTAAACGCTGATAGCTTGCCGGCGAAAGACGACAAAGAGTCCAAGCGTGTAGGACCGGGCCGAAGCTCCCTCAGTTTTTTTACCCGCATGAACTCTCTGTCAGAAACATCATCGCGACAGACGGCATTCAGCGGTGTTAACCATCGCTTAACCCCGCGGTCCAAAACTTTACTGGACCGCACGCCTTCAGACTCTTCTGACGCCCAGTGCGGCAGGTTCGGCGCCTCACACCCCGAGCTGACTTTAAGCCTGCACCGGAGAACCTTCATGAACATGCGCACCTTGCTGATGACCACCGCCCTCGCCTGCACCGCGTTCGCCGGACTGGCTCAGGCCAATGACACTTCAACCGCCCAGGCCACGCCCTATCACTACGGCATGCCGCTTCATGTGGGTAAGGTCGTTGCCCTGACTGAACCGAATACGCTGGATTGCAAAGTGATAACGGCCGAGATGAAGTACATCGACACCTCGGGCAAACCTGCAGAAATCACCTACCGGAAGCTTTCCGACGCTTGCAGCTATCAAAACTGACTGAAAGGTCTGATTCAACACGTTGCGGTATTCCTGTGAGGGGTTCTAGCGCTATGCTTTGCGCCTCCCCCCACTGCCGCAAGGATTAGCCATGCAGTTATCGTTTCGTACCTTGTCCATCTTCACGTCCCTTCTGTGTTTTTTGCTAACCCTGGTCTGGGGTTTGATGCCAGACGGGTTGCTGTCAATCTGGAGCATCGAATACTCGTTGGCGGTGGGCGTTGTTGCGCGGCGCAGCGCCATACTGTTCGCGGCGTTGGGCGTAATGTTTTATCTGGTACGAAACGAGGCGCCTTCGATTACCCGCCATGCGTTGAGCAATGGCTTCATGGTCGGCTGTTGGGGGTTGGCAGTATTGGGCTTCGGCGAATGGCTCAATGGCCATGCCGGTCCGGGCATATTGCTCGCGGTGGTGGTCGAGTTGGCGCTGGGTCTAGCTTTTCTCCAGACCAAGCGCGTGTCGGTGGGACTCGAAACCGTGGGCTAAAGCGCTTTCCTGTTTGGATGCAGAGTCTGGGCACCCGCCTGATGCTCCATGTCAGAACGAAGTCCAGCAATCAGGTCGTTGATTTCTCGACAACCATTTAGCTGCTTAGCATTTATTCCGGTCTTCATTAGGTCGAGGTGATCGGTTTCACGATCGGAATACACCTTAACGGTCATAGACAGGTCCGGCGACAGCGTGCACTGACAACGTTTCGGCAGAAAACTGCTTTCAATGATATTGCGAAGTTCCAAGGCAGAAAGAAACATGTCAACCCTCTCCTTAATGTGAGACTGCCAATGAGCTATCGATACTGACTCAATGAAATCCTCGGTCAGCTCAAGACCAGCTTCAGCATAAAACATGCCCAGGATTTCGCCCTGCAGCTCATCGGTAAATCAAAGATTTAGCGAAACCACCGCTAAATGGCCTCATGCAATCTGCAAGAAAGGCCGGTTGTAGCCCTGCAAAATGCACACTTCCCTGATGATTGCATTCGCAGCTGACGGCAGTAAGAATGCGGCCAGACTTTCAGTATCCGCCGACCCCACACACACGCAAGGAGGCATCATGGGTTCTTTGACCTTAATCACTACCGTTGGGCTGATTGTTGCAGAGCTATCGACCGTCGCTCACGCTTCAAAACTCGAAGAAGTCGTGCCGTTCCCCAAAGCCGAGAGCGGTTTTACCCGCCAGGTCATACGCCTTGCCCCACAGACTCAGGAGGACAGCGTCCAGGTCGAGATCCTCGCCGGCAAAACCCTGACCGTCGACTGCAATCGCCAACGACTGGGCGGTATTCTCGAGGAGAAAAACCTCGAAGGCTGGGGTTATCCGTTCTACCGACTGGAAAAAGTTATCGGTCCGATGAATACGCAAATGGCCTGCCCGGATGGCAAGAGCAAAAAGGACTTCGTGCCGGTGGTCGGTGACGGGTTCATGCTGCGCTACAACAGCAAACTGCCAATCGTGCTTTACGTGCCCAAAGACGTCGAAGTCCGTTACCGGATCTGGTCGGCGTCGAGCAGGGTTGAGAAAGCCATCCAGGAATAACCCGCCACAGGAGCGCCATTTTGATTACCTGCCACGTCAAATATGTGATCGATCCGTATCAACTCAGCGAATTCGAAGCCTACGCCAAGGCCTGGCTGGGCATCGTCGAGCGTTTGGGCGGTACGCACCACGGATACTTCCTGCCGTCCGAGGGCGCGAGCAATATCGCCTACTGCCTGTTCAGTTTTCCTTCGCTGGCGGACTACGAGAGCTACCGGCGTATCGCGATGACTGACGCCGAAAGCGCCGCGCTCGTGGCTTCGCTGGTCGAGAAGAAGTTTATCGTCAGTTATGAGCGGACCTTCCTACGTCCGCTGCTGGCCTGACATCCCTTACACCGGGGCGCCGCTCAATGTGGCGCGTTCGGCGACATGCCGCAAACTATCAAAATTGATGTTGGCCCCCGAGTCGATGGCGACTAGGGTCTGGCCTCGGCTACCGGTTTGCGCCACGTATTTTTTGATGCCGGCCACGGCCAATGCACCGGAAGGTTCGGTGATCGAGCGGGTATCGTCGTAGATATTTTTGATGGCGGCACAGAGTTCGTCGTTGCTCACGGTAATCACTTCGTCGACGCAGAACCGGCAGACTTCGTAGCCATAGGCGCCGATCTGCGCCACTGCCACGCCATCGGCGAAGTTTCCTACACTGGGCAGGACAACTCGCTCACCCGCCTGTAATGCGGCGTACAGACAGGCGGAATGTTCTGACTCGACGCCGATGATGCGGACTTCAGGTCGCAGGTATTTGACGTACGCCGCAATGCCAGCGATCAGGCCACCACCCCCCACCGGCACGAAGATCGCGTCCAGCGGACCCTGATGCTGACGCAGGATCTCCATGGCGACGGTGCCCTGCCCGGCGATCACGTCCGGGTCATCGAAGGGCGAGACAAAGGTGCGACCGGTTTGCCGCGCCAGGCTCAGTGCATAGTCCAGCGCAAACGGAAAACTCTCGCCATACAGCACCGCATCAGCGCCCCGACTGCGCACACCGAGCACCTTCAACTCCGGCGTGGTGCATGGCATCACAATCGTTGCGGCGATCCCCAATTCACGCGCCGCCAGCGCCACGCCCTGGGCATGATTGCCTGCCGAAGCCGTGATCACGCCGCGAGCCTTTTGCTCATCGCTCAGTTGCACCAGTTTGTTGTAGGCACCGCGGATCTTGAAGGAAAAGGTCGGCTGCAAGTCTTCGCGCTTGAGCAAGATCTGATTGCCGAGGGCCTCGGACAGCGCCGGTGCCATTTGCAGCGGCGTACGCACCGCAAGTTCATACACTGGCGCGGCAAGGATCTTTTTCACGTATTGCTCAAGCAAGGCCTGCTGGGCGGGGATGCTGCTCATGGTTGTCTCCTGACTTTGATCGGAGCCCAAGAGACAGAAAGTAAAAACCCGCCTCTAGGGCGGGTTGGGTGCTGCAGTCGTGAGCTAGCCCGCCAAATAAGGAATGGCGGTAATAATGCTTGGCTGGCAGCGCAATACGGTGGAAGTCATGGCTGGAAATTAGCCGGGCGCTGAAGGCAAGTCAATGGCCAATTTTCCTCGGCCGCTGTAGGCTGGCGATTCTGCTCATCGTCCCAAGGAAGGAAATCATGAAGAGTGTCGTCCTGCCCCTCATTGCCCTTATTGCCTTTGCGGGTTACACCGTTTCGGTGATGCTGCAGGCCGAACAGTCGTTGATCGATTTCGGCATCAGCCTGATGTTGCGACCTGATACTGCGCAGGTGGTGATTGATTTGTACCTGCTGGCGACATTAGCCGGCGTGTGGATGTACAAGGATGCGCGCAAGCGTGGGCAGTCGGCGTGGTCGGTGATGCCCTACTTGCTGATCACGGCGATTTTTGTGTCCGTTGGGCCGTTGTTGTACCTCGTCGTCCGTGGCTTGCAGGATCGGAGAAAGGCCGTCACTTTGCCAGTCGCCTGAGCCCGAGCACCATCACTCCTGCTCCAATCATCATCGCGGTCAGAAACAGCGGATATGAAACCCACCACGACACGCCCGCCGTCATCATGCTGAACTCGGACATGCCGCCAATACTTGCAATCAGGTTCAGCGGCAGAAACACCACATTGATCAACGTCAGTTTGCGCAGCAGGTTGTTCATGCTGTTGTTCATCAGATTGCCCCGGGCGTCGATGAGGCCAGAGAACACCGTGGAGTAAATTTCCGCCTGTTTGTAGCACTGGTTGTTTTCGATGATCAGGTCGTCGATCAGCCCAATGGCTTCGGCGCTGAAATGTTCCTTTGCGGCGTGATTGCGCAACCGGGTCAAGACTGCGCCGTTGCTGTGAATCGCGTTGATGTAATAGATCAGGCTTTCGCTGAGGTTGAACATCTGGATCAGGTGCTGGTTCTGCATCGACGCGTTGAACTTCTGCTGCAATTCCCGGGCAACCAGCTTGATCACCTTCAGGTGGCCCAAATAGTGATGGATGTTGTTGAACAGCAGGTCGAGCAACACATCCAGCGGCGTGGTCAGAGGCTGGCGCATGCCGAGGCCACTGAGCGGCGAGTCGTCGGTGGCGATCACCAGCAAACGATGCTCGGAAAACAGCAAACCGCAGGACGACACTTCGAAGGCCAGGCTGCCGGCACCGGAATAGTTTTCCGGGCGTTTCCAGATCAGGAACAGGTTGTCGGGGTGAAACTCGATGCGTGACACCTCGTCAGGGTCCAGGGCCGAGGCCAGGGCGTGTTCATCGACTTTGAAATGGCTGTGCAGCAAGTCCCGCTCGGCCGCATCGGGGTTGTTGAACAGCATCACTTCGGCGTCCAGCCGTTCGACCGCTTTCAGGGCGCCGTGAATCAGTTGAAAGCTCTTGATCATCCGCCGCTCACCAAGCCTGGCCGCGGCGCTTGAGTTCCAGGCGACGAACGAACTCTTCCAGCACCAGTGAATACAGATCGTCCTGCAAGAAAGCGTCTTCGATGCCGGCGTCCATGTTCGGGTTGTCGTTGACCTCGATCACCACCACTTTGTCGCCGGACTGCTTGAGGTCGACACCGTAGAGGCCATCGCCGATCAGGTTTGCAGTCTTCACCGCCAGTTCCACCACCGCCCGCGGGGCTTCGTGAACGGCCAGGGTGCGGCATTCGCCGTTGATGTCCTGGCCCTTGGCCTTGTGGTTGTAGATCTGCCAATGGCCCTTGGACATGAAGTACTGGCAGGCAAAGATCGGTTTTCGGTTAAGTACGCCGATGCGCCAGTCGTATTCGGTGTAGAAGAACTCCTGGGCCAGCAACAGCACAGAATGTTCAAACAGTTCGGCCGTGGCTTCGAGCAAGGCTTGCTGGCTTTCGACCTTGATCACACCCCGAGAAAAACAGCCGTCGGGAATCTTCAATACCAATGGGAAACCGAGGCGCTCGCCCACTCGCTCAAAGTCTTCCGGTCGCTCTTTGTAGAGAATCTCGGTGGCGGGCATGCCCAGTTGATGGCTCTTGAGCAGATCGGTCAGATACACCTTGTTGGTGCAACGCAGAATCGACGCCGGGTCGTCCATCACCACCAGTCCTTCGCTCTCGGCTTTCTTGGCAAAGCGGTAGGTGTGATTGTCGACGCTTGTCGTCTCGCGGATCAGCAGCCCGTCGTATTCGGCGATACGCGCGTAGTCCTTGCGCTCAATCAGCTCGACGTCGATGCCCAACCTCCTGCCAACCCTGACGAAGTTGTCCAGCGCCTTGGCATTCGACGGTGGCAACGCTTCCTGGGGATCGTGGAGGATTGCCAGGTCATAACGGGCCAAACGCCGGGAACGCGGCACGCGCCAGATCTTTCGGCTGAAACTGTCGAGTGAGTTAGCGAACTGGTCTTCCTGATCTTCACGCAACTTATGTAAGGTGCCGGACTTTATGCCTTCGATGTGCCAACCATTCGTTCGACGAAACTCAACTAACAATATCGGACACGGAAAGACTTCGAACAACTGTCGCGCCAGATCCTGCAACGGTTCGATATTAGTTTTGCCAAAGTACAGTGTCAGGGTAAAGCCTTCGGTATCGCTGTAAAGATGATGACTGAGGGCTTTTTCCAGGGTTTTATCCAGATCATCCAGGGCCAGGCCGTACAAGGATTTTCGAGTCAGTTCGCTGATGGTCCGCACCGACGGAATCACCTTGTGCCCACGGGCTTCGGCCAGCAGCGAGCAGTAATAACCGTGTCCCAGGTACTTGTAACTGCGGCACAGGTTGATCACCTGGACCCGCTTGCCCTGCTCGTTCGCACGGGTTTTTTCGAGGTACTCCTGGGCGCTGACGATGTCTTCACTGGGGAAGTAGGAGGCCCAGTCTTCCTTGCGTTCGACGATGATAATCAACTGGCTGGAAGTTCTAACCCCATCATTTAAATAAGTTGCTGCCGGCAAAGTTTGCTCGGATACTTCGCGCCAATGACCCTGTACCGCTGACATAGTGATTGATCCGTTGGAGAACTAGACCTTTCCTATTAAGCACGACATTTTTCGAAAGTCCCGTTTCGTTACGCAACTTTTACGGTGGTCATATGAATCTGGTTTTTCGCCTGGCGGTCGTTGAAGACTTGCCGGCACTGCTGGAACTTGAACAACAATGTTTCACCACGGATCGGCTTAACAGTCGCAGTTTTCAATGGATGATCACCCGGGCCCACGGGCAACTTCTAGTGGCCCAGCGTGGCGAGCACGTGGTCGGTTACGCCGTGGTGCTGTTTCACCGGGGGACTTCGCTGGCGCGCCTTTACTCGATTGCGATCGCCACCGAAGCGCGCGGCAGTGGGCTGGGCAAGCAATTGCTCGAACGCATCGAGGTGAGCGCCCTTGAGCACGACTGCGCCTACCTGCGCCTGGAAGTACGCATCGACAACCCCGCGGCGATTGCCTTGTATGAGCGCAATGGCTACCGGCGTTTTGCTCTGATCCATGACTATTACCAGGACCATGCCGACGCGCTGCGGCTTGAAAAGCGCATTCTTCAGCACCGCGACTCACGCAATATCAAGGTACCTTATTACCCGCAGACCACCGATTTCACCTGTGGCCCGGCCTGCCTGCTGATGGCCATGGGTGCACTGCAACAGGATCGCGTGCTGGAGCGCCGCGAAGAATTGCAGATCTGGCGCGAGGCGACCACCGTGTTCATGACCGCCGGCCACGGTGGCTGCAGCCCTCAAGGCCTTGCATTGGCGGCCTCACGGCGGGGGTTTAGGGTGGGTCTGCAACTGAGCATGGCGGGGCCGTTGTTTCTCGATGGCGTGCGCGATGAGCATAAAAAAGACGTAATGCGTCTGGTGCACGAGGAGTTTACGCAGCAGTTGCAAGCCACTGACGTCGAACGGGTGATTGGAGGGCCACTGGATCTGCGCCGGTTGCTGGACGCTGGCGGCCAGCCGTTGGTGCTGATCAGCTGTTATCGACTCACCCGCTCGAAGTCACCGCATTGGGTGATCGTCACCGATTGCGATGAAGAGTTCGTGTACCTGCACGACCCCGATGTCGACCACAGCCAGCATCGTCAGCCCATGGATTGCCAGCATTTGCCGGTCAGTCATGGGGAGTTCGACGAGATGTGCAGCTTCGGCCGAGGCAAGCTTCGGGCTGCGGTGATTCTGTTTGCCCGAACGTGACGTCGGGCAAGCGTCGGACTGGTTACTTCAATCCGACTTTGTACAACGCCCCGTCTTCTTCATCGGTCAACACATACACATACCCGTCCGGCCCCTGCCGCACATCGCGAATGCGCTTGTTAAGTTCGCCGAGCAAACGCTCTTCGTGCACCACTTTGTCGCCGTCAAACTGCAAGCGGATCAACTCCTGACTCACCAGCGCGCCGATAAACACGTTGTGCTGCCAGGCCTTGAAGCGATCAGCATCGTAGAACGCCATGCCGCTGAGGCCGGGGGACTTTTCCCAGACATGGTGCGGTGCGACGGTGCCTTCGGCGGATTTACCGTTGGCTTCCGGTATCGGCTGGCCAGAATAGTTGATGCCGTGAGTTGCCATCGGCCAGCCATAGTTCTTGCCTCGCTCGATGATGTTGATTTCGTCGCCACCCTGGGGACCGTGCTCGTTTTCCCAGAGGGTGCCGGTCCACGGATTGAGCGCCGCGCCTTGCGGATTGCGTTGGCCATAGGACCAGATTTCCGGGCGTACGCCGGCCTGACCGACAAAGGGGTTGTCATCCGGCACCTTGCCGTCCGGATAGATCCGCACGGTCTTGCCTTGCAGCTTGTCGAGGTCCTGAGCAGTCGGCCGGTCGTTGTTCTCGCCAAGGGTGATGAACAGATAGCCGTCGCGGTCGAACACCAGGCGCGAACCAAAGTGGTTACCAACCGAAAGCTTGGGCTCCTGGCGGAAAATCACTTTGAAATCCTTGATGGCGGTCAGGTCGTCAGACAGACGTCCGCGACCGACCGCCGTCCCGGCCTTGTCGCCCTCGCCGCCACCTTCGGCATAAGACAGATAGACCGTGCGGTCTTGCTTGAAGTCAGGCGACAACACCACATCCAGCAGACCGCCCTGCCCCTTGGCCCAGACCTTTGGTACGCCACTGAGCGGAGCGGAACGTTTACCGTCGGCGCCGACCACCCGCAGGTTGCCGGATCGTTCGGTCACCAGCATCCCTTGCCGATCGGGCAGAAACGCCAAGGCCCAGGGATGTTCGAGCCCTTTGGTAATCTGCGTCACCTCAAGGGTGCCCTGTTCGCTTTTCAAATTCTGGGTCGGCGCCGCGAAAACGGGTGTCGTGGCGGTGATCAGTGCGCCGGTACACAGTGTGGCCAGAAGAGTCTTACGCAACATGCACGATTCCTTTTGTCGTTCGAATGGCTTGAAAAAACGCTGCCCTGCCGTTCAACGGTTGCTGGTGTCCGCATCTCGATGAGGTGGATTGGGGATGAATTTCGGTGAGTTGGCGGGAGGCGGCCGGTCTTGGGGATAGCGGTTGCCAACACCACCATTGTCAAGTGTCGGTGGGCGCGGCACGGGCACTGTGTTCGGCCCACGGATGGCCGGCGCGCTGGGTTGCGTGCCTTGCATGCTGTTGGGATTGGCCCGGCGAATCGGGCTGTTGTAAGGATTGCTGGTGTTGCCCGTCGGGCTCTGGGCCAACAGCAATGAAGAAGCTGACGCTGCGCTGTCAGCGTGGGCCAGATTGCTCAGCACGCCACTCAGTGCCAACGCGGTGCAGCCGAGCACAAATCTGTTCATGGGGAGCCTCTCGACATCGGCGTGGATAGGGTCTTCGATAGCACGCTACGCCCGAGGTTCGGATTTGTTAACTAAAACCTCCTTCACATGATGTAACACCAGTTGACTCCACCGCCGATCCGCCCGCCTGACCGGGCCACAACCCGCTGAAACTTTTGCACAGCGTCACCGGTCACCTGAACATCACTCGCGAGAAGACGACAATGGCACGGGCAATCTGGAAAGGCGCAATCAGTTTCGGTCTGGTGCATATCCCTGTCGCGCTGGTCTCGGCGACGTCTTCTCAAGGGGTGGATTTCGACTGGCTCGACAGCCGCAGCATGGACCCGGTGGGCTACAAGCGTGTCAACAAGGTCACCGGCAAGGAAGTCACCAAGGAACACATTGTTAAAGGTGTGCAGCACGAAAAGGGTCGGTATGTGGTTCTCAGCGAAGAGGAAATCAAGTCGGCGCACCCACTGTCCACTCAGACCATCGACATCTTTTCCTTTGTCGACAGCGAACAGATCCCACTGCAAAACATCGATACGCCCTACTACCTCGCACCGGATAAACGCGGCGGCAAGGTGTATGCGTTGTTGCGCGAAACCTTAAGCAAAACCAACAAGGTCGCCCTCGCCCACGTTGTCTTGCATACCCGTCAGCATCTGGCGGCGCTGATGCCACTGGAATCGGCGATGGTGCTGGTGATGCTGCGCTGGCCTGCCGAAGTGCGAAGTCTGGATACGCTCGAGTTGGGCAGTGAAGTCACCAAGCCCGAACTGGCCAAGGGTGAACTGGACATGGCCAAACGACTGGTTGAAGACATGAGCGCCGACTGGAAGCCCGAGGATTATCGCGACAGCTTTGAAGACAAGATCATGGCGCTGGTTGAGAAGAAGGCTAATGAAGGCAAGATCGAGGATGTGGAAACGGCGACGGGTGAAGAGGAGCGTAAAACCGCGGATGTCATTGATTTGACCGAGCTGCTTAAACGCAGTTTGGGGGGCAAGAGTGCGGGTAAACCAGCAGCCAAAACCAAAACGACTGCAGACAAAAAAGCCACGAAGACTTCCCGTGGGTGATTGATCGTTATGCGGTGATTGTAACGGCCCCATCGCGAGCAAGCTCGCTCCCACATTTTGACCGCGATCTAATGTGGGAGCGAGCTTGCTCGCGATGGCCTCATCCGCAGCAACACAATATTTAGATCAACACAAAAAACGCCAGCAACCCACCTAAAATCGCCCACTTTTCGAGGTAATAAAGTTTGCGGTTACGTTTTTTGAGCGCCTTGCCCCGAAGGCGAATTTTATAAATTTTGGTGAACAGGCGATTGATACCGCCGGTCTTGTCACCCACATCGTTCGGCGCGCCCGCCGCCGACATCACGTTACGGCTGAACCAGCCATTGAACACCGTCGCCCAGCGATACTTCATCGGACGCTCAACGTCACAGAACAGAATGATGCGGTTCTGCTGGGTGGTGTTTTCGGCGTAATGAATGAAAGTCTCGTCGAACATGACCGCTTCACCGTCGCGCCAGTGGTAGTTCTCACCATCGACGTTGATGTAGCAACCGGCATCGTTCGGTGTTTCCAGGCCCAGGTGATAACGATAGGAACCGGCATAAGGATCGCGGTGACGGACCAGTTTCGAACCCGGTGGCAACTCAGCGAACATCGCGGCCTTGATGGAGCCGATGCTTTGCACCAGTTCGGTGGTACGCGGGCAGAGTTTCATGGCCGAAGGATGACTGTCGCCGTACCACTTCAGGTAGAAACGTTTCCAGCCAGTCTTGAAGAACGAGTTGAAGCCGACGTCGTCGTATTGATTCGAGCGCTTGATCTCTCCGGCCTTGAGCAGGCTCTGGCCCTCGGCGCGAATTTCTTCCCAATGGTCCTGCAACGGACTCAGATCAGGGAAATCGGCCGGGTTGAGATATGGCTTGCTGGGGATTTTCGAGAACAGATAAAGGAAGCAGTTGATCGGCGCCAGAAACGTCGAGTGGTCGCTCAGTTGGCGGCCCAGCTTGTGGCGCACGCGTCCGCGCAAGTGAACGTACGTAATGGATGCAATGTAAATAGCGGCGATGATCAGTTTCACAGAAGTCGTTACACGTCAGAAGTGAACAAACTGCGTCCCTTGCCGACCCATCGGCCCAAGGGTCTCGTGCGGTGTCTGAAATATGAAACAACGGCCCGGTGGCGCGTCCTTGAGCGTATGCCGATTGTCGGCATCAGGTTGGTAGACGGCAGTTTAGCCACAGTTTGTAACCAATAGTTAACCTTCAACGGTGAAAATCTGTCCGCTGATGCTGCCAAAGCGGCCGTGCGGCCTTAACACCCTATCGTTTAAAGAGCCAGACCAGTACAATCGCCGCCAAACATTACGCGCCCCCCTTGGTTGATGACGGGAATGAACCCCGTCTCAGCGCACTTCGACTCGGGCCAAGCGCTCCATATGCTGCTGTCCACTTATTGCCAGATGGACCTTCCGCTTCTGACCGGGATGCAATTCCTGTGGTTCGAATACGGAAACGGGTACTGAATCGGTACTGCCGCAACCCTAGCTACTCTGAATGCTTCGCAGGAAAAACCTTTGATCTCTACAGCTAACATCACGATGCAGTTCGGCGCCAAGCCGCTATTCGAAAACGTTTCGGTCAAGTTCGGCGCGGGCAACCGCTACGGTCTGATCGGCGCCAACGGTTGCGGCAAGTCGACCTTCATGAAAATCCTCGGCGACGACCTCGAGCCATCCGGCGGCCAGGTCATGCTCGAACCGAACGTGCGTCTGGGTAAATTGCGCCAAGACCAGTTCGCTTACGAAGAATTCACCGTGATCGATACCGTGATCATGGGTCACGAAGAGCTGTGGAAGGTCAAGGCCGAGCGCGACCGCATCTACTCGCTGCCGGAAATGACCGAAGAAGACGGCATGGCCGTGGCAGAACTGGAAACCGAGTTCGCTGAAATGGACGGCTACACCGCCGAATCCCGTGCTGGCGAACTGTTGCTGGGCCTGGGTATCGGCATCGAGCAGCACTTCGGCCCGATGAGCGAAGTGTCCCCAGGCTGGAAACTGCGCGTATTGCTGGCGCAAGCGCTGTTCTCCGATCCTGAAGTGCTGTTGCTCGACGAACCGACCAACCACCTGGACATCAACACCATCCGCTGGCTGGAAAACATTCTGACCCAGCGCTCCAGCCTGATGATCATCATCTCTCACGACCGTCACTTCCTGAACAGCGTGTGCACCCACATGGCTGACCTGGATTACGGCGAACTGCGCCTGTTCCCGGGCAACTACGACGAATACATGACCGTGGCGACCCAGTCCCGCGAGCAACTGCTGTCGGACAACGCCAAGAAGAAAGCGCAGATCTCGGAACTGCAATCGTTCGTCAGCCGTTTCTCGGCCAACGCCTCGAAAGCCAAGCAGGCCACTTCCCGCGCCAAGGCCATCGACAAGATCCAGCTGGCCGAGGTCAAGCCTTCGAGCCGTGTGAGCCCGTTCATCCGTTTCGAACAAACCAAGAAGCTGCACCGCCAGGCGGTCATCGTCGAGCGCATGGCCAAAGGCTTCGACGGCAAGCCGCTGTTCAAGGACTTCAGCTTCCAGGTTGAAGCGGGTGAGCGCGTGGCGATCATCGGCCCGAACGGTATCGGCAAAACCACCCTGCTGCGCACCCTGGTCAACGAACTGACCCCGGATGCCGGCACCGTAAAGTGGACCGACGCCGCGGAACTGGGCTACTACGCCCAGGACCACGCGCACGACTTCGAAGACGACTGCAACCTGTTCGACTGGATGGGCCAATGGACTCTGGGCGGCGAGCAACTGGTTCGCGGCACCCTCGGCCGGATGCTGTTCTCCAACGACGAGATCCTCAAGTCGGTCAAGGTCATCTCCGGTGGTGAGCAAGGTCGCATGCTGTTCGGCAAGCTGATCCTGCAAAAGCCAAACGTGTTGATCATGGACGAACCGACCAACCACTTGGACATGGAATCCATCGAGGCGCTGAACCTGGCGCTGGAGAACTACCCGGGCACGCTGATCTTCGTCAGCCACGACCGTGAGTTCGTATCGTCCCTGGCCACCCGCATCATCGAGTTGAGCGCCAGCGGCGTGATCGACTTCAGCGGTACTTATGATGACTACCTGCGTAGCCAGGGCGTAGTGTTCTAAGCGTCTGCTGCAACTGAAAAGCCCTGTCCCCTGTGACGGGGCTTTTTGCATTTCAAGGTTTAGCATTTTTGTGGTGCTGAAACCTTCGCGAGCAGGCTCGCTCCCACAGTGGACCGCGACCTGATGTGGGAGCGAGCCTGCTCGCGAAGAGGCCCTCAAGCTCGAGGAATATAGTTAGCCTGCTTTCTTTTATTCCATGCCCACGCCATGATGCAGGTCTCCCACCGCCGCCCGCGAACGAGCCCTCATGTCTGTGCAGCAGCTGCCACCTCAAAGCTCTGTGTCGATCACCCTGCAGATCGTCTCCATCGTCCTCTATACCTTTATTGCCTTCCTCTGCATCGGCCTGCCGATTGCGGTGTTGCCGGGGTATGTCCACGAACAACTGGGTTTCAGCGCGATCATCGCGGGGCTGACCATCGGCTCGCAATACTTGGCCACCCTGCTCAGCCGCCCAATGGCGGGGCGCATGTCGGACAGCATCGGGACCAAGCGAGCGATTGTTTACGGGTTGTCGGGGATTGTGTTGAGCGGCGTGCTGACGTTGATTTCAACGCTGCTGCAAAGCTTTCCATTGCTGAGCCTGCTGATCCTGATCGCTGGCCGCTTGTTGCTGGGGATTGCCCAAGGCTTGATCGGGGTCGGCACCATCAGTTGGTGCATGGGTCAGGTGGGCGCTGAACATACCGCGCGATCGATCTCCTGGAACGGCATCGCCGCCTACGGCGCCATCGCCATTGGTGCGCCGCTGGGGGTGGTGATGGTGGGTGAGCTGGGATTCGCCAGTCTTGGGATCGCGCTGTCGGTGCTGGCGTTGGCGGCGTTGTTGCTGATCCGAAACAAACCTTCGGTGCCGGTGATACGCGGCGAGCGCCTGCCGTTCTGGGCGGTGTTCGGGCGCATTGCACCGTTCGGCGCGAGCCTGAGCCTCGCCTCCATTGGCTACGGCACGTTGACCACCTTTATTACCCTGTATTACGTCAGCCGCGGTTGGGCCGGCGCTGCTTATTGCCTGACGGTGTTCGGCGTTTGTTTCATCCTGGCGCGGTTGCTGTTCATCTCCAGCATCAACCGTTTCGGTGGATTCACCTCGGCCATTGCCTGTATGAGCATTGAAACGGTGGGCCTGGTGCTGCTGTGGCTCGCGCCTTCGACCGGTTATGCACTGATCGGCGCAGGCCTGACCGGGTTCGGTCTGTCGCTGGTCTATCCAGCGTTGGGGGTCGAAGCAATCAAGCAAGTGCCTAACTCCAGTCGCGGGGCGGGATTGAGTGCTTACGCGGTGTTTTTCGATCTGGCGCTGGCGATTGCCGGGCCGTTGATGGGCGCGGTGGCGTTGAACCTGGGGTACACGTGGATTTTCTTCAGCGCGGCGTTGCTGTCGGTAGCAGGATTAGGCCTGACACTGTTGTTGAAACGCCGTGCGATGAGCGCCTGATTACTGATCCGCGGTCTGCATCCCGGCCCTGTCCGGTTTGCCCAGCGCGTGAGAGAAGAAGCGCCCGGCTTCGGACACCAGGGTGCGATGGATGTCTTTGCGGTCGACGCCATCGGCATCGGTGCACAGCGCCGGCATGGCAATGATCTGCTCTTCATTGCAAGGCGCCATAAACACAAAGTGCCCTGCCCCGGCCAGCAACTTGAAGTCCGGTGCGATCGGCAGTTTGCGCGCCAGGGCGGCGGCATTCTTGTCGAACGCCACCAGTTTGTCGCCGTCGCCGCTGTATAACAGCACCGGCACATGCACGTCGGCCAGGGTATGGCGGCCAAACTTCAGGCTCAGCGGCGCCATTAGCAGCAAGGCGCGAACCCGAGGGTCAGCCACCGGTTGCAAGTCATCACGGTCGACAATCAATTCGCCTTGGGTGTTGCAGGCATCGCGGTCGTCCGGGCGCTCCTGACAATAGCGGCGCAGACGGTCCAGGTCTGGCGTCGCGCCGGACAGAATCAGCGCCGTCTCCCCACCTGCCGAATAGCCGATCACGCCGACCTGATCGGCATTCACGAAGGGCGCGAGCATACGGTCGCCGAGCGTCGCGGTAATGGCTTCGGAAATCTGGATGGGCCGACCGTAGAGGTTACTCAACGTACCGAGGCGGCTGTGATCTTTGGAGTTATCACCGGGGTGGATAACCGCCACCACCACAAAACCTTTGCGTGCCAACGACGTGGCAAGGTCGTGCAAGGCCAGCGGGGTTCCGGTGTTGCCGTGAGACAGCATCAGCAGCGGGAAACGGCCGATAGCGACTCGGGTGTCTTCGCCCGCTTCGACTGTGTAGCCGTCGATTTTGCTGGAGTGCTCCTTGTCGCTGGAGGGATAGAAGGCGATGGCGCGCATCGGCTGCAAGTCCAGAGGGTCAAGGACGCTCATCTCATGGAAGCCGGCGCTCCAGTGAGGATGCAACGCAGGCGCGGCGTGCACTGAATTCAGGCTGCTGAGCAGGCAAATCAGTAACGTTGCACAAAGACGCACCATGGGATGCCCCACCTTGTTACTTGACCGGAGACGGTAACCCTCGACTGCATAACTCGGGCCAAGAAATGAAACAGCCAGAAACAAAAAACTCCGTATCTGACACTTGCGTGATCAGAATACAGAGTTTTTTTGGTGTTGCCCGAGCTGTTTGATTTTCTTTACATAAGCCTTACGCGGCGGCGAACAACTGCTCGCTGATTTGTGTGTGAGCGTCGCTCATGGCTTTGGTGCGGACTTCGTCGCCGTAGGCAAGGCCATGGGCACGGACGAACTCGATGTCCGTGATACCGATGAAGCCGAACAGCACTTTCAAGTAATCTTCGTGAGCCACGCCCGTCGCTTGACCGGCATGCAGACCACCGGCAGTCGATACGATCACGACTTTCTTGCCCCCGCACAGGCCTTCCGGGCCGGCTTCGGTGTAACGGAAGGTCTGACCGGCAACGGCGATGCGGTCGATCCAGGCCTTGAGTTGTGTCGGGATAGTGAAGTTGTACATCGGGGCTGCAATCACCACGGCATCGGCGGCCAGGAACTCGGCCAGCGTCGAGGCGCTCAGCTCGGCTTCGTGCTGCTGGGCGGCGTTGCGCAATTCAGCAGTGGTGCCGGCGGCGACCAGGGTGGTGGCGGAAAAGTGGCTGATGGCATCGGCGGCCAGGTCGCGGTAGGTCACCACGGCAGCCGGCTCGGCGGCTTGCCAGGCTTTAACGACTTCGCTGCCCAGCTGACGGGAAGCCGAGTTGTCACCAAGAATGCTCGAATCGATATGCAGCAATTTCATGTGGGATCTCCAGTGAGGATCGCTACGCGGCGATCGGATGGAGAGAATCCTACAGGCGAAACCAATAGATGATTAGACCGCAACAATGCGATAGTTCGTCCCACTGATAGAACAATCGAGCTCAACCATGCAAGACCTCAATGATCTTTACTATTTCGCCAAGGTGGTTGAAGCCGGTGGCTTCGCTGCGGCCGGGCGTTTGCTCGGGATTCCCAAGTCGCGTTTATCACGGCGCATCGCTGAGCTGGAAGAACGTCTGGGCGCGCGTCTGCTGCAACGCACCACCCGACAACTGAAGCTGACCGCTGTGGGTGAACGGTACCTGCGGCACTGTCAGGCGATGCTGCTGGAAGCCGAGATGGCGGATGAAGCCGTCGCCAGCATGTCCAGCGAACCTCGCGGACGTTTGCGTGTGTCCTGCCCCGTCGGGCTGGCCCACCAAATTCTGCCGACAGTGATTAGCGATTTCCTTGAAAAGTTTCCTCAGGTTCAACTGGAAGTCATGCTGCTCAACCGCCGCGTCGACCTGGTGACCGAGGGCGTCGATGTCGCGCTGCGGGTGCGTGAGTTGGGCGACGAGGATCCGCTGCTGGTCACTCGACGTTTGCGCCAGGCACAGATGGCGATGGTCGCCAGCCCCGCATTCTTGCACGGACGTGAAATCAACCACCCCGAAGACCTGAAAAACCTGCCCGTGCTCGGCGCCCTGGAAGCCGACCGCATGGTTCATATACGCATGCTCAACCAACAGGGCAAAAGCGTTGAGTTGAGCCTTGAAGCGCGATTGGGCATCGATGACTTTATCGTGCGCAAGGCCTGCACCCTCGCTGGTCAGGGTTTTACGATGCTGCCGATGATGTATTGCGAGCAGGAACTGGAAAATGGCTCGCTGGTGCAGTTGCTACCCGATTGGTCGCTGCCTGGCGGCTGGCTGCAAGCCGTCTACCCTCATCGGCGCGGGGTGATGCCGGCCGTACGCGCCTGGCTCGACCATTTGATCGAATCATTCAATGCCTGTGGGGACCGACTGATATGAAGGCTGGACGTATGAGCGAAAAGGACGTCGCGCAATTCTGTCTCGCGCTGCCGGGTGCGCGGGAAGACTACAAGTGGGGTGGCGTGCGGGTGTTTTCGATTGCGGGGAACAAGATGTACGCCTTGCAGAATCTGCGGGGCGACTCCTTGGCCTTCAAG
Source organism: Pseudomonas sp. Hz4 (assembly GCF_054898165.1). Lineage (NCBI taxonomy): Bacteria > Pseudomonadati > Pseudomonadota > Gammaproteobacteria > Pseudomonadales > Pseudomonadaceae > Pseudomonas > Pseudomonas sp. Hz4. The sequence goes on along the minus strand of NZ_CM142719.1, from coordinate 2,952,194 downwards.
GTCGACAAGGACGTGTTTCTCGGTCATTGCGACCGCCCGGGAATCCGCCCGGCGCCGTACCTGGCGCGGGCTCAGTGGATCATCATGGAAACGCCCTACCCTTTGGGCACCGAAGAGCTGCAAGGCTTGTTGCAACGTTCCCATCAACTGGTGGTGAGCAAGCTGCCCAAGCGTACCCAGGTCGGACTGCTGCTTTAAAACAGCGCCAGCAGATTGGCCCCCAGGAACAATTGATCGATCCAGAACACTTGATGCAGCAGTACGATCACCCAGAAGATCAGCTGAAACGACACTTTGCGCGTCTTGTGCCGAAACAGCTGCTGTGCCAGCAAGGCGCCCGGCCAGCCACCGGCGAGCTCCACCGCATGCAGCACGTTTTCCGGCGTGCGCCAATTGTCGGTACGAGCCTTGCGCTTGTCTCGCCAGTACAAAAAGAACGCCAGGGCGCTGACAATCCCGTACGCCGCCAGGGGAATCACCGAAACCCCGCGCAGCCACAACGACATCGCGCCGAATAGCGGGAGCGCGCACAGGACCGCGAACACCAGCAGTTTCAGCCGAGGTTTGCGGATCTCTCCACCAGGCGTGCGTCCAGGGTTGTTGCGCGTTCTGGCGTCATTCATGGCTTGACCGCGGCCCAGTCAACCCAGCCAAACTGCCAGGTGGCCAGGATGACCAGACCGAATGCGATGCGATACCAGGCGAACGCTGCGTAGCTGTGGCTGGCGATGAACTTGAGCAGGCCTCTGACAGCAATCATTGCAAAGATGAAGGCGGTGACGAAGCCGATCGCGAACACCGGAAAGTCAGACGGTACGAACAGGTCGCGGTATTTGTAGCCCGAATACACTGCGGCTGCGACCATGGTCGGCATCGCCAGAAAGAACGAGAACTCGGTAGCGGTCTTGCGTGACAGCCCGAACAGCAAGCCACCAATGATGGTCGAGCCGGAACGTGAAGTCCCGGGAATCATTGCCAGGCACTGGGCGAAGCCGACTTTAAGGGCATCTTGCCACGTGATCTCATCAACGGATTCGGCATGCACTTCATGCTGACGCTTTTCGGCCCACAACATGACGACTCCGCCCACCACCAACGCTGCAGCGACGGTAATCGGGTTGAACAGGTATTCGTGGATCAAATCGGAAAAAATCACCCCCAGTACCACGGCCGGCATGAAGGCAATCAACAGGTTCGCGGTAAAGCGGCGAGCGCCAGGCTGCGTTGGCAAACCGGTCACCACCTCGAGGATCTTGCGCCGAAACTCCCACACCACCGCCAGAATCGCCCCCAGCTGAATAATAATGTTGAAAGCAATGGCCCGCTCGCCACCGAAGTTGAGCAAGTCCGCCACGATAATTTGGTGACCCGTACTGGAAATGGGCAAAAATTCCGTCAGCCCTTCTACAACGCCTAAAATCAATGCCTGCAAGGCGGTCCAAAGATCCATCAATCCCCCAAAGGCGATGCGTAAAAGCATGCCCCGTTAATATGTGTCAGAGCGTTAACTGCGATCAGCGTAGCTGACGTCCCGCGCGCGCAGGATCCAGACGAAAACGTAAAAAATTCCGTGAAAAATCAACCTGGATTCAGGTTTTTCCGTGCGGGGCCGAAATCCTATCAGACAAGTCCGATTAGCGCTGCCGCGTTATTGGACTTGGGTCGGATATGACCGATAGGCAAAGTGTGGTTGGATGCTGGCGATCATTTATTACAAGAAAAAGAAACCGGAGTGACAGCGTTATGAACAGCTTGCGCAGTATGTCGATCAGCCGACGTTTGTGGCTCATCTTGATCGTGGCCGTGATGATGCTAATGACGTTGGGCGTCTTGATGCTCAAGCAGATTCACGATGACCTGTACCACGCCAAGGCTCAGAAAACCCAGCATGTGGTGCAAACCGCCAGCGGTATTCTGACCTATTACCACGACCTCGAAACCGCCGGCACGCTCACCCGCGATGCCGCGCAGAAGCAGGCACTGACAGCCGTTCGCGGTCTGCGCTATGACCAGAATGACTACTTCTGGATCAATGACCTGACGCCGGTGATGATCATGCACCCGGCCAACCCGAAACTCGATGGCCAGAACCTCTCGGCGATCCGCGACCCGGATGGCTTTGCCCTGTTTAACGAAATGGTCGCCGTCGCCAAGTCCAAGGGGGCCGGCACCATCGACTATCGCTGGCCTAAGCCGGGGGCCAGTTCGCCGGTAGAAAAAACGTCCTACGTCAAACTGTTCGAACCCTGGGGCTGGGTGATCGGTTCGGGCGTGTACATCGATGACATGCAGGCCGAGTTCTATAGCCAGGTCTGGAAGGCCTCGTTCGTGGGGCTGGTGATTGCCCTGATCATGGCGCTGCTGGTGATCCTGATTGCCCGCAGCATCGTGCGTCCACTGCAGGAAACCGTGAACGCCATGGCCAACATCGCCAGCGGCGAGAGCGACCTGACCCGCAGTCTCGACACCCATGGCCAGGATGAAGTCACGCAACTGGCACGACACTTCAACGCCTTCACCGCCAAGCTGCGACTGGTGATCAAAGAACTGCAAGTGTCCGCCAGTGCCCTGGGTCAGTCGTCCAGTGAACTGGGCAACGACGCCGCCCAGGCCCAGCAACGCAGCCAGCAGCAGTCGCAACAAATGGAATTGGTGGCCACTGCCATCAATGAAGTGACGTACGGCGTGCACGATGTTGCGAAAAACGCCGAGCACGCCGCCAGCGAAATGCGCGATGCCGAGTCTCAGGCGCAGCAGGGCCAGATCAATATCGATGGCAGCCTGCAACAGATCGACAAGTTGTCGTCCACCATCGATCAGGCGGTGGAAGTGATTCGCACCCTGGCTGCCGAAAGCACCCAGATCGGCAGCGTGCTCGAAGTGATCCGTTCCATCGCCGAGCAAACCAACCTGCTGGCCCTCAACGCGGCCATCGAAGCCGCCCGGGCCGGCGAGCAAGGCCGCGGTTTCGCGGTGGTGGCCGATGAAGTGCGACTGCTGGCCCAGCGTACCCAGAAGTCCACGGCCGAGATCCAGTCGATGATCGAGCGCCTGCAAAGTCATTCCGAAGCGGCGGTCAAAGTGATTGGCGACAGCAGCCGTGCATCGCAGTTGACCATCGAGCAGGCCGGTCTGGCCGGTGCAAGCCTGAATGCCATTGGCCAGGCGCTGCGCAACCTCAACGGGTTGAACGCCTCCATCGCCAGCGCGACCTTGCAACAGGCGCATGTGGTCGAGGACATCAACCAGAACGTCACCCAGGCAGCCGGGTTGTCCCACAGCACAGCGCTGGCGGCCGAACAGTCGAGCGTGGCCAGCGTTCACCTGAAGGAATTGAGTGAGCAGTTGAACGGTCTGCTCAAGCAGTTCCGCGTTTAACAAGGTAAACGCTAAACCCTGTGGCGAGGCTGTCCTGGTCAGGAGCTGTTGTGGTGAGGGGACTTGTCCCCTCGCCACAACAGCCTCTCACTACCGCGAGCCCCCTCACCACAGGAGCCCCCTCGCCACAATCTGGGTACAATCCGTCTCCTCTTCGACTTCCCCCAAGGAACCTCCATGTCCGGGCTTGAACTGTTTGCCGCCGCCCTCGGTGTCATTGCCGTCTGGTTGACCGTCAAACAGAACCCCTGGTGCTGGCCGATCGGCCTGGTCATGGTGTTGCTTTATAGCTGGATCTTTTTTGAGGTGAAGCTGTACTCGGACATGCTGCTGCAAGTGATCTACGCCGCGTTGCAGCTCTATGGCTGGTGGCAGTGGACGCGTGCGGGGGAGGCGCACCAAGGTCGGCAAGTCAGCCTGCTCGACGGTAAATCGGTCGCTTTCAGCCTGGCCATTGGAGCAGTCGGCAGTTTGTTGTTGGGTGCTGCAATGGCGAACTGGACCGACGCCGCGCAGCCTTGGCTCGACGCTGCGTTGACCGGCTTCAGCCTGGTGGCGCAATGGTGGATGGCGCAAAAACGCGTTCAATGCTGGCCGCTGTGGATCGCCCTGGATGTGATCTTCGTCGGGCTGTTTATCTACAAAGAGATGTACCTGACCGCCGGACTCTACGCATTGTTCACCCTGATTGCCGTGCAAGGCTGGCGGGAATGGCGGGCCGATCCGGCATTGCGCACATGAAAGTGTTGGTGCTGACAGGGCCGGAATCCAGCGGCAAAAGCTGGCTTTCGAGTGAGATTCACGCCAATTTTGGCGGCATATTGGTCAGTGAGTATGTTCGGCGCTTCATCGAAAGCGAAGCCCGCGAAACCAACTACGATGACATTTCATCCATCGCACATGGTCAGCTGACTTGGGAAGATGAAGCACGCGCCCAACAACCGTCACTGTTGATTCTCGATACGCATCTTTTAAGCAATATCCTTTGGAGTCGCACTTTATTTGGCGCTTGCCCGACGTGGATCGAGCAAGCATTGCTGGCACGGCACTATGACCTGCATTTGCTGCTGAGCCCTGAAACCGTGGCCTGGCATGACGACGGGCAGCGTTGCCAACCGCAACTGGCAGAGCGCCAGGCGTTTTTCCAGGCCAGCCGTCAATGGCTGGACCGGCACCGCCAGCCTTGCCAGGTACTGCAAGGTGATTGGAAACAGCGCAAGGACGCGGCATTCGAGGCTGTGACGCGCTTGCTCAAGGCCTGACAGGGGTTCCCCGTCCTGCCGAAAATGTCCGTTCCTGAAACACCCATCCCTGCGCAAATCCGCGAGCTAAAGCGGCTCGAGCATTGCGTCAAGAAAATGTTAGGCCACTGATACAACCCGACTTCAGCGCCCTTAGCAAGCAATGACGCCAGCATGGACGGCGCTTTTGTTTGGCTCTGTCTCAGTGGCGTTACAAATTTTTTTTAACCACCTCAACATTTAAAGCCAATCAACTGTTTTTAAAAGAAAAACAAAAACCGGCACACCTTCTGCTGTCTTCCTTGCAACGCTGATAAGGGCCAGCGTTCCACTTACAGAAGGAATTGCCGCTGTGGGGAAATTTGATAAAAAAATCTATAGCCTCCTGCTGATCGGATGCGCACTGGGCTCATTTGTCTGCCTGCCTGTACAGGCTGACAACGGCATCATTGTTATCAAACGCGATGTCCAAACACGCAACGCAGTGCAATCGCCGGTGGCTCCCGACCCTAACCCCACGACCGCCAATGTCAACCCGTCCAAACAAATCCTCAGGCAAACGAACGAGTTGAGCGACGGCGACTTTGCCAGTGTCGCCAGTGGTGCAGGCATCTCCGGCCTGGTCGCTCAAGGTTCCAACAACCTGGGCGGCAATATCACCAACCAGACCCAGCTTTCCAACCTCCCCGCTGGACGTTCGGGAAATTCGGGTAACGGCATTGCCAACATGGTCAATTCAAACATCCAGCAAGGCCTGGGTGCTCTGAAAGTCATAACGGGAGACCGTTAAGATGAATCGTACCCTGCTGATCATCGCCATGTTTTGCAGTGCATCGACCTTTGCCCAACCTCCCGTCATCAATAACGCCGACATCGACGGTTCGGGTATGCAGTACCAGGGCAACCTCTCGGTCAACCAGGCTGCGGGCGATCAACAGCAACAGGCCAACGCTCGGGCCATCGCCATTGGCCATGGAGCCAGCGCTACCACACAGATTCGCCAACGGTTGCGCACCATTGTCGACCCCAGGATCGATGCCCACTCCAGCATTCAAGGCGACTCCTTCAGCCACGGCAATGGCGTACTGGGCGTCAACCAGAGCGCGGGCGCCAGCAACCAGCAAGCCAATGCACTGCGTATCACCGTCAGTGCTCAGCCGCAAAGTATCGACGACAGCGTCCTCAGGCAACAGAACGTGGCGCTGATCACCAACTCCGATCCAACTGACTCTGCACCAGGCCATCGCCAGGTCGCTACCAGCGATCAGGCCTTCACCGGTAGCCGTGGATTGATCCAGTTGAATCAGAGCGCCGGGGTGGGAAACCGAACGGCCAACACCCTGAGCGTACGGGTCACGGATTGACCCAAACAGGTAGGTACAACACTTAACCTAAAATAAGTACGGAGAATCACCATGAAACCTTCGATGGCAATAAAGCCTCTGGTTTTTGCAATCGCTGCGGTCTTGGCTGTTGCTGCCCAAGCTGGAGAGAACGATCGGCGTGGTAACCATAATGGTCATCATAACGGTGGCAACAACACCCCTCGTCCAATATGGATCCACACCGACGCGACCGCCAATGCGAACGATAGGCAGAACAGTACCGGCAACCGCATCCACAACGAAGGGACTCAGAACTCAGCCGAGATGAGCAGCTCTGGCTCAGGTTCGAGCGGCAACGTCGGCATCAACGTGGCAGCAGGCGCTGGCAACCAACAAGACAACGCGGCCGCCATCGCAAACGCTGGCTCTGACTCCAGTCTCGATAACAGCTTCGTGTTCGGCCATGCCAACGCCAGCGCTAGAGTCCAGCAATACAGCAACAACAACAAGGTCTACAACTACGGCACCACAAACTCTGCCGTAATGAGCGGATCGGGCGATGGCAGCAACGGCAATATGGGGATCAACATTGCTGGCGGCGATCTAAACCAACAGAAAAACACCATGGCAATTGCCAACTCCAACTCCCCGTTGGGTAGTGCAACAGCCACCGCCTCTGCCAATCAAAACGGTCCTGGCCTGACAGTGAATAACCACGCCGATCGGACGCACCGTGTGGATACGATTACGGTTACCAACACGGCCAGCGGTAGCTTCTCTAAAGATAAGTCATACGAGGCCAGCGGCAGTGAAAGCGCTTCTTCGAGCTGGGCCGCGGCCGGTTCCAGGAGCTCTGCAGCCAGCGGTTCTCTAAGCGTTGATGTAAGCGGTTCCCACAGCAGTAATGCGAGCGGTTCCAACAGCAATAATGCGAGCGGTTCCAACAGCAGCAGTGCTAGCGGTTCCAACAGCAGTAATGCGAGCGGTTCTTCGAGCGCTTCTTTGAGTGCTTCCTTGAGCGCTACTTTGGACGCTGCTGCGGCGGCTTCCAATTCCGTTACCGTCAACAATGGTAATGGCGATCGCACCCGCAGCAGGAGTTCCGACGCATCGTTTAACGCATCGCTAGACGCAACGCTTGACGTATCGCGCAACTCTTCGTTCGACGTATCGCGCGACTCCTCGTTCGACAGAACGCGCGACTCCTCGTACGACAGATCGGACGACTCCTCGTACGACAGATCGAGCGATTCCTCGTTCGCAAAATCGTTCGATAAATCGTTCGAGAAATCGAACGCCTCCTCGTTCGAAAAATCGGGCAGTCAATCGTCCGAATCTGAGTACGCAAAAGCGAAAAGCTACAGTGAAAGCAGCTCATATGATCTGAGCAACACCTACTCCTATCAAGTGCTGACTCCAACTGGCTGGGCAAACCCTGTAACCAACACTGCAACCCTGAGCGGTTCGGTGAATGGCGGCAGCGGTAACCTTGGCGTCAACGTGGCTGCCGGTGTGGGCAACCAACAAAGCAACTCGCTGGCCATTTCCAACCAGTCGTTCTAATGCTGTCTCTAGAGGCCCCCTTATGGGGGCCTTTTTTCAATACAACCAGAAGGCGTCCCTCTATGCGCATTATCGCCTTGGCATTTTTGCTTTGCGTGGCCAGTGTGAGCGAGGCTGCACAAATACCGATTTCCGTCCTGCCGGGCGGCGCGGTGGTGTTCAAGCCGATCCAAAGCGTGCGTGAGCGCAAGTTTGCCGACCTGGTCCAACAGAAAACCGACTTCAGTTGCGGCGCAGCTGCGCTGGCGACGATATTGCGCCAGGCCTATTGGCTGGACGTGAATGAAGAACAACTCATCGAAGGCATGCTGTCGCAATCCGATCAAGATCTTGTCCGCGTCCAGGGCTTCTCCATGCTCGACATGAAGCGCTACGTGGAAAGTATCGGCATGCGGGCCCGCGGTTACCGGGTAGCGCCGGAAACGTTGAGCGAAATCAGAATTCCGGTTGTGGTCCTCATGGATATCCGTGGCTACAAACATTTTGTGGTCATGCAAAGAGTCGATAAGGGCTGGGTCTATATCGGAGATCCGGTACTCGGTCATAAACGTTACAAAGTCGACGACTTTGTCAAAGGCTGGAACGGCATCATCTTTGCCATCATCGGCCAGGGCTACGACAAAACCAATGCGTTGCTCGAACCACCCATGCCACTGACCGCCCGGAACAAGATCAACGCCATCACCCCGGTGCCGGACGCGGAGTTGCTGGATTTCGGATTCATCCGAAGCGACTTCTTCTAATAACAAGGGAGCACGACGCTCCGGGAGTATCCAATGAAGACTCCAATCTGGCTGGCCGTGGTTTGCCTGGCCGCCAGCCTGCCGACCCCTGCACAGACGTTTAAACCCATTGAACTGAATGATCAGGAATTGGCGACCCTGCGAGGCCGCTATGTCATGCCGGGACGGATCATCAGTTTCGGCATTGTCATGACCAGCACTTGGCAAAATGCCAACGGTGAAGTGATCGGGGCAACTTCCTCGATGCAAATTCAACAATCGACCATCAAGCCACAGTTCTATGTGTCGATCTTCGACGAAAAAGGTAATGGCTCAGCGCGTTCGCAAGGCACCGGTACCGTCACTGGCGGCAGCGGCCTCAACAGCACCGAAGGCGTCACTCAAGTCGTGCGTGTTGCCGGCGACCATAACAGTGCCTACAACAACGTTGATATCAATGTCACAAAGGCTAACCAAGCGCCAGCAACGCAACAGCAGGGCCAGGCATTGGCCGCAGGCTCGACGATGGTCGGCGCCAATGGCGCGGGCTCGCTGAGCATTTCCTCGACCGGTGCTGGTGTGCAACTCAACATCGTGGCCAACAACAACCAGGGCAGTACCGTACAACGCCTGGCCCAGGGTGGGCTGATGCAGAACACGACGTTGCTCGGCGGTGGCAACCAAGTCAGCAACCTCACGTCCTTCAATGTCGTACTGCGTGACAACGTGCCGACAGCCGGGTCGCTGAACGGCAACCTGGACCAGCTCAAAGGCCTCCGCACTCTCGGATTCTGATCTACGCTCAGTCTCATCAGATGAAGTCATAAGGGACGGCTAACCTATGCACCGATCGTTAACGTTCAGAGCTATCGTTTGTTTGAGTAGCCTGGCCCCGGCCACACTGCTACATGCAGCACCGGACCCCCAGGTCGAAATACTAAAACAAGAACTCATGGAGTTGAAACAGCGTTACGAAGCACAACAGAACGCGCTGATGGTACTCGAGCAACGCGTTCGCCAAGTCGAAGAAACACCTGCGACACCTGCTCCCAAACGCCTGACCAAATCCCCCGCCGAAACGACCAAGGGTGGCCAGACGGTGGCCGCCGGTGCGCCGGGAACCACAGGCAGTTCATACGGCCAATCGCTCAAGGATGATTCGGAACCTGCGCAAAGCGTTTCGAACCTGTATGACGAGGCCAGCGGCTTCTTCGGTGGCGGCAAGTTCAGCCTCGAAACCGGCCTGACCTACACGCATTACGATACCCGTGCGCTGACGCTCAATGGCTTTCTGGCACTGGACTCGATTTTTCTCGGCAACATTAACCTCGACCGCATCAAGGCCGACAACTGGACACTCGACCTGACCGCCCGCTACAACACGGGACAACGCTGGCAGTTCGACATTAACGTCCCCGTGGTTTATCGCCAATCAACGTATTCCTCCGGTGGCGCCGGTGGCGCCGGCCCGGTGACGTCGGACGCAACCGTTACCCGCGACCCGACCATCGGCGATGTGAACGTTGGCGTCGCCTACAAGTTTCTGGATGAGTCGGCCAATTTGCCCGACGCGGTCGTTACACTGCGCGTCAAGGCGCCGACCGGTGATGACCCTTACGGCATCAAGCTGGTCAGTGACCCGAACAACGATAACCTCGCGGTACCCGAGGACTTGCCGACCGGCAATGGTATCTGGTCGATCACCCCGGGTATCTCGCTGGTCAAGACCTTCGACCCGGCCGTGCTGTTCGGCAGCCTGTCCTACACCTACAACATAGAGGACTCTTTCAGCGACATCAGCCCTCAGGTCGACTCCAAGGTGCGGGGGGACGTGAAACTGGGCAATTCCTGGCAGGTCGGCGCCGGCATTGCATTCGCCTTGAACGAGAAGATGAGTATGTCGTTCTCGTTCACCGATCAGTTCGCCCGCAAGAGCAAGATCAAACCGGACGGTGGCGATTGGCAATCGATTTCCAACAGCGATTACAACTCGGCCAACTTCAACATCGGCATGACCCTGGCAGCAACCGATAACCTGACGATCGTTCCCAACCTGGCCATCGGCCTGACCGACGACTCGCCAGACTTTTCCTTCAGCCTGAAATTCCCGTACTACTTCTGATCCGGCACCCACAAAAAACCCGCTTTTTCGGCGGGTTTTTTTTTGTTGATAGCTACAAGTTCTCAGAGCTTTTACTTGAAGCTAACACTTGCAGCTCAACGTATCTGATGCTTGTGCAACAAACGGTAGAAGGTAGGCCTGGATATCCCCAGCACCTTGGCCGCGATGCTCAAATTATCGCTGTGGCGGTTAAGTACATCGCACAAGGCCTGGCGCTCTGCCCGGTGCTTGTAGTTTTCCAGCGTGCCCATCGGCGCGGCAACGGCCTGCTGGCTGATCAGCCCCAGGTCTCGCGCCTCGATCTGCCGACCTTCGGCCAGTACCAACCCGCGACGTACCCGGTTGGCCAGCTCGCGAACATTGCCCGGCCAGTCATGCTTGCCCATGGCAATCAAGGCGTCTTCACTGAAGCTGCGCGGACGGCGGCCGGTTTCATGGCTGTAGAAATGGGAAAAGTGGTTGGCCAGCATCGACAGATCGCCATTTCGCTCACGCAGGGGCGCGGTCGCGACCTGCAACACGTTCAGGCGATAATACAGATCTTCGCGAAAGTGTTTCTTCTCGATCGCGGCCTCAAGATCGACATGGGTCGCAGCCAACACCCGCACATCCACGGGAATCGGCTGGCTGCCGCCCACCCGCTCGATGTGCTTTTCCTGGAGAAAACGCAACAGGTTCGCCTGCAGCTCCAGGGGCAGATCACCTATTTCGTCGAGAAACAACGTGCCGCCATTGGCCGCTTCGATCCGTCCGACCTTGCGTTGATGGGCGCCGGTAAAGGCGCCTTTTTCGTGCCCAAACAGTTCGGATTGGATCAAGTGTTCTGGAATTGCGCCGCAATTGATCGCGACAAAAGGTTTGCTGTGACGCAGGGATTGTCGATGCAGCGTGCGGGCGACCAATTCTTTGCCGGTGCCGCTTTCACCACGGATCAATACCGGAGACTCGGTGGGCGCCAGCTTGCTCAGCAACTTGCGCAGTTCGCGAATGGGTTTGCTGTCGCCAAGTAGTTCGTGTTCAGGCTGATCAATGTGAACCGTGCCCTGCCCACGCAGGCGTGCCATCCCGAATGCTCGGCCCAGCGTCACCTGAACCCGGGACACATCGAACGGCAAGGTATGGAAATCAAAAAACCATTCGCAGACAAAGTCCCCAACATTCTGCAATCGCAGGACTTCCTGATTGAGTACGGCGATCCACTCTGTACCGCTACGGCTGATCAGCTCTTTAACGGCTTCCGGGTGTTCGAGGTGAAAAGGCTGCAAACGCAACAGGCCGACATCGCAGGTTTTGTCGGCAGCATTTTCCAGGGTACAGCTGTCAACGTCCCACCCCACAGAGCGCAAACCGGGCAGCAGACGATGACAGTCGTCGCAAGGGTCCACTACTAACAATCGTCGTAAGGCAGGCGCTTCAATCATGACTGTTCCTTGGCGCCAAATTTAGGAAATATTATTAAAAACAGTCGTTTGGCGGACCTGGCTGTAACATTAGCAAGAATTTGACATGACCTTGTACCGTTTGACTATAGGTCTGTTGCGTTATTAGTTATAAGAAGCAAACTTGTTAGTTACCTATCGAGTTAAACCTTTCATTCAGCTTTCAAAACCTGTCTGAACCTTGAGCCCATGAAAGAAAGTTGAAATTTCTTTTAATTGTATGTGACCCGCACCATGGTTGAGGGCATCAGTACAAGTAACCAGCCGAACGGTAAGCCCAACCGACGGCACATCACTTGATTGGGCATACAGAGAGAAAGACCCCATGAACGCCCCGCTCCGTATCAACGAAGCTCTTTTGATTGCCGACCGCGCATTTCAGCCTTTCCAATGCGTGGCCTGGGCTCCACAAGACGGCAATGGCGAACTCAGCCTGACCGTTATCGATCGCACCAACACCCGCAGCATCGGCCGTAAGCAGATCCCGAGCAGCGCCTATACCGATCCCGCACAACTTGAAAGCGTGCTCGAACAGGTCCGCGCCGAGTTGAGCCAGGAAGGTTACAAGCTGCAATCGTGGTCGATGCCACACTAAGCATTTTGCGGGTTACTTACCGGTAACCCGCGCCCTCCCCGATGATGATTCGAAGTTGCACGCAGCCAACCACTTGGCTGGCTTGCCAGTGGTTCGAAAAGACACTGTTCTGGCACATGGCGACCCTCCGTTTATTAGTTCTGACAGTTGTGCATCCAATCATTCAGGGGTTGAATGTTTTCCTTATACAGTCGCCGCCCAACTTCTGGATCAGGACGACTCGTAAGGAGCTGCGTGCATGTCAATCCAGACGGCGTTTACCTCACCTGCAGCACTGAACGACGCCGGAACGCTCGATACAACCTTTGCCGGCACCGGCAAAACCCAAGTGTATTTCGCTGGCAGCTTCTCAAGCATGGCCAACGGTGTGGCGATTGATTCACGTGGCAGGTTGTTGGTCGCGGCGAAGGTCGAAACGCGAGGTGGCAGCCGCTTTGGCCTGGCTCGCCTGCTTGAGGACGGCTCGGCCGATCTGGCGTTCGGTAATCAAGGCAGCGTCATCGGGCAATTTGAACACGGCTTCGAGGCCATGGCCGGCAAAGTCCACGTTCTGCCCGATGGACACCTCCTGGTTGCCGGCCTGCACTACGAAAATGCTCGCTGGACACTGCCCGCCCTCGCCTTGTTTGATCAGCATGGCCGCCCGGTTCAATGCTTTGGCGACAATGGCCGCTGCGTCGTGCGTCTGCCGGGCGGTCTTTCCCAGGGTGTGCGTGACGCCTGGTTACCACCCGGCGTACCGGGAGCAGAAGCCTGTGATGTCTGCGTACAGGAGGACGGTCGAATCCTGCTGCAGGCTAATCATCAGTTCGAACTGGCCGATCATGTCGGCATCCTGATACGGCTCAACACCGATGGCTCGCTGGACGATACCTTCAACGGTCGTGGCTTCGTGATTGTCAGGCACTTGCTGATGAACACTTGGCTCAGCAGCCTGAGGGTGCAACGAGACGGTCGAATCCTGGTGGGCGGGTCGATTAACTTTCCTGAAGAAGGTCTGCTGGCCCGCTATCACAGCGACGGCAAGCTCGACAATTGTTTCGCCGTGGATGGTTTTATGACCTTCAAGGCACGGGGGTATAGCGCTCAGGTCAATCAGATCGTCCAACAGGACAATGGCGACGTGCAGTGTTTTGGCAGCAGCCGCGAGCCGATGCACTGCCTGGCCCTGAAAGTACACAGCAACGGTCGCCCGGACATTCATTGCAATGGTGGCCAAGCCCAATTGCTGCAGATCGGCCACAGTGGCTGCCAGTGGACTGCCGCGCAGGCACTGCCGGACGGCTGTGTGCTGACGGCCGGAGCAACGATCGGCGGCGTCGAGGCGGATTTCATTCTGGCCCGTCATCTGCCTGACGGGCAACTTGATCACAGCTTCGGCAATGGCACCGGCTGGGTTCGCACACGCCTGGGCCGCAGCCTGGATACCGCGACTTCAGTGGTCATGCAGGCCGATAAAAACATTGTTGTAGGTGGCTATTCACTGGATGGCAATTATCGGGCGGTCGTCGCGCGCTATCTGGGGTAGGCCTGCAGAGTTTGCCTACACTTGATCTTCCCTTGCACTTACGGCAAGTTGCGCACTTCTTAATACAAGGAGTTGCCGATGCCCGGTTCAATGGCTCAGGCGTTCGCGCACAATTTTCTCGGGCATTCACCCCGCTGGTACAAGGCAAGTATTGTTGGCTTCCTGATTCTCAACGCACTGGTGTTGTGGACCGTAGGCCCAGTGGCGGCCGGTTGGCTGCTGGTGCTGGAATTCATCTTCACTCTGGCCATGGCGCTCAAGTGTTATCCGTTGATGCCCGGCGGCTTGCTGCTGGTCGAAGCGCTGCTGCTGAAGATGACCACGCCCCAGGCACTCTACGACGAACTGGTGCACAACTTCCCGGTGATCCTGCTGCTGATGTTCATGGTGGCCGGCATCTACTTCATGAAAGACCTGCTGTTGTTTCTGTTCTCACGGCTGCTGCTCGGGATTCGCTCCAAGGCGCTGCTGGCGTTGATGTTCTGCTTCCTGTCGGCGTTTCTGTCGGCGTTTCTTGATGCCCTGACGGTAACCGCTGTGATCATCAGTGCGTCCGTCGGGTTTTACTCGGTGTATCACCGCGTTGCCTCGGGCAATGATCCGCGTCAGGACAGCGAGTTTGGCGATGACCAGCACCTGCCCAAATTCCATCACGCCGACCTCGAACAATTCCGTGCCTTTCTGCGCAGTCTGCTGATGCACGGCGCCGTGGGTACCGCGCTGGGCGGTGTTTGCACATTGGTCGGTGAGCCGCAGAACCTGTTGATCGGCCACGAGATGGGCTGGCACTTCGCTGAGTTCTTTCTGAAAGTCGCCCCGGTTTCATTGCCGGTCCTGGTGGCAGGCCTGGTGACCTGCGTCCTGTTGGAGAAACTGCGCTGGTTCGGTTACGGCACGCTGTTGCCGGACAATGTGCGTGCGGTACTGGCCAATTACGCCGCCGAAGACAATGCCGAACGCACCTCACGCCAACGTGCAGCGCTCATTGTGCAGGGATTGGCAGCACTGATTCTGATGGCGGGGCTGGGGTTCCACATTGCTGAGGTCGGCCTGATCGGCTTGATGGTGATCGTGCTGATCACCGCCTTCACCGGCATCACCGACGAGCATCGCATCGGCAACGCGTTCAAGGACGCCATGCCGTTCACAGCGCTGCTGGTGGTGTTTTTCGCGGTGGTGGCGGTGATTCACGATCAGCAACTGTTCACGCCTTTGATCCAGTGGGTGCTGGCCCTGCCGGCGGATCAACAGCCGGGCATGCTGTTTATTGCCAACGGTTTGCTGTCGGCCATCAGCGACAATGTGTTCGTCGCGACCATTTACATCACCGAAGTGAAACAAGCCTTTATCTCCGGCCACATGAGCCGTGAGCATTTCGAAACACTGGCGATTGCGATCAACACCGGCACCAACCTGCCGAGCGTGGCGACGCCCAATGGTCAGGCTGCGTTTCTGTTCCTGCTGACCTCGGCGATTGCACCGCTGATTCGCCTGTCGTACGGGCGGATGGTGTGGATGGCGTTGCCGTACACCGTGGTGATGGGTGTTCTTGGCTGGTATGCGGTGAGCTATTGGCTGTAAACACCGATTAAAATGTGGGATCGCCGCACCGCCGCTCCCACTTTTGGTTTTTGTGTGGTTATCGAGGGAGTATGTAGCGCTCGATTGCCTGCGCCGCGCCGTCCTCGGTATTGGCGCCAGTCACCACATCGGCCTGGCGCTTCACCGCCTCTTCCGCCTGCCCCATGGCGATCGACAAGCCTGCACGATGAAACATCGCCGGGTCGTTGCCGCCGTCGCCCAGCGCCGCGGTCTGCTCCAGCGGCACACCGAGAAATTCGGCCAGTGTCGCCAGCGCTGCACCCTTATTCGCCTGCATTGCGGTCACGTCCAGATACACCGGCTGTGAACGCGAGACCTGCGCCTGGCCCTCGACCTTGGGTAGTAACTGCGCTTCCAGCTCGATCAGCAACTGAGTGTTATTGCTGGTGGCGACGATCTTGTCGATACGTTCAAGAAAAGGCTCGAAACGCTCGACCACCACCGGCGGATAACCCAGCCCGTGCTGTTCACGAGGGACCATCGGCCCGTTCGGGTCCTTCAACAGCCAGTCGCCCCCGCTGAACACCCAGACTTCAACGTCCGGTTGATCGGCAAACAGCGCCAATGCCGTCAGCGCAGCCGTCGCCGGCAAGTAATGCGCGACCAGTAAACTGCCGTCCGGATTGACGATGGTGCCACCGTTGAAGGCGGCTGTCGGCAGGTCGACGCCCAAGGCTTCGATCTGCTGCAACATGGCTTTCGGCGGACGGCCAGTGGCCAGGCTGAACAGCACGCCGGCCTCGCGCAAGGAACGAACCGCTTCAATAGTGCGCTGGCTGAGGCTGTGATCGGGCAGCAACAAGGTGCCGTCCATGTCACTGAGCAGAAAACGGATGGGATGTTGCGTTGCATCACTCATCCGAGGCTGTGCCAGACGCGACCGTCGCGGGTCAGCAGTTCTTCTCCAACCTTCGGCCCGTCTTCGCCAGCGGCATACCGCTGCACGCTCGCGTCCTGCTGCCAGGCATCCAGGAAAGGCTGCACGGCGCGCCAGCCATTCTCGATGTTGTCGGCGCGCTGAAACAGCGTCTGATCGCCGGTCAGGCAATCGTAGATCAGCGTTTCGTAGCCGGTGGACGGCTGCATTTCAAAGAAATCCTTGTAGGCAAAGCCCAGTTCGATATTGGCCATCTTCAAGGCCGGGCCGGGTCGTTTGGCCAGCAGATCAAACCACATGCCTTCGTTGGGTTGAATCTGGATCCGCAGGTAGGTCGGTTGCAGCTCATCGACCTCGGTATCGCGGAACTGCGCATACGGCGCCGGTTTGAAGCAGATGACAATCTCGGTATCGCGCACGCTCATGCGCTTGCCGGTGCGCAGGTAGAACGGCACGCCGACCCAGCGCCAGTTGTCGATCATGACTTTCAGCGCGACGTAGGTTTCGGTGTTGCTGTCGGGCGCCACGTTGTTTTCCTGGCGATAACCCGGCAACTCTTTGCCGTCGACTTCACCCGCCGTGTATTGGCCACGCACCGAGTTGGCCAGCGCTTCCTCGACCGACCAAGGCCGAATCGCACCGACCACCTTGGCTTTCTCGCCGCGTACCGCATCAGCGCCGAAGGCGGCCGGCGGCTCCATCGCGACCATCGCCAGCAATTGGAACAGGTGATTGGGCACCATGTCCCGCAAGGCGCCGGTGTGTTCATAAAAACTGCCACGGGTTTCCACACCGACGGTTTCGGCGGCGGTGATTTGCACGTGATCGATGTAGTGATTGTTCCAGAACGCTTCGAACAGGCTATTGGAGAACCGGCTGATCAGAATGTTCTGCACGGTTTCCTTGCCCAGATAGTGATCGATTCGGTAGATCTGGTTTTCCGTCATCACCTTCAGCAAGCAAGCGTTCAAGGCTTCGGCAGTGTGCAGATCGGAACCGAAAGGTTTTTCGATCACCACCCTTCTGAACGCCTCGGGCGTTTCCGCAAGCAAGCCGGCGGCACCGAGACGGCGCACCACTTCGCTGAAAAAGCGTGGCGCGGTGGCCAGGTAGAAGACGGCGTTGCCGGTGCCACTGGCGGCGATTTTCGCCGCCAGCGCTTGATAGGTGCTGTCGTCCAGGAAGTCACCCTGGACGTAGCTGATGCCTCTGGCCAGCGTGGCCCACAAGTCCGGGTCAAGGGCTTGATCGCCCTTGCCGACCTTGGCGGCCACTTCGGCTCGAATGAAGTCCTCGAGTTTTTTCGCAAAGGCTTCGTCGGTGATGGCGTTGTGGTCAACGCCGATGATCCGCAGTCCATCCCCAAGCAGACCGTCACGACTCAGGTTGTACAGCGCCGGCATCAGCAGACGCTTGACCAGGTCACCATGGGCACCGAACAGGAACAACGTGGTCGGTGGTGCGGGTTCTGCCTTGGATTTATTGCGGATCAAGCGAGTCATTTTTTCGCAGTCTCCACGTGACCGCCGAAGCCGAAGCGCTGGGCCGAGAGAATCTTGTCGCCAAAGGTGCCTTGCCCGCGCGAACGGTAGCGCGAGAACAGCGAGTTCGACAGCACCGGCACGGGCACCGATTGCTCCATGGCGGCTTCGATGGTCCAGCGACCTTCACCGCTGTCGGCCACCGAGCCAGAATAGCCTTCGAGTGTCGGATCACCGGCCAAGGCGTCGGCGGTCAGGTCGAGCAACCAAGACGACACGACGCTACCACGGCGCCAGACTTCGGCGATGTCGCCAACGTTCAGGTCGAACCGCTGGTCTTGCGGCAGGTTGGTGCTGGCTTTGGTCTTGAGGATGTCGAAGCCTTCGGCGAAGGCCTGCATCATTCCGTATTCGATGCCGTTGTGGATCATTTTCACGAAATGGCCAGAACCGGCCGGGCCTGCGTGGATATAACCGCGCTCGGCACGATCGTCTTCGGATTTGCGGTCCTTGGTCCGCGGGATGTCGCCCAGGCCGGGTGCAAGGCTCTCGAACAGCGGATCAAGGCGTCTAACCACCTCGGCTTCGCCGCCGATCATCATGCAGTAACCACGCTCCAGGCCCCAGACGCCGCCGGAGGTGCCGACGTCGATGTAATGCAGGCCTTTCTCCGACAGGGTTTTCGCCCGGCGGATGTCGTCCTTATAGAAGGTGTTGCCGCCGTCGATAATGGTATCGCCGGCTTCAAGCAAAGTGCTCAAGGTGTCGATGGTGTCTTCGGTCGGTGCGCCGGCCGGCAGCATGACCCACACCGCGCGTGGTTTGGCCAGGCCAGCGATCAACGCCGGCAGGTTGATGACGCCAGAGGCGCCCTCTGCGGCCAGGGTGTCGACAAAGGCGGTATTGCGGTCGTAAACAACGGTGGTATGCCCGTTGAGCATCAGGCGCCGCGCAATATTGCCGCCCATGCGGCCCAGTCCAATAATCCCGAGTTGCATGTGCTGATGCTCCCTACTACAAATAATGTGTGTCAAAGGTTATAGCCCAACGCGACTAATGTGGGTTAGTCCAGAGCGTTGGCACATAGTTTCCGGGCATTGTGCCCGATCCCGATTGATAACGTCGGTTATCGCGCTGACGACACAACGACCATGAAAAATAAAAAAGTTCCCTTCTAGGGCAAAAGAAATCAAAATTGGTGCCGATAGTAATTCAGCACCGATCTCGGGGCGGTTTTACAGTTGAGGCAACCATTTGCGAGGTGAGCAATGGGCACAGTACACGCAGCACGGCCAGCACAAACCCTTTACGTCACGATCCGTCGTGATGAATTGCGCCAGTTGAAAGACGAGCGCGACCAGTTGAGGCAGGAGCTCGCGCAATTGCGCTTGTTGACACAAGGCACTCAGGCCCAGCCCTTGCCCATCGCCCACCATGCCCCTCACGCCTGACCCCCTCGCTTGAATCGGAAACAGCCCTCTGCTGTTTCCGATATCGTTTCGCCTCGCCACGGTACTCACAAAGTTTTCACATCGCCTTGTTGATACTCCGGCGCTTTATGGCCGTTCGGTATCCGCACGGCACCCGTTCGTCGGTGACATCCTAGTCCCTGCGATGGAAGTGTGATTTCTGGCTGGAGCGCTGAATGGCTTTGTTTAAACGCAGCAATACGTCTGCGAAGGGTTTCGACTGGACAGGATTTCTCTGGCTGTTCCTGTTCTTCTGGTATTTTTCGGGCATTACCCAACTGCTGATCCAACTGACAGGCACCTCTGGTTTTACCGGGTTTCGCCAGGCCTTTGTGATGAGCGCCATCTGGCTCGCGCCGATGTTGCTGTTCCCCAAACAAACACGTGTCATGGCCGCGCTGATCGGCGTGGTGCTGTGGGCCTGCTCGATGGCCAGTCTGGGTTATTTCTTCATCTATCAGCAGGAATTTTCCCAAAGCGTCATCTTCATTATGTTCGAATCGAACATCTCTGAAGCAGGCGAGTACATGACTCAGTATTTTGCCTGGTGGATGGTGGCGGCGTTCCTCGCTCACACCGCTTTCGCTTACTTCCTCTGGACTCGCTTGCGCCCGGTGTACATGCTTCGCGGTCGGGCACTGGTGGCTGCAACGGCCATTGTGGTCGCTGTCGTCGGTTATCCGCTGATCAAGCAAACCGCGCGTACCGGCAGCCTCGCCGGCGGTTTCGAGAAATTCGAAACGCGCATCGAGCCCGCCGTGCCTTGGCAGATGGCCGTGGCCTATCATCGCTACCTCGATACCCTGGCCGGCATGCAAGACATGCTCCATAGCGCCAGCAAGATTCCACCCCTGCACAACCTGAAAGATTCGACGGCCAATCAGCCGGCGACCCTGGTGCTGGTGATCGGCGAGTCCACCAACCGTCAGCGCATGAGCCTCTACGGCTACCCTCGGCAAACCACTCCGGAGCTGGACAAGCTCAAGGATCAACTGGCGGTCTTTGATAACGTCATCACCCCGCGCCCTTACACCATCGAGGCGCTGCAGCAGGTTCTGACCTTCGCCGACGAAGAAAACCCGGATCTGTACCTGTCGACCCCATCGCTGGTGAGCATGATGAAGCAGGCGGGTTACAAGACGTTCTGGATCACCAACCAGCAGACCATGACAAAGCGCAACACCATGCTGACGACCTTCTCCGAACAGGCCGACGAGCAGGTATATCTGAACAACAACCGCAACCAGAATGCCGCCCAGTACGATGGCGACGTGATCGAGCCGTTCAACAAGGCATTGACCGACGCTGCGCCGCGCAAGCTGATCGTCGTGCATTTGCTTGGCACGCACATGAGCTACCAATACCGTTATCCGTCGTCCTTCGATAAGTTCAAGGACCGCAAAGGCGTTCCGGACGGTGTGCGCGACGATCAGGTGCCGACGTACAACAGCTATGACAACGCAGTGCTGTACAACGACTTTGTGGTCTCGAGCCTGATCAAGGACTACGCCAAGTCTGATCCGAACGGGTTCCTGCTGTACCTCTCCGACCATGGTGAAGACGTGTTCGATTCCCCTGGCCATAGCACGCTGGGTCGCAACGAGAGCAAACCGACGGCGCCGATGTACACCATTCCGTTCATGGCCTGGGCCTCGCCGAAATGGCGCGAAAACCATGACTGGAGTTTTGCCGCCGATCTAGGGCGTCCTTACAGCAGTTCGCATCTGATCCATACCTGGGCTGATCTCGCAGGCTTGAGCTTTGATGAACTGGATCGCAGCAAGAGCCTGGTCAGTGAGAGCTTCAAGCCCCGTCCATTGATGATCGGCAATCCTTACGAGCGCGAACAAAAGGCACTGATCGATTTTAGCCTGATGAAACCCAGGGCCACGCCTGCCAACCCGGCAGTCGTTCAGAAGTAATCTTTTCAGGGGCCGGCTCCGGCCCCTTTTTCTTACGCCATTGCGCGACTGCTCTGCCCGCCCCCACAAATAACAATTATTCTCGTTTTGTGCTAAATGCCGGGCTGCTCTACATCACGCCTGAGTACTCGGCTTACGTCAGCCACACCGATATTTTCAAACCGCAAGAAGACCGTGACAGCCATCACAAATACCTGGAACCGGTGCTCGGCAGCAACTATGAGCTGGGGCTCAAGGGCAGCCTCCTGGAAGAGCGCCTCAACCTCGCCACCGCATTGTTCTGGAGCAAGCAGGATAACGTCGACGAACTCGACGATTCGGTGCCACCGGACCCGGTCACCGGGGATATGTTGCGCTTCTCCACGGCCTATCGCCTCCCCGGCGACTGGCAGGCACCCCGCGCACGGTGACCCCGAGCCTGGACTGGAAGCTCTAGGCTTTGTTAATTCCCGCTTAACGAAATCGGCGGCTAATGAGTGCTCGACATTGATTCATTGATTCATGGACGAAGGCATCCGACATCCTTAGTGGGAGGCAACCATGAAACATACACCCCTGATCATTGCCAGCCTGATGACGTTCGTCTCGGCCAGCGCATCTGCCGAAGGTGGGGCTGAGCGCATGAGGTATTACTTCGCGAACTTCCCGGTCGCCCAACAGCAAGACCCAAGCAGGGCCAACGATAGCAACAGTTCTGAACTCCGGATTCCGGACGATCAAACCGCGCAGGTGACCGAGTCCTACAGACCGAAATGACCGAAAGAGGGCGTCCTGATGGACGCCCTTTTTTCGCCAGTGAAATTACAGCGCCTTGGTCCAGAACAGCATACGACCATGCGCAGGATCGAACATGCCCGCGGCAAAACCGAACTTGTCATAAGACGCCTGGGCGGCCGCATTGCCTTCCAATACCTCCAAGGTGATTTTGCAGCAGCCACGCTGGCGGGCGATGTCCTCGACCTTGTGCAACATTTTCTGGCTCAACCCCAAGCCGCGAAACGTCTTCACCACCATCACATCGTGCACATTGACCAATGGCCGACAGGCGAACGTCGAGAAACCTTCGAAGCAATTGACCAGCCCGGCCGGCTCGCCGCCGACAAAGGCCAAAACGCTGAACGCATGGGGACGCCTGGCCAGTTCCGCCGGCAATTGCTCCAGCACGTCGGCGGGCAACGAGTGGCCGCCGCCCATCGGGTCTTCGGCATAAGCATTCAGCACCAGACGAATAGCCTCGGCATGCACCGCATTGGTGTAGCTGGCCTGAAGCACAAGAATTTCTGCGGATTCCATTTCCACCCTCGTTTACACATGAAGTAGCCCCAGCACGCAGCTCGTACTGGAAAGCCGAACGACAATATCGCGAGCGCTGCTCATGCTGCAATCTTTACGCTCAAGCCCCCCAGATCAGCGTTTCGGTCCACCCCAGCTCGGCAAAATCCTCGGCCCTCAAGCCTGACTCGCCGGCACAGAAAAATTCGTCCAGTTGCGGCGGTTTGACCGAGGTACCGCTGAGCATGGCGTGAACCTGCCCTCGATGATGAATCTGGTGCTCCAACAGATGGGAGAGCATACGTACGCGGCTCTCATATTGCGGCGTGTCCCGGGCGATGGTCACGATCTTCCCGAGGTCGGCGTCGCGCATTTGCTCGCAGTAGGCGATCAGTCGCCGGTCTACCAGCGCTTGTTCGCGCTTGAGGTCGACCGCTTGCGTAAACGGCTCGTCCTGGTTGAAAAACACGTAGCAATCGGGATGCGGATCGTCGCCGCGCAACTCCCGCTCCAGCGCATCCACGTAAAACCAGTCGCAGGTCAGGATGTGATTGAGGGTAGCGCGCAGACTGGGAAAGAAACTGACCCGTGGTGCCGCCAGCTCGGCCGGGCTCAACTGGCTCCAGGTCTTGGCGAGTCGATGATTGGCCCAGGCGTTCTGATAGGCCATGGTCAGCAAATGGTGCGACAGAGGCTGATTCATGTTCGCGGCTCCTGGGTTCAAGCTTCAGCGAAACGTTGCAGCTGCATTTCCTGTAAACGGCTGAGGGTGCGGCGGAACGGGAATTCCAGATAGCCGTCGGTGTACAACGATTCCATGGGCACCTGCGCTTCGAGGCACAGCGGCACCTTGCGGTCGTAGCACTCGTCCACCAAGGCAATGAAACGCCGTACACCGTCGTCATTCACCGACAACTGCGGCAATTCACGATCGCCCGCCACCACGCGCTCGACGCCATCTTCAGTGCCCCGGGCGATGCGCCCTTCGCGCTTTTGCGCGCTGAGGTTGGGCACGTCACTCAACAGAATAGCGCTGAAGGTGTCGCACAGGGCGATGAAATCCATGGCGGCAAAAGGCTGTTCACAGAGATCGGCGTAACGACTCCAGAGCACGGTTTCACTGGTCTGCACGACATTAAGTGAGCGATAGCCAACCTTGATCGAGTCACTGGACACCGACTGGCCAACGGTCAGTGCCTTGAACACTTCGCCCAGCGCACTGGGCTGTCCCGGTTCCGTCACCCAGTAACGTTGCAAACCAATGCCGGGGTGCAGCCGATGATCTTCACCACCGTCCACCGCAATCACCTGCATATGTTTCTTGATGGCCTCGATGGCGGGCACGAACCGGTCGCGGTTGAAGCCATCGGCGTACAGTTGATCCGGGGGCTGATTGGAGGTGCAAACCACGACCACGCCCTGCTCGAACATCACCTGAAACAAACGGCCAAGAATGATGGCGTCGCCGATGTCGTTGACGAACAGTTCGTCAAAACACAGCACCCGCACTTCCTCGCTCAGTTCGCGAGCCAGCGCCTTTAACGGGTCAGCGGTGCCGGTCAGCTGAAACGAACGCTGATGCACCCAGCCCATAAAATGGTGAAAGTGTTGGCGACGGGCCGGGACCTTCAGGCTTTGGTAGAACTGGTCCATCAACCAGGTTTTACCGCGTCCGACCGGCCCCCAGAGGTACACGCCGGTGATCGGCGCGCGCCCTTCATGCAGCGCTTCGTAGCATGTTTGCAGCGCCCAGACGGCATGTTCCTGAGCTTCGTCCTGGACGAAGCCCTTCTGTTCGATGGCGTGTTGCCAGGCGCTTAAGGGAGAGTCGACATTCATGCGCGGCAGTATGCCACGCGGCTTGGTTAGAGGGAGATGTCTAGCCTGGCGATCTTGCCCTGCTCATTCAGGCGAAACATATAGCGCAACTCCAGAGGGCTGCCAGGAAACGTCCCAGAGATCAGGTTATGCACCAACACTTTGCCGGTGCGCAGTTGCACGTCGAGCACTTCAACCCGCGGCTGGTAACGCTGGGCGGTGTCTTGCATCCATTGCGCGATGGCCTGGGTGCCGACCTGGTGCTGGCCTTCATCGAACACATTGGCATCCTCAGCGAAAAAACTGGCGACCCGCGAGGTGTCGCGGGCATTGGCCGCAGCAATATAGGCGGCGATGGCGGGGGCCAGTGAAGAGGCTGGATTGGGCATGTTTACGGCTCCTTGTTTATTGATTCTGGAACCATGCTAGAACAAGCTTGTGTCAGTTCTTGTCAGGAGTGAAGCGCCCTGCTTCGTCCAGTTGCATCTGCTTGCGCCAGGTCCGCAACAGGTCGCCGCGCCGACCCGGATAACGCGCGCCCTGCGCACTGGCGGTCGAGATCCGGTCGGTGCGAAAGGTGCGATAGGCACTGCGCAACTCACACCAGGCGACGATGATTCGCACCTCGTTCAGAAACCCCAGGGCCAGCGGCCAGATCAGCCGCTGACTCGGCACCTGATGAGCGTCCGCGTAGTCGATGTGCAATTTGGCCTGATCGCGGATGGCTTGGCGAAACACAGTCAGTGGCACCGCGTTTGGCGCAAAGCCATAACCGCGCGGGCCCGGCAGGACTGTCGGGTTGCGTAACGCGTCGAGCGCTTCAGGCGCCAATACCGCGGCAATCTTGGCCAGCGCATCCGCCGCAGCCTTGCTCAATACGTCATCCCCGCGCTGATCCACATAGCGCAAGCCCAGCACGATGGCTTCGGTTTCATCGGCGTTGAGCATCAACGGCGGCAGAAACAAACCGCTGCGCAGCACGTAACCAATACCCGCTTCGCCGTAGATCGGCGCACCCAGTGCGGTGAGTTCAGCGATGTCGCGGTACAGCGTACGCTCGGAAATTTCCAATTCGCCGGCAAGCGTCGCCGCGGTCACCGGACGACTTTTGCCGCGCAGCAGTTGCAACAAGGTCAGTAGACGAGTGGTACGCGACACGATCGGCAGGCTCTGTCCGGAAAAGTTGTCGGAGCTTAGCAGAGCGCCCTGTCAGAAAGTGGCAGTAGCTTGCCGGCGCGCACCGGATCGTCGAACCGCGCAGGTCAGTTTTGCGGCCGAAGACTTTGTAATGCATGGGATGACTCTGCAATTGAGTGCTGAACAGTTGTCGCGACTTGAGGGTGTCAGCTCTGTGGCGATGGGCGTGCTCCATGAATCCATTACCGGGTCGATGGCGCGATTTACCGGGGCTGAAATATTGGACCTGCCAAACATTCCAGTGGCCTGACACAGATCAAATAATGAAATGGCTACCCCCGCCGCCCTCTGTGATCGCCCACTAAGCTTTCACAGGGGGCCTATCGGAGACCGTTGCCATGAACAAAGTAGCTATTGCCGCCATCGACCTGGGAAAACACTCCTTTCACCTGCATGCTCAAGATGATCGTGGTCATGAGCTCCAGCGCAAAAAGTTTACTCGAGTGGCGCTGATCCAACACCTGGCGAACCTCGATCCCTGCACCGTCGTGATGGAAGCCTGTGGCGGCG
The DNA here is from genome assembly GCF_054898165.1 of Pseudomonas sp. Hz4. Classification (NCBI taxonomy): domain Bacteria; kingdom Pseudomonadati; phylum Pseudomonadota; class Gammaproteobacteria; order Pseudomonadales; family Pseudomonadaceae; genus Pseudomonas; species Pseudomonas sp. Hz4. The sequence goes on along the minus strand of NZ_CM142719.1, from coordinate 2,926,133 downwards.
CCCACTTCATGGCGCAGGAGGTCGCAAAGCTGGGACATACGCCCAAGCTCATTGCGCCTCATCTCGTGCGTCCTTATGTGAAAAGCAACAAGAACGACTTCGCTGACGCCGAGGCGATCTGCGAGGCAGCGACCCGCCCAACGATGCGCTTTGTCGCCCCCAAGACCCAGGCTCAGCAGGCGTTGGCCATGCTCAACTCGACACGGGATTCGTTCATCAAAGACCGCACCGCGACCGTCAATCGGATTCACGCAGCCCTTCTGGAGGTTGGCGTCAGCTTGGCCCCAGGCTTCAAATCGATCAACGATCTGCCGGCGCTACTTGAGGCGAGTTCATTTTCTGAAGACATCAAAATAATTCTGACGATGCTACATGAGCACTTCAACTACCTGAATGAGCGGATCAAGGCATTGGATAAGCGAGTGCAATGCCAGGCCGCTGAAGATGATTTGGCATCTCGTTTGATGACCATGCCGTGTGTCGGCCCGATCACCTCCACCGTCCTGGCTGCCGAGTTGGGTGATGGCAAACAGTTCAAATGCGGGCGAGGCTATTCGGCCTCGATCGGGCTGGTGCCCAAACAGCATTCCACGGGCGGCAAGACCGTTCTATTGGGCATCAGCAAGCGCGGTGATCGCAACCAGAGGCGCCTGCTCATCCAGTGCGCCCGTGTCTACTTGATGCAGCTGGAGCGCCAGAAAGGCTGGCTGGCGGACTGGGTCCGGCAGCTATTAGCCCACCATCACTCCAACCATGTGGTCTGCGCGCTGGCCAATAAGCTGGCGAGGATCGCCTGGGCGATTGCGGCACACCACTCTGAATTCGATGCAGGGCCAACCGCGATGAACGCCTGACCCTGCTGTCACCCGAGCACCACCCACCTGGTTTTGCGATGCTGGATAACAGATGACGTGAACGGCCAACCGGCCTGACGACAACCCTGAGCTCCCACACGGCTGAAAGGCCGTTCGAATAATTAGGATCGTCGGGCATCGATTCTCATCGAGGCGCGGGGGCCACAACCCCACTCAGACGCCGGATAGATGAAAGCAAGCCAACCACGCATCAAAAACAGTATTGCAGAAAAGGGGGTAACCATAGATGTGGGAGCGAGCTTGCTCGCGATGGCGGCCTTACATTCAACACGTCTGTTACATGTGCCGGCCCCATCGCGAGCAAGCTCGCTCCCACATTTTGGTTTGTGAGTTACCGGTCGACCTTATGCTTCGCTGCATAGAGGCACAGCATTTCCATCGCCAACGTCGCCGCCGCCAGTGAGGTAATGTCCGCGCTGTCGTAGGCCGGCGCCACTTCCACGACGTCCATCCCCACCAGATTAATCCCGCGCAAGCCACCGAGGATTTCCAGCGCCTGCACCGTGCTCAAGCCGCCACACACCGGTGTTCCGGTGCCCGGAGCGAATGCCGGATCGAGGCAATCAATGTCGAACGTCAGGTACACCGGGTGATCGCCGACCCTCGCCCGAATCGCTTCGACAATCGCATCAACGCCACGTCGATGCACTTGCCGCGCATCCAGCACCTGAAAGCCCTGGTGATCGTCATTGGTGGTGCGCAACCCGATCTGCACCGAACGCGACGGATCCACCAGCCCTTCCTTGGTCGCGTGCCAGAACATCGTGCCGTGATCGACGCGCTTGCCGTCTTCGTCCGGCCAGGTGTCGCTGTGGGCGTCGAAGTGGATCAACGACAGCGGACCATGTTTACGCGCATGGGCCTTGAGCAGCGGATACGTGATGAAGTGATCCCCGCCGAACGTCAGCATCGCGCTACCGGCGTTGAGGATGTGTTCGGCGTGGGCTTCGATGCATTCCGGCACCGACTGCGGCGTGCCGTAATCGAAGTCGCAATCACCGTAGTCGATGACCGCCAGATGGTCGAACGGGTCGAAGGTCCACGGCCAGTGGCGTTCCCAGGCAATCCCGGTGGACGCAGCACGAATGCCGCGTGGTCCGAAACGCGCTCCGGGGCGGTTGCTGGTGGCGGTGTCGAACGGGACACCGCTGACCGCTACGTCAACGCCGCGCAAGTCGCGACTGTAGCGACGACGCATGAAACTGGTGATACCGGCGTAGGTACTTTCTGCGGCAGTGCCATAGAGGCTGTCGCGGGTCATGGCCTGATCGTTTTGCATCGGGACGTCCATCAGGTATTCCTTTTTAGTGGCGGCTACGGAAAGTGGTCCACAAGCGCGTGCGTTGACGCATGTCCTTGAGGCTCATGCTGCGATCGGCGTACAGCCGGTCACGTACGTCGGCCAGCGGGTAGATGTCCGGGTCGGTGCGCACTGCCTCATCCACCAGCGGTGTTGCCGCCTGGTTGGCCGTCGCGAAGAACAGTTGGTTGGTCAATGCCGCGACGGATTCCGGGCGCAGCATGAACTCGATGAAGGCGCGGGCAGCTTCGGGGTGAGGCGCATCCTTGGGGATCGCCAGGTTGTCTTGCCAGACCAGCGTGCCCTCTTTCGGAATCCGGTACGCCACTTCAAACGGCTTGTTGGCCTTGCGCGCCTGATCGGCGGCCATGCTGGCGTCACCGTTGTAAGTCAACGCCAGGCAGACGCTGCCGTTGGCCAGGTCGCTGATCTGCCGACCGGTGGCGACGTACAACACATTGGGTTGCAGCTGATGCAGCAGCGCTTCGGCGGCTGACAGATCGGCCTTGTCGGTGCTGTAAGGATTTTTACCCAGGTAATGCAGCGCCAGGCCGACCACTTCCTGGGGTGAATCGAGAATGGCAATACCGCAGTCTTTCAGTTTGCTGGCGTATTCAGGCTTGAACAGTAGGTCCAGGCTGTTGAGCGGCACATTCGGCAATCGCTGCTTCACGGCTTCGACGTTCATTCCCAAACCCAGGGTGCCCCAAGTGTAGGGCACGCCATAGCGGTTGCCGGGATCGACGACGGCGAGTTTTTCCAGCAAATCCGGATCGAGGTTGGCGTAACCCTTGAGGCCTTCGTGAGGAATCTCTTGCAACGCACCGGCTGCCAGTCCGCGGGCCAGCACACTGGAAGACGGCACGACCACGTCGTAACCGCTGCCCCCGGTGAGCAACTTGGTTTCGAGTACCTCCGAAGAATCGAAGGTGTCGTACCGCACATGGATGCCGGTTTCCTGTTCGAAACGCTGCAAGGTTTCGGGAGCGACGTAATCAGCCCAACTGTAGAGGTTGACGACTTTTTCTTCGGCCTGGGCCGATACGGCCATGGCGAGAAACAGCGCGGGTAAACACGGTTTAAACGTGGGAGCCATGACGAAACACCTGACCAGATGAAGTGGATGCAGAATGCGTCGTCGGATACATTGGAAAAATACCAAGTTAGTTATCCTGACTTTATCCAGGAGTAATGTTTGATGCTCGGCCAACTCCATGATCTCGATCTGCAACTGCTGCGCCTGTTCGTCAACGTCGTGGAGTGCGGCGGCTTCAGCGCGGCTCAGGGTGAATTGGGTTTGAGCCAGTCGAGCATCAGCCAGCAAATGGCCAAACTGGAAACCCGGCTCGGCTATCGGCTGTGCAGTCGCGGCAAGGGTGGTTTCAAAATCACGCCCAAGGGCGAACAACTGCTCAGCGCGACTCGCAGCCTGTTCGAGTCCATCGAAGCCTTCCGCCATCAATCCAATGGTGTGGCCGGGCGCTTGATCGGCGAGGTTCGTCTGGGGCTGTCCGAAGCGCTCGATCAATCCGTGTTGCAACGGGTGGCCGATGCGATCCGGCGCTTTCGTGAACGGGACGAGTCGGTGCGCATCGAGTTGATCAGCGCCATGCCCGGTGAAATGGAACGGTTGCTGCTGCAACAACGACTGGACCTGGCGATCGGCTATTTCTCACAAGTGCAAAGCGCTTTTGACTACCGCGAACTGTTTACCGAAGCCCAGCACCTGTATTGCGCCGCCGGACATCCGCTGTTCACCGACGATGCGCCTGACGATCACGCGCTACAGGCGTGTGATCGAGTCGATCACCCTTACCGTTTCCTGCGCAGCGACGAACCCTTCCAGGGGACGATGTGTTCGGCGCGTTCGGAGCAAGTCGAAGGCACCCTCGCCTTTATTCTTTCCGGTAAACACGTTGGCTATTTGCCCAATCACTTTGCCCGCAGCTGGGAAGACAAAGGATTGCTGCGAGCCGTACGCCGAGAGGGCATGAGTTTCGACGTGGCGTTTCATCTGGCCCGGCATCGCGCCCAGGTGCCGGGGGATGCGCAAAAGGCATTTGAAGAGGATTTGCTGGCGGCGTTTGCGGCACCCGTTTGATGATGATCGTTCCCATGCTCTGAACTGAACCCGTCTCGCCTGCAGCTGTCGCACCCTTGAACCGCTAGAAAATGCTCGAGGCCGAGCCACTGGCGGTCCGGCCTTTTCTTTAAGAGAGCATGTCCATGCGCAGTGTCCACGCCGTAATCCTTTCCCTTCTTTTGCTCTCCCTGAGCGCCTGCGCCCTGCTCCCCAATCGCGATCCGCTGAACATCAACGTGGTTGGCTTCGAGGCGCTGCAAAGCCAGGACATGGAAGTGCGTTTTGCCGTGAAAATACGTGTGCAAAATCCCAATGAAACCGCGATCGACTACAACGGCGTGGCCCTGGACCTGGAGGTCAATGGCCAGCCACTCGCCTCCGGCGTCAGCGATCAAGCGGGCTCGATTGCACGCTTTTCCGAAACCGTGCTGACGGTGCCGGTGAGCGTTTCGGCGTTCTCGGTGCTGCGTCAGACCCTGGGCCTGAGCCAGACACAAACCCTGAACAACCTGCCCTACGTGCTGCGAGGAAAACTGGCGGGCGGCTTGTTTGGCACCCTGCGTTTCGTGGACAGTGGCAAACTCAGTTTGCCAGCGTCGACGTCCGGCACCTGGTAATTGCGACTCAAGGAGCGAAAAAGAACATGGAAGTCACACCCACCCTCGACACCGAACGCTTGATCCTGCGCCCGCTGGCGTTGGCCGATGCCGAAGCCATCCAGCAACAGTTCCCGCACTGGGAAGTGGTGCGTTACCTGAACGCCCTCGTCCCTTGGCCGTACCCTGCTGACGGCGCACTGACCTATCTGCGTGACAATGCCCTGCCAGCGATTGCGCGCGGTGATGAGTGGCATTGGTCGATCCGCTTAAAGTCCGCGCCCGATCAGTTAATTGGCAATGTCAGCCTGATGAATGAACAGGACAACAACCGCGGCTTCTGGCTAGGACCAAAATGGCAAGGCCAGGGTTTGATGACCGAAGCCAGTGCGGCCGTCACCGAGTACTGGTTCAAAACCCTCGGCCGGTCAGTGCTGCGTGTACCGAAAGCGGCGCCCAACATCGGCTCGCGCAAACTTTCGGAACGCACCGGTATGCGCTTGATCCGCAGCGATGAGGGCGACTTCGTCAGCGGGCGATTCCCCAAAGACCTCTGGGAAATCACCCGTGAAGAGTGGTTAACGCAACCTAGAGATCCAGGGGTTATGCGTTGAAGCGGACACCCGGTTTGGCGCACTCATCCACCGACAACTCAAACACGTCCGGGCGCTCGTAGTGCCCCACCACGTCGTAATCGTAACGGGCGCGGATCAGGTCATCGGTGTCGATTTCTGCGGTGAGCAAACCATCAGTCTTGAGGAATTCGTCGCCCGCGAGCACATCCTGGTGTCGTCGGGTGGTTTTATCGGGATCACCGAGGAGGGGCTGGCGACGCTGGGGTTGAGTCGGCGGGTATGCGCGTCGACCACACACTTTGCAGCATTGCCGCACTTGCTCAAGGGCAGCCAGGCCGTGGCGACCATTGCGGCCCATGCGGCCCAAAGCATTGCGGCGCTCAGCGGCCTGGCGCTGCTGCCCTGCCCCCTGGCGTTGCCGCGTTACCCGATCGAACTGGGCTGGCGCACCAGTACCCAGTTCGATCCGCTGGTACTGAAAGTGCGTGAGGCCATTGTCGCGAGTTTCGCGTGTTCTACTTGGCAGCCATGAGGCGATTGATCTCGCTGCGCACCATGTTCGCGAATTCCGGGGGCGACATGCCGTCAAGTTCGGCACGGACCCACTCGGACCATTTGCCTTTGCGCTTGGCGCGCTCACCGAACAACCGTGCAGCCTCGCCCTTGGACTTGCCCAGGTTGCTTTGCCAGAGATCGAACAGACGGGATTTCTCATCTTCAAGCGCAGCGCGCTCGGCAAGGGGTTTGTCGGCCAGATTGAAGCTCATGGGAGTTACCTGCTGCGTAAATTAGGCGACATCTTACACTGTAGGAGGAAACGTCCGACTCAGGATTTTTCTTCAGGGTGGAGTCAACGCGAAAACTCACTGCAACTTTTTCGCTGACGACAGACTCCATTGTTCATTGCCCATTTACCTGCAAGGAGTACCCCAATGGCCCGGAAAAACGCCGCACAAGTCGCCGAAGATCAGATCAAGGATCAGGCCTTCAGCGAACTTCAGGCTCTGATCGAAGAGTCGGAGAAACTGTTGAAAAGCAGTGCCTCACTCGTCGGTGCAGAAGCGGACACACTTCGTGGGCAAATCGCCGAGAAACTTCAGCAGGCTAGGGACTCCGTCACCAGCGTTCGTGACCGGACCAAACCTGCGGTCGCAGCCACTGAAACCTACATCGGTGGTCATCCGTGGCAAACCGTGGCCATCTCCGCCGGTTTTGGCTTGGTAGTCGGGTTGTTGCTGGGCCGGCGTTAAGCGGTACCGCTTTAATGGGTACTGAGCAGAAAGGCGAGCTTTTCGCTCGCCTTTTTCATGCCCGGGTTTTAGGCAGACCTCAGAGCCCGGCCAATTCCCGCAAATTCGCCAATGTCTGAGTATCGAGCTTAATGCCTTCGGTGCTGGCCTTGGCCCGCTGCTGGTGACGTCGATCACCCGGCAAACGCTTGAGCCCTACACCATGCATCTGCCGGACCAGCTCCTGGCTGCGCTCGGCAAAACTCTGCCCCGCCGCCTTGCTCGGGTCGATCACGATCAGCAGTTGGCCGGTCCACGGCGTCTTGGCCCCCGGATGGTTCGACCAATCGAACTCGAAGGAAAAATTCCCGCCGGTCAACGCCGCCGCCAACAGCTCGACCATCATCGACAGCGCCGAACCTTTATGCCCGCCAAACGGTAGCAACGCGCCGCCTTCAAGAATCGCTTTCGGGTCCTGGGTCGGCTGGCCGAGACCATCGACACCCATGCCTGGCGGCAAACGCTCGCCCTTGCGTGCGGCGATCTGCACATCGCCATGGGCAATGGCGCTGGTCGCCAAATCAAAGACAATCGGTTCGCCATCAGCCCGAGGGGCGGCGAACGCAATCGGGTTCGTCCCGAACAACGGGCGATCGGCACCGTGCGGCACCACGCAGGTCATGCTGTTGACCACGCTCAGCGCCACCAGCCCTTCGTAAGCGAAAGGCTCGACATCCGGCCACAAGGCTGCGAAGTGGTGGGAATTACGAATCGCCAGCACCGCAATGCCGGCACTGCGGGCTTTTTCGACCAGCAGTGCGCGTGCTGCCGCCAGGGCCGGCTGGGCGAAACCATTGCCGGCGTCGACCCGGACAAAACCCGAAGCGACGTCCTCGACCACCGGCACGGCCTGGCCATTGACCCAGCCGCTCTTGAGCGTCGAGACATAACCTGGAATACGAAACACGCCGTGACTATGGGCGCCATCGCGCTCGGCACCGGCGCAGTTGAGGGCCAGTGTTTTGGCGACATCGGCGCTGGTGCCATGACGCTGGAAAATCTGCTCAAGCAAAAGAACGAGCGCGTCGAAATCGAGCGTTTGAGTGCTCGAACTGACGGCCATTTCGGGCGTTGCGGTCATCTGAAGCTCCAGTTTTATTATTGAGTACGGGCACCAGGGTGAAACGAGGTTGCATGGCAACCAAAAACAGTTGTCGATTAAGCGCTGTTTTACCGGCGTTCTGTCAAGTCTCGACAGACTGTTCAGATCCAGCAATATGTACCGCACTCGAACCTTCCACCGGCCGTACTGTTTTTCCTCAATCCAACGCCGGCGATCACCCGCTGATCGCAGCACATTGAGGAAAAACCATGATTGCTCCCCCACTGCCGTATTTTTTCGACGAGGCAGAACGCGCATCCAATGCCAAACAGCCCGGGGATCGCGAGAAAGCGCTGACCTTCACGCTTGACGACCTGAACGGGTTGCAGGGTGTGTATCTACCGACCCATGTAGCCCGTATGGCCACTACCCAGCCCCTACATGTCGAGCGATTGCTTCTGAGTCCGACGGACATTCCATTGGCCGGTGCTTTCGCCATGAGCCGGCCCAATAATGGAGAAGTCATCCTCTACACACCGTGGAAAGGCCTGGTCAAATTCGCGGACATGGAGAACCTCAAAAGCAACCTCAAGGAGTGGTTGGCGCAGGAGACCGGAAAACGGGAGTTACTGCGTTATCTTTCCATTGAACAACGCAACGCTGTACAGGCAGCCGCGGTGCCTGAGATTTCTACAACTACCATCGAAGCTGCGGTATTCCAGGACCAGGAGTTCATACTCGAACTCAATCAGACACACAACCTCCAGTCGATGATGACCGAACTGGTCAAGATGCCGACACTGCAGTCGATGCTGGACGAAAGTCTCAAGATTGCGTTGGCCAAGCGATTCCCCAGGCTGGACCAACGCCAGACAAGGCTGGAAAGCTTCATCAGCACGGCTTCCACCTTCGACACCCGCGAGTACCGGTACAAGATGTCCACGCAGCCACTGAGCGACGTCCTCTTGCAGTACTACCTGACTCATCAGTGGCCAACGGGTGATTCCAGGGTCTTTTCCAATCCCGCACACGGCGTGAGCAGCGACGCCGATAACCAGGCATGGGAAAGCTCAATCATAGAGATCGCGCAACGCTTTACACCTCACTTGCGCAGCTTACTGGAAACGTTCTGGAACGCCCCCACGCGCGCTGGCCATTCACCCTTGGAGTTTCTTGTCGAGGGTATGCGCGACACCTTTCACGTCAATCTTTTATTGAAGCGCCAGCAAGGTGTTTTAACCACGCAGCAATACCTGCGCTTGATGAATGTGAGCCTCGCGCCTGCCTCCAACGATTCCCTGCGCATCGAAAAAGTACGTATCACCGCGCCCTTCAAGCGCTACGCGGAACTGGCTTGCACCTTGATGATCGGCAGCAACGACGCCCTCGGCTTTTTGTATACCCGGTCCAGAGGCATCGAAGCCACGAGCAATCTACCCGCGATCAGACACATCGTGCTGGCGATGATCAAAAGCGAAGGGCATGAGGACACGCTGCTCAATTACATGTCTCTGGACGAGCGCCGTACGCTGCTTTCAATGAAACCGGATGAACGCATGATTATCGCAGAGCCGATCGTTGGCCCGGTGTTCGAACAATTGATGGCAGGCATCCTCGACAAGCAACTGCACAACCTGACTTACGCCTTGAGCCGCTGCCGCGAAAGTGAAGGCTCGCTGGACCCGCATGCATTGCTCGACAAGGCGCTGGATGTCCGGGGACTGATCGATGACCGGTTGTTGGCCGTCGATGCCGCAGGTCGCTGGAGTACACACGCGGACCAGCGCTGGAGTGCACAACCGGCCACCGTTCGCGCCGAATCGGCCAAAGAACAATTGGCACTGCTTTCCACCGCTGAACAGGCGCTTGAACAACGCCTTGAAAACCACCCCGCCATTCCTGCCGCCACCCGCACGGTCACCGAGGCCCAACGTTTCTTCGGTTCGTCGCTGGAAGGCTTGCAATCGAGTTTCACCCACACCCTGTCAACGGCATTGCGCAGCGAGCTCAAACTGCAGACCGTTGCCCGCACGCTGGGTGTGACGGAACAGGCGATCATCAAAACGGTGCTCGATACGCCGGTACGCTCACAACGGGGCGTGTTGAACGGTTTTCTGCCGGACGTATTTTCCCTGGCGTTGAAGGCAGGCGATGCTACGGATCCGTTGAAACTGGCCAGTTGTTTTGTGCTGACTGAACGAGGAGGCCTGGACCCGGTGCATTCCGGCAAGGCCATTTTGTGGACGCCCGCGTTGGGGTTTGAAGCCTTCAAGGCATTGACACCATTGCTGACCGAACTCGGTCGACGCCTCGCAGACGTCAACCATCGCTCAACGCTTCTGGAGAACATTGGCCGCAGCGAGCGATTGCCTGGCAAGACTTACACGTTGGCGCCCCTGCAGCGGGTAGATGGGCATTTTGTTGATCATCTACAAAAACCCTCTGTGCATCTGGACCCATCGTGCCTGACCAGCGCGCTGGCGACGAAGCTCTCCACCACGCCGCGGACCCATCTCCTGAATCTCGTGGCACTGCGTAAGCCGATGACCGGACTCGACCGTGCGATGGACATTGCGCGGTCACTGACGACTCAACAAAAACTGCCGGCATGGCTGGCCAAAGCGTCCGTTAACGATCTGATGCTGCATGCCGAGCTGCTTCAGCAATACCTCAATAACGTTCAAGACGACCAGGATTACCTGTCCGGCATACGGTCACTGCAGCGCACGGCACATCTTGAACTTGAAAAACAACTCAAGGCTGACACCTTCAACATCAACCCGGACAACGTTCAGGTCAAAATCAGTGCCCGCCCGACATCTGCAGCCAACACTCAAACGCTGACCGACTTTGCTTTGACTCACCTGAAGGATCTGGCTCAGGTCGATTTCAAACTGGTATCGCTTGATACCACCGTGATTCCCGAGGGGATGGACGAACGCTACATCAGAGACCTGATACGAAACCTGAAACCGGGCGAACATCAGCAGAAAATACTGAGCGAAGCCTTGGCAGACACCCAGGCGAACGCGGGCCGCAGAAAGCGGTTTTACACACAATTGCCCTGGCAGTTGATGCATTACGCCCACGTGGAAAAACTGCAGGAACGTCTGAGCGAGACGGGGTTTGATCTGATCCGGCAAGTCATGGACATGCCAGACGCCATTGCCCGCGCGGCAGTCGCCGGTGCCCACGCGATTATCCGCCCACTTGAGTTCCTGGGTATCAAGAGTGCCCAGACGATCAAAGTACCCGGCGTTTATCTGATCGGCTCAACGGCTGATCGTTCTGCACCTCAGGTGCTTATTGCGCCTCACAGCCCTCGGCATGGGGTGAAAGAATATGAAAATGAAGCACAACTGCTGACAGAACTGAAGACCCGCGGACCGCTGCTCGACTGGCTACTCCTGAATCTGCCGCAGCCTGATCGGCTACTCCTGGAAACCCGGATGGCAACCACTAATCACCGCGTGGCCAGAGCCACGCCGACGAGCACCGGTCATGGCGTCACCGAGATCACACTGGCATCCAATCCGATCAAGGGAAACCTGTTCAAACATTTGTTCAATGACAACGCTGCATTGCTGACCCGATTGCTCGGTTGTCAGTCAGATGACACAAAACAGAGCGTATGGGCGTCCATCAAGCATGTGTTGGGCGAAGATTTGCACGCGGCATTTTCGTTTTGTATGGGCAAACTCGCGTACCCCATCACGGTATGGCGCAGTTACCGCGATATCAAGCAATCCGCCGAAGACCTTCAAACACATAAATGGGGTGCCGCAATAAAAGAGTTCATCAGCGGCATTGCACAACTGGCCTCGATACGACAATCGATGGAGGATCCAGTGGAGGCGCCTTCGACGACCAGCGCGCCCGCGCCAGAAACGCCCGACACCCGACTCAAATGGCAGGACATGGACATCACTGCACCCGAGCGCACGCAGTTGAAGCGTCATGAGAGCATCGACATCGATCTGGGTTCGCTGACACACAACGCCAAGCTTGGGCTCTACTCTCATCCAACGACAAAACAACTTTACGGGCCGGTTGAAGGAAAAGTGTATCCGGTCGCAAAACCCGGCACCCGTTGGCGCATCGCCGACACCCCCGCTCGCGTCCCTTATCTGCGTCAAAACGAATCGAAACAATGGGTTCTGGACAGGGAAAAGCCGGCGCCCCGCTTCAGCCTCATCAACCGTTTACAGAACGCGGTAATGGTTTGGGAAAGCATGAATGTTGAAGCACATGGGATGCTCCAAATTCGTCAAATTTTTCCGCGAAAGGCTCGTCAGATTGACGAGGCGCTGGATCTGGCAACCACCTATGCCTGGAACAGCTTGCGCAACCTGCAACTGCTCAAGACTTCTGACGGCACGGTCACACCCGTGCACCAGCTCATCATGGATTTTATCGATGTGCCTACCGTGTCAGACGCGCAGGTGGAGAAGCTCGAAAAAATCGTGGGCGACGTTTTTGCGGCCCTGTTGGACCCCACACTCAGAAAGCCGAGCTCCAGGCGTTTTGTAGTCGGCAGGCTCCTCAATCACGCGGAAAATTCGTTCGGCTTCACCCTTCCAAATGACGTAAAAGGGAAAATTTACCTGACAGATAAATTCTTCTTCCCCCCTTTCGACCACTACCGCGAACATCTGTCCGACGCCGCCTTCCCCATCAACGCTCATGCTCGGGCGGCCACCCTGATCCATGAGATTTCGCACATTGCCGGCAACACCGAGGACATTTCTTACCTCGACTCCAGCAAACCATTCGTCGACCTGATAGGAACGGCCAGTGCTTTCGCCACTGATCTCAAAACAGCCTTGAGCGAACTTCAGCGCAGCGCACTGTCAATCAAGACGCCTTATACACAGCTGTTCAAAATCCAGAACCCTGATGCCGGTGAATGGGAGGACCTGGGCAGTACTACTGATGAAAATACCGATCGGATAAAGGAACATATCTTGACCTTGACCGGCGAGGACAACCTGAGCGGTGCCCGCACAACCTTCAAAAAAGATCCACTGATCAGGCTGGCGGTGCAACTCGCTAACGCTGACAGCGTTACTTGGCTAATCACCCATCTGGGGCGTCAACTGCATAACAGTGCCCCGTGAGTTTAAAAAATAAGTGCCTGTTTGATGGGTAATTGCCGTGACGGTTGTTCTCGCAGACTTCCTCACAAGGTTAGAATGCAGGAAATCAGGATGAGTCAATGACCGACAACCCGCTCTCGCAAGCCCAATATGACGCAATCACCGATGCCGCTGCGCATTGGTGCATGCGTCTGCACGCCATCGATTGCACCGCTGAAGAGCGGCTGGCGTTCGAGCAATGGCATGACGCTCATCCGCTTCACGCGTTCGAGTACGAGGCCATGCTGGAGATCTGGGATGTCGCGGGGGACCTGCCACGTCCCGAAACCGTGATACCGGCGGCTCGCGCCAAACCTGCAACGCCTTGGCGCACCTTCGGTATCGGCGCCGCGGTTTGCGCCATGGCGCTGCCATTGGCGGCCTATAGCGGCTGGAATCTGGGCTGGCTACCCAATTCGTACCAACATTTCGAGGCGAGCGATACTGTCCGTCAGGTCACCCTGAGCGATGGCAGTCAGGTGGAACTGAACCTGGGCAGTGAACTGACGTTCAGCAACTACAAGGACCAGCGCCGGATCACTTTGGAAAAAGGCGAAGCCTTCTTCAGCGTCAGCCACGACACTCGGCACCCCTTCATTGTCAAAGCGGCCGAAGGCAGGGTTCGGGTAACCGGAACCAAATTCAACGTCTGGATGTATGAAAATCAGGTACGCGTGAACCTGGTTGAAGGTTCGGTGTTGGTGAGCAGCAATGATGCCCTAGCGGGTGACGGCTTGCGCCTCGAGCCAGCGATGCAGGCGAGTTATAGACGCGGCGACTTCACTCCCCGGATCAGTCAGACCTACGACAACGACAACTCACTGGCGTGGCGCAGTGGAAAACTGGTACTCGATGATCTGGCGCTGGCCGACGCACTGCCATTAATCAATCGATACTTGAACAAACCGGTGATGGTGGCCGACCACAGTACCGGCTCGATTCGTATCGGCGGCATCTACAACATCAAGGAACTCAACAACCTGGTGGCGTCCTTGCCCAAGGTATTGCCGGTCTATCTGACCCGCAACAAGGATGGCAATCCGGTCCTCAATTCCATTCCGCAACAAGCCCCAAAAAGCTGAAGGCCGCGGCCCTTGCGGGGTGCGGCCTTCATTCCTGGTTCAAGCGCCATCAGCGTTACTGTACAGCCACCTTCCCGGCTTTTTCATCCTGCTCGCGGATTGTCTGGACCTGGTACTGCGGATCGGACGTGATCTGCTGCTCGGTGAACGGCAACACACTCAACTGCTTCCTGGAAAATGCCAGGGTCTGGTCTCTGGAGTACTTCGAGGCCGGGTCACTGGATAGCGAGAAAGCCAGCAGCCCCTGGGCCTGCGGTCCCTTGTCATCGAAGGTCACCACCTGCAAATAGCTGGTACCGCTGACGACTTCGAATTTACCGTCGGTTCTCGGCACGCTCTGAATAGCGTTATAAATCCCCAGAGTGCCAGGTCCACCGTGAATCGGCGTCTGCTGGCCACCACTGCTGACCACCTGGATATCACCCCAGCGGCTATCAGCCTTGAGCCCCCTGTTATTGATCTGCGCTGCCGACGCCAGCATCGCGTCGCGAACCGCCTTGGCGACTTCCGGGTGATCGACCGCCAGGCCACGCGGGGTGTGTTGCGGGTCTTTTGGATCGAACACAACTCGCCAGAGATCAGGCGTTTCCTGTAGCGACTCCATGACATTCTGGAAATACACAAAGCCCAGACCACTGTCCAGATTCGCACTGCGGTCCCAGGCCTTGAGACTGTCGCACAGCGGTGCGAGCGCTGGCGCATCAGAACCCAGGGCCGCAGCACAGAACTGCAACAGGTCGGGCAGCACTTGGGCCGCCTGATACACCTGGTCGTCCATCACCATGCGTTGCAAATCCACCGCCGCTATTGGGCCGACCTTGTTCAACGTATTCAGGCGATCCAGTGCAAAGCGTGAGCGCAGACCCAACGGCTGGCCGTCCTGACTGATCAGTGGCGAAAAACCGGTGAGCGGTTGCGCCGGGTTAGCCATCCAGGCCGAATCGTTGGAGTGCTGCACAAAATCCTTGCGCAACAACTGCGGTAACTTGTCTGCAGCATAGATACCTTTTTGCGCAGCCTGCGGGTCGATGTCCCAGGCACATGCGCTGTTGGAACCGTCGAGGACGATCATCTGCAAGCCGGCCCGAGGATCACTGCACTTGGCCAGTTTTTCGGTACTGACGTTCGGCACGACCGAGAGGTTCATGTACAGCGTCTGCCCCTGATCATCCGTCGCCAGGGTGTTGACCCACGGGATCCCCTGAATCTTGTGCACCGACGCCTGCAACTCCTCGAGGCTGACCGCGCGGTTCATTGCATACCACTGCTGCAAGACCCGATCGTTATCCAGATTGGCGTCGCGCAGGCTGTAGGCGAACTGGTTGTCCCAGTCGAGTTTTCCGGGCCACTGCACAATCGGGCCTAACTGCGAACTGTAGACCACATGAGAGACCGGTTTAGTCTGGCCATCCGGTTGTTTCACAGTCACTGTCAGCGTTTGTTTCTTCATGGGCAATGACTTGCCGTCGAGCAGGTAACGGGTCGAATCCTTGGGATCGAGTTGCAGGCGATACAAGGTGAAATGCTTGGACGAGTCCACGGTGTGGGTCCATGCAAGGTGCTGATTGAAACCGATATTGATCATCGGCAGTCCTGGCAGTGCCGCGCCCATGACGTCCAGTTTGCCGGGAATGGTCAGGTGCATTTGATAGAAACGCATCCCGCCTACCCAAGGGAAATGCGGATTAGCCAACAACATTCCGCGGCCGTTGAAAGAACGTTCACTGCCGACTGCCACGGCATTGCTGCCGCGATCCAGGGCAAAACGCTGCATGCGCGAGCCGGCCACCTGGAATGCCTCGGGGTTGCCTGCCACCTGAGCAACGACCGTGGGTGGCGTCGCGCCGGCCAAGGCTTCGGCAAACTGCCCTACTCCGCCTTCGACCAACAAGCGCCGCGTCAACTTGACCAGGTCCTGGGCGGTAATCTCGCGCACCCAGTCGCCCTGACACTGCTGCGGCAAACCCTGCGCCCGACGTTCTGTCAGCGAACGGTTATAGCCCGCCACATACCCTTCGATGAGATCGCGTACTGGCGGGGTTTGCGCCTGCCAGAAAACGGAGACGGCCTGCGGAGTGTTCAGCCAATTGAAGAACAGATCGCTGACCAGATTTTCGCGCTCTTCGACCGTGAACTGGTCCGGGCCGAAATACCGTGAACGTTCGCCATTCACGGTGGTGATCTCATTGGCCAGCAGGCACAGATTGTCCTGAGCGTAGGCGTAACCAATGCCATAACCGAGCCCGCGCTCGTTGTCGGCACGGATATGCGGCACGCCGAAACTGGTTCGGCGAATGTCGGCTGTCGCCTGCTCTGACTGACTGCGTGCGTTTGCCGCAAGACTCAAGCCCAGAAACATACCCGCAAGGCTCAACCTGGTTAACTGCCTGGAAATAATCACGCTCGCTCCTGATCGAAAAGACAAACACCCTGCGTCATACACGCACTGCGCCTTCCCCTAGGAACGAAACAAAAGACAAAAATTTAGGCCCTGAAAGGCGCTTTTCACGGGCATCTCACAGGCTGCTGACGTGATGGTGACAAAATTTCTACATTCGCGGCTTCATTATTTGCCCTGCTCATCCGTCTTACTGAATGAGAGCACCCATCACATTTCCTGGCCGGCTCGGAAAAGGAGTTTTTGCATGTACAACTCGCAACTGCCAACGGACGGTAGCAATGCGCCAAAGGGCTCTGCCATGAGCTCCGGTGTTTTCAGTCAACGGGGTGAGCGCAATGGCAACGAGCGGATCAGGTCGCTGCTCAAAAGCTTTGGTCTGCGCACCAGTCTGATCCGCCTCAAAGTCATCGACGCCTTGCTGAATGCCGCCAAAAGCGACCGTAGCCTTGGCGTGCGCGGCGTGCACAGTCACTTGCTGGACCTGGACATTCCCCTGTCCTTTCTCAGTGTGAGAGAAGTGTTGAAACGCTTGTGCAGCGAAGGCGTGATCACGCTCAACCCGGATAAAAGCTACAGCCTGCATCCGCACGCTGCCGCCATGCTCCAACGCGAGTGATCCGCTCAAGGTGCGTCGCTCAGGGTTTGACCTTGCGACGCATCACGCCATTGATCACCACCACGATCACCGCCACACCGATGGCGATGTACTGAAACAGCTTCTCGCTGATGACGCCTGCGTTTTGCAGATACGAAAGGCCGAACATGATCCCCAACACCACGAGGGAGATCAGAATCGAGTATTTCAAACGTTGCGACTGAGTCATTGCGAATTCCTGAACCTGAAAAATGTATCCGGTTTGTATCCAAGTGCATGCCAAGCCCCTACCTTTCTCCGGGGATGTGACGCTACAAACGGGGTCTCATGTTACAGCCGATCAAGAGATTTGGCTTTATTGCCCCATAAGGATTTTGAAATGTTCCGTCGAATCACACTGCTGATTCCGCTGCTTGACCTACTTTCCCTGAGCGGCTGCATCATTTTCCCCCAGGGCGGCTGGCACGGCGGTCATCATTACGACCGGGGTGGGCCGGGTTATTACCAGCATCGATAACGGATGGTTGTGTCATAACGCGTGAATAATTGAACCTTCATTCGTAAGCTAAATACCCCATCCAATAAATGCTGAACAAATGCCCGCCCTGTCGCGGGCATTTTTCGTACGTGCATATTCACCTCTTATTTCCTTCCCGGCGCACATCGAAACATAGCGATAACCATTGAAGCTTTTGGTCTTAATAGTTCATTGGGGCTATTCACATTCGATGATTATTCTCGGCCCATCGCAATAAAACCCGCTATCAAACTTCGACTAAAGAACAGGGATGCCATGCACAAGCCATTAATCAATATCAGCCCCCACTATTTATTGGGCTTTTGCCTTGCAATCACTTCTTTCGAACTTCTGACCTATATGGCCAGCGACATGATCATGCCGGCCATGTTGACGGTCACCCGTCAACTGGATGCCAACCCCGACCATGTTCCCTACGCCTTCAATCTGTATTTGGCGGGAGGCATTCTTCTGCAATGGCTTATCGGACCACTGTCTGATCACTTCGGTCGCCGCCGGATGTTGCTCATCGGTTGTGCGGTATTCGCGCTGGCCTGTGCCGCTGCGTTCAACGTGCAAAGCATTGATGCGTTCAACGGCTTGCGACTGATTCAGGGCATGGGATTGGGTTTTGTCATTGCGGTCAGCTATCCCGCCCTGCAAGAAGTTTTCTGCGAAGCCGACGCGGTCAAAATCATGGCGTTGCTGGGGAACGTTGCGTTGCTCTCCCCGCTTCTGGGGCCGTTGCTCGGAAGCCTGCTGCTGGAATGGCTGTCCTGGCGGGAGCTGTTTTTACTGCTGGGTTTGGGCGGCGTGATGGTCTGGCTTGGGCTTTACCTGTTCATGCCGGAAACCGTGGGCACCCTGCGCTACGACGGTCATCGACTGGAAGCCGTGCGCTTTGAATGGCGCAGCACCGTGTGCCGCTATCTGGCGTTACTGGCTAACCCGCGATTCCTGAGTGCAACTGTCGCGCTAGGCGTGATGAGCCTGCCGTTGATTGCGTGGATCGGCCTGGCGCCGCTCTTGCTGATCCAGAACCAGGGACTTTCACCTTTGCAGTACGGCCTGTGGCAAATCCCGGTGTTTGCGGCGGTCATTCTCGGCAACCTGATTCTCAACCGACTGATTGCCCACACTGAATTACCACAATTGATTCGATACGCGCTTTGGCCGTTTTGCGGCGGCCTCATCGCGCTAGTCGCCGTCAGCTTCTACGGCGCTTCGACAGCCGTGCTGATCAGCTGCCTGGCGCTTTACGCCGTTGGGCTAGGCATGAGCAATGCCGCGCTGTACCGGCTTGCGCTGTTTGCAAGCGACGACAGCAAAGGCTTGGTCTCGGCGATGATCGGCATGATGTCGATCGCCGTCATGGGCGGTGGCGGCTCGATTATCGCTGCGGCCGGGGCCAGTAATAGCCACGAATCCTTTGCCCTGATGGCGGGTATTGCGGGGCTTCTGTGCCTGGCACCCCTACGCCTGTTTCTGCGGCGCTCCCACATCGCGCTTGCCGTCTGACACCACAACGTAGGTCTTTTGATGATCCATTTACCCCACACCGATGCGCTCTGCGCGTTAACGCAACCCTATTGCCTGGATTCCGTGCCCGACGGCCTGTTCGACCAGGCGATGGGGGAAATCAGTCTGTTTCATTGTCACCACACGCCGGGTTACGAACGCTGGCTAAACGCCAACGGGCTCGAAGCCCGAGACCTTGAAACACTGGATGACTGGTCAAGACTGCCGCCGATCTTCGCCAACTACTTCAAACGTCACCTGCTGTTCAGCCCCACCGGTGAAGGCGCGCTGGAGCTGACATCATCGGGCACCAGCGGCCAGAAGAGTCGCATGCGCTATGACCTTCGCAGCATGGCGGCGGCCCAAGGCATGGTGAGCCACATTTTCCGCCACTACGCCTGGGATACCCCGGACAGCCCCTGCAATTACTTGCTTCTGAGCTACGAACCCGAGGCCGCCAACGCCTTGGGCACCGCTTATACCGACCAGTTTCTGTGCAGCTATGCGCCCGTCAACCGGGTTGTCTACGGATTGCGCCTGACCCGTAAAGGTCACGAGTTCGACCTGTTTGGTGTTATTCGCGCCTTGCAGGAGTTTGCCGACGAAGGCTTACCCGTTCGAATTCTCGGATTTCCAGCGTTCCTTTCACATGCGCTACAGCACATGGAAGACACCACTGCGCCGAATCTCAAGTTACCTGCCCAGTCACTGGTGCTTCTGGGCGGCGGCTGGAAAACCCAGGCAGCGCAGGAAATTCCGTTGCTTGAGTTGTATGCCCGAATCAATCGGCAATTAGGTGTCGACCTGTCCCGCTGCCGGGACGGCTACGGCGCAGTAGAGCATGCCGTACCTTACCTCCAGTGTGCCCACCATCATTTCCATGTACCGGTTTACTCGAAGGTTTTCGTGCGCAACCCATCCGATTTCACTGTCCAGCCATACGGCCAGCGCGGTTTGCTGGAATTCGTCTCCCCGTACATTTCGTCAAGCCCGGCGCATGCCGTGGTCATGGGCGATCTGGCGACACTGCACCCTGGCGCAAGTTGCGAATGCGGCCTGGCGACCGATTGGTTCGAGCTGCACGGACGTGCCGGTACCACCGCCAGTCGCAGCTGTGCCATGGCTGCCTCAGAACTGCTCGAAGGAGTTTGATATGTACTTGATCAATGGCCAATTGCGTGACGACATTACCCTGGAAAGCGCCCTCGACCTCCTTCAGGAACAATTGCCTCAGTTGCTTTCTGCGCCGATCGACAGCGATACCGTGATCGAGTCAGCGGCTCGTTTCGCCACGCAATTACAGACTCGCAGCCTGGATCTGTCCCTCGAAGACGATCAACGTCAGGGACTTATGGATTTCTGCCAGCCCGGCAATCTGAGCACAAAGCTGGAGCAGGAACTGGGCGTGCACCCTCGTTCGCTGAGGCGTATCGACTACCAACAGCCGAGCTTCGAAAGTTGGCACCCTTTGGGGCTGGTGGTGCATGTCACTCCGGGCAATGCGCCAATGCTCGCATTCTGCGCAGTCATCGAAGGCCTGCTGGCCGGTAACATCAATTGGCTACGCCCTAGCTCAAATGATGAGGGTTTTACCGCTCGGTTGCTGGCCGCCCTTGTGCGCTGCGACATCAGCGGCAGGCTTGCCGAATTCGTCGCCGTTTTGCCGGTGAGCACCTCTCGCATACCTCAACTCTGCGCTCAGGCCGATGGCGTGTCAGCCTGGGGTGGGGAAAAGGCGCTCAAATCGATTCGACAGCAAATTCCGGCCGGATGCCGCTGGATCGACTGGGGGCACAGGATCAGCTTTGCCTATCTATCGCCCGACGCGGCGAGTCTTTCGACGCTGGATGCGTTGGTGGATGAGGTCTGTCGTTTCGATCAGCAGGCGTGTTCCAGCCCGCAATGGGTGTTGGTGGACAGCAACGATCCGGCAGTTCTGATGGATCTGGGGGAGCGTCTGGCCGAAGCCTTCAAACGTCGCGCTGCCCACTGGCCAGCGCTGGTGCCCACAGACCCGGAGGCTTGCGAGATCACCACCCGCACAACCATGGCGCGGCTGGAATACTGCTTTACCAACCAGACCGGCCGGGTCTGGAACGGCCTCGGTTGGCGTGTGATCTGGGAGCACCATCAAACGCTCGCGCCGTCGCCGCTGTTTCGTACGATTGTGCTGAAGCCAGTACCCCGGCACCTGATCGCCGAGACGCTGTTGCCTTGGCGCACGGTGTTGCAAAGCTGCGCCCTGATGTGCACCCCGGTAGAAACACCCGAGCTCGTTCGAACACTGGTCAACGCAGGCGTCACCCGCATTGCGCCTTGCGCGTCGATTCATGACGGCTACGCCGGTGAGCCCCACGATGGTGTCTATGCACTGTCGCGCCTGAGTCGCCGTCTCTCCGTGAGTCTGGCCCCCGAAGTCTCGACGGGCCGGGCAACGCTCGACCCGGTTCCACCTGCCCCCGACACCGCCAATGATCCGATCATGAACAAAGACACCTTCACGGCCCAGCCGATTGGCTGCGCGGCACAGTTGCATTTCCGCTCCGGAGGCAGCAGCGGGACTCCGGCCCTGGCCGGTTTAAGCTATCGCGTTTATCAACGAGAGATGCGCGCCGCGGCTGATGGCATGTTCGCTGCGGGGTTAGATCCGTCACAAGACCGGGTCATGAACCTGTTCTATGGCGGCAACCTGTACGGCGGGTTCTTCAGTTTTTCCACAATCCTTGAACAGATGAGCGTTACGCATTTCCCCATGGGGGCGCCCCAAGAGGATGACTTCAGCGAAATCGCCCAATTGATCGTAGACCGGCGTATCACTGTGCTGATCGGCATGCCGAGTACCTTGCATCGCCTGTTTTACACCGAGCAGGCTCGACTTCGCGCGTACGCCGACATTGGCAAAGTATTCCTCGGCGGAGAGCATCCGGGAGAAGCCAGTCGGCGCCTGATGGAAAGCTGTGGGGTCACGACCATTCGCTCTGCACTCTATGGCTCTGTTGACGCAGGTCCCCTGGGGCATGCCTGCGCGGCAACTGCGGATGGCGTGTTTCACTTGATGAGCGACATCCAGCACCTGGAAATCGTGCAGCTCGAACAGGACGTACCGGTTCAGAGCAACGAGAGGGGTCGCCTGCTCTTTACTTCCCTCGCCCGACAAGATCAAACCGTACGCCGATATGAAGTAGGAGATACCGGTCGCTGGATACCCGGCGCCTGCCCCTGTGGACTGGATTCACCGCGATTCGAGCTGCTGCAGCGGCACGGCAAGCTGGTTCGAATTGGCACGGAGTTCATTTCGCCCTCCGCTCTGCAACAAACTGTAGGTTCACCCATTCAAGTTCTTCTGGACCACACCGCCAACGGTGTCGAACGCATGCGGATCCGAGTGAATGCGGATGCCGACCGAGTTCACGACCAACTAATGACACATTTAGCCGTGGCGAACGCCGTGAGCACCGCGTTGTTAATAGTGGCAATTGAAGTGTGTGCCGAACATGAGTTCAGCCGAAACAAACACAGTGGCAAGACACCCCTGGTCATCGATCAAAGAAAATAAAAATAGACTGTTTGTTCCGTGAACTTGTTCTTTTAACCAGATGCCTGATCATAAACGAGAACCCAGTGAAATCACCCTACTTGCTTGAGCAACTTGTGCCTTATGTACGGCAACACTCCAACTTCTATTGCACACACCTGAAACACTTACCGCTGAACAGTACTGATTTAAAAGATTTACCCCTGATCAACGTGAACGACTATTGGGCCGACAGCAATGACCTGCATCACTGGCCGGTCCTGACAGGCGCTGTCGATAATGCTCTGGTATTCAAAACTGGAGGATCGACCGGCCAGGGCAAACTCTCGGTTTACTCCCGAGACGAATGGCACGCCATGGTCAGCACGTTTGGTCAAAGCCTCGCGAATCAACTGAACCACGGCGACCGGGTGGCGAATCTGTTTTTTTCCGGAGACCTTTACGCCAGTTTTCTGTTCACGCATCACTCATTGGCGCATGTCGGGAAATCCATCTGTGAATTTCCGTTCACCGGCCAAGTCGAACTGGATGGATTGGCCGAGGCCATTTCTCGACATCGAATCAATGTTCTGGCGGGGGTCCCCGCACAGTTACTGCGATTCGCTGCGTACCTTGCACAGCATCGGCAAGTGCTGTGCGGGGTCGAAACGCTGCTTTATGCAGGAGAAAGCCTGTTTGCTGCGCAACTGGCAATCTTCGCCGAAGTGTTCCCCAATGCCCGCATCGCTTCGATTGGCTATGCCAGCGTGGACGCCGGTCTCATCGGGGCTTCCGACCGCGACTGTGCATTGGGCGAACATCGGGTGTTCGTACGCCATACCCTTTTGGAAATCGTCGATGAACTCACCGGTGAGGTCATCGAAGAATGCGATCGCACCGGGCTGTTAGTGGTGACCAATCTGGCTCGTCGGCTCATGCCCTTGCTGCGTTACCCGGTGGGTGACCTTGCCTGCTGGCGTGAACCCGGCGCGACCCCGAGGCGTAAATTTGCTCTAAAGGGGCGAAGTGCGTACAGCCAGCGGATACGAGTCGGTGTGATGTCGCTGTTTCCTGCCGAAATAAGCGAGATCGTCGAGCGGATTACCAACAGCAGCCAATGGCAGTTGCTTATCGAAAATACCGGTTACAAGGACATTTTGAGTGTGAAATGGGTACCCGGGCCCCAGCAACAGAGTGTCGAGCCAATGCTCCGGGCATTACAAGAAGCGCTGGTCACCCAATACCCCGACATCGACGACCTGAGTCGCGATGGGCTGCTCGAATTGCGAGTTCTGCCCTGCGCAGTCACAGACCTGAGCCTGCATCCCCGCTCCGGCAAACAACCGCGGATCCTGGACTTACGAGTGTATGACGCCCCCTCGCCGGAGCCCGCGTGATGAGCCCATTGATTTTTCGGCGCTACCAGCCTTCCGACGCACAGGCCGTGAGCCAGTTATTTCGCAAGATCTACGGCGATCATTACGCCAGGCCAGATATTTACTTGCCGACCATGATCAATCAGCACAATACCGAGGGTCGCTGGCAATCCGTCGTCGCGGTGGACGACAAGCACGTCCTGGGACACGCCGCGTTGTGCCTCGATGCGCTTTCATCAACCGCTGAACTGGCGCTCATGGCGGTGCATCCTGCCGCTCAAGGGCAAAACGTCGCGACACTTCTTGGCTCGCAACTCATCGATCGTTCAGAATCCTTGAAGCTAAAAAGCCTCTCGATCAAGCAAGTGACCCACCATCCGTACACTCAACGCATGGCAGAAAAAATCGGCTTCCATAGCACTGGTTTGCTTCCCGACTACATCGCGTCGCCACTCACTGAGCCGTTGCGGGAAACCATGGTGCTGGGTTGTCACATGAATGAAGGACATGAACGCCCGCTCCCCGATACCCCATGGCCCGAGAGTTGCCGAGCGTTCATGCAGTACCTTTGTTCAGTATTTGGCACCCACCAGGGCATGGCGCCTTGCCTTCCTCTGCCTGTGCAAATCGAACATCACCATGAACGGTTCGAAATACTCATTCAGCGCTTGAACAAACAGCTTCTGGATCAAATCCGGCACCTGCCCAAGCGCTGGTTGATCTCGGCCAAACTCGAACTGTCCTGGCACTTTGCCGAGGATCTAAGCAATTTGTCGGCCCTCGGTTTCACCTTCACCGGGCTGATGCCCACGCCATACAGTCAAGGGTGGTTCGCGCTGTTTCATCGAGGGGCCGAGCCTCGGCACCTCGAACTGCATTGCCCGCACATGCAACGGTTGCATGACGACTTACAGCAAAACGGCAACACCCTCAGCAGCAACGCTGCACAGGACAGCGCTTGCTCAGCCGCTTGAGGCGACCATAAAACGTTCCTTGTACAAGAACTACGTCCACGTTGGTTAGTTATGTGTATCCACTACGACACCTTTCACGGCGCGCCACCCGTCACCTCACGCCGTTCTTGCACTGTCGTACCTAATGCTCGGCTTCCCCAAGCCGATAGCCCTTGAAAGCGCCAATTTTCCGTACCAACAATCACAACAAGCACGCTGCAAAAGGACCGGTCCCATGCCCGCATTCCGTACCATTCAGGCTCGTTACACGCTATTTCTGGTCCTGTTCATTCTGCTGTTGTCCGTACTGACAGTGGTCGGCATCAGCCAGTTGGTCGCGCCCAAGCTGCGCCACACCGAAGAACAAGTGGCCCTCAACCGCATCGCCGAAGTCGCCGAGCAAATCCAGGGCGAATTAAACAAGGTTCAGGCGCAACAGCGCAGCATCACCCAGACCATTCCCCTGCTCGACAGTGCGGCCATCGACAGCGTGCTGCCGGGGTTGGTCGACCAGTACGGTGAATTGAAAGTCTTCGGCGGCGGCATCTGGCCACTGCCCGGTCAGCGTGAAGCCGGACGCAACAAGTTCAGCACCTTCTGGCACCGCGATGCCTCGGGGAAATTGGCCGTTAACACGTTCTGGAACAGCGACGCCGCGCCCAACTATTTCGACCAGACCTGGTACAAGGGTGGCATGCAGACCCCACGCGGCCAATGCGCCTGGGCAGCTGCTTATAAAGATGACGCCAGCGCCGAGCCGCGCACCAACTGCGCCATGGCAATCCAGAAGAATGGCGCGGCCTATGGTGTCTCGACCATCGACGTGACCCTGGGCTTCTTCAATGACCTGATCGCGCGCAAGGAAAAAGACCTCGGCGCCGAAATGCTGATCGTCGAGGCCGACGGCAAGATCATCAGCAACAGCTCGCGCATCAGCGGGCCGATCGTGCTGAAGAACATCAGTGAACTGGCCGGCAACTCGCCGTTCGCCACTCAGGTGAAGGCCGGCCTGCAAAACCGTGACCAGTCGCAGCGTGTCGAATTCGACGACAACGGCGAACCCAATACTTTCTTCATGCGTCCGATTGAAGGCACACCCTGGTTCCTCGCCACGGCCCTGCCGACCAAGCTGATCACCGCCCAGCGCGACGACGTGCTCAGCATGCTGAGCCTGCTGCAGATCCCGATGGTGATCCTGCTGGTGTTGTTGCAGATCTACGCGATTCGCCAACTGATCCAGCGGATGAAAGCCCTCAGGGCCAACATCGACGCACTGTCTGCCGGTGACGCCGACCTGACGAAACGCATCACCATTCGCGCCGAAGACGAACTGGGCGCCATCGGCCACTCGGTCAACGCCTTCATCGCCTATTTGCAGAACATGATCGGCGAAGTCACCCAGGCCACTGGCGCCATGGCATCCAGCCTGGATAACCTGCAACGCACGTCCGCCCACACCAGCCAGATTCTGGTGCGTCACGCGTCGGAAACCGATCAGACCGTCACCGCCATCACCGAGATGAGTTCCACCGCCGAAAGCGTCGCGCAGAACGCCGCCGAAACCGCTGCCTTCACCCAGCGCGCCAACGAAAACGCCGACCATTCGCGGATCGTGGTGGGCGAAGCGTCCAGCAGCGTGATTGCCCTGATCGACGAAGTGGCCAGCGCCACTCATAAGGTCGAAAGCATGCAGCAGGACACGCAACGCATCACTGAGATTCTCGGAGTGATCGGCGCCATTGCCGGGCAAACCAACTTGTTGGCACTCAACGCTGCCATCGAAGCCGCCCGTGCCGGCGAACAAGGCCGCGGTTTTGCGGTGGTGGCGGATGAAGTGCGTGCCCTGGCCGCCCGCACTCAGGCCAGCACCTCGCAAATCAACGAAATGCTGACCCGCCTGACTCAGGGCGTGAGTTCGTCGGTAAGCGCCATGGAAAACACCCAGGCCAGCTGCCAATTGGCCGCCGATGCCACGGCACGGGTCAACACCGGTCTGGATGAAATGGCCGGTTCCGTCAGCCATATCAACAGCCTTAGCACCCAGATCGCCACCGCCGCCGAGCAGCAAAGTGCGGTGACCGAAGAGATCAACCGCAGCATGGTGCAGATCCGCCACATGGTCGATGAACTGGTGAAAAGCGGCCAGGCCAGCGAGCTCAACACCCAACAACTGCTGGAAGCCAACAGCCGCGTGAGCGCGATTATGGGGCGGTTCAAGGTCCGCTGATTTCCAGCTGACGCACGACCTGTAGCAGCCTTCGCCAGCTGCTACAACGATTTGGGGCGCAGCTGATTATTCGGTATTACTTCGAAACAATCTCCTGCCTCGATGTTGGCCAAACGGGTCAGAATGCTTTTTTTTGGCCGCAATTCGAAACGAGATTCCCCATGCGAACCCATCTGCGTCTGGTCGCCCTGAGCGCCCTGTTGATTTCCTCCCTGGCCCAGGCCGCTGACCTGATCCCGATCGAGGTTCACCGTGATGCCAATTGCGGTTGCTGCAAAAAATGGATCAGCCATCTGGAGGCCAACGGCTTCAAAGTCGACGATCACGTCGAAACCAACATGAGCGAATTCAAGCAACAGCACGGCGTGCCTCCGCGTCTGGCGTCGTGCCACACCGGCTTGATCAACGGGAAATTCGTTGAAGGCCATGTTCCGGCCGATCAGGTGTTGGCCTTGAGCAAGCGCGACGATCTATTGGGCGTTGCCGCCCCCGGCATGCCCATGGGTTCGCCCGGCATGGAAATGGACGGCGTGAGCGACGCATACCAGGTGATCGGCCTGAAAAAGGACGGCACTGATGTGGTGGTGACGGACTACCCCGCCCATTGATCTTCGGTGCGTACTTCGGGCTGTTTTTCGCGGCATTCGGTGCGGCAACCCTGCTGCCCTTGCAGTCCGAAGCGGTGTTGGTGGGCCTGTTGCTCAGCGGCAAGTATTGGCTCTGGTCGCTGCTCGCCGTGGCGACGTTGGGCAATGTTCTGGGGTCGCTGGTGAACTGGTGGCTGGGCCGCAGTATCGAGCGGTTTCGCGATCGGCGCTGGTTTCCGGTCAGCCCGCGTCATCTGGAAAAAGCCCGAATCCATTATCAGCGCTATGGTCATTGGTCGTTGCTGCTGAGTTGGGTGCCCGTGATCGGTGATCCACTGACCTTGGTGGCCGGCGTGATGCGTGAGCCGCTGGGGCGTTTTTTATTCATCGTGACCCTCGCCAAGGCCGCCCGTTATGGCGTGCTGGCTTTGGCCACAGCGGGCTGGATGCATTGAACGATCATGCACCGTGATTGCCTGTGTTTAATGACGCCCTAATCGTGCCGATCCAGCATCGGCCGATTTCCAACGGAGTTCACCCATGTCCCTCACCCTTTCCCGCTGGCTACCCGGCCTGCTACTGACCGCTGCACTGCCCGTCATTGCTCACGCCGAAGGCCCGGAATATGGTCAGGAGCTGCAGGGTTTCGAGTACCCCTACACGGTCAAGCATTTCGCCTTTGAGTCCCAGGGCAAATCACTGCAAATGGGTTACATGGACGTTGCCGCGTCTGGCAAGGCCAACGGGCGCAGTATCGTACTGATGCACGGCAAGAATTTCTGCGGTGCAACCTGGGAAACCTCGATCAAGGCCCTGAGCGAAGCCGGTTACCGGGTCATCGCCCCGGACCAGATCGGTTTCTGCACCTCCAGCAAACCGGACAACTATCAGTACAGCTTCCAGCAACTGGCCGCCAACACTCAACAACTGCTCAAAGCTCTCGGCATCCAGAAGGCCAGTCTGCTCGGACATTCCACTGGCGGCATGCTTGCCACCCGCTATGCGTTGCAATATCCCGAACAGGTCGAACAACTGGCCCTGGTCAACCCTATCGGTCTTGAGGACTGGAAAGCCCTCGGCGTGCCGTATCTCACAGTGGATCAATGGTATGAACGCGAGCTGAAGGTGACCGCGCAACGCATCCACGACTACCAGCGCAGCACTTATTACGACGGTCGCTGGAAACCCGAGTTTGACCGCTGGGTGGACATGTACGCGGGCTTGGCCAAAGGCCCGGGTAAAACCCAAGTGGCGTGGAACTCGGCGCTGATCTACGACATGATCTTCACCCAACCGGTGTACTACGAATTCAAAGACCTGAAAGTGCCGACGCTGCTGCTGATCGGCACCTCTGACACCACGGCCATCAACAAGGACATCGCACCGCCCGAGGTCAAGGCGAAAATCGGTCATTACGACGTCCTTGGCAAAAACGTGGCAAAACTGATTCCCCAATCGACGCTGGTTGAATTCCCCGGCATGGGCCATGCGCCGCAAATGGAAGAACCGGCGCAATTCCACCAGTCCCTGCTCGCCTGGCTGAACAAAACCAACCCCGTTCATTGATGAGGTAAGGCTCTGATGGCTGTGCAGATTGCGGTGATTGATGACTGGCAGGATGTGGCCCGTGGCGTGGTGGACTGGTCGGTGCTGGACGCCATCGGTCAGGTGAACTTCATCCATGACTACCCGGCCGACAACGACACCCTGGCGGCACGGCTGGGTGAGTTTGAGGTGATCTGCGTGATGCGCGAACGCAGCCGGTTCGATGAAGACCTGCTGCGCCGCTTACCGAAACTCAAGCTGCTGGTCACCGGCGGCATGCGCAACGCCGCCCTGGACCTGGAAGCCGCCACCGCGCTGGGTATCCAGGTCTGTGGCACCGACAGTTACAAGCACGCCGCCCCGGAACTGACCTGGGCGCTGATCATGGCCGCGACCCGCAACCTGGTGGCCGAAGCCAATGCCCTGCGCGCAGGCAAATGGCAGCAAGCGCTGGGCGGCGATCTGCAGGGCAAGACTCTGGCGATTCTGGGTCTGGGCAGCATTGGCTCTCGCGTTGCCCAGTTCGGTCAGGTGTTCGGTATGCGGGTGATCGCCTGGAGCGAAAACCTCACCGCCGAGCGCGCGGCCGAAACCGGCGTGACCTATGTCAGCAAGCAGGAGCTGTTTGAACAGGCCGATGTGCTGTCGGTCCATCTGGTGCTCAGCGATCGCAGCCGAGGCTTGGTCGACGCCCAAGCGCTGGACTGGATGAAACCCACGGCGCTGCTGGTCAACACCGCCCGCGGGCCGATTGTCGATGAGGTGGCGTTGATCAAGGCGCTGCAGAAACAGCGACTGGCAGGCGCGGCGCTGGACGTCTTCGAGCAGGAACCCTTGCCCGCTCATCATCCGTTCAGAACCCTGGACAATGTGCTGGCCACGCCCCACGTCGGGTATGTCAGCCAGCACAACTACCAGCAGTTCTTCTCGCAGATGATCGAGGATATTCAAGCCTGGTCGGTCGGAGAACCGATTCGCCTGTTGAGCTGACTCCGCGTCATTGCACATCGCGAGCAAGAGCCTGATCGCATGATGGCGGTGACGCGGTTTTAGATCAACCCTGCGGACGCAGCATCAACACCGCCAGCGGCGGCAAGTTCAACACCAACGACAGTTCCTGCCCATGGCTCGGCGCTTCCTCGGTAAACGCCCCGCCGCTGTTGCCGTAATTGGAACCGGCATAGGTGTCGGCATCGCTATTGATCAGCTCGGTCCAACGCCCGGCAAACGGCACGCCGATGCGATAGGCCTTACGCGGCACCGGGGTGAAGTTGGCCACCACCAGCACCGGTCGGCCCTCCTTGCTCCAGCGCATAAAGGCGTAGACGCTGTTGATCGCATCGTCGCCGATCAACCACTGGAAGCCTTGCGGCGCGTCGTCCTGATCATGCAGCGCCGGTTCTTCGCGATACAGCCGATTGAGATCGCCGACGAGTTTCTGCACCCCTTTGTGTTCCGAGTACTGCAGCAAGTACCAGTCCAGTTGCTGATCGTGGTTCCACTCACGCCACTGACCAAACTCGCAGCCCATGAACAACAGCTTCTTGCCTGGATGCGCCCACATGAAACTCAGATAGGCGCGCAGGTTGGCGAATTTCTGCCAGCGATCGCCCGGCATCTTGTCGATCAGCGAGTGCTTGCCGTGTACCACTTCGTCGTGGGAAATCGGCAGGATAAAGCGCTCGGACCAGGCATACACCAGGCCGAAGCTCAGCTCGTTGTGGTGATGGGCGCGGTACACCGGGTCCTGCTGGATGTAGTGCAGTGAATCGTGCATCCAGCCCATGTTCCACTTGTAGTCGAAACCCAGTCCGCCCTGTTGCGTGCCCTGGCTGACACCCGGCCACGCGGTGGATTCTTCGGCAATCACCAGCGCGCCGGGGGCTTCGAGGTCGACCACGTCATTGAGATGGCGCAGGAAGTCGATGGCTTCGAGGTTTTCCCGGCCGCCGTGACGGTTCGGCACCCATTCGCCTGCCTTGCGCGAGTAATCGCGATACAGCATTGATGCCACGGCATCGACCCGCAGGCCGTCGACGTGAAAATGTTTGAGCCAGTGCAGCGCCGAGGCCAGCATGTAGCCGTGCACTTCGGTGCGACCCAGGTTGTAGATCAGCGTGTCCCAGTCCTGATGGAAACCTTCCTGCGGGTTGCCGTATTCGTACAGCGCAGTGCCGTCGAATTGCGCCAAGCCGTGCGTATCGGTAGGAAAATGCGCCGGCACCCAGTCGAGGATGACGCCGATGTCGGCCTGGTGACAGGCATTGACGAACGCGGCGAAGTCTTGCGGCGAACCGTAGCGGGCGCTCGGGGCGAATTGCGACAGCAGCTGATAACCCCATGAACCACCGAACGGGTGTTCCATGATGGGCATCAGTTCGATGTGGGTGAAGCCCAGTTCCTTCACATACGGAATCAGTCGTTCGCCCAACTCATGCCAGGTGTACTGGCGCGCCACTTCGCCCAGATCGTCCAGCTCGCATTGCCAGGACCCGGCATGCAATTCGTAGATCGACAGGGGCGCGCTCGGCTGATGACGGTCACCACGCGATTGCATCCACTCGTGGTCCTGCCAATCGATGTTCAGCGGTGAAGCGACTTTTGACGCGGTATCCGGCGGCAGCGAAGTGGCCAACGCCATTGGGTCAGCCTTGAGCGGCAAAATGCCCTGGGCACCCAGGATTTCGTATTTGTATGTTTCCCCCGCCTGCAGGCGCGGGATAAACACCTCCCAGACCCCGGTGGGATGGCGCAGGCGCATCGGGTGCCGGCGACCGTCCCAGTTGTTGAAGTCACCCACCACCGAGACCCTTTTGGCATTCGGTGCCCATACGGCGAACCGCACGCCATCGACACCGTCGACCGTCCTCAGCTGCGCGCCGAGGCAAGCGCTGAGATCGCGGTGATTGCCTTCGGCGAACAGGTACAAGTCCATCTCGCCGAGCAATGGGCCGAAGCTGTAAGGATCTTCGGAAACTTGTTCGCCGCCGGCCCAGCGGGTTCGCAGCAGATAGGGCTGCGCCCGATCGAAATGCCCGACGAACAAGCCCGGCGTCTGGGTCGCCTCAAGGTTGCCGAGTTCCTCCCCGGAGTCCTTGGCCAGTACCTGCACGCTCAAGGCGTCCGGTAAATAGGCCCGAATAAATTGCCCACCGGCACCATCGCCGTGGGGGCCGAGAATTGCAAAGGGGTCCTGATGTTCGGCGCGTACCAATGCGTCGATGTCCCGCGATCTGGGCAGCAACGCTTCTTTAGCGTGACCCTGTTCCTTGTTCGAGAAACTCATGACTACTCTCCACCAAGATCGGAAAAGGGTTTAAGCCCACTCAATAACCCATACAAACCGTGCAACGGCACGGGCAACCAGGTGGGGCGATTTTCTGCCTCATAGGCCACTTCATACGCTGCCTTCTCCAGGCCGAACAACGCCAGCGCGGCGTCCTCGCCTTCCGGATCTTGCCATGCATGAGCAAGACTAGCTGCCGCCAGCCGATATGCGTCGACAAATGCTTGTCTTGCTTCATTTAAATAGCGATCGGCGACACGTTGACGAGCGGCTTGGGCATCGGCCGTGTTGTCGACGTTGTGCACGTTGATCGCCATTGCCGCAGCGTAGTCAAAGGAACGCAATACGCCACTGACGTCTTTGTACGGGCTGTGTTTGCCCCGACGTTCGTGCAGCGGCCGCGCCGGCTCGCCTTCGAAGTCGATCAGGTAAGCGTCGCCCTTGATGACCAGCACCTGGCCCAAGTGCAAGTCGCCGTGGACACGAATCCGCAGACCACCGGCGGCTTTTTTTCCCAGTTCCTGAACATGGCTGAGGATGGTTTTTTTGTTGTCCAGTAAACGACTGACCAAGGCTCTGTCTGCCGGATTCAATTCGCTTTGATGCTGCTTGAGCAACTTCAGCGCGTACTCCAGTTGCACCGCCACGTCCTTGGCCGAGGCCAGGGCATCTTTCTGGGAGGTGACCTGCGGGGCGAAGTCCGGGTTGTCGCTGGGCGCCGCCAGCAGCTGGTGCATTTCGCCCAGACGCTGACCGAGCATGCCGGCGAAGTCTCTCAATTCACCCAAGGCGTTGTAGTGTTGCTCCTGCTCGGACATGGCGTCGGCCAGTTCGTCGCGGAGTGCCCGTTCGAGGTTGTTCTGGGTCCATTCCCAAGCGTCGCCCTGATTGCTCAAGTAGCCTTGGGCAATCATCAGCAGATTGTCCTCGCCTGCCGGATCACGGCGAACCACCGAACCCAGCAGCGGTGAAATATTGCGGAAACCGGCGTTGGTCAGGAACGCGCTCATTTCCAGTTCCGGGTGCACGCCAGACGCGACCTTGCGGATCAGTTTCAGCACCAGGCTGTTGCCGATCACCACCGAACTGTTGGACTGTTCGGCGGACAGGTAACGCACTTCCGATTCCCCGGTCAGACCGAGTTTCGCCAGTTCCGCCGTCGGCTCGAAGTGGATTTCGCCCGCGCTGGATGGCAATACGGAATTACTTTGTATGTTGTGCAAGACCGTATGCACAAAGGTGTCGAGGCTGAAGGCGTCGGTGATCAAACCGACCTGACGCACGCGCCGGACCCGAGACAAGGCCAGTTGCTGAGGCAATGCGGCACCGACCTGATCTTCGGAGATAAAGCCGAACGGCAACTGATAGCGGCTGGTCTGGCCGCCGCTGGTGACGTCGATTTCACTCAACAGCATTGGGTGTTGCGGATCACCGAAACGCACACCGTAAGCAATGTTGACCTGCTCGATGGCTGCGTCCTTGCCGGCGAACCAGCGGCGATTCTGCAGCCAGCTCGGCAAGATGCCCTGCTCCAGCGTGCCGCGGGACGGCGCCTCGAGCAGTTCTTCCATGCGTTTTTTCAGCACCAGCGTGGTGAAGTCCGGCAGGCTTTGCGCCGGTTCCACGTGCCAGCTCGGCATCTGGTTTTCCGCCGCGAGCACGAACCAATAGAAACCGTAAGGCGCCAGGGTCAGCAGGAAATTCAACTGGCCGATCGGCGGGAAGGCGTTACCGCCGAGCATCTCCACCGGCACCATGCCGACGTAAGCCGACAAGTCCAGCTCCGCCGCTTGTGCGCTACGGGACACGTTGGCCACGCACAGGATGATCTCGTGCTTGCCGTCGGCCCCGGTGAATTCCCGGGTGTAGGCCAGAATCCGCCGGTTGCTCGGCGACAGCATTTTCAGCGTGCCGCGACCGAAGGCCTTGGACTGCTTGCGCACGGCGAGCATGCGCCGGGTCCAGTTCAACAGCGAATGCGGGTCGCCGGCCTGGGTTTCGACGTTGACCGACAGGTAGCCGTATTGCGGGTCCATGATCGGTGGTAGCACCAGGCTGGCCGGGTCGGCGCGGGAGAAGCCGCCGTTACGGTCAATTGACCATTGCATCGGCGTACGCACGCCGTCACGGTCGCCGAGGTAAATGTTGTCGCCCATGCCGATTTCGTCGCCGTAATACAGGGTCGGCGTGCCGGGCATCGACAGCAGCAAGCTGTTGAGCAATTCCACGCGGCGACGATCGCGCTCCATCAACGGCGCCAGACGTCGGCGAATCCCCAGGTTGATCCGCGCCCGACGGTCCGCCGCGTAGTAATTCCACAGGTAATCGCGCTCC
This sequence comes from Pseudomonas sp. Hz4, assembly GCF_054898165.1. Lineage (NCBI taxonomy): Bacteria > Pseudomonadati > Pseudomonadota > Gammaproteobacteria > Pseudomonadales > Pseudomonadaceae > Pseudomonas > Pseudomonas sp. Hz4. The sequence goes on along the minus strand of NZ_CM142719.1, from coordinate 2,891,303 downwards.
TTGTCGGTGACCATTTCCAGGGTCAGCTCATCGTGGTTGCGCAGGAAAATCGCCCACTGACAATTGGCCGGGATCTCCGGGGTCTGGCGCAGGATGTCGGTGATCGGGAAACGATCCTCCTGGGCCAGCGCCATGTACATGCGCGGCATCAACGGAAAGTGGAACGCCATGTGACATTCGTCGCCGTTCAGGCCTTTGGCGTCGGTGTCGCCGAAGTACAGTTGCGTGTCTTCCGGCCATTGGTTGGCTTCGGCCAGCAGCATGCGGTCAGGGTAATTGGCGTCGATTTCGGCGCGGATCTGCTTGAGGACATCATGGGTCTCGGGCAGGTTTTCGTTGTTGGTGCCGTCACGTTCGATCAGGTACGGGATCGCGTCCAGACGCAAACCGTCGATGCCCATGTCGAGCCAGTAGCGCATCACCGACAGCACCGCTTTCATGACTTGCGGGTTGTCGAAGTTCAGGTCGGGCTGGTGCGAATAGAAGCGGTGCCAGAAGTACTGGCCAGCCACCGGATCCCAGGTCCAATTGGACTTTTCGGTGTCGAGAAAGATGATGCGAGTGCCGTCGTATTTTTGATCGTCATCGGTCCAGACATAAAAGTCCCGTGCCGCCGAGCCCGGTTTGGCTTTGCGCGCACGCTGGAACCAGGCGTGCTGGTCCGAGGTGTGGTTGATGACCAGTTCGGTAATCACCCGCAGGCCACGTTTGTGGGCTTCAGAGATGAATCGCTTGGCGTCGGCCATGGTGCCGTAGTCGGAATGCACGCCACGGTATTCGGCAATGTCGTAGCCGTCGTCGCGCCGTGGCGAGGGATAGAACGGCAATAGCCAAATGGTGTTGACGCCCAGATCGGCAATGTAATCGAGTTTGGCGATAAGGCCGGGAAAGTCGCCGATTCCATCATTGTTGGAATCGAAAAAAGACTTAACGTGTACTTGGTAGATCACCGCATCCTTGTACCAGAGCGGGTCTTTGATAAAGGTGGCAGCCTTGGGTTTCTTCGCCATTTGAAGCTCCTGTTGAAACTGGAAAGTGCCTCGGCCCAGAGCGTGGGAACGATCAGTGCTAAACGGTGATTCGCCAGATCCCGAACGGTTGATTCGCCGGGTCGATCCGCATGAATTGATACTTGCCATGCCAGGTCCAGCGATGACCGCTCATCAAGTCTTCGCCCTGGGTGCTGGCGTCGTCGGCCAGGCCCATTTCCCACAGCGGCAATTCGAAATTCGCTTCCTGGACGTTTTGCGGATCAAGACTGACGGCCACCAGAATGAAATTGCTGCCATCCGCGCTGCGTTTGCCGAAATACAGAATGTTGTCGTTCCACGCGCTGTAGACCTTCAAGCCCAGATGCGTCTGCAGCGCCGGGTTCTGCCGGCGGATACGATTAAGCTGGGCGATCTCGGCAATGATGTTGCCCGGCGCAGTGAAGTCCCGCGGGCGAATTTCGTACTTCTCGGAATTGAGGTACTCCTCCTTGCCCGGCACCGGTGCCGCTTCGCACAGTTCGAAGCCGCTATACATGCCCCACAGACCCGAGCCCATGGTTGCCAGCGCCGCGCGGATGAGAAACCCCGCACGCCCCGACTCATGCAAAAACGCCGGGTTGATGTCCGGGGTATTAACGAAGAAGTTCGGCCGGAAGCATTCACGCCACGGCGACTCGTTGAGTTCGGTGAAGTAGGTCGCCAGTTCGGACTTGTTGTTGCGCCAGGTGAAGTAGGTGTAGCTCTGGGAGTAACCGACCTTGCCCAACCGCGCCATCATCGCCGGGGTGGTAAAGGCTTCGGCCAGGAAAATCACCTCGGGGTACAGCGCCCGCACATCAGCGATCAGCCACTGCCAGAACGGCAGCGGTTTGGTGTGAGGGTTGTCGACGCGAAACAGCTTCACGCCCTCTTCGACCCAACCCACCACGATGTCGCGCAACTCGACCCACAGACTCGGAATCGCATCGGCGGCATAGAAATCGACGTTGACGATGTCCTGGTATTTCTTCGGCGGGTTCTCGGCGTATTTGATCGTGCCGTCCGGCCGCCAGTTGAACCAGCCCGGATGCTGCTCCAGCCACGGGTGATCCTGGGAACACTGAATCGCGAAGTCGAGGGCGATTTCCAGCCCATGGTCAGCGGCCGCCGCAACAAGACGCCGGAAGTCTTCCCGAGTGCCCAGCTCGGAATGAATCGCCTCATGCCCACCCTCTTCGCTGCCGATGGCATACGGGCTGCCCGGATCGTCCGGCCCGGCGGTGAGGGAGTTGTTCGGGCCTTTGCGGTAACTGCGGCCGATCGGATGGATCGGTGGGAAGTACAGCACATCGAAGCCCATGTCCTGGATCATCGGCAGCCGCGAATGCACATCGTTGAAGGTGCCATGACGGGCCGGATCGTCAGTGATCGAACGCGGAAACAGTTCATACCAACTGGCAAACTGCGCCAGGCCCCGCTCGACGTCGAGCGGGTACTCAGGGCTGATGCTCAAATAGGCCCGATGATCGGCCTGGGACATCAGCTCGGCGCTGCGCTGGTGCAGAAACAGCTCGACCTGCTCGATTTCGAGCAGACCCGACAATTCGTGGTGCAGCGCCGCCAGTTGGTCACTCAGCAGCCCTTCCATGCGTTCGGCGGCTTGCTGGACCAGCGTTCGCCCTTCCTGCAATTCCAGACTGACCGGCACCCTGGCCGCGTGTTTTTTCTCCAGCTCATAACAGAAGCTGGCGAACTGATCGATCCAGGCTTCGATGCAAAACATATAACGGCCCTGGCGCGCGACCCGGAATTGGCCCTGCCACCCGTTATTGCCCAAGTCAATCATGACTTCGCTTTGCCAGGTTTCGTCGCCCTCGGCACGCGAGCGCACTCGCACGGCCAACGTGTCGTGACCGTCGGCAAACACTTTGCTGGTGACTACCACGTCCTGACCGACCACGGCTTTGACGGCGAACTGCCCGCCATCGAGTGTCGGCATGGTGTTTTCGATTGCGATGCGCGGTAGCAGTAAAGCCTGCGACAGCGGCATATGAGGGTTGTAGTTCAGCTCTGTCGGTTTTTCAGCAGTCATCGAGCATCTCTCCTTTACGCCCCATGGACGCTCTTGTGTCTGTGGTTTGTCACTGGATAGCCATCCCGCAGGACCGTCCGCCCCGGAATGAACTCACTTAGGTTCCGAGCGACAGGCACCGGTAAAGTTCACGAGCATTTGCCTGAGCCTCCGGGGGAATCAATGCCTTTGCACAGTGGTCAATACACTTAAGCACGGCTTACGCCATGTGCCACCGGAGGCTAAATTTATGAGCATTCCAATCCCTGCCGAGACGCCTGATCCAAACATCGACAGCCCGACGATACCGCCGACCGAGCCTGAACCTGTGCCTGAGCAAGAGCCGCCCGGCACCCTTCCACCTGCGCGCGAAGACCCGCCGGAAACGATGCCGCCGGTGATCGTTACGCCCGAGTAATGATCGTTCCCACGCTCTGCGTGGGAATGCAGCCCGGGACGCTCCGCGTCCCTGCCGAAGCGGACGCGGAGCGTCCATTGAGGCATTCCCACGCAGAGCGTGGGAACGATCATCAGTTCACGGATTTTGATCCTTGTCCTTGTCGATCATTCGCACAACGACGGGCATCACACTGAAAATCGCCAACGCCAACAACGTACTGAGCACCGCCGTTGCCTCTCGCCCCAACCCGGCCGAGACGCCAATGGCGGCGGTCATCCACAACCCGGCGGCAGTGGTCAGGCCTTTGACGTGCCCTTCGTCGCCCTCGGTGTTTTTAAGAATAGTCCCCGCGCAAAGAAAGCCGATCCCGGCGATCACGCCCTGCACCACCCGGCTCATGGCATCGGCCTGTGAGCCGGACATTTGCGGCACCAGCACAAACAGCGCGGCACCGAGTGCCACTAGCATGTGGGTGCGGACCCCGGCGGCCTTGCCTTTGTGCTCGCGTTCGAAGCCGAGAATCCCGCCCAACAACGCCGCCATCACCAAGCGCACCGTAATGCGCGTCAGTTGTGAAGCGTCGCCGATGTCGGCGAACTCCGCTTGCAGGGTCACCCAAACCTCATGCCACCAAGCGTTCATGGTGTTGTCCTTGTGATGATTGGATAAAAAGTTATTCGATTCGGGATGGACCACGTCGACCATTAATCGGTTGCTCAGAACGATAAAGCTCGGCTGTGCCCTAACACGTTAGACCCCGCAGAAAAAAGGACACTTCCATGACTGTGCGCATCGAAAACCAGACCTGCTTCTTCATAACCGAAAACGGCGAAGAAATTCGTCTGTGCCCCGACGTCACCGTCATCACCGACTCGGAAAAAGCCATGTCGGCGGTGGAGCTCAACGGCCAGCGCGTCTACATCACCGAAGCAGAAGCCGACGCATTGACCGTAGCAGGCGCAGTGGACGGTCGTAGGCATTTGAAGGCTACCGACAGTGATTCGGTGATTTGACCGATCCGGATCAACGCCCATCTGATCCGCTTTTTATCGCAATAGGTGAGTCTGTTATGCAAACAGATCGCCGCTCATAGTGCTCAGGCCTGATGGAGGCTGATGAGCGAAAGACCATGAGCGATAGAATCCCCGTCCGAATTGTTGAAAGTGCTCCACTAGTACACAGCTACGAGCCTTCGCGTCCAAAGATGAAGGCCAAGTCCAGCGACAACCTGATTCACACCCGCAGCTTCACCGGTTTATTCCGCACCCTGCGCGTGAGCGGCGCGGGGTTTCTGTTTTTGCTGTTCTTCGCCACGGTGTGGTTGAACTGGGGCGGCCGCCAAGCGGTGCTCTGGGACCTTTCCGAGAGCAAATTCCACATCTTCGGTGCAACCTTCTGGCCGCAGGATTTCATCCTGCTGTCGGCGTTGCTGATCATCGCTGCCTTCGGTCTGTTTGCGATCACCGTGTTCGCCGGACGGGTCTGGTGCGGTTACACCTGCCCACAGAGTTCCTGGACCTGGATTTTCATGTGGTGCGAGAAGATCACCGAAGGCGAACGAAACCAGCGGATCAAGCTGCAAGCCGCGCCCTGGGGCTTGAATAAACTGATCCGCCGCTCGGCCAAGCACACTTTGTGGCTGGCCATCAGCCTATTGACCGGCCTGACCTTTGTCGGCTACTTCACCCCGATCCGGCCGCTGGCCGAAGAACTGCTGACCTTGCAGATGGGTGGCGTCAGTCTGTTCTGGGTGCTGTTTTTCACCGGTGCGACTTACGTCAACGCCGGGTGGCTGCGTGAAGCAGTGTGCATGCACATGTGCCCGTATGCGCGGTTCCAAAGCGTGATGTTCGACAGGGACACCCTGACCATCTCCTATGACGTCGCCCGTGGCGAAAACCGTGGCCCGCGCAAACGTGACGTGGCGCCGGTTGACGTCGGCCTCGGTGATTGCATCGACTGTCAGTTGTGCGTGCAGGTCTGCCCGACCGGCATCGACATCCGCGACGGTTTGCAGATGGAATGCATCGGCTGCGCCGCGTGTATCGACGCCTGTGATTCGATCATGGACAAAATGGGCTACGCCCGTGGGCTGATCAGCTATACCTCGGAACATGAGTTGCAAGGTGGCAAGACTCACCTGTTGCGGCCGCGATTGATCGGTTACACCGCGGTGCTGCTGGTGATGATCGGTGCGCTTGCCCTGGCGCTGGTTGAGCGGCCGATGGTCTCGCTGGACGTCAGCAAGGACCGTGGCCTGTTCCGCGAGAACAGTCAGGGGCAGATCGAAAACATCTACAGCCTGAAAGTCATCAACAAGACCCAGCAACGTCAGGACTATCGTCTGACCCTGGTCGATGGCGACGGCTTCCAATTGCAAGGCAAGACCGAACTGAGCCTGGTGCCCGGTGAGATTGTGGATGTGCCAGTGTCGGTGGCGATGACCACGGAACGGCCGAGCAGCCGTTCGCAGAGCATCAGCTTCAAGATTGTCGACAGTGATGAGCCAGAGATTTATAGCGTGGCGAAGACCCGGTTTGTTGCGCCGATGAATCGTTGAGCCTTTAGACTGCGGTGCTGCCGTTCGCGAGCAAGCTTCGCTCCTACAGTCAACACCGGACCGTAGGAGCGAGGCTTGCCCGCGAAGAAGTCACCTCGATTTTTCTGTATTACACCTATCCAGGCACTCGATGAAACGCTACGAAAAATTCGCCGACGACATCGCTGAACTGATCCGCACCGGCGTCCTCGGCCCCGGCCAGCGCGTGCCGTCGGTGCGCTACGCGAGCCAGACCTATGGGGTCAGCCCGTCCACAGTGTTCCAGGCCTATTACCTGCTCGAACGCCGTGGCCTGATCCGCGCTCGCCCGCGTTCCGGCTATTTCGTCAACGCGCACGCGCCGAGCCCATTCTCGGAGCCGGTGATCAGCAGCCAGGTCAACGAGTCCACCGAAGTTGACGTCAGTGAACTGGTGTTCTCGGTACTCGACTCGATCAAGGACCCCAACACCGTGCCCTTCGGCTCGGCCTTTCCCAGCCCGACCCTGTTCCCGCTGCAGCGCCTGTCCCGCTCCCTGGCCAGCGCCGCCCGAGAGATGGACCCGCGCATGGTCGTCACCGACATGTCGCCGGGCAACCCGCAGCTGCGTCGGCAAATCGCCCTGCGCTACATGGTCGGCGGGCTGATGCTGCCCATGGAAGAACTGCTGATCACCAACGGCGCGCTGGAAGCGCTGAACCTGTGCCTGCAAGCGGTCACTGAACCCGGTGACCTGGTGGCCATCGAAGCCCCGGCGTTCTACGCCTGCCTGCAAATACTCGAACGGCTGAAGCTCAAAGCCGTCGAAATCCCCGTGCATCCGCGCGATGGCATCGACCTTGGCGTACTCGCGCAAACCCTGGAACGCCACCCGATCAAAGCCTGCTGGTGCATGACCAGCTTCCAGAACCCGATGGGTTCGACGATGCCCGAGGCGAAGAAACAGGAACTGGTTGAGCTCTTGCGCAGCCATCAAGTGCCGCTGATCGAAGACGACGTCTACGCCGAACTCTATTACGGCCAACAGGCGCCGAAACCGGCGAAAGCCTTCGATACCGAAGGGCTGGTGATGCACTGCGGTTCGTTCGCCAAAAGCCTGGCCCCCGGCTACCGCATCGGCTGGGTCGCTGCAGGGCGCTATGCGCAGAAGATCGAACGCCTCAAACTCATGACGTCTCTGTGCGCGTCGATGCCGGCCCAGGCAGCCATCGCCGATTACCTGCAACACGGTGGCTACGACCGGCACCTGCGAAAGCTGCGTTACGCCCTGGAAGAACAGCAACGCGCCATGCTCGCCGCCATCGCGCGCTACTTCCCGGCGCAGACGCGCGTCAGTCAACCCGCCGGCGGCTACTTCCTGTGGCTGGAATTGCCACCGCAGATGGATTCGCTGAAGTTGTTTCAGATGGCGTTGGCGCAAGGGATCAGCATCGCACCGGGGCCGATTTTTTCACCGACCCAGCGGTTCAGGAATTGTATTCGGCTGAATTACGGCAGCCCTTGGGATGAGACTGCCGAGAAAGCGATGGAGACGTTGGGACGGATTGTGCGGTCGTTTTGAAGGCTTGATGGCGTCACGACTGACGCCTTCGCGGGCACGCAAGTTCCATCAGAAACTACGGTAGTATAAAAATCATTAGTGGCCGGTAAATGATGCAAGAACGTACACTTTAGACGTAGGACAGACGAACTCTTGATTTTTCACCAATACAAATCATGAAGCGCAGAAGAAACATGGAAAGGTTTGGTTGTCTGCCATTTAAGCTTTTCAAGCTTTACAGTAAATTTTTATAAAGTCGACAGACAGCCAAACCTTTTTAGTAATACGACCCAACCAGAACATTCAAGTCTAATCGCGCTCAGACAATCAAACTTCATCAGGTTTGCTTACATAAGGCACATTCCGCTCAATAATCTTAAACATGAAGGGAAGATCACACTCATCTGAATTAGTGCCGAGGTAAGCATACGAGAGGGAATTATCCACCTGTTGATAAGGCCCACGCCCCATAATTCCGTGACCGCACCTGAGGATCAGTTCTGACTCTCCTCCCTCCCCCAAATCATCAAGCGTAACTCTCTGCGTGTCATTTTCAGGCCTCGACAAATACCAAAGCGCCGGATCATTTGATGCTTTTAACCAACCTCCCGAATAGCCTACGTGTTTCCCATAATTCGGACTCGGTTCGCGGACGATAATGTGATAGCCACCATCGACATATCGAAAGTACAGAAGATCTGCGGAATTAGGTAAAAGCTTGTTATTCATACATAAATAATCCGACTCAACAAACTGTGCAAATCCCGCCCCACTTGAGAATGCAGCGTTGACGCGCCCTGAATATTTCCCACTGATTGCCTCCGGCTTTAACGATAGTTCCAAAAAACAAACGGAAAACTCCCCAAAGCGCAAACGTGCGGTGAATGATTTCTGGCGATCCGTACTCATGATTTAACTCCATTCAGTTGACTAACATTCAAACCAAACCACGCCTCCAATATAATTACAGGAACAAACAATAACACCTGTCATAAATGACAGGTTTTTATAACCATTCAAAATAAAGGAAATTTATTTCAGATCGAATTGCACATTCTAAGAATGTCACAGCCAACGGACAGGCGATCGGGAGGCGACTATTGCTTGAGTTACGGGAGCCCGCGGACTGAGGACTAGGAGAAGGCCATGGAAACGTTGGGACAGATTGTGCGGTCGTTCTAAGGGTTTGATGTTGCCTGTACTGGCCTCATCGCGGGCAAGCCTGATCTGGCCTAATGAATTTGGACACATCAATAGCGCGCTATGATGGCGCCCAAATCTGAGGTGTGCATGATGATGCGAAAATCCTATTCCAATGAGTTCAAACTCAAAGCTGCAAGCATGGTGCTCGATGAGGATCAGCCGATTCCCGAGACCTGTGCCAGCTTGGATATCGGCCCAACAGCCTTGCGCCGTTGGTTGAGCAGGTGCGAAAAGAGCGCGCCGGATCGACGCTTGCCGGTACCAAGGCGATCACCGTCGACCAGAAGCAAATCCAGGAACTTAAAGCTCTGCTCAGGCAGAAAGACCGGGATATCGAAATCCTAAAAAAGGCCAGTGCTCTCCTGCTTTTGGACTCCAAAGATCATTCCCTCTGATCAGTGAGCTGGGCGAGCAATACGGTATTAGAGACTGCTGCCGCGTGTTTGAAGTCAACCGCAGCAGCTATTACGCTTGGCGCCAGCGCCAAGGTAAAACCAACCCGGAGCGCGAAGCGCTCAAGGTTGTTTTGATTAAATACCACAAGGCATCAAGAGGCTCGGCAGGTGCACGAACCCTCTCCGAAGACCTGCGGGGCGACGGCCATCAGGTGGGCCGCTACATGGCCCGCGGTTTGATGAAGGAAGCTGGGATCGCTAGCCGTCAGCGTAGACCTCACAAATACAAGTCATCGGGCGTTGAGTCGCTGGTGGCTGAGCATGAGTTGGAGCGTGAGTTTTACGTAGCTGATATCAACAAGGTTTGGTGCGCGGATATCACCTATATCCAGCTGGGCAAGCGCTGGCTCTACTTCTCAGTCGTTCTGGATCTGTTTGCGCGACGTGTTGTGGGCTGGTCGTTTTCACTGGTCGCAGACGCGACGCTGGCGCGCGAATCACTGCGAATGGCCGTCGAATTGAGAGGACGACCTAAAGGTGTACTGTTTCATTCTGACCAGGGATGTCAGTACACCAGCCATAAATTCAGGGACGAACTGATGGCGCACGAGCTTAGGCAGAGCATGAGTCGAAAAGGCCAATGCTGGGATAACGCCCCGATGGAGCGTTTTTTTGGAAGTTTGAAGTCAGAATGGGTACCTGAAAATGGGTACAACTCAGAACACGAAGCCCGAGTTGATATAAACCGCTATGTGGCGCGCTACAACAACGTCAGGCGCCATAGTTACAACGGTTACCACTCACCTGTAGCAGCGGAAAAGTTGGCGGCGTGAGAACCGAAAAAAATGTCCAAAATTACTGGACCAGTTCAGCCACGCTCCCACAATTGACGGTGTCGATCAGAAGGTTGTGAACGACACAAATCCTGTGGGAGCGTGGCTTGCCCGCGAAGAGGCCCGCACAAACAATGCAAATGTATGGACTTAGCGCCCCCCGCCCAAATCGACAAAAGTTCCCGTGGCATAAGAAGCCTTGTCCGACAGCAACCACACAATCGCCTCAGCCACTTCATCCGGTCGTCCGCCCCGGGCCATCGGAATCGCCGACTCCAGCTTGCTGACCCGATCGGGATCACCGCTCAACGCATGAAAGTCGGTATAGATGTAACCAGGACGCACCGCGTTGACGCGAATGCCTTCGCCGGCCACTTCTTTGGACAGACCGATGGTGAACGTATCCAAAGCACCTTTGGAGGCGGCGTAGTCGACGTACTCGTTGGGGGCGCCCAAGCGTGAGGCCACCGAGGACACGTTAACGATGCTGCCGCCCTGCCCGCCATGTTTGGGCGACATACGCAGGATCGCGTGCTTGGCACAGAGGATCGGTGCCAGGACGTTGGTTCTGAGGATTTTGAGGATACGGAATTCGGACATTTCATCGACCCGGGACTTATGCCCGACGGTGCCGGCGTTGTTCACCAGTGCCGTGACCCGGCCCAGTTCCGTGTCCACGCGGTGGAACAGCGCGATCACTTCGTCTTCGATGCTGACATCAGCGCGCACCGCGATGGCTTGGGCGCCGAGGGCGCGGACTTGATCCAACACAGTTTGCGCAGCCGATTCGTCGGACAGGTAGTTGATACAGATCCGATAGCCTTGTTCGGCAGCCAACAGGGCTGTGGCGGCGCCGATACCGCGGCTGCCGCCAGTGATGACGATGACTTTGTCCATGCGAACTTTCCCCCTTTCCAGCGTTAGCAGTCGGGGCCAAGAATAACCGTCATCGCAGGCTTTTGCATGGGCTCACATCAATCAGCTGGTTCTCAACACACCGCCACATTCTCTGCGCGGTGAATATCCACCATGAAGCGTTCGGCCGGCAGCGGGTGCCCAAGCAGGTATCCCTGCAACGAGTCGCAACCGAGTTGCGTCAGGAAGTCTTGCTGCGAGTTCGTTTCCACGCCTTCGGCGACGATCCGCAACCCCAGCGCCTGCCCGAGGGCGACGATGGCGGAAACGATGGCGGCGTCATCGCTGTCGCGTTCCAGATCGCGGACAAACCCCCGGTCGATTTTCAGTTCATTGGCTGGCAAGCGCTTGAGGTACATCAAACTCGAATAGCCGGTGCCAAAGTCATCGATCGACAGGTCGACACCCATTGTCGAAAGCTCCTGAAGCACGGTCATGCTCGCATCGGCGTCGCTCATGGCAGTGGTTTCAGTGATCTCAAGGGTCAGGCTGTTGGCCGGCAAATGGTGAGTGGCCAGGGCGTTGGCGACACTCTGAACCAGGCCCGCGTGGCAGAACTGCAAGGCGGAAAGGTTCACGGCGATGCGCCAGTCGGTGTACCCCAGCACATACCATTCGCGCATCTGACGGCAGGCTTCGTTGAGGACCCACTCGCCAATCGGAATGATCAGCCCGGTCTTTTCCGCCAGTTCAATGAACCTGTCCGGCATCAGCATGCCCTGGGTCGGATGCACCCAGCGCAACAACGCCTCGGCGCCGACCGGCCGGCCATTGCTGGCATCGAACTTGGGTTGGTAATAGAGACTGAACTGCTGCTGATCGAGGGCGATCCGCAAGTCCTGCAATAATTGCAGCTGTTTGCGCGCGTTGCAGTTCATCGAGGCATCGAAGAAGCTATAGCCGTTTTTCCCGGCGCCCTTGGCGTGATACATCGCCGCGTCGGCATTCATCAGCAACTCTTCGGCGGTTTCACCGTTACCCGGAAAAATCGCGATGCCAACGCTGGCGGATATCTGCAAGTCATGTTCGGCGACCCGGAACGAGCGCGCGATCAGCCCGACCTGACGGGCCGCCAGATTCAATGCGTCGCTCTGCTCGCCGAGCTGCACCAGCAATACGAACTCATCACCGCCGATCCGCGCCAGGGTGTCCTGGCTGCGCAAATCCTCGCGCAGGCGCAGGCCGACCTCACGCAACAACTGATCGCCCATATGGTGACCGAAGGCATCGTTAACCGGTTTGAAACCGTCCAGATCGATGAACATCAACGCGAAACAACCGCCTTGCTCACGCACCCTCGACATCGCCTGATCGATGCGATCAGCCAGCAACACGCGATTTGGCAGGCCGGTCAGGGTGTCATGCAGGGCCAGTTGGGTCAGTTCGCGGTTGGCTTCGGTCAATGAGCGGGCGAGTCCTGCGGTGCGGGATTCAAGGCGCGCATCGAGGATCGAGGTCAGTAAGGCCAGGCTCAACACCGCCAGGGTGGTGATCAGCACCAGATTGTCCAGACCCTTGCCATTCAAACCGTTGACGGCCGCCCCACAGAAGCTGCCGTCAGGGAAACGCGCCGCCGCCATGCCGGTGTAGTGCATGCCGACAATCGCGAGGCCCATGATCACCGCGGCACCGCCACGGATCAGGCCGACATAAGGCGTGTGCTGGCGCAGGCGGAAAGCGATCCATAACGCGGCGCCCGAAGCGACTACGGCGATCAGCAGCGAGGCGCCGAATAGCGTCGGATCGTAATCGATACCCGGCTGCATGCGCATGGCGGCCATGCCGGTGTAGTGCATGGCGCTGATCCCGGTGCCCATGACCAGCGCGCCGAATGCCAATTGCCAGGCCGGTAATTGTGGCTGGCTGACCAGCCACAGGGCAAAGCCGCAGGACAGGATGCCAATCAGCAGTGACAGCAACGTGATGCTGATGTCGTAACTCAGGTCGATGGGCAATTCGAACGCGAGCATGCCGATGAAATGCATCGACCACACGCCAACCCCCATGGCAAAGGCGCCACCCGCCGTCCATAAATGCACGGCGCGGCCCTTGGCTGTGGCGATGCGTTCGGTCAGGTCGAGTGCGGTATAGGAAGCGAGAATCGCCACAAAAAGCGAGATGATAACCAGCGTGGGGGAATAGCTACCGATAAGCATGAGACGACTCGCGACTGCCCCTCCGTACTGCTTCCATTCTCGGGGGGTAAATGGGGCGATTGTACTGATTCCGCATACGAAAGCACTGACAAAATTAGCAAAGGGCCATCAAACCGATGAAACATTTGTTTTAAGGTTTCACATCAACTGCCCCCCCGATGATCGTTCCCTCGCTCTGCGTGGGAACGATCAGTTGAGCTGGCGCCTATTCTTTTTCGCTCACTTGCAACGCCCCATCCCAGCCACCGCCCAGCGCCGCAATCAACTGCACACTGGCGATCAAGCGACTCTGCAACAAGCTCAGCACGCTGCGTTCATTGCTCAATGCCGTGGCCTGAACCACCACCACATCCAGATAAGCAATCACCCCGGCCTTGTATTGGTTCTCGGTCAACCGCAACGACTCACGCGCCGAATCCAGTGCCTGCTGGCGCACTTCGGATTCGTCTTCCAGAACCTTTAGCTGAACCAGGTAATTTTCTACTTCGCGGAAGCCATCGAGCACAGTCTGACGGTATTTGGCCACGGTTTCGTCATATGCCGCTTCGCTGCGGTCGACTTCCGCCGAGCGCTGACCGCCGTCGAACAAGGTCATGGCCAATTGCGGCCCGACCGACCAAAAACGGTTCGGCACGCTGATCCAATTGGAGGACGTGCTGCTGCTATAGCCACCGTTCAAACTCAGCGTCAGGTCCGGGTAGTAGGCCGCCTTGGCCACGCCGATGTTGGCATTGGCAGCCATCACCGAGCGTTCGGCAGAGGCGATGTCCGGGCGGCGCTCAAGCAACTGCGAAGGCAGGTTCAGCGGAATCTGAGGCAGCACCGGGATGTCTGGAGTTTCAGCCAGGCTGAATTCGGCCGGCGGTAGACCGATCAGGACGGCAATGGCGTTCTCAAACTGAGCGCGCTGCCAGATCAGGTCGACCATGTCCGCCTGGGTGCTTTTGAGCTGAGTCTGAGCCTGCGCCACCGCATCCTTGCCGGAGACACCAGCGCGGTACTGGTTTTCGGTCATTTTCAACGAGCGCTGATAGGCCTCGACCGTCGCTTCCAGCAGGCGTTTCTGCTCGTCGATCACCCGCAGTTGCAGATAGTTCTGCACCAGTTCCGACTGCTGACTCAAACGCATCGCCGCCAGATCGGCAAAACTGGCCTGGGCGTTGGCGGTGTCGGCCTCGAGTCCACGGCGCAGTTTGCCCCAGATATCCGCTTCCCAACTGACCCCGGCCTGAGCGGTGTAGGTGTCGCGAATACCGCTGGAAGAGCTGGTCAGGCTCGAACTGCTGCTGCCGGCGCCCTGACTGGAGCGGTTTTTCCCGACGGTCAGGTCCACAGTCGGGAAAAACGCACCACGAGCACTGCGCACCAAAGCCTGGGCCTGACGGTACTGGGCTTCGGACTGCGCGACGGTCTGGTTGGCGCTGTTGAGTTTTTCGATCAGGCCATTGAGCTGTTGATCGCCATACAACTCCCACCAGGCGCCACGTGCCAGGGAATCACTTGGGTTGGCCTGACGCCAGCCGGCAGCTTCCTTGTATTGCACCGGCGAGGCGGCTTGCGGGCGCTGATAGTCCGGGCCGATGGCGCAGGCGCTGAGCATCGCCACGCACAGCGCCAAGCTCAACAAGCGCGAGCCTCGGGCCGTAACCAGCGGTGCAGCCAGATTGATAAGCGAACGGTCAGTCATAGCGGAGTTTCCAGAGCAGCATCGGTACGCACCCCACGCCAGTGGTTGAAGCGGTGGCGCAGTTTGTCGAGATAGAGATAAACCACCGGGGTGGTGTAAAGGGTCAGCACCTGGCTGAAGATCAGCCCGCCGATGATGGTCAAGCCCAGCGGCTGACGCATTTCCGCACCTTCGGCGCGGCTCAGCAGCAACGGTAACGCGCCGAGGATCGCCGCCAGGGTCGTCATCAGAATCGGTCGCAGACGTTGCAGACAGGCACTGCGAATCGACTCCAGCGGCGCCAGGCCTTGATGCCGTTCCAGTTGCAGCGCCAGGTCGATCATCAGAATGGCGTTTTTCTTCACCACACCGATCAGCAGGAACAGCCCAAGCAACGAAATCAGGCTGAACTCACCGCCCAGCGCATAAATCGACAGCAACGCGCCGACCCCTGCCGACGGCAAGGTCGAGAGAATGGTCAGCGGATGGATGTAGCTTTCATACAGCACACCGAGCACCAGATACACCGCCACCAGCGCCCCGAGAATCATCCACGGCTGGCTCTTCTGGGTCGCGGCGAAAGCGTCGGCGGTGCCGGCCATTTTCACAATCACGTCTTCCGGCATGCCGAGTCGGGCAATGGCCCGCTCGATGGCCGCCGTGCCCTGCTCCACCGTCACGCCTTCCGCCATGTCGAAGGAAATGCTTTCGGCAGCAAACTGGCCTTCGTGGCTGACGCGGTCGTCTTCCAGGCTGTTTTCGTAATGAGCGATAGTCGACAACGGAATCCGCGCGCCGTCAGCGGTGATCACCTGCACCTGTTTGAGGGTGATCGGGTCCTGGGCATATTTCGGATTGACCTCCATGACCACTTGATACTGGTTAAGGCTGTCGTAAATCGTCGAAATCTGCCGCTGGCTGTAAGCGTTGTTCAGCACCGCAGTGACCATGTCCATGTCGACACCCAGGCGCTTGGCCTGATCCCGATCGACAATCAGCGTCACTTGTTGGGCGCCGCGCCCTTCACGGGCGTCAATCGCGGTCAATTCCGGCAAAGCCTTGAGTGCGATAACGACTTTCGGGTACCACTCGCGCAACTCGCCAAGATCGGCGCTTTGCAGGATGTAGGAATACTGCGACGTGGTTTGTTCACGACCGCCACCAAACTGCAGGTCCTGATCGGCCATCAGCATCAACTGCGCACCGGCAACCTTGGGCATTTCCTTGCGCAGGCGTTCGATGACTTTTTGCGCGGAAATGTTGCGTTCCTTGATCGGTTTCAGCCGCACCAGCATGAAGGCGTTGTTGGTGCCGTTGGTGCCGCCGATGAAGCCGGCGACGCTTTGCACCGCGTCATCCTTGAGAACGGCACGGCGGAAGGTTTCCATTTTTGGCTGCATCACGCTGAACGACAACCCGTCATCGCCACGCACGAAACCGATCAATTGACCGGTGTCCTGCTGAGGCATAAACGTTTTAGGAACAACGATATACAGCGCAATGTTCACGCCAACTGTCACGACCAGGCTAAGCAAGGTCAACCGGCGGTGACGCAGCACCCAGTCCAGGCTTGTCGCGTACTTGCCGACCATCCACTCGTTAGCCCGCCGACTCCAGCGTTGCAATCGGTTTTCCTTACCCGGCGTATGTGGCTTGAGCCAGCGGGCGCAGAGCATCGGCGTCAGCGTCAGCGAGACCACCAGTGACACCACGATGGACGCTGCCAATGTGATGGAAAACTCGCGAAACAGACTTTGGACAATCCCGCCCATGAACAGGATCGACAGGAACACCGCCACCAGCGAGACGTTCATCGACAGCAAGGTGAAGCCGACTTCCTGCGCCCCAAGGTACGCGGCCTTCATCGGCGGCACGCCTTTGTCGATGTGCCGGGAAATGTTCTCCAGCACCACGATGGCGTCGTCCACCACCAGGCCGGTGGCTAGAATCAGCGCCATCAGCGACAAATTGTTCAGGGAGAATCCGTAGAGGTACATCACCGCAAAGGTGCCGACCAGCGACACGGGCACCGCGAGGGTCGGAATCAAGGAGGCGCGAAAGTTACCGAGGAACAGGAACACCACCAGAATCACCAGCGCCACGGCAATCAGCAGGGTCATTTCCGCTTCGTGCAAGGTCGCCTTGATTACCGGCGAACGGTCCATTGCCAGGTTTAGTTTGACGCTGGCCGGCAATACGGCCTGCAACGCCGGCAACTGAGCCTTGATTTCGTTGACCGTCTCGATGATGTTGGCGCCAGCCTGGCGGTTGATCACCAGCAGTACTGCCGCGTCGTTGTTGAAGAAACCGCTGTTGTAGCGGTCCTCAACGCCGTCGCTGACCTTGGCCACGTCCTTCAGGCGCAGGGCAGCGCCGTCCGCGTAGTGAATGATCAGCGACTCGTAATCCTTGGCTTTTTCCAGTTGATCATTGGCCTGAACCTGCCACATCCGCTGGCTGTCTTCGACCGAGCCCTTGGGCCGGCGCACGTTGGCGTTGGCGATGGTGTTGCGCACATCGTCCAGCGCCACGCCGTACTGGTTGAGCGCCTGCGGTTCGAGTTCGATGCGCACCGCTGGCAAGGAACTGCCGCCGATTTGCACTTCGCCGACACCCTGCACCTGAGACAGGCTCTGGGACAAAATCGTCGAGGCCAAATCGTAAAGCTGGCCTTTTTCCAGCACGTCGGAGGTCAGCGACAGCACCATAATTGGCGCCTGGGACGGGTTGATCTTCTTGTAGGTCGGCATACTGCGCATCCCGCTCGGCAGCAGGTTGCGCGAGGCGTTGATCGCTGCCTGTACTTCCCGGGCCGCGCCGTTGATGTCGCGGTCCAGGTCGAACTGCAAAATCACCCGGGTCGAGCCCTGGCTGGAGCGGCTGCTCATGGTGTTGACCCCGGCGATGGCGCCGAAGGAGCGCTCCAGCGGCGTGGCCACGGTCGAGGCCATGACCTCCGGGCTGGCGCCGGCCAGGCTCGCCTGAACCACGATCACCGGGAAGTCCATCTGCGGCAACGGCGCCACCGGCAACAGGCCGAAGCTCACGCCGCCCAGCAGCATGATCGCCAAGCTCAGCAACAGGGTCGCGACCGGGCGCTTGATGAAAGGTCCGGACAGGTTCATGGCTGTTCTACCGCTTCCACGGATTCAGACGTGCGCCCCCAGCGCCGGCCGAGGCGGTCGAAGTACAGATAGATGACCGGAGTGGTAAACAGCGTCAGCACCTGACTCACCAACAAGCCACCCACCATCACCAGACCCAACGGTTGACGCAGTTCTGCACCAGAGCCAGTCGCTAGCATCAGCGGCACCGCGCCGAACAACGCGGCCAGTGTGGTCATCAGAATCGGTCGGAAACGCAGCAGCGCCGCCTGATAGATCGCCGTTTCCGGGTCCATGCCCTGATTGCGCTCAGCGTCGAGGGCGAAGTCGATCATCATGATCGCGTTCTTTTTCACGATACCGATCAGCAGGATGATGCCGATGATCGCGATCATTCCCAGGTCATTGCCGCTCAACAGCAGCGCCAGCAAAGCGCCGACCGCCGCCGAGGGCAAGGTCGAGAGAATGGTGATCGGGTGGATGTAACTCTCGTAGAGCACGCCGAGCACGATGTACATGGTCACCACTGCCGCCAGAATCAGCAGCAAGGTGCTCGACAGCGACGCCTGGAATGCCTCGGCCGCGCCCTGAAACTGGGTCTGCACACCAATCGGCATGCCGATGTCTTTTTGTACCTGGTCGATGATCTCCACCGCATGCCCCAGCGCCACGCCGGGTGAGAGGTTGAAAGACATCATCACCGCCGGGAACTGACCGATGTGAGTGATCGCCAGTTGGGCCTGACGCTCCTCGATGTGCGCCAGACTGGACAGGCGCACTTGCCCGCCGTCGGTGGTTTTCACGTGAATCTGGTTTAGCGCATCCGGGCCGATCTTCTCGCCGGACTGCGATTGCAGCACCACGCGATATTGGCTGGCCTGGGTGTAGATGGTGGAAATCTGCCGCTGACCGAAGGCGTCGTACAGCGCATCGGTGATGTTCGACACCGACACCCCGACCCGCGACGCCGCATCGCGGTCAATCACCAGATAGACCTGCAAGCCCTTGTCCTGCAAATCGCTGGCAACGTCGGTCAGCTCCGGCCGTTGGGTCAGTGCGTCCACCAGACGACCGCTCCACAGACTCAGCAACTGCGAGTCCGGCGACGACATGCTGAACTGATATTGAGTACGGCTGACGCGGTCTTCAATGGTCAGGTCCTGCACCGGTTGCATGAACAGGCGAATGCCGGTGAGCTTGTCCAGTTCCGGTTGCAGACGTGCGATCACCTCGGTTGCGCTCAAGTCGCGATTGCTGTGCGATTTGAGGTTGATCAGCAGACGACCGCTATTGAGCGTCGAGTTGTCACCGTCCACACCGATATAGGACGACAGGCTTTCCACCGCCGGATCCGTCAGGATCACTTTGGCCAATGCCTGCTGACGCTCGCTCATGGCGGCGAAGGAAATCGACTGCGGCGCCTCGGAAATGCCCTGGATCACCCCGGTGTCCTGCACCGGGAAGAAGCCCTTGGGCACCACCATGTAAAGGAACACGGTCAACGCCAGCGTTCCGATGGCCACCATCAGGGTCAGCGGTTGATGCTTGAGAACCCACTTTAACTTGCGCCCGTAAGCCGCGATCATCCAATCAATTGTGGCGCCGCTGGCCCGGTAGAAACGGCCCTGTTCTTCTTCCTTGGGTTCACGCTTGAGCAGGCGCGCGCACATCATTGGCGTCAGGGTCAGCGAGACGACGAGGGAAATAAGGATCGCCACCGCCAGGGTGATGGCAAATTCACGGAACAAGCGCCCCACCACGTCGGCCATGAACAGCAGTGGAATCAACACGGCGATTAGCGACAGGGTCAGGGAAATCAGCGTGAAGCCGATCTGCTTGGCGCCCTTGAGCGCCGCATTCAGGGGGCTGTCACCCTCTTCGATAAATCGGGAAATGTTCTCCAGCATGACGATCGCATCGTCCACCACGAAACCGGTGGCGATGGTCAGTGCCATCAGGGTCAGGTTATTGACCGAGAAACCCGCGAGGTACATCACGCCGAAGGTGCCGATCAGCGACAGCGGGACCGCGACCGACGGAATGATCGTGGCGCTGGCTCGACGCAGGAACAGGAAGGTCACCATCACGACCAGCGCAATGGCGATCAACAATTCGTGTTGCACGTCGGTGACCGAGGCGCGGATGGTCTGGGTGCGGTCGGTCAGCACGGTGACTTCGAGACTGGCCGGCAGGTTGTCGGTGATGCTCGGCAGCAGGGCTTTGATCCGGTCGACCACTTCGATGACGTTGGCACCGGGCTGGCGCTGGATGTTCAACAGCACCGCCTGGTTTTCATTGGCCCACGCCGCCAGACGTTCGTTTTCCGCGCCATCGACGATTTCCGCCACATCCTTGAGCCGCAGCGGCGCGCCGTTGGCGTAGGCGAGAATCAGGTTGGCGTAGTCCTTGGGCGAGGTCAGTTGATCGTTTGCATCGAGCATCGACACCCGGGTCGGGCCGTCGAAGTTGCCCTTGGGCTGGTTGACGTTGGACGCACCGATCAGGGTTCGCACGTCGGAGAGGTTCAAGCCATTGGCCGCCAAAGCTTCAGGGTTGACCTTGATCCGCACAGCCTGACGCTGGCCGCCGGCAATGCTGACCATGCCGACGCCGCTGATCTGGGCAATTTTCTGCGCCATGCGCGTGTCGACCAAATCATTGAGCTTGGGCAGCAGCATGGTTTTGGAGGTGATGGCCAAGGTCAGCACCGGGGTGTCCGCCGGGTTGACCTTGTTGTACACAGGCGGCGCCGGCAGGTCTTTGGGCAGCAAATTGGTCGCGGCGTTGATCGCCGCCTGCACCTGCTGCTCGGCGACGTCCATGTTGATGTCGAGGCTGAACCGCAGGGTCAGCACCGAAGCGCCGCCGGAACTGGTCGACGCCATCTGCGTCAGGCCGGGCATCTGCCCGAATTGACGTTCAAGGGGCGCGGTCACGGCGCTGGTCATGACATCCGGGCTGGCGCCGGGATACAGCGTCATGACGCGGATGGTCGGGTAATCGACCTGAGGCAATGCCGACACCGGCAGCAACCGATAGGCGATCACGCCGGCCAGGATAATGGCCAGCATGCTCAGGGTGGTGGCTACCGGGCGAAGGATGAACAGCCGCGAGATGTTCATGCGCCGCCCTTTTTCGCCTTGTCGGTGGTCGCCGGCTCAATCGCGTTGGCCGCCGATTTACCTTGCAGCTGGCCGGTCGGGGTCGTCGGCACGTCCTTGGTGTCGTTGACCACTTCCACTTCGCTGCCTTCCTTCAAGCGGTCGGTGCCTTCAAGGACAACGCGATCCCCTGGGGCCAGGCCTTCGGTAATGACGGTGTTTTCACCGTCACTGGCGCCGACTTTCAACTGACGAATCGTGACTTTCTTGTCGCCGTCCAGGGCGTAGACAAACGTGCCGTTGGTGCCGAACTGAATCGCTGCCGAAGGTGCGAGCACCACGTCTTTGAGGGTATCGGCCAGCAGATGGACGTTGACGAATTGATTCGGGAACAGCGCCTGATCACGGTTCTCGTAACGAGCCTTGAATTTCAGGGTGCCGGTGGTGACGTCGATCTGGTTGTCCAGGCTCTGCAAAACGCCAGTGGCCTGCAACTTGGTGTCGCCACGATCCCAGGCTTCGGCGGGCAGTTTGGCGCCAGTGCGATAACGGGCCAGCACGATTTCCAGGCTGTTTTCCGGCAAGGTGAAGGCAACGCTGATCGGTTGGGTCTGGGTGATGATCACCAGCGCGGTGGTGTCGTTGGCCGCCACCAGGTTGCCGACATCCAGCTGACGCAAGCCCACGCGCCCAGCAATCGGGGCGCGGATCTTGGTGAATTCCAGATTGAGCTTGGCGTCGTTGACCGCCGCCTGATTGGTTTTGACCGTGCCCTGATACTGGCCCACCAGTGCTTCGGCGGTGTCCAGGGTCTGCTTGGCGATACTGTCTTCGCGATACAGGCCGCGATAGCGTTCCACATCGACCTGGGCGTTTTTCAGTTGTGCCTGGTTCTGCAGCAACGTGCCTTCGGCCTGGAGCAAGGCGTTCTGGTAAGGACGCGGGTCGATTTCAGCCAGCAGATCGCCAGCCTTGACCATCTGCCCTTCTTCGAAGGAGATCTTCATCAGCTCACCACCGACGCGGCTGCGCACATTAATGGTGTTCAGCGCCGTCACGGTACCCAGCGCCCTGTAGTACAGCGGGAAGTCGCCCTTGACCGCTGGCGCGACACGCACCGGAACGGGCCCGGTCGCCCCCCCGAAACCCGGACGCATCCCTCCCGACCTGCCGGTGTGTCCGGCAACGGCTTTTTGCCCTGCGCCCTCTTTTTGGGCAGTGCCGGTGGGCCAGAATTTCCAGCACAGGCCAGCGATGACCAACAGGACAAGCAAGCCAAACAGCCAGCGACGGGGACTACGGGAAACGGAGGATTGCATGGAATGATCAACCATTGGGCGCGTGAGCTTCTTTCTACAGGAGGCTGAACGATAAGCACTGGTGGGTATTAAGCAAAGCGCCTTTACCGGCAATTTACCTTCGGCTTACGTAACAGGATGTTTGGCCAAGACACTGAATCGCAAATGAAAACGGCCTGGACAAGGCCAGGCCGTTAACAATTGTAAAAGTACGCTTATTTCAGAACGGCAAGTGCCGCTTCGTAGTTCGGCTCTTCAGCGATTTCACCGACCAGCTCGCTGTGCAGAACGTTGTCGTTTTCGTCCAGCACCACGACGGCACGGGCAGTCAGGCCTTTGAGCGGGCCGTCAGCGATGGCAACACCGTAGTTCTCGATGAACTCGGCACCGCGCAGGGTCGACAGGTTTTGTACGTTTTCCAGGCCTTCGGCGCCGCAGAAGCGCGCTTGAGCGAACGGCAGGTCAGCGGAGATGCACAGCACGACTGTGTTGGCGACATCGTTGGCCTGGGCGTTGAACGTGCGAACCGAAGTCGCGCAAGTCGGAGTGTCAACACTTGGGAAGATGTTCAGCACTTTGCGCTTGCCGGCGAAGCTCGCCAGGGTCACGTCGGACAGATTGTCGGCAACCAGGGAAAAGGCTGGCGCCTTGGAACCGGCTTGTGGCAGTTGGCCGTTGACTTGAACCGGGTTGCCTTTAAGAGTGACTTGAGTCATGAACGGAGTCCTTCTGAACGTTGTTGTAGAGAATTTTGAAGAGGCCGAAGTTAACCACGAATTGGTCCGACGACCTATGCCCAGATACAAATTGTGAAGTCTTGTCGCACACATTGGATACAACCCGCCTCAACAACCGTATAGCGAGTTTACTGTCGAGAAACAAATCTGCTTTTTCGGCGACTTTCCGTAAGAAGCACTGTCGATTCAGATGACGGCCATTCGACTAGAAAGCGAGTCACTCAAATCCAGCGGAGATAAGACCATGCGATTCATGATCATTGTGAAAGCCAGCCAGGATTCCGAGGTCGGTGTGATGCCCAGCGAGGAACTGATGACCGCGATGGGCAACTACAACGAGGAGCTGGTCAAAGCCGGCATCCTCATCGAGTGCGATGGCCTGCAACCCAGCAGCAAAGGCGCCCGCGTGCGTTTCTCGGGTGACCAGCGCACGGTGATCGACGGCCCGTTCGCCGAAACCAAGGAGCTGATCGCCGGCTACTGGCTATGGCAGGTGAAGTCGAAACAGGAAGCGATCGAGTGGGTCAAGCGATGCCCCAACCCGATGCCAGGCACCGACGCCGAGATCGAGATTCGCCAGGTGTACGAGGCCGAGGATTTCGGGGCTGAGTTCACGCCGGAACTGCGGGAGCAGGAAGAACGGCTGCGCGCGCAGGTGAAGAAACGCTGAGGCGCTGTGGGCGCGAGCAAGCTCGCTCCCACAGGACTGCATACAGGCGGCATTAACCGAGCAAGCGCAGCATATTCCGGTGCCGAGCCTGGAAGACTCGGCGCATGTAGGCATTGACCACCAGCCATTCCAAAGGTGCACCGCCAATCGCCGCATAAGTCACCCGGTCGGTGTAGAACGTACCGCCCTCTCCGGCCGCAACCCGATGTTCATGACGAAACGAAGCCATCGGCC
Organism: Pseudomonas sp. Hz4; assembly: GCF_054898165.1. Classification (NCBI taxonomy): domain Bacteria; kingdom Pseudomonadati; phylum Pseudomonadota; class Gammaproteobacteria; order Pseudomonadales; family Pseudomonadaceae; genus Pseudomonas; species Pseudomonas sp. Hz4. Next base: position 2,867,470 of record NZ_CM142719.1, on the reverse strand, counting down.
CCTTGAGCATTTCGTCGATGAAATGATGGTCGCCGACCTCGCGTATCACCACCGTCCAGTTCGCCGGAATGCAATTGAACATCCAGTGCCGAAAGCGAAACTGTCGGCCGGCTTCGATACGCAGGTTACTTAAATCGAGATTGCTCAGCAGCGAGACTCGCTCTGGAAAGATCTTCGGGTAGTTGAGGCCCTCCAGACAGAAGTCGAGGACAAGTTCGGGTGTTCGGTTGGGAATCAGCGTGGTGAGTTCCAATACAGGCATAGAGAGCGACATTCCTTTGTTTATCTAGTGGCAACCGGTTGTGTCCGATGTCGGGGTTAAGGTTTTGCTTCAGTAATTGTCATATCAGGATATTCGCGCCGGTCTCTGAACATGACGTACAACGGGTCCAGTCCTGCCGCGATGGGAAAGACCACGATGTAGTCGTCGAATCGGGCCTCTCCCATCGAAGTTTCAATTACCGGCACCGGTGAGGATCGAACGAAACCCAAACGCGATGGGGCCGGGGCCACGGGTGGGCTAGCTTCGAGAGTGACCGGGGCAGACCAGTAAACAGTGATCGGTGCGGCGTCATCAGCCGTAAAACTGAAAGTATTCAGTCGCTCATTATGTTGTGCTGCTCTGACCCGAACCCCGGATGCCGGATGACTGCCTTTGGACGGTGTGATGTGAACCTGTGACAGCGTTTTGATTTCGCGTAACCCCTGAAACATCATTCCAGGTTCGGCAGGCACTACGGCGGTTGTCATCCTGAAAGGGACATCGACCTCAGCCCTGCTCGCCGCCAGACATTGCCAATCCTGACCTTCAATCGGCAGAAGCTCGGCCAGGGGAACACTGAGACCGTATACCTGCGTATCGGCGCGACTGGAAAACTCAAATCGCAACACCGCAGCGCACTGGACCTCATCGGGCGGTTCGCCTGACGTGTTCTGCCAGGTGAATTGCGCAACGGCCGAGCGGATGGCTTTTTGCAAAATTGTCCGTTGCGACACTAACAATGCCGATGGCCCACCCTCCAGCAATACATCGGGACGTTTATCGGCAAAAGCCAATGATGCGGCCATCGCGCAGGCAGCTTGATTTGGACCGGCCCCTGCCAGATTACGTGAACGAATCAACTGTTCCTGCGCCGCTATCAACAGCGCTTCAGACTCGTCATGTAGAACGCGATGGCGCTGAGTAAGGCCGGCCAATCGCGCAATGTACCGGTCGTGTGTTGAGTTGATCTGTTGCACGATGCTCTGCCACCGTGCTTGCTCCGACCGGGCATAGTTCAGGTCGCGCTGAGCACCGCGTCTGGCGAACTCCACGCGCATTTTACAGAATTCGAACTTACTGATTGCCATGAGTGTTTCATGCTGATCACGTTCCAGAGCCCGGATATTCGTGTCCTGCTCAGGGATATCCAGGCGAAGGCTCTGTTGAGTTCGCAAGCGCTTGATACCTTGCTCGAAAAAGCTGAAGGCCGTTTCGACAGCCCGCTCCGATACGGCCACATCAGCGGCGATTTCTTGTACTTCTGCCATACTCCGGGCGACATCGCTTAGCTGTACGGGTGGAGGCGATACGGAAACATTCTCGTCCTTAAACGCCGCCATACCCCGTTTGCGATGCCAATTCTTGACGAAAAACACAACCGATCCAGCACCATTCGTATTGACTTGGTCGTCAGGGTAAAAAAACAGGTCCGCACCTTTGGGGTGGCCGACGATCCGGTCGAAATGGTTGATCAACCGATCATGGTCCCGTTTCGGCAGATCGACGGCCCATATTCTATTTACCAACGAGTGGAATTCCGGCTCGGTGTAATCCTTGAGAGTTGCTTTAAGTTCCATCTTTGGTTCTTCCTTGTGCCTCTTGGGCAAACTGCTGAAGACAATGGCACCTGCTCATTTCGTTATGAACAGATGCCAGTTAGTCATTGGTGGCAAGTCACTCGGGTTTGAAGCCAGGCTTGTTATTGGCTGCGCGCCATTCTTTGACTTCTTTCAGGATGCCTTCCGGGCTGTCTTCCTGACCTTCTGTAGGATAAAAAATCACGTTTGAGCGGCCAGGGTGCTCGGTAATTAACTCAAAATGGACCAACAGGCTATCCAGGTAAGCCTCCAACTCGTCTCCCTCCAATTCATCCGGATAATTACTAAACCCTTGTAAAAAGGTCAAAAATTCCGCTTCTGTATAGTCTTCCAACTTCTTTTTAAAGATCATTTTCACTTTTTCCTCCGTGTAATTGGATGTGCCGCTTGGGCGTCATCACTAAGATGTTATCCATCCCATACACCTCCCCACCGTCTGCAATCCCAATTTCGTGATGAAGCTCAAACGTTTTGCGACCACCAACCTGATCAGTGCCCAACGGGTATGGAGAAAGGCCTGATCGCATTCTTTTTAAATTGTGAACACTAAACTGTTTGCTCAATACCATATCCTCTGCAACAGCCTTCCAAAACGCCCGCCTGAACCCATGGAAATTCCTGAACTCCTTCCATCGCAACTGATCCGCAATATGCGAAGGAATGGGTGCGCCCACTCCCCTTGCGTCATCCCCGAGCCAAACTTCCGAAGTATCAGCCCCCCGACCTGTAGCGGTACCTGGATCGTCCCGCCTGTCAAGAAACAGAACATCCGGCGAAGGCAGTTCCATATCCCCCGGATACCCAGGAATACTGGCACCGATCTGCCCTTCGTCAACAGCCGGAAACGTCTCGTTTTGCGGTAGGACAGGGATGACCGGTGCGCCGGGATAAACCGCTGGAATCGGCGGTGTGATCGGCGAGGTCGTTGGCCCGAGATGTTCGATGCCTGGTGGAACCAACGGGGTCCAGGTACCGCCACCCACGGGACGAATTGGCCAGGGTAGAACTGCCGGTGTGATCCCCATCCGGCCTTGGGTACTTTGCGGTGTGGTGATGCTTATTTTGTCAAGGTTGAAGGGGTTCGCGCCGAGTTCTGCCCGCTCCTGATAACGCAGCTCGAATTCACGCCGTTCACCAATCCAGGTGTTTTTTGGTGCATAGGGCGCGAAGCCTTGTTCGATGCGCTTTTTGTTCACCTCATCGAATTCGGTTACAAGCGCCGGGTGTTCGCCAACCGTTCGCCAGAGCGCTTCATCGAAGGCGCTGAACGACGGGATTTCCCGACCACGAAATTGGTCGCCGATCTGCACGGGAATGGCCGCACCCTGGGCCTGGCTTGCGGCTTTCCACCAATCATTCGCAGCAGGTTGACCGGTCCCGGTGACGATGCCTGAACCGATTGGCGGCAGGTTGAAGGACAGGTACATCGGTGACAGGCCCGGCACGCAAACGATGCAATCCTGAATGCGCAAGTCGACACCTGCCGGGATGTCCTGGATCTGCGGTGTCATCACCGCCACGCCGGCCTGACCGGAAGTAGTCACCTGAGGTGTGGACTCGGGTGTGAACTGCAGGAGTCGTGGCGGTGAACCCGGGACCTCGGCGCTGTAGACCCCGGTCAGCGGGTCAAGTACGGCATTGATGACCGGTACACGAGCGCCTACCTCGCCACCGGTGCTGGTGACGATAATCGCGGTACCTTCCGGTACGGCTTCGGGTTTGAGCCGGTACGCCACTTCCACCGAACCGCCCGCGTTGGCGATTGATTGCAGCGCCTGACGGTCAGAAAGTCCCAACGCCTGCGCCGGAACGCCGACCGACTGGAGCAATCGCTGACGTTGCTCGGAGGTCAGCTCGCCATTGCCAAGGGTGGGTGAGTACACCATTGCAGTGACGAACACGGGTCCGGTTCTGGCCGCTATTCGTGCGAAATCCTTGAGGAGTCCGGCGGCCGACTCGACAACCGTCTCAAGTACCGCTGCGATTTCTTGCGCAACGAGCACTCCCTCTCGGGTCAACATCATCCCGCCAGCGGCCACCGAAGTAGTGGGTACCGTCAGCGTATTGGCCTGCCTGACCCGTTCAACCCGAGCGTCTTCATCGACTTGCAGCTTGAACCGAACTCTTGCTTCGCGCTGCTCGGCGAACTGCCGGTTACGCTCCCAAACGGCCTCGAGTTCACGCCATACAAGGGTCTGCTCGGCGTGATGACTGGCCAGTGCATTGGATCTATCGCTGAGTGCGCTTATCTGTGCCGATAGCAGTCGAGCTTCATGGGCCGCGTTGTAGGCGTTTTCCCAGATCCGGTGGCCGTCATTGAGCGCCTCACCGAACTGCTCCAGTCGGATCTGGTAGTCGTTCACCGTGCGGGTGAGTGGATCATGCCCATCGAATGACCGGGCAACCGCGTTATTGCCATTGAACTCTGCGGTTTTACGGGCGATCAGCCCATCGATTCCGTTTTTTTCTTTGGTGATGTTGTGAAGCTGCAGGCGCTCGCTCAAGTTGATATCGGGCGGCCGTCGCTCCGCCCGGACTTCCTGTTCGAGGGCGAGCGCGAGTTGCGCGGCCCGGGCTGCAAAACGTTGGTCTACCTCAACTCTGACTGCGGCATGACGCTGCGCCAGCCCCGCGAGTCGTTGATGCAGGGCCTGCACGCGGGCCTGTTCCTGTGCTTGTGCCGCCTCGGCTTGCGCCTGAGCCGCTGCTTGCGCGCTCGCTTGTTCCCTTGCCTTACGATCAGCTTCTATGGCCCGCTTTCGGGCTTTTTTCTTTCTCTTGCTGGTTTTACCAAAGCCGCCTGAAACCCCACCGCCGCCACCTGAACCTCCACCAGAACCACCACCCGAAGAGGGCGGTCCGGACCTGATGACAACGCTCCCTGAAGATCCATCGTTAAATGTGTGTTGTGCCATACAGTCACTCCTTGTCTGTAGGGCACAGCATGTCGATGGGACGGTGGTCAGGTGCGGTACATAGATATAGGGATGGGTTTATTTCGAGGGTCGGCACTGATCAAGCACTGTCGATTCAGGCGACGGCCATTCGCCCCAAGTCCCCCCTTCGACTGGCGAACACGGCGTTAGCTGCTAGCTTTAACAGACGTATAGTTCACGCTGTTTGCCAGGATCAACGTCACGTTCGGCAAATAAGGATTCTTATATGCACGTTGCAATTCGCGCAGCCGGTTTCAGCCTGATGACGATGTTCGTCAGTTGCGGCGTTGGTGCTCAGGAGATTGATCCGCGGATCGGCAAGATCGCCATGGAAGGCGAACGGTCGGCCCATGAATCGATCGCCAGGCTCTACGCCGAGCTGGATTTCCAACAGGCGGCCCAAGGTTATCTGTGGGTCTTGCCGCTGGTTTCCAACGCGCAGTGACAGGAAGAAATTCCGTGACAAACTCGGCGTTCATACGGCGACCTGTCAGCGAGTGATGCAGCGCTCCACGATCATTCCCACGCAGCGTGGGAATGATCATTTGAAACCTACTCGGACTTGAGCTTCAGAAACGACTGATGCAGATCAGAAGCCCAGCCATCGATCACACCTTTCACGTCATCGGCCTTCATCACCTGAGACTCGTTTTCCAAGGGTTTGCCAGTGCCTTTGCGCACAACCTGGGCCAAGACTTTGTTGTTGCCGCCATCGAGGAACACCGCTTCAGTGGCCAGGTCAGTATCCTGATCGCGAATGCCACTGGCCGTGCTCACCGCCGCTGCCACCAGGGCGATCGGGATCACTTCATAAGGCTTCAGGCCTTGGGTCTTGCTGCTCACGGCAGTGATGGCGGCGCGCACTACCATCACACCCGGGCCAGGGCCCGCGGCTAACGGCAGGGATTTACCCACTTCACGCTTTAGCGCTTGATCGTAGTAATCGGTGATTCCGTTCAGGGTAGCCTGCGGGATTTTCACGCTCGGTTGAGGTTTGGGATAGAGCTGGGTTGGTTCGATGTAGACACTGGTGAACTGGTTGATGTCGAGTTTGGGATCCACCCAGCGCATCACCGTGGCACCCGATGGCGACTTGGCCTCCTTGAGCTGGCCGTAGTCCTTGAGAAATCCCGAATACTGATCCGGTTCAACAACTTTACTGGAGCAGCCCACCATTGCGATCGACGCAATGCACAGCGTGCTCATCATTAGCGCTAGCTTCATGCTGTAACTCCTTTAAGTAGCTCGACATCAGTACGAGTAAGGGAGTTACCGGTATAGCCAATGCAACGCAGTTTGTTTACAAAAAAAACACACTATTCAACTAATGCCGCACAGCGATCGTCATTTGACAGACGCCGGCCATCCGGCAACGCTGCATCGAGCTTGAACGCGCGCCTGCCGGAAAACGTACCGGGGCTATGAAAGTCGCAATGCCGAAACATAAAAATACAGCGGTACACCCAAACCCTGATTCGCCACCCACCTTGAAAAAGTTACCGCCCCACACCCAGTACAAATGCCTTCCGCCACCTCATAACATTTCCCGGGCGTGCGACTTAATCGAATTAACTCGAAATCCCAATAGTGGCGCACCGCCATCAGTGTTAAAGTCCGCGCCGTGCAATCTGTCCCAATAATCACATCGAGGCCACATGAAGCGTGCCTCGGCCAATGACGGCAAACTCGGTCTCAAGGATCAACAATGAAAGCTTTCCGCACTCTGTTCACCGTTACAGCCCTGGCCGCCACTCTCCTGACTTCGGGCTGCGCAAGCATCGTCGGAGACAGCAAGTACCCGGTGAACGTATCGAGCACCCCAAGCGGTGCCAACTTCACCATCACGAACAAGGCCGGTGTCATCGTACATAACGGTTCCACGCCCAATACCGTGACGCTGCCTTCAGGTCGTGGCTACTTCAAGGGCGAGGCCTACACCATAACCTTCAAGAAAGAAGGTTATGCCGATGCCAACGCCACACTGGAAACCAGCATGAGCGGCTGGTACTGGGGCAACATCGTGTTTGGTGGCCTGATTGGCATGCTGGTCGTCGACCCGCTGACTGGCGCGATGTACAAACTGCCCGAGGGCGCCGCGGGCAATCTTGGCAACCCATTGGCCGGTGAAGCGCCAAAAAACCTGACACTGCTCGAAATCGATCAGCTTTCACCAAGCAACCGAGCAGCCCTGGTACGCATCAACTGACAGCGCCCGGCGCATCCTCCTATACAGGATGCGCCATCCTCACTGACGTTCTACTCATGTCGTCTGAACAACGGCCGAGGCTCAATCACCGAACGCCCATACAGCACATTCATCCCGGCCAGCTCCTTGAGTGCATCTTCTACGGACTTGTCCTCACGCACCGCGAAGCTGTCGAACCCGCATTGGCGCATGTGGCTGAGTTGATCGCGCAGCCGACGGCGCGCAACTCGCCCGTCCAGCCCAATCAAGTGCGCAGCAAGTACGCCTGGCTGTAACCTCAACGACGACGGCACGCTGACCTATTCGTTCGTCGAAGCGTTGCAGGCCAGCCATCCGGGTTTTGCAATGCGCTTCGCCGGCGGGGTGGACGCTCCGCGTTCCAATGGGACGCAGAGCGTCCCGGGCTGCATTCCGTTGCTGCGCGTGGGAACGATCAGTGACCTCAACCGCGCTCGCGAGGAATCAAACTCTGCAACTGCTGCGCCAAAAAGTTCGCATCGAACGCAAACGTATCCGGATCTTTCAACCCATTGGTCTTGCGCCATTGCCAGCTACTGGACGGCGGCAGGCACACCAGCGAAATGCTGCCGTAGCGCGCGGCCGTCAGGCCCATCACGGCCAGCGAAATCTGACCACCGACACCCATCACATCCGGCACAAACTCCACCGGTTTACCGGCTATCACAATCGTCAGCTTCTCGGTATTGAAAGTCGACGTCTCGACCGGCACGCTCGGTCCCGAGGCGACATACACTTCGCGGCTCACCTCAAGCAGATTCGGCGCCTGGACCGGTTCCAGCCATTGCTGGATCTGATCGAACAGCTCACCAATGCGCGTCGCCCACACGGCCGATTGCGACTCGAACAGTTGTTTCTTGTGCGCTTCGCTTTCTGCGTAATGGCGAAGCATCTCACCCAGTTGCTGTACGTCGTCCATTGCGGTGTTCCTTTGTTGAAGCGGTGCTGCGGTTTTTGAGCATGGCAGATTGAGCACCGGACTGTTCAACTAAAACAGAGACTGATGAATGAAAGGCAGGGAAGAAATACGACAAACGGTACCGAAAATCACGATTTATGCAGCGTTACCTGTCAGATCTGACAGTAGCCGCCTCGCTTGAGCGGGTGTTTGATAGACCCGCCATCTAAATAACCAGGATGGTGAGAATTACGCTCAAGGAGACGGGTGATGGATAGTCAAACTCATAACAATGTTCTGAAACTTTATCCGGTGATCCTCCCGGGGTGGAAAACTCCGGTCATCCATGATTCCAATCCAGATGGGGGCATCCCCCTTTCCCTCTTCGACGAACATCTTGAGGGACTCTTATGCCTTATTGACCCTTGGCTCAATGCGGCGTCCAAGTCTTTTGTCATGGCTGTAGACGACCGCATTGATCTGTTCGTCGACGGCAGAGAAACGCCTGTGACTGGCAAAACCATTGGGCGCGACGAGGAAAACGATCGTGTTCGACTGTACATCCCGAAAGGGATTCTGCACGACGGTGTCAACGACATCTTCTACCAAGTGTTGAGGGTAGGTCAGACAACACCCGAAGAGTCCCTGAAATTAAAAGTTCTTTACCATACCCTTGCACCAGGAGAACCCGGCCATTCGACGCGCAAGGTCCAGGTCTCCGCCGATGTGCAGACCAAGGGCGTGGATAAAGCCCAGGCGGAGCGCGGTGTCGTGGTCGGGTTTGACTATCCCAATAGACGCGCCCATGACGATATTCGGCTGACCGTTGGCACGACCTATGTTGATAAAAAAGTGACTCCCGGTGAAGCCGTTCCAGGCAATCCGGTTGTAACCAACACGCTCTTCACCCCCACGTTCGAAAAAACCGGCGACAATCCGCGCACCCCGTTCTGGTACACGGTCACTGATCAGCTAGGTAATCCGTCCGGCCCATCCGAAAGTATCGAGGTAGACGTACATCTGAAGGAAGAACAACTCGATCTGAAGCCAGCCAAAGTACTGGAAGCCAAGGAACAGAACGGTACCGTATTAAACTTCGAAAAAGACTTTTACGAAGCCACATCCGCCACCGTCGAAGTCGCTTTTACCGGCTCCGCCCGCGGACAAACCGTCAAAGTCTATTGGCTCGGACGAAACTCGACTTATGGCAGCGAGATTCAAACTGTCTCCGCTGCAGGGCAGACTTTGAAATTTCTGGTTCCCAGGCTAGAAGTTGTCGATTGTATCGGTACCGGTGCGCAGGTCAGTTACACCGTGAGGTTGCCAGGTACCTCCGAGGATCTAATGTCCAAAGACCTGAAGATCACGATCACCGGGCAAAAGCACCGTCTTCCAGAACCCACTCTTAATTCCTCCAAGGACAATCTCAGGGCGTACTACCCGTCTCTGGAGGGCACTTACAACGTGCGCATGGCGCTATTCGGGGTTGTCACTCGTTACGGCGACGAAGTCATCATCACTCAATCTTCGTACACCGATATTCCCGTGCCATCGACGTGGCTGACGGAGAATCGAGGGCGGGACGTCATGTTCAATTACACCCTGAAAAGAACAGGCACCGCCGAGCCAATAATCTTTTCATGGTGCCTGAGAGTGAAGCTGTAACGGGTTCGCCTTCAGCGATACCGCTGCGTCAATCAATTATTCAAACCGCTTGGCGTCTATGTAGACGAGGGATTAATCATGCAAAAAATAATGGGTGCTCTGTTAATTGCGTTGATGGTGGGTTGTACTCAGGTCGATACACTACCGCCGGGTGAAGTGGGAACGGTCAACAATGTCCAGACGCTAGATGGCTCTGCCACCGCCGCTCAACTGAACACGCTTTATAGTCGAAAATACCCCAACTGCAACAACTCGAATTCTCAGCCTGCGTTCCTGTGTTCGGGTGTCACACTCAGAGTTACGGTAAAAGACCCGGCCAACCAATATAAAGTATGGGACCCCAGCCCCACGTCGATAAAAAGTGGTGGTGTTTCGTTCTCTTACCTAAGAGCGGATACAAACTTTGGACGACTGGCCTGGGGCTACGGTAATGGTTTTATCCTGTATCCCATCTTTGAAGCACCTGCCGACAAAATCGACCTGGACTATTTGTGTTCCTATCCAATGGATGCTTGGACCTGGACCCGAAACGCAACGGCAGTCTGTGTCGCGCACCCCTCTTATCCCGCTCAAAGCCAGATTTGCCATAACGCCGGCGTGACCACTGCAGAACAATGGAAAGCCACATGGGATTTGCCCAATGGAAATAAAAACCAACGCTCATGTGGTTTCGACGTCAAGGATGATCGCAATGCACTATCGGCCCCCGCGTTCTATCAGTCGGTGAGAGCAAAAGGCCTGCTGGCTGCGCAGGGATTCAGCGAGCATAACGAAATACTGATCAAGACCTGGACAGCAGGTCGCCCCAACACACTCCCGATCATGGCGTTCTTCTTCGTGGCTGGTGGAACTAACGCGGGTCTGGCCGATGCTCAGTACAACCAAAGAGATTTCTATAACTCAACCAACCCGAAGATCGTGGTACCGATCATTCGGCTCACACCACCCGCAAGCGCGACCGGCACCGCCACCTTTGCATACGTCGCCGCGGACCAGGTGGTGACCCAATGAACACTGACCGCGTATACCAAGTCATTTTCCACTGGCATTGACCCACGAAGGAATAGAAACTGCCGGGTGCCTGGCATCTCGACCCAGGCGATAGCCTGAGGAAATCCAATGCGTACCATCGGCCTTATCGGCGGCATGAGCTGGGAGTCCAGCGCCGAGTATTACCGTCTTATCAACCAGCAGGTGCGCGACCGACTCGGGCCGTTGCGGTCGGCGAAATTGCTCATGTACAGCGTCGACTTCGGGCCTGTCGAACAGGCCCAGCATGCCGGGCGCTGGGACGATGCAGCGGCGATTCTGGTGGACGCGGCGCAGCGGTTGCAGGCCGGTGGCGCCGATTGCGTGGTGCTGTGCACCAACACCATGCACAAGGTGGCCGAGCAGATTCAGGCAGCGATCGAGATTCCATTCCTGCACATCGCCGATCCGGCCGGTCAGGCGGCACTGGACGCCGGTACGCTGCGGGTGGGTTTGCTGGGCACCGCATTCACCATGGAGGAGGACTTTCTCAAGGAGCGCCTGACAGCCAAGGGCCTGACGGTACTGGTGCCGGAGGCTGATGAACGTCAGGCCGTCCACCGGATCATCTATGACGAGTTGTGCGTCGGAGTGATCAGCGAGGCGTCACGCAAAGTGTATCAGCGGGTGATCGAATCACTGACCCGACGCGGCGCCCAGGCGATCATCCTTGGCTGTACGGAAATCGGCCTGCTGATTAAACCCGAGCACAGCGCCCTGCCCTTGCTCGACACCACCGAACTGCATGCGCAGGCGGCGGTGGCGTTCGCGTTGGGCGAGTGACTCAACCGGCCTTGGGCGTGCGACGCAGGCGCGCCATGCTCAAGGCATCCACCAGCACGCCGTCACGCACGGCGTAGTCGCGAAACAGCCCTTCGGTTTCGAAGCCGAACTTGCGGTAGAGCCCGATGGCGGCTTCGTTGTCGACGTAGACCGAAAGCTCGACCCGTTGCAGGTTCATCCAGTTGTCAGCGATGTCCAGCGCCGCCGTCAGCAGTGTCGAGCCAACGCCCTTGCCCTGCCACGCCGTCGCGACGGCCATTCCAAGATTACCGGCGTGGCTGCGACGGATCCGGGAAAACTGCTCCAGGCCAATGTTGCCGATGACCGTCCCTTGATGCAGCACCACCAGCTGCACCACACGCTCATTGTCCGGCATCAGGCGTTTGCGCCAGACCTCGGTGGACTGAAACGGCATTTGCAGCACCTGCCGGGTGATGGCCGGGTCGTTGTAGAGCGCGGTAATGCCGTCGATGTGGGATTCGTTGAAACGTTCGAGGGAGATAACAGCGTCAGTGGCGGGCATGGGTGATTCATCCTTGATACAGACATGGCCGCTTACTCTATAACGCCGAAGGTTATTCGAACCACTCCCGCCGTTCACTGAAGGTGTTCTGGACCAGCTCAACGATCATCTGCACCTGCGCTGAACCCTCGGACTCAGCATTGACCGCCATCCACACCTGGCGCTGCATCGGCTGAGTAAACAGCCCCGGCAGTTCAACAAGGCCGCGATCGAAACGGCTGATGTATCCGGGCAGCAGGCCAATGCAGGCGCTGCAACGAATCATCTCCAGCATCAGCTCATAGGAATGCGACTCCACCACCCCGGCCAGGCGTTGGTCCACGAGGGCATTCCATGGCCGAAAACTGTCAACCTGACGGTTATGCTGCCATTGCACCAGCAGGAAATCGGCGAGGTCATCGAGGCTGTCAGGGCGGGACGCGACCCGTGAATAACGTTTGGCGATGTGTGGCAGGTAGTCGAGCCGTGCCAGACGTTGGGGCTCGCTAACTGCAAAACTCGGGCCTGGCAGTGGTGAATCGGTGCCGGCCAGCCACAGCACCACATCGGCACTGACCGCCTGCAGGGAAAGTTCGCTGTCGACGGTAATGATGTCCAGACGCACGCTGGCGTTGCGCCGCAACAGAGCAACCAGGTCGCGACCGAGAATGTCATGCAGGATCGATTCCGCGACGGCCAGGCGAATCAACGGCTGTTCGATCACCGGCACTTTGCGCTCGTGGGCCAGGGCAATCAACTGCGATTGCAGCTGTAACCCGTCATGACTGAGGGCAACGCCATTCTCTAAATGGCTGAACAGCGAACACTGCAGTTGCGCTTCAAGCTGCGCCAATTGTTTGCGCAGCTGGGTTGCCTTGATGTTGAGACTGCGGGCCGCCTGCATGAAACAGCCGCAGCGCGCACTGACCCGAAAGGACTGCGCCAATACCGGATCGATCCCTGCCGCCAGTGTGCCCCAGGATGAGGTTTTTTCTACGGGCGAGCGGCACTGGGCAACGCGCTGACGACCTGTGGTATCCATGAATGGCATCGCTGACTCCCTGTCGATCTATCCTTGAAAGCCTCATCCTGCGCAGTGTTTATGAACCTGATGTGACGCTCGGGGTGGAAAATCGATTCAGCCTCCAGGGGTTTGTCGAAAACTCACCGCGAGCCGATTCCAGCTGTTGATGGTGGTGACGGCGATGGTCAGGTCGACGATCTCGCCTTTGCTGAACTGCTCCCGGGCCACTGCGTAGACGTCGTCTGGCACGTGGCTTTCAGAGAGCAAGGTGACAGCTTCGGTCCAGGCCAGCGCCGCACGTTCTCGCGCATTGAAGAAGCCGCTGTCGCGCCAGACCACGATCGAATACAAACGGCGGTCGGTCTCGCCGAGTCGCCGGGCATCTACCGAGTGCATGTCGGTGCAGAAGGCGCAGCCATTGAGCTGCGAGGCGCGAATCTTGATCAAATGCAGCAAGGCTGGCTCGATGCTGAGGTTGCTGGTCAAGGCCTCCATGGCAATCATCGCTTTCATCGCTTTGGGCGATGCGCTGTAGTAATCCAGGCGGGCGTTCATGGAGCAACCTCGTGGATCGGATCTGTGCCCTCAAGGTAGGCGTTGATGCGCTGGCGTTACAGATCCAATTCTGCGAAATACCCGTTGACCACCGAGGTGCCAGACCAATCGAAGGTTTTTCGCCCACGCAACTTCTGCACAGGCGCTCATGCGGGTAATCTGGCGCGACGCACATGCACCTCAATCGCCCCAGGAGCCTCGCTGGTATGGAACTTCACGTTGTCATCAACGGCCGCAAGGACCTGTCGGGCCAGTTGTACAACCAACTGCGCAGCGCCATCGAATCCGGCCGTCTGGCAGCCGGGACGCAGCTCCCGCCCAGTCGTTTACTGGCTGAACAACTGGGCATTTCCCGCAAGACCATTTCCGACACCTACACACAACTGACCTACGAAAACTTCCTCACCGGGGTCATCGGCAAAGGCACCTACGTCAATGCCCGAACGGCGAAAATCACCCATAAACAAAGCCATTCGGAATTGGCCAGTGCCGAGGTCATCCAGTCCTGGCGCAACCTTCCGGTGTTTCTGCGCCATCCGACGCTGGAAAGCTCGTTGCGCTACGACTTCATCGGCGGCGCCACCAGCAAGGGCCAGTTTCCCCAGGATGACTGGCGGCGCTGCACCTCTCACGCCTTGCGCCAGATCGCCGCGTCCAAGGGTTTTTACAGCCTGCCCGAGGGCCTGCCGGCGCTGCGCAACGCGATCGCCCGGCACATCGCGTTTTCTCGCGGGGTTAATTGCCAGGACGAAGACGTGGTGGTGTGCAACGGCGCGCAACAGGCGCTGGACCTGATCTCCCGGGTGCTCACGCGCCCCGGCAGCATTGTCGCCATGGAAGACCCCGGATACCCGCCCGCACGCCTATTGTTCGGTACCCATGGCGCCACGGTGATCGGCGTCCCGGTGGATGCGCAAGGCATACAGGTGGACAAGATCCCACTCGGCACCCGGCTGATTTACGTCACCCCGTCTCACCAGTTCCCGCTCGGCATGCCGATGAGCCAGGAGCGCCGGGTTGCGCTGCTGGAGCGGGCCCATGAGTTGGGTGCGATCATCATCGAGGACGATTACGACAGCGAATTCCGCTACGAAGGCCGGCCCACCGACTCGCTGCAAAGCATGGACGAGCGCGGCATCGTCGCCTACGTCGGGACCTTTTCAAAAACCCTGCTGCCGGAGCTGCGACTGGGTTATGCGATCCTGCCGCCAGCGATTCTCGAAGCCGTCATTCGCGCCAAGCAGCTCACCGATCTGCACACCTCCACCCTGCCCCAATGGGCGCTGGCCAAGTTCATCGCCGAAGGCTGCCTGCTCAAGCACATTCGGCGCTGCCATACGATCTATGCCGGACGCCGCGAACGAATCCTCGCGCGCATGGCCGGCGACCTTTTCCCGTGGCTCGAGGCGGTCCCGACCACAGCCGGGTTCCACATGGTGGTTATGTGCAAAGTGCCTATCGATATTTCATTGGTGATCGAGCTGGCCAAAAAGGTCGAAGTCGGGGTGTATCCCATCGATAGTTTTTTCTACCAGCAAGCGCCACAGGCCGGGCTTTTCCTGGGCTTTGGCGCCATCGAAACCCTGGACATCGACATTGCCCTTGACCGCTTGCGGGACATTTTGCAGCAGGTCGCCTGACAGATTGGTCTGCGTTTTTATCCGGCAATTGGCTATTGGTGGTCCGGGAGTGCAGGCCTATCCTGCATAAGCGTTATCCCTCAATGAGCAGGATTCGTCCGGCCTGATTCAGGAGTGTGAGCAATGCCCTACGAAGTGATCAATACCGTAAAGGTGCAGGCCGTGGCCGGCCGCTCGGATGAACTGGGCAAGCAACTGCAAAAAATTGTCGATACCCTGCGCGAACTACCGGGCTGTGATTCCTATATGGTCGACCGCTGCCCCGAGGACGACAACCGCTGGACTGTCAGTGCCCGCTGGCAATCGGAAGCGGCCATGCAAATGCATTTCAACTGCCCTGAAGTACAAGGTTTTATCGGCCTGATCGACAGCCGCCTGGCCAACGCCGTCGATTTCAACAGCTTCCCTATCGTTTAGACAGATTAGGTCGCCGTCTTCGGCCACTCCTACAGGGCAATGGGTACCCCTGCAGGAGTGGCTGGAGGCGGCGATCTTGTTTTTTTAACAAGCATGATTGGTCCCCTCGCCTTCACGAAAATTGGCTGTTTGCTTGCCGATTGGCGGACTAACGTAGTCCCTGACGATTAACCACCGCGGGTGATGAACAATGAAAGCTATACGCTTCTGTGCTGCCCCCTTGGCGGTCCTGGCCTTAACCGTTTCTGCCTTGGCATTTGCCCACGACCCCTCGGAAAAAGTCACGATCCTGCAGGACGAAGTACTGAAGAACGTCCCGGGCAAAAAGGCGTTGATGATCGAAGTCGACTACGAGCCGGGCCAGTCCTCCATCGCTCACAAACACGAAGGCACGGCAATGGCCTACGTGATTTCCGGATCGATCGTTTCTCAAGTGAAAGGCGAGCAACCGCAGACCTACAAGGCCGGCGAGTATTGGTATGAACCGGCCGGCTCGGAACATCTGGTCTCGAAAAATGCCAGTGCCACCAAGCCAGCCAAGCTGTTGGTGTTTATGGTGTTGTCCCCGGAAGAGAAAGTGTTGATCCCGCTGGAAAACTGATAGCTGAACGTACAGCCATAAATAATAGCCCTGAACTATCCATTCGGGCTTTTACAACAGAATGTGCAAGTCAGGGCTTTGCAGAAGTTTGACCTATCGCTCAGTAATTTATTGACCAGGCCGACAGATAAGTTGTCGATGATCGATAGCTCAGCAAGCCAGAAGTTGCCCTAAGGCTGATGGCCTCTTCGCGGGCAAGCCTCGCTCCTACAGGGAATGCATAGTTCTTTGTAGGAGCGAGGCTTGCCCGCGAAGAGGCCCGGCAAAACGTCACAAAAATATCAGACAAAAAAAGCCCCGCATCTCTCAATGCGGGGCTTTTTCATTCAACGCCTGATCAGGCAGCCGGCTCCAGCTCGACGCTGGCAGTGGTAGCAGCAGTGGCAGTGACAGGCACTACCGCTTGACCGCTCAACGCCAGATCCAGCAACTCACGGTTGGCCACCGCATACATGGCGTAATCAGTGCCGCTGGCGGCACGGATTTCTACCAGCATGGCGCGCCAACGTTCGATCATGCCTTCGTGCTCTTGCATCCACAGCTCGAGACGAGTTTCCACGTCCTGGGTACCGTCGCCCTGTTGCAGGACGGAGATGGTGATCGCACGTTGTTGCCAGTCGACGTCGTCACGGAACGCTTCACGGGCCAAGGCCTGCCAGTTGTTTTCAACCGGCAGAGCGCTGATCTGTTGCAGGTACCAGGTGATGTCCAGCGCGCTGCCGACGGCGAAGTAAGCCTTCGCGACGTCTGCTGCGTTCTGGCCGGTCACGTCGGACGCTTCGATGATCGGCAGCAAGGTGTACAGGTGAGTGGTGCCTGCAACCATGCGCGCCAGCAACTCAGGAACGCCAGCCGCAACGTACGCCTGATAACGGGTCTGCCAGCCTTCGCGGGTCGGGCCTTCCAGCAGTTCGTCGAGTTTGAGGCCCAGCGCTGCCAGGTGTGGACCGAAGTGCGCGACGTCACGGGCAGCGTTCTGCTCGTTACGGCGGCTGCGCAGGAACCAGCGCGTAGCGCGGCGGCCCAGACGCATCAGCTCGTCCATCAGCTCCAGTTGTACGTCGGCCGACACCTGGTAATCCAGGGCTTCTATCTGCCGGAACCAGTGCGGGAGGTGGAAGATATCCCGAACAATTACATAGGCACCCGCAACGTTCGCCGGGCTCATGCCGGTCGACTCTTTGAGTCGTTGAACGAAGGTGATGCCCATGTGGTTCACCAGATCGTTGGCGATCTGGGTGCTGACGATTTCGCGTTTCAGACGGTGGCGGCGCATGGCGTCGGAGAACTTGCTCACCAGGGTCGGCGGGAAAGCGGTTTCCATGTCGCGTGTCAGGTAGTCGTCGTCCGGCACCTGGGAATTGAGCAGCGCTTCCTTGAGGTCGATCTTGCTGTAGGAGATCAGTACCGACAGCTCGGCACGGGTCAGACCATGGCCTGCCGCGACGCGCTCGTTGATCGCTTCTTCAGCCGGCAGGAACTCGATGGCGCGATCCAGCTTGCCGCGGCTTTCGAGATCGTTCATCAGACGCTTGTATTCGGCAATCCGCGGCAAAGCACGACGGGCCGCCAGGGACAGGGCCTGAGTCTGCTTGTAGTTGTTGCCGAGCACCAGGTTGCCGACTTCGTCGGTCATGCTCGCCAGCAACTGATTACGTTGCTTGTCGGTCATGTCACCGGCGTGAACCACTTCGTTCAGCAGGATCTTGATGTTTACTTCGTGGTCGGAGCAGTCAACGCCACCGGCGTTGTCGATGAAGTCGGTGTTGGAACCGCCGCCATTGAGGCCGAATTCGACACGTCCCAGTTGGGTCATGCCGAGGTTACCGCCCTCGCCCACGACTTTGCAGCGCAGTTCGTTGCCGTTCACGCGCAGGGCATCGTTGGCCTTGTCGCCGACATCGGCGTGGCTTTCGCTGCTGGCTTTGACGTAAGTGCCGATACCGCCGTTCCACAACAGATCCACCGGTGCCTTGAGCAAGGCATTCAGCAGTTCGGTCGGGGTCAGCTTGTCCGCCTGGATGTCGAAGCGCTCTTTCATCTGCGGGGAAATCGCGATGCTTTTCGCGCTACGGGAGAAGATCCCGCCGCCTTCGGACATGATGCTGGTGTCGTAATCCGACCAGGCCGAACGCGGCAGGTCGAACAGGCGTTGACGCTCGGCGAAGCTGTTCGCCGGCTCAGGGTTTGGATCGATGAAGATGTGCAGGTGGTTGAATGCGGCGACCAGTTGCAGCGTCTCCGACATCAACAAGCCGTTACCGAACACGTCACCGGCCATGTCGCCGACACCGACCACAGTGATGCTGTCTTTCTGAACATTGATGCCGCGTTCGCGGAAGTGACGTTGTACGCCTACCCACGCGCCCTTGGCGGTGATGCCCATTTTCTTGTGGTCGTAACCGGCCGAACCACCGGACGCAAACGCGTCGCCGAGCCAGAAGCCGTAGTCGATGGCAATGCCGTTGGCGATGTCGGAGAACGTTGCAGTGCCCTTGTCCGCAGCGACTACCAGGTACGGGTCATCGTCGTCATGACGCACGACGTTGGCCGGCGGGACCAGCGCGCCGTCTTTCAGGTTGTCGGTGATGTCCAGCAGGCCCGAGATGAAGATGCGGTAGCAGGCGATGCCTTCGGCCGCGATCTCGTCACGGCTGCCACCCAGCGGCAAGCGACGCGGCAGGAAGCCGCCCTTCGCACCCACTGGCACGATGACCGAGTTCTTCACTTGCTGGGCTTTTACCAGGCCCAGGACTTCGGTACGGAAGTCTTCTTCACGGTCGGACCAGCGCAGACCGCCGCGAGCCACGTTGCCGAAGCGCAGGTGCACGCCTTCGACGCGTGGCGAGTAGACGAAGATTTCGAACTTCGGTACTGGCTTCGGCAGCTCTGGGATCTGGTGCGGGTTGAACTTGAAGCTGAAGTAGGACTTGTTCTGACCACGGGCATCCGTCTGGTAGAAGTTGGTCCGCAGGGTGGCCTTGATCAGGTCCAGGTAGCGACGCAGGATGCGGTCTTCGTTCAGCACCTGGACGTCGTCCAGAGCGGCCACAATCGCGTGTTCCAGGCGTTGCTGCTTATCTTCCAGGTCGTCGCTGGTGAGCTTGCGCGCCAGGTAGAAGCGGGTCTTGAACAACCGGGTCAACTCGCGAGCGATGTCGGTGTGGTTGTTCAGGGTGCTGGCGATGTAACCCAGGTCGAAGCCCAGGCGAATCTGCTTCATGTAACGGGCGTAGGCTCGCAGCAGCGCAACATCGCGCCATGGCAGGCCGGCGGTCAGCACCAGGCGGTTGAACGCATCGTTTTCGGCATCCCCGCGCACGATGTGGACGAACGCGTCCTGCAAGGTGTCGTTGAGTTGCTGGATGTCGAGTTCCAGGCCTTCAGCGGCGGTGAACGCGAAATCGTGAATCCAGAACTCGCGGCCATTGTTATGACGCAGGCGATACGGGAACTCACCCAGCACGCGCAGGCCGAGGTTTTCCAGGATCGGCAACACATCGGACAGCGCCAGCGGCGTATCGGCGTGATACAGCTTGCAGTGCAGCTCGCGTTGACCGGACACCTGACCCAGTGGCTGATAGAAGCTCATCACCAGTGGATTTTTTTCGCTCAGGCTCAGCAAGTGCTGCATGTCGACCACAGCCGAATGGGCTGCGAAACGCTCGCGGTAACCGGCCGGAAAGCCTTTCGGGTAGTCTGCCAGCACGTTGGTGCCATGGGCTTCGCCGAAGCTTTCGACGACCAGGCTCGCGTAGTCGTCCTGCCAGCTGCGGCAGGCTTGCACCACTTCTTTTTCCAGCAGAACCGGGTCGATGTCCAGACGGTTCTTCGGATCGACGCGCAGAATCAGCTGCACACGGGCCAGCACGGATTCGGAGAAGAAGGTCCAGAACTCGCAGTCCGAAGCTTTCAGGCGATCCATCAGCACTTGCTGGATCTTCTGGCGCACTTCGGTGGAGTAGATGTCACGCGGCACGTAGGCCAGGCAGTAGCAGAAACGGCCGTAGGGGTCTTTGCGCAGGAACACGCGAATCTTGTTGCGTTCCTGGATCTGCACGATCGACATCACGGTGCTGAACAGCTCGTCGACCGGGGTCTGGAACAGGTCGTCGCGCGGCAGCACTTCGACCACCTGCGCCAGTTCCTTGCCCAGGTGAGCCTTGGCCTGGAAGCCGGAACGGCGCTCGATTTCTTCGACCTTGCGACGGATGTACGGGATGACCCGCACGCTCTCGCCATACACCGACGAGGTGTACAGGCCCATGAAGCGGTATTCCTTGATGACCTTGCCGTCGGCGTCGATTTCACGGATCGACACGTAATCCGGATAAGCCGGACGGTGGACACGGCTTGGGTGCGCAGCCTTGGCGAACGACAGCAGGGCCGGTTCGCGCAGGTAGTTCACAGCGTAGTCTTCGATGCGCAGGTCATCGTAGGTCAGCCCGGTGCGCAGCAGTTTGGTCAGACCGAGGAAGGAGTCCTGGTCGTAGACGATATGGCCACCATCGGCTTCATCGCGAACCACGAACTCTTCATAGCCCAGGAAGGTAAAGTGGTTGCCCACCAGCCATTCCAGGAAGCTTTTGATTTCGGCTTTTTCTTCTGGATCGACGGCGAACGGGCTAGTGTCCAGGCCGGTGAGGATTTCCTGGACCTTGGCTTTCATCGGCTCGAAATCGGCGACCGCGACGCGGACTTCACCGAGAACCTGTTCCAATTCCTTGCTCAGGACATTCAGTTCGGCCGAGTTGGCGCACCGGTCGATTTCCAGGTACATCAACGACTCTTGCAGAACGTCGTCGCCCTGGGTGCCTTTCGGCAGGATTTCCAGCAGCTCGCCCTTGCTGCCGCGACGCACGCTCAGCACAGTGGTTTGCAGGGTGTGGATGCTGTAGCCGCGACGGTTCAGCTCGGTACGCACCGAGTCCACCAAAAATGGCAGGTCGTGGTGCAGCACTTCGACCGCGGTGTGGGTCGACTGCCAGCCGTGGCGTTCGTAGTCAGGGTTGTAGACGCGCACTTGCGGTTGCGCGTGATCGAAGCGCTCAAGCAGGCGCCATGCAGAAAGGGTGCAGCCGGCGAGGTCGGACAACCGACGTTGAGTCAGCTCGTCGAGGGAAATGATGCCGAAAAATTGTTCCGCGAACAGCGCCACTTGTGGCAGTGCCTGTTCACTGATGTGCTGGGCCAGTGCCGCTTGCAGTTGGTGCTGGAAGTCGGCTTTGCTGGCTGCGGTGAAGAACGCCATCTGTGGTACTCCGCTTGGGCTTGTTATTGATGGAAGCGTCGCGTGCAACCCCCTTTCGGGGTGATCCGTCACCCTGTTCCTGATTCTCGGGCAGAGGAAACAGGATGACAGGTGGGTGAAGCTGGACGAGACACTCAGGTCACATTCACCTTCCATAGAATGGGCGCCTGCAAAAACGACTGGCTACGTGCCGCGCAATGTCTTTACAGGTGCTCATCCGTTGCGCAGCTTAACGAGTGCGGCAAGGCCCGTGCTTGCAGCGCTGCGACATATTCGGTCATCGGCACGCAGCTTGCGCCTTGTGCATCGAACAACACTAGCAGCCGCACAGCAAAACGGGGGGTTTAAGCCCGGTTTTGCGGCACATCCGTACCAGAAATGACCAGCAACACCCCGGATGTTCACGACACATCCTCTGACACTCAGGCGAGCAGAAATTCCCGTCTGCTGGCAGAATCGCCCTTTGTTCGTCTTCACAATGCTCGTCGAGCCAGGAATTCCCCATGCAAATGACCACCGCCCTCTTGATCGTCAATCCATGCGATGACGAAGAAGACAACATGGCCATGCTCTGCTGCCACAGCGATCAGGGCGATATGTTCCTGATGACCCGCTACCCGGACGAGGACGCGCTGGACATCACCCTCGACGGCGAGCCTTCGACGCTGGACGGGGTGAAAGTCACCCTCAGCCCTACCCGCCTGCTGATCGAAATCGCCGCGGGCGATGCGGATGCACTTAATGGTGATGTTTCGCTGGAAATCATTCACAGCACTGATGCGAGTGATTTGGCGGAAGTGGAAGAAACGTTGCAGAACATTCTCAAGGGCACCGGAACTTACATCAGCCAGCTCTGAATGTCGGCGCCCGAGCCGACGCTTTCGCGAGCAGGCTCGCTCCCACAGTTGATCGCGTCGCGATCAAGCAACCCGGTCAACTGTGGGAGCGAGCCTGCTCGCGAATAGGCCCGAAATACCGACACCGCTCTACGACCGGCACACCCTTCCAACAATTTCACCCATCCATTCCCGCACTTTGCACAAAATACCGTTAGTCGCCGCCCCCCCCCCCGCGCTTTATTAAAGTAAGGCTCTCAGCTCGACGTTATTCGAACGTCTTCTATCACTCATTCTAAGAACAGGCATCGAAAAATCGTGAAGCGCTGCGAACATTCGTGGCCATGTAAAGGCTCGGCCAGGCTAACTCCATCCGCACATACAAAAAATTTAAACACCTAAAACTATTGAAACAGACATCTGAAAAAATGACTTAAACGAAAACGCCTATTCCTACGCATTCGTCCTACCGACCACCAGGAACAGAACTACGTCAGCACCGGAAGTTACGCCCTATCCCGCCCATAAGCTTGCTGCTATTAATTAATCACTTGCGACAAAGTACGCAAGCTTGGTGATCGTTTCGCGACACCAATAAATCAACAGCAAAGGAGTTAATTGACATGGGTAAAAAACGCTCTGAAATAAACACTTTCGACGACCTGCCGCAGGTATTGGGCTTTTCCAAAGGACTGTTGGTATCTGAAGCTGACTTTTTCGCATCTCTGACCAACTGAAATCAGAGAACGATTAAGTTCTTGTGAAAAAATGCCGAAAGGCTCTCCCTTTCGGCATTCAAATAATCCGGAGGCCTCCTATGTCCGAGCGCGAACTAACATCTTCTGAAGCGCTGTTCAATATTATGTCCACTATCCACACACTCGGGTTCGAAGCAGTGGCACGTTATGCAGGACCGTCCAAGCTCGTGGCAACTGCCGAACTTTTTGACAAGGATAATAATTTAGTTGAATCCGGCGCGGGAAAGGGACCGGACTCATTGATAGGCGCGTTGGCCGAAAGCATTGAGCACTTTAGCATCTTCAACACCCATGCGAATAATGTATCAAAGCATCGATGTGACTCTATCGCTGCGCAGAAGGCTGCCGAGCGGGACGGAATTTTCACCAGTCTGCCAGGCGCTGGGGAATCGATAGAATGTTTCAAACTTACAACACTGTGCAAAAAGGAAAGTCTCCTGATTCCATGCGTACTCCTCTGCCCCATAACAGAAAAAAACAAGTACAGCGATCAAAGCCTTGCCATGCAATTTTTGGCTCGCTACTCCTCCAACTCAGGTACTGCCTTTGGGTGCACCGAGGCCGAAGCCCTATTGCACGGAACCCACGAAATCATTGAAAGGCACATCCTGTCTCTTTTTTTTATGTCGGTTTGCGGAATCGGACCAAAAATGAAGCTGTATGCACCCTCCAAAGCGCTACTGACCAAGGCTCTTCAAAACAATTCATATGCACTTGAAAACGCAGGCGAGCTGCAAATAGTCATCATAAAAGATGTGCTGTCTGTGTATTTCTCTGTCGCATTCCCGAAAAACGGACCGGGAGGTAATCATTTGTCGCCGATAGGTTCAGGTAGCTCACTGAATATCTGCACCGCTATTCAGCGCGCGGTGACCGAGCAGCTCCAGTCAAGTGAGTTATATGACGCCGCTGAAGAGTCAACGGACAGGAAAACACTCGAACTACTATCCCGCTCAAACAAACTTAAAAACCTCATTGACCTTAGCCCCATCAAAAAAACAACACTTCCCGTACTTGATGACCCTCTGCAAACTCTCACTGAAACCGTTTCAGCACAACTGGATACGCTTCAAAAAAACCTATCGCAATCCGGCTTGACATTATTCCGTCGAACCATACTGCACCATTCAAACAACAGTATTGTCACGCAAACTTATATTCCCGGACTTGAACGGTTTAACATCATCAGAAATGGACGTCTTGTCGCACCACAACATATCCTGCGCGCCAAACGATGAGCCCGCCGCAAAGCGCTCTGAAAAATCACGGACAGCCGACATGAACGCTATTCTGACGCTGATAAAAACCGCTCGTGAAAAACACGCAGCACTTCTACTATCGACCATCACAACTGTAATACTTCTTAAAGCACTATTACTCGCACCGCCTTTACTGCTGGGCAGGATAGTCGACTCCTTAAGCAGCGATACCGCTGTCGCGCCGGACACATTACTCACTTTAACTGCAGCACTGATACTCGCCGGTTGCATTCAGGCAGTTATCAGCCCGTTACAAACATTCTTCTTATCAAAGCTCGTACAACATATCGTAATGACTGCGTCTATCGACTGGCTTTCAACTTTGATGCGTAAAGAGTTTTCCCAATTCAGTTCGTGGCGTATCGGTCACTTCATAAAATCAGTTGAGCGTGGAATCACTGCTCACGAACAGCTACTGACGTTCTTTGTCACGGTTGGTTTTTCAATGGGTCTGGAGTTCCTGATCGTTGGCGGCGCCTTTCTGTATATGGGAGGGGGCGATGTGTTCCTCGGAATGACCGGACTTGCCATCGTCTACCTTAGTGTCACCCACAAAATAATCAGGTGGCGCAGGAAGCACATTGACGCAGTCAACGAGCAAGAAGATGAGTTAAGCGCCCTTCTGTTCAACACCCTCAATGCTGGCAAAGCCATAAAGCTGGAAAGTGCCACACCCACTGCAATGCAGCCATTAAATCGGGCGTTTAAACGCTATGCCAATGCCGCTGTGACCGCAACCAGCTCCGGCGGCCTCTTGAGCGGCGCTAAAATTCTGTTTATCAGCCTTTCCACAGGCGGATTACTGGGATGGGGAGTCGTTGATCAGCTTTCGAGTCAGCCCACTATCAGCGTCGGGCAATTGGTTGCCATTTTTTCCATTGCAGGAAGTTATTTACTCAACATCGCCGCATTGACCGAGGGCTATCGCGTTCTGGATCAGTTCCTTGCAGACCAGGATCGATTTCAGAGACTGCTGTCGCTTCCGAACTTCGATCATTGCGATCATTGCGATCATTGCGATCAGCAAGTGGAAGTCATATTTCGGGGTGCATCGACACTGGCACTTGCCCCTTGTGCACTGACAGCAAATGGAGACGTTCGGTTGTCGATCGAACAGGGCCTGGCATTTACTCAAGGTCAATCAGTGGCGATTATCGGTCCAAGTGGCGCAGGCAAATCCACCCTGCTGGAAGCTCTCGCAGGCCTCGATCAGTCGACACGAGATCATTTGAGCATCGACGAAACACCGGTTTCGCTACTAAATTCTCAAACCCACTTGAGCGCCTTGAGGTACTGCCCTCAGCAGCCCCGATTTCTGGAAGGGACATTTGAAAAGTCGGTTCTGTTTGGAAGCAAAGCGTCGCCGTTTTTGAATGAGGCAATACGGCGGCTGCAACTTGAGGAACTTGTCTCCCAGCGCAATATCAGCGAAAACGCGTCCAATATTTCCGGGGGCGAAGCCAAACGCCTGTCACTGCTGCGCCTGATCAACAGGCCGGGACAATTCAATTTGTTCGATGAACCAAGTGCGTCGATCGAGCCGAAACTGGCAGCCCCGGTATGGGACTTGCTGTTTGACACATTCGCTGATCGCGGGTTGATTTGTGTCACCCATGATGTCAGTCACCTTTACCGCTTTGATCGAGTCATTGTCATGCACGACGGCGTGATTATTGACGACGGTCCGTGGTGTGATTTGGTCAACAGAGCGGCAATCAAATTGCTCTTGAGCGACCTTCAACCGCATGCGTGATACCAAAATGGTTATGGACTTTTCCTCGCGTAGGCGCGAGACCGGGTTCAAATCTCTGCACTTTGCACAAAATGCCGTTAGTCGCCGCCCCCTGCGATGGATTAAAGTAACGCCCCCAGCCCTGGCGTTATTCGAACGTCTTCGGTCACCCTTTCCAGGAACAGTCATCGATGGAACATCGTGAAGCGCTGCTAGCGCTGCGAACCTTTCTTTCAACGCAGATTCTCGGCCAGGAAAAACTCATCGAGCGCTTGCTCATCGCCTTGCTTGCCGATGGCCACATGCTGGTCGAGGGCGCTCCGGGCCTGGCCAAGACCAAGGCCATCAAAGAACTCGCCGAAGGCATCGAAGCGCAGTTCCATCGCATCCAGTTCACCCCTGACCTGCTGCCGGCCGACATTACCGGTACGGAAATCTATCGCCCGGAAACCGGCAGTTTCGTGTTCCAGCAAGGCCCGATATTCCACAACCTGGTGCTGGCGGACGAAATCAACCGCGCCCCGGCCAAGGTTCAGTCCGCCCTGCTCGAAGCCATGGGCGAACGCCAGGTCAGCGTCGGGCGCAGCACGTACGAGCTGTCGCCGCTGTTCCTGGTGATGGCCACACAGAACCCGATCGAGCAGGAAGGCACCTATCCGCTGCCCGAAGCGCAGCTCGACCGCTTTCTGATGCACGTAAAAATTGGCTTCCCGGACGCCGCCGTCGAACGTCGGATCCTGCAACAGGCCCGGGGCGAAGCGTTGAACGGCGAAACCAAACCCGAGCGTCGGGTCAGTCAGCAGGCGATCTTTGCCGCGCGCAAGGAAATCCTCGGCTTGTATATGGCCGACGCTGTGGAGGAATACTTGGTGCAACTGGTCATGGCCACGCGCACCCCGGCCAAATTCGACCCGGAGATGGCCGAGTGGATCGCCTACGGCGCCAGCCCGCGCGGCTCGATTGCCCTCGACCGTTGCGCCCGGGCCCATGCCTGGCTGGCCGGTCGTGACTTCGTCAGCCCGGAAGACATTCAAGCGGTGCTGTTCGATGTGCTGCGCCACCGCATCATTCTTTCCTTTGAAGCCGAAGCCGCGGGCATCGACCAGGACCGGGTGGTCCAGCGGATTCTCGACGTCGTAGCCGTCGCTTGACCCCGATGAACGCCATCCTGCCGCCCGAGCCGGGCATCCGTGTCAGCCTCGCCGAGCTGATAGAGATGCGCCATCGCGTGCGTGAAGTGCAATTGTTTTCCACGCCGAGCCAGCGCAGCCCGCTGATCGGCCTGCACCACTCCAAACTGCGCGGGCGCGGGGTGGATTTCGATCAGGTGCGGGTCTATCAGGCCGGCGACGACGTGCGAAGCATCGACTGGCGCGTCACCGCCCGCACCCAGGAACCCCACACCAAGCTGTTCCATGAAGAGCGCGAGCGGCCGATTTTTATCATGGTCGAGCAAAGTCGCCGGCTGTTTTTCGGCTCGGGGCTGATGTTCAAATCAGTGCTCGCCGCCCAAGCCGCAAGCCTGATCGGCTGGGCTGCACTGGATCATAACGACCGGGTCGGCGGACTGGTGTTCGGCAACAATGAGCACTATGAAATCAAGCCACGACGCAGCAAACAGAGCCTGCTGCAGCTTCTCAACCGTCTGGTGCGGGTCAATCAGTCGCTGCACACGGAAAGCGAGCCGGACCGGGACGCCTTCAACATTGCCCTGCGCCGAGCCCGGGAAGTACTGCGCCCCGGCAGTCTGGTGATCGTGATCTGCGACGAACGCACCCTGACTGAGGGCGCCGAACAACAGCTGAGCCTGTTGTCGCGGCATTGCGATCTGCTGCTGCTGCCGGTGTCCGACCCACTGGATCACGCCCTGCCCGCCGCAGGGCTTTTACGCTTCGCCGAACGCGGTGCGCAACTGGAACTCGATACCTTGAATTTCGAGCTGCGCCAGACCTATCGCGCCCAGGCCGATGCGCGCATCGCTCGCTGGGAACTGCTGGCGCAGAAGCTACGGGTTTTGCTCATGCCCTTGAGTACTCAGAGCGAGATGGTCGAGCAACTGCGCGAGTATCTGAACCCACAGAAACCGGGGAAAGCTCGATGAGCAACCTCGATCAACTGCAACCACTGATCTCCCCGCCACCGATCGACTTCTGGCCACCGGCACCGGGCTGGTGGCTATTGCTGTTGTTACTGCCGCTGATCGGTTTCGGTCTGTGGAAGGCAAGGCGCTACTTTGCAAACAAACGCCCTATCGTGCGCGCCGAACAACCGCTGGACCCGGTGCGCCTCGCCGCGCTGGCCGAACTGGCGCGGATGCCCAAACCCTACGACGGCGCTCCGGCCGGTGCCTGGTTGCAGCAACTCAACGGTTTGCTCAAACGCCTGTGCCGTAACCACTATCCCTACAGCCAGAGCCATACCCTCAATGGGCGCAAATGGCTGGCATTCCTCGACAATCGTTGTCCGGCCGCGGGCCTGACCCGCTGGATGGTGCTGGTCGAAGGCGCCTACAAACCCGAATGCAAACTCGACGACAAGGCCATCGCCGGCCTGACCCAAGCCGTCGACACCTGGATTCGTAAACATGTTTGAGTTCGCCTGGCCGTGGATCTTTGCCCTCCTGCCGCTGCCCTGGCTGATGCGCGTCGTGCTGCCGGTCGCCGACAGTGGCGAGCCGGCGCTCAACGTCAGCTTCCTCAGTGACCTCGAAGGCCTCGCACGCCGCCGCGCCCGGGCCAACCTGCCGGCCTGGCGTCAACAAGCGCCGTTCATTCTGCTGTGGCTGTTGTTACTGATCGCCGCGGCCCGCGCGCAATGGCTCGGCGAACCGCTGCCGATTGCCGCCAGCGGTCGCGATCTGCTGGTGGCGGTCGACGTGTCCGGCTCCATGGATTTTCCCGACATGCGATGGCAGGGCGAAGACGTCAGTCGACTCACACTGGTTCAGCACTTGCTCGGTGACTTCCTCGAAAGTCGTGAGGGCGATCGGGTCGGGCTGATCCTGTTCGGCAGCCGGGCGTATCTGCAAGCACCGCTGACGTTCGATCGGCACACGGTGCGCGTGTGGCTCGACGAAGCGCGGATCGGCATCGCTGGCAAGAACACCGCCATCGGCGATGCTATCGGCCTGGCCCTCAAACGCCTGCGCCAACGCCCGGCACAAAGCCGCGTACTGATTCTGGTCACTGACGGCGCCAACAACGGTGGTGAAATCGACCCGCTCACGGCGGCTCGGCTGGCGGCTAATGAAGGCGTGAAAATCTACCCGATCGGTATCGGCGCCGATCCGGAACAAAGCGGCACGCTGGGTTTCCTGGGGGTCAACCCGAGCCTCGACCTCGATGAAGCCTCCTTGAAGGCGATCGCGCAAGCCACGGGCGGCCAGTATTTTCGCGCCCACGATGACAAGGAACTGCAAGCGATCAAAGGCACCCTCGACAAACTGGAACCCGTGACCCAGCAACCGACTCAGGCTCGCCCGGCACAAGCGTTGTACCACTGGCCTTTGGCGATGGCGTTGCTGTTGAGCATGCTGCTGGTGGTTCGCGAGCGCTGGCCGGACAACCCGTTGCGGCGACTGTTCACCAAGAATCTTCTGCAAACGCAATTGCCCGACTGGCGCCAGCGGCTTAAACGCCTGCGTCTGCGGAGGCGTCGATGAGTGCGCTCTGGCCATACTGGTTCCGCCCCTGGTGGTTGCTGTTGTTGCCATTGCTCGGCTGGTTACTCTGGCAACTCTGGCATCGGCAGAAACGCGCTGGGCGCTGGCAGATGATTCTGCCACCGGCCTTCCATGCGGCGTTGCTCAGTGGAGGCAGTGGTCGCGACAGCAAATTGCCGTGGGTCATCCTTGGATGTGCCTGGGTGCTGACCGTTCTGGCGCTGCTCGGACCGGGCTGGGAACGTGTCGAGCAAACCAGTCAGAAACCCGCCGACCCGCTGGTCGTGGTACTTGAGCTGACCCCGGAAATGCTCGCCACTGACGTGCCACCCAATCGGCTTGAACAGGCCCGGCGCAAGCTGTTCGACCTGCTGCAGAACCGCAGCGACGCCCAGACCGCGATCGTCGTCTACGCCGGCAGCGCTCACACGTTGGTGCCGCTGTCGGATGACCTGTCGACCAGCCGCAATTTATTGGATGCCCTCAAGCCTTCGCTGATGCCCGAAGCGGGTCATCGCGCCGATCTGGCGGTGGCCAAGGCCCTTGCGCTGCTGGATCAGGGCGCCCTCGGCGACGGCCGAATCCTGCTGATCGGTTCAACCTTGACCGAACAGGAACGCCAAGGGATTCGGCAGGTGCTGGACGGTAAATCGACACAATTTTTGATGCTCGGTGTTGGCACGGCCGAAGGGGCGCCGATCACCCAGGAGGACGGCAGCTTTCTCAAGGACGACCAAGGCGCGATTCTGGTGCCTCATCTGGACGAACCCAGCCTGAAAGCCTTTGCCAACGACCTGGACGGACGCTATCGCCACGCACGCCTGGACGATGCCGACCTGCGCGCCCTCGGTTTGTTCGAGGGTCCACGCACGCTGCGCAACGACGGCCATGCCCTGCGTCTCGACACGTGGGCCGATCAGGGTTACTGGCTGTTGCTGCCGCTGTTGTTTCTGGCCGCCTGCGCCGGCCGTCGCGGCTGGTTGTTCTGCCTGCCACTGCTATTGCTGCTGCCACAACCGAGTTATGCCTTCGACTTCGAAGATTTGTGGCTGCGACCCGACCAACAGGGTTTGCTATTGCTCAAGCAGAAACGCCCGGCCGAGGCTGCGCCGCATTTCGACGATCGACAATGGCAAGGTGTGGCGCTCTACGAAGCCGGCGACTACAGCGGCGCCGCCCAGCGGTTCGCCGAAGGCAACGACGCCCACGCCCACTACAATCGTGGCAACGCCCTGGCCAAAAGCGGTGAGCTGGAAGCAGCGCTGGACGCCTACGAACAGGCGCTGGAGCGTCAACCGGATTTGCGTCCGGCGCAGACCAACAAGGCGCTGGTGGAAAAACTGCTCAAGCAGAAAAACACACCACGGCCGGTTGATCCGGACAAAAACGCCGGCAACGAGACAGAGCCCCCCACCCAAGAAACGCGGCCGGGCGCGACCACGCAACCGTCGGATAATGGCGAACCGAAAACCGACGACCAACAAGCCACGAAGGACTCCGAGCAACCGCGCAAAACGCCGCCGAAACCCGGCACCAATGAAGTCCCGGGCAGTGAGTTGGGGGACGAACAAAGCACACGACCACCGATGCGTCCGGCCAGCGACAGTATCGATGGCGAACAGCGCCAGGCGCTGGAGCAATGGCTGCGCAAGATCCCGGATGACCCGGGTGAATTGCTCAGACGCAAATTCTGGTACGAACAGCAACAACATCAGGATCAGGGAAAAACTCGATGAGCCGCTACACCGCCTTCTTGCTCGCACTGTTGTCCGCCCTGTTGCTCTGCACCGTTCAGGCACAGGCAGCCGGGCTGGTCGCCAGTGTGGATCGCAGTCGCCTGAACACCGGCGAGACGATTGAACTGACGCTGGAATCCACCGACGTGACGCAGTTCGGCAAACCTGATCTGACACCGCTGGAGCCGCTGTTCGAAGTGCGCGGCACCCGCCAGGTCAACCAGCTGACCACCCTGAACGGCGACAACCGGGCGACCACCCGCTGGATCGTCACCCTGCTGCCTCGGCAGAACGGCAGCGTGGTGATTCCGACACTGCAGTTGGGTG
Source organism: Pseudomonas sp. Hz4 (assembly GCF_054898165.1). NCBI lineage: Bacteria > Pseudomonadati > Pseudomonadota > Gammaproteobacteria > Pseudomonadales > Pseudomonadaceae > Pseudomonas > Pseudomonas sp. Hz4. The sequence continues at coordinate 2,835,776 of NZ_CM142719.1, read as the reverse complement.
ACGTACAGAGCCAGCCAATCACCGTGCAAGTGGTCGAGACCGAAACCCAGGACAGCACGAACAAACGGGCCCCGGTGTTCATCGACGCCAGCCTCGACCAAAGCAGCGTGTACGTGCAAGCCCAGGCGATCCTGACCTTGCGCATCTACCATTCGGTGTCGCTGTACGACGACAGCAGCCTGCCCCCACTGCAAATCCCGGATGTGCGCATCGAACAACTGGGCGAGGCGCGTACCTACGAGAAAGACATCAATGGCCTGCGCCACGGCGTGATCGAAATGCGCTACGCGATCTACCCGCAACACAGCGGTGAGCTGAACATTCCAGCGCAGATATTCAATGCCGCACTTGTGGACGCGCAGCCCGCCCAGGACGCCGCTACCCAGGCACCGAAATCCGGCAAACTGATGCGGGTCAGCTCCTCAGAGCTTCTGCTGACGGTCAAGGCCAAACCCATCACGTACCCGGCCGACACGCCATGGCTGCCGGCCCGTAGCCTCAGCCTGAGCGAAAGCTGGAACCCGGAACCGGATCATGCACAGGTGGGTGATTCTTTGACCCGCAGCCTGACAGTGAAGGCTGAAGGCCTGGCCAGTTCGCAATTGCCACCGCTGCCCGCCACCGACGTGAACGGATTGCGGCGTTACCCGGATCAACCGGTGTTGGGCAACCAGAACAGCGAGCGAGGCCTGGTCGGCAGTCGTGAAGACCGTGAAGCCCTTGTGCCGACGCGTAGCGGCGCAATCGAGTTGCCAGCGGTTGAAGTGGTCTGGTGGAACACCTTCGAGGACCACCTGGAACACAGCAGCCTGCCGGCCCGAACCCTGCCAGTGGCGAACAATCCGAGCCTGATGGTCGACACCCCGACCGGCACGTCTCAAGTCCTTTCCGCTGCCGACAACGAAGCCCTCTGGTGGTGGAAACTCAGCACGCTGATCCTGGCCTGCACCAGCCTGCTGGGCTTCGGTCTCTGGTGGCGCGCCCGCTGGCAACCGGCGATCCTGCGCGCGGCGCAGACCGGCCCGAGCCCGCGCACCGTGCTCGACGACCTCAAGCGTGCCTGTCAGGCCAACGATTCCCACGCCACCCGCCAGGCCCTCGACGCCTGGGCCCGGCAACAACCGGAAACCCTGGCCGATATGGCCGCGCGTTTTGTACCGCTGTCCGACGCCCTCGACGGCTTGAACGGCGCGCTCTACAGCGAAACCGGCCAGCATTGGCAAGGTGAAGATCTGTGGCGGGCGATTCGTACGATCCCGATTGCCGAGCGGGTTCAGGACCCGGTGGGTGACAGTGGATTGCCGCCGCTGTACCCGAAGTGACGGTCTCTAGCTGTTGAGATGGAACTCGGCGTCCAGATGAATGACCTGTAAAAAAGCGCTGTCGTGAGAGACGACGATCAATGCCCCTTGGTATTGATTGAGCATCTGCTCCAGCGCAATTTTACTGGGCAAGTCCAAATGGTTGTCCGGTTCGTCCAGCAATAGCAACTGCGGTGGTCGCTGGGCATACAACTGCGCAGCCAGTGCTATTTTCAGGCGTTCGCCGCCACTCAACTGACAGGTCTTGAGCGTTGCACGATCCGCATCAATGCCCATCTGCGCCAACCGGGTTCGCGCTTCGGCTTCGGGCAACTCCGGATTACTCTCGTAGAGCCATTGCACCGCCGTGCGTTCGGGGTGCTGTAATCCGGCGTGTTGATCCAGCCAGCCGACATGACAACTGCGTATAAGTTCGCCTTCGTGCACCGGCAGTTGGCCGGCGATCACTCGCAACAGGGTCGACTTGCCGCTGCCGTTGGCGCCCAGGATTGCCATGCGCATAGGCCCCGTCAGCATCAGATTGACCGGCGCCGCGTAACCGAACGGGAGAATGACGTCGTTGAGCTGCACAATCATCTTGCCATTGGGCACTACGCTTTCCGGAGACAGCATCATGCGTTGAATGTCCGGCGCACACCGCGCACGGGCCTCGGCGATCCGTTGTTGCTGCTGCTCCCGGGCCACATGTTGATTGAGGCGCAATTTTCCCTGACTGGTTTCACTGCGCTCTTTCTGGGCGTTGGTGATCAGCTTGGTCTGATTGCCGTCACGGGCCTGGCGGTCGCCGCGGGCATTACGCCGTTGCTGACGCTCCATCTGCACGGCCATCTCACGTTGCTCACGTTTGGCCTGCGCCCGCTCGCCATGCAATGCCGACTGGAATGACTGCTGTTCCTGCTCGCGTGCCGCCGCATACTGACTGTAGCTGCCGCCATAAGCCGCCAGCCCCAAGGGTGAAAGCTCGACAATTTCGTTCATGTGTTCCAGAAGTCCGCGGTCGTGGCTGATCAACACCAGGCCGTTGGGCCAGCGATCGATCTGCTGCGCAAGTGTGTGTTGCTGTTCAATATCCAAGTGGTTGCTGGGCTCATCCAGAATGAGCCAGTCAGCCCTGGATAACCACGCCCCCAGCAGCGCCACCCGTTGCCGTTCGCCACCACTGAGTGCGTCAGTGCGCGCGTCGGCATTCAAATGACCCAGGCCGATCTGCTGCAGTTGCGCCTCAAGGCGTGTGGCGCAATCCCATTGGTCGACCGCCAGCGAATGGTCGTCATCGTCGACGCTGCCTTGGGCAATGCGATCCAGCGCCGCCAGAATAGGGGCGACCCCGGCCAGCGCGGCAACGCTGGGATAGCGCTCGGGTTCCAGTAACTGCGCCACGGCGTAAACCCGCCCTTCGCGACGGACGATGCCGCTGGTGGGCAGTTGCTCCCCCGTCAGGAGCCGGCCAAGCAAGGACTTGCCACAGCCATTGGCACCCACGATGCCGGTGGCCCTGGCACTGAAGGTGTGGTTCAAGTGATCGAACAGAACGCGCCCATCGGGCAGGTTGAACGACACTTGATCAAGTTGAAGTAACCGTTGAGTCATGACGTTTCCTTAACTATTCAAAACTCCCTGGTGTTACGCAACAGCGTCCGCCTCGTCACCTCGGCCACGGTCTACCATACTGAGGCCCCGTCCAATTGATAAGCAATCTTTCAAGGCTTTCAGCATCCCCGGTCTTTTGCCAGTAAACTCTCCCCCCTTTCGCCGCTGTCATTTTCCTCGCGGCCATCACCTTAATTCCTACGGAGTTCGCCTTGCGTCTGTTTCACACCTCCGACTGGCACCTCGGGCAGAATCTGCACGGCCAGGAACGCGATTTCGAACACGGCTGTTTCCTCGAATGGCTGCTATGTCAGCTGAAGCTGGACCAGCCTGATGTGTTGCTGATCGCCGGCGATATCTTCGACACGGTCAACCCGCCCGTCAAAGCCCAGGAACGTCTCTACGATTTCATCGTCAGTGCCCACGAACAACAGCCTTCACTGACCGTCGTGATGATCGCCGGCAACCATGACTCCGGTTCGCGCATCGAACTGCCGGCGCCATTGATGCGACGCTTGCGCACCCACGCTTTGGGCCGTGTGCTGTGGCTTGATGATGGTCAACTGGATGCCGAACGCCTATTGCTGCCTCTGCCCGATGCCACCGGGGACATTACTGGCTGGTGCCTGGCGCTGCCATTCCTGCGACCGGCCGAAGTGACCGGCGCGCATCTGGGCGACAACTACCTGCGCGGTATCGGTCAGGTTCACGAGTGGCTGATCGAAGCGGCCAATGCCAAACGCCAGCCGGGCCAGGCGCTGATTGCCATCAGCCATGCGCACATGGCCGGCGGTTCGGTGTCGGAAGACTCCGAGCGCAGCCTGATCATCGGCAACGCCGAAGCCCTGCCCGCCAGCCTGTTCGGGCCGAGCATCAGTTACGTCGCCCTCGGTCATTTACACAAGCCGCAGAAGGTCAATGGTGAAGAGCGCATTCGCTACAGCGGCTCGCCGATCCCGTTATCGTTCTCTGAGATCGGCTATCAGCACCAGATTCTCGACATCAAACTCGAGGGCGAAACCCTCGTCAGCGTCGAACCCAAACTGATCCCCCGGGCAGTGAATCTGCAACGCATCGGTCCCGCGCCGTTGGCGGAAATCCTGCTGCAACTGGTCGACCTGCCAAACATCGATTTGCTGGCCGATATCCAGCGCCAGCCTTGGCTTGAGGTTCGCGTGCGGCTCGACGAACCGCAGCCAGACTTGCGCCGCCAAGTGGAAACCGCCCTGCAAGGCAAAGCCGTGCGCCTGGTGCGCATCGCTGCCGAATATGCCGGCAACGGCAGTCGCGCGGGCGTCGATGACGGCACCACCTTGATCGAACTCGACCAGCTCACGCCTCAGGAATTGTTCAGTCGCGCCTGGCTTGACAACTACGGCAGCGAGGTCGATGAGCAAACGCTGAAGGACTTTTCCGAGCTGTTGCAGGATGTGCAGATGGAGAGCGAACAACCATGAAGATCCTCGCGATCCGCCTGAAAAACCTCGCCTCACTGGCCGGGCCTTTTGAAATCGACTTCACCGCTGAACCGCTGGCCAGCGCCGGGCTGTTCGCGATCACCGGGCCGACCGGCGCCGGCAAAAGTACCTTGCTCGACGCCTTGTGCCTGGCGCTGTTCGGGGCTGTGCCGCGGCTGAGCACTGCTCAGGTGTCTGCTAAAGCGCCGGATGCCGATGGTGAAATCGGCACGGGCGATCCCCGTACGCTGCTGCGTCGCGGCACGGGCGAAGGCTATGCCGAAGTCGATTTCGTTGGCATCGATGGCCGGCGCTACCGCGCGCGCTGGGAAGCTAATCGCGCTCGCGAAAAGGCCGGCGGAAAGCTGCAAGCCAGCCGTCAGAGTTTGCGCGACATCGATCAGGATCAGCTGCTGGCCAGTCAGAAAGTCGAATTCAAAACCCAGCTCGAAGCCGTACTGGGCCTGAACTTCGAACAGTTCACCCGCGCGGTGCTGCTGGCCCAAAGCGAGTTCAGTGCGTTCCTCAAGGCTAACGATAACGAGCGCAGCGAACTGCTGGAAAAACTCACCGACACTGCGCTCTATACGCGCCTCGGTCGCCGGGCTTTCGACAAAACCAAAGAGGCTCGCGAAGCGCACAAGCTGTTGCAGGACCAGGCCACCGGCGTGACGCCGTTGTCGCCAGAAGCCCGGGCGGAACTCGATGAGCGCTTCAACGAAGCGCAACAGCAACTCAAGACTCAGCAAGCGCAGCTCAAGCAATTAGAACTGCAACACACCTGGCTCAAGGACCTGCGTCAGTTGCAGGACGAACAACAGAGCGCCACCGAGCAACTGCAATCGGCCCAGCAACACTGGGAAGGTCTGGCCGGCGAGCGCTTGAAGCTGACTCGGCTGGAGCAACTGGCCCCGCAACGGCACCAGTTCGCCCGCAAGACCGAACTCACCGCCCAGCTCAAACCACTGACCGCACAGATTTCGCAACACACCCAACAGCACACCGAACTGAGCCAGCGCCAGGCTCAGCTCGAACTAAGTCTGGGCGCTGCGCAGACCGCGCTGGTCGAGACCCAAAGCCAACACACCTCAAGCGCACCGCTGCTTCGTCAGGCCTTCGAAGAGCAAAGCACCGTCGCCCGTTTGGTCAAAGACGTCGGCCTCAGTGCCGACCTCAAGCAGCAGGCGGAACTCGCCTGCACTCAGGGCCAAAGCACGATTCAAGGCGTGCTCGACCAGCAAAAGCAGGTCGCGTCACGCCTGGAACACATCGCCACGGCGCTTGAGCAAAGCACCCCTCTGGCGCCGTTGAGCAATGCCTGGAACGCCTACCGCGATCGTCTGCAACAGCTGATGCTGGTGGGTAATCGTCTGAACAAGGGTCAGGCCGAACTGGCCGCCCTGGAACACAGCGCCGCTCGCGCTGCCGAGGATCTGTCCACCCAGCGCCAAAGCCTTGAAGTGCTGTACAAAGAGGCCGGCGCAGAACCGGAAGCGGTGGCCGAGCAGATTCAGATTCTCGGTAGCCTGTTGCAAGACAACCGCAAGCAGCAGCGGGCCTTTGAAGAGCTGACACGACTGTGGGCCAGTCAGCAGGAACTGGACAAACGCGCGTCCGAACTCCAGCAGCGCCAGCTGACCGCTCAGCAAGAACGTGAGCGTTTGACCCAGGACGGTGTGAAAGCCAAGAACGAATGGGTGGTGGCCGAACAGACCCTGACCGTCACCCGCGAACTGCTGGAACGCCAGCGTCTGGCCCGAAGCGCCAGCGTCGAAGAACTGCGCGAGCAGTTACAGGACGATCAGCCGTGCCCGGTCTGTGGCAGTCCCGACCATCCCTATCATCAGCCCGAAGCCCTGCTGCAAAGCCTTGGTCGACATGATGAAAGCGAACAGGCCAACGCCCAGAAAGCCGTCGACCTGCTGAAAGAAAAACTCACTGATCTGCGCACTGAAGTGGGCGGCGTGATTGCTCAGCAAAAGGAGTTGCTGCAACAGCAAGAACAACTCGCGACCCAGCAACAGAGCTTGGCACCGAGCCTTGAAGCACATCCGTTATCTGCGCAGCTGCTAACGCAGGATGTGGTCAAACGCGATGCCTGGCTGGCGCAGCAAAGCAGCCAGTTGAACCAAAGCATCACTCAGGACGAACAACGGCAAACTGCCCTGCTCACCCTGCAACAGGACGCCGCGCGACTTCAACAGCAACTGCGTAGCGCTGAAGCGGCGAGCCAGCAAGCGTCCCAGCACCTGGCCAACCAGCAACGTGAGTTGAGCAGTGATCGCCTGCGCCTGGACGAGGAGCTGACCGCGTTCAGCACCCTGCTCCCGGCCGATACGCTGCAAGCCTTGCGCAACGAACCGGCCGCGACCTTCATGCAACTGGATCGGCAGATCGCCCAGCGTCTGGAGCAGCTCGACCAGCAGCGCGATGAGCTCGGCGAACAGCAACAACGCCAGCAGACACTGGAGAAAGAACAGGACCGCCAACTCACGCGTGTCCAGCAGTTGGAAACGGCCCGGCTGCAGTTCACAGCCCTCGCCGACCAGCAACAGGCCTGCCAGCAAAAACTGACGCAATTGCTCGGCGAACACACCAGCGCCGAGCAGTGGCAGCAACAACTGGATCAAGCCGTCGAACAGGCGCGCAATGCCGAAGCGACTGCCAATCAGGAACTGCAAACCGTGCGTACGCGGCTAGTGCAACTGGGCGCCGAGCTCAAGGCTCAGCAAGAACGCTCGCAGGCACTGCAAACCGAAGATCGCGAGCTGAGCGGCAAGATTGGTGACTGGCGCGCATTGCATCCGGAACTGGATGACGGTGGCCTGGAAGATCTGCTGAGCGTCGATGATCAACAGGTCAGCGAGTTGCGCCAGCAGTTGCAGCACAGCGAAAAAGCCATTGAACAATTCAAGGTGCTATTGCAGGAGCGGGATCAACGCTTGCTCAGCCATCAGGCACAGCACAACGGCAATCTCGACGCCGAACAACTGGCGACAGCGCTTGCCGAATTGCAAAACCTGTCCGCCGCCAGTGAACACCGTTGCGCCGAACTGCGCGCCGAACAGGCCGAGGATCAGCGCCGGCAAAACGCCAATCAGGCCCTCGCGCAGCAGATCGCCGACGCCTACACCGAGTACCAGCGCTGGGCACGTTTGAATGCACTGATTGGTTCGGCCACGGGCGACACTTTCCGCAAGATCGCTCAAGCCTACAACCTCGACTTGCTGGTGCATCACGCCAACGTGCAGTTGCGGCAACTGGTGCGACGCTATCGCCTGAAACGTGGGGGCAGCATGCTCGGCTTGTTGGTGATGGACACCGAGATGGGTGATGAACTGCGTTCGGTGCATTCGCTGTCCGGCGGTGAGACCTTCCTGGTGTCGCTGGCCCTGGCATTGGGCCTGGCATCGATGGCGTCGAGCACGCTGAAAATTGAATCGCTGTTCATCGACGAAGGCTTTGGCAGCCTTGATCCGGAATCCCTGCAACTGGCCATGGACGCCCTCGATGGCTTGCAGGCCCAGGGCCGCAAGGTTGCGGTGATTTCCCATGTCCAGGAAATGCATGAACGGATTCCGGTGCAGATTCAGGTCCGCCGTCAGGGCAACGGCCTGAGTACCCTGGAGGTGAAATGAATACGCTGTATTCCTTCCGCCGCTGTCCCTACGCGATGCGAGCACGCATGGCCCTGCGCTATTCAGGGGTTGCGGTGAACATTGTCGAGGTCAGCCTGAAGGCCAAGCCTGCCGAAATGCTCACGCTGTCAAGCAAAGGCACGGTGCCGGTGCTGAGCGTCGACGGTCAGGTGATCGATGAAAGCCTGGCGATCATGCACTGGGCTTTGGCGCAGAAAGATCCGCAGGATTGGTTACTCAAGGATGACCCTGTCGGGCAGCAACACATCGCCGGGCTGATCGAAGAAAACGATCAGGTGTTCAAGGTGCACCTGAATCGCTACAAGTACGCCGAACGGTATCCCGAGCAGCCGATGACGTTTTATCGCGCCGAGGGCGAGGTGTTTTTGCGCAAGCTCGATGAGTTGCTGGAGGGACGCGACTACTTACTGACCGAGCATCCGAGTCTGGCGGATGTCGCACTGATGCCGTTCGTGCGGCAGTTCGCCCATGTGGATCGCGAGTGGTTCGGGCAGACGCCCTATCGGCGTTTGCAGGCCTGGTTGCAGCGGTTTCTGGCGTCGGAGTTATTTGTTGGCGTAATGCAAAAGTAGCCACACCTGATCCCTGTAGCAGCTGGCGAACACTTCACACATCTCCAACGCCGAGCGAACAGGCAACGCGTTATGCAGGAGCGACATCACTCAGGGTCTTTCGAAGCTTTTCAGCTCGATCGGCGCAAGTGACTTCGCTCCTGCATAAAAGGTGCAGGGTTCAAATTTCAGGCTTGGGTTTTGTGATCCAGAGCCGCGTAAAAGTTGGCGCTCTGTTGCAGATACTTCTGGGTGTAGCTTTGCGCGTGGGATTTTTTGTCGCTGATTTCAATGTTGGCGCTGGCTGGCAGAGCAACAGTGGCAGAGATAGCGGAAGCAGCGATTACGGCGAAGAGATTGAAGTTCATGGCGGTATTCCTCGGATTCAGTTGGTTTGCTTGCCCGGTGGGGCCGTGAAGCAAACTTAACCGTCGAGGTTGGCGTCTTGAAATCTTTTGTAGCATTAGCAGATATCAGCGTCATTAATAGAAGGATGCAAGCCCCATTAACCGAGGCCTGCGTCCTATTGACGCTCCAGGAACTTGAGGTCGCTCGGGGCATCCATCGGCAGCTTTTGCACAGTTTTACCCAGCAGGCCTGTCTTTGAATCGCGCTCGACGACGACAATCTGGTTACTTTTCTGGTTGGCGATCAGCAAGAACTTGCCACTCGGATCGAGGCTGAATTCACGCGGGTGATCACCTTCCACCGAGCGGCGTTGCAGCTCCTTGAGGTGGCCGGTCGCAGGATCGATGGCGAACACCAGCAGCTGATTGACGGTGCCACGGTTGCTGACGTAGAGGAACTTGCCATCGCTCGACGCGTGAAGCGCAGCGGCTGCCTTGTCCGAAGTGGGCTGACCCGTCGCCAATTCGACCATTTGCGTTTGCTCGAGCTTGCCGTCCTTGTAGTCGAACACCGCGACCTGCGCGCTCATTTCCATGGTCAACCACGCGTGTTTGCCATCGGCGCTGAACAGCAAATGACGCGGCCCGCTGCCGGCTGGCAACTGGACGGACGCCGGTGTAGCGGCGGTCAATGGCAGTTCCGGGTTGGCCTTGGGGTCGAAGCGGTAGACAAAGACCTTGTCGGCGCCCAAGTCATTGGAGAACACATACTTGCCGTCCGGCGATGAAATCGTCGAATGCACATGCGCCGACATCTGCCGCTCGGGATTAACCCGGCTGGACGGATGGCTGCTCATCTGCACCACCGATTTGAGCTGGCCGTCGGCGCCCACTGGCAACACCGCCAAAGTGCCGCCCGGATCTTCAGCCACCGAATAGTTGCTGACAAACAGGTGACTGGCTTCAAGGCTGAGGCTCGAATGAGTCGGCTCGTTGCCCAGGCTCTGCACCTGATTGATCGGGCTCAGCGCATGGGTGTTGGGATCGATCGCATAGCTGCTGACGCGCCCTACCGGATCAGCCTGTCCGGGACCGTTTTCGTTGACCACAAACAGGCGATGCTGATCCTTGGACAGGGTCAGCCAGGACGGGTTTTCACTCTTGACCACTTGCAGCGGTTTGGCGTCGATCTGCCCGGTGGCGGCGTTGAAGTTCAGGCGATAGATCCCTTGGCTCTGGCCGGCCGTGTAGGAACCGACCAGCAGCTGATAGTCCTCGGCCGACGCAGTCTGAACGCCCATCGCGCCGACGCTGCCGGCGATCAACAGCGGCCAGAGCCTACGCATCCTCATTCGCTTCTTCCTCGTCGTCACCACTGCGGAACGCGGTCATGCACACCAACCGGTGCTCGCCGGACTGACCGGTGATCAGCCAGCTTTGCAGGGTTGCATCGAAGGTCGCAGCCTCGACCTCGGCCGGGGTGAACTCCCACTGCTTGGGCACGCGGCCGTCGAGGCATTCGATGTGCAGATTGTCGTCTTTATCGAGGGAGAATTCGAAGGCGTGCAGCCCGTCGATCTCTACCATATCGCAGTGTTCGAGGGTGGCGAGCAAGGTGTCGGTAGCGGCAGTCATGGCAGTAATCTTTGAATGGGAAAGACGCAATGATAGCTCATCACACCGCAATGATCGTTCCCACGCTCTGCGTGGGAATGCCTCTTCGGACGCTCTGCGTTCGGCTTTGAAGGGACGCGGAGCGTCCCAGGCTGCATTCCCACGCAGAGCGTGGGAACGATCAGTCACCGTTAGAGGGCGTCGCGGGAGGGTTGGCCGTCCACTAATCGCTGAATGCGCAATGGATTGCCATTCTTCAACGCATCCGGCAGCAAACTGTCGGGGTAGTTCTGGAAGCACACCGGGCGCAGGAAACGGTCGATAGCCAAGGTGCCCACCGAGGTGCCGCGCGCATCGGAAGTTGCCGGATAAGGACCGCCATGGACCATCGAATCGCAGACTTCCACCCCGGTCGGGTAACCGTTGAGCAAGATCCGTCCGACCTTCTGTTCCAGCAATGGTGTCAGCTCGCTGAACTGCTCGAAGTCCGCCGGCTCGCCAATGATCGTCGCCGTCAGCTGCCCGTGCAGGCCGTTCAACGCGGCGCTGAGTTGCGCTTGATTCGCCACTTCGACGAACACCGTGGTCGGGCCGAACACTTCTTCCTGCAGCACTTCATCGCCATTGATCAACAGGCTGACATCGGCTTTGAACAGTTGCGGCTGGGCCTGATTGCCCTGTTGTGCCTGACCGGCCAGATGCTCGATGCCCGGATGAGCGAGTAGTTTTTGCAAGCCTTTGCCATAGCTGCTCAAGGTGCCCGCATTGAGCATCGTTTGCGCAGGTTGATCGCCCATCAGCCCAGCCACCTGTTGCACAAACGCGCTGAACTGCGGCGAGCGAATACCGATGACCAGACCCGGGTTGGTACAGAACTGCCCGCAGCCTTGAACCACCGAGGCCGTCAGGTCCCGAGCGACGGTTTCTGACCGAGTCTCGAGCGCCTGCGGTAAAACGATCACCGGGTTGATGCTCGACATCTCGGCGAACACCGGGATTGGCTGCGCACGTGCAGCAGCCATGTCGCACAACGCACGGCCGCCCTTCAGCGAGCCGGTAAAGCCAACCGCCTGAATCGCCGGATGCTTGACCAGCGCTTCACCAACCCCGCCGCCGTAGATCATGTTGAACACGCCGGCCGGCATGCCGGTTTTCTCTGCGGCGCGGATGATCGCGTCCGCTACCAGTTCGGCAGTTGCCATGTGACCGCTGTGGGCCTTGAACACCACCGGGCAACCGCCGGCCAACGCCGACGCGGTGTCGCCGCCAGCCGTGGAGAACGCCAACGGAAAGTTACTGGCGCCAAACACGGCAACCGGTCCGAGGCCGATGCGGTACTGACGCAAGTCCGGACGCGGCAACGGTATACGCTCAGGTAACGCCAGATCGATCCGCGCACCGTAGAAATCACCGCGACGCAGCACTTGGGCGAACAGACGCATCTGGCCGCTGGTGCGACCGCGTTCGCCTTGAATCCGTGCGGCGGGCAGCGCGGTTTCGCTGCACACCACCGCAACAAAGTCATCACCCAGCGCGTCCAGTTCATCGGCAACCGCATCAAGAAATTGCGCACGACGTTCGGCGCTCAAGCTGCGATACGCCGGATAAGCCGTAGCGGCAGCCTTGGCGGCGGCATCGACTTCTTCCGGGGTCGCCTGGGAGAAATCGTACGGCAACACTTCGCCTGTGCTGGCGTCGACGCTCTGTCGTTTGAGCTGACCGGCCGCACTGCGCTGACCGCCGATGTAGTTGTGACCAAGAATCTGGGGCATGGGTATCTCCTTAAAGGGTGCCGACGGTGCCGGGCTCGAACGCCGCTTCAACGGGTGCAATACCGTTGATCAACGGTGCACCGAACTCGGCCTGACTGATCTCGAAAACGTCACCCGGCTGGGTGCGAATGCCGTCGGCAAAGGACAGGGTCGCGGTGCCGAAAAAGTGAATGTGCACATCGCCCGGACGCAGGAACTGGCTGTACTTGAAATGGTGGTACTCGAGGTTTTCCAGGCTGTGGCACATGTTGGCCTCGCCACTGAGAAACTCGTTCTGCCACAGCACCTCGCCGTCACGCAGGATGCGGCTGGTGCCTGCCAGATGTTGAGGCAATTCGCCGACTCGAAGTTCCGGGCCATAACTGCAACTGCGCAATTTGGAGTGCGCCAGGTACAGGTAATTCTTGCGTTCCATTACATGATCGGAGAACTCGTTACCCACCGCGAAACCGAGGCGATACGGCTTGCCGTCGTGGCCGATGACGTAGAGGCCGCTGAGTTCTGGTTCTTCACCAGCGTCTTCGGCGAACGGCGGCAACGGGAACGGTTGACCCGGTCGAACGACGATGCTGCCGTCACCCTTGTAGAACCATTCCGGTTGCACGCCGGCCTGCCCCGCGGCCGGTTTACCGCCCTCCACGCCCCATTTGAAGATGCGCATGGTGTCGGTCATCGCGGCTTCGTCGCCAACTTGCTGATGCATCTTGTCCCGCGCCGACGCACTGCCCAAATGGGTCAGGCCCGTGCCGCTGACCAGCATGTGCGCAAGATCCGGGTGATCCAGCGGTGGCAGGATGCGCAGCTTGGCCAACAGTTCTGCATAGTCATGGCTGATGCCCAGGCCCAGGGTGTTCACCTGTTGCTCAAGATTGACGCCCGCCTCGATCGCCGCCAACGCCAGGTCGCGAACCGTGCGCGCGTCCTGCACTTCGCGCACCAGACCGTCCTCGACCACGCCAACCCGGCGCTCGCCGTTACTCAATTCGAACTGAACTAAACGCATGAACCTTCTCCTGTTTGCAGATTAAGTGCGGGTAGCGCCACGGGCGCTGGCAGCGAACTGGTCGGCAGGCAGTACGTGCTTGCGCTCCAACAGGCGATAGACCACGCCGGTCAACATCAACCCGAACACCATCACACCTGAAAGAAAATACAGGCCCGAGGCCAGGTTGCCGGTGTACTCCTTGAGCGCGCCGATCACGAATGGACCGATGTAGCCGCCAAGGTTGCCCACCGAGTTGATCAAAGCGATCCCGGCCGCCGCATTGGCACCGGCAAAGAAGCGGCCCGGCAAGGTCCAGAACACCGCGGTGCAGGAAAACAGCGCGAAGGCCACCAGGCACAACGCCGCCAGTTGCAGCACCGGCACCGTCAGCCAGGCACTGAGGAACAGGCCGATGGCACCCAACACATAAAGCACCGCTAAATGGCCGTAGCGATCATTCAAGCGGTCGGAACTGCGCGGAATGATCAGCAAACCGATGATCCCGAAGATGTACGGCACCGACGACACAAAGCCAGTCACCAGATCCGTGCCACCGAACTGCTTGATCAGGGTCGGCAGCCACAAACCCAGGCCGTAAATGCTCAGGGTCACCGGCAGGTAGAACAGCGCCAGCAACAACACCCGTTTGTCCTTGAGGGCGTGCAACGGATTGCCGTGGCGGGTCTGGCCGTATGCCTCAAGATCCTTTTTCAGTTCGCCGGCCAGCCAGTCCTTTTCAGCCTGGTCCATCCACTTCACCTGTTTCGGACCGTCCGGCAGCCAACGCAGCACCGGCCAGGTCAACAGGATTGCCGGGGTACCGATGACGATGAACAGCCACTGCCAGCCATGCAGGCCAAGAATGCCGTCCATGCCGAGCAGACCGCCGGACACCGGGCCGGTGATCAACATGGCGATGGGTTGGGAAAGGATGAACAGTCCAAGGATCTTGCCGCGATGGCGCACCGGGAACCATTGGGTGATGTAGTAGAGAACGCCCGGAAAGAACCCGGCTTCCGCCGCACCGAGCAGAAAGCGCATCACATAGAAACTGTGCGGGCCCTGGACGAAGGCCATGCCGATGGTGATGGCACCCCAGGTGACCATGATCCGCGCGAACCAGCGTCGCGCGCCGAAGCGATCGAGCATCAGGTTACTGGGGATTTCCAACAGGAAGTAGCCAATGAAAAACAGCCCGGCACCCAGACCGTAAGCCGCGTCACCGATACCGAGGTCAGCGCCCATGTGCAGCTTGGCGAAGCCTACGGCGGAGCGATCCACATAGGCGATCAGGTACAGCAGGATCAGGAAGGGAATCAGTTTCAGCGTGATGCGACGAATAAGCCGCAGTTCCTGGCTCATGAGATCGGTCTCCAATTGTTGTTGTTATAGAACCTCGGGGGACGCCTCTCGCGGAAAACCGCCAGGGCTGTCCCTCCGTTGAAATGGACTATATAGTAATACTATTTACGCAACAAGACTTCCAAACGACCGAATTAAAGCCTATGTTACGCCGAAGCTCGACAATATAGTCTTACAATAAGAGAACCGATCATGTCTGATGAGAAACTCACCCTGCGCTCCGCCCAATGGTTTGGCACTGCCGACAAGAACGGCTTCATGTACCGCAGCTGGATGAAGAATCAGGGCATCGCCGATCACCAGTTCCACGGCAAGCCGATCATCGGCATCTGCAACACCTGGTCGGAACTGACCCCGTGCAACGCGCATTTCCGCCAGATTGCGGAGCACGTCAAGCGTGGGGTGATCGAGGCTGGGGGCTTCCCGGTGGAATTCCCGGTGTTCTCCAACGGTGAATCAAACCTGCGCCCGACCGCCATGCTCACCCGTAACCTGGCGAGCATGGACGTCGAAGAAGCGATTCGCGGCAATCCTATTGACGGTGTTGTGCTGCTGACCGGTTGCGACAAAACCACACCGGCGTTGTTGATGGGCGCGGCCAGTTGCGACGTGCCGACGATCGTCGTCACCGGCGGGCCGATGCTCAACGGCAAGCACAAAGGGCAGGACATTGGCTCGGGCACCGTGGTCTGGCAGCTCAGCGAACAGGTGAAAGCCGGCACCATCACTATCGACGATTTCCTCGCCGCCGAGGGTGGCATGTCCCGCTCGGCCGGTACTTGCAACACCATGGGCACTGCCTCGACCATGGCGTGCATGGCTGAAGCCCTCGGCACTTCCCTGCCGCACAACGCGGCGATTCCAGCGGTGGATGCGCGTCGTTATGTGTTGGCGCATATGTCCGGCATGCGGGCGGTGGAGATGGTTCGCGAAGACTTGAAGCTGTCGAAAATCCTTACAAAAGAGGCCTTCGAAAACGCCATTCGCGTGAACGCCGCCATCGGTGGTTCGACCAACGCCGTGATCCATTTAAAAGCCATTGCCGGGCGCATCGGCGTGGAACTGGACCTCGATGACTGGACCCGCATCGGTCGCGGCATGCCGACCATTGTCGACCTGCAACCGTCCGGGCGTTTCCTGATGGAAGAGTTCTACTATGCCGGCGGCCTGCCAGCGGTGCTGCGACGTCTGGGGGAAGCCAACCTGATTCCGAATCCGAATGCGCTGACCGTCAACGGCAAGACCCTCGGCGAGAACACCAAGGACGCACCGATCTACGGTCAGGACGAAGTGATCCGCACCCTCGACAACCCGATCCGCGCTGACGGCGGCATCTGTGTGTTGCGCGGCAACCTGGCGCCCCTCGGTGCGGTGCTCAAGCCCTCCGCCGCCAGCACCGAACTGATGCAACATCGCGGGCGTGCGGTGGTGTTCGAGAACTTCGACATGTACAAGGCACGGATCAACGATCCGGAGCTGGAAGTGGATGCCAACTCGATTCTGGTAATGAAGAATTGTGGGCCAAAGGGTTATCCGGGCATGGCCGAAGTCGGCAACATGGGCTTGCCGGCCAAGCTGCTGGCCCAGGGCGTGACGGACATGGTGCGCATTTCCGACGCGCGCATGAGCGGCACGGCGTACGGCACCGTGGTTTTGCACGTGGCGCCGGAAGCGGCTGCCGGCGGGCCTTTGGCGACAGTGCAGGAAGGTGACTGGATCGAACTCGACTGCGCCAACGGGCGTCTGCACCTGGACATTCCGGACGCCGAACTGGCGGCGCGCATGGCCGATCTGCAACCACCGCAGCAACTGATCGTGGGCGGTTATCGTCAGCTGTACATCGACCATGTGCTGCAGGCGGATCAGGGGTGCGATTTCGACTTCCTGGTGGGTTGCCGCGGTTCTGAAGTCCCCCGCCACTCCCACTAACGCCCCACCGCGAGGGGACGCAGAGCGTCCCTAGATGCATTCCCACGCAGAGCGTGGGAACGATCACCGCGCGCCTGTTATCATGCGCGGCACCCATCGCACAGGATCGCGCCGTTCCCCATGGATTACCGCAAACCCTCCGACCGCAAAAGCATGCATTCGCGCATCGTCCAGGAACTGGGCATGCAGATTGTTTCCGGGCGCTTTAAACCGTGCGACAAATTGCCCCCTGAAGCCCTGCTGTGCGAGGAGTACGCAGTCAGCCGCCCGGTGCTGCGCGAGGCCACTCGCGTACTTGTCGCCAAGGGACTGGTGTATTCCCGTCCGCGGGTCGGCACGGTGGTCAAGCAGCGCAAGGAATGGCACATGCTCGACCCGGACGTTTTGCATTGGCTGATGCAAAGCAGCCCGCAGAATGAGTTTTTCGATTTGCTGACCAGCGTGCGCAGCATCATCGAACCCGCTGCGGCTGCCCTCGCCGCGCAGTTCGCCACGGACGATGACATCGCCTCGATCGGTGAAGCCTACCAACGCATGGAAGCCGCACCGACCCCCGAAGCGCTCTTGCAACCGGACCTGGATTTCCATAGCCGGATTGCTGATGCGACGCACAACGACTTGCTGGCGAACCTGTGCAACATGCTGTCGGTGGCGATTGCCGAAGCCTTGAAGCATTCCAACCAGCGGCCGAATCTGCATGAACTGGCATTGCCACGGCATAAGGCGATTCTGACGGCTATCGAGAATCGTGATGCACTCGGTGCACGGCATGCGACGTTGGTGCAGCTGGATGATGCGCGCAGTGCGCTGAACGTGGTGCTGGGTACCGACCTTTCCTGATCACCACAAATCCTTGTGGGAGCGAGCTTGCTTGCTCCCACAAGGATTTGGTGTGGAATTCGGCATGTAAAAAAGCCGCAACCCTGAGGTTGCGGCTTTTTAGTTTCAGCGATAGATCAGTGTGCAAACAACGAATTACCCTTCTGCCCCGCCAGTTTCTCCGGTTTGATCAGGAACCGTGCCAGCGCTGGCAGCAGCCACAGTGCGCCGAACATGTTCCAGAGCAACATGAAGGTCAGCATCAGGCCCATGTCGGCCTGGAACTTGATGGCTGAGAAGATCCAGGTGCACACACCGATCGCCAGGCACAGCCCGGTGAACAACACGGCTTTACCGGTGGACTTCAGCGTCTGGTAGTACGCCTCTTGCAACGGCAGGCCGGCACGCAGGAAGCTTTCAAGTCGGCTGTAGATGTAGATCCCGTAGTCCACGCCAATTCCCACGCCCAGCGCCACCACCGGCAAGGTTGCGACTTTCACGCCGATGCCCATGAAGGCCATCAGGGCGTTGCCGAGTACCGAGGTGAGTACTAGCGGTAATACGATGCACAAGGTCGCCGCCCAGGAACGGAAGGTGATCATGCACATGGCCGCGACGCAGATGTAGACGAGAATCAGGATGGTCAGCTCGGATTCCTTGATCACCTCGTTGGTGGCCGCCTCGATGCCGGCGTTACCGGCAGCGAGGATGAATTCCAGGCCTTCCTTGTTGTTCTCCTTGGCGAAATCCTGCACTGCATGCACCGCGCGATCCAGGGTTTCGGCCTTGTGATCGTTGAGAAACACCAACACCGGTGCCAATGAGCAACTGTTGTTGTACAGACCATCAGCCCGAGCGATGGAGTTGTTCAGCACGTCCGGGTTACGCGACAGGGTTTCCCATTTCAGGTTGCCTTCGTTCATGCCCTTGATCATCTGCTTGGACACCGTCACCAGCGAGATCGCCGACTGCACGCCCTCGGTGTTCTGCATCTTCCACATCAGCTCGTCGATCGGCGCCATGGCTTCGAAGCGCGAGCAACCTTCAGACTTGGTCTTGACCATCACCACCAACACGTCGGAACTGGTGGAGTAGTTGCTGATGATGAAGTTGTTGTCTTTGTTGTAGCGCGAGTCCGGACGCAGTTCGGGAGCGCCCTGGTCGAGGTCACCGATTTTCAAGTTCTGGCTGTACCAAAGGCCACCACTGAAGGCCAGCAAGGCCAAAACAATCGACACCGGCGCGACTTTCGGGCTGGCAAAGTTCGACAGCAGACGCCAGAACGGGTGCTCGCGGTGTGCGTCTTTCTTGCTGCGTTCGACGGCGCGTTTGCTGATGCCTACGTAGGAAATCGCCACTGGCAGCAGAATCAGGTTGGTGAACACGATCACTGCCACGCCGATGGACGCGCCGATAGCCAGTTCGCGAATCACCCCGATGTCGATGATCAGCAGCGTGATGAAACCCACCGCATCCGCGAGGATCGCAATCATCCCCGGCAGGAACAACTGGCGGAACGTACGCCGCGCCGCGGTCAAAGCGTTGTCCGCCTCGCTGGACTGCAAGGCAATACCGTTGATTTTCTGCACACCGTGGGAAATACCGATGGCGAAGATCAGGAACGGCACCAGCATTGAATACGGATCAAGTCCGAAGCCGAAGAAATGCATCAAACCGAGCTGCCAGACGACCGCCACCAGCGTTGTACTCAACACCGCCACGGTGCTGCGCATGCAGTTGGTGAACCAATACAGCAGGATCAACGTGATGATGAAGGCGACGCCGAAGAACATCACCACCATGACCAGCCCGTCGATCAGGTCGCCGACTTTCTTGGCGAAACCGACGATGTGGATCTGCACGTTAGGGTTTTGGGCTTCAAACTTGTTACGGATCTTGTCTTCGAGTTCGTGAGAGAACTTGCGATAGTCCAGCGCCAGCAACTTGCCTTGGTCCTGCGGGTCCGGGTAGGACTCCAGCAGCGGGATATCGACAATGCTCGACTTGAAGTCGTTGGCCACCAGACGCCCGACCTGACCGGACTTGAGCACGTTGTTGCGCAACAGATCGAGGCTTTGCTGGGAGCCGTTATAGCTCTGTGGAATCACTTCACCACCGGCGAAACCCTCCTCTGTTACTTCGGTCCAGCGTACGCTCGGGCTCCACAGCGACTTCAGGCCGGAACGGTCAACGCCGGAGATGTAGAACACCTCGTCGTTGATCTGGCGCAGGGTCTCCATGTATTCCTTGGAGAAGATGTCGCCGTCGGTGGCTTCCACCGAGATCCGCACCGTGTTGCCCAGGTTCGCCAGATCGTTGCGGTGCTCCATCATCTTTTGAATGAACGGATGGTCGAGCGGGATCATTTTTTCGAAA
Organism: Pseudomonas sp. Hz4; assembly: GCF_054898165.1. NCBI lineage: Bacteria > Pseudomonadati > Pseudomonadota > Gammaproteobacteria > Pseudomonadales > Pseudomonadaceae > Pseudomonas > Pseudomonas sp. Hz4. The sequence goes on along the minus strand of NZ_CM142719.1, from coordinate 2,815,993 downwards.
CTGGTGGACGGCCGAATCAGCGTCGCCTGCCAGAACAGAAAAATACTCACCAGCAGGCAGATCACGATCACTGCCGGGCGGTTGTTGAAAATCAGGCGTTCAAGAAACGTCGCCTTGTCTTGGTGATGACTGCTCAAGGATGTCATAGACCCGCCTTTTTATTATTTGCCCGGCTCATTTGGACGACCCATTTTTTCCATTCTCTGCGCCGGTTGGCGAAGTGACGCGAACGCCACCCTGTCCTGCCAGAATCAGATTGCCGTTGCCAGCCGCAGTCACCGCCGAAACGGAAATACGATCCGGACGATTGAACACGCTGAAGGTTTCGCCGTTGTCGTTGCTGCGGATCACGGAGCCGCCGTTACCGACGATCACGATAGAACCGTCGTCGAGTAGCGTGGCGCCGGATAGACCAAATTCCAGCGCACCACGAGCCGCCTTCAACTCGATTGGCTCCCAGGTGGTGCCGAAATCGGTGGAGCGAAACAGATTGCCCCGCAGCCCGTAGGCCAGCAGCGTATTGGCCTGAGCGGTGCCGATCACACCGAACAGCGAACCTTCGTATGGGCCTTCAAGCTTCTCCCAGGTCTGGCCCCAATCGGCGGAGCGGAACATGCTGCCCTGCTCACCGACGATGAACAGACCGGTATCCTTGACCGCGGCAATGGCGTTGAGGTGGTACTGGTCTTCGTTGTCGAGGCGATCGCTGGCGTCTTCCCAGTGCTTGCCGCCGTCGGTGGTTTCCAGCAGCGCACCATAAGCGCCCACGGCAAAGCCGCTGGTGACGTCCTTGAACCAGACGTCGAGCAGCGGCGATTCGCGTTTCAGGTCTTCAAATTGCTTGGTCCAGGTGACGCCACCGTCCTCGCTGGCGAGGATCTGAGCGTCATGGCCGACGGCCCAACCGTGTTTGTCGTCGACAAAAAATACTGAGGTCAGGAGTTGCCGGGTCGGCACCTTGGCCTGGGTCCAGGTCGCGCCCTGGTCATCGGAATACAGAATGTGCCCGCGATCCCCGACCGCCACCAGGCGCTTGCCGGCGTGCACGACGTCGAGCATCAGGCTCTTGCTGGCTTTGGCAGACTCAACGGAATAAACAATGTCGGATGCTGGCGCAGCAGCGGCCAGTACAGGTGCCGACAGCACGGCACAGCCCAACAGCGAGAGCGCTGTAGCCAGCAACGCGAATTTGCGTAATGCCGGCGGGCGGCAAATACCCACACCCATGACAGGCTCACTCATAGACCTTCCCCCATTATTATTGTTAGGTCGTTCAACCTTTCAGGGCGCCGTAAGGGCTGCTCTTTTGGATTGTCTTTTCTGGAGCATAGTCCTGGAATATGCAATCTAGAGCCCCTTCGGAAGCTGGCTTATCCTATCGGGGTTTGGAAAGGTCTGACAATCGACGCCACGTTATCTTTTGTTAACCTGGGGGATATGCGGGCTGGCTGAATGTTTGGGTATCAGGAAGGGTGATTGGGTTTCGGGTTTTGGCTACCGGTGACCAAGGCCCGCAGCAACGCGGGTTCTGTGCGGCTGACCTTGTCATAGAGCGCCGCCAAGGTAGCCAGCAAAACACGTCGATGGCGGCAATAGCTACTTTGTTCATGGCAACGGTCTCCGATGAGCCCCCTGTGAAAGCTTAGTGGGCGATCACAGGGGGCGGCGGGGTAGCCATTTCATTATTCTGATCTATTTTCTTAAGTGAACAGCATTACACCCAAGTGTGTATTTACCCTTCAGCCCAAGGTGTAACCGTTATCGACCTTCCAGTCCTGACCGTAAACACCGCGAGCACCTTGCGACAGTTGAAAGACAATCACATTGGCCACCGCCGCCGCGTCGAGAAAATGACCGGGCACCAGGCGTTTGGTGAGGTGGGTAGCGACGTCTTCAAGCTGATCCTCGCTCAACCCCAGGTTGTCCCACATCGAGGTGGCGGTCGGTCCCGGGGAGACCAGATTGATGCGCACATCAAAGCTCGCGAATTCCACCGCCAGCGTGCGTGCCTGAGCCGCGAGCGCGGCCTTGCTGGCAATGCAGGCGGCCAGCCCGGGGAAGCTCGAACCGGTCAGGAAACTCCCGACAAACACCACCGACGCCGGACTCGCCAATTCACCCCGCAACGCCGCCAGGGTGTTCAACGCCCCGGCGCCGTTGACCGCCCACTGGCGCTGGAAAGCCTGCATATCCAGGCTGTCGGCCATTTCTGCGATCCCCGCGTTGGGCACCAGATAGTCCACGGGGCCCAGCGCCGCAGCGCGCTCGGCCAGCTCGCGCAGGTCTTGCTGATTCGTGACGTCCCCGGCAAACCACTGCAACCGTTCGCCGTAGATCTGCTGCAAGGCCGGCAGTTCACCCAGGGTCCGTGACATCGCCAGCACCTTGACGCCGCGCGGTAACAACGCGGCGCACAGCGCCAGACCAATCCCGGAGCTGGCACCCGTGACCACCGCCAAACGATCCTGAAACTCGGTTTTCATCATTTACTCCTGGACATCGCGGATGCCTAGCACTGGGGACGTAGCGAACGCCTATCTTTGAGCAGATGAAGAAATACCGACTTGACGGCGATCAGATTTTCTCGACGACGCTAGTGTTGTTGCAGCAGCGCGGGAGTGATCTCACTAAAGCGCAGCAAGCGACCACCACCCTGTTCTGCGGCAAGCTTTTCAGCAGCCTCCCGGCTGGAGAAGGACGCCAGCACCACGCCCATCGCGCCTTTGAGTTGGGTGCCGACCACGTAAAACGCGTCCTTGGCGTCAATCAGGTGGGCGTCATCCGGCGCATTCCACGGACTGCGGCCCATGTCGTGGACATACAGTTTTGCATCGCCATGATGATTTTCCGGCTGCAACCACCAACCGATCATTTCCGCCGTGGAGCAGAACTTCTTGATCCCGGCCGGTTCGACCACTTCGCCCTTGGGCCCGGGGAATCCGTTGATGATCATCCCGCAGACGTGGCATTCATCACTGGGATGAAAGGCTGCCGCGGCGTCGCTGTAGGTGGCTTGCGCCGGATTGTCACAGGCCGTCAGCAACAGACACATCATCAGGCCCGCCACCACGCGCACCGTCGTCAGATAAAACGTACTCATCGTCAGTGACTCCAAAAATCATCAAAGGGGAAATTCATGTCGCCCGGCGACGGAACAACAGCCAGGCCGAGCCCAGTGGCGCCGCCACCCACAGCGACAGGCACAGCCAGAGCATCGAACCCGGCATCGGTAAATCGCTGCCCAGGGTCAGCACTCCAGCGGCAGGGGCGCCGGGTTCAAAACCGGAAAGGTTGATCAGGCGATAGATGTCAGCGGGGTTGAGCAGCAGCAACCAGGGCAGCACTTTCGGGTTGAACTGCCCCTCGCTGAGCACCAGCAGCGCCAGCAGTGCCAGGTCGAACACCAGCACGAAAAAGAACCAGACACCCAGCGCCAGCCCGGCCGCCGTGGATTTCTCGGCAGACACACTACTCAGCACATAGGCCAGCCCAAGAAAACCCCAGCCCAGTAACGTCGACGACGCCATGAAACGGCCGAAGGCCCAGAGCAGCAGGCTCAGTTCGACATCGTCCACCAACACGGCAATGGCCAGCATCGCGCAACCGAAACCGATCAACGTCGACAGCGCCAGGATCAACCCGTGGCCGACAAACTTGCCGAGCAGAATCTGCCCGCGGCCCAGGGGGTAGGTCAGCAACAGCAGCAACGTGCCGCTCTCGTCCTCGCCGACGATGGCGTCATAGGCCAACAGCAACGCAATCAACGGCATCAGGAACGTTGCCAGACTGGCGAGGCTGGCGATGGTGGCCGGCACCGAAGTAAAACCCAATTGCCCGGAGGCCGCCGCGCCCAGCCAGGCGATGCCGATGGCCAGCACCGCGAACAACACACTGATCGCCAACAACCAGCGATTGCGCAAACCGTCGCTGAATTCCTTGCGGGCCATGTTCCAGACAGCGTTCATACGGCCTCCCCGATCGGCGCTGCACCGGCGCGGCTCATGTAGTAGCGGTAGATATCTTCCAGAGACGGCTGATGGATTTCCACGTCGGCCGGTTCGTCTTCATTGAGCAGTTGGCGCAACAGCCCGAGCTTGTTGCCATTGAGCGCGGCCACTTCAAGACCTTCGACACCCCAGCGCTGGGTGACGTGACCCGCGTCGTTCCAGCGTTGCTGCAAGGGCCCGGCGTGCTTGAGCCCGTTGGCGCGAATCAGCGTCGGCAACCCGGCTTCCTCACGCAAACTGCGCAGACTGCCGAGGGCCAGCAGGCGACCCTGGGTCAGAATCGCTGCGCGGTTGATATGCGCCTCGACGCCCGGCAACACGTGAGAACAGAGAATGATGCTGGTGCCCTGGATGCGCAGGCGATCGAGCAAGCGATACAGATCCTGGGTAGCGATGGGATCGAGGCCGACGGTCGGCTCGTCGAGCAGCAACAAACGCGGCTCGCCGAGCAGCGCTTGCGCCAGCCCCAAGCGTTGACGCATGCCTTTGGAGTAGGTCTTGACCCGTCGATGCGCCGCACCCGCCAGGCCGACTTCCTCGAGCAGCACTTCCACCTGAGCGGGCGCTGCGCCTTTGAGTCGCGCGAAATGGCGCAAGGTTTCACGACCGCTCAGCTGCGGGTAAAAGGTCACGTTCTCCGGCAGATAACCGAGCAGGCGCCGCACGTGGGGGTCACTGGGCAAACGACCGAACACCCGGACGTGCCCTTCGCTGGGCTGGAGCAGGCCAAGCACCAGTTTCATGCTGGTGGTCTTGCCCGCGCCGTTGTGCCCGAACAAACCCAGCACTTCACCTTCCGCCAGGCGGAGGTTGAGCTGATGCAACACGGTGGCGTGCCCATAACGCTGGCTGACGCCTTCTATATCGATGACGTTCATGCGGCGGGCTCCTGGGTCAGGGTTTGAGTGGATGACTTCATCAGCGGATGACTGTCCAGCACACCCGGCGATTTCATCACCGGAAAGGCTCGTTGCACCCAGCGCAGCAACTCGATACCGGGGCTGTTCATCAACAGCCGCACCTGCGGGTACAGCCACAGCAGACGGTCGACGTTGTCATTGGGTTCGTAGGCGATATCGCCGAGGCCATCGTTGTTGCGGTCCCAGCCCAGATAATCGCTCCAGTAATTGCCTCGGCCATCCGCCGACCATTCCTGCAAGCGGGTGGCGACGTATTTGACCTGCCGGTGATTGCCGACAAATGCGTTGTCGGCGATGCGGTTATCTTCCGAGCCTGCGGTGAGATGGATGCCCACGGCGCTGTGCTCGAAGTGATTGTGTTCAATGCTGTTGAACAGCGAGTTGTAGATGAACAACGCCTTGCCCTCGGCACCGCTGATCATGCTGTCGCCGGTCGAGCCGTCGCGCACGTCAGTGACGAAGTTGTCGCGCAAGGTTGAATAGGTGATGTAGTTCATCAGGATCCCGTAGTTCTGATCCTGCTCGGAGCGATTGCCGATCACCGTGAGCTTGCGGCTTTGCATCAGGGCGTAGCCGGTACGGGTGCGGCGGGTGGTGTTGCCGATCAGTTGGTTATCGTTGGCGAACATGTAATGCACGCCGTAGCGCAGGTCTTCCAGGGTATTGCCCTGCAGCAGGTTGCCGTTCGAGGTGTCGATGTAGATGCCGTCGCGGGTGTCGCGGACCTGATTGCCAATGACCTTGGCGCCATGCACGGCATACAGATGAATGCCGTTGCCACGATCCTGCGAGCGCATCGTCGGATCACCCTGAATGCGGTTGTCGATCAGGCTCACATCCTGAGTGCCGTCGACCCAGATACCGAAACCCTGGCCTTGCAGGCGATTGCCTTTAATCACCGCGCCATGGGCTTTGGGCTGGATGAACAGCGCCGCGTTCATGGCGGTGAGGTCGTGCCCCCAATCCAGAAAAGTGCAGCCCTCGATGCCGACATCCGGCGCACTGATGATCAAGCCGTTGCCCTGCCCCTCTCCCTGGAACACCGCGCCCGGCTCGCAGACAATCTGCATCGGTTGATCGACGCTGAACGAGCCGCGGTATTCTCCCGCCGGCAGGTGCCAGCGTTGCTCGGCGTCCAGCTTCAACGGCAAGCTAGTGACGGGTTGCACCGCCGCCAGCGCGCTGCCGCCAATCGACAGGAGCGCCAGCGCAATGACCTTCATCGGGGTTTGCTTGAAATCGGTCATTGGCCCGCTCCTGTCGATGGGCAACCGTCAGGCCTTCTCGACCAGCATGCGGCCGACCATTTCCATGTGCAGCGCATGGCAGAACCAGCTGCAGTAGTACCAATGCAGGCCAGCCTTGTCGGCAGTGAACGTGATCGACGAAGTCTGTTGCGGGCTGATCTCCATGCTCACCCCGTGGTTGGTCATCACAAAGCCATGGGTCACGTCTTCAATCTTGTCGATGTTGGTGATGATTACGGTGACCTCGTTGCCCTGTTTGACGGTGAATTCCGGCAGGCCGTAAGCCGGAGCCATCGAGGTCATGTAGACGCGGACTTTGTTACCGTCGCGGATGACCTTGTTGTCGGTCTCCAGCTTGATCCCGTCTTTGGTGGCGATCACCACGGTTTCGGCGAAAAACGGGTCGTTGCGGTCCCAGATTTTTTTGGTCCTGATTTGATCACGACGGGCCATGATGCAATCGTGGGGTTCGGCGAAGGCCGGGCCGTCGTGCACCAGTTTCATTTCCTCGCCGGAAATATCGATCAGCTGATCGTTTTCCGGGTGCAGCGGGCCGGTCGGCAGGAAGCGGTCTTTGGAAAACTTGCTGAGGACCATCAACCATTGACCGTCGGCCTCACGGGTTTCGGTCAGCGACGCATGGTTGTGGCCCGGTTGGTACTGCACGTCGAGTTTCTGCTTGATGTAGTTGACCTTCTCGCCGGTGTAGGCGCGAACGGCCTCCTCCACGTTCCACTTCACCACCTGACTGTCGATAAACAGCGTGGTGTAGGCATTACCGCGGCCGTCGTAGGTGGTGTGAAGCGGGCCCAGACCCAGTTCCGGTTCGCCGACCACCGCGTCACGCGGGTCCTTTAGTTTGTCGTCGAACAGATCATCGAGCTTGGCGGTGGCGATGATCGTGCAAGTGGGCGAGAGTTTGCCGGCGGCAATGAAGTACTTGCCATCGGGCGTCATGTTGATCCCGTGGGGGTTCTTCGGCACGGGGATATAACGCGTGAACGCGCTGTCCTTGCCCTCGTTTTTACGACCGTCGACCACCGGGACTTTGGAGCCGTCCAGGGTAATGAACTTGCCCGCCTTGATCGCCGCTTCGATGCGCTGGATGTTGAACACCACCACCCAGTCACGCTCATTGCGCATCATGCCGCCCAGGTCGTAGGCCTTCTCCGAGTTGTAGCAGGTCGAAGCCGCGTACTTGCCGGTGTAGTCGGCGTCGGTGTTATCCAGGTTGCCGTCGACGATGACCTGGAAGGCCATCTCCATCTTCTCGGCATCAATGGCGTTGAACATCGTGTAGCTGTTTTTGTCCTGCAGGTCGAAGGTACTGCCGTCATTGGGGTGCGGAATGACGAACTCGGCATTGGCGAATACGTACTGGGTGTGCGGCACTTTCTGCAGGCGCAGCCCGTGAACGGCCTGAACGTTGGGCACGGTGAGCATCTTGTCGCACTTCATGATGTCCAGACGGATACGCGCAACGCGGCTGTTGGCTTTGTCATTGATGAACAGGTACTTGCCGTCGTACTTGCCGTCGGTCATGGACAAATGCGGGTGGTGGCAGTCGCCATTCTGGAAATGCGCGCTGTCGCCCATGATCCGTTTGCTTTCGTTGGTCAGGCCCCAGCCGGTGGCGGAATCGACGTTGAACACCGGGACACGCAACAACTCGCGCATCGACGGAATGCCCATGATCCGCACTTCACCCTGATGACCGCCGCTCCAGAAACCGTAGTACTGATCCAGTTCGCCCGGCCCGACGTGGGTTTTCAGTTGCGCGTCCTTGGCCGCTGCCGCCCAGGTCTCGCGAGTGAAGACCGCGCCGCCGATGGCCGTGGCACCGGCCAGTACCGCGCCGGTGACCGCACTGGTGCCCAGGAAGCCGCGACGACTGAGGCCGGTCGGTTCCGGCACTTCAGTGGTTTTTTTGGATTCTGTGTCGTTCATCAGGTGTGTTCCTTGAAGGGATAAAAACGGTCGCTGCGCACAGGCGCTCGCGGGGTTCATTGCAGAGCGGTGACTTCCACGACTGGTATCAGCTGCACAGCGGCGGGTGCCGGCTTGCCGCGCTTCTTACGCTTGTTAATCAGCGGCGGGCATTTGTTCTCGTTCTGGTAAGTCATCTGGCAATCGAGGCAGTAGTGGCACTCGTTGGCATTGATCCGGCCATCGGGATGGATCGCCTGGATCTCACATTCCTTGGCGCACAGTTGGCAAGGCGTGCCGCAGTCCTTGCGGCGTTTGAGCCAGTCGAACAGGCGCAATTTGCTCGGAATCGCCAGCGCCGCGCCCAAGGGGCAGATGTAGCGGCAATAGACTTTGCGCGTGAAGAGATTGATGACCAGCAGCGCCACCGCGTAGAGCACGAACCACCACTGGCGGTCGAACCTGAGGGTGATGGCGGTCTTGAACGGTTCCACCTCAGCGAACAGTTCGGCGGTGGACATCGACTCCAGGGAGAGGCCGAACAGCAGCAGCAAAATAATGTATTTGATCGCCCACAAGCGCTCATGCACCGCGAACGGCAATTCGTATTGAGGGATTTTCAGCTTGCGTGCGGCCTCGTTGATCAACTCTTGCAAGGCGCCAAACGGGCACAGCCAACCGCAGAACACGCCGCGGCCCCACAACAGAATGCTCGCTGCGGTGAAGACCCAGAGCATGAAGATCAGCGGATCGGTGAGAAACAGCTCCCAGCGAAAATGATCGAACAGCGCATGGACAAAGGTCAGGACATTGACCACCGACAACTGCCCCAGCGCATACCAGCCGAGAAACACCACGGTAAAGACCAGGTAACCCCGGCGCAGCCAGTGCAGAAAATGCGGCCGACGGGTGAACTTGTCTTGCAGGAACAGGATGGCCGTCAGCAGCAGCAACGCGGTCCCGAGCACGGCGATCTGGAAGTGTTTCTGGTACCAGATGGTCAACCACATTGGCCGACCGGCTTCCTCGAGGGCGGCCCGTTCTTCGGCGCTGGGCAGTGGCCGTTCAAGGTACGGCTCGGGCAGTTGATAAGGCAGTTCGAAGCTGCTGAACGTGCCACTGACCGGGCCGGTCTGACGACGCACTAGCAATTCCAGGGACCAGGGCGATCCCGGATCGAACTTCGCCGGTTCGCGCACAATGAAAATCGACATCTCAGTGAACTCGGGCATGCCTTTGGCAAACACATCCGAGAGCCGCTGGTGGTCCATGTCGCGAAAACTGATGACGTTGCCGAACTGACGCAGTTGCACCCGATCGAAAATACCGCCGCGCACATACCCCGAGCCTTTATAGGAAAACAGCCCACGACCCAGCACCGCGATGGCCTGCTCGCCAGGTTTGAGGTCTTGCATGAGAAAGCGATACTGATTGTCGCCCAGCAGCGCGCGGCCGATGGTCGGCGGATTCAAGTCGGCGGTGTACAGCTCGATAAAGGTCTCATCAACCTGATCGGCGCTGGCGTTGTCGACGCCTTCGGCTTCGGTGCCCTTGAAGGCGGTGTCGACCTGGCCACGGGTCAGGTTCAAGCGGCGGATGGCGCCGTTGCCGGTCAGTTGTTCCCAGGTGGCAGGCTCGAAAAAGTCCTGGCGCACGGTGGCGGGTTTGCGCGCCGCACCGCCCGTGTCCGCGATCAACTTAAGTGACACGGCCACTTCGTGGGCGGCGCGCATGATGACCTCGTTGACCACCATCGCCGTGACGGTGGCCCCTGCAATCGCATCGACGGTGACCGCATTCGGATCGCTGGAATGGCCGACGACGACCCGCTGACTGACCTTGATGCCTTTGTATTTGGCGCTGAAGCCGTGAAGTTTTGCCTCAGGGATGCCAATCAGCAAAATCGGCTCGTGGTGCTCCAGCACATAGGCATCCTGAATCATGCCGGCGGTGTCGAGGATCACTTGGGTGTTGATCGGTTTGCCCGAGTAGGCCGGAATATCCACCACGTCCAGGCTCTGGAAAACATAGCCGAGCACCTTGCCGGCGGCGGACAGCGTGCGCACCTTGAACGGGCCTTCGGGGGCGGAAACCGAGTCGGTCTGAGGGAAGGTTTTCTCGATGCGCTGCTGCTCGATGTCGCCGTATTGCTTGGCCTGAACTCCGTCGAAGGTGGCGAGCATCAGTATCAGCAGGACCACCAGCCCGACGCCCCAGGCGCGCAGGTTGCCGTGTATCGAAGGCTGATGGATTGTCATGGGCTCGCTGATTTCAAAAGGGCTTGCGGTCATGTTAGGGAGCGTTGCGCCCCCTGCCCTTGATTGAAATCAACATAAGTCGTTATAGGACACACCCAATGTCTCAGACGGTGCGTGAAAACTGCCCTTTTTGTTCACCACCCAGATAGGCGTCAAACGCCATCGCGGCACTGCGCATCATCAAATGCCCTTGCGGCAACAGCACCAATTCGTCGTGATGAATCTGCAGCAATCCATCGCGCACATGCTCGTCCAGCTGCGCCAGCGCCTCAGCAAAATACTCGGCAAAGCGAATGCCATGACGCGCTTCATACTTGTCGAACGCGATACGGCCATGGCACATCAGGTCGCTGATCACCTCTCGGCGCAGCAAGTCGTCGGCGTTCAAGCGGTAACCCCGATGCACCGGCAACAACCCTTGATCGATACGGGCGTAGTACTGCGAAAGCTCCTTGACGCTTTGGCTGTAGCTGTCACCGACCTTGCCGATCGACGACACGCCAAGGCCGATCAAATCGCAGTCGGCATGGGTGGAATAGCCCTGAAAGTTACGCTGCAGGGTGCCATTGGCCCGGGCCAGCGCCAGCTCGTCATCCGGCAAGGCGAAATGATCCATGCCGATATAGACGTAACCGGCCTCGGTCAGACGGCGGATAGTCAGCTCGAGCAGTTCTAGTTTGCGCTCCGGTGGCGGCATATCGGCGGGGCGAATCAGTCGTTGTGCACGGACCATCTCCGGCAAATGCGCGTAGCTGTAGGCGGCAATCCGGTCCGGACGCAGCGCGATGATCTTGCTGAGGGTGACGTCGAAACTGTTCACGGTTTGCAGTGGCAGGCCATAGATAAGGTCGACGCTAATCGACTTGAATTGCGCCTCGCGCGCCGCAGCCACCAGCGCATAAATCTGCTCTTCACTTTGCTGGCGATTGACCGCTGCCTGCACGTCGGGGTCGAAATCCTGCACGCCGAAGCTCAGGCGATTGAACCCAAGCTGGCGCAACGACTGGATCTGCTCGGTACTGATGGTGCGCGGGTCGACCTCGATGGAAAACTCATGGTCATCGCTGTCATCCATGTTGAACGCCTGGTGCAGGCAGTCCATCAGGTCCGCCAGTTGCTCACTGGTCAAATAGGTCGGTGTGCCGCCACCCAGGTGCAGCTGTGTGAGTTTGCGCGTGCCGTCGAACAAGGCTGCCTGCATCGCGATTTCACGCTTGAGGTACTTCAGGTACTCGACGGCGCGATGGGTTTTCTGGGTAATGATTTTGTTGCAGGCGCAGTAGTAACAAAGGCTCTTGCAGAACGGAATGTGGATGTACACCGACAACGGTTTTGGCGCAGGCACCTGATTGCTGTCGCGGGCGGCACGCTGATAGTCGTCAACGGCAAACGCCTGATGAAATTGCGGCGCCGTGGGATAAGAGGTATAGCGCGGCCCGGGGCGGTCATACTTTTCGACCAGGGCGCGATTGAAATCGAATGAAGGTTTCATGATCAATCAACTCGCAGGTGGGTTAATGCTTTGCATCGCCCAAATCCTTTTCAAACAGGCTGCAGATGGCATCCACTTCCGACCGACCGGCGGGAAGAATGCTGATGAAACGGTCTGACAACTCAATCAATCCATCACGGCTCAATTGCTCCAGCAACGGCCAGACAGCGCAGAAATACTTAGAAAAAACCAGCCCATAGCGCCTCTCGATGGCGCGGATATCCAACTCCTGATCACAGGCCAGACGCTCCATGACCATGTGCCTGATCTGATCCCCCGCCTCGATGCGCCAGCCGCGACACGTCGGCAATTGCCTCATGTCCAGCTGCTGCTGATAACGTTCAAGCTCGTCGGTGTTTTGCGTGTACAAATCGTCGATCTGACTGATGGCACCCAAACCGAATCCGACGTGATCGCAATAGCCGTGACGGGAAAAACCATCACAGGTACGGCGTAACCGGCCTCGCTCCTGGGCGACCGCCAGATCATCATCAGGCCGGACAAACTGCCCCAGACCGATGTAGTGATAACCCGCGCACATCAATTGCTCAAAGCAGATCTGGCGCATCGCGCCTTTATCGTCCTGGCTGCACAGTTCTCTGACGTTGTCACCGAGCACCGGCCGATAGCGCCGTGGTGGCCGGGCATAATCGAACACCATCAGCCGATCCGGCTCCAGTTCGATAATGGTCGCCAGTTTCAGCGCAAAACTGTCTGGCGTCTGCCAGGCATGGCCAAAACCCAGATCGACGTTGATTGATCGAAAACCAAAGGTGCGAGCGGCATCCATGAGCGAGTGGATCGGCGCCGGGTTCTGGTAGCAGGCCACCGACCTGTCACAGTCGGCCTCGATGTCGGGAACGCCAATGCTCACATGATTGAAACCCTGGTCGCGCAGCAACCCCATGGTCGACCAGTCGGTAGGGTGAAGGTCCACCTCGACGCTGTAGTCGCCGCATTCATGTTCGAGAAAGTTGAACCGGCCACGCAGATGATTCATCAGCCGCTCCAGATGGGCAGCCGTGGGTGTTCCGCCCCCCAAATGAAACTGCTCGACCCGTTGCTCCGCACCCAGGTGACAACCGACGAGGTCGATTTCACGCTCCAGGCGCTGAAGGTACTGCTCGATGCCGCTGTGCTCGCCGGCGATATCGCGCGGGGCACAGGAAGACGGCATGAGGCTGGAAGGCAGCTGCACGTTCAGGGACAGCGGACGGCACTTCTGGCGGCTGACGCGCACCGCACGAAGCAGATCCAGAGAGCCAATACCGTCATGAAATTTTTGCGTGTCGGCATGACAGTTGGGGTCAAGCACGCCTTGATCGCACCGAGCGATCAATTCGCCTGGGTTGTGAAATAAATCGAGCATGACGGACTCCGAGACTGGCTGCGGATTTTCAGTCTCCGGGTTTAACCATCAATGCTCCTTGATTTACATCAAGCGCAAGCGAAGTGTCTGCACAACGGACCACCGGTCAGACCCGATTACCACGTCAGGTAAAACATTCCCTTGGCCAGCAGCACGATAACGACCATGTGGCAAAACAGGCTGCCATGGATGAAGTGCAGGTATCGTGGGCTCATTCGGCCGCTTTTGAACAAAAACATGGCGCCCAGGAAATGCAGCAGCACACTCACGGCCACCGCGATTTTCATCGCCAGCAATGTGCCAAACGATGAGGCCAATGGTGAGGCAAGGGCTGGCAAGTAACGCAACCAGACCATGCCCAGTCCCGCACCGAACAACACCAGCAGCACCCACGGCATCAGCGAACGGGCCCGGCGACCGATACCCTGCTCCACCAGCAGCATCACCCTGGCGGGTAACTGTTTGCGGATGCTTTCCAGGAACAGCACTTCGAAGAACACCGTGCCGATGAAGATCAGCGCGGCAAACAGATGCAAGGTCAGAATCAGCGGATAGATCATGGAGTTTTCGCCTTGAGTCAAGGCAACCCGCGCTACGGCGAACATGGGGGTGAGCGCACTGGCTGTCGGTCTCTGGAGACTACAGAGCCCGCCTGGCCATGCGGTTGACACCGATCAAGAAAGCCGCAAAACCCCCAAGTTTGGTGTTTCCAGGCACACACATGGGTAGCGAGGGGGCGGTGGATCAAGAGCCGACCTGTGTTTTGTTGATCGTGTGTATATCCGTTTCTGCGGTCACGGCGGCTTAGGGTTCCGCCCTTACGGCGGGTCACTTGGAAGAGCCCCAAGTAACCAAGGGCTCTTGCCCCTTTCGTTCGGTGCCTCGCCTGGGCTCGGCATGCCCTCGCTCCGGTCCTGCTCCGTGGGCCCGCCGCCATCGGCCATCCATGGCCGGGGGCGGCTAACCCGGCATCCATGCCGGGTTGCCCACTGCGCAGAACCTCCACTCGGCCTCTCGAGGGGGCGGTGCATCAAGATCAAAAGCTGCTGGCGAGCTAACGCTCGACCTGCTGAGTGGTGAGAAGCAAAAGCTGTACGCCGATCTACTTTATGTGAGCGGGCTTGCTCGCGAAGCTGTTGATCTTGCCGTTGCTTTGCTTTGGCTTCAGATCTGCCGCCCCTTTCCCAGAGGCCGAACGCAGGCGTTGCGCAGGGGGCACCGCGGCAAGGATGCCGCGGTAGCCGCCCCCGGCCATGGATGGCCGATGGCGGCGGGCCCCCGGAGCAATGCCGGAGTGAGGGCATGCCGAGCCTAAGCGAGGCACCGAATGGCGGGGCAAAAGCCCTTGGTTACTTGGGGCTGTTCCAAGTGACTCGCTGTAAAAGCGAAACCGCCAGCAGCCGTGACCGAAGAACCGGATATGTACCCCAACCTTAGGTGAACAGCATTACCACTCACCGAGGCGCCGACCCGTTCAGTGCCCGCGAATGTAATGCTCCAGTTGCCGAATCAAATCGGCCTGTTCGACGATGGCTTCTTTGACCAGATCACCAATCGATAACAGGCCAATCAGTTCGCCGCCCTCCACCACCGGCAGGTGGCGCAGATGACTGTCGGTCATGACCGCCATGCAACGCTCGATACTCTGCTGACTGTCCGCTGTCACCACGGGCGCGCTCATGATGTCGCGCACCGGCGTACCGACCGAGGAACGCCCCTGCAGAACGACCTTGCGCGCATAGTCGCGCTCGCTGATCACGCCGACCACCTGCCCGTCCTCGATCACCGGAAGCGCGCCCACGTTCTTTTCGGCCATTATCCTCAGGGCTTCAAGCACCATTTCATCGGGCGCGATGCTATGCACCTGGCGGTTTTGCACGACCTTGAGTTTCAGCAATTGTGCGGCTGTTTTCATCAGTGCCTCCGATACTGTTGCGCGATTCTGTTGATCACCTTCAAGCCACCCCGACTTGCACCACGCCAGCGTTCAAGCGCACAGGCCAGACACGCAGACGCTGTTGCGGGTACTCCAGACAGCTACCGTCCTCAAGACGGAAATGCTGTTTGTAAATCGGCGATGCAACGACCAGATCACCCTTGATGCTGCCGACCAAACCGCGACCGATGACATTCGCCCCGGATTGCGGGTCATGGTTATCGATGGCGTAGAGGGTCCGACCCTCGGCACCCGGCAGGTAGAACAGCGCCACTTGCGCGCCGTCAAGCCAGACGACCACGCCGGAATTACTGACCAGATCCTGTTGTTCACACACCGATTGCCAGGCATCGGTGTTTTCCAGGGAATCGATGCGTTGGGTATTGGACTGGCTCATCAGGCAATCTCCTCGGTGACAGGGATAAGGTTGAGTTCGGCGGCCATGATCGGGCGCCGCTGACCGCGTTCCTGGACAAAGTGGATGTCCGGGTCCGGGCGTTTATCGTTGACGAAGGTACGGAAGCGCTTGAGTTTTTCCGGGTCTTTGAGGGCGTTGGCCCACTCGCATTCATAGCGGTTGACCACCCACTGCATCTGCGACTCGAGCTCTTCACCCAGCCCAAGGCTGTCGTTGATGATCACCTCTTTAAGGTAATCGAGGCCGCCTTCCAGGCTTTCGCGCCACACCGAGGTGCGCTGCAATTTGTCGGCGGTGCGGATGTAGAACATCAGGAAGCGGTCGATGTAGCGGATCAGGGTTTCATCGTCGAGGTCGGTAGCGAACAGCTCGGCATGGCGCGGTCGCATGCCGCCGTTGCCGGCGATGTAGAGGTTCCAGCCCTTCTCGGTGGCGATCACGCCCACGTCTTTGCTCTGGGCCTCGGCGCATTCCCGGGTGCAACCGGACACTGCGAACTTGAGCTTGTGCGGTGAGCGCAGGCCCTTGTAGCGGTCCTCGATGGCCAGGGCCATTTGCACGCTGTCCTGCACGCCATAACGGCACCAGGTGCTGCCGACACAGGACTTCACCGTCCGGGTGGATTTACCGTAGGCGTGCCCGGTTTCAAAACCGGCTTCGATCAGCTCGGCCCAGATGTCCGGCAGTTCATGCAACTGCGCGCCAAACAGGTCGATACGCTGGCCGCCGGTGATTTTGGTGTAGAGGTCGTATTTCTTCGCCACCACACCGATCGCGATCAGTTTGTCGGCGGTGATCTCACCACCGGGGATGCGCGGCACCACCGAATAGGTGCCGTTTTTCTGCATGTTGGCCATGAAGGTGTCGTTGGTGTCCTGCAGCGGCACCAGCGAGGCGTCCATGATCGGCTGATTCCAGCACGACGCGAGGATTGAGCCCACCGCCGGTTTGCAGACGTCGCAACCGGTGTGGCCGCGGCCATGCTTGGCCAGCAGTTCTTCGAAGGTGATCACCCCTTCTACCCGCACCAGCGCATAGAGTTCCTGACGGGTATAGGCAAAGTGTTCGCACAAGCTTTTGTCGACGCTGACGCCACGGGCAATCAACTCATGCTCGAAGACTTGCTTGAGCAGCCCGGCACAACCACCGCAACCGGTGCAGGCTTTGGTCTGCGATTTGAGCAGGCCGAGGTCAGTGCAACCACCGTCAATGGCCGAGCAAATGGAACCCTTGGTGACGTTGTGGCACGAGCACACCGTTGCCGATTCGGGCAAGGCGCCCGGGCCCAGGGTCGGCGCGCCTTCGGACGACGGCAGAATCAGGCTGGCGGGTTCCGCCGGCAGCGCAATCGCGTTCTGCATGTATTGCAGCAGCGTGTCGTAATAGCTGTTGTCACCCACCAGCACCGCGCCTAGTACGTGTTTGCCCGTCGCATCCACCACCAAGCGTCGATAACTGGCCGTGGTTTCGTCCATGAACTGATAACTGCGCGCGCCCGGCGTGCTGCCGTGCGCGTCGCCGATGGAACCGACATCGACGCCCAGCAGCTTGAGCTTGGTCGACATGTCCGCACCCATGAACGGCTCGGCAGCTTCGTTGCACAACAGTGCCGCGACGCCGCGCGCCATCTGATAACCCGGGGCGACCAGGCCAAAAATGCTGCCATTCCAGGCGGCACACTCGCCGATGGCGTAGATGTTCGGATCGCTGCTCAGGCATTGGTCGTCAATCACGACGCCGCCGCGCGGGCCGACTTCCAGCGAGCATTGACGGGCCAGCGCATCTTGCGCACGGATACCGGCGGAGAACACGATCAGGTCGGTTTCAAGGAACTCGTCATTGGCGAAGTTCATCCGGTAGCGGTAGTCCTCGCCTGCGCTGATCGATTGCGTTCCGCGCGACAGGTGTACACCAACGCCGAGCCGTTCGATCTGCGCCTTGAGCGCCAGGCCACCGTACTCGTCCAGCTGCACCGGCATCAGGCGCGGGGCGAACTCCACCACATGAGCTTCCAGCCCCAGAGTTTTCAGGGCATTGGCCGCTTCCAGGCCCAGCAAGCCGCCGCCGACCACCACACCGCGTCGGGCGTTGGTCGCCGCGGCACGGATGGCGTCGAGGTCTTCAAGGGTGCGATACACCAGCCGCGAATCGCCCTCGGCGCCTTCGATCGGCGGCACAAATGGATAGGACCCGGTGGCCAGCACCAATTTGTCGTAGGTGACGCAGCCTTGCGCGGTGATCACCTGGCGACGGACGCGGTCGATTTCCAATACCGGCACCCCCAGATGCAGGGTGACGCCCGGGGTCTGGTACAGCGAGGCTTCACCGAGGGCCAGCGACTCGGCATCACGGCCGGAAAAATATTCGGAAAGGTGCACACGGTCGTAGGCACGCATCGGTTCCTCGCTGAAGACGTGCAGGCGATAGTGATCGAGGGCACCGCGTTCGATCAGCTGTTCGACGCAATGATGTCCGACCATGCCATTGCCGATCACGATCAGCGTTTGCAGCTTGTTCAAAGAGGCAACATTGGAATTCATAAGAGACACCCGTCTATAGCTGTTCAAAAAGCAAAAAAAACGCCTGAAACCTTGCGGTTCCAGGCGTCTTTGCCTGTTCATTTACGGTGCTAAGTCAGGCATCTATGCCGGATCCACCGATGTTGCCCACGACCTGTTCGGCCAATCGATCGTCGTTGACCGAGGGGGCTGCCCACTCGACTGCATTCACAGCGGGCCTGAACAGTGTCTTGCAGACTTTGTGCCAGTCGGCGATTGGCAGTACTTGCGCAGGTAAACATGGACCACGGCGGCCCATTACAGTCCGATATTTGCCTTCGCATAGTGCAGCGCAGTGTCCCGCGGCCTTATAAAAGTGCACGAAGGCTATCCCGATCCGGATCAGAATTTACCACCCAGCGGATATTCGATCTCTAGGCGAATCTGATTGGCGTCCAGCTCCGCTTGCGCCGCATTCCCACGATGAACCGCATGGCGCAGGCGCCACGGGTCACGTAATCGAAGGGCGTGTCGCCATCGACCTTTTGATACTCCAGGCCGAAGCTATGGGCACCTGCTCACTGAAACTGATTTTCATGGCTGCTCTCCAAGAATCACTGCGACAATCCGCTCGCGGTGCCAGGCAGGCAGCCCGAGAAAGCTTTCGCTGGCACGGGCGCGCTTGAAGTAGAGGTGCGGTTCGTATTCCCAAGTGAAACCGACGCTGCCGTGCAACTGGATCGACTCGGACGTGCAATGGAAATAGGTTTCAGAGCAATGCGCCTTGGCCAGCGCCGCCGCTAGTGGCAGCTCGGCGGCCACCTGCGGTTCGCCCGCCGTACGCTTCGGGAATATGAATCGCCGGCCAGTACATTTCGCGGCACAAGCGCTGCCAGAGTGCCTCGTCAAAACCTCGCTCGCTGATCATCGCCGCTCGCACGGCGGTAGAATCCGAGACATCGGCGAGAAAGCCCTCGGCCGATGCGCGGATCATTTCCTGTTCGTCGCTGAACGCAAACTCCATCGCGGCGCCTTCTGCTCGTTAGCGAGGCTTGCCCGCGAAAGCGTTGGCTCAGGCAAAATCAATGTTGCCTGGCCCACCGCAATCGCGGGCAAGCCACGCTTCTTCAGGGTTTGTGCCGTTAATAGGCATCTACGGCAACTGGCCGGCTCAGCGGATACAACTGCTCATCGAACTGCGACAGCCTCGGAAATTCCAACGGTTGCTCGTCCGCCAGGTGTTGCAGACGCTGGTCATAGTCAACCAGGAATCGTTGCCGCGCCTCGTCGCTGATGTACGGCACATGCCAGGCGACGAAAGGTTCGAGCACCTCGAACCCAACATAGGCCAGGGTACCGCGCAGGATCGGCCGCAGCATGTCCTGCAACGGGCCATGAATCGCGTCTTCACCGAACATGTGCTCACGGCCGCCCAGAGTCACCGTCACCAACGCCTTCTTGCCGCTCAGGCCGCCCTGATCGTAGAAGCGCTTGCCGCCGTAGCAGATGCCCGACACCAGCACCCGGTCGATCCAGCCCTTGAGCATGGCCGGGGCGGAGAACCAGAAGATCGGGAAGTTGAGAATCAACAGGTCGGCCCACACCAGTTTGTCCAGTTCCGCCTGGATATCGGCTGCCAGCGACTGGCTTTTCACGCCCAGGCGTTGCTCCAGCGCATAGACCAGGTACTCGGAGTTCTCCCGCGAGGAAAAGTCATCGGCGCTGGCCACTGGGTTCCAGTTCATTTTGTACAGGTCACTGACCTGCACCTCATGGCCCTGGGCTTCAAGGGTGGCCACCGCCTGGTCACGCAGGGCAGCGGTGAAGGATTTAGGCTCGGGATGAGCGTGGACGATCAGTACTTTCATGGTGATTCCTTAGACTTTTTCCAGCGTAGGGTTTGAATTCGGGGCGGCGCGGCTGGCCAGCAAGCGGTCGAGCCAGTTGGGGTCCATTTGCGGTGCCGAGGAAACAACAGTCCGGAGTAGTACGGTGATCCGGCAGCCGTCGCGGGCGTAGTCCATGGCCGACAGGCCAAGATCGACTTGCCCGCCCCCGACTCGCCGGTGGCGCTACCGCGTTCGGCAGCACACCCGTTCAAAACCACGCAAGGCCCGGTGCAAAAAACGTTTGAATCCCCAACGGTCACACCTGGATCGCCTTCACTTCGACGAATTCGTTGAGCCCCTCTTCCCCCCATTCACGTCCATTGCCGGATTGTTTGTAGCCCCCGAACGGCGCCTGATAGTTGAACGCCGCACCATTAAGAAAACACTGGCCCGCCCGCAATTGCCGCCCCAGTTGCAAGGCACGCTCGGTGCTGCCGGCCCAGACGCCGCTGGACAGGCCGAACGGCGAGTCGTTGGCGATCTGGATCGCCTGCGCCTCATCGGTATAGGGGATCAGGCACAGCACCGGGCCGAAGATCTCTTCCTGGGCGATGCGCATGCTGTTGTCGACGTCGGCGAACAGTGTCGGGCTGACGTAATAGCCACGCTCAAACGCCTGCGTCGTATCGCCCCCGCACAACAGACGCGCGCCTTCCTCCTGACCGACCTTGATGTAATCGAGCACGGTGCGCCGTTGCCCCGCCGAACACATCGGGCCAAGGAAACTCTGCGGATCGAGCGGATCGCCCATGCGCAGGCTCAGGGTTTCCTCCAACGCAATTTCAACCGCTTCGGCATAACGACTGGCGGGCAGCAGCATGCGGGTCAACGCGGTGCAGGTTTGCCCTGAGTTGATCATCACGTCCTGCACGCCGTAGCGCACGGCGGCGTCCAGATCCGCATCCTCGGCGATCAGCAGCGCCGACTTGCCACCGAGTTCCAGGCATACCCGTTTCACCGAAGGCGCCGCCGCTTGCGCAACGCGCACACCCGCGCCGGTGGAACCGGTGAACGACACCATGTCCACGTCTGGGTGTTTGGCCAGCGCTTCGCCGACCTTCGCGCCTGGCCCGCTGACCAAGTTGAATACACCGGCGGGCAAGCCGATATCCTCGATCATCTGCGCCAGCAAGAACGCATGCAGCGGGGTTTCCTGACTTGGCTTCACCACCACCGTGCAACCGGCGGCCAGTGCCGGGCCGAGCTTGCCGATCAGCTGGTGCAGCGGATAGTTCCATGGGTTGATGAACGCGCAGACCCCTACCGCTTCGCGGATCACCAGCGAGTTGCCGACCTCGCGCACTTCGTCCATCAAACCGGCGAGTTCGACGTACTGCTCCAGGCCGATGATCGGCCCGTCCACTTGTACCGAACGGCTCCATTGCACCGGCATGCCCAGTTCGGTGGTGATCACCGCCGCCATTTCGTCGGCACGGGTTTGCAGTTGTTCGGCAAGAGCACGGATGTACCCGGCGCGCACGTTCGACGGCATCCGTGACCAAGGTCCGAAGGCCTTGCGCGCCGCCGCCACGGCGAGGTCGACATCGCGTTCATCACCGAGCGGCACGCTGCCGGCGACTTCCTCGGTGGCCGGGTTGATCACCTCGGCGACGCCTTGCCCGGACGGGGTTTGCCAGCGTCCGTCAATGAACAGTGATTGGTGATTAAGCATGGACCTGAACCTCCATCAATTCGTGAGCACAACGGGCGATGCGCTGGCAGGCATCACGCAATGGCGCGGCCCCCACCACCAACCCGATTCGGATGTGACCGGCAGCGCTCGGACCGAAGGCTTCGCCGGCCAGGACCGAGACGCCATGGCGATCGAGCAAACGATCAGCGAACGCTTGGGCGCTAAGCCCGGTTTCGCGGATATCGACCATTACGAACATCCCGCCGTCGGGTTTCAAGGCGCGCACGCCGGGGCAATCGCCCAGGCTTTCGCAGACCAGATCGCGGCGTTGGCGATAGGCTTCGCGCATGGCGTCCAGTTCCGGCAGCTGGCTTTCCAGCGCCACGACGGCGGCGTCCTGGATGAAATCGGGCGAGCCGTAGAGCATGCACAGCGCCAGGTTTTCCAGATGCGCGGACAACGAGGATGGCGCCACCACCCAGCCGACGCGCCAGCCGGTCATGGCGTGGGATTTCGACAGGCTGTTGAGCGTCGCGGTGCGTTCGGCCATGCCCGGCAAACTCGCCGGGCTGACGTGTTCGCCTTCAAACAGCAGCTCGCTGTAAACCTCATCGGAAATCAGCCACAGGTCGTGGGCGATGCACAATTCGGCCAGGGCCTGCCAGGTGCTGCGCGACAGGCTCGCCCCCGATGGGTTGTGCGGGCTGTTCAGCGCCAGCGCACGGGTGCGCGGGGTGATGCGCGTGGCAACGTCTTCGGGCAGCACGCGAAAACCGTTTTCCGAACGCACCGGCACTGGCACCACCACCGCGCCGCACGCACCGAACACCGCTTCGTAGGTGACGTACATCGGCTCGGCGACGATCACCTCATCGCCCGGATTGAGCACGCACTGGGCCACGCTAAACAGTGCGCACTGCGCGCCGGCCAGCACCGTGACCTCGTCCGCCGTCACTCGTTGCCCACTGCGTTGCCTGTGGCGTTTGGCGATGGCTTCACGCAAGGCGCGCTTGCCGCGCACCTCGGCGTAGTGAGTATTGCCGGACAACAAACTGTCGATGGCACCCTGCACGATGGGCAGCGGCGTATCGAAGTCCGGGTCGCCCACCGACAGCAGCAAGATGTCTTCACCCTGCTCGCGCATTGCCAATGCGCGGTAATGAATATCCCAGGCGGCAGCGCCGTCACCGGCGATACGTTGAGTCAGATCGGAAAAGCGCATGGTCCTGTTTCCTCAAAAGAAG
Organism: Pseudomonas sp. Hz4; assembly: GCF_054898165.1. NCBI lineage: Bacteria > Pseudomonadati > Pseudomonadota > Gammaproteobacteria > Pseudomonadales > Pseudomonadaceae > Pseudomonas > Pseudomonas sp. Hz4. The sequence continues at coordinate 2,793,156 of NZ_CM142719.1, read as the reverse complement.
TCCCTTAAAAGAAGCCCCTTTAAAAAAGCCCCGCTAAACAAAGGTGAAAATCAGTTCGCACAGGCATGCTTGAGTTCGATCAGGGTCACACCGTTGCGTTTGAAACCGTGGCGCAGATCAGTTTGCAACTCGGCCAGGCTTTGCGGCTGGTTCACGGTGCAACCGAAAGCGCGACCGAGGGCGGCGAAGTCCGGGTTGCGCGGCAGCACGCCGATCGGTTCGATGTCCAGGCCGAGCATGTCGTCGCGGATCTGCCCCAAGGCGTCGTTATTCCACAGCAACACCACCAGCGGGCTGTCCAGCTCCTCGACCGCCGTCGCCAGTTCCTGCGCGGTGTAGAGGAAACCGCCGTCACCCACCAGCACCAACCCCGGACGTTGCGGCGCGCCAAACTTGGCGCCGATGCCGGCGGGCAAGCCGTAACCCAAGGTGCCGTAACCGGTCGGGTGCAACCAACTGCGGGGTGCCAGTGAATCGAAGGCGTAGTTGCCGGTGTAGGCCAGTTGGGTCATGTCGGTGCTGATGAAAGCGTCGGCCGGCAGTTCGGCAGCAATGCGCTGCAGAATCGCCTGATGGATCGACTGCAACGGACCGTGACCGTTTTTCACGGCCTCACGCAGCGCCGCTACCGAGGCAATCGCCGCGCTGGCATCACGCACGTCAGGCGACAGGCGCTCCAGCAGCGCCGCCAGCGTCTGTTGCGAATCACCGTGCAACGCCACGGCGCTCGGATAGAAGTCGTTGAACTTGCGCGGATCGATGTCCACCCGCAGCAATTGGGCATTGAGCGGCAGGCGTTCGCGCCAGAAATCGGTGCCGGCCATTTCGGTGCCGACCGCCAGCACCACATCGGCCTCGGCGATCAGGTTCCAGCCCGGTTCCACGCACAGCGACGAACCGGCATTGAGCGGTGCGTCCGGTGGCAGCAGGCCTTTACCGGCGACACTGGTGAACAGCGGCGCGGCCAGGCGGGTGCTGAGTTCTTGCAACTGCGATGCGGCATCCAATGCGCCGCCGCCCGCGATGATCATCGGCCGTTTCGCGCCATGCAGCTTGGCTACCGCTTCGTCCAGCACAGTGGCAGCTGGCGTGCCGCGCCCCGGACGACGCACGACGTCGTTGCTCCAGTCGCGGGCAATCGGTGCCGACAGCACATCCAGCGGCACCGAAATGTGCACCGGGCGCGGACGCTCACTGTCGAACACCGCATAAGCGCGGGCGATCAGTTCCGGCAAGTCTTCGGCGGTCAACGCCACCGCCGAGAACGCGGTGATTGGCGCGGTCATCGCACGCTGATCCTGGGTTTCGTGCAGGCAACCCCAGCCCTTGCCGAGGCTGGCGCTGTGGTTGACGCTGGAAATCACCAGCATCGGAATCGAATCGGCGTAGGCCTGGCCGATGCCGGTGGCGGCGTTGGTCACGCCAGGGCCGGTAATGATGAAGCACACGCCGGGTTTGCCGCTCACCCGCGCATAGCCGTCGGCCATGAAACTGGCGCCCTGCTCATGGCGGGTCAATACGTGGCGAATGCCGCTGCCGGGCAAGCCGCGATACAGCTCCAGAGTGTGTACGCCGGGAATGCCGAACACAGTGTCGACGCCGTAGTTGGCCAGCAGACGCACCAGCGCCTGGCCACCCGTCAAGGTTTTGCTTTGCATGTTCAGGTCCTCACGCATGTGCGATGCGAATCAACGCATCGACCGCAGTCGTGCCATCGGCGCCGACCAACAATGGGTTCACATCAAGTTCCAGCAATTGTCCGGCGTTCTCGCAGGCGTATTCGGCTACCGCACCGATCGCCGCCACCAAGGCGTCCAGATCCGCCGCTTCGCGACCACGAAAACCTTGCAGCAATGCGGCGCTGCGCAGGCTCAGCAAGGCCTGGCGAATCGCCCCGTCGGTGGTCGGCAGCAACAGGCTGCGACTGTCCTTGAGCAACTCCACCAGAATGCCGCCGGCGCCAATCACCAAAGCCAGGCCGAAATCGTTTTCGCGTTTGATGCCGACAATCAGCTCCGCCAGCGGCAGCTTGGCCATCGGTTCCAGCAGCAACTGATCGAAAGGCACGCCCGGCGCGTAAGCAGCGATGCTGGCACGCATTTTTTCCAGGGCAGCGCTTAACGCGGCACCATCCTTGAGGTTCAGTGCCACGGCACCGGCTTCGGTCTTGTGCGGCAACTGCGCGCTGACCGCTTTGAGCACCAATGGATAGCCCAACGCTTCGGCGTCCTTCAGTGCTTTGTCTGGCGTGCTCAGTACACCGTTGGGCGTCGGCAGGCCAAACTCGCGCAGGGCCTGCTTGGAATCCCATTCATTGAGCAACTGCCCTTCGCCTTCCAGCGCCTGCGGACAGAGTGGCACCAGAGCCGATTCGCCCAACGCCAACAACGCCTGACGATTGCGCTGATAACCGGCGATACGGCCCCAGGCCGCCAAACCGTCTTCGACACCCTGCAACGCCGCCACACCTTGCCCGTGCAAACGCTCGCGGGCATGAGCTGGCAGCAACTCGGGGAAGGCCGAGGTGACAAAACCGGTCTTGCCGTGACGCACCAGCGCCTCGCAGTACAGATCCAGCAGCAGGTCACATTCCTTGCGCTCGCCGGTAAACTCCGCGGGATAGTCGAGCACCAGCATCGCTGCATCGGCCTGTGTGCGCAGGGCGCTGTCGAGCATGGCATTCAAGGCCTCGCCGTCGCCCCAGATCGCCGTGGTGAAGTCCAGCGGGTTGACCAGGTTGGCGTAGCTCGGCAGTACCTGTGCCAGTTCACCGGATTGGCAAGCGTCGAGCTTCGGCAAACTAAGGTCATTGCGCTCGGCATAATCAGCGATCAGCCCGGCGTCGCCACCCGAGCAGGCCAGCGCGATCAGGCTGTTGCCCGCTGGCAAGTTGCCGCAGGCCGCGGCTTTCAGAGTTTCGACAAAACTCACCGGACCACTGACGCGAATCACTCCGAGCCTTGCGAACAAAGCGTCATACAGCGCATCGGAACCGGACAACGAACTGGTGTGACTCAGGGCCAGTTCGGCGCCGATCTGCGACACGCCGGTTTTCAGGGCAATGATCGGAATGCCCTTCTCCAGTGCCTTGTGCGCGGCGCGGGCGAAACCCGGTACGTTTTTAAGGCCTTCCAGATGCAGGCCGATGGCGGTGACCCGTGGCTCATCGAGCAACACGTCCATCAATTCGGCCACGCCCAGTTGCGCCTGATTGCCGACCGAGGCCATGTAAGCCACCGGCAGCGAGCGGTCGCTCATGGACAGGTTGTAGGCGAAGTTGCCGCTCTGAGTCAGCACCGCCACACCCTTCTCCACCGCTTTGCCGCCATGGGCCACTGGCCACAACGCTGCGCTGTGCAGGTAGTCGAGCAGGCCGTAGCAGTTGGGGCCGAGCAACGCCATGTCGCCAGCGGCTTCGAGCAGTTGCTGTTGCAGGGCCTGGCCTTCGGCGCCGGTCTCGGCAAAACCCGAGGCGTAGCAGATCGCGCCGCCGGTACCGACGGCGGCGAGTTCGGCGACGCAGGTCAGGGTCAGTTCACGGTTGGTCGCGATGAACACCGCGTCCGGGCCGCACGGCAGTTCGGCAATGCTGCGCACACAGGGCACGCCTTCGAGGCTGTCGTGCTGCGGATTGACCAGCCACATATGCCCAAGGTAACCGCCGTCGGCACAGCGCTTGAGCGCACGGGCCATGCTGCGGCCACCGACAAACGCCACGTGGCGCGGGGCGAGCATGCGTTTGAGGTTGTCACGAATCGTTTGCGACATTGAAATTCTCCGGGCCAATCAGCGCAGCAGCGGCCGCAGCAGCTCGCGGGAAATGATGTGGCGCTGGATTTCCGAGGTGCCTTCCCAGATCCGCTCGATACGCGCGTTACGCCAGATGCGTTCCACCGGCCCTTCATCCATCAGGCCCATGCCACCAAAAATCTGCACCGCCTCGTCGGCTGCGCGACCCAGCACTTCGCTGGCAAACAGCTTGGCCATGCCGGCCTCGCCGTCGGTCATGGTGCCCTGGTCCATTTTCCATGCGGTGTGCAGGGTCAGCAGTTCCGCTGCGCGGATTTGCGTGGCCATGTCCGCCAATTTGAAAGAGACGCCCTGATAGCTGCCGATCGGCTGGCCAAATTGCTTGCGATCGGCCGCCCATTGCAGCGACACGTCCAGCGCCCGTTGCGCCTGACCGACGCAGTTGGCCGCGACCATCACCCGGCCAGCGGTTAGCCAGGCGTTGGCCACGTCCCAACCCTTTCCGACTTCGCCCAGCACCTTGGAGACCGGCACACGGCAGTCGTCGAAGAACATTTCGAAGGTGTGGTAACCACGGTTGCTCACGCATTTCGGGCCACGGCGAATGGTCATGCCGGGGGTGTTGCGGTCCACCAGGAACGAAGTCACGGCGTTGCGCTTGCGGCCGTTGTGCTCGTAGGTGTCGGTCACCGCGAAGACAATGGCGAAGTCAGCGTGGCCGGCGTGGCTGATGAAGTGTTTGCTGCCGTTGAGAACAAAGTCGTCACCGTCACGCACGGCGCGGGTCTGGATCGCATTGGCATCGGAACCGGCGCCCGGTTCGGTCAACGCGAAGCAGTCGATCTTCTCGCCCTGGATGCACGGCAACAGATAGTCGTCGATCTGATCGCCGGTGCAGGCCATGAGGATTTTCGACGGCCGCGCAACGAAGACGTGCAGCGCCCAGGACACCTTGGAAAGCTCACGCTCGATCAGCGCCTGGGACAGGTAATCCAGACCGCCACCGCCGACCTCTTCCGGCATGTTGAAGGCGTAGAAACCGGCGGCGATCGCCTTGCCGCGAATCTGCGCCGCCAGCTCCGGGGAGACTTCATCGGCGCGATCGACTTCATCCTCGTAAGGCAGCAGTTCCTTGGCGACGAAACTGCGTAGTGCGTCCACCAACATTTCTTGTTCTTGGGTCAGTTGGAAATTCATGGTGCTACCTGTTGTTCGTGTGCTGATAGAGGTGTACCGAGGCTCAACGACCGATAAAGCGCGCCGGGCGTTTTTCCATGGCCGCGTGCAGGGCTTCGTTGCCGTCTTCGCTGCGACCGCACAAAAGGCCGGCGGCCAGTTCCGCTTGCAGTTGCTCGGGCAAGCTACGGTCGGCACCTTCGCGCATGAGTTTTTTGGTCTGGGCGAAGGCAAAGGTCGGCCCGGCGGCCAGGCGTGCGGCGAGTTCGCTGGCGGCGGTCTGCAGTTGGTCGTCGGCGCAGACATCGCTGACCAGACCGGCGTCGAGGGCGCGGTCGGCCCCCCACAATTCGTCAAGGAACAGCAGGCGCTTGGCCTGCTCGGCGCCGATCAGCCGCGGCAGGTGCCAACTGGCGCCGGCGTCCGGCGAGTAGGCCATGCTGGTGTAGCCGGCCTTGAAACGCGCCGATTGCCCGGCGATGCGCAGGTCGCAGCACAAGGTCAGGTCCATCCCCGCGCCGACGGCCGTACCGTTGATGGCGGCGATTGTCGGTTTTTCCAAGCTGTACAGGCGGGTCATCAAGGCATGGGCAGTTTCGGTCCAGCCGTAGCTTTCCAATGCGCCACGGGCTTCTGCGGCGGCCCATTCGTCGAGGTCGGCACCCGCGCAGAAACTGCGACCGCTGCCGGTCAGCACCACCACGCGTACCGCAGGGTCGGCGTTGAAATCGTCGAGCAAGGTGTGCAGGTTCTTCAAAGTCGGAATGTCCAGCGCGTTGCGCTGAGCAGTGCGATTGAGGGTGATCCAGGCAACGCCTGCTTCGACCTGACTGAGCAGTGAATCGTGAGTAGTCATGCGAGTCCTCGAATTATTGTGTTTGGTCTGAGGTGATGCGACTTGAGGCCATACTAAACGAGTGTTCAGTAAGACGGCAATTGATGATGATAAAAGCTGTAACAGACCTAAAAGCTCTATAACTAACTGTTTTATATAGGTTATGTATCGATACGAAATTCTTGATGGATGACGCTGTTACAACTTCGAACAACCTACACCGTGTGCACAAACTCCCGCGAAAGGTGATTTCCCCTGAATGCACAAAAAAACGCGACAATCGCCTGCCGCGTTTTTTGTCAGTCGATGGGAATTACGCCGCCGGCAACGTCGGGGCCAACACCGCCTTGCGTTTACGATGGAGCAAGAAATACGCGCCATAACACAGAACAATGAATCCAAACCCCCAATACAACGACGGACGCTGGGTTTCATCCAGGGCCAGGAATACGAACAAAGAGCAGCACAGCGTGATGCACATCAAGGGCAGCACCGGGAACCACGGGGCGCGGTATTTCAGATCGCTGAGTTTTCCGCCGTCGCGCAGGTAGGCTTTGCGGAACTTGTACTGCGCCAACGCGATGACAATCCAGGTCACAGTGCCGGCCATACCACTCACCGCCATCAGCACCATGAACAAGGTGTCGGCGGCGATGAAGCTAGTCAGCAGCGACACCAGGGCAAAGCACAAGGTGATGCTCAAGGCGCGCAACGGCACACCATGTTTGCTCAACAGCGAAAGACTTTTCGGCGCCATGCCGGTTTTCGACATTGCCCACAGGATGCGGGTCGAGGCGTACAAGCCGGAGTTGCCAACAGATAGAATCGCCGTGAGGATCACAAAGTTCATCAAGTCAGCGGCAAAGGGGATGCCGACCATGTCGAACACCTGTACGAAGGGGCTTTCCATCAGGCCCGCCTGCTGCCACGGCACGATGGCTGAGAGCACCACAATCGCCAGCACGTAGAAGATCAGCACGCGGAACACCACGTTGCGCACGGCACGCGGGATGCTTTTTTCCGGTTGGTCGGTTTCACCGGCAGCCACGCCCATGATCTCGCAGCCCTGGAAGGCGTAGACCACTGTCATCATCACCGCGAACACCGCCGACAGGCCGTGAGGGAACAACGAGTCGCCGATCAGGTTGCTCATCATCGGCGCGGGTGCGCCACTGCTCAGCGGGATCGCGCCGAAGATCACCAGCACGCCGACCACGATGAACCCGAGAATCGCCGCGACCTTGATCCCGGAAAACCAGTATTCCGCCTCACCGAAAGCGCGGGTCGCCAGGGCGTTGAGGCCGAACAGCACCACCACGAACAGCGCCGACCAGTACCAGATCGGCACCTGCGGGAACCAGCGGGTCATCAGCATCCCGGCTGCGGTGAATTCCAGGCCGACCGTGGTGGCCCAGCTCATCCAGTACACCCAGCCGATCATGAACCCGGTGGCCGGGCCGATGTATTGGGTGGCGTGGGTCTGGAACGAACCGGATACCGGCATGTGCACCGACAGTTCGCCCAGGCAGACCATCACCAGGTACATCAGGAAACCGGCGACCAGGTACGCCAGAATCGCCCCCACCGGACCGCCCTGGTTGATGATCACCCCGGAGCCCATGAACAGCCCGGTGCCGATCACGCCGCCCAGCGACAGCATGAAAATGTGCCGGCTTTTCAGGGCACGGGTCAATTGGATGCCACTGCGTTCGATGTTTTCGCTCATGTCGGCACCTCAGCAGTCAGTGAGGTGCGCAGCGCATGACAGGAGGTCATTGCGCAGGATGGGATCAGCTTTACGGCCATTCATTATTATTATCTCCAATAAGCTTCGAAGACCGCTGCGGCGGCTGCGTCGAGTATTGGAAAGCGATGTAAGGTCGTGTTGTACGCAGTGATCGAAGTTGTAGAAAATCGTAACGATATTGTACGGCGGGCTTGTACGTCAGCTCTGCAACAGGTGTTCCAGGGTTTGAAGTGAGCGTTGCAATTGCTCATTAACCTGTGGCGCCAGCTCACGAATGGCCGACTCGTCGTTGATTTTCGCCACTTCTTCCAGTGTCCGCAATACAGCGGCCAACGCTCGAAAGCCTAGCGAGTCACCGCTGCCGGCCAAGCGATGCGCCAGGTGCGCGACTTCGGTGCAATCCTCGGCCTCGGTGGCTTCGCGCAGCGCCTCCCGGTGCTGCAGGATCGAGTCGCGCAACATCGATAGCAGACCCTGCACCTTTTGCTCACCGAGCAAGCTGCGATGGGTTTGCAGCAACGGCCAGTCCATGACGTTGTCATCCGGCGCAGGTTCCCGGCCCGGCGTCTGCCCGGCCAAGGCCTGACGCAGGTTGTCCAGTTTCAACGGTTTGGCCAGTACGCCGTCCATGCCCGCATCCAGATACCCGCGCACCAGCGAAGGTTGCACGCTGGCCGTCAGGGCGAAGATGCGGGTCTGGCGGTTCGGTCCGTCGTTACGGCGGATCTGATTGCACAACTCGACACCACTGATACCCGGCAGATGCACGTCCAGCAGAATCAAATCGAAAGTCTGGACAGCGCACTGCACTAACGCCTGTTCGCCCTCTTCGGCCAACCACACTTGATGACCGTCCCGTTGCAGCAGGCCCTGGACCACTTCGCGGTTCAGGGCCACGTCCTCAACCACCAGAACCTTGAGTGATGATTCCATGACAGCCACCGGCGTAACGGCTACTGCACCGATGGCGGGCTGCAACATCAGCTCGAACCAGAAACAACTACCGCGCCCGACTTCACTGTCAACGCCGATACATCCGCCCATGTGCTCCACAAGATGCTTGCAGATTGCCAGCCCCAGCCCGGTGCCGCCAAAGCGCTGCGCCACTTCCTCGCTGGCCTGAGTGAAGCGCTCGAAGATTTTCGCCTGCATCGCCGGTGCGATGCCGATCCCGTCGTCCGTTACACTCACCCGCATACGTTGCCCGCTGTGCCCTTCAGGCTGGGTGAGCAACGCTACCTCGACGCTGACTTCCCCGCCTTCGGTGAACTTGATCGCGTTGGCCAACAGGTTACTCAACACCTGTCGCAGGAATTGCTCGGCGCCATGGTGATGTTCAGCCAGCCGTTGATCGACTCGGCAATGCAGGATCGTGTCGTTACTCAACGCCTTGGGTTCCAGCAGAGTCAACACGTCGTCGAGCAGTTGTCGAATCGAGAAACCCACCGGTTCGGGCAGGCTTGTGCCCTCCTCCAGCTTGGCAAAATACAGCACTTCATTGAGGATCGTCAGCAAACCCTCGCCAGCCTTGCGCAGTGCATCCAGACGTTGGCTGTCGCGCTCGTCCAGGCTGGCACCGCGCAACAATTCGGCCATGCCGAGGATGCCGTTGAGCGGCGTGCGCAGCTCGTGGCTCATGGTCGCCAGAAAGCGCGACTTGGCCTGGTTGGCCGCTTCGGCTTCGTCCTTGGCGCGCATCAAGCTGGCGGTGCGCCGCTCGACCCTGCGCAGCAATTCATCGCGATTGTCCTGCAACGCCAGGCGGTCGGTTTCCCGGCGGTCGATATCAATGAGGATCGCCCGGCGCATGTCATCCAGGGCGTTGGCCACGGTGTCGATTTCATCTTCTTGAGCGTTGCGCCGCTTGTCCAGGCGTAACGGCTCGTGCCATTTACCGGCGGCGATGCGCCGGGCAAATTCGGCCATGACTCGCAGGTGGCGGGTGACCAATCGATAGAACAAGCCGGACAGCGCCACCGCCAAACCGCAGAGAAATACGCCCATCCACAACAAACTGGTCAACCCGGTGGCGTACAGGCGCTCATACACCGCGCCCAGATCAGTGCTGACTTGCAGTTCGCCGAGCTGGCGCAACGGGCCGGATGGCGGTAGATAGCGCAGGGTAAAACGCTCGATGCGCAACGGCCCCACCGGGTTGGGGTTGCCTTGTAGCAAGTCGTAGTCCGGACTGGTCAGGTGCACCCGCGCCACGTCGGAAAAACCCACCAGGCCGCGCAATTGCACGTTCAACTGCTCCTGGTTCAGATCCCACAGACTGCGCTCCAGGCTCGCCAGATAACCGGCGCGGATCAACTCCATTCGCGAGTCGATCTCGCGCATTTCCCGGCGGTACTCGATGTACAGCTGCACGCTGCTAGCCAGCACCGTGAAGCACAGACTGAACAACAGAATGAACAGCAGCAGACGCCGCAATAGCCCACCAGGGCGGGCGTGGATCATGGCGCGTTCGCCGGCAGGTTGATCATGTCGCGGTAGGTGACTTCGCTTTCATTGAGCAGACGCTCGATATCGCCGCCATCGACCATGCTCTGCAATTGCGCATTGATGTCTGGCATGCGCGCGGCCTGTGGCGAGCGGCGTGAAACGGCGACTCGCAGGTAGTCCACGCTGAGGGCATTGGGTAACGCAATGATGTCTTGCGCGCCGGGCATTTTTTCCACGTACAACTGCCCGGTGCGGCGCTCCTGGGTGATGAAGTCGATGCGCCCGCGAATCAGTTTGCCGAAGTTCTGGCGGCTGTCGGAGACCCATTCAATGTTGTTGTTTTGCGCGACCATGCGATCGAATTCCACACCATAACTTTCGCCAAACAGCAGTCCGCCACGGTAGCGGGCCAGGTCTTCCAGCCGTTCGAATTTCACCGGGTGCTGGCGATTGACGAACACCGCCACCTCTTCGCGCAGCACCGGCACCGTGGAAAACAACATGCTCTGTTCCCGTTGCGCGGTGGTGTAGGCCAGCACCACGTCGACCCGGCCTTCGGCGGCGTCGAGCAGGCAACGCTTCCAGTTGCCCAGCACCACGATTTCGACTTCGTAGCCCAATTGACCGAACAGGATTTTCACTACGCTCGGCGCCAGGCCCCGGACCTGTTTGCCGTCGCTCCAGGAAATCGGCGGGTACACCGGATAGTCGCAATAGCGCACCTTCTCCGCCGCCAGCGTGTTGCCTGTCACCAGCACCAACAGCAGGCAAAACAGCCGCGCCACGGCCCTCACGCAGCGAGGCTGGCAGTGAACAGGTAACCGGCGCCGTGGATGGTGATGATCAACTGCGGTTCTGCCGGGTCGTCGTGCAGCTTGCGGCGCAAGCGGCCCACCAGCACATCGATTGAGCGGTCGTTGGGCACCCATTCGCGGTTGCGGATCTGGTCCATCAACTGGTCGCGGCTCAGGGTGTGACCGCTGTTGCGCAGGAACACGCTGAGCAGCTGGTATTCGCCGTGGGTGAGCAGGGTTTCACTGCCGGCCAGATCGATCAGGCGTCGGCGGTCGGTGTCCAGCGCCCAATCGGCGAACTGTTTGACGGGTCTGGGGACTGTGGCCACCGGTTGAGGAATCTGCGCGTGACGAACCCGGCGAATCAGGTTTTTCGCCCGGGACACCAGCTCGCGTGGATTGAGGGGCTTGATCACATAGTCATCGGCACCGCATTCAAGGCCGACGATACGATCAATTTCATCGTTGCGCCCGGTGATCAGGATGATCCCGACTTCCGAACGCACCCGCAACTCTCGGGTCAGGGTCAGGCCGTCCTTGCCCGGCAGGCGGATATCGAGCATGACCAGGTCCACGGTCTGGCTGGCCAGGAAGGTTTCGGCCAGTTCCGCCGTGGCGGCGCAATGAACGTCGTAGCCCTCCTGGGACAAGTAGGCGTGCAACAGTTCACGAATCAGCGGATCGTCATCGACAATCAGTACACGAGGCGTCATTGCTTGGTGTCCTGCACAGGCCCGAAGGCGTATTTCTTATTAGAGTGTTTTTCTGCATCAGCGGTAGAGAGTAGTCACTACTGAACAGGTGATCAACAGCTGCTCGTCTGCACGCAAAAACGCTGGCGGCCACCGGCCTGCAATCCGTCGACCCAGGCTTCGCAAATCTGGATGCCCTGCTCCGGGGTAAAGGTGCCGGGATTGAGCCCGGACTCCAGCCACAGGCCATCGAGCAAAGCACTCAGACTAATCGCGGCGAGATCGCCGTCGAAGTTTTCCCAACCCTCTTCCTGCGCCAGTTCCAGCAGCACCTTGCGCAAGATGCCGCGATACTCGCCGTAGGAATGATCGTGCGCCTTATTGATCGCCTCGGCGGTTTTCACCGCACCCCAGAACGCCAGCCAGGCATCGATCAACTGCGGGTCGAGCAATTCGGCGGAGAACGAGCCGCGAAAAAACGCCGATAAGCGCTCGCGGGCAGTGGGTGCGGCCTGCTCCATGGCGTCGCGCAGCAGGCTCATGACCCGCCCGGTGATCGCCATATAGGCCTCGGCCACCAGCTCATCCTTGCCTGAATAGTGATGGCTGATCAGGCCTACCGAAACACCCGCCTCGGCGGATATCTTGCGGATCGACGCACCCTGAAAGCCGTGGCGCCTGAGGCATTCCAGCGTCGCCTCGATCAGATTGGCCTTGCGCAACTCCGGTTCCATGCGGGAAAAACGGGCTTCCTGATTCATGGGCGACACGCTCCTGGATTCAATCACTGGGGCTCGCGCTATCATTGCAAGCTGAACGACTGTACAGCAAGAGCGTGGCATGTCTCCAGTCAGTTGCGCGTCCGGGAGACCATAGCGCCCCAATCGCGGGCAAGCCTCGCTCCTACAGATTTGGGTTGTTCCACCATTATCGACACGAAGCAAAGCCTGGAGCGAGGCTTGCCCGCGATGACGTCAGCCCATTCACACAGGGTCCCGGTGACCGTTCAACGGCCCGACCTTCGAGGTCGATTTTCACCAGACTGGATGCAGTGATTTCATCAAACATCAGCCCATAGCGGTTGATCAGAAAGTGATGTTCCGCCCCGGCAGGCGCACCGAGATGTGGGTGAAAATCAGGTCGGTCATGCGCAAATGTGCAATCAAGCGATAACAGGCCGCCAGTTCTTCGCGCAGGCGCTGTTCGGTAACGCTGCGCGCAGTCAGGTGGGTCGCGATCTCATTCATTGTTGTGGTTCTCCAGGCTGATCGGCTCGGGCGGACAGTACGGCTGGACGTGCATGGACGTTCAGCCGCAGTCAGCTATTTGCTCGCCCAGGCGTTGAAGCGCTCTTCAAGCTCCTCGCCATGGTCGACCCAGAAACCGACGTCCATCGACAGCGCGCCCTTGAGGTTCTGCGGCGCAGTCGGCACCCATTGCGCGAGTTTGTCGTCCAGTCGCGCAACGGCCTCGGTGTTGGTCGGGCCATAGGGGATCTGCTGCACGTACTTGACCTGGGCGTCCGGCTGATTGGCAAAGGCGATGAAGCGCTGGGCCTGTTCGACGTGTTTGGAGCCCTTAATGATCGCCCAGTAGTCCATGCCGTACAGGCTGCCGGGCCAGACCAGCCCCAGATGACTGCCGCTTTGCGCAGCGGCGGCGATGCGTCCGCTGTAGGTTGAAGTCATCACCACATCGCCGGCGGTCAGCCATTGCGCCGGTTGTGCGCCCGCTTCCCACCACTGGATGTACGGCTTGATCTGATTGAGTTTGGCAAACGCTCGGTCTACGCCCTGTGGGGTATTGAGCACCTTGTAGACATCCTCGACCTTCACCCCGTCAGCGAGCAAGGCGAACTCCAGGTTGTACACCGCGCGTTTGCGCAGGCCACGTTTGCCGGGGATTTTCTGCACGTCCCAAAAATCGACCCATGAGGTCGGAGCCTTGGCCAGTTTGTCGGTGTCGTAGGCAATCGCAACGCTCCACACCAGCGCCGCTGAACCGCACTCCTGCGCGGCCTCGGGGATCAACTGCCCGGCGTGGCCCAGGCGGGTCCAGTCCAGACGTTCATACATGCCTTCTTCGCAGCCGCGCATCAGGTCCGGGCCTTCGATCTGCACCACGTCCCAATCGACATTGCCGGTGTCGACCATGACTTTGATCTTGGCCATTTCGCCGTTGTATTCGCTCTGGATGACCTTGCTTTGATCCACTGCGCTAAACGGTTGGAAGAACGCCACGTCCTGGGCTTTTTGTCCGGCCCCGCCGTATCCGACCACCACCATGTCCGAAGCTGCCTGAGCGCTGCCGAGGCCGATGGCCAGGGTCAACACCAAGGGATAAAAACCGTGCATGAGCGTATTCGATTTCATCAGTGGTTCCTCGTACAGGTGCAAGTCGAATATCGGTCGGCTTCGCCCTTTTTATTGTTGGTGAGGTTCGACCCAGGAGCGGGCTCGCAACGAAACTACTGCACGTCACAGTAAAAAAACAAGTTGATTTTTTACTGAAGGTAAATTTCTATAGGTCAATAATAACAACGCCGAAACCCGGCCTTTCGGCTTCAGCCTGCCCGGAGTACCCGTACCATGCCGAGCCCGACCCCAGCTTATGCGCACCTGTTCGAACCCTTGCAGATCCGTGGCAAACGCCTGAAAAACCGCATCATGTCCAGCGGTCATGACACCTCGATGCCCACCGACAACCTGGTCAACGAACAGCTGATCGCCTATCACCGGGTGCGTGCCGAAGGTGGGGTTGGGCTGATCGTGCTGCAAGTGGCCGGTGTGCATGACAGCGCGCGGTACACCTCTCACGTGCTGATGGCCACCGACGATACCTGCATCGATGGCTACCGGAAAATCGCGCAAAACTGCCACGCTCACGGCACCTTGGTGCTGTCGCAGGTGTTCCATCCGGGGCGGGAAATCATGGAGTCCAGCGATGGCCTGCTGGCCGTGGCCTACTCCGCTTCGGCGGTGCCCAATGAACGTTTCAGGGTGATGCCGCGCGCACTGGATCAGGCGATGATCGACGAGATTGTCGCCGGTTATGCCGCTGCCGCCCGGCGTCTGCATCAGGCCGGGATCGATGGCGTCGAAGTGGTCGCCAGTCACGGCTACCTGCCAGCGCAATTCATCAACCCCCGGGTCAACCGCCGAACCGACGGCTACAACGGTGAACTGGAACAGCGTCTGCGCTTCCTGCGCGAAGTCATCGCGGCGATACGGGCCAGCACCGACGAGCAGTTCATCATCGGCCTGCGCATCTCCGCCGACGAGCGCGACCCTGAAGGCCTGACCGAAAACGAATCCCTGGCTGCCGTGCAATCGCTGCAACCACAACTGGATTACGTGCACATCGTCGCCGGCACCTCAGCGTCCCTGGGTGGCGCGGTGCACATCGTGCCGCCGATGGCGATTGAAGCGGCGTACCTGGCCAAAGAGGCTGGCACCTTCAAGGCCGGATTGAGCATTCCACTGTTCGTCACCGGGCGCATCAACCAACCGCAGGAAGCCGAACTGATTCTGGCCCGGGGTCAGGCCGATGTGTGCGGCATGACCCGGGCGTTGATCTGCGACCCGCAAATGCCCAACAAGACCAATGCCGGCCGCGCCGAAGACGTGCGCGCCTGCATCGCCTGCAATCAGGCGTGCATCGGGCACTTTCACAAAGGTTTGCCAATTTCCTGCATCCAGCACCCTGAAACCGGTCGCGAGTTGATCTTCGGAGCGCGGCAACCGGCGCCAACACGCAAGCGCATCATGATTGCCGGCGGGGGTCCGGCCGGGATGAAAGCCGCTGCGGTGGCGGCGCAATGCGGGCATGATGTGACGCTGTACGAAGCCAGTTCACAACTTGGCGGCCAAGTGCTGTTGGCGCAATTGCTGCCACGGCGCAGCGAATTCGGTGGCGCGAGCACCAATCTGCAACGGGAAATGGAATTGGCCGGGGTACGAGTAGTGCGCAACACCCGGGTCGACCGGGCACTGGTGGAACGGGAAAAACCGGAGATGGTGATTGTTGCCACGGGTGCCGAGCCCTACTGGCCGGCGTTCGAACGCGGGGGTGAATTGCAGGTGGTGGATGCCTGGCAGGTGCTGCGCGACGAAGTGCAAATCGGCCGTTCGGTGGTGGTGGTCGATTGGCGTTGCGACTGGATCGGCCCCGGCATCGCCGAGCGTCTGACCCGTGCCGGCCATCAAGTGCAACTGGCGGTCAATGGCACCCATTGCGGGGAAAACCTGCCGCTGTACGTGCGTGACCAACTGGCCGGTGAGCTGCACAGACTGGGCATTCCCATCACCCCTTACGCGCGGCTGTACGGTTGTGACGACAACACCGTTTACTTGCAACACACCGCCAGTGGCGAACCCATGTTGCTGGAAAATATCGACACGCTTGTGTTGTGTCAGGGTCATCAACCCGTGGATACGCTTGGCGCTGAACTGCAAGGCCTGGTGGAATTTCGACGCATCGGCGATTGCCTGGCGCCGCGCACCGCCGAAGAAGCGATTTATGAAGGTTTGAAAGTCGCCTGGGCGCTTTAAGCCCGTTTATACTCCGGGCTTTTACCCTGTTGGAGCGAGCTTGCTCGAGAGGCTCCTTGATGCGTGCTTACTGGTTGGAAGCGGCGTCTGTGAGTCCATCGCGAGCACGCTCGCTCCTACGGGGTTCACGTTCGACCCGGTTCGGAACTCACCATGAGCAACAACAGCAATACCCCGCCCGCAACCGGCACTGCCGAACCACACTTTCTCGGCACGCGGATTCGCGGCCTGCGCAAACGCCGGGGCATGACCCTGGCGGAACTGGCGCAATTGAGTAAGCTGACAGCGGGCTACATCAGTCAACTGGAACGCAACCTCGCCTATCCGTCAATTCCGGCGCTGTTCAACATTGCCCGTAGCCTCGGTGTGACCATCCAGTGGTTCTTCGCCAGCGAAGCCAACACCGCCCCCGAGGACGATGGCGTGGTGGTGCGCAAAAACAGTCGTCTGAGCGTGCATTACGAAGACGGCATCGTCGACCAACTCCTGACCCCACCACCCAACCGGCAACTGGAAATGCTCCACTCGCGCTTTCCGCCCGGCACCTACAGCCAGCAAAGCTACAGCCACGAAGGCGAAGAAGCCGGTTACTTGCTGTCCGGCAGTTTCGAATTGTGGGTTGGCGAGCGCTACTTTCAGCTCAACGAAGGCGACAGCTTCAGCTTTTCCAGCCAGGAACCGCACCGCTACGGCAACCCTGGCGAGGTGGATGCGGTGGTGATCTGGGTGATTACCCCGCCAACGTTCTAACGGCGCCCGCGGCTACGGTGAGGGTCAGGTGACTGGAGCAGCTTCGGAGCCCTCGGTGCGTTTTTTAAGGGGGGCAATAGGTTGTGGCTTGGCCGAAGCAGCGGCACCTTCTTCGATCGCCTGCTGAATCGCACGCTTGCGCGCTTCTTCGGCACGGCGGCTGAAGAACCAGACCAGGAACGTCATCAGCGATACCGCCAGCAGAATCAGGCTGGCCACGGCATTGATCTCGGGTTTCACGCCCAGACGCACCGCCGAGAACACTTCCATCGGCAGGGTCGTGGAACCCGGCCCCGAGACGAAGCTGGCCAACACCAGGTCGTCCAGCGACAGGGCGAAGGACATCATGCCGCCGGCACCCAGCGAGGGCGCGATCATCGGAATGGTGATCAGGAAAAACACCTTCCACGGCCGCGCACCGAGGTCCATGGCCGCTTCTTCGATGGACAGGTCCAGCTCACGCAAGCGCGCCGACACCACCACCGCCACATAGGCCGAACAGAAGGTCGTGTGGGCGATCCAGATGGTGACGAGGCCGCGTTCCTGTGGCCAACCGATCATCTGCGCCATCGCCACGAACAGCAGCAACAGCGACAGACCGGTGATCACTTCGGGCATCACCAGCGGTGCGGTAACTAGGCCACCGAACAGCGTGCGACCCTTGAAGTGAGTGATCCTCGTCAGCACGAAGGCCGCCAATGTACCCAGCGCCACCGCCGCAATCGCCGTGTAGCAGGCGATTTCCAGCGAGCGCACCACCGAGCCCATCAGTTGCGTGTTGTCCATCAACCCGACGTACCACTTGATCGACCAACCACCCCACACCGTCACCAGTTTCGAGGCGTTGAACGAGTAAATCACCAGGATCAGCATCGGCGCGTAGATGAACAGCAAGCCCGCTATCAGCATGAAACTCGAGAAACGGAAGCGCTTCATTATCTGCCCTCCATTTCTTTGGCCTGGCTACGGTTGAACAGGATGATTGGCACAATCAGGATCAGCAACATAACCACTGCCAGGGCAGACGCCACCGGCCAGTCGCGGTTGTTGAAGAATTCTTGCCAGAGCACTTTACCGATCATCAGGGTTTCCGGGCCGCCGAGCAGTTCCGGGATCACAAACTCGCCCACCACCGGGATGAACACCAGCATGCAGCCGGCGATGATGCCGTTCTTGGACAGCGGAATGGTGATCTTCCAGAAGCTGTTGAAGGTGCTCGAACCCAGGTCCGATGCAGCTTCCAGCAGGCTGTTGTCGTGCTTCACCAGGTTGGCGTAGAGCGGCAGGATCATGAACGGCAGGTACGAATACACCACGCCGATATAGACCGCGAGGTTGGTGTTGAGAATCTGCAGCGGCTCGTCAATCCAGCCCATGGTCATCAGGAAACCGTTGAGCAGGCCGTTGTTGCTGAGGATGCCCATCCACGCATACACACGGATCAGGATCGCGGTCCAGGTCGGCATCATGATCAGCAGCACCAGCACCGTTTGCATCTCTTTGCGGGCGCTGGCGATGGCGTAGGCCATCGGGTAACCGATTGCGAGACAAAGGATGGTGCTGATCAGCGCCATCTTCAACGAGCCGAGGTAAGCGGCAATGTACAGTTCGTCGCCGGCCAGCATCGCGTAGTTGCCGAGGTTCAGCAGCAACTGCAGTTTCTGTTCGGCGAAGGTATAGATCTCGGTGTACGGCGGAATGGCCACGTCGGCTTCGGCGAAGCTGATCTTCAGGACGATGAAGAACGGCAGCATGAAAAACAGGAACAGCCAGATGAACGGAACGCCGATGACCAGCTGGCGACCACCGGGAATTAGTCGGTTGAGGCGGCGTTTGAATTTGCGCATGTTCATGAGCGAAGTACCACGCCGCTGTCGTCTTCCCACCACACGTAAACCTGGTCACCCCAGGTCGGACGCGCGCCACGGCGCTCGGCGTTGGCGACGAAAGACTGGACGATCTTGCCGCTCGGCAGCTCGACGTGGAATACCGAGTGACCGCCGAGGTAGGCGATGTCATGCACCTTGCCACTGGACCAGTTGTACTCGCAAGTCGGCATGTCCGGGGTCACCAGCAGCTTTTCCGGACGGATCGCGTAGGTCACGGATTTGTCCTGCACCGAGGTGCTGATGCCGTGACCGACGTAGATGTTGCGGTCCAGATCCTTGCAGGTGATCAGCGCATGGCCTTCGGCGTCGTCCACCACTTCACCGTCGAAGATATTGACGTTGCCGATGAACTCGCAGACCAGACGGCTGGTCGGGGTTTCGTAGATGTCGATCGGGCTGCCGATCTGGGCGATCCAGCCCAGGTGCATGATCGCGATGCGCTCGGCCATGGTCATGGCCTCTTCCTGGTCGTGGGTCACCATGACGCAGGTCACCCCGACCCGCTCGATGATCTCGACCAGCTCCAGCTGCATTTGCGAACGCAGCTTCTTGTCCAGCGCACCCATCGGTTCATCGAGCAGCAGCAGCTTCGGTCGCTTGGCCAACGAACGCGCCAGGGCCACACGCTGACGCTGACCGCCGGACAATTGATGCGGCTTGCGCTTGGCGTACTGGCTCATCTGCACCAGTTTGAGCATGTCGGCCACGCGAGCATCGATTTCCGCGCCGGAAAGCTTGTCCTGCTTGAGGCCGAAGGCGATGTTCTGCGCCACGGTCATGTGCGGGAACAAGGCGTAGGACTGGAACATCATGTTGATCGGCCGCTCGTACGGCGGCATGTCCGTGATGTCGACACCATCGAGGAAAATGCGCCCCTCCGTGGGCCGTTCGAAACCTGCGAGCATGCGCAGCAAGGTGGATTTGCCCGATCCCGAACCGCCGAGCAGGGCGAAAATCTCGCCTTTCCTGATTTCCAGGGACACATCGTCCACGGCAATCGTCTCGTCGAACTTCTTCGTGACCCGGTCGATTTTGACCAGCACCTGTTTAGGTGACTGGCCGCCCTCGAGGGCTTTCTTATAGGCGCCGGAGGCAACTGCCATCTTTTTATCACTCGCGCAGAGAGGCCGCTTGCCTGAACAAGGCAACCTTATTGTTATTAGGATTCGCTAATGGGCAATAACTTAATTCGTCCGTAACCACACGAAAAACAGTGCAAATAATTCCGACTGCGAATTGACGTTCAGCTTTAAATAAAGACCTTTGCGGTGCATGCGGACAGTCTCGGGCGAAATACCGAACTGCCTGGCCGTGGATTTCACGGAGTGCCCGCGGAGTACCATGTGCGCGACCTCGCGCTCGCGCTGCGTCAGCAGATCGCGACCGAAATTCTCAAAAGCGGCCTGCAATCGCTGTTTGAAATCGTCATGCGCGGTAGTGGCTTCGCCATCGGCACGCGTTGCTACAATGTTCTGCAAACCGCGTTGGCCAAACTCATGGATGAACTCCCGTACTAGCGGCTCGACCGCCCGCAGCAGATTGAGTTGTTCCGCCTTGAGCGCCTCACCACCGAAGCCTTGAAACAAGCTCAATGATATTTGCGATTCATTCACCGTGTCGACAATATAAAAACTGTCTTCGGAGCTCCCTGCTTTCAAGTAGTAAGTGTTGTAATACTCACTTTCAAAGAAGTTGTCAGGGGCAATTTCCTCAAGATGATAAAAACCTTCAGCCAAGCCCTGCTCCACTGCCAGGCAAAACGGATCAAGCAAGTAGCCACCGGAAAAATAGCGGTCGATGATCGACTCCCGATATTTTTCCGGAATGCCGCGCTGATACAGCAACTGCGGTGCACGGTCCTTGTGTTCCAGGCTGATCATCACCGATTCGACGGACACCAGATGCCCGAACGCCGACGCCAGATACTGCAGCGCGTCGAGCGTCTCGACATGGGCAAATGCCTCGCGCATGTCGCGATGCCAGTTATGCAATGCGCCAAAACGCAAGGCAATCAACGTCTCTTCGTCAGGTTTGTTCATGCCCCGCAGTCTAGCGGGTGAACCGGCACCTGTTAATCGCAGACTTGAATTCATCGGCCGAAATACTGGCCGCTTTGCTCAAGCTCAGCGGCCACCTCAAGTATGCACACCCGCAGGATCTCGACGATTTCATCGACCTGAGCGCGCGTCAGAATCAGCGGCGGTGACATCACGTTGAGATGCATGATCGGACGCACCAGCAAACCTCGAGCCTGGGCGCGGGAATGAATCATTTCGCCGATGTTGATCTCGTCGGCAAACAACGCTTTAGTGCGCTTGTCGGCCACGAACTCGACGCATGCCATGAGCTTCTGGCAACGCACCTCGCCAACCAGCGGCAGATTACAGAGTGTCGCGAGCCGCTCTTCCAGATAGCCGCCGACGTCGTCGACATGCGCCAGCAGGTTTTCTCTTTCGATAATCTCAATGTTCTTCAATGCCGCCGTACAGCACACAGGATGGCCGCCGTAGGTAAAACCGTGAGTAAAGCAGCGCCCCTTGCCGGGTTCGGCAATCACCTTCCAGATGCGGTCGGAAAAAATGCACGCTCCCAGCGGCAGATAAGCGGACGTCAGACCTTTGGCGGTGGTGATAATGTCCGGTTGCACATCGAACAATTCATAAGAAGCGAAGAACTTGCCCAGCCGGCCAAACGATGTCACCACCTCGTCAGCGACAAAAAGAATGTCGTAGCGTTGGCATACTTCCCACATGCGTTTGAGGTAGCCCTTGGGCGGGATGATCACTCCGCCGGATCCCATGATCGGCTCGGCAAAAAAACCCGCCACTTTATCCGCACCGATAGACAGGATCTTGTCTTCAAATTCCTTGACCAGAAACTCAAGGAACTGCGCCTCGTCCATACCGCTCGGCGCGCGATATGGGTTGGGGTTGGAGATGTGGTGAATTCTGTCGTTGGCGTAATCGAATTCAGGCACCCGGTCGGCGGCCTTGTTGCCGATTGACATCGTTAGAGTCGTGGAGCCGTGATAGGCGTTATAACGCGCGATGACATGCTTCTTGTCCGGTTTGCCACGGCAGTTCTGATAGTACTGAATCAGTCGGTACGCGGTGTCAACTGCAGTAGAGCCACCCGTGGTCAGAAACACGTGATCCAGATCCCCTGGCGCCAGGCTGGCGAGCTTTTCGCACAGCTGGATCGCGACATTGTTGGACATGTCGGAAAACGGATTCGAATACGCCAGTTGCCGCACCTGATCGGCAATCGCCAGCGCCATTTCCTCGCGCCCCAATCCGATATTGGTGCACCACATTCCACCAACGGCATCGAGAAAGCGGTTGCCATGGGCGTCGATGATATAGGCACCGTCACCCGCCACAATGTTCAAGGAACCCTGTTCGCTGTGATCGTCGAACATGTGGTAGCCGTGCATGTAGTGAGCTTTATCGGCGCTGACCAACCTGGTGTCATCTACAACAGCTGACAGTTGTTTATTGGCTGCAGTAACCATACAAAAAACCTCAAACCAAATAATTGAAGAATTAAATTCCGCTCTTTACGGTGCTCCAGACCCGAGTGATGGCACGCGTGTCTTTCGCGTTTTGGCTCTTCTGTGGAAACAGCCGTTGACGCGTCTGCTCATCGGGGTAGATAGCGGGATTGTTTCGTACATCGGCACTCAGCAACGCAGTGGCGGCCGCGTTGCTATTGGCGTAATGAATGTAATCACTCACCTCAGCCATCACCTGAGGCTGCATCAGATAGTCGAGGAACTTGTGGGCATTCGCGACATGGGGTGCGTCCACCGGAATGTACATATTGTCGAACCAGATCAACGAGCCTTCCTTGGGAATAAAGTAGGCAAGATTGATATCCAGTTTCGCTTCTTCGGCACGCGCCATCGCCGTCGCATAATCACCTGACCAGGTCATGGCCATGCACACGTCACCATTGGGCAGGCTGGTCAGGTAGTTGACCGAATCGAATTTGCGAATATAGGGCCGCACCGACAACAACAAATCCTGGGCGGCTTTCAAATCTTCCGGCGTAGCGCTCTCAGGATCGCGTCCCAGATATACCAGGGCTAACGGGATCACTTCCGTTGGCGCATCTACCAGCGTTACTCCGCAGTCGGCGAAGCGCGAGACGATTTTTGGATCGAAGATCATCGCCAACGAACCGATCGGCGCGTCCGGCATGCGCTCCTTGATCTTGTCGACGTTGTAGGTGATGCCATTACTGCCCCAGGTATAGGGCGCCGAGTACTTCGTGCCGGCATCGAATCCCTGTTGCCCCTCCAGAACCTTGGGGTCAAGGTTGGTCCATTGGGGCAATAAACTCTTATCCAGCGGCTGGAAAACCTTGGCATGGATCAATGGCGGTGCGAGGGACGCATTCAACACGACCAGATCGTAGCCGGAATGACCGGTCATGAGCTTCGCCTGAACCGTTTCATAGGCGTCGAACGTGTCATAGATCACGTGGATGCCGGACGCCTTTTCGAAGTTGGCGATGGTTTTTTCGCCAATGTAATCCGCCCAGTTGTACAGCCGCAGCGTATTGGCCTCATGCTCCTCGCCAGCCTGTACACCGACCGCTATGAGTACCAGGAGCGTACTGAAAATCAACTTGAATGCCTTGCGCATAGCAAAATCACCTTATCAAGCGAAGCCGGTTCTGGATGACCGGTTGGACTCACTATTAAGGGATTCGGTCAATGACGCCATAACCCAAATGGGGGGCTATCAGGATTGAGTACTCCCGAACTGAACGCGCGGCGCGCATGCTGCTCTGGGGCGAAAGCCTGGATGGTGGCGCTGCGGTCGCTTAGAAGTGCTTACATCCATCGCTCTTGGGGTGATTGCCAAGAAGCAGAGCGAGCTCAAATTTCCGGAAGCGGTTATTCCTGCTGCCAAGCCCTGCCTTCGAAGATCTTATCTAGAGGGGTATGAAAGAGGTGATTGGCATAATTACTCAACGTCTTTATCGCAATTGCCAGAACGACCTCCAGGATCTCCCGTTCGCCATAGCCGCCCCCTTGGAATGCTTGAACGGCGGACTTAGACGGCAACCCCCGGGTATGGAACATCACACGTGTAAACGCGGCCAATGCCGAGAGTTTTTCATCTTCGATCTCTGTGTTGTCACGAATCGCATTGGTGGCTTGCGGGGCGAGCCCTGACTTCATATCGGCAATGGCGCTATGAGCCGAGACACAGTATTCGCATCCGTTTTCGCGACTGATAACCAAAAAAATCAGCTCCTGCTCCGCCGATGTAAAACCTGACTCGTTACGGAATGCTGAATAGCCTTCCAGGTATGTCTCCAGCAGGCCAGGCGAATTCGCCATGTGGGAGTACATGTTTGGGAGAACGCCTGCTTGTGCTTTGCCTTTGGTCAAAACGTCCTTGGCTCGGCCTTCGGAGGCCTCCAGTTCAATAGCTGGCAGCGTCATTTTGTATTCAGAAAGCATGTGCATGCTCCTCATAATATAAACAGATTGGTAACCACGGTTTGGCGCTTGAGATTCTTGGCCCAGCTCCGCAAGTGTTCGAGGATGCCTTTCATTTTGACTCCGACCCTATCAGTGTCCAGTGTTCGTAGTATCCGCAAGAAGTTCTAAATTCGTGCAGGCATACATGCTGGTGGACACCACGACTCGATGGCTATTAGTTAAAAAGTGAATTCCATATTTTCGCCATCTGCTGGGATCCGCAAACGCTGGTCAATACCGGCTAGTTTTCCTGCTTTAGCGAGTGCGGATCTAGTTACCGGGCAATGGCTGACCGCTTCCATGTGATTGGCCACCACCGTTCCGCGACTCAGCCGAGTAAATTCAACGACTTCGTCAATCCCCATGATAATGTCGTCACCAAAATCAAATCGTGCGCCCCCAGCAGGTACAACGCTGACGTGTGGCCGGTGATGTAGCACGAAATCCCGTATGGTCGGCGTGAGAATTGTATCGCCAGCCAGATAGAGGCTGGGTTCGCCTGGCATTTCGATTAAGTAACCGACACCGTGCTCCATCAACTTGCCAATCAGGCCTTTTCCATGGGTGCATTTGACTGTACGAATCGTGCCGCCCAAAAAGAGATTAGGCTGCTCATGATTTTCCGGAAGCGGCTGGATGTTTAAACCTTGCTCTGCAAGATGGGGCGCGTCGTGCGGTGAACAGATCACTGGAATTTGTCTCTCGCGAAGCCATCTTTTGGCTGCTCGATCCAAATGGTCGAAGTGCCCCTTTTGGCAGTGGGTGATCAGACAGTGGGTTACCGCATCGAGAACAGTCGAGGTTGAATCCGGCAATTCGACGATTGGGTTGCGCTGCCTGGCGCCGAATAATCGTAAGGGCGGGAGCGCATCTTTTCGCGCCATCATTGGATCGACAAGGATGCGATGGAGGCCGATTTCAATAATGATTGTGGCATTTCGAATGTGTTGAATTTTCATCATAAAATCCTTTGGAAAGAGATCTTATGGTGCCAATCCGATACTGAGTCCATAATGGCAAGATTAGTCATAATTGATTCAATTTAAGCCATGCCCAAAACGTTAAGAGTTGGTCTCCTCCTGTTCTCCAATTGCATGCCTGCGGGCTTGTTCGCATTCGCTGATCTTCTGTACGCAGCGAATCGGCGCACAGGTCATGATCTCTTCGAAACTGTCTATGTCGCGGGGCAGATCGGGCCAGTTGAGTGTGCGCATGGCGTGACGTTGCAGGCGACAGCCTCCCTTGATAGCGACGAGCTGGACGCTATCTTGGTGCCAGGCTTCTGGGCGGAGTCGGCGCAGGAGGTTGAAACGGAGTTGGTCGTTCATACGCCCCTGGTGGCAGCCCTATCGAATCGTGCCAAAACATGCAAGCTTTTGAGTTATTGCACGGGCGTTTGTCTACTTGCCGCGAGTGGTCAGTTAAATGATCAGGCGGCAACGATCACATGGTGGCTAGTGGAGACAATGGCTCAGCGCTACAAAAAGGTGCGCTGGCAAAGCGAGCAGATCTGCATCATTAACCAGAGAACGGCCACAGCTTCAGGCGTAAACGGATATCTGCCCATCGCCCAGGCGCTGATCGAAAAGAACGTCAGCTCTGAAATTTTTCGAGACCTCATCAAATTGATGGTGCTACCACGCCCTGCTGTCGTTCACACCGCGTTTCAGACAATAAGCCTAATGGAGCAGTCCGAAAGGTTACTACGCAAGCTAATTGTCCTAGTTGAGCAACTGCCGGCTGAACAACTTACAGTGGAAAAGTTAGCGGATAAACTCGGAATGTCCTCGCGCACTCTCGCGCGCAAGGTCAAAAAAGAAACAGGCCTAGCGGTTGCTGCCTATGCCCGTCTTATCAAGTTAAACCAGGTCAGCGAACGCCTCACCTTGACGTCATCAACCGTCAGCACAATTAGCATAGAGCTTGGTTTCAGCAGTGATTCCAACATGCGGCGAATGTTCAAAGAATTGACTGCCTTAACGCCAGCGGAATATCGACAGAAGTTTGGCCGTTACTGATGTGCGTTGGGTCTTAATATGGAGTATCTAGTCCAAGTCCAGAATGGCGAATCGTAAATTCGCCGGTTCGAGGGTGAAA
The DNA here is from genome assembly GCF_054898165.1 of Pseudomonas sp. Hz4. NCBI lineage: Bacteria > Pseudomonadati > Pseudomonadota > Gammaproteobacteria > Pseudomonadales > Pseudomonadaceae > Pseudomonas > Pseudomonas sp. Hz4. The sequence goes on along the minus strand of NZ_CM142719.1, from coordinate 2,766,937 downwards.
TCAAATCCGCGTTATGGAATTGACGAGGGGTTGCTGGCGTTCTTCGAGAACTCGTTCGCGCAACGTATCGAGAAACAGTTTGAGTACCGGCGAGTCATCGTCTGCGCGGTAAGTGGCGTACAGCGGCACTTCCGGCAACGCGGGGGTCAGGCGGCGGAACACCAGCCCGGCTGGCGCCATCTGCTCGATGGACGCTGGCAACAACGCCACACCGAAACCGGCCTGCACCAGGCTGAGCAGGGTTTGAACCTCGATCACCTGTTGGCGGATTTGTGGGGTAAAACCGGCCTTGATGCAGCACTGATAGAGAAAATCAGCAAACCGCGACTGCTTGAGTTCCAGCGCCACAAAAGGCTCCTGTGCCAAGTCCGCCGGCGCCAGGCTTTCGCATCGAGCCAAAGGATGATCGACAGGCATGACCACGCGAATCGGCTCGTAGATCAGCAGTTCATTGCGCAACTGCGGATCGTCATAGCCGACCCGGAACACACAGGCATCGATGCGTTTCTCCTTCAACGCCATGACCTGTGCCGCCGGCGTCATTTCATGCAGCCGCCAGGACACCTGAGGATAGCGCTCGCGGAAGAGGTGTAAGGCCCGCGGCAGCACGCCAACCATCACCGAACTGATCATGCCGATTTCCAGCTCGCCCAACTGACCACGACCGGTCTGACGAGTCAGGTCCAGCGCGCGGTTCAGTTGTTCGAACACCAGCGGCGCCTGTTCCTTGAGCATCTGTCCGGCCGCCGTCAGCTCGACCCGGTGATGACTGCGCTCGAACAGCGGTGTACCCAGTTCCTCTTCCAGCAGACGAATCTGCTGGCTCAGCGGCGGTTGGCAAATGTGCAAACGCGTGGCAGCCCGGCCAAAGTGCAGCTCTTCAGCAAGGGCCATGAAATACCGCAGCAATCGCAAGTCCATGACGGCTATCCCAGGGTCAGTGGCGTCGAGCGCTGGCGCACACCGGTCAAGCTGAACAGCGCATTGGCGATGGCCGGGACCACCGACGTGCTGCCCAGTTCACCGACACCTCCAGGTTTGCTCGGCTCGCCGTCCAGTACCAGAATATCTATCGCCGGCATGTCCGACATGCGGGGCACCCGGTAATCATGGAAGTTGCTCTGCACCACCCTGCCTTGTTTGATGTCCATGCGGTCGAACAGCGCGTGACCAAGGCCCCACATCAAGCCGCCATAGATCTGCTCTTCGACACCGCCTGGCGACACCGCCAGGCCGCAATCGACCACGCAGGTGAGCTTATCGACCTTGATCACACCGTCTTTTTTCGAAAGTCTGGCGACCACCGCGATGAAGCTGGTGTAACCCTGATTGGTGGCGATCCCCAAGGCTGTCCCTTCCGGCAATGGCTGGCCCCAACCGGCGCGTTCGGCGGCGTTCTTCAGCACCGCGACGTGCCGGGGCCGTTCGTGCATATGGGCCAGGCGAAAGGCCAACGGATCCTGTCCCGCGCCGTGTGCCAATTCGTCCATGAAACTTTCGACGGCAAACACATTGGGAATGAAACTCACGGAGCGATACCAACCGCTGGGCACGTTGCTTTCGTGCTTGACCCAGACCAGGTCCAGACTCGCAGGACGATAAGCAAAGTCCCACGCGGTGATGGCTTCGGTCGTGCTGTAGTCCATGTGGTCGGGGCGTTCGAAATAGCCTGGTTCCCACTGTTCCGGTGAAGCCGGTGAGACCGCGTCAAGTTTCAACGCCGTGAGTTTGCCCTGAGCGTCCAGCGCACCTTTGACTCGATGCAGAGTCGCCGGGTGCATGAACAGCGAACGCATTTCGTCTTCACGGCTGTTCATCAACTTGACTGGCACCTTGGCCTCCTGCGCCAGGTAGGCCACTTCGAACAACCAGTACTTGGCCTCCCGCGCCCCGAAGCTGCCGCCGGACACCAACTCATTGATGGTGACCTTATCCTTGGCGATCTTGCACACCTTTTGCGCAGCCTCCAGCGCCGAGGATGGCACCTGAACGCCGCCCCAGTAGGTGATGGCGTTATTCTTCACCTCGGCGGTGATGCAGATCGGTTCCAGCGGGTTCTGCACCTTGTACGGCATGAGGTAATCGGCTTCGAGCAGCTTCGCGGCTTTCGGCCACTGAGCGCTCACGTCACCTGCAACCATGGCGGACACCCGTTGCGCATTTTTGTCGTGGATGGCCGCCGCTTGCGCCGTCGCCAGTTGATCGCTGTCGAAACCGGCCAGGGGTGAATCGCTCCATTGCACCTTGAGCAACTCACGACCCTGTTGGGCGGCCCAGTAATTGTCCGCGAGCACTGCGACGCCTTCCTGATTGCCGCCCAGCACATCAGGCCGGCCGGGAATCGCGATCACCTTACGCACGCCCGGTACTTGCAACGCCGTACTGGAATCCACCGAGACAACCTTGGCGCCGACCACTGGTGTGCGCTGAATCACCGCCACCAGCATCTCTGGCAATTCCACGTCGATGCTGTACTTGAAGCGCCCGCACACCTTGGCCGCCGCATCGCGCTTGTGCCGCAGTTTGCCAATGTATTTGAACTGCGCGGGGTCCTTAAGAGTGACCTTGGCCGGTGCTGGCAATTTCGCGGCAACACTCACCAGCTCACCGTAACCCAGGCTGCGTTTGCTGGCGGAATGCACCACCCGGCCCTCTTCGGTTGTGCAACTGTCGGGACTGACTTTCCATTGCTTGGCCGCCGCAGTGATCAGCAGTGCGCGCGCCGTGGCACCGGCCATCCGCAGGCGATCGTATTCCAGCGAAACACTGGTGCTACCACCCGTCGAGAAGACTTTCCATATCGGGTGAATGTAGGTTTCAAAGAACGGATTTTCCGGCGATATCACCTGCACGGTCATCGGGTTGACGTCCAGTTCCTCGGCCACGCAAGCGGCCAATGCGGTGTGGGTGCCTGTGCCGGAATCGTGTTTGTGCACCACCAGTTTCACCGTGCCGTCGGGCAATACCCGAACCCAGGCGTTGGGCTCGAATTCACCTGCAGGCGCAGGTCCTTTCAGGTCCGTCGCGGCGATGCCTGAGGGCAGATAGAAACCAATTGCCAGGCCGCAGGCAACAGTGCCGGCCTGCTTGAGAAAGAGACGGCGCGGCAGTTCGATCTGTGTGTCGTCGATAAACGTCATCACGCCTCCTTCGGCGCAGCAGCTGCGCGCTTGATGGCTTTATTGATTCGCCCGTAAGTGCCGCAGCGGCACACGTTGCCGGACATGGCGTTGCGGATCGAGTCATCGGTGATTGTCGCACCGGTGTTGAGCAACGCGGCCGCGGACATGATCTGCCCGGATTGACAGTAACCACATTGCGGGACATCTTCGGCAACCCAGGCCAGTTGCAGCGGATGCTGTTCGGTGGGCGACAAACCCTCGATGGTGGTGATGCTGTGCCCCGCCACGGCGGCGACCGGCAGTTGGCAGGAACGTACTGCGACACCGTCCAGGTGCACGGTACAGGCACCGCACAGGCCCATGCCGCAACCGAACTTGGTGCCGGTGAGTTTCAAGTGATCACGCAACACCCATAACAAGGGCATGGAGGGCGATGTCTCTACCAGCTCGTGTCGTTCGCCGTTTATCGTGAATTCGATCATTGTCAGGCTCCAAGAGAGCGGCCCGTCTTTGTGCAGGCCTGGTCGCCGATTATTGAGAGTCTGTGGAAAATCGGGCCAGCGACGATTTCTGCCATCCTGTGTAAGTAGGACTAACAGCATGTACAAGCGATACCCGTCGGTGCAGTCCATGAGTGCATTCATCCAGGCCGCGCGCAGCGGAAGCTTCTCCAGTGCCGCGCGCAAACTCGACCTGACTCACAGCGCTATCAGCCAGCAGATCCGCAGCCTGGAAGACTTCATCGGCCAGCCGCTGTTCGTACGCGAAGGTGGCGGCAGTAACCTGACCGATGCCGGGCAATTGTTTGCCAGCGTGCTGTCCGACGGCCTGGCGCAGATCGACCGGGCGCTGTCCTCGGTGAAAAACCGCAGCGTCGCGCAGCGGCTGACCCTTGATGTCGACAGTGAATTGGCCCAAAGCTGGCTCAATCCACGGCTACCGGAACTGCTCGATTTATTGCCTGACCATCAAGTGGTATTGCTGTCGATGCCGCGCTCGGATCGCAGCTCGTTCGAGCGGGTGGACCTGGCGTTGCGCTACGGGTATGGCGATTGGGAAGACTGCGAGATGACCCAGATCTGCGGTGATCGAGTGACTGCGGTGGCCTCCCCGGCGCTGCTTGAGCGCCATGGCTTGCAGGTGCCAATTACGCCGGCGCAGGTGCTGGAATTGCCACTGCTGGGGTATACGCGGCGCTCGTGGATTCCCTGGCTGGATGCAGCAGCAATGGCGCCGACCGAGCCGAATGCGCGGGTGGTTTTCGACAATGCGGCCAACCTGATTGCAGCGGCCGAAGCCGGGGTTGGCGCGGGGTTGGTGCGCGGGCTGCTAGCGGCGGATGCGTTGCGCGCGGGGCGTTTGGTGGAGCTGAACGACGCGCAGATTCCGGCGCATTACAACCTGTATGCGGTGTGGCCATCAGGGCAGGCCGAGCGGGTGGCGCCGGTGGTTGAAGTGATCAAGACTTTGGCTCAGCAAACGCTGATCTGACGACTTCGCGAGCAAGCCCGCTCCCACAGGGTTCTCGGGAGTGACTCCGATCTGTGCCGCAACAAAAACCCCTGTGGGAGCGAGCTTGCTCGCGATGGCGCCGGCACATCCACCATAAAACCCTGCCCCATATCGAACACATATCAACACCCCGCCCAATTAATATTGTACGAACCCCTCCCCCCCTTCCAATACTTCCTCCCAAGCAGCCAGCGTCCCGAGCCGGATGCGACCAGGTGAGGGAATGCGCAGCAGTGCGCATAGAAATGGCCGATTGCCCGGGACGTGGCTGCTGCGAACCGCAAGGTTCCCTTCCCCGCTATCAGGAGATCGACTTCAATGATCATCGATATCAGTTGCTATCCCACCGACCTGGTGGACCTCGCCTGGAGGCATGACGGTGACCCGTTCACCGGCGAGCGTCTGCTGGAGATGATGGATGGCCCGTACATGGTCAACGGCAAACCTCGCCGTATCGACAAAGCCTTCATCCAGCCGCCACAAGGCAACACCATTTACACCTGGACCGACGGCGACCTCAGCGGACGCGAATCCATCGATGCCTACATGGCTTACACGCTGAAGATGGTCCAGACCTACCCGGATCGCTTCATTGGCTGCTTCGTCTACAACCCGCGCTGCGGCGTGGAAAACGGTGTCGAGGCGATCGAGCGTTACGTCAAGGAACACGGCTTCAAGATGGTCCAGATGCAGGCCAACATGCACGCCTATCGCCCGGACCGTGCGCTGGACTGGGTCCGTCCGGCCTTCGAGAAATGCGCCGAGCTGGGCATCCCGGTCAAACTGCACACCGGCGACGGGCCGTACAGCATCCCGTCGGAATGGGTGCCGATGATCAAGGAGTTCCCCAACGTCGATTTCATCATGGCGCACTTCGGGGTGCAGACCGGCGGCGTCTACGTGTTCGAACCGATGCAATGGGCGATGGAACTGCCCAACGTCTACTGCGAATCGGGCTGGTGCCTGCAATCGCGGATCGTCGAGTTCGCCAAGGTCCTGCCGACCCACAAAATCCTTTTCGGCACCGACACCCCTCCGAACGAGCCGGGCATGTGGCTGCGCCTGCTGGAAGTGCTCTGTCATGAGCCGCCGCAAGGTCTGAATCTCGACGAGGACACCCTCGAAGAATACCTCGGCAACAACACCGCGCGGATGATCGGCCTCGAACCGACCCCGCCGCCACGTTCCGTGTCCGAAGCCGAGGCGCAGTTGAAGCGCCCTGTCACTACCCAACTGGCCAGGAGTTGAACCGATGATTATCGATACCCATCTGCACCCCACCAACCTGGTCGACGAGGCCTGGCGCCACACCGGCGAACCGTTCACCGGCGAGCGCATGCTCAAGCTGATGGACGGCCCGTACATGATCAACGGTAAACCACGCCGCATCGACATGGGTTTCATCCAGCCGCCACCGGGCAACACCGGTTATCGCGACGGCAACCGGCGGGGCCGCGAAGGCGTGCGCGACTACATGTCGTACATCGCCGAGCTGTGCATGAAGTACCCGGATCGGTTCATTGGCAACTTCAACTTCAACCCGCGCTGGGGACCGGAAAACGGTGCGGCAGAGCTGGAGTTTCATATCAAGGAATACGGTTTCAAGATGCTCAAGCTGCACGCCAACATGCACGGCTATCGTCCCGACCGGGCACTGGACTGGCTGCGGCCGGCGATGAAAGTCTGCGCCAAGTACAACATCGTGGTGCTGATCCACACGGGTGACGGTCCGTACACCATCCCGACGATGTTCTACCCGATAATCCGCGAATTCCCGATGGTCAACTTCATCATCGGTCACTTCGGCATCCAGACCGGCGGCAACTACTCGTTCGAAGCGTTCTGGATGGCCATGGACACGCCGAACGTGTACTGCGAATCCGGCTGGTGCTTCCAGTCGCGGATCGTCGAGTTCGCCAAGGAGCTGCCGCGCAACAAGATCGTCTTCGGCACCGACTCGCCGCCGAACGAACCGGGCATGTGGTTGCGCGAACTCGAGGTCCTGTGTTCGCCAGCGCCGCAAGGCCTGGGGATTGATGAGGATCACCTTGAGGATTACCTGGGCAACAACATTGCCCGGTTGTGCGGCATCGAACCGACACCGCCACCCAAGGATCTGATCGAGGCGGACATTCGTCTGACCACGACCTACCTCTAAGCGTTTTAAAACCAGAGCAAAGCGGCTTTCCAGGCGTACAGATGAGCCCGGCGTTCGATCGACCGGCAGGCCAACGGCTTGTCGATCGAACGTCACCCTCAGCCCTGCACGCCTGCTTTTTACGAGGTGAAACCATGACCCTCTCTACGCTCGGCGATACCCAGGACTTTCACGATTTCATCGACGCCTATCGCCGGCAGTACCCGGACGATGTGCTCACCGTCCACGAATCTCTTTCGGCCGATCAGGACGTCACCGCCCTGGTCGATGCCCTGGCCACAGAAGGCCGCGACCCGCTGCTGATCTGCGAAAAAGTCGGCCAGCTTGGCGTGCCAGTGGCCACCAACGTGTTCGCCTCCCGGACCCGCATCGCACGGATCTTCGGTGTCACCCCGGCGCAACTCCACGAAACCTTCCAGGCCCGCGCCAATCATCCGATCGCGCCCCGTTACGTCGAAACCGGTCCGGTACTGGACGAGATCTTCGAAGGCGAAGCCGTGGACCTGGCGCTGTTGCCGATGCTCAAGCACTTCGACAGTGACCGTGGCCCGTACATTACCAACGCGATCATCATCGCCGAAGACCCGGTCACGGGAATTGCCAACATGAGCTATCACCGCTCGATGCGCCATGCCCGGCAGACCCTCGCCACCAGCCTGCATTCGCGCGGTCACTTGTGGCGCATGCTGCAAACCGCTCGCGAGCGCGGTGAAGAATTGCGCGTGGCCATGGTGGTCGGTGCCCATCCGCTCTTTATGCTTGCCGCAGCAGCACGTTTGCCGTTCGGCAGCGATGAACGCGCAGTGGCAGGCGGCCTGTTTGGTGCCCCGTTAGAACTGGTCAAGACCCCGCTTTACGGCATCGGCGTACCGGCCTATGCCGAGTTTGTACTGGAAGGCGCCATCGATCCGGCGGCCTATGCCGAGGAAGGTCCGTTCGGCGAGTTCAGCGGCTATTCCTCAGACCGGTCAACCAATAACGTGCTGCGGGTCGACACCCTCATGCGGCGCAAGGACGCTTGGCTGGTGGACGTGGTCGGCGGCCGGTACGCCGAACACCTGACCTTGGCGCGCCTGCCACGGGAAGCGGAAATGAGCGAGAAACTCAAGGCACGCTTCCCCGCCGTCACCGCCGTGCACTACCCCAACTCCGGCACGCACTTTCATTGCTACGTGGCGCTGGATCAAAGCCGCGACGGCGAGGCGCGGCAGATCATGCTCGCCCTGCTCGGCTGGGACCCGTACCTGAAAACCGTGATCGCGGTGGACAGCGACATTGACATCAGCGACGACAGCCAGGTGCTGTGGGCATTGGCCACACACTTTCAGCCGCATCAGGACATCTTTGTCATCGACGGTTTGCCCGGCAGTCCACTGGACCCATCGTCCTCGGTCAACGGCACGACTTCGCGCATGGGGCTGGATGCTACTCGCGGTTCGGGGTTCGACGGGATCAAGGCGCAGCTGGATCAAGACGTCGTCGAACGCGCGCGCAATCTGCTCAAGAGCTATCAATCGTGAACCGCCAGCGGATGGTGGTCGGCATCAGCGGCGCGTCCGGCTTCATTTACGGCGTGCGCTTGCTGGAGTTGCTGGCTGAACTGAACATCGAAAGCCACCTGATCATCAGCCGGGCCGCGCTGCTGACCATGGCCCATGAAACCGACTACAAACTGGCGGACGTCACCGCGCTCGCCAGCTACTACCACCGGGCCGACGACGTGGCTGCCGGAATCGCCAGCGGTTCGTTTCGCTGCCTGGGCATGGTGGTCGCGCCGTGCTCCATGCGCACGTTGGCGGAGATTGCTACCGGCTCTTCCTCGGGGCTGATCGGCCGCGCTGCCGACGTCACATTGAAAGAACGCCGGACCTTGGTGTTGATGGCCCGGGAAACGCCGCTGACCCTCGCCCACCTGCGCAACATGACCGCCGTCACCGAAATGGGCGGGATCATCGCCCCACCGGTGCCGGCCTTCTACGCCCGTCCGCAAAACCTTTCGCAAATGGTCGATCACAGCCTCGGCCGTGTCCTCGACCTGTTCGGCCTCGACGCCGGGACCGCGCTGCGCTGGGGTGAACCCGGCCCATCGGCCACCGGCCATTTTGCAACAACCAAGGAGCTCGCATGAACAGCCCATTCAACGCCCCTACCCCGAACCGCAAAATTCCGGTGACCATCCTTACCGGTTTCCTCGGCGCCGGCAAAACAACCCTGCTGAACTACATCCTCAGGGAAAACCACGGCCGCAAGATTGCCGTGATCGAAAACGAATTCGGCGAAGTCGGCATCGACGGCGACCTGGTGCTCAGCTCTGAGACCGAAGAAATCTACGAGATGGTCAACGGCTGCGTGTGCTGCACCGCCGAGGTTCGAGAGGACCTGGTGCGCATCGTCCGCGAACTGGTGGCGCGCCCGGTGCGGCTGGATCACATTTTGATCGAGACCAGTGGTTTGGCCGATCCGTACCCGGTGGCGCAGAGCTTCTTTATCAACGACCCGATTGCAGATGAAGTCGAACTGGACGCCATCGTGACCATGGTCGACGCCAAGCACATCGTCCAGCATCTGGAGGATTTGCAGCTAGATGGCTTGGACAACCAGGCGGTAGATCAGATCGTCTGCGCGGACCGCATTGTGATCAATAAGGTCGATCTGGTGAGCGAGGACGACGTGGCAGCGCTGCGCGGCAAGATTCGTGGATTAAACGCCACGGCGGACCTGGTGACCTCCAGCTACGCCGAGATCGACCTGTCGAAGATTCTCGGCATCGGTGCGTTCGAGTCAACGCAAAAGCTGATGGAAATCGGCTCTGAGCACGACCACCACGCCGACGAGCACCACCATGATTTGGATCATGACCACGATTCGAGCGTGTCGTCAGTCGGCATCGCCGTGGACGGCGCCGTGAATCTGCTCGCCTTCCACCAATGGATCAGCAAGTTGCGCGATGAGCAGGCCGACAACCTCTACCGAATGAAAGGCGTGCTGGCCGTCGCGGATCAGGATCAGCGTTACGTGCTGCAGGGCGTTCACAGCCTGGTCGAGTTCCGTGCCTCCACCTCATGGGGCACGGAACCACGCTCCAGCAAGATTGTATTCATCGGCCGCGACCTGGACCGCGCGGCGTTGAACCAGGGCTTTGCCGCCTGCCTGGCAAGCTGAAAAAACGGCATCGGAGCCGGTGGATGGCGGCTCCGGGCACACAGAACGAATACCCCTCTCTACAGCATAAAAACAGCAAGAGGTGATTCCCCATGTCGTCAGCCACATCCCCATCGAAAACCCCTTCCACCGTCCACCCGGTCGACCAGATTCTGCCGGTCCGCCAAATGCTCACCCTTGGCCTGCAACACATGGCCGTCTCGTACATCGGCGCCATCGCCGTGCCGTTGATTGTCGCCAGCGCCCTGAAAATGTCCCAGGCCGACACCGTGGTGCTGATCAGCACCACGCTGTTCTGCTCCGGCATCGCCACGCTTTTACAAACCGTCGGCTTCTGGAAATTCGGTGTGCGTTTGCCGATCTTGCAGGGCGTGGCGTTCAGCAGTGTCGGCCCGGTCATCGCCATCGGCACCAACCCGGAGGTGGGGTTCGCCGGGGTCTGCGGGGCGGTGATCGGCGCGGGGATCTTTACGATGCTCGTCGCGCCGTTCGTGGGCCGATTGCGTCGGTACTTTCCGCCGGTGGTCACCGGTTGCATTGTCACGGTGATCGGTTTGCAGCTGTTCCCGATTGCCTATGAGTGGATCGGTGGTGGCCGCAACGCCAGTGATTTCGGGGCGCCGGCGTACCTTGCCGTCGCCGCCGTGGTGCTCTCGAGCATTTTGTTGGTCAACCGCTATGGTGGGCCGATGATGCGCAACATGGCGGTGCTGATCGGGATGCTGGTGGGTGCGGGACTGGCTTACGGCCTGGGCATGGGCAGTTTTCACAGCGTGCAGGAAGCGCCCTGGCTCACCGTGCCCTACCCGTTCTACTTCGGCCTGCCGACCTTCAGCCTGATCCCGATTGCGACCATCGTGGTGGTGATGATCGTGCAGATGGTCGAGTCCATGGGGCTGTTCGTGGCCATCGGCGACATCGTCGACAAACCGGTAGAAGAAAAACAGGTGATCAATGGCCTGCGCGCCAATGGCCTGGCGAGCACCATCGCCGGGATGTTCGCCGCGTTTCCGTTCATTGCCTTCATGGAGAACGTCGGGCTGGTGATTTTGACCGGCGTGCGCAGTCGCTGGGTAGTGGCGATCAGCGGTTTGCTGATGTGTTCCGTGGCGCTGGTGCCAAAGGCCGGGGCGATCATCGCGTCGATGCCGACCGCCGCCCTCGGGGGTGCCGGGATTGCCATGTTCGGGGTGGTCGCCGCAGCGGGCATTCAGACCCTGGCCAAAGTCGATTACGAGCGCAACCGCTTTAACGTGTTGATCGTCGGTTTCACCATCGCCGCCGCCCTGGTGCCAGTGCTGACGCCTGCCCTGTTCAAGCAAATGCCCGAGTGGTCCCAGCCGTTCCTGCACAGCAGCGTGGTGATTGCCTGCCTGGTGTCGGTGCTGCTCAACGCGGCGCTCAACGGCGTCAGCGTTCCCGACAGCGCAGCCACCAAGCCTGCGCCCCACAGCCTCTGACTGGAGAAGCACATGACTCAACTTCAAAACATCCTGATCAAAAACCCGGTGGCGGTGATGACCGGCCTACGTGGCCCGCGAGCCCGGGCCAGTGCTGTAGACATTCGAGTGGTGAACGGGCGCATTGCCGAAATGGCTGCGGGCCTGGTTGCGCAACCTGGCGAACGAGTGATCGATGCCCGCAACTCGGTGGTCTACCCAGGCTGGATCAACACGCACCATCACCTGTTTCAGAACCTGCTCAAAGCCGTGCCCGAAGGTTTGAATCAAGACCTACAAGGCTGGCTGGCCAGCGTGCCCTACCCGCGCCTCAACCGTTTTACCCCACAACTGGCGCAAATCGCCGCGCGATTAGGCATGGCCGAGTTGCTGTTGTCGGGGGTAACGACCTGCGCCGATCACCATTACCTCTATCACGCCAACGGCACAACCGAGACCGGCGACCTGCTGTTCGACACGGCTGACGCGTTCGGGATGCGTTTTGTGCTGTGCCGGGGCGGCGCCCTGGAGTCCGCCAGCGCCCATCCGGGATTCTCGAAAACAGCGCTGCAACCGGAGACGCTGGAGCAGATGGTCGGTGACATTGAACGGCTCAAATCGCGGTACCACCAGGACACGCCGGACGCGATGCGTCGAGTGGTGGTGGCGCCGACGACGCCGACGTTCTCGCTGCCGCCCACCTTGCTGCGCGAGCTTGCGCATACCGCTCGCGGCCTCGGATTGCGTTTGCACACGCACCTTTCGGAGACGCAGAACTACGTCAACTTTTGTCGCGAGAAATACAACTGCCTCCCGGTGGAGTTCGTTGCCGAACACGAATGGCTCGGACCCGACGTCTGGTTCGCCCATGCCGTGCACCTGCAACCGGGGGAAATCCGCATGCTTGCGCAGACCGGCACCGGGATTTCGCACTGCCCGGTGAGCAATGCGCGTCTGGGCAGTGGTATCGCTCCGGTGCCGCAAATGTATGAGGCTGGCGTGCCAATTTCCCTCGGGGTGGACGGCGTGGCGTCCAACGAGTCCGGGAGCATGGTGGGTGAAGCGCACACCGCATGGCTGATCCATCGCGCCGAGCAAGGCGCATCGGCCACTACCGCCGAAGACGTGATCCATTGGGGTACGGCCGGTGGCGCTCAGGTGTTAGGGCTCGGTGCGGTGGGAACATTGGAAGTCGGACAGGCTGCGGATCTGGTGATCTATGGCCTCGATCATCCACGGTTCTTCGGCTTCCACGATATCGCGCTGGCGCCGGTGGTCGCGGGTGAGCCGATTGCCGTGCGGTACAGCATGGTCGGGGGGCGACTGGTGGTCGACGACGGCGTGATTCCAGGTCTGGACCTGGAGCGCATGCGTGCTGAAGCGTGGGAGGGGGTGGAGCAGCTGATGCATGTCGTCGACTGATCCAACCGCCAACACAACCCCCTGTTGGAGCTGGCTTGCCAGCGATGACGGCCTGAAGGTCAGTGCCAGGTTCACAGGCGCCTCACCAGGCCGGCTCCAACAGGTTGCGCACTAACCTTTGGAATAACACACCATGTCCGGCCTCAACGACCTCCTCCAAGCCATTGAAACCTGCGCCCGGCAAGGCGAAGAAACCGTCCTCGCCACCGTGGTCAAGGTCGAAGGTTCCGCCTACCGCCGCCCTGGCGCACGCATGCTCATCCCCCTCCACGGCCGAACCATCGGCACCGTCAGCGGCGGATGCCTGGAACAGGACCTGGCCAAAAAAGCCTGGTGGCTGACCGATTCCGGCGAGCCGGTGGTGCGCCGCTACAGCACCGGCGCCACCGAAGATGAAGACGACGACCAAAGCGCCCTGACCTTCGGCCTCGGCTGCAACGGCACGGTTTTCGTCATGCTCGAACGCCTGCGCGCGAAAACCCCGTCATTGGCCATCGAACTGTTGCGACAGGTGCGTGACAGCCTGCAACCCGCGGCCATGGCGACCATCATTGCCACGTCTCGCCACACGTCGGTGCGGGTCGGTGATCGGGTGTCGCACGCAAGCCCCGCGCTGCGCAATCGCGCACTCGACAGCAGCATCCGCAAAGACCTGCGCAAAACACTCACCGAGAAAAAAACCTCTCTGCGGCTCTACACCGATGCCCGTGGAGAAGTCGAAGTGTTCTTCGAGTACGTGGCTCCGCCCCCGCGCCTGGTGATCTTCGGCGCCGGCCACGACGCCCAGCCACTGGTGCGCATGAGCAAATTGCTGGGCTGGCACGTCAGCGTGATCGACAGCCGCAGCCACTTTGCCCGCCCTGAACGCTTTCCGCAGGCCGATGCGGTCATCGTCGCGAACCTCGACGCCCCCATCGTCCTCGGACCGTTGATCGAGGGGGCCGCGGTGGCCGTCATGACACACAGCTACCGCCAGGACCGACACTGGCTCGGCCAATTGCTGCAAGGCGCACCGGCCTACATCGGCCAACTCGGCCCCCGCGAACGGACCGAGCGCTTGTTGACCGACATTCGCCAACATAATCCTGCCCTGAATGCATTGCTACAGCTGCACTACCCAATGGGCCTGGACCTTGGCGGCGACGCGCCCGAGAGCGTCGCGCTCTCGATTCTGGCGGAGATGACGGCGGCGTTGAATCTGCGTAACGGCGGGATGCTCAAGCATCGGAGCAAACCGATCCATTACGTGGATTTGCTGGTCTGTGAAAAGTTGGAGGCAGTGGCAGCGGTCGAGTGAGCGGGCTTCAAACGGCGACAGTTTTTCGGCACCTATAAAAAAGTCCCTCAAGCCGAAGTGGACGACTACTCAAGGAAATGAAAGATGCAAAACCGCACGTTTCTCGTTCGGCAGACCTTTGCCATCAGTACTGTGTTATTGACGACGGCCACTTCATTGCAAGCTGCCGACTGGAGCGATAACTCAATCAGTTACTGGTATGGCACCCACTTCGCCGAGCCGGGCATCGATGGCCCGATCGCCAAGCACATCGTTGAGTTCACTCACGTTGACGGATACAAATACGGCAGCAACTTCCTCGACGTGCAGGTGTTGTTTTCCGATAAAGACGATCCAGCCAACGGCGGCGACAACGGTGCTACCGAGGTGTATGCGATATATCGCCATCAACTTTCACTGAATAAAATATCCGGCCAGGATTTCAAGTGGGGACCCGTTCGGGACTGGTCACTGTCGGGTGGCGTCGACTGGAACACCAAAAACACGGCCTTCGCGCCGGCAAAACGCATGCTCGTCATCGGCCCGACGATCAATTTCAACGTGACAGGTTTTTGGGACTTCAGTGTGATGTACCGCTCCGAGCGCAACCACAATGGCTTGCCGTTCGCCCAGGAGCACGATATCCGCTTCAACGACACGTACTACCTGGAAACCGCCTGGGAGATTCCATTCCAGCTCGATTCGGTACCGCTCAAGTTCAAGGGTTTTGCCAACTTCGTCCCGCCCAAGGGCAAGGACGGCTTCGGCAACGACAGCGTCAGTGAAACGCTCGTGCACCTCACCTTGCTGGTGGACGTGGGCGAGCTCACTGTCGGCAAGAAAGACACCTTCTTTGCCGGGGTGGGTTACGAATACTGGAAGAACAAGTTCGGTAACAACTCTGCCAACACACCTGGCACCGAAGCCAACACGCCGTTTCTGAATCTGGAATGGCATCTGTAACGCGCCAATCAGAAAGATCACCGTCTTACACGGACAGTTGCATTGAGCTTACCGACTCCATGGATAATGCCCGCACTAATGCGTGGGAGTTGCCCCTACAACTTAGCCTCGGGCCGGTAGCCGGGCGGTGGGCTGTTATTTGCCTTTTTGCGTAATCGGCAGGACGCCAAGTGGCGATGAAGCACAGCAACAGAAACCCACACATGACGCCAAGTAGTACCGATGCTTCGAAGCTTTCCAAAACGAAGCTGCGGCGATGGGGCCGCAGGCTTGGGCGATAAGAACGGGCCTTGCGAGCCGTCCCTTTCGTGCGCCATATGTTCCGGTAGACGCAGCGGCGATTTGAAAAATCGTCGATACCCGGTATTAAGCGAACACTGGATGCGATGCATCGTGAATGAAGCGCATCAAGCTGGGGATGATGTGAGAAGCATCTGGCCCAACGCCTCTGAGGGTGGCCGAAGCAAAGTTGCGCTGTTTCGGCAATCCCACAAAATACAAACCCGGTACGCGCTCCGCCTGCCCATTGCGCTGAGCCAGGCTTCCAATGGCCCCCATGTGTAGACCTGCCAAAAAACCAAGGTTCGGACGAAATCCGGTCGCGAAAACCAAACTGTCCACTTCGGTGTGCTGCCCATCGGCCCAGATTACGCCCGTTGACGCTACCTCCGTGAACATCGGCTTACGCTCAAAAAGTCCCTGCTTCATGGCTCGACGATAGGTGCCATCATCCAATACGGGGGTACTTTGATCATTCAGCCAACGAGTCTTCTCCACCCCTGTCCACTTGAGCCAAGCATGAAAATCCACACCGAGGATCTTTTGCGGAAAAAATCGAATCGATTCCCTTGTCGCCAATACGACGCTGCTGACTTGGGCCAACTCATGGGCAATTTGTACAGCTGAGTTGGCCGCACCTATGACCACTACTCGTTGATCACTGAAGCCGTCGACATTTCGGTAATCAGCACTGTGTAAACGTTGCCCGCGAAAACTCTCCAGCCCCTGAATGTCAGGGATGAACGGCTGATTGAATCCGCCAGTGCAAACGATCAATGCTTTTGAGCAGAAACGCTGACCATCAGATGCCTGAAGCAAAAATAGTCCATCCTCCCTACGCACTTTCTGGACTCGTATGTTCTGCCGAATGGGTAGCTGGAAAGCGTCCGCGTACTGCTCCAAATAACGTACGACTTCATCGCGTAGCGGATAATGCTTGGCTTCAGCTGGAAAGGGCATCCCAGGTAACGATGAGTAAGCAGCAGGGGAAAAAAGTCTCAGGCTGTCGTAGTAATTGCGCCAGTTTCCACCTGGCTGGCTCTCGGCATCCAGGATGAGAAACCTGAGGTTCTGCTGCCGCAGATGCCAACCGCACGCGAGCCCAGCTTGGCCCGCACCAATAACGATGGCATCCATGGGCTCATTAATTACATTCATGTATGCGCACTCATGCATATATAGAGATAATAAAAAAACTACTCTGGCACACCAGGGCAGCAAAACGGGGCCAGACTCTTCATGTGTTGGAGAATGGCTTCGAGCCGTGTCATCACCGCCGCCCCATCCACTTCGTAGAACATCTGCCGGCTGACCTTGGTAGCTCGGACGATGCCCGCCTCTGATAGCACTTGCAGATGACGAGACACCACAGAACGCTCTTGAGGCACCCCTTCGGCAATCTCGGCGATATCCGCACGCCCCAGTTGCATGACTCGCTTGAGCACAGCTACCCGCGACGGCTCGCAAAGAGCTTTGAAGAAGGCTCCATCGAGAGAGTCGATTGCGGCATCAATTGCCCGGGAACGTGTAGAGGTTCGGTTCGTCATGCGGATGACTATATGTGCATATCTATGCACGCGTCAATTCGCCGAATAGACGTCAACAACAGATACCAATAGCGCCTGATAAATGCCTGCACGCTCCGAAATAGCGAGTCCGACCGGCAGCTATGGGTCGTTTGCAGCCCTTCCCGACACGCAGTAATCGGCCAAAAGCAGGCAGTCGAATGTACCGAGGGAATCTGGTTCGATTCAGAGCCGCGAATGGGTTTCGGCTTGAATGAATTGTTAGGCCGCGTCCTCGCGGTACGTGCCATCGGAATGAATAGCCCAATCAAATCTTAAATTCCGGTGGTGCTTAAGCTACATAGATCAGCTCTCAGAGGAAATGATTGAGTCGTGACTGGATTCAGCAGCCAGCTTCAATCGGTCAGCTTTACTAATGTATTTAGACTTGCTTGGCGGTGCCAATTTGGCACTAGCCTTTTTGGCGTGAGCCTTTAATAACTGATTTATTTTTTTACGACGATTCATATTTTTCTACTCGGCTTGTAAGTTCTTGAATGATATTGGCTTAAATATTGGGCCAGATCCCGGTGATGCTCACTTAGGGCGATCAGCGGTCAGTTCCGTTGGACATGCACTCTAGTCCTTCATTCAGACAGAGGACGAACCATGACCGTAACCAAGATTCGAGCCGGGCGCCCTGGAACAAAGGAAAGCTCGTGGGGTAAAAAGCGCCACTCCGACTCAGGGATACCTGGGCGATTCGAGTGAAGCTTGAGCTAGCATATAAAACCCGGGACGTGGCTGCGTGTAATCTAGCAATCGACAGCAAACGCTTGACCGCTATGGGTCGTGGATTTCCATCAGTCATGACGAGCCGAAGCCAAAAGCGGTCACTGGACAGTAACCATCCGGTCCCCCGTCGGGCAAAAACTCACATTTAAATCGCTAGCCCCCCGAGGAGGGAAAGTCAGCACGGAGCTAGGCAGTCGCGTGTCCCTAGGGGGCTTTCGGCAAACGGCGGATAGTTACTGGCGTTTTCGATTGGCGCAAGTTCTTGATTCAATGCTTGCCCATGAGATCCATTCGAAAATGCAGTCTGCAAAGGGAAAAACCCTTAACTGGACGACATTGCAGATGAACATACCCGAGCCCTACCAGCGTTCTTCGCTTCATAGAGTTGCTTGTCCGCAGCTTCTATCAACGCCTGGAATTCAAAGTCGTCAGTGGGCGTCAATGTTGCGACGCCTATAGAAAGAGTCACCACACGAGCTACATCAGAAGCAGAATGCTCGATACCTAGCGCCCGGATATGCTCTTGCATTTTTTCTGCAAGTTGGACCGCTCCGCAAAGATCTGTATTGGGCAGGATGCAGGCAAACTCTTCGCCACCATACCGAGCGACCAGGTCGTAGGGGCGTCTAACCGTTTCAGATAACGCTTGGGCAACAGATTTCAAGCACCCATCTCCAGCCTGGTGCCCATATTGGTCGTTGTAGCGCTTGAAAAAGTCAACATCCACCATGATGAGCGACAGCGGCTTTTGCTCTCGAAAGCACTGGCGCCAATCCGCCAAAATATCCTCATCGAATTTGCGTCGATTAGCCACTCCAGTAAGGCCATCCATTAATGCCATGGAACGCAGCAGATCGTTCTGTAGTTTCAGGGTCAGGTGTGTTCGCACACGGGCTCTAACAATGATTGGATTGATGGGTTTGCTGATGAAGTCGACCGCGCCAAGTTCCAGACCTAGTACCTCATCCGACTCCTGCTGCTGTGCGGTAATGAAGATGATGGGGATGTCCTGGGTCGCAGGGTCAGCCTTGAGTCGACGGCATACTTCATGCCCGTCCACTCCCTCCATAACCACGTCCAGCAGAATCAGATCGGGTAGTTGGGTTTGGCATACCGTGATCGCCTGCTCACCGCTGGTGGCCATGAACACATCACAGTCCTCACGAAACAACTCATGGAGTACCCGGATATTAATCGGTTGGTCGTCGACAATGAGGAGCTTTGGACGGTTATGGGGATGTGGTAACCAGGTTTCCATCGATTTTTCCATCAGGCAGATCTCAACAGTTCACGACCAATCGGCATCGCAGCAGAAAAGTCTAGCGACTGCACCATGACAACCAGTTCGTCGAACTGTGGGCGCAGGGATTGCGGCGTTTTTGACGCCAATGCGTCTGCCAGCTCTATGGCTTGAAGGTTGCCCGCTTCCAGCAACAGCAAAATCTCCTCAAGGGATTCTCGCCATTGCGCGAGCGCCATCAATTCGGAGTCAACACAGACCTGTAAGCTCGGGCTCTGACCAAAGTCGACATTCATCTGCTCCAGACTTTGTTGCAGTACCCTGCTCAATTCATCAAACCATGTTGCGTCAGCAAAGATGCGCGCTACAGACTCTGCATCTGCGCACTTCAGTTTGTGCTCCAGGTCGCCGGCCAGTAGCGACACCGCCTTGGCCCCCATGGTCCCGCTACTGCCTTTAATGGAATGGAGCACGAAAGCTGCCCCCGATGCGTCTCGCCGCTGGATCTGATCGTGCAACCGGCCAAGCAGTTTTTCTAGCTCGGGGCCAAAGTTACGCAGCACGTTGCGGATCAAATCGAGGTCGCCACCAAAGCGGCTAATGATCGATGCACGCGACTCGATCACGCCTTCTCCTGTATTGGCTTGGCCCGAGCCTGGAGATGCCTGGCGATTCTCAAGACTCACTTGAAAAAGCAATGTTGCGACGAGTTGTTCCAGATCTATGGGCTTGCCGACATGCTCATTCATCCCCGCAGCAAGACAGGCCTCACGGTCGGTATTGGAGGCATTTGCGGTCATCGCCACGATCGGCAGCGCTGCAAAACGTGGAGTCGATCGAATGCGACGGGTCGCCTCCAAGCCATCAATATCCGGCATCTGGATATCCATCAACACGGCGTCGAAGGGCACCTTCTCAGCCATCACCCTGCTCACCCCTTCCAGACCACCTTCAGCCAGCGTCACTTGAGCACCTTCTCCTGTCAGTAACTCATCGGCAACCTGCCGATTAAGCACGTTGTCTTCCACCACCAATAGCCGCAGCCCGGCCAGACGCTGCGGCCTGTCAACAGTTGACTTGGACGGGAGTGACTGCGCAAGGCCATTACTGTTGAGTGCTCGCTGAACAGCGTCGGCTAACTGCTTGGGCGTGACAGGCTTGGTGAGAAACCCCACGAAGGGAGCGTCTCCCATCTCGCTTGCGTCGGCCAACACTTCACGGCCGTAAGCGGTAATCATAATGATCATTGGAGGCGGTACGCCGTTGCCCTGCTGATGGATCAGTTGCGCAGCGCTCAGCCCATCCATATCGGACATCCGCCAGTCCATCAGTACCACGTCGTAGGCTTCGCCTCTCGCCTGGGCGGTTTTCACCCATTCCACTGCTTGCGTGCCACCACTCACGTGGTCGGCCTCCCACCCTAATGCATGAACGGTTCGCAACAGCAATTCACCCGCCATGGCGTTGTCGTCGACGACCAGTATCCGTATGGACACATCGACTCCAGGACAGTCAGAACTCAGCAGCGATTTCGGCGCTACATCCAGAGTGATATCGAACCAGAAGCGACTTCCCATCCCCTGCTGGCTCTCCACCTGAAGTTCACCGCCCATCAAGCTGACCAACCGCTTACAGATCACCAAGCCCAGACCGGTGCCGCCAAAGCGACGGGTGGTTGAAGCCTCGGCCTGAGTGAATCCTTCAAAAATGCGCTGAAGTTGCTCCGGGCTGATACCGATACCTGTATCAGAAATGGCGATGCGCAAGCTCACAGTGTTTTCTGTGCGCTTCAGTTGCTCGACGCTGACCACGATCTGGCCTTCCAACGTGAACTTGAGGGCGTTACCCGCCAGGTTGATCAGCACCTGTTGCAGCCGCAGGCTATCGCCTATCAGGTCGTTGGGTAGATTGGAGTCCAGGTCGAACATGACCTCGACTTCTTTTTCGCCCTGGTTGCCGGCCAGCACAACGGAGAGGTCACGCATGAGCGACTCGAGTTCGAATGGGTGCACGTCGAGTTGCAGCTTGCCAGCCTCAATCTTGGAGTAATCAAGGATGTCATTGAGCAAGCCCAGCAGTGATTTCGCAGCGGACTGTGCTTTGGTCACATAGTCGAGTTGACGACCATTGAGGTCAGTGTTCTGCACCAACTGCAACATGCCCAGCACGGCGTTCATCGGCGTGCGTATTTCGTGGCTCATGTTGGCCAGGAACGACGATTTGGCTGCACTCGCGGTGTCGGCCTGTTCCTTGGCATACAGCAGATTTGACTCCAGCTCGCGCTGGGAGGTTATATCCCGATTGATACCCGTCACACGCAAAGCCGCACCGTTCGGACTGCGTTCGACCTGCGCGCCTGCCTGTATGAAACGGATCTGGCCGTCCGGGCGAACGACACGAAAAGTGGTGTCGTACACACCACTCCCCTCGACTGCGACACTCAACTTTTCAGCCGCTGCCACCGCATCGTCGGGGTGAACTCGCGAATACCAGTGCTCATAATCCAGACCATTATTGCGCAACGTCAGTGGCTGACCATAGAACTCGAACATGCGGTCATTCCACTGCAAGGCATTGTCCGCCAACGTCCATGACCAGATGCCCAGTTCGGCTACTTCAGCAGCCATCAGCAACTGATCATGAATCGCCATCAGTTCACTACGTTGTTGCTGTGTTGTCTGCAGGCTCGCAGCCAGCTCCCTTTCCGCCGCTTTACGTTCGGTGATGTCCACCGCGATGCCCAGGTAGCCGCTCAATTTCCCGTCGTCATCACGCATGGAGGTGACCACCAGCGTGACAGGAAACCGCGAGCCGTCCTTACGTATGTAAGTCCACTCTCGGGTTTCTGCACCTTCAAGCTCAGGTTTATGGGTAAACACACGGAAACCATCGATTGCCTGAGCGTACTCCTCGCTCAGTTCAACGCTACGAACAGCGATTTCCTCTGGCACATGTATCGATTCAGGTGTGCGCTGCCCCAGCAACTCATCGGCGTGATAGCCCAACAACTGCTCGGCGCCTTTGTTGAACACACGGATAACGCCGTCGAGATCCGTCGCAATGATCGAGACCTCAGTGGCCGAGCGCAGCACGGTGCCTAACAATAGATTGAGATGCCGCAACTCGGAAGTTCGCTGAGCAACTTGCTCTTCCAGGTTTGAATTGAGTTCAAGAATGCGGGCTTCAGCTACTTTTTTCGCCGAGATATCCCTTAACGTCTTGGAGACTCCAACCACGCGACCACCCTCGCCATTAATGGGTGAGATGCTGGCGGAGATATCGATCAGCCGGCCATCTTTACGGCGGCGCTGGGTTTCAAAGCCAGTGATACTCTCCCCGGCCCTTATGCGCGCAAGGATATGGGCTTCTTCAGCTACAAACTCCTCAGGAACAACCAGACTGACCAGCGTCTGCCCCACAGCCTCCTCGGCGGTATAGCCAAAAAGGTGTTCGGCCCCCTTGTTCCAGTTGGTGACGATGCCATCGAGTGTTTTTCCAATAATGCCATCGGCCGAGCTTTCGACGATGGCGGCCAGCCTTGCCTGTCCGGCGAATATCTGCCGCCGGCGTTGCCGGCTGACACTCGCTACACCCGCCAGCGTAGCCAGAAGTAGAGTAAGCAAACCACCCACCAACAGGACGACCTTTGGTGAAACCTGATGCAGGCGCTGGATGAACAACGGGTGCGCGCTGAGTTCAACTTGCCATCGCCTCCCGTATACCTCGCGCTCCACCTGGTGTGTCATTAGCGTTTCATGGCTAGTCGAGTCGTTGGTACTTTCATAAAACAGCTTCTCATGCCCAGGGACAGTGATATCCCTTAATCGCAGATGCACCGTCTCATTTTCTATGCGCAGGCCTCTGAGTACCTCCTCTGTCCGCAACACGACATAGCTCCACCCAAAGGCGGCGGCCTCTCGTTCAGCAACGGTCATCGGAGTCACTCCGCCGCGAAAGATGGGCATCAACACCAGGAAAGACTGCTGCGGTTTCGCGGTGCTCTGCAGCAGAGTGATGGGGCCGGTAATCCGTGCCATACCGCTTTGTATCGAGGATTGGGCAGCCTCTCGCCGCGCTGTTTCCGACGCTATGTCCAAGCCAATTGCAGGCTGGTTGCCCTCAGCCGGTTCGACATACTGGACAACGTAACGCTCGCCTGAATGGGGTGAGAATTGACGAATGGAGAAATCGGCTTTGCCATCGGCCCGAGCGTATTTGAGAAACTCGCGTTCATCGCGCTCCGGTACTCGCCTGATAAAGCCCAAAGCACTTGCGCCGGGGAACTCGGCGGCGAGGTCGCGCGTTTGGTGATATTGGCCAAAAACTTCGCGACTGATGCCATGCTCACCCGCTGTCAGCACCGCTCCACGAGCGCCACGCAATCCGTATTGGTAAAGATCGAGGCGAGTTAAAACCAACTCTGCCGCTTCCTCGGTAGCCGCGGCGATCGCCTCTTGAGCCTGCTGCTCGTTGATGCGATCGAGGATCCATCCACCCAGAATGCTTGCCCCTAACCCCACCACCAGAGTGATAGCTACGCCCCAACTCAATGCAAAAAACTTATGTTTTCTCACCCGCATTGTCCCATTGCAGAAGACCTTCAAGCCTTCAATATTAAAGTTAGAACCCTGTTGAGAGCGTCTGTAACTTAGTTTGCATGCATCACATTAACCATGAACCCCGTGGATAAAAATGTGCAGATTTGAGCAAAGGGAACAGAACGCAAATATAGATAAACGTCTTGTCGCACATTCCTTTGGCCCTCGCAAATCCCTTGTATTTAATAACAAAAAATCCTCGTCCGGCTTTTCTGCGGTGAGATGCCCTGTCGGTGTCCCCGAATGCGCTCAGACCAGGCCCGCCAATCGTTGAAGTCTTTCGATGGAGGCACAAACGTATCGGCAGGAAGGAGCGCTTTGAGGCATTCAACGACACGCGACACTTGAAACGGCTTGTAAAAAGAGCGCTGCCCCCCAAAGCCTTGACTGCCAAGACACTTTCACGATCGGAACGTCCGGTGATCATAACCAGCGGTATTTTCAGTTCCTGTGCACGAATCGTTTGCAACAGGCTTACTCCGCTGGCATCCGGTAGATTCCAGTCGGCCATGACCATCGGGTAGGCACTCTGCTGCCAGGCATACAGCCGCTGACGCGGCTATGCTCGCTAGGCATACAAACATCGAGCAGCGCCTTTGGCAGGCTCCAAGCCTGCCGTAGTTGTGTGCTGCAAGGTGCTCGTGATGCAGCCATCAGGTCATGAGCTGCGTCGGGAGCAACTCCCACCCTCATCACTCCATTCGTCGAGGGCATGTCATGCAAGGAAACATGGACAGTCATTGGACCCACGTCTTCTTCCGGTTCTGGCGTCTGCCTGCCATTTACTATCGCCAGTGGAGCGAATCACGTCGTAAATTCAAGTACGAATCACTGCTGCGCTCGGAGTTGTTCAGCGCCGAACAGATGGCCAGCCATGGAACACTACTGGCTCAACAGCACCGTATAAGCGGCCGCACGGCGAAAGACTCGCTGCTGGCGCGCCTGGCCGACAACGAGACGACGCTAGCCAGTAGCTGCAAGGCGCTCACTGCGGCACCGTTGTCCGCCCGGCGTGCAACACCGGCAGCGGAATGGTTGTTGGACAACTATTATCTGGTCGAAGAACAAATCCGCACCACCAAGTCTCACCTGCCCCGAGGCTACAGCCGTGAGTTGCCGCAATTGGCCGATGGCCCGTCGGCAGGATTGCCACGGGTCTACGACATCGCTCTGGAGACCATTTCACATGGCGACGGCAGGGTCGATGAGGAGAGTCTGAGCCGTTTTGTAGTGTTCTATCAGACGATAACACCACTCACACTCGGCGAATTGTGGGCGATTCCGATCATGTTACGCCTGGCTCTGATCGAGAATCTGCGGCGAGTAGCTTCGCGAGTCATGGCTAACTGGGATGACCGCAACCTGGCCAATGACTGGGCCGATCACTTGATCGAAACCGCCGAGCGCGATGCCAAAAGCGTGGTTCTGACGGTAGCTGACATGGCGCGCTCGGAGCCGCCGATGACCTCATCATTCGTCGCTGAACTGGCGCGACGGTTACAAGGGCAAAGTGCCGCGCTGATACTGCCATTGGCTTGGATCGAGCAGATGCTCAGCGAGTCAGGACTCAACATTGAGCGCCTGGTACAGGTGGATGCCCAGCAGCAAGCCGCCGATCAGGTGTCCATCAGCAACAGCATCGCCAGCTTGCGTCTGCTGTCGGCCATCGACTGGCAGGAGTTCGTCGAACAGCTGAGCCACGTCGAGCATGTGTTGCGCACAGACCCGGCAGGGGTCTACGCGCGTATGGATTTCGCGACCCGTGATCACTATCGGCATGTGGTCGAACGCTTGGCCAGGAACTGTGACCAGGCTGAAAAAAGCGTCGCACAAGCGGCCATCGCCCTGGCCGATGCCCGGGTGAGGCCCCCGCCCGAGGGTGATGTGGCTGCACATGTGGGTTACTACCTGGTGGGCCCTGGACTCAATGAACTCGAGCATCAAATCGCCGCTCGAGTGCCCTTGGGCGAGCAATGGCCACGCCTGCTGCTTCGCGCACCGCTGACCTTCTACTTGGGTCTGGTGTTGATCTTGTCAATGCTGTTCGCCTGGCCTTTCCTTGAGGCCGTTTATCTTGACGCAAGGCCTGGATACCTGCTGATATTGCTCGCGATACCCACGCTGCTGATGTCCAGCCGCTTGGCCATCGGGCTGGTCAATTGGCTGATCACTATCACCATGCCCCCCTGCACTGTTCCCCGACTGGACTACAGCCAGGGTATCCCGCAGCAAGCGCGCACGTTGGTGGTCATTCCCACCCTGATAGCCCATTGCGTGGATGTCGAAGAGTTGGTCGAAGGCCTGGAAGTACGCTTCCTGGCCAATCGGGATGCCAATCTGCACTTCGCCCTGCTCACCGATTTCATGGATGCCCCCACCCAGGAGCTGGAGCAGGATGCGAGCCTGATGTTGCTGGCACGGCGGTTGATTGAAGGGTTAAATCAGAAATACCCCGACCCACACAACGACCGCTTTTTCCTGTTTCACCGACCAAGACGCTGGAACGAGGCCGAGCACACCTGGATGGGCTATGAGCGCAAACGCGGCAAACTCGCCGAGCTCAATGCCCTGCTGCGAGGCCGGGGCCAGGAGTACTTTTCACTGATTGTGGGCAATATCCAGGCGCTGACTGCCGTTCGTTACGTGATCTCCCTCGACACTGATACTCAATTACCGCGTGATGTTGCACAGCGATGCATCGGCGCGATGGAGCACCCGCTCAACCACCCCGTGTTCGATCCGCATCAGGGCCATATCAGCAGCGGTTATGCGATTTTGCAACCGCGAGTGGGCATCAGCCTGCCGAGCACTGCGCGCTCTTCCTATGCCCGACTGTTCGGAAACGATGCAGGCGTCGATCCTTACACCCGCGCTGTTTCAGACGTTTATCAGGATCTTTTCCAGCAGGGTTCATTCATTGGCAAAGGAATCTATGCCGTGGATGCTTTCGAGCACGCCCTGGAAGGCTGTTTCCCGGAGAACCGCATCCTGAGCCACGACCTGATCGAGGGGTGTTATGCCCGCTCGGGGTTACTCAGCGACGTGCAACTGTTCGAAGAATACCCCACCCGTTACAGCTCCGACGTCAAGCGCCGGCATCGCTGGATTCGCGGGGACTGGCAGTTGCTGCCTTGGGTCATGCCCTGGACGCCCAAGGCAGGTGGAGGGCTAGAGCGCAATCGTCTTTGCGCCGTGGCGCGCTGGAAAATTTTTGACAATCTTCGGCGCAGTCTGGAGCCGAGCGCTTTCCTGATAATGTTGCTGTGGGGCTGGCTTGGAGCAATGGAGCCTGGTTCGTGGACATTCGCGGTGCTTATCCTGGTACTGATCCCACCGCTGTCGAGCGCCTTGCACGAGCTAATGCACAAAACCGTCGACGTTCCGATCGAACAGCATTTGACCGCTGCCCTGGGCACCTCCAGCCAACACTTTATGCGGGCGGTCCTTCCTCTGGTCTGGCTGCCGTTCGAAGCGTTATACAGCCTGGATGCAATCGGCCGTACGCTGTGGCGCATGCTGATCAGCAAGCGTCGTCTGTTGCAGTGGAACCCTTCACGGGAAGTGGAACGCAGCGACAGCAACACGCTATCTGAGCTGTACCGCACAATGTGGATAGCCCCATTGCTGACGACGGCCCTTTTTGTCCTGTTACTACCCACTCCGAACGTGCTCGCCTTGGCCGGACCCTTTTTGGTGCTGTGGCTGACGAGCCCGGCTGTCGCTTGGTGGCTCAGCCGGCCTTCCCCCCGGGCGAAGTTCAATCCTTCAGTGCAGGAGCTGCGCTTCCTGCGCTCCCTGGCGCGCAAAACCTGGGCGTTCTTCGATCAATACGTTGGTCCGGCCGACAACTGGTTACCCCCTGACAACATCCAGGAGCAGCCCCACCTTGCCATTGCACACCGTACATCGCCGACCAATATGGGCATGGCGCTGCTGTCCCATCTGGCCGCGCACGATTTTGGCTATCTGAGTGGCGAGCGGCTGCTGGAGCGTCTCGATCAGTCCTTGTCCAGCATGGCTGGCCTTGAGAGCTACCGCCGGCACTTCTACAACTGGTATGACACCTTGACGCTCAAGCCCTTGCCACCGCTCTACGTATCGACGGTAGATAGCGGGAATCTGGCAGGGCTGCTATTGACCTTGCGCCCAGGGCTGTTGGACCTTATTGATGCGCCACTGTTGGATCTGCGGGTGGTCAATGGGCTGATCGACACCCTGAATGTGCTGCAAGACACGCTGCTCACCGCGGGCCTGGACGACGCCGAGGTACGAACCCTGCAAGACGAAGCGCTCGTGGCGCAGGCGCGGATTGTTTCGAACCCTGACGACGCCCCCGAGACGCTCCTGACCTTGCTGGAGCGCATGAATGCACCCACTGCCCTCAGCGACTTGGCGACGGTCGGTGAGGCCGCTTTCTGGCTCAAGGCATTGTGCGCGCAATGTCAGGATCTGCAGGCCGAGTTGCTGCGCTTTAGACTGCCGCCCGCCATCGACAGGGCAGAGCCGTTGGCACTCAGCTGGCGCCAATTGGCGCAACTCGATGTCGCTCGCTGGTTGCCGGCTCAGCAGGCTCAAGTGACGTCCGTGCAGCGCCTGGCTGTGCAGCGCATTGCCTCGGTCACCCGCCTGGCCAATCTGGCCGACACCCTGGCGAACATGGACTTCTCCTTTCTCTATGATGCCCGGCGCAATCTTTTCGCTATTGGCTATAACGCCAGCGACCATAAGC
Organism: Pseudomonas sp. Hz4; assembly: GCF_054898165.1. Classification (NCBI taxonomy): domain Bacteria; kingdom Pseudomonadati; phylum Pseudomonadota; class Gammaproteobacteria; order Pseudomonadales; family Pseudomonadaceae; genus Pseudomonas; species Pseudomonas sp. Hz4. Next base: position 2,738,737 of record NZ_CM142719.1, on the reverse strand, counting down.
TGGATACGGGTTATTACGACTTGCTGGCCTCGGAGGCGCGACTGACCAACTATGTGGTTATCGCTCAAGGCCAGTTACCACAAGAAGGCTGGTTTAGCCTTGGAAGGCTGCTCACCAGCAGCGGCGGCATACCCGTGCTGCTGTCATGGACAGGCTCGATGTTCGAGTACCTGATGCCCATGCTGGTAATGCCCAACTACGAAGGTACCCTGCTCGACCAGACCTGCCGCGCAGCGGTCGCCTTGCAGATAGAGTACGGCAATCAGTTGGGCATTCCCTGGGGGGTTTCCGAGTCGGGTTACAACGTTCAGGATGCTCACTCCAGCTACCAGTATCGCGCATTCGGTGTACCAGGCCTGGGTCTCAAGCGAGGCCTTGGCGAAGACACCGTTGTCGCCCCCTATGCCAGCGCCCTGGCGCTGATGGTGGCCCCCGAGGCCTCGTGCCGGAACCTGCAGCGACTTGCCGCGCTGGGCCTGGCCGGGCGCTACGGTCTGTATGAAGCCGTGGATTTCACCGAGGCGCGCTTGCAACGCGGGCAGCGTTGCGCAGTCGTCTATTCCTTCATGGCGCATCACCAGGGCATGAGCCTGCTCGCGCTGACGTTCCTGCTACTTGACCGTCCGATGCAGCGACGTTTCGAATCCGACCCGCAATTCCAGGCGACCACCCTGCTGTTGCAGGAGCGTGTGCCGAAGACCGCCGCACAGTACCTGCATGCCGCAAGCGCGCCGGCTGCGGACCGGGCATCACGAATACATGAAACCAAGCTGCGAGTCTTTTCCGATCCTGACCGCAAACGCCCTGCGGTGCAGTTGCTCTCCAATGGCCGCTACCATGTGATGGTCAGCAGTGCCGGCGCAGGTTACAGCCGCAGCAACGAGATTGCTGTCACCCGTTGGCATGAAGATTTCACCTGCGACAACTGGGGTATGTTTTGTTACCTGCGCGATGTTGCAAGCGGCACGTTCTGGTCCGCTGCGCACCAACCGACGTTGCGCCATCCGGAAAGCTACGAAGCCATCTTCACTGATGCCCGTGCCGAATTCCGTGTACGTGAGCAAGACTTCGACACGCATACCGAAATCGTCGTATCACCGGAGGACGACATCGAGTTGCGCCGCTTGCACATCACCAACCGCGCGCAAGCGCGCCGCAGTATTGAACTCACCAGCTACGCCGAGGTAGTGCTGGCTTCGGCCATCAGCGATGCGATGCACCCAGCCTTTAGCAATCTGTTCGTGCAGACCGAGCTGTTGCACCCGCTGCAGGCAATCATCTGCACGCGTCGGCCACGTTCCAGCCAGGAAACAGTGCCCTGGATGTGTCATTTGCTGGCAGCGCATGGTGTAGATGTCGATGCGCTCTCCTACGAGACCGACCGTGCGCGCTTTATCGGTCGCGGGCGCAGTGTCGTGACCCCGGCGGCACTGGACGATGAGGTCGAACATTTATCAGGAACCGCCGGCCCGGTACTTGATCCGATTGTAGCGATACGTTGTCGCATCACCCTGGACCCCGGTCAGACCGCGACCATCGACCTGGTGACCGGCCTTGCCGACAGCCGTGACAACTGCCTGCACCTGATCGACAAGTACCGCGACCGTCATCTGGCCGATCGCGTCTTTGACTTGGCCTGGACCCATAGCCAGGTGCTGCTGCGCCAGCTCAACGCTTCATTGAGCGACGCACGTCTGTTCGAGCAGATGGCCGCGTCGATCATCTACGCCAGTGCTGCATTACGGGCCGAGAGCAGCGTGCTAGTGGCCAACCGGCGTAACCAGTCCAACCTCTGGGGACAGGCGATATCGGGCGACTTACCCATCGTGCTGCTGCAAATCAGCGATCTGGCTAACATCGAGTTTGTGCAGCAGGTGGTCAAAGCTCATGCCTATTGGCGTCAGAAGGGCCTGTCGGTCGATCTGGTGATCTGGAACGAGGATCAGGCCGGCTATCGCCAGCAACTGCAAGACCTGATTATGGGACTGGTGACCTCGGGCAGTGAAGCGAGCCTGGTCGACCGTCCTGGCGGGATTTTTGTGCGCCAGGCACAACAGTTGTCGGGCGAGGACCGGACACTGATGCTATCGGTGGCCCGCCTGGTACTCAATGACGGCCACGGCAGCCTGGCCGATCAGGTCCATCGGCGCCGCGCGGATCCTTTGCTCCCCAGGCTCGAACCGAGTCTTGTGCGAGTGGAGCAACCCCCTGTGGTTTTTGCCGCACAAACCGACCCTGCCTTGATATTGAGCAATCCCTACGGTGGCTTCAGCCCGGACGGTAACGAATACGTCGTGACCCTGCAACCAGGCCAACCCACACCCGCGCCTTGGGCCAATGTGCTGGCCAATGCGCACTTCGGCACGGTGATTTCCGAAAGCGGCGCCGCTTACACCTGGAGCGAGAATGCTCACGAATATCGTCTCACCCCTTGGCATAACGACCCGATCTCTGACCCCAGCGGTGAGGCGTTGTACCTGCGCGACGAAGATACCGGCCACTTCTGGTCGCCGACCCCGCAACCCTGCCCAGGTAGTGGCCTTTACCGTACTCGCCATGGTTTCGGCTACAGCGTATTCGAGTATGAAGAGGACGGCATCCATACCGAGTTGTGGGTCTATGTGGCGCTGGATGCACCGATCAAATTCTCGCGCCTGAAAATTCGCAATACCAGCGGCCGGCCGCGGCGTTTGTCGACAACGTGCTATGTGGAGTGGGTACTGGGGGATTTGCGCAGCAAGTCGGCCATGCATGTGGTCACGGAGGTGGACCCATTCAGTGGCGCGCTATTCGCGCGCAACGCCTTTTCGATCGAGTTCTCCGGGCGCGTCGCCTTTCTCGACACGGACTCGACGGGGCGCAGTTTTAGCGGTGATCGTGCCGAATTTATGGGTCGCAACGGAACCCTGCAAACGCCTGCAGCACTGTCTCGTGCCCGACTGTCCGGACGGTGTGGTGGGGGTTTCGACCCGTGCGCAGCGATGCAGGTCGCACTGGAACTGGCGGACGGCGAAAGTCAGGACGTGGTGTTCCGTCTCGGCGCCGGGCAGGACGCCAAATCAGCCACCCACCTGGTGCAAAAATACCGCGGCACCAAGGCCACGGAGGGTGAACTGGACGCTGTGCGTCTGCATTGGCGCACGACCTTGGGGGCCATACAAATTCAGACGCCCGATCCAGCCATCGATGTGCTCGTCAACGGCTGGCTGATGTATCAGGTCATCGCGTGCCGCTTCTGGGCGCGTAGCGGCTATTACCAATCCGGCGGAGCCATTGGCTTTCGTGATCAATTGCAGGACAGCATGGCAATGATCCATGCCGACCCGGCTGCCGCGCGCCGACACCTGCTGCTCTGCGCCGCGCATCAGTACCCCGAAGGCGACGTACAACACTGGTGGCATCCACCGCAAAGTCGGGGTGTGCGAACGGGCTGTTCCGACGACTTCCTCTGGCTGCCCCTGGCAACCAGCCGCTACGTGTCCATCACCGGTGATCGTAGTGTACTGAGCGAAGTGGTGGGTTATATCGAGGGACGCGCACTGAATGCTGGCGAAGACTCCTACTACGATCTGCCCGGCACTTCGCAACTCCAGGAAAGCCTCTACCAACATTGCGTGCGCGCCATTGAGCATGGCCTCAAGCGCGGATCCCATGGGCTGCCGTTGATGGGGGGCGGAGACTGGAATGACGGAATGAATCGAGTGGGCGAGCAAGGCCTTGGTGAGAGCATCTGGCTTGGCTTCTTCGGCTACGAGGTGCTGCTGCAATTCTCCAGTACTGCGCAGCTGGAAGGCGATAGGGTCTTCGCCCAGCGTTGTAACGACCAGGCGGCAACCTTGCGTGTGAGCCTGGAAAATCACGGTTGGGATGGCGCTTGGTACCGCCGCGCTTACTTCGACGACGGCCAGGTATTGGGCTCTGCGAGTAACGAGGAATGTCGTATCGACTCCATAGCGCAAAGCTGGTCGGTGCTCAGCGGGGCTGCATCGCAGGTACGGCGCCGAACGGCCATGGATTCACTGGATCTGCACTTGGTCCGGCGCGATACCGGCGTGGTGTTATTACTGGACCCGCCGTTCGACAAAGGTGCACTGGATCCCGGTTACATCAAAGGCTACGTACCCGGCGTACGCGAAAACGGTGGCCAGTACACGCACGCTGCTATCTGGGCAAGTATGGCCTTCGCCCGTCTCGGCGACAGCGACAAGGCGTGGGAGCTGCTGCGCATGATCAATCCCGTCAGCCGTCGCAGCGCTGCACAAATCGAAACGTACAAGGTTGAGCCTTACGTGATGGCCGCCGACGTCTACGGGGTTGCGCCCCACACAGGACGCGGTGGATGGACCTGGTACACCGGATCGGCGGGCTGGATGTATCGCCTGATCGTCGAATCACTGCTGGGATTGACACGCTGCGCCAACTCGCTGCGCATTGAACCGGTGCTGCCAGCCGATTGGCCGGGTTTCACCCTCCACTATTGGTTCGGTGCAACCCTCTACCACATCGAGGTGCGCCAAAACGAAGACGCAACACACACACTCAGTCTGGATGGCAAGCGACTCACCGATGCGACGTTAGGACTGCTGGACGATGGAATCGAACACCGTATTTTGGCGACCTGCCCGAAATCTGCGGCAGTTAATGAGGGGCGGGTCACATCAACTTCTGAACGACCGTTGTAGCAGGGATTCTGAGCGTAGCGCGCAGAGTCCCTGCATTGGGCTAGGCTGAGGGAGAAAGGATGTCTAACGTGTGAAAAAATGCATCGCTGAGAATTGATCCAGCCAACAAACAAGGAGTTTGACAGTGAAACTATGGTCGCCCCTCGCATTGGCGATGCTGCTCATCGTTAGCAGCATTGTGTCGGCGAAAGATATAGTCGAGACGGCCAGGTCGGCTGGTCAGTTCTCAATCCTACTCAAAGCCGCGACTGCAGCTGGCTTGGACAAGACGCTAGCAGAGCCTGGCCCCTATACCGTATTTGCGCCGACGGATGCCGCCTTTAATGCTCTGCCGCCGGGAGCGCTCGAGAGGCTGATGCAGCCGGAGAATAAGGATTTGCTGAAACAGGTGCTGGGTTATCACACCCTGTTCGGTCGTTTGACGACCAAGGATCTCAAGGACGAGAAATCTGCCGCTTCGACAACGAACGGGCAACCTGTAATTCTGGAAAAGAAGAATGGCGCGGTGATGGTGAATGACGCCAAGATCATTCAACCCGACATTCCGACCGACAATGGCGTCATCCAGGTGATCGACAAGGTGTTGATGCCGGCCAAGCCCGTTCAGCCAAAAACGTGAAGTCGAGTGCACTTTTCCAACGGAGTAACTTTTCATGACTGACGCGAAACTTTACCCCGCTTATTCCGTTGCCCCACTCACGCGCAATGGCGAGCGTGCTAAAGCCTTTGGCTCGATCCTCATGCGCTGTGCCCTTGGCGTGATCTTCCTTTGGTTCGGCGCAATGAAGTTCACTAGCTATGAAGCAACAAGCATCTCACCCTTCGTGATGAACAGCCTGTTGGTCGGCTGGTGGCATGGGGTGTTCGGCATACAAGGCACCTCTCATATCCTAGGCGTATTCGAAGTAGTCGCGGGCGCGTTACTGTTGGCCGGCTTTGTCAAACCCCTCCTGTCGGTGATCGGTGGTGCGATGGGTGTTATCACCTTTCTCATCACGCTTTCGTTCCTCTTCTCGACCCCCGGGGTGGCGGAACCGCTGGCCGGCGGCTTTCCGGCATTGTCGGCGGCTCCGGGTCAGTTTTTGTTAAAGGATGTGGGCCTGCTTGGCATTTCGCTGTTTATCGTTGGCGAGTCGCTTTTGAGGATGCGATCCGGCGCGGTGAGCGGCGTTGCGAGTATCGATGCATCTATCGACCGACGGAGCGAAACTGGCGCACAAATCCTCCGGTTCGGGGTAATCGTGATCCGCTACGGATTAGCGTTGATCTTCCTGTGGTTTGGCGGCATGAAGTTCACAAGCTATGAGGCAACGGGAATTGCGCCGTTCATCATGAACAGCCCGCTAGTCAATTGGTGGCATTCGCTGCTCGGTATTCAAGGCACCAGCTATATGCTCGGGATAATCGAAATCACCACCGGCATTCTGTTGACGCTCTACCAGATCACGCCGCGCGCGTCCGTATTGGGCGGCGCCATGGCGGTAGTCACCTTCTTGATCACGCTGACTTTTTTCCTTACGACGCCAGGCGTTGCCGCGCCGATGGGATTCCCCGCGATCTCAGTCCATATTGGGCAATTTCTTCTCAAGGACGCGGGACTGCTTGGCATCTCGATCTGGCTTCTAGGCGAAGCCCTGGTCGCATCGGCGGTTCGTGCCCCAACGGCCCTGGCGCACAGGTAGTTTAAAACCAAGCGGTTCTTTGGCTTACTCTAAAAATTCGCCTCGCCGGTAGTCGTGACAATTGAGAATTCAGTCGATGCAAACAAGATGATGCATACAAAATTGGTTAGCTCGTACTGGCAATTCTTTTCAAACTCCATCCCTCATTTCAAATGGACAGTTTGTTCCTCGTCTGCGCTCGAAAATAGATGCCAGCGAGAGCAAAAAATTCATATTTGTCGACGCAAAGTCAATCGATTTACCGCTCGTCAGCCTCTCGAATGAATTATTTGAACATCAGTTGATTTTCCCCTGACAGATAAATGATGAGCAGACGAAATTTCCCTTCGTTTCGCTAATGGGAGAGCAACATGAAAGCAATCGTTTACAACGGCCCACGCGACGTGAGCGTGCAAAATGTTCCGGACGCCAAAATCGAAAAACCTACAGATGTTCTGGTTCGAATTACCACGACCAACATCTGTGGCTCAGATCTGCACATGTACGAAGGCCGTACATCGATGGAGACAGGCCGAGTATTTGGACACGAGAATCTTGGTGAGGTAATTGAGGTGGGAGCCGGCGTTGACCGGGTAAAGGTCGGTGACCGCGTTTGCCTGCCTTTCAACATCGGCTGCGGGTTCTGCGAAAACTGTGAGAAAGGCCTGACCGGTTTTTGTCTGACTGCCAACCCAGGTAATGCCGGCGCCGCTTATGGATTCGCAGAAATGGGGCCTTATCAAGGAGGGCAGGCTGAGCTGCTCCGCGTGCCTTACGCGGACTTCAATTGTTTGGTGCTGCCGGAGGATGCGCAAGAGCGTGAAGACGACTACGTCATGCTGTCTGACATCTTTCCAACGGGATGGCACGCCACTGAGTTGGCAGGCCTGTTACCTGGCGAAAGCATCGCCATTTATGGCGCCGGCCCGGTCGGTCTGATGGCCGCTCACTCAGCCATGATCAAAGGTGCCTCCCAAGTGTTCGTGGTCGACAATCAACCCGACCGTTTGAAGCTGGCTGCTCAGATGGGCGCTACTCCAATCAATTCGCTTGAGAAGGAAGCCGTGGATCAGATTCTCAATCTGACCGTTGGCAAAGGTACTGATCGCGGTTGCGAGTGTGTGGGTTACCAATGCTGCGACCGTCATGGGCAAGAAGCCAATCACCTCACCATGAACAACCTCGTCGCTTCGACGAAGGCTACCGGCGGGATCGGTGTCGTCGGCGTGTTTGTCCCGCAAGACCCAGGTGCCAATAATGAGCTCGCGAAGGAAGGCAAGATGGCCTTCGACTTCGGTGCTTTCTGGTTCAAGGGGCAGCAGATCCGAACAGGTCAAGCCAACGTCAAAGTATACAACCGTCGCCTGGCTGAGCTCATTCATCATGGTCGTGCCAACCCGGCTCAAATCATTTCTCATCGGCTGAAACTCGCTGAAGGGCCTGACGCCTATAAGCACTTCGATGCGCGTGACAATGGCTGGACAAAGGTTGTGCTCAAACCGGCTGCTTAAGTCGCTGAGCATTGATGCTTTTGCCGGCTCAGTAAGATCGCCGGTACTCTCTATCGTGAAAGCTAAGCAACCGAAAAACCCGACTTATGGCGTTGCGTGCGTCTAAGTCGGGCTGTCGGTGTGAGGGGAAATACAATGACTACGAACCATCGCAAACTGGCCATTGCACTGTCCGCCATTGGCGTCATCACTTTGCTAAGCGGGTGTGCTCGCGACCCTGACAAACCTTCAGTTTCTCAGGTTGCTGCCAGTGGTACCAAAAGCATGCTGCGCACTGATTCGGACATGCAGAAAGTCCTGAATAAATTTGCCAGCTTCGATGGCAAAGCAATTGAGAAAATCACGCCTGCCGAAGCTCGCAAGCAACCGACAATGGCCGACGCCGTCAAAGGGGTACTGGCAGACCAGAAACGCGACAGTGCGCCCACAGCACTTGTACCAGGCGTCACCACCCGTGAGATACAAGTACCTGGTGCCGTAGGCTCAATGCCCGCGACCGTTTATACACCGGAAGGCGCAGGGCCGTTTCCAGTGGTCTTGTATTTTCACGGTGGAGGCTGGGTCTTCGCCGACCGCAAGGTCTATGACGGCGGCGCGCGAGGCCTAGCAAAGCAGGCTAATGCTGTCGTTGTTTCTGTGGACTATCGACTCGCCCCGGAAAACAAATTCCCCGCTGCACATGACGATGCCCTTGCAGCTTACCGTTGGCTGACAACGAAAGCGTCTTCGATTAATGGTGATCCGAAGCGTCTGGCGCTGGCAGGCGAGAGCGCGGGCGGTAACCTTGCCGTGGCGACGGCAATAGCAGCTCTTAAGGCTGGACTGACTGCTCCGAAGCACGTGCTGTCTGTTTATCCCGTAGCCCAGTCGAGCATAGGCACCGAGTCGTACCTGAAGTACGCAGATGCGATTCCGCTCAACCGTCCGACAATGCTGTGGTTCATTTCACAAGTCACTACCAGCGCTGCGGACAGCAAGGATCCGCGTATCGACTTGGTACACGCTAATTTGCAAGGACTGCCTCCGGTCACTTTAATCAACGCAGAGATTGATCCTTTGCGAGATGACGGTGCCCAACTGGAACAGGCACTGCGAAGCGCGGGTGTGAGCGTCGAGCGTCGACTCTATCCTGGGGTGACCCACGAGTTCTTTGGCACTGCCGCTGTAGTGCAGAAGGCCCAAGAATCACAGACGTATGCCGGCGAACGCCTTAAGGCTGACCTAGGGAAGTAGCAACTACTGAAAAAAGCGACTCGGCTCGAACCGAACCAGCGTCCCTCTCTCTGTTATCGGCAGAAACTCGCGGAAAGGCCTGCCACGACAAACATTCCGACGTCCGTGGCATGGGGGGGATTGGCGCCTTTGTCGTCTTCCCACCCGCCTCTACTAAGGCAAAAATCACCGCGCTGGCTAGCGAGTTGCTCCAGGGCAAAACAGCGTCGCTCATAATACATAAAGAGGTCGGGACTAGAAGAGAAGACATTCCCTCGTACCGCAGCTCCTCGGAAATGCCAGCGGGGTACAGTATGCTGATGCGTTTCGGCATTTTTAAGCTGCCTACTCATGAGGACCGCTCCGACCTCATCCACCACTTACTTTCCAGTGTTTGACATCATCGGCGAATACCATCTGTTGCATCTCATGAGCAATGCCGTAGGCCAGGGATTCGTGCGCTGCGATGACTTTTTCTTCCGCTGAAAGGCAATGAAAAATATCGAGCTTGGTCTCTGCGTCAGCAGTTTCGAGTGTGAAAATTTTCACGTAACGCGCGAGGTCGTTGTCGAGGCTCAACAGGTATTCACGCAGGCGCTGATGGTCGACTGATTTTTGGCTGAAGTACCAATTCATCGGGTGAATTAGGAAGCGTGAGTGGGGCGAGGTGATGCGTCGGCCTGCCGCCAAAAACATAATGATGCCCATTGATTCGATGTTGCCCGCGTTGATTGCGCATAGCGGTACCGGCAATGACTTCAGGAACGTGTAAAGAGTGAAGCCAAAGTTAGTGCTACCCCCGCTTGTAGAAAGATTGAGGAGCAAGGAGGTGGCGCCTTGATCGATGGCTTCGAGGCAACAGTCCCGGAAGCGCTCAGTCGTTCCCTGATCGATTTGGCAATGAAAGTGGACGATGTGTTCGGTCATCGGCTTACCCTTTTTAACGGGACGGCAAGAGCACCTTTTAACCTTAGTAAAGAATTGACCTCTTTTAGGGAAAATCCAAGCGGTATGACACCCTGCGTCGCCTCTGCCGCCAGTCGATTCGAATGTATTATCGCGGAACTAATAGCCTGATTCCGCTTGTCGTGAGAGGCGCATATCTGTTCAAACTTTTGACTTTTTGAGACCTCCGAATTAGACGAGCCACTGGGCTCGTAACTGAGAAGAGGTGGCTAGAGATGGCTAATACCGGAAAAGATAACCCCGGCAATTTTTCCAATGACCGGGACAAGGCCTCAGAAGCCGGCAAGAAAGGCGGAGAGACCTCAGGTGGCAATTTTGCCAACGACCCACAACGTGCTTCAGAAGCTGGTAAGAAAGGCGGCCAGGCTTCGGGCGGGCAGCAGTCGAATGATGCGAATCGTTCAACTGGCGGTGGACAAGGAGCTGGTCGCGCAGGCAACTTTGCTGATGACAAAGAAAAAGCTTCTGAGGCAGGCCAAAAAGGAGGCCAAGCTTCGGGCGGACGCCAGTCTCACGACGCTGATCAATCGACCGGCGGTGGGCAAGGAAGCAGTCGCGGCGGTAACAATGCCGAGGACATGGAAAAAACCTCTGAGGCTGACCGTAAAGGAGGTGCTCAAAGCCCCGGCGGCGGACGCAAATCCTGACGCCTTGTGAGCCACATCAAGCCCCAACTGATTCGGGGCTTGATCTTATGAATTGGTATATAGGCAAGTAGGTGCCGACCTGTTTGCTGCTGCGATCATTGAGTTCCGCTTTGGGCCCGCCAACAAACCGTTCAGTCTGGCCGGCGGCGTTAGCTTTGTCGCGGCACTCATAAGTGATTTCGGCCACGGCTTCCTGCGTGCCCTTATGACCGTCTGTTACGGCCGACTGAAATCGACCCATAGTTACCTGTTGCATTAGACAGAAAACGGCCAAAAGCGGCCTTTCACTGCTAAGGTCTAAAGCGCATAGATCCGGAACAACGAGTGGCGCCTAAAGCGGTGAACTGTTCGTTCAGAACCATTTATTTTGCTTTTGGTTGCGCTTACTGCTTCTTGAATAACAGTAACAACAGAGCTGTTGTGGCAAGCAGTGCACCCGCGAGGAAAGTGCTATCTGACCCAAAGCTTTGCCAAAGCCAGCCCGCAAGAACGCTGGCGATCAGCATGCATATACCACTGACAAGATTGAAAATGCCGAAGGCCGTGCCCTTGAGTTCTATGGGAGCTTTATCAGCTACCAGCGAGGCAAGAATGCCTTGGCTAAATCCCATATGAAGCCCCCACAGGGCAACGCCCAGCATCATCGTGATGACAGAACTGGATTGAGCGAGCACCAGATCCGCCAGAACGAGTATCCCCATCCCTACGCAGAGTAATTTCGTGCGAGGGATGCGATCAGATAGCCAGCCGGCAGGATAAGCAGACAGCGTATAAAAAAGTGCCATTACCACCATCACCAGTGGAATCCAGGTGATCGACAGGCCTAGCTGTTGCGCTCGTAATACCAGAAACGCCTCGCTGAAACGAGCAAGCGTAAACACCCCCCCAATTATGACGACCCGCCAATACTCAGAGGAGAAGTCGTGAAGGACTCTCCAATGAATTGGAGATCTAAATTTGTGTTCGCTGGCGAGGTGTATGGGCTCTTTTACTCCTGTGACAATGAGCGCCACCGCCACTGCTGCCGGAATCACTGCAAACCACAGGACAAGCTGTATATCTGCAAGCCATAACATAAGCAAGATGGCCAGAGCAGGGCCAAGAACTGCTCCTACGGTATCCATCGACTGCCGCAGTCCAAAGCAGGCGCCACGGATTTCTGGTGGCGACACATCTGCGACCAGAGCGTCTCGTGGCGCCCCACGAATGCCTTTGCCAATGCGATCCAGCAATCGTGCTGTAAAGACCACTTCCACCGAATGAGCTAAAGGAAAAAGTGGTTTGCTCAGCGCGGCTAAACCATACCCAAGCAACAGCAATCCTTTGCGCCGACCAATAAAGTCGCTGATAGCGCCAGAAAAAACCTTGACGAGCATGGCGGTCGACTCGGCAATACCCTCGATCACTCCGACGGCCAATGCACTCGCCCCCAATGTAGTGACCAAAAACACAGGCAGTAAGCTGTGTACTAGCTCGGACGATAGATCCATGAATAGGCTGACAAAGCCAAGAGCCCAAATCGTGCGCGGGATACGAAAAGGCTCAGCTTTGGTGTTTGAACTTTCGCTACTCATATTTTCATCCTGAACTCATCGGCATCAAGGAGAGACTGAAAAAGCCCAACGCCATCCAGAGCGTTGTTCGACTTGAGACAAACTCAATGAAGCTGCCGTTGCCTCTGTAGTTCCTTCTTCAGCCAAGTGCTTGCCGGTTGTACGCCTTCTGGACATCGCACTTCATAGGCGCGGCCACTCATACTGCTTTTAGTGGCAGCAAGATCGATGAAATCTTCTGCGCTGCTCACCCTGTTTTTGCCTTCGAGATAATTCAGCTTCTTCTCCAGATGCACCCGAGCCCGGGGACCTGGGAATTCGCTCCCGTTACGCACAAACTGACACTCACTGTGCTCGACAAAATCCAGCAAGTCCTTTATCTCTTGAGTGACTTGAGGTGTGGCTTGAGCCTGCGCATTGGTTACGAATGCGATAAGGCTAATACCAGCGGCAATCAGCAATCGGCTGATGGACCGAGCCGCCGCCCCTATCCATGCCTGCATGATTCATCCTCGCCCTGAAAATGGAATGAATGAAGCGACCTCCAACAGGTACCACCTAGGTGCCTGGACAAGCACGGACTTAAAGTAAGCGCCCGAGCTACACCGCCTTGCAACTCAAACCTTAATCCGTTTCCACTGATTCACGCGCTCGCACTCAAATACCGCTGGACCAAAAGCATCTCCATGCCATTCAACCATTGCGTCATGCTCTGGATGATCGGGGTTGGCCATCGCCGCCAGAAAGTCCTCGTAACAAGGCCCGCCACCCACGTCTTCCGGGGGGCAAGCATTGGCGCCCTCGATACAGTACGGCACCTGAGGACAGGCAATAGCGGGTAGCATTTTTTCGACCTTGATACTGTGATGCCAACTGTCACCAACGTCGTAAAGTTAATTAAATGTCACCAGGCCGTTGCCCGGGTTGACCTCGGCCGTGGAGCTGGCGCGGCGCGCGGTCGTCACACTGCCCCAACGGGTGGTCGCTTGATTCCTAACGGCCCATTCAGCCAATACGGCGCTAAATAGGCGCGGCTGGTGCAACGGGTCGTGCGTTGCTACTGTCACCGACTCGACCCATTGCCTGATCTGGCTTGAGAACCGGCCACTTTGGAGCATCGCATGCGCCCTCTCTGCAACTTCCTGCCCTCCTCATCACTGCTTTCGCTTCGTTCGTTCAGACTGCTCGTGCGGCCCTGGTTGCAATTGGCCCTGTGCCTGAGCATTGTCGTGCCCTGCATGGCCGGTGCAGAGCCACGACCCGAGAACATGGTTTATTTGCGCACGATTGATCCGGGCATTGCGCAAGACATTCGCTATGCCAGCGCGCACAATTTCACCGGGCACTCACTCGACGGTTACATCGCTGGGGAGTGCCTGTTATCGCTGGACGCTGCCAAGGCCCTCGCTCGGGTACAAATGGCATTGCAGGCGCAGGGCTACGGTTTGAAAGTGTTTGACTGTTATCGACCCAGCCGTGCCGTTGCCGATATGGGGCGTTTCGCGACGGAGCCGGGTGACCCACGCAAGGCCGAGTTCTATCCGCGCGTGGACAAGCAGGACTTCTGGCGTCTGGGTTACGTGGCACGGGTGTCGAACCACTCCAAAGGCTCAACCGTGGATTTGACACTGACCGGTCCGGATGCCCTGCCCGCCGATAAATGGGCGCCGTCAGCCGAGCAAGTCGATTGCACGGCCCCCTATAGCCAGCGTTGGCGCGATGGCGCACTCGATATGGGTACGGGTTTCGATTGCTTCGATGAGCGAGCGCATACCGACAACACGATGATCAACGCAGGCGCCAGGGACAACCGCCAGACGCTCAGCAGGGCCATGGAGAAAGAAGGGTTTTCCGGGTACTCGAAGGAATGGTGGCACTTCACATACAGTGGAGAAGGTTCGTCGAAGAACGTCATGGACTTCCCCATTACGCCGCTGGGTGCAAGCGATGCTCTCGACACCAGCCATCAGCTGATTGTGGTCACCACAAAAAACTGGACTGACATCCAGGGCACTGCCCAGCGCTATGAACGGCAGGGAAACACCTTTCGAAAATACAAAGCGCCGTTTCCGGTGGTGGTCGGCAAGAGCGGGCTGGCGTGGGGCAAGGGTCTTGGCAGCGTTGAACAACGCGAAGGTCCGGTCAAACGTGAAGGCGATGGCAAAGCACCTGCCGGGTTATTCAAACTGGGAACGGCTTTTGGCTACGACAGCACGGCCGACACCCAACTGCCTTACCTTGCACTGACATCGACCATCGAGTGCGTGGATGACAGCGACTCCGCTCGCTATAACGAGCTTGTTGACGGAGCGACTGTATCGAAAGACTGGAACAGCTCCGAACGTATGCGTCGCGATGACGACATGTATCGAAAAGGCATTTTCATCGAGAACAACACGCCTGCGTCCGCCGCCTCGGGCTCGTGCATTTTCTTCCACATCTGGCGTGGTGCCACTTCCCCGACGCTTGGCTGCACAGCCATGGATCAAGCCGATATTTCTCGCTTGTTTAATTGGCTGGATCCTCGCCAGTCCCCTCTGCTGGTTCAAATGCCTGAGGTGGAATACGAGCACCTTCGCGAGCGCTGGAACCTTCCCGAACGTTGATACCGCTGACTCAGTGATACAACGCCGTTACGCAGGTTGTTACCTTCCTGACCACTACAGTATCCGCGCCTCCCCCGACTGTAACGCAAGACACTTTGCCGCCCTCTACCTCCTGCCTACAGTGAAGCCGGTGGGGACCGAAGACTAACTCGGCCAGATCTTTCTGAGTGGCAATGCCGTAGGGTCGGTTGCGATCAAACTGCGCTGACCAACGGATTCGCCCCTGAGCGACATCAATCAAGCGTACCGAGGTCCGGACACGCAACGGTTCCACCCGCACGCTGCCCTCCAGGGAATAGCTGCCCGCAGAGCAGCTACACGCGAGGCAATATCGACGTGGAAATCAAGGCTCTGACGGCATGATGCACCGCACGACCGGTTCGACGTTGCCGTCGAACCGGTCGCAAGCCAGCAAGCCGATCTGGACATTCGCATGCGCGAACTAGCGCAACGCCTCATCCCGCACCACCCCGCGCTCCTCGAGCAAGCGAACAAACATGGTCAGACTTTGTGACACCGTCCCCCGACGCCACACCAGCCAGGTGTGCAAATAACGGAACGATTCCGACAACGGCCAGACGCTCACCGTGGTGCATCCGGGCATGCTGTCGAGCATGCTGCGGGGCATCAGTGCCAGACCTGCACCGGCGCTGACGCACGCCAGCATGCCGTGATAGGACTCCATTTCGAAAATCTTGCCCGGCACCGCGGCATCCTTGGCAAACCAGCTTTCGAAGTGATGGCGGTAGGAGCAATTGGAGCGGAAGGCATAAATGTTTTCACCGTTAACATCCCGCGCGCGATGGATCGGGGAATGATTGAGCGGTGCAATCAACACCATCTCTTCCTCAAACGCCGGCACGCCTTCCAGTGCCGGGTGCAGAACCGGTCCATCGACAAACGCTGCCGCCAGCCGGCCAGACAACACTCCGTCGATCATGGTCCCCGAGGGGCCGGTGGACAGATCCAGCTCGACCTTGGCGTGCTTCTGGTTATACGCGGCCAGCAGCTCAGGGATACGCACCGCAGCGGTGCTCTCCAGTGATCCCAAAGGAAACGATCCCTGCGGTTCTTCGCCCGCTACAGTGGCTCGGGCCTCCTGAACCAGGTCGAGGATGCGCCGGGCGTAGTCCAGGAAACTCCAACCGGCCGGCGACAGGCGCAGGCGGCTTTTCTCGCGGATAAACAGGTCCACGCCCAGATCCAGCTCCAGCTGCTTTATCCGCGTCGTCAGGTTCGAGGGCACCCGGTGGATGTGCTGAGCGGCCGCGCTGATGCTGCCGTGCTCGGCGACGGCTTTGAAAATTTCCAGCTGAACCAAATCCAAGTCATTCTCCAAACGTGAACAATATGCTCAGTATTATTCAGTTTTCAGAAAACAAACGCCACCGTAACCTGAGCGCATCCCCACCTCGCAGGACGGTGCCATGACCCAAGCTTCCAGCCTCACCCATGCCATTTCGGTCAACCCCGCCAACGGCGAGCAGATCGGCCACTACCCTTTTGAATCCGCATCGGCACTGGACGCCGCCCTTTCCCGGGCCGCTGCCGGGTTCCGCGTCTGGCGCAGCAAACCCGTTGATCAACGCTCGCAGTGGTTGATCGCCCTGGCTCAGGCATTGCGCGACAACGCCGCAGCAATGGCGAATATGATCACCCTGGAAATGGGCAAGCCGATCACTCAGGCGCGCGGCGAAATCGAAAAGTGTGCGCAGCTCTGCGAATGGTATGCCCAGCACGGCCCCGCGATGCTGAGCGCTGAACCGACGCTGGTTGAAGGTGGCAAAGCGCGCATTGAATATCGCCCGCTCGGTCCGATACTCGCCGTCATGCCGTGGAACTTTCCGATCTGGCAGGTCCTGCGCGGCGCCGTTCCAGCGTTGATCGCCGGCAACACCTACGTGCTCAAACATGCGCCGAATGTGATGGGCAGCGCTTATCTGCTGCAGGAGGCCTTCAAGCGCGCCGACGTTCCCGACGGTGTGTTCGAGGTCATCAATGTCACGCCGGACGGCGTCTCCACCGCGATTGCTGATCCACGCATCGCTGCGGTGACCCTCACCGGCAGCGTGCGAGCCGGCATGGCTATCGGCGCTCAAGCCGGTGCGGCGTTGAAGAAGTGCGTACTGGAACTGGGCGGCTCCGATCCCTTCATTGTGCTCAACGACGCCGACCTCGACGAAGCGGTCAAAGCCGCCGTGATTGGCCGTTACCAAAACACCGGGCAAGTCTGCGCGGCCGCCAAACGTCTGATTGTCGAGCAAGGCGTTGTCGAGGCGTTCACGCGCAAGTTCGTCGATGCCACGCGCAAACTGGTGGTCGGCGATCCACTGTCCGCCGACACCTACATCGGCCCTATGGCCCGCTTCGATCTGCGTGATGAACTCGATCAACAAGTGCGCGACACCTTGGAAGAAGGCGCGACGTTGTTGATGGGCGGGAAGAAGGCTGAAGGCCCCGGCAACTTTTACGAGCCCACGGTCTTCGGTGATGTCACCAACCAGATGACTTCGTTCAAACAGGAACTGTTTGGCCCGGTAGCGTCGATCATCACGGCGCGAGATGCAGCGCATGCACTGGAACTGGCGAATGACAGTGAATTCGGCCTCGCCTCAACCCTTTACACACGCAACGTCGAGCTTGCCCAACAGATGGCCGGTGAACTGGAAACCGGTGGCGTGTTCATCAATGGTTATTGCGCATCCGACCCGCGTGTCACCTTCGGCGGCGTGAAGAAAAGCGGTTTTGGCCGTGAGCTGTCGCATTTCGGTGTGCGCGAATTCTGCAATGCCCAGACGGTGTGGCTGGATCGGCGCTAAGCGAACCACGATGCTGGGAGCCTTTGGCTCCCTTCGTAATGGCCAATGATGGGGCGCGCGCTTAACTGTCCTGGACGGCGACTATGATGATGGGGTCACCTGCCTTTCGAGGAGCTGAAGATGTCGCTGACTCTTTACTACCATCCGCTGTCATCGTTCTGCCACAAAGTGCTCATCGCGCTCTACGAAAATGCTGTCGAATTCGAAAAGCGCATCATCGATCTCGCGAACGATGCAGACAGAGCAGAGCTGCAAGCGCTATGGCCGATCGGAAAATTCCCGGTCCTCCGCGACCACGCTCGCCAGCGCAACGTGGCGGAAACCACAATCATCATCGAATACCTGGACCGATTTTATCCAGGTGAACATCCACTCGTTCCCAACGATTGGGACACCGCACTGGAGGTTCGTCTGTGGGACCGTATCTGCGACCACTATCTGCAGGGGCCACTCCAACAGATTGTCTTTGATCGCATGTGCGCTGCTAACGGCGATTTGACCAGAGAACGTTCCACGCTACAGACGGCGTACGGCATGTTCGATCGTCAGATAGCGTGCAGAACCTGGGTGGCCAGTGACGATTTCAGCCTGGCCGATTGTGCCGCCGCCCCGGCACTTTTCTATGCCAGCACGCTCGAGCCGTTCCCCGACAACCATGACCATTTGAAAGCCTATTTCGACAGGCTGATGAACAGACCGTCCGTCCAACGGGTCATCGACGAAGCCAGGCCCTGGTTTTCGCTTTATCCGTTTGCAGAGGCCATCCCGAAGCGCTTCCTTCTGGCACCGGACAACACCTGACGGCTTTCGCAAACGCGCCTACGCCACCACGTCAATCAACTGCTCGCGCTGCGCCCCTGTCAACATCGGACCAAAACCGGCACCGGCATTTTCCGCCATGTAACGCGGGTTGCCGGTACCGGGGATGACGCAGGTCACCGCCGAATGAGACAGCAGGAACTTTAACGCCAGTTGCGGCCAGCTATTGACCCTCACATCCGCGGCCCAGCGCGGTAACGGTTTGTCCTTCAATCGGGCGAGCAAATCACCGCCGCCGAATGGCCGATTGCAGATTACCGCCACGCCCCGCTCACGACACAGCGGCAGGATGCGCTTCTCGACGCCGCGATCGTCCAGGGCATAGTTGATCTGCAAAAAGTCCATCGGTTCGGCCTTGAGTACCGCTTCCACCTCGTCATACGCCGAGGCTGTGTAATGAGTGATGCCGATGTAGCGAATGCGCCCTTCTTCCTTCCATTTGCGCAAAGTCGGCAAATGGGTTTTCCAGTCCAGCAGGTTGTGAATCTGCATCAGGTCGATCCGGTCGGTCTGCAGCAGTTTGAAAGACTGTTCCATCTGCGCGATGCCTTCTTCGCGGCCACGGGTCCACACTTTGGTGGCCAGGAAGGCCGGCGAACGCGGCTCGTGAATCGACAGCAGTTCACCGGTCGCCTGTTCGGCGCGACCGTACATGGGCGAACTGTCGATCACTGTCCCGCCCTTCTCGAACAACGCATGGAGAACGGCGGGCAGCTGCTTGTAGGCGGGACTTGAAGGCGCGACATCAAAGCCGCGATACGTGCCCAGCCCGACGATCGGCAATGGCTCGGCGCTGGATGGAATGGCCCGGGTCAGCATGTTCTTGCCTCCTGTTTCCGTCGACGGCGTGGATGCTGCAAAGGCCGGATCGAAGGTGAAAACCGCCGAAACACCGGCAGCCAACGTAAGTATTTTTCGACGCGTGTAGCCATCAGTGTGGCTCATGGAATTGCCCTTCCACATTTTTGCTGTCAGCCCTTTGCTCATGCTGCCTGGCCAGCCACAGGCATAACCCGCCCCACAGCCCGGCAAACGGCACGATCACCAGTGCCACCAGACCGAAACCCGCTCCCAGCGCCGTCAACCCGGCGGACAGCCAGCCACTGGCGGCATCTGCGCCGCGATACACCAAAGTCTCGATCACATTCTTGGCCTTGTATTTTTCTTCGCGGCTGACCACCGTCCACAGCACTTCTCGCGCCGGACGCACGATGGCGAACTCGACCGCACGGCGCAGCCCCTGGGCCAGCGCCACGGTTGCAGGCACGGGCGCCAGAGCCATGGCGGCGAACGCCACGATCGTCACCAACGGCAAGGCTGCAAGCGCTCCGCCGATACCCATCAGACGGATCAACGGCGCCGTCAGCACTAGCTGAAATATCAAGGTCAGTGCCGACACGATCAAATCGACGACGGCGAAGAATTGCGTCCGGCTGGCCACATCAGCATAGCTACCGGCGACAATTCGCCCCTGCTCAAAATACAACAAGGTCGCCGCGCTGGTGTGCAACACCATGAACAACACCAGCCCCAGCAGATAAGGCGAGCGCAGGATCAGCGTGATGCCGGCGAGCGGGCTACCGCCCATGCGCCGATCATCCAGCGACCGGCTGCCAGACTGCGACGCAGTACGAGACAACAGTGCCCGATAGCAGCGCACCGCGCCTTCCAGCAGCAGCGCCGCCGCGACAGTCAACGCCACCGGGCCAAACCGGGTGGCCATGGTCGCGGCCAGCAACGGCCCGATGAACGTGCCCAGGGTTCCACCGGCTGCGATGAAGCCGAACAGCCGCCGCCCTTGTTCGCTGGAAAAGCGGTCCACCAGCACGCTCCAGAAGATGGAGACGATGAACAGGTTGTAGATACTGATCCAGACGAAAAACACGCGACCTACCGCTATCGGCGCAACGTGATTGGCGATCAATACACCAAACACCAGCATCGACAAGGCGATCAAGCGATAGATCAACGGCACGAATCGGGTGGCCGGCAGCCGCGAAACCAGCGCACCAAACAATGGCACCGTCAGCAGCATCACCACGAAGGTGGCCGTGAACAGCCACTGCAACTTGTCGGCTCCGCCTTCAAGGCCCAAGGCATCGCGCAGCGGTCGTACCAGGTAATAGCTGGCCAGCACGCAGAAATGGAAGGCGAAGCCCAGCCTCAGCGCCGCTCGTTCGGCGGGCAGAACGTTGAGCCATTTAACAACGATGGGCATGGGTGCCCTCCCGGTGCGTCGCGCAATCGGTCTACTACACTCTGACAGCGATCAAGCGATAGCCGTGTTCCGGCCAGAGCCGTCAATGCCGCCCACTAAAGTTAGCCGAATGTCACGCACCCTGGTGTCTCTCGTCGTCATCGTTGCCGTCGCGTATCTGGTGCTGTGCGCTGCGCTGTTCATCTTCCAACGCGCCCTCATCTACTACCCGCAACCTCGCGCGGTCGGCACATCGGCAACGTTGCTCACACTGTCAGTCGACGACGCGCAGGTGCTGGTGTCCATCAGACCGCACGAGGGGCCCAATGCGTTGATCTACTTCGGTGGAAATGCCGAGGACGTCTCCCGGAGCCTGCCTTCGTTTTCCGAAGCCTTTGCCGATCACGCCCTCTACTTGCTGCACTACAGAGGTTACGGTGGCAGTTCCGGATCGCCTTCCGAGGAGATGATTTCGCGCGACACCCTGACCTTGTTTGACCAGGTCTACGCCGCCCATCCGCACATTACGGTGGTCGGTCGCAGCCTGGGCTCGGGCGTCGCCGTGCGCCTCGCCAGCCAACGCCCGGCGGCGCGTCTGGTGCTGATTACGCCCTACAACAGTCTTGAAGAACTCGCCGCCCGGCAGTTTCCCATCTTCCCGGTGAAGTGGTTGCTCAAGGACACCTTTGAATCCTGGAAATACGCCGCCCACATCACGGTGCCGACGCTCTTGATCGCCGCTGAGCACGACGAAGTGATACCACGCTCCAGCACGGAGCGGCTCTTCACGCATTTCGCCAACGGGGTGGCGTCACTGAAGGTCATACCGGGAACGGGGCACAACTCAATATCCGAGAGCCCCGAGTATCTCAAGGTCTTGGGTGATGGTTTGTAAGTGGCCGCTTTTATATTTTTAATATCTGATCAATTCAGACAGTAGTCCAGCGCGAAAAGCTGACAGACACTGATGACGATAGCGACAAACTCCCTGAATGCGACCCAATCAATAAAGAGCCAATAACGTTTAACGCTCGATCATTAGCCTCGGGCCTCCCGCTACATGCTAATAAAGTGAACGTTTACTGAAAATCAATCCTCCAACAAAAGCAGCACACCTGTTTTTCAACAAAACCGATCACCGACTAATAATAATCAACTGTGCAGTGATGAGTTTGCGTGAACGACAAATTCAAACTTCATAATATTCAACACGATTCCTGTTGGATAAACCGGGGCGGGTCATTCGAATCTGCTTCTTTGTCTGAGGAGACACTGATGAAAAGTATTCTTGTTCCACTGCTGGCCTTGGGTGCCGCGCTGACTTTGCAGTCAGCTCAAGCCGTTGATGGCGAGGCGCTCTTCAAGAGCAAACCCTGCGTGGGCTGCCATATGATCGACGCCAAAATGGTCGGTCCAAGCTACAAGGAAGTTGCCGCCAAGTACGCCGGCCAACCCGATGCATCCGCCACGCTGACCAAGAGCATCAAAGAAGGCAGTACAGGCAAATGGGGGCCAATAGCAATGCCGGCCAACCAGGTGACCGACGAAGAAGCGAAGACCTTGGCCGACTGGATCCTGACGCTGAAGTAAGATTGCCCAAATAAAAAACACCCACACCGCAGAAGCGAGCCCGCTCTCTTCTGCGAAATGGGTCGCTCGGCTACATCGTTTGGGTTTGCTGTAAAAGCGTCAGATCGATTTCCTCAAAACGCAACACCCTGCCGCCCTGCTCACTGGCCAATTTGCGTGCGGTGGCCTCCTCGGAAAATGACGCCAGAACAACACCCATGGAACCTTTAAGCCGAGTGCCGACGACATAGTAGGCTTTGGTTGCGTCAATCAGATAATGGTCGTCGGGTTTCTCCCAGGCACTTTTCCCCATGTCGTGCACATACAACTTCGCATCGGTGCGGTGATTCTCTGGCTGAAGCCACCATCCGAGCATTTCCGCGGTGGAGCAGAATTTCTTGACCGTGCCTTTTTCCACGACCTGACCTTTGGGGCCCGGAAAGTCGGCGATGACCATCCCGCAGACATGACATTCGTCACTTTGATGGAAGGCCACGGGACCAAGGGTTGGCTTTTCCTCTGCGCGATCGTTGCACGCCGCTAACCCCAAACAAGTAATGATGACGACCAGGACACGGGCCCCGGCCAGATACAGAGTGTTCATATCAATTGTCCCGAGCGTAAAAAAATCAAGTCAGCCGACGGCGAAACACCCAATAAGCCAACAGCAGCGAAACCCCTACCCAGAGCAGCAGACAGAGCCATAGCAACGAAGCCGGCACCGGTAAATCGCTGCTCAATGCCATAAGGCCGACGGCATTACCGCTGCCTTCGAAACCGGAGAGGTTGATCAAGCGATAAATGTCGGTCGGGTTGAGCAGCAGCAACCACGGCAATAGATCCGGGTTGAACGTGCCTTTACTGAGCACAAGCAACGCCAGCAGCGCCAGATCGAATACCAGCACGAAGAGAAACCACACGCCCAAGGCCATACCGGCTGCGCTGGATTTTTCGCTGGCCTTGCTGCTCAGCACGTAGGCCAGGGCCAGGAACACCCAGCCCAGCAGCGTGGAAGACACCATGAAGCGGCCGAACGCCCAGAGCAGCATTCCCACATCGACATCATCGACCAGCAAGGCAATGGCCGCGGCGGCACAGCCAAACCCGATCAGTGTGGCCAGGGCCAGGATCAGACCGTGACCGACAAACTTGCCCAGCAGGATTTGTCCGCGGCCCAGCGGATAGGTCAGCAATAGCATCAGCGTGCCTCCCTCGTCCTCGCCAACGATGGCATCGTAGGCCAGCAGCAACGCAATCAGCGGCATCAGAAACGTCGCCAGGCTGGCCAGGCTGGCGATGGTTGCCGGAATGGAAGTGAAGCCCACTTGCCCGGACGCCGCCGCGCCGAGCCAGGCGATACCCACCGCCAGCATGGCGAACAACAGGCTGATTGCCAGCAGCCAGCGATTGCGCAGCCCGTCACTGAATTCCTTACCGGCGATATTCCAGATTTGCATCATGGATAAGTACCTTCTGTGCCGGTGGTCGCACGACTCATGTAATAGCCGTAGAGGTCTTCGAGGGACGGTTGCAGTATCTCGATATCCTGCGGTTGATCCTCGTGGAACAACTGGCGTAGCAGATCAACTTTGTGGCCATTGACGGCCATCACCTCGACCCCGTTGCCGCCCATGGCCGTGGCGGTGTGCCCGGCGGCGTTCCAGCGCTGCAGCCACTGCTCGCGTCGGCGAAGACCACTGGCACGGATCCGCGCCGGCAAGTCGGCCTCTTCACGCAGTTTGGACAGACTCCCGATCGCCTGTAAGCAGCCATTGGCCAGGATTGCCGCACGGTTGATATGCGCTTCGACGCCTGCCAGCACATGGGAGCAAAGGATGATACTCGCGCCCTGTTGGCGCAGACGGTCGATCAACTGGTAAAGATCCTGGGTAGCGATCGGGTCCAGCCCGACAGTGGGTTCGTCCAACAGCAGCAGACGCGGCTCGCCGAGCACCGCCTGAGCCAGGCCCAGACGCTGGCGCATGCCCTTGGAATAGGTTTTCACCCGACGGTCCGCAGCGCCCATAAGCCCGACCTGGTCGAGCAATTGGTCGACTTGCGTCAGTGCGGCTCCCTTGAGTCGGGCGAAGTACCGCAGGGTTTCGCGGCCACTGAGTTGTGGGTAAAACGTCACGTTTTCCGGCAGGTAACCGAGTTGTCGACGCACGTCGGCTTGTGCGGGTCGGCAACCGAGTACGCGCACCTGACCAGCGCTGGCCTTGAGCAGGCCAAGGATCAGTTTCATCACCGTGGTCTTGCCCGCACCATTGTGGCCAAACAGTCCCAACACCTCGCCTTCTCCCAGACTCAGGGTCAGATCGTGCAACACGGTCATGCTGCCGTAACGCTGGCTTACCCCTTCGATCTCGACGGCGTTCATAAGGTCGGCCGCTGTGTCTGAGGCATCGTCGGAAGGTTCATCAACGGGTAACTGTCTTTGACCCCCGGCGATTTCGTCACGGGGAAACTGCTCTGCACCCAACGCAGTAATTGAATGCTCGGGCTATTCATCAACAGACGGACCTGTGGATACAGCCACAGCAGACGGTCGACGTTGTCGTTGGGTTCGTAAATCACGTCGCCCACCGCATCGTTATTGCGATCCCAGCCCAAGTAATCGCTCCAGTAATTGCCCCGCCCCTCGGCTGACCATTCCTGCAAGCGGGTGGCGACATATTTGACTTGCTGCTGATTGTCGACGAAGGCGTTGTCGGCGATCCGGTTGTCCTCGGAACCAGCGGTAAGGTGAATACCCACGGCGCTGCGCTCGAAGTGATTGTGTTCAATGACATTGAACAGCGAGTTGTAGATGAACAGCGCCTTACCCTCGGCACCGCTGACCATACCGCCATCGGCGGAACCGCTGCGCACGTCGCTGACGAAATTGTCGCGAAGCTCGGAATAGGTGATGTAGTTCATCAGGATGCCATAGCTCTCGTCCTGCTCGGAACGGTTGCCAATCACCGTCAGCTTGCGGCTCTGCATCAAGGCATAGCCGGTGCGTGTACGGCGGGTGATGTTGCCGAGCAACTGGTTGTCGTTGGCGTACATGTAATGCACGCCGTAGCGCAGGTCTTCCAGGGTATTGCCCTGCAGCAAGTTGCCGTTCGAGGTGTCGATGTAGATCCCGTCGCGGGTCTGTCGCACGTGATTACCGATCACCTGAGCACCGTGCACGGCAAACAGATGAATCCCATTGCCGCGATCCTGGGAGCGAATGCTCGGGTCGCCTTCGATGTCATTGTCAATCAGGCTGACGTCGTGGGTGCTGTCCACCCAGATGCCAAAGCCTGGCCCTTTCATGCGGTTGTCGCGTATCACCGCCCCCTGGGCTTTGGGACCGATGAAAATCGCTGCGTTCATGGCCGTCATGTCCCGCCCCCAGTCGAGCAATGTGCAGCCCTCGATCCGCACGTCGGGGGCGCTGATGAACAGAGCGTTGCCCTGCCCCTGCGCATTGATGACCGCACCTTTCTCGCAATCGATCTGCATCGGCTGATCGACACTGAACTGCCCTTGGTACTCTCCGGCCGGCAGCTTCCAGTGGTGATCGCCATCGGGTTGCAGGGGCAGCTCGGTGATGGGCCGTGGCGACGCCTGGGCGAATGCCGATAGAAACACCAATACCAAAAGTGCCGTGCCGTGTAGTGAGTCATTTGCCAGGGGTCTGAACACTGCGTTCACCTTTTCGCGGCCCTGATACGCCCAGCCGCTCAAGCCTTCTCGACGAGCATTCGGCCGACCATTTCCATGTGCAACGCATGACAGAACCAGCTGCAGTAATACCAGTGCAACCCCGGTTTGTCGGCGACAAAGGTGATTGAGGACGTCTGCTGCGGGCTGATTTCCATGCTCACGCCGTGGTTAGTCATGACGAACCCGTGGCTCACGTCCTCCACCTTATCGATGTTGGTGATGGTCACGGTGACCTCATCACCCTGCTTGACAGTAAACTCCGTGACACCGTAGACCGGGGCCATTGAGGTCATATAGACGCGCACTTTCTTGCCGTCGTGGATGACCTTGTTGTCGGTCTCCAGCTTGATCCCGTCTTTGGCGGCGATCGCCACGGTCTCGGCGAAAAACGGATCGTCGCGGTCCCAGATCTTTTTGGTCCGAATCTGGTCACGACGGGCCATGACGCAATCGTGAGGTTCGGCAAAGGCCGGGCCGTCGTGCACCAGTTTCATTTCCTCACCGGAAATATCGAACAACTGGTCGTTCTCCGGGTGCAGCGGACCGGTCGACAGGAAACGGTCCTTGGAAAACTTGCTGAGCACCACCAGCCACTGGCCGTCAGCCTCACGGGTTTCGGTCAGCGAAGCATGGTTGTGGCCCGGCTGATACTGCACATCAAGTTTCTGCTTGATGTAGTTGACCTTCTCGCCGGTGTAGGCGCGAACGGCTTCATCGACGTTCCACTTCACCACCTGACTGTCGATGAACAAGGTGGTGTAGGCGTTACCGCGGCCATCGTAGGTGGTGTGGAGCGGCCCGAGTCCCAGTTCAGGCTCGCCGACCACCACGTCACGCGGGTCCTTGAATTTGTCGTCGAACAGATCATCGAGCTTGGCGGTGGCGATGATCGTGCAGGTCGGTGAGAGTTTGCCAGCGGCAATGAAGTACTTGCCATCGGGCGTCATATTGATCCCGTGAGGGTTCTTCGGCACGGGGATATAGCGCGTGAACTCACTGTCCTTGCCCTCGCTTTTGCGACCATCGACAACCGGTGACTTGGCGTCACCCAACGTGATGAACTTGCCGGCCTTGATCGCCGCTTCGATGCGCTGGATGTTGAACACCACCACCCAGTCGCGCTCATTGCGCATCATGCCGCCCAGGTCGTAGGCCTTCTCCGCGTTGTAGCAGGTCGAAGCTGCGTACTTGCCGGTGTAGTCGGCGTCGGTGTTATCGAGGTTACCGTCGACGATGACCTGGAAGGCCATCTCCATCTTCTCGGCATCAATGGCGTTGAACAGGGTGTAGCTGTTTTTGTCCTGCAGGTCGAAGGTGCTGCCGTCATTGGGGTGCGGAATGACGAATTCGGCATTGGCGAACACGTACTGGGTGTGCGGCACTTTTTGCAGACGCAGCCCGTGAACGGCCTGAACATTGGGCACGGTGAGCATCTTGTCGCACTTCATGATATCCAGACGGATACGCGCAACGCGGCTGTTGGCCTTGTCATTGATGAACAGGTACTTGCCGTCGTACTTGCCGTCGGTCATGGACAAATGCGGGTGGTGGCAGTCGCCATTCTGGAAGTGGGCGCTGTCGCCCATGACCCGTTTGCTTTCGTTGGTCAGGCCCCAGCCGGTGGCGGAATCGACGTTGAACACCGGGATGCGCAACAACTCACGCATGGATGGAACGCCCATGATCCGCACTTCACCCTGATGACCGCCGCTCCAGAAACCGTAGTACTGGTCCAGCTCGCCCGGCCCCACTTGAATTTTCGACTGCGCGTCCTTCGCCGCCGCGGCCCAGGACTCACGAGTGAATACCGCGCTACCCAACGCCGTGCCACCCGCCAGCGCGACACCCGTCAGGGCTGAGACGCCAAGAAAACCGCGGCGGTTAAGGCCTGCGCCAATCACTGGTTCATCATCGTTTTTCGACTTTTTATCGCTCATGGGTTTTGCTCCATCGGGCAGCTATAAGTAAGCTCGGTTAATCGATTCTTGTTCCCTCGCTCGCCGCAAGGGGTCAGGGCTCAAACACTTGCACCACCGGAATTAACTCGGCGTGCTCTGGCACGGGTGCAGGCTTGTCCCGCGTCTTTCGCTTGTTCTTG
Source organism: Pseudomonas sp. Hz4 (assembly GCF_054898165.1). Lineage (NCBI taxonomy): Bacteria > Pseudomonadati > Pseudomonadota > Gammaproteobacteria > Pseudomonadales > Pseudomonadaceae > Pseudomonas > Pseudomonas sp. Hz4. The sequence continues at coordinate 2,710,701 of NZ_CM142719.1, read as the reverse complement.
AGCACCAGTGGCGGGCATTTGTTTTCGTTGTGGTAGGTCATCTGGCAATCGAGGCAGTAGTGGCACTCGTTGCCGTTGATGTGGCCATCCGGGTGGATCGCCTGGATCTCGCATTCCTTGGCGCACAGCTGGCAGGGCGTGCCGCATTCCTTGCGGCGCTTGAGCCAGTCGAACAGACGCAGCTTGCTGGGGATAGCCAGCGCGGCGCCCAACGGGCAGACGTAGCGGCAAAAGACTTTGCGCGTAAAGATGTTGATGACCAACAGCGCCACCGCGTAGGCCACGAACCACCACTGGCGATCGAATTTGAGGGTGATAGCGGTCTTGAACGGTTCTACCTCGGCAAATTGCTCGGCGGTGGTCATCGACTCCAGGGAGATGCCGAATAACACCAGCAGAATGATGTACTTCACGGCCCACAACCGTTCATGCAACGCGAAGGGCAATTCAAATTGTGGAATCTTGAGTTTGCGCGAGGCTTCGTTGATCAGCTCCTGCAAGGCGCCGAAGGGGCACAACCAGCCACAGAACACGCCCCGGCCCCAGAGCAGAATGCTGGCGGCAGTGAATGTCCAGATGATGAAAACAATCGGGTCCGTCAGAAACAGTTCCCAGCGGAAGTTCTCAAACAGGGCATGGGCGAAGGTCAGGACATTGACCACCGAAATCTGTCCCAGGGCATACCAGCCGATAAACACCACGGTAAAGACCAAATAGACGCGACGCAGCCAGTGGAGGAAGCGCGGGTATTTGGTGAAAGTGTCCTGCAGGAACAAAATCACCGTCAACACAGCAAGGGCCGTGCAAAGGATCCCGATCTGAAACGCTTTCTGGTACCAGATATTGACCCATGTCGGTCTGTTGGCAACCTCGATGGCGGCCAGTTCTTCGGCACTGGGCGGTGGACGCAAGAGGTATTGCTCGGGCAGTTGATAAGACAGCTCGAAGCTACTGAACACGCCGTTGACCGCACCGGTCTGGCGACGCACCAGCAGCTCCAGGGACCAAGGCGATCCCGGGTCAAACCGGGCGGGTTCGCGCACAATGAAAATCGACATTTCAGTGAATTCCGGCATGCCCTTGGCAAACACGTCGGAGAGCCGTTGATGGTCCATGTCGCGAAAGCTGATGACGTTGCCGAACTGGCGCAATTGCACCCGATCGAAAATCCCACCGCGCACATACCCCGAACCTTTATAGGAATACAGGCCACGCCCCAGTACTGCGATGGCCTGCTCGCCGGGTTTGAGATCCTGCATAAGGAAACGGTACTGATTGTCACCCAGCACGTTGCGACCGATGGCTGGCGGGTTCAAATCGGCGGTGTAGAGCTCGATAAAGGTGTCATCAACTTGGTCGGCAGCGGCATTGTCGAGACCCTCGGCCTCCGTACCTTTGAAGGCGGCGTCGACCTGGCCGCGGGTCAGATTCAACCGGCGGATGGCGCCATTGCCGGTCAGTTGCTCCCAGGTGGCGGGTTCGTAAAAGTCCTGTCGCACGGTGGCGGGCTTCTGTGTTGCGCCACCCTTGTCCTCAATCAGCTTCAGCGATACGGCCACCTTATGCGCAGCGTGCATGATGATCTCATTGACCACCATGACGGTGACCGTCGCTCCGGCGATCCCATCGACTGTCACCGTTTCTGGATCACTGGAGTGACCGACGACCACCCTTCGGTCGGCCTTGATCCCTTTGTATTTGGCATCGAAGGCATGAAGCTTTTCCACGGGAATGCCGATCAGCAGAATCGGCTCATGGTGTTCCAGCACGTAGGCATCCTGGATGACACCCTGGGTATCGAGGATGACCTGCATGTTAATCGGCTTGCCCGAATAGGCCGGAATATCCACCACGTCCTGACTCTGGAACACATAACCGAGCAGCGTTTTTCCGGTGCTGATGGTGCGAACCTTGAACTCGCCCGTAGGCTCGGAAAGGTTATCGCTGCCGGGAAAGATTTTTTCTATCCGCTGCTGCTCCAGTCCGCCGTATTCCTTCGCTTGTAATCCAAAGCAACCACAAAACAACATGACTAACAGAAGTATTTGCCCATATTTGAATGGGCGCAGGACACTGGAATTTGAACACGCAGGACTATTCATGGGTTCGCCGAGCTGTTGATCTCTACTGGATGACAGCAGGGAATGTTGACGCTCCGACGCCTCTTTTATTGGAGTTTATTTTTTCAACACTCCTCCTTCGTCACCAACATAGCAACCATATTCCATCACTCGTCCGCGAAAAACTTCAATATAAGACATCTCAAATAGTTCAATATAAATTTAATAGAGACGCAGCAATGTCTTGCACAAAAACAATCACCCATCCGCTCGATCCGTATTATTTCTGACAACTTCAGAAGAGTCTACGGCGATATTAATCCGCCTCTTCAACAACATAGAGATCTAAAAACGATCGCCCACTGATTAGTGCTTACAGTGAATATAGGCCGAACGCCTGCAATGATTCAAAAGCGACCTTCTTCCGGCTATGAATAAGCTCCAATTACCCATTTAACTTTTTCAAGCGCTTCGCGCAGCGCCCCCCTCTCTGCTGAGCCCAGCGCCAAGCGGATCGCATGGGGTACATGAGCAGAAGTGGCGAAAGGCTCAGCGGTTGAAACCGCCACATTTTCACGCATCAGCGCCATGGCGATCTGGTCAGCTCTTGCATCTTCAGACAAGGGCAGCCAAAGAAAATAGGACGAAGGGTGACTTACGCACGGAAGTCCTGCCAACACTTCACGGGCCATGGCTTGTCTGGCCTGCGCATCCCGGCGTTTTTCAGCTTCCAGTTGCATGACCGTGCCATCGTCAAGCCACGTGCTCGCGATCGCCGTCAGTACGCCTGGGGTATTCCAGGTGGTTGCCCTGATCGTTCGCTCCAACGCAGGCACTTTTTCAGCCGGGGCGGCGACGAAACCTACGCGCAATCCGGTGGCCACACTTTTGGAGAGCCCTGAAACGTAAACGGTCCTTTCAGGAGCGAGTTGCGCTAACGGTGCAGGCGGGTCCTCAGCAAGGAAGGCATAAGCGGCATCCTCGATGATGAGCAAGTCATGCCTGCGCGCAATCGTCACCAGCGACTCACGCTGATCCGCACTCATCACCCATCCCAGCGGATTGTGCAGCGTCGGCATTGAGTACACCGCCCGCACGCGGCGACGAAGGCACAGGCTGTCCAGCGCCTCCAGATCAGGCCCATGCTCGGTCACGGGAATGGGCACGATTTCAAGGTGCAAGGCTTCGGCCAGCACGATGAATCCTGAATAGGTCAGCGCATCCGCCGCAATCACATCACCGGGTTGCAGCAGCGCCATCATTGTCACGGCCAGCCCATGCTGGGCACCACTGACCACTAACACCTGCTCGGCATCCACCGTCAGCCCTCGGGCGAGCAAATGGCGCGCCACAGAGGCGCGCTCATGCGCACGCCCGGCGTGTGGCTGGTAGCGCAACAGGGACTCCAGATCACCGGCCGATGCGAGCTGGCGTAGCGCATTGCGCAAGAGTTCCGCCTGCCCTGGCAGCGAGGGGTAGTTGAAGTTGAGGTCGGTCATTCCGACTGCCACGTTTTTCTGGTCGATACCCAAGCCAGGCGGCAACGAAGTTTCCCGCACGAACGTGCCTCGCCCCGTCTCGCCACTGACCAGGCCCATGGCCTCAAGCTCTGCATAGACCCGAGAGGCGGTCACCAGCGCCAGCCCTTCTGTCGCTGCGAGCTGACGATGCGTCGGCAATCGCGTACCCGGCAACAATCGTCCGGACCGGATGTCAGCCGCAAAAGCATCCACTAATGACTTGTACCGTGAGCGAGGCATGCCGAGATGTATCCATGACAATTTTTTGATTGTAGTGACCGTCGATCATACGATGGATATCTGCAAATTGAGAGTGCCCTGAAATGGAACGGACCCTGCAAAACTCAACGACGGAAAAGACCGCGAGCGGATGGCTCAACGGGTTCATCGGCGTGCTGATTTTCAGCGGCTCGCTGCCGGCCACACGGTTGGCCGTGCTGGAATTCGACCCGGTTTTCCTGACGGTTGCCCGAGCGTCGATTGCCGGGGTTCTGGCGCTTTGCATGCTTGTGCTGTTTAAAGAAAATCGTCCCGCCAAGCGTCAACTTCTGCCCCTGGTGATCGTGGCGATGGGCGTTGTAGTCGGGTTTCCGCTGCTGACGGCGCTGGCGCTTCAGTACGTGACGTCGGCGCATTCCATCGTCTTCGTTGGCCTGTTGCCGCTCGCCACGGCGGTGTTCGGCGTATTGCGCGCAGGGGAGCGTCCACGGCCGGTGTTCTGGTTCTTCTCGGTCCTGGGAAGCGCGTTGGTCGTAGGGTTTGCGGTCTCTCAAGGCCTGACCGCTTCTGCGACAGGCGACATTCTCATGCTGCTGGCCATTCTCGCCTGCGGGCTGGGTTATGCCGAAGGTGCGAAGCTTTCCAGAACACTGGGTGGCTGGCAGGTGATCTCTTGGGCCTTGGTGCTGTCGCTGCCCGTCATGATTCCGCTGACCGGGTTCATGGCGCCTGCTTCGTTCTCGGGAATTACGACACCCGCGTGGATTAGCCTGGCTTACGTATCGATCTTCAGCATGCTGATCGGTTTCGTCTTCTGGTACCGCGGGCTTGCCCAAGGGGGGATTGCTGCCGTCGGCCAGCTTCAGCTGCTACAGCCGTTTTTTGGCTTGGCGCTGGCGGCCACGCTGCTTCACGAGCAGGTCAGCATTGGCATGCTGGGGGTTACCGTCGCGGTGATCCTTTGCGTTGCCGGGGCGCGAAAGTTTTCGAAGTGAACGGGCGCGACAAATAGGTCTCTTGCGTTAGTGAACCTTGTGTTGAAGCGCCAGTCATAGCCGAGCCGTGAAATCCACTTGCCCGCTCAGAGCTGTCCATCCATGCGCCAAACCCTCCTGTCCTTTCGCGTTGCCTCGCTCTGTTTCATTCCTCTGTTTTCCCTGTTCGCCAACCCCGCCCACGCCGGTGCCGAAAGGCAACTGGTGGAAGCCATCAACGATTACCGCGCTCACCCCGATCGCTGCTCGGGGCGCGCGGGTCGAGCGTTATCGCCGCTGGCGTTGAAGTCGAACCTGGCCTTGCCGATCGGCTATGGCGGCGGATTGCGCGATAGATTGAAAGCGTCCGGCTATCAGGCGGTGACGGTGCGCACCCTACGTGTGGTCGGTGCGCGGGATGCCGATGAGGCCTTCGACATGCTTCAGAGCGATCACTGCGCGGCGTTGCTCGATACCCAGTTCGCCGACATTGGCGTCAGTCGCGCCCGGAGCGAGTGGCAGATCGTGCTGGCGCGGCCGGTGCTCGACAATCAGGTGGGCGATACGCGAGCGGTCAGCAAGGCGTTGCTGGCACAGGTCAATGCGGCACGTTCAACGCCACGCCTCTGCGGTCGTCAACGCTTCGCCGCCGCACGGCCATTGGCCTGGAACGCAGCCTTGGGCGCTGCGGCGCAAGGGCACAGCAAAGCGATGGCCTACGGCAACTACTTTGCACACCAAGACCCCGACGGTGAGATGCCCGCGGACCGAGCGCGAGCTGCTGGTTTCCGTGGCCGGCAGATCGGCGAGAACATCGCTGCTGGTCAGGGTTCACCCGGCAAGGCAATGTCGGGTTGGCTGGCCAGTCCAGGGCATTGCGCCAACTTGATGAACCCGATGTTTACCCAGATGGGTGCGGCCTATGCAGCGGACGCACGCAGCGATGAGGGGGTTTACTGGACGATGTTGTTTGGGGCGCCTTGAGTGATTGAGCGGCGCCTTATTTGGGGCGCCGCACCGCCCTCACCTTTCCACTGCCACCGCCGCCGCAGAAAAACTGATCGCCACCGTCCGATTCAAGCCCCGACACCCCAACGCCGGCCGGCAGCTTCACGCTCTCCAGCACCTCGCCGGTCTTCGCATCAACATGGCGTAACTCACTCTCATCGCCTTCCCACGTGCCATGCCACAGTTGCCCATCGACCCAGGTCACCCCGGTGACGAAGCGGTTGGATTCGATAGTGCGAAGAATCGCGCCGGTCTCGGGATCGATCTGATGAATCTTGCGATCCTGATACTCACCGACCCACAACGTCCCTTCCGCCCACGTCAGCCCTGAGTCACTGCCGCCAGGCGCCGGGATAGTCGCGAGTACGCGGCCAGTCTGTGGGTCAATTTTCTGGATGCGATCCTCGGCGATCTGGAACAGGTGCTGGCCGTCGAAGGCGGTGCCGGCATGGGCGGCGACGTCGATTGAGCGCAGTGTTTTGCCACTCGTTGGGTCCAGGGCGTTGAGTGTGTCGCCGGTTGCAAACCAGACGTGCCGACCGTTCCAGGTGACGCCATGCACCGTGTCGACACCGGCAAAGGGTCCATATTCACGAAGGATTTGAGCTTCTGACTGTTTCATGTTGGTTTCCTCATCACGGGTGGGTGGCGTTCATCCTAGTCACCCGGCAGTGGCACCGGGAGTAACAAGGTCGTCGCGAAACCCGGCACCGGTGGGGTCATCCAGCGACGCGCCCGGCCGCGACCGAACGACTGCACCTTGCCCGCGCAGGCCAGCTCGTCGAGTGCCCGTTGCACCGTCCGCTGGCTGACGCCAAGGGCCAGTGCCAGCGCCGAGCTCGACCACGATTCACCGTCGACGAGGAAGGCGAACACCCCCGCGTGTTTCTCTTCGACGGGTTGCGCCAGCACCACAACGTCGCAGGCACTCAGCGACACCAGCGCAAAACCACGTTTAGTGGCGGTGACGCCGGCCCAGGGTTTAAGCGCCGCACGCAGTCGCCCGACTTCGACTCTCAAACGTACGCGCAGGGACTCATCGGCGAGCTTCAAACGAAAGGCCTGGGCAATCAGCGTTTCCCTCGACACGTCAGCCGGCCAGGCTTCGGCCAGTGCCCGTGCGAGAGCGAACAAGACCGGGCGTGTGGCGAGGGAAATCGACATGCCGGCGCCACGCACGACGTAGCGACACGCGTCCACGACCAGCGACGTTGAGCCGAGCAGCGCTTCAACCTCATCCAGCAACAGAGGCCGTTCTTCGCCACGGGCAATCAGCCGTGCGACAGGCGTGTTCAGGGCAAGGACAGCGTTTTCCACCTCCGCCGTCAGCGCAGGAATACCGGCATCGCGTGCGGCGTGTTCGGCCCTGGTGAGTGCTGATCGCGCCTTCTGCGTCTCGATTCGCCGCATCGCGATCCCCGCCACGACCAGTTCGTGGGCGGCGCGCAATGCCGGCGGTAAGGGTGCGGGGTCAAGCTGGGCGAGCAGCACGTCGGCCTCATCGAGATGCCCGATCAGCAGCAAACGCCGAATCTGCAGGTACCGCGCATGAGCGGCGTTCACTCGATCACCGTGCGCCTCAAGCGTCACCCGCGCCGAGTCGAGTACCTTCACCGGCCAGCCCAATTCCCGGGAGGCCAAGGCGATCTCGGCTTCAGCGACCACACACCGCGCCCGAGCCAAGGCCTCCTTCGGACCGAAGGCCCGCGCTGCTTCCTGCACCAGCGCCTTGGCCCGCACCAGATCGCCGAGTTGCGCCATCGCAATACCGCGCAACGCCAGCGCTGGCGCATCGTCGCGCAACGCGACCCGGTTCAGCGCGCCAAGCGGATCACCCGCTGCCAGCGCCTGTGCTGCGGCTGTAATCAGAGAATCCATATGAATCCCGCCACAGTTGTCACTCCCACCGTCGGATGTTCGGTGTTGAGTCTAATTCACGATCCTCCACCAGGCTTTTCCAGAAGCGCTCGCAACTCTCGTTTCGCAGCACGACGGGGCAAGCTTTATTGCCGATCGCGCAGACGCCATCGCGATCAAACGTATAAAAGTTCGCAAAGCCCATAACAGAATCGTCGCTCTCAACCACCGTTGAGTCAGAACGTTGAGCAATCGATGCCTGCAGTTGATCTTCCGTCAGCGGGTATTGCGCCTTCGGGAACATAAAGAACAGCTCTTGGGGATTTTGAGAGGAAAGGCGCAAAGTGTCGGAATATCTTCAGCGCTGACGGGGCGGTGGGTCAGGTGCATGGTTTGGATCCACTCCAAGGGTCGGTGTGGCAGATTACTTTTTGCGGATGATGGAGAGAAGCGTGAAATCAGCTTCCTTTTCAGTCTCGTCACAGTTCATGTCAGGCTATTACGACCAACGGCGAGACGGGCCCGTCAATTCCGCTGGCTCGAATCGGCATCCCTCTAATCCGCCAGTTTCAGCCTGTCAATTGAGTGTTGCTGATCGACATGGCAGCGCACTACAAACAATTTCTTACAAAACAAAAATTCATAAAATCCGATCTTGTACTATCGAGTGTTAATTTGAGCGCCTGATCAGGCCCATGAGATGCCAAAGTCTTAATTATGCGCATCAAATTTCCCAGCCTTCCTGCCTTCGGTGCATACCTTGCACTTTCTTGCCTGTTTGCAGCCGCGTGGTTCGTCAACCCTGCCAATACGCACTCTTCCTTTGCCCTGATAAGTCCCGTGATGGCAGTGGCCGGCCAAGTGGCCAAGCCCATTTATACCAGCCGTTTCGCCTCCTCAGGGCTGGTTGACTTCGTGCATTCCTCGGCGGTCACCGCGTTGCCCGACGGTAGCCTGATGACGGTCTGGTTCGCTGGCTCGCGCGAAGGCGCGGCCGATGTGCAGGTGCGCTCCGCCCGTTTCGACTCGAAAACCGGCGAATGGGGGGCTGAACAGGTATTGGCGACTCGGAATTCGACCCAACAGGGCACTCGAAAATACATTCGCAAACTGGGCAACCCTGTGGTTGCCCTCGCGCCGGATAATCGCCTGTGGTTGTTCTACGTGTCTGTGTCCATGGGTGGCTGGGCCGGTAGCGCGGTCAATGTGATGGTTTCAGACGACTTCGGTGTGCATTGGTCCGCGCCGCGCCAGCTGATCACTTCACCCTTTCTGAACATCAGCACCCTGGTCCGGTCGGCACCGGTGTTTCATGCCGACGGCTCCATCGGTTTACCGGTCTACCACGAATTTCTGGGCAAGTTTGCCGAGTACCTCTACCTGGGCGCAGACGGCGATGTGATCGACAAATTCCGCATCAGCCACGGCAAGAACTCATTGCAACCCACGGTGGTTCCGCTGGACGGGCAGCGCGGCATCGCCTTGCTGCGCTATGCCGGCAACACCCACCACCGTGTTCTGGCGACCCGCACCGAAGACGCCGGACAAACCTGGAGTGAGCCTTATCCGCTCGATCCCTCAAATCCGAATTCCTCGCTGGCGGCCGTCGCGACGCCCGAACACGGGTTGCTGGTGGCGCTCAACGACCTGCAGGAGGGGCGCTTCAAGCTGAGTCTTTACGGGACCGATGCAAAAATGGACGATTGGCGCTCGTTGCGCGACCTCGATAAGTCACCCGATCCAGCGGGCGCGCCGTTTTCACCCGAGGCCTACAAGGAAATCATCGGCAGAGAGTTCCGCGGTTCCAGTGGCGCTCTGCGTCAACCGCTGGAGGCGCAGTTCCTGGACAACCTCGACAACCGTGTCTGTAAAAGCCAAGGGTGTGAATTCGAATATGAATACCCGTACTTCATCCGCAGTCCCGACGGTATGTATCACTTGGTTTATTCCTGGAACAACACCTTCATCAAGCACGTCACCTTTAACGATGCGTGGCTCAACGAGCGTCTCAAATGATCAGCCTGTGGCAAGCCCATGCCAGCTTCGCAATGATCCTTTTCCTGGTGCTGCCTGCTTTCGGCCTGGCCAGGACCTGGCGGATCGCCCTGTTGGCCGCGTTGTTGGCCGCCAGTTTCATACCGCTGGACGGGTTGTCGTTGGCCGCCTACTTGCGTAGCTACATTGATGACCTGGCGATCACCACCCTGGTGTTCATGGCGTGGGGCTGCTTGCGTCGGCTGGACGTCCTGCCACCTGCGCGGGGTAAAACCAGCGTATTGATCCTCTTCGCCGCAATGGCCCTGGTGCTGTACCCGGCAACCCTGGGCATGAGTGATCTGGACCCCTATCGGTTTGGCTACAGCCCGCGCCCCATGTTGATTTTCCTCGCAGTGCTCACACTGGGTCTGTTTTACCTGCGCAATGGCCTGGCCGTCGTAATGCTGGCCAGCGCGACCCTGGCGTTCATCGCCGGGGTGAAACCTTCGCAAAACTATTGGGATTACCTGATTGATCCGCTGCTGGGTCTGTATTGCTGCGTGGCACTGCTGATGCTTGCCATGCGCTGGACGTTTCGCAGGGTACGCAATCGGCGCGGTGCCGTGGGCGACATGCCCAAATCCGTTTGAGATTCAACGACTTTAATAACAGGGGAACATGGATGGGTTGGCTGCAATCGAGACGTTTGCATTACTGGTTGGGCGCGACGGCGATTACGTTTACGCTGTTTGCACTGCTCAGGGTCGTGTTTTTCTTCGGCTTTTCCGGTTTCGACGCCAGCGCCCTGATCGACCAAAATGCTGTCGTGGAAACCCTCGGCATCGGCTTTCGCTTTGATCTACGCCTGGCCATCCTGGTCGTGTTGCCGTTGGCGTTGCTCGCCTGGATTCCTCGTTGGAATCTGGTCGGCAGCCATCTGCTTCGCCGGATCGCACGCGTTTATCTGGTTGCAGCCCTGAGCGTCCTGCTGCTGATTTACATCATCGACTTCGGCCATTACGCCTACCTGGGCGTGCGAATCAACGCCACCGTGCTGCGCTTCATCGAGGATGCGCAAATATCCCGTGACATGGTCTGGCAAACTTACCCGGTTATCTGGATTTCACTGGGTTGGCTGGTAACGGTCACGCTGGCGATACTGGCCTTGGTGCGTCTGGAACGCGTAACGCTGGACCGCCCGCGCAAAGCCATTCACCCGCTCTCTGCGACATGGGGCGGCGCGCTGATGGTGGTGTTGGTGCTGCTGGGCATTTTAGGTCGTGTCGAAAACATGAACCTTGAAAATCCGGTCCCGTTACGCTGGAGCGATGCGTTCTTCTCGGGCAATAACCAGGTGGCCGCGTTGGGCCTGAACCCGGTGTTGTTCCTCTACGACACGGTCAAAGTCGGCCAGTCGCGCTATGACGAAGCGCAGGTGCGCGAACACTACCCGGTGATGGCCAACTACCTGGGGGTGGACAAGCCCGACCCGCAAACCCTTGATTTCGTACGTCAACAGGCGCCACAACCTTACAAAGTACCGGGTTCCCGGCCGCCGAACGTAATGTTCGTCATGCTTGAATCGCTGGGCACCAGCGCCGTCGGGGCTTATGGCAACCCGATCAATCCGACGCCCAATATTGATCGCCTGGCCACTCAGAGCTGGTTCTTCGAGCACTTTTATGTGCCGGTGACGGGGACCGCAAAAACCGTCTGGGCGAGCATTAGCGGGGTGCCTGACGTCACCCGCCAGGAAACCGCGACGCGTAATCCGCTGATCACCAAGCAAAACACACTGATCAACGCCTTCACCGATTACGAGAAGATCTACACCATCGGCGGCAACTCCGGTTGGGCCAACATGAATGCCTTGATTCGGCAAAGCATCGACGGCGTTCGCTTGTTTGAAGAGCGGGACTGGAAATCCCCGGTGGTGGATGTCTGGGGGATTTCAGACCTGGATCTGTTCAAGGAAACCGACCAGATCTTGCAAGCGCTGCCCAAGGACAAACCGTTCTTTGCGTATGTACAGACGGCGGGCAATCACCGTCCCTTCACGATTCCCAAGAGCAACGATGGATTCGAAGTCAAGCACCCTACCCTGGCGGAAGTCCAGGCCGCAGGATCGCGCAGTGTCGAGCAGTACAACGCCGTGCGTTTGCTGGACTTCAACATCGGACGCTTGATGGAAATAGCCAAAGCAGGCGGCTACTACGAAAACACCATTTTCGTGTTGTTTGGCGACCATAACACCCGAATCGCCCAGATCCCTTTCCTGGCACCCGCCTACGAGCAACTAGGCCTGGAAAGCAACGCGGTGCCGATGATCATCCACGCGCCGGGCTTGCTCGGGACGCGCAAGGTCAAAGAAGCGGTCGGCCTGGTGGACTTGCTGCCCACCGTGGCGGGCATGGCCGGTCTTGAGTTTCGCAACAGCGGCATGGGCCGTGATATCCAGCAGCCAGCGCCCGAGGGTGAGCGTGTGGTGCCACTGGTATTACGTGAAGGCACATTCCCGCTGATTGCCGGCGTGACTCAACACTACATGGTGCAGATGGAGCACGACGGCAGCTCGCCAAGTCTCCATGACCTGGCCTCACCGACGCCACTGGACAACGTCGCCGAGAAAAATCCGGAAGAGTTCAAACGCCTGTCACAGTTGACTCGCGCCATGCATGAAACCTCAAGGTTGATGCTGTACCAGAACGTGCGAAAGTAACGGCTTCCCCGCGTCTATGCTGCAAATAGACGCGGGCCCACCGCTGAATGCCGGTAAAAGACTCTGCCTATCGCGACCCAATACTCCACCTATTAGCTGACTTCCCAACCGGGGTCTAACCTTACTCGAGTGCTGGCACCCTAGCCGGCCGGTCAAGAGCTGATAAGGAGATAGGAATGGGTCAGAAACCTGACTAAACCTGCCGTAGGCCACCGTGCAGGCAACTCGATTGCCACTGTTCAGAATTCCCGTGATCAAAACAATCAGTTGATCAAACTGCTGGCCCTGCAGCCTGTGTCATTGGTTTCGCTCGTTGCTATTTAAACGCCCACGCTGGGCCGGATAGCCGGATGAACACGACCAAAGGTAGCTCACACATGGCAAATGAATCGAAATGCCCGTTCAATCACGCCGCTGGCGGTGGCACGACGAACCGCGATTGGTGGCCGAACCAACTGAATCTGAAGATCCTGCACCAGCACTCGTCCCTGTCCGACCCCATGGACGAGGATTTCAACTACACCGAAGCTTTCAAAACCCTGGACTTTGAAGCGGTCAAAAGAGACCTGACGGCGTTGATGACCGATTCGCAAGACTGGTGGCCGGCGGACTTCGGTCACTACGGGCCGCTCTTCATTCGCATGGCCTGGCACTCCGCCGGTACCTACCGCACCGGCGATGGCCGTGGTGGCGCCGGTTCCGGCCAGCAGCGCTTTGCGCCGCTCAACAGTTGGCCAGACAACGTCAGCCTCGACAAGGCGCGCCGGCTGCTCTGGCCGATCAAGCAAAAATATGGCCGCAACATCTCCTGGGCTGACCTGATCGTCCTCACCGGCAACGTCGCGCTGGAGTCCATGGGTTTCAAGACCTTTGGCTATTCCGGTGGTCGTCCGGACGTCTGGGAACCGGATGAAGACGTTTACTGGGGCTCTGAAAACAAATGGCTGGGCGGCGACACGCGCTATGGGAAAGAAAATGAGCCCATGCAAGAACCCGGCGAAGGCCCACTCGTTGCCGAGCCGGGGGAAAATGAGGAGAGCCGTACCGAACAGGGGCGCAACCTGGAGAACCCGCTCGCGGCCGTGCAGATGGGCCTGATTTACGTGAACCCTGAAGGACCGGAAGGCAACCCGGATCCCGTCGCTGCCGGGAAGGACATCCGCGAGACCTTCGGCCGCATGGCCATGAATGACGAAGAAACCGTGGCACTGATTGCCGGCGGCCACGCCTTCGGCAAGACCCACGGCGCTGGACCTGCCGACAACGTCGGCGCCGAGCCCGAAGCCGCCGGCCTCGAAGCGCAAGGCTTTGGCTGGAAGAACAGCTTCGGCACGGGCAAAGGGCCGGACACCATCACCAGCGGCCTGGAAGTCACCTGGACCACAACGCCCACCCGGTGGAGCAACAACTATCTGGAGAACCTCTTCGGCTTCGAATGGGAACTGAGCAAAAGCCCGGCCGGTGCGAACCAGTGGATCGCAAAAAACGGCGCCGGTGCCGGCATCATTCCGGATGCTCACGACCCGTCCAAGCGTCGTAATCCGACCATGCTGACCACCGACCTGGCGCTGCGATTCGACCCAATCTATGAACCGATTTCGCGGCGCTTCCTGGAAAATCCGGACCAATTGGCCGACGCGTTCGCCCGCGCCTGGTTCAAGCTGATCCACCGCGACATGGGCCCCCTCTCCCGCTACCTCGGCCCGGAAATGCCAAGCGAAGAACTGCTGTGGCAAGACCCGATTCCAGCGGTAAACCATGCCCTGGTCAACGACAGTGACGTCGCCGCACTCAAGAGCAAACTCCTGGCCTCGGGCCTGACAATCTCGCAGCTTGTATCAACTGCCTGGGCGGCGGCCTCGACCTTTCGTGGCTCCGACAAACGCGGCGGCGCCAACGGTGCGCGTCTGCGTCTGGCTCCGCAGAAATTCTGGCAAGCCAACCAGCCTGAGCAACTGGCGAACGTGCTGGCGAAACTCGAGAGTATTCAGAGCGAGTTCAACAACAGCGGCAAGAAGATCTCGCTGGCAGACCTGATCGTGCTGGCCGGTTGCGCTGGCGTCGAACAGGCGGCGAAAAACGCTGGTCACAGCGTCACGGTTGCATTCACACCGGGGCGGATGGACGCCTCCCAGGAACAGACGGATGTGGAGTCTTTCGGCTTCCTCGAACCCATCGCCGATGGTTTCCGTAACTATCTCAAAAGCAGATACCGCGTATCGGCCGAGCAGCTGTTGATCGACAAGGCGCAACTGCTGACACTCACCGCGCCAGAAATGACCGCGCTTATTGGCGGTATGCGCGTGCTGAACACCAACGTCGGACAAACCAAACACGGTATGTTCACGCAGCAGCCGGAGGCGTTGACCAACGACTTCTTCAAGAACCTGCTGGATATGGGCGTGGAATGGAAACCGGTCTCGGAGGCTAACGAGGAGTTTGAAGGGCGCGATCGCAAAACCGGCGAAGTGAAGTGGACAGCCACCCGTCTCGATCTCGTCTTCGGCTCACATGCGCAGTTGCGAGCGTTGGCTGAAGTCTATGCAACCGCAGATGCGAAGGAAAAGTTTGTTAAAGACTTCGTGGCTGCCTGGACCAAGGTGATGAACCTGGATCGCTTCGATCTTAAGTAACGCGAGCGGTAGTGCTGAAACTGCAACGCCTCCCAGTGTGGAGGCGTTGTGCTTTTTGCTGATTGAAGGTAGTGATTAAACGGGAGAAATCGTGGAAAGGGCACCGATCAAAATGGTCAACACCAGAAATCCACCCAGGAAAATTGCCATCTTGCCCATTGGGCCTCCTACGGTATAAGTGTGCAGTGCAGCGGATGCCGCGACTGTGGAGCGTGCGGTCATTGTGAGCTGGCGGCTGCGTGCGTTACAGATGCAGATAGCGAAGGGAAATACGGATCAGCCCCGAACATGTAGGCGCTGGCGAAGCCTGCGTTCTTTTGATCTTAAAAACAATATGGCCACGCGCCACCAATCGACTCCTCGCTGGCAGCGGTTATCATCCGGGCTCAGGAACGCAATAGGCGCAACCGTCAGATAGTTGCAGCGTCGCCATACCCCAACCAATGCGCTGGGATTTTTACGGATGAATAACGATTCAGGTATCAAGGAATGAGTGGCTACGTACCCAACCCGCCAAAAAACTATCGTTACGACGAGGCGAAACCCGTCGATATTCATGCTCAACGTTGGGCGGAGTATGAAAAACACGGCAAAGAACCCGCGCCACTACTGGCCAATTTGACGGTTGCTCTGAGAATTGGCGTCTTCTTCGATGGCACCGGCAACAACGCTAACAACACATCGGCTGGCTTGCTCTGCGGAGCTCGACACCCGATTGCGCCAGAAGATATCGATGCCAGCTGTCAGCCGTTCATGTCCGACCCGGATAGCAGTTACGGCAATGACGTCAGCAATGTGAAGAAGCTGAGCGATCTGTATTACGCCCCTCCTGAAGCGGAAGGTGACGGGCAACAAAAAATTGCTTTTCGCATGGCCTACATTGAAGGTATCGGCACTGAGTCGGGTGAAAAAGACAGCTTCATTGGATTGAGTGCCGGCCGCGGTGAAACAGGTATAGCCGGTTGCGTGGAAACGGCCTTTAGTCGTATCAATGTACTTTTTGACGATTTCCTAAAAGAGAATCCTGACAGCAAAATTTCATCATTGACCTTCGACACCTTCGGTTTCAGCCGAGGGGCTGCGGCCGCTCGACATTTCTCGAATGAGATCCTTCGCTGTAAACAAGGCCCGTTAGGAGACCTTCTGCGCAGGAACGCCAAAGCCTTCAGCCCAAGCTTCAGTGATCAATTCAGCAGCGGAATTATCATGGGTTTCATAGGGTTGTTCGACACCGTTCCGTCTATTGCGGGACTGGCTAACATGGGCAACATCAAAAGTGCCATCGCTCCCGGCCTCAAGCTCTACCTGGACCGCAAATACTTCACTGATGTCGTCCAGTTGGTTGCTCGTGATGAGTGTCGAGCAAACTTTGCATTGAGTCGAGTCAAGCCCGCTCACCCGGAAATCACCCTCCCGGGCGTCCATTCGAATATCGGTGGCGGTTATCTTGAAGACGCTATTGAATGTGTCCTGATCAGTCCGATGCAAGCGCTTGATGTGCCAATCAACAGCGATGTGACTACCACGCCGATCTACCGAGACGCTGCGCAAGTAAAAAGCCAATGGATCATCAAAGGCTGGCCGGCAGAGCTTCTTGAGATTGTTACACCGACAGCATTCACACTGCCTCAAAAGAACGATGAACGATTCACCCCAGGTCAAAAGCGCGTCTATGCGGGACTGCAACTCAAGCGGCCCGTAAGTGGCAAGTTATCGAGGGTTTATCTGCGTCTGATGTACGAATTAGCCAAGGAGAAAGGCGTACGTTTCAACGACATTGAAGGGTACGGTCCAGACTTCGCTGTGCCGCAGGAGCTCAAATCAATGTCCGATAGATTCATAAAAGGTAATTACACCGTCACGTCGGATGAAGAGCGGTTACTCAGGCTGCATTACATCCACACCTCCGCCAACTGGAATCATCCCCTGGGTAAAAGAGACGGTAGTGGCCTTAAAGCGGTCTATATCAACGCCCCCACTAATGATGCGATAAGAGTGCAACATCCTCATGTACCTGACTGGACATTGTTTTGATGCGCTTATTCGTTGCTCTGTTCAGCACACTTCTGATCGTAGGCTGCCAGGCCGCAGCTCCCTTGTCAGGAAAGAATGATCCTAAAGACCACTGGTGGAGCCTCGATTTCATGGCTCCAAGCTATATGTCTGGGCTGGTCGAACACAGCTCCGTAGTGGACCTCCAAGGGAAAACATTTGAGCGGCGCGGTGGAGGTGAAATCGGTACCGGTTCGCCCGACGATGCAACAGAAGTAGCAAAAGGTTGGTACAAGATCAGCGGGAACGTGAAACCAGTGGTTGGAGCCGATCTGCCCGAGCGAATTTTCGTACGCTGGCAATCCGCTGTGGAACCAAAGACCTATCGAGCCTGGGTTGATATTCCGGAAAATGCACGCGAGATCATGCACACCTCAACCAACCAACGATGCCCGCAAGCCCCCGAAAAGGTCGCTCGTTTTACAGCTTCGATCATCTTGGGTCTTGCTCCAGGTGGTGTCGTCCAGGTTTGGGTACGCGATAGCTGCAACAACGCTATCAAAGTCGCCCGTACCCAAGCCGAAGTGGAGCCGTTAGGGCCTTACCTTGGCAAATCAGGTAGCAAGTACTATCAGCAATCCGAGGCATCCAAACGCTACGTCGAAACGTACGGAATCCCCTATGGCAGCTGGTGACCGTAAATGCTGTCGAAGGCTCGGGCCGCGTTCGGACGATATCTCGCTCACTCGTAAAGGCACCTTCGCACCGTTCGTGCGGCCTACTCCTCAAAGCGACCCGTCGCGTCACGATCGCGCTCGTATCGTCGCGTGAGCGGAAACGGCGGCAACCAGGACTCGCGACGGACGATCCAGCTTTCGTAGGTGGGCATCAGCTGGTCAGGGGTATCCAGGGATCCCAGGTTCACTTCGATTTCGTCGGCGGTGCGTGCAAAAACGGGCGAGCCGCAGCGGGGACAGAAACAGCGACCGGCGTAGTCGCGTGTCTCGCCATTGATCGTCACCGCATTCTGAGGGAACACCGCAGAAGCGTGAAAAAGGGCTCCATGATGCTTGCGGCAGTCGAGACAGTGACAAAGGCCGACCCGGTATGGGCGTCCCGTAGCCTCAATTCGGACATTGCCGCACAGGCAACCGCCTGTGAATCGGTCCATGCTGCGTCTCCTCTAAAATCAAGCGGTCGGAATGTTTGCAACGCAAAGCCGGATTTCCCGAGTGACGCGCCGGCGTGACCTTGCAGAAGGCCAATTTCGGTGATTATGACGCAGGTAAAGCGTCCCAGATAAGGTCCGATCCACCAGCATTTGTCCTATCCTTCTATCCAACCAACAACTCCGGAGATCGAAATGCCCGCCTCCGAATCTACCCTCCTCCAAAGTTGGCACCACAACGCCCAATCCTGGATCGAAGCCATTCGCACCGGCACCATTGAAAGCCGCCTCAAAGTCACAGACCAGGCAATTCTGCTGGCGGTGCTAAGCCGCCAGCCCGAGTGCGTGCTCGACCTGGGTTGCGGCGAGGGCTGGCTGTTGCGTGCGCTGGCTAAACGGGGCATCGAGGCGGTCGGTGTGGATGGCGATGCGACGCTAGTCGAGGCGGCTCGGGCGGCGGGTTCTTCGCAGGTGCACTTGGCGAGCTATGAAGCGTTGGTGGAGGCGAAGGTGGGCATCGGCAGCGACTACGACCTGATCTGCGCCAACTTCGCCCTGCTGCACCAGGACATTATCCCGCTGCTCACCGCCATGAACGCCCTGCTCGCCCCTGGCGGTGCGTTGGTGATCCAGACGCTGCATCCGTGGACCGCGGCGGCGGGCGACTATCAGGATGGTTGGCGGGAAGAGACCTTCGCTGGGTTCAAAGGGCAGTGGCAACCCATGCCGTGGTACCTGCGCACCTTGTCCAGTTGGCTTAATGCGCTGGACATGGCCGGTTTTCGGCTGGCCAGCCTGCAGGAGCCGCAGCACCCGCAAAGTCCTGTGCCGCAGTCGTTGCTGTTGGTGGCGGAGCAACGGGGGTGAACCCCACGCCCGGTTATTCACGCCCCTGGGCCGACTTTTCTAGGCGGCGGTCATGATGGGAACAGGTCCAGTGTGCGCTCAACCTCTTGAATGTCGATTTTGAAGCCATCGCCCTCAGGCGTTCCGACCACAAAGCCAAAGTTCTGGTGGTCGCGATCCGTCAGGTACTTGAAGTAGCTGACGAAACGGTTCGGTGGTTGCAGTGCCAGCAACGAACCACCCGGCTGCAGTACATTGACACCATGTACGAGCTGGCTCCCTTCGACCCCCACCACGGTCCGCGCTCCGGCACACGTCGCCACTATGGTCGGGACATCGGTTTTCAAAGGATCGATGATGCGAAACCCCCTACACGTGCGCAGATGTTCAGCGAGCTCAATTTCATTGCGCAAAAAGCGCAAGTCACCGTCGCCACCCCGGAGAATGAACACGCCAGGGTGAGACTCGTAGCTCACGTGCGACAGTAGCTTTTCACCCATGGCACGGAAACGTAAATGCCGGCTTCGATTGTTGCTCACATCGTCGAATAGCACGAGCTCACGAAAAAACGCACCGTTCAAGCGAACCGGTTTCATGCCAAACCAGTCCTCATACGCGGGGGCCTGGGTAAATAGGGGAAACCTGGCGGATGGCGCGGTGGTCACCGGGACGCCTTCGTCGCAGGCCAACGAATAGGTCGGGCAGTCTTCCATCAACCATGTGCCAAACCATGTATTTCCATTTTGCGTGCAGTAAGCGGCACCGCGCTCGATCTCGTTTTCCACAAGAATTCGCGGAAACATTCCCGGTTTGAGAGACAACCACAGACTTGCATTGTCCTTGTAAAGCGCGCCATCAATCAGCCAGACATCCTTGATCAAGTAGCCACGGGTCGGGCCCTGTACCACGTCACCCAGCCCTTCCATGGTGCGAGCGGGATGCTCGAAAGGATAAAAGCGCTTCGCCTCCCATCCAGTCACACGTTCCATTTGACCGGGCAGGAAGATAGCCGGCGGCGAATGCGATATCCCACCCGGCGCAATATCCCAGCTTTTCACCGCCCGGCTTTTCAAGTTGATCTCCGCCTTGCGTGCCAGCCTTTTTCTCGCCATATACCTGTAGGCGGCAAGGGTCCATTTTTTTCGATTGCCAGCGGTCGCAGTGCTTATTTCCGAGACATCGCTTTCCATGAAAAGTCCTCCCTGCGGGACAGGGTCAATAGTCAGGCGCGAAGCGCTGTAATTTTAGTTCTGGAAATGACTCAGCTGGATGCAATCCTTTGCAGGATGGGTGGGGTCTGCAGACTGGCATAGCGACTGCGCAAGGTTTCGAGGAACTGTTCGCCCGAGCTCTGGGCGCAATAGAGATAAATTTTGTGCAGCCCGCCAAAGACCATTTCATGATAGCGGCTGGCGACCTCCTCATCGCTTGGCCCGTCCGGTAAGCCAAGGTGCAGGGTCAATTCCTTCCCTTCGACGGCGAATAGCGGTGTGTCCCAGAGGAATTTGGCTGTACCGGTCTTGGGCAGCCGGACAAACATATAAGCGTGGTTTCCCAAGGAATCAATATCACCGCCGCGCCTTCTTTTCCATTTCAGAAGACCGTCATCCGGCCGTGCCACGCAAAGACCGATGTCGTAATAATCGAAGCCATGATCGATCGCCCATTCAAGCGCCATGAAAGTGGTGATCGAATTGACCTCGCGCAGTCTTTTGGCATCTGAAAAAATCGCCTCGGTATAGCCGAAACGTAGTGTGCTCCAGTAGCGCTTTCCACCCCGAGTTATGACGCAGCCAAGGTGGCAGGCAACAACTTCGTCCTCCAGCATTATCAAGTCGAGCCGGCCCACAGTCTTGGCTATCCTGAAAACCTCCTGCGTGGCAAATTGCGCAGCGTGGATGCCTTGCCTTGCCGTGGCATACGGTCGAAGCATTTCCCTGTCTGCCTTTTCAATGTCTTCATCCAGCAGCGTCTGTCTCATTCGGTAGCGCGGTCGGTTCTTGCGTATATTCCGACGCAACTCGCTATCGTATTTTGTGGTGATCTCCTCTATGGATCGCCCCAGCGGTACGATGGCACTCAGATACAAGGGTACATACAAGGCCCCCGAAGTCGGCATTTCACTGACCACTACCACATGATTCGACGCGGCAGGTTCCGGTTCGCCGTCGGCCATAGGGGTATTCCCTTGGGACTTCCCTCCTATGAGAAGCTTCGCCATCTCCCGCTGCTTTTTCCTACCGATATAGAGGAATTCGTAAGGACTTTCGCTCTGCAGTCTGAACCTGGCAATTTCCCAGCGCCAGAAACACGCACGTCCAAGGATGTCTCGAAACCAGTTTGAAGCGTTTCTGATCTCATACCGCATTGAAGGAGATACGAGTTTTCGGATAACGGCCGCCAAATCCTCTTTCATTTCTTCGTCATCCTTTGAATTTTCTGGTGGTAGATCAGAAAAAGATCCAGGCGGAATTTCAAGAGGCGTGCTTAAACCTTGATATGAAAGACTTATTTGATGAGGTATTACTCTGACGCTCGGTAACAGTAAAGGTACGAGGTAGAGCCTTTGCAAGCGACGTACGGAGGGCGTCAGTCGTATATTTTATGTCGAAATGTTTCCAGTCAGAGCCGATGGTGGACGAGCGGTGCTCCATTTTGAAAAGGTGATCGAGCACCTGCTGGGTCCGACCTGATTTATCCAGACCATCACTCCTCTGCTCTGCCCATTTGCGCTTGATTGCAGTTAAAAAATCGAGTCATTAAGGCGTATAACCTTTCAAGTGAATTGCGAACTGCACGCCGCTAGCGCATGGCTTACACCACACACGGGGTAGCGACATGACCACAGCACACATCCTTGGCAACTTGTTTCCCGACTCCACCGATATACCGGAAAAATACCGCCTCGACGGCCAGACCGAACAGCGTGAATACCTGGTCGACGGAGAGCTGAAAACCTGGCCCGGGCCCCTCGCCCAAGTCCGCAGCCCGGTGTACCTGACGGGTGAAAATGGCGATGAACAAGTGATTCTTGGCAGCACGCCACTGCTCGATGCCGACACTGCATTGACCGCCCTCGACGCCGCCGTCCGTGCCTATGACCGGGGCCAGGGTCTGTGGCCGACGATGCGCGTGGCCGAGCGCATCCAGCACGTCGAAGCTTTCCTGGGGCGCATGCGTGAACAGCGCGAAGCCGTGGTCAAGTTGCTGATGTGGGAAATCGGCAAGAACCTCAAGGACTCGGAGAAGGAGTTCGACCGCACCTGCGATTACATCGTCGACACCATCAACGCACTCAAGGAACTCGACCGCCGCTCCAGCCGCTTCGAACTGGAACAGGACACCCTCGGCCAGATCCGCCGCGTACCGCTGGGTGTGGCGTTGTGCATGGGACCTTACAACTACCCGCTGAACGAAACCTTCACCACGCTGATCCCGGCACTGATCATGGGCAACACCGTGGTGTTCAAACCGGCCAAGCTGGGCGTGCTGTTGATTCGTCCTCTGCTGGAAGCATTCCGCGACAGCTTCCCGGCCGGGGTGATCAACGTGATCTACGGCAGCGGCCGCGAGACCGTCAGCGCGCTGATGGCCAGCGGCAAGATTGATATCTTTGCGTTCATTGGCACCAACAAGGCGGCCAGCGACCTGAAAAAACTTCATCCAAAACCGCACCGCTTGCGCGCGGCGTTGGGCCTGGATGCGAAAAACCCCGGCATCGTGCTGCCTGAGGTGGATCTGGACAACGCGGTCAGCGAAGCGCTCACCGGCTCGCTGTCGTTCAATGGTCAGCGCTGCACCGCGCTGAAAATCCTCTTCGTCCATGAAGACGTGGTCGACGCTTTCATCGAGAAATTCAACGCCAAACTCGCCAGTCTCAAACCCGGTATGCCGTGGGACAGCGGCGTGGCGCTGACGCCGTTACCGGAAGCTAGCAAGGTCGATTACCTGCACTCGCTGGTCGCGGATGCCGTCGGCAAAGGCGCCACCGTAGTCAACCCCAACGGCGGTCAAGCCCGCGCTTCGTTCTTCTACCCCGCCGTGCTGTACCCGGTGACGCCGCAGATGCGCGTCTATCAGGAAGAACAGTTCGGCCCGGTCGTCCCGATCGTGCCTTACCGGCATTTGGACACGGTGATCGATTACGTCCTGGAATCGGACTTCGGCCAGCAGCTGAGTATCTTCGGCACCAACCCGGTGGCGGTCGGCCGACTGGTGGACACGTTCGCCAACCAGGTCGGCCGGATTAACCTCAACGCCCAGTGCCAGCGCGGCCCGGATACCTTCCCGTTCAACGGCCGCAAAAACTCCGCCGAAGGCACGCTGTCGGTGCATGATGCGCTGCGGGTGTTTTCGATCCGCACACTGGTGGCGACCAAGTTCCAGGAAACCAACAAAGAACTCATCAGCGAGATCATCAGCGGACGCAGTTCGAGTTTCCTGACCACCGATTACATCTTCTGAGGAGACCGAGCCTGAGCACATTCAAAGCCAATCGACTGCCACCGCTGTTGCGTCGACAGCTGCGTCCGTTGCTGGACCCGTATCGGCGCTATCGCCACGCCAGAGTGATCCACGCGGTGCGCGTGTCGCTGGGGTTGCTGGCAACAATCCTGCTGACCACCGGCATCAACCTGCCCCACGGTGAGTGGGCGTCGGTGACGATGCTGGTGGTGATTGGCGGATTGCAGCACCACGGCAACATTGGCAAAAAAGCCGCCGAGCGCGCCATCGGCACCTTGATCGGAGCCGGCGTCGGCTTGCTACTGGTGGCGCAACAGGCCTGGCTCGGGATGCCGTGGCTGACCTATTTCGCGATGGCGGTGGTCTGTGGGTTCTTCTCATACCACGCCATTGGCAAGGGCGGTTACACCGCGTTGCTCTCGGCGATTACCGTGTTTATCGTCGCGGGGCATGGCGACAATCCGATCACCGACGGGTTGTGGCGTGGGGTGGACATCCTGATCGGCATCGCCCTGGCCCTGGCATTTTCTTTCGCCCTGCCGCTCTACGCGGTTTATTCCTGGCGATATAACCTGGCCGACGCCTTGCGCGACTGTGCAACGATCTACGGGCGCATCATCAATGGCCAGTCGGTCACCGATGACGAACACCATAAACTCGTGGGCCGCCTCAACACGGTGATGGTGCAACTGCGCTCATTGATGCCGTCGGTGTCCAAGGAAGTGCGGATCTCCATGACTGAACTCGATGCCATTCAGCGCCACTTGCGAATGTGTGTCAGCACCCTGGAAATCCTCGGCAACATCCGACCGGATGCCAGTGACGCGGACGCCATGGCCCATTTGCAATCGGCTTTGAAAGCCGAACATCGGTTGATCCGGGTGCAACTGATCGGTATGGCCTGGGCGCTGAAATCCGGTGCGTCCCAGCGGATTAATCGGCCTGTCGAACAGCCGTCGGATTCAAGCCTGGCTGCTCCGGTTTACAGTCCTCTGGATGGTTACCGGTTATTGGTCCAACAATTGGCCAGCAACATCGGCGAGATGCGCCAGCGACTGGCCAAGACCGCGCCGCGATGGAACATCTGACGCCGGTTTATTGCGTTGCCGCTCGACGAAACTTCAGGCTCCAGCCTTGTTGCATGCCGGCAGCGGCGAACAGAATCGCGGCGACACCGATCCATTGCAGCGGCTCCAGGCGATGGCCGAAAGCGAACCAGTCGACGAAAATCGCCGCAATCGGGTAGATGAATGACAGCGCACCGGTCAGCGCCGTCGGTAGTTTTTGAATCGCGCCGTAGAGCAGCACGTACATCACGCCAGTGTGGACGATGCCCAAGGTCACGAGACTGGCCCACGCACTCGGCGCTTGCGGCAGTGCCGAAAAGTGCGCGAATGGCGCGAGTAACAGCACGCCGGTGAGAACCTGAATCAACGCGATCAGATGCGGCGGTGTACCGGTCAGGCGTTTGATGATCAACGCGGCAATCGCGTAAAGGAATGCCGCCCCCAGCGCCAGAGCGATGCCCACCAGATAATCATTGCCGCTCTCGCCCTGCCCGCCATGAGCGCTGACAATCGCCAGCATTCCGAGAAACGAGATGCCCAGCCAGAAGAGTTTCTGCAGAGTAATTTTCTCGTTGAGGAACACTGCGGCCAGCCCCACCAACATGAACGGCTGAACGTTGTACACCGCCGTGCCGATGGCAATCGAGGCACGGGAGTAAGAAGCAAACAACAGCACCCAGTTGCCGACAATCGCCACGCCACTGAGCACGGCCAGCAAGAACGTAGTGCGGGTCAGAATGCCAGGACGGAGAAAGCCGAACGCCGCGCAGATCAGCAACAGCGTGGCGGCGCCGAACACACAGCGCCAGAACACCACGTCCAACACCGGTTGCCCGGACACCAGCACGAACCAGCCGATGGTCCCGGAAATCAGCATGGCGGCGGTCATTTCGAATGACCCGTGACGTATTGTTTTGTCCATCATCAGACTCCAGTGTTTGAGCCCAAAGTATGCCAATCCGCCGGGGAGCTTCTCCAGCGCAAAAAGCAGGCTAAACTCGACATCTGCCTTTTTTATCAAGGTGGTTTGAATTAATTGCCTAATAGGGGTTTCGTCATGACCGATGATATCGACCAAGTGCTGATCACGGCACTGATGGAAGATTCACGCCGCTCGCTCAAGGCCCTGGCGCAAATCAGCGGCCTGTCCTCGCCCAGCGTCGCCGAGCGCCTGCGCCGCCTCGAAGAGCGTGGCGTGCTTAAAGGCTATACCGTCGAGATCGACCCAAAATGCTTCGGCTATCAGCTTCAAGCCATCGTCCGCATTCGCCCGCTGCCGGGCCAGTTGCAGGAAGTGGAGCGGCAGATCCAGGCCATCGCTGAATTCACCGAGTGCGACAAGGTCACCGGCGAAGACTGTTTCATCGCCCGTCTGCATGTACGCTCGATGGAACAACTGGACACCCTGCTCGACCGCCTCAACACCCACGCCGAAACCAACACGGCGATCGTCAAGAAAACCCCGGTCAAGCGCCGACTGCCACCGATGGCGTGAGCCGTTAGTCAAATCGCAGGCAAGAAAAAACCCGCCGAAGCGGGTTTTTTCCTCAAGGCTGACGATTAATCATCGCGGCTCATGATGCCAAACAGTTGCAACAAGCTGACGAACAGGTTGTAGATCGATACATACAGGCTGATGGTCGCCATGATGTAGTTGCGCTCGCCGCCGTGAATGATGGCGCTGGTCTGGAACAAAATGCAGACCGAGGAGAACAGCACGAAACCTGCGCTGATCGCCAGTTGCAGACCGCTGATCTGGAAGAAGAAGCTGGCAACTACTGCACCCAGCAACACGAAGAAACCCGCAGTGATGAAGCCACTGAGGAAACTCATGTCCTTGCGGGAGATCAGCACATAGGCCGACAGACCACCGAACACCAGCGCAGTCATCGCGAAGGCCGAGCTTACGACTTCAGCACCGCCCTGCATACCCAGGTAGCGGTTGAGGATCGGGCCGAGCAAGAACCCCATGAAACCGGTCAGGGCAAATGCCGACACCAGACCCCAGGCCGAATCGCGGAGTTTGTTGGTGAGGAAGAAAAGGCCGTAGAAACCGATCAGCACCACGAAAATGTTCGGGTAGCCAACACGCATCTGCTGAGCGACAAACGCCATCACGCCGCTGAATGCGAGGGTGAGAGCGAGTAAGCCGTAAGTGTTGCGCAGGACGCGGCTAACCTCTAGCTGCTCAGCCTGCACGCTGTTATTAACTGCGTAATCCTGTTCGCGCATGGCGACACTCCTGTTGGTTTGAAACGTTCAGTCGCAAAGATCATAACAGACGTTCTGTAACAAGCTACGCAGAGAGTTTGACAGTGTGTTTCATTCAGGTATTATGGCGCCCGCAACGCAAACGGAGGTGTGGCCGAGTGGTTTAAGGCAACGGTCTTGAAAACCGTCGACTGTAACAGGTCCATGAGTTCGAATCCCATCGCCTCCGCCATCTTTATACGACAAAGCCCTGATTATTCAGGGCTTTGTCGTTTCTGGGGTTGGGTGAAATATCCCATCAGCAACTTCACCATCGCTACCTCGCTTCCAATCTCCGACACCAACCCGATCGCGCTTGAGCTCATCGGTTGGCGTGCGCTCATCGAATGCCCCGACGTCGTCAAGATGCTTGACGACGGTTCGCTGCAGATGACGGCACCGACACTTGGAGCTTCGAGCAAGAGCACGCAACGGACTCGCTGCGAGTGGAAGGAGCCAGGTTACTGGCTGTTCTCCAGCGCAGCGGACCACTGGAACCGACAAGAAATGCGGCTGACGAAGGTCAACTCGCTGCAGAAAGTTGTGATCGGCCAGATTCATGTGAAGGGTCAGAGCGACCTCCGGTAAAGGTGTTCTGGAACAGCGGTGCCCCCTTCAAAATCAACATTCACGCCAATTCGAGTGGCGCTGTCTCCGTATCGGCAAGCTGTAACGGCGTCAAATCGACTTCGGCGATCATGCGCGTCGACAACACCTGGGACACGAACACTCGCCTTCCACGGTGGCGTGTACAACCAGATCGATTACTCCGAAACCACGAACCCGGAAGACGGTTCAATCTGCCTCATCAGCGATTTGTCCATCACTCACGCCTGATACCACCTACTCGGCCTGACTAAAGACACGGGCTGCCGGAAAGCATCACTGCTGCACCTTGGCAACAGGGGGTAGCGGGATTCGGAAAGGATCAACCTGCGCAAACGAAAGGGGATCAATGAGCTCAATGACCTGGTGCGCGTTCCCCCGGCCTACAGGCTGAGGAAATATCCCGGATAAAGGAGGCAAAAGAATAACGCGTTGCCCTCGTTCCTCGTCGAAACACCCTGCCTGGCGCTCGAATAGACGCTGATATTCCTGACCTCTCCCGCCTCGCCCAACCATTCGTCGCATGAGAAACGTGGCGCGAATTTATTGACTATTCCTGGCTCAAGGATTGCAAAA
Organism: Pseudomonas sp. Hz4; assembly: GCF_054898165.1. Classification (NCBI taxonomy): domain Bacteria; kingdom Pseudomonadati; phylum Pseudomonadota; class Gammaproteobacteria; order Pseudomonadales; family Pseudomonadaceae; genus Pseudomonas; species Pseudomonas sp. Hz4. The sequence goes on along the minus strand of NZ_CM142719.1, from coordinate 2,682,765 downwards.
GACGCTCGTAGCGGCCCCAGAGCGACGGAATTCTGACGCGGCGGCACTTAATTAACGCTTAAGGACTCCAGCGATACGCTTGGTCAGTCACCGGGAGATGTAACGTGTCAACTCTCAATGAAATCGCAGCGAACCACGCGAGAATGGCTAAGGCTCTTGCAGAAAAATCGACCGGGCTGAGTGAGCGCCAAACCCAAATAGTGGAAACGTTCGAAGTCCCGTCGATTGATGCGCAGCACGTGCCCCTGCACCTCATCGCCGGCGTGCAGGACAACCACTTCGGGCAAGCAACTGGCTACTGACTCTAACCGCGCTGGGTCGAGGCGGTAAAAGTCTTCTTGCCGCCTCGGTAATCGTCGACCAGCACTTCCTGGCCTAAACTCAACTGACTACCAGCCCGTTGGGGAGCTGCGGGAGAGTTAATCCCATGCTCGAAGCTATCGAGATGCCGCGCGTGAAGCGCTTCGCCGCAAACGTTGCCGGCCGAGATTTCGTGGTCGGTGACATTCACGGCCATTTCACTCGGTTGCAGGCCGCTCTGGATGCAGTCGGGCTCAACCCCTCAGTAGATCGCCTGTTCAGTGTTGGCGATCTGATTGACCGTGGACCCGAGTGCCGTGACGCGCTCGATTGGCTGGACAAACCATGGTTCCACCCAGTGCGGGGCAACCATGACGACTACGTGGTGTGTTTCGACACCTGCGACTTCGACAGCTGGATCGGCAACGGCGGCTCATGGTTCACGGACCTGTCGCCATTCGAGAAGCGAGCATTCGCGGCGCAGTTCGCCAAGCTCCCTATCGCGATCGAAGTCGAAACAGCACGCGGCCTGATCGGCATCGTGCACGCCGATTGTCCATTTCCATCATGGGAACAGTTGCGTAAGGAACTGGAATCGCCAGAAAGCAACGAGCAGCTGCGAGTGGTCCAGCACGCCTGCATGTGGTCACGCCGGCGGATCGATCAGATGCAAAAGCATGGCGTTGATGGCCTACGCGCACTTGTCGTAGGGCATACGCCGCTTCTTATGCCTGTCAGCCTTGGCAATGTGATTCACATCGATACGGCTGGCTGGAGGCCGGACCGTGGCTATTTCACCCTGCTGAATCTCGAAACGCTCGAAACCATCCCCGCCTCCTGACTAAATACGGATCGGCCGATGGAATTCACATAATAAAAAACCCGGCCTCATCAGCCGGGTTCTTTAATTTGCTATTTAGATGGCATCACTGCCACCGACCCTCAACAGCACTTCGGCCCAGCCTTGCTTCCGTAACGAGCTTCCTGGCGTTCCCGGAAGAACACCTCGTAGCTCATCACCGGTTTGTCCGGGTGCTTGCTTTGCATATGCTCGACGTACGTGTCGTAGTCGGGCATCCCGACCATCAGGCGCGCGGCCTGACCGAGGTATTTACCGAGGCGACTCAGGTCATTGAACATGCTGCAATCCTCGATCAAGCGTCCGGAATAGCCTGAAACGGAGCTTCTTTATCCGTACGTTCTTTGGTGCCCCAGGCAGCAATACCAACCTTGAGTGCAAAGAACAGGATGCTGAAGACCACCAGCAGGAACAGCGCTGTCAGCGTTGCATTGGTGTAGGCGTTGTAGATCACGTGATGCATCTGGTCGATGCTCTTGGCCGGCGCGAGGATCTGACCGTTGGCCAGGGCATCGCTGTATTTTTTGGCCAAGGCCAGGAAACCGATCGCCGGGTTGGCGTCGAACAGCTTGATGAAACCGGCGGTGGTGGTGCAGATCAGCAGCCACACCGCTGGCAGCATGGTGACCCAGACGTAACGCTGGCGCTTCATTTTGATCAGCACAACGGTCGCCAACATCAGCGCGATACCGGCCAGCATCTGGTTGGAGATACCGAACAGCGGCCACAAGGTGTTGATGCCACCCAGCGGATCGATCACGCCCTGGTACAGCAAATAACCCCACATCGCCACACATCCTGCGGTTGCGATCAGGTTGGCGGTCCAGGAATCAGTACGCTTCAGCGCTGGCACGAAGGAGCCAAGCAGGTCTTGCAGCATGAACCGTCCGGCACGGGTACCGGCGTCCACCGCGGTCAGGATGAACAGCGCTTCAAACAGGATCGCGAAGTGGTACCAGAACGCCATGGTGTTTTCACCCGGCAGGACACTGTGCAGGATCTGCGCGATACCGACCGCCAGGGTCGGCGCACCGCCGGCACGGGCGAGGATGGTGGTTTCACCGATGTCCTTGGCCACCGCTTGCAGCGCTTCCGGGGTAATTGCGAAACCCCAACTGCTGACGGTCTGAGCGACCGAAACAGCGTCGGAACCGACAATCGCCGCCGGGCTGTTCATGGCGAAGTACACGCCTGGCTCGATCACCGACGCGGCAACCATCGCCATGATGGCCACGAAGGACTCCATCAGCATGCCGCCGTAACCGATGTAACGGGCATGGCCTTCACTGGCCAGCAACTTCGGTGTGGTCCCGGACGCAATCAGCGCGTGGAAACCCGAGACCGCGCCACAGGCGATGGTAATGAACAGGAACGGGAACAGACCGCCCTTCCACACCGGCCCGGTGCCGTCGATGAACTGGGTCAGCGCCGGCATTTTCAAGTCAGGCATGGTGATCAGGATGCCGATCGCCAACGCCACGATGGTGCCGATTTTGAGAAACGTGGACAGGTAATCACGCGGTGCCAGAATCAGCCAGATCGGCAACACTGCGGCAACAAAACCGTAGCCGATCAGCATCCAGGTGATCTGCACACCGGTGAAGCTGAAGGCTTTGGCCCAGACCGGATCGGCAGCGATCTGCCCGCCCAGCCAGATCGAACCCAGCAACAGCGCCACACCGATCACCGAGATTTCACCGATGCGTCCCGGACGGATGTAGCGCATGTAGATGCCCATGAACATCGCGATCGGGATGGTCGCCATCACTGTGAACATGCCCCACGGGCTTTCGGCCAGGGCCTTGACCACGATCAGCGCCAGCACCGCGAGGATGATGATCATGATCAGGAAGCAGCCAAACAGCGCGATGGTGCCGGGGATGCGGCCCATTTCTTCACGAACCATGTCGCCGAGGGAACGGCCGTTGCGGCGGGTGGACATGAACAGGACCATGAAGTCCTGAACGGCACCGGCCAGCACTACACCGGCAATCAGCCACAGCGTACCGGGCAAATAGCCCATCTGCGCCGCCAGGACCGGACCGACCAGCGGCCCCGCGCCAGCGATGGCCGCGAAGTGGTGACCGAAGAGGACGTGTTTGTTGGTGGGGACGTAGTCCAGACCATCATTGTTGAGTACGGCGGGGGTGGCACGATTGGGATCGAGTTGCATCACCTTGTTGGCGATGAACAGGCTGTAGTAGCGATAAGCGACGAGATAGATAGCGACTGCTGCGACTACGATCCAGAGGGCATTGATCGCTTCGCCGCGGCGCAGGGCCACGACACTCAGCGCAAACGCTCCCAGGACAGCCACGGCAAACCAGGCGAGGTGTTTAGCCAGACGGGGCATAGCGTGTCTCCTGCCGACAGCCAGTGGACTGCGGCGGTAATTTTTATAATTGTGTCCGCTGTGCGGAGCTGGCCCAATATCCCCGCATGTCGTCTACAAAGAAATCCGCGTTACTACGTACGCGGCGTCTACGTAGTTCTACGTAGACGGTTGGTCATCCCGTCCCGCCCCGCTACTGGACGCGCGTATCTTTGGCATATGATGCCGAGCCTTCGCCTTCCCTCGGTCCGGACAGGAGCAGAGATGCAGCTCAAACACAAAATCGTCGCGCTCGGGATTCTGCCGCTGGTGTTGGCCATCGCCGTCATCTGCGCGCTGGTGATTTCGATGAACCGACAACTGGGTGAACAACAGGCGCAACTGATCCAAGACAGCATTCTGGCGAGCAAGCGCGCAGAACTTAAGAACTACGTCGAAATGGCGCAAAGCCTGATCGAGCCGCTGTACGACGACGGCCACGGTGACGAACACGCACAGCAACAAGTGCTGGAAGAACTGCGCAAGCTCAGCTTTGGCATCAATGGCTACTTCTTCGTCTACGACCACGAAGGTCGCAGCCTGATGCACGCGCGCCAGTCGGAGTTGGTGGGCAAATACCTGTGGGACATGAAGGACCCTCACGGTTTGCCAGTGATCCAGGCGTTGCTCAAAAGTGCGCAATCAGGCGAAGGTTTTCAACGCTACGCCTGGAACAAACCCTCCTCCGGCCAAATAACCGACAAGCTCGCTTATGTGGTGATGCTGGATCGTTGGGGCTGGATGCTCGGCACCGGCATCTACCTTGAAGACGTTGAGCGCGCGACCCAACAGGCGCGTGACGAAGTGGCCCAGGGCATTCGTAAAACCATGCTGGCGATTGCCGCGGTGGCCCTCGTGGCGGTGCTGTTTGTCTTCGCCAGCGGCATGACGCTCAACGTCAGCGAGCATCGTCTGGCCGACAAAAAACTGCAGCGCCTGACTCAGCGTATCGTCAGCTTGCAGGAGGAAGAGCGATCCCGGGTTTCCCGCGAACTGCACGACGGCATCAGCCAGCTACTTGTCTCCATCAAATTTCAGTTCGAGCTGGCCAGCCATCTGCTCGAGAACGGGCAAGCACAAGACAAGGGTTTGAGCACGCTGAGGGACGCCACGGAACGCCTGGGGGAAGCGATTGGCGAAGTTCGCAGCCTCTCCCACGACCTGCGCTCGTCGCTGCTCGACACCCTGGGCCTGCCGGCGGCGATCGGTCAACTCGCCGCAGAATTCGAGCAGCGCAGCGGCCTGGTGGTGACCTACAACGACAACGAATTCGACTGTCATTGGGTCGATGGCGCAGCGGTCGCGCTGTTTCGCATCGTGCAAGAAGGACTGACGAATATCGAACGCCACGCCCAGGCAAAAAACGTCTCCATTACCCTGCACGGGTCTGAAGAGTCCGTACGGTTGACGGTGGTCGATGACGGTATCGGCTTCAACGTCGCCCAGGTCGAACGTCGTCATGCGGGCATTGGCCTGCGTAATATTCGTGAGCGAGTCGAGCATTTTGGTGGACGATTCGACCTGATCTCAATGCCGGGAAGAAGTGAGCTGGACGTTCTGCTGCCGATGAAAATCCCCGGCGCAAAACGCTGACGCGCCCCACAACAACTAGAGTGAATACCCGCGATGAACCTGCCCTACCCGATCCGCGTCGCCCTGGTCGACGATCACTCCTTGGTCCGCGACGGCATCAAAGCGCTGCTGGCGGTCATGGCCCCCCTGGAAGTGGTGGGCGAAGCCGAGAATGGCGCGGATGCCATTGAAATGGTCGGACGCTGCCAGCCGGACCTGTTGCTGGTCGACATTAGTCTGCGGGACATGAACGGGCTTGAGCTGACCCGGGTGTTACGCAGCCAGTACCCGTCGCTCAAGGTGCTGGTGCTCAGCATGTACGACAATAATGAATACGTGAGCGAGTCCGTTCGCGCGGGTGCCAGCGGCTATGTACTGAAGAACTCACCGTCGCGGGAAATCATTGCGGCGATCGAAGCGATCGCCAGTGGCGGCACGTTCTACAGCGCCGAGATCGCCCAGCGACTCATCGCCGATAAAAGTACCGACAACGAGCTGACACCGCGCGAAAGCCAAGTGTTGTACAAGATGGCTCAGGGGCTGAACAACAAGGAGATGGCCCGTGAATTGGACATTAGCGTGCGGACGGTAGAAACCCATCGCCTGAGCATCCGTCGCAAACTCAACATCGACAAACCGGCGGCCCTGGTCAAATACGCGATTGATCACGGGATCATTTCTCGGTAGCGGATAGGGATCATTGGCCGCTGTGATTCTGGTCCTGCGCTGGAGCAAGTTGCGCGCACCGGCCCGAATCTCAGACAAAAAAAATCCCAGGCAGCTGATGGACGCCCGGGACTCAAAATGCATAAACCGTGGTGGTGAACGCGGGGCGAATATTACTTAATACTTCTGCCTGTAACAAGATATTCTGATTCACTATCCAGTTACTAAAACGTCTAACTCGTTAAATATCCACACGTTTTTTATGGTCGATGATCGGCAAGGACTGATTTACAGGAACCAGCGATACTCCCGCGCACTGATGTCCTGCAGGAATGCCAAATGGTCCTGGCGCTTGTTTTCACAGTAGACATCCACAAACTCCGCACCCAAACCTTCGCGCAGCTGAGCATTGTTTTGCATCGAACGCACGGCCTCCAGCATCTCCAGCGGGAAGTCGATACCGCTGCCACGATCTTCGTTGAGGGATGCAATCGGTTCACGACCCATTTCCAGCCCTTGCTCCAGCCCTACTAGAATCGCCGCTAATACGAGATAAGGGTTGGCATCCGCGCCCGCCAGGCGATGTTCGATGCGAAGATTTTTAGCGTCCGACTCAGGCACCCGCAGGCATGCGTCACGATCTTCAAACCCCCAACTGGCGCGCGTCGCGACGTTCACCGTGCCGCTCAAACGACGCATTGCGTTGTGATTCGGTGCAAAGATCGGCATGCAATGCGGCAACACTTCAAGGCAACCGGCCACTGCATGGCGCAACGCCTGCTGATTGTCAGCCGCCAACAGGTTATTTCCGGCCTCGTCATAAAGGCTCACATGCACATGCATGCCGCTACCGGGGTGCTGCAAGTAGGGTTTGGCCATGAAGCTGGCGCGGTGGTTGTGCTTGAGGGCCACCCCCCGTGTGCTGCGGCAAAACAGGGCCGCCCAGTCGGCCGCACGCAGGCCGTCGTCAAGGTGACCAAAATTGATCTCGAACTGGCCAGGGCCCAGCTCCGCAGTGATTACCGTGGTATCGATGCCTTGCGCCCGCGCGGTCTCGACCATGTCATCGAGCACCGGTGAAAATCTCGACAGCCGTTCGATGTGCATATTCGGCTGATCATCGGCATCGTCCGTCAGCTGATCGCGAGGGAACTGTGGCAAGCCGTCACGTAGCTGGCGATCGAACAGATAGAACTCCAGCTCGAACGCGACCACCGGGAAAATCCCTTTTCGGCCAAGGCGCTCGAGCACCTGCGCCAACACTTCTCGCGGCTCGAAGACGATAGGCTTTTCAGTACCGCTTGAGGTAATCAGCATCTGCCCCAGCGGTTGTTTTTCCCAACTCACTGGCTTGAGCGTGCAGGGCACCAGTCGGCGGGGAGCATCCGGATCGCCGTCGTTAAAACAGTAGTCGCCGATTTTGAACAGACCGCCCTGCGTGCCAAGCAACACACAGTTTTGCGGCAGCTTGAGCACGCTGCCTGCGGCAACCTTCTCGAGCATTTCTATCGGGTAGCGCTTACCGTAAAAATGCCCGGGAATGTCCAGGGAAATCAGGTCAACGTAACGCACCTGCGGGAAGCGCTGACGAAACGCGCGAACCTCAGCAACCAGATCAGAGCAGACAGCATCCATCGTTAGTGTTCCTTGTTGTTTTTATCAGGTGTAAACCCAAAGCACCCGGGTGAGCTGATCCGAGAGGTTGCCGTAGCGACAATGCGTGTGACTGGCCAGTTGAAAACTGTCGCCGGCACGTAATGTCACTGGTTGATTGTCATCCAGCCACAGCGTCAGCTCCCCCTCGAGGACATAGCCACCCTGCTCCGAGCTGTCATTCATGTGCCGATCGCCACTGCTGGCGCCGGACTCCAATTGGCTTTCAAGCATTGAAAAAGACGCCCTCATCTTTGGAGAAACGAGGATGTCGGTAATCCCGTCGGCGTAATACAGCGTGCGTCGCTCATCCGGGCGGGTTACCCAAGGCAATGCCATAGGCTTGGGCAAGCTGTAGAAATAAGTGGTCGGCACGCCAAGGGTTTCGCTGATCGCGGTCAAGTCCGCCACCGTGGGACGCGACAGCCCCCGCTCGACTTGCGAGAGAAAGCCGACCGAACGACCGATTTTGTCCGCCAAGTCTTTCAGCGTGTATTTTTTGTGTTTGCGCAGGTCCTGGATCAAGATCGCCAGCGCCGAGATTTCTTCTTGCATGTCCATCTAAAGGCTTCCAGAAATTGATGTTTCAAAGGCTGTCGCGCAGCCGATACCAGGCCTTGCCGATGGCTTCCAGCGGTGCTGCCAAATACTTGCCACCGGGAAAACTGCCGTTGATCAAGCCCTGGTACAACGCCAGCTCATCCGGCTGGCCAAGTATCGCGTCGGACACGGCGCGTGCACCGGCCAATGTCGGCAGCACCCCGTGCCCGGAGTAACCCTGTAGCCAGTAGAGATCGCCACGTCGACCGATGTCAGGCGTGCGCTTGAGGGTGAGGTCGATATGCCCTCCCCAGGCAAAATCCAGCTCGACGCCCTTGAGCTGGGGAAATACGCGCTCCAGATAAGGCCGCGTCGCGGCCGCGATGTCCTTCGGCATGCCACCCAGATACGTGCAACCACCGCCGAACAGCAGGCGGTTGTCCGGCGTACGGCGGAAATAATCAAGGACAAACTGGTTGTCGGTGACGCACACATTGCTCGGTAGCAACGCGCTCGCCTGCTTCTCTGAAAGTGCCGCGGTGGCCACCTGGTAGGTGCCGACCGGCAACACGCAACTCGACAGTTTCGGATCAAGTCGATCCAGATAGGCGTTGCACGCCAGCACCAACACGTCCGCCTGAATGCGTCCGCGCTCAGTGGTGACCACATAACGATCGCCTTCTTCGCGATAACTCAGCGCCTTGCTGTGTTCATGAATGCATCCACCGGCACGTTCAATCGCGGCGGCCAGCCCGAGTGCCAGTTTCAGCGGATTCAGATGCCCGCCTTCAGGATCAAACAGGCCTGCCTGGTAGCGCTCACTGGCGACCCATTCCGGCAACTCCTCGCGCGCTATGAACTGCAAACCATCGTGGCCCCACTTGTGGCTGGCCTCGTGTTGCCACTCTGTCAGCAGACTCACCCGTCGCGGCATCACCGACGTCCAGAGGTGGCCGGGCCGATAGTCGCAGTCGAAATCATGGCGTGCGGGCAACGCTCGCAACTCTCGTGCAGCCCAGCGCATGCTGTCCCATAACCGGCGCGCGCGCTCATAACCCAGCGCCGCCTCCAACGGCGGCATGTCACACGACCAACCGAGAATGGCCTGACCGCCATTGCGGCCCGAGGCGGCCCAGGCCACCCGACTGGCTTCCAGCAAGGTCACGCGTTTGCCGGCCAGGGCCAGACGCAATGCCGTATGCAATCCACTGAAGCCGGCCCCGATGATCAACACTTCAGTGTCCTGTTCGCCCTGCAAAGGGACTCGATCCAACAGACGATCCGCGCAGGTGTGGGCGTAATAGCTGGAGACGTGCTGGGTAGATTGCTGAAACATGCGGGCCCCGTGAATTTTTATACTTTTAATTTCATGAAAAAATACAGGCTAAATTTCATTACCGCAACTGTTCAAGGCGCATCAAGGCGCAAAAAAAATCCCGCCCAAGAGAACCCGGGCGGGATTTTTTTCAAGCCGACAGCGTTATCGAAGCAACGCTGCCGACGCTTCAGGCAATTGGAATCATCGGATCCGCTGAAGCCAGCGCAGTGACACGGTCAGCCGCAGGTGGGTAAATCCACGTCGTGTTGATCTGGGTTTTCAGCGCCTTGGCTTCCGCCTTGATCAACTTCACCTGGCGGTCCCAACCCTCGGTGTAAACCGCTCCCCAGGCGCCCAGATCCAGACAGGTCACGTATTTAGGCTGGCTATACGGAGTCGGATCCACCCCCAGGATCTGCGCGGCAACGTTGTTGCCGGCATGACGACCCAGCGAGATGGCGTGCTGACAGGTCATTAACGCGAAGTTGCCGATGTCATCGCTGGCGGCGTAGGCGACGTCGCCGGTGGCGAAGATGTCTTCTTGACCAATGACTTTCAGATGCGCGTCGACGTGCAGACGACCGAGGTGATCGCGTTCGGCCGGAATCTGCTCGGTCAGCGAGCTGGCGCGCACACCGGTGGTCCAAATCACGGTTTTGGCATCGATGCGCTGACCATCGGCCAGGGTCACGCCGCATTCGTCGACGGCGACCACCGACGATTTCAAGCGCCAGGTCACGCCGGTTTCAATACTGGCTTCAGCGATCGACTTGGCAATCTCGTCGCCCATGGACCCGCCAACTTTCTCGCCACGATCAACGATGATCACTTCGATGTCGGCACGATCACCCAAGATGGCACGCAGACGCCCAGGCATTTCAGTCGCCGTTTCAATCCCAGTGAAGCCACCACCGGCAACCACTACGGTGTTGCGGGCTTTGCTTTCTGGCAGGTTTACCAGAGATTTGAGGTGATTTTCCAGACGTACGGCCGGTTCGATCTGGTCGACATCGAAGGCGTGTTCCGCCACACCTGGAGTGTTCGGCAGTGCCAGACGACTGCCAGTCGCCAGAACGAGTTTGTCGTAGCTGCACACTTGCTGATTGCCCGATGCATCGACGTAACCGACGCGTTTTTGCGCAACGTCGATGCTCTCTGCGGCGCCTTTGATGAACTTCACGCCGACCGCATCAAACAGTTCGCCAATCGGCGCGGCCAGTAGGTGCGCATTCGGCTCGTAGAAGCGCGGACGTACACGCAGCTCGGCCTGAGGGGCCAGAACAGTCACTTCAACGTCGTTGTGACCATGAATGTCGAACAGGCGCGTGGCGCTCAAAGCCGTCCACATGCCACCGAAACCTGCGCCGATAACCAAGATGTGCTGTTTCATTTTTAACTCCGGGGGAGAAGACCAAGTGATGAGTTCGTTAAAGGTCACGTTCTTCGGTAGCGGCTGCCGACCTAATAACTGCGACTATATTGATCCCAGTTGGCTGATGCAAACAAAATGACTGATGGTTACCATCGATATATTTTTGATTTGTCCTCAGGAAGAGCAATAAATCGTCGCACCAGCACACGACGCTAGAGCAGACGCAGTGAATACGAGATCGAATTCATTGCTCAGCTCACTTCCCGCTGCTAACATTTACGACTACTTTAGTCGGAGATCGATATGTCTCTTTACAGCGCGGGCGTTGAGTACGGCATTCATTGCCTGATTTTTCTGGTGGGAAATTGCGGCGACACCCGTGAGGCGAGCGTGCGCGACCTTGCTGAACTGCAAGGCGTACCTCAGGACTATCTGGCAAAAATCTTCACCAAACTGGCCAAGGCAAAACTGGTGGTCGCCACTGAAGGCGTGCGCGGGGGGTTCAAGCTGGCCCGGCCTTCTGACGAAATCAGTCTTCTGGATATCGTCAATGCCATCGACGGCCAGAAGCTCATCTTCGATTGCCGAGAGATTCGGGGGCGTTGCGCCTTGTTCGAAGGTTCCGCGCCGGCGTGGGCGGTGGCTGATCACTGCTCAGTCCATGCCGCCATGATGGTCGCGCAGAAACGTATGGAAGACGCCCTCGCCCAGCAGACCATTCTTGATCTCGCCAGGAAAGTCGGACGAAAAGCGCCGGCGCAATTCAATGCTCAGGTGGACGACTGGATGAACGAACGTCGGGAAAAGAAAACCAGTGCGAGCACTCAGGCAATCGACGACATCATCCAGGTGACCGAGATCACCGGCTAAACCTTACAGGCAATCACGCACTGCCTTGCGCAGCGCCCCTGATTTCGCCCACGGCGGCCCCTGATAAAGCGACACGTGACTGCCATCCTTCGATTTCACGATATCCACGATCTCGTCGGCCGAAATGATGCTCGGCGCCGTGATCCTGTAGCCGTTGGAAATCGCCGATTGGGTTGTATTGGGTATTTCCTGCTGCCACGCCGGCGCAACACACGCGGCATAGTCTTTTGGCGCCTTGTTGCTGTACTTGCTGACATTGGGCTCACCAGGCACCAAGGACGCGGGCAACGAACAGCCCGCCAGCAACGCCAACCCTGCTCCCCCAATCAACTTGCGCATGACGCTTCCTTATCCGAAAAAGAGAAATGTAGCGCGTCGCTGCCCAGACATCCATCCGCTGAACAGCACTCAGCGAGGCGCGTTGTTATCGCCCGGATCCGGGTATGACCTCTCGTTGAGATAGGTCATCCATCTTTCGTACGCTTCATGTTGCCACTGAGTGACCCGCTCCCATTCCGGGCCGCTCAGCTGATGCGCGGAAATCAGCTTCATCATTTCCGTGGTAGCCGCGTCCATGTCAACCATCAGCTCATGGGCATGAAATCGAAAGTCATCAGTGATCGTCATTTGAAGTGGCCTCGACGTAGCGAAAATTCACTACCTCACTACGACATCAGATTTGCTCATCCGCGTCATTTTCCCGACAGAAGGCTACGCCAACGGCCCGGACGAACAAAACGCCCTGACTTGGGAAATGGGACTAAAATTTCGTAGCAGAGACTTTCAGGAGATCATCATGTGGCTCAACGAATCTGAAAACGAACTTCGGCGTGACCTGCAAGGCCTTGCGTCGGACTTGAGATGGTCATCGGTAGAGCTTTTGCGCATCGCAGAGCAGCTACGCCTGGCTGGCAATGATGTGGATGCGAAAGCAGCCGAAAAGATGTGCGATTTGTTTCAGGGAGATGAAGAACGACTGAAGGGCTATGCCGAGGAAGTGAAAGCCAAGGTTATCACTCGAACGAAAGCTCTTTAGCAGAAGCCATGAAGGAAAGAAAAGCCCCGGCGAACCGGGGCTGCTAGCGCGCTATCAATCTGACTTTTGGCTACGTGCAGGCCGACTTGATCTGGCCTTGTAGCCGGGAAGAGAGGCCGCAAAGGCCAGCGCTTCCTCTCTGCTGCCAAAGGCTCCAAGCCGGTCACCTTTAGTGCACACCCGCCACGGGCCATTGTTCACGCTGAGTACGTCATAACCGTTCATGTGCATTTTGATAAGCATCGGAACGCTCATAGTCATCTCCATTTCGGCAGTGATGATCCTGGATTCACCTGGACACCTTACACCCGACCTTTGTTGAAGTGCCGACCAGACGTCGCGCCGGGATTTCGGCATCCGGTTGCACTTACATCTCGACGATCCCTCCAACCTTTGAGACAGACGTGCTCGACCCGAATATTGCATTTTTATGGCTGTGTTGTGACAAACGGCAATTAGGTAACACATGAAAGTACGCGCGACCGTTATATGCGAGCAGGACCGGCACATTCTCCTGGTGCGCAAGCCAAGGTGTCGCTGGACGCTGCCCGGCGGGAAAGTTGAGCGCGGTGAAACCAATGCTGACGCCGCCACGCGAGAGCTTCAGGAAGAGACAGGGCTAGAGGTCGACGGGTTGCTGTATCTGATGGAGTTGCAAACGGGCAGCACCCGACACCACGTCTACGAAGCCTCAGTGGAGAACCCGGATGAGGCCCGCCCACAAAACGAAATTTTCGATTGCATCTGGTATCCGCTGGACGCGGTACACAACCTGCACACAAGCGACGCTACGCTCAGAATCATCAAGGCGTTTCAGCGTCGCCTGTAAGCTGGTCAGCCTTGGTCGCCGCCACCGACCGGCATGATCATGCCGGTGATATAGGACGCCTCGTCGCTGGCCAGAAACAAAATAGCGCCTGCCTGTTCATCCAGCGTGCCGTAGCGTTTCATCAGACTGCTATCCAGCGTCTGGTCGACAATCTGCTGATACCAGACCTTCTCTTGCGCGCTCTGATCGGCGCTGTTGCGCGGAATCACCCGCGGCGGTGCTTCGGTGCCACCGGGCGCGGTGGCATTGACCCGAACCCCACGACCGGCGGTTTCGAATGCCAGGCAAGCGGTCAGCGCGTTGACCCCACCCTTTGCCGCACCGTACGGCACGCGATTGACACTGCGAGTGGCGATGGACGAAACGTTGACGATGGCGCCGCTGCCCTGTTCAAGCATGAACGGCAGCGCGGCATGACAGCACCACAGCGTCGGCAACAGCGAACGGCGGACTTCAGCCTCGATCTGCTGCGCGTCGTAGTGCTCGAAGGGCTTGGCCCAGATCGTCCCGCCGACATTATTGATCAGAATGTCGAGACGATCGAAACGTTCGACGGTGGTTTGCATCACGCGGCTGCATTCGCTGTATTGCTCAAGATCGGCGGTCAACGCCAGCACCTGGCTCACCACACCCAATTCCTTCTGCACCTCGAATACCAGTTCGGAGCGGTCGACCAGAATCAACCGCGCACCTTCTGCCGCCATGCGTTCAGCAACGCGCCGACCGATGCCTTGAGCGGCGCCGGTAATCAGCGCGACTTTTTCGTGAAATCTGTTCATGTCTCTCTCCCACAACAGTGCGGCTCAGGCCGCGCTGGCGGCAAATTTCTCGTAGTAAAAGTTTGTCGGCGCGATGCCTTTCTCACGGATGAACTGGCTGACGGCTTCGACCATCGGCGGCGGGCCGCACAGGTAGACATCGACGTCGCCATCGTTCAAATGCTGCGGTTCGATGTGTTGGGTCACGTAGCCCTTGAGCGGGTGCTGACTGTCCGGGTTGGCCACGCACGCACTGAAGCTGAAGTTCGGGATTCGTGCGGCAAAGGCTTCGAGTCGATCCAGTTCCACCAGATCGAAATCGTTGGTCACGCCGTAGATCAAATGCAGCGGATGTTCACTGCCCTGCTCGGCGATTTTTTCCAGCATCGCCGTGAACGGTGCCAGCCCCGTACCACCGGCCAGCAGCAACAGCGGACGACGGATATCGCGCAGATAGAAACTGCCCAACGGCCCGGCCAGGCTCATGCTGTCGCCGGCCTTGGCCATGCCGGTAAGGAAGCTGCTCATCAAGCCGCCGGGCACGTTGCGGATCAGGAAACTGACCTCGCCGTCGCGCTGCAACGAGCTGAACGAATAAGCGCGGGTCTGCTCGCTGCCGGGAATCGCGAGGTTCACGTATTGCCCCGGCAGGAACGCCAGTCTGCTCAGGGCTTCGCCCTTGATCGACAACGCGATGGTGCTGTCGGACAGCTGGCGCACGGCGCTGATGGTGGCGTCATAGCTGGCCTGACGGGTACGGCAAACCTGCGAGGAGGTCGGCACGCGAATCACGCAATCGCTCTGGGCGCGCATCTGGCAGGTCAAGACGAACCCTTGCTCGGCTTCTTCCGAGCTGAGGGCATCTTCGATGTACTCCTCGCCCAAATCATATCGGCCGGCCTCGGCGAAGCATTTGCAGGTACCGCAGGCGCCATCGCGGCAGTCCAGCGGAATATTGATGCCCTGGCGGTACGCGGCATCGGCCACGGTTTCGCCGGCGTTGGCGTCGATGAACCGGGTGACGCCGTCTTCGAAATTGAATGCAATGGAATGAGTCATGACGGCCGCCTCAGAGGTGGTAGACATCGATGACCTGACGAACGTAATCGTTCTTCAGGATCACTTTCTTGGCCAAGATCTGCGTGTTTTCACCGCGCACATCGAGGGTGTAGAAACTGCTGCCGAAATAGCTGTCGACGGTTTTGTAGCGAAAGCTCAGGGTGTGCCAGTTGAAACGCACCTTGCACAGTCCGTCGGCCTGCTCGAGCAGCTCGATGTTGCTGATGTTGTGCGAGGTGCGGGTGTCTGGAATGCTCGCACTGGAGCGTTCGGTCTTGATGCGGAAGACGCGGTCTTCCAGACCGGTGCGGTTGCCGTACCAGATCAGCGAGATTTCCCGTTGTGGGTCTTCGGTCAGCTCGTCGTTGTCGTCCCAGGACGGCATCCAGAACGTCGCGTCAGGGGCGTACAACTCCAGCCATTCGTCCCATTGCCGGTCATCGAGGTAGCGCGCTTCGCGGTAGAGAAATTCGCACACGGCGTCATAGGTGATGGTCATTGCACGGCCTCCACAGGAATCAGTTCCGACTGCTCTGCGGCCAAGGCCTTGAGCATGGTCTGCTGCCAATACTTGTGTTGCAGCACGAACAGGCCTTCGTCTTCGGTGCGCACGCCGCTGAGCAACGGATGCAGGTCGATTTCTTTAGCCGCTTCATCGGCGCCTTCGACCCAGTGCTCGGCGCCACGGGACATGTCGTTCCAGGCGGTCACGCTGCCCTGGTAACTGGTTTGGCAGGAGCGAAACTCTTCCAGATCGTCCGGAGTGGCCATGCCGCTGACGTTGAAGAAGTCCTCGTACTGACGAATCCGACTCGAACGTGCGGTGTCGCTTTCACCTTTGGGGGCGATGCAGTAAATGGTGATTTCCGTGCGGTCGACCGAGATCGGCCGAGCGATACGGATCTGCGAACTGAACTGGTCCATGAGGTACACGTTCGGGTACAGGCACAGGTTGCGCGAGTTCTCGATCATCCAGTCGGCGCGAGCCTTGCCAAAATCCTGAGCCAATTCATCGCGACGCTCGTACAGCGGACGATCCTCGGGGTTGGACCAGCGGGTCCAGAGCAGCATGTGGCCCTTGTCGAACGAGTAGAAACCCCCGCCCTGCTTGGCCCAACTGCCGGCACTCATGGTCGGATTGCAATCGCCGGCCTCGCGCTGCTTGCGCTGGTTCTGGGTGGCCGCGTAGTTCCAGTGCACGGAGCTGACGTGATAGCCGTCGGCGCCGTTTTCGGCCGTGAGTTTCCAGTTGCCTTCGTAGATGTAGCTGGAGGAACCGCGCAGCACTTCCAGGCCATCGGCGGACTGGTCGACGATCATGTCGATGATCTTTGCCGACTCGCCCAGGTGTTCAACCAACGACACGACGTCAGCCTTAAGGCTGCCAAACAGGAAGCCACGATAGGATTCGAAACGCGCGACTTTGGTCAGGTCGTGGGAGCCTTCGCAGTTGAAGCTCGCCGGGTAGCCCGCTTCGGCTGGATCCTTGACCTTGAGCAGCTTGCCGGAGTTGTTGAAGGTCCAACCATGGAATGGGCAGGTGTACGAGCTTTTGTTGCCGGACTTGTGCCGGCACAGCGTCGCGCCACGATGGCTGCAGGCGTTGAGGAACGCATTGAGCTCACCGTCCTTGTTGCGCGCAATGAAGATCGACTGGCGCCCCATGGTGGTGGTGTAGAAGTCGTTTTTGTTGGGGATCTGGCTTTCGTGGGCCAGGTACAGCCAGTTGCCTTCGAAGATGTGCTGCATCTCGAGATCGAACAGCCGCGGGTCGGTGAACATCTCGCGCTTGCAGCGATAGATGCCCTGTTCTTTGTCATCTTCGAGCAGGGAGTGAAGGTATTCGGGTCGCAGGGTCATGGCCGCCGCCTCCATTGTTTTTATTCAGGCAGGGCCATGCTAGAACGGGGGG
Organism: Pseudomonas sp. Hz4; assembly: GCF_054898165.1. Classification (NCBI taxonomy): domain Bacteria; kingdom Pseudomonadati; phylum Pseudomonadota; class Gammaproteobacteria; order Pseudomonadales; family Pseudomonadaceae; genus Pseudomonas; species Pseudomonas sp. Hz4. Next base: position 2,665,650 of record NZ_CM142719.1, on the reverse strand, counting down.
GTGTGGCGGACTATCCGATGGGTGCAGACCTGTATCCGTTTTGTGCAAAGTGGTCGGAGTCAGGTTTCCCGAAATACCTGTCAATCAAGACTCGGAACCTGTGGGAGCGGGCTTGCTCGCGATATAGGTAGTCCGTTCCTTTCTCTTCCATACTGATATTCGCTGGAAGTCGGTTGTCGGCGAGGAAGGAACATGCACCTGCGGGCTACGAATATGCTCGCGCAGCACTCGATGATTACGCTTTCACCTTCGAGTCCACAGGTGCGCTTGCGCCCTCTAACGAATTCTCAGGGAAAGCCCGACACGGCTCTCTATATCGCCTTCGCTGGACGCAAGCATGCATGTCCCTGCATGTACTTTAGCGTCTGTGGAGGTGTTCCATGCAAACGCTCCTGTCTCAGAGTTTCACTGCTTATATCGGAATTGATTGGGCAGACGCCAAGCACGACATCTGTTTGCAGATAGCTGGAGAGGCTCAGCGGAGTTTCGAGGTCATCGACCACAAGCCCGAGTCGATTGATCGCTGGGCCAGGTCGCTGCATCAACGTTACGGTGGCCCGATCGCGATCGCCGTGGAGTTGAACAAAGGCCCACTGATAGCGGCTCTGCAAAAATATGAGTTTTTTTGTATCTTTCCGATCAATCCGAGCACCTTGGCCCGGCACCGTAAAACCTTCGTCCCCAGTGGCGCCAAGGATGATCCAACGGATGCTCAATGGGCGCTTGAGCTGTTGCTGAATCATCCCGAACGGTTTCCTCAACTGGTCCAGCAAAGCTCCGCCATGCGTTCGCTCGCCAGCCTGACCGAACATCGCCGCGGGTTGGTCGATGACCGGGTCAAGATCAGCAATCGTCTGGTCTGCATGCTCAAACAGTATTACCCGTTGGCTCTTGAGCTGTTTCATGACCATGACACGCTGGTTTTCTGTGAGTTTTTGGCGCGCTGGTCGACATTTGAAGTGCTTAAGCACGCTCGGCCAGCCAGCGTTTTGAAGTTCCTTCACGCGCATAATGTTCGCCATGCTGAGCTCAATCAGCGGCGTTTGGCATTGATCGCCAAAGCCATGCCGTTGACTGAAGATCCAGGCGTGGTCAGTCCTTCAGCGCTGTATGTGCTGGCCCTGGTCTCGCAACTGAAAGGGGTTATCACGGCGATCAAAGACTTTGATCGGGAGATCGAAAAAACTGCCAACACCCTGGCCGACTACCGACTCTTCAAGGCCTTGCCCGGCGCGGGGCAGCAGCTTGCCCCACGGTTGATGGTCGCCTTTGGTGAGTAGCGTGATCGCTTCAAGGATGCCAGTGCTGTGCAGCGATATGCCGGAATTGCCCCGGTCACCGAACGCAGTGGCAAGAAAAAAGTCGTCCACTGGCGCTATCAATGCGCAACTTTTTTGCGCCAGACCTTTGTTGAGTGGGCTGCCCACAGCATCAATCAATCGGTGTGGGCAGAGGCGTATTATCGCCAGCAAAGGGCCAAAGGCAGCTCTTACCAAGCAGCCCTCAGGGCCCTGGCGTTCAAGTGGATCCGGATCGTTTATCGGTGCTGGAAGAGCAGCACCGTGTACGACGAAAAGGTTTATTTACAAGCCTTGCTCCGGCACGGCTCACGGTTGACCAGCGAGCTGGACACAGCAAAACCGCGTTGACGGAAAGGCTCAGGGCGTGAAGGCGGTGTGTCAGGCAAGATCAATGTCGACTGAAACTCCCTCTTCGCGAGCAAGCCCGCTCCCACAGGAGTTTCATCGTTCAATGCTTTAACTGACGGGCATCTAATTGTCGCGGCGCTTGAGGGTGTCCGACGGTAATTCGCCAAACTGTTTGCGGTAGCTGTCGGAGAACCGGCCCAGGTGCAGGAAGCCGTAATCCATCGCCACTTCCGTGACGTTGCGCACGTTACAGGTCGGGTCGCTCAGGCAGGCGTTGATGCGCTCAAGGCGTTTTTGCCGGATGTAGCTTTTAGGCGTGGTACCGGCATTGCGTTCGAACAATCCATACAACGAGCGCAGGCTCATCCGCGCCTGGCGTGCCAGTTCTTCGCTGTCGATGTCCTGTTTGAGGTGGCCTGCGATGTAGTCGGCAATCACCTCGAACGTAGCCGTCTGTGAGCCGAGACTGATTCGGCTGACATTGGTCTTCATCAGGCTGAGCATCTTGCTGACGATGATCTGTGCGTAATGCTCCTGCACCTTGGGAATTTGCTCGGTGGCCTCGGCCTCCTGGCACATCATCGCCAACAGACCGACAAAGCCTTCCAGCTCATCGAGCTGATAACGGTTTTCCAGAAACCGCACGCCCTGCCCCGGATACCGCCAGCGCTGCTCATCGCACACGGACTCCAGCAACGGGGTGGGGACTTTGAGGATGAATTTTTCGCAATCGTCAGAGTAGGTCAGGTCCACCGGATCGTCGGGATTGATCAACAGCAACTCGCCGGGCGCGAAGTAGTGTTCCTGGCCGTGGCCGCGCCACAGACAGTTGCCGCGCAGCAAGACTTGCAGGTGATAGATGCTTTCCAGAGCACCGGAGGTGACCCGTACGCTGCCGCCATAGCTGATGCGGCACAGGTCAAGGCTGGCAAATTTGCGGTGACTGAGGCTGGCCAGCGGTCGCCCGGCCCGGGGCATCAGAATGCAATGGTTACCGACATGCTGATTGACGTAGCCCGACACCGCGTAAGGATCGGCGTGGTCGAATACGGTGCTGCGCTGACTCAACAGTTGCGCTTGCATCATCGGGTCATTCTCATTGTTGTTATAGGTTGCGTCGGGTCATTGCAGGGCAGTGGTCGAAACACAGAAGGCCACGAGATAAACCGTCGTTTCTCGTGGCCCGGTCCCGCTGTCCGAGGATATCAGTCCTCGAGCGCGCGGACCCGCTCGTGACGTTGCTGCTCGTCGGGTTGCGCGGAGGTCTGCAAGGTGAAATCGAAGTCGATTTCGGCAAAACAACCGCTCACACCATGGGCCGCCGCACGCGCTTGATCGTCGCTGAAGGTGATTCTCGCGATCAGCTCATCCCGTGTGGCATAGGCGAAATCGTCGTGCAGGTATTGATCGCCATCGAGGTTGATCTGGGTGGTCAGGTGACGATGATCCGGTGCCGAGATGAAGAAGTGCACGTGCGCCGGACGCTGGCCATGACGGCCCAGTTGATCAAGCAGTTGCTGGGTCGGACCGTTTGGCGGACAGCCATAGCCCGACGGCACGATGCTGCGAAAGCGGTAACGACCTTCGGCATCGGTGACGATACGGCGACGCAGGTTGAATTCCGACTGGGTGGTATCAAAGTAGGAGTAAGTGCCGCCCGTGTTGGCGTGCCAGACATCCACCACCGCGCCGGCCAACGGTTCGCCGGCGGTATTCTTGACCTGGCCCTGCATGAACAGCACCACACCCGGATCGACACCGTCATCCAGTCGCGCCTCGCCCTCCGACAGTGGCGCGCCCGCGACATACAACGGGCCTTCAATCGTCCGTGGCGTGCCGCCGGCCTTGCCGGCCTGCTCGTCTTCGGCGTCCATCAGCAGGTCGAGGTAATGTTCCAGGCCGAGCCCGGCCACCACCAATCCAGCCTCTTGACGCGCACCCAGCACGTTGAGGTAATTGACGGCTTTCCAGAACTCTTCCGGGGTGACGGCCAAGTCTTCGATGATGTTCACCGAATCACGCAGGATGCGGTAAACCAGGGCCTTGACCCGCGGGTCGCCGGCGTCGTTGAGCAGACCACTGGCCTCTTCGAGAAACTTCTGGACACTGGCAGTGTGGGAAATCTTGACGTTCATTTTGGTGGGTTCCTCATCTTGTCATTATTAGCGTAGCGAACCGAACAGGCGGGTTCAGCGGTCATCCTCGCGAATGGAAGAAGGATGCCGGCACATCGCGTCGACCTCGATCGCCATGTACGGAAACAGCGGTAATTGCATGAGCAAATCGTGCAGTTCCTGAACGCTGTCGACGTCGAAAACGCTGTAATTGGCATAGTGCCCGGCGATGCGCCACAGGTGACGCCACTTGCCTTGCTCTTGCAGACGCTGGGCCAGGGCTTTCTCGTCGGTCTTAAGCTTCGTGGCCGTTTCCGGGCTCATGTCGACCGGCAGATTCACGGTCATTTTTACGTGGAATAGCATGATGCTCTCCTCAGGCTTGATGAACGGAAGTGGATGGCTTGTGGCGACGGAAAAACGCCAGGCGCTCTTCATCCAGGCTCAAACCCAGGCCCGGTGTTTTCGGAACGTGCAGCTCAAAATCGCGATAGACCAGCGGCTCGCTGAGAATGTCTTCAGTCAGCAGCAACGGGCCGAACAGCTCGGTATCCCACGCCAGTTTATTCAGCGTGATAAAGGCATGGGCCGAGGCCAGTGTGCCGATACCACCTTCAAGCATGGTGCCGCCGTACAACCCGATACCGGCGGCTTCGGCGATGGCAGCGGTTCGCAGCACGGCGCGCGGGCCGCCGTTCTTGGCGATCTTCAGGGCAAACACCGAGGCAGCGCCCTCCCGTGCCAGGTTGAAGGCATCTTCCACGCATTCGATGGATTCGTCGGCCATGATCGGCGCCGGGCTCATCGCATTCAGGCGCACCATGCCGGCGCGATTATTGCGCGAGATCGGCTGTTCGATCAGGTCGATGCCATTGGTTCCGAGGATCCGGCAGGCGCGCAGCGCGACCGCTTCGTCCCAGGCTTGATTGACATCGACCCGCACGCTGGCGCGATCGCCCAGGGCTTTCTTGATTGCAATAACGTGGGCCAGGTCGCGGTTGACCTCACCCGCACCGATTTTCAATTTGAAGATCCGATGGCGGCGCAGGTCGAGCATTTTTTCCGCTTCGGCGATGTCCTTGTCGGTGTCGCCACTGGCCAGGGTCCACGCCACCGGCAAGGCATCGCGAACGCGACCGCCCAGCAGCTCGCTGACCGGCAACCCAAGGCGTTTGCCCTGAGCGTCGAGCAAGGCGGTTTCGATACCTGATTTAGCGAATGTGTTGCCACGGATGCTGCGCTCAAGGCGCAACATCGCGGCATTCACATTGGCGCTGTCCTGGCCCAGCAGCAGCGGCGCAAAGTGTCGGTCGATGTTGGTCTTGATGCTGTCAGGGCTTTCGTTGCCGTATGCCAGGCCACCGATGGTGGTGGATTCGCCGATACCCTCGATGCCATCGGCACAGCGCACACGAATGATCACCAGCGTCTGGTTCTGCATGGTGTGCATCGCCAGCTTGTGCGGACGGATGGTCGGCAGATCGACGATGATCGTCTCGATCGATTCAATGGCTGCTGCAAGCATGTCGATACCCGTCAGGTTCTTGGAGTTCTGGAACCGATTCTCGTACGGCTTTTTTCCGGAAGCCAATATAGAATTGGTCTGACTTGATACCTTTAAGGTATGCAAACGACTTGTGTCTGGAGGTTCCATGGAACTGCGTCACCTGCGTTATTTTCAGGTGTTGGCTCAAACCCTCAATTTCACCCGTGCCGCCGAGCGCCTGCACATTGCCCAACCGCCCCTGAGCCGGCAGATGCAGCAACTGGAGGATGAACTCGGGGTGTTGTTGCTGGAACGCGGGCGGCCGCTGAAGCTGACCGACGCCGGTCGGTTTTTCCATGAACACTCCACCGCGCTGCTCGAGCAACTGAGCAAGGTGTGCGACAACACGCGACGGATCGGTCTGGGAGAAAAGACCTGGCTGGGCATCGGTTTCGCACCGTCGACGCTCTACGGCGTGCTACCGGAACTGATTCGCCGTTTGCGCAGCGGCGAGCCCCTGGAACTTGAACTGGGGCTCTCGGAAATGACTACGCTGCAGCAAGTTCAGGCGCTCAAGGCCGGGCGTATCGATATCGGTTTCGGCCGAATCCGCATCGACGACCCGGCCATCATCCAGACGGTTTTATCCGAAGATCGGCTGGTCGCCGCGCTGCCCGCTGGCCACCCATTACTGGCTGGCCCGATCAGCCTTCGCGACCTGGCGAAAGAACCTTTTGTGCTGTACCCCGGCAACCCGCGCCCCAGCTACGCCGACCATGTCATCGCGTTGTTTGAATCCTACGGCGTGAGCATCCATGTGGCGCAATGGACCAACGAACTGCAAACAGCCATCGGCCTTGTGGGGGCGGGAATCGGGGTGACCCTGGTGCCGGCCTCGGTGCAATTGCTGCACCGCGACGACATTGGTTTCACGCCGCTGCTGGAAGACAACGCGACCTCGCCGATTATTCTCAGCCGGCGCGTGGGCGACGTTTCACCGGGGTTGAATCATTGCTTGCAGATAATTGATGAGCTGCTGCCGCGGGACTAGCCGGCAAACGCCCGGCGCCCGGCACGCATTTCAGTGCGCAACTCGCCAATCAGGTTGGAGATAGCGCGAACGGTGGTCAGCTGTGCTGGCGATACTCCGGTGATCAACAGATCAATTCGCCCGATGGCGGGTTCGTAGACCTTGATCCGTAACGTTCCGTCGGGGTTCACCGTGCAAGCACAGGACAGCGGTTGAAAACCGCACTCAACAATGCGGCAAAGCTCAGGAACTGAAACCATATCTGGCGCCTCCGTGGCCGTTAATCGGATCCAACTTTTTCAGCATAGATGCACATTTCCCATCCTGCGCCCGCCAATGCTCAAAATATGTGTTAACTGTTTCTCACTTAGGAGCCCTCTCAGTGAGAATCCCCCTCCCAGATCCAGTTCCAGATCCCCGGCAATTTAACCGCCTCTGAACCGTCGCGGACGGTGCGCGCCATGGCCGCGCGTTGCAGCGCTGCCGTGTCGTCATAAAAAGGTCTCTGAGCTGTTTTCAGACCGGTGGCGTTCGCACTGTCGAGGAGGATTTGCAGGTACTCCCGCGTGTGCCGGGCGGTGTAGCGATTGAGGTCGTGAAAGGTCACCACCACCGGGATCACCCCATCCACCACCGGTAACTCTCCAAGGGCGATGCGCTCGCGCACTTCGGACATGGAGCGCAGCATATGGGCCCGCCGCCGGGGGCTGGCGTTGAAACCCCAGATCTTCCCGTCATTGGCGCTCAAATCGGTCAGCAGCACCTGCATGCCATGTTGCTGATAGGCCGCGAAGGTGCGTTTGTCGTAGCTCCAGAACGGCGGGCGCACCAGCGTCGGCGGCGCGCCGGTGATCGCGGCGATGTCGGCGCTGCCGCGGGTGAGGGACTGCTCCAGTGCGTGCGGGTCCAGGGAGCGATGATTGGAGTGCCCGGGCGTGGCTGTGTGAAAGCCCAGGATCTGACCTTCGACTTGTTCGCGGTGCATGACCTGGCGCCCTATTTCACTGCCACCGGCTCGTGAGGCGCGGGTCTGCACGAAAAACACTGCTTTGAGGTTCGGCTGCACCGGGTTAGTGGCCAGACTGTCGAGCACCGTCATCGTCGGGTTCCAGAAACTCGATGCGCTGGGACCGTCGTCAAAGGTCAGCAGAAAACGGATCGGTGGTTGCGCACTCAGACTCTGTTCAGTCTGCGGCGTCATTTCAATGGGAGAAGCAATGCACCCGACCAGCCCTGTGGTGATGACGAGTGCAGATAGAACCTTGAACAGCTGTTTCATGTTTTGCCTTGGGCCAGAGCGCGATGGTCAACACGTCAAAGGGCAAAAATCCTTCGCCCATTTATCCTTCGTCGACCCGCCTGTCGCTGCGGGCCGAGGTTGGATAAGGGTACACAGTGTTTGGTTCCAGTGCTGCCCGGCATCGTGGGAAACGCCTGCTGAAACGAGCTGTCGATAATTGGCGCCGTCGCCAGCGCTGCCGGCAGCGCTTTTACCTTGAACAGGAACGTGACCGGCGAGACCCGCTGCTGGTGCGCCTCAAGGCCTTGTCGTTGACCGAGTTGCAGCGCGCCCATGTGATCTGAGCAACTAAGCTGAAATCTCCAGTCAGCGCTCTTCAATCAGAGCGCTTCAATCAGGGCTCTTCAATCACAGGATCAGCCTATGTGCGGACGCCTGTCGCAGTACCGTGGCATTCACGATTTTGTCGCGGCCCTGAGCATCCCCGACGCGTTGACCAACCACGTCGGTGATGAACCGCTGGCCCGCTACAACGCGGCGCCCACCACGCAACTCGCCCTCCTGCACCTGGAGAGCAACGGCCTGCACGCCGATTTCCAGCGCTGGGGATGGCGGCCACACTGGGCGAAGGATCGTGCGGCACCGACCAATGCGCGTGTCGAAAAAGTCGCCCACGGCGCGTTCTTCCGGGCGATCTGGCCACACCGCGCTATTGTGCCGATCGACAACTGGTTTGAATGGGTCGACGCCGGGGATTCGACGAGGCAACCGTGGCTAATCCGCCGACGGGACCGGGCGCCGATTTTATGCGCGGCAATCGGACAGTTTCCCGACGCGAGGGGTGGGCCGCGGGCCGACGACGGTTTTGTGATCATCACCGCCGACAGCATGGGCGGCATGCTCGACATTCATGACCGGCGCCCCGTGGTGTTGTCTGCGCAACTGGCGCGGGAATGGCTTGACTCGGCCACCCCCAAAGAACGCGCTGAACACATGGCGCTGTTGCAGGGTGAAGTCAGCGAGGTTTTCGAGTGGCACAAGGTGGACAAAGCGGTTGGAAATTCAAAAAATCAAGCCGCGGCACTGATTGATGAAACACCCTGAGCGTATCAACTCGGACATAAATGCAGAAATAAGTATCAGTCGTAAATACATATTGAACAATTGATCGTTACACCTGTTGTCTCACCGAAGATTAACGTGCCTATGTTTGGCGATTAAACTTGGCCACCGCCTGTCTGACACTTCGATACATTTAGAACAACTATGGATAGCATGCGCGCCGCGTTTCCCTCGGCACCGCCCAATTGACCAAAGAGTCAATAAACCCAGGAAATCCCTACAACAACAAGCCTTGCAGAGAATTAAATTGCGCGACGATTTTTCAATTAATCAAGTCGGTGGTCTGGCGTGTGTTTATCTTTCGAAGACAGAACACTGCCCGCTCGACTGTTTTATCGGGCAATACATAAAGACCCGCAACCTGGGTTCAACCCCCACCATCAACCACCTCCTTCGTTCAACCCTCGAAATCTATCCGGGTAAACCTCCGGTCATGGTCAACGAGCTGAACGCCTGGATCGACAGGACCTTGGGTTTTCGGGCCTTCCACCCGGATTTTCTGCAGCTGGAAGACGTTTGAAACAACACTATGTCTACTCAGCCAAAGTACAGAACGAACCCGACATCCAACCACTCTCAATAACAGAGGCTCGGCCCAAGGAGGAATACATGAGCAAACTCGTCCCCTATGCCGTGCACTCTATGTTCGACGGCGTTCGTCGGCACTTTTTCAAACTGGCCGAACAGTTTTCGGATGTCGAGGAGATACATTCCGCCTCCGCCCATGCTTATCCCGACTCTGGTCTTCAAATCGCTGCACACGCCAACCTCGAAACCGCGCGTATCGAAGCGCAGTAATTGGGCAATTACGCACATTCGCTGGAACGAGGCGATCTGAATTAAATAATCGCCGAAAGAAAAGCCCCGCTTGATAGCGTAATGCTGTTCACTTAAGGTTGGGGTACATATCCGTTTCTGCGGTAACGGCGGCTAGCGGTTTCGCTCTTACAGCGAGTCACTTTGAAAAGCCCAAAGTAACCAAACGCTTTTGCCCCGCCATTCGGTGCCTCGCTTAGACTCGGCATGCCCTCACTCCGGCATTGCTCCGGGGGCCCGCCGCCATCGGCCATCCATGGCCGGGGGCGGCTACCGCGGCATCCTTGCCGCGGTGCCCCCTGCGCAACGCCTGCGTTCGGCCTCTGGGAAAGGGGCGGCAGATCTGAAGCCAAAGCAAAGCAACAGCAACGGCAAGATCAAAAGATCGCAGCCTCGCTTCGCTCGACAGTTCCTACAGGGAATGCGTTCACTTGAAGCCAGGCCGGCCGGTAGGCCGCCTCGCGTTGGTTTTTGCGGTGCACGCCCCCTCGAGAGGCCGAGTGGAGGCCCTGCGCAGTGGGCAACCCGGCATGGATGCCGGGTTAGCCACCCCCGGCCATGGATGGCCGATGGCGGCGGGCCCACGGAGCAGGACCGGAGGGAGGGGATGCCGAGCCTAGGCGAGGCACCGAACGAAAGGGGCAAGAGCCCTTGGTTACTTGGGGTTGGGCGGCATTCCGTATTTCCAAGTGACCTGCTGTAAGAGCAGAACCATAAGCCGCCGTTACGCAGAAACGGATATGCACACGATCAACAAAAGACAGGTCGACCGCTTCGCTTTTGCTTTTGATCCACCGCCCCCTCGCTACGCATGTGTGTGTGCTTGGAAACACCGAGCTTAAGTGAACAGCAGTACGCTTGATAGCGGGGCTTCTTTGCATGTGCAAATCGGTCAAGGCCTCAGCGGACGCTCCTGGTCGCGATCTGACAGCTCTTTACCGTCGTCGGGGTGCTTCCAGTCTGGCGTCGAACGCCGCTGCCGCTTGAGCTCATCTTCCGTGGGTTCATCCAGCTCTTCATCCGGGTCCGGTCGCTTTGGATCATTTGCCATGCTCACCTCTCTTCCTGAAGGAATCTCCTTTTAGCGTAGAACAGTTTCGACGGGAACGATTTAGAGCCACCAGCGCAGCAAAAAGAAAAACCCCATGCTCAATACCATGCTGAGCAAGGTATTGCGGGTATAGAGCACCAGCCCCACCGCGACCAGCGAACTGATCAGGTACGGGTTGTCCCACTGCAGATTCAGCTGCTTGTCGGGCATGAACACGATCGGCCCACAGATCGCGGTCAGCATGCCCGGTACCGCAAAACCCAGGAACTGCCGCGCATTACTGCTCAAGCGCACGGGCAACCGAGGCTCCAGAAACACATAGCGGTTCAGGAAAACCAGTATCCCCATGCCGACAATAACCGCCCAGACCATCATGTGCGTCCACCGTAGAATTTGTTGCAGATAAAGCCTGCGGTCATGCCCGCCAACCCCGACAGCACCAGTGCCGAGCCCCATTGCCAGTAGCTGAACAGCACCGAGCAGAACAGCGACACCGCCACGCACACCACGGTCGGCACGTTTCGCACCACCGGGGTGATCAAGGCGATAAAAGTCGCCGCGATGGAGAAGTCCAGCCCCAGATGTTCCAGCCCCGGAATGCTGCTGCCCAGCACGATGCCGGCCAGAGTGAAGAGGTTCCAGGCGATGTAAAAAGTCAGGCCGACACCCAACGCGTACCAGCGGTTGAACTGTTGTTTGTCATGCTGACTGGTCAGGGCAAACAGCTCGTCAGTGAGCAAAAAGCCCAACCCCACACGCCAGCGACCCGGCAACGGCGAAATCATCGGACGCAGGCTCATGCCGTACAGCAAATGCTGGGACGTCAGCAGCAGCGTGGTCAGCAGAATAGAAAAGATCCCGGCACCGCCCTTGAGCATGCCGATAGCCACCAGTTGCGCCGCCCCGGCAAACACGATGCTCGACAAACCCTGGCCTTGCAGGGGCGTGAGATTGGCCTCGATGGCCATGGAGCCGGCCAGCAGTCCCCAAGGCGCGGTCGCCAGGGACAACGGCATGATCGCCGTAGCGCCGCGAAGAAAGGCACTGCGCGGCATGAGTGAATTGGACATAACGCTCTACAACCAGGGAAAGACCTCAGACTGTGCCAGCAGTCGCGGCCGAAGGCTTGAACAATCTTGCGCACTGCTGAGAACTTGTGCCATTCATCGACTGCACGGCTGATTCGCCAAGCACAACGCAAGGATGCGTGCGGAGTTGGCTGACTTTCGCGATTGATGAAGGGCCGCTCGCAGCGCGGAGCCGCAAACAATCGATAGAGCACGAGCAACCCGCCCGAGTACCATGGAGCGATTCCCATAACGCGTCAGGGAGTCGACATGCTGTACCGAATCGCCGCCGACGGGCTGGTGCTGTTTCATCTGTTGTTCATTCTGTTCGTGCTGTTCGGCGGGCTGCTGGTGCTCAAATGGCGCCCACTGATCTGGTGGCACCTGCCCGTGGCTGCGTGGGGCGTATCGGTGGAAGTCTTCCACCTGACCTGCCCGCTGACCGAGTGGGAAAACCTGATGCGTCACGCGGCCGGGCAAACCGGCTATGGCGGCGGTTTCATCGAACATTACGTGTGGCCGGTCATTTACCCGGCGGGCCTGACGCCAGCGATTCAGCTGGGACTGGGCAGCGTGGTGCTGGCGATCAACGTGCTGGTCTATCTTCGGGTGATCAAGCTGTGGCAGCGCCCAACGGGCGCGTAGCTGCCGCCGCGTTCGGACAATCTTTTGATCTTTTCCGCTCAAGGATTCCCCTGTGACCGGTTTGTTTGAATTCAGTTGGCAATGACGCTCATGTTCCGGCCGCTGGCCTTGGCCACGTAAAGCGCCTTGTCGGCGGTCCCCACCAAGTCATCGGGCTGGGCCTGGGACGCCGGATCGTAAGCGGCGACGCCCAGGCTGACCGTCACCGTGCCTTCAGCCCCTTCACGGTGCTCGATGCCTGCCTGCTGAACCGCGCGACGGATTTTTTCCGCCACCATAAACGCCCCCACATAGTCGGTCCCGGGCAGTACCACCGCAAACTCTTCGCCGCCATAGCGCGCAGCCAGGTCGCCGGGGCGCTTCATGTTGTCCCTGATGATCGTACTGATGTTGCGCAAACACTCATCGCCGGCCACATGGCCGTAAAGATCGTTAAAGCTCTTGAAGTGATCGACATCGATCATCAGCAGCGCGAGGTGGGTCTGGTTGCGCCTGGCGCGGCCCATTTCGGCAAGGATGAAATGATCGAATTGACGCCGGTTGGAAAGCCCGGTCAGTGCATCCTCCAGGGCCAGCATCTCAAGACTGCGATTGACCTCGAGTAGTTTTTCCTGCGCATCCAGCAATACGTTCTGCACGTGATTCTGCTGCATCATGAGGCGAATGAGGCGATAACCGAGTACGCCCAGAAACCCTAGGAATAACGAGACGATCCCGGAACTTAGCAGTACCTCCTTACGCCAGGCTGCCAGGACTTCATCTTTATTCAGCGCAGCAAAGATGATCAGCGGATAACCGTCGACCCTGCGAAATCCGACCACACGCTCGACGCCATCCACATAGGAGGGGACCGTTGCCGTGCCTGAATTGCCCTTGGGCAACAGTTGCGTAAACAGCGGCCCCTTGGCGACGCTGATGCCGATTTCAGCTTCTTTAAACGGCCGGCGAACGACGATGGTGGCGTCGTCGGCGATCAGGTTGATCACGCCGTTACCGCCCATGTCGATGCTGTTGTAGAGCGCAAGGAAGTGGCTGAGATAGAGGGTCGCCAGCGCCACCCCGGCAAAGCTGCCATCCGGATGATTGATCCGGCGGGAAACCGTCATGATCCATTCACCGCTCGAACGGCTCTTGATCGACGGGCCAATGTGGGGCCCTCGATCGGGATGATCACGATGGAAGATGAAATATTCACGGTCGGCATTGTTCGCATCGGGCACGACGGCACCATTGGAATTGACAACCCAGCGACCTTTTTCGTCATACACGAACAAGCCATGGAGTTGGCCCAACTCCCTGCGCTGGGCCCTGAGCAATCGCTCCAGCCCGGGCAGCCGGGCCTGGTCGAAACCGTCGTTTTCGAGGCGATCCACCAGGGTAAACAGCAGCGTATCGGCTTGTTTGATCGACGCCTGCGCTTGCGAGGCCAGGGTCTGCGCAAGGTTGGACATCGCCACTTCCTTGTCATGCAGATGGTACTGGCGCGAGTTCCAGGCCTCCCAAATAACGATAGCCGTCATGGACAGGCACACCGCAATCAGGAGAAACACCGCAGAGCGAACCTTGAGCGTTACCCCGACCTGCTCGGCTACCAAGGGCATGCCGTGGCGGGCTTGTTCAATTCGATCTTTAACGGACGGATGACCCATGACGCTCCCTGGTTTCTGACCACATGGCGAATCCCGCTCGCCCTTTTTTTGACCCCAGGCGGGTATGAGCCGCCTGGTGGCAGGCGACTATGCCTCATCAAACACCCGGTAGGGTGATCTGCGCGAGAAGTATTCGTACGGTTAAGCAAGAGCAGTCGCACGGCCCGCCGCCTTCCACGCCCAAAACGTGGGTGCGGATTTCGCCCGCACCCTTGTTTTTACTTCGAGGCCTGCTTCACGGCCTCGATCCAGGCGGGATTCAATTGCGTCTGATCAGTCTCGATGCCCAGCGCTTCCATCCGCACCTTGTGCTGATCCATCTCGCGGGTCAATTGGCTGTGATCACTGGAGTTGCCGTCCAACTCATGCATCTGGTTCAACCCCAGATGATAGAAACGCAGCAGCTTCATCGCGGTCGGATCGCCGGCCTCCACCGCCGCCGTCACTTGATGCATGACGTTGGTGATGCTCATCAAACTGCGCTTGAGCCGCCAGCCGTAAACCGCCGGGGCCATCCATGGCTGGGTCCAGAACGTGCCGCGCATCAGCGCCGCCATCAGTAGCACCGCCACAAACACGCCACCGACGTTAAAGCGCAGATTGTCGCCGCCGGGCTCACCGAACAGCGTCACCGCCACGGTAGAGAGCACCATCGCCAGGGCCAGGAAAATCAGAGCTATGATTACTGTGCTGCGTCGCGTCTGGCTTCGATAGCGTTCGGGGTTCTGCGGCTGTATTTCGAACATCGCGACGTGTTTCCTTGAGGGCATGGGTAAAAAGACTGCGGGGCATTATCGCCTCTGCAGGGGATTTAGCTATGCTGGGGCTCCTTTTCATCTTTTTCATCGTCAAACGGGGAAATGGCGATACAGCGCAGTTCGTGCCATCTTCTTTCATGGATACATACCATTCGGATGCCAGTTGCCTGTATGAATGGCATCGTTTTAAGGACCATTGAATGACCCAACGACAAGTAATCAACGCCTCGGTCAGCCCTAAAGGCAGCCTGGAAACCCTTTCTCAACGTGAAGTACAGCAACTGAGCGAAGCCGGATCCGGCAGCACTTACACCTTATTCCGCCAGTGCGCCCTGGCCATCCTCAATACCGGCGCCCATGTTGATAACGCCAAAACCATCCTCGAAGCCTACAAGGACTTCGAAATCCGCATTCACCAGCAGGATCGCGGCGTACGTCTCGAACTGCTGAACGCCCCGGCCGACGCCTTCGTCGATGGCGAAATGATCGCCAGCACCCGCGAAATGCTCTTCAGCGCCCTGCGCGACATCGTCTACACCGAAAACGAACTCGACGCCCAACGCATCGACCTGAGCACCTCCCAGGGCATCAGCGACTACGTGTTCCACCTGCTGCGCAACGCCCGTACCCTGCGCCCCGGCGTCGAGCCGAAGATCGTGGTGTGCTGGGGCGGCCACTCGATCAACACCGAAGAATACAAATACACCAAAAAAGTCGGCCACGAACTGGGCCTGCGCAGCCTCGACATCTGCACCGGTTGCGGCCCCGGCGTGATGAAAGGCCCGATGAAAGGCGCGACCATCGCCCACGCCAAGCAGCGCATCCACGGCGGCCGCTACCTCGGCTTGACCGAGCCAGGCATCATCGCCGCCGAAGCGCCCAACCCGATCGTCAACGAACTGGTGATCCTGCCGGACATCGAGAAACGTCTGGAAGCCTTCGTCCGCGTGGGCCACGGCATCATCATTTTCCCGGGCGGCGCCGGCACGGCCGAAGAGTTCCTGTACCTGCTCGGCATCCTGATGCACCCGGACAATGCAGGCGTGCCCTTCCCCGTGGTCCTCACCGGACCGAAACATGCCGCGCCGTATCTGGAGCAACTGGACGCGTTTGTCGGCGCCACCTTGGGTGAAGCGGCAAAACAACATTACGAGATCATCATCGACGACCCGGTTGAAGTCGCGCGTCAAATGACTCAAGGCCTCAAAGCGGTCAAACAGTTCCGCCGCGAGCGCAACGACGCATTCCATTTCAACTGGCTGCTGAAGATAGACGAAGGCTTCCAGCGCCCGTTCGATCCCACCCACGAAAACATGGCCAACCTGAAACTGAGCCGCAACCTGCCGGCCCACGAACTGGCCGCCAACCTGCGCCGTGCGTTCTCCGGCATCGTCGCCGGCAACGTCAAGGACAAGGGCATCCGCCTGATCGAAGAGCACGGGCCGTATCAGATCCGTGGTGATGCAGCCGTCATGCAACCGCTGGATCAACTGCTCAAAGCCTTCGTCGCCCAGCACCGGATGAAACTGCCCGGTGGCGCGGCGTATGTGCCGTGTTATCAGGTGGTTGCGTAGCTCGGCTAAAGATCGTTCCCACGCTCCCGCGTGGGAATGCTAAACGGACGCTCTGCGTACGGCGACGAAGGGACGCGGAGCGTCCCGGGCTGCATTCCCACGCAGAGCGTGGGAACGATCAGCAATGTTAACTGTAACGAGAATTTTTGATGCGCCAACGCAACGCCTCCCGACTCCTCGTGATCAATCCCGCCCGTCAGGTCTTGCTGTTTCGCTTCCAGCACAAGGGCGATGCCCTGGACGGACGCGACTATTGGGCTACGCCGGGTGGCGGGCTTGAGGAAGGTGAAACCTTTGAAGCCGCCGCCATACGCGAACTGCATGAAGAAACCGGACTGCACGTCGACACCGTGGACACTAGCGTGGCAGAGCGCAGTTTTTCGATGATGTTGCCCAGCGGCGAAACCGTCTTGTCCGTGGAACGCTACTTCGTCGTCCGCGCCGACGGTGAACGGCTGACGCGTGATGGCTGGACTGCCGATGAAGCCCGGGTGATGACTGAACACAAATGGTGGTCAGTCGCCGAGCTAAAAGGTACCGCTGAAACAGTCTGGCCAGAAAACCTGATCCAAATGATGGAGCAGTCCTGACCAGTGCCAGATGAATAACAAAAATCTAATAAAGATCGCTCCCACGCTCCCACGCTCCCGCGTGGGAACGATCATGCCTAAAGCACACTATTCGCGGCACTAATGCTCAGAGGTGATCCGCGTCGATTACTGCCTTGGCAAAGGCCTGCGGATCTTCCTGCGGCAAATTGTGGCCGATGCCGCCGTTGATGAGGCGGTACTCGTATTTGCCGGTGAAGCGCTTGACATAATCCTCGGCAGCCGGATGCGGCGCTCCGTTGGCGTCACCTTCCATCGTGATGGTCGGCACCGTTATGACCGGAGCCTTTGCCAGCCGCTGCTCCAGCGCTTCGTATTGAGGTTCGCCCTGAATCATGCCCAACCGCCAGCGATAGTTGAAAATCGTGATAGCCACATGGTCCGGGTTGTCCAGGGCCGCAGCGCTGCGGTCGAAAGTAGCGTCGTCAAAGCTCCATTTCGGGGAGGCCAGCTCCCAGATCAACTTGGCGAAGTCGTGGCGGTTTTTTTCGTAACCGGCCTGGCCGCGTTCGGTAGCGAAGTAGAACTGGTACCACCATTGCAGCTCGGCCTTGGGCGGCAACGGGTTTTTGCCTGCGGCCTGATTGCCGATGAGGTAGCCGCTGACGGAGACCAGTGCCTCTACCCGATCCGGCCAGAGTGCCGAGACGATGCCCGCCGAGCGCGCGCCCCAATCGTAACCGCCGAGCACCGCTTTTTTGATCTTGAGCGCATCCATAAAGTCGATGACGTCACTGGCCAGCGCGGCGGGCTGGCCGTTGCGAACAGTCTTGTCGGACAGGAAATGCGTGTCGCCGTAGCCCCGTGCATACGGGATCAGCACCCGGTAACCCTTGGCCGCCAACAAGGGCGCCACTTCGCTATAGCTGTGAATGTCGTAGGGCCAACCGTGCAGAAGAATCACCACCGGACCCTCGGCGGGGCCGACTTCGGCGTAAGCCACATTCAGCAACCCGGCGTTGACATGCTTCAGCGGGCCGAACGAGTCCGCCTTCAGGGTGCCGGCGCTGGCCACCACTGGCTCTGGCGTCGCAGTTTGCGCATTGGCAGCACCCAGGGCAGCCAACTGCATCAGCGCGAAAGCGAGGACCGACGGGCCAAAGAAACGACGACGTGCGTCGTTTTTTTTGCTCAACAGCTTCATCTTCATGGTGATGTAGACGCTGCAACGGACCGCGAAGAAGCTGGCGGCAATCAGTGTGTTCCAGTTCATGGTGGTTTCCTCAGGGTTGCAAAGGGCGGTGGCGGCGAGGCAAGTTGTCTTGTCTCGATTGAACCCATTTAACCGGCCCGAGGTATCTGCCATGTGTCGTAAAACCAGGCGTATTAAGGCGTAAGGTGTCACAAAGGGCGCCAGATACAGCGCAATACAAAGCCTTATGGGCAGGTGCGCCGTGGCTCCCTGGAATGCGCAACGTGAGAAAAACAAGAGGGGTTAAGCGATGGAACATATGAACCACATCCTGGTCGTCGACGACGACCGGGAGATTCGTGAACTGGTCGGCAATTACCTGAAGAAAAACGGCCTGCGCACGACGGTGGTCGCCGATGGCCGGCAGATGCGCAGTTTTCTGGAAACCAATCAGGTGGACCTGATCGTGCTGGACATCATGATGCCCGGCGATGACGGCCTGCTGCTGTGCCGCGAATTGCGCTCGGGCAAACACAAAGCCACACCGATCCTGATGCTCACCGCACGCAATGACGAAGCCGATCGCATCCTCGGCCTGGAGATGGGCGCCGACGACTACCTGACCAAACCCTTCGCCGCCCGCGAGTTGCTGGCGCGGATCAACGCCGTATTGCGCCGTACGCGGATGCTGCCGCCCAATCTGCTGATCACCGAAAGCGGCCGGTTGCTGAGTTTCGGCCGCTGGCGCCTGGACACCACCGCCCGCCATTTGCTCGACGAAGACGGCACGATGGTTGCCCTCAGTGGCGGCGAATACCGCCTGCTGCGCGTGTTCCTCGATCATCCGCAACGGGTGCTCAGCCGAGACCAGTTGCTCAACCTGACCCAAGGCCGCGACGCTGACCTCTTCGACCGCTCGATTGATTTGCTGGTGAGCCGACTGCGCCAGCGATTGATGGATGACTCGCGCGAGTCGACCTACATCAAAACCGTGCGCAGCGAAGGTTACGCGTTCTCCTACCCGGTGGAATTGCTCGGCGCAGAATCATGAAGCTTTCCCCAGCAGAACCTGAGGAGCGCTTTTCATAGGGTTTTGTATCCCTCTGTATAAGAACCCGCGACAGATACGCAGACACCGATTTCGGCTTGTTCGAGCACACATCACCGATACACCCGAGCGTTTAACTGTGATCACCGGATAGCAGCCGCTACCGACCCACTCAAACTAAACGCACGGAGAATCACCCATGTTCAACTTCTCGAAAGTCTCGTCCCTGGCACTCGGTCTGGCGCTGGTAGGTGGTCTCGGCCTGTCGAACCTGGCGTCGGCCAACACTGTGAGCGCTGTGTACCACAGCCAAAGCCAGCAACTGTTGGTGGAAGGTGGTTCGGATCGGCTGCAACAGAACCGCGTCGCCGAGGGTGGTGCTGATCGTCTGCAAGAACTGCGCGAACGTGTGGCCTCGGTCAGCCCGAGCAATGCAGTACGCGGCGGTGTGGTCTTAGCTGAAAACCGTCCTGAACTCGGTTCGAAATATCAGCGGTATTGATCAGATCCTTAAATTTTCAGAGATCGAATGATAGAGCGAGCCTGCTCGCGAAAGCGGTATGACAATCAACATCAATGTTGACTGACACGCCCTCTTCGCGAGCAAGCCTGCACACATTGGTTAGTGTCGAGCACAAATAATCGCGACAACGCAGCTCGCTCCGATACCTGTTGGGTTACTGCCTTGAGTTCCGGCCTGCTTAACTATTGCTGAACCGTATTTCCTGGTAGCGAGGTGCAGTCAGATGCCAGCCAATGTTGCCGAGCCATTGCAACCTAAAGGCCTCGGCACAGCGCACCACCTGCTCGTACAAAACACCGTCGCAGTTGAACCGCTCCAGCTCATCGGGCAACCGGGCCTGGATCTCAAGAAAACGTTCGGCCCACTCCTTGATACGACAGCAAACAGCAGCCGCCGCTTCGTCAGGAGAATATTGTTGATGGTGTCTCAAGTGAGTCAACAGGTTGTAAACGTCCTCATTGGGATCTTCCATGATGCTGAATGAAAGCAGGTCGTTCACTGCTTTGAGCAAATTCAGGGTCAGTAAGCGCAGTTCCTGCCATACAGCGCTGTAATAGAGGCTAGATGGCAGGTGCACGCCGGACGCGAAGTATGTAAATTCCAGACACACCTGAAAACCTCCCGCATTGCGCCAGACACTTTCGTAATCCTGGACCGGAGGTTGCGTGCCCTGTCGACGATGCATCGCGGCGCACACGCATGGGTAGAGATAACTACCGTACTGCTCGACCACGCGTTGCATCCACTGCACCGGCATATTGGCTCCCGCCCGACCGATGATGTCCGCCAACCCGGCGGCAAGTGCTCCGTAAGGCTTGCCACTGGTGTCGGATGCAGCGCTGTACACTTCGCGAATCGCATTTTCCAATGCCTCAGGCACTCGGCTAAGATCCTCGTCGGCTAGATCGTCCTGGCAACTGAACCAACCTGTCAGGTCGGAAAGGATACCTAGAGTTTCGCGCGTTGCGTTCGGCCACATGAACCCCGCATATTTGCCCGGCATATAGATATCTAGCTGATGCGCCGCATGCGAGGTGGCTTCAAGTCCGAGGCTTTTGAGCCATTGACGGGTGTGTTGCTCTGCGTCTTCGCTAAAGGGACTCAGAGCAAAGGAACGTTCCTGCAAAAAAGGTGGAAGTGAGTATTTCATTGAACGCTCTTTGGGCTATTCGCCCCTTGAAGGGCCGAGAAGGTTTCGTCGAGGAGTCCGCGGCGAAGACCTGCCGTGACGACAATTCGACAGTGCCCAGGTTTGCCGATAGAGGGTGGATGGCGTTCAGCAACTCAAACATGACGCCACTATGAGCGGGCACACAAAAGCCGATCTTTCCATGTGCCAATACGCTCATAACCTTTATGGTAAAGAATCTTCCGGAACCAAACTGTAAACAAATCAGGTGTATCCCTGACGTTCGCGTCAAGATCGACCAGCGTCAGCCATTGCCAATCGAGCGCCTCGTCTGGATTGGCAACGGGATCAACGTGACTTAGTCCGACATAGACGTGATCGTATTCATGCTCGATCAGTCGATTGGATACCTGCTCTCGATAGACGAATGCATAAACTTCGATCAGGGTTTCGCAATCGAGGATATCGAAAAGGCACGATGCAGAAGCCCGCGACGATGAGCCCACCTCTTCGGGGCATGGCCGGTCGGGTTGTCCTTGACATCGACAAGTATGAGTCGCTCTTCCACAGTAAGGCTCCAAAATGATACCCCCGCTACTGGACGATACGACGGGCCAGACTTCTTAGTGAATAAAAAATAGACCGCACACCGTGGATTGCAAGAGCAGATTACTGCCATTCATCGCAAGTTCAATCCAGCCATCTTGAAAGTTAATATACCGTTACGATGCAAAGGCTATCGCGATTTGGTTCTATGTCATGCTGGCGCAAACCGGCGCCATGGCTATCCTCTCTCTAAATCGGCCACTATCTGATATATCGACCCATCTAGAAAATCTGCCAGACGTGCGCAGTTGGCGAATGACCAAGGGAGTCACCTGCCATGCCGCTGCCACTTTCAACGCAATACTTATCGGCAAAATCGAGTTGGGCCTTACCGTTTGAATATCAGGAACAACACGCCGGCATGCAAGTCAGAACCGCACTGACCTTCGCGCTGGCCGCTCTTTATCGAGTCAAACCGATACAGGCGCAAGCACTTTGTCATGTCGTAGAGAAGTTCAATACGGCATCTCTGGTGCATGATGACATTGTCGATCAGGACCGAACGAGACGTGGAGCGCCCTCTGTCTGGGTTAAATTTGGTGTGGGTACTGCACTGATCTCGGGCATGTACGGGTATATCGATGGCCTGCAAAGACTGAGTGAGTTACATAATTTCGATCTCATAGAGATAGGCCTGAAGAGCCTTGAAGCTCTGCACATCGGTCAATACCTCGACACGCAGGTGAGCGACGGTGATGTTTTGCCGACATTGGGCGAATATCGTTTTATTGCTCAAACCAATACCGGATGCTTTTTTTTGTTCATCCTTGAGTCCTGCCAATATATTCAAGCGTTGGATGAACAGATCTATTTAGAACTCGAAGCGCTAATGCTTGAACTCGCGGTCTACTACCGCTACGTCAATGACTATTGCGACATAAATCATACTCCTCACTTCAAGAAAAAAGGCTTCGCACCTGATCTTGAGGGTGGTCCTAAATCTTTCCTCATGATTCTGGCCAACAATCCATTGATCAAACAGAAAAGAACCGACGAGCAAAAACGCAAGATCATTCTCAAATTCGGCAACGATGGCGTATTTGCAGAGGCGATAACGGTCATGGAAGACAGTTACAAGCAACTGCAACAGCATTTCGAAACTGTTCGAACGCTGTCGGATGATCGAAATCTCAACCCACTAAAAGCCTTTTTGAACGATGTGCACTTTCAGCAAAGCCGGTCGGACAATTATTACGAAAGTCTGATCAGGTAGAACGGTAGTGATCGCTGTGGGGATATCGTGCTATATCTTGCGCCTGGCCGCTACAACAAGCCACACCCATAAGACCTGAGATCTGACGCAAAAGCCCCGGCAACTCCCCGGGGGAGTTGCAGCGCGCCCGTACTAAGATCTGCGCCTCATTTCATCAAGGACGACGGTGGATCAACGCTCTCGATAACAACTATGCGTCAGGGTGTTTTTTCATCACGGCGCTCCAGCACTACAGTGGCCACATCTTCTCCCCACTCTCTGGAGCAACATCATGAAAAGCATCATTGGTCTTGGTTTCGCCCTTTCGGTTCTTGGCGCTACATCCGCCATCGCCGCCCCACATACCACCTCGCAAGTCGTTGCAGCGGCTAAAGTCAGCCAACCCACCACACTGAACGTAAACACCGTCAGCGTTGATCACAAAGACAGTCAGGCGAGTAAACTCTACGTCGCTGAAAACCGCCCTGAGTTCGGTTCGAAGTACCAGCGTTATTGATTAACGGCTTTGCGCCGTTTGAAACAACAAACCCCGGGTAGATCTGATCTATTCGGGGTTTGTTCGTAATAGCTGACCACCAATATCCTGTAACAGCTGCCGAGCCCGCGAGGCTGCTGCTACAGGGGCGGCGTTGTTGCCAGTCGTGCTGCGAGGGCTTTTGCCTGACTCGCCACATCGGTCACTGCGGTGCTTTCCCACCACATGCCACGCAACGGTGGTCCCAGGGCAAACAGACGGCTGGCAACGTGTTCATCGGCGCCCAACACCGCGCCATCCACCGCCGCTGCGATCCCCAGCGCCAACGGTCCCGGCCGAATCAATCCTCGCGCCAGCAATTGCTGTGGCAACGGTCGGGCGACCCGTCGCCAGTCGTATTCGATGCCGCTGGAATTGATCAACGCCGCGCCGCTGACAACGGTGATTTCTGATTCACCACGACGCCGAATGCGGATGCTCACTGCTCCGTCCACTGAAGGCTCCAGCCCTTTGAACGACGCCGCCTGAATCCGCAACCGCCCTTCCTTGTGCAAGCGTTCCACCAACTCAGCACTCAACGGCGGCGAGCGGTGGTGGTGACTTTCCCACCACGGCCGTACATGCCGCACGAATTGTCGACGCTGCACGTCCGTCGCCTGATTCCATAAACGGCCGATATGTACCCGCACGGTGTCGAGCGGCGCCTGCCAGTCGATGCCTTGAGCAATGGCGTCCATGCAATGCCGACGCAGTTCGCGCACCAGCTGACGCGGCGTACGAATGCTCTGATCCTCGGAGAGAAAATCTGCCCAGGCCGGTGGCTGTCGACGCACGTGAGGCAGCAAGCCATGACGGGAAAACACTTCGATCGGCCCGCGATGCCCAGCCTGTTCCAGCGACACCACGGCATCGACCATGGTCAGGCCCGAACCGATGATCAGCACGGTCGACGGCGGCTCGAGTTGTTGCATGGCGGCAACATCCCACGGATCAAGCGCAGCGGCGTTCAAGCCGCTGGACTCGGTCTGGGGCGTGCGCGCAGCGGGAAACATCCCCGTCGCCAACACCGCATAAGCGCCCTGCAAGCGTTGCCCGTCCCTCAACGTCAGCAGCACCGAATCGTCCCGGGTTTGCAGGTCAACCACCTCGGCCCGGACATGCTCGACCGTTGAACCGTTCACAGCGCCCACCGCTTGCGCTTCAGACAGGCGCTGCTGCACGTACAGACCGAAAATCCCCCGAGGCGGGAACAATTCGCTGAGCGGCACATGTTGCTCGTCAGACTCCGGCCAGCCGCCGGCCGCGATGTACTCGGTCAGCCATTGGGTCAGGTCGTCAGCGTTGTCCGGGTCGACGCTCATGCGCGCCGCATTGCCGTTGAGCGTATGGCCCAACTCGACCGCGCTGTACGCCTCGCCCCGTCCCAATTCGGCGCGGGGTTCGATCACCAGCACCTGACGTTTGCCCGGCAGACGTAGCAACTGCGCTGCCAGCATGGCACCGCTGAGGCCGCCGCCGACGATCAGGATGTCTGCGTGGCGGAGGACGTCGGTCGCCTGGCCGCTCTGGATTTCACTCATGCCGTTCTCACTGGTCAGTGTTTACCTAAAAACTAGGCGTGCAGATTGCCCATTAATGTTTTGCAAAGCTATCAGGCAGCCCCAGGCCAACCTGACTAAATTACTTTGTTTTTAATAGGTTAAAGAATCATCCGAGAAAGACATGCAGCTTCAAAACAGCAAAGTGTCTATCCAGTGTTGATCGGCAAACAGTTAGATCACCACGTTTCGCACAAACCGCGCCGCCACCGGCCCATCGTTGCGATAGGCATGGGGCTGGTTGCTGGCAAACATGTAGAATTCGCCGGCGACTATCTCATGCGGCACGTCGCCCAGCATCAACGTCAGGCAACCTTCGAAGACGTAGATTTGTTCACTCCAGCCCTCGGCGTCCGGTTGCGACGGGTAAATTTCCCCCGGTTGCAGGCACCATTCCCACTGTTCGACTTCACGGGTGGCGGTGGCTTTGGACAATAAAACGGCTTTGCTGCCAGGAATAGCCCCGGCCCAAGCCAGTTCGTTGATGCGGCTTGGATCGCGGGCATCCGGGGCCTGGATCAGGTCGCTGAAGGCCACGTCCAGCGCTTCGGCCACACGATCGAGGGTGGTGAGGCTGACGTTCTTCTCGCCGGCTTCGATGGCCACCAGCATCCGACGGCTGACCCCGGACTTTTCGGCCAGTGCGGTCTGGCTCATGTCGGCGGCGTGGCGCAAGCGTCGAACGTTTTGGCTGACGTGCTGAAGGACCGAAGCCCGATGCGTGGAATCTTTGTGCACTATATTGCTCACTTGATGGGGTTGGGCAGTATACTGCGCAACATTCGGCGCATTGTGCGTCCCCCTCAGGTAGCGCGCAAGGTCATGACGTCGGTGAACACCTCTCACACTTCCCCCCGTTTCTCGCGATTCAGCAAGGCCGAGTGCGTGCTGGTGCTGATCACCATGGTCTGGGGCGGCACCTTCTTGCTGGTGCAGCACGCGATGACCGTCAGCGGGCCGATGTTTTTTGTCGGTCTGCGTTTTGCCGCGGCGGCGCTCATTGTTGCGCTGTTCTCCTGGCGTCACCTGCGTGAACTGACGTTGTTCGAATTGAAGGCCGGGGCCTTTATCGGTGTGGCGATCATGCTTGGTTATGGTTTGCAGACCGTCGGGTTGCAGAGCATTGCCAGCAGTCAGTCGGCGTTTATTACCGCGTTGTACGTGCCCTTCGTGCCGTTGCTGCAATGGCTGGTGCTGGGTCGGCGTCCGGGTCTGATGCCGAGCATCGGGATCATGTTGGCGTTTACCGGGTTGATGTTGCTGTCGGGGCCGGCCGGCGCTTCGTTGAATTTCAGCCCCGGTGAAATCGCCACGCTGATCAGCGCCGTGGCGATTGCGGCGGAAATCATTTTGATCAGCACTTATGCGGGACAGGTCGATGTGCGCCGGGTGACGGTGGTGCAATTGGCGGTCACTTCGGTGCTGGCGTTTTTGATGGTGGTGCCGACTCAGGAAGCGATTCCCGACTTCTCGTGGCTGTTGTTGTGCAGCGCGTTGGGGTTGGGCGCGGCCAGTGCTGCAATTCAAGTGGCGATGAACTGGGCGCAAAAGAGTGTTTCGCCAACCCGGGCGACGTTGATCTATGCCGGTGAGCCGGTGTGGGCCGGGATTGTCGGGCGGATCGCCGGGGAGCGGTTGCCGGCCATTGCGCTGGTCGGCGCGGGGTTGATTGTGGCGGCAGTGATTGTCAGTGAGTTGAAGACCAAGGGTAAGGCTGTAGTGACTGAGGAAGAGTTGGAACAAGAAACCCAGCGATAAGCCCCATTTCTACGTTGCTTGATAGTCAGCCATCGCGGGCAAGCCCGCTCCCACAGGGTCTGGAGGTGTACACGCGATTTGGGTACAACCAAAATCTCTGTGGGAGCGGGCTTTCCCGCGATGGGGCCGGGTAAGGCGAAATCCCACTCTCTGAAACCATGAAAAACAGGTTTTTTCCGTCTACCTTGTAGGATTCTGCGACAGCTTGGCGTTTGGCGATCCGGGAACTGGCACGTATGATGCTTCACAAACTTCCGCAGATTAGAAGCCTATGTCCCTGATAGTTCTACTGCTTCTGCCTTTTATCGGCAGCTGTCTGGCAGCCTTGCTGCCGCACAACGCGCGTAATACCGAATCTCTGCTGGCTGGCCTGGTTGCCTTGATTGGCACCGTTCAGGTCGCCCTCTTGTACCCGCAAATCGCCCATGGCGGCGTGATCCGCGAAGAATTTTTCTGGTTGCCCAGCCTGGGCTTGAACTTCGTCCTGCGCATGGACGGTTTCGCCTGGCTGTTCTCGATGCTGGTGCTGGGCATCGGCACGCTGGTTTCGTTGTACGCCCGCTATTACATGTCACCGGACGATCCCGTACCGCGGTTCTTCGCATTTTTCCTGGCGTTCATGGGCGCCATGCTCGGGTTGGTGATCTCCGGCAACCTGATCCAGATCGTGTTTTTCTGGGAGCTGACCAGCCTCTTCTCGTTCCTGCTGATCGGCTACTGGCACCACCGCGCCGATGCGCGACGCGGTGCTTATATGGCGCTGATGGTCACCGGCGCAGGCGGTTTGTGTCTGCTGGCGGGGGTCATGCTGCTCGGCCATGTGGTCGGCAGCTATGACCTGGACAAGGTCCTGGCCGCGGGCGATCTGATTCGCGCGCACGCCCTCTACCCTATTCTGCTCCCCCTGATCCTGATCGGCGCCCTGAGCAAAAGCGCACAATTCCCCTTCCACTTCTGGCTGCCCCACGCGATGGCGGCGCCGACACCGGTTTCGGCCTATCTGCACTCGGCGACCATGGTCAAGGCCGGCGTGTTTCTACTCGCACGACTGTGGCCGTCGCTGTCGGGCAGTGAAGAATGGTTCTATATCGTCAGCGGCGCTGGCGCCTGCACCCTGTTGCTCGGCGCGTACTGCGCGATGTTCCAGAACGACCTCAAGGGTCTGCTGGCCTACTCGACCATCAGTCACCTGGGCCTCATCACGCTGCTGTTGGGCCTGAACAGTCCGCTGGCCGCCGTGGCCGCGGTGTTCCATATTCTCAACCACGCGACCTTCAAGGCCTCGCTGTTCATGGCCGCCGGGATCATCGACCACGAAAGCGGCACCCGAGACATCCGCAAGCTCAGCGGCCTGATCAAGCTGATCCCGTTCACCGCCACCCTGGCCATGGTCGCCAGCGCCTCGATGGCCGGTGTGCCGTTGCTCAATGGCTTCCTGTCGAAAGAGATGTTCTTCGCCGAAACGGTGTTCATCAACGCGACAGCGTGGATCGAGATGACCCTGCCGATCGTCGCGACCATCGCCGGGACGTTCAGCGTCGCCTACTCGCTGCGCTTTACCGTCGACGTGTTCTTCGGCCCGACCGCCACCGACCTGCCGCACACCCCGCACGAACCGCCACGCTGGATGCGCGCACCGGTGGAACTGCTGGTGTTCGTCTGCCTGGTCGTGGGGATTTTCCCGGCGCAGGTGGTCGGCCCGCTATTGGCTGCTGCCGCCCTGCCGGTGGTGGGCGGAACCTTGCCTGAATACAGCCTGGCGATCTGGCACGGCTGGAACGCACCGATGATCATGAGCCTGATCGCCATGTCCTGCGGCATCGTGCTTTATCTGCTGCTACGTAATCAGCTCAAGCGCGGGCGCTTCAAGTACCCGCCGCTCATTGGCCGGTTCAACGGCAAGCGGCTGTTCGAGCGCAGCCTGGTGATCATGATGCGCCTGGCCCGTCGTCTCGAGCGGCGGATCAGCACCAAGCGCCTGCAAGCCCAATTATTCCTGGTGGTACTCGCGGCAGTGCTGGCCGGGTTGATCCCGATGCTCCACAGCAGCCTGAGTTGGGGTGACCGGCCGAAGATTCCCGGCTCGATCGTGTTCGTGACCCTCTGGCTGCTGGCGATTGCCTGTGCCCTCGGCGCGGCGTGGCAGGCCAAGTATCACCGGCTCGCAGCCCTGACCATGGTCAGCGTCTGCGGCCTGATGACGTGCGTGACCTTCGTCTGGTTCTCGGCGCCCGATCTTGCGCTGACGCAACTGGCCGTCGAAGTGGTGACCACGGTGCTGATCCTCCTCGGTCTGCGCTGGTTGCCGCGCCGGATCGAAGAGGTGTCGCCGCTGCCGAGCACCCTGCGCAAGGCACGCACCCGCCGTATCCGCGACTTGCTGTTGTCGACCGTGGTCGGCGGCGGCATGGCGCTGCTGGCCTACGCGATGCTGACGCGCCAGACACCGAACCACATTTCATCGTTCTACCTCAGCCGTGCCCTGCCCGAAGGCGGCGGCAGCAACGTGGTCAACGTGATGCTGGTGGACTTCCGCGGCTTCGACACCCTTGGTGAAATTACCGTGCTGGTGGCCGTGGCCTTGACCGTATTCGCCCTGCTGCGACGCTTCCGACCTCCGAAAGAAAGCCTGCAATTGCCCGCCCAGCAACGTCTGCTGGCACCCGACGTGGTCACCGACCTGGTCAACCCGCGCCAGGCCAGCGACACCGCGCTCGGTTTCATGATGGTGCCGGCGGTGTTGGTGCGCCTGCTGTTGCCGATTGCGTTTGTGGTATCGGTCTACCTGTTCATGCGCGGCCACAATCAACCGGGCGGCGGCTTTGTCGCAGGGTTGGTGATGTCGGTGGCGTTCATCCTGCAATACATGGTCGCCGGCACCCAGTGGGTCGAGGCGCAAATGAGCCTGCGACCACTGCGCTGGATGGGCACTGGATTGTTGTTCGCTACGGTCACCGGGCTTGGGGCGATGGCGGTCGGTTATCCGTTCCTGACCACCCACACCTGGCATCTGGATCTGCCGGTGTTGGGCGATATTCACATCGCCAGTGCGCTGTTCTTCGACATCGGCGTGTACGCCGTGGTGGTCGGTTCGACCCTGCTGATCCTCACCGCGCTCGCTCACCAATCGGTACGCGGTCACAAGACCGCTGCCCTGCCTAGATCCGTCGCCACGCAAGGAGCCGTCTGATGGAAGAAGTCATCGCAATCGCCATCGGCGTATTGGCGGCGTCCGGGGTCTGGCTGATCCTGCGACCGCGGACGTTTCAGGTGGTCATGGGCCTGTGCCTGCTGTCCTACGGCGTCAACCTGTTCATCTTCAGCATGGGCAGCCTGTTTATCGGCAAGGAGCCGATCATCAAGGACGGCGTGCCGCAAGACCTGTTGCACTACACCGATCCGCTGCCGCAAGCGCTGGTGCTGACCGCGATCGTCATCAGCTTCGCCATGACCGCGCTGTTTCTGGTGGTGCTGCTGGCCTCCCGGGGCCTGACCGGTACCGACCATGTGGATGGCCGGGAGCCTAAAGAATGAATCTGATGCCGCACCTGATCGCTGCACCGATTCTGCTGCCGCTGCTGACCGCCGCCGTGATGCTGATGCTGGGCGAGAAACACCGGCCGTTAAAGGCCAAGATCAACCTGCTCTCCAGTCTGGTGGGGCTGGGCATTGCCGTGCTGTTGCTGCAATGGACTCAGGAAACGGACGTCCCCGGCTCCATCGGCGTGTACCTGCCGGGCAACTGGCAGGTGCCGTTCGGCATCGTGCTGGTGGTCGATCGACTGTCGGCGCTGATGCTGGTGCTGACCGGGATCATCGGCGTCTGCGCCCTGCTGTTTGCCATGGCCCGTTGGGACGGCGCCGGTTCAAGTTTCCACGCGTTGTTCCAGATCCAGATGATGGGGCTTTACGGCGCGTTCCTGACGGCGGACCTGTTCAACCTGTTTGTGTTTTTTGAAGTGCTGCTGGCGGCCTCTTACGGCCTGATGCTCCACGGTTCGGGTCGGTCGCGGGTGTCGTCGGGGCTGCATTACCTCTCGATTAACCTGCTGGCCTCGTCACTGTTCCTGATCGGCGCGGCGCTGATCTACGGCGTCACCGGCACCCTGAACATGGCCGATCTGGCGCTGAAGATCCCGCTAGTGCCCGAGGCTGATCGGGGCCTGCTGCATGCCGGCGCGGGAATTCTCGCGGTGGCGTTCCTGGCCAAGGCCGGGATGTGGCCGCTGAACTTCTGGCTGGTGCCGGCGTATTCCGCGGCGAGCGCACCGGTGGCGGCGATGTTCGCGATCATGACCAAGGTCGGCGTCTACACCTTGCTGCGCTTGTGGACCCTGCTGTTCTCCGGCCAGGCCGGCGCCTCGGCGTATTTTGGCGGCGACTGGCTGATCTACGGCGGCATGGCGACCATCGTCTGCGCCGCCGTCGCGATTCTCGCCGCACAACGATTGGAGCGTCTGGCCAGCCTGAGCATTCTGGTGTCGGCCGGGATTCTGCTGTCGGCCATCGGTTTCGCCCAGCCGAACCTGATCGGTGCGGCACTGTTCTATCTGGTCAGCTCGACCCTGGCGTTGAGCGCGTTGTTCCTGTTGGCCGAACTGATCGAGCGTTCGCGTTCGGCCAATGAGATGCCGTTGTTCGATGACGGCGATCTGCTCCCGCGTCCGATGGAATCCTTGCAGCCGCCCAAAGGCATCAACCTCGATGACGAGCAGAAAGCCGTGGTCGGGCAAGTGATTCCCTGGACCATGGCGTTCCTCGGGTTGAGCTTCATTGCCTGCGCGCTGCTGATCATCGGCATGCCGCCGCTTTCGGGATTCATTGGTAAACTCAGCCTGCTCAGCGCCCTGCTCAATCCGTTGGGCCTGGGCAATGGCAGCGATGAGCCGGTTTCGAACGCGGCGTGGGGCTTGCTCGCGCTGTTGATCCTCTCCGGGCTGGCGTCGTTGATTGCCTTCTCGCGCTTGGGCATCCAGCGCTTCTGGACACCGGAGGAGCGGCCGTCGCCATTGTTGCGACGTTTCGAATGCGTGCCGATCATCGCGCTGCTGGGCTTGAGCATTGCGCTGACCTTCAAGGCCGAACCGCTGCTGCGCTACACCCAGGCGGCCGCCCAAGCCTTGAACAACCCGCAGCAATACGTGATGGCGGTGCTCGGTACCCGTGCGATTCCAAGCCCGGAAGCCAAACCCGCAGTAGCGGAGGTCAATCCATGAAGCGTCTGTTTCCGGCCCCGTGGTTGTCGCTGGCGCTGTGGTTGTTGTGGCTGGTGCTGAACCTGTCGATGAGCCCCGGCAATCTGCTGCTGGGCGCGGTGCTGGGGTTCTGCGCGCCGTTGATGATGCGCAAGCTGCGACCCCTGCCGATCCGCATTCGTCGGCCGGGCGTGATGGCGCGTTTGTTCTTTCTGGTCGGTCGCGATGTGGTGGTGTCCAACCTCGCCGTGGCCTGGAGCGTGCTCAACGCCGGTCGCCGTCCACCGCGCTCGCGCTTCATCAAGGTCCCGCTGCACTTGCGTGACGCCAACGGCCTGGCCGCGTTGTCGATGATCTGCACGGTGGTCCCCGGCACGGTCTGGTCGGAACTGGCGCTGGACCGCAGCATTCTATTGCTGCACGTCTTCGATCTGGACGACGAAGCGCTGTTCATCCAGCACTTCAAGGCGACCTATGAGCGCCCCTTGATGGAGATCTTCGAATGAGCGCCTTGCTGTCGAACGCAATCCTGCTGAGCCTGTTCATCTTTTCCCTGGCGATGATTCTGACGCTGATCCGGCTGTTCAAGGGGCCGTCGGCCCAGGACCGGGTTCTGGCGCTGGATTACCTGTACATCATTGCGATGCTGATGATGCTGGCGCTGGGCATTCGGTATGCCAGTGACACTTACTTCGAGGCAGCGCTGCTGATTGCGCTGTTCGGCTTCGTCGGCTCGTTTGCCCTGGCGAAATTCCTGTTACGTGGCGAGGTGATCGAATGAGCGTTGAACTGTCTCTGTGGGTTGAAATTCCGGTGGCGGTCCTGCTGGTGCTCAGCAGTCTGTTTACACTGATCGGCGCCGTTGGCCTGGTGCGGATGAAAGATTACTTCCAGCGCATGCACCCGCCGGCGCTGGCGTCGACATTGGGTGCCTGGTGCGTGGCGTTGGCCTCGATCATTTACTTTTCAGCACTCAAATCCGGGCCAGTGCTGCATGCCTGGATGATTCCGATCCTGTTGTCGATTACGGTGCCGGTGACCACGTTGCTGCTGGCGCGGGCGGCGCTGTTTCGCAAGCGCATGGCCGGGGATGATGTGCCGGCTGAGGTGAGCAGTCGGCGCACGGAGAGCGTGAGTTAGGCTGCGAGCTTTTGATCTTGCATTACCTCAGATCAAATCCAGGCGACTGCCAACAATCCCGCCCCCAGCACCACACACAACGGCGAATACGCCCAGGTGTCGAGCCGCGCAAACTTCGAATCCTTCACCTGTTTGAAGAACCCAATCAGATTCGAATCGCCGATCGCCCTGGCGAACATCAGCATCGCAATGGCGCTGATCACCCATTGCAGCGACCAGTGATGCACCGTCGGCAAATACAGGCCGACCCGCAAGCACACCAGCATCGCAATCAGCAGCAACCCGACCGCCACCAATAACGTGGCAAAGCCTGAAGGTTTGAAGGCCGGCCTGGATTCCCCGCCGCCCTTTGCGGATATTCGCGGGATCGCCGCCTCGCTACCCAACTTTCCACCTGCCGCCCAGTACAGGTGGATCAGGCTGATCAACAGGAAGATGGCAGCCATCCATTGCGCGATCAATAGGCTCATGTTCAGACTTCCAGCGTGAAATGTCGCAGCAGGATGAACTTCCTTGAACGATTTTGTAAGGGTATTCGTCATCGGCAATGATAAAGTGCCGCCCCATGAAACTCGCCCGAACTGATCGCACAATGATGGCCTGGATGCTTTATTGCTGCGTCCTGTACAACGTGTTCGCCTGCAGTCGGAGCGGGCTTGCTCGCGATATAGGTAGTCCGTTCCTTTCTCTTCCATACTGATATTCGCTGGAAGTCGGTTGTCGGCGAGGAAGGAACATGCACCTGTGGGCTACGAATTTGCTCGCGCAGCACTCGATGATTACGCCTTCACCTTCGAGTCCACAGGTGCGCTTGCGCCCTCTAACGAATTCTCAGGGAAAGCCCGACACGGCTCTCTATATCGCCTTCGCTGGACGCAAGCATGCATGTCCCTGCATGTACTTTAGCGCCTGTTGAGGTGTTCCATGCAAACGCTCCTGTCTCAGAGTTTCACTGCTTATATCGGAATTGATTGGGCAGACGCCAAGCACGACATCTGTTTGCAGATAGCTGGAGAGGCTCAGCGCAGTTTCGAGGTCATCGACCACGAGCCCGAGTCGATTGATCGCTGGGCCAGGTCGCTGCATCAACGTTACGGTGGCCCGATCGCGATCGCCGTGGAGTTGAACAAAGGCCCACTGATAGCGGCTCTGCAAAAATATGAGTTTTTTTGTATCTTTCCGATCAATCCGAGCACCTTGGCCCGGCACCGTAAAACCTTCGTCCCCAGTGGCGCCAAGGATGATCCAACGGATGCTCAATGGGCGCTTGAGCTGTTGCTGAATCATCCCGAACGGTTTCCTCAACTGGTCCAGCAAAGCTCCGCCATGCGTTCGCTCGCCAGCCTGACCGAACATCGCCGCGGATTGGTCGATGACCGGGTCAAGATCAGCAACCGTCTGGTCTGCATGCTCAAACAGTACTACCCGTTGGCCCTGGAGCTGTTTCATGACCATGACACGCTGGTTTTTTGTGAATTTCTGGCGCGCTGGTCGACCTTTGAAACGCTTAAGCGCGCTCGGCCAGCCAGCGTTTTGAAGTTCCTTCACGCGCATAATGTTCGCCATGCTGAGCTCAATCAGCAGCGTTTGGCATTGATCGCCAAAGCCATGCCGTTGACTGAAGATCCAGGCGTGGTCAGTCCTTCAGCGCTGTATGTGCTGGCCCTGGTCTCGCAACTGAAAGGGGTCATCACGGCGATCAAAGATTTTGATCGGGAGATCGAAAAAACTGCCAACACCCTGGCCGACTATCGACTCTTCAAGGCCTTGCCCGGCGCGGGACAACAGCTTGCCCCACGGTTGATGGTCGCCTTTGGTGAGCAGCGTGATCGCTTCAAGGATGCCAGTGCGGTGCAGCGATATGCCGGAATTGCCCCGGTCACCGAACGCAGTGGCAAGAAAAAAGTCGTCCACTGGCGCTATCAATGCGCAACTTTTTTGCGCCAGACCTTTGTTGAGTGGGCTGCCCACAGCATCAATCAATCGGTGTGGGCAGAGGCGTATTATCGCCAGCAAAGGGCCAAAGGCAGCTCTTACCAAGCAGCCCTCAGGGCCCTGGCGTTCAAGTGGATCCGGATCGTTTATCAGTGCTGGAAGAGCAGCACCGTGTACGACGAAAAGGTTTATTTACAGACCTTGCTTCGGCACGGCTCGCCTTTGATCAGCGAGCCGGACACAGCAACATCGTGTTGACGGAAAGGCTCAGGGCGTGAAGGCGGCATCAAACTCACCGCATCACTTCAACTCGGCAGATACTTTTTCCGCCACATCCTTGGGCACCCAAGCCTGCCACACGTCCGGGTGCGCCTTCATGAACGCCTCTGCCGCCTGCCGTGGCGGGGTGTGTTTTTCGCTCATCTCGGCCAGCGCCTTGTTCAGCGGACCGATTGGCAAGTCGACCTTGCTGAAGAACTCGGCGATCTGCGGATACTGTTTCTGGAATGGCGTGGACACACCGATGGACAACTTCGAGGCCAGTGAGCGTGTCGGTTTCGGATTCGGGTTGTCGGCGTCGGTCAGGGTCTTCCAGGCTTCGGCGTCGAACGGCGGCTCTTCGAGCTGAATCAGTTTGAAGCGGCCGAGCAATGGCGTAGGCGACCAGTAATAGAACAACACCGGTTTGCCGCGACGAATCGAAGAACTGATCTCCGCATCCAGTGCCGCCCCCGAACCACTGCGAAAATTCACATAGCTGTCGTCCAGCCCATACGCCTTGAGCTTCTGTTTGTTGACCACCTCCGACGTCCAGCCGATCGGGCTATTGAGGAAGCGCCCCTTGCCCGGGGTTTCCGGATCGCTGAATACACCCTTGTAACGCGGCAGGTCGCTGACACTGCGCAGGTCCGGCGCCAGCGGCTTGATGCCTTTCGCCGGATCGCCCTTGATCACATATTCGGGCACCCACCAGCCTTCAGTCGCGCCCTTGACCGTATCGCCGAGGCTCACGACTTTGCCTTCGGCCTCAGCCTTGACCCAGACCGGACTGCGACCGGCCCACTCTTCGCCAATCACCTGAATGTCATTGTTGGCCAGCGCGGTCTCCAGGGTGATGGTCGTCCCCGGCAGGGTATCGGTCGGCAGCCCGTAGCCCTTCTCGACGATGATCCGCAGGATATCGGTGATCAGGCTGCCGCTTTCCCAGTTCAGGTCGGCGAAGTGGATCGGCGCCTGGGCAGCGAACACTGGAACGGGTGAAGCCAGCAAACCGAAAGTGGCCAGGGTAGCGGCCAGCAACCGTCGAAATCCGTTCATGCTTTTGCACCTCGTGCTGTTCGCAACAATAGCAGGATGGCCTGGCAGAAGACCGCAAAGCCTCTGAATACTCAGTCAACTGACTGTAGTAGAGGTTCCTGCTTTCGAGGGGGGGTCAACTAATTTTCGGAAGTTTCCTGCAAGCGCGCCAGCTCCCTTCGTACCATGCTGGCGTACTCCGCCGGACGCAACGTATAGATCTGTGACGCCACCCAACCGAGCCATGCACCTTGCAAAACAGCCTTCTGGTCGAACAGCCGTCGGGCCTCGACTTGCGCGCTGGCCTGGTTCTGTACGTGGAAGTCGGCGCGGGTCAGGGTCATTACTCGCTGGCCTTGAAGGTAATCAGTTCGCCTTTGCGCCACTTGGCAGCCTTGGCGGTCACGGCTTTCAGGGTTTTGGTCAGGCCTTCCTGCAACTGTTGGTGAGCGGCGAACACCATCACCACGCTATGACCTTCCTTGAACACGATCCCGTGGCCATCAGCGGTGGTGACGAACGCGTAATCACCCAGGCCGTAAACCGTGAGTTTGATTTCGCGGAACTTGATGTCCAGCTTGCCGCCTTCGCGACTGGGCAATACAGAGGCGCTGAAATGATCGCCGACCTTGAGTTTAAGCCCAGGTTTGTCATCAACCACCAACGCTTCTTCGGTGTCGATCTCGGCAATATAAATGCCTTCAGCGTTCTGTTCGGTGATGTAAACAAAACGTGACTGGAACTGTTTAACCAGCTTTGCGCGCAAATCACCCAGCACGAACAAAGCATGCATATCGAGATTACTTACTGCCAAGGAAACATCCCCACATCTGAAAATGATGCTGCACGCAGGAAAATAGCGCACAGCAGAAAAAAGCGGCAATGCCGAAGGTGTAGCCAAATGACCCGGGTTGAAATCCTGAAACGAGCAGAGCACTCATTCATCGCGAGGTTTAAGAAGACTACTGGAACGTCACTCACGTCGTCTTGCCTGGTTTTCGTCAGAGGTTGAAGGAAAACGCCCTTCTGACGGCCAGATAAAACCGGACTACCAACCTTAGGGAACAAACTCTTTAATAAAAGCACTTTTCCTACATATCGCCTGCAGAAAATTGCTTTAGATAAGCATGAATCGCCAACCAGTGGTGGTGATTCTAGAGCAGCGATGCTCACCGAGACTACCCAAAACGACAAACACACGTCGGTAAAACAACGAAAAGGACTTCATATGTGCACGCTGACACACTTCGCTCACCCCCCGGCCCCTTACACAAACAGCTCGCCGACCCTGCACTCGGTGATGTTTCAACCGCATGAATACCACCCTGAAGAGCTTGCCCGGCCACGCTTTCAGGTGTTTTTGGCCGGCAATGCCTTCTTCCATATCAAGGAAATTTCCACCGGCCGCGTCAGAGGTTTCCGCAGCAAGCATAACGAAGCCTGCGCCCTTGCCCGCTCTCTCGAGTTACGCAGTTGACGGTCCCGCTGAATTCATTTCTATAGACGCTTCGTCATGCCGGCGACTTATCTCAGCCGCCGGCATGCAACTACTGCCATACTGCCGGACCAATGAAACCGGTCCCCAGGGCGGGCGGTGTTCAAAACAACAGAATATTTCCAGGAAGGCTGCAACGTGACCGAATTTGATATCGGCGAATTTTTCATCCGGGGCGAAGCCAGAGACGTCGAAGGCGAATTCCAGGCAGTCATTGTCATGCGCGCCAAACCACCGCTGACCACTGTGACGTATCACCAGGTCGAGAAGGATCGCTGGTTTAAGACCTCGGACATCGCCGCCATTGCCGCCCAGGAAGCCGCCAAGGCGCTGAAGCTTGCGGTGGATGAAGGGGCATTGAAAGCCTGATAGTCGGTTTGCAGTCTATGCTCACTTCTGCTTTCGAACATCGCCATCGAACTCCTGAAGCGCGGCTCCCTCAGATGTATTGAAGCCGCCCCTCAGATCTCGCACTCGACGCGACCCGCAAGGAGATGAACATGGATTCACCTACACACGACTTGAAAGGCTTGTTCGACCAACTCGGTCTGGACTCCAGCGAGAAGGCCATCGACGATTTTATTGCCCGTCATTCCCCGCTGGCCGACGACAAGAAGCTCATCGATGCCGAGTTCTGGACCCCGCAGCAAGCCGGCTTCCTGAAAGAACAATTACGTGAAGACGCCGATTGGGCACGGGTGGTCGACGACCTGAACCTGCGTATGCATCAGGCCCACTAGCCCAAATACCTTGACTGTGGCGAGGGGATTTATCCCCGTTGGGTCGCGAAGCGGCCCCCAGCGCCCGTTCAGACATACTGAATTGTCCGGATTGACGACTGCTGCGCAGCCGAACGGGGCGGTGCGACGTTTCGCTAAATCCCCTCGCCACAAAAGCCAGCATCACGCGACTAGCGAGGATTCTCGGGTTTATAGCCCAATCGCAAACCACCCCAATGCCGGCCCTTGAGCATGATCGGCACCGAGAGGTCGTGCATCAGCTCACCGGTGTCGCGGGTGTAGGTTTGCAGCAGTACGGCCTGCTGATGGCTGCCACAACGGATCCCGGTGCGGTCGGCGAATTTGCGTTTGGTGCGGTTTTGCAAGGTATCGACTTGCGCATCACCGGTCAGAGGTTGGCTGAAGACTTTGTTGTGGGTCGGCACATAGCCCTGCTGCGTGCAGGCGATGGCGAACACCAGGCCTTCATGGCGCGGCAACAACGGTTCCTGGATCGCCGGCAAGACCTGATCGGCATAGCGATCGAAGCGAGTCTGGTACTTGGCGGGGCTGGTGTTGGGAATGGTCTGGTAATTGCGATCAAACAGGTCATCGAGGCTGACGCGGCCCTCGTCGATATCCGCTTCAAAGCGCGCCGCAATCTGACTCGCGCCTTCGCGGGCCAGGTCATAAATCCGCTGGTGATAGTCATCCAGTCCGACTTCCGCGAGGCGTTCGCTGATGGTTTCGGCCTGACCTTCCATTTGCACCGCGGCTTGGGCCAGGCGCTGGGTCTGTTGAGCACTGATAGCCAGGTCGCTGCGCATCTGTTCGATGGCGTGAAACAGGCTATCGAGTTGCTCGCGGTTGGTGTCAGCGCCCCTGGCGATTTCCCCGACCTGGCTTTCGACGCCAGCGGCCAGACGCGCAATGTTCTCCAGGTGCTCACCGGTGTGCTCGACCTGCTTGACCCCGGTGTCGAGGTCGCTGGACAGTTGACGGATCTGCTCTACCACTTGTGCGGTGCGTTGCTGAATATCCGCGACCATTTCCCCCACTTCACCGGTAGCCGTCGCCGTGCGCGCGGCCAGACCGCGAACCTCATCGGCCACCACCGCAAATCCGCGACCATGCTCCCCGGCCCGTGCCGCCTCGATAGCAGCGTTCAATGCCAGCAGATTGGTCTGGCTGGCGATGGACTGGATCACCAGGGTGACCCGTTGGATATCGTCACTGCGCAGGCTCAGGGCTTCGATCAGTTCACGGCTGTTACTGGCGCGCTGACTGAGTTGATGCATACGGGCGATGGACTCGATCAGCTCCGTACGCCCTGCCGCGCTGCTCTGATGAGCCTCGCTGGCCGCATTGAGGGCTTCCCGGCTGAGTGTCGAGGTGGCTTGTTCGGTAGCGATCATCACTTCGGCGTTGCTGACGATCTGCGCCGCGGCACCGAGCTGCGATTGCAGTTTGTCGGCCAGTTGCTTGACCGAAAAGGCCACACCGGCGGCAGACAAAGCGTTATGACTGGTTGTGTAGGAAAGATCGCGAGTCAACTCGGCAATCGCGCTGGCGCTGTCGACGGGGGTTGCCTCAGGGATGGCGCGCGAGCGCAAGCGAGGTAGCCAAATCACCAACACGGCCAATGGCAGGCCAAGGTAAAGCGACCAGCCCCCCAGCGTCATGCCGCACAACAAGAGCATCAGGGCGATGCTTTGCAGGGTCGGCGTCAGCCAAAGGTTTTTCGGCAAACGTGTGGGTGCAGGCACTGCCGCAACCAGAGATCCGTCACGCGTCATCTTCGTCACCCCACCCATCATTCTAATTGTTGTATCGGCATTAAACGCCACTACAAGGCCATTATCTATGGTCCATTAGTAGTGGGCGTTGCAGCAGATCAATAGAAGTGCGCGAGTTTTTCGCAGACGAAAAAAAGCATCGCGGGCAAGCCTTGCTCCTGAGAGGAGTGAGGCTAGCCCGCGATGCGGGGCGTTACGAAATCAGGCCTGACGCTGGTGCTTGTCGATCTGTTCGTGACGCTCTTGAGCTTCGATGCAGTACTTGGTGGTCGGGCTGATCAGCAGGCGCTTCAGGCCAATGGCCTCGCCGCTGTCGTCGCACCAGCCAAAGCTGTCTTCCTTGATGCGTTCCAGAGCCTGTTCCAACTGAGGCAGCATGCGCTGGTCGCGATCGATCGCGTTCACCAGCCAGGTGCGCTCTTCTTCAACAGAAGCAGCGTCAGCCGGATCGGCCGGGGTGTCCAGGCTTTCGATGGCGATGCGGTTCTGCTCGATGCGCTCGTGGGTTTCGACTT
Source organism: Pseudomonas sp. Hz4 (assembly GCF_054898165.1). NCBI lineage: Bacteria > Pseudomonadati > Pseudomonadota > Gammaproteobacteria > Pseudomonadales > Pseudomonadaceae > Pseudomonas > Pseudomonas sp. Hz4. Next base: position 2,625,268 of record NZ_CM142719.1, on the reverse strand, counting down.
TCATGTTCTGCAACAGCTCAAAGAAAAAAGCATGTTGCTCGGCATTCATGTAGTCATCCGCCGGCATGGCCAGCAACTTGTCCTTTGTCATTGATATCTCTATAAAAAAACGTGCATTAAGGCGAATTAGGGAGCGTTCCGGCGGACCTGGGTTGGCCATCGCAAAGGCGCCGTTTATTCCAAGCGCCACCCGGCACTCAATTTACGAGGGGCGGCAGTCTAAGGCCGACTTGAGGCCTCAGCAACTGAAAAGACAGCGAATTTGTCCGACAAAGCCCAGAAAGTGCTCTTTGGCAACCTTTGTGATGGTTATCGGAGTGCGTTTATAGCAAGAAATTCAATCGAGCGGCTGTATATAGAAGACAAACGGCTGCGCCACGCGGGTCAGGCGTGGCGCATTGGCTGTTTTATCGGTGGCTCAGCGCTTGAGTTTGCGCTTGTTGCGGTACTGATCGATGACCACTGCCACCACGATGATCAGGCCCTTGATGATGTCCTGAATGTAAGCATCGACGCCAACAAAGGTGAAACCGCTGGCCATGACCCCGAGAATCAGTGCGCCGATGACCGTGCCGGTAATGCGTCCTACGCCACCGGCCAGGCTGGTACCGCCGATCACTGCCGCGGCAATCGCGTCCAGTTCATAAGACATGCCCATCCCGGCCTGCCCGGTCGCGGCCCGTGCCGAAGCCACCACCCCCGCCAGGCCTGCCAGCAACCCGGCGATGCTGTAGACGATCACCAGATGCCGCTTGACGTTGATCCCCGAGGTACGCGCCGCCTGCATGTTGCCGCCGATGGCGTAGGTGTACTTGCCGTACTTGGTGTAACGCAGGGCGATGTGAAAGATTACCGCGACCACCAGGAAAATGATCACCGGCATCGCGCCGTGTCCGATAGCCGTGTAGGAATCCGAGAGCATGCTCACCGGCTGGCCTTCGGTGTAGTAACGCGCGAGGCCACGCGCCGAGACCATCATGCCGAGGGTGGCAATGAACGGCGGGATACCGGTAATAGCAATGATGCTGCCGTTGATGGCCCCCGCCAGCAGTCCCACCCCAAGCCCGGCAATCACTGGAATCCACACCGGCAAGTCAGTCAGCGACGGGAACACCGCCCGGGCGAAGTCCGACGTTTGCGCCAGACTGGCAGCGATCATCGCCGATAGCGCCAGCACCGAGCCGGAGGACAGGTCAATGCCGGTGGTGATGATGACCTGGGTCACACCGATGGCCAGCAGGCCAATGATCGACACCTGCAGGATCATCAGCACCAGACGCTGAGAGTTCATCAGGAAGCTCTGGTCGCGCACGATCCAGCCAAACACTTCAAAGACCAGGCCGATGCCAATCAGCACCAGGAAAATACTCAACTCGGTCGGAAAGCGCCGGCGACTCTTGACCGGTGCCGTTGCTGGCTTGTTTTCCAGTATCGCGTTCATAAACACTTACCTTTCAAATGAAATCTGTGTGGCGAGGGAGCTTGCTTGTGGCGAGGGGATTTATCCCCGTTGGACTGCGCAGCAGTCCCATTCTTTTGGGGCCGCTTCGCAGCCCAACGGGGATAAATCCCCTCACCACAGAACTGCGTCCACCCTTGAATTAATGGCATTGGGACATGCCCGAAGCCAATTGCATCACTCGTTCCTGGGTCGCTTCGCTGCGGTCGAGGGTGCCCATCAGGTCGCCCTCGTGCATAACCATCACCCGGTCGCTCATGCCGAGCACTTCCGGCAGTTCCGAGGAAATCATGATCACCGCCATGCCTTCGCTGGCGAGGCAGGAAATGAGCCGATAGATCTCGGCCTTGGCGCCGACGTCGATACCGCGGGTCGGCTCGTCGAGAATCAGGACCCGTGGATGGGTCATCAGCCAGCGCGCCAACAACGCCTTTTGCTGATTACCGCCGGACAAGGTGTCGATGCACTGCTCCAGCGACGGGGTTTTGACCCGCAGCTTCTTGCACATGTCTTCACACAAGGCGCGCAGGGCTTTTTGCTGGATGAAACCGTGGCCGGCGTAATGCGGCAATACCGCCATTTCCATGTTCTCCAGCACCGACAGGCACGGGAACAGGCCGCTGAGCTTGCGATCCTCGGTCAGCAATGCGAAGCCCTTCTCGATCGCCATGTGCGGATCGCTGATGCGCACCACTTCACCGTCGAGACGAATCTCGCCACCGTCGCTCGGCGTGATGCCGAAAATCGCTTCGGCGACGTTGGTCCGCCCCGAGCCCATCAACCCGGCGATGCCGAGGATCTCGCCGGCGTGCAGGTCGAAGGAAACACCTTTGAAAATGCCGTCCAGTTTAAGGTCGCGCACCGACAGCAGCAGATCGCCAATCGGCTTCTCCCGCACCGGGAATAACTGGCTGAGTTCGCGGCCGACCATCATCGAAATCAGGCTGTCGCCGTCCATGCTGTCGGCCCGCTGCAGGCCAATGTAGGCCCCGTCACGGAACACCGCCACTTCATCGGCGATGCTGAACACTTCGTTCATTTTATGGGTGATGTAAATGATGCCTTTGCCCTGACGCTTGAGGTCGGCAATGATCGAGAACAGATGGGCAACCTCCTTGTCGGTAATGGCCGAGGTCGGTTCGTCCATGATCAGGATGTCAGAATCGTAGGACACCGCTTTGGCAATCTCGACCATCTGCCGTTCGGCGATGCTCAGGTTGCCGACCTGCTCTTCGGGGTCGAGGTTGATCCGCAGGCGTTCCAGCAGTTGCGCCGTGCAACGGTGCATTTCGCGGTGATCGATCATGTGCAGGCCATTGAGCTGCTCACGGCCGATCCAGATGTTCTCGGCAATGCTCATGTGCGGCATCAGGTTGAGTTCCTGGTGGATCATCGCGATCCCGGCCTGGAGCGCTGCCAGTGGCGTTTCGAAGACCACCGGTTTGCCCCTCAGGCGCAGTTCACCGGCGTCCGGCTGATAGATGCCGGCAATGATTTTCATCAGGGTGGATTTGCCGGCGCCGTTTTCGCCCATCAGGGCCAGCACGGAACCGGGGCGTACCCGAAGCTGTACATCGGACAAGGCCACCACACCGGGAAATCCCTTGCTGACGTTGATGATCTCCAACAGGTACGGCTCATCGACAGGTGTTGCAGTTGGCTGGATACCCACCAACGGGGTGCTCGAAGCAGTCGCTGAAGCGAACATGATCAGGTACTCCATCAGCAAGGTCGCGGTCGCCACCTTGCGTATCTATTGTTGTTATTTGAACGGACGGGCTATTTGAACGTGTCGACGTTTTGCGGGGTGATCAAGCGGTATGGCACCCACACGGCCTGTTCAACCGGCTCGTTTTTGGCCATTTTCACTGCCGTGTCGATTGAACCATCCGCCTGACCTTTCGCGTCCTGGAACACCGACACCGCCATGTTGCCTTTCTTGATTGCGTTCAAGCCGTCCGGCGTGCCGTCGACACCGGCGATCAGCACACTGCCCTTGTCGACGCCGGCCTGTTGCAGGGCCATCGCAGCACCAATAGCCATTTCGTCGTTGTTGGCCACGATCGCGTCGAACTTGCGGCCCTGGGTCAGCCAGTCGTTGACCAGGGTCATGCCCTTGTCCCGCAACCAGGTGCCGGTCTGCTCTTGCTCGATCTTGATGTTCGGGTATTTGGCCAGCACCTCTTTGACGCCCTTGGTGCGGTTGGTGGTGGAGTTGTTCGCGAGGTCGCCCAGCAGAATCACGATATCGCCCTTGCCGCCCATTTTGTCGGCCAGGTACTGCATCTGCATTTCGCCGGCCTCCAGATCGTTGGAGGCTACAGTGACCACGCCTTTGGGCAACTTCAGGTCATCGGGGCGACGGTTGACGTACACCAGCGGGATGCCGGCCTTGACAGCGGCTTCGGTGATTTTTTTGGTGGCGGCGGTATCCACCGGGTTGACCACGATGGCATCGACTTTCTGGCTGATGAAGTTTTCGACCTGGCTCAACTGCTTGACCACGTCGCTGCGGGCGTCTTCGAATTGCAGCTGGACGCCATCGGGATAGGACTTGGCTTTCTTGTCCATGGATTCGCGCAGATAGGTGAGCCAGGTGTCATCGAACTGCGACATGCTGACGCCGATCTTCATATCGGCGAGTACAGCGCCGCTGGCGAACATCAGGGACAAGGCAAGTGAGGCGAAACGGATCTTGGTCTTCATGAAAAGTCTTTCTCCACATTCTTGTTGGTTTTATGGATGAGGCGTGACGATTTCAGTAAGCGGCAAAAGAGTGAAAACGCGTCGCGAGGCAGGTCGCTGGAAATGACTCTATTAGAATATAATTTCTATATCAACTCATTTTAGAATTTTATTCTAATTTTGTTCCATGGCTTTCGAACGGGCTCAACTCCACCACTTGATGGCGCTCGAAACTCAGTCGCGCAGCGTCTAGCACGCGGGTGGTCGCCAGTGCGTCACGGGCGTCCACGGGCAGTGGGCCACCGCTCTGTAACGCGGCTTGCAGCTGTAAATAGAACTGATTCCAGCAACCGCGCTCGGAGGGCACCCGTTCGCGCACTTCGCCCTGTTCGAACCAGCCCCATCGGCGATGCTCTTCAAAGCCCCAGCGTTCACCTTCGGATTTGGGCGAGAGCCCGGCGAGCGCCGAGGCTTCCTGTCCGTCCAGGCCATCGACGCTGTAACAGCCTTGGGTGCCGGTCACCCGAAAGCGCGGGCCGGGGGTGTTTTGCAGGCAACTGCCGCCCAGGTGCGAAGTCACGCCACTGGCATGGGTCAGGGCCATAAAGAAGCCGTTGTCGAAGACCTGGCCTTTTTCCAGGTAATCCAGTTCGGCGTAGACCCGTGTGACCGGACCGAATATAAGCAACGCCTGATCCACCAGATGACTGCCGAGATCGCGCAGGAAGCCACCACCACTGCCGTTGTTCACCGCTTGCGGTGAGTAACGCTCGATCCGCGATTCGAAACGGGTGACCTGGCCCAGTGCGCCGGACTCGATGAGTTTGCGCACGGTGAGGAAGTCTGAGTCCCAGCGACGGTTCTGGTAGACGCTGAGCCGCACGCCCTGGCGCTCGGCCATGGTGATCAGGGTTTGCGCCTGCTGCGCGTCAGCGGCGAACGGTTTGTCGCTGACCACCGCCACACCGTGTTCGATGCCATCGAGCACCAGCGCCGGACGGCCCTTGAGCGGAGTGGACACCACCAGCACATCGATCCCGGCTTCCACCAACTGGCCGATGCTGTCAAACGCGGGCACCCCTGGATGCTCGGCCGCCAGCAACTGTCGGCGTTCAGGTGAACGAGTGACCACACCCACAAACTTCGCCGCCGGTAAACTGCTGATCAGCGGAGCATGGAAAAACCGGCCACCATGGCCGTAACCGACAAGTCCGATACGCATATTGTTCTCCTGATGATCGTTCCCGCGCTCTGCGTGGGAACGATCATTACGGGGGTTAGCCGTAGAAGTGTGGGCGGTCTGGCAGACTGACTTTTACGATCGCCCCACTGTTCTGCGCCTCGATACACGCATCCGCCGCCACCGCCGCCGCGAACCCATCCCATGCCGAAGGCCCACCCACCTGCCCTGCCCGTACACCATCAATGAAGGCTTGCAACTCAACGTCGTACGCGGCGATGAAGCGATCCTTCCAGTCCATCAGAATCGCGTTGGACAATTTCGCCCCGCTGCGCAATTGAACCTGCGACGGCTCAGGCAGTTTGGCGATGCCGGTCTCCCCCACGACTTCGCACTGGATGTCGTAGCCGTATTGGCAGTTAACGAACACTTCCACGTCGATGCGCGTGCCTTTGGCGGTTTCCAGCAGCACAATCTGCGGGTCTTTCAAATGCGCGAGTGCCTTGCTGCTCTTGCGCGGGAACACCACTTGCACCGACACGTAATCGTCGTCGAGCAACCAGCGCAACACGTCAAGTTCATGGATCAGCGTGTCGGTGATCGCCATGTCGGTCTTGTAGTTTTCACCTACGGTCGGGTTGCGGTGCGCGCAGTGCAACATCAACGGTTCACCAATCTGACCGCTGTCGATCACGGCTTTAAGTGCCCGATAACCTTCGTCATACGGCCGCATGAAGCCGACCTGCACCAGGCGCTTGCCGTGGGCCACTTCGGCCTCGACGATTTTGCGGCAGCCTTCAGCGGTGACCGCCAGCGGTTTCTCGCAAAACACCGGTTTGCCGGCGGCAATCGCAGCCAGCACAAACTCTTCGTGGCTAGGCCCCCAGGAGGTGACCAAAATGGCATCGACTTCCGGCGCCTTGATCAGCGCATGGCCATCGGGATAGACCTCGGCGGTCAGCTTCAGGTCGGAAACGACGTTGGCGGCTTGTTGCAAGTTGATGTCGGTGACAGCAACCACTTGGCTATTGAGCAAGGTCTGGCTGCAACGACGGATGTGATCCTGGCCGATAGCCCCGGTGCCGATGACGCCCAGCCGCAATGGATTCGAAAGCAAAGACATGAAGACTCTCCTGTGAAGACTTGTTGTTGTTCGTTTCAGAGCAATCAGTACTGACGGGCCTTGGCCAGTCGTTCATTCAGGGTCTTGGCCACCGCATCGGTGCGGGGGCTGGTGGAGACTTGCGCCACGCCGACCCGCCACCACGACAGGTATTTGTGAATCATGGTTTTGGGCAGAACCTTGATGTCGATCAACGTCGACACCGTCTGCAATCGCGCATCGGCCAATGCCGCTTTCAGTTCTTCAACGGTGTTCACTTTGTAGGTTTTGCAGCCATAGGCCGCCGCGCTCATGGCGAAATCCACCGGCACGAAACCGCCGTCCAGCTTGCCGGTTTGCGGGTTGCGGAAACGGAACTCGGTGCCGAAGCTGTCCATCCCGTGCTCCATCTGCAAGTTGTTGATGCAACCGAACGTCATGTTGTCGAGCAGCACCACGTTGATCTTGCGTCGCTCCTGAATCGAGGTCGCCAGCTCGGAATGCAGCATCAAGTAGGAGCCGTCGCCGACCAGCGCATAGACCTCGCGCTCAGGCTCGGCGAGCTTCACACCCAACGCGGCGTTCACCTCGTAACCCATGCAGGAATAGCCGTACTCGACGTGATAGGTGTTCACGCCCTTGCTGCGCCAGCTGCGTTGCAAGTCACCGGGCAGACTGCCGGCGGCGGCGACGATCACTGCGTCATCGGCGAGGGTTTCATTGAGCACACCGAGCACTCGACTCTGGGTCAGGCAAGAACCGGTCAGCTCAATGAATTCGCGCAGCACCGCCGGGTCCATGTGGTCGTTGATTTGCGGGATGAAGTCTTTGCTCTGGTAGTCGATTTGATAGAGGCGGTCGACTTCCTCGTCCAGTTGCGCCTTGGCCTGACGCGGTTGATCGCCCCACGCGGCGCGGTAATCACCCAAGGCCTCGGCCAGCGCTTGCAAACCGGTTTTGGCGTCTGCCAGCAATTGCACGCCATCGAGTTTCAGGGCGTCGTAGGGGCTGATGTTCAGGTTGAGAAATTGCACCTCAGGATGCTGGAACAGGGATTTCGACGCGGTGGTGAAATCGCTGTAGCGGGTGCCGACACCGATGATCAGGTCCGCATCCCTGGCCAACAGATTCGCCGCCAGACAGCCGGTTTCACCTATTCCGCCAACGTTCAGCGGGTGACTGGACACCACTGCACTCTTGCCGGCCTGGGTTTCGGCGAAGGGAATGTCGAAGCGCTCGGCAAACGCTTGCAAGGCGGCATTGGCGCCGGAGTATTTGACCCCGCCACCGCAAATGATCAGCGGTTTGCGCTTGCCTTTGAACAGCGCCAAGGCATCGCCGAGCATCGCTTCGGTGACCGGACGACGTTCGATGCGGTGCACGCGTTTTTGCAGGAAACAATCGGGGTAGTCGTAGGCCTCGGCTTGCACATCTTGTGGCAAGGCCAGGGTCACCGCGCCGGTTTCGGCAGGGTCGGTGAGCACACGCATGGCGTGGATCGCCGCCGTCATGAGTTGCTCGGGACGGTTGATGCGGTCCCAGTATTTGCTCACGGCCTTAAAGGCATCGTTGGTGCTGATGCTCAGGTCGTGGAACTGCTCGATCTGTTGCAGCACCGGGTCCGGTTGGCGGCAGGCGTAGACATCGCCGGGCAACAGCAGCAAGGGAATGCGGTTGGCGGTCGCCGTCGCGGCGGCCGTCAGCATGTTCGCCGCGCCCGGCCCTACTGATGAAGAGCAGGCGTAGATCTTGCGCCGCAGGTGTTGTTTGGCGAAACCGATGGCCGCGTGGGCCATGCCTTGCTCGTTGCGGCCCTGATGGACGATCAGGTCGCCACTGTCCTGTTCCAGGGCCTGGCCCAGGCCGAGCACATTACCGTGGCCGAAAATGGTAAAGATCCCGGCGACGAATTTGCTTTGAACCCCATCGACCTCGATGTACTGGTTATCGAGGAATTTCACCAGGGCCTGGGCCATGGTCAGTCTTGTTGTGGTCATAACCGCACCTTTCAGGCCAGGGATTTTTGCAGGTAATCCATGCTCGCGCCGATCGCCTGTTGGATATCCACCAGGCCATGGACACTGTCGGCAAACGGTTCGAACGACAGGTAGCCGCTGTAACCGCTGCTGAGCAAGGCGTCGATTTGTGCCGCGTTGCCGAGGATGTCGCCCTCGCCCACCAGCACTCGGTGGCCGTCGCGTAGGGTCGCCAACGGTGCCTCGGCATCCTCGACACCGGAGATGTGCACCAACCCGGTCAGCTCGGGGAAGAATTTATGCTCGCAGGCCAAGTGATGGTGGAAGGTGTCGTGAACCAGACGGAACACATCCAGCCCGCCGATGGCCTTGATCGCCTCCACCGCCGTGCGTTTACGGCGTAGCGAGCACTCTTTAAATCCCAGCGGCTCGACGAAACCGAGAATGCCGTGTTCGCGCAGGATCGGCGCCAGTTCACTCAACGCTGTGCGCAGACCTGAAACACGTGCGGCCTCGTCACGCGGGTCGGCACGGTCGTTGAGCGGACACATGACCAACCCTTGAGCGCCGCAATCTCGGGCATAAGCGGCGAGTTTCAAGGCGTGTGCGCGGCGCTCGTCATTCCACACATCAAACGGATACAGCGCGTTGATCGATAGCACGGTGATGCCGTTGGCGTCACACAACTCACGGACGCGCTCGGGCGCGGTGCCGTCTTCGATCTCGACGTCTTTAAGGTCGTTCCGAATTTCGATCGCGTCGGCCTTGAGGGTCACCGCCAGCTCAATGAACGCGGGCAGGGACAAACGTGGGGCGACCATACGGTTCAGGGCGAAACGCAAGGGTTTGCTCATTATTGTTGTTCTCCGCACAGGTGAATTATTTGGCCGTCGGCATGCTGAATTCCGGGCCCTTGGCGATGCTGTCGGGCCAGCGCTGCATCACGCTTTTGTAGCGACTGTAGAAGCGGATGCCTTCCTCGCCGTAAGCGTGGTGATCGCCGAACAGCGAGCGCTTCCAGCCGCCGAAGGAGTGCCAGGCCATCGGCACCGGAATCGGCACGTTGATGCCGACCATGCCGACCTTGATCGTGCGGGCGAAAGCTCGGGCGATGCCGCCGTCGCGGGTGAAACAGGACACGCCGTTGCCGAACTGGTGGGCGTTGATCAACGCGACGGCACTGGCGAAGTCCGGCACCCGAACGATGCCCAGCACCGGGCCAAAAATTTCCTGTTGGTAGATGCTCATCTCGGTCGTGACGTTATCGAACAGCGTCGCACCGACGAAGAAGCCGTTCTCGGCGCCCGGCACCTTGAAGTTGCGGCCATCGACAATCAGCTGCGCGCCCTGGGCCACGCCTTCGCCGATGAAACCTTCGACTTTGGCCTTGTGCTCGGCGGTCACCAACGGCCCCATGTCGCTGTCGCCCTTCAGGCCGTCGCCGACCTTGAGCTGATCGATACGCGGCAGCAGTTTGGCAATCAGTGGGTCGCCGACATCGCCCACCGCCACGGCAATCGAGATCGCCATGCAGCGCTCGCCGGCCGAACCGTAAGCGGCACCGATCAAGGCGTCCGCGGCTTGATCCAGATCCGCGTCGGGCATGACGATCATGTGATTCTTCGCCCCGCCCAACGCCTGCACGCGCTTGCCGCGGGAGGTGGCTTGCTGGTGGATGTACTCGGCAATCGGTGTCGAGCCGACAAAGGAAATCGCCTCGATGTCCGGGTGTTGCAGCAACGCATCGACCGCGCTCTTGTCACCCTGAACCACGTTGAACACACCGTCCGGCAAACCGGCTTCGCTCAACAGACGGGCCATCAGCAAACTGGCGGACGGATCGCGCTCGGACGGCTTGAGGATGAAGCAGTTACCGGTGATCAGTGCCAGCGGGATCATCCACAGCGGCACCATCACCGGGAAGTTGAACGGCGTGACTCCGGCGCACACGCCCAGCGGCTGGCGCAGGTTCCAGTTGTCGATGCCGCCGCCGATGTTGTCGCTAAACTCGGTTTTCAGCAGGTTCGGCGCACCGCAGGCGTACTCGACGATTTCGATGCCACGGGTGACTTCGCCCTTGGCGTCCGAAAACACCTTGCCGTGTTCGCGGCTGATGATTTCTGCCAGCTCATCGTGATGTTGGTCGAGCAATTCCTTGAACTTGAACATCACCCGCGAACGGCGTAGCGACGATTGTTCGGACCATTGAGGAAACGCTTTCAGGGCCGAGGCGACGGCTTCGTCGACAGTCTTCTCGCTGGCCAGCCCGACGCGCGCCTGGACGCTGCCGGTGGCCGGATTGAAGACGTTGCTGAACCGCTCGCTGCTGTCTTGCACTTGACCGTGGATGTAATGGCCGATTACCGGGGCGTCACTCATTGATCGTGTTCTCCGTGCAGAAGTTGAATTCAGACGTTGAAAATCAGAGATCAAGCAGCCAACTGTGCTGCGGATCGTTATGGAACTGCCAGACACGTTTCGGGCCGGCCATCACGTTCAGGTAATACGACTCGTAACCGTACGGCACGCTGACCGGGTGGTAGCCCTTGGGCACGACCACGAGGTCGCTGTTTTCCACGGCCATGGCCTGATCGATGCTGCGATCGTCGGTGTACACCCGCTGGAACACGAAGCCCTGAGGCGGGTTGATCTGGTGGTAATAGGTTTCTTCGAGAAAGCTCTGGTGCGGCAAATCGTCGGTGTCGTGTTTGTGCGGCGGGTAGCTCGACGAGTGACCCGACGGCGTGCGCACTTCCACCACCAGCAGCGAATGGGCCGGTTCGGTGTCCGGCAGAATGTCGCAGACGTAACGGGTGTTGGCGCCTTTGCCGCGCACGCTGCGCTTCATGGTGTCGGGGTTGATCAGCCGTGGGGCGAGGCCGTTGCTCGTCGAACCGGGTGCGGCGCACACAGCGATCTGCACGTCGCTGAGCGCCACCACTTGCGCCTGACTGCCAGGCGGCAAGTACGCAGCGAAGGGCGATTTGTCTTCGAACACCGACTGGCGATCACCGATGTTGTCCCAGTCGAACGCGCCCTGCCCCGGTGCTTCGCCCTTGATGCTGACCCGGCCGCTGAGTAGCACCAGGCACAGTTCTTTATCACCGGCCGACACCGGCAAGGTTTCTCCCAGGCTCAAGCGGTAAGCGGCGAAGCCGACGTATTCCAGCTCACCTTTACCCAGCTCGACCATAGTCCGGCCACGGGCATTGCTTTTGACCAGCAGGTTCATCACTTAGTCCTCTCGTCGAGCAGCGTGCGCAAGGTGTCGTAGCCTTTTTTGGCATAGACGTAGCTCGGTGCCACCGCCGGGTCCTGCTCGGCTTCGACCACCAGCCAGCCGTGGTAATCGGCCGCCAGCAACACGTCGAGCAAGGCGCCGAAGTCGATATCGCCGTCACCGGGCACGGTGAACGTGCCGTTGATGATGCAGTCCGGGAAGCTCCACAAGTTGTTGCGCGCCAGCTGCACCACCGGTTTGCGCACGTCCTTGAAATGCACGTGGCAGACGCGTTCGATGTGTTTGCGCAGCACCTGCAACGGTTCGCCGCCGCCCATGTAGCAATGGCCCGAATCGAACAGCAGACCGACTTCACTGCCGGTCAACGCCATCAACGTGTCGATGTCCGCCGGGGATTCCACGTAGGCGCCCATATGGTGGTGATACGCCAGGCGCACGCCTTGGGACAAGGTGAAACGTGCCAGCTCAGTGAGCTTGTCGGCATACTCCTGCCAGGCGTGTTCGGTGTGGAAACGCGGGCGTTCAACCAGGGGAATGTGCTGGCCTTGAATGGAGTCGGCGACTTCGCCGTAAACCAGCACCTTGGCGCCGTTCTTCGCCAACAGCTCGACATGGCTGCCGATGGCCTCGATTTCTTCGGCCACCGAGCGGCGGGCCAGACGGCTGGAATACCAGCCGGACACCAGCGCCAGGTCATAAGGCCGCAGCACATCACCGACGCCCTTCGCGTCCTTGGGGAATTTGCCGTTGAGTTCGAAACCTTCGTAGCCGATCTTCTTGCCTTCACTCAGGGCGGTGCTCAGCGGCGTCTCCCCACCGAGGGACGGCAGGTCGTCGTTGCTCCAGGAGATCGGGTTGATGCCAATTCGAATAGCGGGCATGGCTGCACCTTTTGTTGTTTTACATAAATCAGTAAGACCCGCATGGAACCCTTGTGGGAGCGAGCCTGCTCGCGAAGGCGGTGTGTCAGGCGCCATTAATGTTGACTGTCAGTCAGCTTTCGCGAGCAGGCTCGCTCCCACAGGATCCCACGGTGTTTCGTCAGGCCCGGGCTTTACGCCAGGCATCGATCAGTTCAACGAACGTGCCCTGCACCTGGCTGATCAGCGCTTGGTCATCGATTTCACCGGCCAGCCACGCGCGGCTCGGCTCCTGGAAAATCGTCCGGCCCACGGCGAAACCACGGCAGGTCTGGCTCTGGCTGGCCTGTTGAAACCCTTCGGCCAGTGCCGCTGCCGGTGCATTCAGCCCCAACAACACCACACCACGGCAGTACGGATCACGCGCCAGAATCAGTTCGTCGAGTTGTTTCCACTCCTCGGCACTCTGCGCTTCGATCTTCCACCAGGCCGGGTAAATACCCAGGTTGTAGAGGCGTTTCAGGGCGCGATACAGCACGTCCGGATGGGTCGATGGATGATCCTTGGGCGGGATGATTTCCAGCAGCAGCTCATGACCGCTGACTTGGGAGGCCTGATACAAACCCTTGATCTGCGCTTCCTGTTCCAGTCGCAGCAGCGGCTCGTCGTCGGGGTGGAATTGCACCAGGCACTTGATGATTTGTTCCTGCGGCCAGGCGATCAAGTTGCTGCCAATGGAGCGCCCATGTTCGAACGCCAATGGCCGCGAACCCTGCACTTCCACCGGCCGCGCCACCCACCAGCCGCGACCGGTGGCGGCGTTCAACGCGTCCTGACCGAAGCGTTGATCGGCCAGCAGCCCGACATCGGCCTCGATGCCCTGTTTGCGCAAGTCGGCTTCGACCCGCTCCACGGCGTTGATAAAGAGTTGCTTGAGTTCGCCGATAGCGCTCAGGTCGCGACCGCCCTTGTGCGCCAATTCCACCAGTTGCCCGCGATGGTCGAAGGCAAAAATGAACAGTTGCTTCCACTGTTTGCGCGGCACGCTGACCTGATGCAGACGTTGCAGCGTGGCGTCCTGATCCGGCCGGGTAATCGGCACCGGGCTGTTGAACAAATAGTCGAGTTCGGCACGGGTTGGCATGGCCGGGGCGCAGGCGTGACGCGACACCACCAGACCACCGCAGGCATTGGCCAACTGGCAGCAGCGCTCGTCGCTGGCGTCTTCCAGCCAACCAGCGAGGAAGCCCGATATAAAGGCATCGCCGGCACCCAATACGTTGAGCACTTCTACCCGAACTCCAGGATAAATGGCGCCGTCTTCGAGACGCACCGGAATCACTCCGTGAATCACCGTGCAGCCCTGCGGGCCGAGCTTGACCACCAGGGTCGCCGCACTCAGGCGCCGCACATTACGTAGCGCGGTGAGCAAATCCTCGGAGCCGCCGGCAATCAGGAATTCTTCTTCAGTGCCGACGATCAGGTCGAAACGCGGGAGAATTTTCTGCACATGCTGGCTGACGTTCTGGTCGGCGACAAAGCGGGTTTCACCGTCCGCCTTGCCGGCCAGGCCCCAGAGCACCGGGCGGTAGTCGATGTCCAAAACGCGTTTGACGTTGTGCTTCTCGGCGTAATCCAGCGTCTGGATGCTCGCCGTGTAGACGCCGTCGGTGGAGAAATGGGTGCCGGTGATCAGCAAGGCTTTGCTCGAAGCAATGAAGGCTTCGCTGATGTCTTCGGCCCGCAGCGCCATGTCGGCGCAGTTTTCGCGGTAGAAGACCAAAGGAAAGGTTTCGCGATCCTTGAGGCCCAGCAGAACCATGGCGGTCAGGCGTTCCGGATCGACCTTGATGCCGCTGACATCGCACCCTTCGCGGGCCAGGGATTCCACGAGGAAGCGGCCCATGTGGTCGTCCCCGACCCGGCTCAGCATCGCCGATTTCAGACCCAGCCGAGCGGTGCCGAATGCGATGTTGGCGGATGATCCACCGAGGTACTTGGCAAAGCTTGAAACATCTTCCAATCGCGCTCCGACTTGCTGCGCATAGAGGTCGACGCCAAGGCGCCCCAGGCAAATCAGATCCAATTGACGCCCACTGGCAAAACGAGTCTGGCCCATGTTGGCTCCTGTTATTTTTATCAGCCTGCATTCGGGGCGATGACCGCGCCGAACACGCTGGGTGGATGCAGACTAAAACGTCCGGGACCGAACAATCAATAATTATTCCAAATATTTTTTACGTGGAATATTTTTTCCAATAAGCTTTGGTGAAAGCGTGACAGAGGCAGTGCATCGTTTCAGCAGAGCGCGTACTGACTGCACGCTCAAGATTTTATTCCGGCCTACCCTGTAGACTGCGCACAGCCAACCTATTGTCAGGGGATGACGTTCTCTGTCGTCCCTATAAGAACAAGCCAGAAGGATTCCTTATGACCCGCACCGATCAGCCGGCGACGACCGAGAGCACGCCCGACAGCGATCTCGCCAGCCCCCCGATCAATGCCGAGCGTCTGCTGCAACTGATCACCCACGAATACGAAAGCCTGCCGCGCCAGCTCAAGCGCATCGCCAGCTACATGAGCCAGCAGAGCGACCGGATCATGGTTGACCGCATCAGCGACATCGCCCGCGAGTGCGAAGTGCACCCCTCGGCGATCGTGCGGTTTTCCCAGCGCTTCGGGTTCAGCGGCTTCAGCGAAATGCAGGCGTTGTTCCGCGAAGCCTATACCCACAAGACCACGCCGGTTCAGAACTACCAGCAGCGCATTCGCAGCATGATCGCCAACAAGTCGCAGAAGGCCAGCGGCGGCGACCTGGCGCGCGAGTGCATCAATGCGACCCTCTCGGGCATCGAACGACTGGGACTGGAACTGGATGACCAGGCCTTCGACAAAGCTGTCGACCTGGTGGTGAATGCCGACAACATCTACGTGGTCGGGGTGCGTCGTTCGTTCGCGGTGGCCGACTACCTGGTCTACAACCTGCAGCACACCAACAAGCGCATTCATTTGGTCTCCGGCCTCGGCGGCAGCTACCGCGAGCAAATGCGCAGCGTGCGCGCCAATGACCTGGTAATCGCCATCAGCTTCACGCCCTACGGCAAGGAAACCCAGCATTGCCTGCGCATCGCCCAGCACAATCAGGCAAAAACCCTGATCATCACCGACAGCAACCTCTCGCCCCTGGCCAAGCGCGCCAACACCGTGCTGCTGGTCAACGAAGGTAGCTCGTTTGCCTTCCGTTCGTTGAGTGCAACGCTGTGCCTGTGCCAGGCGCTGTTCATCGCCGTGGCCTATCGGCTGGAATTGAAGGTGGATGAGATTCACGAACAGGTGGGCTTCGAGGATTAGCGCGTCGCCGGTTGCAGCGCGCGGAACCTCAGCTAAGGTAGTCCATCCCGAATGGACATCTAAAGGAGTGGTTGAATGAAGTTAATCGGCATGCTGGATTCGCCCTACGTACGGCGCGTCGCCATCTCTGCCAAACGCCTTGGCATCTCGCTGGAACATCAATCGGTTTCGGTGTTTCGGCACTTCGAGCAATTCCAGCAAATCAACCCGGTGGTCAAGGCCCCCACCCTGGTGCTGGATGACGGTGAGGTGTTGATGGACTCGACGCTGATCATCGATTACCTGGAAGCGCTGGCCGACCCCGGCAAGCGTCTGATGCCGGGTGATCTCGATCAACGACTGCGCGCGTTGCGCCTGATCGGTCTGGGATTGGTGGCCTGCGAGAAATCCGTGCAGCTCTACTACGAACGCAACCTGCGCCCGGCGGAGATCCAATTCGAACCGTGGGTGGAACGGGTCGAAGAGCAATTGGCGGCGGCGTATTCAGCGCTGGAGCGGGAGCTGGAAAAGCAGCCGCTGAAAACTGACGGTTCGATTGATCAGGACGGAATTACCTTGGCGGTGGCCTGGAGTTTTACCAATCTGGTGGTACCGGATCAGGTTGAGGCTGTGCGGTTTCCGCGGATCAGCGCGTTTACCGCGTATGCCGAGGGGCTTGAGGTGTTTGTGAGTACGCCAATCGAGTAGATAGATTTGTCCCCATCGCGAGCAAGCTTGCTCGCGATATGGCGGACTACCCGTCAACAACATTGTAAATATCATTCACACAAAAACGCCGCTTCCACCAGAGGCAGAAGCGGCGCAGGCATGAGCCCCAGCGGTATCAGGTAAACAGAGCGATCAGGATGATGATCGGGATGGGTATGCCAAGAAAGAGCAGCAGTAGTGAGCGCATGAGAGTTCTCCTGGGTTAACGAACAGGTACTGAAGTGGTGGATACATAAACGTCGGTTTCGAGGTACTCGACCGCATCCCGACGACGGCCACCGAAAGTTGCAGCAAGGCTGGCGAAAAACGCGCCAATCAGCAGTGCAATGAACATCCACAGCGAAGTCCAGGCAGCGACTTTGGCTGCGGTGTCCGCCGCTTGTTTCGCAGCGAGTTTGGCGTCGGCCACAGTTTTTTGCGTGCGGGCATACACTTCATCAACGCGACGTTCAGCGTCCGCTTGAGTGAGGTTGGTCCGTTGAGCCACCAGTTGCGCCAGATAGGTGCGATCTTCGGCAGCCAGTTGACCGTCATTGCTCAGGCTGCGCACGAAGATGCGCGTCACGGTGCCATGAACGGCGTCATCACTGACCGCAGTCGGACGATCATCGCGGAACAGGCTGTCGACGAAGTAACCATATTGGTCACTGTCGCTTTTGCCGACCGCAGTGCCAGCAGCCTGAGTCGCGGCACTCGCGGCGCCACCGACCACACTTGCCCCAGCCTGCACACCACCGCTGACAATGCTGCTGACCGAGCCGACCACCAGCATCGCCGTCACCAGCGTCGCCACGCACCAGGCCAGAAAACCATGGGCGGTGTCACGGAAGTAAACCTCATCACCGTGCATGTACGCCCATCTCACCCGCAGACGACCGGCGATATAACCGCCAAGCCCGGAAGCAACGATTTGCGTAGCGGCCAGCCAGACAATCGTTGAAATACCCAGGCCCTTGGCGCTCATGCCTTCATTGGCCCAAGGCGACACTGCCGAAAAACCCAAACCAAAGCCGAGCAACACGAGGATCAGCGACAACGCCGCCGCCGCAGCGGCCCCTGCGAATATCGCCCCCCAGGACACGCCAGAAAGCGTACTCGTTTCTTCGAAGGCAGGAGAGAAACCATCAGAGGATCTATTCATTGTTATACCGCTCCAGGCAGGAAAGATGGTGTTACAACTCTTCAAAGGAGGAATTGCAGTCACCGTGCCAGTTACCAACTTTCAATAAATCGCGATATTTCAATAAGTTATAAAATTTCAGCTTCCCATGACCATGCAATTTGCAAGGATCTGCCAATCGCAGCGGGTTTTATGCATTGACCCCATAGGCGCCTGCATGAAGGTTTATTTAGAAAGTCTGAGTTCATTTCTTGGCAAAATGCCGCGCAACGTTGTGAACTCTTAATCAAGGCCCGCCCTATGACCCGCATCTTGACCATCGAAGACGACGCCGTGACTGCCCGGGAAATCGTCGCCGAATTGAGCAGCCACGGCCTCGACGTGGATTGGGTCGACAACGGCCGAGAAGGCCTTGCGCGCGCGGTCAGTGGCAACTACGACCTGATCACCCTCGACCGCATGCTGCCCGAGCTGGATGGTCTAGCGATTGTCACCACGTTGCGGGCCATGGGCGTGGCCACGCCGATCCTGATGATCAGCGCCCTCTCCGACGTCGATGAGCGTGTGCGCGGCTTGCGCGCTGGCGGTGACGACTACCTGACCAAACCGTTTGCCACCGATGAAATGGCCGCCCGAGTGGAAGTCTTGCTGCGTCGGCAGAACACCGTGACCGCCCAGGCCACCACGCTGAGGGTGGCGGATCTGGAGCTGAACCTGATCAGCCATGAAGCCAGTCGCGACGGTCAGCTGCTGACGCTGTTGCCCACCGAGTACAAATTGCTGGAATTCCTGATGCGCAACACCGGGCAGATTCTGTCGCGGATGATGATTTTCGAAGAGGTCTGGGGTTACCACTTCGACCCCGGCACCAACCTGATCGACGTGCACATCGGCCGGCTGCGAAAGAAAATCGACCCGCCAGGCAATGTCCCACTGATTCGAACCGTGCGAGGCTCGGGTTATGTCATTGCTGAACCCCTCTAACGGCTGGCGCTCTTCCAGCAGCCGTTTGCTGGCGCTTTACAGTTCGCTGTTCGTGCTCTGGAGCGGGATTCTCATGGGGGTCATGTACTACGAGGTTTCGGCTTACCTGGACAACCTGGCCAAACACTCGCTGATGCAACGTCAGCACCTGTTTTCGCACTTTTCGGGCGAACAACTGGCAGACGCCCTCGCCGTCAGCATGACCTTCGACATTCGCGGCATCGACGCCTATGGACTGTTCGATGACCAGCATCGCTACCTTAGCGGCGCTCTGCGCCATATTCCCGAAGGCCTGCCGCTGGACGGCAAGATCCACATGCTCAGCGACTGCGCCGATTCCGACGACCCGACCCTGCCCGCCGACAGCTGCGATGCGGTGGCGACCCAGACAAAGGACGGACGCTGGCTGGTGCTGGTGCGGGACAACGGTTCGTTGTTCGCCGTCACCCGGATCATCCTTCATGCGTTGCTCTGGGGCGTGACGTTGACGATCCTTCCGGGCATTGCCGGTTGGCACCTGTTGCGCCGTCGGCCACTGCGACGAATACGCGGGATTCAGGCCAGCGCCGAGGCTATCGTTGCCGGCGACCTGACCCGGCGACTGCCACTGTCCAATCGCCGCGATGAGCTGGATATGCTCGCCGCCATCGTCAACGCCATGCTCGAACGCATCGAGCGCTTGATGAACGAGGTCAAGGGCGTCTGCGACAACATCGCCCATGACTTGCGCACGCCGCTGACCCGCCTGCGGGCGCAGCTGTACCGGATTCAGCAGCAAGCTGACGAGGGTTCAACGCTGGCCGTGCAACTGGATTCAGTGCTCGGCGAGGCGGATACCTTGATGGCGCGCTTTCGCGGGTTGCTGCGGATTTCCGAGCTGGAAGATCGTCAGCGCCGCTCAGGTTTTGTGCAGCTGGATCCGGTGCCGTTGCTGCAAGAGTTGCACGAGTTTTATCTGCCGTTGGCAGAAGAAGGTGAGCTGGTTTTTCAACTGCAGTTGCCCGAGTCGTTGCCTGCGTTGAACGGCGATCGAGCGCTGTTGTTCGAAGCCGTGGCAAACCTGCTGAGCAACTCGATCAAATTCACACCGCCGGGTGGCGAGGTGATTTTGCGTGGGCTCAATGAAGGCGGGCGTACGCGAATCGAAGTGCTCGATTCGGGGCCTGGTATTGCGCAGGCAGAGCGCGAGGCGGTGTTCCAACGCTTTTATCGCGCCGACGCTGGCAACCAGAAAAGCGGGTTTGGGCTGGGGCTGTCGATTGTCGCGGCAATTGTCAGCCTGCATGGGTTTACGCTGGAGGTGGGCAGCAGTGAACTCGGCGGTGCGCGATTGGTGCTCGATTGCCAGCAGAGCCTGATAGTCGCCACGCCACCAGGTTGGCAGTCTTTGGACTGATCACGCATCGACAGGGAACTCCTGACGACTGCCACGCCTCCTAATAGATGAGGTACTTCCTTTTTTGCTTCACGCTTTTAGAGGACACCGTCATGCGCCGTCTGATAATTATTTCTTCCCTTCTGCTGTGTTTACCCTTCGGCTCCGCTATTGCCAAAGTGGATACAGGCGATGTCGCCACGTCAGCCGGGGTTTCCGCATCGCTGTACTCGACGTTCAAGGACGACAAACTCATGATTCCTGCCCGGGATGACGCCTCCAGCTTTGTTGCCAGTGGCGGTGCGATTCGTGGGGTTTATCTGGAGTCGGTCTTAAAACAGATTCGTCAGGACAATCCCGGTCTCAACGCCAGCGACGAAGAGCTGGCCAGAGCGATTCTCGTCCAGGATGGCATTTGAAGGCTGAAAAATAGCGGTGGGGCTCGCGGCGCCCGGATAGCGTTTGCAGCCCTACCTTGCTTCAGCGCCTGATAAACGCGCCCAACCCGCCACCAATTGCGCGCTGATGCTCACGCCGCCGCACACCACAATCACCACATCATGGGCATCAGCAATCGCCGGATGGTCCAGGTATCCAATCGCCAACGAAACGCCGCACGCCGGCTCGACCAACTGACGCAAGTCGTTGGCGTAACGGACCACGCCCATGATCGCCTCGTCATCGCTGAGCACCACACACTCGTGGGGGAAGTCGAGGATGTGCTGCACCGGCCAGGCGGCTACCTGAGCAGCACCAAGCGAAGTGGCAACGGTGTCGATCCGCGGCAGTCTGACCGGATGCCCGGCAGCAACCGCGGCCGCAAAAGAAGCCGCCCCCCGGGTTTCGCAAGCGATGATCTGGCAATCCATGCGGTCATGGCGAATCAGCCCGGTGAGGATGCCCGCCAGCAAACCACCGCCCCCAACCGACGTCACCACGGCATCGACTTGAGGACAATCCTCGAGGATTTCATCGACCATTGTGCTGTGTCCTTCCCACAACACCGGGTGATCGAAGGCCGGCACGTATTCGGTGTCCGCGCGCTGTGAGAGTTCCTTCGCCCGTTGATTTGCGTCGTCCCAGAGCTTGCCGTGGACAATCACCTCGGCACCGGTTTTCCTGATCCGTGCGCGGGTGGCTTCCGGTGTGGTGTGCGGCACCACAATGCAGGCTTTCAACCCCAGGCTGGCGGCAGCCACGGCGGTGGCAAACCCGGCATTGCCGCCGGAAGGACAGACGACTTTGCGTTTGCCCTGCGCCTTTGCCTGACTGCACAAAAGGCCCATGCCGCGCAATTTGAACGAGCCGCTGGGTTGCAGGTTTTCCAGTTTGAGCCAGATCCGCCGGGCCGGCGTCGACAGGCCCGGGTGCAGAATCAACGGGGTTCTAATGTGAAGCATGGTGGAATTCCTTAAGGGTGAACGGCCCTAATCCAAGCTTAGTTCACCCTGCCCCGGCGGTTACCGTCTCAGCGATAACGCGGTGCCGCCGAGGAATTGCCGAACAAACCTGAAAGCGTCTGACGCTGGGCTTCGTAGGCGTCCCACTGATCGCCTTCGTGCAGGCCCGGAAGGGTCACCACTTCGCCGCTCGCCAGCCCCGTCAACGCGGCATCGACCATGTCCTCGGCAGACATCACGATCTCTTGCGGCAGGTTTTCCACCGGGTTGCCGGCCTCACTCCAGAAATCGGTGGCGGTGGCACCGGGCAGCACGGCCTGGATACGAATGCCTTTGTCCGCCAGCTCGTGATGCATGGATTGGCTCAAGCCGAGAACAAACGCCTTGGTCCCGCCATACACGCCGTTGAGAATTTCCGGGGCGATGGCAACGATCGAAGAGATATTAATCACAGTGCCGGTGCCGCGAGCAACAAAGCCTGGCACCACCGCGTAAGCCAGGCGCATCAACGCGGTCACGTTGAGGGTGATCATGTCTTCCATGTCATCCACGGGGCTGCCGAGCAGCGGCATGACAGCGCCGACCCCGGCATTGTTGACCAACAGGGTGATACTGGCGTCGGAGCGCAGAATCGCCTCGACCCGCAGCAAGTCGGCCTTGTCTTTCAAATCGGCGGCGACCACTTCCACGGCGCGGCCGGTTTCGTTACTCAGATGGTTGGCCAGGGTGTTCAGTTTCGCCTGGCTGCGGGCGACCAGAATCAAGTCGTAACCCTGTCGGGCGAGTCGGTCGGCATACACCGCGCCGATGCCCGAAGATGCGCCAGTGATCAGTGCGGTGCCTTTGGATGAGAGGGCCATGTCGATTTCCTTCACAGTGAGGCGATATCTTCGCCGGTGTGAACCGTTATAGATTGACTTACGCTCGTCTCAAATGACGTTTAAAGTACGTTTTTCGGACATGACCTTTTGAGGACACCTCAATGACTTCCGTAGCGTTTGTAGTGTTTGAAGGGTTCCAGTCCATGGCGCTGGCGGCCATGCCGGTGTTCGAGTACGCCAACTTCAGCGCTGGCGAGACGCTCTATGAAGTGAGCGTCGTGTCCGAAGATGGCCGCACGTTGCGCGCCTCCGGCGGTTTGAGTGTCGGCACGCAGGCCTTTGGTGAGCAGGTGTTCGACACGGTGATCGTGGTGGGCGGCGATGCGATCCTCGAGCAGGCACCCGAGGGTGTGCTGAATTACCTGCGCGCAAACGTTAAAACCGCACGACGAACGGCGTCGATCTGCTCCGGAGCATTCGTCCTGGCCCAGGCGGGTTTGCTCGACGGACGGCGGGCCACCACCCATTGGGCTTATGCACGGGAGCTGCAAGCGCGGTTTCCGTCGATCAAAGTGGAAGAAGACCGCATCTACGTCGTCGACGGTTCGATCTGGACCTCCGCCGGGATGACCGCCGGCATCGACCTGGCGCTGGCCATGGTCGAAAAGGATCACGGCGCCGCACTGGCCCGTTCCGTGGCGCAGAAACTGGTGATGTACCACCGCCGCGCGGGCGGCCAGTCGCAGCACTCGGCGCTGCTGGAACTGGAAGCGAAATCCGACCGCATTCAAACCGTCCTCGGCTATGCGCGAGAACACCTCACCGAGACGTTGTCGGTGGAGCAACTGGCGGACGTCGCGCGCCTCAGCCCTCGGCAATTCAGCCGAGCCTTCCGGGCGGAAACCGGTCAATCGCCGGCCAAGGCCATCGAAAACCTGCGTCTGGAAACGGCGCGTCAGATGCTGGAGCGCGGGCGACTGACCCTCGATCAAATCGCCGAGGAGTCGGGCTTCAGCGACTGCCGCCGCATGCGCGAAGCTTTCCTTCGAGCGTTTGGGCAGCCGCCACAGGTGATTCGACGCAATGCCCGCTCGGCGTAGGATGAAACGTGTCGGGCCCACGCGTGGAGATACAGATGAAAATCTCGGCCAAACTGGCGTTTTTCGCCATTGTCACCACCCTCGCCTATTTCGGCCTCGCGGTTTGGGGCATCGGCGAGAGTGCTGGAAGACCAGCACCGTGTACGACGAAAAGGTTTATTGACAGTCCTTGTTCCGGCACGGCTCACCGTTGACCAGCGAGCTGGACACAGCAAAAACCGCTTTGAGGAGAGGCTCAGGGCGCGATGGGGGTAGCCATTTCATTATCAGATTTTCTGTAGGCGGATATGCCCGTTGGGGTCCAATAGCGTGATAACTAACTCATAGCTGGTAAGTGTGGCGTGCGGGGTCTGGAGCGGATGGTCGTGGGTCGAGGTCACCACGATCAGGTCCGCGCCCGCCGCCTCGGCCGCGAGAATTCCCACGCTGGCGTCTTCGAAAATCAGGCAATCGGCAGGTTCAACGCCCAACCTCTCAGCCGCCAGTCGGTAGCCCGCGGGATCGGGTTTGCCGGCACTGACGTCTTCGGCAGTGACCATCACCAAAGGTTGCGCAATGCCCGCCGCCGCCATCCGCCGCAGCGCCAGTGCCTTCGGCGCCGAGGTGACGATCGCCCATTGGTTGACGGGCAGCGACTTCAGAAAGTCTGCCGCGCCAGGCACCTCAATGATCCCCTCGACATCTTCGATTTCTGCCTCAGTGATGAACGCCGCTTCAGCCTCGGCATTCACCCCGGGCAACGCCAGACGATTGATGGTGTCGATGGCGCGAACGCCATGGATGGTGGGCAGGAAGGTGTCGACATCTACGCCGTGGCGCAAGGCCCAGGCCGCCCAGATCCGCTCGGCAGCGGCGATGGAATTGAGGACGGTGCCATCCATATCGAACAGAAAAGCGCGGTACGGGGTGTTGAAGATGGAGTCGTGAGCAGACAAAGGGGGGGCTTCCTCTCGCAAGTGCCAGGCGGGTTCGCCGAGCAATGTAGCATTGGCGAGGTAGAAGTTGCCGCAGGTTCTACAGGGTACGTTTCGACTTCAAGGCACCGTCCACACAGTCCAGTAACTTCCTAGGCGCCCACGGTTTCTGGATGAATGAAACCGAATGCCTGACCCCGGCGCTTAGCGGCGTTTCGAAGCCAGACATGATCATGATCGGTTTGTCCGGCCAGCGGTCGCCAAACAGATTGGCCAAGCCCGCGCCATTGAGTTTGCCCGGCATGGTGATGTCCGTGAGCAATAGACAGACGCCGTCCGAGTGTTGCTCCAAATACGCTGATGCGGCATCCGCGCTGACATGCGGTTCAACCACAAAGCCTTCCTCCTTAAGAATTTCACAGAGAAACTCGAGGATCAGCGGGTCGTCCTCAACCACAAGAATCAACCCGCCAGGGAGATGATCGCCCGCCATCGATACTGGACTCATGACTGTGCCACTCCCTGATTGCCAAAAATAAATTCGCGGGCTCAACTCCGCTGCCTATCAGGTATGAGCAGCGGACTCGGCGGAAAATTCATTTTTGATACAGGCAAACGATGAAATCAGGCGTCCTGCAAAATCAGGTCGGCGCCCTTCTCCGCCACCATCAGCACTGCGGCATGGGTATTGCCCGAGGTGACGTTGGGGAAAATCGACGCGTCGACGATACGCAGACCTTTCAGGCCGTGCACTTTCAGGCGTTTGTCGACTACCGATTTTTGCTCGTCCACACCCATGGCGCATGAGCCGCACAGGTGGTAAATCGAACCACTGTTCTCGCGGAAATACTGCAGCATCTGTTCATCCGTTTCGACGACCGGCCCCGGCAATACTTCCTCAACGGTGATGCCCTTGAGCGCTGGTGCCTGCATGATTTTGCGCATCAAGCGGCTGCCCTGGATCACCTCGTCGATGTCCTTTTGCGTGCTCAGGTAATTCGGGTCGATCAGCGCCGCGTCCCGCGGATTTTTCGAGGCTATCTCGATGTGCCCGCGACTGGTCGGGCGGCAGGGATTGAAGCACAACAGGAAGCCTGAATAAGGTTCGGGTTTGAGGCTGGCCTTGTTGTTTTTCGGGATCTGGTACGACAGCGGATTGAAGTACAACTGCAGGTTCGGATTAGCCTGCAGTTCGTTGCCACGGAAGAATCCGCCGGCCTGATTGACGCTCATCGCTAGTGCGCCCTTGCGGGTGAACAGGTACTTCAAACCCAGTTTGAACTGACCGAACAGCGAGCTCAGTTGATCGTTGAGCGTCGGGATGCTGGCCTTGTAGTAGTAACTGGCGCACAGGTGGTCTTGCAGGTTCCGCCCCACCGCCGGCAAGTGTTTGACCACCGGGATGTTGTGTTTGGCCAGCAATGCCTGATCCGCGACACCGGACAATTGCAGAATCTTCGGCGTGTCCACGGCACCGGCGCAAAGAATGACTTCCTTGTTGGCGGTAAAGGTGCGCACCACGCCGTGCTGGGCGATGGAAATCCCGGTCGCCCGACCGTTATCGAACAACACCCGGTCCACCAGCGCGTAATGCTCGACCGTCAGGTTCGGCCGGCTCAGTGCAGGATGCAGATGCGCAAAACTGCTGGAGCAACGCTGACCGTTGCGGGTGTTGACGTCGTAAATGCCCGAGCCTTCAAATTTCGGGCCGTTGAAGTCGTCGCTATGGGGATAACCCAGTTCATCGCAACCCTTGAGGAACACGTCACAAATCGGATGGGTCTGGCCCTTCATTGGCGTGATGCTGATCGGGCCGCTGCCGCCGTGGTACTCGCTGTCGCCCAACGGATGGTTTTCCAGTTTGCGGAAGTACGGCAGCACCTCCTTGAAGCCCCAACCGTCGTTGCCGTTGGCCGCCCAGTCGTCGAAGTCATGTGCCTGGCCACGGACGTAGATCATCGCGTTGATCGAGCCCGAACCACCCTGCACCTTGCCCCTCGGGGCATAGATTTCGCGGTTGTTCAGCTGCTTTTGCGGCTGGCTGTAGTACATCCAGTTGAAAGTCGGGTTGTAATACATTTTGGCGAAGCCGACCGGGATCTTGAACCACAAGGAACTGTCCTTGCCGCCCGCTTCCAGCAGCAGCACCGAGTGTTTGCCCGATGCCGAGAGCCGATTGGCAAGGATGCAACCTGCGGCGCCTGCGCCAGCGATGATGTAGTCGTAAGTCATGCACGGTTACCGCGTAAGTCGTTGTACAAAAAAAACCGCCCGATGGGGAGGCGCAAAACCTGTGGGAGCGGGCTGCGCCATTCCCGTCAGCCTCTGGCTGGCGATGTGTCTTTGACGTCAGCCGGGGTTGGCGCCATTTGCAGGTGCAGGCGCTCGCCGGTATACGGCGAATGCTTGCGCACCACATCCATGTTCAGCTCCACCCCCAGTCCCGGCTCGGTGGACGGGATGATGTAGCCGTCCTCCCATTGCAACGGTTTGGTCAGGACTTCGGCATGGAAACCGCCCCAGGTCATGATGCTTTCCTGGATCAGGAAGTTCGGCGTACACGTGGCCAATTGGAAACTCGCCGCTGCGCCAATCGGCCCGTTGTAGAGGTGCGGGGCGATCTGCGCGTAATAGGCTTCGGCCATGCTGGCGATTTTCTTGGCTTCCAGCAGACCGCCACAGCGGGCCACGTTCATCTGCAAAATCGACGCACCGCCAGCCTGCAACAGCTTGAAGAACTCGTACTTGGTGGTCAGCCGTTCGCCGGTGGCAATCGGGATGCTGGTTTTGGCCGCGACTTGCGCCATGGCCTCTTCCTGACCCGGCGGCACCGGTTCTTCGAACCACAGCGGATCGTATTTCTCCAGGCGCTTGGCCAAGCGGATCGCCGAGGACGGCACCATTTGCCCGTGGGTGCCAAACAGCAAATCGCACTTGTCGCCCACCGCTTCGCGGATTTTGCGGCAGAAGGTTTCGCAACGCTCCAGCACTTCCAGCGAGATCTGGTGCCCGGAGTACGCGGTGTAAGGCCCGGCCGGGTCAAACTTCACGGCGGTGAAGCCTTTGTTCATGTTCTCGATGGCGCATTCGGCGGCCAGGTCCGGGTCGTCGTAGTCGTACTCGCCTTTGCTGTTGACCGGGTACAGGTAGGTGTAGGAACGCAGGCGTTCATTGACCTTGCCGCCCAGCAGTTCATACACCGGCTTGTTCGCCGCTTTGCCAATGATGTCCCAGCACGCCATCTCCAGACCACTGACCACGCCCATCATTGTCAGGTCCGGACGCTGGGTGAAACCGCTCGAATAGGCCTGACGGAAGAAGCGTTCGATGTGGTGAGGATCGTGATTGAGCAGGTAGCGTTCGAACACGTCTTCGATGATCGGCAGCATGGCTTTGGGGCCGAAGGTTGCGGCGTAGATTTCGCCCACGCCTTCGATGCCGCAATCGGTCTTGAGCTTGACGAACAGCCAGTACATGCCGCCGATGTGCGGTGGCGGTACGGCAACGATATGGGTTTCAAGGGCGACGATTTTCATCTCAGGCACCTGTTTAATTCAAAGAAGTCTTGATCAAAGATTGACGGTTGATACGAGCGCGCAAGGTCAGGGCCGCGAGGATCCCGAGCAGGCCGACGAAGGCGATGTAGCCGAAATACAGCTTGTAACCAAAGGCACCGGGGAAATGTTCGGTGAGGTAGCCGTTGATCAAGGGAATGAAAGCATCCGGCAGGTAACCGACCACCGAGACAATGCCGATGGCCAGGCCGGTGATGCGCAGCGGAATATTGCAGGTGTCGAGGATCGCCCAGTACAAGCCGCGAATGGCGTAGGTCATCAAACCGATGAAAATCACCGTGCCAATCAGCAGGCCCATGCTGTTGAGTGCCGGGAACACGATCAGGCCGACCATCGCCAATGTCGCCAAAAACAGCGCCACGATCAGCACCGAAATGTTCGAGAACTTGTCACCCAGCCAGCCACCGCCGATACCGCCGATCGGGCGCATCCACAATTTTATGGTGGTGATGGTGCCGGCCATGACCGCGGTCATGCCGCCGCCTTGCAGGTAATCGGAGAAGCTGTAGGTGGCCCAGAAGATGTGATAGCCGCAGAACACGATGGCCGTTACCAGCCACAGCTCAGGAATTTTCACCAACGTAGTCAGGTCGCTGAGCAAGTTGTATTTGCCCTTCTCCACCGCCGCCGTGTCTTCCATCGACTTCGGGTCCTTGATCAGCACCAGCACGCAGCCGATGGCGATACAGGTGAAGGCGTACAGGTAGACCACGTGCTTGAAGCCTTCGGCGGCTGACTCGCCACGGGTTTCGGTGGCGAAGGCGAAAAGACCGAGAGCAACCGTCGCCAGCAGGGCTTCCACCAGGCCGCGACCGCCGTCGAGTATGCCAAAGAACCGGCCCTGTTCAGTGTGATGGGCAATCATCTTCACCCGCTTGAGCACCGAGGCCCAGAACGTCAGGCCAGTGGTCAGGCCCCAGCAACCGAAGATGATCATCAAACCGGTCATCGACGGCGCCGTGGAATACCAAAGCCCCAGGGCTCCGGTGGCCACCAGCGAAAAGAAAATCAGGAACCGTGGTGCAATCCGGTCCGCCAGCCAGCCGCTCGGCAAGTAGCTGAGCAGGAAAATCGTCCCCAGCATCGAGTACAGATAACCCAGCTCGCTGTGGTTGATCTGGAACACTTCGAGCATGGTGGTCTGGTAGACCTGACGCAGGTACAGGATCGGGTAGATCGCCCCGGCGGCCAGCACCAATAACATCAACTGGACATAGCGACTTCCCTTGTCACTGTGGCTTTTCGCACCCGCGTTCGAACCCTGAACAGCGGCAACAGTGGTTGCAGGCTTGGACATCTGTGAGACCTCGGGCAGCCGGTGGTCCGGGTGCCCCAAATAATTGTTTTTATGGGTGTGGCGTGAGGCGTGGTGCGGGTGGATCAATACTTCATGACGACCAGACGGGTCTGGGTAAATTCGAGCATGCCGTGCTTGCCGTCATCGCCGCCCAGACCGGAACGTTTCCAGCCGGCGTGGAAGCCCTGATACGGGTCGGCCGGGGTCCGATTGACGTACAACTCGCCGGCCTCGATGGCGTTGGCGACTTTCATGGTGGTGCGGTAATTCTCGGTGTACAGCACCGAGGACAGACCGAACTGATGATCGTTGGCCATGGCCAGCGCTTCGTCGATGTCGCGGTACTTGAGCACCGGCAGCACCGGGCCGAAGATTTCTTCCTGGATGATTTCCATGTCCTGGCGGCAGTTGCTGAGCAGCGTCGGCGGGTAAAAATGACCGTTGCCTTGCGGGATAAAACCGCCTGTTTCCAGTACAGCACCGTCGGCGACGGCGCGCTCGACCATGGCGTGGATGTTCTGTTGCGAACTGGCGTTGACCAACGGGCCCATCAGGCTGGCGTCGGTGGCGCGGTCGCCGAACTTCACTGCGCTGATCTTGGCTTTAAGCAGCGCGAGGAATTGTTCGTAGACGCTTTCCTGCACATAGACCCGCTCCACCGCCGTGCACAACTGGCCGCAATGGGTGGTCTTGGAGGCCACGATTGCGCTGGCGGCGGCTTCAAGGTCGGCGTCAGCTTCAATGATCGCCGGGGTTTTACCGCCCAGCTCGAGCGATGGCTTGGCGATGTTGGCCTTGCAATAGTCGAGCACGATGCGCCCGGCGTTGACGCTGCCGGTCAGGGTGATCAAACCGACGGCCTTGTGGGTGCAAACCGCTGCGGCCGTGGCGTGGTCCATGGTCAGGATATTCACGACACCCGCCGGCAAACCGGATTGCTGCACAGCCTTGGCGATTTCAAATGCCGAGGTCGGGGTGTTGTTGCTCGGGCGTACCACCACGGTGTTGCCGGCAATCAGCGCCGGGGCGATTTTGCGCAGCAAGGTGTAGACCGGATAGTTGAACGGTATCAGGCAGGCGACCACGCCAATCGGCTCGCGGTGCAGGAAGAGGTTTTCGTTCGGGGTGTCGCTGGGAATAATCTCGCCTTCGATCCGGCGCGCCCACTCGGCGTGGTAACGGGTGATCTGCGCGGCGTAACGGGCTTCGTTGCTGGCATCGACAACGCTCTTGCCGGATTCGGCGGCCAGCGCTGCACCGATATTTTCGGCACAGGCTTCAAGGGCGTCGGCGAATGAACGCAAGTGTTCGGCGCGTTCGATGCTCGTGAGCTTGCCCCAGACCTTCTGGGCAGCGGCGGCGGCATCGACAGCTGCGGTGGCTTCAGCGGTGGTGGCCGCTGAAACCTGGCCGACCAAGGCTTCGGTCGCCGGGTTGTAGACTGCAATCAGCGCATCGCTGGCAGGCTCAATGAAGTGACCGTTTACAAAGTTTCGCTCGAGTCGCATGTGCATCGCCCATCGTTGTTTTTATCCAGTTCCCCAGTCTTGGCATCCTGGGCGGGTTGAACAAACGATTTATTGAACGGGGGAACATTCGAAAATTGCACGTTACCCGCGAACGACATCAAGTTCCCTGTTCCACATGGGTTTTGGGGGAGATTAGTGGGCGGCGGTGGAGGGTTCGAGCTGGCGTTGCGCCAACCAGATTTCCTCCTGCAACCACTGGCTGAACACCTGCAATTGCGGCATCAAGGTCTGCTCCGGCCGGGTCACCAGCCAGTAGGATTGATGCCCTTCCACGTGCACGTTCAGCACCTGGGTCAACTGCCCGCTGGCCAGCTCCGGGGCGACCATGTGCCAGTCGGCAATGGTGATGCCCAAACCGTCGGTGGCCGCGCGGATCGCCAGGTCCAGCAGGTCGAATTCATAACCGCCCTGGGTGTCGACGCCGCTGATTTTCGCCGCGTCGAGCCAGTGTTTCCAGGTCAGGTAGCGCTGGTCTTCCCGGGCCAGCACATGCAGCAGGGTCAGGCGATTGAGGTCAATGCCGCCCTCGCTCCATTCCCGGGCATACAACGACGGCGCACACACCGCGATATGCCGCTCCTGGATCAGCAGCGAGCTGTCCAGCCCATCCCATTCGCCATCGCCGAACCGGATCGCGCAGTCCAGGGTGCTGGTTTCCGCCAGGCTGTCCTGCAAACGGGTGGTGATGCTCAGTTCCAGTTCCGGGTGCTTCTCCCGCAGCCGTCCGAGGCGCGGCATCAACCAGCGACTGGTGAAGGTTGGCGGCGCGTTGATGTGCAGGCGATTGGCGTGGGATTTCTGCTGGATGCTGCGCACCGTCAGCTCGATCTTGTCAAAGGATTGATGCAGCGCCCGCAGCAACACCCGACCGGCGCTGGTCAGTTCGAGGTGATGATGCCGGCGCTCCAGCAAGTTCTCGCCGAGCTGTTCTTCGAGCTGACGTACCTGCCGACTGACTGCACTCTGGGTGACATTGAGCAACTCCGCCGCCCGGGTAAAGCTGCCGGTGCTGCCGGCCACTTCGAAGGCTTTGAGCGCATTGAGCGCGGGCATTTTGCGTTTCATGAAGATTACTCGCGCAGGGGCTGACGAGCGCCAAGCATCCCACGGCTTGCGGGAAATTTCCTGAGTAACATGCATTTTTGTGTTATGCAGGACGATTTGTGTGGTCTGGCCTGATTTGGCTTTGAGTGGGAGCGAGCTTGCTCGCGATAGCGGTGTGTCAGTCAAATCAATGTCGACTGATACGCCGCCATCGCGAGCAAGCTCGCTCCCACAGTTGACCTCATTGGCCGATGACGGGCCGTCTAATTCAAGCCCCGGCCTTCCCTGCGTTCAGTAACATGCTTTTATCGAACGTTTGCGCGTTGAATTTATCGTTTGTCGATCTTTACGCCCATGACAAAACTGCGGCCATCTCAAATAAAAACAACATGAGAGCTGCCCCATGCCCCATCTCGACGAGCTAACAACTCTGGACGGCGCCCTGCCGCATCCAGCAGTCACCGACCTGTGCACCCAAGTCAAAACTGGCGAGATCAACCGTCGCCAGTTCCTGCGTACCGCCGCGCTGCTGGGCATCACCGCTGCCAGCGCCAGCACCTTCCTCGGTTCCGCCCTGCTGGGTAACTCGGCCCGCGCCGCCGAGGCCGTGCCGCCGCGCCAGGGCGGCACGCTGCGGTTTGCCTGCGCCATTCAGGAAATCCAGGACCCGATGCTGATCACCTGGATCGAAGCCTCGAACCTGCTGCGCAACTCGCTGGAATACCTGACCTGGGTCGACGCCGACAACATCACACACCCGTACCTGGCCGAGAGCTGGAGCCCGTCCGACGACCTGAAGACCTGGACTTTCAACCTGCGTCAGGACGTGAAGTGGAGCAACGGCGACACCTTCAACGTCGAGGACGTGCAGCACAACATCGAGCGCTGGATTGCCGCCGACTCGAAGTCGGTCAACCGCACCGCATTCCAGGACATTACGGCCTTCGAAAAAGTCAGCGACTTCCAGTTCCGCCTGGTGCTCAAGCGGCCGATGCTGGCGATTCCGGAAATGCTCAACGCCTTCACCTGCGCGATCGTTCACCGCAGCTTCAAGGCCGGTGACGACTGGGCGAAAAACCCGCTGGGCACCGGGCCATTCAAACTGGTGTCGTTCGCGGTCAACAAGCAAGCGACCTTCGCCAAGCGTGCCGATTACTGGCGCAAACCGGCCAACCTCGACGAGTTGCGCTACGTCGACATGGGCACCGATATTTCCACCCACCTCGCCGCGTTGCAGGCTGGCCAAGTAGACGTGCTGTACCGGGTAACGGTCGCCGAACTCGACCTGGCCAAACGCTTGCCGGGTGCGCAGTTGCTGACCTGCAAATCAGCGCAAACCATTGTCATGCGCATGGCCTGCGACCAGAAGCCGTTCGACGACGTGCGGATCCGCAAAGCGGTGGTGCTCTGCGCCGACAACGCGCAGATGCTGAAAATCGCCTATCGCGGCATGGGCACCTTGGGCGAAGACCACCACGTCGCCCCGTCCCACCCGGAATACTTCCCGTTGCCCAAACGCGCTCGTGACGTGGCCGGCGCGAAGAAACTCCTCGCTGAAGCCGGGCATCCGAACGGCATCGACATCGACTTGATCGTCGGCAACACCCAGGGCCGCTACGAACAGGATTGCGCCCAGATCCTGCAACAAAACTGCGCCGAGGCCGGCATCCGCATAAATCTCAAAGTGATCCCGGCCACCCAGTACTGGCCGATCTGGGACAAAGCCGCGTTCAGCCTCACCTATTGGGCGCATCGCCCGTTGGGCGTGATGTCGCTGGAATTGGCCTACCGCAGCGGCGCGGCCTGGAACGAAAGCCATTACAGCGACCCGGCTTTCGATGCCGCGCTGGATAAGGCCATGGGCATCATCGACCCGAAACAACGGGCCCTAGCGATGCAAAGCGTTGAGCAAATCCTGCAAGACGCCTGCGTCATGGTGCAGCCGTTCTGGGGCGACAAGTTCACTGCCGCGAGCAAAAAGGTCCAGGGCTTCCAGGTTCACCCGTCGGACTTCTACCCAATGGATGAAGTCTGGCTGAGCGCCTGACTCAAGCGCCCCCAACCAGGCTCGCCCACTGCGGTGCGGCGGGCCGTCATCCCTTGATTAGCCGGAGCGTGCGAGCATGGCTGAATTTCTATTGCGCAAGCTATTGGCGCTGGCGGCAACCTTGCTGTCAGTGTCGGTAATCGTGTTCCTGGCCCTGGAGCTGAACATCGAGGACGTCGCAATCAACGTCCTCGGCCCCTACTCCGCCGCCGACCAACGCGCCGCGTGGCTGGTGGAACACGGTTACAACCAACCCTTTGTCTGGCGTTATCTGGTGTGGCTGAAGGATTTTCTCAGCGGCGACTGGGGCACCTCGGTGCATTTTCGTACTCCTGTGATTGACCTGCTACTGCCGAACCTCGGGCAAACGTTGATCCTCGCCGGGCTGGCCTTGCTGGTGATGGTGCCCGTGGCGTTGACCCTTGGCATCCTGGCCGGCATTCGCCAGGGTTCGGCGGTGGATCGGCTGGTGTCGTTTCTGTCGATCGTCACCACCTCGATCCCGGACTTCGCCAGCGCGGTGTTTGTCTCGGCGATCTTCGTGTTCTGGCTCAACTGGCTGCCGGGCGTGAGCCGCATGAGCGACGGTTTCAACCCCGTGGAACTGGCGCTGCCGCTGATGGTGCTCTGCCTGTTCGGCATCGGTTATCTGGCCCGGATCACCCGCGCCTCGATGGTCGAAGTGATGCAGGCGCCGTACATCCGCACCGCCCGCCTCAAAGGCGCGTCCACCTCACGCATCGTGCTGCGTCATGCCCTGCGCAACGTACTGATCGCGCCGATCACCGTGATCATGTTGTACATCCCCTGGTTGCTGTCGAACGTGATCGTGGTCGAGGTGTTCTTCGCCTACAAAGGCTTCGGTTCGCTGCTCTACACCGCGTCGTTGAACCATGACGTCTACCTGATCGAAGCCTGCGCGATGATTAGCGGCATCGTCGTCGGCGCGACCAAAATCTTCTCGGACCTGGCCTACACCTGGCTCAACCCGCGCATCACCTTGCGCAGTCTTGGCGGAGGCGGCCAATGAACGTCCTCACTTCGTTCAAACACCCCTTGGCGTTGCTCGGTTTGCTGCTGGTCGGCGGCTGGGTGGTGATGGCGCTGTTCGCGCCGTGGCTGGCGCCCCACGATCCACTGGAAAGCTTCACGCCGTTGCTGACGCCGATGAGCCCGGATGGCAACGGCCTGAGTTTCCTGCTGGGGACTGACATGATCGGCCGGGACATTCTTTCTCGGCTGATCTGGGGCACGCGCACGGTGTTGTTCTGGTCGATCCTCGCGACGCTGACCGCATTCGCCGTCGGCATCGCCATGGGCCTGTGCGCCGGTTACTTCAATGGCTGGGTCGATGGGTTGCTGTCGTATGTCGCGGACACCGTGCTGTCGTTTCCGGTGCTGGTGCTGTACATCGTGATCATCATCGCCCTGGGCGCCTCGGCGCTGAATATCCTGATCGCGGTGACCTTCACCAGCGCCCCGGCGATCTTCCGGATCATGCGCGCACTGACCATCGACATTCGATCCCGGGACTACGTGCTCAGCGCCATCACCCAGGGCGAAGGGTCGCTGCGGATCATGCTGGTGGAAATCCTGCCTAACTGCGGCGGCCCGTTGATCGTCGATTTCTGCCTGCGCATCGGCTACACCGCGATCATGATCGGCGCCCTCGGCTTCCTCGGCCTCGGCCTGCCACCGCCAACCCCGGACTGGGGCGGCATGATCAACGAAGGCCGCAGCATGGCCATCGCCTTCCCGCACCTGGTGATCTTCCCGTGCATTGCCATCTCCACCCTGATGCTGGGCCTGAGCCTGTTGGCGGACGGTCTGGACGAACACGCCCAGAAAGGCACAAGGAGTTGAGCATGAGTCAGCAACAGAACTTGCAACAGGTGCTGCGAGTGGAGAATCTCTCTATCGAACTGCCTGCCGGCGCCGACCGCAGTCATGCCGTCAAAGGCATCAGCCTCGACGTGCGCAAGGGTGAAATTCTCTGCGTGATCGGCGAGTCAGGTTCCGGCAAATCGGTGCTTTCGGCGGCGATCATGGGTGATTACGCCAAGGGACTGCGGCACAGCGGAGGGGTGATCGATTTCTTTGGCGATGACATCTGTCAGATGGACGAACACACGTTGCGCAAGTTGCGTGGCAACCGCATCGCGATGATTTTCCAGGAACCGATGGCGGCGCTGAACCCGGCAATTCGCATCGGTCAGCAGGTCGAGGAAATCTTCGACATTCACGCACCGACCATGCCCGCCGCCGAGCGCCGGGAACGCATGCTAGCCCTGCTCGACTCGACCCAATTGCCCGACCCGCCACTGATCGCCAACAGCTTTCCCCATCAACTCTCCGGCGGCCAATGCCAACGGGTGGTGATTGCCATGGCATTGGCGATGAACCCGGACTTATTGATTGCCGACGAACCGACCACCGCACTGGACGTGACCACTCAAGCCCAGGTGCTGAAACTGGTGTGCGACCTGCGCGGTCGCGGACAGCACGGCATTCTGTTCATCACCCACGACTTCAGCGTGGTGGCGCAAATCGCTGATCGCATCGCCGTCATGGAGGGCGGCGTGCTGGTGGAAATCGGTGAGTGCGATCAAGTGCTCAATGCGCCGAAACACCCGTACACCCGCAAGTTGATCGCCGCCGTGCCGGCGCTGCATCCCGAATTGCACGCACCGTGTGCCGAGGGTGAGTTGGCGTTGCGCATAGAACATCTGACCAAAACCTACAACGTCGGTGGCCGTTTAGTGCCGGCGCTCAAGGATGTGTCGCTGCGATTGCCTCGGGGAAAGACCCTGGCGATTGTAGGCGAGTCCGGCTCAGGCAAAAGCACGTTGGTAAAAGCCGCGATTCGGCTGGTAGAAAGTGATAGCGGTCATGTCTGGGTCGGTGACACGGACTTCCTCGCGTTGCGCGGTTCGGCGCTGGCGGCCAATCGGCGGCGGATCCAGATGATTTTTCAGGACCCTTACGGCTCGCTCAATCCGCGCCATCGAATCGGCGACATCATCGCCCGCGCGGCGCAACTGCGCGGGTTATCGGCCAAGGATGCGTGGACCGAGGCCGGCGATTTACTGGAGCAAGTCGGGCTCAAACGCGATGCGCTCAAGCGCAAGCCGCGGCAGTTCTCCGGCGGCCAGCGCCAGCGCATCGGCATCGCCCGGGCCCTGGCGATGCGTCCGCAAGTGTTGATCGCCGATGAAAGCGTCTCGGCGCTGGATGTCTCGGTGCAAAAGCAGGTGCTGGAGTTGCTCGCCGAGCTGCAACAGCGCCTCAACCTGAGCATTTTGTTCATCACCCACGACTTGCGCGTGGCGGCGCAGATCAGCGACTACATCGCGGTGATGCACAAGGGCGAAGTGGTGGAATACGGCACGGCGGAGCAGGTGTTGCTGCGACCGCAAAACACCTACACCCAGACCTTGCTGGCGGCAGCACCCGGCGCTTCGGCGATACCGGTGGTATCTGTCGCCGCACCACCGCTGAGGCTGATCCGACCTTAAGCCAACTGACCCCATAACCCTTTCCCCATGCCGCAGCGTTCGCTGCGGCCCGGGCTGCTGTTGCCAACGATAATTAAAAAATCAGGAGTATCACTGTGCGCACAACGACCCCTCTTGCGGTCCGTTCCATCGCTCTAATTGCGCTGCTCGGCGCCTTCGCGGCCCCGGCCATGGCGGTGCAGGTCAGCGACAACCTCGACCTTGGCGGCGCCATTCGGGCGCGTTGGGACTATGACCCGGACCGCGACATCCAGAAGTTTGGCCTGGACACGGTGTTCCTCAGCGCCAAGTACAACTCCGACACCTGGATCGGTGAGGCCCAGTACCGTTTCTACGGACGCTCCTACCCTTACCAGTACACCAAGAACTACGGCGATATCCAATTCGCCAAGTTTGCGTGGGCCGGCTACAAGTTCAACCCCGACCAGCAAGTGCAGGTCGGCCTGAACACGGTGCCGTTCGGTTTGCAGCCCTACTTCGGCAGCACCTTTTACGAAACCCTGGGCAACGTCATCGGCCTGGAAGATGTGCAACAGGTCGGCGCCAAGTACATCCAGCAAAGTGGCGACTGGAATATCCAGGCCGGCTACTACTTGCGCCCGGCGTGGCAAGGCAAAGGCACCAGCAAAGGCGTCACTTACTCCAGCGTGGTGTCCGGGGCCGACAGCTACGTTGGCGATGGCAGCGACAACCAGGAACGCAACACCGTGGTGCTGCGGGTGGCCAAGGCCCTGGACCTGGGGCCGTGGAAATCCGAAGTCGGGATCTCCGGCCTGACCTCGACCCTGCAGAACAAGGACACCGACAACGACGGCCGCCGCAACGCCGTGGCCGTGCACTACCTCGGCAAGAACGGCCCGTGGGGCGTGCAACTGCAAGCGGCGCGGCAACAGATGTCGCCGCGCAACGCCGGCACCGATGAAGTGGTCACCCTCGGCGGTTACGACGGCACCTACAACGTCGCCAGTCGCGGAAATTTGTACGTGGCAGACCTGAGCTACGACGTCGGCGGCAAGTACCTGTTCGACCAGATCAGCGGCGTGAAGCTGTACGCTAACTACAGCGCCTTCGACAAATCCGCCGATGAGTTCAAGACTTCGCAGCGGTTGATCCTGGGCACCTCGTTTTCCTTCAGCAAACTGTGGATCGCGACTGAGTGGCTGTATGGCAAGAATGATCCGTATATCGGTGGCAGCAGCTATACACAGAGTCTGGGGGCTGGGGGTAGTAACCAGTGGGAGAATCAGTTGTACATGAACATTGGGTATTACTTCTGATCCACATTATTTGGCGTTTCTGAAAGCGCCTTCGCGAGCAGAGTATCTACAGATTGAATGAGTAATCTGTGGGAGCGAGCCTGCTCGCGAATAGCCCAAACAACACTTGCATCAGACCCTCCCCAATAGTCAGATAGGCACCATAAAACAATCCAAAAACAATAAACCGACCCGACACCCGAGGCCGGTCCGGAGTCACCCTTTCATGCGTCAACTGCCCTCGCTCAACATGCTGCGCGTCTTTGAAGAAGTTGCGCGTCATCGCAGTTTCAGCCAGGCGGCCCTGGGGCTGAACGTCACCCAAGGCGCGGTCAGCCGTCAGATCAAGCAGCTCGAAGATTATCTCGGTGTGGCGCTGTTCATCCGCACGCCGCAGGGCCTGTCGCTGACCGAAACCGGTCTCGCCCTCTCCCCGCAACTGAGCGATGCCTTCGACCATGTCGAACGCGCTCTGCAAGCGGTGCGCGTACCCAACCTGCGCCAACGCCTGCGCATCGCCGCGCCACCGACCTGGGCCACGCGTTGGTTATCGGCGCACTTGCGCGCGTTCTGCCAACGCTACCCCGACATAAGCTTGAGCGTGACCAACCAGACCGGCCACGACAACCTTGCGGAAATCGACTGCCACATTCGTTTCGGTCTCGAAGCGGCCAGCCACTGCAGCAGTCAGTTGCTGGTGATGGAACGGCACATGGCGGTGGCCAGTCCGGAGTTGTTTATCAATGGCCAACCGCCGGATCTGCGCCAGTTTCCATTGCTGCACATCCTGCACGACGGCAAGCGTTTGAAGGTGTGGGAGAACTGGTTGGCGGCGATGGGCCGTGAGGATATCGATGCCGGTCAAGGGCTGGAATTCAGCACCCTGGATCAGGTGATTCACACGGCGCTGGCCGGTGGCGGGTTGGCGGTGATTGATCGGCAGATGATCGAAAAGGAACTTGCGAATGGCAGCCTGTTGCCGATCACCCCGGTTGAGGTGGTGGGGCCCTATGGTTATTGGCTGGATGTGGCGAATGACAAACTGGGACTGTCGAAGGTGCGGTTGTTTACGGATTGGTTGGGGTTGGTCAGTAATCCATAGAACACCAACGTACCCTGTGGGAGCTCGCTCCCACAGGTACGTTGGTGGGCTTAAAGGCCGCCCATCAACAGGTATTTGATTTCCAGGTAGTCCTCCAGACCGTACTTCGAACCCTCGCGACCGAGGCCCGACTCCTTGATGCCACCGAATGGCGCCACTTCCGTGGAAATGATCCCTTCGTTGATCCCCACCATGCCGGCTTCCAGGCCTTCGGCCATGCGCCAGACCCGGCCAATGTCGCGGCTATAGAAATAAGCCGACAAACCGTACGGCGTGTCATTGGCCCGTTGCAGCACCTCGGCCTCGTCCTTGAAGCGGAAGCACGCGGCCACTGGGCCGAAGGTTTCGTCCTGAGCGATCAGCATGTCGCTGTTGGCTTCGGTGAGGATGGTCGGCTCATAAAAAGTGCCGCCCAGCGCATGGCGACGACCGCCGCACAACAGCTTGGCGCCTTTCTCCAGCGCATCGCCCACATGCAGCTCGACCTTGGCCAGCGCCGCTGCGTTGATCAGCGGACCCTGCTCGGTTTCACCCTCCAGCGCACTGCCCACGCGCATTGCGGCGACCGCCTCGGCGAGCTTGCCGGTGAAGGCTTCGTAGACGCCCTCCTGAATGAAGAAGCGGTTCACGCAGACGCAGGTTTGTCCGGTGTTGCGAAATTTCGAGGCCATCGCGCCTTTCACGGCAGCGTCCAGATCAGCATCGTCGAAGACAATGAACGGCGCGTTGCCGCCCAGTTCCAGCGAGACTTTTTTCAATGTGTCGGCGGCCTGACGCATCAGCAATTTGCCAGTGCGGGTGGAACCGGTGAACGAGAGTTTGCGCACGATGCTGGAGGCTTGCAACGCACCACCGATGGCCACGGCGTCGCCGGAAACGATGTTGAACACACCGGCCGGAATGCCTGCCTGTTCAGCCAGCACCGCCAGGGCGAAGGCCGACAAAGGCGTCTCTTCCGACGGCTTGAGAATCATCGTGCAACCCGCCGCCAGTGCCGGGCCAACCTTGCGGGTGACCATGGCCAGCGGGAAGTTCCACGGGGTGATCGCAGCGACTACACCGATGGCTTCCTTGACCACGATGATCCGCGCATCAGCCTTGTGGCTTGGAATCACGTCGCCGTAAGCGCGTTTGGCTTCTTCAGCGAACCACTCCAGAAAGCTCGCGGCATAGACCACTTCACCCATGGCTTCGGCGAGCGGTTTGCCTTGTTCGCGGCTGAGCAGGGTCGCCAGATCCTTTTGATTGCTCAGCATCAATTCGCTCCAGCGCTTGAGCTTCTGGCTGCGTTCCTTGGCAGTCAACGTGCGCCAGGCTGGCAAAGCGCGGTGGGCGGCGTCGATGGCTCGGTTGGTTTCTTCAGTGCCGGCTTTTTGTACGTCGGTAATCAACTCGCCATTGGCCGGGTTGAACACCGAGTAGGTCGAACCACCGCGGAACCATTGGCCGTCGATGAAGTTGCCGTTGCGGATCAGCGCGCTCATGCCACAGCCTCAGTCAGGTTGAAGCGCTCCAGACCCGGACGGGCCGAACGCAAGATACGTTTGCCGGCGGTGTAATCGTTGATCACGTCGCACGGGGTGTAATTGCGTTCCAGCTCGTAGAGCTCATCTGCATCGAGTTTGGTCTCCAGCGCTGCCAAGGCACTGTCGAACTGTTCTGTGGTGTCGGCGCCCACGAGCATGCAATCCACGCCCGGATGATTGGCGACCCAAGCCTGCGCGATCTGTGCGTTGGACACGCCGCGAGCACGGGCCACGCGTTGCACCGAACGCGCGATCTCGAACGAAGCTTCGTCGCTGTACATCTGCTGAGTAAAAAAGTCGGTCTGGTTGCGAGTCGATTGCACATCACCGGTCAACAACCCGCGAGCCAACGGACTGAACACCGACACGCCCAAACCCTGATCACGGCAGAACGGGATCATCTCGCGTTCTTCTTCGCGGTAGGCGCAGTTCAGTTGCAGCTGCATGTTGATCGGCTTGACCCAGCCATGGCGCTCGCAGGCCACGAGAATTTTAGCCAGTTGCCCGGTGAGCATGGTCGAGACGCCGATGTATCGCGCCTTGCCGGAACGCACGATGTCGTTCATGGCGCTCATGGTTTCTTCGACCGGGGTATTCACATCGAAGTAATGCAGCATGAACACATCGACGTAATCCATGTTCAGACGCTTCAGCGACGCATCGATGCTGTCCATGATGTGCTTGCGCGAATGACCGCTGGCGTTGATCCCGGTGCGAGTGCCGTAGCCGACCTTGGTGGTGATCACCAGGTCTTCGCGACGGGCCAGGCGCTTGACGATGCGCCCCACCACTTCCTCGCCGACACCGGCGGAGTAGAAGTCCGCGAGGTCGATGAAATTCACACCGTTGTCCAGCGCATGCGCGACGATGGGCTCGCTTTTCTTCTCATCGAAGATCCACGGTTTCCAGTCCGGGGTGCCCATGTTCATGGTGCCCAGGCAGAGGCGGGAGACTTGCAGGCCGGAGTTGCCCAAACGAATGTATTGCATGGCGCGGACCTCAGGCTTTTGGGGTGTAGAAAGGGTTGCTGATGTGATTGACCACATCCGCCAGTTGCGCGGTTTCCGGCTTGCCGGTCAACGCCGCACGAATCGCCGTGCGGCAGGCGTTGTAGTTGTTCAGGTAAACCGCATCCAGGTCGTCGCAGGCCGGGTTGACCCAGTTCGCGGTCACGATGGCCCACTCGTCTTCGGCTTCCGGCGGCAAGGTGCCGTCCAGCAGCGCTTCAATCACAGCCTTGGCGATCCCGGCCTGCGACGCGCCCCACGTGGCGTTGCCGTGCAGGTCACTGCTGATCGCGGCTTTGTTGACGTAAAGGGTCATCGGCTTGACCGGAATGTTCGGCTGGGCGATCACCATGAACGGGCAATGCCCTTGGCTTGGCGATGCCAGGCTATTGGCAAACGCCTGCCCTGCCGGGCCGTTGCGCGGACCGACCAGAATGTTGATGTGCGCGGCATTCACGCCAGGGCCTTCGAAGCCTTCACCGATGTACAGGTCGAGTTCTTTCATGAGTTATTACTCTTCAGGGATTTGGGGTTGATCAGAAGTGCACGCGAATCTTGAGGATCACGTGGCAGATGTCGGGGTTCGAAGAGCGCAGCACGGGGCTGGCGAGGACGCGGCAGTGAGGATTAGTCATGGGTGCAAACGCTCTTTTTTGTTGTTGATGAGCTGTGTTTGCGATTTTTTAACACTGGGGGTTTGCGGGGCTGTAACCATTAAAAGTCATGAGGGCATGACTTCAAGTCATACCCCCATTTGACGGTGTTCGGATCAGTACGACGGGGCGTCTTTTTTCATGGTGTCCTTGGACATCGCGTCCTTCTTCACTTCGTCCTTGCCCATGGCGTCATTGGACATGGTGTCTTTCTTCATCGTGTCCTTGCTCATGGAATCCTTGGACATGGCATCCTTTTTCATCGTGTCCTTTTGCATGGCGTCTTTGGACATCGAGTCCTTGCTCATGCTGTCGTTGCTCATGCCGTTATGGGTTGTTGCATCGGCGGCAAACACGCTGGTGGCGCCAAATGCCAGGCACATGGACAGTACGGTGGTCGCTAACTTTTTCATGATGAAACTCCTTGAAGCACAGGTTGTGGATGAGCGCAGCGAGCGCTGCGCAGTGAAGTACCCAGGCGCCATCAGCTGCCACCGAACCAGTTGTAGCCCTGGTCTTCCCAGTAGCCACCCGGATAGGTGTTGGT
Organism: Pseudomonas sp. Hz4; assembly: GCF_054898165.1. Classification (NCBI taxonomy): domain Bacteria; kingdom Pseudomonadati; phylum Pseudomonadota; class Gammaproteobacteria; order Pseudomonadales; family Pseudomonadaceae; genus Pseudomonas; species Pseudomonas sp. Hz4. The sequence continues at coordinate 2,581,894 of NZ_CM142719.1, read as the reverse complement.
GACGAACATCGCCTGAATGTGTTTGGGATTCTTGTAGCCCAGCTTGGTGGGCATGCGCAGCTTCATCGGGAAGCCGTATTGGCGAGGCAGCACCGCGCCGTCATAGGTCAGCGTCAACAAGGTTTGCGAATGCAGTGCGGTGGCCATGTCGATGCTGGTGTAGTAGTCGTCCGCGCATTTGAAGCCGACATATTTGGCATCCGTGTCGGCACCGACCCGCTTCAGGAAGTCGCTGAACCGTACGCCGCCCCAGCGCCCGATCGCGCTCCAGCCTTCGACGCAAATGTGCCGGGTAATCTGTTCGGTCTGCGCCATGGCTCGCAGCTCTTCGAGCCGCCAGCTGCGCTTGTCCGCGACCAGCCCGGTCACTTCCAGTCGATAACGCTCTTCCTCCACCGTCGGCGCCTCTTCGATGCCATAAAAGGCATTGAAGGGAAACGGCCGGGTGATCATCGACTCGGGATAGGTCGGCGCCAGTGCGTTGGGGTTGAACAACCAGCCCTGCACCCGGTCGTTGAATCGCGACATGGAGGACAACGCGGTTTCAACGCTTGCGTTGTCGGTGAGGTTGCAGCCGGACAACATGGCCACGCCGCCGAGGGTCAGGCCGCGCATCAGGAACGATCGTCGTGAGCGGTCCTCGATCTGCGGTGCAAGGATCTTTCTGGCGTCTGTCAGGATGGACGACTCATCCAGCCCTGTTCCTTCGATGCGCCTTTTCATACGGGCTCCTTGCGACCGACAATCATCGCCCACAACGTTTTGGGAACCAGCGCGACCATCACCAGATGAACCGCGACAAAGGCCACCAACAGCGACATCGCGATGAAGTGCACGTGCCGTGCGCCTTCGTAACCGCCCATCAGTTCACGCAACAGCGGAAACTGGACGGACTTCCACAACACCAGCCCGGAAATCACCAGCAGCGTGATGTCGACCATCACGAACAGGTACGCCACCCGTTGCACCTGGTTGTAATGACTCAGATCGGCATGCCCCAACCGCCCTCGCAACGCCGCCCACAGGTCATGCAAGACACCTTTAGGCGACACCGGGAAAAAGCGCCGTTTGAGACGACCACTGACGAGGTTGATGATCAGATAGATGAGGCCGTTGGCGGCCAGAAGCCACATCGCAGCGAAATGCCATTGCAACGCCCCGCCGAGCCAGCCACCCAAGGTGATCGTTTTGGGAAAACTGAAGTCGTACAGTGGGGACGCGTTATAGATTCGCCAACCGCTGGTGACCATGACCAGCACCGCCAGGGCGTTCAGCCAATGGGTCAGCCGTAGCCAGCGGGGAAATGTGCTGACCGTGGGTGAAGCAGGTAGCTGCGACATGATGGGCTCCCGGCGGTTGATCGTTGGAGCCGATTATGTGAGCCGATAGATCGCCAAATCCTCACGTAAAGTTAAATTAAACGTGATAACTCTCGGCGCCTTGCAGCGGTCCTCGCGCCGCAATTGTGTTTAAAATGCGCCCCTTCTCATTGCCGACGCTGCCCGATGAACTCAGACGCCCTCTCCACCCTCCACGACCATTTACTGACGGCCCTGGCAGCGCCCCCCGCCGAAACCCGTCGGCTGCTCCACGGCCGTGGCCGGTGCTGGCCGGGACTGGAGCAATTGACTGTCGATTGGCTGCAGGGCGTGGTGCTGGTGTCGCTGTTCAAGGAACCCGAAGCATCGCAACTGGACGCGTTGGAACAGAAGCTGATGGACGTCACGCAATCGCCTGCGTGGACGCAATCCGGCGCGCACACGCTGTTGCTGCAACATCGCTACCTGTTGCAAAGCACCACCGAGTGGCTGTTGGGGGACGCGATCGACGAGATGACGATCACCGAGGGCGGTCTGCATTACCGGGTGGACCTGGGCCGTAAACAGAACACCGGCCTGTTCCTCGACATGCGTTACGGCCGCGACTGGGTGCGGGCCAATGCCCAGGGCAAGCGCGTGCTGAACCTGTTCGCCTACACCTGTGGATTCTCGGTGGCGGCCATCGAAGGTGGTGCAACGCACGTGGTCAATCTGGACATGTCGAGCCCGGCCCTGAGCCGTGGCCGCGACAATCACCGGCTCAACGGCCACGACTTGAGCAAGGTGACGTTCCTCGGTCATGACCTGTTCAAATCCTGGGGCAAGGTGATCGGCAAGGGCCCTTACGACCTGGTGATCATCGACCCGCCGTCCTTTCAGAAAGGCAGTTTTCTGCTGACCAAGGACTACCAGCGCGTGCTGCGTCGGCTGCCGGAATTGCTCGGCCCCCAGGGCACGGTTCTGGCGTGCATGAACGATCCGGCGTTCGGTGCGGACTTTCTCATCGACGGCGTCACCCGCGAAGCACCGAGCCTGCGTTTCGAGCAACGGCTGGACAATCCGCCGGAATTTCCGGACGCCGATGTTGAATGCGGGTTGAAGGCGTTGGTGTTCAGGCTGGAGGATTGAGCACCAACGCAAACAACTCACCATGCCCATTCACATTGAGCTTGTGATAGAGGTTGCGCCGGTGCACCTTCACCGTCTCCGGGGAAATGCCCATCTGTTGGGCGATGGCCTTGCTTGAGAAGCCCTGGAGAATCAGTCGCGCCGTTTCGATTTCCCGCACCGACAGGCGCGCGTCGAGGCGATCCAGCAAGGTCGCCAGATCCCCGGCCACCGCTTCGGCGGCTGGACCTTCCGGCGGCATCAATTGCAGGTGACGTCGCATCGCCGCCAGCACCCAATCACGCACACAGAGCAGGCGGCCCTGCTCTTCAGGGCTGAACCGCGTCGAGCGACCCAGGGACAAACCGAGCACGGCGCCATCGGGCGCTACATGGAAAACGCCGACTCGCCGTTCCTCAAGGCGTCCTTGCCGCATCCTGGCATGGGTTCGATCGTCGTTTGCCTGGCCACCGATGCGTCGTTGCTGCCACACCAGTGCACGCGCCTCGCGCAGCGCGCCAGCCTCGGCCTCGCCCGCACCGGCGGCGGCAATGAAGACCACAGCGGCGACATCTTCATCGCTTTCGCCACCGGCAACCAACACGTGCCACCGGCCGCGTATGAAGGCAAAGGCGCACCGACCTGCAACAACCTGAGCATGGTCAACAACGACCACATCAGCGAGTTGTTCCTGGCCGCCACCGAAGCGGTTGAGGAAGCGATCATCAATGCCTTGCTGGCCTCCGACACTGCCGAAGGCAATGGCCATGCGGTGCGGGGACTGGACGCCGGGACGCTGCTCAACGCGTTGCGTCGGGCGGGTTGGCCAGGCGAACAGGCCTAGCAGAGGTGATGGGGCTGGATGCCGCAAAGAGCTCGCGCCCCAAGGCCCGTGCGGCATCCAGATGAACCGCCGGATCCTGAATTTCCGATTCGAGCAGCCGTTCGGACGTCACCACCTGCGCACCGCAATAATCGAAAATCCCATGGTCAATCTGCGTCTTCATGGCCTCGGCATAACCGTGCCGGGCGTAGGTTGCAGCGTCGGCACCGCCCACTCCGATCAGGTGAACTTGCAGATGGCCAAGCTTCTTCTCCAGCTTGGCATCTGCACCGAAATCGAACGCCCAGCCGTTGGCAAATACCCGATCAATCCAGCCCTTGAGCAGCGCCGGCATCGACCACCAGTAGACGGGATAAACCAGCACCAGCGCATCGGCGCGGTCTATCCGCGCTTGCTCGGCAACCACATCAGCAGGGGGCGGTGCCTCCCGGTGATGCACTGCCAGATCAGCGGCGCTGAACCTCGGATCGAACCCTTCGGCCGAGAGGTCGGCGATTTCAATGGTATGACCGGGATCGTCCAGGGCTATGCCCTGAGCGACTTGCGCGGCCAGGCTTTGCGTCAACGAACGAGGATCGTGATGAGCCACAACGATAAGCGCGTGCATGCTGAAAACTCCTGATTGAGAGCACAAGGCGGACCTTATATACTCTTGGTAAGTTACGATCAGTAAGTTACTTTTGGTACATAGCCATGTCAACCACCGAATCAGACGCGCAAGATTCCACCCCGCCACCGCGACGACGAATGTCCCGGGAGGACCGCCAACGCCAGTTGCTGGACGTCGCCTGGCAACTCGTTCGGGAAGAAGGCACGGACGCGCTGACATTGGGTCGGCTCGCCGAGCAAGCCGGGGTGACCAAACCGGTGGTTTACGATCACTTCACCACGCGATCCGGGTTACTGGCGGCGCTCTACCAGGACTTCGATGCCCGACAGACTGCGCTGATGGATACTGCGCTTCAGAACAGCGAACCGACTTTGCCCGGCACCGCCAGGGTGATCGCTTCGTCGTACGTCGACTGCGTGTTGCTTCAGGGCAACGAAATCCCCGGCGTCATCGCGGCACTGGCCAGCTCCCCGGAGCTGGAGAAGATCAAACGCGAGTACGAAGCGATTTTCCTGAACAAGTGCTGGACCGCCCTCGCCCCTTTTGCTGGCTCGGGTGATATCAAGGCAGCGGGATTGCGGGCGATGCTCGGTGCGGCGGAAGCCTTGTCCCACGCCGCGGCAAATGGAGAAATCACCGCCGTGCAGGCACAGGACGAATTGTTTGAAACCATCGTGGGGATGGTTGAAAGGAGTGCGCGTGGAGACGCTGGAGAGGTCGCCGGGGTTGATGCCTGAAACAGATACCAAAAAGCCCTTGGCGCGTTGCCCGCACAAGGGCTTTTTTTGCATTGCGTCGAAGGTGACTAGACCAACCGCAGTCGAGGGGAATGGGCGAGTACCGCACCTTCACCCAGTCGCTCGCGGACACACTCTTTCGCCTTGCGCGTCATCTGGTCCAGATGCCGGTCACGCTGCTTTTCCGCATCGAGCATCGCGCGCTTACCGTGTTTTTGCAGCAGGTACGTATGAATCTGTCGCACCTCCAGCGAGCTGTAGATCGACGCCACGTCCAGCAGGGCCATCAAGCCGTCGGTGCCATGGTCACGGGTGTTCATCAGCACCTGAGTACCGCGCACGCCCACTAGCTGAAATCCCATTGCCTCAAAATACGCAACCTTGGTCACAGCGCACGTCAGTTCGGCATGCGGATAGCGGCCGACCATCTCCCGCAGCATCTTTCGGGCGACACCCTGACGCCGATGGCTCGCATGCACCGCCATATACGCCACGCCGCACGCCTCAGGATCGTCCTTGACCGGCAGGTACAACAGAAAGCCGACAACCTTCTCCGGGTCGTCTTCGTCGGTCGCGACGAGCAACTCCACGGCTATCCCTTTCGCCCCGTTCAATGCTTCCAGATAGAGATGAACCTCGTAGCCGATCGCGTACTGGTACACGTTGTACAACAGGTTGCTCGGCGCGATAGCGACCATGCTGATGTCGGTCAGGTAATCGACCACCATCTGCAGGATCTGGCTATTGATGTGCTCGGGGCACGGGGTTTTGAAATGGGTGATCTGGGGCATTCGTGGCTCTGACTCTGGGGCGGACGTGCCTATCATAACGTGCTGGAACTGCGCGGCTCACAAAAGTACTCGCCGGCATGGACGAGTCCCTGTGGCGAAGGGGCTCGTCAGGCGCCAATAACGATGGATCGCTGCCGCAGGACGATCGTTCCCACGCTCTGCGTGGGAATGCGGCCCGGGACGCTCCGCGTCCCTACCGGAGCCGAACGCGGAGCGTCCGTTGAGGCATTCCCCACGCGGGAGCGTGGGAACGATCTGCGTTGGCTCGATTGATGAGTCCTGATCTGCATTGACGCCGTGATTATTAAACCCGCTGACCGAGTCACTGCTCCGGCGCAACCATGCGAAACCGGATATTGATCTTGTCGGAGACGACACCGTCGGCCCATTCACCTTCACCGACTTTGAAGTCGCTGCGTTTGAGCGTTAACTGGCCATCGAAAATCCCTATGTCATTCTCGGACTTCAGCAGCACCGGTACATCCACTTCACGCGTGATTCCCCTGAGCGTGAGTTTGCCGGTAATCGAGTAACGGTTGTCGCTCAATACCTTCACGCCGATCGATTCAAACGTCGCCACTGGATACGTTGCCGAGTCGAACCAGGCAGGTTTTTGCAGTTCGCTGTTGGCGTCGCTGCTTCCGGCATCGATGCTGTCGAGCTGGATGGTGAGCGCGGTGTGGGCTGCTGACGGGTTCGCCGTGTCGAAATCAAGCGTGGCCTCGAACTTGCCGAACGTGCCGTATACCCGCGATGAGAACTGTTTATACGTGAAGGATATCGTGCTGGCGGTTTCATTCACCTGCGTGTACTCGACCGCCTGGACGCAAGGCAACACGCCGAATGCGAGGGCGGCAACCAGCACCGCGCAGGTCGGGAATCGATGTTTCATGGGATTCTCCGGTCGGGGCTCCCGTCATGAGCTGAAGCGCCCGCACAACGTTAGCCAGCGATAGGTGGACTAAAGCAAAAAAACGCCGTTTATTCCACCTGGCACTCAGACTTCCGACCACCTGTCGGCCCACGCCAATGGCCGCCCCGAAACGGCCGCCGTCCGGGTGTTTAATGACGGTCCAACTCACCGCATCGGGAGACAGGCCATGAAATTCGTCATCATCGGAGGAAGTGGTCTGATCGGCAGCAAAGTCTGCAAGAACCTCCAGGATCTGGGGCATGAAGCCCTGGCGGCGTCGCCGAGCACCGGCGTCAATGTCATCAGCGGCGAAGGGCTGACGGAGGCGTTAAAAGGCGCAGACGTGGTGGTCGACGTGGCGAACTCGCCCTCATTCGAGAACCACGCGGCGTTGCACTTTTTCGAAACCGCCGGGCACAACCTGTTCGCTGCCGAAAAGGTAGCCGGCACCAAACACCATGTCGCGCTGTGAGTCGTCGGCACCGAACGTATGCTCGACAGTGGTTATTTTCGGGCCAAGATGGCCCAGGAAAAACTCATCAAGGCGTCGGGCGTTCCCTACACCATCCTGCGGGCCACGCAGTTCTTCGAATTCATTAGTGCCATTGCTTACTCAGGTCGCGAGGAGGGCAACACCATCCATCTAACGTCTGCCGCGCTGCAACCGGTGGCCTCGGTCGACGTCGCGGCCGCACTGACGGCTATCGCTCAAAAAGCGCCGATCAATCAGACCGTGGAAGTGGCCGGCCCGGATCGCCGCCCCATTGTCGAGTTCGTGAGTGAGTACCTCAAACACACCAAGGACCCGCGCGAGGCGGTTTCGGACGACACGGTTCCTTACTTTGGTGCCCCGATCAATGACAAATCCCTCACGCCAGGCGATAAGCCCATTGTCGGAGCGACCCGGTTTGAAGACTGGCTAGAGACCGCGCATCCGTCTTGAGTCGCTATTGACGATGATGATCAGCGGGTCCCGCTCTTGCCGTCAGGTATCAGCTATTCACAGGCAACGGCTTGCCAGCAAACCGGACTGCGATAGGATGGCTTGCGGATTTACGATAGCAACTCGCGTGGCGAGAAGGATTGCTGATGTTCATTGGAAGACTCGCCGGGCTCACCGGTTGCACCCCGAAAGCCATTCGACTTTACGAACAAATGGGTCTGATCCCGGAACCGGATCGCCAGGGTCGATATCGCGTCTACACCTCACATCACCTTACGCTCGTGCGCCTTATCCGTCGGGCACAGGTCGCCGGCTTCAAGCTCGCAGAGATGGTTCCACTGATCGCTGCCAAGAACACGCTGAACGCCTTTCCCTTGGAACTGACCAACCAGGCGATCGACCTGAAGTGCCAACAAATCGTCGAGCAAATAGCCGGTTTGCAAGCGCTGGCTATTCACCTCGGCGAACTCAAAAGCGAGATCAATTCACTTTTTGAACCGGGGACAGTGGCGACGCCTCATAAAGCAGCGTCGAGCGCTGGCCTAGATAGATGAACGCCGATTGAAGGGCGACTTCCGGCGCTCGTGGACGGAAGCCCAATTCGGCCCTGGCCTTGGTGATGTCGTATTCCTGCTTAACGTCATGGAACATCCTGACCTGACTGAGTAACATTTCGGCAGGCCGACCCGTCAAGCCAGCCCAACGCTCCTGCATCCACGCCACAGCGACCAACAGCCATTTGGGTGCCGGCGGTGGTTGGCGATAGCCAGGTAAAACCGCGTTCGCTGCTTCAATGATCTCGGCCAGTGAAGAGGATCGCTCATTCGCCAGAATGTAGCGCTGCCCTGACCGGCCTTTTTCTGCCGCGAGGATCATCCCCAGCGCGACATCTCGCACGTCGACAAAATTGAAATGAAAGCCCGGGTCCAGAGGCATCTGTCGCCGTCTGATCGAATCGACAAATTTCATGGTGTCAGTCAGCTTTGCCGCGTTGGGGCCGATCATCGCCGAGGGCAACACCGAGACCATCCAAAGGTTCAGGGCCTGCGCCGTGCGCCAGGCCATTTGCTCCGACAGAATCTTGGACGCGTAATAGGCATTCTCGTCCTCGTCATTCCAGTGTTCTTCATCGAGCGCCTGGCCGTTCTGACCGATGGCCGCAACGGAACTGACATACACCACGCGCTTGACCCCGGCCTTCTTCGCCGCCTGCAAAACGCGACGTGTCCCCTCCACATTCGGTTCGATAATCTCGGCGTGCGGATGCCTCGCCCAGTGCTTGAACACCGCCGCGACCTGAAACAATAGGTCGACTCCGTTCAACGCCTCGAGCATGGCCGCTTCGTCGAGCAGTTCGGCATACACCCTTTCGCAATCCAGCCCCTCGAACGCTGCCGTATCGTTTGCATCACGAACCCCAGCGCGAACTCGGTAACCCTGATCGAGCAAGGCTCTGACCAAGGAATTGCCCAAATGACCATTGGCCCCCGTGACCAGACATAACTGACTCATACAATTGTCCCCCTCGCTTGACCAAGCATCCGTTTTGGCGAGGACAACCATAGACTCTGCCCCGTGGGACAGAGTCAAGCATCAACACTAATGACCGGAAAGCTGTTGAGCGGCGCTGGACTCTCGCAGCCAGGCCCGCTGCAACAGCTTGATGACCTCGGCATCCGAGGTCTGGGTAAAGTCCATGTACCAACGGCCGATCGACATGAACCAGTCGGGAATAAGCAGGCATATCAGCTCATCCACCTCGCTGCGCAGCGCCTGCGCCGTCTCAATCGGCGCCACCGGCACGGCGACGACGATACGAGACGGCGCCTGCACACGTACCGCGTGGATCGCCGCCATCATCGAGGCGCCTGTCGCCAGGCCGTCATCGATCAGAATTACCACCTGACCCTTGAGTTGCACAGGCGCGCGCGTTCCCCGGTAAACCTGCTCGCGGCGCAACAGCTCCCGGGTTTCCCGGGCGACCACGGTGTCGAACGTGGCCTGATCAATCGGGTGGGCCCGCAACGCGTGTTCATTGAGGATTTGGATGTCGCCGCTGGCGATGGCGCCCATGGCGAGCTCCTGATGGGACGGAACCCCGAGCTTGCGCACCAGCATCAGGTCGAGGCGAACCTCCAGGGCAGTAGCCACTTCATAGGCGACCGGCACACCGCCACGGGGCAAGGCGAGGACGATGACATCGGGTCTATGCGCGTATTTGAGTAACGGCTCCACAAGACGTCGACCGGCCGCGGTCCGGTCCTGCAAGAGGGTTGGCGATGAGGAACTCATTTGAAAACCTCCTCAGGCGATCACGCCTGCCGGTTCGCATCACACGTTCACCATGGATTGTCAGTCTGACGCTGGATGACATCAAGCTCAGTCATGACGCACCCGCCCGCCGATCGCATCGCCGGCGTCAGTGCGAACTCATACAGAACTTTTCACAGAACAGTTTAATGCCTGGAAGCATCCGGCACTCCGACTCAAAACAAAGCGACCTCCCTGATGCAGGCCCAGGACACGGCCAACAGCGAGCCGCAAGAACAGCGCCAATGCGTGAGCCAAAGTTGTCGTTTTGAGATGAGTTGTTCGAGCAACGTCGCCAGACTATGGAACCGGCGCACTTAACGTTTTTCGTAGATAGCTCGCAGACGCCGGACATAAATGTTTGAATTGGGCTGTTTGGGTGATGGCAACAGGTGCCGCCTGCCTATCGAACCGTTCATAACCATTGGCGGCAAAAAAACCGGCTGCCCCTTGGGTCAACAAATGCAGTCGAAGCGCGCCTTGCGAGGCCGCACACTGTTCCAATGCAAACAACACGGCTTGGCCCAGCCCTTCTCCACGACGCGCTTCACACACCACCATTGAACGAAGCAACAGGTCGGGAGCCGACCCCTCCAACCCTCCAAAAGCCACCCATTTCCCCGCCACTTCGAAACGGAAAAACTGCCGGCCTGGTTCGCTGACATCATCGCAGGGCAATGCTGCCTGATGCAGAGCATCACGGAGCTGATCCAGACCGTTATCGTGTACTTTAATCATCTGCATGTTCAGCATCGTTACCGCCTGCTCGCCTACACCAACCGCTCAATCTTCTGATGCTGCCAGACCATTTTGTAATACGCCGTCTGCAACGCCAGCATCCCCAGATACGCCACCGGAAACGCCATCCACACACCCTGCAACCCAAACCGCGCATCCAACGCATACGCCACCGGCAACTGCACACCGACCACGCAAACAATCGAAATCGCCATCGGCACCAGCACCGAGCCGCTGGCGCGCATGATGCCGCCGACGATCGCCTGGAAGCCAAACACCAACAGGCTCCAGAGCATGATGTGCAATAGGTGTTCCGCCATCGCCCGGGTGGAATCATCCGTGAGGAACAACCCCAGCAACCAGTGCGACAACAGATAACCCAATACCACCAACCCACCGGTCAGGCACACGTTGATCAACAGCCCCGTGCGCAGAATCGGCGCCATGCGCTCAAAGCGCCCTGCCCCAATCGCCTGAGCGCCGAGGATCGACGCCGTGATCGCAATCGACAGCGCTGGAAACTGCACGTAATTGACGATCTGCGTCACCGCCCCATACGCCGCCGTCGCCTGCGAACCGTGCTGATTCACCAGCGCCAGAATCACCAGCTCCGACACCGACAACACCACCATCTGCAATCCGGTCGGCAACCCGATGCGCAGCACCTTGCCGAGAATCACCAGGTCCAGCCGCATCGCCGCAAACATCTCCCGATCCGGCGCCAACGGATGCCCCCTGCGAATCAACCGCCACGCCAGCCACCCCATCGCCGACAAATTACCCGCCAACCCGGCATACGCCGCACTCTGAATCCCCATCATCGGCAACCCGAACCAACCCCGAATCAACGCCGGCGTCAGCGCCAACCCGATACACGTCGACACCACCAACGCCACCAGCGGCGACACCGTATCGCTCACCCCGCGCAGAAGTTGGGTGAAAAGTACGTAGACCAGGAGTGACGGCATGATCCACATCATCACGTGGGCGTAGGAGACTGCGTCGTCGAGAACGTCTGCGGGGGTGCCCAAACCCTGCAAGGCTGGTCTTGCGAACACACTGCCGAGTACCGCTGCTGTCAGGCCGATCATTGCGCCTAACAGTAAGGTTGTGCCGGCGATGGTTTTCACCAGATGCGGCTCGCGCGCGCCCCAGGCTTGGCCGATGAGCACGCCAGCACCCGCGCCGAGGCCGATGACCAGGGCGATGAAGAAGAAGACGATGGGGAACATGCCCGAGACAGCGGCCAGGGCTTGGGTGCCGAGCATTTGGCCGATGTAGATGCTGTTGATGGTGCCCGACATGGATTGGAGGAAATTGGACAGGACCATGGGGGCCAGGAAAAGGAGGTAGGTTTTCCAGAGGGGGGGTTGGGTGATGGGGGTTTGCATTGAGGGTCCGTCTCGGGTGTGGGCTCGTGTTCTGGAAATTCTACGCTAAGCAACTGATACCAATGCCTTCCCATTTTGAGGATTTGGAGAGCATGGCGGTGCCAACTATCGGCCAAAAGCGGACAAGCTCTTGTCAACTGCGCCTAGCATACTGGCTTGAATTTCCCTAGGATCGTCTGGCGTGAGAGGAAGTCTGCTGTCGATTCACGACTCGCCGGCAACAAGTCTCACCCTGTGGCAGTCAGACGGTCCAAGTTTTTGACCGCTTGATGAGCGAACATCAATCGGCATCAGAGACTGTCCGGACTCGTTGTCCAACAGCACAGAACGCGTCTCTTGCGGCTTGAACAGGAAACGTTCGCCCCACTGCCTCATACTGACCACAACCGGAAAGATCTCCCGTCCTTTGTCCGTAAGGACGTACTCCTTGTAGGCGCTTCCATCTGACGCCGGTCGAACGTCGAATACACCGACCTCAACCAACGTTTTCAGTCGCGATGCCAGAATATTTTTGGCCACGCCCAAACTCTTTTGAAATTCGCTGAATCGGCGAATGTCGTCAAATGCGTCGCGGATGATCATGAGCGACCAGCGATCCCCAATTGCCTCCAGTGTTCTTGCTACCGGGCATTCGCTGCTTTGCGGTGAAGCGCCTTCGACCATCGTGTTTACCTTTTGGATAAGGACTGCCAAGTCTGTCGATCAATCTGGAGCAACATGGTTGCAATTTGAAACCTGATTCAACAATAATTGAAACCAGTTTTTAATTGAAACCAGTTTAACGCCATGGAGGTGTGCATGACAGCAGATACCGACTCAGCCACCAAACGTTTCTCCAGCCAGCCTTCGGGATTGCCCCATACGGATACCGGAGAAAGCAGCAAGACCGACCGGTCTCCGGGGCTTTCTCCATCGCTCACGTTATTGTTTTCCGTCACCTGCGCACTTGCAGTAGCCAATGTTTACTTCGCCCAACCCTTGCTCGCCTCAATGGCTGAGAGCCTGGGCGTCACTTCAGGATTGATCGGGGTCGTGGTGACGGCCACTCAGGTTGGATACGCGCTGGGGTTGCTGTTCATTGTACCGCTGGGCGATATGGTCAACCGTAAACGGCTGATTTTGACCCAAGTGATGCTGTCTGCAATTGCGCTGGCGGCAGTCGGCGCATCACAGCAATGGCTGGCCCTGCTGGGAGCCATGATCGTGATGGGCTTACTGGCAGTGGTCGTTCAGGTGCTTGTGGCCTATGCCGCCGTGCTGGCAACGCCATCACAACGTGGGCAGGCAGTGGGAACCGTAACCAGCGGAATTGTCCTGGGCATTCTTCTGGCGCGGTTTACCTCTGGACTGATCGCAGATCTAGCGGGCTGGCGCGCCGTTTATTTCGTTTCCTCAGGATTGATGCTGACCATCGCGGCGGTGTTCTGGAGAGTGGTTCCTGCCGCAGTGTCGCCACGCAATCAACACTCCTACCGAGCGCTCATCCGATCGCTCTTCAAGCTGTTCATGACCGAACCGGTTTTGCGGATCAGGGGCCTGCTGGCCTTACTGATCTTTGCCGCTTTCTCCGTGCTATGGACATCCATGGTGCTGCCGTTGAGCGCTCCGCCGCTGTCACTTTCACACACTGCCATCGGCATGTTTGGCTTGGCCGGCGTCGCCGGTGCCCTTGCTGCCAGAAGAGCCGGTCGCTGGGCCGATCAAGGTTTGGGACAACGAGTTACCGGCATTTCACTGGGGCTCCTGACGCTTTCTTGGTTGCCCATCACTTTTGCCGAGACGTCGCTGATCGCGCTGGTCTGCGGAGTGGTCTTGCTCGACTTCGCGGTGCAAGCCGTACACGTCACCAACCAGAGCCTCATTTTTGCTGCACGACCCGACGCCCAAAGTCGCATGGTCGGCGCATACATGTGCTTCTACTCGGTCGGTAGCGCGCTGGGGGCGGCAGCCGCGACCCAGGTTTATGCGCTCTGGGGCTGGATGGCAGTAAGCCTGCTGGGCGCCTTGATCAGCGCTACAGCTTTGGCGCTGTGGGTTCTTACGAATCATTTCTCGACGTCCATTCAAGGAAGATCAGTATGAAAGTCGGGCACCTACTACTCGCAATCTCGATTACTGCCATACCCCAATACACTGTTCGGCTATTGGGTGTGGAATTCACTTCTGAAACGATATCCAGTGTCTACAGTCGCGCCATTGTCGTTATTGGTGCCAGTATTCGGACTGCTCGGTTCAGTCATGATTTTCAATGAGAGCCTGTCACTCAACAAAATCGTTGCAGTCGTTCTCATCGTGTCGGGTCTTGGCGTCGGCTTATACGGACAGCACGTCCTCAGTGCGGTGCTCAAGGTATTTTTCCGGATTTGCATCGACGGTTTAGTAATTGGAGTGAATGACAACGAGCGCTATCGGCGCCCGTTTTGTTTAAGGTTGTGAGCTGCGGATTTTGGTAGCTTGAACGCGCCCCTTGGTAAAACTGAGGACTGCCCCGAAAGCTTGACTAGAAGGCAGTATCAGGCAGCACAACCAAAAGAACCTCTCACTGCAAAGGATTGCCATGTGAACACCTCAGTTATCCTGCCACCCTTACTCGACATCCTGAAATGGCTACTGCCGCTGATGCTGGTGTTGGCGCTGCTGAAATCGCGCCTGTTCAAAGGCTGGTTCGGTGAGCAGCTAATCCGATTGTTCTCGCACTTTCTATTGAATCGTCACGTCTACCGCCGCCTGCATGACGTGACGCTGACCGCCCCGGACGGCACGACGCAGATCGACCATGTGTTTCTTTCGCCCTTCGGCATTTTCGTGCTGGAGACGAAGAACATGAGCGGCTGGATCTTCGGCGGTGAAAAGCAGGCTCAGTGGACGCAACAGCTTTACAGAAAGCGTTTCAAGTTCCAGAACCCGATTCACCAGAACTACAAGCATTTGAAAGCACTGCAAGTCGCGTTGGGAATCGGGCCGGAGTGTGTGCATTCGGTCATCGCCTTTGTCGGCCGCAGCACCTTCAAGACCAAAATGCCCGCCAATGTCACCCAAGGCATGGGGTCGATCCGCTATATCAAGTCGTTCCAGCAAGCGGTGTTCAGCGAGGCGCAGGTGACGGCTATGCTACAAACCTTGCAAGCAGGTCGTCTGGCGCTGACGTTCGCTACCCGGCGTGAGCATGTGCAACGCCTGAAGCAGCGCAGCGATCGATCGGCTTCCCGCCAATGTCCGCGCTGCAGCAGTGCGCTGGTGGTGCGTACATTCAAAAGCGGTGCCAACATCGGCCAGCAGTTTTGGGGATGCAGCACATTCCCCAAGTGCCGGACGGTGCAGCTCATAGCGCCCAACAGCTAAGCTTTATCAAGAGGCCGTTATTCGAAACGCTGAAAAAGTCGGGAGGCGAACCATGAGCAAACAACCTCAACCCCGCAGCCGCTCCAACCCTCAGCCCAGGTCCCGTCCGGTGGTCCCTAACCTGCCCAGCAAAACCGGCAACAAGTCCGGGGACTTCCGCGGCAACTACCCACCGAAGAAGTCGAGTTGAGCTTCAGCGAGATTACCGAGTCACTACCGCACTCCGAGTCCCCGCAAACGCGCTCGTGCCCAGCCAGCGCCACAAACTTTCCGCATCCTTCACCGCGCCATCCACACGCAATTCTCGCGACTGAAGCACCTCCCGCGGTGTGCGGTCGCCCGTCCACACTTCGGTCAACGCGCGCACGCTGGAGTCCACGACGAGCGTCAGTTCGCGTCCGGGGTCGTCGCGGCACAGGTCTGCCACGCCCTGTTCGACCACGAGCCACCACGCTTGCTCGCCGGGCCGCGCGTCGCGGAACGTGAACTGGATGACCACCGGTCGGGACGGGAACGTTTCGATGCGCACGAACCGGCGCACGTCCCACATCAGCAAGCCCGCGTCGAGTTCGTCATCGCGAAGGCGACTGCCGATCCAGCGCGCGCCCCAATGTCCCAGCGCCATGATGATGGGGCGCAATTCCTCGCCCGCCTCGGTCAGGCTGTACTCCCAGACTTTGCCTGCGGGCGTGCGGTGCACGACGCCGATTTCTTCCAAATGACGCAGCCGCTGTGTCAGCAGGTTGGTGGACATCCGTGGTACGCCGCGGTGCAGTTCATTGAAGCGCTTACTGCCGCACAGCAGCTCGCGCACGACTAAAGGTGTCCAGCGCTCGCACAGCGCTTCAGCACCGCGCGCGACCGTGCAGAACTGACCGTAGCTCTCTTCCATCACCTGGACTCCGCAACTGCAACGCTTCAGTTTTTGAACTAGCCCCGCCACTTCGCCACGCGCACGCTCAAGCCTTCAAAAGCCAAAAGCCAAAGGAGAACGCCATGACCAAGGTAGCCATCATTCAGCGCCCGCCCGTGCTGCTCGATCGCAGCGCGACGATCGCCCGGGCCGTGCAATCAGTCGCTGAGGCTGCGACGGCGGGAGCCTCACTGATCGTTTTGCCCGAATTGTTCATTCCCGGTTACCCGTCGTGGATCTGGCGGCTGGCGGCGGGAAAGGACGGGGCTGTAATGGGCCAGTTGCACACGCGGCTGCTGGCCAACGCCGTCGATATCACCAACGGTGACCTGAGCCAATTGTGCGAGGCCGCCAGGGTTCACGCCGTGACGATCGTGTGCGGCATCAATGAATGCGAGCGGCAAAAGGGTGGCGGCACGCTCTATAACAGCGTAGTCGTTATCGGCGCGAACGGCGCAGTGCTCAACCGACACCGCAAGCTGATGCCAACGAATCCCGAGCGCATGGTGCATGGCTTCGGTGATGCCTCCGGGTTGCGCACGGTCGATACACCGGTCGGCCGCATTGGTGCGCTCATCTGCTGGGAAAACTACATGCCGCTGGCACGCTATTCACTGTACGCCCAAGGGGTAGAAATCTACGTCGCACCCACGTACGACACTGGCGAGGGCTGGATCAGCACGATGCGTCACATTGCGCTCGAAGGCCGCTGCTGGGTGCTCGGCAGTGGCACCGCGCTGCGCGGCAGCGACATCCCCGACGACTTCCCGGCGCGTACGCAACTGTTTCCCGATCCGGACGAATGGATCAACGACGGCGACTCAGTGGTGGTCAACCCTCAAGGCCGGATCGTGGCCGGTCCATTACACCGAGAGGCAGGCATTTTGTATGCGGACATCGACGTCTCACTCGTGGCGCCAGCGCGGCGGGCGCTCGACGTCACCGGGCATTACGCGCGCCCTGACATTTTCGAACTGCAGGTGCGGCGCACGCCGGCCACAGCGGTGCGCTACATTGACGGGTGAAGGCAGGCAACGTTCAGGCGATCCATCCCATGTCCGGCGGTATCGCCTGGCAATTAATCAAGGAGTCATGCCATGAGCATTGAACGGTCTTACAAGGGCAGTTGTTTTTGTGGCGCAGTCGAGTTCACAGTCAGCGGCGAGCCGGCCGGAATGGGCTATTGCCATTGCGAGTCGTGTCGGCATTGGTCAGCAGGGCCGGTCAATGCCTTCACGCTGTGGAAACCCGAGGCGGTGCAGGTGACTCGGGGCGCTGACAACATCGGCACCTACAACAAGACATCGCGCAGTTACCGCAAGTGGTGCAAGACGTGCGGCGGACATATCTTTACTGAACACCCGGAGATGGGGCTCATCGACGTGTATGCCGCGATCATCCCGGATCTCGCGTACTCGCCAGGCGTTCACGTGCACTATCAGGAGACCGTGCTGCGCATCAAAGATGGATTGCCCAAGCTGAAGGATGTCCCCAACGAATTAGGAGGATCGGGCATCAGCGTGGACGAATAGCGCTAGCAAGCTAAGGGCAGTTTTTCATTGGCAGCCGCCTCAGAACACCCTTCAAATGGGCATACGGATCATGCCCATCGCCCGCGCCACTCAAGCATTAATCAAAAGCACCGTTGAGCACTTCGTAGATGAGCCCGGTTGCCAGCGCGACCAATATCAAGTCGGTGCCAGCTTGCTGCCATTCATATCCATCATAATGAGGCAGCCTGCCGATCAACCGACCGTCCAGTTTTTTGGCAATCCCTGGTGGAAGCGGCTTACCTCGCGCGAGGTTCTTTTGAATGCCGGGTGGCAATGCAGGTCCGGGGCTCCAGTAGTCTCGATACCCGCCAACAATTCCAAGAACACTTCCGTGATTGATGCTTGGGCCATTATCCCAATCGCCGCCCCCGGAGTTTTTGCCTTTGCTGCCCTGACTTCCCTGATTACCATGAACTTGGCTGTTTTGTGGATTTCCCTTGTCGTTTCCTTGACCCTTTCCATTACCGGGATCGGCTAACGCAATTCCTGAGCCGCAGACCAGCGCAAGGCAGGTAACAGCTGCAATCAATGAGCGAGATCTGGGCATGAGTCGTTCCTTCAGAGTGGCGGGATATCTCAATGAAATTTAGACGTTATGGACGATGTTAGTTCCATTTCCTCCCATCAACACCCAAGCCCCACTCGATGTCCCCTGCCAAGCCATGGCCGACTACCGCATCCGCAACTATCAGGACTTTCTCAATCCTTGAAATGAAGCTTCATGACCGCCCGTAACCTGTGCACGAGGGCTGGCTCATGCTTCGCTATTCTTGATAACACAAACCGCGAGGACTGTTGAATGAATGGCCTGCGGCATGAGCGCCAGACGCAAAGGTCTGGTTACAGGGTTGCAAGTTGAGCAGAGGATTGAATGATGAAGATGTTACTGATGGTCGAGTGCCCTAATGAACCCTTTAATTCCCTTGTCAAAGCCGGAAAAGTGGGCGAGGTCATTGAGCGCATTCTGGTCAGTATCAAGCCGGAGGCGGCGTACTTTACTGAGCAGGATGGCATGCGCGGCGGGATCTTTCTGGTCGATGTAAAAGACCCATCCGACATACCCGCTTTTGCAGAGCCCTTTTTTCTTAACTTCAACGCCAACTGCAAGTTCCGTATCGTGCTGAGCGCGCAGGATCTGCAAAAGGCCGATCTGGCGACGCTCGGGCAAACCTGGGCGTGAGGCGCATCCATTGCCGGCGTCGATAGTCGCCAGCAATTCAATGAAGTTCTCTTAAAAATTCCGGGGCGTAACATCGCGTCCATACCAAACAAATACACCCCATCCCTGCTTGATCTTTCAGTCGATCGCGCAGGGATTGCTCAGCGTCTTAATCAGTACGACTTTTTGAGACTGACGTCCCGGCTTTGCTCAACCCTTTCGTGTTGTGATCGCCTGGAGTCGAGGTCGAAATGGCCCTGGCTTTGGTTACGCCGCGAGTATCTTTGGAATGGGCGATGCCTGAAGTCGTTGAGCCTTGACCGCGATCATTACCGTAGTGGTTTCCGCTTTCACCATGGTCTCGAACGGCCTTGCCGGCATGATCGCTGGCCAATCCCTTACCGCGACCATTACTGTCAGATCTCCCGGAGTGGTCTGAACCGCTGTGACCGCCACTCGTACCGCCGCCATGGCCACCTCCATTGCCACCGCCGTTACCGCCTCCGTTACCACCACCTCCCCCATTGCCACCACCACCACCACCACCACCACCACCACCACCACCACCACCATCCTTCGCATAGGCGGAGCTAATGACGGACAGGTCAGTGGGGAGTAATGGAGCAGCTGCAAGCATCATGGCGCAGGACATGACAGCAACGAGACTCTTATTCTTAAAAAGCATGATGGCTTCCGTAGGTTAATATCGCATGCCATATGACGCATCAGGGCCCCGACAGTTCAAGTCTTGCGACAGGCGGGAATACCTATCTGAAATTTAGACGCTATTGACGTCGTGCACTCGGCACAGCGCGTGTAAAAGCGCCCATATCGCGCAACAGCATTGAAGCGCTGACGGTACCTTAATGGCCCGCTGGTCGAGGCAGCCTTGCTCTGTAGATTCAATCAACTTATCTTTGAATCTGTAGATTCACGATGAGGTATTGAACATGGCCGTTGCCCTCCAGGAACAAGCCTTTACCAAGAACCAGTGTGTGACGGGCCTGCGCGCCGCTGTCGGCATCCTCGAAAAATGGTGTGCGTCCAGCGATCAGGCTTGCCGCATCCTGCGCATTTCCCGCAGCACCTACACCCGCGCCCGGCAGCATGATCCCGACTGGGCGGTGACTCTGGACTCGGACCAGATGCAGCGCATCAGTTTTGTGCTCAACATCCACGCCGCGCTGCGCCTGGTTTTCGATAACCCGGAGAACGTCTACGGCTTCCCGTCGATGACCAACGACAACGAGTTTTTCAATGGGCGTAGCCCGCTTGAGATCATGTCTCAGGGCGATATGATTTCTTTGTATGAAACTTTTCGGCGCATCGACGTGCTGCGTGGCGCGCAATGGTAAAGGTGAATGAACTGGCAGAGCTTGCTGGTGAGCAATTACAGGCCTATCGACTGGTCAATTCGAAGTTTCCACCGATCGCGATGTTTGATGACGTTGCGGACGCAGATGAGTTCGAGGTGCTGTATCAGATACAGGCGCTAACGAATCCCAGGCTGAAAAATGAAGTGGGTCATCTTGAGTTGATTCCTCGTGATCAGATCCCGTTCGGCATTCCTGGCTGCTCTTACGCGACAGCGCCTTTTACCCACGTCAACCCGGCGGGTTCACGGTTCAGCGATGGCAGCTTTGGTGTGTTGTACCTGGCGGACTCCATGGAGACGGCGTTGGCCGAGGTGCGGCATCACCAGAGCCTGTATTGGGCGAATGTCCGCAGCCTGAACTTTGAGCGCTTTGTTTTCCGGGGGTTGTCCTGCTCCTTCGTGAACGTGGCGATGAAGGATGCTACAGCCATTTCGATGACTGATCCTGTTTATGCGCCTGACGATTACACGCATTCCCGTCGCTTGGGGAGGTCCGTTAAGGAAGCGGGTTGTCCCGGCATTCGTTACAACTCCGTGCGCATGCAAGGTAGTTACTGTTGGGCGCTGATGACGCCGAGACCGGTTTTATCGGTTATTCAAGCAGCGCATTACGAGATGATCTGGAATGGGCAGGTGACCAGTGTCAGTAAGATCAGTGAGGCTTGATTGCATTTATGCCGAAATGAAAACGGGCGCCTTGATAGGCGTCCGTTTTTTTGTTCGGCGATGTTTACCAACTGCCGTATGGGATGCCGAATCGCTCGATGTAGCGCTTGGCCTTGTCACTGACGGGATACGCATACTGCCCCTGACTTTTGCCTTGGTCTGGGCCCATCGGTTCTTTTTCTGCTTGGGCACGAGCAACCTTGACTGCTTTCATGCATTTATCCGCCACCCACACTTGGACAATGCCTCCAGGCGCTACACCAACATAAACCAACGCAACATTACCTGCGGGCTCATCCGGCGATGCAGGGCAACGTTCATTAAGCGTAGCGCGCATAATTTGCCGGGCGTCTTCGGGAATATCGACCCACGCGCGGTACGTTTGCGGCTCAACTATTGACTGCCAGCGAACAAAGATTCGCTTAGGTAACTCGGCACCCTCAACCTCACGAATGCCTCCGGTTATCTCGCCCCAACCTCGAGCGGATTCCGTGTCGTTTTCTGGCTCCCCCCCCGCTGCCGTACCGCCACCCGTGCGGCGGAACAGCTTGCCGTTGATGTCTTCAACCGTGCTGTCTTCAACCCAAGCCTTCATGTAGTACGGCTCGTTGAAGCTGAGGCTCCACCACTTTCTTGTGAGTTCCGAATCGGGTGATGCAAGGGTTGTGGCTTGGCAGCCTGAAACCAACAACATCCCCAACAACATCCCCAAAACACGCATCAAAACGTTCTCCAGCTTGAATCCTGCACATGAGGATGACGCACGCGCACGCCATCTTCAGTCGGTGCATTGGTGTAGCGGAGGTTCACGCCGCGCTCTCGACTTAACCCTATTGGATTGCTCCAGTTGGCAGACATATGGATGTAGCGCAATTTGAGCATTTTCTCTTCTGCGGCTGTCACCTCGTAGTTACCACCAAGAAACCTCTCGCAGAGTGCTTGAAGCTCTGACGGAACGGAATACTGAGAGGTTTTCGGAACATCCATAAACATCACACCCTTCTCCTTCGCCAATTTATGCATCAAGTGCAGATACACCACCGACAGCTTGCCACTGACCGGACGTTTAAGCTGCAATCCTGCATACACTCTCACCTGCTTGAACCCGACTGTCTGCTCTGCCCTGGACAGTGGGGTTGGATTCGGGGTCACGATTTCCAACATGGTCTGTGGCCAGCCACTGGCGACCAAACTCGCTTTCTGCTGCTGGGTATCTCGATAAATCGAGGTGGTTCGAATGTCGGTTCCCTGTTGCACCGTAAGAGCCTGCATAGGGCTGACCAATACGCACTCCTCCACTTCCTCCCGATAACCACCACCGATATCCGAATGAACACCTGGAACCGGGATTTCTGTGTGTGTGCAGGAATGACGGTGCTTAACGCAAAGTTGGCTCGATGTTCATCCCGTGCGGTCAGTTGAATGACATCGGTAAAGTATTTGCGGTCCAGGTAGAGCTTGATCCCCGGCGCCACCGGGCTTTGGATGTTACCAACGTTTGTGAACCCCGCGACCGAGGGGACGGTATCAAACAGACCGATAAACCCCATGATGATTTCGCTGTTGTACTGGGCACCAAAACTGGAGCTGAAGCCCTTGGGGTTGCTGCGTAGCACTTCGCCCAAGGGCCCTTGTTTGCAGCGTACGATTTCATTGGCGAAATGTCGGGCAGCGGCAGCGCCTCGACTGAATCCAAATGCGTCGAATGTGAGCGAAGTGATCTCGCTGTCAGGGTTACGATCTATCGCTTCCTTGATCAGTGTTTTCATGGCGACAAACGCTTTGTGTACCTTCCCCACTACACCTGCATCACCTCGCCCTGTGGCCGCAGCACCCATGCTGTCTTCAGCGCCCGCATCCGTACCGATCCCGTCGACATATAGGCTGCGCAGTACGAGTTTGGCCGAGCCATCGCTGCCGGCCGCTTCCGACGTCGAGTAGAGCGCATAAAGCTTGGATACGTTACTGACATCATTCCCATAACTCCCCTCCGGATCGGCCATATACGGCTTGCAGCTCGCATCGACGTCTTCCGGGCGGATCGGATGATGGGCGCCGCACACTAATCCTGATTCGGAGTTGCTCTCATTGTTCAGCGTTCCGTCAAAGAACACCCCAATGCGCAACGCTACCTTGATTTTATGCTTCTCAGGCGCCGGGACTTTGCCGTGCTTCTCATACTCGGCCCAGCGCTGGGCATGGATATCGACGGGTTTGGCTTCGTCGTACCGATAGTTTTTCGGGGGGTTGGGTACGTATCCACTCATTCCTTGATCACCTGGCTCCTTGGTACAACGGGTGCTGAGGGTGCCATTGCGGATCCAATCAAGCAACGCGTAGCCGGATGCCATCACCCAAAGACATTGCCCACGTCGATAGTCACCATCAACTCAATGAAGTTCTCTTAAAAATTCCGGGGCGTAACATCGCCTCCAACCCAACAACTACACCCCGGAGCACAAAATCATGAAACGCCAAACCCTCCTCAGCATCGCTTTCTCGGTTTTTGCAGTTAACGCTTTCGCCGCTACCTCTGCTCACCCGGTCGTCGCTGAAGGCGGCTCGGATCGTCTGATCGAAAGTCGTGTAGCCGAAGGCGGTTCTGATCGCCTGATCGAGAACCGTGCTGCATGAATGAATAGCTTTACCGCGGTACTCGACGAAAAGCCCGGCCTAATCAGCCGGGCTTTTTCGTGTGCAAAATAAATCAGTCTCCATTAACTGGGTCAGGCATCGCTACGGTGCGCATACCGCGAAAGCGCGATCTTGATGCCGATCAGCATTGGAGCGGCGATTGCAAACAACAGCGTAACGGCGAGGAACGCCGTGTCGAAGGCAATCACTCCTGGGATGACGCTTGTGCCGAGGACCACGGCATTGGCGACGACGTTATGTTCGATCAGGGCCTGAAGCAGTTCATCAAACCGACACCGATGGGTGTACCGCTGACCCTGCGTGCGAAAGTAGAAGGCGATGTCGGACAAAAGTCGCGTCATCTGTGAGGTCTACGCGGGGGACGTGCTCACGGCTATTGGAGACTCCATTTTTGTTCGCGTAAATACCGAGCAACTGGCAGCCGTCGCTTATAGTCGGTAGCTGGAGAGCACACAGGGGCTGGAAATCGAGGCGGCCCGTAACCTCAAGAACAACATTGAAAAGGAGTTCGAATGAAAACTGATTGGCAACAAATTCGGGAAATGATGAACACTGTTATCGATAGCTGTGAACAGATCGAAGCGGCAGGGTTCAGTGAGGAACATCGCTGCGCGACCGTGGAAATCAAGGGCATCGATTACTCCGTTCAGGAGTTTTTAATCAGTGCCTGGACACTCCCGGAGAACATTCGCTACCAGATCATTCGTGAGCGTCATGAAGCTGGAGATGACCTCCCCTATGTTCCCGAAGCAGCCCGCATTCTTGTCTCGATGGCGCAGACTTGCGCGGAATTGGTCGGGGCAGCCGACACGGCACCCGCTCAGAAAGCTATTGCGGGAATGAATCATTGGTACAAGGCCTACGCTGTACCGCATATGACGACAGCCATCGGGCTGGCAAAAAACCAATCTGACGCTTAGTTTCGTTCTCGCGCATCGGTACGGGGTGAGATCCGCCTCGGTTCAGTTGCTGGGCTCAAGCCAGCAGCTCGGTGATCCACCGGGCCTGCCGGGCGATGTCTTGCACCTTCTCCTCGGGCACGGCTTGCCGCGCTCGGGCGAAGTGGGTCAGGGTTTTCTGCTTCTGGCGCAGCATGCGTTGCCACTTGACCAGGAACGCCGGGCTGCGTGCCTGCATCTGCAGCGGGCCGAAGTACAGCTCCTCGGCGGTGTACATCACCGGCCCGGCGCGCTCGGCGACGATGATTTCGTAGTCGAAGCGCTTTTCCCGCAGCAGTTCCTCGCAAAGGATGCGGTAGCCATTTTCCATCAGCCATTGGCGCAGTGGCTGCTCGCCGCCGTTGGGCTGCAAGATCAGGCGCTCCTGGCCGCTCAGACGCGCCTTGCCGCTGTCGAGAATGTCGCGGATCGTCTCGCCGCCCATGCCGCAGATGCTGATCGCCGTGATTCCGTCTCCCGGCTCGATCGCCGCCAGGCCATTGGCCAAGCGCACGGTGATCCCCTGGTCCAGGCCATTCTCGCGCACGGTGCGTTCGGCCGAGCGGAACGGCGTCAATGCCACCTCGCCGGCCACCGCCGCCGCGATGGCGCCACGGCGCATCAACGCCACCGGCAGGTAGCCGTGATCCGAGCCGATATCGGCCAGGCGCGCACCGGCTGGCACATGCGCCGCCACACGCTCCAGGCGCATGGACAGTGTCTGTTCGTTCAACTGCAGCCCCTTTTCACCACAAGCGTCCAGCGCCTTTGGCCGGATCGGGACGCGATTCTGTCGAGCAACGCCGTGCATTTCAAATTTATGTGACCAGGGCCATGGCTCGATCCGTACCTAACGCTCGCCTATCGGCCCAAAGCGAACCCTGGTTGTGGGGCGATTTTGGCCGACCTTTGCGGAGCTTGAGAGGCTGCAATGGGACGATTTTTGCCTGTCACTACTGCCGAAATCAACACAATGCAGCCAGTCGTGACGGGCAGCTTCGCTACCCTTCAGTCAGTCCCTTCCCGCACCAACCGTCTGACCTCAGCCTGTATGGCATAAGCCGGCGCCTCCACAGCATTGAAATCTTGTGTATACCGCTGGGCGAATCCTTCTACCCCCCATTCCTGATACTGCTGCACATGCTTTAATTCGTGAGCCCAGAGCGCGATGTTCTGTTCTGCGGTTTGAGCGTCCCGGAAGAGGATGATGTCGATCAGCGTCACGGCACCGACATCGGGGTTTTGCAGCATGGCAGTGGCGGTGCTGAATTGGCCGTTGTCGCTAACCTTGTAGCGCGCGGTATCGAGGACGCTGGGGTCGTACCAGCGCAGCAGTTGCTCCCGGATGTGCGGTGGAATGGGTTGGATGCCGGCGTTGGCTGCTTCAGCGCGGGCTTGGGTCAGCCACAGCGCCAAGGCAGGTGCCGCGATCTGGAAGATGCCATCAGACAGGGGGCTGAGCAGCTGTCCTGCGTCTGGCAGGCAGATGCAGCTGTCCAGGCACACTTGTTTCTCGCCAGCTGGGCAGGCGTTGGTCTGGGCCGGCACTTCAAGCGTCAGGCAAAGAACAAACAGCGCCACCAGGCGCGTGGTGATAGGCGGCATTGGGCGCTCCAAGGACGGACGCAGCACGAACAGTGGGTCACAATTGATCGACGACCCGCATAACTTTAGCGTATCGCTGTCGGTCTCTTCTCGATGACCGCTTCACGCCCTGAGAAAGTCAGTCGTGAACAGACAGTTATCCCGGTTGAGGATGCCGAGCGCGATCAGCGAGTCGAGTTCGTTGAAACCGTCGAAAGTCAGGATGCATCAGGAGCCTCGTGCGAGTGGAGACGTTGTTGGCGTCATCGTAAAATCGACGATCAATACATTCAAATAATTGTCATGGATACATGACGACAGCCTGTTATCAGCCAACAGCGCTCAGTGGTGATATACGGCATGATCGACTACCATGCCGGCCGCCGGTTTCCAAATGGGATTAATAGGGAATCCAAGATGCCTGACACGGCATCAAACGGAACTGCCCCCGCAACTGTAGGTGCTGAGCCTGCTCCTGAACTGCCACTGGGATCACTCCCGGGAAGGCTGGAGCCTGGCGACGACGCATCAGTCAGGAGACCTGCCGGCCAAGTAAATCACTAACCGGCGGGGTGTTCGGGAAGGACATCCTTGCGCCGAGCGTTCCTGAGTGATCGGCACTTCACTGCTTCAATGGCAGCGTTCGATGATGTGTTTCCAGTCCGTACCCCTGCTCTTGTACGGTCAAATGGAGATTGCGTCATGCTGCTGTTCCGCCTTGCCACCCTCGCCACTGCCCTGGGTCTGTCCACCCTCGCCCATGCGGCCCCGACCCACTATCCCCTGACCGTCGAGAACTGTGGCAGCACGCTGACCTTTCAGCAGGCACCCAGCCGTGTCGTGACCATCGGCCAGGCGGGCACTGAAATGTTCTACGCCATGGGCCTTGGCAACACGCTGGTCGGCACTTCGCTGTGGTTCAACGATGTGCTGGCCACGCACAAGACAGAGAACGAGACGATCGAACGCCTGGCCGACAACGAGCCGAGTTTCGAGGCGGTGATCGGCAAGCGTCCACAGCTGGTGGCAGTGGAGTTGGAGTGGATGGTCGGTCCGCAAGGCGTGGTCGGTACTCGCGACCAGTTTCACGAACTGAAAATCCCGACCTACTTGATGCCGTCCGACTGCGAAGCCAAGGACAACCTGGTCGGTGCCGATGGCACACGTCTGGAGGCATTTCACATCGACAGCCTCTACAAAAGCATCAGCCAATTGGCTGAAATTTTCGATGCGCAGGAACGTGGCCAGCAGCTGACCGCCCAACTCAAGGCCAGCCTGGCCAAGTCCATTGCCACCGTACAGAACAAGGATCTGAAGCACACCAGTGCGCTGTTCTGGTTCTCCAGCGCCAGTCTGGATATCGACCCCTATGTCGCCGGGCACAAGGGCATTCCCGACTTCATGATGAATACGTTGGGTGTGCGCAACGTGGTTCAGTCTGATGAAGAATGGCCAACAGTCGGCTGGGAAACCATCGCCAAGGCCAACCCGACCTTCCTGGTCATCGCACGCATGGATCGCCGTCGATTCCCGGCTGACGACTATCAAAAGAAAGTGGAATTCCTGCGCAGCGACCCGGTGACCCGCAACATGGACGCCGTGAAAAACAACCGCATCATCATCCTCGACGCCATGGCCATGCAGGCCAGCGTGAGAATGTTCGACGGTCTTGAAACCCTGGCATCAGCCATCAACGGCTACGACCTGCAGAAATGACCAGGGTGCTGATTCGTACGCTGCTGGCATTGCTGACACTGCTGTTGGCCGTGATTGCCGGTGTGACCATCGGTGAAACGAGCATCGAACCGAGTGTGGTGTTCCAGGTGCTGGCGAACAAACTGTGGACTGCCGGTTATGTCCTCGACCCGATAGACGAAGGCATCGTCTGGAATTACCGCCTGACCCGCGCGCTGGTGGCAGCGGCCTGCGGTGCGGGCCTGGCCACCTGCGGGGTGATCCTGCAATCGCTGTTGCGCAACCCGCTGGCCGATCCTTATCTGCTCGGCATTTCCGCCGGCGCCTCGACAGGCGCTGTACTGGTGGCATTGCTGGGTCTCGGGGCGGGGTTGATTTCGCTCTCGGTGGGGGCGTTTGCCGGCGCCGTTGCCGCCTTTGCCGTGGTTGTTTTGCTGGCCCGCGCCAGTGGTTCAAACGGCGGCACCGGGCAAATCATCCTGGCGGGGATTGCCGGTTCGCAGTTGTTCAATGCGCTCACCGCGTTTCTGATCACCAAGTCGGCCAGTTCCGAACAGGCCCGCGGCATCATGTTCTGGTTGCTGGGCAATCTCAGCGGCGTGCGCTGGCCATCGGTGTGGCTGTCGGTGCCCGTGGCATTGACCGGTCTCGCGGTGTGCCTGTGGCACCGTCGGGCGCTGGATGCCTTCACTTTTGGTGCCGACTCAGCCGCCTCGCTCGGCATTCCAGTACGCCGAGTGCAATTTTTGTTGATCAGCTGCGCCGCACTGGTGACGGCAGTGATGGTGTCGATTGTCGGCTCCATCGGTTTCGTCGGCCTGGTCATCCCCCATGCCGTGCGACTGCTGCTGGGCACCCGGCATGCGCGTCTGCTGCCGGCGAGCGCGCTGGGTGGTGCAGTGTTTCTGATCGCCGCCGATATCCTCTCCCGGACGCTGATCAAAGGCCAGGTGATCCCGGTCGGCGTCATCACCGCATTGGTTGGCGCGCCGGTGTTCGCGTTGATCCTGATCGGTCGGAGGAATGCTCGATGAATGCTGCCTCGCCAGTCATCAGCGACTCCGTACTGCGTTGTTCCGGCCTCGGGTTTCATGTCGGCGACGCTGAGTTGCTGCACGGTATCCACCTGGACATCCGTCGTGGTGAAACCCTGGGCCTCGTCGGGCCCAACGGTTCGGGAAAATCCACGCTGCTCAAACTGCTGGCCGGCGTGCGCATCCCCAGCCGGGGAGACATCCACCTCAACGGCCAGTGCCTCAGGGCACTGTCACGGCGAACCATCGCGCAAACCCTGGCGGTGGTAGAGCAACAGGCCGACACCTTGGATGCCATCAGTGTGTTTGATGCCGTAGCCCTGGGTCGAACGCCGTGGCTGTCGGCCTTGAGCCCTTGGTCGAGTGAGGACGATGCCATCGTCCTGCAGGCGCTGCGCGACGTCGATGCGGCGCACCTGAAAAACCGTACCTGGCACAGTCTGTCCGGCGGTGAACGTCAGCGTGTCCACATCGCTCGCGCCCTGGCCCAACGCCCGCAGATTCTGTTGCTGGACGAACCGACCAATCACTTGGATATCCAGCATCAGCTCGCCATTCTAAACGTTGTACAGGCTCTGCCGGTGACGACATTGATCGCCCTGCATGACCTGAATCAGGCGCTGATCTGTGATCGTTTGGCGGTACTGGATGAGGGGCGATTAGTGGCCCTCGGCAAGCCACTTGAGGTGCTGACCCCGCAATGCTTGCAGGATACATTCGGTGTGCACGGGCATTACCTTGTCGATCCTTTCGACGGCGCGCAGATTCTGCGATTTCGCTCTGTTTGACTTGCTCTCGGGTATTCGAGATATGTCGAACCTCAGGCGACTTCAATGCGCTGTACAACTCGCTGAACAGTCCCGAGCGGCGGAACTCGGGAAGGACGAACAGGGGCACCACTTCCACGACCTTTAATCCACGGTGAAGCGACGATCCGCCCTTCATCACGGGCTACCAGAAACCGTCCTTCACCGCCCAAATAGACCTCGTCAGCGTTGGCCATTTCAACGGTGTGTTGGGTGATCTGACTACGCCATGGACCGACCGCAACGTGGTGCCCTGAATTCGAAAGCCACCTGATCTCCAGCGCTTAGACCCTCCAATTGCTCCACCGTGGCGGAAAAAGCCATGGTCATAGCGGGCCACTGCACCGCCGGCACGGCGCCATGAGCGATAGTCCCAGTGTGCTTCTCGGAGTTAATAGCCTTGATAGAACCTTCCGCTTTGGCTGATGGAGCCTGCTTCGCATCCTGCTGCATCTGCATACCGTCCATACCGTCCATTTTCATGCCCGGCATATCCTCTGCCAGGACAGAAAAAGACAGCGTTACTACGGTGCTTGCAACTGCAATCAGGGTCAGTTTCATACGACTTTTCCTTAAGGGGTGGTGGGTTCAACTGGGAGATGGCGCCGACGCATCAGGCGATAGGCTGCCGGGATGACAAACAGAGACAGTAAGGGCGCCGTGATCATGCCACCCACCATGGGCGCGGCAATGCGGCTCATCACTTCACTACCGGCGCCACTGCCCAGAAGGATGGGTAACAGACCGGCAATGATCACGGCCACAGTCATGGCCTTGGGCCGAACGCGTTGCACCGCGCCTTCGCGAATTGCGCCTATCAATCCGAGTTCAGTGCTGTCGCCGAGATCCTCCCGTCCGGTCCAGGCGTTCTTCAGGTAGAGCAGCATGATCACGCCAAACTCAGCAGAAACACCGGCCAGCGCGATAAAACCAACGCCGGTGGCCACCGACAGGTTGAATCCCAATAAATAGAGGAACCATGCGCCGCCAGTCAGTGCGAACGGTAGCGTGGCCATGATTAGCAAGGCCTCGTCGAAACGGGAGAAAGTCAGATAGAGCAGCACAAAGATGATCAACAACGTGGCGGGCACCACCAGCTTGAGCCTGGCGTTGGCACGCTCGAGAAACTCAAACTGTCCTGAGTAGCTCAGGCTCATACCGGAGTGCAACTTGACCTGTTCATTGACGACCCGGCGCAGGTCGGCGACCACCGAGGCGATATCCCGCCCCCGCACATCGATGTACACCCAGCCCGACGGTCGTGCATTTTCACTCTTGAGCATGGGCGGACCTTCGCTGACTTTAACCTTCGCGACCGTACCGAGGGTGATTTGGCTACCCAGAGGGGTGTAGATCGGCAACTGCTCAAGGGCGCTGATCGAGTCACGCCACTCCCGAGGGTAACGTACGTTGATCGGGAAGCGAGCCAGTCCTTCAATCGTCTCCCCAATGTTTTCACCACCGATAGCGCCGGCGACGATCGACTGCACGTCGGCGATATTCAGCCCGTAGCGAGCGGCCGCCTTGCGGTCGATATCCACGTCGATGTAGCGGCCACCCGTCAGTCGCTCGGCCAGAGCCGAACTGACACCGGGCACATCCTTGGCCACACGTTCGACGGCTTGGGTGACTGCGTCAATCTCCGTCAGATTAGTGCCAGAAACCTTCACCCCGATGGGACTCTTGATGCCCGTGGCCAGCATATCGATGCGGTTACGAATCGGCGGTATCCAGATGTTGGTCAAGCCGGGGACACGCACCACGCGGTCCAGCTCTTCCACCAGCTTTTCCTGGGTCATGCCTGGACGCCATTGCTCATATGGCTTGAACTGGATTGTAGTTTCGAACATCTCCAACGGTGCCGGGTCAGTGGCCGTTTCAGCACGACCCGCTTTACCGAAGACGTGTTCGACCTCAGGGACGGTCTTGATCAGCCGGTCAGTCTGTTGCAGGAGTTGTGCTGCCTTCTGAGCCGACAGCCCCGGTAGCGCCGATGGCATATAGAGCAGGTCCCCTTCATCCAGTGGTGGAAGAAATTCACCACCCAGGCGAGAGATCGGCCACAACGCGCTGACGAAAATCAGAAACGCAACCAGTAGCGTGACTTTAGGGCGACGCAATACAGCGTCCAGGGCTGGC
Source organism: Pseudomonas sp. Hz4 (assembly GCF_054898165.1). Taxonomy (NCBI): domain Bacteria; kingdom Pseudomonadati; phylum Pseudomonadota; class Gammaproteobacteria; order Pseudomonadales; family Pseudomonadaceae; genus Pseudomonas; species Pseudomonas sp. Hz4. Next base: position 2,550,332 of record NZ_CM142719.1, on the reverse strand, counting down.
TCGTAGATCCGGATCAACCAGCGGTTCAGTGGGTTCTGTTGCTCATTTGGAATTCGTCCGCGAATCCAGTACCCCATCAATACCGGTACCAGGGTTACCGACAGTCCGGCCGCTGCGGCCATGGCATACGTCTTGGTGAAGGCTAATGGACCGAACAGACGTCCTTCCTGAGCTTCCAGCGTAAACACCGGAATGAACGACAGGGTAATGATCAGCAGGCAGAAAAATAGTGCTGGTCCGACCTCCACCGCTGCTTCGGTCATCAAGTGCCAATGACGTTCCCCCTTCAGATCCTCCCCTGGGTTGGCCACGTGCCAAGCCTCAATTTTCTTGTGCGCGTTCTCGATCATCACCACCGCGGCATCGACCATCGCGCCGATGGCGATGGCAATACCACCCAACGACATGATGTTGGCGTTGATCCCCTGGTAGCGCATGACGATGAAGGCAATCAACACACCAACAGGCAGCGAGATGATCGCCACTAGGGATGAGCGCAAGTGCCATAGAAAGATCCCGCAAACCAACGCGACGACGATGAACTCTTCGATTAGCTTGTGGCTGAGATTTTCCACAGCGCGGTCGATCAGCTTGCTGCGGTCGTAGGTGGTGACGATTTCCACTCCGGCCGGCAAACTGCTTTTCAGCTCTTCGAGCTTGGTCTTGACCGCCGCGATAGTCTCGCGAGCGTTCTTGCCGCTGCGCAGGATCACCACGCCCCCGACAGTCTCGCCCTCGCCATCGAGTTCGGTGATGCCGCGACGCATTTCCGGTCCTAGCTGGATCGTAGCGACATCGCCAAGGGTCACCGGCACACCACCCGAACCCAGCTTGAGCGGGATTGCCCGAAAGTCATTGAGGGTCTTCAGGTAGCCGGAAGCCCGCACGATGAACTCGGTCTCGGCCATCTCCAGCACCGCCCCACCGGTTTCCTGATTGGCCTTGCCGATCGCCTCGGTTACCTCCGCCTGAGTGATGCCGAGGCTGGCCAGTTTGAGCGGATCAAGCTGCACCTGGTATTGCTTGACCATGCCCCCCACGGTGGCCACTTCCGCCACGTTGGGCAGGGTCTTGAGTTCGAACTTGAGGAACCAGTCCTGAAGTGCGCGAAGCTGCGCTAAATCGTGTCCGCCACTGCGATCCACTAGTGCGTACTGATAGATCCAACCCACCCCCGTCGCATCTGGTCCCAACGCCGGCTTGGCGCTGGCCGGCAAGCGGCTTTGGATCTGACTCAGGTATTCCAGCACCCGCGAGCGAGCCCAATACAAGTCGGTACCGTCTTCGAACAGCACGTAAACGAAGCTGTCACCGAAGAAAGAGAAACCACGTACGGTCTTGGCACCCGGCACCGAGAGCATGGTGGTGGCCAACGGATAGGTCACCTGGTTCTCAACGATCTGCGGCGCTTGTCCTGGGTAAGGGGTACGGATGATCACCTGCACATCCGACAGGTCCGGCAGTGCATCGATAGGCGTGCTTTGAACCGACCAAATTCCCCAGGCGGTGACGAAGAGTGTCGCCAGCAATACCAGAAATCGGTTGGCCACCGACCAACGAATCAGGGCAGCGATCATGGCTGGCTCCCCGATTTATCCAAGCGCTCTACACGCAAGCCATCGTCGGTTTGGCTCACCGCGATCCGAACCTTGTCGCCCGTTTTATGGCCCTGCACCAGAGCCGGATTGGCGAGTGGGAAAGTCATCGTCATACCAGGCATGCCGAGTGTCTTGAAGGGGCCATGGGCGAGCGTGACTTCTTTTTCGTTGATCTCAACGATTTGCCCATCCGCCTCGTGAAAGCTGGAGGCAGCTGCGCTGGGGGGTGGCTCTTGCTCCGAGGTTGCAACAATGCCCTTGAGACTGGCCTCCGAGTCGAGCAGGAACTGGCCAGAGGTAACGACCTTCTGTCCTTCTTCCAGACCTTTCAATATCGCCGTCTTGCCATCACTTTCCTGCCCGAGCTGCACCTCCACTGGACGATAGCGGCCAGCGTCTTCGGCGATCATCACCAAGGCACGTCGGCCAGTGCGAATGACGGCCTCGCTGGGCACCCACAACACACTTTGCTCGGTCGAGCGATTGAGGCGTACCTGCGCCGTCAAACCTGGTCTCAGGCGCCCGTCCGGATTGGGTAGTTCCACCCGAACACGAAGCGTGCGACTGTCTGGATTAGTTTCGGGCAAAATCGCGCTGACTTTGCCACTAAGCGTTTTCCCTGGAAAGGCTGGCAAGCGCGCTTCGGCTGCCTGCCCCACGGTGATAGCGGCGGAATCCGATTCTGGAACGGCCACGGCTAGCCAGACACTACTTAAGCCATTGACGCGTGCCAGAGTGTCACCAGTCGCCACGGTCATACCCGCGCGTACGTTCAACTCTTGCAATACGCCGGCAATGGGGCTGGTGAGCGTCTGGTACGGCTGAACCTTACCGCCACGCTCTACCTGAGAAATCAGTGCTGCCGGCATCCCTGTTAGCCGTAGGCGCTGACGGGCAGCAGCCAACAGGTCAGCATCCCCGCTGCGCTTCAGGGCAAGGAACTCTGTCTGAGCAGCGGCCCACTCGGGCACCAGGATATCCGCCAACGCCGCGTTGGCTTTGAGCACATCACCGGGCGCATGGGCATAGACCCGCTCCACAAAGCCCGAGGTACGTGCTTGAATCACAGCGACATCACGCTCGTTGAACGCCAAGACACCTGTCGCATCGAGGCTGGAGTCAAAGATTCCACGGGTCACTGTCGCAAAACGCAGTCCGAGATTCTGGGCCAGACTCGGATCGATACTGACGGTCGCACGATCCCCTGCGCCACTGGCGTACTGGGGGACCAGTTGCATGTCCATGAAGGGGGACTTACCCGGCTTATCGAACTTTTGCTGCGGGTACATAGGGTCGTACCAATACAGTGCTTTGCGTTCGCCCTGTGAATTCAGGCTCTGCTCCGGGGCGGCACTGGGTACTCCGTTAATGCGCTGATGAGCGAACCAGAAGCCACCACCAACACCCAATGCCAGCGAGATGCCTACCAGCAATGCCCCGTTCCATTTTGTAAGGATCATTGGCTGAACTCCCCATAAGCAAAGTAAAGCCGCGCACTGGTTAACGCTCGCTGCTCTTCCACGTCGATCTGTTTGAGGCGGGCTTCGATGAGTTCACGTCGGGCGGCAACAACAGCGTTCAAATCGCCTTTGCCGGCACGATAACTGGCCATGCTGAGTTCGACCTTTTCCTTGGCCAGCGGCAGCAGGCTTTCTTGGTTTCGGCGCACGGCACGATTCAGACGCTCATAGTCAGCGAGTTCGTTTTCAAGTTGCTGAGTATGCTCGCGTGACAGGGCTTCGCGCTCAGCCTCAAGTTGGCTGACTTCAGCCTGTTTGGCCGCGATTTTGGGGTTTTGGCGAGAGTCAGGAAACAGCGGTAGATCCCAGGAAAATTGCACGCTAACCATATCGCCGAACTCACGGCCACGGCGCTGGTAATCCAGTTCCCAGCTCCAGTCCGACTGCTTCTCCGACACGGCTTCACGAACCTTGGCTTGCGCTTCGCGGGTCATCGGCGCAAACGCTGCCAACTCGGGGTGGTGTTGGAGTTTATGAGGGTAGCTTGAGGAATTGACGGGCCATTCAGGCAAGCTGCCCACAGGCTTGTCGTTGGCGGCGGAGCCAATCCAGCGTTTGAGGGCCGCTCGGGCCTGTGCTCTTTGGAGAATCAGATCGTCCTGTTGCTCCGCCAGTTGAGACGCTTCTTGCTTAGGCGTCACCGCATCGGCGGGTTGAGCGCGGCCACCGGCAATCTGGGCCCGGACGGTATCGGTCAACAGGCGGTTTTCTTTGTAGAAGTCTTGGAACAGTACATCTTTGCGTTCAACCGAGTAGCTACTGATCCAAGCCAACGCCGTGGATTGGCGTACCTTCAGACGCTCGACTCGACGCTCCGCTGCGGCGCGATCAACGGCCGCATCGGCGACCTCGACGCGCGCTTTGCGCTTGTCGCTGTTGGGCATCTCTTGCCTGACCCCAACCATTTTCATGGTCATGAAGTCCTGATCGATGCTCCAGCGATCCGGACCGCCAATGGGGTAGTTCTGCACACCCAGCAGCAGCTTGGGATCGGGTAGTTCACCGGCGGGGATGGCTGCATTGCTGGCAGCCTGAATTTTGGCGTCTTGTGCAGTCAGCGACGGAGCATTGTTTTCGGCCAGACGCAGCGCTTCATCGAGTGTCAATGCGGCAGCGAGGCTCGGCAATGCCAGTATGCTTGCCGCCAGGCCGGCCACGAGGGACCAGCCCGTGCAATAGCACTTGGAGTTCATGTTTACGATTCCTGTGATCATCCACTGCACGCGTCAAAAGACATGCGCGCAGCTAGTCCATCCCGCTAAAGCGGAATGAGGCTCAATGTGGGACAGGAATCAAACGCGAGGCGGTCGCCACACCCCGGACGGGGTCTTTACGGGTAAGGATTCGCTGAAGAAGGAAAGCAATACGGGGCTGAATACGGTTACAGGAGGCTTGAAGATCGAGACTTGCAGCATGCCGCCTGACTTGCATTCTTGACCCGACTTACAAGGTTTGCCGTGCTCTGAAGCAGTTTTCATGTCGTTGCAGCAGTCCATCCCCATGTCGTCCATCATCGCCATGCCCATTGCCTTCATTGGGCACGGCTGCGTCGATGCCCGAACGCCCGCCATCCCGCTGAGGGGAAGCGCCAAGCTAATCATGAAGATGATGCAAAACCGCAGATAGCGTTTCATGGGCTGGAGTGTAGTCGCTGAAAATGGCTCTTACAATTGGACGCATGGCATAAACGGCCTGCCGAAGGCCTGACACAGGCGATAACACCGAACCTGAATTAAGCCAGCATTACCGGCACAAAGTTGAAACAACTAACGAGTCTGATTCCAGACTAGGCAGCACTCAAACCAATCCAGCCATGAACCCCCACGTAGAGTCCGACTCCGATGATCAGCACGCTGGACAGGTAAGGTGCGCGACGCGCAACTGCGCCAAGCCAAGGCCAGCGATTGGAAGCTTGTTTAGCGCCAATGGCCGCCGCCGCACCGACGGATACCAGCGTAAGCGCTAAACCAATGCTGAAACACAGAACCAGCATGCCCCCCAAGGCAATTTCTTTCACCTGAAGGCAGAGCAGCAGGACGGTGATAGCCGCAGGACAAGGTATCAGGCCCCCAGTCAAACCGAACATGATGATCTGGCCAGTGGTGACCTCACGATGGGTGAAGCGCTTACGGATATCGTTGGCATGGGCACGCTCATGCGCATCCTGATAACCGTCAATCGACAGTTCCAGGCCTTCCAGTTCGCAGTGCTCGTGACTGTGTCCGTGCGCCTGGTAATCCAGATCGTAATCATGGAAATGGCCAGCATGCCCAAGACTCAAGCGAGCACTAAACTCATGAGGCTCAGGAATATCGGCGGTCGATGCTAGGAAACCTTCGCGCTCGACGAACGAGAACGCTTGAATGCTGCCATCTGAACGGGTAGTCGTCAGTCGAACCTCTGCCCCTAGCCAGGCATGACCACTCAACACCTTCATGCGCCAGTGTGGGGGCATTCCCTGTTCGCAGATCGACAGTTCAACCCGCCCGTGGCCCGTATCGATGCGATGAGTCTCATCGTGATGAGCATGGTCATGTTCGCCATGATGGTGATCATCTCCTTGCTCGAACTTGAACATCTGCTCGCCGCGCCAGGTACGCCACAACATCCACACCGCAATCAGAATGATCAGCGCGCAGGACACGAGCTGGAAGTACGGTTCAGTAGTTTGAGCGTCCAGACCTTTGCCTAGATACATGCCACCGATGGCAACCAACCACACCACTGCGGTGTGCGAGAGCGTTGCGGCCAAGCCCAGCAGTACAGCCTGTTTCACCGATCCACGGATGGCGACGATGAACGCTGCCATCATGGTCTTTGAATGGCCGGGCTCAAGCCCGTGCAACGCACCTAGCAGTATCGCGCTCGGGAAGTAGAGCCACGCGTGGGTGCCGCCCTGTTGAAGCAGTTCTGCAAAATTTGGCATGACAGGGCCTACTTCGAGTAACGACGGATGGCTTCGAGCAACTCTTCGACGCCTTTGGCGCGCTCTTCATTGCTCAGCTCGGGATTGGCGACGTGTGCGTGGGCGTGAGCTTCGATAATTTCATCCATCAGGCCGTTCATTGCCCCGCGTGTAGCTGCGACAAGATGCAGCGTTTTGGCACAGTCAGCGTCCGACTCCAGCGCTCGCTCTATAGCCTGAACTTGTCCTGCAATACGTCGGACACGCTTCAACAAGTCGTCTTTTTGCCCATGAACATGCGCCATACCATACCCCCCTACCCTATATTTATGCGCATATTCACTCAGAATTAAGGCATTCGCAAGCCAGCACCCAATCGCATAAGAAAAAGAGCATTCCGAAAAGCCACACTGTTGATTTCACATAGATTTCCCAAGCTGACGGAAATGTAATCACCTGGTTGGCCTGGGTGTGACATCGTGAAGGTGGCCAAACCGCCGCGCGACTGGAAGGCGACTACGACATCCTGCTGACCAACAGGCTCATTTTGCAGCCAGCCGCCGAACTTAATTTCTACAGCAAAAACGACCCGCAACGAGGCATCGGTTCTGGTCTGTCCAACACCGAAGCGGGCCTGCGCCTGCGTTATGAAATCCGCCGGGAGTTTGCGCCTTACATCGGCGCGACCTGGAACAGCACCTACGGCAAAACCGCCGATTATGCCAAGGACGAAGGCGAGGATCGCAGCGACTCACGTCTCGTCCTCGGTGTTCGGCTGTGGCTCTAGAACGCGTCAACTTAACAATCAAAAACCGCTTAAAGCGGTGAGAGGCCTTGTATGCGCTTGATCAAAACCACCGCTGTTGCCATCGCACTGTCTACTGGGCTGCTCATGAGCACACTCGCTCAAGCGCACCCGAAACTGCTCTCCTCCACCCCGAAGGAAGGCGCGGACGGAGCGGCCCCCGGCAAGATCGAACTGCACTTCTCCGAGAACCTCATGACCCAGTACTCCGGCGCGAAACTGGTCATGACCGAAATGCCCGGCATGGCCCACTCCCCGATGCCCATGAAGGCCAAAGTCTCCGGCGGCAGCGACCCGAAAACCATGGTTATCACGCCGCTCTCACCGTTGCCCACTGGTAGCTATAAAGTCGAATGGCGCGCGGTGTCATCGGACACTCACCCGATCACCGGCAACGTTACATTCAAAGTGAAGTAATTGATGAGCGATTGGGCCAGCATTGCCCTGCGCTTCGGCTTGTACATGGATTTGATGCTGCTGTTTGGCGTAGCGCTTTTTGGCTTGTACAGCCTTAAAGGGCGAGAGCAAGTGTCGGGTCCCGTGTTGCCGTTTCGGTCTATGTTGGCGGGGACGACGGCGCTGGGTGTGCTGGTGTCTGTCGCCAGCATGGTGAAGATGGCGAGCGCCATGAGTGGGGAGTCGGACTTCGCTGAGCTGCGTCCGCATATTGCGGATGATGGTATTTGCGGCCCGGGCCGTCACCCGATTTGAATCGGCGGGCGCATTGATCGTAGTCGTCATAACGCTCACAGGAGTCGTGAACTTCCTGTTCATCGTGGGCCTAAAGCTCGATGCCGTGCTTCTAAGCACCTACGTTGGCTTGGTTGGGAACGTTGAGTCCCGAAATGGAGATAGCCTCCAAATAGCGTTGCCAAAATTCGTTCATCATCGCTATTGCGTGCGAGCAGTAGCTTGGCCTCCTGGCTAGTGAATATCTAGCTCAAGAGGAAGTGCAATGAACAGCTATCCGACTTTGTTTGCCTTTACATCTCTACTTGGGTTCCCAGCTCAATAACCCTGTTCAGTGGCAATTTGAAATACTTCAGGTTGCTGTTGGCGTTCTTCAGCAGAAACGCGAAAAGACTCTCCCGCCAGCGTGACATACCCATGCGCTTGGTTGGGATCACCGTCTCCCGACTGAGGAAATAGGTCGTGCGCATCGGACTGAAATCCAGCTCAGACAAGTGACAGAGACTTAACGCTTGGGGTACATCGGGCTCCTCGATAAAACCAAAGTGCAGACTGACCCGGAAGAACCCTTCGCCATAGGCCTCAACCTCAAACCGCCTGTCAGCACTCACGCGAGGACTGTCTTCGGACACCACGGTGAGCAGTACCACTTGCTCATGCAAAACCTGGTTATGCAGGAGATTGTGCAGTAGCGCATGCGGAACAGCATCTGCCCTGGCCGTCAGAAAAACCGCCGTGCCTTGTACGCGATGGGGAGGCTGCGTACGGATGCTGGCGATGAATAGCGGTAGTGGAAGCGCGGTTTCATCCAGCCGCTCAACAATAATCTTCCTGCCCCGCTTCCAGGTCGTCATCAAGATGAACAGACCAATGCCAGCGATCACCGGGAACGCACCGCCCTGAAAAATCTTCGGCGCATTGGCCGCGAAATACAGACCGTCCACCAGTAAAAATCCTAGCAGCATCGGGATGGCCAGCCAGCGCGGCGTTTTCCAAAGGAGCAGGACGACGGCCGAGGATAAGATTGTCGTGACCAACATGGTTCCCGTCACCGCGACTCCATAAGCGGCGGCCAAGGCACTGGATGACTCGAAACCGATCACCAACAGCACGACACCGACCATCAACGCCCAGTTAACTGTGCCGATGTAGATCTGCCCCTGCTCCTGGCTGGAGGTGTGCTGGATAAACATGCGAGGGACGTAACCCAGCTGAATGGCTTGGCGTGTCAGGGAGAAAGCACCGGAGATCACGGCTTGGGAAGCGATGATGGTGGCCAGGGTGGAGAGCGCGACCATTGGCAGCAGTGCCCAGCTCGGCGCAAGCAGATAGAACGGATTACGCACAGCCTCCGGGCTCTCCAGGATCAAGGCACCCTGGCCAAAATAATTGAGTACCAGCCCCGGCAACACCAAAATGAACCATGCACGAGAAATCGGTTTGCGACCAAAGTGGCCCATGTCGGCATACAGTGCTTCAGCACCCGTCAATGCCAACACCACAGCGCCCAAAATCGCCACACCCATTCCTGGATGAACCACAAAGAATTGCACTGCCCAAGCTGGGTTAAGCGCTTGCAGCACTTCGGGACGCTGCAAAATACCGTAGATCCCAAGGGCACCCAACACCACAAACCACAGCACCATGACCGGGCCAAACAGGATGCCGATTCGAGCCGTGCCATGTTTCTGTATCAAGAACAGCGCGACCAGCACGATCACTGACAAGGGCACCACCCAGTGCTCTATTCCGTCAAACGCCAGCTGTAGTCCTTCAACCGCAGAGAGCACCGAAATGGCCGGGGTGATCATGCTGTCCCCGTAAAAAAGTGCCGCACCGAACAGGCCGAGCAGCACCAGTACCTTGCTCATGTGCGGATAAGGTGCTGCTGCGCGGCGGGCTAATGCCGTCAATGCCATGATGCCGCCTTCGCCCTGGTTGTTGGCACGCAGGATGAACAGCACGTATTTGATCGAGACTACCCAGATCAGTGACCAAAAGATCAACGACAGAATGCCCAGCACGCCGTCGTGGTTTACCTGAACGCCGTAGTGGCCGGAAAATACTTCTTTCAGCGTGTAGAGGGGGCTGGTGCCAATGTCTCCGTAAACCACCCCGACAGCAGCGACGAGCAAGCCCACTCCTGAGGTTTTGGATGGGGAGTCTTCGTGTGCAACGGTCGCTGTCTCACTCAAGGGGCGCTTCTCTCAATTAACGGGGAGTCACTGCACGCCATCCTTGGGCAATACATTTTTCCAGGGCCGTCGAAAAAGCAAGGCACATGGACGATCTAAAAAATCGCGGCCAGTATCGTTGCGGGCAAAAACACCTACCGTAAAGAAAGCGTAAAAATATTACGGGAGATATCCGTTCCCCCCCGGTGTCAGGAAGGTGTGCTGGCCGGACGGATACGATCAGACCGAAACCAGTACGTTCAACCCTCGAAGTTCCTGACGCCCTACTTGGATACATGTACAGATAGTCAGTGCAAGGCATTCACTTGAGCGTCACGATCTCATCATGTAAGTCGCTATGGCTTCTTTTATCGGTGCTATCTCGGTGAGGCGCGTGCCGAACATTCGGCTGCAGCAAATCTCCTATTTGGGCGGATCAGCGCAACAACCAGCGTGACATAAGACGTGTCGTCATGGGCATCAACCAATAGGCCATATTGAAGGACACTAACCCAGCCACCAACACCTTGAACAACCAAGCCGGTAGATGCAGATCAGAAAGTTCAAGCAACACCGCCAAAAAACCCGGCATCAAAACTGACAATGGCAAGACTATCGACCAAGACAGTAGCCATTGCTTCCAGCGTGCAACCGTGGCCCGTCCTTGCATCGGCTCAAACCAGAATTTCGAATCATCGTCGGCGCGATGGTAATCCTGCCGCAGCCAGGGCCGCGACTCATGCAGCAATGCCTGGCGCACGTCAGAGCCCAACCACGCCAAGACATGTCCCTTGCTGGTAAAGCGCAGGATTATTGCGTATCGCAACTGCGACCCTACGGGTTTGACTACATCAGTAGCTAAATAACCAGGGAACTGCTGATGGGCATAGATGGCCTTGTTCATCCATTGCTCATACAAAGCCTGATGCTGCGGATTGACCTCATGCACAATCACACTGACGCCAATGTCGGCGTCAATGCTCATTGTTGTTGCCTTCTGAGCATCGCGCGGTGGTAGATACCTTCACGTGCGAGAATCATTGGATCGTGACTTGGCTTAATGCCGTCGAGCAAGCGTCCGGGGCTGAAGGCAAGCCGCTGCTGGGCGAGCTGCTGCTCCTCGGCCAGAACAAGAGCGTCGAGGGTCAAAATCCCCAGCTCGACTTCCTGATGGCTGCGCGACCAAGGAATCGAACCGTCTTCGATGGCGTCTTCTGGAGCTGCCAGTTGCACCATCAATCGCAACTTCACCGCTCCCTTGGTCAATCGTGCGCCGATTTCGTCCTGCAAGTAATCGGCAGGCATCGAGGCGGCTTGCTCGTCGCTCAACACAGGTTCTGGCAGCAACGGTTCAATGCGATAGCGACCGACATGGTCTTCACTCTGACGGTTGCTGAACACTAGGGCGTTGACGCCAAAGTATTCAGCACTAATGTAGCTGCTCGGTGCTGGCTTGGGCGTCTCAAGAAAATGCTGTGCCCTTGGATGGGTGACCAGAAAGGCTTGCAGTGGCAAAGGATCGGACGGTGTGGCGACGTTGGCAGCAATGCCTCGCAAAAAGCTTAGGAAGTCTTCGGGGGTGGCCACCGGAAAGCCATTGAACGAGTGCGCCACTATATCCGTGGACTCACCGTCCGGTAGCGTAAAACGAACGGCCAGACCATGGGGACTGGCCATCGGGTCACCGTCCTCGGTGGCAGGCAGGCCACTGAAGTTGGAGAACCTCAGCAATACGGGTACTGGCTGTCCCTGGAAATGAGCTGCTCGAGTAAGCGCCGGAGCCGCTTCAGAGGCGGTAAAGGTGCCACGTAACAACACGCCCTTGGCATGCGTTACGCGAAACCCGGGATGATGCCCGAAGGTCGCATAGAGAGCGTCAAGCAACGCGTCGTAGAGTTTGTCCTGGGGCATGGAGGTGTTTCTCACGGGAGAAGAATTATCTTCTTTGGCGGCGAAGGCAGAGGACGCTGTCAGCGTCCCTGCCAACAGCGCGCCTGCCATTAGTCGGGGCAGTCGCATCGGGGCTCAGCTCTGAGCCGCAAAGGATGGATAGTCCGTGTAACCCCGGGCGTCGCCACCGTAAAAAGTGCTGCCATCAGGCTCGGCTAACTCGGCGTTGAGCGCGAACCGCTGCGGCAGGTCGGGATTGGCGATGAAGGGTTTGCCGAACGCCACGGCATCGGCAAGTCCTTGCGCGACGATGTGTTGCGCGTCGGCCTGCTGATAGCCGCCGCATACGAAGATCGCACCGCTGAACGCCGAGCGCAGTTGCGCGCGAAACCCTGAGGGATAATCCACACAGGGCCACTCGGACACATGCAGGTAAGCGATGCGCCGCTGACTGAGAGACTCGGCGAGGTACAAAGTAATGTCCTGAGCTTCGACGCTGAAGTCCATATCGTTGACGCTGGGTGGGCACCATGGCGAAAGGCGGATACCGACCCGATCCGCGCCAATCGCAGCCGAGACCGCGTCCACCACTTCCACGACAAAACGTGCACGGTTCTCCAGCGAGCCACCGTAGCGGTCAGTGCGCTCGTTGGTGGTAACGGAGAGAAATTGCTCCAGCAAAAAACCGTTTGCGCCTTGCAGTTCAACCAGATCAAAGCCTGCGGCGCGGGCCCACAGTGCGGCCTGGACAAACTCCTGCACCACCGCCGCGATCCCCTCTTCGCTTAACGCCTCTGGCATGTCGCAATCGACCATACTCGGCATACCTTCATCATCGAAGGCGAAAATCTTGGCCTGTGCACGAATAGCTGAAGGCGCCAGAGGCGACTGGCCCTGGGGTAAGACCGAGTGATGGGAAATGCGGCCGACATGCCACAGCTGGGCGGCGATCAGACCTCCGTTGGCATGAACCTCGTCAGTCACCTGCCTCCAGCCAGCTTGCTGGGCCTCGGTATAGATCCCGGGTGTGTAGGCGTAGCCTTTGGCGCCGGGAGAAATCGGCATGCCTTCGCTGATCAGCAGCCCTGCACCTGCACGCTGTCCATAGTATCGGGCGTTGAGTGCTGTGGGGATATCCCCGGGCTGGGCAGAGCGCGAACGAGTCATCGGCGCCATCAGCACGCGGTTGGCCAAAGTGAATGGGCCGAGATCCAAAGGATCTAGTAACGTTTTTTGTACGATTCATGAATATGATTCTCTGTACAGCCGCCTACACACCAACGCGCGCAGGCGAACTGATTGGATTTAAGCTTGGCGCAGGCCGGGATTGAGGGCGATATGTTTGTATTCGACAAAGTCATCCATGGCAGCTACGCCGTTGAGGCGTCCCTGGCCCGACTGTTTGAAACCACCTTCCTCAAACTCGTCGTAGACCACTGCCCAGTCGTTGACCCATACAGTGCCAACCTCCAGTTCACGGGCAACCCGCAGAGAACGGTCGACATCGCGAGTCCACACGCCAGCCGCCAGGCCGAACTCACTGTTGTTAGCCAGCTCAATTGCCTCGGCTTCGCTATCGAACACCTGTAGGGTCAACACCGGGCCGAACGTCTCGCACTGGACAATGGACATATTAGGGTCAGTGACGCGCAGCAAGGTCGGGCGATAGAAAGCGCCCTTGGCCAATGGCCCCTCGGTGATTGGCCCGCCGCGAACGATGATTTGAGCGCCGGCGGTAATCGCTTCCTCCACCACTTGGTCGACCCGCTGCACGTTAGGTTTATCTATCAACGGCCCCATTTCGCTGCAGGGATCCGCAGCCGGCCCCACGCGCACGGCTTCCAACCGCGCGGCCAAGCGCTCCGTCAGCGCCGTGGCAATATCACGTTGCACCAGCAGCCGCGACCCCGTCATGCAGAACTGACCAGCAAATACCGTCAGGGCTTTCACCAGGGTGGGCACTGCCGCATCGAGGTCGGCATCGTTAAACACCAGCATGGGCGTTTTCCCACCCAGCTCCAGGCCAAAACGCTTGAGGTGCTGTGCACCCGCAGCGGAAATCGTCCGACCGGTGCTTGTGCTACCGGTGAAACTGATCACCGGAACCTTGGGCGACTCCACCAGATGTATGGAACCGGCCGCGCCCAGCTCACTGAACAGATTGATGACGCCACGAGGCAGCGACACCGCCTCACTCATGATCCGTGCTACCAGGCAGTTGGTCTGGGCCGTTTGCCCGGGCATTTTGATCACTGTGGTGCAACCGGCAGCCAGGGCAGGTGCCAGGGAGCGAATCATCAGTACCACTGGCGAATTCCACGGTACGATGATGCCCGCTACGCCCACTGCTTGACGGATCACCAGGGAAATTTTGCCAGGCTTGGGCTCGGCCGCACGACCGTATTCGGCGCGAGCAAGAGCAGCGTAGTAACGCAGTTTGGAGGGCACCATAGTGACCTCGAACTCGGCTTCGGGTCTGATCTTGCCGTTTTCCAGCGCCAGGGTGTCGATCAACTCTTCTGCGTTGCGCTCGAAAGCATCCGCCAACTCCAGCAATACCTTGGCACGCAAGTTACGATCGTCTTTCCAAGGTGTTTCAACGAACGACCGTTGTGCCGCCTTGATTGCCTGTTGCGCTTCGTTTAAGCCGCCTTCGGCGTATTGACCAATCAGCTCATAGGTCGCTGGGTCGATGGAGTCTTTGTAAACACCGGAGTCCAGCCATTGGCCGTCGATCCAGTTTAAAGCTGGAGTGCTGTTCATATAGGCAGATTCCTGAGGATTAAACGTAGAGACGGGCGACTTTCTCGGCCGTGGCAATCACAGTGATATTGGTGGCTACCGAAGGCACATCAGGGAAGATCGAAGCGTCCACTACCCGCAGGCCCTGCACGCCGATAACCCGCGCTTCCAAGTCGACCACCGCCCGCGCATCGCCTGGCCGACCCATGGGAGCAGTCGAGGTCGGGTGGTGATAGGTATCGAGACTGGCTTTGACGCTAGCCAGCAAGGCCTCGTCGGTGTCGTTGCCTTGGCCAGGGTTGAGTTCGGAATGGATCAGCTTATCGAGTGGTGCCGTTGTGCCGATTTTGCGGGACAGGCGGATGCCATCCAGCAGACGCTGGCGATCCTTTTCCTCAGCCAGAAAATTCAGATCGATGTTCGGTGCTACGAACGGATCGCGACTAGCGAGCGTCACTTTGCCTCGGGACAGTGGTCGAGTCAGGGCTACCGCGAGAACGAAGCCAACCTTGGTCGGGCTCTGATCGTGGGGAAACAAGTGGGTGGCCGTGATATGAAGATCCAGATCACCGTTCTCGGCTGTGGTGCTGTGAGTCCAGAGTTTTGCACCAATGGCCGGCGACTGGCTGCCAATGACGTCAGGTTTGGCGGCATAGGCGTTGTAGTAGAACGGGTGATCCACCAGGTTTTGCCCAACCGGCAGCTCGGCGACCAGTGGAATCTGCAAGGCACGAAGATCCTCCCCCGGGCCAATGCCGGAACGCAGCAGGATCGCAGCGCTGCCGTAGGTGCCAGCCGAAAGGATGACTTCACCAGACAGGAGCTTTTCACCGCTGGCCAGTTGCACACCGATTACACGCTTGCCGTCGAATAGAACTTTGTCTACCAGGCTGTCGGGACGGATGTGCAGGTTGTCGCGGGCTCGCACCTCTTCGGTAAGGTAGGCCATGCCGGTGTTGACTCGCACACCGTTGACGATGTTCATCGGGTACGGCCCAACGCCGTTGGCGTCAGCACCGTCAAAATCAGTAACCACTTTGTAGCCATTGGCGACCGTGGCGTCGATGAAGGCTCGCTGCATGGGGGTTACTTCGTTGTTACTAAGTTGATGCACAGGGAGCGGCCCGTTATGGCCGTGTAGCTGGCTGGCACCACCGCTGTGAGTTTCCAATTTTTTGAAGGAAGGCAGCAGCTCTTCATAACTCCAACCAGGCAAATCCCAACGCTGGAAGTCGGTAGTGCGGGCACGGATGGCCACCGCGCCATTGATTGCCGAGCTCCCCCCCAGCACCTTGCCGCGCAAGGCCCCGATGGGATGGTCGATGTAACCGGACTGGGTCTTGTAACCCCATTCAAACTCCGGATTGCCATTGGCACCAACGGTGTCGCTGCTAGCGATAATCTCGGGGTAATTATTCGGGTCATAGCTATGGCCCGCCTCAAGCAACAACACCTGACGGCAGTTGTTCTCGCTCAAACGGCGGGCCAAAACCGCGCCGGCCGAACCACCACCGATGATGATCACATCGACCGGGGTACTACGCCCTTCAGTCTTACCGGGTTTGCTGCCTGGCTCCAAAACCTGCGCCAAACCATTGCCCGCCGCCAAAGTCGCGGCAACCATAACGCCACCTGCCAATACAGCACGGCGAGCAGGATTGCTAAGGGTACTCTTCATCCGTCTTCTTCCCTGTCAGACGCTCGGTAGTGCGTCTGGTGGAAAAAGCATAATTCAGGGCTCAGATCACCATAAGCCGGCAAAGAACGAATCAACGATTCGTTTTTTGCGAACGCATCAACGTGCTCGCTGCGAGTGAGCCGCCAGCATTTGTTCCCACACAGGGGGACTGCCGATCTGTTCGATGAGAAAGTTAATCAGCGCTTGAAGCTTGGGCGAAGCCCTCTGAGATCGCCGATATACCATTGAGAAGTTGCCACCACGAGGCGCGTAGGGTGCCAGAACCTCTTCAAGTTCCCCGGCCACAATGTCCGGTGCGGCCAGGAAGGTGGGCAAAATAGCTAGACCCATACCGGCCTTGGCGGCTTCCATGAGTTGATGACCATTGTTAGTGCGCATACGGCAGCGCACAGGAAACGACTCCAATGTGTTGTTCACTGGTAGCGTCCATCTGCCAAGTGGTTCGCGATTCACATAGAGCATGGCGAAATGCTGGGCCAGATCTTGCGGCAGTTGCGGTGTTCCGTGAGCAGCCAGATAGGCTGGGCTCGCGCAGATGATATGGCGATTGGCAGTAATGGTTCTGGCGATAAGCGAGGAGTCAGGTAACTCACCGATACGGATGGCCGCGTCAAACTTCTCTTCGTGTAAGTTGACGTTGCGATCATCATATTCGACATCCAACCGCAGTTCAGGGTAAAGCATAGCGAAGGACGACAAAATCGGCGTCAGGTAACGAATGCTAAAAGCCATAGGAGCCGCAATCCGTAGGCTCCCGCGCAAACTCGATTGAGATGTCAGGACGGCGTCTTCGGCATCTTCGACATCGGTAAGGATGCGCACACAATAACGGTAAAATACCTCACCCGATTCAGTCAGCCGAGCCTGGCGACCACGCTCCAGCAAGATGCTATCCAAGCGTTTTTCCAGTTTCTGGATACGCTGGCAGACTATTGATTTGGCCGTACCCAAACGCCGAGCCGCTTCGGAAATACTGCCCGTGTCCGCCACCATGACAAAAGAATGCATCTCGGACAGTTTGTTCAAGGTTTTTAATCCAAAGAAAAGTTATGTACATGCTTCTGGATTCGCATGCACTCTTGACGTTTTTTATAAGTAGTTAAGAGATATTCTTGATTGTATCGGATAACTTTCCGTCATCATGATACCGGTCGGCGCGCATGTCCATGCGCTCGGTGGCGAGCCAGATGGAGTCGATGCGGATCATTGCGTTAGTCCGCGAACGAATCGGGTACAGCCATCAGGATCGGAGGCCGGCCACTTCACGGTCATCGTTCCTTGCCCGCACGGCAACTCGATGCTGACGGACTTCTCGTTCTGAATGTTTGATTCCAGCTTCACCGGCAAGAAAGCGACCAAGTCAGTGAGCTGTTGATCGCGGTAAAGCGGCAACCATTTGCGCACGACGTTAGCGTTGATGCCGTGACTCATCGCGACACTGGCAACAGAGGCACCCGGTTGCAGGCAGTCCTGTACGACTTGAGTTTTGAAGGGCTTTGGATAAGAGGTTCGTTGGCGCATGGAAATCCTGACGTTAAGGGCAATCGCGTCCGCTTAAAAATACGCGGACACCATCGCCCTTAATGTTGGAGCTCGGAAGGTGTGTTGGCTGGACGCTTACGAATGAATGCGAATCGAATCACCCTATCCTGTGGAGCTATGTGACTGCAGCTAGAGTCCGAACGCCAGTTTCAGTTCACTCGGTTGCGCCCGCTGCGCTTGGCTAGATAGAGCGCATCATCAGCACGAGTCAGAAGGCTTTCCACATCGTCACCAGCTTCGGCGAGGGCGACACCAAAGGACGCAGTTACGGTGTCTAGCACCTCATCCGTGCCACGAACCTTGATCCGCAGCGCTTGAATTTTTAGGCGCAGCTGCTCAGCAAAAGTATGAGCCCTGGTGAGATCAAAACACTCTTGCAGGACTACACAGAACTCTTCACCACCATAGCGTGCCGCCAGGGCCTGAGGCGGGATTGAGTTCCGTAACACCTGACCAACGTGCTCAAGTACGCGGTCACCCAAAGGATGGCCATACCGGTCATTGAACTGTTTGAAATGATCGATATCCAACATGACCAATGCCACCCCATGAGGAGCGTTGATCAATGCATGCTCCAGTAAGCGAGTGAAGGTAGCTCGGTTCAACACCTTAGTCAGCCCATCCAACGATGCAGCCAGTTGGGCTCGCTCGAGCTTGTCTCTCAGACTCTTAATTTCATTCTGCGCTGAGTGCAGTTGCGAGAGGAAAAGCTCTTGCTGATCCTGCATGACCTGGGTGCTCTGTTGCAGCTCGCTCAGAATGGCGGGCAGCCTCTTGTCGACCGGCTCCGCGAGCATTTCCATGCAATGGCCAAGACTGGCTTGAAAGTTGGCACTGCCATTCACGCTACGCGAGACATTACGCTCCATGTCGTCAACCAGATTGATCGCTTGTTGTTGCCCTGCGCGCGCCTCCTCCAATTCGTCACGAATGATGTAGTCGCGAAAAAGCTTTGTAGCGGATTCTGGAGGGAAACAGTCGAAGTCTTTGACCACCCTGTCCAGATGGCGATTAAGCTCTGGCTCCTGACCTTTGCTGTAGGTGTACCAGAGAGCATAGTGCACGGGATTTGGTGGAATGTTGTGACGCACCATCAGAGGTACGGCCTGCTTCAGCAGAGCCGCCGCCTCGCGTGAGTCCTCTGGGTACAGCGTTAGGGCAGTCGCACGCGTCTCTGATTGGCTCATAACGTCACTGTAGTTGGTTTTTATTGGCATATATGAAGTCGGGGGCAGCATATCCTTACGTCCACCAAGAGGCCATATATTATGTGTATGCCTACTTCCTGTTGGACTAGCTATAGACCGAACTCGACTACAGCAATTTGCTGATAAATTGCCCCAACTATCAGCTCACGCCATCGGTTGGCTTGCTGGAGCAGACCTAGTTCCAATGCTCTTTCGATTGCACAAAGGCGTCCTCTTTTGTAGCTCGATGGACATTTCACAAATGCACAAACTCTGAGTTTTTCACCTCAAAGCCCCCATCAGCAGTCCATGATCAAGACGTCCAGCGAGGCGACTGCGAGCGCGGAGTACCCTTCACCGTTAAGCCTCTGGATAGCCCCCATCTGTCTGTGAATACCATTTTTAACCTTGTAACTAGCATAGCTAGCAAGACGTGATAGTCAGACGCTCTCGGTCAAGGCGATAAGGCTTTCAATCACCTTTATCACATTGCCGTTCTTATGCGTTCAAGCTGATCCAGCCACGGCTTCATGTTCCATCGCCGAACTCGAAGCTGTTGGTTCTTACCGATCGGCAGCATCGAGTGCCGTCAGGTTAACGGTTGATGCTCGATTCAGGCTCTTCCATTCGCCGCTTCAGTTTGGCGCTTGTGAAATTGCGGTCGCGGTTGTTGGCTGCTTTGAATTTGCTACCATCGATGGCGACCAGATGTTCTCCGGACAGTCCCAAGCTGCTGACACAGCACAACGAAATGGCGACAGACGCCTCGGATGGCCTTGCTATTGTCTTTTCGGAAGTTGGCGATGGTCTTGAAGTCCGGCATCAAACACCCGGTCAACCACATCTGTTCGACATTGCGTTGGGCTTCTCACTCCAAACGTCGGCTCGACTGGATGCGGTTGAGATAGCCGTAGATGTAGATCTTCAGCAAGATCGCTGGGTGGTAAGCAGGCCGGCCAGTATCGGCTGAAATGGCACCTTTAAACCCAGATTGACCAGGTCGAGTTCGTCGACAAAGACGTCGACTACACGCACCGGATTGGTATCGCTGACGTCGTCGTCGAGGCTCTCGGGAAGTAAGGTGCCTTAGCCTCGATGTTCACCTTGGATAAAGCGCTTCATGGACGATCCTTGCGATGAAATCCTCAGAAATCATAGCAAGGGTTCGCGAGAGCGTTTTTACACACTCTGGACCAAAAGCAGCCTCTGACGACGAACCCGGCCCCTGCACAGTGGTCAAAACAAGTGATGGCATCGCGACTGATCAAAGGCCTTGGGGTGCGCCGGATAACTTTCAGTAGGTTCGGATCCTGTCTGGAACAGGTGCTGACTGCTGCTCCCATCCAATGCTCCCTTATCGGAGTACGCAAATGACTCAGCCAATGCGGTTTTTCCTATCGATCTTCCTCGCGACAGCATCATTGGCATCAGCGAGCCTGCTGAACAATGCAAGTGCGGCAACCGCCGAGGATCTGAATGCCGACTCCCGGCAAGCGTTGCAAACTCTTTACAAGGCCACTCCATTTGCCGAAACCATTTCGCACAATGCCAAAGCGGTGCTTGTCTTCCCGAAAATCATCAAGGCCGGTCTTGTGTTTGGTGGCAGCTATGGCGAAGGCGTACTGATGAAGGGCTCGAAAGTGGAGGGTTATTACAACTCCGTAACCGGGTCTTGGGGGCTGCAGGCAGGCGCCCAGTCGTATGGCTATGTGGTGTTCCTGATGACCGAAAAAGCTGTGAACTATGTACGCGAAACCAAGGGCTGGGAAATCGGCGTGGGGCCAACCGTTGTCGTGGTTGATGAAGGGGTTGCGAAGAATCTGTCCAGCTCGACACTGAAGGACGATGCCTACGCGTTCATTTTCGACCAGCAGGGATTAATGGCAGGGGTCAGCATCGAAGGATCGAAGATTTCCCTGATCAAGCGCTGAAAGCCTGTCCTTCAAGGGCTTTGATCTTTAGAAGCGTACCGCGGCTGCGCCGTTGAAACACGCTCTAGAGGGTAGCCCCTCTACCAAGGCGCCTTGCTTAGGAAGCAAGACGCCCGGACTGAGCGCTTACGCCCTATTTGGCAGTATGCACAACGCAGTTTTTAGATTATTGAGCGCTATCACTGTCCTCGCCGAGAGGAGGCCTGATGAATATTCTAACCACATGCAAGGGTGTTTTTATTCCTCTGGTGCTGTGCGTGGCTGTGCTCCTGGCCTTTGTGATTTCCTGCAGTACATTGCCGACGATAGTGCCTGACATGGCTCGCGCTCCCTCTGCGCCCGTGCAACTCGACGGGATACATGGGCCTTTGTCAGCCGAACGCAGCAAAGCCATTCTCGACCGACTTAAGTCCACAGGCAAAGACACCAACATCTTCGATGTGCACCTCGCAATCGAAGAATCCATCACCGGTAGCCCGCTGACGGAAGGAAACAAAGTCGACTTGCTGCAGGACGGCCCCACCACCTACCAGTCGATGATCAAAGCCGTGGAAGCTGCACGCGACCACATCAACATGGAAACCTACATCCTCGACGATGATGAAGTCGGCCAGCGCTTCGCCGCCGCATTGATCGTTCAGCAACAAAAAGGCGTACAGGTCAATCTGATCCGTGACAGCGTCGGAACCCTTGGAACACCATCAGCGTTTTTCTCTCGATTGACCGACGCGGGCATCAAGGTGCTGGAGTACAACCCAATCAATCCGGTGACGGCCAAAGCGGGCTGGGACGTGAACCAGCGCGACCACCGAAAGCTGCTGATAGTGGACGGTCGTATTGCCTTTCTCGGCGGGATCAACATCAGCAGCGTCTATTCGGGGGGCTCGTTCAGCTCTCACTCGAAGACTCGCCCAAATGGTGATTTGCCTTGGCGCGATACCGACTTGCGCGTCGAGGGACCCGTGGTTGCGGAACTGCAGAAGCTGTTCATCGGAACCTGGACTACCCAGAAAGGTGAACCACTCGCGGCTCGCCACTACTTTCCGTTACCTGAGCGCAAAGGCAGCGAGGTGGTGCGCGCCATCGGCAGCTCACCAGATGAGCCGTTTAGCCTGATCTATGCCACGCTGATTTCGGCGTTGCATAGCGCGCAGACCGAGATATGGCTGACTAACGCCTACTTTGTGCCCGATCCTCAGTTGCTGGCGGCACTCAAGGAGGCGGCAGCACGTGGAGTCGACGTCAAGCTGGTGCTGCCTAGCAGCACCGATTCGTGGCTGGTGTTCCATGCCGGACGCGCCTACTACAGTGAGTTGCTGAAGGCCAACGTCAAGCTTTACGAACGCCGTGACGCGCTACTCCACGTCAAGACCGCAGTAATCGATGGGGTGTGGTCGAGTGTCGGCTCCACCAACTTCGACTGGCGCAGCTTCCTGCACAACGATGAAGTTAACGTCGTTGTGCTGGGCACCGGGTTTGGAAAAAAGATGCAGGCGGCATTCATGGCTGATCTGGCCAAGTCGAACGAAATCAAGCTGGAAATGTGGCAGCGTCGCTCGCTCGCTGTGAGAACCAAAGAGCAGATGGCGCGACTCTGGGAATACTGGCTATAAGTCGAGTGGTGCGTCACTGATTTCTGCTCCGATGTCGACTGTCAAACTTGCTCTGAACCGTTGTCACACAGCCTGGGTCGTTACCTGCCAGTCATAACTGACGCGAGACTTGCCCGAATGAAAGGACAGACGCTGACGAAGGTTGCCCTCGCCCTCGGCGATGGTCCTGTCATTCACTAAGCACGTGACGAGGCAATGCCATTGAAATCAAAGCTGCGAGCAGCACGAATGCACTCGATATCCATAAGCACGCCCCCAGCCCATACGCCTGATAAACCCAGCCGGAGAGCACCGTGCCGATCAACCGTCCCATGGCGTTGGACATGTAATAAAAACCCACATCCAGCGACACGCCGTCTTCCTTGGCGTAGGACACGATCAAGTAGCTGTGCAACGACGAGTTCACCGCGAACAGCGCGCCAAAGGCCATTAATCCACCCAACAGCACCACTTGTTGTGACAGCCCGGTGCTCAGCCCGAGAGCAATTGCCGCAGGCAGACCCGCCAGTGCAAGTGCCCACAAAAATGCCGCACGACCATCCGGTACGTGTCCACGTTTCTTGCCGGTGATGTTGGGCGCGAAGGACTGCACGATACCGTAGCCAATCACCCAGGCCGCGAGGAAGCCGCCAACCTTCCAGAAGTCCCAGCCAAATACGCTGCTGAGGTAGACCGGCAAGGCCACCACAAACCAGACATCGCGGGCGCCGAACAGAAACATCCGCGCCGCTGAGAGGATATTGATCGCCTTGCTCTTGGACAGAATGTCGCGAAACTTGGGCTTGGCTTTCGCTTTGCCCAGGTCCTTCTTCAGCAGCATCAAGCTGCTGATCCAGATCAGCGCCAGAACACCCGCCATGGCCAGCAATGCACCTTTGAAGCCGATCAATGCCAGCAAGGCTCCGCCGAGAAAGAAGCCGACTCCCTTGAGTGCGTTCTTCGAGCCGGTGAGGATCGCCACCCACTGGTAGAGCTTGCCCTGCTGCCCATCAGGAACCAGAAGCTTGATGGTGCTTTTGGCACTCATCTTGTTCAGGTCTTTGGCAATCCCCGACAACGCCTGAGCCCCCATCACCCATGGAATGGTTAGCCAAGCCACAGGAACGGTCAGCATCAGCAGCGCCGCGACCTGGATGCCCAGCCCGATGTTCATGGTTCGGTTCAGACCCAGCCGGGCGCCGAGATAACCGCCAACCAGATTGGTGATTACGCCAAAGAGTTCGTAGAACAGAAACAACGCCGCGATTTGAAGTGGGCTGTAGCCCAACGCGTGAAAATGCAGCACCACCAACATGCGCAAGGCGCCGTCGGTGAGGGTGAAGGCCCAGTAGTTGCCCGTCACGAGCAGGTACTGCCGCACTTCCGGAGCGAGGGCTGACAACGCTTTCATGACCGCTCCTTAGACTGCCAGACCAACCATTTTGGCCAGTTCGACGGTGCGGTTGGCATAGCCCCACTCGTTGTCGTACCAGGCGTAAAGTTTGACCTGGGTGCCATTGATAACCATGGTCGACAACGCATCGATGATCGATGAGCGAGGGTCGGTACGGTAGTCGATGGACACCAGTGGACGCGTCTCGAAACCGAGGATGTCTTTTAGCTCGTTCTCGGAAGCTTCCTTGAGGAGTTGATTCACCTCCTCGACAGTGGTGGCACGCTCGACTTCAAAGACGCAGTCAGTCAGCGAAGCGTTGGCCAGTGGGACTCGCACCGCGTGACCATTCAGGCGCCCACGCAGCTCCGGGAAGATTTCGGCAATGGCGGTGGCCGAGCCGGTGCTGGTCGGAATCAAACTCATCCCAGAAGCACGCGCACGGCGCAGATCCTTGTGCGGCTGATCGAGGATGCTTTGGGTGTTGGTCAGGTCGTGGATGGTGGTGATCGAACCGTGGCGAATGCCCAGATTCTCGTGGATGACTTTCACCACTGGCGCCAGACAGTTGGTGGTGCACGAAGCAGCGGTGACGATGCGATGTTCAGCCGGTTTGAACAGCTGATGGTTGACGCCCATGACGATGTTCAGCGCACCTTTTTCCTTCACGGGGGCGCTGACCACTACGCGCTTCACGCCTTGGTCGAGGTAAGCCTGAAGCACCGCGACGGTCTTCATCTTGCCGCTGGCTTCGATCACCAGATCGCAGCCCGACCAGTCGGTGTCGGCAATCGCTTTGTTGGCCGTTACCTTGATTCGTTTGCCGTCGATGACGATGGTGTCGCCCTCAGAGTCGGCCTGGTAACTCCAACGACCATGCACCGAGTCGAAGTTCAGCAGGTGCGCATGAGTGGCCGCGTCGCCTGCCGGATCGTTGATCTGAACGAACTCAAATTCTGGCCAGCTCCAGGCTGCTCGTAGCGCAAGGCGACCGATCCGACCAAAACCATTGATGCCAACTTTGATAGTCATATTGTTGTGCTCTGTATCTGCTGTCAGTGGGCATTCGACTGGGTGTCGAACTGGCCGATGTATTCGATATGGGCGGGATGCTGAATGGCGCGTGGACGCAACGACTGAACATCGCGGATGGCATCGCTGAATGGCACACCGCTCTCGATCAACAGTTGAGCCGCGATCAAACCGGTACGGCCCGAGCCGCCCTTGCAATGGATCGCAATGGTTTTCCCTTCGGTCAACAGCTGCTTGAGTCGCGGATGGTGCTGCTCCCATGCGGCTTTGAATGCTTCGCCAGGCGCTTGATCGTCTTCAACTGGCAGGTGAAACCACTCAATGCCAAGCATTTGGCATTCTTCGGGCAGCAGGTCGATCTCGTTCTGAAGCAACTCCTCGGTCGGCATCAGCGTCAGCAACGCCGATGCCCCTGCGTCCTTTAGGGTCTGCAACGCCTCGAAAGGTCGAGTGCCCTTCGTGCCTGGGCACGGGGTGAAGATCAACTGACCATTGAACTGTGCCATGGGCAGTACGGAATAGGGATGTTGTTGCACGGTGAATAATCCTCAGATGGAGCGCTGATTGACACGTTTCATGAGTTCTTCCGCTGACTCTTTGCGCTCGGAATAACGATCCACCAGATAGTCCTGACGGTCGCGAAGCAGCAGGGTGAATTTCACCAACTCTTCCATCACATCCACTACACGGTCGTAGAAGGGAGAAGGTTTCATCCGGCCGTTGTCATCGAATTCCATGTAGGCCTTCGGCACGGAGGATTGGTTTGGGATGGTGAACATACGCATCCACCGTCCCAGCACTCGCAGCTGATTGACCACGTTGAACGACTGCGAGCCACCGCACACCTGCATGACGGCGAGGGTTTTGCCTTGGGTGGGGCGTACCGCGCCCATCGCCAGTGGCACCCAGTCAATCTGCGCTTTGAAGACCGCGCTCATGGAACCGTGACGTTCTGGAGAACACCAGACCTGCCCCTCGGACCACAGCATCAGCTCGCGCAGTTCCTTCACTCGTGGATGATCATCGGGAGCGTCATCGGGCAGCGGCAAACCTGACGGATTAAAAACCCGCGCCTCGGCGCCGAAGTGCTCCAGCAGTCGAGCGGCTTCCTCAACCAGCAGTCGACTGAAGGAGCGCTCTCGGGTCGATCCATACAACAGCAAAATGCGCGGCTTATGGATGGAGGTCTTTTCAATACCGAGTTTGTCTGTCGATGGGAGATCAACCAGTTCGGTATCGAGTTGGGGGATGTGGTCATCAAACATAGTCTTTGTCCTGCGCAACGGCGCTCTTGGATTCATCGAACCAGCGGCGTTTCAACCAGAGAGCAACACCGACCAGGGAAATCAGTACCGGCACTTCCACCAACGGGCCAATCACCGTGGCGAAAGCGACCGGGGAAGCCAGGCCGAAGGTGGCAATGGCCACGGCAATCGCCAGTTCGAAGTTGTTGCTTGCGGCGGTGAAAGCCAATGCGGTGGTGCGGGGATAGTCAGCCTTGAGCAATTTACCCATCCAGAAACTGATGAAAAACATCACCACGAAGTAGATCGTCAGAGGGATCGCGATGCGCAATACATCGAATGGCAATTGCAGTACCACGTCACCCTTGAGGCTGAACATGGCCACGATGGTCAACAGCAGTGCCACCAGCGTCAGCGGGCTGATTTTTGGAATGAAGCGCTCCTGAAACCAAGCCTCACCTTTACGGGCGATGAGGATCTTGCGGGTCAGGAAGCCCGCCAGGAATGGCACACCCAGGTAGATCAGCACCGACTCGGCAATGCTGACAAAGCTGGTCTCAATCACACTGCCTTCCAGCCCGAACAGCGGCGGCAACAGCCCAAGAAAGACCCAGGCATACACACTGAAAAACAGGATCTGGAAGATGCTGTTGAAAGCCACTAGTCCGGCGACGTACTGATTGTTGCCACCTGCGATCTGGTTCCAGACCAGCACCATCGCGATACAACGAGCCAAGCCGATCAGGATCAGGCCCGTCATGTATTCCGGCTGGTCCCGCAAGAAGATGATCGCCAGCGCGAACATTAATACCGGTCCGATGACCCAGTTCTGCACCAAAGACAAAACAAGGATGCGCTTGTCCTTGAAGACTTCCGGCAGCTCCTCATAACGAACCTTGGCGAGAGGCGGATACATCATCACGATCAAACCGATAGCGATGGGGATGTTGGTTGTGCCCACAGAAAGACTGTTGAGCCACTGCGGCCAGCCTTCGAACAGGCTCCCCAAACCGATGCCCAAGGCCATGGCGAGAAAAATCCACAGGGTCAGGTAACGGTCCAGGAAGGAAAGGCGGCTTTTACTCATGATCATTGCTCCTGTGATTACAGCGTGCCAATCAGGGCCAGCTCTGCCTTGAGCTGTTCGGCACTCAGCTGGGATAGCGGTAAAGCCAGGAAGGTTTCAATACGGGTTTTGATCTGCTCCAAAGTGGCTTCAAAAGCCGCCTCGATTTCTTCTTGAGTCCCGTGGTATTCCGAAGGGTCAGCCAGTCCCCAGTGGGCCTTGGTGGCTGGCCCGAAAAATACCGGACAGGCCTCACCGGCAGCCTTGTCGCACACCGTGATGACGAAATCAGGTGCCAAATTCACATGGACATCGCTGGACTTACTGAACAGCCCAAGCGTCGAAATACCCGCGATTTCCAAAGTTTGGAGACTCAACGGATGCACTTCGCCTTTGGGTTGACTGCCAGCGCTGTAGGCTTTCATGCCTTCCGGTGCCAAGTGATTGAAGACCGCTTCACAAAGGATGCTGCGGCAGCTATTGGCAGTACAGAGGAAAAGGATTTTCATCGAGCGATCTCGTAGTCGAAGGCGGAATCAGGCGATTTAGCTTTCACAGCAGGCGAGTGCCCGCTCGGGACGGTCACCCATCTCATCTAGGCGTTTGGCATCAGGGCTCAACCAGTGCTTGTTGCTTTCGAGCACGGTGGTCAGCACTTGATGAACCCAATCTGGGAGATTCGGGTGCAGTCGGTAATACACCCATTGGCCTTGTCGACGGTCCGACAGCAAACCACAACCGCGCAGCTGCGCGAGGTGTCTGGAAACTTTTGGCTGACTCTCATTCAACGCGCAGGTCAGCTCGCAAACACAAAGCTCTCCTTCACGGGTGATGAGTATCATCGTGCGGACCCGAGTGTCGTCAGCCAGGCATTTGAAAACAGTGGTCGGTGTCAGATGGTCAGCCATATTCGTTCTCAGTGTTTGTTTTTGACCAAGACGAACATCTTGATGCGGTCATGAATTTCGTGAAGGGTGTGACGGAAGGCATCGGGTTTGATGCTGGTCACCGGGTCTTCAAAACTCCAGGCCAATGCCTCACCAGCTCCAGGTAAAGACAGGCATTGCGCTGCGGATTTATCACACAAGGTGATGACGTAATCGAAACGCTCACCACGAAACTCGTCTATCGACTTGCTGCGCAATCCTTCGGTGCTCACACCGATGTGTGAAAGCGCCTCAAAGGTGCGCGGATCTACCTGAGTCGGAGCTGCGCCGGCGCTGAACGCCTCAAAATGCTCCGAGTCGGTATGCCTCAGCAACGCTTGGGCCAACTGGGAGCGTGCAGCGTTGGCAGTACAGACGAACAGAACACGGGCTTTGCTGGTCATAGTGAAATCTCAGCTCATATGCGGTTTGACGAATATATGTTTTTCCGCATACAAGGTAAAGACTCAGCGGCAAATTAATCTTTGAAGCGGTAGGGCTCTGCCGTTCACCTACACTTAAAGCCACGAGCAATGGCGTGATACACGTAAATTGCTTAGCGGGCCGCTTCAAAAAATTTGAGGGGATGCATATGTGGTTTTTGTAATGAATGTGTATTCACGCAGAAAATAGGCCACTCCCCTGGCACAGGGACTACCTGGACGTGCACAAGAAATAAGCAGGCAGCCCTAACCCGCCCCCGGTCGTAGAGGGCGGATTCGGTGGCTGCTCACTAGGCTTTTCAACAACCCGGCGAGGTACGAGGTGCGACGGGCTCAACTCTCGACCTGTTGGTTCCTGCCGTAGACATCTTCCAGGCGCTCGATATCGTCCTCACCCAGGTAACTGCCCGACTGCACCTCGATAACTTCCAGCGGGATTTTTCCGGGGTTGGACAGACGATGCACCGAAGCGATCGGGATATAGGTGGACTGGTTTTCAGTGAGCAGGAAGACCTTTTCGTTGCACGTCACCTGGGCGGTGCCGGACACCACGATCCAGTGTTCGGCGCGGTGGTGATGCATTTGCAGGGAAAGCTGCGCGCCAGGTTTCACGGTGATGTGCTTGACCTGGTGACGGGTGCCGCTGTCCACCGAATCGTAACTACCCCAGGGGCGATACACCGCGCAATGGCTCTGGGTTTCCGAGCGGCCTTTGGCATCGAGCGCATTGACCAGTTTTTTCACGTCCTGCACGGCATCGCGGTGCGCGACCATCAATGCATCCTTGGTTTCTATCACAACCAAATCGTCCAGCCCTAACAGGGTCACCAGCTTGCTACTGCCATGCACGAAGCAATTACGGCTGTTATAGCTGACTACATCGCCTTTGAGTACATTGCCCTCGGCGTCCTTGTCATGCACATCCCACAGCGAAGACCAGCAACCGACATCACTCCAGCCAGCGCT
Organism: Pseudomonas sp. Hz4; assembly: GCF_054898165.1. NCBI lineage: Bacteria > Pseudomonadati > Pseudomonadota > Gammaproteobacteria > Pseudomonadales > Pseudomonadaceae > Pseudomonas > Pseudomonas sp. Hz4. Next base: position 2,520,987 of record NZ_CM142719.1, on the reverse strand, counting down.
TAGCGGAACGACGCAGGCGCGGCTGGTGCGCTCCATCACCGCATAGTCGATGGAGTTGTCCGGGCAGCATTCAAAGGTGACCCGATCGATACTGGTCACGCCTTCACTGCTGCGGCTGCGCTCCAGGGCCAGCACGCAGGTGTCGTACATGTCGGGTTCGTGAGTGCGCAACTCGTCGAGATAGCGGCTGGCACGGAACAGGAACATGCCGCTGTTCCAGAAGTACTCGCCGGACCGGACAAATTCGCTGGCGGTTTGCTGGTCGGGTTTCTCGATAAACTTTTCGACCTTGAAGGCGCCAGCGCCAGCATCGTCGCAGGCGGCCTTGATATAACCAAAGCCGGTTTCCGGACGCGTCGCCGGAATGCCGAACAGCACCATATTGCCTTTGAGCGCCTCTTCCTGCGCATGTGACAGCGTGGCGCGCAAGGCAGGCACGTCACTGATCACATGGTCGGCAGGAAGCACCAGCAGCAGCTCATCGCGGCCCTCGGCGATCAGCTTGAGGGCCGCCAGCGCCACCGCCGGTGCGGTATTGCGGCCGAAAGGTTCGAGCAGCATCGCCTGAGGCGTACAGCCGATGGCGGCAAGTTGTTCATTGACGATAAAGCGATGCTCCTGATTACAGACCACGATCGGCTTGCCGATACCCTCGAACGCCAGGCGCTGCAGGGTCTGCTGAAACAGCGATCCCTCGCCTGCCAGACTCAGGAATTGCTTGGGATACAACTTGCGCGACAACGGCCACAACCGCGAACCACTGCCACCGGACAGAATGACTGGAATCATTTCACTTTCCTCCGCACCTTCATCACTCGACATGAAGGCTCTTCGAACAGCGAAGGACTGCCTTCCCATTTACAACACAAGCCCAATTACCAATGGCCCCACCGGGTATCCAGGTATTGGCTGTTACATTTATTCTTTCTGGTCAGCAAATAGCTGGGTGATGTCGCCGCCCAGGCGGTAGGTTTTCATTGGTTCGATCGATTGGCGCCAGCGATTGGTTTGCACCGAGCAGTCGTACAGCGCGCAGTAAGGTTCCAGCCAGGCAAACTTGCCATCCTCGTTGAGGTCCTCGAGTGCTTGCTCGTAGCCGGTCTTGCGCTCAAACGAGCGTGGGTCCTTGATCCCTTCCTCCACCCGCGCCGCCAGACGCCGCATGGCGCCATGGTTTTCTTCACGCAGGTCGACGTTATTGGCTCGGGCAAAGGCAGCGATCATCATCAGCGGCCCCATCGCATAGTTGTGGTAAGCCAGTGCGCGGGTGTCGCGGCTCAGTTCGTTGGGCAGATAGCCGTCTGCATCGACCTGGGAAGCGCCGATGCGAAACTGCGTTACCGACCAGTCGAACAGGTCGCGCCGGTCGACCACCACCGAGGCCGCCATGACGGCCCAGGCCGCCCAATACTGGTGATTGTTCAACCGCTCCAGCGGCTGGTCGCGCCAGTCCCGCACCACCTGATCGGCGACCTGGCCGATCCAGACCTCGATTGGCCGGGTCTGCGCCTCCCGGCCCCTCAATGGCTGCGAACGCGAATACTTGAGCCGCAGATAGGCCGAAGAAATACTGCCCAGCGCCCATTTGCGCATCGACTTGCCGGTATGGGTGTAGGTGGTACTCAGCAGCGCCTGCGCCTTGGCCCAATCGCCCAGCCAGTTCAGGGTGCATTCCACATGGCCTGCGCGGCCGAGCCGTAAATAGGCTGCGACTTGTTTGTTGACACCTTTCTCCAGTTCGTTGATATCGGCTGACATTTGCTTGTAGCGTTGGTTGGATTGCGCGTTGAACTGATCACGTGCCTTGCCCGAGCCCTCGTACTTACTGGGGATCAACAGGTCACCGGTGTAGGGTTTGGGTGGCGCCGGACAGATCGGCACGTCGCCCTTCTTGTCCACGGCCGGCGCGTAATAGCCCTGCGGCGGGCGGAGTTGAGCGGCCACCGCCTGCACGGTCGGCCCCATTAGAATGATGGCCACGCCAACGGCAGCCCAATGCCCCTGTCGCATCAGAGCCCCTCCGTCTGCGCAGTGCGCAGGGATGGTGTCTCAGAAATGACCGGCTTGGCACACAAGCGGGCCGAGAGCTCCATGGAGGTCGCCCCAAGGGGTGGCTGCACGTCCATGGAAAGAAAAGTCAGTTCGTCCCAGTCCGCATCAGCGCGCAGCTCGAAGGCGAAGCGGCCCTGGGTGTTAACACTCGGCGCACGGCTCAAGTTGATGTTTTCCTGGCGACCGTTCATGTAGGTCAGGGTCGCGCTCATCAGGTGCACGGCGGGATCGGCGAACTTGAGGTCGACTTGATAACGATTGCCCTTGATTGGATACACATTGCCGCCACCGCCGTTGAACAACACCTGATTGCGCCCGCTGTGCAGGGTCGAATGGCTTTTGAGCAGCGGCGCCTGGATGTCGCAGCCATCGCTCAGCGCCGCCATCGCCTGCCGGTAGAAGCTGGATTTCTGGATGCTGTCGAGATTATCGGTTTCCCACACCAGCACCGTCGGCGGGCGCTTCTGGAAGTCGTCGCTGAGCAGGTAGGCGATCAACGAATCATCGTAGCCACCGCCCGGAACACTGAAGTTGCTGACCGGCGTCTGCAGATACTGTTCGAGGAAACCGGCAAAGTTGAACGCCTCGCCGCTGGCGCTGGTACCGATCAATACGACCTTGGCGGGGACCTTGGAGTCGTCCTGGGCACGGGTTTGATAACGGGTGACAAACTGCGCCGCATAACCGTTGCCGCAGATCTGTGCGGCGGCTTTTTGCAACGAGCCAGAGCGTCCCAGCAGGCCGGCCGGCTGGCTGGCAAAGACCTGATGCGGCAACGCCTTGAGCACATCGTTGCCCCTGAGCGTCTGGGCCACCAACTGGGCGCTGCGTTCGGCGCCATAGGGCGTCCAGTTGTGATCGCCCTTGAAGTAAAAGGGCTGCCCGGCTGGCTGTGGCGCACTCAGCAGGTTGGTAAAGTCGGGGACCTGAACGCCCAAGTCGCGCACCCGGACCAGCGTTTGCAAGTAGTTCTGCCGGGCCTTGGTCTGATCGAAGTTGGCCAGTTCCAGCGGCGTCAGGCGGTCGGCATGCAGCAAGCCGCGGCTGGGTGGCATCACCAGCACCAGCTCGACCCCGCGCTGGGCCAGCCCGTCGCGCAGGCGCTTGAGGGCCTTGTAACCGCTCTCATCGAGGCCGAAGTCAGTGCGGAAATCGCTTTGGGTGCGAAAGAGCCACTGGTCCTTGGCCTCCACCAGGGTCGCGTAGTTTTTCAGCGCCGGCTGCTCGTAAAGTGTCGCCTGTGCCGCTTGTGGGCACAGCTGACAGCAGGCCTCGGCCCTGTATTCCGGCTGCGCCTGGCCCCACGTCGGCACAGACAGCAGGCACAGCGCGGCAAATCCATGGAGGGTGTTCATCGGCAGGCTCCTCACAATGTCTCGGGCTGAATCAACGCGGCGGCATGGCGGCGCAGGAGAATGTCCATCAAGTCGCCCTGCACTTCCCCCAGCAAACCGGTGAAGGCAAGGCCGTCCTGTTTCTGCGGCGCCAGAAAGGTCAAGTCATAGAGTTCCAGACGCGAGGGTGAAAACACGGTGATGGGGCTGGAACCGTTGCCAATCAGCTTGCCGCCGACCACGGTGAGCGACAGCTTGGCTTCGAAGGGGTCTTCCTTGAGATCGCGGTCGGTGCCGCGCAAATCCTTGATGTGGCCGTAGATGCCGGTCAGGGCATTGGCCATCAGCTCGTTTTCATACAGCCGCACACCCGTACTGTTACGCACCCGAATCCCATGGCGGTTATTGTCGACTGCGCGGTTGCGCCAGAGCAGGTTATTGCCGCTCTCATACAGAGTTATGCCGTCGGAGAGGTTCTTGTAGGATTCGTTGTAGGCCAGCAGGTTATTGACGCTGGAACGGTCCAGGACAATGCCCGACAGGTGATTGTTGTAGGCGCGGTTGTAGATGATCCAGCTGTCATTGACCTCGCGTGAGAGGATAATGCCGTGCTTCTTGCGGGTACCAAAGGCGTCGTTGTGGGCAATGATCAGCCGGCGCGAACGGTCGTGCGGGTCGATGCCATAGACGATGTTGTCGCGGTAGGAATTGCCGAGAATCACCACGTCGTCGGCCTCATAACAATAGAAGCCGTACCAGTTGTCGACGAACTCCGAATTGAGCAGCCAGCCGGTCGGCCGCTTGCGCTTCATCTTCGGCGCCATGCTCGGGCTGTACTGGGAAATACTCACGCCATAACTCTTGCTCGCGGTGTAGCCGAAGCTGGCGATGGTGCTGTTGACGATGTAAGTCTCGGTGCCGCCCCAGGACACCAGGAAGGGCCGGAACTCCCCCTCTTTCTTGTACCAGGCCGGGCTGTTGTTCTTCTCGCTCCAGGCGCTGACCTTGGTGTCGGTGATAAACAGCTTGCCGTCATTGACCAAGAAGGAACCGCCCTCCTGGGACAATCGCAACTCCTTGACCGACTTGTCGATATGCAGGGTCCCGCCGGGACGTATGACGATTGGCAAGCGCGCCAGAAACACCCCCGGCGCAGTTTCGCGCAAGGCCGTCGGTGGCAGGCTGCGCGCCAGTTGCGTCAGGCTCATGTAGCCACGGTCGATGAAGATCGCCACCGGCATTCGCTGCTGGCGCACCACCCATTCCTTGAGACGATCCTTGCCACCGATGAACTCGTCGAGCGAGTTTTCCTTGAGCATCGGCTGGATCAAGGCACGGCCAGCGGGTTTGTAGGAAATCTTCGCCATGGCTGCCTCGGCCGTGTAGCCGGACAGGTCAGGGATCTTCGGCTCGCTGATCAGCAAGGATTTTCCCGGAGCCTCGCTGATGGTATAGCGCGGCGCGAAGACCACTCCCGCCGCGCTGACACCCGCGGTCTGCACCAACAGCAGACCCGCGAGCAACAGCCCTAACTTGACGACACTGTCCATAAGCCTCACTCATCAAAATAAATGCAACCTGGTGTGATCAAGGCGCCGTTGCCCACGATGGCATCACGGCGGGCAACAACCTGGGCCTAGATTTTCCAGACGAAATCAATGAACGCCCGGTGCATGCTCGAATCGGTGTCGCTGGCGTAAGCGTCGCCCGGGAAGAACACGCCGAGGCGCAAGCGGACCAGTGCCGAGGGTTCGTCAACCCAATCCACCATGCTCGCGGGCAACAGGCCTTGTTTGAAGTACTTGGTCATGACCAGATCGACTTCCTGGCCCAGGTCCTTCTCACCGTCCACCAGTGCCGCATTGACGATCCCGCCGTCGCCGGTGTCCTGCTGGTCATCTACCCGCCAGAAACGGTGGTAGACAAGGCTGGCGTCGTAGTCCTCGCGCAACTGCCAGGAGCCGAACAATGTAGCCACCTGGAGGTTGCTCAGTTCGCCGCGAAAGGCTTCGCCGAAGCGGTGTACGCGCGAACGCGTGCCGGTGTAGTTCGAGCGGTTGCTCTGCAGGCCGGTTTGCTGGAACTGCTGCTCGTTGTCACTACCGCCGCCTTCGCCGCGGGCCGCGGCAGCGCCGAGGCGCCAACGGTCATCGATGTTCCAGCGCAGGCCCAAGTCCGCGGCCCAGGCGTCGACGTCACCACTGTTTTCCCCCGCAGCAATGCGGTTGCCATTGGCGTCGACCACGCTGTTGAGGTTGTCGCGACTGCCGGTCAGCCAAGTGCCGCTGAGCCAGTAATTGACCGGCATCGTCGAGCGATAGTTGTAGCCGTCGCCGTTCGCTTCAAGACCGACCCAGGTCAGGCTGCCGGTGGAGGTCTTGTCGAGCGCATCGATCTGCTCGCCCGGATCGGGCAGGCTGCCGTTGTCCTCGACGTGATGCACGCGCAGGCCGAACCAGTTATTAGGCATCCATTGCGTAGAGACGTCGGCGAACGCATGGGTGCGGTCTTCGTCTTGGGGCGCCAGGTCGCTCACGTCAGTCCGGTAGTCGGAAAAGCGCTGGGCGGCACCGAGGTGGGCGCGCAGCAGAGTGGTCTCGAAGGTCCAGTTGAGCGCTTCGATGTTGGTGTCCATCCACTCGCCGCTGTCCTCGCGCAGACGCTGGCGCCCCAAGCGCAAATGCTCGCCCGGATAGGCGGTGATACCCGAATAGTCGACCCAGAACTCGCGCAACGCCAGGTAGCTGTCATCGGTCTCACGGGCGTTACTTTCGTCGACGCCGTTGTTCACCGTATCGGTGTCGATGGTATCGGTCGCGGCCACCGCCTGCCCCATCATATAGGCACTCCAGTTACCCCACTGGCCATAGGCCCAGGGGCGCAAGTCGATGCCAACACCGTTGACCGTGCCTCCGGGCGCGGTGCCCAGGTCACGGTCTTCCTGCGACTCGGCGGTAATTTTCACATCCAGACCGAAATTCTTCGGTGCCACTTCCGCCGCCAGCACCAGACCGGCACTGCACATCAGCGAAACCCCAAGACCACATCCTGCCAACAATGCTTGCTTCATAGTAAGTCCTGTCCATTTTCCGGAGTTTGCAGTCTGGCTAGAGCCGCGCCCGTCAGACGAGCCTGGGCTTCCCCCTCAAGCAAGGGCTGCGCGATTTTCCTTTCTGCCGGGGTCAACCCCGACTGCAGGGCCGACAGCACTGGCTCCGCATTTACCACGCCCTGGCGCTGCGCGAGTTGCGCAAAGACAAAGGCATTGATCCGATTGACCTTGATCCCGCGGGAGTCGAAAAACATGTGCGCCAGGGCCAGGTCGGCATTGGGCGAACCGTTGCGGGCCGACAGCAACAAATGTTCCAGCGCCTTCTGCGGTTCGACCTGGCCCAGATAACCGCGCCTGTACAACTGGCCCAGGTAGTAGTGCGCCCCGACTTCACCGGCCGCGGCCGCCTTGAGCAAATGCTCTTCAGCCAGGCGCGGGTCCTGCGGCAACCACTTGCCGAGGTAATACAGCCGCCCGGTCAGCAGTTCCGCCCGTGGGTCGCCCGCCTCGCGCCCGCGCTGCAAGGCCGAGAGCAATTGCGGCGCATCGCCTTGCACGGGGTAGTCGTTGATCAACCGTGCCAGGCTGGTCCAGGCCGGCGCATAGACCGGCGCCAGTTCCTCAAGCAGGCGCTGGGCGCTTTGTGCATCGGCCGGGCCTTCGAGGGTTGGCGACGACAGAACGCGCGCCACCGACTCGACCCGCAAGGGCGCTACTCGTCCCTCGCGCCAACCCTGGCGCAATTCCACCAGCAAGGCCGCTTGCGACTTGGGCTGGTCGCGCATTCGGTTGAGGGTGGCCAGCTCCACATAACAGGCATCGAGTAACGCCAGCCGAGCCCGGCACATCTGCTCGATCTGGGGCAGGTGAGCCTTATAGGTGCCCTGATTGCGGTAAATCAGAATCTGCGCCAGATCCGCCTCGACAATGCCCTGGGCGCGCCAGCTATCGACCTTCTGCTGCGGATCCACCCCAGGCGCCAGTTGCGGGTAGCTCAGGTACAACAACGTCAGCGGTACCACCGCACTGAACTCGCCTTTATCCAGCGCGCCTTCCAACAATTGCCGGGCCTCGCCCACTTGCTTGGGATCAGTCGGTCCCTGACGCAGCAACAAGCGGCCCAGACGTGACTGCGCCTTGACCGACTCCGGCGCGGCCTGCCGGTACAAGCCTTCAGCCTCTTTCAGGCTCGCCGGGTCGCCTGCCGACGCCGTCAGGTCGCCCATCCCGGCCTGGGCATCGGCATAGCCGTCCTGGGCCAGCGCCGCATAGTGCTTGCGTGCCGTTTCATAATCGCCGCGCAACATGGCCTCGCGCGCCACCCCCTGATCCGGCAGGGTGCCGCAACCATGACTCATCGTCAGAGCAGCGGCCAGCGCAGAAAACCGCAGCCCCGATCGCCATGCGCCGTTCATTTCCCGGCCGCCATGGCTTTATTCTCCCAGGCATTCTTCACCCAGGTATTGGCCGCCCAGGCATTCTTCACCCAGGCATTGCTCTGCAGGTTTTCGATACTGACCTCCACCGGACGCCCGGCGAGATCGGTCTGCAACGCGCTGTCAGGCTCAATGGTGACCCGCAGGTCGGAGGCCAGGCCGCCGTTGTCCAGCACCACCGTGGCGATTTTGCCCGTGCGTGGCTGTTCTTCACCGACCAGTTGGAAGCTCACTGCCTTGCCAGGCTGGATCTTGGCAAAATTCTTGTAAGGGAAGCGCGCCTCGATGGTCGCCACACCGTCGATCGGCATCAACTCGTATACCGTGGTGCCCTTGCCGACGACCTGGCCGTCCGGCACCAGCTGCGCCACCACCCGGCAATCGCAAGGGCTGGTCAGCGAACCTTGCAGGGTCCGGCTGAACAGGCGCTCGAGGTTCTCCGGGGTCGCCTGCCCGGGCGGCAGGTTGCCTTTCATTACATCCAGCAGCGAGGCGGAAAAGGTCGCCAGTGGGGCACCCTTGGACACCACCGCCCCCACCTTGACCAACGATTTGACGCTGCCGTCGCGCGGCAGGCCGATCAACTGGCCGGGCACGTTGACCCGCGCCGATTCGGCGCGCGTGACGAAATAAATGCCATACAACTGCTGCAGCACATAACCAAAAGCAGCCAGTCCCACCAGGAAAATCAGCAGGCTCACCGTGGTCGCCCGCAAGCGTGCGAAAAAGCCCAGGCCGTTGCCGCTTTCGTGCTTTCGCGGCCTGGTGAAGTTGTCGCGCTGCTGGGTCGCGAGCATGTCACCCAGGCTGATCACCCCTCCCGAGAGGTAGGAGGTGATCAGATAACGCAATGCGGAGATCGCGCGCGGAGGCAGGTTGTGGAACTCGCAACCCACCCGCAGCCCCTCGCTGCATACCGAGCGCACGACAAACTCCACGTCGATGGCAAACCCAAGCGCATCGACCTGGAACACCAGTTTGCCTTTGTGCTGTCGGCCCAGGATCAGCGGTGTGTCCGGCTGATTCAGGCTGAAGCCACCGGCCGACAAGTCGATCAGCTCGCAATCGAACGCCTCCCGGCCCGGCCCGTGAAACTCGATTCTCGCCGGCAGATTCAGCCGCGCATGCTGACGCTGCACCTCCGACTCATGCACGACATTGTCATCAACAGCAATAACAGCTGTGTTCATAACGCGCTCCTTCCCATCGATTGAATCCGATCCGGCACGGCCTGCCGACTGCCCTGATACCTGCGCTACACAATCCACATCAGCAACGCGCAAAACACACTGCCAGCAGAAAAGGTCATGGCCCGCGACGACCAGGTATTGAACCAGCGTTGATAGCTGGCCAGCCCGCGGTCGAGTCTGGTTTTCTGGCGTGTCCACGATTGCCGGTCGAGACGGAAGAACACATAGATCTTCACCATGGCGCCGACCAACTGGTTGTAATAGAGAATCAATGGATAAGCCGGGCCGACCGGGTGCCCCGAAGCCAGCAACAGCAGACTCAGGATCAAGCGAGTCACGCCAATCCAGAGCACATAGATCAGCAGGTAGGCCGCGCTGTATTTGAGGCTGGCAATGATCGCTATTGACGGCCCGAGCAGGCTGGCCCACATCGATACGCGTTGGTCAAACAGCACCAGCGAGGTGAACCAGCCCAACCGCTGCACGCCCAGGTGCAGGGCCCGCGAGTTCTGCCGCAGGTTATTGCCATACCAGCGGAACATCAGCTTGCGGCTGGCCTTGAAGAAGCTCTTTTCCGGTGGGTGCTCAACCGTGTTGATCGCCGCATCGGGCACATAAAAGGTGTCGTAGCCCAGCCGCATCAGGCTGTACCAACTGGACTTGTCATCACCGGTCAAGAAGCGGAAACGCCCCAGGCGCCAGTGCTGCAGATAATCGCTTTCAACGTCTTGAATAAAGCCGGGGTCGGTCACCACCTGGGCGCGGAACACCGACATTCGTCCGGTCATTGTCAGCACTCGCTTGCCCAGTGCCATCGAACACATATTGATGTGGCGCTGGGCGAACCGCAGCTTGTGCCATTGGCTCATCAGGTAGCTTCCGCGCACCTCGCAGAACTCATTGGTGGTCAGCCCGCCAACTTTCGGGAACAGCTTGAACCAGGGCACGGTCTGACGCACGAGCCCGGGCGAGAGCACGGTGTCGCCATCGACCACCGCCACCACCGCATCGGCATCCGGCAAATGCCGGGAGATCGCCCGAAAACCATGGGCCAGGCCATCGCGCTTACCGGTGCCGGGAATCCGCACGAAGCTCAGCTTGACCTGCTCCGGCGGGGTATAGCTGTCCCAGAGCGCTTTGATCAGCAACTCATCAGCCAGCTCGACGATGGAACAGACCACCGTTGTCGGGTAACCACAACCGATGGCCTCCTCGATCACCGAGCCGTAGACCTGCGCCGTGGTCAACGCATCGATACGGAAACTGGTGACCAGCAAAAACACTTGCGACGGATCGGCACTGCCGCCCAGCCTGGTGACTTTGCGCCTGTAATAAGGGAATACCAGATAAAGGAACAGCATCCCCCGCAGGTAATGGATCGCGCCCATCGAATAACGCCAGATACCGACCGCACCCAGCAACAGGAGAAAGTCCCTGGATTCGGGATCGAACACTGTGCGCGGCAGCAACAGTGCAAGCCCCATCAGCGCGGTGACGTAGAACAGCCAGCCCGCCGCTTCGCGCAAGTAAACCCTGGAATCAGCCATAGATATGACCCCTGCTCGATACACCATGTTGCTTGGAGCGCACCAGCTCGCGCGCCTCGTTTACCAGCAGATACCCTCGAGCCGATCGTCACTGGCGTGCGGCATGAAGCCCACCAGGTCGACCACCTGCTTGCCCTCGGGCACCTGCAGCGCAATGGCTTCGAAGGATTCGTCACTGTTACCCAGCACGATCACATCCGCCTGCTCGATCACCTTCGCAAGGTCAGGGCATAACAGCGAAGCCAGGTGCGGAATCTTCGACTCGATGTATTCCTTGTTGGCCCCGTAGATACGCGCGTACTCAACGTTGCGGTCGAAGATATGCAGGTCGTAGCCCTTGCCTATCAACATCTCGGCCAACTCCACCAGCGGGCTTTCGCGCAGGTCATCGGTGCCCGCCTTGAAACTCAGGCCGAGTAGCGCGACACGCCGCTTGCCGTAACTGCTGATAATGTCGAAGGCTCTCTGTACCTGCACCGCATTGCTGCGCATGATCGAGGCCAGTAGCGGGTGCTCGACGTCCATTTGCCCGGCGCGATAATTCAGCGCACGCACATCCTTGGGCAGGCAGGAACCGCCGAACGCGAAGCCGGGGCGCATGTAATAACGCGACAGGTTGAGTTTGGTGTCCTGGCAGATCACGTCCATTACATCGCGACCGTCCACGCCGACGGCCTTCGCGATATTGCCGATCTCATTGGCGAAGGTCACTTTGGTCGCGTGCCAGACGTTGCAGGTGTACTTGATCATCTCCGCCACTTCGATGCTCCTGCGCAGGAGCGGCGCGTCCAGCTCTTGATAGAGCGTGGCGAGCATGTCACCGCTGCGCTGGTCGAATTCACCGATCACCGTCATGGGCGGACAGTTGTAATCCTTGATCGCGGTACTTTCGCGCAGAAACTCCGGGTTGATCGCCACGCCGAAGTCGACCCCGGCCTTCTTGCCGGAACAGTCTTCAAGTATCGGGATCACCACGTTCTTTACGGTGCCCGGCAGCACCGTGCTACGCACCACGACCGTATGCCAACTGCCCTTGTCTTGCAGGGCTTCGCCGATCTCGCGGCAGACCGACTCTATGTAGACCAAATCCAGATCGCCATTCTTCTTGCTGGGCGTACCGACGCAGATGAACGACATATCCGTGCCCATCACTGCCGCCTTCACATCACCGCCACCTCGCAGCCGCCCAAAACTCACCCCTTGCTCGAGCAGCGGCTCCAGGCCTGGCTCAACGATGGGCGACTTACCCTGGTTGATCAGGTCGACCTTGACTTGCGAGACATCCACCCCGATTACGTCATGACCGCGAGCACAGAGACATCCCGCACATACAGCACCCACGTACCCCAAACCAAATATGCTGATCCGCATTGGTGAATCCCCCGTATACCCTGATTCAGGAAGGCCATCGGCATGCCGCGCCGGCCAACAGTCGCTCTAGCGCGCCAACTAACCGGCAGTTAGGTACAACTTTATTTTCAATCCCACTCGTAGAAATTGGAGTGTAGACAAACATCACATAGGCACAGTCTTTTTTAAAAAAATTTCTAACACTTCGCGCCGACAACATGTGTAGTTAGATCAGCAAAGCGAATGCCAACATCGACAACACGTTAGCTCTCAAGAAAAACACTAATAAAATCAGATTGATATAGAAGTTTCTGAGCATGACAACTTTAACGAAACATATCCACGCACCAAAATCAAGCAGGCGCTAACGATACTTTCTGAATAGACACGTCTAAAGCTCTGACACTGCGCGACACCAACGTAACAACATTGAAAGCGTGCCTGTTTGAATTCATCGCACATTGTAAAGCGGATGAAACATGTCAATTTTTTAATAACTATTTATTGGCGCTAATATTACGAGCAATAGTTAATTCAAACGTAAGCGCGTGTTGAGACCGCTTCACACTCTGAGGAAGTCACTCAACCTTGATCTCGCCCGCAACAATCAACAAGCTCAACAAATGACGCACACAGCAAAACGCCGCTCAAAGAGCGGCGTTTTTGCGTTTAGAGCGGGAAACGAGACTCACCTGTAATTTCGGTGCATTAAACGTTGCAGCTCCAAGGACGATCGCCACTCTCATCCTTGATGCGGGTCGGCAGGCCCATCACATCCAGCGCCTTGAGGAACGGCTCAGCCGGCAGCTCCTCGACGTTGGCCATACGCTGCACGTCCCACTCGCCGCGGGCGACCAGCAGGGCTGCGGCCACGGGCGGCACGCCAGCAGTATAGGAAATGCCCTGGCTGTCGGTTTCTGCGTAGGCGTCTTCATGATCGGCCACGTTGTAGATGAACACCTCGCGCGGCTGGCCATCCTTGGTGCCCTTGACCAGATCGCCGATGCAGGTTTTGCCGGTGTAGCCAGGGGCCAGCGAGCTCGGATCAGGCAGCACGGCCTTGACCACTTTCAGCGGCACGACTTCCAGGCCTTCAGCGGTCTTGACCGGTTGCTCAGAGAGCAGGCCGAGGTTCCTGAGCACGGTGAACACATTGATGTAGTGCTCGCCGAAGCTCATCCAGAAACGCACGTTGGGCACGCCGAGGTTCTTCGACAGCGAATGCACTTCATCGTGGCCGGTCAAGTACAGGTTCTGCGCCCCTACGACCGGCAGGTCGTCAGTGCGTTTGACTTCGAACATCGTGTTGCTCGTCCACTGGCTGTTCTGCCAGCTCCACACCTGTCCGGTAAATTCGCGGAAGTTGATTTCCGGGTCAAAATTGGTGGCGAAATACTTACCATGGGAACCGGCATTGACGTCAAGAATGTCGATCGAATCAATGCGGTCGAAATACTGTTGCTGCGCCAGCGCTGCATAGGCGTTGACCACACCCGGGTCGAAGCCCACGCCGAGAATGGCGGTGATGTTCTTCTCTTTGCATTCCTCGAGGTGGTTCCACTCGTAGTTGCCATACCAGGGCGGCGTCTCGCAGATTTTGCCCGGTTCTTCGTGAATGGCGGTGTCCAGGTAGGCTACACCGGTGTCGATGCAGGCACGCAGCACCGACATGTTGAGGAACGCGGAACCGACGTTGATGACGATCTGCGATCCGGTTTCGCGGATCAGCGCCTTGGTCGCTTCGACATCCAGGGCGTTCAGCGAGAAGGCCTGGATTTCGGCGGGCACTTTGAGGCTACCCTTGGCCTTGACGCTGTCGATGATGGCCTGGCACTTGGAGATGTTGCGCGACGCGATAGCAATACGACCGAGTTCATCGTTGTGCTGCGCGCACTTGTGGGCCACCACCTTGGCGACACCTCCTGCACCAATGATAAGCACGTTCTTCTTCAATTTTTCTCTCTCTCCTTCTCTGCCAGCTTACGAAAGGCTGGACATGTAGTCGTTGTAACCAAACTCACGAACCACCTCGACAGTACCGTCGAGTTGTTTCACTACGATGGACGGCATTTTCAGGCCGTTGAACCAATTCTTCTTGACCATGGTGTAACCCGCGGCGTCGATGAACGACAGCCGATCACCGATGGCCAGCGGACGATCAAATTGATATTCACCGAAAATGTCTCCGGCCAGGCAGGATTTGCCGCACACCATGTAGGTGTGCACGCCCTCGCTGGGCGCCAGCTTGGCATTCAGGCGATAGATCAGCAGATCGAGCATGTGTGCTTCGATAGAACTGTCCACGACCGCCAGGTGCTTGCCGTTGTAGAGGGTGTCGAGCACGGTGACTTCCAGCGACGCGCTCTGTGTGATGGCGGCTTCGCCCGGCTCCAGGTAGACCTGCACGCCGTATTTTTGCGAGAAGGCCTTGAGGCGCGCGCAGAATTCGTCCAGCGCATAGCCGTCACCGGTGAAGTGGATGCCGCCACCGAGGCTGACCCACTCGACCTTGTGCAGCAGATGACCGAATCGCTCTTCGATGGTGCACAGCATTTGGTCGAACAGGTCGAAGTCGCCGTTCTCGCAGTTGTTGTGGAACATGAAGCCAGAGACCTGGTCGATGACCTGCTCGATCTTCACCGGGTCCCACTCGCCCAGACGGCTGAACGGCCGCGCGGGGTCAGCCAGCAGATAATCCGAGCTGCTCACTTGCGGATTGACCCGCAGACCGCGGACCTTGCCTGCTGAAGCGTCAGTGTAGCGCTGCAATTGGCCAATGGAATTGAAGATGATCTTGTCGCAGTTCTCGAGCATCTCCTCGATCTCGTCGTCGGCCCAGGCCACGCTGTAGGCGTGAGTCTCGCCGGCGAACTTCTGTCGACCGAGTTTGAGCTCGTAGAGCGACGACGATGTGGTGCCGTCCATGTATTGCTGCATCAGGTCGAACACCGACCAGGTGGCGAAGCACTTGAGTGCCAGCAGGGCCTTGGCCCCGGACTGTTCACGCACATAGGCGATCTTCTGCATGTTCGCCAGCAGCTTTTGCTTGTCGATGAGGTAGTACGGCGTTTTGATCATTTCGAGGCGCCTCCGGCAAGGCCAACCAAAAAAGGATGCGCATTGTGCCTTCACTGACTACATATCGAAAGAGCAGAAAGCGCTGTTCGCTGAGTCCACCTGAACGGGAGCGAGGAGCTTGTTGCTCTTTGGGGCGCCGAACAGGTCGCTGCCTTTGCCACTGGATCCCTCTCCATGCGTAGTCAACGGCTATTGTAACGCTCTCACCTTCAAGGAGCCTTCGTCAGAATGTTCCGTAGCCCCTCCCTATTGTCTGGAACCTCTACCGTACCCGCCAATCAACCTTATATGTGGCGGGTATAGGACTGAGACGGTGATCTATGAGGGTGGGCCGATTGGGTATGATCGCAACACTTACACCAACACGTTGTTGAGAAAGGCCGGCGTAGAAGTCATTACCATCAGCGCCGGCGAACTCGTTCGCGGACGTGGCGGCGGCCATTGCATGACCTGCCCGATCATTCGCGACGATTATTAACTCAAAAAGGAGGCCACAGACGTTGCAGGTGGGCCCTCGATGACGTGGCGTAATTCTAGGGTGGAAATCACTTCTAGCGTCCGTAGGTTATTCACTGGTGCTGGGGGGGCAAACCCTTCAGTTCGCGATTTGCTCCCGCTGTTTCCATCAGCAGCTGATCGACTACTTGTGAGAGGGCTTCATGGACACTCCGTCCACTGCCTACGCTTTCTTCGTAGACACAACGTTGCCGCACTGCACTGGTGCCTTCACGGATAATTCGCCGAAGCTGAGAAAAAACGTTCTCTACACCCAGTGCTCGAGCTGTTTCTCCCAAGATCTGCTCTGTCATGAAAAGCCATTGTTCAATCGTAAATGGCCGGTCGTACCCCTCAACCAGGAACGCTGCGCAGACTCCAGATCTTTTAGCTCTCCATCGATTCTCCATCAGCATCCATCTGGATTTTTGCGAGTAGTCCGATCCTGGACGAGGTTGATCGATAGCGTAGGCGATCATTAATCGGAAAAAAGAGGCGATACACAAAGCGTCCTCTAAACGCGGACATGCGTCCGTCATTCGCAGTTCCAGCGTCGGGTACCTGGCAGAGGGCCGCACCCCCCACCAGCAATCGCTTGGCATTTTCATCGAGCCGGTTGAAATCAAAAATGCGATGTAGGCGTCATAGGCGAGATGGTCCTCAAGGAACTCAGGTACGCCCATCCGGGGCCATTCATCACAGGCTGTCTGGCGATAGCTTGCAAATCCGCTGTCGGCACCATCCCAAAAGGGTGAGGAGCTACTTAAGGCCAGTAGTAAAGGTATCCACGGAAGCACCTCGTTCATCACCTGAATTCGATCCAAGTGATTCGGAATTTCCACATGTACGTGCAACCCCGATAGCAGACTGCGCCGTGCTACGCGTTGGTAATCTTTGAACAGCTGCTGAAAATGACTTTGGTCTGTGGCGTGTTGCATACGCCAGTCCGCCAAGGGATGACTACCGGCACACAGCAAACCTAATTCAAAAGGCTGGAGAGAATGCTGCAACGTGCCGCGCGCGTTAGCGAGATAATCCGCTGCTTGCGCAAGACTCGTGAAAACAGGCGAGGCTACTTCGATCTGTGCTTGGAACATCTCGTACGCAAAGCTTTGCCCCAATTCAGCTTTGCACTTGTCACTCACCTCGCAGGACAGATTCCCAGGCATCTGTCGGGTGACCAGGTCGGTTATGAAATACTCTTCTTCTATACCAAACTTCAGCTGACCGTTCATTGCTCCTCCCTGTCCCCTAAACGAGATTCAGGTCAATCGACAGAGCCGACGTTTCACACATCGTCCTACGGAGATCAACCGAGTGGTAATCCTCTCCCGCGACTGCACGCAAATAAGCCTGATCCGCCTGAACTCGTAAGTCCCTCCACTCCTCCCACTCAACAATACCTTTACGATCCATCTCGTCCGCCTGTCGAAGCAGTTCCTCGTGATAGGTATCTGGACAGTCCCTACGCAGAGAGCAGTTCTCGAGCGCGCGATGCCACACATCCAGAGCAAAAAGTCTTCGCTCTTGAGCTGGCGTCAGCAGGTTATTAAAAGAGTTCATGACGGCATGAATCCTGGAAGTACTTCTGAATGGATCTGCAAAATTCGCCGTGGGTTCATGAGGGCCGACCAGAGGTATTTGATCGGTATGGCAAAGCAGCCAAGTATCGAGGCGTGCATACAGAAAATAACAGTGTCTTTCGGTACCCTTTATGAGTGGACTCACACTCACTGAACAAGGGCGATTCGTCATACGCCAGGGTGCTCAGCCCAACGCTGTATCGAGAAACATCATGACCCCGAAACCCAGCATTAGCCCCAATGTCGCCGGCGTTTCGTGACCATTACGATGTGTCTCGGGAATCACCTCATGAGAAACAACAAAAATCATCGCTCCCGCTGCAAGACCCAAAGCAACCGGGTATCCCAGTGCGAAGCTTGTTGAGATGCCAAGGCCGACTACAGCGCCTAAAGGCTCCATCAGTCCTGATCCGACAGCGATCAACGCCGCCCGGAGTGTTGAGATGCCAGTCACCCGCAAAGCCAATGCAACAGCGAGCCCCTCGGGTATGTCCTGAATGGCAATCGCAGTCGTTAGCGGCAAACCAACTTTCATATCCCCATTGGCAAAGCTGACGCCGATGGCCATTCCCTCGGGCAGGTTATGCAGCGTGATGGCCAACACGAAGAGCCAGACACGATTGATGCGTTGAGCATCCGGGCCTTTGCGCCCACTCTGCTGATGCTCATGGGGGACAAAGCGATCCAGACCGATCATCAGTGCCACGCCCACACCCAATCCCAGGACCACCACACAGGCAGCTAAGAGCTTATTGCCGCAAATGGACCGCGCCGCCTCGATGCCAGGGAGGATGAGTGAGAAGGAACTGGCGGCGAGCATCATGCCGGCTGCAAAACCCAGCATGATGTCCTGAGTACGTGCAGCGATGTCGCGCAAGGCCACAGCAACAACTGCACCGAGCGCTGTCGCGGCAAAGCCCGATAAGCCCCCCCAAAAGGCGTAGTGCAGGTTGACCCTGTTTGCCTCAGTGAAGGCGCTGAAACCACTGACCAGCAAAAGAACAGTGACCCCCACCAGCGTTGACCAGAAAAAAATGCTCAGCCAACCACCGCTTTTTCCCAGGTCAAACCGGGATTGCCAGGGAGTTCGTTCAGGCGAAGAATGTTCCGACATGAGCACACCTATTTCCCATTGGAGCGCTTATGGGTGGATCTCGGTGCAGCCATATCCATCTGTTTTGATATTTGCAAAGCGTCCAGTTCGAACGCAATGGCAGTGGCATTGAACACGCGAGAAAAGTCCTGTGTGGCCTTTGCAATAAAGGCGTTTGGATCTGAATTCATTTGATGCACCTCCACTCTTGAGCAACAGAAGGGCAGCGCATGCCGGTGTGTTGAAGTCGCTTGTTATGCAGGAACATGACAAATTTCCTCAGGCCTAACAGGCGTCGATACTCGTTCGGCCATTCACCGCAGATACGTCCCAGTGAACAGCGGGAGGTCACTATCGAACCTCCCGCTTTTCATACAACCTTTTTATGACGTTCCCAATCCTCGAGAAAGATCAGTGGACGTATCGGATGCTGTGCGGTTCTCCCCTTCCGGATTCACGTCCACGTCCGAATGATCAGTGGTTTTGGTCACCGTATCGCGCACCGCTTCAAATCCCTCCCGTGCCTGCTGTTTTACCTTGTCGGCGAGGCCTGCGCTGGTCTTGCCCAGGTAGCGTTGCTCTGTGGCTGTCGAGGGCAAGGCTGCCCCCAACATCGCCCCTAACGCGATCCCCGCAGCGGCGACCATCAGTGGCTGCTCCTTAAGTAAATGGCTGAATTGATTGCTCATCACTTGGGTACTACGCACCAAACGATCGCTGGCGTCATGCACGGCATGGCTGATGTTTTCGCTGGCAGCCCCCAGGTTGTCACCCAGGTTCGCCGCTTTGCCTTTAACGGTCTGGTAGCCCTCTTTAAGCGTGTCCGCAGTCTGGTGCAAATGATCACGTGCGCTATCGATGCCATCAGCAAGGCCATCGGCCCACTCGCCAACCCTGTTCTGATCGGGACCAACTTGATAACCGGGGCGTGGGGTCGGTGGACGATTCTGACTCATCATCAACCACAGCAACCCGACCGACGTCAGCACAGCGGGAACGGGGTTATTACGAACGCTGGTGCCCAGGTTGGTCAGGAACGTCGTGCCATTGCTCTGCATGAAGGACAACGCCTGATCGAACACCTGCCCTGGCGTAAATTTGCTTTCCAATGCATCAACGATGTTGCCGATACTCGCCCGCTGCGCGTCGATTTCACGCTCGATGGCTTCAGGGCTTTTCTGCGACTCGGTTTCGAATTCACTTTTCATGAGACTTTCCTCCGCAGCGCTTCCTGGTCTTTGTTCAAGGCATCCAGCGTGCGATCAGGCTTGAAGTGGGACGGATCAAATTGTTTTTTCCCTGACTGCAGCATGGCGAACCCAACAATCATCACCACGACACCGACAATCAGCGCTGCCAGCCAAGGCGCCATGATGATGCTCAGGCCGTAGACGGCGGACATCAACAAGATGATGAACCCCGCCAGCAGCACAATCGCACCACCCGCGACACCAGCAATGCCGGCCTTGAGCGTCGTGAGGCTGGCCTGAAGCTCAGCTTTGGCCAAAGCGAGTTCCTTGGTAAACAGCGCAGGCACTTCGCGGGATAGCTGCCGTATCAGCCCGACAACCGAAGCGTCGGGATCAGGCACGGACACTGGTCTTGAGCCAGGAAAATCTGAATCTTCTCTGTTCATCACAGTGCTCCTTTGAAGGTTGTTGAACCGAGTGTCGAGTTCGTTGGGAAGTCCGATGGAGGGTCTTGCTCATTCGGCGAGGCTGGCGTGATGCCAGTGTCCAGGCCTTGATCGGCGCGTGACGGAACTGAAGTTTCATAGGGTCTTTGCGCGCCGAACCCGCCTGCTGGAGGCATTGAGTTGCCTGCTGCCGGGTCGCTGGCGTCAGTGAATGTCGCCGCAGGCGAGCTTCCGGCCTTGAGAAAACGCGACAGGCCAAAGCCCAACGCAATACTGCCGGCGATGAACAACGCCGGGTTGTTACGCGCAAGATCAGCCCCGTCATGAAGCAATTGTTCGGCACTCTTTCCACGTAGACTCCCGGCTAAGCCGCTCATGGACTCCGCCATGTCCGCGAGGTAGTCGGACATGCCGAGCGTGTCCTTGCTTTCAAGTTCAGATACGACTGATTTCGCTCCTTTGGCCAATGCCTCAATCTGGTCTGCTGCCGTATCTCGATATTGGCCAAACTGCGCGTCAGCTTGCTGCCTTGCGCCGCCAAGCACCTCAGTCACGTTTTCTTTCAAGTGTTCAAAGTTCTGCTCTGGCCCTCCGGAGTTGGGTTTATCTGGCTGACTCCCAGTGGTGCTGTCTGAAGTATTCATGTCGTCCCTCGCCTTCTGAATGGAAAAAGCGGTATCAGGGTTCGCCACGAAGTACCCGCAGCCCCCCTCATTGCAGATGACGGAGAGGCGTTATGGGGAGTTCCAATGAAATGATGAGCGATGCACTACAGCCGACGTTTGAATCGCGATCTACGTTTCGCTCTGCCCGGAAAGTTGCCGCTTCGACGGGGTCCTGCAGTCGGATAGTCCTTAAAACGTCCATTATCAGGAATGACATGTGCCCTCCATGCTTTGCGCACGAGGTGGCTTTCCCGTTGGCGCTGATACCGTCGACAACTAAAATCATCGTCTGACTACTCCGAAAAACCATCATGCTACTGTAGCCGAAGGCAGGAGTTCGTAGACTCTCCCTCACTTGCAAGCGTTGACTTGAGATTGGAGCGAGTAAATCTACATTGTTATCGGAACGAGAACGGTTCACTGACTGTTTCGTGGAGGTGTCAAGGCAACCAGAGAACTCAGACCGCATCAACTCCAGTCAATGCAACGCCCTTTCGCCCCAGTTGCTTGACGCCATACATGGCCTGATCCGCCGCTTTGAGCAACGTATCGAGACTCTGGCCATGATTCGGACACATTGAGACACCGATACTGCACGAAATTGATAGTTCTCCTGCGCTCGTCACGACTGTCTGCGCGATGGTTTCCAATACCCTCGCAGCCTTCAATTCAGCACTCTCTAGGTTGGAAAGGTCGGTAATCAGGATCACGAACTCATCTCCGCCGTACCGAGCAACGGTGTCGCACGAGCGAGTGGCTTGTAGCATTCGATTTGCGACCGCTCGCAGAACCTGATCGCCGACCTCGTGGCCATACTTGTCATTAATTTCCTTAAAGTGATCCAGGTCGATCAACAGCACGGCAAACGGAACGCCGTTCGCTTTCCAATCGGAGAAGGCCTGATCAAAACGATCGGCGAAGAGGTAGCGATTAGGCAATTGGGTGAGCACGTCATGGGTTGCGAGATAGGCCGAGCGTTCGTGTTCGACTTCTGCCCTTTCTATCGCCTTGAAATGCCGAATCAATACCACCGGCATTAGCACGAGAGCCTTGGCCAGCCTCCTTGACGTCAGCGGGTGTTGAGTTTTGTAAGACCCGTTTTAGAGGGTTGATGACGCTAGCCACAGCCTCACACCAATATTTTCAAATCAGAGTTGGGTCGGCCACCCGATAATCAGAATTCATCTTCGGCAAGATTATAGGTGGTCATATTGCCGTTTTGGGCTTTATACAGCTTCAGCGTGTGGTCACTGTAGCGCGTACCTTGAGAAGTCTTTTTTTCTTCAAGCGTGAACTGTTCGGAGCGCGACAGATAGCCGGAAACTAGATCTCTATAGCGCACATCATAACCACCAGGTGTGACGGCTTTGACCGTAAAACGTCCGTGTGCAGGAATGAACACGAAGCGGGCCGGCTTAGCGTGATTTCCGTTTAGGGACACTAGCTTTACAAAGACGTCCGAATTGTTCTGTCCATTGTCGATGGTGACGGTCGAACGCCCTTTAGAGTGGGTGTGAGGGAACCCCTTCAAATAAGAGGCCAACTTCGGCCAAGGTTGCCCGTTTGGTGCTTTCGGTGGCCTGACCCAGGCTTGTTTGACAACTGGAGTGCCAGCGATCGTCGAGTCCCCCTGCGCCACAGGCTTGCGCGTTGAGCTCGTCCCAGCCGCATTCGGAGAAGGTATCCCGGCAGTTAAAGTCTGCTTGCCGTGGTCGACATTCGCCGTAGCTTCAGCCACGTATGGCTTAGGGCTTCGCGGCGGAGCATAAGTGTTCGGCTGCGCATTCAGTATCACAGAGGAAATGCCAGCGGCAATTACAGCGACTACCCCTACCTGCACAAAAAACCGACGCTGCGTGAGTTTCCACGCGTTCCTAAGGCGGACACTACTGCCGCCGAGCGCGTCTAAAAACGATTCAATGTGTGCGCGTAACTTGGCCCCTTCGTCATCGGCGTAACGACCGTCGGACTTTTTCCTGCGAGGAATTTTTTGCGCCAAGCTAAGCGCATCCAAGGCAACTGCGCGCGCCATATCGGGGCGGCCTGTGGCGGCGAAAAAACGGGCCTGATGGGCAGCCAATCGCGCGTTAGGCAACATCGGTCGCTTGCCTCCGAGCATATTGACCCATAGGGCCTGGACGGAATAAATCGGGCCCCACGGAAAACCCCACCACCCCAAGGCCCAGGTAATCGCGGTGGCCTGAAGTGCCTTTTTTTCGGCACAAGGGCTACAAAAAACCCCTTGAGTCATTGAACGTACCGTGAAAACCAGGAAGCTCTTGGCTTTTAAGAAAATCACGTAACGAGGCTGGGCAGAGACTTTGCCGCAACATGAGCAGACGATTGGCTCGGGCGCCTCGAAAGCTTCGGCGCAGACCTTTTTGGCTGCCTCGACCGACATCGTGTCATATTCGGCTCGAGACTCTGGTTCGCAGAGTACGGCGTAAGCTTCATTGAGGTGCTGAAATTGGCTGGTCGCGCCTGCTGACGCGTTCCGATCAGGATGTAGTTCCATTGCCCGACGACGATAGGCGGCTTTGATAAACGCACCATCAGCGTCGTTATCTACCCTGAGAATGGCATAGTAGCCTTTCGGATCCCTACTCCCCATAGCGTCTCGTACCTGTCTTATCATGCTGCTTGCGTGCCAGATCTCACCAACTATTGCGCTCGGGCTAAAATTTCAGCCTATCGAGTGGTAACGCTTTTCAACGTTTGCAAGGTTTCGGACTTCGCTTGAAAAACAACAGAACGGGATAATTCTAGGGCAATTCGCCACTATTCAGAAGAGCAAATTCTACTCCCATGCCATAAGCTGAGATTGATGGCTGGCCTCTCACGTTTTTCAACGACTGCGACACCCTGGACTACTGTGAATACTGCAGGTCGCCTGACGGTCGTATCGGGTCTCTTGAAACCTGGCGGCGCTATGGCCGACGCAATCCGAGATTCATCGAGCCTGGTACACATCCCGGTATGTTTTCCTCATAGAGGCTATTGGCTTCTACGGATGAGCTACCATACCTTGAACGTGTGTTTTTTCAGGAGAAGATTATGCATCGATTGGTGAAGCCGTCGGATTATGTTCTTCAGACTATGATGGACAAAATGGTGTACATCCTTCCTTGGGAACGACGACATTGTCCGGGAAATCCTACGAGTGAACCCGAGCAAGGCGCTCTGCTCTATAACAAATACATCCTGAATTTCATACTTGGTGTAACACCGCGAGCACCAAGTGAACAAATAATTGAAATTGCGCAATGGTGTCTGGCGTTAGACGGAGAGCCTGCCAGGGCTTTGGCAGATGATTTGTCTGCGGCCTACCTCAGTCGATACAGCTTCGTGCTCGCTGACATTTCAAAATACGATGATGAATCGAAAGAATTTCGGGGGCACTTGGCGCTCTGGCCTGACGAAATTAAAAAAATGCCAGCGAATCTTGTGATGGCTTTGCGAGCCCGAGCTGCAGGCCTTTTGTTGCGCTGACGCCTGCGATAGCCAAAAACTGGGCGCAGGGCTACTAATAGTTAGGTCCTTGACCTGCTCACCCCTCATGCGCCGACCGGATCAAAGCCTATCTTTAATCGAACCCCTCCTGACAAGACAGGTCTGCTTCTATATTACATCTGTGGAATTAAATGCTATGTCCGCGCAAGAGAGCCTTGTTGTACTCGCACGGGGAGGTTATGCCGCCAGAGGCGTTCTTTATCTCATCATTGGTATCTTCGCTCTGCTGGCGGCTCTAGATTCGACAAAACCGAAGGATAGTCACAAAAGCCTGGAGGCATTGTTAAGCCAGCCATTCGGTTATGTTTTAGTCGGGCTAGTGGTGGCTGGCCTGCTCGCCTTCGCCTGTTGGCGAGTGTTGCAAGCAACACGGGACGTTGATCACCACGGTAAAAAACTCAAGGGCCTGGTGATTCGTGCAGGTTTGTTAACAGGAGGCATAGTCAATGGTGCGCTAGCATTTTTTGCATCGGGCCTACTCATTGGCGGCATCAGAAACTCGGGCAACTCCGGAGGGGAACAAACAAAGGATTTATTGGCGTATCTCTTGTCCTGGGAACACTCAAATGTATTGGTGTACCTAGTCGCACTCATACCACTCGGCGTAGGCATCGCTCACATCATCAAAGGCTGGAAGTCGTCGTTCGAAAAATATTTTGAAGCCGACGAGGACGTTATGCGATACGTACGTCCGGTGTCTCGGTTCGGTCTTATAGCCCGTGGAGTCGTCTTTATCGAGATCGCCCTGCTGCTGATAATAAGCGGCTCGAATTACAAGACCATAGATCCACCGGGCATGAAGGACGCCCTCGATGCCCTCCAGAACTTACCGGCCGGAGGTGTGATTCTGATGGTGATGGCCTTGGGGCTGATCGCCTTTGCGGTTTACAGCTTGTCCGAAGCCATTTGGCGCAAGATAAACATGGACGTGCCTGGAGTACCGAGATCATAGCTGCGTACTATGGTTCGTTTTCGGCCTCTCGCGACTGGCGGGAATCGCTCGCCTCCACGATGTTGCCCACCTTCCCGGCGTATTCGTTGTTGAGTTTGTGAGCCAACGCCCATAGCACTTGAACATCCCCTCTTCACTCGCATCATTGAGGCTGATTTGCAGATCCCTTGCGCTGATGATTTTGGGCATAGGTGCCTCTCTGGGTTTTTGGAGGCTACTTGGCAAAATCTGGCCCTGATCCATCAAGGCCAAAATTAGCTCGTCAGAAACTCGGTAGCGTCAGCAGTCCGGACAATCTTTCTCTTCCTGCGATCCGATGAACCACGCCGAAATCACCGTCATTACATGGCGGGCCATTGGTAAGCGTCCGGCGAAGTCACCTACCCGATCCCAGCGATAAGGGCGATGTTGTCCACTTAAAAATACGTGGACACTATCGCCCCTATCATCAGGATTGCCATGCGCCAAAGAACCTCTTATCCCAAACCCTTTAAAGCCCAGATCGTCCAAGAATGCCTGCAACCTGGCGTGTCGATGGCCAGCGTGGCCCTGCGTCACGGCATTAACGCCAACCTGGTTCGAAAGTGGATACCTGCTTATCGTGATCATCAGGCGCCGGCTTTGCCTGCTTTTGTTCCGATGAAGCTTGCGCCCGCAACCCAGCCCGATCAGCAGATGTCGGTCAGCATCGAGGTTCCTTTCGGGCCGCAAAAACTCACTGTGAAGTGGCCATCCTCAGATCCTGGCGGGTGTGCTCGTTTTGTCCGAGAGCTTGCCCAGTGATCCGCATTGATGCCATCTGGCTCGCCACCGAGCCCATGGATATGCGTGCCGGTACCGAGACCGCGTTGGCCAGAGTGATTGCAGTATTCGGTGCGGCGAAGCCGCACTGTGCTTATCTCTTTGCCAATCGACGTGCTAACCGAATGAAAGTCCTGGTTCATGACGGGATTGGTGTTTGGCTGGCTGCACGGCGGTTAAACCAAGGCAAATTCCACTGGCCAGGCATTCGGCAAGGTTGTGAGATAGAGCTGGATACCGAGCAACTTCAGGCCTTGGTATTAGGTTTGCCTTGGCAGCGTGTTGGTGCTGCCGGCACAATCACACTGCTGTAAAAACTGTAATTAGATTCTTGGCCTACTGCCGTAAGCGATCTGCTTTGGTAAAATCCAAGGCATGACTTCTTCGCCCACTATCGATCAGATGACCCCCGACCAACTGCGTGCATTCGCTGCGCAGTTGATGTCGAAGGTCGACACC
This sequence comes from Pseudomonas sp. Hz4, assembly GCF_054898165.1. Lineage (NCBI taxonomy): Bacteria > Pseudomonadati > Pseudomonadota > Gammaproteobacteria > Pseudomonadales > Pseudomonadaceae > Pseudomonas > Pseudomonas sp. Hz4. The sequence goes on along the minus strand of NZ_CM142719.1, from coordinate 2,494,754 downwards.
ATGGGCAGAAAGATCCACCGCGATCAAACCATCATCGAACAGCTGACCCACGAGATCGCCATCCTCAAGCGGCACAGGTTTGCCAAGCGCAGCGAGCAGATCAGCCCTGAGCAAGGCAACTTGCTCGACGATCTGCTCAACACTGATCTTGAGGCTATCGACGCCGAGTTGAAGGCCCTCCGACCAGCTCCCGCTCCAGAAGAGAAGCGCCAGCAACCCAAGCGCGCGCCGCTGCCACCGCAGTTTCCACGCACCGTAATTCATCACGAACCGGAAAACACCCAGTGCGCCTGCGGCTGCCAACTTCAGCGCATCGGCGAGGACGTCAGCGAGAAGCTGGATTACACGCCGGGCGTGTTCACCGTCGAACAGCATGTGCGTGGAAAATGGGCCTGCCGTCAGTGCGAAACACTGATCCAGGCACCGGTGCCGGCCCAGGTAATCGACAAGGGAATACCTACAGCAGGTCTGCTCGCTCACGTAATGGTGGCGAAATTCGCCGACCACTTGCCGCTGTACCGGCAGGAGAAAATCTTTGGCCGCGCCGGCTTGGCCATCGCGCGCTCAACTCTCGCGCAATGGGTTGGGCAGACCGGTGTACAGCTTCAGCCATTGGTTGATGCCTTGCGAGAAGCTGTTCTGGCCCAACGAGTTGTCCATGCTGACGAAACTCCGGTGCAGATGCTTGCGCCCGGAGAGAAGAAAACTCACCGCGCTTATGTCTGGGCTTACTGCACCACGCCGTTCTCGGCGCTTAAGGCAGTGGTTTATGACTTCAGCCCGAGCCGCGCCGGTGAGCATGCACGTAACTTCCTCGGCTCATGGAACGGCAAGCTGGTGTGCGACGATTTTGCTGGCTACAAAGCCGGTTTCGAGAAGGGCATGACCGAAATTGGTTGCATGGCCCACGCACGCCGCAAGTTTTTCGATCTGCACGTGGCGAATAAAAGTCAGTTGGCAGAACAGGCGCTGCACTCTATTGGCGGCTTGTACGAAGTTGAACGCCAAGCGCGCGACATGAGCGATGAGGATCGCTGGCGGATACGGCAAGAAAAAGCGGTGCCGTTAGCGAAAGCACTGCACGACTGGATGTTGACCCAGCGCGATCTTGTACCCAACGGATCAGCGACGGCCAAAGCCTTGGATTACAGCCTTAAACGCTGGGTCGCGCTGACGCGCTACCTAGAAGATGGAGCTGTACCCATCGACAACAATCCAGTCGAAAACCAGATCAGGCCGTGGGCACTTGGACGCTCGAACTGGTTGTTTGCCGGGTCGCTGCGCAGCGGTAAACGGGCGGCGGCGATCATGAGTTTGATCCAGTCGGCGCGCATGAATGGGCACGATCCGTATGCCTATCTTAAAGATGTGCTGACGCGGCTGCCGACGCAGCGAGCGAGTGAGATCGACCAACTGCTGCCGCATCAGTGGGTATCTGCCTGAGTCACGCAAGGTGACTTCGGCGGACGCTTACGGCCATTGCACATAATCGATGTATTCCAAATTCAATCTCCCGCTCGCTTCTAGAGAGTGCCTTAAGCATTCGCTTGCGGATCAAGTGGGGGAAATCTTAGCGCCGCGCCGAGGGACGCAAGATAGTCACCAAAGCCCCCACGACATTTGAAATTCCTGCGTGCGCTGGTGATCACTGGGTTGGTCGCCGTCCACACTATGCTAGCGCCGATCCTCTCCAAATCAGCAACAAGGCGAACGTCCTCGTGCGCAGCCAAATGCTGGAATCCACCAGCTTTTCGATACGCGTTGGCACTCAGCCCAAGATTGGCACCGTGGATATGACGATGATTCTCAATAAATTGGTACAGCTCCAAATACCTGGAACGCACCAACTCACCATGATCAACCCAGCTGTCTACTTCGACAGTTCCACACACTGCGTCAGCCATGAACTCGATTTGCCGAGCCAGCCAATCGTGAGGAACGACAGTGTCCGCATCTGTAAACGCCAACCACTGAACCCCAGCGTTAAGTAACTCCTCTGCTCCCGTCGCTCTTGCCTTACCTACATTTCGAAAGGAAACCTTGAGCGTTTCGATGTCTTCAGATAGCACCAAGTGTTCAGTGCTGTCTGAACATTCGTCCAGGACGACCAAAACGTGTACTGGACGTCCTCCAAGCCTTGGATGTCTCGTAGCCAGCAAGATGGATGTCAGGCAGGCCTTGATGTGCTGTTCTTCGTTATGTGCGGGGATGACTACTCCGATCATTGATGTTCCCTCTGTCCATCAAAGCTTAAGGTCTTTAGCTATCGACTCATTGCTTCATCAGAAGGTTTAAAGAATATGCGATCTCATCCGGAGAGCCGGAATGTTCAAGATCAGTTCAACCCTGTGCATCCCTCACCGAAGCTTCAATCTTCAGGAGGCCCTCGATGAAAGGCGTTAGCGTTCAGCTCAAAAACTTTCATAGGGCAGGTCAGGTTGGGCGCCTTGCAATTACAAGAAAGAGGCAGAAAGCCGCATTCGATGATGCGGCGCAGCTCAAGACTGGAAATCATACTGACGTCAATCACGAGCGGCACGAACCTTTCCGCTAAAGACCTTGAAGCCGTATGTGTTGTAGATGAGCGTCACCGGTATTAGCACGGCGAAACCGACCAGCATGAAAATCTGGCTGGTCGGACTGGATGCGGCAGCTTGCAAAGTCAGATGCGGAGGGACAATGAGTGGATAAAGCACCGCGATCATCACTGCGAATGCCACAACGAAAACCCCCAATGCAGCGAACAGGGGAAAATAGTGCCGGCGGCTGCGCAAACCCAGGATGAAGCCGATCAGCAATACAGTGAGCAAGGTTGCTGCCGGCAGCCAGACAAGACCATCTGAAAGCCGCTGCGCATATCGAGTATCCAATGTCGCTGTCCAGAGCACCAACACGGTCAACAGCACCACGGTTACGATTGCCAGCGCTCTCGCCTGACGACCTGATCGCCGATGGAGATCTTCTTCAGTACGCCAATAAAGCCAGCAGGCCCCCAGCCACGTGTAGCCCACCACGAGCACTGCACCACAGTACAGCGGAAACATAGCCAGCCACTCCCAGCCGTCACCACTGTATTGCCCGGCATGATTAGGTACGCCCTGTACCAGCGTACCCAACACCATCCCCTGCGATCCACCGGCGAGCAGTGAACCGCCCAAAAGCAAGCCGTCGACGCCACGCTTGATTTTGGCGCTGCTCGCGTAGTCACGAAACTCCAACGCTACCGCTCGAAGAATCAACGCCAAAAACATCAGAATAAAGGGCAAATAAAGCGCCGGCAGCAAGATGGCGTAGGCCAGCGGAAAAAGTGCAAACAGGCCGCCTCCCCCTAGTACGAGCCAGGTTTCATTGGCATCCCAAATCGGCAAAATGGTCACCGCCATGGCACGTCGCTGCTTGCTACAGCGAGTAAGGCCGAGCAGTACGCCAACGCCAAGATCAGTGCCGTCCAACAGTACATAGTTCAGTACCGAGAACCCGAGGGCTGCAGCGCACAGCAGTGTCAGGACATCATTATCGAACATGGCGCATGCCCTCAGGAATCCCCAGTCTCGTCAGCCAAGGTAGGCTGCGGCCCGGGCTCGTCCTTGTGCGCAGGGTCACGCAGTATTCGCAGTAGCACCCAGAGGCCAACGCCGAATATCAGCAGGTAAAACGCCAGGATCACCCATGTTGACCCGACCACTTGCTGTCGGGACACCGACGACAGACTGTCAGCCGTACGCAGTAATCCATAGACGGTAAAGGGTTGGCGACCCACCTCGGTCACCACCCAGCCACTGAGCATTGCTATTAGTCCGGCAGGGGCCATCAGCACACTCCATCGGAGCATCCAGCGCGCTGCGTATAGCCGTCGTCGCCATCGCAATACCAGAGTTGCAATGCCCTGCCCCAGCATCAACAAGCCCAGACCGACCATAACGCGAAAAGCAAAAAACACCACCAGCACCGGTGGGATGTCCTGTGGGGGGAATTCATCCAGAGCGGCGATGGTGCCACTCAAGTCATGCCGCAGGTACAGCGAACCTATCCGTGGAATCGCAACTTCCCAATGGTTGCGCCGCTCAGCCATGTCTGGAATGGCGAATAAGCGCAGTGGTTCCCCCGCACCATCAGACGGCCGAACCCAGGAAGCTTCGATGGCAGCGATCTTCTGGGGCTGAACGTCGAGGCTGTGCAGACCATGAAAGTGACCCGCCACGATTTGCAGGGGTGTAAGCATGACAATCGCCCACAGCGCCATGGAGTATTGAAGGCGTACTCGTGGGTTCCGGGGCTCTTGTAACAATTGCCAGGCGCTGACACCGGCCACCAGAGTGGCGGTGCCAAGGAACGCCGCCAACGTCATGTGCACAAGCCGATAAGGGAACGACGGATTAAAGATAATCGCCCACCAATCTTCGGCCAGAAAGCGTCCATCGATGCCAATGGTGTAACCGGCAGGCGTCTGCATCCAGGAATTGGCTGACAGGATCCAGAACGCGCTGATCAGCGATCCGAGGGCCACCGCGCAGGTAGCGAAGAAATGAATCCGAGGGCCGACTTTCTTCAATCCGAAGAGCATGATGCCAAGAAAACCAGCCTCAAGAAAAAACGCGGCAAGCACTTCGTAGAACATCAAGGGGCCGAGGATGTCACCCGCCTGCGTCGAAAGCCGCGACCAGTTGAGCCCGAACTGATACTCCAGAATCAGGCCCGAAGCGGTGCCCACCGCCACAGTGAGGGCAAATACTTTTAGCCAGTAACGATAAACGTCCAGGTAGATCTGCTGCCCGCGCCACAGCCAAAGAGCTTCAAGCGCCATTAAAAAGTTCGCCAGGCCGATGGTGAGGGAGGCCAGCACAATATGAAAGCTGATGGTAATCGCGAACTGGGCACGCGCCGCCATTAGCGCCGAATCAACTGCGTCCATGCTGTCCACTGAGCTGTGGCCAACGCATACAGAAATGAGGTGCTAACAGCAGCACGTAATGGTTACAGGGATGGCTAAAGATGATGGCGAGAATAGGCATGACACCTGTCCAGTGCAGTAGTTGTTGGTGGACTCTCCTCAGTGCCAATGATTCCGACAGATTAGATCGAGCAAAGCCCCTTTCTGGACAAGCGGAATCAAGCGGGAGTTAGCTTCAGGGACAAGCTGATTGGGCTGCAATTGGCGAGGAGCACACGTTGACATTAGCTTCCTCAGCGGAACTTACCTCACTGCGTACAAAAAAATCTCCACAAGGAGATGATCTTGTCCGGCGGTAGGTGGATGCTGGTCGGTCGGTATCTCACACTGGTGCAGCAACAGTAGGGTGCCTTGGTTTGCGCAGGAGATCAGGGCGCGAGCGCAGCGCGGTATCGAAGTAAGGGCGCGCCCTCTCGCCACCGAGCTCGAAGATGATTAGCGAATGACATTTATGGCGGTGGCACGGAGTAGAATTTCTTTCTGTTGAAAACGCTCTTCAAGATTGCGTTAGTAGCTTTGCCACCAAAGCCGATCAACAGCTTCAACCATGACCTCATGAACGATGATGTCGGCCTCTGATCTTTCATTGTCTTCCAGCAGCGATATTCCTTTCGCCGGATTGCGGGTGAACGCCGTCACGCCTCCGAACTGATCGGCCAACTGCTCCCGTACACGGCGAAAAAGCTCGAGGGGCTGGGGTGTGGCGATGAAAGGAAATTTCAACAAAGAATTTCAAAGACTTGCTGTGGTCTATCAATCACCGAACCTAGAGCTCGCAATCATGAAATTCGCAAAATTCTGCCAAGCACTCTCCAATTGGGCAGGCAGCTCGAAGACGTTCCTCACGGCTATTTGTCTCATCATTGTGTGGGCACTGATGGGCCCCTATTTTCATTACAACGATACGTGGCAACTGATCATCAATACGTCGACGACGATCATCACGTTCTTGATGGTATTTCTGATCCAGAATACCCAGAACCGGGACAACGACATCTTACATTTGAAAATCGATGAGCTGATTCGAGCTACCAAGGAAGCGCAAAACGCCACCTTGTCCTTGGACAATATGGGCGCTAGAGAGCTAAGGAAACTGCGCAAGCAGTACAGCTCGCTCGGCGAGGCTGGTCAGGTCAATATCGATTCAAGTGAGGAGGATGCGGTGTGATCTGGCTCAGCCGCTCACGTTTACCGGCCAGCTAGATCGCGTCACGTTTAGCCCTTGGATTTTCGAGGGTCTGCCGCACGAGGGAATGTGCGTTCTTCCTGAATCGTCCCGTCTTCCTTGTAAATCTTCAGCGACGCTGTTTTCCCCTGCAGAAAGTCGCTGGCTATCGCGGTGATCTCCGCTCAATCAAGCGCGTCTGCAATGTGGTGATCGGTTGACATCTAGCACTTCAACGAGTTTGAAAAAATCGTAACCCGAGAGTCTTTGGTATGCCTATAAAGCCTTTCAGTCATCTCGATGGAACATTGGTTGCGGCCCATCCTCTATCGCAACACCAGCGAACCTGAGGATATGACCATGATCGACTCATCAACCGGCATGAAGCCAGGCGAGCGTTACGCCGTCGAGAGCCTCGAGCGCACACGAAATTTTCCTGGATTCTTTCTCGACGGAAAATATTACTTGGGCCCCGAATTAATGACCGCCGTCGGGTGGCTGGAAGGTCAGCAATTTTTGTATGACGAACTTGATCCAACAGGCGAACCGGTATTTCCAGATCGAGTCGCCGGCACCATCGAAGACCTGACGTTGATCCTGATTGATGGTGCACGTCTGAAACTGAACAAAGTGCGATACAACGCCCAAGTAGAGTTACCCTCATCAGAAGTTAAAGACCATCGTGATGTGCACCGCAGAGACACGACAAGCCCTCTCTATAACAAACTGGTGGTTATCACTGGGGCATCCAGCGGCATAGGCCGGGCGGCGGCTCATGCGTTCGCCAGTGAGGGCGCTCGCTTGGTGCTGGGTGCACGTGACGAAGCGGCACTCGCTGAAGTCGTCGACGAATGTGCTGCACGCGGTGCCACGGCCTTAGCAGTTCGCACCGATGTTACGAACAGCGGACAGATGCGAGCATTGGCAGATCAAGCTGCCGCGTTTGGCGGCGGATGCATCGAGATATGGATTAACAATGCAGGTGTCGGAGCGGTGGGCAGCTTCGAGGAAACACCTCTTGAAGCCCATGAGCAGGTGTTGCAAACAGATCTGCTCGGTTACCTGCGCGGCGCCTATGTGGCATGGCCATATTTCAAGGCGCAAAAACGCGGGATTCTGATCAATACCTTGTCCTTGGGGAGTTGGGTAGCGCAGCCTTACGCCGCAGCTTATTCGGCCAGTAAATATGGTTTGCGCGGTTTAAGCGAAGCGTTACGCGGAGAGTTGAATGGATACCCTGACATCCATGTGTGCGACATTTATCCAGCCGTTATGGACACGCCTGGATTTCGTGATGGCGGTAATTTCACTGGTCATGTGCTCAAGCCACCGCCACCCATCTATGATCCGCATCTCGTCGCCCAGGCAATGGTTGCCTGTGCGTTACGTCCAAGGCCCAACACCACTGTGGGAGTTGCCGCCACGATGGCCCGTCTGGCGCATTTCTTGGTACCTGGCTTCCCCCTCCTGTCAGGATGGTTGACTCGTTTGGGCCTGGAGCGTAGTCCGCAGTCCGCATCGTCCTCAGGCAACTTGTTTGCGCCGCCAAGCGGTGAACGCCGAATTGAAGGAGGATGGCGTGCAGCTAAGCACGGACCTTCCTTGCTGGTTCTAGTAAGCGCAACATTGTTGGTAGGCGGATGCCTCTACGCGCTTAATCGTCATGGACGGCGAGAGCGTTCCCGCTAGCAACTTGGGGTACGCCACTCATTAGAGAAGTTTGCCGTTACCACTGAACGTAAAAAAGGGCCCTGAGGGCCCTTTGTACTCAAACCAATTTCACTTGGTGAGCCAGGACTCTACCGTGTCCGAGCCGTATTTCGCTTTCCACTCTTTCAGTGTTTTGTGGTTGCCACCCTTGGTTTCAACCACCTCGCCGGACTCAGGATTTTTATAGACCTTCGTCTGGCGAGGCTTGCGAGAGCTGCTCTTCGACGGGGTCGCTGGTGCACGACGGCCGCCCTGTTGATCAAGAAGGCTAATCACATCTTTCAAGCTGTAGCCATACTTGGCAAGCAGATCACGAAGCTTCTTTTCGAATTCGATTTCCTGCTTGAGGCCAGTATCACCTTTCATGGTTTCGAGCGCTTGGAGCTGTTCTGCCAGGTGTTTTTCAAGCTGACGAAATTCTGCGAGCTTAGACATGGGCAATCTCTATGTGATCGATCCCCTAACGTTACACCAAAAACAGCGATGTGCATGAAGCGGTGACGAGAGAATGTTTGAAAAATCACAAATAAGGAATTTTGCTGCGATGACGCCGCTTTTGAGACTGATTTGTGGAACGGAATTGCGTGCGAAGGTGTCGTTTGTATTAGACACCTTGGTGTCGAATTCCTATTCAGATAGAGAGGTAGCTTTCATGAACAACATTATCTACATCGTCGGGGCAGTTGTGATCGTCCTCGTTATTTTGTCGTTTATCGGCCTTGTTTAGACTTCACTGCTGAGCACGTCACTGACGCATTCGTTTGATGCTAACGGCTTTCTCGACAGCGCCTCGTCGTTGAACTGATGGCAGCGCGACGTGAGGTAGAAGCAGCGAAAACATCTGGCGATCCTGCGCGCGTTGCTGGTCGCTGGCCTGGCATCAACTGGGTTGATCGACGACCTTAATCTGCGTCAGCCCTACCAGCTCAGCCTGCTCTAAAATTTCCTCCGGCGTCGCGTCCGCAGTGGGCATGATCAGGCTGTTCTCTCCATCCCCAAAATGCAGCTGTATCAGGTGCATCGCCGCCTCATGTACGGGCAGTTGAAGCTGCTTGAATTCGAACATGTGCGTGCGGGGCTCGCCGTTGAACAGGTATTCCAGGGTGTATTTGCGCATGGTGGGATCCTCGATAGGAGAAGTGCAGCTATGTATCCAGACTTAATAGTCGACTCCTAGTTCAAATGGGAAAGCCCCCTGTACTCGTCCTGCCGATGGTCGATCGCGTACGCCCAGAAGCCAACGTGAGGCACTCGATGAAATAAAAATGTAAGGCGTTATAACCTATATAACACCCAGGCATGGAAGAATCACCGCCGGTCGTTAAAAGCCCGCGCCAGCAAACTTGCGAAAACTTTGTGATCTAGTCTGAGTGCAAGTTCGGCAGGAGATTGCTCAATGCCATTGGTTGAAGAACACAAACCCGAGCGCCGCAAGGAGACCCGGCTGTTCCTTTTTCTTGTCGTCTGCCTCTTTCCGCTGCTGTCGGTTGCTATCGTCGGCGGTTACGGCTTTCTCGTGTGGTTTTTCCAGATGCTGTATGGCCCACCGGGACCCCCCAACTAATAGCCTTTTCCTGGGGCCTATTGGAGTCAGCACATGGACGAAGCCCTGCATATTGCCAGTCTCGTAGTACTTGCCCGGCCTGAATTATTCGACGCTGTTAAAGCCAACCTGCGCCTGTTGGACGGCCTGGAGCTGCATCAGGAAAGTGCTGCTGGGAAACTGGTGGTGGTCCTTGAGGCCGTACACGAAAACCAGATCCTTCAATGCATTGAACAGATCAACAACCTGCCGGGCGTACTCAACGCCGCGTTGATCTATCACGAACTCCTCGAACCCGAAGGAGACACCGAATGAGCATCACCCGTCGAGCATTCGTCAAGGCCCAGGCCGCCGCCATTGCGGCCGCCGCTGCAGGCCTGCCGATTGTGACCTCCGCCAGTAATCTGGTGACCGAAGCGGACATGGTCACCCTGGACTGGAACAAGGCGCCCTGCCGTTTCTGCGGCACCGGATGCAGCGTGATGGTCGCGACTCGAGACAACCGAGTGGTCGCCACCCATGGCGACGTCAAGGCAGAGGTCAACCGCGGACTGAACTGCGTGAAGGGCTATTTTCTATCGAAGATCATGTATGGCGTCGATCGCCTGACCCAACCGCTCTTGCGCATGACGAATGGCCAGTACGACAAGCAGGGCGAGTTCCAACCGATCAGTTGGGAGAAGGCCTTCGACATCATGGAAACGAAATTCAAGGACGCCTTGAAGAGCAAGGGTCCTGAATCAGTAGGCATGTTCGGTTCCGGGCAATGGACGGTGTGGGAAGGTTATGCCGCCAACAAGCTGATGAAGGCAGGCTTTCGCAGCAACAACATCGACCCCAACGCTCGGCATTGCATGGCCTCGGCGGCTATGGGGTTTATGCGCACATTTGGCATGGATGAGCCAATGGGTTGCTACGACGACATCGAAGCCACCGACGCTTTCGTACTCTGGGGCTCGAACATGGCCGAGATGCACCCGGTGCTCTGGAGCAGGGTCACCGACCGGCGCCTGAGCCAGCCTCACGTGAAAGTAGCGGTGCTGTCCACCTTTGAACACCGCAGTTTCGAACTGGCCGACATCCCCATGGTGTTCAAGCCGCAAACCGATCTGATGATCCTTAACTACATCGCCAATCATATTATTGAAAGCGGCGCGGTGAATCAGGATTTCATCAGCAAGCACACCCGGTTTGCCAAAGGCGCTGAAGATATCGGGTACGGCCTGCGCCCTGACGATCCACGGGAAATGAAAGCGAAAAATGCGGACAAGGCCAATACCTGGACGGATATTTCCTTCGAACAGTACGCCGCCTTTGTCAAACCCTACACCCTGGAGCGAACCGCCAAGGAGACGGGTGTCCCGGCTGAACGGCTGAAAAACCTGGCCGAGTTGTATGCTGATCCCAAGCGCAAGATCGTGTCATTCTGGACCATGGGCTTCAACCAGCACACTCGCGGCGTCTGGGCCAATAACCTGATTTACAACATCCATCTACTGACCGGCAAAATCAGCGAGCCGGGCAACAGCCCCTTCTCGTTGACCGGCCAGCCGTCAGCGTGCGGTACGGCACGCGAGGTCGGGACCTTCTCCCACCGCTTACCCGCCGATCTGGTCGTGACCAACCCCAAGCACCGTGCCACCGCCGAAAAAATCTGGAAGCTGCCCGCCGGCACCATTCAGGAAAAACCCGGCTTCCATGCAGTAGAACAGAGCCGCATGCTCAAGGACGGCGTGCTCAACGTCTACTGGACCCAGGCCAGCAACAACATGCACGCCGGGCCGAACATCATGCAGGAAGTCCTGCCGGGTTGGCGCAATCCGGATAACTTCGTGATTGTCTCCGATGTCTACCCCACCGTTTCCGCCCAGGCCGCCGACCTGATCCTGCCCTGCGCCATGTGGGTTGAGAAGGAAGGGGCGTTTGGCAACGCCGAACGGCGTACGCAATTCTGGCATCAGTTGGTGACTGCGCCGGGGGACGCCAAGTCGGACCTGTGGCAGTTGCTGGAGTTTTCCAAGCGTTTCACCACCGATGAAACCTGGCCCGCCGAATTACTGGCCAAGTCGCCTGAACACAAGGGCAAGACCCTGTTCGAGGTGCTGTTCAAGAATGGCCAGGTTGATCAGTTCCCCGTCGAGCAAATGGAAGCCGGCTACAAAAACGATGAAGCCAAGGCCTTTGGCTTCTACCTGCAAAAAGGTTTGTTCGAGGAGTACGCTCAATTCGGCCGCGGCCACGGCCATGACCTTGCTACGTTCGACCGTTACCACAGCGAACGAGGCCTGCGCTGGCCGGTGGTAGATGGCAAAGAAACCCTCTGGCGTTACCGCGAAGGGCTGGACCCCTACGTGGAGAAAGGCAGCGAGGTGCAGTTTTACGGATACCCGGACAAGAAGGCGATTATCTTCGCCCTCCCCTATGAACCGCCGGCCGAAGCCCCGGACGCCGAATACCCGTTCTGGCTGAGCACCGGACGCGTCCTCGAACACTGGCACACCGGTACCATGACCCAACGCGTCGAGGAACTTTACAAAGCGGTGCCTGACGCGCTGGTCTACATGCACCCCGAAGATGCGAAAGCATTGAAGGCACGGCGAGGCAGTGAAGTGAAGTTGATCAGCCGACGCGGTGAAATCCGAGCGCGCATCGAAACTCGCGGCCGCAACAAACCCCCTCAGGGGTTGGTGTTCGTACCGTTCTTCGATGCCAACAAGCTGATCAACAAGGTCACGCTCGATGCCACCGACCCGATCTCCAAGCAGACCGATTACAAAAAATGCGCGATCCGAATTGAGTTGGTCAGCGTGGCCTGAGGAGAACCGTCATGCCTTTTCGAATCTTGCCGTTGCTCCTGCTCGCTGTGATGGGCGTGGTGATCGCTGCGCAAGTCAACTACCCGCTCGATGCGTCAGGGCCGGACGGGCGCCGGCCCGGTGGAACCTTGACCCAGAGCATGCCGGCCCCGCCCATCGCCAATGAAGAAAACAAGGATCTCAAGCGAGAACGCAATTACCCCGACCAGCCGCCCACCATCCCCCACAGCATTCGCGGTTATCAGATCGACATGAACGGCAACAAATGTCTGTCCTGTCACAGCCGGGCCAACAGCGCACGGACCCAGGCAACGATGATCAGCATCACTCACTACATGGACCGCGATGGCCAGGCACTGGCGGCGGTGTCACCGCGTCGGTACTTCTGTAACCAATGCCACGTGCCGCAAACAGACGTGCTACCCCTCGTGGGGAACAGCTTCGAGACCATCGACAAAATATTGCAAGACGACGCCAACGCCGCGCAGAAACCTTGAGGAGGCAACATGAAAGCACTGTTCGCCCTGCTCAAGGATTACTGGGGCATTCTGCGTCGTCCAAGCCTCTACTACAGCCTGGGCTTTCTGACGCTTGGGGGCTTTATCGCCGGGATCATTTTCTGGGGCGGTTTCAACACCGCGCTCGAGCTGAGCAATACCGAGGAGTTCTGCATTTCCTGCCATGAAATGCGTGACAACGTATTCGTCGAGCTGAAGGATACGATTCACTACACCAACCGTTCCGGCGTACGCGCCAGCTGCCCTGATTGCCACGTGCCCCACGAATGGACACACAAGATCGCGCGCAAGATGCAAGCTTCAAAGGAAGTCTGGGGGAAGATTTTCGGCACCATCGATACCCGCGACAAGTTCCTCATCCTGCGCCGCGAACTGGCCGAACACGAGTGGGCCAGGCTTAAGGCCAACGACTCTCGCGAATGTCGCAACTGCCATAACTTCGAGTTCATGGACTTCACCCGCCAGAGCAAGCGCGCTTCTGCCATGCACTCGACGTCTCTGGCCAAAGGTGAGGCCACCTGCATCGACTGCCACAAAGGCATCGCTCACAAGCTGCCCGATATGAGCGGAGTAAAAGGCTGGTAAGGATGCAGTGATGAGCCGAATGCAGACCTGCCTAAAGGCCTGCTAGCAACCTGGTAGTTGTGATCGTAGGCGAGAATTTTCAATGTATTGATCGCAGCAAGCCGCGATGAGCATAAAAGCACGTGCCAGTTTTTTTCGACTAACGTGAACAATCAACCCGTCGCTGACCAAAGGCATGAACGTTTACGTTGAAGGTACCGGTAGCGAAGCACGGGTAGCGCCCCAGAGCTAGGTATCAGGACAGGCAAGGCAGCGTTTGATTTATTAGTCGCTGGCTTGCCCTGTAATTCCCATCCTGCCGATACATCAACCCGTCACGGGCGCTGTCTCTGATGTCTTTCTCAATATCACCTTCGGCATGGGCAATGCCGGGATGAGAAATCAGACCGGCAGTTAAAAGTGATGCGGTTACAACTGACGATCTTCTTTGTGCCGTTCCTTATCCAGTCCTTAAGTGTATTTATCGATGTCTTTTCCATCGCGATACCACCGAAAAGCTGCGCGCGACGCTCAGCCACGATTCGTATCCGTCACGTTCGGCCTCAGTGCCCGCGACGAAAAGACAGCCGTCGTTGCGCCATCCAAGGTCGGTCTGGCGTTCGTGCACAAGCGAGCGCCAGATTTCGATGCTGGCTTACATCAGCGGCACTTCGGCTTCGTCACGCGATTGCTGGCGAACAAGACCCCACGCGCGAGACGATTGCTGACCGGCGATCGCCTTCTATCGCCTGCATCCGGAGGTGACCGTCAGTGTCGACACGGTGTATCACCGTTTTCCAGACTTTGCGTTTGAATCGATCGACGCCATGATCGCGTACGGCACAGCCACATGGCCCGACTTCGAAGCACTGGAACTGTGGGAAGAACAACTGATTCCGGTGTGCTCGCCGGCATTGCTCGCCGGGACAACCCCGGAAGAAGTACTCAAGACCGCTCGGCTTGTGGACGCAAGCATGGATCGCCTGGACTGGCGCCGATGGGAAGAATACTACCCAGGTTCAACCGGCCCCGATAACGCACATCTGACGTTTGATACGCTGGAGTCCGCCATCGTCGCCGTGAAATGTAGTCAGGGCATAGCGCTTGTCGACCCGTTCTCACATGCGATGAGTTGCTCGCTCAGCAACTGGTGCGAGTGCATTCTGGCAGCATCATTACCGGCGGACGCTACACGCTGGTCTATCCAAAGCGGGTGAAGCGCTCAAGCGGCTTTTCCGAGTTCCTCGACTGGCTGGAGCAAGAGCGGCCGATGCCGGGTGCCAGTGCGATGAATTGAGTCGCCTTTTCCAGGCAGACTTGAACGGCTGCTGGCCAATCCAGGGACAGAGCTTAATGTGCTGGCAGGGAGATGCACCCCAAACAGTTTTTTCATCTCGGACTGGATATAGCCGACGTATTCTTCTTTATGATCCACCACTAACACTTGTATTTTGACGACATTCTCGGCGCTGGCGCCTGACGCCTTGATTAGCCGCTACGCTTGATCGCTTTAGGCATTAAGGAGATGTCGGGCTGCTTCGATTGGCCAGCTAGCTGTGCCTGGAGCTTGCTTCGGCCGGGAAAGCATGCGTTCGTTATTGGGCTCGAAGAGCAAAACGAGGTCAACCAGCACTTGGATCTGCAGATCAACGCCAACAACTTCTTCGACCGCAAGTACTACTCGTCCATCTCCAATTCCGTGAGCTATGGTGGCGACACCTACGGTTCCCCCGCAACCTGATGCTGACCGCCAAGTACAGCTTCTAAGTTGTCCAGGCGCAGGGATGCGCCGCGCCGTTGGTGCTTAAGCTGAACACCGAGAATTCCTATGAAGCCTGATATTGTTCGTCGTGATGGCATGGTCGGAGATTACATCAGCGCACTGTTTGGTGGGCGCGCAGGCCATGACACAGTCATGGACACTCTTATGATCACCATCACCATTACCATCACCATCACCATCACCATTACGGTCAGGCTGAATTACTTTCCGATTTGAGCGGCATAGAGGAAAGACGATTCGGTTCAATTTCAGCGCTTTTAAAAAAAGCCCCGCACTTCAACCGAAGGCGGGGCTTTTGATCTGGCTGGCGTCACTTCACATCGGTTACATCGCGGTATGGAAAATCCGCTCGATCTCGTCTTGATTAGCAGGACGCGGATTGGTAAAGCCGCAGGCATCCTTCATGGCATTGGTTGCCAGGATCGGGATATCGTCGGCCTTGGCGCCCAGTTCGGCGAGGCCGCTCGGAATACCGACATCCGAAGACAATTTACGGATGGCGGTGATAGCCGCGGCGGCGCCTTTTTCCGCATCCAGATGCTGAGTGTCGACACCCATGGCGTTGGCGATGTCTTTAAACCGGGCCGGGCATACGCTGGCGTTGAAGCTGGCGACATGGGGCAGCAGGATCGCATTACAGACGCCGTGGGGCAGATCGTAGAACCCTCCCAGCTGGTGCGCCATGGCGTGGACATAGCCCAGCGAAGCATTGTTGAAGGCCATGCCGGCAAGAAATTGCGCGTAGGCCATATTTTCCCGGGCGGTCATATCGTCACCCTGGGCAACGGCAGTGCGCAGGTTGGCCGAGATCAATTCCACGGCCTTGAGTGCACAGGCATCGGTGATCGGCGTTGCCGCAGTCGACACGTAGGCTTCGATAGCGTGGGTCAGCGCGTCCATGCCGGTGGCGGCGGTCAGGCCTTTGGGCATGCCTGCCATCAGCGAAGGATCGTTGACCGACAACAGTGGGGTGACGTTACGGTCGACGATGGCCATTTTCACGTGCCGGACTTCGTCGGTAATGATGCAAAAACGGGTCATTTCACTCGCCGTGCCAGCGGTGGTATTGATCGCGATCAACGGCATCTGTGGCTTGGCGGATTGATCCACGCCTTCGTAATCACTGATGTGCCCGCCGTTGGCGGCGCACAGGGCAATGCCTTTGGCGCAGTCATGGGGTGAACCGCCGCCCAGGGAAATAATGAAATCACAGTCGCTGCGACCAAGCAGTTCAAGGCCTTTCTCGACATTGCTGACCGTCGGATTCGGTTTGGCGCCATCAAACAGGGTGGAGTTGATGTCCTGCTGGGACAGAAGGCAGGCTACCTTGGCGGCCACGCCGGCTTTGGCCAGGCCTGCATCAGTGACGATCAAGGCTTTACGGAAACCATATTTGCGGATTGCGAGCATCGCTTCGTCGAGACTGCCAATGCCCATCATGTTCACGGATGGAATGAAGAAGGTGCTGCTCATGATAAATCCTCTTTTATTCTGGAAACCCGGAAATCAGGTGAGGTCTTCTACTCATATCGCAGGCTGTGAGGCTCGTCTGATTGTCATCATTGACGAAGTTCAGCGGGAGACGGTGCTGCATCAAGTGTTCAGGCGAACAGTGTTTTAAGATGCAGAGGTGGATGGGCCATCGCAGCCGGTATCTTTTGATCATGGGATTAACCCTAAACCTATGGCGCCAGACTGGAATGGTCCTTTAGCTTTCATTGGCACCTCCTTTAGTACTGGGAGGTAATGCGCCCCGACAAGGCCGACGCGAGACTTGTGGGAGCCGGGCTTGCCCCAATGCCAGTCAGTTAAGGATATTCAGGTGAACTTCAGGTGAACTTCACACCTGTGGCGAGGGAGCTGACCGTAGTGGTAAAAGTCGCTTAGCGAGACAGTGGACGCGACAACTATCTTGAAAAACGCCGCTCTAGACAGTGCTGTTGAGCGCTAATGCTTAATTCAGCCTGGACGAAAGCTGTGAGGATTCTACTGAGAGCCAGTCGTTTTGTAGGGGAAATTTAAAGGATGATGACTCAATCTAGATGAGTTTCAGCCCATACTCCAGCCCATACCTTGGCCCCTGGCTTTCCGTGGTTGTACGCGGAACACAAAAGACAAAAAACTTCATAACTGACTGTTTTTAAAGTTATTTTACGCTCCAAATTGAACCTTAATGGACGTCAATGAACATCAAAATAAAAGACATCGCCTCCGCCATCTTTATACGACAAAGTCCTGATTATTCGGGGCTTTGTCGTTTCTGGGGTACGCGACTTCTGTTGCACCACCTCTGTGTCATTTCCGCATCTTTTCGGTCGCTTCCGCAACCCCTACCCTACGACGCCACCTCTCCGACCAAATCAAGCAGCTCAATCTAAATGTGACAAATGAATCTGAGGGTGTTTCGAAAGGCAGCTTTCGGCCACAAGCAGACCATGGACACGCAGCTAATACGTCAGTAATGTGCAAAAAAATATGCCGCTTTCCCCCTTCTTGATGTCGCGTTTACCGACTCGATTTTTTGATTGTTCAAGGGATTACGCATGAACATGGAATATTATGCGACATCGCATGTCGCAAAATTAATTGTTATGCCAAAAGCCGTACGGCAACTCAAAGTTGAATGATCGGAGCAATAAAGTGGAAATCAAGATTGATATATTGGATTCTCCAACAGAAAAGGATCAAGGAGTTCTGAATAATAGGTTTTCAGAATATCTTCGAATTCAATATCCAAGTCTACCGCCAGAATCGGAAGATAAAATATTTATGGTGGTTGCACACGATGAAGTAGGCGACTACATCGGTGCAATAAGCTGTAATTGTTACTGGGATGGCTTAGAAATTGATACCTTTTGGGTTAAGGAATCTCATCGCGGTAGAAAAGTCGGTTCTATGCTATTGGAAAAAGCAGAAACGATTGGCGCCAACAATGGGGCAGTAGTTGCATTCTTAAAAACCGTTGATGCTAAACAGTTCTATGAGCAGCATGGGTATGAGATTTATGGTGTTCTTGAGGATCGACCCATCGGGACTAACCTGTATCATTTAAAGAAACGGCTAGTAAAACATGCATAACAACTGGTTCAAACCGTTCGCCTCGCTCACTGGGACGGGCTAAAGCCCGCCCCTTAACCAAATGCTGGTCAGCGTCCGCATTGGGTCGTCAAATGCCCTTCATGAAAAGCAGCAATCGGCCAGAAGCGGTCATCGAGTGACTACGAAATTAGGGGCGATTCAGTCTGTAACTCGGGCGATGAAAGACTACACCGCTTTCTCTTGTACTGACCCAGGCTAGGCAGGCACGCGACCTCTATTTATTCAGTTACCCAATTTAGTTCATGACTTAGGCCCGCCACGGTGGAAGAGCCCCTTCGAAAAGTGAAAAGGCTCGATGCAGGAAACTGTTGAAGCGAGCGGCATCACGCCGCAGCCCTGCCTGTTGACCTCCAATCAGGCACAGATGGGCCACCAGACCAATTACTTCTGCTTCGCCTGGCATATGGACCAAGCGGCGGCACGTCCGTATCGCGAAGTCCAGTCGTCTTGTGTCAACACGCTGCTGAAACTCGCCTACCAACGGATCGTGCAGCGACCAGGCTCGGATGGAAACCTCCCGCCCAGGTTGTTTCTCAGCGGCAATACTCAAGTAGCGTTTCAAGATTTCGCCCGCGCTACGACCCTGCGCCGCATAAGCGAGCATGCGCTCCGTGTAGTCGTCTTCCCAAGCGGCCAGCAAGGTGCGGACAAAGTCTTCGCGATTGCGGAAATGGTGATAGAACGATCCGCGGGTCACATTCAATCGGCGCGATAGACTCTCGGCCGAAACGCCAATATGCCCTATTTGGTCGAGGGCCTCAAAACCAGCCGCGATCCAATGGTTACGAGTTAGTTTTCTCACCAGTTATTTCGCTCCATATTTAGCGCCATACAGACTGTGTATGGTGCGCAACCGATTGATACGCTGCGAACACCAGCAAAGATGGCCGTTGCGTTTTGCACGCCAGCACTTTTCATGGAGCTCGCCTTGAAGAAAATCGTTCTGGTTGCTTTCGACCAATTCACTGATATCGACCTCTTCCTGATGTGGGACATTTTAGGCCGCAACACTGAGGACTGGCACGTCCGAATATTGGGTTCTAGCTCTATCGTGCGATCGGCGCACGGCCTGCCTGTTTCGGTGCACGGTCCGCTTTCCGAGGCCAATAACGCCGACGCGGTACTGTTCGTCAGCGGCAAGGAAGGGATACCCGCCGCACTTGCCGCTCCAGATTTCCTGCCGTCGTTTGAACTTGATCCCAGACGCCAGCGAATCGGCTCCATATGCGCCGGAGCCTTCATTCTCGAACGGCTTGGGCTGCTCAGCGGCCAAGCAACTACACACCCGGATGCACGATCGAGCTTGCAAGCTCTGGGACTTGAGCCCGTGGACCAGCCTCTTGTATGCCAGGGGAACATTGCAACCGCTGGCGGATGCCTTTCGGCGCTCTATCTGGTGGGATGGTTGGTTGAATCCTGGTTCGATGTCGACAAGCGCCGTGCGACGTTGCTCCCTGTTCTGCCAGCTGGGCAGCAAGAGCTCTATGATGCCTTGATCGGGCTCAGTATCCGACAAGGAGAAGTTGGCGCCTCAACAACATCCACTTAATTCATGCTGTTCCTTCGGAAGCTTTGATCGCTCAGCGGGCTCTGGACCTCATCAAGGTGTGGACATTGGTTATCCGGACGGCATCGCCACGATCCATGCGAGCTCCGCTCCTGATGCGCTAGTGCCTGGAACCTGAAGTTGCCGTGAACCCCACACTTAATCGTTAGGCGTCACGCAGCCGTCCCATTATCCTGCAGCGGCTAGGTTCCTCGACGAAATGACAAAACCAAGTTACTAACACGACGAGTCAAGGATAAATTGATGAGCGCATATCTGGTTGCCAACTTCGAACTCACGAAGCCGGAAGGCTTTAAATCTTATGTCCCCGCCGTCTTTCCGACGCTTGAAGCGCACGGCGCAGAAATACTCGTAGCCGATTACGAATCGGAACCGTTAGAGGGTGAGCCAGGCTCGATGACGGTCGTTATTCGATTCAAATCAAAGGAAGCGCTTAATAGTTGGTACCACTCACCCGAGTACCAAAAGATCATTCATCTCCGCACAGACAACTCAAAAGGAATTGCTGTTACGGTGGAAGAATTGGACTTAGAGAAGAATCTCCGTCTGCTGGAAACGATGTGAATGACGCCTAACCAGCCGTTGGAGCGGGCGCCTCCGCGCTACGCGCTCCGGCGCCGCTCAACGGCGCGTTAGACCTCAGAACCCAACCACTGGACCGCACACATGTCAACCCAACAGCATCGCGCAACGCCGGTATCGCTTCCTCCGGAGTCGGCAATTGCCAGAGCCTACGCATCGACGAATCTTGCTGATGCTTACTCAATCGAGCTTCCGCCCGGAGCGTCGACCAATCCCGAACTGTTGGCGAGGTTCATCTTCTCCCAACAAGCACCGTGGGTCAGCAGCCTCATGGCAGTCCGAGATGCGGTGGTCGGCAGATTCGGCCTCAAAACTGCCAAGCAACTTGCGTCACTTGGTGCGGAGAGCAAGACAGGCCGCGTCGGCATCTTCAGGATCTATGGCACAAGTCCGACCGAAGTTATCCTTGGAGAAGACGACAAGCACCTGGACTTCAGGCTCTCCGTCCTCTGTTCCAATCAGCCGTCGGCGGGAGGCAAACGTCACCTGACTCTGTCAACCGTGGTCCATTGCCACAACCGCCTGGGTCGTCTCTATATTCTTGTCATCGCCCCGTTCCACCGCTTGGTCGTTCAATCCAATCTCCGTCGTGCCGCACGAATCGGTTGGCCAATGGCCACGGAGGCGTGAGCAAAACTCCCAGTCGCCATGCGCAGCCCACTGAGGTCTAACCAGTCGTTCGAGCGGGACGCGCCATCTGCGGGCTTCGCCCGCTTCATGCGCGCCCCTCAACTCGGTCGTTAGGCCCACTCATTCCACCTTACCGTTACGGAGCATAAGACATGTCAAACATCGTCGCATGGACCCTGTTCGCCTTGGGCGTCTTCCATATTCCATTCGGTATTATCAAGTTCAAAACAGCATTCGCTGAAGCCGTGAGCGCCGGCTTCGTCGACCAGTTCAGAGCGCATGAAGTTCGGCGTACTGCACTCTGGTTTACCATTTTGGGGCCGCTTTTCATGCTCGCCGGGCACGCAGCCATTCATGCCGTAGCAGTTGGCGACCTCGCACTACTCAAAATCGTTGGCATCTACGTGCTCATCACCTCAATCATTTGCGTCATTGCCGTTCCAAAATCAGGGTTCTGGGCAACGCTCCTGGTCTCTCCGCTACTCATCGCGGCGGGGTAAGGCTTGCTTCCTTAAGCGCATCAATACCTAACAAACGGTTCAAATCGCTCGCTCCGCTCACTGGGACCGCGTACCGCGGCCCCTTAACCTGAACGTTAGACGCTTGGAACCCACATTCATGGCCACCGTCGCTGATCACTACGAGACCCACCTCGCTCCTGTCTACCTGTGGATGGCCGGCGGCTTTGATGCCGCCGTATCTCGGGGCGAAGCCGAGATCGAAGCCGTTCTCCCAAATCTAGCCAGTGGAACCACCGCCGTTGATCTCGGCGCGGGCTTCGGCATGCACGCCATTCCATTGGCTCGCCGCGGCTGCTCAGTGGTCGCCGTGGACACATCCTCTATCCTGCTTGACGAGCTGCGGGTGCACGCTGAAGCGCTGCCCGTCAGAGCGGTCGAGGATGACCTCTTGTCATTTCAGCGCCACCTCGACGCAAAGGCAAATCTAATCTTGTGCATGGGAGACACGTTGACTCACCTGCCAGAACTGGCGTCCGTCGAGAAGCTGTTCTCTCTTGCTGCGCAATCGTTGCGGTCGGGTGGTAAGTTCATCGCCACGTTCCGAGACTACACCTCTCCACTTGTTGGCCAAGGGCGCTTTGTCTCCGTAAAGAGCGACACCGATCGAATCTTGACCTGCTTTCTTGAGTACGAACCCTATTACGTCAATGTGCACGATGTGCTCCATGAACGAATTGCTTCTACTTGGCGGCTACGGGTCAGCGCCTATCGGAAGCTCAGGCTTTCGCCAGAGTGGGTATCCACGGCACTTCAGGCGAACGGCTTTTCCGTTCACGTCGAGCCAGGGCTTGGAGGTAGGGTCCGTGTTGTCGCAACAAGCGTCTAACCATTCGTTCCAGCGGACGGCCTTCGGCCGCCGCTGAACTCAAACGTTAGCTGCCTGCACCAAAAGGGAAAAGGGGACTGACTTATTTTCTTACTCTGAATGTCAGCTTTGGGTCGCTAGCAGCCATTCAAGACAGGTAGCTTTCGGCCAAGAGCGGACCGTTGTTCCACTGCACAATTATCCAAGTAGTTCTTCCAGAAAGGGGAGCGACTCATGAAGCCTGTCAAAATTCGTACACTACAAAGTAATGATGCTGAGGCGTTGCTGACTTTTGAACTGGACAATCGCGAATGGTTCGAGCGCTACATTGACGCGCGCGCTTCTGCTTTTTACTCGGTGCAGGGCGTCACCGACCACATTGCGGCTTATTTATCTGATTATGCCGCCGGAGCCTGGCACCCATTTGTCATCGAAGATCCTAATGGAAAAATAATGGGTCGAGCGAACCTGAAAGGCATCGACATGCCCGAGCGGTCGGCAGAAGTCGGCTATCGGATTGCTCAAAGTGCTTGCGGACGGGGACTGGCAACGCTGGCGGTGAGGCATCTGATCCAGGAGGCGCAGTCGCATTGGAACCTTAAACAACTGGTTGCCAACGTCTACGCTGGAAATATCGGCTCGGCAAAAGTACTCAAACGGTGTGGCTTCTTGATCGAACCTATATCTCGGCAAGAAGGGACAGAGCACGAGTATCGGTTTAGCCTTTCGATTTAGATGAGTGAATGACTGGCCAATATGAATCGTCCAGGTTCGGTGCTTCCGCTTGGCCGTCTATATTGGGTCGAAAGCCGCCTTTCCAATGCCCGGACTCACGCCTTCTCACCGCTCAGCATTCTCAAAGAGCCACAGCAACCAAACCAGACCCACAGTGCGACCGCCGCAATTGATGCACCGATTCCGAGGACCAGGGGTGGTGTGTGATTGCCCCTCGAACCGGGCGATGCTCTGGCCGTTGACAAGGAGCAACTGGCAGAAAATCAGACTGGGCTGAGTAAGCAGCAAGTCCTTCCGATCGGGCCCCAGCAACGTGACGGAACCCGCCTGCAGCAGTTGAATATGACCGCGCTGGTCAGCGCCATCGCATAAGGCCATGCCGCAAAGCTTGCCGTTGTAAAACAGGTTTGCGCGCACGCCGAACTGCGACAACAACGTAGACAAGCGATCCATAGGCAATCTCCGGCGCGTTGGGGCGTCAGTTGCAACAACGCTTTCCAACCCGACAAAAACACGATGCCGTGATTTCCACATCAGCGCGGGCCATTGCCAGATCAAGTCGCGTCTGGGCAGCGGCTGCCTCGGCGTCCCGACCCAGTCGTTTCAGGCATTCCACATAACCGTGCAGGCTCCACACATTGTCCAGATGCCAGGACGCACGGCTGAGTGTGTTGTCCAGTCCCAGATCGGCCCGATAGGCCAAGCGTGTCGGCGCCCGCCGCCGGTTCACCGGTTTTCAGGTCCCACAATTGCCAGGGTGTGCGGTCGATCATCGCTTCGGCAAACAGCGCTGTGACGTCGGGATCGTCGGGAAAGGTTTTGTAGACATCGCGCATGGACGCCGCATAGGCATCGTTCCAGGTGAAGAGTTGCTCAAGGCTGGTCGCCTGACCGGCCTGGTAGCGTTGTTCCAGAGCACGGATCAGCGCTTGTTCCACCGGTGTTGCGCCGTCGAGAGGTGCCAGCGCGGCTTGCGTCGCCAGCCGGGCCTGAGCCACGGCCTCTTTCAACTCCTGTTCAATGGACGACAGGATGATCATTGCCGGCGTGTGGAGCACACCATCATGAAACGCCAAATCCTCCTAAGCATCGCTTTCTCGGTGTTTGCAGTGAACGTTTTCGCCGTTACCCCTGCTCACCCGGTTGTCGCTGAAGGTGGCTCGGATCGCCTGATCAACTACCGCGCTGCATAAATGAATAGCTTTACCGCAGTACTCAACGAAAAGCCCGGCCTGACAAGCCGGGCTTTTTCGTGAACAAAATAAATCAATCCCCCACTTAATGCCTCTGCCACACCTGTGATACATAACACCTGATTGCGAGTCCCGTACCCAATGAGGTTTGCCGATGCGCCGTTCCCCACGCTTACCGCAACTGCTGACCTGCGCCGTCCTCGGTTTTCTCGCCTGCAGCGCACAAGCCCGCGCGCCCTCCCCGGCGCCCGATAGCTTGCAACCAAATCCGGAGCAACACTGAAGCGTTTGCAAAACAATAAAAATACAGGAGTTGAAAATGTCTGAACTGAAATTGCATCCCAAAGCCGCAGAATCCCTGAACCATTGGCATGAAATGATCAGCAAGGGTGACTTGAGCGCCTTGCCCGGTTTGTTGGACCCACAGGCGATATTTCGCTCGCCGATGGCTCACACGCCTTACCCGGGAGCGGCCGTGGTATCGATGATTCTTAACACGGTCATCGAGGTATTTGAGGATTTTGTCTACCACCGGGAGCTGTCGACGGCCGACGGGTTGAACGTCATCCTGGAATTCAGCGCCAACGTCGGCGGAAAAGAGCTGAAGGGCATCGACATGATCCGCTTCAACGAACAAGGAAAAATCATTGAGTTTGAGGTGATGGTCCGTCCCTTGAGTGGCCTGCAAGCCTTGGGCGAGCAAATGGGGCAACGCCTTGGCGCTTACCTGGCGGCCAGCAAAGCCTGATGACCCCGGCGTGGTGTCAAATAGAACGCATAAAGCCGCGCAACGAGAACACCGATGAATACCCATTTTGAGATAAGTGATGTCCCTGAACCCAACGCCGCCGGTGGTAACAGCATGATCGAGGTCACCGAGGTTTCCATTGCCGAGCTGCGTGCCGCGCTCGAGTCTGGCCGAACCACAGCGGTTGAGCTTGTCCAGGCCTACCTCGCCAGGATCGACGCCTACGACGGACCCGACACGTCCACCGCCCTCAACGCGGTGGTGGTTCGAAACACCGAGGCGCTCACCGAGGCGCAGGCGTCCGATGCCCGTCGGGCCAAAGGCGAGACGCTGGGTCCACTCGATGGCATTCCCTACACGGCCAAGGACAGTTATCTGGTCAAGGGGCTCACCGCCGCCTCTGGAAGTCCCGCGTTCGCGAACCTGACTGCTTATCGCGATGCGTTCACGATCGAGCGACTTCGCGCCGCTGGTGCGATCTGCCTGGGCAAGACCAATATGCCGCCCATGGCAAACGGCGGCATGCAGCGCGGGGTCTACGGCCGTGCGCAGAGCCCGTACAACGGTGACTATCTCACCGCTCCTTTCGCATCGGGCTCATCAAACGGCGCCGGTACTGCCACCGCCGCCAGTTTTGCGGCATTCGGCCTCGCTGAAGAAACCTGGTCGAGCGGACGCGGTCCTGCCTCGAACAATGGTTTGTGCGCCTATACGCCTTCGCGCGGGGTGATCTCGGTGCGCGGGAACTGGCCGTTGACGCCGACGATGGACGTTGTCGTGCCGTACGCCAGATCCATGGCCGACCTCCTCGAGGTGCTCGACGTGGTGGTGGCGGATGATCCCGACACTCGGGGCGACCTGTGGCGGATGCAACCCTGGGTGCCGATTCCGAGCGTTGCCTCGGTGCGTCCCGCCTCCTATGGGTCGCTTGCCGCGAATACTGATGCGCTCGCCGGAAAGCGATTTGGCGTTCCCCGCATGTACATCAACGCGGATCCCGAAGCGGGGACAGGCGATGCGCCTGGCATCGGTGGTCCGACGGGGCAGCAAATCATCACCCGTCCTTCCGTGATCGGGCTCTGGGAAGCCGCTCGCCAGGCACTCGAAGCTGCCGGTGCGGAAGTGGTCGAAGTCGATTTCCCGTTGGTCTCCAATTGCGAAGGTGATCGTCCTGGTGCGCCGACGGTGTTTACGCGGGGCCTGGTGTCCAAAGAGTTCCTTCATCATGAGCTGTGGGACCTGTCGGCCTGGGCGTTCGATGATTTTCTGCGAGCCAATAGCGATCCCACGTTGAACCGTCTGGCCGATGTCGATGGACCGCTGATTTTCCCGCACGACCCCGGGACGCTCCCCAACCGGGAGGACGACCTTGCCGCAGGTATGGACGAATATGTGAGGATGGCCGAGCGCGGCATCACACCGTGGGACCAGATCACCACATTGCCTGACGGGCTGCGCGGACTTGAACAGACGCGTCGAATCGATCTTGAAGACTGGATGGATCGGCTGGCGCTTGATGCGGTGGTATTCCCGACAGTAGCCGACGTGGGGCCGGCGAATGCCGATGTCGATCCGAAGTCTGCGGATATCGCGTGGAGTAACGGCGTATGGGTCGCCAATGGCAATCTCGCCATCCGGCACCTCGGCGTTCCCACAGTCACTGTGCCAATGGGCATCATGCCGGACATCGGCATGCCCGTCGGGCTGACCTTTGCCGGTCGTGCCTATGACGATTCGACGCTGCTTCGCTTGGCGTCGGCGTTCGAGTCGATTGGGACAAAACGATTGATCCCGCCTCGCACCCCTCCATTGCCGGTTGGCAAAAAATAGAAGTGGCGGGATTGGGGCATTACACGCTTCAATCCCGCCCACTAACGGCAAAGCAGGCCAACGACGCAGGATCACATATATTCGCTGCGTTTCGTCTACCCTCGCAAACGCCATTCAGCAATCAGCGTGTGCCTAGCGCAGCGACATTTTTGCGCTAATGAAACGGAGAACTTACATGCTCAAGCGTAACCTGGCATTGGCCATCGGCTTAACCCTGTCTTTTTGTACCCTGCTGGCGCAGGCCGCCGACACCTTGAAAGTCAGCGCGATTCCCGATGAAGCCCCGACCGAACTGCTCCGCAAGTTCAAGCCCCTTGGCGCTTATCTGGAACAACAAACAGGCATGAAAGTCGAGTTCGTGCCTGTGAGCGACTATCCGGCCGTGGTCGAGGCGCTGGCCACTGACAGAATCGATATGGCCTGGCTGGGCGGCTTCACGTTCGTGCAGGCACGCCTGAAAACCGGCAATGCCATTGCGCTGGTACAGCGCGAACAGGACGCCCAGTTCACCAGCAAGTTCATCACTGCCGACCCAGCCATCAAGTCCCTCGCCGATCTCAAGGGCAAGACCTTCGCCTTCGGCTCGGTGTCATCCACGTCGGGCAGTCTCATGCCGCGCTATTTCATGCTGAAGGACGGCATCAAGCCCGAAACGTACTTTAGCCGCGTGGGTTACTCCGGTGCCCATGACGCCACCGTCGCCTGGGTCCAGGCCGGTAAGGTAGACGCCGGGGTACTGAACGCCAGCGTGTGGGAAAAACTGGTCGCCGCCGGCAAGGTCGATACCACCAAGGTCAAAGTATTTGCTACCACTCCGACCTATTACGACTACAACTGGACGGTGCGCGGGACGCTCGACCCGGCGCTGGCGGCCAAGATAAAGGCCGCCTTTCTTGCGCTCGATCCGGCGAACCCGAAGGACAAGGAGATTCTGGACCTGCAGGCCGCCAGCCGCTTCATCGAAACCAAGCCTGAAAACTACAAGGGTATCGAGGAAGCCGCACGCGCCTCCGACCTGCTCAAATGACATTGCATCTGACCCAGGTCAGCCTTACCCACGCCAACGGCGTCCAGGCGCTGCGTGGCGTGGACCTGCACATCGGTGCAAGCGAACAGGTCGCCATCATCGGCCCGTCCGGCGCGGGTAAGTCGAGCCTGCTCAACCTGCTGGCCACCGCCCTGCGACCGGACAACGGCGAGCTGCAGGTGCTCGGCGAGCAAGCCTGGCAGCTTTCTGCCCGTTCGCGTCAGCGTCTGCGCGCTCGCATCGGTCTGATACATCAGTCGCCCCCTCTGCCACCGCGCCTGCGCGTGGTCACTGCGGTTCTGGCCGGAAAGCTTGGCCAGTGGGGTCTGGGCAAGAGCCTGCTGAACCTGCTGCATCCATTGGATATTCCGGGCGTACGCGCGGCGTTGGCGAGGCTGGACCTGAGTGACAAGTTGTTCGCGCAATGCCAGCAGCTGTCCGGTGGACAGCTACAGCGCGTAGGCATTGCCCGCGTGTTATATCAAGCGCCCGAGGTGTTGTTGGCCGATGAGCCGGTGTCGGCCATGGACCCGGTGCTCGCCGAGCACACGCTTTCGGTGCTCTGCCACCATGCCCGGGAGCACAACGTCACCCTGGTCGCCAGCCTGCACGCGGTGGAACTGGCCCTGGTGCATTTTTCGCGCATCATCGGCCTGCGTGATGGACAGATCCTGTTCGACCTGCCGGCCGGCGTTGTCGACCGCGAGCTGCTCGACAAGCTCTACGCCAACGAACAGCTGCAAGCCTCGCCGGTTCCTCCGGCACCCATGAGTGTGCAGATTCCCCGATGCTGACGCGCGATACCCGAGACCCCGCCACCCGCCCCCGCCTGCTGCTCATTCTGCTGGCCCTTGCCCTGCTGTGGCCTGGCATCCACTACAGCGAGTTGGACCTGAGCGTACTGGTAGCCAGTGACAGTCAGAGCGATATTGGCAAATTTGTCTCAGCCTTTTGGCCACCGGCTCATGGCGAGGAATTCATTGAGCTGTTGTTGCAAGCCACCCTGCAGACCCTGGCCATCGCCACAGCCGGCATGGCCCTGGCGTTGCTCTTGGCAGTCCCCGCCAGCCTGCTGGCCAGCCGGGCGCTGTCACTGTCTGCTGCCTCCCGTGCCGGCCATCCGAGCTATTGGGGCCAGCTGCTGCGTTGGCCGGTACGCGGTTTACTGATCTTCCTGCGCAGCGTGCCGGAAATCGTCTGGGCCTTGCTGTTCGTGCGCGCCGTTGGCCTCGGCCCGACTGCCGGGGTACTGGCGATTGCCATCACCTACAGCGGCATGCTGGGCAAGGTCTACGCTGAAATTTTCGAGTCGGTCGATCAGCGCCCGGCCCACGCGTTGCTGCAGGCCGGCAGTAGTCGGCTCGCGGCCTTTTGCTACGGGATCTTACCCAATGTCGCTGCGGAGCTGCTGTCGTACACGGTGTACCGCTGGGAATGCGCCATCCGCGCCTCGGTGGTGATGGGCTTCGTCGGCGCCGGCGGTCTGGGCCAGCAAATGGATTTGTCGCTGCGCATGTTTGCCGGCGGTGAAGTGGCCAGTCTGTTATTGACCTTCCTGGTCCTGGTGCTGCTCGCCGATCAACTCAGCCGCCTGCTGCGCTGGAGACTGGCGTGAATCGCCTGTTCAACCTGGTACTGGTCCTGTGCATCGGCGCAGCGGTCGCCGCGTCGTTCACCTATCTGGGCATCGACCTCACCGAATTGGGTGACACCGGCAATTTGAACCAGATGGGTGCCTATGCGCAGCGTTTTCTCAGCCCGGACCTGAGCACGGCGCATCTGCGAGCCATCGGCCTTGGCGCCCTGGAAACCATCGCCATGTCCGCCCTTGGCACCCTGCTCGCGGCGGTGCTCGGTCTGCTATTGGCATTACCCGCGGCCGGGCGATTCGGCTGGCCGCTGCAGAGCGCGTCGCGCCTTGTGCTCAACGCCCTGCGCGCGATTCCGGAACTGGTGTGGGCCGCGTTGATGGTCCTTGCCGCCGGGCTTGGCCCGAATGCCGGTACCCTGGCATTAGCCCTGCACACCACCGGCGTGCTCGGCCGCCTGTTCGCCGAAGCGCTGGAAAACACCCCACCCGAACCGGCCGAAGCTATCCGCCTGCAGGGCGCCAATGCCGTGTGGGCTTTCTGGTACGGCACACTGCCCAATCTATTGCCACAGCTACTGGCCTACATCCTGTACCGCTGGGAGAACAACATCCGCATGGCCAGCGTGCTCGGCTTCGTCGGCGCAGGTGGTTTGGGGCAGATGCTCTATGTCAGCCTCAGCCTGTTCCAGGAAGCTCAAGCCAGCACTATTATTCTGGCCATGCTGTTACTGGTATTGGCCGTCGATTCGCTGAGCAGCTGGAGCCGCCAACGCTGGGTCAAAGCCTAATGCTGTTTCACTTAAGGTTGGGGTACATATCCGTTTCTGCGGTGATGGCTGGTGGCGGTTTCGCTTTTACAGCGAGTCACTTTGAAAAGCCCAAAGTCACCAAAGGCTTTTACCCCGCCATTCGGCGCCATCGGCCATCCATGGCCGGGGGCGGCTACCACTGCATCCTTGCCGCGGTGCCCCCTGCGCAACGCCTGAGTTCGGCCTCTGGGAAAGGGGCGGCAGATCTGAAGCCAAAGCAACGGCAACGGCAACGGCAACGGCAACGGCAACGGCAACGGCAACGGCAAGATCAACAGCTTCGCGAGCAAGCTCGCTCCCACATAAAGCAGATCGGCGTACACCTGCTGTTCACCACTCAACAGGCCGAGCGTTAGCTCGCCTGCAGCTCTTGATCTTGATGCACCACCCCCTCGAGAGGCCGAGCGCAGGTTCTGCGCAGTGGGCAACCCGGCATGGATGCCGGGTTAGCCGCCCCCGGCCATGGATGGCCGATGGCGGCGGGCCCACGGAGCAGGACCGGAGCGAGGGCATGCCGAGCACTAGCGAGGCACCGAACGTCAGGGGCAAGAGCCCTTGGTTACTTGGGGCTGTTCCAAGTGACTCGCTGTAAAAGCGAAACCAATAGCGGCCATTACCACAGAAACGGATATGCACACGATCAACAAAAGGAAGGTCGGCCGCCTCGCTCTTGATCCACCGCCCCGCCGCTACGCATGTGTGTCCTGGAAACACCGAGCTTAAGGTGATGGAGATCTTCTGATGAGCCCGCAAGAGCATTTCGAGCAATGTGTGGGTTTATTCAAGGCGTATGTGGGTGATCACCGACCGGCCGGCACCCTAATCGGCGTGACGGGCCTGGCGTTCGCGCACTCGCTGATTGAAATCCGCACGGTGGCACACACGGGCTGATGTTTCCGTCGCCTGCGGCACCGTGTTCAATCTTTCGGAGAGACGCGACGCCCATTCCATGGCGCGTCTGGTGGGAATCTTGCGGGCTATGTCCACAAAGGGGGTGACGATCAGGCTATAGAGCGTCAGGTAACGGTCGTGATCCTGTTCGCCGGTGCCGAACTGAATGGGCTCGGGCGTCGAGTGTGTGACGTAGAGCGTACCGAACATCCAGTCCCAGAGTGACAGGTTGGTACCGAAGTTCTTGTTCCAGTGTCGGGGCGCGTCACTGTGGTGAATCTGGTGTTGCGCGGGGCTGTTCAGCACATGCTCGACCACAGGCCCAAATGAGAGCCAGACATGGCTGTGACGCAGGTTGGCCGCCAATGCATTGAGGATGAAAACCATATAGGTCACGCCGAACAAGGTATACCGGCTGATCTCCCCGCCACAGGCGTACCAAAAGACCCCGGCATAGGCGCCGAGGCAGACAGTGTCTATCAGTTTTTCGACAATTTTTTCCACAAAGTGAATTCGGCTTGCCGTCGCCGGTACCAGGACGGGCGCGGAATGATGGACGTTGTGGAACGCCCACAGATACCGGGAATGAAAGGCGCGGTGTGCCCAGTAATGGATGAAGTCTTGCACCAGAAACACGCCCAGCCCGTAGAGCAAGGAGAGTGAGAGGTTCTCCCCCACCTGCACGCGCGCGCCCCAAAGATGGGTAAAAAACGAGATGTAGTCGCCGGAGCGCAGGACGTACGGGTCAACCAGGCCAACAATGGGCAGCACCAGCGCGACTTTCAGGATGCCCCGCACGAAGTAGTACCGGTAATCCAGCAACGCCGAGCGATGAAAATGAACCCGGCGTCCGCCGATGAACTGCCCGAAAGAACGTGCGTCGGTCAACCCGCGAGACTGTCTGAATCGGTAAAGGCTGTAGGCGATGCTGTAGGACAAGCAGAGAAACACGATGCCGAAGCGGCCGTTCAGATCGAAAATGCTAAAAAACTGGTCCGTGACAGGCCCGATCACCCACTTGATCAGGTAGTCATATAGAAGCGCGAAAACACCCATGAACGGCTGCCCTCCGTCAAAGGGGCGGTAGTGTAAATCAGATTGGCACCACCGCGTGTTCCGCGCCTGACGAATGTCGTAAAGTCCTACTGCTGCTGAAACGTCTGAAGGTACGCCAACAGATTTTCGATCTTTTGCGAATCGCTGAGCCCCCAGAAAATCATGCGCGTGCCGGGTACCACTGCTTTGGGATCTTCGAGGTACGCGGTCAGCGTTTCGCGGGTCCAGACGATGCCGGCTGATTTCATCGCGTCGGAATATTGGTAGTCGGTCGTGCTGCCGCAATGGCGCCCAAAAATGCCATTGAGCTCAGGACCGAAAGAACCCCGTGCCGACTCCCCGACTTGATGGCAGCCACCGCATATCCGCTTGAACAGTGTCGCACCCGCTTCAGCATCGCCGGCCGCATGTGCTTGCGTGCTGAACAGCCCCGTACTGAGTATCAAGGCGAAGGTGAGTACGGCGGCTTTCTTCATGTAGGGTTCCAGATCAGTGGGTGTCCAGAGCAGAAGCTCGCGGAGATTTCACCATGATCGTCTATCCTGTGCACCCCGTTTCTACGCCACGAACTCACTGGAGACACACGTGCCGCCTCTGACCGCCCGCGAGGTTTACCAGCCACTGCGCGACGCCGCGATAGGCATCTGCCCTTTGCTGCGCCTCGACGAACAATCCGAGCCCGGCCAGTTACAAGTCGATATCGAGGGCTGGCGCCTGACCATTCCGGCTTGTAACGCTGCATCTGTTTCACGTCATCGCGCTGACGAATGCCGCAGGTGAGGTATTGGTCATGCAGCTTGCCCAGTTGATCGTGGTCCAGCTCCAGACCCAGGAATGCATGGACACGCCAAGGCCAAAGGTGACGCACATTTTGGCCAGCGCCTGTGTGTGTGTGTGTGTGTGTGTGTATCACCCAGCAGTTCAGCCATGCGAATCGAAGTTTCCTGTGACCAGTTGCCGTGGAGCTGATGTAACCGGCAGCGGTTGGCTCAGCCTTGCTTCAAATCGAGGCAGTAGGTGTAGTAACCCGTATCGCGCACATAGCCCAAGGATTCATACAACCGTTGCGCACTGAAATTGTCCGTGGCCGTTTCCAGCACCATGCCTTTGGCACCGGTCAACGCCGCAAAGGCTCGCGCGGTGTTCATCAGCAACGTTCCTACCCCTTGCCCTCGGGCGGCGGGGGTTGTGAAGAGGTCGCTGAGCAGCCATGTGCGGTGTGCGTCGATGGAGGAAAACGTCGGGTACAACTGGACGAAACCCAGCGCTTCGCCGCTGGGGGCCTGGACGTAGAAAATCGCGGATTCATCCCGGGCGATACGCTCGGCGATGAACGCGCGAGACTGCGGCAGGTTCGACGGCTGGCCGTAGAAGCCTCGATAGGCGTCGAAGAGGCTGGCGATTTTATCAATGTGGGTTGCGTCGCCGCGTAGGGCCTGGATATCCATGGTTGTCGTCTCCGTACGAAAGCTGTCGAAAGTGCCTGGGGCTGATCAGCCTGAAAGGCTAGCACCGCATATTCGACCTGTTCAAGACCGTTCATGATCAACGAGATGTTCACCACGTTGAAACCGACGAACACAAACATCGTCGCCATCAAGGCCAGAATCACCCCGCGATAACCAAACTGCGCACGCGACTGGATCATCTACGGCAGACCCATTTCGGGCCCCTGCGAGCCATGAAACGCCATGAAAATGGTCCCGAACATAATGCCCAGCGCGCCGGCCAGCACAGTCCACAGCGCTGACAAGCCGAGGCTTGGGCCGACAAAACCGATGGAGATGGTGAAGAAGTGAAAGTTGCCTAGAAACCAGAAAGGGCCCTGGCTGCTGAGCTTGGCGTGACGTTCGTTTTGCGGAATGTAAACGATCGAGTGGCCTTCGATGGCCAACCCCCCACTCGCCTCGACGGCGTGCGCAGAATGAGGAGACCCTGACATACGAATATTCCTATGCTGGTGATTGTTGTTTTTATGGGCAATGCGCCGGTTTCATTGCAATGTAGGGCGTTGATCAGGGCTATGAAATATCGCAGGCAAACTGTTTACTTAGACCCACGTCTCTGTGAGTGAGTATCGGGAGCACGCATGCAGGGAACTGGGCGCGGCGGATTTTCGGTGACGCCCAAGGGCAGCCAGTTTGTCGAGGCGGCCCGCCGGTTACTGGCGGCTGCCGAGGGGTTCCGGGTTGAAGTCCAGCACATCAATCGCAAGGTGTCGGGCAACATCAACATCGGCCTGCTCGGTCAAATCGACCCGGTGGCCAACAAGAAAATAGCCCTGGCCATTGCGCGTTTACGGTCCCGGCATGAGGGGCTGTATTTCCACTTCACGGAGCTGTCGTCATCGCTACTGGAAGAGAAAATCATCAACGGCCATATCGATCTGGCGATCGGCTATTTCTGGCACCGTCTGCCCAACATTGATTACTTTGGGCTATTCCAGGAAACCCAGATCGCCTATTGCGCCCCCACTCACCCGCTGTTTGAACACGTGGGCGCGCTGACCGGGATGACGTCAGCGATTACGACTGGGTGTGGCCCAGCCACCCCTTGCCGGAAATGCCGGCACCCACTTCGATCGAGCGCCTGACCGTGCTCACGGACAGCATGGACGGCGCCGCCCTGCTCATTCTGTCGGGCCAGCATTTGGGTTTTCTGCCGCAGCATTATGCGGCGAAGCATGAACAGTTGGGGCAGTTACATCCGCTGAATCCTGAGCTGCTGCGCTATGAGGTCGGCTTTCATGCGGCGGTCAGGCATTCGGCGCGCCAGCGTGATGTGGTGAGCGCCTTTCTAACGGAGTTGATCGACATCTTCGGCATCTAAATGCGGACTTCGCTGGTCGGGGTAACGTCGATTCGGGCCACGGGCCCCGTCAAGTGCGCCAGGTCTGCGTTGTGCTCAGCAATGATGTCCTGAGCGGCAAGGTTGCCGTTGTCGACGGTGGAATGCGCGTCGGCGGCGAGCACCACGTCATAACCAAGCTTCAGGGCCTGGCGGACGGTGGCGTTGACGCAATAGTCGGTTTGCAGGCCGCAGATGATCAGGCGGTCAGTGCCCTGGTCTTGCAATAATGATTGCAAGTGGGTTTGGTAGAACGAATCTCGAGTGGTTTTGCGCAGGCGCAGGTCCAGTGGCGAAGTCACCAGGCTGTCTGCCAGTTGCCAACCTTCGGAGTCGTGTTGCAGCAGCCCCCCCTTTTCTTCGTGCTGGATCAGGATCACCGGGATCCCCTTTGCTCTGGCTTTGACACTCAGGCTGTTGATGTTCTCGATGACGCGCGTGATGTCGAAGCATTCGTACTCGCCGGTGCACAGGGCGTGTTGGACGTCGATGATCAGCAATGCAGTGGCCATGGGTTCCTTCCTGCTAAGTCGGTGGATTAGGGGACGGAAACTAGATCCGTCCCCTTTAAAACACAACCCTCAATAACCGAGCGACAACCCGGTATTACGACGTGGGTCGTTCGCCCCATAGACGCGGTTTTTGCCCACTGGTTTGCCTTCCAGCGAAGGCGCGCCGACCAGAATCGCCGCCACATGGTTGGCATCCTGTGGCCCGGCAAACTTGTGCCCCCAACTTTCGAGCATCTTCACCGTATCGGGACTGGTGGTGAAGGTTTCCAGGTTGGTCTCTTCCGGCAACCACTGCTGGTGGAAACGGGGTGCATCGACCGCTTCCTGAATGTTCATGCCGTAGTCGATCACGTTGAGGATGGTCAGCAAGGTCGCGGTGATGATGCGGCTGCCGCCGGGGGTGCCGACGACCATCACGACTTTGCCGTCCTTGGTGACGATGGTCGGGCTCATGGACGACAGCGGTGCCTTGCCGGGAGCGATGACATTGGCCTCCCCCTGAACCAGGCCGTACATGTTCGGTACACCGATTTTCGAGGTGAAGTCGTCCATTTCATCGTTGAGGATGACCCCGGTTTTGCTGGCCATGACGCCAGCGCCGAACCAGTCATTCAGGGTGTAAGTCACCGAGACCGCGTTGCCCCACTTGTCGACGATGGAGTAATGGGTGGTGTTGCTGCCTTCGTGCGGTGCTACGCCGGGTTTGATCTCGCGGGACACGCCGGCCTTCTGCGAGTCGATGGCGGCGCGGATTTTGGTCGCGTAGTTTTTATCCAGCAAATGGGCGATCGGGTTTTTCACGAAATCCGGGTCGCCAAGGTAGCTGTTGCGGTCGACGTAGGCGTGGCGCATCGCTTCGATCTGATAGTGCATGCCCTGGGCCGAGTGATAGCCCAGGTCTTTCATCGGATAGCCTTCGAGAATGTTCATGATCTCGCAGATCACCACGCCACCGGAGCTTGGCGGTGGGGCCGAGACGACGTGGTAGCCGCGGTAATCGCACTCGATCGGGGCCAGTTCACGGGTCTTGTATGTGTCGAGGTCGGCCTGGGTGATGATGCCCTTGTTGGCCTGACTGGAGGTGACGATGGCGTCTGCCACCCAACCTTTATAGAAACCGTCGGCACCCTTCTCGGAAATTTCCCGCAGGGTTTTGCCAAGGTCTTTTTGCACCAGTGTCTGGCCAACCTGCATCGGCTCGCCGTTGCTCAGGAAGATCGAGCCGGAATCGCGCATGTCCTTTTTGAAGACGTCGGTGGCGTATTCCAGCAAATCCACATCGCCCTGCTCCAGCACAAAACCGTCTTCGGCGAGCTTGATGGCCGGGGCGATGACTTCTGTGCGGGGTTTGGTGCCGTATTTCGACAGCGCCAGTTCCATCCCGGACACGGTGCCCGGCACGCCGACCGCCAGATGGCCACGGGTGCTCAGGTCAGGGACGACGTTGCCCTCCTTGTCGAGGTACATGTCTGCGGTGGCGGCCAGCGGTGCTTTTTCGCGGAAGTCGAGGAAGGTCTTGCGCCCGTCCGCCAGCTGAATGGTCATGAAACCGCCGCCGCCCAGGTTGCCCGCCGCGGGATAAACCACCGCCAGCGCGTAACCGACCGCCACTGCGGCATCGACGGCATTGCCACCGTTCTTGAGCACATCGACGCCCACATGACTGGCCAGATGCTGCGCGGTGACAACCATGCCGTTTTCGGCCGCGACCGGCGCCACGGAGGCCGCGTAAGCACTGAGGCAGCTGAGCACCAATGAGGTCGCAATCAGCGATTTGGCAAAAGGTTCGAACTTCATGAGTCAGTCTCTTTTTGTTTTTAGGCTCTGTACAAAAACAGAGGGGGGGCTTCAAGAGCAAAAGCAAGTATGGCTGGGATTGCGTATTGCGCCTCCCCGTCGAGGCAGTATGCTTGCCTCTTGTTGACAGTTTTCGGAGTTCGCCGGCATGAGTTATACCTTCACTACCCTGGCGTCCCCGGTCGGAGAGCTGAAGCTGGTCGCGAACGGTTCAAGACTGGCGGCCATCCTCTGGGAAAACGACAAACCGAACCGCGTACGGCTAGGGCCGATGAGTGAGGCGGCGGACAATCCGATCCTGGTGCGCGCCGTTCAACAGTTGCAGGAGTACTTTGCCGGCACCCGCGATCGTTTCGAACTGGATCTGGAGTTTGCCGGGACGGACTTTCAGAAGAAGGTGTGGCAGGCGTTGCTGACCATTCCGTTTGGTGCGACACGCAGCTATAGCGAGATCGCCCGGCAGATCGGTAATCCCAGTGCGGTTCGGGCGGTTGGAGCCGCGAATGGCAAGAATCCGATTTCGATTGTGGCGCCGTGTCATCGGGTGATTGGCGCTTCGGGGAAGTTGACCGGGTTTGCCGGAGGGCTTGAAGCAAAGGAGCGGCTGCTGATGCTTGAAGGTGGCGAGTGGTCAGGCCTCAGCAGGACGGGGGAATTGTTTTGATTTAACGCTCAAGCGTCGGTGAAGATATTTTTCATCGCCGCATACTGCAACAGCATGATGGTCTTCGCATCGCAGATTTCCCCGCGATAAAACGCCTCAAGCGCGTCATCGAATTTCCACTCCAGCACTTCCAGTTCCTCGGTCTCCTCCTCCAGTCCGCCGCCATCGCTGACCTTAGACGCGGCATCGTACTCTGCGATGAAGAAGTGCAGCTTTTCAGTCACCGAGCCGGGGCTCATGTAGGCCTCGAACACCTTGTGCACATGGTGCACGCGATAACCGGTTTCTTCTTCTGCTTCATCGCGGATGCGCTCTTCAGGCGCCGCACCTTCGAGCAGCCCTGCTGCCACTTCGATCAGCAAGCCATCGTGGCCGTTGACGAACACCGGCAATCTGAATTGCCGGGTCAGCACGACGGTTTTCTTTTCGCGGTTGAACAGCAGAATCGCCGCGCCATTGCCACGGTCGTAGACCTCGCGGGTCTGGCGCTGCCATTCGCCGTTGTTGCGCAAGTAATCGAAGGTGATTTTCTTGAGCAGGTACCAGTCGTGGGACAACACCTGGGACTCGATGAGGTTGACTCGCTCGGCTGTGTTCGACATGACAACGCATCCCTTTTTTCGTCGGAAGGCGCACATGTTAGGCGAAAACGAAAGCCTGGCCCTAAGAAATCTGGGCCTTGTATTCCTTTACATATTGACCCGCCAGCGCCTCTTTCTGTTTGTCGTCGAGCAGCTTGCCGGCCATTTGGAAGAATTTCTGCTCCTCCTCTTTCAAGTGGTGATGGACCTTCTCGGCAAGCTTCTTCGCGGTCGCCAGCCAGGCAGGGCTGGACATCTCGGTCTCGTCCAGCGCTTCCATCATTTCGTCCATCTCGTGGTGTTCGGCAATCGCATGGCGGCTGAGGTCGACGCCGTTATCGAACTCCATCAGCGGAATGTAGAAATGCCGCTCTTCAGCCGTTTCGTGGGCCTGAAGTTCGGACTTGAGTTGCTGGTAAGCCTCGACCCGTTCCGGGGTATCGCCGCTGGTCTGGATCAGCGCATCGGCGTAGGTGCGTTGGCGGTCGTGGCTTTCGCGCAAGGCTTCAAAAATATTCACGGAGGGTCCTCATAGGCCGCGTTCTGGAATGACGCTGTTTAACCTAGACATCTGCGCGCGAACGACGGTTCCACCTGAGGACTGGAACATCGACCAGGGGCCGCGATAGGCTTGGAAATGTTTTCCACCGCTGAAATAAGGAAATAGCTGATGACCCTGCGAATCGAACGGTCGCAAAACCCCACGGATGAAGAGCGCCAGGCGATCCTGTTGCCGTTGCGCGCCTATAACGCCGCCAAGGCCGGCGTCTCGACGCAGGAGCCCATTGCCTTGCTGGTGCGTGACGAAAGTGGCGAGATTCTCGGTGGGCTTCACGGTCGAGTGTTTTACCAATGGTTGTACATCGACCTGCTGTCGGTACCGGAGCAGGCACGTGGACAGGGCATGGGCACCAAGCTGATGCAAATGGCCGAAGACCTGGCACGGGAGAAGGAATGCATCGGGGTCTGGCTCGACACCTTCGACTTTCAGGCGCCGGAGTTCTACAAGAAACTCGGCTACAGCGAATTAGGCCAGATCGCTGACTATCCGCCGGGTCACAAGCGCTTCTTTTTCCAGAAGCGCCTGATCAGTAGCTAAACGGTTTACAAGCAGGTCGCCAGTGCCGCGAGTCGGCGCTTGGCCACAAAGTCGTCATGCTGCGCGTAATAATTCAGTACGGTTGCCGAAGCGTCAGTCGTTACGTCCACAAAGGACTCTGCCGAGCGCGTGTAAACGGTGGAACCACCCTTCTTGCCAGGCTGCAAATACGCGCCCGCATCGACCCCGAACACCGCCTCGTCCTGCCAGGAAAACTGCACACATTGGGCGACGACTTTTTCCGGCTTGTCCGACGTCAGGGTTTTGTACGGGGTTCCAGTGCGGGCATCGTTCATCGCCGAGCCGGCGCATCCCGCCAGCAACGTTATGGCCAGCGCCACCATCAGAATTCGCATTACGTTCGCTCTTCAAGAAAAAGCGGACTGTATCACCGCGGCACGGCGTATCGTTCTGCTTTACTTCATTTATACCGCGACACCGAGTGACGATTCGCGCACCCTGTCGCGCCATTAACGCCGCATTGCCCATTTTTCCGGGCTCATTTTTTGGAAAGGCCATGACACCCAACGCTGAATATTACAAACCGACCGCTGAATATGCCGACAAGCTGATCAGCCAGATCGGTCAGACGCCGTCCTGGATTGCCAAGCGAATTGGCGTCACCGACAAGCGGATTCGTTACATCCTCGACGGCGAAAGAACCGTCAAAGGTGAAACCACGCCGATTCAAATGACGTACCCCGAGCAGTTTGCCCTTGAGTGCCTGGCAGCAGCGGCCAAGGCCAGCAAGAAGCAATCTTCGTAACCCGGCCTCAAGGAGCGACCATGGCGGCAACCGAACAGCAACACGAGCAAGCGCTGAAGAAGTTTCTCGATGAGCGCCCTGAACTGCGCGTCGAACTCGACAACCTCAACCCGCTGTTGGCTCAGGCCAAGGGCGAGACCGCGGCGCAGTACCGCGAGGAGCGCTTGCATGAAGCCTTTGAAGCCGAGGCCGAGCGCCTGGGGTTGTTTGCCTGGGAGCTGACGCTGCAACTGACCGCGGCGACGGCCGAGGACTATCAGGCACAACGCCTGGAAGTGCACAAGGAAGTGGCCGAGATGGCCGGCATGGACTGGCTGGAGTATTGCGAGTTATATGGATTGAGTAAGTGACCATCACGGTCGCTGCCTGAGGACGACCTTCGCGAATGTTGCCATCCCTCTCAACTGACCGCGCCAGCCCACGCCACCTGCATACCCGGAAATGGCGGGGACGCATCGGCCTGTCGCTGGTGGCCAGCCTCTCCGTGCTCGCTGGCATGACCGACGCCATCGGCTTCATGGCCAGCGGCGATTTCGTCTCGTTCATGAGCGGCAACACCACCCGCCTCGCCGTGGCGATCAGCGATGGCGATTTGGGCCTGACCTTGCGCCTGATGATACTCGTCGGCACCTTCGTCGTCGGCAACGCCTTGGGTATTGTCGTCAGCCGCCTCGGCGGCCGCCGGGCGCTGCCCTTGCTGTTGTGCATCGCCATGCTGCTGTGTGGGGCAGCGGCTTGGCCTTATGAGGAACAATTGCCGGCGTTGCTGGCGGCGATCATCGCCATGGGCATGCTCAATGCCGCCGTCGAAGAAGTGAACGGCCTGCCGGTCGGCCTGACCTACGTCACCGGCGCCCTGTCGCGCTTCGGCCGTGGACTGGGACGCTGGATGCTCGGCGAACGTCGCAACGGTTGGCGCGTGCAACTGATCCCCTGGACCGGGATGTTTGCTGGCGCGGTCATCGGCGCCGTGCTGGAACACCATCTGGGGCTCAGTGCCTTGTTTGTCAGCGGTCTGCTGGCCGGCGCCATCGGGCTGCTGTCGCTGAAAATTCCGCGGCGTTGGCAGTTGGGGTATATGCCGCGCTGATCTTGACATGATCGTTCCCACGCTCTGCGTGGGAATGCTGCCCGGGACGCTCTGCGTCCCAAGCGGACGCAGAGCGTCCAATGAGGCATTCCCACGCGGAGCGTGGGAACGATCAGTGAATTCAGTGGGTGCAGCGATGGGGTCTCGAGGAAAACGCCCTTCGCCGACCCGGCGATAAAGCATTATCATGGCCGCAGTTTTGCTGATCGAGTCCGTCATGAAGTTCGCCATCGCGCTGTTTTCCGCCGCCCATGCGCCCTCCTCGCGCCGCGCCTTGCTGTTCGCTCAGGCCGCGCTGGCCGGCGGGCATGAGATTGTCCGGCTGTTTTTCTATCAGGACGGCGTCTACAACGCCTGCGCAAGCGTAGTCACGCCGCAGGATGAGCTGGATTTGCCCAAGCAATGGCGCAACTTCGTCACCGAGCATCAACTGGACGGTGTCGTGTGCATCGCCGCGGCCCTGCGCCGTGGCGTGTTGAACGAAGAAGAAGCCGGACGCTATCAGCGTGAAGCCGTTGCGGTAGGCGCGCCGTGGGAATTGTCCGGCCTCGGCCAGTTGCACGACGCGGTGCAGGACGCTGACCGCCTGATCTGTTTCGGAGGCGCGTGAGATGCCTAAATCCTTGCTGATTATCAGCCGTCAAGCGCCATGGTCCGGACCGAGTGCGCGGGAAGCGCTGGACATCGTGTTGGCCGGCGGAGCGTTCGACCTGCCGATCGGCCTGCTGTTTCTCGATGACGGGGTGTTTCAGCTCGCCGCGAAACAGGACGCCAAGGCCCTCCAGCAGAAGGACCTGAGCGCCAACCTGCAAGCCTTGCCGATGTTCGGTGTCGAAGACCTTTTCGTCTGTGGCGACAGTGCTGCAGAACGGGGTCTGGACCCGGCCGGTTTAGCGCTGGAAGAAGCCCAGGTGCTGGCCGTCCACGAAATCACCGCACTTATTGACCGTTACGACCAGGTGATCACCCTCTGATGTCGACTTTGCATGTGTTGTCTCATTCCCCGTTCGGCGACGATCGCCTGACCAGTTGTTTGCGCGTGATCGGCGCTGGTGATGCGCTGCTGCTGTGCGGCGACGCAGCCTATGCCTTGCAACCGGGCACCGCGCCATTCAGCGCGCTGAGCGCCCGCAGTCTGAAACTGTT
This sequence comes from Pseudomonas sp. Hz4, assembly GCF_054898165.1. NCBI lineage: Bacteria > Pseudomonadati > Pseudomonadota > Gammaproteobacteria > Pseudomonadales > Pseudomonadaceae > Pseudomonas > Pseudomonas sp. Hz4. The sequence continues at coordinate 2,452,118 of NZ_CM142719.1, read as the reverse complement.
CGTGCTAGCCGAAGACGCCCAGGCCCGTGCCCTGCAATTGCCTGACTGGGTCAAGGCCATCGATTACCCGGCCTTCGTCGAGCTGTCGATTCACTACGACAAGGTCAACAGTTGGCTATGAACTCCCTGACAGTCGGCGCGCGCGCCATCGAGTTGGACAAGGACGGTTTTCTGGTCGAACTGAGCGACTGGTCCTCTGAGGTTGCCAGCGCCCTGGCCGCCGCCGAAGACATCGAGTTAAGCCCAGAGCATTGGGAAATCCTCGAACTGCTGCGCAATTTTTACGACGAATTCCAGTTGTCGCCGGCCACCCGTCCGCTGATCAAGTACACCGCATTGAAGCTGGGCCCGGACAAGGGCAACAGCCTGCACCTGAACCGACTGTTCAAAGGCACCCCTGCCAAACTCGCCGCGAAACTGGCGGGCCTGCCAAAACCGACGAATTGCTTATGACCAATTACCCAGCGCTGACCCTCGAAACACCCGCCGAACACCCGTTCGCCCAGTTCGTGCGCATCCTCGGCAAAGGCAAACGCGGCGCTCGCGACTTGACCCGCGAGGAAGCCCGCGAAGCGATGGGCATGGTGCTCGACCACAAGGTCGAAGACACCCAGCTCGGCGCCTTCCTGATGCTGTTGCGGCACAAGGAAGAAAGCGCAGAAGAGATGGCGGGCTTTACCGAAGCGTTGCGCGAACGTCTGAATCCGCCAGCGCTGGCCGTCGATCTGGACTGGCCGACGTATGCCGGCAAGAAACGCCATCTGCCATGGTATCTGCTGGCGGCCAAGTGCCTGGCGCAAAAGGGTCTGCGCATCTTCATGCACGGCGGCGGCGCACACACGGCGGGTCGGCTGTATAGCGAACAGTTGCTGGATGAGTTGAAGATTCCGTTGTGCCGCGACTGGCAGCAGGTGGGTGTGGCGCTGGATAACGGCGGACTGGCCTTCATGCCGCTGATGGATTGGGCGCCGCAACTTCAGCGCATGATCGACCTGCGCAACACCCTGGGCCTGCGTTCGCCGATCCACTCCCTGGCGCGGATTCTCAATCCGTTGGGTGCTCGCTGTGGCCTGCAAAGCATTTTCCACCCCGGTTACCAGGCTGTGCATCGCGATGCCAGCGGCTTGCTCGGCGACACCGCGATCGTGGTGAAAGGCGACGGCGGCGAAATCGAGATCAACCCGGACGCCGACAGTCACCTGTACGGCACCACCGGCGGCGAAAGCTGGGATGAGGAATGGCCGCAACTGTCGAGCCAGCGCCACGTCAAACCGGCCGCGCTCGATCCCGAGCACCTGAAAGCCGTGTGGCGTGGTGACGTGGTCGACAGCTACCCGCAAATGGCGCTGATCTCGACCATGGCCCTGGCCTTGCGTGGCCTCGGCCAATCTCGCGATCAAGCCTTCGAAACCGCCCAGCAGTATTGGAACGCTCGGGACAAATCGATTTAGCCGATCATAAGCACCCAACCTTTACGCTTTTTTATCGAACCTATGCGAATAGACTCCTCCCCAACGCTTATTGTTGAGGAGTCTTGAACATGGGTTTGTTAGTTGAAGGTCGCTGGCATGACCAGTGGTATGAAAGCAGCAAGGACGGCGCGTTCCAGCGTGAACAGGCGCAGCGTCGCAACTGGCTGACCGCCGACGGCAAACCCGGCCCGACCGGTGTCGGTGGTTTTGCGGCCGAGGCCGGGCGCTATCATCTCTATGTGTCCCTCGCCTGTCCGTGGGCTCACCGCACGCTGATCCTGCGCAAACTCAAAGGTCTCGAAAGCTTTATCAATGTGTCAGTGGTCAGTTGGCTGATGCTGGAAAACGGCTGGACCTTCGACCAGAACCTCGGATCGACCGGCGACCAACTCGATCACTTCGACTTCATGCACCAGCGCTACACCGCCGATTCTGCCGACTACACCGGCCGCGTCACGGTGCCAGTGCTCTGGGACAAACAGCAGCATCGCATCGTCAACAATGAGTCGGCGGAGATTATCCGCATGTTCAATGGCGCCTTCGATGATTTGACGGGTAATGACCTGGATTTCTACCCGGCGCCGCTGCGGGGCGAGATTGACGCGCTGAACGAACGGATTTATCCGGCGGTGAACAACGGCGTGTACCGCGCCGGGTTTGCCACGTCGCAGAAAGCCTATGAAGAGGCGTTCGATGATGTGTTTGCCGAGCTGGATCGGCTGGAGCTGCTGTTAGGCGAGAATCGTTACCTAGTCGGTGAATACCTGACAGAAGCGGACATTCGGCTGTTCACCACACTGATTCGCTTCGACGCGGTGTACTACGGGCACTTCAAGTGCAACCTGCGGCGAATTGCCGACTATCCGAACCTGTCGAACTGGCTACGGGAAATTTATCAGTGGCCGGGGATTGCCGAGACGGTGGATTTCGAGCACATAAAGCATCACTACTACGGCAGCCACAAGACCATCAACCCAACAGGGGTTGTGCCGAAAGGGCCGGCGCAGGATTTCACCGCGCCGCATGATCGGGAGCGGCTGAGCGGGAAAGGCGTTTGGTGTAAAGCCTGACAGACGATCGTTCCCACGCTCTGCGTGGGAATGCCGCCATGGACGCTCTGCGTCCGCTTCTGACACTGTGACGCAGAGCGTCACGGGATGCATTCCCACGCGGACGTTTCGACACCTCGACGTGGGAACGATCAGTAACGGGGTGTTCAGACCTGCGCCTGAGCACCCTCGAACCACGCCAGTTTCTCGCGCAACTGCACCACTTCCCCAACAATCACCAGCGTCGGCGCATGCACTTCATGCTCCGCCACCAGCCGTGGAAGGTCCGCCAAGGTGCCGGTAAATACCCGTTGATTGACCGTGGTGCCTTGCTGAATCAACGCCGCCGGCGTTTCCGCTGCGCGACCATGCTTGATCAATTGTTCGCAGATGATCGGCAAGCCCACCAACCCCATGTAAAACACCAGGGTTTGCGCCGGCGCAACCAGGTCGGCCCACGGCAAATCGGTGGAACCGTCCTTCAGGTGCCCGGTGACAAAACGCACCGACTGCGCGTAATCGCGATGAGTCAGCGGAATCCCGGCATACGCCGCACAACCGCTGGCGGCCGTAATACCCGGCACCACCTGGAACGGGATGCCATGGGCTGCCAGCTCTTCGATCTCTTCACCGCCACGTCCGAAAATGAACGGATCACCGCCCTTCAACCGCACGACCCGTTTGCCTTGCTTGGCCAAATCCACCAATTGCTGGTTGATCTGATCCTGGGGCACGGCGTGATCGGCGCGACGCTTGCCGACATAAACCCGTTCGGCATCGCGACGGCACAAATCCAGAATCGCGGGCGCCACCAAGCGGTCATATAGCACCACATCAGCTTGCTGCATCAGGCGCAAGGCACGGAAGGTCAGCAGGTCGGGATCACCCGGTCCGGCGCCCACCAAATAGACTTCGCCCGTTGCACTCGGTGCTTCACCCGCAATTTTCGCCAGCATCAAACGTTCGGCTTCGGCGCCCTGCCCGGCCAGTTGCCGGTCGGCAATCGGACCCTGGAACACGTCTTCCCAGAACGCCCGACGCTGCTGCACATCCGGGCACAGGCGTTTGACCTGACTGCGGAAACGCGCCGCCAGACCGGCCAGTTGACCGTAAGTGGAAGGAATCCAGGTTTCCAGTTTGGCGCGGATCAACCGCGCCAGCACCGGCGCGTCGCCGCCACTCGATACCGCAATGATCAAAGGGGATCGGTCGACGATCGCTGGGAAGATCACGCTGCACAAGGCCGGCGCATCCACCACGTTGACCGGCACGCAACGCCGATGGGCATCGGCGGAGACTTGCGCGTTCAGCGGTTCGTCGTCGGTGGCGGCAATGATCAGCCCGCAACCGTCCAGGTCCGCTTCGACGTAGCCACGCACCCAACACTCGCCACCGCTGCCGATAACCAGTTCACGCAGTTGCGGCTCGATTTCAGGTGCAACCACCCGCAGCAGTGCACCGGCTTCGGCCAGCAGGCGGGATTTGCGCAAGGCAATCTCCCCCCCGCCGACGACCAACACACGATTGCCGCGAAGGTTATGAAACAGCGGCAGATAGTCCATTTAGCCGATGACCTCAAGGCCACCCATGTACGGTTTCAGCACGTCCGGCACACGGATCGAGCCGTCGGCTTGCTGGTAGTTTTCCAGCACCGCCACCAGCGTACGACCGACCGCCAGGCCGGAACCGTTCAGGGTGTGAACCAGTTCAGGCTTGCCGGTTTCCGGGTTGCGGAAGCGCGCTTGCATACGACGGGCCTGGAAGTCGCCGCAGTTGGAGCACGACGAAATCTCGCGGTATTTGTCCTGGCTCGGGATCCACACTTCCAGGTCGTAGGTCTTGACCGCGCTGAAGCCCATGTCGCCGGTGCACAGTGCAATAGTGCGATACGGCAGCTCGAGCAATTGCAGGACTTTCTCGGCGTTGGCAGTCAGGCCTTCGAGCGCTTCCATCGAAGTCGATGGCTCAACGATCTGGACCATTTCAACCTTGTCGAATTGGTGTTGACGGATCATGCCGCGAGTATCGCGACCCGACGCACCGGCTTCACTGCGGAAGCACGGCGTGTGCGCAACGAACTTGATTGGCAGCAGTTTCGAATCGACGATTTCGCCCGCGACGATGTTGGTCAGCGACACTTCAGCGGTCGGAATCAGGTACAGATCGGCTTCGCCTTCGCGAGTGATCTTGAACAGGTCTTCTTCGAACTTCGGCAGCTGACCCGTGCCTTGCAGCGCCGGCGCTTGAACCAGATAAGGCGTGTAGGCCTCTTCGTAACCGTGTTCGCTGGTGTGCAGGTTGATCATGAACTGCGCCAGGGCACGATGCATACGAGCAATCGGGCCGCGCAACAGGGCGAAACGGGCGCCGGACAACTTGGCGGCGGTTTCGAAGTCCAGCCAGCCGAACTTCTCGCCCAGGGCCACGTGGTCCTGAACCGGGAAATCGAACGCCGTCGGGGTGCCCCAGCGGCGCACTTCGACGTTGCCGTCTTCGTCATCACCGATCGGCACGGATTCGTGCGGCAGGTTCGGGATGCCGAGCAGGATCGAATCCAGATCGGTCTGGATCGCGTCCAGCTCGACTTTGCCGGCGCTCAATTCGTTCGCCATGCGCTCGACATCAGCCATCAGCGGTGCGATGTCTTCGCCGCGCTGCTTGGCCTGGCCGATGGATTTGGAGCGCGCATTACGTTCAGCCTGCAGTGCTTCGGTGCGGGTCTGGACGGTCTTGCGCTGTTCTTCCAGCGCTTCGATGCGCGCAACATCCAGCGTGTAGCCACGGGATGCCAAGCGGTCCGCTACGTCCTGAAGGTTGCTACGTAACAGTTTGGAATCGAGCATGTCGGTCTCTCGTTATCAAAGTTTGGTCAAGGACAGGCCAGCCCAGGTAGCAAGCAGCCCGCCGAATACGCTGATGGCCGCATAGGCCAAGGCCAGCGGCATTTGCCCGGTTTCCAGCAGGCGCACCGTATCCAGTGAAAAGGATGAAAAAGTCGTCAGCCCCCCGAGGAAGCCAACCATCAACCCGGCGCGCACCTCAATCGGCACCTCCGGGCGTAGCAAAAACACACCGTATAGAACGCCGATCAGCAAACAGCCCACGATATTAACGGTCAGCGTAGCGGTATAGAAGTGCCGCGGCCAATTAGCGTTGATCCAGTTACCGGTGGCAAAGCGCAAAAGCGTTCCGGCGATACCGCCCACAGAAACGGCAACGATCAAAGGAATCACTATTTTCTCCGCTGCCGTGGGCTCAGACGGTCAAGTTGCGCGAGGTGATTGAGCTTCTCGCCGATCTTCAGCTCCAGTCCGCGGGGCACCGGTTGATAGAACGGTTGTGGCTCAAGTTCTTCTGGAAAGTAATCTTCGCCGGCCGCGTAGGCGTCCGGCTCATCGTGCGCGTAACGGTATTCGTCGCCATAACCCAGTTGCTTCATCAATTTGGTCGGCGCGTTGCGCAGGTGCAGCGGCACTTCCAGCGAACCGTGTTCGGTGGCGCTGCGCATGGCGGCTTTGAAACCCATGTACACCGCGTTGCTTTTCGGCGCGCAGGCCAGATAGGTGATGGCCTGAGCCACCGCCAATTCACCTTCGGGGCTACCGAGACGCTCCTGCACTTCCCACGCCGCCAGGCACAGGCTCAGGGCGCGGGGGTCGGCGTTGCCGATGTCTTCGCTGGCCATGCGCACCACGCGCCGGGCCAGGTACAGCGGATCGCAACCGCCGTCGATCATTCGGGCGAACCAGTACAGCGCGCCGTCGGGATTGGAGCCGCGCACCGACTTATGCAGCGCGGAGATCTGGTCGTAGAACGCTTCGCCGCCCTTGTCGAAACGCCGACGGGTATCACCGAGCAGACTTTGCAGCAGGTCGACGCCGATCTCGCTGTTGTCTTCAGCCAGGTCCGAGGCGTTTTCCAGCAAGTTCAGCAGACGCCGGCCATCGCCATCGGCAGCCGACAGCAGCATCTGGAAGCCTTCATCGCTGAGGGTCAGTTGCCGCGCTCCCAAACCACGCTCTTCGGTGAGGGCTCGATGCACCAGCTTACGCAGTGCCGCTTCGTCGAGGCTTTTGAGCACGTAGACGCGGGCCCGTGAGAGCAACGCGTTGTTGAGTTCAAACGAGGGGTTTTCAGTGGTCGCGCCGATGAAAATCAGCGTGCCGTCTTCAACGTACGGCAGGAACGCATCCTGCTGGGACTTGTTGAAGCGATGCACTTCATCGACAAACAGGATGGTCCGCTTGCCGTACTGCCCGGCCTGCTGCTTGGCGATTTCCACCGCCTGCCGGATTTCCTTTACACCGGCCAACACCGCCGAAACCGTTTCGAAGTGCGCGTCCGAGACTTCCGCCAGCAGCCGCGCCAGGGTGGTCTTGCCCACACCCGGCGGGCCCCAGAAAATCATCGAGTGCAGGGCACCCTGCTCCAGAGCCTCGCGCAAAGGCTTGCCGCGAGCGAGCAGGTGTTCCTGACCGACGTACTCGTCCAGATTGGCTGCCCGCAAACGGGCGGCCAAGGGCTGAGCAATCGGGGCACTGCGAAACAGGTCCATCACTACTTATGAAACCTCACTGTGAACACCGCTGGAAATGTGGGAGCGGCTTGCTCGCGAAAGCGGTGTGCCAGATGACATATGCGGCGACTGAAACACCGCATTCGCGAGCAAGCCCGCTCCCACAGTTTCCGGGTTTTACTCTTGAATGACGTCCGCGCCTTTAGGGATGTCGAACTTGAACTTGGACGCCGGAATCGGCTCGTTGGCCTTCACGCCAGTGAACAGAATATTGGTGCGCTGACCGACGCTGTCGATCAGTTGCATGTCATTGACCAGGCCGTTGCGGAACGACAAGCGCAGGCTGTCGAACAGGGTGTCCTTGGTTTTCGGCTTCAGCGTGAAGTCGATCACGCCACCGGCTTCCTTGGCGCTGATGTCGAAGCTCTGGCTGATCTTGGACACGTCACCGGACAGCAGCAGCGCCGGGGTCTGAGTCAGGCGCTGGTCGAGGTTCTTGATGGTGACCTGCTCCAGGTCCGGGTCCCACAGGGAAACCTTCTTGCCGTCGGAGACCATCAGCTGCTCTTGCGGTGCGTCGGTGTGCCAGTAGAACAGGCCAGGACGCTGCAGGGACATTTGACCCGCCGTTTCCTGCAACCGGGTGCCACTGCCGTCGAGGGTCAGCTGCGAGAAGCGCGCGGTCAGGGTCTGGGATTTTTCCAGCAATTGGGTCAGACGCGCCACGTCCTTGTCATCGGCGTGGGCCGAAAGCGTAGTCAAAGCCAGTACCGGCAGCAACAGCATGCGGATAAGACGCATGGGAGTCCTCATAACATTCGTGGGGAGTGCGGCGGCACATCAGTGCGCCACCGCTTTTTCAGTTCAGATCAGTCAAATCAGTCGCGCACCGGGGCAGGGGCCAGGACTTCACGCGAACCGTTGGTGTTCATGGACGTCACGACCCCGGCCATTTCCATGGCTTCGATCATGCGCGCGGCGCGGTTGTAGCCGATTTTCAGCTTGCGCTGAACCGCAGAGATGGACGCACGGCGGCTTTCCAGTACGAACTGCACCGCTTCGTCGTAGAGCGCATCGGATTCACTGTCGTCATCGCCGCCGCTGCCGCCTTCAAAGCCGCTACCGGGCTCTTCGACACCCGCAAGGATCTCGTCGTTGTATTCCGGCGCGCCACGCAGCTTCCAGGCTTCGACCACCCGGTGGACCTCGTCATCGGAGACAAAAGCACCGTGGACACGGATCGGCAGACTGGTGCCCGGCGGCATGTAGAGCATGTCACCGTGGCCCAACAGTTGTTCGGCGCCGCCCTGGTCAATGATGGTTCGCGAATCGATCTTGCTCGATACCTGAAACGCCATACGGGTCGGAATGTTGGCCTTGATCAGACCGGTAATCACATCAACCGACGGACGCTGGGTCGCAAGGATCAAGTGGATACCGGCAGCACGGGCCTTTTGGGCGATACGGGCGATCAGTTCTTCAACCTTCTTGCCGACGATCATCATCATGTCGGCGAATTCGTCCACCACCACGACAATGGTCGGCAGCTTGGTCAGCAACGGCGCTTCGTCGTGAATGCTTTCGCGCTTGTACAGCGGATCGGTCAACGGCGTGCCGGCGTCCTGGGCTTCCTTGACCTTGGCATTGAAGCCCGACAGGTTACGCACGCCCATCTTCGCCATCAATTTGTAGCGACGCTCCATCTCCGCCACGCTCCAGCGCAGGGCGTTGGCCGCGTCCTTCATGTCGGTCACGACCGGGCACAGCAGGTGCGGAATACCTTCGTAGATCGACAGCTCAAGCATTTTCGGGTCGATCATGATCAGCTTGGCGTCTTCCGGGCCGGACTTGAACAGGATCGACAGGATCATCGCATTCACACCTACCGACTTACCGGAACCCGTCGTACCGGCTACCAGCAAATGGGGCATTTTTGCCAGATCGGTGATGACTGGCTTGCCGCCGATGTCGTGGCCCAGGGCCAGGGTGACCGGTGACTTGAAGTTATCGTACTCAGGCGTCGACAGCACTTCGGAGAAGCGCACGATCTGGCGATCTTCGTTAGGAATTTCGATACCCACGGTGGTCTTGCCCGGAATCACTTCCACCACACGAACGCTGGTCACGGCCAGGGAACGTGCCAGGTCTTTCGCCAGATTGGAGATGCGACTGACCTTGACGCCTGCCGCTGGCTGGATTTCGTAACGGGTAATGACCGGGCCTGGGTGAATCGAATCCACCGAGACTTCGACGCCGAATTCCTTGAGCTTGATTTCCAGCAAGTGGCCGACCGCGGCCAGGGATTCAGGCGAATAATTGAGTTGTTTCTTTTCTGCAGGGTCGAGAATCGAGATCGGCGGCAAGGTGCCTTCGACGGCGCTGTCGACGAACAGCGGCGCCTGCTTCTCTTTTTCCACGCGCTGGCTGGGAGCCGCCGGCTTGGGCGGAGCTGGCGCAATGACCGGCGGCACCTGCTTCTCGCGGTCGGACATGTGCTTGCTCAGCGCTTGCTCACGCTCGATCAAGCGTTCCTTGACCTTGGCCTGCTCGCGCTTGTCGGTGACGGTCGGCGCCACCACGTCATGGACGCGGTCGTCGACTTCACGCAATTGAGCGACCAGTTGCTTGCGTTCGGTGCGGGCGGCCCACCAGCGATTGGCCGCACCCTGGAACAATTCAAACAGGTCGAGGGTGATCTTGCCGGTGAGGTCCATCACCTTGAACCACGACAGGTCGGTGAACACCGTCAGGCCAAACAGGAACAACGCGATGAGCAACAGCGTACTGCCCTGAATATTCAGAGCGTTCCTGGCCAGATCGCCAAGGCTTTCGCCTAAAGCGCCGCCAGCACCGGCCGGCAGACCGGTCGCGGCGTGGAAATGGATATGGGCCAGGGCGGCGCCCGACAGCACCAGAAACACCAGGCCGATCAGGCGCCAGGAGAACAGCCAGCCGCTCCACTCCCACTGCTCGTGGCGTTGACGGAAGATTTGAAAAGCCTTGATCGCCAGCAACAGCGGGAAGATGTAGGCGAAGTAACCCAACACCATGAACAGGATATCGGCGCTGTAGGAGCCGACCGGTCCGCCGAAGTTCTGCACATCGTCGATTTTGCTGTTATGGCTCCAGCCCGGATCGTCCTTGCCATAGGTCAACAAGGCCATCATCAGGAACAGGCACAAGCCGCCAATGGCGATCAATGCACCTTCCTTGAGCCGGTAGTGCAATTGCTGGCGCCAGAGCGGAACGACTGTTTTTGGTGCTGCGGTGGATTTCTTCAAAACGCTTCTTTTCCTGCGCCCATGGCGCGTCCATCTGTTGAATGACTATAAAAAACTGCCCAATCCAGGCAGGTAAAAAAGTTAACAGGCGTAACTGAGACTACTTTTAACACTACGCTCCGGCTTTTATAAACACGGCGCGCACCGCTTATTTTATTTCAAGCACTGTAACAGGCAGGCATTGTACGGGTTTGTTCGTCCGATGCCATGCTTGAAACCCAAGGTGCAGCATAGCCAACAGCACATGACTCGCGGTTCAATTTGAGCATGCATTCTCTTTTGTGACAAAGGCTTATGAGGTGTTTTTATGAGCGAAGCGAAGCATTCCCGCCTGATCATTCTGGGTTCCGGCCCTGCCGGTTACAGCGCAGCCGTTTATGCCGCCCGCGCCAACCTCAAACCCGTTGTCATTACCGGCATGCAGGCAGGGGGCCAGCTCACCACCACCGTCGAAGTGGACAATTGGCCCGGTGATGTCGAAGGCCTCACCGGCCCGGTGCTGATGGAACGCATGCAAAAACACGCCGAGCGCTTTCATACAGAGATCGTTTACGACCACATCCACACCGCCAAGTTGCAACAGCGCCCATTCGAACTCATCGGCGACAGCGGCACTTACACCTGTGACGCGCTGATTATCGCCACCGGCGCCTCGGCGCAATACCTGGGGCTGGCATCGGAAGAGGCATTTGCCGGCAAAGGGGTTTCGGCCTGCGCGACGTGCGATGGCTTTTTCTACCGCAATCAGGTGGTCGCGGTCGTTGGCGGCGGCAATACGGCGGTTGAAGAAGCGTTGTACCTGTCGAACATCGCCAAGGAAGTTCACCTGATTCACCGGCGCGACAAGTTGCGCTCGGAGAAGATCCTCCAGGACAAGCTCTTTGAAAAAGCCGCCAACGGCAATATCCACCTGCACTGGAACCAGAATCTGGATGAAGTACTGGGCGATGCCAGCGGCGTGACTGGCGCCCGCCTGCGGGACAGCCATACAGGCGAAACCAGCGAGTTGGCGCTGGCCGGCGTGTTCATCGCTATCGGCCACAAGCCCAACACCGACCTGTTCGAAGGCCAGCTGAAAATGCGTGACGGCTATCTGCTGGTCAAGGGCGGCAGCGAAGGCGATGCTACCAGCACCGAAATCAAAGGCGTGTTTGCCGCCGGCGACGTCGCCGACCACGTTTATCGCCAGGCCGTGACCTCTGCAGGGGCCGGCTGCATGGCCGCGCTGGACGCCGAGAAGTATCTCGACGACATTCCAGTCGTTTGACGGCACACTTCAGGGTGGGCCCACCCGCCCGCCACTGCCCTCCCCTTCTGTAAGCCCGGATGCCATGCTGACTTGGTTACAACGCAACACCCTGACCTTCCCGCCCCTGGAAAAAGCCATGCGAGATCCCAACGGGCTGTTGGCCGCGGGCGGCGATCTGTCCGCCGATCGTCTGATTCAGGCCTATCGCCACGGCTGTTTTCCCTGGTTCTCGGAGGGCCAGCCGATTCTCTGGTGGTCGCCGGATCCGCGCACCGTACTGCTTCCCGACGAACTGCATGTCTCGCGCAGTCTGAACAAACTGCTGCGCCAGCAACGCTATCAAGTGACCTTTGATCAGGATTTTGCCGCGGTCATCCGCGCTTGCGCCGCGCCACGGGATTACGCCGACGGGACCTGGATCACAGAGGCGATGCAGAACGCCTACCTCGAACTGCACAAGCGCGGGTACGCCCATTCGGTGGAAGTCTGGGACCGGGATGAACTGGTCGGCGGGCTCTATGGCCTGGCGATGGGTCAGCTGTTTTTCGGCGAATCCATGTTCAGCCGCGCCGACAACGCCTCGAAATATGGCTTTGCCACACTGGTCAGACATCTGAAAGACTCAGGTTTTGTGCTGATCGACTGCCAGATGCCTACCGATCATCTGCACAGCCTCGGCGCCCGAGCGATTCCACGCAGCGAGTTTGCCGACTACCTTGCGCAGCATCTGGATCAACCCAGCCGCGCAACCTGGGTTTGCTGAGCGACTTTGGCGCGCGTGGCTTACACTTAATTCAAAAGCTATCCCGAGGGTTGATCATGACCGAGTTGGCGCGCTTGAAGTTCTATGCCACTCAGCCCCACTCTTGCAGTTATCTGCCCGAGGAACAGGCCACGACCCTGTTTCTCGACCCTAGTCAGCCCATGGATGTGCATGTCTACGCAGACCTGTCTGAAATGGGTTTCCGTCGCAGCGGCGATCATCTCTACCGCCCCCATTGCCAGAACTGCAATGCCTGCGTGCCGGCGCGCATACCTGTGGCGCAATTTGAGCCCAACCGTCAGCAGAAACGCATCTTCAAGCGTAATGCCGACTTGCAGATACGTCCCGCCAAGCCAGGGTTCAGCGAGGAGTATTTCGACCTTTATCAGCGCTATATCGAACAGCGTCACGCCGATGGCGATATGTACCCGCCGAGTCGCGATCAGTTTGCGACGTTCCTGGTACGTGACCTGCCGTTTTCCCGCTTCTACGAGTTTCGCCTCGAAGGGCGACTGGTGGCAGTGGCCGTCACCGACTTACTGCCGAACGGCCTGTCGGCGGTCTATACCTTCTACGAGCCCGCTGAAGAACGCCGTAGCCTGGGGCGTTATGCGATTCTCTGGCAAATTACCGAGGCTCAGCGTCTGGGGCTGGAAGCTGTCTATCTGGGCTATTGGATCAAAAACTGCAAAAAGATGAGTTACAAGACGCAATATCGTCCTATCGAACTGCTGATTAATCAGCGCTGGGTCATCCTGAACTAGAGCAAGCTGTAAACCCCTTGGCTTAAACCCCATTTTTCGGGCACAATGCACGCCGCTTTTGCCTGGCGCAGTTGCACCGGGCCATTCATTGGACACCGAGGGCTTTACTGCATGTCGAAAGAAGACAGCTTCGAAATGGAAGGCACTGTCGTCGACACCCTGCCCAACACCATGTTTCGTGTGGAGTTGGAAAATGGGCACGTCGTAACCGCGCATATTTCCGGCAAGATGCGCAAGAACTACATCCGTATTCTTACCGGTGACAAGGTGCGCGTCGAGCTGACGCCCTATGACTTGAGCAAAGGGCGCATCACTTACCGCGCTCGCTAATCAAGTCAATACAAAACGCCCGGTTTATGCCGGGCGTTTTTGTGTCTGCGGTTTTATTTTGGTTCTGGGTGTATATCCGTTGCTGCGGCTATGGCTTCTGGCGGTTTCGCTCTTACAGCGAGTCCCTTTTTCAAACGCCAAAAAGGAACCAAAAGGCTTCGCCCCGGCGTACGGCGCCTCGCTAAAGCTCCGCGTTCCCTCGCTACGGTATCCATCAGGGGGCATCGCCTCCGGCCTGCTTCGCGACGACCTCCTCTCGATGTGTGCGGCTTCGCCGCACGGCGCTACGCGCCTACCCCCCTGATGAACACCTACGCTCGGCCTGCCGAAGGGGCGAAAGATCAAAAGCACGATCAACATCAAAAGCCAAAGCCAAAGCCAAAGCCAGATCAAAAGATCGCAGCCTACGGCAGCTGCTACATGGCCATTGCTGTACACCCGCCCCTCACCACTCAACAGGCCGAGCGTTAGCTCGCCTGCAGCTTTTGATTTTGATCCACCCGCCCCTTCGGCAGGCCGAGCGGAGGTGTTCATCTGGGGGGCAGGCGCGCAGCGCCGTTCGACGAAGTCGAACACATCGAGAGGAGGTTGAAGCGAAGCCAACCGGAGGCGATGCCCCCAGATGGATACCGTAGCGAGGGAACGCCGAGCCTAAGCGAGGGGCCGGACGCTCGGGGCGAGCCTTTTTTTGCTTACTTTTTTTTGGCGTTTGAAAAAAAAGTGAGTTGCCGTAAGGGCGAAACCGCCAGCAGCCGTTACCGCAGCAACGGATATACACCCAAACCGTAAACAGCAAAAAGGCGCCCGAAGGCGCCTTTCGCGTTACAACAGATCAGCAACCGTCAGGCCATCTCTGCCGTGGTCTCGAAGTCAAAGGTCAGCTCGCCGTCCTTGAGATCGATGTGAACCACCCCACCATGATCGGCCAATTCGCCAAAGAGAATCTCTTCGGCCAGCGGACGCTTGATCTTCTCCTGGATCAAACGCGCCATTGGTCGAGCGCCCATTGCCGTGTCGTAGCCACCCGCCGCCAACCAGCTGCGCGCCGCGTCCGTCACTTCCAACTGCACGCGCTTGTCTTCCAGCTGCGCCTGAAGCTCGGTAAGAAACTTGTCCACCACGCTTTTGATAACCTCATGACTGAGGCGACCAAACTGAATAATGGTGTCCAGACGGTTACGAAACTCCGGCGTGAAGCTCTTCTTGATCACTTCCATCGCATCGGACGAGTGGTCCTGATGGGTGAAACCGATCGAAGCGCGCGCTGCCGTTTCGGCACCGGCGTTGGTCGTCATGATGACGATCACGTTTCGGAAATCCGCTTTGCGCCCGTTGTTATCGGTGAGCGTACCGTGATCCATGACCTGCAGCAGCAGGTTAAAGACTTCCGGATGCGCCTTTTCGATTTCATCGAGCAACAGCACGCAGTGAGGCTGCTTGGTGATCGCTTCAGTCAGCAGACCGCCCTGATCGAACCCGACATAGCCCGGAGGCGCACCGATCAGACGCGATACGGTGTGGCGCTCCATGTACTCGGACATGTCGAAGCGGACCAGTTCGATGCCCAACGCCTTGGCCAACTGACGCGCCGCTTCGGTTTTACCGACACCGGTAGGCCCTGCGAACAGGAACGAACCGACGGGCTTGTCAGGCGACTTGAGGCCGGCACGGGACAGCTTGATCGCGGTCGACAGCGAGTCGATCGCGGCATCCTGACCAAATACCGTCAGCTTCAGGTCTCGCTCAAGGTTACGCAGCAGCTCTCTGTCGGAGCTGTTGACGTGCTTAGGCGGAATCCGCGCGATTTTCGCAACGATGTCCTCGACCTGAGGCACTTCGATGCGTTTCACGCGCTTTTCAATCGGCTGCAGACGCTGGTAGGCGCCCGCCTCGTCAATGACGTCGATGGCCTTGTCCGGCATGTGCCGGTCATTGATGTAGCGCGAGGCCAGCTCAGCCGCTGCACGCAGGGCTTCATCGCTGTATTCAATGCCATGGTGCGTTTCAAAACGCCCTTTCAGGCCGCGCAGGATACTGATGGTGTCTTCTACCGAAGGCTCCGACACATCGACCTTCTGGAAGCGCCGAGCCAAGGCACGGTCCTTCTCGAAGATCCCTCGGAACTCCTGGAACGTGGTCGAACCGATGCAGCGGATATCACCCGACGACAACAGCGGCTTGAGCAGGTTCGAGGCGTCCATGACGCCACCCGA
Source organism: Pseudomonas sp. Hz4 (assembly GCF_054898165.1). Taxonomy (NCBI): domain Bacteria; kingdom Pseudomonadati; phylum Pseudomonadota; class Gammaproteobacteria; order Pseudomonadales; family Pseudomonadaceae; genus Pseudomonas; species Pseudomonas sp. Hz4. Next base: position 2,436,481 of record NZ_CM142719.1, on the reverse strand, counting down.
CGCGGCACCCGCACCGATAATGGTGTGGATTTCGTCGATGAACAGGATCGCCTGCGGACGTTTTTTCAGCTCATTGAGCAGCGCCTTGAAGCGTTTCTCGAAATCCCCACGGTATTTGGTTCCGGCCAGCAAAGCGCCCAGATCGAGGGAATACACCACGCTGTTGGCCAGCAAGTCCGGCACCTGGTTGTCGACAATGCGTTTGGCCAAGCCTTCGGCAATCGCGGTTTTACCCACCCCTGCCTCGCCCACCAACAGCGGATTGTTTTTGCGACGACGCGCCAGGATCTGTGCGACGCGCTCGACTTCCAGCTCACGGCCTACCAATGGATCGATACGACCCTGGCGCGCGAGTTCATTGAGGTTGCTGGCATAAGCATCCAGAGGATTGCCTGAAGATGAAGACTCACCGCCCTCGTCGTCCTGCATATCTTGCTCACCTTCAGAGTGATCGCCATGCCCCGGCACTTTGGAAATGCCGTGTGCGATGTAGTTGACGACATCGATGCGCGCAACGCTCTGCTGTTTCAGCAGGAACACTGCCTGACTCTCTTGCTCACTGAAGATCGCGACCAGTACGTTGGCGCCAGTCACTTCGCGTTTGCCCGAGCTCTGTACGTGAAAGACAGCACGCTGCAGAACACGCTGGAAGCCCAGGGTTGGCTGGGTTTCACGATCCTCGTCATGAAGGGGGATCAATGGCGTGGTGGAGTCGATGAACTCCTGCAGATCATGCTTGAGTTTGTCGAGGTTTGCGCCGCAGGCACGCAATACGGTGGCGGCAGCCTCATTGTCCAATAGCGCCAGCAGGAGGTGTTCGACGGTCATAAACTCATGACGCTTCGATCGGGCCTCCTTGAAGGCAAGATTGAGGGTGACTTCGAGCTCGCGGTTTAACATAGCTTCACCTCATACCCAAGTGGTCGGCGATTAACCGTCCTTCTCGATTTCACAGAGCAGCGGATGCTGGCTTTCCCTGGCGTACTGGTTGACCTGCATGGCCTTAGTCTCGGCGATGTCGCGGGTAAACACTCCACATACTGCCCGTCCTTCTGTGTGGACGGCCAGCATGACCTTGGTCGCCAGCTCTCGATTCAGGTTAAAAAACACCTCGAGCACTTCGACGACGAAATCCATCGGTGTGTAGTCATCATTGAACAAAACCACCTTGTACATCGGCGGCGCCTGTAAAGCAGGCTTGGCCTCCTGAACAGCAATGCCTGCGGAATCGTCGTCGTGTTCCTCCGGATGATCTTTTTGGAGAGTCGGGCGATCCTGATTGAATGTTAGTCGAATCTGGCTGATTGCATGCATGGAAAGAAAGGTTCGTCAGTTGTGCAAATACAGTGGTGGGGGCGACCATCGTCGATTTCAACTCCGACTGCCTGGTCACCTTGACTATCGGCAAAACGGTGTTACAACCAATAGAGCCCACAGTGGGTAAAAAAGGTCCGCGGAGTCAATCTTATTTCTAAGAACTGACTGCGGATGTACTGGATGATACTCCAGTGATGGAGTCTGTTGCAGAGGGATATGGGTATGTCAGTCGGTAAGGTGAAATGGTTCAACAATGCCAAGGGATTCGGTTTCATTAACACCGACGCCAGAGAAGGTCGCGACGAGGATGGCAAAGAGATCGACTTCTTTGCTCACTATTCGGCCATTGAAATGGAGGGCTACAAAACCCTCAAGGCCGGCCAAGCCGTAAGCTTCGAGATCGTTCAGGGCCCCAAAGGCCTGCACGCGGTGAAGATCACGTCTGCGCCTGTCGCGAACGAAGCAGCCACTCCTGACACTCACCACGAAAAGGTGTCGAGCTGACGCAACCGATCATCCAGTCATGAAAAAACCGCCCGAAGGCGGTTTTTTTGTGCCGACTCGCTTACATATGCGAAATCATCGCATCACCAAACGCCGAAGAAGACATCAGCTTCGCGCCTTCCATCAAACGGTGGAAGTCATAGGTCACGGTCTTGGCGGAAATCGCGCCGTTGGTGCCCTTGATGATCAGGTCAGCCGCTTCGGTCCAGCCCATGTGACGCAGCATCATCTCGGCGGACAGGATCAGGGAGCCCGGGTTGACCTGGTCCTTGCCGGCGTATTTCGGCGCAGTACCGTGGGTCGCTTCGAACATCGCAATGGTGTCGGACAGGTTGGCACCCGGTGCGATACCGATACCACCCACTTCCGCCGCCAGGGCGTCAGAGAGGTAGTCGCCGTTCAGGTTCAAGGTCGCGATCACATCGTATTCAGCCGGGCGCAGCAGGATCTGCTGGAGCATGGCGTCGGCGATGGCATCTTTGACGATAACGTTCTTGCCGGTTTTCGGGTTTTTGAACTGCATCCACGGACCGCCATCGAGCAGGGTCGCGCCGAACTCTTCAGCCGCCACTTCGTAGGCCCATTCCTTGAAGGCACCTTCGGTGAACTTCATGATGTTGCCTTTGTGCACGATGGTCAGCGAGTCGCGGTCGTTGTCGACCACATACTGCAACGCCTTGCGCGCCAGACGCTTGGTACCTTGCAGCGAAACCGGCTTGATGCCGATACCGCAGTTTTCGTCGAAACGGATCTTGGTGACGCCCATTTCATCTTTAAGGAACTTGATGACCTTGGTCGCTTCCGCCGAACCGGCTTTCCACTCGATACCGGCATAAATGTCTTCCGAGTTTTCGCGGAAGATCGTCATGTCGACGTCGCCTGGTTTCTTGACCGGGCTAGGCACGCCTTCGAACCAGCGCACAGGGCGCAGGCAGACATAAAGGTCGAGTTGCTGACGCAGGGCTACGTTCAGGGAGCGAATACCGCCGCCGACCGGCGTGGTCAGCGGGCCCTTGATCGAAACAACGTAATCCTTGACCGCGTCCAGGGTTTCCTGAGGTAGCCAGGTATCCTGATCGTAAACCTGAGTCGCTTTCTCCCCGGCATAGACTTCCATCCAGGAAATTTTGCGCTCGCCGCCGTAAGCCTTCTTAACAGCAGCATCGACAACCTTGATCATGACCGGGCTGATATCAACGCCAATACCGTCACCTTCGATGAAGGGGATGATCGGGTTGTTAGGAACATTGAGAGAATGGTCCGCGTTGACGGTGATTTTGTCGCCGACTGCTGGAACCTGAATCTTCTTGTATCCCATGCTGAACTCCATTGTTTGGATTGAACATCTGGCTTCGTTCGAGCGTACCCCAGTTAAATCGGCACGCAAACCCTATGTTCCATTCATCTGCCGCAAAGCTGCACAGTTCGCGGCCTACAAGCCTGAAAGCAAAGGGAAAAGCGCCAAACTCAAGCACGGTGCAAGACTCTACGCCCCGCTCGCCCCTGCGACCTTTAGACCAATGGACGATATTCGTTGCTTATGAACCATCGGCAGATTGCCAGCTACCTATGTATAATGCCGGCCGCTGACCACAGAGTCACGACGGCCGACCTCTCTACTACGAGGACTCCAAGCCCGAAAAAGCAGGACTGTTACCGCAGTCCACCCGCTTGACGCTCGACTGATGCACCCAACATCACCGCGCACAAATCTCGACATTCGGCTCATGGATGACTTTGAACGAACGCGCTTACCCGGCGCCCCTCGAGTTTTTCTGCGCACGCTTTAGCAAAGAAGAGAGAGTTAATCCGAATATGCCCACCCGCTCGAAGATCATCTATACCTTCACCGACGAAGCTCCCGCCCTCGCCACCTATTCACTGTTGCCTATCGTAGAGGCCTTCACCGCCTCCGCTGATATCGCCGTGGAAACCCGCGATATCTCTCTTGCAGGGCGCATCCTGGCCAGCTTCCCCGAGCAATTGGGTGACAAAGCCGTAGCCGACCACCTCGCCGAACTGGGCGACCTGGCCGTTACGCCTGAAGCCAACATCATCAAGTTGCCGAACATCAGCGCCTCGGTTCCGCAACTGCAAGCCGCGATCAAGGAACTGCAAGCCCAGGGCTTCGCACTGCCTGACTACCCGGAAACCGTGACCAGCGACGCCGACAAGCTTGCCAAATCGCGTTACGACAAGATCAAGGGCAGCGCCGTGAACCCGGTTCTGCGCGAAGGCAACTCCGATCGTCGTGCACCGCTGTCGGTCAAGAACTACGCGCGCAAGCACCCGCACAAAATGGGCGCCTGGGCTGCGGACTCCAAGTCCCACGTAGCGCACATGAGCACCGGCGATTTCTACGGCAGCGAAAAAGCTGCCCTGATCGACGCCGCTGACGCCGTCAAAATCGAACTGATCGCTCAAGACGGCACTACCACCGTCCTGAAAGAAAAAACCACCGTGCAAGCCGGTGAGATCCTCGATTGCGCAGTCATGAGCAAAAACGCTCTGCGCCGCTTCATCGCTGCCGAGATCGAAGACGCCAAGCAAAAAGGCGTGCTGCTGTCGGTTCACCTCAAAGCCACCATGATGAAGGTCTCCGACCCGATCATGTTCGGCCAGATCGTTGCCGAGTTCTATAAAGATGCACTGGCCAAGCACGCTGACGTGCTGGCACAGATCGGCTTCAACCTGAACAACGGCATCGGTGACCTGTACGCTCGCATCAAAGCCCTGCCAGCTGAGCAGCAAGCTGCGATTGAAGCGGACATCCAGGCGGTCTACGCCGCTCGTCCGTCGTTGGCCATGGTCAACTCCGACAAAGGCATCACCAACCTGCACGTGCCGAGCGACGTTATCGTCGACGCCTCGATGCCAGCAATGATCCGTGACTCCGGCAAAATGTGGGGCACTGACGGTCAACTGCACGACACCAAGGCGGTGATCCCGGATCGCTGCTACGCCACCATCTACCAGGCGGTGATCGAAGACTGCAAGCTGCACGGCGCCTTCGACCCCACCACCATGGGCAGCGTGCCAAACGTTGGCCTGATGGCGAAAAAAGCTGAAGAATACGGCTCCCACGACAAGACTTTCCAGGTCAAGGTAAATGGCGTAGTTCGGATTTCCGACGGCGCTGGCCGTACGCTGCTGGAGCAGTCGGTTGAAGCCGGCGACATCTTCCGCATGTGCCAGACCAAAGACGCGCCGATCCAGGACTGGGTCAAACTGGCGGTCAACCGCGCTCGCGCCAGCAGCACGCCAGCGATTTTCTGGCTGGACCCAATGCGCGCCCACGACGGTGTAGTGATCGAGAAAGTTCAGGCTTACCTGAAGGATCACGACACCGCAGGCCTGGACATCCGCATCATGTCGCCCGTCGACGCGATGGCCTTCACCCTGGGCCGTACCCGCGAAGGCAAGAACACCATCTCGGTGACCGGTAACGTACTGCGCGACTACCTGACAGACCTGTTCCCGATCATGGAACTGGGCACCAGCGCCAAGATGCTGTCGATCGTTCCACTGATGAACGGCGGCGGTCTGTTCGAAACCGGCGCTGGCGGTTCTGCACCGAAGCACGTTCAGCAGCTGCTGGAAGAGAACTTCCTGCGCTGGGATTCCCTGGGGGAGTTCCTGGCCCTGGCCGCGTCCCTTGAGCACCTGGGTGTGACGTACAACAACCCTAAAGCGCTGGTTCTGGCCAAGACCCTGGATCAGGCCACCGGCCAGTTCCTGGACAACAACAAGTCGCCATCGCGCAAAGTCGGCAACATCGACAACCGCGGCAGCCACTTCTACCTGGCGCTGTACTGGGCTCAAGCCCTGGCTGCCCAGGCCGAAGACGTTGCACTGCAAGCGCAGTTCGGCCAACTGGCCAAGACCCTGGCCGAGAACGAAGCGACCATCGTCGCCGAGCTCAACGCCGTTCAGGGCAAGCCAGTGGACATCGGCGGTTACTACCACGCCAATGCCGATCTGATCAGCAAGGCCATGCGCCCAAGCAACACTTTCAACGCCGCGATCGCTGCGCTGGTTTAAGGTTGTAAGGATGCAAAGAAGCCCCGGCCCTGTGCCGGGGTTTCTGTTTTCGCCCCTCAACAGGAGGTTTTAATTATGGATTGGCTACCCCACATCACCGTCGCCACCATCGTCGAAGACAACGGCCGTTTCCTGATGGTCGAAGAGCTCAAGGGCGGACGAACGGTACTCAACCAGCCCGCCGGCCACCTCGACCCGGACGAAACCCTGATCGACGCCGCCGTGCGCGAAACCCTCGAAGAAACCGGCTGGGACGTCGAGCCGACGGGCGTGGTGGGGATTTACCTCTATACCGCCCCGAGTAACGGCGTGACGTATCAGCGAGTCTGTTTCACCGCAAAACCAATCAAACACCACCCCGACTATCAACTGGACGACGGCATCGTCAGCGCCAAGTGGCTGACGCGTGACGAATTGCTGGCACAGCGCGCAAACTGGCGCAGTGAGCTGATCATCCGCTGTATTGATGATTATCTGGACGGTCAACACTTCGGTCTCGAACTGATCCGCCCTTCTCTTTAGCCTTGCAGGCTTGGGCCTGTTAGAATCGCGTCCTTTTTCAAGACACTCATTGAATCCCTATGCGTGATCCAGCCCCTTCTGACACACAAAAGAAGCGCGTCATTGTCGGCATGTCCGGCGGCGTGGACTCTTCCGTTTCCGCTCTCCTGCTGATCGAGCAGGGTTATGAGGTGGAAGGCCTGTTCATGAAGAACTGGGAAGAAGACGATGGAACGCAATACTGCACCGCCATGGATGACCTGGCGGACGCTCAGGCTGTGTGCGACAAGATTGGCATCAAGCTGCACACCGCCAACTTCGCCGCCGAGTACTGGGACAACGTGTTCGAGCACTTCCTGGCCGAATACAAGGCCGGTCGCACGCCGAACCCGGACATCCTCTGCAACCGCGAGATCAAGTTCAAGGCGTTCCTCGACTACGCCCTGATGCTCGGCGCCGACCTGATCGCCACCGGCCACTACGTGCGCCGCCGTGATATCGAGGGTCGCACCGAGCTGCTCAAGGGCCTGGACCCGAACAAGGACCAGAGCTACTTCTTGCACGCCGTCGGCGGTGAACAGATCGCCAAGACCCTGTTCCCGGTCGGCGAACTGGAAAAGCCCGAAGTGCGCGCGATTGCCGAGAAACATGATCTGGCCACCGCGAAGAAAAAGGATTCCACCGGAATCTGCTTTATCGGCGAGCGCCGCTTCAGCGACTTCCTCAAGCAATACCTGCCGGCCCAGCCCGGCGAGATCAAGACCACCGAAGGTGAAGTCATCGGCCGTCACCACGGCTTGATGTATCACACCATCGGTCAGCGCCAGGGCCTCGGCATCGGCGGCTTGAAAGACGCGGGTGACGAGCCGTGGTACGTACTGATCAAAGACCTTGAGAACAACGAACTGATCGTTGGCCAGGGCAATGATCATCCGTATCTGTTCTCCCGCGCCCTGCTCGCTTCAGACATGTACTGGGTCAACCCGATTGATCTGACCGAGCCGCGCAAGTTGACCGCCAAAGTCCGTTATCGCCAAAGCGATCAACCCTGCACGCTGGAGAAAACCGCCACCGGCTACCGCGCCACCTTCGATGACCCGCAACGCGCGGTCACCCCGGGCCAGTCCGTGGTGTTCTACGACGGTGAAATCTGCCTCGGCGGCGGCGTGATCGAAATTGCGGAACCGTGGACGAGCAAGGGCACTCCTCAAGGCGAGCAGCAATGAGCCCGACTCAGGAGCAACTGACGGCACTGGGCGGCGTATTCCTCGCCGCCGTGCTGGTCGACAAGATCGCCAAGACCGGCCAGACCACCGAGGCCGGCCTGACCTGCATGCTCGGTAGCCTGCTGATTCGTGACCCCAAGGACACCCTGGAAGTCTACGGCGGCGACGACATCAATCTGCGTGAAGGCTATCGCGCATTGATCGGCGCCCTTGAACGCGACCCGAGCACCCTTCAGCGCGAACCGCTGCGTTACGCCCTGGCGATGCTCGGTCTGGAGCGTCAACTGGCCAAGCGCAACGATATGCTGGATGAGATCGGCAAGCGCTTGCCGCAGATTCAGTCCCAGGTCGAGCACTTCGGCCCGGCTCACGAAAACGTGATTGCGGCCTGCGGCGCGCTGTACCAGGACACCTTGAGCACCTTGCGCCAACGCATTCAGGTCCATGGCGACATGCGCAACCTGCAGCAACCGAGCAACGCTTCGAAAATCCGCGCCCTGTTGCTGGCCGGGATTCGATCGGCGCGCCTGTGGCGGCAGTTGGGCGGTCATCGCTGGCAGTTGGTGATCAGCCGTCGCAAATTGCTGAAAGAGCTTTACCCGCTGATGCGCAGCAGCTGAACCGCGCTCGCAAGACCTTTTGTAATTTGTAACGCGTAAGACGCTGGTCAGTTGGCAACGGACCGGCGGATTTTTTCATGTATGATACGCGCCCCATTTCGTTGCCCGACTGTCCGAGAACACCCCATGCAGCTTTCTTCGCTCACTGCGGTTTCCCCTGTTGACGGCCGCTACGCCGGCAAAACCCAGGCCCTGCGCCCAATTTTCAGCGAGTACGGCTTGATCCGTGCTCGCGTTCTGGTTGAAGTGCGCTGGCTCCAGCGCCTGGCCGCTCATCCTGGCATCAGCGAAGTGCCGGCGTTCTCCGCCGAAGCCAACGCGGTGCTGAATACCTTGGCGGAAAACTTCGCTCTGGAGCACGCCGAGCGTGTCAAAGAGATCGAGCGCACCACCAACCACGACGTAAAAGCCATTGAGTACCTGCTCAAAGAGCAAGCGGCCAAGCTGCCAGAACTGGCCAAGGTCAGCGAATTCATCCACTTTGCCTGCACCAGCGAGGACATCAACAACCTGTCCCACGCCCTGATGCTGCGCGAAGGCCGTGATGACGTGATGCTGCCGCTGATGCGCCAGACTGCCGAAGCCATCCGCGAACTGGCCATCCGTTTCGCTGACGTGCCGATGCTGTCGCGCACCCACGGTCAACCGGCTTCGCCGACCACCCTGGGCAAAGAGCTGGCGAACGTGGTTTACCGTCTGGAGCGTCAAATCGCCCAAGTCGCTGCCGTTCCGCTGCTGGGCAAGATCAACGGCGCTGTCGGCAACTACAACGCGCACCTCTCGGCTTACCCTGAGATCGACTGGGAAGAAAATGCCCGCGCCTTCATCGAAGACGAGCTGGGCCTGGGCTTCAACCCGTACACCACGCAGATCGAACCGCACGACTACATCGCCGAACTGTTCGACGCGATCGCGCGCTTCAACACCATCCTGATCGACTTTGACCGCGACATCTGGGGCTATATTTCCCTGGGTTATTTCAAACAGCGCACCATCGCTGGCGAAATCGGTTCGTCGACCATGCCGCACAAGGTCAACCCTATCGACTTCGAAAACTCCGAAGGCAACCTGGGTATCGCCAACGCGCTTTTCCAGCACCTGGCGAGCAAGCTGCCGATTTCCCGCTGGCAGCGTGACCTGACCGACTCCACCGTACTGCGCAACCTCGGTGTCGGCTTCGCCCACAGCGTGATCGCGTACGAAGCAAGCCTCAAAGGCATCAGCAAACTGGAGCTCAACGCTCAGAAAATTGCTGCTGACCTGGATGCGTGCTGGGAAGTATTGGCTGAGCCGATCCAGACCGTCATGCGCCGCTACAACATCGAAAACCCGTACGAAAAACTGAAAGAGTTGACCCGTGGCAAGGGCATCGGCCCTGAAGCACTGCAAACTTTCATCGACGGCTTGGACATGCCAGCCGCGGCCAAGGCCGAGCTGAAATTGCTCACCCCGGCGAACTACATCGGTAACGCTGTAGAGCAAGCCAAGCGCATCTGATCGACCGCTTTACCCGTTTGAGACGCCCGGCAGCGCCGGGCGTTTTTATTCCCGTCTGAAAAGTGCTTTTTTTCAATAGGTTACACATGAATCCTGACATTCCTCTTCAACTTCTGGGCGGCATCACGGCGCGCGAATTCCTGCGCGACTACTGGCAGAAAAAACCCCTGCTGATCCGCCAGGCGATTCCTGAATTCGAAAGCCCAATCGACGCCGACGAACTGGCCGGCCTGGCGCTGGAAGAAGAAGTCGAATCGCGCCTGGTGATCGAGCACGGCGAGCGCCCTTGGGAATTGCGCCGCGGGCCGTTCGCCGAAGACGAATTCAGCAAATTGCCGGAACGCGACTGGACGCTGCTGGTTCAAGCGGTCGACCAATTCGTACCGGAAGTCGCTGAGCTGCTGGAAAACTTCCGCTTCCTGCCGAGCTGGCGCATCGACGATGTGATGATCAGCTTCGCCGCCCCGGGTGGTAGCGTCGGCCCTCACTTCGACAACTACGACGTATTCCTTCTGCAAGGTCACGGCAAGCGCAACTGGAAAATCGGCCAGATGTGCGATTCCGAGAGCAAGCTGCTGCAACACGCCGACCTGCGCATCCTCGCCGACTTCGAGGCCACCGACGAATGGGTCCTGGAACCGGGCGACATGCTCTACCTGCCGCCGCGCCTGGCCCATTGCGGCGTTGCCGTTGATGACTGCCTGACCTACTCGGTAGGTTTCCGCGCGCCGAGCGCCGCTGAAGTGCTGACCCACTTCACCGACTTCCTCAGCCAGTTCCTGCCAGACGAAGAGCGTTACACCGATGCCGACGCCCTGCCTGCGGCTGATCCACATCAGATCCAGCACGACGCCCTTGATCGCTTGAAAGGCCTGCTTGCCGAGCACATGAGCGACGAACGTCTGCTGCTGACCTGGTTCGGCCAGTTCATGACCGAGCCGCGCTACCCGGAACTGGTGGTGGGACCGGAAGAGATCGAAGAAGACGACCTGCTCGCCAGCCTTGAGCAAGGCGCAGTACTGATCCGCAACCCGAGCGCGCGCATGGCCTGGTCCGAAGTCGATGACGACCTGCTGCTGTTCGCCAGCGGCCAGAGCCGTTACCTGCCGGGCAAATTGCGCGAGCTGCTGAAGTTGATTTGCGCCGCAGACGCGCTGCACACCGACAACCTCGGCGACTGGCTGAGCGACGAAGACGGTCGCGGCCTGCTGTGTGAACTGGTTAAGCAAGGAAGCCTGGGGTTTGCTGATGAATAAAATTCACGTTCGTGTCGCAGACTGGCAAAAGGACAACGCCGAGATCCGGCGCATTCGTGAGACGGTGTTCATCGCCGAGCAATCCGTTCCGCCCGAGCTGGAATGGGATGCTGATGACGCAACAGCGGTGCATTTTCTGGCCTTCGAAGGCGACTTTCCGATTGGCACCGCTCGCCTGCTGCCCGACGGCCACGTCGGCCGGGTGTCGGTGCTCAAAGACTGGCGCGGCTTGAAAGTCGGCGATGCGCTGATGCAAGCGGTGATCGGTGAAGCCGAGAAGCGCGGCCTGAAGCAGCAGATGCTGAGCGCACAGGTACAAGCCACGGCGTTCTATGAGCGCTTGGGCTTCAGCCTGGTCAGTGAGGAATTCCTGGAAGCAGGGATTCCGCATGTGGACATGGTGCGGCATTCCGCTTGAGACTGATCGTTCCCACGCTCCGCGTGGGAATGCCTCTCGGGACGCTCCGCGCCCATCGCGGCAAGTGACGCGGAGCGTCACAGGCTGCATTCCCACGCGGAGCGTGGGAACGATCACGCCCCGCCATCAACCGATGCCGGGGCGTTTTGCTGTCTACGATTCAACTTGCCCCACGCCGGGCCGACAAACTGGCAATATCAACACTTCAAGATGTCGGAGATAACGGATATGTCCCTACGCACCCTGCTCACCACGCTGCTGATGGCCTGCAGTTTTTCGGTTATAGCCGCCACCGAGATCGTGCCCCTGAACTACCACACCAGCGCCGACATGCTGCCGATGGCTCAGGATTTCATCGGTAAGGATGGCCAGGTCAGCGCCTACGGCAACCAACTGATCGTAAATGCCGATCAACGCAAGATCGACGAACTTAAAGCCCTGATTGCGCAACTCGACACCCAACCCAAACGCCTGCTGATCACCGTCGACACCAACGAAAACAACTTCCAGGGCGATCAGGGTTATTCGGTGAACGGTGCCAAACCGAATCAAACCCGCATCATCAATCGCAGCACCGACAGCCGTGATGGCGGAATCCAACAGGTTCAGGCCAGCGAAGGCGCACCAGCCCTGATCCAGGTCGGCCAGAGCGTACCGCTGACCAGCACTCAGACCGACGCTTACGGCGACCTGCGAAGCCAGACCGAATACCGTAACGTCACCCAGGGTTTCTACGTCACCGCCAGCGTCACCGGCGACATCGTTCACTTGGCGATCAGCACCAATCGTGACCGCATAAGCCAGGAACGTCTCGATGTAGTGAATGTGCAAAGTACCGACACAACTGTCACGGGCCGGGTTGGCGAGTGGATCACCCTGGCTGGCGTAAATCGCCAGACACAGGCCGATAAACAGGGCCAGACCCGCAGCTACTCGACTCAGGGACGGGACGACATGACCCTGCGGGTTAAAGTCGATACTTTGGACTAAACCACCGAAAACTGACTGATTAGTCGTATTAGACCAAAGATGTAGTGCTTGAAAAAAAGCACTACAAAACGTTTGACGATACAAAAAAGCGAAGGCATGATGGCCTCGCTCCCGCTAATCAGGGGCCCTGGCAAGGGCCTTCGAGGCGCCGTTCGCACCTACCCCGCGAGCCGCTTCGTGTCTGTACCGCCCACAAGGTGTGTTTGACGAGGTTGCCGACTGGAACGAAGTTGTCCCGAGGGACGGAAGCGTAATTAGGTAACCCGGCTCCACACTGAAGTTCGCACCAAGGCCCACGACGCCCGAATGCGCCCGCCAGTTCGCCCTTACCTGCTCACTTCCCCTCGAGCCCATCGTTCATCCCGTCGCCATCCCCGCCGAATCCGACTTGACCATCTAAGCTTCTGGTCAGCGAGCGCATGAATTTTCCACCGCAGAACAACTTTCCGTAAAAGACGCGACGAGGTTTATCTCCATGGCACTGACACGCGAACAGCAAATTGCAGCCCTCGAAAAAGATTGGGCTGAAAACCCACGCTGGAAAGGCGTGACACGCGCTTACTCCGCTGCTGACGTCGTCCGCCTGCGTGGCTCGGTTCAACCTGAGCACACCTTTGCAAAATTGGGCGCCGAGAAGCTTTGGAACCTGGTGACCCAGGGCGCCAAGCCGTCCTTCCGTCCTGAGAAAGATTTCGTCAACTGCATGGGCGCCCTGACCGGCGGCCAGGCTGTGCAACAAGTTAAAGCCGGCATCCAGGCAATCTACCTGTCGGGCTGGCAAGTGGCTGCGGACAACAACTCCGCCGAATCGATGTACCCGGACCAGTCGCTGTACCCGGTGGACTCGGTTCCAACCGTGGTCAAGCGCATCAACAACTCGTTCCGTCGTGCTGACCAGATCCAGTGGAAAGCCGGCAAAGGCCCGGGCGACGAAGGTTACATCGACTACTTCGCTCCGATCGTGGCTGATGCCGAAGCCGGTTTCGGCGGCGTACTGAACGCTTACGAGCTGATGAAGAGCATGATCGAAGCAGGCGCCGCCGGCGTTCACTTCGAAGACCAACTGGCTTCCGTGAAAAAATGCGGCCACATGGGCGGCAAGGTACTGGTTCCTACCCAGGAAGCTGTACAAAAGCTGACCGCTGCTCGCCTGGCTGCTGACGTTGCCGGTACGCCGACCATCATTCTGGCCCGTACCGACGCAAACGCGGCTGACCTGCTGACTTCCGATTGCGACCCGTACGACAAAGAGTTCGTGACTGGCGAACGTACTCAGGAAGGTTTCTACAAAGTGCGCGCTGGTCTTGACCAGGCCATCTCCCGCGGCCTGGCCTACGCGCCGTACGCCGACCTGATCTGGTGCGAAACCGCCAAGCCGGATCTGGACGAGGCTCGTCGCTTCGCCGAAGCGATCAAAAAGGAATACCCGGACCAACTGCTGTCGTACAACTGCTCGCCTTCCTTCAACTGGAAGAAAAACCTGGACGACGCGACCATCGCCAAGTTCCAGCGCGAACTGTCCGCCATGGGTTACAAGCATCAGTTCATCACCCTGGCCGGCATTCACAACATGTGGCACAGCATGTTCAACCTGGCGCACGACTACGCCCGTAACGACATGACTGCCTACGTGAAGCTGCAAGAGCAAGAGTTCGCTGACGCTGCCAAGGGTTACACCTTCGTGGCTCACCAGCAGGAAGTGGGCACCGGCTATTTCGATGACATGACCACTGTGATTCAAGGTGGCTCGTCCTCGGTAACCGCACTGACCGGTTCGACTGAAGAAGAGCAGTTCCACTGATCTGATTCGCCTGAGCAAACGGCCGTTGCGGACCGGATAGAAAGCTAACCGCAACGTCGCACAACTGACGCCCCGACTGGTTCGGGGCGTTTTTTTTGCCTGGGATTTACGAGCAACCGCAAAACCACCGCCATCGCGGGCAAGCCCGGCTCCCACAAGGTACGTACCAACCTTCAAATCTTGCGAAAAATCATTGATCCAGAGCAGTTTCTTGATCAGAAAAACAAGGTAAAACGACCACACCCACAACTTGCAGTAACGCGCCTATAAGACAACTTCCCGGCCACCCACCCATTAAACAGTTTAAAAACCGCCGCAAACAATATTGATTATCATTTATCCAAAATTATGTTCGTTACACTCCCTACAAAACATATTTGATGAAATCCCGGCTAACGCCCGCAACGCATGGGCTGCGGGGCTTCGGAGGTGCGCTATGTCCTTATTCCTATAAATAATTTCGCTATAGGAATTTTACTTGCACGGTGTTGTGCCATAAAATCAGCGGGATTGATTGCTGCGACATATCGTCACTGCTTTGTTTCTTTTCAAGCTCAGAGACCTTTGCTCTCTGTTAAGGATTACCAGCATGCCCGAAGCGACAGGACTCATGGCCCACAACTGGGGCTTTGCCATTTTCCTTCTGGGCGTTGTCGGCCTTTGCGCCTTCATGCTCGGCGTCTCCAGCCTCCTCGGGTCAAAAGCCTGGGGCCGCAGCAAAAACGAACCGTTCGAGTCCGGCATGCTACCTACAGGTGGTGCCCGCTTGCGGCTCTCAGCCAAATTCTATCTGGTCGCGATGCTCTTCGTGATCTTCGATATCGAAGCCCTTTTTCTCTTTGCCTGGTCTGTGTCCGTCCGCGAAAGCGGCTGGACCGGATTCGTCGAAGCTCTCGTTTTCATAGCAATTCTGTTGGCAGGTCTTGTCTACCTGTTCCGAGTGGGCGCCCTTGATTGGGCTCCGGAAGCTCGTCGCAAGCGGCAGGCGAAGCTGAAACAATGAGGCTTTGGCAATGCAATACAATCTCACCAGGATCGACCCCGATGCTCCTAACGAGCAGTATCCGATTGGCGAACGGGAAACCGTTTCCGATCCGTTAGAAGATCAAGTTCACAAAAACATTTTCATGGGCAAGCTCGAAGACGTGCTTAACGGCACGATCAACTGGGGGCGCAAAAACTCCCTGTGGCCGTATAACTTCGGCCTTTCGTGCTGCTATGTGGAAATGACCACCGCCTTCACGGCGCCCCACGACATCGCGCGCTTTGGCGCCGAGGTTATCCGGGCATCGCCGCGTCAGGCGGATTTCATGGTTATCGCCGGTACCTGCTTCATCAAGATGGCGCCGATCATTCAACGTCTCTACGAGCAAATGCTCGAACCTAAATGGGTTATCTCCATGGGTTCGTGCGCCAACTCCGGTGGCATGTACGACATCTACTCTGTCGTTCAAGGGGTGGACAAGTTCCTGCCCGTGGACGTCTACGTGCCTGGCTGCCCGCCCCGCCCTGAAGCTTTTCTGCAAGGCTTGATGCTCTTGCAAGAGTCGATTGGACAGGAGCGTCGTCCGCTTTCCTGGGTCGTCGGCGATCAAGGCGTGTACCGCGCCGAGATGCCTTCGCAAAAGGAACAGCGCCGCGAACAGCGAATCGCAGTCACCAACCTGCGCAGCCCCGACGAAGTCTGATCCAGATCTGCTTCTTTTATAGAACGAGACACTGGCTTCATTCTTTACGTTGACCGAAAGCGATAAATAACCATGACTACAGGCAGTGCTCTGTACATCCCGCCTTACAAGGCAGACGACCAGGATGTGGTCGTCGAACTGAATAACCGATTTGGCCCCGAGGCGTTCACCGCCCAGCCTACCCGCACCGGCATGCCGGTGCTTTGGGTTGCCCGCGCCAAACTCGTTGAAGTCCTGACCTTCCTGCGCAACCTGCCCAAGCCATACGTCATGCTCTATGACCTGCACGGCGTGGACGAGCGTCTGCGCACTAAGCGTCAAGGGCTGCCAAACGGCGCCGACTTCACTGTGTTCTATCACTTGATGTCGATCGAACGTAATAGTGACGTAATGATCAAGGTCGCCTTGTCCGAGAGCGACCTTAGCGTGCCGACCGTGACCGGTATCTGGCCGAACGCCAACTGGTACGAGCGTGAAGTGTGGGACATGTACGGCATCAACTTTGCCGGTCACCCGCACCTGACCCGCATCATGATGCCGCCAACCTGGGAAGGTCACCCGCTGCGCAAGGACTTCCCGGCCCGTGCCACCGAATTCGACCCGTTCAGCCTGACCCTGGCCAAGCAACAGCTTGAGGAAGAAGCCGCGCGCTTCAAGCCTGAAGACTGGGGCATGAAGCGTTCCGGTGCGAACGAGGACTACATGTTCCTCAACCTCGGTCCTAACCACCCTTCTGCTCACGGTGCGTTCCGCATCATTCTGCAGCTGGACGGTGAAGAGATCGTCGACTGCGTGCCGGACGTCGGTTACCACCACCGTGGTGCCGAGAAGATGGCCGAGCGTCAGTCCTGGCACAGTTTCATTCCGTACACCGACCGTATCGATTACCTCGGCGGCGTGATGAACAACCTGCCGTACGTGCTCTCGGTCGAGAAGCTGGCCGGCATCAAAGTGCCCGAGAAGGTCGACGTCATCCGCATCATGATGGCCGAGTTCTTCCGGATCACCAGCCACCTGTTGTTCCTGGGGACTTACATCCAGGACGTCGGCGCCATGACCCCGGTGTTCTTCACGTTCACCGACCGTCAAAAGGCGTACACGGTGATCGAAGCCATTACCGGTTTCCGCCTGCACCCGGCCTGGTACCGCATCGGTGGCGTCGCTCACGACCTGCCACGCGGCTGGGAAAAACTGGTGAAAGACTTCATCGAGTGGATGCCAAAGCGTCTGGACGAATACCAGAAAGCCGCATTGGACAACAGCATCCTGCGTGGCCGGACTATCGGCGTCGCGGCCTACAACACCAAGGAAGCCCTGGAATGGGGCGTCACCGGTTCTGGCCTGCGTTCGACCGGTTGCGATTTCGACCTGCGCAAGGCTCGCCCGTACTCCGGTTACGAGAACTTCGAATTCGAAGTGCCGCTGGCGGCCAATGGCGATGCCTATGACCGTTGCATCGTGCGTGTCGAAGAAATGCGCCAGAGCCTGAAGATCATCGAGCAGTGCATGCGCAACATGCCAGAAGGCCCGTACAAGGCGGATCACCCGCTGACCACGCCGCCGCCGAAAGAGCGCACCCTGCAGCACATCGAGACCCTGATCACGCACTTCCTGCAAGTTTCGTGGGGCCCGGTCATGCCGGCCAACGAATCCTTCCAGATGATCGAAGCGACCAAGGGCATCAACAGTTATTACCTGACGAGCGATGGCGGCACCATGAGCTACCGCACCCGGATTCGTACCCCAAGCTTCCCGCACCTGCAGCAGATCCCTTCGGTGATCAAAGGCAGCATGGTCGCGGACTTGATTGCGTACCTGGGTAGTATCGATTTCGTTATGGCCGACGTGGACCGCTAAGCATGAATAGCACGCTTATCCAGACAGACCGTTTCGCCCTGAGCGAAACCGAGCGCTCGGCCATCGAGCACGAGCTGCATCACTACGAAGACCCGCGCGCGGCGTCGATCGAAGCCCTGAAGATCGTCCAGAAGGAACGTGGCTGGGTGCCTGACGGCGCGCTTTACGCCATCGGCGAAATCCTCGGCATCCCGGCGAGCGACGTTGAAGGCGTGGCGACGTTCTATAGCCAGATCTTCCGTCAGCCAGTGGGCCGTCACATCATCCGCGTCTGCGACAGCATGGTTTGCTACATCGGCGGCCACGAATCCGTTGTCAGCGAAATCCAGAGCAATCTGGGCATCGGCCTGGGCCAGACCACCGCCGACGGTCGTTTCACCCTGCTGCCGGTCTGCTGCCTCGGCAACTGCGACAAGGCGCCGGCGCTGATGATCGACGACGACACTTTCGGTGATGTGCAGCCTGCCGGCGTTGCCAAATTGCTCGAGGGCTACGTATGACCCTGACTTCCTTCGGTCCTGCCAACCGCATCAAGCGGTCGGCCGAGACTCACCCGCTCACTTGGCGTCTGCGTGACGACGGCGAAGCTGTCTGGCTCGACGAGTACCAGGCCAAGAACGGTTACGCGGCTGCGCGCAAAGCCTTCGCCGACATGGCCCAGGACGACATCGTCCAGACCGTGAAAGACGCCGGTCTTAAAGGTCGCGGCGGTGCAGGTTTCCCCACGGGCGTTAAGTGGGGCCTGATGCCGAAAGACGAATCCATCAACATCCGCTACCTGCTGTGCAACGCGGACGAGATGGAACCAAACACCTGGAAAGACCGCATGCTGATGGAGCAACTGCCCCATCTGCTGATCGAAGGCATGCTGATCAGTGCTCGCGCACTGAAAACCTACCGCGGCTACATCTTCCTGCGTGGCGAATACACCACCGCCGCCAAGCACCTCAACCGTGCTGTGGAAGAAGCCAAGGCAGCCGGCCTGCTGGGTAAAAACATCCTGGGCAGCGGCTTCGATTTCGAGCTGTTCGTCCACACCGGCGCCGGGCGTTACATCTGCGGTGAAGAAACCGCACTGATCAACTCCCTTGAAGGCCGCCGCGCCAACCCGCGCTCCAAGCCGCCTTTCCCTGCCGCCGTTGGCGTGTGGGGCAAGCCGACCTGCGTGAACAACGTTGAAACCCTGTGCAACGTGCCGGCGATCATTGCCGACGGCGTGGAGTGGTACAAATCGTTGGCACGTGAAGGCAGTGAAGACATGGGCACCAAGCTCATGGGCTTCTCCGGCAAGGTCAAGAACCCGGGTTTGTGGGAATTGCCGTTCGGCGTCACTGGTCGCGAGTTGTTTGAAGACTACGCTGGCGGCATGCGCGACGGTTACAAGCTCAAGTGCTGGCAGCCTGGCGGCGCCGGTACCGGTTTCCTGTTGCCGGAACACCTGGACGCACAAATGTACGCCGGCGGCATCGCCAAGGTGGGCACCCGTATGGGTACCGGCCTGGCCATGGCGGTGGACGACAGCGTCAACATGGTGTCCCTGCTGCGCAACATGGAAGAGTTCTTCTCCCGTGAATCCTGCGGCTTCTGCACCCCGTGCCGTGACGGCTTGCCGTGGAGCGTCAAGCTTCTGCGCGCCATCGAGAACGGTGAAGGGCAAGCCGGCGATATCGAGACCCTGCTGGGTCTGGTCGGTTTCCTCGGCCCCGGCAAGACCTTCTGTGCTCACGCACCGGGCGCCGTGGAGCCGTTGGGCAGCGCAATCAAATACTTCCGCCATGAGTTCGAAGCCGGCATCGCGCCTACCAGCGCCGTCGTCCCGCCTCTGGCAAGGCCGATCGTAGTCGGCGCTTAACGCTTTAAACAAAGCGAACGGTCCGTGCCGTTCGCTTTCGCGCGATGACGCCTTTAACGGCTGTTTTGATTCGCGCGGATAACAAGATTCCATTAGCCACGCCCGCTGACACCGGGCCAACGAAGAACTTTGAACCATGGCCACTATCCACGTAGACGGCAAAGAGCTCGAAGTCGATGGGGCAGACAACCTGTTACAGGCATGTCTGTCGCTAGGCCTCGACATCCCCTATTTCTGCTGGCACCCAGCCCTAGGCAGCGTTGGCGCTTGCCGCCAGTGCGCGGTCAAGCAGTACACCGACGAGAACGACAAGCGTGGTCGGATCGTCATGTCGTGCATGACGCCTGCTACCGACGGCAGCTGGATCTCCATCGACGACGAAGAAGCGAAAGTGTTTCGCGCCAGCGTCGTTGAATGGCTGATGACCAACCACCCTCACGACTGCCCGGTCTGTGAAGAAGGCGGTCACTGCCACCTGCAAGACATGACGGTAATGACCGGCCACAACGAGCGCCGTTACCGCTTCACCAAGCGTACTCACCAGAACCAGCAACTGGGCCCGTTCATTTCCCACGAAATGAACCGCTGCATCGCCTGCTACCGCTGCGTGCGCTTCTATAAAGACTACGCCGGCGGCACCGACCTGGGCGTATTCGGCGCACACGACAACGTGTACTTCGGACGCGTAGAAGACGGCACCCTCGAAAGCGAGTTCTCCGGCAACCTCACCGAGGTCTGCCCGACCGGTGTGTTCACCGACAAGACTCACTCCGAGCGCTACAACCGCAAGTGGGACATGCAGTTCTCGCCGAGCATCTGCCATGGCTGCTCCAGCGGTTGCAACATCTCCCCGGGCGAGCGCTACGGCGAACTGCGCCGTATCGAAAACCGCTTCAACGGTTCGGTAAACCAGTACTTTCTGTGCGACCGTGGCCGTTTCGGCTACGGCTACGTCAACCGCGAAGACCGCCCGCGTCAGCCAAAGCTGGCCAACGGCGCCAAGCTGACCCTCGACGAAGCGCTGGATAAAGCCGCCGACCTGCTGCGCGGTCGCAACATCGTCGGTATCGGTTCGCCCCGTGCCAGCCTCGAAAGCAACTACGCGTTGCGCGAACTGGTCGGCGCCGAGCACTTCTACTCCGGTATCGAAGCCGCTGAGCTGGAACGCATTCGTCTGGTCATGCAGGTGCTCAAAGACAGCCCGCTGCCGATCCCGAACATGCGCGACATCGAAGACCACGATGCAATCTTCGTCCTCGGTGAAGACTTGACCCAGACTGCTGCGCGCATGGCCCTGTCCCTGCGTCAATCGGTCAAAGGCAAGGCTGAAGACATGGCCGACGCCATGCGCGTTCAGCCTTGGCTCGACGCTGCGGTGAAGAACATCGGTCAGAACGCGCTGAACCCGCTGTTCATCGCCAGCCTGGCTGAAACCAAGCTCGACGACATCGCTGAAGAATGCGTTCACGCCGCGCCAGACGACCTGGCCCGCATCGGTTTCGCCGTGGCTCACGCCCTCGACGCCAGCGCGCCTGCCGTTGAAGGCCTGGACGCTGAAGCGCTGGCGCTGGCCAAGCGTATTGCCGATGCCCTGCTCGCCGCCAAGCGTCCGCTGATCATTGCCGGTACCTCGTTGGGTTCCAAGGCGCTGATCGAAGCGGCGGCGAACATCGCCAAAGCGCTGAAGTTGCGCGAGAAGAACGGTTCCATCAGCCTGATCGTTCCAGAGGCCAACAGCCTCGGCCTGGCCATGCTCGGTGGCGAATCGGTCGACGCGGCCCTGCAAGCCGTGATTGACGGCAAAGCGGACGCCCTCGTCGTACTGGAAAACGATCTGTACACCCGTACCGACAAAGCCCGTGTCGATGCTGCCCTGAACGCCGCGAAAGTGGTGATCGTTGCGGACCATCAGAAAACCGCTACCAGCGATCGCGCGCACCTGGTTCTGCCAGCCGCCAGCTTCGCTGAAGGCGACGGTACGCTGGTCAGCCAGGAAGGCCGCGCCCAGCGTTTCTTCCAGGTCTTCGACCCGACTTACCTCGACGCGAGCATCCTCGTTCACGAAGGCTGGCGCTGGCTGCATGCCCTGCGCGCGACCCTGTTGAACCAGCCAATCGACTGGACTCAACTGGACCACGTCACCGCTGCGTGTGCTGCAAGCACTGCGCAACTGGCCGGCATCGTCAGTGCCGCGCCGTCCGCCGCGTTCCGTATCAAAGGCCTGAAGCTGGCGCGCGAACCGCTGCGTTACTCCGGTCGCACCGCCATGCGCGCCGACATCAGCGTGCACGAACCGCGGACTTCCCAGGATAACGACACGGCGTTCTCGTTCTCCATGGAAGGTTACTCGGGCTCGGTCGAACCGCGTCAGCAAGTGCCATTCGCCTGGTCTCCGGGCTGGAACTCGCCGCAAGCCTGGAACAAGTTCCAGGACGAAGTCGGTGGTCACATCCGCGCTGGCGACCCGGGCACCCGCCTGATCGAAAGCACCGGTGATTCGCTGAACTGGTTCGCCAGTGTTCCTCGCGCGTTCAACCCGGCTCCGGGCACCTGGCAGGTTGTGCCGTTCTTCCACCTGTTCGGCAGCGAAGAGAACTCTTCCAAAGCCACACCGGTTCAAGAGCGCATCCCCGCCGCCTACGTGTCGCTGGCCAAATCCGAAGCCGACCGCCTGGGTGTCAATGACGGTGCTCTGCTGAGCTTGAACGTGGCGGGCCAGACCTTGCGTCTGCCGCTGCGCATCAACGAAGAGTTGGGTGCCGGCCTGGTCGCATTGCCGGCCGGTATCGCCGGCATTCCGCCAGCGATTTTCGGCAAATCCGTTGACGGTCTGCAGGAGGCAGCTCAATGACCTGGTTCACGCCTGAAGTGATTGACGTGATCATCGCGGTCCTCAAGGCCATCGTGATTCTGCTCGCCGTGGTGGTGTGCGGTGCACTGCTAAGCTGGGTCGAGCGTCGTTTGCTCGCCCTCTGGCAGGACCGTTACGGTCCGAACCGCGTCGGTCCGTTCGGCGCGTTCCAGATCGCTGCCGACATGATCAAGATGTTCTTCAAGGAAGACTGGACCCCGCCGTTCGCCGACAAAGTGATCTTCACGTTGGCGCCGGTGGTTGCCATGAGCTCCTTGTTGATTGCCTTCGCGATCATCCCGATCACCCCGACCTGGGGCGTGGCGGATATCAACATCGGCATTCTGTTCTTCTTCGCCATGGCCGGTCTGTCGGTTTATGCGGTGTTGTTCGCCGGCTGGTCGAGTAACAACAAGTTCGCCCTGTTGGGCAGCTTGCGGGCCTCGGCGCAAACCGTGTCGTACGAAGTGTTCATGGGCCTGTCGCTGATGGGCATCGTGATCCAGGTCGGCTCGTTCAACATGCGCGACATCGTTGAATATCAGGCGCAGAACCTGTGGTTCGTCATTCCGCAGATCTTCGGTTTCCTGACCTTCTTCATCGCTGGCGTCGCCGTGACTCACCGTCACCCGTTCGACCAGCCGGAAGCGGAACAGGAACTGGCCGACGGTTACCACATTGAATACGCCGGCATGAAATGGGGCATGTTCTTCGTCGGCGAGTACATCGGCATCGTGTTGATTTCGGCGCTGCTGGTGACCTTGTTCTTCGGTGGCTGGCACGGTCCGTTCGGTATTCTGCCGCAGATCCCGTTCATCTGGTTCGCGCTGAAAACTGCGTTCTTCATCATGTTCTTCATCCTGCTGCGCGCCTCGATTCCGCGCCCACGGTATGACCAAGTGATGGATTTCAGCTGGAAGTTCTGCCTGCCGCTGACCCTCGTCAACATGCTGGTGACCGCTGCGATCGTGTTGCTCAACACGCCCGCCGTCGCGGCTCAGTGAGGATAGAGAATCATGAAGTACATTTTTGACATCGTGCATGGCTTCTTCACCCAGCTTCGCAGCCTGGTGATGATCTTCGGCCATGCCTTCCGCAAGCGCGACACGCTGCAGTACCCGGAAGAAGCCGTGTACCTGCCGCCGCGCTTTCGTGGACGTATCGTCCTGACTCGCGACCCTGATGGCGAAGAGCGTTGTGTAGCCTGCAACCTGTGCGCCGTGGCGTGCCCGGTCGGTTGCATCTCGCTGCAGAAAGCTGAAACCGAAGACGGTCGCTGGTACCCGGAGTTTTTCCGTATCAACTTCTCGCGCTGCATTTTCTGCGGCCTCTGCGAGGAAGCCTGCCCGACCACCGCGATCCAGCTGACACCGGATTTCGAGATGGCCGAGTTCAAACGTCAGGACCTGGTGTACGAGAAAGAAGATCTGCTGATCTCCGGCCCCGGCAAAAACCCTGATTACAACTTCTATCGCGTTGCAGGTATGGCAATTGCCGGTAAGCCCAAAGGCGCCGCGCAGAATGAAGCCGAACCGATCAACGTAAAGAGCTTGCTGCCTTAAGGAAGAAAGATGGAATTCGCTTTCTATTTCGCATCGGGTATCGCTGTTGTGTCCACGCTTCGCGTGATCACCAACACCAACCCTGTGCACGCCCTGCTCTACCTGATCATTTCGCTGATTGCCGTGGCGATGACCTTTTTCGCCCTCGGCGCGCCGTTCGCCGGTGTGCTGGAAGTGATCGCCTACGCGGGCGCCATCATGGTGCTGTTCGTGTTCGTGGTGATGATGCTGAACCTGGGCCCGGCCTCGGTTCAGCAAGAGCGCGTCTGGCTCAAACCCGGCATCTGGCTCGGCCCGGTCGCACTCGGCACCCTGCTGCTGGTTGAACTGCTGTACGTGCTGTTCAGCGACGCCAGCGGTCAGGCCATCGGCCACACCACCGTAGACGCCAAGGCCGTGGGCATCAGCCTGTTCGGTCCTTATCTGCTGGTGGTCGAACTCGCCTCGATGCTGCTGCTTGCTGCAGCCGTCACGGCGTTCCACTTGGGCCGCAACGAAGCCAAGGAGCAATGACGATGCCTGCTATCCCTCTCGAGCATGGACTCGCCGTTGCCGGCATCCTGTTCTGCCTCGGTCTGGTCGGCCTGATGGTCCGCCGCAACATTCTCTTCGTGCTGATGAGCCTGGAGGTCATGATGAATGCCTCCGCACTGGCCTTCATCGTTGCCGGTAGCCGCTGGGGTCAGCCGGATGGACAGATCATGTTCATCCTGGTGATCAGCCTGGCAGCCGCCGAGGCCAGTATTGGCCTGGCGATTCTGTTGCAGCTGTATCGCCGCTTCCACACTCTCGATATCGACGCTGCCAGCGAGATGCGCGGATGAATCTTCTCTATCTGACTTTCGTATTCCCTCTCATAGGTTTCCTGCTGCTGTCGTTCTCACGCGGCCGCTTTTCGGAAAACCTGTCGGCGCTGATTGGCGTCGGTTCCATCGGCTTGTCTGCCATCGTCACGGCTTACGTGATCTGGCAATTCAACGTTGCGCCACCTGAAGGCGGTCACTACACCCAGGTGTTGTGGCAGTGGATGGCGGTGGAAGGCTTTACGCCGAACTTCGCGCTGTACCTGGATGGTCTGTCCCTGACCATGCTCGGTGTGGTGGTCGGCGTCGGCTTCCTGATCCACCTGTTCGCGTCCTGGTACATGCGCGGTGAAGCCGGTTACTCGCGTTTCTTCGCCTACACCAACCTGTTTATCGCCAGCATGCTGTTCCTGGTCCTGGGCGATAACCTGTTGTTCCTGTACTTCGGCTGGGAAGGCGTGGGCCTGTGCTCGTACCTGTTGATCGGTTTCTACTACAGCAACCGTAACAACGGTAACGCGGCACTGAAAGCCTTCATCGTGACCCGTATCGGCGACGTGTTCATGGCCATCGGCCTCTTCATCCTGTTCGCGCAACTGGGGACGCTGAACATCCAGGAACTGCTGGTTCTGGCGCCACAGAAGTTCCAGGCTGGTGACTTCTGGATGGTTATGGCGACCCTGATGCTGCTGGGCGGCGCTGTCGGCAAATCCGCGCAACTGCCGCTGCAAACCTGGCTGGCGGATGCGATGGCCGGTCCTACTCCGGTTTCGGCACTGATCCACGCGGCAACGATGGTGACCGCCGGTGTCTACCTGATCGCCCGTACTCACGGTCTGTTTGCGTTGGCGCCGGACATCCTGCACCTCGTCGGCATCGTCGGTGGCGTGACCTTGGTGCTCGCCGGTTTTGCCGCACTGGTCCAGACCGACATCAAACGTATCCTCGCCTACTCGACCATGAGCCAGATCGGCTACATGTTCCTGGCCCTGGGCGTTGGTGCCTGGGATGGCGCGATCTTCCACCTGATGACCCACGCCTTCTTCAAGGCGCTGCTGTTCCTTGCGTCCGGTGCGGTGATCGTTGCCTGCCACCACGAGCAGAACATCTTCAAGATGGGCGGCCTGTGGAAAAAACTGCCACTGGCCTACACCAGCTTCATCGTCGGCGGCGCGGCTCTGTCGGCCCTGCCATTGGTGACCGCAGGCTTCTACTCCAAGGACGAAATCCTCTGGGAAGCATTCGCCAGCGGCAACCACGGCCTGCTTTACGCAGGTCTGGTCGGCGCGTTCATGACGTCGCTGTACACCTTCCGCCTGATCTTCATCGCGTTCCACGGTGAAGCGAAGACCGAAGCGCACGCCGGTCACGGCATCGCTCACTGGCTGCCACTGTCGGTGCTGATCGTATTGTCTACCGCCATTGGCGCGATGATCGTTCCACCACTGCACGGCGTGCTGCCGGAAAGCGTCGGCCATGCCGGCGGCGAAGCCAAGCACAGTCTGGAAATCGCCTCGGGCGCCATCGCCCTGGCCGGTATCCTGCTGGCCGCGCTGCTGTTCCTCGGCAAGCGTCGTTTCGTCACTGCAATCGCCAACAGCGGCATCGGCCGCTTCCTTTCGGCCTGGTGGTTCGCTGCCTGGGGCTTCGACTGGATCTACGACAAACTGTTCGTCAAGCCATACCTTGCGATCAGCCACGCACTGCGCAGAGACCCGCTCGACCAGACTATCGGTCTGATCCCGCGTATGGCCAAAGGCGGCCACACCGCCCTGAGCCGTACCGAAACCGGTCAACTGCGTTGGTACGCGGCATCGATGGCAGCCGGCTCCGTGCTGGTCATCGGCGCCATCGTGCTGGTAGCGGTCTGATATGAACCTTGCGAACTTGCGAAAGGAATTGAGCCCGTCATGATTCTGCCTTGGCTAATCCTGATCCCCTTCATCGGCGGCCTGCTGTGCTGGATGGGTGAGCGCTTCGGCGCTACCCTCCCCCGCTGGATTGCGCTGTTGACCATGACCCTGGAACTCGCACTCGGCCTCTGGCTGTGGGCCCACGGTAATTATTCATTTGCTCCGGCACCGGGTGCCGATCCGACCTGGGTGCTTGAGTTCAAGCACATCTGGATCGAACGCTTCGGCATCAGCGTACACCTGGCCCTCGACGGCCTGTCGCTGTTGATGATCCTGCTGACCGGCCTGCTGGGTATCCTCTCGGTACTCTGCTCGTGGAAAGAGATCCAGCGTCACGTTGGCTTCTTCCACTTGAACCTGATGTGGATCCTGGGCGGTGTCATCGGCGTGTTCCTCGCCCTCGACCTGTTCATGTTCTTCTTCTTCTGGGAAATGATGCTGGTGCCGATGTACTTCCTCATCGCGCTCTGGGGTCACAGTTCTTCGGACGGCAAGAAAACCCGGATCTACGCGGCGACCAAGTTCTTCATCTTCACTCAGGCTTCCGGCCTGATCATGTTGGTGGCGATCCTGGGTCTGGTACTGGTCAACTTCAACGACACCGGCGTGATTACCTTCAACTACGCCGATCTGTTGAAAACCAAGATGTCGCTGACCACCGAGTACATCCTGATGCTCGGCTTCTTCATCGCCTTCGCGGTCAAGTTGCCAGTTGTGCCGTTCCACTCCTGGTTGCCTGATGCTCACGCCCAGGCGCCGACAGCGGGTTCGGTCGACCTGGCCGGTATCTTGTTGAAAACGGCGGCTTACGGGCTGCTGCGTTTCGCCCTGCCGCTGTTCCCGAATGCCTCGGCCGAGTTCGCGCCGATCGCCATGACGCTCGGTCTGATCGGGATTTTCTATGGTGCGTTCCTGGCCTTCGCACAAACCGACATCAAGCGTCTGATCGCCTACTCCTCCGTTTCCCACATGGGCTTCGTGTTGATCGGCATCTACTCCGGCAGCCAACTGGCGCTGCAGGGTGCGGTGATGCAGATGCTGGCACACGGTCTGTCGGCCGCGGCACTCTTTATCCTCAGCGGTCAACTGTACGAACGCACCCACACCCGCGACATGCGCGAAATGGGAGGCCTGTGGTCGAAGATCGCTTACCTGCCGGCCCTCAGCCTGTTCTTTGCAGCCGCGTCCCTCGGCCTGCCGGGTACCGGTAACTTCGTCGGTGAGTTCCTGATCCTGATCGGCACGTTCCCCGCTACGCCATGGCTGACTATCATCGCGACGTCCGGCCTGGTGTTCGGTTCGGTCTACTCGCTGATCATGATCCACCGTGCGTACTTCGGCCCGGCCAAATCGGACGCGGTGCTGCATGGCATGGACGGTCGCGAACTGATCATGGTGGTCGGCCTGGCGGCGCTGCTGATTTACATCGGCGTGTACCCGCAACCGTTCCTCGATACCTCTGCCGCGACGATGCATGGCGTGCAGCAATGGCTCGGCACCGCCTTCACTCAACTCGCTTCGGCCCGGTAAGAGCGCTATGGAATTCACGACTCAACACTTTATCGCGCTTGCGCCTTTGTTGATCACCAGCGCCACGATCATCGTGGTGATGCTGGCAATCGCCTGGCGCCGCAACCACTCGCAGACCTTCCTGATTTCCGTGGCGGGTCTGAACCTGGCGTTGCTGTCGATCCTGCCAGCCTTAAAGGTCGCACCATTAGCTGTGACCCCTCTGCTGCAGATCGATAGCTTCGCGTGTCTGTACATGGCGCTGATCCTGGCCGCCACCCTCGCTTGTGTAACCCTCGCCCACGCCTACCTCGGCGATGGCGGTTCGGGTTACCCGGGCAACCGTGAAGAACTTTACCTGCTGATCCTGATGGCCGCCGCCGGTGGCCTGGTGCTGGTCAGCGCGCAGCACCTGGCCGGGTTGTTCATCGGTCTGGAACTGCTCTCGGTACCGGTTTACGGTCTGGTGGCTTACGCCTTCTTCAACAAGCGTTCGCTGGAAGCCGGTATCAAGTACATGGTGCTGTCGGCCGCCGGTTCCGCGTTCCTGCTGTTCGGTATGGCCCTGCTGTATGCCGACTCCGGTAGCCTGAGCTTCGTCGGCATCGGCCAGGCCCTGGCCGCCACCGGCCTGCCAAGTTCGCTGGCGCAACTGGGCCTGGGCATGATGCTGATCGGTCTGGCGTTCAAGCTGTCGCTGGTACCGTTTCACCTCTGGACCCCGGACGTTTACGAAGGTGCTCCGGCACCGGTGGCAGCGTTCCTGGCCACCGCGTCGAAAGTCGCCGTGTTCGCGGTGATGGTGCGTCTGTTCCAGATCTCGCCGGCGGCAAGCAGCGGTGTACTGAGCGACGTGCTGACCATCATCGCCATCGCGTCGATCCTGTTCGGTAACCTGCTGGCCCTGACCCAAAGCAACCTCAAGCGTCTGCTGGGTTACTCGTCCATCGCTCACTTCGGTTACCTGCTGATCGCCCTGGTGGCGAGCAAGGGTCTGGCCGTGGAAGCCATCGGCGTGTACCTGGTCACCTACGTGATCACCAGCCTCGGCGCGTTCGGCGTGATCACCCTGATGTCCTCGCCGTACAACGGCCGTGATGCGGACGCCCTGTACGAATATCGCGGCCTGTTCTGGCGTCGTCCGTACCTGACCGCCGTAATGACTGTGATGATGCTGTCCCTGGCCGGTATCCCGCTGACCGCGGGCTTCATCGGCAAGTTCTACATCATCGCCACCGGTGTCGAGTCACGCCAATGGTGGCTGGTCGGTTCCCTGGTACTGGGCAGCGCCATCGGCGTTTTCTACTACCTGCGCGTCATGGTCACCCTGTACCTGATCGAGCCGAACCTGCGTCGTCACGATGCACAACTGCACTGGGAACAAAAGGCAGGCGGCGTGATGCTGCTGGCCATCGCCGCACTGGCGTTCTTCCTTGGACTGTATCCACAGCCGTTGCTGGTCCTGGTTCAGCAGGCAGGGTTGGCGAGTTGATCGCTTAAGCGGTACTGGGTAGAAAACACAAACGGCACCTTCAGGTGCCGTTTTTGCGTTTGGGGCCAACAATCGGACTTCCTACGCACCTGTGCACTTCGCGAATCCCCTCGCGAGCGAATCAGCCGCGTCCTACATCCCGTTCCTGCATTCGACTTTAACGTAATGACTTGACCGAATTGGCGGGAACAGAAGCTTGACCTATTCGATTCTTGTGATAGAAATATACGCAGGTAACGTACAGAACATGGACGCTCTATTTATCGAACTGCCAGCTTTTGAAAAGCATCGAAACGATTATCTGGACGATGACACTTTTCATAGCTTCCAGCAGGAGCTGCTAAACAACCCGGAAGCCGGTGATATCGTTGAAGGCACTGGAGGCCTGCGCAAGATACGTGTGGTTGATGAGCGACGAAACAAGGGCAAGCGTGGCGGGCTAAGGGTTATTTATTACTGGTGGTCCGGTTTCGACCAATTCTGGCTCTTTACCTTGTACGGCAAAAATGAACAAAGCGACCTGACGCCACATCAAAAAAAGCTGTTCAAACAGGTGCTTTATCGAGAAATCAGAGAGAGAACGAACGATGAAACGTGACATTTTTTCGGAGCTGCTAGAGGGGGTTGAAGCCCTGGCCAATGAGCGCCAAGGTAAAGTCACACTGCGCACGCACAAAGTGAAACTGGTCAGACTTGCTCCTATAACCGCAGAGGAGGTGGTCAGCATTCGTCAGCAATTGAATCTTTCCAGGCCGGTGTTCGCGATGTACCTTCGGACCAACACCCGAACGCTGGAAAACTGGGAGCAAGGGCGAGCGCAACCCAATGCTCAAGCCACCACGCTTATCCGGTTGGTCGAGCGTTTCCCGGAGACTGTCGAACAACTGGCGGCGCTGACCTGAATCCGCGCAGTCCAATGACCGCACCGTTTATCACGGTGGGAGCGAGCCTGCTCCTAGCGGCGTTCCGCCGAAAGCCGCAGAACAGCCGCAAATGCAAACGGCACCTTCCGGTGCCGTTCGCGTTTCACAGTACAGCTATTATTTACGCGCGTCCGCCCACGACTTCAGCAGTTCGTTGTAGTTCACGGTCTCACCTTTAGGCTTCTCGTTCGCCAGTTTCGGTTTCGGTGCACCCGGCTGGTCAAACCAGTATTGCGCATCGCGCTCCGGGTTCATTTTCGGTGCGCAAGTGGCTTGCGCCTTCGAGCGTTCCAGACGAGCCATGATCGCGTCCTGATCCTTGGCCAGGCCATCCAGCGCCTGTTGTGGGGTTTTCTCGCCACTCGCGGCTTCGGCAATGTGGCTCCACCACAGTTGCGCCAGACGCGGATAGTCCGGCACGTTGGTCCCGGTCGGCGTCCATTGCACGCGGGCCGGGCTGCGGTAGAACTCGACCAGGCCGCCGAGTTTCGGTGCCAGGTCGGTCATGGCTTGCGAGTTGATGTCCGACTCGCGAATCGGTGTCAGGCCGACGATGGTTTTCTTCAGCGAGACGGTTTTCGAGGTGACGAACTGCGCATACAGCCAGGCCGCGAGTTTTTGCTTCTCAGGCGTGGACTTGAGGAAGGTCCAGGAACCCACGTCCTGATACCCCAGCTTCATGCCCTCTTCCCAATATGGCCCTCTCGGCGATGGCGCCATCCGCCATTTCGGCGTGCCATCGGCGTTCACAACGGGCAGACCTGGTTTGGTCATGTCAGCAGTGAACGCGGTGTACCAGAAGATCTGCTGGGCGATGTTGCCCTGAGACGGAACCGGGCCGGACTCGGAGAAGGTCATGCCCGCCGCTTCCGGTGGTGCATACGCCTTCATCCAGTCCACGTATTTCTGCGTCGCATAAACGGCTGCCGGGCCGTTGGTGTCGCCGCCACGGGTCACGCTGGAACCGACCGGATGGCAATTCTCGACACGGATGCCCCATTCGTCCACCGGTAAGCCGTTGGGGATACCTTTGTCGCCAGCACCGGCCATGGAGAACCAGGCATCGGTAAAGCGCCAGCCCAGGGACGGGTCTTTCTTGCCGTAGTCCATGTGCCCATAGATGCGCTTGCCGTCAATTTCCTTGACGTCTTCGCTGAAGAATTTGGCGATGTCTTCATAGGCCGACCAGTTCACCGGGACGCCCAATTCG
Source organism: Pseudomonas sp. Hz4 (assembly GCF_054898165.1). Taxonomy (NCBI): domain Bacteria; kingdom Pseudomonadati; phylum Pseudomonadota; class Gammaproteobacteria; order Pseudomonadales; family Pseudomonadaceae; genus Pseudomonas; species Pseudomonas sp. Hz4. The sequence goes on along the minus strand of NZ_CM142719.1, from coordinate 2,404,650 downwards.
TAGCCGTACTTCTCCTTGAACTTGGCTTTCAGCTCTGGCCGTTCGAACCAGTCGGCGCGGAACCAGTAAAGGTTGGCGAACTGCTGGTCGGGCAGCTGATAGATCTTGCCGTCCGGCGCAGTCGTGAACGAAATGCCGATGAAATCCTTGATGTCCAGTGTCGGCGAAGTGAAGTCCTTGCCTTCGTTGGCCATCAGGTCGGTGATCGATTCGGTCTTGCCATAGCGAAAGTGCGTACCGATCAGGTCAGAGTCGTTGACCCAGCCGTCATAGATGCTCTTGTCCGACTGCATCACGGTCTGCAGCTTTTCCACCACGTCGCCTTCCTGCAGCAAGTCGTGGGTCAGCTTGATCCCGGTGATCTCGGTAAAGGCTTTGGCCAGCACTTTGGATTCATATTCGTGGGTCGCGATGGTTTCCGAGACCACCTTGATGTTCATCCCGCGAAATGGCTCGGACGCCTTGATGAACCACTTCAGCTCTTCCAGTTGTTGATCGGCCGTCAGCGTGGACGGCTTGAACTCGCTGCCAATCCATTTCTTCGCGGCGTCTTCATAGGCATCGGCCCACGCCGCGGCGCTCAGCCCGCTGAGTGCCAGCATGGCTGCCAATGAAACGCTATGTCGCAGCTTATTGTTTTTGTCGAACATAGAGACCTCCTGTTTAGGTTTCGGAGCAACTTTGCCGAGCGATTCGACTAGCCCCAACGCATCACAGCCAACAGCCACACCAGGGACAACGCGGACGCCACCCAGATGCTCCAGTCGGTGACGCCGATTACCAGCAAATGCAGGTAGGCGCTGCCGAGAAGACCGATAAACAACCGATCGCCACGGGTGGTGGCAATCGGCAACAAACCACGCCGAAGAATGCTCGGCGAACGCAATTCCCACGTCGTCATGCCCACCAGAATCAGGCCAATGACGATAAAGAACGCTGCTGTGGGGGTGGTCCAACTCATCCATTCCATCATCAGCTCCTCAGACCCGACCCAGGGCAAAGCCCTTGGCCACGTGGTTGCGAACAAACCAGATCACCAGCATGCCCGGCAGGATGGTCAACACCCCCGCCGCCGCCAGCACGCCCCAGTCAATGCCGGACGCCGAGACCGTGCGCGTCATCACCGCCGCAATCGGTTTGGCATTCACCGACGTCAGCGTTCGCGCCAGCAGCAGCTCGACCCAGGAAAACATGAAGCAGAAAAATGCGGTGACACCGATCCCGGAGCCAATCAACGGAACGAAAATCTTCACGAAGAACTTGGGGAAACTGTAGCCATCAATGTAGGCGGTTTCGTCGATCTCCTTGGGCACGCCGGACATGAAACCTTCGAGGATCCACACCGCCAACGGCACGTTAAACAAGCAATGAGCCAACGCGACGGCGATGTGCGTGTCGAACAAACCAATCGAGGAATACAGCTGGAAGAACGGCAGCAAAAACACCGCCGGGGGCGCCATGCGGTTGGTCAGGAGCCAGAAGAACAGGTGTTTGTCGCCGAGGAACCGATAGCGTGAAAACGCATAGGCTGCCGGCAACGCCACGCTCAACGAGATCACCGTGTTCAGGCTCACGTAGTACAGCGAGTTGAGGTAACCGGTGTACCAGGCCGGATCGGTGAAGATCACCTTGTAGTTGGCGAAGGTAAAATCCTGCGGGAACAGCGTCAAACCGCCGAGGATTTCGGTATTGCTCTTGAAGGACATGTTCAGCAGCCAGTAGATCGGCACCAGCAGGAACAGGATGTAGATCAACAATGGGATCAGCTTTCTTTTGCTCATGGCGGACCTCAGCGGTTGGCGTCAGAGTGAGTCATGGCCGTGTAGAACAGCCAGGACACCAACAGGATGATCAGGAAGTACACCAGCGAAAAAGCCGCCGCCGGGCCGAGGTCGAATTGCCCTACCGCCATCTGGGTCAACGTCTGACTCAAGAACGTCGTGGCATTACCCGGACCGCCACCGGTCAGCACGAACGGCTCGGTGTAGATCATGAAACTGTCCATGAACCGCAGCATCACCGCGATCAGCAACACGCTCTTGAGCTTGGGCAACTGGATATGTCGGAAAACCGCCCAGGCCGACGCGCGATCAATCCGTGCCGCCTGGTAATAGACGTCCGGAATCGCCCGCAGCCCCGAGAAACACAACAGCGCCACCAACGACGTCCAGTGCCAGACGTCCATCACCAGCACCGTGACCCAAGCGTCCATGGTGTTGGACGCGTAGTTGTAGTTCAGGCCCATGGCCTTGAGGCTTGCGCCGAGCAAACCAATGTCCGCCCGACCGAAGATCTGCCAAATGGTGCCGACTACGTTCCACGGAATCAGCAACGGGATCGCCAGAATGATCAGCACCAGCGACGACCAGCGGCCCTTGGTCGGCATGGTCAGGGCGATGGCGATGCCCAGCGGGATTTCGATCAGCAGCACACAGCCCGAGTAGATGAACTGGCGCAGCAACGAGTCATGCAAGCGCGGATCGAGCAGCACTTGCCGGTACCAGTCGGCGCCGACAAAGTAGCGGCTGGACTGGTCGAAGATGTCCTGCACCGAGTAGTTGACCACGGTCATCATCGGGATCACCGCACTGAACGCCACCAGCAAAAACACCGGCAACACCAACCACCAGGCCTTGTTGTTCTGCACCTTGTTCATGGCTGCGTCTCCAGCAGGTAATCGTCGGCATACACCATCAACCACTGGGCCGGGAAGCTGATGTAGGCGGTTCCCTCAGGCACTGGCTTGTCTTCGGCCAGGCGCACTTTCAGCGGCGCGCCGTCGAGGTTCAAGGTCATGATCTTGTAGGTCCCGAGGTCTTCGACGTGTACGACCTGCGCCTGCATCGCGTCATCAAAGGGTTCGTCCCACACGTGGACGAACTCCGGACGGATACCAACCTTCAAGGTATGCCACTCGGATTCCGCGATGCGTTGCTGTTGGGCGTCCGACAGTGGCAAATGGGTCGATGCAAAACCGACACCACCTGGCTGCGGCTGAACTTCGATCAGGTTCATCCCCGGACTGCCGATGAAATAGCCGACAAAGGTGTGGCTCGGTCGCTCGAACAGTTCCCGCGGCGTACCGAATTGCACAATCTGCCCGCCGTACATCACCGCGATCTTGTCGGCGAAGGTTGAGGCTTCGAGCTGGTCGTGAGTGACGTAGACCATGGTGATGTTGAACTGCTCGTGGATCTGCTTGAGCTTGCGCCGCAGCTTCCACTTCAGGTGTGGGTCGATCACCGTCAGAGGTTCATCGAACAGGATCGCCGAGACGTCATCGCGCACCAACCCACGGCCCATGGAGACTTTCTGCTTTTCATCCGCCGTGAGGTTGCGCGCCTTCTTGCTCAGCAACGCCTGGAGGTCGAGGACTTCGGCGATTTCCTGCACCTTGCTGTGAATTTTCGTCTCGGCCATGCCCTGATTGCGCAGCGGAAAAGCCAGGTTGTCGAACACCGTCATGGTGTCGTAGACCACTGGAAACTGGAAAACCTGGGCGATGTTGCGCTTTTCCGGGGTCAGGTCATTAACCACTTTATTGTCGAACAGCACCTGCCCCTGAGACGGGCTGAGCAGCCCGGAGATGATGTTGAGCAAGGTCGACTTGCCGCAACCCGATGGCCCGAGCAAGGCATAGGCACCGCCCTGTTCCCAGACGTGATCCATCTCGCGAATCGCGTAATCCTCGGGGCCGCTCGGCGTGCGGGTGTAACTGTGCGCGAGGTGTTGCAAACGAATTTCGGCCATCAGGCAACCCTCGCGATACGGCGACCGGGCGCCTGGACCAGCCGTCCCTGCCTATCGAACACAAACAATTTATGGGTCGGGATATAGATGCGAATCGGCGCATCGACGTCGTATTCGTGGACGCCCGGCAGGTGCAGCACCAACAAGAAATGCTCATTGCGCACGTGCAGGAAGGTTTCCGAACCGCTGATCTCGGCCACCTCGACCGTCACCGCGAGCTCCAGATCATCGTCGTTGCTCGGCACCAGCGAAATATGGCTGGGCCGTACGCCAAAGCGGAACTCGCCCTCGCCCACCGGCCGCAGATCGACGTTCAGCGGGAAGTGCACGAAATTGGCGAAGCTGACTTCGTTGCCGGCGATATGTCCCGGCATCAGGTTGATCGGCGGCTCGGAGAACAACTCCGCCGCCAGCACGGTTTGCGGCTGGTGATAAACCTCGGAAGCCTTGCCGCTCTGAATCACCCGGCCTTCGTGAAGAATGGTGGTGGTGCCGCCCAGGGCCAAGGCTTCATTGGGTTCGGTGGTGGCGTAGATGGCGATGGTGTGGTGAGCCTTGAACAGCTCGCGCATTTCCTGGCGCAATTCTTCGCGCAGTTTGTAGTCGAGGTTCACCAGCGGCTCGTCGAACAGGATCAGCTCGGCGTCCTTGACCAGCGCCCGGGCCATCGCCGTGCGCTGTTGCTGACCACCGGAAAGTTCAAGGGGATGGCGCTGGAGCAATTTGTCGATGCGCAACATCTTCGCGGTTTCCAGCACTTTGCTCTGAATCAGCTCATCGGACACACCGCCCTGGCGCAACGGCGAGGCGATGTTCTCGAACACCGTCATGGTCGGGTAGTTGATGAACTGCTGGTAGACCATCGACACGTTGCGTAAACGCACCGGGCGCTGGGTAACGTCGACACCGTTCATCAGGATTCGGCCGCTGTCGGGCTTGTCCAGACCGGCCATCAGGCGCATGAGACTGGTTTTGCCGGACAGCGTGCGCCCGAGCAAAACGTTGAAGGATCCGGCTTCGAAACTAAGGCACGCATCGTCGATCCAGGTCTGGCCCTCGACGGTGCGGCTGACATGCTCAAGGGTTAATGACATGGCCCGGCCTTTTTTATTATTTGGAGTCAAGCGACCGAAGCGATAGAGCGACATTCGTGCCAGAAATTGCAAGCCGTTGATCCGACTTGAAAATCCTTCAAATGGAGTAGCAACCGCATTCGTTGCTGAACAGAAATGAACAACCTCGGCTGAACAATTGAACGATCCAAGCGTTGACAATGAACAATAGTGAACAACACTCTACGGATGCTTTTGGCTCGCAAAGACGAGCGCATAACAAAAACAACAAAGCATTTTCAGAGATCGACTGCCATGGTCGTACCCGCCTCGCCGCTCTCCCACGACGCCATCATCCAGGACTCTTGGTCCCGCTGCCGCGCGTTCGGTCTCAATCATCAGAGCTCCCCGGCGTTCGATCAACTGCCGGCCGAGGGCATCGCGCAGTTGCTGGAGGCCCAGCATTCCCTGGTGCAGACCACTCACCAGGAAGTCCTGCCGTATTACGAAAACATCCTCAGTAACTCAAATTGCCTGATCATGCTCGCCGACAACCAAGGCCAGGTGCTGACAACCTGGGGCACTCAGCGCTTTATCGAGCCGAGTCTGACCCGCGGTTTCAGCGCCGGCGCCAGCTGGATGGAGCGGTGCAGCGGCACCAATGCGATCGGCACCGCGCTGGCCTGCGAGCAGGCGGTGCACATCGAGCACGATGAACATTTCCTCAAGGCCAACCGTTTCATGACCGGTTCCGCCGCGCCGATTTTCGATGCCGAACGGAAGGTGATCGCTGTGCTGGATGTGTCCAGCGACAGCTACTTGCCGCCGTCCCACACCCTCGGCATGGTCAAAATGATGAGTCAGACCGTGGAAAACCGGCTGATCCTCAATCTGTTCCATGGTCAGCATTTCCAACTGACCTTCAACACCGGACTGAACAACCTCGACAGCCAATGGGCGGGCCTACTGATCTTCGACGAGACTGGCCAGGTGCTGTCGGCTAACCGCCGCGCCGACAATCTGCTGGGCATCAGCCTGTCGCGGGTCAGCGTTGAAAGCTTGTTCAAGGTCTCGCTGCTGGAACTGCTGAACCAGCCGGACGGCTTGCCCTTCGCCTTGCAAGCTTCGGGGCGCAACCGCTTCCAGTGCCTGTTGAAACGGCCGAAACAGACTGTGATTCAGGCGCGGGTGTTTGTCGAACCTGCCGTTTCGGCTCCGACGGCGATCAGCCTGAACACCCTGCATTTTGGCGACAGTCGCGTGGAAAAAGCCGTGCGCCAGGCCGAGCGTTTGCTGGAAAAAGACATTCCGTTGTTGATCCACGGCGAAACCGGGGTCGGCAAGGAGGTCTTCGTCAAAGCCCTGCATCAGGCCAGTTCTCGGAGCAAACAACTGTTCATCGCCGTCAATTGCGCAGCAATCCCCGCCGATTTGGTGGAGTCCGAGCTATTTGGCTACGAAAAAGGCGCATTCACCGGCGCCAACCAGAAAGGCAGCATCGGGCTGATCCGCAAGGCTGACAAAGGCACCCTGTTCCTTGATGAAATCGGTGACATGCCGTTGCCGACTCAGGCTCGACTGCTGCGAGTGTTGCAGGAGCGTTGCGTGCAACCGGTGGGCAGCAGCGAGTTGTTCCCGGTGGATATTCGCATCATCTCGGCAACCAACCGCTCGTTACGCGAGCAGGTTCAGCTCGGGCGGTTTCGTGAAGATCTCTATTACCGGATTGGTGGTTTGACCCTCGAACTGCCTCCCCTGCGCGAACGCAGTGACAAGGAAGCACTGTTCAAGCGCCTGTGGGAGCAATACCGCGAACCGAGCCAGTGGGCCGGGCTGAGCCGAGAAGTGCTGGAGTTGTTCAGCCGTCATCCGTGGCCGGGGAATCTAAGGCAGGTCAGCAGCGTGATGCAGGTAGCGTTGGCCATGGCCGAGGAGCAGCCGGTGCGGCCGGAGCATTTGCCGGATGATTTTTTTGTGGATCTGGAGATGGAGCCGGTGGATTCGCCGGAGCCGCTGGCGGTGGATTTGAATGATGCCGAGGATTTGAATCGGCAGCTGCAGGCGGCGGGGGGGAATATCTCGCACCTGGCTCGAAGATTGGGCGTTAGCCGAAATACCCTTTACAAGCGGTTGCGTCAGGCTGAGTGATGAACCAATTCACAATAGGCGTAGCAAACTCATTGCCATAGCTGAGTTGAATCACCCCCTGTCAGTGCTGCATCCATTTGTCCAAACTGGACATTGCCAATTACTGGAAGATCGGCTCGGCATACGTCGCTGACGCGGCACCAAGGGTGCGCAGGCCAATAAGCACGATTGCCACCATTAAGAGCCCTGCGGCAATGGCTACACCGAACCCTGCTCGTGCGCCATAAGTATCGATGATCAGGCCCGAAAGTACTCCACCGAGCGCTACGCCGATGCTGATACCTGTTGTCATCCATGTCAGTCCTTCGGTGATCCTGGACGGTGGAACAATGATCGTACCGAGATTCATGACGACGACCATCGTTGGCGCAAATGACACACCTGCCACAAACAGCATACCCGAAAGGATGTAGACGTCCGGTGAGAAAATGGGCAACACGGCTGTGACTGCTGTTATCAGAACCCCGATAAAGAACTGCTTTTCAATCGGCAAGGAAATCCTTAGCGCGCCGAACGTCAGGCCCGCGATCATGGAGCCGAGAGCATAGGCTGCCAGGATGAAGCTGGCGGACGCTGGCCAGCCTTGAGCGTTGGCGAAGGCAACAACCGCCACGTCGATTGATCCGCCAATCACACCCATCGCCAGGAGTGCCAGAACGATGGTACGAACGCCGGGGATAAGCAGGGTTGAACTTGCGCTCCTTTTAATGCCAACGACCACCTTCGGTTCTGTCTGCCGCTGCATAAGAAAAGCCGTCACGCCGACAACCAGCAACAAGACGGCTACAAGCGGCCCGGCTTCGGCGAAAAAGCTGACGCTCAAACCAATGGCAAGTGGGGGGCCGATGATAAAGGCGAGTTCAGTTAGAACCGTGTCCAGGGAGAAAGCCGTGTGTAATTGCGGCTTGCCACGGAAAAGCTGCGTCCAGCGTGCTCTTATCATCGCGGGCATGCTCGGCATCGTGCCCGCCAATGCCGCAAGAATAAAAAGCAGTGGGGCCCGAGCCCTCAGATAGACAGCGATTATCAGCGCCAACAACATGCCAATGCTGAAGGCCGTCACAAAGGGCAGAACCCGACTCTGGCCCCGTTGATCAACGAGTTTTGATACTTGCGGGCCGAAAAGCGCATTCGCCAAGGTAAAAGTAGCGGCGACCGAGCCAGCCAGCCAATAAAGACCCGTCTGCTGCACCAACATGGTAATGATGCCGATGCCGATCATTGCCTGTGGCAAACGGGCAATGGAACTCGCGATCACTAACCCCATAACGCCGGGGGTGGTGAGAAGTTCGCGGTAGGGATTTGCCATGATTTCTCCTTTTTTATAATTCGACGCTGATCAGTAGCCCGCTGCATGCGACGCAAAATATGGGGCGGCATATCGGCGCCTGAATGGTTATTTGAGCAAGCATACAAGTGGGTAGTTACAAACCCACTTGCATGTAGATGAGCGTGCTCAATCATCACCTCTCACGAAAGTGCTCGATTCATTGCTTCAGCCAAGTGCTTGCGATTACTGACGTCCTCCATCATCGACCCATGCCCGCCTGGAATAGAAACAGAACTAATCGCCAAATCAGGCAAGAGCTCTCTCCACCCGCCTACCATATCCACCTGCAGCAGAGGGGTACGCTCACGATCAGCCGCGTAGAAATGATAGAGATTGACCGGCAATGGAGATGGCCTATAGGCGCCGGCAATTTGTGAGAAATGATAAATTACTTGCCATTTGACTGTTTCCAGCGAGATGTCTGCATTTAAATCATAGCCTCCCAGGTCCTGTGCTTTGTTGATCAGCACAGCAAACTCATCACATTCATTTAAAACATCGAATTTATGACGCTTCGCCTCGGAAGCCATCGCCTTAACATGCTCAATAAAATAGTGCTTAATACCCTGGTTTTTATAAAGTAACTTGTGCGGCGCGGGAACATCAATAAAGCCTAAAAATTCAACGCTGGCCTCTTTGCACATAAGCGCATGGGCGATGGCATAAGCGAGAATTCCTCCAGAGGAATACCCCGCAATGCGATAAGGCCCTTCAAGCTGGATCGCCTGGATGAGCGGTATCATTCTTTCGGCCATATCCTCCATCGAGTGAGGCAAAGGGTCGCCAATGGCCGACCACGGCAATACATGGATCGGGCAGCTGATGCGGATTTGTTGCGCCAGAGAAATAGCATACGAATAATCGGCTAATCCCGAGGGCACGAAAAAGACCGGGGGCTCGGTCCCGCCAGCGCGCACCGTGATCGCCCCGATCTGCGGGTTGAACACAGGAGACTGTGCGATCCGAGCGGCAAGGTTAGCCAATCGCGGGTGTTCAAAAATGTCGCTCAGCGAACACTCCAAACCATAACTCCTGACTTTCTGCATCAGCTGGACGGCCATGAGCGAATGGCCGCCGAGGGCGAAGAAGTTGTCATGGCGACCGATCTGCTCAACACCAAGCAACCCTGACCAAAGCGCTGCCAGGATCGTCTCGGTCTCACCTTGCGGTGCCTCATACGCCGCATGAGCAAAGGCCTCACCCTCGGGAACAGGCAACGCCCGCCGATCAAGCTTGCCATTCGGGGTTAGCGGCAAGCGTTCAATCAGCACAAAGGCAGACGGCACCATGTAGTCGGGTAGACGTTCACTCAGATAATCACGCAGTCGTCCTGCAAGCGGTAGACCCGCCTCGGAGTCGGCCTTAGGTATTAAGGCATCATTTCCCGCAACCTCTGGCTGAGCCACTACATAGGCGACCAGTCGCTTGCCCGGGTCTACGCCTTGCACCTCCACAACCGCCTCGCGGATGGAAGGATGCTCGGTCAATCTGGCTGCAATTTCACCTAGCTCAATCCGCAAGCCACGGATCTTGACCTGATCGTCATTGCGCCCCATGAACACCAGGTTCCCGTCCGGCAGATAACGGGCCAGGTCCCCCGTCTTGTACATACGCGCGTCAGGCTTGCCGGCAAATGGATCGAGCAAGAAACGCTCATCCGTCAGTTCGGCGAGGTTCAGATATCCACGCGCAACACCCATGCCCCCGATATACATCTCACCCACCGCACCCAGCGGAACAGGCTCGCCATGCACGTCCAGAAGGTAAATGCGGGTGTTTGAAACCGGACGGCCTATCGGAACCGGATCAACGTCATCGGATGAACAGCGATAGACCGCCGCCCAGACTGTCGCCTCCGTCGGGCCATATTCATTGAACAATTCAACGCTGGTAAACGCTGAAGTCACTTCCTGGACCAGCTTCGCAGAACACAACTCACCCGCCACGATCACCTGTCGCAGTTGTCCATATCCAAGCTGGGCGACTTGCGGCAAAACCAGTCTTGCCAGAGACGGCACCAGCAGCACCGACGTGACTTTGTTTTCAATCAAATGGCGGCTGATGATGTGTGGATCTACGACGGCTTTGCCACCTGGTAAACACAAAGCACCACCGGTTGTTAACGTTCCGAAAATGCCTGCCACGGAACTGTCAAACGCCATCGATGACAGCAGTAAAAATACAGCGTCGGAACCCGGCTTATAGACCGTGGTTCTTGCCAATGTCGATGCGATTAATCCACGGTGTTCGATCATGACGCCCTTGGGCTGTCCGGTTGAACCCGAGGTATAGATCAGATAAGCGAGGTTGCGCGGTGTCAGGCCGGCGACCTGGAAATTGGCATCAGCCTTCGTCAGGATTTCATTGGGATCTAGCACGGTGTGGGACTGCAACAACTCACCCAGCACCTGCCGCCCGGCCGCATCCGCCAGCACCAGGACCGGCGCAGTATCGGCAAGAATGTAAGCCAATCGATCTCCCGGATAGGCCGGATCAAGCGGCACATAAGCGCCGCCCGCCTTCAGGATCGCCATAAGACCAACAACCATGGCCGCCGAGCGCTCGACACAGATCGCCACCCGCTGGTCTGGCCCGACGCCCTGCTCGATCAACCGATGTGCCAGTCGATTGGCCCTGGCATTGAGCTCACCGTAACTGAGCGCCTCGCCCTCAAAGATCAGCGCCGTTGCCTCTGGACTGCGCGCCACCTGCGCCTCAAACAAATGATGAATGCACAGATGATCCGGGCAGGATGCATCCGTCGCGTTCCACGTCTTGAGCAGCAAGGTACGTTCAGACGCAGGCAGAATGTTCAGCTGTCGAACCGGGCGGTGCGGCGAGCGCTCCAGGGTCTGCGCCAGACTGTCCAACGCCTGCTCCATGTAGCCACACACCCGATCGGAATCGAACGGCGTGACCACTTGGGTCGTCAAACCCAGTGAGTGACTGAAATCTTCCACAGACAATGTGAACGGATAATTGGTCCGCTCTTGTTCACTCAAGAACTCGACGCCCGGCATTTGCCCCATGGTCTGGACAATGTTGCCCGCACCCGCCAGATCATTGTGCCGATAGTTAAGCAATGCGCTGAACAGTGGCGTACCTGTAGCGACCCCACTGCACCTTTGTGCCAGCGCCAGCGAGGCATGCTCGTGGGCGAGCAGCTCAGCCAGTTGAGTATGAGCCTGCTGAACACTCTCAGCGGTATCAATGCCGCCTGAGTCAAATCGAATCGGCAGCGTGTTGATGAACATGCCCATGGCTCGATCTGACCCGTGGCCCGCTTGCATGCGCCCAAACAGCACCGTACCGAACACAACCTTTTCCTGGCCGCTGGTGCGCGCCAGTACCTGGGCAAAGGCAACGTGACACAGACTGGCGAGACTCACATTCAATCGCTTCGCCTGCGCCCGCAGCCGATCATTGAGTTCGGCCGAAACCATGCGGTGGGTCTGGCCCACCTGCGCGCCGTCCAGATGCACTTCCGCCAATCCAAAGGGCAGCGTCGGCTCTTCTATATCAGCCAGCATCGATCTGAAGAAACGTTCATGTTCCGCCACGCTCTTACCCAACCGCACCTGACCGATCAGGTTGCGGAACGGTTGAGGCGACGGCAGTTTCTCACCGCGCCCGGCGAGGAACGCCTGCACTTCGTTATAAAAAAACTGCAATGAAGAAGCATCGTCAATCAGGTGATGCTGCAGTTGCATCAGGATGAAGCGGCCTGTGACAGGGTCATGGGCAACGATAAAGCGCAGCACCGGCGCCTGGGTCAGGTCAATTCGGTGCCGACATGAATCGAAGCGCCGGGAAAGCTGTTCGGTAGCGGGGCCGTCTGCCGGATCGAGAACAACATCAGTGACGGAGAGCGGAGCCTGTCGCCAGACAACTTGCGCGGCGCGAGACAACCCTTCCCAAACAAAAGCGGTACGCAAAATGTCGTGGCGGTTTACAACCTGTTGAACTGCACCTAGATACCGGTCCAATGTTTCACGATCAGCAAAGGCCATCTGGGCAACCAGCAAATAGGGATCACCTTCCTTTGCCAGCATGTGGTGGAACAGGACGCCGTTCTGCATGGGTGAGAGCGCATAGATATCCTGAATGTTGGCTGCCCCCCCAGGCACCTGTGAAACGATCAGATCGATTTCCGATTGGCTGAGATCCATCAACGGCAGCAGTTCGGGCGTGATTTTGCACGTCTCGGGCTTGATAAGATTTGGCGGCACCACCACCTCTCGGTGCTGGCCAAGCGTGCTGGCCAGCACCGACAACACGGGTGTCTGAAACAGATCACGCACTGCAAGGCTCAAGCCCTGGCGGCGCAACCGCTCGATCAGCCGCACAGCCAAGAGTGAGTGGCCGCCCAGGGCGAAGAAGTTGTCATGGCGACCGATTTGTTCAACGCCAAGCAGCTCCGACCAGATCCCGGCAAGGGTGACCTCGATCTCGCCCAACGGTGCCTCGTAGGTCGCATGGGCAAAGGCATCGCCCTCAGGAACCGGCAACGCCCGCCGATCAAGCTTGCCATTACCCGTCAGCGGCAAGCTTTCCATCCGCACAAAGGCAGACGGCACCATGTAGTCGGGTAAACGGCCACTCAGATAATCACGCAGCGCTCCCGCCAGCGCGAAACCAACCTCGAAGTCTACCGGCGTGTCCTGAACCTCGGACTGCGCCACCACGTAAGCAACCAGGCGCTTATCGGCATCCTCGCCTTGCGCCACCACCACCGCCTCGCGGATGGAAGGATGCTCGGCCAATCGGGCCGCAATTTCACCCAGTTCAATCCGAAAGCCGCGGATCTTGACCTGGTCGTCATTGCGACCCAGAAACGCCAGATTGCCGTTCGGAAGATAACGGGCCAGGTCCCCCGTTTTATACATCCGCGCTCCAGGTTTGCCGGCAAAGGGATCGTGCAGGAAACGCTCGGCCGTCAGCTCGGGGCGGTTCAGGTAGCCACGCGCAACACCGGCGCCGCCGACGTACATCTCACCCACGGCGCCCATCGGAACAGGTTGGCCAAACGCGTCGAGAAGATAGAGATTCAAATCCGGCAGACGCTGACCGATCACGCTGTCGTCTTGTCGCGCATCAGATGAAGTCAGGGGGTAATAGGAGACGTGGACCGTTGTTTCCGTGATCCCGTACATGTTCACCAGTTGTGGGGCGGATTCGCCACGCACGCCATACCAGTCGCGCAGGGTCGATGGTTGCAGCGCTTCGCCGCCAAAGATGACATAGCGAAGCCGGTCCGATGATGGTTGTGCATACTCCATCAAGGCGGTAAAGCCGCTCGGGGTCTGGTTCAGGACAGTGATGCCCTGCTCACAAATCAACTGGTAGAACGCTTGCGGAGAGCGGGTAATGGCATGCGGGACCAACACCAGCGTGCCGCCATAACGAAGGGCCCCCCAAACTTCCCAGACCGAGAAGTCGAAGGCAAAAGAGTGGAACAGGCACCAAACATCACTGGCCTCAAAACCAAAGTCGGCGTGTGTCGTGTCGAACAGGCGCACCACCTGAGCATGCTCGATCATGACCCCTTTGGGCTGTCCGGTTGAGCCCGAAGTGTAGATGATATATGCGAGGTTATTGGAGGTAAGGCCTGGAACTTCAGGATTAGCGTCCACCCCGATCAACGCTTCAGCGTGGGCCTCATTGGGATCGAGGACGGTATGAACCTCTAAACCGCCCCCGAGCGCATGGCGACCGACCGCATCAGCCAGCACCAGGAGCGGAGCCGTATCGCCAAGAATGAACGCCAGTCGCTCCCCCGAGTACTCCGGATCAAGCGGTACATAGGCGCCGCCCGCCTTCAGGATCGCCATCAGGCCAATAACCATCGCCGCAGAACGCTCGACACAGATCGCCACGCGCTGGTCGGGTCTGACGCCCAAAGCCATCAGCCGATGCGCCAGCCGATTGGCCCTGACGTTGAGTTCGCCGTAGCTGAGCGCCTCGCCCTCAAAGACCAGTGCCGTTGCCTCAGGATTGCGGGCAACCTGCTCCTCGAATAGCTGATGCATACACAGATGAGCCGGGCAGGATTCATCTATCGAGTTCCACGTCTTGAGCAACAAAGTGCGCTCAGACGCATCAAGCAGGTCTATTTTGGCGACAGTCTGGCTGGTATCCCGGGTCATCTCGGCAAGGACAGTCTTCAGATAACCCACGTGGCGTTCGATCGTGGCTGCGTCAAATAACGCCGTCGCATAGCCAAGAGCCCCCACGATTCGATCGCCCGCCTCGGCCAGGTTCAGCTCCAGATCGAACCGGGCGACCTCATAGGAAGAACCCACCGGGCTGGCTTGAAGGCCGGGCAAGGCCCATTGGCCTGCATCGTAGTTTAGCCAGCCAAATACCACTTGAAACAGTGGCGTATGGCTCAACCGTCTTGGCGGCTGCGTTATCTCTACCACCTGCTCGAACGGCAGATCCTGATGATCCTGGGCCTTGAGTGCCCGCTCGCGTACTCGAGCAACGAGGTCGGCAACGCTCGGGATGTCGCCAAGATCGATCCGCAGCGCCAGTGTGTTGACGAAGAAGCCGATCAGCGGCTCGATGTCGCAATGGCCCCGGTTGGCACTTGGCGCGCCTATCACAATGTCTTCCTGCCCCGACAAGCGTGACAGTACTGCCGCCCAGGCCGACAACACCGTCATGAATAGCGTCACACCCTGCTGTTGGCTAAAACGCTTGAGGGACGTTGTCAGCTCTGCACTGAGTTCGATCGGCACAGAGGCACCCACAAGCGACTGCTGCTCAGGCCGACGCCGGTCTGTGGGCAGGTCGAGCAGCGTTGGCGCATCGGCCAGCGCCTCTCTCCAGTATGCCGCCTGCTCATTCAAACGCTCACCCGACAGCCATTGCCGCTGCCAGGCGGCATAGTCCGGATACTGGATCGCCAGCGGCGGCAATGGACTGGCCTGATGGTTGCTGAAAGCCGTGTACAGCGCACTCAGCTCAGGCAAAAGTATGCCGAGCGACCAGCCATCCGAGACGATGTGGTGTTGTGTGAGCAGCAATACATGCTCATCTGCGGATGAGGCGACCGGCACCCGGATCAGGCAAGCCCGAATCAGCGGGCCTGTAGCGAGATCAAAGGGCGCTCGGGCTTCGTCGGTACAAAGCCTTGCAAGCTCGGCTTCTGCGCCCGATCCAAGGAGATCAATCTCGCGCAATGTCAAACCCTGGTCGCTGGCCAGCAGACGCACTTCGACCTCCCCATCTTTGACGACAAAGACCGAGCGCAATGCCTCATGGCGCGACCACAGTGCATCGAGGGCCTGCTGCAAGACCATCACGTTCAACTGGCCGCACAACCTCAGAGCCAAGGGGATGTGATAGGCGTCGCTGATCCCACTGTCGAGTTGGGCCAGAAACCACAGTCGTTGCTGAGCGAATGACAACGGCAAGGTCTCATCGCGAGAGAGGGTCCTGATCGATGCACGCGTTACAGCGCCAGCGTTGCGCTGGACTTCAATCGCCAACGCCACAGCCTTGAGCGTTGGAGAGGCGAACAAGGTGGCGAGCGGCAATTCAGCCCCAAAGGCTGCTATGCGACTGACCAGCCGCACGGCCATGAGTGAGTGGCCGCCAAGGGCGAAGAAGCTGTCATGGCGACCGACCTGTTCAACGCCAAGCAGCTCCGACCAGATCCCGGCAAGGAGGACCTCTGCCTCGCCCAGCGGCGCTTCGTAGGCCTCAAGGGCAAAAGCACCCTCCTGCGGAACCGGCAACGCCTTGCGATCAAGCTTGCCATTGGCCGTCAGGGGGAAGCTTTCCATCCCCACAAAGGCAGACGGCACCATGTAGTCGGGTAAACGGCCACTCAAATAGTCACGCAGCGTTCCCGCCAGCGCCAAGCCAGTTTCAGAATCTACCGATGCTTCATGAACCTCGGACTGCGTCAAAACATAAGCAACCAGGCGCTTGTCGGTCTCCTCGCCTTGCGCCACGACCACCGCCTCGCGGATGGAGGGGTGCTCGGCCAATTTGGCCGCAATCTCACCCAGCTCGATCCGGAAACCACGGATCTTCACTTGGTCGTCATTGCGACCCAGAAACACCAGATTACCGTTTGGAAGATAACGGGCCAGGTCCCCCGACCTGTACATCCGCGCGTCAGCTTTCCCCGCAAAAGGGTCGTGCAGGAAGCGCCCTGCCGTCAGCTCGGGGCGGTTCAGGTATCCACGCGCCACACCGGCGCCGCCGACGTACATTTCACCCACATCCCCCATCGGAACAGGCTGGCCATGCGCGTCTAGAAGATAGAGATTCAAATCCGGCAGACATTGACCGATCACGCTGTCGGCTTGTTGCGCATCGGATGAAGTCAGAGGGTAATAGGTGACGTGGACCGTGGTTTCCGTGATCCCGTACATGTTCACCAGTTGCGGGGTAGATTCGCCACGCATGCCATACCAGTCGCGCAGGGTCGATGGTTGCAGCGCTTCGCCGCCAAAGATGACATAGCGAAGCCGGTCCGATGACGGTTGTATGTATGCCATCAAGGCTGTGAATGCGCTCGGGGTCTGGTTCAGGACGGTGACGCCCTGCTCACAAATCAGCTGGTAAAACGCTTGCGGAGAACGGGTAATGGCCTGCGGGACCAGTACCAGCGTGCCGCCATAACGAAGGGCTCCCCAAAGTTCCCAGACCGAGAAGTCGAAGGCAAAAGAGTGGAACAGGCACCAAACGTCACTGGCCTCAAAACCAAGCGATGGATGTGTCGTGTCGAACAGACGCACCACCTGAGCATGCTCGACCATGACCCCTTTAGGTTGTCCGGTTGAGCCTGAGGTATAGATGATATAGGCGAGGTTGCTGGGGGTAAGGCCGGTGACTTCAGGATTGGCGTCCGCTTCAGCGTAGACATCACGGGGATCAAGGACGGTATGAGCCTGCAAAGCAGCCCCGAGCGCTTGGCGCCCGGCCGCGTCAGCCAGCACCAGGACCGGAGCCGTATTGGCAAGAATGAACGCCAGCCGTCCCCCCGAATATTCCGGATCGAGCGGCACATAAGCACCGCCCGCCTTCAGGATCGCCATCAGGCCAATAACCATCGCTGGGGAGCGCTCGACACAGATCGCCACAAGCTGGTCAGGTCCAACACCCAAGGCAATCAACCGATGGGCCAGCCGATTAGCCCTGGCGTTGAGTTCGCCATAGCTGAGCGCCTCCCCCTCAAAGACCAGTGCCGTTGCCTCAGGGTTGCGCGCAACTTGCGCCTCGAATAAATGGTTAATGCACAGATGATCCGGATATTTAGACGTAATCTTCACCTTTACCTCCTGGAAGCGAAAACTCCATTTTTATCGATTGATTGCACCTAAGTTCGGACAAGTGCAGATTCTATGTAATATTATCCATTGAACCACACCTCTCATACATCGCTACCACCTCCCCATTGGAAAAACAGCAAATAAGGAAAAACCCTACTCATCCGTCAGAAAGTTCCGACAATAATGACAGAGAGCCTATATTAATTAAAATACAAACACTAACAACTTGAGAGACTCAGCCCCGCGCACTTTTATACACTCGCCGGGCTTATATAAAACACGGCCACGTACTCTTATCCCCCATCAAGGTTTATCGTATTTTTTATACCGAATGACTTACGCCAACAACACTTCAAAAACACTGAAATCTCCAAGACCAAGGATAATTATTATTCTCTAAACAGTCTAAGCATCTTGAATGATTAGTTGCTTGAGTGTTTTTAACACAACGACAACAGCAAATAAAACTCTAAAATCAAAAAACACTTACACCTATTGAAATACCAATCAAAGCCTAACTCTCGATAACATCTTAAAATAACGTAACCCGTTTCATTCAACACCAACAAAAACAATTTTCTCGCCACCCTAAAATCAGGAATCTACCGAAGAGGCTCAAAAAAAACATATCCTTATGTTATGAGACATGCATCATTATCTGGACCATCGTGCTCGGCCTTCATCAGAACTTTTACCCGCAACATTATCCCCTGCCAGACGCCCCTCCCAAAAAAACAAAAACCCGCACAAGGCGGGTTTTGTTTTGTAGCCAGCAAAGCACTCAGTCAGCCAAACGCCAGGTCGTCCCACCCTTCCCGTCTTCCAGCACTACGCCCATGGCGGTGAGCTGGTCGCGGATACGGTCGGACTCAGCCCAGTCTTTACCAGCACGAGCCGCCAGACGCGCAGCAATCAGCGCATCAACCTCAGCCGCATCAACCCGCCCTTCGGCACCGGCCTGCAGGAAGTCCTCAGCGTCGAGCTGCAACACACCCAGCACACTCGCCAATTCCTTCAAGCGCGCCGCCAGACCCGCCGCCGTATCAAGATCACTCTCGCGCAGACGGTTGATCTCGCGAACCATCTCGAACAGCACCGCGCAGGCTTCCGGCGTACCGAAGTCGTCGTTCATCACCTGGGTGAAACGCTCGACGAACGCTTCGCCACCGGCCGGCGCCACCTTTGGCAGGCCTTTCAGCGCGTGGTAAAAACGCTCAAGTGCGCCTTTGGCGTCCTTGAGGTTGTCTTCCGAGTAGTTGATCGCGCTGCGGTAATGGCTCGACACCAGCAGGTAACGCACGACTTCCGGGTGGTACTTTTCCAGCACGTCGCGAATGGTGAAGAAGTTGTTCAAGGACTTGGACATCTTCTCGCCATTGATGCGAATCATGCCGCAATGCATCCACGCGTTAGCGTAGGTCTTGCCGGTGGCCGCTTCGCTCTGGGCGATTTCGTTTTCGTGGTGCGGGAACTCAAGGTCGCTGCCGCCGCCATGAATGTCGAACGTCTCGCCGAGGCAGCAGGTGGACATCACCGAGCACTCGATGTGCCAACCCGGACGCCCATCGCCCCACGGCGAAGGCCAGCTCGGCTCACCCGGCTTGGCGCCTTTCCACAGAACAAAGTCCAGCGGGTCCTGTTTCGACTCGTCGACTTCGATCCGCGCGCCGATGCGCAGGTCTTCGATCTTCTTGCGCGACAGCTTGCCGTAGCCCATGAACTTGGCGACGCGGTAGTACACGTCGCCATTGCCCGGGGCGTAGGCGTAACCCTTGTCGATCAGGGTCTGGATCATGGTCTGCATGCCAGGGATATGATCGGTAGCCCGCGGTTCCATGTCCGGCTTGAGGATGTTGAGGCGCGCCTCGTCCTCGTGCATCGCGGTGATCATGCGCTCGGTCAGCACGTCGAACGGCTCGCCGTTCTCTTTGGCCCGATTGATGATCTTGTCTTCGATGTCGGTGATGTTGCGCACATAAGTCAGGTTATAACCGCTGAAGCGCAACCAGCGGGTCACCAGGTCAAACGCGACCATGCTGCGGCCGTGGCCAATGTGGCAGTAGTCGTACACGGTCATCCCGCAGACGTACATGCGCACATTGTTGCCATCCAGCGGCTTGAATACTTCTTTGCTCTTGGTGAGCGTGTTGTAGATCGTAAGCACTGAGTGCTCCTTAACGCTGAATCACTGGCCCCACGAATCGCGCAGGGTCACGGTACGGTTGAAGACCGGAGAACCTGGTTTCGAGTCCTTGATATCCGCGCAGAAGTAACCTTCGCGCTCGAACTGGAAACGGTCTTCCGGCTGTGCATTGCCCAGCGAAGGCTCGGCACGACAACCGGTGAGGACTTGCAGCGAGTCAGGGTTGATGTTGTCCAGGAAACTGGCGCTGTCTTCAGCCTTCTCAGGGTTGGCCGAACGGAACAGGCGATCGTACAGACGCACTTCGCACTCGACGCTGGCAGCGGCCGGCACCCAGTGCACGACGCCTTTAACCTTGCGGCCTTCAGGGTTCTTGCCGAGTGTTTCCGGATCGTAGGAGCAACGCAGTTCGACGATGTTGCCCTCGGCGTCCTTGATCGCTTCGTCGGCACGGATCACATAACTGCCGCGCAGGCGCACTTCGCCATTCGGCTCCAGGCGTTTGTAGCCTTTTGGCGGCTCTTCCATGAAGTCTTCACGGTCGATGTAGATCTCACGGGCGAACGGCAGAACGCGCACGCCCATGTCTTCTTTCGGGTGGCACGCCAATTCGAGGTTCTCGACTTGGTCTTCCGGGTAGTTGGTGATCACGACTTTCAGCGGACGTAATACGCACATGGCGCGCGGGGCACTGTGGTCGAGGTCGTCACGGATGCTGAACTCGAGCATGCCGAAGTCGACCACGCCGTCGGAACGGTTGGTGCCGATCATGTCGCAGAAGTTGCGGATCGATTTCGGCGTGTAGCCACGGCGGCGGAAGCCGGACAGCGTGGACATGCGCGGATCATCCCAACCGAGAACGTGCTTTTCATCGACCAGTTGCTTGAGCTTGCGCTTGCTGGTGATCGTGTAGTTCAGGTTCAGACGGCTGAACTCGTACTGACGCGGTTGCGCCGGCACGGGCAGGTTCTCGAGGAACCATTCGTACAGTGGACGGTGGCTTTCGAACTCCAGGGTGCAGATCGAGTGGGTGATGCCTTCGATGGCGTCCGACTGACCGTGGGTGAAGTCGTAGTTCGGGTAGATGCACCACTTGTCGCCGGTCTGGTGGTGGTGAGCGTGGCGGATGCGATACATGATCGGGTCGCGCAGGTTCATGTTCGGCGAGGCCATGTCGATCTTGGCCCGCAGCACGCGTGCGCCGTCCTGGAATTCACCGGCCTTCATGCGGGCGAACCAATCGAGGTTTTCTTCCACGGAGCGGTCACGGAACGGGCTGTTCTTGCCCGGCTCGGTCAGGGAGCCGCGGTATTCCTTGGCCTGTTCGGGGCTCAGGTCATCGACGTAGGCCTTGCCGGCCTTGATCAGCTCAACGGCCCAGTCGTGCAACTGGTCGAAATACTGCGAGGCGTAGCGCACTTCGCCGGACCATTCGAAGCCCAGCCATTTGACGTCGCTTTCGATCGCGTCGATGTATTCCTGGTCTTCCTTGGCTGGGTTGGTGTCGTCGAAACGCAGGTGCGTGACGCCGCCAAATTCCTGGGCCAGACCGAAGTTCACGCAAATCGACTTGGCGTGACCGATGTGCAGGTAACCGTTGGGCTCAGGCGGGAAACGGGTGACGATCTGCGTGTGCTTACCCGAGTCCAGGTCCGCCTGGATGATCGGGCGCAGGAAATTGACCGGCACGGCAGGGCCGGTCTTGGAATTCGAGGTAGGGTCGACAGTGGGCTTGCTCATAGGATCCTTGAACGTACAAGTGCGCGGCCAGTTGGCCAAATCAAAGCGGCTGTTAAAACAAAGGGGCTTATCATAGCCGATGCTGTCAAGCCGCTGACAGAGCAGGCCAAAAAACGCCTGCATTTAATCGGATGCAAATGAAAAACAGCCTCGAAATTCGCGCCCGGCACGCTAAACTGCGCATCTTGGCTGTTACTGGCCAGACCGGTTGGGGGCTGTAATGCCCCGAAACCCACGAATTCATATAAAGAGTACCGATCATGACCCAAGTCAAACTGACCACCAACCACGGCGACATCGTCCTGGAACTGAACGCTGAAAAGGCACCGCTGACCGTTGCCAACTTCATCGAGTACGTCAACGCCGGTCACTACGAAAACACTGTTTTCCACCGCGTCATCGGTAACTTCATGATCCAGGGCGGCGGTTTCGAGCCAGGCATGAAAGAAAAGAAAGACAAGCGTCCAAGCATCCAGAACGAAGCCGACAACGGCCTGCCGAACGAGAAGTACACCGTGGCCATGGCTCGCACCATGGAACCGCATTCGGCTTCCGCCCAGTTCTTCATCAACGTGGCTGACAACAGCTTCCTGAACCACAGCGCCAAGACCACTCAGGGCTGGGGCTACGCGGTATTCGCCAAAGTCGTTGCAGGCACCGACGTCGTCGACAAGATCAAAGGTGTTTCCACCACCATGAAATCCGGCCACCAGGACGTACCTGCAGAAGACGTGATCATCGAGAAAGCCGAGATCATTGAGTGATACTGCTGATTTCAGACTTACATCTGGAAGAGGAGCGCCCGGACATTACCCGGGCGTTTCTGGATTTGCTCGCCGGACGCGCCCGCTCGGCGAGTGCGTTTTACATTCTGGGCGATTTTTTTGAGGCGTGGATTGGCGACGATGCCATGACGCCCTTTCAGCGCTCCATCTGCCAGGCCCTGCGCGAACTCAGCGACAGCGGCACGGCCATTTTTCTGATGCACGGCAATCGCGACTTCATGCTCGGCCAGGCCTTCTGTAAACAGGCCGGCGGTACGCTGCTGAAGGATCCGAGTGTCGTGCAGTTTTACGGTGAGCCGGTACTGTTGATGCATGGCGACAGCCTGTGCACCCGCGACGAGGCTTACATGAAGCTGCGTCGTTATCTGCGTAACCCCATCACCCTGTTCATCCTGCGGCACTTGCCCTTGCGGACTCGCCATAAACTGGCGCGCAAGCTGCGCAGTGAAAGCCGTGCGCAGACGCGGATGAAGGCCAATGACATTGTTGATGTCACACCGCAAGAAGTGCCGCGGATCATGCAGACCTTTGGCGTGAAGACCTTGATCCATGGGCATACCCATCGCCCGGCCATCCACAAACTGCAGATTGACGAGCAGGCGGCCAAGCGGATTGTGCTGGGAGATTGGGATCGTCAGGGGTGGGCGTTGCAGGTGGATGAGAATGGGTTTTCGTTGGCGCCTTTCGACTTTGCACCGCCGCCGCAACTCGCAGCACCGTCTACCTGATCGTGCCTGATCGTTCCCACGCTCTGCGTGGAAATGCAGCCCGGGACGCTCCGCGTCCCCTCCAAAGCCGAACGCGGAGCGTCCGTTGAGGCATTCCCACGCAGAGCGTGGGAACGATCGGCCCTCTAGTGTCCGCTCGCAGCGGGCCCGGCCTTCGCAGCAAACGGCGGTTTCGCCAGCCACACCAGCAAGATCAACCCCATAAACCCCCACCCCAGTAACGTGAAGTAATCCACGGTGGAGAGCATGTACGCCTGACTGGTCAGCACATGATCCAGCTGCGCATACGCCGGGTTGCTCGCACCGCCCAGCGCATTCAGCGCCTCGCGGGTCGCGGGTTCGTAGGTGCTGATGCTTTCGCTCATATAGGCGTGATGCTGATCCGCCCGGCGAATCCAGATCCACGTCGTCAACGACGCCGCAAAACTACCGCCCAAGGTCCGCAAGAACGTTGCCAGGCCCGCGCCGTCGGCGATCTGGCTCGGCGGCAGGTCGGACATCAAAATGCTCAAGGTCGGCATGAAGAACAGCGCCACGCCAATCCCCATGAACAGCTGAACCAGAGCGATGTGCTGGAAGTCGACTTCGTTGGTGAACCCGGCGCGCATGAAGCAACTCAGGCCGATCGCCAGAAACGCCAGCCCAGCCAGCAGCCGCAGGTCGAACTTGTGCGCGTACTTGCCGACAAACGGCGACATCAGCACCGGCAGAATCCCGATCGGCGCTACCGCCAGACCCGCCCACGTCGCCGTGTAACCCATCTGGGTTTGCAGCCATTGCGGCAGGATCAAGTTGATCCCGAAGAACCCGGCGTAACCCAACACCAACACAACGGTGCCGATGCGGAAGTTGCGGTAAGCGAACAGCCGCAGATTGACCACCGGGTGTTTGTCGGTCATTTCCCAGATCACGAACACCGCCAACGCAATCACCGAGATGGCCGCGCCAATGAGGATGAAGTTCGACTCGAACCAGTCCAGGTCGTTGCCCTTGTCGAGGATCACCTGCAAGGCGCCGACGCCAATGATCAGCGTGATCAAACCCACGTAATCCATCGGCTGATAACTGGTTTCCACTGGCCGCGCCTTGAGCTGCGAACGCACCACCATCACCGCGAAAATCCCGATCGGCACGTTGATAAAGAAGATCCACGGCCAGCTGTAACTGTCGGTGATCCAGCCGCCGAGGATGGGGCCTGCAATCGGTGCCACCACCGTGACCATCGCCAGCAACGCCAGGGCCATACCGCGCCTGGCCGGCGGATAGACCGCGATCAGCAGCGTCTGGGTCATGGGGTACAGGGGACCTGCCACCAGCCCTTGCAGCACCCGGAAGCCAATCAGCTCCGGCATCGAAGTCGAGATACCGCAGAGAAACGAGGCCAGCACGAACAGGACTGTCGCCCAGAGAAACAGCTTCACCTCACCAAAGCGCCGACTGAGCCAACCGGTCAGCGGCAGCGCGATGGCGTTACTCACCGCGAACGAAGTAATCACCCAGGTGCCCTGCTCCGAACTCACGCCCAGGTTGCCGGAAATCGTCGGCAGCGCCACGTTGGCGATGGTGGTGTCGAGCACTTGCATGAAGGTCGCCAGCGAAAGTCCAATGGTGCTGAGCACCAGGCTGGGCGGCGTGAAAGACGCGTTATTACTCATCGCGAATCCTTTGAAACTTGGCTGGCGCCGCGCCCTTTAACGGGCGCAGCTGGCGGATTGGCGAATCAGCGTTGCGCGGTTTTGCTGACCGCGGCGCTGTTGTCGTGGATCAACTGAGCGATCATCGCGTCGGCCTCGGCCAACTGACGGTCATAAACGTTGGTGCTGAACGAGGCTTTCTGCGGCGACTGTTGCGCCAGCACCGGACCGCTCTGGTCGCGCAGGTTCACATCAACCTGAGTCGACAGGCCCACCCGCAGCGGGTGCTTGGCCAGTTCTTCGGCGTTGATGTGAATCCGCACTGGCACACGCTGGACGATCTTGATCCAGTTACCGGTCGCGTTCTGCGCTGGCAGCAAGGCAAACGCGCTGCCGGTACCGGCGCCGAGGCTGTCGATGGTGCCGCTGTATTTCACGTCGCTGCCGTAGAGGTCGGCCTCGATGTCCACCGGTTGACCGATGCGCATGTCACGCAGTTGGGTTTCCTTGAAGTTGGCATCGATCCACAACTGATCCAGCGCAATGACGGCCATCAATGCGGTGCCCGGCTGGACGCGCTGACCCAGTTGTACGGTGCGTTTGGCGACGTAACCGGTGACCGGCGCAATCAAGGTACTGCGAGAGTTGTTCAAGTAAGCCTGACGCAGTTGGGCGGCGGCGGACATCACGTCCGGGTGCGACGACACAACGGTGTCATCGACCAGCGCACTGGTGGTTTTCAGTTGCTGTTTGGCGTTGGCCAGGGCGTTTTGTGCCGAGGTCAGGTCATCGCGAGCGTGGGACAACTCTTCCTGGGAAATCGCCCCGCCAGCGGCGAGGTTTTTCCGGCGATTGAAGTTGTCCTGAGCTTTTTGCACTTCGGCCTGCTGGGCGTTGACCTGGGCTTTCATGCCGTCGACGTTGCTGTACAAGCCGCGAACCTGACGCACGGTGCGGGCTAGATTGGCCTGGGCACTTTGCAGACCGACTTGGGCGTCGTTCGGGTCGAAGTTGATCAGCACCTGACCTTCGTGAACCAGATCGCCATCGTCGGCACCGATGCTGACCACGGTGCCGGTGACCAACGGAGTGATTTCCACCACGTTGCCATTCACATAGGCGTCGTCGGTGCTTTCATTCCAGCGACCGTAGAATTCGTGATAACCCCAGACGCCGACACCGGCGAGGATCACCACGATCGCCAACACCACCAGCAAGACTTTGCGTTTGCGCGGGTTGCTCGTGTCATGAGCGTTGTCAGACGCTTTGTTAGTTGGAGCAGGAGTTGTATCGGCAGTGGCCATGACAAATACCTTGAATTAGTGGGTCTGCGTGGCTGGGGTTACTTTGGCGGCGGCCAGGGTTTCGCCCTGGAAACCACCGCCCAGCGCCTGCATCAGTTGGATCGACAGGTCGATCTGCTCGGCATTCAGGTTGGCCAGCTGACGCTGGGCCTGGAGCAATTGCTGCTCGATGCTGAGCACGTCCAGGTAGTTGCCGATGCCGGAACCGTAGCGCTGGACCACGGTGTTGTAAGAATCCTGGGCAATGTCGGTGGCGCGCTGCTGGGCGCCGAGCTGCCGGCCGATATCGCGCAACTGGTTGATGGTGTCGCTGACATCACCCAGCGCTTTCACCAGGCTTTTGTTGTACTGCGCCACGGCGAGGTCGTAATCGGCGTCCCGGGAATCGAGGTCGGCACGCAGGCGGCCACCGTCGAAAATCGGCACAGAGATCGTCGGCGCAATGTTGAAGAAGCGACTGGCCGAACCGAACATTGCATCGCCCAGCAACGACTCGGCACCCGCCGCGGCGCTCAGGTTGAGATTGGGGTAGAACTGGGTTTTGCCGGCGTCGATGTTCTTGCTCGCCGCCTCAACCCGCCAACGGGCGGCCACCAGGTCGGGACGACGACCCAGCAACTCGGCCGGCAGCACCGAGGGCAACGCTACGGCGCTGGCTTGAAGGATTTTCGGCCGGGCGATTTCATTGCCGCGATCCGGACCTTTACCGAGCAATACGGCCAACGCGATTTTTGCGCTTTGCAGGCGTTTCTCGGCGTCAATCAGGCTGGCTTCGGAGCTGGCTTCCAGGCTTTCGGTCTGCTGGAACTGGTATTGACTGTCGATTCCGGAACTCAGGCGACGCTGGCTCAGTTCGAGCATTTGCCGGGTGCGCTTGAGGTCTTCACTGGCCAGGTCATAAACGATGTGCGCCTGACCCAGGTCGCTGTAGGCGCGAGCCACGTCGGCGGACAAGGTCAGCTGAGCGGCTTGTTGATCGATTTCGGCAGCACGGGCCTGGCCCAGCGCAGCTTCCCAGGCGTCGCGTTGACCGCCCCAGAGGTCGAAGTTGTAATTGAAACTGGCACTGATGTTGCGCACGGTGGAATAAGTACCGCCCTGCCCACTCGGGTCCTGATCGCGGGCCAGACGCGAACGGCTGACGCCAGCGCTGGCATCGAGGGTTGGCATCCGCGCAGCGTCGGCGGCGTAAGCGGCCGCGCTGGCCTGGTGAGCACGGGCATCGGCGATTTGCATGTCGGGGCTGTCGTGCAGGGCTTCGCGGATCAAGCCGTCGAGCTGAGGGTCACCGAGGCTTTTCCACCAGTCACTTTTCGGCCAGGCCGCGGGCGAGAGGGTCACGCCATTGAGCGATTGACCGGCCTTGAGGTTTTTCGCATCGAGGCTGACGCCTTTGGTGGTCAGGCCACTGTAACTGGCGCAACCGGCCAGGCTCATGGCCAACAGCACCAGGCTCAGGCCGGTACGCAGGGTCTTGCTGATCATTTGTCACCTACCCGCAGCAGGGTGATCGAGTCACCGGCTGCTACCAAAATTTTCTTCAGGATCTGTTCCAGGGTTTTCAGTTCTTCCGGGGTGATCGCGCCTGCCAGTTCATTCATCGCATCGGCGCCGATGTGCGGCAGGCGGTCGGCGAGCTTCTGGCCTTCTTGGGTCAGCACCAGTTGAACCTGACGGCGGTCCGCCTCGGAGCGTTGGCGGATGAGGAAACCTTTCTGTTCCAGACGATCGAGCATGCGGGTCATCGAACCGCTGTCCAGCGACAGGTGACGGCACAGCTCGGCCGGGGTATCGACGCCGAACTGGGCCATGATGATCAGCACTTTGAACTGCGCGGCGGTGATGCCGTGGGGTTCCATGTGCGTGTCGATGATCCGGTCCTTGAGCAGCGCAGCGCGCCCGAGCAGGAGTCCGAGGTGGCAATTATGGAAATCGTATGAGGTGAAATGTTTCATCTGACCACCGATTAGCTGCCTAGGCAGAGAATATGTGACGAGATGTTACTGTCTAGGCAGTGAATGTCAACGTAATAGTTAGGTTGCTTTGTATTTGGCTGATAAATGGCTCACGACTGATCGTTCCCACGCTCTGCGTGGTAATGCAGCCCGTGACGCTCTGCGTCACATTCGGAAGCGGACGCGGAGCGTCCAGTGAGGCATTCCACGCGGAGTGTGGGTACGATCAGGCGAAGAAAGGTGGGGTTAGAAATCCCGCTTGTAGAAGATGTCCAGCGAACTGGCCACGCCGCCGGCGGCTTCGAGGTAGACCTTCTTGCTCAGTTTGTAACGCAAGGCGATGGTGTTGGCCGGTTCGAACACGCCAACCCCATAACGCAGGCTGAGTTTCTCGGAGATATTGCCGCTGGCCACCACGCTGGTTGCGTTGCCGCTGCCCTGGGTGTCGAGCTGGAAGTCCTGAATGCCCAGGCCCTTGGCCAACCCGCTGGTCACCCCCGAGCTGCCCATCAACCCCAGCCCCAGCGCGGCTTGGGCAAGCATATTGTTGTCCTCACCGCTGGTGCTCAGCGGGCGCCCCAGCACCAGATAGGACAACGCCTGCTCCTGGCTCATAGCCGGCTCCGAGAAAATCTGTGTCGTCGGCTGCTCGGCGCTGCCGCTCAGGCGAATGCCGGCGATCACGTCGTCGGTCTGGCGAATCGCTTCGATGTCCAGATACGGCTGATCGATTGGACCTGCAAACAGCAGCCGCGCACGGCGCACCGTCAGCCGCTGACCGTAGGCACGATAACGCCCATCGTTGAGCCAGAGTTCGCCGCGGGCGTCCATGTTGTCGCCGATGTGCACGTGACCTTGCAGATTGGCGGTCAGGCCAAAACCGGCAAAGCTGAGCTTGTCCTGCCCGACGACTACATCGATGTCCATCGCCATGGCCATCGGCGGTTTACCCTCTTCGGTCTGCTGGCCGACGATCACCGTGTCATCGGACACCTTGACCGTCGACGGCGGCAACTCGCGCACGGTGATCTCGCCTTTTGGCACCAGCACCTTGCCGGCGATCGCCAGTTTGTCGTCCTTCATCGAGATCTTCAGGTCCGGCGCCATTTCCAGCTTGGCATACGGCTCGACGGTAACGGGCAATTGCGTGCCTTTGAGCGCCAGATCCACCACCAGCGCCTGACCCCAGGCGATGTTGCCGCTCAAGGTGCCCTGCCCTGTCTTGCCGCTTTTCCAGCCGCCGTTCAACTGCACAGTTTCGCCAGCAATCACGGCTTGAAGTTGCAGCGCTTCGAGATCCATCGGCAGTTCAGCCCCGGAAATCTCGCCGTCGCTGAGCAGCAGATTGCCGTTGACCTGCGGCGCCAACAGCGTACCTGCGAGCGTGCCGCTGCCATTCAAACGACCGGTCAGTTTCTCCACCATCGGCACGAACGGCCGCGCCACGGACAGGTCCAGACCACTCAAGCGGAACGAGCCGGTCAGTGGTTTGTTGTTCGGCAGCGGATTGATCTGCGTCTGAACCATGAGTTCGCCGAGCTTGCCGCCAACGAAGTTGAGGTCGGTGTCGATACGCTTGGGCGTGAGTTTGCTGTTGAGTTTCAGCGTCTGGTACGGGAAGTCCAGCCACTGGTCCTTCTCCTTTATGCGCAACGTGCCGCCGCTGGCATCGACGCTGATCTGGCCGTTCGGGCCGCTGGCCGGCAGGTCCAGTTGAAGGTCGGCATTGAGGCGGCCCTTCCAGGCGAAATCTTTCGGCAACCATTGCGCGAGGCTGTCGATCGGGAACTGTTTGAGGTGATAACGCAGCTTCGGCTCAGGCATCAGGCGCTGATCCTCGCCGCACAGGCTGGCCGGACCGGACGTCCAGCAATGGGCGCCAAAATTGACCTTGCCGTCCGCCAGCCGCGCAAGCTTCGCCGGACCTTGTAGCTTCCAGTCCTGACCGCCAGCCTGTATATCACCGCTGGCCAGCCGACCACGCCAATTGCCTTTATCCAGATTGCCATCGAGGCCGAGCGCAAGTTTCAACTTCGGTCCTTGCAGTTCGAGGGCGAGCTTCTGGTTTTTTATATCGCCCTGGCCGCTGGCGGTCAGCGTCCCCAGTGACGTCTCACCGACCTGAATGCCACTGCCCTTGAGGTCGATTTTCGCGCGCTGCGCACTGTCGAGGGTTGCATCCAGGTTCAGGCTTTGCAGGCGATTGTCTTCGAACGCCAGTTGCGTGCCTTGCAGCCCGAGCTTGCCTTGCGGCGCCTTGAGCGTGCCGGCGACATCGACGCGACCATTGACCTGACCGCGCAGTTGCGGCCAAAGCTGGGCCAGGCGCGGCAGCTTGATATCAATCTGGCCGGCAAGTTTCTGTTGCAGACTGCCTTTGCCGTTGATGCTGTTGTCGCCCAGACGAATCTGTAGCGCGCTGAGGTTCCATTGCTCACCGCTGCCATCGGCTTTGGCTTGCAGAACGGCCGGTTGGCCGCGCAGTTTGCCTTTGAGATCGAGGTCGGCGGTCAGGCTGAGTTTTTCATTCTTCATCTCGCCTTTGCTGCGCAACGGTCCGGCCAGCGTGCCCGGCAACTCCGCGACCCAGTACGCCGGGTTGATTGCCGACAGGTCCAGCGCGGTGTCCCAGGCAATGCCCTCGGCGAATTGCAGGTTCAGGTGCCCTTCGGCCTTGCCTTGACCGGCTTCGAGTTGAATGTGTTGCAGGTAGATTTTCGTCAGGTCGCCGCTGAACGGGCTGGTCAGGCTGAACGCCCCGGCCGGGCCGTCGAGTGCGGCTTTGAAGCTGCCGAGGTATTGGCCGTCGGTGTAGGAGACTTCACCGTTGAAGCTGCGCAATGCCACTTCTGGCTCGTCCATCAGCGGATAGAGGCGATGCCACGGGAAATCCAGCCAGTCGATTTTTGCATCAACGCTCAGGCCTTTGCTCCAGTCGAGGTTGCCGGTGAGTTTGAGGCTTTGCTTGTCATTGGCGGTCAGGTCGAGGCCTGCAATCTGCGCGCCATTGGCGTCGACCTTGCCTTGCAGCAACAGCGCGACCGGGCCTTTTTCAGCGGGCAATGTGGCTTTGCCGAGCAACTGGTAACCGCTTTTCAGGTCGCCGTCGCCGGTGAGTTCCAGTTGATTGAGTTGCAGGGTGTCCGGCAGATCGGCGCTGGGCTTGAAGCCGTCAGCGGTGATCCGCACCTTGGCCGGCAGGTTTTCCACCAGCGGTTGCAGTTCACCGGTCAGTTGGCCGTTCAGGTAACCACTGCTGTCGGCTTTCAGGTTCAGGGTTTTCAGCAGATCGCCGTCGACCTTCAAGGCCAGCGTCCAAGGCTCGGTGCCGGGCGCCGGCAGGGTCAGTTTGCCTTCGGCGGTCAGCGGCCAGTTGCCGCCGGGTTGCAGCAGGCCCGAAAGATTCAGGCTCAAGTCGTCCCTTTGCAAATGAATGGAGTCGATCTGCAAGCCTTTGGCCGTCCAGTGCGCCGCCAGTTGCAAACCCTTGAGTTCTTCACTGCCGTTGAACAGCAGGCTGCCGACCTGGACATCGCCCAGCTCGATGGCCAAGGGCAATGTCAGATCCGGGAGACTGATCGGCCCGCTGCTTTCTTCTACCGTACCGGGCGGGAATTGCAGGCTGACCTGATCGGCTTTCAATTGCTCGATACACAGGGTCATACGCGTCAGGCATAACGGCGACCAGGCGAAAATTGCCTTGTTCAGCTCAACCCGGCTGCTGTCCTGCTGCCACACCAAATGGTCGGCACTCCACTGTCCGCCCAGACGACCCTGGAAATTGTCCACGGTCAAACCCGGCACAACCCCCAGCGCCCAGCGACTGCCTGCTGCAGTTCCCAGCACCGTGGCCAGCGCCAGGACGACCAGCATCAGCAGCGCCAGAATCGCCAGCAGCGATATTTTCAAACCACGATTCACAGCTCAGGCCCCATGGAAAAGTGCAGTCGAATGCCGCCGTCGTCGTCCATCGCATGGGCCAGGTCGAGGCGTATCGGCCCCACCGGCGAGACCCAGCGCACGCCGATACCGACACCGGTCTTGAGGTCCGGCAGTTCGAGGGTGTTGAAGGAATTGCCCTGGTCGATGAAGGTCGCGACCCGCCATTTTTCGGCGACGGAGTACTGATACTCGACGCTGCCGGCAATCATGTAGCGGCCACCGATTCGGTCGCCTTCGGCGTTTTCCGGGGACAGGCTTTGATAGTCGTAACCGCGCACGCTCTGATCGCCACCGGCGAAGAAGCGCAACGACGGCGGCACCGATTTGTAGCCATTGGTGGCGCTGCCGCCGACCTGCACCCGCCCGAGGAAGCGGTGCTTGTCGAAGACCGTGGTCAAGCCTTTCACCAGCGCGGTGCCGTAAAGCAGGTTGGTGTCGGAACCCAAGCCTTCCTTGGCCACCTTGGTCTCGAATTCCAAGCGGTAACCATTGTGCGGGTCGATGCGGTTGTCGCTTTTGAGGTAGGAATAGCTCACGCCGGGCATCAGCAAGGTGCTGAGCCCCGAGTCGTCGCCGAGCCTGTATTCTTCGCGCTGCCACTTGAGCGACACCACCCGCTGCCAACCGCTGGGCAGCTTGCTGTGCCACTCGGGACCGACAGTCAGCAGTTTGCTGAGGGAATCCTTGTCGGCAATTTCTTCGTTCTGATAACCGCCGGCGAACCGCAGTTTGTCGGTCAGCGGCGGGTCCAGTGGAATGTCATAGAACACACCGACGTTCTGTCGTGGTGCCGAGACTTCGGTCTCCCAGCCATAGCTGTGCCCCTGAGGGTTGACCCAGTGCCGGGTCCAGTTGGCCTTGACCCGTGGGCCGACGTCGGTGGAATAGCCCAGCCCCAGGCCCATGGTCCGTGGTTTGCGGGTTTCGAGTTTGACGTCTACCGGGATCACATTGTTCTTCGACGCTGTCGGCGCCGCATCCACCCGCACACTGTCGAAATAGCCGCTCGATTGCATGGCCTGATTGAGTTCGGCGATCAGCTCAGAGTAATAAGGCGCGCCGGCCTTGAACGGCACCATGCGTTGCAACAGGTCTTCGTCAAATGGCGTATCACCCTCGAAACTGACCTTGCCCAGTGAATAGCGCGGGCCGCTGTTATAGATCAATTCAATGTCGGCAACGCCGGCTCGCGGGTCGACCGACAATTTCTGGCTACTGAAGTGCCCACTGAAAAAACCATAGCGTGAGGCCTGATTCTGAATCAGGCGCTTGGCGTCTTCGTAATGGCCATGGTTGAGCACTGCGCCGGTTTTCAGCGCAGTGCTTTTGGGTACACGAAAGGATTTGAGGGAGGCTGCCGGGCCGTCGATGCGAACAGTGACGTTGCGCAGATGGACAGGCTCGCCGGGATCGATGGTCAGCACCAGGCGCGGCGTCTTGCCGCCCTTCACATCCGTGTCGATCTGCGGCTGGTAATAACCCAAGGCCTGGGCGGCCTTGCGTGCCTGTTCCTCGGCGCCACGACTGAAGCGCAGCAAGGCTTCTTCGTCTCGATCGCCGAGGCTGCCAATATAGCCCTCTATATTGGCTTTCAGCTCATCGTTGGACGGTTTGATCCGCACATCCAATTCACTTTGGGCCAGCGCCGCGCAGCTGGTGATCAGCATCAGCACGCCGCTGGTAATTCTTCCTGGAAACTTCATAGGCGCGGATGCTATCACGAGCTTGGGAGCGTGATAGAGCCTGGTGTGCCGTGAAAGTTCTACCTTTATGCCGTTGCTGTTTGTAACACCTGCGGGTTGGCGTGGAAAAACACGTGTTCGCGAATCGGTCCTACGGCGACTTCACCGATTTCCTCATAACCCTGACGCTTATAGAAGTCCAGATAACGAGGATTCCCGGTATCGAGAATCACGCCCTCGGAGTGCTCATCCACCGCGCACCAGTTGTGCACCGCTTGCAGCAATTGTTCGCCGAAGTGTTTGCCCTGGAATTGCGGATGAACCCCCAGCAACGGCAGCACGTGCACCGAGTCGGATGGCACGCAAGCCATCACGGCATCGTGATACTCGAGATAGCGACGGGTGCAGCGAAAACCGGTGCTGAGCACCATGCGCAGACGCCAGGCCCAACTTTCGGTGATGCCCAGGCGACGTTGCGGCGGCGCAATCAGCGCGATGCCGATCAACCGGTCGTTGACCAGCAGGCCGATGGCCGGCAAGTCCTGAAGAAAGTGTTGTTTGACCAACTCGCGCACGGTGGCGCGGACCCGTTGTTCATAACCGGGACGTTCCGCTTCGAACAGGTAGCCGAATGTCGGCTCATGCCGGTAAGCCTGGTACAACAGCGAACGTGCTTCGCGGGAATAACCGTTGTCGAGCATGTGAATATCGGCGATGGCGGTCGAGGTTTCGGGCATAACGGTATTTCTCCCCGGGGCGAGGCTCAAAAAGGCCTCGTTCTTATTGGTACGAGCCTTGCGCAGTCGCGATCGTTCCCACGCCCCCAGACATTAGCAGCGCATTCGGACTACTGCCACGCTGGCCCCATTCCTACATGTCAGCTAGCATCGCCCTTTTGCCAGGACTGCCGACCATGAAGATCGTCTCCTTCAACATCAATGGGCTGCGTGCTCGTCCCCATCAGCTGGCGGCGCTGATCGAGAAGCATCAGCCGGATGTTATCGGCTTGCAGGAAACCAAGGTCCATGACGACCAATTTCCGCTGGCCGAGGTTCAGGCGCTGGGTTATCACGTGTATTTCCACGGGCAAAAGGGTCACTACGGCGTCGCTCTGCTCTCGCGTCAGGAACCGATTGCCTTGCACAAAGGTTTCGCCACCGATGAAGAAGATGCACAGCGCCGCTTCATCTGGGGCACTTTCGCCGACGCCAATGGCGTGCCGGTGACCATCATGAACGGCTATTTCCCACAGGGCGAAAGCCGCGATCACCCCACCAAGTTCCCGGCCAAGGAACGCTTTTACAGCGATCTGCAGCAATTGCTGGAAAGCCAGTTCAGCAACGATCAGCCGGTGGTGGTGATGGGTGACGTGAACATTTCCCCGCAAGACTGCGACATCGGTATCGGCCCGGACAACATGAAGCGCTGGCTGAAAACCGGCAAATGCAGCTTTCTGCCAGAAGAACGCGAGTGGATGGCCCGCTTGAAGAACTGGGGCCTGGTGGACAGCTTCCGTCACTTGAACCCGCAGGTGACCGACCGTTTCAGCTGGTTCGACTACCGTAGCCGCGGTTTTGAGGATGAGCCCAAGCGCGGGCTGCGCATTGACTTGATCATGGCGTCCCACGGGTTGTTACCTCGCGTGAAGGATGCCGGTGTGGATTACGACCTGCGCGGGATGGAAAAACCATCGGATCACGCGCCGATCTGGCTTGAGTTGAGCTGATCCGGCTTCGTAGATCGTTCCCACGCTCCGCGTGGGAATGCCGCCAGGGACGCTCCGCGTTCCGCTTCTGGAGGTGACGCAGAGCGTCACGAGATGCATTCCCACGCGGAGCGTGGGAACGATACTCACCCTGTCATCTTTCAGAAATCTTACTGACTTATTCTCCCGGCACTTCCTTTGGCTTTATAAGGTGCCGGCATGACGCTGCGCGTGTTGTTCCTGTTGATGCTGTGCGCCTGGCTGCCGCTGACGGCTTCGGCTGGCGATTTGCCGACGCGCGAGCCTGGCCCGGTGCTGCGCATCCAGGGCTCCAATACCATCGGCGCGGCATTGGGCCCGGCGCTGGTTGAGGGGTTGATGCGCGAACAAGGTCTGCTCAAGGTTCACAGCGAGGCCCCGGACAAAGCCAACGAATTGCGCGTCGTCGGCGAAACCGTTCAGGGCCACCGGGTCGTGGTGGACGTCGCGGCACACGGTTCCAGCACCGGTTTCAGCGCCCTGAAAACCGTCACTGCCGATCTCGCCGCCTCGTCGCGCCCGATCAAGGACAGCGAACGGGTGGACCTCAAACCCTTGGGTGACTTTAAAAGCCCCGGCGCCGAGCAGGTCATCGCCATCGATGGCCTGGCGATCATCCTTCATCCGCAAAATCCGTTGAGTGAACTGAACACCGAACAACTGGCGCGAATTTTCAGCGGCGAGGCGAAAACCTGGGAAGAACTCGGCGGTACCGGTGGGACGATTCATCTCTATGCGCGGGATGACCAATCGGGCACCTACGACACGTTCAAGGAATTGGTCCTCAGCCGTCGTGGGAAAACGCTGAGTAGCGCTGCAAAACGCTTCGAATCCAGCGAGCAATTGTCTGACGCCGTCAGCCTCGACCCGCAAGGCATCGGCTTCATCGGCCTGCCTTATGTGCGTCAGGCCAAAGCCGTGGCGATTGCCGATGGCCAATCACAAGCCATGTTGCCGCTCAACAACCTGATTGCCACGGAAGACTATCCGTTGTCCCGTCGGCTGTTCTTTTACCTGCCGCCCAATGGGAAGAATCCCTGGGCCGATGCATTGGTGGCGTTCGCCCAAAGCAGCAAGGGTCAGGCGATTGTGGCGGCCAATGGTTTTATCGCCCAGACCGTCCAGGCCATGACTGTCACGCCGAATGCGTTGATGCCGGAGGGTTATCAGGCGCTCAGCCGTCACGCCCAGCGATTGTCAGTGAATTTTCGTTTTGATGAAGGCAGTGCGACGCTCGACAACAAGGCCCGGCAGGACCTGTCGCGAGTGCTTGACTATATAAAGCAGCGTGACAAAACCAATCGGC
Organism: Pseudomonas sp. Hz4; assembly: GCF_054898165.1. Taxonomy (NCBI): domain Bacteria; kingdom Pseudomonadati; phylum Pseudomonadota; class Gammaproteobacteria; order Pseudomonadales; family Pseudomonadaceae; genus Pseudomonas; species Pseudomonas sp. Hz4. The sequence goes on along the minus strand of NZ_CM142719.1, from coordinate 2,368,120 downwards.
AGGTGACGCTGGTGGGGTTTGGCGACGCCAAGAGTGATCCGGCCCGGGCCGATCTGCTGTCGAAACTGCGGGCCATGGCGGTGCGGCGGGAACTGGTGAAAAGCGGCGTGGTGTTTCGCGAGATTCGTGGTTTTGGCGCCGAGATGCCAGTGGCGGCCAATAGCGCGGATGAGGGGCGAATCAAGAATCGGCGGGTTGAGGTTTGGGTGTATTGATACAGTCAGACTCTTCAGCGAAGAAAAGCCTGACCGACAACAGAATGCAAATCAGCCGAGCAACTTCTGCAACTGCGCCGTAGTGTCCACCGCGCCCATCGTCTTGGCGGCATCCAGCGCCGAGACGCCATTGGCGTCCTTGGCTTTCGGGTCGGCGCCTTTGCTGATCAGGTAGTCGACGATTTCGACGCGATTGAACATTGCCGCCATCATCAGCGCGGTACGGCCATCGAAGGACGAGCCTTCCACTTGCGCTCCACCTTCGACCAGCGCTTTGACCACTGCCAGATCCCCCTTGAACGCCGCGCCGGCAATCGGGCTCTGGCCGTTGTCGTTGCGGATTTCCGGGTCAGCCTTGTGTTCGAGCAGGACTTTTACCGTCTCCACATGGCCGTGGTACGCCGCCAGCATCAGCAAGGTATCGCCCTTGTGGTTGCGCAGGTTCGGCGGCAGGCCCTTGCTCAATAGCGCAGCCATCATGGCCGCATCGCCCTCGCGCGCTTTGTTGAATACCTGTTCGGCAAATTCAGCGGCTTCTTCGGGGGTCATCTGGCGGCTTTGGTCTGACATTGGGGACTCCACTTTCTGTTATTCGCAAAGCCGACAGTTTCCCGAGCAGCCCCGAGGCTGTCACTTCTTTTTTCTCATGGACCGCCATAGCCACATTCAATAGCGCTGCATTCAATAACGAAAAGCGCCGCCGTGAATATCCGCCAGCAACTGCGGAGTAACCTGCACATAAGTCAGGGTCCCCGGCAGCCAGGCATAGATTGGATCGTCGCCGGTTTTTTCGGGGTCGAAGGCTTCATCCTTGAGGCGAGTCTTCTGGTATTTGAAGGTCCCGGTGGTCTCCATTTTCACTTTCACTCGCAGGAACAACGGCACCGCATAAGCGGGCAATTGCTCACGGGCGAAAGCCAGCAACTCACTGAAATCCAGGGTCGCCAGGGACTCGGCGGGCGTAATCGCCGCCATCCCGGCACGCCCGTTGGTGTTCTGGATCTCCACACCGTAGGCCACGGCCTCGGAAATAGTCGGGTGTAGCAGAAGGATGTTCTCGACCTCGGTGGTCGAGACGTTTTCGCCCTTCCAGCGGTAGGTATCACCCAAACGGTCAACGAACTGAGCATGGCCAAAACCGATGTTGCGCAGCAGGTCACCCGTATTGAAGTAACGGTCGCCCTTCTCGAACACGTCGTGGAGCACAACCTTTTCGGTCTTCTGCGGATCGGTGTAACCGTCGAGCGGTGCCTTGTCGTCGATCTTCGCCAGCAACAGCCCTTTCTTGCCTTTGGCGACTTTGCGCATGAAGCCCTTGGCATCCCGAATCGGTGCGCCGCTGTCGTGGTCGTAGGCCGCCAACTCCCATGACATCAGGGAAAAACCGACGGTGTTATCAAAGTTCAGGATGTTGGTGAAACCGATATTGCCGTCGCTGGCGGCGTACAGTTCACAAATATGGTTCACCCCGAATCGCGTCTTGAACTCGCCCCACGCGCCGGGGCGCAGGCCATTGCCAATCATCTTCGTCACGCTGTGCTTGCTGTCGTCGGCACTGGGTGGTTGATCCACGAGGTAGCGGCACAATTCGCCGACGTAACCGAGGGTGGTCGCGCGGTACTTGCGCACATCGTTCCAGAATTGACTGGCGCTGAACTTGCGGCGAATGGCAAAGCCCGAGGCGCCACTGATCGCCGAGCCCCAGCACACGCACAGCCCGGTGGCGTGATAGAGCGGCAAAGTGCAATAGACGACATCCTCCGGGCGCATATTCAATGCGATCAGCCCGAAGCTCGCGCAACTGCGCATCCAGCGACCGTGCTTGAACACCCCGGCCTTGGGCAAGCCGGTGGTGCCCGAGGTGTAGATATAGAAACAAGGGTCGTCGAAGAAAATCTGTTGGCTGCTGTCAGGATTGTCGCTGGCAGCGTCGGCACTGGCCGTCATCAGGTTAACGAACCCGTCGGGCGCAATGCCCGGTTGAGTGAAGGTGTCTTGATCGGCGACGTACCAGGTGCGCGCCGCCTCGATCGACACCCGTTCGCGCACCGCCAAAAACGCCGGGACCAGCTCTTCTCCGACAATGATTGCTGCGGGCGCCACCAGGTTCAGGCTGTGAGCCAGGGTATCGCGGGTTTGCGAGGTATTGAGCAAGGCGCTGATCGCGCCGACCTTGGCCACCGCTAGAATCGTCACCAGCAACTCCGGGCGATTTTCGATAAAGATCGCCACCCCATCGCCCTTGCGGATGCCTTGGGCAATCAGATGATGGGCGATGCGGTTCGCCCACTGGTTGACCTGAGCATACGTCAGCGCCCTCTCGCCCTGCAGCAATGCCGGGCCATCGGGATTGCGCAACGTCGCTTGCTCGAAGCACCAGCCCAAGCCACACGGTTGGGTCGGGTCCTTGACGTTGACAACTTTCATGCCCTTCACCACGCGAGGAATGGCCCTGGCAATGGAAGGCAGCTTGCGGAGCATCATGCCCCAGGTAATCGTGTCGTTCGGCGTGCGGCTCATGGTTGCTCCCGGTCGATCTTTTTATTATCGGGCGGCGTTGATTGAGGCCGAAAATACGTCAGCGGTTCCTGAGCTGTACACGCGGTTTTTGAAATGATTTGTATCCACGGCCGATGAATTCGAAAGGGTGAGCGTGCGCCGGGCAATTCGTTCCATCCAATCCGTGTCGACCACGCAAAATGCAGGATGCACGATGGCCATTCATGCAGAATGCACGAAAGTGCAAAAACACCGAGAAACTAACCAGTTGATATTTAAGGATTTTTAAAAAATAAGGTGCTGGCACAATCACTGCAACTACCTCTGCATGCTTGCCATTCAAGAGCTAACGGAGCTGATAGACATGAACCTGATCCAAGAAAAATTTTCGTCCCTGTTCTCCAACTTCGAAGTAACCACCCAGCCGCGTCCTGACGGTGGCATTTTGCTGACTTTGAGCAGCACCGACGGCAAACTCTTCAAACGTTCGATTTCCTACCAGCAATTGCATGCCGGTGATCAATTGTCCTGGGTGATCAGTGCCATTCGCCGTGACATTGCCGAACAGGCCAGCGAACTGCCGCGGATCTCCATGCTGCAAAGCCAGCAGCGGTTTGCCCTGCCGACTTATCACTCGGTATAAAACCGTATCGACGCTGTAAACGATCAGGCCGTGAAAGCTTTCGCTTCACGGCCTGAATTGTTTCTGACGGTACGCCGATCCATGTCGGAGCGAGCTTGGTGTCTGGCGGCGTACGGGAACAGCACGTCGAACACAAAACTCACCGCGCTGGTGGTCCTTCGATATCGGTGAGAATCGCTTTGATCGGCATGGACTCAGTCCTCAAGACGCGGGAAGCGGCTGGCGATGTTTTCGCCGGTGAAGTTGGCTACCCAGCCTTCGGCGTTGTTGAACAGACGGATCGCGACGAAATGCGGATGCTCACCCATGTCAAACCAGTGCGGGGTGCCGGCCGGGACCGAGATCAGGTCGTTTTTCTCGCAAAGCACCGCGTAGACGTAATCGTCGATGTGCAGGGTGAATAAGCCACGACCGGCGACGAAAAATCGTACTTCGTCTTCGCCATGCCGATGTTCGTCGAGGAACTTGGCGCGCAGCTCGGCTTTTTGCGGGTGATCGCTGTCCAGGCTGATCACATCGACGGTGATGTAACCGCGTTCGGTCATCAGCGTGTCGATTTGCTCCTGATACGCGGCGATCACTTCTTCCTGGCTGGCGCCGGGCTGGATCTTCGCCGCAGCCTGCCAACGGTCGAAACGCACGCCCTGTTCGGCCAGGGTCGAGGCGATGTCTTCAAAATGCGTCAGCACCTTGTTTGGCAAGTCAGGGCTTGAGACGTGGTAAACGGACAGGCTGCTCATCAGGGCAATTCCTTAACGGTTCATGCTTTATGGTTAAAAACCGAGCGCGCCTTCAACTCGCACGCAAAAAATTCAAAGGCTTCGATCTGCCGCAGCGCATCGCTCATGCGCGCGAGGTGTTCACGGGTGAAGCTCATGGCCTGTCCTCTTGCATACGTGTGGCAATGATAACGGCAGCGGCCAGGGCAGCGAGGCTGGCAATACTAAAGGTCAATGTGGCGCCGAGGGCATTCCAGCTGTAGCCGGAATACAACGCGCCCAATGCGCCACCGGCGCCGGCCAGTGCGGCATACAACGCCTGGCCCTGACCTTGCTGACGCGCGCCGAAGCTACGTTGCACGAACTGGATGGCAGCCGCGTGAAAGCTGCCAAAAGTCGCCGCATGCAGCACCTGGGCAAACAACAGCACCCAAAGAAATTCAGCGAACGAACCGAGCAACAACCAACGCAACGCCGCCAGCAGAAAACTCGCCAGCAGCACCCGACGCACGGAGAAACGCGTAAGGATCTTGCTCATGGCCAGAAACATCAAGACTTCGGCCACCACGCCAACCGCCCAGAGCATGCCGATCAGCCCACGGCTGTAACCAAGTCGCTCCAGGTGCAAGGTCAGAAAGGTGTAATAAGGACCGTGGCTCATCTGCATCAGCGCCACACACCCGTAAAACGCCAACACGCCGGGATTGCGCAACTGCTTGAGAAAACCGTCCCCCGCCGGTCGCTCCCCCTGGATCGGTTGAGCGTTGGGCACCCACAGGCTGCTGACGACAATGCCGGCCATGATCAGCACCAGCGCCAGAGGATAAATGTCGAGGCTGAGCCATTCGAACAGCCTGCCGAGTGCGACCACGGTGATGATGAACCCAATGGAACCCCACAGGCGGATCTGGCTGTAACGGTGAGTCTGGCCCTTCAAGTGCGCCAACGTGATGACTTCGAACTGCGGCAACACCGCGTGCCAGAAGAACGCGTGCAAGGCCATGACCATTGCCAGCCAGGCGTAGGTCTTACTGACGAAGATCAGTGAGAACGTCAGCAGCGTACAGACCGCACCGAAGCGCACGATCGCCAGGCGTTGGCCGGTGTAATCACCGAGCCAGCCCCAGATGTTCGGCGCCACGCAGCGCATCAGCATCGGGATCGCCACCAGCTCGCCGATGCGCGCGCTGGAAAAGCCCAGATGATCGAAGTACAGCGCCAGAAACGGCGCTGTCGAACCGAGCAAGGCGAAATAGAACAGATAGAAACTGGAGAGCCGCCAGTACGGGAGCGCCGACACGGTCGTCAGACCGCAGCGGCTGTGAGGTCAGCCATTAAAGCTGACCCAGCACCGGCGTACTCACGCGCACGTTCAGGTTCTGCCCACGGTGACGCAGCAGGTGATCCATCAGCACGATGGCCATCATCGCTTCGGCGATCGGCGTGGCACGGATGCCGACGCACGGGTCGTGACGACCCTTGGTGACGACCTCCACCGGGTTGCCATGGATGTCGATGGAACGGCCCGGCGTGGTGATGCTCGAGGTTGGCTTGAGTGCCAGGTGCGCGACGATCGGCTGACCCGACGAAATGCCGCCGAGAATCCCGCCGGCGTTGTTGCTGAGGAACCCTTGCGGGGTCATTTCATCGCGGTGTTCGGTGCCACGCTGGGCAACGCTGGCGAAACCGGCGCCGATTTCCACGCCTTTGACCGCATTGATGCTCATCAGCGCATGGGCCAGTTCGGCGTCCAGGCGGTCGAAGATCGGCTCGCCGAGGCCCGGCATCACGCCTTCAGCGACCACGGTGATCTTCGCGCCGACCGAATCCTGGTCGCGGCGCAACTGGTCCATATAGGCTTCCAGCTCCGGCACTTTGTCCGGATCAGGGCTGAAGAAGGCGTTCTCTTCCACCGAATCCCAGGTCTTGAACGGGATTTCGATCGGGCCGAGCTGGCTCATGTAGCCACGAACGACGATGCCCTGAGTGGCCAGGTATTTCTTCGCAATCGCACCAGCAGCCACGCGCATGGCCGTTTCACGGGCCGAACTGCGACCGCCGCCACGGTAATCACGTTCACCGTATTTGTGGTGGTAGGTGTAGTCGGCGTGCGCCGGGCGGAACAGGTCCTTGATCGCCGAGTAATCTTTGGACTTCTGGTCGGTGTTGCGGATCAACAAGCCGATGGAGCAACCCGTGGTGCGCCCTTCGAACACGCCAGAGAGGATTTCGACTTCGTCGGCTTCCTGGCGCTGGGTGGTGTGGCGGCTGGTACCGGGTTTGCGGCGATCCAGGTCACGCTGCAGATCCTCCAGAGAGATCTCCAGGCCCGGCGGGCAGCCGTCGACAATGGCGACCAACGCCGGACCATGGCTTTCGCCCGCGGTGGTGACAGTGAACAGCTTGCCGTAGGTATTGCCGGACATGCAGGACGCTCCGTGAAATCGAACCAAATACGTAATGCGCGCCAGTATACGCAGGCTACCCAAGTAGTTCATCCTCGAACCTTATGGGTGCCTGCGAGTCCAACCGGCATCTTGTTCATGATGGCGTGATGATGCTGCGAGTTATAGCCTTGAGCCTTACCCTGTTTACCGGTTTTGTACAGGCCACAGTCCTGCAACGTCCCATCACTTTGGACACGGGCAGCGGCGAGCTTTTCGGCTCGTTATTGCTACCCAAGTCCGGCACGCCGGTACCGGTTGTCCTGATCATTTCCGGCTCCGGTCCTACGGATCGTGACGGCAATAACCCTGACGGCGGACGCAACGACGGCCTCAAGCGTCTCGCTTGGGTACTGGCCAAACACAACATCGCCAGCGTGCGGTATGACAAACGCGGCGTGGCGGCGAGCCTTGCGGCGACCCCGGACGAACGCAATCTGACGGTTGAGGCCTATGTGGCCGACGCCGAGGCCTGGGGCCAGAAGCTCAAAACCGATCCGCGCTTTGGCCAACTGATCCTGCTGGGCCACAGCGAAGGTGCCTTGATCGCCAGCCTGGCGGCGCCGAGCCTTGATGCCGCCGCGGTCATCTCAATGTCCGGCAGCGCCCGGCCGATCGATCAGGTGCTGCGCCAACAATTGAGCAATCGCCTGCCGCCACCGCTGATGCTGCGCAGCAATGAACTGCTCGACAGCCTTAAGGCCGGCCATACCGACGACAACGTGCCGCCGCAGTTGCAGGTCATTTTCCGCCCGAGCGTGCAGCCGTATCTGATTTCACTGTTCCGCCAGGACCCGGCAGCGGCGTTCGCCAAGTTGAAGATGCCGGCGCTGATCATTCAGGGCAGCAACGACATCCAGGTCGGCGTCGGTGACGCCAAGCTGTTGAAAGCTGCCAAACCGGACGCCGAACTGGCGCTGATCGAAGGCATGAACCACGTGATGCGCATCGTGCCCAACGATGTAAAACGGCAAATGGCTTCTTATAAGGATCCTCAATTGCCTCTGGCGGCCGAACTCGGCGCGCGAATCCTCGGGTTTATTGACGGACTTCACGCCAGTTTGCCCTCCAGTCCTTAAAAAAACGGCCGATAAGCCTTTGTCGCCAGCGCTATGACTGGCGGCAAGCAGAGCTTGGACAGGATCTCGCCGTTATGACTGATACCCCGACTTCACCCGACACCACCGCTGAAAAAGAGGCACCGCCAGCGGTCGAGCTGCCATGGGCGGACGTCCACGTCGAGCACCAAAAGATGCTCCGTCTGGCGCCGTTGCAGACCGACCGCAACACCGGTGGACGGCCGCTGCGTTTTATTGAGTTCGGTTACGCCGAACGCAACAACAAGGAACGCAGCCTGATGCGCATGAGCATCAAGTTGCCCGGCCAGCGCGTGCGCAAGGAACAGAATCATCTGGACGTGTGGGTCGATCACACCACCAAGCGCGTGCACTTCGGGCCTGACAGCGGTTTGCAGATCGAGCCGATGAACCGTGGTATCGGCCGATTCATGGCCGCCCAGGGCATTACCTGGGCGAAAAAGCGCTGGCCCGGTTACACCGTCGACGGCACCGACTTGAACAACAAGGACGCGCTGAACGAAGACACTCGCCTGCGCCGCGATCACTTTTTGCGGGTGCACGGTTTCGATGTGGTCTATGCCGACCCGCAGCATTTGAAGGGCAGCGTCAAAGAGGTACAGGTCGGCGACCTGCTGGCTGACTGGAACACGGAAAAATTGCAGGTCGTGGAAATTCTTGAGGCGGCGCAGATGCTCCAGCAAGCCGAGCAAAATCTGGCCGAGCAGGAAGTCAAACTCAAGAAGCACGAAGAAAAGGTCAGTAAGTACAAGCGCGAAGACGCCGGGCTGCGCTTTACCATTACCTGTCTGGTGGCGTTTGCGGTGTTTCAGGCCGGGTTGCTGATCTGGATTGCGACACAACGTTAACGGCTTTTTGTGGCGAGGGGATTTATCCCCGTTGGGCTGCGAAGCGGCCCCAAAAAGAGGGACTGCTGCGCAGTCCAACGGGGATAAATCCCCTCGCCACAGAAGCCAGTTCAGTCAGACGCGGGAAGCGAACAGTGCCTGATGATCGCGGCACTGCTCCGCCGTCAGCATGAACACGCCATGCCCACCGCGCTCGAAATCGAGCCAGGCGAAGTCGACTTCCGGGTACAGCGCCTCAACGTGAACCTGGCTGTTGCCTACTTCGACAATCAGCAAGCCCTTCTCGGTCAGGTGATCCGCAGCTTCGGCGAGCATGCGACGCACCAGGTTCAAGCCATCATCACCGCAGGCCAGGCCCAGCTCCGGTTCGTGCTGGTATTCGTCCGGCATGTCGGCGAAATCTTCCGCATCAACGTAAGGCGGGTTCGACACGATCAGGTCAAAACGCTGCCCCGGCAAACCATCAAATCCATCGCCCTGCACCGTGTACACCCGCTCATCGACGCCATGGCGCTCGATGTTCTGGTTGGCCACTTCCAGTGCTTCGAACGACAGGTCGGCCAGCACCACTTCGGCGTTCTGGAACTCGTAGGCACAGGCGATACCGATGCAGCCGGAACCGGTGCACAGGTCGAGAATTCGCGCAGGTTCGGCGCCCAGCCACGGTTCGAAACGCTTTTCGATCAGTTCGCCAATCGGCGAACGCGGGATCAAGACGCGCTCATCGACGATGAACGACATGCCGCAGAACCACGCTTCCCCCAGCAGGTACGCGGTAGGAATGCGTTCTTCGATACGGCGTTTGAGCAGGCGTTGCAGGTTGACCAGCTCGTCTTCTTCCAGATTGCAGTCGAGGTAGCTGTCGGCGATTTCCCACGGCAAGTGCAAGGCACCCAACACCAACTGACGAGCTTCGTCCCAGGCATTGTCGGTCCCATGGCCGAAAAACAGATCCTCCCCATGGAAGCGGCTGACGGCCCAACGAATATGGTCACGCAGGGTACGAAGTCGGGAAGTGATCACGGGGGGCAAACTCCAAGAAAAACGACTGGCGATTCTACCAGCCAAAACGCGTCACGACGACGCGGGAAAACTACCGGGGCAAATGCAGGACTATTCTATTTTTTCAGCGGGTGATTGAACAAAACGCGCCTATTGACAAGGCTGCGAGCCAGAAAAGACGGCGCCTGCGATGGTAGCGATTCACAGAAGCGCTCAGCCAGAGGACAATGTCGCAAAAGCCCCATCCGAAGGAGCCCCAGAATGTCCGTTACACAAACGATGTTTCAACTCAGCGGCCGCGGTTATGCAGCAGCCAAACTGAGCCATGCGACCCTTGTCATTATCGATGCCCAGAAAGAATACCTCAGCGGCCCCCTGGCCCTGAGCGGCATGGATGCTGCCGTCGCGAACATCAAACAACTGGTGACCGCTGCCCGTGCAGCCGGTCGGCCGATTGTGCATGTCAGCCATCTCGGCACCGTCGGTGGACTGTTCGACCCGCGTGGCGAGCGCGGGCAGTTCATTCCTGGGTTGGAGCCGCTGCCCGGCGAAATCAAAATTGAAAAAATACTGCCGAGTGCGTTCCATGGCACGGATCTGAAAAAACGTTTGGAAGAACTAGGCTCGGTGGATCTGGTCGTTTGCGGCTTCATGAGCCACTCCAGCGTCAGCACCACCGTGCGTGCGGCAAAAAACCTGGGCTTTCGCTGCACGCTTGTAGAAGACGCCTGTGCCACCCGCGATTTGCCCTATAAGGGCGGAGTTCTCAGTGCCGAGCATGTTCATCAGACCGAAATGGCGATCATGGCAGACAATTTCGCGGTCGTTGCCCTGACTCAAGAGTTGATCTGATCGACCTACGGTGAGCGGTCCATGCCGCCGCTCATCCGCAAAAGCCTATCATTTGCTGTAAATGTCTTAGCCTCAGGAACATCCCGGTCAACTCCCGGTCGAAGGGCCGATACCCATTGAGGAAAGTCGGAATGAAGTTATCCGATGGTTTTGACGCACGCCGCCTGCGGCCTAAAGGCCAACGCAACTGGCGTTTTCGAATCGGCGCGGCATTTGCTGCCTTGCTGGCGATGTGCGGTGTGCTGCTGGCGATGGCAGGTATTGCCAGCCTGCTCGGCCACGCGCCTGCCTTGGGCGAGCTGAATGCCAGCCCCGCCGGGTCGGCAGTGATTCTGGCGATTGGCCTGTTCGTGCTGTACATCGGCGTGTGGCTATGGCGTCGCTGCCGTCGCCGCTCGCGGCAGTCGCGTGAGCTGAACATCTCCCCGCACCTGATGAAAAAACACGACTGAGCCGTGCGCTTCGCGTTTTCTCGCGCCCCGATTCGTCTCGAGTTGGGTAAACTGGCCGCCCTTCGCGGAGGCTGACATGCAAGACGACGATTTTTCCCTGTTCAAAAGCGCGATCCAAGGCGTCAAGCCGATCAAACACGATCGCGCCGAAACCGGCAAACCCAAAGCTGACCGCGCACAAATCGCCAAACTGCGCCAGGCCGCCACCGTGCGCACTGATGCCACCACCGTTGATGGGCTGTCCGATCAGTTCGTCATCGATGTAGGCCCCGAAGACGAGCTGATGTGGGCGCGTGACGGTGTTCAGGAAAGCCAGATGCGCAAGCTCAAGATCGGACAGATTCCGTTCGAAGGCAGCCTCGACCTCCATGGCATGAGCGTGGAAAAGGCCCGGGAAACCCTCTGGGCGTTTCTGGCCGAAGCGACCAAATTCGAAATCCGTTGCGTGCGCGTCACCCACGGCAAGGCCGTACGTCTGGACGGCAAGCGGCCGATGATCAAAAGCCACGTCAACACCTGGCTGCGCCAGCATTCGCAGGTGCTTGGCTTCACCTCGTGCCAAGCGAAACACGGCGGCGCCGGCGCGGTGTATGTGATGCTCAAACGCACCATGATGGAAGGCCGCGACGAGTAAAGCTGTCGCGCCACGCTTGCAGCGCCGTGTCCGCCACCGTACCCTTGACCTTTGCGTAAAATCCCACAGGTAGTTTCATGTCCCTGGAACAGAATTACACCGCGATTCTCGGCCAATTGGGCGAGGACGTCTCCCGCGAGGGCCTGCTCGACACACCAAAGCGTGCCGCCAAAGCCATGCAGTATCTCTGCCGCGGCTATGAGCAGACGCTTGAAGAAGTCACCAACGGTGCCTTGTTCAGCTCCGATAACAGCGAAATGGTGCTGGTGAAGGACATCGAGCTTTACTCGTTGTGCGAACACCACCTACTGCCGTTTATCGGCAAAGCCCACGTCGCTTACATTCCGAGCGGCAAAGTGTTGGGCCTGTCGAAAGTCGCGCGGATCGTCGATATGTACGCCCGTCGCCTGCAGATCCAGGAAAACCTCAGCCGCCAGATCGCCGATGCGGTCCAGCAAGTCACCGGCGCCCTGGGCGTTGCAGTGGTGATCGAGGCCAAGCACATGTGCATGATGATGCGCGGTGTGGAGAAACAGAATTCGTCAATGATTACCTCGGTGATGCTGGGTGAGTTCCGCGAAAATGCGGCCACCCGCAGCGAGTTTCTCAGCCTGATCAAGTAATTCACTGCACGAAGAAAACCGGCATTCATCGCCGGTTTTTTTTTCGACCGCGAAAATCAGGTAAGCTGCGCGCCTTCGTTTGCCCCTGTGAGGCTTATACCGTGTTCGTAAAAGCGCTTCGTGTCGGCCTTGGCCAACTGATCATCTTCATCGACTTCATCACCCGCCCCGGTAAAAAGCAGCGTCCTGCCGAGGTTCAGGCTCAGGTCAACACGGCTGCCAAGGGCCTGACCCTGTATCAGTTCCACGCTTGCCCGTTCTGCGTGAAAACCCGCCGCACCCTGCGCCGCTTGAACGTGCCGGTGGCGTTGCGCGATGCGAAGAACAACGAACTGGATCGCCAGACCCTGCTGGAACACGGCGGCAAGATCAAGGTTCCGTGCCTGCGCATCGAAGAGAATGGCCAGACCACCTGGATGTACGAGTCCAAGGTGATCATTGATTATCTGGACAAGCGGTTTGCCGCAGCCTGATGGTTTTGTGCTGGTGCTGATGGCCTCATCGCGAGCAAGCTCGCTCCCACCGTGGTTGTGTGGGGTGATGGAGCCTGGGATCAACACTGATCCCTGTGGGAGCGAGCTTGCTCGCGACGAGGCCGACCCTGCACTAAAAATCTCGGACAAAAATAAACCGGCCCTGCGTCGGTTTTTTTGTCTCTGCCCTCAGACCGCTTCCGCTGCCTGGGTCTGACGCTCCACCGCTGCCAGCCGTTTCAGCCCTTCGCTGGCGATGGACATGGCTTTGGGCAAAACCCAAAGGCCAGCCGAGTCACTCTCGTTCCCACGCTCCCGCGTGGGGACGTTCATCTACAGCCGATATATCCCGATCAACAAACTTTTCGTCTACAAAATCAAAAACATTATTTGCTTTATTTGTATACAAAAGCATAATCCACTTCGTACAAGTTCTTGACCAACCGGTCAACAAATTCGCAAGTGCCTCAAAGGGCCGCTGCCACCCTCATGGGTCCGGCCCTGGAAATAACAATAAAACTCTTGAGGAGTATTCGCTGTGGAAAGCCGCAAATCCGAAGCCCCGTCGCTGGAACTCTCGCCGCCGTTACGTAATGGCTGGCTGGAGCGCATCTTCAAACTCAGCTTGCATGGCACCACGGTGAAGACCGAGCTGATTGCCGGTCTGACAACCTTCATCACCATGGCTTACATCATCTTCGTCAACCCCAACATCATGGCCGACGCCGGGATTGATCACGGTGCCGCGTTTGTCGCCACCTGTATCGCCGCCGCGCTGGGTTGCCTGTTGATGGGCCTTTACGCCAACTGGCCAGTCGGCCTGGCGCCAGGCATGGGTTTGAACGCCTTCTTTACCTATACCGTGGTTGGCACCATGGGCTACAACTGGGAAACCGCCCTCGGCGCGGTGTTTATCTCGGGTGTGCTGTTCATGTTCCTGACTTTCTCGCGGATTCGCGAATGGCTGCTCAACAGCATCCCGGTCAGCTTGCGCTACGCCATGGGCGCCGGTGTGGGCTTGTTCCTCGGGCTGATCGGTTTGAAAACCGCTGGCATCGTCGTCGATAGCCCGGCCACCCTGATCAAACTCGGTTCCCTGCGCGAGCCTGGCCCACTGCTCGCCGCCATCTGCTTCCTGATGATCGCCGTGCTCAGTTACCACAAAGTGTTCGGTGCGATTCTCATCAGCATCATCACTGTGACCCTGGCCGGTTGGGGCCTGGGCCTGGTGCATTACGAAGGGATCATGTCGGCCCCGCCGAGCCTGGCTCCGACCTGGATGGCCATGGATGTCGCCGGGGTGTTCAACATCAGCATGATCAGCGTGGTGCTGGCCTTCCTCTTCGTGCACATGTTCGACACCGCCGGCACCTTGATGGGCGTCGCTCAGCGCGCTGGTTTGGTGAACGCCGACGGCAAGATCGAAAACCTTTCCCGTGCCCTGAAAGCCGACAGTGCTTCCAGCGTATTCGGTGCTGTGGTGGGTGTTCCGCCGGTTACCAGCTACGTGGAAAGTGCCGCAGGTGTTGCCGCGGGTGGTCGGACTGGTCTTACCGCTGTGACCGTAGGTGTGCTATTTATTGCCGCAATGTTTTTCGCTCCGCTGGCTGGCATGATCCCCGCTTACGCAACCGCCGGTGCGCTGATTTATGTGGCGATGCTGATGATGGGCGGCATGGCGCACATTGAATGGGACGAAGCGACCGACAGCATTCCGGCGATCGTCACTGCGATCATGATGCCCCTGACCTTCTCGGTCGCCGACGGCATTGCGCTGGGCTTTATCACTTACGTGGTACTGAAGGCCTGTACCGGTAAGCACAAGGAAGTTTCCATCAGTCTGTGGGTGCTCTGCGCGATCTTCATTGCCAAGTTCGTTTTCTTGTAAGCCGTCTACGTTTCAATAACAGTGTTTCAAAACAGCCTCACCCCGTCGGGTGGGGCTTTTGCACACATGGAGGAAAGTGATGAGTCTGGAAACCTGGCTGCTGTTCAGCGGCGCTGCGCTGGTGGTGATCCTGATCCCCGGGCCACTGTCTTTGCTGATGATCAGCAACAGCCTGAATTACGGTTTGCGCCGGTCGTACCCGGCGTTTCTGGGAGGCGTGATTGCGTCGATCTGTTTGCTCAGTGCTTCCGCGTTGGGTTTGGGCGCCTTGCTGCTGGCGTCGGAACAGCTGTTCGGCGCGCTGAAAATCGTCGGTGCGCTGTACCTGTTCTACCTGGCCTGGCAGAGCTGGCAGCAATCGCGTCAGCCCTCACACGGCGCTGAAGTGCCCCAGGCTGCACCGGTTCCACGCTTTCGTGCACTGTTCGGTCGCGCGTTTGTGCTGGGCGCAAGCAACCCGAAAGACATTCTGTTTTTTGCTGCTTTCCTGCCACAGTTCCTCAGCGCCGAGCAACCGTTCCTGCCGCAGTTACTGGTGATGATAGTGACGTGGACCGTGCTGGATCTGTTGTGCAAATTGGCTTATGGGCTGGGTGCCCACGGGGCGGCGCGGTATTTGCGCAGTGGCAAGGGACAGAACTGGTTTAACCGGATCAGTGCGGGGTTGTTCAGTGGTGCGGGCGCGGCATCCTTGTTGAGCCGCTGAAGAGCAAAAGCATCGCGGGCAAGCCCGCGATGGCGCCTGACCCCGCACCTATTTTCTCAAGGACGAAAAAAAGCCCGCAGTGTGAGCGGGCGAAAGACCAAAGAAGCTATATGCGCAGGATTTTTTGGGGGGAAAGTCCTAGCTTCCTCTGTAGGTCGAATAGCTGTATGGCGAAATCAGCAATGGCACATGGTAGTGATCCTGTTCCGCAGAGATGCCGAAACGCAGCACCACTACATCCAGGAACGCAGGTTCCGGCAGCTGAACGCCACGGGCGCGGTAGTAATCGCCCGCATGAAACTGAACCTGATAGACCCCGGAGCGATAGTCATCGCCTTGCAGCAGCGGTGCATCGACACGGCCATCGCTGTTGGTCATCGCAGTGGCGACCAGTTCCAGCTGCGACCCTTCAACGCGGTACAACTCGACCTTGATCGAGCTGCCCGGGCAACCGTGTGCAGCGTCCAAAACGTGTGTAGTCAAACGTCCCATTGATTCTGCGCGCCTGCCCGCCGGAGCAGTCAGACCTCGCACCTCCCGAAGTCAGTTGAAAAGGAGACCGCACCGATTCGGAACACGAAAAGCTGCGGCGAGCGACTGATTAAGACACTTTTCAACAAAATTGTACACAATAAAAATCACATTCTAACGGCGATGTACGCTACTCATGGATTCGTACCGAATCTGGCGTCGAACCATAAGACCAAAGGACCTTCCATCTATTAGCTGACCAATCAGGCAGGTTTCTTGCAATAACATGTAAAGATGACAGTCAGTGAAAAATGCAAAAAATCAGGCTTACAAAGTGGATGTAAAGTTGTATACAATCAGCCCATCGCTGTGACGCCAGCCTGTCATCAAATTGCCAGGCCGCCACACAACCCTGACCTTGAACAAGTCGAACGAATAAGAAGGAAGACTGCAGTGAGCGCTGACTACCCACGCGACCTGATCGGTTACGGCAGTAACCCTCCTCACCCACACTGGCCGGGCAATGCTCGCATCGCCTTGTCCTTCGTGCTCAATTACGAGGAAGGTGGCGAGCGCAATATCCTGCACGGCGATAAAGAATCCGAAGCCTTCCTCTCCGAGATGGTCTCGGCGCAGCCGCTGCAAGGCGCGCGCAACATGAGCATGGAGTCCCTTTACGAGTATGGCAGCCGTGTCGGCGTCTGGCGGATTCTGAATTTGTTCAAGGAATTCGACATCCCGCTGACCATCTTCGCCGTGGCCATGGCCGCCCAGCGCCACCCGGACGTGATCCGCGCGATGGTCGATGCCGGCCACGAGATTTGCAGCCACGGTTATCGCTGGATCGACTACCAGTACATGGACGAAGCGCAGGAACGCGAGCACATGCTCGAAGCGATCCGCATCCTCACCGAAATCACCGGTGAACGTCCGCTGGGCTGGTACACCGGCCGCACTGGCCCGAACACCCGCCGTCTGGTGATGGAAGAAGGCGGTTTCCTCTACGACTGCGACACCTACGACGACGACCTGCCCTATTGGGAACCGAACAACCCGACCGGCAAACCGCACTTGGTGATCCCGTACACTCTGGACACCAACGATATGCGCTTCACCCAGGTCCAGGGCTTCAACAAGGGCGACGATTTCTTCGAATATCTCAAAGACGCGTTCGACGTGCTGTATGCCGAAGGCGCCGAAGCACCGAAGATGCTCTCGATCGGCCTGCACTGCCGTCTGATCGGCCGTCCGGCGCGTCTGGCCTCGCTCAAACGCTTTATCGAATACGCTAAGAGTCATGAACAGGTGTGGTTCAGCCGTCGCGTCGACATCGCTCGCCACTGGCACCAAACCCACCCGTACCAAGGGGCCGCAAAATGAGCACCTTTCAAACCCTCAAGCCATCGACCCTGAGCCGCGACGCTTTCGTCAACGCCTTCGCCGACATCTACGAACATTCGCCATGGGTGGCCGAAAAGGCCTTCGACCTGGGTCAGGACGCGTCGATCGACCAGATCGAAACCCTGCACCAGCGCATGAGCGACATCCTGTTGAGCGCCGATCACGTCAGCCAGCTGGCATTGATCAACGCTCACCCGGACCTGGCCGGCAAAGCCGCCGTTCAGGGCCAGCTTACCGCAGCCAGCACTCAAGAA
This sequence comes from Pseudomonas sp. Hz4, assembly GCF_054898165.1. Taxonomy (NCBI): domain Bacteria; kingdom Pseudomonadati; phylum Pseudomonadota; class Gammaproteobacteria; order Pseudomonadales; family Pseudomonadaceae; genus Pseudomonas; species Pseudomonas sp. Hz4. The sequence goes on along the minus strand of NZ_CM142719.1, from coordinate 2,350,899 downwards.
CAGTCTGGCGCGGGTATTCACCAATGCACGGCCGAAGAGTTTTCTCGCTTCACCGAGCTGAACGACGCCTACAAAGCCAAGTTCAAGTTTCCCTTCATCATGGCGGTAAAAGGCAGCGACCGGCATCAGATCCTCGCGGCGTTCGAAACGCGCATTCACAACTCGGCGGATACCGAATTCAAATGCGCGCTGGCGCAGATCAACAAGATTGCGTTGTTCCGATTACTGACCCTATAGCGACCTTGGCCCGAACAAGTTTTCCGAACGCAGAACGAGCCCAGGGCCCTGAGAGCATCCCAAGCCAACTTATTAAAGGCAGACAAGAAGAATGAAAGCTTACGCCGTACCTTTCGAGAAGTTCGTCAACCTGGCCGACGCCCGTCTGGGCACCAAAATCATCTCGGTCACCGATGACTGGTTCGCTGATGCCGACCGCCTGTTTCAACCGACCCCGGCTGTGTGGAAGGAGGGCGTGTTCGATGACAACGGCAAGTGGATGGACGGCTGGGAGTCGCGCCGCAAGCGCTTCGAAGGCTACGACAGCGCGGTAATCCGCCTGGGCGTTCCAGGCTCGATCAAAGGCGTGGACATCGACACTTCATTCTTCACCGGCAACTTCCCGCCGTCGGCCTCCCTGGAAGCGTGCTTCCTGGCCTCGGGCGAGCCGGACGAAAGCACCCAGTGGACTGAAGTGCTGTCGGCCGTCGAGCTGCAAGGCAACAGCCACCACTTCCACGAAATCAACAACGACCAGGCGTTCAGTCACCTGCGCTTCAACATCTACCCGGATGGTGGCGTGGCCCGCCTGCGTGTTTACGGTATTCCGTTCCGCGACTGGTCCGCTGTGGGCGACAACGAGCAGGTTGACCTGGCTGCAGCGCTGAACGGCGGCCGCGCCCTCGCCTGCTCCGACGAACACTTCGGTCGCATGAGCAACATCCTCAACCCGGGCCGTGGCATCAACATGGGCGACGGCTGGGAAACCGCACGTCGTCGTACCCCTGGCAATGACTGGGTCATCGTCGCGCTGGGTCATCCGGGCGAGATCGAGAAAATCGTCGTCGACACCCTGCACTTCAAGGGCAACTACCCGGACACGTGCTCGATCCAGGGTGCGTTCGTCAAGGGCGGCACTGACAGCCAGATCGAAACCCAATCGCTGTTCTGGCGCGAATTGCTGCCAGCGCAGAAACTGGAAATGCACGCCGAACACACTTTCGCCGAGCAGATCAAGGCTCTGGGGCCGATCACCCACATCCGCCTGAACGTGTTCCCGGATGGTGGTGTGAGCCGCCTGCGGGTTTTGGGCAAGGTCGCGAAGTAACATCCGATCGTTCCCACGCTCTGCGTGGGAATGCATCACCGGACGCTCTGCGTCCGCATTGGATGTGACGCGGAGCGTCACGGGCTGCATTCCCACGCGGAGCGTGGGAACGATCAAACTCAACGAAAAGAAGACCAGCATGCGCACATTGACGATTGAACCGCTGACCAAAGAAGCCTTCGCCCCTTTCGGTGACGTGATCGAAACCGACGGTAGCGATCACTTCATGATCAACAACGGTTCGACCATGCGCTTTCACAAACTGGCGACGGTTGAAACCGCCACGCCAGAGGACAACGCGATCATCAGCATCTTCCGCGCCGACGCGCAGGACATGCCGCTGACCGTCTGCATGCTGGAGCGTCACCCGCTGGGCAGCCAGGCTTTCATCCCGCTGCTCGGCAACCCCTTTCTGATCGTGGTCGCGCCACTTGGCGATGAACCTGTATCAGGCTTGGTCCGCGCCTTCGTCACCAACGGCAGGCAGGGCATTAATTACCATCGCGGCGTTTGGCACCATCCGGTGCTGACGATCGAAAAGCGGGATGACTTCCTGGTGGTTGATCGCAGTGGCACAGGCAACAACTGCGATGAGCATTTTTTCAAAGAGGATGAGCGTTTGATCCTTGCCCCCCACCAATAAGAGAAGGTCTGATCACTCGACGACAGAGTGAAAGGCGAGAGGTAAAGACTGTGGAAGCACATCTGTTCGAATGGCTGAACCTGAGCATACGCTGGGTTCACATGATTACTGGCGTGGCCTGGATCGGCGCGTCGTTCTATTTCGTCTGGCTGGAAAACAACCTCAATCGGGTCAACCCGAAAAGTGGCTTGGCGGGCGATTTGTGGGCGATCCACGGCGGCGGTATCTATCACCTGGAAAAATACAAACTGGCCCCACCGACCATGCCGGACAACCTGCACTGGTTCAAATGGGAAGCCTATTTCACCTGGCTGTCGGGGATCGCGCTGCTGTGCGTGGTGTTCTACTCCAACCCGACGCTCTACCTGCTGGCACCGGGCAGCAGCCTGACCGGCCCTGAAGGTGTTGCCCTGGGCATTGCCTCGTTGTTCGTCGGCTGGTTCGTCTACTCCTTCCTTTGCGACTCGGCCCTGGGCAAACGCCCTGCCCTGCTCGGCTTCATCCTGTTCGTGCTGATCATTGGCGCCGCTTACGGTTTCAGTAAAGTGTTCAGCGGTCGTGGTGCGTACCTGCACGTCGGCGCGATCATCGGCACCATCATGGTCGGCAACGTATTCCGCATCATCATGCCGGCGCAACGCGCACTGGTGGCGGCGATTGCCGAGAACCGCACGCCGGATCCGGCGCTGCCGGCCAAAGGCTTGCTGCGTTCGCGTCACAACAACTACTTCACCTTGCCGGTGCTGTTCATCATGATCAGCAACCACTTCCCGAGCACTTACGGCAGCCAATACAACTGGCTGATCCTGGCCGGGATCGCGGTATTGGCGGTGTTGGTGCGTCATTACTTCAACACCCGTCATGACAGCCACAAGTTCGCCTGGACCATGCCCGTCGCAGCAGTGGGCATGATCTGCCTGGCGTACGTGACTGGCCCGGCGCAGATGTCCAGTGCACCTGAAGTAGCCAAGGCACCTGGCACCATCGAGTACCAGCCGCTGCCGGAAACCGCCCTCGGTGGAGGTGCCAAACCTGCCGCCGCGAAGCCTGCTGAAGCGCCGGTTCAGGCTGCGAACGCCGGACCGAGTTACGACAAGGTGCACGACGTGATTCAGGAACGTTGCACGGTCTGCCATTCGGCCAAACCGACCAGTCCGTTGTTCAGTGCCGCACCGGGTGGCGTGATGTTCGACACCCCCGAGCAGATCCGTCAGAACGCCGCGCGCATCCAGGCTCAAGCCGTCACCAGCCAGATCATGCCACTGGGCAACATCACGCAGATGACCCAGCAGGAACGTGACCTGATCGGCGCGTGGATTGTGCAGGGAGCTCCGACCAATTAAGCGTTGAAAAGCTTCGCGAGCAAGCTTTGCTCCTACAGGTTTTATAGGGATCTGTAGGAGCGAGGCTTGCCCGCGAATGGCCGCGATGCGGTCCACCTGATGCACACAATCACAATAATAAAAAAGATCCGAGGTGTTGCATGTCCGAGCTCTCCGAAGCGCGCATCCCCGACGCACCCGCTATTCAGCGCTTGCCCCTTTTGCAACTGATCCTGGTCGCCACCATCGTGCAATCGTTAGGGGTAGGCCCGACGGGCATCCGCATGCCGGTGATGATGGGCGCCAGTTTCGCCGCCGTCGGTAGCATGGTCGCACTGGCCGGCATGCCGGGCATCGGTCTGCAAGGGATCTTCGGCGCGACCATCGCCGCCGGATTCTTCGGCATGATCATCGCGCCATTCATGTCCAAAGCGCTCAGTGCGCTGTCGCTGAACCTGCTGTTCAACATCCTTGGCGGCGCCGAACGCGCGGCCATCAACGACTGCCACGCCCACCCGCATTGACACACTAAAAGCCATACAACCTATGGGAGCAGCTGCTCCCACAGTGGCCACACCTGCGCCTCAAACAATAAAAACAAGAGGGAGCAACAGATGATTCGGACACAGACAAACATGCTGTTGGGCGGAGGTCTTTTGGCCGCCAGCCAAGTCATGGCCGGCGATTTGCTGCTGTGGCAGACCAACAGCCTGAGCTATTTGTACGGCAAGAATTTCGAGATCAACCCGTCGATCCAGCAGACGGTGACGTTCGAGCACGCCGACAAATGGAAGTACGGCGATAACTTCCTGTTCGTCGACAAGATTTTCTACAACGGCGAAGAAGACCGAAACAAAGGGCCCCACGCCTTCTACGGCGAGTTCAGCCCACGCCTTTCCTTCGGCAAGATCCTCGACCGCCGCTTCGAATACGGCCCGGTCAAGGACGTGCTGCTGGCCATGACTTATGAGTACGGCGAAGGCGACAGCGAGGCCTACCTGATCGGCCCGGGTTTCGACCTCGCGGTGCCCGGCTTCAACTATTTCACCCTGAACTTCTATCGTCGCCAGACCGAAGGCCCGCGCCCCGGCGATGGTGTCTGGCAGATCACGCCGGCCTGGTCCTACAGCATTCCATTGGGCAATTCAGACCTGTTGTTCGACGGCTACCTGGACTGGGTGGTCGACAACGATCAGAACGCCCGCGGCACCTACCACGCCAACCTGCACATCAATCCGCAGCTCAAATATGACCTCGGCAAAGCCCTGGGCTGGGGCCAGAAACAGGTCTACGTCGGCACCGAATACAGCTACTGGAAGAACAAGTACGGGGTCGAAAACAGCTCGAACCTCGACACCCACCAAAACACCGCCAGCCTGCTGGTGAAGGTGCACTTTTAAGATGGCCCGCAACCGTGCTCCAAACCTATCGTCGGTGCGCTGTTGCGGGGCACTTGAGACCTGGCCAAGGAGTCAGTATTCTCCGCGGCCGCCCGAATCTGGACTAAAAAAAAGCCCGGATTTAATTCCTGACCAGAAAGCCAACTTATCCCGGCTCTGGACGGTCCAAGGCACTCCAAAACCTCTCTCACTCGACTGCTCTTGAGCCGCCGAACGGGAGTTTTTGGCTTTTTGAAAGCCTTGGCGCAGCTCTTGCTAATAGCACTGAAGCTGACCGATTGGATGATTTTTAAAGCGACAGGAAAAGGCGCCACACCAGAGCGCAGACCTTAAAAAAATAACGTGGAACCACCTACTTTTTGGGAGCAACCGAATGAAACGTACGTGCACTAGCCTGATGCTGGCGGGATCTTTGCTGGCCGGGGGCCAGGCAATGGCCGGCGACTTGCTGCAATGGCAGAACAACAGTCTGACCTACCTGTATGGCAAGGACTTCCAGGTCAATCCGCGCATTCAGCAGACCGTGACTTTCGAACACGCCGATGGCTGGAAATATGGGGATAACTTCTTCTTCGTCGACAAAATCTTCTACAACGGCGACAAGGATTTCAACGTCGGCCCGAACACCTATTACGGTGAGTTCAGCCCACGAATTTCCCTGGGCAAGGTCCTCGACCAGAAAATCGAATTCGGCCCGGTCAAAGACGTGTTGCTGGCCATGACGTACGAGTTCGGTGAAGGCGATACCGAGTCCTACCTGATCGGTCCTGGTTTCGACCTGGCGATCCCGGGCTTCGACTACTTCCAGCTGAACTTCTATCAGCGCCATACCGAAGGCAGCCGTGCGGGCGACAACGTGTGGCAAATCACCCCGGCCTGGTCCTACACCATCCCGGTCGGCGATTCGAACATCCTGATCGATGGTTTCATGGATTGGGTGGTCGACAACGACTCCAACTCCAAAGGCGACTACCACGCCAACCTGCACTTCAATCCACAGGTCAAATACGACTTGGGCAAGGCGTTGAGCATTGGTGAGAAGCAGTTGTATGTCGGTGTGGAGTACGACTACTGGTCGGACAAGTACGGGATCAAAGACAGCCAGTTCTTCAAGACCGATCAGAGCACCACAAGCTTCCTGGTGAAGCTCCACTTCTGATCGTAAAAGCTTCGCGAGCAGGCTCGCTCCCACAGGTGATCGTCAGCACGACAAAGATCACTGTGGGAGCGAGCCTGCTCGCGAAGGCCGCACCGCCAATCTCAAGCCGAAACCACAGGCTCCGCCAACCCAAGAAACCGACACAACTCATCCCCCTTGGCCAACGCATCCCGCCGCCCCAGATCAATCAATTCGCTGCAATACCCCGCCTCGAACAGCAGATAACTCAGCACCCCCGCCCCGCTCGTCCTGGTCGCCCCCGGACCGCGCAGAAACAGGCGCAGCGCCGCCGGCAACTCCTGCCGATGCCGCGCCGCAATCTCATCGATCGGCTGACTCGGCGAAATCACCAGCACCTCCACGGGCGCCACTCCGAGTGCTCGGGTCGGTGTGCCATCGGGTAGCAGATGACTGAACTGATTGAGTCGCTGCAGCAACTCGATGTCACTTTCCAGGCTGTCAATGAACGTGCTGTTGAGCATGTGCCCGCCGATCTGCGCCAGGCTCGGCTGCTGACCGGTGTAGGCGCGCTGCAGCGGTTGTTCCGGATCGACGCCGCGGGGGTTGCCGCTGACGCCCACCACCAGCACTCGGCTGGCGCCCAGGTGCAGCGCCGGGCTGATCGGCGCCGACTGGCGTACCGCGCCGTCGCCGAAATACTCTTCACCGATTTTCACTGGCGCGAACAGCAGCGGAATCGCTGAACTGGCCAGCAAGTGATCGACGGTCAATTGCGTGGGAACGCCGATTCGCCGATGGCGCAACCAGGCATTGATGGTGCCGCCGCCCTGATAAAAGGTCACCGCCTGACCGGACTCGTAGCCGAACGCGGTCACCGCAACCGCCTGCAACTGCTTCTGTGCAATGGCCTCGGCAATCCCGCTCATCTGCAGTTTGTCGTCGAGCAATCCGCGCAGCGGCGAACTGTTGAGCAAGGCCACCGGCACCTGAGCGCCAATCCCCAGCAAACTGTGGCTGACAAAACGACTGGCCTGATGGATCACGCCCGGCCAATCGCTGCGCAATACCAGATGACTGCGAAAGCCCTGCCAGAAGGCTGTCAGACGTTGAATCGCACCACGAAAATCCATCGCCCCACTGGCGAGACTGACCGCGTTGATCGCGCCGGCCGAGGTGCCGACGATCACCGGAAACGGATTCGCTGCGCCCACCGGCAGCAGCTCGGCAATCGCCGCCAGCACGCCCACCTGATAAGCCGCCCGAGCCCCGCCGCCGGAAAGAATCAACCCTGTAACCGGTTCAGCACGACTCATCGCAACACTCCATGGTGCTTATTGGGATCGGTGGTTCAACCGCGTTTTGCGTAGAACTTGGGTTCGCCCAGTGGGCGGCTCTTGAAGCGGCGATGAGCCCAGAGGTATTGCTCTGGACATTCGCGCAACGCGCCTTCAACCCACTGATTGATGCGGATGCAATCGGCCTCTTCGGTCTCGCCGGGGAAATCCTCGAGCGGTGCATGAATCATCAGTCGATAACCGCTGCCGTCAGCCAGACGTTCCTGAGTGAACGGCACCACCAACGCCTTGCCCAACCGCGCAAACTTGCTGGTGGCGGTGACGGTCGCGGCCTGAATCCCGAACAACGGCACAAAGATACTTTGCTTGGCGCCATAGTCCTGATCCGGTGCGTACCAGATTGCCCGGCCGGCCCGCAGCAGTTTCAGCATGCCACGAACGTCGTCGCGCTCCACCGCCAGCGAGTCGACGTTGTGCCGCTCACGACCCAGGCGCTGGACGTAGTCGAACAACGGATTCTTGTGCTCGCGGTACATGCCATCGATGGTGTGTTGCTGGCCGAGCAACGCCGCGCCGATTTCCAGCGTGGTGAAATGAACGGCCATCAGGATCACGCCTTTGCCGTCGCGCTGGGCCTTTTTCAAATGCTCCAACCCTTCGACATGGGCCAGCTTCGCCAGACGCTCGCGTGACCACCACCAGCTCATCGCCATCTCGAAAAACGCGATGCCCGTGGAGGCGAAGTTTTCCTTGAGCAGGCGCTTGCGCTCGGCAGCGGTTTTTTCAGGGAAACACAGTTCGAGATTGCGCTTGGCAATGCGCCGTCTGTCGCCCGCTACTCGATACATCAATGCACCCAAGGCGCGACCGATCGACAGCAACGCCGGATACGGTAACTGGACAATCAGCCACAACAGCCCCAAGCCACACCACAGCGGCCAGAAACGTGGAGAAAGAAATGCTCTTCGAAAACGCGGGCGATCCATTAAAGGTTCCGGAAAGACAATGGCCGCGCATTCTACATCGTTCGACCCGGCTTGCGGCTCGCGGGCGTTCTCGTTATAAGTCTCGGCACTTTTAGTGACAAGTCGTTGTATGCCGACCATGAGCCAAACCGAACCGCTAGACCAAGATCCCGTGTTCCAGCTGAAGGGCAGCATGCTCGCCATTACGGTGCTGGAACTGGCCCGTAACGACCTCGAGAACCTTGATCGTCAACTGGCCGCCAAGGTTGCACAAGCGCCTAACTTCTTCAGCAACGCGCCACTGGTGCTGGCCCTGGACAAACTTCCGGCCAGCGAAGGCGCAGTTGATCTGCCAGGCCTGATGCGCGTCTGCCGCCAGCACGGCCTGCGCACCCTGGCGATCCGGGCCAGCCGCATTGAAGACATCGCCGCGGCCATCGCGGTCGACCTGCCGGTGCTGCCACCGTCCGGCGCCCGGGAACGTGCGCTTGACCCGCACGAAGGCGTCATTGCGAAAAAAACGGAAAAACCGCCGGAACCGACCATCAAACCAACGAAGATCATCACGTCGCCCGTACGCGGTGGCCAGCAGATTTATGCCCAGGGCTGCGATCTGGTCGTGATCTCGTCGGTCAGTCCGGGGGCGGAACTTCTCGCCGATGGGAACATCCATGTATACGGCCCGATGCGCGGTCGTGTGTTGGCCGGCGTCAAAGGCGACACGAAAGCCAGGATTTTCTGTCAGCAAATGAGCGCTGAACTGGTTTCCATCGCAGGCCACTACAAGGTTTCGGAGGATCTGCGTCGCGACCCTATGTGGGGCGCGGGCGTACAGATCAGCCTGTCTGGCGATGTGTTGAACATCATTCGGCTTTAACGGATACTGCCGCATTTTCCAAACATCTCTAAAACGTAGCGAAAACGGCTCAAACGAAGTAGGAAAAAGGCCATAGGCAGTGTTTACCCGAGGTAAGCGCCGTTTTGGGCCGGATTCCAGCCAAGGCTGTCCGACTGCAGTAGTTTTTCTAGAGATGTTTTTCAGGGGCTAAATGTCCTTTTTCCTTAGGGGTGAAACACCTTGGCCAAGATTCTCGTGGTTACATCCGGCAAGGGTGGTGTGGGTAAGACCACCACCAGTGCTGCTATCGGTACCGGCCTCGCACTGCGCGGCCACAAAACAGTCATCGTCGACTTCGACGTCGGTCTGCGTAACCTCGACCTGATCATGGGTTGCGAGCGCCGCGTAGTGTATGACTTCGTCAACGTGGTGAACGGCGAAGCCAACCTGCAACAAGCCCTGATCAAAGACAAACGCCTGGAAAACCTCTACGTACTGGCCGCCAGTCAGACCCGCGATAAAGACGCGCTGACTGTGGAAGGCGTGGAAAAAGTGTTGATGGCGCTGAAAGAAGACTTCGAATTCGTGGTCTGCGATTCCCCGGCCGGCATCGAGAAAGGCGCCCACCTGGCCATGTACTTCGCTGATGAAGCGATCGTCGTGACCAACCCGGAAGTGTCCTCGGTACGTGACTCGGACCGCATGCTCGGCCTGCTGGCCAGCAAGTCCCGCCGCGCCGAAAAGGGCGAAGACCCGATCAAGGAGCACTTGCTGCTGACCCGCTACAACCCGCAACGGGTCAGTGACGGCGAAATGCTCGGCGTCGAAGACGTCAAAGAGATTCTGGCCGTCACCTTGCTGGGTGTCATTCCGGAATCCCAAGCGGTACTCAAAGCTTCCAACTCGGGCGTGCCGGTCATTCTCGACGACCAAAGCGATGCCGGTCAGGCATACAGCGATGCGGTCGATCGACTGCTGGGCAAAACCGTGGAGCATCGTTTTCTCGATGTAACGAAGAAGGGATTCTTCGAGCGCCTGTTTGGAGGTAGATAATGAATCTTTTTGACTTCTTTCGTGCCAGCAAAAAGGTCAGCACCGCGTCGGTAGCGAAAGAGCGTCTACAGATCATCGTGGCGCACGAACGCGGCCAACGCAGTACACCGGACTACCTGCCAGCCCTGCAGAAGGAATTGGTCGAGGTGATCCGCAAGTACGTCAATATCGGGTCCGATGACGTGCACGTCGCTCTGGAAAACCAGGGCAGCTGCTCGATTCTGGAACTCAATATCACCCTGCCTGACCGCTAGTCGATCAGACAGGAGCCACGGCGGCTCAGACCTCCTGGCACTTCGTAGGAGCGAAGCTTGCTCGCGAAGCAGGCAACTCGGTGTATTTGATAGATCGAGGTGATGCGTTCGCGAGCAAGCTTCGCTCCTACAGGGTGTGGGGGCCTGAGCCGCCGTTGGCGTTTGTTACGAGGCTGTTTTAATGCCGTTGTCCAACATCCGCATCATCCATCAGGACGCCGCCGTACTGGTGGTGAACAAACCGACCCTGCTGCTCTCCGTCCCTGGCCGGGCCGATGACAACAAGGACTGCCTGATTACCCGCCTGCAAGAAAACGGCTACCCGGAAGCGCGAATCGTCCATCGTCTGGATTGGGAAACCTCCGGCATTATTCTGTTGGCCCGTGACCCGGACACGCATCGCGAGCTGTCTCGGCAATTTCATGACCGCGAAACCGAAAAGGCCTACACCGCCCTGTGCTGGGGCCAGCCGGAACTGGACAGTGGCAGCATCGATCTGCCCTTGCGCTACGACCCGCCAACCAAGCCACGCCATGTGGTGGACCATGAATTCGGCAAACATGCCCTGACCTTCTGGCGCGTATTGGAGCGTTGCGGCGATTGGTGTCGTGTCGAATTGACGCCGATCACCGGCCGATCTCATCAGTTGCGCGTGCACATGCTCTCCATCGGTCACCCGCTGCTGGGTGACGGGCTCTACGCCCACGAGCAAGCATTAGCGGCCTGGCCACGACTGTGCCTGCACGCAAGCATGCTGAGCTTTACTCACCCGCAAAGCGGCGAACGCTTGCGCTTCGAGTGTCCGGCTCCGTTTTAAGGGCAATCACGGTCAAAAAATGTGGGAGCGAGCAGGCTCGCTCCCACAAGTTCTGTGCCGCCGCACTTTGCGCTTTCAATACGTTAAACTTGCGCCATTGCTGTCTGGAGCTACTTATGCGCGAAGAGTTGAACCAAGGCCTGATCGATTTCCTCAAGGCCTCCCCTACCCCATTCCATGCCACCGCCAGCCTTGTTCAGCGCCTGGAAACGGCGGGCTATCAACGCCTCGACGAGCGCGAGCCATGGACCACCGAAGCCAACGGTCGCTACTACGTCACCCGTAACGACTCTTCGATCGTCGCGTTCAAGATGGGCCGTCATTCGCCCCTGCATGGCGGCATTCGCCTGGTCGGCGCCCACACCGACAGCCCGTGCCTGCGGGTCAAACCCCAGCCGGAATTGCAACGCCAGGGTTTCTGGCAGCTGGGCGTCGAAGTCTATGGCGGCGCACTGTTGGCGCCATGGTTCGACCGCGACTTGTCCCTGGCCGGCCGTGTGACCTTCCGTCGTGATGGCAAGGTCGAGAGCCAGTTGATCGACTTCAAGGCGCCGATCGCCACCATCCCGAACCTGGCCATTCACCTCAACCGTGAAGCCAACATGGGCTGGGCGATCAATGCCCAGACCGAACTGCCGCCGATCCTCGCGCAATTTGCCGGTGACGAGCGTGTGGACTTCCGTGCCGTGCTGACCGATCAACTCGCCCGCGAACACGGCTTGAACGCCGACGTAGTGCTCGACTATGAGCTGAGCTTCTACGACACCCAAAGTGCTGCGGTCATCGGCCTGCATGGCGATTTTATCGCTGGCGCACGCCTGGACAATTTGCTGTCGTGTTATGCCGGCCTGCAAGCCTTGCTGACCACCGAAACCGACGAAACCTGTGTATTGGTCTGCAACGACCACGAAGAAGTCGGCTCCTGTTCAGCCTGCGGTGCCGACGGCCCGATGCTCGAGCAAACGTTGCGTCGTTTGTTGCCCGAAGGCGATGAGTTCGTACGGACCATTCAGAAATCCCTGCTGGTCTCGGCCGACAACGCCCACGGCGTTCATCCCAACTACGCCGACAAGCACGATGCCAACCACGGCCCGAAACTCAACGCTGGCCCGGTGATCAAGGTCAACAGCAACCAGCGCTACGCCACCACCAGCGAAACCGCCGGGTTCTTCCGCCATCTGTGCATGGCCGAAGAAGTGCCGGTGCAGAGCTTCGTGGTGCGCAGCGACATGGGCTGTGGCTCGACCATCGGCCCGATCACCGCCAGCCACCTGGGCGTGCGCACCGTGGACATCGGCCTGCCGACATTCGCCATGCACTCGATCCGCGAGCTGTGCGGCAGCCATGATCTGGCGCACCTGGTCAAAGTGTTGAGCGCGTTTTACGCCTGCCGCGAGTTGCCGTAACCCGTGTAGGAGCATGGCTTGCCAGCGATGGCGATCTTAAGGACGCCTTCGCTGGCAAGCCATGCTCCTACAGGTGTTCACCACCGTTCACCAAAAGCCACCTAGACTTTAACTACCCCTTCCGACAAGGCAGTCGCTCATGATCTCGATGTCTTCGTTTCACACCATGCTGATCCCGATTCTCGCCGGGATGATTATGCTGGCAACCGGTTTCAATTTCCGCGACAAGAACGCCGGCGTGTTCGCGATGTGGATCGGCATGTTGATGATCCTCGCCACCGTGGTCTTCAAGATCCTCGCCAAACTCAACGAATAAATCCTCACCCCTGCTCGCATTGATTTTGACGGGCTCGTACACTCGATCGATCCGCTTATCTCGTCTTTTTGCCCTGCCGTGTTTCGTCCTTGTCTGCCTCATGACGCTGCTGAATCGCTACCAATCATTTTTGCCATCGCCATGATCCCGATGGTTTGGAGCTTGCTCGCCGCCGCGCTGATCTGGGTCGGCCACCGAGTGCGGATGCGATTTGGCCTGACCGAAGGCGACACCACGCATGAGCGTGCAAGTGATCACCGCGGGCGGCAGCCAAGTGACGGATTAAATCTGTAGCAGCTGCTACATACAGAGCGTTTTTGGATGCGCAAAAAAATCCCCGAACCAGTCGGGGATTTTTTATGTTCGATCAATCAGCCCGAGAGCGGATCAATCTTCGCGATAGCGACGCAGCTTCAACTGCTTACCAGCAACGCGAGTGTCCTTCAGCTTGGTCAGCAGACGCTCCAGACCATCTTCCGGCAGCTCAACGAGGCTGAAGCTGTCACGCACCTGGATGCGACCGATTGCTTCGCGAGCCAGACCACCCTCATTGAGGATAGCGCCCAGCAGGTTCTTGGCAGCGATACCATCACGCGCACCCAGCGCGGTACGGCAACGAGCACGACCTTCGGCCAATGGAACCGGAGCACGACGCTCGCGATCACCACGGTCCGGACGATCACCGGTACGCTCTGGACGATCGCCACGTGGTGCGTTGTTCGGCACCAGTGGACGTTCTTTCTCGATCGCGGCCAGGGTCAGCGCCTGAGCGTTGGTCGCCTTGCGCAGCAGAGCAGCGGCCAGTGCACGCGGGGTGCAACCGATGTCGGCAGTCAGGCGATCCAGCAGATCACCGTGAGTCGATTCGGCATCAGCCACCAGCGGCGACAGGCTGTTGGTCAGTTTCTTGATGCGGGCATCGAGAACGGCCTGAGCGTCCGGCAGGCGAACTTCGGCAACTTTCTGACCGGTTACACGCTCGATCACTTGCAGCATGCGGCGCTCACGTGGAGTTACCAGCAGCAGTGCACGACCTTCGCGACCGGCACGGCCAGTACGGCCGATACGGTGAACGTAGGACTCTGGGTCGTACGGCATGTCAACGTTGAACACGTGAGTGATACGCGGAACGTCCAGACCACGAGCAGCAACGTCGGTCGCCACAACGATGTCCAGACGGCCATCCTTGAGGGATTCGATCACGCGCTCACGTTGGTTCTGAGCAATGTCACCGTTCAGCGCAGCGGCTTTGTAGCCTTTGGCTTCCAGGGCACTGGCCAGGTCCAGGGTCGCTTGCTTGGTGCGCACGAACATGATCAGGGCATCGAAGTCTTCAACTTCCAGCAGGCTCAATACAGCCGAGGTCTTCTGGTCAGCGTGAACCAACAGGTGAGCCTGTTCGATCGCGGTAACGGTCTGAGTCTTGGTCTGGATCTTCACGTGTTGCGGATCGCGCAGATGGCGTTCGGCAATGGCACGGATCGACTGCGGCAAGGTAGCCGAAAACAATACGGTCTGACGGGTTGGAGGCAAGGCCTTGAAGATCACTTCGAGGTCGTCCATGAAACCCAGTTTGAGCATTTCGTCCGCTTCGTCGAGAACCAGGTGGTTCACGGTCGACAGGACTTTTTCGTCACGACGCAGGTGGTCGCACAGACGGCCCGGAGTGGCGACAACGATCTGTGCGCCATTACGGATTGCTTTCAGTTGTGGACCCATAGGGGCGCCGCCGTAAACGGCCACAACGGTAACGCCCGGCATTTGCTTGGCGTAGGTTTCGAAAGCGGTTGCTACTTGCAGCGCCAACTCACGGGTTGGCGCCAGGATCAGGGCTTGCGGCTCGCGCTTAGCAGGATCGATGCGATGCAGGATAGGCAGGGCGAACGCAGCGGTTTTACCCGTACCGGTTTGCGCCTGACCAATCATGTCGTGCCCGGCCATGATGATCGGGATCGATTGATGCTGAATAGCCGAAGGCTCTTCGTAGCCAGTCGCGATGACGGCTGCAAGAATATTCGGATTAAGATTAAAAGCGGCGAAGCCGCCGGTTTCCTGGGTCATGGGTCTGCCTCTAAGTGCATCCGCAAAGACCCATGCTCCAAAGCTGCGCATGCCGTGTAAGACTCAAGAGTCGCCCTGGCTGCTTTGTCGGCGGGGATTTGCGAAAACGAATGAATGAAAAAGATTCGTCAAGGGAGAGTCCGCTGTGCGGACGTGCAGCCGAAGCTGACTTCGGGAAATTGCGCTACCTAAACGCGGCCCGGTTAAAGGCCGGCGCGCACTATACCGGAATTAGCCCAAAAAGGGAGCTTTATTTGTCGGAAAACTGCCACGTACAGCGTTCTGTCACACGCTT
The DNA here is from genome assembly GCF_054898165.1 of Pseudomonas sp. Hz4. NCBI lineage: Bacteria > Pseudomonadati > Pseudomonadota > Gammaproteobacteria > Pseudomonadales > Pseudomonadaceae > Pseudomonas > Pseudomonas sp. Hz4. The sequence goes on along the minus strand of NZ_CM142719.1, from coordinate 2,335,790 downwards.
TGCGGATCATCGTGCAACGGTCTATTTTGCAAAGGCCCAGCCCTGCTGGCGATCGCGCTAAAACGGTTCACCCTTGTGACGCAGACCTGCGGTCTCACGTAACCCTTCCCGCCCGAGGAAATGCACCATGAATCAGCCCTGCTCCAGTCGTGTGAGCCGTGAACGGCACGGTCATGTCCTGATGATTGGCCTGGATCGGGTGGCCAAATGCAACGCCTTCGACCTCGATCTGATCAACGAACTGAGCCTGGCCTATGGCGAGTTCGAGGCCGACAGCGAGGCGCGGGTGGCGGTGGTGTTCGGCCATGGTGAGCATTTCACCGCAGGGCTTGATCTGGTCAGTGCCAGCGCGGCCCTGGCTGAAGGCTGGCGAGCACCGCCCGGCGGCTGCGATCCGTGGGGAGTATTCGCTGGCCCCAGAGTGAGCAAACCGGTGATTGTCGCCGCGCAAGGCTACTGCCTGACCATCGGTATCGAATTGATGCTGGCCGCTGATATCAACCTGTGCGCCAGCAACACCCGCTTCGCCCAGAAAGAAGTGCAACGGGGGCTTTTCCCGTTCGGCGGCGCCACGTTGCGCCTGCATCAGGTCGCTGGCTGGGGCAACGCCATGCGCTGGCTGCTGACCGGCGATGAGTTCGATGCCCATGAAGCGCTGCACCTGGGATTGGTCCAGGAAGTCATGGCCAGCGAGGATTTGCTGCCACGGGCGATTGAGTTGGCTGAGCGGATTGCCCGACAGGCGCCGCTTGCGGTTCAGGCGACGTTGATGTCTGCGAGGCAGGCACGTTATGAAGGGGAAACAGCCGCGGCGCAGGGGTTACCGCCGCTGGTGAGGAAGTTGTTGGCCAGTGAGGATGCCAAGGAAGGCGTGCGGTCGATGATCGAGAAGCGACCGGGGGTCTTCAAAGGTTGCTGACAAGCCGGCTTTTGTGGCGAGGGAGCTTGCTCCCGCTGGGCTGCGGAGCGGCCCCAAAAATCCTGGTAATCAATGGAGATTTTGTGAGTGCTGCGCACTTGAGCGGGAGCAAGCTCCCTCGCCACAGTTATCTCACCAACACTTATGTCGCCGGGCGAATCGCCTTGATCAACGACTGCAACGAATACCCCAAACGCGGTGCCAGCCCTTCGGCCCGGGCGTTCAAGCCATCCATGTCCAGTTCCTGATCCAGCTCCGAAGGCACAATCAGAATCACATTGCCCTCCTTCACCGGCAGTTCCCAGTAGTGCCGGTGATAGAGCCCGCGAAACAACGCCGCGCCCAACGGTTTGCCATCGTCGGTGGCCCACTGGTTGATCACCAGCCAGCCACCCGGATTCAGGCGATTCTGACAGTTTTCCAGGAAATTCCAGGCCAGATGCCCGACACCCGGCCCGACATCGGTATAGAGATCGACGAAAATCAGATCCGCCGGCTCAGCGGTATCGAGCAACTCCAGCGCATCGCCCACCCGGATATACAGCCGCGGATCGTCATCCAGCCCAAGGTATTCAATGGCCAGGCGCGGCACGTCGGGCCGCAGTTCGATGGCTTCGACGTCTTCCAGCGGCAGAAACTTGAGGCAGGCCTGGGTCAGGGTGCCGGCACCGAGACCGAGGAACAGCGCGCTTTCCGGCTGTTCGTGGCACAACGCGCCAATCAGCATCGCCCGGGTGTAATCGTATTCAAGCCAGCTCGGATCAGCCGTGAACACGCAGCTCTGCTCGATGGCATCACCGAACTCGAGAAAGCGGTAATCGGCCACTTCCAGCACGCGAATCACGCCGAACTCATCCTGCACCTCGGCGAGCAGATGCTCGACGCGCTCCTCAGTCATTTCGTCTCCTGATCGTTACCGGGCCCCGGCAAACGCAATAAAACTGCTGGTATACAGCTGCAAAGGCGCGATTGTCCGCGAAGCGACGGGAACAGGTCACGCACTAATTGCTGATAACATGACCGTCCGAGCGTAAAACACTAGAGACCGTGATGAGCCAACCCTGGAGCCCTGACAGCTGGCGCGCCCTGCCGATCCAGCAACAACCCCACTACCCCGACGCAGCGCATTTGCTGCACGTCGAGCAAACGCTGGCCAGTTATCCGCCGCTGGTGTTTGCCGGTGAAGCCCGGGAGTTGCGCCGTCAGTTTGCCGAAGTGACCCAGGGCCGCGCGTTTCTGTTGCAGGGCGGCGACTGCGCTGAAAGCTTCGCCGAGTTCTCCGCCGCGAAAATCCGCGACACCTTTAAAGTCCTGCTGCAAATGGCGATCGTCATGACCTTCGCCGCCGGTTGCCCGGTGGTCAAGGTCGGGCGCATGGCCGGGCAGTTCGCCAAGCCCCGTTCAGCCAACGACGAAACCATCGACGGCGTAACCCTGCCGGCCTACCGTGGCGACATCGTCAACGGCATCGGTTTCGATGAAAAAAGCCGCGTGCCGGACCCGGAGCGCTTGCTCCAGTCCTACCACCAGTCCACCGCGACCCTGAACCTGCTGCGCGCCTTCGCCCAGGGCGGTTTCGCCGACCTGCATCAGGTGCACAAGTGGAACCTGGATTTCATCGCCAACTCGGCGCTGGCCGAGAAGTACAGCCACCTCGCCGATCGCATCGATGAAACCCTGGCGTTCATGCGCGCCTGCGGTATGGACAGCTCGCCGCAACTGCGCGAAACCAGTTTCTTCACCGCCCACGAAGCGCTGCTGCTGAACTACGAAGAAGCCTTCGTGCGCCGCGACAGCCTGACCAACGATTACTACGATTGCTCAGCGCACATGCTGTGGATCGGCGACCGCACCCGTCAGCTCGACGGCGCTCACGTCGAGTTCCTGCGCGGTGTGAACAACCCGATCGGGGTCAAAGTCGGCCCGAGCATGAACCCCGAAGACCTGATTCGCCTGATCGATGTACTTAACCCGGACAACGATCCGGGTCGCTTGAACCTGATTGCGCGGATGGGCGCAAACAAGGTTGGCGATCATTTGCCGGCGTTGATCCGCGCGGTGCAGCGTGAAGGCAAGCAGGTGCTCTGGAGTTCCGACCCGATGCACGGCAACACCATCAAGGCCAGCAGCGGCTACAAGACCCGCGACTTCGCGCAAATTCTTGGAGAGGTGAAGCAGTTCTTTCAGGTTCACGAAGCGGAAGGCACTTATGCCGGCGGCATCCACATCGAGATGACCGGGCAGAACGTCACCGAGTGCATTGGTGGCGCGCGGCCGATTACCGAAGACGGGTTGTCGGACCGGTATCACACCCATTGCGATCCGCGGATGAATGCCGATCAGTCGCTGGAATTGGCGTTTTTGATTGCTGAAACCCTGAAACAAGTCCGGCGCTAAATCGCAGCGCCCCCTTCGCGAGCAAGCCCGCTCCCACACAACTCGGTCAACTGTGGGAGCGAGCTTGCTCGCGAAGGCGTCAGCTCAGTCACCGCCAATACTGGCCAATGCCACCCGCAACCGCGCCGCACTCGTCCGCGGACAATTCAACTGAACCCGTTCAAGCCCCAGCCAATCCGCCATCTGCCGCAGATTAACCGCCAACGCCAGCATCCCCTCGTCATCCAGCCCCGGTTCTTCCTCATGCACAGCGTGCACCGCCAGTCTGCCCAACGCCCGCTCGGCGCGCAGGTCTACCCGCGCGGCAATCCGTTCATTATGCAAAAACGGCAACACGTAATAGCCATAGACCCGCTTGTCCTGCGGCGTATAAATCTCCAGCCGATAACGAAAATCGAACAGGCGCTCAGTGCGGCTGCGCTCCCAGATCAACGAATCAAACGGTGAAAGCAGCGCACTCGCTTCGACCTTGCGCGGCACTTTCGGCTCCGGCAGGCAATAAGCCGGTTGCCGCCAGCCCTGGACTTCACAGCACAGCAATTCACCCGCCTCCACCAGTTCCGCCAAGCGCGGACGGGCATCACCGGGACTCAGTCGAAAATAATCGCGCAGGTCCTTTTCAGTCGCCACACCCAAGGCATTCGCGGCATGTCGCAACAGACCTCGCTGGGCCTCAGCTTCCGAGAGCAACGGTTGCTGAAGTATCGCCGAAGGAATCACCCGCTCCGGCAGATCATAAAGCCGTTCGAACCCACGCCGCCCGGCCACGGTCACTTCACCGGCGGCGAACAACCACTCCAGCGCATGCTTTTCCGCGCTCCAGTCCCACCAGGGCCCTGCCCGCTCCTGACGGGTCGACAGGCTTCCGGCACCCAGCGCGCCCAGCGCCTGAACCGAGGCCAGCACCCGACGAATCGTGTCCTGCTGCTCACGACCGAAACATGCCAATTGCTGGTAAATATCTTCGCCACGGGTCGCGCGCAGCATGCGCCAGCGCATCAACGGGTACATCGACAAGGGCAGCAACGAGGCTTCATGCCCCCAATATTCGAAAAGCGTGCGCCGCCGGCCCGAACTCCAGGCAGCCTGGTCGAGCAAGTCGGAGGAGTAATTACCAAGGCGAGAAAACAAGGGAAGGTAGTGCGATCGCACCAACGCATTGACCGAATCGATCTGCAGAATACCCAACCGTTCAATGAGACGATTGAGCTGAACCGGTTTGATCGCCGCCGGCGGCTGGCGCCCGTTGAACCCTTGGGCAGCCAGCGCCAGACGCCGAGCCTGTTTGATGGAAAAGGACACTGTTGCGGGCATGAGCATCTCCTTGTCTGCTCGCAACCTACCTCACCGGGAGACGGTTTGTGTAGTTGTGCTTTACTCATTTGTGCATCGGGTCATCCCAGAATGGGCGGATGGTTTCGTGCTCGACATCCGCACGACTTAGCCCGATGTCCTTCAACGCTTCATCACTCATACCCGCCAACATTTCACGTTCACGGTGCAATTCGTACCAGCGGTTAACTTTGTGCAGCAAATCGGATATCAGGTGGATGGAGTGTTTTTCTACGTCTGCATAACCTTTTTGACCTTTCATCTTGTTGCCCTCCGTTTGGGATGGCTCAAGTGTCGCGCCGGGGCTAAGATCAATCCAACGAATGTTTCTGATGTAACACATCTCGGAGATTGATGAATGTCCGCCTACCCTAGTATCGACACCGAAGTGCTGCGCACCTTTGTCGCCATCGCCGACCAGGGGGGCTTTACCCGTGCCGGCGAGTTGGTCAACCGCACTCAATCCGCCGTGAGCATGCAGATGAAGCGGTTGGAAGAGGACGTGTTGCAACGTCAGTTATTCCAGCGAGACGGGCGGCAGGTGCGGCTGACGGCTGAGGGGCAGGTGTTGCTCGGCTATGCCCGGCGCATCCTCAAGCTGCACAGTGAGGTGTTCAATACGCTGCGCGAGCCGCACATGGTCGGCATGGTGCGCATTGGCACGCCGGACGATTACGTCATGCGTTTTTTGCCGGGGATTCTGCGGCGATTTGCGCAGTCGTATCCGCTGATCCAGATCGAGGTGCACTGCGAATCATCAAAACAATTGCTGCTGCGCCAGGACCTGGACTTGTCCATCGTCACCCGCGAGCCGGGCAACGAAATCGGCCAGTTACTGCGCAAAGAGCGCTTTGTCTGGGCCGAGGCGCAATGTTTCAGCGCCCACGAGCAAACGCCACTGCCGCTGGCGATGTTCAACAGCGATTGCTTCTGCCGCCTATGGGCCTGCAATGCGCTGGATGCCATGGGTCGCGATTACCGCGTGGCGTACAACAGCGACAGCCTGTCGGCCATCATGGCGGTGGTCAGCGCCGGTCTGGCGGTGACCGCGCAACTGGAAAGCCTGGTCACCCCGGACATGCGCATTCTCGGTGAAGCCGAAGACCTGCCGATCCTGCCGGAAGCCAGCATCATGCTGGTGCGCAACCTGCACAACCCGTCGCCGATCACCGAGTGCCTGGCCGAACACATCGTCGAAGGTTTCAAACTTTAAGGGCGAGCATCACCGCGCAGAGCACCAGGAAACCGCAGAACAGTCCGCGCAGCAGCCGCTCCGGCAGTGCGTGAGCGATCCTCACGCCCCAGCTGATGCTCATCAGACCACCGACCGCCAAGGGCAGGCCGATCATCCAGTCCACCTGATGGTGCACCGCGTAAGTCACCAGCGTGACACCCGTGCTCGGCAACGCCAGCGCCAGCGACAAACCCTGCGCGACTACCTGACTGGTGCCGAACAGACTGGTCAGCACCGGCGTTGCCACCACCGCCCCGCCCACGCCAAATAACCCGCCCATGGTGCCGGAGGCGGCGCCGAGTACGCCCAGCCATGGCCATGAATAATTCATCTGCGCAGACGCCGGCGCATTGGCGCAGAACATTCGCACCAGGTTGTAGGCCGACAGGGCAATCAGGAACGCGACAAATCCGACGCGCATGGTTTGCGCATCTATGCCCACCGCCCAGATCGAGCCGATCCAGGCGAAACAGAAACCCATCGAAGCTAATGGCAGCGCATGGCGCAATTCAATGCGATTACGCTGGTGATAACGCCACAGCGCCAGCATCACGTTGGGCACCACCATTACCAGCGCCGTGCCTTGGGCAACCTGCTGATCGAGGCCGAACAACACGCCCAGCAGCGGGATCGCGATCAGACCACCGCCAATGCCGAATAACCCGCCGAGGGTTCCCAGGGCGGCGCCAAAGACCAGATACATCAAAAATTCAATCACAGGCGCTTTTCCCCTTACGTCAGGCTACTCATCCTACGCAGTCGGCGATGGTGGGGAAACGCACAGCAACGCACAATGGCTGTGCCAACTTCGCATAAGCGCTGACAATACATGAACCCCAATCAATTGACCGAACAACTGGGTCTATTCCTCGACGTGCTGGAAACCGGTAGTTTTTTCCGCCGCGTCCCGCCGCCACCCGCTGACGCCTTCGGCAGTGGCGCGGCGCATTGATAGCCTGGAAAACGCCGTCGGCAGCCAATTATTTATTCGCAGCACCCACGCAGTGCGCGCAACCCCGGCAGGTCTGGCTTTTGCCGAACGCGCACGGCGTATCGTGGCTGAACTGCGGCTGGCTCGGGCTGAGGCGGTATCCTTGAGCAGCGCACCGGAAGGCTTGATTCGGATCGATGCACCGGCAGCGTTCGGGCGGCGACATCTGGCGCCGGTGATTGCCGATTTTCTGATGCTCTACCCAGGCCTCGACGTGCAACTGCACCTCATCGACAGTTTCGTCGACATGCAGGGTTTGAATCTGGGTAAGGTCGATCTGGTGCTGCGCGCCGGGCAAATGGCCGATACCCGGCTGGTGGCCACGCCGCTGGCGAGTATGGTGCGCATTGCCTGCGCCAGCCCCGAGTATTTGCAAGGGCGTGGCGTGCCGACCGATCCGGCGCAGCTGATTGAGCACGACGGCCTCGACTGGGAGGGTCTGGCCCCACCGTTCGCTTGGCGTTTCGAGCGGGATGGGCAGATGCACTTGCACCGCCCCGCGCGCATCCGCATGAGCGCCAACAATGCCGAGGCGCTGGTCTGCGGCGCATTGGCCGGGCTGGGTATTGCGCACTTGCCGACCTGGCTGGCCAGCGAATACTTGCTGCGCGGCGAGTTGCTGCCACTGTTTTGCGAAAACGGCCTGCCACCGCCGGAGACCACCGGCATTTACGCGCTGCGCTTGGAGCAACAACCCAATTCCCGCAGTCGCTTGTTACTGGAATACCTGAAAACCCGCTTCAGCCCGATCCCGCCGTGGGATCTGGCGCTGCAAACCAACCTGGACAAGCACTAGCCCAGAATTGTCTAGCGCAGTAAAGATTCGCCCGCTAAATTCATGAGATCACTGATCAAGGCTTCGAAATGACCACCAAGCGCAACACCCCGGATAACTGCGACGACCTGCTGCTGGACAATCAGGCCTGCTTCGCCTTGCATTCCACCTCGCTGCTGATGACCAAGGTCTATAAGCCCCTGTTGCAAGCGCTGGGCCTGACCTATCCGCAATACCTGGCGATGATGGTGTTGTGGGAACAGGACGGTTTGACCGTAGGCGAAATCAGCACGCGACTGCTGACCGATCCCGGTTCACTGACGCCACTGCTCAAACGCCTGGAGGTCGAAGGCTTGCTCAGCCGTACCCGCAGCCGTGAGGACGAGCGGGTGGTGATTGTCGAGCTGACTGAACAGGGCCGCGCCTTGCGGGACAAGGCGCGGGGCGTTCCCCAGTGCATCCTCGGCGCTAGCGGTATGACGCTGGAGCGCCTGCAGAAACTGCAAGCGGAGCTGCAAGTGCTGCGCAGCAATCTGCAAGACAGCCTTTAGGGAATTAACTGCTAGAGCGCGTTATCGTTCTTCGCGGGCAAGCCTCGCTCCTACAATTTCTCTCGCAAATCCTGTGGGAGCGAGGCTTGCCCGCGAAGGCGCCCTCAAAGTCGCAAAAAAATTTCCGCATCAACATCCTGCAGCAACAGCTCTAACTCAACCCTTTCGCCATTCCGTGCTCACGCCCTTTCAGGTCTTCGCCAAACTTTTTTTACCATTTATCTTGCGCGCTAAATATTCGCGAACTAAATTAACCACGCATGTACTTAGCGCGCAAATATTTAGCGCAAAACCAACAATCCCGAACGAGGCTCACACCATGCAAACTCTCTACACCGCCATCGCCACGTCCACCGGTGGCCGTGACGGTCGTGCGGTTTCCAGCGACAACATCCTCGACGTCAAACTCGCCACGCCCAAAGAACTCGGTGGTGCAGGTGGCGCAGCGACCAACCCTGAGCAACTGTTCGCAGCCGGTTACTCCGCCTGCTTCATCGGCGCGCTGAAATTCGTTGCCAGCCAGACCAAACGCAAAATCCCGGACGACGCCTCGATCACCGCTCAGGTTGGCATCGGCCAGATCCCTGGTGGTTTCGGTCTGGACATCGACCTGCACGTCAGCTTGCCGGGGCTTGAACACGCCGAAGCGCAAAGCCTGGTCGACGCTGCCCACCAGGTCTGCCCGTACTCCAACGCCACCCGTGGCAACGTCGATGTGCGCCTGCACGTTACCGTCTAACCGCTGATTCCCAGGCCCGAACCAGGAAACGAACATGAGCTCTTTCAGTAAAGTCTTGACCGGTACCCTTCTCGCCCGATGTCAGCGAGAGGACCATTCAAGTCGACGGCCAACCGCTCAATTTGACCATCGTCCGACCGGCCGGGGTCAAAGGCCCGCTGCCAGTGTTCATGTTCTTCCATGGCGGTGGCTGGGTGCTGGGGGATTTCCCAACCCACGAACGTCTGGTTCGGGACTTGGTAACGGGATCGGGGGCGGCGGCAGTGTTCGTCAACTACACACCGTCGCCAGAAGCGCATTACCCGGTAGCGATCAACCAGGCGTACGCCGCGACCCAGTGGGTGGCCGAGCACGGTAAAGAGATCAACGTCGACGGCAAACGTCTGGCCGTGGCCGGTAACAGTGTCGGTGGCAACATGGCGGCAGTGGTTGCGCTGATGGCCAAAGACAAGGGCACGCCGGCAATCAAGTTCCAGGTGCTGCTGTGGCCGGTGACTGACGCCAGTTTCGAGACGGCGTCCTACAAGCAGTTTGCCGAGGGGCACTTCCTCACCAAAAACATGATGAAGTGGTTCTGGGACAACTACACCACCGACGCCAGGCAGCGTAACGAGATCTACGCCTCGCCGCTGCGGGCGAGCACCGCGCAACTCAAGGGCCTGCCACCTGCCCTGGTGCAGACCGCCGGCGCCGACGTGTTGCGCGATGAAGGTGAAGCCTACGCCCGCAAACTCGACGAGGCTGGGGTGCCGGTCACTGCAGTTCGCTACAACGGCATGATCCACGACTATGGTTTGCTCAATGTAGTGAGCCAGGTGCCTGCGGTGCGTTCGGCGATGTTGCAAGCGTGCGAAGAACTCAAGCAACACCTCAAGTAAGCGGTAAATGTCAGACACAAAAAAGCCCGACTCAATGGTCGGGCTTTTTCATTCCTGAAGCGGTGCTTATTTAGCACGGCCTTTGTAGGAACCGCCTTCGCGGGTATCGATCTCGATCTTGTCACCGATTTCGATGAAGTCAGCAACTTGCAGCTCAGTACCGTTGCTCAACTTGGCAGGCTTCATCACCTTGCCGGAAGTGTCGCCGCGAGCCGAACCTTCGGTGTAGTCAACTACGCGCACGATGGTGGTTGGCAGTTCTACGGAAACCAGACGCTCTTCGAAGAAGATCGCTTCGCAAACATCGGTCATGCCTTCTTCAACGAAAGGCAGAACGGCTTCGATGTCTTCAGCGTTCAGCTCGTACATGGTGTAGTCGGTGGTGTCCATGAACGTGTAGGTGTCGCCGCTGATGAAGGACAGGGTCGCTTCTTTGCGGTCGAGGATTACGTCGTCCAATTTGTCGTCGGCGCTGTAAACGATCTCGGTCTTGTAACCGGTCAGCAGGTTTTTCAGCTTGGTCTTCATGATCGCGCTGTTACGACCAGACTTGGTGAATTCAGCTTTCTGAACCAGCCAAGGATCGTTTTCGAGACGGATCACGGTACCGGGTTTCAGTTCTTTACCAGTTTTCATTGCGAATATCCGAATTTGGATGGGATTTACAAAAATCTAGGCCGCGTATCATATCCAATTTACATAAAACTGTACCAGCGCTGCGGCAAGATCATCCTGCAAGGCTTGTTCCAGACACCACGCTTCGGCGTGTTTTTGCAGTTCTGGCCAGTGTTTGCGGGTCGCCAGCCAGTGGTCGGACATTGTCTCACCGGCATTCCACGAATGCCAAAGACCGCTGATTGCCTCTCTGGCAGGCTCCGACAGTTCTTTTGTGTACAGCGCGAGGAAGGCCTCGAGCTTGTCCAGATGGATGTCTTCGTCCTGCTGATAGATGTGCCAGAGCAGCGGCCGGCCCGCCCATTGGGCGCGGACAAAGGAATCTTCACCGCGCACGGCGTTGAAATCGCAGCACCACAGCAACAGGTCATACTGGTCCTGTCGGACGAATGGCAGCACTTGCACGGTCAAGGCATCGCGCGCATGCACGGCGCCGGCCACCAAACCGTCCACACCGAGCCAACGCTCGACATCTCCAAGAATCCGACCTTCGGGCACCAGCAGATGAGTGGGCGTCGAGTCGGCAGCCATTGCATCAAACCAACTGGCCAGCCCTTTATTTTCGTAGGCAAACAGCGAGACCAGCTGCGCACCTTGGGCGCGATCAATCCCTAAACCTTGCAGGAATTCTCGCTGAGCCTCGGGGTTCTGCTGAAACTGCTGACGACGCTCAAGCAATCCGCTTTCACGCAACAAGCCGCCCGTGCCCTTCTGGAACCCCGGGAAGAAAAAGAATTTTTGTACGCTTTTGTACTTCACCGACGGCAAACGGTGGCAGCCGACGATCCAGTCCTCGGCACTCAGATAGTCGAGATTCATCCATAGCGGCGGTTTTTCCCGCTCGGCCATGGCGTCCATGTAAGCGCCCGGCAATTGGCAGGCGAACGCGGCGATCACTACATCCGCAGCGTCAGTGGGCTGCCAGTCGGCCGTCCACTGACGCACTTCGACGCCCTGCTGCCATTGCTGTGAGGCGTTGATGTCGATGTCCGGGCACAACCGCTCGAAGGCCCGCAGATCATCGACCCACAAGCGCACCGTCACCGAATGTTCGGCCACCAGCTGTCGGGCCAGACGCCAGGTCACGCCGATGTCGCCAAAGTTGTCGACCACCGTGCAGAAAATATCCCAGCGGGCTTTCATTTCAGGCATTCCAGGCTCCCGTTGGCAAAGGCGCCGATTGTCCTCATAAATTACCCCGTGCAGAAGAGCCGACGGCGATTAATCTTCATGCGACAATCGCCACTCGCCCGCGACCACCCGCCAGGAGGCAGCCATGCCCTACCACCCAAACCCGCGCCGCCCGTTGCCGATCCAGCTCAGCGCCTTGCAACTGACCGGCAGCATTGCCCTGGGTTTGTGGCTGGGGTTTATCGCAATCGCGCTGACGTGCTGGCTCGCCTCTCGCCTACTGTTCAACGAGCCATTGGCGCCCGTGGCTGAGGCTTTACAACAACTGGCCAAACCGCCGGTGGTGGTGCAACCGGTGCCGGATAGTCCTCCGCAGAGCCCGTTGTTCGAACAATACGAAGAAAACCTGCGCAAAAACGAACAGCAGCAAAGGCTGGATCAGGCGCGCAGCGGTAACCGCAACCTATCGAACCCCAAATGCCAGTTCTGGTTGCAACAGGACCAGACTGCACCGAGCGAAAAAAGCCGCGCCAACGTCCAGCAATTCTGCGATTGATCATGAACCTGACCATGCACAAGCCTACCGTCCACCAACTGATTCTCGACAAGCTGCGGATCGATCTCGACATCGCCGAGCGTGCCGCACAAACCGCTTACGAAACCGCGACCCACGAAGAAAATATCGCCGAGAACAAATACGACACGCTGGGTCTGGAAGCGTCATACCTCGCGGCCGGACAGGCGAAGCGGGTCGAGGAGATCCGTCATTCACTGACGCTTTGCCAGAACCTGACGTTGCGCCCGTATGACGATCAGCGCGGTATCGAAATCGGCGCCCTGCTCGGTCTCGAAGACGAAAAGGGACGTGAACAATGGCTGTTCCTGGCCCCCGATGCGGCGGGTTTGAAGGTCGATCTGGTGGGGCAATGGATTACCGTCATCACCCCCCGCTCGCCGCTGGGCAAAAGCCTGCTGGGCAAGTTCGAAGGGGACGAGGTGGAGATTCTGGTGGCGGGCGCTCGGCAACAGTTTGCTGTTACCGAGGTGGTATAGAAAGGGAGATTAATGGACCGGCAGTTCGACGCCGTCGAACAGCTCTTCCAATTCCTGCTTGTTGTGGCACTGGATGGCCTTGGCCATGATTTCGCGGGTCAGGTGCGGGGCGAACTTCTCGATGAAGTCGCACATGAAGCCACGCAGGAAGGTGCCGCGCCGGAAACCGATTTTAGTAATGCTGGATTCGAACAAATCGCTGGCATCAAGCATGACCAGGTCGCTATCGAGCTTGGCATCGACCGCCATTTTCGCCACGATGCCCACGCCCAGGCCCAGGCGAACGTAAGTCTTGATCACGTCGGCATCGGCGGCGGTAAACACCACTTTCGGTGTCAGGCCGCGATGGCTGAACGCTTCATCGAGTTTCGAACGGCCGGTAAAACCAAACACATAAGTTACGATCGGGTATTCGGCCAGCGCTTCGAGGGTCAACTTCGACAGCTTGGTCAGCGGGTGGCCCTGAGGCACGACCACGCAGCGGTTCCAGCGATAACACGGCATCATCACCAGATCACCGAACAGCTCCAGCGCTTCGGTGGCAATGGCAAAATCCACGGTGCCATCAGCGGCCATTTCGGCGATCTGCATCGGCGAACCCTGGTGCATGTGCAGGGCAACGTCCGGGTATTGCTTGATGAAATTGCTGATCACCGGTGGCAATGCATAGCGCGCCTGGGTGTGCGTGGTGGCGATCGACAGGGTGCCTTTCTTCTCGTTGGAGAATTCCTGGGCAATCTGCTTGATGCTTTCAACCTTGCGCAGGATCTCACCGGCAGTGGTGATGATGCGCTCGCCGGCCGGGGTGACGCGGGTCAGGTGCTTGCCGCTACGGGCGAATACCTCGACCCCCAGTTCGTCTTCCAGCAGGCGGATCTGCTTACTGATGCCCGGTTGCGACGTGTAAAGGCTTTGGGCTGTCGCGGAAACGTTGAGGTCGTGGTGCGCCACTTCCCAGATGTAGCGCAATTGTTGAAGCTTCATATGAATCCCTCAAAGCAGGTAGACGCCACGGGCATCAGCGACGGGATATAACTATATTAATGGTTTGAAGAATAAATCTAGAACTTTTTATCAAACTGCCACTATTCGTGTTCTGGTGTCCTGCCTCGTGAATACGTTCCTCTTTTGACGAGTGGCGCGAGGAGCGGCAACGCAGCATGGCAGAAACAGACGCCGTCAAAAGGAACAGCATCTGCGAGGCAGGACACTAACGATCCCCTTGGCGACGACGTTCCACCAGCGGCACCAAATAGACCGGTACCCGAGACAGTTGCAACACCCGCGCTGCGGTCCGGCCCAAAGGCGTTTCCGCGCCAGCACCGTGGCTATGACTACCTACGATCAACAAATCCACGGAGAGTTTCTGCGCCTGGTCGAGAATCACCTGCGACGGGTCGCCCTGAAGCACCCGCACCGCTTTAATTCGTTCCAGGTCCTGTTCCCCCTCGCCCCCCAGTTCTTCACGAAAGCTGTCGAGTACCCGCTGCTCGATATTGGCAATCACCGTATTCAGACCCTGGCTGTGAAACTCGTTCAACGCCTGCTCATCGAGGTAACTCTGAAGCACCGATTCGGCGAACAACCCCATCGGTTCAACGGCGTGCACCACGTAGAGGTCAGCATTGAATGTCCGCGCCAGCGCCAGGGCATGTTGCATCACCAACGGTGCATACAGGCCGAGGTCGGTGGCATACAGTATCGAATGAATCATATGACCTCCTCGAGTGCCAACATGGCCGAGATTGATTCAGCTTAGCAGTGCCTTGGCGAGTACGACGTCCCGCGTAACGCGTTGAACCGCGGGCTTAAACCTTTAGCTCGTTGCTTATGCCATGGGGCACGTGACCGGTGGCGACCACCTCGCGGGCCAACTCGCAGTGACCGGCCTGATCGTCGAAAAACACATCGGCGGCGAAGGCTTCGAGAAACGCCGATTTGGTCAGGCCGCCGAGAAACAGCGACTCGTCCAGACGAATGTCCCATTCGCGCAAAGTGCGGATCACCCGCTCATGGGCCGGCGCCGATCGCGCGGTCACCAGGGCCGTGCGGATCGGACAGGCGTCATCCGGGAACTCGCGCTGTAACAGATTGAGGGCCGCAAGGAAGCCCTTGAACGGCCCGCCGCGCAACGGCTCGCGGGCGGCTTCGCGCTCGCTGGCCTGAAACGCTTCCAGACCATCGGACTGATAGACGCGCTCCGACTCGTCGGAAAACAGCACCGCATCACCATCGAAGGCAATGCGCAATTCATCGCTGGCCGCACGGCTGGCGCCACCCGACAGAATGGTCGCCGCGGCGAACCCGGCATCCAGTGCACTGCGCACGTCTTCGGCATGCGTCGAGAGAAACAGGTCACAGCCAAACGCCTTGAGGTACGGATAAGGACTGCGCCCGCCGACGAATGCCGCGCGGGAAATTGCCAAGCCATAGTGGTGGATCGAATTGAACACCCGCAGGCCGGTGTCGGCACTGTTGCGCGACACCAGGATCACCTCGACCCGGGCGCGGCCGAGGCGGGTGTTCAAGCTGAGGAGTTTTTGCACCAATGGGAATGCATCACCGGGCTCGAGGATTTCATCTTCGTGTTCGATCTGATATTGCCGATAGGCCTCGACACCACTCGAGAGATAGACCTTGTGGCTTTCGCTCAGGTCGAACAGCGCACGCGAAGAAATCGCCAGCACCAGTTTGTCGTCGATCGTTTTTGCCATGCCCTTCTCCCCAAGGTTGATCGACTCAAGTGTTACGTCGATCGATAAAACTCAAACTGCGATACAAGGCTTCGATTCGCGGCAATTCGCATCCTGCCGCTTTGGCCGCCGCCAGGGGCCGGGCGTAAATCGCCTCCAGCTCCAGCGGTCGCTTGTGCAGAAAATCGTGGTACATGCTCGGCCAGTAGTCGGGCATTTTCTCGGTCACCATGAACAGATGGTCGGCATATCCAGCTGGTACGTTGTGACCGCAGGCGATTGCGCCTTGAACCACTTCGGCCATCAGAGCCTTGATCAGCTCCCGACTGTCGGCATCGGCCATCAATGGCGTAGTGCTCGCCCCAAGCAGCACCGACAGACCGTTGTAAGGGATATTCCAGACCAGTTTTTGCCAGCGCGCCTGATGCAGGTTCGCCATGGCCTGGGAATCGATGCCGGCGGCGCGGAACAGCCCGGAGCCTTCCTCGACAATTGCCATGCGCGCCTGCTCGTCGGCTACGGGGCCGCTGTGATAGCCAACATTCACCGCGCCGAGCGCCTGATGAGTGATGACGCCGGGGCCGTCGCGATGGACGCAGATATAGCAGAGCCCACCGAGCACGTGCAGCGAATCGGGAAGCAACGCCCGCAAGCTGTCTTCGACTTCCAGACCGTTTTGCAACAGCAGCACCTTGGCATTCGGTGCCGCCGCTTTAACGATGGCCGGCACCAGGTCCGTGTTGCTGGTGGTTTTTGCGCCGACCAGCAACCAGTCGCAGGGTGGCATGTCTTCGGCCGCAGAATAGGCCTTAACCGGATTCAACGTCAGCGCGCCATGCACCGCACTGTCGAGTTGCAATCCGCGTTCGGCAACGGCCGAAAACTCACTGCGCAATAAAAAATGCACATCAAAACCGGCACGCGCCAGCATCACGCCGTAGAACCCGCCGATCGCGCCGGTGCCAAAAACACCGATTGTCGGTTTGGTCACTGCCCCCATCATGGCAACTCCTCTGCTATTCGACTCAACGCCTGACCCACGGCCTCATTGAGCTCAGTGCTGGTCAGGCGCGAACTTAGTGCCCCGAAGAATTCACCGTCGCGCACCACAAACAGCGCCGGCAAGTAAAAGACCTGATAACGCTCGACCACCCCACCATTGTTCCCTGCATCAATCCAGCACAGTCGATCAACATTCAGATCGAGTCGTGGCAACTGCTCACGGGCAAAACGGCAACTGGCGCAGCCGACACTGGTGAAAATAACCAGCGACACACCGCTCATCGCCAGCAGCCGTTGGTCGGCGTCGAAATCGGTCAGATCCAATTCGACCACTATACTGGGGGAAACAATGTCAGATGGCCGACACATGGAGTCCGTGTTCATGGGACGTTTTATTCCTCACCCTGACGATGTGCCCGTCGAATTAACGTTGCTCAAACCTGAGTGTATTTCGCGGGACCAGCTGCACACTATCAGCCTCGGGGGCATGGCTTGCAATTAT
Organism: Pseudomonas sp. Hz4; assembly: GCF_054898165.1. Lineage (NCBI taxonomy): Bacteria > Pseudomonadati > Pseudomonadota > Gammaproteobacteria > Pseudomonadales > Pseudomonadaceae > Pseudomonas > Pseudomonas sp. Hz4. The sequence goes on along the minus strand of NZ_CM142719.1, from coordinate 2,318,918 downwards.
CACCGGGCGTGGCGCCACGGTACGGCGCTGGAAGTGCGCATGCCTACCTTAAACCCCGACTTGCGTTTTCTGGGCTATGTGGCCTGGTGCCTACGGCGCAAGCGCGGCTATCTGGTAGGCATCGCTTTTGTTGACGAGCAGATGATGTTCAGTGCCCGAATGGGCGAGCAGGTGTGCCAGATCGAGCGTTACTGTCGACTGCATGACGCGCACGACGACCTACAGGAAACTCAAGCCCTGGCCCTCGAATGGGTCCAGGAGCACGCCGATGAGTTCTCTCAGGACACGGTTCGCAGGGCATTTGCACAGGCTGTGCTGGATTAAACCGGTGTCTGCCCATTGTCGAGCAGGCGCGTAACGCGCTAAGGTTCGGCTCCCCGACGCGCTTAATTTGCTGTGCTCCGCCGCGCGGGTTCGCTGGCGGCCGGCACCCGTGACCTGACGAGTAAACGATGGCTGATTTACCGATCAACGACCTAAACGTCGCCTCCAACGAGACCCTGATCACTCCCGATCAGCTCAAGCGTGATATCCCACTGAGCGACGCTGCCCTGCGCACCGTCACCAAGGGACGCGAAGTCATTCGCAACATTCTTGATGGCACCGACCACCGCCTCTTTGTTGTCATCGGGCCTTGCTCGATCCACGACATCAAGGCGGCCCATGAATACGCCGAACGCCTGAAGGTGCTTGCGGCCGAAGTGTCCGATACCCTGTATCTGGTCATGCGTGTGTATTTCGAGAAGCCACGCACCACCGTCGGCTGGAAAGGTTTGATCAACGATCCGTACCTGGACGACTCCTTCAAGATTCAGGACGGTTTGCACATCGGTCGCCAGTTGCTGCTGGACTTGGCCGAAATGGGCCTGCCGACCGCAACCGAAGCCCTCGACCCGATCTCCCCGCAATACTTGCAGGACCTGATCAGCTGGTCAGCCATCGGGGCGCGCACCACCGAATCCCAGACTCACCGTGAAATGGCTTCCGGCCTGTCCTCGGCAGTCGGCTTCAAAAATGGCACCGACGGCGGCCTGACCGTAGCAATCAACGCCCTGCAATCGGTTTCCAGCCCGCACCGTTTCCTCGGCATCAACCAGGAAGGTGGCGTGTCGATCGTTACCACCAAGGGCAATGCCTACGGCCACGTGGTGCTACGAGGTGGCAACGGCAAACCGAACTACGATTCGGTTAGCGTCGCACTGTGCGAGCAAGCGCTGAACAAGGCGAAGATCAAGCCGAACATCATGGTCGATTGCAGCCACGCCAACTCCAACAAGGACCCGGCCCTGCAACCGCTGGTGATGGAGAACGTCGCCAACCAGATCCTCGAAGGCAACCAGTCGATCATCGGCCTGATGGTCGAAAGTCATCTGAACTGGGGCTGCCAGTCGATCCCGAAAGACCTTGCCGACCTGCAATACGGCGTGTCGATCACCGATGCCTGCATCGACTGGACCGCCACCGAAAAGTCGTTGCGCAGCATGCATGCCAAGCTCAAGGATGTGCTGCCAAAACGTGATCGCAGCTGATCACCGTTTTTCGCGCATAAAAAAACGCCGGGCTTAACCCGGCGTTTTTTTTATGTGTACGGTTACTGGCTCAGCTTGGCCCCATGCCGCTGGTGACGCTCCATGTAGCGCTCCACGTAGGAACACGATGGAATGACGGTGTAGCCCATTTCCTCAGCGTACTCCAGCGCCTTCTCGGTCAAGGCTGCCGCAATGCCGCGACCACGCAGTGCGTTGGGCACAAAGGTGCGATAGATATCCAGGGTCTGTTTCCCCAGATCCATATAGGTCAGGTAGGCACGATGACCGTCCACATTGGTCTCGAACTGATGACCAGCCTGGTCATGGTGGATGGACAACGCCTCGCTCATCACTACTCCTCGCGGGTCTGGAATTCTGACCCCTACCTTACCGATGTTTTTCCGGCGAAGGAACATCTACGCCACCCCGTGCCTGAATGGACACCGAGAAGAGCCGCACCCATCTCGCGCAACCGAGCACGTATCAAATAGTAGGCGCCATTGGCAGAAATGCTCAAGATACGCTCGTCATCACGCGGGTTGGCGGGTGCTGCTCCGGGTTACGCAGAGACGGCTCGACCGAAGATCCTGGAAGATCGATAGCCTGAACATTGCCGGATATTGAGACTTAAGACGAGCGCCCTTTGTTAAAGTCACCTCAACATGGAGAAAGATATGAGAAGCGCCACGCAAAATCCGAACAAAAGTGTAGACGAATCCATCTAGACAGACTTTAGCCAGGACTCGGAAAAGAGCTGTGAGCGCGCGGAACCTTTCTTCGGCGGCTCGCTCAGTTCGGGCCTCCCAGCTGGATGTTTTTTAAACAATGCAGTTAAAAGTTGCTCGAAAAAGAATCAAAGCCTACAATTTTTTTTGCTTCTTGCTTTACGTCAGTTTACTTACGACAAGTAATGGGTAGTATGTACGCCGGCTATTTCCTCACTCTGAGGAGACAGCTACTTAATAGAAAGTCCTTGAAGGGGAACACGATGAACAACGTTCTGAAATTCTCTGCTCTGGCTCTGGCCGCAGTTCTGGCTACCGGTTGCAGCAGCGTATCGAAAGAAACCGAAGCACGTCTGACAGCTACTGAAGACGCAGCTGCTCGCTCCCAGGCTCGTGCAGACGAAGCTTACCGTAAAGCTGATGAAGCTCTGGCTGCTGCTCAAAAAGCACAACAGACTGCTGACGAAGCTAACGAGCGTGCTCTGCGCATGCTGGACAAAGCTAGCCGCAAGTAATAATCCTTCGGGATTGTTATCAAGCCGACCCATTTTTTGGGTCGGCTTTTTTATTGCCCGGGGTTTCGTCCAGGCCATAAAAAACCCGCCGGCGCAGTCAGCGTCGGCGGGTTCTGTTCAAGCATTACTGCAGCGGGTCGATCGGTGCACTCGACACCATCGGCGCGGAAGTATTCGGCACGCCGATTTCCACCGGCAGGCCATCTTCAGCGGCAACCACGTCGCGCACTACATCCCAGTTCATGCGCAGGTTGTTGGTGATATCCTCACGCTTGAGCATCGCATTGATCACCGCGGTGTGCTTGTCGACTACAGAGGGGTTGCCTTTGTCGTCCAGCGGTGTGTGCGCTTCCAGATACACTTTGCCGCCACTGACGCCGAATTTGTACGGATCGCTGACGATGCGTACCGACGTACCTACCGGCACCATGCCCGCCATTTCCAGCACGTTGTTGTTGAACATGCGGAAGCAACCGTGGCTGGTGCGCATGCCGATGCCGAACTTCTTGTTCGAACCGTGGATCAGGTAGCCCGGCGTGCCCAACGTGAATTTGAACGGCCCCAACGGGTTGTCCGGGCCTGCCGGCACCACGTTCGGCAGCGGATCACCATCGGCAAGGTGCTCGGCCTTGATCGACGCTGGAGGGGTCCAGGTCGGGTTCGGCGTCTTGGCGATGATGCTGGTATGGGCAATCGGCGAGCCCCAGCCTTCACGGCCGATACCCAGCGGGAAGGTGTAGACCACGTTCCGGCCTTTCGGGAAGTAATAGAGGCGGTATTCAGCCAGGTTGATGACGATGCCTTCACGCGGGCCCGGCGGCAGGATAAAGCGCGTCGGCAGCACCACTTCGGTGCCAGCGCCCGGCAACCATGGATCGACGCCAGGGTTGGCCGCGATCATTTCCGAATAGCCCAGATCGTAGGTGGTGCCAAGGTCAGCGAAGGTGTCTTCGTACTTGGCCTTGATCACCTGGACCTGGCCGATGATGTCTTCACCGGGCGGTGGCAGGGGCAGCTCCAATGCTGCTACGGGACCCGCCACACAGAGGGCGGCGAGAGACAGGTAGCGGGTGACGGCAGGAAAGCGCGGCAACATCCGGAAAATCCTTCGCATGATCGACAAGGGTATAAAAACGGGATTGTACACCGGTGCCTGGAAAATCGGGGAGTTGACCGATAGCAAGCAATGTATCGGGCTCTAAAGCTCGAAGCGCAGCTCTGGCCAGATCGGAGAAGTGCCACGTTTTTGCGATTCCAGAATGGCCCGGCACAGCGAGCACAGGCGCTGGTCCTGAAACACTCGGCGTTCGACGCTCGACCAGCGCGGTTGTGCTGGCAGCAGGCTGCCGCACAAGGTCCGGTCCGCCGAGCCGCCCAGCTCCAGCTGACGGGTCACCAGATGTACCCGCACTTCCTGGCAGGCGAACAGATCCAGCTGTTCGTCAGGCTCGATCAGTTGGTAGGCAAAAAGGGACCAGGCAGGACGTGGCATCGGGGGCTCCAAATCGGGGGCGCCACCTTAGCCGAAACACCGCCGCTAGAAAAGCGTCAAAGCAGCGGTTTCAGTGTCGGCCAGACATTTTCCAGCAACTTGTCCTGAGCCCCGACAGTCGGGTGCAAGCCATCGGCCTGCATCAAGTCCGGATGACCGCCCACGCCGTCAAGAAAAAACGGCACCAGCGGGATCTTTTTTTCCTCGGCCAGGGTGCTGTAGACCTTCGCGAAGGCCTCGGTATAACGAACGCCGTAGTTGGGTGGCAACTGCATGCCGAGCAAAAGCACCTTGGCGCCACTGTCCCTGGAGCTGTCGATCATCGATGCAAGGTTTTGTTGCAAATTAGCTGGGGGCATTCCACGCAGCCCGTCATTGCCGCCCAATTCAAGGATCACCAACTCAGGTTTATGCGCTGCAAGCAGCGCGGGCAGGCGCGCCTGGCCTCCGGCGCTGGTGTCGCCGCTGATGGACGCATTGACCACCTTGTCGTCGAAACCTTCGCGCTTGAGCCGTTGCTCGAGCAGGGATACCCATCCCAACTGGGTATCCAGCCCGAAACCGGCGCTGATACTATCGCCAACGATCAGGACTGTACCCGCCGCTGCATTCTGGGCCATGCACATCAAGGCCAGGCCAGCACTCAAAAACCACACACGCATCGGATTCTCCATGGGCGCAAGCATTCTCACCGCGAAGAACCTCAGCAAAGTGGTTCCCAGCGCGGAAGGTGAACTGACTATCCTGCACGAACTCAGCCTGGAACTGAACAAGGGCGACAGCCTGGCGATTGTCGGCGCCTCCGGTTCCGGCAAATCCACCCTCCTGGGCCTGCTCGCCGGCCTCGATCTGCCGAGCAGCGGCGACGTCACCCTCGCAGGGCAAGCCCTGAGCAATCTCGACGAAGACCAGCGCGCGCGCATCCGGGCCGAGCATGTCGGTTTTGTGTTCCAGTCCTTTCAGCTGCTCGACAGCCTCAACGCCCTGGAAAACGTCATGCTGCCGCTGGAACTCGACGGCCGCAAAGACGCCCGTGAACGCGCCACCGAGCTGCTGCAACGGGTCGGCCTGGGCCAGCGACTGACCCATTCGCCACGCCAACTTTCCGGTGGCGAGCAGCAACGCGTGGCGATTGCCCGTGCATTTGCCGCCGAACCCGATGTGCTGTTTGCCGACGAACCCACCGGTAACCTCGACAGCCACACCGGCGAGCGCATCAGCGATCTGCTGTTCGAGCTCAACCAGGAACGCGGCACAACCCTGGTGCTGGTGACCCACGACGAACGCCTGGCACATCGCTGCCGGCGCCTGATCCGCCTTGAAGCCGGCCTGCTGGTCGCCCCTCTGGAGCCTTGATGGCACGCCTGCCGCTGTTGCGCCTGTTCAGTCTTGCCATCCGCCAACTGCTGCGCGACGCCCGTGCCGGTGAACTGCGCGTGTTGTTCTTCGCCCTGGTGGTCGCCGTCGCGGCGAGTACCGCCATCGGCTACTTCGGTGCCCGCCTGAATGGCGCCATGATGCTGCGCGCCACCGAGTTTCTCGGTGCTGACCTGTTGCTGGAAGGCAGTTCGCCGGCACGGCCCGAACAGATCAGAAGCGGCACGGAGCTGGGCCTTGAACACGCGCAAGTGGTGGAGTTCTCCAGCGTCATCGCCACTGACAACGGCATTCAGCTGTCCAGTATCAAGGCCGCCGATAAGGTCTATCCACTGCGCGGTGAACTGAAAAGTGCCCCGGTACCCTTCGCTCCAGAAGAACCCGGCGGCGGACCGAAACCCGGTGAGGCCTGGGTCGAAGCGCGACTGCTGACCGCGCTGGATTTGAAGATCGGCGACAGCATCGATGTTGGCGTACGAACCCTGAAGCTGGCGCGAGTGCTGACCTACGAACCGGACCGCGCCGGCAACTTCTACAGCCTCACGCCGCGAGTACTGATCAACCTCAGCGACCTCGCGGCGACGGGTGTGGTGCAACCCGGCAGCCGGGTCAGTTACCGCGAACTCTGGCGAGGTAAAGCCGAGGCGCTGGAAACCTATCGTCAATTGATCAAGCCCGGGCTGGCGGCCAACCAGCGCATACAGGATGCCCGCGACGGCAACCGGCAGATCGGCGGCGCGCTGGGCAAGGCCGAGCGCTATTTGAACATGGCGAGCCTGGTGGCGGTTCTGCTGTCCGGGGTGGCTGTGGCGCTGTCGGCGACGCGCTTCGCCACCCGCCGATTCGATGCCAGTGCATTGCTGCGTTGTCTGGGGCTGTCCCGCCGGGAAACCATGCTGCTGTTCAGTTTGCAACTGACGGTGCTCGGGCTGCTCGCCAGTATCAGCGGCGCCCTCATCGGCTGGTTCGCGCAGATGGGTCTGTTCGCGCTATTGCATGATTTATTGCCGACCGACGTTCCGCCGGGCGGTCTGTTTCCTGCCATCGCCGGGATCGGTACCGGGCTGGTGGCGCTGGCCGGTTTTGCCTTGCCGCCACTGGCTGCACTGGGTCGCGTTCCGCCATTGCGGGTATTGCGTCGGGACATGTTGCCGATTCCTTCCAGCACCTGGATGGTCTACGGCGCGGCATTGGGCGCCCTCGGGCTGATCATGTGGCGTCTGAGCCTGGACCTGGTGTTGACCTTCGCCCTGCTCGGTGGCGGTGTGATCGCGGCGTTGGTGCTTGGAGGTTTGCTGTTGCTGCTTCTGAAGAGTCTGCGCCGAATGCTGGCGCGCGCCTCCTTGCCGTGGCGCCTCGGGCTGGGCCAATTGCTGCGCCACCCGCTGGCAGCAGCGGGACAAGCCCTGGCCTTCGGCCTGATTCTGCTGTCCATGGCATTGATCGCTTTGCTGCGTGGCGAGCTACTGGATACCTGGCAGAACCAGCTACCAAAAAACGCGCCTAACTATTTCGCGTTGAACATCCTGCCGGCGGACAAACAGGCGTTCACCGATCGCCTGTTCGAACTGCAGGCGCAAACCGCGCCGCTGTACCCGGTGGTGCCGGGGCGACTGATCAGCGTCAACGGCGAGCCGGTGCAGGAAATCGTCAGCAAGGATTCGGCCGGCGATCGAGCGATCCAGCGCGACCTGAGCCTGACCTGGGCGGCGGATTTGCCGGCGGGCAATAAACTCACTGCGGGCAACTGGTGGCCCGAACAGGCGCCGGACGAGATTCCTGGCGTATCGGTGGAAGGTAAAGTTGCCGAAAGCTTGAAGCTCAAGCTCGGCGATCACATGGTTTTTACCGTGGGCGGCGTTAACCGCGAAGCGAAAGTCACCAGCCTGCGAGACATCAACTGGGACAACTTCCAACCTAACTTCTTCATGATCTTCCAGCCCGGCACGCTGAAGGATCTGCCGGCGACCTACCTGACCAGTTTTTATCTGGCGGCGGGTCATGATCAGCAGATCGTGGATCTGTCGCGGGCCTTCCCGGCGGTGACCATTCTGCAAGTCGAAGCCTTGCTCGAACAGCTGCGCAGTATCCTCGGTCAAGTCACCCTGGCGGTGGAATACGTGCTGTTGTTCGTGTTGGCGGCGGGGATGGCGGTGTTGTTTTCAGGTTTGCAGGCGACGCTCGATGAACGTATTCGCCAAGGCGCATTGTTGCGAGCGCTGGGGGCCGAGCGGCAATTGTTGGTCAAGGCCCGGCGAATCGAGTTCGGTTTGCTTGGGGCGGTCAGCGGATTGTTGGCAGCGCTGGGTTCGGAACTGGTGAGCCTGGTGCTCTACCGCTACGCCTTCGACCTGCCCTGGCATCCGCATCCATGGTTGTTGATACTGCCGCTGATCGGCGCCGTGCTGATCGGTGGTGCCGGTGTATTCGGCACTCGTCGGGCCTTGAACGCCAGCCCACTGACAGTCCTGCGCGAGGGTTGATAGACTCAAACACTCTCGTTCACAAGAACCCAACCACAAGAAGTTGCCATGAGCCGCTATCGCCCTCCCCGCACCGCTGGCACCGCGTTGATCACCCCCGAAGGTGAAGCGCGGATGCGGGCCGAGTTTCATGAGCTCTGGCATGTTCGGCGGCCGCAGGTCACACAGTCGGTCAGCGAGGCCGCGGCACAGGGCGATCGCTCGGAAAACGCCGAATATCTCCAAGCACCGCACTTTCCATGCTATCGCCACTTCCGGGCTTTAAATCCGGGCATTCGTAAATAGTAGCCATACTCAAAAAACCATACTATTTGTTGTAAAAAATTTCGTTAATCCACCACAACATTTCTCCGCCCGGGGTCTGCACAACTGCCTCGTCGCCCACCTCTTTCTTCAAAAGCGCACGCGCCATGGGCGAATCGATCGAGATGTAATCGTTGCGACCGTAAATTTCGTCATAGCCCACGACCCTGAATTTTTTGATTTCATCCGTCTCGTTTTCGATCTCGACCCAAGCCCCGAAGAAAACCTTCCCTTCCTGCTCAGGCGAGTATTCAACAACCCGGACATCTTCAAGCCTCTTGCGAAGATATCGCACGCGTCGATCAATTTCTCGAAGCAGCTTCTTGTTGTACTGATAGTCAGCATTTTCACTTCGATCGCCTAGTGATGCTGCCCAGGTAACCTTGCGCGTCGTGTCAGGACGCTTTTCTCGCCAAAGGAAATCAAGCTCCTTCTTCAAGGCCTCGTGACCTTCCTTCGTGATGATGTTGGTGCTCAAGACGGGCCTCTCAGTAACGATTATCAGGACACAAATGGATAGCGCTCTATTGTCTGACGGCTTGTGTCAGATGCTGCAATAGCTTTCATGACCCACGATCAAAATACGAATGCTTCTGCCACCTGAATCAGCGTTTCTTCAACACCGCGGGTGCCGTGAGTAGTGGAGAGCATCTCTACTGGACTCTTGCCCGAAAAGCGATCTTTGGACTTAGAGAGCCAACGCCTAGCCTTAGCGCCATCCCCGAAAAGCGCCTCGGCCATAGCTATTATGTGGATAACACGGAACAGACGATAACTTTCGTGCACCGTGAGTCTCTCATTACGGGCCAATCTCGATTTGAGTGTTTTAAGTGGAATGATCTGATCGCGCTCTAGGGAAGGTCTGAAGTACCCACCGATTTTTCATGCCCTCGCTACTTGAGGTTAAAAAAATCATATGTCGGTCGAAATCAGAACTTTTTTGCCCTTAATTCATGGTTTTTTCCTCTGATCGCACTGTTTCAGGGCGATCAGCCTACATTACAGACGCACCTCGCCCCTACCCATCAACCGTTTTCGCACCATCCACAGATTCGACAAAGCGAACAAGGTTGTCTGGTGAGCGATGTTTTCATCCCGAAAAAATATTGGTTTCCTTTCTTCGTCTGATGCATTTCAGGGTCGCGTTTACCGTCCTTGTTCTTGGTCGAACTCGGCGCATGAATGATCGTCGCATCGACAACCGTGCCGTGACGCAGCAGCAAACCACGATCACCCAGATAGCCATTGATAACCTGCAAAATCCCGCCCGCCAACTCATGTTCCTCCAGTAGGCGCCGGAAGTTGAGGATCGTGGTTTCATCGGGAATCCGATCCAGATGCAGCCCGAGAACTGGCGCAGGATCGTGGTCTCGTAAAGTGCTCCTTCCATCGCCGGATCGCTGTAACCGAACCAGTTCTGCATCAGATGAGTCCGCAACATGGCCAGCAACGGATACGCCGGACGACAGCCTTCACCCTTTGGATAATACGGCTCGATCAAGGCAATCAAACCCTTCCAGGGACAACCACCTGATCCATCTCGATCAGGAAGCGCTCGCGGCGGGTCTGCTTACGCTTGCCGGCATACTCGGCATCGGCGAAGGACATCTGTTTCATCGGGGCTCAACCGTTCGATTCGTCCGAGACGGGTATTCACCAGATCGGGAAGTCTTTTTCAGAGTTTCCCTAGACTTCAGACTGCCCGCGGTGTGCCACGCCATCCTTAGCGACAGAAAGGGGGAACCCGGAACCCCAGAAAATTCCGCCCTCACGAGCGATCCGTCCTAGATAGCCGCTACAGCTAGTGGTTCATCAGTGCAGAAAGTGCCGAGCCGCGCTCGGCAAGGAAACGTTGCAATAAGTAGGGATAGGCTGGATCGACGGCGTCGCGTACGGTCGGCCGCGCAGCCAAGGCGACGCGCCAGGCGCGCACCCGAGGCGTGGCCTTGAAGATGGCGAGGTCGGCAATGCCATCGAAGACATCGAAGTATCGGAAGACCGGGCCGAACACGGCATCGACGACCGAGAAATGCTGGCCAGCGAAGTACGGGCCGTCGCCCAACACTACTTCAATCTGCTCGAACCGCTTGCGCATCTCTACGACCTTGTCCTGCAGCACCTTATCGTCTGCGGCGTTGTAGAGACCGGCGATGGTGTTCAGCACGGCAGAGCCAAACTCCATCCAGGCGCGATGACGGGCACGTTGGAGGGCGTTGTCCGGATGCAGCCGCGGCAGCGTCGTGTCCTCCAAGTATTCGCAGATAACGGCCGATTCGAAGATAGGCTCGCCATCCACCAAGAGCACCGGTGTCTTACCCAGCGGGGAGATGCTCAGGAACCAGTCCGGCTTGTTCGAGAGATCGACATGAATGCGCTTAAAAATTATGTTTTTCTCGGCGAGCACGATAGCTGCACGTTGCACATAAGGGCAAAGCTGGTGGCTGACGAGGGTGAGCTGTGTGTTCAAGGCTTGTCCTTCAATTAGCCGGGATCAGGCGGCGGCGGCTGCGTAGGTTCAATGCGCCATCGCCTGCAAGCCATAGGACCAACGAGGCGACGAATAGGAAGGCTGGGTATTCCCAGCCGCCTCCTGGGGCGGTGAACACCCATCCATTGGCGGAGTGCACGGAAATTACCACGGCCATGACGGGCGCCAGCGCTAGCGAGACTTGGCGCGCATATACACCAAGGAGGACGGCCAAGCCGCCGAGCAGTTCGACGGTGAACACTGGATAAGCCACCCAGCCGGGAAATCCAATGCTAGTAAAGTAGTCGGCAGTGCCGGGCAACGTGAATACCAGTAATTTCAACAGCGCGTGGGCGACCCACACAGTGCCAAGGCTCACGCGCAGCAATGCTATGCCGAGATCGGTGCTTCGGGTGAGAGACGATGTCATTTAAGGGCTCCAGTTGAGTGTAAGGAGTCATTACGATAGGATTTCCAATTTGCAATGTTAATAGGCGCGGAGGAAATGTGTGAATGCGAAAATGCAATACAAGCTTGGGGCATCCGATCTCGATACCATACTCGGCTTGGTGCGTGCCGGATCCTTAGCCGCCGCCGGTGAGCTGCTCGGACAGGACACGTCCACAGTCTTCCGCAACCTGCAGCGCATCGAAAAAGGCCTTGGCCTCCGACTCTTCGAGCGCTCGCGGTCTGGATACCTAGCGACGGATCTGGCTCAGGAATTGGCGGTCCATGCGGAGCGGATGGAAGCAGAACTCGAGTTCGCTCGCTCTGCGACACAATCCGATCCCGGGCATGTGTCGGGCTCGGTGAGAATCACGACCACGGACACAGTGCTGCACTCCCTAGTAGCACCTGCACTGAAGCTGCTGAACCCTCTGCACCCCTTGTTGACTTTTGATTTGGTAGCAGGAAACGAACTGGCCAGTCTGACGCGGCGGGACGCCGACATTGCGGTACGTGCAACCAAGCGCCCTCCTGCTCACCTCGTCGGCAAGCACGTGGGGCCCATTCGCGTTGGGCTGTTTGCGGCATGCACAGTCGGGTTAAATAATTTCGAAGACTCTGTGCTCGCCGCGCAGAGCTGGATCGCGCCTGACGATGCCCTGCCAGAACACCCCAGCGTAGTCTGGCGAAAGATGCGCTTCCCGAAAGTGATGCCGAAGTATCGCGTCAACAGTATATTGACGGTCGCTGAACTTGTGAGTCTCGGCATGGGGGTCGGCCTGCTTCCGTTGTTCCTCGGGCAGCAACGAAAGGATCTGGTGCAACTCGGTGGCGAGATTGAGGAATGCCAAACCGAACTGTGGCTGCTTACGCACACCGACGCGCGCCATCTGCGGCGGGTCTCAGTGGTGTATCAGCATCTTGCAACCCATCTGGTGCTACCGTAGCACGCCCATTTCAGCTAAAAACGGCCCTTGGTTTACGACTGCTCCTTGCACACTCACTCAAGGCGACCGAGCAACCCATCGACACCCATAGCGCGGCGGGCAAGGCCTTCCTTGACATGCTTGAAGTATTCACTGAATTCGAATCCAACCTCCGGCGCGAGCGCCAGCTCGAGGGAATCGCCGCAGCCAAGGCGCACAGTACTTACCATGGACGCACGACGGCTGTCAGTCCTCGTTTAATGACTGAGAAGTTCACGCCCCAAATAGCCCTCCCAGCGCGCTACCTATCGAGTAAAAGCACATGTTAGCGCCGCCCAAATGACTTGGGGCGTCGGGTCTTGTGGCAAAAATTAGGCTTTGGTTAGTGACATGTACCGCCTGCATCGAATCAGCGCCACAGCCTTGCTGCTCTGGTTTCTCTCATCCTATTTTTTCAACTGCTCGCTGCGAGGGCGCCGGCAACACCTCGGCGTTTTTCAAGGTAGTTGTTGCGTCAACCGTCTGACTATGCCGCTCTTTTCTCGACCTGTTGCTCTCGAACCGGGTTCAACAGCACGGTACCGATCGGCTCCCAGTTACGTGTTCGACCCGACCACCGCCCCGGCTTTTTCTCTTTGGCTCGTTCGACAACTCATGTCGCAGGGCCAAGACCTGATGGTCCAGTCCTCGATGCCGCTCAGCTGGTGTGACGAACCGGATGGCTATGCCGATGCGTTCGGGCATAGGCCTGGATAACGTCTGTTTCAGTCCACCGTTGCAAGGTCCGCAGCGATAGATCGATTTCCCGGCAGGCCCTGATTTTTCGGGCGCCCGCCGCGACCGCCTCGCTCAGCCAGTCAACTGGCAACTGCCGTTCTGGCAAAGACGTCAGTTGTCCTCGTTGTCGGTCCCCCAGTAGTCGTTGATCTTTTTTCGCGGCACCAACAACGCGGCTGTTTCAGCGAGCGCCTTGTCTTTGCGGCGCAGTTCGCGCTCAAGTTCCTGGATGCGTTTCTTATCTTTGCGAGACTGCTCCCGATCGTCTTTTTGCTGGGCCTTTTCCGATTTCCGGCCGGTGATGAAGGCTTGTCGCCAGGCAGTGATTTGCTCGGGGTAAAGGCCTTTGCGGCGGCAATACTCGCCCAGGTCGATCTCGGACAAACGGCTGCTTCGAGGACAACAGCAAACTGGGTTTCGGCTGACCAATTCTGAGTCGATTGTTTATTTTCGGACGCTGCACTTCCTTCAGAACTGAGCTGCTTGCGCCAGTTGGACAAAGACATTTCGCTGACCCCTTCGCGCCGGGAAACCTCGGCCATCGACAGGTTCGTGGGAGAGCAGCATCTTGCGGAGGTCAGCCACGCCGCCGTGAAGCATTGCTGAATGCGTGCCGGAGGTTTATTGGTGGATGAGAAAGGTGAACCCATCAACTATGGAACGCAAAAAAAATGGCGGCCGTGTCGCAGCGATGTATTGGTGCACTGCAGGTCGAGAATTGACGCGATGGGCACCGAGTATCCATAAGCGATGCAATTTGGAGTAAAGAAGGGAGCTCGTAGTAATCCGTGGCATGCAGCATTGTGCTTGAGGCCAGAAACTATGCTCGCACCCTCAGAGGTCACAGCGTTTGCATCAACCAATCCCTGAATGCTCTTAAGGACGGCAGCGTTTCATTACGTGTCGGGTACACCAGGTAATAGCTCCGACGACTGATGATCGGCTCTCCCAAGCACGTCAATTCTCCCTTGAGCAACTCCTCCTCAACCAAAATACGCGGCACTAAGCCGATTCCAATGCCAACTCGTACGGCATGGATCAAGTGTGATGTCATTTCGAAACTGGGACCGATGCGCATCGCGCGATGAGGCAGAGCATGATGGGAAAACCATTCGGCCCATGCTTGTGCATTGCTGCTGACATTGAGCAGCAACTGATTGTCCATGTGCTGCTCGGCCTCTGTCCGCTGAGCCTCAGACAAGAGCGGGCTGGCAATGACCACCAGCTCCTCGGTGTGCAAACGATGTGCAGTCAGGCCTGGCCAATCACCATGGCCAACGCAAATGGCAGCATCGATTTCGCTAGTGTCGAAGTCGATTGCCTCGATGCGCGAATGCAAATGCACTGTCATGCCTTGGTGGGCGGTATAAAAATCTTTCAAGCGGGGTAGCAGCCACTTCGAGCCAAAGGTGGGCAAAGTCGCCAAGCGCAAGCTATGAATTCCAGATTGGAAGGCCATCGCCTGAAGAGTGGCGCTTCGGATCTGCCCAAGCGCTTCAGACAGTTCACGCTGATACATGCGGCCAACATCTGTGAGAATCACTCGGCGCCCCTCACGAGCAAACAGCCGCATGCCCAGTAACTTCTCTAGGATTTGCACCTGCCGACTGACCGCGCTTTGCGTCAAGGACAGTTCATGTGCCGCCCGCGTATAGCTTTCATGGCGCGCGGCGGCATCAAAAGCCAACAACAGCGACATGGAGGGTGTCAGAAGCCTTGGATTCATTCGCTTTAGTCATCAATTTTGGGCGGAATATTCGTTTGTGGTGCTCAGCATATCGAATGAACATTGGACCTTAATAACGAGGAAGACTGGCGTATTCATTCGCGTCCTACAAGCCTCTTCGTTGTTTTTCCTGATTCGACTGAGACCTAACCACAATGATCGCTCAGCTTTTACCTTCCGCCGCATTGACGTCGAACTACCGTCAGTTTCTTTTGGACTTAACCGCCACTGGTTTTAAAGGGGAAATCAGCGACGAATACGCCAGTCGTGTGGTTCTGGCCACCGACAACTCGATTTATCAGCGTATGCCACAGGCGGCCGTGTTCCCAATGGACGCTGCGGATGTGTCGTGCATAGCCCGATTAATGGCGAAGCCGGGATATGAAGAGGTCGCGATCACGCCGCGCGGTGGAGGTACTGGGACGAACGGCCAATCATTGACTGACGGCATCGTTGTTGATGTTTCAAAGCATATGAACCGTATTTTGGAAATCAATATTGCGGAACGCTGGGTCCGTGTTGAGGCCGGCGTGGTGAAAGATCAACTCAACACCGCGCTGAAAGCGGCCGGACTATTTTTCGCGCCGGAATTGTCCACATCCAACCGCGCCACGATTGGGGGGATGATCAACACTGACGCCAGCGGTCAGGGCAGTTGCACCTACGGCAAGACCCGTGATCATGTGCTTGAACTCAAGGCCATCTTGCGCGGCGGCGAGCCGTTGCATGGTCGTCCGCTGAATGAGGATGAGCTACAAGACCAGTGCTCTCGAGAGGATCGCGTGGGTGAGGTGTATCGGTGCGCCCGTCGAATCATCGATGAAAAGCGCGATCTGATAAAGGCCCGCTTTCCGGATCTCAACCGTTGCCTGACCGGTTACGACTTGGCTCATTTGCGTGAGCCCGACAATCGATTGAACATTAACAGCTTGCTGTGTGGCGCCGAAGGCTCGCTTGGTTTCCTGGTTGAAGCCAAGCTAAATGTGTTGCCGATTCCTAAATACACGATGCTGGTCAATATTCGCTATTCAGGATTCATGGACGCGTTACGCGACGCTCGTGCATTGTTGAAACACAAACCTCTGTCCATCGAGACGGTGGATTCGAAGGTACTCTTGCTAGCGATGCAGGACATCGTTTGGCACGGCGTAGCGGAATACTTTCCAGCAAGCCCTGAACGACCAACACTAGGCATTAACCTGGTCGAGTTTTGTGGTGACGATGCCGAAGAGCTCGAAGATCGGGTGGCGGCTTTTGTCGAGTATCTCACCGTCGACATTGGCGTTGAACGACTGGGCCACACCTTGGCCGTTGGGCATGCCGCCGTCACCAAGGTTTACGCCATGCGCAAAAAAGCGGTTGGCCTGCTCGGCAACATTCAAGGAGAGGCGCGACCGCAACCCTTTGTAGAAGATACTGCGGTCCCCCCTGAGCGATTGGCCGACTACATTGCCGAGCTTCGCGATTTTCTAGACAGCTATGGCCTGCAATACGGAATGTTTGGTCATGTCGATGCCGGCGTGTTGCACGTGCGACCGATACTCGACATGAAGGACAAGGCGCAAGCCGCACTGATCCGGCCGATCTCCGATGGAGTTGCAGAACTGACTCAACGCTATGGCGGCTTGCTTTGGGGTGAACATGGCAAAGGGCTGCGGTCGCAATATGCGCCCGCATTCTTTGGTGAGTTATATGCTTCGCTGCAAGAGCTTAAAGAGGCTTTCGACCCATTCAATCAATTCAACCCCGGCAAAATTGCCACGCCGTTTGGCCGAACGGACTCGTTGCTGAAAGTGGACGAAGTACCGCTGCGGGGTGATCTAGATCGAACCATCGATGAGCGGGTCTGGAAAAGCTTTGGCACGGCGATGCATTGCAATGGCAACGGCGCTTGCTACAACTTTGACCCGGATGACGCCATGTGCCCTTCATGGAAAGCCACTCGCCAGCGCATTCATTCGCCTAAGGGCAGGTCTGCGTTGATACGCGAATGGCTTCGCCTGCAAGGTGAGGCAGGAATTGATGTGCTCTCGGATGTCTGTCGCCAACCTTTATTCTTCGGTGGCTTTATCCGGCGATGGAGTAATACCCGCAAACAACGCAACGGGGCCCAGGACTTTTCCCATGATGTGTATGACGCTATGGCAGGTTGCTTGGCGTGTAAATCCTGTGCAGGACAATGCCCCGTGAAGGTGAGCGTACCGGAATTTCGTTCACGGTTTCTGGAACTGTATCACACCCGTTATCTGCGCCCGCTCCGCGACTACCTGATTGCGTCACTCGAATACACTGTCCCCTACATTGCCCGCATGCCAGGCCTTTACAACGCACTGATGGGCGCAAATTTCACAAGTCGATTGCTGGAACGACGGGTAGGGATGGTTGACAGTCCATTGCTTAGCCGTTTCGATTTCCAAGGCGCCGTACGGCGATGGAATGTGCAACCGGCTACAGTGCAAAAGTTGTCGTTACTCAGCTACGAACAACGCTCACGTAGCGTCATCTTGATACAAGATGCGTTCACTCGTTATTTCGAGACTCCGTTACTGGCAGATTTGATGGAGTTGATTTCGCGGCTGGGGTATCAGCTTTATTTGGCTCCCTTCAGTCCAAATGGCAAGCCGCTGCACGTACAGGGCTTCTTGCCCGCTTTCAATCGCGCGGCGGTGCGTAGCGCCGAACAATTGCGCACTTTAGGCGGATTTGGCATACCTCTAGTGGGCCTGGACCCCGCGATGACGCTTGTTTACCGACAAGAGTATCTCAAGGTGCCGAACATCGACCAGTACTCCCAAGTGGCTTTGCTCCAAGAATGGCTGCTGACTGTGCTGCCCGAATCGCCAGCGCTGTCGAAGCCTTCGCACTTTCGACTGTTGGCCCACTGCACCGAGAAAACCAATGCACCGGCCAGCTCCCGTCAGTGGGAACAAGTGTTCGATCGCGCCGGGCTCCGGTTGACTACGCAAGCGACGGGGTGTTGCGGCATGTCGGGGACTTACGGTCATGAAGCGCGAAATAAAGAAACGTCTGTGTTGATCTTTAATCAATCATGGGCTCGCCAACTTACGGCACCAGAAGTGCGAGGAGAGGTGCTGGCTACCGGTTACTCATGCCGCAGCCAAGCTAAACGTCTGACCGATAAGACTTTGCGGCATCCGTTGCAGGCGTTATTAGACGTTTATCGAAGCACACACACTATGACTTAATAAACGATAATTTTTTAGTTAAGACGAAATTAGTTACTTTTACACCGCATTAAAATTTGGCGCGGAGTGCCGTGAAAAAGAAAAAACTTGGTGTCTATTAACAAAAAAGTAATTATTTAACGAGCCCGTAAATAGAAACTAGAAATAACTTGTTACCGACAGTTGATAGACGTTAGTTTTTTCATGTCACATGGCCATATAGCTAAGTAACTTGGAAAAATCTAATCCGCGTTTAGTTGTTGCACCTCATTCGAGTAGTTTTTCAATAGCCGGCCATGTTTCACGCTTCAAGGCATGAACACAAACCTAACCCACTCCTGGTGAGACAAAGCAATGAGCATCCGCGAAATACCACTAACCAATGCCACCTGGAGTTCAGGAGAGTATCTCCAACAACCCTGACGAAAAGCGTCTTTAGTTGCCTTTTAGATTTTTCCAGCAACGGATGTTCTGAGTCGTCGATGTCTCCGAATATGGCTTGCCAATAGACCGTAGTGTTTACGCATGCGATTTTCTGAAGAGAGCTATCGTCCGAAATGACTCGATCTAGATGGTCATCGATTTTGTAACTAGCAGAAAGACGCAGTTCCCACCGCCGTTACCCTTTTGGTTCGAGCGTAAAAGCCATTTCCGCTCGTTCAGCGTAACGATCTTTATGCAGGTTCACATGTGTTCACCGTACCGACTATCTAGTACTCATCCGGCTATGGCAGATGCAACGCCTGCATGGCCCGGCATTTGTTTCGACAATATCAGCCATGACTGGATGATCGCCAACATCCCTATGGATAAGGTGATTTTGCGGAAATGGCTCAAGGCGGGTTACATCTACCAGAACGAACTATTCCCCTGCCACGCCGGAACACCGCAAGGAGGCATCATTTCTCCGGTGTTGACACCAACATGACACTGGATAGTTTGGCAGCGATGCTGGCGAAGAAATTTCCCAATGCAAAGTGGACAGCCCGAAAGATGCGCGTGGTGCGTTATGCAGATGACTTCATCATCACTGGCTGTTCGAAAGAGTGGCTGGAGAATGAGGTCAGACCTGCTGTGGTTCAATTCCTGGCAGAACGTGGACTGATCCTCTCCCCGGAAAAACCAAAATAACGCACATCAGGGACGAGTTCGACTTCCTCGGATGGAATTTGCGTAAGTACAACGGCAAGCTCCTGATCAAGCCATCGAAAGCGAACATCAGGGCGCACCTTGCCAAACTCCGAGAAGTGATCAAGACCAACAAGACGGCCAAACAGGTCAATTTGATAGGGTTGCTCAATCCGATTTTACGGGGATGGGCGAACTACCATAGCCATGTGGTTGCCAAGAAAGTCTTCAATCAGGTAGACCACGAAGTCTGGGTAATGCTCTGGCGATGGGCGGTGAGAAGGCATCCGCGCAAAGGTGTCCGATGGGTCAAGGACCGAATCGATAAACCCTGGCGGATAAGAACACTGATTTCCACGTGTTGCTCCTTGGACAGCATGGGCAGCTCGCAAAAGCTGCATTTTGCCCAAGTGGGTCAGTTTTGCATCGGTACTGACACATAAGCCCGTTACCAAAGACACGCCGTGGGATGTTCGCCACATCGTGAAACGGGCTCATAGAGGAACGGAGGCGGCAGTCAATCTTGAAATCTACCCTCTGCGCTGCCCCAGAGATCAGCAGTATGCCAATGTTAAAGAAGTATCGCCGGGTGCTTGATAGTGCCTTTGTAGAGGCTTGAGCCGTGTGCTGGGAAACTCGCATGCACGGTTCTTAGGGGGTTGGACGCGGGTGACCGCGTCTGACTACCCGACCGGGCGATCAAACCTTTTGTAATTGGGCGTAAGGCATGGCTGTTCAGTGATATGCCCAAAGGCGCTACCGCCAGCGCTCAGATCTACAGTTTGGTCGAGACCGCCAACATCAACGGCCAAGAGCCTTATACGTGGCTGCGCTATGTACTTGAGCGGTTGCCGCATGCCTCGTCGGTAGAAGACTACGAAGCTTTGCTGCCGTGGAACTGCTCGCCAGAGATGCCACGGTAAACCAAAGCCCTATCTCGCGGTAAATGGGGTTCATGGAGCGGATACGGGACATCGAACTCCCGATTCAAGATATTCGGGATATCCAACCGTTGCCCGTTTATAAGCATGAGACCCTGGCTGTTTACTCACGAGGTCAAGCTCACGCATCAAGCTGCGTACTTTGAACCGACCGAGTTGCTCACCATCGTCACGCATCAACGAGAGAATGCTACGGCTGCCGGCAGCACTGCGGCTTTGTGAAAACAACTCGCTCACCCGGCTGCGTAACCGAACCCGTTCGACATCCGGCGTTCGGCGCTTGAGACAGTGGGCGTAGTAACTTGAACGATTGATCTCAAACACTTTGCACAGACAATCAACCGGTTCATGGACGCTCAGCTGATGGATCAGCGCGTACGCTCGTGATCTTCCGACATCAAGAGCGCGGTAGCCTTTTTTAGTATCGATTTTTCCCGTTCAAGGCGGGCGATCCGGGCTTCAAGCTCCTGAACCTTCTGCTGCTCTGGAGTTAGTGCTTTGCTCTGTGGGGTGACGCCTTGGCGTTCCTTCTGAACCTGGTCAACCCAACGGCGCAGGGCCGACTCGCCGACGCCGAGTGAACGGCTGGCTTCGATGAAGCTATAGTTTTGCTTGAGCACAAGGTCGGCAGCCTCGCGTTTGAATTCAGCAGAAAAGGAACGGCGTTGTTTGGTCATTCTGACACCTCGATCTGGCGAGCATTCTCGCCTAAATGGGTGTCCGGCTCCATTAGACCACTACAACATAGAGCGAAATGGCCAGAGAACGAGACCGCCCGCAGACCAATAACTGTCTGCAGGCTGTTCCTTGCCCTGCGGATTAATCCCTAAGAGTATTCAAGAAACGGGATAGGTCACTGCCTTCTCTCCCTATCTCAGAAATCATCGTCATGACACGCTGTGACTTTTCTTCGCCCCATATCGATTTGGTGAGCGCTAAGTACTTGTCTTGCAGACGCCTATCGGAGAGCGGATGCTCTTGATCGCCCACCGCGGCGTGAGGCGCGGACTCAAGCTGCGTGCCGTCCGTAAGTTGCAGGGTGACATGCGCCCAACGTTCAGCCGGAAACTTGGCACTGTAGTAACCAACCTCCACCATCTTGGTCCGCGCGCAGATTGCCAACACGGCAGGATCGATCAGCCCCCTGCCGTCAAGATGAGCAGCTTCAACCTTGCGATTGACCACGGCCACGGCGATGGGAAAGATGCTGGCATATTGAGCTTGCTCAGTCGTGATGGGAATCCCCTGATAAAGACGTGTCGCCTGGTGAAAAGTTGAAACGGTAATTGTCTGGATAGCGGCAGGATCAATGTTATGACGCTGGATGAGGTCTAAGGCTGCATCGATTCCTGGGTGTATCCATCGGCAGCAAGGGTAGGGTTTGAAGTACTGATCCATGATGAGCCAGCTCGATCCCAAGGTGCTCCAAATCCCACTTACTTCGGGCGCAGTAACGGTCAGCGCTGGCGCTCCGGTAAAACCATCCAGTGCGAGAAAGGCCGCCGAAACACCCGCCATTGCGCCCCAGCCGGAGCCGTCTTTAACCATCGTTGGAAAATCAACACCTCGCATCATCTGACTGCGAGGACCATGGTATTCCGCAATGCCAATGGCATGCTCAAACTGATCGGCATCAGCGCCAAGCAAGTGCGCGCAAATCGCAGCACAGTTCACTGCGCTCCAAGCGCCCGACGTATGATAATCCGAGGCCGTGGCATGCAACGCCATCCCCGCCCTGGTTCCGATTTCGTATCCGGCCACTAACAGTGTAATGAACTCTCTGCCCGTAATGCTCTTGTCGGATGCTTCTAGCATTGCGATTAGAGTTGGCAGTAAAGCGCACCCAACATGACCTTTGGTTAGGCGATGGCCGTCGTGCGCATCGATGGAATCAATCATCATTCCCCCAGCGAGGGCGGCGCCACCAACACTGAGCGGAATTCCGCCGAGAAGCGAGCGCGCAGTTGGCCCCCGAGTAGGCGCGGAAAAGTGTTGTCCGACGTGACGATGGATTACCGCCGACAGCTGAGTTTGCGAGCCCGCAACCGCAGTACCAATTAAGTCGTACAAGCAGCGACCAGCTTGCTCCAATACAGGCTTTGGCAAATCTTCAAAACAGAGATTTTTAAGAAAAAACTGTATCTGATTCATGGTGTTATTGAATTCCGTCAGACCCAATAGGGAGCCAATTGTGACTTCGGCACGTTTAGCAATTAGCTTTGATTCAGTTGCCGATCACGCTGGAAAACTTACTGAACAAAGGGCTCTCGTCGAGCATCCACTCGGTGTGCCCACCAACCTCCAGTAAGAACAACGCCTTGGGCCCCGGATATTTGGTATAGAGTGATTCTGGTTCCGTTACCGGATGCAGGGCGTTGTCTGCTGAATATGCGATAAGCAAAGGCGTATTCTCGAACCCTTCGAGATTTGCTTCCGGATTAAAAGAAATCAACGAGTCAGCAAACGTTAAGGCTGAAGTCACTCCATAGTCAGTATTTTTACGCAGGACGTTATTTACGTATTTCGTATTGACGGCTGAGCGAATCCAATGGATAGATACGAAGGGGTTGATACCGTGAGCTTCACCACCTCGAGTGAGGCGGCAGCGCTCAAAAGCCATAAAATCGACGAATGCGCGCCAGCCTTTTTCTCCTCGCAGTGCCTTTTGTACGCGCTTGGCATCATAGAAGCCGTTCATGGCCACCAGGCCATCAATATTTGGATTGATCTTAAAAGCATCAAAAATTAGACCACCGGCCATCCCCCAGCCAGCAAGGACGATTTTACATGCTGTCAAATTGGCACGCTCACTGACAAACGCCACCGCGTTGGCGATGTCACGCGCCTGCTCTTCTAATAGGACTTTTCCACGCGGGCCTTCACTTTCGCCAAACCCTCGGTAATCGAAGCCAAAGGTTGTAAAGCCTTTTGGCGTAAGAGCACGCGCAAAGCGCTCTGGATGAATGTGTTTTAGTCCAGTAAAACCGGAACAGACGATTACGATCGGCAGTTCGGGAAGATTGTGTGAATCGTCTATAAAGAAAGCGCCATCAAGCAAAAAACCGTCACTATTAAATTTTACTTTCTGCTCGATCATTCCATTGCCCTTTTCTTGCAGTAAAAATAATAGAGTCATAGTCCAGATTTATGCCTAGTTAAAATAAAACAAAACCGACATAATAACGATCAATTCCGCCAAATTTGATGTTTACTGTATTGAGCGAGGGATTAAGTGGACACGGCAGATCGTATCGACGCGACGCTACCAACCGAGCGGATTGGCTTCTTTTTGGTACCTGATTTTTCCATGCTTTCTTTTTCAGCAACGATTGAGCCACTACGAATGGCAAATCGAATGAGCGGTAAAAGTCTTTATGAATGGTTTATATTTACAGCTACCAATGAGCCCGTCTTCGCCAGCAATGGGATGAGTTTTTGTCCTTCACGTCAGCTGGAAAACTTTCAAGATAT
Organism: Pseudomonas sp. Hz4; assembly: GCF_054898165.1. Classification (NCBI taxonomy): domain Bacteria; kingdom Pseudomonadati; phylum Pseudomonadota; class Gammaproteobacteria; order Pseudomonadales; family Pseudomonadaceae; genus Pseudomonas; species Pseudomonas sp. Hz4. Next base: position 2,295,426 of record NZ_CM142719.1, on the reverse strand, counting down.
CGATACGTTGATCGTGGTCGCCGGAATTGGCGCTCATGTTTACGATGACCCCGTAACAAAGCAATGGCTTAGACGCCTGTCAGCTCAGAAGTTGAATATTGGAGCTACCTCCACTGGCAGCTTATTACTAGCGCGCTCGGGTTTATTAAAGACGCAGACCTGCACTATTCACTGGGAAAATATTGATAGTTTTCGGGAAGAGTTTCCTCGTCTCAATATTACTGGCGAGCTGTATGAGATTGATGGTAAGTACCTTACCTGCTCAGGAGGGTTGGCAGGCCTCGATATGATGTTGTACCTGATAGGTAATCGCCATGGTGAAAGCCTGGTTCATGCGGTCGCCGAACAGTGCATCCACCCCAATATACGCCCGGCCCACGAAAATCAGCGTATGTCGTTACAATCAAAGTTTCATGTGAACAATCCGCGGTTGATTAAGGCAATAGAGGTGATGCGCGAACATCTGGATGAGCAGTTGAGCAGTCAAGAGATTGCCAAAGCCGCTAATCTTTCGAGCCGACAGCTGGAGCGGTTGTTTCAAGAACACTTATCGACCACCCCAAACCACTTCTATCTTGATTTGCGTCTAGATCGAGCCCGATTTCTACTCGTGCAATCCAGCTTTTCTATCGTTGAGGTCGCTAGCATCTGCGGATTTGGATCCACATCATATTTCGCCAAGTGTTATCGAAAGCGCTTCGGGCAACTGCCCCGAGAGGATCGGGGCAAGCTAAAACCGCAATGAAGCCTCTGATGGTGTTCGTGTCCACGCTAGGGCAAACACAATGTTACAGGTGGAGCTCGAGGCAGGGGCCTTGCATCAATAGGTAACGGACTTGTACCTCATGTCCGAAAGCGTTCTACCAAGCCATTTAGATCAGTGGACAATTTAGCGAGGTTATGCGAATCGCCTCGGGCTGACTCAGCCAGTTTTGCTACCAACTGCGCGTCGCCTTGAATCTGACTGATATGTCGATTGATGTCTTCGGCTACTTGATGCTGTTCTTCTGCAGCGGTGGCGATTTGCGCATTCATATCGCGGATCACATCCACGGAGCCTCGGATCAGCCCGAAGCTGCTACTTGCCTCATTGATGCTCGTGACAGTGAGTTGTGACACCTCCAGATTCGCGTGCATTTGTTTTCCCATGCTTTGTGTTCGCAGCACTAAATTGCTGAGCAGATTGTCGATTTCTGCCGTTGATTCGGCGGTACGTTTCGCGAGAGCTCGCACTTCATCTGCTACTACAGCAAAACCACGGCCTTGTTCACCCGCTCGCGCAGCTTCGATGGCCGCGTTCAGGGCCAGAAGATTAGTTTGCTCAGCGATCGCCCGTATCGTGCCAAGAATCGCCTGAATGTTGTTATTGTCCTGCTCTAAGAGTTGCATGGCAGTAGCTGACTGAGAAATTTCTTCCCGCAATAGCTCGACATTTTTCACTGCAGCATCAATTTGCCTTTGACCTTCATGGGTTTGTCTTTGCCCATTGTCTGCGGATTCGGCGGCTAGAGTGCAGGAGCGCGCTACTTCGTTTGCCGTAGCGGCCATTTCGTGAAAAGCAGTAGATACCATGTCGATCGACTCACGCTGCCTTCCCGCGGCCTCCGCCATGTCTACTGAAACTTGGGCAGAGGTCCCTGACGTCTGATGGATCTGTTTAGCGGCATGGCCGATATTTAAAATCAGCTGGCGGATCGTAGCGACGAATTGATTGAACCAACCCGCAAGCTGTGCAGTTTCATCCTTTCCTTTAACGTTTAACGATCGTGTCAGATCGCCCTCTCCTTGCGCTATACCCTCTAGGCCAGAGGCGACGGCGCGAATAGGGCTAACGATTAATCCAGCAAATGTTGCGCCCACAAAGGCAAATACTAGCGTGAGGATCGTCGCCAAACTGACAATGGTCCATGTCAAACTGGTAGCAGTGCCCATCACTTCACTTTTAGGGATTAGCCCAATGAAGCGCCAACCGAGCTGTTCAGAAGGCCAAACATTCGCCATATAGAGCTCACCATTTAGTTGCACTTCAACTAAACCACTTTCCTGCGTTGCCAATGTGGAATAACCAGCACCTAGATCTTTGAGCTTCTTGAAGTTGTTTTCAGGGCGATTGGGGTCGACTAGAACGGTGCCATTGTTCTCCAATAACATGAGGTAGCCACTAACGCCCAGTTTTATATTCTTAACGGAATTGGTGAGTTGGCCGAGTGAGACATCGATACCTATCACTCCCCCTGGATTGCCCAGACTTGTGGCAACGCTGCGCACGCTACCCACCAATGCCGCCCCATTTCCAGAGCCCCAAGTGTATGCGGCAGTGCGGACCGGTTTACCTGGGTTTGCCATTGCTGTCTGATACCAAGGGCGATTTCGCGGGTCATAATCTGTTAACTTAATATCCTCGGGATAACTTACGTAGCCACCATCAATAGTTCCCAACGATATGAATGTATATGCTGGGTGGCTCCCGGCAAAGCTAGTAAAAAAATCGTAGATTTTTTGTTCTCGCTCACCCATTGGCAATTTTGATTCATCGGTCTTCATCCAGCGTTTCAAACCGCTATCTGCGTTTCGAATCAAAGGATGACTGGCGATATAATCAATATTCTGATTGATGCCATCAAAGAACAGCAGCATAGCGTTTTCAACTTGCCTAATTTCGCGCGAACTACTATTCACAAACTCAACATTTGCTGCGCTACGGAGATTTAATATTACGAGGGTTGCCACCAGCATGATTGGTATGCAGGCGATGAGAGAGAATGCCAAAGTCAACTTCTGTTTAATGTTCATCTTGATATCCTTGATTAATACAGAGCGCAGTTGGTTTTGATGGTCGGCAAAAAACAAATAAAAAAAGGGCCAGCTTGTGGCTGGCCAAAAAGGGAACTTCATTAATGCGAGGAGTCTAGCCAGTCAAATCAAAAGTAATAGCCGATGTTAGTATACAGTCGGTTTTCCCACTGATCACTGCCACCAACCCCAAGGCTCTCGGAATAACTACTGCCGCCGATGTACGGGTCATTTTTCCCATGCAGCCATTCGACGGCAATCCAAAGATCTTTAAAGGAAAATGACGTACCAGCTATGAAACGCTGCGAATCCTTAAACGAGCTTTCTGATTTATCAAACCTGCTGTAGTTACCGTATACCTGAACTCCCGATGCCAACCAGTAAGTACCTGGCACGTCATAGCTCACATGGCCAATGTAAAGATTGCCCTTAGCGGCTACGTTGAACGTGCCGTCATAACCACCGAAAGTTACAGTCTTGTTCGTACCGGCATTCTCTGCGTTCATTTGCTGGCGAGTGGCTTGCAGCGCAGTGCCCCAGCGACCATTTTTGCCGTTGTAGTGCAGTGCAAATGCGGAACGTCGACCGTTGTCACCGGTATCCTTGTTCTCCAAGGTGGAGGTCAACACCGAGCCACCTACTTCTGAAGCCCAGCCGGCGATATCAAGCTTCCGCGTTAAGCGCAGAGCAAGTTTATCTTTTTCCTTATTATCACTACCGTCAACTACATAGTCGTCAGCATCCGCCACGTTAGTCGAGTAAGATTTCCCCCCACGACTGGTACCTTTCCACTGCCCTCCGTCGTTGACATAGTACGCAGCCTGCAAATTCCAGTCAGGGCTGTCTTTGATGTACTTGACGCCCAAGTTGTGCACATCTTCCAAACCGATTACGTTACCCAGGCCTTCGAAAAAAGTTGTACCAAAGTAAGGCTGCAGACCAAATGGGACCTGGTTGAGACCAACCTGAACTTGTTGTGTTGGATCAAACTTGTAACCAATCCACGCATACGAGGCAAACGCTACGTCGCAAATGCTATCGGTGTATTGATACGGATACGATCCACCATAGCAGCGATACGACCCGGCACCTATCCAAGTATCAGACTTGTATTTCGCATCGATCCGGATGGTGTCAAAGGATAACTTTTGGATATCTTGGTCCGGATCATAATCAAACCGTGCTCGTATCGCCCCCCCGATATCCAAATGTTCGGTTACCGGCGCCGCAAAACCTTTCGGATTTAATAATACAAATACAGACAAAAACATCAACGATTGTAGTTTTTGTTTTTTTGAAAAGTACAATTTACGTTTCCTTTTTTTCTTTTTTTATATGGTAAGTGTCAAGACGCAGAAAACCGCACCGCTAACTTTTGCAGTTTTTGAATCTTGGTGGAGGCTTGGAAAAACCGAACTAGTGTTGCATCTCGAGAACGTTGATTAAGGTCTCGTTACAAAACGCGTATGGCGTACCTCAATCAAAGTAGAGATTTTACAAGTGGGGTATTAGCGTCGCGAATAGTCGGTAAATCGAAACGAGCCCGACCAATTGCCTCGAGGTCTAAATCAGCCCAGATCAGGTGCTCCCCGTCCTTGGCCTGAGCTAAGGTCTCACCCCGTGGCCCGAGAATTCTGCTCCCCCCCCAGAAATGCGCGTCTAACTCAATATCGCAACGGTTTGCCATGACCAGCGGTACACCATATGTCATGGCATAAAACTGCAGATTCAAAGCCCATCCTTGCGGATTCGAAAAATCGTCCGATACCACCCCATCGGCCGAATTTATGGGAGCCAATAGCAAGCTCGGTTGTTTCATCATCGCTGCGTGTACCAACCCAGGATTCCACAAGTCGGCGCAGATGAGAGTAGCGGTAGGCCACTCTGGTTTGGCGTCGTGAAGGGCCAAATGCTTCGACGCGGAATACAGTTTGCCTTCCTCAAGACCTCCGTAAGTCGGCAAATAGAGTTTTCGGTGGACGAAGCACACCTCGCCGTGGTGCAGCCAAGCCATCGAATTGTAGAACTCACCAGGTGCAGCCTGTTCGACAAAGCCACATACAACCAAAATGTCCGGAAACTCTTTAGCCAAAAGCTGAAGACGTTCATCGGATGCACTCATCGCCACCGCTGGCACGTTTCGACGCAGTTGGTAACCCGTCAATGAAAGCTCCGGAAATAGCACCAGTTCGACATTTTCTTGCTGAGCTTGTCGAATCAGTCGTTGATGCGTTTTCAGATTGCCTTGGATATCGGTTAATTCGACTGCAATTTGTGCCGCGGCGACGCGAAGGGTCTTCATTGGTGCACCTGGAACGGTCGGAAAATGAGTTGAGTTTTGGTCGTGTTCTGCATGACGCCCAGAGGGCCGGCGATGGATTCAGTGTCCAGGACCGGAACTCAGTCAACCGCGGGCTAAATTAGACCTTGGGATTGCAGAAATTCCTTCGCGACAGTCTCAATCGTTTGTTTCGATACATCTACCTGCGCATTTAATTTGGACATAACTTGGTCGTCAAGACGACTGGACAAGTCATTCAAAAGTTTTTCCAATTCGGGCGTAGTTTTCAAGGTCTCAGCACGAACTACTGGAGTGAGTGCGTAGTCCGGAAAGAACTTGCGATCATCTTGAAGAACAACCAAGTCAAATGCTGGGACTCGGCCATCAGTGGCGAAGACCAAGGCCACATTTACATGCCCTTCTTTCAACGCCTGATAGGTCAGGCCAGAGTCCATGCGCTTAACTTGTGACCGCTGGAACTTAAATCCATATTCCTTTTGCAAAGGCGTAAGGCCATCTGAGCGCTCTGCGAACTCGGCATTGCACGCCAGGAGAAGCTCTGAACCCCCCTGAACTGCTTTTGCCAGATCGCTTAGGGTTTTGATACCTTTGGACTCTGCATCACTACGGCGCATCGCGAGTGCATAGGTATTATTCGCTTTGGATGGTGGCAACCAAACCAAACCCTTGGCCGCGTCGAGTTCCTTCACCTTACGGTAGCCTTCTTCAGGACTGAGCCGATCTTGGACTTTATTGAATGTTATTAGGGATGTACCGGTGTACTCCCAATAAACATCAACTTGGCCATTTTCTTGTGCTGCCCGCAAGACACCGGACCCCATGCCCGATCGTTCATCCACTTCTAATCCTTTGGATTGAAGGTACTGACTGGTCATCGACGCCATGATCTGTTGTTCAGTGAAGTTTTTGCCGCCGACAACCACCTTTCCAGCTTGCGCATGCAGCGCAACGGATACAAGCAAGAGTGCGGATATGGACTTTAGAACTGTTCTTATTTTCATTGCTAAAAGCCTCGTTGTGTATGTTTTTATACTGTGATCAGCGAGCGGTCCGCAAGGGATTAACACCTTTTGGTATCATCATGAAAGCAACTCCTCCAATACTTATATCTACCAAAACAGCCAAAATCGCTGTTGGGATAGCGCCAGCGAGAACCATCGACACTTCGTCGAGATCAATGCCGGTGAAAATCAATTCTCCCAATCCGCCACCTCCAATCAAGAAGGCTAAAGGCACCGTACCAACGTTGATGGTCAGTGCTGTGCGGATACCTGCAAAGATGACAAACAGTGCATTAGGAACTTCCACCCTGAACAATATTTGTGCGGGGGTCATGCCCATGCCATTGGCGGCTTCTTTCAGATAGTTGGGCACATCCAAGAGACCAACATACGTATTGCGTACAATGGGCAATAGGGATGCAATGCAAAGAGCAAAGAGTGCAGGCTTAGCTCCCAGTCCCAAAAAACTCATCGATAGGGCCAGCACTGCCAAGGTAGGGACAGTCGTGCCAATATTCAGTATCTGCATGATCCCTTCGGCCAATCTGCGCCGACTGGGGCGACTAAGCCAAATTCCCAGCGGCACGCCGATCGCAATAGCCATGCCGCCGGAAACGGCCGCAAGTATCATGTGCTGCTGACTTAGGTAGATGATATCTTCATGATACTTCAACACAATTTCGCCAACTTTTGAGTCGAGACCAATGACTCCCCAAATTGACATACCCACCAGCGCTAACACTAAGAACATTAGTATTTTTGATTTAGCCACGATACGCACCTTGAGGGTTGAAATTTTCAAGGGTGGTGGGATGGAGATGCACGTTAGATACGCTGCAAACTTTCTCATCACGAGAGGTAGCATCCAGACACTGGATAATCGCCTGTTGAGATATTTCTCCGCAAAACACGCCGGTATCATCGACACATGGCATCCAGGTGGTATCACATCGGAACATGACTGAAGCCACAGATCTCAAGTCATTGTTGATATTAACGACTGCACGCAAGGGATAGTGATTGTCACCACAGGTTCCACGTTTGGCCTCCGCTACCGAGCGATATACGCAGCCAATTGGGCGATTACTTTTATCAACCATGGTAATTGCGTTATGACCAAGGTCTATCATAAGTTTAAGCGCATGCTTGAGATCATCACCCGGAGAAACCGTAGGACCTGCAGCATTCATTACCTGTTTCACTTTAACCAAACGCAGACGTTTAAGCGTTCGATCTGTACCGACGAAATCTTCGACAAACTTATTGGCAGGGTTCGCCAACGTGTTATCAGGCGAGCTGAATTGCACTAGCTTACCGGCATTAAAAATAGCAATTTTGTCAGCCATCTTTACCGCTTCGTCTATATCATGACTGACGAACAGCACTGTCTTTTTGAGTTCCTGTTGCATTTTCAAGAACTCATCTTGGATTATTTCCCGGTTAATCGGATCGATAGCACCGAAGGGCTCGTCCATCAACATCACGGGAGGATCCGCTGCCAAAGCCCGGATTACACCTACTCGTTGCTGCTGGCCGCCGGAAAGCTCTTTAGGATATCGCTTCAAAAAAGTTCGAGGATCAAGTGCAACCAGATCGAGCAACTCTGCTGCCCTTGCAAGATAGCGAGTCTTATCCCATCCCAACAATTTCGGCACAACGCAAATGTTTTCCTCAATTGTCATATTGGGGAATAGACCAATTTGCTGAATGACGTAACCAATATTTCTCCGTAGCGTGATCGTATCAAGGCCAGAAGTATCCTCGCCATTGATAAATACCCGCCCAGAACTCGCTGGAACAATGCGGTTGATCATTTTCAGTGTGGTGGTTTTACCGCATCCAGACGGCCCCAGCAGCACGCAGATTTCACCTTTCGGTACCTCCATCTCGATATGGTCGGCAGCAATTACCTTGCCTTCCGGCGTATCGAAAATCTTGGTCAGGTGCTCGAGCTTTATCATCTTTATTCTCTCTGTCCTGTGTGGCAAATTGCCTAGTCTTGTGTTAATCGTGCTCTGATTTACCCAGGGGCTTGGCTTACCCCTTTAGGGGTGAGCTTCCGTTGTATACAGAGCAGTGCATAGTCGGCCAGCACCGCTAGCACGCTGACTGCCAGGGCGCCGGCAATCAACTGTCTTGAATCTGTTTGCGAAATACCGCGACTGATCAGCGTCCCGAGTCCCCCAGCGCCGATATAAGCCGCGATTGCCATCACACCTATGTTCATTACGACCGCGGTTCTAACGCCGGCCATAATGATCGGAAGTGCCAAGGGAATTTCGACCAATCGGAGTCTCTGAAATGGGGTCATGCCAACCCCCCTCGCGGCCTCACGAAGATTAGGATCAACATTGTTAATCGCGGTGTAGGTGTTTCGAATAATTGGCAACTGCGAATACAAAAGTACCGCAATGACCGCTGGAAGATATCCAATACCCTGACCAATTTTTGAGAGCAGTGGAATCATTAGCCCAAACAGCGCGATAGAAGGGATAGTAATGATGATAGATGCGGTATATAGCACGAAACCGGCAATTCGCTCGTTTAACGTAATCGCAATACCGATTGGTACTCCGGTAATGATTGCAAGGCCCACCGCCAAACCCACCAGAGAGATGTGTTCGATGGAGAGTTTGCCAATCACTCCGATGTTGTCGAAGATAAAAACCAACGTTTCCAAAGCCGCTCCTCTTGAATTGTTATTAAGGCTGGATGGCCGCTTCTGAAACGCGACCAACGTCGTATTGGTCATTCAAAATATCCGGTCGCCGTAAGCTGCAACGAGACAATACCGACATCTAACGAAATTAATCCGACACAGCTGCATTTTAGCCCTGTAAAACCGGGGAGTTCGTGGATCCAATGACGCCCCGCCCCCACCCAATTGTCCGTGGGCCGCCAGGATGTTCAATTTGAGCTGACCCGCCGTCGCTGATAGAGAAAACACCCCCAAACCGTCGAGCAGCAATACCTCCCTTCGGATTCACTGCCGAGATATTGAAAAAGGCTTCGTTCGAGGGATGTTCGGACCGAAAAAAAGGATTGGATTTTTTCGCCGATGGCCCGATGGGGTCCTCGCAAAGTGCCATGTCAAGATGCGCCACTGAGGGAAATCCATTCGCTACGTACCCCCGCCCAGTCGAATGCGGTTTCGCCCATGCGAATCGTCGAGCGATCGTCAATGGTGGTGCGGTCATCCAGGCCGAAACTGCCTGCGGATCTAAGTGGGCTCTCCCGGATCTAATCAGGTCTTTGACGCCAGGCCGGAAGCGCCGACCGCATTGGTGTTGATCTCTCAAGTCGACGGTCGCATGGCGATCATCAGCAGCATAAAGGAGCTTCCCGAAAGGTGCGCGCAAGCTGGCAGTGCCATGGCGACTACGCCGATCTTGGGGGTATGAATCAACGCCCGTCGCGGTGCGATGATAGGAACCTACACCGAGGCAGTTTCCGTCTGCCGCCATAACCGATTGCGATTTGATCTCCATGATTGCCGAGGCTCTGGAGAGGGGGTGATCTTGAGCCTAGTCCACTTTCACCCATGGCGGAAGACGCACCGTACGCACCATGTTGATGCACAAAACGCCACCTATCTCTTGCCCTAGAACTTCGCTTTTGTCGATGCATATATGACTGCGCAGCACTGGGGTTTTTGTTCAGAGGTACGGTTGATACGGCACCGATTGCCGCTACCCTCTTGAACGATAAGTGCAGTCCTAACATTACCGGTAGGCTGAGATCGCTGAAGGTAATCTCTGACTCTGAAATATCTGATCTCTATGCGAAGGCCGCGAACGTATGGATGCCATTCGCTAATACACAACAACACGACAGGTTCGCCGAAAGGCCTCATTCTTGTGACGCACTCCGGTGGTCCAGGTTAGGTATTTTTTTCAACGCGAACCATTGAGTGATATCGAGCAATGTGATCGAAGAATGTTGTGTCTTAAAATGCCCGATCGTAAAGCGATTGCGAATATCCGTGGTTTTATCGAGCTCTTGTTCGATCTCTTCAGGGTCAACCTTTAATATTTTGCTAACACCCTCTACCTTAATTCCAACCCTATGTTGATTCCCCTCATAGCTCAGCAGGAGGATGATGACGAGGGTATTCCGAGAAATATTGGTTACCTCGCCGCCGAAATATTTATTCAGATCGATCACTGGGATCACTGAGCCACGTAAATTGATTGCGTTGCGGACTCTTCCTGAAGCGCCCAGTTCAATAACAAGCTTTCTAGCCTGCAAAATCTCCTGGACCGCACTCAAACTTACTGCAAACAGCTCTTTTCCTAGAAAAAAAGGAAGGTATTGGCGAAGTAGTAACGGTGAACATGATATATGCTCCATCTTAACTGAAGGAGCAGTAAGACTTATATTCTGCCTTTCTATCTGCAGTCGTTGAAGTGCCTCGTCCAATCCACACACCTCTCTTGCGATTTTTTCAATACGTTGTTCCAGAATTTCCGTATCTACCGGGCTAGCGGTATCTCCAGTTTTTTTCAGATGAGCATGTTCGGCTGCGCCGCATCCCCCGACGAGATTGATAGGCAAACTCACATTGGCATTTTTATCGAAGCTTAGCGCGCGCGGCAATACCGAACGAGCTGACGCATCATTGATATTTATCAGCTTCATCTGATGTAGAAGCTTTTTAGAATTCTGCAGGTTACTACGCACAGACTGCAGCACTTCAAATATATTAATGTCTGGCGTCGCAATTGCGCTATTTTTACACCCGACAGGTAAGTCCTTAGACTGGCGAAATTTACGAACATAAAATCGCACGGTGACAAACAGCATCCCGGCACCTAACACCACTAATCCGATCAATACCAAAGCAATCTGTATATTCGCAGTTAAATTCATTCGATAACCATGTTGATAGATGAAAATAGCAAGCAGGGATTAAATAAAAAATAGTCACCCCAAATTTATTATGGGCAAACCGTTGTTTCGCCCCGAGTGGATGCTGATCCAGCGCATCACTGGCTGCGGAAATGTATCTTGGAGATTGCGGCTAGGCGATGGAAGCCCGTGGCACTACGTTTTTTCTTTCACCTTGCTCAGTGCTTTTTGTAAATCGACGTCGCTACTAGCTGTAATTCAGCAGTGATGCCTCTAAGGCTCTCTGAACTGCTGATAACAAAATAACCACCAGGCTTCAGCACGCGTAGCATTTGTGAGACCACTTGGCGTTTAGTCTCTTGGTCAAAATGCATCATGACATTACGTAAAAAAATGACGTCAAATTCACCGATATCGGGCAGAGGAGCAGTAAGATCAATTCGCATAAAATTCACACGCTTGCATAAGTCCGGATCAACACGAAAGTCCCCCCCCCGCATTTCACAGTGACCTGCCATTATTTCCTTCGGAATTGTGCGGGCGTGGGTAAGCGAATAGCAGCCCTCGCGAGCGATTGTTAACGCATGTGTACTAATATCCGATCCAATTATTTCCCAAGGAAGACCTAATAGCCCCTCTGCTAACGTCATTGCCAGACTGAACGATTCTTCACCAGTCGAGCAGGCCGCGCTCCAGACTCTTACCAGCTGGCGCGTATTTACACCGGGAAGAATTTTTTCCCGTAAAAATACAAATTGCTGATATTCGCGAAAAAAACAAGTATCTCTATTACTTAATAAATCTAACGCGAACTGCGACTCTTCATCGTACTCTGCACTTCTTAACATTCGTAAATAATCGCCATAACAAGTGAAACGATAGTACTTCAATCTCCGAAACAGTCTGGCAGCAACCCATGTTTTTTTGGTGGCTGGTAGATGAACTCCTCTTTTACGAAGCAACCAAGATTGTATCTTCTTAAAATCATGATCTTCCAACAGCGCTACAGTCAAGACAACTATTCCTTAAAGTGTTAAAAGTGAAATCCTGCTTTTGGTGAATAACACAAAGAAAATATTTGTATCCGAGCAGCACTAACCAATTCTTTTTTGGCGAAACATCTTGCCAGCCATTGGAGCGGCCTTCAACATTTCTACAAGTTCAGAAAACGGCATTGGCCTTGCAAAATAATATCCTTGCAGTTCGTCACAACAATTGTCATTTAGGAATGCTACTTGAGCTTCAGTTTCAACACCTTCAGCGGTGACTTTAAAACTCAGATGCTGAGCAATCGCAATTATCCCCTTCGTGATCGCAGCGTCACGAGGATTTTCAACAACGTCAGAAATAAAAGAGCGATCAATCTTTATTTTATTTATTGGAAGCAGCTTCAGATAGCTCAGGCAAGAGTAGCCCGTCCCAAAATCGTCAACTGCCAAGCTCACTTCAAGTCGTTTAAGATCATGTAGGATCTCGATAACCCTATCAGGAGAGTGCAACATTACACTTTCTGTAATTTCCAGCTCTATTTGCCTGCCACTTATCCCGTGTCTTAGCAGTGCGGATTCAACCATCGCGTACAAGTCGCACCTTTGAAATAAGACAGGCGAAATATTAATTGCCGTAACCACATTATTAAAACCGGCATCTTTTAAAATACGAGCATGCTTACAAGCCGCTTCCAATACCCATTCACTTATTGCGATAATTTGACCGGTACTTTCAGCAACAGGGATAAATTTATCAGGCGAGATGTAACCATGCTGAGCATGCCTCCAACGTATAAGGGCCTCAACCCCTACAACTTGTCCATTACCACAATCAAATTGTGGTTGGTAATATAATTCAAACTCGAGCCCCATGACCGCTTGTTGGATCTCGCTACGCAAAGTCATGCGATCCGAGGCATCCTTATCCAAGTCGCTTTTGAACCATTGATAGTTGTTACGTCCTTCTTGTTTAGCCTTATACATAGCGAGATCTGCTTGTTGTATGAGCCGCATCGGTTTATCAATTTTACCGTCACTCAGCGCGACTCCAATACTTGCGCTTAGGTGCAAATTTACTTTCTCTAAAGTGTAAACCCTAGACATTTCAGACAATATTCCCTCGATGACAGGTATGACTTCCTCTTCGCAAGTCAAGCTCGGCAATATTACGATAAATTCATCTCCTCCCATCCGAACCACAGTATCACCGGGGCGTAGGGCGCGCTGCATTCTTCGTGCAACTTCAAGAAGAACTTGGTCGCCAAAAAGATGGCCCAATGAATCGTTGATAGGTTTGAATTCGTCAAGATCAACAAACAAAATCGCCAAGTTTCTCTTATCTCTTATTGAAAGTTTACAGGCCTCCGCCAAACACTTTTCGAGAACATTTCGATTAGGCAGCCCCGTAAGCTCATCTTGACTTGAGTCAAAATTCAACTTACAAGCAGATCTCGACCTACAAAAAAACCAAAAAAACATGCAAGAATTAATCACTGATAAAAAAGCAACTGCTGTTGCCAGTAACGGCTTTGGATAGAATGTAATTATATTTACTGCACCCTTAAAACCAGCTATATAAACAGACTCCAATGCAAACAAATAAACGCCATGCGAGTCAGTTATTACGCTCTCTAGCAAGTCTAGGCTCATAAATCCGACCAGTAAAAAAAAGCACTCATCACACAATTTTTTACGATCACGCACCTATTTTTCATTTTTCACCGCACCTTTTATTTTTATACGCTTGCGCGATGTGTGGTTAACTAATACCGCGAATCCTGCTTACGTGCTTAATGATGGCCATGGTTAGTACATCCATATTTGCATCGACCACGTATTGTATGCGTAAGACAAGCAGATACTTATTAAGAAAACTTAAGTGAGTTTGTGTTGATCCATGACACTCAGAGTGCCATCCCGTATTAACTTTGTTACTTCACATGTTTGGACATCACACTGAGCAGCGCGAATGACGAAGCGAGCACGTAGTTCGTTGCGGGTATATTACCGTATGTGGAAAGAGTTGATTTTGTGCCGTGTCAATATGGAGGGACGATTCGGTCGTGGCCAACTTGCTTCTAGTGCCAGAGCACATTTCCCAATGTGCTACACAGGAGCCAGTCGAAGGCAGGTTTTCAATGAAATAACGTAGCCAATCCAAGCCTGTGCTCCTTTTATTATTGTAGCGAAGAGGTCGCTCTGAAATGATCCTATAGACTCTTCAGCGACTTGAATGCCACAAAACCGACGTTTTCTGGCCGATTTATGACAAAAAATCACAACATCCAGCTGATCGAGCCATGCGTTAAAACGGTACGTCAGCTAACGGTCCTTGCGCAGTTGCCGAGGCGTAACCCCGAACATTTCTCGGTGGCACCGGGCAAAATGCGAAGTAGTAGAAAAGCCACACGCCAAGGCGACTTCCAGAATGGGTAACGAAGAACTGGTCAGCAATTCGCGGGCTCGTTCTAAGCGTAGCTTGAGGTAGTACTGCGAAGGTGTCATCTGCAACTGCTCGCCGAAAAGCCGTTGCATCTGACGATATGACAATCCCACCAACCGCGCAATATCCTCGCAGGCCAACACGCCTTCAAGATGATTCTGCATCAGCATGATGGCGCTTATCAGTTTTGGATTGTGAATGTTCAGCCGGCTCTCAATTGACATTCGTTGGTTGTCATGGGAATTGCGAATACTGGAATGTACACATTGCTCGGCGACCTGGTGCATCAACGACTGATCATGTTGATGGCGAATCAAGTGCAGCATCATATCTACACCAGCGACTCCTCCGGAACAAGTCCAGATACGACCGTCCTCTTCAAATAATTTGCCGGTAACAATAGCATCTGTGTGTTCTTCCAGAAGACTTTGGTGGTTTTCCCAGTGAATAGTACAACGCCTGCGATCAAGCAAGCCGGCCCGGGCCAACAACAGGCTACCGGTTGATATCGACCCGATGAGGCGTTGACCATCATTATGCTGGTGTAACCATGTGCGCATGTCCTCAGAATCGAATTGATCTGTGGCGATTCCCGCCACAAGGAATAATGCATCGAGCGTGTCGGCATGACGCAAATCTAAGGTGGGAGAAAATGGTAGATAATTGCTGGCAAGCACTCGAGTATCGTCGCGGGTCAACAACTCCCAACGATAGAGAGTTTTCCCGCTCATACGATTGGCGATGCGCAATGGTTCAATCGCCGCGGCAAAAGAGAGCATGGAAAACCCCGGGAACAGCATAAAACCGAAGGTTCGAATTGCAGCTGTCATAAATAGGTTCTCTGAAGTCGCTTTTGTTGCTTTTATGATATCCGAGCTCACGCATCATATGCCGACCCAATGTCATATGGCATTACTACTGAATCCCTCGATACAATAGCTTCGTACGCACCCCGCTGCAGATCCACCACTGTGCCGAAGACTACCTTCATAAGTAGAAGAAGAGCGCTTGTTGCGTGCCCGCTACCTAATTCTTACATATCCTGCGGTACGCCGGACCGGCTGAATACTAAATGACAATTTGAAGTTCTAGATGTATTCCGCATGTATCGTACAATGGCTGTCGAAAAACTTCGCTCAAGCCGAGATCATAGCCTAACTTCTGAACCGGTTTTTACCTGTAGAACCGCGAGATAGATTTAATAATGAAGAGTGCCCAATCTACTGAGAGCATCTGTTGCGCGGCGGCAGATCCGAAGCCTCGGCCACCTATCTTTGCTTTGCCAGCCGGCGCTGCGGATTGCCATGCACACGTATGTCTAGATGAGCGCTTGTTTCCCGAGCAAGTGCCCCGTAGCTATACCCCAACGCCGGCCCACATCGAGGCGCACTCTATGGACCTCCTGAATATGTTGGCCGTATGGCCGCCAGACGAAGTGCTACGCCATGACATCCTAGTAAGAAATCCAAAGGCGCTTCATGGTTTGACACCCGTAGCGAATGAAGTTATACCAACCTGATATTCATATGAGATAGGTGTCAGCAACTGACTGGAGATTCGTGCCAGCGACTCAAACCGTTGTAGTTCAAAAACTGACTAGACCGCATGAACAGCCTTTCTTTCCAACTTTAATTATGTCACGCCCGAAGATTGAGCCTTCACGTCGATGAGTTCTGTCGTGAAATCGACGTAAGAACCCGCAGTATGCGTCATCAAACGAGGTCAAAAAATCGAAGATACAGCATCACCAAAATTTCAATGCCAGGCTGTTGTCGGACATAACATTAGCTTGCTAAAAGGTTTGGTGGAGGGTTGCCTTGTAGACGCGTTTAGGGACTAACACATAGCTGCCAACGCGATCAGTGATTGCTATTAGGAATGGGCTTCATCAAATTTCCGCCGCTCTTCGCTGGGCGTGCATTCCCACATCTGGCGATAAGCGGCACCCAGATGCGACGATGAGACGAAACCGCAGCTATAGGCGATGGACGCAATGGAGAGATTACTTTCACGAAGCAATCGACGTGCTTCATTTAATCTGAGCTCAAGATAAAATTTCTTCGGGGGTATCCCAAAATACTGGTGCCACAATCGCTCCAATTGACGATGCGACAAATTGCACCGATCTGCGATTTCCTCGATGCCTACGGGTTTCTCCAGATTATCATCCATGAAAGCAATGGCAGCGGTCAGGCGTTTATCATGAATCCCAAATCGCCACTGAATTGACATGCGCTGAAGTTCTTCAGGGGCTCTTATTCTTGTGTGCAAAAATTGCTCGGCGATGCTGGCAGCGAGCTGATTGCCAAAATCAAAGGCAATTTGTGCCAGCATGAGATCAATTGCCGCCGTCCCGCCTGCACATGTCCACCGGTTTCCGTGGTTGACGTACAGCTCCTTGGTGACCTCGATAGTGGGAAACTCTTCGGAAAATTGACCGATGGACTCCCAATGTAAAGTGCACCGCTTCCCTTCCAGTAATCCAGCACGTGCAAGTATGAAAGTACCGGTACTCAGCGCGCCAATGGTTTTCCCCCGAGCCGCTGCGCGTTGTAAAAAGCGCAGCATTTTTGGTGGTTTCTGATGTTGGATCTCCAAACCCGCCAGTACAAACACGCGATCAAGATCGGGCGCTTGATCAATCGGTATGGTTTGGATCTCGAAACCACTACTGGAGTTGACCGGCCCGCCAGATTCAGTGAGAAGGCTCCACTCATACAGCGTTTTGCCAGAAAGTCGATTGGCGGCCCGTAACGGCTCGCTTGCTCCTGCCAGCGCCATCATCGAAAACTGAGGAAAAATGAGCAGCCCAATTCGCTTGGTAATATGACTTTTTACAGAAGTCGCCGATTCACTGGGAGATGTCATTGCCAGATCCTTGTTAGGGCTGGTTCCAGCCGTTGAGTTAACACAGCTTAAGCCTACCTGAAGGAATGGCTTTAGACGCGCTACGTTAGGACTTGGTCGCGCAGACAGCCAGATAGAATTTTTCAGACAGCGAACGAACCCAACTATTCGGGCCAACATTCACGAAACGGGGGGACTGACCGGGAAAGGTCGTCAGGATATGCGCCACGACGCTTGAGATCGCTGTAAGACCCCTTAAGAGGTCTTACAGGATAATCGCGTGCGAATTAACCGCGCGCGCGAATGGCCTCGTCCATGCTTTGAATCATAGACTCGAACACAGGGTTTTCGGCTTGATTCTGCTGACCATGTTGCATATGCGGAATGATCAGCGCACTCGGGCCCGCATCACCTGGATAGTGCCGGTGCAGACGCTCGGACTCTGAAGGCATATGCAGGGTGTTCTCGGCGCCGTGGATAATCAGGGCCGGCGGAAAACCTTTAGCGCCTTCAATGGACTGCTCCGGGTCATATGCCACATACGATTTATAGGACTTGGCTGTCACGTGGGTGCAGCCAGGCCAACGGTCAGCGCCGCCGGCTTCGGTATAACCGCCCAGCTGCTGATCAACATATGCCTGAGTCTCAGGGTCAAGAGGGTAATATCCCAGCGCAGTCGCTGCAGTGCCGGTGTCGAATGGCGAGATAGGCGCTTCATCCGGGAGGTGCAGAATCGCTGCGTCGGCGGCCTGCTTGTCTGCACGTAAGGTTTGCAGCTGGCGGATGTTGGTATAGCTCATCGGCACCCAAAACCTGATCTGCTCAATGCCTGCAGCGGCAAGCTCAGCCACTGCGCCTAGGCTTGCCACCGCTCCCATCGCCCAGGACGCGACCACAGGCATCTCGCCAAAATTGTCCCGCACCCATTGTACGGCACCAAGTACTTCGTCTTTCTGGTCTTCTAGACTGACATTGGTGATGACGATATCGCCGGCTTGGAGGGTATTACGGATCTGTTTGTTGTTGAAAAAACCGGCAACATCGTAAGTCATTACTCGGTAACCCCGAGCTGCGAGGGCGCGACCGAAGAGCTGACCGTACATTGATACGCCGCCCGTAAAACCGGAGTTGAAGACGACGGGTGGAAGTTTGCGAGACGCCGCGTCGATTTCTTCCGGTTCAAAGACAGTACCGTTGAGAGGGAGAACTTCACCTCCGTAATTTACGTAAAATTTGATTTCTTTTGTTGTAATGTTTGTCATCGCTAAATATCTCAAAGTGGGACAGTGGGCATATATGAATTTACCAATTGATCGGCGGCTCCACGGAGCAGTCGACTAACAGGAATTTTGGTTTCGGTAGAAACTTGATGTGCAACGGAGTCAACAAAACTAAACGTTTTTGGCAAATCAAAAATGTCGGAATACCGCACACTGTTGTTGCAAGTTCCAACATGAGGTGCATCGGTGGCTTCTAGCAGAATTTTGTCTGCTCCGACTGCGCGAACAATCTGCACAACGAAACGAGCGGTCTCCTCGGGCCGGACGGAGGTGCGATAACCCGGGCCCTTGAACCACACGTTGCCTCGTCGTCCCGCTTCAGCGAGCAGCGCAAGGTAAGCAGGCTCTACGGCACCACGCTCGCTGTGACAGCTGCCTAGATGATCGATGATGACTCGCACGTCGCAAGGGATCTGCCGCAGTACGCGCAAATTGGTCTCTGCTTCTTTCGCATATATGTGCAGATGCTGGTGCGGCAGCAAACGCGCGTAAAACGCTGACCATTGCTCATCACTGAAGCGCGTATCGGAAACCGTCTCAGGCCTTGCATCGTGCAGCACGATTCTGGCACCAACGACCTGCGGGTGCGCGAGACGTTCTTTTGAGGCGTAATCGGGTTCCGCCTTGATCGTCCCAACCAGTCTGACATCCCCATAACGCAAAGGATTGGCCGCTTTGAGTCTCGCGAGTTCGTCAAATGAAGCAAAAACATTCTCTGAGTCCGGCAGGATACTTAGATGAACATTGTTAATGATCGTCGGGGCAATTCCGCCATCGATGAGTTTATCCAAATAAGCTGTAAGAGGATGCGGCTCAGGCAACGTATAGGGTAACGACCCAGCCACCCGATCAAGATCTTCCGAGGTGTAAAAATGAACGTGACTGTCAATTCTTTTGGTCGAAGGCTTCATGATCATTGTTTCCTGCTTTTGTGTGAAAACAATAATCGTCATTGCCGCTTTGTCGCTCCCGTTAACTCGACGTGTAGTATCAAAATTTCGCCGTGTGCGATTTCGTGAGCACAGTCGCTTCTCAAGGCGAGAACGCTGTTTCTAGCATAATGCTCAAGGGCTTTTCGAGGGATCGCCAGCAGTTGGCATCAGGCGAGCGTAAGTGATCCGTCGCGTGAAGATGTGCAATCTAAAGGGATCGCCCCTCAGATTGGGATGGTATTTTCCGTTATTCGTCGTGCCCTGGACGCCCGAAGGCCGCGTTTTTCAAGGTAGTTGTCGCGTCAACCGTCTATGCCGCTCTTTTCTCAACCTGTTGCTCTCGATTCAGGTTCAACAGCACGGTACCGATCGGCTCCCAGTTACGTGTTCGACAGATTGGGCGAAGGCAGACAACAGATTTCCTGTGTCCCTAAACCTATTTTCGTTTGCGTTGATGTACTTGATTAGAAGCTTCACCGCAAACACGCTTCTCTCCCTCCAAGCCGCACTCTTGGTTTGCTCGCTTGCCAATACACCTACGGCAAAAAGATGCTGCGCGAGATCGACAGCCGCGTGCGCTTTCTCACTAAACGGCTGGAAGCGCTCAAGGTCGTCAGTGAGAAGCCCAGCGATCCGAACAAGGTCTATTTCGGCGCCTGGGTGACGATCGAAGACGAGGACGGCAAAGAGTCGCGCTATCGCATCGTCGGGCCGGATGAACTGGACCTGAAGCAGGGCCTGATCAGTATCGACTCACCGCTGGCTCGCGCCCTGATCGGCAAGGCGCTGGACGCGGAAGTTCGGGTCCAGACACCGACCGGCGAGCAGTGCGTGTATATCGTGGCGATCGACTATCTTTGAGCCGCAGCGCTCTAAACCTCAACCGCGGGTAATCAGCCCCTGCCGGGCCACGCGAGTCAGTTGTTTGATCACTTCGGGGGCGTCCTCGAGTCTGGGCGATTGAATCACCGCCAGATCGAAACTGTCGCTGGCAAATCGAGCCAGCGATTCACCGTCTTCGACAAACTGGATCAGGAAGGCAGCAGGCCCACCGGTACGACGTGGCCAGCCATCGAGATAACGCAAGAGTGTCGGCTGATGTTTGCCGCCAAGCAGGATTTTTGGATTGCGCTGGGTGAGATGTGCCGTGATCGGCGCGGGGCGTACAACGGGGCTTAATGCACTCATCGTGTCGTGTCTCTGCCTCAAAAGTCTGCATGGCAGGTGAGAGGCAACACCGAACCAGCGCTTTAGCGGTATTTCGAAGCCTGAATCAAGCTTCTATCGGCAACTGAATGAGTCACCTGGCGCCCCGCAAGTAGCTGTTTAAATCGGCGCATGGGCAGCATCCTAGAGAAGCTGACCAGACAGTGTCAAGAATGACGCACAACAAAAAAGGCTCGCAATGCGAGCCTTTTCGTTGAGCCAGAGCGGTCAGCCAGCGATGGCGCGGTCAGCCGAGAGCTTGCCGGCGCCTTCGATCAGCACCGCGATGCTGCCGCCGAGCAGGGCCAGGGCGAATTCATAACCGTTGTTGGCCATGAACAGACCGTTGCTGATGTGCACTGTAAAAATGGCGACCAGCGAGAGGAAAGTCAGACCCAGTGCTGCCGGGCGAACCAACAAGCCGATGATCAAGGCCAGACCCGCGAAGAACTCGGTACCACCCGCCAGCGTCGCCATCAGGTAGCCCGGCGCCAGACCGATGCTCTCCATGTACTGCGCGGTTCCGGCCAGACCGTAACCACCGAACGCCCCGAAAAGTTTCTGCGAGCCGTGGGCAGCGAAGATGATGCCGACGAAGATCCGCAGAACGGTCAGGCCGTAGCCAGCGCGGGTAAACAGTACCTTGTTGATCAGTGAGCTCATGCTGTGTCATCCATTGTGAGTGTGTGTGTTGGTTGGCCGCTATATTAATCAGTAAATCTCATGTGGAAAGCGCAAAAACCGCACCATAACAATCAGTTTATTCGATTATTTACGTAAGGCAACTTTCTGCCCCTCGGGCTCCAACGACTCCCGCTCCCGATCGAACGCCAGGTAATACTTGTTCACGCTATTAACATAGCTGACAGCCCCCATTCCCACCTGCTCCATGGCAATGCGCTCGACCTGGAAGAACCACTGGTTGGGATTCAAACCGCGCCGCCGAGCCTCGGCGCGCATGCCCTGCACCCGCTCCGGCCCCATGTTGTAGGCCGCCAGCACGAACGCCATGCGCTCGCGTTCGTTAAGTTTGGGGCTGGCAAAGAACTTGCGGCGGATCATCGCCAAGTACTTGGCCCCGGCCTGCACATTGGCGTCGAGATCCTGAATATTGTTGACCCCCACCCGCTGGGCTGCGGACGGGGTGATCTGCATCAGGCCGGTAGGGCCGCTGCCACTGCGGGCATTGGGCTGCAGGGCCGACTCCTTGAACGCCAGTGCCGCCAGATTCAGCCAGTCCATGCCTTGGGCTTCGGCGTGCTTCTGCAGCACCGGTCGAAGTTTTTCGAGGCGCTGCCGATCAGCCTTGGCCAATGGATAATGCACTTGATACAGGCGTCGATAGATCCGCAGGAACGCGGCATCCTGATCCGATGGCTTTTTGTAACCGGGCAGGAAGCGATCAATGCTCGCGCGCAACATTGAAGCGTCGCGGCGCACGAACCAGAACTCTTCGCCCGGTTCACTGATGAGCACCTGCCGATCGAAACGCAATTTGGGCAGGATCTTGCCCCAGCGCTCGGCAATGGGTTGTTCGACGATCGTCAGGTGAAAGATTCCGCCTTGGACCATCTCCAGCACGTCCTCGACCGCCAGACTGGGATCGACCCACTCGATTTTCACCGGCGGCAGCTTGTGCAGCGCGAGCTTTTGATTGATCTGACTGACCGCGTCCCCGGCGGCACTGCCGGTGGGCAACGCCAGGGTTTTGCCGGAGAGTTGTTCGAGACGGGTGTAACGTCGCTCGCCTTTGATCCCCACCAGGACCAACGGGATGTTGCTGGCAATCGGTGCACTGGTGCTGACCGCGTGACCCGGTTGCAGGTCAAGCAGCTCTCCCGGTGCGACCAGATCACCCTCGCCGCGCTGCAAAGCGCCGATCAGTTGATCCTTGGCTTTGGGAATGATCTTGAGGGTAATTTCCTGACCGTCACGGGCGTGACCGTTGAGGTATTGCTCGAAGGCGCGCAAACGGTGGTATTCAACACCGATGGCCTGGCCCTGAACTTCGCCGGAGCTGTTACGGCTCTGGTTGACCAACACCCGCAGCACACGACTGCTGCGGATTTCCGCCAAGTCGCGCACTTTGCTCGAAGGCACGGCTTGCAGCGGCCCGGCCAGACGCGCAACCGCCGGCATCGGCAGCAGCAACGAACAACACAGCAGTAGCAAAATCGAGGGACGTGTCATCCACTCTCCAGAAAGAATACTGGGCCGATCTCAAGAATTTTCATGAAATCGAACGACAGAAACAGAGCGCCTTGAGCGCTGGCAAAGTGCGAAAGACTGGCACAGTGATGGCACTCTGGCCATCCCGACCTGTCTCGCGGCATCAAGAGACAGCTACAACTCATTGTAGTTCTTGGCTTTTCTTATAAATCTACAGCTCTGATATGCTTTCCGGCCTTTGGTCCGAGGTAGCACCATGCAACTCATCGATATCGGCGTCAACCTGACCAACCCCAGTTTTGCCGACAAACACCAGGCTGTACTCGACCGCGCCTACGCTGCCGGGATCTGCCAATTGGTGCTCACCGGCACCAGTGTCGAGGGCAGCGAGCAGGCTCTGGAGCTGTGCCAGCAACTGGACAAAACGGCTCAACGGCTGTTCGCCACCGCCGGCATTCACCCTCACTGCGCCAGCGACTGGAACGCCGACAGCGCCCAGCGTCTGCGCAGTTTGCTCAAGGAGCCGAACGTCGTGGCGGTGGGTGAATGCGGACTGGATTTCAATCGTGATTTCTCGCCGCGCCCGCAGCAGGAAAAAACCCTCGAGGAGCATCTGGCGATGGCGGTCGAGCTGCAATTGCCGGTGTTCCTCCACGAGCGCGACGCCAGTCAGCGCTTGCTGGAAATCCTGCGTGATTACCGTGATCAGTTGCCGGCCGCCGTGGTGCATTGTTTCACTGGCGAAAAGAAGGCGCTGTTCAGCTACCTTGATCTGGATTTACACATCGGCATCACCGGCTGGATCTGCGACGAGCGCCGAGGCACGCATCTGCATCCGCTGGTGAAAGAGATCAAGCGGGGACGGCTAATGCTGGAGAGCGATGCGCCGTATCTGTTGCCGCGCAGCTTGCGCCCCAAGCCGAAGAATGGTCGCAACGAACCGGCGTATCTGACCGAAGTGTTGCGGGAAGTGGCGTTGCATCGTGGGGAGAGCGAGGAAGATCTGGCCGCTCACAGCACGGCGTGTGCGCGAGCATTCTACGGTTTGCCAATGGTCGACTGACGAACCGAACCTGTGGGAGCGAGCAAGCTCGCTCCCACATTATCAGTGACTGCTGCGCATCATCTCTTTGGGCACGTATTTGCCGATCTCGAACTTGCCGATCGCCGCGCGGTGCACTTCGTCCGGGCCGTCGGCCAAGCGCAAAGTGCGTTGCATCGCATACATGTAGGCCAGCGGGAAATCGTTGGAAACCCCTGCCCCGCCATGGATCTGGATCGCCCGGTCGATAACCCGCAAGGCCACGTTCGGTGCGACAACCTTGATCTGAGCGATTTCGCTCTTCGCCACCTTGTTGCCGACGGTGTCCATCATGTACGCCGCTTTCAAGGTCAGCAGCCGTGCCATGTCGATCTCCATCCGCGAGTCGGCGATCTTGTCGATGTTGCCGCCCAGACGTGCCAAGGGTTTACCGAACGCGGTACGGCTCACGGAACGTTTGCACATCAGTTCCAGTGCACGCTCGGCCATGCCGATCGAACGCATGCAGTGGTGAATCCGGCCCGGGCCAAGGCGACCCTGAGCGATTTCAAAACCGCGTCCTTCGCCCAACAAGACGTTTTCGTACGGCACCCGGACGTTTTCGAACAGCACTTCGGCGTGGCCGTGAGGTGCGTCGTCGTAACCGAACACCGGTAGCGGACGGACGATCTTCACGCCTGGGGCATCCACCGGTACCAGAATCATCGAGTGCTGCGCATGGCGCGGCGCGTCAGGATCGCTCAGGCCCATGAAGATCAGAATCTTGCAGCGTGGATCGCAGGCGCCTGAGGTCCACCATTTTTTGCCGTTGATCACCCATTCGTCGCCATCACGCACGGCGCGGGCGGCCATGTTGGTGGCGTCGGACGAGGCCACGTCCGGTTCAGTCATGGCGAACGCCGAGCGGATCTCGCCGCGCAGCAGCGGTTCGAGCCAGCGTTGCTTCTGTTCTTCGTTGGCGTAGCGCACCAACACTTCCATGTTGCCCGTGTCTGGCGCGGAGCAGTTGAACGGCTCGGGGCCCAGCAGCGAGCGGCCCATGATTTCCGCCAACGGCGCGTATTCGAGGTTGCTCAGGCCGGCGCCGAGTTCGGACTCAGGGAGAAACAAATTCCACAGGCCTTCAGCCTTAGCCTTGAGTTTGAGCTCCTCCATGATTGCAGTCGGCTGCCAGCGATCGCCCTCGGCGACCTGACGCTCGAACACCGCTTCGGCGGGATAAACGTAGGTGTCCATGAACGCGGTCACGCGCTCACGCAGTTCTTGCACCTTGGGCGAATAAGCGAAATCCATGGGCAGCTCTACCTTTTAACTGAGGGTTTTGATGAGTTGTTCAGGTCATGCAATCGATGCTAGAACAGCTACGAAAATTTACCTAGCCTATTCTCGGCGTGTATTAACATTCATCACCGATATATGATCGGCTGATCGAGAGCCCAACAATAAGAGTGCAGCGCAATGAATCTGAGCAAGGTCGACCTCAACCTTTTCATCGTCTTCGACGCGATCTACACCGAAGCCAACCTGACCCGCGCCGGGCAGATTGTCGGCATTACTCAACCGGCGGTCTCGAACGCTCTGGCCCGTCTGCGCGAGACCTTCAATGACCCGTTGTTCGTGCGCACCGCTCAGGGCATGGTCCCGACGCCGATGGCCCAGAACATTATCGGGCCGGTGCGTAACGCCCTCTCCTTGCTGCGGGTGTCGGTGCAGGAAAGCCGCATTTTCAACCCGTTGCAGGCGGTCAAGACCTATCGCATCAGCATGACCGACCTCACCGAAGCGGTGATCCTGCCGCCACTGTTCCAGCGCCTGCGGCGCCTGGCGCCGACGGTGATCATCGAAAGCTTTCTGTCCAAGCGCCGCGAAACCACCAAGGAACTGGCGGCCGGGCGTCTCGATTTCGCCGTCGATGCGCCGCTCAACACTGACCCGCAAGTGCGCCATGTCAAGTTGATGGAAGACCGTTACGTGTGCGCCATGCGCAAAGGCCATCCGCTGGCGGGCAAAGAGAAGTTCACCCTCGATGATTACCTGTCGCTGACTCACATTCACATTTCCAGCCGCCGCAGTGGTCTGGGCCATGTCGACCTGGCCCTGGGCAAAATGGGCATTCAGCGCAAAATTGCCCTGCGTTCCCAGCACTACCTGATGGCGTCCCAAGTGCTGCAGCAGACCGACATGGTCATGACCGTGCCGGAACGCTTCGCCCGTCGCCATGACCTGTACTCGGTGAACCTGCCGGTCAACGATGTGCCGCCGGTGGAAACTCACCTCTATTGGCATGAAAGCACTGATCAGGACCCGGCCAACCGCTGGATGCGCGAGCAGATGATCGAGTTGTGCCAGCAGGTGACAGCACATGAGAAGAAACTCGATAAGGTGTAGGAATCACCTGATAGACGAAGGATCAGGGCGCGATGCTTGACGTAAACGTCAACCTGCCTTTAGCTTAGCGCCATGACCTTTTTCGAGCGCTTCCATGAGCAGCCAGACCTATAGCATTTCCGACCTCGCCCGCGAGCTCGACATCACCACTCGAGCCATCCGCTTTTATGAAGAGCAAGGCCTGCTCAGCCCCGAGCGACGCGGTCAGGAACGCATCTACTCGCCCCGCGACAAGGTCAGCCTGAAGCTGATCCTGCGGGGCAAGCGCATTGGTTTCTCCCTGGCCGAATGCCGCGAGCTGATCGAACTCTACGATCCCACGGGTGGCAATCAGAAACAGCTGCAAACCATGCTGACCAAAATCGCCGAACGTCGTGAACAGCTGGAGCAGCAGATGCTCGACATCGAACAGATGAAGCTGGAACTGGACACCGCGCAGGAGCGTTGCACCCAGGCATTGGAACAGACCATCAAGAGCCAGGAAGTGGTTCAGTAATCGTACGAAATGATCGTTCCCACGCAGAGCGTGTGAACGATCCCTTACTGACAGGTGAATTCTTATGTCTCTCCCCACTCACGTACGCCTGGTCGAAGTCGGCCCACGCGACGGTCTGCAAAACGAAGCTCAACCCATCAGCGTTGCGGACAAGGTGCAACTGGTCGACGCGCTGACCGCTGCCGGTCTCGGCTATATAGAAGTCGGCAGTTTCGTCTCGCCCAAATGGGTACCGCAGATGGCCGGCTCTGCTGAAGTCTTCGCGCAAATCCAGCGCAAGCCTGGCGTGATCTATGGTGCACTCGCCCCCAACCTGCGCGGGTTTGAAGACGCCATTGCGGCCGGGGTCAAGGAAGTTGCGGTGTTCGCCGCTGCGTCGGAAGCGTTTTCCCAACGCAACATCAATTGCTCGATCAGTGAAAGCCTGGAGCGCTTCGTGCCGATCATGGACGCCGCCAGGCAACACGGTGTCAGCGTGCGCGGTTACGTGTCCTGTGTGCTGGGCTGCCCTTACGAAGGTAATGTTGCGCCTGCGCAAGTCGCTCGGGTCGCCCGCGAGCTCTATGCGATGGGCTGCTATGAAGTTTCGCTGGGCGACACCATTGGCACCGGCACCGCTGGCGCGACCCGCAAGATGTTCGACGTGGTGTCGGCCGACGTACCCCGTGAAAAACTGGCCGGGCACTTCCACGACACTTATGGCCAAGCCATGGCCAACATCTACGCCAGTCTGCTGGAAGGCATCTCGGTATTCGACAGCTCCATCGCCGGCCTCGGCGGCTGCCCATACGCCAAGGGCGCCAGCGGTAACGTTGCCACCGAAGACGTGGTTTACCTGCTCAACGGCCTGGGCATCGAGACCGGTATCGACCTGGACGCCTTGATTCTGGCCGGCCAGCAGATTTGCACGGTGCTGGGACGTCCGACCGGTTCGCGCGTGGCCAAGGCTCGCAGCGCACAGTGAGGCCTCGGGGTGTTACCGCAGCCTCTGGAACGTGGGCGAAAGCGAGTAACACGGAAACAAATTGTCGTGCTTTGACTGAACGAAAAATCCTACATAATCTCAAGCGGTTGATTTTAAAGACTTTTAAAAAGTTGGCACGGCTTCTGCTATCTCTATTGCATAACAAGAACAAAAAAAGCGGCAAACCCAATAAAAATAAGACGTAACGACTCTGACATAACAAAAACAACACGGCAGAGACGCAGCTAACAGATTTTTTTGGAGAGGATGTGCTTTTCAGGGTACTTTTCGGAGTAACCCGCAACCGGGCAGAGAACAATAAAACTACCATCAGGTAGCTCCCGAACTGGTTGGATCGCTTAGCGAAAAAGTAGATCAGCGCTCAAAAAAATACGTTTGCTCTTGATCCCGGATGGGGATCGACAAAAACAGCGGTAAAGGGTCACGGTTTCTAAAAACAAAAACAGACCGCCCCTCAATAATAAAAATAGAGCATGCGCAACGACAAAATTAAAGGGGAGCTTCGGCTCCCCTTTGTGCTTTCTGGCGTTTGTAATTTCCAGCGCCATCCCCTGTGGGAGCGAGTTCGCTTCTCACAGGGGATTATCGTCAGATGTTATTGTTCTTCAGCTCCTCGATACTGATCTCGCGCATTCGAAATTTCTGAATTTTCCCGGTCACCGTCATCGGAAACTCCTCCACGAATTTGAAGTAACGCGGTGTCTTGAAGTGCGCGATGCGTTCCTTGCACCAGGCTTGCAGCTCCTGCTCGGTGGCGCTGTGGCCCGGATGGAATTTGATCCACGCGACAATCTCTTCGCCATAACGCGAGCACGGAATCCCGATCACCTGCACATCGGCTACTGCCGGGTGGGTAAAGAAGAATTCTTCCAGTTCCCGTGGGTAAATGTTCTCACCGCCGCGGATGATCATGTCCTTGTTACGCCCGGCAATGCACACGTAGCCTTCGTCGTTCATGCTCGCCAGATCACCGGTGTGCATCCAGCCGGCCTGGTCGATCGCTTCCGCGGTGCCTTGCGGGTCGTTCCAGTAACCGAGCATCACGCTGTAACCGCGCGTGCACAGTTCACCGATTGTGCCCCGCGACACCAGGTTGCCCGCCTCGTCGATGATCTTGCTTTCCAGTTGCGCCTGGGTGCGGCCGACGGTGGTGACGCGCAATTGCAGTTCGTCTGACGGACCGGTCTGCAACGACACCGGACTTGTTTCCGTCATGCCGTAGGCAATCTGCACTTCGTTCATGTGCATGTCACTGATGACCCGGCGCATCACCTCGATCGGACAAGTCGCCCCGGCCATGATCCCGGTACGCAGGCTCGACAGATCGAATTCAGCACGTTGGGGCTGATCGAGCATGGCGATAAACATGGTCGGCACACCGTAGAGTGCAGTGGCCTTTTCTTCGGCGACAGTGGTCAGGGTCAGCAGCGGATCGAAGGCATCGTTGGGGTAAATCATGGTGCTGCCGTGGGTCATGCAACCGAGGTTGCCCATGACCATGCCAAAGCAGTGATACAACGGCACCGGGATGACCAGGCGGTCACTCGCGGTCAACCCGAGGCTTTCGCCGACCCTGTAACCGTTGTTGAGAATGTTGTAGTGACTGAGGGTCGCGCCCTTGGGGAAACCGGTGGTGCCAGAGGTGTACTGGATGTTTACCGCTTGGTCGAAATGCAGGCTGTCCTGACGTTCGCTCAACTGCTCTGCCGACACGCTCGCCGCGAGATCGGTCAATTGCGACCATGGCAGGAAACCCGATGGCGGCCGTGCATCTAGACTGATGACACCACGCAGCTCTGGCAGTCGTTCGCTTTGCAACTTTCCGATAGATTGCTCAGCCAGCTCGGGAATGAGGCCTTGCAGCATCCCGTGATAGTCGGAGGTCTTGAAGGCGCCTGCGCAAACCAGCCATTGGCAACCGGATTGCTTCAACACGTATTCCAGTTCGGAACTGCGATAGGCCGGGTTGATGTTGACCAGAATCACGCCGATTTTCGCGCTGGCGAACTGGCTGAAGCACCACTGGGCGCAGTTCGGTGCCCAGATACCCAGACGATCACCGGTCTGCAAACCCAGCGCCAACAGCGCTTTGGCATGCAGGTCCACGGCTTGGGCCAGTTGCTGCCAGGTGTAGCGCAACTGTTGATGGCGTACGACGAGCGCCTCCCCCGTCGGATACTGCGCGACGGTGTTATCGAACGCCTGGCCGATGGTCATCGCCAGCAAGGCTTTGTCCTGGGAACCACGGGTATAGCTGCGCTGCGGGCTTGCACTGCGTTGATCCATGACGACCCCTATTATCTTTATTAGTGGGTTGTTGGAACGAGGCTTATGACCAGCCCCGATCATTCAGAACTGGCTCTACTCTCGCTCAAGTTGACGTTAACGTAAAGGGTGATTGACAGCCATTCCTCACAGGCTTACGTTAACGTAAAGGTGAGAGCCAAATCACTGCCCTCCCTACCCTACAAAAAAGCCAAAAGGTGACCCATGAGCTACCCATCCCTGAACTTTGCCCTCGGTGAAACCATCGACATGCTGCGTGATCAGGTTCAGTCCTTCGTCGCCAAAGAGATCGCACCACGCGCCGCTCAGATCGACATCGACAACCTCTTCCCCGCCGACCTGTGGCGTAAATTCGGTGACATGGGCCTGCTGGGCGTCACCGTGCCGGAAGAATACGGCGGTGCTGGCCTGGGTTACCTGGCCCACGTGGTGATCATGGAAGAAATCAGCCGTGGTTCGGCCTCGGTCGCCCTGTCCTATGGCGCGCATTCCAACCTCTGCGTCAACCAGATCAACCGCAACGGCAATCACGAGCAGAAAACCAAATACCTGCCGAAGCTGATCAGCGGCGAGCACATTGGCGCCCTGGCCATGAGCGAACCCAATGCCGGCTCTGACGTGGTGTCGATGAAACTGCGTGCCGACAAACGGGGCGATCACTACGTCCTCAACGGCAGCAAAACCTGGATCACCAACGGCCCTGACGCCAACACCTACGTGATCTACGCCAAGACTGACCTGGAAAAAGGCCCTCACGGCATCACCGCGTTCATCGTTGAACGTGATTCCAAAGGCTTCAGCCGCAGCAACAAATTCGACAAGCTCGGCATGCGCGGTTCAAACACCTGCGAGCTGTTCTTCGATGACGTCGAAGTGCCGGAAGAAAACATCCTCGGCGTGCTCAATGGCGGCGTGAAGGTGCTGATGAGCGGCCTCGATTACGAACGCGTTGTTCTGTCCGGCGGCCCGACCGGGATCATGCAGGCCTGCATGGACCTCATCGTTCCGTACATCCACGACCGCAAGCAGTTCGGCCAAAGCATCGGTGAATTCCAGCTGATCCAGGGCAAGGTCGCCGACATGTACACCCAACTCAACGCCAGCCGCGCCTATCTCTATGCGGTAGCGCAAGCGTGCGAACGCGGCGAAACCACCCGCAAGGATGCCGCCGGTGTGATCCTTTATAGCGCCGAACGCGCCACACAAATGGCCCTCGATGCGATTCAGATTCTCGGTGGCAACGGCTACATCAACGAATTCCCGGCCGGGCGTCTGCTGCGTGACGCAAAGCTGTACGAAATCGGCGCCGGCACCAGTGAGATCCGTCGCATGCTGATCGGTCGCGAACTGTTCAACGAAACCCGCTAAACGGAGCTGCCCATGGCTATTCTGCATACCCAGCTCAACCCCCGTTCGGCGGAGTTCGCGGCCAACAGCGCGGCAATGCTCAAACAGGTCGACGCCCTGCACACCCTGCTCGTGCAAGTGCAGCAAGGTGGCGGCCCGAAGGCTCAAGAACGCCACACCTCGCGGGGCAAACTGCTGCCCCGTGAGCGGATCAATCGCTTGCTCGATCCAGGTTCGCCGTTTCTTGAGATCAGTCAATTGGCGGCCTACGAGGTGTACGGCGAAGACGTGCCGGCCGCTGGCGTGATTGCCGGGATCGGCCGTGTGGAAGGCGTCGAATGCATGATCGTCGCCAACGATGCCACCGTGAAAGGCGGTTCGTATTACCCGCTGACCGTGAAAAAACACCTGCGCGCGCAGACCATCGCCCAGCAGAACCGTTTGCCGTGCATCTACCTGGTGGACTCCGGCGGCGCCAACCTGCCGCGTCAGGATGAAGTGTTCCCGGACCGCGAGCACTTCGGAAGAATCTTCTTCAACCAGGCCAACATGAGCGCCATGGGCATCCCGCAAATCGCGGTGGTCATGGGTTCCTGCACCGCTGGTGGCGCGTACGTGCCGGCCATGGCGGACGAAGCGATCATGGTCCGCGAACAGGCAACCATTTTCCTCGCCGGCCCACCGCTGGTGAAAGCCGCGACCGGTGAAGTGGTCAGCGCCGAAGACCTTGGCGGGGCCGATGTGCACTGCAAGATTTCCGGGGTGGCCGATCATTACGCCGAGAGCGATGAACACGCCCTGGCCATTGCGCGGCGCAGTATCGCTAACCTCAACTGGCGCAAGCTCGGCGAAGTGCAACAGCGCACACCCATCGCCCCGCTCTACAACAGCGACGAGTTGTACGGCGTGGTCTCGGCCGACGCCAAGCAGCCGTTCGACGTGCGCGAAGTGATCGCGCGACTGGTGGACGGTTCCGTGTTCGACGAATTCAAGGCGCTGTTCGGAACTACATTGGTTTGCGGTTTTGCCTACTTGCACGGTTACCCGATCGCGATCCTCGCCAACAACGGCATCCTCTTCGCCGAAGCCGCGCAGAAAGGCGCGCACTTCATCGAGCTGGCCTGTCAGCGCGGCATTGCGCTGCTGTTCCTGCAAAACATCACCGGTTTCATGGTCGGCCAGAAATACGAGGCCGGCGGCATCGCCAAGCACGGCGCCAAACTGGTGACCGCCGTGGCGTGCGCCAAGGTGCCGAAATTCACTGTGATCATCGGCGGCAGTTTCGGTGCCGGGAACTACGGCATGTGCGGCCGGGCTTACGATCCGCGTTTCCTGTGGATGTGGCCGAATGCGCGGATCGGTGTGATGGGCGCCGAGCAAGCCGCGGGTGTCTTGGTGCAGGTTAAACGCGAGCAGGCCGAGCGCAGTGGCCACAGTTTCAGTGCCGAGCAGGAAGCCGAGATCAAGCAACCGATCCTCGACCAGTATGAAGAACAGGGTCATCCCTACTACTCCAGCGCCCGGTTGTGGGACGACGGCGTCATCGACCCGGCGCAAACCCGCGACGTGCTGGCCCTGGCCATGTCCGCGTCGCTGAACGCGCCAATCGAACCGAGCCGCTTCGGCGTGTTCCGGATGTGATTTTCTGTGGGAGCGGGCTTGCTCGCGAAGAACGATAACGCGGTGCATCAGAACAACCGCGGTGAACCCTTCGCGAGCAAGCCCGCTCCCACATGAGTTGTGGAGACGGACAAAATATGAGCGACTTCAACACCCTCGACCTGCTGACCGACCCACGTGGCTTCGCCACCCTGTGGCTCAGCCGTGAAGAAAAGAACAACGCCTTCAACGCCGAAATGATCCGCGAACTGATCCTTGCCCTGGACAAGGTGTCGAGCGACGCCAGCCTGCGGTTTCTGCTGGTGCGTGGACGCGGCAAACATTTCAGCGCCGGCGCAGACCTGGCCTGGATGCAGCAGTCGGCCGAACTCGATTACCACACCAACCTCGACGACGCCCGGGAACTGGCGGAGTTGATGTACAACCTCGCCAAGCTCAAAGTCCCGACGCTGGCGGTGGTGCAAGGCGCTGCATTCGGTGGCGCGTTGGGCCTGATCAGTTGCTGCGACATGGCCATCGGTGCCGATGACGCGCAGTTCTGCCTGTCGGAAGTGCGTATCGGCCTGGCGCCGGCGGTAATCAGTCCGTTCGTGGTGCAAGCCATCGGCGAACGCGCGGCACGGCGCTACGCGCTGACCGCCGAGCGTTTCGGCGGACAACGAGCGCGGGAAATCGGCTTGTTGTCGGAGAGTTATCCGATCGCTGAGCTGGAACTGAACGTCGAGCAATGGATCGACAACCTGCTGCTCAACAGCCCGGCCGCCATGCGTGCCAGCAAGGACTTGCTGCGTGAAGTCGGCCACGGCGCGCTGACCCCGGCGCTGCGGCGCTACACCGAAAACGCCATCGCCCGCATCCGCGTCAGCCCCGAAGGCCAGGAGGGCCTGCGGGCCTTTCTGCAAAAACGTCCGCCGAGCTGGCAAGCCGCAACCACCACCAAGGAGTCGCGTTGATGAGCGCACCTGTTCTCACCACCCTGCTGGTGGCCAACCGCGGCGAAATCGCTTGCCGGGTAATGCGTACCGCGAAGGCCTTGGGCCTGACCACCGTGGCCGTTCACAGCGCCACTGACCGTGAAGCCCGACACAGCCGCGAAGCGGATATCCGCGTCGACCTCGGTGGCAGCAAAGCCGCTGACAGTTACCTGCAAATCGACAAACTGATCGCCGCCGCCAAGGCCAGCGGCGCTCAGGCGATTCATCCGGGTTATGGCTTTCTGTCCGAAAACGCCGGGTTCGCCCGCGCCATCGAAGAAGCGGGCCTGATCTTCCTCGGCCCGCCCGCCTCGGCCATCGACGCGATGGGCAGCAAATCCGCCGCCAAAGCCTTGATGGAAACCGCCGGCGTGCCGCTGGTGCCCGGTTATCACGGCGAGGCGCAGGACCTCGACACCTTCCGCGACGCTTGCGAACACATCGGTTATCCGGTGCTGCTCAAGGCCACCGCGGGGGGCGGCGGCAAAGGTATGAAAGTGGTCGAGGACGTCAGTCAATTGGCCGAAGCCCTGGCCTCGGCTCAGCGTGAAGCACAATCGTCGTTCGGCGATTCGCGGATGCTGGTGGAGAAGTACCTGCTCAAACCGCGCCACGTGGAAATCCAGGTCTTCGCCGACCAACATGGCAACTGCCTGTACCTCAACGAACGGGACTGCTCGATTCAGCGTCGGCACCAAAAAGTCGTTGAAGAAGCACCCGCGCCAGGTTTGAGCCCGGAACTGCGTCGCGCCATGGGCGAAGCGGCCGTGCGTTCGGCACAGGCCATCGGTTATGTGGGCGCGGGCACCGTGGAGTTTTTGCTGGATGCGCGCGGTGAGTTCTTCTTTATGGAGATGAACACTCGTCTGCAAGTAGAACACCCGGTCACCGAAGCCATCACCGGCCTCGATCTGGTGGCCTGGCAGATTCGTGTGGCCCGCGGCGAAGCGCTGCCGATGACTCAAGCCGAGGTTCCGCTGATCGGTCATGCCATCGAAGTGCGCCTGTATGCCGAAGACCCGGGCAATGATTTCTTGCCGGCTACCGGCCGACTGGAGCTGTATCGCGAATCCGCGGAGGGTCCGGGACGGCGGGTGGACAGTGGTGTCGAAGAAGGCGACGAGATCTCGCCGTTCTACGACCCGATGCTCGGCAAACTGATTGCCTGGGGCGAGGATCGTGAACAGGCGCGACTGCGGCTGTTGAGCATGCTCGATGAGTTTGCCATTGGCGGGCTCAAGACCAACATCAACTTCCTGCGCCGGATAGTCGGCCATCCGGCGTTCGCTGCTGCCGAACTGGATACCGGGTTCATTCCACGTTATCAGGAAGAACTGCTGCCAGCGGCCTCGGACCTCAGTGACGAGTTCTGGCGGGCCGCCGCCCAGGCGTTTGCCCAGAGCCAGCCGAGCTCCCCGCGTGCCGATGACCCGAGTTCGCCTTGGGCCAACAACAATGGTTTCCGTGCCGGACTGCCGAAAGAAATCACGTTGCATTTGAGCTGCGAAGGACAAGACCGGGCGCTGACTTTGGGCGACACCTGCTCGGCACATCTCAAGGGCGAACAACTGTTGACCGAGCACAACGGCCTGCGCCGCCAGCATCGGGCAATCCGCCGTGGCGATAGCCTGTATCTGCAATGGGAAGGTGAATTGCGCCGCATCGAGTCCTACGACCCGATCAGTGCCGTCGAGGCCAGTCACAGCCATCAGGGCGGGCTGACCGCGCCCATGAATGGCAGCATCGTGCGGGTACTGGTGGAAGCCGGACAAACGGTCGAAGCCGGGGCGCAACTGGTGGTGCTGGAAGCGATGAAGATGGAGCACAGCATTCGTGCGCCACACGCCGGGGTGATCAAGGCCCTGTATTGCCAGGAAGGCGAGATGGTCAGTGAAGGCAGTGCGTTGGTTGAATTGGAAGAAGCGTGAAATGAAGATCGGTCCTACGTCTTGCGAGGACCGATCTGATTAGAACCTGGCTGTTGCCTGAACCACCACACCGATAATTCGGCACTCTTCGGTGTGAAGGGCTTTCGGATACGTCGGATTGAGCGGGACCAGGTAACGCTGCCCGCCCTCTTCGATCAGCTTGCGAAAGGTCGCCTCGGCGCTGTCGGGCCATTGGGCGATCACCAGTTTTCCGGGCTCCGGCACAATGGCCGGGTCCACCAGAACCATCATGCCCTCGGCGATGCTGATACCGCTGGGGGCAGTCATCGCATCGCCGACCACCACCAGCCAGAATGCCGCGCCCTGGGCGTGGTAATCGGTCAGTTCGAAACGTGGCTTGCCGTACACCGACAGCTCACCGTCGCGCACCTCGTTAGGCGCCCGCCAGTCGCTGACCGGGTAGCGGAAATACGGGTTGTACTTTTGCGTCAGGGAAATTTCGTCGTCCTGTCCGATTAAAGGCTCCCGGATCACCATCGCCACTTCCAGAAAATCCATCCCGAGCGCCCGCAAGACACGGTTCATGTCTTCGATGCTCGGCTGACGGCGTTTGTTCAGCCAGTGACCCACGCCGCCCTGGGACATCCCGAGACGTTCGGCGAGTATCTCTTGAGTGACTTTGAGTTCACTCATCTTGGCCTTGACCAATTCAATCCATTTATCCATGTGCGGCACGATACGTGGGGGACTCCGGCCATCAAAACACAAATTGTAGTATTTAAACTCTCGTCACAAATACAGTACGTACTAGGATGGGGTCACGGATCTGAATCTATCACGGAGCTCGCCATCGCCATGTCCATCCCCTGCAACGACCTGCCAGACATGCAAATCGACACCAGCCTCACTTCGCCCAAAGGCTCTGCCGCCGCACAACGCGCGTTGGACTATTACTTGAAACCAGCTGTTTCAGAGGAAGCGGTGGAAGCACGTTTCTTTGACGTGAACCGCAACATCAGCTGCGAAGAGGCACTGCTCCATGCTTCGGATCTGTTGCGTTGTGCCGCCGCCACCGCCTACGAATCAGCCAACAATCTGCACGGCACAAACCGCGACCTGGCGTTTTCGGCGGTACACATGATCGACATGGCCAAGGCAATGGTCGATCGATCCCTGGAGGGCGATCAGAATGAGTGAGACGAGGATACTGTCGAGGAGGACGGGAAAGAATTTTCCAATCGTGCAGATAAAAACATTTGACTTGCAAACGAGAATGATTATTATTGCTTGCAGCTGATCGCGAGATCAGTTGATTGTCCAAGTGACCTGAGGTCGGTCTCCTGGACTCTCTCCTCATCAGGCTAATCACGGTTTTTGACCCGGCTTTTTGCCGGGTCTTTTTTTGCCAGTTATTCTGGCTTTTGCTTCAGGCTAATGAAGTCTTTAGGTGCTGCAAACTCGATGGCGCGGATGATATCAAAAGAGTATCCGTTGGCAAGAGAAGCCCGACATCATTGGCCCAAACTAATAAAAAATAGCACTTGAGAATCAATCGCCCAGTCTCTAAGCTGCGTCGGCGTCAAGGAGGACGCCCCCTCGCTTCACCTCAGAATTTCCCCCGGTTTTTCCCTTCCCAGCGTGTAAAGTAGCAGCCATGAAAATCATAATCAGGAATTGACTATGGCCGTGGCTAAATCCTCTTTCGACATCAGTGCCAACTTCGACAGTGGCAACATTGAAGTGCTGGATATCAGCAATCCGTTGCAAGCCCTGCTGGCCATCAAGCCAGACACCCGCAGCCAGCACTTTCAGTGGTTCCACTTCAAGGCCAGTGGTCTGCACGTCGGTCAGGAACACTGGTTTCGTCTGAACAATGCCAGCAAGTCCTCGTACAACAAAGCCTGGGACGGTTATCAGGCGGTAGCGTCCTACGACCACGTCAACTGGTTCCGGGTGCCGACCATATTCGAAGGTGACTGCTTGCGCTTCAGCCTTGAAGCCACCGCCACCCACGCCTGGTTTGCTTACTTCGAACCCTACAGCCGCGGTCGCCATGACTGGTTGATCGAGCAGGCGCTGTCCAAGGCCGGCACCGAACTGCTGGCCACCGGCAAGAGCGTCGAAGGTCGGGATATCCATCTGCTGCGTAAAGGCACGGGCGCCGAAGGTCAACGCAAGGTCTGGATCATTGCCCAGCAACACCCCGGCGAACACATGGCCGAGTGGTTCATGGAAGGCGTGATTGAACGTCTGGAAAAGCACGACGATCCTGTACTGAGTAAATTACTGGCTAGCGCCGACTTGTACCTGGTGCCGAACATGAATCCGGACGGCGCTTTCCACGGTCACCTGCGCACCAACGCCATGGGCCAGGACCTGAACCGCGCCTGGCAGAGCGCCAGCCAGGAAGTCAGCCCGGAAGTGCTGTTCGTTCAGCAGCAAATGGAAAAGTACGGCGTGGACCTGTTCCTCGACATCCACGGCGATGAAGAAATCCCCTACGTATTCACCGCCGGTTGCGAAGGCAACCCGGGCTACACGCCGCGGATCGAAAAACTCGAAGAGCATTTCCGCAGCCATCTAAAGCACCTGACCAAGGACTTCCAGACCAAGCACGGCTACACCCGCGACGAGCCGGGCAAAGCCAACATGACCCTGGCGTGCAACAGCGTCGGCGAGAAATTCGACTGCCTGTCGCTGACCCTGGAAATGCCGTTCAAAGACCACGACGACCATCCGAACACTGAAACCGGCTGGTCCGGCAAGCGCTCGAAGCAGTTGGGCAAGGATGTGCTGACCACCGTCGCGGACATGGTCAACACCCTGCGCTGATTGCCCGATCGATGTAGCAGCTGCCGAAGGCTTGCGTTCGGCAGCTGCTACAGAGGGTTAGCTGGGATCCTTCCCCCGCAACATGCTGACCAGCACCTCATCGCGACGCACCCAGCCGTGAAACAACGCCGCCGCCAAATGCAGCAGCACCGTCAAGAACAGCAAATACGCCAGATACCCGTGAGCCTTGCGCAGGAACGCAAACACTTGGGCATTCGCGGGCAGGATCGATGGCAACTGCAACGAGCTGCTTAGCATCACCGGATCCCCCGCCGCCGACATCATCGCCCAGCCCAGCAGCGGCAGGACCAGCATCAAGACGTACAACAAAAAATGTGAAGCCTTGGCCGCCAGCACTTGCCAACCCGGCAGGTCTGCCGGCAGCGGTGGCTGTTGAGTGGAAAAACGCACGCCCAGACGCACGATCACCAGCAGCAGAATCGCAACGCCCAAGGGTCTGTGCAGATGAATCAGCCACTCATGACGCTCGGACACTGAAGCGGCCATGCCTGCGCCGATAAACAGCATGGCAATGATCATCAGCGCCATCAGCCAATGCAGCAGTCGCGCTAAAGGCGCGAAGTGGTTCGGTTGAGCGCTCATTGACGAGACTCCTGTTTATTAGCAGAGGGCAACTGGCTGACTTCGCTGGTACGACGCAAGTAGGAAGTCGCGTACCCCGCTGAACGAGCAGCGAGCAACGGGTCGTCGGAACCTTCGATACCGGCGGGCAGTACCAGCGGGTCGTAGTTGATGTCACGGCATTCGCCATTGAGTTGCGGCTGAGTGCTTTCGAGCACCAAGGTGCCGGCGTTCAACACCTTGCGACCCTCGGGCCAGGCCTTGCTCGCGTCGTTGACCGGATCACCGGGGTCGGCCAGCGTGATGTTCAGTTGCCAACGCAGCGGCCCTGCGGAAATACGCTGAACCAGGTCTTTCTCGAGGAAATCACCCCCTTCAGGCGCCGAAGCACCCGCCGCATCCTGAGCCACCGGCACCATGCTCCAGCGCACCGCCTGCCGTTGTCCCGCAGCGTTCACCAGGTAAAACGCATTGACGCTGTTGTAGGTTTCCGTCACGTAACTGGCTGACGGCTTGGCGGTTTTGATCCAGGCCAGGAACGGTGCAGCTTCCGGATGCGAACCAAAGAACGCTGGCACGGCAGCAGGATTCGGCTTGCCGGTGGCCGGGTCCGGCGACTGGGCTTGTTGAAACTGGTAGAACGCCTCGGGCGTACCCACCGGGAACACCGGCATGCTGTTCATCCCGGTGCGCCACTGCTGGCCGTTGGCCTGGGTGAATCGCAACGCCAGGCTGCGGATCGGCACGCTGTTGTCCGGCGCATAGGGATTGCCGGCCGGTAATGCGAAACGCCCGACCACCGGGGTCCTCGCTTCATTAAACACTTGAGCACTGGAATAACTGCGCGCCTCGCCGCTGCTCTCGAAATGCCCAATGACGCACACGCCTTTGGAATGATTACGCCGGAAGCCCGGGTGCACCCCGTTGTTGGTCTGCAGCACATTGATCAGCTTTTTCGGCGTCAGGCGCTGTGGGTCAAAGGTGCCGTTGACGTAGGCAAATGCCGCGGCCACTGCAGCGACCACCACGGCAATGCCAGCCAGACGGAATACCAGGCTCGCGGCACTCAAGGGTGGCCGGGTTGGCGGTGATGAGCGATCTACCATGAAAGACTCCTGGGCCATCGGCCACAAATGAGAAGGATCAAGCAGACGAACCCCACGGCGGTTTATTCCATCGCGCGGTATTTATTTTTTCAGGCGTGGAATAACCTCGACTGCCGGGCGTCTTCCTAGACACTCAAGCGTAGTGACTAGTCAGAACTTCATGAACGATATCGACGAACAACTGAGAGAAATCATTCCCAGATTGCGCCGGTTTGCCGTGTCGCTGACGCGCAATCCCAGCAGCGCCGACGACCTGGTGCAGTCTTGCCTTGAGCGAGCGTTGTCGAGTTGGGGCGACAAACGCCCCGAGGGCGACTTGCGCGCTTGGCTGTTTTCGATTCTTTATCGCCAGTTTCTCGATGCTCACCGGCGCTCCCGGCGTTATGCGCGGATGCTCGAATTCTTTACCGGGCGTGACGATACACAGCCATCGGTGGAGCGGACCGTGATCGCCCAATCGACGCTGCAAGCCTTCGACCAGCTCACCACCGAACAACGCGCGTTACTGCTCTGGGTGTCTGTGGAAGGCTTGAGTTATAAAGAGGTCGCCGAGATTCTCGACGTCCCCACCGGCACCGTGATGTCCCGCCTGTCCCGTGCCCGCCAGGCATTGCGCCAGCTCAGCGACGGCGAAATCACCCGCCCTTCTCTGCGGAGATTCAAATGATCAGCATGCCCCCAAGCGAGCGTGACCTGCACGCCTACGTCGACCATCAACTCAGCGATGCCGACCGACGTCTGGTGGAGAATTTTCTGGCCAGCAACCCTGACGTGGCTGCCCAAGTGCGTACCTGGCAGCAAGACGCTCAGCAATTGCGCGCGGCATTGAGCGGCGCCCTGCAGCAACCGGCCAACCCGGACCTCGACCCAGCGCTGATTCGCCAACGCCTCAAACGACAATCGCGCCGTCACCTGGCCAGCGCCGCCGTGTTGCTGATCGCGGTCAGCGTCGGCGGGTTCAGCGGTTGGCAGGCGCGCGAGATGACGCTCGTCAGTGCTCCACTGCCAATGACCGATGCCCTGCAGGCCTATCGTCTGATTGCCCAGCAAGGCATCCTGCCGGCCGACTACAAAGTCAGCGAGGACGGTGACATGCAGGGTTGGCTCGACCGCTATTTCACTCAGGCCAATCGCTTGCCTGACCTCTCTGGCGCCGGTTTCAAACCGGTCAGCGGGCGCTTGCTCAGCACCGAGCAAGGGCCGGCGGCGATGGTGGTCTACGAGGATCAAAGCGGCCATAAAGTCAGCTTCTACGTCCGCCCACCGGGACCGAAAAACTACCTGTTGCCCAGAGGCAGTCGCAGCGATGGCGAGTTGCAGGCCGAGTACTGGTCGGGGGGCGGGTACAACTATGCGATGGTCAGCCCGACTGATACGCCGGCGGCGCAGATGCTCAGGCAGACGGCGCAGTTCTGACCGTGGTCGACATCACGCTGGCCTATGCTGCGCCGCTTTTCCGGCAAGGCATCGGCTGCATCCGTCGGTCACAGCGCGCACCTGATTTTGCTCGGCCAGCAGTCTTTGCGCGAAAGCCTGTGCGGCGCTGCCATCGATCTGGCGCGCACGCGCGGCCGGTTGGGGCAGTTGGTCGAAGTCAGGGATCCGGCCTGACACGCCTCCTGCCTTTGCCGTTATCATGTCGCCCTTTCTCTGGCCTCCGCGCCTTCCTCTCGATCAATAGTGAATCTGTTCATGGATACCCTTGCCCAACTGCGCGCCGGCCAACTGTCGGGCATCACCCGCCTGGACCTCACCGGCGGCCTGACGGAGTTTCCGCGAGAAATCTTCGACCTGGCGGACTCGCTGGAAGTCCTTAACCTCAGTGGCAATGCCTTGAGTAGCCTGCCGGACGACTTGCACCGCCTGACCCGCTTGCGCGTGCTGTTTTGCTCGGACAATCTGTTCACCGAACTGCCCGACTGCCTGGGCCAATGCGCCGCACTGACGATGGTCGGCTTCAAGGCCAACCGCATCGAACGCGTGCCAGGCGCCGCCCTGCCACCGTTGTTGCGCTGGCTGATCCTGACCGATAACTGCATCAATGAGCTCCCCACCGAGCTGGGTGAACGCCCGCACCTGCAAAAACTCATGCTCGCCGGCAATCGCTTGCAGCGCTTGCCCGAAAGCTTGCGTCATTGCCATCGGCTCGAACTGATCCGCATCGCCGCCAACCGGTTGACCGAGTTGCCCGAGTGGCTGCTGTCCCTGCCGAGTCTGACCTGGCTGGCGTACGCCGGTAACCCGCTGGAGACCGAAGCCGATGCGGCCGCCCTCGAAGCCACGCCCCACATTCCCTGGTCCGAACTGCGTCTGGAGCAGCAACTGGGCGAAGGCGCGTCGGGAGTGATCCATCGGGCTATTTGGGATCGACCGGGCCAACCGGCCGCACAGGTCGCCGTCAAACTCTACAAAGGCGAAATGACCAGCGATGGCTCGCCATTGCACGAAATGAACGCCTGCATCACCGCAGGTTGTCACTCCAATTTGATCCGGATTGAAG
Source organism: Pseudomonas sp. Hz4 (assembly GCF_054898165.1). NCBI lineage: Bacteria > Pseudomonadati > Pseudomonadota > Gammaproteobacteria > Pseudomonadales > Pseudomonadaceae > Pseudomonas > Pseudomonas sp. Hz4. The sequence goes on along the minus strand of NZ_CM142719.1, from coordinate 2,252,569 downwards.
GGCGAGTCGTCGGGCATCCAGAAGCCCAGGCCGGGCTGGTGATGCATCTGATCGATCCGAGCTATCGCAATCTGTCCGGGCTGCCGAGCCTGGCGTCATGTACCCGCGACGTTTACGCCAACGACACCCGGTTCAGTGTCGGCGTGGCATTGCGCATCGCCTCTGGCATCGCCTCGGCGGCCGAACATTTGCATCAACATGGCATCACCCACGGCGACCTCTACGGCCACAACATTCTGTGGAATGAGCACGGTGATTGCCTGCTGGGGGATTTTGGCGCGGCGTCTTTCCATGCCACCTCGGACAGCCTTGAAAGCCGTGCGCTGCAACGGATCGAGGTGCGGGCGTTTGGTATTTTGCTGGGGGAATTGTTGGAGCGGATCGACTCGGGGTTGAGCGATGAAGGTCGTGCGCAGCTGGAGCAATTGCAGCAGCGCTGCTGTCAGCCGCAGGTGCTGACGCGACCTGGGTTCAGCGAGATTATTCAGGCGCTGGCGGTATTTGCCTCAACCACTAGAAGCCAGTACAAACCTGTGGCGAGGGGCCTCGCCACACGTCATCACACGCTCGAAGCGGTTTAACCCGCCAACCCGACAAACATGTCCTGCACGTCATCATGGTTATCGAGGCCTTCGAGGAAGGCTTCGACTTCAACCATCTGCTCATCACTCAGACCGCTGACCGGGTTTTTCGGCTGATAACCCAACTTGGCCGACAGCACGGTGAAACCTTGCTCGGGCAGGGCTTTCTGTACCGAATCCAGGTCCGCAGGCTCGGTCAGGAACAGGGTCGTGCCCTCTTCTTCGCCCGGTTCGAAATCCTGGGCGCCGGCTTCGATGGCGGCCATTTCCGGATCGGCATCAGGGCTGTCCGGCGAGGCCTCGATCATGCCCACATGGTTGAAGTCCCAAGTCACCGAGCCGGAAGCGCCCAATTGGCCTTTGCGGAACGCGACGCGGATTTCAGCGACGGTGCGATTAATGTTGTCGGTCACGCATTCGACGATCAGCGGCACCTGATGCGGTGCGAAGCCTTCATAAGTCACGCGATGGTATTGCACGGTTTCGCCGAGCTGGCCGGAGCCTTTCTTGATCGCGCGTTCCAGGGTCTCGCGGGGCATCGAAGCCTTTTTCGCCTGTTCGACCACCAGACGCAGGTGCGCGTTGGTAGCGACATCGGCACCGTTACGGGCAGCAATGGTGATTTCCTTCACCAGTTTGCCGAAGATCTTGCCCTTGGCGTTAGACGCCGCTTCTTTGTGTTTAACCTTCCACTGTGCGCCCATTACTCACTCTCTTATCTGTGGCGCCGAGACATCTATTGGCCGACGCTTTGCGCAAGTTTATACGGCCTAAAGTTGGCAATCGACCAAAAAATCCACCCTGTTCACCCGCATGTTGAATCGACATCTTCACCGGCAGTTGTAGGGCGTTTCTGAAACTTCGATTTGCGGTGACCACAAAGGGCTGTGGTTTCGTACCCTCTGCGCCCTTATCCCATGGCAGAAGCGCGTTCGATGCACAACGACAAGGAAAGTCCCTTCACCCTGACACTCCTCGACGGCGATTTGAGTTTGCAGGTGCTGCAGTTCAGTGGCCGAGAAGCCCTCAACCAGCCCTATCGATTCGACATCGAAGTGATCGGCCTGGCGCCGGCCATGACCCCCGATCGATTGCTGCAACAACCGGTTTTCCTCAGCCTGATGGATGGCCAGGGTATTCACGGCGTACTTCACAGTGCCAGTCGCGAGCATCGCGGCCCACACCGGATCGGCTACAAACTGGTGCTGGTGCCCTACCTTCAGATGCTTGACCGGCAGCGTTCACGGCGCGTCTTTCATCGCCTCAGCGTACCGATGATCCTGCGCCACCTATTGGAGAAACATGCTGTGCCCGAGGGGAGCTATCGCTTCGAATTGACCGGGCATTACCCTCCCCGGCCTTTTTGCATTCAGTACGAGGAGAGCGATCTGACATTACTGCAAAGGCTGTGCGAAGAAGAAGGCATTCACTATCACTTTGAACATCAGCGCGACGGGCATGTGCTGGTCCTCGCCGATGACAGCCTGAGTTTCCCCCAGGAACCAGTCCTTACGCCGTTCCAGGGCGACGTGCCCGACGAAAGTGACTTACCGGTGATCAGTGAGTTGTTCCAGCGCCATGACTCGCCGCCCTCGTCCTCGCGACTGGAGGCCAGAAACCGTGGCTCGCAGATCGCCGACGAGGGAGCGGCCAACCACGCTTTCACCCGACCATTGCCGGTGATGGCCCTTCCCGCTCCAGAACACCGCCATCGCGAACATCAGAGCCGACGACAACTGGAGCGTCTGCGTTGCCAGCACGTGCAAATCCACGGCCAAAGCAACCACAGCGCATTGCGCAGCGCACGGATTGTCCAAGTGTCAGCGCATCCACTGTCGAGTTTCAACGATCAATGGCTGCTCACCGAAACCCGACATCAGGGGCAACAGCCTTCGATTCTTGCCGCCGACAAATCCGTGACTGTCCGCCATTACCGCAATCAGTTCACCGCCATTCCCTGGTCAACGGTCTTCAGGCCGGCGCTCAAACAGACGAGGCCGAGCATCCCGGGTTATCAGCCGGCGCGGGTGCTTGGCCCTGCCGGACAGCCCGCTGTGATGGATGCGCGAGGACGAATACAGGTCAGGCTGTGGCAAACAACGGTACCGGAACCGGATGAATCTGCCGGTATCTGGCTACCCGTGGCCCTCGCAGCGCCGGACGGTCGGATTGACCCGTCCAGACTGCCAAGGGCCGGCAGTGATGTACTCATCAGTTTTCTCGACAGCGACCCGGACCGGCCGGTGCTGTGCGTCGGTATGGGCCATCACCCGCGCACTCGGCCTGCCCCCGAGCCACGCGGCGATAGCCACTTGCTGCTCGATTGGCTGGTCAATCGCTCGGACCTCGCCCCCTGACACTCAGCCCTTGTCGGCCTTGCCTGCCGCCGCCGCGAACTTCGCCAGACGCACGTCCAGGTGCCGTGGTCGGCACCCGTGATCCTCGGCGCGCTCCTTGCGGCGGATAGCGTTGCGTACCATCAGTGAGCCGAGGTAACGAATCGGCTCTGGTGGAAAGAAACCCAAGGGGCCGTTGACTAGCGGCGAACGGGTCCACGCGTTGTCCAGTCCCTGGACCATCGAGGCGAGAATCTGCCCGCCCATATGACACGGGCCTACCCCGCTGCCAGAGTATCCGAAACCATAAAATACATTGCCGCTGGCACTCATCTGGCCGAAGAACGGCAAACCGGTGACCGAGCGATCAGACGGACCGTTCCAGGTCGCCTCGACCTTGACCTCGGCAAACGCCGGAAAGAACTCGCTCAGGCTGTGCCGCAATAAACCGGCATAGGGCGACGGCTGATCGAACACCGGCAACATTCGCCCGCCGTAAGCAAAGGTATTGCCGCCCTTGCCGAGCATGATTCGGCCGTCCGGGGTGTTGTGGTAGTAGTGCACGAAAATCCGCGAATCGAGCACGGTGACGCCGCTGGTCAAACCGATCTCGTCGAGCAGGTCGGGGCGCGGTTCGGTGATCAGCATGTCGCTGGAAACGATCGCCACACTGCGCTCGAACTGTGGAAACGCCCGGGCCATCCAGGCGTTCATCGCCAGCACCACGCGATCCGCGCGAAGGGTGCCGTTCGGGGTTTGAATGCCCACAGGTCGGCCCTCTTCCAGTCCGGTCATGGCGGTGTGCTCATGAATCCTCACACCGAGTTGCAAGGCGACCCGGCGCAAGCCGCGCACCAGTTTGCCCGGCTGCACGCTTGCCGCCGCCGGAGAGAACCAGCCTTCCAGGTGTTTGCCGGAACCGGCCATGCGTTGTACATCCGCAACCGGTCGCTGAGTGAAGGAGTTGATGCCATTGCGCTCCAGCGCCGCGATCACCGCATCGGTCGAGCCGCATTGGGCACGGTTGGTGGCGGTGTAGAGCGTCCCGTCGAGGCGGTAATCAGCGTCCACCGCGTACTGCTCGCAGAAGGTGCCGATTGCATGGATGCTGCGCTCCGACTCCTTGACCAATCGCACCGCTTCTTCGACGCCGAACAACCTTTCGAGCGTGAAGTACTTGGCCGACCACGACAGTGCACAACCACCGTTTCGACCACTGGCGCCGGCGCCGCAGATATCGGCCTCGATCAGCAGCACATCCAGTTCGGGGTTCTGTTCCTTGAGCATGATCGCGGTCCACAGCCCGGTGTAACCACCACCGACAATGCAGACGTCGGCGCGGGTGTCGCCCGCCAAGGGTTCGCACGGCGCGCAGGACTCGGCCGCCAGCGCCTGTTCCAGCCAGAAAGGTCTCATCGGTATTTCCTCAGGTACGCAGGGGTTTGACGCTCATCGGCCGGTTAGGCACGAATGCACTTTCTGCACCCAGGCCCGCCGGGCGACTGTTCCAATAGGGGATCAGCACCAGCGCTGAAAACAACGCGCAACCGGCGAAGACGATGAACACGGTGACCGAGTCGAAGTAGCCCGGCAGCAACCCGCCGAGAATCGCCCCGACCGAGCCGCAGCCGTTGACGAAGCCGGCCGAGGTTGCGCCGGCCTTGGCGGTGCCGAAATCGATGGCTGCCGCGCCGCTGATCATCGAGTCCGGTCCGTACAGGGTCAGGCCCATGACGAACAGCAGCGCCACCACCAGCATCACGCTGCCGGTATGCAGGGCGCCCATGAACAATGCCAGGGTCACGGTCAGCGCCAACAGGCTGAGCACACACGCCGGCATGCGTCGGGCGCCGAACAGTTTGTCCGAGGCCAGACCCAGCAGAATCGGCCCGAGCAACCCGGCCAGTTCAAACGCGGTCGGAATGATTGCCGCGCCGACCTTGCCCACCGAGGGCATCTGCTCGAAGACGATCACCGGCCCCCAGAGCAGAATCGCGTAGCGCGCCGGTTTCAGCAGAAAGTACGCGAGGCCCAGAACCAGCACGGTCCGGTTGCGCAGAATTTCTTTGAATGGTTCCAGCATGCTGATCTTGCTTTGCGCGTCGGCCTCTTCCGCCGTCAGTTGCGGCGCTGGTTCCACCGCCGGCAAGCCAACGTCTTCGGGTTTGTTGCGCTGAAAAATAAAAAACAGCACGGCCACCAGCCCAACCACCGCCGCACTGGAAATGAACGCCGCATGCCAAGTGCCGATCAGCGTGTACGCCCACCAGCCAGCAAACGGCGACGCCACCAGACCACCAAAGGCGTAGCAGGAACTCCACAAGCCCAGCACCCGCCCGCGCTGCTCGGCGGGAAAGAAACTGCCGAGGTTCTTGCACAGCCCGGACCAGCCGGTGGACTGCGCGAACCCTTGAATCAGCATACAAGTGGCGAAGATTGGCAACGTTGCGAAACTGCCCATCACCAAGGCTGCCGCCGCTGAAATCAGCAACCCGCCAAACACCACGACCCTCGGGCCAAAGCGGTCGGCCAGGATGCCCCAGGTGAATTGCCCGATGGCGTAAGCGGTCAGGTAGATGGCGTCGAGGTTGGCCATGGCCATTTTGTCGAGCATGAAGGTGGGGTCTTCGGCGATCCCCAGTTTTGCCACGGAAAACGCTTTGCGGGTGAAATAGAACGCGGCGTAAGCGAGCCAGGTGATCGCGAAGATCTGCACGCGCCAACGTTTGAGGGTGCCGATGTGCTTGTTCATTGTGGTTCTGACCTCAGGGTGTGAGTGTGCCGGCAGAAATTGAGAAATAACGCCTGTTTTTTTATTGTTGAGCACTTCGATATCGCTGCTTCCCTGAGGCGATCTCGGTCAGATGAGTCCTGCTGTTGCACGCACAGGCTCATGGCCGCCGACGCTGTTTGACTCACCAGTCACCGGGGCTGAGGCCGATAAAAACAATTACTGATTAATAAGTGAAATCGATTTATCGTATTTCCAATATAAGCTCAGATTGTTACTGGAGGTTCGATGTCGGTTTCCCACGCCCAGCTCAAAGCCTTCCACGCCGTGGCCGTCCACGGAAGCTTTACCAAAGCCGCCGCGCGGCTATTTCTCACCCAACCGGCAATTTCCGACCAAGTGCGCAAACTCGAAGAGCGTTTCGGTGTGCTGCTGTTCCACCGCAACAAACGCTCGGTGCGCCTGACCGATCTGGGCGAGCGCTTGTTGAGCATTACTCAGCGGCTGTTCGTCATCGAGGCCGAGGCTCAAGAGTTGCTTCAGGAATCTCAGGCATTGCAGACCGGCAGCCTGATTCTCGCCGTCGATGCGCCGGTGCACGTGCTGCCGCAGATCGCCCGGTTTTGCGAACGCTATCCCGGCATCAGCGTGAAAATCGAAACCGGTAACACCGATGAATCGCTGTTTCGGTTGTTCAACTACCAGGCCGATCTGGCGTTGTTGGGGCGTGAAGTCAGTGACGAACGATTGATTTCGTTGCCGCTGCGCAATGATCCGATGGTGGCGTTCGTTTCCCGCCATCATCCATGGGCCGACCGTGAATCGATTTGCCTCGCGGACCTGGACGACACGCCTTTGGTGCTGCGGGAAATCGGCTCGGTGACGCGCCAGACGCTGGAAGAAGAAATGGCTCGGGCCGGATTTCGTGTCCGCCCGGCGATTCAGGTTGAAGGTCGGGAAGCAGCGCGTGAAGCAGTGGTCGTGGGGATTGGTGTCGGCGTGGTATCGGCTGCCGAGTTCGGTGCGGATTCGAGGGTTTGCGCGTTGCCGATTACCGATTGCAAACGACGGCTGACCGAGACGCTGGTGTGCTTGCGCGAGCAGAGTTCGCGGCGGGTGGTGGCGACGTTTCTGGAGATGGTTCGCGAGAGTTTGCCCCAATGATCGTTCCCACGCTCTGCGTGGGAATGCAGCCCGGGACGCTCCGCGTCCCAAAGCGGAGGGAGTGTCATAAATTTTGTGTTCGGGCATAACATGTTGAAGAGGTGCATGTATGCCGACTAAGAAAAAACCGGCCCGTGAGGCCACGCGAGACCTTCCAGCCATTCCAAAAGAGCTGATTGATCAGTTCGTAAACGGCCCGATGAGTGCAGAAGCCATTCAGGACGCCTCGATGGCGTTCAAAAAAGCGCTGATCGAGCGGGTGCTTGGTGCGGAGTTGGGGCACCACCTGGGCTACCCTCAGGGCGCGGAGCGTCCTGAGGATTCGAGTAACCAGCGCAACGGCAAAAGCGGCAAAACCGTGCTCACCGATGACGGCCCGTTGCGCCTGGACATCCCCAGAGACCGGGATGGCAGCTTTGCTCCGATCCTGATCCCCAAGCACGAACGCCGTTTTACAGGCTTCGATGACAAAATCATTGCCATGTATGCCCGCGGCATGACCGTTCGCGAGATTCGTGCATTCCTCTCGGAGCAATACGGGACAGACGTCTCCCCTGACTTCATCAGCTCAGTCACCGACGCTGTTCTGGAAGAAGTCAGTACTTGGCAGCAACGCCCACTTGAACCCATGTATCCGGTCATTTTCTTCGATGCGCTGCGGGTCAAAATCCGTGACGAGGGGGTGGTTCGCAACAAGGCAATCTACTTGGCCCTGGGCGTATTACCGGACGGTACCCGAGATATTTTGGGCATCTGGATTGAAACTACCGAGGGCGCCAAGTTCTGGATGAAGGTTTTCAATGACCTCAAGACCCGAGGCGTCGAAGACGTTTTGATCGCGGTAACTGATGGCTTGAAAGGGATGCCAGAAGCCTTGAGTGCGGTGTTCCCTGAGACGACGTTACAGACTTGTATCGTCCACTTGATCCGCAACAGCCTTGATTACGCGGCTTGGGACAAGCGGCGTGAGCTGGCCAAAGCGCTGAAGCCGATCTATCAAGCGCTCAACGCTGAAGTTGCCGAGCAAGCTCTAGAGGCGTTCGAGGCTGGACCTTGGGGCAAGCAATATCCAACGGTAGCTGCGGCCTGGAGACGCGCTTGGGACCGAGTCATCCCATTTTTCGTTTTCCCGCCAGCCATACGAAAAGTGATCTACACCACCAACGCCATCGAGAGTATCAATGCTCAGTTGCGCAAGATCATCAAGACAAGAGGCCACTTTCCAACTGACGAAGCTGCGACGAAATTGATTTGGCTTGCACTGCAAAATATCACCGCCAATTGGGGCACTGCGGCCCACGATTGGAAGAGCGCCATGAATCAATTTGCGATTTTGTACGGAGATCGATTCAGCAGGCCGAGCTATTGAAATGAAGGTCTGCCTGACGGCAGGCCGTTATCGGCCCGCACACAAAAAAACTGACACTCTCAAAGCGGACGCAGAGCGTCCGTTGAGGCGTTCCCACTCTGCGTGGGAACGATCACCCTCCTAGGGCGCCAACTCGAAAAACGCCTGGATCAAGCGCAAATCCCGACGCCGTTCCATGCAGCCAATCATGTGCCGATTGAGCAATCCTTCGCCAATAATCGGCACCGCCACCACCCTCGGGTCGTGGCTGACTTCCACCGACGACACCACGCCAACCCCCAATTCTGCGGCGACGGCTTCGGTCACCGCCTCGCGACTGTCCAGCTCCAGCAACACCCGTGGATTGACCAACGCCGTCGCGCAGGCTTCGTCGAAAGTGCGCCGGGTGATCGAGCTCGGCTCGCGCAACACCATAATCACTTGATCCAGCGCCTTAAGCGGCACGCCCTTCGACATCTGCGCCCACGGATGCCCCTCAGGCACCAACGCACAAATTCGTGACTCGCTTAAGCCTTGCAAATGCAAACCCTTGCGCGGTTCGACCTCGGTCAACACCGCCACGTCGGCATGCTCCGACAACAACGCCGCCAGGGTTTCCTGAGCATTGCCCAGCCGCAGGTTCACGGTAATTCCGGGATAGCGCGCGCGCAGGCTGGCGAGCATCGGCATGACCATGTGCGGCCCATCCGCCGCCACCTCCAAACGCCCGGTCAGCAACTGCCGGTTCGCTTCCAGCATCACCTGCGCTTCTTCGGCCAGACCAAACATCGCCCGGGTGATCGCGGCCAGTTTGGTGCCCTCCTCCGTCAATTCCACTCGTCGTGCCGTGCGCCGCAACAAGGTGATCTGGTAGTGCTCCTCCAGCGCCTTGATGTGGCCGGTGACCGCCGGTTGGCTGATGAACAATCGCGCAGCGGCCCGTGTGAAGCTGCCCTCACGGGCCACGGCGTCGAATGCGCGGAGCTGAAACAGGTTCATGAATAACCCTCACTGATGGCTGGCATAACAATAAACAATTTGATTGATAGCACGACAAATTGCAATTTAAGCCCCGTAGCTTCATCCCGTCGATTGCGAGGACACGAGAATGAGTACTGCCGAGCCCATCCTGCTCACCCCCGGCCCATTGACCACATCGGCCCGCACCCGTCAGGCGATGATGGTCGACTGGGGCTCATGGGATGATCGCTTCAATCAACTGACCGCCAGCCTCTGCGAACAACTGCTGGCAATCATCAACGGCGGCGACAGCCACCACTGCGTGCCCCTGCAAGGCAGCGGCACGTTCGCGGTCGAAGCGGCGATCGGCACGCTGGTGCCACGCGATGGCAACGTGCTGGTGCTGATCAACGGCGCCTACGGCAAACGCCTGGCGAAAATCTGCGAAGTGCTCGGCCGCTCCTTCAGCACCTTTGAAACTGCCGAAGACGAACCGACCACCGCCGCCGACGTCGACCGCCTGCTGCGCGCCGACGCCAGCATCACCCACGTCGCGCTGATTCACTGCGAAACCAGCACCGGCATCCTCAACCCGCTACCGGACATCGCCCACGTCATCGCGCAACACGGCAAACGCCTGATCATCGACGCCATGAGCTCCTTTGGTGCCCTGCCGATCGACGCGCAACAGGTGCCGTTCGACGCGCTGGTCGCCGCCTCGGGCAAATGCCTGGAAGGCGTGCCGGGAATGGGTTTCGTCTTCGCTCACAAAGAAGCGCTGGCGAATGCCGCCGGCAACTCGCACTCGCTGGCGATGGACCTTTTTGACCAGCACACCTACATGGCCAAGACCGGCCAATGGCGCTTCACCCCGCCGACCCATGTGGTCGCCGCGCTGCACGAAGCCCTGCTGCAATACAACGAAGAAGGTGGTTTGCCCGCCCGGCATCAGCGCTACGCCAACAACTGCCAGGTGCTACTCGATGACATGGCCAGGCTCGGACTGCGCAGCTTCCTGCCCGCCGCCATTCAGGCGCCGATCATCGTCACCTTTCATGCACCGAAAGATCCACGCTACCAGTTCAAGGAATTCTACGAACGCGTCAAGGCCAAGGGCTTCGTCCTCTACCCCGGCAAATTGACCCAGGTCGAAACCTTCCGCGTCGGCTGCATCGGCCACGTCAACCAGGCCGAGATGCACGCGGCCGTGGCGGCGGTAGCTGAAGTGTTGCGCGAGATGGAAGTTTTAGAAATTTGATTCACGACGACACGGCTCTTCATTCCCCAATACAGGATTTGAGACATGAACTACGCAAACCCAACCAAACTGCAAGCCGCCATCCTCGACTGGGCCGGAACCGTGGTCGACTTTGGCTCCTTCGCACCCACGCAGATCTTTGTCGAAGCTTTCGCCGAGTTCGACGTCCAGGTCTCGATTGAAGAAGCCCGCGGGCCGATGGGCATGGGCAAGTGGGACCACATCCGCACCCTGTGCGATCAACCAGAAGTGGCCGAACGTTATCGCGCGGTGTTCGGCCGTACGCCGACCGATGACGACGTCACTGCCATCTACAAACGCTTCATGCCACTGCAAATCGAGAAAATCGCCGAGCATTCGGCGCTGATTCCCGGCGCGCTGGACACCATCGCCAACCTGCGCCAGCAAGGGATCAAGATCGGTTCATGCTCCGGTTACCCGAAACAGGTCATGGACAAGGTTGTCGAACTGGCCGCCACCAACGGTTACGTTGCCGACCACGTGGTCGCCACTGACGAAGTGCCCAACGGCCGTCCATGGCCGGCCCAGGCGCTGGCCAACGTGATTGCCCTGGGCATCGATGATGTCGCGGCCTGCGTGAAGATCGACGACACCGTGCCGGGCATTCTCGAAGGTCGCCGTGCCGGCATGTGGACCGTGGCGCTGATCTGTTCGGGCAACGCGCTGGGCCTGGACTACGAAGGTTATCAGGCCTTGGGCAGCGACAAACTGGCCAGCGAACGTAAACGCATCCATGCAATGTTCGAAGGCTCGCGGCCGCACTACATGATCGACACCATCACCGATTTGCCGGAAGTGATCGCTGATATCAATAAGCGCCTGGCCAACGGCGAGATGCCGCAAACCCACTGATTGCACCTATCGCCTCATAAAAAAGCGCCAGTCCTTAACGGAACTGGCGCTTTTTTGTGGCCAACCTCCTGATCTAGAGCATTGAACGCCCAAATAGCCACAGGCAAATCCACCAAAGCGGATTACAGTTAACGCACACCGTCGAACAAGAACGGTGGCTCGACCTGACCTGTGAGGAACACCGTATGCCCTGGAAGAATTCCGACTCACGCTACAGCACCGTATCGGTCGCGCTGCATTGGTTGATGCTGGTCCTGCTGGCGCTGGTTTACGCCTGTATCGAATTTCGCGGGATCTTTCCAAAAGGCAGTGGCGGCCGGACGCTGATCACCGAATCGCACTTTATGCTGGGTTTGACGGTATTTGTATTGGTCTGGCTGCGGCTGTTTGCTCGCAGCCAGGGCCCGGCACCGCAAATCTTCCCGGCCTCGCCTCAGTGGCAGACCGTGCTGGCCAAATTGATGCACTGGGCGCTGTACATTTTTATGATCGCCATGCCGATTCTGGGCTGGCTGGTCACCAGCGCCAAAGGCCATCAAGTGATGTTCTACGGCTTTGACCTGCCGTTGCTGATCGCGCAAGACAAGGCGTTGGCCAAGCAGATCCAGGGCTGGCACGAACTCGGCGGCACTATCGGCTATTGGCTGATCGGCCTGCATGCCTTGGCAGGGATTTATCACCACTATGTGGTGCGCGATAACACCTTGCTGCGGATGATGCCCAAGCGCGGCTAAATTCGGCCGCTCACTGGAAACCCCGGCGGCCCTGCAAACCGCCGGTGTGGATGAAGATCAAGCGTGTCCCACGAGCAAACTTTCCCGCTTCGACGTGCTGCTTGAGCGCCAACAGTGCTTTGCCGGTGTACAGCGGTTCGAGGGGAATGCCGCAGGCCTGTTCGGTCTGATCGATGAATTCGAGTAACAGCGGATCGACTTTGGCGAAGCCACCGCGGCTGGCGTCGAACAATTCATAAGCGCGATCCTGTAAACCCGCCTCCCGCACAATCGATTCGACCTGCTGCGCAACCCCATGATCGTCGGGCACGGTCAACGCGCCATACACCGGGTGTTCGCCCGCCTCGGCCAGCACCAGACCGGCCAGGGTCGTGCCCGTTCCGCAGGCCAGCCACCAGCCGTCGTAGTCGTTCCAGCCCAGACCGTTCATCTGCTCAATGACCATTGTCCTCAGCTGCATGCAGCCCTTTGCTCCCTGCAAACCGCCGCCACCTTCCGGCACCGGATGCAGATCGGGATACTGCGCCTGCCAGGGTTGCCAGAAACCCGGCTCGTGCCGCGCTCGATAACCGCCATAACCCAGCCATTGCAGCTGCATACCGAACGCCTGCAAGTCCTTCGCCGTCGGCGTTTCTTGTGGATGTCCACGCAGCAGGCCAACGGTGGTGAAACCGAAACGTTTGCCCGCGGCGGCCAGTGCATGCAGATGATTGGAGTGGGCACCGCCGAGACTGATGATGCCTTTGGCACCGATCTGGTCAGCGGATTTCAGGTGCTCGATGAGTTTGAACCACTTGTTGCCGCTGATCAGTGGATCGATCTGGTCCAGACGCAGGATCGCGGCTTCGATGCCGGCATTGGTCAGCCAGCCGAGATGAAGGGGTTCGAGCGGAGCTTGGGGTAGCCAGTTGTTCGGAGGGAGAAGCATCGATGCCGGCTCTGGTTGAAGAGCCGGCATCTTAACAGCCGTTGTCGAGATGATGATCGTTCCCACGCTCTGCGTGGGAATGCAGCCCGGGGCGCTCCGCGTCCCTAAAGCGGACGCGGAGCGTCCATTGAGGCATTCCTTCGCGGCGCGTGGGAACGATCCACGTCAGAGTTCAGCAGCCAGACGCGAACCCTGGTTGATCGCCCGCTTCGCATCCAATTCCGCCGCCACATCCGCGCCGCCAATCAAATGCACGTTCTGCCCGGCCGCCACCAGACCCTCCTGCAATTCGCGCAGCGGGTCCTGCCCGGCGCAGATCACGATATTGTCCACCGGCAGCACTTGCGGCTCGCCGGTTTCGCCGATGCGGATGTGCAAACCTTCGTCGTCGATCTTCAGGTACTCGACGCTGTTGAGCATCTGCACCTGCTTGTTCTTAAGCCCCGTGCGGTGAATCCAGCCGGTGGTCTTGCCCAGGCCGTCGCCGACCTTGGATTTCTTGCGTTGCAGCAGGAACACTTCACGAGCCGGTGCATGGGGTTGAGCCTTGATGCCGGCGACACCGCCGCGCGCTTGCAGCTGCGTATCGATGCCCCACTCCTTCCAGAACGCCTCGCGATTCAGACTGGTGGCCACGCCTTGGTGAACCAGGAACTCCGACACATCGAATCCGATACCACCGGCGCCGATCACCGCGACGCGCTTGCCCACCGGTTTGCGCTCGAGGATCACGTCCAGGTAGCTCAACACCTTGGCGTTCTCGACGCCTGGAATCGCCGGAGTTCTTGGGGCAATACCGGTAGCCAGGATGATCTCGTCGAAACCGCCCTCGACCAGTTTTGCCACATCAACGCGGGTGTTCAGGCACAGCTCGACGTTAGTGGTTTGCAGTTTGCGGCTGAAGTAGCGCAGGGTTTCAAAGAACTCTTCCTTGCCTGGCACGCGCTTGGCGATGTTGAACTGGCCGCCAATTTCGCTGGCCGAATCAAACAGCGTCACCTGATGCCCGCGCTCGGCGGCCACGGTAGCCGCGGACAAACCCGCAGGACCGGCACCGACCACAGCGATTTTCTTGATATGTTGCACTGGCAGGTAATTGAGTTCGGTTTCATGGCAGGCGCGCGGGTTCACCAGGCAACTGGTCAACTTGCCGCCGAAGGTGTGATCCAGGCACGCCTGGTTGCAACCGATGCAGGTGTTGATTTCATCGCCACGGCCGGCCGCTGCCTTGTTGACGAAGTCCGGGTCGGCGAGGAACGGCCGCGCCATGGAGACCATGTCGGCATCGCCTTCGGCCAGAATCTGCTCGGCGACTTCCGGGGTGTTGATGCGGTTGGTGGTGATCAGCGGAATGCTCACCGAGCCACGCAGCTTGGCCGTGACTTTGCTGAACGCGCCGCGCGGCACTTTGGTGGCGATGGTCGGGATCCGTGCTTCGTGCCAGCCGATGCCGGTGTTGATGATCGTGGCACCGGCCTGTTCGACGGCCTTGGCCAGCTGGACGATTTCTTCCCAACTGCTGCCGCCTTCCACCAAATCGAGCATCGACAGGCGGAAGATAATAATGAAATTCGGGCCTACCGCTTCACGCACCCGACGGACGATTTCCACCGGCAGGCGCATACGGTTTTCATAGCTGCCACCCCAGCGGTCAGTTCGGTGGTTGGTGTGGGCGGCGAGGAACTGGTTAATGAAATAACCTTCGGAGCCCATGATCTCGACGCCGTCGTACTCGGCCTGTTGCGCCAGGGTCGAACAGGTGACGAAATCGCTGATCTGTTTCTCGATGCCTTCTTCGTCCAACTCTTTTGGCTTGAACGGGTTGATCGGCGCCTGAATGGCGCTCGGCGCGACTTGTTTCGGGCTATAGGCATAACGACCGGCGTGAAGAATCTGCATGCAGATCTTGCCGCCCGCCTCGTGCACCGCGCGGGTGACGATCTGGTGCTTAAGCGCTTCCGCCTCAGTGGTCAGTTTGGCCGCGCCGGAGTACACGCCGCCCTCATCGTTCGGGCCAATACCACCGGTGACCATCAGGCCAACGCCGCCACGGGCACGTTCGGCGAAGTACGCCGCCATGCGCTCGAAACCGCCGGGCTTTTCCTCAAGACCGGTGTGCATCGAACCCATCAGGGTACGGTTGCGCAGCGTGGTAAAACCCAGGTCCAGCGGGGCCAGCAGGTGCGGGTAATGAGCGGCGGCCATCGGTAACTCCACATCGAGCGATCACGGAAAAAGTGCAGGGGCTCTACGGCCCCCGTCAGTCATGTTGGACAGACTAAGAGTCGCAGCACTGTCGCTCAATGACCCAAACTGACAACTTATTGATCCAAATGCGCAGCAGCCCCTTGGCAAGTGCCGGCATGCGCCCTACCCTAGTCGCGAACCCTGCACGGCCGTTGACTGTTTCCCCATGCGCAAACTTCTGTACCTGACCTTTTCCATGGCGTTGATCGCCGCCCTCACGACCTACGCCATGTGGGCCGCGGACCGTCCGGCGGGTCATTACCTGTCGGACCTGCGGATCAATCTTGCGGTCGACCAAGGCACACCTGCTGATCGCGGCAACTTGCTGGGGATCCAGCCCGAGCTGTTTCCCACCGACTACCAAAGCTCCGAGCGCTTGCACCGCAAGCTGGCGGCCTATTTGCAGAAGGCCCAGGACCAGGGTCTCCTGAATGAAAAAACCATCGTTGTACTGCCCGAACATGTCGGCACCTGGTTGATGGTCAGCGGCGAGAAAGATGAGCTGTACCAGGCCACCACGCTCAAGGAAGCCATGAACTGGCTGGCGGTGAGCAATCCCTTGAAGTTCCTCCGCGCGCTAATCAGTGCCAAGGGCGACAGCCGTCTGGACGACGCACACCTGCGCATGAAGGCCAAAGGCATGGCCAAGGACTACCAGGCGCTGTTTGGTGGTCTGGCGAAAGAATTCCACGTGACCCTGGTGGCGGGCTCCATCGTGCTGCCCGAGCCTAGCGTCATCGACGGCACCCTGAAAATCGGCCGCGGCGCGTTGTACAACAGCACCGTGGTGTTCGGCGCCGATGGCCTGCCGATCGGCCAGCCCCAGCGTCAGATGCATCCGATTTTCGATGAGCATGAAGTCATCGCGGCCAACGGCGAGCATACGCTCAACGTCGTCGACACCCCGGCCGGACGCTTGGGTGTTCTGATCGGCAGCGACAGCTGGTACCCGGACAATTACCGCAAGCTCGACAGCCAGGGGGCGCAGTTCGTCGCGGTCCCGGCGTTTGTGATCGGGCGCGGCACCTGGGACAAACCGTGGCGTGGCTACAAGGGGCTGTTGACGCCTGGCTCCGTCAGTCTCAAGGCCGGGGAGCTCAGTGAAGGCCAGGCCTGGCATCGCCTGACACTCATCACTCAACCACCCAGCAGCCAGTCAATCGCCGGCATAAGCGTGTTCCTGCGCGGTCAGTTCTGGGATCAGGGCAGCGCCGGTCAAAGTTTTCTCAGCAGCAACGGGCAGCAGTTCGCCGACGGCAATGCCCGTGGCGCGCGTTTGCTGAACCTCTGGTTGTAACCCATGAAACCGTTGCCGATGCGGCTCGGCGATCTGTCGGTGGGCTTTGTTCATAGCCTGACCGACGCCGTGCGCAGCCACGGTGTAGACCCTCAGACGCTGCTCGAACAATACGGCCTCGACGCGGCTCGCCTGAGCGAAGCAGGCGCCCGGCTCTCGATCCCGCGCTACATGCGTCTGGGCCACAGCGCCATTCAACTGACCGACAACCCGGCACTTGGTTTGCGCATGGGCCAGCTCAGTCGCCTGAGCCAAGCCGGCTTGGCCGGGGTCACCGCCGCCCAGGCGCCAACGGTGCGAGAAGCCGCGCGCTGCCTGATTCGCTTCGAAGCCTTATATGGCTCCAACTATCGCGGTCAATCGAGCTTTCACGAAGACGCTCAAGGCGCCTGGCTGCGGTTCTATTCCATCAGCCCTTACAACGCCTACAACCGCTTCGTGGTGGATTCGATCATCGCTGGCTGGTTGCAGCAATTGTCCAGCATAAGCCCTGCCCCGTTGCGGGCCGAACGCATCGAGATCGAGTTTGATGAACCGGATTACCGCACGGCTTATGAGGTGCTGGGTGACTGCCCGATCCAGTTTGGCGGCGAGCACAATCAACTGCGCTTGAGCCTTGCCAGCCTCGCACAGCGTAACCCGCAACATTGCCCAAGCACTTGGCGACACCTGCTGCAACTGTGTGAACGGGAACTGGAGCAACTGACACGCACCCGCAGCCTGCGTGAACGTATCACTCAGTTGCTGGGGCCGTTACTCAATGGTGGCCGGGAACCCGACCTGGAAGAAGTGGCGGCACGCCTGAAGCTGCCAACTTGGACCTTGCGCCGCAAACTTGCCGAGGAAGGCACGCAATTTCGCGCGATTCTCAACGACACACGTCGCGACCTGGCCATGACCTACATCCGCGATACCGAACTGGCGTTCGGAGAAATCGCCTACCTGCTGGGCTTTGCCTCAGCCGAAGCGTTTCAACGGGCCTTCAAACGCTGGAGCGGCCAGACACCCGGCGAGTTTCGCCGCAGTCATCGCCAATCCGCTTGACGCTTACAGCTCAGTAGCGTCTTCGGCGGGTTCCAGCGGATCCAGTTCAAACGCCTGATACTCGAGCAGTTCTTCTTGATAATCGTCCATTTTAATCCCCCACAACTCGTTGAAAAAAACACCTGAATAATGTCCAGAACCCCGAGCATAAAGTGCCCACGTGAAAGAAAAATGACGCAGGCAAGCCGCTCAGCGACTACTTAATAAAACGTAGCAGGCCGTCAGGAATTTATCACAGGATTTTTTCGATACAGGCCGTAGGACGATGGTCTGAGTTGACGTGGATCAAACTTGAAGTCGCTGCGCAATCGATGTCGTTTGACCCGATCCCGCAGCGCCAGAATCCGATTACTGGCCTGAAGCAGGATTGGCCGAAATAGGCTCGGTGGGTGGAGGCAGGCTTGATTCCGGTGGCGGAGTGACTGTTTCCGTGGCCGGTGCCGGTTCGGAGTTCTCGGTCGGAGCGATCGGAGCGGTTTCGGGCGGCGGTGCAACCGGCTCAGAGGCTGCTGGAGCAGCTTCGGCAGGTGCCGACGCAGGTTCTGCCGCAGGCGGTGCCAACGGAGCCGGTGCGGCCTTGGCTTCAGGCACGCCAAGATCAGGTTTCGGCTTCTCCTTGATGTGCGCGGCCTTTTTCGCTTCCGGCGGCAGGAACAACTCGACCAGGGTGAAGAAACGCTCGTAGAACTTGGGCGACGATACGGTTTCGCTGGCAACCTTGACCATCGAGTCGTCGGACGAGCCAATCGGCATCGACACCGAACCCAGCACGCCCACACCAACGCTGGCGGAGTTGTTGGTCTTCTTCAGCGCATAACGGTCCTGCAGGGCGTTGGCGAACATGGTCGCGTGGAGCCCCTCACTGCCATCATCGGCACAGACCACACTGAAGCTGATCTCCAAGTGGCTCTCGCCGGTCTGCTGGAAACTTTTGTGTCCGCTGACCAGTTTCGGGTCGGCGCTGGTGATGATGTAGCCCTGACTGAGCAACGCCCGACGGGCGGCTTCGCACGTCTGCGCATCAGTCACCGGGTAGCTGCGCGAAAACGTTCCGGAGTCGTCGAAATTCTCATGCTCATAGATTGGGGCTTTCTTCGACGAGCAGCCGGCAGCAACGGCCAGCAACAACGCCAGCCCAGCAACACGTATGGGAAATGATTTAAACATTGAACATCCTGAGGAAAACGGTTCGGGGCGTATTGTGCAACAGATCGATGCTTAGCGGAGTATCGATTAATGTCTTAAAACAGTTACAAGTCTACTGACTGTCATTTACAGGAAAAAGTCGCATGGTAAATACTCAGGCGACGGGTAACCCGCCCTGCTTTTGTTTCGCGCATAAAAAACCCCAGCCTTTCGGCTGGGGGCTTTGTGTCGCGACAAGCTCAGTCAGGCATCAGAAGCGCTTGATCTCAGCCTCGCTTTCCAGCAGTTTGCGGTAAGCCGCAAAGTCTTGCTGGCCAATGCGTGAGGCGAGGAAGCGACGGTATTGAGCCTTCTCCTCTTCAGTCGGCGCAGCGGCTTCGTTCACGGCGTTCAGACGCACGATCACCAGGCTACCGTCGACCAGGGTCACGCTACTGAAGGTCGGCTTGTCCTTCGCAGCCGGCTTCGGCATGCGGAACAGCGCTTGCAACACGGTTGGGTCAGCCCCTTCCTGGCCACGAGTGGCTGACTGGATTATTTTCCAGTTCTGGCCGTCGATCGCCTTGTCCAGCGGTATCTTGCCATCGCGCAGGCTGACAATCAGCTCTTCAGCCTTGGTCTTGGCGGCAGCACTGGCGTGCTCCTTGGCCAATTGCACGCGAATGCCGGCAGCAACGCTTTCGAGAGGCAGTTGCGCAGGTTTCAGGTGCTCCTTGGCACGCAGCACGATCACAGTTTCAGGATCGAGTTCGATGGCGGTGCTGTTGGCACCCTCATTCAGCACTTCAGGGCTAAACGCAGCAGTGACCACGGCACGGTTGGCCGCAACACCTTCGCCACCTTCACGACCGAACGGCTTGGACGTGTGAACGGTCAGCTTCAGGTCCTGCGCCGGCTGAGCCAGATCGGAGGCTTCGAACGACGAGTCTTCCAGTTGCTTGGTCGCCTCGACGAAACGCTGTTCGACCTGCTGGGTTTTCAGCTCACGGGTCAGCTTGTCTTTCAAACTGGCTAACGTCGGCACTTCAGGTGCTTCCACGCCCAACAGCTTGATCAGGTGAAAGCCGAAGTCGGTGCGAACCGGCGCCGAAACCTGATCCTTGGCCAACGCATACAGCGCTGTTTCGAAGGCTGGATCGTAGACACCAGGACCTGCATAGCCGAGGTCACCACCGATGTTTGCCGAACCAGGATCCTGCGAGAACTCCTTGGCCAAAGCCTCGAACTTCTCGCCTTTTGCCAGACGCGCCTGGATCTCGTCGATCTTGGCCCTGGCTTGCGCTTCGGTCACCTTGTCGTTCACTTCGATCAGAATGTGCGCGGCCCGGCGTTGTTCGGACAGGTTCGCGGTTTCTTTCTGATACGCCGCTTGCAGGTCTTCGTCCTTGACGCTGACCTGATCAAAGAAGGAAGCCTTCTTCAACTCGAGGTAATCGATGACCACCTGATCCTGCGTCATGAATTCCTTGGCGTGTTCGTCGTAGTAGGCTTTGACTTCATCGTCGGTCAGCTTCACAGCCGCCGGGTCAACCTTGACGTTCAAGGAAGCGAAATCGCGGGTCTGTTTTTCCAGACGGGCGAATGCCAGAACCTGTGCATCGGTGACGAAACCGCTACCCGCCAGACCAGCGCGCAGCTGACCGATCAGCATTTCCTGAGCCAGCATCTGGCGGAATTGCATGCGGCTGTAGCCGAGTTGACGAATCACCTGGTCGAAACGCTCAGCGCTGAACTTGCCATCGACCTGGAATTCAGGCGTTTGCAGGATCACTTGGTCCAAAGCAGCTTCGGAAAAGGCAAATTTCGAATCTTCTGCACCTTGCAGCAGCAGCTTGCGATCGATCAAGCCTTTGAGGGCGGATTCGCGCAGCATTTTTTCGTCGAGCAATGAAGCATCGAAATCCTTGCCCAGCTGTTGCATGAGCTGACGGCGTTGCATATCGACCGCCTGGCTCAGCTCGTTCTGGCTGATTTCTTCACCATTGACCTTGGCCGCGTCCTGGCTGGTGGTCGTCGCCTGGAAAATGGCCTCGATACCGGTGAACGCCATCAATACAACGATGATCCCGATAATGGTCTTGGCAATCCAGCCTTGTGAATTGTCCCTGATATTCTGCAGCATGCGTCCCCCAGAAACGGTTGAACTTCAAAATTAGGCAACCGTGGAGCGTGGGTAGAATCCGGATAGAAGAAAGGCGCATCCGAGGATGCGCCTTCTCGTAACTGGCGGAGCGGACCGATGACTCGAACTTGCGAGCCTCGGCGTCTCGGATCGGCGACTCGCCGACCGGACTACCGCTCCGCTGCCAGGTCAGGCATGACCCCGACCCGGATAGGCAAAAACCTGAATCGAACTTAGTTGACAGCTTCTTTCAGTGCTTTACCGGCTTTGAAACCTGGTTTTTTAGCGGCTGCGATTTCCAGCGTCTTACCGGTCTGTGGGTTACGACCAATGCGAGCTGGACGATCGGTGACGGAGAAAGTACCGAAACCAACCAGAACGACAGAGTCGCCAGCCTTGAGAGCGCCAGTGACGGATTCGATTACAGCGTCCAGCGCACGGCCAGCAGCAGCTTTCGGGATATCAGCGGATGCAGCGATAGCATCAATCAGTTCCGACTTGTTCACTCTAAGTCCCCTTATATCTATTTGAGTATGATTCTAAGTTTTTTGGTGAAAGCAAAAACGAGTGCTGAATGGCCTACAGACACTTAAGAGCCGCTTTATAACAAGGGCTCTAAAAAGCTGTCAAGGAAGCCCCCCAGGCAAATGCGTACTAATGCGTGCTAATTCTTTCCTTAGAGTCAGACTCGCGTTTTTCATCCTTTGCAACTATCTCGGGAACCACATCAGGCAGCGGCTCCGGCGCGTATTGCAGCGCAATTTGCAGGACCTCGTCAATCCATTTAACCGGTTTAATCTGTAGATCTTGCTTGATATTGTCAGGAATTTCCTTCAGATCGCGCACATTCTCTTCCGGAATGATCACGGTCTTGATTCCGCCACGGTGAGCAGCGAGCAGTTTTTCTTTCAGACCACCAATCGCCAGTACCTGACCACGCAACGTAATTTCGCCAGTCATGGCAACGTCCGCGCGTACAGGAATCCCGGTCAAAGCCGACACCAGAGCCGTGCACATGCCTACACCGGCGCTAGGGCCGTCCTTCGGAGTCGCCCCTTCCGGCATGTGGATGTGCGTGTCGCGCTTCTCGTGGAAGTCCAGGGGAATCCCCAGGCTCTTCGCGCGACTGCGGACAACGGTCAGGGCCGCAGTGATCGATTCGACCATCACGTCACCCAAAGAGCCGGTTTTGATTAACTGGCCTTTACCCGGCACGACGGCCGCTTCGATGGTCAGCAACTCACCACCCACCTGAGTCCACGCCAGCCCGGTAACCTGACCGATCTGATCCTGCGATTCGGCCAGACCGTAACGGAATTTGCGCACGCCCAGGAAGTGTTCCAGCATCTCGGCCGTGACCTTCACCGAGAAGCGTTTTTCCAGTGAATGCTCTTTGACCGTCTTGCGGCAAACCTTGGCAATCTGGCGCTCCAGCCCCCGTACACCGGCTTCACGGGTGTAGTAGCGGATGATGTCGCGGATCGCTTCGGCGTCGAATTCCAGCTCGCCTTTTTTCAAGCCGTTGGCAGTAATCTGCTTTGGCGAAAGGTATTTGACAGCAATGTTGATCTTCTCGTCTTCGGTGTAACCCGGCAGACGGATCACTTCCATCCGGTCCAGCAGGGCTGGTGGAATGTTCATGGAGTTCGAGGTGCAAAGGAACATCACATCGGACAGGTCGTAGTCGACTTCCAAATAGTGATCGTTGAAGTTATGGTTTTGCTCAGGGTCGAGCACTTCCAGCAACGCCGACGCCGGATCGCCACGCATGTCACTGCCCATTTTGTCGATTTCATCAAGCAGGAACAGCGGGTTACGGACGCCCACTTTTGTCATCTTTTGAATCAATCTTCCTGGCATCGAACCGATATAAGTACGGCGATGACCGCGAATTTCCGCTTCATCGCGTACGCCGCCGAGGGCCATACGCACGAATTTTCGGTTGGTGGCGTGAGCGATCGACTCCGCCAGCGAGGTTTTACCCACACCCGGAGGACCGACCAGGCACAACACCGGGCCACGAATTTTCTTCACGCGTTTTTGCACGGCAAGGTATTCGAGAATCCGTTCTTTGACTTCTTCCAGACCATAGTGGTCTGCATCGAGAATGTCTTCTGCGCGCGCGAGATCCAGGCGCACTTTGCTCTGCGCCTTCCACGGCACCTGAACCAGCCAGTCAATATACGAGCGGACCACGGTCGCTTCCGCAGACATTGGCGACATTTGTTTCAATTTGTTCAATTCACCCTGGGCTTTGGCCAAGGCATCTTTGGGCAGACCAGCGGCATCGATACGCTTTTTCAGCTCTTCGATTTCGTTGTGGCCTTCGTCGCTGTCGCCAAGCTCTTTCTGAATGGCCTTCATCTGCTCATTCAGGTAGTACTCGCGCTGACTGCGCTCCATTTGTTTCTTAACGCGACCGCGAATGCGTTTTTCGACTTGCAGCAGATCGATCTCAGCATCCAGCAACGCCAGAACGTGCTCGACCCGGGCCGACAAATCGATAATTTCGAGGATTTCCTGCTTCTGCTCGATCTTCAGGGCCATGTGCGCGGCCATGGTGTCGACCAGGCGACCTGGTTCGTCGATGCTGTTGAGCGACGACAGGACTTCAGCCGGGACTTTCTTGCCCAACTGCACATATTGTTCGAACTGAGCCAGCAGGCTGCGGACGAACACTTCCGACTCGCGCTCCGGCGCGTCGACTTCGTCGATCAATGAGACGTCGGCACGGCAGTGGCCGTCCACTTCGCTGAAACGCTCAACCGCGCCCCGCTGCTCGCCTTCGACTAAAACCTTGACCGTGCCGTCAGGCAGCTTGAGCAACTGCAGAACGGTAGCAACGGTACCCACGCGATAAAGTGCGTCTTCACCGGGATCGTCGTCAGCAGGGTTTCTCTGAGCCAGCAGAAGGATCTGCTTGTCGCCCGTCATCGCTGCTTCGAGGGCTTCGATGGATTTCTCGCGCCCCACGAACAGCGGGATAACCATGTGCGGATAAACCACGACATCACGCAATGGCAGGAGAGGCAATTCGATGGTTGTCTTCATGATTTCGCCTCTACGGCGGCCATAAGGCCGTAAACAGATGGAAGTAAACTTAAAACCAAGATGGGGGCTGCTTTGAAAAAAAACAAGCGCAAAGAGGGTGTTAAAAACGCTTTAAAAGAAAAGGGGCCCGAAGGCCCCTTCTTTGTACCAGCTGCCTGACGCTTAAGCGTCAGGCACTGCCTTGGCAGCCGGCTCACTGTTTTCGTAGATATACAGTGGCTTGGACTTGCCTTCTATAACGCTTTCGTCGATCACTACTTTACTCACCTCGGACTGCGAGGGGATTTCATACATAGTGTCGAGCAATACACCTTCGAGAATCGAACGCAGTCCACGAGCACCGGTTTTGCGTTCCAGAGCACGTTTGGCGACCGATTTCAAAGCGTCGGCCCGGAATTCCAGGTCCACACCTTCCATCTCGAACAGCTTGGCATACTGTTTGGTCAGCGCATTTTTCGGCTCGGTGAGAATCTGCATCAACGCAGCCTCATCAAGCTCGTCCAGCGTGGCAAGTACCGGCAGACGACCGACGAACTCCGGGATCAGACCGAACTTGACCAGATCGTCAGGCTCGACTTCACGCAGGGACTCACCCACCTTCTTGCCTTCTTCCTTGCTGCGTACTTCCGCGTTGAAACCGATGCCGCCCTTGGTGGAACGGTTTTGAATAACCTTTTCCAAACCGGAGAATGCGCCGCCGCAGATAAACAGGATGTTACGGGTGTCAACCTGAAGGAATTCCTGCTGCGGATGCTTGCGACCACCTTGAGGCGGAACGGAAGCGACAGTGCCTTCGATCAACTTGAGCAAGGCCTGCTGCACGCCTTCACCGGAAACGTCCCGAGTGATCGACGGGTTGTCAGACTTGCGCGAGATCTTGTCGATCTCATCGATGTAGACAATGCCCATCTGGGCTTTTTCTACGTCGTAATCGCACTTCTGCAGCAGCTTCTGAATGATGTTCTCGACATCTTCACCCACGTAACCCGCCTCGGTGAGGGTGGTTGCGTCGGCGATGGTGAACGGAACGTTCAGCAAGCGAGCCAATGTTTCGGCAAGCAGGGTTTTACCCGAGCCTGTCGGGCCGATCAGCAGGATGTTGCTCTTGCCGAGTTCGACGTCGTCACTTTTCTTGTCGCGCTGGTTCAGACGCTTGTAGTGGTTGTATACCGCTACGGCCAGAACCTTTTTCGCACGCTCCTGACCAATCACATACTGATCAAGGATGCCGCTGATTTCTTTAGGCGAAGGCAATTTATGCGCGCTGCTTTCGGCCTGGGCTTCCTGCACCTCCTCACGGATGATGTCATTGCACAGGTCGACGCACTCGTCGCAAATAAAGACCGAGGGGCCGGCAATCAACTTACGCACTTCATGCTGGCTTTTGCCACAGAAGGAGCAATAGAGCAGCTTGCCGTTGTCCTCGCCGTTGCGGGTGTCAGTCATTCGTTCGATCCAAATCCGATAGGCTTGCAACACAAGATGAAGGCTATTGCGGGCTTTTTCAAGCCCGCTGGTGATCGGAGCAGCCGACCACCCCTATTTTGAGCTGCTTATTTTAAGCGGGGCGCTGGGTGATCACTTCATCGATCAACCCGTACTCGCGTGCGGCTTCTGCACTCATGAAGTTGTCGCGGTTGGTATCACGCTCGATCTCTTCGAGAGTGTGCCCGCTATGCTTGGCCATCAGCGTGTTGAGACGCTCACGAATGAAGAGGATTTCCTTGGCATGGATTTCGATATCCGACGCCTGCCCCTGGAAACCACCCAGTGGCTGGTGAATCATCACGCGTGAGTTCGGCAAGCAGAAACGCTTGCCAGGAGCACCGGCTGTCAGTAGAAAAGCGCCCATGCTGCACGCCTGGCCGATACAGGTGGTCGACACGTTGGGTTTGATGAACTGCATGGTGTCGTAGATCGACATGCCCGCTGTCACCGAACCGCCCGGGGAGTTGATATAGAGATGGATGTCCTTGTCCGGGTTTTCCGCTTCAAGGAACAGCAGTTGCGCACAGATCAGGTTGGCCATGTAGTCCTCTACCGGGCCAACCAGAAAGATCACTCGCTCCTTGAGAAGGCGCGAGTAAATGTCGTAGGCGCGCTCGCCACGAGCGGACTGCTCGACAACCATCGGGACCAGGCCGCCTGCGGCCTGGATATCAGAGTTCTGCTGAATATACGAATTACGGAACATGCTCTGCAGTCACTCCCAAATAGTTATGTCTTGAATACGCATAAGCCAGCACGAAGGCTGGCTTATGGTGTGTACTTCTTACCGCAAAAACGATCAGTCGGCTTGTGGAGCTTCTACCGGCTTGACCGCTTCTTCGTAAGAGACCGATTTGTCGGTCACGCTAGCTTTCTGCAGAACAGTATCCACAACTTGCTCTTCCAGCACAACCGAACGAACTTCGTTCAGTTGCTGGTCGTTCTTGTAGTACCAAGACACAACCTGCTCAGGCTCTTGGTAAGCCGAAGCCATTTCCTGAATCATTTCACGAACGCGGGCTTCGTCAGGCTTGAGGTCGAATTGCTTGACCACTTCAGCCACGATCAGACCCAGGACAACGCGGCGCTTGGCTTGTTCTTCAAACAGCTCGGCCGGCAGCTGGTCAGGCTTGATGTTGCCGCCAAACTGCTGAACAGCCTGCACGCGCAGACGGTCAACTTCGTTCGACAGCAGAGCCTTAGGCACTTCGATCGGGTTGGTGGCCAGCAGACCGTCCATTACCTGATTCTTTACTTTGGATTTGATCGCCTGACGCAGTTCACGCTCCATGTTCTTGCGAACTTCGGTGCGGAAGCCTTCCAGACCCGTTTCCTTGATACCGAATTGAGCGAAGAATTCTTCGGTCAGCTCTGGCAGTTTCGGCTCGGAAACAGTGTTCACGGTAACGGTGAACTCGGCGGTTTTGCCGGCCAGGTCGAGGTTCTGATAGTCCTCTGGGAAGGTCAGGTTCAGAACGCGCTCTTCGCCGGCTTCAGCGCCAACCAGACCGTCTTCAAAACCAGGGATCATGCGGCCGGAACCCAGAACCAGCTGAGTACCTTTGGCGGAACCGCCAGCGAACACTTCGCCGTCAACCTTGCCAACGAAATCGATGTTCAGCTGGTCTTCGTTTTGAGCAGCGCGATCGGCGGCTTCGAAACGGGTGTTCTGCTTGCGCAGGACTTCCAGCATTTTGTCCAGATCGGCATCAGCCACGTCAGCGCTCAGACGCTCGACAGTGATACCTTCGAAACCGGCAACGGTGAACTCAGGGAACACCTCGAAGATGGCGACGTATTCCAGATCTTTGCCGGCTTCCATCGACTTAGGTTCGATCGAAGGAGCACCCGCCGGGTTCAGCTTCTGCTCAACGACAGCTTCGTAAAAAGAGGACTGGATCACGTCGCCAACGGCTTCTTGACGTGCATCAGCACCAAAACGGCGCTTGATTTCACTCATTGGCACTTTGCCTGGACGGAAGCCAGCAATCTTGGCCTTTTGGGCAGTCTGCTGCAGACGCTTGTTGACCTGAGTCTCGATGCGCTCCGCCGGCACGGTGATGCTCATGCGGCGCTCAAGAGCAGAAGTATTTTCAACAGAAACTTGCATGGATATTCCTCGTTGCACAGACGTTAGCCGGCCGTTTCCGACCCCAGAATCAAGGGCATGCATTCTAGTGGGTCAAACTCAAGAAGTCACCCTACTGAAAACGGGTAAAAAAGCAGCAGGCAATTTATAGGCGGGGACAAACGGTTGTGCCTCGCCCTGTTAGCAAATACAACCAATCATGCCAGGGCTCTGCACCAATCCTTCTATATATAGAAACACCGGCAATCCATCCCTGACAGTCGACCCCCGAGGGGATCAACGGACGAATCAGCATCATCGAGAAACAAATCCGACGACCCGACCTGCCCTCTCAACCCAGAACCTGCGGTCGTTTTGAAAATTCAGATTTCTAAAACAAAAACGGCGCAGCCCTTTTCAGGTGCTGCGCCGTTTTCTGCTATTAAATAGCTACTTGTAATGGTGCGGACGGAGAGACTCGAACTCTCACACCTTGCGGCGCTGGAACCTAAATCCAGTGTGTCTACCAATTCCACCACATCCGCATCAAGCTTTTAAAGCAAAGGCGCCAGACTGTTAATCTGGCGCCTTTCTAAATATGGGGTGGACGAAGGGGATCGAACCCTCGACAACGGGAGTCACAATCCCGTGCTCTACCAACTGAGCTACGCCCACCATATTGCCATGTTGCGTTACTTGTGCCAAAGCTGCCTAATGGCGCACCCGGCAGGACTCGAACCTGCGACCATCCGCTTAGAAGGCGGATGCTCTATCCAGCTGAGCTACGGGCGCCTTGTTAATCTGTATTCTTGGACGATTACAAACTAAGTGCTTTCAGTCTCACCGAATTAAACATCAACCCTGCTCGACCTTCATAACCAGTGCTAGGCTGTGCCCGACAAGTGCGACGAATGTTATAGGTGACCCTGAAGGTCGTCAACTCTTTTTTAAAAAAAATTCATTTAATTAAAGGGGTTAGGGGAATTTGCAGACCAAGCGCCTTTGCCCTTACCTCATGACATGCGAGAATGCGTTCTCTTTTTTTCCCCTCTCGATGGTTAATCACGCGCAATGACTGCACAACTAATCGACGGCAAATCGATCGCCGCCAGCCTGCGCCAGCAGATCGCCAAACGCGTCAATGAGCGTCGCCAGCAAGGCCTGCGCACGCCCGGCCTCGCGGTGATCCTGGTCGGCAGCGATCCTGCCTCTCAGGTTTATGTCTCGCACAAGCGTAAAGACTGTGAAGAGGTCGGCTTCATTTCTCAAGCCTATGACCTGCCTTCCGAAACCACTCAAGAAGCGCTGACTGATCTGATTGATCGTTTGAACGACGATCCGGTGATTGATGGCGTTCTGCTTCAGCTTCCATTACCTGAACACCTGGACGCCTCCAAATTGCTGGAGCGCATTCGTCCAGACAAAGACGTCGACGGTTTCCACCCTTATAACGTCGGCCGCCTGGCCCAGCGCATTCCGCTGCTGCGTCCGTGCACCCCTAAAGGCATCATGACGTTGCTGGAAAGCACTGGTGTCGATCTTTACGGGATGGACGCCGTGGTTGTCGGGGCCTCCAACATTGTTGGCCGCCCGATGGCGATGGAATTGCTGCTGGCCGGCTGTACCGTGACTGTCACTCACCGTTTCACCAAGGATCTGGCGGGCCATGTCGGCCGTGCCGACTTGGTGGTGGTCGCCGCCGGCAAGCCGGGGCTGGTCAAGGGGGAATGGATCAAGGAAGGCGCGATCGTGATCGACGTCGGCATCAACCGCCAGGAAGACGGCAAACTGGTCGGTGACGTGATCTACGAAACCGCCCTGCCCCGCGCCGGCTGGATCACTCCAGTCCCGGGTGGTGTGGGTCCGATGACTCGTGCCTGCCTGCTTGAAAATACACTGTATGCAGCCGAAACCCTGCACAGTTGATTCACTGTTCTTACAGCTGCGGTAAAAAAGAACCTCGCCAATGGCGGGGTTCTTTTTGCCTGACCAAAAACCTCTACCACTCGACGGAAACCCCCGTTTAGCGCAGGTTTTCAAGGCCTTTCACCTGATCTTCGAACAACCATCGACAGTTCTTCAGCCATACTCCTAAAATGCGTCGGTTTGAAGAAAAAACCCGTTACAGAACGGCTAATCCACACCTAATGAGTCTGCCAGCGTGAAAATCCGTCTTTCCATCCTGAGCCTATTATTTGCACTTACAGGGACGTTCATCACGCCAATGGCCCACGCCGCCGAAACCATCTCGGCGCCCCGCGACACCTCACAACTCAAGATCGCTTCCAGCAGCGCATTGCTGCTGGATATGCAGACCAACAAAGTCATCTATGCCAGCAACCCTGACGTGGTAGTGCCGATCGCTTCCGTCAGCAAACTGATGGCTGGCCTGATCGTCGTCGAAGCCAATCAGAACATGGACGAATACCTGTCCATCAACATCAGCGACACGCCGGAAATGAAAGGCGTGTTTTCCCGAGTCAAACTCAAAAGCGAACTGCCGCGCCGGGAAATGCTGCTGATTGCCCTGATGTCCTCGGAAAACCGCGCTGCCGCGAGCCTTGCCCATCACTACCGTGGCGGCTATGTCGCGTTCATTGCAGCGATGAATGCCAAAGCCAAGGCACTGGGCATGACCAGCACCCACTTCGTCGAACCGACCGGTCTCTCCCCTCGCAATGTGTCCACCGCCCGCGACCTGAGCAAACTGTTGGTCGCCGCGCACAAGTATCCACTATTGACTGAGCTGAGCACGACCAAGGAAAAAACCGTCTCGTTCCGCAAACCCAATTACAGCCTGGGTTTCCGCAATACCGACCATCTGGTCAGAAAGCCGAACTGGGACATCAAACTGACGAAAACCGGGTTCACCAATGAGGCCGGTCACTGCCTGGTGCTGGTCACCAGTATGGGTAATCGCCAGGTTGCGCTGGTGATTCTTGATGCTTTCGGCAAGTACACACACTTTGCCGATGCCAGCCGTATTCGCAGCTGGGTGGAAACCGGCAAGGGCACGAACGTGCCGTCTGTAGCCCTGCAGTATAAATCCGACAAGAACCTCAAACATCGTCAGAGCGGCGTAGTAGAAGCGTCGAAGTAAATAAGCGACAGCAGAAGAAAGCCCCGGATATTCGGGGCTTTTTTTTAACTTGCGTTAATCATTGGGCAGCGGCATCTGATCGTCGCCCGGAATGCCGTCCCCGGCACTCGGGTTTTTCCAGCCCTGTGGATGCTCCGTCGGCACTACCACAGGTCTGGCCAGAGGATCCCTTAAAGGACTGTCCGGATCCAACACGGGATCGATGTCGTTTTCAGGGGTGGTTGGAACGCTGTCCGGACGTTTGTCGTTGAAACTCGAATCGGTAGACATACGCACCTCACTAAGGCTCAGGTTTCAGATCGGCGAGTGGATCGTAAGGCTTCACAGGCGCCTTGGGATTGTCGCCCGGCTTCACATCCCTGGGGGCCTTGGCGGGTCCGATGGGGTCGACCTGAGGATCGGCGAGGTCCGGTGAGTCGGGATCGAACCCCAACTCATCGCCCGACGAATGCTCGGACGAGTGCGGGCCGACGGGGGTATTGGAATGTGCCATGGGCGCCTCCTGGTCACAGCCCGTAGAAATCCGGGCCCTATACCTTAGAAGTCGGCAACGTGCAGGGGTGCCCGACAGATGACGAACGGACTTATTGCGCGCTCAGCGCTTTTTTCGCCCTGGCTGCCGCTTGCTCCTGACCTGCCTGGGCAAGATCGCTCGCAGCCTTGAGCCATCGCTGTTGATCGACATTGGCCGGCAGCTGATTTGGCTTCTGAATCAGCACGGCCCAGCCACCGGCATCCTTGAGCGCCGATTCAAACGAACCGAAACCCATCAACTCCCGACGATTCATGCCCGAGCGCAGCAGCACGGTGCGCTTTTGGCGGTTGTACCCGGCAAGAATGGCGTAACGGGGTTCAGCCCAGAACGCCGAGCCTTCAGTAAAGCGCACCATCACCGGATATCCAGCCGCGACCTGGGTCAACAACGCTGGCAGATTGCTGTCGAGGGGATAGACGATCATGCCGTACTCTCGGGCAAGGTTCTGCATGTTCTGCTGCAATTGGGCTTCGGCACCCGGTAAATGCAACGGCTTTTCGAGCAAACCCGGGGTAATCACAATGCCTTGCTGGGACAACAGGCTGGCCAGCACTTGCGGCCCGCTTTGATTCGCCACGCCACGGTAGAACGTGCCACTGAGCTCGACACGCTCCGGCAGGCGCTTGACTTCAGGCGCCACACTCCCCGCGCAGCCGGCCAGACCTGCAACGCAGCCAATGACCAGCACTAAAGATCGAATTCGAGAAAATACCCGCACCATCATCACTCTCTGGATTTAGACGCCAGGCATTCGCGCTCCCGGCTTGGGCGTCGATCATAGGACGCCGAGCGGCGGCGGTATAGCCTTAACCGGCAGATGATTGCATTCGATAGAGCGAACTGATTGGTGACAGCCGCCCTTTGGTCAATAGCTTGAAACACAGCAGCGACTAGACTGTCATTTGCAAAGAGTGTGTGCCCGCAGCAGGGCAAAGAGGAGGCACTGATGAGCCTGGCAATGACCATTGTGATGTTGATTTCTGGCTGGCTGGCCGTTGCCGCCGCCATGTTATGGGGAGTCCTGCGAATTACCCGTCGGCACCATCACCACCCTGCTCAATCGGCGCCGGTGGTGAAAACGGATGAAGCTACTGCACACCACGCCAGCGCGCACTGACTGGCACTTTTTTTACAGCAAAAAAAACGGCCGCCTGCCCTCTTTCGAGCGCAGGCGGCCGTTTCATTTATCGCCCGTTAAGCTTCAGTAGCTACACGCTTTTGCTTTGACCGCCGCGACATCATGTTCAAACCCTCGATCGTCGCCGAGAACGCCATGGCCGCGTAGACGTAGCCTTTCGGTACGTGGGCGCCGAAGCCTTCGGCGATCAGCGTCATGCCGATCATGATCAGGAAGCCCAGCGCCAGCATCACCACCGTAGGGTTGTCGTTGATGAACTTGGCCAAAGGATCAGCCGCCAGCAACATCACCAGCACAGACACCACCACTGCGATGATCATAATCGGCAGATGCTCGGTCATGCCGACAGCGGTAATGATGCTGTCGATGGAGAACACCATGTCCAGGAGCAGGATCTGACCGATGGCGGCAGCGAAGCCAAGCGTCACGGCCGAAGTAGCCGATTTCGGATCATCCGGTGCCGGGTCCATGCTGTGATGGATCTCGGTGGTCGCCTTCCACAACAGGAACAAGCCACCGGCGATCAGGATCATGTCTTTCCAGGAGAACGCATGGCCGAGAATGTCGATCACAGGCTCAGTCAACTGGACGATGAACGCGATGGTACTCAACAGCGCCAGTCGCAGGATCAGCGCCATGCCGATGCCGATGCGCCGCGCCTTCTGCCGATGCTGCTCGGGCAGTTTGTTGGTCAAGATCGAGATGAAGATCAGGTTATCGATGCCGAGCACGATTTCCATGACGATCAACGTCGCCAGGGCGACCCACGCGGTGGGGCTGGCGGCTAGTTCTACAAGGTATTCCATGGGTCAGTCCTGACTCTTTTAAGACGGTTTAGATTTCCTGGGACGAAGATTCGGTTTTGTCTTTATCTTCGTTTGATGATTCTTTCTTGCTGATCAGACCGCCGGTGGCGTCGCTGATTGCTTGCTCGGCGGCTTTGTGGGTGTCATCGATCGCCTGCTTGGCAGTTTCGGCAGCCTTGCCCATCAGTTGCTGAGCGCTTTTCTCGGCCTGGTCACAACCGGCCAATACCAGTAAAGACGTAATCAGCAGTGCCGTGGTTTTAAGCTTCATGATGCTTTCCTCGATAGAACAAACCGGACCGAAACGATGGCCCGTTGATAGCGAGGCATTCTAGGGAGGCAAACACTTCAGGAAAATTCGTATTTTTAGCGGTTATACTTCGGTTTTAACGAACTGTAGATCGACATGCTCAATTATCGACAATTGCATTACTTCTGGGTAGTGGCCAAAACCGGCAGCATCGTGCGCGCCTGCGAGCAGCTGAACCTGACGCCACAGACCATCAGCGGGCAGATTTCCCTGCTCGAACAAACCTATGGCATCGAGCTGTTTCGCCGGGTCGGCCGACAGCTTGAGCTGACGGAAGCTGGCCGTCAGACCCTGCCCTACGCCGAGCAAATGTTTCAACTGGGAGGTGAACTGGAGTTGATGTTGCGAGCGCAGCCCAATGAGCAGCAGATTCTGTTTCGGGTGGGTGTGGCCGACGTGGTACCCAAATCCATCGTCTATCGGCTGATTGCGCCAACCATGGAATTGAGTGAGCCGCTGCGCATCACCTGTCGTGAAGACAAACTCGAACGCCTGCTCGCCGACCTGGCGATCCAGCGCCTGGATCTGGTCATCTC
Source organism: Pseudomonas sp. Hz4 (assembly GCF_054898165.1). NCBI lineage: Bacteria > Pseudomonadati > Pseudomonadota > Gammaproteobacteria > Pseudomonadales > Pseudomonadaceae > Pseudomonas > Pseudomonas sp. Hz4. The sequence goes on along the minus strand of NZ_CM142719.1, from coordinate 2,218,768 downwards.
CGACAGCCCGATGCCATCGCACCTGGACATCAAGGGCTACAGCCAGAAACTCGGGGAATGCGGGATCAGCTTCTTTGCCACCGCTGAATTGGCGGCGCGCTACGGTCAGGACTTCCCCCACAGCCTGCACGGCGCCCCCCTATTGATTCCTGGGCCAGAGACCGTGGTGCGCAGTCGCTTGCAGCGCTGGTTTGCCGAGCAGCAGATCCAGCCGCGCATCGTCGGCGAGTTCGACGACAGCGCCTTGATGCAGGCTTTCGGTCAATCCGGCAGCGGGATTTTCATCGGCCCCAGCGTGATTGCCGATGAAGTGAAGCGCCAATACGGCGTGGAGTTGATTGGCCAGACCGACGCGGTGACCGAGTCGTTCTACGCCATTTCGGTGGAACGCAAGGTCAAGCACCCCGGCATTGTGGCCATTACCGAAGGTGCCCGACGCGAGCTGTTTACCGAGCTTTGAGTGTCAGGCGCAGACTTCGCGGGGTTTGAAGGTCATCAGCGCGATTGCCAAGAGGATCGAGACCAGGATAAAACCGGCGGCCGCAAAACCTAGGCCACCCAGGCCAACGCTGTCGATCACTCGCCCGCCCACCATCGCGCCCAAGCCGATTCCCAAGTTGGCCCCGGCGATGTTCAGCGACGCAGCAAAGGCCGGCGCTTCGGGCGCCGCCTTCATCAAACGCACATGACTGACCAGGAACAACGCCGCCTGAGTCACGCCCCAGATTCCCATCGCCGCTGCCAGGCCCAGCGGCGAATGAATGTTCGGCACCAGCGCCACCATGCCGGCGATCATGAACGCGCAGAACATCATCGAGGCGATCAACGGATGACGATCCACCGCGCGGCCGCCCAGTGAGTTGCCGATCAACCCGACCGCGCCGAAGCCCATCAGGCACCAACCGACCACAGTGCCGTTGAAACCGGCCAAGCGCTCAAGAATGTCCGCCAGGTAGGTGTAAGCGGTGAACATGCCGCTGAACACCAGGATCGACAGCAGCACATGCCCCAACATCAGCGGACTGCGCAGGATCTTTAATTGCGAGCGGAAACTCACTTGCTGCTGATGCAGATTGGTTTTCGGCAGGTAGATAAACAGCAGCAACGCCTTGGCAAACGCGATCACCGCCAGAATGCCAAAGGCACTGCGCCAGCCAAATGCATCAGAGATCAGTGTGCCCACCGGGATGCCGAACACCGTGGCGCAGACAATGCCGAAACCGATCTTGGCGATGGCGCGGCCGGCATAGTCCGGGCCGACAATGCCCACCGCCGTCTCACTGGCCAGCGCCCAGAACACCGGCAAGCCCAGCGCCGGAATCAACCGGGCAATGGCCATTACCCAAATGTTCGGCGCAAACGCCGCGAGCGTGTTGGCCAGGCCAAACATGATCAGTACCGAGATGAACAACTTGCGGCGCTCGAACCGGGCGAAATACGCGGTCAGGAACGGCCCAAATGCGGCGACCGTGAAGGCGAACAAGGTCACCAGCAAACCCGCCTGGGGGACGCTGACGTCAAGGTCTCGAGCGATGGCCGGCAACAGGCCGACGATGATGAATTCCGTGGTCAGCACCGTGAAACCGGCAGCGGACAACAGAAGGATGGGCAACAACATGCAGAACTCCAGAAAACGACGACACCAGCGATAGCCCGAAGGCCCACTGGCATAACATGAAAATGAGGATGCGCAATCTTAACAGAGTGCTTCTGAACGTGGTTGCACGAACCTGCATATCGCGTTGAACCGGCTGGCGGCAGATCGTCACAGGTCTGAAGGATAAAGACGACGCTGTGATAAAGTCCGCGCCCTGCGATTCGTACACCCTGTTCATCAGCCGTTTGGTGGCCTCGATGTCGCGACACCCCGCACCTAATAAAATTAGAGATGTCGTTTTATGACTGTTTCATCCCCTTCGTTATTGCAACGCTTGAAACGCTTGAGCCTGGTTACGCAGATAGTCATCGGCCTGATCGCCGGGATTGCCTTGGCGCTGGTTGCGCCGGAAGTGGCGAAGTCCACTGCGTTTATCGGCAAAGTCTTCGTATCGGCACTGAAGGCGGTCGCGCCGATTCTGGTGTTCGTGCTGGTCATGGCGTCGATCGCCAACCATAAGCACGGCCAGGAAACCCACATCCGGCCGATTCTGTTTCTGTATCTGCTGGGGACTTTTGCGGCGGCGGTGGTGGCCGTTGTCGCCAGTACGTTGTTCCCGTCTAGCCTGGTATTGGCGACTCACGACGTTGCAGTCACCGCGCCGGGCGGTATCAGTGAAGTGCTGCAAAGTCTGCTGCTGAGCGTGGTCGACAACCCGGTCAGCGCGCTGATGAATGCCAACTTCATCGGCATTCTGGCGTGGGCGATCGGCATGGGCGTTGCGATTCGCCATGCCGGTGACACGACGCGCGAAGTGCTCGGTGATCTGTCCAATGGCGTGACCTTGATCGTGCGTTTGGTGATCCGCTTCGCCCCATTGGGGATCTTCGGCCTGGTAGCTTCGACCCTCGCCACATCCGGTTTCGGCGCCTTGATCGGCTACGTGCATCTGCTGGCGGTGCTGCTGGGCTGCATGCTGTTCGTTGCACTGGTGATGAACCCGGTGATCGTGTTCTGGAAACTGCGTCGCAACCCTTATCCGTTGGTGCTGATGTGCCTGCGGGAAAGTGGCATCACCGCGTTTTTCACCCGCAGTTCGGCGGCGAACATTCCGGTCAATCTGGCATTGAGCAAGCGCCTGGGCCTTCACGAAGACACTTATTCGGTGTCGATCCCATTGGGCGCGACCATCAACATGGCCGGCGCGGCGATCACCATTACCGTGCTGACCCTGGCAGCCGTGCATACGCTGGGCATCGCCGTCGACATTCCGACGGCCATCCTGCTGAGCGTCGTCGCAGCGATTTGTGCCTGTGGCGCTTCGGGTGTGGCTGGCGGCTCGTTGCTGTTGATTCCACTGGCGTGCAGCCTGTTTGGCATTCCAAGTGAAATCGCCATGCAAGTGGTGGCGGTCGGTTTCATCATCGGTGTGTTGCAGGACTCGGCGGAAACCGCGCTGAACTCCTCCACCGACGTATTGTTCACGGCGGCGGCGTGCCTGGGTGAAGAAGAAAAAGTCGAGCGTATGGCGTAAAACTCGCGCACAAAAAAGCCCGTCAGGGTTCACACCTTGGCGGGCTTTTTTGTACCTGGGCGGTTTAGAACGCGCCCATGTAATCGCGCTTGCCCACTTCCACACCGTTGTGACGCAGCAGTGCGTAGGTGGTGGTGACGTGGAAGAAGAATTGCGGCAGGCCGTAGCTCAGCAGGTAGGCCTGGCCGGTGAAGCGCTTCTCTTTCGGCGTGCCCTGACGGGTGATGATCTCGATGCCTTCCTTGCCGTCGATCTGTTCTGGTTTGATCTCGCCGATGAAGGCCAGCACCTTGGCGATCAGCGCTTGCAGCTCGGCAAAGGTGGTTTCGGTGTCGTCGTATTTCGGCAGTTCAACTTCGGCCAGACGCGCGGAAACGCCCTTGGCGAAATCAACGGCGATCTGCACCTGACGTACCAGCGGAAACATGTCCGGGTACAGACGGGCTTGCAAGAAAGCGTTTGGGTCGATGTTCTTGGCGGTGGCGTGGGCTTCGGCCTTGTTCAAAACGTCGCTCAGGGCGTTGAGCATTTGTTTGAAAACCGGGACGGAAGCGGCGTACAGGGAAATAGTCATGGCAGTCTCGTGTTGTGACAGGAGGGAAACGTGGGCCGATTATAGCCATCCCCGCCCCTCCTGCGGCTTGTCTTTTATCCTGCAAGGATTACGCTAGGCGGCTTCGACTGCATGCTTCGACTGCATAGGGAAAAGCGCGATGAGCACTGAGCAAGAAACGACCTTCGACGAGCCGCGACTCAACAGCACCGAAATCCGCATTCTGGGTTCGTTGATCGAAAAACAGGCCACCAGCCCGGAAACCTATCCACTGACCCTCAATGCGCTGATGATTGCCTGCAACCAGAAAACCAGCCGCGAGCCGGTGATGAACCTTACCCAGGGTCAGGTCGGCCAGAGTCTGCGCGCCCTCGAAGGACGCGGTTTTACCAAACTGGTGATGGGCAGTCGTGCCGATCGCTGGGAACATAAAGTCGACAAGGCGCTGGAACTGGTGCCGGCGCAGGTCATTCTTGCTGGGCTGCTGTTCCTGCGCGGCCCCCAAACGGTCAATGAACTGCTGACCCGCAGCGGCCGCATGCATGACTTCGAAGATGCCGAACAGGTCGTGCATCAACTGGAACGCTTGATTGCTCGAGGTCTGGCGCTGTTGATTCCGCGCCAGGCCGGTCAGCGTGAAGACCGCTACATGCACGCCTTGGGCGACCCGGCTGACATCGAAGTGATTCTGGCGGCACGGCAGAACCCGGTCGAACGTGGCACAGGTGGCGTATCGCTTGAGCGGATCGAAGAACTTGAGGCGCGGATTGCAGCGCTGGAAGAGCGTCTGGCCCGCCTCGAATAACCTGCGCTACTCGCCGTCCCAATAATCCACACCGTCAGCCGACCTGGCGACGGCGACGAAGCCCGAGGCATTGCCTTCGGCGTCGACCTTGAAGTCGTCCATCACCGCGTACTTGCCGGAATCCGGGTACTCGCAAATCTCGGGTGATTGCTGGGTGCTGACCGCCAGGTAGCGCAGCTCACCGCTGCTGGTGTTGATGATCTGGTGTGCGGTTTCAGGGCCGCCCGGCGGGCAGGCAATGACATCCCCGGCGCGAACGGGAAAGCGTTCGGCACCCAAGCGAATCTCCCCTTCCCCGGCCACGATGTAAAACATCTCTTCGTTGACCCGGTGACTGTGAAACGGGCTGCCACGCATCCCCGGCTCCAGCGCGTACAGGCGATAACCCAGCTTCTGCGCGCCGAGTTGCTGGCCAATGCGCGCCTGCCGCTGCTGATAGCGGTCGGCGGTGTCTCCTGTAGGGGCAAACGCTTCGGGCAGCGCCTCAAGTTCGGCTTGATCCAGATTAAGAATGGCGGGATGCATGAACAACCTCAGTCACGGTTTCGCTTGCTGGGCAGCAGGATAGCCAAGGCTAGTGCGGGCAAATTCCACGGCGTTGTGAAACTGCACATCGGTCGGCCGCACGCCGGTGTACAGCACGAACTGCTCCAACGCCTGGATCGCGATCACTTCCAGCCCGGTGATCACCCGCTTGCCTTCAGCACGACCGCGCACAATCAACGGTGTTTCCGAGGGGACTGCCACTACATCGAAGACAGTCTCGGCAGCAGCGATGGTGTCAGCATCGAACGCCAGCTGATCGACCTCGGGGCCGCCGGACATGCCAATCGGTGTGACGTTGATCAGCATCTGCGGCCGCTTCGAGCCCAGCTCCGCCTGCCATTGATAGCCCAGCGATTCGGCTAACGCACGTCCGGCACGCTCGTTCCGGGCAACGATCAGGCCATTCTTGTAGCCACCATCGCGCAAGGCACTGGCCACAGCCTTGGCCATGCCGCCGCTGCCGCGCAGGGCAAAGGTCGATTCGTTCGGCACCTGGTGGGTGTCAAGCAACTGGGCGATCGCGATGTAGTCGGTGTTGTAAGCCTTGAGATGGCCGTCAGTGTTGACGATGGTGTTGATCGATTGAATGGCCGCAGCGGAGGGGTCCAGTTCGTCGACCAGCGCAATGCACGCCTCCTTGAACGGCATCGACACGCCGCAACCACGAATCCCCAAGGCGCGAATGCCGCCAACGGCGCCTGGCAGATCCTGGCTGCTGAAGGCCTTGTAGTAAAAATTCAAGTCCAGTTGCTCATACAGATGATTGTGAAACCGCAGGCCAAAATTGCCGGGGCGCCCGGAAAGCGACATGCACAGCTGGGTGTCTCTGTTGGGGTTCATCTGCATGAATATCTCCTTCAATAGCACTTTCAGATGGACGGGATCAGCCATTCCATCGGGTCTGATCGATCATAACGGCGTGTCTGCGCGCGGCTTCACTGGACCGTAAAGAGGCTAGTACAGACCTTACACAAAATTTACCCCACGGCTGTGCTGATTTTCAAAAAAACGCTGTCTCAGAAGTATCCCCGCGACAATCCTTAGGTCTATTGCAGACGCAAGCGCTGGGTCGAAGAACCGAGGAATTATCATGATCCGTAAAATCCCCACAGTGGCCTTGCTGATCGGTGCTTTCGCTATCGCAGGGCAGGCAGAAGCTGGCGGCGGTCACGGTTGGCAAGGTCCGGCAGTGTTTGGCGCGATCATCGGCTCGGCCATCGTCGGTTCGGCCATCATCAACAGCAACCGCCCGGTCTATGTGCAGCAACCAGTTTACGCTCAGCCTCAGCCGGTTTACGTACAACAACCTCCACCGGTTTATTACCAGCCGGCCCCGGTCTACGTGCAACAACCGGTCTATTACGGCCCGCCACCGGTTTACTATGGTCCGCCACGTGGTTACTACGGTCCACCGCGTGGTTACTACGGCCACCCCCACGGTTATGACCGCTGGTAACAGAATCATAGGCCCCGCCTCAACAGCGGGGCCTTTTTTGTGACCGTCCGTCGGTAGAGGTCTGGATAAATCTCGCCAAGGTCGCTGTCGGGACAGTCTTTGCGGTTCAAGTTGGCAAGATTGACTTGCCACCCTTCCCCCTCTTTGGGGAAAACGGTCATATTTATGTCACGTCAGGTCCGCACTCTTGGATCTGTCCGTTAACAACAGGTTGATAAAAACAAGGACGACCTCATGCCCACGCAAAACCCGCATCGTATTGTCGGCTTGTGCACTTCCAGCAAGGTGTACAACACACTGACCGAACTCAAGCACCTGGAAGGCCATCGCAGCGCCAAGTTTCTTTCGCTGCTGGCAGAAAACCTGGTGCGAAAAGGCCTGCTCAACGAGCAGGAAGTGGTTCATATGCTGGATCTGGTGGTCGACTGAACCAACAACTCATTGGCGTCAATGACGACTATCGAAAGCGTTGATTGTCCGTTCAAGTGTCCGGTCCGTAAGGTAGCTCCACAGATTGATGGAGGTACATATGTCCCAGGTTCAGATCATGTCCGTTATCGGCAGCGCCGTTCCCGCACCGCTCAGAGAGCTAGGATTGCTCGCCTGTTGGTATCTGGTGCAGGACGGCGAACCGATCAGCGGCCCGCTCACCTCGCTGCCGGCCGCCCAGGCATTGTCGCAACGTATCGGCCAAGGTCAACTCAGCGCTTAAGGCAGCTGCACCCGCGGCTTGGTTTCAATGAAGATTGACCAGCTCGACATAAACAGCGCAGCGATCAGCGGCCCGATCACAAAGCCATTGAGACCGAAGACCGCCAGACCGCCAAGGGTCGAGATGAGGATCAGATAGTCCGGCATCTTTGTATCCTTGCCCACCAAGATCGGTCGCAGCACGTTATCCACCAGCCCGATCACAAAAATCCCGAACAGCCCCAGCACCACGCCCTGCCAGATCGCCCCGGCGAACAGGAAAAACGCCGCCACCGGTGCCCAGACGATCCCCGCCCCCACCGCTGGCAACAGGGATAGAAACGCCATCAATACCGCCCAAAGCAACGCGCTCGGAACGTCCAGAAACCAAAAAATCAAACCGCCCAACGCGCCTTGCGTGATTGCCACCAGCAGGTTGCCCTTCACTGTCGCCCGCACCACGCGATTGAACTTGAGTTGCAAGCGACGTTTCTGGTGCTCCTGCAGCGGCACAGCAGCACGAACTTTTCGCGCCAGTTCGGCGCCGTCCCGCAGAAAGAAGAACAGCAGGTACAGCATGATGAAAAACCCCATCACGAATTCGAACGTACCCTGACCAAAACTGAAGGCTTTGTTGGCGATGAACTCATTGCCCGTCACTGCACTCTTGATGATTTTCTCCCGAAACCCGTCCAGCTCGCCAACCCCGGCCCGATCGAGCACGTGCTGAAAGTACGGCGGCAGGCTGTGTTTGAAACGCGTCACATACCCGGCGATGTCCAGTTCGCCGCTTTCGATGCTCTTGTACAGCGCGGCCCCTTCTTGAACCAGCAAGATACTGAGGATGATCACCGGCAGGATCGCGATCACCACGCATATGCTCAGGGTGAGCAGCGACGTCAAGTTGCGCTCCCAACCGAACTTCAGTTGCAGTCGACGCTGCAGGGGCGCGAAGAGGATGCCGAGGATGACCGCCCAGAACACCGCACCGTAAAACGGAAGCAAAATCCAGATGAAAGCGGCGGTGACCAGTCCCAGTAAAATCACCAGTGATTTGTTTTGCAGTGTCTTTTCGTTCATGTCCGATCCATGTCAGTCCGCGGGGGCGCAGGCTCCAGTACTGAAGAGCCGTCCTGATGCTTAGTCCGCCACGGTTCGCGCGAGTGCCATCCGTTTGTTCATCAAGCATAGATCCAGATCAATGAATCTTTGGGGCAAGCCGCTTATTCTCGGCGGCTTTTGTGACCGACACTGCCATGACCCTGCTCCCCCCGGAACTGCTCGCCCCCGCGGGCACCCTTAAAAACATGCGTTATGCCTTCGCCTATGGCGCCGATGCGGTGTACGCCGGTCAGCCGCGTTACAGCCTGCGGGTGCGCAACAACGAATTCGATCACGCCAATCTCGCCCTCGGCATTCACGAGGCCCAAGCTCAGGGCAAGCGTTTTTATGTGGTAGTCAACATCGCCCCGCACAACGCCAAACTGAAAACCTTCCTCAAAGACCTGGCGCCGGTGATTGCCATGGCACCGGACGCGCTGATCATGTCCGACCCGGGTCTGATCATGCTGGTCCGTCGGCATTTCCCGCAGATGCCGATCCACTTGTCGGTGCAGGCCAACACGGTGAACTGGGCCAGTGTCGAGTTCTGGCAGCAACAAGGCTTGAGCCGGATCATCTTGTCGCGGGAACTGTCCCTGGAAGAAATCGCCGAAATCCGCGAGCAGGTCCCGGCGATGGAGCTGGAGGTTTTTGTCCACGGCGCCTTGTGCATGGCCTATTCCGGGCGCTGCCTGTTGTCGGGCTATATGAACAAACGCGACGCCAATCAGGGCAGCTGTACCAATGCCTGTCGCTGGAAGTATTCGGCGCAGCAGGCCACGGAAAATCAGCTGGGCGAGATCGTGCAGACCGTCCAGCCTGAACCGACCTTGGGCATCGGCGCCCCGACCGATCAAGTGTTCCTGTTGCAGGAAGCCAACCGGCCCGACGAACTGATGCCGGCCTTTGAAGACGAACACGGCACTTACATCATGAATGCCAAGGATCTGCGCGCGGTGCAGCACGTCGAGCGCCTGATGCAGATGGGCGTGCACTCATTGAAAATCGAGGGCCGGACCAAATCCCACTTTTATTGCGCGCGGACCACTCAGGTTTATCGCCGGGCGATCGACGACGCGGTGGCCGGTCGCGAGTTCGACCGCAGCCTGATGACGGATCTGGAATCCCTCGCTCAGCGCGGCTACACCGAAGGTTTTCTGCGGCGGCATGTGCATGACGAATACCAGAACTACCAGCACGGCAGTTCGGTGTCGGAGCGGCAGCAGTTTGTCGGCGAGCTGACCGGTGAGCGGCGTGACCGGATGGCGGAAATCAAGGTGAAGAATCGATTTGGCCTGGGCGATCACATGGAACTGATGACGCCCAAGGGCAACTTCCAGTTCGACTTGCATCAACTGCAAAACGTCAAAGGCGAACCGATAGAGGTGGCGCCTGGGGATGGGCACACGGTGTATCTGCCGATTCCGGAGACGGTGGATTTGGGGTTTGGGTTGTTGATGCGGGATGTGGGCACAGTTTAGATTCATGTGCAAAATTACTGGACCCGTTCAAGCCAGCTCCCACAAGGTCTGTGGCGATCACTATTCTCATCCTCAGTCTAAATCCTGCGCAAGACACAAGCGGGCTTGCCGGCGATGAACGATGACGCGGTTGAACTGCACGGCATAAAAACCCGGCGCGCTGGCCGGGTTCGGTTTATCGCCTGTCATCGGATAGCGGTGTTGGCTCATCTGCCGGAGGAACGTCCTCGGCCGCATCAGGGTCCATCCAGTCTTCAGGTCGATCTTCGTCAGTCCCAGCCGGGTCCCGTGAAGGGTCCATGCCGGGAGGCGCGTCATGATCCAGGGTTGGCTCGTCGGTGCCGGGCATGGGTTTGGCAGGGTCGGTATTGGGCGTTCCACCCTGGAACATCGAATCGTTAGCCATGACGCACCTCACTGATGAGGTCCAGCAAATCTGGGCCGTACTTGTTGGAAGCAGGGCCGCGGATGAGGTGCTATCGAGTAGACAAACGGCTGTCAGCGATCTGCCGAAAACCGGTCGCGACTGTTGGTCAGGTGCAGCCACATGGCCGCCCGCGCTGCATCCGGATCCTGGCGTTTGATGGCGTTGAGAATCGCCTCGTGCTCAAGGTTGGCCAGTTGCCCGAGTCTGCTCAAGTCCACTGCACCGCGCTCGGCGGCATTGACGCGGGTTCGCGGGATCATGGCGCTGCCCAGGTGCTGCATGATTTCGGTGAAGCACACGTTGCCGGTGGCTTCGGCGATCAGCAGATGGAAGCGCTTGTCGGCTTCGACGCAGCTGTCGTTGTTGGCCAGCAGGCTTTGGTAGTCGTCCAGCGCTTCGCGCATCTGCGCCAATTGATGATCCGTGCGACGGCTTGCAGCCAGTGCGGCGGCCTGGGTTTCCAGGCCAATGCGCAACTCCAGAATGCTGCGCACCCCCAGGGCAGTATCAACGTTCAACCGAAGCCCCTGCTCCGGTGCTCGTTCAATAACAAAGGTGCCAATACCGTGCCGGGTCTCCACCAACCCGGACGCCTGCAGCTTCGAGATCGCCTCGCGCACCACCGTGCGACTGACCCCATGCTCCTGAACAATCGTGTTCTCGGACGGCAGCTTGTCCCCGGGCAGCATTTGGCCGAGCAGGATGCTCTGGGTCAGTTTGGCGACCAGGTCATGGGCCAGGTTGTGGGGTCGCTTGCGCGCAGGCGCGTCGAGGTCTTCTTGCATGGCGATCATCCGAAAGCAGGGCTACCGGAATCGTAGCACTGCGCTGGACGGGAATCTCAGTAAAAACGCCAGTCACTTGTATGACGACATACAAAAATTACGGCATTACGGCCAACAAACAGGCGCCATAAAACCACAATAAGAAGAATAAACCTTTTATAAAGCGCTATTTTGTTGAACAACGACGCTTGCAGGAAGAAAAAATGTAGTTGTATGATGTCTATCAACATTGCCACACCCCGCATAACAATAATCAGTGGGAGATAACGCAGTGAATACATCCATATCCGGGATGAACGATGGCGCCGAATCGGTTCTGAAGTCCGCCATCTCGAAAGTGAAACGCCATGTCTTGCCGCTGTTCGTAATCATGTTCATCGTCAACTACATCGACCGCGTGAACATCGGCTTCGTCCGTGCCCACATGGAACATGACCTGGGCATCGGCGCCGCCGCCTACGGCCTCGGCGCCGGGCTGTTCTTCATCGGTTACGCGCTGTTTGAAGTCCCCTCCAACATCCTCCTGCAAAAAGTCGGCGCACGAATCTGGCTGACACGCATCATGCTGACCTGGGGCCTGGTTGCCGCTTGCATGGCGTTCATCCAGAACGAAACCCACTTCTACATTCTGCGATTCTTGCTGGGCGTGGCCGAAGCCGGCTTCTTCCCCGGAGTGATTTATTACTTCACCCGCTGGTTGCCTGGCGTGGAGCGCGGCAAGGCAATTGCCATCTTCCTCAGCGGCTCGGCCATCGCTTCGCTGATCTCGGGTCCGCTGTCCGGGCTGCTGCTTCAGATCAGCGGATTCGGCATGCACGGCTGGCAATGGATGTACTTCATTGAAGGGATGTTCTCAGTCGGGCTGTGCGTGTTCGTCTGGTTCTGGCTGGACTCCAAACCCCACGACGCGAAATGGCTGAGCCGTGAAGAACAGGACGCGCTGGTCAAGGCCATCGACGACGAACAACTGGCCCGCGAAGCCGCGACGCCGATTAAACCTTCCTTAAGCACACTGCTCAAGGATCGCCAGATCATCCTGTTCTGCCTGATCTACTTCTTCATCCAATTGACCATCTACGCCGCGACCTTCTGGCTGCCGAGCATCATCAAAAAGATGGGCGACCTGAGCGACATTCAGGTCGGGCTGTTCAACTCGATCCCGTGGTTGCTGTCGATCGTCGGCATGTACGCCTTCGCTTCGCTGTCGGCCAAATGGAAGCATCAACAAGCCTGGGTCGCCGCTGCCCTGCTGATCGCGGCGGCCGGGATGTTCATGTCCACCACCGGCGGGCCGATCTTCGCATTCGTTGCGATCTGCTTTGCTGCGTTGGGTTTCAAATCGGCGTCGTCGTTGTTCTGGCCGATTCCCCAGGCCTATCTGGATGCACGGATCGCTGCAGGTGTGATCGCACTGATCAACTCGGTGGGCAACCTCGGCGGCTTCGTCGCACCGACCACGTTCGGTCTGCTGGAAGAACGCACCGGCTCGATTCAGGGCGGGCTGTACGGCCTGGCTGCGACCTCGATCATTGCCGCGATCATCGTCTTCGCCGCACGCAATAAACCGAAAACCGCACCGGCTATTGCTCTGGGCAAACCAGCGCCCAACCACGGCTGAACACTCATTCAAGAGCACGGTGTTAAAGGACAAGAAAATGAACGCACAAGAAACCGCAAAAGCCCCAATCATCACCAGCATGCAGATTGTTCCGGTGGCCGGCCACGATGGTATGTTGCTCAATCTGAGCGGCGCACATGGGCCGTTTTTCACCCGCAACATCGTGATCCTCAAGGACAACGCCGGTCACACTGGGGTCGGCGAAGTACCGGGTGGCGAGCGCATTCGCCAGACCCTCGAAGACGCGCGCAGCCTGGTGGTCGGCAGCCCGATCGGCACTTATCAGAAGATCCTCAATCAGGTGCGCCAGACTTTCGCTGATCGCGATGCCGGCGGTCGCGGGCTACAGACGTTCGATTTGCGCATCACTATCCACGCCGTCACGGGCCTTGAAGCGGCGCTGCTTGATCTCTTGGGTCAGCACCTGGAAGTGCCGGTGGCCGCCCTGCTCGGGGAAGGTCAGCAGCGCGATGAAGTGAAGATGCTGGGTTATCTGTTTTATGTCGGTGATCGCAACGAAACCGATCTGGCCTACCGCAGCGAACCGGACGCCGACAACGATTGGTTCCGCGTGCGTCACGAAAAGGCCATGACCGCCGACGCCGTGGTCCGCCTGGCCGAAGCCGCTCACGCCCGATACGGGTTCAAGGACTTCAAACTCAAGGGTGGCGTGCTCAGTGGCGATGAAGAAATCGAAGCCGTCACCGCCCTGGCCGAACGCTTCCCCGACGCGCGCATCACCCTTGATCCGAATGGCGCGTGGTCACTCAAAGAAGCCATTCGCCTGTGCCGGGATCAGCATCAGGTGCTGGCTTACGCCGAAGACCCGTGCGGCGCGGAGAACGGTTATTCAGGCCGGGAAGTCATGGCTGAATTCCGTCGTGCCACGGGCCTGAAAACCGCCACCAACATGATCGCCACCGACTGGCGGGAAATGGGCCACGCGATCCAGTTGCAATCAGTGGACATTCCGCTGGCCGACCCGCACTTCTGGACGATGCAGGGCTCGGTCCGCGTGGCGCAGATGTGCCATGAATGGGGCCTGACCTGGGGCTCGCATTCCAACAACCACTTCGATATTTCCCTGGCTATGTTCACCCACGTCGCGGCGGCCGCACCGGGTGAAATCACCGCCATCGACACCCACTGGATCTGGCAGGACGGTCAGCGCCTGACCAAAGCGCCACTGCAAATCGTCGGCGGCTGCGTGCAGGTGCCGAAGAAACCCGGGCTGGGCGTCGAACTGGACATGGATCAGTTGGCCAAGGCCCATGAACTGTACAAAGGTATGGGATTGGGCGCACGGGATGACAGCGTGGCGATGCAGTTTCTGATGCCGGGATGGAAATTCGATAACAAGCGGCCGTGCCTTGTGCGCTAATTCAGCGGCGCGCCTGGCCTATTAACAATCAGCCCGGCCCGTCTATGGGCGGCCGGGTATAAAAACCGCTCGGAGCGTAGCGTTTAACACCCTAAAATGGCACGCAATCGAATCAATGACGGACAAAACCAACATGGATAGGCTGAAGACTCTCGCCGTTTGCGTGGCGGTGCTCGCCACCGGTCAATGCGTCGCACAGGATCAAATCGAGACGGTGGTAAATGCCGCGATACGACCGGTCATGCAAGCCCAGTCCGTTCCCGGAATAGCTGTGGCCATCACCGTCAACGGCCAATCGCATTACTTTAACTACGGCGTGGCCTCGAAGGAAGACGGCAAAGCCGTCACCAAAGACACCCTGTTCGAGATCGGTTCGGTGAGCAAAACCTTCACCGCTACCCTCGCCGCCTACGCTCAGGCCACCGGCAAACTGTCCCTGTCCGACAAGGCCAGCAGCGTTCTGCCGGAACTGCGTGGTAGCGCGTTCGATAACATCAGCGTACTGCAACTGGGCACCTACAGTGCTGGCGGCCTGCCGCTGCAATTCCCCGACGATGCCGATGCACCGGACAAGATGCTCGGCTATTTCAAACAGTGGAAACCGACTTATGCCGCCGGCACCCATCGGCAGTATTCGAACCCGAGCCTGGGGTTGTTCGGTTATCTGGCGGCCAAAAGCATGGGCCAGGCATTTGATGAGCTGATGGAAAAGTCCCTGCTGCCGGAACTCGGGCTGAAGCACACCTACCTCAAGGTGCCGCAGACTCAAATGGGGCTTTACGCTCAGGGTTACAACAAGGATGACAAGCCTGTGCGGGTTGGGCCGGGGGCACTGGAATCCGAGGCTTATGGCGTGAAAACCAGCGCCGCGGACCTGATTCGTTATGTTGAAGCGAACATGAAACCGGCCAGCCTTGAAGATCCGCTGCAGCGGGCAATTGCCATGACACATACCGGTTACTACAAGGTGGGCGAGATGACTCAGGGGTTGGGTTGGGAGTTCTACAACTACCCGGTCACCCTCGATACGTTGCTGGCGGGTAACTCGACGCAGATGGCGATGGAGGCTCACGAAGTTCAGTGGCTGACCCCGCCGCAACCTCAACCGAAAAGCGTGCTGATCAACAAAACCGGTTCAACAAGCGGCTTCGGTGCTTACGTGGCGTACGTTCCGTCGAAAGACATCGGCATCGTAATCCTGGCCAACAAAAACTACCCGATCCCTGAGCGAATCAAGATCGCACACAAAATATTGAGCGCACTACTCAAATAGAGTAGTCCTCTGGAGACAATCATTTGCCTGTCGCGCGGGTGTCAATGTCAGTAATAAAAATGGGCGCCCTTTTAGGTCGCCCATTGTCGTTAATGCGTCAGCTTAATGCCGAGTCGGCGGCTGAGCGTCAGGCGCATCGCTTCTCGGATCAAGATTTTCCCGTGCCTGATTCACCAACAACTCGGCGACCGACGCCAATTGCTGAATCGACAGCAGCACATTGCGGTTCGAGCCTTCCAGTTTGCCGGTAAAATCCGCAATCAGGACATTCAGGGAGGCAAGGGTCTCACAGGCCTGATTTAGCAGGGCTAGCATGTCGACACCGGGGGCAACAGTGAAGATCTGCTGGGTCGTGGCGGTACGCCTGGGACTTCGAATGACTGCGTCTTTTGCGGTTTCACACAGCTTCGCGGGACCGAGATGATCGGCGTCGGTTAGGGTTTGCGGTTGATTCTGGCTGAATTTTTTCACAGACGAGGCTCCTTTTGTGCCATCGGTGTTTTTCGTCCCTGGATCCCTCAGTGTCGCGGACTCCCACGTCCGACCGCGATTTTGCGGTGGCTGACGAAGGCTAGCGGTGCGCTCTGACAGAAACCAGTTCATAAAGTCCGACAGGACTTGCAGGAAATTTCCGAGACCAATAGAAGCCAATACATCTCGCCCTGGAACACCCGTTTTTTTTTGCAACAGCCGAGCAAAAAAAATGGGCGACCTCCAGAGGTCGCCCATTTTTCATTGTTGTAGCAGCTGGCGCAGGCTGCGCCAGCTGCTACAAAAGTCGGCGTTTAATCGTCCGGCATTTCAGGGGGCTTGGCGGGTTTGGCGGGTTTGGCCGGTTTGCCCGGTTTTGCGCCTTTGGCACCCTTAGCGGCCGGTTCGGCTACAACGGGCGTCGCGACCGTCGGCGCTGCTGCTTCTTTCTCGGTCACTGGCAACGCGTCGATGGTCTCGAAAATTTTCTTCAAATCGACCGATTTTGATTCATCCCCCGAACTCTCGAATTTCTTTTCGCCGTCCTTGCCCACCAGGATAACCTTGGGCAGCGCCCCCGCACCGAGTTTCAGCGAGCGGATCAGTGCCATGGTGTCCTGTTGGCCGAGATCCTTGCCGTCGAGCTGACCGAACATGTTCAGCACGGTGTACACCCTGATATTGCGTTGGGCGACACCCTCCTTGTTGGCCGGATCCGCCAGCGACTTTTTCAGACCCACCCACACCGGATCAACCGTGCTGGAAGCAATAACAATCAGTGGCCGCGCCCTGCCCTTGTCCATATCCAGAGGTGTGTCGCCATCGGCGGCGAACAAGGGGCCGGCGAAAGCCAGCAGGGTAGTCAGGGTCAATGACCTGATGAGCATGCGCATCTCCTTTTGATATCCACGCTCTAATGATTGCGCATCGCGGCGTTCGTTCCGGGTGACGCACCGCAATTGTGTCTAGCCTTGCCCAAAGCTTAGGCCAGGGCGGTCATTGCGCAACAGGCTGAGCTAATCTCATAGTTCAACAACAACGCCCTGATCCGCCGTGAGGACCTCTGCATGAGCGCTCAGCTAAACCACACCATTGTCTGGTGCCGCGACAAGCAGATATCGGCAAGCTACCTGGCAGAAATCCTCGGTCTACCCAGCCCCGAGCCCTTCGGCCCGATGCTGATCGTCACGTTCGACAACGGTGTGTCGCTGGACTTCTACGACAATGACCCGCCGATTGCCTCCCAGCACTACGCGTTTTTGATCGGTGACGACGATTTCGATGCGGCCTTCGCCCGCCTGCAAGCACGAAAGCAACCCTGGTGGGCCGACCCTGGCAAGCAGCGACCGAACGAGATCAACGATTACGGCAGTGGCCGGCGGGTTTACTTCGATGACCCGGACGGGCATCTGCTGGAGATCATGACCCGGCCCTAGGCCGCGTCAGCCGCCAACGCCGGAATGGAAAAGGTAAACACGCTGCCAATCCCTGGTTCGCTCTCGGCCCAAAGCTCTCCGCCATGCGCCTGCACGATGCTGCGGCAGATGTACAACCCCAGGCCACTGCCGTTGGGATTACCGTCACGAACCGACCAGTAGCGCTCGAAGATGTGCGGCAAATGCACGGCGTGGATACCGCCGCCGTTGTCGCGCACCGAGATCAGCACCTTGCCGTCTACCTGGCGGGCGCTGAGGTCAATACGTCCGCCCGACGGGGTGAATTTAATCGCATTGCCCAACAGGTTCGACAGCACCTGGAACAACCGCTGGGGATCGGCGTCGATGCTCAAGCCTTCAGAACTGCTGCAGTTGAGTTCGATGTTTTTGTGAGACGTGAGGGTCACCAGCAACCCACAGGTCTCTTCAAGCAGATTGACCACATCTAGCGGCTTGCACTCGAGTGGGTACTTGCCTGCATCGAGTTTCGACTTGTCCAGCAAATCGGCAATCAGGGTGTTCATCCTTGCGGTGGCATCCTCCATGGTGCCCAAGGCCGCGCTCAGGCGCACGGTATGCTTGCCTTCGTCCTTGGCGACCAGGCGCTGCATCATTCCGCATTGCATGATGATAATGGTCATCGGATTGCGCAGGTCATGGGACACCACTGCCACTAACTCATCACGCTCGCGAACCGCTTCATGCTCGCGGAGCACCTGACGGGCGAGGTCGTTTTCGATGGCATTGCGGCGTAGCTCACTGACCGCATAAGCATCCGCCGCGCTCCATTCGCGCGCCCGGCCCTCCACTTGCTGTTCCCACAGCGCAAAGGAAGTACGCGGTTGCAAACGGTTGTCGTCTCCGCCACTGAAATGCTCATCAGGATTGCCGCTCCACTTCATGCTGGAGCGCAGTTGCGGGCGGAACCACAGGATGCCGTTGTCCACCGGTTTGGGCAGCACGAACGCCAGCAGACCGCTGGCCACGTCACTGTAAAGGGCGCTGGCACCGTGCAGGCCTTGCAGGTGGTCGGTCAACAGCGGCTCGCCGCTTTCCAGGCATTGCTCGCGCACCCACAGGTAAAGGGCTCGTACCTGCTCAACCGTCGGGCACTCACCGAACAGCTGCAAGCGGTCTTCGATCAATACGGCGACGCCACTGGCCCCGGTCAGGGCTTGTAATGGCTGCGGGTGGTTGAGCAGCCCCTCCAGCACATCGTTGTCAGCCAGGCGCATCGCTGCGGTCAGTTCATTGATTAGCCGGGATTTCTGTTCACGTTGGGCCTGTTCGTCCCGGGTGTGCAGTGCCGTGATCTGCACGCTGAGCAACTGGGCGATCGCGGCGCACATCGTGCGCACCGAATGGCTCACCAGCAGCGGTTCAGGATGGGCACACGTGATCAGCCCCCAAAGCTGATCGCTCGCAAGCAAAGACAGGCTCATGGAGGCCCGCACGCCCATGTTTTCCAGGTATTGGCAGTGCACCGGCGACACGCTGCGCAGGACCGCAAACCCCAGGTCCAGCGGCTGTCCGGTGTCAGGGCGCAACACCGGAAGAATCGGTACCGGCACATAGCGCGCATCCGGGATCACCCGAATCCAGTTCAAGCGATACAGCTCGCGCGCCTGCGGGGGAATGTCCGAGGCGGGGAAACATTGCCCCAGGTAACCGGGCAGAACTCCGCCCAGCGCCTCGCTGATGACTTGCCCATGCCCCGCCGGTTGGAAGCGATAAATCATCACCCGGTCGAAGCCGGTCAGGCGGCGGATTTCATCGACACTGACGGTGTACAAGTCGTCCAGCGTGCTGGCTGCCTGCATCCGCCGCAAGGCCCGAAGCAGCATGCCGGTGTTGTCCGGCGCAGCGTCGTGCAACGGCTCCAGTTCAAGAATAATCACGTCGTCATGTCGGTTGAGCGATCCGTTGAACCGCTGCGCCCCCATCTCCAGCACCAACGGATTGACATCCTCCAGATCATTCAACAACAGCGCCTGGCGAACCTGCTCTGCCGCCGTTGCACCCGACAGCATCGTCAACGGTTGCTGCAATAAAGCCGCCGCCGTCTGCCCAAGCAATGACGCGCAATTGCGGCTGATCTGCTGGATGATCAACTCAGGCTCACTCAGGGCCAGCAGAACGCCATGGGGCTGGATCGACCCCGGAATCCTGATCGCTTCGCGGGCGCACTCGGCGAGCGCAGCGTCGAGTTGCTCATCAGTGAGGCGATTCATATCAATACTTCGCAGTGCTCGAGCCAACCTTCGAAGGCCTCGAACGTCGCTTGGGCCGCGGTCACCGACGCCGCCCGTTCAACGGGATCACACACCTCATACAGGCACGCCAGGAAACCGCGCCACATCAGCAAGGTCGACGTGCCGTACACCGCAAAAAAGCGGCCGCCCGTGTGTTCATCGACACCGAGGCGCGAGTACAGGCCGTTGCGCAGCGATTGCCCGCCCAGCGTCGCCCCTTCAAGGACGTACAACACACCCAGCACATCGGCCATGGAGCGGGGCTGAAAGGAAAACTGGCAGAGGGGGATGGCATCAATGGCGCCAGCGTCCAGACCCAAGGCATACAGATCGCCTTCAAGCGACGGAGTTTTGCTACGGATCAGCCAGTCCAGATCGGGAATGGTCATCGCCATCTGGCACAGCAGGTTTTCCAGCGGCCGATAAAAACCGTAGTAAGCCTTGATCAGGCGGGTGTAGAGCAATAAATCGGCGGTGAAAAACGGGATGCGTTTTTCCAGCACTTGATGCTGCCGTGTCGTCGCGGTGCGCAGCTCACTGAGAATCAGCGGCAGGCTTTTGGGTAGGGTGGTCACGACAGTGTGTCGAAGCAATACCCGGCTTCGTGGCTCTGATATTCAGCGATTAGCGTGTACACGTGCCACCTCTTGTCGATCACGGAGAAACGCCAACAGGTCATTTACGGGTAAATGAAGGCGGGCTTTGAACCGTAGCACCTATACGGTGCAGGAGGTGGTTTGTTTCTTGAACCTGTGCGGCCTAAAAGGCCAGTTTGTAACCGATTAGCACCAGCATCGTGGCGAGGCAAGGACGCAGCACTTCATCGGAGATGCGGCCAGTCAGGTGGCTGCCCAGGTAAATCCCCGGCAGCGAACCGACCAGCAAGTAACCCAGCACATGCCAATCCATGTTGCCCATGCTCGCATGGCCAAGGCCTGCAACCAGGGTCAGCGGTACGGCGTGGGCGATTTCCGTGCCCACCAGGCGGCGGGTCGGCAGCAGCGGATAAAGAATGAACAACGCGACAGTGCCTAGGGCGCCAGCGCCGATGGAGGTCAGGGCAACCATGGTGCCGAGGACCAGGCCGGTGATCACGGTCAGCGCATTCAAGCGGTTGCCGCTGGGGTTGTAATGACCGCCAGCGCGTTTGTGGGCGAAATCGAGCAGGCGTTTCTTGAAGAAAATCGCCAGCGCCGTGGCAAACAGGACAAAGCCCAACGCCTGTTTGATCACAGCGTTCATCGCCTCGGGTGATGCCTGCAGGGTGCTCAGGAACCACAGCGTCAGTGCCACCGCCGGCACACTGCCGAGGGTCAACCAACCGGTAATTGCCCAGTCGATGTTCTTGTTCTTTCTATGAACCAGCACACCACTGGACTTGGTAATCGCCGCGTACAGCAAATCCGTGCCCACTGCGGTGGCTGGATTGACGCCGAACCACAACAGAATGGGGGTCATCAACGAACCGCCACCCACGCCAGTCATCCCGACAATAAAGCCGACGACCAGACCTGCTACGACTAAACCGAAATTACCGAATTCCATTAACACGCCCACAAAAAACGCATAAAAAATCTGGCCCGCAGCATAGCGATTTTTCTTATAACCACTTATATCGATGCGATCTATCTTTATGCACTTCCTGTTTACTGCACGGGCAAGAAATTCAAAAACAACAAACTCTGCGCGTAATTCAAACCTATCCGGCGGTAGCGTTCGTCCAGCAACTGCGTCAGCAGGTCCAGCCGCGCAACGATCTTGCCGAACTCCACGGCAAAACTCAGGTTGCTGCCCTCCTCTGAAATTTCGTTGGAGAACAGCAAAGGCTCGCCGTGCTTGTTTTGCCGCTGGCTGAGTATCCAGGTGGCTTTCTCGATGTTGCGGGCAGCGTTGCTGACGAACGTCGGGTTGATCGCATCCGTCATGTAGAACTCGAGCCGATTACCGTGGGCAGTGACGAGCATGCTGCCGATGGCATAGATGAAAGCGCCAACCCGATCGCCGAGAAATTCCGGGCTCATGGCATAACTCAACGCTGCCAGGTCTTTTTTGCCGCCCAGGGTCGGCAGCGGCTGTTGCTGTTCGATGGCCATGCGCACTTGCTTGCCAGCGGTGCGGGCATCGAGGAAGCCGGATTTTTTCAGCTCGTCCGGGTTGCGCAGGTAAAGCTTGCTCATCAGCAGATAGAGGCTGTCGAGGTTGTCACGCATCGCCAGGGTCGCCATGCGGTCGACGCTGGTCTGGAGGAATTCCTGGGGTTTGCCTTCGCGGAACTGGCTGATGATGTCGCTGCCCTGCTGCTGACTGCACCCGGAGGCTGCGAGCATCGACAAGCAGACCAACAGCAGGCAATGGCGGCGGATTGGCGTGGTGGTGAGGGGTAAAACTCGAGCCATGGGTTCTTGAACTTGGGCATGGGCCGGCGGTGGGGATCGCCGCAGGCTGGCCAAGGATAGAGCCATGAATGCTGAAAAAGTGCAGTGCCGACGGTCCGTAAGCGTTGGCAGTCGCTACATTAGTCAAACTTTATAAGTGCAGCAGCGCGTACATAAACTATAAATTCTTCCTTGATCGCGTTAAAACTCAATTATTAGTATTACTACTTTGCCAAAAACAAAAAAAAGGAAAGTCAACCATGCTTCAATCCCGACACTCACTCTGCGCCCTCGGACTGTCCCTGATGATCGCCACCCTTTCCGCTCAGGCTGCGGGCCTGTCCAGTGAACACAAAGCCTTCGGCAAAACCAATGACGGCACACCTGTCGAGCAATACATCTTGCGCAACAGCCATGGCGTGACTGCCACGGTTATTACCTACGGTGGCATCCTGCAGTCGCTGAAAGTGCCGGACAGAAACGGCAAGTTCGAGGATGTGGTGCTCGGTTTCGATGACGTACAGGGCTATCAGAGCGGCACCGCGTATTTCGGTGCGACCATCGGGCGCTTCGGCAATCGTCTGGCCAACGGTGCTTTCGAGCTGGATGGCAAGCGCTATCAGGTGCCGCTTAACGATGGTTCCAATTCGCTGCACGGCGGCCCTCAGGGTTTTGACAAACACGTCTGGAAAGCTCAACCCAACACCGGCAAGGATTCGGTGGGCGTGACCCTGACGTATCTGTCGGCGGACGGTGAAATGGGCTTCCCCGGCAACCTGAAAACCGAGGTCACCTACCGCCTCAACGAGCACAACGAATTGCGCATCGAGTACAAAGCTTCCAGCGATAAACCCACGGTGTTGAACCTGACCAATCACAGCTATTTCAACCTGGCCGGTGCCGGTAACGGTGATGTGCTGAAACAGCTCGCCACCTTGCACGCCAGCCATTACACGCCGGTCACTGGAAAGCTGATCCCTACCGGTGAACTGGCCCCGGTGGCCGGCACACCGATGGATTTCACCCAACCGACCGCCATTGGCAAGCACATAAAAGCCGATCACCCGCAGCTGAAGTTTGCCGAACCGAAACAGGGTGGCTTCGATTTCAACTGGGTGCTCAACGCCATGGGTGATGTGGGCCAACTCGCCGCCGAAGTCAGCGATCCACAATCCGGCCGTCGAATGCAGCTCTACACCACCGAGCCCGGGGTGCAGTTCTACACCAGCAACTTCCTCGATGGCTCGGTCAAGGGCAAGGCTGGCAAGGTCTATCCGCACTGGGGGGCGTTCACGCTGGAGACCCAGCATTATCCGGACTCACCGAATCAGCCGACCTTCCCGTCCACGCGACTGGACCCCGGCAAGACCTACACCCAGAGCACTGTCCTGAAATTTTCTGCCCATTAAACCTGCGCCGCCGACGCATTTGCTGTTACCGCCTTTCTGGAGTTCGACGGAACCACCGGGCTATTCTGCTGCCCACTGAAGTATCGATCGAAATCCAGAAAGGAGGTTTGAATGCGGACCCTCGAATTGGCCGGCGTCAATGTACCGGTCATCGGCCAAGGCACCTGGTGCCTGGGCGAGGATCGTTCCCGACACACCCAAGAAGTGGCTGCATTGCGCCTGGGCATCGACTTGGGCATGACCCTGATCGACACCGCTGAAATGTATGGCGAGGGCGGTGCTGAGAAAGTGGTCGGTGAAGCTATCGCCGGCAGGCGTGACGACGTTTTTCTCGTCAGCAAGGTTTACCCGCACAACGCCAGCCGCAAGGGCATCCCCCAAGCGTGCGAGCGCAGTCTGCGGCGGCTGGATACCGATTACATTGATCTCTACCTGCTGCACTGGCGCGGCCAGTATCCCCTCGAAGAAACGGCCGAGGCCTTCGAACGCTTGCGCGAAGAAGGCAAGATTGGTCGCTGGGGCGTCTCCAATTTCGATGTCGATGACCTGGAAGAACTGGCCTCACCGGCCTGTGCTACCAATCAGGTGCTCTACAACCTGGAGGAACGCGGCATCGAGTTCGACTTGCTGCCCTGGTGCCAGCAGCAAAACCTGCCAGTCATGGCCTACTGTCCGATTGGCCAGGGTGGGCATATGCTGGTCAATTCAACCCTCAAGCAGGTTGCCGCCCGCCACGGGGTGACGCCTGCCCAAGTGTCGCTGGCATGGATTCTGCGACAGGAAGGTGTGATCGCCATCCCCAAAGCGGTCAAGCCTGAGCATGTGCAACTCAATGCGCAAGCCGCGCAATTACGGCTCGAAGCTGGGGATCTGGAGGCGCTGGACAAGGCATTTCGTGCGCCACAACGCAAACAGCGGTTGGCCATGGTCTGAGCCATTGCAGTCTGTCAGAGGGCTTCGGCATGAGAAGCACCGATCAGCTCGATTCCTTTAATTTGCAACGCTTTATTCAGGCACAGGACCCTGTGTTCAAACGGGTCCAGACCGAGCTGAACGCCGGTCACAAGCGCAGTCACTGGATGTGGTTCATCTTTCCGCAATTCACAGGGTTGGGCGACAGCGATATGTCCCGCCACTTTGCCATTCGCTCCATAGAGGAAGCGGCGGCGTACCTGAATCATCCGCTGCTGGGTTCACGGTTGCGCACCTGCACGCAATGGGTGCTGAACATTGAAAAGAGCTCGATTGCCGGCATATTCGGCCACCCCGACGATCTCAAGTTTCACTCTTCCATGACGCTGTTCGCCCAGGTGGCCGGCGCTAACAGCGACTTTCATCAAGCATTGGACCAGTACTTCCACGGCATCCTGGATGACTGGACGTTGTTGCTGCTGGATTCAAAACAGGCCCAACTGCCCACCAATCAAGGTTGAAAAGTCGTCGTCCACGAACGGCAGAATCGCGTCCGCTACCGGTTGCAGCTGCCGGGTGACATAGTGGTCGTAGTCGATGGGCGCGCTGCGAATTTCCAGCGGTTCGGGCCCGGCGACAGTAATCACGTAACTAATCCAGCCACCGTTCTGATATTGCCGCGGGCGACCCTGCTGATCGTTGTAATCATCGGCAATCCGCGCGGCCCGCACGTGGGGCGGCACGTTACGCTGATAGTCATCTAGGGTGCGGCGCAGGCGCTTGCGGTAGATCAGGCGGTCGTCGAATTCTCCCGCCAACGTCTTGCGCACGTAGTCGCGTACATAATCCTGATAGCGTTTGCGATTGAAGATGCGCAGGTACAGCTCCTGCTGAAATTGTCGGGCCAGCGGTGACCAGTCGGTGCGCACGGTTTCCAGGCCTTTGTAGATCATTTCGTCGGTGCCATCGGCGCGGGTCACAAGCCCGGCATAGCGCTTTTTGCTGCCCTCCTCGGCACCGCGAATGGTCGGCATCAGAAAGCGCTTGTAGTGGGTTTCGAACTGTAACTCCAGCGCACTGTCCAGACCGTATTCCTGCTGCACATGCTCGCGCCACCACTGGTTGACGTGATCCACCAGCGCGCGGCCAATCTGCGCGGCTTCTTCCTGACCATGGGCGCGGCGCAGCCAGACGAAGGTCGAGTCAGTGTCGCCGTAAATCACTGTGTGGCCCTGGGCTTCGATCAGCTGTCGAGTACGCAGCATGATCTCGTGGCCGCGCAGCGTGATGGATGACGCCAGGCGTGTATCGAAGAAACGGCAGCCGCTGGAACCGAGCACGCCGTAAAAGGCGTTCATGATGATCTTCAGGGCCTGGGACAGCGGCGCATTGTGTTCGCGCTTGGCGGTTTCGCGACCTTCGGCGACCCGGGCGACGATGGCGGGCAGGCAATGCCGGGTTCTTGAAAACCGCGCACCGCGAAAACCCGGCACCGACTCGCTGTCATCGGGATGTTCAAGCCCCTCGATCAAACCCACCGGGTCGATGAGGAAGGTACGGATGATCGAGGGATAGAGGCTTTTGTAATCGAGCACCAGCACCGACTCGTACAGACCCGGTTGCGAATCCATGACAAAACCGCCGGGGCTGGCCTGCGCAGGCTTGTTCCCAAGGTTCGGCGCAACGAAACCCTGGCGGTGCATCAGCGGCATGTAAAGGTGCGTAAACGCCGCCACCGAGCCGCCGCTGCGGTCTGCCGGCAATCCGGTGACGCTAGCCCGTTCCAGCAGGAAGGTCAGCAACTCGGTCTTGGCGAAAATCCGCGTCACCAGCTCGCAGTCCTTGAGGTTGTACTTGGCCAGGGCCGGTTTGTCCTCGGCGAACATGCGGTTGATTTCGTCCATGCGCTGGTACGGGTTGTCGATCGACTTGCCCTCGCCGAGCAGGGTTTGCGCGACGTTTTCCAGGCTGAACGAGGGGAAACTCCAGGTCGCCGAGCGCAGGGACTCGATGCCATCGATGATCAGCCGGCCGGCAGCCGAGGCGAAGTAATGGTTGCGACTGCCGTGTTCGCGCCACTGCATTTCCTCTCCACCACGCCCCAGTTTCAGCGGCACCGCCAGGCGCCGGGCGTGTTCGTGGAGTACGCGCAGGTCGAATTGCACGACGTTCCAGCCGATGATCGCGTCGGGGTCATGGCGGGCGAACCACTCGTTGAGTTTTTTCAGCAACAGCGTTCGGGAGTCGCAGTACTCGAGTTGGAAATCCACTTCGCTGTCATCACCGTTGGGCGGGCCGAGCATGTAGACCTGGCGCTCACCACAGCCTTCCAGGGCAATGGAATACAACTCGCCCTGAGCGGTGGTTTCGATGTCCAGGGAGACCAGCCTGAGGCTTGGGCGGTAGTCGGGATCAGGTTTCATCTGCGCATCGAGCAGCAGGCCCTCGGTACTCGGCGTGCCACTGAACCGGACCGGCGCGGTGATGAAACGCTCCATCATGTAGCGTTCCGGCGGACGCACGTCGGCTTCGAACATGTCGACCCCGGCCTTGCGCAGCGCGGTTTCCAGGCGCATCAGCTGACCGTGCTGCAGGCAATACAAGCCAAGCACCGGACGGTGCTCGAAATCCAGCAACGTCAACGGCCGCAGTTCGACGTTCTTTTCGCCGCGCAGCAGCACTTCGGCCTGCTCTCGCTGCGCCACGGGGATGAACGCCACCGACGGTTGATGAGGCAGGCGGATCCGCTGGGGACCGGCATCGGTCGCCAGCCAGAACTCGACTTCCGTACCGGCCGGGGTATCGCGCCAATGCCGGGTCAGGACGAAGCCCTGCTGTAAATCCACCACTGCAACCTCTAGATTTGATTCAAGGCGCAATTCTACGCGGGATCGGATGGATAGCGTGGAGGCTTATGGATTTGGCAGCCTTTGGATCGACCCCTCACCCTAGCCCTCCCCTCAGGGGAGGCGCTTGAGATTGCGGGCGTTTATCGATCTGGCGCGCGAGGTTTACCGAAGAAAAACCACTGAATGGCGTTTTTTGCGCGTTATCTGCCGCTTTCTCCCTTGCTCTCAGCGCCCGGGTCTACGATTCTTCAAGGACAACGACAACACCTGAGAATCCACCATGAAAACCGTCGCCCAACTGCTGAAGTTAAAGGCTGAACAGAATCATGAAGTCCACATCATTGCGCCGCATCAAATGGTGCTGGAAGCGTTGATGGTCATGGCCGCGAAAAACGTCGGCGCATTGCCGGTCGTGAAGGATGGCGAGGTCGTCGGCATCATCAGCGAGCGTGACTATGCGCGCAAACTCGTGCTCAAGGGCCGCTCCTCCGTCGGTACGCCGGTCGAAGACATCATGGTCTCGCCGGTCATCACCGTGGACACCCATCAAACCGTCGAAACCTGCATGGGCATCATGTCCGACAAACGCCTGCGCCACTTGCCGGTGGTGGAAAACGGCACATTGATCGGCTTGCTGTCGATCGGCGACCTGGTCAAGGAGGCCATCGCCGAACAGGCTGAACTGATTCGTCAGTTGGAACAGTACATCCGCGGCGAATAAGAGCAGACCTTTTCAGGCTGGCCAATGCCGCGCGAAGACCGGTGCCAGTGTCGGGTGCCGGTCGATGCGTCCCAGCCAGGCGAAAAACCCAGGCCTTGCACTGCGTAAATGTTCCCGACTGCCCGCCCACCTGGAAACCACTGCCGCCAGCACATCCAGCGCCCCCGGCGTTTCATCGTCCAGGTACAAATCGCGGGAAAACTGATCGGCAAACACCTCCCAACTCCAGTGCAGTCGCGCGCGGGTGCCGGCCATGAGATTTTGCCTGGACGGTTCATCCGCCTCGGCCAACCAGCGCTCCGGGTAGTCGATGATACCGATGGCGGCATAGCAATTACTGACGATGTACACCAGGCCGCGAATCGCCTGATCCCGCGCGGCGGCGTTTTTTGGCAGCAGGTTCGACTCGGGAAACGTGAGCCCCAGATGAATCAGAATCGCCGCGCTCTCGGTGAGAATGCTGCCGTCGGGCAGTTGCAGTGTCGGAATCTGCTTGAGCGGGTTGAGTTTCTCCAGGGCTTTGGCCGCCTCCGGGAACGATTCAACGTCGATGAAGCGATAAGCAATCTCGCAGAGCTCAAGGGCGGCTTCTATCGCCGCAGCTCCAGAATTCTTGTGTCCGTAGAGCTGGTACATAAACACCTCCTTGCGATTGTCTCTTGGTAGCAGCTGACTCTGGCAATGTTAGAAAATTTCTTTTACCCACTGCATCCAAATTGCTTTCCGATGGGTAGTACCTGTAGCAGCCCTGATGCTGCCGAGCGGGTTACTCATTTTCGGAGAGAAATTCATGAACGCCAAACACCTGATTTGCCTTGCCGGTTTACTCGCTGCCATACCTGCAGCCTATGCCCAGACGGGTCTGCCCGACAACATAAAGGTGCCGGAGGGGCACAAGGTCGCCATGGAAACCACCGGGGTCGGCGAGATCACTTACGAATGCCGTGACAAGCCCAATGCAGCCGGCCAGACCGAATGGTTTTTTGTCGGGCCCAAAGCGGTGCTCAATGATCGCAGCGGCAAACAGATCGGCACCTACTTCGGCCCCCCCGCTACCTGGCAGGCGAAAGATGGCTCGAAAGTCACCGGCACCCAACTGGCCGTCGCACCGTCGAGCCCGGGCAATCTCCCCTACCAATTGGTCAAGGCCAACCCGGCCGAGGGCAAAGGCGCGATGAGCGACGTGAGTTACATCCAGCGCGTAGCCCTCAAGGGTGGCGTGGCCCCAAGCGCCGAGTGCACGGCCGCCAACAAGGGCAAGCAGGAAACGGTGAAGTATCAGGCGGACTATATTTTCTGGGCGGCCAACTGAAACCAGTCCTGCGGGAAATTGGTCTACGCTGCTCTGCACATGCCCCGGTCCTCTGGTCCGGGGCTATTGCCCACTTTGACGGCTGAGCACTGTGTCCTTGCCCCAACCTCTTTTCGATTACGAAGCCCATCTGGCTGCCTGCGCTCGCGGCGAGCGTCAGGCCTTGCAGGATTTGTATGTGCAGGAGAGTTCGCGCCTGCTGGGAGTTGCCAAACGCCTGGTGCGCGACACTGCGCTGGCCGAGGATATTGTCCACGATGCGTTCCTCAAGATCTGGGTCGGCGCCGCGCGGTTCGACCCGGCGCGGGGTTCGGCGCGAGGCTGGATGTTTAGCGTGACCCGGCATCTGGCGCTCAATTCCATCCGTGACAACAGCCGCGAGGTTCAGGGCGAGATCGACATGCAGGATAACGCTGAAACCTTCGATGCTCAGGTCCACTCGTCACGCATTCATCTGTGTCTGGAACGACTGGAACCTGCGCGGCGCAGCTGCATTCTGCACGCCTACGTCGACGGTTATTCCCACGCTGAAATATCACACAAACTTGGCACCCCGCTGGGCACCGTCAAAGCCTGGATCAAACGGAGCCTGACGGCATTGCGGGAGTGCATGGGATGACCACCAGACCTGCGAATGAAACGCCGGAAGAACTCAACGAGCTGGCCAGCGAATATGTGCTGGGCACGCTCCCGGCGCAGCGACGTACCGAGGTGCAACAGCGCCTGCGCGACGATGTCGAACTGCGCACGGCGGTCGACACCTGGGAGCGCCGCTTGCTCGACCTGACTGACTTCGCCGAACCCCTGGCACCCTCGCCACACCTGTGGCAGCGCATCGAGCGCAGTGTGCATGCCTTGAACCGACAACCAGCAGGGGCGGCGGTTGCGTCGTCATCCTGGTGGAACCTGCTGCCGCTGTGGCGCGGACTCGCGGGGGCGGGGCTGGCGGCGACCTTGCTGCTCGGCGCCTTGATGATGACGCAAACCACGGTCAAACCGACCTATCTGGTGGTACTGGTCGCCCCTCAGGACAAAGCGCCGGGTTGGGTGATTCAGGCCAGCAATCCAAGGGAAATCCAGTTGATCCCACTGGGCGTGGCGCAAATTCCGGCCGACAAGGCACTGGAGTTCTGGACCAAGGCTGAAGGCTGGCAAGGGCCGGTGTCCCTGGGCTTGGTCAAACCGGGGCAGATGCTCTCGGTGCCGCTGGACAAGTTGCCGCCACTGCAACCCGACCAGCTGTTCGAGCTGACCCTGGAAAACCCCAATGGCTCGCCGACCGGCAAACCTACGGGGCCGATTCAGTTCATCGGCCGAGCGGTGAAAGTGATCTGACGGCGATCACCCAAGTGCCGCGATCCCCCCGCCCCAGGTTCCGGCGGCAAACACCTGAGCACGACTGGCGCCTTGTTGATAGGCGCTGCATAAATGAATGGTTTTACCGCAGTACTCAATGAAAAACCCGGCCTCATCAGCCGGTTTTTTTTACGCTTGTTTGTTGCGGTCGGTCACTTGCCCGCACGTGCCATACATCGCTGATAGCGTTCATCGACCCGTTTGGCGAACCACGCCGTGGTGAGTTTGCGGGTGATTTTCGGGCTTTGCAGCACGATCCCGGGCAACACCGCACGCGGTAATGGCCGACCTTCCGCCGCCTCGGCCAAAGCGAAAACCCGCGCATAGAGCTGGGTGTCCTCGAACTCGACGTTTTTGCCCTCCTCCAATTGGTCCCGAATGGTCGGATTGCGCATGTCCAGTTGCTTGCCGAGGGTGCGCACCGCCAATTCCGTGGTGCCAGGCATGATCGAATCGTAGCGGACCAGGTCCCCATCCAGCGCCAGCGGTATGCCCGAAGCGCGACTCACCGCGTTCTGAAAACCGGCATTGCGACTGGCGTACCAACCGGCATTGAAATCGGCGAAGCGATACAGCGGTTGTTTGTAGCTCACCGGATAACCGAGCAAGTGGGCGATACCGAAATACATGCCGCCGCGGCGACTGAACACTTCATGCCGGATCGAACCGTTCACCGGGTACGGATACGCCTTCGCCTGTTGCTCGGCGAAATCGATGCTGACCTGCATCGGCCCACCGGTGTGCACCGGGTTGAAGCCACCGAACAGCGTTCGGCCCATGGGCACCATGCCGATGAAATCATCGAAAATCGCGCTGAGCTCTTTTTCGCTGCGCGCCGCATTGAGGCGGTCGCTGTAGCTTTTGCCGTTGGATGAACTCACCTGCAGCGCACCGCTCACCAGCAGGCCGGGAATGTGGACTTTGTCGGCACG
Source organism: Pseudomonas sp. Hz4 (assembly GCF_054898165.1). Lineage (NCBI taxonomy): Bacteria > Pseudomonadati > Pseudomonadota > Gammaproteobacteria > Pseudomonadales > Pseudomonadaceae > Pseudomonas > Pseudomonas sp. Hz4. The sequence goes on along the minus strand of NZ_CM142719.1, from coordinate 2,187,496 downwards.
GCGGTCGATCTCCTCGCGGGCGATTTTGCCCAGGCCCGGCACGGGTGGGTCAACCTGAAAGGTCGATTCCTGCTCGGTGACCGCCAGTACCGAGCACAGATTTTGGGTGGATGGATAAATGTTCTGAGCAGCAAATGCTGCGTAAATATCGGTGGCCCAGCCTTGGCGATCAGTGGCTTTGGCCGGCAGCAGGCGCACGATCTCGGCCTTGACCTCCGCGGGCTTGCGCGCCGGTAATTCCTGCGTTCGCTGAGAGCCGCAACCGGCCAGAACCAGCAGCGCGGCGACACTCATCATCAATCGATTGGCTTGCATGTTGCTCCATCAAATCCGTTGAGCCGGGTTAACCATACGACCAATTGTATGGCGCAGGCTATGACTGTGGCTGCCGCCCCCTGTTCCGTTGGGCAGCCTGCCTGACCTCACGCCCGGGCTGAACCATACTTGAGCCACAACCCGAGGAGGACAGGCTCATGAACCGTAGCGACGTACTGATCATCGGCGCCGGCCCGACCGGGCTGGTGCTGGCGCTGTGGCTGAGCAAACTTGGCGTGCAAGTGCGGATCCTCGACAAGACGTCTGCACCCGGCACCACTTCGCGGGCGCTGGCCGTCCAGGCGCGGACGCTGGAGCTGTATCGCCAGCTCGACCTCAGCACTGCCATTGTGCAGAACGGTCATCGAGTGGGCGCGGCGAACTTCTGGGTCAAGGGCGAACCCGTGGCACGCTTGCCGCTGACCCACATCGGCGAAGGCCTGACGCCCTACGCGTTCCTCGAAATCTTTCCTCAGGATGAGCACGAGCGGTTGCTGATAGACCGCCTCGAAGCCTTTGACATCAAGGTGGAGCGCAACACCGAACTGGAAGGTTTCGAGGAAACCGGCGACGGCATCACTGCCCATCTGCGCCTGCCCGATGGTCAGCAGGAAACCTGTCAGGCCTGCTATCTGGCGGGTTGTGACGGCGCCCGGTCGATTGTGCGCAAGGCCCTGGACACCGGTTTCCCGGGTGGCACCTACCAGCAGATTTTCTACGTCGCCGACGTGCAGGCCAGCGGGCCGACGTTCAACGGCGAACTGCACGTAGATCTCGATGAAGCGGATTTTCTCGCGGTGTTTCCCTTGGCCGGTACAGGCCGCGCCCGCCTGATCGGCACCGTACGCGGCGAGCGCGCCGATCATGCCGAAACCCTCCAGTTTGAAGACGTCAGCAGCCAGGCCATCGAACATTTGAAGGTGCAGATCGAACAGGTGAACTGGTTCTCGACGTACCGCGTGCATCATCGGGTGGCGGATCACTTTCGCACCGGGCGCGCGTTTTTATTGGGTGACGCCGCCCACGTCCACAGCCCCGCCGGTGGCCAGGGCATGAACACCGGAATTGGCGATGCCATCAACCTCGCCTGGAAACTCGCGGCGGTGTTGAGCGGCGGCGCTGAGGTAAAACTGCTCGACAGTTATGAAACCGAGCGCATCGCGTTTGCCCGCAAACTGGTCGCCACCACCGATCGGGTGTTCAGTGTCGCCACGGCCGAAGGGCGCATGGCCGATTTGCTGCGCACGCGCCTGGCGCCATTCGTGCTTCCGAAAATGGCATCGTTTGAGGCATCCCGCGAGTTCCTGTTTCGGACGGTGTCGCAGATCACCCTGAACTATCGCGGGATGCCTTTGAGCACGGGCGCTGCCGGTCATGTTCACGGTGGCGACCGCCTGCCCTGGGCTCACGACGGTGAGGGGGACAATTTCGAATCACTGAAGTGTCCCACCTGGCAGGTGCATGTGTATGGCGACACCAGCGACGAAATGATCGCCTGGTGCCACGAACATCATTTGCCGTTGCATGTGTTTGACTGGCGGCCGGCGTTTGAAGCGGCTGGCCTGGGGCGTAACGGGTTTTATCTGTTGCGGCCGGATACGTACGTGGCGATTGCCGACAACTCTGCCGATCCCAAGGTGATCGAGCGCTACTTGCGCGATCACGGGATTCGACCGTTTTTCGGCGCTCGCTGATGTCGGTGATCGTTCCCACGCTCTGGTGGGAACGATCAAAGAACACGGTTGCAGGTTTTACGACCGCTTCGCCCGAATGCGGCCCTAACCGAATGCAGCCTCGCAGGTTCGGCAGCTGCTTGCCTCTTAAAGCGTCAGGGTTCCGCTGATGCAGGTCACCACCGCGCCGCCGATCCAGATCTCGTCGCCCACTTGCTCGACCTGAATGCACCCGGCGCGGCCCATCGTCAGGCCCTGGCTGACCACATAGGAAGACGGCGCCAGTCCTTCGCTGAGCAGCCATTGGGCAATCCCGGCGTTCAGGCTGCCGGTAGCGGGGTCTTCCGGCATGCCGTCGCCGGAGATAAACGCCCGCACTTCGAACTGTGCACCATCGCCATCGCGCTCGGGATGCCAGGGCGCGATGACACCGACGGCCAGGCCAAGCATTTGCGAATGATCCGGTTGCAGGTCCAGCACCTGCTGGCGATCCTCGACCATCACCGCCAGCCAGCCGGCGCCGTTATCGACCCACTGGGCCCTGATAATCGCGCCCTGCTCCAGCCCGAGCCCTGACCGCACACGCTCCTTCAAGTCGGCGTCCACCGGCCCGGTTTTGATCAGAGGCGGCGCGAGAAAGGCCAGCTCCGTGCCCTGTCGACGAACCCGCACCAGCCCCACCCCGCACTCCTGAATGATGTCTTCGCCCTTGGGCACGCCACCGGCCTCAAGCCAGGCATGGCAGGTGCCCAGTGTCGGATGTCCGGCGAATGGCAATTCGTTCAGGGTGGTAAAGATCCGTACCCGGTAGTCGGCGCGGGGGTCGCGCGGCTCGAGTATGAATGTGGTTTCACTGAGGTTGGTCCAGCTGGCAAACGCCGCCATGCGCTCATCGCTGAGCTCATCGGCGCCGAACACTACCGCCAGCGGATTGCCCTTGAGTGCAACGCGGCTGAAGACATCTACTTGCTTGAAATCGAATGAGTGCATGGCCTGCCTTGGTCTTGATCAAATCGACGTGTATTACTTGGGGATTTCCAGCCCGCGCATCACCGCCGGCCGCGCCAGGAAGCGCTCCAGCACCCGCGTGACGTTCGGGAAGTCCTTGATGCCCACCAGCTCTCCTGCCTCATAGAAGCCAATCAGGTTGCGCACCCAGGGGAAGGTCGCGATGTCCGCGATGGTGTAACGCTCGCCCATGATCCAGTCGCGACCTTCCAGGCGGTTATCGAGGACATTGAGCAGGCGTTTGCTTTCATCAACGTAGCGGTCGCGCGGACGTTTGTCCTCGTAGTCCTTGCCGGCAAATTTGTTGAAAAACCCGAGCTGACCGAACATCGGTCCGATGCCGCCCATCTGAAACATCAGCCACTGAATGGTTTCGTAACGCGCTGCCGATTCCTGGGCCAACAATTGCCCGCTCTTGTCGGCCAGGTAGATCAGAATCGCCCCGGATTCGAACAGCGCCAAGGGTTGGTCCCCCGGACCGTGGGGATCGAGGATCGCCGGGATCTTGTTGTTGGGGTTCAGCGAAAGAAATTCGCGGGACATCTGTTCATTGGTATCGAAGCCCACCCGATGCGGTTCATAGGGCAGTCCGATCTCTTCGAGCATGATCGAGACCTTGACGCCGTTGGGTGTTGGCAAGGAGTAAAGCTGGATCCACTCGGAATATTGCGCCGGCCATTTTTGGGTAATCGGGAACGCGGACAAATCGGTCATGGGAAGGATCCACGAGAAAATTGAGAGTGACGATCATAATGTGAGCGGCCGAAGAACGGCGACCTTTTGGCGTAATTGATATCGCTGATGAACATGATCAAAAGATTGCAGCCTGCTTCTGCTCCACTACGTGTAACGTGTCCATAAATTCGCAACATCCTGTCGATAACCTAAGCGCCCACCCGTTCAAGGTTATCGGTACCGCCGGAATCGAACCAATTGGGTAACACAGGACTCTGAGCACCGCCCCTTTGAAACCGACCGACTTAACGACATGGAAAACACCCGACGCAGGAATTTCGCGGTGTAAAGGTTTGTCAGCCTTAACCGAATGCGCTGAAGATCACCTATTCAAATGATGAACCTTTTGAAACTCGTCAATCGCTTCAAACATCTCGCGTATGTCGTCCTGCCCTCCCTGGTGGCGGCCAGCGCGCTGTTCCTGTTCCTTGAGTCCCGCGAAAGCCGTGCTCAACCGGCAGACGGCACCCAGACGCTGGTATTCCTGCGTCACGCGGAAAAACCCGAAGGCGGCCTCGGCCAGCTCAACTGCCAGGGTCTGAATCGCGCCATCGACCTGGCCACCTTGCTGCCGGAAAAATTCGGCAAGGCCAATTACGTGTTTGCCGCCAACCCGACACGCAATGTCGAGGAAGGCGAACTGAACAATTCCTACAGCTACATCCGCCCCCTGATGACCATCAGCCCCAGCGCGATCAAACTCGGCTTGCCGGTGAACATCAATTTCTCGGCCAACGACACCAGCGACCTGGCGGATGAGTTGCTTCACGACAAGTATCACAACTCGGTCATCTACACCGCCTGGTCCCACGGCTACCTGCCCGAGCTGATCAACAAGGTCGCTGGAGAAGCCGTCGGCAAGAAACAGAACATCACCGATGACTGGGAGTCCAGCGACTACGACTCGGTGTACGTGCTCACCCTGACCTGGCACAACGGCAAGGCCAGCGTGCAGAGCCACGCCTACAAGCAAGGCCTGGATAACGGGCGCGAGACCTGTCCGACGTAAGTGTCGGCTGCAGCGGGTTGATCGGGCCGGCGGTGCTTTAACCCCTCAGCCTATTGGCTGCTGCGTTCTCGCAAGTATTCGAGCACGGCATCCAGCTCTCCGGCAAACTCAATGCGCCCCCCCTTCTTCTCCCGCTGAAACGCATACATCGGGTCGTAATACTCGCGAAGCAACCCTTCGATCCAGCCCCGATGCAGGTCCACTGCCCCACTGCTCGCCTGCGCCGCCAGCGCGTCTTCCATCAAAACCAACATCCGCCGATGGCGTTCACCGCCCAGACGTTTCTGGACATTGTTCAGGCTCTCCAGCAGGCGCTCGGAAAACAATGCAAATCCTTCATCGCCATGCACGCCGATGAACTCGGCACACAAGTCCACCACGTAATCGCGCAGGATCCGTTCGACCCGCCCTTCCAGGCTGTCTTCAAGCCAGACCATCGGAAACTGTTGCATGCCCTGAAAGAGCGGCAGCGGCAAGGCGCAACTGCCGACCATGCGACTCTCGTCTTCCAGCACAAACTGCCCGATGCCATGGGCACGCTTCTTCAGCACGTCCACCGCCAAGCGGTTTTCAAAATCGATGTTGCAGGGTTGGCCGGTGGCGCGTTTACCGAAACTGGAGCCGCGGTGATTGGCGTGACCTTCAAGGTCCAGCCCGTTGCTCAACTGCGTGAGCACTTCGGTTTTGCCAGTGCCGGTCATGCCGCCCAGCAAGACAAAATCACACTGGGCAAGCGCCTGATCGACCGTGTCGAGCAAGAAGGTGCGCATAGCCTTGTAACCGCCAGCGACTCGCGGATAGTCGATGCCCGCCTCGTCCTTGAGCCATTGCTGAACGATCTGCGAACGCAAACCACCGCGAAAACAATACAAATATCCATCAGGATGCGCCCGGGCAAAATCGGCCCAGGCCTGGATGCGAGCGGTTTTTATCTCACCGGACACCAACTGGTGCCCCAGCGTGATGGCGGCTTGCTGACCGTGCTGCTTGTAGCAAGTGCCAACCCGGTGCCGCTCGTGGTCATTCATCAACGGCAGATTGACCACACCTGGAAACGAACCTTTTAGAAATTCGACCGGCGCGCGGGCATCCATCATCGGCCGGTCGTTGAGGAAGATGTCGCGGTAATCGGTGGAGTCCATAGACATTAAACCACCTCAACCGCGTTGGTCTGTCGCTCGATCAGTTCACCGATCGGCTCAAGCGTCAGGCCCAGTTCGGCAGCCACTTTGAGGAAGTGTTCGTTACCTTCCGGGGTGACCGCAACCAGCAGGCCACCGCTGGTCTGCGGATCGCAGAGCACGCGTTTGTGCATTTCCTGAAGACGCCCCAGCTTGCTGGCGTAGCTGTCGAAATTACGCAGCGTCCCGCCCGGCACGCAGCCTTGGTCGAGGTAATACTCGACACCCGGCAAACGCGGCACCCGGTCGTACTCGATGCGAGCGGTTACGTTACTGCCGTCGGCCATTTCCACCAAATGGCCCAACAGACCAAAACCGGTGACGTCGGTCATCGCGGTGACGCACTCGAGTTTGCCGAAGCGGCTGCCGGGTTTGTTCAGGGTGCACATCCAGTCGCGGGCCAGGCCGATGTCGGCATGGCGTAACTTGCCCTTCTTCTCGGCGGTGGTGAGGATGCCGATGCCCAAAGGCTTGGTGAGGTAGAGCAGGCAACCGACGGTGGCGGTGTCGTTGCGCTTCATGTGGCGCTTTTGCACCAAACCGGTCACGGCGAGGCCGAATATCGGTTCCGGCGCGTCGATGGAATGCCCACCGGCCAGCGGGATCCCCGCTTCATCGCAGACCGAACGCCCGCCGCGAATTACTTCCCGGGCAATCTCCGGCGCCAGTACGTTGACCGGCCAGCCAAGGATCGCAATCGCCATCAATGGATCGCCACCCATGGCGTAGATGTCGCTGATGGCATTGGTGGCGGCGATGCGGCCGAAATCGAACGGGTCGTCGACGATCGGCATAAAGAAGTCGGTGGTCGACACCACGCCGCGTTCTTCATCGATGGCATACACCGCCGCGTCATCGCGCGAGGCGTTGCCGACCCACAGATTCGGGTCAAGGTTCTGCGCCCCGCTGCCGGCCAGAATCACCTCCAGCACCTGGGGAGAAATCTTGCAGCCGCAACCTGCGCCGTGGCTGTACTGGGTCAGACGAATCGGTTCGCTCATGTGGGGCATACCTCGTGAAGTCAATGCCGAGGAGTCTACATCAACGTCATCTCCCCGAGGCCCCGCGAATCCTTGACCAAAAGGGGATGGCAGCGAATTGAATTTTGGCGACGGTAACTTCCGCGCCCGTTCCGACGGCTGGGGTTACTACGCCGGCGTTGGCTATCAGTTCTAAGGTTTGTTTGAACCGGGTGGTTTTATGCTTGCAATGACGCGTCTTTCCAGGCACATCGGTGTCACTCAGGTCTGGGGGCGCGGCAAGGGCCATGGGCAGCAATCATTGGGGGTTTCAGAGAATGCAGGGTAACGAGCCACCCGTCTCGTCGCTACTGGCGGCATCCGTCTGACAATCCGAGTGAATTTTCCGCAACCCAAACGATCCTTGTATTACCACAGGGAGGAATACGGGCTCTATGAACAACGCAAAACTTTTCGTCATTGAATACACCCTTCATGGCGCACCCAAGTCTTTCATCATCCGCCTGGACAAGATGGATAACGCGGAGGCTTGGCATTGGGCGAGTTGCGACGCGGGGGTCGGACGAATCCCTCGCTTCGGCCGAGAGAAGGTGCAAAAAACCAGCAAGCCGATGGCTGAAAAATTCGGCGTGGAAAACGTCAAGTGGCGGTCGACGAATTAACGGATGGCGCGGCTTTGGACATTTGGAGGGATCGGCGCATGAAATCAACACAACTCACCAGCACGGCACACATCGACTACGGCCTCGATACGCTGTTCGGTCGAATCACCAAAAGCGCCGAGTGTCAGGTCGGCCTTGAACAAGTCGAGCATGACCCGACCCGCTTCGCACTGCGCATCCAGTCACCTATACCGCAAGATCTGGAACAGGCAAAAACGGTGTTGGTGAGGGTGGATGGACGACGACTCAATGGCATCATCCGCCATACCGAGCGGCTGGAAGATCAAAGCCTGAGACTGGAAGTGGAGCCCGAATAGGCCCCACATTCTGTGCGTGGCTGAGGTCAGCCCTTGGCGCACTTACAGCCCTTGCTGGCACATTCTTCGCCATGTTCGTGGTGCTTGGCGCAGGCTTCGCAGCAATAGTGCTTGCCGTGGCGCGCGATCGGATGTTCGCCCAGCTTGCACGAACATTTGGGGCAGTCGCATTTACTGTCACTGCTGATCATGTGTCTGACTCCATGGTTGTGGTCGTCCGGTTGCCGCGAATGCGGTCCGTATAACCAGTGTAGGAGCTTGCGTCAGGCCTGCCGCGTACTGCTGCGATACATGAACACCAACGCCAGCCCCAGACACACCATCGCCAGCATCCGGCTACTCGACAACTCGATCGCCGGATTGCCCAGCCAGCCGAAATTATCGATCAACATCCCCATGCCCAGTTGCCCGACGATCACCGCCACCGTCGCCACTGCCGTGCCGACCCTTGGCACCGCGCCGACCATCACCATCATGTACACCACCCCGAACAACGCACCGCTGAGCTGCCATTTCGGCACGTCCAGCAAACTCACGGCATGGGCCGGTTCGAAAAACACGATCAGCAGCCCGGTGACCACCGCGCCCACCACAAACGTGAGCAAACTGCTGCGCAACACGCCGACCGTTTCGCCCAGCCGCCCATTGATCGCCGCCTGGACACTCAACACCGCACCGGCGGCCACGACCACCGCCAACAAAATAATCAAATTCATCATCAACCCCGCGCGATCAGAACAAGTGCCGCGACAATCAGCAGCAAGGCCAGCCAACGCTCACCGTTGACCTTTTTGCGGGTGGCGCCGAACCAGCCGAAATGGTCGATCAACACGCTTTTGCCGACCTGCCCGGAGAGGATTGCGATCATCGTCATGGCAATGCCGATGTGCGGCGTGGCCAAGGTCAGCACGACCACGTACATCGGCCCCAGGAAACCACCGATCAATTGCCAGCGAGGCAGCTCATTCAAGGCGGGGCCCTGTTGCGGACCGCTGAACAGCAACAGCAAAAACAGAATCGCCGAGCCCACACCGAAGATGCTCAAGGTCGCCCACAAATGCCCGACCTGAACCCCGAGCGGCCCGAGCAAACCGGCCTCCACGGAAAGGCCCATGCCAGCCAGAATCACCAGCGGCAGCAGCAACAGCCGCAACCCTGGCCGGGTGCTCGACGAGGCGACAACGCCAACGTCGTCGATTGAAGAAGTGTGCATAGAGAAAACCTGCCTGAAGTAAACAATGGCGGGCATTATCGGCTGGCGAGCCTTTGCGATAAATGGGAGTATCATGACAACACTTTTGCGCAACTCGCACAGCAGGATTCGCCATGCACGGCCTCAATGAACTGGGATTCAAGGCACTTCGACTGTTTGTCGCCGTGCTCGACCACGGCAGTTTTTCTGAAGTCGCCCGCCGCGAAGGCTTGGCACCGTCTTCGATTTCGCGACAAATCCAGTTGATGGAACACGCCCTGAGCCAGCAATTGCTCTACCGCCACACCCGCGCCGTCTCGCCCACCGAAGCCGGGCGCATGCTCGGTCATCACGCGCGGCTGGTGCTGGTGCAACTTGAAGAGGCCGAACAGGCCCTGCAGGAACAGCAAAGCGAACCGAGCGGCCTGGTGCGGATCAATGCGCCCGTGGTGTTTGGCCAACGGCATCTGACGCCCTGGCTGGGGCAGCTCTGCGAGCGCTACCCGAAACTGCACCTGGATATCCAGCAGACCGACAGCTACGTCGACCCGCTGCAGGAAGGCGCCGACCTGCTGTTTCGCATCGGCCCGCTGCACGATTCGAGCATGCAGGCGCGCATTTTGGCGCCCCATCGTTTTCAAGTCGCCGCGAGCCCGGCCTATTTACAACGTCACGGCACACCGCAACATCCCGAAGAACTGGCAGCGCATCAATGCCTGGCCTACAAAGGCGTGACCGGTCAGCAACGCTGGTTTTTCCGCAAGGATCAGCAGGACTGGACGCCCTACTCGGTGAAGGGGCCGATCACCGGCAACCACGCCGACACCCTGACTCAAGCCGCCGAACAAGGCTTGGGGTTGGTGATGTTTCCGTCGTGGCTGATTGGTGAAGCGGTGCGCAACGGCACGCTGGTGCCGGTGCTCGGGGCGTATCAGGTGTCCAACAGCCTTGAGCCGCAGCAGATTGCCGTGCTCTGGCCCGGCAGCCGCCGGTTGTCGGTGAAGGTGCGGACGGTGATCGATTTCTACGTCGAGTGTTTTGGGGCCGTACCGTATTGGGACAGGCCGTAATGTCTGTCGGCACTACAATTCCTGTGTACCGGTGCAATCAAATGCGGAACTGCCCGACCAGTTTGCCCAGGCGCTGACCAAGGTCAGCAAGGCTGCGGGAGGTCTGGGCGCCGAGTTGGGTTTCATCGGCAACGCTGTCCACGGCCACGGCGATCTGATGCACGCTGCGGTTGGTCTGTTCGGCAATCGAACGGATCACCCCAAGCACGCTAACAATCGACGACACGTCTTTTTGCAGGCTATCGAGAGACACGCCGCTGCTGCGAATGTCGTCGACCAACGCATGAATCTTCACGATGCTGCCGGCTACCACGCGCTTGGCCGCCTGGCCTTCTTCGTCGGTCTGCTGGGCAGCCACCGCCGCGTTTTGCGCACTCTTCGCCACTTCCTGGGCCGCCGCCGACATTTGGTTGATCGCTGTGGCGACCTGATCGGTCTCGTGACGCTGACGTTCCATCGCCTGATCCGAACGCTGCGCCTGGTCGGAGACCTGATTCACCAGCCCGGTCAGTTGCGAGGTCATTTCGGTGATCTGGCGCACCAGGCCGTGGATTTTGTCGACGAAGCGGTTGAACGAGCCGGCCAGTTCGCCGAGTTCGTCCTGGCTGGTGATGGTCAGGCGACGCGTCAAGTCGCCCTCGCCCGCCGCGATGTCATCAAGGTTGGCTTTCATCAGGTTCAGCGGACGCAGGATGGTGTTGGCCAGCAGCAGCCCGGCGGCGGCGATCACCAACAGCACCACCACAGCAATCCCGACGATGCTCAGCACCACGCCTTGCATGCGCTCCTGAACCTTGGCCTCAACCAGCGCGACTTGCGCTTCGATGCCGTCAAGGTTCACCGAAGTACCGACGGCCATGTCCCACTTCGGCAGGTATTCGGTGTAGCTGAGTTTAGGCACCAGCACTTGGGTGTTGCCGGACAGCGGCGAGCTGTATTGCAGGTCGTGGGTTCCGTCCTTGGCAACTTTCACCAGGTCGCGATTGACGTAGACGCCGTTCGGATCGCGGTTGTCCTTGAAGCTCTGGCCCACGCCTTCAGGGCTGCTGGCCTTGAACAGACGAACGGTGTTGGAGTCGTAGCCGAAGAAGTAACCGTCCTTGCCGTAAGTGATGCTCGACAGCAGCTTGACCACCTGGGCCCGCGCTGCGTCATCACCGGGGGCGGCCGCATCGTAGAGCGGTTTGATCGTGGTCATGGCCACGGCGACGTAGCTTTGCAGCGTCGCCTTGGCATCGCTGAGCAGGCGCTGGCGAGTTTCCTCGACTTCCTTGCGGGCCTGCTCCTGCAGAATGAACAGCGTGGTCAGGCTGATGACCAGCGCAAAGAGCAACACCGGGAGGACGGCAAGGGACAGGACTTTAGCCTTCAGGCTCATGGCGTGGTTAAAGGCTTTAACGGCATGCCGGATCAAAAGTTGAATGCGGTGACAGGACCATTGATCGTTCCCACGCTCTGCGTGGTAATGCCTCCTGTGACGCTCTGCGTCACGCTGTTGGGACGCGGAGCGTCCCGGGCTGCATTCCCACGCAGAGCGTGGGAATGCTCAGTACGAGAGCAGGTTTACAACACCATCGCGGCCACCCAACCAAACACCAGCAACGGAATGTTGTAGTGCAGGAAGGTCGGCACCACGGTGTCCCAGATGTGGTGATGCTGGCCGTCGATGTTCAGACCGGAAGTCGGGCCGAGGGTCGAGTCTGAGGCTGGCGAACCGGCGTCACCCAAGGCGCCGGCAGTGCCGACGATGCTAACGATCGCCAACGGGCTGAAGCCCAGCTGCACGCACAACGGCACGAAAATCACCGCCAGAATCGGTACGGTGGAAAACGACGAGCCGATGCCCATGGTCACTAACAGGCCCACCAACAACATCAGCAACGCGCCAATGGCTTTGCTGTGGCCGATCCATGAAGCCGAGGTTTCGACCAGCGTTTGCACTTGCCCGGTGGCTTTAATCACTTCACCAAACCCGGACGCGGCGATCATGATGAAGCCGATCATCGCCATCATCTTCATGCCTTCGGTAAACAGATCATCGGTGTCGCGCCACTTCACAATGCCCGAGACCGAGAAGATCAGGAAACCCATCAGCGCGCCGATGATCATCGAGTCCAGCAGCAGCTGAATGATGAACGCCACCGCGATGGCCAGACCGGCGACCATCAGGCTCAGCGGGTTGTACTGCACCGCCACCTGTTCGACTTGCTCGATCTTTTCCAGATCGTAGACGCGCTTCTTGCGATAGCTGACGAACGCTGCCGCGAGCCCGACGACCATGCCCAATGCCGGAATACCCATGGCATGGGTGACGTTGATGCCGCTGATGTCCACGCCGCTACGGGCGACGTTGGCCAGCAGGATTTCATTAAGGAAGATGTTGCCGAAACCCACGGGCAGGAACATGTACGGCGTAATCAAACCGAACGTTATGACGCAGGCAATCAGCCGGCGGTCCAGCTGCAGCTTGGTCAGGACATACAACAGTGGCGGTACCAGCAACGGAATAAAGGCGATATGTATCGGCAAGATGTTCTGGGACGCGATGGCCACCACCCACAGCAAACCGATCAACAGCCATTTGACCTGGCGGCCACCGCTGGCGTGCTGGCGGTCGACCATCAGCAAGGCTTTGTCTGCCAGGGCATGAGCCAGGCCGGACTTGGCAATGGCCACGGCAAAAGCGCCGAGCAACGCGTAGGACAACGCGACCGTCGCGCCGCCACCGAGGCCGCTGTTGAAGGCTTTCAGTGTCGCGTCGATGCCCAGGCCACCGGTCAAACCACCCACCAGCGCGCCTACGATCAGCGCGATTACTACGTGCACGCGGGACAGGCTGAGGATCAGCATGACGCCGACTGCGGCAATTACAGCATTAATCATCGTTACCTCAAGGCAAACGGAATGAGCCCGGCCGGCAGTCTGCAAAGAGCCGCCAGCGGATTAAAGAGAGGGTTTTATTAGAGGGCGCGCACTTTGAAGGAAGCCGCCGCAAGCTGCAAGCCTCAAGAAAGCCGATTTGTTGCCGCTACAGTGCAAAGCCTCAGATATATATCGAATAAAGGACGTCTCCATGTCGCTCAGACAACTTTCCATTCAATGGAAAATCACCCTGCTGGCTGGGCTTTGCCTGGCGGCAATCGTGACCCTGCTGGTGGGTCTTTCGCTGTATCGCATGGAGCACAGCTCCGCACTGGTGAAAGCCTCGAGCATGGAGATGCTCACCGAAGCCGCCCAGGCCCGGATCGAATCCCAGGGTGAAAACCAGGCGCTGGGGATTCGCCAGCAGTTCATGGACGCCTATCAATATGGCCACGGCTTTTCGCGTCAGGTGCTGTTCCTGCGCGACCAGGCCGAGAAGCGCTTCCTCGATGCCTTTGACCTGCGTGAAGACCTGACTCGTCAGGTCAAGTCGGCCCTGCAAGCCAACCCGGAACTGCTCGGTCTGTCGCTGGTGTTCGAAGCCAATGCGCTGGATGGCAAGGACGATCTGTTTGCCGGTCAAGCGCAGCTGGGCAGCAACGACAAGGGCCGCTTCGCCCTTTATTGGTCGCAACCGACACCGGGCAAGGTAACGTCCATGGCGCTGCCCGAAAGCGACATGGCCGACACCCGCACTGGCCCCAGCGGCGAGCCGGCCAACGCTTGGTTTACCTGCCCGCGCACGACCCTCAAGCCCTGCGTGATCGAACCCTACTTCTACGTGATCGATGGCCAGAATGTGCTGATGACCAGCATCGTTTTCCCGCTGATGGTCAACGGTAAAGTCATCGCTTCGCTGTCGGTGGACATCAACCTCAACAGCCTGCAAGCCATCAGCCAAGGCGCGAGCAAGAAGCTCTATGACGGCCAGACCAACGTCAGCATCATCAGCCCGGTCGGTTTGCTGGCCGGCTACAGCCCGGACGCCAGCAAGCTCAGCCAGCGCCTGGATACCGTGGACAAAACCAACGGTGCCGAGCTGGTCCGCCTGCTCGCCGCCAGTAGCAAGACCGAAAGCCTGCACAATAATCAACAGCTCAAAGTGCTGTCGCCGTTCCAGCCAATTCCCGGTGGCAAGGCCTGGGGCGTATTGCTCGAGGTGCCGGAGAAAGTCCTGGTCGGCCCGGCCGAAGCGCTGAAAAAACAACTCGATGACAGCAACACCGCCGGCACCCTGATCGAACTCGGCCTAGGTGTGCTGGCCGCGTTGATTGGCCTGTTGCTGGTGTGGCTGATGGCCCGCAGCGTGACCAAACCGATCCTTGGTGTGGCACACATGCTCGAAGACATTGCCAGCGGCGAAGGCGATCTGACCCGCCGCCTGGCCTACGACAAGCAGGACGAACTCGGCCAACTGGCCGGCTGGTTCAACCGCTTCCTCGACAAGCTGCAACCGATCATCGCCGAGGTCAAACGCTCGGTGCAGGACGCCCGCAGCACGGCGGATCAATCGTCCGCCATCGCCACGCAGACCAGCGCCGGCATGGAGCAGCAATACCGTCAGGTGGATCAGGTCGCTACCGCGTCCCACGAAATGAGCGCCACCGCTCAAGACGTCGCTCGCAGTGCAGCGCAAGCGGCACAGGCGGCGCGGGATGCGGATCAGGCAACCCGTCGCGGTTTGACCGTGATCGACCGCACCACCACCAGCATCGACAACCTCGCCGCCGACATGAGCGCGGCGATGGTTCAAGTCGAAGGCCTGGCGGCCAACAGCGAGAAGATCGGTTCGGTGCTGGAAGTGATTCGGGCCATCGCCGAACAGACCAACCTGCTGGCGCTTAACGCCGCCATCGAGGCCGCTCGTGCCGGTGACGCCGGACGCGGTTTTGCCGTAGTGGCCGATGAAGTGCGCAACCTCGCACGCCGGACCCAGGAGTCTGTCGAAGAAACCCGTCTGGTGATCGAGCAGCTGCAGAGCGGCACTCAGGATGTGGTCGGTTCGATGAACAACAGCCATCGTCAGGCTCAGGGCAGTGTCGAACAGGTGGGCCAGGCGGTGACGGCGCTGCGACAGATTGGTGAGGCAGTGACGGTGATCAGCGACATGAACTTGCAGATTGCCAGTGCCGCAGAGGAGCAAAGTGCGGTGGCTGAGGAGATCAACAACAACGTGGCAACCATTCGGGATGTGACGGAGTCGCTGTCGGAGCAGGCCAATGAGTCGGCGCGGGTGAGTCAGTCGCTCAATAGCCTGGCGAATCAGCAGCAGAGTTTGATGGATCAGTTCAGGGTGTAAATGATCGTTCGCTCCGCGTGGGAATGCCGCCAGGGACGCTCCGCGTTCCGTTTTGGGATGTGACGCAGAGCGTCACGGGATGCATTCGGGAGTGTCATAAATTTTGTGTTCGGGCATATCATGTTGAAGAGGTGCATGTATGCCGACTAAGAAAAAACCGGCCCGTGAGGCCACGCGAGACCTTCCAGCCATTCCAAAAGAGCTGATTGATCAGTTCGTAAACGGCCCGATGAGTGCAGAAGCCATTCAGGACGCCTCGATGGCGTTCAAAAAAGCGCTGATCGAGCGGGTGCTTGGTGCGGAGTTGGGGCACCACCTGGGCTACCCTCAGGGCGCGGAGCGTCCTGAGGATTCGAGTAACCAGCGCAACGGCAAAAGCGGCAAAACCGTGCTCACCGATGACGGCCCGTTGCGCCTGGACATCCCCAGAGACCGGGATGGCAGCTTTGCTCCGATCCTGATCCCCAAGCACGAACGCCGTTTTACAGGCTTCGATGACAAAATCATTGCCATGTATGCCCGCGGCATGACCGTTCGCGAGATTCGTGCATTCCTCTCGGAGCAATACGGGACAGACGTCTCCCCTGACTTCATCAGCTCAGTCACCGACGCTGTTCTGGAAGAAGTCAGTACTTGGCAGCAACGCCCACTTGAACCCATGTATCCGGTCATTTTCTTCGATGCGCTGCGGGTCAAAATCCGTGACGAGGGGGTGGTTCGCAACAAGGCAATCTACTTGGCCCTGGGCGTATTACCGGACGGTACCCGAGATATTTTGGGCATCTGGATTGAAACTACCGAGGGCGCCAAGTTCTGGATGAAGGTTTTCAATGACCTCAAGACCCGAGGCGTCGAAGACGTTTTGATCGCGGTAACTGATGGCTTGAAAGGGATGCCAGAAGCCTTGAGTGCGGTGTTCCCTGAGACGACGTTACAGACTTGTATCGTCCACTTGATCCGCAACAGCCTTGATTACGCGGCTTGGGACAAGCGGCGTGAGCTGGCCAAAGCGCTGAAGCCGATCTATCAAGCGCTCAACGCTGAAGTTGCCGAGCAAGCTCTAGAGGCGTTCGAGGCTGGACCTTGGGGCAAGCAATATCCAACGGTAGCTGCGGCCTGGAGACGCGCTTGGGACCGAGTCATCCCATTTTTCGTTTTCCCGCCAGCCATACGAAAAGTGATCTACACCACCAACGCCATCGAGAGTATCAATGCTCAGTTGCGCAAGATCATCAAGACAAGAGGCCACTTTCCAACTGACGAAGCTGCGACGAAATTGATTTGGCTTGCACTGCAAAATATCACCGCCAATTGGGGCACTGCGGCCCACGATTGGAAGAGCGCCATGAATCAATTTGCGATTTTGTACGGAGATCGATTCAGCAGGCCGAGCTATTGAAATGAAGGTCTGCCTGACGGCAGGCCGTTATCGGCCCGCACACAAAAAAACTGACACTCTCATGCATTCCCACGCGGAGCGTGGGAACGATCGGTCGGAAGGAGATCAGCGCTTGGGCAACGCGATCATCACCTTCAACCCACCCCACTCACTTTCCTCCAACCTCAAATCCCCGCCCCACGTATCAACGATATCGCGCACAATCCCCAACCCCAACCCATGCCCATCCGTCTGTTCGTCAAGCCGAGTCCCCCGGCGGAACACCTGATCGCGCTGGTGTTCGGGAATCCCCGGCCCATCATCTTCCACGCTTAGCTCAAACCCTTCGGCCTTCTCGACCACGCTCAACCGAACCTCGGCGTCCGCCCACTTGCAGGCGTTGTCCAGCAGGTTACCGAGCAGTTCGAGCAAATCCTCACGGTCCCACGGCAGTTGCAAACCGGCCGGTGCACGGTAGCTGAGCTCAAGATGCTCACCATGGATCATGTTTAACGTCGCCAACAACCCCGGCAATTGCGCATCGCAATCAAACAACGCCCCAGGCAGCGCATCGCCGGATAACCGTGCGCGATTGAGTTCTCGATTGAGGCGCTGCTGCACTTGCTCAAGCTGCGTCTGAATCACCTTGCGCAGCTGCGGATGAGCGTCGAGCTTCTCGCTTGAGGCCAGGCTCAACAACACCGCCAGCGGGGTTTTCAAGGCGTGGCCGAGGTTGCCCAGCGCATTGCGCGAGCGCTTGAGGCTGTCTTCGGTGTGAGCGAGCAAATGGTTGATCTGCGCCACCAGCGGTTCAAGCTCTACCGGCACCTGATCATCGAGTTGCGAGCGCTGGCCCTGCTGCAACTGGGCGATCTGCTCACGAGCCTTTTCCAGCGGGCGCAAGGCGCGGCGCACGGTGATCCGTTGCAGCAGCAAAATCAGCAGCAACCCCGCCAATCCCAGACCGAGACCCACCTGTTGCATACGCAGGAAGCTCTCGCGTACCGGCGTGTAATCCTGGGCCACGCTGATCGAAATTGATTGGCCGAGCCGTCGATAGTCCGAACGCAGCACCAGCAATTGCTGCCCTTCTGGCCCCAATTGCAGGTTGCTGTGCAGGCCGGCATGGTCGAGGCGCGGCATGTCCTGATCCCATAGCGAACGGGAGCGCCAATGGCTGTCGGCAAAGTCGATGCGGAAATAATGCCCGGAAAATGGTCGCTGATAGGCCGGCGACAGGTGCCGCTCATCCAGCTGCAACCCCTGCGGGCCACGCACCAGTGCCACCAGCAGGTTTTCGCTGTCGTTGCGCAACCCGGCTTCGAGGTAGCGGTGCAAACCCATTTCGAACAGCCACAGGCTGGTCTGCGCCAGCACCAGGCCGACGATCACCATCACGCTGATCAGACCCAGACTCAAGCGGCGCTGGATCGACCTCACTGGGCTTGCCCGCCGAACAGGTAACCCTGGCCGCGACGAGTTTCAATGACGCTGCGCCCGAGTTTGCGCCGCAGGTGGTTGACGTGGACTTCGAGCACGTTGGAGTCACGCTCGTTTTCACCGTCGTAGAGGTGTTCGGCGAGGTGGCTTTTGGAAAGGATCTGTTCGGGGTGCAGCATGAAATAACGCAGCAGACGGAATTCAGCGGCGGTGAGCTGAATGTCGGCACCGTCGCGGGTCACGCATTGACGGCCTTCGTTCAGATGCAGTCCGGCAGCCTTGAGTGTCGGCTGGTTGGCATGGCCATGGGAGCGGCGCAACAGCGCCTGGACCCGCAAGTGCAGCTCTTCGGGGTGGAAGGGTTTGGTCAGGTAATCGTCAGCGCCAGCCTTGAGGCCTTCGATCCGTTCGGCCCAGGAATCACGGGCGGTGAGGATCAGCACTGGCGTGGCCAGGCCACCGGCCCGCCATTGGGTCAGCACGTCGAGCCCTGGCAAACCCGGCAGGCCGAGGTCGAGGATGATCAGGTCATAAGGCTCGCTGCTGCCCTGATACACCGCATCGCGACCGTCGGCCAGCCAGTCCACGGCGTACCCCTGCCGATTGAGGCCGGCCATCAATTCGTCGGCCAGCGGCACATGGTCTTCCACCAGAAGCAAACGCATCGATCAATCTTCCTTGTCTTTCAGTAACTGGCCGGTGGTGGCGTCGAGGTCCAGTTCGCGGACCACGCCTTCGGTGGTCAGCAACTCGACCTCGTAAATGTAGACGTCTTGCTTTTCCTCAAGCTCGGCTTCCAGCAGCTTGGCCCCGGGATAGAGGTCCAGCGCTTGCTGCAAGAGCTGCTCCAGCGGCAGGATCACACCTTGTTGGCGCAGGCGCAGGGCCTCGTCCTGATCCAGGTCGCGGGCCATGACCACCGAGCAAAAAGCCAGAAGCGCCAAAGCCATTCGACCGCTCGCGCACCGATGTGAAAAAGAAAACACCTTCATTACGTGTCCTGTTGATCCTTGAGAACCTGCCCGCTGACAGCGTCCAA
This sequence comes from Pseudomonas sp. Hz4, assembly GCF_054898165.1. Lineage (NCBI taxonomy): Bacteria > Pseudomonadati > Pseudomonadota > Gammaproteobacteria > Pseudomonadales > Pseudomonadaceae > Pseudomonas > Pseudomonas sp. Hz4. The sequence goes on along the minus strand of NZ_CM142719.1, from coordinate 2,168,276 downwards.
TTCCAGGTCCCACTCAAGGCCCTGCGGGTCGCGCAGTTCCACCTGGTAGATGTACTTGCCGTACTCTTCTTCGAGCTCGGTTTCGCTGATTTTGGCGCCGGGGTGTTTGGCCAATGCCGTCGCGTTGAGCTTCTCGAAGGACACAATGGTACCAGCGTCGCGCAGTCTCAGGGCTTCGTCGGGGCCGAGGTCGCGAGCGTGAGCGATGCTGGCGCTCATGCCGATGATGGACGCGGTGAACAGGGCAGTCAGGGTTTTCATGGGGTGTCTCCGTATTTTTTTGTGTGTTGCCTACGGGAGCCACCTTAGCGATCTGAACTTAACTGAAACTGAATTGCCATCATTGGATATGACAACACAAAACCTGTGGGAGCGAGCTTGCTCGCGATGGCGTCATGTCAGTCGACATCTTTATCGCCTGATACACCGCAATCGCGAGCAAGCTCGCTCCCACAGTGGATTTGTGGCGTTGGCTGACCTGTTTATAATCCCACGCTTGCCTGCATTCGAGACCGGTATGACCGCCATCCACATCAAGTTCCCGTCCCTGACCCTCAAGGCCGGCCCTCGCGCCTTTGCGCGCATCCGTGAAAGCGGTTTGAGCGCCGCCGATGTCGGCACACTGCCAGGTGCCGCCGGTGGTCCCAAGGCGTTGGGGATACAAGGTCTGGACCTGGCGTTGTTCGGTGAATGGCTGCCGGCGGCGCCCCGGGAACGTTCGCTGATCGGTGCGTCGGTGGGTTCCTGGCGCTTCGCCAGCGCTTGTCTACCGGATGCCGCCGAAGGCATCCGCCGCCTCGGTCACCTCTACACCGAGCAAAACTTCGCCAAGGGCGTGACCATGGCGCAGATCAGCCAGAGCTCCCGGCGCATGCTCGATGACCTGCTCGACGGCCGCGACGCCTCGATTCTGGACAACGCTCATTACCGACTGAACATCATGGTGGTCAAAAGCCACGGCCTGTTGGCGGATGATCATCGCGGCCGACTGGGGCTGGGCCTGTCATCAGTGATCGCCGACAACCTGCGGGGGCGCGCGCGGTTGTCGCGGCATTTCGAACGGCTGATCATCCACGATCCGCGCCGGGCGCCGCCGGTCAATGCACTGAACGATTTCCCCTCGCGCTTCGTTGCGCTGGAGGCCGGCAACCTGCGCCAGGCCTTGCTCGCCTCGGGCTCGATCCCGATGGTGATGGAAGGCGTGCGTGACCTGCCGGGCGCAGGTATGGGGACATTTCGCGATGGCGGTCTGCTGGACTATCACCTCGACCTGCCCTACAGCGGCAACGACATCGTGCTCTATCCGCATTTCACCGACCGGGTCATCCCCGGCTGGTTCGACAAGACCCTGCCCTGGCGCCGCGCTTGTCCGGCGCGTTTGCAGGATGTCCTGTTGCTGTCACCGTCGAAGGAATACCTGGCACGCCTGCCCTACGGCAAACTCCCGGACCGTAACGACTTCAAGCGCTTCATGGGCGATGCACCGAGCCGGCAGAAATACTGGCGTGCAACGATGGATGAAAGCCGCAGACTCGGTGACGAATTCCTCGAACTGGCCGCCAGCGGTCGCCTCGGGGAGCGCTTGCTGACCCTTTAGTCAGTGTTTTCCCGCAATGCCAAACGCAAACTGTTAAACTCGCCGCCTGCCCAAATCGCTGCGGCGATCGCCACCTGACAGAGCTCAAACCCCTTGGAAATCTTCAAAGAATTTACCTTCGAATCCGCCCACCGCTTGCCCCACGTGCCGGAAGGCCACAAGTGCGGCCGCTTGCACGGTCACTCGTTCAAAGTGGCGATTCACCTTAGCGGCGACCTCGATCCGCACACGGGCTGGATCCGCGATTTCTCGGAAATCAAGGCGATCTTCAAGCCACTCTACGAGCGTCTGGACCACAACTACCTGAACGACATTCCCGGCCTGGAAAACCCGACCAGTGAAGTCCTGGCCAAATTCATCTGGAAAGAATTGAAGCCTCTGCTGCCGGAGCTCAGCGCGATTCGTATCCACGAGACGTGCACCAGTGGCTGCATCTATCACGGCGAGTAAGCCCGGCTGCTCAATCACCTGTGGGAGCTCGATTGCTCCACAGGAAAATGCGTTTCGTCAGTTGCTACATAAAGCCACCTTCAGAGGTGGTTTTTTTATGCTTATGCTACCTGGTTCCCAAATGCCAAGAGGACACGCGCATGACTGACTGGCCGCTGGCTCAGACCTATCGCTTCAACAGGCACTCCGTTCGCTACGCCGTACGTGGCGACGGCCCGCCGTTGGTGTTCGTGCATGGCACGCCCTTCTCTTCTTATGTGTGGCACCGGATTGCGCCGCACTTCATCGCCACGCACCGGGTGCATTACTTCGACCTGCTGGGCTATGGGCAATCGGAGAAAATCGAGGGCGATGTGTCGCTGGGTGTGCAAAACGACCTGTTAGCTCACTTGCTGGATCACTGGGGGCTTGGGCGACCAGACGTCGTCGCTCACGACTTCGGCGGCGCCACCGCCCTGCGTGCTCACCTGCTGAATGGCAAGGACTACCGCAGCCTGACGTTGATTGATCCTGTGGCGCTGACGCCCTGGGGTTCGCCGTTTGTGCAGCATGTGCGTCAGCATGAGGCGGCGTTCAGTGGCCTGCCTGATGACATTCACCAGGCAATCGTACCCACCTATATTCGCGGGGCGATCAAGCGCGCAATCCTGGACGACGAACTCGCGCCTTACGTGCAGCCGTGGCTGGGCGATCCGGGGCAAGCGGCGTTCTATCGGCAGATCGCGCAGATGGATGAGCGTTATACCCGTGAGGCCGAAGGGTTGTACCCGACGATTCGCTGCCCGGTGCAGATTCTTTGGGGGGAAGACGATCAGTGGATTCCCATCGAGCGTGGGCGGGCGTTGCATCAAATGATTCCAGGATCGCAATTTCACCTCATTCCCAATGCCGGGCATTTGGTTCAGGAAGACGCACCGGAAGCGATAGTCGCGGCGCTGCTGCGGTTTCTACCTTCGGCCTGTTGATGTTGATCGTTCCCACGCTCTGGTGGGAACGGAAGTGTTGCTGTTGCAAGGCTTCGCCATGGCCGCGATGGCGATGTTGCTGCTCAATATCTGGAGCACCCAGGACAACACCCTCTACAACTTCGCTGTCGCCGGATGCAACCTGCTGCGCACCGGCCGTCGCAAAACCGTGACCCTGGCTGGTGCGGTGATTGGCACGTTGCTGGCGCTACTGGGCATGTACGACCTGCTGGTGCCCTACCTGATTCTGCTGGGCACCGTGATTCCGCCGATTGGCGGCGTGATCATGGCGGATTTTTTCTACCGCTATCGCGGTCAATATCCGCGTCTGGCCGATGCCCGGTTGCCGGCGTTCAATGGGTCCGGCCTGGGCGCCTACGCGGTCGGCACCGTCGCCGCGTTCAGCTCGCCATGGGTCGCGCCGCTGGTAGGGATCGCCGCTGCCGCGCTAACGTATGTGTTACTGACCGGCGTGCTGGGTGCCCGTACTGCCAACGCACCATTACAAGATCTATAAAAGGATTCGCCTGATGCACATCATCAACGCCCGCCTGCGCAACCAAGATGGCCTGCATGAGCTGCACCTGGAAAACGGCCTGATCAGCAACATCGCCCGACAGACCGAAGCGCCCACCCTGGGCCCCGATGATCTGGACGCCGGCGGCAACCTGGTGGTGCCGCCCTTCGTCGAACCGCACATCCATCTCGACGCTACGCTCACTGCCGGCGAGCCGCGCTGGAACATGAGCGGCACGCTGTTCGAAGGTATCGAGTGCTGGGGCGAGCGCAAGGTGACGATCACCGAGGAAGACACCAAAACCCGCGCCAAGAAAACCATCCAGACCCTCGCCGCCCACGGTATCCAGCACGTACGCACCCACGTCGACGTCACCGACCCGCAGCTCACTGCGCTGAAGGCGATGCTCGAAGTACGCGAGGAAAGCCGACACCTGATCGATATGCAGATCGTTGCGTTCCCGCAGGAAGGCATCGAGTCATACCGCAACGGTCGCGAGTTAATGGAAGAAGCGATCCGCATGGGCGCCGATGTGGTCGGTGGCATTCCGCATTTCGAGTACACCCGCGATCAAGGTGTGAGCTCCGTGAAATTCCTGATGGACCTGGCCGAGCGCACCGGTTGCCTGGTGGACGTGCATTGCGATGAAACCGACGACCCGCACTCACGTTTTCTGGAGGTGCTGGCCGAAGAAGCCCGCAGCCGCGACATGGGCTCGCGGGTCACCGCCAGCCACACCACGGCCATGGGCTCTTACGACAATGCTTACTGCGCCAAACTGTTTCGCCTGCTCGGGCATTCGGGGATCAGTTTTGTCTCCTGCCCCACCGAAAGCATTCACCTGCAAGGGCGCTTCGACAACTTCCCGAAACGCCGTGGCGTGACCCGAGTGAATGAGCTGCTGGAAGCGGGGATGAACGTGTGTTTCGGCCAGGATTCGATCGTCGACCCGTGGTATCCGCTGGGCAACGGCAACATCTTGCGGGTGCTCGAAGCTGGCCTGCACATCTGCCACATGCTCGGTTACCGCAACCTGCAAAGCGCGCTGGACCTGGTCACCGACAACAGCGCCAAGGCCATGAACCTCGGTGATCGGTATGGACTGGAACGCGGGCGGCCGGCGAACTTGCTGATTCTGTCGGCGGACAGCGATTACGAGGTGATCCGCAGCCAGGGCCTGCCGCTGTATTCGGTGCGTGATGGCAAGGTGTTGATGAAGCGGCAGATGCCAGTGGTGGAGTTTTTTGGTGATCAGCACTGAATTTTGGCTGACTGGGCTGACGCCTTCGCGAGCAGGCTCGCTCCCACAGGAAATTTGTGAACGACACAGCCAATGTGGGAGCGAGCCTGCTCGCGAAGGCAATCGAATGATCAACTCATCAACCAAGCTGTGCCGAACAACCTGACCCGACTCAACTCGCCGTCTTGTTCTTCCAATAAAATCGGCGCCGTGCCGCCGGGCATCTCCACCTTCACTTCCCCGGCACTGACCCAACCCACCCGCCATGCGGCGCAAGCCACCGCACTGGCGCTGGTGCCCGACGACGCCGTCGGCCCTTCTCCGCGCTCGAATACCCGCGCGACGACTCGCCCTTCAGACTCAAGCATCGCCCATTGCAGATTCACTCCAGCAGGACACGGCTCACCTGCCCCGGTCGGCCTGGCGTAAGCGATACGCGTCAGCCCTTGGGACAACCCCGGCTCGCGCATCTGCTCATTGCTCGGCAATGCATTGGCGTTTTCTAAAAGCGTTACACAATGTGGATTGCCAATGCGCACGAACTGGCTTCGAGACCATGCGCGATCAAGTGATGACAACGCCAGCACATGGCTGACCTCGCGACCGTTCAGCAGCTCCTTCGCAACCCCTCGGGCACCCACCGCCTCCGGCCCGAACGACGGTTGCCCGAGATCCAGCCAGAACCCCTGCACGTCATCGACCTGCGCTGGCTTCACCGATGTTTCCACCGGCGAAACCGCATCAGCCTTGTCGTGATGAACCCTGAGCAAACAAGCGTCCTCGCTCGGCAGCAGCCCTTGCTCGCTCAGGGCCTGAGAGAAAATCGTCAGCCCATTGCCGCTGCGCTCAGCCAGGGTACCGTCAGTGTTGACGATCAGCAGGTCGAAGGGTGGCACCGCTTGAAACGGACCGACCAGCAAGCCATCGCAGCGATGGTCCTTGCTGCCGGACGGTTGTGTACCAGGCGCCCAGCCGCAGAACGCCTCGATGGCCGACAGTGCCCATGCCTCGCGGGGTTGCGCTGCCAGATCGGCCCGCTCAGGTAAATCGATACCCACGCGGCGCACGGCCTCGGGCGCTACAACCGCGTAGATATTGCCTCGAGCATCGTAGAACGGCGTCATGGATAGGTCCTGAAATCAGCCAGAAAAGAACCTGTACTCTAGGGGCTCCCGGAAGAAGACCGCAAACAATCCGGTTATTTAACCCCCGCTTCTTATCGCAAAACAATTACTGCAACCTGTCAGTTGTGACAGCAGACAGCCCATCCAACTCGCCCCACAGTAGAACCTCGCCTCTATCGTTTGGTGACGATCATGAAAAGGACGTTCCTGTTGCCCCTGCTGATTGCCCTGGCGTTGGGCGGCGTGGTCATCGCCGGTCAAAACGGCGCCGTTCGCAATGGCTCCGGGGAAGACATCCTGTTGCAAGGCTTTCACTGGAACTCCAGTCGCAACACCCCGAAGAAATGGTATGCGGTACTGGAGGGTACGGCCGGTCAGATCGGACGGGACGGGTTCACCGCCATCTGGATGCCGCCGCCCTGGCGAGACATTTCAAGCTGGGAGAACAGCCGCCAGGGCACTTCCGGCGGTGGCGAGGGTTACTTCTGGCGCTCTTTCAACAAAAACGGCGATTACGGCAGCGAAGAGCAACTCAAGCAAGCCGCCAAGGCGTTGAATGGCGCAGGCGTAAAGGTGGTCTACGACGTCGTGCCCAACCACATGGACGACAAAGATAACCCCGAACCGCTGTTCCTCAGAGGCCGAAACGAATGGCGTCACGATTGTGACCCCTGCGATAAAGGCGACGCTTTCCTTGAGGGCAACGCCGATCTGAACACCGACAATCCGCGCGTGTTCGAAACCTTCAATGCCGAATTCATCAACCTGCGCGACCATTACGGCGCCCAGGGTCTGCGCTTCGATTTTGTCAGAGGTTATGCACCGGAGAACGTTAATCGTTGGATGAACACTTTTGGTAATCAGCAGTTTTGTGTCGGTGAAATGTGGAAAGGTCCCAAGGAATATGCCGAGGGTGATCGGGGCTACAACGCCAGCTGGCAGGACGCACTCAAGGATTGGTCCGATCGTTCACGCTGCACCGTGTTCGACTTCGCCCTCAAGGAGCGCATGCAAAACGGCTCTATCGCCGAGTGGCGAGACGGCTTGAACGCAAACCCGAATCCAGACTGGCGCAGAATTGCCGTCACGTTCGTCGACAACCATGACACCGGCTACTCACCTGGGCGGTATCAGGGACAACATCACTGGCCTTTGCCCGAAGAGCGGCGCAATCAAGCTTATGCCTACATCCTTAGCAGCCCGGGCATACCCTCCGTGTATTGGCCGGACATGTATGACTGGCCGCGCGGAGACCTGATCCGTCAGTTAATCAAAATCCGCAAGGACGCCGGCATCAAGGCCGACTCACCGATCCGTTTCCAGACTCAGTATTCCGGGCTGGTCGCGACGACGACAGGCGCGCGCAAAAGCCTGGTGATTGCCCTGGATTCTGACCTCACAAAACTGCCCCCGGGGCTGACTCAACCGGCATTGGCCTGGGATGACGGCAAAATCCGCGTCTGGAGCACGGGCCCCGAACACCCACCCGTCAGTGTTCACTTCACCTGCGACTACGCCACGACCTATCCCGGCCAGAAGGTTTATGCCGTGGGCTCGTCTCTTGAACTGGGGGCATGGGATCCTGGCCATGCCATTGCATTGACTTACCAGCTCAATGAAAACCACTGGAGCGGTTCCATCGACTTGCCGGCGAAACAAGACATCGAATGGAAATGCATCGTGCGCAGCGATGATCCGTCTGGCGGCGTGCGCTGGCAGCCGGGTCCCAACGTGAGTTTGACCAGCGAGATGGGCAGGATAACGGGAGGGGCGTTTTAACCTTGGGATTGACGATTGAGAAACCTTCAGGGTCGCGACACGCTGTCTGATATGCAAGGATGCTCCTCTGCCATTGTCAGCAACCCGCAACGCCAAGGATTTTTCATGACTGCCCTCAACACGCCTGCGCCCGTCATCCCCGGACGCCTGGAGCAAATGTCCACGCGCATCGCCTTTTTCATTGCAGGTTTCGGCATCGCTGCGTGGGCGCCACTGGTGCCCTACGCCAAGGCTCGGGCCGGGCTGGATGAAGGGACGCTCGGTTTGCTGCTGTTGTGCCTGGGGGTGGGGTCGATTCTGGCGATGCCGATGGCGGGGATGCTGGCCACGCGTTTCGGCTGTCGCCGGGTGGTGAGCGCCGGGGTGTTGCTGATCTGTGCGGCCCTGCCGCTGTTAGCGACGGTGTCGACGATTCCGGCGTTGATTGCCGCGTTGTTCATGTTCGGCGCGGGCCTTGGCACGGTGGATTCAACGGTGAACCTGCAAGCGGTGATCGTCGAACGGGCCAGCGGCAAGACCATGATGTCGGGTTTTCATGGGCTGTTCAGCCTCGGCGGGATTGTCGGTGCGGCGGGTGTCAGTGCCCTGCTCGGCTTCGGAGTTTCACCGCTGGGGGCGACGTTGGTGGTGATCGTGATGCTGCTGATCGCCCTGTTCAAGGCTGCGCCGCACCTGTTGCCCTACGGCAGCGAAAGTTCGGGGCCGGCGTTTGCCGTTCCCCATGGCATCGTGCTGTTCATCGGCGGGATGTGTTTCATCGTGTTCCTCGCCGAAGGCGCGGCGCTCGACTGGAGCGCGGTGTTTCTGGCGCAGGAACGGGGAATCGACACAGCGTATGCGGGGCTGGGTTATGCAGCGTTTGCGTTGACCATGACCGTCGGACGCTTGACCGGTGATGTGATCGTGCGTCGCCTCGGCGCTACGCGGGTGATTGTGTTCGGTGGGTTGACGGCCGCGGCGGGCCTGTTTGTGGCGACCTTCGCACCGAGTTGGGAAGCGGCGCTGGTGGGTTATGCATTGTTGGGGGTTGGCTGCTCGAACATTGTGCCGGTGCTGTACACCGCGGTGGGCAAACAGACGGTGATGCCAGAAAGCATCGCCGTGCCGGCCATTACCACGCTGGGGTATGCCGGAATTCTTGCGGGGCCTGCGTTGATCGGGTTTATCGCCCATGGCAGCAGTTTGAGTTTTGCCTTTGGTTTGATGGCGGTGTTGTTGGTGGCGGTGGCCATTGGCGGGAAGGTGTTGAAAGTCTGAATTGTGGCGAGGGGGCAAGCCCCCTCGCCACAGGTCTATCAAAACCCGACGCTGGCCTGCACAAAAAACGTGCGCGGTGCGCCGACGTACATCCCCGAGTTGTTGTCGCTGGAGCGGGTGAAGTACTGCTTGTCGAAAACGTTCTTCACCCCGGCGCCGACTTTCAGGTTCGAAAGCGTCGCGCCGAAGTCATAGCCGCCGCGCACGTTCCAGGTGACGTAGCCCGGGATGTCGCCGTACTGGCCGTCCGCGGAGCCTTCGGTGATGTAGTTGCCGCTGAAACTGCCATCAGCGTTCACCGCCACGCCCGGCGAGCGCTGCTTGGACTGGGCAAAGGCATCGAGGTTGTAGGTCCAGCGGTTGATGTCGTAACGCAGGCCGGCAGTCGCCACTTGACGCGAATAGAACGGCAGGTCACGGCCCTTGAAGCCTGGGATCTCGCCTTCATAAACGGCGCGCGTGTAGGTGAAGCCGGCGTTGGCGGTCAGGCCGTCGAGCCGTGGGTCCAGTGCCGCCATGTCGTAGTGCACCGAGGCTTCAAGGCCCTGGTGCGTGGTCGCGCCGAGGTTGGTCCAGCCCGCATCGTTGCTGATGTACTGCAATTCTTTATCGAAGTCGATGTAGAACAGCGTCACTTCCCCGCCCCACACTTCATTGTTGTAGCGCGTGCCGACCTCGTAGGTCTTGGCCTTCTCCGGTTCCAGGCCATTGGCTGGTTCGTCACCCGTGCCACCCTGGCCGAGCTGGAAATACTGCAGGCTGCCAAACGAGGTTTCGTAGTTGGCGAACAGCTTCCATTCTTCCGACACGTGATACATCACGCTCAAGGCCGGCAGCGGCTCGTTGCTTTCGATGCTGCGGTTCTTTTCCAGCACGGGTCTGCCGGCGGTGTCGAGCACCGGGCGATCGTGCCAGTCGGTGCTGATGTGTTCAAAGCGGATGCCGGGGGTGATGGTCCAGTTACCGACGTCGATTTTGTTATCGACATACACTGAGTTGGCTTCAGTGCCGCCGGTGCGGTCCTGATAGACATGGCCGTCCGAGCTCCTGGTCGCGACCGGCTCGTTGTTGACCAGCGCCAGGCGGCTCGCCTCTTCGTGCATGCCTTCCTTGAGGTAGCGATAACCGACACTGACTTCCTGGGTAGTCGGGCCGACATCAAACACACGGGACACCCGCGGTTCAATCCCGAAGGTGTAGTAAGTACGCGGGAACGAGCCGAGGGTTTTCTGATCGCGAGCGGCGATGTTGCTGCCACGGAAGCTGTCGGAATAGTAAGTCAGCACTTCGGCCTGAGTGCGGTCGTCGATCTGCCGTGCCCACTTGAACGAGACGTCCTTGCGGCGTCCGCTGAAGTTGTCGTTGTTGCGATCGGACTGAAACGGATCGGCGTCGTACTGCGCCTGGGTCAGGCCGCCGGGCATGTCGGCGCTGGCGTCGTAGTAGTGAAAATTGAGGCTGAAATCGTCCACATCGGTGGGTGCCCAGTGGGTCTTGAGGATCACGTCGTCGATGTCGTTGCCGTTGTTGCGCTCACGGTAACCGTTGCCGTTCACGCCTGAGTACAACAGCGCCATACCGATGCCGTTGTCTGCGGTGCCGCCAAGAAACGCCGTATCGATGTGCTTCCAGCCACCGTGCTGGGAGGTTTCCAGGGTGGAGCCGATTTCACCGGTGGCTTTTTCCGGAATCGCGCGAGTGACGAAGTTGATCACGCCACCGACGTTCTGCGGCCCGTAACGCACGGAACCGGCGCCGCGAACCACGTCGATGCTGTCGAGGTTGCCGGAGGAAATCGGTGCCATGGACAACTGCGGCTGGCCGTAAGGGGCGAACGCTGCCGGTACGCCGTCGATCAGCACGGTGGAGCGTGGCGACAGGCGCGAAGTCAGGCCACGCACGCCGACGTTCAAGGAAATGTCGCTGCCGCCGGTGCCGTTGGCCTCTTGCACTTGCACACCGGGCACGCGCTTCAACACGTCGCCGACGTTCATCGCGCCCTGCTCGACCATCGCCTCGCGGCGAATCACCGTACGCGCGCCGGGGTGGTTCTGCACCACGGCAGCATCGGCGTCACCGAGCCAGTCGCCGACCACTTTGATGTCAGTCACGCCCAGTTCCAGCGGGCCGTTTGCAGCAGAAGTGGGTGCTGGCATCAATGTGACCGAACCTTCGTCGATCTGGTATTGCAGACCGCTGCCTTGCAGCAGCTGACGCAGCGCGTCTTCTGGCGAGAGGTTACCGTCCACCGCCGGGGCCTGTTTGCCGGCGACCAGCTCAGGACTGAAGAACACCTGCAGCGAGGTTTGCTGGCCCAGTTGACTCAGGGCCTGACCCAGGGGTTGCGCCGGAATGTGAATCGCGTCGGCGGCAAAGGCCTGGGGCAGCGCCGTGCTGACGGCCAGGGCGAGAACGAGGCGCAACCAAGGGGATTGGTTGTTTTTAGCGGTGGTTTTTTTCACGTCGAACGGAGTCCTGTGGATCGCAAGAGTGTGCGTCTGTTAATGCAAACCAGTTGCAGTTGGACAAGAAGACGATGAACTCAAAAAAAACCTGAATTTATTTTGAAATTATTTCCTGACTGCCGTCATCGAGGATGCGCACGGCCACCGGCAGAATGTTCGGCAAGGCCTTGAGCAAGGCGTCGGTGTTGTCGGATTTGAACACGCTGGTCAGGCGCAGATTGCCCACGTTGTCGTTGCCGACGGTGAGCGGTTTCTCCCGATAGCGCGAGACTTCCTCGGCGACGTCGCTAAGTCTGGCGTTGTTGAACACCAGTTTGCCGCTGCGCCAGGCGGTCAGCTCGGCAGGATTGACCGCGTAGGCGGCAGCGACGTTGCCTTGTGCATCGATGTGCGTGCCGAGGCCGGCAGTCAGGCTGATGAAATCGCTGTCCAGCGCTGTGCGGCCCTGAACCCTGACGGTGCCCTGCTCCACCGCGACCCGGGTTTGGGCGGTGTCGCGGCGCACATCAAAACGGGTGCCGGTGACCGTGACCTTGCCGCTGCCCGCCTCGACCACGAAGGGCCGCCGGGTGTCGTGCTCGACGCTGAACATCGCTTCGCCCTGGGTCAGCTCGATGCTGCGACGGTCGTTTTCATAGCGCACCTGAACACGGCTGCGGCTGTTCAGGTCGATCACCGAACCGTCCGGCAACGCCACATGACGTCGTTCGCCCAAGGCTGTAGAAAATTCGGCGGTGTAGATCGTCGGATGATTCAAACCACTGAACAGCCCCAAACCGAGCGCGACGGCCAACACACTGGCGGCTACCGCATAACGCATCAGCGGGCGGCGCTTGCTGCGCGCCGGCACGGTTTCACACAAGGCCTGCAGGCGCGCCGCCGGCAGCAAATCAGCCGCCGTCCACACGCCCTGCAGTAACTGGAATTCGTCGCGATGCTGAGGGTGTTCGTCCAGCCAGGCTTCGAAATACCGAGACTCTTCGACATTCATCGCAGGTTCCTGCAAACGCACAAACCAGCGCGCCGCATCGTCGCGAACCGTTGTTTGCCCGCACGCACAATCACGAGTATCCATCATGGAAATTCCTGTTTGGCTGGGGAGGAGAAGGCACGGCCGATCATGGCTGCAATCCGTCAAGGCGGTCGCGCAGATGGCGCAGCGTGCGGATCATATACTTTTCCACCATGTTCTTGGACAGCCCCAGGCGTTCGGCGATTTCGGCCTGGGTCAGGCCTTCAATCTTCTGCCAGACAAACACCTTGCGGCAATTGATCGGCAGCTCGGTGAGCGCCCGTTCGATGGAGTCAGCCAACTGGATCGCATGCATGAAATGCTCCGGGTCGCCGGACGACGACACACTGTGATCGATCGCCTCCGACTCCATCGCGCCCCGCCGATCCTCACGCCGATAACCATCCACCGCGATATTGCGCGCGGTCTGGTGCAAATACGCCCGAGGCTGTTGCACCGTCGCCGAATCGGACTCAAGCACCCTCACAAAGGTGTCGTGGGCCAGGTCCTCGGCCTGCTGACGATTTCTCAGGCGCCGGGTCCAGGTCCCGACCAACTCTTCGTAGTGCTCGAAAAAGCCGTGTCTGGGGGGCAGCTTGCGGGTCATTGCGATGTGCTGTGAAGACGGGGCGTGAATAGTAATGCTTCCTATTAACTGGAAGCAATGGGATTAACGACCCGTAGTAACCAGCCGTCGGAGCCGATCAGTTAACCCGTAACACGATCTCTACTACAGATCGTCTTACGCCTTAACTGATCGGCATACGCCCAAAGGCGCCCTTTTTCTACGTTGAAACGTGCACCTGCAGTCGTCGTCCGACGACATCCATCAAATCACAGCCATCGCGCAGTGACGTCACCAACACCCGCGCCAGCTCACTGTGGACACCCTCGCCAAACGCAAAGCTCTCCAGCAGTTGCGTTGCAGTACGAATGCGATAGGCCGCGGTTTCATGCAACACGTCCAGTGGTGCTTCAGTGTCAATCAGCAATGATGGGACGTTGCAGTCGACGCCAGTAACAGGCATGTATCGATCCATGACGAAAAACCTCCATTGGGCAAAGGCACACGATTATTCAGCGCTGGCAGTTGGACGAACTTCAGACGATCCCCGAAGTGGTTCCAGGTTGTCCAGCGCTCGATTGACCAGCAATTCGCCCAGCGCGGACAGTTGCTGAATACCCACAATGACATGGCGACGAGGGCCTTCCAGTTCACGGGCGAGATCGGTGGCCATGACGCTGAGGGAAGCGAGGGTTTCAGAGGCGTGACAGAGCAGGGATTCCATGTCGACATCCGGAACGACGGCGAAGAAATAGCTGGCAGACTCGGGACGTGTGTGCTTGCGCAGGGGCACGCTGACGAGTTGTTCGGTGACTTTGGTGGGATTGGATGAATCGACGGTGTCGTTGGTGGAATCGTTTGGTGATTCCGCGGATTGGGTGGCGGATTTTTTCATAATAGAGCTCCTTGCAAGGGTAGGAAGCGCCCGTCTCTTGCCTTCAACCAGGATTGGGTGACGGCTATGCAGGGCGGACTGGTATATTTATTACCAGAAAATTCTATTTAATTAATCAAATAAATGAACATCTGTGTAATTAAATGATTCTCACCTAATTAATGTTTTTCGGGTCTTCCTAGTTACTGTAAGAAACTTCTATTAATCGAGTAGGCAGCATCTTACATACAATGTCAGAATCCAATCGCGGCAATAGAAAATATTCCACAGTTGTTTAATCTGCGTGAAAAATTATCTTTTTTGTCCAGGGGCTAGGCGTGTAGGATGCTGCATTCAAAGCGAATCACTTTCATACGTGCGATCTATTGCAACGACAAGCAAATGGTAAATATTTAATGCACAAGAAAGACAGAACGGAAAAATTAAAAAACAACATCAAGTACCTGATAAAGAGCCGTGGGGAGACTAGGCTCTCCTTGTGCAATGCCAGCGGTTTGACCAGAACGACAATCTATAACATTTTGGAAGGACGGGTTGTCCATGTACAACAATCTACCATTCGAAAAATATCGGATTTTTTTGGCGTCTCTTACAAGGAGATAGAGACAGTAGATTTTGAAGAGAAAGAAATAATAGAGAGTAGTGTCTCACCACAAGGGAATATGAATCCCGCAGCAGTCCCGGTTATTAAAGAGAGTTTACTGATTGAAAGTCTGGACAAAAGAATTGGCGAGTTGGCCATCACGCACCCGCTGACCTATTACTTCGGCACGGCCTGCAATTTAATAGCCGTGCTTCTGGAGAATGAAATTAGTGGAATGAACGAACCAGGAGATATTTTGATAGTTAAGAGGGGATTGCCGAGTGGAGCGGGAGACAAACTGGCGTACGACAAAACAACAAGAAAACTACGTATTACCAGCGATGGCTTTGACACTGACACGACCTACATTATTGGAGCAGTAATCGAGGAAAGATTTAGTGGCAATTAAAACCGAAGCCGAAAACAGCAGATACAAATTGTTGGGTTTTGAGAAAAATAAAAACCTCGTCGTTATTATGGTGATTTCCACAGGAAAAATTATAAAAATAAAAATTGCCGAAGTTTTAAGAAGCGAAATAATCGACAACCTAAGCAAGATGGAAATCAAGGACATATATCGAAAATATTACTCTGGAGGCACTGCGTTAACCAAATACGAAATAAATGATCGAAACGAACGATCGTGGATGACTTACGTTGCCCTCAATTTGCTTCTTTTCGCACTGTATATATTTACAAATGTTGCCGCAACGAAACTGGTATACATAGAATTTTTTGACATCGTTGTTACGCCGGGTGTTTTTCTATACCCACTAACTTTTTTAGTAGTTGACATATTGAATGAATCTTACGGACTGAGACTCGCGAGGCGAGCCATACTGTTCGCCTTTGCTAGTAATGCATTTATTATCGTTTTACTGAGTACCACCAGCTACCTTCCAGGCTTAACTGGTTGGAAGCTCGACGGACCTTACAGTGAGGTAATTACACATGTGTCATCTGCGTTGATAGCGTCCTGTATTTCTTTCCTTTTTTCTGAATACGTCAATTCTTATCTTCTGTGCAGAATAAAAAAGCTTACGAACTCAAGGTTTCTATTCTTGAGAGTTTTTTTCAGCACTTTTTTTGCGGTAATAATAGACAGTTTCATTTTCTGTTTTATTGCATTTTATGGAACCATGCAAAACAGCGATATCCTTAAGATAATTTATGTCCAAATAGCCATAAAAATGTGTTTCGCCGTTTTCAATATCCTACCCGCTTACGGAGCAAGGTCATTGTTCAAAAGATATATAGCAAGAGCCAAAACCGTCTAAATCCTGGGAGAGTGCGCCTACTACAAATGCGCACCCTCCCAGCAATACAATATCTCTCTATAATTCCATTTTTATTTTTAGACTATCTAAAATTTTCGCTCTATTTTCCAGAAATTCACTCAATCCTTTTGAACGAAGACTACAAGCATCGCAGTCGCCGCATCCACTCCCTGTTATCCCGTTGTAGCAAGTCAATGTATGGTAACGAATCAAATCCAGCTGCTTATGGTAATCGGCCAAGGCCCAAGTCTCTGCCTTATTCAACCGCATAAGCGGCGTCTCGATTCGTATCTCATAGTCCATGCCCAAGTGAATAGCGCTGTTCAACACCTTAACAAACTCATCGCCACAATCCGGGTAGCCAGAACTCTCTGTTTCACCTACACCTGTGATGACAGCTTCAGCGCCCACTTGATAGGCATAAATAGAAGCCAGGGTTAAAAACAGAATATTTCTGCCGGGCACGAACGTATCAGGTACGCCGCCCCCCGTACTCCTTGCAATTGGAATGTTGTCCCTCGTCAAGCTGCTAATGGCCAGTTCGCTTAACAATGAAGTGTCCAATACTTTATGCACCTTCACGCCAAGCTGCTTTGAAAGTTGTTGCGCCACCTCGATTTCCGCACGATGGCGCTGGCCATAATCAAACGTAATGCAATGAATTTCATCGTACATCGGCAATGCATGGATCAAGCAGGTGGTTGAGTCTTGTCCGCCGCTGAAAACGATAACGGCCTTGCTGGTCATGGTTCGTTCTTCCTTGGGGTGTCTCGGCAGGGTGCCGGGACCGTTGACCCTACCGGGAAGCTCAAACTCTGGGTGTGGGAGGTTTCCGAAATCACCGTCTCCGATTTCCGTTTGAGTCAGTTCTTTGCGGATTCCCGAGCGTCAACAGTGGAGGAGAACGCGTGTGCTTGCTCGGTAAAGAGATTGCACACTGCGCCTCACAGGACTGCCCGACGCTTGATGGTTTCTCTCATCAACTGGTCGCAATCCATCGGTCCCGCCCACCCCTTCAAGTCTAAACATACAAGCGAGCTTGCTCCGGGCGGCGATCCGACGAAAGCAATTGATCACTCAACGTTGATGCTGACTGACCTGCCGCTATCGTCGGATCGCCGCCCGGAGCAAGCTCGCTCACACATTTGATCAGCGTCGTACACAGAATTTGTGTTCACTGGAGATCTAGCGTGGAAGAGAGCTTGCTCGCGATGAACGATTACACGGTGCCTCAGTGGTTACTTGGCCCGTTCGACAATGGCGGTTTCAAGCCGTTGGAAGATCCATTCTGTAACCCGCCCCCGGCGCACCTTCATGCAACGCTGACTGAATGTTCGCATACAAGGCGTTCGCCTCGTGGGTAGTGATTGATCGCGAACAATCACGCAGTACAACGCGCAGAAGCACATTTTCCTGGCCCGGCAGCAGTCCGAGGCGTTCAATTGCCTGCACAGGTAAATCCGAGAATCCCCAACGTCCCTTGACCTGCATCTCCTCGATCCAGTCAGAGTTGTCGCCAGCAGCTTGTAACATCCTCTCGGTCAACACTTCCTCACTTAACCCTGGCGTTACCGCCAACGAAATATCACGAGCAATCGAAGGCAAACGTGATACAGCGCTCCAGGGATTCAAATCATGCATCTGCGCCTGTACTCGTACGTTCTGATCACGTAGCAAGCGAATATCCGGAATCCCCTTGCGCAGCATGGTCAGTCGATCCAACCCCATCCCGAGCGCCAGCCCTCCATGACGCTGCGGATCAATCTTCAAGCGCTCTAACAAAGACGGAGCAATACGGCCGCACTCCAGCACCTCGACCCCAGCGCCGTCATTCAACACATTCACTTCTATTCCGCCCTGCGTGTAGTGATGCGGACTATCGCTGTAGACCCAACGCTTGTCAGGAACGGCTGATTTGAGGATATCGCTGACCAGACGCAACAAGTGGTCATGCGTCGACAGTTCCGGATCACCCAGCACCCAGATATCCATTTGATGTGGTTCTGCGCAATGCCAACGATCCCGACTATCTCGACGAAAAGTGATACCTGGCGCGGCCAGCAATATCGTCTCCCCCGGTTGCCGCACATGAGCTGCACGCTGAAGTGCCGCCGGAATTTGACTGGTGGTTTGTGTACGCAAAAGGGAACACTCATCGACCCAACGGGTGTGTTCACTCCCAAGAGTGACTTCTGCTGGGTCATAACCCAGCAAACCGTAATTTTGTTCAGCGGACACAATTCGTGGTCCGGTCTGAAGTTGCGCTTGGGGCCAGCCTTTTTCAGCAAGCTCCTGAAGAACTTCATTTAGCAATAGTCGGACGGCGTGATCGGGTGCGCTTGCCTCGGTAAGATCAACCAGTAGTAGGGCTTGATGGACAGACGTATCTGTCAGGAATGGCACTTACTTAACATGTTTTGCGTGCCCATTTTTCCTGACATCTGCCCTTGCTGACCGACGCGGTTTGGTCAGTAAGGGGTAGGCTTGAGGTCTTCGTTTTATGGCTCGCGGTTCGATACGACCAGGCCGATTCCCGACGCGCCTCTGAGCAATCAACATCAATAAACTCGACAGGCCATCCTCGTCTTCGGGGCTGCCATATTGTCGCAAAGCCAGCCATAGCTGAAGGCTGTGTTTGAAGCTCAGTTCGCGAGGCAAGCAATCCGCTAACAGAGCCGATTGCGCCATGAGCATTCGGATCAGATTGTGTGCCAACAGATAGACCCATAACTCCTTGACTGCCATGCCTGGGGTTTTGCAGCTTAACTTTCCAAGTCCTAGCGTAGCTTTGAGATTGCGCAGATCCAACTCGACATGCCATCGACCCTTGTACAGCGATTTGAGAGCTGTTTTGGGTGTCTGCTTCGGGCAATGCAACGTGGTGACCAAAGTCTTTCCACCCGCCTTCAGCTCTCGCACTGTCAGTCTTTCAGGCGCCTGTTCGTAATGCGTTTGACTCATCCACGGCGGTCTTCTTGCAGGCTTTTTCAATTCGATCAGGTGATCTTCCGAACCCAGACTTTGCCCTAGGCGAAAGTCCGTGCTGCGCCGTCGAGCACCGTATTGTTCGAACACGCCATCGACACCTCTTCGTTGCAACTCACACAGCAAGAAGTAGGTAGCGTAGTAAGCGTCGCCCAATAAAATGTCGCCTGTTTTCAGCGTGTCGAGCATTGATCTGAGCAGCGTTTGCTCATCGCCGCCTTTGCCTCGGAAGCGCCCAAGGGCGGCATCCAAGACGGCGCCGCTGGAAAGGCAAACGATGCCAACCACGCGACACAGGGGAAAACCAAGACCGACTTTCTGGCCGCGTGACTGCGGATAGGCACCCTGATTGGCCGCAGTGTCGGGCATGCTGACCGTCGTGCCGTCCACCAACCGTACAGGCCGTCCCATCCAGCGCCACGACGAGGGTGCGTTATCACTTATCGAAGCACCGGTGTGCCTGACCAGCGTAGAAACCATTTCCACAGGTAGGCGTTTTCTGGCTTTGCAGTAGGCGCCCGTGCGAGTGCTACTGGGCTTCATGCCGCCACATGACCGTTTAATCGACAAGTCGTTGACGGCGTTCTGGCAGGAACGGTCGGCACTCATTGCTTGAGCCAGAAACATGGACAGCGTTTCAGTCGGCGGAAACAGACGCTCCCGATATTCCGGCAGTGCAGACTCGACGCGCTGTAAGAGCTCGGGAGACGTGAGGAGATTGAAAAACGCATAGGCATCACAGTCCGAAGCGTGTCGATGAAAACGTTGCTGTTGATGCTGGAGAATTTCACGTCTACGATTCATTTGGGGCTGTGTCCTTGGTTCGTCGGGGTGTGTTCGCAACTATCACCGTAGACCAAGACCAGCCCCTCTTCATTTTTTGCTTTCAGCTCAAGTGGTTAGCAGCTAAGTAAGTGCCATTCGTATCTGTCAGGTATTTCTTTGATGCATGCACTATATAACCCTCTATTAACAGTTGAACATTTGTTTTCAAAAACAAAACCCATAAATAAACCTAACGACATCAGGTCATCAGCCACAACCAAAAAAAAGGAAAATATTAAATTTTCAGAACAAGATTACAGATACGCCCTACACAAATAATCTATAGAGCTTTACGAGTACTCCAACAGTCAAATTTTTCTAAAAAACTCCTAACAGATCATTTAATACATCAAAAAACCCTGTATTAATTAGTCCACTCCCAAGCATTTCAGGGAGCACAAACCAACAAAATGAAAAAGGAAGATCAGATGAAAAAGAAAAATGTCATCAAAGAAAAACTCAACCGAATCACTTCTGGCCCGGATAATTTTGGTTGGGCACCTCTGGCTTGGGCTCACACTGGAGAGTAAATAATACCAATGAGCGACAAGAACTTTCTTGCCGCTCATTGGAAATAAAGAGGAGGATTTTATGCCGCCATCAAAAATGATATCGACGCTCTTTGGTCAGGGGGAGTTATCAATAATTTCGGATTCAGAAGACTTCCTCAGAAAATGTGCGCACCTAGGTTTCAATACGGCAAATATTTCTGAGATTGAGAAACTACCAAAAAATAGTATTATTTTTTCCTTTAGCAATGACGCTGCAAAATTGACGTTTGATATCGCAAAAAACACAAAAAATAAAAAAAGCGTTTTTTGCGCAACGCAAGTGTTCGAGCCTTCCTTAGCTAGTGCACTCTACAGCCTGGAGCTCTTGCTGAGCAGTAATTTTGAACATGCCTTATGCACACAGCGATCCGTGTTGAACATGCTCAATTCAAATGAATCCTTTTTCCTGTCTGGTAATGACGCTGATGCACGGGTCACTATTTTCCCTCACGCCCAGCCATACGCACTACTTGCCGAAGACATAGAACACGACTTTGTTCAGTCCGTGGCAGAATTTTTTGAAGTTCATTATGCACATATGAACCCACACGAATCGTGCCCGTTTTCTTTTAGCGGAACTTTGAAAATCGCAGGAATACTGACCGTACTGAGAAAACCTAACCCGACATTGCCAGAAGGATTGAAAACCTCACTAAAATGGCTAAGTGATCGCATATCGGAAGAAGGCGCATTCTTATCAGTTGAAGACAACATCATCACCTCACTGAAAGTAAAAAACGAGGAACATATAAAACTTTTGGATCTTGCAGCTGGTTCTCGCGGACTTAAGCTGACCGAGTTCGCTATCGGGGTAAACGAGGCTATCGCGTCAAGTATTGACTACAAAATCAACTCACAGATGAATGAAGGTATCAGTGGGGTTCATTTAGCTATTGGTGATGGATCTTCCGGCTATCACATAGACTTCCTTAGCCCAACCGTGAGCGTAAGCCCAATACACTAGCAGTTACATTGGTAACTACTTACTGATAGCACAGAGCAATCGGACCGCGGTTGGTTAATACGCCTGTTCCACAGCACCTGTCGCAAAGACGCCTGCGACAGTTCCTACATGGATCTGCATCCCCCAGTAGGAGCTGCCGCAAGCTGCGATCTTTTGATGCCAGTGCTAGCGCAACCACTCAATAAACAGGGCAAACAACTCCGACTGTGAACCGACATTCAGCTTCAAATAGAGATTCTTGCGGTGCATGCGTACCGTCTCAGGCGAGATGCTCATCTGGCTGGCCGTTGACATCACGGACGCTGACACTAGCGGGCGTTTCGCCCCTCTATCGTCAAGGGCGCCAACAACTCCTCAGCTGTATCCACCACTTTTCCGAAGTACAGCCCGAAGTTCAACATCGCCGCATCGTGCATGGCTTCGTGGCTGGCCAAGGCCCATAGCCTGCTTCAGCAAACTCGCTTGAGCGTGGCGCAAGTGGCGGCGTGTTCAGGGTTTGGCTCGCTGGAGCACTTTTCCCGCACCTACCGCGCCCGTTTCGGTTGCCCACCCAGCGAGGACCGCAGCCAGGTCTGGACCGCCCCGGTGATGCGTCCGCCGTTGCGCAAGGAGCACCGGCCGGCCGAGGCGGATTGAATTCATAGCCGATAACCCGCTTCTTCCTCGTGAAGAATGCCCATCAGCGCGTTGAAATGTTTGTCGGCGAAGCCTGGGCAATCGAGCCATTGTCGACAGGTCTTGCGGGCGATTTCATCACTGGCGATGCGCAACTCGCGGCCGGTTGAAAGCGCTGTGATGTAGGTCTCGCAGGCCCGTTCGAAGTAGTACAGATCATCGAACGCCTGGGCGATGGTCGGCGCTGCGACCAGCAGGCCATGGTTGCCCATCAACAAAATCGGTTTGTCTCCCAGCACATGGCTGACGCGCTCGGCTTCGTCTCCCAAGCCCATGCCATCGAATCCGTCGTCGATGGCCATCAGCTCAAAAAACCGCATGGCGTTCTGCTCTATCGGCGGCAGCCGCGAATCCGTCAGGCAGGCCAGCGCCATCGCATATCTGGAATGCGTGTGGAGGATGCAACGGGCGGGCGGCTGGTTGCGATGCAAGGCGCTGTGCAAGGCCCATGCGGTGATGTCCGGCGCGTCCGGACGATCCAGACTCGCGGGGTCATCGGCATTCACCAGCAGCAGGTCGCTGGCCTTAATTCGTGAGAAATGCTTGCCGTACGGATTAATCAAAAACTCCCGCCCGTCACCCGACACCCGACACCCGACACCGCCACGCTGAAGTGATTGGCGATGGACTCATGCAGGTTCAACCGCGCCGCCCAGCGAAAGGCGCAGGTCAGGTGGATTCTCAGTTGCTCGACGGGTTGACTCATCGCGTCCCTCACAGTTCGTTTAAGCGGATGCTTGGCAGTGTAGAGAGACGCCTGGCGCGCACTTGACAGGAAACGACATTGACTGCCGTTATCCCGCGGTTTGGCCGCCGTGGAAAAACGGTGTGGTTATGCCGCGTTTGATCAATCGCTGCGTTGCCGACGCCGCCATAGTCAGCACCACGACCCACTTGGCTGGAGACGCAAATGCCGCAGATTCCCTTGTTCATCGCAGGTAGTTGGCAGGCGCCACAGGCGGCGCGTTACCCGCTGCTGCAAGCGGTATGGAAGATCGCTCCGGCCCTGGCCGCTGGCAACACCGTCGTGTTCAAACCCAGCAGCCTGACGCCGATGACGGCCCATCGCTTGACCGAATTACTCGGCGAAGCAGACCTTCCGGCCGGCGTGTTCAACCTGCTCTGCGGTCCGGGTGACGTAAGTGAATTGCTCGCAGCCAGCGATGAAGTGGACCTGGTGTCGCTGACGGTGGCGCGGGTGCCGGCGGCAAGGTGATGCGTGCGGCCACCGGCAATTTCAAACGCGTGGCGCTGGAACTGGGCGGCAAGAAACCGAACATCGTGTTCGCCGATGCCGACTTTGAAGTGGCGCTGGACCAGGCGCTGAACGCGGTGTTTTTCAATGCCGGGCAAATCTGTTCCGCCGGTTCCCGGTTGCTGGTGGAGGACGGGATTGACGATCGATTTGTCGAAGCCTTGCAGCAACGGATTCTGAACATCTGTCTGGGCGATGGCCTCGACCCGCTTACACAAATGGGTCCGCTGATTTCTGCAGGCCAGCGCGATCAGATCCTCACGATGATTGCCGGTGCCGTCGAACAAGGCGCGACCTTGCTAGCCGGCGGGACGATTCCCGAGCAGTTTGTGCGCGGCTTCTGGCTGCGGCCCACCTTGCTGGGCAACGTCACGGCCGACATGCAAATCGCCCGGGAAGAAATTTTCGGTCCGGTGATCACCGCCGAGCGTTTCAGCGGCGAAGCCCAGGCGCTACGACTGGCCAATGACACACCTTATGGTCTGGCCGCCGGGGTCTGGACCCCAGACTTCGGCAAGGCTTACCGCATGGCTAAACGCCTGCGGGTCGGCACCGTGTGGATCAATGACTACAACGCGGCGTTTCCACAAGCGCCGTGGGGTGGCTACAAGTCCAGCGGCATCGGCCGCGAACTGTCGCGGGCCGGGCTGGATGAGTTCACCGAACTCAAGCACATTTACTTCAACACCGAACCGGCGCCGCTGAACTGGTTTGGTGTTGATGCTTAACGTTTAGGACGTTGATCCCATGAAAGCCCTTTTGATGCTTGCGTCCCTCAGCCTGCCGTTGCTGGCTCAGGCAGCGGAACCGGAATCCTGCGCAAGATACAGCTTGCTCGCGATAGCGGTGTGTCAGGCGACATTTCTCTTAGCTGGACGGCGGCCAACGTTTGCTGCCTGAACCCGCCAACAGCAACGTCAATACGCCGCACAGCACCAACGTCTCACCCAATGCCTGCCCCCAGGCTGCCAGCATCAGCCCACCGCCAATTAACAAGTAGTAGAACAAACCAAACAACGCGCCAGCCGTGCCCAGCCGATCGCCATAATTGACCAGTGCCGAACCGAGGATATTCGGGATCGCCATGCCAAACGCCAGCACCACCAGCAGCATCGGCATTACGAACAGACCGCTGCCCTGCATCAGCCAAACGCCGACACCTCCCACCCATGCCAAAATTGCCGCCAGCCGGATCAACTGCAAACCATTGAGCCCTCGATGCAGCAGGCGTTTGTTGAGCCAGGCGCCAAGGCCGGAGCCCAAGGCCAGGATTATCCCGCTGTAACCGAACAACTGCGCACTCAAATCCAATCGCTGAAACATGAAGGGACCGAGGCTGTAATAGCTGAACAGGGCAATATTGAATAACGCCACCAGAAGCGTGGAACGCCAGATATCGCGGTCGTGCAGCATTCTCCACAGCGTCTCGAACAAAGCGGGTGTCGTGACATTCTGCGGTCGGGTTTCCGGTAAGGTTCGCAGGCACCACAGCCATAACGCCGAGGACACCAGCAACAGGCATCCCAACACGCCGCGATAGCCGAAGCCTTGCACCAGGCTGGCCCCGGTGAACAGGCCAATCGCCGGGCTTGCCGCCAGCGCGATGCCCATCATCGAAAACACCTGCGCCAGTTCCGCCCCCTTGAAGCGGTCGCGCAGCACGGTTTGCGTCACAACCGAACCCACCGCACCGCCAAAAGCTGCCAGCGCTTGGGCCATTAAAAGCGCATTGAAAGAGCTGGCACTCATCGCCAGCACTGAGGCGCCGGCATACAACGCCAGCCCGGCGAGCATCGAGGGACGACGGCCGATGCGGTCGCACATCCGCCCCCACACCACTACGCCGAAGGCGAAAGCCAGAAAAAACACCGACAGGGTTTGCGCCGCCTCTTGCGGCCCGACGGCAAAGGCCTGGCCGATATCCGCCAGCGCCGGGCTGTAAAGGGTTTGGGCGATCTGCGGAAACATCAGCAAGGCAATCGCCAATACCAACAGGCTTTTGGAATTCATCTCAACTTCACTCGTCCAGGAAAAACTGGCGAGCAGCTTAAGATGCCGTGACTGGCGTATTATCCAAACCCTGCCAATTAATCGTTGAAATCGGACAATCCATGGCCTGGCTCGATGCCCACACGCAATTCGATCCCGATAGCTACCCGGCGTCGGTCATCGGCATCGCCGCAATCTTGGGTGATCACGATTCCGGACTGCATCAGCATGAACGCGGACAGTTGCTGTTCACCCGTCAGGGCTGCACGCGCATTACCCTTGCACAGCAGTTGTGCCTGCTGCCCCCCTCTCGCGCCGCGTGGATTCCACCTGGGGTTGCCCACCGCGCGGTGATGCAGCAGAGCGTCGACTATCGCTCGATTTACCTGACACCGTCGTTGTGCGCTGGCCTGCCGCAACAGGTCTGTGTGATTGAAGTCAGCCCGTTGCTGCGGGCGGTGTTGGAACCGATAGCCGTCGCCGACTTCGACACCGATTGGCAGCAGGGTAAATTCATTCATCTGTTGGGTCTGTGCCTGAGCGAAATCCGCGACGCCGTGCAGCAACCGATGCTACTGCCATTGCCCTGGGACAAACGCCTGGCGCCGCTGCTCGCGACGCTCGAGCAACTGCCACCGGAACTTCAAGCCCTGGAGCAACAGATCGGCGCCAGCGGCCGAACCATCGGGCGAATCTTCCAGCGTGAAACCGGCATGGGCTATCAGCAATGGCGCCAGCAATGGCGGCTGATGCGCGCCATCGAACTGCTCGCCACCGGGCGGAACATTGGCTACAGCGCCTTCGACCTGGGGTTTGCCAGTGACAGCGCGTTCATCGCCTTCTTTAAGGACATGACCGGCATCACCCCTGGCCATTGGCTCAAGTAAGCACCTGACGACCGGCAGCAGAAATCATTTGCCACTATTTCTCCATAACCCGCATGCCCAGCCTTGAAACCAACGGGTGATCATTCATGCCGACGTGCTCTCGGGCATATCATGGTTTGCTTTAGCCTCGCCACGGCGATGGTGCCCTTGATGCGCAAGGTGCAACCACCGGCAGCGCCGAGTGCGGATGCTCATTGACCCGTTAGTGTTACTCCTGAGGCATTTTGCGGAAGCCTACCGCCAGGCGGTTCCAGGCGTTGAATGCCAATGGGCGGGCTTGAAAATAATCCACATGGGCAATTGCCATCACTGCACCGACACCACTAGAATGCGACTCATTCTTGATAGCGCGGCCAGGATGCCGGAAACGAGTACCTCCTGCCCATGTCGTCCTCATCCGAAATGCCTTTGCCACCGGCCACTTCACCGAATTCCGAATCGCGCTGGCACCTGGAGTCCTTGTTGTGGAAAATGCCGGAACAGGTGCGCGAAGCCTTTCTGCTATACCAGATTCAGGCACATGGCCGCGCCCGATTCGCAGCGCAACAGTCGGCGCACAAAAAACCGCTGAGTCGCCGACAAACCCTGGCTTACCTAGCCTTGCTGTTGATCGCCGGCCCCGTTGGCATGGTTTGGCAACATGCGCCGTTCGATTACTGGAACAGCCATGATCGTACGTTGGTCAGCGAACAGCTTATTCGCCAGGCGCCTGCTGGCGGCTCACTCGATTGCACCCGCGCCCTAGACCTTCAAGTCCCTACGCTTGCTTGCGCAGCCACTGCAAAAATCCCTTCTTCTGCACAACCTTAGGCGCTTCTTGAGTCAACCTCTGAGCCTTGTGCTGATCGCGGGTCTTGATCGCGGCCATCGACTGACCAGCCCCGAAGGCATCGCGCCACACTGGGATTAAGCGTCAGTCTCGCTTGAGGCTCTGATCCAGGCGTGCCATGGCGTGCTGCAGTTGATCGACGGCATCGTCGATCACCGTCGCGCGCCCCTCGGCGCAGGCACGCTCAAGATGTTCGCAGCACTCGATCAAACGTTTTGCACGGACCATGCGCGCACCACCTTTGATACGGTGCGCCAGGTCCTGCAGGCGGTGGCAATTGCCACTGACGTGCGCTGCAAGCAGATCATCGCGATCGTAGAGGTTGGTCACGGCCAGTTCGCGCAACAATTGATTGATCAGCGTCCGGTCGTCACCGACGTATAGCTCCAGGCCGCTCAAGTCGATCTCGGACGTTAATTGTTCTTTAACCAGCGCTGGCGGCTCACTCACAAATCGAGTCGCCAACCAGGCACGCAAATCCGCCAGCCGGATGGGTTTGAACAAGCAGTCATCCATGCCCGCCTCCAGGCAGCGGACCTTCTCCTCGGGTTGTGCATTGGCGGTAAACCCCAGAATCAGCGTCGGCGGTAATCCATGGGCACGCTCTTCATCGCGTATCGCACCTGCCAGCTCATAACCGCTGACCACTGGCATATTGCAGTCGGTGATGACCAAATCGGGCTCATGTTCGCGCCACTGCGCAAGACCGCGCTCGCCGTTCTCCACCTCCAGCACACGATGCCCCAGATAGCTCAGCTGGCGTGAGAGCAACAATCGATTGGCCGGGTAATCGTCGACCACCAGAATCGTCAGCGGCCGGGTCAACACCTGCAAATCGCTATCCACCCACTCGCGGGGCAACAACGGTTGCAACGCGATCAGATCAAGGCTGACTTCAATCTGCGTGCCCAGTCCGAGGACGCTGACGAGCTGCAATCGGCCGCCCATCATTTCGCACAGAGAACGGCTGATGACCAGCCCCAGGCCGGACCCGTTACGGCCGGACTGCTGGCTGTTGCCGGCCTGCACGAACGGGCTGAACAATCGCTGTTGATCGACCAGACTGATACCGATGCCGCTGTCCTCAATGCGCACGCAGATCGCCAGATGCCCCGGCAACCCCGGGTCCACTTGCAGCATCAGGCTCACCTCACCTTCACGGGTGAACTTGATCGCATTGCTCAGCAGATTGGACAGCACCTGCTTGAGGCGTGTGGGGTCGACCAACACGTCCCGGTCGCTGTGCTCGCCCAATTCGACCCGCCACTGCACATTCTTCTGCCGTGCCAGCCCCTCAAAAACCCGACACACCGACTCCACCAGTGTCCGCAGATTGGCCCGCTCAGGGGTCAACGACAAATGCCCGGATTCAATGCGGGCGATGTCCAGGATGTCGCCGATCAACGCCAGCAATTGCTGCGCGGCTTCGGACGCCACCTCTATGGCAGAACGGTCAGTGACGCCCTCCTCCGCTCGCTTCAGCGCCAATTCGAGCATGCCGATCAGGGCATTCATCGGCGTGCGGATTTCATGGCTCATGGTCGCCAAAAACGTGGTTTTCGCGCGATTGGCATCGTCGGCAGCGTTCTTGGCGTCTTGCACTTGCCCGAGCAGTTGTTGGCGCTGACGGATCTGCCGACGCTGCCAGGCAATCCAGGCCAGTGCGAGCAACAGCAAGGCACCCGCAGCGGCAAACGCCTGGAGAATGCCTTGGCGATGACGCAGCCAATAGCTGTCATCGACCACCACATCATTGCTCCAGCGGGCCACCAGTTCGTCCATCTCCTGGGGCGCAATGCTCAGCAACGCCTTGTTCAGAATCGACTGCAACTGCGGCGCATCACGGCCGATGGCCAGGGCGATGCGCGCCGGTTCATCGCCCACCGTACTGCTGATGCGCAGATGCTCGCGGTAATACCGGGCAATCAGGTAACGGGTCATGAACAACGAACTGAGCGCGGCATCGGCTTGCCCCTTCATGACCAACTCCAGACCTTGGGCCGGGTTTTCGACATCCACCATCCGCACACCCGGCGCCTTTGCCTGAATGAACGAGCGCATCGGATGGCTGTGGTAAATCGCCAGGCGTTTGCCGGCCAGATCGTCCAGCGTCCTTGGACTACCGGGGCTGATTGCACTGACCAACGTGTACGGATTCGTCACGTAAGGGCTGGTAAAACGCAGCTCGGCGACGCCTTCGGTTGTGGGGATGAGGGCGGGTAACACGTCGATCTCGCCAGCCCTGAGTCGCTGGATTTGCTGGTCCAATGAATGCCCCCGCAGCACGTTGAAGTGCAAGCCGCTGCGCTGGCTGATCAGCGTCAGCAATTGCGCCGTCAACCCGCTGAATCGCCCCTCGGCGTCGTAAAACGTCAACGGCGCAAAATCCTCGACCACGCCGACATTCACCGTCGGGTGCTGATCCAGCCAGCGCTTTTCACTCGCGCTCAGACTCACGCGCTGCTGACCCATCATTTTGGCCTTGCCCGCGCTCCAGCGATGCTCAATGGCCGAGCGTTGATCCATGGGGATCGCCGCCAGGGCCTTGTCGACAATGCTTTTCAAACGCACATTGCCCCCAGCCAATGCGAAACCGAAGGGGTTAGCGTCGAGGCCGGACGGCCCCACCAGGTGAACGTTACTGAGGTTGTTGTAGTTGACCAGGTAATGGGTGCTGATGAGGTCACCGAGGTACACGTCATCCTGCCCATACGCCACCGCCCCAAGCGCATCGACCACCGAGGCATAACGTTGCAGGCGGGCCTCGGGATAGAAGGCTTCGACGGTCTGCGACGGCAGATAGTCATCGACCATGGCGATGCGTTTACCCGCCAGATCGACGGGCATTTGCTCGTCCACTCGGCTCACCAGAATGGGCTGATCTTCGGCATAAGCACTGGAACGGGTCAGCTCGGGATCGGCCGCCTCGAAGTTGTTGGACGTGCCGAGCAGGTCCAGATCATCGTGTTTGAGCGCATTCATGGCCGCTTCGCGTGTGCGGTAACGAAGCACCTCGATTTTGACGTACAGCAGTTGCGCCACCAGCGCGGCATAGTCTGCGGTGATGCCTTCCAGCTCATCAACGTTGCGCGTGATCTCGAACGGCGGATAGTCCGGCCCCGACACCCCGAGGCGCAAGACTCGCTTGTCGCGCAGCCACTGCCAGTCCTTTTCATTCAGTTGGACCTGATAGCCCTCCACCGAGGAACGCCCCAGCAAATGCAAACGCTGTGGCTCGTCAGCCTCCGTAACCGGTGCTCCCAGTACACAGAACAGCAACAGAGCCCACAAACAATTGCGCATGATCAGGCTCACTCAGATCAGATGATTACGCTTGGCAAAATCCCTCAGGTGCACCGATGCTTCCACGTTCAGTTTTTCAATCAATCGGGTCTTGTAGGTACTGACGGTCTTGTGACTCAGGTGCATGATGGCGGCGATCTCCTTGTTGCTCGTGCCTCGGGCCAGATGCTGAAAGATGGCCAGTTCACGGTCGGAGAGTGTGTCGATCATCTGTTTTTCGCTGAGTTGCAACGTGTTCAGCGACACCGACGCGCAGGGTAGCTGGGCAAAATAGGTATAACCGGCCATCACGGCATGAACCGCTTTGTGCAAATGCTGCAAAGTATTGGTCTTGGCGACATAGGCCGCGGCACCGGCGCGCATGCAACGATCCTGATAAAACATCGGTTCCTGCGACGTGAAGACCAGTACTCGGCACGGCACCTTGCTGGCCTGGATCCGCGCCAGCACATCCAACCCGTCACCACCGGGCATCACCAGATCCAGCACCACCAGATCGGGTGAATGCTCCCGGACAATCGATAAAACCTCGTTACCGCTGGACGCTTCGTATATTTGTTTGAAGCCTTCTTCTTTCAATACCATTTTGACCGCGGCACGGACCACCGGATGATCGTCTCCAACCAGTACTGACGGCACTGACTTCATGGCAACTTCCTGTGCAAAAAACACGACGATTGAGAGATCAATGCCCATGAGCCCGGCCCGGTTAAACGCACCGGCTGCGCAAAGACTTTTGCATGGAAATCCGGATGCAACTACCTGACAGAAATGACAGTGCCGACGAACGGTAGATAAGGATCGATGACCGCGATCAGCCGCTGGATCGACGCCAGATCAGGCAACGTTGCATGGCTCACCTGAACGGGCTGTTGAACGCAAGCAGGAATGGGCGGCAACTGCGCCTGCTGGCCGTCGTAGATCAAGGCGTGATGAACCTGTGGGTTATCGAGAAAAAAATCAAACAGGTTCAACACTCCACCCGCCAGCGATGCATTGATGACCACCAGATCAAATGGCTCGCAACCGTATTCGACCAGGGTCAATAGCTCTTCCAGGCTGTGCACGGGTGCTATCCGGTGGTAATCGAGTTGATTGAACAGTCGCTCAACCTTCATGCGGTGAAAATGCAGATCGTCGGCGATCAGGATACGTAAGGCTTTGTTCGACAACAGAGGCCCCCTGGAGGGTGTCGGATTCGTGAGGGCGCAAGGCTACGGAAGACCTGTCGCGTTTTCTGTAGGACCTTTCCTAAATGTGCACGCTTTACTGCCAGCCAAACCGGCGAATGCAGAAGCCTTTCACTGCCTGGGTCAGTGCCATGTACGCCAGCAAAATCACCGGCAAGAACACAAAGTACAGCGACGGCAACGCCTGCAATTTGAAGTAATGCGCCAACGGTCCCATCGGCAGGAAGACACCCACGGCCACCCTTGAGCAATCGGACGATGCGTTCCTTGTGCGACGGCGTCAGTTTGGCGAAGACATTGGTGGTCGCCACCGCCACCGCCAGTTCAGCGTCGCTCATGCGTTCGATGTCGTTGCCCATCAGCAGGCCTTGCTGCTCCAGGCAGACTTCGCGGCAAATTTTCGCGGTCACCCATTCGTTGTCGCCCGTCAGTACTTTCACCGCCGCACCGTGAGCAGCCAATGCCTTGAGGGCAGGCGCGGTGCTTTCTTTGGGTGGATCGAGGAAGGCCACGTAACCGATCAGCGTCAGCGCCTGTTCATCGGCCAGGCTGTACGTATCGCGCCCTTCAAGCATCGGCCGCGCGGCAACCGCCACCACCCGCAAGCCCTCGGCATTGAACGTGGCAGTGACCTGACGAATCCGCGCCAACGGTTCATCACTCAGTGCTTCATCGACCTCGCCGTGGCGCACCCGCGTGCACACCGCCAGCACTTCTTCCACCGCTCCCTTGCAGATCGGTAGGTGCGAATGATTTGACGATGACTTTTTTGCGCAACAGGAACACCGCGCCTTTGGCCAGGGTCGAGGTGACGATCATCGGCAGCATTTCCGGAGTCAGGCCCACGGCAATCGACAGCGCGAACAGCAGCGCTTCGGTCCAGTCGCCCTTGGTGAAGCGATTGATGAACAACACCAGCGGCGCCATCCGGAGCTGGCCGTGATGGGGATGGCGCTGCTCGCTTTTCGGCGAGACAACGGCACAAAAAAGTGGCGCGTTATCTTGCCGGGAAGGTGCCGGTTATCGAAACCGGCCGACTACTGTCACTCGAACAAGTACCCACTGTGGGTCTCCGCTATTGATTGAAAACGCGCGAAGCTTCCGCCCCGATTTCTGGAGAGTAAACGATGCAAAGGCGTGCAGTAGGGGAATCGCGAGGTTCTTCAGGAAAGGTTCAGTATTGTTGCGCAGATCGTTCCCACGCTCTGCGTGGGAACGCAGCCCGGGACGCTCCGCGTCCCTTTCGAGAGCTGGAACGCGGAGCGTCCCTTGAGGCATCCCCACGCAGAGCGTGGGAACGATCGGAGTGAGAGTCAGCTGGCAGTCGCCAACAACAAATCCACCACCGAACGGCTGTGCCCACGGTTTTTGCCATGGTCATACAAAGAGCCGGCAATCTCATCGGCGCGGATCGGCAGGATCGACAGCAAGGTATCGCTCAAGCCGTGGCTGGCCTGGCAGAAGCCCTGCATATAAATGCCAGCCTTGCAGCGCTCGTCAGTGATCAGTTTGTAGTTGCGATCGACTTCGAAATCACCCAGGTATTGCTCCAGCGGCGCCAGCAGTTTGCGGTGCATCTGGCGCTCATAACCGGTGGCCAGCACCACGGCGTCGTAATGACGGACCGTGACTTCACCCGTGGCGTTGTTGCGTACTGCCAACTCGATACCGCGCTCGGTGGCGGTGGCTTTTTCGATCGTGGTCAGGGTGCGGAACGCATGGCGCGCGATGCCCGAGACTTTCTGACGATAGAAGATGCCGTAGATACGTTCGATCAGGTCGATGTCCACCACCGAATAGTTGGTGTTGTGGTACTCGTTGACCAGTCGCTCGCGCTCGCTGCTCGCCTGCTGGAACACCAGGTCAGTGAACCCCGGCGAGAACACTTCGTTGACGAAGGGGCTATCGTCCGCCGGCTTCAGGGCCGAGCCACGCAGGATCATGTCCACCTGCACCGACGGGAAGCTGTCGTTCAGATCGATAAAGGCTTCCGCCGCGCTCTGCCCGCCGCCGATAATCGCGATGCTCATCGGCTGGTTCTTCACGCACGGTTGCTTGGCCATCTGCGCCAGGTACTGGGAGTGATGGAAAACTCGGCAGTCACCCTTGAGTGCCTTGAACGCCTCCGGGATACGCGGAGTGCCGCCAGCGCTGACCACCACCGAACGGGTGGTGCGAACGTGCTGAAGACCTTGGGTATCGCGCGCGATCACCCGCAGTGCTTCGACCTGATGGTTGTGCAGCACCGGCTCGATGGTCAGCACTTCTTCGCCGTAGCGGCTCTGTTCGGCAAATTGCCCGGCGACCCAGCGCAGGTAATCGTTGTACTCCATGCGGCACGGATAAAAGGTGCCCAGGTTGATGAAGTCCACCAGACGGCCGTGGTGCTTGAGGTAATTGACGAACGAGTAAGGGCTGGTCGGATTGCGCAGGGTCACCAGGTCCTTGAGGAAGGAGATCTGCAACTCGCTCTGGGTCACCAGGGTGTTGCCGTGCCAGCGGTAGTCGGCCTGCTTGTCGAGAAACAGAACATCCAGCTCGCCCTGACTCGGCCCGCGCTCTTGCAGAGCGATGGCCAGCGCCAGGTTCGAAGGGCCGAAGCCGACGCCGATCAGGTCGTGAACGATGGGCGATGCAATTGCCTGTGTCATTTCCAGTGTCCTCTGGATGAACCCCTCAACCGCGGGGAATAAGCCTAAGTGACCTGACCGGCCTTGAGCAGGACAGCAAGTCGTCTGTTGAAGGGAACGAGGACAATGAAACAAAATTTAACGCAATTTTGAAGAAGCAGAAAAGATCAATGGGCGTCCCATTGCAGCATCCGCACCCGGCAATGCTTCATCGCATTGACGATGTGTTTCTCCACCAGCGCCCGGGAGATGCCCAGGTGTTCGGCGATCTCCGGGTGCGACAAGCCATCGATCTTGCGCAGTAGAAAACTCTCGCGGCACAACCGGGGCAATTGCGCCAATGCACGCTGGAGCATCTCCAGCCGTTGGCCGTGATCGAGGCTGTGATGGGGAGATGGCGTGAAGTAGCGTTCTTCGTTGTCGAGCACTTCCAGGGATTCGACCTGACGCAGGGCATTGCGCCGATGGTCGTCGATCACCAGGTTGAGTGCGGTGCGGTACAGAAACGCCCGAGGTTGCTCGATTGGCGTGTCGCTGGAACGCTCCAATACCCGCAGATAAGCGTCATGCACCACATCTTCGGCCACCTGACGGTTGCCCAGCTTGGCGTTCAAAAAGCACACCAGCTCGCGATAGTAGTTTTCCAACATGACTCCCGGCCGCAGGGGTGCGGTTTCTGTCCTTGAGCCAGATCGGCGACCGCCGAAATAGGCAGTGGCACGATAGTGGCAGTTCGAGGTGCGTAATTTATAGTAATTCTCATATAGATTTAAAGTATTGCTTCGCCTTGCCCGACAAATAGTCTTGAACTGTGGGAGCGTCGTCGCCTAAATTTCCTGCCACTTTCCTCGTTTACAGGACAGCTCCCCGTCCCTATTCAACGGTTTTGAACGACGGGCCGATATTCATTGGCCGGAACCCTGCATGAAACGTCCCCGACAGACCCGACCCGCCCTGCTTGTAGCACTTTGTCTGATCCCCGTTATCGCCGTCGCCGCCTGGCAGATCATCCCGCCTGGGCGGGACCAGTTCGCCACCGTTCAGGTCACCCGCGCCGACATCGAAAGCAGCGTCACCGCGCTGGGCACTCTGCAACCTCGACGCTATGTCGACGTCGGTGCCCAGGCGTCCGGGCAGATCCACAAGATCCACGTGGAAGTCGGCGATGGGGTGAAGGAAGGCCAGTTGCTGGTGGAAATCGATCCGTCCACGCAGCAGGCCAAACTCGATGCGGGGCGTTTCTCCATCGAAAACCTAAAGGCACAGCTGCAGGAGCAACGAGCGCAGCACGACCTCGCCCGGCAGAAATTCCAGCGTCAGCAGAACCTCAAGGCCGGTGGCGCCACCCGTGAAGAAGATGTGCAGACCGCCCAGGCCGAACTGCGCGCCACCCAGGCCCGTATCGACATGTTCCAGGCGCAAATCCGCCAAGCCCTGGCCAGTCTGCGCAGCGATCAGGCGGAATTGGGTTACACCCGAATCTATGCGCCCATGAGCGGAACCGTCGTTGCACTCGACGCCCGTGAAGGCCAGACCCTCAACGCCCAGCAGCAGACGCCCCTGATTCTGCGCATCGCCAAGCTGTCGCCGATGACCGTCTGGGCCGAGGTGTCGGAAGCGGACATCGGTCACGTCAAACCGGGCATGACGGCCTGGTTCACCACGCTCAGCGGCGGCAACCGTCGCTGGAACAGCACCGTGCGGCAGATTTTGCCGGTACCGCCCAATCCGCTGGACCAGACCAGCCAGGGCGGCGGCAGCCCCGCCAGTTCGAGCAAAAGCGGCAGCGCTCGCGTGGTGCTGTACACCGTTTTGCTTGACGTCGACAACGCCGACAACGCGCTGATGGCGGAAATGACCACTCAAGTGTTCTTCGTCGCCAAGCAGGCGAAAAACGTCCTCACGGCGCCCGTCTCTGCTCTTCAAGCCGGCACTGGAACGGACAATCAGACGGCACAAGTCGTCGCCAAAAATGGCCGCATCGAGCAGCGCGACATACGCACCGGCATCAGCGATCGCCTGCGAGTGCAGATCCTCGACGGCTTGCAGGAAGGCGATCACCTGTTGATCGGCCCGGCCGACGGGAGTGGCGGCTGAATGCAGACGCCCCTGATTGACCTGCAAGACATCCGCAAAGCCTACGGCGGCGGCGACTCACCTGAAGTTCACGTGTTGCGCGGCATCGACCTGTCGATCCATGCCGGGGAGTTCGTAGCGATCGTCGGTGCATCCGGCTCCGGCAAGTCGACGCTGATGAACATCCTCGGCTGCCTCGACCGTCCGACCTCGGGCGAATACCGCTTCGCCGGGGAAAACGTCGCCGCACTCGACAGCGACGAACTGGCCTGGCTGCGCCGCGCAGCCTTTGGTTTTGTCTTTCAGGGTTATCACCTGATCCCGTCCGGTTCGGCCCAGGAAAACGTCGAGATGCCGGCCATCTACGCAGGCTTGCCGGCCGCCGAACGCCACGCCCGCGCTGCCGCCCTGCTCGACCGTCTCGGCCTGGCCTCGCGCACCGGCAACCGTGCGCACCAACTTTCCGGCGGTCAGCAGCAACGGGTTTCTATCGCTCGTGCCTTGATGAACGGCGGTCACATCATCCTCGCCGACGAACCCACCGGCGCCCTCGACAGCCACAGCGGCGCCGAGGTCATGACCCTGCTCGACGAACTGGCGAGCCAGGGCCACGTGGTGATCCTCATCACCCACGACCGCGAAGTGGCGGCCCGGGCCAAACGCATCATCGAAATTTGCGACGGGCTGATCATCAGCGACAGCGCCCGGGACAACCCCGAAGTACAGGCGTCGGCCACTCCCGGCGCGCTGCAAGCGGTGGACCTGCGCAAGCGCCTCACCGAAGGCGCCGAAGCCACCGGGGCCTGGAAAGGCGAATGGGTCGATGCTGTGCAAGCCGCGTGGCGGGTGATGTGGATCAACCGCTTTCGCACCGCGCTGACGCTGCTCGGGATCATCATCGGCGTCGCGTCGGTGGTGGTGATGCTGGCGGTGGGTGAAGGCAGCAAGCGCCAGGTGATGGCGCAAATGGGCGCGTTCGGTTCCAACATCATTTACCTCAGCGGCTCGTCGCCAAACCCGCGTACGCCGCTGGGCATCGTGTCCCTGGATGACGTCGCAGCGGTGGCGAGTTTGCCGCAGGTGATGCGGATCATGCCGGTCAATGGCCAAGAGGCCGGGGTGCGTTTTGGCAACCTCGACCACTTGAGTTACGTCGGCGGTAACGACACCCATTTCCCGGCGATTTTCAACTGGCCGGTGGTAGAGGGCAGCTATTTCACCCAAGAAGATGAACGCAACGCGGCGGCGGTCGCGGTGATTGGCCACAAGGTGCGCACCCAGTTGCTCAAGGACGTCGCCAACCCGATCGGCCAGTACATCCTGATTGAAAACGTGCCATTCCAGGTGGTCGGCGTACTGGCTGAAAAAGGCGCCAGCTCCGGCGACTCCGACAGCGACGACCGCATCGCCATCCCCTATTCCGCTGCGAGTGTGCGGCTGTTCGGCACCCACAATCCCGAATACGTGGCCATCGCCGCCGCCGATGCGCGCAAGGTCAAGGAGACCGAAAAAGCCATTGAGCAATTGATGCTGCGACTGCACAACGGCAAAAGAGATTTCGAACTGACCAACAACGCCGCCATGATTCAGGCCGAGGCACGCACGCAAAATACGCTGTCGCTGATGCTCGGTTCGATTGCCGCGATTTCGTTGCTGGTGGGCGGCATCGGCGTGATGAACATCATGCTCATGACCGTGCGCGAACGGACACGTGAAATCGGTATCCGCATGGCCACCGGCGCGCGTCAACGCGACATCCTGCGCCAGTTCCTCACCGAAGCGATGATGCTTTCGGTGGTGGGCGGGCTCGCCGGGATCGCCCTGGCGCTGATCGTCGGCGGTGCGCTGATCCTCAGTGAAGTCGCTGTCGCGTTCTCCTTGATAGCGGTGCTCGGCGCCTTCGGCTGCGCCTTGGTCACCGGTGTTGTCTTCGGCTTCATGCCGGCCCGCAAAGCTGCTCGACTCGACCCGGTCAAGGCCCTTACCAGTGAATGATCTCTCCATGAAGCCGCAACTGAGTTTGCTGACCCTCTGCCTGCTGCTAAGCGCCTGCGGCAGCCCTGCGCAACGCCCGGACAGCGGCCTCCAGCCGCCCGCCTCCTGGCAATCACCACACATGCAAAGCGCCACCCGCAGCAACCTGCAATGGTGGGCGCAATTCGGCAGCCCGCAGTTGGATCAACTGATCGAACAGGCGCGGGTCGGCAGCTACGATTTGGCCGCTGCCATCGCCCGGGTGCGCCAGGCGCAGGCTGAAACGGTCGTTGCCGGAGGTTCGCTGCTACCCGAGGTCAAGGCCGCCCTGAACGCCAATCGGCAAAAACTGCTACGAGGCAACGGCTACAGCCAGCTCGATGCCGACAGCGACAACAAGGCCGTCGATTACTTCAACGCCAGCCTCAGCGCCAGTTACGAAATCGATTTCTGGGGCGGTCAAAGCGCTTCCCGTGAAAGCGCGCAATTCGGTTTGCAGGCGAGTGAGTTCGATCAGGCGACCGTGGAATTGACGCTGCTCAGTGGTGTCGCCAATACCTACGCGCAGACCTTGTCGCTGCGTGAGCAAAGTCGTATCGCCGAGCTGAACCTGGCGAACGCTCAGAACGTGTTGAAACGGGTGCAGACGCGTTTTGACTCAGGCTCCGCGACGGCGCTGGAGTTGGCGCAGCAGAAGAGCCTGGTGGCGGCGCAACAACGGCAATTGCCGCGGGTGCAGCAACAGGCTCAGGACGCGAAGATCAGTCTTGCCGCCCTGCTCGGTCGGCCGCTACAGGAATTGTCTTTGGGCCAGGAACGCTTTGATCAACTGTCATGGCCAACCATCGCTGCCGGTGTGCCCAGTGAACTGATCAGCCGTCGGCCGGACATCGCCCGCGCCGAAGCACAACTGGCCGCCGCACAGGCCGACGTCACCGTCGCCCGCGCCGCCATGCTGCCGGCTGTGACCCTGAGCGCAGACATCGGCTCCGGTGCCGATCGCGCCGCCGACATTCTGCGCAACCCCTTCTACAACCTCACCGCCGGACTGCTCGCGCCGGTCTTCAACAATGCTCGCCTGAGTGCCGAGCGCGACAAGGCCACGGCCCGCCAGGAAGAACTGCTGGAGACGTATCGCGGGGCGATCATCAATGGCTTCGCCGATGTGGAAAAAGCCCTCAACAGCATTCGCGGATTGGACGAACAGCGGCAGTGGCAAAGTGAAGAACTGAACCAGGCGCAGACGGCATTCAACATTGCGCAAAGCCGCTATCAGGCTGGTGCCGAGGATTTGCTGACGGTGCTGGAGACGCAGCGCACGCTGTATGCGGCGCAGGATTTGAATGTGCAGCTGCGGTTGGCGCGGTTGCAGGCGAGTATTGCGTTGTACAAGGCGTTGGGTGGCGGGTGGCAGACTCTGTAATTGGCGGTGTCTATTCAGCCGCTTGATCATTCCCACGCTCTGCGTGGGAATGCCTCAACGGACGCTCCGCGTTCGGCTCTTGATGGGACGCGGAGCGTCCCGGGCTGCATTCCCACGCAGAGCGTGGGAACGATCATGTGACGACCGGCTTGGCCTTCAAATGCCTTGCATACCAAGGCCGCTGCGGTACTTTGCGGAACAAATCCGCCAATTTCTTCTCGTCATTCCCAAAGGTAATCCGCAACGCCAGCTTCAGGGTTTCCGGGTCCATCTCAACCGACTTGCCGGTCTGCAACCCTGGCGTGGTACTGCAACCATGAGTGCTCGGGCCGAGCCACGGGTCGTCGATCTCGACCCAGCGTCCCGGCGCAAACCAAGGCACGCCATTCACCTCCAGCCGACTGACCTCCCCCGGATGAAAACGCTCATGCGCGCGGAACCAGTCTTCCAGTCGATCATCGATCCAGCCATGGAAATGCCAGAACACCGGGTTCACATGGGACGAAAACGGGTCGCCGAGGAAGTCGTTTTCCGGTGCATACCAGCGCGCGGAAAAGTCCGCCGGATCCCGGGCAAACGGCACCGGCTGACCGTTGGACGGATCACGCGGCACCGAGGCCCAACGCATGTGCAGCCAATCGTGCAACCCTAGTTCCACCTCTGAACCGAACTGACCCAGGGTCAATGTCGACAGATAACGCGGATCGCGGTACTGCGACTCCCAGACCTGGAAATTGCTGTGATAGGTCTCGGCGGTCTTGATGTCACTGACCCATTGCGAGTACTCGGCATCGTCGTTGGCCAGCCAGGTCGGCGGCAGCGCGGTGCCGTCGTGGTTGTCGAAATAATTGGCGAAGCCGATGCGATCGCGCACCAATTCTGGATGCGGCAAGGGGAAATGCGACCAGGACGGCAAGTCCTGCAGGGAGCGCGCCTTGCCGAGCATGTGCCGGTGCATGTAGAAGAAATCCACACCTGAGCCGTTGCGATCCTTGCGCTTGCCACGGGCATCACGCTCCTTGTCGCGCGGGCCAGGCTGCCAGCCAATGCCGCGCAGGGCTGCGCGCTTGTCTTCGGACAGCGTGTGCCATTTGTCCCGGGAGGCATGCCAGAGCTGATGAAACAGTCGATGCTCGGGCGAAATCAGCCAGGCCAGCAGCGTCGGGTTGAGACCGGTTCGCTCGCGGGCTTCGGGGAACACGCGCTTGACGGCAATGAAGCGATTGTCCTGCGCGGTCATCATCAGCGGACGATCGAGGTTCAACACCCGGCCACTGAGGGTGCCGCTGCCGGCATTGCCGAAACCGGCCCAGACTTCGTCCAGCGCCATGCTGAATTCATAGTCCGCTGTGCCGCTGGCGCTGAGCAGTCGCCAGCTCAATTGCGCCGGGTTGGCGCCGGCCAGGTCGCCGAGCACCCGATAACGCGGCGCTTCGCTCGAACGCAAACGTTCGGCGGTGTCGAGGCACCCGCTCAGGCCGCGACCTTTGTGACCGACATCGAGAAACACTTCCAGCCCGTCCCGTGGCAGGCCTTCGATGCCGGCATCACGGCCTTCGAAGCGAATCTGCCAGACACCGCGAAGGGTGTTCGCCAGGTGCTGGCCGGCGACATCCGCGACATCGAACGAAGCTTCGCCGGGGGTGATCGTCGGATCCGGTTTCGTCCATTCACGATGCCCATAAAAAGCCGCAGGCACGGCGGCGCCGGTCAGCGCCAGGCCTGCCATGAACCATCGTCGAGAAATCGTCATTGCCCTACCCGTGTCAGCCATGAAGCAGGCTTTATCCAAGCTAGAACGTTTGTTGCCTCCAAAAATTTATGATGCCCCCGAAAGATCGTTCCCACGCTCTGCGTGGGAACGCCTCAACGGACGCTCCGCGTTCGGCTCTTGAAGGGACGCGGAGCGTCCCGGGCTGCATTCCTTTGCTGCGCGTGGGAACGATCACTAAAAACACTAAATTCCTTGGCAGGTCACTCGTTCTTCCCAGATAGCAAAGGCCCCTGCGCTGCCCCCCAACGGCGAACCTGACTGAGACGGCAATGACAAAACCACGTTCGAAAAAGGCTCTTTACATCGGCCTGCCGCTGGCCCTGGCGATCAGCGCCGGTGCAGGCTTTGCGGCCTGGGATTACGGGTTCAAGGACAATCCCGGTTACCCGGCCAAGGTGATGAAACAGGCCGATGAGTTGCACGAGCGAATCCTTTCCTTCGACAGCCACGTCACCGTCCCGCTGGACTTCGGTACCGCCGGCAATGAAGCCGACAAGGACGGCACCGGGCAATTCGACCTGGTCAAGTCCGCACGCGGACGTCTGTCCGGTGCGGCCCTGACAATCTTCGGCTGGCCGGAAATCTGGAACGGCGAAAACGCGCCGCACCGCCCAACCGCCGGCTTCGTCGACGAAGCACGGTTCGAACAGGAAACCCGCTACAAAATCATCAGCACCCTGGTTCGTGACTTCCCCAATCAGGTCGCCATCGCCTACACCCCCGACGATTTCCGCCGCCTGCACGGCGAAGGCAAGTTCGCGATTTTCATGAGCATGCTCAACGCCTATCCGCTGGGCAACGACCTGAACGCCCTGGACAAATGGGCGGCCCGGGGCATGCGCATGTTCGGCTTCAGTTACGTGGGCAACAACCCCTGGGCTGACTCGTCCCGGCCGTTGCCGTTTTTCAACGATTCCCGCGACGCCCTCGGTGGCCTCTCGGAGATCGGTAAGCAGGCCGTGCATCGTCTGAACGACCTCGGCGTGATCATCGATGTTTCGCAAATGTCGACCAAGTCACTGGAGCAAGTTGCCCAACTGAGCCGTGCACCGATGGTCGCTTCCCACTCGGCGCCACGCGGGCTGGTGGACATCCCGCGCAACCTCAGCGACCAGGAAATGCAGCTGATCAAGAACAGCGGCGGCGTGGTGCAGATTGTCGGTTTCCCGACCTACATCCGCCCACTCAGCCAGGCCACCCAGGACAAACTCAACGCCCTGCGCGCACGCTTCGACCTGCAACCGTTGCAAGGCCTGGAGATGGCGCTGATGCCGGGGGATCCGGTGATCACCGTCTGGTCCGAACAACGCTTCGGCGAATACGCCAGCCAGCTCTACGCCATCGTCGACGAGGAGCCCAAGGCAAACCTCAAGGACTACGGCGACGCGATCGACTACGCGGTGAAAAAAATCGGCATCGACCACGTCGGCATTAGTTCCGACTTCAACGACGGCGGCGGCCTGGACGGCTGGAAAGACGTCAGTGAGGCCCGCAACGTAACGGCCGAGCTGATCAGTCGCGGCTACGGCGAAGCCGATATCGCCAAGCTCTGGGGCGGCAATTTCCTGCGGGTCTGGGACCAGGTGCAAAAATCGTCCAAGCCTGTCGCCAAGAACTGATCCCCCCTTTTGCAAAAGCGAATCGAGCTCATGACCAACCGTCGTTCATTCCTCAAACAGGCCGGTATTCTCGCGGCCGGCCTGCCCTTGGGCGCAGCCGTGAACCTGCCTGCGCTGGCCGCCAATCCGGCGCCGCTGCCGAAGGATAAATGGGCGCAACTACGCCAGATGTTCAATCAGGACCCGGATTACCTGCACTTCGCCAATTTTCTGGTGACCTCACACCCAAGACCCGTGCGTGAAGCCATCGACAGGCACCGCGCCAACCTCGACCGTAATCCCGGTCGGGCCATGGACTGGGACCTGGGGGAAACCGAAAAGCGCGAGCAAGCAGTTCGCGTATGGGCCAGTCGCTACCTCAAGGCCAAGCCCGAGCAAATTGCCCTCACGGGCAGCACCACTGAAGGCCTGTCGCTGATTTACGGCGGCATTCATGTGCGCCCCGACCAGGAGATCCTCACCAGCGAGCACGAACATTACGCGACGAACTATGCGCTGGGGTACCGCCAGCAAAAGGACGGGGTCAAGGTTCGCAAGCTCAAGTTGTTCGAGAACAGTCACAGTATTTCCGTGGATGAAGTGCTGGGATCGATCGCCAAAGGCATTCGCCCCGAAACCCGCGTGCTCGGCATGACGTGGGTGCAATCGGGCAGCGGCGTGAAACTGCCGATCGGCGAGATCGGCAAACTGGTGGACGAACAGAACCGCAACCGCGAGGACAAGGACCGCATCCTGTATGTGGTCGACGGCGTCCATGGCTTCGGCGTCGAGGACCTCGACTTCCCCGACATGCACTGCGATTTCTTCATTGCCGGTACGCACAAATGGATGTTCGGCCCGCGCGGCACCGGGATCATCTGCGCGCGTTCGACCGAGTTCAAGGACGTGACACCGACCATCCCGACGTTCTCCGAAGCCACCACCTTCTCGACCATCATGACCCCCGGCGGCTATCACAGCTTTGAGCATCGCTGGGCGCTGGACGAAGCCTTCAAGCTGCACCTGGACCTGGGCAAGGCCGAGGTCCAGGCGCGCATCCACGCGCTCAATACCTATGCAAAAAACCGTTTGCTGGAGCATCCACAAGCCGAACTGGTCACGCCAAAAAATCCGGACCTGTCGGCCGGTTTTACCTTCTTCCGGATCAAGGACCGGGACTGCGAAAAAGTCGCCGCACAGCTGATGGAGAACCGTGTGGTCTGCGACTCGGTGGACCGCGATGTTGGCCCGGTGATCCGCATTGCTCCCGGCCTGCTCAACACCGAAAACGATATCGACCGATTCATGGCCGTGTTGAGCAAAAGCCTGTGATTTCCTTTAATCGAGATGATTCATGAACCGTGATCTGCTGACTCTGACGCTGACTGCCCTCCTCACAGGACTGCTGCCGACCGCCGCCCAGGCCGCCGCGCCCGCGCAACCGGGCAAAGTGTTCAAGGACTGCCGGGACTGCCCGGAAATGGTCGTGCTGCCGGCTGGCACCTTCACCATGGGCACCCCCGATGACGAAGTCGGGCGCGAGCCTGATGAAAGTCCGATGCACGAGGTGACCTTCGCCAAACCGTTCGCCATGAGCCGCTTCCAGATCACCGCGGGTGAATGGGACAGCTACGTACGCGAAAGTGGCGTGACCATCGCCAATGGCGACACCCGGCCGGGTCGCGAGTGCATCGCCAGCAAGCCGCGTTATCCGCAGAGCCCGCGTCAACCGGCGGTGTGCATGAACTTCGATGACGTGAAGAACTACGTCGCCTGGCTGTCGAAAAAGACCGGGCAGACGTACCGCATGGTCAGCGAAGCCCAACGCGAATATGCCGCACGTGGCGGCAGCAAAGGGCCGTTCCCCTTCCCGTTCGATGAAGGCAAGGAATACAGCATCGCCAAGCACGCCAACACCTATGGCCCGGCGGACGGTTACAGCTACAGCTCGCCTGTGGGCAGCTACCCGCCGAACGCCTTCGGCCTGTACGACATGCACGGCAACGTCTACGAATGGGTCGAAGACTGCGAACAC
The DNA here is from genome assembly GCF_054898165.1 of Pseudomonas sp. Hz4. Lineage (NCBI taxonomy): Bacteria > Pseudomonadati > Pseudomonadota > Gammaproteobacteria > Pseudomonadales > Pseudomonadaceae > Pseudomonas > Pseudomonas sp. Hz4. The sequence goes on along the minus strand of NZ_CM142719.1, from coordinate 2,123,587 downwards.
CCTGATTACGTCGGAGCCCCCACCGATGGCAGCGCCTGGGTCGAACCCAAGTGCGAAGCCGTGCGGATTCGCGGCAACGACTGGGGTGAGGCGCCGGTGTTCTCGCGCTCCGGCAACCGCAACAGCCAGTACCCGCAAGAGCGCGGCGACTGGATGGGTTTCCGTATCGTGCGTGATCTTTAGGCGTTTGATTTTGATCGTTCCCACGCTCCGCGTGGGAATGCCACCAGGGACGCTCCGCGTTCCGCTGGTGAATGTGACGCAGAGCGTCACGGGATGCATTCCTTTGCTGCGCGTGGGGAACGATCAACCTATGTCGCCCCCGCCACCAGTCGGCGACCTTGTAAATTAAGCCTCCGACCAGACGTTCTACTGGGTATCTGCCTTTACGACCCAAGGAACTGTCTTCCATGACCCAGCCTACCCGTGGCGCCATCGGCGAATTGTTCGCCCTGTTGAAACCCTTTCGGCTCATCGTCGCCGCGTCCATTTTCCTGGGCATGGTCGGCGGCCTGAGCGTCACGGTATTGCTGGCGACCATCAACAACGCCCTGCATTCGCAAACCGGCCTGACCCAAGGCGTGGTCGCATTGTTCGCCGGCCTGTGCCTGCTGGCACTGGCCAGTTCGATCTGTTCGGACATCGGCACCAACTATGTAGGCCAGCACATCATCGCCAAGCTGCGTAAACAGTTGGGTGAAAAGGTTCTCTCGGCACCGATCGAACAGATCGAGCGCTATCGCAGCCACCGGTTGATTCCGGTGCTGACCCACGACGTCGACACCATCAGCGACTTCGCTTTCGCCTTCGCGCCGCTGGCCATTTCCGTCACCGTGACCCTGGGCTGCATGGGCTACCTGGCCATTCTGTCGTGGCCGATGTTCCTGATCATGGTCGCCGCGATTCTGATCGGCACCGCTATTCAGGCCTACGCCCAGAGCAAAGGCGTGCAGGGTTTCATGGCCGCTCGTGAGGCCGAAGATGAATTGCAAAAGCACTACAACGCGATTGCCGAAGGTGCCAAGGAACTGCGCATCCACCGCCCACGCCGCCAGCGCATGTTCGTCTCGGGCATCAAGGCCACGGCTGAATTTATCTGCAACACCCAGGTGCGCTCGATCAATACATTCGTCATCGCCAAGACCTTCGGCTCGATGCTGTTCTTCGTGGTGATCGGCCTGGCCCTGGCCCTGCAAACCTTTTGGCCGAGTGCCGATAAAACCGTGATGAGCGGCTTCGTGCTGGTGCTGCTGTACATGAAAGGTCCGCTGGAGCATTTGATCAGCACCTTGCCGATCGTCAGCCGCGCGCAGATCGCCTTCCGCCGCATCGCCGAACTCTCGGAGCAGTTTTCCACCCCGGAACCTCATCTGCTGCTGAGCGATAAAGGCAACGTCAAGCAAGCGGTGCACGAACTGAAACTGGCCGATGTGCGCTTCAGCTTCCCGGCTGCTGAAGGTGCCGCTCCGTTCCAGCTCGGGCCGGTGAACCTGACAATCAAGCAAGGCGACATCACCTTTATTGTCGGCGAGAACGGTTGCGGCAAGACCACGCTGATCAAGCTGCTGCTGGGCCTGTACACACCGCAACAGGGCGAAATCCGCGTCAACGGCGAGGCGATCGACGCGCAGAACCGCGATGACTATCGCCAGTTGTTCACCACCATCTTCGCCGACTACTACCTGTTCGATGATGTGGTCCAGGGCGATCAGCACATCCCCGAAGACGCCAACAAATACCTGCAGCGGCTGGAGATCGCGCACAAGGTCAGCGTCAAGGACGGTAGCTTCACCACCACCGACCTTTCCACCGGCCAGCGCAAACGCCTGGCCCTGGTCAATGCCTGGCTGGAGGAACGTCCGGTGCTGGTGTTCGATGAATGGGCGGCCGACCAAGACCCGACCTTCCGCCGGATTTTTTACACCGAGTTGCTGCCGGACCTCAAACGCCTGGGCAAGACCATCATAGTGATCTCCCACGATGACCGTTACTTCGACGTGGCGGACCAACTGGTGCGCATGGAAAGCGGACGGGTCGTCACCGAGCTGGCCCCCGCCTGACAACCTGGCTCCTGCAACCGCCTTACAAAATTTATTTTCCGATTTCTTTCCGGTTTCACGCTCGCGCTGCGTCTAATAATCATTCCCATTAAAAAAACTCTGCACAACACTTTTTCAGGAGCTCAGGTAAGTCATGCGACCTCAACCATGCCGCACACCTCTCGCGCTGGCCGTACAGCGCCCGACTTTGCATCGCACCCTGTTCACTAGCGTACTGCTGACCGCCACCTTGCTGGGGAGCTCGATGGCCAATGCTGCACCTGTGAAAGTGAACATTGCAGGTCAATCGCTTTCCAACGCGCTGACCGAGCTGGGCATGCAGACCAATCTGCAGATCCTCTACAGCCCGGACCAGGTTGCAGGTATCAAGTCCCGCGCGGTGTCCGGTTCGCTGGAACCGTCCGACGCCCTGAAGTCCATGCTGCAAGGCACCGGCATCTCGTTCCAGATCAACGGCAACAGCGTCACCCTGGTGTCCGGCGGTTCCTCGAGCCTGCAACTGGGCGCGACCACCATTTCCGGCCAGGCCCTGGGCCTGACCACCGAAGACACCGGTTCCTACACCACCGGCGCGACCACCACCGCGACCAAGCTGCCGCTGACCCTGCGTGAAACGCCGCAATCGGTAACCGTGGTGACGCGTCAGCAAATGGATGATCGCGGCGTCACCAGCGTCGCCGACGCGTTGCGCAACACCCCCGGCGTTACGACACAGAAGTACGACAGTGACCGAACCGAGTTTTCCGCCCGTGGCTTTGCCATCACCAACTTTCAGTACGATGGCGTCAACCAGCCTTACGACGGTGTGTACGGTGAAAACCCGAACAACAGCGACGACGCGGCCAGCCTCGATCGCGTCGAAGTCATCAAAGGTGCTACCGGCCTGATGACCGGCTCGGGCGACCCGTCCGCCACCGTCAACCTGGTGCGCAAGAAGCCGACCAAGGAATTCAAGGCGTCGGTCAGCGCCACCGCGGGTTCCTGGGACAACTACCGCACCGAAGGCGACATCTCCGGTTCGCTGAACGATTCCGGCAGCGTGCGCGGCCGCTTTGTGGGCGCCTACCAGGACAAAGATTCGTACATCGATCACTACAGCCAGAAAAAAGACATCTACTACGGCATCCTTGAAGCCGACCTGACGGACGACACCCTGCTGACTTTTGGCGTCGACAAGTCCAGTGCAACGCCGCGCGGCAGTTCCTGGACCGGTAACGCACCGTACTTCACCGATGGCAGCCGCACCGATTTCTCCCGCAGTTTCAACCCGGGTGCCGACTGGAGCCGTCGTGATTTCGACAGCGTCACCTACTTCTCGTCGTTGGAACAAGCGCTGGCCAATGACTGGAAATTCAAGGCCAGCTTCGACCAGAAAACCACCGATCACGATACCCAACTGGCCTCGGCCAGCGGTGGTTCCGCGGACCGCGCCACTGGCGAAGGTAATTTCCTTTACTGGGGTCGCTGGGAAGGCCATCGCGTGCAGAACACGGCTGACGTGAACGTCTCCGGACCGTTCTCCCTGGGCGGTCGCGAGCACGAACTGGTGGCCGGCTTCATGGCGTCCCACTCACGCCAGACCGGCTCGACCTACGACACCAGCGCTTTCGAACTGGTGCCGGGCAGCATCTATGACTGGAACGGTAGCCTGCCGAAACAGGAATTCCCGAAAAACGGCAAATACGAACGCACCCAGAGCCAGAACGGACTTTACCTGGCCACGCGCCTGCGTCCGACCGACGACCTGTCGTTCATCCTCGGCAGCCGTCTGAGCACCTTCAAGTACAACGAAGATTACTCCTACTATCCGGGCGGTACCCTGAGCGACACTCACGCCAGCTACAAGGAGCATGGCGTCGTCACGCCTTACGCCGGTGTGGTCTATGACCTGAACGATGTGTACTCGGTCTACGCCAGCTACACCAAGATCTACCAGCCTCAGATCAACAAGGACATCAACGGTGCGACCCTGGCACCGGTCGAAGGCGACAGCTACGAAACCGGCCTGAAAGCGGCCTACTTCGAAGGAAAGCTGAACGCCAGCCTGGCATTCTTCCGCATTGAGCAGGATAACGTCGCTCAATCGGTCGGCACCAATGAGGTCACCGGCGATGGAGTTTTCAAAGCCACCGATGGCGCCACCACCAATGGTGTGGAACTGGAACTGGCCGGCGAACTGGCTCAGGACTGGAACGTGTCTGCCGGCTACACCTACGCCCGCACCCGTGACAAGGACGAACAACGCATCTTCGGTTTCCCGCTGGCCTCCAGCAAACCGGAGCACGTGGTGCGTACGTTCACCACCTACCGTCTGCCCGGCGCACTGGACCAGGTCACCGTCGGTGGCGGCATCAGCTGGCAGAGCGCTTTTTACGGCCAGAGCTACAGCCCCAACGTGGGCGGTGGCGAGGGCGGCAGCACCCTGCTCAAGCAAGGTGGCTACACCCTCGTGGACCTGATGACCCGTTATCAGTACGACGAACACCTGAGCTTCACCGCCAATGCCTACAACGTCTTTGATAAGAAGTACATGTCGGGCCTGGGCAACTTCGGCACCACGTTCTACGGCGAGCCACGCAACCTGCAGCTCACTGCGAAGTATGATTTCTGAGTCGCTGAGCTGAAATGAAAAATGCCCGCATCGTGAGATACGGGCATTTTTTATGGCTACTCCATGATCGTTCCCACGCTCCGCGTGGGAATGCATCCCGTGACGCTCTGCGTCACCTTCAGAAGCGGAACGCGGAGCGTCCCTGGCGGCATTCCCACGCAGCGCGTCGGAACGATCAGGTGTCAACTATTCAGGTTGATCGAGTCTATCCAGCGCCCGGTTCACCGCCAGCTCGCCCAGCATGATGACTTGCGCAATACCCAGCAGCGGGTTGCGACTCGGCCCATCCATATGGTCCGCCAGGTCCATGGCCATGACATTGGCCGAGGCCAGCGATTCGCACGCATGAAGTGCAGGTGAACCTGACTGAATGACGCTTATACAACCGAGGGTGGGGACTGCGGGCTACTAAACCCGATCACTGACAATCAGTGACGGGAACCAAGTTACCGGCCGGCACACAAAAAAACTGACACCCTCCGATCAAACGACGTTTAACGATCTGAGCCAGACTTCAGATCACAGCCGCGAACGAACCCACCTCGCCACTTCCGCGTGAACCCCTTCCACCTCGCTCAACAACCCACCCATGCGCAAAAAGTCATGGGTCATGCCCGGCTGCTCCAACAACGTCACCTCATTCCCCGCAGCACGTAACAAATCGGCGTACGCCAACCCTTCGTCATGCAACGGATCATGCCCGGCCAAATACACCAACGCCGGCGCCACACCGGACAGATCCGCCGCCAGCAACGGCGAACAACGCCAATCCGCCAGATCCTCTGGCGTGCGCGCGTAATGCCCGTAGAACCAGTCCAGCGTCGGCGTCTCCAGCAAATAACCCTCGGCGAAATCCCGATGCGACGCTCGTTTCGTCGTGGCATCCGTCACCGGGTAAACCAGCACTTGTGCCTTCGGCTTCAATGCCAGCTCTTGAGGTTCACACACGGCCATGATCGACAACACCGTCGCCAGCGTCGCACCCACGCTGTCACCGGCCACGGTCACCCGCGTCGCGTCCAAGCCATGCGCCGCGCCTTCGCGAACCAGCCAGTTACCCGCATCGCAGGCATCCTGCACCGGCGTCGGGAAACGCCATTCCGGCGCCAGGCGATAATCCACCGTCAACAACGCAAAACCACCCTGTGCCGCCAATCGCCGGCACAGCGCATCATGGGAATCGAGGCTGCCGACCACATACCCGCCGCCATGGAAATACAACACCACCGGCTGCAACCCGTCGACAGCGTGCCCATCGCGATACACCCTTGCCGACAGGCTGTGGTCGTCACGCGCAGCAATCCTGAAGTCTTCGCAGGAAACGCTGTCCAGCGGCACATCGAGAAACCCGGAGGACGCTTCAAAATCGATCCGCGCCTGTTGCGGCGACAGTTCATGCATCGCACGACTTTTGCCGGTCATCCGGCCGAACTCGGCGAGTTCTAAAAATGCTTCAAGTTCTGGCAAAACAGCCATGGGACGAATCCTTCACACAAATAGGTAAATAACCGGGCAAGACACAATCTTGAAACCAGCGAGAACCCTGTGGCGAGGGAGCTTGCTCCCGCTGGGCTGCGAAGCGGCCCCAAAAAGAGGGACTGCTGCGCACTCCAGCGGGAGCAAGCTCCCTCGCCACAATTGTTTTTATGCAGTGACCATGCGGCGCTCCAACAGGTCTTCAAGCTCATCGAGCAACTCGTCACCGCGCAGCAACTCGTAGTGCCCGCCTGCCAACAAACGATCAATGCCGTGGCTACCAACCTGAGCCTCGAACACTCGACGTTCGTCGTCGCGCTCGGCCACCCACCAGCGATGCGCCGTCACCTGAATCGCCGGCAGTTGCCGATGCGCCAGCGCCAATTGCTTGAGCCGTGAACCGGTGGCGAAGATCTGCGTGAGTTCTCCCGCACCCAACGCGGCGTGACCATTGGAACCGTGCATGGCCGCCTCAATCACCGCGATTGCACCCTCGCGCTCATTCACGCCAGCGGCTTTCAGCGCAATCAGTGACTGAGCCTCACCCGCCGGCAGGCCCAGCACAAACGTCAGGAAGCCTCCCAGGTCCTCGCGCCAGTCCCCCGCTTCTGCAGTGCCGGCCACGTAACTGTCGACCAGCCCGGCAAACACCACCGTTTCACCCTGGGTTTCCAGTTCGTGAGCGACCAGTTGCGTCAACGCGCCGCCCAAGGACCAGCCCAGCAAGTAATACGGCCCCTTGGCCTGCTGACCAAGAATCCGTTGCGCGTAGGCTTGAGCCATCGCCAGAAGCGACTCGTCCTGCCAGTGCGGGTCGAGCAGCATGCGGCATTGCAGGCCGTACACCGTGCGCCGTCCTTCCAGTCGGCGAGCCAGCGGTTCGTAGTCGAACACCGTGCCAAAACCGGCGTGCAGGCAGAACAGCGCCGGCACGTTGGGGATTCGCGCATTCAGCGCCAGCAACGGGTCCGGCGCCTTGGCCGGCTCGGCAGCCTGATAGCCACCGAGTTCGGCGATGCAGGGTTTCTGCATCAAATCCCGCAGCTTCAATTCGAAGCCCAGCTGCGGCTGACTGCGCACCCGCGAGATGACTTTGAGCACCTGCAACGAGTCGCCGCCCAGTTCGAAGAAGTTGTCGTCGATGCCCACTTGCGGCACGCCGAGTACCTCTTGCCAGATCGCCGTCAATGCCGTTTCCAGCGCATTGCGCGGTGCGCGATAACCACCGAGCGCCCATTCCGGCATAGGCAGTGCGCGACGGTCGAGCTTGCCGTTGGCCGACAGCGGGAAGCGTTCCAGCACTATGATTCGCGCCGGCACCATGTAGTCCGGCAGCTGCGCTTGCAGTTCAGCCTTCAAGCGGCGATCAAGGCCTACAGCGCCGGCAGCCACCACGTAACCGACCAATTGCTTGCCAGTCGGCGTTTCGTGCACCCCCACGGCGGCATCCTGCACCCCGGCGCAGGCGCGCAGACGGGCTTCGATTTCGCCCAGTTCGATGCGGAAACCACGGATCTTCACTTGCTGGTCAAGCCGCCCCAAATAGTCGATCAACCCGCACTCGCGCTGGCGCACCAGATCGCCGGTGCGGTACATGCGGCCGCCGGCCTCGAACGGATCGGGGATGAAACGCTCGGCGCTCATGCCGGGACGCTGGTGATAACCGCGCGCCAGGCATTCGCCACCCAAGTACAACTCGCCGCTGACACCGACCGGCAACGGATTGAGGTCGGCGTCGAGTACATAGAGCCCACGTCCGGCCACACCACGACCAATAGGCGCATAGGCCGCGTCGCAGGTTTCGCTGACCTCGGCACGCCACAGCAGCGGCGTGACCACGGTTTCGGTCGGGCCATAACCGTTGACCAGACGCTGCGGACGCAGAGCCCGTTTGACCTGTTCGAAACTGGCCTCCGGCACCGCATCACCGCCAAAACAATACACTTCGACCGTTGGTGGATTGCCCAGGCGTTCGGCCACTTCGGCCATCTGTTGCAGATACGCCGGCGGGAAGCAGGCCACGGTGACGCCGTGACGCTGCAGCACGTCCAGGGTTTGCTCCGGCGTCCACACACTGTCATCGCGGATCACCAGACTGCCACCGGCCAACAGCACACTCAGCCAACGCTCCTGAGCGCCGTCAAAAGCGAACGACATGAAGTGCAACTCACGGCTGCGCGGTGCCAGTTCGTAGAGCTCGATGATGCCGCGGCAATGCCGGGCAATCGGTCCACGCGCTACCGCCACGCCTTTGGGCTGGCCGGTGGAACCGGAGGTGTAAATCAGATACGCCAAGTGCCCCGGCAGCGGTTGGGAAACCGGGCATTCGGTGCTACCGGAAATGGACAGTTGATCGAGCAACAAGCGCGGCGGGCTATCAGCCAGCGTCAACCGTTCACCCAAGTCGCTGTCGCAGAGCAGCAGACTGGCGGCCGAATCGCTGAGCATGTAGGCCAGTCGCTCGGCCGGGTAGGCCAGGTCAAGCGGCAGATAAGCCGCCCCGGCCTTGAGCACCGCGAGGAACGCGACGATGGTGCGCTCGGAACGCGGCAACGCCACCGCCACCAGACTTTCCGGGCCAATACCGCGGCCGATCAATTGCTGCGCCAACCCATTGGCCTGCGCCTCAAGTTCGGCATAACCGACTTCCCGATCCTCGCAGATCAGGGCGATTTTCTGCGGATGAATGCGCACATGTTGATTGAAGGCGTGCAGCAAATCGGCGTTGTCGACGGACACCTGCGGCAGACTGATCAGCGATTCGGGCAAGCCAATGTTGCCAAGCAACCGCGTGGCATCCTCAGGCAACGCACGCAGCAACCCTTCGAGCTGCGCACGAATCCGCTGCACTTCCAGTTCGCTGAAGCGATCACGCAGGAACAGGTATTCGACCTCCAGGCCTTCCTCGTTGGCGCTGACCATCAAGTCCATCGGAAAGTTGGTCACCCCGCCGCTGCCGACGTCGGCAAAGCGCAGCTCACCTTCCTCGCCCCCTTTCAAGGCCCGATCCACCGGATGGTTTTCAAACACGATGATGCTGTCGAACAAGCCCTGGCCACCCTGCCCAGCCCAGCGCTGAATGTCCGACAACGGCGTGTGCTCGTAGTCGCGGACCATCAGGTTGTAATCTTGCAACGCGCGCAACCACTCGCCCAACGGCTGCTGCGGATCGAGGGTCTGGATCACCGGCAACGTGTTGATGAACAGGCCGAGCATGTCCTGCGCACCGGCAAGTCCCGTCGGACGCCCCGCCACCGTGGCACCGAACGCGACGCTGCGTTGGCCGCTGTGACGTTGCAGCAACAAGAGCCAGGCACCTTGCACCAGCGTGTTGAGGGTCACGCGCTGACGCTTGGCGAAGCTGTGCAGTTTGCGCGTCGCCTCGGCATCGAGGTTGCTGTACATCACGCCATGACCTACACCCGCGGCACCCGATGCCTTGGCCAGAATGGTCGGCGCTTCGAGCAACGCCAGGCGCTCACGCCAGAAACCTTCTGCCTGCGCACCGTCCTGACGTTGCAGCCAGGCAATGTAGTCAGCGTATCGACCAGTCAGGGTCGGCAGACTGTCGTGGTGGTACAGGCGCAACATGTCGCCTAACAGCCGCGAGGCACTCCAGCCGTCCAGCAGCAGGTGATGGTAAATCCAGATCATCTGGTAACGGTCATCGCCCAGACGCACCAGGATGAAACGCATCAACGGCGGGCAACTCAGGTCGAAGCCCTTGGCCTGTTCCGCCGCCGCCAGTTCACTCAACGCTTGTTCGGTGTCGGTGCGGTCGCGCCAGTCGAACTCTTCGATCGGCAACTCAACGTCGGCGAGCACCGCTTGCAGCGGATCGGCCAGACCATCGCGCCAGCGGAACGCCGCGCGCAGCACTTCATGACGTTCGACCAGCGTCTGCCAGGCCGCGCGGAAACGCGGCACCTGCAAGCCGTCCACTGCCACGCTCAACTGGTTGACGTAAGGGTTCAGCTCCGGCGAATCAAGGCAATGGAACAGCATGCCTTGCTGCATCGGCGACAGCGGATACAGATCTTGCAGACCCTCGCGGGCGGCCACATCGATGTGCGGCACCAGCGAAAAAGCCTCGACTGTCGGCGCTTCGATCAACGCCGCTTCACGGCTGCTGGCGACGGCGGCCAGAGCCCGAATCGTCTGCTGCTCGAACAGTTGCTTCGGACTGAACACCAGCCCGCGTTGCCCGGCACGACTCACCGCTTGCAGGGAAATGATCGAGTCACCGCCCAGTTCGAAGAAGTTCTCGGTGACGCCCACCGAGTCCAGCCCTAACAGCGCTTGCCAGATCTCCACCAGCAACACTTCGGCCGGCGACGCAGCGGCCACTTGATCGTGGTTCTGACGCGACGCTTCGGGCGCCGGCAGGCCCTGACGGTCAAGCTTGCCGTTTGGCGTCAGTGGCAACGCGGCCAGGCACATCAAGTGCGCCGGCAGCATGTGCGCCGGCAGACGGCTGCGCAGGTGCACCGTCAGTGCTTCACGCAAATCCTGTTCATCGGCGAGCGGATCGCGCGGCACCACGTAACCGACCAACTGGCGGCTCACCGGGCCTTCGCGATCGATCACGAACGCTTCACGCACACCTTCGTGTTCAAGCAGGCAGGCTTCGATTTCGCCGAGTTCGATACGGAACCCGCGAATCTTCACTTGCTGGTCGATGCGGCCGAGGTATTCAACAACGCCATCGGCACGGAACCGCGCGAGGTCGCCACTGCGGTACAAACGGGCGCCCGGCACGAACGGATCCGGCACGAAGCGTTCAGCGGTCAGGTCCGGACGTTGATGATAACCACGTGCGACACCCTCGCCGCCCAGGTACAGCTCGCCCGCGACGCCAACCGGCACCGGCTGCAAGCCGCCATCCAGAATATAGGCGCTGCGGTTACCGACCGGCCGGCCAATCGGCATGAACGCCGAGGCGAATTCAGTATCGGGATACGCCAGCCAGATCAGCGGCGTGATCACCGTTTCGGTCGGGCCGTAGCCGTTGATCAGGCGCTTCGGTTGCAGCACCTGCTGGACTTCATCGAACGCGTGCTTGGCCATGCCTTCCCCGCACGGGGTGTAGGAACGGATCGGCAGATCACGCCCCGCTTCGCCCATGAAATCGGCGATCTGCAGCAGGTAACTTGGGGTGAAGCAGGCGATGGTGATGCCGTGCTTTTCGATCTCGGCGCAGGTGCGCTCCACGCTCCACAACTCGTCGTCGCGCGGCATCACCGCCGAACCGAACACCAGCGGTGTCAGCCAACGTTCGTGAGCGCCGTCAAAACTGATCGAGGCGAATTGCAACTCGCGGTCGTCCGGGGTCATGCCATACAACTCGCCGATCGACAGGCAATGCATGGCCAACGGACCGTGGGCCACGCTGACGCCTTTTGGCCGCCCGGTGGAGCCTGAGGTGTAAATCAGGTACGCGAGGTTTTCGCCGCAGGTCAGGTTGACCGGGTTGGTGTCGGCCATGAACGCCAGCGGTTCGCGGTCGATTTCCAGCACCGACAGGCCTTGCGGCAAGGGCAGTTTTTCTCGCAGCCACGATTGGCTGATCAGCAGCGAAATGCCGCTGTCTTCCATCAGATAGCGCAGGCGCTCGGCCGGGTATGCCGGGTCCAGCGGCACGTAGGCTCCGCCGGCCTTGAGAATCGCCAGCAGGCCAATGATCATCGCAGGCGTTCGTTGCATCGCCAGGCCAACCCGCACTTCCGGGCCGATGCCCAGTGCGCGCAGACGATGGGCCAATTGGTTGGCGCGACGGTTGAGTTGGTCGAAGCTCAATTCCAGGTCATTGAAGATCAGCGCGGTGGCGTCCGGCCGGATGACGGCCTGAGCCTCGATCAACTGATGCACGCAGAGCGGGTTTTCCGTCGCGGTGAACGCTGGATTCCACTCCACCAACTGCTGTGCTCGCTCTGGCGCGGCCAGCAGGTCCAGCTCACTCAATGCAGCGTGTGGCGCGGCAACCATCGCCGCCAGCAGCGCGGCCAGATGCTCGCTCATGCGGGCAATCGCTTCGCTGCTGAAGTGCGCGCACTGGTAGCTCCAGTTCAGGCTGAGCTGACTTTCGGCGGTGGCCGCCAGCGTCAGCGGGAAGTTGGTGCGTTCATGGTTCTGCGGGATCGAGAAACTCAGACCGGCCGGCGCACCCTGTTGCAACGCTTCGGCGACCGGGAAGTTTTCGAACACCAACAGGCTGTCGAACAACGGTTCACCGGCACGCCCGGCCCAACGCTGAATATCGCCGAGGGCGGTGAATTCATGCTCTCGCAGTTCCAGGTTTTGCGCCTGCAAGCGGTTCAGCCACTGGCCGACGCTTTCGACCGCGTCCGGCGTGCTGATCACCGGCAAGGTATTGATGAACAGGCCGAGCTGGCTTTCGGCACCCGGCAAGTCCACTGGACGCCCCGCCACCGTGGCGCCGAACACCACGCTGCGTTGACCGCTGTAGCGTTGCAGCAAGAGTGCCCAGGCACCTTGGACCAAGGTGTTGAGCGTGACTTTTTGCTGACGGGCAAACTCGCTGAAGCGCTTGCTCGTGGCGACATCGAAGGTCTGGCGATGGTCGGCGAACGCTGACGTCGCCTGCTGTTTGAGGTCGACATGCGCCAGGCTCTGCGCCAGCAGGGTCGGGTTGTCGAGGGTCGCCAGTTGCTCGCGCCAGAAGAGCTCGTCGGCGTGGGCATCCTGACGTTGCAACCAGCCGATGTAGTCGGCGAAGCGTCCGGTCGGTGCCTGCACTTCCTGCCCGGCATAACGCTGCAAGACTTCACTCAACAGCAGCGAATGACTCCAGCCATCGAGCAACAGGTGATGGTGGGTGTAGATCAGTTGCTGACGCTCATTGTCCAGACGCACCAAGGTCAAACGCATCAACGGCGCCTGGGTCGAATCGAGTTGCAGGCGCTCACTGTCGATCAGTTGTGCCAGCGCGTCGGCCTGATCGATGCGGGCGCGCCAATCGAGGCAGGTCAGCGGCAATTGCAGATGACGATGCACCAGTTGCACCGGCGCTTCGAAACCGTCGGGAAAATGGAAGCTGCTGCGCAGAATTGGATGGGTGTCGAGCACCGCTTGCCAGGCGCGGCCCAAACGCTCGGCGTCGAGCCCGCGAGCTTCGACGCTGAGCTGGTTCACGTACGCGCCGGAATCGGATTCGTACACGCTATGGAACAGCAAACCGGCCTGCATCGGCGACAGCGGATACAGGTCCTCGATCTGCGCTGGCGGCACCGGCAGGCCGTCGAGTTGCGCCTGGGTCAGGCGCGCCAACGGGAAGTCCGCCGGGGTCACGCCGCCTGCGCCATCGCTCAGGCAATGGGCGATCAGCGCCAGCAACTCGCTGCGGAATTGCGCGGCCAGCGCTTCGATCTCAAGCGGGTCAAAGCATTCGCGGCTGAAGGTCCAGTCGAGTTTCAGTTCACCGCCATACACCTGACCGTCCACCGACAGCCAGTTTGGCAACGGCGCGTCAGCCGATTGCGCGGCGCCACTGGATTCGCGAGCCGGGGAGAACAGTGCGTCTTCGGCGAAGCTCTGGTCGAACTGACCGAGATAGTTGAACGTCACGCGCGCTTGCGGCAGCGCGGCCAACGCCGCTTGGGTCGCGGCATCGCCCATGTAACGCAACAGGCCGTAGCCCATGCCTTTGCCGGGGATTTCGCGCAGTTGTTGCTTGATCGCCTTGATCGAACCCGCAAGGTCGACGGTCGGCGTCAGGCGAACCGGGAACAGGCTGGAGAACCAGCCAACGGTGCGGGTCAGGTCGATGTCGTCGAACAGCGCTTCGCGGCCATGGCCTTCGAGCTGAATCAACGCCGAGGCCTGGCCGGTCCAGCGGCTGAGGGTTCGGGCCAGCGCGGTCAGCAGCAGGTCGTTGACCTGCGTGCGGTAGATCGCTGGCGCCTGTTGCAACAACTGGCGGGTCTGTTCGCGGTCCAGACCGATGCTGACGCCCTGGCGAAGATGCCCGGCCTGACTGGCCCCGGTATTTGCCGCTGGCAACGAATCATTCGCGACGCTCAGTTGCGCTTGCCACCAGCCCAGCTCACTGGCGGCGGCATCGGAGCGCGCATACGCGTCGAGCTTATCGGCCCAGGCCTGGAAGGCGCTGGTCTTCGGCGGCAAGTCTTGCCCTTGGTAAGCGGCCTGCAAATCTTCCAGCAACACCCGCCAGGACACACCGTCCACCGCCAGGTGATGGATCACCAGCAGCAAACGCTGCGAGCCATCGACCTGGGCGATCAACGCCACGCGCAACAGCGGACCGTCTTGCAAACTAAGGCTGCGTTGCGCTTCATCGCACACCGCTTCCAGCGATGCATCACTGGCCACGCGGGCGGTCCAGAGCATGTCGATGACCTCGCAGCTGTCGGCCCCGACATAGCGCGCCGACCATTGGCCGTCGACCTGACTGAAGCGCAAACGCAGCGCATCGTGCTGCTTGAGCAGGCGTTGCAGCGCGGCATGCAAGCGGGGCAATTCGAGGGTTTCGCGCGGCACCAGCAGCACCGCCTGGTTCCAGTGAGCGCGTTGCGGGATCGGTTCGTCGAAGAACCAGCGCTGAATCGGCGTGAGTTTTTGCACACCGTCCACCGGCCCTTGTTGCGCCAGCGGTGCCGCCTGCTCTTTGACCACAGCGGCCAACGCTTGCAAGGTTTGCTGCTGGAACAGGTCACGCGGCTGCAAGCTCAGACCGGCCCGACGAGCGCGGCTGACCACCTGAATCGAAATGATCGAGTCGCCGCCCAGTTCGAAGAAGTTGTCCTGACGCCCGACTTGCTCCACGCCCAACACGTCTTGCCAGATCTGCGCCAGCACCTGCTCATGTTCGCTGCGTGGCGCTTCGAACGCACGCTGGCTGACTTGCGCAGTCGGCGCCGGCAGGCGTTTACGGTCGAGCTTGCCGTTGGGACTCAGCGGCATCTGCTCGATCAGCACGGTCTGCGCCGGCACCATGTAATCCGGCAGGCTGGCAAGCAAATGGCTTTTCAGGGTTTCGCGCCACGCGCCTTGTTGCTCTGCATCGACGCTGACCAATGCGCGATCCTGCGGCACGATGTACGCGACCAATTGCTTGCCGCTCGGTCCGTCGAGGGCCAACACCACGGCTTCCTGAACGTCGGCATGCTCTTGCAGACGCGCTTCGATTTCGCCCAGTTCGATGCGCAAACCGCGAATCTTCACTTGATGGTCGATGCGCCCGCAGTAGTCGATGGCGCCGTCAGCGCGATAACGCGCCAGGTCACCGGTGCGGTACAGACGCTCGCCGCTGCCGAACGGGTCGACCACAAAGCGCTCAGCGGTCAGCGCGCCACGGCGATGGTAACCGCGGGCGAGGCCGACGCCGCCGAGGTACAACTCGCCCACCGCACCGAGTGGCAACGGCTGCAGTTCGCTGTCGAGGATGCAGGTGCGCAGGTTGGCAATCGGGCGGCCGATCGGCACGCTGTCGCGGCCCTCTTCCACGCAGGTCCAATGGGTCACGTCGATGGCTGCTTCGGTCGGGCCATACAGGTTGCAGAGATTGGCTTGCGGCAGGCTGCGCAGGGTCTGGCGTTGCAGTTCCATCGGCAGCGCTTCGCCACTGCAGATGATCCGTTGCAGCGAGGTGCAGGCCAACGCCTCGTCGGCATCGATGAAGGCCGAGAGCATCGACGGCACAAAGTGCAGCGTGGTGATCGCCTGCTCGACGATCAACGCGGCGAGGCGTTGCGGATCGCGATGCTCGCCCGGCGCGGCGATCACCAGGGTGGCGCCCTTCATCAGCGGCCAGAAAAACTCCCACACCGACACGTCGAAACTGAACGGCGTTTTTTGCAGCACGCGGTCGCTCGGCAACAGGTTGTAGGCTTCCTGCATCCACTCCAGACGGTTATGCAGCGCTACATGGCGGTTGCCCGCGCCTTTGGGTCTGCCGGTGGAACCGGAGGTGTAAATCACATAGGCGAGGTTTTCCGCGACAGCGAGGTTGCTCAGGTCAGTGCCCGGTAGATCGCTCAGCCAATCGGCCTCGACGTGCAGGCACAGGGTGCGCACGTTGTCCGGGGTCGGCAGTTGCGCCAGCAAATGTTCCTGGGTCAGCAACAGCGAAATGCCGCTGTCCTCGATCATGTAGCTCAGACGATCGAGCGGGTACTCCGGGTCCAGTGGCACATAAGCGCCACCGGCCTTGAGGATCGCCAGCAGGCCGACGACCATCTCAAACGAGCGGTCGCAGGCAATCCCCACCAGCACTTCCGGGCCGATACCTTGGGCGCGCAAGTGATGGGCCAAACGGTTGGCGCGCCGGTTCAGTTCGGCGTAACTCAGGCGCTGGCCCTGGAGCACCAGCGCCGTCGCTTCACCGTCTTCAGCCACGCGCGCTTCGAAATGCCGCTGCACGCAGACTTCACCCGGATAGTTCTGCGCGGTGTCGTTGAGGTCATCAAGAATGCGCAGACGCTCGTCGGCATCCAGCAGTGGCAACTCGGCGAGCGGGCATTGCGGATTCGCCAGCACACCAGCCAACAAATTCCTCCAATGACGCGCTAAATGCTCGATGCGCTCGGCGTCGAACAGATCGGTGGCATACGTCAGGCTGGCGAACAGCTTGTCGCCCTTTTCCTGAGTGTCCAGTTGCAGGTCGAATTGCGTGGTGTGCGCCGTCGCGTTCAGTGCTTCGACGCGCAGGCCGGCGAGCAAGCCGCTGACCGCCGCCGGTTTGGCTTGCTGGTGGTTGAACATCACCTGGAACAGCGGACTGTGGCTGACGCTGCGTTCACCTTGCAGTGCCTGCACCAGCCGCTCGAACGGCAAGTCTTGATAAGCCTGGGCATCCAGCGAAGCGGCACGGGTCTGGTCGAGTAACTGGCTGAACGGCAGCCGTCCATCGAGCTCTGCGCGCATCACTTGAGTGTTGACGAAGAAACCGATCAAGCCACGGGTTTGCGCACGGTTACGGTTGGCAATCGGCACGCCAACGCGCAAATCGGACTGACCACTGTAGCGATAGAGCAAAGCCTGGAAGCTCGCCAGCAACAGCATGAACGGCGTGACGCCGCGTTGTTTGGCTAGGCTCATCAGGCCGCTGGCCAGGGTCGCGTCGAGGGCGAAATCCAGACGCGCACCGCGCTGACTCGGTTGCGCCGGACGCGGG
The DNA here is from genome assembly GCF_054898165.1 of Pseudomonas sp. Hz4. Taxonomy (NCBI): domain Bacteria; kingdom Pseudomonadati; phylum Pseudomonadota; class Gammaproteobacteria; order Pseudomonadales; family Pseudomonadaceae; genus Pseudomonas; species Pseudomonas sp. Hz4. The sequence goes on along the minus strand of NZ_CM142719.1, from coordinate 2,106,288 downwards.
CGGTCAGTCGGCAATTCCAGCAGCGGTTGTTCGCTGCCCAGCGTTTCACGCCACCAGTTGAGTTGACGTTCCAGCTCGCCCGCTTCCATCCAGCGGCGTTGCCACATCGCGTAGTCGGAATACTGAATCGGCAGCGCTTCCAGCGCAGCGTTCTGCCCTTGGCCATACGCGGCGTAGAGTCGGGAAAATTCATCCACCAACACGCCCATCGACCAGCCATCGGTGACGATGTGGTGCAGGGTCAACAACAGCACATGGTCTTCGGCCTCCAGTTGCAACAGGCTGACCCGCAACAGCGGACCGTGCTGAAGATCGAACGGCCGGGCAATCTCCTGCTCGACGCTTTTCATCGCCAGATCGAGGCGCTGTTCCTGAGGTTCGGCGCGCAGGTCGATCTGTGCGATCGGCAGCGACGTGAACTCGGCCAGTGTCTGCACCACCCGACCGTCGTCTTCGACGAAACGGCTGCGCAGGCTCTGATGCCGCTCCAGCAGTACGTCGAAACTCTGCTGCAACGCCGCGACATTTAGTGGCCCGTGCAAACGCAATGCGGCCGGAATGTTGTACGCCGAGCTCTGCGGATCAAGCTGCCAGAGGAACCATTGGCGCTGCTGCGCGTACGACAGTTCAAAGGTCGTTTGCGGCTCGGCAGCCGGCGGAATCGGCAGTTGCCCGAAGCTCACGCCCTGCTCTTGCATGCGTTGCAGAAACTCGCGGCGCTTGTCAGCAGGCAGGCCGGCGAAGCGAGTGGCGATACGCTGGGCAGTCGTGTGTTCCATCAGTTGATCTCCATCTCGTCGAGAAACGACTCAAGCGCATCAAGACGTGCATCGTTGTCAGCCGGGGCGTGTTGCCCGGCCATGGCGGCATAAGCCTGCAGGTCGGTGGATTCGAACAGCGCGCGCAGCGGCAGCTCGATGCCCAGTTCCAGTTCCACACGGGCACTGGCCTGGGCGGCGAGCAGCGAATGCCCGCCCAATTCAAAGAAGTTGTCGCGCCGACCAATGTGCGCCACGCCCAGCACGCTGGCCCAGATGTCTGCCAGTTGCCGTTCGAGATCGCCTTCGGGGGCCTCGAAAGGTCGCTGCCATTCCTCGGCATCCGGCACCGGCAAGGCCTTGCGGTCGAGCTTGCCGTTACCGGTCAGCGGCAAGGCATCGAGCAGCAACCAGTGGCTCGGCACCATGTAATCCGGCAGATCCACTTTGAGCGCGGCGCGCAAGTTGTCGCGCCAGGCGATCGGGTCGTGCGGGGTTTGTTCGGCGACCACGTAGGCGCACAGCTGCGGGCCGCCGTCGCCTGCATGCACGCTCAGTACCGCTTGGCGCACGCCCGGTTGGGCCAGCAATGCAGCTTCGATTTCCCCGAGTTCAATGCGCAAGCCTCGGATCTTCACTTGCTGGTCAATCCGCCCGAGGTAATCAATGCTGCCGTCGGCACGCTGACGCGCCAGGTCGCCGCTGCGATAGAGGCGCTGCGAAGCCTCGAACGGGCTCGGCACAAAGCGCTCGGCCGTCAGGCCGAAACGACCGTGATAACCGCGCGCCAGACCGGCGCCGGCGATGTACAGCTCGCCCGCCACACCCACCGGCACCGGTTGCAACTGGCTGTCGAGCAAGTACCAGCGCAGGTCGCGAATCGGCAGGCCAATCGGGCTTTGGGCCTTGCCATCGAGGTCGGCCAAACGGATGGCGCGGTAGGTCACGTGCACCGTGGTTTCGGTGATGCCGTACATGTTGACCAAGGTTGGCTGACGGTCGCCGAAGCGTTCGAACCATGGGCGCAGGCTCGCGACTTCCAGGGCTTCGCCGCCGAAAATCACCTGACGCAACGCCAGGTTTCGCTCGCTGGCGCAGGCGATCGGCAACAGTTGACGGAACGCGGTCGGCGTCTGGTTCAACACCGTCACGCCCTCATCACAGAGCAAGCGGTGAAACGCTTGCGGCTCGCGGCTGATGTAATACGGCACGATCACCAGACGCCCGCCGGTGCACAGCGAACCAAACAGCTCCCACACCGAGAAGTCGAAGGCGTAGGAATGGAACAGCGTCCAGACATCGTCCGGGCCGAAATTGAACGCGTCAGCGGTGGCGGTGAGCAAGCGCCCGACGTTGCCATGGCTGAGCAAAGCGCCTTTTGGCCGGCCGGTGGAGCCGGAGGTGTAGATCACGTAGGCGAGGTTTTCCGCGGACGCCAGCGCTGGCAAGTTGTCGGTGCTGTAGTCGTCCAGTTGCAACGACTCCAGGCTCAACACCTGCACACCGTCGCGGGACGGCAAACCGTTGATCAGGTGTTGCTGGGTCAGCAGCAGCGTGATGCTGCTGTCTTCGATCATGTAGCTCAAGCGCTCGGCCGGGTAGTGCGGGTCGAGCGGCACGTAGGCACCGCCGGCCTTGAGAATCGCCAGCAAGCCAACCACCAGCGGCATCGCCCGCTCGGTGGCAATGCCGACCCGCACCTCTGGACCGACGCCCTGCTCGCGCAGTTTGCGCGCCAGTCGATTGGCCTGGGCATTGAGCGCGGCGTAGGTCAGTTGCTCGCCTTCGTAGACCAGGGCGATTGCGTTCGGCCGCTCGGCAGCCTGGGCTTCGAACACGTGGTGCAAGGTTGGCGATAGCGGTTGCGCCTGGAACGTTGGGTTCCAGTGCTGCACCAAAGCATCCCGTTGCAAACGGTCAATTATTGGCAGTTGCGCCACCCGCTGCTGCGGATCCGCGACCACCGCTCGCAGCAGGTTCAGCCACTGCTCGGCGAGGCGGTTCATCGACGCCTCATCGTACACATCCGTGGCGTAGGTCAGGCTGGCATCCAGCGCTTCGCCCTGCTCTTGAGTGTCGAGCACCAGATCGAATTGCGTGGTGTATTGCTGCCAGTGCAGACGCTCGACCTGCAAGTCGGCGAGGTTGCGCTCGACGCTCGCGCCCAACTGCTGTTGATGGTTGTAGAGCACCTGGAACAATGGGCTGTGATTGAGGCTGCGGTCGGGCTGCAGGGCGTCGACCAGCTGCTCGAACGGCACGTCCTGATTGGCCTGCGCGCCAAGTGCTACCTGTTTAACCTGTTGCAGCAAGGTGCTGAACGTCTGCTGCCCGTCGATCTCGGCACGCAGCACTTGGGTGTTGATGAAGAAGCCGATCAGGCCTTCGGTTTCGAGGCGCGAACGACCGCCGCTCGGCACGCCGACGCTGATGCTCGACTGCCCGCTCTGGCGATGCAGCAAAGTCTGGAAACTCGCCAGCAACAGCATGAACAACGTCACCTGTTGTTCCTGGGCGCGTTGACGCAAACCCGCGAGCAACTCGCGATCAACGTTCAGTGCCAGGCTGGCACCGCGCTCAGTGCGACGGGCCGGACGGGTCAGTTCACTTGGCAACTCAAGCGGTGCCTGGCTGCCCGCCAGTTGCTCGCTCCACCACGTCAGTTGGCGTGCGCCCTCGCCGGCCTCCAGCCAATCGCGCTGCCAACGGGCGTAGTCGCTGTAGTTCACCGGCAGACTGGATAGGTTTGCCGCATGCCCTTCGACGGCGGCCTGATACAGCGCGCTGAACTCATCGACCATGACCTGCATCGACCAGCCATCGGCGGCGATGTGGTGCACGGTCAGCACCAGCACGTGTTCGTCGGTGTTCACTTGCAGCAGCAACACGCGCCACAGCGGACCGTTGCGCAGGTCGAACGGCCGGGCGATTTCTTCGGCGACGGCACTGTCGATCGAGGACTGATCGAGTGTGCGTTCATCCAGTTGCAGCGCCAGGTTATCGTGCAGCACCGGACGTGTCTGTTGACCATCCTGTTCAAAGGTCGTGCGCAGGGTTTGGTGACGGGCCTGCAATTGCGCAAAGGCTTCGCGCAGGGCGTCGCGGTTCAGCGAGCCTTTGAGGCGCAGCGCAGCGGGAATGTTGTAGGCCGAGCTCTGTGGATCCAGTTGCCAGAGAATCCATTGGCGCTGTTGGGCGTACGAAAGGATCTGCGGCTGATCGGCCGTTGCACGTTGCAGGACCGGTTGGCCGCTGGTGTTCGCCAGTGCGGCACGCTCGGCAAATTCCCCCAGATTGGCGGCAGAGAACAGGCTGCTCACGGACAGTTCTAGCTGCAGTTGCTGACGCACACGGGAGATCACTTGAAGCACCCGCAACGAGTGCCCGCCCAACCCGAAGAAGTTGTCGTCGCGGCCCACGCGCTCGACCTGCAACACCGCTTGCCAGATCAACGCCAGTTGCGCTTCAAGGCCCTCGGTCGGCGCCACGAATTCACGTTGAGCATCGGCAGCTTCAGCACGCGGCAAGGCTTTGCGGTCGAGCTTGCCGTTGCTGTTAAGCGGCAATTGGGCCAGCAGGATCAGGTGGCTAGGCACCATGTATTCCGGCAACGTCTGACGCAGAACGGCCTTGAGTGCATCCACATAGTCAGCCTGAGACGCCGCAGCGCTGTGGATAAGTGTGTCGTCGCTGGCCACGATGTACGCCACCAGTTGCGTGCCGTCCTGAGCGATCACGGCCGCTTCGCGCACCTGATCCCGTGCTTGCAGGCACGCTTCGATCTCTCCCATTTCAATGCGGAAACCGCGAATTTTCACTTGATGGTCAATGCGGCCGACGTATTCCAGATTCCCTTCAGCGTTGTAACGCGCCAGGTCACCGCTGCGGTACAAACGCGCACCCGGCTCACGGGCAAACGGGTCCGGCAGGAAACGTTCGGCGGTCAGCGCCGGGCGGTCAAAGTAGCTTTGAGCGAGACAGGCCGGGGCGCCGATGCACAGTTCGCCGACACCACCGTTTGGCAACAATTGACCGGCTGAGTCCAGCACGTACAGCGCTCGACCCGCGATGGCTCGACCGATCGGGATGCCAAACGCGTCGCTGGCATCGATCAGTCGGCATTCATGAACGCTGGACACCACCGTCGCCTCGGTCGGGCCGTAGGTGTTGAGCAAACGCACATGGCTTAAATCGGCCTGGTGCCACAAGCGCAGACCTTCGACCGACATGGCTTCACCGCCAACGTGAACCTGGCGCAAATCACCCAGGTTGCGCACCACACCGCTCGCACATTCGCGGGCCAGCAAGTACCAGTAAGCGGCCGGCAAGTCCGCCACGGTCACACCCTGCTGGACGATTTCGGCGGCGAGTCGGCCGGCATCCCACACGTCATCGCCACGCATGATCAACGCCGCGCCGACGCACAGCGCCGGGTAGCACTGCTCGACGAAGCCATCGAAGCTGAAGGTCGCGAACTGCAACACGCGGTCGGACGCCGACAGCACCGAATAGTCGGCGGCGGTCTGGCAGAACTCGCGCAGCGCGGCATGGGCGATGGCCACGCCTTTGGGTTGGCCGGTGGAACCGGAGGTGTAGATGATGTAGGCCAGATCGCCGGCGACCGCATGGTTTGGCGGATTGCTGTCGGGGTAGTCGGTGCTGTCTTCAAGGCTGAGACGTCGCACGCCGGGCACATCTTCCAGCAGACCGGACTCGCACAGCAGCACGTTGAGACGGCTGTCATCGATCATGTACGCCAGGCGTTCGGTCGGGTATTTCGGGTCCAAAGGCACATAGGCCGCGCCGGCTTTGAGCACCGCCAGCAGGCTGACGATCAGTTGCGGACCGCGACGCAGCGCCAGACCGACTCGCGAGCCTGGACCGACACTGTTATCGATCAGGCGATGGGCCAGACGGTTAGCCTGGACATTCAACTGGCCGTAGCTCAACGACTGACCGCCCACCTGCAACGCCATCGCGTCTGGGGTAGCGGCGGCCTGAGCCGCGATTTGTTCGTGCACCAAAAGTGTTGTGGATAACTCAACTGCAACCGGTTGGCTGACAGCGAGCACCGCATTTTTTCCGGCCTCATCGAGTAACTCCAGCGCGCCGAGTGCCGCGTCCGGCAGCGCCACCCATTGCGCCAGCAGGTGCTGCAGATTGGCCGACAACTCAGCGACCTGAGCGGCACTGAACCGCGTCGTGTCGTAGCTGAAGTCCAGGCTTAGGCTTTCGCCCAGTTCGATGCCCAGCGTCAGCGGATAGTGCGTGCGCTCGTGGTTGTGCAGATTGCCGAACGACAGCCCGGCCGGCGCGCCCTGTTTCAGCGCTTCGGCCACCGGGAAGTTTTCGAACACCAGCAGGCTGTCGAACAGCGCCGAACCCTGCTGCCCCGCCCAGCCCTGAATGTCGTAAAGCGGCACATGCTCAAACTCGCGCATGGCCAGGTTCAGCCCTTGCAGCTCGCTCAACCATTGGCTGACGGTCAAGTCCGGCTTCATCGTGCACACCAGCGGCAGCGTGTTGATGAACAGCCCGAGCTGCTCTTCGATCCCCGGCAGCGGCGCGGATCGACCGGCTACCGTGGCACCGAAGACCACGCAGTCCTGGCCGGTGTAGCGTAGCAGCAACAGGCTCCAGGCCGCTTGCAGCAAGGTGTTGAGGGTGACTTTCTGCTGACGGGCAAACTCGGCCAGACGCTGGGTCGCGCGGCTGTCGAGTGCTACGCGATACTCCTCGCTGCCTTCGGCACCGACCGGCGGCCGCAACGCTTCGGCCAGCAGCGTGGGTGCTTGCAGCGGTGACAATGCGGTTCTCCAGAACTGCTCGCCAGCGACGGCGGATTGCTGCTGCAACCACCCCAGATAATCGCGGTATTGTCCGATCGGCGCCGGCAGCGACTGCCCGGCGGCGTAGTGCTGGATCACTTCGGCGAGCAACTGCGCGTTGCTCCAGCCGTCCATCAAAATATGATGGCTGGTGTAGATCAGGTGCCAGTCATTGACGCCCGTGCGGACCAGCTTCAAACGGAACAGCGGTGCGCTGCCCAACTCGAAACCCTGGGTGCGTTCGGCGTCCGCGAGCGCATCGGTGTCGGTCGCTTCAAGCACTTCGAACGGCAGCGCCACCTGGCGGACAATCGCCTGATGCGCGGTGTCGAGACCCTGCCAGTGGAAACTGCTGCGCAAAATGTCGTGACGCTCCAGCGCGGTTTGCCAGGCCTGAGCGAATCGCACTGGATCGAGGCCCTGGATGTCCAGGCACAGCTGACTGATGTAGGCGCCGACTTCGGGTTCGTACAACGTGTGGAACAGCATGCCCTGCTGCATCGGCGACAGTGGATAAAGGTCTTCGAGGGTCGAGATGGCGACCGGCAATGCATCGAGTTGCACCTGACTGATGCGCGACAATGGGAAGTCCGACGGTGTGGCCTGGGTTACCTCAAGCGTGCAGCAATGCTCGATCAGCGCGTTGAGTTCCAGTGCGTAATCGTCCACCAGACGCTGGATGGTTGCGCTGTCGAACATCTCACGGCTGAAGCCCCAGCTCAGCGACAACTCGCCGCCGTAGACCTGGCCTTCGACCGTCAGCCAGTTGCCCAATGGCGCCCTGGGGTCCTGAGCCAATCCGTTACCTTCGGTGGACGGCACGAACATCGCGCCGTCGTCGAACTGACGATCGAACTGCCCCAGGTAGTTGAAGGTGATGCGCGGTTGCGGCAACGCCGCCAGTTCAGCGCGCATCGCCGGGGTGCCGAGGTAACGCAATACGCCATAGCCGAGACCTTTGTCCGGCACCGCGCGCAGTTGTTCTTTAATGGTTTTGATCGACGCGCCGAGAGCGCTGGACGGCATCAGGTTGACCGGGAACAGGCTGGTGAACCAGCCGACGGTGCGGGTCAGGTCGATGTCCTCGAACAGGTCTTCGCGGCCATGGCCTTCGAGCTGGATCAGCGTGCTGCCCTGCCCGCTCCAGCGGCAAACCGTTCGCGCCAGGGCAGTCAGCAACAGGTCGTTGACCTGCGTGCGATAGGCCGCCGGGGCCTGTTGCAGCAGTTTGCGGGTTTGCTCGGCGTCGAGTTTGAGTTCGAATTTCTGCTCGAAGCGGTTTTCCAGCGCGCCGGCTGGGCGCTCGCACGGCAGATCGTTCGGCGCGTCACGCAGTGACGCCTGCCAGTGACCGAGACTGTTTTCAAAGGCTGGAAGATGATCTTGCAGACGGGCGACCCAGCGTTGATAGGTGCTGGTTTTCGCCAACGAAACAGGGCTGCCGCTGTAGAACTGCTGAAGATCTTCCAGCAGCACGCGCCAGGAAACACCGTCCACCACCAAGTGATGAATGACCAGCAGCAAACGTTGCGAGCCGTCGGCCATCGCCACCAGCAGTGCGCGCAACAACGGGCCGTTCTGCAGATCGAGACTGCGCTGGGCTTCGTCGCACAGGGCGTTGAGTGCTTCGACCGATTGCGCCTGTCGCAGCCACAACACCGACTCAGTGGTTGGTGCGCAATAGGTTTGCTGCCAGCCGTTTTCGGTCTGTTCGTAACGCAGACGCACACTGTCGTGATGAGTCAGCAATTGCTCTAAAGCACGCTCCAGCGCCTCCTCGCTCAACGCCTCACGCGGCATCAGCAGCAGCGACTGGTTCCAGTGCTGACGCTCAGGAATGGCTTGGTCGAAGAACCACTGTTGCACCGGCGCCAACCCCACCGCGCCAGCCGCCGGGCCTTGTTCGATCAATTGTTGCTCGCCGCTGCGGGCGGCCTGGGACAGGCTGCGGACGGTCTGGTGCTGGAACAGATCTTTGGGGCTCAACACGATCCCGGCCTGACGCGCACGGCTGACCACTTGCATGGAAACGATGGAGTCGCCGCCCAGTTCGAAGAAGTTATCTTCAAGACCGACGTTGTCGATGGCCAGCACGGCCTGCCAAATCGCCGCGAGGGATTTTTCCATCGCAGTGCGCGGCGCGACGTGTTCGCGTTGTTGCTCGGAGCCGTCAATCGCCGGCAAAGCCTTGCGGTCGAGTTTGCCGTTGGGGGTCAGCGGCAGCTGTTCGAGGAACAGCAGAAACGCCGGGACCATGTAGTCCGGCAAATGTTGGCGCAGTGCAGCTTTCAGGGTTTCACGCAGGGTCGCTTGAGCGTCGATATCGCCCAGCAACGCCAGATCGGTCGGCACGATGTAGGCGACCAGTTGCTGACCGTTGACGCCGTCCTGCGCCAGCACCGCCGACTCACACACGGCGTCCTGCTGCAACAGCCGGGCTTCGATTTCGCCGAGTTCGATTCGGAAACCGCGAACCTTGACCTGATGGTCGATGCGACCGACGTATTGCAGCGTGCCGTCGGCCTGATAACGGGTCAGGTCGCCGGTGCGGTACAGGCGCTCGCCGTTGCTGGAAAACGGGTTTGGCACATACTTTTCGGCGGTCATGCCCGGTCGCGCCAGGTAACCGCGGGTGATGCCGGCACCGGCCAGGTACAGCTCGGCGGACACGCCTTGAGGTACCGGTTGCAGGTCGGCGTCCAGCAAGTAGCTGGCGGTGTGCTTGAGTGGTCGGCCGATATTTGCGCGGCCACCGGCCTCGCGACGGGTCCAGGTTGAGTAAGTGGTGTCTTCCGACGGGCCGTACAAATCGTAGACGTGTTCGACGGTCGGCTGCTGATACAACGCGTCCGCCAGGCTCTGCTTCAGTGGCTCGCCGGCGAGGTTGATGATGCGCACGCTCGGCGGGATCTGCCCGTCGCGTTGCAACGCATTGATCGCCGACGGCACGGTGTTGATCAGGCGCACCTGATCCCGGGCCGGCAGTTGCGGCAATTCCAGGGCATTGCGGGCGATGATCACCGAACCGCCGTTGGCCAACGTGACAAACAGCTCCCACACCGACAGGTCGAAGCACACTGACGTCGAGGCCAGCACACCTTGAATGTCCTCACGGCTGTAAACCGATGTCGACCAGTCGATCAGCGCCAGCACGTTGCGATGGGCGATGGCCACGCCTTTGGGTTTGCCGGTGGAACCGGAGGTGTAAATGACGTAGGCGAGGTTATCCGGCGTGACGCGGGTCACCGGCGCGCTGCTTGGGTAATCGGCACACTCCATACCCTCCATCAGCAGGACTTGGGTGTCGGCCGCGACGGTCAATGTCGCGGCGACAGCCTGTTCCGTCAGCAGCACCAGGGCGCGGCTGTCTTCAAGCATGTAGGCAACGCGTTCGGCGGGGTAATCCGGGTCCAGCGGCACGTAGGCGCCACCGGTCTTGAGCACGGCCAGCAACGCTACCAGCAAATTTTCGGAACGCGGCATCGCCACGCCAACCCGGATGTCCGGGCCTACGCCCAGCTCGATCAACTTGTGGGCCATACGATTGGCCCGAGTGTCGAGCTCGGCGTAAGTCAGCTGCTTCATGCCGAAGGTCACCGCCAATGCCTCCGGGCTCGCGGCGGCTTGCCGGGCGATCAACTCATGAATGCACAGGTCCTGGGCGAAGCCCTCGTCAGCGCGATTCCAGTCATGCACGATGCGCTGATATTCCGCGCGCTCAAGCAGCGGTAAATCACTGATGCGTTGTTGCGAATCACTGACCATGCCGTGCAGCAAATGGGTCCAGTGCTGCGCCATACGCGCGATGGTCGCAGCGTCGAACAGATCGTTGGCATAGGTCAGCGCGGCGTGCAGCTTGCCGCGCTTCTCATTGGTGTTGAGGTCGTAAGTGTCGAGGGTCAGGTCGAACTGGGTGGTGCGCCCTTCCCACTCGATCACGCCCAGCGCCAGACCGGACGCGGTGCTGACGGTGGAAATGTCCGCAACCTGCGGCTGGTGGTTGTACATCACCTGGAACAGCGGCGTGTGGCTGAGGCTGCGTTCCAGTTTCAGCGCCTCGACCAAACGCTCAAACGGCAAGTCCTGATGGGCCTGAGCACCGAGGGCGGTTTCCTTGATGGCGCGCAGCAAATCGGCGACCCGGGTTTGGCCGTCGAGCTGGGTGCGCAGCACCTGGGTGTTGACGAAGAAGCCGATCAGCCCTTCGATTTCAGCGCGGTTACGGTTGGCGATTGGCACGCCGACGCGGATGTCGGTCTGCCCGGTGTAGCGATGCAGCAGCGCGTTGAACGCGCCGAGCAACAGCATGAACAGGGTGATGTTGTGCTTCTGCGCGGTGGCCCGCAGTTGCTCTGCCAGTGGCGCGTCGATCACGAATTCGTAGCGGGTGCCGCGATAGCTCGGCATGGCCGGACGCGGATGATCGGTGGGCAGTTCCAGCACCGGGTGCTCATCGCCCAGTTGTGCCTGCCAGTAGTCGAGTTGACGCGCCTGCTCGCCGGCCTCCAGCCAACGCCGCTGCCACAACGCGTAGTCGCTGTACTGGATCGGCAATGGCGTGAGTTGCGGTTGCGCGTCTGCCTCGAAGGCGTCGTAGCAGCGGATGAACTCGTCAATCAGCACGTTCATCGACCAGCCGTCGGAAACGATGTGGTGCAGGGTCAGCAGCAGGACGTGTTCCTGCTCGGCGAGTTTGAGCAAGGTGACGCGCAGCAGCGGGCCAGTCGACAGATCGAACGGCAACACTGATTGCTGCTCGGCCGCGCGAACCACTGCCTGCTCGCGCTCAATCGCCGGTAAAACGCTGAAATCCACCTGATCGATCACCAGCGGCGCACTGGCCGGCACTTGCAGCAGGTTGCCGTCGGCCTGACGCTGGAACACCGTGCGCAGGGTTTCGTGGCGCGCCACCAGGCTGGCGAAGGCTTGCTCCAGCGCTGACAGATTCAGCAGCCCGGTCAGACGCACCGCGCCGGGCAGGTTGTAGGCGCCGCTTTGCGGGTCCAGCTGCCAAAGAAACCACATGCGCTGCTGGGCGTATGACACCGCCTGGCGATCGTCGGCTTCAACGCCGGCAGGAATGGGAAACCGGGCGAAATCAACGCCTTCCTTGTGCAAGGCTGCAAGGAACATCTGGCGCTTTTCCAGGGGCAACCCGATAAACCGGCGAGCAAGTTTCAAGGAGTCTTCAGCATTCATTTCTTAGCATCCGGATCGTTGGCAGGAAGCACAAAGGCACGTCGTCCCTATAAAACGAATGCACACCGGAAAAATTAGCGAATGAGAACAAGCATCAGAAAGCGAGGGATATGACGAGGAAAGTGGGGTTGCTGTAAATCAAATTGTGGGAGCGGGCTTGCTCGCGAATGCGGTTCATCATTCAACATTGATGTTGGCTGACCTACCGTACTCGCGAGCAAGCCCGCTCCCACAGGTATTGCGTCAGGCGCTGGCGGCCATGACATGCCGCCGATGATGAACTTCCAGCTGATCCTTGATCACCCGCAACACCTTGGCCTCGTGCTCATGGATGAAGAAATGACCGCCAGCGAGCATGTCCACCGAGAAACTGCCGCGGGTTTCCTTGCTCCAGCCGATCAGCTGCTCGGTGGTGGCGCGGTCGGCCTTGCCGCCGAGCACATGGATCGGGCACGTGAGCAATGGACGTTGTTGCGGTTCGAAACGGCCGCACAATAGAAAGTCCGCGCGCAGCACTGGCAGCGTCAGGCTCATCAGCTCTTCGTTGGCCAACACTTCCTCGCTGGTGCCGTTGAGGGTGCGCAATTGCTCGATCAATTCGGCATCGGTTTTGGGCTCGGCGAAACCGCGATCGTAGTCGGCACGCAGGGTCGGTGCGGCGGTGCCTGAGGCGAACAGCGCCACCGGTTCCGCGCAGCCAAGCGAGCGAAACGCATGGGCCATCTCACAGGCCAGCAACGCGCCAAGGCTATGACCGAACAACGCGTACGGCGTCTTGAGCGTGGCTTTTTGTTCCTGCGCAAGTTGCAGCGCCAGGCGCCGCATGTCGGTGTGCAAGGGTTCGCCAAACCGGGCGCCACGCCCCGGAAGCTCCACGGGTTGCAGCTTGAGCCACTCCGGCAGTTTGCGTCGCCAGCGGCTGTAGACCATGGCGCTCGCACCCGAATAGGGCAGGCAGAGCAATGTCAGCTGGGTCACCGGGCTTACCTCGAAAAGTTGTCTGATAAGAGAACGGATGAGCGCCGAGAGGAATTAGTCGTACCGCCTCTCCCACATTTGTTCTTCATTTCAAGTGGCGCAAGCTTTGGACTGCGGAACCGAGGACCACGGCGCCAGCAACAATCGCCACCCAGAACCCGCTACGCGCCCCGAACGCATCCACCAGCCACCCGGAACTGCCTGCGCCGATCGCCACGCCAATGCTCAACCCGGTCACCAGCCAGGTCAGGCCTTCGGTGAGTTTGGCCGGCGGCACGATGCGCTCCACCAACGCCATCGCCACAATCAGCGTCGGCGCAAAGAACAACCCGGCGACGAACACCGCCAGCGACAGCCCGAGAATGTTCGTCGCCAACAGCAACGGCAACGTGGTCACCGCCGTCGCCACGCCGCCGTAAAGAAACAGTCGCGGCAGCGGCACTTTCGAGCGCAACGCCCCGAACGCCAATCCCGCCAGGCATGAACCGATGGCATACACCGACAACACAATGCTCGCCGCCGCCGGCTGGCCCTGCTGCTGGGCGAACGCCACGCTGACCACATCCACCACACCGACGATGGTGCCCATCGCGACCATCAACAGCATCAGCAACTGAATCTCGCCAGAACGAATGATCGAACCTTGATGATGTTCTTCATGAGGATGAATCGCCGGCTCGGTGTCACGTTGCAGCACAAACGCCGTGACTCCGATCGCCAGCATCAGTAACGCCGCCAACGGCCCGGCTTCGGGGAACGCCATCACGCACAACCCCACCGACAGTGGCGGCCCGACAATAAAGCAGACTTCGTCCAGCACCGACTCCAGCGCATAGGCGGTTTGCAATTCTGGCTGGCCGCGATACACCTCGGTCCAGCGCGCCCGCACCATCGCCGACATGCTCGGCATGCAACCAGCCAGCGCTGCGAAAAAAAACAATGTCCACTGCGGCGCCTGCAAGCGAGTGCAAAGCAACACCAGCAACAACGCCCCGCCACCGATCAGCGCCGATACCGGCAAGATCCGGCGCTGCCCGAAACGGTCCACCAGCCGCGACACCAGCGGTGCACAAAACGCCGTGGCCAGGGCAAACGTCGCCGCCACCGCACCGGCCAATCCATAACCGCCCTGCAATTGCGAGAGCATGGTGATCAGGCCGATGCCGGTCATGGAAATCGGCATGCGCGCGATCATGCCGGCCAGCACAAAAGCGCTGCTGCCAGGGGCGTTGAATAGTTCGCGGTAGGGGTTTGCCATGGTTCGGGTCTCAGCAAGGGCCTGCAAGTTGCCATAAACGCTGAGCGAGAGGAAAGCAGCCAATTGTTGGTTGAATGTGAAGGGGCCAGCGCAGTCACCAAATGAACTCTCTACCGCTCAAACCAGTCAGCTATTTAGGCCCTCAATTCAAGGCGCTGACGTTCATGCAGATTTCTCTCGACCAACAAGTCGCCCTGGTCACCGGTGCCAGTTCCGGCATCGGCGCAGCCGCCGCCAAGGCCCTGGCCGCCGCCGGTGCCGCCGTGGTGATCAACTACAATTCCCAGGCCGCCCCCGCCGAGGAGCTGGCCCGGCAGATCAATGGTGAAGGCGGGCGGGCCATCGCCATCGGTGCCGACGTTTCCAAAGAAGCAGACGTCGAACGGTTATTCGCACAAACCCTCGAAGCCTTCGGTTTTCTGGACATTCTGGTCGCCAACTCAGGCCTGCAGAAAGACGCACCGGCCGTGGACATGAGCCTCGACGACTGGAACCAGGTGATCGGCGTCAACCTCACCGGCCAGTTCCTCTGCGCCCGCGCCGCCCTGCGAATTTTCAACCAACAAGGCATTCGCGATGGCGTCTCGCGGGCCGCTGGCAAGATCATCCACATGGGTTCGGTGCACCAGCGCATTCCCTGGGCCGGTCGCGTCAATTACGCCGCGTCCAAGGGCGGCGTGGACATGCTGATGCAAACCCTCGCCCAGGAAGTCAGCCACCAGCGGATTCGCATCAACGGCATCGCGCCGGGAGCCATTCGCACGGCGATCAATCGCGCCGCCACCGAAGGCGAGCACGAGCAGGAACTGCTCAAACTCATTCCTTATGGCCGCGTTGGCGATGTCGAGGACATCGCCAACGCGGTGGTCTTCCTCGCCTCCGATGCTTCTGACTACATCGTCGGTACCACCCTGTTCATCGACGGCGGCATGAGCCTTTATCCGGAGTTTCGCGGCAATGGCTGATCATCATCCCGAAACACAAAGCGCTATCGATGCCCATGGCATCATCGGCGACATGCGCAGCGCGGCACTGGTCAACGACAAGGGCAGCGTGGATTTTTTCTGCTGGCCCGAATTCGATAGCCCGTCGATCTTCTGTTCGCTGCTGGACACGCCTGAGGCCGGGATTTTCCAACTGTCCCCGGATTTACCCGACGCTCGCCGCGAACAGATTTACCTGCCCGACACCAATGTGCTGCAAACCCGATGGCTCAGCGACCGCGCAGTCGTCGAAGTCACCGACCTGCTGCCCATTGGCGACAGCGAAGATGACACCTCGGTGCTGATGCGCCAGGTTCGCGTGGTCAGTGGCCAGGCAACGTTCCACATGCGCTGCGCCGTGCGTCATGACTACGCTCGCGCCAAGACCCGTGCGCGCATGGATGAAGGGGACGTGACCTTCGAGGCCGCCGATCAGCCGTCCCTGCGCCTGTCTTCAGACCAGGTTTTACGTATCGACGGCCATGCGGCGGTCGCCGAATTTACCCTCGAACAGGACCAGAGCGCCGAGTTCCTGCTCGGCGGCATCGACGATCCGCGCTTCCAGGAAGGCGCCGCAGCGCTGTGCATGGAACGCACGCTGAAGTTCTGGCGCGACTGGATCGGCCAGTCCAACTACCGCGGTCGCTGGCGGGAAATGGTCAATCGTTCGGCCCTGGCGCTGAAGCTGCTGACCTCGCGCAGACATGGCGCAATCCTCGCCGCCGCGACCTTCGGCCTGCCGGAAACGCCTGGCGGCGAGCGCAACTGGGACTACCGCTACACGTGGATCCGCGACGCCTCGTTCACGGTTTACGCGTTCATGCGCCTGGGTTTCGTTCACGAAGCCAACGATTACATGCGCTGGCTACGTGGCAGAGTCAGTGATTGCCACGGCAAATCGATGAAACTCAACATTCTCTACGCCATCGATGGCCGTCAGGAACTGCCGGAATCCGAACTTTCGCACCTGTCCGGCCATGGCGGTGCGACACCGGTGCGCATCGGCAATCAGGCTTACGAACAGGTCCAGCTCGATATCTTCGGCGAGCTGATGGACGCGGTGTACCTGGTCAACAAATACGGCGACGCCATTTCCCATGAAGGCTGGAAACACGCTGTGCAAGTGGTCGATCAAGTCTGCGAAACCTGGGAGCAAAAGGACGTCGGCATTTGGGAAATGCGCGGCGAACAACATCACTTCCTGCACTCGCGACTGATGTGCTGGGTCGCCTTGGACAGGGCCATTCGCCTCGCCTCCAAACGCTCGCTGCCCGCCCCGTTCGCCCGCTGGGATCAGACCCGACAGGCGATCTACGCTGACATCTGGGAAAACTTCTGGAACGAAGAACGCGGGCACTTTGTCCAGCACATCGGCGGCACCGCGCTTGATGGCTCAATGCTGCTGATGCCGCTGGTGCGCTTTGTCAGCGCCAAAGACCCGCGCTGGCTCGCGACCCTTGAAGCCATCCAGAAAACCCTGGTGCGCGACGGCATGGTCTACCGCTACCACAACGAAGACAGCCAGATCGACGGCCTCTGCGGCACCGAAGGCGCGTTCGCCGCGTGCTCGTTCTGGTACGTCGAATGCCTGGCCCGCGCCGGTCAGGTGGAAAAGGCGCATCTGGAATTTGAACAGTTGCTGAGGTACGCCAACCCGCTGGGGCTGTACGCCGAAGAGTTCGACAGCCATGCGCGGCACCTGGGGAATACGCCGCAAGCGCTGACGCACCTGGCGCTGATTAGTGCGGCCAGTTTTCTGAATCGGAAATTGAGTGGGGAGAAGAATTACTGGCAGCCTTGAGACCGAGTCACCTCCTTCGCGGGCCATCAGCCATACACAAGACTGACTGCCTACCCGCGAAACCAGTGGCCAGTGCAGTCCAGCCCCCCTACAACAATTAAACAAACCTGTCCAATCATCCGAAACCACCCATTCCAACAGCCCGAAAACGTTTGTTGCCAGCCGTAACATCCGCCCCTACCATCCACCGTCAACGGGTACAGCGGAGCTGTCCAACAAAACCCGAATTCAAGGAACCAGAATGACCCAGCGCATCCACCGCAGCATTGACACCCCACTCAGGTCCGGTCTGAACCGCGACGAATTGTGGGAAGCCCACGACAAAGGCCTGATCAAATGCTGGGAGATCGGCCGCCAACGCGCCGACCGCTTCCCCGAACTCGCCCAACGATGCCTTGCCGGCGAACTGCCGGTGCTGGGCTGGAAAGGTGGTGTCAGCCGTAGCCTGAAGAAACTCGAAAAATACGGATCCCTCAAGTACCTCGCTCAGTGGCAGGGGTTGCGCGGGGAAGATCTGGATATCGATCTGAGTGAAGAACGAGCGTTGACCTGTTCGCGGACCAAAATGGTGGTGACGTTTACGCCGGATCGGTCGAAGTACTTTAATCAGGTGGCGGAAATCGAAGTCTAGGAAATCGGTAAGAACAACCTCTCTGGAGTGTCGAATGAACACTGAAGCGCTGATCCACTTCACCCAAACTCCAGCTTTATCTCTCGCCTACGAAGAACACGGCCCTACCAGCGGCGAAGCCGTCATCCTCCTCCACGGCTTCCCCTACTCCCCCCGCGCCTACGACGAAATCGCCCCAGCCCTCGCAGCGAATGGCTACCGCGTCATCGTCCCGTACCTGCGCGGTTACGGCGCGACCCGTTTCAACAACCCCGACACCTTGCGCTCCGGACAACAAGCCGCGCTCGCCCAGGATTTGCTGGATTTGATGGACGCCCTCGCCATTCAACAAGCCGCCCTGTGCGGCTACGACTGGGGCGGTCGGGCGGCGTGCATCGTAGCGGCGCTATGGCCTGAGCGGGTTCGTTGCCTGGTGACCGGCGACGGTTACAACCTTCAGGACATTCCCCACTCCACCGAACCGTCGGCCCCGGAAACTGAGCACCGCCTCTGGTATCAGTACTACTTCCACACGCCACGCGGGGTCGAAGGCCTGACGAAAAATCGCCGAGCCTTGTGCGAATTGCTCTGGACGTTGTGGTCACCCACCTGGACCAAAGGCCCTGAGTTGTATCCGTTAAGCGCCCCGGCCTTCGATAATCCGGATTTCGTCGAGGTGGTGATTCACTCCTACCGCCATCGGTTCATGTACGCGGCCGGCGACCCTGCGCTGGAGTGGATCGAAGAAGCGCTGACCCGACAGCCGCCGATCAGCGTACCGACGATTTCCCTGTGCGGTGCTGACGATGGCGTCGGACCGGCACCGGAGATAGACGAAGACATCGCCCATTTCACCGGGCGTTATGAGCGACGAGTGCTGGCGGGCGTCGGGCATAACATTCCCGAAGAAGCGCCCGAGGCAACGCTCAGAGCGTTACTGGATCTGCTGGAGGGCTGACGCTGAAACGCTCGCGATAGGCCTGCGGGGTCACGCCCATGGCCCGCAGAAAACTGCGCCGAAGCGTCTCTTCGCTACCGAACCCACATTGCACCGCCAGCCGTTTGATCGGCACACCGGTGTCGCTGAGCAAACGTCTGGCGGTCTCGACCCGAATCAGTTCGATGGCCCGCGCTGGCGTCTGGCCGGTGTCGGCGCGGTAGTGGCGCACGAAACTGCGTTCGCTCATGCCCGCCTGCAGGGCCAAGGTCGGGATACCCAAATCCTTGGTGAGGTTTTCACTGATCCAGGCGTGAAGTTCGTCGAAACGATTACCTTCCTTTTGCAAAGAGAGGGTCACGCTGAACTGCGACTGGCCGCCGGGCCGTTTCAGGAACACCACCAGTTGCCGGGCGATCTCCAGGGCCATCGTGCGGCCAAGATCTTCTTCAACCATTGCCAGCGCAAGGTCGATGCCGGCGGTGACCCCGGCCGAGGTCCAGACCGGGCCGTCATTAATGAAAATCGGATTAGGTTCAACCTGCAGCCGCGGATGCTTTTGCGCCAACTGCTCGCAACGCGTCCAGTGAGTGACCACCCGGCGGCCATCGAGCCAGCCGCTGGCCGCCAGCAAAAATGCCCCGGTGCACACCGACGACACCCGCCGACACCCCGTCGCATGCTCACGCACCCACGCCACCAACGGTGGGTCTTGCGCCGCGTCGTAAACGCCCCAGCCACCGGCAATGATCAACGTATCGCTCCCCCCCTCGGGCAACGGTTCGGCGAGCAGCGCCAGCCCCGCCGACGACATGACCGCCCCGCCGCCGCTGGCAATCACCGTCGGCGCGTAAGGCGGCGGCAAGCCTTTCTGACGAGCAATGTCATTGGCCGAGGCGAACACCTGCAACGGCCCGGTGACGTCGAGCAATTGCACACTGGCAAAGGCGAGTACGTGAATGGTTTTTGGCATGATTGGCGTAATTCGTGGGGCTATTGGCGTATACGCCAAATCCTACGAGCCTAAAGTTAAGGCGTCTACCCCCACTTCATGAGAAAAATGCCATGACGTTGCAGATCGGTTTTCTGTTGTTTCCACAGCTTCAGCAACTGGACCTCACCGGCCCATACGACGTACTGGCCTCGCTGCCGGACGTGAAGGTGCATTTGGTCTGGAAGGACCTGATGCCAGTCACCGCGAGCACGGGCCTGGTGCTGAAACCGACTTCGACCTTCGACGATTGCCCGCCGCTGGATGTGATCTGCATTCCCGGCGGCAGCGGCGTCGGGCCGTTGATGGAGGATGAAGAGACACTGACCTTCATCAAGGCTCAGGCCGCCAATGCGCGTTACATCACGTCGGTCTGCACCGGCGCGCTGGTGCTCGGCGCGGCGGGTCTGTTGAAAGGCAAGCGCGCCACCACTCACTGGGCCTATCACCAGTTGCTGGCGCCTTTGGGAGCGATCCCGGTGAAGGATCGAGTGGTGCGCGACGGCAATCTGCTGACCGGTGGAGGGATCACGGCGGGCATCGATTTTGCCCTGACGCTGGCCGCGGAGTTGTTCGATAAGGACACGGCAGAGCTGGTGCAGTTGCAGCTCGAATACGCCCCGGCGCCGCCGTTTGCTTCGGGCAGCCCTGAGACGGCTCCAGTCAGCGTGCTGGAGGAAGCCCGCAAACGTGCTGCCGGATCGTTGAAATTGCGCTCGGAAATTACCGAGCGTGTTGCGGCGAAACTTGATTGGGCGTCAGTACGTTGATTCGTTCCTCGGTGCTGCCAGCGCCCGGCTGCATCGAGGACTTTCCATTGCCCACAAAAAAACCCGCCTAAGCGGGTTTCTCAAGACCATTGCGACATCCTGTCAGCAGCCATCCGGGCCTATGGTCGATCATCCGTGATCCTGAGTGCATCCTGCGACTCAGTTGATAGATCGAGATTAAACACATCGGTGACGCATCAAAAGACGACATACCCGTCAGCGGGTGTAAGCCTTTGACCACTCGGGTCTAGAAGCAGATTTCAACAGACGAAAAAAAACCCGCCGAAGCGGGTTTTTCCCAAGACCATGTCGACTCCCTGTCGATAGCGTTCCTTGCTGATGGCCGATCATCCGTGATCCCGAGCACTTCCTGTGCTTCGGTTGATGAGGCTAGATTACGCTTCGGATCCAATGTGCAATAGACGACATAGCTACCATCGCGTGTAAGACATTCGCTATAGCAGCCCTTCCGAAAACCCTTAGACAGGTCAGGCATCAAGCAGTGATGCCGCGAGTTTAGCGGCCTGCAGCTGACCTTCGGCAGCACCAGCACCAGCGCCCAGCGTTTCAGCCAAGGTTCGAACATGCAGCCATCACTCTTCCTGGCGCTCGTGTTCCTTGGCACTGACTTTGAGAAACTCTTCGATGTTGTTCATCTGTTCATCCCAACCGCGGCTGTCCATGCGAAACGCCTTGAGCCGGCGCGTCTGAGGAATGTGATCGAAACCGGACTCGGTGACCTTGAGCAACGTGCCTTCATCCATGTCTTCGAGCTCGAATTTCACCAGAGTGGTCGGCTCCTGGGAGTAATCGACTTCCGGCGCCACGGCATACGGGTGCCAGCGAAACGAAAATACCCGTTCCGGCTCGACCCGCTCCACCAGCACATTCCACAGCAAGTGCTCATAACCCGGGTACGTAATCTGCCCCTGGGTCCATTCACCGGCGACAAAACGCTTGCCTTCCAGCGCCACGCCAAACCACTGCCCGAAGGCTTCGGCATTGGCCAGCACGCGCCAGACCTGCGAACGCGGCGTTTTAAGCAGGATCTTCCTTTCAATGCGATCTGATGCTGGGTTCATAAGTCACCTCCTGTACTGAACAGTAGGCCTGTAAGACCACAAGACCAACCCTAAAGTTGTATCAATCGGGTATCGCAATCAACCCTGTACGAAATACTCGGCTGCATTTCTGCCCCTGAGCACCGGTTTGAAGACAAGAGTCAGCGGGCTGAAGCTGGTAACGTTTGCAAAACAGACAAGAATATTAGCCCCACACTCACTCATGCTCTCGGGGAAACATCGCTGGACCAAAGGTCAGGACCATCTGAGCAGCTATGAATCGTCGCCGGGCAAGCTTCGGCATTTCCGTTCGGTCTGCGGCTCACATTTGATGGCTGAGCGCTTGGCCCAGCCCCACGTGATTGTTCGTGTGGCGACACTGGATGATGACCCGAAAATGACGCCTCAAGCGCATACCTGGACGTCACATGACGTGCCGTGGCTCAACTACGAGTCGATCGAAAATCACCTTGAATGGCAGGCATAGCCAGGCCAATGCGTCGCGCTACACTGCACCTCAACTTTCCACGTCACAGCGAGAATCCCCATGCACCGACGCTTTCTTCTGGCACTGACACCTCTGCTGTTCACCACCGCTGCTTATGCAGTGGACTGCGACAATGCCACCGATCAGGCCACGATGAATCAATGCGCGGCACAGCAGCACAAGGCGACGGATCAGGAGTTGAATGCGCTTTACCAGCAGATCAACGCGCGTTTGAAGAGCAACCCCGAAAGCAAAAAGCTGCTGATCGGGGCGCAGCGTTCGTGGATTGCGTTTCGCGATGCCGAGTGCAAGTTCTCGAGTGCCGGGGTGAAAGGCGGGAGTGCGTATCCGCTGATCTACAGCAACTGTGTTACTGAATTGACCAAGGCGCGGGTTGAGACTTTCAAGAATTACTTGAAGTGCCAGGAGGGGGATTTGGGTTGTCCGGTGCCTGGGGCTTGATACTTGGGTGCCTGTGAGGGCCTCTTCGTCGGATCGCCGCCCGGAGCACCGTAACATGGTTCACATAACAGAAACCGCCCGCCGCTTCTGCCCGGGCATGGTGCCCCGGTGGACGACACAAGGCGTAAGCGGCCGGCTCGCCAACAAGCGAGGCTGTCGGTTGCTCAACCGTAAAGCCCAATGAACGAGACGCCTGCACCAACCGCTGAGCGCTCGGGCACTTCCTGCGGCGTGCGCATCTGCCCACGGGAGTAGCAACTGCGCGGATGGTGAAGCGATTGTTCGGGGTGGAAAAAACTGCGCATGGGTTTATACCTGTCAGTTGTGGCGAGGGGATTTAGCGGACCGCCGCACCGCCCGTTCGGCTGCGAAGCAGTCGCAAAATCAGTTGACGCGTTATGCAGGAAGAAATGCAGGCTCAGGTTTTAGGGCCGCTGCGCAGCCCAGCGGGGATAAATCCCCTCGCCACAGGTTTTGTGTTCGCAGCACTGTTCCTTAATAGGCAATGCCCGCGCGGGCGAGTACGGCGTTAAGCAGAAGTCGCACGCGGACCTGCTGCTCCATCGCCTCAATGGCTTCGTCGCGGTGATGACGCAGGTCGACGGTGAAATTCACCCTGTTGATTGCCCGTAGCGGGCGACGACTTGATCTGACCGAAACCGGAAAAAGAAGTCCTGCGCATTGCGGCAGATATCTACGGGGATATTTCCCGACTGGGCACAGTTTGGTATTGGTTGTTTACCGGTTCACTTGGTATGCGGGATGTGGAGCAAGGTTTGCTCTGGCGTTTGCCGCTGGAAGAGGGAGTGGTCGATTTCGATATTCAACTGCTGTGGAACCGCGAGCAGAAGATGACTCCGGCAGAAACAGTGTTCCTGGAAAGCTTCCAGCACATGCTCAGTATTCGTGAGCCTGTGCTGTGAAGCCTTTACCGCTTAGACGTGAGGGTCGCCCGGCACTTTGCTCGGTGTAGCGTATTGCGGCTTCAGGTGGCCGTCTTGATCGAGTAACCAGGCATCCATGATCTGCCGCACTACAGGTCCAGCGACTCGACCGCCGGCCTCGCCGTTTTCGATCATCACCGAGATGACAATCTTCGGGTGTTCGGCCGGGGCGAAACCGACGAACAAGGCGTTGTCGCGGTTACGCTCCAAGGTTTTCGCTCGGTTGTAGCGCTCGCCCTGCTTGATCGCCACCACTTGCGCGGTACCACTCTTGCCGGCGATGCGGTATTGAGCCCCCGCCGCTGCCGCCCGGGCAATCCCGCGCGCGTCGTGCATCACCATTTGCATGCCATGGTTGACCTGCCCCCAATCACGCGGGTCTTTCAACAGGATGTTTGGCATCGGGTGCTCATCCACGGGCGCAACACCGTCCACGGTTTTGGCCAGGTGCGGGCGATTCCAGATACCTTTGTTGGCGATCAGCGCAGTAGCCTGGGCGAGCTGCAGCGGTGTGACCTGCATGTAACCCTGGCCGATACCGAGAATCACGGTCTCACCCGGGAACCATGCCTGACGGCGCGTGGCGCGCTTCCAGGCTTGCGACGGCATCAAACCGGCAGACTCTTCGAACATGTCCAGCGAGACCTTCTCGCCGAGGCCGAACATGGCCATGTAGTCATGCAGTCGGTCGATGCCCAGCTTGTGGGCCAGGTCGTAGAAGTAGGTGTCGTTGGAGCGCATGATCGCCGCGTCCATGTCTACCCAGCCGTCGCCGCTGTGGTTCCAGTTTCGGTACTTGTGATCGAAGTCCGGCAATTGGTAGTAACCAGGGTCGAAGACGCGGGTCTGTGGGGTAACGACGCCAGCGTCGAGGCCGGCAATGGCCACTTCCGGCTTGATGGTCGAACCCGGTGCGTAGAGGCCGCGCAGTACGCGGTTGAACAGCGGCCGGTCGATGGAGTCGTGCAGCGCTGCGTATTCCTTGAAGCTGATCCCGGTAACGAACAGGTTTGGGTCGAAGCTTGGCTTGCTGACCATCGCGAGCACTTCGCCGGTCGACGGATCGAGAGCGACCACCGAACCGCGACGATCGCCCAGGGCTTCCTCGGCGGCTTCCTGCAGTTTGACGTCGAGGCTCAGTACGATGTTTTTACCGGGGATCGGATCGGTGTGCTTAAGCACTCGCAGGACCCGGCCCTGAGCGTTGGTTTCGACTTCTTCGTAACCCACTTGGCCGTGCAACTGCGACTCGTAGAATTTTTCGATGCCGGTCTTGCCGATGGATTGAGTGCCACGGTATTCCACCGTGTCCAGGGCTTTGGATTCTTTCTCGTTGATGCGGCCGACGTAGCCAATCGAATGCGCAAAGTGCGCGCCCATCGGGTAGTGGCGAACGAATTGTGGCTCTACCTCGACCCCCGGTAGACGAAACTCGTTGACCGCCAACACGGCGATTTGTTCTTCGCTGAGCTCGTAGAACAAGGTGACCGCCACAAATGGATGCCGGGCCTGCTTCATTGCCTTGTCGAACAGCGTTCGATCTTCTGTCGGCAAGTGCAGGAGGTTGACCACCTCATCCAGTTCTTCTTCGACATCAGAGGCGCGCTCGCGGGTGATGGTCAGGTTGAAGCTGGGTCGGTTATCCGCCAGAACCACACCGTTGCGGTCGTAGATCAGCCCGCGGGTTGGGGTGATCGGCAGGACATGGACGCGGTTGTTTTCGGAGATCGTCGAGTGATAGTCAAATTCGACCACTTGCAGGACATACATGCGCACGACCAGCGCGCAGGTAATGGCGACAACGAAAAGGGCGCAAGCCATCAGTCTTTTGTTGACCAGGCGCGTCTCTTTTTCGTGGTCCTTGATCGGTATCGGTTGGGGCATTTCTGCAGCAGCTCTTTGACTGTAAAGGGGGCGCCGATCCGTAGGCTTGAAATCAGTCCGTTAAAAAACGAGCTGCACCATACCAAAAACCGTGCGGTCACTTTAGTGCGATTTCCTCTAACGGTTGTCCTTGAAAGCTGAATACGTTCTGCCGAAGTTTCACTAACGATGCTGCTGGAACCAAGGATAGCCTATCGACTATCCCGATTTCGTCGCGCCACTTTCCCGCGGACAAAACAAAACCCCTACCTGCATACGCAGATAGGGGTTTCGGAATTTAATCTTGACGATGACCTACTCTCACATGGGGAAACCCCACACTACCATCGGCGATGCATCGTTTCACTGCTGAGTTCGGGATGGGATCAGGTGGTTCCAATGCTCTATGGTCGTCAAGAAATTCGGTAGCCAGGTCGTGGGCCTTTGCAGGTTCACGCTCCAGCGAATGGGTAAGTGATAGATTTGTGTGTTGCATTGCGAATTTTCGACTGTGTCGTCTTCACACACCGCAATCTGGTGCTCTTTCGCTTTTCAGCTCGAAGCCTGCAAATTGCTTGGGTGTTATATGGTCAAGCCTCACGGGCAATTAGTATTGGTTAGCTCAACGCCTCACAGCGCTTACACACCCAACCTATCAACGTCGTAGTCTTCGACGGCCCTTCAGGGGACTCAAGGTCCCAGTGAGATCTCATCTTGAGGCTAGTTTCCCGCTTAGATGCTTTCAGCGGTTATCTATTCCGAACATAGCTACCCGGCAATGCCACTGGCGTGACAACCGGAACACCAGAGGTTCGTCCACTCCGGTCCTCTCGTACTAGGAGCAGCCCCTCTCAAATCTCAAACGTCCACGGCAGATAGGGACCGAACTGTCTCACGACGTTCTAAACCCAGCTCGCGTACCACTTTAAATGGCGAACAGCCATACCCTTGGGACCGGCTTCAGCCCCAGGATGTGATGAGCCGACATCGAGGTGCCAAACACCGCCGTCGATATGAACTCTTGGGCGGTATCAGCCTGTTATCCCCGGAGTACCTTTTATCCGTTGAGCGATGGCCCTTCCATACAGAACCACCGGATCACTAAGACCTACTTTCGTACCTGCTCGACGTGTCTGTCTCGCAGTCAAGCGCGCTTTTGCCTTTATACTCTACGACCGATTTCCGACCGGTCTGAGCGCACCTTCGTACTCCTCCGTTACTCTTTAGGAGGAGACCGCCCCAGTCAAACTACCCACCATACACTGTCCTCGATCCGGATAACGGACCTGAGTTAGAACCTCAAAGTTGCCAGGGTGGTATTTCAAGGTTGGCTCCACGCGAACTGGCGTCCACGCTTCAAAGCCTCCCACCTATCCTACACAAGCAAATTCAAAGTCCAGTGCAAAGCTATAGTAAAGGTTCACGGGGTCTTTCCGTCTAGCCGCGGATACACTGCATCTTCACAGCGATTTCAATTTCACTGAGTCTCGGGTGGAGACAGCGCCGCCATCGTTACGCCATTCGTGCAGGTCGGAACTTACCCGACAAGGAATTTCGCTACCTTAGGACCGTTATAGTTACGGCCGCCGTTTACCGGGGCTTCGATCAAGAGCTTCGCGTTAGCTAACCCCATCAATTAACCTTCCGGCACCGGGCAGGCGTCACACCCTATACGTCCACTTTCGTGTTTGCAGAGTGCTGTGTTTTTAATAAACAGTCGCAGCGGCCTGGTATCTTCGACCGGCATGGGCTTACGCAGTAAATGCTTCACCCTCACCGGCGCACCTTCTCCCGAAGTTACGGTGCCATTTTGCCTAGTTCCTTCACCCGAGTTCTCTCAAGCGCCTTGGTATTCTCTACCCAACCACCTGTGTCGGTTTGGGGTACGGTTCCTGGTTACCTGAAGCTTAGAAGCTTTTCTTGGAAGCATGGCATCAACCACTTCGTCACCCAAAGGGTAACTCGTCATCAGCTCTCGGCCTTAAGATCCCGGATTTACCTAAGATCTCAGCCTACCACCTTAAACTTGGACAACCAACGCCAAGCTGGCCTAGCCTTCTCCGTCCCTCCATCGCAATAACCAGAAGTACAGGAATATTAACCTGTTTTCCATCGACTACGCTTTTCAGCCTCGCCTTAGGGACCGACTAACCCTGCGTCGATTAACGTTGCGCAGGAAACCTTGGTCTTTCGGCGTGGGTGTTTTTCACACCCATTGTCGTTACTCATGTCAGCATTCGCACTTCTGATACCTCCAGCAAGCTTCTCAACTCACCTTCACAGGCTTACAGAACGCTCCTCTACCGCATCACCTAAGTGATACCCGTAGCTTCGGTGTATGGTTTGAGCCCCGTTACATCTTCCGCGCAGGCCGACTCGACTAGTGAGCTATTACGCTTTCTTTAAAGGGTGGCTGCTTCTAAGCCAACCTCCTAGCTGTCTAAGCCTTCCCACATCGTTTCCCACTTAACCATAACTTTGGGACCTTAGCTGACGGTCTGGGTTGTTTCCCTTTTCACGACGGACGTTAGCACCCGCCGTGTGTCTCCCATGCTCGGCACTTGTAGGTATTCGGAGTTTGCATCGGTTTGGTAAGTCGGGATGACCCCCTAGCCGAAACAGTGCTCTACCCCCTACAGTGATACATGAGGCGCTACCTAAATAGCTTTCGAGGAGAACCAGCTATCTCCGAGCTTGATTAGCCTTTCACTCCGATCCACAGGTCATCCGCTAACTTTTCAACGGTAGTCGGTTCGGTCCTCCAGTTAGTGTTACCCAACCTTCAACCTGCCCATGGATAGATCGCCCGGTTTCGGGTCTATTCCCAGCGACTAGACGCCCTATTAAGACTCGCTTTCGCTACGCCTCCCCTATTCGGTTAAGCTCGCCACTGAAAATAAGTCGCTGACCCATTATACAAAAGGTACGCAGTCACCCAACAAAGTGGGCTCCCACTGCTTGTACGCATACGGTTTCAGGATCTATTTCACTCCCCTCTCCGGGGTTCTTTTCGCCTTTCCCTCACGGTACTAGTTCACTATCGGTCAGTCAGTAGTATTTAGCCTTGGAGGATGGTCCCCCCATATTCAGACAAAGTTTCTCGTGCTCCGTCCTACTCGATTTCATGACTAAGAGATTTTCGCGTACAGGGCTATCACCCACTATGGCCGTACTTTCCAGAACGTTCCGCTAATCTCAAAGCCACTTAAGGGCTAGTCCCCGTTCGCTCGCCACTACTAAGGGAATCTCGGTTGATTTCTTTTCCTCAGGGTACTTAGATGTTTCAGTTCCCCTGGTTCGCCTCTTAAGCCTATGTATTCAGCTTAAGATAACCATCTTATGATGGCTGGGTTCCCCCATTCAGACATCTCCGGATCAAAGTCTGTTTGCCGACTCCCCGAAGCTTTTCGCAGGCTACCACGTCTTTCATCGCCTCTGACTGCCAAGGCATCCACCGTATGCGCTTCTTCACTTGACCATATAACCCCAAGCAATCTGGTTATACTGTGAAGACGACATTCGCCGAAAATTCGCATTCTTACTCATTAAGAGCAACTCACAAATTTTACCTTAGCCTGTAACAACACCAGTGAAAGTGTTGCCCAGTCTATCTTTCTATCACATACCCAAATTTTTAAAGAACGATCTAGCCAAAGACTAGAAATCAACATTCACCATCGTCACGATGGAATGCTCATTTCTAAGCTTTCAACAACAGAAGCAGTTAGTGGTGGAGCCAAACGGGATCGAACCGTTGACCTCCTGCGTGCAAGGCAGGCGCTCTCCCAGCTGAGCTATGGCCCCGTATTTCTACAGGCGTTTCCCACACAAAATTGGTGGGTCTGGGCAGATTCGAACTGCCGACCTCACCCTTATCAGGGGTGCGCTCTAACCAACTGAGCTACAGACCCAATTTCGAGCTATAAGGCCGACCTCACCCCGCTCTCTACCACCGAGCATCGGGTGCGCTCTAACCAACCAAGCTACAACCCCTTAGGGCTGCTTCTTATCGTCTTCTTCAATGAATCAAGCAATTCGTGTGGGAACTTATGGAGCAGCTGATGTCGTCGATTAAGGAGGTGATCCAGCCGCAGGTTCCCCTACGGCTACCTTGTTACGACTTCACCCCAGTCATGAATCACACCGTGGTAACCGTCCTCCCGAAGGTTAGACTAGCTACTTCTGGTGCAACCCACTCCCATGGTGTGACGGGCGGTGTGTACAAGGCCCGGGAACGTATTCACCGCGACATTCTGATTCGCGATTACTAGCGATTCCGACTTCACGCAGTCGAGTTGCAGACTGCGATCCGGACTACGATCGGTTTTCTGGGATTAGCTCCACCTCGCGGCTTGGCAACCCTCTGTACCGACCATTGTAGCACGTGTGTAGCCCAGGCCGTAAGGGCCATGATGACTTGACGTCATCCCCACCTTCCTCCGGTTTGTCACCGGCAGTCTCCTTAGAGTGCCCACCATCACGTGCTGGTAACTAAGGACAAGGGTTGCGCTCGTTACGGGACTTAACCCAACATCTCACGACACGAGCTGACGACAGCCATGCAGCACCTGTCTCAATGTTCCCGAAGGCACTCCGCTATCTCTAGCAGATTCATTGGATGTCAAGGCCTGGTAAGGTTCTTCGCGTTGCTTCGAATTAAACCACATGCTCCACCGCTTGTGCGGGCCCCCGTCAATTCATTTGAGTTTTAACCTTGCGGCCGTACTCCCCAGGCGGTCAACTTAATGCGTTAGCTGCGCCACTAAGAGCTCAAGGCTCCCAACGGCTAGTTGACATCGTTTACGGCGTGGACTACCAGGGTATCTAATCCTGTTTGCTCCCCACGCTTTCGCACCTCAGTGTCAGTATCAGTCCAGGTGGTCGCCTTCGCCACTGGTGTTCCTTCCTATATCTACGCATTTCACCGCTACACAGGAAATTCCACCACCCTCTACCATACTCTAGCTCGACAGTTTTGAATGCAGTTCCCAGGTTGAGCCCGGGGATTTCACATCCAACTTAACGAACCACCTACGCGCGCTTTACGCCCAGTAATTCCGATTAACGCTTGCACCCTCTGTATTACCGCGGCTGCTGGCACAGAGTTAGCCGGTGCTTATTCTGTCGGTAACGTCAAAACACTTACGTATTAGGTAAATGCCCTTCCTCCCAACTTAAAGTGCTTTACAATCCGAAGACCTTCTTCACACACGCGGCATGGCTGGATCAGGCTTTCGCCCATTGTCCAATATTCCCCACTGCTGCCTCCCGTAGGAGTCTGGACCGTGTCTCAGTTCCAGTGTGACTGATCATCCTCTCAGACCAGTTACGGATCGTCGCCTTGGTGAGCCATTACCTCACCAACTAGCTAATCCGACCTAGGCTCATCTGATAGCGCAAGGCCCGAAGGTCCCCTGCTTTCTCCCGTAGGACGTATGCGGTATTAGCGTCCGTTTCC
This sequence comes from Pseudomonas sp. Hz4, assembly GCF_054898165.1. NCBI lineage: Bacteria > Pseudomonadati > Pseudomonadota > Gammaproteobacteria > Pseudomonadales > Pseudomonadaceae > Pseudomonas > Pseudomonas sp. Hz4. The sequence continues at coordinate 2,075,900 of NZ_CM142719.1, read as the reverse complement.
GAGCGTTATCCCCCACTACCAGGCAGATTCCTAGGCATTACTCACCCGTCCGCCGCTCGCCACCAGGTACAAGTACCCGTGCTGCCGCTCGACTTGCATGTGTTAGGCCTGCCGCCAGCGTTCAATCTGAGCCATGATCAAACTCTTCAGTTCAAACATCTTTGGGTTTTTAAGAAACCCTAAACTTGGCTCAGCAATCGTTGGTTACATCTTTGATTTCTCGCGGAGTAACTTGTGATGCTGATAATCTTGTTGACTATCAGTCTGACTCCACAAGCACCCACACGAATTGCTTGATTCAGTTGTTAAAGAGCGGTTGGTTAAGATCTTTCGTCTCAACCGAGGCGCGAATTCTACAGCAGCCTCTGTTACTGTCAAGCGGTTATTTTAAGAAGTTTTCAAAGTTTCCTCTGCAACTTCAACCACTTGCGCTTTCGATCTCTCGTTAGCGGGAGGCGAATTCTACAGCGTTACTCGCTGCTGTCAACACCTCTTTTACACCGCTTTCGACCGAGAAGATCGAACCGTTAAAAGAGCCAAACAACCCCGCTCTTTCAACTCCTTCTGGGCTTCGATGAACTGAAGCAACTCGCTGTCGAAAACTGCGTAACTCTTTGTTTACCAAGGAGTTTTCCGTTTCGACTGCGCCGGAAGTGGGGCGAATTATAGACGTCCAGAATCTGCCGTCAACACCTAATTACGCTTTTCTATAAGGATGTTCAAAATCGCTGCTATATATAGACGCGCCCGCAATGAATGCGCAGTATATTGCCCAACAACACTCGCGCTTTCTACTTCGGACGATGCCACGCAATGAAAGACCAGCCCCGCAGCTTTGCCTCGACTCTGTTTTCGGTTGGCCTGCTATTGATAGCCATGGCATCGATCCAGTCGGGAGCCTCCCTTGCTAAAAGTATGTTCCCCATTATCGGCGCGCAAGGGACCACCACCCTGCGACTGATCTTCGCCAGCGTGATCATGATGCTGATACTGCGCCCCTGGCGCGCGAAGCTCACCGCAAAATCCCTACGCACCGTCATCGTCTACGGGATGGCGTTAGGCGGCATGAATTTCCTCTTCTATATGTCGTTGCAAACCGTTCCCCTGGGGATCGCGGTTGCACTGGAATTCACCGGCCCACTGGCGGTGGCCATCTTTGCGTCACGTCGCGCGATCGACTTTTTGTGGATCGCCCTGGCCTCCATCGGTTTACTGCTGTTAATACCTACGGGAGAAACGACCGCAGGAATCGATCTGGTAGGCGCCGGTTATGCATTGGCCGCAGGTGTCTGCTGGGCGCTGTACATTCTGTTCGGCCAAAAGGCCGGCGCCGACAATGGCGTGCAGACCGCAGCATTGGGAGTGATGATTGCGGCACTTTTTGTAGCCCCTATCGGCATCGTCCACGCTGGCGCGGCGCTGCTCACTCCCTCACTGATCCCCGTGGCCATCGCTATCGCCATTCTGTCCACCGCCGTGCCCTATACGCTGGAGATGATCGCCCTCACCCGAATCCCAACCCGGACCTTCGGCACGTTGATGAGCATTGAACCTGCGTTCGGCGCACTGTCAGGCCTGTTGTTTCTCCATGAGTACCTCTCACTGTCACAATGGATGGCCATCATGTGCATCATTCTGGCGTCCATAGGCGCAACCATGACGATGGGGAGTGCGGCAAAGCCTGCGGTCGTTGCAGATTGAGACAGGATTTGACGAGGGCCTGGTATTTGCCGCGCAATTAGGCCATGTTTAGGCCCGTAACCCAGTGTCAGACATGGATTTTTCAGATAGGGATATCAGAACGCTTCAAGTGAAAGCGAATGCAGCCAGACCCGGGCGCAAAGATCCGGGACGCTATAAGGACAGCAATGAAACGAATTTTGATACTGATCGCCGTACTTGCGGTTGCGGGCTGCGCGGCGACATCGAAAACCCAGGTAAAACACGGCAAGAAAGGGCTGCATATCAACTGTTCCGGACTCTCGTCATCCTGGGACAAGTGCTACACCAGCGCAGCCAACTCGTGCGCACCCAAAGGTTACAAGGTCATCGCCAAATCAGGGGACGCCGTGGAGGAACCAGGCGACTACCCGTTCGGCCTCAACCCTGCCGGCTATACCAGCCGCAGCATGATTGTCATCTGCAAATAGGTTGATACCGCCTTGTCAGGTTCGTGGACCTGCAATCTGGCGGCCAATCTCATCGTAACTGGACTTCAGCACCGCGCGCTGAATGTCTGGAGTGGCCAGCATCCGTGCCACGACCAACGCACCAATACATTGCGACAGAATCGCCCATGCCAGGCTGTCGCTTTCCAGAACTCGCGCCCAACTCTCCTGAAGCCGACAAATCCAGCTCTCCGCCTGCTGACGAATCATCACGTCTGAGCGGGCAATCTCAGCCCCCAATGCCGGCAAAGCACAACCGGATTCCGGGTGCTCGACATGGGCCATGCTTAGGTAGTGTTTCAGGCAGCGCTCGAGCTTGTCACGATTCTGGTCCGCCCCTAAACGCTCCAGGCTTTGGCACAGCTCACGCTCGACGATTGAGGCGAACAGTTCATCCTTTGAAGAAAAGTGGCTGTAGAAAGCCCCGCCACTCAAGCCGATCGCCTTCATCAAACCGTCGACACCCACCGTTGAAAAACCTGACTTCTTGGCCGACACCGCACTGCTTTCAAGTAGTTTCTCTTTGGTTTCCAGTTTGTGATTGGTCGAGTAACGCATTGCCTTGCCCTCAGGATTGATCGCCTTGACGCCTGCCGAATCGTAGCATAACGTTCGTTTAGTTAACGATCGTTTAGCGAAGGGATCTACCCATGAATAACAAAAAGGTCGTACTGGTTGTAGGCGCAGGGGATGCCACAGGCGGAGCCATTGCAAAACGCTTTGCGCAGGAAGGATTTGTGGCTTGTGTCACCCGCCGCAGCGCGGACAAACTCCAGCCGCTGGTGGATGCCATCAACGCCGATGGCGGCGAAGCCCACGGTTTTGCCTGTGATGCGCGCAAGGAAGAGGACGTGATTGCGTTGGTCGAGCAGATCGAAAGCCAGATTGGCCCAATCGAAGCGTTCGTTTTCAACATTGGCGCCAATGTGCCTTGCAGCATTCTCGAAGAAACCGCGCGCAAATATTTCAAGATCTGGGAAATGGCCTGCTTCTCAGGTTTTCTCAACGCTCGTGAAGTGGCCAAGCGCATGGCCAAGCGCCAACGCGGCACTATCTTGTTCACCGGTGCCACCGCAGGCATGCGTGGAGCAGCAGGGTTTGCGGCTTTTGCCGGCGCCAAGCACGGGATTCGCGCCCTGGCGCAAAGCATGGCTCGAGAACTGGGGCCAATGAACATTCACGTCGCCCACGTCGTAGTCGACGGTGCCATCGATACCGATTTTATCCGCGAGAGTTTCCCCGAGAAGTACGCGACCAAGGACCAGGACGGCATTCTCAATCCTGAGCACATCGCCGAGAACTATTGGTACCTGCACAGCCAGCCCCGTGACGCATGGACCTTCGAGCTGGACCTGCGTCCCTGGAACGAACGTTGGTAAACCCACCCCTAAAATAATAAGCAGAGCGCATCGACCATGAGCAAAACCGTGGAGTTCTATTTCGACCTCGGCAGCCCCGCCACCTACCTGGCTTATACCCAACTGCCGAAGATCTGCGAGCAGACCGACAGCCAGCTGATCTACAAGCCGATGTTGCTGGGCGGAGTCTTCAAAGCCACCGGAAACGCGTCTCCGGCAACCATCCCGGCCAAGGGCCGGTACATGTTTCAGGACCTGGATCGCTATGCAAAGCGCTACGGCGTGCCGCTGAAGTTCAATCCGCACTTTCCTATCAACACCTTGATGCTGATGCGCGCCATCACCGGCATGCAGTTACGCCATCCCGAACGCTTTCAGGCGTTCATCGATTGCCTGTTTCACGCCCTTTGGGTTGAAGGCCGCGACCTTGTTGATCCGGCGACTGTCGCGACAGTTCTGACACAGAACGGTTTCGATCCAAATGAGGTGCTGGCCCTGACTGCTGATGAGGAAGTCAAAGCCACTCTCAAGGACAACACAGAGACAGCCGTGCAACGAGGCGTATTTGGTGCCCCGAGCATGTTTGTCGATAATCAGCTGTTCTTCGGTCAGGATCGCCTGGACTTCGTCATTGAAGCCCTGAGTTAAAACTCGACGACCACATGAGCCAGGCGCTCTATGAAGCGCCTGCACTCCAACCGATCAAATAGCCGCAGTGCGGGTGTTCAACCACGCAAGGGCTGCACCGTCGAGCAAAGGGCTCAAGCGCTGACGCACCTCGGCGTGGTAGGCGTTGAACCACTGTTTTTCGTCATCCGTCAGCAGCGACGGCTCCAGGCAGCGAGTGTCGATTGGGCACAAAGTCAGGGTTTCAAACTTCAGGAACTCACCGAACTCACTTGTGCCCGCCTCGCGGTTCAACACCAGGTTCTCGATCCGCACACCCCAGCGTCCCGGACGGTAAGTGCCCGGCTCGATGGAGGTAATCATGCCCGGCTGCATTGCAGTTTGTGGCGCGGCGGCGGCTTGGTAGGCGATGACCTGCGGGCCCTCGTGCACGTTGAGGAAGTAGCCGACGCCATGACCGGTGCCATGACCGTAATCCACGCTTTCAGCCCAGATTGGCGCGCGGGCAATGGAGTCCAGCAACGGCGACAGAATGCCTTTCGGGAATTGCGCACGGGACAGCGCAATCACGCCTTTGAGCACCCGCGTGCAATCGCGCTTCTGCTCATCGGTCGGCGTACCGACCGGCACCATCCGAGTGATATCGGTGGTGCCGCCCAGGTACTGGCCGCCGGAGTCGATCAACAACAGACCATCGCCTTCGATCACCGCGTGTTCTTCTTCGGTGGCGTGGTAGTGCGGCATCGCGCCATTGGCGTTGAATGCGGCAATGGTGTTGAAGCTCAGCGATACATATCCCGGACGTCGGGTACGCGCCGCCGTCAGGTGTTCGTCGATGGTCAATTCGGTGATGCGCTCACGACCCAACGCCGTGTCCAGCCAGGTGAAGAACTCGCATAGCGCCGCGCCGTCCTGCTCCATGGCCTGACGAATGTGCTCGGCATCGGCCAGGCTTTTTTGCGATTTGGCCAACGTCGTCGGGTTCAGGCCTTCGACCAGCTTCACGCCGCTATCCAGGTTATCCAGCAAGCCGGCGGTGACGCGCGCCGGATCGACTTGCAGACTTGCCCCGCTCGGTACGGCGCGCAAGGCGGCGGCCACTTCGCTGTAGTCGCGCAGGGTTACGCCGTCCTGTTCAAGGACTGCGCGCAGCTCGGCATCGACTTTGCTCAGCGCCACGAACAGGGTTGCCTGCTGCTGGCTGATCAAGGCGAAAGAGACAAACACCGGATTGAACGACACGTCGCCGCCGCGCAAGTTGAACAGCCAGGCGATGTCATCGAGGGTGGCGATGAAATGCCAGTCGGCACCGCGATCTTTTAAAACCTCACGCAGCTTGGCCAGTTTCTCGCCGCGGCTGACAGTCGCCTGAGGCGGCAGGTGTTGATAGATCGGTTCAGTCGGCAGCGTCGGACGGTCGCTCCAGACTCCGCTCAACAAGTCGATGTCGGTTCGCAGACGTGCGCCGCGTTCTTTGAGCTTGCCGCCCAACGTACGCGCCGATGCCACGGCCATCACTGCACCATCTACCGCGACGACGCCGCCTTCAGGTATTTGCTCTGCCAGCCAGTCCAGCGGACCGGGTTGACCCGGTTGCAGCTTGACCAGTTCGATACCGCTGCCCTTGAGTTCCTTGGTCGCTTGTTCCCAATAACGGCTGTCGGCCCAGACACCGGCAAAGTCCGGCGTAACAATCAGCGTGCCGACCGAGCCATGGAACCCCGACAACCATTGCCGTCCTTGCCAGTAACCCGGCAGGTATTCCGAAAGATGCGGGTCGGCCGACGGCACCAGCAGAGCGTGAATGCCCTCCCGGCTCATCAGTTCGCGGGTTTGCGCCAGGCGTTGGGGCACCGATCCATTGATCGAAGGCTGCGTACTCATCGTGTCTCCTGCAAATCACTTCATCATTATTGTTGAGTGCCGATCAACGCCGGCACTTCCAGACCTTATTGCCAGAATGCCGGAGCACTGGCGCAGGCCGCTTGAATCAGGTGTACCGCTTGGTCGATGTCCTGCTCGGTAGTGAACCGGCCGAGACTCAAGCGAATGGTGCGACTCGCCGAGCGGGCGTCATGCCCCAGGGCCAGCAGCACATGGGAGGGAGCATTGCTGGCGGAGTTGCAGGCCGAGGTCGCGGAAAACGCAATCGAATGGCTCAGCGCCGCAGCGTTGAACTCGCCTTCGTTGAAGGTCAGGCTCAGGGTATGGGGAATGCGTTGGGTCGGGCTGCCATTGAGCCGAACCCCGGGAATGCTCAGCAGGTGCTCAAGCAAGCGTTCACGCAGATGCACAATTGTGGCCTTCTCTTCATCGAACGAGGCCGCCGCCAACGCAAAGGCCACACCCATGGCGGCGATCTGGTGAGTCGCCAGGGTGCCGGAACGCAAACCGCCCTCGTGACCACCGCCGTGGATCTGCGCTTGCAAGCGCTGTTGCGCGCGAGGCCCGACATACAACGCGCCGATGCCTTTGGGGCCATAGAGTTTGTGGGCGGAAAACGACATCAGATCCACCGGCCAATCGGCCAGATCGATCGCCACTTTGCCCGCACCCTGGGCCGCGTCGACATGGAACAACGCATCGCGATCACGCACTACCTGACCAATGGCCGGGATGTCGTTGAGGGTGCCAAGCTCGTTGTTGACCAGCATCAGCGACACCAGAAAGGTGTCTTCGCGCATCGCTTCGCTGACCGCTTGCGGGGTAATCAAACCCTCGGCGTCAGGCACCAGATAAGTCACCGCAACACCGGCGTCCTGCAACTGCTTCGCCGTGTCGAGAATCGCTTTGTGTTCGATCTGGCTGGTGATGATGTGGCCGCCAGAAACGCCGCGGGCCTGGGCCACGCCCTTGAGGGCAAGGTTGTTCGATTCGGTGGCGCCGGAGGTCCAGACGATCTGTTGCGCCTGGGCGCCGACCAGTTCGGCGACCTGGCGCCGCGCCTGTTCGACCGATTGCCGGGCCTGTTGCCCGAACGCATGGGAGCTGGACGCCGGATTGCCGAAATTGCCGGTAAAACCCAGACACTCGACCATCACCTTGATGACTCGCTCATCCACCGGCGTGGTGGCGGCGTAGTCGAAATACAACGGACGTTTATTCATAGAAGACTCGCAGAGCGTGTTCCGGGATCAGGAAGCTCGTCACTGAAACGTCAAACGCAGCCTCGTGAGCTGCGCCCATCGTTCAGAGCGTTAGAAATACCTGATCGGAGGCCGTTAAAGAAGAACAACTTCATTTAAAAGTGCGTAGGAACACTCCTGAAGTCGAGCTTAACAGGCATCGGGCAACCGGTTGAAGCAATGCGTCAGTCAACGCTTTCGAGCAACAACGGATACAGCGAAGCCACCAGCAGCAAGGCCATGCCACAGTTGAACAGCCGCAACCAGCGGCGATCCTTCAGCACGTTGCGCAACAACGTGCCGCAACCTGCCCAGACACCGACGCTCGGCAGGTTGATCAAGGCGAACACTGCCGCAATCACAATCACGTTGGTGAAGTAGCCCTGCATTGGCGTGTAGGTGCTGATGGCACCGATGGCCATGATCCAGGCCTTGGGGTTGACCCACTGAAACGCTGCGGCGCCCAAATAGCTGATCGGTTTACTCTCGCCCTTTTCACTCTCAGAAACCGGTCCTGAATGGACGATTTTCCACGCCAGATACAACAAATACGCCGCGCCGACGTAACGCAGAACGCTGTAGAGCAAAGGATAGGTTTGAAACACTGCGCCCAAGCCGAAACCTACCGCCACCACGAGCACGAAGAAGCCACAGGTGATACCAAGCATGTGGGGGATGGTGCGGTGAAAGCCGAAGTTCACACCCGATGCCAGCAACATTGTGTTGTTGGGGCCGGGAGTAATCGAGGTGACAAGCGCAAACAGGGCGAAGCCCAGCAGCAAATCGAGCGAGAGCGTCATGGCAGCGATCCATCAGGTCAGTCAGGTGTTGACCCTATCGCACGCCTTGAGGGAAACCCATGGACAGTTACGTAAAACTTCGACCCGTACAGTTTCAGCTAGGACGTCCGTGAAGCTGTAAAGCACGTTCAGCGTTCATTTCGCCTTGCTTGTCGAAACTGAACGATTTCTGCGGTTGGCCGAGCAATTCGGCTTTCTTCGCGTGGTACTCCTCGAAAGACAGACCGCGACGATTCAAGTCCTCAAGTGCCAGTTCCTTGGTTTCTTCAGCGGTGTACGGCCGTAATTCCGGGGAAACATGGCTGGCACATCCGGCGAGAACGGAGACTGCAAGCAGCAAGAAAGTGGCGATTAGAGGTTTCATGGTTGGCGTCCTGGCAACTGGGTTCTGGGCAATGAACACAGGCTACGCCGGGCATCCGATCAGCAGAAATCAACGCTCTCGATAGTGGCTATCGACTTTAGCTAACGCCGCACAGGCAAACCATTTTGTAGTCCAAAATTATCTATAAATTGGCGAGCTGGCGGCGAACAAGCGCCGCCCATGGAAAACCTCCAGGGCGAGCGCGTCATGCAGCTGTCGATCTAACCCACCAGATTGCAATGCAGCGCGTTGTCGTGGCTGCGTTCCAGGCTGTGCAGCACCTGGAACGAGCCGAAGGTCACGGTTTTTGCCTGATGGGCGCGGATCAGCTGCCAGAAATCCTGCTCGCCGCTTTCAAAGCTTTGAAACGCGGCTTCTCCCGCCTCTCGTGTTTGCCATTGCAGGTAGTTGAGCACTCGCCGGCCATCGTCGCTGGCCTGGATGCTGGCGCTCAGAAACCCTATGAAGTCCTGAGCCAGACGCTCGGTCTGCTTCGACAGCGCCGACACCAGCGCGGGCTGTTGATGGGGTTCGATCTCGAATTCGATCAATTGGGTGAAGCTGCGATTTTTCTCTGACGCTTGCATGAATAGTCCCACTCACCTGTAAGCCGGATCTTGCGATCCGAAGGCCTGCAGGGTAAAACCTCGAGTTAACTTGAGGTCAAGGGGCATTTTTATGATCACCTCGGAAAATCTACATAAAGAACTCACCGTCGGCCAAGTGGCTGCGCGCAGCGGCGTCGCGGTCACGGCGCTGCACTTTTACGAGTCCAAGGGTTTGATCAAAAGCAATCGCAATCAAGGCAACCAGCGGCGTTATCCACGGGAAGTGTTGCGGCGGGTGGCGTTGATCAAAGTAGCTCAGCGATTGGGCATTCCACTGGCGGAGATTGGTGAGGCATTGAAATCGTTGCCGGACAACCGGGCGCCGACGGCGGCGGACTGGAAGGTGTTGTCGGCGCAATGGAGTCGGGATCTGGATGAGCGGATCAATCAGCTCGTGCTGCTGCGGGACCGGCTTAATGGCTGCATTGGGTGTGGATGTCTATCGATGGAGGCGTGTCCGTTGCGTAATTTTGGCGATGTACTTGGGGAGCATGGGCCCGGGGCGCAGCTGCTTTAATGATAACTGAACAGTGATTACTGCTCGTCGGGGGTTCGGTCGAGCGAAAAACGCTGACCTATAGTTAGTCGACCGGAAATCGGCGAAGGAACACCTTTTCACTCACGACAAGAACAGGGAGAACCATCATGAGCGTCAAACCTATTCCCGAGGGTTATCACAGCATCACCCCCTATCTGGGCATTGAAAAAGCGGCGGAAGCCATCGATTTCTACAAGAAAGCCTTTGGCGCCACCGAAGTCATGCGCCTGTCCATGCCCGATGGCGGCATCGGCCATGCCGAACTGCGCATCGGCGATTGCCCGATCATGCTCGGCACGCCTTGCAATCAGGGCCCTTTGAGCAATCCGGACACGTCGCCGTCCGTGGGCCTGCACCTGTATGTGAACGATGTGGACACGTCTTATAAACAGGCGATTGCCGCCGGTGGCACGGTGGTGTCCGAGGTCAAGGATCAGTTTTATGGCGACCGCTCGGGGACCTTGAAGGATCCCTATGGACATCTGTGGTTTCTGGCCACGCGCAAGGAAGATCTGACGCAGGAGCAGATTGAGCAGCGGGCGAAGGAGATGTTCAGCCAAGGTTAACCACCACATTTGTGGCGTGTTGGATCGACACAACACCGCGACCTCTAGTGAATAAAAAACCTGTGGGAGCGGGCTTGCTCGCGAAGGCTTAGGCACATCCAGCAGTGATGTGACTGACAGACCGCTTTCACGCCCTGAGCCTTTCCGTCAACGCGGTTTTGCTGTGTCCAGCTCGCTGGTCAACGGTGAGCCGTGCCGAAGCAAGGTCTGTAAATAAACGTTTTCGTCGTACACGGTGCTGCTCTTCCAGCACCGATAAACGATCCGGATCCACTTGAACGCCAGGGCCCTGAGGGCTGCTTGGTAAGAGCTGCCTTTGGCCCTTTGCTGGCGATAATACGCCTCTGCCCACACCGATTGATTGATGCTGTGGGCAGCCCATTCAACAAAGGTCTGGCGCAAAAAAGTTGCGCATTGATAGCGCCAGTGGACGACTTTTTTCTTGCCACTGCGTTCGGTGACCGGGGCAATCCCGGCATATCGCTGCACCGCACTGGCATCCTTGAAGCGATCACGCTGCTCACCAAAGGCGACCATCAACCGTGGGGCAAGCTGCTGTCCCGCGCCGGGCAAGGCCTTGAAGAGTCGATAGTCGGCCAGGGTGTTGGCAGTTTTTTCGATCTCCCGATCAAAATCTTTGATCGCCGTGATGACCCCTTTCAGTTGCGAGACCAGGGCCAGCACATACAGCGCTGAAGGACTGACCACGCCTGGATCTTCAGTCAACGGCATGGCTTTGGCGATCAATGCCAAACGCCGCTGATTGAGCTCAGCATGGCGAACATTATGCGCGTGAAGGAACTTCAAAACGCTGGCTGGCCGAGCGTGCTTAAGCACTTCAAATGTCGACCAGCGCGCCAAAAACTCACAGAAAACCAGCGTGTCATGGTCATGAAACAGCTCAAGAGCCAACGGGTAATACTGTTTGAGCATGCAGACCAGACGATTGCTGATCTTGACCCGGTCATCGACCAACCCGCGGCGATGTTCGGTCAGGCTGGCGAGCGAACGCATGGCGGAGCTTTGCTGGACCAGTTGAGGAAACCGTTCGGGATGATTCAGCAACAGCTCAAGCGCCCATTGAGCATCCGTTGGATCATCCTTGGCGCCACTGGGGACGAAGGTTTTACGGTGCCGGGCCAAGGTGCTCGGATTGATCGGAAAGATACAAAAAAACTCATATTTTTGCAGAGCCGCTATCAGTGGGCCTTTGTTCAACTCCACGGCGATCGCGATCGGGCCACCGTAACGTTGATGCAGCGACCTGGCCCAGCGATCAATCGACTCGGGCTCGTGGTCGATGACCTCGAAACTGCGCTGAGCCTCTCCAGCTATCTGCAAACAGATGTCGTGCTTGGCGTCTGCCCAATCAATTCCGATATAAGCAGTGAAACTCTGAGACAGGAGCGTTTGCATGGAACACCTCAACAGGCGCTAAAGTACATGCAGGGACATGCATGCTTGCGTCCAGCGAAGGCGATATAGAGAGCCGTGTCGGGCTTTCCCTGAGAATTCGTTAGAGGGCGCAAGCGCACCTGTGGACTCGAAGGTGAAAGCGTAATCATCGAGTGCTGCGCGAGCATATTCGTAGCCCGCAGGTGCATGTTCCTTCCTCGCCGACAACCGACTTCCAGCGAATATCAGTATGGAAGAGAAAGGAACGGACTACCTATATCGCGAGCAGGCTCGCTCCCACAGGGTTATGTGCACAAAGGAACACGAAACATTTTCTTTCACATCCCCGTTCGGGATTTCCGATGCTCATCCGTCTTATTTAGATGCAGTAGGCCCGCGTAGGCAAAAGCCACGGCCTGGCCTTTCATGGACCTCATCGCTAGGAAGCTCTTAGCGGCGGCCCTCTCATCGAAACAAGACCTTTAATCATGTCGAAGAAATCCCGTTCAAAACTCTGGTTTCTGGTCCATAGCTGGCTGGCGCTGCCGATCTGGTTTTTCGTGCTGATCGTCTGTGTGACCGGCACCCTGGCGGTGGTCAGTCAGGAAATCGTCTGGCTGGCCAACCCGCAAATGCGCGCCAGCCAACCCTCGGACGATGCACCGCTGCTCAGCTATGACCAGATCATCGCCGCCATCAAGAAGGCTGAGCCCAACACCCTGGTCGAGGCCATCAGTCGGCCCGACGAATCGCACTTCGCCCTCGACGTAGACGTCAGCTACCCCGACGGTCGCTCCGTGACGGTTTACGTCAATCCCTACAGCGGCGTCATTCAGGGCACTGCCCCGCCGTTCAATTTCAAGGCATTTACCCGCGCACTGCATGGCTGGTGGCTGGTGCCGTTTACCAATGGCTACAGCTGGGGCTGGTACCTGGTGTCGTTCCTGAGCTTGCCGCTGCTGGCTTCGTTGGTCACCGGGCTGGTGGTCTACAAGCGCTTCTGGAAAGGTTTCTTCCGCCCGACTTTGCGCATTCGTCACGGCGCGCGGATTTTCTGGGGCGACGTTCATCGCCTCAGCGGCATCTGGTCGATCTGGTTCATCGCGGTAATTTCCGTCACCAGCACCTGGTTCCTGATTCAAGCATTCATGTTCGATAACCAGATTTCGATTTCCACCGCACCAGTGGCTGCCGTGGTTCCGCGTGACAGTGTCCCGCTGACAGCCGACGGTTCGCCTGCGCCGATGATCAGTCTGGAGACGGCCATTCGCGAAGCCAAGGAACGTATTCCCGGCCTGGAAGACAGCTTCGTCAGCCTGCCCGCCAATGCCTATAGCTACCTCTCGGTGGGTGGACGCAGTTGGTATCCGCTGATGTTCCAGACGGCCGACATCAACCCGTATACCGGCGACATCGCCGCCACTCGCTTGTTGTCGAACCGCTCCGGCCTGGAGTGGGTGACCGAATCCATGCGTCCGCTGCACACCGGCGATTTCGGCGGCATCTGGATCAAACTGATCTGGTTCTTCTTCGGCCTGATCCTCAGCATGATGGTCCTCAGCGGCCTGTTGATCTGGACCAAGCGCACCGCCCTGGCCACGGCCAACGCCCTCAAGCGCAGCCATAAACGCCCACGCAGTCAGACCGCTGCGGCCTTCCGCGGTGAAACCACGGAGATCAGCCAATGAGCCTGTTCGCTGCGGAAAAACCGGGGTCGAAACTGAGTCGTTTCTGGCACAAATGGCGCTTCCATATCAACGTCCTGCTGTTGCTGGTGCCGCTCGGGTTCATGCCCAAATACTTCGCCGACGCGGCGCTGTTTCGTGGTGACACCGGTTTGGGTGAGCGGGAAATCGGCGAGGTTCAGGTGGGTCCCTGGAGCCTGCAACTGGCCGAGTTGCGTAACGAAGCGCCGACGCTCGATGGCCCGGCCGGCTACATGAAGAACTTCAACGCGGCGCTGTGCGACCGCTGTCGCGACCAGATCAAGGCCACTTACCTGCGCATTGGTAAACCACGCAGCCTGCGCGCGGCCGGGGTGATTTTCTTCGGCACGCCGTATCGCATGGGCGCGATGCTGCCGATCCCCGAGAAGACCAAAGCCGACGCCGAGCTGTGGATCACCATGGAAGGCTGGGATGGCGCGATGCATCAAGCGTCGATCCCCCTGAGCCAGGCATCCCCGGCCACCCTCGCCTGGCTGAACCAACAAGGAGGCAAACCATGATCAACGTTATACGTCCTCTCAGCGCCGTGCTGCTGGTGCTGTGCGCCGGTTTCAGCGCTAGCGCCCTGGCCCACAACCCGATGTGCGAATGCAAAGCCATCGACGCCGAGCAGATCAAATGCACCGGCGGTTTCTCCGACGGCAGCGGCGCGCCGGGCGTGACCCTGGACGTGATCGGCTACGACGAAACCATCCTGGTGCCCGGCAAGCTCGGTGCCGATTCCACCCTGACCTTCAATAAGCCCGGCGCCGAGTTCTACGTGCTGTTCGACGCAGGTCCTGGTCACGTCGTTGAGATCGACCAAGCGGACATCGAAGCCCCATGAGTACGCCAACCACCCACGTCGTTCGCCCGGCCGGTGCCGGCCATGAAACCCTCTATGTGTTGCTGTTGTGCCTGATGATCCTGGCGGTTGCCGGCTCGGTGGTCGCCTGGCGCGGTGAGTCTCTGGAAGTCAGCAGCGTAGGCAGCCATCAACTGGATGCCCGCCGTGACTTGAGCGCGTCCGAGCAAGGCATCTACGCCGACCTGCGGGTGACGCTCGACGAAATTCACCTGCTGCGTCGGGAGCAGCAGGCGCTCCCCGCCCCCGCAGCCCTTGCCGATGAAGGTTTTGCGCCGTTCGCCCAGGACGCCAGTTCCGTCAGCCGCGGCGCTCATGCCTGGCAATTGCTCGACGCCAAGGCTTACTTCGGCCAGAGCCAGACGCCCACCGTGGCGGGTTCGTTTTTGATGCGCTTGACCGCTGACGACGATGCGCCGGACGTCTGGCTCAACCGCGGCAACGCCCTCACTGCCCCGACCGAGCTCACTGACGCCGCGCTCGAAAGCGCCGGCTGGCAGCAGATCGTCGCGCAATTCGATGCCGGCGTGACCCGCCAGCACCGGCACTGAACCCTCGCCTTCACCCGAGAGAAGACCGCTTTCCCATGCCTATTTCATCTCAACGCCGTCCGCTTTTGCGCCTGCTGCTGATCGGCCTGTTTGTCTGTCTGCTGACACCCATGGCCCATGCTGACGAGGCCAAGCGCCTGCGCATCGGCATCACCCTGCACCCTTATTACAGCTACGTGGCGAACATCGTCGGTGACAAGGCCGAGGTGGTACCGCTGATTCCGGCCGGTTTCAACCCGCATGCCTACGAGCCGCGCGCCGAAGACATCAAGCGCATCAGCGGGCTGGACGTGATCGTGCTCAACGGTGTCGGCCATGACGACTTCGCCGACCGCATGATCGCCGCCAGCGAAACACCGAACGTTCCGGTGATCGAAGCCAACGAAAACGTGCCGCTTTTGGCTGCCACCGGCACGGCTGCTGGCGGCGCCGGCAAGGTCGTAAACCCGCACACGTTCCTGTCGATCAGCGCCTCGATTGCCCAGGTCAACAACATCGCCCGGGAACTGGGCAAGCTCGACCCGGCTAACGCCAAGACCTACACCCAGAACGCCCGCGCCTACGGTAAACGCCTGCGGCAGATGCGCGCCGATGCCCTGGCGAAACTGACCCAGGCGCCGAACGCCGAACTGCGAGTGGCCACTGTCCACGCGGCGTACGACTATTTGCTGCGCGAGTTTGGCCTGGAAGTGACCGCTGTGGTCGAACCGGCCCACGGCATCGAACCGAGCCCGAGCCAGCTGAAAAAGACCATCGATCAACTGCGGGAGCTGGACGTGAAGGTGATCTTCTCGGAGATGGATTTCCCGTCCACCTACGTCGAGACCATCCAGCGTGAATCCGGGGTGAAGCTGTATCCGCTGTCGCACATTTCCTATGGCGAATACACCGCCGACAAGTACGAAAAGGAAATGACCGGCAACCTCAACACCGTGGTCCGGGCGATTCAGGAGTCCGGCCAATGACCGCTAAAGAAACCATCAGCGCACAAAACCCCACCCCAACTGACACCGAATCCCCTGTGGGAGCGAGCTTGCTCGCGAAGGCGTCCGGCCAGTCAACATCATCGCTAAATGACACACCGCAATCGCGAGCAAGTCGAATCGTCGCACCGTCGCTCCCACAGGTTTCGGGGCCAACCCTCGATTTTGAGGAGGTCAGCCTGACGCTGGGCCGCACGACAATCCTCGACAATGTCACGTTCCAGGTCCAGCCCGGCAGCGTGCATGCGCTGGTCGGCCCCAACGGTGGCGGCAAAAGCTCGCTGATCAAGACCCTGCTCGGGCAGATGCCGCATCAGGGTCGTCTGAGCCTGCAATGGCCCGGCACGCCGGGGACCATCGGCTACGTGCCTCAAGCCCTGGAATTCGATCGGGGCTTGCCGATGACCGTCGATGATTTCATGGCGGCCATGTGTCAGCGCCGTCCGGCGTTCCTCGGCTTGAGCAAACACTACGCCGCCGCTATTGGCGAAGCCCTGGAACGGGTCGGCATGGAGGACAAACGCAAGCGGCGCATGGGCGCGTTGTCTGGTGGTGAACGGCAACGAGTATTGCTGGCTCAGGGTCTGATTCCGGCGCCGCAGTTGCTGGTGCTCGACGAACCGATGTCGGCGCTCGATGAGGCCGGCATTCAAATGTTCGAACAGCTGCTCGGCGACTGGCGCCAGAGCGGGATCACCGTGCTGTGGATCGAACATGATCTGGAAGCGGTTGGACGGTTGGCGGATCGCGTCACCGGGCTCAATCGCCGGGTGCTGTTCGATACCACGCCGAAACAGGCACTGACGCCGGAGCGATTGCTGACGCTGTTTTCGACCCATCCACGGAGCGCGGCCTGATGAGTTACGAAGCCTTTCGTTTGATGGTTCAGGGCTGGGCCTCGTCGGGTTACCTGCCCGAGGCGTTGGCCTACGGATTTGTGGTCAACGCGCTGCTCGCCGGCTTGCTGATCGGCCCGGTACTGGGTGGATTGGGCACGTTGGTGGTGGTCAAGCGGTTCGCGTTTTTCTCCGAAGCGGTGGGCCATGCGGCACTGACCGGCGTGGCCATCGGCATTCTGCTGGGCGAGCCTTACACCGGGCCTTACGGCAGCCTGTTCGGCTACTGTTTGCTGTTTGGCATCTTGCTGAATTACCTGCGCAATCGCACGGGGTTGGCGCCAGATACGCTGATCGGTGTGTTCCTGTCGGTGTCGTTGGCATTGGGCGCCAGTCTGCTGCTGATTCTGGCGGGCAAGATCAACGTACACATCCTTGAAAACGTGCTGTTCGGTTCGGTGCTGACGGTGAACGGCAATGACCTGTTGGTGTTGGCCATCGTCGGTTCGCTGGTCATGGCGCTGGCCTTGCCGCTGTACAACCGCATCATGCTGGTCAGTTTCAACCCGCAACTGGCGGCGGTTCGCGGTGTGGCGGTGAAGACTCTGGATTACCTGTTCGTGATTCTGGTGACGTTGATCACCGTGGCGGCGGTGAAAGTCATCGGCGCGATTCTGGTCGGCGCACTGTTGGTGATTCCAGCGGCGGCGGCGCGTTTGCTCAGCCAGTCGCTCAAGGGGTTTTTCTGGTGCTCGGTGCTGATCGCCACGGTCAGTACGCTGTGTGGGATCCTTGCGCCGATTGTGTTCGACCTGCCTATCCCGTCCGGCGCCGCGATCATTCTGGTGGCCGGCATCGCCTTCGCTCTCGCCGCCATTGCCCGTGGCGTCGTCCCAAGCCTGAAAGGGAATCTCGGATAAATGTCTTTTTCTCTGCGTCAACTGACCCTGGCATTGACCTTCACATTGCCCCTGTGTGGGCTGGTCAATACATCCATAGCGGCTGACAGCGCCAAACCGCTGCGTGTATTGGCCTCCTTGCCGATCACTTACGGTCTGGGCGAAGTCTTGCTCAAAGGCACCGACGTCAACCTTGAACGTGCCGCACCGGCCAACCTGCCTGGCAGCCGTCAGACCGCGTACTTCACAGGTCGTGGCGCTCCGGCGCTGGCCAAACTGGCGACCGATGCCGATGCGGTGATCGGCCTGCGCTCGCTGTGGGCGGATGACCCGCTGTACCCGATCTCGCGGCGCAGCAACATCCGTATCGTTGAGGTCGACGCCGCGCGCCCGGTGGATGGCGCCCTGCCCGGCATCGCCGTGCAACCTGGCAACAAAGTCGACGGGTTGAACAGTCAGCCATGGTTTTCCAGTAACAACATGGGGCGGATGGCGGACGTGATGGCGGCGGACCTGGTGCGTCTGGCGCCCGAGGCCAAGCCGACAATCGAGGCCAACCTGGCGGCGCTTAAACAGCGCTTGCTCACGTTCAGCGCCGACAGCGAAGCGCGGCTGACCAGTGCCGACAACCTCAGTGTGATGAGCCTGAGCGATCACTTTGGCTATCTGATTGGCAGCCTCAACCTAGAGCTGATCGGCCTCGACGCACGGCCGGATACCGAGTGGACACCTGAAGCGCTCAAGCAATTGGGCGCGACGCTCAAGGACAATGACGTGGCGGTGGTGTTGCACCACCGACAGCCGTCGGATGCGCTGAAAGCGGTGATTGCCGAAGCGGGTAGCCGGTTGGTGGTGTTGAGTGTGGACGCGGCGGATCCGGTGGCCGAGCTGGAAGGGAATGTGGATTTGGTGATCACGGGATTGAGCGGTAAGCCCGCGACCTAAGATGATCGTTCCCACGCTCTGCGTGGTAATGCAGCCCGGGACGCTCTGCGTCCCAAAGCGGACGCGGAGCGCCCGTTGAGGCATTCCCACGCAGCGTGGGAACGATCAATTCCAGACCCAAAAAAGCCCGCTGACCTTTCCGGTCCAGTGGGCTTCTCTTTGCGCGAAAACTTTAGTGAGCCACGGCCGCCTGCTCGTCCATCTTCTGACGCAGGCTCAGAGGACGCATGTCGGTCCAGGTTTCTTCGATGTAGGCCAGGCATTGCTTTTTCAGGCCGCTCTTGCCCACGGTGCGCCAGCCTGCAGGCACGGCTTTGTAGTCGGGCCAGATCGAGTATTGCTCTTCGTGGTTGACCACGACCTGAAAGAGGATGTCCTCGCGGTCGAATACTGAAGTCATGGTGTTTCTCCATCGCTGTAGGGTGGGCTGCACTGCGTGCGCAGCCGTATGTAGAAGGAACGTGCCAGAGGCTGAAAAATTTAGAGGCTGGCGGTGGCAGCGGCCATGGCCCTGCCGAAAATCTCGGCCACCCGATCGATTTCCCCCGCAGTGATCACCAGCGGCGGCAGGAACCGCACCACGCCGCCATGACGGCCGCCCAATTCAAGAATCAAGCCGCGCTTGAGGCATTCACGCTGCACCAGCGGCGCCAGACGACCGAAAATCGGCGGATGACCCAATGCATCCGGCGCACCCGTCGGATCGACCAGTTCAACGCCAAGCATCAAGCCGCGCCCGCGAATGTCACCCAGTTGCGGGAAGTCCCGTTGCAGGATCCGCAGGTGTTCGCTCAAGCGTTCGCCCATGACGGCGGCGTGCTCGCAGACCTTGTGTTCGGTCAGGTAACGCATCACCGCAGAACCGGCGGCCATGGCCATCTGATTGCCGCGGAAGGTCCCGGCATGGGCGCCCGGCAGCCAGGTGTCGAGCCAGTCACGATAGACCACCACGGCCAGCGGCAAACTGCCGCCGATGGCTTTGGACATGACCACCACGTCGGGAATGATCCCGGCGTGTTCGAAGGCGAACATCTTGCCGGTGCGGGCAAATCCGCTCTGGATTTCATCGACGATCAGGGCCACGCCGGCCTTTTCGGTAATTCGCCGCAGGCCGCGCAACCAGTCGAGATCGGCCGGGATCACCCCGCCCTCGCCCTGCACCGCTTCAACGATCACTGCCGCCGGCAATTGCACACCCGCCTCGGGATCGTTCAGCAGGTTTTCCAGGTAGCTCAGGTTGACCTTCACCCCTTGCGCGCCGCCGAGCCCGAACGGGCAGCGGTAGTCGTAGGGATACGGCATGAACTGCACGCCATTGCTGAGCAAGGCGCCCAAGGGCTTTTTCGGCCCCAGACTGCCCATCAGGCTCAGCGCGCCCTGGCTCATGCCGTGATAACCGCCCTGGAACGACAGCACGGTGCTGCGTCCGGTGGCGGTGCGCACCAATTTCAGCGCGGCTTCCACTGCGTCGGTGCCGGTCGGGCCGCAGAACTGGATCTTGGCTTCAGCGGCCAATGCCGGCGGCAGCAAACCGAACAGGTCCTGAACGAACTGATCCTTGACCGGGGTGGTCAGGTCGAGGGTGTGCAGGGGCAGTTCATCGGTCAGCACTTGCTGGATCGCTTCGATCACCACCGAATGGTTGTGCCCCAGCGCGAGCGTGCCGGCACCGGCCAGGCAATCGATAAAGCTACGGCCTTCGACGTCTTCGACATAAATGCCTTGGGCACGTTTAAGAGCCAGGGGAATACGTCGCGGATAGCTGCGGGCATTCGATTCCTGCTGGTTCTGACGGGCCAGCAACGGCGATTCGTTGAACTGATAAAGCGTCTCGGCCGGCGCCGGAGTGATCCGGGCCGACTGATCTTCCATATGGCTGGTAGCGACTGACATCTCTCGACCCCTCAATAAGGTTTTCCTGTTCTGGAAACGCATCAGGGCGCCGAGGATTTAGACCCTCGATCAGCTTTCTATGAAGGGGGTGTCAGCGCTTTGTGCATGGGAATGGCATGGAGCCCCGCCACCGCGAAGGTTCCAGCGCAAGGCTGGTAACCCAGATGACGGTAAAACGCTTCACTGGTACGGGTGCTATTGAGTCGTGCCTGGCGCAAACCCTGACCGAACAACCAGCCTTCGAGGTCGTGCACCAGCGCTTGCCCGGCCCCGCGACGAAACCATTCCGGCTGCACGTAACAGAACGCGACCTTGCCACTGATCGCGGCCATGGCGACCCCGACCGGTTTGTCCTGCAACAGGGCGATGTTCAGGTACAACCGCTGGTCGGTCAGCCAGGGCTGCACGTGTTCGATGGTCTTGTTGTGGGTCCAGGTGGCGACGGTTAGCGGATCGTTGCGATGGTCGAGCGCGCAACCCACGCGAATGGAGCGCTCGACGATCCGGCTAATGATGCCGGCGTCGGCGGGGGTTGCCTTGCAGATGTGTATGGGTGCATCCATGGCGCTGTTACCTCAATCCATTGAGTCAAAGCTGCCGGGGACGATAGCGCCGGTGACGGCTCGAATGCCAATGGAGAGGAGTTACATTTGATGTGCGACATAGAACCCCTGTTGGAGCGAGCGCGCTCCCACAGGGGATTGGGGGGGTATCAGATGGGTTGCAACGGCATGGTCAACTCAACCCGCAGCCCATCCGGCCGGCTGTCGAAATGCAGGGTGCAGCCGCAGCGCTGGACAATCGCCTGGACAATCGCCAGACCGAGACCGCAGCCGGTGCTCTGGCCATGGCGCCAGAAGCGTTGGGTCAGGTGTTGCAGATCGTCTTCGGCAATGCCGGGCCCATGGTCGCGAACCACAAACTGCACGCGGTTGCCGGTGGTTACCAGACTGAGCTCCACCGCGCCGTCGCCCGGGGTATGACGCAGCGCGTTGTCCAGCAGGTTGCGCAGCGCGGCAATCGACAGCACGGCGGGCATTTGCACCGGGGCGTGAGAGATCTTCGGCGGCACCTGAAACTTGATCCGCTGACGATCACCGCTGGCGGCGTCCTGAATCGCCAGTTTCGCCACCTGCTCGGCGCTGCATTGCACACCATCATCGAACGACAGACTGCCCTCGACCCGCGCCAGCAGCAGCAATTGTTCAAGGGTGCGGTGCAGGCGATCGGCACCCTCTTCGGCCCGGGCCAGGGATTGATCCCGGGCCGCGCCATCGGTCATGCGCGCCACTTGCAGGTGGGTCTTGATCGCCGTCAACGGGCTGCGTAACTCGTGGGCGGCGTCACCGGTCAGACGGCGTTCCCGTTCGATGGTCTTGCCGATCCGTTGGAACAGCTGATTCTGGGTGTCCAGCAACGGTTGCAGTTCGCTGGGCAGCGGCTGGATCTGCAGCGGTTCCAGGGAATCGGCGCTGCGGCGCATCAACGCATCGCGCATGCGGTTGAGTGGCGCCAGCCCCTGGCCAATACCCAGCCACAAGAGGCACAGGCAACCGAGCAAGGCCACGCCCACCGGCACCGAAGCCGCCAGCAGGATCGACAGGTTCAGCGCTTCACGCTCGATCTGCCGATCGGCGGTGGTGATGCGCAGATCGCCGCGGGCCAAGGTGAAACTGCGCCACGGCGCGCCGTCGATCATCTGATCGTGGAAGCCCATTTTCTCGGCTTCCAGGGTTTGTTGCGGATCGGTATGACTGCGGGCGAGGATTTCGCCACGCAACGAACTGACCTGACAGGCCATGCCACCGGGGATGTTCAATTGTTCTGCGCTGAAATGAGTGCCCTCACCCTTGCTCGGCAACGCCGGCATTTGCTCCATCAGGCCGGCGACCATGCGTGCCGACGCCACCAGTCGCTGGTCGAGGGAAAACATCATTTGGTTGCGCAGGTCGCTGAGCATCCAGGCCGCAGCCAGGGCCCAGATCAGCGCAAAAGCGGCGCCGAGTGTCAGGCTCAGGCGCAATCGCAGGCTCATCACTTTTTCAATTCCTCTCCGCCATCGGCCGGCCCCAGTCGATAGCCCAGGCCGCGCACGGTCTCGACAATGCCATTGCCGAGTTTGCGCCGCAGGTGATGGATATGCACATTGAGGGCGTTGCTTTCCAGCTCATCGTTGAAACCGTAGACGCTGTCTTTGAGTTGCTCGGTGGACAGCACCCGACCCCGGTTATGCAGCAAGGCCTGCAGCAGCGACTGCTCGCGACGGGAAAGGTCCACCGGCTGGCCGCCCAGCATGGTTTCGCGGCTGCTCGGGTCGTACGTCAAACGGCCGTGCTCGATCAGGTTGACGCTGCGCCCCGCCACCCGTCGCAACAACGTATGCAGACGCGCGGCGAGTTCGCGCAGGTCGAAAGGCTTGAGCAAGTAATCGTCGGCACCGGCTTGCAAGCCATCGACGCGGTCGGTGACTGAATCCCGGGCGGTGAGGATCAACACCGGGATTTCCAGACCGCCGTGTCGCAACTGCTGCAGCAGCTTCAAACCGTCTTCATCGGGCAGACCGAGGTCGAGCACCATCACATCGAACTCGGCGACCTTGAGCATCGCCCGGGCAGAGGAAGCCGTGGCAACGTGCTCTACGGTCAGGCCCTGGGCGGTCAGGCCGGCGACGATGCCGCTGGCGATCAACTCATCGTCTTCGCAAACCAGTACGTGCATGGGGAGCTCCACAAATAGTGCGATTGAAGCAGGCTGGGATTAAGTCGTGATTATGTCGGGGACAAGGGGCGAAGAGAAGCCCACGTGACCGGTCGAGCCTTTCATAAAACAGGTATACGGGCATCTGCAGACGTGTTTATACAGTCCCCCAACAACACAACCAACCTTAATCAACCTGGAAACAAACTTATATATATCGATACTTCCGCAGAATATAACACACGTTATAATCTCAACTACCAACCAAAAACAAACCGATATCAAAGGTGCAAAAAATGAAACCAATGGAAAATTTTGTCGCCGTCGACTGGCGCTCCGACAGAGACAAGTGCTATTTCTTTTTCAAAGACACAAAAAAATATAGCCGGTTCGACAATTCTTACAACGAAGTAGACTACGGCTATCCAAAATACTACACACGCGAGAATTGGGGCGTGCTACACCAGCACTTGAGCAAGCTGCGCTTCGGCTTCCACACCTCCAACATCATTACAGAAAACAAAATTGAGCTCGACGCCGACATCCTTTGGCTATTTTATTACGACGGTGAAACGCCAATGTTCTGTGAGTACGATCAGGATGCCGATTCCAACAGAGGAATGCGCACCATTAAAGGTTCACAGTGGGCCCCACTACTACCCTATTTCAACCGCATAGTTGCAGGAACCTGGTGGGAAGGAACGGGTTTATTTAAAAAAAATAAAACAATGTTCAGATTCATCCTAGATAATGGAGAAGGCTTGGACTTCGACTGGAAAACCCAGCAGATTGCAACGCACCCCATTGATGAAACTTCATGGCCAGGCTTGACACCTTACACCGACCGAATCATCACAGCCGTAAAAATCCATGCAACGTTTGGAGACAGCTACTACTATATTTTCTTGACCAATAACGAATACTTAAAATACAACATCCAGCAAAACCACCTGACGAGTGCCCCCTTCAAGGTCAACAACGAAACTTGGCCGAACTTACAAAAACCTTAACGCCGGTAATGTTCAAAGAAGCACAAATACAAGACCATACTCTTGGACGGATTGACACTCACCCCTCAAAACTCAACCGATAAATACTCACGTAAGAGCCATATAAACAGCACCCAATACATCACCCAATAAAATAAACTGACGAGCTTCATCACCATTGATTGGCGGGCAGCGCAAAATGATCGAGCAGCTGACCGCCATTTCTATATTTCTCTTGATCAATAACGAACACATCACCTTTCAAATCCCTGAAAACGCTTCGGACACGAGGCGACAAAATCAATCCGAGCACATTGCAACCGCCGAGGCTCGCCCTTTTTTTTAAATCGGGTCTCGCGCTCTCAACCTTAAAGCCAGAGCATGGTTAATCATCGGTTAATCGACGCCGCCCATTGTGCACCTCACTTGCACAGGGACAAGGCTTACCCATGCGTCGACTGTTTCTATTTTTTGTTCTCCTGATCTCGGGTTTGGCCCAGGCAGGGACTGATCCCTTCGCGACCAAATCCGACTTTCTTCCCGTCGGCAAGGCGTTCATCTTCACCTCTGAACGCCTGGATTCCGGTGAAACCCAGCTTTATTGGCAGATCGCCGACGGCTATTACCTCTACCAGCAACGCCTGAAATTCGATGGCTTGCCCGCGGAGCAAAAGCCCGTATTGCCTGACGGCGAAGCGCACAGCGATGAGTTCTTCGGCGAACAGCAGGTCTATCGCCAAGGCCTGGAACTGAAGATCCCGGCAGGCGCCACAGGTCAGATCAAGGTGGGCTTCCAGGGCTGTGCCGATGCCGGCTTGTGTTATCCGCCGCAATCCCAGGTCGTGGATCTGGGCGGTAAATCGACTTCCGCTGCGACAAATGGAGCGCCGGATCAAGCCTTGGCCAGCGACCTGCAACAACGAGCGCTGGGCTGGAGCTTGCTGGTGTTCTTTGGTCTGGGGCTGTTGTTGGCCTTCACGCCTTGCTCGTTGCCGATGCTGCCGATTCTGGCGGGTTTGATCGTCGGCAGTGGCGCCACGCCCAAGCGCGGTTTCGCCTTGGCGACCAGCTACGTCGTGAGCATGGCGCTGGTGTATGCGGCGATGGGCGTGCTGGCCGCGCTGCTCGGGGCGAATCTGCAGGCGTTGTTGCAAAACCCTTGGTTGCTGGGCAGTTTCGCAGCGGTGTTTGTGTTGCTGGCGTTGCCGATGTTCGGCTTCTTCGAGTTGCAACTGCCGGTGGCTGTGCGTGATCGCCTGGAACATGTCTCGCGTAATCAGCGCGGCGGCAGCCTGTTGGGCGCTGGTGTGTTGGGGGCCTTGTCCGGTTTGCTGGTGGGTCCGTGCATGACCGCGCCATTGGCGGGCGCCTTGCTCTACATCGCTCAAAGTGGCAATGCGCTGCATGGCGGACTGATTCTGTTCGCCATGGGCGTCGGCATCGGTGTGCCGCTGCTGTTGCTGGTGACCGTCGGCAATCGCTTCCTGCCCAAACCCGGCGCCTGGATGAACCTGCTCAAGGGAGTGTTCGGCTTCCTGTTCCTCGCCACTGCCCTGCTGATGCTGCGCCCGGTGCTGGATGAATCCCTGTGGGTCGGCTTGTGCGGCGCCTTGCTGGTGATCGCGGCCTACAGCGCCTGGCGCCAATCCGCAGGTTTCGGACGGACCGCTCATGTGTTCGGTGCCAGCTCATTGTTACTGGGTTTGTGGGGCAGCCTGCTGCTGCTGGGTGCCGCCGGAGGCAGTGACGATCTGTTCAAGCCATTGCAGGTCTACAGCACTTCGAACTCGAGCCGTGCGGCAAACCCTGTCGGCCACGACGCTTTCACCACCCTCAAGGACCCCGCCGCACTGCAACGAGAACTCGACGCGGCACGGGCTCAAGGCCAGTGGGTGCTGCTGGACTACTATGCCGACTGGTGCGTGTCGTGCAAGGTCATGGAAAAACAGGTATTCGGCAAACCCCACGTACTGGAAGCCTTGAAAGATGTGCGCTTGCTACGCCTGGACGTCACCGCTGACAATGCCGCCAGCCGCGAACTGCTCGGCCGTTATAAAGTGCCGGGGCCACCGAGCTTGCTGTGGATCGGTGCCGACGGCATCGAGCGTCGCAGCCAGCGCATCACCGGTGAGGTCAATGCCGACACCTTCCTGCAACGCTGGTCCACCACCCGAGACGCCCGTTAATGCTGACCTTGACCCTCGGCACTTTTGCCATCGCGCTTAATCACCTGCTGCTGATCAGTGCCCTGGCGCTGGCGACCTTCGTCGGCTGGCGAGTGGCCAAGCGCGGCGGCGAGAACCCGGAGTCGGTGCTGTTCAGCCTGTTCCTGCTGGGCATGCTGGCCGCCCGGATCAGCTTCGTGATCGCCTACTGGGCGCAGTACCGCAACGATCCGTGGCAGATCATCGACCTGCGCGACGGCGGCTTTCTCGCCTGGCCCGGTGTGATCGTGCTGCTGCTCGTCGCGTTGTATCGAGGCTGGCGTCGCCCGGGCTTGCGCCGCCCCTTGGGCTTTGGCGTGGCCAGTGGCCTGGCGTTCTGGCTGCTGGCGACTTTCTCCCTGACGATTTACGAACAAGGCACACGCCTGCCGGACATTACCCTGCGCAATGCCGCCGGTGAAACCGTGCAATTGGCCGACTACAAGGGCGGCCCGTTGGTGATCAATCTCTGGGCCACCTGGTGTCCGCCGTGCCGCCGGGAAATGCCCGTGCTGGAAAACGCCCAGCAACACCGCCCGGACCTGACCTTCCTGTTCGTCAACCAGGCTGAAAGCATGCAAAGCGTCAGTACTTACCTGGAAACCCAGGGCCTGAGCCTGTCCAACGTGCTGTTCGACGGCAGTGGCCGTTTGGGCCAGGCCGTCGGCTCCATGGCGTTGCCGACTACGCTGTTCTATAGTCCCGACGGTCGCCTGCTGGGCAGCCATCTGGGTGAGCTGTCGGACGCCAGCCTGGCTCGCGCCCTGGAAAACTTCGACACCCCGAATCCTGCCGCACCGGCCACCTCTTCAAGGAAACTGCCATGCCCCGCCTCCGCCACCTGCTGACATTGACCCTGGGCGCCGCCCTGCTGCACTTGCCGTCGGTCCAGGCTGAAGAGCTGCCCGAAGCGATCAAGAAAATCGAAGCCAAGGGCGCGAAAATCGTTGGCCAATTCGACGCACCCGACGGTCTGCGGGGTTATGCGGCGCAGTACCAGAGCCGCGGCATCGCGCTGTATCTGACTCCGGATGGCAAGCATGTGTTGCTCGGCAATTTGTACGACGCCGACGGCAACGACCTGAGCAGCGCGCCGCTGCAGAAGCTGGTTTACGCACCGATGGCCAAGGAAGTCTGGGGGAAAATGGAAACCAGCAACTGGATCGCTGACGGGAAGAAAGATGCGCCGCGGGTCGTGTACTTGTTCAGCGATCCGAATTGCCCTTACTGCAACATGTTCTGGGAGCAGGCGCGGCCATGGGTCAAGGCTGGCAAGGTGCAGCTGCGGCACATCATGGTCGGCATCATCCGCGAAGACAGCCCGGGCAAATCGGCTGCGCTGCTGGCCGCCAAGGATCCACAGAAAGCGCTTGAAGACCATGAGAAGTCCGGCAAGAACAGCTCGCTAAAAGCCCTGAAGAACGTACCTCCGGCGATTCAGGCGAAACTGGCGGCCAACATGCAGTTGATGGAAGAATTGGAGCTGCAGGCCACCCCGGCGATTTTCTACATGGACGACAAGGGCGAGTTGCAACAGCAGCAAGGCGCGCCTTCGCCGGACAAGTTGGTGAAGATTCTCGGGCCTAAGTGACCTCACCGGACCCTTCGCGAGCAGGCTCGCTCCCACAATGGACCTGTGTTTGCAGGACTAGATGTGGGAGCGAGCCTGCCTGCTCGCGAAGGGGCCTTCACAATCGCTAGAGAATCAAAGCCCTTCCAACTCCGCCATCAGATCATTCAACCGATCAACCTTCTCCTCGGTGGTGTCGCTCGCCGCCAGCCCTTCGATGTACTCGGCCAGTTCTTCCACCGTGCTGCATTCGAACATCGCCCGCAGCGGCACATCACGTTGCAGGGCTTTCTGCACCCGCGAAGCGATCTGCGTCGCCAGCAGCGAATGCCCGCCCAGCTCGAAGAAGTTGTCACGCCCCCCCACCTTCTCGACCTTTAGCACTTCGGCCCAGATATCAGCCAAGATTTGCTCCAGTTCATTGCGTGGTGCCTGATAGTCCTGGCACTGCAACTGGCCGATTTCCAGCGCCGGCAAGGCCTTGCGATCCAGTTTGCCGTTGGCATTGAGCGGCATCCGGTCGAGCCACAACCAATGCAGCGGCACCATGTATTCCGGCAGTTCAGTGCGCAGGCGTTGCTTGATGCGTTCCAGTCGCTCGGTTGGATTGATCAAAGCATCAGTCGCTACCAAATAGCCGACCAGATGCTTGCCGTTGACCCCTTCCTGCACACCCACCGCCGCTTCGCGGACTTGCGGCTGCTCATGCAGACGCGCCTCGATTTCACCCAGTTCGATGCGGTAGCCGCGGATCTTCACTTGATGGTCGATACGCCCAACGTATTCCAGCACGCCGTCACTGCGACGACGGGCCAGATCTCCGGTGCGATACAGACGATCACCCGGCGCGCCAAACGGGTTCGGCACAAACACTTGAGCGGTGCGCAACGGATCACTGACGTAGCCGCGGCCGACGCCAGTACCGGCGACGCACAGCTCGCCCACTGCACCCCACGGCACCAGTTCCAGCGCGCCGTCGAGCAGGTACAAACGGTTGTTGTCGGTCGGCGTACCGATCGGCAGGTAACTGCCGCGAGTCGACGCCATGTCGACGCGGAAGAACGCCACGTCATCCGAGCATTCCGCCGGGCCATAGGCGTTGACCAGCCCGATCTGCGGGTAGCGCAACAGCCATTGACGTGCCAGTTCCGGCGGCATTGCCTCACCGGTCGGCAGCATCCAGCGCAGGCCGTCGAGGCTCATGCGTTCCTGGGCGAGCATGCCCTGAATCAGCGATGGCACGCTTTCCAGCACGGTGATGCCCTGGGTCGACACATGCGCCAGCAACCCTTGCGGATCATGGGCGATGGTGTTCGGCACGATGTCCACCCGAGCGCCGAACAGCGGTGCGGCGAGGAACTGCCAGACCGAAATGTCGAAACTTTGCGAGGCGGTCTGAGCAATCACATCGGCGGCGCTCAGGTTCAGGTACGGCACCTTGCTCAACTGGTTGTTGAGCATGCCGCGCTGCTCGACCATCACGCCCTTCGGCAGACCGGTGGAACCCGAGGTATAGATCACGTAAGCGAGGTTGTCCGGACCACTGTAGACACCCGGATTGACCACCGAAACATCGCTCGCCTGCACCTCTTCCCACACCAGCAACTTCGGCCGATTGGCGCCACTGAACTGTTCCAGTAGCGCGACAGCGTGTTCACGACAGGCCTCGGTGCAAACCAGCAACGGCGTGCGGCTCAGGTCAATGATCCGGCTCAGACGCTGACTCGGCAGGCCCGGGTCCAGCGGCAAGTAACCGGCGCCCGCCTTGAAGCTGCCGATGATCATGCCCAGCAGATCAAGGTTACGTTCAGCCAGCAATGCCACCGGTTGATCCAGCCCGACGCCTGCCGCAATCAGCGCATGGCCGAGACGGTTACTGCGCTGGTTCAGCTCAACGTAGCTGTGCAACTTGTCGAGGCAACTCGCGGCAATCCGTTGTGGATGTTGCGCGACCTGAACTTCGAACAACGCGACGTAGCTCTGCTCCAGCGGATAGTCGTGTTCACTCTGATTGCAGCCATGGATCAGGAAGTCCTGCTCTTCGGGCCCCAGCAGCGGCAAGTCAGCCATGTCGCCATGGAAACCTTCGACCAGCGCCAGCAGCAACCGCTTGAACTCGCCGAGCATGCGTTCGACGGTCGATTCATCGAAGTAACGCTGGTCGTAAGACAGGTGCAAGCCCAGGTCATCGCCCGGATAGCAGACCGCCGTCAGCGGGAAGTTGGTGTGGGTTCGACCCGAATCAGACGTCGCGTTGA
Source organism: Pseudomonas sp. Hz4 (assembly GCF_054898165.1). Classification (NCBI taxonomy): domain Bacteria; kingdom Pseudomonadati; phylum Pseudomonadota; class Gammaproteobacteria; order Pseudomonadales; family Pseudomonadaceae; genus Pseudomonas; species Pseudomonas sp. Hz4. The sequence continues at coordinate 2,045,955 of NZ_CM142719.1, read as the reverse complement.
GGCTCTGCGCACGGTCCAGCACCGAGACTTCCACCGGGGCGTTTTCGAACACGAACAGGCTGTCAAACAACGGCTGGCCCTTGGGCAGTTCGCTGTTTTCCTGAATGCTCACCAGCGGCAGGTATTCGTACTCGCGCAGCTGCATGTTGCAGTCGAGCAAGCCACTGAGCCATTGGCGAACGCTGCAGCGCTGATCGTCTTCGGGCATTTTCACCCGCAGCGCGATGCTGTTGATGAACAGCCCGACGGTGCGCTGCATCGCTGGCATTGCCACCGGACGACCAGCCACCGTGACGCCGAACAGCACGTCGCGATCACCGCTCAAACGTTGCAGCACCAGCGCCCACGCCGCTTGAGCAAATGTGTTGATGGTCAGTTGATGCGCCTGGGCCAGTTCGCGCAGTTGCGCACCGTCACGGGCATCCAGCCTTGTATAGCGATCGCCGACGATCATGCCGCCGCTTTCACCGGCATGTTCACGCAGGAACGGCCGGTCGCTCGGAATCGGCGTGGTCCGTTCGAAGCCTTGCAGGTTGGTTTTCCACCACTGCCGCGCCTCGGCCAGGCTCTGGCGCTGCAGCCAGCCGATGTAGTCGCGATAGCGCGGTGGCACGGCCAGCTGCGCGTCTCGACCTTCGCCCAGTGCGGTGTAGATTTCGAAGAAATCGTTCATCAGCAGCGAACGGCACCAGGCATCGATGAGGATGTGGTGGTTGCTCATCAAGAACCAGTAACGCGCCGCGCCAACTCGGATCAGTCGCAAGTGGAACGGTGCCTGATTGAGCAGATCGAACCCGGCCTCACGCTCGCTTTTGAGAAGTGCCTGCAACGTCGGCTCCTGCTCGGCGTCGGCGATTGCGGTCCAGTCCAGGTACTCGATCGGCGTGCTGCCTGGCTTGTGGATAACTTGCAGCATGTCTTCGCCGACGTTCCAGCAGAACGATGCGCGCAGGGCTTCGTGACGGGCGATCACCGCTTGCCAGGCCTGGGTGAAACGCTGCGGGTCGAGCTCGCTGTTGATGCGGTAGCGATCCTGCATGTAATAGAGGCCGGTGCCCGGTTCCAGCAAGGTGTGCAGCAGCATGCCTTCCTGCATCGGCGTCAGCGGGTAGACATCTTCGATGACGGCGGCCGGGATGGGCAGCGCGTCGAGTTGCGGTTGGGTCAGTTTCGCCAACGGGAAGTCAGACGGCGTCAGGCCGCCCGCATCGTCGACCAGGCAATGTTCGATCAGGCTCTGCAATTCGCCGAGGTAAGCGTCAGCCAGATCGGTGATGGTCCGCGGATCGTGGCGTTCGGCGCTAAAGGTCCAACGCAGTACCAGCTCACCACCATAGACCTGACTGTCGATGCTCAGCTCATTGGGCAGCGGCGCGCGAGGATCATGGGCCGCGCCGACCGCTTCATCGAGAGGCAGGAACAAGGCGTCCGCGCCGAAGCTCTGGTCGAACTGACCGAGGTAATTGAAGGTGATCGGCGCCACCGGCAAGGCCGCCATGCTCTGACGGATCGAGTCATCGGCGAGATAACGCAACACGCCATAACCCAGACCTTTGTGCGGCACCGCACGCAGTTGTTCCTTGATCGCCTTGATCGAGGCGCCCTGCCCGGCGGCTTCTTCAATGTTCAGCGGCATCAGCCGCAGCGGATAAGCGCTGGTGAACCAGCCGACGGTGCGCGTCAGGTCGATTTCGTCGAACAGCGCTTCACGGCCATGGCCTTCGAGTTGAATCAACGCCGACGCGTGACCGCTCCAACGGCACAGCACGCGGGCCAATGCAGTCAACAACAAGTCGTTGACCTGGGTGCGATAGGCACTCGGCGCTTGCTGCAACAATTGTCGGGTGCGTTCGCTGTCGAGGCGCACACTGACGGTTTGTGCATGACGATTCTGCCGGCCACCCTCGGGTCGATCACACGGCAACTCGACACTTTGACCGGCCAGTTGAGACTGCCACCAACTCAGTTCTTCACGCAGGGATTCGCTGCCGGCATACGCTTGCAAACGTGTGGCCCAGTCCTTGAAGGCACTGGTTTTCGCCGGCAGTTTTGCCGACTGCCCCGCGTCCAGTTGGCGATACACCGTTTGCAGATCGTCCAGCAGCACCCGCCACGAAACGCCGTCCACCACCAGGTGGTGAATGGCAATGAACAGCCGCTGTTGGCCCTCGGGACCGTCGACCAGCAGCGCCCGCATCAGCGGCCCCGCTTCGAGATCGAGGCTGCGCTGGGCATCGGCGAACAGTGCCGCGCATTTGTCCATGGACGCAACGCGCACTTGCCACACCACCGGTGCCTCGGAAACCGCTTGGTGCTCGGCCTGCCATTGACCTGCGACTTCGGTGAAACGCAAACGCAAGGCGTCGTGCTGTTCGATCACCGCCAGCAATGCTTGCTCGAGGTGATGTGGCTCCAATGCCACGGTAGGTTCCAGCAGCAATGCCTGGTTCCAGTGTTGGCGCTGAGGGATATCGGTGTCGAAGAACCAGTGCTGGATCGGCGTCAACCGTGATTCGCCGATCAGCAAACCTTGCTCGGCCGTGACCTGCTCAGTGCGGGTCGCCACGGAGGCCAGGGTCTGTACCGTCTGGTGCTGGAACAGGTCACGCGGGCTGAAGTGAATGCCCTGCTGCCGCGCACGACTGACCACCTGAATCGACAGAATCGAGTCGCCGCCCAGTTCGAAGAAGTTGTCGTTGAGGCCGACCTGTAGAACGTTCAGCACTTCGCACCAGATCGCGGCCAGCGTCAGTTCAAGCTCATTGCTCGGCGCCACGTAGTGCTGACGGTTCAGCGCCGGATCCGGTGCCGGCAGTGCGCGGCGGTCGAGTTTGCCGTTGGCGGTCAGCGGCCAGCGAGCCAGCAAGATCAAGTGCGTCGGCACCATGTAATCCGGCAACTGGGATTTGAGGTGATTTTTCAGGGCTTCGCGAAGTGAGGCTTGTTGGGTTTCGTCCTGCTCGGCAACGTCGGTCACAAGGTAGCCAACGAGTTGTTTTCCGCTCGGTGCATCAAGGGTCAAAACCACGGCCTCACGCACGGATTCATGCTCCAGCAGACGGGTTTCGATCTCACCCAGCTCAATGCGGAAACCACGAATTTTCACTTGATGGTCAACGCGCCCGAGGTACTCCACCAGACCATCGGCGCGCTGGCGCACCCGATCACCGGTGCGGTACAGACGCCCGCCATTGGCGGCAAAAGGATCGGCGACAAACCGCTCGGCCGTCATGCCCGGACGCTGGTGATAACCCTGCGCCAGCCCGGCACCGCCGACGTACAATTCGCCCGTCGCGCCTTGCGGCACCAACGCCAGATCGGCGTCGAGAATGTAAGCCACGCGAGCGCCAATCACGCTGCCGATCGGCACACTGCCCATTCCCTCTTCAAGCTGCTCGGGCGCGAGACTGGCCAGCGGCATGACCACGGTTTCGGTCGGGCCGTAAGCGTTGAAAAACAGACTCGGCTTGAACGCTGCGCGAATTCGCGTCAAGTGTTCGCCGGTCAAGGCTTCACCGCCGGTGATGCACATCCGCACCGGTAATGTCTCGCCTTGAGTCGCCAGCCACTGCGCCAACTGGCTGCCGTAACTTGGGGTGAAGCCGAGGATGTTGATGTTGTGACGGCGAATCAGACCGCAGATTTCTTCCGCGTCCCACTGGCCTTGCGCACGCAGAACGACTTGCGCCCCACTCAACAACGGCACCAGTAGACGCTCAGTCGCGGCGTCGAAGTTGATCGAATAGAAATGCAGCTCGCAATCGTCCGGGCGCATGCCGAAGCGCTCAATCACGGCGTGGCAGTGCATGGCGATTTCACCGTGGGACACCACCACGCCTTTTGGTTTGCCGGTAGAGCCCGAGGTGTAAATCAGGTACGCCTGGTGTTGTGGCAGGCTGATAAACGGCAGCTCGGTGGCCGGGTAATTGGCCAGTGTGGCGGCGTCCTCTTCGAGGCACCCACGAGCCACGGTTGGCGGCAGTTCGCCAAGCGCGTCGAACATCGCCGCATCGCTGAGCAGCAAACCGATGCCGCTGTCTTCGATCATGTAGTGCAAACGATCCAGCGGGTATTCCGGGTCCAGCGGCACGTAGGCGCCGCCAGCCTTGAGGATCGCCAGCAGGCCGACGACCATATCCAGTGACCGCTCAAGCGCCAGACCGACACGTACCTGCGGCCCAACGCCACGCTCGCGGAGCATCCAGGCCAGGCGATTGGCGCGACTGTCGAGTTCGGTGTAGCTCAGGGTTTGCCCGGCGAAGGTCAGGGCTGGCGCGTCTTTGCGGGCCAGGGCCTGCTCGCTGAACAGGTGCTGAATGCACTGATCGAGTCGATGTTCACCCGGCTCGACGCCGAGGCTGTCGAGCAGGTGTTGCTGTTCGGCAGCTTCCAGCAACGGCAGCTCACTGAGGCGCTGTTGCGGATCGGCCAGCAGCGCTTCCAGCAGGTTGCGCCAATGCCCGGCCATCCGCGCAATGCGCGGTTCATCGAACAGATCAGTGCTGTAGGTCAGGCAGCAACCGAGGCGATGGTCGAGGTCGGTGACTTCCAGGTTGAGGTCGAACTTGGTCGCTCGCGCATCGTTGGCCAGGTACTCGACGGTCATGCCGGCCAGTGTGCGGCTCTGCTGGAACTCCCAGCGCTGAACGTTGCACATCACCTGGAACAACGGGTTGTAAGCCGCGCTACGCGGTGGCTGCAAGGCTTCCACCAAGTGATCGAACGGCAAGTCTTGATGGGACTGACCTTCGATCACGGTGTGGCGAACCTGCTCGAACAACTCACCCACGGACATTTGTCCGTCGAGCTGGCAACGCAGCACCTGGGTGTTGAGGAACGCACCGATCAGCCCTTCGCTTTCCGGACGAATCCGGTTGGCCACCGGCGCGCCGATGCGCAGGTCGGTCTGGCCGCTGTAGCGGTAAAGCAGCACGGCCAGCGCGGCGGTCATGGTCATGAACAGGGTCAGACCGTTTTGCGCGTTGAAGGCGCGAACCCGTGCGGCAAGATCATCGCTCAGGTCGAAACGGAACAGCTCGCCTTGATGACTTTGCACGGGCGGACGTGGACGGTCGGCGGGTAATTCCAGCAACGGATGTTCGCGACCCAGTTGCGTGGTCCAGTAATCAAGTTGACGCTGACGTTCGCCGGACTCCAGCCACTGTCGCTGCCAGACGCTGTAATCCAGGTAGTGCACCGGCAGCGATTGCAGCGGCGATTCGCGGTCATCGACAAAGGCTTCGTAGAGTGCACTCAGTTCCCGAGCGAAGATGTCCATCGCCCAGCCTTCGGTGACAATGTGGTGCAGGGTCAGCACCAGGGAGTGTTCCTGCTCAGCGGTCTTGATCATGCAGGCGCGCAACAGGGGTCCGGTTTCCAGATCGAAAGGTTTATGCGCCTCGTCGTCGGCCAGTTGCTGGACGCGCTGTTCGCGGCTATCAACGTCGAGCGCGCAGAAGTCCTTCCAGTCCATGCGCATCCCGGTTTGCGGGTGAACCCGTTGCTGGGCCACGCCGTCGATGCTCGGGAACGTGGTGCGCAAGGTCTCGTGACGCATGATCAATGCTTGCAGCGCGGCTTCAAAGCGCCCGACATCAAGCACCCCGCGCAGCCGCGCCATGCCGCCGACGTTGTAGGCCGGGCTGTCCGGCTCCATCTGCCAGAGGAACCACATGCGCTGCTGGGAATAAGACAGCGGTATCGGCTGGCTGCGGTCGACTTTCTCGATCGACGGCTGCTGATTGGTGTTGCCACTGGCCTGAATCAAGCGAACCTGTTCGGCAAACCCACCCAGCTCACTGTTTTCGAACAGCGCGCGCAGCGGCAACTCGACGTCGCAGGCCTGACGGGTGCGGGAAATGATTTGCGTGGCCAGCAGCGAGTGACCGCCGAGGGCGAAGAAATCGTCACGCAGACCGATTTGCACCCGTCCTAATACTTCACGCCAGATACCGGCGATGCGTTGTTCCAGCGCGGTGACCGGTTCGACGTGTTCGCGCACTTGCCAATGCGGTTCCGGCAACGCGCGAAGGTCGAGTTTTCCGCTGGGGCTCAAGGGCATTTCGTCCAGTCGCATCAGCCGCGCCGGAACCATGTATTCCGGCAGTTCAGACGCCAGCGCGGCTTTCAGGCGGGCGGTTTGAGCGTCTTCGGTTTCGCTGGTTACAGTGGCGGTGTAGTAACCGATCAACTGTGCGCCGGCCGCCGTTTCGCGCACCAGCACCACGGTTTGAGCGACGCCGTCCTGAGCCAGCAGACGTGCTTCGATTTCTTGCGGCTCAACGCGCAAGCCGCGCAGTTTGACCTGCTGATCGAGACGGCCGAGGTATTCAATCACGCCGTCGGCGGTCCAGCGGGCACGGTCACCGGTGCGGTACAAACGCGCGCCCTGCTCGCCCAGCGGATCGACGACGAAGCGTTCGGCGGTCAGGCCCGGACGCCCCAAATAGCCGCGCGCCAAACCGATGCCACTGATGCACAGCTCGCCCGGCACACCGGCCGGAACGGGATTGAGTGCCTCATCGAGCACGCGACACAGCACATTGCCCAGCGGACGACCAATCGGCGAGCGCTCGCCATCGGCCGTTGTGCAGTGCCAATGAGTGACGTTGATCGCGGTTTCGGTCGGGCCGTAGCGGTTGTGCAATTGCACGGCGGGCAGTTGTTCCAGCACGCGGTTGCGCAGTTCGGCGGGCAAGGCTTCGCCACCGGAGAACACCCGACGCAGGCTGGTGCACTCGGCGGTCAGCGGTTCGTCAATGAACAACGCCAACAGCGGCGGCACGAAGTGCAGCGTGGTCACGCCGAACTGTTGGACAAGCTGCGCGATGCGGTGCGGATCGCGATGTTCGCCCGGCCCGGCGAGCAGCAGACGGCAACCGGTAATCAATGGCCAGAAGCATTCCCACACCGACACGTCAAAACTGATCGGGGCCTTTTGCATCAACACGTCAGTTTCGTTCAGGCGATAGGTGTTCTGCATCCATTGCAACCGCTCGGCGAGGGCGACGTGGGTGTTGCCGACGCCCTTCGGCTGGCCGGTGGAACCGGAGGTGTAAATCACGTACGCCAGGTTGTCGCCGTGCAAGTGCAGGCCCGGTGCGTGGCTCGGCCAGCTCTCCAGATGCAAGGCGTCCATGGCGATCACGCTGACGCCATCGTCGGCCGGCAGGCGATCAAGCAGCTCGGTTTGGGTCAGCAGCAATTCGACGCCGCTGTCGCTGAGCATGTAGGCCAGGCGTTCGGCCGGGTAATCCGGATCCAGTGGCACGTAGGCGCCACCGGCCTTGATGATCGCCAGCAGGCCGATCAGCAACTGCGGCGAACGCTCGGCAGCGATGCCCACGCAGACGTCCGGACCGACGCCTTTGTCGCGCAGGTAATGGGCCAGGCGGTTGGATTGGGTGTGCAGTTCGGCGAAGTCCATGGCGCCACCGTCCCACATCAGGGCGGTGCGCTCAGGGGTCAGGCGAGCCTGCTCATTGAGCAATTCCGGCAGCCACTGGCTGGCCGGCGTACACGGTGCGGCGCTCCACAAAGTTTGCTGATCGAGCTCGGACGGGTTCAGCAGTTGCAGGTCGCCGATGGTGGTTTTCGGTTGCTCGCAGATGGCTCGCAGCAGGTTGCTGAAGTGCTCGGCCAGACGCTCGATAGTCGCCACGTCGAACAATTCGCTGGCGTAATCGAAGGACAGACTGAGGCGACCATTACGGTCTTCCTCGCTGTGCAACTGCAGGTCGAACTTGGCTTCGCGGCTGTGCCACGGCAGCTCTTCGGCCAGCAACCCAGGCAAGCGACGCAGTGCACTCAAATCCCGCTGCTGGTGGTTGAACATGACCTGGAACAAACCTTGTTCGCGGGCTTGCGGGAAGGCTTCGAGCAATTGTTCGAACGGCAGGTCCTGATGCGCTTGTGCGCCCAACGCGGCCTGACGGGTTTGCGCCAGCAACTCCACAAATGGCAGCTGCGAATCCAATTCGGCGCGCAGTACCTGGGTGTTGATGAAGAAGCCGATCAACCCTTGGGTTTCCAGGCGCGGACGGTTGGCGTTCGGCACGCCGATGCGGATGTCGCGCTGGCCGCTGTAGCGGTGCAGCAGGCTCTGGAACGCCGCGAGCAACAGCATGAACGAGGTGGATTCATGGGCCTGGGCGGTCTGGCGAATGGCTTCGCTCAGGGTCGCGCCCAGCTTCACGCAATGGCGGGCAGCACTGTGAGTGTGTTGCGCCGAGCGTGGATGGTCGGTGGCCAGGCTCAGGGTTGGATGCTCATCGCCCAATTGCGCTTTCCAGTAAGCCAGCTGACGCTCGCCCTCCCCTTGTGCCAGCCATTGGCGCTGCCAGCCGCCGTAGTCAGCGTAGTGCGTGGGCAATGCCGCGAGCGTCGCTGATTGTCCTTGGGACGCTGCGGCATACAGGCGCGAAAACTCGTCGATCAGCACGTTCAGCGACCAACCGTCGGCGATGATGTGGTGCATCGTCACCAACAGTTGATGGTCCTCTTCATCGAGGCGCACCAGGGTCACCCACAGCAGCGGGCCTTTTTCCAGATCGAATGGAGTACGGGCTTCGTCCTCACGGATTTGCTGCGCACGGACTTCACGCTCGGCAACCGGCAGGTCGCTGATATCGATGAGTTGCAGGTTGAATTCGCTCGCTGCATCGACCTGGTGCAGCGCCACACCGTCACGCTCGAAGAACCGCGTGCGCAGGGATTCGTGACGCTCGATCAACTGCTTGAAACTGGCGCGCAAGGCGTCTTCATCCAGCTCGCCGCGCAAGCGCAAGGCGCCGGGAATGGTGTAGGCGCTGCTCTGCGGGTCGAGCTGCCAGGTAATCCACAGGCGGTTTTGCGCCAGGGATTGCGGCATGGCTTCTGTGCGCGACAGCGGGGTGATCGAGCCGTGGGCGGGGCCACCATCCTGCTGTTGCTGAGCGACCGCGGCGGCAAATGCGCCTAGGGTCGGCGCTTCGAACAGCAGCCGCAGGTTCAGCGCCAGAGCGAGTGCTTCGCGCAGACGCGCGACCACCTGAGTGGCAGCGATGGAGTTGCCGCCCAGCAGGAAGAAGTGATCGTCGGCGCTGACCTGTTTGACGCTCAGTTGCTCGCACCAGATCTGGCCGATCAAGGTTTGCAGTTCAGAACCTGATTCAGTTGCAGATTTACCTTCGACGTCTGCCCGCGGGAACAGCGCATAGCTGTCGAGGCTGCCGTCCGCCAGGCGATTGCGGCATACCGAGCGTTGCAGTTTGCCGCTCGAGGTCTTCGGCAGCGCGCCCGGATTGAGCAGCACCACCACGCTCGGCGCTTCCTGATACGCCTCGGCCACGGCTTGGCGGATGGCTTTGATCAGGGCGTCGGGCGGCAGGATTTTCTGCACGCTGCGGCTGACTTCCGCCGCGATGCCGATGCCTTCCTGCCCCTCGATGTAGACGGCGAAAGCGGCGACCCGCCCTTTGCGCACCACCTCCACTTCGCGTTCGATGGTTTGCTCGATGTCCTGCGGATAAAGGTTGTGACCACGCACGATCAACATGTCTTTCAGGCGCCCAGTGATAAACAGTTCACCGTTGCGCATAAAGCCCAGGTCGCCGGTACGCAGCCAGGTACGGCCGGCGCGCTGAACGAACGTCTTGGCGGAGGCTTCGGGGTTGCGCCAGTAGCCGCGGGCGATGCTTGGCCCGGCGGCCCAGACTTCGCCGACCGTGTTGTCAGCCAGCTCGTTGAGCGCAATCGGATCGACAATCAGCACCGCGTGCTCCGGCTGACTGATACCGCAACCCATGATCGGGCTGCCTTCGCCCGGCTCCGCACGGTTCTGCGACAACGCTTTATCGTCCACGCGCAGGTTTCCAATGCCCTGACCGCGAGGGCTGCCGGCCACGAACAGCGTCGCTTCGGCCAACCCGTAGGACGCCATGAAACTGTCTTGGGTGAAACCGCAGACCGCGAACTTCTCGGCGAAACGTTCCAGCGTATCGAGGCGAATCGGCTCGGAGCCGGAATACGCCACGCGCCAGCCGCTCAGGTCGAGGTGCTCCAGGGCCGATTCACTGACCCGCTCACTGCACAGTCGATAGGCAAAATCCGGCCCACCACTGATGGTGCCGCCGTACTCGCTGATCGCTTCCAGCCAGCGCAACGGCCGGCCGAGGAAATACGCCGGCGACATCAACACGCACGGCACGCCGCTGAAAATCGGCTGCAACAGACCGCCAATCAGGCCCATGTCGTGGTACAGCGGCAACCAGCTGACGATCACGTCGTCAGGATTCAGATCAATGCCGAAGCCGTGGCGAATCAGCAGTTCATTGGCCACCAGATTGCTGTGGCTGACTTGCACCCCTTTAGGCAACGAGGTGGAGCCGGAAGTGTATTGCAGGAACGCAATGTGGTCGTCTGCAAGGTTCGGCGCCACCCAACGTTCGGCCAGGGCGCTGTCGAGGGTGTCGACGCACAGCAACGGCGGCGCACCCTCTATTGGCTGCAACGCATCGCGCAGGCCGGCGCTGGTCAGCAACAGACGCGGTTCGGCATCGCTAATGATCGACAGCAGACGCTCCTGATGATGACGACGAGCCGACTCCGGCGGATAGGCCGGCACCGCGATCACACCGGCGTACAGGCATCCGAAGAACGCCGCGACGTAATCCGGGCCGCTGGGAAACAACAGCACCGCGCGATCGCCAAACGCCGCCTCGGCCTGCAACGCGCCAGCAATGGTCCGCGCCCGCTGATCCAGCTCGCGATAACTGAGCACCACAGCCTGATCCTGGGTTTCGGCGAGAAAACGCAAGGCCACCCGGTCCGGCGTCAAGGCCGCTCGGCGCTGAAGGGCTTGGACCAGTGTGCTGGGGAGTTCGAACGCGTCGGTCATGGGGTTTCCTGCCTGAATTCGGCTTGCAAGTGAAATCGGTTTTCTGACGTCACGCCCCTTCGAGGGCGTGCAGGACACGGTCTTCGCCGACCGCGCGAGGCTTGGGAATGCTGTTTTGGTCGCAGGTGCTACCCGGAATCCTTCACCAATGAGAACGGTTGACGTCTTGAAATAATTAGTCGAAAGGCTTGAACGCCAACAGGGCCGGGCGTGTCAACGTGTCGCAGTTCTCACTCCGCACCTTTGCCGGGCATTAGCTCTATTTCTCATTTGACAATCATTATCATTCAGAATAATTTGTCGCTCGATGTGTAGGACGACTCAGCCCCGCTTGCCGTCCCACTAACCTATTGGCAGCAAGGTGATTTCCATGACGGAACAAATGTCCACAGGCAGGTGCGATTCACCGCTACTTCAGGCATTCGTCGACAATCGACTGATTCTGGTCAAGATTGCAGCCCGCATTACCGGCTGCCGGTCGCGTGCTGAAGACGTGGTGCAGGATGCGTTCTTCCGGCTGCAATCAGCGCCGCAGATCACGTCTTCGTTCAAGGCTCAGCTCAGTTACCTGTTCCAGATCGTGCGCAACCTGGCGATCGATCACTACCGCAAACAGGCGTTGGAGCAGAAGTATTCGGGCCCCGAAGAGGAAGGCCTTAACGTGGTGATTCAGGGCGCGTCGCCGGAAACTTCGCACATCAATTTCTCGACCCTGGAACACATCGCCGATGCGCTGACCGAGCTGCCCACCCGCACCCGCTACGCCTTCGAGATGTATCGCCTGCACGGCGTGCCCCAAAAGGACATCGCCAAGGAGCTTGGCGTCTCGCCGACCCTGGTGAACTTCATGATTCGTGATGCGCTGGTGCACTGCCGCAAGGTGTCAGGCAGTCGTGTGGATACCTTTGCTCGTCGCTAAGTCTGAAATTTGCGTCGCCCCTTTCGCGAGCAGGCTCGCTCCCACATTGAATCTCCTGTGAACAAAAATTTGTGAACACCAGAGATCAACTGTGGGAGCGAGCCTGCTCGCGAATGCTGACTCAAGACCGAAGCAGGTCTTGAGCCTTACACATCACGCCAACGCACACCGATCAAAAAACCGCTCACGTCCCAGCACCATCAGCGCCGCGCGCTTGTGCGGGAAATCGAACGCTTTCTCGCAGTGAAAACCCTGGTTCTGCATATGCCCGATCATCTTCGCGTTATCGGCGCGAGGCTCGGCGACCACTCGCTGAGTGCGTGGGTCGTCGAGAAACAGGTAATGCGTCAACGCCGATAACCAGCTCGCCACCTTGTGCGGGCCACGGTGATTTTCTTCACCCACCAGCATGTGAATACCACGGTCGTAATCGTCGGCGTCATAGAACGGCGCGATGCGATCTTCTTTGGCCCAATAGGCTTCAAAGTAAGCGAACGGCTGATCATCGAAACAACCGATCAGCGTCAGGGTGTGGGGATCGGTTTCAAGTTTGCTCAGGTACTCGCGATGCTGCTCGAGGCTACCCTCCTCCTGCCAGAACCTCGCCACTCGCGGGCTATTCTGCCAACGATTGAAACGCGCCAGGTCCAGGTCGATGTCCACTGTGCGCAGGGAAATCCAGGCTCCGAGGCGCGCATCAAAACGCCGATAGACTTCACCGCGAGGTTTCATCGGGCGCAGCGGATGACGCTTGCCGCCACTGATGATCATTTGCTGAGGATAACTCGATGTCAGCGACACCCCCAGCCAAGGCTGAGGCAATTGCCAGAACAGTGTTCGCTCACAGCGATACTGGCCGACGATGTCGGTTGGGATCAGCAACCCCCTGAGCAATGCTTCGGTAGGGGCTACATCGAGTTGCCAGGTCAAGCGCTGGCAGGCCGTGTCACGAGCAAACAGCCAATAACACGCCGCCCAGAATGCCTGACCGTCAGGGCGGTCGAAGCGTGCCTCGACCTGCACCTGCAACTCGGGCGCGCGAGTCAGGCGCAACTCGATCAGCGGCTGCCCTTCAAGGCTGAGGCACAGGCGGCTTTCGGTTTCATCAGCGACAAGACGGCTTCCTGTCGGCAAGGCCAGGGCCGTCAGGTCATTCAGATTGGACATGGGTGGGGCTCACGTTAATCGTCGACAGTTCAACGATGTGACGTGAGCCAGTGCGGGAAATTTAAGAGAAGTCGGCAAATACGCGACCTGTGGCGCGATCTCAGTTACCCGGGACCGCCAGCACGGCGATCTTGTAGGGGTCGAAAATCTTCAGCATCTGGCCATTGTCCCGCAACCCTTGCAGCAACTTGCCGAACGCCACGCCGCTGATGGGTGCGGCCGGACGGAGGATGGCGTAGTGGTGATAAACCTGATCGATACGCTGGGACACCAGCAATTGATCAGCGACTTCCTTGTTGCGCAGCAGGTACTCGCTCAGGTACGAGCGTGTCACCAAGGCAACGGCGGCACGCCCGCGCAGCACCATCAACAGGTTACTGTCATGGGAATACGTCAGCGTGGCGTTGTAGTTCTGCGCGAGGAATTTTGGATCGGCATTGAAGTTGGCGAATTCGTAGTGATAGCCACTGAACAGCGCCAGACGCTTGCCGGTGAGGTCGGCAAAGTAACTCTCCCGACGATCAGGTTCGCGCTGCGCGACAAAAATCTCGGCGTCTTCCAGACCCATGTCGACGGTGGTGTGAGGAATGTCCTTCCAGCCCCAATCCGGGTTCTCGAAGATCGCCAAGTCCACCCGACCTTGTTTGAAATCACCGAAACGCCGGGGAATGGAAGTGGGCACCAGCACGAACTGGTAATCGGTTTGCAACTGGTTCAAGGCTTCGACCAGTTGCGGCAGCAGACCGGTGTCGGCACCGGACTCCGGGCGCACGGTATAAGGAGGAAAATGTGCGGCACCGACCCGCACCAGCTGTGCTGCCTGGGACGGAACCGCGCATGACACCGCAAGCGTCGCCAGCAAAAGCCGCGAAGCCGTCCGAATTGGAGAAGACATCAAAACAACCTACTCCCCGAGAAAATACGCATCAATCCATTCAAGCTAGGTGGTTTCGGCCACTTAGCCAGTTTCCTTCTGACTTGGAAAGCTATTGTTTCTCTTCCAGCACCAGAATCAATGCCTCATCGGCCAATTGATCGAGATTCATGCTGCCGCCGGCGCGAAACCAGGTGGTGGTCCAGGACAATGCACCCGTCAGAAAGCGGCGGGTGATGAACACGTCCCCGCGAATAAAACCGGCGTCCTTGGCCTCGCCCAGCACCTGTAGCCAGAGGTCTTCATAAATGTCGCGCAGCGCCAGCACCTGCACCTGTCCGTCTTCGGACAGCGAACGCCATTCATAGACCAACACCGCCATGGCCTCGCCGCTGCCGCCCATGATCGACTGCAATTCACAACGAATCAGCGCCAGCACTCGCTCGCGCACACTGCCGGCTTCTGCCAGGGCTGCTCGCATTAACGCGGTGTTGTAGCGAATGGTTTCCTCCATCACCGCCCGCAGGATCTCGTCCTTGCTTTTGAAGTGATGAAAAATACTGCCTGACTGAATGCCCACGGCGCCGGCCAGATCGCGCACGGTGGTGCGTTCAAAACCTTTGTTGCGGAACAGGTGAGCCGCCACTTGCAGCAATTTGCCGCGGGCGCTGTCCGGGTCGGTCAATTGGCCGTTGTCGACCAATTCGCGCATCACCCTCAGGGCTTTTTGCTCGTCCACCCGTTCTCTCCTACAGTCGATCAATCAAATACGCCAATCACCGCTAAAACAGCGGGGTTGCGCGGGCAATTTAAGCTGGCGAGGGCAACCTAGCAAGCGCTCGGGAAGAAGATAGTTAAGGCGTTTACAAACCAAGCGCTTGCTTGGTAGTCTCGGTGCACGTCTGTCGGAGGTGGCTATGGAGTTTACTGGGCCTAAAACAATTCGCATCGGGTGCGCCAGCGCCTTCTGGGGCGACACCTCGACCGCTGCCGCGCAACTGGTGGAAGGTGGGCGCCTGGACTATCTGGTCTTCGATTATCTGGCCGAGATTACGATGTCGATCATGGCCGGCGCGCGGATGAAAGATCCTCAGGCTGGTTACGCCAGCGACTTCATCGAAGTCCTGAGCCCGCTGCTGGGTCAACTCGCCGGACAGAAAATCCGCGTCATCAGTAACGCCGGCGGAGTCAATCCACAGGCCTGCGCCGCCGCCCTGTCCGCTGCCTGCGACAAGGCCGGGGTGGCGTTGAAAATCGCCGTGCTGCTGGGCGATGACCTGCAGCCGCAGTTCAAACAGCTGAGCAGCAGCGGTATCCATGAAATGTTCAGCGGCGCGTCCCTGCCGCCGATGTGCGTCTCGACCAACGCCTACCTCGGCGCACCGGGCATCGTCGAAGCCCTGCGTCTGGGCGCCGACATTGTGATCACCGGGCGTGTGGTCGACAGCGCGGTGGTCAGCGCTGCATTGGTGCATGAATTCGATTGGTCCTGGCACGACTACGACAAACTCGCCCAGGCCGCATTGGCCGGCCACATCATCGAATGTGGCGCCCAGTGCACCGGCGGCAACTTCACCGATTGGCGCGAGGTGCCCGACTACGAACACATCGGCTTCCCCATCGTCGAAGTCAGCGCCGACAGCCAGTTCATCGTCAGCAAACCCGAAGGCTCCGGGGGACTGGTCACACCGCTGACAGTCGGCGAACAGATGCTGTATGAAATCGGCGACCCGCAGGCCTATCTCCTGCCAGACGTGGTCTGCGATTTCACTGAAGTCAAACTCGTGCAACAAGGCAAAAATGCGGTTCAAGTGCACGGCGCAACAGGCTTGCCGCCGACCGATCAGTACAAGGTCAGCGCGACTTACCCGGACGGTTTCCGCTGCACCGCCAGTTGCCTGATCGCGGGGATCGATGCGGTCGACAAGGCGCGTCGAGTCAGCGCAGCCATCATCAACAAGACATCGGAAATCTTTAGCCAGCGTGGCTGGCCACCCTACAGCGAAGTGAACATCGAACTGCTCGGCAGCGAAGCCACTTACGGCCCCCACGGTCAGCGCCATGACAGCCGCGAAGTGGTGATCAAACTTGCGGTGCGCCATCCGGGTAAACAGGCGTTGATGGTGTTCTCCCGGGAAATTGCCCAGGCCGCCACCGGCATGGCGCCCGGACTGACCGGGATTGTCGGTGGACGGCCGACGGTGTATCCGCTGATCCGGCTGTTCTCGTTCCTTATCGACAAAACCGCCTGCACGCTGGAAATTGATCTCAAGGGCCAGCGCCACCCATGCGCCCTGCCCGCCGTTGATGTACTCGACACCGCCGACCTGCCCGTGGCGTGCGCCCCCCCCAAACCCTCAGACCGGGCCGATGCCAGCGTGGCCCTGGTCAAACTCGCCGTGGCACGCTCCGGTGACAAGGGCAACCACAGCAACATCGGCGTAATGGCTCGCGAGCCGGAGTACCTGCCGTGGATAGCCGAGGCCTTGACGCCAGAAGTGATCGTCGACTGGATGAGTCATGTCCTCGACCCGATCCACGGCCGTGTCGAACGCTGGTACCTGCCGGGCACCCACAGCCTTAATTTTCTGCTGGAGAACGCCCTTGGAGGCGGTGGCGTGGCCAGCCTGCGGATCGATCCGCAAGGCAAAGCCTTCGCCCAGCAACTGCTGGAAATCCAGATACCGGTGCCTCAGCGCATCGCCGACCGAGTCAGTTAGAGGACTGTCGCCATGGCTTACGATTCGATTTTCAAAGCCGATTTGTTTGCAGGCCAAACCATCATCGTCACCGGAGGCGGCAGCGGTATCGGCCGTTGCACCGCTCACGAACTGGCGGCCCTCGGCGCCCATGTGCTGCTGCTCGGGCGCAAGGTCGACAAGCTGAAAAACGTCGCCGCCGAGATTGCCGAAGATGGCGGCAAGGCGGATTGGATGGCCTGCGATATTCGTGAGGAAGAAGCGGTCAAGCATGTGGTCAGTGAGTTGATCCGCAAGCACGGACCGATTCACGGTCTGGTCAACAATGCCGGCGGGCAGTACCCGGCACCGTTGGCGTCGATCAATCAAAAAGGTTTCGAAACAGTGTTGCGCACCAACCTGATGGGCGGCTTCCTGATGGCCCGGGAAGTGTTCAACCAGTCCATGAGCATGCACGGCGGCGCCATCGTCAATATGCTCGCCGACATGTGGGGCGGCATGCCCGGCATGGGGCACTCGGGTGCAGCGCGTTCGGGCATGGACAACCTCACCAAGACCGCCGCGTTCGAATGGGGTTATGCCGGGGTGCGGGTCAATGCCGTGGCGCCGGGCTGGATCGCGTCCAGCGGCATGGACACTTACGAAGGCGCATTCAAAGCGGTGATCCCGACGTTGAGCGAGCACGTGCCGCTCAAACGCATCGGCACCGAATCGGAGGTCAGCGCGGCGATCGTTTTCCTGCTCAGCCCGGCAGCGGCGTTTGTCAGCGGCAGCACCTTGCGCATCGACGGCGCCGCCAGCCTGGGCGGGAGAGCGTGGCCAATCCACAAGGTGCAGAACAGCGAATCCTATAACGGCTTCCACCGCGCGTACTTACCAGACGTGCTCAGACCAGACGTGCTCAAGGACAAGGAATAAGTCATGCCGGTGATTCAGTCGCTAGTGGACCCGCTCAGCGAGCAGTTCGCGCTCAACCGAGCGGCGATGCTGGTCGGCATCGAGCACGTCCGCCAGCTCGAACAGAACCTGTTGGACAAGGCTGCCGAAGCCAAACCCAGGTTCGACAAACGCGGCCAATTGCTGCCCCGCGAACGCCTGAATCTACTGCTGGACCCTGGCGCTCCGTTCCTCGAACTGGCCAGCCTGGCCGGCTATAAACTGCATGACGACAAGGACGGCAGTTCGGCTGGCGGCGGATTGATCGCAGGGATCGGTTACGTGTCCGGCGTTCGGGTTCTGGTGGTGGCGAACAACAGTGCGATCAAGGGCGGGACCATTTCCCCCAGTGGTTTGAAAAAATCCCTGCGCCTGCAACAGATCGCCATGGAGAACAAACTGCCGGTCATTACCCTGGCCGAAAGCGGCGGCGCGAACCTCAATTACGCGGCGGAGATTTTCGTCGAAGGTGCCCGCAGCTTTGCCAATCAGGCGCGGATGTCAGCCATGGGGTTGCCGCAAATCACGGTGGTTCATGGTTCGGCCACGGCCGGCGGCGCTTATCAGCCAGGGCTCTCGGATTACGTCGTGGTGGTGCGTGGCAAGGCCAAGCTGTTTCTTGCCGGCCCGCCGCTGCTCAAGGCTGCCACCGGCGAAGTCGCCACCGATGAAGCACTGGGCGGCGCCGAGATGCACGCGCAAATCGCCGGCACCGCTGAATACCTTGCCGAGAGCGATGCCGATGGCGTGCGGCAGGTGCGCGAGATTGTCAGCCTGCTGCCGTGGAATGCCCGGTTACCTTTAACGCCTGCGCGGCACTGGGAAGAACCGCTCTACCCCATCGACGAAGTGCTCGGGTTGATTCCTGACGACACGAAAAAACCTTACGACGCGCGCGAGATCATCGCGCGGATTGCCGACGGCTCGAATTTTCTCGAATTCAAGGGCGAGTTCGATCAGCAAACTGTCTGCGGCCATTTGCGGATTCAAGGCCGCGCCTGCGGGTTTATCGGCAACAACGGGCCGATCACCCCCAAGGGTGCGAGCAAGGCGGCGCAGTTCATTCAGCTCTGCGACCAGAGCCAGACGCCGCTGCTGTTTTTCCACAACACCACCGGGTTCATGGTTGGCACCGAGTCGGAGCAGCAAGGCGTGATCAAACACGGCGCGAAAATGATTCAAGCGGTGGCCAACGCCCGTGTGCCTAAACTGACCATCGTCGTCGGCGGCTCCTACGGCGCCGGCAACTATGCGATGTGTGGCCGCGGCCTCGACCCGCGCTTCATCTTCGCCTGGCCCAACAGCCGCACGGCGGTGATGGGCGGCGCCCAGGCCGGTAAAGTGCTGCGGATCGTCACCGAGGCCAAACAGGCCAAGGACGGCCTGGTGCCCGACCCGAAAATGCTCGACCTGCTGGAACAGGTCACCGCGCAGAAACTCGACAGCCAGTCCACCGCGCTGTATGGCAGTGCCAGCCTGTGGGATGACGGGTTGATCGATCCTCGCGATACTCGGACCTTGCTTGGGTACTTGCTGGATATCTGCCATGAAGCCGACGTGCGGCCGCTGCAATCCAACAGTTTTGGTGTCGCCCGTTTTTGATGACGCAGAGCGTCTAAGGCTGCATTCCCACGCAGAGCGTGGGAACGATCATTCAGGAGAACAATAAAAATGATCTTCACCCAGGAACACGAAGCACTGCGCCGCACCGTCCACCAATTCGTCGATCACGAGATCAATCCACACGTCGAGGAATGGGAAAAGGCTGGACGCTTTCCGATCCACGAGATCTTTCGCAAGGCCGGCGACCTCGGTCTGCTGGGAATTTCCAAACCGGAAAAGTTCGGTGGCATGGGGCTGGACTACAGCTACTCAATCGTCGCTGCCGAAGCGTTCGGCACCATTCATTGCGGCGGGATTCCGATGTCCATCGGCGTGCAGACCGACATGTGCACCCCGGCGCTGGCGCGTTTTGGCTCCGATGAACTGCGCGAAGAGTTTCTCCGCCCGGCCATCACTGGCGAGCAGGTCGGCTGCATCGGTGTTTCCGAAGTGGGCGCCGGTTCCGACGTGGCCGGTTTAAAAACCACCGCCCGCAAGGACGGCGACGACTACGTGATCAACGGCAGCAAGATGTGGATCACCAACTCGCCGAGCGCGGATTTCATCTGCCTGCTGGCCAACACCTCGGACGACAAACCGCACATCAACAAGTCGCTGATCATGGTGCCGATGAACACGCCGGGCATCAGTCTCAGCTCGCACCTGGACAAGCTCGGCATGCGCAGCTCGGAAACCGCTCAGGTGTTTTTCGATAACGTGCGGGTGCCGCAACGCAACCGCATCGGCCATGAAGGCGCGGGGTTCATGATGCAGATGCTGCAGTTCCAGGAGGAACGGCTGTTTGGCGCGGCGAACATGATCAAGGGCCTGGAGTACTGCATCGACAGCACCATCGAGTACTGCAAGGAGCGCAAAACCTTCGGCAATGCGCTGATCGACAACCAGGTCATCCACTTCCGACTGGCCGAACTGCAAACCGAAATCGAATGCCTGAGGGCGCTGGTCTATCAGGCCACCGAGCAATACATTAAAGGCCAGGACGTCACCCGTCTGGCGTCCATGGCCAAACTAAAGGCCGGACGGTTGGGCCGCGAAGTCAGCGACAGCTGCCTCCAATACTGGGGCGGCATGGGCTTCATGTGGGACAACCCGGTGGCCCGCGCTTATCGCGATGTGCGGCTGGTGTCGATCGGCGGCGGTGCCGACGAAATCATGCTGGGGATCATCTGCAAACTCATGGGTATCCTGCCGGGGAAAAAGAAATGAGCACCCTGCCGGTTTGCCAGACGTTGCTGCTGGAACCGCATAACGGTGTCCTGCACATCACCCTCAATCGCCCGCAATGCCGCAACGCCATGAGCTTGGAGATGGTCGCAGAACTGCGTGCCGTGCTGGCCGCAGTGCGTGACGACCGCGCCATTCGCGCGCTGGTAGTCGGCGGTGCCGGCGGGCATTTCTGCGCCGGGGGCGACATCAAGGACATGGCCAATGCACGCGCTCAGGGGCCGAGCGCCTATCGCGACTTGAATCGAGCGTTCGGTGCGCTGCTGCAAGAGGTACAGCACGCGCCGCAAGTGGTGATTACGGTGCTGCAAGGCGCGGTGCTCGGCGGTGGTTTTGGTCTGGCCTGCGTCAGCGACGTCGCCTTGGCCGATCACCAGGCGCAATTCGGTCTGCCGGAAACCAGCCTTGGTCTGCTGCCAGCGCAGATCGCGCCGTTCGTGGTCCAGCGCATCGGCCTGACCCAGGCTCGCCGCCTCGCGCTGACAGCGGCGCGGTTCGATGGTACCCAGGCCAAGCGGATCGGCCTGGTGCATTTTGTCGAGCATGACGCGCAAGCCCTGGCCGAGCGTCTCGATGAAGTATTGGCCCATGTGCTGTGCTGCGCGCCGGAGGCCAATGCGCGGACCAAAAAACTGTTGCTGGCGAGTGCCGGGCAGCCGTCGAATGCGTTGCTGGATGAAGCGGCCGAGTGGTTCAGCGAGGCGGTGACCGGGGATGAAGGTATTGAAGGGACCATGGCTTTTGTACAAAAGCGTAAACCGGGCTGGGCGCCTTAAAAGCATCGTCGGAACGCCGCCCGGAGCAAGCTCGCTCCCACAGGGGATTGCATTCCAAATGTGGGAACGAGCCTGCTCGCGAAGAGGCCATCACGTCTACCGCAAAACAAAAGGGAAAACCCCATGCCCGGATTCAGCAAAATCCTGATCGCCAACCGCGGTGAAATCGCCTGCCGCCTCCAGCGCACCGCCCAGGCCCTGGGCTATCGCACGGTCGCGGTGTTCAGCGATGCCGATGCCGATGCCCTGCATGTGCAGATGGCCGACGAAGCGGTGAACATCGGCCCGGCCCCGGCGCAGCAGTCCTATCTGAGCATCCCGGCAATGCTCGACGCTGCCCGGCGCACCGGTGCCGACGCGATCCATCCCGGCTACGGTTTCCTCTCGGAAAACGCCGGGTTCGCCCTCGCCTGCCGGGATGCCGGCATCACCTTCATCGGCCCCAGCCCCGAAGCCATCGAACTGATGGGCAGCAAGCGATTGTCGAAACTCGCCATGATCAAAGCCGGTGTGCCGTGCATCAAAGGCTATCAGGGCGCCGATCAAAACGACGCCACCCTGAGCCGCGAAGCCGAAATGATTGGCTATCCGCTGATGATCAAGGCCAGTGCCGGCGGTGGCGGGCGGGGCATGCGCCTGGTGCACGAGGCCAATGACTTGCTGGAACAGTTGCGCACTGCCCGCTCCGAAGCGCTGCACGGGTTTGGCAGTGACGAGCTGATCCTTGAGCAGGCGTTGGTTGATCCGCGCCACGTCGAGGTTCAACTGTTCGGCGACCAGCACGGCAACCTGATCTACCTCGGCGAGCGCGATTGTTCGATCCAGCGCCGCCACCAGAAAGTCATCGAGGAAGCCCCCTGCCCGGTGATGACCGCCCAATTGCGTCAAGCCATGGGTGAAGCGGCGCTCAAGGCCGGTCGCGCGGTGAATTACGTCGGCGCTGGCACCGTCGAGTTTCTGCTGGATGCGCGCGGGCAGTTTTACTTTCTGGAGATGAACACCCGACTCCAGGTGGAACACCCGGTGACTGAATTGATCACCGGCCTCGATCTGGTGGCCTGGCAGTTACGCGTCGCTGAAGGGCTGCTGCTGCCGCTGCGTCAGGAACACGTACAACTCAACGGGCATGCCATGGAAGTCCGTTTGTACGCCGAAGATCCGGCGCACGGTTTTCTGCCACAAGCCGGTCGCATTGCCGCGTGGGAGCCAGCGTTGCAGGACGACATACGAATCGACCACGGTCTGATCGAAGGCCAGAACGTCAGCCCGTTCTATGACCCGATGCTGGGCAAGATCATTGCCCACGGTGCCACCCGCGAAGAAGCCCGGCGCAAGTTGCTGCGGGCGGTACAGGACAGCGTGCTGCTCGGCGTGCAAAGCAATCAGCGCTTGCTCGCCAGTCTGCTCGAACACCCGCAGTTCATCCGTGGCGAGTTCAGCACCGGGTTCATCCCGACGTATTTTACCGAGCATGCTTGCCTGCATCCCCGTGCACCCGACGCCGAACAACTGGCAATCGCCGCAGCGTTGTTCTATCAGGCCTCGGCGCAGGTTTATCCCGCGCCACTGGCCGGTTGGCGCAACAACGCCAGCGTGCCGTTGCACTATCGAATCGGCCTTGATGATCAGGATTGGTCAGTGGAATTGAACGCTGAGCCGGGCGAACCGTATCGGATTCAAGTCGCGGGGCAAAACGTTGAATTATCGATCATCCAGTGCGATGGACGCTGGGCCAGCCTGGAAATCAACGGTATCCGGCGACGCCATGCCTACCGTCTTGAGGCCGGACAACTCTGGCTGTTCACCCGGCCCGGCAGTTTACGGCTGGTGGATCGGACCCAGGCCTTGGTCAGCAGCCAGGTCAGCGTCAGCACCGGCACCCTTAAAGCTCCGATGGACGGGGCGATCGTCGACGTGCTGGTCACTGAGGGCAGTCCGGTCATTAAAGGCCAGTTGTTGGTCGTGCTGGAGGCCATGAAAATGGAACATCCGCTCAAGTCGGGCATCGACGGCGTGCTCAAACGCTTGCAGGTCAGGGTCGGTGATCAGGTGAAAAATCGTCAGATTTTGTTGGAGGTCGAATAAGCCGCTAGGCGGATCCGCTGGCTTTGGCTACGCTCAAGCCCTATCAGGACGCGGATACCAGGAACCCTGCGATGCCTCACTGGCTGGTCATTGATCTCGAAGCCACCACCGATGAAGGTGGTTGGCCAGTAACTGAAATGGAAATCATCGAAATCGGTGCCACCCTGGTGGACCGAAAAGGTCGAGAACTGGATAGCTTTCAGTGCTTCGTGCGCCCGACGCGTCGACCGTTGCTGACGCCGTTTTGCCGGGAACTGACCCACATCACCCAGGCCAACATCGATGCCGCCGAGCCGCTGAGCGAGGTCTGGGCGTCGTTCGAACGCTGGCTCGGTCAACATCACTCGGGCCTCGAAGGCTGGGCCAGTTGGGGCGATTACGATCGCAAACAGCTGCTTCAGGAATGGCAGAAACTGCAACTCGACAGCGCCCTGAGCCGAGTGCCGCATATGAACCTCAAGCAGCGCTTTGCCAAGGCTCGTCGGCTGGAACGCCCGCTGGGGCTCAATGGCGCTCTGCAACTTGCGGGCATGCAGTTTACCGGGCAACAACACCGGGCGCTGGAAGACGCGCGCAATACAGCGCGTCTGTTACCACTGGTTCTCCCCGTCTAGAGAGGTGACGGCGCCAAGGGCCTTGTGCATACTGGCCAGCCCTTTTTAGCCCTTTTCGAGGAATCGCCCATGTTTAAAGTCAACGAGTACTTCGACGGCACCGTCAAGTCGATCGCCTTTGGCACCGCTGAAGGTCCTGCGACCATCGGCGTCATGGCACCGGGCGAATACGAATTCGGCACCAGTCAGCGTGAAATCATGCACGTGGTGACCGGCGCCCTGACCGTCAAACTGCCGGACAGCAGCGACTGGGAAACCTTCGCCGCCGGCAGCCAGTTCAACGTACCCGCCAACTGCAAGTTCCAGTTGAAAGTGGCCGTCGACACGGCTTACCTGTGCGAATACCGTGGCTAAACCCCCTAGTTTTTTTTACAGCGACAAAAAAATGCCCGTGTCCTTGGACACGGGCATTTATCATTCAGGGTCGTTTATTCCAGGACCGTAACCGGCATGCCCACTTCGAGTGGGCCATTGCCGTCATTGACCAGGTTCTGGCCGAACATTGCGCCGTCTTCCTGCGAGCGGTATCTCTGCAGGGTCGCCAGCGGTTCGCGATCTTCACTGCGCTCGCCGGTTTGCGGGTCGATGGTGGTCAAAATGCAGCGTGAGCACGACTTGACCACGCGGAACTCGACATCGCCAATGCGGATGCGCTTCCAGCCATCTTCGGCATACGCCTCGCTGCCCTCAATCACCAGGTTGGGCCGAAAGCGCAGCATTTCCAGCGTACGCCCGACCTTTTGCGACAAGTCCTCAAGGGATGCCTGTCCGATCAGCAACAGCGGAAAGCCATCGGCGAAAGCCACCTGATCGTCGTCCTTGCCGTAACCGGCCTGAGTGGTTCGCGCGCGATCAAGGGGTACTTGTACAAGGCGAGTAGGTTTACCAATGAATTCACTGACCCAAGCACCCGCCTCATCGCCGCCATCGGGCACTCGCAAACTGTCTCTAAAGATCGTCACGCCCCGCAGTTCAGCGTCGCTGGCCGGCAAGGCAATATCGATCGCTGAGCGCCCCGGAGCACTGAGGGTCAAGCCACCTACGGCATTCCACAGCGCCGACAATTGACTCATCTGCCCCACTACGCGCTGGGTCAGGAAACGGCCGCTGGCCTCGTCCACCAGCATCCATCGTCGATCCCCGTCCAGGCCCAGCTTGTCGAGGCTGACCTGCTGCAGGGCCTCGCCCTTGCCGGATTTCAACGGATAACGATAAAGCGCGCTCAGACGCAGCATGGCCAGCTCCCTGGTGGGCAAAAAAAAGCCACCCTATACGAGCTTGGTCGCCGAATCAAAGGCTGACTTCAGGCCAGCCTCTGTGGGGGGTGTCAGGCCGGCACTTCATCGAGCATCAGGCGCTCGCGCACCACATCGACGAGTTTGTCCGGCTGGAATTTGGAGAGGAAGTTGTCGCAGCCGACTTTCTTGACCATCGAGTCGTTGAAGCTACCGGACAACGAGGTATGCAGCACCACGTAAAGGCCACGCAGACGCGGGTCGTTGCGGATTTCCGTCGTCAGGCGATAGCCGTCCATTTCCGGCATTTCCGCGTCGGTGAAGATCATCAGCAGTTTGTCGGTCATGTTCACACCGGTATCGGCCCAGGCCTTGAGCATGTTCAGTGCCTTTAAGCCATCGCTGGCAATGTGCATCTTCACGCCCAGCTGACCCAAGGTGTCACGCAGTTGCGAGAGTGCCACATTAGAGTCGTCCACCAGCAGCACTTCACGGCCACGGGCACGTTCCAGAACCGGATCGTCGAGTTTTTCGCGCGATACCTTCGCGTTGTACGGGACAATTTCCGCCAGGACTTTTTCGACGTCGATGATTTCCACCAACTGGTCGTCGACCTTGCTGATTGCGGTCAAGTAATGTTGACGACCAGCGCTGGCCGGCGGCGGCAGAATGGCTTCCCAGTTCATGTTGACGATGCGGTCCACGCCGCCGACCAGGAACGCCTGCACCGAACGGTTGTACTCGGTGACGATGATCGTGCTGGTAGGGCTTGGCACCAGCGGACGCATGCCGATCGCCTGGGACAGGTCGATCACTGGCAGGGTCTGGCCACGCAGATTAACCACACCGCAGACAAACGGATGACGCTGGGGCATCAGGGTCAGCTTCGGCAGTTGCAGCACTTCCTGCACTTTGAAGACGTTGATCGCGAACAATTGCCGTCCGGCCAGCCGGAACATGAGGATTTCCAGGCGATTCTCACCCACCAGTTGCGTGCGTTGGTCTACCGTGTCGAGAATGCCGGCCATCAATAACTCCTGGGCTTGTTCTGATGAATTCACTAAAGGGGGTTATCGGCTGTTTTTGCCGGACCTTGACCCCCCTGTAAAATGCCACGATCGAACATTGATGTCACATTAACATCATGCTTTACTGGTCACGTGATTTCATCTGCTTCATCCCCTCCCGCGAGACCTCGTTTCGTTCGGTTGGTTCCTCTGTGTAAGGGATTCCCCTAGTAGCAATCAGGCGCAACCTGATATTCGCAATATCCAATAGCCATTAATGTGACGCCATTCTCATTGCATGAACGGAGTCAGGCTTTTGTGTGCGATCGCAGGTAAGTGGCCATCCACCCTATCGAGTTCCCTAGCCTGCAGCCAGACAGGCCGGAGCGCGATCTCACGATGGCACGGCAATGCCGGTAGTCTGACCGTCCTCGTCGACACACACGACATTCCCTCATTTGACATGACGTTGTGGAGTTAAACATGCCGAACGATCGTAAAGAATGGGCTCAGCAGCACGCTGAGTTTCTCGTCGAAGCTGAGACGCTCCTGGACAAAACCGAGGAATGCCTGAGTCATTTGCAACTGATCAGCAATGACATGGACGCCATCGACTGCATGCTTAGCACCCTGCTCAAACTGGCCAAGAAGGCTGATGCGCTCGCTCTGGCAGCCGTTTCTGAGTTTTCGTTGCACATTCATGGCTTGCTGAGCCACGCCCAGAATCACGTGGACTTGCACGAGCAGGCGTTGGGTGCGCTGAAAGACTGCTTGACGTTAATCGCCTGGCAACTCGAGCTTATCGATCAGAACACCGGCCAACTCAGCCTCGATGACAGTGAACAGACCTCTCTGATCGAGGCCTTCGCTTGCCAGGTCGGACACAGTCAGTTTCATCCACCCGCTCATTCCAAACCGTTCGCACTCGTCTCCTTTTCAGGACGGCAAGCCTGAATGTATCGGAGCACTCTGCCGCGCTCCGATTTTTTATTGCCGTGACTGCCTCTCTAACGTTAGCGACGTCATGTCGCAATTGAATATTCCATACCCGTTAACGACAACTCGAACCCAATAAACAATTCCGGCCGCACAACTTTTTCCATTATGGAACCGCCGTCCATAACTTCGTATTTCCTGACCCTTCAGACCTATATACCAAACGCGACCAACGGTATCTTAAGTGGTACTATGCCGCCCATTAGTTGACGTCAATTAATGGCACATTGACTCCAGACAGAGACCGTCATCCGTAATGACCGGTCTTCCCGCAGCGAACATCCATTGGCTCCATCCGCTATGTACGCCAGCCTCAAGTCAATCACCCTATGGCCACCCTCCCGAAAAAACGCGCGCCTCGTCATGCTTATGTTGTGTACCTGCTCGGCGATTGGCAGCCTGCTGATTTACAGTCTGTCCACTCGCCTGCCGCTGAGCCTGCTGGTGCTCAATGTTGCGGCGCTGACCTGCGTCTGGGTGGAGCATTGCCTTTCGCGCAAATCGATAAAGTTTCAACCTCAAGAGTTGGCCGACCGGCTGTTGGAGGTTCAAGAAAACGAACGTCACCGGCTCAGTCGAGAACTGCATGACGACATCGGCCAGTTGCTGACCGCGGCAAAACTTCAAAGTGACTGGCTCAAGCGCCGAATGCCCAAAGAACTTCAGGGCCAATGTTCGGTGCTCTGCGACACGCTGGAAGAAACCCTCACCAAAGTTCGGGATGTATCGGCCATTCTCAATCCCAGGCAGCTGACCAGTCTCGGGCTGGAAGCCAGCCTGCGCGCGCATTTACTCAAGACACTGGCCAACACGTCGGTGCACTGGAGCCTGGAATGCCATCAGCGCTTAACCGGTATACCGGAAGAAATGGCGCTGGCCGCCTTTCGAATAACCCAGGAAGCGGTCACCAATATACTGCGCCATGCCGACGCGAAAAATCTGTTGGTCCGCCTGCAACGTCTGCCTCAGGGACTGGCGCTGTCGATCAGCGACGATGGTCTGGGTTTCGCACCCTCTACGGATCCGGGTCGTGAAGGGCAACGCGGAATGGCGGGGATGTCGGAACGGATCGATCAGCTCGGCGGCACACTGAGCGTTACCAGCGAGCCGGGCAAAGGCACTCAAATCGAAGCTCTCTTTCCCTGGGCGCCTCGTGCGCTCGAACGGGCCAGTTCGAATAAGGTTATGCATTGACTTGTAACTTACTTTTGGTGGATGACCACTCGCTTATCAGGGCAGGCGTGCGCGCTCTGGTGCTGGATATTCCAGGCTACGCGGTAATCGGTGAGGCCAATGATGGCTCGCAGTTGCTCGATATGGTCGAGAAGCTGTCCCCGGACATCGTCCTGCTGGATATTTCCATGAAGGAAACCAGCGGCCTTGAAGCCTTGCAGCGACTCAAGCGAGTACGCCCGCAGAGCAAGGTGCTAATCCTGTCGATGCACACCGATCCTGCACTCATCATGCAGGCACTGGAATCCGGCGCGCATGGCTACCTACTCAAGGACACCACGGCCACCGAGCTCGAACATGCCCTGGAAGCCTTGCGCAACAACGAACGCTACCTGAGCCCGGCCATCGCCCACACCGTCATTAACCAGGCGCTGACCCGATCTCAGAAACACCAGCCGGAACCTGCTGACTCCCACAACCTGACAGCGCGTCAGCTGGAAATCCTTCGGCTGATCGTTCGCGGAAAATCCACCCGGGAGATCGCCAACGGCCTGGGTCTCAGTATCAAGACGGTCGAAACTCATCGCTCACAGATCATGAAGCGCTTGCAGATCTACGATGTAGCGGGCCTGGTGCTGTTCGCCGTTCGCGAGCAGATCATCAGCCTGGATGATTGATCAATTGCGATGACCCCAGCAGCGGCGAGTTTTCAGGCAAATGTACGCGCAGTGCCGCCGGACGTGCCGAGAAACGCAAGTTGTCGCCTTCCAGAGGCTCGCCATCGAGGTTGATATAAAGGCCTTCCGCAACCTTGATTTCGACCCAGGGCAATCGGACTCGTACAAACATATTGTCGATGCCGAAGCCATCGGTCAGCAGGCTTTTCAAAGTCCCGACGACTTCCTGCGGAGCAGGCAGAATACTGATGTCCAGCAGGCCATCGTCCGCCAGCGCTTCCGGGCACAACACGTGTCCGCCGCCGGCCTGTCGGCCATTGCCGATGCCCAATGCCAACAGCTCGCCACTCCACTGAAAATCAGGACCCTGCAACTCGCCATAGGCCGCGTGCAATTCACTGAATCGCGATAAGCCGGTGAACAGGTAGGCCGCGCCCCCGAGGATTTTTTTCAAGTCCTCCGAGGTGTTTGCAGTGACCTGACTGCCAAAACCGCCCGTGGCCATATTCAGGAACACCTGCCCGCCGACCTCTCCCAGATCAATGGCGCTCGGCGCAGTGTCAAGAAGATCCAGCGCCTGATCGGGCTCCAGAGGCACGCCGGCGGCACGAGCAAAATCATTGGCGGTCCCCAAGGGCATCAGTATCAGGCTGGCCTGCGTCGTATGCGCCGCCATGGCCTCGGCAATATCACGCAAGGTGCCATCACCGCCGCCGGCGATGATCTGCAGGTAGCCTGCCGCCAGCGCTTCATCCACCAGCCGCTGTGCGTCGCCGGCCTCCCAGGTCACTCGAACGGCTAGCTCCCAACCCTGTTGGCGCTTGCCCTCCACGGCAGAACGAACCTCCTCGTTGAGCGCTTGTTTGCCATGCAGAATCAACAGTGCCTTGCGTTCGCTCATTGCTGTCACTCCCAAGATTGAATTCCGTATGGGAGATGTTGACCTCGTCGCGCCACATAAAAGTCGAAAAAATTTGAATTATTTGACGACTAGCCGCATGGCGTCCTACAAGGCGGGACTTTTTCTTACAAAACCTGAGGAATCGGCTCAATTGACCGGCAAGTGCGATTGGTACACCTTGGCGTCTGCGGTTATCAAACATCAGCAGGAAACACACAGGGACGTGCCATGCAAAGCCATGAAATCAGGTCACCGGTCATTCCGGTCGTACCGCTCGCAGAAAAACGCGCCAATCATCAAGCTGAATTCAAAGTCAGCGCTAAACCCACTGGAGAAGTTGATATGGAACCTCGCGTCGTTGAATTGGAGACACATCTCAAATACATCCGACGAGACATGGATGAAGTCCGTAGTGACGTCAAATCCATCAAACACAGGCTTGCCTATTCGGCTGGCGGAACGACCGTAGTCATCGGGCTTCTGGCCTGGATAGCCAATAGCCGTTTTGACCAGGTCGTGACACTCCTGGCTCATTGAGGGTTAGCCATGAACGCAAAACCCGGTTCGATCAACCGGGTTTGCGGCAAGCCTGCGGCCGGAATCAGCTCAGGACTTCGCTCAGCGGGATAAAGCTAACGCAGTCACCTTCGATCAGCGTGCGATCCTCCAGCACCTCAACCAGACCATCGGCCCAGGCGGCGCTACGCAGTACACCAGAACTCTGATTCTTGTAGATGATTGCCCGGCCATTCTCCAGACGTCCACGCAAGTACTCGCGTCGATTGCCTGCTTTGGGCCAGGCAAACCCTGCCGGCACCTGGAACTTCAGGGGCTCAACCTCTTTTACGCCCTGTCGACGCAAGAGATAGGGCCTTGCCAACAAAGCAAAGGTCACCAGGGTCGAGGCGGGATTGCCGGGCAAACCAATCACAGGTACGCCGCGAAAATGCCCGAATGTCAGCGGTTTGCCTGGTTTGATGGCGAGTTTCCACAACGTCAACTCGCCCTCTTCACGCAAGGCAATGCCCAGAAAGTCCGCCTCTCCCACCGATACACCACCGGTCGACAGAATCAGGTCGACATCCTTCAATTCACCAAGGCGAGCGCGAGTGGTTGCTAAATCATCCGGAAGAATACCAGCATCGATCACCTCACAGCCCAAGCGGTGCAACCAACTGCAAAGCAACACACGATTGCTGTTGTAGATCTGTCCCGGCCCCAGAGGCTGACCCGGTTCAATCAGTTCATCCCCGGTGGACAGAACAGCGACACGAACCTTGCGTATCACGTCCAGCTCTGCACATCCCAGCGATGCAGCCAGCCCCTGTTCGATCGACCCTAGGCGCGTGCCGGCTGGCAGAATCAATTCACCTACAGTGGATTCCTGGCCTTGAGGGCGGATGTTTTGTCCTGAGGACATGGTTTCGGTGAAACGGACTCGCTCATCCGCCTGAACCTCGGTGTTCTCCTGCATCTCGACGCAATCAGCACCTGCTGGAACTGGCGCACCGGTGAAGATTCGTGCACAGGTGCCGGGTTTCAAGGGCTCCGGAGCCTGTCCGGCAAAAATCTTCTGGCTGACCACCAGCGGCTCTCCAGTCCAGTCAGCCGTGCGCAAGGCATAACCGTCCATGGCACTATTGGGCCAAGGTGGTAGATCAAGCGTCGAGACCAAATCATCGGCCAGCACGCGGCCCTCGACCTGCGCCAATGGCAAGCGTTCACGCTCACGAACCGGTGAGCCTTCAGCCATTGCCAGCAAGCGTGCCAGTGCCACCTCGACAGCCAGTAGACTACCCGTCTTTCCTGGCTTACCCGCGGGATTCACAGGGTGCCGCCTGTTTGAGATGAGCGACGAAATTGCACGGGCGGTGCCGCGAATCGAGCTGCTCGGCAAGAATGGCATCCCAACCGGTACGCACGGCATTGGTCGAACCCGGCAAACAGCAGACTAGCGTGCCATTGGCCAAGCCGGCCAGGGCACGGGACTGAACAGTAGAGGTACCGATATCCGCCACCGATATCTGCCTGAACAGCTCACCAAAACCGTCGACCTGTTTGTCCAGCAGGCAACTCACCGCTTCCGGAGTGCTGTCGCGTCCAGTGAAACCAGTACCGCCAGTGATTAGCACGACCTGCACGACATCGTCGGCAATCCAGTTGGCGACTTGCGCACGAATTTTGTAGAGGTCATCTTTGAGCAGAATACGGGCCGCAAGGTTATGACCAGCGGCACTCAACCGGTCGACGAAGACCTGGCCTGAGGTATCGGTTTCCAGGGTACGGGTATCGCTGACCGTCAGCACCGCGATGTTGAGCGGCGCAAAAGGTACATCAGCCTTGGCTGTCATAGGCTCATCCAGTTGTAGGAGAAACAGCCCGGTGTTATATCACAGCGCCTCATTTTTTCGCCGCCCGCATGGAGACCTGCCATGACCTCAAAGACACTTTTGCCGCCCTGTTCCATTCTGCTCCTGGCAGGAGGACGTGGCCAACGCATGGGCGGTCAGGACAAAGGGTTACTGGAATGGCACGGCGAGCCACTGATTGCCCACTTGCACCGCAAGACCCGCTCGCTGAGCGATGACCTGATCATCTCCTGCAACAGAAACCTGGAAAAGTACGGGCCCTACGCCGACCAGCTGGTTCATGACGAAGAAGGCGACTTTCCAGGCCCCCTGGCCGGAATTCGCGCAGGCTTGAAGGTCGCCCGCCATGCGCATCTGCTGGTGCTGCCTTGTGACGTACCGCGCATCGATGCCGCGCTGCTCAATAGCATGCGCGAAACCGCCAGCCAGCACCCGGACCAACCGCTGATGCTGCGCCATGGCGAACACTGGGAACCCTTGCTGTGCATTATCCCTGTGGCACTCTTGGCAGATTTCGACATTGCCTGGAACGACGGCGAACGCAGCCCGGGTCGCCTCATGCGCAAACTGGGCGCTACTGCCCTGCAATGCCCCGACAAAGACCCCCGCCTGGCCAACCTCAACACACCAGAACTATTAAGTGCCCACATCACTGTGTCAGACTGACAGGAGAAGGAACTTGCGCGCGCTGTACACGTCTCAAGCTCAGTAACCAAAAGAATTCATATTCGGAGACACACTCATGACTCAACGGACCCTCGCCACTTTCATGCTCGCACTGGGCCTCGCTACCCTCGCCGGTTGCGCATCGCCTACAGTGATCACCTTGAATGACGGTCGAGAAATCCAGGCTGTCGACGCGCCAAATTTCGATAAGGATTCGGGTTTCTACGAATTCGAACAACTGGATGGCAAGCAGACCCGCATCAACAAGGATCAGGTTCGTACCGTTAAAGAGCTGTAATTTTTGCGGTGACAACCGGATATGGAAAAGCCCGCTTTATGCGCAATGCTGTTCACTTAAGCGGAGCAGCCTTGCGGTTAACTGGATACCGGGTTTTTGACATCTTCACCGCCCTAGGCCTTGCCGGTCTGGGGCGTTTTGTTATGAAAAGCACACCGATGCTGCCGCGAAGGTCCTCCAGACGTCTTGGTGTGTGTGACGGCGACACTGCTCCAGCCATGACCACCAGATGGCTGGCGATGTGCCGACAGGCAAATTTGAAACTCACTTCGCTCGGCGCTCGCTTGTGAGCAACAGCAGCCTGACTGGCTTCCCGACGTACCACGTTGTAAGCCAGTAACAGTCCCCACAACTCTTGATACACCAGATCCACGGTCTTGCTGCGCAGGGTCAAGGCATTGTCTTGCTCGAGCTTTTGATATCCCTGAAACCCAACTCGATTTCCCACCGCTCGTGATAAAGGGTCGCGACCTTTTCGGCGCTGAAGTGTGAAGCCGGCAGTGAGGTGAAGACGGTCTTTTCTTTTCCTTCGACCTCGTAGGTAACGGCCCGTACCTGCCAGTACTCAGGTAAAACCGGATTCTTTTTACGCGCCTGCGGCGAGACCTTCATCTGCACCAGATAATCGCCATCGCCATAATGTTCAACCTCCGTTCGAACCGTCCCCTTGCGTTCCGGGATCATCCAATGCCTGTTTTCCTCAACGTTTTGAATACTCAACAACAAATCTGCGCTGAAAAAACCTTTGTCCAGTAGTGTCACCGAGTGGCTGGGTATGCTCTCTACAAAGTCCCTGGCCAGTGGGATTTCCCCCTTACGGTAGGGGCTGATGGCAGCATTGGCGATGATGTGAGAACGGGCGTTCATCAACGCAACAAGACGCAGCACCGGGTACGGAGTCTGGCGATCAGAGGAGGTGTTTCCTGAGCCAAAGTGTTCCCGCAATGGTGGCGTTTCCGCTGTTCGGAACCTCAAGGCGTGAGAGTGGCTGTTCAGCGAAGTCCAGAACAGCGCTTAAATCCTGAGCAACAGACATAAAAAATCCGGAATCCTTATCAGATTCCGGATTTTCCTGCTGCCTGAGGATTAGTCAACAATCCTTAAGTGAACAGCATTGCGCTTTATGCGGGCTTTTTCGTGGCTGAAGATCAGCAGATTTGCTGAACTCGCGATCACCACTGCAGGGTGATGGTACTTTCGAATACTCTTTCCTGGCCGGTGACCGGATCCACAAACCGTAGCCCCTGAGCGAGCAGTTTCAAAGGATTGGCGTAGTCATCCTCAACATCCTTGAGTACCTGCGGATAAAACGGGTCGTTGCAGATACTGGCGCCCAAGGCAGTCATGTGCACCCGCAACTGATGTTTCTTGCCCGTTACCGGGTAAAGCGCATAACGCCAGAGGTCACCGTTTTTCTCCCTGACCTCGACTGCCGTCTCGGTATTACTGACGCCAGGACCTTCCTGCATGCGGAAGAAAGGCTCGCCATCGATGAGCCGGCTCTTATGGACCAATGGAAAAGAGCGTTCAGGCAACGCTCGGGCAATTGCCTCGTAGCGCTTTTCGATCTGCCGCGTAGGAAACAACGACTGATACGCCGAGCGGCTCTGAGGGTTGGCGGAAAACAGCACCAGCCCCGCCGTGTGCCGGTCAATGCGATGCAAAGGCACCAGGTGCGGGTTATCGAGTCGACGGATCAACCGTCGCAACAGGGTCTGCTCCACGTATTCACCCGCCGGAGTCACTGGCAGAAAATGCGGCTTGTCCGCCACTACCAGATGCTCATCCGCGTACAGAATCGACTCAACCACCGGGATCGGCTTTTCGTCCGGCACTTCGCGAAAATAGTGAATCCGCAGGCCTTCCTTGTAAGGTAAGTCCAGGGCGATTGGCATGCCATGCCCATCAAGCACACGACCGCGGGCGATTCTGTCCAGCCATTGTTCACGGCCGATGGCACTGAAGTGTTCGCACAGACAATCGAGTACGGTCTGCCACGGGCCAGGCGGCAAGTAGAGCGTGCTGGCCTGGTTGTGTGCGGCAGAAAAAGATGAAGTGGACATACGAAAGCTCTAACCCTCAATACAGGGCGGCATTATCCAACAGCGGCCGGAACGAACCTAGAAGAGAATCTTCAAGCCGGTATCTGCGTGCGCGCTGCCGCTTCGGTGAATTCCTTGAGCCAGCGCAACACATCGACCGCTTCCCAGCGACCGGGATCATAAAGCGCGTACAACAACCCCTGATAACCCACGACATCCAGTTGCCGGTGATAGCCCGCGCGCTGGAACAAGGCTTCGATTTCAGCGAAACAGGTATTGAAATGCAATTTGTTGAAGGGGGTTTTTCCTTCTGTCACCAGGCCATCCAGACGCAATTCGAGGACAGCCTCGCGTACCACGTCCGCCGACATCCGGTTCACGCTGTTCTTCAATTGTTCGACATTGACCACGATTCATCCCTCTCACGCCCGGACTGCCTACGCAAGGCAGGCATTACGGATAACTGTATGCGCATACAGTATCCGAACAGCACCGGTAAAGCCAAGGGGATCAATCGCAAGTTCGACAGGCGGGAACACCGTCACCGCAAAAACCGCTTAACTGAGGAACGCCACTACCTGATCGGCACTAAACGGCCAGTCCAGCTCAGCACCAGTATCGGCCCGCCGTAATACCGGAATACGCAGACTGTAGGCTTCGAACCATGTTTCATCGGCAGCAATGTCCACCAGTTCCACCAGCAGACCGTTTTCGACAAATTCCATCAGCATGGCTTCAGCCACTTCACAGAGATGACACCCAAGGGTGCCGAACAGCTGACATTCAGGAGGCATGACCATAAGACCCGGCAAAGTAGGCGTTCATTCTAGGCCCGCCATGAAAAGCAGTCGAGCCAGTGATCCGGACGTCTGGACCAAAGCCGGGTTTCAAGAGATTTCGGCAACTCCCTGACGCACATCAATCGGCCTGAACATCACTTGCGACATGCTCGCGGTTTTTTTTGCCTCTACGCTTGAGTGGCCAGCGTCCATCACCGGAGTTTTTTGTGTTCGCCAACCTGTTGATCATCCTCGCCTCCTCCCTGGTGGTGATTGCACTGTTCCAGCGCCTGCGCTTACCACCGGTGTTGGGCTACCTGTGCGTGGGACTGATGATCGGGCCGACGGCGCTCGACTGGATAAATGAAAGCGAAGAGTTACCAGACCTCGCAGAGTTGGGCGTAGTGTTCCTGCTGTTCTCCCTCGGGCTGGAGTTTTCCCTGTCAAAAATGCTCGCATTGCGCCGAGTGGTGTTCGGGCTTGGCAGTCTGCAGGTGTTGTGCTCGGGAACGCTGTTGGGCGGTTTGCTGATATTGCTCGGCATGCCCATCACGCCTGCGCTGTTACTCGGCGCCGGCCTGTCGCTGTCTTCCACCGCCATTGTCAGTAAAGAGCTGGGCAGTCTTGGCGAGATTTTCAGCAGCCACGGCCAGAATGCCATCGCCGTGTTGCTGTTCCAGGACATCGTGGCTGTATTGCTGCTGACCCTGGTGCCAGTGTTCGCTGGCAGCAGCGATCAGGCCTGGTATTGGGCGCTGCCAGTGACGCTGGGGAAAACCGTCGTATTGTTCGTCGGCCTGCTGCTGGCCAGTCGCTGGGTGCTGCCGCGGCTGTTCCATGAAGTGGCGGCGGCCCGTTCCGCGGAACTGTTCGTGCTCCTGGCGCTGGTCATTGTGCTGCTGACAGCGTGGCTGACTCACCTGCTCGGTCTCTCCCCTGCCCTGGGTGCGTTTCTCGCCGGCATGCTGCTGGGGGAAAGCCACTACCGGCATCAGATCGAGGCCGACATCCGCCCGTTCCGCGACATCCTGCTCGGGGTGTTCTTCGTCAGTATCGGCATGTTGATCGACTTGCAGTTGTTCGCCAGCCACGGCTTACTGATCCTCGGCCTGACCCTGGGATTGTTGCTGATCAAGGGCAGCGTCGTTGCGCTGCTGGTCAAATGGCGCGGCAGCGATGGTGAAACCGCCTGGCGCAGCGGCTTGGCATTGGCCCAGGGCGGCGAGTTCTGCTTCGCGCTGATGGCACAGATGCAGCTGAACAAACTGATGCCCGCCGACCTCGGCGGCCTACTGCTGGCGGCGACCTTCTGTTCGATGCTGGTCACGCCGTTGCTGCTGCGCGCCGCGCCTCGTATCGCCACACACGTGCACCGCAAACCCAACGAAGAAGCGAAACTTGAAGAAATCAGCGCGCTCAATGCCGGGTTACACCGCCATGTCGTGATATGTGGCTACGGTCGCGTCGGCCAGTCCATCGGCCGTTTTTTACGCCATGAGCATCAACCCTACATTGCGCTGGACAGTGATCCGGTGCGAGTCCAGGAAGCAGCCGTCGTTGAAAGCTGTGTGCATTATGGCGACTCCCGTCGCGGCGAACTGCTGGTTGCCGTAGGGCTGGAGCGCGCAAGGCTGTTGGTGGTTGCCGTCGACAAACCCGACATCGCCCTGCTGATACTCAAGGAGGCACGCCGCTTCAACCCGACGGTGCCGATCCTGGTGCGCACCCGCGATGACAGTCAGTTGGCCGAGTTGAAAGCGGCCGGTGCCAGCGAAGTCGTGCCCGAGTTGCTGGAGTCCAGCCTGATGCTCGCCTCTCATGCGCTGATCATGCTCGGCTTGCCCGGCCAGCAAGTGCAGGACCGGGTCGATCAGGTGCGGCATGACCGCTATCGCCTGCTGCACGGGTTTTATCCCGGTGCTGACGATGAAGAGAACTAGTCCTGGCTCACGGCGCCAATCTTGTGCACCGACAAGTCCGCACCGTAATACTCTTCTTCCTGACTCAGGCGCAGACCATGGAACGCCTTGATCACGCCATACACCGCAAAACCACCGGCCAGCGCCACGACCACACCGAGCGCGGTGCCGATCAACTGACTG
This sequence comes from Pseudomonas sp. Hz4, assembly GCF_054898165.1. Taxonomy (NCBI): domain Bacteria; kingdom Pseudomonadati; phylum Pseudomonadota; class Gammaproteobacteria; order Pseudomonadales; family Pseudomonadaceae; genus Pseudomonas; species Pseudomonas sp. Hz4. The sequence continues at coordinate 2,007,917 of NZ_CM142719.1, read as the reverse complement.
ATCAGACTCACGCCACCCAGACCACCCAATGCGCTCTGGCCGAAGATACCGCAGGCGATCCCGCCCCATACACCACACAAACCATGCAACGGCCAGACGCCCAGCACATCGTCGATATGCCATTTGCCTTGTGCAGCGGTAAAGCACCAGACAAACAATGTGCCGGCGATGGCGCCAGTCACCAGCGCACCCACCGGGTGCATCAGATCGGAACCGGCGCAGATCGCCACCAATCCGGCCAGCGGACCGTTATGCAGAAAGCCTGGGTCATTACGCCCGACGATCAGCGCCGCCACGGTTCCACCGACCATGGCCATCAGCGAATTCACCGCCACCAGCCCGCTGACACCTTGCAGGGTTTGCGCGCTCATCACGTTGAAACCGAACCAGCCGACGATCAGAATCCACGAACCCAACGCCAGAAACGGAATACTCGACGGCGCGAACGCCACCAATTTCCCATCGCGATACCGCCCTTGACGTGGCCCGAGCAACAACACCGCTGCCAGGGCCAGCCAACCGCCCATGGCGTGGACCACGACCGAGCCGGCGAAGTCATGGAAGCTGGCGCCAAAGCGTTCCAGCAACCAGGCTTGCAGGCCAAAGTTGCCGTTCCAGATCATCCCCTCGAAGAAGGGGTAGATGAACGCTACGATCAATGCCGTTGCGCACAACTGAGGGCCGAACCGGGCACGCTCGGCGATCCCCCCGGAAATGATCGCGGGTATCGCCGCAGCAAAGGTCAGCAGAAAGAAAAACTTCACCAGTCCATAGCCATGATCAGCATTGATCACAGCCGCCGGCTGCATGAAGGTCACCCCATAGGAAATCCAATAGCCTATAAAGAAGTAGGCCAGGGTCGAAATGGCGAAATCGCTGAGGATCTTCGACAAGGCGTTGACCTGGTTCTTTTGTCGAACCGTGCCGACTTCGAGAAAGGCGAAACCGGCGTGCATCGCCAGCACCATGACCGCGCCGATCAGAATGAACAACGTATTGGAGCTATGGACCAGACTGTCCACAGCGCTTTGCAGATTTTCCATGGTTGGCAGACCTTACGGCTGAAAAAAGCACCAAAGCAGTTCGCGCAGACAATTCATGCACCAAGTTGCGACTTGCCGGAATCAAGGAGCCGATCGCGGCGAACCGCTTTGGCGCACAAAATTCATGAAGGCAAATCAAGACCCGGACGTCTTGCGCGAGTTTTGATTGTTAGAGTGAAGGTTTTCCTGAAATCATGCCCGGCAACAGCGCAACGGCGCAGGCAGATGCACCACGACGTAGCAAAAGTTGTACCAGTCATTTGTACTGAACCTTCACGCAAGGCTCATACTCGAAAGCAACAGACGCCACTTACGGAGATCCACCAATGGCCAGCATCAAGGCAAAGACTGCTCAAGAGATCCTGATGAACGATTTTCAGACACTGGTCAGCGACACCGAACGGTTGCTGGAACACACCGCATCCCTGGCCGGCGATCAGGCCGATGAGTTGCGCGAGCAGATCCACGACAGTCTGTTGCGTGCCCGGGAAACCTTGAAATTGACCGAAGATTCCCTGCGCGAACGCGGCCAGGCAGCCGTCACCGCCACCGAAGATTACGTTCAGGCAAACCCATGGCAATCGGTCGGCATCGCGGCTGGCGTAGGTTTTCTGATTGGTTTGCTGGCAACGCGGCGCTGATATGGCGATCGGCGAATCCGGCTCGTCCGCGACGGGCACAAGCTCCTCACCGCGGCGCCTGGGTGCCGCTTTTCTTGGATTGCTGCACAGCCATGTCGAACTGTTCGGCATCGAATTGCAGGAACAAAAAGCGCGCACTGTAAGCCTGTTGCTGTTTGCAGGCCTGGCGCTGGTCTTTGCCTTGCTGTTACTGGTGGGGTTGTCGACGCTGGTGATGATCCTGTTTTGGGATACCTATCGCCTGCCCGCTATCATCGCACTTTGCGTGTTCTACACCCTTGCCTGCATCTTCTGCGGAATGCGCTTGAGAGCGGCGATTTTCGATGAGTCCTCACCCTTCCACGGCACTCTGGAAGAGTTGGCCAACGATCGGGAGCGCCTGCTGCCATGAACCTGCCTGAACTGCCTCACAACAGCTCGCGCACAGAAATGCGCAAGGCGCTGATCCGCCTGCGCATGGAAATGCATCGTCAGGAAATCCGCCACGAATCCCGGGCATTGCTGCAACCCTTGCAGCGCGTGCGCGGAATGACGCAAAACCTGCACGATGGTTTCGGCATCAAGCACGCCCCACTCTGGGGCATGGCAGCCGTCACCTTGCTGGGCTTCTTGACTGGCAAGGGCGCCAAGAGCGGCGGCGTCAGCAGCCTGACTCGACTGGTTCGCCTGGGCACCACGCTGGGGCCATTGATCAAGTTGGTCATGCAAGGCTCTTCGCGCAAACATTGATCAGCCGCTATCTGGCTGCATTCTTGCAATACCACCGGGATGAACCTCTCTATCGAGGGGTTCAATCCTGCATGCCTACCCGGTAACCAGGATTAATCCCAAGAACAAGACCTTACTAAGGAGGCCTCGTGATCGACGGGCAACCGCTCGCCTGCTTTCAGCCGTTCATCGATACCGCCACCGGCCGTATCGCTGGCGTCGAGGCACTCGGCCGATTGCGCCACGCTAACGGCCAACTGGCCTCGGTGGGGCCGCTGTTCGCTGACCCGCGAACGCCCGCTATCGCGCTGCGTCGGTTGGATCGCCAGATCCGCGATAACGCACTGAGCCGTCTGCATGAAGCGCCATCGGATTGGTTTCTGAGCCTGAACATCTCCCCGCGCTGGATCAACCGTTTGCGGCCAGACCAGCCGTTGCCGAGCCTCAAGCAATTGAGCAGGCACAACGTCGACGCGCAGCGAATCGTCTTCGAGATCACCGAACTCGGTGGCGACATCCAGCGCCTGGCCGAAGTGGTAGCGCGTTACCGGCAAGCAGGCGCGCGGATCGCCATCGATGATTTCGGCGCCGGTGACTCTCAGCTCGATCGCGTACTTGCGTTGCAACCGGACATTCTCAAGCTCGACATGCGCTTGTTCCAGGCCGCTGCGCTGGGTGGGCCGAGCAGCGACGTGGTCAAGGCGCTGGCACAAATGGCGGAGAAAACCGGTTGCTGGATCATCGCCGAAGGGGTGGAAACCGAAGCTCAACTCAATTTTGCCCTTGAGTGCGGTTCGCGCTATGTGCAGGGTTTTCTGTTCGCCCGGGCGCAAGCCGACTTCTTTGTCACCGACGCCTTTGTCGAGCGCTTCGCTCAACTGCGTCAGCGCTATGTTCAGCAGAAACTGGCTGAACGCGGCCGCCTGATGATCATGCGCCAGCAACTCAGCGAGCTGATGGCGATCCTGCAAGAATGGGCTCAGGCGCGTGCACCGCTCAGCGCCTTGCCACAACTGGATGCATTCCCCTGGCTGTTGCGCTTTTATCAATGCGACCGCCACGGCACGCAGCTGACACCCAATCTTGAGTGGCGCAATAACGGCTGGGAGGCTGACAACCGTTACCTGGGCCACAACTGGTCATGGCGTCCCTATTTCTATCACCTGCTGGCAGAGGGTTGGGATGAGCGCAGGCTGACGCTTTCCAACACTTACCGCGATGCCACCAGTAACCAGTACTGCCTCACCGCCGGGCAATTTTTCGATAACGGCGAGCGACTGCTGCTCATCGATATTGATGCCGTCGGGCTGTAGTTCCACTTGCAGACACCGGTGCGAAACGGGAAGCTAGCGGCTCAGTCACCTGACGGAGAGAACCAGCCTTGGATTGGCAAACCCTGCTTACCCGCGAACGCCTCGGAAAGCCTCTGCACAGCCCGGAAGAACTCGGCCGCAGCCCTTTCCACAAAGACCACGACCGCATCATTTTCTCGGGGGCATTCCGCCGTCTCGGGCGTAAGACCCAGGTCCATCCAGTCACCAGCAACGATCATATCCACACGCGCCTGACCCACTCGCTGGAAGTCAGCTGCGTCGGCCGCTCGCTGGGCATGCGCGTTGGCGAAACCATCCGCAGCGCCCTGCCCGACTGGTGCGAGCCCAGCGACCTGGGGATGGTGGTGCAATCGGCTTGCCTGGCCCATGACATCGGCAATCCGCCCTTCGGTCACTCCGGCGAAGACGCGATCCGCCACTGGTTCCAGCAAGCCGCCGGCCGTGGCTGGCTGGATGCAATGAGCGAAGTCGAACGCAATGACTTCCTCAACTTCGAAGGCAATGCCCAGGGCTTTCGGGTACTCACCCAGCTGGAATATCACCAGTTCGACGGCGGCACCCGACTGACCTACGCGACTTTGGGTACTTATCTGAAATACCCGTGGACGGCAAAACACGCCGATTCGCTGGGCTACAAGAAGCACAAATTCGGCTGCTATCAGAGCGAATTGCCGCTACTGGAACAGATCGCCCACAAGCTCGGTCTGCCGCAACTCGAGGAACAGCGCTGGGCGCGCCATCCGCTCGTGTATCTGATGGAGGCTGCCGATGACATCTGCTACGCGCTCATCGATCTGGAAGATGGTCTGGAGATGGAGTTGCTGGAGTACGCCGAAGTCGAGTCCCTGTTGCTGGACCTTGTGGGTGACGATCTGCCGGAAACCTATCGCCAGCTCGGTCCACAGGATTCGCGTCGGCGCAAACTGGCGATCCTGCGAGGCAAAGCCATTGAACACCTGACCAACGCCGCAGCCCGCGCCTTTGTCGAGCAACAGGACGCGTTGCTGGCCGGCACGCTGCCTGGTGATCTGGTGGAGCACATGCACGGTCCTGCCAAGCGTTGCGTACTGAATGCCAAGGACATGGCGCGCAAAAAAATCTTCCAGGACAAGCGCAAGACCCTGCATGAAATCGGTGCATACACCACGCTGGAGATCCTGCTCAACGCCTTCTGCGGCGCGGCACTGGAACAGCATAACGGTCAAACGCCGTCCTTCAAGAGTCGCCGCATCCTCGACCTGTTGGGCAACAATGCACCCGATCCTCACGGCCCATTGCACACTTCGTTTCTACGGATGATTGACTTCATCGCCGGTATGACCGACAGCTATGCGAGCGAAATGGCGCTGGAGATGACGGGTCGCTCGAGCCACTGATAAGACCGGTGAATCAGCCATTACGCCGCCTGCAATGGTTGATTTACCGCTCAAAAACCCAAGTGCACTCAACGTTCGTCGAATCCCCCTACAACATGTGCTGAGCTAACTGATCGATTATTCAGTAACCTCGCGAAATAATCCCGCTTCCCTCGGTTCGACAGAAGAAGCGTGAATAATCCAATGCTCAAAGACGATCTGCGCATCTTGCTGGTGGAAGATCACCCCTTTCAACTCAAGGCGACTCAATACTTGCTTGAGAGTTATGGTTTCACCCAACTGACCACCACCGACAGTGCCGATGGCGCGCTGCAACAAATGTTAAAGGCTGTGCAACCATTTGATATTCTTTTATGCGATCAATGTCTGCCCGACCTCTGCGGGCTCGATCTGGTCAACTTTGCCAGCCACCGGGGGATGATTAGACAGGCAATTCTGTTAAGTAGCCTGACCTCCGCTGAACTGGGCGAACTTAAAAAAATGGCCAACGAACACGGGCTGCCCTTGTTGGGTTATTTGATCAAACCGCTAAAACAATCAGAGTTTAGAAAATTATTGACCCTGGCCTCACTGTAAAAAGCGCACTCCAACGGTACTAAAACCCAGCACAAACACAATTCAAACGTGCAAATCAATACTTCTACCACCTCGACTAACGCTCAACAAACTTCGCCCTTCTTCATAAAAAATCCAGTTGATACGTAGTCCTATTCTTCTTCATCTGTAGGAATCATCCTATATTGCCGCTACAGGTCCGTCAGTTCATGCGTCACCTCAACCATCTGAGCTAATGTGCGCGCTTTATTTGAGCTCGTATGGGATTTGATTATGAACTCCGTTTTTATTGTCGACGATCACCCGGTCATCCGCCTTGCCGTCAGAATGTTGCTTGAACATGAAGGTTACAAAGTCGTCGGCGAAACTGACAATGGCGTCGATGCCATGCAGATGGTTCGCGAATGCACGCCCGACCTGGTCATTCTCGACATCAGCATTCCCAAACTGGATGGGCTGGAAGTTCTCGCCCGATTCAACGCAATGAGTACCCGTCTCAAAACATTGGTGTTAACAGCACAGTGCCCGACTCTTTTTGGTATTCGTTGCATGCAATCCGGCGCATCAGGCTATGTGTGCAAACAGGAGGATTTGAGTGAACTGGTCAGTGCTATAAAAGCCGTATTGTCAGGTTACAACTATTTTCCAAGTCAGGCCTTGAATCCTGTTCGCAGTGATGACGCGCGCTTTGCAGACCTGGAACTGTTCAAGTCAGTCAATGACCGAGAACTGATGGTATTGCAACTCTTTGCCCAAGGCCGCACCAACAAGGAAATTGCCAAAGGTATGTTTCTGAGCAACAAAACTGTCAGCACTTATAAAAAACGCCTCATGCAAAAACTTAAAGCCAAATCCTTGGTTGAACTCATCGATATGGCCAAACGTAACGCGCTAGTGTGAGAGACGGGATGCCCAGTCGTATAAAGGATTATCTGACACTGATGGCCGCCGGTTTATGCCTGAGCACCTCAGTGCTCGCTGCGCAGACCGTCAGCGAGAACTACACCCTGCTCAGTCGCTCAATGCCCGGACACCAGGAAGTCCAACTGGATAAATCACAACGACAATGGATCAAGAATAAACGGGAACTGATCCTTGGCACGTCAGCCCCGGACTACCCCCCTTTCGACCTGACCACCAGTGGTCACGACTACGAAGGTTATACCGCCGATTACGCGGGCATTCTGGGTACATCAACCGGTTTGCCAATCAAGGTTCTGCGCTTTGCGTCCCGGGAGGCCGCAATCGAAGCACTCGAAAACGGCAAGGTCGACTTGCTGGGTAGCGCCAATGGATTCGAAGCGCATAACGCCGACATTGTACTTTCCACACCCTACGCCGTAGACCAGCCGGTTCTGGTGACACGCGAAGGAGAAACCAGATCCTTGGCCGATGGCCTGGCCGGTCTACGGCTGAGCATGGTGTATCACTATTTGCCGCTGGAAGAGGTCAAGGCAATGTATCCGAGGGCGATCATCACGTCCTTTCCGTCCTACCAGAATGCGATCAATGCAGTGGCCTTCGACCAGGCTGATGTTTTTCTGGGTGACACTATTTCCACCCATTACATGATCAACAAGGGCTATCTGAACAACATCCGCATGGCCAACTTCGGCAAACACGAAGCCCACGGTTTCAGCTTTGCCGTGCGCAAGGACAACCCGCAATTGCTCGGGGTCATCAACGCAATGCTCAGGGCGATCCCCACCAGCGAACGCGATAACATCGCCAAACGCTGGAGTGCCGGCAGTGACATTCTTCTCACCGATCAAAAACTGCAGCTCACCCACAACGAAGAACGCTGGCTGGCACAACATCCGGTAGTCCGCGTAGTGGTCAATGAGGCCTTTGCGCCGCTGACGTTTTTCGACAGTAATAACAACTTTCGCGGGGTTACCGCGGACTTGCTCGAGCTGATCAGATTGCGCACCGGGTTGCGTTTCGACGTCCATCGCAGCCGCAGTGATGACGAGATGGTCGAGCAGATCAGGAACAAAAAAGCCGACTTGATCGCCGCCTTGCTCCCCAGCGCACAACGTGAAACGACGTTGAACTTCACCCGCCCCTATTTGCAAAACTCCTTTGTCCTGCTGACTCGCAAAGCCGCCGACAGCCCGACAAGCCTTGCGCAGTTGCAAGACAAACACCTGGCCATCGCCCAAGGCAATCCCCTGGTGGATTACCTGCGCAGCGAGTTTCCACGGATCAAGCTGATTGAAACACCAGACGCGTTCAGCGCCGTGGAGTGGCTGGCCGAGGGCAAGGCAGACGGCGCGGTGAACTCACTGGTGATTGCCAACTACTTCATCTCATCGCGGCTCTTCGAGCACACACTTCAAATCAGTACCACCATCGGTACCCGCCAGGCCGCGTTCTCTCTGGCCACAGGCCGAGATGCCAAAGAACTGAATTCCATCCTCAACAAGGCACTGCTGAGCATTGCGCCGCAAGAGCTGGGCATCATCAACAGCCGCTGGCGTGGCTATTCGGCGTCCTCGCAAAGTACCTGGCGCCTCTATCACCGACTGTTCTACCAAATCATTATCGGTTCCGGGGTGCTGCTGCTGATTTCTTTTGCCTGGAACGCTTACATGCGTCGCCAGATAAAGCAGCGTCAGGCGGCCGAGCGCGCGTTGAACGATCAACTCGAATTCATGCGATCGCTGGTCAACGGTACGCCTCATCCCATCTACGTACGCGATCGCCAAGGGCTACTGCAAAGCTGCAACGACAGTTACCTGGAAGCCTTCTGTGCGGAACGTGAAGACGTCATCGGCAAAAGCGTCATGCAGGGCAACATGAGCAATGCGTTCGAAGCCCGGGAATATCAGGCCGATTACCAGCGTGTCGTGGCCGAGGGCATACCGCTGATTCTCGACCGCGCGTTGCACATCGGCGGCCGCAGGCTGACGATTTACCACTGGATTCTTCCCTACCGTGATTCGAGCGGTGAAGTGCAAGGCATCATCGGCGGCTGGATCGACATCAGCGAACGGCGGCAACTGTTCGATGAGCTGCGCTGCGCGAAAGAGCGCGCCGATGAAGCCAACCGGGCCAAAAGCACGTTTCTGGCGACCATGAGCCATGAGATCCGCACCCCGATGAATGCGGTCATCGGCATGCTCGAACTGACGCTCAAGCGTATCGATCATGAGCACCCCGATCGCCCCGCCATCGATGTGGCGTACAACTCGGCGAAGGATCTGCTGGAACTCATCGGGGACATTCTCGACATTGCACGGATCGAATCCGGGCGTCTTAGCCTGAGCCCTGAACGCGTCAATCCAAGTGAAATCGTGACCTCGGTCGTGCGGGTCTTCGATGGACTGGCGCGCCAGAAAAATCTCCACCTGCTGCTGGAATTCCGCCCTGCCACTCCAGAGTTTGATGTCCTGTTGGACCCGATGCGCTTCAAGCAGGTGCTGTCCAACCTGGTCAGCAACGCCATCAAATTTACGGAGCAGGGCCAGGTCAGGGTCATCGTCGACCTGCAGCCCACCGCCGAACCCGAGCGGGTTCAGATGCTGTTGCACGTTCAGGACAGTGGCACAGGCATCAGCGAACAGGATCAGCAGCGCTTATTCGAACCCTTCGCTCAAGCCGATAACTGCGCACAATCAGACAGAGGTGGCGCAGGACTGGGTCTGGTGATCAGCCGCAGCCTGTGCGAGATGATGGGTGGCAGCCTGCGATTGAGCAGCCAGTCAGGTGTGGGCACCCAAGTCGAGGTTTCATTGCACCTGGCAACACTGCCATTTGAGCAGGTGCCGGAGACTGTTGAAGCGCACATACACACCACGGCGACCCCCTTGAACGTTCTGGTGGTCGACGATCACCCGGCCAATCGCTTGCTCATGTGCCAGCAACTGGAGTTTCTGGGGCATCGATTCAGCGTCCAGGCGGATGGCGAAGCGGGATACGAGGCGTGGAAAGCAGAGCCGTTCGATCTGGTGATTGTCGATTGCAACATGCCGATCATGAATGGATACGAACTGGCCCGCGCCATTCGCCGACAGGAACAACAAACGCAACGCCCGCCCTGTACCGTTCTGGGTTTTACCGCCAACGCGCAACCCGAAGAAATACAACGCTGCAAACAAGCCGGGATGGACGACTGCCTGTTCAAGCCCCTCACCCTGACAGCCTTGAGTCAGTGGGTTGAAGGCATCAGGCCGACCGTCCGCAATCCGGCGTTCAGCCTGCAAGGGCTGCGTCTTTTGACGGGTGGAAATCCGCTATTGGACCAGCGATTGTTGGCCGAACTGTTGAACAGCAACCGTTTGGACCGACAAGAATTGCTGGCCCTGTCCCTATCCAAAGACCCACAGTCATTTCTCGACGTCGCCCACAAAATCAAGGGCGCCGCCCGAATCGTCCAGGCCTCCCGAGTGATCGACAGCTGCGAGGCGCTGGAAAAGGCCTGCCATGAAATGTTCCATCACGACGAGGTGGCCGATTGCAGCAAGACTATCGAGCGCGCCATGCTCGAACTGGAGCAAGCCTTGCAGCAACAGATTGGCCGAAACGACAACAGCAGAATGGCAGAGCCTTAACTATGCTTGGACGCTGAGCAGTGTGTTAACCATCATGGAGAGACCTGCAATGCCCAGCCCACTGCGCCCGGATCAACGGCGGTTTCCCCTGCACGTCCATATCAGCGTGATGTTCACTCTCCTGTTGATGCTGACTGGAGTGGTGCTGGGCATTTTCAACTACCGGCAAACCACGCAGATCATTCTTTCCAGTAGTGAAAAGCTCTTCAACCGCATCGAGCAGGACGTTCGCCTTGACCTGCACACCACCTATGAGCCGATTCGTCACCTGCTGAGCCTGTTGGCAGATTACCGGGCGACGCAGGCACCTGACTTGGAGCAACGCCTGGCGTTGTTCAAACCCTTCAGCCAGTCACTCAAGGACAACCCCAACCTGGCCTCGCTGTATCTGGGCTACGGCAATGGTGATTTCTTCATGGTTCGGCCCTTGCGAACCTCCGGTCTGAAAACGCTTCTCAATGCCCCGGACACTGCGGCTTATCAGGTGTGGAGCATTGAGCGAACCGGCAACAACGGAAAGGTCCGCTCCCAATCACTGTTTTTCGATCAAGATCTGACCCTCATCAGTCGCCAGGACAATCCCGACGAAACCTACGATCCGAGAACCCGCGCCTGGTATGCCAACGCCCGCAGCGACAGGGATCAGATCACCACCGAACCCTACATTTTTTTCTCCACCCACGATGTCGGCACCACCCTGGCCCGGCGCAGCGGCGAACAAGCCGTCATGGGCGCCGATCTGACCCTGGCGGAACTCTCCGCGACCCTGGCCAATCATGTGGTGACCCCCAGCACCGAAATCGTGCTGATCGATGCCGAAGGCAATGCCATTGCTTATCCCGACAGCAGCAAACTGATCATCGACGATCAGACTGCCCGCCTGATCAAAGCCGCCGACCTGAGCCCCAGCCTCGGCGCGCTGCTCAACAATCCCCCCGAAGGTAACCGCCTGGGTGTCGCCGGTCGTCAATGGATCGTTGCCCGCAGCAGCATGCAGGAGGGTGGCCCCCAGGGACTGCAACTGGCGCTGCTGGTGCCGGAAGATGAATTGCTCGTCGATGCCTACCGCATGCGCTGGCAAGGCGCGCTGATTACCCTTGCGACGCTGTTGCTGTGCCTGCCGCTGGGCTGGCTGACCTCTCGGATTCTGGTTAAACCCCTGCGCGCGCTGGTGCGGGAGGCCGATGCGGTTCGCAGTTTCGACTTCAACTTTCCGCCCTCACGTCGCTCTCCCGTGCTCGAAGTCGACCAACTGAGCGTGTCGATGACGCGCATGAAAGATACCTTGGCGAGTTTTTTCCAGATCACCGAAAGCCTGAGCGCCGAGGTCCGTTTTGCCCCCTTGCTGGAACGCGTGTTGTTTGAAACGGTGAAAATCGGCCAGGCCCAGGCCGGTCTGATCTACCTGCGCGAAAGTGATGGCGATCACATGGAGCCGCAGGGTCTGGTCATCAATGGCATCTCACAGGCGTTGCCGTCGTTTGATCTTCAAGGACACGAACTCCAGGCTCCGCAAAGCCCTGCATGGCTTCTGCAGCTGGCGGATGCCGACAACGTCGTCACCACGCTTGGTTTCGAACAGGCCGGGGATTTGCAAAAGGTGCTGCTTGCACTGGAGTGCCCCCGCGTTCATCTGATCGGTATTCGACTGCACAATCGTCATAACGAAACCGTGGGCCTGCTGATCCTGCTGTTGGCCGATACCGGCAACCAGAGCGATCTGGAAAAACTTCGTCCAGACCGCATCGCGTTCCTCCAGGCCGTATCCGGCGCGGCCGCCGTGAGTATTGAAAGTCAGCGTCTGCAAGCCAGACAAAAACAACTACTGGACGCCTTCATTCAACTGCTGGCCGGTGCGATTGACGCCAAAAGCCCCTACACCGGCGGTCACTGCCAGCGAGTGCCGGCGCTGACCCTGATGCTCGCCCAAGCCGCTGCGGCCAGCCAGGACCCGGCCTTCAGTGGCTATCATCCCACCGACGATGAATGGGAAGCGCTGCACATCGCGGCCTGGCTACACGATTGCGGCAAGGTCACCACTCCGGAATACGTGGTCGATAAAGCCACGAAGCTGGAAACGCTTAACGACCGCATCCACGAAATCCGTACCCGTTTCGAAGTGCTCAAGCGCGATGTCTGGATCAACTATTGGCAAGCCATGGCCCTGGGCGGTGACGAGCAATACCTGGCCGAACTGCGCAATGCCACTCTGGCGGGGTTGGACGATGACTTCGCGTTCATTGCCCGCTGCAACCTGGGTGGCGAGGCGATGGCCGAGTCCGACCTGCAACGCCTGCACAGCATGGCCCAGCGCACCTGGACCCGAACACTGGATGACCGGCTGGGCGTTTCCTGGGAGGAGAACCGGCGCCAGGTGCGAACCCCGGCACCGGCATTGCCGGTCAGCGAACCATTGCTGGCGGACAAACCCGAGCACCTGTTCGAACGACCCGAAGCCGAACTGATTCCGGATGATAATCCCTGGGGGTTCAAACTCGATGTACCGCGCTACAAGTACAACCGGGGTGAGCTCTACAACCTGAGCATTGCCCGAGGCACCCTGACCCACGAGGAGCGTTACATCATCAATCATCACATGGTGCAGACGATTCTGATGCTCAGCCACCTGCCCTTCCCAGGCCACCTCAACAACGTCGCGGAGATCGCCGGCGGCCATCATGAAAAAATGGACGGCACCGGCTATCCCAAACAATTGAAGCGTGAAGAAATGAGCCTGCCGGCTCGGATGATGGCGATTGCCGATATTTTCGAAGCACTGACCGCCGCCGATCGCCCCTACAAGAAAGCCAAGTCGTTGAGCGAAGCGCTGGGCATCATGGCTACCATGTGCCGGGACGCCCACATCGATCCTGAGTTGTTCGGGCTGTTCATCAACGCACAAATCTATTTGCAGTACGCCGATCGATTCCTCGATCCCCAACAAATCGATGCGGTTGACCCGTCGAGCCTGCTGGTCAAGGCAGGCTTGAGGGCATGATCAGCAGTCGGTCAGGCGCAGGAAAATCGCCGCCAATTGCTCGATACCGGCCTGATCTTCAGCGGTAAAACGCGCCAGATTCGGGCTGTCGAGGTCCAGCACGCCAATCAATCGACCGTCCTTGACGAGTGGCACCACCAGTTCGCTGTTCGACGCGCTGTCGCAAGCGATGTGTCCGGGGAACGCGTGCACGTCCTCGACCAACTGGGTCTGCAAGGTCGCCGCCGCAGCCCCGCACACGCCCCGACCGAATGGAATCCGCACGCAGGCGATCTGCCCTTGAAAAGGGCCGAGTACCAGTTCTTCGTTGCGATTGAGGTAGAACCCAGCCCAGTTCAGGTCATCGAGTTGGTTGTACAGGAACGCCGAGAACTGCGCGGCGTTAGCGATGAAATCCCGCTCGTCCGCCAGCAATGACTCCAATTGCGCCCACAGCATGCCGTAGCCTTCGAGGCCTTGGCCGCTTTGCTGTAAATCGATCATGCCTTGTGCTCCAACAGCTTCAGCCCGACCCAGTAGCGGGCAAATTGATACGCGCAACGTCCGTTGCGATTACCCCGGCCCGTGGCCCAGCGCACCGCGAGGATCTCCAATTCCTCGTCTCGTTGCCACTTGAGGCCCGCCTTGTCGGCCAGTTGACCGATCCAGTGTTCGACGACGTTGAGGAAGTGTTCCTGGGTAAACGGGTAGAACGACAGCCATAATCCGAAACGGTCCGACAGCGCAATCTTGTCTTCCACCGCCTCGCTGGGATGGAGTTCGCCGTCGACCCTTTTCCAGTTTTCGTTATCGCTTTGCTTTTCCGGTACCAGATGGCGACGGTTGGAAGTGGCGTACAGCAAAACGTTATCCGGCGCCTGTTCGAGAGAGCCGTCGAGCACGCTCTTGAGCACCCGATAGTCACCCTCACCCGATTCGAACGACAGGTCATCGCAGAACAGCACGAAACGCTGGGGCAGCCTGGCGATTTGTTCGACCACTCGCGGCAAGTCTGCCAGGTGATCGCGTTCGATCTCGATCAGCCGCAATCCCGCCTTGGCGTGTTCCGCCAGCAAGGCGCGAACCAGCGACGATTTACCGGTGCCGCGCGAGCCCCAGAGCAACGCATGGTTTGCCGGCATGCCGTCGAGGAACTGTTGAGTATTTCGCCCCAGTTGCTCCAGTTGCCGGTCGACGCCGATCAGGTCGGACAAACGCATGTCGAGGCTGACTTGCAGCGGCAGCATAAAACCACTGCGCCCCTCGCGCTGCCAGCGTGCAGCCAGGCAGTGGTTCCAGTCGATGACTTGCCGAGGTGCGGGCAGCAGCGGTTCGATACGGGCCAAAACGGCATCGGCGCGTTCAAGAAAAGCATTTAATCGGGAATCCACGTCTTCTCCTCGGGCACGTTCACAGTAATGATGGCGATACAACGACGAAACACAGCGCTCGGTGTCCGGCTCATCCCTTTGCACAAGGGCTCGCGAGAACATCGGTATCCATGCATGATCGACTAAGCTTGAGCAGCGAAGGGAAACGGAAGTGGTTCAACACCCCATGGATATCAAGTTCACCAACAGGCTGTCCTACAAGCAAGCCAGGCTTACTGTGCTGGTCGGTTTCATTCTGGGCACGCTGCTCAGTCTGCTGCAAATAGGCATCGATTATGCCAGTGAAGACGCCTCCATCAACCGCGAAATCCTGTCTTTACTGGAAATCAGCCATAACCCCGCGTCCCGCATCGCCTACAACATCGACGCCGAACTCGCTCAGGAATTGACCCTGGGCCTGTTGCGCTCGCCGGCAATCATCGGCGCGCAATTGATCGACAACAACAATACCGTGCTGGCCAACGTCAAACGCCCAGGCGTGCAAAGCGGCTATCGGGTGATCAGCGACTTCCTGTTCGGCGCCAACCGGCAGTTCGAAGACCGTCTCTACCTGGATCACTTGCCGACCGAATCCCTCGGCATCCTGCGTCTTGACGTCGACACCTATTCATTCGGCAACCGGTTCCTGCGCCGGGCCGAGGTGACACTGCTCAATGGCTTCGCCCGCAGCCTGCTGCTGACCGGCATCCTGCTGGCGCTGTTCTATGTGATGCTGACCAAGCCGTTGGTGCGTGTCATCCGCGAACTCAGTAGTCGCGACCCGCGCAGCGCGGAGCCGACGTCGATGGAATGTCCGACGAGCCATGAAAACGATGAAATCGGTGTACTGGTCAAGGTTGCCAATCAACAGTTCGAAAACATCGCCACCGAAATCCAGCAGCGACGCAACGCCGAAAACCGCCTGACCGACTACCTCGGGCAATTGGAGAACATCGTCTCGGCCCGCACAGCGGAACTCAAGGCGATCAACACTCGGCTCAGCCAATCCAATCAGGAGCTGGAAGTCGCCCGCAGCACCGCCCTGGGCATGGCCGACGCGCGCTCGGTGTTCCTGGCCAACATGAGCCACGAGATCCGCACGCCGCTCAACGGCCTGCTGGGGATGATCGCGCTTTCCCTGGACGGTCCACTCAATGCCGAGCAGCAGCAACAGCTGTCCATCGCCCATGACTCGGGCAAAGTACTGGTGGAACTGCTCAACGATATTCTCGATCTGTCGAAGTTCGATGCCGGCCAACTTGAGCTCGAACATATTCCGTTCGACCTCGGCTCGCTGATCGAGGACACCGCCAACCTGCTGTCACAGAACGCCGCGCCGAGCGTCGAACTGAGCTGCCTGATCGATCCGCATTTTCCGGCGCTGGTGCTCGGGGATCCGACCCGGGTCCGACAGATCGTCAGCAACCTGTTGTCCAACGCCCTCAAATTCACCCGTTTCGGCCGGGTCGATGTGCGCCTCTCGACATTCGAGGACGGCGTCAGAATCGAAGTCTGCGACACCGGCATCGGTATCGCCCAGGACGCCCAGGTCAAGATATTCCAGCCCTTCACCCAGGCGGGTGCCGGCATTACCCGGCAATTCGGCGGGACTGGGTTGGGCCTGGCGCTGACTTACAACCTTTGCGAAGTCATGCAAGGGCGCCTCACCATCAGCTCGGAAGCAGGCTTCGGCAGCCAGTTCTGCGCGGATCTGCCGCTGCCCAGCCACACCCGCGCCCTGCCTCCGGCCTCTTTACAGGGCAAGGTCATCGCAATTACCGCCGCGAGCAGCGGTCTGGCAGAACTGTTGAACAGTGTGTTGCCCGGCTGGGGACTCGACTATCAGCAGCGTTCCATCGATGACTCGTTGCAGGGTCTGAACCCTGATGTACTGATTACCGATTGCCCCGAATGCCTGTTTGGCCTGCGTCCCTCGTGTACTGCCCCCATTCTGCTGGTCACCGCTTACGGCAGTTTCATGCCCAGCGAAGAAGCCCTCGCCCTCGCCCCCTTGCAGCAACAGGCGCGGCCTCTGGCGCGCAACGCGCTGTACCAGACGCTGCGACGAGTCCTGCAGCCGGAACTCAACACGATCAACGATGCCCGGCTCAACACCCTCTCCCCACAACGACGTGGACGCGTGCTGCTGGTGGAGGACAATCCGGTCAACCAATTAGTGGCCAAGGGGATGCTCGGTAAACTCGGATGCGAAGTGATCGTCGCCGGTCACGGTGGCGAGGCGATGGATCAGCTTGAGCAGAGCGAATTCGATCTGGTGCTGATGGACTGCAACATGCCGGTGATGGACGGCTACGAGGCCAGTCGGCAAATCCGTCGCAGCGGGCGCTGGCCACAGCTGCCCATCGTCGCCCTGACCGCCAACGCCATGTCTGAAGAGCGCGAACGCTGTCGTGCGGCGGGCATGAGCGATTACCTGGCAAAACCCTTCCGCCGGGAAGAGTTGGCTGCCCTGCTGGACTTGTGGATCCCTACTACGACAGTGCTTTGATTTGCCCCAACAAGAGATCAAGGCCATCGCGCAGATCATTCAAGCGATCCAGATCCACACCGCTGTCGCACAGCAGACGGGCCTTGAGCGGCCCGACCTGTTTGCGCAAAGCCTTGCCGGTCGGCGACAGGCTCAAGTGCACTTCACGCTCATCCCGCGCCGAGCGTTGACGCTGAACCAGTTGCAGTTGCTCAAGACGCTTGAGCAACGGAGTCAGCGTGCCGGAATCCAGCGCCAGGCGTTCGCCCAACGCCTTGACCGTCGGCTGCTCAGGGGCTGCTTCCTGCCATTCCCACAACACCAGCATCGCCAGGTATTGCGGGTAGGTCAGGCCGAGCTGATCGAGCATCGGCTTGTAGGCGCGGATCACCGCCCGGGAAGCGGCGTACAGTTTGAAGCACAGTTGGCTGTCGAGCTTCAGGGAATCGACTGACAAGGTGTTCATTTGAGCAGGGCTTCGATCTCGCGGCTCAGGTCCTGCGGTTTGGTCGCGGGGGCGAAGCGCTTGACCAGCTTGGCGTCTTGGCCGATCAGAAACTTGGTGAAATTCCACTTGATGCCCTGGGAACCCAGCACACCCGGCGCGCGCTTTTTCAGTTGAACGAACAGCGGATGGGCACCGGCGCCATTGACTTCAATCTTTTTGAACAGCGGAAAACTGACGCCGAAGTTCAACTCGCAGAACTCGGAAATCGCCCCTTCGTTGCCCGGCTCCTGCTTGCCGAACTGATTGCACGGAAAGCCCAGCACCACCAGCCCTTGATCCTTGTAGGTCTGCCACAACTCTTCAAGGCCTTTGTACTGCGGGGTGAAGCCGCATTTGCTCGCCGTGTTGACCACCAGCACCGCTTTGCCGGCGAAATCCGCCAGGGTCTTTTGCTCACCCTTGATGGTGGTGCAAGGGATGCTCAGCAGATTGTCGCTCATGATTCGGACTCTAAATGAGGGAAGATGAGGCAAACATAGCGAGCAATTTAATTGTGTGCAATTTAAATATCCGAAAGGCGATCATCGGATCGCCCTCTGGCTTATTACCCGCGGGGCACCAGGTCCAGGCACACCGAGTTGATGCAATAACGCAGGCCAGTCGGCGGCGGACCGTCCGGGAACACGTGCCCCAGGTGTGCATCGCATTTGCCGCAGACCACTTCGGTGCGGATCATGCCGTGGCTGACGTCACGGATCTCGACCATGGCGCTGTCGCCGATCGGCGCGTAGAAGCTCGGCCAGCCACAGCCGGAGTCGAATTTGGTCTTGGAGTCGAACAGTGGCTCGTTGCAGCAGATGCAGTGGTACACACCGACAACCTTGCTGTCGTTGTATTTGCCGGAGAAAGGTCGTTCGGTGCCTTTGAGGCGGCAAACGTTGTACTGCTCCGGATCAAGCATCGCTTGCCATTCTTCCAGGGTTTTTTCCAACTTTTTCATCATCACACCTCAGCAGCTGAAAAAGCCCGATCTGTACCTTTTCCACGGATCGGGCGGCACGTATGATTGCGCCTCGTCATACGCCAGTCTGGCAGCCAGACCACGCGCATTCAAACGGATTTATGGGTGCTGCCTCTCAAGGCGTCAGGCCTGTGTGAATACGCAGGATTCCCAGCACGGTTGTTCATACGCCGCCTGGATCGTTCATTTTCGGGAACACATCGCCATGCAGGTCAGCAAATCGAACAAGCTCGCCAACGTCTGCTACGACATTCGCGGCCCAGTGCTCAAGCACGCCAAACGCCTGGAAGAGGAAGGCCATCGCATCCTCAAGCTGAACATCGGCAACCCGGCGCCTTTTGGTTTCGAAGCGCCGGATGAAATCCTCCAGGACGTGATCCGCAACCTGCCGACCGCTCAGGGCTACAGCGACTCCAAGGGTCTGTTCAGCGCTCGCAAGGCCGTCATGCAGTACTACCAGCAAAAGCAGGTGGAAGGCGTCGGCATTGAAGACATCTATTTAGGCAACGGCGTTTCCGAGCTGATCGTGATGTCGATGCAGGCCCTGCTCAACAACGGCGACGAAGTGCTGGTGCCGGCCCCGGATTATCCGCTGTGGACCGCCGCGGTGAGCCTGTCGGGCGGCAACCCGGTGCATTACCTGTGCGACGAGCAGGCCAACTGGTGGCCGGATCTGGCCGACATCAAGGCCAAGATCACCCCGAACACCAAAGCACTGGTGATCATCAACCCGAACAACCCGACCGGCGCGGTGTATTCGAAAGAAGTCCTGCTGGGCATGCTGGAACTGGCCCGTCAGCACAACCTGGTGGTTTTTTCCGACGAGATCTACGACAAGATTCTGTACGACGATGCCGTGCACATCTGCACGGCCTCTCTGGCGCCAGATCTGCTGTGCCTGACATTCAACGGTCTGTCCAAGTCTTATCGCGTGGCTGGCTTCCGTTCCGGCTGGATCGCCATTTCCGGCCCGAAACACCACGCCCAGAGCTACATCGAAGGCATCGACATGCTGGCGAACATGCGCCTGTGTGCCAACGTGCCGAGCCAGCACGCTATCCAGACAGCCCTTGGCGGTTATCAGAGCATCAATGATCTGGTATTACCCCAAGGTCGGCTGCTGGAGCAGCGCAACCGTACCTGGGAACTGCTCAACGACATTCCCGGCGTAAGCTGCGTCAAGCCAATGGGCGCGCTGTATGCATTCCCACGGATCGACCCAAAAGTCTGCCCGATCCATAACGACGAGAAATTCGTGCTCGACCTGCTGCTGTCGGAGAAGCTGCTGGTGGTTCAAGGCACCGCCTTCAACTGGCCATGGCCGGACCACTTCCGTGTGGTGACCCTGCCGCGTGTGGACGAGCTGGACATGGCCATCGGACGTATTGGCAACTTCCTCAAATCCTATCGCCAGTAAGCGGCCTGTCACCGTGCGACGCTTGCGCAAGTCGCACGGTGATTGATTCAGCAACATATCTTTGCGCCCTGCCGAACATCGCTTCTTCAATCGCTGACTGATGACTCGTTGCGCGCTCACGTCTAACAACGACGGGGCCTGCGACGCGAAATGACTGACAAACCCTTCCCCTATCGACGTCGGAAATGCCCTTCAAGCAGCTAGACTTTTGCCGTAGGACACAGTTTGAAATAGTCACCCGGTTGAATAGCCCGGGTCAGCACCTTATATACCCCGCAGTACGCTACATCTTTAGCATGAGGAGATTTCTACAACCATGATGCGCATCCTGCTGTTTTTGGCCACTAACCTGGCGGTCGTGCTGATTGCCAGCATCACCCTGAGCCTTTTCGGCTTTAACGGGTTCATGGCGGCCAACGGGGTTGATCTCAACCTCAATCAGCTGCTGATTTTCTGTGCGGTCTTTGGTTTCGCGGGTTCGCTGTTCTCGCTGTTCATCTCCAAGTGGATGGCGAAGATGAGCACCAGCACCCAAATCATCAGCCAGCCGCGCACACGTCACGAGCAATGGCTGCTGCAAACCGTCGAGCAATTGTCCCGGGAAGCCGGGATCAAGATGCCCGAAGTCGGCATTTTCCCGGCCTACGAGGCGAACGCGTTTGCCACCGGCTGGAACAAGAACGACGCATTGGTCGCGGTCAGCCAGGGCCTGCTCGAGCGTTTCTCGCCGGATGAAGTGAAAGCTGTTCTGGCCCACGAAATTGGCCACGTGGCCAATGGCGACATGGTCACCCTGGCCCTGATCCAGGGCGTGGTGAACACCTTCGTGATGTTCTTTGCGCGGATCATCGGTAACTTTGTCGACAAGGTGATCTTCAAAAACGAAGAAGGCCAGGGCATTGCCTACTACGTGGCGACCATCTTCGCCGAACTGGTCCTGGGCATTCTGGCCAGCTCCATCGTCATGTGGTTCTCGCGCAAACGTGAGTTCCGTGCCGACGAAGCCGGTGCACGCCTGGCGGGCACCAACGCGATGATTGGCGCCCTGCAGCGCCTGCGTGCGGAGCAAGGGCTGCCAGTGCACATGCCGGACACCTTGAATGCTTTCGGCATTAACGGTGGCATCAAACAAGGGTTCGCCCGCATGTTCATGAGCCACCCGCCGCTGGAAGAGCGCATCGACGCATTGCGTCGTCGGGGCTGACAGTCCTGCGGTGACAAAAAAAGGGGCGATCTGATGATCGCCCCTTTTTTGTGCCTTGCTGTTCCATCAACTCATCAGGCGATACACCCGCTCTTCAAGCCGCGTAACACCGCTTTCCAGGAACTTCCAGCTCTCGCCCAGAACGTCCTGGTCCTCCAGAATCTTCAACTCCCACGAAGCCACGAACAACCGTTGCACTTCGTCATCCAACACTGCAAATGGCGGCCCAGCCATTTGCGACTGATCGTAATCCAGGGTAATCAGCAGCCCCAGCGAATCCTTCGGCAAAATCCGCTTCAGATGCTCGGCGTATTGCTCACGCATTGTTGGCGGCAAGGCGATCAACGCAGCGCGGTCGTACAGCGCACTGCAATCGGCGACATCACCGGCAGTCAACGCGAAGAAATCACCACACCAAATCTCGATCGAGCCCGCCCGATAGACAGTGAAGGGGCCTTGGTCGCTGACGTCTGGATCAAATTGATGCTCGTGGAAAAAGTCTTCTACCGCTTTTTCCGACAACTCGACTCCCAACACCTCGTGACCGCATTTCGCCAGCCACAGCAAATCCAGGCTTTTCCCACATAACGGCACCAGTACGCGCGCGCCCTCTTCCAGGCCCAACTGCGGCCAGTATCGTTGCAGATATGGATTTACTTCCGGCAGGTGAAAGCCGATCTGATTCGACGTCCACCGCTTGTGCCAAAACTCCGGCTGCATAATTAATCCCGAAAATTCGATCAAAAGACCCTAAAACTTATATTAGATTTGGATCAATGATCTGACTGAAGATGATGCCATCTTACGCCTCAGGAGCTCATTCATGTTCCCCAGCCTGTACATATCCCATGGCTCGCCCATGTTGGCACTGGAACCGGGCGCCAGCGGGCCCGTCCTCGCTCGCCTGGCCGCAGAATTACCGAAACCCAAGGCCATCATCATTGTTTCCGCGCACTGGGAAAGCAGTGATTTGCTCGTCAGCGGCAATCCCCAGCCTGAAACCTGGCATGACTTCGGCGGATTTCCACAGGCATTATTCGACGTGCAATACCCGGCGCCCGGCGATCCACATTTGGCCGCAGAGGTTGTCGAACTGCTGAAGAGCGATGGCCTGCCCGCACGCATCGTCGCCGAACGGCCGTTCGACCATGGGGTCTGGGTGCCCTTGTCGTTGATGTATCCACACGCCGATATCCCCGTGGTGCAAGTCTCGCTGCCCACCCGTGGCGGCCCATCCCTGCAAACCCGCGTCGGCCATGCGCTGGCCAGTCTGCGCGAACACGGCGTGCTGTTGATCGGTTCCGGCAGCATCACCCACAACCTGCGCGAACTGGACTGGCACGCAGGCCCGGAAAGCGTCGAACCCTGGGCCCAGGCATTTCGTGACTGGATGATCGAAAAACTCGCTGCCAACGACGAAACCGCGTTGCACGACTACCGTCAGCAAGCACCGAATGCCGTGCGCAACCATCCCAGTGATGAACATTTGCTGCCTTTGTATTTTGCCCGTGGCGCCGGAGGAACCTTCAGCGTGGCTCACAAGGGATTCACCATGGGGGCCTTGGGCATGGACATTTACCGCTTCGGATAATGTCGCAGTACAAGCGCTCAGCCTGTGGCGGCCAGGCTCAGACCACATCAACCCCGACATGAATTGCATCATGCCGCCAAAACTCCAGATCACAATCGATCAACCGCTCATGCTGATCGTAATTGACCCGAGCGATGCGCAACCCCGGACTCCCCACCGACACCCGTAAAGCAGCCGCCGCATCCACCGACAACGCCGTCGGCACAATCTCGAAACGCACCCGCCCATAGTGCAAATCGTAATGCCGCGCGTACAGCTCGGTAATCGACTGATTCAAATCGAAATCCAAAATCCCCGGGAAAAACTGCGGATTCAAATAGTGCTCCACGTACAACACCAGCCGTTCATCAATCCGCCGCGCCCGGCAAATCTGAATCACGCTCGACAACGCCGGCAACTGCAACCAGGCACAGACCGCCGCCGACGCCGGTTGCAACCGCGCTGAAATCACCTCGGTGGACGGCACCCGTCCTTGTGCACTGACCATCGCGTGAAAATGACTGCGCTGCATCAGGTTATACGCCAGGCGCGGTGGCGACACGAACCAGCCACGGCGCTCCTCCCGATAAATCTGCCCCTGGGCTTCCAACTGCAACAACGCTTCACGCACGGTGATTCGCGTGGTACCGAACAACTCACTGAGTTTACGCTCGGCCGGTAACTTGCTCCCGGGCGCCAACAGGCCATGGTCAAGCTGTTCCTGCAGCACCTGCCCGATCGCTGTCACCGCTTTGGTTGTCTCGATGCGCATCAACGTTACCTATCTGGACTAGACCAGCACTGTTTCGGAGCGGAACCGAGACTCAATCAGCTCCCATCAACTCCCTGCAAGCCTAGGCTCTGCTTATGACTGACAGATGACAAAGCTGCCGAACGGTTGATCCAGACACCTGCAATTTCATGGCCAAGTCCTTTCATATCAGCTCTTTAGCCATGGTCTACGCTTACCCCGGAGCCTGAGCATTCCATCGCAGAACATAAAGGTAGACCGGTCGTCGACATCAAAATGTCATCCAACCGGCCTAAATTGGCTCAGGTATTGCTGACCTAGACCAACACAACCGCAATCGCAGCGTTGAAAACGCCCAAAGGAGCTTCGGATGAAAAAGCTTTTCCTGGCATCACTGTTAGGCTCGACTATCGCCATGTGCACCGCCGCCATGGCCGCTGACACCGACTTGAAAACTCTGGAAGCCGCTGCGAAAGCGGAAGGTGAGGTCAACAGCGTCGGCATGCCCGATAACTGGGCGAATTGGAAAGGCACCTGGGATGACCTGGCCAAGAACTACGGTTTGAAGCATATCGACACCGACATGAGCTCGGCCCAGGAAATCGCCAAGTTCAAAGCTGAAAAAGGCAACGCCACGGCTGACATCGGTGACGTCGGTGCAGCCTTCGGCCCGATCGCGGTCAAGCAAGATGTGGTGCAACCTTACAAACCCTCTACTTGGGATCAGA
The DNA here is from genome assembly GCF_054898165.1 of Pseudomonas sp. Hz4. NCBI lineage: Bacteria > Pseudomonadati > Pseudomonadota > Gammaproteobacteria > Pseudomonadales > Pseudomonadaceae > Pseudomonas > Pseudomonas sp. Hz4. The sequence continues at coordinate 1,983,733 of NZ_CM142719.1, read as the reverse complement.
TTCCAGATTGGGCCAAGGACAAGGACGGCAACTGGGCGTTAGCCTATACCGGCACCATCGCGTTTATCGTCAACAAAAAGCTGCTGCACGGTTCCGAAGCTCCGACCAAGTGGGCTGATCTGAAAACCGGTAAATACAAGGTTTCCATCGGTGACGTGAGCACCGCCGCCCAGGCCGCCAACGGTGTACTGGCCGCAGCACTGGCCAACGGTGGCGACGAAAAGAACCTGCAACCAGCGCTGTTGTTGTTCGCAGATATTGCCAAACAAGGACGCCTGTCCATGGCCAACCCGACCATCGCCACGATGGAAAAGGGTGAAATCGAAGTCGGCGTGGTCTGGGACTTCAACGGCCTGAGCTACAAGGCCAAGATGGCGAATCCGGATGATTACGTGGTGCTGATTCCATCCGATGGCTCGGTGATTTCCGGTTACACCACCATCATCAACAAATACGCGAAAAACCCGAACGCCGCCAAGCTGACCCGCGAATACATCTTCAGCGATGCCGGTCAAATCAACCTGGCACGCGGCAACGCCCGTCCGATCCGCGCCGAGCACGTCAAATTGCCGGATGACGTCATGGCCCAACTGCTACCTAACGAGCAGTACAAAAAGGTCACGCCGATCAAAGACGCGGATGCGTGGGAAAAGACCTCCAAGGCGCTGCCGCAGAAGTGGAACGAAGAAGTCATCGTCAATATGCAATAACCCTGTAGCCCGCCATTTGGCGGGCTAATGGAGATCCCTGTGGGAGCGAGCTTGCTCGCGAGGGCGGAAAGTCAGTCAACATCTCTGTTGAAGGACAGTCCGCTATCGCGAGCAAGCTCGCTCCCACAGTGGATTGAGTTGAATCCGAGCCCTCTGATTCCTGTTTCGCGGAGTTCCGCCCTATGAAGCACAACGTCATCCTTGTCGTGCTCGACGGCCTCAATTACGAAGTCGCGCGCCACGCCATGGGGCACCTCCAGGCTTATGTTGGCGCAGGACGCGCGTCGCTCTACAAGCTGGAGTGCGAACTGCCGGCCCTGTCCCGACCGCTTTACGAATGCATCCTCACCGGCGTCCCGCCCATCGAGAGCGGCATCGTCCACAACAACGTCTCGCGCCTGTCCAACCAGCGCAGCCTCTATCACTACGCCCGTGATGCCGGCCTTACAACCGCCGCCGCGGCCTATCACTGGGTCAGCGAGCTGTATAACAATTCGCCCTTCGTTGCCGCACGGGATCGTCACACCGACAACCCCGACCTGCCGATACAGCACGGTCATTTCTACTGGAACGATCACTACCCGGACTCGCACCTGTTCGCCGACGCCGAAAATCTGCGCCTGCGTCATGCGCCGAATTTTTTACTGGTCCACCCCATGAACATCGACGACGCCGGGCACAAGCACGGTCTCGACACCCCGCAATACCGCAACAGCGCCCGCTCGGCGGACATTATTCTGGCCGACTACCTGCAAACCTGGCTCGACGCCGGTTACCAGGTGCTGGTGACCGCCGACCACGGGATGAACAACGACCGTTCCCACAACGGCCTGCTGCCGGAAGAACGCGAAGTGCCGCTGTTCGTCCTAGGCGATGCCTTCAGTTTCAACGCCGATGCCGCACCGAAACAGACTGAAATATGCGGCACCGTCTGCGAATTGCTGGGTGTGACCCACGACAAACCTGTATGCCGGGAATTGCTCAAGTGAACGCCATGACGCGCGGCAAATGGCTGGCAGCCTTGTGCCTGGTGCCTTTCGCACTGTTCTTTATCGTGTTCGAGATCGCCCCCCTCGTCTGGGTGATGATCAACAGCCTGCAATCGGAAGAGTTCGGCTGGGGCCTGGCAAACTTCACCAAGATCTTCAATTCGAAGTTCTATTTGCAAGCGATCCAGTACAGCCTCGAGATCAGTTTCTGGTCCAGCGTGTTCGGCATCATCATCGCCGTACTCGGCGCCTACTCCTTGCGCCGGGTCGACTCGAAACTGCGCAACTTCGTCAACGCCTTCGCCAACATGACCAGCAACTTCTCCGGCGTACCCCTGGCCTTCGCGTTCATCATTTTGCTGGGGTTCAACGGCAGTATCACCATCATGCTTAAACAGGCCGGGATCATTCAGGATTTCAACCTGTATTCGAAAACAGGGCTGATCCTTCTCTACACCTACTTCCAGATTCCATTGGGCGTGTTGCTGCTCTACCCGGCCTTCGACGCCCTGCGTGAAGACTGGCGTGAGTCCGCCCAATTGCTCGGTGCCAACGGCTGGCAGTTCTGGCGCCACATCGGTTTGCCAGTGCTGACACCGGCGCTGCTTGGCACCTTCGTGATCCTGCTGGCCAACGCCCTGGGTGCGTACGCCACGGTGTACGCCCTGACTACCGGCAACTTCAACGTGTTACCAATCCGCATCGCAGCGATGGTCTCCGGCGACATTTCCCTGGACCCGAACCTGGCCAGTGCCCTGGCTGTGGTGCTGGTGGCGTTGATGACGCTGGTGACCATCGTGCATCAGCTGCTGTTGAAGAGGAGCTACCATGTCTCGCGCTGAACTGGGCGCCGTCGGTGTCTATCACCGGGTGGTGGTGTACTTGCTGTTTGCCATCCTGCTGTTGCCGCTGTTCGGGACGCTGATCTACTCGATCGCCAGCAGTTGGTCGGCGACCATTCTGCCCAGCGGCTTTACGTTCAAGTGGTACATCCAGCTGTGGAGCGATCCGCGCTTTCTCAATGCGTTCGGGCAATCGCTGCTGGTCTGCGTCGGCGCGTTGATTCTGTCGGTAGTGCTGATCCTGCCGCTGCTGTTCGTGGTGCATTACCACTTCCCCAAACTTGATGCGTTGATGAACATCCTGATCCTGCTGCCCTTCGCGGTGCCGCCGGTAGTGTCGTCGGTGGGGCTGTTGCAGCTCTATGGTTCCGGGCCGTTTGCGATGGTCGGTACGCCGTGGATTCTGATTGGCTGCTACTTCACCATCGCGCTCCCGTTCATGTACCGGGCGATCACCAACAACCTGCAAGCGATCAACCTGCGCGACCTGATGGACGCCGCCCAACTGCTCGGCGCCAGCACCTGGCAAGCCGCATTCCTGGTGGTGTTGCCGAACCTGCGCAAGGGCCTGATGGTGGCGTTATTGCTGTCGTTTTCGTTTCTGTTTGGTGAGTTCGTGTTCGCCAACATCCTCGTCGGCACCCGCTACGAAACCCTGCAGGTCTACCTCAACAACATGCGCAACAGCAGCGGCCACTTCACCAGTGCGCTGGTGATTTCCTACTTCTTCTTTGTGCTGGTTCTGACCTGGGCGGCCAATATCTTGAACAAGGACAAAAGCGAATGAGCTATGTCAGCGTCCAACATCTTCAAAAGAATTACGGGGGGACTACGGTGTTCAGCGACATCAACTGCGAAATCCAGAAGGGTGAGTTCGTCACCCTCCTCGGCCCGTCCGGTTGCGGCAAGTCGACGCTGCTGCGTTGCATCGCAGGGCTGACCTCGGTGGACGGTGGCAAGATCCTGCTCGATGGCGCCGACCTCGTGCCGTTGAGCCCGCAGAAACGCGGGATCGGCATGGTGTTTCAGAGCTATGCGCTGTTCCCGAACATGACCGTGGAGCAGAACGTCGCTTTTGGTTTACGCATGCAGAAGGTCAACGCCGACGACAGCCATAAGCGTCTTGGCGAAGTGCTGAAACTGGTGGAACTCAACGATTTCGCCGCACGCTATCCACATCAACTGTCCGGCGGCCAATGCCAGCGAGTCGCCCTCGCCCGATCGTTGGTGACCCGGCCACGTCTGTTGTTGCTGGATGAACCGCTGTCGGCCCTCGATGCGCGGATTCGCAAGCACTTGCGCGAACAGATCCGTCAGATCCAGCGTGAGCTCGGCTTGACCACGATCTTCGTCACTCACGATCAGGAAGAAGCCCTGACGATGTCCGACCGGATTTTCTTGATGAATCAGGGAAAAATCGTACAGAGCGGCGACGCGCAGACCCTTTACACCGCACCCATCGATTTCTTTGCCGCAGGTTTCATCGGCAACTACAACCTGCTGGACGCCGACAGCGCCACAAAACTGCTGCAGCGACCCATTACCCACCGCATTGCGATTCGTCCGGAAGCCATCGAGCTGAGCCTGAACGGCGAACTCGACGCGCAAGTCCGCAGCCACAGCCTGTTGGGCAACGTGATTCGCTACCGGGTTGAAGCCCGGGGCGTGGAACTGGTGGTGGATGTGCTGAACCGCTCGGCGGCCGATCTGCATCCCGATGGTCAGCGTCTGGCGCTTTCCATCGATCCGACGGCCCTCTGTGAGGTAGCCTGATGCCTTTGCTGATGTTGAAGAGAGAACCGCACTGATGGCCCTGGCAATTTTTGATTTGGACGAAACCCTGATCCACGGTGACTGCGCCACCCTTTGGAGCGAGCAAATGGGCCGCTTGGGTTGGGTCGATCCCGAGTCGTTCATGCGTCAGAACAACGAACTGATGGACGCCTACAGCCACGGCAAGCTGCGGATGGAGGAGTACATGACCTTCAGCCTGGAGCCGATGATCGGGCGCACACCGCAAGAGGTCGACCATTTGGTCGGGCCTTGGGTGGAAGACTTCATCGAGCCGATCATTTTCAGTGACGCCACCAAAACGATTGCAGCCCATCGCAAGGCCGGCGACCGGATATTGGTGATTTCGGCGTCGGGCACACACCTGGTCAGGCCTATTGCCGACCGATTGGGCATCGACGAGATACTCGGCATCGAGCTGGAAGTGTTGCATGGGGTTTATAGCGGCCACACCGTCGGCACGCTGACCTACCGCGAAGGCAAGATCACGCGGCTGCTGGAATGGCTGGATGCGGAGGAGGAAAACCTTGAGGGCGCGAGTTTCTATTCGGATTCACGCAACGATTTGCCGCTGCTGCTGAAGGTGGATTTCCCACACGTAGTGAATCCGGATCCAGTGTTGCTGGAGCACGCAGAAAAAGCAGGCTGGCCGATCCATCTCTGGAAATAATCCCCCTTCCCACTGATCGTTCCCACGCTCTGCGTGGGAACGATCTAAGTCAGCCGAAAATCAGGTCAGGCTTGGGTCGATCACCAAGACTAACTTCCCCGTCACCTTATTGGTCGCCAACTCAGCAAACGCCGCCTCTGCATCCTTGATCGGGAAAGTCTTGGCCAGTTGCGGACTCAAACGCCCTTCGGCAATCAGCGGCCAGACATGCTGGCTCAGATCACTGAACAAATCCGCCTTGAATTGATCGTCGCGACTGCGCAAGGTCGAACCCAGCAATTGCACGCGCTTGGCCAGCACCAGCGCCAGATCCAGCTTCGCCTCACGTCCGCCCATCAGACCGATCAACACCCAACGGCCGTCGCGGGCCAGCAGTTTCAGATTCAACGTCGCGTATTGACCGCCGACCGGATCAAGGATCACATCGAACGGCCCCAGATCGTTCAAGCTGTCCAGATCCTCGGTGCGCACTACCCCGCCTTGCGCGCCCAGCGCTTCGCAGTAAGCCAAACGTTCGGCGGAACCGACGCTGACCCAGCACGGGTTACCAAACGCCTTGCACAGTTGAATGGCAGCTGAACCGATTCCACTTGCTCCGGCGTGCAGGAGAACTTTCTCACCCGGCTTGAGCGCAGCCAATTGAAACAAATTCAGCCAAACGGTCGCATACACTTCCGGCAACGCTGCTGCCTCAGCCAGAGACAAACCTTCGGGAACCGGCAACACATGCCGTCCGTCGACAACTACCTCCTCGGCCATCCCGCCCCCGGCCAGCAAGGCGCAGACTCGGTCCCCGACCTGCCAGGACGAGCCCGGCCCCACCTCGCTGATCACCCCCGAACACTCAAGACCCAGTACCTGACTGGCTCCCGGCGGTGGCGGATAAAGACCCGCCTTCTGTAACAAATCGGCGCGATTGAGACCCGCAGCCGCCACTCGAATCCGAACTTGTCCTACATCGCATGTAGGACTGGGTTCTTCCACCCACTCCACTTGACCTTCAACGCCTTGCAATGCTTTCACAGTGCCTCCATAGTGAGTCTGGACTGAGCCCGTAGCTGTAGCGCCGGGCTTTCTTGCATTTTTTGACCGGCCCTTTGTGGAACCGGCGACTTCAAAGACGGCCTAATATGCGTGATCAATTGTCCCCGCGTCGAATCAGCATGAAGCATTTTTTCCCCAGCACCGCCCTAGCCATGTTCATTGGTATCGGCCTGTTGCCGATGTCGACCAATTCGTTTGCAGCCAATAGCTGGGACAAGCTTCAGCCTGATCGTGACGAAGTGATCGCCAGCCTGAATGTCGTCGAGTTGCTAAAGCGCCACCACTACAGCAAACCGCCGCTCGATGACGCGCGCTCGGTGATCATCTATGACAGCTACCTCAAGCTGCTGGATCCGTCGCGCAGCTACTTCATGGCCAGCGACATTGCCGAATTCGACAAATGGAAAACCCAGTTTGACGACTTCCTCAAAAGCGGCGACCTGAACGCCGGGTTCACCATCTACAAGCGCTACCTGGACCGCGTCAAAGCGCGTCTGGACTTCGCCCTTGCCGAGCTGAACAAAGGCGTCGACAAGATCGACTTCACGACCAAGGAAACCTTGCTGATCGATCGCAAGGACGCCCCTTGGCTCAAGTCCACAGCAGAACTCGACGACCTGTGGCGCAAACGCGTCAAGGACGAAGTGCTGCGAATGAGGATTGCCGGCAAAGAGCCCAAGCAGATTCAGGAAACCCTGACCAAGCGTTACAAGAACCAATTGTCGCGCCTGGACCAGACCCGTCCGGAAGACATCTTCCAGGCGTACATCAATACCTTCGCCATGTCCTACGACCCGCACACCAACTATCTGTCGCCGGATAACGCGGAGAACTTCGACATCAACATGAGCCTGTCCCTAGAGGGCATCGGCGCCGTATTGCAGAGCGACAACGACCAGGTGAAAGTCGTGCGTCTGGTGCCGGCAGGCCCGGCCGACAAGACCAAGCAAGTCGCACCGGCTGACAAGATCATCGGCGTTGCCCAGGGCAACAAAGAAATGGTCGATGTAGTCGGCTGGCGTCTGGACGAAGTGGTCAAGCTGATCCGTGGGCCGAAAGGCACCGTGGTGCGCCTGGAAGTGATCCCGGCCAGCAACGCGCCGAACGACCAGACCACCAAGATCGTCCCGATCACCCGCGAAGCAGTGAAGCTTGAAGACCAGGCTGTGAAGAAGTCGGTCCTCAACCTGAAACAAGACGGCAAGGACTACAAGCTCGGCGTCATCGAGATCCCGGCCTTCTACCTGGATTTCAAGGCCTTCCGTGCTGGCGATCCGAACTACAAGAGCACCACTCGCGACGTCAAGAAACTGCTGACCGAGTTGCAGAAAGACAAAGTTGACGGCGTAGTCATCGACCTGCGCAACAACGGCGGTGGTTCCCTGCAGGAAGCCACCGAGCTGACCAGTCTGTTCATCGACAAAGGTCCGACCGTTCTCGTGCGTAATGCCGATGGCCGGGTCGATGTGCTGGAAGATGAAAACCCGGGTGCGTTCTACAAAGGCCCGATGGCGTTGCTGGTCAACCGCTTGTCCGCCTCGGCTTCGGAGATTTTTGCAGGCGCCATGCAGGACTACCACCGGGCATTGATCATTGGTGGCCAGACCTTCGGTAAAGGCACCGTGCAGACCATTCAGCCGCTGAACCATGGCGAACTGAAACTGACCCTGGCCAAGTTCTACCGGGTTTCCGGCCAGAGCACCCAGCATCAGGGCGTACTGCCGGACATCAATTACCCGTCGATCATCGACACCAAGGAAATCGGCGAAAGCGCACTGCCTGAAGCCATGCCGTGGGACACCATCCGTGCGGCCATCAAGCCTGCGGTCGACCCGTTCAAGCCATACATCTCGCAGCTTAAATCCGAGCATGAGGTACGCTCGGCCAAAGACGCGGAGTTCGTGTTCATTCGCGACAAGCTGGCCCTGGCGCAGAAACTGATGGCAGAAAAAACCGTCAGCCTCAATGAAGCTGATCGTCGTGCACAACACGCCGATATCGAAGCCAAGCAACTTGCCATGGAAAATATCCGTCGCAAGGCCAAGGGTGAAGAACCGCTCAAAGAGCTGAAGAAAGAAGACGAAGACGCGATCGCGGCCGAGCCAGACAAAACTAAACCAGAAGACGATGCTTATCTGAGCGAAACCGGACGGATTCTGTTGGACTACCTGAAACTCAACACAGCGGTAGCCAAGCACTAAGCGGTTACTAGCAAGATGATGGCAATTTAATGCTGGCGCTCCCCGGAGCGTCATCAAACAGTCATCATTCTGTCGTGAAATACAGGACTGGGAGCCCTCTTTAAACCAAGAGCGTGCTCCTAGTCCTTTTTTTATCGCCAGAGATCGCCATGACCACTACCGAACAGCTGAGTGCCTTGAGTACCATACTGGCTCAAAGCGGTTTGCACAGCCTGTTCCAGCCGATCATTTGCCTCTCTGAGCGACGCATTCTCGGTTACGAAGCACTCAGTCGCGGCCCCTCCAACAGTCCGCTGCACTCCCCCATCGCACTGTTCGCCGTCGCCCGGCAAGCTGGCCGCCTGAGCGAACTGGAGATCGCTTGCCGTCAAAGCGCTTGCCGCCGCTTCAACGAACAACAACTGCCCGGCAAACTTTTCCTCAACGTTTCCCCGGAATCCTTGCTCGAAGCCGCTCACCAACCCGGTCGCACCCTGCAACTGCTGCAGGATTTCGGCATACCGCCGAGTCAGGTGGTGATCGAACTGACTGAACAGACCCCGACCGACGATTTCGAGCTGCTGCAAACCGCGCTGCATCACTATCGAGCGATGGGGTTTTCCATTGCTCTGGATGATCTGGGTGCAGGCTACTCGAGCTTGCGGCTCTGGTCCGAATTGCGTCCGGACTACGTGAAGATTGATCGACACTTCATCGATGGCATTCACCAGGACGCCCTCAAGCGCGAATTCGTTGGCTCTATCCTGCAAATCGCCAAGGCGTCGCGGGCGCAAGTGATCGCCGAAGGCATCGAGCTGCCGGAAGAACTTGCGGTATTGACCGAGATGGGCGTCGACCTGGTTCAGGGTTATCTGCTCTGTCGACCTCAAGAACAACCGCCTCGGGATGCCCGAGCAATGATGCCAAAACATGACAGCGCCGCCGTGGCGCTGAATGACGAAGGCAGCGACCTCAGCGCACTGCTCAACGATCAAGCGGCTGTGGCCCGCGACACCCCGACCGCCACGGTGCTGGAAGCCTTCCGCCGCCAAGCCAACCTGAACTCACTGGCGGTGCTCGACGAGCAAGGCCACCCTTGCGGCATCGTCCATCGGCATTCGCTCTCGGACGCGTTGCTGAAGCCCTTTGCCACCGACCTGTTCGCCCGCAAGCCGATCAGCCGCTTGATGAACGACGACTTTCTCGCCGTTGAGATGAGCCAGTCGTTGCAACAAGTGAGTCGCCTGATCACCAGCCGCGCGCGGCAGCGCATCGAAGAAGACTTTATCATCACCCTCAATGGCGGTTATCTGGGGTTGGGCCGGGTAATCGATGTGCTCAAACTGATTACCGAACTGAAAATCCAGCAAGCCCGCTACGCCAACCCGCTGACCCTGCTGCCGGGAAACGTGCCGATCCAGCAATGCCTGACACGGCTGCTGCAACAGCAACGGGAATCGGTGATCTGCTACGTGGACATCGACAGTTTCAAACCCTTCAACGACATCTACGGCTACGGCCGTGGGGACGAAGTCCTACTGTGCCTGGCGCAATGCCTGAATGATCGCGTCGACCCTTCCCGAGACTTCGTCGGGCATATTGGCGGCGATGACTTCCTGCTGGTACTCGGCCCGGAAGACTGGCGCAAGCGTTTGAACCAGTTGCTGGACGACTTCCAAAGCCAATGCAGACGTTTCTACCGTAGCGAACACTTGGAAGCCGGCTGCTTCATCGCCCCAAACCGTCAGGGTGTGCGTCAGGAGTTTGCGTTGCTGTCATTGTCGATCGGCGTGGTGCATTTACATCCACAGGCCTGTGGACAACTCGATGCAAGTCAATTGGCGGAGATGGCCTCGCAAGCCAAACACCACGCGAAGAATGTGCCGGGGTATAGCGTGCATGTGATTGATAGCTTGGCGGTGCCAGAAGCTGAGGAAGCGTTGGTTGCCGGGCATCGGTGATCTGATCGTTCCCACGCTCTGCGTGGAAATGCCTCCAAGGACGCTCCGCGTTACAGCCCCACCGCTGGTGTCCAGCCTGGCACTGATGTGACGCAGAGCGTCACGGGCTGCATTTCCACGCAGAGCGTGGGAACGATCATTCTGCGGTGCTACTCCGAAGGCCGCGCCCGCAACCGCCGGCCAAGCACGTCCAGCACATCACACCCATCCCGCAACGGAATGGCGCAGAGCAAGGCAAAGTCACTGAGAATGAAGGACTGACACTCAATCGAACCACGCATGGACAGGTTCTCCATCACTTGAGTGACAGCGCGGATTCGGTAGCTGGCAGCGTCATACAAAACATCAAGCGGCGCTTGGGTATCAACGAACAGTGTGGGCATGTCGTCGCAGTTGCTGGTGAGCGCCATGAAGCGGTTTTCGGGGTGGGGAGTTGGTTTTTTGTAGGGTGGACCGGGGTGAAGTGTTGGCATTTGAGACCTTCCGATGAAAATAGGAACTGCCAAAAGCCTTCCTACAGGCTTGGGTGGCAGCTATACGCGGGGTAGGAATACCGAGCATCGGAAACTCGACCACGCCGAAGCGTGCCCGCGCACAGCCGCCGCAACTGATCTTACGTACGCACATTGGCGGCCGCAAATCAGGTTTCGAACGCTAATGCGTTACCGATGCTAATACCGGGTTCCTACACCCCATCACTGAATTTCAATGACCAGCAAAGGCTATCGATTGAACTCATTCAGCACCAGTTCATGGAAACCGCTACAACTTGAAGGAAACTTCCGACGACCTTGCCCGGAAATTTCGCACCTCAGCAGCGGCCACGTCAATCCGGTCCATATGCTCAGGTAATTTTTTCAGCCACATAACCACTAGCCACTATCGTCAAAACAACACTATTGTCGCGAGCAGAAGCGAAGCAATAATTAATCCCGACTTCCGAGGCATTGATTAAGACCAATTCCTGTGACAGAGATGTGGCACTCTCCACAAACATCTCTGACAGCTCCGTACCTACCGCTCCAACAGATTTGAACCCTAAAACGTCTTCAAAAGTAATTTTCCAAAGTTCCTCCTGCCAATCCAGGAGCTCTATGCACAGGCTTTCGCGCTCGCACGTTATTTTTTCAATGGTGCCGTCTGAAACCGGAAATTTTGTCATTTTGAAGGACCTGGATGTTTTTCACCGGCAGTGAAGCCGGTTCCGTGACCAAGCTGATAACCGTCAGGCTTGACCTTTACTACAGCCTTTTTCTTATCCGCCTGACTCCAACTTAAGTGACTAGGTTTAAGCTCAAGGTGATAGTGCTCACCATGATGCCTCGCATTGAAGGGGCCCGCATCTCCAGGATGACTTTCAAATCTGATGCTTGTATCGGCATTAGGTCGCCACTCCATTCTTTGGCTTCCATGTTTTGTCTGCGAAATTTTTGGCTCTACACCTAGCGCCTTCGTAAGCTCATTTGGATCCTTTGGAAAGTGAGTGTAAGCGTTTGGTAGCGCCGGCTCACCCTCATCAACCTTAGCGCCAGAAGTATCATCCGGCACCTCACACCCAGGCTTACCCGACTGCGGACAATTCCCGCTCAACCCCAACGGATCAATCCACCCCGTCGGGTTCGGCGTGTACTGATACGGGTTCAGCCCACCCGCCAACTTGATCGGGTCCGGCGTCAGGTACCGCCCCACCTCCGGATCATAGTACCGATGCCGGTTGTAGTGCAGGCCGCTCTCGGCATCAAAGTATTGCCCTTGAAACCGCAACGGCTGTTCGAACTGCTCGCCCCCGCCAAACGCCAGGCGAGTGACCTTGCCGTAGGCGCTGTACTTCGCCGACCAGACGATCTCGCCGCTGTAATCGGTCAGTTCCTGCGGTGTACCGAGGTGATCGAGTTGGTAGTAAAACGGGCAAGCCTGGCGCGGGCCTTTGCCGTCGAGCATGGCCAGTGGGCGGAAGCTGCCCGGTTCATAGACGTAGCTTCGGTAATGCTCGCGGCTGCTTTCGGCGACGAGGTGGTCGCCTTGCCAGAAGAACTCGGTGGTGTGGCCGTCGACGGTTTTGGCGATGCGGCGGCCGAAGGCGTCGTAGCGGTAGCTTGAGCAATGACCGTCCGGGGTCGTGACGCCGATCAAGCGGTGTTGGCAGTCGTAGCGGTATTCGGTGACGAGTTTTTGCGCGGTGCCGCGGCGTTCGCGGATCAGGTTGCCGAAGGCGTCGTAGTCGTAGTGGCGGTCGCCTTGCATGAGCAGGCGATTGCCTTTGACGGTCGCAGCGCCGGGGCGGTCCTGCATCAGCAGGTTGCCGGCCGGGTCGTGGGCGAAGCTTTCCGCTGGGTCGTCGCGGGTGTGGCGGACGCGGGTCAGGCGGTTTAGTGGGTCGTATTGGTAGCTACGCTGGCCGTGGCGGGTGTCGGCGATGCTGTCGAGATTGCCGTTGGCGCTATAGGCATAGTCGCGGCGATACAGCGCTTGTTGCTGTTGGCTGACGGCGTGAGCCTTCAGTCGGCCCTGATCGTCGTAGGCGTATTCGCTGAGCAGCAAGCCTTGCTGGCGATTTTGTTCGCGATCGAAGGCGAATTGGTGAGTGGTGAGTCGCGCACCGTTAAGGTCGATAGCGGTCAGCGCGCCACCCTTGGCGTGGTGGTAATCGAGTTTGCTGCCGTCCGGCAGGCGCAGGCGATTGAGTTGGCCACAGGCGTCGTAGCCATAACGCAGGGTGCCCCAACCCTGATGCTCGGTGATCAGCCGGTCTTGCTGGTCGTACTCGAACTCCAGCGGATGGTCGTGGCCGTCGTCGACGCTGATCAGACGACCGAGGCTGTCATAACGGTATTGAACCTTGATGCCGTCGGGCAGGGTTTTGACCAGCAATCGCCCTGCCGAGTCCCGCTCATAAGCCGTGACCAACCGCGAGCCGTCATCACCGAACTCGGTTTTCTCCAGCAGATGGCCGTTGAGGTCGTAGGTGTACGCCGTGCGCTGGCCGTCGAATCCGCTTTCCTGTCGGATCAGGCCGTTGGCCGTGTAGTCCAGCTGATACTTTTCGCCGGATTCGTTTTCGATTTCCGTCAGCAACAGCTGTGCGTTGTCGTAGCGATACTTCAGCTGGGTGCCGTCGGCGTTGATACGGCGGCTGACCAGGTGCAGATCGTCAACGTATTCGTAACGGGTGACGCGTCCCAGCTCATCACGCTCGGCGGTGATCTTGCCGTAGGCGTTGTAGCTGAACGCGCGACTGGCACCGGTAGGCAGCGTCGTCTGAATCAGTCGGCCGACGGCATCCCATTGGTACTGGGTGACGGCGCCGTGTTCATCCTGCCGGGTAAGCTGCCGCCCCATCTTATCGTAGGAAAACCGCCGCTGGCCACCGCCCGGCAAGGTCTCTTCGAGCAGTTGCCCCAAGGCGCTCCAGACGAGGACATGCCGACTGTTGTCCGGGTAACGGATCGACAGCAGCTGGCCTTTTTCGTCGTAGTGATAGTGGCTGACATGCCCGTCGGGATCGGTCGCTTCGGTGACATCGCCCTGAGCATTGCGCTGATATTTCCAGACCGCTTTGCCGCGATAGCGCGCGTGCAGGAAACCGTTGCGATACTCGTAGGCCGTCGGCTCGTCTTCTGGCGGAATCAGCGCTACAAGGCGTCCGACTTCGTCGTAGCGGTATTCGGTGACGGCGCCGAGCGGGTCCTGCTCGGCGATCAACCGCCCCTGGTCGTCGTAGGCCTTGAGGTGTTCGCCACCATCCAGTTCAACCTTGCGTACCAGCCGCGCCCGATCGTCGTGGACGTAAACCTCTTCGCTGCCGTCGATGTTCTGAACGGTGACACTGCCCTGGTCATCCCAGACATACCGCGCGTCCATCTGCGAAAACGAGGCCCAGTGGCGGATGCATCGGGCCGCCTTGCCGGACCTTTCCCACGCCCAGAAGAAACTCGCCCCACCGGCCAACTGCCGCTGCAGGATGACGTGCTGATCGTCGTAGTCGTAACGCTCGCTTTCGCCGGCAGCGTTGGTCGCTTCGATGAGCTGAGCGCATTCGTCGTAGCAGTAACTGACCAGTGTTAGTTCGGTGTGCCAAGCTTCGTCGAGGGTCTGGGCCGGGACAAAAACCTGATAGTCGACGGCGACCAAATGGCTGCGGTCATAGCGCAACAGCAAGGCGCGGCCGGCGCCGTTGTCGAGACGTTTGATCCGGTCCTGGCGGTCGCGGGTGATGCGCAGGCGGTTGTCGTAAGCGTCGCTGATGGCTGTCAGTCGGCCGTTTTGAAAGTGATAGAACCGCGTGTCATCACCGGCCTGGGCGAGGATCAGTTCTTCGGGTTGATCGCCGAGATAAATCGCCGCGCGCGACAGGCTGTTGTGGATCGCCGGGCGTTCGCGGTTCGGCAGCGGGTAGGAAGTGCGACGGTTTTCGTGGTCGATCCAGATGACGTGGTCGCCGTCGATTTCCAGTCGATGGGCGAGGCTGTGACTCCAGCCGTAGCCGAGGCCTCCGTCGATGTCGGCAGCGCTGGTGCGATAGAGCCGAGTGAAGGCGAACGGCAGGATGCCGTCCAGCGCACCGTCGGTCAGGGTCAGCAGTTCTTCGCCGGTGACCATCGACACCGGGCATTTGTTAGTGGCGGTTTTATCGGCGGAATCGGCGCTGTCGCCGTTGGGGTTTTTCGCTTGATCCGGGACGTCATCGTGGTGTTCGTCTTTTTTCAGTGTGGTGTTCTTGCGGCCATTCCAGCGTAGTTGCATGCGACCATTTTTCAGACCCGCTGCCACACCGCGCGCGGCAACTTTTTTGTAGCGATCAACGTAGGTAATGAAGCTGTTGATGATGTTGAAGATCGCTTTGACGAAACCCACTACAGCGTCGACGATCCGGGCGCCGTAGTTGGCAAGGCGCATACTCAAATAGGCAATGCCTGCGCCTGCACCCGCAAAAGTCAGAACAACCCCGATCAGAATATCGATGAGTAGCTGCACCACCACGGTTGAAATCGCTTCGGCAGTTTTGCGGGTGATTTCGCTGGGAGGCAGCATCTCCAACCAAAGGCTGGCCGTGCGCAGCAACAGACAGAGGGCCGCTTCATCACTGGCCAGCAGCTGGACCTTTGCCATCGTTGCCGGAAATTTCTCCGCCAGTTCGGCCAGCTTGTCGGCACCGCTACCCAAGCGCTCACCGAACTTTCGGGGATCCTGGAGAATGTCCGAAAGCAGGCTGATGCTGTCCCACACGCCCACGATCGCCGCCCAGCTCCCAGCGAGCATTCCGTTACCCGTCGCAGCAAAAGTCGACTGCGACCACTGCGGTTTGAACCCCTCCCAATCCTTGCGCAGCCAACCTTCCAGCTCTTTGGTCAGGCCGTCGTAAGAGGAGAAAAGATCATCGATCTGAGTCGGGGTGACTTCATCCTGGACATGAACGCGATAGAACTTGCCGGGAGTGCCTTCGAACTGCCCCTTGCCGTTTTCACCGAGCGTGACAGGCGTACTCTCGCCACCCTCAACAGCAATCACATCAACCTGAATATTCCCCAACGGAATGTCATAGACCGATTCAAACTTGCTCTCGATCTGCAGAATCCGATTGGCAGGGCACTGCGCAACGCTTGAGAAAAAGTCCTCATCGCCACTGCTCACCGCAGTGGTGGTATTACCAAGTTTTATGAGCCGTTCCATGCCCATCAGCGAAGGCAAATCAGCGACACGGCTGGCCTTATCCGCCGATTGGTTAAACCAACGCTTAAGTTGTTCGCGGTAGAGGGACAGGGTGTCCGGAAAACCGTCGAGTTCCTGCTCGATATGGGCGATGTGCTCCATCAACTCACCGAACGGCATGAAGTGGAGTGAAAAACTGGGTGAAACATGAGCAATCCCTCGCGCAGAAAATGGAGCGCGCGAGACTGTGCGGGGGATCAATCAAGAAAGAAGTCAGGAAAGTAGGATATGGATGTAGGGCAAATCCCTAATTAACCATCACCGAATGACAAGCAGGCAGAAACGCAAACGTGGCGGAAGGTTTCCCTCACGCCAAGTTTGTTAATCAGACAACGATGGGGGTTATTGCGCAGATCCGCGAGACGCCAACTCTTGCAATTTAAGTTCAGCCAACGGATGCCCAGCCTTGGCAGCGATTCCCCAAAACCGCGCAGCTTCAACCGGATCCGGTGCCTTGCTCGGCGTCCCCGCCAAACTGATCACGCCCACCTGATACGCCGCTTTGCCATCCCCCGCCAATGCCGCCAGGCGCAGCAATCGAACGCCTTCCTCACGAGCCCCAAGGCCAACGCCGCGAAAGGTCAGGATGTGGCCATAGAAGCTTTGCGCGCCAACGTCACCCAGGTTGGCCATACGGGCGAACTGGCCTTCGAGCCAGCTCCAGCCACGCGGCTGACGCACAAACCACGACCAGTGAAACAGCCTACGCGCCAGCCAGTAACTGGCCTTCGCCTTGAGTCGCAGAAACACTCAGGCCTCCGCCGACTCGGGGTATTCGTACTCGAACACCCGCACCACTTCCGAAGCATGCCAGGACGCTGCGGCGATGCCATCGGAAGGACCGGAGAAACGCCCCAGACGCTCGACACATTCAAAGAAACCGGTGCGCGGCAAGCGGCTGGCACCCTGGCTGATCACCAGCGAACTGCGCAATGGCTGCTCGGCCTTGGCGTCCAGCGCGGCCAGATGTTCAAGGGCAGCGGTCAGGGTTTGCATGGCCGGCATGGGCAGTTGCAAACGTTCGAGCAACGCCCGGTATGTCAGAAGATGGCGCTGACGGCGCGCCTGATCCAGTTCACCCAGCAACCCGTCCCAATGTTGACGACTGATGCGTACGCTCACGATTCATCCCTCCACCCAGGCACCGTCAATTCCCAGGCCAGGCTGCGGCGAATCGCAGCGTCGGGTTGACGCTCGCCACTTTCGATCAAGGCCAGATAAGACG
Source organism: Pseudomonas sp. Hz4 (assembly GCF_054898165.1). Taxonomy (NCBI): domain Bacteria; kingdom Pseudomonadati; phylum Pseudomonadota; class Gammaproteobacteria; order Pseudomonadales; family Pseudomonadaceae; genus Pseudomonas; species Pseudomonas sp. Hz4. The sequence goes on along the minus strand of NZ_CM142719.1, from coordinate 1,966,612 downwards.
GGCTGATGCCTACCGTGCGGGCGAGCGCCTCGATGGCGATGCCCTTCCCTTCGCGCAAACTGCGTAGTTGATCCAGACCCGGAAGAATCTGGTCAGGTGTTGCCGCGCGACGCTCTGGGGCGACCTGCGGCGGTTGTTCGTTGATGCCTGCTGCTTTCAGTAGAGCCTGATACTGAGCCCACGGCAGAACCGCATATTCGGGCTCGCCTTCGCGTGTAATTATCTGAATATCCATGACTACCCCGTAGGACAACAACACTTAGCGAGTCGGCACTTTTCCCTAGAAGTGTAATCCTAACAGCGGCCAAGGTCGCGGGGGGTATCAATCTGTGGATGAGACTGAATCAACTCAGTTTTTTTTAGGCGCTTGAAGCTGAAGTTGTTCCGGCGTATCGGGCAGGCGCTCGACCACTGCGAGCTTCTCCGGCAGCTGACGATTGCGCCAGGCGCGAAAGGCGTTGAGTTCGTCGTCGAGGACTTTCATCAACCAAGCCAGCACCGCGATGTCATCGAGCATGCCGAACACCGGAATGAAGTCTGGAATCGCATCCAACGGACTGAGGAAGTACATCAGGCCTGCCACGACTGATATCAGGGCTTTGGGACTGATGGCCCGATACTCACCGCGCCAATAAGCCAGGCAGAGTGCTTGCAACAAGCGTAGATCATCCTTGAGTTTGCCCAGCCGGTTTCCTTGGCCGGCACCTTTGCTGGCCACCGCGAAGAGCAAGGTCGGCAAACGTCCACGTGCGAGCAGCCGTCCGGCCAGAGGCAGGAAACGAGCGAAATTCCAAGGCGTTTTCATCATTCCTCCCACTGAAATGTTATCCACACAAATTGTGGATAACCTTGTGAACAGAGCTGCTTTTCAAGGCTGAAAGCCCCGTTACATAAGGGCTTAACTCAGATCGGGCGTTTTTTACTCACATAAAAAAACCCAAGATTTCATTGACTTGGCGCTCTGGCGCGGCTAGCACAGGCGTCCTCAATGGCTATGACTCCAGCCTACAGCATCCGTTCGCTTTGTTTACCTTCGCTGAACGCCAGATGCAACAACGCCTCGCATAGCGAGGCGTTGTTTTTAGAGCAGACGCCGGTTACTTGGCTGCTGCGTCTTGTTTTGCTGGATCCTTGATCGCCAGCAGTTCCAAGTCGAATACCAGCACCGAATTGGCTGGAATCGCCGGGCTTGGGCTTTGGGCGCCGTAAGCCAGTTCGCTTGGGATGTACAGTTTGTACTTCTCGCCAACGTGCATCAGTTGCAGGCCTTCGACCCAACCCGGAATCACACCGCTGACCGGCAGATCGATCGGGCTGCCACGCTCGACGGAGCTGTCGAAAACGGTGCCGTTGGTCAGAGTGCCGGTGTAGTGAACGGTCACTACGTCGGTCGGCTTAGGCTGTGCGCCCTCGGCTTTCTTGACCACTTCATACTGCAGGCCCGAAGCAGTGGTGGTTACACCGGCTTTCTTGGCGTTGTCTTCGAGGAATTTCTTGCCGGCGGCTGCCGACTCTTCGCTCATTTTGGCCATACGCTCTTCAGCACGCTTCTGCAGTGCTGCGAAGGCTTCGACCAGTTCGTCATCCTTCAGCTTCTGTTCTTTCTTGCCGACGGCATCTTCGATGCCTTGGGCTACGGCTTTGGAGTCCAGGTCATCCATGCCTTCCTGAGCCAGGCTTTTGCCCATGTTCAAGCCAATCCCGTAGGAAGCTTTTTGCGCCGGGGTTTTCAGCTCTACGCTGGTCTGCGAATCACAACCCGCAAGTACCAGGCTAACCAGGGCCACCGCCGCCGCCAACCGATGCTGTTTCATGCTATTTCCTTGTTCATGCGCCTAAAGGGCAATCGAATAAAGCCGCGAGCTTATCAGGCGGCCACGACCAATGGCTACCGGCATGAGAGCAGGATACTTCTGATAAGTTCAGGTGTTTTAACGCATTTCGGGAAATGGGATGATGAAGCTTCTGTCATCTTGCGCTCATAGAAACGGGTAACGGATACCACAGCATCTGGCGTAATGGCCACTTGCCGCACCTCGGGTGTTGAGGCATAAGGGAGTTATAAATTGACAAGGATGTTTATCTTGCGTCTCTTCTTCCGTTTACTGGTTCTGCTCTCAGTGCTGCTTGGGCTGGGCCTCGCCATGGTTCTGTACTACGTCGCCAACCCGAAACTGCCGGCTTGGTCACCCGTGCAGCAGGTGCACTACCTGGAGCAATGGAGCGCCGCCGACCGCGAGATTTACTACTTCACACCTCAGGGCACTCAGGTCAAAGGCTTGCGTTATAACTGGTTCAAGGCCCTCGAATTGCCGTTCTCGCAACAGCGATTCGCCGCTCCCGAATACCTCGCGCGCTTCGGTTTCCTGATCAACCCCAGCCAAAGACCCACGCCGAACAACCCCGGCAATTTGCCCGTGGGTTTTGCCCGTCATCAGAACCCTGGAAGCCAGGACGAGTTTCTGGACATCACCTGCGCTGCCTGCCATACCGGCGAACTGCGTTTTAACGGCCAGGCCGTGCGTATCGATGGTGGTTCGGCGCAGCACGTGTTGCCATCCAGCGTTCCTACGTTGCGCGGTGGCAGTTTCGGGCAAGCGCTGGTGGCCAGTCTGACGTCGACTTACTACAACCCGTGGAAATTCGAACGTTTCGCACGCAACGTGTTGGGCCAGGACTACGATGCCCGGCATCAACAGCTGCGCAAAGACTTCAAAATCTCTCTCGACACCTTCTTGAAGGTGGCCTGGAACGACACCCATCGCGGGCTCTACCCGACCGAAGAAGGCCCCGGCCGCACCGACGCTTTCGGTCGCATTGCCAACGCCAGTTTCGGCGATGCGATTTCCCCAACCAACTACCGCGTGGCCAACGCTCCGGTCGACTATCCACAACTGTGGGACATGTGGACCTTCGACTGGGTGCAGTGGAACGGTTCGGCTCAGCAACCGATGGCCCGCAACATCGGTGAGGCCCTGGGCGTAGGCGCCACGCTGAATTTCTTCGACGCTAACGGCCAACCGCTTAAAGGTGACGCTCGTTATCCGTCCAGTGTCCGATTGCGTGATCTGCACCTGATCGAACAAACCCTGCAACGGCTCAAACCACCGGCGTGGCCTGAAGAGCTGCTCGGCGCTGTCGACAAACCCATGGCCACCAAAGGTCGCGAGCTGTTTACCGAGAATTGCGCTGGCTGCCATGTGCCTCGATCGGTCCAGAGCAACGGACGCTGGGTGCAACATTTGAAAATGCTGCCCGTGGAGTTCATTGGCACAGACCCAGGCGCCGCCAATAACATCGCCGATCATCGCTTCGACCTGACGGCCTTGCAATGGGATCCGGTGGAACTGGCGCAGCTGGATGTGCAATTGCAGCCGACACCCTCCGAATCGCTGGATTTGAGCAAGCTCTCATCGGCTAAAGGGTTGGCCTATGTCACCGCTTTCGTCGGAAATCGTGCCTACCGCGAAGCAAACATTCCTACGGCCGGTCGACCGGACATGGATGGCTTCGGCCTGCCGATTGGCGTGCGCGAAATGCGGGCCTACAAGGCGCGACCCTTGGCAGGCGTCTGGGCGACCGCGCCATTTCTGCATAATGGTTCGGTACCGAGCCTTTATCAATTGCTCTCGCCTCAGGATGAACGCGCAACCACCTTCTACAAAGGCACTTTCGAGTACGACCCGAGGCACCTCGGCTATCGCACCGAGGCTTTCACCGATGGATTTTTGTTCGAGACACGCATCACCGGCAATCACAACAGTGGCCACGAGTTCCGCGCAGGCAAGCGCGGCAACGGCGTTATCGGCCGCTGGCTGCAACCGGAAGAACGCTGGGCATTGCTGGAGTACCTGAAAGTGTTGGGCGGGCCGTTGGAGGCGCAATTGCCATGAAAAGGCTCTGGATGCGTCTTGGCGCCTTTCTCGGCAAAACCCTGTTGTGCTTGCTGGGCCTTGGATTGCTCGGTTGGGCGCTGGCCACGGCGTGGTTCGCCTGGCAACACAGTGGCCCGGTTTCGGCTGAAGAACTGATTCCAGAGGGCGAATCAGCGATGAGCCAAGACATCATCCAGACTGCCGTGCGCATCGTCGATCAACACCGTGAAAGCACCCGCTACCTGCGCGACGCCCATGCCAAGGCCCACGGCTGCGTGAAGGCCGAGGTTCAGGTGCTGCCGAATCTGGCGGATGAGCTGCGTCAGGGTGTGTTCAGCGAACCCGGGAAAACCTGGCAAGCGACGATGCGGCTGTCCAACGGCAATGCGTACCCGCAGTTCGACAGTATTCGCGATGCACGGGGTATGGCAATCAAGTTGCTCGACGTGCCCGACAAACAACTGCTGAACGATCAACAAAGTCGTGGCGAACAGGACTTCGTAATGTTCAGCCATCCAAACTTCTTCGTCAGCGATGTCGCCGAGTACCGTCAGAATGTAGCCGCACAGGCTGACGGCAAGAAGCTGGGGGCGTTCTTCCCGGGTTGGGACCCACGGACCTGGCAGGTTCGCCACCTGTTTATCGCGCTGGCGACACTGTCACCCGCCCCGGAAAGTCCGACCCAAACGACTTACTTTTCGGTCTCGCCCTACAAATTCGGCGAAGCCAATGCCAAGTTTCGCGTCACGCCCGATCTGGCAAGCTGCCCGACCTACACCCTGCCCGCGCAAAACCAAAAGTTACCGAACTTCCTGCGCAATGCGCTGAACCAGCAATTGTCGGCCGACCGGATGGCGGCCTGTTTCGTGTTGCAGATACAACGCCAGGACCCGGCCAAGTACATGCCGATCGAAGACACGAGCATTGAGTGGCAGCAAAGCGATGCACTGTTCGAGACCGTGGCGCGGATCAAAGTACCTGCCCAGGACTTCGATACGCCTGCGCTGAACGTGCAATGCGATAACCTGTCGTTCAACCCGTGGTTTGGCCTTGAGGCTCATCGCCCCATTGGCGGCATCAACCGGTTGCGCAAAGCCGTGTATGAAGCCGTGAGCGACTACCGACACAGCCGCAACGCCGAACAATAAGAAGGCAGAACGACAAATAGCGATCCCAAGGTCGCTTTCTCAGTGCAGCCCCGGCAGAAGCCAAACCCCAGACAGCAAAAAGCCCGCATTAAGCGGGCTTTCTGTAGTGACCTGGCGTTCAGCGTTCCAGGTTACCGAATATGGCGCAGCGGACGGGACTCGAACCCGCGACCCCCGGCGTGACAGGCCGGTATTCTAACCGACTGAACTACCGCTGCGCGTAACATTGAAAGTAGTGGTGGGTGATGACGGGATCGAACCGCCGACATTCTGCTTGTAAGGCAGACGCTCTCCCAGCTGAGCTAATCACCCTTTACCTTCGTTGCGGGGCGCATTGTGCCACAGATTTTCATAACATGTTGATTTAATTAATAAATTTATTAAAAAAATCTGAAACCCGTAAACGATACGCCCTGCAGGAACTACGGACAGAAAAAAACCCGCGTTAGCGGGCTTTTCCGTGGTGACCTGGCGTTCAGCGTTCCAGGTTACCGAATATGGCGCAGCGGACGGGACTCGAACCCGCGACCCCCGGCGTGACAGGCCGGTATTCTAACCGACTGAACTACCGCTGCGCGTAACACTAAAAGCGAATGGTGGGTGATGACGGGATCGAACCGCCGACATTCTGCTTGTAAGGCAGACGCTCTCCCAGCTGAGCTAATCACCCTTCACTTTCGGTGTGGCGCGCATTCTACGGAGCGACTTCACCTGTGGCAAGCACTTTCTATAATAATTTTTTCAGGCCTTCCAAAGGCTTAGAGAAGGGTTGGCCTATGGCGCGGCGAAGAGAATAATGCCCCCCTTTGCATAAAGGAGAGACTCGCCCCATGTGGTTCAAAAACCTGCTTATCTATCGCCTGACCCAAGATCTGCCTTTTGATGCCGAGGCGTTGGAAACTGCACTGGCCACCAAACTGGCGCGTCCCTGTGCAAGCCAGGAGTTGACCACCTACGGTTTCGTCGCGCCGTTCGGCAAGGGCGAAGATGCTCCGCTGGTGCACATCAGCGGCGACTTCCTGCTGATCGCCACGCGCAAAGAAGAACGCATTCTGCCGGGTAGCGTCGTGCGTGACGCCGTGAAGGAAAAGGTCGAAGAGATCGAAGCGGAACAAATGCGCAAGGTCTACAAAAAGGAACGCGACCAGATCAAGGATGAAATCATCCAGGCCTTCCTGCCGCGCGCCTTTATTCGTCGTTCGTCGACTTTCGCTGCCATCGCGCCGAAACAGGGCCTGATCCTGGTCAATTCGGCCAGTCCGAAACGTGCCGAAGACCTGTTGTCCACCTTGCGTGAAGTCATTGGCTCGCTGCCGGTGCGTCCGCTGACCGTGAAGATGTCCCCTACGGCGACCATGACTGAATGGGTCACCACCCAGAAAGCTGCGGACGACTTCTTCGTACTGGACGAGTGCGAACTGCGCGACACCCACGAAGACGGCGGCATCGTGCGTTGCAAGCGTCAGGACCTGACCAGCGAAGAAATTCAGCTGCACCTGAGCACCGGCAAAGTGGTCACTCAGCTGTCGCTGGCCTGGCAAGACAAGCTGTCTTTCGTTCTTGACGACAAGATGGTGGTCAAGCGCCTGAAGTTCGAAGACCTGCTGCAAGACCAGGCCGAACAGGACGGTGGCGAAGAAGCCCTCGGCCAACTGGACGCCAGCTTCACCCTGATGATGCTGACCTTCGGCGACTACCTGCCGGCGCTGGTTGAAGCGCTGGGCGGCGAGGAGACTCCGCAAGGGATCTAAAGCCTTGTGATCTCTACTGTGGGAGAGAGCTTGCTCGCGATAGCGGACTGTCAGTCAACATCTTCGTTGAATCTAAGTCCCACATCGCGAGCAAGCTCGCTCCCACATCTATGGTTTTTGTGGTGCTGCTTAATAATTAGGTTCAGGCCATGCGTGCACTCGCTGCATTGAGTCGCTTTGTCGGCAATAACTTCGCTTACTGGGTACTGTCGACTGATCCGAAAACTTGATCCCTGGGTTAATGATGGGCACTCTATTGAGCAACGCGAGGACGACCTCGCGGCTCGATCGAGTCATTAATCTGGGGACGACCCCGCCAATCGATGGAGGTCTCTCATGTCCTGGATCATTCTTTTTTTCGCCGGCCTGTTCGAAGTTGGCTGGGCCGTCGGCCTGAAATACACCGATGGCTTCAGCCGCCCTCTCCCCACCGCATTGACCGTGGCCGCCATGGCCATCAGCCTTGGCTTGCTGGGTCTTGCCATGAAGGAATTGCCGCTGGGCACGGCCTATGCGATCTGGACGGGTGTGGGTGCAGTCGGAACAGTGATCGCCGGGATCATTCTGTTTGGCGAGTCCATGGCGCTGTTCCGGCTGGCCAGTGTGGCGCTGATCATAGCCGGGCTGGTTGGCCTGAAGGTCAGCGCCTAGTCATTTGCAGGTGTCACTAAAAAGCCCGCCCCCTGTCGATACGGACAGGGGGAGCGGGCTTTTTCAGTACAGTGATAACGGATCAGCTTTCGGCCAGCACCCTACGCTCACGCGCGACCGGGGCCTTTTCCGCATGCTCAAGCTGCATGCAACGCTCCAGGAACAGGAACATGTAGTCGTAGCTCTTGCAAACTGCCTGACGCAATTCCTCCTGCAGGGAGTTGCTTGGGTTCATGCCCGCCAGCGTGCAGATGATTTCCAGTGCTTCCCACGGATGGGCATCGTCGTACTGGGCATGCATCTTCAACCACTTCATGGCCCGCTTGCGATCTTCCTCCGGGAACGATGCCGCGTAGACGCCATTGGAACAGACCAGCGCCGACCACTCCCCGGTCGCACCTTCAATGGCGTAGTTGGTGGCGGCAATGGCAACGATCAGCGAATCCGCCGAACTGGTGTGCCAACACCAGTGGCTCAAGGCGTGAAGTTCAGGGGCAACCTGTTGCGCTTGCAGATCTTCCAGGCTGACACCGTGAGCACGGCTCCAGTGCACCCAGTAATCGGCATGGTTCAATTCGACGCGAATGTTGCGCATCAGCCAGCGACGCGCCATGTCTTCGCCCGGGTGGCGGGAAAAGCGGGTCTTGGTGAGGTTCTGTGCCATATATAACGCGAACTGTTCGACCACTGGCCAGCCACCAATCAGGTACTGGCGCATGGTCTTTGCGCTGAGCTTGTTGTCACGCAGACGCTGATACAGTTCGTGTTCGACAACCCGGCGTTTGCTCTCGCTGCAATCCTGGATCAGGCGCTGAGCCCAGACGGGGTAACTTGCAGCTTCCATGAGTGGTCCGGTTCGGTTGAATGTGTCGATCACTGTCGAGCTCCTTTTGATTGTGATTATAAGGATCAGCAAGAGATTTCAACGGAACGTGCCAGGTGCCTTGAACAACAAAGGCTGAGGCCGGGCAGGACGACTTTGTAAACTGTCGCAGGTAAACGGATGCGGGCGTTCAATAACATACCCTTGAGCGTAATCCACCCCGATCTCCAGCAGTGCCTGCTCGATCTGGGGTGTTTCAACAAACTCGGCAATCGTACGCTTACCCATGACATGACCGATGTGATTGATCACTTCGACCATGGCGCGGTTAATCGGGTCGTCCAGCATATCCTTTACGAAACTCCCGTCGATCTTCAGGAAGTCTACAGGTAAATGTTTCAAGTAGGCGAATGAGGACATTCCGGCGCAGAAGTCATCCAACGAGAAATGGCAGCCTAAACCTTTGAGTTCATTAATAAATCTAATTGCACTTCCAAGATTGGAAATTGCACTGGTTTCAGTGATTTCAAAACAAATCATTTCAGGCGGTATGGAGTAAGTAACAAACTGTTCACGCAGGAAGTCCAGAAACGCGTCGTCTCCGATAGTTGTACCTGACAGATTAATCGCACACATGGCTAACGGCCCTTTGTGCTTTTCGGCAATGCATTGGGCAATGATCTTGAATACGTTCTGCACAACCCAGCGGTCAAGGGATGTCATCAGTCCATAACGTTCGGCAGCCGGAATAAAACTATCGGGCAGAATCATGCGCCCGGCTTCGTCATGCAGGCGCAACAGAATTTCGATATGTCCGCCGCCCTTTTCGATATGACCCAGGGGTGCAATTTCCTGGGCATACAGACAGAAGCGGTTGTCTTCCAGCGCCATGTGCAAGCGCTGCACCCAAGCCATCTCGCCGAAGCGCAGGGACAGTTCCGAATCGTCGGCGTGATAGACCTGAACCCGATTGCGCCCCTTTTCCTTGGCCATGTAGCAGGCCATGTCGGCAGCGCGCAGCGAGGCTTCAAGGGTGGTCGGATGCTGGGCGACGAAAACCAGCCCGATGCTCACCGTGGTCACGAACGGTCGGCCTTTCCAGACGAAGTGCAGGTTCTGCACCGTCTGACGCAAGCCCTCGGCGATCTTCTCCGCGGCTTCCGGAGCGCAGTTCTCCAGCAGGATGCCAAACTCGTCGCCACCCAGCCGGGCCAGGGTATCGCCTTCGCGCAAACCGGATTGCAACAGGGCGCAGATGTGCCGCAGTAACTCGTCACCCGCCGCATGGCCGCAAGTATCGTTGACCAATTTGAACTGATCCAGATCGAGGAACATCAGCGCATGGCGCCCCGACTGCCGCGTCAGGTTGTGCAACGCCTGTTCCAGGCGATACTCGAACTCGCGGCGATTGGCGAGCCCGGTCAAGGCGTCATGGGTCGCCTGCCAGGACAAATTCGCAATGTACTGCCGCTCCTGGGTCATGTCGTGCAGTACCAGCACCGTGCCGCTGACCTTGCCAGCGTTGCGGATCGGCGCACCCACCAGGGTGACCGACACCGTGCTGCCATCCAAACGCTGGATCAATTTGGAGTGTTCGCTGCCACCGCTGAGCTGTCCGCTCAAAATGTGCTCGATCAGCGTAAAGCCATCAGCCTGAGCGTTCTCGTCCAGCAGATCGAACAGCGCGGCCAGCGGCAACCCCGTCGCCTGTTCCGCCTTCCAGTGCGTCAACGCCTCGGCGGCCGGGTTCATGTAGGCGATCGCGCCTTCGACATCCGTGGTGATCACGCCATCGCCAATTGATTGCAGGGTGATTTGCGCCCGTTCTTTCTCCAACTGCAGTGCGTCGGCGAACGCATGGCGCTGTTTGAGCAGTTTGTGCGTGCGCATCAGGGCCAATGCAATCAAGCCCAGCGCGGTGGCGAGGTTCGTCACCAGCAGCAGACGCAGAATCACCCGCGAGCCTTCGCCCAAGGCATCGCTGAAGGCCTTCGCCGCCGGCGTCACTTCATCGTTGATGGCGAAAATCTGATCCTTCCAACGCTTGATATCGCTCTCGGAGGCCTGATTGACAGTGATGAGCTGGTGCATTTCCCGTGCAACATCATCAAGACGCACCAGGTACGCGTCGCCCACCGTCCAGAGGTCGATGGCTTTCTCGAGGTAACTGAAGTGCCGGAAGTTGAGGTACAGCCAGATCAGGCTGGAGATGTCGTCCGGGTGGTTGCCCCCCTTGAGAATCGCCCTTCGTGCCGCCTCGATATTCGGCGGCTGATGGTCCAGCGCCACGCGCAACTCGTGGCCCCCTTGGGGCACAGCAATGGCGTTCTGGTATTTAAGAAAAATGCTTTCGTCGCGACTGTCGGCGTAGAGATTGAGGTAATAGATGGCATCTTTCTGGCCCTTGGACCAAAGGCTTTCACCCGCCACGTAGCCGCGCACCGCCGACAGAACGTACAGGCTGACACCGCCCAGCAGGGCCTGAAACAGCACAACGGCGATGAATGGCCAAACGATGCCCAACAACCGTGGCGTTCCGAGAGTCCGCGTTTGATTCATGAGGTCCCTTGCATTAGCACTGCTTGATCGTCTTCCGGACGAAATCGCTACCGCTAGACTAGGGGGGGTTTTCGCTTCCGGCAAGCGGACAGATCGCGTCCGGCAATTTCAATCGGCATAGCGGCGCAGGCAACGCGCACTGGAGGACAGCCCGACGCTTGGAGTGCAAAAACCGCGATCCGTAATAACTATGTACCGCCACAAGCAGCTTCAGGTGCTCAAGACTGGTGTCTTTCATAACTGAGGACGCCCATTGATATGACTTCCATTCCCCCTGAAATAACCGCATCACAACAACCTCAAGGTCAAATGGCGCAATACGACGCCTCGCCGGCCGAACGTCGACATAGCAACCCTTTGGGCTTATCGGTAAACGAGCTGGAAGAATGGCGGGCGGCGGCCGCTTTAAAGCTCGAGAGTGGCAATGACCTTTTACAGTTGAGGCGAGGCCCGACTCCACAAGACCTGGCGCTGTTCGAAAGTGTCAAACGAGTGTCCGCCAATCCCGACCGCGTGGATGTGCATGCACTGCACGACCGGATCATCCGGGAAGAAGTGATCCTTGCCGTCCAGGATTTTTTACCGGAAAAAAACTCCTCACCCTTTAGTTATCTCGCCGGACATGTTCTTTCGTCGCAGACTATCGAGCAGATCAAGGCAACACCCACTGTTTTTTTACAGAGGATTCTACAAACCGCCGAAGCCGAAACGCTGGGCCGTTCACTTTTAAAGGCCATTGGTTGGTACGGAGGCAATCAGGGTGAGGAAACATCACCCACCCTACGCACCCAATTGACCGCCCGGGCCTTACAGCTTTGGCTGAACCGGCCCGACAGTGAATCCCCCGTCTGCGTAGCCGGTTACGACTTGCGGACCGCCTCGATCCAGGGAAAAAGCTATCAGACCATCCAGTCCGAATTTGTGGTCCATCTGATCAAGTCCGCACGGGCAGCCTCGGAAAAAGAAGCCGTCATCATGTCTCGGTTGTTTCTGCCCCGATTTCCGAGCGAATTTCGCGTCAGAGACATTCCTCCCACGCTTCGATACTGCGGTTCTGTCGTTTGGGTGAATTTTGTCAACGGCGTGAACCTTATTCAGGCGACAGATGCGCAAGCGTTGGACCAGATGACATTCCAGCAGTTGGTCAATCTGCCGATCGAGACCTCCAGGGAGGCGTCGCCCGAACAACTGGAACTCCTTACCCTGACAAGGATTGATCCGGCCCTTGCCTGGGCGATCACCCAGGGTGAAGTAGCTCATCGTGACGATGGGAATTATTCGGATGACGAGATTGAACACGCGCTGCGCTGCCTCGACCGGCACACGGACGAACTGACGAAAGCCGTCCTGCAACTTGATCAGCCCCCCCCAAGCCGGCTCGATATGGCGAAAGCGCAGGTGGAACGCATCTTTGGCAAAGGCAGCTTCAGTTCCGACGGAAAAAAACTTGCCTGGAAAATCTTTCTCGACCCGAATGGTTTTCGCGACACGCCCGTGCTCAGAGGCAAGGAGTATGACTATTACAGCTTCGTTGATGTTTACGCCTCGGGCCAATTCGACAATAAGAAAGTCTGGACGATTACCGAGAGTGACGGCCGCACCGTTACCTCGCAGAAAATACAGCTGCTGGAAGATCAGACGATAAGAGTCTCGCCCCCATGGAAGCTGCCCAACTCTATTTTCGTCCTGTCTCCCCACAAAAAGCTGCCAGATATCAAGGCGCTCTTTGATAGCGCCTTTAAACAGTACCTGCAATTGACCCAAGCGGCTTATGAAACGCTGATCAACAGCCTGCTCGCTTCGCTGCCCAGGGTTGACCGTCGGATACTGGAGTCGGGTGAGATCAAAATTTACAGCTTGAGAAAAAAGACAACGAGTGTCGAAGCACAGAATGAAACCGCAGAAATGATCCTGCCGCTCAGAGCCCGCAACGGTTTGATACTACGGGCCGCTCATGAGCAGCAAACCGTCACTTACGAGCTGTTGCCTCGCGCAGGAGTCATACGGCGTCTTGAAGCGCTGTCATCGGGGTTGATCGGCGGCCGAAGAACCACCGAGGAATGGAAAGTCAGCAGATCCGCAACCGTCAAGGTTTCAGTGATTCGCCATAAAGACCTGCCATTTGACTGGGACACTCACTCATCGGGCACCGTCCCGAAGGACAACGCGTCTTGCCAGGCCATCATCGAAAAGCTGGGGAACACGCTACCGGCCATAGCCTCCGAGACTTCAAGCGCACAGAACACTCCCATCACATTGTCGTCCGAGCGAACGAAAGCCATCAGCCACCTGATCGCGACCGAGCTTCTGTATGTTGACCCCAAAGCGCTCAGAAAGGCCGCTAACGGGCAAACCGCAATCGAATTCAAAGAAGCGAAAGATAAAAAAACCCTCGACCTCGTGAAAATTTTCGTTCCGTTCTGGAACAGCATCGAAGACCTGGCGTCCGGGGACCGCCACCGAATCATCAACGGTGTGTTCGGCGTATTTGCTGACCTGGTTGCGTTCGTGCAGCCCGTCGGCAAGTTTGCTTCCGGCTCCGTGGCGTTATTGAAAGCCGGAGGCCAGTTGACGGTTTTCGCTCGTCTGAACACGTTTGGAACGCTGACAAAGCGTTTGCTGACATCCAGCCTACGAGCACTTTTGCCCCTTGATGGGCTTCCGCAACTGGTGCATCCACTGCGTAAAGCCATCATCAAATTAGGCAGGTCCGGCATCTTCAGGTCCAAGATGCTGATCGGCAATGCCGCCCGGTATGACGTGCTGCGCAGCCTGCCCGACGTTCAGGACGCTGGACGATGGAGGCCGCTGGCCGCCACGGATGATTTGGTCACGCTCAATGGGGTCGATGATTTGCCTGTGCGCCAGATTCGCACGGGTGCTGAACCCCACTACCGTCTGCTGGACCCGATAGCGTCCAGACCTTACGGGCCGGTATTGAACAACGATGAATTGATACGAGGTCGATCTCATTACCGGAGCCTGGAAACCAGCGGCGATCACGTACTCGTCGAACTGCCGGAAAACGTCCGGGCGCGAGAACTGCTCGAAGTTGATGGCCGGACAACGCTACTGCTTGATGACGTGCCCTATAGACTGCACGAAAACACGTTACGCCGCGCTGACCTTGTGGAGGTCGGATACACGGCGCTTCCATGCCGAGTGCGTCGCGCTCCTGGAGCGGTATGCACCACGAGTTTCGTTACGAGGCCGCCGGCGGCCCCTCCGCTTCCCGCCGAGCGATTCGACGAAGCCAAAGGCTGGGCGCTCTGGTTCGGTGACACGATTTACACCCCGGCCGGCGGCCGCGCCCCCATGAAAGCGGCCTCCTTTGTCAAACGCGATCACCTCACCGCGACCATCGAATTTCGCAAGGGCATTTATGCGCGCGTCAAAGTCAATGTGCCGGAGCAGGGTCTTGACGATACTTTTCAGGTGGGCGCGATTATCTGCCCGTCCAGGGATGGCTCGAAACACTATGTATTTACACGCCTCAACGCGGGAGACTTTTACGTGGCCGAACGCGGCGTGGGGCAGAGTCTGTACGACGGCCTGCTGCCCCTCAAAAAAGCCGATACCCTTGGCGACGAACTGAAAAACGAACTGATAGTGGTCTACACCGGCTCGCTGAATGCCAACAACGTCGCGCGCATTCACGGGGTCGAGGCCGTTGAACGCGCCATGAAAACCATGGATGACATCGCCATCCCCCTCGGCGTCACGACGACGCCGCCCGACAATATGAACTGGCTGAGAGTGGACACCAGCCCGGGTGAGGCGTTGATGTTCGACAACTCGACACGAATGATCGTCACCCGATTACCGGAAGGAGCGAGTTCCTGGACACGCAGCACCGGAGCGCCGCAAGCCTTCCGGGAAAGAACGGCCACTATCTTCGATACGCTGTTCCAGTCGCCGACCAGCAATCCCGCCAATGCCGCCGCCGCGTTGCGGATCGACAGAGCGATGCAGAAACTGCAACGGCTGTTGCCCCTGCGCGAACGTGCGCTCAATGCCAGAAACATCGCCTTCGCCGACGTGACGACCGTTTCGGGGAGTCGGGAGGTCTACGTCAGTGTTTCCGGAGCCCAGCGCACCACCACCCGCTTGCCGTTGTTCCAGCATCTGGGCGGCAATCAGGTCCGTATGGGTGATACGACGTACTTCAACATTGATTTCGATCAGGCTTACCCCAGAACGTCCCTTGAGGTCACTTCCGAGGGCAAGATATTGGCCGTTCCCCTGACGATCAAGGACATCAACACCTATAAACCGGCACAGACGATCAGACCGACTTCGCTGGACAGCGAAAGCAAGCTGATCGCTGCGATTCGTAAGAAATATCCCGATTTGTCGCAGATCCGCTCCGTCGACGTGGCGACGACGATGCGCCCTTGTGAGTCGTGTTCAGTGGTGCTGAAAGAGTTCGGTCACGATGGCGCAGACAACGCGCTCAAGGTGCTTTGGGGCTGACCTGCAATTGCTGCAAGTGCCCATAAAGCTTGGCGTACAACCCACCATCGGCAATCAGTTGCTGATGGTCGCCATCCTCGGCAATTTGCCCGCCGTCGAACACCAGCACCCGGTCGGCCTGCTTCACGGCCGACAATCGGTGCGCAATGATCAATGTGGTGCGGTTGCTCAAGAACCGCGCCAGCGCCTGGTGCAGGTTGTATTCGGTGGCGGCATCCAGCGCTGAGGTGGCCTCGTCGAGGATCACCACTTTAGGGTCGGCCAGCACCATCCGCGCAATCGCCAGACGTTGACGCTGGCCGCCGGACAAGCGCACACCGGAACGGCCGACGATACTGTCCAGGCCGTTGGGCAGCTCTCGAACGGTCTGGTGCAGTTGCGCGATTTCCAGCGCTTGCCAGCAAGCTTCGTCGCTGCGCTCACGCCCCATGGTCAGGTTGGCGCGGACGGTTTCGTTGAACAGTGCCGGGTGTTGCAGGACCACGGCGACATTTTCCCGAACGGTTTCCAGACCGATTTCCTGCTGGGTCGAGCCGCCAAAACGGATCGTCCCGGCGAGCGGCGTGTACAAGCCCAGCAGCAACTGCACCAGCGTACTTTTGCCACCGCCGCTGGCACCGACGATCGCGACTTTCTCACCGGGAGCGATCGACAGGTTCATCTGGTTCAACACCAGCTCGTCGCCGTAACCGAAACTCAAACCCTGGACTTCGATGCCCACGGTCTCGCGACCGTTGAACGGGTCGACGCCGCCCGGGTATTCAGGCTCATCGGCCCGGGCCAGTAACTCGTTGATCCGCGACAGCGCACCGCCAGCGGCGTAGTAGGCGTATTGCAGATTCAGCAGTTGTTCCACCGGTCCGATCATGAACCACAGGTAGCTGAACACCGCGAGCATCTGGCCGATGGACAGGTCGGAAAACAGCACGGTGAGCATCGCCGCCGCACGAAAAATATCGATGCCGAATTGGAACAGCAAGCCGCTGGCACGGTTCGAGGCATCGGTTTTCCACTGCGAGATCACCGCGTAATCGCGTACTTCCCGGGCGCGTTGACCCAGGCGCCCGAGGAAAAAGCCCTGACGATTGCCGGCGCGTACTTCCTGAATGGAATCGAGGGTTTCGGTGAGTGCCTGGGTGAAACGCGAGGTGCTGTCGTTCTCGAGTTTCTTCAGGTGCTTGACCCGCTTGCCCAACTGCACCGTGGCGTAGATCACCAACGGGTTGAACAGCAGGATCAGCAACGCCAGCTTCCAGTGCATCCACATCAGGATGGAGGCGGTGCCGACCAGGGTCAGCATGGCCACGAGGAAACGACTGAGGGTTTCGCCAACGAATTTGTCCAGCGTGTCCAGGTCGGTTACCAGGTGGGTAGTGACCGTGCCGCTGCCCAGGCTTTCATATTCACTCAGCGAAATACGCTTGAGCCGATCGATCAGCCGCAGGCGAATGCGGTACACGATGTCCTTGGCCAGCGCCGCAAACAACCGCGCCTGTACGACGTTGAACAGCAAAGCGGCGCAACGCAGACCCAGCGTCACCAGCAACATAAGGCCGATGTAACCCGCGGCTTTCTGCCAGTTTTCGGGCAACGCGTGGTTCATGATCTTCAGCGCGGTGTC
The DNA here is from genome assembly GCF_054898165.1 of Pseudomonas sp. Hz4. NCBI lineage: Bacteria > Pseudomonadati > Pseudomonadota > Gammaproteobacteria > Pseudomonadales > Pseudomonadaceae > Pseudomonas > Pseudomonas sp. Hz4. Next base: position 1,949,711 of record NZ_CM142719.1, on the reverse strand, counting down.
GCCGTGGCCCAGCAGCACTTCGTCGACCAGCAACGGCAAGAGCAAGGGGATCGGCACGCTGCACAGGGTTGCCAGCACCGCCACGCCGTTGGCAATCCACAGGGATTTCTTGTGATGCAGCGCCAGGCGGCGGATTTCCACCCAGCTCAGACGGTCGACACGTGTAGCGGTTGGGGCGTCGTCAGGCAGATCAAGCACAGGCAGCGCGCTCCAGCCAGCGGCCGAGCAACGGAGACAATACGCTGAGAGGCTGATAGCCATTGGTCAACAGCGCCAATTGACCGTCTCGCTCAGCCAGTAATGTAGGGAAACCGGCAATGCCCAGGTCCTGGACCCAGGTGAAATCGCCAGCCGTCGCGGCGTGTTGATCGGCACGGTCAAACGTAGCGGCGAACTCGATGCGCGGCAGACCGGCTTGCTCCGCCAGTTCCACCAGAACACTGGCGTGGGTGACGTCGCGACCTTCGGCGTAAAACGCGTGCTGAATCAGCCCGAGCAGTTTCCACGCGCAATCCGGCGCCAGGCTGCGCGCAGTGACTAGCGCCCGACAGGCAGGTTCGGTGTCGTAGACAAACCCGTCGGGCAATGCGCCTTCCAGCTTGAACGGTTGGCCAGTAGCCTCAGTGACCGCCTGCCAATGCTCAAGGATGTAGCGTCGGGTGGTCGGCTCCAGCGCCGCGCCGCTGCCGGTACGCAAACCGCCTACCACCAGATGCACGTCCACCCCCGCGACTTGCGCCTGCTCGACCAGCGCATTGGCGACTGGCGCAAAGCCCCAGCACCAGGAACACATCGGGTCCATCACATAGAGCAGGCGTTGCGCAGACATGGTTCAAGCCTCGGAAGGAGTTTGCTTGTAGTTGTAGCCGATCGGGTGAGGCAGGTTGCGCGCCTTGGCCAACTCGATCTGCTTTTGCCGGTCGATGGCACTGCGACGGGTCTTCTCGCTCAGCTTATCCCAGCAATGCGGGCAACTGATGCCGGCCACATAGTGCTCGGACGCGCGGTCCTCGATGCTGACCGGTGTACGACAGGCATGACATTGATCGTAGTCACCTTCGCTGAGGTCGTGACGAACGGTCACGCGGTTATCGAACACGAAGCAGTCGCCCTGCCATTTGGTTTCTTCCTGCGGCACCGCTTCGAGGTACTTCAGAATACCGCCCTTGAGGTGATAAACCTCGTCGAAGCCCTGGCTGAGCATGTAGCTAGAGGCCTTTTCACAACGAATGCCGCCGGTGCAGAACATCGCGACTTTCTTGTGCACGGCCGGGTCGAAGTGGGCTTTGATGTAGTCGGGGAATTCGCGAAAGCTGGTGGTCTTCGGGTCGATGGCACCTTCAAAGGTGCCGATCGAGACTTCGTAGTCGTTACGAGTGTCGATCAACAGCACTTCAGGATCGCTGATCAGGGCGTTCCAGTTCTCTGGATCGACGTAGGTGCCGACCTTTCTGTTCGGGTCCACGCCTTCAACGCCGAGGGTGACGATTTCTTTCTTGAGTTTGACTTTGGTGCGATAGAACGGCTGGTCGTCGCAGTACGACTCTTTGTGGTCGATGTCGTCCATGCGTGGGTCGTTCTTGAGCCAGGCCATCAGCCCGTCGATGCCTTCGCGGCTGCCAGACACGGTGCCGTTGATGCCTTCTTCAGCGATCAGCAGTGTGCCTTTGATGCCGTTGTCGACCATCGCTTGCAGCAATGGCTCGCGCAGGGCGACGTAATCTTCCAGAGTGACGAACTTATACAGTGCCGCCACGACAATCTGTTGTGTCATGGGTGATTCTCCAGGTGGCTACCCTCGTAAGGGGTGAACCGGATGCGAAAAAAAACGCGCCGGGTGAGCGGCGCGTTGCGGATTCTAGCAAAAACAGCTGTTCAGTGCTTGCTACCGCCGGCACAGGTCGGCGAGGCCGGAGCCGCGTCGATCTGTGCCCATTCTTCTGGCGTGTAGGTATGCAGCGCCAACGCATGGAACTCGCCCATCAGCTCGCCGAGCGTGCCGTAGACTTTTTGGTGACGCTTGACCCGGTTGAGCCCTTCGAACTGCTGGCTGACCACCACGGCCTTGAAGTGGGTCTGCAACCCACGGCTGTGCATGTGGCTTTCATCCAGCACTTGCAGATGCTGTGGCTGCAACAGGCCCAGCGTCGATTCGATGCGTTGTTGCATGGTCATACCGAACTCCGCTTAAGGCTTTTTCTTGGCTGGAGCGGCGGCGCCTTTAGGCTCCAGCTCGGCCGTCATGTCAGCCAACAGTTTGTTGACTACAGGCACTGCGCTTTCCAGCTTGGCTTGAGTCATCTGGGCCGATTGCTGAGTCAGCTGCGGCATTTTTTCCAGGACTTTCTTGCCCAGTGGCGATTTGTAGAACGCGACCAGGTCTTTCAGCTCGGATTCGCTGAAGTTGGTGGTGTAGAGCTTGACCATGTCCGGCTTCAGCTTGTTCCAGCCAATGGCTTGGTCCAGCGCGGCGTTGGCTTTGGCCTGGTAAGTTTCCAGCAGGGCTTTTTTCGACTCGGGGGCTTTGGTCTGTTCAAAGCGCTGAGCGAACATTTGCTGCACTTGCATGTACACCGGAGTGCCCAATTTGTCAGCGTGCGCCAGGGTCAGGAAAGCCTCGGCACTGGCGTTGTGGCTGGCGGTATCGGCAAAAACAGGGCCGCTGGCGCAAACCAGTGCAACCGCGGTACAGATGGCACGAAGACGAGTCATCGAGTTTCCTTTTCTAGCAGGCGAGGTAAAACCCCAAGGGCGACCATTCTGCGCCTAAAAAAGTGTGTCGCTCAACCCCAAGCCTTGTCGGGCTTGATTTAGAGGGGTTGAACGGTCAAATTCCAGACTGATGGAACCACAGCCGGCGATCACGGCCTAAACTGCGCTATCAGACTTACAGGAGTGTGCATGATGAGCCGTATCGAAACCGACAGCCTTGGCCAGGTGGAAGTCCCGGATGAAGCCTACTGGGGCGCTCAGACGCAACGCTCGCTGATTAATTTCGCCATCGGCAACGAACGTATGCCGCTGGCGGTGCTGCATGCCTTGGCACTGATCAAGAAAGCCGCGGCGCGGGTCAATGACCGCAACGGTGACCTGCCCGCCGACATCGCCCGGCTGATTGAACAGGCCGCCGACGAAGTACTCGACGGCAGCCACGACGACCAGTTTCCGCTGGTGGTCTGGCAGACCGGCAGCGGCACCCAGAGCAACATGAACGTCAACGAAGTGATCGCCGGACGCGCCAATGAACTGGCCGGTAACCCTCGCGGCGGCAAATCACCGGTTCACCCTAACGACCACGTCAATCGCTCTCAAAGCTCCAACGACTGCTTCCCCACCGCCATGCACATCGCCGCCGTCCAGGCAGTTCAGCAGCACTTGCTGCCGGCGATCAGCGAACTGTCGGGCGGATTGGCCGAGCTGTCCGCGCGGTATATGAAACTGGTCAAGACCGGCCGGACCCACATGATGGACGCGACGCCGATTACCTTCGGTCAGGAACTCTCGGCGTTCATCGCGCAACTGGATTACGCCGAGCGGGCGATCCGCAGCGCACTGCCGCCCGTGTGTGAACTGGCCCAGGGTGGCACCGCGGTCGGCACTGGGCTGAATTCGCCCCATGGTTTCGGCGAAGCTATCGCGGCCGAGCTGGCCGCCCTGTCCGGCCTGCCGTTCGTCACCGCACCGAATAAGTTCGCCGCCCTGGCTGGCCATGAACCGCTGACGACACTGTCCGGCGCGTTGAAAACCCTTGCCGTGACCCTGATGAAAATCGCCAACGACCTGCGCCTGCTGGGCTCCGGACCGCGAGCAGGCTTTGCCGAAGTGAAACTGCCAGCCAACGAACCGGGCAGCTCGATCATGCCAGGCAAGGTCAATCCGACTCAGTGCGAAGCGCTATCGATGCTGGCTTGTCAGGTCTTGGGCAACGACGTCGCCATTGGTTTTGCAGCAAGTCAGGGCCATTTGCAATTGAACGTGTTCAAACCGGTGATCATCCACAATCTGCTGCAATCGATCCGCCTGTTGGGCGATGGCTGCAGCAACTTCCAACAGCATTGCATTGCTGGTCTTGAACCGGATGCAGAGAAAATGGCTGAACACCTGGAGCGTGGGTTGATGCTGGTGACGGCACTGAATCCGCACATTGGTTATGACAAATCGGCGGAGATCGCCAAAAAGGCTTACGCAGAAGGGCTGACCTTGCGTGAGGCGGCGTTGCAGCTTGGGTATCTGACAGATGAAGAGTTTGATGCCTGGGTGCGGCCGGAGAATATGTTGGAGGCGGGTGCCAAGGGTTAAATCCCCTGCCCCGATCGTTCCCACTCTGTGGGAACGATCAACTCAGGCCATCCGCATCCGCCGCGCCTTGAGCCCCGCAATCAACGACGGCCCCAGCGCCACTAACGCCGACCCAAGCACCACCAGCACCGCCCCGCCATAACCCAGACCATTGATTGTCTCGGCATGCACATACTCCGGCCACAACCACGCCGCCACGGCCACCGCAACGAAGGTCACCAACGGCGTAATCGCCAGCGTCGCACTGACCCGCGATGCCTCCCAATGGGCCAGTGCCTCGGCAAACGCGCCATAGGCGATCAAAGTATTCATGCAGCACGCCAGCAGTAGCCAGCCTTGCAGCGGACTCAGTTGCAGCGCTTCCAGCGGATGCACCCACGGCGTCAGCAACAGCGCGCAGAACAGGTAAATCACCATCATCACCTGCAACGAATTCCACACCGTGAGCAATTGCTTCTGGCCTAGGGCGTAGAAGGTCCAGACCGTGGACGCCAACAGCACCAACAGCACACCGGCGGTGTAATCGGTCAGCGAGGTCAGCAACTCGGCCAGCCGCTGATTGAAAAACAATGCGAAGCCCATCAACAGCACCAGCAGGCCAATCCCCTGCCCCACGCTGAACCGTTCCTTGAACACAAACAGACTGGCGATCAACAACATGATCGGCCCCATCTGCACCACCAGTTGCGCGGTGCCGGGGCTGAGCAGGTTCAGGCCCATCAAGTACAGCACGTAGTTGCCCACCAGGCCGAGCACCGCCATCAACACCAACCAGCCTCCGCGCGGCCCGAGCACTTTGCGATTCGGCAGGCGCCTGGTCGCCGCCAGGTAAATGAACAGGCACCCGCCGGACACGATCAAGCGAAACCAGGTCACCGTCACCGGGTCCATCACCAGCAGCACTTGCTTGAGTTTGATCGGCAGGATTCCCCACAGCAACGCGGTCACCAAGGCCAGGAACAGACCGTAAACCCAGCGACCTGATGAAATGTGCATGGCGAACCCCGAAGCCAAGTGGCAAGAAAGGTCATTCTAGGCTTAGCGCCGTTCGGCACACAGGGACAGTTCGCCGTTGGCCGCGAATGAAACTGTGCAGGTCGCACCATTAAATTGGCGCTATGCCGTCGATCGGCTCGCCAGGCGTTGCAAATGGTTCATGCATAAGCTCATTGAATTCGTTAGCAGGAACATCACTCAGGAGATCGCCATGTACGGCAAACGCGCCCAGGACATTGCCCCCGCCACGCACTTTCGCTGCGACCGGGTGTGTCGTGTGAATGGGGAGTTGTATTTCAGCACCCGGGAAAACACCCTGGAGGGGCCGTTTGAAAACCCGGAGAAGGCGGCGCGGGAGATTCAGGCTTACATCGAGCGGATGCTGCTTTTGCGTATGAGCCTATAGACCGCGGCGCCTCCATTCGCGAGCAGGCTCGCTCCCACAGGGATCTCGTGTGTGACATAGATCGAGTGTGGGAGCGAGCCTGCTCGCGATATAGGTTAATCAGGGAACACGAACCCTCCGAGTTTAACGCACCGCCTCAAACAACCCGGTCGCCCCCATCCCGCCCCCCACACACATGGTGACGATGCCGTAACGCAGATTACGCCGCTGCAATTCACGCACGATATGCCCAACCTGACGCGAACCGGTCATGCCGAACGGATGACCGATGGAAATCGAACCGCCATTGACGTTGTACTTGTCGTTATCGATCTCCAGCCGATTGCGGCTGTACAGGCACTGGGACGCGAAGGCTTCGTTAAGTTCCCACAGATCAATGTCGGCAACCTGCAAACCCTTGGCCTTGAGCAACTTCGGCACCGAAAACACCGGGCCGATGCCCATTTCATCCGGCTCGCACCCGGCCACGGTGAAACCACGGAAAAACGCCTTCGGCTTTAACCCCAATTCCAGGGCTTTCTCCAGGCTCATGACCAGCGTCATCGACGCGCCATCGGACAGCTGAGAAGAATTGCCCGCCGTCACCGAACCGTCTTCGGCAAACACCGGCTTCAATCCCGCCAAGCTTTCCAGGGTGGTGCCTGGGCGATTGCAGTCGTCGCGATCGACAATGCCGTCAAGGATCTGGACCTGACCGGTGGCCTTGTCTTCAACGCGATACTTCACCGCCATCGGCACGATTTCATCGTCAAACGCTCCAGCGCCCTGAGCCTGAGCGGTACGTTGCTGACTTTGCAGCGCGTACAGGTCCTGTTCTTCGCGGCTGACGTTATAACGACGTGCAACGATTTCGGCCGTCTGCCCCATTGGGAAATAAATGCCTGGCACCTGCTCTTTAAGCAGCGGATTGATCAGGTTGTCGGTGTTGACGCTTTTCATGGTCAGGCTGATGGACTCAACGCCTCCGGCGACGATGATGTCGCTGCAACCCGAAGCGATCTGGTTGGCGGCGATGGCGATCGCCTGCAAGCCCGAAGCGCAAAAACGGTTGAGTGTCATACCGGCAGTGCCCGTACCCAGGCGCGACAGCACCGCGACGTTGCGACCGATGTTGAACCCTTGGCCGCCTTCGTTGGAGCCGGCACCGACGATGCAATCCTCGACGCTGGCCGGGTCGATGCCCGTGCGCGCCAACAATGCGTCGACACAATGCGCCGCCATGTCGTCCGGACGGGTCATGTTGAACTTGCCGCGAAAGGATTTGGCCAGGCCGGTCCGCACGCTGTCGACGATCACCACTTCACGCATGGCATACCTCATTGTTGTTGTCAGTTGAGAGTGGACCGAGCATAAGCCCACCCAATTACCGACTGCGACAATCATTCACCCCGTGTATGCGTAACCATCGGTTCGCTATTTGTTCTTTTTGGCTTTCCTGGCGTGTTTGTCGGACTTTTCGAACGCTTCTTCCAGCGCATGGTTGATGGTGCGCAGGACTTTGACCCGCGCCCAGCGCTTGTCATTGGCTTCCACCAAAGTCCAGGGCGAGATCTCGGTGCTGGTACGGTCGACCATGTCCCCGACAGCAGCCCTGTAGGCCTCCCACTTATCGCGGTTGCGCCAGTCGTCTTCGGTGATCTTGAAGCGTTTGAAGGGGATCTGTTCGCGCTCTTCGAATCGTTCCAGTTGCGTCTGTTTGTCGATAGCCAGCCAGAACTTGACCACGATTACCCCGGCATCGGCGATCTGCTCTTCGAAATCGTTGATCTCACTGTAGGCGCGCAACCAGTCGGCCGCGCTGCAAAAGCCTTCGATGCGCTCCACCAGCACCCGGCCATACCAGGAGCGGTCGAACACAGTGAATTTGCCTCGCGCCGGTAAATGTCGCCAGAAGCGCCAGAGATACGGGTGCGCCCGTTCCTCTTCGGTGGGCGCGGCGATCGGCACGATGCTGTACTGACGCGGGTCCAGCGCAGCGGCTACCCGGCGAATCGCACCGCCTTTGCCCGCCGCATCGTTGCCTTCAAACACCGCGATCAAGGCGTGCCGACGCATGCGTTTGTCGCGCATCAGCCCGGAAAACCGCGCCTGCTCGGTGATCAGCTGTTCTTCGTAATCGTCCTTGTCCAGGCGCAGGGTCAAGTCGAGGCTGTCGAGCAGGTTTACCTGATCGACGCTGGGGGACACTGGCGCGGCGCTGACTTTTTCCGGGTGAATTTTCGGACGTTTCAGAGCGCTTTGCAGACCCTCGAGCAAAATTTTGCCCACCACCAGACTCCGATAACGCGGGTCCATCCCGGCGATCACATGCCACGGCGCATAGTCACGGCTGGTGCGGCGCAGTATGCGTTCGCCATATTTCACGAATGTGTCGTACGTTTCGGATTGTTGCCAGTCCAGCGGACTGATGCGCCAGCTGTGCAGCGGGTCATCGGCCAGCGCCTTGAGGCGTGCCTTCATTTGTTTCTTGGAAAGATGGAACCAGAACTTGAAGATCAGCGCGCCTTCGTCGCACAGCATCTTCTCCAGCCGCTCGGCGGCGTTGATGCTTTGATCGAGTCTGGGATCGTTGAACAAGCCATGAACCCGGCCTTGCAGCATCTGGCTGTACCAATTACCGAAGAAGATCCCCATGCGGCCCGTGGCCGGGAGCATCCGCCAGTAGCGCCAGGCCGGTGGTCGCGCCAGCTCTTCGTCGGTCTGTTGATCGAAGGTGCGAACCTCGATCAGGCGTGGGTCCATCCATTCATTAAGCAACTTGACCGTCTCGCCCTTGCCAGCGCCTTCGATGCCATTAATCAAAACGATCACCGGAAAGCGGCGTTGCTGGTGAAGTTCGAACTGCGCTTCGAGCAAGGCTTCACGCAGGGCCGGCACTTCGGCGTCGTAGGTGTCTTTGTCGATGGCGTGACCGATTTCGGCGGATTCGAACATGGGACGGCTCCTTCCAGGATTGAGCAAGACTAGCGGATTGGGCCGATAGTCAGCAGAGAAAATTCCCTGTGGTTCAGGCTTTTGTGGGGATTGTCCCTGACACACCCAGCCTGGCACTTGCCATGGATCAAGCACCGCCCCGGCGATCGGCTAGAATGGCCGCCTTGCCGTTGCCGAGCCTGCCATGAAACCTGTATTGCCCCACGCCCAGCTCGACTGGGACGACCAAGGGCTCCCGCGCTCGCGGGTGTTCAACGATGTGTATTTTTCCGATCTGTCGGGGTTGGACGAAACCCGCTACGTATTCCTCGAACAGAACGCTTTGCGTGAGCGTTTCGCTGCGTTGCCGGCCGGCGGTCGACTGGTGATTGGCGAGACCGGTTTCGGTACCGGGTTGAATTTTCTGTGCGCCTGGCAGTTGTTCGAGCAGCATGCGGTGGCCGGTGCGCGGTTGCATTTTGTCAGTGTCGAAAAGTACCCGTTGAGTGCACCGGATCTGCAACGGGCGCTCGCGCTATGGCCGGAGCTCAAGCCGTTTGCCGATCAGTTACTCGCGCAGTACGTGGCGATCCATCAAGGCTTCCAGCGCCTGGTGCTGGATAACGGCCGCGTGACGTTGACCCTTTTGATCGGCGATGCATTGGAACAATTGCCGCAACTGGACGCGCAGATTGATGCCTGGTTTCTCGACGGTTTCGCCCCGGCGAAAAACCCCGACATGTGGACCGCCGAACTGTTTGCCGAACTCGCCCGGCTGGCGGCGCCCGGTTCGACCATCAGTACGTTTACCAGCACCGGTTGGGTGCGCCGATTGCTGAATGCGGCAGGCTTCAAAATGAAGCGAACGCCCGGCATTGGTCACAAATGGGAAATCCTGCGCGGCGTGTTTCTCGGCTGGCCTGAAGAAGTCCCAGCGCCCGCCGCGGCCAAACCATGGTTTGCGCGGCCGACGCCGCCTACCGGCGAACGTCGAGCCCTGGTGATCGGTGCCGGCCTGGCCGGTTGCGCCAGCGCCGCCAGCCTGGCTGCGCGGGGCTGGCAAGTGAGTCTGCTGGAGCGTCACAATGCGCTGGCGCAGGAAGCCTCGGGCAATCCTCAGGGCGTGCTGTACCTCAAGCTTTCGGCCCACGGCACGGCGTTGTCGCAGTTGATTGTCAGTGGTTTCGGTCACACCCGGCGCTTGCTGGAACATTTGCAACGGGGCGTCGACTGGGACGATTGCGGGGTCTTGCAACTGGCCTTCAACGCCAAGGAAGCGGAACGTCAGGCGCAATTGGCTTCAGCCTTTGCGCCTGATCTGGTGCGCTTGCTCGATATACCGCAAGCCGAGGCCCAGGCCGGCATCGCCCTTGAGCACGGCGGATTATTCTTCCCGGAAGGCGGCTGGGTTCATCCGCCCGCGTTGTGCCACTGGCAAGCGTCCTCGGCGAACATCCAGTGGCTGCCCCATCGCAATGTACTGGAACTGCGCAAGGTTGATGATCAGTGGCAGGCCTGGGACGGGGATGATTTGCTGGCCAGTGCCCCCGTGGTGATCCTGGCCGGCGCCGCCGAGATCAAGCGTTTTGCGCAGAGCGCCGAACTGCCCCTCAAACGCATTCGTGGCCAGATCACCCGACTGGCACAAACACCTGAAAGCCAGAGCCTGGCCACCGTCGTCTGCGCCGAAGGCTATGTCGCGCCGGCTCGACTGGGCGAACACACGCTCGGCGCCAGCTTCGATTTCAAGAGTGATGACCTGACCCCGACCCTCGCCGAACACCTCGGCAACCTGGCCTTGCTCGAGGAAATCTCCCCGGACCTGACCACTCGACTGCATGCTCAAGAACTGGACCCGCAGCAGCTAGAAGGACGCGCCGCATTTCGCTGCACCAGCCCGGATTACCTGCCGATCGTCGGCCCGTTGGCCGAGCAAGAAGCGTTCGCCGACGCCTACGCCGTACTGAGCAAGGACGCACGGCAAGTACCGGAAACTCCCTGCCCGTGGCTTGCGGGTTTTTACGTTAACAGTGGCCACGGTTCTCGCGGCCTGATCACTGCGCCACTGTCGGGTGAATTGCTCGCAGCGTGGATCGAGAACGAACCTCTGCCCCTGCCCAGGGCGGTCGCCGAGGCCTGTCATCCCAACCGTTTTGCTGTGCGCCAATTGATCCGCGGAAAAGTCTGACGGCTCGCCTTATAACTTATCGGTCTAAAACTCCGGGGATTCAGCCGGGTCAGTTTCTGAGTACCCGCCGTTTTTGGCGCGGTATCGATTGACCCTCCCCAACGGAAAAACCGGTAAGGACTTTATGTGTGGATTAGCTGGCGAGTTACGCTTTGATCATCAACCTGCGGACCTCGCGGCCGTTGAACGAATCACCCATCACCTGGCGCCTCGCGGTCCTGACGCGTGGGGCTTTCATAGCCAAGGGCCGATTGCCCTAGGCCATCGTCGCCTGAAAATCATGGACCTGTCGGACGGCTCGGCGCAGCCGATGATCGACAATCAATTGGGCTTGTCCCTGGCCTTCAACGGCGCGATCTACAACTTCCCGGAACTGCGCACCGAGCTCGAAAGCCTCGGGTATGCCTTCTATTCCGGTGGTGACACCGAAGTGCTGCTCAAGGGCTATCACGCTTGGGGCGAAGCCTTGCTGCCCAAGCTCAACGGCATGTTCGCCTTCGCCATCTGGGAGCGCGACGCTCAACGCCTGTTCATCGCCCGCGACCGTCTCGGCGTGAAGCCGCTGTACCTGTCTCGCACCGGTCACCGCCTGCGCTTTGCCTCGGCGTTGCCGGCGCTGCTCAAGGGCGGCGACATCAACCCGATCCTCGATCCGGTGGCACTCAATCATTACCTGAATTTCCACGCGGTGGTCCCGGCGCCGCGCACCTTGCTGGCCGGCATCGAAAAACTGCCACCAGCGACCTGGATGCGCATCGAAGCGGACGGCACCACCGAGCAGAAAACCTGGTGGACCCTGCCCTACGGCCCACACGCCGACGAGATGAATCTGACACTCGAAGACTGGCGTGACCGCGTACTCGACAGCACCCGTGACGCGGTGGCGATCCGTCAACGTGCGGCGGTCGATGTGGGTGTGCTGCTTTCGGGCGGGGTCGATTCGAGCATGCTGGTCGGTCTGTTGCGTGAAGTCGGTGTTGAAAACCTGTCGACCTTTTCCATCGGTTTCCAGGATGCCGGCGGCGAGCGCGGCGACGAGTTCCAGTATTCGGACCTGATCGCCAAGCACTACGGCACGCAGCACCACCAACTGCGCATTGACGAAAAAGAGATCATCGAGCAACTGCCTGCGGCTTTCCGCGCCATGAGCGAACCGATGGTCAGTCATGACTGCATTGCTTTTTATCTGCTGTCCCGTGAAGTGGCCAAGCATTGCAAGGTGGTGCAAAGCGGCCAGGGTGCCGACGAGTTGTTCGCCGGTTATCACTGGTATCCACAAGTCGACGGTGCCGCCGATCCGTACGCGGCCTATCGCGATGCGTTTTTCGACCGCAGCTACGACGATTACGCCGCCACTGTGCAGCCGAAATGGCTGACGGCCAACGACGCGGCCGGTGACTTCGTCAAAGAACATTTCGCACAGCCTGGCGCCGATGCGGCAGTGGACAAGGCCCTGCGTCTGGACAGCACGATCATGCTGGTGGACGACCCGGTCAAACGCGTCGACAACATGACCATGGCCTGGGGCCTGGAAGCGCGCACGCCGTTTCTCGACTACCGCCTGGTGGAACTGTCGGCGCGCGTGCCGGGCAAATTCAAACTGCCGGACGGCGGCAAGCAAGTCTTGAAAGAAGCCGCGCGACGGGTCATTCCGAGTGAAGTGATCGATCGCAAAAAAGGCTACTTCCCGGTCCCTGGTCTGAAGCATTTGCAGGGCGAAACGCTGAACTGGGTGCGCGAATTGCTGCTTGATCCGAGCCAGGATCGCGGCCTGTTCCAGCCAGAGATGCTCGACCGCCTGCTAACCGATCCCCAAGGCCAGTTGACCCCATTGCGCGGCTCCAAGCTGTGGCAATTGGCGGCGCTGAACCTGTGGCTCAGTGAACAAGGAATCTGATCGATGAAACCCCACGCCACGGCCTACAGCCAACGCTTGTTGCGCGGTCAGGCGCCCTCGTACGAACGCTTGCAGGCGCGTCTGGCCGAGGACGGCAGCGAATTGGGCGCCGCACCGATAGCCGTGCATTGCGGCTGGGGCCGGTTGCTGATCGGCCACACCTTCCCCGATGCGGCGAGCCTGGCCCAAGAGTTGCTCAACGAGCAGGCCGGCGAACGCGACATCGCCTTGTATGTGGCTGCGCCCCAGCAAGTGCTGGGGCTGGAGCCGGCCCAGTTGTTTCTCGACCCGTCCGACACCTTGCGTCTGTGGTTCAGCGATTACCGCCAGTCCACTCGGGTGTTTCGCGGCTTTCGCATTCGTCGTGCACAAAGCGATATGGATTGGCTGGCGATCAATCAGCTGTACCAAGTGCGGGGCATGCTGCCGATCGACACCCACCTGCTGACCCCACGTCATCTGGGCGGCCCGGTGTATTGGCTGGCCGAAGACGAAGACAGCGGCGCAATCATCGGCAGTGTCATGGGCCTCAATCATCACAAGGCGTTCAACGATCCAGAGAACGGCAGTAGCTTGTGGTGCCTGGCAGTTGATCCGCACTGCTCGCGACCGGGTGTCGGCGAAGTACTGGTGCGGCATTTGATCGAGCACTTCATGAGCCGTGGGCTGAGTTACCTGGACTTGTCAGTGCTGCATGACAACCGCCAGGCGAAAAGTCTTTACGCCAAGTTGGGGTTTCGAAACCTGTCGACCTTTGCCATCAAGCGCAAGAACGGGATCAATCAGTCGTTGTTTCTGGGCCCCGGTCCCGAAGCCGAATTCAACCCGTATGCGCGGATCATCGTAGATGAAGCCCATCGGCGCGGCATCGAAGTACAGGTCGATGACGCCGAGGCCGGTCTGTTCACCTTGGTGCATGGCAGTCGGCGTGTTCGTTGCCGTGAGTCACTGAGCGATCTGACCAGTGCCATCAGCATGACGTTGTGTCAGGACAAGAGCCTGACCCACAAGGTCTTGAAAAATGCCGGGCTGAACCTGCCATCGCAACAACTGGCCGGCAACGCCGATGACAATCTGGCCTTTCTCGACGAGCACGAACGCGTGGTGGTCAAACCACTGGATGGCGAACAGGGCCAAGGCGTCGCGGTGGATCTGCGCACCATCGAAGAGGTCCTGCAAGCCATCGAATCCGCCCGCCAGTTCGACAGTCGCGTGCTGCTGGAGAGCTTCCACGAAGGCCTCGATTTGCGGATTCTGGTGATCGGTTTTGAGGTGGTCGCCGCGGCCATTCGCCGACCGGCAGAAGTGGTGGGCGATGGTCAGCATTCCATCGGTGAGCTGATCGAAGCCCAGAGCCGGCGTCGTCAGGCGGCGACCAGCGGTGAAAGCAAAATCCCGCTGGACCATGAGACAGAGCGCACCTTGCACGCGGCGGGTTATGCCTACAGCAGTATTCTGCCGGCCGGTGAGCATTTGTTCGTACGACGTACAGCGAATCTTCATACCGGCGGCATTCTCGAGGATGTCACGGCGATCCTGCATCCGACCCTGGTGGACGCGGCAGTGCGCGCGGCGCGGGCGCTGGATATTCCAATGGTCGGGCTCGACCTGATGGTGCCCGCCGCCGATCAACCGGACTATGTATTTATCGAAGCCAATGAGCGCGCCGGACTGGCCAACCATGAACCGCAGCCGACGGCCGAACGGTTTGTGGATTTGTTATTTGCGCATAGTCAGCCGGCGGCCTAACGCTCCCCTCACGATCGTTCCCACGCTCTGCGTGGGAATGCAGCCAGGGACGCTCTGCGTCCCAAAAGCGGACGCGGAGCGTCCAGTGAGGCATTCCTACGCAGAGCGTGGGAACGATCAACTATTTACTCATCAGGAGTTTCCATGACCAGCAAAATTCCCGAACCGGATCTGATCTACCTGCAAAAAGTCCTGCTGGAAATGCTCGCCATTCCCAGCCCGACCGGGTTCACCGACACCATCGTGCGTTATGTCGCCGAGCGGCTTGAAGAGCTGGGAATTCCCTTTGAGATGACTCGCCGCGGCACCATCCGCGCCACTCTCAAGGGCAAGAAGAACAGCCCCGACCGTGCGGTCTCCGCCCACCTCGACACCATTGGCGCGGCGGTTCGCGCGATCAAGGACAACGGTCGTCTGACCCTGGCCCCCGTCGGTTGCTGGTCCAGCCGTTTTGCCGAGGGCAGCCGGGTCAGCCTGTTTACCGACAACGGCGTGATCCGTGGCAGCGTGCTGCCGCTGATGGCTTCCGGGCATGCGTTCAATACCGCCGTGGATGAAATGCCGATCAGTTGGGATCACATCGAACTGCGCCTGGATGCTTATTGCGCCACCCGTGCCGATTGCGACTCTCTGGGGATCAGCGTCGGTGACTTTGTCGCCTTCGACCCATTGCCGGAGTTCACCGAAAGCGGCCACATCAGCGCTCGACATCTCGACGACAAGGCCGGTGTTGCAGCCTTGTTGGCGGCGTTGAAAGCGATCGTCGACAGCGGCGAAGAGCTGACGATCGATTGCCATCCGCTGTTCACCATTACCGAGGAAACCGGCAGCGGCGCCGCGGCGGCATTACCTTGGGACGTCAGCGAATTCGTCGGCATCGACATTGCCCCGGTTGCGCCGGGCCAACACTCCAGCGAACACGCGGTCAGCGTGGCGATGCAGGATTCCGGCGGACCTTATGACTATCACCTGTCACGGCATCTGCTGCGCCTGGCCAGTGACAACGAGTTGCCAGTGCGCCGCGACCTGTTCCGCTACTACTTCAGCGATGCCCATTCGGCGGTCACCGCCGGGCACGACATTCGCACCGCCCTGCTCGCCTTCGGCTGCGACGCCACTCACGGCTACGAACGCACCCACATCGACAGCCTTGCCGCCCTCAGCCGCCTGCTCGGCGCCTACATCCTCAGCCCGCCAGTATTCGCCAGCGATGCTCAGCCCGCGAAAGGGTCGCTGGACCGCTTCAGCCATCAGATCGAACATGACACGCAGATGGAAAGCGATACGCGGGTGCCGTCGGTGGACAGTCTGGTGGGGCAGCGGTCTGATAGTTGACCCTTGCATTTTCATCGCCTGAAAAATTGCCATCGCGAGCAGGCTCGCTCCCACAGGTGACCGTATTCCCCTGTGGGAGCGAGCCTGCTCGCGATGGGGCCAGGTCAGGCCATACATCAGGTCCGGACTAGCCGCATCCAATCATTCACCGTAGCATCGCGCCATTGTTTAGCCGAGGTGCCCATGCTGATTCCCCACGACCAACTTGAAGTCGACACCCTCACCCGTCTGATCGAGGATTTCGTAACCCGTGACGGTACGGACAACGGTGATGACACACCGCTGCAAACCCGTGTTCTGCGGGTTCGCCAGGCATTGACCAAGGGCCAGGCGCTGATTGTCTTCGATCCGGACAGCGAGCAATGCCAGTTGATGCTCAAGCATGATGTGCCCAAGCACCTGTTCGACTGAGGCCTTCAGCGCCCTTTGTTTTTTGCCCGTTTGGCCTGGATGCGGTCGTAGACCTCCGCCCGGTGCACGCTGACGTTCTGCGGCGCTTCGACACCGAAGCGCACAGTGTTGCCGTTGACCGCGACAATGCGCACGGAAATGTCGTCACCGATGGAAATCAATTCGCCCACAACGCGACTGAGTACAAGCATGACATTCATCCTTCAGGGTTATCGGACCCTGAAGATGCCTCGCGTGCAGCAGCTCTTCAATGCGCTGGCAGACAATCAGTCCCACCCTACAGCGCAGGACGAACGCTTCCTAAGGAAACGTCTGACAAATCGATTGATTGAAGGACCGATCCTTCAGGAGGCGGAGAAACGCGGCCCGAAAAGGATGATGCTCGCCCCGATCACACACAGCGCCACACCGATCCAGTCCGAGCCCAGTGGACGAATCCGCTCGACCACCGCCAGCCAACCAATCGACGCGATGATGTAGATACCACCGTAGGCGGCGTAGGCGCGACCGGCGTAGGTCGCTTCGATGCGGGTCAGCAGCAGCGCGAACAAGGTCAGGCTGAGCAGAGCCGGAACGACCCACCAGGCGCTTTTGCCTTGGCGCAGCCACATCCAGAAGGCAAAGCACCCGGCGATTTCAAACAGCGCGGCAAGGAAAAACCACAGGTAATTGAGCATGCAAACGTCTCACGAGGATGACCGATTGCGGCCACCCTAACGACGGTGTAGTGCACGGGCAAGCTCAGCCTGCGGATTGTTTGGCCTTGGCGCGCATTTTGTCGGCCATGACGGTCATTTCGTCGTAGAGCAGTTGCGGGTTCTTCTGCTTGAGCGCCCAGGCCATGCGGCCCTGCTCGTGTGGCAGAATCATGAACTCGCCAGCGGCAACGTGCTGATAGATGTAGTCGGCAATGTCGGCAGCGGTGATCGGCGAGCTTTCCAGCAACTTGCCGACCTGGGCTTTCATCGCCGGCGTCGGGCCACGGAAGGAGTCCAGCAGGTTGGTCTGGAAGAACGACGGGCAGACGACATGCACGCCCACTTCCTGCTGCGCCAGTTCGATCAGCAGGCTTTCGGACAACGCCACCACGCCAGCCTTGGCGACGTTGTAGTTGCTCATGGCCGGGCCTTGCATCAGGGCTGCCATCGACGCGATGTTGATGATCTTGCCTTTGCTTTTTTCCAGCAGCGGCAGGAAGGCCTTGCAGCCTTTGACCACGCCCATCAGGTTGATCGCGATCTGCCAGTCCCAGTCCTCCAGGGACAGCTCATTGAAGAACCCGCCCGAGGCAACGCCAGCATTGTTGACGATGACGTCGATGCCACCGAGCTTCTCCTCGCAGGATTGAGCGAAGGCGGTCAGCTGGCTGTAATCACGCACATCGCAACGCTGGATAAAACCGTCGCCGCCAGCTTCGCGAACTAAATTCAGTGTTTCCTGCAGACCGGGCTCGCTGACATCCGACAAGGCCAGCTGCCAGCCTTCACGCGCCCAGCGCAGCGCGATTTCGCGACCTAAGCCCGAGCCCGCGCCAGTGATCATCATGCGATTTTGCATAGCAAACAGCCTTGTAGTTCCGGGGAAGATGCATCGAGTGTAGCGAAGGACTATGCCCGACCCACGCTTCATCAGATTGCTGAATGGCCCGAGCAAACCGCGGGAGCGTCTGAACCAACTAGAGTAATAAAAAACGAAATAAGCCTTTCTTCGAAAAACATTAAAAAAACTTGGAATTTTCTTTCATGAGCGACAGTCGGATTTTGTAAGCAGCCTGGTTTTATAGCATCCCGGCTGACAGTTAAACGCCAGGTATTCCAGAACACTTCCAACAAGGAAATAGACATGGGCACAATTCTTATCGTAATCCTGATCCTCTTGCTGATTGGTGGTTTACCAGTGTTCCCGCACTCCAGAAGTTGGGGTTATGGCCCGTCGGGTATCATCGGCGTCGTGTTGGTGGTGCTGTTGATCCTGCTGTTGCTCGGCAAGATATAAAGGTTTAACCGGCAAAAAAAAGAGGCCCTTTTCAAGGGCCTCTTTTTTTATTGCATCAAGACTTAGTCCGGCTTGCCGTCAACCACACCGGCGGTATTGTCGATCAGGCTCTTGGTCGCCGTTTGCAGAAACGCTTCGAGCTTGAGCTTCAGCTCAGCGGTACGCGGCGCATCCGCAACGATCTCGGCGTGAGGTGTCGCGCCCAGTTCGTACTGGTACATCTTCGGCGCCATTTCCTTTTCTTTCGGCAGCACCAGGATCTGATCGGCCGTGATGATGGCGGTGGTCTGCTCGCTACCCGACGGCTTGATCACGCCAAAACCGGTGTCGCCTTCAGGCAGGTTAAGCAGGTCACGCCCCCAGCACTGATGACGCACTTCGCCACCAATACGACCCATGATGGTCGGCACAATGTCGATCTGAGTGCCCACGGTGTGGTCACGCTGGCCGAACTTCTCCTGGATGCCCGGTGCGATCATCAGCATCGGCACGTTGAAGCGGCCCAGGTCCATTTCGGTGATCTGACGCTCGTTGCCAAAACCATGGTCGCCGACAATCACAAACAGGGTTTCCTTGAAATACGGCTCCTTGCGGGCCTTTTCAAAGAACTGGCCCAGCGCCCAGTCCGCATAGCGCATGGCAGTCAAATGCTCGTTCAGGCTACCGCGATCAGTCACGCGCTCCACTGGCAATGGTGTCGGCAAGGCGTATGGCGTGTGGTTGGACAGGGTTTGCAGCAACGCATAGAACGGCTTGCCGTTTTCCCGCGCCTTGAGCTCTACCAGACCGCGGTCGAACATGTCCTGGTCGGACACGCCCCAGGTCGGATCGGAGAACACCGGATTCACGAAGTCGTTACGACCAATGAAGTTGGTCATGCCCTGACTGCTGAAGAAACCCGACTGGTTATCCCAGGCGAAGTCGCCGTTATAAACATACACGTCGCCATAGTCACGGGCACTGAGCAATTGCGGGAGGCCGGACAACTTGTGGCTGCCTTCCGGCGTCTGCATCAGGTATTCGAAACCCGGCAGATTCGGGAAGCACGCCATGGTGGCGAACATACCCTGGTGGGTATGAGTTCCGTTGGAGAAAAAGCGGTCGAACATCAGGCCTTCCTTCGACAGTTTGTCGAGGTACGGCGTGATGTTGCCCGGTGCGCCCAAGGCACCCACCGAGTGACCGGCCATGCTTTCCATCAGGATCACGACGACGTTCTTGATCGGCAGGGTCTTGTCGGCCGGCGGCGTGTAATCGCGACGCACTGCTGCGGTTGCGGCATCCACCAGTTTGTCGTCCGCCATCACCAGCATGTCACGCACAATTTTCTGCGCTTCAGGCTGTGGCAGGGTGGCCTTCCAGATGTTGTCGCGATCTTCGGACATCCGGCTCTTGGCCGCTGCGACCAACGACAATGTGCCGTTGAGGCCCAACTGGTTGGCGAAGTTCGAGTCGGTGGTGTAGACGTCCCCCCAACGCATCGGCGGGCCTTGACGCAACGTGCCACGAGCGGCCACCACGCAGACCAGCAGGCAGACGACGAACACCGCGATGCGTGAATACCACGGGGCGATCTGGCGCGTGCCGATGCTGCCGCCGCTGAATGGACCACGAGGACGGGTGGCGCGGTCGGCGCCCTTGAACGCCAAGGTCAGGATCAACGTGCCCACGGCCCAGGCCAGCAGGTAGCGAACCACCGGGAAACCGTACCAGAGCATGCTCATTACGGTTTTCGGATCTTCCTTCACATACTGGAAGACCAGGCCGTTGAGGCGCTGGTGGAACTCGCGGTAGAAGTCCATCTCCATCAGGCCGAGGAACAGCGCGATGCTCGAGGCAATGGTCAGCCAGAAACGGAAGAACCCGCGAGCCGCCATGGCCCGGGCGCTGAACAGTGCCAGCACCAGCGGAATGCTGAGGTAGACCACCAGACGCAGGTCGAAACGCAGGCCGTTGGCGAACGCTTCGAGGAAGGTCGAAGCCGGGGTATCGAGGATCATCGAGCTGTTGTAAACCAGCAGCGCAACGCGCAGCAGGCTGAACATGACCATCATGACCAGGGCACACAGCAGCGTGTAGGCCAGATGCGATTTGACGGTCGGTTGCAGCAGGCGACTAGAAGCTCGCTGCTGACTCAGGGCGTCCGGGTTTGCCATGTCGTTTTAGGACCCATTGGAAGTTGAAGTTTCAAAAATACAGCGGCGCCTTGCCCTCTGTTGGCCAGTACTCGGCCCCGGGGCTTGCGCGGTGCGCAAATGTTGCACGATCATCCGCGGCATTGCCATTGTTTACTGCCCGGCATGTTTGGCGCGGTCGAATTGTCTTTGAGACTTTGTGAAAATTTCGTGCAACGCATGTCCGGAAACAAAATAAAGCCCCTAGCTCCTGATGCCCGTTAGTTTGGGGGCATATCCGTTTCTTCGGTAACGGCGACTGGTAGTTTCGCTCTTACAGCGAGTCACTTGGAAAAGCCCCAAGTAACCAAACGCTTTTGCCCCGCCATTCGGTGCCTCGCTTAGGCTCGGCATGCCCTCACTCCGGCATTGCTCCGGGGGCCCGCCGCCATCGGCCATCCATGGCCGGGGGCGGCTACCTCGGCATCCATGCCGCGGTGCCCCCTGCGCAACGCCTGCGTTCGGCCTCTGGGAAAGGGGCGGCAGATCTGAAGCCAAAGCTAAGCAACAGCAACGGCAAGATCAAAAGATCGCAGCCTCGCTTCGCTCGACAGCTCCTACAGGAAAATGCGTTCACTTGAAGCCAGGCCGGCCGGTAGGCCGCCTCGCTCTTGCTTTTGCGGTATCCGCCCCCTCGAGAGGCGGAGGTTCTGCGCAGTGGGCAACCCGGCATGGATGCCGGGTTAGCCGCCCCCGGCCATGGATGGCCGATGGCGGCGCGCCCACGGAGCAGGACCGGAGCGAGGGCATGCCGAGCCTAGGCGAGGCACCGAACGAAAGGGGCAAGAGCCCTTGGTTACTTGGGGCTATTCCAAGTGACTCGCTGTAAAAGCGAAACCGCTAGTCGCCATTACCGCAGAAACGGATATGTACCCCGATCAAGCAAGCCGTCAAACCAAATAGAAAACGCCCCGAACCAGCCAGGGCGCTTTATCAAAAGAGCGAATCGATTACTTCTCGGCGCGTTCTTTCAGGGCTTTCAAGGTATTGAACGGCGCATCGACCACAAACTTGTTGGCGACCATCGACGGTATGCTACCGCCCGGCTCGGTGTGCACCTGATAGGTCACCTCGATCTGATCGCCCTTGGGCGCGAACTTCCAGAAACCGTCGACCTTGGTCACCCGCACAAAGCCTTTTTCCTCAGGAATGTACTTCGGCACACCTTCGAGCTTACGGGTCAGACTGCCATCGGCACCCTCGACGGTGGTCACATGCAGCACCGAATCACGCGCGGTGACCGGCCAAGGGGTATTGAATTGAGTGTAGGTCCAGCTCTGATCGCCTTCGTGCTTGAGCAGCTTCTGGGTTTTGCATTCGTGAATCCAGACGCAGGTGCCTGGCACATCTTCCTGCAATGCACGCAGTTTGGCCATGGTGGTCTTCATCAGTGTGACGCCACGGTAGGCCTTGTAATCGGAGCCGGCCACCTCGCTCAAGGAGATCTTGATGCCGTCCTGTTCCTTGGCGACTTTCCAGTCTTCGGCCTGAGCAGCCGTGGTGGCGAGCATTACCGTCAAACCACACAGCACAGCCATACGATGCAGCGAACCCATAATCTTATTCCTTATTGTTGAAGTTCCGTTCGTTGTACACATCACGCAGCCGTCATTTGCTCCCACCAACCCAGCAATTTGATCGCTTCGTCACTGCTGCTTCCGCAGACTTCGACGTCGGCTTCGAACGCTGAGCAAACCGCTGGTCGTTCGGAATTGCCGAAAACACTGCACAGGTTTTCGGCAGAGAGTTGTATGCAACGTTCTCCGGCTGCTTTGCCATTGGGCATGCCGGGGATCGGTGAACTGATGGAAGGGGCAATGCAACAGGCGCCACAGCCTTCACGGCATTTCATGACGACGAGCTCCTCGCGACGGGCGATGTGTTAATGGACGTGGCACAGAGTAACCGCTAAAACGCTTGTTTAAAATTGCCTGGACCCGGGTTTTTTCGCTCAAACGAGCATGACTGACCAGTCTCCGACAAAGCGTCTGGCCAGCGGGTCACCGATGGGAAGAAATTATCGTTTGAACTCGAATTCCAGGGCTGCGCCTTCGACTTCATAGCGCTCTTCGTTGCGCAGTTGCAACTGCATTTCGTTGCTGATCAGCCTTCCATTGAGCTGAAACGGAGTGCTGCCGGCCTTGTCACCGAACATTTGTGGCAATACTGCATTGTGCCGTGGCAACGCTACCGTACCGATCGGTTTCAGCTCCTCGGCCATGTCCTCGGGCAGGCTCAAATCCAGATCAGCCGAAGGAAGCTTGGTTTTCACGACCTCACTGGCGGGTTTGGACTTGGAGGCCATCGGCGGTCGTTTTTTCACCGGAGCCGCTTTCTTTTTGACCGGCGCGTTTTTTTTGCCGGGAGCCGGTTTTTTCGATGTGGCGCTGGCTGCCGGCTTTTCCTGAACGGAAGCCGCCATGACGCCTTCGGCCTGGAAGGTCATCAGCAGGCAGATCGAAAGCCAGACGGCGGGGAAAATCGATTTCATGGACCCAACGGCGCAACGGCAGGAGGCTATATGCTCGCCTGTTGCAGGCAACATGACAAGCACGGACGGGAATATCACAGGCCGCCGGTCATCTCCTGGCAGAGCTGGGTGGCCAGCATGCCCAGGGTCATCAATGCACGCTCGGCTTCACGGTTCCAGGGTGTGCCGCAGTTCAGCCGAATGCAGTGATTGAACTGCTCGGTGTTACTGAAAATCAGCCCCGGCGCGATACTGATGCCCTGCTGCAACGCACGAACGTGCAGCTCCTGAGTGTTGACCCGCCCCGGCAGACTGACCCAAAGAATGAAGCCGCCGGTAGGCCGGGTCATCTGCGTGCCTTCCGGGAAATATTGCTGCACGGCCAGCTGGAAAGCACTGAGGTTCTTGCGGTACTCCTGACGGATGTAGCGCAAATGCCGGTCGTAACCACCATTCTCCAGATAGGCCGCAATGCCCATTTGTGTGACGCTGCAAGCCGAATGAGTACTGAACGTCTGCAAACGCTGGATTTCCTGCTGGTACTTGCCGGCAATCATCCAGCCGATGCGCACGCCCGGGGACAGGGTTTTGGAGAAACTTGAGCAGTAGATCACCCGGTCCAGCCGATCGTAGGCTTTAAGCGACTTGGTGCGACCCTGCTCGAACATCAACTCGCCGTAGATATCGTCCTCGACGATCTGGATGTCGAAATCTGAGGCTAGGCGCAGCAGCTGTTTCTGCCGCTCTTCGGGCATGGTGCCGCCCAGCGGATTGCTCAAACGAGTGGTGAGCACAAGCGCCTTGATCGACCACTGATTGGCTGCCAATTGCAGGGCTTCGAGGCTCATGCCGGTCGCCGGGTCGCTCGGAATCTCGATGACTTTGAGGCCCAGCAGGTCGGCCAGTTGCAGCAAACCGTAATAAGTCGGTGACTCGGCGGCGATCAGGTCGCCCGGCCGGGTCAGTACCCGCAGTGACATCTGCAACGCATCGACGCAGCCGTGGGTAATCACCACTTCCGACGGATCGACCACTACGCCGGCATCGCGCATGCGAATCGCAACCTGACGGCGCAATGGCTCGAAGCCGGGGCTGAACATGTAGCTGAAGGCACGCGGGCTATGGAAACGGGTGACCTTGGCCAATTGCTGGTGCAAGGCGCGGACCGGCAGGTAATCGACGCTCGGCACTGCCGCACCCAAGGGAAAAACACCCTCGCGGCGGGATTCGACCAGGACTTGTTGAATGATGCTGCTGCGAGTGACCAGACCGGGACGTTCGACCCGGGCGATGTCCGGTGTCGGCGCGGTCAGGGCCGGGGTCTGGTGCACGTAGTAACCCGACTGCGGCCGGGCGCGGATCAGCCCCTGATCCTCGAGGTTGGCGTAAGCCTGCAACACCGTCGCATGGCTGACGTTGAGCTGCGAGCTCATCTTGCGCACCGAAGGCACGCGCTCCCCCGGTTGATAGACGCCACGGCGGATGTCTTCGGCCAGTTGCTGAGCAATACGTTGGTAGAGCAAAAGATTGGTCATGACGCAGCACTCGATTTCACGGGCATTTTATTCTTGTGTGAAACAATACCGGAACAGTTTAGAAGTGTACTGGGACAGTTGCCACAATAGTCGACCATACAGTGCAGTGTCAGCAAAAACTGTACTGCTTTGCAAACCCATTGGCAGGCACAAAAAAACCCGGCGCTGACTGGCAGGGCCGGGTTCCCCAGTGACGCAGCCCTTAGCGGGCGGCGCCGAGCTGGCCTTTTACGTCGGAGAACACAATTTCTACCCGACGGTTCTGTGCCCGGCCCCGTTCGGAGGCGTTCACGTCCACCGGGTATTCATCGCCATACCCTTCGACCTGTATGCGTTTGTCGTCGATGCCCAGATCCATCAGCACGTTCGCGACCGATTGCGCACGGTCGCGAGACAGCTTGAGGTTTTCCTGCTTGCCACCGGTACTGTCGGCGTAGCCTTCGATGCGCACCACACGCTTGGGGTTGAGCTGCAGGAACTGCACAATCTTTAGCACCACGCGGTTCGCCGAGCTTTTCAACTCTGCTTCGCCCGTATCGAACAGCACATCGCCCAAGGTCATCACCAGGCCGCGGTCGGTCTGGGTGGTCGCCAGCGCGACAATCTGTTCTTCGAGCCATTTGCCCTGCTGCTGCACGCTGAGCAATTTGGATTCGCGCAGGGCCAGTTGCAGGCGCTGACGCTCCAGTTCGAGTTTCGCTGCACGTTCTTCGTTGAGCACCTGATTGGTGTGTTCACGCGCGATTTCGCTGTAGCGCTCACTCAGGTAAGCGTAATGCCGCACGTCCGATCCACTGCCCCAGTAGCTGGTCAGACGATCGGCGCGGGCCAGCGACTCCCCCGCGCGAATCACGTCCTTGGGCGCAATACGCAGCACGTTGGAGTCTTCCTTGACCTTCTGGAAGTCAGTACTGGCTTGCTGCAACACGGCCTCGCTGTGCTGACCGGCACATCCATAGAGACTTACGCAGCCTGCCAGGATCAAACCGCCGAGCGCTTTGGTCTTGAGGCTCATTGGGCATCCCCCAGTTGCTTGCGCAGGCGAGTGATGCGGGTATTGAGCACGTTCAACTGCTCCTCGCTCTTGAGGGTCAGGACCCGGGCTTCGGCCAGACGCGCGTCCAGCTCAGCCTGCTCTGCCCGCATGCGCGCATGTTTGTAGGACTGATCGGTCATGTCGCCTTGGGCACGGGCGAACTTGTCTTCGGCCAGCTTCAGTTCCGGCACATCGGTGGCGGTGGCGCCCACGGCTTTGGCTTGTACGAGCGCCTGTTCGGTCAGGCGAATTTGTTCATTCGGCGCCGGATCGGCTGCACAACCCGCCAGAGCCAGAACGGCCAGGGCAGCGAAAAGAGGTCGAATACTCACTAAAAATCCCTACTGTTTTGGGGTACTGACGGGTTGTTGCGGCGATTGCTGCTGTTGCGCCTTCCAGCGCTCGATATTGCGTTGCAGCACGGCTTCCGTCAGTCCGGATGCGGGCAATTCTGTCATCTTTTTGGCCAGCTGTCCGCGCAACCACGGATCGTTGCAGGCTGAGTGGTGGGAAACCGCGAGGAACAGGCCGGGTTTGTCGATCGGTTGTGGACGGGCGATCAGGTCGTTGGACAGGTTAAGTGTCTGCGCAGTAGCCATGCCCGAGTAGCGTCCGGCAAGGACAAATTCCACCTCGCCCAGCAGCAATTTCTGAAAGGCCTGGGTCAAGTTGGGCGTACGGGCGAGGGTCAATTGCTGCTCGGCGAAAGTACCGAATGCGGGGGTCATACGAGATTTTTCCGACAAAGCACCGGGATGACCGTGAAGATCCTGCGCTTCGTTGTAGACCAGCGTCGAGTCTTTGCGGGTCCAGACCAGGTAATCGTTTTCCAGTAACGGAGGATGAATGTAATCCAGGGACTGCAGTTCACTGACCGTCAATGACGCATCCGCCAGCATGTCCATGCGCCCAGTGCGCACTTCGTCCAGGGCCTGGGAACGTTTGCCGGCGTAAAGCAGGTCGACCTTGATCCCCAGCTCCCCCGCCACTTGCTGCAACAGGTCAGCACTGGCGCCGATCAGGTGCTTGGGGTTTTGCGGGTCTTGCCACAGGTACGGTGGCGCATCCGGGCTGCCGGTCACCACCAGGCGTTCGCACTTGCCGGCAGCATTGGACAACATCGGCAACATTGTCAGACCCAGCAGTAATGACCAGCCACCCACGCGGCGCAGATCCATAGCGACACTCTCCCACTCTAATCCGGAACAAAAAAGCCCGACCAAAAGGTCGGGCTCTTTATAAGTCAGGCCGCTGGATTAGACCAGCTTCTCAAACTCAGGGATGGCTTCGAACAGGTCCGCCACCAGGCCGTAATCGGCCACCTGGAAGATCGGCGCTTCTTCGTCCTTGTTGATCGCAACGATCACTTTGGAGTCCTTCATGCCGGCCAGGTGCTGGATCGCGCCGGAGATACCGACGGCGATGTACAGCTGTGGCGCAACGATCTTGCCGGTCTGACCGACCTGCATGTCGTTGGGTACAAAACCTGCGTCGACCGCGGCGCGGGAAGCACCGACGGCAGCGCCCAGCTTGTCGGCCAGGGCGTACAGGTGTTTGAAGTTGTCGCCGTTCTGCATGCCACGACCGCCGGAAACGACGATCTTGGCAGCGGTCAGTTCCGGACGATCGGACTTGGCCAGTTCTTCGCCGACGAAGCTGGAAGTGCCCGCGTCGTGTGCAGCCGCAACCGCTTCAACAGCCGCCGAACCACCTTCAGCAGAAACCGGGTCGAAACCGGTGGCGCGAACGGTGATCACTTTGACCGCAGCGTTCGACTGAACGGTCGCTATGGCGTTACCGGCGTAGATCGGGCGCTTGAAAGTGTCAGCGCTTTCGACCGAGATGATCTCGGAGATCTGGTCAACGTCCAGCTGAGCGGCAACGCGCGGCAGGATGTTTTTGCCGTTGGAGGTAGCGGCAGCCAGGATGTGGCTGTAGCCCTTGCCCAACTCTGCTACCAGCGGCGCAACGTTTTCCGGCAGTTGGTGAGCGTAGGCGGCGTTATCGGCCACCAGCACTTTAGCCACGCCAGCGATTTTCGCAGCAGCTTCAGCCACAGCGCCAACGTTCTGGCCAGCGACCAGTACGTGGACGTCGCCACCGATTTTCGCAGCGGCAGCCACGGTGTTCAGGGTGGCTGGGGCCACTACTTTGTTGTCGTGTTCAGCGATTACCAAGATAGTCATGATTCGGCTCCCCAATTCAAAGCACCTTCGCTTCGTTTTTCAGTTTCTCGACCAGTTCAGCCACCGACTTGACCTTGATACCCGCGCTGCGTGCAGCTGGCGCTTCGACTTTCACGGTCTTGTTGGTGGAGGCGGTGGAAACGCCCAAAGCGTCCGGAGTCAGCACTTCGAGAGGCTTCTTCTTGGCTTTCATGATGTTTGGCAGGGACGCATAGCGCGGCTCGTTCAAACGCAGGTCGGTGGTGACGATGGCCGGCAGTTTCAGGGAAACCGTCTGCGCGCCGCCGTCGACTTCGCGAGTCACGGCAACGCTGTCGCCGCTGATTTCGACTTTAGACGCGAACGTGCCCTGACCGTAGCCGCTCAATGCTGCGAGCATCTGGCCAGTCTGGTTGTTGTCGCTGTCGATGGCTTGTTTGCCAAGGATCACCAGCTGAGGCTGTTCCTTGTCGACAACGGCTTTCAACAGTTTGGCAACGGCCAGGGAGGTCAGATCTTCGGCGGATTCGACGAGGATGGCGCGGTCGGCACCCAGAGCCAGCGCGGTGCGCAGTTGCTCTTGAGCGGTGGACGGGCCGATGGAGACGACGACGATTTCAGTCGCAACACCTTTCTCTTTCAGGCGTACGGCTTCTTCCACTGCGATTTCGCAGAACGGGTTCATCGACATCTTGACGTTGGCGAGGTCGACGCCGGAATTGTCCGCCTTGACGCGAACCTTGACGTTGTAATCCACAACGCGTTTGACAGCTACAAGAACCTTCATGGATTCCTCGTTACTCTCCGGTGAAAAGAAAGTCGCCTAGGCGAACCTGGCGGTTTGATGCTCATCGGCGCAAGGGCACCTCTAAAAACGCTGGCAACGGTGTCAAGTGACAAGCGCTCACGATGCAAATGACCGTTCGTCAGTAATGACCGACAAGTCATTCAATATCGCGGCGTGTAAACTGCGCAGCAAACTTGCACGGCGCATCACCCTGTACTGCCATCGCCCTGTCTTTAGAGGTGCTCTTGAAACCAACAGTCAGCCTACGGCGAGCGCAAAACCGACCGTATATTGACCGGAACGCCTATTCCGGTCAATACGGCAAAATGGCCAGTCATAAGCCGCGTGACTTTGATTTCTCTGGCTTTGAGCCGATTCAAACAAACGTTTGTATTGGACGCTAGGAGTGGTGTAGATATAATGCGCCACCTTAAGAGAAAGGTGGCTCATCGATTGTCCTCTTCCTGCATTGCGCAGGAATTCATGGATGCGACACCAAACCTCCAATTAGAAAAAAAACTGTTGAGCCTTGAGTAGGAGATAACCTGTGGAACGCGAATACATGGAATTCGACGTGGTCATCGTCGGTGCCGGCCCCGCGGGTCTTTCCGCCGCCTGCCGATTGAAGCAGAAGGCCGCCGAAGCCGGTAAGGAAATCAGCGTCTGCGTGGTCGAAAAAGGCTCCGAAGTCGGTGCTCACATTCTCTCCGGCGCGATCTTCGAACCCCGCGCCCTGAACGAATTGTTCCCGGACTGGAAAGAACTCGGCGCCCCGCTGAACACGCCGGTCAAGCGCGATGACATCTTCGTTCTCAAGAACGCCGACAGCGCGCAAAAAATCCCTGACTTCTTTGTGCCCAAGACCATGCACAACGAAGGCAACTACATCATCTCCCTGGGCAACCTGTGCCGCTGGCTGGCCCAGCAGGCCGAGAATCTGGGCGTAGAAATCTACCCAGGCTTCGCCGCCCAGGAAGCACTGTTCGACGAGAACGGCGTGGTTCGCGGGATCATCACGGGTGATCTGGGCGTTGACCGCGAAGGCCATCCGAAAGAAGGCCTGTACACCCCGGGCATGGAACTGCGTGGCAAGTACACGCTGTTCGCCGAAGGTTGCCGCGGCCATATCGGCAAGCAGCTGATCAAGCGCTTCAACCTCGACAGCGATGCCGACGCCCAGCACTACGGCATCGGCCTGAAAGAAATCTGGGAAGTCGATCCGGCCAAGCACCAGCCAGGCCTGGTAGTCCACACCGCCGGCTGGCCGCTGGAGATCATGGGCACCGAGAACACCGGCGGCTCGTTCCTCTATCACCTGGAAAACAACCAGGTCGTAGTCGGTCTGATCGTCGACCTGTCCTACAGCAACACCTACTTGTCGCCGTTCGACGAGTTCCAGCGCCTCAAGCATCACCCGGTGCTCAAGCAGTACCTGGAAGGCGGCAAGCGCATCAGCTACGGTGCTCGCGCCATCTGCAAGGGCGGCTTGAACTCGCTGCCGAAAATGGTCTTCAAGGGCGGCGCGCTGATCGGTTGCGACCTCGGCACCCTGAACTTCGCCAAGATCAAAGGCAGCCACACCGCGATGAAGTCTGGCATGCTCGCCGCCGAATCCGTGGCCGAGGCGCTATTTGCTGAAAAAGACGGCACCGAAGAGCTGACCACTTACGTCGACGCATTCAGGAAGAGCTGGCTCCACGACGAACTGTTCGCCAGCCGCAACTTCGGCCCGGCGATCCACAAGTTCGGCGCCATCGTCGGCGGCGGTTTCAACTGGCTCGACCAGAACATCTTCGGCGGCAAACTGCCGTTCACCCTGCACGATAACAAGCCGGATTACGCTTGCCTGAAACTGGCGGCCGATTGCAAGAAAATCGACTACCCGAAACCGGACGGCAAGATCAGCTTCGACAAACTCAGCTCGGTGTTCATCTCCGGTACCAACCATGAAGAAGAACAGCCGTGCCACCTGAAGCTGACCGACCCGAGCATCCCGATCGCCAAGAACCTGCCGCTGTACGATGAGCCTGCTCAGCGTTACTGCCCGGCCGGCGTGTACGAAGTGGTGACCAAGGAAGACGGCGAGAAGCGCTTCCAGATCAACGCCCAGAACTGCGTTCACTGCAAGACCTGCGACATCAAGGACCCTGCACAGAACATCACCTGGGTGGCGCCGGAAGGCTCTGGCGGGCCGACTTATCCGAACATGTAAGTCGAACGGCTGAACATCAAGGCTCCCGAATGGGGGCCTTTTTGTTGTGCGCCCAGCATGGGCGCAATCTTGTGGGTGAAAGTCCCGCCGTAAGCTGACCACAGCGAACGAAGTGAAGCGCAACTGCATGAGGGTGACCGAGTGTGGGGAGGAAGCGTGAATCGAAACCGTGAGCCGATGGACAAGAACCGGATATAAGGCGATGCCGATCAGGGCGAGCGGGCAGCAAACCGCGAAGCTCTTGTGGTCAAGGGTCAGGCAGCGTAAATCCGGCGGTTGTGCGGGGAAGGATTGCGTTCTTACCTGGGGAGATCTTGCCTTGTGCCTGAAAGGGCGACGGCGCCAGCCGGAGCGAGAAGTCAGCAGAGGCCGTAGTAGTCTTTTTTTTTGACGAAGGGCCGAACGAGAGAAAGCGTTATAGGCCATGTTGATGCGAACGACCGGAAGTCAGATGCCTGCCAAACGCGGGGCGGATGTGAGGACGGGAGCGGTGAAACCGTGAGAAGCCCCATCAGCGACGAGGTCAATCGCCCGCAAGATGAATCCGACAACGCAGGGCAAGGGCTGTTGGATCGGGCCTTTGCGAGAGAAAACCTGAAGCGGGCGTGGAAGCGGGTCAAAGCCAACAAAGGTGCAGCGGGGGTCGACGGTCTGGATATTCAACAGACGGCCGAACATCTGCTGACTCAGTGGGCGGCGATTCGTGAACAGCTTCTATCCGGCATCTACCGGCCCAGTCCGGTACGCCGCGTGGTCATTCCCAAACCCGACGGTGGTCAGCGCGAGTTGGGAATTCCGACGGTCACCGACCGTTTGATCCAACAAGCGTTGCTGCAAGTCTTGCAGCCACTACTCGACCCGACTTTCAGTGAACACAGCTACGGCTTTCGCCCGGGACGCTGCGCGCAGGACGCCGTTTTGGCGGCTCAGCGCCATGTGTCTTCGGGGCGCAGAGTGGTGGTGGATGTTGATCTGGAGAAGTTCTTCGACCGGGTCGACCACGACATTCTGATGGATCGTTTACGCAAGCGGATTGCGGATCGGGCGGTTATCCGGCTGATTCGGGCGTATCTGGATGCGGGAACGCTGATCAATGGCGTGGTCGAGAAAAGCCGTTGCGGGGCGCCGCAAGGCGGCCCGCTGTCGCCGTTGCTGGCGAATGTGCTGCTGGACGAAGTGGATCGGGAGCTTGAACGTCGAGGTCATTGCTTCGTACGCTATGCCGACGATGCGAATGTGTATGTTCGCAGCCGCAGGGCTGGGCAGCGGGTAATGGCTTTGCTGAAGCGTCTGTATGAAAAGCTGCACTTGAGTGTCAACGAGAGCAAGAGTGCGGTGGCGAGTGCGTTTGGTCGCAAGTTTCTTGGATATGCCTTTTGGGCGTCGCCCCAAGGCGTCAAAAGAGCTGTGGCGGTCAAAGCGCGCAAGCAGTTCAAGCAACGGATACGCGAACTCACCCGTCGCTCAGGTGGCCGCAGTCTGCGACAAGTCGTCGAAAATCTACGCCCTTATCTCTTGGGCTGGAAAACTTACTTTGGGTTGTCACAAACACCGAAAATCTGGCGAGAGCTTGATGAATGGATACGACACCGACTGCGAGCGATCCAGCTTAAGCAATGGCGGCGTGGACCGACGATCTACCGCGAACTGAGGGTGCTGGGAGCCAGCAGTCAAACGGCCCGGAAAGTGGCGGCCAACTCGTGTAGCTGGTGGCGTAACAGCCGATTTGAGCTGAATCGAGTGTTGGATGTGGCATGGTTCGACAGGCTGGGACTGGTGCGACTCTCATAACCTCAATCTCTCGAACCGCCCGGTGCGGACCCGCATGCCGGGTGGTGTGGCAGGGGAGCGGCCTATGAAGGCCGCCCCCTATGCCGATGCCGCCATTCTTCGGCTGACGCCATTCCCCTGTGGGAGCCAGCTCGCTCCGACAAGGGGTCAACGGTGGATCAAGTAGCGCGCTCATCACCGGGATTGCGCTCGAAGTAGCGCTTGTACTCGCGACTGAACTGCGACGTACTCTGATACCCCACCCGATGCGCCACCTGCGCCACCCCCAAACCTTCGGCGAGCAACAACTGCTGGGCCTTGAGCAAGCGCAAACGCTTCAAATACTGCACCGGCGACAACAAGGTGCTGCGCTTGAAATGCTCATGAAACGTCGACGCGCTCATGTTCGCGCAACTGGCCAGGGTCTCGACGTTCAACGGCTCGGTGTAATGCGCATGCAGATGGCTGAGCGAGGCTGCGACCCGAGCGAATTGGCCCTGCTGTTCGACCAGCGCGCGCAACACATCAGCCTGCGGCCCGCGCAAGGCAACGAACAACAACTCACGCAATCGGGCCGGCCCCATGATCTGGCATTCCAGCGGATCGTGCAGACAGCGCAACAGCCGCTCTACACAACCGCGCATGTCATTATCGAGCACAGCCGAGGTCATCGACTCGGGTGTCTGCGCAGGAATATTACGCCCCGGCGCCAGCCCCATGGCCAACACCAACTCGCCGAGCAGCACCCGGTCAATGGAGATGGAAATCCCGAGCATTGGCCCATCCGGCGCCGAAAAAGTTTCGCACTCAAAAGGTACCGGCAATGCCTGAATCAGATAATGCCCGGCACCATATTCCAGGGTACGCGGCCCCAGGTATGCCAGTTTGCTGCCTTGGGCGATGATGACCAGGCTCGGTTCGTAAATCTGCGGACCACGGGCCACATCGCAACTGGCCCGCAAAACCTGCACCCCCGGTAACGCTGTCGGTACGAAACCGTCGCGGATCGCCAGTGGCTCAATCAGCGAAACCAGCGTGGCATTGGCATCGAGATGTCGGGTCAACAACATGAGAGCTCTTCACAAAAAAGTCGCGGAAAAAGGGATGACAGCATCATCGCAGGTCTGATCGCCAATGCGACCCATTGAAGGCTGATGCCGGAGGATTAGGCATGACACCCGGAGGAATCGCCATGGCCGGTGACAGAGGCGGCGCCCAGAATGTGCCACCTCACCTGTCACAGCTTTTGCGAGGTTCATCATGTACACCGCCATCGGATACGCCGCCCAGTCGGCCACCACCCCTCTCGCTCCCGTGAAGTTCGAGCGCCGCAGCCCACGGGCCGACGACGTTGCGATCAATATTCTCTACTGCGGCGTCTGCCATTCCGACATCCATCAGGCACGCAACGAGTGGGGCATTGCCGTCTACCCGCTGATGCCCGGCCACGAGATCGTAGGCAAAGTTACCGCGATTGGTGCGAACGTCACCCAGCACAAAGTCGGCGATCTGGTTGGCGTCGGCTGCATGGTTGACTCCTGCCGCAGCTGCGAAGCCTGCCAGTCGAACCTGGAGCAATACTGCCTCGAAGGTCCGACCATGACGTACGCCACCCCGGACCGGGTTGATGGCAGCAACACCATGGGCGGTTATTCCGACTGCATCGTGGTCAGCGAGCACTTCGTCGTGCGCATCCCGGAAAAACTCGACCCGGCCAGCGCCGCGCCGATCCTCTGCGCCGGCATCACCACCTACTCGCCGCTCAAGCACTACGGCGTGAAGGCGGGCGATAAGGTCGGGATTCTCGGCATGGGCGGCCTCGGCCACATGGGCATCAAGTTCGCCAAGGCGATGGGCGCGCAAGTGACGCTGTTCACTCGCTCAGCGAGCAAGGCTGAAGAAGGTCGTCGTCAGGGTGCCGACCACGTAATCGTGTCCACCGATGCCGATCAGATGAAGGCTGCGGCCGGCCATTTCGACTTCCTGCTGGACACCATTCCAGTGCAGCACGATCTCAATCCCTACCTCGATACGCTGCGTTTCGACGGCGTGCACATTCTGGTCGGGCTGATCGAACCGGTAGATCCACCGGTCCACGCTGGCAAACTGGTGATGAGCCGTCGCGTATTGGCCGGCTCGCTGATCGGTGGCATCGCCGAAACCCAAGAGGTGCTGGATTTCTGCGCCGAGCACGACATCACCTGCGACATCGAAATGCTCGACATCCGCCAGATCAACGAGGCTTACACCCGCATGATCGCCGGGGACGTGAAGTACCGCTTCGTCATCGACATGGCGACACTGAAGGTTTAATCAGACCTTAGCGCCAAGCTCCGCCGACAGCCGGGCTGTGACCCCTTTGATCAGGGGAATCAGCTCGGCCATTTTCTCCAGCGGCATATACGGCACGGTGCTGGCGATGCTGATGCCGGCGACGATGCGTTTGCTGGCATCGCGGATCGGCGCCGCCACGCAACGGATCGACGGTTCATTGTCTTCCAGATCGAAGGCATATCCGCCCGCCACATACTCGACCATGCGCTGCTGAAACTGCTCCCAGGACTGCTCCGGGTGCTGCGGCCAGAATTGATTTTTCCCACCCGCCGGCAAGCTGACTTCGTACAGCCGCTGCCATTCTTCCTGCGTGTCATCAAGCATCAGCGCCTTGCCGATCCCGGTCCGCGCCAACGGCATGCGATGGCCGACCCGCGAACGCATTTCCGGGCCGTTGCGCCCCGGATTCTTGTGCAGGTACAGCACCTCGTCGCCTTCACGAATCGCCAGATGAATGGTGTCACCCGTCAACGCCGACAACTCATCCAGATACGGACCGGCCAGGGTCACCAACGGCAGCTCTTCGCGCGCCTGGAAACCCAGTTCGATCAGCTTCGGCCCCAACAGATAACCGACTTGCGGCACCACGCGCAGGTAACGCTCGTCCACCAGGCAACTGGCCAGACGATGGGTGGTGCTGCGTGTGGTGCCGATCAGCCGGGCGATTTCCTTGAGATCGCGAGCACCACTGGCCACGGCCTGAACCACACCCAAACCACGAAGCAGTGTCTGGGTGCCGGTCGGTGCGGCGTCCTTGGCGATTTTTGGGGCGTCTTCCTGCATATCCAGCCTTTACCGTTGAGCGAGTGAACGGGCGGCATTATGGTCGCCCGACGGCTGCGACTACAACTTGATACGCTCGACCTTGCCTACCAGCAAGATGTAGGAAAGCGCACCAATCAACGCCAGAACCGAGATGTAGGTGATCGCCGGGGCAAACGAATCACCGGTGGCGAGGAAACCGATGACGATCGGCGTGGTAATCGCCGACAGGTTGCCGATGAAGTTAAACACCCCGCCGGTCAATCCCAGCAATCGCGCCGGAGCCAGTGTTGAAACCAGCGACCAGGTGATCGAAGCCAGCCCGTTACCGAAGAACGCCAACGCGAGGAAGGCAATCACCAGCGGTGTCGACTCGACGAAGTTGGCGCCGATGATCGAGGTGGAAATCAGCAGGCCGCCAATGATCGGCAACTTGCGGGCGAAACCCACTGTGTAACCGCGGCGGATCAGCCAGTCGGAAAAGAACCCCGAACACAGCACACCGACGAAGGCCGCGAGAAACGGCAGCGACGCCAACAGGCCGGACTTGATGAAGTCCATGCCGCGATATTTCACCAGGTAGGTCGGGAACCACGTCAGAAAAAACCATAACGTCGAGTTGAGGCAAAACTGGCCGAGGTAGATACCCCACAATTTGCGTTTGGTCAGCACGATGCCGAGGTCGATCCAGCTGAATTTGGCTTTGACTTTGGCTTGTTCAGCCTGGATATCCACCAACCCGCCGCCCTCGCGGATCAGGTCGATTTCGGCGTCATTGGCGCCTTTGAAATCCCGTGGCTCGCGGTACACCGCGTACCAGATCACGGCCCAGAGAATGCCCACCGCACCGGTGCTGACAAACACCATGTGCCAACCATATTGGTGCTGCAGCCAGGCCAATACCGGCGTCAGGAACGCCAGACCGACGAATTGCCCGGAAGTGTAGAAACCGATCGCCGTAGCGCGCTCGCGCTCGGGAAACCAGGTGGTGACCACACGGCTGTTGATCGGGTACGCCGGTGCTTCCAGTGCGCCGACCGCCATACGCAACACGAACAGTGCGATGAAGCTGGCCGCGAAGCCAAGCATGACGGTGGCGATCGACCATAACAGCAGCGCAACGCTATAGAGAATCCGCGGCGGGACGCGATCCACCAGCCAGCCGCCGGGGATTTGCATGGCGGCGTAAGTCCAGCCGAATGCGGAGAAAATCAGACCGACATGAATCGGATCGATGCCCAGCTCGCTGGTCAGCGCCGGAGCGGCGATGGACAGGTTGCTGCGGTCCAGGTAGTTGATCACCACGGTGATAAACAGCAGCACCATGATGAAAAAACGCTTGCGGCTGGGCGTCACCAACGACGCCTGCCCGGTGAGGGTTTGCGGTTGCATGGGGAGTGCCTCTTCTTATGTTTATTGAGGTCGTGATCGTTCCCACGTCGAGGCGTCGAACCGTCCGCGTGGGAATGCAGCCAGGGACGCTCCGCGTCCCAAGAGCGGACGCAGAGCGTCCGGTGAGGCTTTCCCACGCAGAGCGTGGGAACGATCACCGTGCGAGCATCACCACTCGGCAAAGCTGCCATCGGCATGGCGCCAGATCGGGTTGCGCCAGCGGTGGCCGACCGCCGCGCGTTCGATGACGTATTCCTCGTTGATCTCAATCCCCAAGCCCGGGCCATTCGGGATCTTCACGAAACCTTTGTCGTAGTCGAACACCCGTGGATCCTTGACGTAATCCAGCAGGTCGTTGCTCTCGTTGTAGTGGATGCCCAGGCTCTGCTCCTGGATAAACGCGTTGTAGCAAACCGCGTCCAGTTGCAGGCACGCCGCCAACGCAATCGGGCCCAACGGGCAATGCAGCGCCAGCGCCACGTCATAGGCTTCGGCCATGTTGGCGATCTTGCGGGTTTCGGTGATACCGCCGGCGTGGGAAGCATCCGGCTGAATGATGTCGACATAGCCTTCGCTGAGCACGCGCTTGAAATCCCAACGCGAAAACAACCGCTCACCCAAGGCAATCGGGGTGCTGGTCAGCGGAGCGAGTTCCTTCAGCGCTTCGTAGTTTTCGCTGAGCACCGGCTCTTCGATGAACATCAGTTTGTACGGATCGAGTTCTTTCATCAGCACCTTGGCCATGGGCTTGTGCACCCGGCCATGGAAGTCCACGCCGATGCCGACGTTCGGGCCTACCGCGTCACGCACGGCGGCGACGTTGGCCAGGGCCAGGTCGACTTTCTCGAAGGAATCGAGGAATTGCAGTTCTTCGGTGCCGTTCATTTTCACCGCAGTGAAACCACGTTCGACGGCCTCTTTCGCAGCGCGAGCGGTGTCCGCCGGGCGGTCGCCGCCGATCCACGAATACACACGAATCTTGTCGCGCACCTGACCTCCGAGCAGATCGCTGACCGATACACCCAAGGCCTTGCCCTTGATGTCCCACAGCGCCTGATCGATACCGGCCAACGCGCTCATGTGGATGGCGCCGCCCCGGTAGAAGCCGCCGCGGTAGAGCACGGTCCAAATGTCTTCAATGTTGCGTGGGTCTTTGCCGATCAGGTAGTCGGACAATTCTTCAACGGCGGCGGCAACCGTGTGCGCGCGGCCTTCGACCACGGGTTCACCCCAGCCGGTTACGCCCTCATCGGTTTCGACTTTGAGGAAGCACCAGCGTGGCGGAACGATGAAGGTGGTCAGTTTGGTGATTTTCATCTCGTCTCTCTCTTATTAGGTGCAGCGCGCTCGGCGCCAAAAAGTCTCAACGCAGAGCGTTCCATGCAGCGACATACGCCTTGGCGTTTACGGCCACTTCCTCAGGCGTCATGCCTGGTTTGAACAACCCGGAACCCAGTCCGAAGCCTTTGACGCCAGCGTCGATAAACACCTGCATGTTGTCCGGCGTGATCCCGCCGACCGGTGCCAGAATCGTTCCCGCAGGCAGCACCGCAAGCCAGGCTTTGACGACTGCCGGGCCCATCTGCTCGGCCGGGAACATCTTCAGCACGTCCGCCCCTTCGGCCAGTGCGGCAAAGGCTTCGGTCGGCGTCGCCACACCCGGCGACAGGTACAACCCCGCCGCCTTCGCCGCACGCAACACCTTGGCATCGCCGTGAGGCATGACGATCACTTGGCCCCCCGCTGCTTTCACTTGCTCGACCTGTTCCGGCGTCAACACCGTGCCCGCGCCGATCAGGCAATCGGCGGGCAAGGTACTGCGCAGGATGCGGATGCTTTCGTACGGTTCAGGGGAATTAAGCGGCACTTCGATGACGCGAAATCCAGCGGCGTAAAGGACTTCGCCGATCGCTTCCGCTTCTTGCGGGCGCAGGCCACGCAAAATAGCGATCAGACCGTTTTGCGCCAATGCTTGCTTGAGCATGTCAGACCTCCAGTCAGTTTTAACGGGATGGATTGGGTTTGATCAATGCGGCGGCAACCGCCAGTTGCCACAAGCCGCGTTCGGTGGCTTGTTCGGCCAGGGTCACCCGGGTAAAACCGCAGGCGTCGAGGGCTCGGCTGTAGCGGGCACAGAGTTGGGCATTACCGATGAGGATGATCGAAGGCAGATGAACGCTGTTGCGTCGGCGTCGCTGAACACTCGCCAACGCTGACAGTTCATGGCCGATCAACAGACCGGACAAGTAATCCGGTTGGGCGGTAGCGCTGAGTTCGCCCGTCAATCCGAGGCTGCGGGCACTGAACACTGTCGACAACGGCCCGATCTCGCCATCCGCCGACAAGGCCACCTGCACACCACGATCAAAGGCTTGGCTATCGAAGGACGCGCCCTTTTGCTGCGTGCGCCCCAGAATGCTGTGTTCGCTGAGCACGGCGAAGACTTCGCCGGTCATGAAGGTATCGAAATGCACGATGCAGCCGTCGGCCACTTCCACCCATTTCGAGTGACTGCCCGGCAGGCCGATCAACAGATCGTTGCCCGCCTCGTCCGGCAGATTGTGCAGAACGCCAAGCACCTGGGTTTCTTCGCCACGCATCACGTTTGGAAAGCGAGAACGCTGAATCACGCCCGGCACGATGTGCACATCGACACCGCGAAGACTGCGAACCGTTTGTAGGGAAGTTCCGAGATTGGCAACGTTCGCCGGCGTATCGCAGTAAGCCGCTTCACGCCAGCCTTGGGCGCTGCCGACCATGCCGCAAGCAATCACCGGCAACTCGGGCTGAGCGTCGAGCCAGTCACCGCAGGCCTCATCGAACGCCAGCTCAAAACCGTCGGTGCATGCCTGACCCGCAATCATTCGCGGCGTTTTGGGCAGCTGCATGATCCCCGACGACAGCGACCGCTGTTCGAGCACCTGGCCACCCGCGGCGAGTTTGTAAGCACGTAATGAGGTTGTACCCCAATCGAGCGCGATCAATTGCGCCAGCATCGATTCACCTGTTTTGTTTATTGGCAGTGAGTGAGCGGACTATAAACCCGGACGCGTTTAAATCTCAATATATAAATATCACTCCCATATTATGGGATCTATAAGCATGACAAGATTTTCTCTGCCAACGCTTTAAACATCGGTCCATCGGAACGACCCCCAGCTTTCAAGGAAGAAAAATGAAGATTGCATTAAAGGCGCTACTGCTCTGCAGTGCACTCTGGTCCGCCGCCGCATTCAGCGCATCGAAAGAATTGCAAGCAGGCGATATCTGGGCTTACAAAAATCGGCCGGGCGAGGACGCATCAACGCTGACGATCCTGAAAATCGAAAATTATCCGAAACTGGGCAAGGTCGTTTACATCAGGGTTGATGGCTTTCGGATGATCAGTTATTCCGGACTTCAGTCAGGGTTATACAGCGTGGAAAGCGGCGTGTGACGAAGGGAAGGCCGGGGCTTTCAAGATTACCGTTCGACAAGTCCTCGACGGATTGATCAACAGTAATTGGGAAGCCAGTGACTGAGTGAGAGGCTGCTTTTTCCCGGCAAACAACCTCGCATCACCTAGGCTTGTTTTACTGTTTAGAAATAGCCTTCAACAGTTCCGCGGTCGGCACGTGCATGACCTTGGAGAAGTACGTATTGTACGTGGTGGTATGAACTCGAAACACGCACGAAATAAAATCACGTTTCTTCAATAGCGGAATCAGGGCCTCTCCTTCCAAATAATTCTCTCCTCCTTTTCCGCTTTCTGACTCACTAAAAATGACATTCGCTCGATAGAGCAATGGCGCCGGCTCAATCACTTTTCCTACCAAGCCAAAACCGGAACGCTTTATATGGTGTGCTTCGGTAAAATCCAGATCATCTTCTAAAGAACAGACAAGCCCCTCACCTATTCGCGACTTGAATAACTGAAGAAGCTCCACATCGGAAGTGAAATAAATCTGGTAAAGCCCAGTATTACGAAGTTCCTTTACAATGGAGTACTCAAGCGTTGCGATAGGTCTTCCATGATTGAGAGAACAAGATGCACTCATCAAGAGTGTTAAAAACAAAAAAAACTTATGCATCCAGAGTCACTCCCTAAAGTAGCTCAAAATCGACTCGTTGAATATTTTCCGAGCAGACTTGCCACCAGGCAATGTCTGTACAAACATCCTGTCGGCATCGGCATGGTTGACGTCCACCCGCCCCATGACATTAGGTCCCTGTGTTACTTGCCACTGTTCACCAAAGTCCGCGACCAGATCCGACACATTCCAGTCGACCGCTGCAGCCCGAATATTAACCCAGAAGTCAGCCTTGGGTATTGGCTCCCGTCTATAGATACTTGAGATGCCGTAGACGATTTTCCCTTCACCTACTGGATCCAGTGTAATCAGCATTTTTACTTTGAAGCCTTTGTCTGTCAGCACACTGGAAAGGTGGGCACCATTCCAACCACCGAGACTGTGGCCAACGATGTAAATCGCGGTGGAGCAATTAGGTATTCGGCTCAACACATTGCGTTCAAGATCATCATTACTAATAAACGAATTATAACTGAGCGCCCACGACGGACAGCGCTTCAAAATCTCCAACTGCTTTGCGTCATCAACAGAAACCCGGCGCACATAATCAATATTATTATTGGGTCCTGTACCGTAATAACTTTCCTGATCGCCCGCACCACCAATAAAAAATATAACCAAGTCTCGCAAAGTAACAGGTGCCTGTTTAACAGACTGGTCCGTTTTACAGGTCAATGTATGGGTTTTTACTTCTCTTTTAGGCAACGCTTGTTTCACCGCCGCAGCTTCACCAGCCATGCCAATCACTCCACAAACAATTTAATGGTCTCGGCCAAATGAGAACTGACGGTGTGAGTAAAACCGGACGCATCCGTAACGCCATGCTCTTCGCTGCCGTCACCACGCTGAATGGTGTACGGGTGATAAGGAATCGGCTCACCGGTCGCGTCATTCACCACTTGTAATCTGTCGGTGAAATGCACCGGCATCGGAAGCAACCCACTAAAGGCTGCTCCGCCTCCGCTTTGTCCGATGATAACGGTCCCGGAACCGCCGATGACTACATTGCCGTGCCCGCCCGTGCTATCGAGGGTTGCAGCGTTGAGACCATTGATGAATACCGTACCCGAAACAGCACCGGTAATTGGGCTGCCACAGGCAGATTTGTCCGTCATGCGAGCAGCGGCCAGACCATCGAAGAAAACATCTGGCGATCCAGAAACAATCGGATTGGTGCCATGTCCGGGTAACGGGCACGACGTAGGGTCGGTAACGCGCGCAGCAGGTTTTCCACTCAAGTCAAAGCTCCTTGCTTTTGAGTTTTAAAGCGATGGTGGCAAACATCTAGGGTGCAAAAGAAATGCACCAACAGCGTTCAACCAAATCGGACAGTCGATGGCGATCGTGACGAATGTCGAGAGATGAAGATGCCATAGGCATTGCAGGTGTCATCCGTGAGCGCGCAAAGGCGCACAGGATGCCGGACTAGACCGGTGGCGACAACTGGATTCGGCGTTTGGCAATATGTGCATCACCGCCCCTCGGCAAACTCCCGCAACACCGCCCCATCCATCCGATACCGAACCCACTCTTCCTGCGGCTGCGCGCCCAACGACTTGTAGAACTCGATCGCTGGTTTGTTCCAGTCCAGCACGCTCCACTCAAATCGACCGCAATCATTGGCGCAGGCGATTTTCGCCAGATGGCGCAATAAGGTTTTGCCGGCACCGCCACCACGCTGCTCAGGGGTGATGTAGAGGTCTTCGAGGTACAGGCAGTTGCTGCCCAGCCACGTGGAATAACTGAAGAAGAACACCGCGAAGCCGATCGGCGAGCCGTCGCGCAGGCAGATCAGGCCGTGGGCGGTGGCGCCTTCGCTGAACAGGCTGCGCTCGATGTCGGCGACACTGGCGATGACTTCGTGGCGGGCACGTTCGTAGTCGGCCAGTTCGGTGATGAACCCGAGGATTTGCGGTGCATCGCTCGGGGTCGCCGGGCGAATCTCGATCGTCATGGACGTGCCTTCGTCAAAAGTGGAAAACGCCATACTAAGTCGGCGAGCGGCGCTCGTCACACTGGAAATTCAAAGCTGATCCATGGAGCATGTGTAGCAGCTGGCGAAGCCTGCTACAGGGCTGTCGCTGCAAAAGACGTTTTCACTTAACAGGATGTTTATGAACACTGATGCTTTCGCGCCACTGCAACTCCACGCTACGCAACTGCTACCCCACGCGCTGGAACCCTCAGAGGACGGTGCTCATGATCTGTCGCACTTGCAGCGTGTCTGGCACAACGTGCGAACACTCCATGCTGAGGAAGGTGGCGATCTTGAAGTGCTGCTCGCGGCGGTGCTTTTGCACGATTGCGTGGCGGTAGAGAAGAACTCGCCGCTGCGTTCTCAGGCGTCGCGGCTGGCCGCCGAGAAGGCATCGATAGTGTTGGCGGACATGGCTTGGCCAAGCGAAACAGTCAACGCTGTTGCCCATGCCATCGAAGCGCACAGTTTTTCCGCCAACATCGCGCCGACCACGCTCGAAGCAAAAATCATGCAGGACGCCGACCGCCTCGACTCCCTTGGCATGCTCGGTGTCGCGCGAACCTTTTACATCGCCGGACGTATGGGTAGCGCTTTGTATGATCCACAGGATCCTGAAGCGAAGGAGCGGGAATACGATGACAAACGTTTTTGCCTCGACCATTTCCAGACCAAACTGCTGCACCTGGCGGACGGATTCCAGACGACCACCGGCCAGCGTCTGGCGCAGATTCGCCACGAACGGTTGAAGGGATTCATGGTGTTGTTCAAGGAAGAAATCGGTGCCTGCTGAAGACCTTACTCCGGCCAACACTAACCCTGAAATCGATAACCTCAGACCTAACATCCACGCGTTGCGTGATAGATAGATGAAGCTCTCTTCTATCGGGTCAAGGAACCGCGTCATGTCTAGCGCAACACCCCCAGTCTCCAGCAGGTTGTTCGGCCTGTTTTGCCTCGCCAGCTATTTGCTGTCGCTGTCCTACGGCTCGACATTTTTGTTGTCGCTGTTGATCGGTTCCCGCGGCGGCAACGAGCACGATGCCGGCAGTGTGATTTCGGCAGCGATGCTCAGCACCTTTGTCGCGGTCATCGCCTCCGGACACTTGTCCGATCTACTCGGTGCGGCACGATCAATTGCCCTGTTCGGCGTCTTGCTGGTGGCCGCCAGCCTGGGCTTCGCCCTGACACCAGGTTTCGGCAATCTGCTGTTGTTTTTCGGACTCTTGCTGGGGCTGGGTTGGGGCGTGTTCTACACCTTGGGGCCGATCATCGTGGCGAGTCTGGTAACGCCTGCCCAGCGTGCAAAATACTTTGCGCTGCTGTCGGGCAGCATGATGACCGGGATCGGCAGCGGTCCATTACTGGGTCGCGCCGCGAGCGCCCTCGGGTATCCGATCACCGCGGCGTTTTACCTGGCGGCGCTGGCCAGCCTGTTGGGCGTGTTGCTGTTCTGGCGATTGGATTCGCAGCTCAAGAAGGCGCCCGCCCACTCGGCAGCGGTGTCAAGAATCTCCTGGCGGGCAGCGGCGCAAGTGCTGTCGTCCAAAGCGGTGTTCCCGATCATCATGGTGGGCCTCGGTGGTTGCGTGTTCGGCGGTCTGTCGAGTTTTCAAACCAGCTACGCGGCGGCGCGTTCACTCGACTATTCACTGTTCTTCCTCGGTTTCATGAGCGCAGCGATCAGCAGCCGAATGCTGATCGCCAGCTTCGTGGTCAAGCGCGACCCATTCTGGGCGTCCTGCCTGCTGTCGGGCCTGATGATGGGCTCGATCCTGATGTTCGGTTTCGTCGTCGACGACGGGTTCAGCTACGTGCTGGCGGCAGTGATGCTCGGAGTCGGTTACGGGCTGACCTATTCGGTGATTAACGGCCTGGCGGCCAACGAGACGCCAAACGGCACCACCGCGCAATCCTTGCTGCTGTTCAGCCTGTCCTACTTCATCGGCGTGTTCGGCTTTCCGCTGCTGGCCGGGAAAATCATCGTCGAACAAGGGATGTCGAC
This sequence comes from Pseudomonas sp. Hz4, assembly GCF_054898165.1. Classification (NCBI taxonomy): domain Bacteria; kingdom Pseudomonadati; phylum Pseudomonadota; class Gammaproteobacteria; order Pseudomonadales; family Pseudomonadaceae; genus Pseudomonas; species Pseudomonas sp. Hz4. The sequence goes on along the minus strand of NZ_CM142719.1, from coordinate 1,904,835 downwards.
GCTGCTGCTCACGGTGCTGGCAGTGGCCCTGCTGAACTGGCTGATCAGCGTCGGCCGGCTGGTCTGGCGCCGCGCCTGTACCAGCAAAGCCTTGCAGCAGGCCTAGACCGTTCGTCGTTCATCAGGCACCAATCCAAATCGTGGGCGGACCAACATCAAGTAGGGACTCTAATTAAATGGAGACACACCATGATGATGTCCAAATTGACCGCCCTCGCTCTCACCACCCTGTTGTCCTGCGCCACGTTTGCCGCAACCACCGCCACGGGTACTGGCCCGACCGATCCGGTCGAAAAACCCAAATCCCCAGCCATCCAAAGCGCACCCGGCATCAACACCAATGGCACGGGCGTCGACAGCAGCCTGCCTCCGTCTACGGGCACCGACCCACGGACCCAGGGCAACGACGCGGGCCGTCAAGGCGGAATGAACAGGCCAGACACCCAGACACCTGATAACGCCGACACCGGCGTCGGCTCGAAAACCACCACCGGTGGTTCGGGCTCAGAAGGCGGTGCCAGCCAATAGTTCGCCGACGCGAGCGACCTATCCACATCCAGGAAGAGGTAACCATGAACGTCGATAAAAACCTTGAGAAAGAAATCCTGACCCGTCTGCTGCATGCCCATCCAAGCGGCTTGGGCAAAGAGGTCCTGGACAATTACCGGGGGGAAAAAGTCGTGGCCAGCACCCTCGCCACGCTGCAGGATCGCGGGCTGATTCAACATGGGCATGTGACCTGCAACGAAGCGGGTGAGCATTCGTTGAGCTTGCCGATCAAACTCAGTTCCGCAGGGGTTGAGGCGGCGCGTAAGCTGGACGTTTAGCAAGACTAATCAGGTCGCAGTCGTGCGCGGCTGCGACCGTTTGACAGACTCGAATTTTAAGGCCCCATCGCGATCAGGCAGCGAAAGTCTGGCTAATTAGCGCATCCACCTCGGTACTCCCCGGTGAAGTCGCCGGCCCCCATCGAGTCACCGCCAACGCCGCCGCCGCATTAGCCCGCCGCGCCGCTTCAACCGCCGACAATCCTTGCGCCAACCCGGCCACAAATACCCCGGCATGCGCATCCCCCGCACCATTGCTGTCTACCGCCTCAACCTTGAAACCCGGCACATGCTGGCGGTCTCCACGCTGGTTGATCCAGCATCCTTGAGGGCCGTCACGAACCACCATCAAAGCGTCGACCGGCAGATGATCTGCCAACCGGTTCAAGGCCTCGGCAATGTCCGACGTAGCGGTAAACTTCAACGCCTCGACACTGTTGCTGGTCCACAGATCGATGCGTGCCAGCAAGGCTTGCATCAACGGCTCATCCGGCGAATCCACCAGCGGACCCGGATCGAACACCACGTTGATCGCGCTCGGTAAATCCAAAATCCAATCCACCAGTGCCTGGGCTTTGCCGCCCTGCAGCAGGCTGTAGCCGCTGACGTAGACATAGTCACCCGCCTCGGCCGGCACGCTCGCCAAATCCTCGGCAGTCAGCTCACCTTCGGCACCGATATAGGAAATGAAACTGCGCTCGGCTGACGCTTCGGTGACCGCGACGCACAATCCCGTATCCCGCTCAGCGCGGTGAGTGATGCCGATCCGAATGCCTTCAGCGTTCATCGCTTCGCGGGCAAGGTCGCCGAAACGTCCGGTGCCATGACGGCCGAGGTAAACCACCGGCAAGCCATTGCGCTGGGCGGCGGCCATCACGTTAAAGCCGCCGCCGGCCTCGAAACTGGCGGACTGCGCCAGTACATCGCCGCCCGAATGAGGCAGTTTATCCACGGCCATGACCAGGTCGATGATGACCTGGCCGGTGTGCAGCAACCTATGCATGAGCGTTCTCGGTCATCGCGGCACGACGATCCTTGGCCCCGCCGAGTACCCAATAAATCCCGCCGGCCATCAGGAACGTCACGATCCAGCCGAGGCCGTTATGGCCCAGCCAGGAGTCGGACAGGAAGCCGCGGAACCAGACAGTTTGTTCGGTCGTGCCAATGGTGGTGAAGCTGAAGCCCAATACGATCGCCACCGCCCACGCACCGAAGGCGCGCCACTCAATACCGCCGTTGTACCAGTAGGCACTGCTCGGGCTGACGTCCAGCAGGTCTTTGGGGCTGTAGTAATGACGGTGAATCAGGTCGACGACGAAGATCGCGACCCACGCAGTGATCGGCACCGCCAGCAGCGAAATGAAGGTAATGAACGGGCCGTAGAAACTGTCGGCGATCAGCATGAAATAAATCGAACCGGCGAAGATCGCGACGATATCGACCACCACCGCGTAGACGCGTTTGACCTTCAGGCCGAGGGTCAACGTGGTCAAACCGGCGGAGTACACCGAGAGGTTGTTCGACAGCAGCAACCCACCGAACGCGGTGATCAGGTACGGCACGGCCATCCAGGTCGGCAGCATGTCGCGGATTGCAATGATCGGGTCAGTGGCCGAGGCCAGGTCATTGTTGCCCACCGACAGCAGGCCGCCGAGGGTGATCAGCAGTACCAGCGGAATCCCCGCACCGAACGCCGCCGACGCCACCAGGCGCACGGCTTTGACGCTGCGATGCTGATAGCGCGACATGTCGGCACCCGCGTTGGCCCAACCAATCCCAGTACCCGCGGCCATGGTGCCGACGCCGATGATCATCGCACTCAACGGCGCGGGCGTTGCGTTGAACACCGCACTCCAGTCGATGGTGGCGCAAAGGAAACCGCCGACCAGAATGTTCAGCGCACCGAACACGTAAGTCGCCCACTTCTGGATCACCAGCAACGTGGCGTGACCGAGGCCGGAGACCGACAACGTCAGCAACACAAAAATCGCGATGAACACCAGGGTCAGCAGCGGTGCGCCTTTGGCTTCTACCGGCGAGCCGAACAGAATCGAGCACAGCGACAACAGCACGAACGCTGCGGTGGTGGTGTTGACGGTTTCCCAGCCCAGACGCGACATCAGCGAAACCAGGGTCGGCCCGATGTTGCCGCGCACACCGAAGATCGCTCGCGACAACGTCAGGCTCGGTGCGCGACCACGGCGACCGGCAATGGAGATGATCCCGACCACCGCGAACGAACCGGCGGCACCCAGGATCGCGACAATGATCGCCTGCCAGATCGCCAGCCCGCGAAAGGCTACGAGGGTCGCACCCAGCGGCAGGCCAAGGATAGAAATGTTGGCCGCGAACCAGACCCAGAACAGTTGCAACGGATGACCGTTGCACTCCGCTTCCGGCACCGGCTCGATGCCACGGGTTTCCAGTTGCCCGGCGCTTTGCCCGGCGTTCGATGAACTCATGTGAAAATGCTCCTGTTGCCTTTGTTGTGGTTGTGGGCAATGACGGAAGACAAAACGACATCCCGGCTGTCCTGGCCAAGTCAGTGCGATCCATTGCGTGTAAAAAATTCATTTAGGCGGCGCGGCCTTCGCGAGCAAGCCCACCACCTTTGATCTGCAGCGCTCACAAATACTGTGCATGGCACATAACTAATGTGGGAGCGGCGGTGCGGCGATCCGACTTGCTCGCGAAGAGGCCAGTCCAGTCAACGCAAAGCCAAAAGCCCTTGCACCAAAGGCTCCAGCTCCAATGCATTCACGGCTTTGACCGTGTCGATCATCTCGACCGGCCAACTCTCAAGGCCCAAGCAGGCCCCGAGCATGGCGCCGAGAATCGCCGCGATGGTGTCAGTGTCGCCGCCAAGGCTTGCGGCCATGCACAGCGCTTCGAAAGCGTTCATTTCGCCAATGGCCACTTGCTGGGCCAGGGCAAACGAGACCACCACCGATTCCTGCGAAGCCACTGAAGTGCCAATGACGTCGTACATCAAGTCCGCCAGCAATGCCTTGTCGCTGTCGACACTGAGGGTCCGCGCCCAGCTGATGCGCGAGGCGATGCGTCCGCCAGCCACCCAGTAACCGTGGCTTTCAGCTTGATGAGCGATTTGCTGGCCGAGGTTCAACGCCTCGCCCAGGTCCATGCCGTTGATACCGGCCGAGACCACCGCCGCCACCGCCGCCGCGCTGGAAATGCCCAACGTGGTGTTGTGGGTGACCTGGCAAGCCTGCACGACAGCGTTGACGAAACGCTGCGGATCGGCGACGTCCGTCGCGATCCCCACCGGCGTGATGCGCATCGCCGCGCCATTGGTGGTGCCGTAGCGTCCCGCTTCTTCTGGCGAGTGGCCGGCGAGAATCATTTCGATAGCACGTTTGGTCGAAGGGCCGAGCAAGTCTTGCGAGCCCTTGGCCTGCATCGCGGTTTCCCATTCGATCAGCCGCTGGGCGAGCATCGCCGGTTCGATCCGGCCCTCGCCTTCAACCAGCAATTGGCCGACCAGAATCGCCTGTTCAGTGTCATCGGTGATCGAGCCTTTGGGCATGTTCGCGGCGATCGGTTGATCCGGGCCGGCGTCTTCCAAGCCAGTAATTTCGCCGAAGCGCGTCTTGATCTCGGCGCGACTCAGGGATTGGGTCGGCATGCCCAGCGCATCGCCCAGGGCCAGTCCATAGAACGCACCCAAGGCACGGTTGAGCGCGGTCATTGCGAGGTTCCAAATTGCAGGTGCAGGCGAAAGTGCACCGGGTCGAGCAAACTTTCGACCTGCTCCATGAAGCGGTTTCGACGGTCGTAGGTGGTGCGCAAGGCCTTGAGGAAAACCGTGCCGACAGGACGACTGAGCAGTTCGGCGTCTTCGGCGTTCAAAGGTTCGGCGCCGATCCATTGATCTCCGCGTTCGCCGATGTAGCCATAGGCGGCCAGGGTGATGGTCAGGGAGTTATCGATCAGGCCCACTCGCGGCAGGCTTTCCAGGCCTCCGGTGGCAGGCATCAATGAGCGTTCGAGGGAGACCAGCTTGCCTTCGTTGGTACGGCGGCGCCGGTCGAGGGTGATGAATTGGTCAGTGCCGAAACGCGGCAACAGGTCAGGACGGGTGACCGCCTCCAGCCGCAGCACTTCGGTGTTGATTAGCGCCCCGCTGTCGGCCAGGGCCTGCGCCCAGCCGCTGCGCTGATCGAGCACGACACCGTCGAAGGTGACGATGGAGCCCACCCCGCTTTGGGTTGCGATGTAGTTGCGCCGTTTCAACTCGGCCAGGGCTTCGCGCAGCGTGCCGCGGCTGACTTTGAATTCTTGAGCCAACTGATGCTCACCCGGCAACAGAAAGCCGTCCTCTATGAGGCCGCCTTCGATGCGCCGGATGAGTTCGTCGACCACCCGTTGTTTCTTGTCAAATCGTACCTGTCTAATCATGTACAGAGTGATAACCGAAACAGGGTTGGGCGGGCAAGGGATATTTTGGGGAGGTGACGGGTAAACTTACGCTGATCGTTCCCACGCTCCGCATGGGAATGCAGGCCCGGGACGCTCTGCGTCCCCAAAAGCCGAACGCGGAGCGTCCGATGAGGCATTCCCACGCAGAGCGTGGGAACGATCAGGTTAGCGGGGGTTTAGCGTTGTTTTAACCGGTCAATGACGACAGCCAGCAATAGGATCGAACCGCGAATCACATACTGGTAAAACGTATCGATGTTCTTCAGGTTCATCGCGTTCTCAATAATCGCCAGAATCAGCACCCCGGCAATCACATGCCGAATCATGCCGATCCCGCCACTCAACGACACCCCGCCCAACACGCAGGCAGAAATCACCGTCAGCTCAAAACCCTGACCAATCATCGGCTGACCGGACGTCATGCGTGACGCCAGAATCACCCCGGCCAACGCCCCGATCACTCCGTGCACGGCGAAGATGATGATCTTGGTCCGGTCAACGTTCACCCCGGCCAACAGCGCCGCTTCCTGGTTACCGCCAATGGCCATGGTGTTGCGCCCGTACGTGGTGTAGTTCAGCAACCAGCCAAAAAACAGGAAGCAAACGATGGTAATCAGAATCGGCACCGGCACACCCAACAACTGGCCGTTACCGAAGACGAAAAACTGCTCTTGCGACACGCCCACCGCTTTGCCGTTGGCGAAGATGTAAGCCAGGCCGCGAACGATCTGCATGGTCGCCAGCGTGGTAATCAACGCATTGACCCGCAGCTTGGCGATCACGATGCCGTTGATCAACCCGACAATCAGCCCCATGCACAGCGCCGCAACAACACCGAGAAACACGCTGTCAGTGTCGCGCATCACCACCGCGGCGACCACGCCGGCACAGGCAATCACCGAACCCACCGACAAATCGAAGTGCCCGGACGCCAGGCAATACAACATGGTGCAAGCGGCAATCCCCGTCGTGGAAATCGCCAGGCCCAGGCCGCGCATGTTCAGCGGCGAGAGGAAGTTGTCGATCAGCAAGGTGCAGAGTACGAAGATCCCGACGGCCGCCAGCAGCATCACCCAGTCATCGAGAAAGCGCCGCAGGTCCAGAGGTTTGCGCTGGGTGGGCAAAGCGTTGTTTTGAATTGTCATAGTCACCTCTCAGTTCGCCACGCCGTCAGCGCGTTGGCGCGGCAAAGCCAGTTGCAACAAGTTGGATTCATTGGCCTCTGCGCGGGAAAGTTCGCCGCGCATTGCGCCTTCGCAGAGCACCAGGATGCGGTCGGAAATACCCATCACTTCCATCAGGTCGCTGGACACCACAATCACCGCGATGCCGCTGGCAGCCAGATTGTGGATGATCTGGTAAATCTCGGCTTTGGCGCCGATGTCGATACCGCGAGTCGGTTCGTCGAGCAACAGGACTTTCATTGGCATCGACAGCCAGCGACCGAGAATCGCCTTCTGCTGATTGCCGCCAGACAGGTACATGATTTTCTGTGCCGCGTTGGGCGTTTTCACTTTCAGCGCTTTGATCTGCTTGTCGGCGTTGCCCTTCTCCCACAGACCGCGCAACAGGCAGCCGAAGGTGGAATGAGCGCCGCGAGCGCTGATGTTGATGTTCTCGGCGACGCTGGCGAGCGGCAGGATGCCCTCCTTCTTGCGGTCCTCGGGGCACAGTAGAATCCCGGCGGCAATCGCATCGCGGGGTGAACGCAACTTCAGTTCATGACCGCGCAATTCCAGGCGTCCGGCGGTGTTGCGCTCAAGGCCGCTGAGCATTCGGAACAGCTCGGTACGACCGGCGCCGACCAAGCCGAACAACCCGAGAATCTCGCCTTTGTGCACCTCGAAACTCACCGGCTCACGCAAACCCGGCCCCAGCAAACCGTCGACCTTGAGCGCCACCGCGCCACGTTGACGGTGGCGGTAATCGTAGATGTCCTGAATGTCGCGACCGACCATGCAGGTCACCAACTGATCGTGAGTCAGTTCGCTCATGTCCTCGAACGTGCGCACAAAGCGACCGTCCTTGAACACCGTCACCGCGTTGCAGATGCGGAACACTTCTTCCATGCGATGGGAGACGTAAAGCACCACTTTGCCTTCATCGCGCAGGCGACCGATGATTGCCATCAACCGATCGATTTCCCGTGCCGACAGGCTGCTGGTCGGTTCGTCAAACGCAATCACATGCGCACCACGGGACAAAGCCTTGGCGATTTCCACCAGTTGCCGCTGACCGAGGGACAGGCGCCCTACTTTCTCCTGCGGATCGATTTCATCGGCCAGGCCTTTGAGGCAGGCCAATGCCTGTTGCCGCAATACGCCGCGATTGATCAGGCCGAAACTGGCCGGCAGATGACCGAGGAACAGGTTCTCTGCCACGGTCATTTCCGGGACGAGGTGCAACTCTTGATGGATCACTGCGACGCCACTGCCGATGCTGTCGGCGGTGGATTTGAAGGTCATCGTCTGCTCGCCGATCTGCAGGTCGCCGCTGCTCGGGATGTAAGCACCGCCGAGGATTTTCAGCAGCGTGGATTTGCCGGCGCCGTTCTCGCCCATCAAGGCGTGAACTTGCCCCGGGTGGGCGACGAAACTGATGCCATCCAGCGCCTTCACCCCGGGAAAGGTCTTGCCGATCCCGTTGAAGCGCAAGCTGCCACTGCCACTAAAAGAACAGCCGCTGTGTTGTTGTATTTTTGTTTGCGCCATAACCACCTCATCACACAGATCAGGCAAGCCCCGTCACCAGGGCTGCCAATGAAATCAACCGAGCCTCAGTTCCAGAGGCCGATCTTTTCCAGTTCCTGCTTGAAGTTCTCGCGCGTGATCAGCGTTACGTCGTCCATCGCGGTGTATTTCGGTGGCTCCTTACCGGTGGTGACCCACTCGAACATCATGCTCGCGGTGTTGTAGCCCTCGATGTGCGGGCTCGGCAGCATCGAGCCGAAGAAGCCGCTGTTGGCCTTCTTCAATTCGCCGATGGCGTCGGTGCCGTTGATGCCGATGCCGATCACATTGGCCGCGGCAAAACCGGCGCTTTCGGTGGCGCGCACGCCGCCCAGCACGGTGTTGTCGTTCATGCCGCCGATGATCAGGTTTTTCGCGCCGCTTGGCAGTTTCACCAATGCCGAATTGGTGGCGTCCATGCTGCCGGGTACGTCGAGGGTTTTCAGGGCCGAGAACAGAATGTGGTCTTTCGGCATCCCGGCGTCTTCCAGGGCTTTGACCGAACCGTCGGTGCGCTTTTTGCCGGTGTCGAGTTCATTGAAGGTATTGATCACCGCATAGGTGTCTTTCCAGTCCCAACCGCGTTTTTTCGCTTCGGTGGCCATTGCCGCACCCTGCTTCTGGCCGACTTCGTACGCTGCCATGCCGAGGTACGGAACGTCTTCCATGAACTTGCCACTGGCGTCGACGAAGCGGTCATCGACGGCGATGACTTTTAAACCGTTGAGCTTGGCTTTGGCCATGATCGCGGGTCCGAGGGATACGTCTGGCGGGCAGATCACAAAACCCTTGGCACCGTTGGCGGCGAGGCTGTCGATTGCCGAGAGGGTTTTCTCACCGTCCGGCACGGCGATCTTGATGACGGTGAAGCCCTTCTCTTTCCCGGCCTTTTCGGCGAACGCCCACTCGGTCTGGAACCAGGGTTCTTCCGCCTGTTTGACCAGAAAACCGATCTTCACTTCCTCGGCCGCCAGCAACGAACTGCTCAGGCTGACCGCGGTGACCGCCAAAGCGGCACAGCACAGGGAACGGATCCCACGACGACGATTCATAAGCTGACTCCTTGTTATTTTTTTGAGCGTTATTTTGAAAGCCGGTGCAGCAAATAGTCATATCGTATGATGATTGGATTTCAGGCGTAGTTCCGCGTCTCAAACCCGGGTTTTTCAGTCGTGATACATGACCGAGCGACCACCATCGATGGTGATGCACGAGGCATTGATGAACGGCGCTTCATCGCTGGCCAGGAAAACGGCCGTCATGGCCACTTCGACCGGCTGCCCGATGCGCCGTGGCGGATGCAGATCGAAGGCGCGCTGACGCTCGGCATGCGGGTCGGCAAAACCGTTCCAGTAATCAACGTTCAGTTGGGTCTCGATGTAGCCCGGCGCGATGGCGTTGACGCGAATGCCCTTCGGCGCATATTCGATGCCCAGGGCTCGGGTCAGGCCGAGCAAGCCGTGTTTGGCCACCGGGTACGGGAAGCAGCCGGGAATGATGTGAGTGGAATGGGTCGAGGCGATGTTGATGATGCTGCCGATGCCCTGTTCGATCATCTGCGGCAATACAGCCTTGCAGCCGTACCACGCGCCGTCCAGGTCGATGGCGAAGCAGCGATGCCAGTCTTCTTCGGTCATTTCTAGCGGATCGCGGAATACATTGACCCCAGCGCAATTGACCAGCACGTCGATCCGCCCGTGAAGCTCGATCGCCAGTGTGGCCATGGCGTGCAGGTCCTGCTGACGCGATACGTCGGCCTTGATCGCCTGAACATCAAAGCCTTTGTCCCGCCAGTGGGCCGCGACCTTTTCGACTTTCTCACCCTGGATATCGCTGATGATCAGCTTGGCCTGCTGAGACGCGAACGTCGCAACAATCGCCTCGCCGATACCCTGAGCGGCACCGGTCAGCAGTACGACCTTGTTTTTCAGTCGCTCACCCTGCGGCGGCTCGGGCACCGATGGCAAGGAAAGAGGTTCAGCCATGGATCAAGACTCCTTTTCGAAGGCACGACAAAAACCGGGCATCTGTCGATGTCCGGTCAAAAGGCTTTCTAGAAAATCGCTGCATCACTTCACCTATTTTGTTTTTTTAAGTGTGAGTGCGTGTCACTGATGGGGCCGACTATAAACCCGACCGCCAGATAATCTCAATATATAATTTTACATCCCATATTTTGGGATTCATCCAGCAAAACGAGTACACGTTTTTCCGGGCACATCAACTCGAATCGATAGCAAGGCGCCGTCCAACGGATGGTTGAGCGGGCTCGCGGCGCTGGTGATGTAGAGGGTTTTCAGCTCTTCGCCACCGAATACGCAACTGGTGGGGCGGCTGACCGGCAGTTCGACCACGCGATCAATCTGCCCGTCCGGGGTCAGTCTGAGCAGGCAACTGCCGTCCCAACGCGCGTTCCAGATACAACCCTCGGCATCCATCGCCGAGCCATCAGGGCCGCCACGCTCATGGGGCCCGAACCAGACCTGGGCCGGGTCGAGGTTGCCGTCGGTGCGGATGAAATGCTGGTAGAGCGTGCTGTCGAGGCTGTCGGCGAAATACACGGTGGTTGCATCTTCGCTCCACAGCAACGTGTTAGGGATGCCCAGCCCTCGAAGCAACGGCGTGACCCGTGCATCGCGATCGATGCGAAACAGGCCACCGGAACGCCGCACGATGGGCACGTCTTCACCCTGCTCGCCGATGTTGTTCTGCATGGTGCCGAGCCAGAGCCGGCCCTGAGCATCGCAACGGGCTTCATTAGCGCGATTGCCGGGTTGCGGATCGGCCACGCAAAGCAAGGTCAGTCGTGGCTCCAGGCCGGGGGAATCCAGATCGAGTCGATACACGCCGCTGTTCAACGTCACCAATGCATCGCCGCTTTCGCAGGGGATGAAGGCAGACACGTGCTCGGGCATCTGCCAGATCTGCACGTTGGCACCAATCAGCCGCAGCGCCTGCTGACCGGCGATATCAACCCAGTACAGCGCCTGGGTCGGCGCGTCCCAGAACGGGCCTTCGCCCAGTCTCGCCCGGTGTTCGGTAACCGCAGTCCACGTCATGAAACCTCCTGTTTTTTTTATGGTTGTCAGCTGGCCTTCTTGTCGGCCATGACTTGCGGGTAGAAGCGCTTGATGGCCAGGTCGGCGTTATCGATCAGGGTCATGCAGGCCCAGACACCCCGCGCGGCATCCCGAGCGGCGATGGCTTCGGCCATGTCTTTGTGAACCGGTAGCGTGCGGCGCAGTTCGTCCGGGTCGGCGGCGGACACCTCGAAAGACACCGCGAGCAGCGCGCCGAGGGCCGGGACCATTTGTTCGATGAATTGATTGTGGCTGGCGGCGAGGATGCACTCATGGAAGAACTGGTCGGCACGGTTGTAATCGACGCCGCTGTCCACTGCCCTCTCCAATGCGTTGTAAGCCTGAAGGATGGCTTGAACCTGCTCGACGGTAGCGCGCTCGCACGCCCAGCGCACGGCCATCGGTTCGATGGTGCGGCGCAGGTCGAGCAAGTCGTCGACGAAGTTTTCCGGCAAGCCGCTGCGCGACAGCCAGCCTACGACTTGCGGATCGAAGAGGTTCCAGCGTCGCACCGGCAACACCCGCGTGCCGACCTTTGGCCCGACTTCGAGCATGCCTTTGGCGACCAGGGTTTTTATGGCTTCACGAATAACGGTGCGGCTGACACCGAGCTGCTCGCCCAAGTCGGCTTCAACCTTGAGCGTCTCACCCGGTTTGACCTGCCCCGTGGCGATCCAGCAACCCAGCCAATCGACCGTCGACGCATGAAAACTGCTGGACATGGACACCTCGAGGCAAGGACGGCACTAAGCCGTTCGCGATGGGTGTCCACGCTAATCATCATACGATTGGGTGTCAATTTGAATTTTTCTGTTTGACGGCGTCCAGGCGATCAATTTGAACGAACCCCTATTGTGACCTACGGTTAGCCACGACAGATCAAGCAGTCAATAGCATCTGTACCACTAAAGTCAGCTATCGACAGGTATAAGCATGAACATGGATGCGTCTACGCAATACCCGATTATTTTAGTCCACGGCCTTTTTGGCTTCGATAAAATTGCCGGCTATCCCTACTTCTTCGAGATCAAAGAAGCCTTGGAACATGCAGGCGCCAAGGTGTTTGCCGTCAACATTCCAGCCGTTAACGGTAACGAGGAGCGCGGTAAAAAACTGCTCGAACACATCACCCGTATTTTGCAGGAAACGGGAGCCGCCAAGGTCAATCTGATCGGGCACAGCCAAGGTCCACTGGCCGCACGCTATGTAGCGGCGCTACACCCGGAAAAGGTCGCATCAGTCACTTCCGTCAGCTGCCCCAATCATGGCTCCGAGATTGCCGACCAATTGCATAAGGCGCTGACGCCTGGAGAGTTGCCCGAAGCGCTCGTTTTAGCCCTGTTCAAAGCAGTTGGCACCTTCATTTCGTTGATCAGCGGTCATCCGCAAAACCCTCAGGACGCTCAAGCGGCTTTCGAATCCCTGACCAGCGCAGGATTAGCCGCTTTCAATCTCAAGTACCCGCAAGGGATACCGGAACATTGGGGTGGGGAAGGCAACGAAATTGAAAACGGTGTGTATTACTACTCTTGGAGCGGGATCGTACAAAACTTTCAAAGCCTGCAACCCCTCGATCCGTCCCACTTGAACTGTATCGTGCTGTCGAAGCTATTTTACAAAGAGAAAAACGCCAACGACGGGCTGGTCGGTCAATACAGTTCGCACCTGGGGAAAGTGATTCGCTCGGATTACCCGATGGACCATTTTGACGCAGTCAATCAGATTGCAGGGGTCGACAGCTGGAATGTCAACCCGGTGAAGCTCTACCTTGACCATGCCGCTCGGCTCAAGAGCAAGGGTTTGTAAGCCCAATGACAGCGGCCCGCTTAATAGCGGGCCGTTTTCCAGAACACAGCAACTCAGCGAGTTACGGCTCAAGCCCGATGGGGAAGAACTCGCCACCGCTCCATACGCCTAGCCAGCGTTGCCCGTCGATCTCGCGGGTGACGGCCAGTTCCACCAGTTGGTAGAACACGTTGCGGTGGATCAGGGCTTCAAGGTTGGTACGCACATGCACGTAGGGCGCAGGCTCCTGCGTTACCGGGTCGATCACTACGCGCACGGGGTGTTCGGCACCAGCCTCGGCGGTCTCATCAACATTGGTGGTGAAGCGCAGGAGCTGGGTTTCACCTTCGCCTTCAACATCCACGGCAATCGCCACGAAAGGCGCATCGTCGACCTTGATGCCAACTTTCTCGACCGGGGTGATGAGGAAGTAATCGTCACCATCGCGGCGAATGATGGTGGAGAACAGCTTGACCATCGGCTTGCGCCCGATCGGCGTGCCCAGGTAATACCAGGTGCCGTCACGGGCGATACGCATGTCGATGTCGCCGCAAAAGTCGGGGTTCCACAGGTGGACTGGCGGCAAGCCTTTGGTTTTGGGGATTTGCCCCAACAGATCGTTGGCTTTTTGCGGGCCACTCATGGCGTTCTCCTTTTCAATTACTGGTCGCGGAGCCCCAGCAGGCTGCGCGCATATTGTTCCAGCGGCGGGCCCATCAGGTCCTCTGGCTTTTTGTCGTGGAACGTCAGTAAACCGCCACGACTCTTGATGCGTGCAGTATCAATCAAATACTGGGTGCTGGTCTCGATCAACATGATCTGAATCACGCCGCCGTCGATACCGAGGCGATCCAGGGCCTCCTGATCCAGCCACTCGTCCGAGTTGCCGATACGGTCGTCGGACCTGGCGAACCGGGTATAGAGCAGGTAATGGGCACCGGCGGCACGGGCTTCGCCCATGGCTTGATCAAGGCCTTGCGGGGCACGGGCGCGGCGAACCATAGGGAAGTATTCGACAAAACCATTGAAGGCGACTTCGGCTATCACGTTAGGTCGTGGGTAGACAGCACTGCCTGGCGGCACAAAGGCGCCTTGGGCGATATACACGAAAGAGTCCGGTTGAATGCGCAGGTTATTCACACGACGACTGTCGCTATGGTCGAGCAGCCCCGCATCGCTCATGTGGTAGCGAGTCCCTTCAGCCAGATCGCTGACATTCATGCAGCCACCAAGCGCCAAAACGGCCAGCAGCAAAACCAGGCTACGCATCCTACCCTCCAGAGGCCGGTGACGGAAAACCGGCGAATGGCCATGGGATGCAGCTTCCGCGCCAGCTCGGGAACATCAGCGCCTCGCGATGAGGGAGGATCAACCGCCGATGATTTTCATCACGGTCGCGCCACCAGAAAATGCCACTTCCTGTTTATCACCCAAGGCTTTCACCAAGAGTCGTTGCAAGGCGGGCAACGCTTGATGACGGGGTTTGTCCAGCAGATCGCCGACATAGTGGCGGTTGCTCGACGACAGGCAGCCATGCAGCCATCCCGTGGACGACAGACGCAGCCGCGAGCAAGTGCGGCAGAACGGCACGCTTTCGTTGGCGATCACACCGAAGTGGCCTTGCCCCGGGATCTCGTAGCGCACGGCTGTGGCGTCGACTGGCGCATCGGCCTGAAGATAATCGTGGCGCTCACCGATCAGGCTCAGCAACTGCTGAAGGCTCACGAACTGTTGCAGGAAAGCATTCGAGTCGCTGGCCAGGTGACCCATGCGCATCAGCTCGATGAAGCGAAGCTCATAGCCGCGCTCCAGACAGTAATCGAGTAGTGGCATCACTTGATCGAGGTTTTGCCCACGCAGTGGCACCATATTGACCTTGATCTTCAGGCCGGCTGCGCTGGCCTGATCCATACCGTCGAGCACAGTCGCCAGATCGCCGCCACGGGCAATGCTGCGAAACGCGCTGGCATCCAGGGTATCGAGGGAAACGTTAATGCGACGAATGCCGGCGTCGACCAGCAGTGGCAGTTTTTTCGCCAGCAACTGACCGTTGGTAGTCAGGCTGATGTCCGCCAGGCCCATCTGCCCGACGGCGGTCATGAAGGCTTCGAGTTTGGGGCTGACCAGCGGTTCGCCACCGGTGATGCGCAAACGCTCGATGCCTGCGGCCTCGATCAGATACGCCACGCCACGCGCCATGGCCTCGGCCGACAATTCATCCTGCGCAGCCACCAAACGCTTGCCGTTGGGCACGCAGTAGGTACAAGCGTAATTACAGGCTGAAGTCAGACTGATTCGCAAATTGCGAAAACGCCTGCCTTGACGGTCAACGATCATGGATCACTCCGGCGAAAGAATATTCGGACCGCTAAAACTTGACTCACAAATCAAGTTTTAGCAATACCTAAGCCTGAGTATATTCCTGCGGTACTGCGCCATGGTGTGAATATCATGGCGCGATAAGGCGAACTGTATGGACTCAGCTGCTCGGGGTGTCGGTATCGCGCTTGCGCTTGTTGCCCATGCGCACGCCGATATCCATCAGAAACTGGAAGAAGCCTTCCTGATCTTCCAGCACATTGCTCCAGAACGGCGAGTGATACAGCGCCACAGCGCCGTGCACCAGCGCCCAGGACGCGCAGTAATGGAAGTATGGCGGCACGTCTTCGAGCTTGCCTTCGCTGATCCGACCCTTGATCAGCAGAGTCAGGCGTTCGAAGTTCGAGGCGCGAATCTTGTGCAGCTCCTCGACCATCTCCGGAACCTGATTGCCCTTGACCACCTTTTCTTCCAGGCGATCGAACAACCGATAGCGTTGCGGGTCGCGCATGCGGAATTCGAAGTAGGCGCGGGACAGGGCTTCCTTGTCCTTGTCGACATCGGCCGAATGCAACAGCTCGTTCAAATCGCGCTCGTAATCAAGCATCAGGCGCAGATAGATTTCAGCCTTGGATTTGAAGTGCTTGTAGATCGTGCCTTTGCCGATACCGACGGCATCAGCAATCATCTCGACGGTGACACTGTCTTCACCTTGATCGAGGAACAGCTTGAGCGCGGTATCGAGAATTTCTTGCTCGCGGCGACGAAACTCACGGACCTTACGAGGTTCTTTATGCATAAGAAAAGGTCTGTAGGGGTCAAAATTCGAAGCCGCGTATTATGCCTAACTTGCGCAAAAATGCACGGATCATCCGACCATATATGTGTTTCTTGATGAATTCCGGCAGCTTTGCAGATTGATGAGAACTCAACCGAAGCGCACGTATTCCAAATTTGTTTAAAAACCGGCGTCGGTAAACTGGACTCGGCGCAATACTGATCAATACTTCAAATGTCGGCGGGGCATCTCCCCCAAGTGTCACGCCGATATAGGTACCAACGGACCGCGTGCCTTTGTTTTACTCCTAATGGTCTTAACCCGGATTCACCCCCCAGAACCCGGGTTTTTTTTGCCTGCGATTTAACCTTTCACATGCGCCAGCGGAAAAAGCCGCTTGAAGTTTTCGGTGGTTTGCTCGGCAAAACGCTCGTAGGGCTCACCTCGCAACATTGCCAAAAATTCCGCTACGTCGCGCACGTACTGCGGCAGGTTCGGTTTGCCGCGATGAGGAATCGGCGCCAGGTAGGGCGAGTCGGTTTCCACCAGCAGTCGGTCAGCCGGCACTTTACTGGCCACGTCACGCAGAGCGTCGGCATTGCGGAAAGTGACAATTCCGGACAAGGAAATGTAATACCCCATGTCCAGCGCCGCTTTGGCCATGTCCCAGTCTTCGGTGAAGCAGTGCAGAACGCCCGCTTGGGGCAGCGCGGCTTCGCGCAGCAGATTCAACGTATCGGCGCGGGCGCCACGGGTGTGGATGATCACCGGCTTGCCGGTCTGCTGCGCCGCTTGCAGGTGCAGTCGAAATGACGCCTGCTGCAACTCTGCCGCTTCTGGCTCGTAGTGATAATCCAGACCGGTTTCACCAATCGCCACCACACGCGGGTGGTTGAGCTCGTGCAACAGCCAATCCAGCGCCGGCGCAGCATTCGGCTGCACATCCAGCGGATGTACGCCGACCGAACAGTCGACGTCGTCATAACGCTCAGCCAGGGCTTTGACGTCCGCGGCGTTCTTGACGCTGACGCCGATACACAGAAAATGCCCTACCCCGCGCTGACGGGCCGCATCCAGTGCAGCATCCAGCGAGCCGTCGTGGGCGGCGAGGTCGAGTCGATCAAGGTGGCAATGGGAATCTACGAGCATAAAAGGGCTGCAACTTACATCGTATGAGTGGGACGGTCGGACTTCAGGGCTCCGGCCAGATGGGTTTCGATTCGACTGCGCGCAGTGTTGTCACCGTCGTTGAATTGCACGCCGACTCCTGCGGCCCGGTTGCCCTGTGCACCCTTGGGAGTGATCCAGGTGACCTTGCCGGCGACCGGTATCTTTTCCGGTTCATCCATCAGGTTCAGCAGCATGAATACCTCATCGCCCAACTTGTAGCTCTTGTTGGTCGGGATAAACAGGCCACCGTTTTGGATGAACGGCATGTAGGCCGCGTAAAGCACAGACTTGTCCTTGATCGTCAGGGACAAAATGCCGTTGCGCGGCCCCGGATTGACGGCTTCATTCATGCTGACCTCCACTGCTGATGCTGAGAGTCTAGGCCCAGACGGTCACCTCTGGGTAGGCAAACCCGCCCATTGCACCAACAGTGCCTCCAGCAACAGCACGCGATTGAGGTTGGCTTTGCTCATCACTTTCTGGCGCTGGGCGAGGATCCAGTCCTGGATATTCAGGACTTTGTCCTGGCCGGCTTTCTGCGCCAGGTACTGAATCACCTTGCGCATGTCCGTCAGTCCCAACCCTTCTTCATCCTGAGTCAGCTGATAGCGCAGGATCAGGCTCGACCAATCGCAGAACCAGTCGAACAGCAGCAACAGCGGAATCGCATTCCAGCCTTCGGCCAATTGTGTTGGCGACTGTTGCTGCTTGAGCAACTTCTTCACGCCATCGACCACCAGCGCGCGCTGCTCGCGCACGCCCTGGGCCTGCAAGTTGACGGCGGCCAGTGGCGAACCGGCAGCCAGGGTCAGCAACTCGATGCGCTCATCTTCCGAGCAGTCCGGCAACGCCTTCGCCAGCCACGCAAGACTCATGGCTTCGCTCGGCAGTGGACAGGCCTGCTGCACGCAGCGGCTCTTGATCGTGGGCAACAGACGACTGGTCTGGTGGCTGACCAACAGCAAAACAGTATCGCCGGAAGGTTCTTCAAGGCTTTTGAGCAGGGCGTTGGCGGCGTTGATGTTCATCGACTCGGCCGGCTCGATCAGTATCACTTTGCGGCCGCCCATCTGCGCGGTCTGGACCACGAAACTGACCAGATCACGAACCTGATCGACCTTGATCGCCTTATCGGCTTCTTCCGGCTCCAGAATGTAGTTGTCGGGGTGACTGCCGGCCTTCAGCAACAGACAGGATTTGCATTCGCCGCAAGCATCCTGGGCGGATGGACGCTGGCACAGCAAACTGGCCATCAAGCGCTCGGCCAGCGCTCGCTTGCCGATCCCCGCCGGGCCATGCAGCAGATAGGCGTGAGCATGTTGCTTGCGACCGGCCAACTGCTGCCAGAGACTGTCCTGCCACGGATAGGCTTCAGCCACGAGTCAACTCCAGCAGACGCGGCAGCAAGGCATCCAGTGACTGCTGAACCTGCGCCAGCGGCTGCGCGGCGTCGACCAGGACATAACGCGCAGGATCCGCGTCAGCACGCTTGAGGAAAGCACTGCGCACCGCATCAAAAAAGGTTCGGCCTTCGAGCTCGAAACGATCCAGACGACCGCGAGCGCTGGCGCGGGCCAGGCCCACTTCGACCGGCAGATCGAAAATCAACGTCAGGTCCGGGCGCAGATCGCCCTGGACGAAGGTTTCCAGGGTCGCGATGCGCTCCAGCGACAGGCCGCGCCCGCCCCCTTGATAGGCGTAAGTCGAATCGGTGAAGCGATCACACAAGACAACCGCGCCGCGGGCCAGTGCAGGGTGAATCACTTCGGCCAGATGCTGGGCTCGCGCAGCGAACACCAACAGCAACTCAGTGTCCGGGTTCATGACTTCGTCAACCGGCGTCAGCAGCACTTCGCGGATTCGCTCGGCCAACGGCGTGCCGCCGGGTTCGCGGGTCAGCACGACCTCGATCCCAGCGGCGCGCAGGCGCTCGGCCAGGTACTCGCGATTGGTGCTCTTGCCGGCGCCTTCCGGGCCTTCCAGAGTAATAAACAAGCCAGTCACAGGCAGTCCTTAGTCAGAGTCATTGCGGGCTTTGCGGCGCGGTCGCATCCGGATCGGGCACAGGTGCAGCAGCAGGTTCTTGAACGGGTTCTTGCGCCGGCGCCTGTGACGGCTCCTGGGCAGGCGCTTGCGGCTCGGGTGGCGCCGCTTGAGCAGGCTCTTGCGGCGGCACTTGCGGCAGATCCTCGGGGGCGGTATCGGGCGATGCGGCCGGAATCGGCGCCTGCTCATCCGTCGCCTCTGGCCCCGTGGTCGACGCGGGGCTGGAGCGGTAGTCGGCGCGGCGTTTGAGCTGGAACTCACGCACAGCGTTATTGTGCGCGTCCAGATCATTTGAGAACACGTGACTGCCATCACCACGAGCCACGAAATACAGGCTATTGCCAGCCACCGGATTCAGCGCTGCATGAATCGCTTCGCGGCCGACCATGGCGATCGGAGTCGGCGGCAGGCCCGAAATCATGTAGGTGTTGTACGGGGTCGCTTCTTTTAGATGGGCGCGAGTCAATTTGCCGTTGTAACGATCACCGAGGCCGTAGATCACGGTCGGATCGGTCTGCAACAACATGCCTATTTCCATGCGCCGCACAAACACGCCA
The DNA here is from genome assembly GCF_054898165.1 of Pseudomonas sp. Hz4. Lineage (NCBI taxonomy): Bacteria > Pseudomonadati > Pseudomonadota > Gammaproteobacteria > Pseudomonadales > Pseudomonadaceae > Pseudomonas > Pseudomonas sp. Hz4. The sequence continues at coordinate 1,885,107 of NZ_CM142719.1, read as the reverse complement.
GCGATTTGCCCGCGCTCCTGCGGCACACCGGTTTCCTTTTCCACCAGCGAGGCCATGATCAGCGCCTGATAGGGTTCGGTGTACGGCACCTCAGCCGAGCGCTGGCCCCACTCCTTGGCGAGGACTTCGTCCAGGCGGTCGTAGGCTTTCTTCAGCAGCTCGACGTCAGTCATGCCACGCACGAAGCGGTAGGTGTCGGGGAAGAATCGTCCTTCGGGAAAGATCCCGGTGTGTCCGAGCTTGTCCATCACCTCGCTATCGCTCAAACCGTTCAAGGTCTGCTCGAGTTTTTCATCCTTGGCCAGTGCCGCACGGACCTGATGGAAATTCCAGCCTTCGACCAGGGTCAGGCTGTACTGAACCATTTCCCCGCGTTTCCACAGGTCGATCAAGCCCTCGACAGTCATGCCGGGCTGCAGGCGGTATTCGCCCTTGTGCAGCGGTTGTTTGGCGAGATTGAAGCGCCAATACACGCGAAGCCAAAAAGCATCCTTGATGACGCCGTCGGCTTCGAGTCGATATAAGGTACGGGTGGGTGTCGTGCCTTTTGGCACTTCAAGCAGTACTTCCTGGGTGATGTTCAGCGGCTGTTCCAGCGCCGAATGGATTTTCCAGGCCGAAGCCCCCAGACACAGCCCCGCCAGAACCAATCCGGTTTCCAGCAGCAGCAAGAATTTACGTCTCACGTATCAAGCATCCAGTAGCGCGCGGGCAATAGTTTGGAGTTTACGGGTGAGCGGACCAACCGGCCAGCTCAGTGCTGCATAGGCGCACACAGGCCAAACGCCATACACGCTGTTGCAAACAAAGACTTCATCAGCCCATTGCAGTTGATCGAGGGTGATGTCGGTGATTTGGGTGGGGATTCCCAATGACTCGGCTTGAAACAATAATTCGGCACGCATCACGCCGGCCACGCCACAGCGTTTGAGTTCGGCCGTGATCAGTACACCATCGCGCACCAGGAACAGATTGCTGAACACGCCTTCGATGACTCGCCCGGCCTGGTCGAGCATCAAGCCTTCGGCATGATCGGTGTCTTGCCATTCGGAACGGGCGATGACCTGCTCAAGACGGTTCAGGTGTTTGAGTCCGGCGAGCAGAGGCTGTTTGGAAAGCCGCGTCGCACAGGGGAACAGGCGAACGCCCTGCTCCGCGTTGGCAGCAGGATAAACCGCAGGAGGGTTGCCCAGCATAATGCGGCGCGCCTGAGCCGAAGGATCGGGCGCATAACCGCGTGCGCTTTCGCCACGCGTGACGATGAGCTTCACCACGCCTTCGCCCAACACTTGGGCATAGGTCAGTAACTCAGTGCACACAGCCGCATGGTCGAGATTAATTGCCAACCGCTGGCAACCTTTGATCAAACGCACCAGATGCCGATCCAGCAGCACTGGCGTGCCATTACGCACAGCAATGGTCTCGAACAGACCATCACCGTAAGCCAGGCCGCGATCTTTCAGCGACAAAGCGTCAGCCGGCTGACCGTCGACCCAACTGTCCATCAGTCAGCGAACCGGCGGAACACCAGCGAGCCGTTGGTACCGCCAAACCCGAAGGAGTTGGACAGCACCACATCGATATTCATATTGCGCGCAGTATGCGGTACGAAATCGAGGTCGCAACCTTCGTCCGGCTCATCAAGGTTGATGGTCGGCGGCGCCACCTGACTGTTGATCGCCAGCACACTGAAGATCGCCTCGACTGCGCCCGCCGCGCCCAACAGGTGCCCGGTCATGGACTTGGTCGAACTGACCGCCAGCTTGTAAGCGTGATCGCCGAACACCGACTTGATCGCACAGGCTTCGGCAAGGTCGCCCGCGGATGTCGAGGTGCCGTGAGCGTTTACGTACTGAACCTGATCGCCATTGATCTTGGCATCGCGCAAGGCATTGGTGATGCAACGCGCAGCACCTGCACCATCAGCCGGTGGCGAAGTCATGTGGTAGGCATCGCCACTGGTGCCAAAGCCGATCAGCTCGGCGTAGATCGTCGCGCCGCGGGCCTTGGCGTGTTCCAGTTCTTCCAGAACCAGAGCGCCGGCGCCGTCGGACAGCACGAAGCCATCACGGCCCTTGTCCCATGGTCGGCTGGCGCGGGTCGGCTCGTCGTTGCGGGTCGACAGTGCGCGGGAAGCTCCGAAGCCGCCCATACCCAGACCGCAAGCCGCCATCTCGGCACCGCCGGCAATCATCACGTCGGCTTCGTCGTACATGATGTTGCGGGCCGCCATGCCAATGCAGTGCGTACCGGTGGTACACGCAGTGGCGATGGCGTAGTTAGGTCCCTGTGCACCCAGGTGGATGGACAGGAAACCGGAAATCATATTGATGATCGAGCCAGGCACGAAAAACGGAGAAATCCGTCGTGGGCCGGAATCATGTAGCGTGCGGCTGGTTTCTTCGATATTGGTCAGTCCGCCAATACCCGACCCCATGGCCACGCCGATGCGCTCACGGTTGGCGTCGGTGACTTCCAGACCGGCGTTACGAACGGCCTGAAAACCTGCGGCCAGACCGTATTGAATGAACAGATCGAGCTTGCGAGCTTCCTTGACCGACAGGTATTCCTCGACATTGAAGCCCTTTACCGAGCCGCCAAAACGGGTGGAATAGGCAGAAAGGTCGGTGTGTTCGATCAGACCGATGCCACTGCGGCCAGCCAGAATGCCCTGCCAACTGCTCGGCACATCCGTGCCCAGTGGCGACAACATACCCATACCGGTGACTACGACGCGTCTACGCGACACAGCACTCTCCTTTTTCAAATGACGACTTTGCATCAGGCCTAAAGAAAAAACCGCACGCCATGAGGCAGTGCGGTTTTTCCATGACAGCAAGCAACGATTACAAGCTATTAAGCCTGGTGGTTAGTAACGTAATCGATTGCGGCTTGTACAGTAGTGATCTTCTCAGCTTCTTCGTCAGGGATTTCGGTCTCGAATTCCTCTTCCAGAGCCATCACCAGCTCAACGGTGTCAAGGGAGTCGGCACCCAGGTCTTCAACGAAGGAAGCAGTGTTGACCACTTCTTCTTCTTTAACGCCCAGTTGCTCAGCAACGATTTTCTTGACGCGCTCTTCGATGGTGCTCATACCTTGTTTTCACTCCTAATGGACAAATTCAGGCAGCTGGCCAGTGGGTAAGTGTATAGAAAGACTTTTCAGTTTTTCAACTGAAAGCTTCACTCCTCAAACCTGGTGGCCCTCTGCCTATAAATAGATTGCAGCTTTATAACGGATTTTAGACAGCTCGTATGACATTTTTTTGAAGCAACCCGTCACATTTAACTCATGTACATCCCGCCGTTCACCGGGATTGTAGCCCCAGTAACGTAAGCCGCACCGTCGGATGCAAGAAAAGCGACCACAGACGCGATCTCTTGAGCTTGTCCCAGACGGCCCAGCGGAATCTGCGTCTGCAAGGCTTCACGCTGTGCCTCGGGCAATTCGCGGGTCATATCGGTGTCGATGAAACCAGGAGCCACCGAGTTTACCGTAATCGAACGCGAACCGACTTCACGCGCCAGTGCACGGCTGAAACCTTCCAGACCGGCCTTGGCGGCTGCGTAGTTTACTTGGCCTGCGTTGCCCATGGCACCCACAACCGAGCCAATACTGATAATTCGTCCCCAACGGGCTTTGGTCATGCCGCGCAAAACGCCCTTGGACAGGCGGAACAGACTGTTCAGATTGGTATCGACGACGTCATGCCATTCGTCATCTTTCATGCGCATCATCAGATTATCGCGGGTGATGCCGGCATTATTGACCAGGATCGCCGGCGCACCGAACTGCGAAGTGATGCTCGCCAGCACTGCCGCGACAGATTCGTCGCTGGTGACATTGAGTTCCAGGCCAGTGCCTTGAATACCGTTTTCCTTCAGGGTAGCGGCAATGCGCTCGGCACCCGAGGCAGATGTCGCGGTGCCGATAACGATGGCCCCCTGACGACCCAATTCCAGGGCGATAGCCTGGCCGATACCGCGGCTCGCGCCGGTGACCAATGCAACTTTACCTTGCAGACTCATGCAGGCTTCTCCTGATTCAGGCCAGCGCTGCGCGGGCGGCAGCGAAGGCGTCGGGGGTATTGAGGTTGGATGTCCACACGCCTTCGGCGCAACGCTTGTTCAGACCGGCGAGTACTTTGCCAGGGCCGCATTCGACCAACTGGGTAGCACCCTTGGCGGCCAGTGCCTGAACCGATTCGACCCAGCGTACAGGCTTGTAAAGCTGCTCAAGCAGATCGCGCTTGAGGGTTTCCAGATCGGCCGGCACATTGGCGCTGACGTTCTGAACCACCGGGATCTGCGGCACCTGCCAGTCGATCGCTGCAATCGACTCGGCGAAACGCTCGGCCGCTGGACGCATCAGTTCGCAATGGGACGGCACGCTGACCGGCAATGGCATGGCGCGTTTGGCACCACGGGCCTTGCAGCCTTCGATGGCGCGCTCGACCGCGGCCTTGGCACCGGCGATGACCACTTGGCCAGGGGAGTTGAAGTTGACCGCACTGACCACTTCGCCTTGCGCCGCTTCGGCACAGGCTGCCAGCACATCAGCATCGTCCAGGCCGAGTATGGCGGCCATGCCACCTTGCCCGGCCGGAACGGCTTCCTGCATCAACTGACCACGGCGTTCAACCAACTTCACCGCGTCGCCCAGGCTCAGACTGCCCGCAGCGACCAAAGCGCTGTATTCGCCCAGGCTGTGACCGGCAACATAAGCCGGACGCGCGCCGCCTTCAGCCAGCCACAGACGCCACAAGGCAATCGAGGCGGTCAGAATGGCCGGTTGGGTTTTATCGGTTTGATTGAGTTGCTCTTCCGGCCCTTGCTGGGTCAGTGCCCACAGGTCGTAACCCAGAGCATCGGAAGCTTCTTTGAATGTGTCGAGGACAACCGGATGTTGCGCGCCCAACTCGGCCAGCATGCCGAGGGACTGCGAACCCTGTCCCGGAAAGACGAATGCGAGGGAAGCAGACATGTAACAAGCCCCTAATGATCTTGTCGTCGGAGAATTGACGTCCCGTTTGGGGGAACGCAAGAAACTGACAGTTGGATGGCAAATTGAACTGAGCGGTCACATTTAAGCATTGTCCGACGAAAACGCCTAAAGCAACAAATCCCCCAGACGACCATGAATGCGTTCCGGCAGGTTTTCCTGGATCTCGATCAAGGCGCGCTGAATCGCACTCTGGAAGCCCTGAACCCCCGCAGAACCATGACTTTTGACCACAATCCCCTGCAAACCCAGGAAGCTTGCGCCGTTGTGTCGCGCAGGCGCCAGATCGGCTTGCAGACGCTTCATCAGTGGTAATGCCAAAACGCCGACCACTTTCGACGCGAGGTTTCTCTTGAACAAGGCTTCGATGCGCCCGGCAATCATAGTCGCCAGGCCTTCGCTGGATTTGAGCAGGATATTGCCGACAAAACCGTCACACACCACCACATCCGCCTCGCCACGGTACACACCGTCACCTTCGACAAAACCGATGTAATTGATGCCGCGAGCGCGCTGCAACAACGTGGCCGCCAGCTTGACCTGCTGATTGCCCTTGATGTCTTCAGTACCGATGTTCAGCAGCGCCACTCGCGGACGAACGATACCCAGGGCTTGCGCCGCCACCGACCCCATCACGGCGAACTGCAACAGATGCTCGGCGCTGCAATCGACATTGGCGCCCAGGTCGAGCAACTGGCAGTAACCCTTCTGTGTCGGAATTGCCGCAACCATTGCCGGCCGATCAATGCCCGGCAAGGTCTTGAGCACAAACCGCGACAACGCCATCAGCGCGCCGGTATTGCCGGCGCTGACACAGGCCTGGACCTTGCCGTCTCGCAGCAACTCCAGCGCCACACGCATCGACGAATCGGGCTTGCCGCGCAAGGCCTGGGCAGGCTTTTCGTCCATGGTGATGACTTCGGACGCCGCCACAATCGACAGGCGCGAGCGGTCCACAGCCGATTGGCCAGAGAGTAATTCTTCAAGAAGAGAGGGTTGACCGACGAGGGTCAGGTGCAGCGAGGGCGTAGCAGACAGGCAAGCAAGGCTGGCCTGAACAATGCTGCGGGGACCGAAGTCCCCGCCCATTGCGTCAATCGCGATGACTTGAGCAGACAAGTGATTACTCGTCAGCGCCCTTGTCGATCACTTTACGGCCACGGTATACGCCTTCTGGCGATACGTGGTGACGCAGGTGAATTTCACCGGTGGTTTTTTCTACAGACAGAGTGCTTGCCGTCAGGGCGTCGTGCGAACGACGCATGTCACGGGCAGAGCGGGATTTTTTGTTCTGCTGAACAGCCATAATTGATTAACTCCTAAACGTTTGGGTCACGCTTTAACTGCGCCAATACACTGAACGGGTTGGACCGCGTTACCTCGTCCTCGCTCGGTTCGGGCTCATCGAGACCCGCCGGCTGCTGGCATTCTTCCGGATGATGAGCAGGCACAATGGGCAAGGCGAGCAGAAGCTCCTCCTCGATCAGTGACTGCAGATCCAATGGATCTTCGCCCAGTTCCAGCACGTCATAACCTTTCGGCAACGACTGGGTATTCGCACCCTCCTTCACCACAGCATAACTGCATTCGCTATGGATCGGCAGGGTGACCAGCTCAAGACAACGCTGGCAAACCATTTTGACTTCGGTGTCGATAAAGCTGTGGATTACCACAGACTTACGTTCATCTCGTTCAAAAACGAATTTAGCCTGCACCGTACCGACAGTGTCGGAAAGCGGGTCGCAGAGTCTCTCCAAATCGGCCAGCAGCAGTTCACCTTGAAGGGTGGTGCCACGATCAGCCAATTTGCGCGGGTCAACGTGAGGTGGAATCGGGTCATTCAACATAGGCGCAGCATTATAGGGATGCACCCAGCCATGTCAAAGGAAATTCAGCCCTGTCCGTCACTTGCAAGCCTCCGCTAGAATTCGCGCCTGTCTTCTGGAGATGCGCATGCTGCCTTTATTACTCGCTTCAAGCTCGGTTTATCGCCGGGAATTGCTGACCCGCTTGCAGCTACCGTTTACCTGCAGCTCGCCGAATATCGACGAAAGCCATCGCCCGGACGAGTCCGCCGTCGAGCTGGTCAAGCGCCTCGCCGAGGAAAAAGCACGCGCATTGGCCGGCAGCCACCCCACTCATCTGATCATCGGCTCCGACCAGGTCGCGGTGCTCGGCGACCGGCTCATCGGCAAACCGCACACCTTCGAAAAGGCCCGCGAGCAACTGCTGGCTGCAAGTGGCACCCGCGTGACCTTCCTCACCGGCCTCGCGCTGCTTAACAGCCAGACCGGCGTCTGCCAGGTCGACTGTGTGCCCTTCACCGTACACATGCGCACACTCGACCCATCGCGCATCGAACGCTACCTGCACGCCGAACAGCCCTACGACTGCGCTGGCAGCTTCAAAGCCGAAGGTTTAGGGGTGAGCCTGTTTCAAAGCACCGAAGGCCCTGACGCCACCAGCCTGATAGGCCTGCCATTGATTCGCCTGGTCGACATGCTGCTGGCCGAAGGCGTGCAAATCCCCTGAATGAAAAAAACCGACCACGAAGGTCGGTTTTTCATGCAGCCAGAAGAATCAGCGCAACGAAGGCCCCTGGAAGCCCATCCACATCGCCAGATGCTCAGCCACGCTGGCACCGAGCTTTTTCGAGAAGCGATCGAACGGCGATTCCTGAACGGTGAAATCCACCAGTTCTTTCTCGCCGATCACGTCACGCGCCACCGAACTGGCACTCCCCAGACCATCGATCAGGCCCAGCGGCAACGCCTGCTCCCCGTTCCAGACCAACCCGGAGAACAGCTCCGGATGCTCTTTGTCCTTGAGACGGTCGCCACGGCCCTTTTTCACGCTATTGATGAACTGCTGGTGTGTCGTATCCAGCACGCCCTGCCAGAACCGAGTCTCCTCAGGCTTTTGCGGCTGGAACGGATCGAGGAACGATTTGTGCTCGCCCGACGTGTAAGTCCGACGCTCGACACCGAGCTTCTCCATGGTGCCGACAAAGCCGTAACCGGCCGCTGTCACACCAATGGAACCGACCAGACTCGCCTTGTCGGCGTAAATCTGATCGGCCGCACTGGCGATGTAGTAAGCACCGGAAGCCCCAAGGTCCGAGATCACCGCGTACACCTTGATATCCGGGTGCAAGCCACGCAGACGGACAATTTCGTCATACACATAACCCGACTGCACCGGACTGCCGCCCGGGCTGTTGATCCGCAGGATCACACCCTTGACCTTCTCATCCTCGAAGGCTGCACGCAGACTGCCGACGATGTTGTCTGCGCTGGCAGGCTCCTTGTCGGCGATCACGCCGGTCACGTTGATCAACGCGGTGTAATGGGCACTGCGAGTGGCGGCTTTCTCCATGTCCATCAACGGCGTGAACAGGACCAGCGCACCCAACAGGTACACAAAGGTCAGTAACTTGAAGAAAATTCCCCAGCGACGGGACCGGCGCTGCTCCTGCACGCCGGCCAGCAGGGTCTTTTCCAGCAGCTTCCAGCTTTTCTCGTCACCGCTCTCTGCGCTCGCCTTGGCGGGCGCCTTCCATTCGTCGGTCATGACTTCTACCCCAGCAAAAACGTATTAAGCCCGCTGACTCAGCCAGGCATGCAATTCTGAAAAACGATCAATGGCCAGCCGCGGTTCGAACAGCTTCAACGCCTCGATCGATTGAGCGCCATAGCTGACTGCCACGGAGTCCATGCCGGCGTTGCGTGCCATCTGCAAGTCAAAGGACGAATCGCCGACCATTAGCGCTTGCTCCGGGCGAACCTCGCAATGGGCGAGGATCTGCTCCAGCATCAGCGGGTGGGGCTTGCTGGCGGTTTCGTCGGCGGCGCGGGTGATGTTGAAGTAATCTTCCCAGCCGTAAGACTTCAGCACCCGATCCAGCCCGCGACGAGCCTTGCCGGTTGCGACCGCCAAGTGATAACCCTCGGCACGAAACGCCTCCATCGACTCGACAACGCCTTCGAACAACGGCGAAGGCACAGCTTCTGATGCAATGTAGTGAGCGGCGTAGTGCTCGCGAAAAGCGATCAGCTCGCCATCGCCAATTTCCGGGTACAAGGTACGAATCGCTTCCGGCAAGCCCAGACCGATGATGCCCTTGACGGCAAAATCATCACACAACTGAAATCCGGAGCGCTCGGACGCGACATGCATGGCCTCGACTATCCGACCAATGGAATCAGCCAATGTGCCGTCCCAGTCGAAAATCAGCAGTTTGTAATCAGAGGGGTGCACTCAAGCGCTCCACGGTTTTAGCCCACATCTCATCCACCGGCGCCTGCAATTTCAGCTCACCGCCATCGGGCAGCGGCACGGTCAGCATGTAGGCGTGCAGAAACAGGCGCTTGCCGCCCAGGTCACGAATTTCTTTACTGAAACCTTCATCGCCGTACTTTGTATCACCAGCGATGCAATGACCGGCGTGCAGGGTATGGACGCGGATCTGGTGAGTCCGGCCGGTGATCGGTTTGGCTTCGATCAGGGTGGCAAAATCGCCGAAACGACGCAGGACCTTGAACACGGTCACAGACTCCTTGCCCTCCTCCTCGTCGACCTCGACCATGCGCTCACCGGAGCGCAGATTGCTCTTGCCGAGTGACGCACGAACTTGCTTGATCGAGGCCGCCCAGTTACCGCGAACCAGCGCCATATAGCGCTTATCAACGCCATCACCGCGCAATGCCGTGTGCAAGTGACGCAGCATGCTGCGCTTCTTGGCGATCATCAGCAGCCCGGAGGTGTCACGGTCGAGACGGTGAACCAGCTCGAGCTCCTTGCAATCCGGACGCAATTGACGAAAGGCTTCGATCACCCCGTAAGTCAGGCCGCTGCCGCCATGAACCGCGATACCACAAGGCTTGTTGATCACGATCAGCGCCTTGTCCTCGAAGACAATCGAGGCTTCGAGGCGCAGCAGCAGGCCTTGGGCCAGCGGTACCGGCTCGTCTCGCTCAGGCACGCGAACCGGCGGCACGCGCACGATATCGCCCGCCTGCAGCTTGTATTCGGGCTTGATACGACCTTTGTTCACCCGCACTTCACCCTTGCGCAAAATGCGGTAAATCAAGGTCTTGGGCACGCCTTTGAGCCGAGCGAGAAGGAAGTTATCAATACGTTGGCCGGCATATTCCGGCGAGACCTCCAGCAGTTGTACGGCTGGGGTCGAAGGGGCAGTAGTCGTCATAGCGCGGATGATAACAATTTTTTATGGAATTGAAGCACTTAATCATTGCTGCTATAGTCGCGAACGCCGCCAAAAGTGGCCTGGACAGCGGACTAACGGTCAAAAACCGGCCCTGACCAACGCAATTCACGAGGACGAGAGGCCGTCCTACGGGGCTTTCGCTACGAAACGGTAGAGTTTGCAGTTGTAACGAGCGCAGGTGACATGAGGCCTGAAGCATGCCGCAAAGCAGAGTTTTCACTCGCCTTGCGAGCAAATATTCACGGCCAGTTCACAAAGTGCAGTCAGCTACGAACGACCCCGAGCGAACGCTTCGGAAACAACGCCTAAATTAGCCATGATGCGTGACCTCCCCTTTCGGAGCTCACGGTAAATGCCAACCCGCTGCGGATTCTGCGCGCGGCAGCACCCGAATTATCAGGGATACGTGTAGGGTGGAGATGCACAACCGCTGGACTGTGTAGCAATAGGCTTTATCAAGACGCTTCATCTCGTCCACAGCCGCTGGTTGATTCCTCCTCCTGACTGAGTGCTTAAGTAGCCACAGCAAGCAGGACGCGTACGTCGCGACGCCGGCCCAATTGGCCGGAGTTCGCTAGACACTGGAGTGTCCAACCACTCCTGACGCACCTGACACCGACCATGAGAAGTCGTGTGTGCCGAACGCCGTTTCCGGCAGCCCGGAAACCGACGGTACTACATGAAAAGAATGCTGATTAACGCAACCCAACCCGAAGAGTTGCGTGTTGCACTGGTAGATGGCCAGCGCCTCTACGACCTGGACATCGAATCCGGTGCCCGCGAGCAGAAAAAGGCCAACATCTATAAAGGCCGGATTACTCGCATCGAACCAAGCCTTGAGGCTGCCTTTGTCGATTTCGGCTCTGAGCGCCACGGCTTCCTGCCCCTCAAAGAAATCTCCCGCGAATACTTCAAGAAAGCCCCCGAAGGCCGCGTCAACATCAAGGACGTCCTGAGCGAAGGCCAGGAAGTCATCGTTCAGGTCGAAAAAGAAGAACGTGGCAACAAGGGCGCCGCCCTGACCACCTTCATCAGCCTGGCCGGTCGTTACCTGGTGCTGATGCCGAACAACCCGCGTGCCGGCGGTATCTCCCGTCGCATCGAAGGTGAAGAGCGCAACGAACTGCGTGAAGCCCTGAACGGCCTGGTTGCGCCAGCCGACATGGGGCTGATCGTTCGCACTGCCGGCCTGGGCCGCAGCAGCGAAGAAATGCAGTGGGACCTCGATTACCTGCTGCAACTCTGGACCGCCATCAAAGAAGCCTCGCTGGATCGTTCCGCGCCGTTCCTGATCTACCAGGAAAGCAACGTGATCATCCGCGCCATCCGCGATTACCTGCGCCAGGACATCGGCGAAGTGCTGATCGACAGCGTTGAAGCCCAGGACGAAGCCCTGACCTTCATCCGCCAAGTGATGCCGCAGTACGCCAGCAAGATCAAGCTGTATGAAGACAGCGTTCCGCTGTTCAACCGTTTCCAGATCGAAAGCCAGATCGAGACCGCCTTCCAGCGCGTCGTTGAACTGCCTTCCGGCGGCTCCATCGTTATCGATCCGACCGAAGCCCTGGTGTCCATCGACATCAACTCGGCGCGCGCCACCAAAGGCAGCGACATCGAAGAAACCGCCCTGCAGACCAACCTTGAAGCCGCCGAAGAAATCGCCCGTCAGTTGCGCTTGCGCGACATCGGCGGCCTGATCGTCATCGACTTCATCGACATGACCCCTGCCAAGAACCAGCGCGCCGTGGAAGAGAAAGTCCGCGAATGCCTGGAAGCCGACCGCGCTCGCGTGCAAGTCGGTCGCATCTCGCGCTTCGGCCTGCTGGAAATGTCCCGTCAGCGCCTGCGTCCATCGCTGGGCGAAAGCAGCGGCATCGTGTGCCCGCGTTGTAACGGCACCGGCATCATCCGTGACGTTGAATCGCTGTCGCTGGCGATCCTGCGCCTGATCGAAGAAGAAGCCCTGAAAGACCGCACCGCCGAAGTTCGCGCACAAGTGCCGATCCCGGTGGCTGCGTTCCTGCTCAACGAAAAACGCAACTCGATCACCAAGATCGAACTGCGCACCCGTGCCCGCATCGTCATACTGCCGAACGATCACCTCGAAACGCCGCACTTCGAAGTTCAGCGTCTGCGCGATGACAGCCCGGAAGCCAGCATCAATCAGTCCAGCTACGAAATCGCTGCTGCCGCTGCCGACGTCGAAGAAGTCCAGCCTGCCGCTGCAACCCGCACCCTGGTTCGCCAGGAAGCCGCGGTCAAGACTGCACCGGCCCGCGCCAACGCTCCGGTTCCAGCCGAAGTCGTCGCTGCCGCACCTGTTGCAGCACCGGTCGCCGTGCCAGAGCCAAGCCTGTTCAAAGGCCTGGTGAAGTCGCTGGTCAGCCTGTTTGCGACCAAGGAAGAGCCTGCTGCTCCGGTTGTGGTTGAAAAACCAACCGCCGAGCGTCCGGCCCGCAACGAAGAGCGTCGCAATGGTCGTCAACAGAGCCGCAACCGTAACGGTCGCCGCGATGAAGAACGCAAGCCTCGTGAGGAACGTGCACCGCGTGAAGAACGCGCACCACGTGAACCACGCGAAGAAACTCCAGCAGTTCCAACAGTAGCCCGCGAAGAACGCGCTCCACGCGCCCCTCGTGAAGAACGTGCACCGCGCGGTGAAGAACGTGCACCGCGCGCTCCGCGCGAAGATCGCAAGCCACGTGGCGATCGTGAAGAGCGTCCGGTTCGTGAACTGCGCGAGCCTCTGGATGGCGCTCCGGTCGCCGCTGCTACCGCTGAAGAGCGTCCAGCTCGCCAGCCACGTGAAGAACGTGCTCCACGCCCACCGCGTGAAGAACGTCAGCCACGTGCCGAACAAGCCGCTGCCGCAGTAACTGAAGAAGAGCTGATTACCAGCGAAGAGCAACTGCAGGAAGACGGTCAGGACAACGCCGAAGGCGATCGTCCACGCCGCCGCTCCCGTGGCCAGCGTCGTCGCAGCAACCGTCGTGAGCGTCAGCGCGATGCCAACGGTAATGTGATCGAAGGTTCGGAAGAATCCGAGTCCGCCGAAGGTAACGAAGCTGCCGAAACCGACGAAGCGCCAAGCGCTGCCGATCTGGCCGCCGGCCTGGCTGTTACCGCAGCCGTTGCCAGCACCGTGATCAGCGCCCCAGCCGAAGCACAGGCTAACGAGCAAGCCGAACGCGCTACTGCTGCCACCCAGGAAACTGCTCCAGTGGAAGCGCCAGTGGTTGAAGCAACGACTCCGGTCGAATCCACCGCTGCTCCGGAAATCGAAGTGGCCCCGGTTCGTGAAGCACAGCCTGTATTTGAAGCTGCCGCTGAGCCAGTGGTTGCCGCAGAACCGGTTGTTGAAACATCAACCGAAACAGTGACCGAAGCTGTCCGTGAAGTTCGCGAAGAGCAAACCGCGTTCAACTGGGTTGCCGAGCCAGCCGCCGCCGAAGCGCCAGAAGCGCCAGAAGCTGAGGCCATGGTGTCCGAGCCAGTGGTTGCTGCTGCCGAGCCCGCCCCGGTAGTTGAAGCGCCGGTTGTTGCCGAAGTGGCTGCACCGGAAGTCGAAGCCGCCCCTGTCAGCGCGCTGACGCCAAGTGGCCGTGCGCCGAATGACCCGCGTGAAGTGCGTCGTCGCCAGCGTGAAGCCGAGCGTCTGCAGAAGGAAGCCGAACTGACTGCCGCTGCTGCACCCGTTGAAGCGGTTGTCGCTGTCGAGCCTGCACCGGTTGTTGCTGAAGTGGTCGAAGCTGCTCCTGCTGCTGAGTCGGTCATCGAAGAAGCGCCGCGCTCCGTACAGGAAGCCGTCGAGCAACACGAACAAGCCCTGGAAAAAGAACACGAGCCTAAACCCCTCGTCTGATTCCATCGGCCACTAAAAAGCCCCGCCTGGTGATCCAGGCGGGGCTTTTTTATACCCGTGACATCACACCGATTCCCGGTGGGAGCGAGCTCGCTCCCACATTGGATTTGCGCTTATTTGAAGAGCAACTTCTCTGGCACATCCACATCCCACAACACCCCTGGATCGTCCCCCGCCACCTCGACTACCCTCGCCGACGCAAACAACGCCTTGGCCCCACGATCACCGGTCAATGCCATCAACGCCGGACCAAAGCTGCGCCCAAATCCCACCGGATGCCCGTGCTCACCCCCATACACCGGAACACTGACGGCGTCATCAGCAATCCCCGCCACCACACGCTCAATACTCGACGCAAGGATGAACGGCATATCCCCCAGCACAATCAGCCAGCCACTGAGCTGTGGGCACGCCGCCACCCCGGCCGCGATGCTGTCACCCATCCCCGTCGACTTGATCAGCACAATCTCGCAGCCAAAAGCCTTGGCCATGCGGATCACTGGCGGTCGATCGTCGGTGGTGACCAGGACGCGCTTCTCAAGGGAGGCCGGCAAATTCACCAGCACTTGCTCTATTACTGAACGAACAGCCCCATCGCGCCCCGTACAATCCGCCACCAGCTTGTCCTTGTCAGCCCCCGCCATCTGTCGAAACCGACTGCCCTGCCCCGCTGCCAACACGATGACGCCGATAGGTTCACTCATACGACCTCCTGCAACAGCTTCTGCTGCTTCAGTTCGACGCCGTTCTTGATCGCCACGATTTCGGCCAGTAGCGACAAGGCGATTTCCGCCGGTGTGTGGCTGCCAATGTGCAAACCGATCGGGCCATGCAACCGCTCGATGGCCTGCTGTGACAAGCCTAGCTGAGCCAGGTTCTCCCGGCGCTTCAAGCTGTTGACCCGCGAGCCCAGCGCACCGACATAAAACGCCTGGGAGTCCAGGGCCGTGAGCAATGCCATGTCATCCAGTCGAGGATCGTGGGTCAGTGCGACGATTGCCGTGCGCTCGTCGGTTTGAATGGTGAGCACCGCTTCATCGGGCATGCCCGAGACAAATCGCCCGTGTTGCTCTTCCCAGCCGTAAACGAACTCGGTGCGTGGGTCGCAGATCAGCACTTCAAAATCCAGCAGCCGCGCCATCTCGGCGACATAACGGGACAGTTGCCCGGCGCCGATCAGCAACAAGCGCCAACGCGGGCCGTAGATGGCGCGCAAGGTCTGCCCGTCAAACGCCAGCACATCAGCCTTGTTGGCCGGTTGCAAAACCACTTCACCGGTCTCGATATTCAGCGCTCGCGCAACGATTTCATGCGCCTCACAACGCGCCAGCAACTCGGCGACCCAAGCTGGGTCGCCGACTCGCTCCTCGGTCAGGCGCAAGGTGCCGCCGCACGGCAAACCGAAGCGTGCCGCCTCCTCACGGGTGACGCCGTAAGTGATCAACTGCACCGGCGGCCCAACGGCTGAAATACGACCGTCGTGCAGCCGGGCAATCAAATCGTCTTCGACACATCCGCCGGACACCGAGCCAATCACCACACCGTCTTCACGCAAGGCCAGCATGGCGCCAGGCGCCCGAGGCGCGGTGCCCCAGGTCTGGACCACGCTGTACAACACTACTCGCTGACCGGCGCGGCGCCATTCCAGCACGCTGCGCAGGACATTCAGATCGACGCTGTCCATCAGGCCTGCGCCTTCTGCCAACCTTGCAGCTGATAGCGAACCGGCAGGTCGCGGATGCGCTTGCCCGTGGCGGCAAAAATTGCGTTACACAACGCTGGCGCAATCGGCGGCACGCCCGGTTCACCGACGCCGCCTAACGGCACTACGCCCGGTGGTGTGACCAGATGAACCGCAACTTCCTTGGGTGCCAGAGACATGCGCGCCACTTCGTACATGTGGAAGTTGTCCTGCTGAACCTTGCCGTCCTTGAAACTGATTTCCCCCAGCACCGCGTTGCCCAGGCCCATGACGCAGGCGCCTTCGAACTGCGCACGAATCCGCTCGGGGTTGATCTGCGGACCGCAATCCACGGCGATATCGGCCTTGTGCACGATCAGCGTGCCGTCGTCTTTGACTTCAACATCGAGCACCGCGGCCACATAGGTGACGAAGCTGTAATGCACCGCCAGGCCCAAGCCTCGGCCCTTGGGCATTTCACGCCCCCAACCGGCGGCTTTGGCAGCAGTTTCCAACACCGTGCGCAGACGTGCAGTGTCGATCGGATAGCGCTCGGGCGATTCGCCGTAGTTCCACTCTTCACTCAAGGTGCGCGGATCGATCTGCCGGTCCGGGCCGAGCAATTTGATCTGGTACTTGAGCGGATCCTGGCCGGCCTTGTGCGCCAGTTCATCGACAAAGCTCTGAATCGCAAAACCGTGAGGAATGTTCGACACCGAGCGATACCAGCCAACTCGCGTGTGAATCGCCGCTTCCGGGTTTTCCAGGCGCACGTTGGGGATCGCGTAAGCCATGTTGGTAAAGCCCATGCCCAGTTCGAAGGCCGCCTCGTGGTTCATGCCCGGCGCAAACAGCGCGGTGATGCTCGGCGCCACGGTGCGGTGCAACCAGCCGGACGGCAGACCGTCCTTGTTCAGGCCGGCCTTCAGGTATTCGGCCGACACCGTGTGGAAGTAGGAACAGTGGATGTCGTCTTCACGCGTCCATTGCACCCGCACAGCCTTGCCGGGGAATTCCTTGGCAAGGATCGCAGCTTCGATGATGAAGTCCGGTTTGGATTTACGACCGAAACCGCCGCCCAGCAAGGTGACGTTAAAGCTGACGTTATCGAACGCAATGCCAAGGCGTTCGCCAATGCGTTCGCGGGCAACTTGGGGGGCCTGGCTTGGGGCCCAGGCTTCGCACACACCGTCCTTGAAGCGGGCGATGGCGACCATCGGTTCCATAGGCGCTTGCGTCAGGTGCGGCAGGTAATAGGACGCTTCGAGCGTGCTGTCGGCGCTGCCCATGGCCTCGTCGATGTTGCCGGTATTGCGCACCACTTTGCCGGTTTTGAGGGACGCGGCTTCCAGTTCCTTGCGGTAGGCAATCGAGTCGTAACTGGCATGAGGGCCATCATCCCACTCGATTTTCAGCGCCTCGCGGCCTTTGATCGCGGCCCAGGTGTTGCTGGCCACCACGGCCACGCCGCCGAGCGGTTGAAACTCCAATGGCAGCGGACGATCTTCGATCTGGATGACTTTGATCACGCCCGGGACTTTCATCGCGGCGCTGGAGTCGACGGACTTGACCTTGCCGCCGTACACCGCTGGGCGCGCTATGGTGGCGTAGAGCATGCCGTCGATGTGTACGTCTGCACCGTAAATGGCGCGGCCATTGACGATGTCGGCACCGTCGATAGCCTTGGACCCTTCCTTGCCGATGTAGCGAAATTCCGACGGCTGCTTGAGCCGCAGGCTGTCACGCGCCGGCACTGCCAGCGCACCGGCAGCGGCGGCCAGGGCACCGTAACCCAGCTCACGACCGGTCGGTTTATGGATGACTTTATGCAACTGTGCATGGCATTCGCTGACCGGCACTTTCCACTGTTCGGCAGCCGCTTGTTCGAGCATGGTCCTTGCGGCAGCACCGCAGCGACGCATCGGCTCGTACCAGTGGCGCATGCTGCGCGAACCATCGGTGTCCTGGTTGCCGAAGCGCACTTCGTCGCCCGGCGCCTGCTGCACCTGCATCATCGCCCAGTCCGCATCCAGCTCATCGGCCACCACCATCGTCAGGCTGGTGCGCACACCCTGGCCCATTTCCGAACGGTTGCAGACCACGGTCACCCTGCCGTCAGCGGCGATGCTGATGTACACCTTCGGATCATCGATCCAGCCGTGGGGCATGCCGTCGGCGCCGAATTTCTTCTCTTCTTCAGCGAAAACATCCTGCCAGCCCCAACTCGCGGCCAGCACCAGCGCACTGGTCGCACTGGCGCCTTTGAGGAAGCCACGGCGACTGAGGTTGCTCAGCGCAAAATCATTCGGTAACTGGCTCATGCCTTGGCCTCCTTCAAGTGAGTGGATGCCTGGCGGATGGCGGTTTTGATGCGGTTGTAAGTGCCGCAGCGGCAAATATTGCCGACCATCGCCTCTTCGATCTGTTCGTCGCTGGGGTTGGGGTTGGTCTTGAGTAGCGCCGTGGCGGACATGATCTGCCCACCTTGGCAGAAACCGCACTGGGCCACGGCGGTGTCGAGCCAGGCTTGCTGAACGATTTGCCCGACCGGGTCGGCGTGCAGGTTATCGATGGTGGTGACGTTCTGGCCAATGACCGAACCGATCGGTGTGATGCAACTGCGCGCTGGAGCGCCTTCGATATGAAGGGTGCAGGCGCCGCACAGGCCCATGCCGCAGCCAAATTTGGTGCCGTTGTAACCGGCCACGTCGCGGATCGCCCAGAGCAGCGGCATGTCCTCGGTGACATCGAGTTGATGGTCTTGACCATTAAGCTTCAGGGTAATCATGGGCACGCCCGCATAGTTATTGGTTATGGGGTCGAGCAATCTGCCGCCAAGGGTTGGCGGTTGGCTTCACGCAGATCGGCTCAGGCTAATGAGGCTCTCTTATGCGGACGACAGCGTCTGCATCGGGCCTTTGGTGGAGCAAACGTTTGCATCGTTAGGTGGCTAAGTTAACTCAGCATTAACAAAAAAGCCCTGCACAGTTGAACGTGTGCAGGGCTTTGAAATCAGTCTTGAAAGCTTAGCCTCAATACCGATTGGGCTCCATTTCCAGGTCGACATGGAAACGTTCCGAGATGTCTTTCTGGATGCGTTGCGCCAGGTTCAGCAATTGCAGACCGGTTGCGTTGCCGTAGTTGACCAGCACCAACGCCTGCAGTTTATGCACGCCGGCATCGGCGTCACGGAAACCTTTCCAGCCGGCCCGTTCGATCAGCCAGCCCGCCGCCAATTTCATTTGTCCGTTGGGTTGCGCGTAGGCCACCAGGTCCGGGAATTGCGCCTTGAGTTGTGCGACTAGCGCGACGGGCACCAACGGATTTTTGAAAAAGCTGCCGGCATTACCGAGCACCGCGGGGTCCGGGAGCTTTTCGTTGCGGATACTGCAAATCGCCTGGCTGACGTCGGTGGCGGTCGGGTGATCGATGCCTTGCTCAGTCAGGCGCTGACGAACCGGGCCATACTCCAGATGCAGGTGCGCGGCGCGGTCCAGGATGAATCGTACCCGCAAGATCAACCAGCGCCCCGGTTCCTGTTTGAACAGGCTGTCGCGGTAGGCGAAGTTGCATTCTTCCAGGGTGAAGTCCCGCAGTTCGCCGCTCTTGCGATCCAAAGCCGTCAGGCCGGCAAAAACATCCTTGATTTCCACGCCATAGGCGCCGATGTTCTGCATCGGTGCCGCACCGACGGTGCCAGGGATCAGACTGAGGTTTTCCAGACCGGACAAACCCTGCGCCAGCGTGTGTTGCACGAACGGATGCCAAGGCTCGCCCGCCTCGGCTTCTATAACGACCTTGCTGCCGTCATCACTCAGGATGCGAATCCCGCGCGTGGCCATGCGCAGCACCAGCGACTGGATATCGGCCGTCAGCAGCAGGTTGCTGCCCCCGCCGATCACCAATAAAGGAACGTCATGTTCCGCCGCATAGGCCAGGGCTTCACGCACGTCGGCATCGCTTTGGGCTTCGGCAAATAATCGGGCTTGAACGTCGACACCAAAACTGTTGAACGGTTTGAGCGAAACCTGGGCTTGTACCTGCAAACTCATAACCGTCCCTTCAATTCGATCACCAGCAAATCACTGGCGCGCTCGATCAGGTCCAGCACCTGCTCAAAGCCATGGTCGCCGTCGTAATACGGATCCGGCACTTCATCGATTTCCGACTGATAGCGACCCAGGAACAGATCCAGCTCGGCCTTGCCCTTGGCCGGTTGCAGGGCCTTGAGGTTGCGCAGGTTGCTGTTGTCCATCGCCAGAATCAGGTCGTAGGTGGCGAAATCCGCACGGGTCACTTGCTGGGCGCGCTGAACGGACAGGTCATACCCGCGCAGTTTCGCCGCAGCCTGGCTGCGCTTGTCCGGGGCCTTGCCGACATGCCAGTCACCGGTGCCGGCGGAGGCGACTTCGATTTGATTGGCCAGCCCCGCTTCGCGCAGTTTGTGTCGTAGCACACCTTCCGCCGTGGGTGAACGGCAGATGTTGCCCAGGCAGACGAACAAAACCCGCATCAGGCCTCCAGCAGGCGACGAACGCGCTCGAGGTCTTCAACGGTGTCGACGCCCGTGGGCGGTGCGATCAGCGCATCGGCGACGTGGATCCGCACGCCGTGCCACAGGGCACGCAGCTGTTCCAGGGATTCGGTGTTTTCCAGCCAGCACGGGCCCCAACTGACGAAGTCATGCAGGAAACCGGCGCGGTAGGCATAAATGCCGATGTGGCGACGATACGGCACGCCTTCCGGTAATTGCTCGCGGCTTTTGGCAAACGCGTCCCGGGCCCACGGCAACGTGGCACGACTGAAGGTCAGCGCCAGGCCATTGAGGTCGCTGACAACCTTGACCACGTTGGGGTTGAACAGGGTTTCGACGTCTTCGATCGGCTCGGCCAACGTGGCCATGCGCGCCTCGGTGTGAGCGGCCAGGTTGGCAGCCACCTGATCGATCACGCTCGGCGGGATCAACGGTTCGTCGCCCTGAACGTTGACCACAATGGCGTCCGGTGCCAGGCCCAGTTTCGCGGCGACTTCAGCCAGACGATCAGTACCGGAATTGTGATCTTCGCGGGTCAGCACCACTTCAGCACCAAACGCATTGCACACCTCAACGATGCGCGCGTCGTCAGTGGCGACCACAACACGCTCGGCACTGCTTTTGCTCGCCTGCTCCCAGACGTGCTGGATCATCGGCTTGCCGGCGATCAGCAGCAGCGGCTTGCCCGGCAAGCGGGTGGAGGCGTAACGCGATGGAATGACAACGGTAAAGGCTGTGGTCATTTGTCCAGACGCTCGTCGGTGGTCAGGGTGCGGGCTTCGGTTTCGAGCATCACCGGGATGCCGTCGCGAATCGGGTAAGCGAGACCTGCGCCCTTGCTGATCAGCTCGGTTTTGTCGGCACTGAGCTTGAGCGGGCCTTTGCAGACCGGGCAAGCGAGGATATCGAGCAATTTGGTGTCCATGAGCATTCCCTGGATAAAAACGGATTTAAGGCAAAAGACGAGCCGGCAACAGGCGCATCAGCTGCGTATCGAACCAGGCCACGAAGGCCGGCGATGGCGCAGCATCGACCGCCAGGTACCACCAATCGGCGGCGGCGAAGGCACGGCACTTCACCGCGTCCTTTTCGGTCATCACCAACGGCAATGACGGTGTGAAACTCAAGGCCTGCGCGCTGTAGTCGGCGTGGTCGGCAAACGCATGCGGGACTGGCTGCCAGTGTAGCGTTTCGAGGGTCGTGAAGAAACGCTGTGGATTGCCGATCCCGGCCACGGCGTGCAGCGCCTGGCCAGCGGGAAAGTGGTCGAGGGGACGCCGCTCGCCGCTGTGCAGATTGACCAGTTCGGAGGGTTGAAGCTGGAAGGCAAAACCGTCTTCGCGATCCCCGGCGGCGCCGTTGTACAACACGGCGTCGACGCTTTGCAGGCGTTCGACCGGTTCACGCAAGGGGCCGGCCGGCAGGCAACGTTTGTTGCCCAAGCCTCGGGCGGCGTCGATCAGTACCAGTTCCAGGTCGCGGGCCAGCCGGTAATGCTGCATGCCGTCGTCGGACAGGATCAGGTCCAGCGGCTCACTCGCCAGCAACGCTTTGACGGCACGGCTGCGATCTGGGTCGATCATCAATGGCACGCCGGTGCGCTGGACGATCAACAGCGGCTCGTCTCCCGCGATCTCGGCGCTTTGATCCGCCTCAACCCGCCACGGCAGTTGCGGCGGTTTGGCGCCGTACCCGCGGCTGACCACACCGACCCGCAGACCGCTGAGCTGGCAGTGCTGGATCATCCACAGAATCAGTGGCGTCTTGCCGGTGCCGCCAACAGTGATGTTGCCGACCACGATCAGCGGCACCGGCGGCTGATAGATCCCCCCTTCACCCGCCAGGAAGCGTTTGCGCTTGTTCATCACCACGCGCCGATACAGCCACTCCAGCGGCTGTAACAACTTCAGCGCCGGATGACCTTCGTACCACGCGGTGAGCAAGCGATCGGACATGGCCATCAGGGCGCGGGTGCCGCCTCGACAGTGGTCATGCGCAAGTGACTGAAACCAAGTTTACCGGCGGCGTCCATGGCGGTGATAACAGACTGATGCGGAGTCTTGCCATCAGCGCTGATGGACAGCGGCAGGCTGGTGTCGCCACTGGATTCTTTCTGCAGCGCTTCCATCAGGGTCGCCAGGTCGTTCTTGGGCAATACCTGATTATTCACCGAGAACGCGCCTTCGGCACTGATGGCAACGTCCAGCTGTTTGACTTGCTGGTCTTCGGCAGGCGAACCGCTGACCGCTTCCGGCAGCTCAACACGCAACTGGGTTTCACGGGTAAACGTGGTGGTGACAACGAAAAACAGCAGCAGGATAAACACCACGTCGATCAGCGACGCGAGGTTGATGTCTACATTCTCCCGTTGCTTGCGGCGGAATTTCACGCTTTGCCCCCATTCAGGTCAACATCACGGTCACCCTGTACCACCTCAACCAGTTTGATCGCTTCCTGCTCCATGCCCACCACCAGTTCGTCGATCCGGCGTTGCAGGAAACGGTGGAAGAATACCGCCGGGATACCGACCATCAGGCCTGCTGCCGTGGTTATCAGCGCCTTGGAGATACCACCGGCCAATACGGCGGCGTTGGAGGCCATGCCCGAGCCCATGAACGCGCTGAAGATATCGATCATGCCCAATACCGTCCCCAACAGCCCCAGCAACGGGGCCATGGCGGCGATGGTGCCCAGCGCATTGATGTAGCGTTCGAGCTCGTGGATGACCCGCGCGGCAGCCTCTTCAATGCACTCTTTCATGATCTCGCGACCATGCCTGGAGTTGGCTAGACCGGCAGCCAGGATCTCGCCCAACGGCGAGTTGGCGCGCAGCTCCTTGAGTTTGTCTTTATTGAGTTGTTTGTCCTTGATCCAGACCCAGACCTGCCCGAGCAAATGCTCCGGGGTCACACGGCTGGCTCGCAGGGTCCAGAGGCGTTCGGCGACGATCGCCATTGCCGCGATGGAGCTCAGTATGATCGGTATCATCATCCAGCCGCCGGATTTGACCAATTCCCACACAGTGACAGTCCCCTCGAAAAAGTGCGCCACTCTAACATAAGGGGTGAGCGCACCGAAGACCGTGATGTCGCATCCGGTCGGGCTTTAATAACTCTGGGTTATTGCGCAGAGCGCCAGAAACGCTGTTCTTGACGCATCGTCCACGGCGGTTTGAAGCGTCCCAGTTGCAGACGGATGGCGCCCTGTTCGGCGCTGTCATAGATCAACATCCCGCGCTTTTGATAGCGCGCCATGACCGTGGGATGGGGATGACCGAATGAATTGCCCTGGCCGCGGGAGATCAATACCGCTTTGGGTTGCAGCCCGTTGAGCAGCGTCATTGAAGATGAACTGCGGCTGCCGTGATGCGGCGCTTGCAGCCAGTCCGTAGGTACGGCCAGCGGACTGTCGAGCAGGGCTCGCTCGGCTGCGGCGTCTATATCACCGGTCAGCAACATTCGCTCACCGTTGGCTTCTATCTGCAGGACGCAGGATTTTTGATTGCTGTCGTTGGCTGAAGACCACTGCCAGAGCTGGAACCTCACATCGTCCCAGACCCATTGCTTGCCGCTCTCGCAACCGTCTGCCTGCAACTCGGCAGGCAGCGCCAGGGGATCGCCACTGACGACTCGCTTCACCGGCAAGCCATTGGCAACGGCCCGGGCGCCGCCAGCATGATCGGCGTCGGCATGGCTGATCAGCATCAGATCGAGTCCGTTCACGCCCAGTTTGCGCAACGAAGGCAGGACCACCCGTTCGCCCAGGTCGAAATCGCCGAAACGTGGCCCGGTGTCATACAACAGCGTGTGATGACGGGTGCGCACCAGGATTGCCAGACCTTGGCCGACATCCAGCTGCCAGACTTCGGCGATGCCTTCAGGCAAGATTTGCCGGGGCGGAAAAACCAGCAACAGCAGCATCGGCCAGCCCAACGCGCGAAACGGCACACCTCGAGGCATTAATAGTAGAACGGCACCCAGTGCGCCGAGGGCCCATATCCACAACGGAATCGCCACCGGCACCCACGCGGGCAAGTACCCGGCGATCAGCGCCAAGCCCTTGAACAAAAGGTCGATCAAACCGCCTGCCAACCACAGCAGCCCTTCGCCCACATAAGGAAGGGGTAAAAACAACGTACCCAACAACGCCGGAGGCAGCACGACCAGACTGATCCACGGCACCGCCAGCAAATTGGCCACTGGCCCGCTGAGGCTGATCGGCAACCCGAGCACCAGCAGCAATGGGCACAGACCGATCGCGATCAGCCATTGGGCGCGGGTCCACGCTTGCCACCAACGCCATGGGCCCAACCGACCACCAAAGGTGAAAATCAACACCGCCACCGCTGCAAATGACAACCAGAACCCCGGTTGCAGGCTCGCCAGCGGGTCAAGCAACAAAACGCCATTGAGCGCCAACAACAATGGCCACCAGGCACCGAGGTGGCGAAATCGCAGCCGCCACAACAGCACCAGGCCGATCATCACGCAGGCCCGCCGCACCGGCACCTCGAAACCGGCCAGCAGCCCATAACCGAGAGCAGCCGCGAACGCCAGTCCACAGGCCCACGGCAGCCAAGGCAAGCGTTTGGGCCACAGGCCATAACGGGCCAACCCGGCGATCAGCAGATACACCAGCCCTGCCAACAAGCCGATGTGCTGGCCGGAAATCACCAACAGATGGACAGTGCCAGTGTCTTGCAGCACCTGCCAGTCTTCGCGACTCAGTCCGGCGCCATCCCCCAGCACCAACGCCGTCAGCGCACCGGTTCGCCCCTGGGCATCCACGGACTGCAAACGCTGGCGAATGCCGTCGCGCCAGGCCCACTGGGTTTCCATCAGCCGCTCACCATCCTTTACCGTCCCGGTTGCGCCGATGTGTTGCGCCAGCAGCCAGGCGTCGTAATCGAAGGCATGGGGATTGAGCAACCCGGCAGGACGCTTCAACTTGATTGCCAGTCGCCATCGTTCGCCGCTATGCACCGGCGGTCCGTCATACCAGGCCAGGCGTATCAGTTGCGGCAATTTACCGTGTCGAGACCGGGCGTCCGCCAATTCGAAACGCACGACTGCCTCATTGTTCTGGGGCAATCCCACCACCCGCCCTTCAACCCAACGAGTTTCACCATCGAGGCTCATCGGCAGCCGATCATCCAGTGCCCACTGCGCCTGCGCGCACGCCCAACTGAAGCCGAACAGCAAAAATGCCAGTGGATAGCTGCGAAACGGCAGCACCATCAAACCGATTACCGGCAGCAACATCCAAAACCAGACCGGCGGTAATACCGGTAAAAAACGCAGGATCAACAGACCCAATGCCAGCGCCATCATCCCTGTGCGCATACGCCCGTCCTTGAGAGTTCTCTTCTAGGCATAGACGGCTAACCGCACAGGCATCGTTATTAATTGTCACAAAGTCTGAATGGGCGGTTCATAGAATCCAGACATACTTGCCGCCTTAACCGACCGAGAAGCCTTATGCCCCGGCGCTTGTTCAAACGTTACATGCCAGACCCGACCAGCATCAGGGAACACAAATCCTTACGCTTTCTCGGCACGCTGCTGCATGACCCGAACCTCTGGCACCTCAACCGCCATTCCGTCGCACGGGCCATGGCTGTTGGTCTGTTCGCGGCATTCCTGCCAATACCGTTGCAGATGCTGGTCGCCGCCATACTGGCAATCATGGTCCGGGGCAACATGCCGATTGCCGTCAGTCTGGTCTGGCTGACCAACCCGATCACCATGCCTGCTGTGTTCTTCTGCACCTACCAGACCGGTGCCTGGTTGATGGACGTCCCTGCACGCCATCTGCCGGATGAACTGACCTGGGAATGGATCAGCGGCGAACTCTCCTCCCTGTGGCAGCCGTTTTTGCTCGGTTCAGTGGTGATGGGGCTGGTACTGGGTGCCCTCGCCTATTGCCTGACCATGATGTACTGGCGCTGGTGGGTTGGGCGGCAGTGGCGGCGGCGCAAGAAAAAGCGGATGCAGTAAACGCAAAACGGCCTCCATTTTTTGGAGGCCGTTTTTTGTGGCGCCTGGGTTGACGCCTTCGCGAGCAGGCTCGCTCCCACAGGGGTTCTTCGTTACGGCATAGATCCAGTGTGGGAGCGAGCCTGCTCGCGAAGAAGGCGACTCGGTCTTCCCTAGGTACGCATCCCGCGACCGCTGACCAGTAGCCGTGCGCAACCGATATACAACACGATGGTCGCCACCAGCATGAAGGTGATCGCCACGCTGATCCTGATGTCCGAAACGCCAAGAATGCCGTAACGGAACGCGTTGACCATGTGCAGCACCGGGTTGGCCAGGGACACGGTCTGCCAGAACGGTGGCAGCAAGGAGATCGAGTAAAACACCCCGCCCAGGTACGTCAGCGGTGTCAGCACAAACGTCGGGATGATCGAGATGTCATCGAAGTTGCGCGCAAACACGGCGTTGATAAAGCCCAGCAGCGAGAAAATCGTCGCTGTCAGCACCACCACCAGAATGGTCACGCCCAGGTGATGCACCTGCAAATCGGTGAAGAACAGCGACAGCAGGGTCACAATGACCCCGACCATCAAGCCGCGCAGCACGCCGCCCAGGGTGTAGCCGATCAGAATCGTATGCGGTGATACCGGCGACACCATCAATTCTTCGATCGAACGCTGGAACTTGCTGCCGAAAAAGCTTGATACCACGTTGCCGTAAGAGTTGGTGATCACCGACATCATGATCAGCCCCGGCACGATGTACTCCATGTAGGTGAAACCACCCATGTCACCGATCTGCCGACCGATCAGATTGCCGAAGATCACGAAGTACAGAACCATGGTGATTGCCGGCGGCAGCAGCGTCTGCGGCCAGATCCGGGTAAAGCGTTTGACCTCTCGGTAAACGATGGTATTGAGGGCAACGAGGTTGGGTTGCAGCTCGGAACTCATACCGCCACCTTCGACAGATTTTTCTCCACCAGGGACACGAACAACTCCTCGAGGCGATTGGTTTTGTTACGCAGGCTCAGCACTTCGATGTTCTGTTGCGCCAACTGGGTGAACAGCGCGGTGATGCCCATGGCCTTGTCGACCTGAACTTCAAGGGTGTGGCTGTCGAGCAGCTTGGTCGGATAACCGAGCAACTGCGGCGCGGTTTGCAGCGTGTTTTGGATGTCTAGCAGGAACGTTTCCACATGCAGTTGGCCGAGCAACTGTTTCATGCTGGTGTTCTCGACGATCGTGCCGTGGTCGATGATGCCGATGTTGCGGCACAACTGCTCAGCCTCTTCCAGGTAGTGGGTGGTGAGGATGATGGTGATGCCTTTCTTGTTCAGCTCGGTGAGGAAGGTCCACATCGAACGTCGCAGTTCGATGTCCACACCCGCCGTCGGTTCGTCGAGGATCAGCAGGCGCGGTTCGTGAACCAGCGCACGAGCGATCATCAGTCGACGCTTCATGCCGCCGGACAGTGAACGCGATGGCGTATCGCGCTTGTCCCACAGACCCAGTTGGGTCAGGTATTGCTCGGCGCGTTCCTTGGCGATTTTCGGCGGGATGCCGTAGTAACCGGCCTGAGTCACGACGATGTCGAAGGTCTTTTCGAACTGGTTGAAGTTGAATTCCTGGGGCACCACGCCGATGGAGCGCTTGAGCTGCGCAGGATTCTTGTCCAGGTCGTGACCAAAGATATTCACCGTCCCGCTGGTCTTGTTCACCAGGGTCGAGAGAATGCCGATGGTTGTGGATTTGCCAGCGCCATTCGGGCCGAGCAAGGCGAAAAAGTCACCTTCGGCGACGTCCAGATCGATACCACTCAGGGCCTGGAAACCGTTGCCGTAGGTTTTGGTTAGCTGCCGGATGGACAGAGCGGAACTCATATCGGATTTACGCACCATGAAGGGAAGAAAGAGACAAATAAGGGCGGGCGGCGACGAATACAACCGCGGCGCGTGAGCGCAATGGTGCTTGTCGCTGCCACACAAGTACAGTCAAGTGTGTCGATAGTGAGTATTAAGTCAACGCGGTCATCACCGCTTTCTGATACGCCGGACGCTGTTTCAGGCGTGCATACCAGGCTTGCAGATGAGGCTGCGGCGCGCGCTCGATCGGCATCTCGAACCAGGCATAAATGAAACTGCCCAAAGGAATGTCGCCCATGCCGATCTCATCGCCCGACAGGTATGGTTGAGTCGCGAGCGCCTGGTCGGCCATCGACAGCAAGCCATCGCACGCCTTGATCGCAGCGTTGATGGCTGGCCAATCCTGCTGTTCTTTCGGCGTGCGCAATACACCCCAAAACACAGTGCGGAACGGCCCGGCAAAGCTTGAAGTGGTCCAGTCCATCCATTTGTCGGCGCACGCCCGCGCCTGATGGTCTTCCGGATACCAGGCCGTGCCGTTGGCATGCCGAGCCATCAGGTAACGCACGATGGCATTGGATTCCCACAACACGAAACCGTCGTCCTGAATCACCGGCACCCGGCCATTGGGGTTCATCGCGCGGTACTCCAGCGTATCCACTACACCAAAGGCGCCGCCCGCATCGATAGCTTCATAAGCCAGGCCCAGCTCCTCGGCGGCCCACAAAGGTTTTCTGACATTCGATGAGTTTTTCCGACCCCAGATCTTCAGCATGACCGCCTCTTTATGGATGAACGCGCAGGCAGCATACGCCGGATCAGGCGCGACTCAAATCGCTCGGCATGTCACCCAGCAACACTGGCAGTGTGTCGCTGAACAGATGCGGATAACACTTCTCCAAGTGCTCGAAAAAGAATGCTTCAGGCACGTCGGTGAACGGGCCGTGGTCGACCAGGTACTCCATCAACTGCTCGCCGTCGCGATTGAACGGATGGAATACGCTGTCGTTGATTCCGTCGAATTCCAGTGGTGCGACATTGAACAGTTCGCACAAGCCTTGATTGAACGCTGGCGTGGCTTTGACCCAGCGACCGTTCAGGTACAGCTCCGTATAGCCGTGCATGGCGAACACATCGCTCTTGAGCAACTCGAGCAACCGCGGCGTCGACAAATGATTGCGCACGTCTGCCAGACCGATACGCGCAGGGATCGCGCAATGCCGGGCGCATCCGGCCAGGAGCGTGGCTTTGGGCACGCAATAACTCTCCCCCGCTGCCAACGCATAACTGCCGCGCAAGGTGTCTGGGTCGCGACTGAAGGTGTAAGGGTTGTAACGCACGGCCTCGCGCACGGCGTAATAGAGATTGATCGCCTGCTCGAGCGGGTCACGACTGGCGCCGCGATGTTTTTCGGCGAACTCCACCACCGACGGGTGGTCACTATCGATGAAGCGGCCGGAACTCAGATACTCGTGCATGAGAACAATCTCCTGGGGAAGCCACGAGTCTAGCGACAGCT
Source organism: Pseudomonas sp. Hz4 (assembly GCF_054898165.1). Lineage (NCBI taxonomy): Bacteria > Pseudomonadati > Pseudomonadota > Gammaproteobacteria > Pseudomonadales > Pseudomonadaceae > Pseudomonas > Pseudomonas sp. Hz4. The sequence continues at coordinate 1,855,444 of NZ_CM142719.1, read as the reverse complement.
TCAGCACAGAGATAACGACGTTTCGGCCAAACATGGACGCTTTGCCGCCCGCCCAACGAACGATTTGCGCGGCCCGGCGCCAACGAGTCCTACAAAACTCATCGAAGGTTTCCCACGATTTCAATCACATCGCTCTGACCACCCTGTTTTGCGGATGCCGTCTAAGCTCTGAAGGTTGGTTTACCCTGGTTTCATGGAGGATTAAATATGCTGCTGTTGTGGATACTGGTTCTGGTTGTCGGGATTGCGTATTTAGCCCACCGTCGTATCGCCCCATTGCCCGCCCTGTGCGTCGTTGCCGTTTACGTGGTGGCGATGGGCGCTTTCAGCCGCGCGCCCGGCTGGTTGCTGCTGGTTCTCTGGGTGTTGATCGCGGCTGTCGCAGCGCCCTTGTTGCTCCCCGACCTGCGCCGTAAATATTTCAGTGCGCCGCTGTTCAGCTGGTTCCAGAAAACCCTGCCGCCGATGTCGGAAACCGAACGCGATGCGATCGATGCCGGCACCGTGTGGTGGGACGGCGAACTGTTCAGCGGTCGCCCGGACTGGAACACACTGCTGTCCTATCCAAAAGCGCAGCTGAGCGACGAGGAACAGGCCTTTATCGACGGCCCGACCGAAGAACTCTGCGCCATGGTCAGCGACTGGCAGATCGGTCAAACCATGGACCTGCCGGCCGAAGCCTGGACCCACATCAAGGAAAACGGCTTCTTCGCCCTGATCATTCCCAAGGAGTTTGGCGGCAAGGGTTTCTCCGCCTATGCCCACTCCCAGGTGGCGATGAAACTGGCGACCCGCAGCGGCGACCTCGCGTCCACCGTGATGGTCCCCAATTCCCTCGGCCCGGCCGAACTGCTGCTGCATTACGGCACCGACGAACAACGCAACCATTACCTGCCACGACTGGCGCGCGGCGATGACATCCCGTGTTTCGCATTGACCGGTCCACTGGCCGGCTCTGATGCCGGCGCCATGCCCGACACCGGGGTGATCTGCAAAGGTCAATGGGAAGGCAAGGAAACCTTGGGCCTGCGCCTGAACTGGGAAAAGCGTTACATCACGCTGGGCCCGGTCGCCACCCTCCTCGGCCTGGCCTTCAAGGCCTACGACCCGGATCACCTGCTGGGTGAGGAGGAGGACTTGGGCATCAGTCTGGCGTTGATCCCAACTGATACCGCCGGGGTTGAAATCGGTCGCCGCCATCTGCCGTTGGGCGCTGCATTCATGAACGGCCCGAACTCCGGCAAAGATGTATTCGTACCACTCGATTTCCTCATCGGCGGCCAGGAAATGCTCGGCAAAGGCTGGATGATGCTGATGAACTGCCTGTCGGTGGGGCGTTCGATTTCCCTGCCTGCGGTCGGCACCGGCGCCGCCAAGTTCACCAGTCTGGTAACCGGCCAGTACGCTCAGATCCGTGAGCAATTCAATGTTCCTCTGTCGGCATTTGAAGGGATCCAGGAAGCGTTGGCGCGCATCGGCGGCAACGCCTGGATGATGGATGCCGCGCGGATGCTGACCGCCAACGCGGTGGACCTCGGCGAGAAACCGTCGGTGCTGTCGGCGATTCTCAAGTACCACCTCACTGAACGCGGCCGCGAGTGCATCAGTCACGCCATGGATGTTCATGGTGGCAAGGCAATCATCATGGGGCCGAACAACTACCTCGGTCGCAGCTGGAATGGCGCACCGATTTTCATCACCGTGGAAGGCGCGAACATTCTCTCGCGCAACCTGATGATCTTCGGCCAGGGAGCTATTCGCTGCCATCCCTTCGTACTGAAAGAAATGGCCCTCGCCGGCCGTGAAGACAAGGATCAGGCACTCATAGAATTCGACGGTTTGCTACTCAAGCACATCGGTTTTGCCGTGAGCAATGCTGCCAGCACGCTGGTGCTGAACCTCGGCTTCGGTCACTTCGAACACGCTCCGGGAGACAAGCTCAGCCAGGGTTATTTCCGTGCGCTCAACCGTCAGGCTGCCGCGTTCGCCATGCTGGCTGACCTGAGCATGATGTTGCTGGGCGGCGAACTGAAACGTCGTGAACGCCTGTCGGCGCGTCTAGGGGATGTACTCAGCAACATGTACCTCGCCTCCGCCGCGCTAAAGCGTTACCACGACCTCGATTCACCGGAGCACATGGCGCCGCTGTTTACTTGGGCCATGGAAGAAAGCCTGGGTCAGTCGGAACGCGCACTGGATGAACTGCTGAGCAACTTCCCGAACAAGGTGCTGGGTTGCCTGCTGCGAGTGATCGTGTTCCCGTTTGGTCGTCGTCACAAAGGGCCGTCGGATAAACTCGGTGCCGAAGTGGCTGCGGTGATCGGCCGGGCCAAGGGCGATCCGACCCTCGAAGAGTTGCTGGGCGGTTGCTACCGTCCGCAATCGGCCGAAGACGCCGTCGGTGCTCTTCAACACGCCTGCAACCTGTTGAACGCAGCGCAGCCGTTGCAGAAAAAGCTGCATGTGGCGCTCAAAAGCGGTCAGGTCAAACCGGTCGCCGGGGAGCACGCTATCGATGCGGCACTGGAGGCAGGTGTGTTGCAGCCGGTGGAAGCACAGACCCTGCGTGACGCCGAAGCGGCGCGGCGCAAGGTGATCGATGTCGATGATTTCGACAAAGATGAGCTGGCGCTGGCAGACGGAAAGGTCCGCTGATCCATGTTGTACTCTCCACCATGTAAAAACGGGCGCAGGGGCTTTATACTCCTGCGCCCGTTTTGCTCTTGAGGACTTATCTCGTGTCCAATGTCGTTGCCGACCATCTCGTCTTGCTTGACCACTTGCGTAGCATCCTGGTCGCCGTAGGTGAGGCCGAACAAGTTCCCGAAGAAAGCCATGCCTTGTTCCTGGAGCGCTTCGACGAACTGCGTGCGTTGCTGCCGGTCGACCCGATCGAAAGCCAATACCTGGGCCAGGACATTCTGTGCCAGGTGATCACCCGCTATCCGCAAATCGCCCACCTGGTCCCGCGCGATCTGCTGTGGTACTTCGCCGGTGACTGCCTGCATTACATGCCCGACGATGAAATCGACTTGTACCAGGCGCTGGAAGAACGTCGTTTCGAAGCCGAACAAAACGACGAACCGTTTGACTGGAACCAGGAAAAACAGCTGCTGGCGATGTCGAACCAGGACAGCAAGCACTGATCCACGGTCAGAAATGCAAAAGGCCCGCATGGTTGACCAGGCGGGCCTTTTTTTGATCTTCGCTTCAGAGCAACCCATCACTCTCCGGCAACTCATACTCCGCCGCGACCTTGCCCGGATCACTCAATTTGCCTGGCTTGCTCAGGGTGGGTTCCTTTTCCAGGCACTCCACCAGATAGTCAATCAGCACCCGTAACTTCGGGGGCAGATAACGGGTTGGCGAATGCAGCAGCCAGGCACCGCCGTGGTAGGACGCCAGAAAGGTCCAGTCGGGTAGCACTTGCACTATAAGCCCCTGCTCCAGCGCATAACGCGCGGTGAAATACGGCAGGCTGCCAATCCCGATGTGCTGCAACACCGCACCCAACCGTACGCCGGTGTGATTGGCCGCATAACGTCCGCGTACACCAACGGTTACAGCCTTGGTGCCTTTCTTGAATTTCCAGCGCGCATCGCTCGGGGTTTCGCCCAGGTAGATGCAGCTGTGGTTGAGCAAGTCGTGAGGATGAGTTGGTGTGCCGTGTTCAGCCAGGTATTGCGGCGTTGCACAGAGCAAATGATCGATGGTCAGCAATTGCCGCCCTACCAGCCCAGCGGGTGGTCGATCAGTAATACGAATCGCCAGATCAACATTGTCGTCGATCAAATCTACCTGGCGGTCTTCAAGCAACAACTCCACATCCACTTTGGGATAACGGCGCAGAAATTCCGGCATATGCGGGTGAATCACGAATCGCCCCACGGCTTTGGGAACGCTGACTCGCACCACCCCTTCAGCCTCCTGGGTGAACTGACCGCTGATTTCCATCACCGACTTGGCCGCGCTGACCATCTCCTGGCAACGCTTGAACACCTCTTCGCCACCGTCGCTCAAGCGCAACTTGCGCGTGGTTCGTTGCAGCAAACGAGTGGCGAGCGCCTTCTCCAGACGCGAAATGCTGCGACTGACCGCCGAGGGTGAAGCACCCAACTGGCGAGCTGCCTCGGAGAAGCTGCCGGTCTCGACAACCTTGACGAAAATCGCCATTTCACCGAGCAGCGGCAGTGGAAGATTTATGCTCACAACGCAACAGTCCTTTGATGTTTGAACGGATTATCACGCAATTCCACGCTTCATATAATAAAAAATAGAATTGTTAATAGGGCATGGAATATGACGCTTCGCCTCTTTTTCCATAGTGATGACCTCAAGGCTAATGTGGAAGTCCTGGATTGCACGCCCCACGAGAACGAATTTGCCGTGGTGCTGCGCGCCACATTGTTTCACCCCCAAGGCGGCGGACAGCCCTTTGACACCGGCTGGATCGGTGAAAGTCGGGTGCTGCGCGTGGTTCAGGATCCGGACCGGATCATCCATTTCGTCGACCACCCGATAAAACTCGGCATGACTCAGATTCGGGTCGACGAACAACGCCGCCAGTTAAATACCCGCATGCATTCTGCCGGCCATCTGATCGGCCACTTCGTCCAGGCCATGGGCTGGATGCCGATCAAGGCTCATCACTGGCCGGGCGAAGGACGTGTGCAGTTCAAACCGGCGGATTCAGCACAGGACGTTGATGCCCAAACCATTCAGCACGGCATTGAGCAGTGGATCGCCCATGACCTGCCGCGTCTGACGTCCCTTCGCGATGGCGCCCGGGAAATCGGTTTCGGTGAACTGCCCGCCTACGGTTGCGGCGGCACCCATGTCCGTAGCCTGAAGGATTTGGGCACGGTCACGATCGCGTCCCTTTCGCAGAAGAAAGGAACGCTGTCAGTCCACTACAGCGTGGATTGAGCACATGGGCGATGCCGCTCTCGTCATCGCCTGAGACGGGGGAACCTGCGGTCGCGGGTTCTGTTGACTATCTGATAGATGGACCTAAGACATGATGCTTGACGTCGAGCGTCTCGATGAGACGTGTATAAATAAACTGGCCAATGAAGAAGTCCTCGCCATCCGCGTCAAAGGCTTGTTGCCCAAGCCGCTGGCGATTCAGATTGGCGACAAGATCCTCGCCCCTGGCTTCGAAGGCTATATCAATGCGCCGAGCATCGGCCGTATCGGCATGGCGTTTTATGAAGCGGAAAACCAGCCGCTGCTGATTGAAGATTATTTCGAACGCGCCACCCGCAACATTGCGGAATTGCGCAACCGGTGTGCGCCCTATTCGTCCCCCGTCGACACCCTGCGCTGCATGCTCGATGAGTCCTGGCCGGCGGGGGCGCACCTGGAAAATCTCTACGGCCGCAAGATGTATGTCGGGTTGTCCCGGGTGGTGAAACCCGGGATCTGCTTTCTGGCCCACCACGATATTTTCGCCAAGGACGCTCCAGACAGTTACCAGGCCAGAAGCCTGGAAGCGCAGTTCGCCTGCAATGTTTACCTGAACATGCCCACCGAGGGGGGGGCACTGCAGATGTGGGACCACGACATTTCTGCGGATCAGTTCGACGAAATGCGTGGCGACAGTTACGGCATCGATCCGGCTCTGCTCGGCACTCCGGCACTGGAGATCCTTCCCGAACCCGGTGATTTCATCATGTTCAATTCGCGCTGCATGCACTCAGTGACACCGGGTGTGGCCGATCCGCGCTTGAGCCTTTCGTTCTTTGTCGGCTATCGCGGCAATGCTTCACCCCTTACTTTCTGGAGTTGAGATGCTTTCGAATTACCTGGGCGAGTTTCTGGCGCTGGCAACTATCCACTTTCTGGCCGTGGTCGCACCCGGACCGGACTTCGCAGTGACCATCCGTCAGAGCGTGCGCTTCGGTCGATTGGTCGGGATTTGCACGGCGCTGGGCATCGGTGCGGGGATTTCGGTGCATGTGCTTTACACCCTGCTCGGGGTCGGCGCGTTGATGCACACAACGCCCTGGCTATTGACGGTGGCCAAGGTGGTGGGCGGTGCCTACATTTTCTACCTAGGCATCAGCCTGGTCCGCAGCAAACCCAAATCGACGCTGGAAGGTGACAAGGCAACCGACGAGCCGCCGGGCGAGCAATCGTTGCTCAGAGCGTTCTCCACCGGCTTTCTGACCAACGCCACCAACCCCAAGGCCACGCTGTTTTTTCTGGCGATTTTCACCACGATCATCAGCGCCAGTACACCGCTGGAAATTCAGGCCCTGTACGGGTTGTGGATGTGCGGCGTGAATGCGTTGTGGTTTGTGGTCGTCGCGCTGTTTTTCTCGAGCAGCAAGGTCCGCCTGCTGTTCATGCGCTTGGGGCACTGGTTTGAGCGCAGCATGGGCGTGATTCTGATCCTGTTCGCAGGACGCTTGGTACTGTCGATGTAAAAACACGCCCAGACAAAAGGCCGGATCAGTCGACGACTCATCCGGTCTTTTGCGTTTGTGCGCCGCTTTTGCATTTCTGTGCGAGGCATCCCACTTCAGGGGCTCCCCTTTCGTTCGCTCGTGGTGTTAGTTTGCGAAGCTGTCTGACTGATCGATCAGACATTTCCTACTCACTGCCTGCAAAGGAATGCCCCTCGCAATGGATTTTTCACTCAAGCACCTGGCCGCGTCGACCCTGATTCTGGCCAGCTTTTCGTCCGTCACCCTGCCAGCGCAAGCCAACATCACACCGCAGCAGAGCGCGATCATCCTCAAAACCTTCAATGATGCATCCGTCACCGATTTCAACCAGTTTCTGGGAAGCCTGGCCAAGAGCGAGATCGCCAAAACCGACAACCTTGGCCCCGCCGTCAGCGCCTTCCTCGACAACAAGCCGCTTTCCGCTGAACAGCAGAACGAAATCCATCGCCTGCTGGGCCTCTACACGCGCGTTAAGTACGGCAAGCAGGCCCTCGAATCGCTGCGCGAACTGGTAGAGATCCCAACCTTTCGCAAGGAAGGTGTCGCTCAGCACGACAATCCGGAATTCCTGAAGATCGCCGACAAGATCAAAGACCTGGCGAAGTCGTTCAACCTGAACTTCCGCAACATCGACAACCGCGTCTATGAAATATCCCTCGAAGGCAGCGGCGATGAAGTCGTGGGCATCCATGCTCACGCGGATGTGGTGCCGGTGACGCCGGAGAACTGGGTGTTAAAAGACGGCACCCACCTCGATCCTTTCAAGGTCACCCTGATCGGCGACCGCATGTATGGCCGGGGCACCGAAGATGACAAAAACGGCATCGTCGTGGCGCTGTACGCCATGAAGGTGATCAAGGAAGAGAAGCTGCCGCTGGCGCGCAATTTCAAGCTGCTGGTGGATACCACCGAAGAAACCACTGGCGACGCCATTCCTTACTACTTCGAACACAACCCGACACCTAACTACAACCTGGCGCTGGATGGCGGCTACCCGGTGGTGATTGCCGAAAAAGGCTACGGCACCGTCATGGCGAGCTTTACCAAGCGTAAGGCAGACGGCAAGGGCGCCGAGATCATCTCAATGTCCGGCGGCATGGCCACCAACCAGATTCCATCGACTTCAGTCGCCACCCTGTTGAGCGACAAGCCTGCCGAATTGGCCGCCAGCCTGCAGAAGGCAGGTAGCGATTATGCCAAGCGCAATGGCGGTAACTTCGACGTAACCGCCAAGGTCGATGGCAAGGACGTCAAGCTGACGGTCACCGGCGTTTCCGCCCACTCCTCCGAACCCGAGTCCGGCATCAACCCGGTGGCCAGGATGCTGGTCTTCATCAACAGCCTCGACGGTAAAGTCGCACTCAAGCACAACCACATTACCGACGCCGCCCGTTACGCCGCCGACAACTGGGGGCTGGATTACCTGGGTGGCAAACTAGGGGTCGGTTTTTCGGATGCCTTCATGGGACCGCTGACCGCGTCCCTGACCTATGTCGGGATGAATGAGAAAGCCTTCAAGCTCGCGGTCAACCTGCGGGTGCCGAAGGGCAAGTCTCCCGAAGCGCTCAAGTCCGAAATCGCCGATAAGCTTGGCGCCTGGAGCAAGAAGACCCACGTTGCGCCGGCCTTCGACTACTCGATCGCCGAGCCGATGTACCGCAACCCTGAAGGTGAATGGGTCAAGGCCCTGCTGGCCGTGACCAGCGAAAACCTTGGCATGGAACACAAATACGGCACTTCTGCCGGCGCCACCTCGGTCCATGAGCTGCCCAATGGCGTGCAATTCGGTCTGGCCAGGCCCGAGGTCAAGTACACCGGCCACACCGACAACGAGTTCAAGACCGTCGACCAGTTCCTGTTGGACCTGCAGATCGTGACCGAGATGATGGGGCGCATCGGACAGGTGCCGACACTCTGATTCTCTTTCGGACCCGCTGTTCAGGCGCGGGTCCGACGTTTTGATCGTCTTGATCCCAATAACAACAAAAAAAGGACCTTAAGGTCCTTTTTTATGGATGACGCACAAACAAAAACGCCGCTCATTGCTGAGCGGCGTTTTCGTTAAATATGGAGCGGGAAACGAGACTCGAACTCGCGACCCCGACCTTGGCAAGGTCGTGCTCTACCAACTGAGCTATTCCCGCAAATGGCGTCCCCTAGGGGACTCGAACCCCTGTTACCGCCGTGAAAGGGCGGTGTCCTAGGCCACTAGACGAAGGGGACACGCTAACTGAAACACATGGTGTGTATTTCAGTGCCCAAATCCGCACCCGAAGATGTCGGTTCTGGTTTCACTCAGCCCTGCTCGAAAGCAACACTGTTTAAAATTGGAGCGGGAAACGAGACTCGAACTCGCGACCCCGACCTTGGCAAGGTCGTGCTCTACCAACTGAGCTATTCCCGCATTGGCGTCCCCTAGGGGACTCGAACCCCTGTTACCGCCGTGAAAGGGCGGTGTCCTAGGCCACTAGACGAAGGGGACACGCGTACAACATTCACTGCCTACCGCGTTTCGCTGTGTGCTTTACGCTGTAAGTGGCGCGCATTCTATGGATGGATTGAGGGGTCGTCAACCCCCAGATATAAATTTATTTAAATCAATGACTTCGCCCTGCTTTGAGACACTAATCCGGCTTTTCCGTCGCCCGGCGTTTGACGCCTATATTCTGACATCCACCAAGACGTTATAGTCCACCCACGCCAAGATGATGGCAATGTGCACCTCGCACGCTGTTTCTTATATAAGCAGGAACGCGGCCGATACAGGCAGTGCAGTAGCCGATTCAACTCGCTGAGCGGCGCTATGCGTGCCAATGCCAAGCCACTACACTCGCACGCGAACCCCAAAAAGAGGTCTTACCGGTGACACCACTCATGATCACCCTGCTAGTCGTAGCCGGGATCGCACTATTGATCGCCATTGGCTACATGAACCATGTGGTGGAAAACAATAAGCTGGAAAAGGCCCGCACCAAGGTTGAGCTCAACGATCGTCTGCGTCGTTGCGGCGAAATCACCGAGACCTTTCCCGGCCAGTTGATGACACCGGCACTCAAGCTGCTGTTGACCCGTCTGGAACTGAACGTCTGCCAACGCCTGCTCCATCTGGAAAAAACCAGCTCCAACCTCAAGGCTCGCATTGACGAATTGAGCGCCTTGGTTGGCCAGGGCGAATCGATCCCGGTCAACAACCCGCCGGCACCGATCCAGACCGAAGCCAAAGCCAAGGACGTACGCTTCCTGCTCGAAGCCTTGCACGGCCAAATCACCCGTGCTGCACAGGACGGCTTCCTGCCCACCAACGAAGCCAAACGCTGGATCCGCGAAGTTCGCCACATCCTCGTCCTGCTGCACATCGAATTCTTCAACAACCTCGGCCAGCACGCCCTGCAACAGAACCAGCCCGGCCAGGCCCGCCTGGCGTTCGAACGCGGCGTGCAATACCTGCGCAAACAACAAGAACCCCAGGTCTACGCCGAACAGCTGGAATACCTGGAAAAACTCCTGGCTCGCGCCAACGCCCAAGTCATGGACAACATCGCCCCGGTAGAAGGCGATATGAACCAACTGACCGAAGGCCTCAAAGACGTCGAGGCCGATGCGGACTGGAAGAAAAAAGCAATCTACGACTGATCAGAGAAAGCAGAAAAGCCACCTAAACAGGTGGCTTTTTTTTGCGTTGAGTTTGGCGTACACCCAGGAAGTTAGGTCAGCCATCAGGCCGTCATCGCGGGCAAGCCCGGCTCCCACCATGGAGCGGCGTAAATCCGCCGCCCTCCACCACTCAACAGGCCGAGCGTTAGCTCGCCTGCAGCTCTTGATCTTGATCCACCCGCCCCATCGGGAGGCTGAGTGGAGGTGTTCATCTGGGGGGCAGGCGCGTAGCGCCGTTCGACGCAGTCGAACACATCGAGAGGAGGTTGAAGCGAAGCCAACCGGAGGCGATGCCCCCAGATGAATACCGGAGCGAAGGAACGCCGAGCCTTAGCGAGGGGCCGGACGCTCGGGGCGAGCCTTTTTTTGCTTACTTTTTTTTGGCGTTTGAAAAAAAAGTGAGTTGCCGTAAGGGCGAAACCGCCAGCGGCCGTTACCGCAGCAACGGATATGTACTCATCAAAAATCAGAGCCGAAAGTGCCCCACCATCCCCTTCAACTCAACCCCCAACTGCGCCAACTCAATACTGGAAGCCGCATTCCCCTGCATCGCCAACGAAGACTGATCCGCGCTGGCCCGAATACTCGTGACACTGCGATTAATCTCCTCAGCCACTGAACTCTGCTCCTCGGCAGCCGCGGCAATCTGCTGATTCATCTGCTGAATCAAAGACACTGCCGCCGCAATACTCCCCAGCGCGCTCTCAGTCTGCAACGCATCACTCACCGCCAGCTTCACCAACTCGCCACTGTTCTGAATCTGCTGAACAGAAGATTGAGCCGCCGAGCGCAAGGCACTCACCAGTCGCTCGATCTCCTCGGTCGATTGCTGAGTGCGCTTGGCCAGTGCCCGCACTTCATCGGCCACCACCGCAAAGCCCCGGCCCTGCTCGCCGGCTCGAGCCGCTTCAATGGCGGCGTTGAGGGCCAACAGATTGGTCTGCTCGGCCACACTCTTGATGACGCTCAGCACCGTACCGATGTTCTGAATTTCCGCACTCAAGCTTTCGATACTCGAACTGGCCGAGGTCGCTGAATCCGCCAACTGCTCGATCCGCGCCATACTCCGGCGCACCACCTGCTGGCCACTTTCAACCTTGCCATCCGCCGTCTGAGCCGCCTGAGCCGCCTCCTCCGCGTTCCGCGCAACGTCATGCACGGTGGCGGTCATTTGATTCATCGCGGTAGCGACCTGTTCGGTTTCTTCCTTCTGGCTGCTGACTTCAAGATTGGTCTGCTCAGTCACCGCCGACAGCGACTGCGCTGAACTGGCCAACTGCTCGATGCCCGTCTGCAAACCGCTGACAATACTGCTCAGCCCGGCACCCATCTGTTGCATGGCCTGCATCAACTGCCCGATCTCGTCACGACGGGTCACCTCAACCGTCGCACTCAAATCGCCAGAGGCAATCTGTTGAGCAACACGGATCACACTGCGCAGTGGTGCCACGATCAACCGGGTAATCACCCAGGCCGCAATCAGCCCGACCAACAGCGCCAGCGCAGAGGAACCGATGATTAATAGCGAGTTCTTTTTCAGCTCCGTCTGCATCGACTGGTCTTCGGCGACATAGGCTTGATCCACTCGTTCCACCACCTGCGCAGCGCGCTGGTGCAACTGTTGATAGACGATCTTTTCTTGCGCCAGCAGGCCGGTGTACTCGGCGAGCTTTTCGCTGAATCCACCAATGTGCCCGACCACTTCATTGAGGACAGTTTGGTATCCCTCATCCTTGACCGTGGTTTTCAGTTGCTCGGCCTGGGTCAGTGCCTGGTCAGCCTGTTCAATCTTGCCCTGCCCCGCGCTGTCGTCGCCCTTGCGGCTCAGGTCCAGGCGCACACGTGCTTCGTTCATCGCTTGCAACATCAACCGCGACACCTGGCTGACCTGATTGGCTTGTTCGATGAACTGTCCACCGTCCTTACCTTCGGATTCCTTCAACGTATAAGCGCCGTCATCGGCCAACCCGGCCTGCAGCACGTCGAGGTTATTGGCCACGCTGGACACCGACCAACTGGCCATCTCCAGCGCCAGGTCCTTGGCCTGGCTGAGCGAGACGAACTCGTCAAAGGCCTTGCGATAAGCCCCCAAGGACTGCTCGACGTCATTCATCACCGGGACGTTGGCCGCAGAGGCCTCTTTCAGTTGGGTCGCCAGGGCGATCAGGCCGTCAACGCCCTCGCGCAAGGCATCGGCGGTTTTGGGGTTACCGTGCAAGGCGTATTCCTGCTCGAGCAGTCTCACCTTGAGCAAACCGCTGTTGAGCGACGACATTTGTTTGAGCCCGTCGAAGCGCTGGCTGATGGTTTGCAGGGACCATACGCCGATGGCCGCCACCAAGGCTGTCAACAGCAGCACCAGTACAAACCCGACACCCAGTTTTTTCGCCATACCGAGGTTGGCAAAACGTCCTTGCACGGCCGAAATCATTGCACTTAGTCCCCTGACATAGTCTGTTGACGCAGATTCGCAACGGGCCTGTATCAACACAAGTCTCTGGCGTCTGAATAATGGCAAAAAGCTACGCTCACGTCGTTTTCAGAACGCTTGAGGTCGATCCAGAGCGGTGGCTCGAAAAAATGCCCGGGCTCGCGGATCACAGGCATAGGCCACATTGATGCGCTGCCAGTCATTGGCCTCTCCGGTGGGACTGAATGCCGTCGCAGAAGACAACAGAACACCGAAGCGCTGTGCCTGAGTCCGCACCTGAGCGTAGTCGGACATACGCGATCGCGCCCAAATGAACAGGCCTCCGACCGGCTTGCCAAAGACCTCCCACTCGGCGTCTTCAAGCACTTGCAACGCCGCCTCCCTGTCATTGCTCAAACGCTGGCGCTGGCGCTGTACCAATTTGCGGTAGGCACCATTGGCCAACAGGCTTGCCAGCACCGACTCGCAAAACCGTGAAGCACCCATGCTGCTGATCATCTTGACCTCGGCCAGACGCGAAATAACCCCGGCGCCGGCCACGACAAAACCGACCCGCAACGAACTGCTGACGGTTTTGGAATAGCTGCCGACGTAGATCACGTTGTCATCAATATCGAGCGCAGCGAGCCGCGTACCGAGGCCGCTGTGCAAATCCGCATAGACGTCGTCTTCGATCACCAGAAGGCCATAGGTTTTGGCCAGTTGCAGAACCCGCTGCGCCACCGCCGGCGCCAAGCTGCTGCCCGTCGGATTGTGATAGAAGCTATTGATGAATATCCCGCGAGGTCGGTCCTTCACCAGCAGCGCCTCAAGCGCTTCAATGTCCGGCCCGCGCGGGGTTCGCGGCACCTCGATCATGCTCACACCGTGCAGCCTGAGCAGATCGAACAGCAAGGAATAACCGGGATTCTCTACCACCACGCAATCACCTGGCTTGAACAAGGTCCGCACAATCAGGTCAAGCCCCTGACTGGCACCCGCCGTTGTCAGGATCCGGCTTTCCTCAACCACAATATCCAGCTGCTTCAGGCGTTTGTGGATCTGCTGGCGCAAGGCTGGCAGTCCCAGCGGCGTGCTGTAGTTGAACAAGCCAGCCATGTCGGTGCGGCTGACCTGACAGATCGCGTAGCTAAGGTCGTCAGTTTCGCGCCAGCTCTCGGGCAGTCCACCACAACCCAATTTGAGCTCGCCCGAGGTGTCGCCCTGCTTCACTTCTGCCCCCTCGAACCAGGGGCAATCCTGTTGCACCTGAGTGGCCAGTGCTGGAATGGCGACAATGAAACCGGCGCCATGACGCGACGCCAGCACCCCTTGAGCCACCAGACGCTCACAGGCTTCAAAGACGCAGGACTGACTAAGCAAATTGATCCGGGCGATTTGCCGAACGGAAGGCAAACGCGTCCCCGGCGGCACCTCGCCACGGCGAAGCCAGCAGGCTAGCGCGTCGACGATTTGCTGTACGACCGGCACCAATGCCCGTCGATCGATTCTCAACTCCATGAGCAAGCAAACTCCTGTCCGTTTTGCGGGAAACAGTTAATCACAGGAGCGGTCGATGAGCTGTGCGACAACGCCGCCAAAACCCTCGTTTCTAACCATTTGAAACACATTGTCCGCCCCCTTTAAGGAACCGAAAAAAAACCCGCACAAATGCGGGTTTTTTCCTACGTTGCAGTGCCTGGTTTCAGAACGCTGTCACGCCACCGTCCACCGCCAGTGAATGCCCCGTGGTGAACGCTGCGCCATCGCTGCACAGGTACAGCACCGCACTGGCAATTTCCTCGACCTTGCCGATGCGCCCGACCGGGTGCATGGCATTGGCGAACTCACCTTTCTTCGGGTCGGCTTCATAGGCACGGCGGAACATGTCGGTGTCGATCACGGCCGGACACACCGCGTTCACCCGAATCTTTTTCTTGGCGTATTCGATGGCCGCCGACTTGGTCAGGCCAATCACCGCGTGTTTCGACGCCGCGTAAATGCTCATCTTCGGCGCAGCCCCAAGGCCGGCTACCGAAGCGGTGTTGACGATTGCACCGCCGCCTTGGGCCAGCAGCAATGGCAACTGGTACTTCATGCACAACCAGACGCCTTTGACGTTGACGCCCATGATCGCGTCGAACTCATCGACCGTGCCTTCGGCCAGCTTGCCTTTCTCGATCTCGATGCCGGCGTTGTTGAAGGCATAGTCGAGACGGCCGTAGGTACTGATCACCTCGTCCATTAGATTTTTTACATCGCTTTCCAGCGTGACGTTGCAGCGCACGAAGGTGGCTTCACCGCCAGCGGTACGAATCAGCGCCACCGTGCCCTCACCACCTGCCGCGTCCAGGTCGGCCACCACCACTTTCAAGCCTTCAGCGGCGAACGCCTGGGCGGTCGCGCGGCCAATACCATTGGCGGCGCCCGTCACAACGGCAACCTGGCCAGAAAACGTCATGCTCATTGTTATGTCCTCGAAGAGAAGATGCGGGGGGATCGCGTGTTCTCAATCTAGCCACAAGGGCCTGCGGCACGGCAGCACTATCAGAAGGCCGGTTGGGCGCCCATGAGTAACAGTGATAAAACCGCCCGCCCGACTATCACTGCACTGGATCGATGTGCATTCGCCGCATCAGCCAAACTTGCGGCATCGATCATGAAGGTCTATCAACAAGTCTTCATTCATCTTGAGTGCCTGTCATGACTACCCAGACCAATCGCCAGTTCCTGCTTGCCAAACGTCCGGTGGGCGCGGCGACCCGTGAGACCTTCACCTATCAAGAAGTACCGGTCGGCGAACCGGCAGCGGGTCAGATACTGGTCAAAAACGAATACCTGTCCCTGGACCCGGCCATGCGTGGCTGGATGAACGAGGGCAAGTCCTACATTCCACCCGTCGGTATCGGCGAAGTGATGCGCGCATTGGGTGTAGGCAAAGTCGTTGCCTCGAATAATCCCGGCTTTGCGGTCGGGGACTACGTCAACGGTGCCCTGGGTGTGCAGGATTATTTCCTCGGCGAGCCACGAGGTTTCTACAAGGTCGATCCGAAACTGGCGCCTCTGCCGCGTTATTTGTCGGCGCTGGGCATGACCGGGATGACCGCTTATTTCGCCCTGCTCGATGTCGGCGCGCCAAAGGCAGGTGACACCGTAGTGTTGTCAGGTGCTGCGGGGGCCGTGGGCAGCATTGCCGGGCAGATCGCCAAGATCAAAGGTTGCCGCGTAGTCGGTATTGCCGGGGGTGCGGACAAATGCCAGTTCCTGATCGACGAACTGGGTTTTGACGGTGCCATCGATTACAAAAACGAAGACGTCCACGCCGGCCTCAAGCGTGAATGCCCGAAAGGCGTGGACGTGTATTTCGATAACGTCGGCGGCGATATCCTCGATGCGGTGTTGAGCCGTCTGAACATGAAGGCGCGGGTGGTGATCTGTGGCGCCATCAGCCAGTACAACAACAAGGAAGCGGTCAAAGGCCCGGCCAACTACCTGGCGCTGCTGGTCAACCGCGCGCGGATGGAAGGCTTTGTGGTAATGGACTACGCCGCACAGTTCGCCGCCGCTGGGCAAGAAATGGCCGGCTGGATGGCCAAGGGGCAGCTCAAGAGCAAGGAAGATATTGTTGAAGGACTGGAGACGTTCCCGGAGACGCTGATGAAGTTGTTCAGCGGCGAGAATTTCGGGAAGTTGGTGTTGAAGGTTTAAAAGCTTCGCGGGCAAGCCTCGCTCCTACAAGTCATGGGTCGGTCGCATAATCCGTGCACGACCCATGACTTGTAGGAGCGAGGCTTGCCCGCGAATGGTTTTGGAGGCGCTGCTTAAGCCAGTTCGGCAACTACGGCGGCCAACGCCTTGGCCGGATCCGCTGCCTGGCTGATCGGACGGCCGATCACCAGATAATCGGAACCGGCATCCAGCGCCTGACGCGGCGTCAGAATGCGGCGCTGATCGTCCTGGGCGCTGCCCGCCGGACGAATCCCCGGGGTCACCAGTTGCAGCGACGGGTGTGCCGATTTCAGGGCCTGGGCTTCCAGAGCCGAGCAAACCAGACCATCCATCCCGGCTTTTTCCGCCAACGCTGCCAGACGCAACACTTGCTCCTGCGGCTCGATATCCAGACCGATACCCGCCAGATCCTCACGCTCCATGCTGGTCAGCACGGTCACGCCGATCAGCAGCGGTTTCGGACCGGTGCGCTGGTCGAGCACTTCGCGGCACGCGGCCATCATGCGCAAACCACCGGAGCAGTGCACATTGACCATCCACACGCCCATTTCCGCAGCCGCCTTGACGGCCATGGCGGTGGTGTTCGGGATGTCATGGAACTTGAGGTCCAGGAACACTTCGAAACCCTTGTCACGCAGGGTGCCAACGATTTCCGAAGCGCAGCTGGTGAACAGTTCTTTACCGACTTTGACCCGGCACAGTTTCGGGTCCAACTGATCGGCCAGCTTCAGTGCGGCGTCACGGGTGGGGAAATCCAGGGCGACGATGATAGGAGTCTGGCAGGCGGACATGAGTGGGCTCTCAGGCAGGTCGAAATCGGCGCGCATTGTAGCGGAACCAGCGCCTCTGCGGGACCCGATGATCGGTAATTCGTCGAGGCGGCTCAAGCAAGACTAGCCCTTGCGTCAATTGTGTCGAGTCAGATACACACATGACACGCCTGCAACACCCTTCAACGTTACCTTCGGCAGCCGCAACACGTCCTTACAGCACTTCCCGCCTCCGGGTCGGACGCCTATGCTGAAACCACTACTCGCAGCCCATCTTTGTGGTTGGCAGCCTACTTGGCAGAAGAACGCACGCATGCACTACCTCCACGCACCTGTGAACGATGATCAAAAAGCGCTCGGCGGCGACAAACGCTGGAGCATTCGCGCCCTGATCGTCGACGATGACGTCCCGATCCGCGAACTGATGATCGACTACCTGGCCCGGTTCAACATTCACGCCAGCGGCGTCACCGATGGCACCGCGATGCGCCTGGCGCTGCAAGTGGAACATTTCGACGTGGTGGTGCTCGACCTGATGCTGCCCGGCGAAGACGGTTTGTCGCTGTGCCGTTGGCTACGCGCCGAATCGGACATCCCGATCCTGATGCTCACTGCCCGCTGCGAACCGACCGACCGGATCATCGGCCTGGAACTGGGCGCCGACGACTACATGGCCAAGCCGTTCGAACCGCGAGAATTGGTGGCGCGCATCCAGACCATCCTGCGCCGAGTGCGTGACGATCGCACTGAACAGCGCGCCAACATCCGTTTCGACAACTGGCGCCTGAACAGCGTGCTGCGTCAGTTGATCGCCGCTGATGGCCTGGTGGTGCCGCTGTCCAACGCCGAGTTCCGTTTGCTTTGGGTGTTCATCGAGCGTCCGCGTCGGGTACTCAGCCGCGAACAACTGCTGGACGCCGCTCGCGGTCGCTCGATCGAAGCCTTTGATCGCAGTATCGATCTGCTGGTCTCGCGCCTGCGCCAGAAACTCGGTGATGATCCGAAAGCGCCGCAGCTGATCAAAACCGTTCGCGGTGAGGGTTATCTGTTCGACGCCAGAGATATCGGCTGATGCGTGCACGCTTCGATACGCTATTCGGCCGCCTGTTTGGCATGCTGCTGGTGGCGATCATCCTGGCGCACCTGTTGGCGTTTTTCTGGTTTCACTATTACGGCCCGCCGCCGCCCCCACCGCCGGGGTTTTCCGAAAACGTCGACGCACAGCGCCCGCCGAGGGACCCGCGCTTCGAAAATCGGCCACCGCGACCGTGGTTCGGCGGCCCTTTGGTGCCACTGACCTTTCAACTGGTCTCGCTGATCATCGCCGCGTGGTACGGCGCCAAACTGTTGAGCCGGCCGATCCAGCGACTGAGCGATGCTGCCGAACGGCTGAGCGAAAACCTCGACAGCCCGCCTCTGGATGAATCCGGCCCACGGGAAGCACGGCAAGCGGCGCACACGTTCAACAAGATGCAGCAACGCATTCGTGAACAAGTGCAGCAGCGCTCGCGGATGCTTGGCGCCGTCTCCCACGACCTGCGCACGCCGCTGTCGCGGCTCAAGTTGCGGCTGGAGCAGATCGAAGACCACAAACTGCAAGGCCAGATGCGTCAGGATCTGGACGACATGATCAGCATGCTCGACGCCACCCTCACTTACCTGCACGAACAGCGCACCAGCGAATCGGCGCAATGGATGGATGTGCAGGCGCTGGTCGAATCCCTGAGTGAAAACGCCCAGGACCAGGGCGCCGATGTTCTCACCAGCGGCCACTGCGCACCGTTGCAAGTGCAGCCGATGGCTTTGCGCTCGTGCATCAACAACTTGCTGGACAATGCCCTGCGTTATGCCGGGCAGGCAGTGATTACGCTCCAAGACACTCGCGAAACTTTGGTGATCCGGGTCATCGACCATGGGCCGGGTATCGCGGCGGATAAACATGAAGCGGTGTTTGAGCCGTTCTTTCGTCTGGAAGGTTCGCGCAACCGCAACTCCGGTGGCGTCGGGCTGGGCATGACGATTGCCCGCGAGGCGGCTGAACGGCTGGGCGGTCAGTTGAGCCTGGAAGAAACGCCCGGTGGTGGTTTGACCGCAGTGATTCGCCTGCCCCGAGCCTGATTGCCGCTCTGTGTACCGTTCGGTACAAACCCCACATACCCACGACAACTTGCCCCTTGAGGCTGCATAAGCCGGTACACCCACCGGTTATCCATTCCGAGGAGTGAGCGCAATGATCGCCAGCGTCAGCAGTTATACGAGCTATACCGGCACCAACAGCACGACCAACACCGCCCGCAGTCAACAATTTCAGAAAGAACTGCTCGCCAAACTCGACAGCAACAGCGACGGCGCAGTGGATCAGGACGAACTCAAGAGCGCCCTGTCGCAGGAAACCGACGACGGTCTGCTGGTCAGTCTGAGCAAGAATTTCGCCGACCTGGACAGCGACGACAGCGCCAGCCTGAGCAGTGAAGAAATGGCCGCGATGGCCCCTCCGCCGCCTCCTCAACAAGTCTCCAGCGAAGAACTGTTCAGCCAGCTCGATGCAGACAGCGACGGCAGTGTCAGCGCCACCGAACTGAGCAGCGCGTTGCAGACCAGCAGCACGTCATCGACCAGCACCGACACCAGCGCCGCGTTGCTCAAAATGCTGGATAGCGACGACAGCAGCGATGAGTTGAAAGTGGCGTTGCAAGCCGGCCGCGAGAGAAACACGGACAGCTCCACCGATCAGTCGAACGTGACCGAAGCCCTGAACAAAATGATCGCTAACCTGAGCAAGCAGTACTCGCTCGACAACGTGGCGACCGTGGGCAAATACCTGAACGTGGCCACTTAAGTCCTGCCGCGAAGAGGCCCTGATCGTTCCCACGCTCTGCGTGGGAATGCATCCCGTGACGCTCTGCGTCACATCCCGAAGCGGACGCGGAGCGTCCCATGCGGCATTCCCACGCAGTGCGTGGGAACGATCAAGGGCGCCGATCCTCAACCCGAGCCTGACTCTTGCTCCAGTCGGTCAGCAAGCTGTAGGCCACTGCCAACAATGTCGGGCCGATGAACAAGCCAATAAACCCAAAGGCAATCAACCCGCCAAACACCCCGAGCAGGACAATCACCAACGGCAAATTGCCGCCCCGGCTGATCAGGTACGGTTTGAGCACGTTGTCGACGCCACTGATGATGAACGCCCCCCAAATCCCGAGAAACACCGCCATCCCGTACTCACCCTTCCAGGCCAACCACGCCGTGGCCGGAATCCACACCAGTGGCGGTCCCATCGGAATCAGGCTCAGCAAAAATGTAACAATCCCCAACACCAGCGCCCCGGGAACCCCGGCAATCAAGAACCCGATCAACGCCAGAACCGCCTGGGCTGCTGCCGTACCGATCACACCGTTCACCACCCGCTGAACCGTGCCCGCCACCAATTCAATGTAATACCCGGCACGGTCACCAATCAGCCGTTCCAGCAAGCCATGGACAAACGACGCCAGACGCGGCCCGTCACGGTAGAAAAAGAACACGAAAACGATACTCAACGTCAGCTCGAGAATCCCGCCACCAATTTGCGCACTGCGCGCCAGCAACCAATTGCCGACCTGGCCCAGATAAGGTTTGACCGCCAGCATCATCGCCGCGCCCTGCTGATCGATGCTGTTCCAGATCCCCACCAGCCGCTCACCCACCAAGGGCACACTGCCCAGCCAGGTCGGCGCTTGCGGCAGCCCATCGACTTGCACATCCTTGACGAACGCCGTGGCATCGCGCACATGGTCCGCGAGGTTGAACCCCAGCCACACCAACGGCACCGCCACCAGCAACATCCAGCCCAGCGTCAGCAATGCCGCCGCCAGCGACTCGCGACCATTGAGCCAACGCGTCAGCAAACGCATCAGCGGCCAACTGGCAAACGCCAGCACCGCACCCCAGAACAGCGCCGACCAGAATGGCGCCATCACCCAGAAGCTCGCGCCAAACAGCACCAGGAGCAGGATCTGCACCAACAGCCGATCGTTATTGATCATCTAAATCTCAAAAAAAAAACAGTCAGCAAAAGATTAAGCGAACGCGGCTTGCACGTTCACCCGATAAAGCTTATCGCAACAGTTCGATGTGCAAGCCTGCGCCCTCGACGCTGCCGGCTTCCATCCTGGCGGTACGCACACCCTGCCCGGTCAGTGCCTGCCGCCAGGCTTCGGCCTTTGGCCCGGAAACACTGACCCGCAACGTGGTGTCCAGATTCAATCCACGGGAGATCAGGCGCAGCCAGGTATCGTCAGGCTCGCCGGTCAGTTTGGGAAAATCGAGCTCACCGGTGCTTTTGAGCTCCCGAAGCAAGGTTGCAGACGTCGGCAGCAAATCGCCCAGCGGCGCAGCGGCGTCGAACTGTTCGACATGCAGATAGGCTTTGCGATTGCCGCGCGTGATGCTGTAAAGCGCTACCAGCGTGTTGTCTTGTGGCGCCGCCAGACGCAACAGCAGATACGCCTGCTGATCATCAGCGCCATAGAGCTTGGCGTTGCTGAAGACTTCATTGGCCCACAGGCTGCTTTCGCCGCAATCACGCGCCTGGCACCAGAACAGCAGCTCGGCGCCCTGTTTCTGCAGGGCTTCACGAGCGGCGGTGAAGGCGTCGGTAGAAGAGTGCTCCGGTGGCAACTCGTAGGTCACCGAAGTGGTTTGCCCCCGAGCGCTGACCTGACCGTCGAAACGTAACTGGCCGCTGATTTTGCGGATTGAACCCAGTGGATAGATCCGCTCAAGTTCGACGACCGGACGATAGTCGACGATCTGGGCATCGGCCATACGCGGCACGATCAGCAGGTCCTGACTGCCCGGAACATCGGCGGCAAACAATACGGGACTGAAACAACACAGCGCCAGCAGACTGAGTGAACGCATGGATAGACTCATCGGATCAGCATGGCCTGGGCACCTTTGACGACACTGGCATCATCGATGCGCTCGGGAACCAGCAAACCACGTTGCACCGCCGGACGCGCCTCCATGGTCGCCATCCAGCGCTGCAAGGCTGGCAAGCCGTCCACCGCGACACCGGACCACTCGTGGCCACGAACCCACGGAAAAGTAGCGATGTCGGCAATGCTGTACGCGCCCGCAAGGAACTCTACGGCTTGCAGACGCGTGTCGAGCACTTCATAGAGGCGACGGGTTTCATGTTGATAGCGGTCGATGGCGCCTTGGAGTCTCTCCGGGAAATAACGGAAAAACACGTTGGCCTGGCCTTGCATCGGGCCGATCCCACCCATCTGGAACATCAACCATTGCAACACGACCGAGCGCCCCTTAGGGTCTTTGGACAGCAGTTTGCCGCTCAGCTCAGCGAGGTATATCAGAATGGCGCCGGATTCGAACACGGCAAAATCGCCGTTGGCGCGGTCGACAATCGCCGGAATCCGGCCATTGGGATTGATCTTGAGGAAGTCCGCGGACTTCTGTTCCTTTTTGTCGAAACTCAGCGCGTGCACCGTGTAGGGCAGGCCGAGTTCCTCGAGCACGATAGAGACCTTGTGGCCATTCGGGGTCGCAGCGGTGTAGAGATCTATCATGGTTGTCTCCCATTTCAACCCGCCCAGCCTCGACAGTTGCCCGGCGCAAGTCAAGGAGCGGCGAAAAACCGATTGAAACAGTCTGCGACAAGGTCGGCGCCGGGTTCGTCATTCAGGTGCAAATGATGGCCGCCAGGCAGCTGTTCACGGCTAAAGGGTAGACGCTCCAGCAACTCGGGATGTTTGGCGAGCATGCCGTCGGCAGCCACCACCAGTTTTGCAGGACAACTGACCCGCTGGACGAAGGCCATCGCCTGTTCGGTGGTCAGACGCAGCGGCGACGGTAACGTGAGGCGGTTATCGGTGCGCCAGGTATAACCACCCGGCACCGGCATCAATCCACGTTGAGCCAGTAGCTCCGCGGCTTCGCGACTGACCGCAACCAAGCCTTTCATGCGCGCCTCGATGGCCCGGTCGAGCGTGTTGTAGACCGGTTTGCGCTTCTCCCGCAAATTCAGCTGCGCTTGCAGGGCCATGCCCAGCCGCTCGGCAGCGTTTTCGCCTTTGTCTGTAGGAGGAATGATGCCGTCGATCAACGCCAGATGGGTCACTCGCTCCGGCAACGAACCGGCCAGCACTAGCGAAACAATCGCGCCCATGGAATGCCCCAGCAGCGCGAAGCGTTTCCAGCCCAGTTGTTCGGCGACTTGCAGCACGTCATGGGCGTAGTCCCACAGCGCGTACCCGGCACCGGTCGGACGATGCCCGGAATGACCGTGACCGGCCATGTCCAGCGCAACGATGCGCAAGCCTTTGAGCTTCGGCGCCAGTCGGGCAAAGCTGTTGGCATTGTCCAGCCAGCCATGCAAAGCAATCACCGGCATGCCGTCTTCGGGGCCGAACAGGTGCGCTGCCAGCTCTATGTGCGGCAGGCTAAGGCGGACTTCCTCAACGACGTTGCTCATGCGCAATCCTGGCGGCGCCCTTCCCAGCGGCTGAACAGATTTTTCAGCAGCGTGGCCGTGTCCTGGGGACGCTCAAGGGGAAACATGTGACCGCCGGGCAGGGTCAAGGATTCGCCCAACGGCATGCGTCCGACGGAACTGGCGTGATGACGCATCACCACGCGGCTCTTGTGCCCTCGAACGACGGCCAGCGGCACTTTCAGCTGACGTGCGCGGCCGGGGCTGGTGTGCGGCACGCCGCGGTAGATGCTGATTTCCGTGGCCGGGTCGAAGCGCAAACGCAGCGTGTCGCCCACTTTGTGCAAGCCGTGTTGCAGGTAGGCGTCGAAGCATTCCGGATCGAAGCCACGGAACAGGGTTTTGCCAGCGAAATACAGCCGAGCCGCTTCCAGATCGGCGAACTCTTCGCGCCGCCCCAACGTACGGCCGGCCGGAGTCAGGCGGTCGATGAAACCAAAGCGTTTGGCCGCACGGATCACCCATTGATCGGCACGGGTCAGCACCGGCGAATCGAGCATCACCACGCCGCGATAGAGCTCGGGGCAGCGCAACGCCGCGTGCAGGTGCAGCACGCCACCGAAGGAGTGGCCGACGCCCCATACCGGTTCCGGTTGCTGCTTGAGGTGATGAATCAGCTCGTCCACCAGGTTGTACCAGTTGTCGTCCGCCGGAAAACGCGGGTCGTGGGCGTGCTGTTCCAGATGCGTCACCTGATACTCGGGCGCCAGCGCCGCGAACAACTTGCCGTAGGTGCCCGAGGGGAAACCGTTGGCGTGGGCGAAAAATATCTGCTGCGACATACCGGTCGATCCGTGAGTTAGAACAGGGGTTGATTGTCCGTAAGACTGGGGCCTACAGCAATGACTGTAAGTGCCAGGAATGATGACAGTCCGGTCAGGGACATGTCGCAAAACTCAATTCTGATGAAGTTCTATTGCGTTTCAGCGGGCGGGCGGATTCTCACCCAACGGCACCACCGCCATGGTCAACCGCGACACACAACTCGCCTTGCCCTCATCGCTGGTCAAACGGATATCCCAGACATGCGTCGTGCGGCCAATGTGAATCGGCTTGGCCACCGCCGTGACCCGCCCACTGCGCAGCCCGCGCAAATGGTTAGCGTTGATTTCCAGGCCTACGCAGTAAAACTTGCTGGCATCGATGCACAGGTAACTGGCCATCGAGCCGACGGTTTCGGCCAGCACCACCGAGGCGCCTCCGTGCAGCAAACCGTAAGGCTGGTGAGTGCGGTGGTCGATGACCATGCTCGCGGTCAGGGACTCTTCGTCGAAGGCTTCAAAGCGAATATCCAGCACTTCGCCAATGGTGTTTTTCTGGATTGCGTTCAACTGCTCGACGTTGGGAGTGGTGCGCCACAGACTCATCGTTGCTTTCCTTTGTTGGTTTTATTCGTGGCTCAATCCTGCCACAGCACCGCTTCACTGCGCTCGCTCCATTCTTCGAACCGGGCACCGTACGCGGCTTCGATCACGTTGCGTTTGATCTTCAGGGTCGGCGTCAGGAAGCCGTTTTCCACCGCCCAACTGTCCTTGACCACCACCAATCGATGCAAGCGCTCATGTTTGTCGAGGACTCCGTTGACCTCCTCCAAGAGTTTTTCCAGGCTTGAATGCAGGCCCGCCCTCGCCGGTCCGCTGGCGTCCTGCTGACCGACCGCCGAGAGCACGCACAATCCCAGCGGCGCACTCAAGCCATCGCCCACCACGCACACCTGCTCGATGCGCGAATGCACCGCCAGCCGATTTTCGATCGGCGCCGGGGCGACGTATTTGCCTTTGCTGGTCTTGAAAATCTCTTTCAGGCGCCCGGTCAGGCGCAGGTTACCTTCGGCGTCTTCCTCGCCCTTGTCACCGGTGCGCAGGAAGCCGTCCTCGGTGATGGTTTCCGCGGTTTTCTCAGGCTCTTTGAAATACCCGAGCATGGTCGCACCACTGCGCACCATAACCTCGCCCGACTCGGCGATCCGCACCTCAACTTCTGGGCATGGCTTGCCGATCCAGCCGGGTTTGTTCTGGCCCGGCAGGCAAACGTGGGAATAGCCGCAGCTTTCGGTCATGCCGTAGACCTCCAGCACATCCAGGCCCAGTTTGCGGTACCACAACAGCAAGGTCTGCGGCACTGGCGCGGCGCCGGACAAGGCGATGCGCAAGGCATCCAGCCCGAGCCCGACGAGGACTTTGTGCCCTATCCGCTGGCCGATGATCGGCAGACCGAGCAGGAAGTCGAGACGCTTTGCCGGGATCTTGCTGTACACGCCCATCTGGAATTTGGTCCAGATCCTCGGCACGCCAAACAGCGCGGTCGGTCGTGCACGGCGCAAATCGGCGAGGAAGGTGTCCAGGCTCTCGGCAAAAAATACCGTTTGCCCGGTGTAGATCGACGCCAGCTCAACGAACATCCGCTCGGCGACATGGCACAGCGGCAGGTAGGACAGCAGCCGATCCGACTCATTCAGGCCGAACAACTGCGTGCCGCGCGTGGTGGCAAACCCCAGATTGGCGAAGCTATGCATCACGCCTTTGGGCATGCCGGTGGTGCCGGAGGTGTAAATGATGGTCGCCAACTGGT
Source organism: Pseudomonas sp. Hz4 (assembly GCF_054898165.1). Classification (NCBI taxonomy): domain Bacteria; kingdom Pseudomonadati; phylum Pseudomonadota; class Gammaproteobacteria; order Pseudomonadales; family Pseudomonadaceae; genus Pseudomonas; species Pseudomonas sp. Hz4. The sequence goes on along the minus strand of NZ_CM142719.1, from coordinate 1,829,368 downwards.
CGGCGGACGGCTTGGGATCGTCCTGGATCGGTGAGCTCTTTTGCAGGTCGGCCCAGCTGAAATCGAACGTGCCGGGCGGATGCAACGGCAGGCTGATCGTCGGCAGATCAGCGCTGACGCCGCGAGACATGCCTGGCCAGTCATCGAGTTTACCGATGAACACCAGCGCCGCTTCCGAATGCTCAAGAACCTGAGCCACGGTCTCGGCGGTGAGGTTTGGGTAGAGCGGCACCGACACATGGCCGGCCATCCAGATCGCCAGGTCGGCGATGATCCAGTGCGCGCAGTTTTTCGAGATCAGGGCGATGTGGCTGCCTTGTGGCAGTTCGCGCGCGCGCAGCCAGTGTGCGGCGCAACGGGCCTGATGCCCGACGTCTTCCCAGGTCAGCGTCTCGACTTGCCCGCCGCCCGTGGGCTGGACCAAAAAGCGCTGGCGGGGATGGCGCGCTTCACGCTCGTAGAAAACGTCCAGCGGCAAACGAAAAGCAGCAGACATGCGACTCGCTCCTTTATTTTTGGTCTGGAGCAAGCGTAGTCAACCAAGCAGTTGCTCGGTTGACTATTTCATACAGAAATCGGCAGCACCGCAGACCCTGTGGGAGCGGCGGTGCGACGATTCGACTTGCCCGCGATGCAGGCGTTGCGGTGCATCAGGCAGGCCAAGTCGATGCCATCGCGGGCAAGCCACGCTCCCACAAAAGCGGGATCAGGGGTGTTTTATGCCGTTGAGCTTCATCGCTCCGGCCAACGGCCCTTCGCCTTCAAGCTCGGCAAGGCCGGCGGTGGGGACCGCTTCCGGGTCCTGCACATGACCGTGCTGAAGGTAACCCAACAGGTTGCCCACCAGCGGGTTATGACTGACCAGCAACGCGTGATCGACAGACACCAACTGCTCCGCCACCGCTTGCGGGCGGTTGTCGGGGGTCAGCCACTCGACGGTGCGAATCTCCGGTTGGAAACCCAGCGCTTCACGTACCAGCATCGCGGTTTCCTGCGCTCGCAGGAAAGGACTGGCATAGATCGCGGAAAGCGGCTGGCCGATCAACTCGGCGGCAGTGCGCAGCACTTCTTCACGACCGTGGGCCGTCAGTGCCCGCTCGGAATCGGGACGTTTGCCGTGTGGTTCAGCTTCACCATGACGCAATACCCAGAGTTTCATAGTTTCGGTTCCTCATCTCGTACCGGATGCGGGGCTGGCGCCACAGCGTGCGGCGCTTCACCTTCCGGTGTACGCGGCGTCGGCCAGTCGGCGAACGGCCAGGGTTTCTGGTCGCTGTGGAAACTGCCGAAACGACCGATCTGCGCCAGAAACTGGCTCAGGCTGTCGCCGAAATTCATCAGGCTGGCGCTTGGGGCGCCATAGATCAAACGATAGATCAACTGCACCAGCACCACGGCGCCAAGGATGAATTGCGCCACTTGCCAGACCAGCACGTAGACAATCATCCACACCACACGCAGCAGGATGGATTCGTACTTGGCTTCTTCTTTCGGATCGTTCATGTCTCGCTCCCTGCCCTTGTCAATTGAGTGCTCAGTTGAAACCACTGGTGGAAATGAAATCGACGTCGGTTTTCGGTTCTGCACGCATCAATAGACCGATCACCTGCTCCAGCGTGCGCCCTTCGAACAGGATGGCATGGAGCCCGGCGACCAGCGGCATATACACGCCCACCTCCTGGGACTTGGCCTTGAGCACCTTGAGGGTGTTCACCCCTTCGGCCACTTCGCCCAGGCGCGTTACTGCATCTTCCAGACTCAAACCCTGGCCGAGGGCGAACCCGACCTGGTAGTTACGGCTTTTCGGCGACGAGCAGGTGACGATCAGATCGCCGACGCCCGCCAGACCGAGGAAGGTCATCGGGTTGGCGCCCTGATTCACCGCAAAGCGGGTCATTTCCGCCAACGCCCGGGTGATCAGCATGCTTTTGGTGTTTTCGCCCATGCCCAGCGCCACGGCCATGCCGGCAATGATCGCGTAGACGTTTTTCAACGCGCCGCCCAACTCTACGCCGAAGCGGTCGGCGCTGGCGTACACACGAAAGGTCCGGCCATGCAGCGCTTCCTGAACTCGCTGGCAAAGCTCTTCGTCTTCGCTGGCGACCACTGTGGCGGTCAGCGCGTGTTCGGCGATTTCACGCGCCAGGTTCGGCCCGGACAGCACACCGATGCGCGCTTGCGGGGCGATCTCTTCGAGGATTTCGCTCATCAGTTTGAAAGTGTGGGCTTCGATGCCTTTGGTCAGGCTCACCAGCAACTTGCCGCTCAAACGTGCGGCGTGAGGAGCCAGCACCGAGCGCAGTGCGCTGGACGGCAACGCGACAAAGCACAGGTCGCAAGCTTCCAGAGTGGCCAGCAGGTCCGTGACAGGTTCGACGGCCGGAAGAATCTTGATGCCTTTGAGGTAACGCGGGTTCTCGCGATTGACTCGAATGGCCTCGGCCTGTTCAGGGTCTCGCATCCACTGCCGCACCTGATGCCCGTTCTCGGCCAGCAGATTAGCCACGGCGGTACCAAAACTTCCGCCTCCCAGGACCGCAATTGGGCGCTGTTCAGTCATATGCAATCCGTTAATCCATAGCAGTGGCGATGACGGCATTATACGGAGCGGCCCAGTGGCGGCCAGTCCCCGTATCAATTACCGGCACTTGTAGGAAGAAGACCAAGAAAACCGACGAAAATGCCCACAACGTGACTGGAAAAGTCATTGCGCTCGGTTAACATGCGCGCCAATTGTTCGCTATCAAGGATGTGTTGTGTCATCTGGTTCCCCATCACCTCGCTCGCCGCTGGTACTGGCGCTGATCTTCAGCTCGCCATTGCTCGCCGACGACTTGTTTCTGGACAGCGAGCCGCTGCCGCAAGTGCTGACCGCGACGCGGCTTAAGCAATCGCCGGCCGCAGTGCCGGGAAGCATGACGGTGATCGACAGCGAACTGATCAACGCCAGTGGTGCCCGTGACATCAGCGAGTTGCTGCGACTGGTGCCGGGGATGATGGTCGGCAACATCAGTGGTAACCAGGCGACGGTGAATTATCACGGCACCAACGCGACCGAAGCGCGACGCCTGCAAGTGTTGATCGATGGCCGCTCGGTGTACCGCGCAGGCCTGGCCACAGTGGACTGGAGTGACATTCCGGTGGCCATGGAAGACATCGAACGCATCGAAGTTTTCCGCGGCCCGAACACGGTCAGCTATGGCGCCAATGCGCTGATGGCGGTCGTCAACATCATCACGCGCAATCCTGCCGACAGCCACGGCACGCGGCTGAAAGTCACCCGTGGACAGCGCGGCATCGACGACTTTTACGCCAGCCAGGGTGTGGGCTGGGACGGCGGCGACCTGCGCCTGTCACTGTCCGGTCAACAAGACGACGGCTTCGACTCGAACCGTAACGGCGCCGATTACCGCGACAGCCGCCACTTGAATCGCTTCAACCTCGCGGTCAGCCAGACGCTCAATGAAAACCAGAGCATCGACTGGCAATTGAATGCCAAGGACGGGACCAACCAGCGGCCGTATACCTACCGCCCGGTCTTCTCGGGGATTACCGCTGCCGGGAACAATTCCGACGTCATCGCCAAGGACTACGCTGGCTCGCTGCGCTGGAACCTCGACATCGATCCCGATCACAGCCTTTACATCCAGGGCTCGGCGCAACACTGGGATCGTCAGCAAACCTGGCGTGCCTGCGATGCCGAGGTTTCGTTCAGCCCGCAGTTGACCGAGCTCTGGCAGCTCAACCCCAATTACACCGAACGCCTGGCGCGCAACATGGAGCGCTACACCGGCCCCGGCGCGCCAGCCGGTGACCCGGCCCAACGTGCACTGGCCAATCAAGTGCTGGACCAATGGCGAAACGGCGCCCGACAAACCCTCTGCGGTGACATCGACCAAAGCGCCCGGGAGTCGCGCTACGACCTCGAAGTGCAGGACACCCTCAGTCTGTCCGATAGTCTGCGGTGGGTCAGCGGCATAAATTATCGTTACGACCGGGCAGATTCCGAAACTTACTTCAATGGCACCCTCGACGACACCACCTGGCGCGCGTTCGGCCAACTCGAGTGGCGCGCCACCGAGCATTGGTTGCTGCAGGGCGGGGCGATGTTCGAAGACACGCACTTGATCGGCAGTTCGCTCACCCCGCGGATGGCGGTCAATTACCTGATCAATCCGCGCCATGGCCTGCGGGCGGTGTACTCGGAAGCCATCCGCTCGCCGGACATGTTCGAGAACAACGTCAACTGGAGTTATCGGGTAACAAACCTGCGGCCCAGTGCCTATGGCCAGTCCAGTGCCCGTTATTTTGTCAAGACCCGCGGCCCCGGCGACCTCGAACAGGAGCACATGCGCTCTCGGGAACTGGGCTACAACGGCTATTTTGCCGAGTGGGGACTGGCAGTCGATGTGAAGCTGTTCTACGACGAAATCACCGGGATGATCAGCGAACCGCTGCGCAACAATCAGTACATTGCCAGCAACTCAAACAGCTCGCGCTTCTCCGGGACCGAAACTCAGCTCGACTGGCGAATCAGCAGCGCCGACCGCCTGCGCCTGACGTATGCCTACGTCGACGCCGAGACGAGCAATCCGCAGGATGCGCAACAGACGGCCCGAAACAGCGGTTCCGCCGGTTGGCTGCGCAACTGGGGCCATGGCTGGAACAGCGCGCTCTTCTACTATGGTGACGATGCCCTGAACGGCTATCGCTTTGAACGGGTCGACACACGCATCGCCAAACGCATCGGCCTGGGCAAGGCCAGCCTGGAATTGGCGGGTGTGCTCCAGCAACGCCTCGACAGCCACCCCACGACCTTCGTCGACAATAACTACGACGAGCGCCGCGTGCTTTACATCAGCGCGGAGCTGGCGTTCTAAGATGCTGCATCGCCCGTCACCGAAGACGCCAATCCTTGGCCGCCTGCTGGCCGGGTTGTGCCTGGTGTTTGCCGGCCTGCTGAGCCCCTTGGAGGCCACCGCCGCGGATATTTTGCTGACCGGCGTCGAGGACAGCCCGGGCATGCAATCCTTCACCCAGGCCCTGAGTGAAGTGCGGCCGGCCGATAACGTGCGCTTTCAGCCACTGGCCAGTCTGCCGGCGCCGGGCAAACTGCCTGCCAGCACCCTTTTGATTCTGCTCGACCTGCCAAGCCTCGACTGGCGCCTGCAAGACGCCAAAGGTCCGGCGACGCTGGTGCTGCGCATCAGCCGCCTGCAAGCCCGTCAGCATCTGGGCGCCACCCTGCCCCCGCGCCTCAGCCTGCTCTGGAGCGATCCGCCCCTGGACCGACAATTGCGCCTGACCCAACTGCTTTTGCCTCAGGCCAAACGGGTCGGTGTGCTCTTCGACAGCCACAGCGAATTCCTCTTGAAAGAGTTGCATCAGGCCGCCCACGACCTGGGCCTTGAGGTGGTCACCGAGCGTTGGGATAACACCAGCGACAACCGGCCGCTGCAAACCTTGCTGAAAAACAGCGACGTGTTACTGGGCCTTGATGATCCCGATTTGTACAATCCGAAAACCGCGAAGAACCTGTTGCTCAGCAGCTATGCACGGCAACTGGCGCTGATCGGTCCTAACGCCGGGTTTGTCAGGGCGGGAAGCCTGGCCAGCACCTACAGCGATCAGGGCGATTGGCTGGCGATACTCGACGAATTGCTCGACCGGCCACCGGCCACATGGCCACGCACTCACTACCCGCAACGTTTCAAAGTCTTAAGTAACCCACAAGTGGCTCGTTCATTAGGAATTGAACAGATGAATGAAGCCTCTGTCGCAACACAGTTGGCCGAAGGAGAACACCGCCCATGACCTTCCGTCGCCGTTGGGACATCAACACCCGCACACAAATCATCAGTCTTGGCCCTGCCCTGTTGCTGACGTTGCTGTTGATCAGCTTCTTCACCTTCGTGCGGATTCAGGACCTGCGTCAGGAGCTCAACCACACCGGGCAGCTGATTGCCAACCAACTGGCTCCGGCCACCGAATACGGGGTGATCTCGGGCAACAACGAGGTGCTCGACAGTTTGCTCAAGGCCACCCTGGCCATGCCCAATGTGCGCTTTCTGGAGGTCCAGGACAGCGCCAACCGGATTCTGGTGTATGTCGAGCAACCGTCGGAAACCCACAACCGCTCGCACCAGGTTGAAGTGTTTCAAGCCCCGGTGCGGCTGCAACGAATCCCGCTGCACAATGATTTCCTCCAGGGCAGCAAAGTCGCCAACACGGCCCCCGCCGAGGATTACCTGGGGCGAGTGATCGTCGGCCTGTCCAATGACGCCTTCAGCCAGCGTCAACAGGAAATCCTGTTCAAGGCCGGGATTCTGGCGCTGGTCGCCCTGCTATTTACTTTTTTGGTCGCCCGACGACTGGCCGGCAGCCTCTCGCAACCGATCCGCGACATCGGCAACGCGGTCAAGGCGATTCAGGACGGCGACTACAAGACGCCGCTGCCGATTGTCGACGACACCGAACTGGGCGCGTTGTCGCAACACATCAACAACCTTGCCGACGGCCTCGAACAAGCCAGCCGCGAACAGCATCAAGCGATGGCGCAGTTGATCCAGACGCGCGAGGAAGCGGAAAAGGCCAACAACGCCAAGTCCGATTTCCTCGCGATGATGAGCCACGAACTGCGCACGCCGATGAATGGCGTGCTGGGCATGCTGCAACTGCTGGAAACCACCGCGATGACCGAGGAGCAGGTCGAATACGCGGCGCTCGCCTCGGAGTCCACCGAACACCTGCTCAAAGTCATCAACGACATTCTCGATTTCTCGCGCATCGAGCGGTCGGAACTGGAGCTTGAGCACATTGCGTTCAACCTCGCGGACCTGATCGGCAGTTGCGCCCAGTCGTTCACGCACAGCGCCCTGCAACGCGGGTTAACCCTGACGCTACAGATCCCCGAGGACATGCGCGCGTTGCAGGTGCAGGGCGACCCGACGCGCATCCGGCAGATCCTGGTCAACCTGGTCGGCAATGCGCTGAAATTCACCGAACGAGGCCGTGTCAGCATCGAACCGCAATGGCAGTCGCTGGATCACGAACTGCTGTGGTTCACCTGCACCGTGCGCGACAGCGGGATTGGTATTTCGGCCGAAAGCCTGGAATTGATGTTCAACGCCTTCCAGCAGGCCGACAGTTCTATCTCGAGGCGTTACGGTGGCACCGGGCTGGGCCTGCCGATTGCTCGCACCCTGGCGGAACGCATGGGCGGCACGTTGCGCGCCCAGAGTGAGGAAGGTCGCGGCTCGGTGTTCACCCTGGAAATTCCGCTGGCACTCTATAAACAGACGCTGCCGGTATTGGCGCCGCGCACACTGACTGGCAACGGTGATGGCGAAGGGCGCAACGTGTTGCTGGTGGAAGACAATCCGGTCAACCAGACGGTCATCGAAGCAATGTTGCGCAGTCTGGGCTTTACTGTCAGCGTCGCCACCGATGGCGCGCAGGCGGTGCGCAGTGCCGAGAGTCTGATTTTCGAAGCCATTCTGATGGACTGCCGACTACCCATCATTGATGGCTATGAAGCCACCCGACAGATTCGCCAGTTGCCCGGCTGCGCTGACTTGCCGATCATTGCCCTGACCGCCAACGCCTTGCAGGGCGACCGTGAAGCCTGTTTATCGGCGGGAATGAACGATTACCTGGCCAAGCCCTTCAAACGCACTGATCTGCAGCAAATTCTGCAGCGCTGGGTGCAGTAGTGCAGGCCTTTCGGCTATCTGCGACTGGCGTGAAAGGCGAAAGTGCGGCAGTCTTAGGCACCCGAACAGGCCCGAAAAGGGGCTTGAATAAAAATTTCAGTGCACAAGTGTACATTCATGTCCTTGGTGCTGTGACTTTCACCACAACGCAATAGTCTATGAGTAGGCTGCTGACTCGAGGCATGAACGCTTCGATCGGCCGGGAAGATTTGCCCCACCTGCCGCATGGGATTATTGAGGAGCTCGCATGACCAAACAAAACGCCTTTACTCGGGAAGACCTGCTGCGCTGCAGTCGCGGTGAGCTGTTCGGTCCAGGTAACGCGCAACTGCCCGCCCCCAACATGCTGATGGTGGATCGCATCACCCATATCAGCGAAGAGGGTGGCAAGTACGGCAAAGGTGAATTGGTCGCCGAGCTGGATATCACTCCGGACCTGTGGTTCTTCGCCTGCCACTTCGAAGGTGATCCGGTGATGCCAGGCTGCCTGGGCCTCGACGCCATGTGGCAACTGGTCGGTTTCTTCCTCGGCTGGCAAGGTTTGCCGGGCCGTGGCCGTGCGCTGGGTTCGGGCGAAGTAAAATTCTTCGGTCAAGTCCTGCCGACTGCCAAGAAAGTGACCTATAACATTCAGATCAAACGCGTGTTGAAGGGCAAGCTGAACCTGGCCATCGCCGATGGTTCGGTCAGCGTCGACGGCCGCGAAATCTACACCGCCGAAGGCCTTCGGGTCGGCGTTTTCACCTCCACTGAAAACTTCTAAGGGTTATCCGCATGCGCCGCGTCGTTATCACTGGTCTGGGCATCGTATCGTGCCTGGGCAATGACAAAGAGACCGTCTCCGCTAACCTGCGTGCAAGCCGCCCTGGCATCCGGTTCAACCCGGAATACAAGGAAATGGGACTGCGCAGCCAGGTTTCCGGCTCCATTGACCTTCCCCTCGAAGAGCTGATCGATCGCAAGATCTTTCGCTTCGTCGGCCACGCGGCGGCTTACGCCTACCTGGCCATGAAAGACGCCATCGCCGACTCCGGTCTGACCGATGAGCAAGTCTCCAACCCGCGTACCGGCCTGATCGCCGGTTCCGGTGGCGCCTCCACGCTGAACCAGATGGAAGCGCTGGACATCCTGCGCGAGAAAGGCGTGAAACGCGTTGGCCCGTACCGCGTGACGCGGACCATGAGCAGCACCGTTTCCGCTTGCCTGGCCACCCCGTTCAAGATCAAAGGCCTGAATTACTCCATTGCTTCTGCCTGTGCGACCAGTGCTCACTGCATCGGTTCCGCCATGGAACAGATCCAGATGGGCAAGCAGGACATCGTGTTCGCCGGCGGCGGTGAAGAAGAACACTGGAGCCAATCGTTCCTGTTCGACGCCATGGGTGCACTGTCCAGCCAGTACAACGAAACCCCGGAAAAAGCTTCCCGTGCCTACGACGCCAAGCGTGACGGTTTCGTCATCGCCGGCGGTGGCGGCATGGTCGTGGTCGAAGAGCTGGAACACGCTCTGGCCCGCGGCGCGAAGATCTACGCGGAAATCGTTGGCTACGGCGCGACCTCCGACGGCTACGACATGGTTGCCCCAAGCGGCGAAGGCGCCATCCGCTGCATGCAGATGGCCATGTCCACCGTTGACGCTCCGATCGACTACCTGAACACCCACGGCACTTCGACTCCGGTCGGCGACGTCGCGGAGATGAAAGGTGTGCGTGAAGTGTTCGGCGACAAGGCTCCGGCCATCAGCTCCACCAAGAGCTTGTCGGGTCACTCCCTGGGCGCCGCCGGCGTTCACGAAGCGATCTACTGCATGCTGATGATGGAAGGCAACTTCATGGCGGGTTCCGCCAACATCGACGAACTGGACCCGGAAGTGGCTGACATGCCGATTCTGACCAAGACTCGCGAAGACGCCACCATCAACACTGTGATGAGCAACAGCTTCGGTTTCGGTGGCACCAACGCCACGCTGGTACTGAAGCGCTGGCAGGGTAAGTAATACCCCGCCGCTTCACTGCACATAAAAACGCCCCGACTGGTTCGGGGCGTTTTTTTTATGCCTTTGCTTTTGCTTTTGTAGGAGCCAGGCTTGCCGGCGAAGGCGCACCCAAGGACGCCTTCGCCGGCAAGCCTGGCCCTGCGACCGAATGTCGCGTTTTTGGCGGACTGCAGGACTTTCTCCGTTTTTGCAAAAATCCGTTACCAAACTCAGTCGTTTACTTAGCCAGCTAACCAAACATATAACAGAGTCCTGCACACGCCTTGCTGCAGATAACAGAGATTGGAGCTAGCAGATGACTGTAAAAGTAACTGAACGCGACGATTCACATATGTCCCATGAAGGCGTAGCCGCCGGTATCCGGATCTGGGACGTGCACCAACAGGACATGCTGGTGGGGATGTTCCACTCCGAGACTTGTTCACTTAAGGTTGGGGTACATATCCGTTTCTGCGGTAACGGCGGCTAGCGGTTTCGCTTTTACAGCGAGTCACTTTCGAAAAGCGCGAAAGTAACCAAAGCGCTTTGCCCCGCCATTCGGTGCCTCGCCCAGGCTCGGCATGCCCTCACTCCGGCATTGCTCCGGGGGCCCGCCGCCATCGGCCATCCATGGCCGGGGGCGGCTACCGCGGCATCCTTGCCGCGGTGCCCCCTGCGCAACGCCTGCGTTCGGCCTCTGGGAAAGGGGCAGCAGATCTGAAGCCAAAGCAAAGCAACAGCAACGGCAAGATCAAAAGATCAAAAGATCAAAAGATCAAAAGATCAAAAGATCGCAGCCTCGCTTCGCTCGACAGCTCCTACAGGGAAATGCGTTCACTTGAAGCCAGGCCGGCCGGTAGGCCGCCTCGCGTTGGCGTTTGCGGTGCACGCCCCCTCGAGAGGCCGAGCGCAGGTTCTGCGCAGTGGGCAACCCGGCATGGATGCCGGGTTAGCCGCCCCCGGCCATGGATGGCCGATGGCGGCGGGCCCACGGAGCAGGACCGGAGCGAGGGCATGCCGAGCCTGGGCGAGGCACCGAGCGAAAGGGGCAAGAGCCCTTGGTTACTTGGGGTTGGGCGGCATTCCGTATTTCCAAGTGACTCGCTGTAAAAGCGAAACCGCCCTCAGCCATCACCTAAATGACGGATATACACCCAATCAAAGCCCCCGATCAGCACCCACCACCAATGTGTAGTCCGCCTGAAGCCCCGAGACTAAGTGAACAGCACGTCGTTGTTGCAGCCTTTAACGATTTACCACATCAAATCGTCAGGGATCTGATAGGCCGCGTACGGATCGTCTTCGGCAGCAACTTCTTCGGTCTTGACATTCAGCTGCGCGATCCGCTGCGGATCGCGCTCCTGGATCTTCAGGGCCGCCTCACGGGGGATCACTTCGTAACCGCCGGCGTGGTGCACGATCGCCAGGAAACCATTACTGAGCTGGTTGCGCATCAGCGTGTTAACGGAGATCCGCTTGACCTTCTTATCGTCGACGAAGTTGTAGTAATCCTCGGTCGTCAGCTTCGGCAGACGCGAGACTTCGATCAATTGCTTGACCTGGGCGGCGCGGGCCTTGGCTTCTGCCTTCTCCTGCTGCTGACGGTTCAGCTCCTGGTCGCGCTTGACCTTCTCGGCCATGGCTTCCTGGGCGGCACGCTGCTGGGAGTCATCGAGTTCGATCTGACCTTTATGGGCCAGACGCTGCTGCTTCTGCTTCTCTTTGCCGACCTGTTTGGCCTGCTTCTGGTTGACCAGCCCTGCTTTGAGCAACTGGTCGCGAAGGGAAATGCTCATGGTGCTTATTACTCACTTAGGCAACTGCTCAACCGCAGCTGGGCAAATTCTTTTCCTGACGTTTGGCTTCGCCCCACAAGGCGTCCAACTCTTCGAGGGTGCAATCTTCTATGGGACGGCGGGTATCGCGCAATGCCTGTTCGATAAAACGGAAGCGTCTTTCGAACTTGCTGTTGGCACCACGCAGTGCAGTTTCCGGATCGACCTTGAGATGACGCGCCAGATTGACCACGGAAAACAACAGATCACCGACTTCATCGGCAATCGCTGCCGAGTCATTGTCGGCCATGGCTTCGAGCACTTCATCAAGCTCTTCGCGGACTTTATCCAGTACCGGCAAGGCGTCCGGCCAGTCGAAACCGACCTGCCCTGCACGCTTCTGTAACTTCGCGGAACGTGACAGCGCCGGCAATGCGGCGGGTACGTCGTCGAGCAAGGACAGTTGTTCAGGCGCAGATGATTTCTCGGCGCGTTCTTCAGCCTTGATCTCTTCCCAGCGTTGCTTGACCTGCGCTTCAGTCAACCGCGGGACATCCAGCGGCGCGTACAAATCACCGGTGGGGAAGACGTGAGGATGACGGCGGATCAACTTGCGGGTGATGCTGTCGATGACGCCTGCAAATTCGAAGCGCCCTTCTTCCCGCGCCAGTTGGCTGTAATAAACCACTTGGAACAGCAAATCCCCCAACTCACCCTGCAAATGATCAAAGTCACCGCGCTCGATGGCGTCGGCGACTTCGTAAGCTTCTTCGAGGGTGTGCGGGACGATGGTTTCGTACGTTTGCTTGATGTCCCACGGGCAGCCAAACTGCGGGTCGCGCAGACGGCTCATCAGGTGCAGCAAGTCTTCAAGGCTGTACATCGGTTTCATGGCGTCCGGTTACGGCGGGTTTCGATGATGTTCGGCAACTGGGAAATCCGCCCCAGCAACCGTCCCAGTGCATCCAGCCCCGGAATCTCGATGGTCAGGGACATCAACGCGGTGTTGTCCTCTTTGTTCGAGCGGGTGTTCACCGCCAGCACGTTGATCCGTTCGTTGAGCAGCACTTGCGAGACGTCACGCAGCAAACCGGACCGGTCGTAGGCACGGATGATGATGTCCACCGGATAGGTGAGCACCGGCACCGGGCCCCAGCTGACCTGAATGATCCGCTCAGGCTCGCGCCCGCCCAGTTGCAGCACCGAGGCGCAGTCCTGACGGTGAATGCTCACGCCACGGCCCTGGGTGATGTAACCGACGATCGCATCCCCCGGCAGCGGCTGGCAGCAGCCGGCCATCTGGGTCATCAGGTTGCCGACGCCCTGGATCTGGATATCGCCGCGCTTGCCCGGTTTGTAGCCGGTGGCCTTGCGCGGGATCAGTTCCAGTTGCTCGTTGCCGCGCTCCGGCTCGACCAGTTGCTGCGCCAGATTGACCAGTTGCGCCAGGCGCAAATCGCCGGCACCGAGGGCCGCGAACATGTCCTCGGCGATTTTCATGTTGGCCTTTTCGGCCAGCTTGTCGAAATCCACCGCTGGCAGACCGAGGCGATTGAGTTCGCGCTCGAGCAAGGTTTTACCAGCCGCGACGTTCTGATCGCGCGCCTGCAATTTGAACCAGTGAACGATCTTCGCCCGTGCCCGCGAGGTGGTGATGTAACCCAGGTTCGAGTTCAGCCAGTCGCGGCTCGGAGTGCCGTGCTTGCTGGTGATGATTTCGACCTGCTCACCCGTTTGCAGGCTGTAGTTGAGCGGCACGATGCGCCCGTTGATCTTGGCGCCGCGGCAGTTGTGACCGATTTCGGTGTGCACGCGGTAGGCGAAGTCCAGCGGCGTCGAGCCCTTCGGCAAGTCGATGGCGTGACCGTCCGGGGTAAAGATGTAGACCCGGTCCGGCTCGATATCGACCCGCAGCTGTTCTGCCAGGCCGCCGATGTCACCTAGCTCTTCATGCCACTCGAGGACCTGACGCAGCCAGGAAATTTTCTCTTCGTAGTGGTTGGAACCGGATTTGACGTCAGTGCCTTTGTAGCGCCAGTGCGCGCAAACGCCCAGCTCGGCTTCTTCGTGCATGGCGTGGGTGCGGATTTGCACTTCCAGCACCTTGCCCTCGGGGCCGATCACCGCAGTGTGCAACGAGCGGTAGCCGTTCTCTTTGGGGTTGGCGATGTAGTCGTCGAATTCTTTCGGGATGTGCCGCCACAGGGTGTGGACGATACCGAGCGCGGTGTAGCAGTCGCGCATTTCCGGCACCAGCACGCGAACGGCACGCACGTCGTAGATCTGGCTGAATTCCAGACCCTTGCGCTGCATTTTGCGCCAGATCGAATAGATGTGTTTGGCGCGGCCGCTGATGTCGGCATCAACGCCGGTGGCGGTCAGCTCATTCTTCAACTGGCTCATCACGTCGGCGATGAAGCGCTCGCGATCCAGACGCCGCTCGTGGAGCAACTTGGCGATCTGCTTGTACTGATCGGGCTCAAGGTAACGGAAGGACAAGTCCTCCAGTTCCCACTTGATGTGACCGATACCGAGACGGTGAGCCAAAGGCGCGTAGATATCGAAGACTTCGCGGGCGACGCGGTTACGTTTCTCGTCATCGGCGGTTTTCACCGCCCGGATCGCGCAGGTGCGTTCGGCCAGTTTGATCAGCGCAACGCGAACGTCGTCGACCATGGCGACCAGCATCTTGCGCAGGTTTTCGACCTGGCCCTGAGTGCCCAGCACCAGGGATTGACGGGGGCTGAGGCTGGCACTGATCGCCGCCATGCGCAACACGCCGTCGATGAGTTTGGCGACCACCGGACCGAACCGCTGGCTGATCGCCGGCAACTCAATCTGGCCTTCGCGCACGCCGCGATACAGGATCGCGGCAACCAACGAATCCTGATCGAGCTTGAGGTCGGCGAGAATTTCGGCGATCTCAAGGCCCGTGCGGAAACTCGAGGTCCCTTCGGACCATAGATTTTTCGCCGCATTGGCCTGTTGTTCAGACGCACGAGCGAACTCGCACGCTTCCTTCAAGGCTTCGCGATCCAGTGCCGGATCGACACTGACCGCGTGATCGAGCCAAGCCTCGAGATTGATACTGCCGTCGGTGTTGATCGGCTGGTGTGCTCTCACCTGTACCATCTTGCTTACCTTCCCTACGACGCAGATTCAATGCGTCAAATCGCTGACCTTTCGTTACCCGTGAACGCTCGCGGGGCAAATGCGAGCGCGGCACGGGCGGGCCAGTCGGACCAGACGAGCCGTCCTAGCTCGCTTCAAATAACGCCATGGCCTCGACATGTGCCGTCTGAGGAAACATATCGAGAATCCCGGCACGTTTTAACCGGTAGCCCTGCTTGATCAATTCGACCGTATCGCGCGCCAGCGTTGCCGGGTTGCACGATACATACACCAACCGTTTGGCGCCCAAGGAGGATAGCTTGCGCACAACCTCCAAAGCACCGTCACGCGGTGGGTCCAAGAGTACCGCACAAAAGCCTTCGCGCGCCCATTCGGCATCGGTCAAAGGCTGGGATAAATCGGCCTGAAAAAACTTTACGTTATTCAGATTATTGCTAGCGGCGTTTGCAGCTGCCCGCTCGACCATCGCTTGCACACCTTCCACCGCCACCACTTCACGAACGGCCTTGGCCAGCGGCAGTGCAAAGTTACCCAAACCACAAAACAGATCCAGAACCCGCTCATCCGACGCAGGCTTGAGCCAGTCCAGCGCCTGGGCGACCATCGCTTCGTTGACCCCGGCGTTGACCTGAATGAAATCCCCCGGCCGCCAGGCCAGGCTCAAGTCCCACTGTTCAAGTCGATAACCCAACGCCTGGCCAGCCTCGACTGGTTGCGGTTCGCCGTCACCGTGCAGCCACAGCTGGGCTTCATGGAAGGCGCAGAAATCCTTGAGGATCGTCATGTCGGCGTCGGACAGCGGCGCCATGTGCCGCAGCAAAACGGCCAACGTTGATCCAGCAAACAATTCCACATGCCCCAGCGCCTGAGGTTTGCTCAAGCGCCGCAACATTTCCGGCAAGCGGGTCATGATCGGTTGCAAGGGCTGTACCAGCACTGTGCATTCGTTGATCGCAACGATGTCCTGACTGCCAGCCGCGCGGAAACCGACTTCGAGTTTTTTCGCTTTCATGTCCCAGCGCACCGCCACTCGGGCGCGACGACGGTAACCGAATTCCGGACCGCTCAACGGCGCTGCCCACTCTTGAGGTTCGACACCGGCGACCTTCGATAATTGCTCGGCGAGCATGCGCTGTTTCAGGGCGAGTTGTTCGTGGTGCGGCAGATGCTGCACGCTGCAGCCTCCACAGCGACCGGCATGCGGACACGGTGCCGGGCGGCGCAGTTCGCTGGCCTGGAAGACGCGTTCGGTACGCGCCTCGACCACTTTGCCGTGGGCGCCCAATACGCGCGCTTCGACTTCTTCACCGGCCAAAGCGCCGATGACGAACCAGGTGCGACCTTCAAAAAAAGCGATACCGCGACCGTCATTGGCCAGGCGCTCGATGCTCAAGCGCTGCTTTTTACCCGTCGGGATTTGCGGGGCCTTGCTGCCGCCCGTGGGCTGGAAGCGCAGGCCTCTCTCTTGCTTGGCCATCAGTTGGGCGCGTCGAAAATGCCGGTCGACAAGTAACGGTCGCCACGGTCGCAGATGATCGCGACGATCACCGCGTTTTCAACTTCTTGGGACAGGCGCAGCATGGCTGCCACGGCACCGCCCGAGGACACGCCGCAGAAGATGCCTTCTTCGCGGGCCAGGCGACGGGTCACGTCTTCGGCTTCGCTTTGCGCCATGTCGACGATCCGGTCCACGCGCTCGGCCTGGTAGATCTTCGGCAGGTATTCCTGCGGCCAGCGACGGATGCCCGGGATCGCCGAGCCTTCCATCGGTTGCAGACCGATGATCTGCACGCTTTCGTTCTGCTCTTTCAAGTAGCGCGAGACACCCATGATGGTGCCAGTGGTGCCCATCGAACTGACGAAGTGCGTGATAGTCCCTTCGGTCTGATGCCAGATTTCCGGGCCTGTGGTGGTGTAGTGCGCTTCGGGGTTGTCGCCGTTGGCGAACTGATCCAGCACCTTGCCGCGGCCTTCAGCTTCCATTCGCTGGGCGAGGTCGCGGGCGCCTTCCATGCCCTCTTCCTGAGTGACCAGAATCAGCTCGGCGCCATAAGCCGTCATGGCGGCTTTACGTTCGGCGCTGGAGTTGTCCGGCATGATCAGGATCATCTTGTAACCCTTGATCGCGGCGGCCATCGCCAGGGCGATCCCGGTGTTACCCGAGGTCGCTTCGATCAACGTATCGCCGACGTGGATCTGCCCACGCAACTCGGCGTGAGTGATCATCGACAACGCCGGTCGGTCCTTGACCGAACCCGCCGGGTTATTCCCTTCGAGCTTGAGCAAAAGGGTATTGCTGGTGGCGCCAGGCAGGCGCTGCAAACGGACCAGCGGGGTGTTGCCGACGCAATCGGCGATGGTTGGGTACTGCAAGGTCATGGCGTATTCGCAATCCAGACTGCGGGGGCGCCTATCATACCGGCAAACGTCGGCAGGCCATATCACGCAAAGTGCGGTGCTTATGGTTTATGGGAATAAAGGACTGGATCAGCACTCCTCCCCTTGTGCGATATTCAATGCATAGAACTCATGCAATTTGGCTTGCAACAGCTGTTTGTCCGGTAGCTGGACGTGGTATTCAGCGATCAACGCTGGCGACAGGCTGCGGTTAAGGGCGTACTCGACCACTTCGTCATCCTTGCTGGCACAGAGTAATACACCAATGGCCTGGTTTTCGTGGGGGTTACGTTCATCGCGATCCAGCGCTTCCAGATAGAAGCCCAGCTTGCCCAAATACTCTGGCTCAAAACGACCGACCTTGAGCTCAATGGCCACCAGGCAGTTGAGCCCACGGTGGAAGAACAACAGATCCAGGGCGTAATCACGCCCGCCGACTTGCAGCGGGTATTCGGAGCCGACAAAGCAGAAGTCGCGGCCCAGCTCGATCAGAAATTCCTTGAGCCGCGCCAGCAGCCCTTTATGCAGATCGGTTTCGGCATGGCCGCCGGGCAGATCTAAAAACTCGACCATGTAGGCGTCGCGGAATATCTCAAGCGCTGCCGGGTGAGTTTGTTTCAGCACTGCTGAGACTTTTGCCGGTTGGGTCACGCTACGCTCGAACAATGCAGCCTTGAGCTGACGTTCCAATTCACGCTTCGACCACTTCTCCTGAATCGCCATACGCAGGTAAAACTCCCGCTCTTCCGGGAGTTTGCCTTGGCTGAAGATGACCAGATTATGAGTCCAGGGTATTTGTCTCACCAGCGGTGAGACTTTCTCGTCGCCCCGGTATGTCTCGTAGAACTGACGCATGCGGAACAGATTGGGACGAGTAAACCCGCGCAACCCAGGCTGAGTAAGAGCCAGATGCTCAGCCAATTGGCTGACCACGGAATCGCCCCATTCAGCTTTTTCCAGCTTGCGGCTGATGTAACCATCAACCTGCCAATACAGCTCGATCAGTTGAGTATTCACCACCTGAATGGCCTGCTGCTTGGCACCATGAATCAGCGCGAGCACTTCATTGAAACGGTCTTCGGTTGTGCTGCAGGGAACGCTGGGTGCATTCATGCCCGACTCCTTGAGGACGAGTAAAAACGAGAGTCTAAACCGTCAAAATAGCTTCAAGGTGCCTGCAAAACCCTTTAGGAAATGTCGTACAAAAACACAGGAACGCTCCGGCAGATTCAGCGCGAGGGTGACTGAGAGGGAGTCATCGTCGGAACGCCGCCCGGAGCGAGCTTGCTCGCGATGGCGTCAGCACTGGCGCCACCAATCCCAGCCACCAACCGCATATTCAATCGCAACCCCGCCCCGGTGTTCTCAGCCCAAAGCTCCCCACCCTGACGGTTCACCGCATTCCTCGCAATGCTCAACCCCAACCCGAACCCACCATCCCCCGGCCGCGAGCCATCGAGCCGAATAAACGGACAGAAGATCCGCTCAAGATCCGCCTCAGCCACTCCACCGCCCTGATCCTCCAGCCACACATGCCAGAATGCGCCATCGCGCTGCCCTCCCAGACGCACAACGCCGCCCGGCGGTGAATGACGAATGGCATTGCGCAGGATGTTTTCCAGCGCCTGGGCCAATGTATTGAGATTGCCGCGCACCCAGCAGGACGCATCCACCGCACACTGCAACTGGCTCGCCGGCCAGCCACTTTCATAGCAGGCATTTTCCGTGAGCATCTCCCACAACGCCTGGATCTGGATGGCTTCGTCGGGCAATGGGGCGCGTTCGGTGTCCAGCCAGGCCAGTTGCAGAGTGTCCTCCACCAGCCGTTGCATGCCATCGACCTCTCGGCCAATGCGTTCGCGCAAATGCGTCAACCCCTGCTCGCTTTCGCTGGCCACCCGCAGGCGACTCAGTGGCGTGCGCAATTCGTGGGACAGGTCGCGCAGCAGTTGTTGTTGCAGGGCCACCGTGCTTTGCAGGCGCTCGGACATGTGATCGAAGGCCCGCCCCAGTTCACCCAACTCATCCGAGCGGTTGGTGGTTTGGCTCGACAGGCGCACGCTCAGCTGGTCGGCACGCCAGGCATTGGCCTGTTCGCGCAGACTGTTCAACGGCACGACCAGCAACCGATACAGACCGACGCACACCAGTAAGGTGAACAGCCCGGGAATCACGCCGTTGGTGATCACCCGCCAGAACACCCGGTAGCGACCGGGCATAAAACGCTGGGGCAGCTCGATCACCAGACTGCCGGCGGACGGATCGTTGGGAAAAGGCACGCGCAGCCACGGCAGGCCTTTGGTATGGCGACTCATCGGCCAATCCAGGCCGCGTAAAAAAGTCAGGCGCTGGATTTCTTTTTCCGTCAGCGGGTAACTGCTCAATGACTGCAAATCGCCGCCAATCACACCGAACCACGTCGACTCGCGATGGCCGACACTTTGCAACCAGGCATCGACGTCTGCACTCTGGTGCCTACTCCACGCCTGCTCGGCCTCGGCGGCGTAGCGGGTCAGCGTGCCCCGGGCCTCGTCGGACAGGAACAGGTTTTTCTGTTCCATGTAGCGGCCCCAGGACCAACTGAGCCAGATCATCAGCAGACAGAACGCCACCAACAAACAGGCCAGTTTCCAGAACAGCGAATGCCTGCCTGGCAAGTCAGACCATTTCATCGACAGCACTCAATACGTAACCCTTGCCCCAGACCGTGCGCACTTCTCGCTCGGTGTAACCGATGGCCTTGAGCTTGCGACGGATCTGGCTGATGTGCATGTCGAGGCTGCGGTCATGGGACGCATAACCTCGCTGCAAGACATGCTGATAAAGGAAGGCTTTGCTCAGGACTTCATCGCCGCTGCGGTTCAGCGTTTCCAGCAACCGGTACTCGCTGCGGGTCAGGCCGGCAACGTATTCACCATAAAAGACATCACAGCGTTCATCGTCGAAACGCAGGCTGCCCGCCGAAGCAGCAATCGGTGCCGGCGCTGGCCGGCGGTCGAGCGCGACCCGCCGCAGGATCGCTTCGATGCGCACCCGCAACTCAACCATGCTGAAGGGTTTGGGCAGGTAATCATCGGCGCCCAGGCGAAAGCCACTGATGCGATCTGCCTCGGCACCGAGCGCCGACATCAGCACCACCGGGGTGGCATGGCTCTGGCGCAACTGTGTCAGTACGTTCAGCCCGTCCAGGCCCGGTAGCAGAATATCCATCAGCACCACATCGAAGGCTTGCTGGCGGGCGATGGCCAAACCTTCCTGACCGTTCTGGCACCAGGTCACCTGAAAACCGCAACGTCCCAGGTGCTCGTGAACATAAGCACCGAGCACGAGGTCGTCTTCGATGGAAAGAATTCGGGGCTGGCCAACAGAGATGGGAGTCATGTGTATCTGCAAATAATTCTCAGTTGGCGATTATTCAAGATTGCCTCGCTGTGGGCAACCCAAGCTTTGCCCATGACGTAAAAGTGGCGATCCGGCCGACGAATGCCGACATCAATTTTACGAGGATTGCCCGCCTGCAAATCGCTACACTGCGCAAGTGGCGCGTGCCGGACGCACGTGCAGGTCATTAAATAGCTGGATGCAGGAGAGATGCGTGCTCAAGAAACTGGGAATTAAAGGCCGCGTGCTATTGCTGACCCTGTTGCCGACCAGCCTGATGGCGTTGGTTCTGGGCGGCTATTTCACCTGGATGCAGCAATCGGACCTGCAAACCCAGCTCATGCAGCGTGGCGAGATGATCGCCGAACAACTGGCGCCCCTGGTGGCCCCGGCCATGGGCCAAAAGAACACCGACCTGCTGGAACGCATTGCCACCCAATCCCTCGAACAAACAGACG
This sequence comes from Pseudomonas sp. Hz4, assembly GCF_054898165.1. Classification (NCBI taxonomy): domain Bacteria; kingdom Pseudomonadati; phylum Pseudomonadota; class Gammaproteobacteria; order Pseudomonadales; family Pseudomonadaceae; genus Pseudomonas; species Pseudomonas sp. Hz4. The sequence continues at coordinate 1,808,539 of NZ_CM142719.1, read as the reverse complement.
TGCGCACCGTTTCGTTCCTCGCGCCCGACCGTACCCTGTTGGCCCACGCCGGGCCGACCATGCTCAATCAGGCACCGGTCGGCAACAGTTCGCAGATGCTGCGCCGCAGCGGCAATGACGCTACACGTTACTTGCTGCCAGTGTTCGGCAAGCACCGCAATCTGGCCGGTGACGTGATTCCCGATGAAGCCGACCGCCTGCTGGGCTGGGTCGAGCTCGAACTGTCCCACAACGGGATGCTGCTGCGCGGTTACCGCAGCCTGTTTGCCAGCCTGCTGTTGATCGGCGCGGGCCTGGCCGGTGCGGCGCTGCTGGCGTTGCGCATGGGCCGGACCATCAATCAGCCGCTGAGCCAGATCAAGCAAGCGGTGGCGCAACTCAAGGACGGTCATCTGGAAACCCGTCTGCCGCCCCTCGGCAGCCAGGAGCTGGATGCACTGGCGTCCGGCATCAACCGCATGGCCGGCACCCTGCAGAATGCGCAGGAAGAATTGCAGCACAGCATCGACCAGGCCACCGAAGACGTGCGCCAGAACCTGGAAACCATCGAGATCCAGAACATCGAACTGGACCTGGCGCGCAAGGAAGCCCTTGAAGCGAGCCGGATCAAATCCGAGTTCCTGGCCAACATGAGCCATGAAATCCGCACGCCGCTCAACGGCATTCTCGGCTTCACGCACCTGCTGCAAAAAAGCGAGCTGACCCCGCGCCAGCTCGACTATCTGGGCACCATCGAAAAATCCGCCGACAGCCTGTTGGGGATCATCAACGAAATTCTCGACTTCTCGAAAATCGAGGCCGGCAAACTGGTGCTCGACAATATTCCGTTTAACTTGCGCGACCTGCTCCAGGACACGCTGACCATCCTCGCCCCGGCCGCACACGCCAAGCAGCTGGAACTGGTGAGCCTGGTTTATCGCGATACGCCGTTGTCGCTGGTGGGTGATCCGCTGCGGCTCAAGCAGATCCTCACCAACCTTGTCAGCAACGCGATCAAGTTCACCCGCGAAGGCACCATCGTCGCCCGGGCCATGCTCGAAGAAGAGCATGAAGACAGCGTGCAACTGCGCATCAGCATTCAGGACACCGGCATCGGGCTGTCGAACCAGGACGTGCGCGCCTTGTTCCAGGCCTTCAGCCAGGCCGACAATTCGCTGTCCCGGCAACCGGGCGGCACCGGTCTGGGGTTGGTGATTTCCAAACGGCTGATCGAACAAATGGGTGGCGAAATCGGTGTCGACAGTACGCCTGGCGAAGGCTCGGAATTCTGGATCAGCCTGAGCCTGCCCAAAACCCGCGACGACGCCGAAGACCTGCCCGGTCCGCCGTTGCTCGGCCGCCGGGTGGCGGTACTGGAAAACCACGAACTGGCCCGTCAGGCGTTGCAACATCAACTGGAAGACTGCGGCCTCGAAGTCACCCCGTTCAAGACCCTGGAAAGCCTGGCCAATGGCGTGACCAGCGCACATCAGACCGATCAGGCGATCGACCTGGCGGTGCTCGGCATTACCAGCAATGACATGCCACCGGAGCGCCTCAACCAGCACATCTGGGACCTCGAACACTTGGGCTGCAAAGTGCTGGTATTGTGCCCGACCACCGAACAGACGCTGTTCCACCTCTCGGTGCCCAACCCGCACAGCCAGCTCCAGGCCAAGCCGGCCTGCACCCGCAAGCTGCGGCGGGCCTTGTCCGACCTGGTCAACCCGCGTCAACAGCGCAGCGAACCCGGCGGACCGGTGTCCAGCCGTGCGCCAAAGGTGCTTTGCGTCGACGACAACCCGGCCAACCTGTTACTGGTGCAAACCCTGCTCGAAGACATGGGCGCCAAAGTACTCGCGGTGGAAAGTGGTTACGCAGCAGTCAAAGCGGTGCAGACCGAAACCTTCGATCTGGTGCTGATGGACGTTCAGATGCCCGGCATGGACGGGCGTCAAAGCACCGAAGCGATTCGCCAGTGGGAAAATGAACGGCATTGCACGCCGCTGCCGATCGTTGCCCTCACCGCCCACGCCATGGCCAACGAAAAACGCGCGCTGCTGCAAAGCGGTATGGACGACTACCTGACCAAACCGATCAGCGAACGGCAACTGGCCCAAGTGGTGCTGAAGTGGACCGGCCTGGCGCTGCGCAATCATGGGCCGGAGCGCGCCAGCGACAGCCACGGCGGCGGTCATGAGTTGCAGGTGCTCGATCACGAGGAAGGTTTGCGCCTGGCCGCCGGCAAGGCTGATCTGGCAGCGGACATGCTGGCGATGCTGCTGGCGTCGCTGGAAGCCGACCGCGAAGCGATTCGCTTTGCCCGGGAAAACAACGACCAGAACGCCCTGATCGAGCGAGTCCATCGCCTGCATGGCGCAACGCGTTATTGCGGAGTCCCGCAACTGCGCGCCGCCTGCCAGCGCAGCGAAACGCTGCTCAAGCAACAGGACCCGAAAGCCCCCAGCGCGCTGGACGAGCTCGACCGGGCCATCAATCGCCTGGCCGCCCATGCCCGTATAAATGCCTGATGCACATTCCAGGAGGGCCGCATGCGCACGATTCTTTTCAGCAGCCAGACCTACGACCGCGACAGTTTTCTCAGTGCCGAGCTACCCGCCGATATCGAGTTGCACTTTCAATCAGCGCGACTGAGCCTCGATACGGTGGCGTTGGCGGAGTATCACGAGGTGGTCTGCGCCTTCATTAACGATGACCTCAGCGCACCGGTGCTTGAACGCCTGGCCGCGGGCGGCACACGCCTGATCGCCCTGCGCTCGGCCGGTTACAACCATGTCGACCTGGCGGTGGCGAAGCTTCTGGGATTGTCGATTGTGCGCGTCCCGGCCTACTCGCCCCACGCGGTGGCGGAACATGCAGTGGCGCTGATCCTGGCGCTCAACCGACGCCTGCACCGCGCCTACAACCGCACGCGCGAAGGGGATTTCAGCCTGCACGGGCTGACTGGCTTCGACCTGGTGGGCAAGACCGTCGGCGTAGTCGGCACCGGACAGATCGGCGCGACCTTCGCGAAAATCATGAACGGCTTTGGCTGCCAATTGCTGGCCTACGACCCCTTCCCCAACCCGCAAGTCGAAGCCCTCGGAGCCCGTTACCTGAGCCTGCCGCAACTGCTGGCAGCGTCGCAGATCATCAGCCTGCACTGCCCGCTCAACGAGCAGAGCAAACACTTGATCAACCGCGAGTCGCTGGCGCACATGCAGCCCGGCGCGATGCTGATCAACACCGGACGCGGCGGTCTGGTGGACACACCGGCACTGATCGACGCGTTGAAGGACGGTCAACTGGGTTATTTGGGGCTGGATGTGTATGAAGAGGAGGCGCAGCTGTTCTTCGAGGACCGTTCCGACCTGCCGCTGCAGGACGATGTGCTGGCGCGGCTGCTGACCTTTCCGAACGTGATCGTCACCGCTCACCAGGCCTTCCTGACTCGCGAAGCGCTGGGCGCGATTGCTGCGACCACCCTGCAGAACATCGCCGCCTGGACGGCGGGCGCGCCAGTGAATCTGGTAAAGGGTGACTGAACCAGATCGAAGGTCACATGCCCGCGCCATGCTGCGCTGATGTCCGTGCTAGCATGCCGCGCATATTTGGAGGACCCATGGTCGAACACGATTTCCGCTACAGCCTGATGAACCCGCAACACACCCTCACCGAATGCCGCGCCCTTGTGCCGGGGCGTTATCAAGTCACCGGCAACGGCGGCTCGATTCGTAATAACGACGTGTTGGTAGTGACCCTCAAGGGTGCCAAGGACTTGTCCATGCGCCTGACCGTCGAAACGGTTCGCCACCTGATCAACCCGCCTGGCCAATGGGTCGCGGTGGCCAGTGGTCCGGTGTTCGGCGAACTGGCGATCCACACCTGGAAAGTCAACTGCGACAGCTGCGCCAAAGAGCTGAGCTTTGAGTTCGCGGTCGACGCCAAGCTGGGCAACAAGGCTGAAAAGCCGGCGGCCACTGCACGGATCGCCGAGTTGGGCTGGACCACCGTCGCCGAGAAGCACCGGTGCCCGAAATGCCAGGAGCCCGCGTGATGAAACGCCTTGCTCTGACCGCGATGGTTGGCGCCAGCCTGCTGGGCTGCGCCGCCGAGCCGGTTCAATTGCAACAGAACCGCAGCTACATTCTGGAGTGGATCGGCGAACGTCCGTTGATGGACTACAGCCACCTGACCGTCACCCTCGGTGAAGACGGTCGCGCCTATGGCAACGGCGGCTGCAACCACTGGTTCGCGCCGTACACCCTGGAAGGCGACACGCTCAGCTTCGGCAAAGTCGGCAGCACCCGCAAACTGTGTGCGCCGGCGCTGATGGAGCAGGAAAAGCGTTTCCTCCAGGCGCTGGAAAACGTTCAGCGCTGGGACGTCTCGCCGATCGCGCAGATGCGCTTTTGGCCGGCGCAAGGGAAGCCGTTGCGTTGGTGGCTTGAAGAGGGTTGATCCTCCCGCACCGATCGTTCCCACGCTCCGCGTGGGAATGCCGCCCGGGACGCTCCGCGTCCTTTGTGACGCAGAGCGTCACTTGATGCATTCCCACGCGGAGCGTGGGAACGATCAGCGTACGATCATCACGGTCAGTTCGTCGCCTGCAACGCCTCCAGCTTAGCCATCACCCCCGCCGCCGTCTGCTCACCCATCAGCTGTTCCCTTACCTTGCCTTTGTTATCGATGATGTAAGTCACCGGCAACGCCTCACTGCGCGGCAATTCAAAAAGCTCCGCCGGATCCGCAGCCAGCACGGTGAACTTGATCCCCAGTTTCTCGCTGGCGCTTTTCAGCTCTTCGCCCTGCACGTTGTCGAAGTTGACCCCGAAAACCCCAATTTTCTTGTCCTTGAGTTGATCGGCCAAGGTGTTCAATTCCGGGATCTCGGTTCGGCACGGCCCGCACCATTCAGCCCAGTAATTGAGCACCAGCCATTGTTTGTCCAAACGTTCGGCGGCGACTTTCTGGCCGTTCTGGTCGATGCCATAGTCGTTACCGCAGCCCCCCAGCATCAACGTGCCGATGATCGCCAATGCCGCTGCCAGTCGCCTAGTCATGTCGTGATCCTTGTTCAAAAATTGAATGCGCCTGCGACCCATCGCCTCCCAAGGTTCTGGATTACGCGCTGCACAGTTAGAATAGCCGTCACCTTACGCAAGATGCGAACCGCACATGACCGATCTGACGCTTTATCACAATCCGCGCTGCTCGAAATCCCGCGGTGCGCTCGAACTGCTCGAAGCCCGTGGCCTGACCCCGACGGTGGTCCGCTACCTGGACACTCCGCTGGATGCCGCGCAAATCCAGAGCCTGCTGACCAAGCTGGGCATCAGCGCCCGGCAACTGCTGCGTACCGGTGAGGACGAGTACAAAACCCTCAACCTGGCCGACAGCAGCCTCAGCGAGGCGCAATTGATTGCCGCCATCGCCGCTAACCCGAAACTCATGGAGCGCCCGATTCTGGAAGTCGGCGACAAAGCCATCATCGGCCGGCCGCCGGAGAATGTGCTGGAGTTGCTGCCGTGAGTGCGCCGTACATTCTGGTTCTGTATTACAGCCGCAGCGGCTCGACCAATGAAATGGCCCGGCAGATTGCCCGGGGCGTCGAGCAATCCGGGATGGAAGCGCGCCTGCGCACGGTGCCGCCGATTTCCACCGAGTGCGAAGCGGTGTCGCCGGACATTCCGGACGAAGGCGCGCTGTACGCCAGCCTCGACGACCTGAAGAACTGCGCAGGCCTGGCCATGGGCAGTCCGACCCGGTTCGGCAACATGGCCGCGCCGCTCAAATATTTCCTCGACGGCACCAGCAACCTGTGGCTGACCGGCGCTTTGGTGGGCAAACCGGCCGGGGTTTTCACCTCCACCGCGAGCCTGCACGGTGGCCAGGAAACCACGCTGCTGTCGATGATGCTGCCATTGCTGCACCACGGCATGCTGATCACCGGCCTGCCGTACAGCGAATCGGCCTTGCTGGAAACCCGTGGCGGCGGCACGCCTTACGGCGCCAGCCATCACGCCGGGGCCGATGGCAAACTCGGTTTGAATGAGCATGAAGTCGCGCTATGCCGGGCCCTAGGCCTGCGCTTGGCCAAGACCGCACAGAAACTGGAGCGCTAACGTGGCCAAGAAGCCGAAGATTTTGCCCTCCATCGAATGGCTCGAACCCAGGGTCCGAGCGATGCGCGTCATCAGCCTGCTGTGCTTTTTCAGTCTGGTGGGGCTGCTCTGCGCCTACTACCTGGTGGTCGCCGACCTGCACGGCGCAAGGCCGTGGGTGATTCTGCTGATCGAACTGGTGCCGCTGCTGTTGCTGGCACCGGGGATGATTGTCGGCAGCGCGCGCGGGCATTCATGGATGTGTTTTGTGGTGAACCTGTATTTCATCAAGGGCGCACTGGCGGCGTATGACCCGAACCGGCAGTTGTTTGGTTTGCTGGAGATGGGCGCGAGCCTGGCGGTGTTCTGCTCGGCGCTGCTGTATGTGCGGTGGCGGTTTCAGTTGAACCGCAAGTTGGCGGGTGAAGGCGAAACCTCCGCCGCCTGACGGCCCCCACAGTGATCGTTCCCACGCTCTGCGTGGGAATGCATCAAGTGACGCGGAGCGTCCCGGGCGGCATTCCCACGCAGAGCGTGGGAACGATCATCTTCGTCAATGATTCACTGTGTACGCGAGCATCATCGAAATCTGGCTCATCGGCCGCCCGCCACTCTGTTCATGCCACTGATTGAACACGCCCTGCACCGTGGCCAGATCCCGCAGACTGGTCGGTACCTTGTCGACAATCTTCTGCGCATTCAACGCCGCGACCACGTCGTAGCTCGGCACAAACGTATCCTTACCGACCATCCGCAGGAATCGCGGTGCCGACAACCCGCCCAATTGATGACCGCGCTTTTTCAGGTAGGTCCACAACCCAACGATATCCGTGACCGGCCAATCGGCGATCAACGCGCCGAAGCTGCCCTTCTCATGCGCCACATCCAGGATGAACTGCGCATTGCGCGGCACGCTCTTGAGCTTGCCCAGATGGCGAATGATCCGCGCGTCCTGCATCAGTCGCTCCAGGTGTTCGGCACTCATCAACACGACTTTTTCCGGGTCAAACCTGAAGAACACCTCTTCGAACGTCGGCCATTTGGCGTCCACCAAACTGTGCTTGAGCCCGGCGCGGAATACGCGCAGCGCCATGGTCGAGAGGTAGCGGTCGTCGCTGATCTTGCGCAATTGCGCCGGGGTTTTCGGAACGGGCAGATGGGCTTCCAGTTCAGCCGCTGAACCGAAGCGGTTCAGACAGTATTCGTGCAGCCACTTGTAATCGCGCATGCCCTCTCCTGAGGAATGAAATGACCTGTGGGTGGTTAAAGATTGATCACGTTGACGAACCGCGAAGCAGCAGTTTCGTCGATCTTGAGGCTGGTGAAGTCGAACAGGTTGCGGTCCGCCAGTTGTGACGGGATCACGTTCTGCAAGCTGCGGAAAATGCTTTCGGTGCGGCCTGGCGTTTTGCGCTCCCACTCCTGAAGCATGTCCTTGACCACCTGCCGTTGCAGGTTTTCCTGAGAACCACAAAGGTTGCACGGGATGATCGGGAATTGCTTGAAGTCCGAGTAGGCCTGGATGTCTTTTTCGTTGCAGTAGGCCAGCGGGCGGATCACCACGTTGCGGCCATCATCGGCGCGCAGCTTCGGCGGCATGGCTTTGAGCGAACCATTGAAGAACATGTTCAGGAAAAAAGTCTCGACGATGTCGTCGCGGTGATGACCGAGGGCCATTTTGGTCGCGCCGATTTCGTCGGCAAAGGTGTAGAGCGTGCCGCGACGCAGGCGCGAGCACAGCGAACAGGTGGTCTTGCCTTCCGGGATCAGCTCCTTGACCACCGAATAAGTGTCTTTTTCGACGATGTGGTACTCGATGCCCAGCGCATTAAGGTAGGCCGGCAGCACGTACTCAGGGAAGCCCGGCTGCTTCTGGTCCATGTTCACGGCCACGATGTCGAACTTGATCGGAGCGACCTTCTGCAAGTGCATCAGCACGTCGAGCAGGGTGTAGCTGTCCTTGCCACCGGACAGGCAGACCATGACCTTGTCGCCGTCTTCAATCATGTTGAAATCGGCAACAGCCTCACCAGTCTGGCGGCGAAGGCGCTTTTGCAGTTTGTTCTGGTTGACCGTAAGAGTGCCCATGACGCGAAATCCGTGAGGTGTGACGAAAGGTCGGCATTTTACGCAAAAACTCATCAAGGGCGAAGTGCCCCCCTAGGGGATGGTGGTGACAGACCCTGCGGCGATTAACAGGCGTATTTACAGTGCAATTTGCTCTAACACGCTGCAACCTGCGCCGTTAAGACCTTTCTATACTGCGACATAAGGTCACACGCATTTCCGGACCTTTCCTTACTCGGCCACTTTGGCCCGTAGGCGCTCCACTGGGGGGCGACGGTAAAACAAGAGGAGTGACTGGCATGATCCATCACGTAGTGGGGCTCTTCACCCACCCTGACCAAGAATGGAAAGAGATCCGTGGCGACCAGGAGGAAAGCATCAGCCACATGTATCTCACCCACACCCTGATTCTGGCGGCGATCCCCGCAGTGTCGGCGTTTATCGGCACCACTCAGGTCGGCTGGGTCATCGGCAGTCGAGCGCCGGTGATGCTGACGGTGGAGAGCGCGTTATGGATGACGGTCATGTCGTACCTGGCGATGCTCGGCGGTGTGGCAGTAATGGGCGCATTCATCCACTGGATGGCTCGCACCTATGACGCCAACCCGAGCCTGGCACGCTGCGTTGCCTTTGCGACCTACACCGCGACACCGCTGTTTATTGGCGGTCTGGCGGCGCTGTACCCACACATGTGGCTTGGGATGGTCGTCGGCACCGCGGCCATCTGCTACACGGTGTACCTGCTGTATGTGGGGCTACCTACTTTCATGAACATCCCATCAGACGAGGGATTCCTGTTTTCAAGTTCGGTGCTCGCCGTAGGCCTGGTGGTGCTGGTGGCCATCATGGCGTTCACGGTGATTGTCTGGGGACTCGGCGTGGGGCCGGTCTATACAAATTAGCTACACATCACCCAAAAACTAGATCTGCCAACACAGGCCGCCGCAAGGCGGCCTTCTAATGAGCGACGACCATTCGGCGCCTGAGCGATTCGCAAGTCCCGAGGGTTGCGGCATACTCGACGTCTCTGGAGATCCATCAAGCATGCCCGAGCAACTCAATACCCGCGTCGAAGACTGTTACCAACTCGCTGAATCCTTTTTCAAACGACCTTTCAAACGCCCCGTGGTAAGCCTCAAGCTGCGCGGGCAAAAAGCCGGTGTCGCGCATTTGCACGAGAACCTGCTGCGCTTCAATCCGCAGCTGTACCGGGAAAACACCGAGGACTTCCTCAAGCAAACCGTGGCCCACGAGGTCGCGCACCTGATCGCCCATCAACTGTTCGGCGACCGCATTGCGCCCCACGGTGAAGAGTGGCAACTGATCATGCGCGGCGTGTACGAACTGCCGCCCAATCGCTGCCACACCTACGACGTCAAACGTCGCAGGATGACTCGCTACATCTACAAATGCCCGTGCGCGGACAGCGATTTCCCGTTTTCAGCTCAGCGCCATGGCTTGGTAAGCCAGGGGCGGCGGTACTTGTGTCGGCGGTGTCGGAGCACGTTGGTGTTCAGCGGGGAGATGCGTGTCGAGTGACCGCATGATCGTTCCCACGCTCCTGCGTGGGAACGATCTATGTCACGACCTTGGCACGGCGCAATTCATCGATGCGCTCAGCGCTATACCCCAACTCCCCCAACACCTGATCCGTATGCTGCCCCAGCGCTGCACCGATGTGCCGCGGCTCAGGCAACCCGTCTGAAAACTTTAACGGACAGGCCATCTGCGCCTGACTCGTCCCATCCCCGCGCGGCACTTCAGTCACCAGTTCCCGCGCCTTAAACTGCGGATGCCGCACCGCTTCGCCCACACTCAACACCGGCTCCACACACGCATCGACGCCGGCAAACAGCGCGCACAACTCGGCAAAGTCATGTTTCTCGAATTCAACCTTCAACGCATTCTTCAGCGCCTGTTGCTCGGCGGGTTTGGGTGACAGGCCCTGGGCTGCCAGTTCCGGCCGTCCCAGCGCCGTACACAGTTGCTGCATGAACGCCGGCTCCAGACTACCCACCGACAACCAACGCCCATCGCGCGAACGGTAATAGTCGTAGAAACTGCCGCCATTGAGCATCTGACCCTCCCTCCCCGGCTCCTCACCACAGGCCAGATACCCGGCGCCGGCCATGGCGTTCAAGCTGAACGCGCAGTCGGTCATGCTCACATCCAGATGTTGCCCCAACCCGGTTTGCTGCCGGGCGATGACCGCCGCCAGCAGCCCGATCACCCCGTGCAACGAGCCACCGGCGATATCCGCCACTTGCATACCCAACGGCAGCGGTCCGCTGTCGGCACGGCCGGTGTAGCTCGTCAGCCCGGCCAGCGCCAGGTAGTTGATGTCGTGGCCGGCGCGGTCCTTGTAGGGACCGGTCTGGCCGTAACCGGTGATCGACACGTAGATCAGTTTCGGATTGATCGCTTTCAAGGCGTCATAACCCAGGCCCAAACGCTCCATCACACCGGGGCGGAACTGCTCCAGCACGATGTCGAAGTTTTGCAGCAACTGCTTGATCACCTCCAGCGCCTCAGGTTCCTTGAGGTCCAGCGCCAGGCTGCGTTTGTTGCGATTGAGGTAGGCGTGACTGGCGGAAACACCCTGATCATGGGGCGGCAGAACCCGCAGCAGGTCCATGCGCGTTGGTGATTCGATGCGCAGCACCTCGGCGCCCATGTCCGCCAACAACAGTGAGGCGAACGGCCCCGGCAACAGTGTCGAAAAATCCAGAACCTTGAGGGATGCCAGTGGACCGAGCATGGGTGATCTCCGTAAACGATGCCCTCAGACTAGGCAGCCGTTGGCATTGCAGCAATCACCTTATGCGTCAGGCGCAGTGACCGTTGTGCTCAAATCGCAGGCATGAAAAAACCCGCCGAAGCGGGTTTTTTCAGTGCAGCCGTCTTATTTGACGTTGATTGGGGTTGGCCCTTCAGCCACACCCAGGTCGTCTTCTTCACGCTCGTCGGAGATACCGCGACCGCCGGAAGCCAGCTCGGCGTGCATCACGTCGGTGTCCAGCTCCTTGACCCACTTGGCCACCACCAGAGTGGCAACAGCGTTCCCGACCAGGTTGGTCAGGGCACGGGCTTCGGACATGAAGCGGTCGATACCGAGGATCAGCGCCAGGCCGGCAACCGGCAGGTGACCCACCGCGGACAGGGTGGCAGCCAACACGATGAAGCCACTACCGGTCACACCGGCAGCACCTTTGGAGGACAGCAACAACACCACCAGCAGAGTGATCTGGTGAGTGATATCCATTTGGGTGTCGGTTGCCTGAGCAATGAACACCGCCGCCATGGTCAGGTAGATCGCCGTACCGTCGAGGTTGAACGAGTAACCGGTCGGGATCACCAGACCCACAACGGATTTCTGTGCGCCCAGACGCTCCATTTTGATCAGCATGCGTGGCAGTACTGATTCCGAAGAAGACGTACCCAGCACGATCAACAGCTCTTCACGGATGTATCGAATCACTTTCAGCACGCTGAAGCCGTGAGCGCGAGCGATACCGCCCAGCACCACCAGAACGAACAACAGGCAAGTGATGTAGAAGCACGCCATCAATTGACCCAGTTGCACCAGCGAGCCAACACCGTAGGCACCGATGGTGAACGCCATGGCACCGAAGGCACCGATTGGCGCGAGTTTCATGATCATGTTGATGATGTTGAACATCACGTGGGCGAAGCGATCGATGAAGTCCAGGATCGGCTTGCCGTAGGCACCCAGGCGATGCAGGGCGAAACCGAAGATCACCGAGAACATCAGCACTTGCAGGATGTCGCCCGTGGCGAACGCGCCGACGATGGTGGACGGGATCACGTTCAGCAGGAAGCCAACGACGCTTTGATCCGCACCGGCGGCTACATACTGAGCGACCTTGGAGGCATCCAGCGTGGTGACGTCGATGTGCATGCCAGCACCCGGCTGGACAATGTTGACCACCACCAGACCGACCAGCAATGCGATGGTCGAAACGATTTCGAAGTACAGCAGCGCGTAACCGCCGGTCTTGCCGACCGATTTCATGTTCTGCATGCCCGCGATACCGCTGACGACGGTGCAAAAGATGATCGGTGCGATGATCATTTTGATCAGTTTGATGAACCCGTCACCCAGCGGCTTGAGGGCCACACCGGTCTGCGGGTAGAAGTGACCGAGCAGGATGCCGATGGCAATAGCAACGATCACCTGGAAATACAGGGATTTGTACAGTGGCTGACGAGTCGTCATTGCAAAGTTCCTCAAGAGCGTCCCGCGACAACATCCATCTGTTATCAACGACACCTCATTTGCGAACCCTCCTGCACTGGAGGGATTTGTTTTGTCGAGCTGCGCAACGGCAGGCATCTGCTGGTTGTATCGCAAGGCCCGTGCCACCTTCGTCAAAAAGTCTGCAAGCCTTTTGACATCAAGGGTTACAGGTTTTTCTGGGTCACTGCTCGGTTACATCGGTATGGCGGATTTCCGCCCTTCGGCGAAATCACGTCCTACAATTTGGCGGATATCCGCCTTGTTCATCGTCGGCCCCACGGCTACCATCCGCCGTTCAATGGACGGATCTGCCTTCTATGCGCGAGCGCACCATCGCCAGTCATTTCGCCCGTGCCGCCCTCGGTGGTGCGCGAAGGCTGGGTTACGACTATTCGAACCTCTTGCAGCAACTCGGGATCAGCCCCGAATTGCTCGATGAACCCCGTGCGCGCATCGCGCCTGAGCAGTTCACCCGGTTGATTCAGGGGTTGTGGCTGGCACTGGACGACGAATACCTGGGCTTCGGGCCAGCACCGAGTAAAACCGGCAGCTTCGCGATGATGTGCCATGCGGTGATTCACTGCCGTAACCTGGAAAAAGCACTCCATCGCGGCTTATTGTTTTATAACCTGTTCCCCGAGGGGCCACGTCTGACCCTGACCCGCGAAGACGAAATGATCCGCCTCAGCCTGGATGATTCAAAATTCCAGGACCCGGACCATTTCCTCACCGAGAGCCAGTTGATGGTGTGGCATCGCCTCGGCAGCTGGCTGATCGGCCAGCGCATTCGGCTGGAGCAGGCGACGTTCAGCTACCCAAGGCCCGCCCACGGCGCCGAATACGATTTGCTGTTTTCCTGCCCATTGGAGTTTTCCGCCGCGCAGAGCAGCCTGCTGTTCCACAGTCGTTACCTGAACATGCCGCTGTTGCAGGACGAACGGACACTCAAACATTTCCTCGAACGCTCCCCCGCCGACCTGTTGTCACGCCCGGACGATGGCGACAATTTGAGCAGTCAGTTGCGCCGGTTGCTCAGCCGCGACAGTTCACGCTGGCCGGACCTGGAAGCGGTGGCCGCGCACCTGCACATCAGCCCGCAGACCTTGCGTCGGCATTTGCGGGAAGAAGGGTCGAGTTTTCAGGAATTGAAGGATCAGCTGCGAAGGGACATTGCGATTTATCACTTGGGGCGGGCGGATTTGTCGTTGCAACAGATTGCCGAGCAGCTAGGGTTTTCCGAGCCTTCGGCGTTTCATCGGGCGTTCAAGAAGTGGACCGGGTTGACGCCGGGGGCTTACCGCGCCCAAGAAAACTAGAGCCACTGATCGTTCCCACGCGCAGCAAAGGAATGCCTCAACGGACGCTCCGCGTTCGGCTGTAGAGGGGACGCGGAGCGTCCCGGGCTGCATTCCCACGCGGAGCGTGGGAACGATCGGTGATCAAGCCAGCCACTAAGCCAGCGGAAAATGAATCCGAAACGCCGCCCCGCCCATCGGCGAATCCCCCAGCGTCAGCTTCGCGCTGTAGCTCTCGATGATGTCCTTGACCACCGCCAACCCAATCCCCTGCCCCGGATACTGCCGGTCCAGCCGTTCGCCCCTTTGCAGAATCCGCGCCCGCTGATCCGGTGGCACGCCCGGTCCATCATCCTCGACGCATAACTCAACCCCGCCAAGGCTTTCACGCACGCTGATGCGCACTTCACCCAGGCACAGGCGATAGGCGTTTTCCAGCAGGTTGCCCATCATTTCCAGCAACGCGCCCTGCTCGATCGGCACATAACACTGTTCCGGCAAATCGAAAGCGACTCGCACGCGCTTGTCGCGGTAGACCTTGTCCAGGGTGTCGCAGAGGCTTTGCAGCACGGGGCGCAGGCGCACCTGGTGGCGCACCAGACCGCTTTTGCGCAGGCTGGCCCGTTGCAACTGATAGCTGATCTGCTGGCTCATGCGTTCAATCTGGGTTTGCAGCACCCAGGCTTGACTGCGATTTGCCGGGCGCTGGGCCATGTCTTCGCTGACGCCTTGCAACACGGCCAGCGGGGTTTTCAAGCTGTGGGCCAGGTCGTCGAGGGAATCGCGATATCGGCTGCGTTGTTCGCGCTCGCTGTGCAGCAAGCGGTTGAGGGAGCCGGTCAGGCGCAGCAGTTCGCGCGGGTGTTGTTCGCTGAGGCTTTCGCGGGTGCCGCTCTCGATTTCGTCCAGTTCCTGACTGAGCCGGCGCAATGCCTGCAAACCCCAGGTCAGACCAATCCACAGCAACGCGAGCAACACCAGCAAGGCCGCGCCGAAGCCCAGATACAGGTTTTCCCGCAGACCTTCGAGGGTGTCTTCGTATTCGCGCACCGGTTGCAGCGCGACAATGCTGAACGCCGCGCTCTTGCCGCCCAGCAGTTTGACCTCGACGTCATAGGCGAAGAACTCCTGGCCGTTGGCTTCGCTGATCCTCGCAAACTCACTACCGCGTCCGTCGTAACGCGGTTTGTAATTGATGTTTTCTTGCTGGGTGCCCTTCGAACGCCAGACCTGGTGCCCTTCGCGGTCATAGATGTAGCCGAGCAAACGGCTGTCAGTGAGGTTAAAGCGCTCATCGGGCAACTGCGCCGGCATCTGCAAACGGTTGTTTTCCACCCGGGCGGCGGAGATCAGCGTGGTGACGTCCGACGCCAGGCGCTGCTCGATCGAATCCTGCAACGCCAGGCTGAACGCGCCCTGCATGGCTGGCAGCAACGCCAGCATAAACAGCACCGCCAGGAGGGTGGCGGCGAGCATCAAGCGGACACGAAGGGAACGAATCAAGTGCAGCGCTCATTGAACAGGTAGCCGAGGCCACGCACGGTATCGATCGGTTTGAAGCCGGCCGGGCCTTCAAGTTTGCGGCGCAGACGACCGACCAGCACTTCGATCACGTTCGGATCGCGCTCGTCATCGTCAGGGTAGAGCTGTTCCATCAAACGGTCCTTGGCCACCACTTGCTGGTGATGACGCATCAGGTACTCGAGGATTCGATACTCATACGCGGTCAGCGCCAGCGGTTGTTCATCGAGGGACGCCTGTTTGCGGTTGAGGTCTAGCAGCAATGGCCCGGCGACGATGGTCGACTGAGTGAAACCGCTGGAGCGGCGCAGCAAGGCATTCAGGCGCGCGTCGAGTTCTTCGAACTGGAACGGCTTGACCACGTAATCGTCGGCGCCGGCGGCGAGGCCTTTGACCTTGTCCTGCCAGTTGCCGCGCGCGGTGAGGATCAGGATCGGGAAGGTCTTGCCGCACGAGCGCAGCTGACGGATCAGGTCGAGCCCGCCCATGCCCGGCAAGCCGAGGTCGATCACCGCCAGGTCATGGTTGAAGTGCTCGGTCTGGTACAGCGCCTCCTCGGCATTGGCCACGGACTCGACCACGTGACCGCTATCCGTCAGGCGGGTTTGCAGGTGATGGCGCAACAGCGCTTCATCTTCGACGACCAGCAGTTTCATAACGCTCTCCCGGGCAAATCAACATCTCCAGAGGCACAACTTACTCAAAGGCATCACCCAGAGGCACGCACTTCACGATGGCTAACACGGCGACTGGTTGTGGCAGGACCGATCGTAGCGGCCCATGAGGTCTTCCTGACGGAGTTTAATGCCATTGTGTGTACTCGCGCTCAGGACGGTAAACGCCAGAAGCAGGTTCTTAAAGCCAGTCATTAGGGAATTTCCTCATGCGTTGCATGCTTTTTAGGTACGGGCAAGGTTACTCAACCAGCCCTGAACTCACCCTGAACGCACTCTGAATCTGAGCTGAATCAAATCGACCAAGCTGTTGTACGATCAGTGTGGGGCTACCCAGCACAAAGGCAACCCGGCAAAATGCCAACATGAATCGCGCCCCCGCCCTACCCGTCTGCTGCACCTCACTCGATGCCCATTGGCCGCTGCCGTTTGCGCTGGCTGATACGGTGCTGTTGAGCACTCGCTTCGATACCTCGCAACTGGCCAGCGATGATTTCCAGCGCAGCGCCATCGAGCCGCCGGCCACCATCCAGCGTTCGGTCGCCAAGCGTCAGGCTGAGTTCCTCGCCGGGCGGGTGTGCGCTCGGGCGGCGTTGCAACAATTGGAAGGCTTGAGTTTTGTCCCGGCCATTGGTGAAGACCGGGCGCCGGTGTGGCCGACGCACATCACGGGCTCGATCACCCACAGCACCGGCCGGGCCGCGGCGATTGTCGCGAAGAAAGCCCACTGGCGCGGCTTGGGGATGGACCTGGAAAACCTGCTCAACCCTGAACGGGCCGAACGCCTGTCCGGGGAAATCCTCACCCCACCTGAGTTGCAACGCATGACGGCCGGCCGTCGCGATCAGCTGGCGATGCTGGTGACCCTGACGTTTTCGGTGAAGGAAAGCCTGTTCAAGGCGCTTTATCCGATTGTTCAGCAGCGCTTCTATTTCGAGCACGCCGAAGTGCTGGAGTGGACCGAGAGCGGTGAAGTTCGGCTGCGGTTGCTGACGGATCTGTCCAGCGAGTGGCGCAACGGCACTGAGCTGGATGCGCAGTTCGGGATCATGGATGGGCAGTTGTTGAGTCTGGTCAGTATCAAGGCCTGAGGATCCTCAGTGTTTGGGAGGGTCTCATCGCGAGCAAGCTCGCTCCCACAGGGATCTATGCAACTCCACAAATCCCTGTGGGAGCGAGCTTGCTCGCGATGAGGCCCTCACAGACAACAAAAGTCTCAACGCTTCTCCTGATTCCTCGGCCAGCTCAAGCTGAAACACGCCCCGCCCAGGCTTTTGCTCTTGCTGATCAACGCCCGGCCATCATGCCAATGGATGATTCGCCGCACGATCGACAACCCCAACCCATGCCCGCCCGAGGCGCGGGTGCGGCTGTCATCGAGACGCAGGAACGGCGTGAAAATCTTCTCCCAGGCCATTTCCGGCACGCCCGGCCCGTCATCCTCGACATCGACCCGACAGCGCTGCTGCCCCACCTGATAGCTGACGGTCACCCGTGATTGAGCGTGGCGCATGGCATTGCTCACCAGGTTCTGCAACGCCCGGTGCAGGTAACGCGGCTCGGCCTCGACCCACGCGTCGTCGTTGTCAGCGGCGGACAGGCACAAGCCGCGCTGCACCGTGACGTCGGCGCGTAACGGCGCCAGTTCTTCGATCACCTGATTGACCAACGCATCCAGATCGATCCGCTGAAAATTCAGCGCCGGTGAGCCCTGCTCCAGCCGCGCGTAAGTGAGCATCTCGTCCACCAGCTTATCGAGGTCCTCGATGTCGTGGTCCATGCCTTCACAGTATTTTTCCAACGCCTGCGGCGTGGTGGCCGTGCCGATCATTTCCAGACCAAAACGCAGTCGCGCCACGGGAGTGCGCAACTCGTGAGACACGGCGCGCACCAACTCACGCTGGATCGCCAGCAACTGCTGCAAGTGCTCGGCCATCCCGTTGAACGCCGAGGCCAGCCGTCCCACCGAGTCCGCGCCGCGCGCCGGAACGCGGGTTTCCAGGCTGCCTTTGGCAATGCGCGTAGCGGCCGCTTCCAGGCCACGCAAACGGCGCTCAAGTTGCCGCACCAGCAGATAGACGATCAAACCGATCAGGCTCAACCCAAGGGCGGCGATCAACACCAGCCACTCCGGCGGATAAGGATTCATCTGATACAACGGACCGATTTCCAGCACCCACGGTGTACCGACCATGCCGGCAAACACCCGGATCGAGTCGCCGCCCTTGCCCAGCGCCATCACCGTGTCGCCCTCGGACACCCGGCGACTCTGGTCCTCGTCCATGTCCGCCTGCTCGACCGTCACCAGCCGCAAGTCGAAACCAAACCCTTTATCACGCTTCAACTGCGCCAGGCGCTCGGGTTGCTCGGCCACCGGGTAACGCACCAGTTCATCGGCCAGCAGGTAAATAGTCGCCCGGGCCAGTTGCTCGCTGATCTGCTGGACCTCCCCCGTCAGCACCAACTGTTGCTTGTCGCTGACCAACCGGTAAACCTTCGCCGCATGCGGGCCGGTCTGTTCCACCAGCGCCTGACCGCGCAGCACGCGGGTGCGCTGGGTGAGGTCGAGGTCGGTCTGGGCAAAGGTCTTCAGTGCCAACGGAATCCCGAGCAAACGCTCCCACACCCGCAAGGCACGGTGGCGCTCGGTCTCGTTCATCGGGTTCAGGTTGTCGGCCATCAGCGAGAACGTGCCGTGGGCCAGGCGTTCGCGGTACTGCTCGCCGCGCACCTGGTTGAGCAAGTGCAAGGCCAGCACGCCAAGTACCGCCACCAGAATCAGCGCCGCGCACATGCCACCGTAAATACGCAGGAAGATCGAGTTCACAGCGTGCAGGCTTCCGGAACGAACAGATAACCTTTACTGCGGATGGTCTTGATCAGCCGCGGATGCTCCGGGTCATCGCCGATCTTGGGGCGGATGCGCGAGATGCGCACGTCGATGGAACGGTCCTGGCCGTCATAGCCAATGCCGCGCAGCGCGGTGAAAATCTCTTCCCGGGACAGGATGCGCCCGGCGTTGGCCACCAGCAGCCAGAGCAGATCGAACTCGGCGCTGGTCAGTTCGATGCCGTTGTCGTTCAGCCAGGCCTCGCGCAACGCGTTGTCCACCACCAAAGGGCCAAACTGCAGCCGCCGTTGTTTTTCCGGCGCCACTTCAGGGGCTTCACTGCGTCGCAACAAGGCCTGGATACGCGCCAGCAGCAGTCGTGGGCGAACCGGTTTGCACACGTAGTCGTCGGCGCCCAGGTCGAGGCCAAGAATCTGGTCGGTGTCGTCGGTGCGGGCGGTAAGCATCAGGATCGGGCCGTCAAACTTGTCGCGGACCTTGCGGCAGATGCTCAGGCCATCCTCGCCCGGCAACATCAGGTCGAGGATCACCAGGTCCGGTTTTTCCTTGATGATCCGTGCCGCGGCCAAGGCGCCATTGCCCTCGATCGATACGCGCAGGCCATTGGCTTCCAGGTAATCGCGGGTCAGTTCAGCCAGACGCTGGTCGTCCTCGACAATCAATACCTGCCAGGCTTCTTGTTCCACGGTGACCTCTGCTTGCCAACAACACTAATAAGGAAGGATCCGCCCGTCTTTTTGTAATGATTGGGGAGGATAAGAATGCGTACGCACTGGCCGATTGTATAAACGTCGCTCGCCGAGAACACAAGCCGGTAAATGCGTTCGGACAACCCGGTTTTTTGTGATAGGGTTCGCGCCCTTAAAAATCCAACGGGCCGTTTTCAATCAGTGAAAATCAGTGAAAAACAGTCCGCTCCAGCTACGTCGCGGCCTACACGCTCGTTCCACCTTTCACACACAATTTACGCACAGGTTTATCCACAGGTAGTACGTTGCAATCCCCCCCCAAAACGCATTATCTTGTAGCCCGGCGCGAAAAAAACCCTACATGTAGGGTTTTGCGTAAAAAACCAAACACAAACCCGACACCAATTTCAAGCGCTTTCATTGCCTCTTTCCGGTTGAACCCAACGAATTTTTGAAAGACCAAACCGCGCGTGCGGATGGCTACTGTTTTTGAGCCGAAATCGGCGTTAACGGTACGGGTGTTGCAGTCAATTACTGTCACCCAAAAGGATCCCGGTTTCAGGTTCAAGGCCTGGGACCAAAGACTTCGGCATGGAAGCGGCGCCCCAATTGCCCCTTCCTGATCTGTCCCGAAGTTGGTATGCCCGGCACTCGCCGGTTGTAGTGCTTCAGGACGGAACGGTGGGCACCGTGATGGTGCCCAAACAAACATAGAGAATGTGGAGACACCCATGCAAACCGACACAACTCGCGAGAACCCGCAGGGCACCTTGCCGCAGGCCGCTGATTCGACTTCGGATCTGTCCGCCACCGCGCCTGGCCAGCTGCGCGTGATCAAGCGTAACGGCACTGTCGTTCCTTACACCGATGACAAGATTACCGTCGCCATCACCAAAGCGTTTCTCGCAGTTGAGGGCGGCACCGCTGCCGCTTCGTCGCGAATCCACGACACCGTTGCCCGTCTGACCGAACAAGTCACCGCAACCTTCAAGCGTCGCATGCCATCAGGCGGCACGATCCACATCGAAGAAATCCAGGACCAGGTCGAACTGGCCCTGATGCGTGCCGGCGAGCAGAAAGTGGCGCGCGACTACGTGATCTACCGTGACGGTCGTTCGAAAGAACGCGCCGCCCACGCGCCGGCCGAGGACGCGGTCAACGCTCACCCGTCGATCCGCATCACCCGCGCCGACGGCACCTTTGCGCCTCTGGACATGGGCCGCCTGAACACCATCGTCACCGAAGCGTGCGAAGGCCTTGCAGAAGTCGATGGCGACCTGATCCAGCGCGAAACCCTGAAAAACCTGTACGACGGCGTGGCCCTGACCGACGTCAACACCGCGTTGGTGATGACCGCCCGTACGCTGGTTGAGCGTGAGCCGAACTACTCGTTCGTGACCGCTCGCCTGCTGATGGACACCCTGCGCGCCGAAGGCCTGAGCTTCCTGGAAGTCGCTGAAAGCGCCACTCACCACGAAATGGTCGATCTGTACGCCAAGGCCCTGCCTTCGTACATCGCCAAGGGTATCCAATTCGAATTGCTGAACCCGGTCCTCGCTACCTTTGACCTGGAAAAACTCGGCAAGGCGATCAACCACGAGCGCGATCAGCAGTTCACGTACCTGGGCCTGCAAACCCTGTACGACCGTTACTTCATCCACAAGGACGGTATCCGCTTCGAACTGCCGCAAATCTTCTTCATGCGTGTGGCCATGGGCCTGGCGATCGAAGAGAAGAACAAAGAAGACCGTGCGATCGAGTTCTACAACCTGTTGTCGTCCTTCGACTACATGTCGTCGACGCCGACCCTGTTCAACGCCGGCACCCTGCGTCCACAGCTGTCGAGCTGCTACCTGACCACCGTGCCGGATGACCTTTCGGGCATCTACCACGCGATCCACGACAACGCCATGTTGTCCAAATTCGCAGGCGGCCTGGGCAACGACTGGACGCCGGTTCGTGCGCTCGGTTCGTACATCAAGGGCACCAACGGCAAATCCCAGGGCGTTGTTCCGTTCCTGAAAGTGGTGAACGACACCGCGGTAGCCGTTAACCAGGGTGGCAAGCGCAAAGGCGCTGTCTGTGCCTACCTGGAAACCTGGCACATGGACATCGAAGAGTTCATCGAGCTGCGCAAGAACACCGGTGATGATCGTCGTCGTACCCACGATATGAACACCGCCAACTGGATCCCTGACCTGTTCATGAAGCGCGTCTTCGATGACGGCCCGTGGACCCTGTTCTCGCCGTCCGAAGTTCCGGATCTGCACGACCTGACCGGCAAGGCCTTCGAAGAGCGTTACGAGTACTACGAAGCCCTGTCCCAGTACCCAGGCAAGATCAAGCTGTTCAAGACCATCCAGGCCAAAGACCTGTGGCGCAAAATGCTGTCCATGCTGTTTGAAACCGGCCACCCATGGCTGACCTTCAAAGACCCGTGCAACCTGCGCAGCCCGCAGCAGCACGTCGGCGTGGTTCACAGCTCGAACCTGTGCACCGAGATCACCTTGAACACCAACAAGGACGAGATCGCCGTTTGCAACCTGGGCTCAATCAACCTGCCGAACCACATCACCAACGGCAAGCTCGACACCGCCAAGCTGGAACGCACCGTGAACACCGCCGTTCGCATGCTCGATAACGTTATCGACATCAACTACTACTCGGTGCCACAAGCGAAGAACTCCAACTTCAAGCACCGTCCGGTCGGTCTGGGCATCATGGGCTTCCAGGATGCTTTGTACCTGCAGCACATTCCTTACGGTTCCGACGCTGCCGTCGAGTTCGCCGACAAGTCGATGGAAGCGGTCAGCTACTACGCGATCCAGGCTTCCTGCGACCTGGCCGACGAGCGCGGCGCTTACGAGACGTTCCAGGGTTCGCTGTGGTCCAAAGGCATCCTGCCGCTGGATTCGCAACAGATCCTGATCGAGCAACGTGGCCAGAAGTACATCGACGTTGACCTGAACGAATCCCTGGACTGGGCACCGGTTCGCGCCCGTGTTCAGAAAGGCATTCGTAACTCCAACATCATGGCCATCGCACCGACCGCGACCATCGCCAACATCACTGGCGTCTCGCAGTCGATCGAACCGACCTACCAGAACCTCTACGTGAAATCGAACCTGTCGGGCGAATTCACCGTGATCAACCCGTACCTGGTTCGCGACCTGAAGGCTCGCGGTCTGTGGGACTCGGTCATGATCAACGACCTGAAGTACTACGACGGTTCGGTTCAGCAAATCGAGCGCATCCCGCAAGAACTCAAAGAGCTCTACGCGACTGCCTTCGAAGTGGACACCAAGTGGATCGTTGACGCGGCCAGCCGCCGTCAGAAGTGGATCGACCAGGCTCAGTCCCTGAACCTGTACATCGCCGGCGCTTCGGGCAAGAAGCTGGACGTGACTTACCGCATGGCTTGGTACCGTGGCCTGAAAACCACTTACTACCTCCGTGCCCTGGCCGCGACCAGCACCGAGAAGTCGACCATCAACACCGGCAAGCTGAACGCTGTTTCCAGCGGTGGCAACCACGGTGAAGATTCGGTCCTGGCAGCGCCTGCCGGTCCTGCTCCAGTACCGAAGGCTTGCGCCATCGACGAGCCGGATTGCGAAGCTTGCCAATAAGCTGAGCCGGTAGGCGCCGCGAGGCGCTTACTCGAAACCCCCGACAGGCCTCTGGTTTGTCGGGGGTTTTCTTTTGCCTCACCTTTGATCTCGCCCACAAAAAGCCCCTCTTTCGAGGGGCTCTTTGTGCCGCGCTATCAACCCACCCGCATCAGGTCATCTGAATGATGGTCTGCATGATGGTGCTTTGGGTAGAGATGGTTTTGGCGTTCGCCTGGTAGTTGCTTTGCGCCTTGATCAGGTCGACCAGTTCATTGGTCAGGTTGACGTTGGACTCTTCCAGGGAGTTGGAGGCGACCGAACCCAGGGTGCCGGTTTCCGGCGCATCGTAGCCCGGGATCCCTGACGCGTAGGTTTCTTTCCAGCTGGTACCGCCGACAGGCTGCAGGCCTTGCTCGTTGGTGAAGCTGGCGAGGGAGATCTGGCCGATAGGCTTGGTCTGGTTGTTGCTGAAGTTAGCCAGCAACACACCGCTACCGTCGATGGTCAGGTTGGTGATCTGGCCAGTGGCGTAACCGTTCTGCGCAGGAATCGAACGCGCGGTATCAGCGTTGAACTGCGTGGTGTTGGTCATCGCGATGGTCACGCCCGCCGGGTTGGCGGCAGCGCCGTTGGCTGTCCAGACGCCGGCGGTCACAGTGCCCGGAATCCAGCCGGTGATCTTCAGGTCAGGGCTGACGATCGGTATCGGCGTGGCCGGAGTAGTTACCGACACCAGCTTGCCTGACGTGTCGAACGTCATGGTCGAAGGAACCGGAGCGGTAGCGGCAACAGCAGGGTTGCTGCCATCCGGGTTGCGACCATCGATCAGGGTGTAGGTATCCCACGTGTTGGCCCCAGTCTTGACCATGTATTGATCCATGGTGTGCTGGTTACCCTGACTGTCGAAAATCGGGGTGCTGAACTGCTTGGTGAAGGTTTCCGACTTGGTCGGGTCGAACTTGTTGGTGGCAACAAGCTGGTCGATCACCGGAGCCGAGGAATTCAGGTTGATGGTCGACGACACAGTGCTGGTGGATTTTGGCGCCAGGTTGGAGGTGTCGATGCGCAGGTCGGTCAACACACCGTTCTGGATCTTGCCATTGGCATCCACACCGTAGCCTTGTAGACGCGAAGTGCCGTCGGTGTTGGTGACGTAACCGTCCTTGTCGACCTTGAACGTGCCGGCACGGGTGTAGGACAGCGAACCGCTGTTGTTCAGTACGAAGAAGCCGGAGCCGTTGATGCCCATGTCCAGCACGTTACCGGTGTTGCTGATATCGCCCTGGGTGAACTGCTGGGAAACGTTGGCCAGACGCACACCGTTACCGGTGGTCTTGCTGCCGGAACCCAGCTTGGACGCCGAGTAGACGTCTTCGAATTCTGCACGGGACGATTTGAAACCGGTGGTCGCGACGTTGGCGATGTTGTTACCGGTCACGTCCAGTTGTTTGTTGGCTGCATAGAGACCGCTAAGGCCGATATTGAAAGACATATTCCACTCCTTTATGCCGTGTTAGTCGGCTCTACATACCAATGGTTTTAACTTTGGACAGGGCGATGCTGCCCAGCCCGGCCAGATTGAGCATCAACTCACCGCCGGTCTGGCTGATGGTCACGCTGTTGACCGTTGCTGGCAGGTTGGTGATCAGCGATACCGCCTGGCTATCGATGGTCGTCGATGCCGCGAAGGAGTAAGTGCCCGACGTCAGGGTGTTACCCGCAGAGTCCTTGCCGTCCCAGATGAAGCTGGAATTGCCGGCTGCCTGAGCCCCTTGATCGATGGTGCGAATAAGCTTTCCCTCCGCGTCCGTGATCTTCACCGTAACTCCCGCCACCGACGCCGGGAGCACAACCTCACCGCTAAACGACTTCGAGGTATCGACCACGGCTTTGCTTCCCGGTGCGATGACCGAGCGCCCCACCAGCGACGAGGCTTGCAACGCCTGCGACGAGCTGTTGCTGGCGGCAATGTTGCTCACGGTGGTGTTGAGCGTAGTGATCCCTTCCAGGCTACTGAACTGCGCCAACTGAGCCACGAACTCACCGTTGTCCTGCGGTTCGAGCGGGTTCTGGTTTTTCAGCTGGGTTACCAGCAACTGCAGAAAAGCGTCCTTGCCCAGGGCCTTCTTGCCGGTGGCGCTGTTAGTCGCGGACGCCAGGCCATCGGCGCTGGTGTTGGTCTTGATCGAGGAATTGGCCAGGATGTCGTTGAGGCTCAAACTACTGGTGGTATCGGTAACACTCATCTGAGTCGCCCCTTATTACTGACCGAGGGTCAGGACCTTCTGCATCATGGTTTTGGCGGTGTTCATCATTTCGGCGTTGGTCTGGAACGAGCGGCTCGCGGAAATCATGTCGGCCATTTCTTCCACCACGTTGACATTTGGGTAGTAGACGTAGCCCTTGCCGTCGGCCGCCGGATGGTTCGGCTCGTAGCGCGCCTCAAGGTTGCTCTGGTCTTCGACCACGCCAAGCACTTGCACGCCTTGACCGGCCGCGTCCTGGCTCTGGAACAGCGAATCGCTGCCGCCGCTCTGACCGCCCTGGAACATGGTGGCAAATACCGGGTGCCGTGCACGGTAGGTCTGGTCGATGCTCGAGGAGACGGTCTCGGCGTTGGCGATGTTACTGGCGACGGTGTTCAAGCGAGTGGTCTGGGCACTCATGCCGCTACCGGCAATGTTGAAAACACTGGATAGAGACATGGCTTACTCTCCGCGCAGGGCTGATACCAGCCCTTTGAATTTGCTGTTGAGCAGGGTGAAGCTGGCCTGGAAGCCGACGGCGTTTTCCGCGTAGTTCGACTGCTCAAGCTGGGCGTCCACGGTGTTCTGGTCGATCGACGGTTGCATCGGCGTGCGATACAGCAGCGACTCGCCGCCATTGCCCAGGCCTTCGGCTTCGATATGACGGTTATTGGTCATGTTCAAGGCGAAAGAACCGCTTTTGGTTTTCTCGTTCTGCTCGGCGAGCACTTTCGAGAAGTCCAGATCCCGAGCCTTGTAGTTCGGGGTGTCGGCGTTGGCGATGTTGTTGGCCAGGACTTCGGCACGCTGAGCGCGGTAGCCCAGGGCTTGTTCGTGGATACCGAGCGCTTTATCGAAGCTGATGCTCATGTCGGGAAACCTTCGGGTGACCTGATTGTTCGTACTATGGACATAGCAAGCGTCGTGCCAATAAAAAAAAGGCTGTAAACCGGGGCTTTGCGGGCAATGGCAACGTGGCAATGCCAGAAAAGCGGCAACCGATTTCCGCCGCCTGCCGCTTTTCTGCCGCTCGCCTCCAAAATACGCAGGCAAAAAAAACGGGAGCCCCTGAGGACTCCCGTTTTTTTATACCGTCAACGAATCACTTTGCCTGGTAAATGATCCCCGGGCTGCACTGGACCATCTGGTAATGGTCCGGCAAACCGTTCAGCGCCTCGGAAGCACCGAGAAACAGATAACCGCCAGGCTTCAACGTGCTGTGGATGCGCAACAGGATGTCCTTCTTCACCTCGGCGGAGAAGTAGATCAGCACGTTGCGGCAGAACACGATATCGAACTTGCCGAGGCTCGCGTAGCTGTCCAGCAGGTTGAACGAGCGAAACTCCACCCGGCTCTTGATCGGCGCCTTGATCGCCCAGCGCCCCGGCCCTTTCGGGTCGAAGTAACGCTGAAGACGCTCGGGCGACAGACCACGGCCGATGGCCAGGCTGTCGTACTCGCCGGTCTTGCAGTTGGTCAGCATGGTGCCGGACAGGTCGGTGGCAACGATTTGCACGCCCATCTTCAACTGGCCCATGTTTACGCGCTCGAACTCATCGATCGACATCGACAGCGAATACGGTTCCTGACCCGACGAACACGCCGCCGACCAGATCCGCAGACGCTGGCCAGGGGCGGCCTTGATCGCGGCGGGCAGCACCTTGTTCTTCAAGACTTCAAACGGATAGGTGTCACGAAACCACAGGGTTTCGTTGGTAGTCATGGCATCCACCACCATCTCGCGCAAACCGCTGCGCGGCTGGGTCTGGATGCGCTGGACCAGCTCACCCAGGGACTTGATGCCTTGCAGTTCCATCAGTTTGTTGAGACGGCTCGAGACCAGGTATTGCTTGTTTTCACCGAGCAAAATGCCACAGGCTTTTTCCAGGAAGACCCGGAACTGTTCGAAATCCAAATTACCCGTAGACAAAGATACCGCCTCTTAAATCGTGTTAACTGCCAGGGGCAAAAGGCCCCTAGCTGATGTCTGCTGCTTTGATCCGGTTGACTACCCGGGATGCCAGGTCATCAGGACGGAATTTGGCAAGGAAGTCATCGGCACCGACCTTCTTGACCATCGCCTGATTGAATACACCCGACAACGAAGTATGCAGGATGATGTGAAGCTTTTGCATGCGAGGGTCGCTGCGGATCTCGGCCGTAAGGGTGTACCCGTCCATCTCCGGCATCTCGATGTCGGAAATCATCATCAGGAACTCTTCTTCCGGCTTCTTGCCCTCGTCGACCAGCTTGCGCAGGTAATCCAGCGCTTGCCGACCGTCGTTCAACGCCACCACTTCGACACCGACCGTCTGCAGGCAACGGGTCACCTGCTTGCGCGCCACCGATGAGTCATCGACCGTCAGTACTCGCAAGGAAAGCGCCTTGTGCTGGGTTTCGACATCCACCACGCCGACGGAAATCGCTTCCGGCGTCGGCGCCACTTCTGCCAGCACTTTCTCGACGTCGATGATTTCGACTAACTGATTGTCGACCCGAGTCACAGCCGTCAGGTAATGGTCGCGTCCCGTGCCCTTGGGTGGCGGATGAATCTCCTCCCAATTCATGTTGACGATGCGTTCTACCGATCGCACCAGGAAACCCTGAGTCTTGGTGTTGTACTCCGTGATAATCACGAAGGGATTGCTTTGATCTTTCAGCGCACCGGAACCGGTCGCCATCGCCAGATCAAGAATCGGAATGGTCGCCCCCCGAATACTTGCCACACCGCACACGACAGGACTGGATTTTGGCATCAGCGTCAGTTTGGGGCATTGCAGCACCTCCCGAACCTTGAACACGTTGATCCCATACAGCTGCTGGCCGTCAAGACGGAACAACAACAGCTCAAGGCGATTCTGCCCTACCAGTTGCGTGCGCTGGTTTACCGCATCCATTACACCAGCCATGCACAGACTCCTACACCAACGCTTAAGTGTTGCGACGCGCATTCATCACTAAACGGCACGGCGCTTGCTTTTTAACTCTTATGAACACAGAACCGACATTTTTCCGACGCCTGACATCAAATGCCCGCACATTAATGTGCGCGATGTCGGCCGTTTGCCTGTTCAACGCTGGCAGCCCTGCCCTTGCTGACGCGGTTACCTTGCCTGACATGCTTATCGGCGTCACCCAAGGCTTTCTTGAATTCACCGTAGAAGACTATCTGGCGACCAGTCAAACGCAAGGCCGCTACGAAATCCAGGTCAACCAGCTCGATCCACGCCTGCGCATGCCTATGTGCGACAAGGAATTGACAGCCACTCTGGAGAGTCCGGCCAAGCCGCTGGGCCGCGTTACCGTCAAGGTTCGCTGCGAGGGCGCGTCGCCCTGGACGGTGTTCGTACCTGCTCAAGTGCGCCTTTTTCGCGACATTGTGACCACCACCCGCCCGCTGCGACGCGCCGGAATCGTCGAGCCCGACGATGTGACCTTGCGCGAGCGCGACATCAGCCTGATCAACCAGGGTTACCTGACTTCTGTCGACCAGGCGATCGGGCAGAAACTTACCCGACCAATGGTCGCCGATCAGGTCATGACCCTGGTGCACATGGAACAGGCAGAAGTCATCAGCAAGGGCGATCAAGTGGTGATTACCGCCCGCAGCGGTACGCTCAGCGTGCGCATGCCGGGTGAAGCGCTGTCCAACGGCGGCTTGCGCGAACAGATTCGGGTGAAAAACCTCAATTCCCAGCGGGTGATCAAGGCGCAAGTTATCGCGCCCGGCCAGGTGGAAGTGTCCATGTAGAAATTTTTTCACGAGCTCTCTGCGGGTGAAGATGTGGCGCGCTGCTCGACTGTTCCCTAAACTGTGCCCCATGCAGGGCAAGCGCTGACGCGCGCAAGCTCATTGATAACTGGGCCTAAAGTTTTTCCGGGTATGGCCGAAAACATGGCAAGCGTCCAAATACCCAGAGGTTTTTTTATCATGGTCATCGATTTCAGCCGATTGAACAGTTCCTCGTCACTTACCGGCAGTACACGTACCAGCACCGCGAAGGAAACCGCCGAAACCGGCAAATCCGCGACGCTGAATACCCCGGCCGAACAGGCCAGTACCGTCAAAAGCGGGGAATCGGTACATCTCAGCAATGAGGCTCAACAGTTGCAGAAGGTCACTGACAAGCTGCGCGATCAGCCTGCCGTCGACAACGCCCGCGTGGCCGAGTTGAAAGCAGCGATTGCCGATGGCAGCTACAAAGTCGACAGCAACCGTGTAGCCAGCAAACTGCTCAACTTCGAAGCCCAGCGCTAGGCCAAGGCCTGCGCCAGGCTTTTGGACGCTTAAAACCCAAGGCCAGCCATGCACGACACTAATTTACTGCAACTGATCACCGACGATTTCGCCCCAGCACAGCACTTGCTGGAGTTACTGCAAACCGAGTCCCTCGCCTTGCACGGTCGTGACATGCCACTGCTCGAAGAGATTCTGGCGCAGAAGCAGGCATTGATCATTTTGCTCGATCAGCATGGCCGCAAGCGCAGTGAAATCCTCGCCAGCCTCAATCTGCCGACCAACCGCAACGGCCTGGAGCAACTCGCCAGCCATTCGAGCATTGGCGATCAGTTACTGGAGCAGAGCGATGTGCTGACCGATCTTCTGGCGCAGTGCCAGGCGGCCAACATCAAGAATGGCCAGTCGATTCTAGTGCAACAGGCCGCGACGGCCAATCAGCTGAAAATCCTCAACGGCGGCGAGCCGCCAGCGCTCTATGATGCACGCGGATCAACCTCCATGCTTGCGAAGCCGCGCGCGCTCAGTCAGGCTTGAGCCAGCCGAAAAGCAGCACTATCAAGACGCGAAACATGCTGGCAAAATGCTGGCCAGCCGTAGTCATATTTTGTCTGGAGATTGATGAACCGTGTTCAATGCCTTAAGCGCGGAAGATGCTCCGCAGCCACCCAAGGTGCTCACCACGCCCCTGGAGATCTCCGGCAACCTGCGTCAGCTGCAAGACAGCCATGATCCGCTGATCATCACGTTCCATGAGCGCAGCCAGCGCTTCCAGAGTTATCTGGTGGACGTTGACCGTGACAGCAACATGATGGCCCTGGACGAAATGATTCCCCGCGACGGTGAACGTTTCCTGCTGGCCGGCGAACCGTTCAAGGTCGAAGGCTTTCACGACGGCGTGCGTATTGCCTGGGAAAGCAACGGCCCGTTGACCATCGACGAATCCGGTGGCGGTCGCTGCTACCGTGGCGCACTGCCCTGCGAGGTGGTTTACCATCAGCGCCGTAATGCATTCCGCGCCGCATTGAAGCTGGCGCAACTGGTCAACGTCGATCTGGGTGGTGAAAAACTCAAGTCGCCAATCAGTGGCAAGCTCCTGGACATCTCGGCCACCGGCTGCAAGTTGCGCTTCGAAGGCGACATCACGGGCAGCCTGCAACTGGGTCAGGTCTACGACCGCTTCATCGCCGCCCTGCCCTTTGGCAACATGACGGCACCGGTCGAGTTGCGTTACCTGCACTTCGAAGAAAGGATCTCCATCACCTTCGCCGGCGTACGCTTTCACAACATGAGCGGGCTGGTGCAGCGGCAAGTCGAGCGGTTCGTCTATCAGCTTCAGCGCGAAGCACGGCGCTTCGACAAAGACGACATGTAAGACGACGCATCAATAGCAAACGGGCAGTCACTGCGGTGACTGCCCGTTTTTTTATGCATTTTAAGGCCTGGCCTCGGTGAAACTTTGCTCGCGCTCTGCGTCAGGGTCTTCTGGAGGTGGTTCCGTTTCGGTGTCCGGCTCGGGTTCCGGTTCCGGTTC
Source organism: Pseudomonas sp. Hz4 (assembly GCF_054898165.1). Taxonomy (NCBI): domain Bacteria; kingdom Pseudomonadati; phylum Pseudomonadota; class Gammaproteobacteria; order Pseudomonadales; family Pseudomonadaceae; genus Pseudomonas; species Pseudomonas sp. Hz4. The sequence goes on along the minus strand of NZ_CM142719.1, from coordinate 1,777,476 downwards.
CGGCTCGGGCTCGGGTTCCGGCTCCGGCTCCGGGTTGATCGGGTTGTGCATCTGCTCCTGCACCACCTGCTCATCGACACGCGGGTCAAGGCAAGCCACCAGTGGCGAACTCGACATGCTGTCCGGCATGGCGACGTGATGCAGCGGTGCATCGTCCACCTGATGCAGGTTGGTTACCGCTTTCGGGCGAATCCGCCACACCAGCACCAGCGCGAAAAAACTGAAGAAAGCATAGAGCATGTGGCTGCCGAACATTTTCATCAGTACCCCGGCCACCAACGGCCCGATGCTCGCGCCCACACCGTAGGTCACCAGCAACATCGCCGTCAGGGACACCCGCCGGTCACCCTCGACGTGGTCGTTGGAAAACGCCACTGCCAGTGGATACAGGCAGAACTGCACCAACGAACAGAAAAACCCGGCTATAAACAGCACCTCCAGCGGCACTTGCTTGATGATCGCCAGTGGCAATGCAGCCAGCGCCAGGCTAAATGCAAAACAACGGATCAACAGTGCCCGGTCATAACGATCGGACAGCCAACCCAGCGGCCACTGCACCACCAGACCGGCGAAAATGCAGCTACCCATGAACAGACCGACCTGCTCCGTGGACAAGCCTTGCTGCGAGGCGTACAGCGGCGCAAGGCCGTAGAACGAACCGACGATCAGCCCTGCCCCAAGCACCGTGCTCAACGATTGCGGCACGCGCTTGATAAAAAATCGCGGCTCCATCGGCGCGGGGTGCAACGCCGCCGGGTGAATCCGCTGGGTCAGGGCCACCGGCACCAGACACAGGGCAAAGCATAGAGCGACCAACATCAACAGTTCCAAGCCCAGCGACGGGTGCATGACCAGGATCAGTTGACCCAACACCAGCCCCAGGTACGAGGCGATCATGTAGCCGCTGAAAACGATGCCACGTTGCTTGGCTTCGGCCTGCTCATTGAGCCAGCTTTCGATGACCATGTACTGGCACATCATCCCGAGGCCGACGATGACCCGCAGGAAGATCCAGGCAGGCAACCAGTCCACCAGGCCATGGCCCAGCACCGCCGCGCCGACAATCCCGGCGCAGGCTGAATAGGCTCGAATATGCCCGACTCGGGCAATCAGCCGATGGCCGATCTTGCCACCCAGCACCAGGCCGAAATAGTTGGCCGCCATCAACGCACCGACCCACAGGCTGTCGACGCGGTCGGCGGCCAGGCGCAAGGCCAGGTAAGTACTCAACAAGCCAGAGCCGATCAACATCATCAGCGAGGCAAAATAAAGCGCTCGAAAGGGTTTCCAGATTTGGCGCATCGGCGTTCCGAGCGGCTCCTTGCAGTGAGAATCGGGCTACCCGAAAAGTAGCCCGAAGACGATGGAACGTCAGGCCTGAGCAGCCAGGACACGGCGCTCCCAGGGAGTAATTTCATCAAAGAAGCTGGTCAACTCCATAGTCTTCGAAGCGACGTAGCCTTCGATGAACTCCTTGCCAAACAGTTCCTTCGCCAATTGACTACGTTTCAGACGCTCAATAGCGGCATGCAAGGTACACGGCAACGATAGATTATCCGGCACTTCAAATTCGCCCTGGATCGCCTCGCTCGGCTCCAGTGTGTGTTCAATGCCATACAACCCTGCGGCGAGACTGGCGGCGATCGCCAGGTACGGATTTGCATCGGCCCCCGGCAAGCGGTTCTCGACCCGACGAGCGGCGGGTGAACTGGCCGGAATACGCAATCCGGCCGCACGGTTGTCGTGGGACCAGCAGGCATTATTCGGCGATGCGAAGGGATGACACAAGCGCTGATAAGAGTTCACGTTCGGCGCGAACAGCGCCGTGAAATCCGCCATGCCGGCCTGCTGACCCGCGATGAAATGACGGAAGGTCGCGGTCGGCTCACCGGCCTTGTCACTGAACACGTTACGCCCGCTGCCGATCTCGACAATGCTCTGGTGAATATGCATCGAACTGCCCGGCGTGTGCGCCAGCGGCTTGGCCATGCAGACCACGGTCAGGCCATGCTTGAGCGCGACTTCTTTAAGCAGATGCTTGAACAGGAAAGTCTGGTCGGCCAACAGCAGCGGGTCGCCGTGCAGCAGGTTGATCTCAAACTGGCTGACGCCCATTTCATGCATGAAGGTATCGCGCGGCAAACCCAGGGCCGCCATGCATGCGTAGACTTCACTGAAGAACGGCCGCAAGCCGTTATTGGAACTGACACTGAACGCCGAAAGACCGTCTTCGCGACGACCGTCCAGACCCAGTGGCGGCTGGAACGGTTGAGTAGGGTCGGTGTTAGGCGCAAAGACAAAGAATTCCAGCTCGGTCGCCACTACCGGCGCCAGGCCGAGGGCCGCATAACGCGCGATTACGGCCTTGAGTTGACCACGGGTGGACAGAGACGAGCTTTCGCCGGTCAGCTCATCCGCATCGCAAATGGCCAAGGCTCGCGGCTGTGTGCTCCAGGGCAAGCGATGGATCTGTGCGGGATCGGGCACCAGCGCCAGGTCACCATCATCGCTGCCGTAAAAGCGCGCTGGCGGATATCCGCCCATGATGCATTGCAGCAGCACCCCCCGCGCCATCTGCAAACGCCGCCCTTCGAGAAAGCCTTCGGCGGTCATTACCTTGCCACGGGGTACGCCATTCAAGTCCGGCGTGACACATTCAATCTCATCAATGCCCGTCAATCGCTCCGCGAGTGAACAATGGCCATCGGTTGTCATGACGCAATCCTTTTTGTTATGCAAGCCGCGAACGGCGACGCGTACAAAATAGGCTCCACCTGTTCGGAATATCAAGCAGCGGCCAACAAAAAGAACCGGTCAGGGCAGATAGAGGTTGAACACTGCGCCACCCAACGGGCCGCCATTACTGATGTCGGTGCGTCCGCCCACGCCATTGCGCTGATGAAGTGCGGCAATCCGCCCTGCAAAGTACAGGCCCAGGCCAGTGCTTCCGCTGCTGTGGTTGATGCCCTGCACGTAATCGGCCTGACGCTCGATCATCTCGGGTGGATAACCCTCACCATCGTCGTTGACGGTCAGCACCCATTGCCCGGCTTCATCGCTGACGCTGATCAACACCGCGTGGCGGGCGTAACGAATGGCGTTGTTGATGCTATTGGCCAGCACCGACGCAATCAGCTCCCGGTCGAAGAAGCCCAGCGGGCTCAACGGGTCCACTTCATAGGTCGCCATAATGCCGCGACTGGCGAACACGTCTTGATGCGCCGCCAGTTGCGCTTCGATGAAATCATCCAGCTCATGGTAGGCCGGTTGCAACGGCATCTGGTTGACGCCGAGTTTATACAGCCCCAGCAACTGCACCAGCATGCCATTGAGATGCGCGAACTCGAATTCGATCACGCCCTGCTCCGGGGTGTGCTGCTGCGGATCCGGCAAGCGCGCCAACCATTGGCTGTGGGCCTGCATCAGCATGGCCAGGGAGTTCTTCATGTCGTGCACGGTGGAGGCAATCACCGTGGAAAAATCGAGTGCCTGTTCGCTGTCGTTCATTCGCCAAACGCCTTGCTTCGCAGCTTCTGATAACGGGAATAACGCGCATCGGTGTCAGGCATCAGGCCGACCATTTTCAGGCAGGCCCGACATTCCTCCAGCTCCGCCGAAGGCACACTGGTGTCGGTGCCGTGCAGCAGCGACTGCGCCATGTTCAGCGCGATACTGATGTTTTTCGGCTGCATCGCCAGGGCTTTGCGGAACACCTGCCGCGCGTCCACCAGGTTGCCGGTCTTGTATACCCGCACGCCCTGACGGTTGAGGTCGGCAGCGGCGTTGCCGGAATTGAGAATGCTCGGATCGTCGGTCAGCTTGGCGATCCCCTTCATCACCGCCGGGTCGTCGCCGTAGATTTCCGCGCAGTTTTTCAGCATCGAGGCACCGGCGCTGGCCTGCCCAAGCATCTGCAGTTGCTTGGCCACCAGCAGCGCCGCTTCGGCACTCATGAACTGCTCCATGCCATCGAGGCGCATCATTGCCTGCTCGGTGAGCTTCTCGGCGGTTTCGGCATCGTTAAGCAGCAGGCTGGTGGCTTTCATCAGCCGCGCACGAATCTGCAGACCTGGATCGGTAGGGTTTTCCTTGGCCACCGCACTCAGCGTCGTATTGATTTCCAGGCGGGTCCGGGTATCCAGGCCTTTTTCGCTACCTTTGCTGATCAAGGCGTGGGCCAGGCCCAGGTTGCTCTCCGCATCCTTGAAACGTGACTGCGCGCCCTGCGCAACGGCCTGACGATAGGCTTTGGAGGCGGTGTCAAAATCTTCATTGGCCATCGCCAACTTGCCCAGCAGCGCTTGCCGACGCACCGCCAGCGGCGACAGTCGAATCGCCTCCTCCAATACGTTCTGGGCAGCCTTGGAGTCTCCTTCAGCGACCAACACATCGGCCATGCCGTCATAGAGCGCCGGCATCATCGGGAACACTTTCAGGGCTTTTTCGTAGACGCCCTTGGCCTGAACGACCTGGCCGCGCTTGAACAGCAATTTGCCCAGACCAGCAAACGCCCACGGCAAAGGCCGATCAGCAATGATGCTGTCGTAGAGACGCTCCAGCGCCTCGTTCTGATTCAGGTCGCGCAGGGCATCGGCGCGATAGCGCAGGCACAACGGCGAGTAGCGGATGTCTTGCTTGCACAAGGCGATGCAGGCATTGAGCACTTCAACCGGCTTGCCCCGGTCAAGGGCTTGCAGGATCGGCTTGAGCAACGTCTTGCGTTGCTCCAGCCGCTCCAGACGTTGAGCCAGGCCGGAACGGTTGAACGGTTTCGTCAGGTACGCATCGGGTTCGTGTTCCAACGCACTGAGCACCATTGCCTGACTGGTCTCGGCGGTGACCATGACGAACACGGCTTCATGACTGATCAGCTTCTCGATCATCAGGTCTTCAAGCACCTGCTGACCGTTCTTCTTGCCATCCCCCAAGTGAAAGTCCTGCAGGATGAAATCGTAGGCCTTCTGCGAACACATACGCAGCGCCTGTTCACCGGTGTCGGCGGTGTCGACATCCTTGACGCCCAGCTCGCGCAGCATGGACCTGACGGAACTGCGGAAATCCGAGAAATCATCGACGATCAAAAAACGCTTTTGGTGGTACGACAGCATCGAAGATTTCCAGGCAATTGAAGAGGATGAACCGAGGGCATTTTCGGGCGCGCTGATGATAGCCGGAGGCCACCGTTATCAAACGATTTCGTGCGAGTCTGAAGTGACCATTTGGGTTATCGGCCGGATCAACAGTTCTCTTGAAGAAAGGGCGCTGCATTTATTTGTGCACAAAAAAGCCCCACCAGATCACTCTGAGTGGGGCTTCAAATATATGGTGTCCCAGGGCAGGTTCGAACTGCCAGCCTTCCCCTTAGGAGGGGGATGCTCTATCCAATTGAGCTACTGAGACACTGGTCGACCACGAAGAAAACGCGTTGCGATGGACGGCGTGCATGTTAACGGGCAGGCCTGCGTTTGTCATGTCGTCCGTTGGCTTTTTAAGTGTAGGCACACGCCTTGCCGAGGCGTAGCTTTGTTTACCGTGCAAATTGCATCAGCGTAAAAAGTGATCATTGCAAAATGCAATGCAAACACCTCGCACAAATAACTTAATACATTGCTTTTAAAGCGTTTAATTGCCGCTAGACTCTTGGCATGCGGGCTGCTTGAGCTGTGCTCACAGAACAACGGAGGCCAGCCTCATGAACAGCGCCCTTTTACTCTCGAACGCGATCGCCCTGGCGATTCTGTTGGGCTTTCCATTTGTCCCCGAGAGCGGTGCTGAGCCAGTTGCCCAACGCGTGCCTCATTACCTTCAAATGCAAAAGACGCCTCAATTGGCGGTTATGAGCGATGCGCGCAGCTTTGTCAGCCAAGAGGTGAGCCTGGAAGGCATCCTGCTGCCAGCTCAGTCTTCCGAACGTTTGGTATTTTGAATGACCCCATCAGGAGCACCGCATGTCCAAATCAGCCGCTGGATTTTTCATCCTCGCCTTACTGAGCGGCATTCTTCATCTATCAGTGGTCCAGGACACGGTCGTTACCTTGCCCCTGATCGCCTGCGGCGTATTCGGTGCGCTATTTGTGCTGGCACTGATTGCCGGGCGCAAGATCAAGTTCGATCCGGTACTGCGTTAACCCTCAACAGGTTCAGCAGATTGGCAACTGTGGTGGCCAGTTCGCCTGAATTGTCGAGTCGATGGAGCTGAGTGCCACCAACTGAACCCGCTGCCGTGAATAACCCATTGCGATGGAGCCTCGCTTCAATCTCCGCAAGACTCTCGCGACCACGGCGCAGCAATCGTTCTCGCAGGACTTTATTCTTGACCGTCAACAGAACCGGCAACAGGGTTGGATATCGGTGCAGCGCCTCAGCCAGATGGCCGCGGGAGCCGTTGACGAGGACATGTCGACCGTCATTGAGCCATTGATCTATTTCGATCGGAATACCGTAATCCAAGCCATTGGCGTTCCAGCACAGCGCGAAATCGCCCTCGAATCTGTGTCGCTCGAACGCTTCCCGGGAAACCCCGATCGCATCCTCACCCACTGATTCGGCCGACCGCGTGATGAACCGACGCACCACATCACAATTGAGCATCTGCAAAGGTTCTCGAGCGGCTTCGATGAGACTGTCTTTGCCGGACCCAGAAGGCCCCATCAAGTAGATCAGCCTGCCATCCATCCTGAAATAGCCTCCCACTGCACGCCTGCCCCTAGTAAATCGGCCATTTGCCACTATCCTGTACAAATAGGGAACACTGATCGAATCCGCACAGCATGCACCTTCAGGCGTCTTCGGACATCACCTGTCGGCCAAGAGGATGCGATCAGTCAAACGGACCAGAGCAATCTTTTCAAACCAGTCCGCATTTCTGATAATCGGTGCTGGCATAAAGCCTTTATCCAGTTCAATATTTGTCACAGAATTGACGCCAATGAACTGGCTGCTTTGAGGCATGATGCGAGCCCCTATCAATTCAGGTTGAACATTTGGCCAGAGCGCTTGTCCTAACAGACATCCTGCGGCCAATCCCGAGAACCGCTCCCCTGAACTAACCGGTTAAATATATGCGCCCATTGAAACAGGCAATTTATTCCAGCCGTACGGCTGACAAGTTCGTCGTACGTCTGCCAGACGGAATGCGTGAACGCATTGCCGAGGTGGCTCGCAATCATCATCGCAGCATGAACTCCGAAATCATCGCGCGCCTTGAGCAGAGCCTTATTCAGGAAGGCGCGCTGGGCGAAGAATTGAGCATGCGCCTGGACAGCCCGGAGCTGTCATTGCACGAACGTGAACTGCTGCAACGCTTCCGCCAACTCTCCCACCGTCAGCAGAACGCTCTTGTTTCGCTGATTGCGCATGATGCCGAAATGGCCGCAGACGCTTCCTGATTCATTCCGAACACTCAAGCCAGCTTAATCGCTGGCTTTTTTTTGCCTGAAATTCGGGCATAAAAAAACTCGCTGATTGGCGTAATGCTGTTCATTTAAGGTTGGGGTACATATCCGTTTCTGCGGTCACGGCTGCTGGCGGTTTCGCTTTTACAGCGAGTCACTTTCGAAAAGCGCGAAAGTAACCAAAGCGCTTTGCCCCGCCATTCGGTGCCTCGCTTAGGCTCGGCATGCCCTCACTCCGGCATTGCTCCGGGGGCCCGCCGCCATCGGCCATCCATGGCCGGGGGCGGCTACCGCGGCATCCTTGCCGCGGTGCCCCCTGCGCAACGCCTGCGTTCGGCCTCTGGGAAAAGGGGCGGCAGATCTGAAGCCAAAGTAAAGCAACAGCAACGGCAAGATCAAAAGATCACAGCCTCGCTTCGCTCACGGCTCCTATAGGGAAATGCGTTCACTTGAAGCCAGGCCGGCCGGTAGGCCGCCTCGCTTTGGTTTTTGCGGTACCCGCCCCCTCGAGAGGCCGAGTGGAGGTTCTGCGCAGTGGGCAACCCGGCATGGATGCCGGGTTAGCCGCCCCCGGCCATGGATGGCCGATGGCGGCGGGCCCACGGAGCAGGACCGGAGCGAGGGCATGCCGAGCCTGAGCGAGGCACCGAACGTCAGGGGCAGGAGCCCTTGGTTACTTGGGGCTTCTCCAAGTGACTCGCTGTAAAAGCGAAACCGCCCTCAGCCATCACCTAAATGACGGATATACCCCAAATCAAAGCCCCCAATCAGCCCCCACCACCAATGTGTAGGTCCGCCTGAAGCCCCGAGCCTAAGTGAACAGCATTAAGCCGATTGGCGGGTTTTTAACGTCAGCACGTCAGAGCAGGAAGATTGTCGCCAGCCCGAGAAAGATGAAGAATCCGCCACTGTCCGTCATGGCGGTGATCATCACACTGGCGCCCATCGCCGGATCGCGCCCCAGCCGCGCCAGGGTCATGGGAATCAACACGCCCGCCAGTGCCGCCAGCAACAGGTTAAGCGTCATGGCGGCCGTCATCACCACACCCAGAGACCAACTGCCATACAGCAGGTAGGCGACCACGCCGATCACACCGCCCCAGACCAGGCCATTGATCAGACCTACCGCCAATTCCTTGCGCATCAGGCGCGAAGTATTGCCGGTGCTGACCTGATCCAGCGCCATGGCCCGAACAATCATGGTGATCGTCTGGTTACCCGAGTTGCCACCGATACCGGCCACGATCGGCATCAATGCCGCCAGCGCCACCAGTTTCTCGATGGAGCCTTCGAAAAGACCGATCACCCTGGATGCGATAAACGCGGTGATCAGGTTCACGGCCAACCAGGCCCAACGGTTACGCAGGGATTTCCAGACTGATGCAAAAATATCTTCTTCTTCGCGCAGACCCGCCATGTTGAGAACTTCGTTTTCGCTCTCTTCACGAATCAGGTCGACCATTTCATCAATGGTCAGACGGCCGATCAACTTGCCGTTCTTGTCGACCACAGGCGCCGAGATCAAGTCGTAACGTTCGAACGCCTGAGCAGCGTCATAGGCGTCTTCGTCCGGGTGAAAACTCACCGGGTCGCTGGCCATGACTTCAGAAACCTGTTTTTCCGGGTCGTTTACCAGCAAACGCTTGATTGGCAACACGCCCTTGAGGACACCGTCGTAATCGACCACGAACAATTTGTCCGTGTGGCCCGGCAGCTCCTTGAGGCGGCGCAGGTAACGCAAAACCACTTCGAGACTGACGTCCTCACGGATCGTCACCATCTCGAAGTCCATCAGCGCACCGACCTGTTCCTCATCGTAGGACAACGCAGAGCGTACGCGCTCACGCTGTTGACCATCGAGGGTTTCCATCAGCTCGTGAACGACGTCTCGCGGCAGCTCGGAGGCCAGGTCAGCAAGTTCATCGGCGTCCATGTCCTTGGCCGCAGCCAGGAGCTCGTGATCGTCCATGTCGGCGATCAGCGTTTCACGAACCGAATCGGATACTTCGAGCAGAATGTCGCCGTCGCGATCGGCCTTGACCAATTGCCAGAGCATCAGACGATCGTCCAGCGGCAAGGCTTCAAGGATGTAGGCGACGTCGGCGGAGTGCAAATCATCGAGCTTGCGTTGCAACTCGACGAGGTTTTGCCGGTGAACCAGGTTTTCGACCCGGTCGTGATGCGGACCTTCCTGGCGATGAGTCAGGTCTTCGACCACCCGCTGACGCTGCAGCAGCTCAACAACTTGAGCGAGGCGGTCCTGCAAGCTTTCCTGCGTTTTCTTTACTTCAACTTCAGACATAGGCGAACTCCACTCCCAGCAGCGGGGCACGCCGGAAGGATCAATCAGTCAATTCATGATTGGAAAAACGGGATACTGAGTCACTACTGGGTAAGTCCATGGAGGTATTCCACAAGCCCCGGCGGGGCTGACGGGCGCAATGATACACCGCCCGACGGTTTTAATCGTTAAAAAATCGTGGCTGAAACAAGCGCTTGCAAGACAAACTTGAGCGCTGTCCTGAGTCGTCAAATTGCGACGACTCATCCTGAAAAAAAACACACCACAGCCAAAAAATGTAGCGACTACCCTTGAGATGGACCGTCATGGAGGACGTTTAATGCCATCGAATGCACATTATTTTTTATTGATCGCCCTGCTCTGCCCCTCGCCCTGGGCGCTGGCCACGACCGTTCACCGCTGCGAAGCGGCCAACGGGCGCATTACCTTCACTACGTTGAGCTGTGCGGCCGGAGACAGCCTTTCGCTTCAGGATGTGCGCACCTTCACGCCAGGCAGCACGACTGCTCTTATGCCGGAAGCCGAGATTCGTGAAACATCAGGCATGAAAATAAAAAGGAGAGATCCGACTGTCGTCGGCCGGACCGAGGACAAATGTGGAAACCTGATCAGCGCCAGGGAACGCCGCGAAGCCATCATCAATCAGCGGGTTGTCGCCGGCATGAGTCAACAGGACGTCGAGAGCGCCCTTGGCAAGCCAGACAAGATCAGTATTCGTAATTCAGCGACGAGCTACCGTTACGACACCAAGCGAGGTCGTAGCGCACACGTCGAGTTCGATGAGAAAGGATGCACCAAAGGAAAAGCCAAATCCCAGACGGCAAAAAGCCCGCGTTAAACGCAGGCTTTTTGGTGTTTGGTGCACTCGACAGGATTCGAACCTGTGACCGCTCGGTTCGTAGCCGAGTACTCTATCCAGCTGAGCTACGAGTGCATTTGTGTTTTTATACCAGATCACAACTGGTTGAAGCCAAGTCATTCACATTGCTGCAAACAACTCTTAAATGGTGCACTCGACAGGATTCGAACCTGTGACCGCTCGGTTCGTAGCCGAGTACTCTATCCAGCTGAGCTACGAGTGCATTTGTTGCCGCGCATTATAGGCCGTTGAATCTTTTTGTAAAGCGCTTTTTCTAGTAATTTCAACAACTTACCGAAGAAACCAGATTACAACGTACTACGCAAATAATGGCGGAGAACGGGGGATTCGAACCCCCGACACCCTTTTGAGGTGTACTCCCTTAGCAGGGGAGCGCCTTCGGCCACTCGGCCAGCTCTCCGCAACACGGGGCGTATGTTAACCAGCTTCTTCCCCGTTTGCAAACATAAAAAACGATAAAAATTAATGGCTTGGTTCTTCGTCCTTCTCTTTCTTTATACGCAGGTAAATTTCCTCACGGTGGACAGCAACCTCTTTCGGGGCGTTGACACCGATGCGCACTTGATTTCCTTTGACGCCGAGCACGGTCACGGTGATTTCGCCATCACCAATAATCAGGCTTTCTGCGCACCGACGAGTCAGAATCAGCATACCTTTCTCCTCACGCATTTCATTTCAGGGACAACAGTCTGCAAAAAAAGGCACTCGACCTACAACCGGAGCGATCGCAGCCCTACATGCCTGAGTATTGACTAGCGCGAGCAAAAGAACAGCTTCGGGTCGCACCATTCAAAAAAACAAAGGGCGCGGTCAGGCCGCGCCCTTGCAAACGCATCACTCGCCCTGACGGGCCGGCGCGTCCAGTTCGAAAGCCGTGTGCAGAGCGCGCACAGCCAGTTCCAGATACTTCTCTTCGATCACTACGGAGACTTTGATCTCCGAGGTCGAGATCATCTGGATGTTGATGCTTTCCTTGGCCAGGGATTCGAACATGCGGCTGGCCACGCCTGCGTGGGAACGCATGCCGACACCGACGATCGACACCTTGGCTATCTTGATATCACCAACGACTTCACGGGCACCGATCTCGCGAGCGGTGTTTTCCAGCACGGTTTGCGCTGCCTGGAAGTCATTGCGGTGCACGGTGAAGGTGAAGTCGGTGGTGTTATCGTGCGCAACGTTCTGCACGATCATGTCGACTTCGATGTTCGCGCCGCTGATCGGGCCGAGAATCTTGAATGCAACGCCCGGGGTGTCTGGCACGCCACGGATGGTCAGCTTGGCTTCATCGCGGTTGAAAGCGATGCCGGAAATGATCGGCTGTTCCATGGTTTCCTCTTCATCAATAGTAATGAGGGTGCCCGGACCCTCCTTGAAGCTGTGCAGTACGCGCAGCGGAACGTTGTACTTACCGGCGAATTCCACCGCACGGATCTGCAACACCTTGGAACCGAGGCTGGCCATTTCCAGCATCTCTTCGAAGGTAATCTTGTCCAGGCGCTGAGCCACGGACACCACACGCGGGTCGGTGGTGTAGACGCCGTCGACATCGGTGTAGATCTGGCATTCGTCAGCCTTCAAGGCTGCCGCCAGTGCCACACCGGTGGTGTCGGAACCGCCACGACCGAGGGTGGTGATGTTGCCGTGTTCGTCGACGCCCTGGAAACCGGCAACAACGACCACACGACCGGCCTTCAGGTCACCGCGAATCTTCTGTTCATCAATCTGCAAGATACGCGCTTTGTTGTGAGCGCTGTCCGTCAGAATCCGCACCTGACTGCCTGTGTAAGACACCGCTGGCACGCCGCGCTTGATCAGCGCCATGGCCAACAGCGCAATCGTCACCTGCTCACCGGTGGAGACGATCACATCCAGCTCACGAGGAACCGGTTGGCCGTCGCCACTGATTTGCTTGGCCAGATCGATCAGACGGTTGGTTTCACCGCTCATTGCAGACAGCACAACCACCAGGTCATCGCCGGCCTCGCGGAATTTCTTAACCTTGTCGGCGACCTGCTCGATTCTCTCGACAGTGCCGACCGAGGTGCCTCCAAATTTCTGTACGATCAAAGCCATTTCAAAGCCGCCTCTGCCCATGAAGGGCGCCCAAATAATCACTCAAACAGCGATAAGGCCCGCCACTAGACTGCGGGCCGGACACACTGCCTTATAAACCCTGCTCTACAAATGGAACAGTCAGGGCCAATGCCGCATCCAGTGCGCCAGCGTCTACACCACCGCCCTGCGCCATGTCTGGACGACCACCGCCCTTCCCGCCCACTGCCGCAGCGGCTTGCTTCATCAAATCACCGGCTTTGAGTTGGCCAGTCAGGTCTTTGGTTACGCCTGCAACCAGAACGACCTTTTCCTCATGGACACTGCCGAGCAGGATCACTGCGCGGCCGAGTTTGTTTTTCAGTTGATCGACCAGCGCCAGCAGCGCCTTGCCGTCCTGACCGTCCAGACGCACGGCCAGCACTTTCACGCCTTTGACGTCCAGGGCGCAAGCCGACAGATCGTCGCCCGCCGCGCTGGCAGCCTTGGCCTGCAACTGCTCGAGTTGCTTCTCCAGCAGACGGTTGCGCTCCAGCACAGCCGACAGCTTGTCGATCAGGTTGTCGCGGCTACCCTTGACCAGGTTGGCCGCTTCCTTGAGTTGTTCTTCAGCAGCGTTCAAGTATGCCAGCGCCGCGGCGCCGGTGACCGCTTCGATACGACGCACGCCGGAAGCCACACCGCCTTCGCTGATGATTTTCAGCAGACCGATGTCGCCGGTACGGCTGGCGTGGATACCACCGCACAGCTCGACGGAGAAATCGCCGCCCATGCTCAGCACGCGCACATTGTCGCCGTACTTCTCGCCGAACAGCGCCATGGCGCCCTTCTGCTTGGCGGTTTCGATATCGGTTTCTTCGGTTTCAACTTCGGAGTTCCTGCGAATCTCGGCGTTGACGATGTCTTCCAGCGCCTTCAACTGCTCAGGTTTGATGGCTTCGAAGTGGCTGAAGTCAAAGCGCAGGCGCTGACTGTCGACCAACGAGCCTTTCTGCTGAACGTGCTCGCCCAGCACCTGACGCAATGCCGCGTGCAGCAAGTGAGTCGCCGAGTGGTTCAACGAAGTCGCGTGACGCACTTCAGCATCAACATGCGTCTCTACCGGCGCACCGATGGTCAGGCTGCCCGACGCCAGCACGCCGTGATGCAAGAAGGCGCCACCCGTTTTGGTGGTATCGCGCACGTCGAAACGGCTGCTGCCGACTTGCAGATAGCCGCAATCGCCGATCTGGCCGCCAGACTCAGCATAGAAAGGCGTCTGATTGAGAACAATCACGCCCTCTTCGCCTTCACTTAATACGTCGACCGACCGGCCTTCTTTATAGATAGCGACAATTTTGGCCGAACCAATGGTGGCCTTGTAGCCGGTGAACTCGGTCGCCACGTCAACTTTGACCAGCGTGTTGTAGTCCAGGCCGAACGAGCTGGCCGAACGCGCCCGCACACGCTGGGCTTCCATTTCGCGCTCGAAGCCGGCTTCGTCGACCGTCAGGTTGCGTTCGCGAGCGATGTCAGCGGTCAAGTCCATCGGAAAACCGTAGGTGTCATACAGCTTGAACACCACGTCGCCCGGCACCACGGTGCCTTTAAGTTCCAGCAGATCCTGCTCGAGAATCTTCAGGCCGTGCTCCAGGGTCTTGGAGAACTGCTCTTCTTCGGCCTTGAGCACGCGCTCGATATTGGCCTGTTGCTGCTTGAGTTCCGGGAAGGCTTCGCCCATCTCGGCAACCAGCGCCGCGACGATCTTGTAGAAGAAGCTACCGGTCGCGCCCAGCTTGTTACCGTGACGGCAAGCGCGACGAATGATCCGGCGCAGTACATAGCCGCGGCCTTCGTTGGATGGCAATACGCCGTCGGCAATCAGGAAACCGCACGAACGGATGTGGTCGGAGACAACCTTGAGCGAAGACTGGTCATCGTTGCTGCAGCCAATCGCCTTGGCCGAAGCGCTCAGCAGGTTCTTGAACAGATCGATTTCATAGTTGGAGTGAACATGCTGCATCACCGCACTGATCCGCTCCAGGCCCATGCCGGTGTCTACCGACGGCGCTGGCAGCGGGTGCAACACGCCGTCGGCGGTACGGTTGAACTGCATGAACACGTTGTTCCAGATCTCGATGTAACGGTCGCCATCTTCTTCTGGCGAACCCGGTGGGCCGCCCCAGATGTGGTCGCCGTGATCGTAGAAAATCTCGGTGCAAGGGCCGCACGGGCCGGTATCGCCCATGGTCCAGAAGTTGTCAGACGCGTACGGCGCGCCCTTGTTGTCGCCGATGCGAATCATGCGCTCGGCTGGCACACCGATTTCTTGGGTCCAGATGTCATAGGCCTCGTCATCCGAGGCATAGACCGTTACCCACAGTTTTTCCTTGGGCAGTTTCAGGACACCGGTCAGGAAGGTCCAGGCGTAGGTGATCGCGTCGTGCTTGAAATAATCGCCGAAGCTGAAGTTACCCAGCATTTCAAAAAACGTGTGGTGACGAGCGGTATAACCGACGTTTTCCAAGTCACTGTTCTTGCCACCGGCACGCACGCATTTCTGGCTGCTTGTCGCACGGGTGTACGCGCGCTTTTCCTGGCCCAGGAAGCAGTCCTTGAACTGGTTCATCCCCGCGTTAGTGAACAGCAGGGTTGGGTCGTTGCCCGGAATCAAAGAGCTGGAGGCTACACGGGTGTGCCCTTGCTCTTCGAAGAAGCGAAGGAAGGCTTCACGGATTTCTGCGCTTTTCATTAGGTTCTTCCACGGAGGCTGCGGCCAAAGGCCTGTGCGAAACGTCAACAGACGAAGCGACGGCAAAGGGCCGCATTATATCGGCGTTAGTGACCAGGTACAGTGTGTTTGTACGTTACAAACAGTCAATTGGTCCGCTAACTCGGTCAGTTGCGAGAAAAGTCGACGAATGTCGCGACGACCTGCTCGATTTGAGCGCGGTTGACGTCCATGTGCGTGACCATGCGCAGGCGGCCGGCAGCGCTGAGTTTGATGCCCCGCTCGGCGGCAAAGGTCTTGATGGCTTCGGCCTTGTCGCCCATCGCCACGTAAACCATGTTGGTCTGCACCGGCTCGACCTCGTAACCCGCGGCTCGCAGGCCTTCGGCCATCAATTGGGCATTGGCGTGGTCGTCGGCCAGACGCTGAACATTATTATCCAGCGCGTATAAACCTGCCGCCGCCAGAATTCCGGCCTGGCGCATACCGCCGCCGACCATCTTGCGCAGACGCCGCGCCTTGCCGATCAACTCGGCCGAACCACACAGCACCGAACCGATCGGCGCGCCCAGGCCCTTGGACAGGCAGACCGAGACGGAATCGAAATACTGAGTGATCTCTCGGGCATCGATACCCAGCTTGACCGCCGCGTTGTACAGCCGCGCGCCGTCAAGGTGCAACGCCAGCCCGTGCTCACGGGTGAAACTGCGGGCCCGGGCCAGATATTCCAACGGCAGGACTTTGCCCTGCATGGTGTTTTCCAGTGCCAGCAGACGGGTGCGGGCGAAGTGAAAGTCATCCGGTTTGATCGCGGCCGCGACGTGCGCCAGGTCCAGCGAACCATCCGCCTGCACCTCCAGTGGCTGCGGCTGGATCGAACCGAGCACCGCTGCACCGCCGCCTTCATACTTATAAGTGTGAGCCTGCTGGCCGACGATGTACTCGTCACCGCGTTCGCAATGGGCCATCAAGCCCAGCAGATTGCTCATGGTGCCCGTCGGAACGAACAGCGCCGCCGCAAAACCCAACTGATCTGCAAGCTCGGCTTCGAGACGATTGACCGTCGGATCTTCACCGTAAACGTCATCACCGGTGGCTGCTGCGGCCATCGCGTCGAGCATCCCTGCGGTCGGTTGGGTGACGGTGTCGCTGCGAAGATCGATAACGCTCATGAATCTGGCCTCGGTAAGCAGGGGAAATCCCTTTCAGTAAGGAATTACTGCGGTCACGCCGACGAATAATCAACCCTTGAGTAGGAAAAGGTTTTTGAACTGACGAAAAAGTCGATAGCAATCATCAGATAGCAGCAATGCATAGGTGAGAAATATGTGTTAAAAAAGCTTCGCCGCCTAACAATCTGGCGGCAAAACGTTCTCAGGGCGGGGTGCAACTCCCCACCGGCGGTAATTGCGCGCAATGCGCATAGCCCGCGAGCGCTTGGCGACAGGCACGGCAATGGCTGTGATGGCGGCAAGGTCAGCAGACCCGGTGTGATCCCGGGGCCGACGGTCATAGTCCGGATGAAGAGAGAACGGGATTGGCGCCAAAGGGCCGTCCGCAGGAATTCGTGCGAGCGTGCGTACCCTTAAATCCCTTTCGATTCATATGCCCTGTTTTTTACATAAACAGGAGTCAGAACATGCAACCCACCGCAATCGATAGCAAAAGCAAAAACCATCAGGGCGAGCGCGTTGCGTTCATCCAGGCCTGCTGGCACAAAGAAATCGTCGATCAGAGCCGTAAGGGCTTTGTGGCCGAAATGATTGCTCAGGGTTATCAGGAGTCGGAGATCGACTTCTTCGAAGTCGGCGGCGCCTTTGAAATTCCGCTGCACGCCAAGCTGCTGGCCAAGTCCGGTCGTTATGCCGGCATCGTCGCGGCAGGCCTGGTGGTCGACGGCGGGATCTACCGCCACGAATTCGTCGCCCAGTCGGTAATCAGCGGCCTGATGCAAGTTCAACTGGAAACCGAAGTGCCGGTGTTCTCGGTAGTCCTGACCCCGCACCACTTCCATGCCGGCGAAGAACATCAGAAATTCTTCTTCGAGCATTTCGTGCATAAAGGCCAGGAAGCGGCGAAGACGTGTGCGGATACACTGCACAAGATGCGTGCATTGCGTCGTAATGAGCCTCGTGCGGTAGCCGTCTAAACAGCAAAACCTGTGGGAGCGAGCTTGCTCGCGATGACGGACTGTCAGTCGACGACTGTGTTGACTGATACACCGCTATCGCGAGCAAGCTCGCTCCCACATGGGTTTGATGTTGAGGCTGCGGTGTTTGTCAGGCGAGGTTTTCGTCGGTGGTCGGCACAATCAGGATGCCGGCGCGCAGGCCGTTCTTGACCTTGGGGTTCGGGAAGATGATCCGGGCACCCTCTTCCTCAATGATCCACCGGGTTTGGGCGATGTCTTCGGCCAGCAGATAACCCACTTCCAGCTCCGAAAAGTTCTCGATGTCCACTGGCAGGTTCAGGCGGAAGCTATCGCTGTGCTTGATGATTTCTCGCGCCACACTAAACAGCTGCAAACCGTCCAGCGCCTCTTCGGTCTGGGCCGGCTCGCTGCCTTCGATAATCTGTTTGAGGCGGGTTTCCAGCAGATCGACGTTGACCCCGTCGTTCTGCCCGAAGGGCCGCGCCTTACCCAGCTCGAGGGTAAAGGACTCGGCACCGAGCTTGTCGTAGGTATAGGAGCTGAAGACGATGGACGGCTTGTTCTGCAGCAGCACCGCTTCCATGCCGGCAGCGCGCAGCCGCGCCAGTTCCAGGCGTGAATGCTGACGGCCTTCTTTCCAGGGATACAGTGCGAACTGCTCGATTTTCGAACCGCGAATGGCCGTGTGCAGGTCGTAGTGCAGACGATTACGGTCCGGCAAGCTGAAGAAGCTCGCCGCCAGTCGCTCCAGTTCACAAGCGCGCAGGGCTTCGGAGCCGCTGGTTTGTTCGTGACGGCCGTTGAACAGCCGGTTGACGTCCTGCTCGATGAAACGCTCGCCTTTGCGAATCGCTTCCGGGTTGCCGAACAGGAACAGAATACGTGCGCGCGGTTTCAAGTCGCCGCGGGCGATGTCATGCAACAGGCGATCGAGCAATTCGATCGGCGCTGTTTCGTTGCCGTGGATGCCGGCCGATAGCAGCAGGTCCAGACCTTGGTCGCTCGCTTGCGGTGGCCGGACTTCCAGCGCACCTTCGCTCAACCAGCGCATGCGTACGCCTTCGACAGTCAGTTGAGTCTTCTCCGCCGGTTCGCGGCCGGCGAGGGTCAGTTCAAGCAGTTTGCCGAGGGCGAGCATAGAGCGGTTTCCTTAGTGGTCGTGTGCGCAATCCGGGCCGTGCACGTGGTCTTCGTCACCGACCTCAGCCGGTTCCATTTCCAGTTGCAGACTTACCAGATTAGTCGCCAATGGGCGCAGCAGCAGGTTTGCGTATTCAGCGTCACCTTCTTCGACGTCCACGCCGATCAGCAGTTGGCCGCGGCCGTCTTGCTGAATCCACAGCTCTTTGCCTTGCCACATGACCGCGACGCGGGTGCAGGAAGTTTCCAGTTGCGTGCCGTCGGTGTCTTCAAGGATCAGCTGCAGGGTATCGCTCATTTTTTTTCGCTCTCGACGTTCAATTGATCTGGAAGGGATAAACCGCGCCCAGTTTAAGGATTTGCGTCAGTTCATCCAGTGCCGTCCGGCACTCAAGCAGCAATTGCGGGTCCGCGAGATCGTTTTCGGTCATGCGGTCGCGGTAGTGCTTGTCGACCCATTCGGTCAGCGTGCCGTACAACGGTGCCGTCATGATAACCCCTGGGTTGACGGCCGCCAGTTCGGTTTCGTTGAGCGCGACGCGCAGTCGCAGGCAAGCCGGGCCACCGCCGTTCTGCATGCTCTGCTTCAAATCGAACACTTTCACTTCGCGAATCAGCCCGCCGGAGCTGGTCAAACCTTGCAGGTACTGCCAGACACGCGCGTTGCCACGGCATTCTTCCGGCACGATCAACAGCATCGAGCCGTCAGGACGCGACAGCAGTTGGCTATTGAACAGGTAGGAACGAACGGCGTCTTCCACGGTTACCGCGGAACGAGGTACGCAGATCGACTGAAATTTCCCACCGACTTTGGCGAGTTTGCTTTGCAATTCAGCGAGCATCTGCTCGGTGTCGAGGAACGCATCCTCGTGATAGAACAGCACCTCGCCATTACCCACCGCGATCACATCGTTGTGGAACACGCCCTGATCGATCACCGAAGGGTTCTGCTGGGCGTAGACCACGCCGTCATCGCTCAAGCCGTGCAGGCGGGCAACCGCCTGGGAGGCTTCGAGGGTCTGGCGGGCCGGGTATTTCTGCGGTGCCGGGTAACGGGTGTCGAACGCGCTGCGACCGAACACGAAGAACTCGACGCCTGCTTCGCCGTACTCACGGCAGAAACGGGTGTGGTTGGCTGCACCTTCGTCCCCGAACTGCGCCACGGCTGGCAATGCGGCGTGGTGTGCGAAGTGCTTCTGGTCAGCGAACATAGCCCCCAGCACGCGACTGGTGGTCGGGTGTTCGATGCTGCGGTGGTATTTGCAATTGAGGTTGGCGGCGGTGAAATGCACGCGACCGTCGGCAGTGTCGGCACTCGGGCTGACAGTGGCGGCGTTGGCCACCCACATGCTCGATGCCGAGCAACTGGCAACCAGCAGCGGCATGGCTTCTTTGGCAGCTTGCTCGATCACCTGAGCGTCGGTGCCGCTGAAACCCAAGCGACGCAGGGCTGCCATGTCCGGGCGTTCCTGTGGTGCCAGCACGCCCTGCTGAAAGCCCATTTCCATCAGCGATTTCATTTTCGCCAGGCCTTGCAGCGCGGCTTCCTTCGGGTTCGAAGACTGCTGGCTGTTGCTTTGGGACGCGACATTACCGTAGGACAGGCCGCCGTAGTTATGGGTCGGCCCCACTAGACCGTCAAAATTGACTTCATAGGATTTCATCAGCGAGGCTCCACGAGAATCTGTTGTTATAGGCTTCAGTAACTAACTGTTCAGTGCGACCGGGTTGCGGCCATCGCGGGCAAGCCTCGCTCCTACAGGTTTTGCACAATCCCGTAGGAGCGAGGCTTGCCCGCGAAAGCGGTCTTACGACATGCGCACGCCAGGGGTTAGTGCGGTTGGCAAGGTCAGGTTCGGCGTTTCCAGCGAAGCCACCGGGTACGCGCAGTAATCTGCCGCGTAGTAGGCGCTGGCGCGGTGGTTGCCCGAGGCGCCGACACCACCGAATGGCGCGCTGCTTGCCGCACCGGTCAGCTGCTTGTTCCAGTTGACGATGCCAGCACGGCTTTCCAGCCAGAACTGCTGATAACGTGCTTCGGAATCCGACAGCAGACCGGCCGCCAAGCCATAGTCGGTGTCGTTGGCTTCAGCGATCGCCGCTTCAAAATCAGCGTAGCGGATCACTTGCAGCAGCGGGCCGAACAGCTCTTCATCAGGACGATCAGCCACGGCCGTCACGTCCAGAATGCCTGGGGTCAGCAAGGCGGCTTGAGCGTGTGGTTGAGTCATTTCCAGCAGCGCCACGGCGCCGTTGCCCAGCAGATGCTCCTGCGCATCCATCAGGGCTTTCGCAGCACCAAGGGAAATCACCGAGCCCATGAACGGTGCCGGTTGCTGATCAAACGCGCCGACTTCAATCGTCGAGCTGACCGCCACCAGACGCGCCAGCAGTGTGTCGCCCCAGGCGCCCTGCGGCACCAGCAAGCGGCGGGCACAGGTGCAACGCTGACCGGCAGAAATGAACGCCGACTGGATGATGGTGTAAACGGCAGCATCGAGGTCTGCGACCTGATCAACGACCAGCGGGTTGTTACCGCCCATTTCCAGCGCGAGGATCTTGTCCGGACGACCGGCAAACTGCTGGTGCAGGTGATTGCCGGTGCGGCTGGAACCGGTGAAGAACAAACCGTCGATGCCCGGGTTCGCCGCCAGGGCGATACCGGTCTCGCGAGCGCCTTGCAGCAGGTTCAACACGCCTGCCGGCAGACCGGCTTCGATCCAGCACTTGACGGTCAGCTCGGCGACTTTCGGCGTCAGTTCGCTTGGTTTGAACAGCACACTGTTACCGGCCAGCAGCGCCGGCACGATGTGACCGTTCGGCAAATGGCCAGGGAAGTTGTAAGGCCCGAACACCGCAACCACACCGTGTGGCTTGTGGCGCAGCACGGCGGTGGCGTCGCCCAATGGGCCGCTCTTCTCGCCGGTACGTTCGCGGTAGCTCTGCACAGAGATCGCTATTTTGTTGACCATGCTGGTGACTTCGGTCGCCGCTTCCCACAGGGGTTTGCCGGTTTCCTCACCAATGGTGCGGGCCAGTTCATCAGCGTGATTTTTCAACGCGGCGGCAAACGCCTCCAGCACTGTAATGCGTTCTTCCAGGGTACGCCGGGCCCAGCCCGGGAATGCCTGGCGCGCAGCTTGCACGGCCGATTCAACCTGAGCGGCAGTAGCGCCCTCGCCAGTCCACAGTACTTGCTGACTCACCGGATTCAGCGACTGGAAGGCTTCACCCTGGCCGGCCAGCCATTCACCTGCGATGTATAGCGAATTCATTATTTCGACTCCCTGGCAGCGGACAACGGAACGGCGCGCACTTGATCGCCGGCGTTGAGTTGAAGACGTTTGGCAGTCAGCGGATCGACCACCAGCGTGCCGGCGGCGAAACGTGCAGGCGCAGCAGTGATCCGGCAGTCATCGCGTTTGCGGTTATGAATGAGGAACGGTGTGGCGTCGTCACCCGGCGTGCCGATGGCCAGCACCAGCGCCTGGCTGTCGCGAATTGCGCGGATCTTGCCGGTTTCGCACTCCACCGCAGGACCGGCGTCGAAGATGTCGACGTAGCCCTGATAGCTGAAGCCTTCGCTCTTGAGCATGGCCAGGGCCGGCTCGGTGTCCGGATGAACCTGGCCGATCACGTTGCGCGCATCCGGCGACAGGAAGCAGGTGTACAACGGAAATTTCGGCATCAATTCGGCGATAAACGCCTTGTTGCCTACACCGGTCAGGTAATCGGCCTGGCTGAATTCCATCTTGAAGAAGTGTCGGCCCAGGCTTTCCCAGAACGGCGAACGCCCGGCTTCGTCAGACATGCCGCGCATCTCGGCAATGATTTTGTTACCGAACAGCTGCGGGAACTCGGCGATGAACAGCATCCGCGCCTTGGCCAGCATGCGACCGTTGAGGCCGGTGCGGTAGTCGGCGTGCAGGAACAGCGAGCACAGCTCGGAGTTACCGGTCAGGTCGTTGGCCAGGAACAGCGTCGGGATTTCGCGGTAGATGTTCAGTTCCTGGGAAGCGCTGACGGTCAGGCCAACCCGGAAGTTGTACCAAGGCTCACGCAGGCCAACGGCGCCAGCGATGGCAGAAATGCCCACCACGCGACCGTCATCGTCTTCGAGTACGAACAGGTAGTCCGCATCACCGCGCCCGGCTTCGCCGCGAAAGGTCTTCTCGGCCCAGCCGACCCGATGGGCCAGACGTTCTTCGTTGGCCGGCAACGTGGTCAGGCCGGTGCCGGTGCTGCGGGCCAGGTCGATCAGAGCGGGTAAATCGCTGCTGCGTACGGGACGAACGATCATGCTATCTCCTCAAACGGGCCGCTTGCGCCACCCGTGAAACTTCGCTGCTTTCTAAGCATTCTTTTCCAGGCGTGGCAGCAGTCGTCAAACCGCCACCAGGCGCACGCTGGCACCTTCACCGACGCCCAGGGCTTCGGCCGCTTCAAGATCCAGGGTCACGGGTTTGCCCGGCGCGTAATCGAGCTCGAGCAATACCGCGCGGTAATCCTGCAACTGCGCGTTGGCCACCAGGTATTGACGACCGGCGCCTTTGACCGGCTCACCGATTTTCACCGGGACCACACGGCTCTGGGCGATCGAACGGATCCCCGAGACACGGGCGTGCAGGGTCGGACCGCCGTCGAAAATGTCGATGTAGTGATCGGTCTCGAAGCCTTCGCGCATCAGGATGTCGAAGGTGATCTGCGCTCGTGGGTGCACCTGGCCCATCGCTTCTTGAGCGGTATCCGGCAGCAGCGGCACGTAGATCGGATAATGCGGCATTAATTCCGCCAGGAACGTCCGGCTCTTCAGACCGCACAGACGCTCTGCAGCGGCGTAGTTGAGGTCGAAGAAATTACGGCCAATGGCATCCCAGAACGGCGAATCGCCATTTTCGTCGCTGTAGCCGACGATCTCGGTCACCACGGAATCGGCAAAACGCTCAGGATGGCTGGCCACAAACAGCAAGCGACCACGGGAATTGAGCTCCGACCAGGCAGAACCCACCAGTTCCGGCAGCACGTAAAAACTGGTCAGCAAGCTGTTGCCGGTCAGGTCGTGGCACTGGGAGAGCACGTGAATCTTGTTATGAATCTTCAGCTCGCGAGAGGCGTGCACAAAGGTTTCATTACGAAAACTGTAGAACGGCTCGGAATAACCGGCCGACGCAACGATGGCCGAACAGCCCACCAGTTTGCCGGTGGCGGTGTCTTCGAGGACGAAGAAATAGCTCTCTTCACCGTTGAAGCTGACTTCGGCGGCGAACGAGGCTTCGCTTGCTGCGATCTTGTCGCTCAGGCGTTCAACGTCATCCGGCAAGGAAGTGACACCAATCGGGCTGTCCGCAGCCAGACGCTGTACCTCGCCCAGATCAGCCATTTGCGCGGGGCGCATCACCAGCATGGTGTCACTCCTTTTCAAAACTCTTTTGGGGGAAATAAGCCGAACCCTTGTAGGAGCGAAGCTTGCTCGCGAAGGCGGTGTCAGCCGTTGATGACGGTGGCTGACACGACCCCTTCGCGAGCAAGCTTCGCTCCTACAGAGAGCGGGTCCGGCATAAAAATGGGTTCGACGCCTGAAATGTCAGGCGTCGACGGTCTATCAGGCTTGAGTCAGTTTGGCCGCAGCGCGTTCGAAACGGTCCAGACCGGCATCGATATCAGCGTCTTCAACCACCAGGCTAGGCGCGAAACGAACCACGTCGGGGCCGGCTTGCAGAATCATCAGGCCTTCTTTTTCAGCGGCGTTGAAGATGTCCTTGGCCTTGCCTTTCCAGGCATCATTCAGCACGCAACCAATCAACAGGCCCATGCCACGGACCTGAGTGAACAGGCCGTACTTCTCACCGATCTGTTCCAGGCGAGCCTTGAACTTGTCGTGCTTGGCGTTGACGCCGGCCAGCACTTCAGGGGTATTAACGACGTCGATCACGGCTTCAGCGACAGCGCACGCCAGCGGGTTGCCGCCATACGTGGTGCCGTGGGTGCCGACGACCAGGTGTTTGGCCAGGTCTTCGGTGGTCAGCATCGCCGCGATCGGGAAACCACCGCCCAGGCTCTTCGCGCTGGTCAGGATGTCCGGCGTCACGCCGTACTGCTGATAGGCGAACAGCTTGCCGCTGCGGCCCATACCGGTTTGCACTTCGTCGAAAATCAGCAGCGCGTTGTGCTCGGTGCAGAGTTCGCGGGCACCTTGCAGGTACTCGAGCTCAGCCGGGATGACGCCGCTCTCGCCCTGGATGGGTTCCAGGACCACAGCGCAAGTCTTGTCGGAGATGGCGGCTTTCAGCGCGGCCAGATCGTTGTATGGCACGTGGGTGATACCGGTGATCTTCGGACCGAAGCCATCGGAATACTTCGACTGACCACCGACGTTCACGGTGAACAGCGTACGGCCGTGGAAGCTGTTGAGCGCGGCGATGATTTCGTACTTCTCGCTGCCGAAACGATCAAAACCGACACGACGGGCCAGCTTGAAGGCGGCCTCGTTGGCTTCGGCGCCGGAGTTGCAGAAGAACGCGCGCTCGGCAAATGTAGCGTCGATCAGCTTATGCGCCAGGCGCAAGGCCGGCTCATTGGTGAAGACGTTCGAGACGTGCCACAGCTTGTTCGCCTGCTCGGTCAAGGCACTGACCAGCGCCGGGTGCGCATGGCCCAATACGTTAACGGCAATCCCGCCGGCGAAGTCGATCAGCTCGCGGCCAGACTGGTCCCAGACGCGGGAACCGGCACCACGCACAGGGATGAAAGCGGCAGGCGCGTAGTTGGGAACCATTACCTGGTCGAAATCGGCGCGTTGTACCGCAGCGTGCTCAACGGACATCGGAGTCTCCTGATGAGGAACACTCGCCTGAAACTGGCGAGCTTGGTGAGGATTGTAAGGACAGTCTTCAGCCCGGCCTTGCCGCCAAGCGACAACTTCTTATAGCGCAAACCCCGGTTTCAGCCGGGTTTACGGCAATGCGACATATAGCGTCGCAAAGGCGCAGTTTAAACTGCCGGCACAGGTTATAGGCAGGCTTGTAAACCGGTGCGGTAAATATGTACCGCACGCAGCCCTTCTTCGTCTGTTTTCCTTGGGCTCCATGCAAACGCTAAAGGACTAGCGATGAATCACCACGAATTTGAGCTTGCCGCTCATCCGGACGCGCACTATCACCATGCGTTCAGAAATCTGCCCGATTGGGTATTGAAAGCATCGCCTGTGACGCTCAGCGCGCTAAAGAGCGCCTCGCTGGAACTCCCTGACTGGCATACCACTGCAACCCGTCAGCAACATCAATCGCTGAAATTGGCCAGCGGGGAACACTTGACCCTGCGCAATCGCCTGGAGGCGATGCTGAATAAACTGAAAAACCCCCGGGACTTCGCCGAACCGCTTCTGAGCGACGCATTGAGAACCCGCTTCGGCCTCGACCTGGACGTCAAGACCACTTTCCTGCGTCTGTACACTCCTCAGAACATCCCGTGGTTCCCGATCAAATCCGGCGCCGCGCGCACCTGGACGGTATCGCTGCTCGATGCAGCCCTGCACAATTTTCAGGCTTCAGAAACCGAGCCGGACGCTTACGAGCCCGCTTCGACGTTTATCACCGAGCCCTCACCCACCGGTCACTTCAAGACGTTGCCAGCGATTAAACGCCAACTTTCTATACAGAGCTTTACCCGGTTATGCCGAGAACTGGATATCGGTGGTCAGTACGAGGCATACCTCAACGATAATCTGGGGGTGACCAATCCCGTGGCCGGCGCGATGGTGAAATCGAAGGTCATCAAGACGCACAAAGCTGCCCTGCAAACAGCCTTGCAACTGGCTCACATTCGTGAAGACTTGCCGATCGACGCTTACCGTTCGATTCTCGGTATCGCGCAAGGCCGCACGGGTATGCGGCTGGATGGCCAGCCAATGGAGTGTCATTACCTGACGATGATGTCTTCATTGTTGACTGGCATCGTCATTTTTGCGCCCAGACTTGAACGCTCACGGCAAGCAAGGCGGATCATCGTTTATATTCCCGACGACCCGCAGCACCCGCTCAAACAGTACCCTGACGCACAGGCATTCTTGACAGAGCTGACCCGCAAGCTGCGCTCCCCCGCTTACCAGGCGTTCTTCAGCCGATTCGTCGGTCATCAAGAAAGACCTTACTTTTTCGCCGATCTCAACCGGCGTCTCAGCACCGTTACCTGGCATGAGCGCAAGCACGGCGATTCCCTGCCCAGCTGGCGAGACACACCAGTCAACGAGCCCAAATTGCAGTTTTCGGTGAGCCCGATCAAAACCGGCCTGTGGACTCACCTGTATCAACAGCAAATGAACAAGATCCTCAATGATGCGCGAATCCTTGCCGTCTCCACCGCCAGCGCTGATCGAACCGCGCGATGGGTGTTATGGGACGCCTTCAGCAAAATCGCCACCGCGATTCTTGAAGTGGCATCGTTCATTGCCCTGCCATTTGTTCCTTTGATGGGTGAGTTGATGCTGACCTACATGGCCTACCAGGTACTGGACGACACTTTCGAAGGCATTGTCGACTGGGCAGAGCGTCTGAAAACCGAAGCTTTCGGGCAGTTGATGAGCATCGTTGAGACGGTGACTCAGCTTGGAACATTTGCGGTGGGCGGCGCCATGGCTGCCGGTGTGTTCAACCGCTTGTTGTCTCGCGAAGCATTAGCGCTGATTTCGCCGCTCCAGCCCGTCAAAACTGCCGGGGGCCGAACCCGGTACTGGAAGCCGGATCTCGCGCCTTACGAGCAATCAGTCACGTTGCCAACCGAAGCCAAACCCAATCAGCTAGGCCTGTATCAGCATGAGAGCAAAGCGCTGCTGCGCCTCGAAGACAAGCTCTATGGCGTACTACCGGATAGCGAGACTGGCCGGTTTCAAATCCAGCATCCGCACCGGACCGATGCGTATCAGCCACCCTTGCGTCACAACGATCATGGCGCCTGGCAGACCGCGCTGGACCAGCCCTTGACGTGGGACCGGGAAACCGTGATGCGCCGCCTCGGCCACAGCGTCGAGTCGTTCAGCACTGCCGAGCGCGAACAAGTCCTGCGCATCAGTGGCTTCCACGACAATGTAGTGCGCGAGATTCACGTCGAGAACCATCGCGCGCCTTCACTGCTGACCGACACGATCAAGCGCTTCAAAATCGATCGTGATATTCAGGCGTTGATCGATCAGGCCGATAGTGACCATCCCGAACGCTATCAGGCACTGAACCATCGCCTGTCGCTGTTCGAATCTCGCTACCGTGAACTTGAAAAAACCGATGATCGTCAGGTCCAGCTACTGCTTGGCGAAATTCAGGGACTACCGACTGATATTGCACAAGAACTGGCGAGCAACGCATCCGGCACCGAGCTCATGCAATTGCACAACGGTCGAATCCCTCAACGCCTCAAGGATGTGGCAGTCAAAGCCATGGAGGCCGTCCGTGTGGCCAGAGCCTATGAAGGGTTTTATCTGGAGGACATGGAAACGACGGACACTCATCGATTGGCGTTGCATAGCCTTGAATCGTTGCCCGGCTGGCCTGCGGGTCTGCGCATCGAAGTCAGGGATTTTTCTTATGACGGCTCACTGCGCGACAGCATTGGCCAGCCCGATGCGCCGATCGTCAGAACATTGGTTCGGGCAGACGACGGCACTTATCAGACCCATGAAGACCATGAGCAACCCGGCGATTTTTATCACGCCCTCCTGCAGGCGTTGCCGGAGGCCGAGCGTGCTGCGCTGGGTCTTGGCACCGAAGGCAGCCAAGTGCTCAAGCAACGCATTGCCGAACACGCGGTGAATAGACCGCAGTTGCGCACGCTGTTCGCAAAAAACCCGCGTCGAAAACCCTTCTATGACCCGACGACCATGCGCCTGCCCGGTGGCACACAGGGTTACAGTCGCAGCAACCGATCTACACCAACGCTTGATGACAGGGTTCGCGAAGTTTATCCCAGCCTGACTCAGGAACAGCTGCGCTCCGTCGTCTCCCAGCTACAACGTCACCCCGACGGCCCTCGCATGGAGCTGTCACGCCTGGCCAGTGAACTCCACGTACTGCATGGGGATCTTCAGCGCTGGACAAGTGACGCCCCCACCGTCCACCGTGAAACCGGGCTCCCGCTGAGCGATCTGGAGCAACAGGCTGTGCAACACAATCGGCGGTTGCTGGCCCAGGAAATCCAGCGCAGCTGGCGACGGCAGTCCGAGCGGGAGATCAATGCACCGGACGGCACCGAGCGATATGCGCTGCGATTCGGTGAGGCGATCCCGGGCGACCTGCCGAACCTGACGGCCGATTTCAGCCACGTGTCGTCGCTTGTCCTCGACGGCAGTCATGCCGTGCATGGGGTACCCGGCTTTTTGCAGCACTTCACCGGTCTTCGCCGATTGGAATTACGCCGTTTTACCCTGGGTACGCTTCCCGACGCCATCGGGCAAATGGTGAATCTGGAAACATTGATCCTCAGCGATTGCGGAATCAATTTCGATGCCGTCGCTTGGTCAAAACTGTCCTCAATGAAAAAAATGGTCATGCTGGATCTCTACCGAAATCCGGTGGAAGGCGTACCCAGTGTTGAATCAATGCCTGACCTCGTTCATCTGGATCTGAGCGATACCGGGCTGACGGAAATACCCACCAGTACCTTGCAACACGCCAGGCTCAACACCCTCATGTTGATGAACAACAACATCAGTGAGTTGCCTCCCGGATTGTTCGACAGCCCGGTGTATGAGCAACGCGGCGTGCACCTTTCGCAGAATCCGCTCAGCGACCAGGCACGGGAACAGATCAAGCAGCAGTACTTCGAGACCTCCTACGATCTGGGCGTTTACGCACCCGATGCAGATATAGCGCGAGCCAGGGCGCTTTTTCCAAGCCTGGAAGACGAAGAGGCGAGCGGCTATGTGTACGAGCTGCCGGGCACATTGGCAGACGGCCGAGTAGAGCTGACAAGGCTGGAAGCGGAGCTCGCCCAGCTGAGCATCGATCTGGCTGCATGGACAGCCGACTTGCCGCCTCTGCACCCACAAACCGGTGAACCGTTCAGTGAACAGCAACGGCTTATCGAGCACGCCAACCGTGACGAATTCAAACAGTTACTGGAGCGATGCTGGCGTATTGAGACGGACCAGGATGATTTCGGTGATGCACTTGAGCCAACCTTCGAACTGATCATCAGCCCGCGGATCAATGGGGAACTTCCCACCCTCAATGCTGACTTCAAGCATGTGTCGGCGCTGGAACTGGAAAGTTCCGACGGCGTGACGCGCATTGGACAATTCCTGAAGTCGTTCCCCAATCTGAAAAGTCTGCGGCTGCGCGAGTGTGACCTGGGCGGCATCCCTGACGCCGTGTTCACGATGGGCCGCTTGCGTTCGCTGATGCTGCACGATTGCCGCATCAGTTTGTCTGCGGAGTCGGCAAACGCGTTGGCAGGAATGGAGCACCTCGACTACCTCAACTTGAGCTCCAACCCGCTGGGTCAGACACCTGATCTGAGCCAGATGCCGGACCTCGCTACAGTCCTGTTGCATGACACCGGAATCAGCGACATACCCAACGGCTTGCTGAAGTTCACCGAGCTGGATTGGGCAGACCTGAGCGCCAACGCAATCACCGACGTGCCGAGTGACATCATGGAATTACCGGTGGACGTGGCGGAAAACATTAGCCTTCGAGGCAATCCGTTTACCGAGCAAGCCCTGCTACGACTGATCGACTACTACCAGAATACGGGGGTGGATTTCGGCGTGGAAGACGTGATCAATCGCGGCGAAATGCAGATATCGTCTTCGCAGGGGTCCGAAGTCGACGAGTAAGGCGCGCTTGTGAGGAATCACCCGCGCTCGGACGGCACCGACGACAACTCGAACGGGCTGCTGCTGCGCCGCTGGTTGCGATCTTCCCGCGGCGTGGCGCCGAAGAAGTTGCGGTAGGCGCTGGAGAAGTGCGGCCCCGAGGAGAAGCCACACGACAGGCCGATCTGGATGATCGACTTGCTGGTTTGCATCAACATCTGCCGGGCCTTGTTCAGGCGCAATTCCAGGTAATACTGGCTCGGCACGCGGTTGAGGTATTGCTTGAAAATCCGCTCCAGCTGCCGACGGGACACACACACATGTTGGGCGATTTCGTCGGTGGTCAGCGGCTCTTCGATGTTGGCTTCCATCAGCAACACGGCTTGCGTGAGCTTCGGATGACTGGAGCCCAAGCGGTTCTGTAACGGAATACGCTGGCGCTCGCCGCCTTCGCGGATGCGCTCGACCACCAGTTCTTCGGATACCGCACCCGCCAGTTCGGCGCCGTGATCACGGGCCAGCACCGCCAACAACAGGTCGAGTACCGAAAGGCCGCCGCACGCAGTCAGACGGTCGCGATCCCAGTCGAACAGATGACTGGTGGCGATGACTTTCGGGAAACGTTCGGTGAAATCGTCCTGCCAGCGCCAATGCACGGCAGCGCGATAACCGTCGAGCAAACCCAGTTGAGCCAACGGGTAAACACCGGCAGACAAACCACCGATCACACAGCCAGCACGCACCAGTTGTTTCAGCGAACTGCTGAGCGCCGGCGCGAGTGAGGTCGGTGGCTCGTCGGCGAGCAGGAACAGTTTCTGGAAGTTTTCGAGCTTGCCGGCCCACGGTTCACCCGGCAATTGCCAGGCACCTTCGGTCGGCGGTTCGACCTGCAAAAACGACAGTTCGTAGACAACGTCCGGATGCACACGCTGGGCAACACGCAAGGCCTCCTCAGCCAGCGCAAGCGTCAGTGCTTTAGTGCTGGGCCAAATCAGGAAACCAATTCGATGGGCAGTCATGGCGGGCAATCCGAAACGAAAACAGTAATGAAGGCATGGGCCAATGCTAGCCCGTAAATGAACGTAAATCTCAAAACCAACACAGCTCCCACAGGGGATCGGGGCCAGCCTCTAAATTGGGAAGCATGCACTATCCCTGTGCACAACGGCAGTCCTGATTATTTCAGGCTGCCCGAGAGGAATTGTTGCAAGCGTTCAGACTGTGGATTGACCAGCACCTCACGCGGGTTGCCGCTTTCTTCGACGACGCCTTTGTGCAGGAACACCAGCTGGTTCGACACTTCACGGGCGAAGCCCATTTCGTGCGTGACCACCACCATGGTCCGGCCTTCCAGCGCCAGGGCCTGCATGACTTTCAGCACGTCGCCGACCAGTTCCGGGTCGAGCGCCGAAGTCGGTTCGTCAAACAGCATCACCTCAGGCTCCATCGCCAGCGCACGGGCAATCGCGACACGCTGTTGTTCGCCGCCGGACATGTGGCCCGGGTAAGCATCTTTACGATGAGCCACGCCGACCTTGTTCAGGTAGTGCTCGGCCTTTTCGCGGGCTTCGGCCTTCGACATGCCGAGTACGTGGACCGGCGCTTCCATGATGTTTTCCAGCGCGGTCATGTGCGACCACAGGTTGAAATGCTGGAACACCATCGACAGGCGCGAACGCATGCGTTGCAGCTGTTTCGGGTCGGCCGCCTTCAGCGCGCCGTCCTTGTTGGCGACCAGCTTCAACTCTTCGTTGTTGAGCAGAATCTTGCCCGCGTGTGGCTGCTCCAGCAGATTGATGCAGCGCAGGAAAGTACTTTTGCCGGAGCCACTGGAGCCGATGATGCTGATCACATCGCCAGCCGCCGCTTTCAGGGACACGCCCTTGAGCACTTCGTGACTGCCATAGCGTTTATGCAGGTCTTGGACTTCAAGTTTGTACATGCGGTCGGTTCTCACAAAAACAGTCAGTCAGTCGTTGAGCAAGCGCCCGTGACGCAGCGCTTCGCGCCCCGCCACCTTGGCCAGCCAGATACCGGGTTGGGCATAACGCAGCCGTTCAATGGCAAACAGCACCCCGGACGTACCAGCACACACTGTGCTGACCCGATCCGATAACGGATCGATCACTTCGAAAATCTCGTCGCCGGCTTCGATCCATTCACCGGGTTTACGCAAATAACTGATCACGCCAGGGTGCGGCGCGAACAGCAATTCGGTGCCTTCGAATGGCAGGCCTTCGCAAGCGTCTTGCGCAGGTTTTGGCCATTCACCTCTGATCAAACCCTGTTCGGCGAGGAATGCGAGAATGCCTTCGGCGTAAGCACAGGCTTCGGCGCGACCGGTATCGGCCTGACCACCCAGCTCTATGGTCGTCGCCAGGCAGGCCAGGGGAATCTGCGCATCAGGAAACTGACGCGACAGACGCAACCACGGCAGCGAACAGGCTTCATCAAAGGAGCTGCCGCCGGAATCTTCCGCCAGCAGACCTACTTTCACATTCAGGTGCGCGGCGAGCGAACGCCACTGCGGCCAGTGCTGCGGCAAGGCGTACATGTGCAGCGCCGCTTCGCAATCGCAGTGCAGATCCAGCACGACATCAGCGGTGCAGGCATGGCTGAGCAAGATGCGCTGCATGCCTTGCAACTGACTCGCAGCCGGCGGCAATGCCGCCAATGCGTCGCTCATAGCCTGACGGATCAAGCGAATGTTGGCGTGCGGATCATCGCCCAGACTCCCTTCCAGCGCAGCGGCCACTGGCTCGCTCAGCTCGACGAAATCCCGGTTGAAATTCTTGCCGCTGCCCGCTTCGAAACGCCCTTGATGATTACCCTGAAGCAGTTGACCGAGGCCCAGTGGATTGGCCACTGGCACCAGTTCAATCACGCCGTTGAGCAAGCCTTGAGCTTCAAGTTCGGTCAGGCGCTTTTTCAGCTCCCAGGCCGTGCGCATGCCCGGCAATTCATCGGCGTGGAGGCTGGCCTGGATGTAAGCCTTGCGCCCGCCACTGCGCTCCCTATTACCGAAACAGAACACCGAAATCTGGCGTTCGCTGCCCAGGTGGTTCCACGGCAATGCATGATCGATGCGTTCCATATCAGTGCTTCCGCGGGGCCAGATAGCCCAGCCAGCGGCGCTCGGCCAGTTTGAACAGCTTCACCAGAATGAAGGTCAGGCACAGGTAGAACACACCAGCGGTGATGTACGCCTCGAACGGCAAGTAGAACTGAGCATTGACGGTGCGCGCGGCACCGGTGATGTCGATCAGGGTCACGATGGACGCCAGACTGGTGGTCTGCAGCATCATGATCACTTCGTTGCTGTACTGCGGCAGCGCCCGGCGCAGGGCCGACGGCAGCAGGATGCGCTGGTACATTTTGTAGCGCGACATGCCCATCGCCTTGGCGGCTTCGATCTCGCCGTTCGGTGTAGCCCGCAGGCTGCCGGCGATGATTTCCGCGGTGTAGGCGCTGGTGTTGATCGCAAAGGCCAGGCACGCACAGAACGTCGCGCTGGACAGCCACGGCCAAAAGACACTTTCACGCACTGCTTCGAACTGCGCCAGACCGTAGTAGATCAAAAACAGCTGCACCAGCATCGGCGTGCCGCGGATCACGTAGGTGAAGAGCCAGGCCGTCATGTTGACGACTGTATTCTTGGAGACGCGCATCAAACCCAGCGGCAAGGCGCACAGCAGGCCAAAAAACAGCGACAGCCCGAGCAATTTCAGGGTGGTCAGCAAACCGCCGAAGTACAGCGGCAAGGCCTCCCAAATGACGTTGTAGTCGAAGATCATAGATCAGCTGCCCTTACGCCTACCGAGTAGCGCTTCTCAAGGTGACGCAATGCCAGCAACGAGACACTGGTGATCACCAGGTACATCGCCGCCACTGCGAGGAAGAAGGTGAAAGGCTCGCGGGTAGCATCCGCCGCCTGCTTGGCCTTGAACATCATGTCTTGCAGACCCACCACCGAAATCAGCGCGGTGGCCTTGGTCAGTACCAGCCAATTGTTGGTGAAACCCGGAATCGCCAGGCGAATCATCTGCGGCACCAACACCCGGAAGAACACCTGAAAACTGCTCATGCCGTACGCCATGCCGGCTTCTGCCTGACCTTTCGGGATGGCCATGAAGGCGCCACGGAAGGTTTCCGACAGGTACGCACCGAAGATGAAGCCCAGGGTGCCGATACCAGCGGCCAACGGGTTCAGGTCGATGTAGTCGTCAAAACCGAGCAGCGGCGCGACACGATTGAGCAGGTCCTGACCGCCGTAGAAAATCAGCAGGATCAGCACCAGATCGGGAATCCCGCGGATCACCGTGGAATACAGGTCGCCCAGCCAGGCCAGCCAGCGAATTGGGGACAGACGCAGCGCAACGCCGATCAGACCCAAAACAATGGCCAAGACCATGGACGACAAGGCGAGTTGAAGCGTCAGCCATGCGCCATCGAGGATGACAGCCCCGTAGCCTTTCAACATGATTCAGGTCCTCGAAAGTTGAGATGAAAAAATGGCGCAAACCTCAGAGTTCCTGTTGCTTGCGCCATTTCGGACTTGTCGCCGGGACTGTTACTTGCCGTAGATATCGAAGGCGAAGTACTTGTCCTGGATTTGCTTGTACTTGCCGTTCTCGCGAATGGCAGTGATCGCGGTGTTGATCTTGTCTTTCAGCGCGTCACCCTTGCGAACCGCGATACCCACGCCGTCACCGAAGTATTTGACGTCGGTGAAGGCCGGGCCAACGAAGGCGAAACCTTTGCCGGCGTCGGTTTTCAGGAAACCGTCATCCAGCAGCGTAGCGTCTGCCACGGTGCCGTCGAGGCGGCCGGCAGCGACGTCGAGATAAATTTCGTTCTGCGAGCCGTAAGGCTTGATCTCGGCACCCAGTGGGGCCAGGACTTCACGGGCGAAACGCTCGTGGATCGAACCACGTTGCACACCGATGTTTTTGCCCTTGAGCTCAGCCAGGCTGTCGCTGACTGGAGTGCCGGCCTTCATGACCAGGCGAGCCGGGGTGTTGTAGTACTTGTTGGTGAAGTCCACGGACTTCTTGCGGTCTTCAGTGATCGACATGGACGACAGGATCGCGTCGATCTTGCGCACTTTGAGTGCCGGGATCAGACCGTCGAACTCTTGCTCGACCCAAACGCACTTGACCTTCATCTCTTCGCACAGAGCGTTGCCGATGTCGTAGTCGAAACCAACGATGCTGCCGTCCGGCGCTTTGGAAGCGAACGGAGGGTAAGCCGCTTCGATACCAATTTTCAGAGGCTTTTCATCGGCGAAAGTCGGCAGGGACAGCACGGACAGTGCCAGGGCGCCAAGTAGCACGAGTTTCTTCATCTTGGGACTCCATCGGTAAAGGGCTAAAACGGCAGAGTGAGCGACAGCCCAATATGCGAGTGAGTAAAACCGCAAAGCGATGCTGCGTCGTAGGAATCGCGTGCTTTTTTCAACGCGAGCAACAACGAGCGAGTGATCGGCATTCTAACGACAGGCCCGAAGCCGATATTTCTTCAATGCGACAACTAATTACAGAAGCACCGAGAAAGCCGTTTGGGCGCGTTGACAGCCCTGCAAATTCATGCGAGAGCAAAAGACAGTAAACCGATCTATGTTGCAAATTACGGGCCTATTATTGGCAAACCCTTCTAATCCGGCAAGCGTAGCGTTGGGTCTTATTTTTTATGGCGGTTGGAGAGGCCTGATGATGGGGCTTTGCGTTTCCCAATGCCCCGTATGGGAGCGAACGGTTACACATTCAGTTACTTGAAGAGTGGCGGGTAACAGTGGGAAATCGCCTACAGGTGAAGCCGATAATTATTGGCTCACTGTTGATCGTTCCCACGCTCCGCGTGGGAATGCATCCCGTGACGCTCTGCGTCACAGCGTTCACGGCGGACGCGGAGCGTCCATGGCGGCATTCCCACGCAGAGCATGGGAACGATCAGAACGAAAAAAACCCCACCAGGCGCAATGCCGGGCGGGGCTTCGATGACTCAGGAACGGCGGGTTAAGCGACGTTCATGATCTTGTGTTCATCAATCAAATGCTGCACCACGCCCGGATCCGCCAAGGTGGAGATATCCCCCAACCCATCGTATTCAGCCGTAGCAATCTTGCGCAGAATCCGGCGCATGATTTTGCCCGAACGCGTTTTCGGCAAACCCGGTGCCCACTGGATGACATCCGGCGAGGCAATCGGACCGATCTCTTTACGTACCCAGTTTTTCAGTTCCAGGCGCAGTTGCTCGCTTGGTTCTTCGCCGCCGATCAACGTGACATAGACATAGATGCCCTGCCCTTTGATGTCGTGCGGCACACCGACCACCGCCGCTTCGGCGACTTTCGGGTGGGCGACCATCGCGCTTTCGATTTCGGCGGTGCCCATGCGGTGACCGGACACGTTGAGCACGTCATCCACGCGGCCGGTGATCCAGTAGTAACCGTCTTCGTCACGACGCGCACCGTCACCGGTGAAATACATGCCACGGAAGGTCTTGAAGTAGGTATCGACGAAGCGGTCATGGTCGCCATACAGCGTGCGCGCCTGGCCTGGCCAAGAATCGAGAATCACCAGGTTGCCCTCGGCAACGCCTTCGATGATGTTACCCAGGTTATCCACCAACGCTGGCACCACGCCGAAGAACGGACGTGCCGCAGAACCCGGCTTGAGCGCGTGCGCACCCGGCAGCGGGCTCATCAGGGTCGCGCCAGTTTCGGTCTGCCACCACGTGTCGACGATCGGGCAACGGGACTGACCGACGTTCTTGTAGTACCAGTCCCACGCTTCAGGGTTGATCGGCTCACCGACCGAACCCAACAAACGCAAGCTGCTGCCATCGGCGCCTTCAACGGCTGCCTTGCCCGACGCCATCATCGCGCGGATTGCGGTAGGGGCGGTGTAGAGAATGTTGACCTTATGCTTGTCGACGATTTTCGCCACCCGGGTGATGTCCGGGTAGTTCGGCACGCCTTCGAACAGCAAGGTGGTCGCGCCGTTGGCCAGGGGGCCATAGACGATATAGGTGTGGCCAGTGACCCAACCGACGTCGGCGGTGCACCAATAGACTTCGCCCGGACGGTAGTCGAAAACGCGCTCGTGGGTCATCGCCGCGTACAACAAGTAACCGCCGGTGGTGTGCTGCACGCCCTTCGGCTTACCGGTCGAACCGGAGGTATAAAGGATGAACAGCGCTTCTTCAGCACCCATTTCTTTCGGCGCGCACACAGTGCCCGCCACTTTCATCAGGTCTTCGTACCAGATGTCGCGATGCTGGTTCCACTTGATGTCGCCACCGGTGCGCTTGCACACAATGACTTTCTGAATGCTGCTGGTTTCCGGGTTGGTCAGCGCGTCGTCGACGTTGGACTTGAGCGGGATCTTCTTGCCGGCACGAATACCTTCGTCGGCAGTGATCACTACTTTGGATTTGCAGTCGATAATCCGGCCGGCCAGGGCTTCCGGCGAGAAACCACCGAACACTACCGAATGAATCGCGCCGATCCGGGTACACGCCAGCATGGCGACCACGGCTTCGGGGATCATCGGCATATAGATAGTCACCACGTCGCCGCGATGCACATCCTGGCCGCGCAGGGCGTTGGCGAACTTGCAGACTTCTTCATGCAGCTCGCGGTAGGTGATGTTGCGGCTTTCGGCAGGGTCATCCCCTTCCCAAATAATCGCGATTTGATCACCGCGCTCGGCCAGATGACGGTCGAGGCAATTGTAGGAAACGTTCAGGGTGCCGTCGGCGAACCATTTGATGTCGACATGGTGATCGTCGAAGGAAGTCTGTTTCACCGTGGTGAAAGGCTTGATCCAGTCGAGGCGTTTGGCTTGGTCGCGCCAGAAGCCGTCCGGGTTGACGACGGACTGCTGGTACATGGCCTTGTAGGTCGCTTCATCAGTCAACGTGTTGGCCGCAACCTCGGGACGAACGGGATACAGAGAAGCCGCACTCATCTTTCTTACCTCGGTGGAATAGTTGTTTTTGTATGACCCAGTTGTAGCCGGGCTGGGCCTATAGAACCATTCGACGATGGTAGTAACAAGCCCCTACAAAATGTGGCTATACCTCGTCAAGGCGCTCAAGGGCGGTGATTTCAGGGGCTTGATCGTTCCCACGCTCTGCGTGGGAATGCAGCCCGTGACGCTCCGCGTCACTGGACGCGGAGCGTCCCTTGAGGCATTCCCACGCTGGAGCGTGGGAACGATCATTGGCTTCATCAGCGAGACAAAGGTCGCTTTTCGGGGATTGTTACAGGATATGCCAATAGTGTTTATCAAAAGCACGCCTATATGAATGTACCGCCCCCGCCTAAAATCAGCCTCGCCAACAAGGCAACGTGATTAACCCAGTTGCAGCCCCCACGAAGGCAGTTAATCCAAAACCAGTACTTAAGTTCCACACGCAACCCCAAAAAGGTTGCGTGACCCCACTCGACCTCTAAAAGGTAAATTTGAAATGAAAGCTTTATTAGTTCTGGCCCTCAGCAGCCTGTGCGCAACCGCCATGGCAGACGAGGTCCCGACTGATGTCGCGCAGCAACAACCCGCCATCGAGGAATACACTTACTCCACTCATCTGGACATCGCCAAAATTATATCCATGAGCGAAATCCCGAACGTCTGCGAAGTTGTTCCGGCGAAAATGGAATACGAAGATTCCAAAGGTCAACGCCACATTCTGCGCTACAGCCTCATGGGTAACGGCTGCTCTAAAGGCTAATCACCCGCTCCCACACCCCCAAGGTTCGACCCACCCGCCCGCTGTTTAAGGCAGATGAAGCGCCGAACCTTACATATCGATTTATACGATTGTTTTAAGCGCTTATTTGCGATTTTTTAATCAAATTATCTGGCGTAGTATGAATTCCACACCTAAGGCACAAAACGCCAACGAACCTGGAGCCACTACCATGAAAACCAAATTGATCGTCGCCCTGACCCTCTCTGTCCTGGCCGCTAACACCTTCGCCGCTGACGGCTACGACCGCACTGGCTCGGGTGCATACACCACGCAAACGGCTGTCGCTTCTGACGGTTACGACCGTACCGGCTCTGCGTCTCTCGCCTCCGATGGCGCAGATCACGTGGGTGCCGCTCGCCTCAGCTGATCATCAAGCGTGACTTCACAGCCCGACTTCGGTCGGGCTTAGTTGTGTCTGGAGCCGTCGAAAAACGACTTAAAACACAACATATAGTGAAAAACGCGACTTTTTGGCTGTTTTTTGAACAAAAAAATGACTAGCCAAAATTTATGAAAAAAAATCTTCACTCGCGACATCCAGCCAAAGCCCTGTAAACCCTCACTCCGGCCTAAAAACGCCCCCTACCTCCCCTTCTCAGTGCCACTTCGTCGCACCACGCGACCGAAAATTTCCCTATAATGCGGCGTAAATCGGGCCTGCAATATTCCCTTACAGGGGAAACAAGCCAGTCTGAAGCCCACGCAGAAGCTGTTCACATTTTCCGCGCCCGTCAGTGGCCTCAGAACACCCGTACAAAATTCTGTTTATTGCCTGCGTTGTACTGCTGCAAAAAACGATTTCCTTTAGATCCAACGCGGCCAGTACGGTCGTGTGAAAAACCACCTATCAGTTTTCACACGGGCATCTGGCCCTCACGCAGGAGACGACACGTCATGCTGAGCTGGGACGAATTCGACAAAGAAGACAGCGGCGAAACCGTGGTAAAAGGCGCCAACGCCGGCCACGCCACTGAAGCCAACATGGACCGCCTCGACACCGCTGGCGGTGTCGCTGCTCAAGAAGCCCGCGCTGTAACCGCGTCCGACTCCGCCGCCATCGCCCGTGCCAAAGCTGCCCTGGACAACCTCGACATCGCCGAAGGCCTCGCCGAACTCGAAGGCGCCTCCGCCCGTGTTGCGGTAGACGAAAAGCGCATGATCAACTGCCGCGCCGACCTCAACCAGCTCGTCCCGTTCAAGTACGACTGGGCCTGGCAGAAGTACCTGGACGGTTGCGCAAACCACTGGATGCCGCAAGAAGTCAACATGACCGCCGACATCGCCCTCTGGAAAGACCCGGAAGGCCTGACCGACGACGAGCGCCGCATTGTCATGCGCAACCTCGGCTTCTTCTCCACCGCCGATTCCCTGGTTGCCAACAACCTGGTGCTGGCCGTGTACCGCCTGATCACCAACCCGGAATGCCGCCAGTACATCCTGCGCCAGGCGTTCGAAGAGGCGATCCACACCCACGCCTACCAGTACTGCATCGAATCGTTGGCCATGGATGAAGGCGAGATCTTCAACATGTACCACGAGATCCCATCGGTCGCGAAAAAAGCCACCTGGGGCCTGAAATACACCCGTTCGATCTCCGACCCGAAGTTCGAAACCGGCACCGTCGACACCGACAAAGAGTTGCTGCGCAACCTGATCGCCTATTACTGCGTTCTGGAAGGCATCTTCTTCTACTGCGGCTTCACCCAGATCCTCTCCATGGGCCGCCGCAACAAAATGACCGGCGTCGCCGAGCAGTTCCAATACATCCTGCGCGACGAATCCATGCACCTGAACTTCGGCATCGACGTGATCAACCAGATCAAAATCGAAAACCCGCATTTGTGGGATGCTGAGATGAAGGAAGAAGCGAGCCAGATGATTCTG
The DNA here is from genome assembly GCF_054898165.1 of Pseudomonas sp. Hz4. Classification (NCBI taxonomy): domain Bacteria; kingdom Pseudomonadati; phylum Pseudomonadota; class Gammaproteobacteria; order Pseudomonadales; family Pseudomonadaceae; genus Pseudomonas; species Pseudomonas sp. Hz4. The sequence goes on along the minus strand of NZ_CM142719.1, from coordinate 1,736,399 downwards.
CAGGGGACTCAGCTGGAGATTGAATACGCTCGGGATACTATGCCTCGTGGCGTGCTTGGCATGAACGCGGCGATGATGGAGGACTACCTCAAGTTCATCGCTAACCGTCGTTTGTCGCAGATTGGGTTGAAAGAAGAGTATCCGGGGACGACTAACCCGTTCCCTTGGATGAGCGAGATTATGGACTTGAAGAAAGAGAAGAATTTCTTTGAGACGAGAGTTATTGAGTATCAGACGGGTGGGGCGTTGAGCTGGGATTGATTCCCGAGCTCGCCGCGATTTGACGATTGCAATCTGAATCGACAAATCGAAAAAGCAAAAGCCCCGATCTGATCGGGGCTTTTTTATGGGCGATGAGTAGTCCTTTTACGCCCCTACGTCACAGCACTAAATCTCCTACAACACTTACAGCCGCTTCTGCATTGAAGCCTTCCACAAGCACCTCTAAGCTATTTTGCAGGTGCCTAAGAAACGCCCAACGTAGAAAGCTTGGCCTATCATAATCCGCGAGTCCCCCATTGGTGACTTGTGGTTTGAATGAGATGACTTTGCTCGTTGGGATTTCTTACATCCACTCTACGTTGGGGTCAGGCCCTCCAAAATCTAAACGTAGAGGTCATGGATATGCCTGAATACAACCTGCTCCGCACTCTCCTAATTTCGGAGGTCGGTCATGCTTGATACTTTTTCTATGACAGTCTTCCCTCGCCACAACCTCGCTCTGCATGCCCTTCTACTCGAAAATCAGCCATGGTTCTGCGCCCGAGATATCGGTCGTTTGATGGGGGTCCATCTGAGTGATCGCATGGTCAACAAGTTAGATAAGGATCAGCGCCGAGTTTTGTGGATTGAGTATTTCCGGCAACCGGAAAAACAGTTGTTGCTCAGTGAGTCTGGTGTGTATGCGTTGTTGGTGTATCACTACGTTCCGGGGAATCGGTTGTTGCGTGAGTGGTTAACCCATCAGGTGGTGCCGGCCTTGCGCGATGCGGAGCAGTCGGAAAACTCGGATCGGCCAATGTTGAGCTTGTTGGATTGGCCGGAGATGTCGATGAGTCTGCTGCATTGGCAGGATGAAGGTTGGATTAGGCTGCGGGACATGCCGTATCTGTTGCACGATCAGCCGCAACGAAGAGTGACGACGGTTAAGCCTTGGTGGCGGAGGTTCGTGCAGGTGTTTCAGTCGTCGAAGCATTCTATGGGTTAGGTGCTTTAGGTGCTGGGTTCATAGGATCGCTTGCGAAATCCGGAGCTATTCGTAGACAGCCTTCATGACCACTCAGTATCGTCCGAGGGTTTCAACCCTCGGCAATTGTATGGATATCCAAATTTGGAGTGATCTGGAACTGGAGGCTTCGGTCGTATCACATGCGCATTCCACGCCATCCGGCCACTCAGCCCACCAACATCCGGCCACCTATTCCACGGTCATCCGGCCGGGCAGTCGGAGCGCAGCGACGCAGGTTTGCATTGTTAGTCTGAAGTCCCTGCCGCCGTCAATTTCGTTGCGCGTCTGCGCATCGATTCGCCCTTCAGTTCGATTCGATAAGCGTTGTGCACCAGCCGGTCGAGGATCGCATCGCCCAAGGTCGGATCGCCGATCAGCGCATGCCATTTGTCCACCGGCATCTGGCTGGTGACCAGCGTCGAGCGGCTGCCGTAGCGGTCGTCCAGCAGCTCCAGCATGTCGCGCCGTTGCGCAGCGGTAAACGGCGCCAGGCCCCAGTCGTCCAGGATCAGCAAGTCGGTCTTGGCATAACCCGCCATCAATTTCGCGAAGCGGCCGTCGCCGTGGGCCAGGCCCAGCTCTTCCATCAAGCGCGGCAGGCGCAGGTAGCGCACGCTGTAGCCATCCCGACAGGCCTTGTGGGCCAGAGCGCAGGCGAGCCATGTTTTGCCTACGCCAGTCGGGCCGCCGATGATCAGGTTCAGGCCGTCGCGCAGCCACTGACCGCTGCCCAGTTGCAGGATCAGGGCCTTGTCCAGGCCGCGCGGGCTGCGGTAGTCGATGTCTTCCAGGCAGGCGTTATGGCGTAGTCGTGCGGTTTTGAGGCGAGTCGTCAGGCGTGCGTTCTCACGCTCTGTTAGCTCGCGGTCGACCATCAGGCCGAGGCGTTCGTTGAAGCTGAGATCGTTGATGTCGGGCGTTGCGTGTTGCTCGTCGAGCGCCTTGATCATGCCGTGCAGTCGCAGGGTTTGCAGCTTGTCGAGCGTTGGGTTGGGCAGCATGCTCGTGCTCCTTTTTCAGTCAGTGGTAGTAACCGGGGCCGCGCAGATTGATGTGTTCCTCGGGCAGTAACGGCAGGTTTTGCTGGGCCAGCGGCAGCCGTTCCAGCCCTCGACGCAGGATCGACTCGAGGCTTTTGTAACTGCACGCGCCCAGTGCCAGCGCACGCTGGCAAGCGGCTTCCAGCCGCTCTTCGCCGTGCTGTTTGCTCAGGCGCAGGATGCCCAGGCAGGCGCGGAAGCCGTGCTGCGGATGAATTCGGCGTTCGAGGATGTAGGCGATGACGCCGGCCGTATTCGGGCCCGTCTGCTCTGCCCAGCGGATCAGTCGCTGGGGCGTCCACTCAGCGTGTTCGCGGTGGCTCTTGGGCATGTGTTCGGTTTGGGTGGTGTGGCGGCCTTTGTGTGGCGAGCGCAGGTGGCTGGCCACACGCTGGTTGGCGTGGAAGCACTCGACGGTCTGCGCGGTCAGGCGTACTTCGAGTTGGTGCTTCACCAGCTGGTACGGCACCGAGTAGTAGTGGCCATCGACCTCGACGTGGTAGTCGATGTGTACCCGCACCTTTTTCCATTCGGCGTAGACATACGGATGTTCCGGCAGCGGTTGCAGCGCGGGCTGGTCGATGGTCTCGAAGGCTGACCGGCGTGAGCCGGGCAGCTTCTTGAAGGGCTTCTGGTTGAGGCGATCCAGCAGCAGTCCGATTGCTGTGTTGAGTTCGCCCAGCGAGAAGAACTGGCGGTTGCGCAGCACCGCCAGGATCCAGCGCTCGACCACTTGCACGCCGACTTCGACCTTGGCTTTGTCCCGAGGCTTGCGAGATCTGGCAGGCAACACGGCCACGCCGTAATGCTCGGCGAGGTCGCGATAACTGGGGTTGATGTCGGGCTCGTAACGATGCGCTTTGGTAACGCCGCTGCGCAGATTATCCGGTACCAGGATCTGCGATGTACCTCCGAGAAAGGCGAAGCAGCGCACGTGCGAGCCCAGCCAGTCGGGCTGTTTCTGCGACCAGGTGGCCTCGGCGAAGCTGTAGCTGGACGCGCCGAGGACGGCGACGAAGATCTGGGTCTGGCGGATCTCGCCGGTTCGCCGATCAATGACCGGCACGGTCTGGCCGGCATAATCGACAAACAGCTTTTCGCCGGCACGGTGTTCCTGGCGCATGACCACGTCGACCTTGGCGGCCCAGAGGCGGTAGTGCTCGCAGAACCAGCTGTACTGGAAGCCTTGCGGGTGGCTGAGTCGATACTCTTGCCAGAGCAAAGCCAGGGTTACGCCGGGGTGGCGTAATTCAGCGTGGACATGAGCCCAATCAGGCATCGGCCGTTGATCGCTGGGGAGGTCGGGTGGTGGTGGGTAAAGACACTGCTGCAACTGCGCATCGCTCGCTGCGAACGGCCAAGTCAGCCCGCTGGCAGCAAAGCGATTGAGGTAATCACCGATGGTTGCGCGCCCCACTTGCAAGCTGACCGCGATCTGGCGAGCAGACAGGCCAACCTCGAACTTGAGACGTAGCACTTCCTTAATTTTACGCATGGATAACCGCTCCACGACGACCTCTCTGCTTCGATAAAAGAGGTCGATGGTAGTGAATTAATCCTGCGTTGCTGCCTGCCTTTTGGGTGGCCGGATCATCGTGGAATCGGTGGCCAGATGTTCATGGAATGGGTGGCCGGATGCTCGTGGAATCCGCAATCACAAGTGAATCCCCATAAATTTCGCTGCAAGCCTCCTTTTACACCACCTAGCTAACTTTGATTAAATCGTCGAAAACCCAACGACCATTGAGAAGGCCTTTCAGTTGCTCAACGCTCAGTAACTGTTCGGGCTTCCTATGAACAACAGCGTGGCAATTTGCACAGAGTGGGATCAAGTCAGTCGCGGGATCGACAACCTGGACCTCGTCAAATTCGGAAATGGGCTTCACGTGGTGTACATGGATAAAACCTTTTGCATGCGCGCCATACGCTGTCTCAAAGTCGAAATCACAGGCTTTGCATCGAAGCCCATGAATAGCGATTGCCTGACGCCTAAGCTTTGGACAGCGCTCATACCTCACACCGTAATAGGTGATTTTTTTCCCTTCAGTCCCAATAACTCTCGTCTCAAACTCATGTGCAATATCGATTGGACTGAAGTCGTCGATCTGCTCCGACTTCAGCACCGCATGAGAGCAGATGCCGTCAAACACCGTCTGGTCAATTATCCGGACCCCATTACGCCAATAATTACTCTTCAGTTTTACAGGAATCTGCTCGAGGTATTCACCGTCAAGCTTGATTGGAACTGCAGACTCAAAAGGCCTGTAGCCCTCAATAACAGCGAACAAATCACCCTGCGTGCTGTTCTCATCCGCATGTACCTTTCCTATTCGAGCAACACCAAAATAATGGGGGTTGGTACTCAGACGCTGATTCGAAAAAGCCTTGTTTGTCATCTTCCCTTTGTAATACAGCACCGCCGTTCCTTCGGTAAGAATCGATCGGTACTGCTTCGGGAAGTGGTAACAGACTCCTGTTTCATCGGCCCACTTCGATTCATCATTTTCGGCAATGACAGCTGGCATCCACTCATCCTCTTATCAGAGGATGAAGACTACCAAATTTAACGAAAACTCCTACACGATTGACGGAACGCCCTCACAGCTAATTCGAAACAAAACTTCGAGATCAGCGTTGATAAATGTGTCGTGCCTGCATTCCTCACAAGGCTATGACGTTGTCCGAAAATGAAGATGTTGGCGCGACCATGATGAGAATTAACAGGTGCACCATCACGCACCTCCCGCTATTAATACGCCACTCTTCTCTCACGGTCCCGAGCCCACCATGAAATTCGACCTCGCCTACTGCCTCAGCCTCGACGACAAGCTGTCGATCTATGACGTGCGCGATTTGAATTTCGACGAGACGATGGAGTTCGATTCCGCCAAGGAACACTTCCAGTGCCCCAACGATGCCTGCCGTTTCGCGTTCGATGCGGCGAATGTGTTGACGACGTTCAACGCCAAGAATGTGAATTACGTTCGTACACCGCACTTCAAGAACACGCCCAGCACCCGCCATGTTGCGGATTGCCCTTATGTCAGTCTCAAGGCGCAGGCTTCGGGTGTGGACGACGCGGAAACGGATGACAGTCGCGAGGAGCATTTCCCGTCGGAGTTGTTGCTGACTCGGCGTGAGTATGTGCGCAAGCCGTTGAGCCCAGCAGTGGCGGAGGATGTCATGCGGGACGTTCCGAAACCCTCTTCAGCGGCCAGTAATGTCGAACACCCGAGTAGCGAGTCGGCGCCAGACAAGACCAGTGTCTTCGCCCACCCGGTGGAGTGTTTTGTGTCGAACTTCGAGGACAAGGATCTGCTCAAGCGCATGCCGCTGAAGATTGGCGAGCACACGGCGCCGTACGGGTCGTTCTTCAAGAAGATCGAATATCTGCAGGACAACAAGGGGCTGATTTACTGGGGCAAGATCAAGGAGATCAAGGATTACACGCAGAGCTTTCGCATCGACTTCGAACAAAAGGTCTGGTTCAAGCAACCGGACGAGGCGAAGAAGAAGCCTTACTCGGTCAACGTTTACCTGAGCAAAAAGCTGATCGACAACTACCGCAAGCGCAAGGCGTTTCTGGAAGAGATCAAACACGCCAGTGAGAGCGGGAAAGAGTTGTATTGCTTTTTCTACGGCGTGACGCCGGAACTGAAGCAGGTACCGAGCAAGAAAAACCCCGAGAAGACGTTCGGGGTGTTCAGTGCGAATATCGAGAACCTGGATCACTTTATTGTTCGGGATGCACCAGGGTTAGAGAGTAAGTAGTCTGTTCCACAGCTTTACTGCAACGGCTCATGCGCTTGCTGAAGCTGCCTTACGACCTCCCGAATCTCCCGTTTCGCTTCCTTGTGCCGCTTACGGGCTGCTTGAATGCCAAGCTCATCAAGGCCGCTGTAACGGCTTAACCAGTGAACGATCATTTCCTCATCCGGGTAGAAGTAATCCTTGTGTGCTTTACCGCCTCTCGGGTAGTTGTTCATGTCGGTATCGAAGCGGCCTGCCGAGAACTCGTCAGGGGGTAAAGAACCTCGTTCGGCAGCACATCCCTCAAACACCCAGGCGATGTCATTGATGTGTTTCTGCGCACCGCGATGTCCGCGTTTGTAAAACACGTACTCGCGACAACTCTCTTGGAATCGCTCCGCTATCAGTTCGTCGTTGAACCAACGAAGTATGTCGTGTTGCCCCGCATGCTGAATCACGCCGTTTATCCAGCGCTCGGAAAAACGTTGAAGGAAACCTTCGATGTCCGCTTTTTTCGCGTCCGCAAAAATCATGCAATAACGAGTTTTTACGTGAATGACGTACAACACATGCTTGCGTTGAACAGTGACGGCGTGAACCAGCCACTGTTCGGCTGACTCATCAGGCACATCATCTTCAATGACGGACGATGGCGGTTTGGCCACCGGGCTGATTTTTTTACCCTTGTGCACGCGGCTGAAGAAGTGACTTGCCGCTTCGGTGCAATTGAAGATCCACATCCATCGTTCTCTTATAAAGGGCTGGTGATAACCGTTTTCAGTCCTGCCGCACGATCTCTTCAACCCATTCAAGCTCGTAGGGCTGGCGAATGACATCCGAGATGTAGCCCAGCGCATCTTCACTGAGCACTGATAACTCTGCGTCGGTCAGCAAGTCATGCATGACAAACAACCTTAAAGCGGTGAGAGCACTGGAGCGGGATTGGCTGTGATGGTCAAAGGCTCGGGCCATGTCCTTGTTCCGATCATGGATCAAGCCATAGAGCATTCCATATCGAGCGTGAGCAGACAGCGCCCCGTGCAGGGTAATGGCTTTTGCATCGGCAAGAACGCCTTGGCAAAATCGATCGAGCGCAATCTTGCGCAGTTCCTTGAATTTCTTCCAGTCGCTTTCGAGGATCGACATGACATTCTCCCGAGTGAAATCTTGAACAATGCGAAGACGTATTCTTGCGACTAAAGCTAACGATTCCAACCCTACGTGGCGCACATGCTCAGCATCACCAGAACTAGCAAACCAATATACACCCGCGCATGGATTCGATCCGGTATCCGCCCAATCCAAGGCGTGGCCAGCCGAATCCCCACCAGCGATCCCACCGTCAAAACCGCAAACGCCAGCACATCCACATAACCGATAAACCACGGCCCCAGATCAAACTCGGTGAAACCGGCCATGGCCATGTAAGTCAGCGTCCCGGCCAGCGCCACGGGCAAACTTAGCGGATTGGCCATGGACGTCGCCTGGGACATGCTCAACCCACAACGCCGCAACATCGGCACGGTCATGACGCTGCCGCCTACGCCGAGAAAGGTAGCGATAGCGCCGATTCCTACACCACCGCCAGACACTTCTGCCTTTCCCAATCGTCGTGGGATTGCGGTGTCGGACGCTGTAAGAAAGCCGCGTCGTAACAGGCAATCCGCAATGGTCACGCCCAGGTAAGCGATGAACGCATAGCGAATCACCTCGCCACTTGCCCACATCGCCGCTACGGCGCCGACTACCGCGCCCACGCTTATAAACCCGCCCCACGGCCACAGGTAATGGCGAATGAGGTTACCGGCGCGGCGGTGTCTTCCGGTGGCGATCGTTGCGTTGACGATCATGACGCAGGTCGAGGTAGCCACAGCAATGTGCATTGCCGATTGGCCGACGGGGTTGTCTGTGCCGTGACTGGCCATGAGCATGCGGTACAGCAATGGCACGACGACGAAGCCGCCACCGAAACCGAACAGCACCGCGGTGATGCCGGTCATGCAGCCGAAGAGTGCCAGCAGGAGATAGAGCATTGCGTGTCGTCCTTTGGTTGAGATCGGTCGACGATAGAACGATGCGCCTTGGCCTGCTTCAGCAAGTCAGCCAATAATGTTTGCGCTTACGCCAACCGCTGGGGCTGTTCGATGCGCAATGTTTCGATTGATCTGCTGGACCACACGCCACGGCCGGTGGTGGCCATCGGTACGGATTATTCCCACGGCCATTCGTTGCCTCGTCATACGCATCGGCGGGCGCAATTGCTGTACGGCGCCACCGGGGTAATGCAGGTCAGCACGCATGACGGCAACTGGGTGGTGCCGCCGCAGCGGGCGGTGTGGATTCCGCCGGGGGTGGCGCATGAAGTGCTGATGCTGGGGGTGAGCACGCGCAGTGTGTATATCGAACCGGCGGTGGTGGATCTGGGGGATCGCTGCCAGGTGATCAGCGTTTCGCCGTTGATGCGGCATTTGCTGATGGAGGCGGTGGAAATCCCGCTGGAGTATGACGAGCGCGGGCGCGACGGTACGTTGATCGGCTTGCTGCTGCATGAACTTGGGCGCAGCACTCACCTGCCGTTGCACATTCCGCTGCCCGTCGATGCGCGGCTGCTCGCGTTGTGCCAGGGCTTTGTGCAGCAACCCGACGCTCATCAGTCGCCCCAGCAATGGGCCGATCAGTTGCATATAAGCCTGCGTACTTTCAATCGCTTGTTCCGCCAACAAACTGGCCTGAGTTTCAGCCAATGGCGGCAGCGGGCCTGCGTGGTGCTGGCTCTGGCGCGGCTGGTGGTGGGCGAACCGGTAACGCGCATTGCCCTGGATTTTGGCTATGACAGCCCGGCGGCGTTCTCGACGATGTTTCGTCGTGTGCTGGGGCAGGCACCGTCCGTCTGGTTGGAGGGGGCGAAATAGCGACCTCGCGACCACTAAAGCCAATCACGCGCCTAGTGCAGAACCTGTGGGAGCGTGGCTTGCCCGCGAAGAATGCACCGCGGTTTTTCAGGTATTACGCGTCATCGTTCTTCGCGGGCAAGCCACGCTCCCACAGGTACTGGTACTGCGCTTGGCACTTCATTTTCTTTACTGATCGGTCTTAGCCACTGCCATATTCTTACAGCAACTCAAAACTCTGCGCCTTCACATCCTGAGAATCCAGACCGATCTGCACCTGGAACTCGCCCGGCTCGGCGGCGTATTCCAACTGAGCGTTGAAGAACTTCAAGTCGTTCTCATCAATGCTGAAGTGGACCGCTGTCTCTTCTCCGGCCTTGAGCATGATTTTTTTAAAGTTCTTCAGTTCTTTGACCGGACGGCTGAGGGAGCCAACGACATCGCGGATATACAGCTGAACCACTGTTTCGCCGTCGCGCTGGCCGATATTCTTCACCATGACGCTGGCGACGAGCTTGTCGGTCTTGTTCAGTGTGGTCGAAGACAGGGCCATGTCGGTCAGGCTGAAATCGGTATAACTCAGCCCATAGCCGAAGGGATAAAGCGGACCATGGGATTGATCGAAATATTGAGACGTGTAGTTGCGAGGCCCACCCGGCAGGTAGGGGCGGCCGGTGTTCAAATGGCTGTAGTAATTGGGGATCTGCCCCACGGAGCGTGGAAAGGTGATGGGTAATTTGCCGGAGGGGTTGTAGTCACCGAACAAGACATCGGCAACGGCGTTGCCTCCCTCAGAGCCGCTGTACCAGGTTTCCAGAATTGCATCGGCCTGCTTCTGCTCCTTGCCGATGGAAAGTGGCCGACCGTTCATCAATACCAGTACCAGCGGCTTGCCGGTGGCTTTCAGGGCGGTAATCAATTCACTCTGGCGTCCTGGCAGATCGAGGCTGGTTCGACTGGCCGCTTCATGAGACATACTGCGGGGCTCACCCACTACTGCAATCACAACATCGGCTTGTTGTGCAGCCTTGACCGCTTCGTCAATCATTTCTGCTGCCGGACGAGCGTCGTTCTCGATTTCGGACGCTCCCAGGTATTTGATAACCTCTTGATCCTCCGTGAGATTGACGCCTCGGGCATAGATCAGCGAGCCCTTGTCCATAGCGCTTTTCAGCCCGTCGTAGATCGTCACCGATTGCGAGGGCACGCCGCTTGCGGACCAACTGCCCATGATGTCGACGGTACTTTTTGCCAACGGGCCTATGAGCGCGATCACACCCTCTTTTTTTAGCGGCAAGAGCCCGTTTTCATTCTTCAGCAGCACCAATGTCTTGCGTGCCACTTCACGGGCCGGCGCTCTGTGCAGACGGTTTTCGGCATTGTTATCAGCGGGGTCTTCACTGGCAACGCCGATGCGCCGGTAAGGGTCTTCGAACAGCCCCATGTCATACTTGGCCCCCAGGACTTCCCGCACTGCGTTATCGATATTGCTCTGGGAAACAGCGCCAGACTCAAGCAGCCCGGGTAGCTCCGGACCATAGGAGAAGTCGTTCATGCTCATATCAACACCGGCCCTGATCGCGAGCCTGGCCGCTTCGCGGTGATTCTTCGCAACACCATGTTGAACCAGATCGTTTATCCCATTGTGGTCGCTGATGACCAGCCCCTTGAAGCCCCATGCTTTGCGAAGCAGGTCTTGCATCAACCATGCATTGGAAGCGGCTGGCACGCCATTTATCGAGTTAAGCGCCACCATCATTGCTCCCGCGCCACCCTCAATCGCCGAACGATAAGGTGGCAGGTAGTCCTGGTGCATTCTGGCCAGGCCCATGTCGACGCTGTTGTAGTCGCGTCCACCTTCGACAGCACCATACAACGCGAAGTGTTTGGCGCTGGCCATGATGCTGTCGGGTGCACTCAGGCTTTTGCCCTGGTAGGCCTGAACCATCACTTTAGCGATGCGCGAAACCAGATAGGTGTCTTCGCCGAAGCCTTCGGACGTGCGCCCCCAGCGAGGATCACGGGCGATATCTATCATCGGAGCAAAGGTCAAATCGATACCGTCCGCACTGGCTTCTTTCGCCGCCGTTCGACCGCTCAACTCAATGGCGTCCATATCCCAGCTGGAGGCCAGCGCCAGGCCAATGGGAAAAATGGTCCGATGGCCGTGTATCACGTCCCAGCCAAAAAACATCGGTATTTTCAGGCGGCTTTGTTGAGCCGCGTCCTGCATGGGTCGGTTTACGTAACGGCTCACAGAGCCGTACGTACCCCCGATTCGCCCGGCGGTGATCTCTTGGCGCATCCTTTCGGGAGTCATCTTTTCATCAATAGCGATCAGCCGCAGTTGGCCGATCTTTTCCTCCTGCGTCATCTGATTTATCAGGTGGGTGACAAAGACATCTTTGTTTGACGATTCCATATCGGCCAGGGCCGGCAGACTCGTAAAACCGATCAGGGCACACAGCAGACGTAATCTTTTCATGATTGCCTTCCCTGTGACGCATATCACCTGCTTGCCTTTGAAACGCCACCTTTCCTTGTGTTGAAAATCAGAAAGCTGACGTTCAAACATTGCTGCTGACGGGGGCTGAAAGCCGCTGGGCTTTCAGGATCCCGCATAGAAATAGCGTAGTCGCTCCGACGCTCCTGCCTGAGAGAAAGAATAGAACCGATCAAAAAATGCGTTTGATCCGGGCTCAAAACAACTGTACAAAAACACAGTATATTTTGGATCAACACTTTCGAGCCCGGAGAACACCATGGCCTCTCTTGCGATGAAAATCACCTTGGAACGTATCGCCCTTTTCCAATTTACCGCCGCGCATTGCGCTCAGGCCCGAGCGATGCTGGGTTGGAGTGTGGAGGAGCTGTCTCGGGAATCCGGGGTTTCGGTTGACGCTATTCAGCGTTTCGAGGCGGAGCGTGATGTGCGGGATGTGACCCGGCTTGCGTTGGCTTACCGGTTTGAATCAGAGGGGTTGGTGTTCTTCCCGGGGTTCGCGCCGGGGAGAGGGATGAATGTGAAAGGGTCTACGCCGAATCCGGTGGGGCGTGGGGATTATGCGATGGTTGAGTGAGGTGTCAGCGAATGAGTGAAGTCGATGGAAGCGACAGCTGTGTTTATGAGGCGCCGAGCTATCCCGATGCGGGTCAGAGGCGGGCAAAATCTGAGTACGTTATGAAGATTGGCATACTCCTCGAAACCGGTCGGCTGAGTAAGACGGAGGCGGCGCAAAAGCTCGGGCTGTCTCAGGAGGAGTTGAATGAAATGCTCCGTGGAGAATTTCGCGATTTGACCGTGGCAAAGATCTCGGAATATCTAAACCTGCTAGAGGATGAACGCAGGTAGTTGAGTGGTGAAACTCGGGCCGCTCACGTGAGTCGGCCCGGCAACACATCATCAAGCGTTCTGAGCCGCGACCTGATCGCCTTCATTTTCCAACCCCGCCCACCAAGCACTACCACGCTGCGGATACATGACGTTGAACGCCTCGCCCATTTGCGGTGTGGTGATCGACACATTGCGCTCCCAGGCCAACGCCAGAATGCGGTCGAAGGGCTCGTACCAGGCGTGCATCGACAAATCGAAGGTGCCGTTGTGAATCGGCAATAACCAGCGACCTTTGAGGTCGATGTGCGCTTGCAGGGTTTGCTCCGGCTGCATGTGAACATGCGGCCACTCGACGTTGTAGGCACCGGTTTCCATGAGCGTCAGGTCGAATGGGCCATACTGTTCGCCGATGCGTTTGAAGCCGTCGAAGTAGCCGCTGTCGCCGCTGAAGAAGACCCGCGTGTCGCCGTCGATCATCACCCACGAGGCCCACAATGTGCTGTTGCCATCGAACAGACCGCGACCGGAAAAGTGTTGCGATGGCGTGGCGATGAACTGGATGCCGTCAACTTCTGTGCCCTGCCACCAGTCCAGTTGGCGCACTTTGCTGGCGTCGACGCCCCACTTGATCAAGGTGTCGCCCACGCCCAGCGGCGTCAGAAAGTACTTGGCCTTGTCCGCCAGTTTGAGCACGGCTTGATAATCGAGGTGGTCGTAGTGATCGTGGGACAGGATCACGGCTTCGATAGGCGGCAACGCTTCGAGGCAGATCGGCGGCTGGTGGAAGCGCTTGGGGCCGGCCCATTGCACCGGCGAGGCGCGTTCGGCGAAGACCGGGTCGGTGATCCAGAATTTATCCCGCAGTTTCAGCAGTACGGTGGAATGACCGAGTCGGTAAACGCTGTGGTTAGGTGCGGCGATCAACGCTACCTGAGTCAGGGTTTGCACCGGGACGGGTGCGGTCGGGCGGGTGTTACGCGGTTTGTGGAAGATCATGCTCCACATGATGCGCAGGGTTTTGCGAAAGCCTTCGCGCTTAACCTGCGCATGGTTTCGATAGAGCCCTTCTACCTGACGGGAAGCTTCAGGCGTAGAGGCGTTATCCGATGGGGAAGTTGATGTGGCCATGACTGAATGACTCCATAAAAACCGCACAATTCGCGATTTCCGTTTGGGACGATAAATGGCCAAGGCACGCACGCATCAGCCGCAGATTCTAATATTCACTGCGCATGATTAACAAAACATTACACTGCACAGTGTAGTTTCAAGGTTGTATCAAAGCCGATCACAAGTAAACTGCCAAGTGTAATTCTCACTTATTCCTGCCGAAGCGTACTTATGACAGCTCCACAGCGCCTCACCGACCGAAAACGCGACGCCATCATTCAAGCCGCGATTGCCGAATTCCGTGCCAACGGTTTCGACATCACCAGCATGGACAAGATCGCGGCTACCGCCGGCGTGTCGAAGCGCACGGTGTACAACCATTTCCCCAGCAAGGAAGAGTTGTTCGCCGAAATCCTCAATCAATTGTGGGCGCGGGTGAGGGAAGAACAGAAAACGCCCTACCGCCCTGACCTGCCGCTGCGCGAGCAGATGCGCCTGATGCTAATGGCGAAAATGCAGACGCTGGGCGATGACAGTTTTCTCGACCTGGCGCGAGTGGCCATCGCCGCAACGATCCATTCCCCCGAGCGCGCGCAGAACATGGTTGCCCGAATGGGCGAACTTGAAGAAGGCCTGACCGTGTGGATCCGCTCCGCCCAGGCCGATGGGCGTTTGAAACCGGTCGCCCCCGAATTCGCCGCGAAACAGATTCAGGGAATGCTCAAATCTTTTGCTTTCTGGCCGCAGATTTCCATGGGTTTGCCCGGCCTGTCAGCCGAAATGCAGAGCACTGTTGTCGAGTCGGCGCTGGACATGTTCCTGGCCTGTTATCAGCACTGAATCGAGTTGCAATAAATGACAAGGTCTGCCGATTTACCGTTCCCAGGTCGCTCTGAATAAAACACCGCAATGTGTTTCAGAATGAAACTGGCGCTGGGGCTATAAGTGAGCCTCAGTCCCAGCGCCATGCAGAGAGCATCATGACCACCACCAAGGCCCTCACCTAACGCATCGAAAGCCTGACCTCGGAAATGCATCAGCACTTCGTCGGCAAGGATCAGCCCAAGGCCTGATGCCCATCAAGACAATTTCAACGCCCGCCCCAACTCATCGAACAACGTCACCACCGAACGCAAGGCGCGGCAGTCCGGGCGGGTCAGCAACCAGAGCGCTGTGTCGTAACCGTGTAGCGGCTCGCTCAACGGTTGCAGCCCGTCACCGATGAGGAAGTCCGGCAATGCCGCGACACCGAGCCCGGCCCGCACCAGCTCAGTCACCGACAACATGCTGTTGCAGCGATAACCCGGCCTGACGCCGGGCAACTGCTGACGGCGCCACGCGACGGTGGGGTGATCGGGCAGGAAGTCGTCCGTGGCGATCCAGGTCAGCGAGGCCAGGTCTTCGCAATTGACCGATTTCAGGTACGCCGCGCTGGCACAGACTCGATACGACACCTGGGCCAATCGCCGGCCAACCAAGTGCTCGGGCGGTGTGCAGGTCAGGCGCAAGGCGATATCCGCATCCCGGCGGCTGAGGTTGGCGAAGTCGTTGGAGGTACTCAATTCGATGGTCAGCGCCGGGTAGGACGGCATGAACCGCGCCAACGCCGGCAACAGCAAACCTTGCAGGACTGAATCGGTGCAGGTCAGGCGCACGGTGCCGCTGATGACTTCACCGCCCTGCTCCACGCCAATGCGCGCCGCCTCCAGCGCTTGTTCGGCCCGCTCAGCCTGCTCGGCCAGGGTCTGCGCCAAGGTGGTGGGCAAGTAGCCGGCGCGGCTCTTTTCGAACAATTGCTGGCCCAGCGCGGCTTCCAGTCGGCGCACGGCGCGAAACACCGTCGAGACGTCGACTTTCAACAGCATCGACGCCCGCGCCAGAGAGCCGCCGCGTACCAGCGCGAGGATCAGGGACAGGTCGGGGTAATCCAGTCGATAGTGCATCGGTGCATTGATCAATTGCGATAACGCCAATATTGAGTGCGTGAACGCCAATCTATAGTGGGAGCCAGGAATCAACAAGCGTGGAGCGCACACATGGAAACCCGCCCAATTCGCATCGCCCTGATCGGCGATTACGACCCGCACGTCACCGCTCACCAAGCCATTCCCGTCGCCCTCGGTATGGCCGCCGAACACGCACACAGAGACGTGCAATTCCAGTGGTTGGCCACCGACCACATCAGCGCCGATACGCCGTTGGCTGACTTCGACGGTTTCTGGTGCGTGCCCGCCAGCCCTTACCGCGATGGGGACGGTGCGTTGCGGGCGATTCGTTTTGCCCGTGAACAGCAGCGACCATTTCTGGGCACCTGTGGCGGGTTTCAACACGCCGTACTCGAATACGCCCGACATGTTCTGGGCTGGGACGATGCCGAACATGGCGAGACATCGCCCGATGCGGCGCGAGCGCTGCTCACGCCACTGACCTGTTCGCTGGTGGAAGCGGTCGACAGCATTCATCTGGTTGAAGGCTCGTTGATCGCCGAAGCGTACGAAAGCGCTGAGGTTGTCGAAGGATATCGCTGCCGCTACGGCGTTAATCCAGCGTTTGAACATGAGTTGTTGACCCAACAGCTGTGCGCCGTTGGACACGATTCTTCGGGCGACTTGCGGGCGGTGGAGTTGCGCGGGCATCCGTTCTTCGTCGCAACGCTGTTCCAACCTGAACGCGCAGCGCTCAAGGGCAAGCTGCCGCCGCTGGTCCTTGCATTGATCGCGGCCTGCAAAAGGCAGAAATCATGATCGCCAAGACGCCGCCAGCGCCTTACTACGCAGTGATTTTTACCTCCCTGCGCTCCGAGGGTGATCACGGTTACGAGCAGGCCGCCAGGCGCATGGTCGAACTGGCCCGTGAGCAACCCGGTTTCCTGGGTGTGGAATCGGCTCGGGGTGAAGATGGACTCGGGATTACAGTGTCCTACTGGGCCAGCGAAGCGGCGATTCTGGCGTGGAAACATCATCCCGAGCACAGTGAAATTCGCGAGCGTGGACGGTCGACGTGGTATTCGGCGTGTCATACGCGGGTGTGCAAGGTTGAGCGGGCGTATGCGTTCAAGCAGTAAATGCTGCGGCGTTCTTCAGGCCGTCTTCGCGAGCAAGCCCGCTCCCACACTGAATCTGCGTCGAACAGAGATCAAATAATGTGGGAGCGGGCTTGCTCGCGAAGAGGCCCGCACAGCCACCACAAAACTCAGCTCTGCACCAGACTGCGAACCGCCGAAATCTCCGGCACTTCCCGCCGATTCATATACACCCGCAACGGTTCGGTGATGTTGATCCGGTCATCGATATTCTGATCCAGCAACAACTGAATCAACTCACGCTTGAGCGTCATGGCCTGCCCGAAACCCGAGGCCCAGACGAATTCACTGGTAGGAATAATGCCGTCATCCGCCACGTCCATACCGAACGAGTCTTCGCTGAAACGAACGATGTAGTGGCCAGTCTTGCGATTGAGGCCGACGAAGCCTTTGAGTTGGTCGGCGGCCTGGCAGATGAGCTCGGAAGTGATGCGCATGATAAACCTCACAAAAGGTCGTAATGGACCGGTGATCGATGGTTTACACGCAGGGCAAGCGAATGGATTTCCCTCTGCCGGGGAAATTGCCGGGGCCAAGAGTACTGCAAAGAACCGCACAAAAGCGCGGAAAAAATCAGCTTTAAACACGTTTATGTCGGCCTGGCGATAGCGCAAGCGGCGCTCAGTTGTTAAAAGAGACGTCTTTGTAAATCTGCGAAAGGACCTCGACCATGCCTGCTACCTTCACCAAGAGCGCCCTGTTGCTGAGTCTGATGCTGGGCCTCGGCCAGGCACAGGCCGCCAGCGAGCCAAGCCCCACTGCACTGGCAACCCGCACGGGCATCCCGCATCCGGCAGTGATCGCCCACCGTGGCGCGTCTTTCGATGCACCGGAATCCACCGCCGCCGCCTACAAACTGGCCCGTGATCTGGGTGCCGACTACCTGGAAATGGACGTGCAACGCAGCAAGGATGGCGTGCTCTTCGCCCTGCACGACGACAACCTGCAACGCACCACCGACGTCGCCAGCAAATTCCCTGAGCGCAAGGACCGCCCGGCCAACGAGTTCACCCTCGCCGAGCTGAAAACCCTCGATGCCGGCAGCTGGTTCAACACCGCCTACCCGGATCGCGCCCGTCCTTCGTACGCCGGCCTGAAAATCCTGACCCTCGATGAAATCATCGATATCGCCCAAGGCAACCCGCTGCACAAGCCGGGCCTGTACATCGAAACCAAAGAGCCGAAGCAATTTCCCGGCATTGAGCGCGACCTCAAGGAGAAACTCCACGATCGCGGCTGGCTGAGCCCGGCCGGTTCGAAACTGGCGAAGAGCAATCTGGCGGTTGGCCAAGGCAAAGGCAAAGTTGTGCTGCAAACTTTCGAGAAGAGCAGCCTCGAACTGCTCGAGAAGGAAATGCCGAAAGTGCCGAAAATCCTCCTGCTGTGGGTCGGCGAAGGCAGCATCGAGCCGAAATCCAAGGTGACGTTTGCTGAATCCGGCGACAAAGACAAAGCCATCTATTACGCCAAACAACAACCGAAAGACAAAGCCGAATTCCAGCAATGGGTCGAGTACGCAAAAGCCCAGGGCGCGATCGGCACCGGCCCTTCTGCGGCGCTGACCAAGGGTGGCGATCAGAGCTACTCGGACCTGGTGCAACCGTGGATGAACCAGTACACCCACGACCAAGGTTTGCTGGTGCACGTCTACTCCATCGACGATGCCGTGGATTACCAGAAAGTCATGGACGCCGGCGTCGACGGCATCTTCACCAACCGCGCCAGCGAACTGCTCAAGTTCTACAAACGCCCGGCGGCTGGCAGTGTTGCGCAGTTGTTGCAGAACAACGGTTATTGAACAAGCCGAGAAGCTCCCGAAGGAATTAAGGGTGAATTAAGTTGCGCAAGCTAACCTGATCCCACTTAAACAGAACACCCAAGGATAGAACCTCATGAAAACCCTGACTGCCCTGTTCACCGCTGCTGCCCTGACCCTCACCGCTGGCCTGGCCCAGGCTGATGTTCGCGTCGACCAGATCCCTGAGCTGGTCAAGAGCGGCAAGATCAAGCCTTTGGAAGAGATGAACCAGGCCGCATTGAAATTGCACCCGGGTGCGACCATCACCGACACGGACTTGGACAACCACTTCAATAACTATGAGTACGAAGTGGAACTGAAAACCGCTGACGGCAAAGAATTTGACGTGGACTTCGATGCAACCACCGGCAAAGTACTGAGCGACAAACAAGACACCTGATGCATAAACACCAAGCCGTATGCTCTTCGGATCGTGCGGCTTTTTTGCATGTCGATTCAGACAATCAAGTCGTTCATCGCCGTGCTCGACTGTGACCGACTCGGTAAATACACAGCCTTTCCCGTTACGCGCTTAAACGCGCCGTCACTTCATTCAACTGCCCCGACAACCCATGCAGGTTGTGGCTGGCCGCTTCGGTGCGCTGCACGTTGTCCAGGTTGGTACTGGCGATGCTGGTGATTTCGGTCAGGTTGCGCGAGATGTCTTCGGCCACCGAGGTCTGCTCTTCGGCGGCGGTAGCGATCTGGCGGTTCATGTCGCGGATGGCTTCCACCGCATGGGTGATGCGCTCCAGCATGGCGCCGGCCTGGGTCACTTGCTCGACGCTTTCTTCACTGCGCGACTGACCGCTTTCAATGGCCTGGGCCGCATCCACCGCACCGGTTTGCACGGTTTGGATGATCTGGTTGATTTCGATGATCGACGCCGCCGTGCGCTGGGCCAGGCTGCGCACTTCATCGGCCACCACGGCGAAACCGCGCCCTGCTTCGCCGGCACGGGCCGCTTCGATGGCTGCGTTGAGCGCCAGCAGATTGGTCTGCTCGGCGATGCCGCGAATCACTTCCAATACCTTGCCGATGCGCCCGCTGTCGGTTTCCAGACGACGGATGACCATGGCGGTGTTGGCGATTTCGCCACGCATTTGGGTGATGGTGTGAATGGTGCCCTGCATGACTTTTTCGCCCTGCTGAGCGGACTGGTCGGCATCGTCGGCTGCACGTGCGGCATCGGCGGCGTGACGCGCGACTTCTTGCGCGGTGGCGGACATTTCGTTCATCGCCGTGGCCACCTGATCAGTACGGTTGAACTGCTCGTTGGTGCCGCTGGCCATCAGGGTGGCGATGGAATTCAGTTCACCGCTGGCGCTGTCCAGATCCGAGGCACTGCGCTGCAAACGGCTGAAGGTTTCGGCGAGGAAATCGCGCAGGGTGTTGGCCGCTACCGCCAACTTGCCCAACTCATCCTGTCGGCTGCTGGCCACGCGTTCGGCAAACTTGCCCTGGCTGAGTTGCGCCACGTACTCGATCAATTTGCGAATCGGTTCCACCAGGTTGCGGTTGACCAGCCACAGGCTCAACAGGCCGATCAGCAGACCCGAGGCGAGCATCACAATGGTCCCCAGCAACACGGTGCGATCGGCGTCGGCGCTGATCAGCTTCGATTGCTCGACACCCTGCTTGCGCATTTCGCTGACCAACTCGCTCATCTGATCGCTGGTGGCACGGTCCACACCTTTGACCGCCGTGTCGCCAGCCGTTGGGTCGGCACCTGCCGCCACATAGGCGTCACGACCTTTTTGATAAGCCGTACCCAACAGGCGATGTTCGTCCCGCAGGCGTTCGATGCGAGTTTTGAGTTGCGGGTCAATGCCCTTTTGCCCGGCCAATTCACCGAGGATGCCCTGCACATCGCGCTGACGCTCCTCGAATTGCTTCCAGTATTTGTCCAGGTCCGCAGGCTGCTTGCCGCGCAGCAGAACGTTTTTCCACTCCTGAACCTGAACCTTGAATTGCAGGTTGGCTTCATCGATCAATTGCGAAGTGTGCAGCGGGCCTTCGATCAGATTCGCGTAGTTCTGAACACCGCTGGACAGAAAGTGAAAGCAGGCCAGGGCGATCAGCAACATGGCCAACAGGCTGCCGCTCAACAAGGCAAGGATTTGTGCTCTCAGGGATTTTTGCAAAAACATCGAGTGATCTCATGACAGGGATAAGGCACGCCCGGCAGGCGTGCAAGGTGTCCGGACATCCCTGTCAGCGACGCTGGCCCAAGACCGCACCGCGAATTTCAACATCAACATCATCGGCGTGCCAGAGCCTTTCTTTAACGCTTCCGACCGCCGGTAGAGTGAATTTTCAGCGCCAAGAGACTGTCACAAAACGGTCAAAAACCCTTGCAATGATGCGGTTCAAGTGAACCTGTGAAACCCGCGTCAGGCGCCTCCCCTTGCGAGCCCTCATGAACCACAGCATCGACCAAAGCCATCGCGACCCGGACCTGTTCGGTCTGCTGTACGGTTTCAGTTTTCGCCCCGGTGCGCGCGGCCGGGAGATCGATTCGGCCAAGGCGTTGCAATGCCTGCAACAGCCCGGCGACAGCGACGAATTTCTCTGGTTGCACCTGAACCTCGCCCACGCCGCCTGCGAGCGCTGGATGAAGAGCCATCTGGAATTGCCGGACGAGTTTTTCGAAGCGCTGCATGAGGGCTCACGTTCGACGCGCATCGAGCATGTGGATTCGGCGTTGCTGGCGGTGGTCAACGACGTGGTGTTCAACCTCAGCAGCATGGTTTCCTCGGATGTCTCGACGCTGTGGGTCTGCGCCCGCAGTCGGCTGATCATCAGCGCACGCCTGCAACCGCTGCACTCGGTAGACAAGTTGCGCTCGTCGGTGAAGGCCGGTGAGTGCTTTCGCTCGCCGCTGGAATTGCTGGTGCACTTGCTGCGCGATCAGGGCGAAGTGCTGACCCAGATCGTGCGCAAGACCAGCCTCAGCGTCGATCAGATCGAAGATGAGTTGCTGTCCTCAAGGTTGTCGACCAACCGGGCTGAGCTGGGTGCCAACCGTCGGGTGCTGGTGCGCCTGCAACGCTTGTTGGCGCTGGAACCGGGCTCGTTGCTGCGCCTGCTCAATCGCCCACCGCAGTGGTTGCAGAAGGAAGACGTCAAGGAGCTGCGCAAGTCCACCGAGGAGTTCGCGCTGATCATCAACGACCTCACAGCGCTGGGCGAACGGATCAAACTGTTGCAGGAAGAAATCGCCGCCAACCTCAACGAACAGAGCAACCGCACACTGTTCACCCTGACCGTGGTGACGGTGCTGGCGCTGCCGATCAACATCATCGCCGGGTTCTTTGGCATGAACGTCGGTGGCGTGCCGCTTTCCGGTGATCCGGAGGGGTTCTGGATTCTGGTGGCATTGGTCGCGACGTTTACCGTGATCGCCGGGCGTTGGGCGTTTCGTAAGCGCCAGGATTATTGAGCCGCCCCCATTGATCATTCCCACGCTCCGCGTGGGAATGCTGCCCCGGACGCTCTACG
Organism: Pseudomonas sp. Hz4; assembly: GCF_054898165.1. Classification (NCBI taxonomy): domain Bacteria; kingdom Pseudomonadati; phylum Pseudomonadota; class Gammaproteobacteria; order Pseudomonadales; family Pseudomonadaceae; genus Pseudomonas; species Pseudomonas sp. Hz4. Next base: position 1,714,665 of record NZ_CM142719.1, on the reverse strand, counting down.
TCCAGCGTTGACGCAGAGCGTCAATGGATGCATTCCCACGCAGAGCGTGGGAACGATCATGGGCGACATTCCTCCCTCCTCAGGATTGTCCGTCATGGCGACTCCTTCCTTCCCCGCCGCCCAAGCGCCTGCCAGTAGTGCCAAACCGCATCTCGACAAGAAACCCAGCCTGTTGACCACCGTGATTTTCTTCGCGGTGCTGGGCAGTGGACTGTTGTTCACGTCTTACAGCCCGGCAGCAATTCTGTTGTCGGGCAGTTTGTATTGGTTGTTCACCCAGCTGTCCTAAGGTCAGGTGGTTGACTGGATCACCTGCCCTAACCAATCCATGAAGGCCCTGACCCGCAACGGCAAATGCCGTTGCCGGGCATAGAGCAGCGAGACCTCCATGGAGGGCGCATTGAATGGCGCCAGCACCGCCACCAACTCGCCACTGAGCAGGTGGGGCTGCATGCCCATCAGCGGCGCCTGAATCAAACCAAAGCCGCCCAGACACGCCGACTCGTAACAATCGGTGCTGTTGACCGTGACGCTGCCCGCCATCGGCACTCGTTGCAACGTGCCCTCTTGCTCGTACACAAAACCCTCTGACCGTGAACCCAGTACGCCGACGTAATGGACCAGCCGATGCTGCGCCAAGTCTTCGAGACGTTCAGGCACGCCATAACGCTGCAGATACGCGGGGCTGGCGCAGTTGACCATTGCAAAATCGCACACGTGGCGAGCGACCACCGATTGATCCGGCTGCGCACCGACTCGCACCACGCAATCAAACCCTTCGCTGAGCAAATCGACTCGGCGGTCGGTGCTGCTGATTTCCAGCTCGAGATTGGGGTGCTGAGCCATGAACTCGGGCAGGCGCGGCATCACCACCTGACGAGCCAGAATGTTCGGCATGTCGATGCGAATCCGCCCAACGAGCGATGCCTCGTCCTGGCGAAACAGCCCTTCGATTTCGTCCATGTGCGACAGCAAGTCCTTGCTGCGCTCGTACAACACCAGGCCGTCCTGAGTCGCCTGAACCTTGCGCGTGGTGCGTTGCAGCAAACGCGTGCCTACCAGCAGTTCGAGGGCCCGGACGTGCTCGGAGACGGTGGACCTCGGCAGCCCCAGGCTTTCACCGGCGAGGGTAAAACTCGACATCTCGCTGACACGAACGAAGGTGCGCAGCAGTTCCAGTTTGTTCATGGGCCGACCTTCTATTGTTCGGATTAACCGACCAGTGATTCCGATTTCAGTCTGTTTATCATTGTAGGGCGGATAAATAAACTTCCTCCACATCATCACTCACTGCTCTGGAGCAAGTCCCATGAACCGTAAAATCGCATTGATCACTGGCGCCAGCCGCGGCCTTGGCAAAAACGCAGCCCTGCAGTTGGCAGCCCAAGGTATCGACGTCATCGGCACCTACAACAGTAAGGCCGATGAGGCACACGCACTGGTCGCGCAGATCGAAAGCCTCGGCGGTCGCGCCGCCATGCTGCAACTCGACGTTGGCCAGAGTGAAGGCTTCGCAGACTTCGCAATCCAAGTTGCCGACGTGTTGCGCAGCCGTTTTGAACGCGAGCACTTTGACTTTTTGATCAACAACGCCGGCATTGGCCTGACCGCGAACTTCGTTGACACCACCGTCGCCCAGTTCGATTTGCTGATGAACATTCATCTGAAAGGGCCGTTTTTCCTCACCCAGAACCTGCTGCCATTGATGGCTGACGGTGGCCGCATCCTCAACGTTTCCAGCGGTCTGACCCGCTTCAGCTTGCCGGGCTACGGCGCTTACGCGGCGATGAAAGGCGCGATGGAAGTGCTGACGCGTTATCAGGCCAAGGAACTCGGTGCGCGCGGTATTTCCGTGAACACCCTGGCGCCTGGCGCGATCGAAACCGATTTCGGCGGCGGCACGGTGCGCGATAACAGCGACGTGAACAGCTACGTGGCCGGCAATACCGCGCTGGGTCGCGTCGGTCAGCCGGACGACATCGGCGCCGCCATTGCGCTGCTGCTGGCACCGGGTAGTCAGTGGATCAACGGCCAGCGCATTGAAGCGTCGGGCGGAATGTTTTTGTAACCTGAAACCTGAGGCGAGGGCAGTCCCCTCGCCACAAAAATAACCGCGCTCAACGAACGGCGCGAGGCATCAGAACCCGCTCCCGCACCACGTCATACGTCCAGTGGTAGACGTAGGTGTACGGCAGAAAAAACAGCAACACACCGATGTCCAGCAGGAACGCTTGCCACAGGCTGATGTTCAGCCACCAGGCGATCAGTGGCACACCGACCGCAACCAGACCGCCTTCAAACAGCAGCGCATGGGCCACACGCACCCAGGCGTTGTGCACGATGGCAAAGCGTTTGAGCACTCGGTCGAACAGGCCGTTGAAGACCACGTTCCACGCCAGGGCCAGGGCGGCGATGACCAGAGTGACGACGCCCATCTCAAGCACCGGTTTGTCCATGATCCATGCCAGCAGTGGCGTACAGATCAAGATAGCCAGTACTTCGAAACCGATGGCCTGGAAAATACGTTCAGTGATGGATTTGTTGACGTTCATGACTAGAGTCTCCTGAGTGACTGTGGTTGCCATGATCCAGCCTCACGTCGATACTTCATAACCAATAACCATCGATGAAGGCGATAGCTCATGGCGTCTCAAGAAGTGTTGCAGGCGTTTGTGCAAGCGGCGACTCAAGGTTCGTTTTCTGCCGCAGCACGGAAACTGGGCCGCAGTCAGTCGACCATCAGCGCTGCGGTGGCGAGCCTTGAAATCGATCTGAACCTGACCCTCTTCGACCGCAGCAGCCGCAAGCCAAGCCTGACCCCGGCCGGGCACGTAATGCTGCGACGGGCCGAGGAAATTCTGGCCGCCATCAGCCGACTGGAAATGACCGCCAGCCAACTGTCTCAAGGGGTCGAGCCGAAGCTGACCGTAGCGATTTCCGACACGTATCAGTCCGACCGATTCGAAGCGGCGCTCAGCGCTTTCGAGCAGCGTTATCCGGACTTGGAACTCGAATGCCTGATCGCCGAATGCGATGACCTGGTGGCGCTGGTGCAACGCGGTCGAGCGCATGTCGCCTTCGCCGAAAAACAAGACAGTTACCCGCCGGACCTGGTCAGTTCGACCGTGGAGGAACGGACGGAAATTGCCCTGTTCGTGTCTCGGGAGCATCCGTTGGCGGCGCTGAGCCACATCGATCAAGACGTGTTGCAACAACACCGGGAACTGCGTCTGGCGACGATCGTCAATCCGTATGAAAGCCGTGCGAAGGGACGCGTCTGGTCGGCGCCGAGTTATCTGATGCTGCTGGAAATGGCCCAGGGCGGATTCGGCTGGGCGCCGTTGCCCCGGTGGCTGGTGGAGCGGTTTGGTGCAGGGACGCTGGAGGAACTGGACGTGCGCGGCTGGCCGAAACCGGTGTTCGTCGATGCACTGTGGTCGCGGCTGCATCCGCCGGGGCCGGCGGGCAGTTGGTTGCTTGGCAAGATGTTGGAGTGAAGGTCCTTCGGCCCTTATCGCCGCCTATGATCGTTCCCACGCTCTGCGTGGGAATGCCGCCCGGGACGCTCCGCGTCCCTTCGCGAGCGTGGCGCAGAGCGTCACAGGATGCATTCCCACGCGGAGCGTGGGAACGATCATCACTTCAACTCCCGCAACCGGGCCTCGATAAACCGCCGCTCCGGCACCTGCTGTGTCAGTTCAAGCGCCCGCACATAAGCAGCCCTCGCCTCTTCGACACGCCCCAACTGCCGACAAAACTCCGCCCGCGCCGAGTGCGCCAAGTGATAATCCTGCAAATCACCCCGCGCCAGAATCCCATCAACCAACGTCAGCCCCGCCAACGGCCCATCCCGTTTGGAAATCGCCGCCGCACGGTTCAATTCAATCACCGGCGAAGGCACCGCCCGCAACAGCACGTCATACAGCCCCACAATCTCCAGCCAGTCCGTTTGCGCTGCCGTGGGCGCTTCGGCATGCACCGCCGCAATCGCCGCTTGCAGGCAATAAGGCCCGAAACGCCGGGTCGTCAGCGCCCGCTCCACCAGTGCGCAACCTTCAGCAATCATCCCGGCGTCCCACAATGTACGATCCTGCTCATCCAGCACGATCAACTCCCCGCTCGATGATGTCCGTGCCGGACGTCGGGACTCATGCAGCAACATCAGCGCCAGCAGCCCCATCACCTCGGATTCGGGCAGCAGTTCCATCAACAAACGACCGAGCCGAATCGCTTCGCGGGTCAAATCCTCACGGGTCAGTACGGCGCCGACTGACGCGGAATAGCCTTCGTTGAACACCAGGTAAATCACCCGCAGCACGCTGTCCAGGCGCTCGGGCAATTCCGCCAGGGTCGGCACCTGATAAGGAATTTTCGCGTCACGGATTTTGGCCTTGGCGCGCACGATGCGCTGGGCGATGGTCGCTGGCGCAGACAGAAAGGCCCGGGCGATTTCCTCCGTGGTCAGGTCGCAGACTTCCCTCAGCGTCAACGGCACCTGCGCGTCCGCCGCAAGTGCCGGGTGGCAACAGGTGAAGATCAGGCGCAGGCGATCGTCTTCCACGTCTTCGTCACTCCAGTCGGCCTGCTCCAGCGCCTCCAGTTGAGCGATCAACATCGGTTGCGACGCGATGAAGCGTGCGCGCCGACGCAACACATCAATGGCCTTGAAGCGCCCCGTGGACACAAGCCAGGTACGTGGATTGTCCGGCACCCCGTCACGCTGCCAGCGCTCGACCGCGATGAAAAACGCTTCGTGCAAGGCCTCTTCGGCAAGGTCGAAATCGCCGAGCAACCGAATCAGGGTCGCCAGAATCCGCCGCGAGTCTTTGCGGTAAACCTGCTCGACCTGCGCGCGTACCGACTCGCCAGGCATCAGTCGGGCATGCCTTCGGTCAACTGGCGAACGGGACGCACCTCGACACAGCCAACCCGGGCCGCCGGGATGTTGCCGGCGACCTGGATGGCTTCATTGAGGTCCTTGGCATCGATCAGGTAGAAGCCGGCCAACTGCTCCTTGGTTTCGGCGAACGGGCCGTCGGTGATCGACATTTTCCCGTTGCGCATGCGCACGGTGGTCGCGGTCTGCACCGACTCCAGCGCCTCGGCGGCGACCATTCGGCCGCTGCCCTGGATCGACTCGGCATAGGCCATGCACTCCGCGTCTTTCGGGCTGTCGGGCAGCGAGTGCAACTCGAGCTCATTGCTGTAGACCAAGCATAGATATTTCATGTGGCACTCCCTAATCGAACTGATCAACTATGGCTGCTGATTGAGGGTTTAGCGCTGTTTCCCGACGATCAGCCCGACAAATCAGTCCGACGCTCACGGTTCCAGGTTGAACAGCGCGGTGCCGCTCATCATGTCGAACGGGGCCGACCAGTGTTCGTGGACAATGCGCCATTGCCCATCGTCGCGCCGATAGCAGGCGGTCACGCGCATCCAGCAGGCCTGGGTTTCGCCCTTCTCGTTAGTGCCGCCGCAATGGGCCAGCCAATGGGCGAAGGCGATGTGCTCATCCGCCACGATGTTCATTTGGTCGAAGTCAAACTTATGCGCGCCCTGGCACATTTCCATGCACTCCTGCCAATGCGCGCGGTAGGCCGCTTTGCCCCGAAATTGCAGGGCCTTGACCGCGTCGTAGGAGACGATGTCGTCGGCATACAGGGGCATGAGTTTCTCGACATCCTTGGCAATGACCGCCTGACGATAGGTGTCGATCAGGGTCTGGATCTCGTGTGTAGCGTTCATGGTGGTTTTCCGTGGTTTTTGTGGTGAAGACACCCTTAGTCGTCTGGCGAAAAGCCAAATCGACAGCCGAAATAAAAATAATCCAGGAACGCAAACTCGTTAGAATTCGGAACTCATTTATGTTGGAAAAAGGACACTCCAGTGACAGCCCGACTCGTGCCTTACGAAAGTCTGAACGCGCGCCAGCGCCAGCAGGTCGAGGCCATTGAAGTTCACAAAGAACAAATCAAGTTCTCCGGCGACATCCACGGTGCATTGCACACCTTGCTGTCCAAACCCGGCCCCGGCGTAAAAGGATTTGCCCTGCTGGCCGAGGAAATCCCCGTGGCCTTTCTGCTGCTCAAGCGCCCGCCTGTATTGCCGGCGTGGGCCGACGAACACAGCGCGACCTTGCATGCCTTGCAAGTCGATCACCGCGCTCAGGGCAAAGGGTATGGAAAAGCCTGCCTGCAAGCCCTGCCCGACGTGGCTCGGCAGGCGTTTCCTGAGATCAAAGCGCTGGAGCTCTCGGTGGACGCGGACAACGAGGCAGCCATCGCGCTCTATGCGAAATTCGGCTGGGTCGACAGCGGCGAGGCGTACAGGGGCCGGATCGGTTATGAACGGCGCATGAGTCTGATTTTCTGAGGTAGTTATGCTCGACAGCATCGAAGCACTGGAATCGATCTACGGCCAACCCCACGACCGCGCCGTGCGCAAGCAGATTCCCTTTCTGAACGAGGACTATCAGGCGATGGCCGACAACCGGCGCGTTTCATAAGCGCCTGAATGATGGGCAGTTCGATGCCGAGACGTATGACCGGGAAGCGCCGGCCAGGGTGCATGGCAGTCTCTACTGATCAAACACGAAAAAGGGTTGCCTTTAGGCAACCCTGTTGTGATTTGACTAGCTGTCAGAGGAGAAGACAGTAGTCGAGCAATTGCTTCTCGATACTGTGACGCTGGCCGATTACCAAAGCGACCACTACGAGGTTTTCACTCGGGACACCTCATACAAAACCCACTGCCCGATGGGCAAGTACTCACGAAATTGGGTGACCCCAAGAGACGCCGCTTCCTGACAAACACCATAAACATGGCCTGACTGCTCAGCGCCGTAACGATCTGCATCACCAGTTGATCGACCATCTCCGCCGCTTTTTTGAGGCCGCATTGCTGCGTCAGATAGTGCTCGAGCGAAATAACCCCATGCTCCGCAGCGGTCGCAAACTCTACCCTGAAGGCCTCAGGCATCGTTATCGTCTTGCTGCAATTGGCGCCGCTGCGCCAGCCTGGCCAGCAATGTGTCGCCAGAAATCAGCTTTCCCTGCTCCTTGTCGCGAGAGGAGAACGAAAGAAGCTTGATCAGCGCGATTGCTTCATCTCGCCGCTTACGCGCCTCGTAGGATTCGATCACATAAGCCGGAACACCATTCTGGGTGACGAGCATCGGCTCGGAAAGATCCAGCGCTGCCGCATTCTTTTTAACAAAACTGATAGTTTCAACTCGCATCATTCATTCCTCTGCTCACCACCCGAACAGGATGGCCAACGCAACAAGGTCTGAATTTAGGCCATTAAAAACTTATCTCAAGAACTCATTTGCTCTTGTCCCAGCTCTAATACCATCTCATGCCAAGCCATTCCGCCATGATCGGAAGCGGAAGGCTTGATATAGGCAAACCCAAACCCGGCATAGAGCGGAATGTGCCGCTCCTTGCACATCAGGTTGATGCTGGTTTTGCCCAACGCGCGCATCCGCTCGATGAATTCGCCCATCAACCGTCTCGCCAGCCCCTGCCCCTGATAATCCGGGTGCACCACCACCGACATGATCACCACGTGAGGGCCGGCAGGGTCGTGGCCAATCAGTTCCTTGAACGCCTCGTCCGACATTTCCACCTGATAAGCCGCACCGGAATTGATGAAACCGGCTACAACGCCGTCGACTTCGGCGACGATGAAACCCTCGGGCCAGGTGGCGATGCGGGTGGCGATTTTTTCGCGGGTGGCGGCTTCGTCGCCTTCGTAGGCAACGGTTTCGATGGCGTAGCAGCGATCCAGGTCAGCGGGAGTGACGTGGCGGATGACGGTGTTCATGGCGACTCGGAACCAGCGAGGGGAAGGCTGGGGATCATAAATCAGCGCCACCACGACATCGAGAGGCGAATCGCCGATCCACCTCCCGATGCAGTCATTACGCCTTGAGCGGCAGCCATATCTCCAGCACGCCGGTGTTGAGCGTCGGGTTGAAGTCTTCGCTGTAGCGCTCGAACTCCGGGGCGTCCGCCGCTTCTTTACCAGACTGCGGCAGCCAGGTTTCCCAGATGTATTGAAAGGTCTGCGGCAAGTTTTCCAACGACCCATTGTGCTCGAACACCGCGTAGCGCTGAGGCTGGACCTCGACCCAACGGTACTTCTCCGGCAGGTCGTCAAGTTTGTCGATCTCGACGCCGGCAATGTATTCGAAGCCGCCCTTGCCATCCGGATTGCAGCAGATGCCGTAGGTCACTTCGCTTTTTTGACCGGGAATTTTGCCAATCTCAGGAATGAATTTCTCCCAGAGATCGGGAATGCCTTTAGTGGTGTCTGCGGTAAATCGTCCGCCAAGCCCGGCAATGAGCAGAAAATGCCCGCTCTCAAAGCGTGGCTCGGCCAGTTTGATGTCTGCTTGCTCATCCATGACTCAACTCCTGGAACAAAAAAGTGGGTTCGGCTGGGAGTATAGAAGCCAAACCCGATTCGCCCAATTACAGGGCGTGCAATTGTTCGACGGGACCCGCGCCGACGAACTCGTTATAACCCGATAGGATCACGTAGACCGCGAAGTAACAGAAGATCGCCGCCGATGCCATATAGGAGTAACGCAACAGTTTGTCACCCAGCAACTTGCCGCCATGGCTCGCGGCGAAGCACAAAGTGACGCACCAGAGCACCCCGGCGCAGAGAAATCCACCGAGAAACAGCGCCGAGCTGAGGGCATCACCGCCGCCGGAACGAGCGATCAGCGTGCCGCCCACCGCCGCGAACCAGAGGATGGCGCTGGGTGACGACATGGCCAGGAATATCCCGCGGAAAAACTCCCGACGATGGGAGTTCTGCCCCACCTCCGCGGACTGCGCCAGCACCGCCTCATGGTGAATTGCCGAGTAGATCATCTTCGCCGCGAAATACACCAGCAACGCTGAACCGCCAATCCACAGCACCCAACGCACGGTTTCGTATTGCAGCAAAACGGTCATCCCGGCCAAGGCCAGCACGGCGTAGATCAGGTCGCCGACACACGTCCCCAAACCCAGCGCAAAGCCTTGAAAATAGCCGCGCTGCATCGCCAACGTGATCATCGCGATATTGGCCACGCCGATGTCCAGGCACAGCGAAAGGCTCAGCAAGAAGCCACTGGTAAATTCCATCAACCGATTCCCTTTGGACAAATTTGTTTACATAGTCGCTGGACAGTTTGCCACATCAGCCCTTACATTCCGCCACAGGTCACCGCAGTGACCAGCGTCGCTCGGACGGTTCCGGGCGCTCACGTTATCCGAGGCAACAATGGCCAACCCAGGTTCGCCGCGCCGCTTTGCGCGCATAGATCGACTTCCCCCTTACGTATTCAACATCACTGCCGAGCTGAAGATGGCCGCCCGTCGTCGCGGCGAAGACATCATCGACTTCAGCATGGGCAACCCTGACGGCCCGACACCGCCGCACATTGTCGAAAAACTCGTCACCGTCGCCCAGCGCGAAGACACCCACGGCTACTCGACGTCCAAGGGCATTCCGCGTCTGCGCCGGGCGATTGCCAATTGGTACAAGGATCGCTACGAGGTCGACATCGACCCGGAAAGCGAAGCCATCGTGACCATCGGTTCCAAGGAAGGCCTGGCGCATTTGATGCTGGCCACCCTCGACCAGGGCGACACCGTGCTGGTGCCGAACCCCAGCTACCCGATTCACATCTACGGCGCAGTGATTGCCGGCGCCCAGGTGCGTTCGGTGCCGTTGATTCCGGGCGTGGACTTTTTCGCGGAACTGGAAAGCGCCATTCGCGGCTCGATTCCAAAACCGAAAATGATGATCCTCGGCTTCCCGTCGAATCCCACTGCTCAATGCGTGGAGCTGGATTTCTTCGAGCGAGTGATCGCCCTCGCCAAACAGTACGACGTGTTGGTGGTTCACGACCTGGCTTACGCCGACATCGTCTACGACGGCTGGAAAGCACCGTCGATCATGCAAGTGCCGGGCGCCAAGGACATCGCAGTGGAGTTTTTCACCCTGTCCAAAAGCTACAACATGGCGGGCTGGCGCATCGGTTTCATGGTCGGTAATGCCGAACTGGTCAACGCCCTGGCGCGGATCAAGAGTTATCACGACTACGGCACGTTCACCCCGCTGCAAGTCGCGGCCATTGCGGCGCTGGAAGGCGATCAGCAGTGCGTCAAAGACATCGCCGAGCAGTATCGGCAGCGTCGCAACGTGCTGGTCAAAGGCCTGCATGAACTGGGCTGGATGGTCGAGAATCCGAAAGCGTCGATGTATGTCTGGGCGAAGATTCCCGAGGCTTATGCGCACTTGGGCTCCCTGGATTTCGCCAAGAAACTGCTGGCTGAAGCCAAGGTTTGCGTCTCGCCGGGGGTAGGGTTTGGGGAGTATGGGGATGATCACGTGCGCTTCGCGCTGATCGAAAACCAGGACCGGATTCGTCAGGCCGTACGCGGGATTCGCGGGATGTTTCGGGCGGATGGGCTAGTCAGCAAATCTAACGCCTGACACATTGATCACCCACAAAAAAACCGCATCGCTGCGGTTTTTTCGTGTCTGCCGAATGTGCTTTAAACGAACAGCGACAACAGCAGGATAAAGCCCAGCGCAACGATGGAGAGGATGGTTTCCATCGCGGTCCAGGTCTTGAAGGTTTCCGCCACGGTCATGTTGAAGTACTGCTTCACCAGCCAGAAACCTGCGTCGTTGACGTGAGACAGGATCAGCGAACCGGCACCGGTCGCCAGTACCAGCAGCTCACGGTTCACACCCGGAATCATCCCCACCACCGGCACCACAATGCCGGCGCCGGTAATGGTCGCCACGGTGGCTGAACCGGTCGCGATACGGATCACCGCCGCCACCAGCCACGCCAGAAGGATTGGCGAGATCTGCGCTTCCACCGCCATGTTGCCGATGACATTACCCACACCGCTGGTCACCAGCATCTGCTTGAAGCCACCACCGGCACCGATGATCAGGATGATTGCGGCGGTTGGCGCGAGGCTCGCGTCCAGCCATTTGAGAATCTGGCTGGAACCTACGCCCTGCTTGTAGCCGAAGGTGTACAGCGACAACAGCAACGCCAGCAGGAGTGCCGAAATCGGGTGACCGATCAGGTCCATGAAGGTGCGGAAAAAGTTGCCGTCCGGCAGCACCACATCGGCAAAGGTCTTGAGCAACATCAGGAAAACCGGCGACAGCACGGTGATCAAGGTGATGGCGAAGCTCGGGAGATCGGCAGAATCGTTATCACGCGCCAGTTGATCCACCAGTTCCTGATTCGGATGGCCGGGGATGTATTTGGCAATGAAGGTGCCGTAGATCGGGCCGGCAATAATGGCCGTCGGCAGCGCAACGATCAGGCCGTAAAGAATGGTTTTACCGATGTCGGCACCGAACACGCCGATGGCCAGCAACGGACCCGGGTGCGGCGGAACCAGGCCATGCACGGCCGAAAGACCGGCCAGCAACGGGATACCGATCTTGATGATCGACACGCCGGTACGCCGGGCAACGATGAACACCAGCGGGATCAGCAGCACGAAGCCGATTTCGAAGAACAGCGGAATGCCAACCAGGAACGCGGCGAACATCATCGCCCACTGCACCTTGTCCTTGCCGAATGCACGAATCAGGGTCTGGGCAATCTGATCCGCCCCACCCGACTCGGCCATCATTTTGCCGAGCATGGTGCCCAGCGCCAGGATGATCCCGACGAAACCGAGCACCCCACCGAAGCCGTCCTGGAACGCCTTGATGATGGTGCCGATTGGCATGCCGGAAGTCAGTCCGAGAAAGGCTGCGGCGATGATCAAGGCAATAAAGGGGTGAAACTTGAACTTGGTGATCAGGACGATAAGCCCGATCACCGTGACCACTGCGTCTAGCAGCAGAAACGTCTCGTGGGACATGCCAAACATTAGGGGTGTCTCCTGGTTGTTGTTGTTATTAAAGCGGGTAATTCGCGAGCCATCAGGACAGCGCTATCTCTTCGGGCAAAACTCATACGGCGTGTTTCAGGCCATGAGCCTGCCACCAGACATGAGCTTGCTTCGCCAGTTGCTCGACGCTGTAGTTCGAAGCGTCCAGAGCCAGGGTCAGGGGCTCACCAACGGGCGATTCAAGTGTGGCGAACTGACTGTCGATCAGGGTCGATGGCATGAAGTGGCCGGGCCGATGAGTCACACGCTCGGCGGCGACTTCAGGCGTCAATTCAAGAAATACGAAGCCCAGGCCAGGCAAGGCACTGCGCAACACTTCGCGGTAACTGTGTTTGAGGGCCGAGCAAGTCAACACCGGGCGTTGGCCCTTTGCGTCAATGAGGCGCAGTTCCTCGCACAGGCTGTCGAGCCAGCCAGCACGGTCGTCGTCGTTCAAGGGGATACCCGCGCTCATCTTTTCGATATTGGCGGCAGGGTGGAAAGTGTCGCCTTCAATGGCGGTCGCGCCGCTGAGTTGGCACAAGGCCTCGCTGACGCAAGTCTTGCCGCAACCGGCAACGCCCATGATGACCAGGGCGGTGATGGGATGATTCATGTAACACCTCAGCGCGCAGACAGCGCTACCTTTGCCAGTTAGGACACTAGAAAAAGCAGAAGTTGCCGACGCCTTCTTGTCATTTTTGTGAGTTGCAGCCTGTTCGTTTCCAACGCCAAAAAACGGGGATCAGGCAAACCCCGTTCACGCATTTGCAGCTGCGTCGAGACAGCGCTACCTTAGTGCCTCGAATTTTGTTTGGCAAGCCGTCTGATGATCTCCCCTAAAAACGATAAAAATACGCGCACAACTGGCCGCCCCACTTTGAATGAAGTCGCACGCCTGGCCGGTGTCAGCCCGATCACCGCCTCTCGCGCCCTGCGCGGGGTCAGTACCGTGGCCACCGAACTGGTGGAAAAAGTCCAGAAAGCGGCGCTTGAACTCAACTACGTGGTCAACCCTGCCGCTCGCGCGCTAGCCTCGGCCCAGAGCCATTCGGTGGTGGTGTTGGTGCCGTCGCTGTCCAATTTATTGTTCATCGACACGTTGGAAGCCATTCATCAGGTTTTGCGCCCCAAAGGCTTCGAAGTGCTGATCGGCAACTTCCACTACTCCCGAGACGAAGAAGAAAACCTGCTGCGCAATTACATGGCGTATCAGCCGCGCGGTTTGCTGCTGACCGGTTTCGACCGCACCGAAAGTTCGCGCCGGATGATCGAGGCCAGCAACATTCCCTGCGTGTACATGATGGAACTGGACAGTGCAGCCGGGCTCAATTGCGTGGGGTTTTCGCAACTCGCTGCCGGCGAGACAGCGGCCGAGCATTTGCTGTCACGCGGTCGTAAACGCCTGGCCTACATCGGTGCGCAACTGGATCAACGCACGTTGCTGCGCGGCGAAGGTTTCCGCAAAGCCCTGCAAAAGGCCGTGTTGTACGACCCGGCTCTGGAAGTACTGACGCCTCGTGCCTCCTCCGTCGGCCTCGGTGGCGAACTGTTCCTGCAACTGCTCGCCAGTCATCCCGATGTCGATGCCATCTTCTTCGGCAACGACGACCTGGCCCAGGGCGCACTGCTCGAAGCCATGCGTTGCGGGATCAAAATCCCCGAACAAGTGGCGATCCTCGGCTTCAACGACCTGCCAGCCTCGGCCCACATGGTCCCGCGCCTGAGCAGCATCAGCACTCCGCGCGAGGCGATTGGCCGGCGCGCAGCGGAGCAGATGCTGACCTTGATGGCCGGCAACACGGTGGCGAAACCGGTGCAGGACATGGGGTTTGAGTTGAAGGTGCGCGAGAGTACCTGATGCAACACTGATCGTTCCCATTCTTGCCGTCAGTCCTTGCGGGGCACACTATTGAATATCCGTAGCAACCCGCTGAAGGAGTAGCTCAATGGAACATTCACTGAAGATCCTGGGTAAAGCCTCGTCAATCAACGTCAGAAAAGTCTTGTGGACCTGTGAGGAACTGGGTGTTGCCTACGAACGGGAGGACTGGGGCGGCGGTTATGCGTCGACCCACACGCCGGAGTTTCTCAGGCTCAATCCCAATGCTCAGGTGCCGGTGATCATCGACGACGCGGGCGTGCTGTGGGAGTCCAATACCATCTGCCGCTATCTGGCCGGCAAACACCACAACACCGAACTGTTACCGCACGAACCGGCGGCACGCGCTCGGGTGGAGCAGTGGATGGATTGGCAAGCCACCGAACTCAATACCTCCTGGTCTTACGCATTCACAGCCTTGGTGCGCAAAGATCCGGAATTTCAGGACCTGCATCACATTGCCACCGGCGTACGCGGCTGGAACCAGAAAATGGGCATCCTCGAACATCAGCTCGCCACCACCAAAGCGTATGTCGCCGGGCCACACTTCACGCTGGCGGACATCGTCATCGGGCTGTCGGTCAACCGCTGGTTGATGACACCGCTGGAGCGTCCCGACTACCCCGCCATCGACGAGTATTTTCAACGACTGGCACAACGCCCGGGATTCCTCAAACACGGCTGCAATGGCCTGCCTTGAGCGGCTCCCGCGCTACCCGACCCACATCCATGCGGGTGTGGTCGGCCAGTTCCTCGCTTCGCTCTAAAAGTGCGGGGATCAATAAAAAAGGGTCCCTTCGAGGAACCCTTTTCAATTTGCCGCGATCAACTTATCTGCAAGGTCGAGTTGAACTGACTGATCGCATCCACCACATGCCGCGATCCTTGTTGAATCTCCAGAATCACTGCTCCCGCCTCGTTCGCCAGTTCCACCCCTAGACCGGTTCGACTCAAACTCGACTGCATGCTCGACACCGCACTCAATGACAAATCATGGTTCTTGCGCACCACTTCAACGATCTCCAGCGTTGCCTGGCTCGTTCGTGCCGCAAGGCTGCGAACTTCATCGGCGACTACCGCGAACCCGCGCCCGTGCTCCCCGGCGCGGGCTGCTTCGATCGCTGCGTTGAGCGCCAGCAGGTTGGTCTGATCGGCAATTCCGCGAATGGTCTGAACGATGGTGCCGATGATGTCGGACTGTTTGCTGACGGCATCAATGCTCAGCGCCGCTTCGTTCAAGTCTTTGGAAATGTCCTGGATGATCTGCACCGTTTGCTGTACCACCTGAGAACCTTTCTGCGCACAGGCGTCGTTTTGAACCGAGGTACTGTGGGCCGAGTCCGCGGCGGTTTGCAGGGTGGTCACCTGATCGGTAATGTCGCTGGCGAACTTGACCACTTTGTACAATCGACCCTTGGTGTCAAACAGCGGGTTGTAGGAGGCTTCCAGGAAAACCGTATGACCCTGCTTATTTTTGCGCTCGAAACGGTGCGAGTGATATTCGCCGCGATTGAGTGAAGCCCAGAATGCTTTGTAGGCTTGCGATTCGGCTTCAGCACGATGGCAAAACAGACTGTGGTGCTGGCCAACCACTTCGTTGAGCGAGTATTGCATCGTTTTCAAGAAGTTTTCGTTGGCCGAGATGACGTTGCCATCCGGGGTGAATTCGATCACGGCCATGGAAAGACCGATCGCCGCGAGCATGCTCTCGCTTTCGTGTTCCTTGTCCACCCTGGCTGAGATATCAGTGGCGACTTTGATCACACTCCGGACCTGACGATCAGGGCCGAACACTGGCATATAGCTGGCTTCGAGCCAGATCTCCTTGCCGCTCTTGTTCAAGCGCAAGAAGGTCCCGCTCACCGGTTCGCCACGGGCAAGGTCACGCCACAACTTGGCATAGGCATCGCTTCGATAAAACGCTTCTTCGCAGAATATCCGGTGATGCTTTCCGCGCACTTCTTCGGCGCTGTAACCCATGGCGCTGCAAAAGTTGTCGTTGGCATCGAGTATGACGCCTTCGGGGGTGAACTCAATCATCGCCATCGAGCGGCTGATCGCGGCCAACTTCGCGTTAGCCTCGGTCAGCGCGCAACTGAATCGTTCGATTTCCAGCAGGTCAGTCTTGTGACGTCGATTAAACATGGTCGTATCACCTTCAGCGCGGTCTTTTGTTTGATGAAGTTCTTTGGTCTTTCAACGGCTCCACCACTAAGTTCCAAGGAACAGGCACACGCATCCCTCCACCGGAAGGACTTGGTCAGGTGATCAATGATGTTTAATTGGAGAGTCCATGCAGCGACGCTCTTATCAAGACATCCTTCTCTTGATAGCCTGGGATCGAGCCAGCCCTAACGTTCTGATAAATCGCTCCATTGACCGGACAGCTCCATGTTGTTCGGTGTCGGTGCCTTGGGTTGCGCACGCCTTTAACGTGTTTGACAGCCTTCACATCGTGGTCGACATAGTTAGTCACGAGTCAGCATAGACAGGCGAGGCAGGTAAGCAAGGCCACTAGTCGGCCAGTATCGAGAACAAAATCGATTCAGCGTCGGTTTGAGTCATTTCCCGACAAGCAGACTCATCAGCGCCTGCACCGCCGCCGAGGGTGGCTTGTTCGCAGGGACCACCAAAGCAAATTCGCGATCGATACGCGGTTTGACCGGCACCACGCGCAGCCCTTGGCGATGGCTCGGCAGCGTCATCTCCGGCACCAGCGTCACGCCGATGTTTTCCCGCACGAGGGTGAACGCACTGCTCCATTCACGCACCTCGGCGCGCACATCCAGCAGTTGCAACCCGGCGTCGGTGGCCAGGCTGCGAGCGTTGGTCGAACAACCGCCCGTGGCCAGTATAAAAGGTTGCTCCGCCAACTCTGCCAGGGAGACCCCTTCTTCATTCGGAGAACCGCAATGGCTCAGCTGTTTGCCATTGATTTGAATCAGTGGTCGGCGTTGGCGCGGTTTCAGGCGCGGGTTGATCAGCGGTCTGCGGTGAAAACAGCGTTGGCCGCTGAGTTGGAGTAAGGCCTGCGTGAAGGCCCTTCCACACCTGCATGTTTCGATCTCTGAACGGTGCGCGGCATCGAGGTAATGGCGCAGGTTTTCTTGCAGATTATTGGGTTATTCGTTAGAAGCAGCGGGAGCCCGAGGGCTGGGCTCCCTTGTCACGGGATCAATGACCGAACACATCCACCTTCTTGGCCTTCTTGTCGGCGCGTTTTTCATCGGCGGTTTTTGCCGGTTTCTTTTTTGCTGCTTTTTTTGAATCCATGCCTTTGGCCATGATACGTACTCCAGTCATACGGGATGTGAGATCAGGTATACACCTATCGTTGCGTGCGCGTTCTTTTATAATCGTGCGCTTTGCGCACCGACAGTCGAAGACCATGCCCAACACCCAATACACCTTGCTCGCCGAGCCTTTATGGCCCTTGATGAACAAGTTTTACCGCGCTCACCAATCGTCGATGAAAGCGGTTCGCGACGCTCAACTCTGGGTGGCCAGGCGCGACGAGATCATTGGTGCACTGTGCTTGCGACCGGTGGCGGACGGGCATTGGCTAACGGGTTTGTTTGTCGATCCAGCCTGCCGTGAACAGGGCATCGCTGCGGCGTTGATCGCCGAGGCGCTCAAGGATCTTGAAGGCCCCGTGTGGCTGTTTTGTCATCCGAACCTGCGCGGGTTTTATGAACGTCGTGGTTTTACCTTCGACCCGCCACTGCCCTACTCCATGGCCGAACGCTTGAGCCGTTACGCACGCAGCAAGCCGATGATCGCCATGGGTATGGAACCGTCTGGATGATTCACGGGTGTGTCAGTCGTCTGCTGCAGGATCGAGGTCCGGAAACATCACGTCGGTAAACCCGAACTTGCTGAAGTCACCGATGCGCGACGGGTATAACCGGCCGATCAGGTGATCGCATTCATGCTGCACTACCCGCGCATGAAACCCTGAGGCGATGCGCATGATCGACTGCCCCTTGGGATCAAAACCTTCGTAACGAATGTGCTGATAGCGATCCACCGCGCCGCGCAAGCCGGGCACCGACAGGCAGCCTTCGAAACCCTCTTCCAGCGTCGGGCTCAACGGCGTAATCAACGGATTGATCAGAATCGTCTGCGGCACGGCCTCGGCATCCGGATAGCGCTCGCTGTGCTCGAAACCGAAGATCACCAGTTGCAGATCGACGCCGATCTGCGGTGCAGCCAGACCCACGCCACCGACGCTTTCCATGGTCTGGAACATGTCGTCGATCAGTTGCCACAGCTCGGGGCTGTCGAACATTTCGGCAGGCACCGGCGGGGCAATGCGCAACAGGCGCTCGTCGCCCATTTTCAGAATTTCACGGATCATTTGATGACTTCGTCAGGGGTCGGCTTGATCGAGTGATCCCGACCCAGTCCCGACACGTGTTGTTTGGGTTCGTGGTCGTGCTCGCCGGGGACTTTTTCGCCATCATTCTTGCCCTCGGTCGACATGTGTTCGATCACGGCATTCATCTCGGCGCCCAGCAACAGCACCGCGGCGGAAATGTAGAAGTACAGCAACAGCACGATGATCGCACCGATACTGCCATACATAGCGTTGTAATTAGCGAATTCCTTGACGTACAGACCGAAGCCCAGTGACGCGATGATCCACACCACCACCGCCAGCACCGAACCCGGCGTGATGAAGCGAAACTCTTGTTTGACATCGGGCATGACGTAATAAATCAGCGCCACCGCCATCATCAACAGAATCACGACCACCGGCCAGCGCACGATGGTCCAGAGCGTCACGATGAAGTCTTCGAGGCCGACTTGCGAAGCGATCCAGCCCATCACCTGCGGCCCGAGCACCATCAGCGCAGCGGCGATCAGCAGCATGCCGGCGATGCCGATGGTGTAGAAAATCGACAGTGGGAAACGTTTCCACGCCGGGCGACCTTCGACCACGTCGTAGGCGGCGTTCATCGCGCTCATCATCAGCCGCACACCGGCGGACGCGGTCCACAGGGCAATCACGATACCGACCGACAGCAAGCCACCTTTGGATTGCTGGAGCTGGTCGATGACCGGGTTGACCTGTTCCAACGCCTGGGGTGGCAACACCAGTTCTGACTGCAGGCGCAGCCAGGAGAAGAAGTCCGGCAGGTGCAGGAAACCGATCAGGGCAATGAGGAACAGAATGAAGGGGAATAGTGAGAACAGCATCTGATAGGCCAGCGCCGAGGCATAAGTCGACATCTCGTCGTCGACGAACTCGGTGACCGTGCGCACCATGACACGGTGCAGGCGCAAACCTTTCATGTGAGGAAAAAACATTAGCGTCTCCTTTCGCCGCAAATTTGGTTGAAGTCGTGGCGACTCAGGGGCCGTTTTCTACATCAAAGTAGCCTACTTGGCGATTTTGATCTTGTTCAAGTTCAGACTGATACAAAAACGGCCATCCGCGGATGGCCGTTTCTTACGCTCGTTACAGGCCGGATCACGCCTTGTCGATGCCTTTCTTGACTGCATCCTTAGCTTTGCCGACCGCTTGCTGGGCTTCGCCTTTCTTTTCCTGCACGACACCTTCGGTGCGCATTTTGTCGCTACCGGTGGCCTTGCCGACGCCTTGCTTGACGTTGCCGGCGGCTTCGTTGGCCATGCCTTTTACTTTATCGCCAGTGCTGCTCATGGTGTTTCTCCTGTGAACAATTCAACGGGGAAAGTTGTTACACAAAGATTGACCGGAGGCTTTTGCGCGGAGTTTCATTTATTTTCACCGCAACATTTCATCGTTCAGTGCAGGTTGGGCTTTATGTTTGCCGACCAACCCACGAGAATGCGCAACGTATTCAGGCCATGGCGCTGAAGATCCAATCCCGTAGGAATGTTATGAAACTCGATAAAAAGCAGGCCATTGCCCGCAGAAATCAGGAACTTGGCGGTGCTGTGCTTGGCGTCAATAACTGCCATTTCACCGAATTGAACCGAAACCGCAACATCTGGTGGTTCGATATTCCGGTTGCGCGACTG
Source organism: Pseudomonas sp. Hz4 (assembly GCF_054898165.1). Classification (NCBI taxonomy): domain Bacteria; kingdom Pseudomonadati; phylum Pseudomonadota; class Gammaproteobacteria; order Pseudomonadales; family Pseudomonadaceae; genus Pseudomonas; species Pseudomonas sp. Hz4. The sequence goes on along the minus strand of NZ_CM142719.1, from coordinate 1,694,865 downwards.
GCCGTTGGTCAGTACGAATGGGTTCACCTGCTGATGCACACGCCGGACACCGACGAATTGCTGCACCTGAAAGTGCCGACGGTGTTCCTGCGCGAGAAGCTCGAAGGACTGGTGGTGCGCAACGAAGGCAAGCGTAAAGCCGCTTTGAGCCTGGAACTGAGCGCCGACAAGGACTCGTACCTCCAGGACATGCGCCCGGCGGGTACCAACGTAAACTTCGCGCAGTTCCGCCTGTAAAGAGATCGTTCCCACGCGCTGCGTGGTTACGCATCCCGGGACGCTCTGCGTGGACGCGGAGCGTCCCGGGCGGCATTCCCACGCAGAGCGTGGGAACGATCAGCTATAAACAAGAAGCCCCGCATCTGCGGGGCTTCTTGTGTATTACGCGCCTACCTTCTTGACGCCGAGCTTCTTCAATTCTTCGTCGCGCAACTCGCGGCGCAGGATCTTGCCGACGTTGGTGGTCGGCAGCGCATCGCGGAACTCCACGGAGCGCGGAACCTTGTAACCGGTGACGTTGGCGCGCATGTGCTCCATCACCTGTTCCTTGGTCAGAGTCACGCCCGGTTTGGCAACGATGAAGAGCTTGATCGCCTCGCCCGACTTCTCGTCCGGCACGCCGATGGCTGCGCATTGCAGCACGCCCGGCAGGGTCGCCAGCACGTCTTCCAGTTCATTGGGGTACACGTTGAAACCGGACACCAGGATCATGTCTTTCTTGCGATCGACAATGCGCAGGTAGCCATCCGGCTGGATCAGAGCGATGTCACCGGTCTTCAACCAGCCTTCGCTGTCGAGCATTTCGTCGGTGGCGTCCTGACGCTGCCAGTAGCCCTTCATGACTTGCGGACCTTTCACACACAGCTCGCCGATTGCGCCCAACGGCTGTTCAACGCCGGCATCGTCGATGATTTTGCACAGGGTCGACGGAACCGGAATACCGATGGTGCCGATCTGGATGTTCTGGATCGGATTGACGGTGGCCACCGGGCTGGTTTCGGTCATGCCGTAACCTTCGCAGATGGCGCACCCGGTGACCGCTTTCCAGCGTTCGGCGGCGGCCAGTTGCAGGGCCATGCCACCGGACAGGGTGACTTTCAGCGCCGAGAAGTCCAGCTTGCGGAAGCCTTCGTTATTGCACAGGGCCACGAACAACGTATTGAGCCCGACAAAACCGCTGAACTTCCACTTCGACAGTTCCTTGACCATCGCCGTCAAATCGCGCGGGTTGCTGATCAGTACGTTGTGGTTACCGATCAGCATCATCGCCATGCAATGAAAGGTGAAGGCATAGATGTGGTACAGCGGCAGCGGCGTGATCAGAATCTCGCAGCCTTCATGAAGGTTGGAACCCATCAGCGCCTTGCACTGCAGCATGTTCGCCACCAGGTTGCGGTGGGTCAGCATCGCGCCCTTGGCCACGCCGGTGGTGCCGCCGGTGTATTGCAGCACGGCAACGTCGCTGCTGGCCGGGTTGGCTTCAGCCACTGGCTGGCCATGGCCCTTGCTCAGCACGTCGTTGAACTTGATGGCCTTGGGCAAGTGATACGCCGGAACCATCTTCTTCACATACTTGATGACGCTGTTGACCAGCAGACGCTTGAGCGGCGGCAGCAGGTCGGCCACTTCGGTGACGATCACGTGCTTGACGCCGGTTTTCGGCACGACGGTCTGCGCCAGGTGCGCCATGTTGGCCAGGCAGACCAGGGCTTTGGCACCGGAGTCGTTGAATTGGTGTTCCATTTCCCGCGCGGTGTACAGCGGGTTGGTGTTGACCACGATCAGCCCGGCGCGGATGGCACCGAAGACGGCGACCGGGTACTGCAACACGTTGGGCAGCTGCACGGCGATTCGATCGCCTGGCTGCAAGTCGGTATGCTGTTGCAGGTAAGCGGCAAAGGCACCGGACAATTCGTACAGTTCACCGTAGGTGATTGTCTTGCCCAGGTTACTGAATGCCGGTTTGTCGGCGAAGCGTTGGCAGGACTGCTTCAACACCGCCTGAATATTCGGATACTCGTCCGGATTGATGTCGGCAGCAATCCCGGCAGGGTACTTATCCTTCCAAAAGTCTTCGATCATGGAAGCCCACTCCTCAGCAACGCGAATTCATCACCGCATTTGATGCGATTATTATTGGTGTGTGTTTGTTGGTGAGTCTGGCTTTTTAACAGGCCTAGAAGTCACAAAGCGCGCCGAGAGTAGCAGCTTTGCCAAGGGCCGACTAGAGCCAAAAGCGGCCTCTATAGTCACTTTTGTGACTCGAGAACAGCAAGCGGTCATTTTAGAGCAAAAATTCTATACAGGCTTGAAAGCCCCGTATTTTGGGCCCTCCACCCCTTAAAAGCTTCGCGGGCAAGTCGGATCGCCGCACCGCTCGCTCCTACAGGGTCCGGGGCGTTCACCAGATTTGTGAACGACACCAAAACTTGTGGGAGCGTGGCTTGCCCGCGAACGTGCGAAGCGCGGCCATTCACCTCAAGCGATATCCCGCAACTCCCGCCGCAAGATCTTGCCCACCGGCGTCATCGGCAACGACTCACGCAAGACGATGTGCTTGGGTACTTTGTACGCCGTGAAGTTCTCCTTGCAGTACGCCTTCAGCTCTTCAAGGCTGACACCCGATTCACGGGCCACCACAAACAGCTTCACCGCTTCCCCCGAACGCTCATCCGGCACACCGATCACCGCGCAGTTGGCGACTTTCGGGTGAGCCATCACCACGTCTTCGATCTCGTTCGGGTACACGTTGAAACCCGAGACGATGATCATGTCTTTCTTGCGATCGACGATGCGCACAAAACCGTCCGGGTCGATCACCGCGATGTCACCGGATTTGAACCAGCCCTCGGCATCCAGCACTTCCGCGGTGGCTTCGGGCTTCTGCCAGTAACCCTTCATGATCTGTGGGCCCTTGATGCACAGTTCGCCGCGCTCGCCCAAGGGTTGCTCGACGCCTTCATCGTTGATGACCTTCAGCGTGGTGCCCGGCACCGGCAGGCCGACTGTTCCGAGGCGCGACTTGTCGCCGTATGGGTTGGTGCAGGCCACCGGCGAGGTTTCGGTCAGGCCGTACCCTTCGGTGATGCGGCAACCGGTGAGCTGTTCCCAGCGCTCGGCGGTGGCCTTGACCAATGCGGTGCCGCCGGAGTTGGTGAGTTTGAGGCTGGAGAAATCCAGAGTCTTGAAGTCCGGATGGTCCATCAACGCGACGAACAGCGTGTTGAGCCCAAGCAATGCCGAGAACCGCCAGTTTTTCAGTTCCTTGATGAAACCCTTGATGTCCCGCGGATTGGTGATCAGCACGTTGTGGTTGCCAGAAACCATCATGCACATGCAATTCGCGGTGAACGCATAGATGTGGTACAGCGGCAGCGGCGCGACCATCACCTCCTGCCCTTCGCGCAACAGCGGCTGCCCGTCACGGCCCGACTGCTCCAGGCACGCCCGCACCTGCTGCATGTTCGCCACCAGGTTGCCGTGAGTCAGCATCGCGCCCTTGGCCAGCCCGGTGGTGCCGCCGGTGTATTGCAGCACGGCGATGTCGCCGAGGCCGGCATTCAGCGGCTTGATCCCCAGGCCTCGACCCAGACTCAGCGCGCTCTTGAAGGAAATCGCCTGCGGCAAGGAATACGCCGGGACCATCTTCTTGACCTTGCTCACCAGGGTATTGACCAGCCAACCCTTGGCGGCGGGCATCAGGTCACCCATCTTCGCTTCGATCAGGTACTGGATGTCGGTGCCCTGCAGCACCTCCTGGACTTTCTGCCCGAACATGTTCAGGTAGACCAGCGCCCGGGCGCCGGAGTCCTTGAACTGATGACGCATCTCCCGCGCGGTGTACAGCGGGTTGGTGTTGACCACGATCAGCCCGGCGCGCAAGGCACCGAACACGGCAATCGGGTAATGCAGGACGTTGGGCATCTGCACCGCGATGCGATCCCCCGGCACCAGGTCGGTGTGGGCTTGCAGGTAACCGGCGAACGCTGCGCTGTAGCGTTCCAGTTCGGCGTAGGTCAGGGTGACGCCCATGTTGCTGAATGCCGGGCGGTCTGCAAATTTCTTGCAGGAGCGCTCGAACACCTCGATCACCGACTTATAGGCCCCTTGGTCGATGTCCAGGGGCACGCCGGCGGGGCGTTTGTCATTCCAGAAATCAGGTTGCATTGTTCTTGTCCTCTTTACCTGAACCTATCCGGGGCCGCTTTTCTGTCCTTCTTCCAAACAAAGAGCGAAAAAGCGGGGCTTCACGGACACTAGCAGCTCTGGCGAATCTGGCAAATATGCCAACGGGCGTCATTGACCGCGTGAATCTTGCTGCAGCGGCGTGGCCTGATCAGACGGCACGCTATGGATGCGCTATACAATGCAACGACGTCCATGCCACATGCAGCCCTATGCAAAGGAATCGCCATGATCCACGACACTTTTTGGCTGACCGCGAGTGACCGCAGCCGCCTCTTCGTTAACCAGTGGCTGCCAACAGCGCCACTCAAGGCAGTGATCCTGTTGGCCCACGGCATGGCGGAACACAGTGGTCGCTACGCCCGTCTGGCAGAAAAACTCTGTGCTCAGGGTTACGGCGTCTATGCACCGGATCAGCGTGGACATGGCAAAACTGCCGAAAACGGGACACTCGGCCATTTCGCCGACAACGATGGCTGGGGCAAAGTGGTGGGTGACTTGGCTTGCCTCAATCAGCACATCGGCCAACAACATCCCGGCGTGCCGATCGTACTGCTCGGCCACAGCATGGGCAGCTACATCGCCCAGGCCTATCTGCTGCATCACAGCGCCAGCCTGCACGGGGCCGTTCTCAGCGGTTCGAACTTCCAACCGGTGGCGCTCTATCGCGCGGCGCGGCAGATTGCGCGGGTAGAACGATTGCGCCAAGGCCCGAAGGGGCGCAGCGTGCTGATCGAATGGCTGTCGTTCGGCTCGTTCAACAAAAAATTCAAACCGGTGCGCACGCGGTTCGACTGGCTCAGTCGCGACCCGGCGGAGGTCGATCTGTACGCCAGCGACCCGCTCTGTGGTTTTCGCTGCACCAATCAGCTATGGATCGATTTGCTCGGTGGGTTGCAGCAAATCAGCAAAGCGTCCAATCTCGCTCAGATTGATCCGGGCCTGCCGTTGCTGGTCATTGGCGGTGAATGTGATCCGGTGAGCGAAGGCAAACGTCTGAAAGATCTGGCCCATGCGCTACGCAGGGCTGGCAGCCAGAGCCTGCAACTGACAATTTACCCGCAGGCACGGCATGAACTGTTCAACGAGAGCAACCGCGATGAAGTGATCAATGACGTGTTGAACTGGATCGCCCAAGCGCTGAGCCATCGCCGGCCACCCAGATCGGAATAGTTTTTTTGTGGATTTTTTATTCGTCACAGGAATTGAGACAGATGACCCAGGTTACCAACACCCCTTACGAAGCCCTTGAAGTCGGCCAGACCGCCAGCTACAGCAAGACGGTCGAAGAGCGCGACATTCAATTGTTCGCCGCGATGTCCGGCGATCACAACCCGGTGCACCTGGACGCTGAATTTGCCGCCGGCACCATGTTCAAGGAGCGCATCGCTCACGGAATGTTCAGCGGTGCGCTGATCAGCGCTGCCGTAGCCTGCGAATTGCCTGGGCCGGGGACTATTTATATCGGTCAGCAGATGAGCTTTCAGAAGCCGGTGAAAATTGGCGACACACTGACCGTGCGTCTGGAGATTCTCGAGAAGCTGCCGAAGTTTCGGGTGCGGATTGCCACACGTGTGTTTAACCAGCGTGATGAGTTGGTGGTGGATGGTGAGGCGGAGATTCTGGCGCCGCGTAAGCAGCAGACTGTGTCGTTGCCGACCCTGCCTGCGATCAGCATCGGCTGATTGATTGGGGGACCTGATCGTTCCCACGCGCAGCAAAGGAATGCCTCAACGGACGCTCCGCGTTCGGCTGTTGATGGGACGCGGAGCGTCCCGGGATGCATTCCCACGCAGAGCGTGGGAACGATCAGCGGTTACCCTCCTGCACCTGCACACTCGCCGTCATCCCCGAACTCAAATTAATCCCCTCCGGCAACTTATCAATCTTGATTCTGACCGGAATTCGCTGTGCCAACCTGACCCAGTTAAACGTCGGTTCCACCTCCGCCAACAACTGCCCATCCGGCGTGGTGTTGCGATCAGTAATCCCGCGACTGATGCTGTCGACATGCCCTTGCAACGCGTCGCCCGCGCTCATCAACCAGACCTTCACCGGATCGCCGACGCGAATCCGCGGCAGTTTGGTCTCCTCGAAATACGCCTGCACATAAAAAGTCGAATCGTCGATCAACGCCATCACCGGTTGCCCGGCATTCACGTAGTTGCCTTCAGCGAGGCGCAGGTTGGTGATGTGGCCACTGCGGGGCGCGTGAACCTGACTGCGGGCGAGGTTGAGTTCGGCGACCTTGGCTTCGGCCTGAGCTTCACGCAGTTCACCACGGGCGATGCCGGCGTTGATTTGCGCGTTCTCGCGCAGTTCGGCACTGATCGCTTGCGGCCCAAGACTGGCACGGCGACTGGCTTCGCGTTCACGCAGATTGAGCTGCTGCTGGCGTGTCTGTACCACCGCTTGAGATTTCTCCAGCGCGGCTTCGAAACGATCGCGGTCGATGCTCAGCAACAAATCGCCGGCCTTGACCGGCTGGTTATCAAAAGCCTTGAGCTCACGCACCCAACCCGAGACGTCCGGGGCGATCACCACCACGTCGGCGCGAATCCGTGCGTCCCGGGTCCATGGGGTGAGCATGTAGTACTGCCACAAATGGATGCCGGCAAAAATCGCCACCACCACCAGGCACAAGGTTACGGCGACACGTACGGGTGTACGCATTTTCAACTCCTTATAAAGGTCCGAGGACGACGGTGATCAGGGTCAATACACAGACGTACAGGGCGCAATCAAACAATGCTTCGTGCCAGATCCAACGGCCTACCGGCGTCAAGCGCAAGAGCATGCGCAAGGCTGCGGTCACGAGCAGCGCCAGCAGCACATAAATCAGAAACGGACTGAGCAACACGCCGCCCACCGACCACTCACGCAAGCCCATGGCTTTGCTCCTGTTGATGGCACCAGGCACGCCAGCTGCTTTGCAATTGCAGCACCGCGCCTTGGGCGAGTTTCACCGCATCGCTGGGGGGCAACGCATACAAAGTCTTCAAGAATTCTTCACTCGGTGGAGCCAACGCCTCGGCGCGCTTGCCAGCCGGGCCTTGCTCGAGGACTTTTTCCAGCTGTTCGAGATAACGCCGCTGAGGCGCCCTGACCGGCAGCTGCGCCACCGCCAGGCTCAAACGCAAATGCAGCAATTCGTCGCCGATATCCAGGCCGAGCAAGCCATCGTCCCAGCGGCTGCGCGCCGGTTCCGGCAACTCGGGATAGTGCCGCGCCAGTTGCAGCAAGCGGTCGGCCATGCGCCCGCCAAACCAGCTTTCGGCACCGCGCAGATTACGCCGGGTCAGACGCACCAGATCGTGGAGGGTCGCCGCCAGCAGGCGTCGACCGTGCCACGCCGGGTTGCGCAGGATCAACAAATGAAACGCCAGCACGGCGGCGCCAACACCGACCACGATGGATTGCGCGCTGTTGAAGAACGTCGCGACATCGAATTTCATCGCATTGAGCGGCGAGACCAGCACGATGAAGTGCAGACAAAATGAGGTCGCCGTCGCACCGATCTGCGGTTTGGCCATGCCCAGCGCGCCGAGGAACAACGGCACGCCCATGCCCATGCAAAGCAATGCAAAACCACTCCATTGCGGCAGCAGAATCTGCCCGACGATAAACGCGGCCGGGATCGCCAGGAAGATCCCGCGCATAAAACTCATGCCGATCTGAGCGCCGTTCTCACGGCTGGCGAACAGACTACACACCACGCACGTCAACAGCAGCGCGCCGGAGGCAGCGGGCCAGGCGGTCGCCAACCAGAAGCACGAGACCACCAGAAACGCCAACGCACTGCGGGCACCAAACACCAGCGCCAATGACAGGTCGCGGTGCGGTGTCAGGGTTCGTGGCGGGTCGACCGTTTCCTTGCCCTCCTCAACGGCGTTCAACGCGGCGCCGGCCGCCATGGCGGTATCGAGCAACAAGGTGAAACGGGCCAGGCAGTAGCTCTGTGCGCAGCTGATGTGCGGGGCGTGGGAAGCGTCGAGCAACCTCGGACGCAGCGCTTGCAGCGTCGCGGTATCCGGGTTGTTGAGCGCCTCTTGGGCCTCGGTCATCCAAGGCAACAGTTGCTCGGCTTCCTGGGGCTCCAATAGCTTCCATTGACGGCGCGCCGAACGGGCGATGCGCAGCAGCATCAACAGCTTTTGGCTCAAGCCGCTGATCGCGCGTGCTCGTTGCCGCCCCAGGCCTCCTTCAAACCAGGCATGCTCGCGCTGGGCATCGACGGCGACGATTTTCCCAAGGATTTCCAGCAAGCCTTTACGCGCCTGACCATCACCGGCCAGGGTCGCTCGCGCGGCGTTCATACCGCTTTGCCACGCCGCCCGCGCCTGATCCGCCAGTTGCCGTTCGACCCGCATCGGCCACAGCAGCGCACTGGCGGCGGTGGCGCAAAGTATGCCCAGGCAGATTTCCGTGCAGCGAGCCACGGCCTGATCGAACACGGTCAGAGGGTGGGTGATGGCCGGCAACGCGATGATCGCCACCGTATAACCCGCCAGCACGAATGAATAGGACCAGGCACTGCGCAGCAGGGTCGAACTCGCCGTACACAGCCCCAGCCATAACGCCAATGCCAACAAAAACAGCCAAGGCGTCTGGGCGAACAACCCCATGAACACCACTGACATGATCGTCCCGACCAACGTACCCAGCAATCGCGCCAGGCCCTTCTGTACCACCATTCCGGACAACGGCTGGGCGACGATGAACGCCGTCATCAAGGCCCAGGCCGGTTGCTCCAGGCCCCAGCGCAATGCCAGCCACAGCGCCAGGCCGCCGCCGATCAAGGTTTTGATCGCGAACTGTAAAGCGCGGCGGTCAGGCGCAAACAAAGCCTGCAAAGTGATAGGCACGTAAAACACTCTTGAAAAGACGATTTAACGATAGTCGGGTTCGGTTCAGTCACTTGAAAAACAAATTATTAGCTAGCTAACTATCATCCGTCCAGTGCTAATTCCAGGACACAAAAAAACGCCAGACTGGCTGGCGTTTTTGACAGACAACGAACGCTTACGAGCGAGCGCGCGCCTGGTTACGCAGGGCTTTTACCTGATCGTGGTTGCGTTGCACGCCGTGGTACTGACGCTCAACCAGGTCACGAATGCCCACCAGGTTGTGTTTGTTGATTTTTTCGATGGCTTCTTTGTAAGCCTTCAGTGCATGGTCCTCACCCCGTTCAGCTTCGTTCAGCACGGCTTCTTCATCCTTGCCGGTGAACATCGCTTTCACGTCGACCCAGCGACGGTGCAGGTCACCGCTGACACTGGTGGAGGTTTCCGCATCGCCACCCATGGAACGTACAGCGGCCTGTAATTCAGAAGCAGCCTTGGCGCAGTCAGCCGAGCGCTGTACGAAAATGGCTTTGAGTTCCGGGTGTTTGATGTCTTCAGCGCACGTCTTGAACCCTTCCTGACCGTCTTTACTGGTTTCAATCAGGTCGTTGAGTACAGAGATGGCTTCTTTATTCATGTCGGTCATTTTCAATTCCTCACGGGTTGATGGAAGATGCAATAGGTATTGCACCCTGCATGCCAGCTTTGAATTGACAACTTATCCCTTATATTTCAACTAGTTATTGTTTAACACAAAATCTGTATCCGCTTTATTTGCATGATCTGTCATTTGGCCTCCATGCAGAATGCCTGTATTTTCCAGACTGTTTGAATCAAGACGACTGATTGATGAACCCTGAAAAGCTCGAACTGCTGGTCACCCGTGAAATGCCCTTCGGCAAATACAAGGGCCGGATCATTGCCGACCTCCCCGGCCAATACCTGAACTGGTTCGCTCGTGAAGGTTTCCCCCATGGCGAACTCGGCGGCTTGCTGGCCTTGATGCAGGAAATCGATCACAACGGCTTGTCGGAGTTGCTCGAGCCGCTACGCGCCAAACATGGCAAACCTGCCCCGCGCCACTGATTCTCCCCAGACCGAGTAGTCCATGCCCGATAACACCCGCCGCGCCCGTGATGAACAATTCTGGAAGACCTTTGCCGACCGCTACGCGGTTGAACCGGGGCCCATCAACCTGGAAAACGGTTACTTCGGGCGTATGTCGCGCACGGTGGTCGAGGAGTATCAGCGCAACATCGAACTCATCAATCGCAGCAACTCGGTGCACGTGCGTCAACGCTTCGAGCAGGGCGAAAGCCTGGAGATTCGCAAACAGCTCGCCGAGCTGGTGGCCGTACCCGAGGAAGCCGTCGCCCTCACCCGCAACGCTTCGGACGGTCTGCAATCGCTGATCCGCAACTACAACCGTCTGACACCGGGCGATCAAGTGCTGATGTGTGATCTGGAATACGACACGGTCAAAGGGGCCATGCGCTGGCTGGCGCGTAATCGCGGCGTCGAGGTGATCGAGATCGAGCACCCGCACCCCGCCAGTTTCGACAGTTTGCTGGCCACTTACCGCGAAGCCTTTGCGAGTTATCCAAAGCTCAAACTGATGGCCCTGACCCACGTTACCCATCGCACCGGGTTGGTCATGCCAGTGCGGGCGATCGCTGCGGCCGCCAAAGAGCATGGCATCGACGTGATCCTCGACGGTGCCCATGCACTCGGCCAGTTCGAATTCAATCTCGATGAACTGGGCATCGCCTTTGCTGGCTACACCCTGCACAAATGGATCGGTGCGCCGCTGACCCTGGGCTTCATTTACATCGCCCCCGAGCGCCTGGCCGATATCGACCCGGACATGGGCGAGATGCATTTCCCGATCACCGACATTCGCGCCCGCACCCCGTACAGCACACCCAACATCCCGGCGCTGCTGACCCTGCCGCTGGTGTTCGAGGAACATCGGGCCATGGGCGGTTCCGCCGCCAAGGGCGCACGGCTCAACTACCTGCGCAACCGGTGGGTGAGCGCGGTGCGCGAACTGCCGGGGATCGAAGTCATGACCCCAGACGACCCGCGACTGTATTGCGGCATCACTTCGATGCGCTTTACCCGACATGACGATCAACAGGCGATGGTCGAGCGCCTGCTCAAGGACTACAACCTGTTTACCGTGGCGCGCAGGGGTGCCGCGAGTGGTCCGTGCATTCGCATCACGCCGGGGCTCACCACCACCGCCACGGATATCGACGCGCTGAGCAAGGCGCTGAACGAGCTGCGCTGACGTCACACGGTGTACCTGTCGAAGTCCTCCGCTTTGATCTGCGATGAAACCGTAAACGTGTCGACGGCGATGGTCATGTGCCCGAAAAAGCCGTCTTCATTCGAGTCTCGACCGAGGGTATGGATGTTTAAGGTTGAGGCCTCGCCTCCACGGTTTTTATAGTGAAAGTCTTCATCGTTGGTCAGCGCCGAAACTGTCCGGCCACTGTACTCCCTGGCGTTGAGTACCGACCTCGACGCGACCTCCGGGAAGTAAAGCTGACCAACCCAGGCGACATGGCGCTCTTCCAGATAGTTGTTACCGGCCGTGATGCGCACCGCGACATGAATGTGCAGGGCCCGGCCGGCATAGAATCCAGGATAGATCGTGGTAAACCGCACGATGCCCTTCTTGTCCGTGAATTGCCCGCCGCGCAGATAGGTATCGTCGTCGGTGCGCGAGATCGCGCCAATGGCTCCGACATCGACCTTCTTGTCTGGATCAATCTTGCTCCAGCCCGAATATGCGCCTCGCGCATTGCAATGCCAGAGATCGACCACCGCGCCCGTGACCGGCTGACCGGTCATCGCATCGACAATCGTCAGTCGCAGCACCAAAGGGATGCCATCCATGCCTTCGCTGATGTTTCGCCTGATCAATTTCGGATTTCGAAAATACGGGCCGGCTATCTGTTCAGGTGTCAGTGGGTAAACCGGTGTCGAGGGTGTAACCGAGGTGTTGTCGTCCATAACGTTCTCTCTTCCATAAGATGAACGCAGGTTATGACGGGGCCAGGCTCGATGTGCGGTAACTATGTATCGCATGATCTTTTTGTAGGCGCGAGGTTTTCATCAGGCAAAAAAAAACGGTGCGCCGACCAAGCGCACCGTAAAGACGTAGAACACACAACGAAGTGTTTGGTAAAGCTGATCAGTCCAGCAACGCCAATGCCTCGGCGGTGCATTCCTGAATGCGGGCCCAGTCGCCGTTCTTGATCCACTCAGGATCAAGCATCCAGCTACCGCCCACGCACATCACGTTTTTCAACGCCATGTAGCTCTTGATGTTGGCTGGGCTGACGCCGCCAGTCGGGCAGAATTTTACTTCGCCGAACGGGCCGCCCAGGGCTTTGATAGCCGCGACACCGCCGCTGACTTCCGCCGGGAACAGTTTGAAGCGGCGATACCCCAGGCCATAACCTTCCATGATGCCGGAGGCGTTGCTGATGCCCGGCAACAGCGGAATCGGGCTGCCGACGCTGGCTTCCAGCAGGTCACGGGTGATGCCTGGCGTGACGATGAACTGCGAACCGGCCGCTTCGGCAGCCGCCAGCATGTTGCGATCGAGCACAGTACCGGCGCCGGTCACCAGCTCCGGGCGTTGCTCGCGCAGCATCTGGATAGCCTTGAGGCCGAACTGTGAACGCAGGGTCACTTCCAGGGCGGTCAGGCCACCGGCCGCGAGGGCGTCGGCCAGCGGCAGGATGTCCTGCTCGCGAGCAATGGTGATCACCGGCAGAATCCGCGCTTTGGCGCAGAGGCTGTCGATCAGGGCAACTTTGTCCTCCATGGAAACGGTCGGGGATGGGTTTGTCATAGCGGCTGATCCTTGGCTCATGGGCACCAGTAAATCTCTAACGTAGGTTGCAGAAACGCGCGAATCGGCATGGCGGCGACATCGTCACCGGCCAATGCGGCACTCAAGGTGGTCAGCTTGGACTGACCGGAAATCGATAGAACGGTGTACTTGGCCGAGGCCAGAAGCGCGCGACTCATGGTCAGGCGCTGATGCGGCACGGTCGGCGCCAGCATCGGGTAGCAATGACGTGTGCCGTCGGCTTTCAAGGCATCGATCAGGTTTGGACTGTTGGGAAACAACGAGGCCGTGTGACCGTCATCGCCCATGCCGAGTATCAGCACGTCGATCGGCGGCAACTCGGCGAGCAAACGGTCGGCCTGCTCGGCTGCCAGCTCAAGGTTCGCGGTGGCGCTGTACAGGCTCAGAAACTGAGCCTTGGCCGCAGGACCTTGCAGCAGATAGCGCTTGAGCAGACCGGCATTGCTGTCACCGTGCTCGACCGGCACCCAGCGCTCGTCGGCCAGGGTCACAACCACCTTGGACCAGTCCAGTTTCTGCTTGGCCAGGTTCTGGAAAAACGCCACCGGGCTGCGTCCACCGGACACCACCAGCGTCGCGGTGCCGCGAGCGTCAATGCCGTCACTCAGTTGCTTGGCCACATTCAGCGCCAAACCATCGGCCAGCAGCACCGGGCTCTTGAACTCATGGGCGCTGACGCCCTGAGGCAGTTGCAAATTAGATATCGCCATACCACGACCTCCCATCCCGCGTGATCAGAGCAATGGAGCTCATCGGTCCCCAGGACCCAGCCGCGTACGGCTTGGGCGCATCACCAGATTTTTTCCACCCGGCGATCAACTGGTCACACCACTTCCACGCGGCTTCGATTTCATCTTTACGGACAAACAGGTTCTGATTGCCGCGCATCACTTCCAGCAACAACCGCTCGTAGGCATCGGGAATCCGTGCGCTGCGATAAGTGTCGGAAAAATTCAGCTGCAACGGACCGCTGCGCAGCTGCATGCCCTTGTCCAGGCCTTGTTCTTTGGTCATCACGCGCAAGGAAATGCCTTCGTCCGGTTGCAGGCGGATAATCAGCTTGTTGCTGATTTGCAGGCGCTGCTCGGGAGCGAAGATGTAGTGGGACGGTTCCTTGAAGTGGATGACGATCTGCGACAGCTTCTGCGGCATGCGCTTGCCGGTACGCAGGTAAAACGGCACGCCGGCCCAACGCCAGTTGCGGATATCGGCACGCAGCGCAACGAAGGTTTCGGTGTCGCTTTGGGTGTTGGAGTTAGGCTCTTCCAGGTAACCGGGAACCGATTTGCCTTCGCTGTAACCGGCGATGTACTGACCGCGCACGACCTGAGTGGTCAGGCCTTCCGGGCTGATCGGCGCCAGCGCCTTGAGCACTTTGACTTTCTCATCACGGATGCTGTCGGCGGACAGGTCGGCCGGCGGGTCCATGGCGATCAGGCAGAGCAGTTGCAGGAGGTGATTCTGAATCATGTCCCGCAGCTGACCGGCCTTGTCGAAGTAACCCCAGCGACCTTCGATCCCGACCTTCTCGGCCACGGTGATTTCCACGTGGGAGATGTAATTCTGGTTCCACTGGGTTTCGAACAGGCTGTTGGCGAAACGCAGGGCGATCAGGTTCTGGACGGTTTCTTTGCCCAGGTAGTGGTCGATGCGGTAGGTGCGGTTCTCCGGGAAGAACTGCGCCACGGCATCGTTGACCTTGCGCGAGGATTCCAGGTCCGAACCAATGGGTTTTTCCAGCACCACGCGGGTGTTCTCGGTCAAACCGACCTTCGACAGGTTCTCGCAGATCGCGCCGTAAACGGCTGCCGGTGTCGCGAAGTAGGCAATCACCCGTTGAGCACTGCCAGCCATTTCGGCCAGGGCGACGTAATCGTCAGCCTTGAGGAAGTCGACATGCAGGTAACTCAGGCGGGCCAGAAAGCGTTCGACCACGGCTTCGTCCAGCTCTTTGTCACTGACGTATCGGCGCAGCTCGCAAGCGATGAACGCCAAATGCTGCTGCTCGCTGCCAGGTTCACGGGCCAGCGCGATAATTCGCGTGTCCTCGTGCAAGAGGCCTGCGCCATCGAGTTGATAAAGGGCAGGAAACAGCTTGCGCAGGGCCAGATCGCCGAGGGCGCCGAACAAGGCAAAGGTGCACGGTTCAACCGTAATCGAAGGCATGATGTTGGTTCTTTTATCAAGTTAAGCTACAAATACCTTTTTTCAAGGCATCACTCAAGGGAAAATGTAGTAATAACCACAACATTTTCGCAAAATACTGATTCCGAGTGGTGGTCGGTCGGAGCCATCAGTAGGATAGGCCACCGTTTGGGGCCCGATCAAAGTCCCAATTTGCATAGCCGAACGCTTATTTGCATAGCAAAGCTCCTTTTCGTAGGTGAACCAAGGAACCCCATATGGACCGCGTGCGAAATTTACTGGAACAGATCCAGAATCGCCTTGAAGACCTGAACAAGGCAGAACGCAAAGTCGCCGAGGTGATCCTGCTCAACCCACAGCAGGCCACCCGATTCAGCATCGCCGCCCTCGCCCAGGCCTCAAAGGTCAGCGAGCCGACGGTCAACCGATTCTGCCGTTCGTTCGGTGTCAGCGGCTACCCGGAACTCAAGCTTCAGTTGGCCCAGAGCCTGGCCAGCGGCGCGGCGTATGTCAGCCGGGCGGTTGAGGCCGACGACAATCCGGAAGCGTATACCAAGAAGATTTTCGGCAGCGCCATCGCCTCGTTGGACAGTGCGTTGCAGGCGCTTGACCCGAACCTGATCAGCCGCGCCGTCGACTTGTTGATCCAGGCCCGACAGATCCACTTCTTCGGCCTCGGCGCCTCGGCCCCAGTGGCGCTGGATGCGCAGCACAAGTTCTTCCGCTTCAATTTGGCCGTCACCGCCCATGCCGACGTGCTGATGCAGCGCATGATTGCGTCGGTGGCGCATACCGGCGAGTTATTCGTGATCATTTCCTACACCGGCCGCACCCGCGAACTGGTGGAAGTGGCGCGTATTGCCCGGGAGAACGGTGCTTCGGTGCTGGGTCTGACGGCCGAGGGGTCGCCACTGGCCAAGGCCAGTACGTTGAGCCTGAACATTCCACTGCCGGAAGACACCGACATCTATATGCCGATGACGTCGCGGATCATTCAGCTGACCGTGCTAGATGTGCTGGCGACCGGCATGACCTTGCGTCGGGGCGTGGATTTCCAGCCGCATTTGCGCAAGATCAAGGAAAGCTTGAATGCCAGTCGGTATCCGATTGGGGATGAGTTCAACTGACCCCACGCCGATCGTTCCCACGCTCCGCGTGGGAATGCCTCTAGGGACGCTCCGCGTCCAGTGACGCGGAGCGTCACGGGCTGCATTCCCACGCGGAGCGTGGGAACGATCACTAGGTACCCACTCGCGCCTGCAAACTCAAATGCGCCCTCTCCCCCGGTGCCAAACTCAGGCTGTCCGTCCCACCGCTCGCCGCCTCCACACACACAAACTCCGACATCTCATTCCAGCTCACCCCCAGCAACGGCCGCGAGCCCGGATGCCAGACCACCGTGTCCGCATCATCACCGGTATCGATGCACAATTCTCGCTGCCAGGCATGGTCCTTGAGCTGCAATTCGCCGTCATGCTGAAACACGCGCTGACAGCCCCCCTCTAGTCGCAACTCACCTTCCTGCTGGCAAACCTGACGGTTCAACTGGTCGTAACCCTGCGCTCCATCGAGTCCAGACAGCGCTACCTCGCCGACGTCGCCAATACGCCAATAGGCGTGCAACGCCTGACTTAATTGGCACGGCAGGCTGTCCTGATGCTCGGTACTCAGGCGTAAATCCATGCGCTCACCCAAGTGCGCGTGCAGGTCCACTTGCCAGTCGCACAACTGAAGTTGCCAGTGCAGGCGAACGCCATCGTCATCCGTGCTGCTGTCCAGAAGCTTCCAGTCGATCAGCCGTGCCCAACCATGAGAAGGCCAAGCGTTTTCGCTTGGATGACGGCCATACCACGGCCAGCACACCGGCACGCCGCCACGAATCGCACCGACTTGCGGCCACTTCGCCGCGCACCACAACCAGGGCTTCTGCCCCGTGGGCTGAAAGTGCAGCAACTGCGCACCTTGCCGACTGAACACCGCCTGACACAGCGGATGGTCGATCACCAGCACGTCGCGCTTCTGATAGCGCTCCCACGCAAACACCGGACGTTCGCGCAAGGATTTGAAGAAGCGTTGTAGCGGATGCTCATGCATGTGCCACGGTCCTGAAATTCACTCGGGGGGCGCAGCCCCAAAAAAAAAGCGGACAGCCTGGGCTGTCCGCAAAAATGCGCACATAGAGAGGAGCTTATCGCAACAGCGTTAGAACACCGACTGAATTTTCAGGCCGGCGACCAGCGCGTCGTCGACTTCATCAACACCGCCTGGATGAGTAATGTATTGCAGGTTGGGACGCACGGTTAGCCAGTTGGTAACGTGGAAGCCGTAGTTGATCTCGTAGTTGTACTCGGTGGTACGCAGCGGCGAGAACAGTGGGTCCTCGTATTCGGTGACACCATTGGAGGCGTTAACCAGCTCGGCGTTTTTCTTCACGTCATCGTTGACATGAATACGGGCAAAACCAATACCGACGTCATCTTTTGGACGTGCATCGAACGGGCCCTTGTACACAAACATCAGCGACTGGTAGTTGTCGACGAAGTTGGTGTCCTTGTCGTGGAAAGTCGCGTTGGCGGCAATGTTCAGACCGCGGGACGCGTCACCGTTATGGCTGGTGAGTTGTTGCTGCGCCACGAACCAGTAACCGTGCTTGCTATCGTGGCTGCGATAGGCGTTACCGCTGGTTGCTGCATCATTGCCGTCGGCATCCTTACGGACGTCATCAGCATTGGCCGTGCTTTTGTAGTAACCGACACGGTATTCACCCGGCAGGTTGTTAGGGTTAGGCAACCAGACCAGTTCGACCGGCAAAACGGTGCCTTTGGTACCACTGCCGCTGAGTTTGAAGCCGTTACCGTGCTCCAGTTGCGACGGGTTCTGATTGTACGCGCCGATCTGCGCATAGAACTCAGGCGAGATGTTGTACTTCACGCGGATCGCGGCCTGGCTGACCGGCCAGTTGTACCAGATATTGGTCGCCCAGTTACCCACTTGGGAACCGCAGAATGCCAGGTTCTGGAACTCGCAAGGGAAGGTGTTGAAGTCTTCGCCTTCGCCGAAGTAACCGGCTTTGACGTCCAGTTTGCCGTCGAGGAACTGGTGTTTGACCCACAGTTGCGTCAGACGGACCATATGGCCACGGCCGTAGACTTCCTGGGAGGAACTCAAGGTGCCGGCACGCGGATCGCCGACACGGTCATTGGAGATGTTTTCACCGTTACGGTTGGTGAGCTGGATCTTGGCCTGGGTGTTATCCCAGCCCCACAGCTTTTGCAGGTCCAGCGCCACGCCCAGACCAAACTGGTCGGCGTAACGCGCCGTCTTGTCGTTGTTGTAGCCGCCGTGGAGGTTGCCGCCCACTTCACCGACATAGTCCATCTTGATGTCGATACCCTGCTCGATCAGCTGGGTCCGCTCGCCACCCCAATCACCGGTCATCCATTCCGAATCGGCGCTGAACGCGTCAGCCGCGTGCACACTACCGGCCAGCATCATTGCCGCAATGGCTGACAACTGGCAGATAAGCTGAGCGTTGTTCTTCTTCTTCATCCCTACATCCTCGTTTTATTGTTATTAATTGTTTTTATCTAACGCGGTTACATCGATTGCGACGCACGACAGGCCGCGCATCACGGATTCCCCCAGTGGGAGCGAGCTTTGTGGCGAGGGGATTTATCCCCGTTGGACTGCGAAGCGGCCCTAAAAAAATGGGACCGCTGCGCAGTCCAACGGGGATAAATCCCCTCGCCACAAAGCTCGCTTCCACATTTGATCTTCAGCGGCCTTTGAATTGGGCGACATTGGCACTGTGGGCCTTGGTTTCAGACTGACCGGCCACCCCCAGGCGTTCACCGGTCTTGGCATCGAACAGCAGCACTTTCGATGGGTCAAATTGCAGGGTCAGGGTCTCGCCCACACCCGGCGCGACGTCCGGCGCCAGACGGCAGCAGACTTTCGTGTCGTTGATATTGACGAACACCAGGGTGTCGGGACCGGTCGGTTCGGTGACCTGGACTTCGGCGCGAATGGTCGGCAAACCGTTCTGCTCGTTGCCCGCCAGCACGATCTGCTCCGGGCGCATGCCGAGGATCACTTCGCGGTCTTCAAGACCGGCGTCTTGCATGCCCAAAGGCAATTCGCATCGCGCCTGTCCGCTGTCGAGCAGCGCCACCAGACGACCGTCCTTGCGCTGCAAACGCAGCGGGATGAAGTTCATCGGCGGCGAACCGATGAAACTCGCCACGAACAGGTTGGCCGGGTTGTTGTAGATGTCTTTTGGCGTACCGAACTGCTGAATGATCCCGTCCTTCATCACCGCAACCTTGTCGCCCAGGGTCATGGCTTCGATCTGGTCGTGGGTCACGTAAACCGTGGTGGTTTTCAGGCGCTGGTGCATCAGTTTCATTTCGGTGCGCATCTCGACGCGCAGCTTGGCGTCGAGGTTGGACAGCGGTTCGTCGAACAGGTAAATCTTCGGCCGCCGCGCCAGGGCACGCCCCATGGCCACGCGCTGTTGCTGACCACCGGAGAGCTGGCCGGGTTTGCGGCTGAGCAGATGTTCGATCTGCAACAGCTTGGCCACGCGAGCGACTTCTTCGTCGATTTCGGCGGCCGGCATTTTGCGAATCTTCAGGCCGAACGCGATGTTGTCCCGCACGCTCATGGTCGGGTACAGCGCATAGGACTGGAACACCATGGCAATGTCGCGATCTTTCGGACTCATGCCGCTGATGTCAGCGTCGTCCACCAGGATTGCGCCGCCGCTGATGTTTTCCAGACCGGCGATGCAGTTCATCAACGTGGATTTGCCGCAGCCCGACGGGCCGACGAGGATCAGGAACTCACCATCATTGATCTTCAGTTCGATGTTTTTCAGGGTGTCCGGCAAACCGGCGCCGTAGGTCTTGTTGACGTTGCGTAATTCGAGAGTTGCCATGTTCTACCCCTTGACCGCGCCGGACGTCAGCCCACGCAGGAAATACTTGCCAGCGAATATGTAGACCAGCAGTGTCGGCAGCCCGGCGATCATCGCGGCGGCCATATCTACGTTGTATTCCTTGGCCCCGGTGCTGGTGTTGACCAGGTTGTTCAGGGCCACGGTAATCGGCTGGGCATCGCCACTGGCGAAGACCACGCCGAACAGGAAGTCATTCCAGATTTGGGTGAACTGCCAGATCAGGCAGACCATCACGATCGGGATCGACATCGGTAGCAGGATCTTCCAGAAAATCGTGAAGAAGCCTGCGCCATCAAGGCGTGCAGCCTTGACCAGCGCATCCGGAATGCTCACGTAGTAGTTGCGGAAGAACAGCGTGGTGAACGCCAGGCCGTAGACCACGTGCACCAGCACCAGGCCCGTGGTGGTGTTCGCCAGGCCGATCTTGCCGAGGGTAAACGAGGCTGGCAGCAGCACGGTCTGGAACGGCAGGAAGCAGCCGAACAGCAGCAGGCCGAAGAACAGTTGCGAACCGCGGAAACGCCACATCGACAGCACGTAGCCATTCATTGCACCGATGAAGGTGGAGATCAAAACCGCCGGCACGGTGATTTTCACCGAGTTCCAGAAGTAGCTGCCCACGCTGTCCCAGGCCTTGATCCAGCCGATGCCGTCAATCACTTGCGGCCAGCTCAGCAGGTTGCCGGTGCGGATGTCTTCCGGTGATTTGAAGCTGGTCAGCAGCATCACCACCAACGGGATCAGGTAGATCGCGGCGGCCAGCAGCAAGGTGGCGTAGATGGCGATGCGGCTGAAGCTCAAGGCCGGTTTGCCACGTTGATTACTCATGGCGCTTGCCTCGCAATTCGGAGTACAGGTACGGCACCAGAATCGCCAGGATCGCGCCGAGCATCATCATGGCGCTGGCCGAACCAATGCCCATCTGGCCACGGCTGAAAGTGAAGGAGTACATGAACATCGCCGGCAGGTCGGACGAATAACCGGGACCGCCCGCCGTCATCGCCGCCACCAGGTCGAAGCTCTTGATCGCGATGTGCGCAAGGATCATAAAGGCGCTGAAAAACACCGGGCGCAAGCTCGGCAGAACGATCTTCATATAGATGGTCGGCAGGCTCGCGCCGTCGACTTGCGCGGCACGGATGATCGATTGATCGACACCACGCAGGCCCGCCAGGAACATCGCCATCACAAACCCGGAGGCTTGCCACACAGCGGCGATCACCAGGCAATACACCACGCGATCCTGATCCACCAGCCAGTCGAGGCGGAAGCCTTCCCAACCCCAGTCACGCAGCATTTTGTCCAGGCCCAGGCCCGGGTTGAGCAGCCATTTCCACGCGGTACCGGTGACGATCATCGACAGCGCCATCGGGTACAGGTAAACGGTGCGGATGAAGCCTTCCTTGCGAATGCGCTGGTCCAGCAGTACCGCGAGGAACACACCTAATACAAGGCTGATGCCGATGAACATGCCGCCAAAGACCGCGAGGTTTTTGCTCGCGACCCACCAGCGGTCGTTGTCCATCAGGCGGATGTATTGCTGCAGGCCGACCCATTTGTAGCTCGGCATGAAGCTGGAATTGGTGAAGGACAGTACGAATGTCCAGAGGATGTAACCGTAGAAACCAACCAACACGATCAGCATGCTCGGCGCGAGTACCAACTTGGGTAACCAGCGTTGCAGCGCATCGAACGGTGAGGCTTTGCTGAAAACCGCCACAGAGCTCATCGGGATAATCCAGGTGAAGAGAAATAAAATCCGCACGCTGATCCCTTGTGGGAGCGAGCCTGCTCGTGAAGGCGATGTATCAGTCGACATCTTTGTTGAATGTCAGACCGCCTTCGCGAGCAGGCTCGCGCCCACATGGGGTCACACAGTGTCAGGGATTACTGGGCGGCTTTGACGGCCGATGCCAGTTGGGCGCTGGCCTTGGCCGGGTCAGCATCCTTGTCGTTCATGAAGTTGGTGACCACGTCGAAGATCGCGCCCTGCACGGCCAGGGAAGTGGCCATGTTGTGCGCCATGCTCGGTTGCAGGCCGCCCGTCTTCTCATCAGCCAGGAAGTCCTTGGCCGCCGTTTGAGCGCAAGAATCGAAGCCCAGACCGCTCATGTCGCTAAGCATGTCGGTACGCACCGGAATCGAGCCTTTGTTGATGCTGAAGACTTTCTGGAAGTCTTTACCCAGGGCGACCTTGGCCAGGTCTTGCTGAGCGGCGATGTCACCCTTTCGATCAGCCTTGAGCTTAAACACGGCCAGCGAATCGATGTTGTAGGTGAAGGCCTTTTCGGTGCCCGGGAACGGCACGCATTGGTAGTCCTGGCCCGCTACCTTCTTGGCCGCGGTCCATTCACTTTTCGCCCAGTCGCCCATCATCTGCATACCGGCCTTGCCGTTGATGACGTCGGCGGCCGCGATGTTCCAGTCACGACCGGCGCGGTTCGGGTCCATGTAGCCAGTGATTTTTTTCAGCTCGGTGAACGACTTGGTCATCTCAGGGCCCGAGAGGGTTTTCTGATCCAGGTCTACCAGAGCTTTTTTGTAACCGTCGGCGCCCATGACCGAGAGCACCACGTCTTCAAACACGGTGCTGTCCTGCCACGGCTGGCCACCGTGGGCGAGCGCGATGAAGCCGGCGGCCTTGAGCTTGTCGCCGGCGGCATAGAATTCTTCGAGGGTGGTAGGGGCTTTTTCGATCCCGGCTTTCTTGAAGACTTCCGGGTTGATCCACAGCCAGTTGACGCGGTGAATGTTCACCGGCACGGCGACATAGTCACCTTCGTACTTGACGGTGTCGGAGACTTTCTTCGACAGCAGGCCATCCCAGCCTTCGGACTTGGCAACATCTTTCAGGGTATCGGTGCTGAGCAGACCAGTGCTGCCCCACTCCTGGATGTCTGGACCTTTGATCTGTGCAACGCCCGGCGGGTTACCGGCGACGGCGCGGCTTTTGAGTACGGTCATGGCCGTGGAACCGCCACCGCCGGCGACTGCGCCGTCCTTCCAGGTGAAGCCGTCTTTTTCGACTTGAGCCTTGAGCACATCGACTGCTGCTTTTTCACCACCAGAGGTCCACCAGTGAACGACTTCCACCGAACCTTTGGAATCGGCGGCAAGCGCACTCAGCGGGAATGCAGACAGGGGAAGCAGTGAGGCGAGAGAAATGACAGTAGCGAGGCGAGAAATCGCGTTCATCTAGTAGTACCTTTCTTGTTGTTATGCATGCAAGTCTGGTGCTTGCGCTACATAGGATTTTAAACAGGAGTTGTCCCTTCGCAGGTAACGAAGGGACGTTCGAATGTCACCGCATGGTTACACAGGAGCGCTCTGGGATAACTGTGCCAGGGCAGTCGCCATACTGGGTGCCAGAGGCAGTCGCGGGATCAATACGGCTTGCCAGGCGTGATAGAGATCAGGCTTACCGGCCCAGATATCGGCGCTCGGGCGATTCTGCGGATCGAGTTCGTGGTGCCAGCTGCCATCACATCGGTCGATGAAATGACTGTCACAAAATTCCCAGAACAGTCGGTACCAGTGTTCGTACTGTTCGTCGCCAGTGCGTTTTAGCAGAGCGCTGGCGGCGGCACTGGCTTCGCAATGAGTCCAGTGCAAACGATGGCGGACCACGGCGCGATTGTCCCAGTCGAGGGTGTAGACAATCCCAGGCGCCCCGTCGACATCCCAGCCGTGACGGCAGTTGTGATCGAAGAGTTTTTGCGCGTCAGTGGCCAGCCAGCCCGGCGTGAGCATCCCGGCCTTAACCCGCGCCGCTTCGAGGTGCAGCAACAGCCGCGCCCATTCGAAACCGTGACCCGGCGTGGTGCCGTAAGGGCGAAAACCGTCGGCCGGGTTGTCGTGGTTGTAGTCGCGAAGCGGCTGCCAGTCGCGGTCGAAATGCTCGACCACCAAGTAGTCGTTGGCGGCGGCGTGGCCGTGGATCACCCGCTCAACGATGCGCTGGGCGCGAGCCAGCCAGCGGTTGTCGTCGGTAACATCCGCCAGCGCAAGGAAGGCTTCGGTGGCGTGCATGTTGCTGTTGGCGCCGCGATAGGCCTCCTCGCAGCTGAAATCGCGGTTGAAGGATTCGCGCATCGCGCCTTCCTCCTCGCTCCAGAAATGCGTGTCGATGACGTTGATCGCGTCATCGAGCAAAGCTTGTGCGCCGGGACGCCGGGCGACCACAGCGGAACTGGCGGCCAAGGCTACGAAGGCATGCAGGTAAGCAGCTTTGCCGGTGTCGCCGTCGCGATGATGCGCGGCGGCGAACCAGCCCCCGTGATCGGCATCGCGCAACGGGCCGCTAAGGGCTTTGACACCGTGATCCACCCACTCGGCAAAACCCGGCAAGCCCTGTATTTGGGCCATGGCAAAGCTGTGGGTCATGCGCGCAGTGTTCATGGTTTCGGCTTGAGCGTTGTCCGGGAGGTGGCCCTTTTCATCGAGATTGCCGAAGCCTTCGGGAAGCATTGAAGCCTTGGCAAACGCCAGCAGGCGCAGGCCTTCAGCGGCGAGCCATTGTTGATGGGCAGGTGCGTTCAGCCAACTGCTGAAAGCAGGTTGGAAGGTGTCCATGGGGTACCTTTTTTGTTGTTATGACTGTAGGCAGTCTAAACAACGGGGGGAGGCGGGCTTGTAACGAAGGGGGCGAGTTATGTCACCGGGTTGTGACATTTGCCCAGATTCTGTGGCGAGGAGCTTGCTCCCGCTGGACTGCGCAGCGGTCCTTCTTTTGGGGCCGCTTCGCGCCCCATCGGGAGCAAGCTCCCTCGCCACAGGGTCGGTGTCAATCCACCGACCGAGGCAACTGCAACGTCACCCGCAACCCGCCCTCACGCAAATTCTGCAGGCTGACCTCACCCCCATGGCTATGCGCAATATTTCGCGCAATCCCCAACCCCAACCCATAACCCTGCTGCTGCCCGGCCAGGCGAAAGTGCGGTTCGAACACCTGTTCCATCCGCTGTTCCGGCACGCCTGGCCCCTCATCGTCCACATGCAGGATGAACGCACTCTGGTCGTCATCAATGTGCAAATGCGCTTTCTGCCCATACTTCAAGGCATTGTCGATCAGGTTGCCGATGCAACGTTTGAGCGCCAAAGGCTTACCGGGATACGCCGCCAGCGCACGCCCCTGCTGAGTGACGCGACCATTGCCGTTGGGCGCCAGGTACGGCTCAACCAGACAGTCGAGCACATGGTTGAGGTCCACCGGCTCAATGTTTTCGTGGATGTCAGTGTCTTTCACGCATTGCAGCGCGCCTTTGACCAGCAGCTCCAGCTCATCCAGATCGCGACCGAACTTGGCTTGCAGTTTTTCGTCTTCGAGCAATTCAACCCGCAGCCGCAACCGGGTAATCGGCGTGCGCAAGTCATGGGAAATCGCACTGAACAACTGGCTGCGCTCGGTCAGGTAGCGGCTGATGCGTTCGCGCATGGCGTTGAAGGCGCGGCCAACCTCGACCACTTCACTGCCGCCTCCCTCGGCCACTGGCTCGACTTCCGCGCCGAGGGACATGTCCCGTGCCGCCCGCGCCAAACGCTTGAGCGGCCGGCTCTGCCAGTGCACCAGCAGACCGATGAACAACAGCAAGAAGCCGCTGGTGAGCACGATGAACCAGACTTGCTGCGCCGGCAGGCCTTGTTCTTCAAGACTGGTGTAGGGCTCGGGCAACAGCGAGGCGATGTACAGCCACTCGCCCGGTGCCATCTGGATTTGCGTGACCAATACCGGTGGGTTCACCGGTTCCAGGGTCAGCGCGTAATGCGCCCAGGAGCGCGGCAATTCATCGAGTTTCAGGCCGCCGTTGAAGATCCGCAGGTCATCGGGGCTGACGAACGTCACCGAGATATCCGTGTCATGGCCCAGTGACTGACGCAGCACTTCGTCCACCGCTTTGAGCACCGCTTCCTTGCGCGGGGTGATCGGCAGCACTTCCATGCCCAAGGGTTTGTCGTTGAGCGTCACCACGAAACGGGTGCCGCCCATGCTGCGCAACTGGTCGAGCACCAATGGCCGAAACGCTACCGGCAAAGAACGGAAGTAACTGACGCTGGCCGTCATCGAATGAGCGAGGCTACGGGCGCTGGTGACCAGGCCTTCAAGCTGGGTGGCGCGCAGTTGCGAAACCCAGATCACGCTCGACAACGTCTGGGCGAACAACACCGCCAACAGCGTCAGCAACAGCATCCGCCCAAGCAGCGAGCGCGGCATGGGAATTCGTGCGGCGATTTTGCGGAAAAACTCAGTGGCCATCGCTGGCAACCACATTGGCGGCCAGTTGGTAGCCGCTGCCGCGCACGGTACGGATCAGTCGCGGCGGTTTTTCGGTGTCGCGCAGGCGCTGGCGCAGACGGCTGACCGCCATGTCGACGATGCGATCCAGCGGCATCAAATCGCGGCCACGGGTGGCGTTGCCGATGGTGTCGCGGTCGAGAATTTCCTGGGGGTGATCAAGAAACAGTTTCAGCAGCGCGAAATCGGCGCCGGAGAGAATCACTTCTTCGCCGTCGATGTGGAACAGTCGATGACTGACCATGTCCAGGCGCCAGTCATCGAAGGCCAATACTTCACCGCCTGAACGCTCCTGACCGAACTGTGCGCGGCGCAACAAGGCTTTGATGCGCGCCTGCAATTCGCGCGGGCTAAACGGTTTGCCGAGGTAGTCGTCCGCCCCCAATTCCAGACCGATGACGCGGTCGGCCTCGTCGGAACTGGCCGTGAGCATGATGATCGGTACCTGCGCCTGACGCGGGTGCTGGCGAATCCAGCGGCAGAGGCTGAAGCCGTCTTCATCCGGGAGCATCACATCGAGAATCACCAGATCGCTCGGTGCCTCGTTCATCGCCTGACGAAAGCCTGCACCGTCGGGCGTGGTGCGAACCTGGAAACCGGCGCGGGTCAGGTAGGTGTCCAGCAACTCGCGTATCTCTTGATCGTCATCGACCAACAAAATCGACTTGTTGACTGAGCTCACAGGAAGGCGTCCTTGTTGTTTGAATTGGGCGGATTATGCCTGATGAACTGATCGTTCCCACGCTCTGCGTGGGGACGATCGTTACAGTGACTGATCGAGTGCCACACCCGCGCCAACAAGGCCGGAATACGGCGCTGTCACCAGCCACACCGGGATGCCTTTGAAGTAATCGCTCATGCAGCCCTTGTCGGCAAAGCACCGGGCAAAGCCGCTTTCGATGAAGAAATCGGCAAACCGCGGAATCACCCCACCCACGATGTACACGCCACCGCGTCCGCCCGTGGTCAGCACGTTGTTGCCGGCCACACGACCCAGCCAGCAGCAGAACTGCTCAAGCACTTCCAGGGCAATCGGATCGCCGGCCAGACCGGCAGCGGTAATCGACTCGGGGGAATCCAGCACGGGTTCATGACCGTCCACCGCACAAATCGCCCGGTAAACCCGAGGCAAACCGCTGCCGCTCAACGCCGTTTCAGCACTGACATGGCCGATCTCATTGAAGATGTGCTGCCACAACTGAGTTTCACGTGGGCTGCTCAACGGCAAATCGACATGACCACCCTCCCCCGGCAATGCGGCGAAACGACCTTCGCCCAGATCCAGCAACGTGCCAACGCCCAGGCCCGTGCCGGGACCGATCACCACCGCCGGCCGCAACGGCTCCGGCGTCCCTTCGCAGACCACCCGAAACTCGTCCGGCTGCAAACGGGTCATGCCCAGCGCCATGGCCGAGAAGTCGTTGACCAGCAACAATTGATCCACTTGCAAGGTCCTGCAGAAACCCTTGCGGCTGAGTCGCCAGTGATTGTTGGTGAACTTGAACTCATCGCCACTCACCGGTCCGGCCACCGACAGGCACACCGAACCGATCGAACCCGGCGCCAGGCCAAGCCCGCTCAGGTAGAGGGCAATGGCCTCTTCCGGGCTGGCGTGAGCGGCCGTCGCCAGCACCTGGATCGATTCCAGCTGCTGGTTTTTCCACAACGCGAAACGTGCGTTGGTCCCACCGATGTCACCGACCAACGCCAGTTTCAATTAAGCGTCTCCAGGGCAGAAGTAAAGGCGCTGGCGCCTTGCTCCGCCGAGCTGAAGGCCATGCGCATGAAACCAAACAGCTCGCGACCGCTGCCGATGTTATTGCCCAACAGGCCCTTGGCAGGTTCGCGCGCCGCGAATTCTTCGGCGTCCACCTTAAGCTCCAGAGTGCCTTTGACGCCATCGACGCGGATGATATCGCCCTCTTGGACTCGCGCCAAAGCGCCGCCCACATACGCTTCGGGGCTGACGTGAATCGCCGCCGGGATTTTCCCCGACGCGCCGGACATGCGCCCGTCCGTCACCAGCGCCACTTTGAAGCCGCGATCCTGCAGCACGCCGAGGAACGGCGTCATCTTGTGCAGCTCCGGCATGCCGTTGGAGCGCGGGCCCTGGAAGCGCATCACGGCGACAAAATCCTTTTCCAACAAACCGGCCTTGAACGCATCGGCAAGATCCTGCTGATCCTGGAACACCATGGCCGGTGCTTCGACGATCTGGTTTTCCAGCGCCACGGCGGAAACTTTCATCACACCGCGACCGAGGTTGCCTTCCATGACCCGCAAACCGCCCTCTGGCGAGAAGGCGCGAGCGACCGGACGCAAGATGGTTTCGTCGAGGCTGTCGATCGGGCCTTCGCGCCAGACCAGTTCGCCATTTTCGAGGAACGGTTCCATGGTGTAGCGGCTCAGGCCATGGCCCAGAACCGTGTTGACGTTTTCGTGGAGCAAGCCGGCTTCCAGCAGTTCGCGGATCAGGAACGACATACCGCCCGCGGCCTGGAAGTGGTTGATGTCGGCTTTGCCGTTCGGGTAGACGTGGCTCAGGGTCGGCACCACCTCGGAGAGGTCGGCCATGTCCTGCCAGGTCAATTGAATGCCCGCCGCCATGGCGATGGCCGGCATGTGCAGCGTGTGGTTGGTCGAGCCGCCAGTGGCGTGCAGGGCCACGATGGAGTTGACCAGCGAACGTTCGTCGACGATTTCGCCGATCGGCATGAAGTCGCCGCTCTGCTTGGTCAGACGGGTGACCTGATGCGCCGCTTCGCGGGTCAGGGCATCGCGCAACGGCGTGTTCGGGTTGACGAAAGAGGCGCCCGGCAAGTGCAGCCCCATGACTTCCATCAGCAACTGGTTGGTGTTGGCGGTGCCGTAAAAAGTGCAGGTACCCGGGCTGTGGTAGGACTTCATCTCCGATTCCAGCAGCTCTTCGCGGCTGGCCTTGCCCTCGGCGTAGCGCTGGCGAACGTCGGCTTTCTGCTTGTTGGAAATGCCCGAGACCATCGGCCCGCCCGGCACGAAGATCGTCGGCAAGTGACCGAAGCGCAGCGCGCCCATCATCAGGCCCGGCACGATCTTGTCGCAGATGCCGAGCATCAGCGCACCGTCGAACATGTTGTGGGACAGCGCCACGGCGGTGGACAGCGCAATGACTTCGCGGCTCGGCAGGCTCAGTTCCATGCCCGGCTCGCCTTGGGTCACGCCATCGCACATGGCCGGGGTACCACCGGCGAACTGGCCGACAGAGCCGATTTCACGCAGGGCTTTTTTGATCTGTTCAGGAAAGACTTCGTACGGCTGATGCGCCGAGAGCATGTCGTTATAGGACGAAACAATCGCGATGTTCGCGGAGTTCATCATTCGCAGACTGTTCTTGTCGTCGGTGCCGCACCCGGCTACGCCGTGGGCGAAGTTGGCGCACTGCAGCTTGCCACGCATAGGACCGTCGCTGGCAGCACCACGAATCAGTGCAAGGTAAGCCTCACGCGTGGCGCGGCTGCGGGCGATAAGCCGTTCGGTGACCTCAAGGACGCGGGGATGCATGTGTAGAACTCCAGGCTAACGGATGTGGCGACCTGATTGTCTATGTTGAGCAAGAGCCGTTGTTGATGGGATGACAGACGGTTTTCTTGTTCGGTCGGACCAGTTGATTCAGGTCACTCGTTGTAGATTGAACAAAATATTGCCATTAAAAAGGCTTGTTTTCTATTTTTATGCGAATAATCTTGTAATTCCAACAACAAATCGACGGCGGCCCTGTTAAATGACTCTTCGAATCGCAATCAATGGTTTTGGCCGAATTGGCCGTAACGTCCTACGCGCACTGTATACCCAAGGTTATCGTCAGGATCTGCAGATCGTTGCCATCAATGACTTGGGCGACAGCTCGATCAACGCTCATCTGCTCAAGTACGACACTGTTCACGGCACATTCGACGCCGATATTCAGCATGATCTGGAAAGCCTGACCGTCAACGGCGACCGTATTTCTGTCAGCGCCATTCGTAACCCGGCCGAACTGCCCTGGGCCGCGGAAAAAATTGATGTCGTGTTCGAATGCACCGGTTTGTTCACCGACCGAGCCAAAGCCGCCGCGCATATTACGGCCGGCGCACGCAAAGTGATCATCTCGGCCCCGGCCAAAGGTGCCGACGCCACCGTGGTGTATGGCGTTAACCACGACATTCTGCGCCAATCGCATCAGATTATTTCCAACGCATCGTGCACCACCAACTGCCTGGCGCCGGTGGCCCAGGTGCTGCACCGCGAGCTGGGCATCGAAAGCGGTTTGATGACCACTATCCACGCCTACACCAACGACCAGAACCTGACCGACGTCTACCACACCGACCCGTACCGCGCCCGTTCGGCCACCCAGAACATGATCCCGAGCAAGACCGGCGCCGCTGAAGCGGTCGGTTTGGTGTTGCCGGAGCTGGCGGGCAAACTGACCGGCATGGCGGTGCGTGTTCCAGTGATCAATGTGTCGCTGGTGGACCTGACCGTGCAGCTTAAGCGCGAAGCGTCGGCCGATGAAGTGAATGCGCTGCTGAGAGAAGCCAGCCAGCACTCGAAGATTCTCGGTTACAACACCCTGCCGCTGGTCTCCAGCGACTTCAACCACAACCCGCTGTCGTCGATCTTCGACGCCAACCACACCAAGTCCAGCGGCAAGCTACTCAAGGTGCTGGCCTGGTACGACAACGAATGGGGCTTCTCCAACCGCATGCTCGATAACTGCCTGGCGCTGTGCAACGCTGAATAACCCGCCGTGAAAAAGCAGGAGCAGCAACCGATGATCGGTATCAGCTTTACGCAAAAGACCATGGCAGCGCGCAAGCGTATTGCCTTGGTCGCCCATGACCACTGCAAGGTGTTTTTGCTGGACTGGGCCGAGCAGCAGAAAGACAGGCTCGCACAGCATGAACTGGTCGCCACCGGCACCACCGGGTTGTTGTTGCAACAACGCCTGGATTTGCCTGTGGAGAGCATGATCAGCGGCCCATTGGGCGGCGACCAGCAACTCGGTGCGCGAATCGCCGAGCAGCGGGTCGACATGCTGGTGTTCTTCTGGGACCCGTTCGAACCACAGCCGCACGACCCGGACATCAAGGCCTTATTGCGAGTCGCGGCGGTCTGGAACATTCCGGTTGCGTGCAACGAATGCAGCGCCGACTACCTGCTCAGCAGCCCGTTGATGGAGCAGGCGCACGAACATCGGATCCCCGATTACGCGACCTATCTGCTGGGTCGCGCCTAAAGCTTCACCGTGGTGCTGGAACAGGCTTACGCCAGCATCCCGGAACTGGACTGGCTAAATGCGCCCTTCTGTGGGCGCTTGCTCCTGCAGGATGACTCGCCGATCGAGCCTCATGCCTCACCCCGCCGCGCGGCCGGAATCGCTGCCGACAATCTCCTGAATTTCTGTCCCTTTCAGGGCATTTTCCTGCGCAAACGGTCACCTATTACCGTTCGTCTGATTTGCGCTCATGCAACCTCCGCCTCCGCCGATGAGCATGGCATGGCGCTGAATGGACTTGGCGAACCGGGTCGATCCCGACTCACAGCCAACACCTCATTCATTCGCGAGTTCGTCCTATGTTCGACTCTGTCTCCATCCGCCTGAAAATCGTCCTGCTGTCCGGTCTGTGCCTGCTTGGCGTGGTCGTCTTGATCGTCGGCATGAACATCTACCAGACCGATCAGAACGATGAACTGGTCAGCGCCTCCAGCAGCAAGATGCTCACCGCCAGTGTGCAGAACCTGCTCCAGGCCAAGGCCGCCGAGCAAGCGGTGCAGGTGCAGAAAACCTTTGGCGAAAGCCTGCTGGTGGTGACCGCCCTGGCCGATCAGATCACGGACTTGCGCAACATGGCGAGCAAGCGCTCCCTTGAAGCTGGCGCCCTGCGTGAAGAGTTGAACCAGAGCCTGAAAACCGCCTTCGAGCGCAACAGCAAAGTGCTGGGGATCTGGCTGGCGTTCGAACCCAACGGGTTGGACGGCAAGGACAGCGAGTTCGCCAACGATGCGGCTCGCCAGTCCAACGAAACCGGTCGTTTCGCCAGCTACTGGAGCCGTGCCGGCGGTGCCGGGATCAACACGATCATGGTCGAAGACGACATGACCAAAACCACCTTGAGCGTCAGCGGTACGCCCTACAACAGCTGGTACACCTGCCCTCGCGACAGCAAGCGTACCTGCCTGCTCGACCCCTATGCCGATACCGTCGGCGGCAAGGAAATGCTGATGACCAGCATTTCCGTACCGCTGTTGGTGGATGGCAAATCCATCGGCGTGGTCGGTGTGGACATTGCCCTCGACGCGCTGCAAGCGGCGACTGTCGACTCCCAGCGTGATCTGTTCAACAGCGCGGGGCACATGCTGATCGTCTCCGGCAGCGGCGTGCTCGCCGGTTACAGTGTCGACGCGAGCAAGGTCGGCAAAAGCATCGGTGACACCCTGGGCGCAGACGGCAAGGACGTCCTGCAACTGCTCAGCGGTGGCACGCCGAAGATCCTCGAACAGGGCGACCTGATTCGCGCGGTGTACCCGGTCAGTCCGATTGCCGAGTCCAAAGCCTGGGGCGTGGTGATCGACCTGCCGAAACAAGTGCTGCTGGCCGACTCGGTAAAGTTGCAAGCCGTACTCGATGACGCCCAGCAAAGCGGCATCCTCAAAGCGGTGTTGGTGGCGGTGATTGCCGGCCTGGTCGGACTGTTGCTGATCTGGCTCACGGCTTCCGGCGTGACCCGGCCGATCAACAGCGTGGCCGAGATGCTCAAGGCGATTGCCAGCGGCGACGGTGACCTGACTCAACGCCTGCACTACAGCAAGAAAGACGAACTGGGCGAACTGGTCAGCTGGTTCAACCGTTTCCTCGACAAGCTGCAACCGACTATCGCGCAGATCAAACTAAGCATCACTGATGCGCGTGGCACCGCCGACCAGTCTTCGGAAATCGCCCGCCAGACCAGCGAAGGCATGCAGGTGCAGTTCCGCGAAATCGACCAGGTGGCCACCGCGTCCAACGAGATGAGCGCCACCGCCCACGACGTCGCCAACAGTGCGTCGAACGCGGCCAACGCGGCTAAAGGCGCGGATCAATCGGCTCGCGATGGCATGTCGATCATCGAGCGCAGCACCCGCGACATCAACCTGCTGGCCGACGAAGTCAGCAAAGCAGTGACCGAAGTCGAAGCGCTGGCGGTCAACAGCGAGCAGATCGGCTCGGTGCTCGAAGTGATCCGCAGCATCGCCGAACAAACCAACCTGCTGGCCCTCAACGCGGCGATTGAAGCAGCCCGTGCCGGCGAAAGCGGTCGCGGCTTTGCGGTGGTGGCCGATGAAGTGCGCAACCTGGCCAAACGCACCCAGGATTCAGTGGAAGAAATTCGCATCGTCATCGAACGCATCCAGACCGGCACCCGCGGCGTGGTTGCCACCATGCATTCGAGCCAGAACCAGGCCCACAGCAACGCCGGGCAGATCCAGCAAGCGGTGCAGGCCTTGAGCAAAATCAGCGACGCAGTGACGGTCATCAGCGACATGAACCTGCAAATCGCCAGCGCCGCCGAACAGCAAAGCGCCGTGGCCGAAGAGGTCAATCGCAACGTCTCGGCGATCCGCACCGTCACCGAAACCCTGACCGGGCAGGCTACCGAGTCAGCACAGATCAGCAGCCAGCTTAACGCGTTGACCAATCACCAAATGAAGTTGATGGATCAGTTCCGGGTGTAATGATCGTTCCCGCGCTCTGCGTGGGAATGCAGCCAGGGACGCTCTGCGTCCCCAAAGCGGACGCGGAGCGTTGGGTGAGGCATTACCACGCGGGGCGTGGGAACGATCTATCAACTATGATCGAGCTCTCGTTCCGGAGGGCCTTCGATGACTGATTTACTCACGTCCATTCAAGCCGCACTCAGCTTGCCTCATACCCAGTTCAAGCTCACCTCGAGCGGCGCCCTGCCCTCGGCGTTTGCCGTCACCGACCTGGCGTGCGCCAGCATTGCCGCTGCCGGCCAGGCTGTCAGCGAATGGCTCCAGCAACACACCGGTCGCTTACCCACCCTTGAGGTCGACCGCCGCCTGGCCTCCTTCTGGTTCGCCACTTCGATCCGCCCGGTAGGCTGGAGCATCCCGCCGCTCTGGGACCCGGTCGCCGGTGACTACGCCACAAAGGATGGCTGGATCCGCCTGCACACCAACGCGCCCCACCACCACGCCGCTGCCGAAAAAGTGCTCGGCGCCTGTGCCGACCGTGCAGCGATGGCGAGCAAGGTTGCTCAATGGGCCAAAAGTGATCTGGAGCAGGCCGTGGTCGATGCCGGTGGCTGCGCCGCCGAGATGCGTAGCTGGGCGCAATGGCAGGCGCATCCCCAAGGCCAGGCCGTGAACGCCGAGCCGCTGATTCAGTTTGCTGACAACAGCCGCCAGAACGCGAAACCATGGCAAGGCTCGGTGGCGCAACCGCTGGCCGGGATCAAGGTACTGGATTTAACCCGAGTGCTCGCCGGCCCGATTGCCAGCCGCTTTCTGGCAGGCCTTGGCGCCGCCGTTTTGCGTATCGACCCACCGACCTGGAATGAACCGGGCGTGGTGCCGGAAGTCACCCTGGGCAAACGTTGCGCGCGCTTGGATCTGCACGACAAGGCTGATCGCGCGGTGTTCGAAAGCCTGCTCAAGGACGCCGACATTCTGCTCCACGGCTACCGCGCCGATGCGCTGGAGCGCTTGGGTTACGGCGTTGTCGAACGCCAGAAACTCGCGCCTGGCCTGATCGACGTCTGCCTGAACGCCTACGGCTGGAGCGGTCCATGGCAGAGCCGTCGCGGCTTCGACAGCCTGGTGCAGATGAGCAGCGGGATTGCCGAAGCCGGCAGGCGATGGAAGAACGCGGACACGCCGACGCCGTTGCCGGTGCAGGCGCTTGATCATGCGACCGGGTATTTGATGGCGGCTGCGGCGATCACGTTGCTGGGGCGTGGGGGATCGGCCCGGTTGTCGCTGGCGCGGACTGCGAAGTTGTTGATTGAACGGGGTGCCGGAACGGAAGAACCGTTGCGGGCGGAAGATGTAAATGATCAAGGGATGCTGGTCGAGCAGACGCCCTGGGGACCGGCGCATCGGCTTCATGTGCCACTGAAAATCACCGGGACTCCGTTGCAGTGGGCACTTCCTGCTGGGGAATTGGGTTCCTATCGCGCACAGTGGTGGTGACTTTTCGGACGCCTTCGCGGGCTTGCCCGCGTAGAGGCCCGAATAGTCAGCAAAAATATCGGATCAGCTCAGTCTGGCCGACTCAATGAAGTCCAAAGCAGCTGCGCCGCATACCCTCGATAAGGCCGCCATGCCTCAGCCCGCACCAACAACTCCCGAGCCGTCACCCGCTCACCTTCGACCACCGCCAGCGCATTGATCAACCCCACATCCCCACTGGGAAACGCATCCATTTCCCGCAACTGCCTTAACGCAATGTACTGCGCCGTCCAGTCACCGATCCCGTGCAGCGCCAGCAACCGCGACACATTGCCTTCCCGGCCCGGCTCAAACAGCAAAGGATCATCGAGCAATGCCTGAGCGACCCCCGACAATGTCCGGCCACGGCTTTTCGGCAGGCCCAGCGTCGCCAAATCCGCTTTAGCCAAAACAAATGCCTCGGGGAACACATGAGTGACTCCGGGCACATCAAGCGCTAAAGGCAGCCCATAGTGCGCCACCATTTTCCCCGCCAATTTGATCGCCGCGCTCACCCTAATCTGCTGACCCAGCACCGCACGAATCGCCAGTTCCAGACCGTCCCACGCCCCCGGAACGCGCAACCCCGGCCGCTCGGCAATCAATCGCGCCATCAACGGATCAGTGGTCAGCTGCCGATGGATCGTCAACAAATCCGCATCCAGATTAAACATCCGCCGCAGCCGCGAAACAATCTCCAGCACCGCCGCCGGATCAGGAAAATCCAGCATCACGTCCAACGCATGACCCGCCCCGGGCCTGATCGAAAACGCACCCTGGACGCCGTTCAACCCGATGCTGCGCGAATACACGCCATCGACCACTGTCTCCATCCCGGCCACCGACCGCGCCGACAAAAACCCCAGCATCGCCGGCCAGTCAAAGGGCGGCTGGTACTCCAGCAACAACCTCACAGCGACAGCAATCCGCTGTACACGCCGTAGGCCGTCAGACCTTCGTGTTTGGCCTTGGTGAACAGAACCACCCCCGGTGCATACAGCAACGCTCGGGCGGCCATGTTCTGCGGCAAAGAAAAGATCCCGCCACCAATCATCAACCCCACTACCAGAGCGATCAGCGCGCTCAGTCGAAGTTTTTGCGTCGGTTGCGACATCCCGCGTCTCCTTTTTTCCTGCACTGAACCTGTGGCGAGGGATAACTTTAACTAAATAGTCAAACGGTAATAACGTTAATTGATTAATGACCATTGGCGTCATTCTATTTATAGCCAGTGCTTCTATCACTCACGTTATCAATAGCAGTTTTATGTGTTACACCTAACAATTCAACGCTCAACTACGCGCAAATGAGAAAATTTGCAAAACTGCAGAAACGAACTAGCTTCAAAAACTCCAAGCGATATCCGTTATATCTGTTCGATCTGAACGAGGCCTCTGGATAGGGCTTTTCCAGCAATACCGTTATGCGCAGTAAACGTTCATAAGTCTTTCATTAACAACGGAATGTACCCATGCATTGATCTATGTCAGCTGAGTGAATAACTAACAGAATTATTCTGTTGTCTCTCTTCTCCTGCATTGGAGTCATGCAATGTCTGAATCCCCCGAAAAACTGAAACTCGGCGCACTGGTTGCCTTGGTTGTCGGCTCAATGATTGGTGGCGGGATCTTTTCTTTGCCCCAGAACATGGCCGCGAGTGCCGACGTCGGCGCCGTGCTGATCGGTTGGGCCATCACCGCCGTCGGCATGCTGACACTGGCCTTCGTCTTCCAGACCCTGGCCAATCGAAAGCCTGATCTGGACGGTGGTGTTTACGCCTATGCCAAAGCCGGTTTCGGTGACTACATGGGTTTCTCGTCCGCCTGGGGTTACTGGATCAGTGCCTGGTTGGGCAACGTGGGGTACTTCGTTCTGCTGTTCAGCACCCTCGGTTATTTCTTCCCGATTTTTGGCGAGGGCAATACCGTTGCCGCCGTGATCGGCGCCTCGGTGTTGCTCTGGGCCGTGCACTTTCTGGTGCTGCGCGGGATCAAGGAAGCGGCGTTCATCAACTTGGTGACCACCGTCGCCAAAATCGTGCCGCTGCTGTTGTTCGTTCTTATCGCTGTTTTCGCGTTCAAACTGGACATCTTTACCGCCGACATCTGGGGCGTGAAGACCCCGGACCTGGGCAGCGTGATGAACCAGGTGCGCAACATGATGCTGGTCACCGTCTGGGTGTTCATCGGCATCGAAGGTGCGAGCATTTTTTCGGCCCGGGCGGAAAAACGCAGCGACGTCGGTAAAGCCACCGTGATCGGCTTCATCACCGTGCTGCTGTTCCTGGTGCTGGTGAACGTGCTGTCGTTGGGCATCATGACTCAACCGGAATTGGCCAGACTGCAGAACCCGTCGATGGCCGCGGTGCTCGAACACGTAGTCGGTCATTGGGGCGCAGTGCTGATCAGCGTTGGCCTGATCATTTCCCTGCTCGGTGCGTTGCTGTCGTGGGTGTTGCTGTGTGCGGAGATCATGTTCGCCGCCGCCAAGGACCACACCATGCCGGCCTTCCTGCGCAAGGAAAACGCCAACCATGTACCGGTCAACGCCCTGTGGCTGACCAACGCGATGGTGCAGCTGTTCCTGATCATCACGCTGTTTTCGGCCAGCACTTACCTGTCGCTGATCTACCTCGCCACCTCGATGATTCTGGTGCCCTACCTGTGGTCGGCGGCGTATGCACTGCTGCTGGCGGTACGCGGCGAGAGCTATGAAAACGCTGCCGCCGAGCGCAGCAAGGACCTGTTCATCGGCGCCGTCGCGTTGATCTACGCGGTCTGGCTGATCTATGCCGGCGGGGTCAAATACCTGCTGCTTTCGGCCCTGCTCTATGCCCCCGGCGCGATCCTGTTCGCCAAGGCCAAGCTTGAAGTCAACAAACCGGTTTTCACCAACGTCGAGAAGCTGATTTTCGCCGCAGTCGTCGCGGGCGCCCTGGTGGCGGCTTACGGGCTGTATGACGGCTTCCTGACTCTGTAACACCCGACTTATTTGTCATCTGGAGGATCTCTGTAATGACCACGGAAAAAGTTAAGTACGGCGTACATTCCGAAGCCGGCAAACTGCGCAAAGTCATGGTTTGCTCCCCCGGCCTGGCCCACCAGCGGCTGACCCCGAACAACTGCGACGAACTGCTTTTCGATGATGTGCTGTGGGTCGCCCAAGCCAAGCGGGACCATTTCGATTTCGTCACCAAAATGCGCGAACGCAATATCGACGTGCTGGAAATGCACAACTTGCTGACCGACATTGTCGCGATCCCTGAAGCACTGGACTGGATTCTGGAACGCAAGGTCACGGCCAATTCGGTCGGCCTTGGTCTGATCCATGAAGTCGGTTCGTGGCTGCGCAGCCTGGAACCGCGCAAGATCGCTGAATCCCTGATTGGTGGCGTGTCGGCCGATGACCTGCCGAGCAGCTTCGGAGGCAAGACCATCGAGATGTTCCGCGACTTCCTCGGCCACGCCAGCTTCATCCTGCCGCCGCTGCCCAACACCCAGTTCACCCGCGACACCACCTGCTGGATCTACGGCGGCGTGACGCTCAACCCGATGTACTGGCCGGCGCGACGCCAGGAAACCTTGCTGGCCAGCGCCATCTATAAATTCCACCCCGAGTTCACCAACGCGGATTTCCAGATCTGGTACGGCGACCCCGACCAAGAACACGGTGCCGCCACACTGGAAGGCGGCGACGTAATGCCGATTGGCAATGGCGTCGTGTTGATCGGCATGGGGGAGCGCTCGTCCCACCAGGCCATCGGTCAGCTGGCACGCAACCTGTTCAAAAACAAAGCTGTGGAGCGGGTAATCGTTGCCGGTCTGCCGAAATCCCGCGCGGCGATGCACCTGGACACCGTGTTCAGCTTCTGCGACCGCGACCTGGTCACCATCTTCCCGGAAGTGGTCAACCAGATCGTCCCCTTCACCCTGCGCCCTGACGAAAGCAAGCCGCACGGCATCGATATCCAACGGGAGAAAACCAACTTCCTTGAAACCGTGGCCGCAGCGCTCAACCTCAAGGCCCTGCGTGTCGTCGAAACTGGCGGCAACAGCTTCGCCGCCGAACGCGAGCAGTGGGATGACGGCAACAACGTGGTCGCCGTGGAGCCCGGCGTGGTGATCGGTTATGACCGCAACACCTACACCAACACCCTGCTACGCAAGGCCGGCGTGGAAGTCATCACCATCAGCGCCGGCGAACTCGGGCGCGGGCGTGGCGGCGGCCACTGCATGACCTGCCCGATCATTCGCGACCCTATCGACTATTAATTCTGGTGCCCTGCTTCGCGCCTATGAAGCGTGAAGCAGACGGATAACCGAAACCCAAGGAGATCCACATCATGGCTTTCAATATGCGCAACCGCAGCCTGCTCTCGCTGATGCACCACACCACCCGCGAGTTGCATTACCTGCTGGACCTGTCCCGCGACCTCAAACGCGCCAAGTACACCGGCACCGAGCGTCCACACCTGCAAGGCAAGAACATCGCGCTGATCTTCGAAAAAACCTCGACCCGCACCCGTTGCGCCTTCGAAGTGGCGGCCCATGACCAGGGTGCCCACGTCACCTACATCGACCCGGTGTCGTCGCAGATTGGCCACAAAGAAAGCATGAAAGACACCGCCCGCGTGCTCGGGCGGATGTTCGATGCCATCGAGTACCGTGGCTTCGAACAGGAAATCGTCGAAGAGCTGGCCAAGTTCGCCGGCGTGCCGGTGTTCAACGGCCTGACCGCTGAATTCCACCCGACGCAAATGATCGCCGACGTCCTGACCATGCGCGAACACAGTGACAAACCGCTGCATGACATCAGCTACGCCTACCTCGGTGACGCCCGCTACAACATGGGCAATTCGCTGCTGATGATTGGCGCCAAACTCGGCATGGACGTGCGCATCGCCGCACCGAAAGCGCTGTGGCCGCATCAGGATTTTATCGATCAGTGCAAAGTCTTCGCCGAAGACAGCGGCGCACGCATCACCATCACCGAAGACCCGAAAGAAGCGGTCAAGGGCGTGGACTTCATCCACACCGATATCTGGGTGTCGATGGGCGAACCGGTGGAAGCGTGGGACGAGCGCATCGAGCAACTGCTGCCGTACCAGGTCAACGCGAAAATGATGAAAGCCTCGGGTAATCCGCGAGTGAAGTTCATGCACTGTCTGCCGGCGTTCCACAACAGCGAAACCAAGGTCGGCAAGGACATCGCCGCGCGGTATCCGCACCTGGCCAATGGCGTCGAAGTGACTGAAGAAGTCTTCGAATCGCCGGCCAACATCGCCTTCGAGCAAGCGGAAAACCGCATGCACACCATCAAGGCGATCCTGGTGTCGGCGTTGGCGGATATCTAAAGGCTCACCCGGCGTCCTCCTGTAGGAGCCGGGTCATCCGCAATTCTCTGTTTAGAAGGACTGCATTATGCGTATCGTCGTTGCTCTGGGCGGTAACGCCCTGCTCCGCCGTGGTGAACCGATGACCGCGGGCAACCAGCGGGCCAACATCCGGATCGCCACAGAACAAATCGCCAAAATTTATGCCGGCAATGAACTGGTGATCGCCCACGGTAATGGCCCTCAGGTTGGCCTGCTGTCGCTGCAAGCCGCGGCCTACACTTCAGTTTCGCCTTACCCGCTGGACGTGCTCGGTGCCGAAACTGAAGGCATGATCGGCTACATCATCGAACAGGAACTGGGCAATCTGCTGGACTTCGAAGTGCCCTTCGCCACACTCCTGACCCAGGTCGAAGTCGACGCCAATGACCCGGCGTTCCAGAATCCGACCAAACCCATCGGCCCGGTCTACGCCAAAGCCGAAGCGGAAAAACTCGCCGCCGAGAAAGGCTGGGCAATCGCCCCGGACGGCGACAAATTCCGCCGCGTAGTGGCCAGCCCGAGACCGAAACGCATCTTCGAAATCCGCCCGATCAAGTGGCTGCTGGAAAAAGGCAGCATCGTGATTTGCGCCGGCGGTGGCGGCATCCCGACGGTGTATGGCGCCCACGGCAAGCTGCAAGGCGTGGAAGCGGTGATCGACAAAGACCTGTGCTCGGCGCTGCTGGCCGAACAGCTTGAGAGCGATCTGCTGGTGATCGCCACCGACGTCAGCGCGGCCTTCATCGACTTCGGCAAACCGACCCAGAAAGCCATCGCCCAGGCTCACCCGGACGATATGGAAAAACTCGGCTTCGCCGCCGGCTCCATGGGGCCGAAGGTTCAAGCCGCCTGCGAGTTCGCGCGCCACACTGGAAAAGTCGCGGTGATCGGTTCACTCTCGGACATCGAAGCGATCGTCCAGGGCAAGGCCGGCACGCGGATCAGCACGGCGACACCTGGCATAACTTATTTATAAGGAGAGACGTCAATGGCAACGTTCGAGCCCGGTCACTTGCACATCGAGCGCCACGCGCTGAACAAGGATGATGTCAGCTACGACCTGTGTATCGACTATGAAGTGACTCAGGATCCCAAAGAAGGCAAAGGGATGCTGTTCACGATGCACGGCAGCATCGAGGGTAGTGATTTGAAGGAGTCTTTCTTCCTGCCCAAGGATCAGGCCTATAACTTCGCCAGCAACGTGACGAAAATCGCCGAGAAGTACGGCCTTCCCAAGGTGCACAGCAACATCGGTTCCATGCACAAATACTACGATGCGATGTTCGAAGACGTGCGGGTGCAACTGGACATTAAATCCGGCGATCCGGTCAAACCCGAACACCTGGAATAACTCACTCCCCTCTGTAGGAGCCGGATTGCTGGCTCCTGCAGGTGGTGCTTCCATCACTCGATTTCACCAACCACCCTGCTCCAAGGCATACTTGCCACCCTCCGCACGTCAGATTGAAAACCGCCCCATGCGTATCCACGTCAGCTTCATCGACCGCGTCGGCATTACCCAGGAAGTCCTGGCCTTGCTCGGTGGGCGCAATCTCAATCTGGATGCGGTGGAAATGGTCCCGCCCAACGTCTACATCGACGCCCCGACCCTGAGTCCGGAAGTGCTTGAAGAGCTGCGCGGAGCGCTGCTCAGCGTGCGCGGCGTACAGGCAATGACCGTGGTCGACATCCTTCCCGGTCAGCGCCGGCATTTGCAGCTCGACGCGTTGCTCGCGGCCATGACCGACCCGGTACTGGCGCTGGACAGCGACGGCAAGGTATTGCTGGCGAACCCGGCATTGATTGCGTTGTACGGTCGCGAACCGGCCGGTGAAAGCGTGGCAGAGCTGTTTGCCGACCCGGCGCTGCTCGACGCCCTGATGGAACACGGCTTCCG
Source organism: Pseudomonas sp. Hz4 (assembly GCF_054898165.1). Taxonomy (NCBI): domain Bacteria; kingdom Pseudomonadati; phylum Pseudomonadota; class Gammaproteobacteria; order Pseudomonadales; family Pseudomonadaceae; genus Pseudomonas; species Pseudomonas sp. Hz4. The sequence continues at coordinate 1,652,054 of NZ_CM142719.1, read as the reverse complement.
TTTGCCACTGCGCGAGATCACCGTCAACGGTCAGACCTTGTTGCTGGACGCCACGCCGATCACTGATGCCGGTGCCCTGCTGACCCTGTATCAACCGAACCGCATTGGCGAACGACTCTCGGCGCTGCACCACGACCATGCCGAAGGGTTTGATGCACTGCTCGGCGAGTCTCCGGCGATTCGCACCCTCAAGGCCCGCGCCCAGCGCGTGGCGGCGCTTGATGCACCCTTATTGATTCAGGGCGAAACCGGTACTGGCAAAGAACTCGTGGCCCGCGCCTGCCACGCCATCAGCGCGCGGCACAGCTCGCCATTCCTGGCGCTGAACTGCGCAGCGTTGCCGGAAAACCTCGCCGAAAGCGAGCTGTTCGGCTACGCCCCTGGCGCTTTTACCGGCGCGCAACGGGGCGGCAAGCCGGGGCTGATGGAACTGGCGAACCAGGGCACGGTGTTTCTCGATGAGATCGGCGAAATGTCGCCGTACTTGCAAGCGAAATTGCTGCGCTTTCTGAATGACGGCAGCTTCCGGCGAGTGGGCGGGGATCGTGAGGTCAAGGTCAATGTGCGGATCCTCAGCGCCACGCACCGCGATCTGGAAAAAATGGTCAGCGAAGGCACGTTCCGCGAAGACCTGTTCTATCGCCTCAACGTCCTCAACGTCGAAGTCCCGCCGCTGCGCGAACGCGGCCAGGACATCCTGCTGCTGGCCCGCTATTTCATGCAGCAGGCCTGTGCGCAGATTCAGCGGCCGGTGTGTCGTCTGGCACCGGGCACCTACCCGGCGCTGCTGGGCAATCGCTGGCCGGGCAACGTGCGGCAACTGCAGAACGTGATTTTCCGCGCGGCGGCGATTTGCGAAAGCAGCCTGGTGGACATCGGCGACCTGGACATCGCTGGCACTTCCGTGGCACGCCAGAGCGACAGCGACGTCGACAGCCTCGAACAGGCGATGGAAGCGTTCGAAAAAACCCTGCTGGAAAAACTCTACGTCAGCTACCCCTCGACCCGCCAACTGGCCAGCCGCCTACAAACCTCACACACGGCGATTGCCCATCGGTTGCGCAAATACGGGATTCCCAACAAGCCGTAAAGCCATATTCGGTCTGATGTTTGAAGCGTTTCGAACCTGTTTAAAAGCGACCTCCATCTGTACTGAAAGCGCTACAGCGGAACGAAATCGCTACACCTTCTCCCGATCACCACTGTGCAAGGCTTTGATCCACTTGAGCTTTTTTCTTTGCTTATGAGTGTAGCGATTTCGCTACAGTCATAATGGTCGGTCGTTGTGAAAAAACACATAATCAATTGATTTATAACGATAAAAAAACATTGGCCGCAATTTTGCTTAGTATCCACTCATAAAGCAGGGTTTTGCCCAGCATTCAATCGCGTCCACCAGACGAGTCTGGCCCCCTTAGGAGTTTCCATGAGCGAGTTGCGTTTTACTGAAGATCACGAATGGCTGCGTACCGAAGCTGACGGCACCGTCACAGTCGGCATCACCGCTTTCGCACAGAACGCCTTGGGCGACGTGGTTTTCGTACAACTGCCTGAGCTGCAGTCCTACGACAAAGGCGCTGAAGCCGCCACCGTGGAATCGGTAAAAGCCGCCAGCGGCGTGTACATGCCGTTGGACGGTGAAGTGCTGGAAGTGAACCCGGCGCTGGACAGCAGCCCTGAACGGGTCAACGAAGATCCGCTGGGCGAAGGCTGGTTCTTCCGCTTTCAACCAAGCGATGCCTCGGCTGTCGCCCAACTGCTGGATCAAGACGCTTACGACCGTCTGATCAAAGCCAACGCCGAAGCCTGAGGAGCGCTGACATGACTCAAGTAAACCTAACGACAGCCAACGAATTCATCGCGCGCCACATCGGCCCGCGTGCCGGCGACGAACAAGCCATGCTCAACAGCCTCGGTTTTGACTCCCTGGAAGCCCTGAGCGCCAGCGTCATTCCGGACAGCATCAAAGGCACCAGCGTGCTCGGCCTGGAAGACGGTCTGAGCGAAGCCGATGCGCTGGCGTTGATCAAATCCATCGCCAGCAAAAATCAGCTGTTCAAGACCTACATCGGCCAGGGTTACTACGGCACTCACACGCCGTCGCCGATCCTGCGCAACCTGCTGGAAAACCCGGCGTGGTACACCGCTTACACCCCGTACCAACCGGAAATTTCCCAGGGCCGTCTCGAAGCACTGCTGAACTTCCAGACCCTGATCAGCGACCTCAGTGGCCTGCCGATCGCCAACGCTTCCCTGCTGGACGAAGCCACCGCCGCTGCCGAAGCGATGACCTTCTGCAAACGCCTGAGCAAGAACAAGGGCAGCCACGCGTTCTTCGCTTCGGTGCATTGCCACCCACAAACCCTCGACGTGCTGCGCACCCGTGCCGAACCGCTGGGCATCGACGTGGTGGTCGGCGACGAGCGCGAACTGAGCGACGTGACGCCGTTTTTCGGCGCCCTGCTGCAATACCCGGCGAGCAACGGTGACGTCTTCGATTACCGCGAACTGACCGAACGCTTCCACGCTGCCAACGCACTGGTTGCGGTCGCCGCTGACTTGCTGGCCCTGACCGTGCTGACCCCGCCGGGCGAGTTCGGTGCCGACGTGGCCATCGGCAGTGCGCAACGCTTCGGCGTGCCGCTGGGCTTCGGTGGCCCGCATGCCGCGTATTTCTCCACCAAGGATGCGTTCAAACGCGACATGCCGGGCCGTCTGGTCGGCGTCTCCGTGGACCGTTTCGGCAAGCCGGCGCTGCGCCTGGCGATGCAGACCCGCGAGCAACATATCCGCCGCGAGAAAGCCACCAGCAATATCTGCACTGCCCAGGTTTTGTTGGCCAACATCGCCAGCATGTACGCCGTGTACCACGGCCCGAAAGGCCTGGCGCAGATCGCCAACCGCGTGCATCACCTGACCGCGATTCTGGCCCAAGGCTTGAGCGCTTTGGGTCTGAGCGTCGAGCAAACAAGCTTCTTCGACACGCTGACGATCAAGACCGGCGCTAACACCGCCAAGTTGCACGACCAGGCGCGTGCTCAGCAGATCAACCTGCGCGTCGTCGATACTGAACGTCTGGGCCTGTCCCTCGACGAAACCACCCACCAGGCCGACGTCGAAACCCTGTGGGCCCTGCTGGCCGACGGCAAAACTTTGCCGGATTTCGCTGCATTGGCTGCGAATGTTGAAAGCATGATCCCGGCCGCCCTGCTGCGCCAATCGCCGATCCTCAGCCACCCGGTGTTCAACCGCTATCACTCGGAAACCGAGCTGATGCGCTACCTGCGCAAGCTCGCCGACAAGGACCTGGCGCTGGATCGCACCATGATCCCGCTGGGTTCCTGCACCATGAAACTCAATGCCGCCAGCGAAATGATCCCGGTGACCTGGGCTGAATTCGGCGCCCTGCACCCGTTCGCCCCGGCCGAGCAAAGCGCCGGTTACCAGCAACTGACCGATGAACTGGAAGCGATGCTCTGCGCCGCCACCGGTTACGACGCGATCTCGCTGCAACCGAACGCCGGTTCGCAAGGCGAGTACGCCGGCCTCTTGGCCATTCGCGCCTATCACCAGAGCCGTGGCGAAGACCGTCGCGACATCTGCCTGATCCCCTCGTCCGCCCACGGCACCAACCCGGCCACCGCCAACATGGCCGGCATGCGCGTGGTCGTGACCGCTTGCGATGCGCGCGGCAACGTCGACATCGAAGACCTGCGCGCCAAGGCCATCGAGCACCGCGAGCATCTCGCGGCATTGATGATCACCTACCCGTCGACCCACGGCGTGTTCGAAGAAGGCATCCGCGACATCTGCGGCATCATTCATGACAACGGCGGCCAGGTGTACATCGACGGCGCCAACATGAATGCAATGGTCGGTCTGTGCGCGCCGGGCAAGTTCGGCGGCGACGTCTCGCACCTGAACCTGCACAAAACCTTCTGCATCCCCCACGGTGGCGGCGGCCCGGGTGTCGGCCCGATTGGCGTCAAGTCACACCTGACCCCGTTCCTGCCGGGTCACGCGCAGATGGAGCGCAAGGAAGGCGCGGTGTGCGCCGCACCGTTCGGCAGCGCGAGCATTTTGCCAATCACCTGGATGTACATTCGGATGATGGGCGGCGCCGGTCTGAAACGCGCGTCGCAACTGGCGATCCTCAATGCCAACTACATTTCCCGGCGTCTCGAAGAGCACTATCCCGTGCTGTACACCGGCAGCAACAGCCTGGTGGCGCACGAATGCATCCTCGACCTGCGTCCGCTCAAGGACAGCAGCGGCATCAGCGTCGATGACGTCGCCAAGCGCCTGATCGACTTCGGTTTCCACGCCCCGACCATGTCGTTCCCGGTGGCCGGCACGCTGATGATCGAGCCGACCGAAAGCGAATCCAAGGAAGAACTGGACCGCTTCTGCGACGCCATGATCCGCATCCGCGAAGAAATCCGGGCGGTGGAAAACGGCACGCTGGACAAGGACGACAACCCGCTGAAAAACGCCCCGCACACCGCGGCGGAACTGGTCGGCGAGTGGACGCATCCGTACAGCCGTGAGCAAGCGGTGTATCCGGTTGCATCGCTGATCGAAGGCAAGTACTGGCCACCGGTCGGTCGGGTCGACAACGTGTTTGGCGATCGCAACCTGGTCTGCGCCTGCCCGTCGATCGAAAGCTACGCTTAAACCATAGGGGGGGGTTCGCCTGCCCCCACAAGGACACCACAAAACCTGTAGGAGCGAGGCTTGCCCGCGAAGAGGCCATCAAGGTTGCTAAAAGCTTCGCGGGCAAGCCTCGCTCCTACGGGGTCGCGGTGCTCCTCATAACAAGAAACCGGAGAACAACCATGTCGTTAAGCGTGTTCGACCTGTTCAAGATTGGCATCGGCCCCTCCAGCTCGCACACCGTCGGCCCGATGCGTGCTGCTGCGCGTTTCGCCGAAGGCTTGCGCCGTGAAGAGCTGCTGGCGGCGACCACCTGCGTCAAAGTCGAGCTCTACGGATCACTCGGCGCCACCGGTAAAGGCCATGGCAGCGACAAGGCTGTGTTGCTGGGCCTGGAAGGCGAACACCCTGACACCGTAAACACCGAAACCGTCGCCGCCCGCCTGCAAGAGATCCGCAGCAGCGGTCGTCTGAACCTGCTCGGTGAGCACGCCATCGAATTCAATGAAAAACTGCACCTGGCGATGATCCGCAAACCGTTGGCCTATCACCCCAACGGCATGATCTTTCGCGCGTTCGATGCCGCCGGCCTGCAGGTCCGCAGCCGCGAGTACTATTCGGTCGGCGGCGGATTCGTGGTCGATGAAGACGCCGCCGGCGCCGACCGAATTGTCGAAGACGCCACGCCACTGACCTTCCCGTTCAAAAGCGCCAAGGACCTGCTCGGTCATTGCGCTACCTATGGCTTGTCCATCAGCCAGGTGATGCTGACCAACGAAAGTGCCTGGCGCCCGGAAGCGGAAACCCGCGCCGGTCTGTTGAATATCTGGCAAGTGATGCAGGACTGCGTCGCCGCCGGTTGTCGTAACGAAGGCATTTTGCCCGGTGGTTTGAAGGTCAAACGGCGGGCAGCCGCGCTGCATGCGCAACTGTGCAAGAACCCGGAATCGTCCCTGCGCGATCCGCTGTCGGTGCTGGACTGGGTCAACCTCTATGCACTGGCGGTCAACGAAGAAAACGCCAACGGCGGGCGCGTGGTGACTGCGCCTACAAACGGTGCGGCAGGGATCGTCCCCGCTGTTTTGCATTACTACATGCGCTTCATCCCCGGCGCCAACGAAGACGGTGTCGTACGCTTTCTGCTGACCGCGGCCGCGATCGGCATTCTCTATAAAGAAAACGCCTCGATCTCCGGTGCTGAAGTCGGCTGTCAGGGTGAAGTTGGCGTGGCGTGCTCCATGGCCGCCGGCGCCCTGTGCGAAGTCCTCGGTGGCACCGTGCAGCAGGTGGAAAACGCCGCTGAAATTGGCATGGAACACAACCTCGGCCTGACCTGCGACCCGATCGGCGGGCTGGTGCAAGTGCCTTGCATCGAGCGTAACGCCATGGGCTCGGTAAAAGCCATCAATGCGGTGCGCATGGCCTTGCGCGGCGACGGCCAGCACTTCGTCTCCCTCGACAAGGTCATCCGCACCATGCGCCAGACCGGCGCCGATATGAAAAGCAAATACAAGGAAACCGCCCGTGGTGGTTTGGCGGTCAACATTATCGAGTGCTGATGCGCGCTCATCTGCATCTGCACACTTTTTCAGGAGCTGAATATGTCCACCGAACAACTGTTGAAAACCCCATTGCACGCACTGCACATCGAACTCGGCGCCCGCATGGTGCCGTTTGCCGGCTATGACATGCCGGTGCAATACCCGCTGGGCGTGATGAAAGAACACCAGCACACCCGTGATCAGGCCGGGCTGTTCGATGTCTCGCACATGGGCCAGATCCGCCTGACCGGCGCCAATGCCGCCAAGGCCCTGGAAACCCTGGTGCCGGTCGACATCATCGACCTGCCGACGGGCATGCAGCGCTATGCGATGTTCACCAACGAGACCGGCGGCATCCTTGACGATCTGATGGTCGCCAATCTGGGTAACGACGAGCTGTTCCTGGTGGTCAACGCCGCCTGCAAAGATCAGGACCTCGCGCATCTGCGCAAGCATATTGGCGACCAGTGCACCATCGAGCCGTTGTTCGAAGAACGTGCGTTGCTGGCGCTGCAAGGTCCGGCCGCCGTCACCGTGCTCGCGCGCCTGGCACCTGAAGTGGCGAAGATGACCTTCATGCAGTTCGCCCGCGTGAAGCTGCTGGGCGTGGACTGCTTTGTCAGCCGTTCGGGCTACACCGGTGAAGACGGTTTTGAAATCTCCGTACCCGCCGCCAACGCTGAAGCCCTGGCTCGCGCTCTGCTGGCCGAGCCGGAAGTGGCGGCCATCGGCCTTGGCGCTCGCGACTCCCTGCGCCTGGAAGCCGGCCTGTGCCTCTACGGCCACGACATGAACACCGACACCACGCCGATCGAAGCTAGCCTGCTGTGGGCCATTTCCAAGCCGCGGCGCGCTGATGGCGCCCGGGCTGGCGGTTTCCCTGGTGCTGAAACCGTGTTCGGACAGCAACAAGCCGGTGTCAGCCGCAAGCGTGTTGGCCTTCTGCCTCAGGAACGCACGCCGGTGCGCGAAGGTGCAGAAGTCGTCAATGAAGCAGGCGACATCATTGGTGCAGTGTGCAGTGGCGGCTTCGGCCCGACCCTAGGCGGCCCTCTGGCCATGGGTTACCTCGACAGCGCTTACATTGCTACCGACACACCCGTTTGGGCGATTGTTCGTGGGAAAAAGGTGCCTTTGCTTATAAGCAAAATGCCATTTGTTCCACAACGCTACTACCGAGGTTGATTGACTGTTTCTATAAGTAACGGGGTTGCGTTAACAGTGCACTAATGTGTAACGCAACCGCCATAAAACAGTGCATATCTTCGATTACGAACTTGCCTTATAACGAACGAAGACAATTGAACACCGCTATCGCATAAGCCAACACTAGTTGGCTGATGAACGCCACCAACGCGAGCAAATACGGGCCCTCCACAGGGCTTGTTTTTTCTCCCGAAGTTGGCGTAGAGTTTGTTCACTGTGTTTGCATGGGTCGCTTGGGATCGTGACCTGGGCAGTAGCCTACAAGTTAGCTACATCCCGTTCGACGTCTTCTTACTCTCCTGCAACCAGCCCCAGTACTCTTTCACAAGAAGGAGGCTGTCATTAATTTTTGCGTTAAAGGAATAAGAAATGTCCACACGTCAGAGCGGTACCGTCAAGTGGTTTAACGACGAGAAAGGGTTTGGTTTTATCACTCCAGAAAGCGGTCCGGATCTGTTCGTGCATTTCCGCGCTATTCAGGGCAACGGCTTCAAGACCCTGAAAGAAGGCCAAAAAGTGACGTTCGTCGCGGTGCAAGGCCAGAAAGGCATGCAGGCTGACGAAGTACAAGCAGAAGCCTAATCTTCTGTAACGAAAAAGCCCCTGATGCTGACATCAGGGGCTTTTTTGTGCGCGTAAATCCGTAAAATGGCTTCTTTTTCCGCCGAGAGCCCTGCCATGTCGAAACACCTGCTGAAACCCCAGGGCGAATTTCCTGCCGCTGGCTTGGGTCGTCGTCTGGCAGCGATGTTCTATGACTTTCTGCTGTGCATTGCTTTGTTGATCGTCACCAGCGGGCTCTACAAGATGATCCAGATGGCGATCATCGGCGAAGACAAAATGCGCGCGTTGACCGAAGCCGGTGTGCTGGATGGAGATCCATTGCTGTCGACGGTGCTGCTGTTTGTGCTGTTCGGCTTCTTCGCCAAGTTCTGGACCTGGTCCGGCCAGACCCTGGGCATGCAGGTCTGGTGCATACGCGTGCAAAATGCCGACGGTTCATCCATCAGCCTGTGGCAGGCGTTGCTGCGCTTTGTGGTGTCGATCGCGTCTTGGCTGTGTGTGGGCCTAGGGTTTCTCTGGCCGCTGTTTGATAAGCACAAACGCAGCTGGCATGACATCTACTCCGATACCCAGCTGGTACGGATTCCGAAGAAAACTAAATAGTTTCGGCAAACAAAAATCATTGTGGGAGCGAGCAGGCCGCTCCCACAGTTTTTTGCGAATTCTTATGCGTTGCCGACCAACTTCATCCGTGCAGCCTGGGTAAAGTCGAGCATGCGCTTGAGCGGCCGAATCGCCTGCGGGATCAACGCCGGATCGACAAGGATCTCATTCGCCCCCTCCTTCAAGCTCTTCAGCAGGCGCTCAAGGGTGTTCATCGCCATCCACGGGCAATGTGCGCAGCTGCGGCACGCTGCGCCGTTACCGGCCGTTGGTGCTTCGATGAAGACCTTGTCCGGGCACAGCTGCTGCATCTTGTAGAAGATGCCGCGGTCGGTGGCGACGATGAGCGTCTTGTTCGGCAGGCTCTGCGCCGCAGCAATCAACTGACTGGTGGAACCGACGGCATCCGCCAGTTCGATCACCGAAGTCGGCGACTCGGGATGCACCAGAATCGCTGCGTCCGGGTACAGCGCCTTCATGTCTTCGAGCTGTTTGGACTTGAACTCTTCGTGAACGATGCAGGCACCGTCCCACAGCAGCATGTCCGCGCCGGTCTGGCGCTGGATGTAGGTGCCCAGGTGTTTGTCCGGGCCCCAAATAATGGTTTCGCCGTTATCCATCAGGCTTTCTACGATCTCCAGCGCGCAGCTTGAAGTCACCACCCAATCCGCCCGGGCTTTGACCGCCGCCGACGTGTTGGCATACACCACCACGGTGCGCTCCGGGTGCTGATCACAGAACGCCGAGAACTCGTCCACCGGGCAACCCAGGTCCAGCGAGCAGGTCGCTTCCAGGGTCGGCATCAGGATGCGTTTTTCAGGGTTGAGGATTTTGGCGGTCTCGCCCATGAACTTCACACCGGCGACTACCACAGTCTTGGCCGGGTGAGCGCTACCGAAGCGGGCCATCTCCAGTGAGTCGGAAACGCAACCACCGGTTTCTTCGGCCAGGGCCTGAATCACCGGATCGCAATAGAAGTGAGCAACCAGCACCGCGTCCTGAGCCTTGAGCTCGGCAGCGATGGCGGCACGGTAATGAGCTTCCTCCTCGACAGTCAGCGGCTTGGGCTGCTTGGCGTCGAGGTGGGCTTGAACCAGAAGGCGTTCGGAAATCTGCGTCATGTTCGCAAGACCTGCAGGCGCTTTCGCGCGAAAGTCGAGTATACACCCGGCTCCGGACCCTTCAGGGTACCGCCGGGAAAGTGAGTATCATCAGGCACGGACAACGTTGAAGCTGCGCAAGGCTACAGAAAATCCCGTGGATGCAAAAGATGATTCTGACCTGCGTCACGCGGTGCAGCCCCGCTTCGATGCGAGCTCAAATCGCGGGCAAAAAAAAATCCGGAAATCCTCACTTGCGTGGGCCTTCCAGACTTTTAAAACTGCTACAAAAAATGGTGGGTCGTGTGGGATTCGAACCTACGACCAATTGGTTAAAAGCCAACTGCTCTACCAACTGAGCTAACGACCCGCTGTGTGGTGGCGCGTATAATACTGATTTTTAAGGACTATTCAACACCTAATTTGAAATAAATCAAAAATAAGGTGTTGGGTCGCTGATTCCGGCCGCCGCAAAGCCTTCTGCACGCAGTCGGCAACTGTCGCATTTACCGCACGCATGGCCGTTATCGTCGGCCTGATAGCAGGAAACAGTCAGCCCGTAATCGACGCCCAGCTTCACGCCTGCCTGGACGATCTGCGCCTTGCTCAGGTTCTGCAGTGGCGCCTGGATACGGAAGCCATTGCCTTCTACACCGGCCTTCGTCGCCAGATTGGCCATGCGCTCGAACGCTTCGACGAACTCGGGACGGCAATCCGGGTAACCGGAGTAATCCACCGCGTTCACACCAATAAAGATGTCACGCGCGCCGAGCACTTCAGCCCAGCCCAACGCGAGGGACAGAAACACCGTATTGCGAGCAGGAACGTAAGTCACCGGAATGCCTTCGCTCGGCGCCTCAGGTACGTCGATGGAACTGTCGGTCAACGCCGAACCGCCGATGCCGTTCAGGTTCAAGCCGATCACCTTGTGCTCGACCACACCCAAGTCACGAGCAACGCGCTCGGCGGCATGCAGTTCAGCGCGATGGCGCTGACCGTAATCGAAGCTCATGGTGTAGCAGCTGTAGCCTTCAGCACGGGCCATCGCCACGACGGTCGCCGAGTCCAGGCCGCCGGACAACAGGATGACCGCACGTTTTTCCACAGTGTTCAGTTGTTCAGTCATTTCAGCGCCCCGGCTCGTCATTCCAAAGATATTTATGCAACTGCAATTGCAGTCGCACTGGCAGGTTGTCCGCCACCACCCAGTCAGCCAGGTCCCGCGCGTTCAGGTCATGGTGACTTGGCGAGAACAGGACTTCGCCGGCACGCTGATCCAGACCGTACTGAATCAGCTTGGACACAGCCCAGTCGTAGTCTTCCCGCGAGCAGATGACAAACTTCACCTGATCGTTGCGCGTGAGCAGTTCGATGTTCTCGTAGCGGTTGCGATGCGCTTCTTTCGAACCCGGGGTTTTCAGATCGACGACGCGACTGACCCGTGGATCGACCGCCGAGATATCCAGGGCACCGCTGGTTTCCAGCGAGACCTCGTAACCGGCGTCACACAACTGCTTGAGCAATGGGATGGCGTTGGGTTGCGCCAGGGGCTCGCCGCCCGTGACACAGACGTAGCGCGGACGAAAACCGGCCACTTGCTCGAGGATGTCATCGAGCGGGCGAAGGGTGCCGCCCGTGAATGCGTAGGCGCTGTCGCAGTATTGGCAACGCAACGGGCAACCGGTCAGGCGCACAAAAACAGTGGGCAGCCCCGCAGTCCGCGTTTCACCCTGCAACGAGTAGAAAACTTCGGTGATTCTCAATGTGTCTTGCATAGTCGCCACGGGCATAACAGCTAAACAGGCTGTCCGCCTCCGTCAGGCACTTCAAGGAACCCCGCCACCGCGCAGATCCCAAAAAGCGTGTTTCATAAAAAGGGCGTGAATTCTAACGAAAAAACCCGCGACAAGCGCGGGTTTCTTCAAAACGGGTCAAGCAGCCCTTACATTTTTTGCAGATCACGCTGGGCCAGCTGAGCGGCGGAAGTGCCCGGGTATTGCGACACGACCTGTTGCAGAATGCCTTTGACCTTGTCGGCGTGACCGAGGCGGCGCTCTACATCAGCCAGCTTGTACAGCGAATCAGGCACTTTTGGATGCTTGGGGTACAGCTGCGAAACCTTGGCAAATGCCTGACCTGCACCTTGCAGATCGCCTTTGGCCAAATTCACTTCGCCCAACCAGTACTGAGCATTACCCGCGTACTGGCTGTTCGGGTACTTGCGCAGGAATGCGGCAAACGCTTGGCTGGCCTTGTCGAAATCCTTGGCTTTGATCAGGTCGAAGGCTGCATCGTAATACAGTTTTTCCTTCGCTGGATCAGCCGGCTCGCTACCCGCGGCAGGTGCTTGAGCGGCTGCCGTTCCTGCTGCCGCTCCCGCGCCTGCTGCTGCACCGGGGGCGTTCAAACTACCACCGGTGGAAGAATTTTCAGGAGTCGCGGCTGGTGCAACGCCGGTTCCTATGCGCCGATCAAGATCCTGATATCGCTCCAGACTCTCTTGCTTCATGCGCGCTACATCATTTTGCAGAACTTCGATGATGCCTTGTTGGCGCGAGATCTGCTCCTGCATCGATTGCAGTTGGTTGAACAGCTCGCCCTGTGCCGAGACAGGGGCCGCAACCCCTCCCCCGGCATAGGCGCCGTTCGTACCGTAACCCGCAGGCGGATAACTAGTCCCGCTATTGTTATAGCCGGAGTCATTATCGACTACAGGAACCGCAGCCCACACCGCAAGCGGTGCGAGGCTGAGAGCCAAAACAGTTACAGCACGACGGCACGTTCGCATGACGAATTACTTACGCAGTTCGACGCGACGGTTTTGAGACCAGGACTGCTCGTCGTTGCCGGTAGCAACTGCACGCTCTTCGCCGTAGGAAACCAGTTCCAGCTGAGCTGGGGAAACACCTTGCAGTACCAGGTAACGCTGAACGGCTTTCGCACGACGCTCGCCCAGTGCCATGTTGTACTCACGAGTACCACGTTCGTCGGTGTTGCCTTCCAGAACAACGCGAGCGCCGTTTGCTTTCAGGTCTTTGGCGTGAATGTCCAGGGAGCGCATGGCTTCTGGCTTCAGGTCCGAGCTGTCGTATTCGAAGTAGAAGGTGGTGATTGCGCGCAGAGCAGCTTCTTCGCTCAGGGAGCCGTCAACTGCACCAGTGTTAGCGCCGTAACCAGCGTTTGGATCTACAGCGCCTTCACCGGCGTTGTCGCCGCCTTTGGACGAGCAACCTACAGCTACAGCCATGGCCAGAGCCAGCGCAGCAAATTTACCAAACTTCAGCATTTCCATCGTGAAACTCCTAATGAACCCCAGTGTGTTAAGTACAACGTGTAGCGCCGCGTCAGTTCAGGTAAGGGGACCAGGAAGGTTCTCTGACTTCGCCTTGTGCGGTAGGAAGCGGGAGCCTTACGCGTCCATTAATGGACACGAGCATCAAGACTCCCCGGCCCTGCTGGCGGGTGGCGTAGATTACCATGGTGCCGTTGGGCGCAACAGTAGGCGACTCGTCCAGAGTGCTATCAGTGAGGATTTTTACGCTTCCGCGCTGCAAATCCTGGGCCGCCACCTTGAAATTAGTGAAACCTTCCTGGCGGTGAATCATTACCAGGGTCTTTTCGTCAGCCGAAAGCTTGGGGTTGGCGTTGTAGTTACCGATAAAGGTCACACGCTCCGCACCGCCACCACCGACGCTGGTTTTATAGATCTGAGGCTTGCCGCCACGGTCCGAGGTGAAGTAGATGGTCGAACCATCCTTACCCCAGAACGGTTCAGTGTTGATGCCAGGACCGTTGGTAACACGCGTGATCTGACGCGAACCCAGGCTCATCACATAGATGTCAGGGTTACCGTCTTTCGACAGCACGAACGCCAGACGCTGACCATCCGGCGACCATGCTGGCGCACCATTCAGGCCTTCGAAGTTGGTGATCTGCTCACGGCGACCGGTGTCGATGTTCTGCATGAAAATACGCGGACGCTTCTGCTCGAACGAGACATAAGCGATGCGCTTGCCGTCCGGTGCGAAACGCGGCGACAGGATCGGCTCGCGCGATTGCAGCAGGGTCACAGCGCGGGCACCGTCATAGTCCGAACGTTGCAGCGTGTAGCGAGTGTTCTTCTCGGAAAAACGCTCGGCTGTCACGTACAACAGACGAGTCGAGAACGCACCTTTGATACCGGTCAGTTTTTCGAACGACTGGTCCGCGATGTAGTGCGACATGTCGCGCAGTTGATCGACGCTGCCCGACACGCTGCCGGTCAGCACTTGCTGCTCGGTGGCGACGTTGAACAGTGCGTATTGGACCTGCAAGCGACCGCCCGCAGGAGCAATGCTGCCAACCATGACGTACTGGGCACCCAGCGCCTTGAAGTCACGGAAGATGATTTCGCTGGCCTGGCTTGGCTGGCTGATCATGTTCTGCTTTGGAATCGGCGAGTAGTAACCCGAGTTACGCAGGTCGTTACCGATGATTTCGGCCATATCGTCCGGCAGCACGCTGCCGCCCTGGTTGCCGAACGGAACGACTGCAATCGGGGTGGCCCGATCACTGCCGCTGGTGACCAGAATGTTTTTTTCATCTGCTGCCGCTATCCCTGCCAGGCAGCAGATAACGACAAGCATTCCTCGAAGAAGGTTTCTCACAAGGCTAGATCCTCAGGTGTGAATGTCATCTTGAATGAACGATACGGAGCGAAATCGCTCGGCTTCATTCCCTGCATTTCTGTCAAACGTCCAATATTCTTCACCGCTGCTACAGCAGAAGCGTCAAATGGACCATCGCCACTGGACTTGCCGACGCTGACCGAAGTCAACGTACCGTCCGGCAACATGCCGATTTGCAACACGACTGTCATGCCTTTGCGGGCCGAAGGTGGACGAGCCCAACCTTCCGCTGCACGAGCACGGATCAGATCATCGAAACTGCCGGCGACTTCGTCACCCTGCTCATCCGCCAAGGCCTGCTGACGCTCCGGCGTGTCGGAAAGCAAATCTGCCAAGGCCTGAGCCTTTTTGTCTTCGGCGGATTTACGTGCCGCTTCCTGCGATTTTTTCTTCGCAGCATCGGCAGCAGCTTTCTTCTTCGCGTCTTCGGCGACTTTCTTCTTCGCGTCTTCAGCTTCAGATTTTTTCTTGGCGTCTTCCGCGGCTTTCTTCTTCGCGTCTTCGACGATCTTTTTCTTCGCTTCTTCAGCGGCCGCTTTCTTGGCCTCTTCCTCAGCCGCTTTCTTGGCTTCTTCTTCAGACTTCTTCTTGGCTATATCAGCCAATTGTTTCTCTTCGACCTTTTTGGCTTCGGCGGTCTTCTTCGCTTCATCGGCTTTCTTGGCTTCATCAGCCTTTTTTGCCTCGTCCGCTTTCTTCGTCTCGTCGGCCTTCTTGGATTCTTCGGCTTTTTGAGCCGCATCTTCCTTCTTTTGTTCCGCGGCTTTGATCGCTTCCTGTTCGATCTTTTTCTGTTCCATCTGTTCGACTTCGGTCTGACGCGCGGCAGATTTCTTCGCCTCACCCGCAATCTTCTGATTGGTCTGGGTGGTCGCCTGGCTTTTCGATTTCAGTTGATACAGGGTCGCCTGGACAATCGGCTTGGCCGGCGGGAGTTCTGGTGTGAAGGCAAAACTGACGAACAGCATGCCGAACACCAGCACGTGCAAGACAATCGCCAGGACACTAGGCCAGAAGTAGCTTTCCGAGGCGGACGGCTCTCGCATTTGCTGCATCAGGGTGCCTCGGTAATCAAGCCAACGTTACCGACCCCGGCTTTCTGCAACCCGCCCATGGCGCCCATGACGGAACCGTAATCAACGGTCTTGTCGCCGCGGATGAACACTTGGGTACGCTTGCCGCCTTCAGTACCGGCGCGAATGATCTTGGTCACGGCGTCAGTCATCTGCGGCAAGGTCATTGCCTTGTCCTGCTGCTTTTCAGTGTCGACTTCGCTGCCAAGGTTCCAGTAATAGGTCTTGTCAGCCTTGATCGAAATGGTCAGGACCTGAGTGTTGTTGTCCTGCGGCAAGGCTTCGCTGGAAACCTTGGGCAGATCAACTTTCACGCCCTGATTGAGCATCGGTGCGGTCACCATGAAGATGACCAGCAGTACCAGCATCACGTCGATGTAAGGCACCACGTTCATCTCGGCAACCGGCTTGCGCTTTTTGCGAGCTCGAGCGATTAAAGCCATTGGAAATTACCTGCTTATTCTTCGCTGGTGTGCACTTTGCGGTGCAGGATCGCCTGGAATTCATCGGCGAAGGTGTAGTAGCGGCTGATCAGCGTTTCGCTGCGAGCGGCGAAACGGTTGTAAGCGATAACGGCCGGGATAGCGGCAAACAAGCCGATTGCGGTAGCAATCAGTGCCTCGGCAATACCTGGCGCCACGGTGGCCAAGGTCGCTTGCTGGGCAGTGGCCAGACCACGGAAGGAGTTCATGATGCCCCAGACCGTACCGAACAGACCGATGTACGGGCTGACGGAACCGACGGTGGCGAGGAATGGCAGGCTCTGCTCGAGCTTTTCTTCTTCGCGGGAAATGGCGACGCGCATGGCACGAGCTACGCCTTCCATGACCGCTTCCGGGTCAACACCTGGCTGCTGGCGCAGACGGGAGAATTCCTTGAAACCGGCACGGAAGATCTGCTCGACGCCCGAATCCGGATCAGGGTTGCTGCCGGCCTGACGGTAGAGTTTGGACAGGTCGATACCCGACCAGAAGCGCTCTTCAAAGCTCTCCAGGGCACGTCGACCAGCGCGCAGCAGGTTGCTGCGCTGAAAGATCATGATCCATGAGGTCACCGATGCGGCTACCAGGATCAGCATTACCAGTTGCACCACGATACTGGCATTGCTGACCAGGCTCCACATGGAGGAATGGTCGACGACGTTAGCTTCCACGCTTTATCTCCTGCTTTGAGTGTGTACCCGCGCCGCTCACGTCGGCAAAGGCCGCACGTAGAGCTTCGGGAATGGCCCGGGGTTTCAAACTGTTAGTGCGCACACAGGCCACCAAAAACTGCCCTTCGCAGAGCAGCACATTATCCGTGGCTCGCCTGACCTGCTGTTTGAAGCGCAGGCTGACACGGTTCAATTCGATTACTTCAGCGCTTACCAGCAGCTCGTCGTCCAGTCGCGCCGGCGCGTGGTAACGCGCTTCGCTGGAATGCACGACGAACAACAGGTCCTCCCCTGCAAGCGCCGATTGGGCAAAGCCCAGCTCCCGGAGCCGCTCGGTTCGAGCCCGTTCCATAAACTTGAGGTAATTAACGTAATACACGATGCCGCCCGCATCGGTGTCCTCGTAATAAACGCGACAACGAAGTGCGAAAGGCTCAAGCCCGTTTTGCGCGCGCATACTCTAGTGCTTACTCCTCAGGTTGCCAATCCGGCCAGGCAACTGTTTTTCATTGATTCACGGCTTTCTGGCGAAACTGCGGTCCTAGGACCGCACAAACTCCGAATAAATCAGCGCGCAAAGGTTATTAATCGTCCCCGGCATCGAGGAACTCGTCTACCACGGGCATCTCGCCCATACGTGTCGGAATGTTTAAACCGAAGTGCAGGTACGCATGCCGGGTCACCACCCGCCCCCGCGGCGTACGCATGATGTAGCCCTGCTGGATCAGGTACGGCTCCAGCACGTCTTCAATGGTGTGGCGTTCTTCACTGATGGCGGCGGCGAGGCTGTCGACCCCGACCGGCCCGCCATCGAACTTCTCGATCATGGTCAACAACAAGCGTCGATCCTGATGATCGAAGCCACGTTCGTCGACATCCAGTAGGTTCAAGGCCAGGTCGGCGATTGGCTTGGTGATGTGGCCCTTGGCGCGAACTTCGGCAAAATCCCGAACCCGGCGCAGCAAACGGTTGGCAATTCGCGGCGTACCACGGGCACGGCGGGCGATTTCGAAGGCGCCTTCCGGGTCCAGCGGCAAGCCGAGGATATTCGCCGAACGACTGACAATCGTTGCCAGGTCAGCGGTGTTGTAGAACTCCAGGCGCTGGACGATCCCGAAACGGTCGCGCAGCGGATTGGTCAACATCCCGGCCCGCGTCGTCGCGCCGACCAAGGTGAACGGCGGCAGATCAAGCTTGATCGAGCGCGCGGCCGGCCCTTCGCCGATCATGATGTCGAGCTGGAAATCTTCCATGGCCGGGTACAGCACTTCTTCGACGATCGGCGAGAGCCGATGAATTTCGTCGATGAATAGCACGTCGTGTGGCTCAAGATTGGTCAACAGCGCCGCCAGATCACCCGGGCGTTCAAGCACAGGGCCCGAGGTGCTCTTGATCGACACGCCCATTTCCTGGGCGATGATGTTGGCCAGGGTGGTTTTGCCCAGGCCCGGCGGGCCGAAAATCAGCGTATGGTCCAGGGATTCATTGCGCCCGCGGGCCGCCTGGATGAACAACTCCATTTGCTCGCGAACGGTCGGCTGGCCAATGTACTCGGCCAGGCTGACAGGACGAATCGCCCGGTCCTGGACTTCCTCGCGGTCACGAGGGCCAGGCGTGGCGGTAATCAGACGATCAGCTTCAATCACTTAGATCATTCCCTTCAGGGCACGACGAATCATGTCTTCACTGCTCAAACCTTTCTCCTTGATCGCAGAAATCGCCTTGCTGGCCTCCTGCGGCTTGTAGCCCAGGGAGATCAGCGCGCTGACGGCGTCATTTTCGGCGGTGGCGACTGGAGCCGGCGCATCTGGCCCACCCGGCTGATTGGGCACCAGGGTAAACATCGCCGGCACAGTTTCCCACGCCTTGAAGCGATCCTTGAGTTCCACCAGCAAACGCTCGGCAGTCTTCTTGCCCACGCCCGGCACCTTGGTCAGTGCCGAGGTGTCCTGGGACTGCACGCAGCGGACCAGTTCATCGACTTCCAGGCTCGACATCAGGGCCAGGGCCAATTTCGGTCCCACACCATTGAGACGGATCAACTCGCGGAAAAAGTCTCGCTCGCGCTTGCCGAAGAAGCCGTAGAGTAACTGCGCGTCTTCGCGTACGACCAAATGGGTGTGCAAGGTCAGCGGTTCACCGACCGACGGCAAGCGATACAACGTGGTCATGGGTACTTCCAGCTCATAACCCAGACCGTTTACATCCAGAATCAGGTGCGGCGGCTGTTTCTCAGCCAGTGTGCCGCGCAAGCGTCCAATCACGTTTCAGATCCTTGAGCGTTGGCCAGCTCAGCAGCTGGCGACTGACAGAGCAAGGGTTTTGCGCCGACGACACAGGCGCAAAACCTTCATTCCATAAAAAATGATTGCTGATGCTATCAGAGACGCAGGCGCCCGCCACGACTGCGTGCCGTGCCCAGACCATGGGGCAACAGGCTGGAACGGGTGTGAGCATGGCAAATGGCAATGGCCAAGGCGTCCGAGGCATCGATTTGCGGCTTGCTGGTCAACTTCAGCATGTGCATGACCATCATCTGCACCTGTTCTTTATTCGCCGCGCCGGTTCCGGTCACCGCCTGCTTGACCTGGGTCGCGGTGTACTCAGCGATTTCCAGGCTTTCTTCCGCGCCGGCAACGATAGCGGCGCCGCGGGCCTGGCCAAGCTTCAGCGCAGAGTCGGCGTTGCGCGCCATGAAGACCTTTTCGATGCCCATGGTCACCGGGCCGTAGGTCTGGATAACTTCGCGTACGCCGCGATAGACGATTTGCAGGCGTTCATGCAGCTCGCCGGAACCTGTGCGAATGCAGCCCGACGCCACATACACGCAGCCACGCCCGGTATCGCGTACCACGCCATAACCGGTAATGCGCGAACCGGGGTCGATACCAAGGATTAAAGTCATAACGCCTGCGGGTTAAGTAAAAGCACTATTTTCAATACAGTGAATAACATTGAATCTTAGTCGCCCTTAACCGAGCTGCGCAGCCACCGACTCAGGAATGTCCGCGTTGGCGTAAACGTTCTGCACGTCATCCAGGTCTTCAAGCATGTCGATCAGCTTGAGAACCTTCTCGGCGCCTTCCAGATCGAGCTCGGCACTGGTGGTCGGCAGCATCACGATTTCCGCGTCATCGCCCTTGAAACCGGCTGCCTCCAAGGCGTTTCGCACCGAGTAGAAACCAGCGAACGAGGTGAACACGTCGATGGAACCGTCTTCGTGGGTCACCACGTCATCGGCATCGGCTTCCATCGCCGCTTCCATCAGCGCGTCTTCATCAGCACCTGGCGCGAAGGAAATGTGCCCCTTGCGCTCGAACAGATAAGCCACCGAACCGTCGGTGCCGAGGTTGCCGCCGCACTTGCTGAACGCATGGCGAACAGCGGCTGCGGTGCGATTGCGGTTGTCGGTCATGCACTCGACCATCACCGCGACACCACCCGGGCCGTAACCTTCGTAGGTCAGTTCGACCATGTCGTCGGTGTCGGCAGCGCCGGCACCGCGGGCAACCGCGCGATCAATGATGTCGCGACTCATGTTCGCGCCAAGGGCCTTGTCCAGCGCCAGACGCAAACGCGGGTTAGAACCCGGATCACTACCGCCCTGACGGGCAGCAACGGTCAGCTCACGAATCCACTTGGTGAAAATCTTGCCCTTCTTGGCATCCTGACGTTCTTTGCGGTGCTTGATGTTCGCCCACTTGGAATGACCCGCCATAACTCGCTCCGAATTCTCTTTGAAACATTGCCCGCCAAACGCTGAGCGCCGGCCAGCAACAAAAAATCTCGACCTAAAGAAAAGGCGCATCCCGCAAGGATGCGCCTTTACGGTCAGCCTTACTCCGCCTTAGGCGTTTCGCGCAGACGAATGTGCAGTTCGCGCAATGCCTTGGCATCTACAACACCCGGTGCCTGAGTCATGACGCAAGCGGCGCTCTGGGTTTTCGGGAAGGCGATCACTTCACGGATCGACTGGGCGCCGGTCATCAGCATCACCAGACGGTCCAGACCGAAGGCCAGGCCACCGTGCGGCGGCGCGCCGTATTTCAGGGCATCGAGCAGGAAGCCGAACTTCTCTTCCTGTTCCGCTTCGCTGATACCCAGCAGACGGAACACCGACTGTTGCATTTCCTTGCGGTGGATACGGATCGAACCGCCACCCAGCTCGGTGCCGTTCAGCACCATGTCGTAGGCACGGGACAAAGCGGTCGCCGGGTTGGCTTCCAGTTCTTGCGGGGTGCATTTCGGCGCGGTGAACGGGTGGTGCAAGGCGGTGAAGCTGCCGTCGTCGTTCTCTTCGAACATCGGGAAGTCGACAACCCACATCGGCGCCCACTCGCAGGTCAGCAGGTTCAGATCGTTTCCGACCTTGATCCGCAGCGCGCCCAGGGCTTCGCTGACGATCTTGGCTTTGTCGGCACCGAAGAACACGATGTCGCCATCGACTGCACCGACGCGATCAAGGATCGTGTTCAGCGCGGCTTCAGGGATATTTTTGACAATAGGCGATTGCAGCCCCTCGACGCCCTTCGCGCGCTCATTGACTTTGATGTACGCCAGGCCCTTTGCACCGTAGATGCCGACGAACTTGGTGTAGTCGTCGATCTGCTTGCGCGGCATGCTCGCCCCGCCAGGAACGCGCAAGGCGGCAATGCGGCATTTCGGGTCGTTGGCCGGGCCGCTGAACACCTTGAAGTCGACTTCTTTCAGCTGGTCGGCAACGTCCACCAGTTCCAGCGGGTTACGCAGGTCCGGCTTGTCGGAACCGTAACGGCGCATGGCTTCTTCGAAGGTCATGTGCGGGAATTCACCGAATTCCAGATCCAGCACTTCCTTGAACAGGTTGCGGATCATGCCTTCGGTGATGCCAATGATGTCTTTTTCATCGAGGAAGCTGGTTTCGATGTCGATCTGAGTGAATTCAGGTTGACGGTCGGCACGCAGGTCTTCGTCGCGAAAGCACTTGGCGATCTGGTAGTAGCGATCGAAGCCGGCCACCATCAGCAGTTGCTTGAACAGCTGCGGCGATTGCGGCAAGGCGAAGAAGGAACCGGCGTGGGTACGGCTCGGCACCAGGTAATCGCGAGCACCTTCCGGGGTGGCGCGGGTCAGAATCGGCGTCTCGACGTCGAGGAAACCGTTCTCGTCCAGGTAACGACGGATGCTGGTGGTCATGCGCGAACGCAGACGCAGCTTCTCGAGCATTTCCGGACGACGCAGGTCGATGAAGCGATAACGCAGGCGGGTTTCTTCGCCGACGTCGGAGAACTCATTGAGCGGGAACGGCGGGGTTTCCGCTTCGTTCAATACTTCCAGCTCGTAGCCCAGCACTTCGATCATGCCCGACGCCATGTTGGCGTTGCCGGCACCGGCCGGACGCAGGCGTACCTTGCCGGTCACCTTGACCACATACTCGCTGCGCACGCGATCGGCGGCGGCGAAGGTTTCAGCGCGGTCCGGGTCGAATACCACTTGGGCCAGACCATCACGATCACGGATATCGAGGAAAATCACCCCACCGTGGTCACGACGACGGTGGACCCATCCGCAAAGGGTAATTTCCTGGCCTTCCAGGCTTTCGTTCAGTTGGCCGCAATAATGGCTGCGCATCATGGTAGTGGTTTCACTTCTCGTAATTCGAAATTCGGTTGGAGATCCTGCAGCAGCCCGCCCTTGAGAAAGGCGCCAGATGATGCAAGAGCTCGCACGTGTCGTTCAACTCAGGTTCAAGACCCTAGTCAGCTTTGTCGCCGCCGGCCAGATTCTTCTTGGAACCGGTCTTGAAATCGGTTTCGTACCAGCCGCTGCCGCTGAGGCGGAAGCCCGGCATGGACAGCATCTTCTTAAGCTCTGGCGCCTGGCACGCAGGGCAGTCGACCAGCGGTGCTGCGCTGATCTTTTGAATGGCTTCCAACTGATGACCACAGGAAGCACATTGATAGTCGTACATCGGCATGGGGGTTGTCTCGGCGATCAGATTGCTACCGCATACACTGGGTTTTGCGGCAAAGAGCGGGATTATATCCATTAAATGCAGCCTGTGCAGCCGTAAGACTGCTCAGACCGACACTCTGCCCATTCCACCGCGGTGGCTAAGGCATGGCGACGCAGCCGCCTTCCTTCAGGCTATGCACAACGCACACAACCCGCACCAGCCCGGTGAAGTTCTTGACCCCGCCGTGACGCAAATGCACCTCGCGGTCCACATGGGACAACAGCGCACTGACCGTACAGCAGTTGACCTTGGCCATGTCACCCAAAATATCCCAGTAGACCTGTTCAAGCCGCAAACAGGTTGCAAAGCCATTCAGCCGCACTGACCGGGATAAAGGCTGGGCCAGGCCCATATCAAATTCGCTGACAAATGGATCAATCCTTACACCTTTGACTGGGCCGCCCATCCCCTCGCTTCGCCTGCCTTCGTAAACCATATCGTTGACACTCCTTTGTCATCCTTGCTTTTTTATAAGAGCAACAAGCTGTTTCTCTATAAAAGCGCAGGCACAAAGTTATATCCAGATGACTTTTTGACCATCAACGTAGGATAAGCCAACAGCTGAAGGGCGATCATGGAGACCGTCCTACTCCAGACAAATTCCCACACGCTTGGGCGCAATATCATTCAACAGAAAGGCATTTAAAGTGACGAGACGACAGGGCGCGAACAACACCTCATGGGCGCCATCCGCGCACCGACAGTGTTACTGGTCCAGCAGGGCGCGCAGCATCCACGCGGTTTTTTCGTGGACTTGCATGCGCTGGGTCAGCAGGTCAGCCGTTGGCTCGTCACTGACTTTGTCGAGCAGTGGGAATATCCCGCGTGCAGTACGCGTGACCGCCTCCTGACCTTCGACCAGTTGCTGGATCATGTCTTCGGCACTGGGCACACCCACCTCCTCCTTGATAGAAGAAAGGCGCGCATAAATAGAGTAGGCACCCGGGGCAGGAAATCCGAGAGCGCGAATTCGCTCGGCGATCAAATCGACGGCCAGGGCCAACTCGTTATATTGCTCCTCGAACATCAAGTGCAGGGTCCGAAACATCGGCCCGGTGACATTCCAATGGAAGTTATGGGTTTTCAAATAAAGTACATAAGTGTCCGACAGCAGACGCGAAAGTCCGTCGACGATGGACTTGCGATCCTCTTCACTGATTCCAATATCGATTGCCATGCGTTTCCCCTAAAGGTGATGAAATTCATCCAACAGGTGCAGGACCACTCTAGCAAGCCTGCCGGCAGCTCGCAGCCCCGGATTATCCGGTTGCCTGCGACAAATCGACCATCAGTGCACCGCTGGACTGCCTGATTTGAGTAGCCGCAGGCTTTGCTGTTAAATAGGCAGTGTGTCGCTACCGCCTATTTTCCGGGGGCCGCGCATAGGCTGGTACCGGGTACGTGTCCAACGCCTCTTATTGTTCTGAAGCGAACCGTGCTCAATCAGCTCTTCCTTGTGATCCGTCTTAACGTGAGTTACTCAAAATGTTGAAAATTGTCCACCTGCTAATGGGCGCAGCAGCCTTGCTGTTGTCCTTCATCCCTAGCCTGCGATCCGAAGCCGTACCTTACCTGCAACAACCCGATGCGCTGTACCTGGCCTTTTTCGGCCTGCTCAACCTCACCCTCGCTCCGGTTATCCCCTACTGGAACAAAGGCCCGCGTCATCAACTGCAAAACCTTGTCAGCGCCCTGCTGGTTCTGACCGTCGTCCTGCAAACCCTGACGCTGATCGCGCCGATGCCTGTCATTGCCGGTCAACCTGCCGTTCTGTTCAGCCTGGTTGCTGCACTGATTGCCGTTCTTCTGCACTTGGCCATCAGCTTCTACAAATCTTCACCGGCCGCCGCCTCGCCAAGCTATGACATGACCAACCGTGATACCGGCACCGTCAAGTGGTTCAACACCTCCAAAGGCTTCGGCTTTATTTCCCGTGATTCCGGCGACGATATTTTCGTGCATTTCCGGGCCATTCGTGGCGAAGGTCATCGTGTCCTGGTCGAAGGCCAGCGCGTGGAGTTCTCCGTCATGAATCGTGACAAAGGCCTGCAAGCCGAAGATGTGATCGCCGCACTGCCGCGCCGCTGATTCAAGGCTAAAAAAAACCGCGAACAGCCTGGCTGTTCGCGGTTTTTTATTACATGTCATTTAGTAATGCGGCGGTGGCGCGTCTTCTTCAAACGTCTCGAACTGGCCAGCCATTTCTTCTTGCCGCTTGAGCAATGCCGCCATTTGCAATTGCAGACGCTCAACTGCACGCTGCTGCGTCGCCAGCACATCACTCAATGCCTGGATAGTGTCATCCTGAAACGCCAACTGACTCTCCAGATCGGTAACGCGATCTTCCAGGCTCATGATTCAACCCTCCAGAAACGTGAAATCATCGGTTAAAACCAGACGCAACCGTTCGCGAATCGCCGCGATCTGCTCTGCGCTATAAGGCTTGGCTGGGTGTTTACCCCAGACCGGAGCCGGCCAGGCGGCGTCCTCACGCTTGCGCACAATCACATGCATGTGCAACTGACTGACGACGTTACCCAAGGCCGCGACATTCAACTTGTCCGCGTCGAACGAGTCCTTGAGCATGTGCGCCAGTGCGGTCGTTTCCTGCCACAGCTGCTGTTGATCTGCGACACCCAACTGAAATATCTCACTGATATCCTCGCGACGTGGCACCAGAATGAACCAGGGGTAGCTCGAATCATTGGACAGCAGCAACCGGCAGAGTGGGAAATCCCCGATCGGTAACGTGTCTTGTTGAAGTCGTGGATCTAAAGCGAACACTGCGCGCACTCCCGCCTGGTCATCATTTTTCAGCTTAGCGCCCATCCCGAGAGACGGCGCACCAAGCGACAGGACGGCAGCATACCTGCGAACGCCACACGCTTCACGACGAACCCTTGTCGAAGCCACCTCAGGACCTACAAACGACCGGGCGCGCGCCCCGACACGAGTCGTTTTCGCTCAGGACGCACCATTACAGAACCAGCAGCCACACAAAAAACGCCCAAATGACTGATAAACAATAAGGCGTTCGAGTTTGGCAAGCGGGCGCACTGTATGAATTCAGTACAGCGAGTAAAATTTTTTGCCCCAAAACCGCACATTGCGTCTACGCTGAATCGGTCAGGTATCCGCCATTTACTCACTGGTGGGGTGAACCGGTAACATTTTGGGTTGTCACGCAGTCGGCCACAAGGGTGCAACACGATGCAAACCATGGCGTCAAGCCCGAACAAACGTGCTTGAACACCCCGGTTTTATGAGGTTTTTACAGCGACGAACAGGCTTTCAGAAAAAAAAACAGCAGGATTCTGATTTGTGCACGTTTGTTGCATTCACACCCACATCGCCTCTAAAGCGTCCGCTGGAAGTGGAAGCCTTAAGGCAAATAAAAACAGTGGCAGGGTTGCCCTATGGAGATTCAAGCGTTTCACCAGGGACTCTTTTTACCGATGCTCAAGCCCTGGAAAACAACGCTAAAAGTTGTCAGTCCGCTTGCGTCGGGGGCTGTAAATTTGCGACATCTACCAAGCCGTTTGCGACAGGGTCGTAAAGAAGCTGAAAGGTTAGATGCGCAAGTATCGCCAACATGGTCGGCGTGATATAAGTTTGCGCCGACACAATAAAGAAAGAGCCGCCCAGATAATAAATCAGGTGGGACGGCAGTACTCTTCTAAAAACCAAAGGAGCAAATCACGATGCGCGTGATGAAGTGGAGCATGATCGCACTGGCTGTTTCGGCCAGTACTTCGCAGTTCGCAATGGCGTCCTCTCAAGAGGAATCCAAGGGCTTTTTTGAAGATCAGAGCCTGAATGTTCATAGCCGTATGCTGTACATGAACCGTGATTTCAAAAACAACCCTAGCACTTCGCAAAGTTATCGCGAAGAGACTGGCCTCGGCGTACGTACCAAGTACGAGTCGGGCTTCACTCAGGGCACCGTAGGCTTCGGCGTGGATGCCTTGGTCAATAGCATAGTCAAACTGGACAGTGGCCGCGGCCGCACCGGTAATGGCATGTTCGGTCGTGATAGTGAAGGCCGGCCAGAAGACACCCAATCCAAGGCTGGCGGTGCAGTTAAGTTCCGTCTGTCCGACACTGTCCTGAAATATGGTAACCAATACGTTGCCAGCCCTGTCTTCTCCACAGACGACAGCCGCCTAATGCCAGAAGTTGCTACCGGCACCATCATAACCAGTAAAGAAATCAAAGGGCTGGAGTTGAGCGCCGGTCGTTTCACCGCTCTGAGTTCCCAGACTGGCACGGGCCGAGACAGCATCAACGGACCGCACAACCCAGGCCTGACCAGTGCCAACATTGCCGGCGCTACCTACCAGTTCACTGATAATTTTGTAGCTGGCGTGGCTGCTTCCGATGTAGATGACTACTTCAAAAAGCAATACGTCAACGCCAACTACACCCTGCCGATCAACGAAGATCAGTCCCTGAACTTCGACTTCAACGGCTATCGCTCCAAGAGCCAGGGTCAAGAGCTGAGCGGCGATGTTGACAACCGCATCTGGTCCCTCGCAGCTGCCTATAGCATCGGCGCTCACAAGTTCACCGTGGCTCACCAGCGCTCTACCGGTGACACAGGTTATGTTTACGGCGTTGACGGCGGCGGCACTATCTTCCTCGCCAACTCCATCCAATACTCAGACTTCAACGGCCAAGATGAACGTTCCTGGCAGGCTCGCTACGACCTGAACATGAAAAGCTATGGCGTTCCTGGCCTGAGCTTCATGACTCGTTACGTCCGGGGTGACAACATCACCACTGGCGCCGAAGAAGGTAAAGAACACGAGTTCGACTTCGAAACCAAGTACGTTATGCAAAGCGGTCCAGCCAAAGACCTGTCTTTCCGCCTGCGTAGCGCGATCTACCGTACGAACTCCTCTTACAACGCCATCAACGGCAACGACAACAACGACTTCCGCTTCATCGTCGAATACCCACTGAGCATCTTGTAATTTCTCAGCGGTAGTTCGATAGCTTCAAATCTGCAATAACAAAAAACCGCTCACCTGATCCAGGTGAGCGGTTTTTTTGTATCCGGCTCCCTAAAGGCTTATTCGCCATTTAGTTGCATAGCAACCTAACAATAAAAAGATGACCAAACCGCCAAGAAGCATTATTGCGCAGCTCCTTCGTGGAGCATACGGATAACTCGCTGCGGAAACGGAATATCAATACCGGCATTCTTCAAGCGATCACGCGATTGTTCGTTAAACATGAACATCACATTCCAATAGTCAGCCGTCTTCACCCACACCCGCAGGGAAACAGTGATCGAACTATCACCCAGCGTGGAAATTACCGCTTCTGGTGCCGGATCTGCCAATACACGCGGGTCCTTGGCCAGTTCCAGCAATACTTCACGGGCCTTCTGCAGGTCCGCTTCGTAACTAACTCCCACATCAAACACAACTTTGCGCGTCGGTTGACGGTTAGTGTTGGTGATGATGCCGTTCGACAGGTTGCCGTTCGGCACGATGATGGTTTTGTTATCGCCGGTACGCAGCACGGTGTGGAAGATCTGGATGCTGTCGACAGTGCCGGCAACACCTTGGGCTTCGATCCAGTCACCAATGCGGAACGGGCGGAACAACAGAATCAGCACGCCGCCAGCGAAGTTCGCCAGGCTGCCCTGCAAGGCCAGACCGATGGCCAGACCCGCCGCACCGATGGCCGCGACGAACGAGGTGGTTTCAACACCAATCATCGACGCTACGCTGACAATCAGTAGCACCTTGAGAATAATGTTCGCCAGACTGCTAATGAACCCTTGCAGCGCGAGGTCGGCGTTACGCAGCGCCAGCAACCCGCCAAGCTTTTGCGCTACTTTGCTGATCAGCCACCAGCCGATGGCCAGGGTGAGGATTGCCAGCAGCACGCGGCTGCCGTATTCCATGATCATCGGAAGCCAGGCTTGAGACGCCTTGACCAGGTTGTCTACTTCAGTATTCAAATCCATTCTACTTTCTCCTGATTTCCGGCTACCCGGCACGCGAAAATATAAGCGGCAGAAAGATCGAACCTTATAGGCTCGATCGTTTCTGCCGTTGCTTGGGCCTCGGACGCCGAAAACGCCGAGAGGTTCCCGCTTCAAAGGTCAGTCGCGGAAGTTGTTGAACTGCAGCGGCATCCCGAATTCCTTGGCCCGCAAGGCCGCAATAGCTTCCTGCAAGTCGTCACGCTTCTTGCCGGTAATGCGCACTTGCTCACCCTGAATGGCAGCCTGAACCTTGAGCTTGGCGTCTTTGACATGAGCGACGATTTTCTTCGCCATCTCTTTGTCGATGCCTTCCTTGAGGACCGCTTCCTGCTTCATCAGTTTGCCCGACGCATAGGCATCCTTGACTTCAAGGCACTGCACGTCGATTTTGCGCTTGACCAGGGCCAGCTTGAGGATCTCAATCATCGCTTCGAGCTGGAAATCGGCTTCTGCGGTCAGGCTGACGGTCAGGTCCTTTTCCTTGAACTCGAAGCTGCCTTTGCCTTTCAGGTCATAACGACGATCGAGTTCCTTGACGGCGTTCTCGACCGCGTTGGTGACTTCGTGTTTGTCCAGTTCGGATACCACGTCGAACGACGGCATGTAATCTCTCCAATAAAAGGGCATGCTCGATCACGATGGAGCACACCTGGCTTGCGGTTAAAATCCGCGCTGATTATAACGGGTCTTTCCCATCATTCACTGCGAGCCTCCCATGCGCGCGATAAACAGAGCAAAAAGCTGATGTCCACCACCTGGCATGTTCTGGGCGCCGGCAGCCTCGGCACCTTATGGGCCACGCGTCTGGCGCGGGCAAATGTGCCGGTCAGGCTAATCGTGCGGGACGCTGCGCGCTTGCAAGCGTATGAGGCGGCGGGCGGGCTGACGCTGGTCGAACACGATGAAGTGCGGTGTTATCCGGTGCCCGCCGAGACACCTGACAGCCGTGAACCGATCAACCGCCTGCTGGTGGCCTGCAAAGCCTACGACGCCGAGAAGGCCGTGGCCCAACTGGCGCCTCGCCTCGCCCCCGGCGCCGAGTTGATTCTGTTGCAGAACGGTCTTGGCAGCCAGGACGCCGTCGCTGCGCAGGTGCCGCAGGCACGCTGCATTAGCGCGTCGAGCACCGAAGGCGCCTTCCGCGATGGCGACTGGCGCGTGGTGTTTGCCGGCCACGGTTACACCTGGCTAGGGGATGCCGGGCATCCCGTGGCGCCGATCTGGCTGGATGACGTGAGCGCCGCCGGGATTCCCCACGAGTGGAGCACCGACATTCTGACCAGGCTGTGGCGAAAACTGGCGCTCAACTGTGCAATCAATCCGCTGACCGTGCTGCACGATTGCCGCAATGGCGGATTACAGGAGCACCAATGCGAAGTTGCTACCCTCTGCGTCGAACTGACCGAGTTACTTGAGCGGTGTGGTCAGCCAGCAGCGGCCGAGGACCTTCAACAGGAAGTCGAACGGGTGATTCACGCGACCGCCGCCAATTACTCTTCGATGTACCAGGACGTCGCGAACCAGCGCCGGACCGAGATCAGCTATCTATTGGGTCATGCCTGCAAAGTCGCCGCGAGGCATCAGTTGAACCTGCCGCACCTCAATCAGCTTGAGTCAAGGTTGATCACCCATCTGCACAGCCTTGGATTGCCCAGCGACTGAGCAGCGGCTACGCTGGCCACTTGTTCCTTTTCAGCGACGAACCCGATGCCATTGCGCCAGCGCCTTGAAAACCTTCCGGTCGGCCAGAAATTGCTGGCTGCCCTGCTGGTGCTGTTGACCACCGTCTTGCTGGTCGCCAACCTGACCTTTATCAGCGCCGCGTACTACATCTCCCAGGAAAGCATGGCACCTCAGGCCTTGCAGACTATTGGCCGACTGGTGTCCAACCCCAGCCTGGTGTCGGAAGCGTTGCAGTCACCGCAAAGCGCCCAACGCCTGCTCAATGAACTCAACAGCTATTCCCCGCTGCGCTCGGCGGCCCTTTATGACGGCAAAGGGGAACGTCTGGCGCAGTTGCATGGCGACCAGCTGAAACTGCCAGAGCGTTACCGGCACATCGAATCCTGGCAAGCCACCGAATTTCGCAGCAATCAACTGATCACCCTGCCCCGCCCCGGCACTGCGCCTGGCCACCTGTTACTGGTCGCCAGCAGCGAACTGCCGATGGCGTTCTATACCGGCACCCTCACCGCCAGTCTCGGGATTCTGATCTTCAGTGTGTTGCTGTGGCTGGTGATTGCCCGGCAGATCAAACGCCTGATTACCCGGCCGATCCACCAGCTCGAAGAGTTGTCCCGGCAAGTGACCCGCGAAGAGAACTACGCCCTGCGCGCTTCTCGTGGCAATCACGACGAAATCGGCAGCCTCGCCGAGGCGTTCAACACCATGCTCTCGCGGATCGAAGCCCGTGAGCAGCAACTCAAACGGGCCCGGGACGATTCCCAGGCCGCTTATGACCAGGCCCAGGGCCTGGCCGAAGAAACCCGCCATACCAATCGCAAACTGGAACTCGAAGTCCAGGTGCGCAGCAAGATCGAGAAGAAACTCACCGGTTTCCAGAACTACCTCAACAGCATCATCGACTCCATGCCGTCGGCGCTGATCGCCCTCGACGAACAGCTCTATGTCACCCAATGGAATCAGGAGGCCAGCGCCCTGTCTGGCACACGCCTCGACGAAGCGCTGAACCAGCCGATCTTCCTCGCCTTCGAACCGCTCAAGCCGTTTCTGCCACAGCTCAAGCAAACCGTCGAGCAACACACGGTGGCCAAGATCGAGCGTGTCACTTGGCTCAAGGACGAAGAGCCCAAGCACTACGCGCTGACCTTCTATCCGCTGATGGGGGGTGCCGGGCGCGGTGTGGTGATCCGGATTGACGACATCACTCAGCGCCTGTCCTTGGAAGAAATGATGGTGCAGTCGGAAAAAATGCTCTCGGTCGGTGGCCTCGCCGCGGGCATGGCCCACGAGATCAACAATCCATTGGGCGCGATCCTGCACAACGTGCAAAACATCCGCCGACGTCTGTCCCCCGATCTCCCGAAGAACCTCGAACAGGCCGAGCAAGTCGGCATCGCACTTTCGACAGTCAACCAGTACCTGCAAGCGCGCGAAGTGCCGCAGTTGCTCGATGGCATCCAACAGGCGGGCGCCCGAGCGGCGAAGATCGTCACCCATATGCTCAGCTTCAGCCGTCGCAGTACCCGGCAAATGGCCCCGTGTGACCTGCCGGCACTGATCGATCAGGCGGTGGAAATCGCCGGCAACGACTTCGACCTGGCGATCGGTTTCGACTTCAAAGGGCAGGCGATCATTCGCCAGTTCGATCCAGCATTAGGGCCGGTTCCCGGAACCGCGAACGAACTGGAGCAAGTGCTGCTCAATCTGCTGAAAAACGCCGCTCAGGCGATTCACCAACGTGAGGACGACCGCGAGCCGGGACGCATCATTCTGCGTACCAAACTGAATCCGCCCTGGGCGGAAATCCAGGTTGAGGACAACGGTATCGGCATGAGTGAAAGCGTGCGCAAACGCACCTTCGAGCCGTTCTTCACCACCAAGGAAATCGGTCAGGGCACCGGCCTTGGCCTGTCGGTCTCGTATTTCATCATTACCAACAACCACAAGGGTCAGATGGAAGTGCAATCGACCCCGGGCCAAGGCACGTGTTTCACGTTGCGCCTGCCCTTGGCTGGCACACCGCTCGTCTCTCAAGAACTCAATCAACTATCGAGGTAACCATGGGCTTTCGCTTGTCGAAGATTTACACCCGCACCGGCGACAAAGGCGAAACCGGGCTGGGCGACGGCCGCCGCGTACCCAAGGACCATCCGCGCATCGAAGCCATAGGCGAGGTCGATTCGCTGAACAGCCAGGTGGGTGTGCTACTGGCCGGGTTGGCGGCGGAAAGTGGCGAGTATCCGGGTTTGAACGAAGTGATCGACGTATTGGCGCCCTGCCAGCATCGGTTGTTTGATCTGGGTGGCGAGTTGGCGATGCCGGTGTATCAGGCGCTGAACGCGGCAGAAATCGAACGTCTGGAAACCGCGATCGATGTGTGGAATGAAGAGTTGGGGCCGCTGGAGAATTTCATCTTGCCGGGTGGTTCGGCATTGATTGCCCAGGCCCATGTATGCCGAAGCCTGGCGCGCAGTGCGG
Source organism: Pseudomonas sp. Hz4 (assembly GCF_054898165.1). Classification (NCBI taxonomy): domain Bacteria; kingdom Pseudomonadati; phylum Pseudomonadota; class Gammaproteobacteria; order Pseudomonadales; family Pseudomonadaceae; genus Pseudomonas; species Pseudomonas sp. Hz4. The sequence goes on along the minus strand of NZ_CM142719.1, from coordinate 1,619,340 downwards.
AGCGGCGGTGTCAGCATTTGAATGCGGTGGAACCGTTGGCCGGGGTTGGGTTGGCGTACATCAATCGGCTGTCGGATCTGTTGTTCGTGGTGGCGCGGTTGATTGCCAAGCGCCAGGGGATTGCCGAGATTTTGTGGCAGCCGGCGACGAAACCAGAGGTTTAATCGACGTCTCCAAAGACGCCTTCGCGGGCAAGCCTCGCTCCTACAGGTTTAAAGTGTTCGCAAAATTTGTGAACGACACAAAACCTGTAGGAGCGAGGCTTGCCCGCGAAGGGGCCGTTAGCCTCACGCAGAATCAGGCCTCAGGCCAAAACGCGCGAATCCCCGCTACACCCTGCGCCCCGGCTTCCCAGGATTTCTGAAGCTGCGCCGGACCAACACCACCGAGCAAGAACACCGGTTTGCTGAAACCTTCGATCAATGCCGAGGCCTGTTCCCAGCCCAACGGCTGAGCCCCCGGATGAGTCAGGGTCGGCTGCACCGGCGACAGGGTCACAAAGTCCACCCCCATCTGCTCGGCCAACGCCAGCTCTTGCGCGTTATGGCAGGACGCCGCCAACCAGCGCGACGCCGGTAACGGGCGGCCAGCCGCCGCGTACTTGCGCAGTTGCGCGGAGGTGATGTGCCAACCGGCGGACGGGAAATCTCCCAGCCACTCGAACGGCCCCTTGATCATCAACTGCGCCTTGCCGGCACACAGCCCCGCCGCGTCCACCGCCAGATCGCGGTACTTAGGATCGTAGCCGTTGGGTGCCCGCAGCTGGATCAGCTTGATGCCGCCAGCGATGGCTTTTTGAATACCGCGCAGCAAGGCCGGGGTTTCCAGGTCTTCCGGGGTTATCAAATACTGCGCGGGTAACCGCGCAGCCGCGACAATCGGCTGGTTGGCCGCCGGGAACTCGTAGTTCAGCAGATCGCGGGGCGCGACCCATTCCAACGGCTGACCTTCGGCGCCGTGCGGATCGCCGGTAAAGGACGAGACTTCCCAAACGTCCAGCAACACTTGCTTGTCCGGGTAGTCGTGCCGGACCTTGATCAGCGGGCGAGCTGCGTTGACCACGATGCCCAACTCTTCATGAAGCTCGCGAGCCAAGGCGGTTTCGACGGATTCGTCTGCCTCGACCTTGCCACCTGGAAATTCCCACAGGCCGCCCTGGTGCTGGGTGTCGGCGCGGCGGGCGATGAGGATCTTGCCACTGCTATCACGGATAACAGCGGCCGCTACGTGGACTCGTTTCACCGCTCGACTTCCTCCAGACCCGTCTTCTGCCAAGCCTTGAAGGCTGGCCATTGGTAGATGGTTTCAACGTAGGCCGCGTCCGCTGCGGGCAGCCTCACCTGATAGGTGCGCAGGCGCACGGCGATCGGTGCGAAGAAGGCATCGGCCAGGGTCGCGCCACCAAACAGGAACGGACCGGTTTCGGTGGCGGCGGCGCGGCACTCGGCCCACAACGCCAACATGCGCTCAATGTCGGCCTGGACGTCAGTCGGCGTCGGTGACAGTGCAGCGTCGTGGCTCAGGTCGAACGGCATGTTGCCGCGCATGGCGAAGAAACCGCTGTGCATCTGCGCGCAGGCCGAACGCGCCTGGGCACGGGCGGCGATGTCTTTGGGCCAGAGATCGGCGTCGGGAAACTGCTCTGCCAGATACTCGGCAATCGCCAGGGAGTCGGCGATGGTGCCGTGTTCGGTTTTCAGCAACGGGACTTTCGCGGTTGGCGAGTGCTTGAGCAGGCGCTCACGCGTATCCGGCTGGTTCAACTTGATCAGTTCTTCGGTGTAAGGGGCGCCGGCCAGGTCGAGGGCCAACGCGCCGCGCAGGGACCAGGAGGAAAGCAGTTTGTCGCCGATGATCAGGTGGAGGCTCATGTTCGGGACCTTTTGATGGAGGGAATAAGCCAGTCTATGCAGTAACTGACAGACCGTCTCGCGAGCAAGCTCGCTCCCACAGGGTTAGCGCAGGTCCTGTGGGAGCGAGCTTGCTCGCGATTGGAGCGACTCGGTCTTAAGTACGGTATTCGGCGTTGATCTTCACGTATTCGTGGGACAGGTCGGTGGTCCAGATGGTTTCGCTGCAATCGCCGCGTCCCAGTTCGATACGGATCGTGATTTCTTCCTGCTGCATCACGGCCGCGCCCTGGGCTTCGGTATAGGTCGATGCGCGAGCGCCACGGCTGGCGATGCACACTTCACCGAGGAACACGTCAATTTTGCTTACGTCCAGATTCGGCACGCCGGCACGGCCCACGGCAGCCAGAATGCGGCCCCAGTTCGGGTCGGAGGCGAACAGTGCGGTTTTGATCAGCGGCGAGTGAGCCACGGTGTAACCGACGTCCAGGCATTCCTGGTGATTGCCGCCGCCGTTGACTTCAACGGTCACAAACTTGGTCGCGCCTTCGCCGTCACGAACGATGGCCTGGGCCACGTCCATGCAGACTTCGAACACGGCCTGTTTCAGCTTGGCGAACAAATCTCCGCTGGCTGCAGTGATTTCCGGCAGTGCCGCCTGACCGGTGGCGATCAGCATGCAGCAGTCGTTGGTCGAGGTGTCGCCGTCGATGGTGATGCGGTTGAACGACTTGTTGGCACCGTCCAGCAGCAGGTTTTGCAGCACGTCGCGGGCGACTTTGGCGTCGGTGGCGATGTAGCCGAGCATGGTCGCCATGTTCGGGCGGATCATGCCCGCCCCTTTGCTGATACCGGTGACGGTGATGGTCACGCCGTCATGCTGGAACTGGCGGCTGGCACCTTTGGGCAGGGTATCGGTGGTCATGATGCCGGTGGCGGCAGCTTCCCAGTTGTTGACCGACAGGTCGTCGATAGCCGCTTGCAACGCGCCTTCGATTTTCTCGACCGGCAGCGGCTCGCCGATGACACCGGTGGAGTACGGCAGCACCAGGCTGGCGTCGACGCCGGTCAGCTCAGCCAGTTTGGCGCACGTGCGCTCGGCAGCGGCAAGGCCCGGTTCGCCAGTGCCGGCGTTGGCATTGCCGGTATTGGTCAGCAAGTAACGCACCGGACCTTGAACACGCTGCTTGGCCAGGATCACGGGAGCGGCGCAAAAGGCGTTCAGGGTAAACACGCCAGCGACCGTGGAACCTTCGGCACAGCGCATGACCACGACATCCTTGCGCCCTGGGCGCTTGATGCCAGCCGAGGCGATACCGAGTTCAAAACCGGCAACCGGGTGCAACGTTGGCAAAGGACCAAGACCAACAGCCATGAATGCGCTCCTTAATAAATGATGTCAGCACCGCTTTCAGGAAGAACGGTGGTTTAAATGGCAAAACGCCGCGACGGCATTAGCCGGTCGCGGCGCGGGTATTTCAGCGTATGAAACGGGTTTTACTGGATCTGCCCGTGGCAATGCTTGAACTTCTTGCCCGAACCGCAATAGCAAAGCTCGTTACGGCCCAGCTTCTGTTCGTTGCGTACCGGAGCGGTGGCAAGGGCGACATCGACCTCTTCACCCAGCAGTTCCGGTTGCTCAAGACCCGGTGCTTCGTCGTGCTGGAACTGCATGCGCGCCGCCAGTGCTTCGGCTTCCTGACGCAGGCGTTGCTCTTCTTCGATCGGATCTTCGCGGCGAACCTGGACGTGGGACAGCACACGGATCGAGTCGCGCTTGATCGAATCCAGCAGCTCGGAGAACAGCGTGAAGGACTCGCGCTTGTATTCTTGCTTCGGGTTCTTCTGTGCATAACCACGCAAGTGGATGCCGTGACGCAGGTGATCCATGGTCGACAGGTGATCTTTCCACAGGTCGTCGAGCACACGCAGAACGATTTGCTTCTCGAAGGTGCGCAGCGCTTCGGCGCTCGCCTGCTCTTCTTTTTCGTTGTACGCGGCCAGCAGCTCGGTCATGAGCTTCTCGCGCAGGGTTTCTTCGTACAGGTGATCGTCTTCGTCGAGCCATTTCTGGATCGGCAACGCCACACCGAAGTCGCTCTGCAACGCCGCTTCCAGACCGGCCACGTCCCACTGCTCAGGCAGCGATTGCGGTGGAATGTGTGCGCTGACGGTGGCGTTGAGCACGTCCTGACGGAAGTCGGCGATGGTTTCGCCGATGTTGTCGGCGGCCAACAAACTGTTACGCATGTGATAGATCACTTTACGTTGTTCGTTGTTGACGTCGTCGAACTCGAGCAGTTGCTTACGAATGTCGAAGTTGCGGCCTTCAACTTTGCGCTGAGCTTTCTCGATGGCGTTGGTCACCATGCGGTGCTCGATCGCTTCACCTGGCTGCATGCCCAGGGCCTTCATGAAGTTCTTCACCCGATCAGAGGCGAAGATGCGCATCAGGCTGTCTTCCAGCGACAGGTAGAAACGGCTGGAACCGGCATCACCCTGACGACCGGCACGACCACGCAGCTGGTTGTCGATACGGCGCGATTCGTGACGCTCGGAAGCAATCACCTGCAAACCGCCCGACTCGAGCACTTGCTGGTGACGTTTCTGCCAGTCGGCCTTGATCTGGGCAATCTGCTCAGGGGTCGGGTCTTCCAGGGTTGCCACTTCCACTTCCCAGTTACCGCCCAACAGAATGTCGGTACCACGACCGGCCATGTTGGTGGCGATGGTCAGTGCGCCGGGGCGACCGGCCTGGGCAATGATCTCGGCTTCTTTTTCGTGGAACTTGGCGTTGAGGACCTTGTGTTCGATGCCTTCCTTCTCGAGCAGACTGGACATGTGCTCGGAAGTTTCGATGGTTGCAGTACCCACCAGCACCGGACGGCCCTGGGTCATGCATTCCTTGATGTCGGTGATGATCGCCGCGTATTTCTCTTCGGCGGTCAGGAACACCAGGTCGTTGTAGTCCTTACGCGCCAGCGGTTTGTTCGGCGGGATCACCATCACCGACAGACCGTAGATCTGGTGGAATTCGAACGCTTCGGTGTCAGCGGTACCGGTCATGCCGGACAGCTTGTTGTACAGACGGAAGTAGTTCTGGAACGTGGTCGAGGCCAGCGTCTGGCTTTCGGCCTGAATGTTCAGGTTTTCCTTGGCTTCGATAGCCTGGTGCAGGCCTTCGGACAGACGGCGACCCGGCATGGTACGACCGGTGTGTTCGTCTACCAGAACGACCTGGCCGTCCTGCACGATGTATTCGACGTTGCGATTGAACAGCTTGTGCGCACGCAGACCGGCATAAACGTGGGTCAGCAGGCCCAGGTTATGCGAAGAGTACAGGCTCTCGCCTTCAGCCAGCAGGCCAACGCGGGTCAGCATGTCTTCGATGAACTGGTGACCGGCTTCGTTGAGCTCGACCTGACGGGTCTTCTCGTCGACGGTGTAGTGGCCGGCCTTGGTGACTTCGCCTTCCACTTCTTCGATGTGCAATTCCAGCTGCGGGATCAGTTTGTTGATCTCGATGTACAGCTTGGAGCTGTCCTCGGCCTGACCGGAAATGATCAGCGGGGTACGGGCTTCGTCGATGAGGATGGAGTCGACTTCGTCGATCACGGCAAAATTGAGTTCGCGCTGGAATTTTTCTTCCATGCTGAACGCCATGTTGTCGCGCAGGTAGTCGAAACCATATTCGTTGTTGGTGCCGTAGGTGATGTCGGCAGCATAGGCCGCACGCTTCTCTTCCGGCGGCTGGAACGGCGTCACCACGCCGACCGTCATCCCGAGGAATTCGTAGAGCGGACGCATCCAGTTGGCGTCACGACGGGCCAGGTAGTCGTTCACCGTCACAACGTGCACGCCCTTGCCGGACAGCGCGTTGAGGTAAACGCCCAGTGTTGCCACCAAGGTCTTGCCTTCACCGGTGCGCATTTCCGCGATCATGCCTTCATGCAAGGTCATGCCGCCGATCAGCTGGACATCGAAGTGGCGCATACCCATGACGCGCTTACCGGCTTCGCGGGCGACCGCAAAGGCTTCTGGCAGCAGCTTGTCGAGGGTTTCCCCTTTGGCGATGCGGGCCTTGAACTCATCTGTCTTGGCACGCAATTGATCGTCCGAAAGGGCCACCATTTGCTCTTCGAAGGCATTGACGAGTTGCACCGTCTTGAGCATGCGTTTGACTTCACGCTCGTTCTTGCTTCCAAAAAGTTTCTTTAACAAAGGCGCAAACATATCGGCAGGATCTTCCACACTAAAGGGATGGAGGGCGGCCCCGTGAGTCGCCCGTGCAGCCCTCATGGCCGCATGCGAACGAGCATTCTACCCGGAAACGATGGTGAGGAAAGTGGCGTTATTCCACGATGCTGGCACAGCGCTGTGACGGGGCTCACTTAAAATAAGGGCTTTTTGCTGAACTTCAAGCCATTCACGGCACAAGTTACTTGTTGATTTAATGGGTAAAGCGCTCGCAAAGCAATGGATCGGGTGCAGGGGGTGCTTTCTGCTACCATGGCGGCTCTGTTACTTCAGGTGTCTGATCATGGCATTTCGCCCTCTTACGGCCAGAGCACCCGCCGTTCTGCTTCGCGAAGCCAAACCGTTGAAAGCCATCTTCGGCCACGCTCAACGCCTGGGTCATTTACAACGTCTGCTGGAAAGCCAATTACAGCCCGCCGCCCGCGAGCATTGCCATGTGGCGTCGTGGCGCGAAGGCAGTTTGTTGCTGATAGTGACCGACGGTCATTGGGCAACCCGCCTGCGTTATCAACAAAAGCGTCTGCAACGGCAATTGCAGATGTTCGATGAATTTGCCAGTTTGACGCGGATTCTGTTCAAGGTTCAGCCACCGACTGTTCAGCAAGGGGCGGCTGGCCATACCATCAGCTTGTCCACCGACGCAGGCGCGACCATTCAGGCCACGGCCGATGGGATCAGCGATCCGAATTTGCGGGCGGCTCTGGAACGATTGGCGGCGCACGCCAAACCCAAGGCATGACCTAGACCCATGTGGGAGCGAGCTTGCTCGCTATAGCGGTTTACGATCAGCAGAGATGTTGACTGGTCCGCCGCTATCGCGAGCAAGCTCGCTCCCACATTGACTGTGCCCGCTTAAGATTTATTCAGCGGCGTTTGCTGCCACCGAGCAACGAGCCCATCAACCCGCGTACCAACTGTCGGCCCAATTGATTGGCCGCCTGTCGCATCGCTGATTTCAGTGCCTGCCCCGCCGCCGTACCGAGGAACTCCCCAGCCTTGTCGGTGAAGCTTGGCTCTTCGACTGCCGGTTTTTCCGGAACAGCCTCAGGCTCTGGCGCCAACCCTTTGCGTCCCATCAGCACTTCATAGGCCGATTCACGATCGATCGGTTTGTCATACCGCCCCTTGAACGGCGAACTTGCAATCAGCACCGTGCGTTCCGCCTCGCTCAGTGGCCCGATCCGCGATTGCGGCGGCGCAACCAACACCCGCTGAACCCTCTCCGGCGTGCCCTTGTCCTGCAAAGTGCCCACCAGCGCCTCGCCAATCCCAAGCTCGGTCAGCACCGACAAGGCATCGAACGCCGGGTTCGGCCGGAAGCCCTCGGCCACCGCTCGCAGGGATTTCTGCTCCTTGGCGGTGAACGCGCGCAAGCCATGCTGAATGCGCAGACCGAGCTGAGCCAGCACGTCATCCGGCAAGTCGCCCGGCGATTGGGTGACGAAATACACGCCAACGCCTTTCGAGCGAATCAGTCGCACCACCTGCTCAAGGCGATCCTGCAACGCCTTTGGCGTACCCGCGAACAATAAATGTGCTTCATCAAAAAACAGCGCCAGCAGGGGTTTGTCCGAATCGCCGCGCTCTGGCAATTGCTCGAACAGTTCGGCCAGTAGCCACAACAGGAACGTCGCGTAGACCTTCGGCGCTTCGTGCACCAGACGGCTGGCATCGAGCAAGTGAATGCGCCCGCGGCCATCGGCGGTCGGCTGCAGAATGTCTTCGAGTTGCAGCGCCGGCTCGCCGAACAGCGCTTCTGCGCCCTGCTGTTCCAGGGTCGCCAGACGCCGCAACAGCGCCTGGCTGGAACCGGTGGTCATCAACGCGGCGTCGTCACCGAGCAATTCGGGGTTGTCACGCAGGTGATTGAGCAGTGCCTTCAGATCCTTGAGGTCCAGCAGCAACAGCCCTTCACGATCCGCCACCTTGAACGCGGCATACAGCGTCGACTGTTGACTGTCGGTCAGCTCCAGCAGGCTGCCCAACAACAATGGCCCCATTTCGCTCAAGGTTGTACGCAGTGGATGGCCGGACTGACCGTGAATGTCCCACAGGGTCACCGGATACGCTTGAGGTGTGTGGTTCAGCCAGGGCATTCCGGCAATCCGCTCGGCGATTTTGCCTTGAGGATTGCCGGCGGCGCCCAGACCGCACAGGTCACCCTTGATATCGGCGGCAAACACCGCCACGCCGGCATCGCTGAAGGCTTCGGCCATACGTTGCAAGGTGACGGTTTTGCCCGTCCCGGTGGCGCCCGCGACCAAACCATGACGGTTCGCCAGACGCATGGCCTGGGCAATGGGTTGCCCGGCGAGATCGGCACCGATAACGAGTTGCAATGAGTCAGGCATTTGGTCACCCATGGTTAATCTTTAATCCTTTACGGCCGATAGAAATAAGCGAGAGACCCAACTGAAAGCAAGGTCCGACATTCCTCATGGAGAGCAGGAGTTATCGAATCGCTCCATTGCGCGCCCATTTTGCGCGCATTAACAGCAGCACGCCCCGAACAATAAGACCTTAGCGGACACCCCTATCCATGAACAAAAATCTGCGCTTCAGCCATAAAATCCTGCTTGCCGCCGCCCTCATCGTCATTGCCGCCTTCGCCTCGTTCACGCTGTACATCGACTATTTGCAGCGCAACGCCATTCGCGCAGATCTGGATAACTACCTCAACGAGATGGGAGACGTCACCGCCAACAACATCCAGACCTGGCTGGCCGGTCGTATCCTGCTGATCGATAACCTCGCCCAGAACATCGCCATCAACCCCGAGCAGGCCACCGTTTCCAGCCTGCTTGAGCAGAAAGCCCTGACGTCGACCTTCATGGCGTCCTACCTGGGCGACGCCACTGGCCACTTCACCATCCGCCCGGATGCGAAGATGCCCGATGGCTTCGACCCACGGGTTCGCCCTTGGTACAAAGGCGCCGAAAGCAGCAGCACCGCAACCCTGACCGAACCCTACATCGACGCGGCCACCGGTCAGACCATCATCTCGATCGCCACCGCCTCGAAAAAGGCCGGACAAAGCGTGGGTGTGGTGGGCGGCGACCTGAGCCTGCAAACTTTGATCGACACCCTCAGCGCCCGCGACTTCGACGGCATGGGTTACGCCTTTCTGGTGAGCGCCGACGGCAAGATTCTGGTCCACCCGGACAAAGCCATGGTGATGAAGTCTCTGAGCGAGGCGTACCCGAAAAATACCCCGCGCATCAGCAGCGACTTCAGTGAAGTGGACGTCGATGGCAAGCCCCGCATTGTCACCTTCACCCCCATCAAAGGCCTGCCATCGGTCAACTGGTACATCGGTCTGTCGGTGGATAAAGACAAAGCCTTCTCGATGCTCAGCGAATTCCGCGCCTCGGCGGTCGTTGCGACGGTCATTGCCGTGGCCATCATCATCGCCCTGCTGGGCATGCTGATCCGCATCCTGATCCAGCCGCTGCATGTGATGACTCGTGCCATGGCAGACATCGCCGACGGCGAAGGCGACCTGACCAAACGCCTGACCATCCAGAACAACGACGAATTCGGTGTCCTCGGCACCGCGTTCAATCGTTTCGTGGAGCGCATTCACGGGTCGATCCGCGAAGTATCGTCGGCCACCGGGCAAGTCAACGAGGTGGCGTTGCGTGTAGTGGCGGCTTCGAACTCGTCGATGTTCAACTCCGACCAACAGGCTTCGCGCACCAGCAGCGTGGCCGCGGCGATCAACCAGCTCGGCGCCGCCGCTCAGGAAATCGCCCGTAACGCAGCGCAAGCATCGAGTCAAGCCAGCGATGCCCGCAGCCTCGCCGAAGACGGCCAGCAAGTGGTGGACCGCAGCATTGCCGCGATGAATCAGCTGTCGAGCATGCTCAGCGCCTCGAGCACCAACATTGAATCGCTGAACAGCAAAACCGTGAACATCGGGCAGATTCTCGAAGTGATCACCAGCATCTCCCAGCAAACCAACCTGCTGGCGCTCAACGCAGCCATCGAAGCGGCGCGTGCCGGTGAAGCCGGTCGCGGTTTTGCGGTGGTTGCAGACGAGGTTCGTAACCTGGCGCACCGCACTCAGGAATCGGCGCAGCAGGTGCAGACCATGATTGAGGAGTTGCAAATCGGCGCCCGCGAATCCGTCAGCACCATGAGCGAGAGCCAACGCCACAGTCAGGACAGCGTCGAAATCGCCAACCTGGCCGGTGAGCGTTTGAACAGCGTGACGTTGCGTATTGGCGAGATTGACGGGATGAATCAGTCGGTGGCGACAGCGACCGAGGAACAGACTGCCGTGGTTGAATCGATCAACGTCGACATTACCGAGATCAATACACTGAATCAGGAAGGGGTGGAAAACCTGCAGTCGACGTTGCGGGCGTGTTCGGATCTTGAGCAGCAAGCGGCGCGGTTGAAGCAGTTGGTGGGCAGTTTCCGTATCTGACGTTTCACGGACACTGTGGCGAGGGAGCTTGCTCCCTCGCCACACGACTGTCCAAAGCCCTTGGCTTCGCCACAAAACCCCAACCGAACATCTATCCTTCATAAAGGTCAACCAAGGGAGAACAACGGACCGGAGGGATGTTCATCGTGCATATCGCTGACATAACCATGTTCTACGCCCCTGCCAGCGGTGGCGTGCGCACTTATCTGGATGCAAAACACCGTCGCCTGGGCATCAAGCCGGGCATTCGCCACAGTCTGCTGATCCCTGGGGCTTATTTAAGCAAACAGGATGGTATTTACACGGTTCCGGCCCCCGCCCTGCCCTTCGGCAAGGGTTATCGCTTCCCCCTCCGTCTCGCACCCTGGCGCAATGTTCTGCAGGATTTACAGCCCGACCTGATCGAGGTCGGCGATCCCTATCTCACCGCATGGGCGGCCCTCGACGCTCGGCGGCAACTCGATGTTCCTGTGATCGGTTTTTATCACTCGGACCTGCCGCTGCTGGTCAGTAATCGCATGGGCAACTGGGTCACAACCAACGTCGAAGCCTATGTCAGCAAGCTTTATGGCAACTTCGATCGGGTTCTGGCGCCAAGCCAGGTCATGGCTGACAAACTGATTGCGCTGGGGGTGAAAAACGTTTTCGTTCAACCGCTGGGCGTCGACTTGCACACCTTCCATCCCAATGCCCGGGACCCGGGTCTGCGGGCCGAATTGGGCATCGATGAAAACACTCATTTGCTGATCTTCGCCGGGCGCGGCGCCAAGGAAAAAAACCTGCCGGTGCTGCTCGACTGCATGAAATGCCTGGGCCGACGCTATCACCTGCTGCTGGTCGGTTCGTCGATGCCGGCCGCAGTGCCCGACAACGTCACCGTGGTAGATGGGTTCTGTCCGGCAGCACAGGTGGCGCAATTGATGGCCAGCGCCGATGCGCTGCTGCATGCCGGCGATCAGGAAACCTTCGGCCTGGTGATTCTTGAAGCCATGGCCAGTGGCATTCCGGTGGTGGCCGTGGCGGCCGGGGCCTTTCAGGAAATCATCACCGAGCAATGCGGCCTGCTCTGCCCGCCGAATAATCCATTGGCGATGGCCGACGCCGTTCGCGAACTGTTCAGCTCGGGCAGCGTCGTGTTGGGCAAACAAGCCCGCAGCCATGTCGAGCGGCATTACTCTTGGGACACGGTGGTCAACAGCCTGCTGGGGCATTATCGCGCCGTACTTGGCAGCCACTTGCCGCTGACCGCCAATGGTTGAGCCCATGAACCCGCCCAGCCTGATACTCGTCCTGCACGACGTCGCACCGCAAACCTGGGCCGATTACCAACCCTTTGTCGAAGCTGTCGACGCCCTGGGCGAGGTGCCGATGACCTGGCTGGTCGTGCCGAATTTGCACAAGCACAACGATCTGGTGGAGCATCCGGGGTTTCGACGTTTGCTCACCCGTCGTATCGCCCGAGGTGACGAACTGGCATTGCACGGGTACTTTCATTGCGATGAAGAGCCCACTCCCACTACGCCACGAGACTGGTTCATGCGCCGGATTTACACCCACGAAGGCGAGTTTTACAGCCTGTCTCAAGAAGCCGCTCTTGCCCGCCTGCGCGCCGGCATCGAAGTGTTCCACCGTTATAACTGGCCGCTGGAGGGTTTCGTCGCCCCGGCCTGGCTGATGAGCGAAGGGACGCGCCAGGCCTTGCGCCAGTTACCCCTCAGTTACACCAGCGATCCGCAGCACCTGTATCGTCTGCCGGACTTCACCGCCGTTGATGCTCCAGGCCTGGTCTGGAGTGCGCGCAGTGCCTGGCGCCGGGGGGTGTCGAAACTCGTCAGCCATCAACGCGAACAACGCTGGCGGCACGCACCGATGATTCGTCTCGGCCTGCACCCGGTCGATATGCGCCATGAGTTCTCGCGCACTTACTGGCTGCAAACCCTCAAGCGCTTGCTCGATGAGGGTCGTGTGCCGATGACCAAGTCACGCTGGCTGGCGCTGCAAAGCGATCGTATGGGTCGCGCCGCATGAGTCGCGGGATTCTGCTGCTCGTCGCGCTGCTTGCTGCGGTGCTGATTCCGTCGCTGCTGGGCGGTAACGAAACCTGGTATCGACTGCAAAGCTTTCCGCTGAGATGGCTGCTGATCATGTTCGGCATGATCCTGCTGTGCTGGGTGCTGAACACGATGCGCTTGCGTCTGTTGCTAGGGGATCAGCGCAACAAAGTGGGCCCGTTCAAAAGTCTCGGGGTGGTGATGGCCGCCGAATTCGCCTATTGCGCCACACCCGGTGGCAGCGGTGGTCCGCTGACCATCATGGCGCTGCTGGCGCGCAACGGCGTGCGTCCGGCCAGAGGCAGCGCCGTGTTTGCCATGGATCAGCTGAGCGATTTACTGTTTTTTCTCTGCGCGCTGAGCGGGATCCTGATCTATGCGTTATTCCAGCACCTCAGCCAACGCATGGAATGGCTGCTGACCGTCAGCGCCATTTCAATGTTCGGCGGGTTGTTCAGTTGTGTGGTGGTTGCCCGCTACCATCGAATGCTGATTCGCCTGAGCGGTCGGTTGCTCGCTCGCCTCAATGTCAAAGCCACCACGCGCCTGCGCTGGGCGCGAAAACTCCTACACTTCCTCGCGGCCTTTGCTGACACGCTGAAATTGCCCTTTCAGACGTTGATCACGGTGTTTGCCCTGACCTGCTTGCATTGGCTCCTGCGTTATAGCGTGCTGTATCTGGCGTTGCGCGGACTAGGGGCGGATTTGCAGTGGGCCTGGAGTTTTCTGATCCAGATGCTTTCGCTGAGTGCGGGACAGTTCAGCCTGTTACCGGGCGGTGCCGGAGCGGCAGAGTTGACTTCGGCGGCACTGCTGGCGCCGATGGTGGGAAAATCCACCGCGGCGGCGGCGATTCTGATCTGGCGGGCGGTGACCTATTACTTCTATCTGGTGGTGGGTGGCCCGGTGTTTTTGCTGATGCTCGGGCGGCCGCTGCTGAAGAAGTTGATGAAATTCAAGCAGGCGTAGGCTTGTCGTCGGGTTCTTGCTGCAACTGTTCCCACAACTCGGCAGCACCGGGAAACTCCGTGCCGTCTTCGGGGTTCATGTCATCCGGGTCGTAGCGACTCAGACAGCCCTCACCCAACGTGGCGGGTGCCCTGGAAGTGGCTTTATCCAGTGGATCGGCCATGGCCATGTCCTCTATTTACCCAGATCGTTCCCATTCTGCGTAGGAACGATCTGCAGCAGGCTGTCAGAACACGACGGTTTTGTTGCCGTGCACCAGCACCCGATCTTCCAGGTGATAACGCAGACCACGGGCCAGCACCATCTTCTCGACGTCCCGACCGAAACGCACCATGTCGTCGATGCTGTCGCTGTGGCTGACGCGAACGACGTCCTGTTCGATGATCGGACCGGCATCCAGCTCTTCGGTGACGTAGTGGCAAGTAGCGCCGATCAACTTCACGCCCCGCATCGATGCCTGGTGATACGGCTTGGCACCCACGAACGACGGCAGGAAGCTGTGATGAATGTTGATGACCTTGTGAGCGTATTCGCTGCACAACTCGGGCGGCAGGATTTGCATGTAACGGGCAAGTACGATCACTTCGGCATCGTGCTGTTTGACCAGGCGCGATACTTCGGCGAAGGCTGGCTCTTTATCCTGCGGATTGACCGGTACGTGGTAATAGGGAATCCCGTGCCACTCGACCATGCTGCGCAAATCGTCATGGTTGGAAATTACGCAGGAAATTTCGCAATCCAGCTCATCACTGTGCCAGCGGTGCAACAAGTCGGCGAGGCAGTGAGACTCGCGACTGGCCATCAGTACCACGCGCTTTTTCTGCTCGGTATCAGTGATGCGCCAGTTCATCGAGAACTCTTCGGCAATCGGTGCAAACGCTTCGCGAAAGGCATCGATACCGAAGGGCAGCGAATCGGCACGAATTTCGTGACGCATGAAGAACCAGCCACTGAGATTGTCCGAGTGATGGCTCGCTTCAGTGATCCAGCCGTTATGTGACGCCAGAAAGTTACTGACTTTAGCAACGATGCCGACGCGGTCCGGGCAAGCAATCACCAGCCGAAAAGTGCGCATGAGGGTCAAACTCCAGAACTTCGCAAAGGCGGCCATTCTAGCGATTACGCAGCAAAACTGCAGTATTGATGACGTCTTGCCCGGCACGACGGTGGGCACAGAGGTTCTGGCAGCACCCTACCCGCGCGATGGTGTTCCTGTTGCCCATCTTCAAGTGCACAATTGTGAATATCTGTGATGACGGCATCACACTATTTAACTACACCTGCAATTTATGCCCTATTTACCGTAACTCATTTAAATAAAACTACGGTTAATGTTTACTTGGTGAAACACCCTGACTATTATTGCCGCACTGTCACCTGCCATCCAGCGCCCCAACATAAGGTAGTCCTCATGTCCTTGATCAACGAATATCGCGCCACCGAAGAAGCTATCAAAGAGCTGCAAGCCCGTTTGAAGAACCTGTCCCAAGACGACAAACTGCAAACCGAGCTGGAATTCGAAGGCAAACTGCGCACCCTGATGGGCGAATACTCCAAGTCTCTGCGTGACATCATCGCGTTGTTGGATCCAGAGTCCAAAACCAAGGCGCCACGCGGCGGCGCAGTAAAAACTACTGGCACCAAGCGTGCTCGCAAAGTTAAGCAATACAAAAACCCGCACAACGGCGAAGTCATCGAAACCAAAGGTGGCAACCACAAAACGCTGAAAGAGTGGAAAGCCAAGTGGGGCGGTGACGTGGTTGAAGGCTGGGCTACCCTGCTGGGCTAAGCGGCAGAGTTTGTCGCAGACTCATCCGCGACAAAAAAGAACGCCAGCTGATGCTGGCGTTTTTTTTATGCCCGGCATTCAGCCCCGGACATATTCGTTTTCAAAGATTCAATCGTTTGCGCAATCCCTGAACATAATTCTGCCATTCATTCAGCACCTCCCGCTGAATCGATGTAGCACTAGTGTTCCATTGGGCTGCGGCCTCTACAAAAGTGTCCAGCGTATTTGGCGCCCCCCATTCGGGTGCTGACAAACGTTGCTGACAGAATATTCGCCAACGCTCTTGCTCTTCGAAACTCAACGTATCGGGGAAGTTGCGGGCGCGATATCGAAACAATAATTCAGGCAAGCGTTCATCATCGAAAGGCCATTGTTGTTGCGCTAATTGAGCGGGGTCGGCAGACCTGACTTGCTCACATAGACGCCGATCCCGATCACCGATAAAACCATCGTATAACTGTTGCTCGGGGTCTTGGCTCGAGGTGAAGTCTTCGCTGGCATAAATCGCCTGAACTTTATCTCGCCAAACTTTTTGTGCGTCATTTAGCCGCAGCGCACGCTCTTGGTAGAGCGACATATCCAGCCCCAAACGTTGCTGGTCTTCAGAACGAAGTACCGACAACGGCGCCACCACCGGGCATTTGTTGATGTGGATAAGTTTGAGCGGCACCGGCAACTCGCCCTCGGCCAAGTCATCGCGGCGGGTATACAGCCGTTGACGCAAGGTGTCGGCATCAAGATCGAGCAAACCCTGAGGGTCCAGGTGCAGGTCACAGACAATCAAAGCGTTCTTGTTGCGCGGATGCCAGGCCAAGGGCAGCACCACACCGACATAACTGCGCGCCGCCGAGAATCGCCCGGAGATGTGCACCATTGGCTGCAACAGCCGAATCTGATCCATCACCTTTTGTTTACCGCGCAACTGAAACAACCAGTCATACAACTTCGGCTGTTTTTCCCGGATCAGACGCGCCAAGGCGATGGTGGCGCGAACGTCCGACAGCGCTTCGTGAGCATTGCCGTGATCAATGCCATTGGCGGCGGTCAGGCGTTCGAGTTTGAGCGTCACCCGCCCCTCGTCGTCCTTTGGCCAAACGATGCCATCGGGGCGCAAGGCATACGCTGCACGCACCACATCAATCAGGTCCCAGCGGCTATTACCGCCCTGCCACTCGCGCGCGTAAGGGTCAAAAAAGTTTCGGTACAGGCTGTAACGGGTCATCTCGTCGTCGAAACGCAACGTGTTGTACCCCGCCCCACACGTGCCGGGCGCAGCGAGTTGGGCATGCACCCGGGTCATGAAATCGGCTTCGCTCAGACCCTGTTCGGCCAGTCGACCGGGCGTAATCCCCGTGATCGCGCAGGCCGCAGGATGGGGCAGGATGTCTTCACTGGGCTGGCAGTAAAGGTTGACCGGCTCGTCTATTTCATTGAGATCGAAGTCAGTGCGAATCCCCGCCATTTGTAGCGGGCGGTCGCAACGGGGGTTGATGCCAGTGGTTTCATAGTCGTACCAGAAGATAGAGGTCACGGGCTATTCCTGAACTGAAGATCGGCGAAGTCTAGGCGTTCACATCCCGCCCCGGCCAGTAATCTCGTCATTCAATCACCTCTGACCACGCACCGTGCAATACATAGATATGTCGTTTTCCCCCGAGAGGCTGCTAGCATCGGCCGGACATCGAATCCCGAACAGGCCACATTAAGGTTGCCCATGCTCGAGACCACCGCACTGCCAAGGAAAGCGACGCTGTCCGCGCCACTGGATACGCGGTATCAAGTCGAAACGCCGGAAGGTATCGACTTGCCACTGCGCCCGGCCGGGTTGATGGTTCGTGCGCTGGCATTCGCCATCGACCTTGGGCTGCGCGGGTTGATCGTCGGCCTGCTGTTCATTGTCCTGGCGTTCCTCGGAAAACTCGGTGCAGGGCTCGGCTCGATTCTGCTGTTCGTGGTGAGCTGGTGGTACATGGTGCTGTTCGAAGTGCTCAATCAAGGGCGTTCGCCAGGCAAGCAATGGATGGGCCTGCGGGTGGTGCAGGACGACGGCACGCCGATCGGATGGTCCGCTTCGCTGTTGCGCAACCTGTTGCGATTCGTCGACCTGTTGCCCTTCGGCTACTTCCTAGGCGCCATCAGTTGCCTGCAACACCCCACCTTCAAACGCCTCGGCGACCTGGCCGCTGGCACGCTGGTGATCTACCGCGAACAGCCGTTGACCCGACCGCAATTGCCCGACGTCCAGCCTCGGCGCCCGGCCTTTGCCCTGACGCTGCTCGAACAACGCGCCATTCTCGGGTTTGCCGAACGCCAGGGCGAACTCTCCGAAGCGCGGACGAACGAACTCGCGTCGATCCTTGCCCAACCGTTGCAGGTCTCCGCGCCACACGCCGTGGCGGAACTCAATGGCATCGCCCACGGCTTGTTGGGGCCCGCATGAAGCAAAGTCTTTTCGAAAATCGCCACAAGGCCGAATGGGAGCAGTTTTCCCTGATGCTCGAACAGCTGGAGCGAGGCAAGGAAACCCAACGGATCGCCAGTTTCCCGAAAGACTATCGACGGCTCTGCCACCAGTTGGCACTGGCTCAGGAACGCGGCTACAGCAGTTTCCTGATCGACTCCTTGCAGCAACACGTGCTGCGAGGGCATCAACAGCTTTATCGGCATCGCAGCCGACTGGGCGCCAACATACTGAGCTTTATCCTTGCCGACTTCCCGCGCCTGGTGCGCGAACAATGGCGCTTTGTACTCGCCGCCAGCCTGATGTTTTTTGGCAGCCTGATCGGCTTCGCGCTGCTGGTGTATCTGTTCCCTGACCTGGTCTACAACCTGATCCCGGCTGAGCAGGTCAGCGAGATGCAAGGTATGTACGACCCCGACGCCGGTCACCTGGGGCGTTCGGCGGAACGGGCGGCCAGTGAAGACTGGGTGATGTTCGGTTACTACATCATGCACAACATTGGCATCGCCTTTCAGACCTTCGCCAGTGGTTTGCTGTTTGGACTGGGCAGCGCGTTTTTCCTGTTCTTCAACGGCTTGATGATTGGCGCCGTGGCCGGGCACCTGACGCACATCGGCTACGGGCAAACCTTCTGGTCGTTCGTGATCGGTCACGGCGCCTTCGAACTGAGCGCCATTGCGCTGGCCGGTGCCGCCGGCCTGCAACTGGGCTGGGCATTGATCGCGCCGGGGCGCCTGCCCCGCGCCGAAGCGTTGCGATTGGCGGCGCGCAAGAGCGTGTTGCTGATCTGCGGCGTCATGCTGTTTCTGCTGATTGCCGCGTTTATCGAAGCCTACTGGTCGTCGATGACCGCACCGGCGCCAATGACCAAATATCTGGTCGGCGCGGCGCTTTGGTTGTTGGTGGCGACTTATCTGCTGTTTGCCGGACGAACCCGCCATGCGCCTGACTGACGCCACGGTCGTGATCCGCCCGCGGACCACCTGGGAAGCCATGGACCTGGGCGTGCTGCTCAGCCAGCGCCATCGACGATTGCTGATGACCAGTTGGGCCATCATCACCTTGCCGATCTTCGCGCTGCTCACCTTGTTTCTGTGGGATTCGCCCTCCCTCGCGGTGTTCATCTTCTGGTGGCTGAAACCGGCGTTCGAGCGACTGCCGCTGTACATCCTTTCCAAAGTAATGTTCGGTGAAACGCCCACATTGAAACAAGCGCTGCGCCAATGGCCGCGCCTGCTCATGCCACAACTGCTGGCCAGCCTGACCTGGCGACGGCTGAGCCTGAGCCGCAGTTTTGTGATGCCGGTGGTGCAACTTGAAGGCCTGAGTGGTCAGGCACGACAACAGCGTTTGCGGGTGTTGCTACAGCGCAACGCTGGCGCGGCGCAGTGGCTGACCATCATCGGCGTGCATCTGGAAAGTGCGCTGTGGATTGGCCTGATGGTGTTGTTCTATATGTTCTTGCCACAACAGGTCGAACTCGACTGGAGCTGGCAGACCTTGATCACCGCCGCCACACAGGACTGGCGATGGCTGGAACACCTGACCAATGCCTTTTACGTGCTGGTGCTGATTGTCTGGGAACCGATCTATGTGGCCTGCGGCTTCAGCCTTTATCTGAATCGGCGCACGATCCTGGAAGCCTGGGACATCGAACTGGTGTTCCGCCGATTGCGCCAACGCCTCAACACCACGGCGGTCACTCTGCTGCTGGCCGCGATACTGCTGGTGCCGGCCGCACCCAACGTCTGGGCCGACGAGCCGGTGATCACGCCGGAAAGCCCACGCCTGCTGGATCAGCCGCTGACCAGCCAGGCGTCCAAAGACAGCATCAAGAAAATTCTCGACCAGCCCCCGTTCAAGAACAAGGAAACGGTGACCCGCTACCGGTTTGGCGAAGACACACCCGACACCCAAACACCGGATGACGGGAAAATACCTGAATGGCTGAAGGCTCTGGCCAGTCTGCTCGACAGCCAGCGTTTCGGCTTTCTCGCCACTTTGATTGAAGTGCTGCTGTGGGGCGCCGTGATGGGTGCCATCGGCTTGCTGATCTGGCGTTACCGCGACTGGTTGCAGGCGTTCGTCAGCCGTCGGCCGGCGTTAAACCGTAGAGTCGCACGCCCATTGCCGCAGCAAGCTTTCGGTCTGGACCTGAATCGCGAAACCCTGCCCGCGGACATCGCTGCCAGCGCCGAAAGTCTCTGGCAAACCAACCCACGCGCTGCCCTCGGGTTGCTCTATCGCGCCCTGCTCAGTCACTTGTTGCACGACCACAACATGGCGCTGAAACCCGCCGATACTGAAGGCGAGGTGCTGCAACGCGTCGAGCAACTGCATCAACCGGCCTTGCTGGCCTTCAGCAGAACCCTGACCGGGCATTGGCAGAACATGGCCTACGGGCATCGCCTGCCACCTGCGCATTTGCAACAGGAACTCTGTGACGCCTGGCGAACATTGTTCGGCCCGGGAGCGCCTCGTTGAACCGGCGGTTGTGGTATTCGGCCGGCGTGTTCATCAGCGTGCTGGTGGGCGCGTTGAGTGTCTATCTGTACCTGAAGGCCACGCCCTATCCGGCAGAAATCGATCACGGCCCGTCCCCCGAAGCCCAAGCCAATCCCTATTTGGCCGCAGCGCATTTCCTGCGCAAACAGGGCCTGACCATCAGCCACGCCAACAGCCTCGACATTCTGCCTACCCTCGATCCGCATCAACACAGTCTGTTATTGCTCGCAGACCGCTACACCATGACGCCGCGCCAGATTGATCAAGTGATGAACTGGACCCGGGCCGGTGGGCGTCTGTTGTTTGTCGCCCAGTCGCTTTGGGATGAAAAGACCGGCCAGAGCAATGACCTGCTGCTCGACCGAGTGCAGTTGCACCAGTCGCTGAGCAAAGACCTCAAGGACCCGCCGCCCAATAATAGCGACGACCCTTACCCCAAACTGACCAAGCTGTATCTGGAAGACGAAGACGCACCGGCCTACGCCAGCTTCGATACCGCGTTCCATCTCGAAGACCCGAAAAATCTCGTGCAAGCCTGGGCCAACAGTGGCAAGGCCACGCACATGATGCAGCTGAACCACGGGCTCGGTTCGATCACCGTGGTCACTGACGCCGACCTGTGGAAAACCCCGGCCATCGACCAATACGACAACGCCTGGCTGCTCTGGTACCTGACCGCCGACACAAGCGTGACCTTGCTGTTCAACACTGATCACGACAGTCTGCTGACCTTGCTGGTACGAAATTTCCCTCAGGCGTTGGTCGCCCTCATCGCCCTGATCGGTCTTGCGCTCTGGCATGTCGGGGTGCGCAATGGTCCGCTGCTGGATCCTGCTCCGAAAGGTCGCCGGCAACTTCAGGAACACCTGCGCGCCAGCGCCGATTTCATGTTGCGCCGCAACGGGCAGCAGCACCTGCTGCACGCCTTGCAACACGACATCCTGCGTCGTGTGCGGCGCCGTCATCCCGGATACGAACAATTGAACGTTGCCGAGCAATGGCTGGTGCTCGCACGCCTGACCGGCCAACCCACACGCGCTATCAGCCAGGCCATGAGCCCGCGACCGAAACCGCAGCTGTCCAGCGCTGAATTCAGCCGCCAGGTCGCCCACCTGCAAACCTTGAGGAACGCCTTATGAGTCAACAGATCGAGCCCAGCGCACCGAGCCACGCCGCGCAACAACGTCAGCGCGCCAGCCAACTGGCCCAGGCGGTGCGAACCGAGTTGCAGAAAGCCGTGATCGGCCAAAACACGGTGATCGACGACGTCCTCACCGCCCTGATCGCTGGCGGCCATGTGCTGCTCGAAGGCGTGCCGGGGTTGGGTAAAACTTTGTTGGTGCGTGCCCTCGCCCGCTGCTTCGGTGGCGAGTTCGCACGCATCCAGTTCACCCCCGACCTGATGCCCAGCGACGTCACCGGGCACGCGGTCTACGACTTGCAAACCGAGCAATTCAAACTGCGCAAAGGTCCGCTGTTCACCAACCTGCTGCTGGCCGACGAGATCAACCGCGCCCCGGCGAAAACCCAGGCGGCGCTGCTCGAAGCCATGCAGGAACGCCAAGTCACCCTCGAAGGGCGCGCCCTGCCCATCGTGCAACCGTTCATGGTGCTCGCCACGCAAAACCCCATCGAGCAGGAAGGCACTTATCCACTGCCCGAAGCCGAGCTCGATCGCTTCATGCTCAAGGTGCGCATGGATTACCCCGACGCCGAGCAAGAATTGAACATGGTCCGCCAGGTCAGCCGCTCGACCCGCGCCGACATGCTCGACGTGCAACCGCTGCGCACCGTGTTGCAAGCCAAAGACGTGCTGGCCTTGCAACGCATTGCCAGCGATCTGCCGATGGACGATCAGGTACTCGATTACGCCGTACGCCTGGCCCGCACCACTCGGACCTGGCCGGGATTGACCCTCGGCGCCGGGCCACGCGCTTCAATCGCACTGGTGCGTTGTGCCCGAGCCCGGGCCTTGTTGCGCGGTGGCGAGTTCGTGATTCCGGATGACATCAAAGGCTGCGCATTGGCCGTGCTGCGCCATCGTGTGCGCATTGCGCCGGAGCTGGACATCGAAGAGCTGGACGTCGATCAGGTGCTCAAGCAACTACTCGATCAAGTCCCGGCGCCGCGTCTGTGAAACCTTCGCGCCTGCTATTGATCTGGCCGGCGATCCTGCTGGCCATCGGCATTGTGCTGGGCACTTTGCGGGCATTGGACGTTGAAGTCCCCACCAGTCTGTCGTCGATCAACTGGGGATTGCTGCTGGCGCTGCTGGTTTTGGCGACACTGGATGCCGTGCGCCTCAAGCGCCTGCCCTCGCCTCGCGTAAAACGGCAGATGCCCGGCAGCCTGGCGCTCGGTCGTTGGGGCGAAGTACAACTGGAGGTCGAGCATGATTTCCACCAGCCGTTGCACATTCAGATCTTCGATCACGTACCGCAGGGGCTGAGCTTTGAAAACCTGCCGTTGTCAGTCGAACTGCAACCCGGCCAACACAGCCGGATCGGCTATCGCCTGCGCCCGCTCAAACGTGGGCACTTCATCTTCGAACATTGCGAAATCAGCCTGCCGAGTCCGATGGGATTGTGGTCGGACAAACGCCTGCTCAACGTCACCGACAACACCCGCGTCTACCCCGACTTCGCCCGGCTCTACGGCGGCCAGCTGTTGGCGGTGGACAACTGGCTGAGCCAGCTCGGCGTACGCCAGCGCCAACGACGGGGCCAGGGTCAGGAATTCCATCAGCTGCGCGAGTTTCGCGAGGGCGACAGCCTGCGCCAGATCGACTGGAAAGCCACGGCTCGCCATCGCACCCCCATCGCCCGGGAATACGAAGACGAACGTGACCAGCAGATCATCTTCATGCTCGATTGCGGCCGACGCATGCGCAGTCAGGATGATGAGCTGTCGCATTTCGATCACGCGCTGAACGCTTGTTTGTTGCTCAGTTACGTCGCTTTACGTCAGGGCGATGCCGTGGGGCTGAGTACGTTCGCCAGCGATCAACCGCGCTACCTGGCGCCGGTCAAAGGTACCGGCCAGCTCAACGTGCTGCTCAATACGGTTTACGACCTCGATAGCACCCGGCACCCTGCCGATTATCAGGCCGCCGTCAGCCAATTGCTGGTTCGGCAAAAACGCCGGGCGTTGGTGGTGCTGGTGACCAATTTGCGGGATGAGTATGATGAAGAATTACTAGCCGCGGTCAAACGGCTGAGTCAGCAGCATCGGGTGTTGGTGGCCAGCCTTCGGGAAAACAAACTCGACGAGATACGCCAGCGTCGGGTGCAAACTTTTGACGAAGCACTGTCTTACTGCGCGGCGGTGAATTATTTGAATGCAAGCGCGCAACACCATGAGCAGGTGAGAGCCCAAGGTGTTGCGTTACTTGAAGCCCAACCTCAGCAGCTCGGCAGCACGCTGGTGATGCGGTATTTGAACTGGAAAAAGGCCGGCGCGCTCTAAACCGCAGTCGGGCCCCCATCCGACGGCTCGACAGGCCTTTCCCCTCCGTTCCCTAATGCGGGAATAGCAGTCGCCCCCAAAGACACCGGATTGTATGGCGATCGCTTGAGTATGCGCGACGCATTCAGGAAAAGAGTGCATGCACCGCCGGGCGTGCCTTTTAATGTCCAACTCAACCCTGCCGCCGTCAGGGGGCGGGCAACACCCAAAGCAGGCGTCAGTGTGACCCCAAGCTCACTGGGTTTGGAATAGCCGTTGAGCCCGAGTGAAATATCGCGACCCAGCAACGGACTGCTTGCATCGACACTCAACTTGACAGTCTCGGTCCGGGAGGTTCGGGGAAACAAAACCTGAACACCCCATTGCTCTGGAAGTGAACTGTTCAGCCCGATTTGCGCGGCATCCCAGACACCGGCCGCAAGTGTGGTGACATCAAAGGTATGCGATGGGCCCATCTGACCGCCAGCACCTTCCAGTTCCAGCGTGGCAGTGACTTTGACATCGCTCGCGTGTTCAGCCTTATAGGCGAAATCCGCCCAGCCCTCGCTGTTGGTCAACACGCTTACCTGCTGCTCCCCTACACGAAAATGCACTGTTATCCCGGACGCAGCGACGCGAACACCGGACGTGCGAGCCTCCAGACCCAACCAGACAGTTTCGCCTACTTGCGGATCGAAACTGGCCTCGCGAACCTTGGTAATCACGAATTGATCACGGGTCGAATCCTGATGATCAAGCATGGGTGCTCCCTCCTGAGCTATCTGAGTTGAACCCGGTCTGACGGGCAGTACCTTGACGTTGAATGTGTGAGTCGGAAACGCATCGGGTCCATCGTAGATACTTGGGACCTTGGCGATCACCTGCGCATCGCCCGATTCAGTCGGAAAAAAGCGAAAGCGCGCCCAGCCTGTTTCCTCTGTCGGCTGCTCTTCGGCAATGTCCCCGTACTGGAAACTTACACGGACATCCTTCACGGGACGTTTGGTGTAAAACGACTGAACTTTTAGTTCCAGCAGGACGGATTCACCTACCTGCGGATCAAAAGTGGCCTCACGGACATCGACGATCTCAATGCGGTTGTGCCCCAACAACAGAGGCCGCAAAGGGTACTCCAGCGGGAGTTGACCCAAATCCAGTGCGAGCGCCGTTGCCCCTGGTGCAGGACTGGTGCGGCAATCAAGATCCCATTGCAAGCCCGCCGAGATCAGGTCACGCGCGGCTTCCGGCGTGAGTTTCATACCTAGGGCTTCGCCTGTGTTTTTGGCTGAAAGGTGCAGCCCGGTCAACGGGCTGAAGGATTTTGGAATGAACTTTAGTGTGTGCTCAGCGCCCAGGCAGGGGTAGATGCTGCTCGATATGGCCAGCTCCTGTCCGTCCAACTGCAACGTACCTTCTCCCTCTAGCGCTCTGGAAAGCAAAAGCCCCGCCAGCTCAAGCGTAGACAGCTCTTTATGGTGGATAGACAACGTGAAGCGCGCGCTGGCCAAAGCGTTCGATTTGAGCCTCCACGTCAAGCCGTCGACAGGCATTGTGCGTGCTTCCTCCAGGGGAGGGTCGGACACCAGGGCCAGGTCTGCGCCCTCGTCGCCTTCTATCGATAGCCAGATGCCCTCGTCCACCAAAGCATCATCAATGGAAACGACCCGCAGCTCTGCTTCTTCATTATCACGAAAGCAGACAAGTCCGATCGGCAAGGGGGGTCTGTCCGCCAGCGTGACGATTGCCAATTGCTGCCATGGATTCTCACCCAGGACCTTGAGCGTGAAGCGTTTCACCAATTCGTTACGATCATAAGGACTGCTTACCTTGGCTTCGGTGCTGAAGTCCCCTTCCTGATCCGGACTGAACTGGAACTCAGACCAGCCGTCCTCCCCGGTACTTAACGTTACTTCCTCCAACTCGACGTGCCACTTGACCTCGATGTCCGGCAGTGTTCCCACATCGGGCACCTCAGATCGGATCTGAATCGCTAACCTGACGGGAAAGCCCTTCACGACAGGAAACTTCGTGGATTGCCTGCTATCGACGATGGCCAGCCAATTGTGCGCCAGCGCCATCACCTGCAGTGGCGAGGTTTCAAGCAGTTTTGAACATCTGACGCTGAGGTTGAATTGGCTGTCTCTGCGGTTTTCACACGCCATGTACCACGTCAGGCCTGATCCCTCGAGCGGGTTCAAGCTTTCCAGCGCCGGGGCGATCCCCACGCCCAGCCCCTCGGGCGTATCGTCGCCGCTCCAGTGCAAGGCCAGGTCGGTACCGTCCAGTGGGTGGCCGGCCGGAAATGTCACCGTCACTTTATGAGTAGCGCCGCGACATGGGTAGCCGGTTTCCTCCCCCCACACCGGATCATCCGCCCAATCATCCAACTTGAATGTCGCGCCCAGCCACGGATCGCTTTGCAGTGCCCGCACTGGAAACACAAAACGGGCGTCCTGTTTGCTGTAGTAGCTGTCGACCGAGGCGGTGAGTTCCCAGTTACCCGCCATGGTGGGAGTCCATTCCAGGCAAGTCTCACCCTCGGCGTCCGAGAACGACCGGCCCACTTCGACGTCGACTAAACCGTCTTTCAGCGTCCAGATCACCTCGCGATTGGCGAGTGGCAGCTTCATGTAGTGCGACTCCACGCGAACACACAGTGTCACGCTTTGCGCGAGGTCGATCACCGGGTAAAAAGCGACTTCCTCAACAGCGATGACATCGAGCCGGAAATGGCCCGAGACAGCGGGGATCTCATAACGCTCAGCGGTGTATTGACTGAGCAGGCTCAGGTTGTGCGGGATATCCGTATCCATTTCCAGCGGCGCACAGCTGATTTTCCAGTTCGATTCGATAAGCTGCTCCGAATCCCAAGGCGGTAGGGCACGGAGCATATCCGTCGGGTCATCATTGCCGTTACTCACCTGCAAGGACGCCCTGGTTTCTCGCCAGACGCTGTTCGCGGCCGCGTTGAACGTGATGGCATGGGCATTGACGCCATTCGCTCCAGCGCACAGGCGCAATGGCTCGCTGGCCGGCATCGGCTCGCCGTCAATTGTGATGGTGTGCAGTTCCAGAGGTTCCAGCTCCAACTGCACAGCAACAAACGCAATGCGCGTCCCACCCCAATCCTCCGGAAATTTGCTTGCACTGACGAAGGTCACTGTGACCTTGTCTTCTTTCGGGTCGAGTGCGATCTCCTCCGAGAAAAGCACAAGATGAAGATCAAGGAGTACGTCAGGTGCAGGTGGCTGCCCACGTTCGGCTCTGGAGGATACGAGCGGTATTTCCACCGTATCGCTCAGCGATGGCTTGATCCTCACTTTGGCATTTTTGCCGCCGTACACTTCATACATGAACGAAAGTCTGTAAACAGCACGCTCTGGCGTGGGACGAGGAAGCACGGCCAGGATTATCTCCTGCGAGCCCTCCCCCTCATTAACGGCCTCCATAAACCAGACTTTCTCATCGTGCCAAAGCCCAGTGCTTCGTACGACTTTAGTTCTGTCACTGATCGTCCAGCTGGGCGTCAGGCTCTCCAGGAAGTCACCGTTGAAGATGAAGTTATCGTTACGGCGAAGCATCTTTCTGTTCATGGCTGTGTCATCCCTAACGAGTCGCATGGTTCGTGATGTCGGGTGTGGTAGCCATTTCGCGGCCGCCTGTAAGCAGTGCTTCTATATCAGCGGCAAATTCGGGACCTGCGTCCCTGGCTTTGTACGTCAGCGTCAGGATGATGTCCGTCAATGAATCCAAAAGGCGTCTTTGCGCTGCCTGCCCAGGACGGGGAAATGTCAGAACGTATTTCGCATGAGCCCCGGTACCTTCAAAGCTTTGATAACGGTCATCCTCCAGCGGACCGGTGGTACCGCTGTCATCCAGCCCCAGGGACAATGCCACTTGCTGGTAAGGCCGCAGGTTCTGCACCAGCACCCCTGAATCAGGCACCGTACCGGTGGAGTCAGCATGCAGGTATTTGACGGCAGCTATATTCGGTTGAAGAGTTGTGGCGCTGCTGGTTTGAACCAGTACCGCACGCACATTTTCATAGGGGCCCAACAGCCCGGGAAAAGACAGCGCCACTCGCTTGACCTGTCGGCAGTAATGACCCGGGTAGTCTTCGTTGAAGAGCCGTTCGTTCAACGAGAAATCCAGTTGCCCTTTCTCGATGGACGCTTGCCATTTGTCGCCGCACAGCGCGCGCAGGGAAATCGTCTTCACCAGCTCAAGTCGGCGCTCGTCACGCTTCAGGCGTGCGGCAGCCATCTTCATCAGATCCAGTTTCAAGGAGTAACCGGTCGTCAGTCCGTGATAGGTATCCATCCAGACATCCGGGCGAACAAACCGTGACTGGAAATCACCCATTTCATACTGCCAACAAGTCTCGGCGCACAGGCACAGGCCGGCGACCAGATCATAAGCCTGGTAGATCAGGGTCTTCACCTGCCCGATCACCCAGTTACTCAGGTCCTGACCGGTGGTGCGGTTCTTGTAGAACGCATACACGGCTAACGCTTGGGTGTTGGCTGCTTCCACCTGAAGCAGGCTGGCCTGGGCGGAACTGATAGCGTGTTGCTGGGCGAGGATCTGCGCGCTCAATACCCGTGACTCGGCTTTCGACTGGTCAAGAACAAAAGCCCACTCTTGTTCTCGCCGCCGATACTGCTCGTTGATGCTAGCCTCGTCGGCTTCGCGCATCAGGCAGTCGGACAGCATTTGGACATTGTCGGCGACAGCGTAGGCTAGTGCACCCCAGTGATAGCCGCCCGCGGCGACCCCGGCAATATTCAGGAGCGTGGCGTCAAGTGCAGCACCTACAAGCCGAGACGGGCCGACTATCAAGCTGATTTGCCGGGCCAGTTTGGACTTTTCCAAAACGTCGTATTCGACCTGCGACACGCCTTCGTCAATCAGTCCCTGATAATGTTCGACCCGGGCCCTGAGCATGCTTTCGCTGTGTCTCAACGATGTCGCCGTTGCCTCCAACTGGGCAATTTCCGCCGCATGCACAGATCTGGCGTAGTCAACCAGCTCGATCATGTGCCCCTGTTGCAACTCCTCAAGCGCGCCTCGGTCACGCTGCTCCAGCCAGGACCGCAGTTGGTCTTCTTGCTGGATCAAAAACTCCACGCCCTGGAACGCAAGGCTGTTGACGGTTTGCCATTTGTAGGGGACCACTTGCACCTGACCACCCGGGTTACGTGCCTCGCCTGGATTGGCATTGCCCTGAGCTCGCAGCAGGTTCAGTGGATCAAGGGGCTGGCTGAATATCGGGATCGACAGGGGCTGGCCGTCAATCGAGCGATTCTGGCGCAAGTTCTCAAGCCGCGACTTGAGTAACGCACGCAAGGCTTCGGGGCGTTCATTGATGCCCGGCAAGAACACGCCGGAGCCGAGCAGATCGAAACGTGGTTTTGCCACCATGCCAGCAGGTATGTCGGCAAGCCGCAACTCAAAACGGTTTTCAAACGCCTTGAGCTCGTCGCGCCCACGGATGCCTGTTAAAAGATCTTTGAGGTTTTGGGGTTGCCAGGTCGTGGCAGTCCGGGCAGTGAACTCCCGGCCCATCAGCGTCAACGCTCTGCTGTAATTAAGCCTGGCGGCGACCATGCTGTCGTAGTCCAGACGCCGATACTGACTGTCACCCCAGGCAACCAGGTTATCCACGTAACGCAGAAACAGGGCAATTTTCAGGTGAACCGGTGCGGAATAACCGATCGCGTCCGGATCTGTCGGTGCTTCAATTTCGTAGGCGGGGTCAAGCTCATTGCCCAAAGGGCGGCAGCGCCAGTAGGCCGGGGCTGGAATGAGTTCAGGATCGGCGGCAACTTCCGGCCCTGGTTTAGGAGTTACCCGTGCCAGCGGATCGAATACGTAGCCATACCAGCTTTGGGCTTCGCGGTAGCGGCCTTCCGACGTCAGGCGAGACCCCACCAAGTCTGGTGTATGAAAAAACATCTCCCAGAAATACAACCCGTTGCAACCATCGAATGGCCCGTTTTTCTCAATGGTGCCGTCCGGTCGCTGTGGCTCGTCAATGTGCTGAGTCTCCCAGGCCAGCAAGGCATC
Organism: Pseudomonas sp. Hz4; assembly: GCF_054898165.1. Taxonomy (NCBI): domain Bacteria; kingdom Pseudomonadati; phylum Pseudomonadota; class Gammaproteobacteria; order Pseudomonadales; family Pseudomonadaceae; genus Pseudomonas; species Pseudomonas sp. Hz4. The sequence goes on along the minus strand of NZ_CM142719.1, from coordinate 1,589,519 downwards.
GACCGAAACAGCGGCGCGGCTGATCAATACCGGGCCGAAGGTCGAATTCACCCTCACATGCTTGAGTGCCTGCGCTGGATTGTTGAAACTCAAAAATTGCGCGCCCTGCGTGCTGGTTTTGTCAATGGACGGCGTCGTGTACTGCCGCGGTCTGCGAGTGAGCGTTACCGCAAACAAATTTCGCCCGTCGGCGCCCTGCGAACCGAATTCGAATTTAATCTCTTCATTGATGGGAAAAGCAGTTACACCAACGGACGGAGCCTCTCGGCGATACACCAACCAAGGCGTTGCGTACTGTCCGTCCAGCGGGCCGGTCGACAACCAGTCGAGTGGATCTAGGTCGGTTCGGCCGCCCAATTTGAGCTGAAAAGGCACCGAGGCATATTGAATAAAGGGAACGACTTGATTCTCCTCATTCAGGGCGGCGTCCCCCACATCACCGGTCATTGTGAAGCCGGCACCCGCCCGAACCTCGTCCAGTGTTCTGCCCAACAGCCAGCCTGATGAGGTGTCAGACAGCGTGGCGACCGCCTCCGCTACCCAGACGCCATCGGCTAAAATTTCTTGCTCGAAGTCATCCGGTTTAAATGTGTAAAGGTCAATTTTTTGATCCTTGTCGCCACCGCCCAGCTTTTCGCGCAATTGCACCACATGGTTCTGAGTCGGCTTTTTTTGCGTGGTCATGCTGAACCGTAGCCGTTTCTCGCCGGCATCGACAATTTTGATGTCGAAGGTGTTCGCGGGGCTCACCGTCCTCCACCCGATCGAAACCCGTCTGATCGAACGACCGGTCTCGCGCACCGCGGTGCAACGCCCTCGCACTCTGAGAACTTCAAAAGTATTGCCGTTGACGATTTCGTAGATATAGATGGCATCAAACAGCAGATGTGCATTGATCGACCCTATTACAACCGGGGCGGATGTCATGGTGACGGGCGAGTAGTCCTCCGGCCCCACTTTCTGCTGTAGGCTGCTGGCATTCCTGAACCGGGCAAAAGCCATTTCCAGCACGGTCGCCGCGGGATCAGGAACCTTGCGGAACAGCGCATCGCGGGTTTCAAGAATTTCTATTTCCTGAATCGCAGGCTGTGCGTCCAGGGATTGGCGGTTGGTGTAACAGACCGCCAGCAAGTCATCGCGTGGATCACCGCCGCCAAGTGATACTGCCGTCAAGCGTCCGTTGGAAACGTCGTAATCGCAATATCGTTGATGCAGCGAAACCGGGGGGGACCATTGCTGGTTCAAAGAGCTGGTGGAGGCCTTGATCTCCAGCGACCAGGCCATCTGCACCACGCCGTTACTGTCAACCTGGCGCTCACGCCACTCACACCAGATGAGCATCAGGCGCCCGCCCCAATACACAGGACGAATATCCACCACCTTGTCAGCGGTGCCTATATCGATTTTTTGCCATTCACTCCACGCCGTCGGATTGATTCTTTCGCTTTTGTTGTCAACCGCAACCTTGACGTCACGCCAGTGGTAAGCGAACGGTGGCGTGCGCTCTTGGCCGATCAGACAATAACGCGCGTTTTGCTTGTCAGCGCCGTCGATGTAGCCACTGATCACATCCAGATCACAGATGCGCTGGAAGGCCTGGACGTACTCCATCAAGGCTCTCTGCACCGAATCGGTACTCAGCCGCATCTGATTCAAGCTGCTTTCCAGCGATCGGAACAGTGCCGTTTTTTTCAGGCGAAGCGACGGGACGATGTAATTTTCCGCCTGGTCCTTGAGCATCACGTTGGCCGACCAGGTGCTGTAATGACTGAGTATCTGGTACCAGTAATCAACATCCTGCGACTCGAAATAACTGCTTTCGTACCCCGGTTCCATGCCGCTATAGACCGACTGGATATGCTGCTGCAGGCAGCGAACGGTTGAAGAAACCCACGTCGCTTCAAGTTGCGCACTGTCCTGGGTGTCGAGCATCAGGTATTCACTCAGCTCGTCCGGGTTGAACAGAGAGGTGGGCCCCTGCCAAAGCCTCTGACCCAAGACGGCATCCACCATCGCCGCGGTGTATCGTTCTGTAAGCTCGTTGATCTGCAGCCGTTCCATGTGATTGACCCCTATGCTGTGCGATGTTCCGACCGGCCTGCGGTGCGGCTCAGATAATTCGATGACGAGGTTTTCCGGGCTCACGCAGTACGGGCGGCCGCTTGTTCAAGCTGCCTTCGAGCACCAGCACTTCACTCAGCAGGTCACAGTGCAGATGCAATTGGAAATTGCCGTTCCTGACGTCGCCGATGCCGATATTCACCGTCCATGGCTGGCCAGACTCGAAGTCGGTGCGCGTGGCCAAGGGCGGGCTGAACAGCATTTGCAGTGCGGTGGTGGTGTATTCGGAACTCCATCCCAACGCACCGGCACTACCCGCTAGCGGCTCTGGTTTGGCCGGCAGGAATTCAAGCCGGTATTTACCGTTTCTGAGCAGATTGAGCTTGTCCTTGCGGGGGTTGATCGGATCTCTGGCCTCATCGGCCTCACCGGGATTGGTCACCAGGGTGACCTGCCATTCAAAGGCTTCAAGTACCGTCAGCGTGAAAGTTCTGGTCTGGCCCGCGTGGTGCGTCAATGCCGCGGTCAACAGGTAACTTCCCTCTGTCAGCGGCTCGAACGCAAAGACCGAGCGCCCTTGCGCATCCGTTGAAATGGGCGTCTGCTGAACCGTACCGCTGGATGACTGCGACGTGAGCTCCCACTGCACCGGGTAATTGGCCAGCGGTTTCGCCTGCGGATCATTTAACTCTTTCACGTCGACCCACAACAGCGTCGGCCGGCCACCCACGATTGGGAAGTGCTTGTCTGTGGACGCGTTCTGGATGACGGCGTCCTTAGCGACCCATACCGTCAATTCAACAACCGGATCAGTGTCCAGTTGCGCGAAGAACGTCAGGTCGCCGAGCGCAGGAGCGGCCACCGAGAAGTCGGAATGTCCGTTTTCATCGCTGGGTTTGGGGATTTTTGCAGAATCAGCACTGGTCCACCATGTAACCGTCTGGTCTGCGACGGGCGCACCGTCAAGCCCAACGACCCGGCAGCGTACCGTCAGGGGTTGGCCGGTCACCGCCACACTGACGGCGAATGGCTGATCAATAATTCGTGGTTTATCGGCAAACTCGATAGCGCCGTTGAACCAGACCTGGGCCCCGCGTTCATCGGCCACCGCAATTTCGGCCTTACCTGGTGACAGGCTGGAAACCCACACTCGGGTGTAACCGTCTTTATCGGTAAACGTTTCGCTTGGCCGGATTTCACCGTTTGTCGTAAACCACTCCACTTTTCGCAGAGCACCCGGATTGCCGTACCGGTCAAGCATCCGGGCAGACACCTCTTGCTCTGCCTGATACCCAGCCAAAATTGGATGCTCAGGCAGCGGCGACATGAACGGAATACCGAAATACAACGTCGCCTCATCGCAGTCGATCACCACCGAGGGTGCATAGACGGGTTCATACAACGGCAGACTGAATGAAACATGCGCGGTACCCACTCGCCCACCCGCCTGCAACAGAGCCCAAGCCCGCCCGTGCTCATCGGTGCGGGTCGAAGGTGTGAGGATCGCGCCGATATCGGTGACCCAGTTGATATAAACGCCTTTGAGCGGTTGTTCATAGAAATCAAGCAGGGTGCATTCGAACTCCGCGACCTCTTGCGTCAGGTTCGCAATCAGTCTCGGGTTGTCCACGACGCAACGCGTGGACACGCTCTGGCCGACCTCTGCCGAATCCGGCACGGTGGTCAGCGAAACGAATCTGGCAAGACTTTCCAGTGCGTTGCGCGCGGCGCTGGCATAGTTGCTTTCGCTGTCGAGCGGATAAAGGGTCCCCATGGAAAACGCAGCGGTGGCATCCATCCCGTTGCTGGCGAGCTCCAAGGTGTGCAGCAGCAAATCAAAATGGTTCAGATTGCTCAGGATCGGCCAGGTCGGCGAGGGGTCGTCTGCGGTTTGCAGGCTGATGTGTTCGACGCATTCGAGCACATGCTTGATCCCGCAACCAAAATACGTCGCCAACTTGTCGGCGGCCGCATCGCGGGCCAGCCGCAGTCCGTCCTCACTCATGTCGTCGGGCAGTTGATTGACCTGACGCAGGTAGTCCAGCACCTTCTCCTCAGGCTGCCCTGTGCGACTGATCATTCGGCTGTAAAACGTCAAGTAGTACACCGTCTGTATGGAAATCTCAAAACGATCCCTGAGGCTGAACCACAGGTACTGCTCGCCCGTCAGAAGTGTGCCGAGCATCTGCGGGCTCAGACCCAGCTTGTCGGCAATCCGCCCGCGCCGCTCAAGCTCTGCGAGCATTGTCAGGAATGGATCGGCGTCAGTCTGCAACGCGGCCAGAGGTGACTTGACGCCGATCAGTGACATGGCCTTGTGCAAAAAGTCGTAGGTGTGGCCCTTTGACCAACGCATGACCTGCGCTGCCAGCAACGAATCGAGTTTCAGATAAACTGCGATGCCTTCCTCGACGACCGTCCGCTGTTCGTCCCGGCAACGCAACAGGATCGACCTGATGATGCCGCGCACACGCTCACGCAGCGCTTCATCATTCTCGGTGACGTCGTCGACGACCGCCCTGATCGCAGCGTCGGCACGGTCCAGATACTGTTGCTCGGTTTCGTCATACCGTCCGACCACCAACCCGTTTTCATCCACCAGGTTTTCCAGACGCTGCAACCAGTCAATCAGCGCCTGATTTTTGTCCCGCAGCGGGGCGCCTTCTTCCAGTAACGTGGCCTGGTCCAGGAGAACCGGCAACACCTGATTGCGCAACTGCCTCAGGAACTGTTCCTGCCCCTGGGTCCAGACAGTTGGAACATAAACAGGATTGACGTTTTGCACCAACCAGAACGCCGGCAAATCATAGTCCTTGGACCAGATCGCGCACTCCATCAAGCCCCGAATGGTGCTGAGTGCATCGGCACCATCTTCCAGGCCATTACTCAATACGATCGGCTCGCCGGCCAACCGGGAAACGAGGCCTTCGCCATCACTCAGGGTTTGCAGTAATGCCGTTGCCTCGATGGGCGACAATTTGAACATTCGAGCCAGGCGTACCAGCCGCCAGAAACTGGTAAAGACCTTCAGGCTGCGAGACAGGTGCGTGGTAAAGCCAAACGCCCTCGCGATGACGATGGCCAGGAACCGATACGTCTCGAAGTTGATATCCAGCGCATTGCAAATCTGATGCACCGTCTGCTGCTCGGCCTTGTCACGCGGCGTAATCGCAAACTCGACGTCATCGATACGCAAAGGCTCGTCGTAGAGCGCCTGCACGTTGTAGACACGATCGAATTGCGACGGCTGCCCGTCCTGGCCGTACACCGACAACACATCGACGAGTGCCGCGAATTCTTCGGCTTCGCAGCCATAGCGGGTATTGAGCTCTTTGAACACCCCCAGGCAGCGCAGGGTGTTGGTGGTAATCCAGGTCAATTTCTCCCCTGTGGCGCGACCCTCGGCACGCATTGCGGCGATGAGCAACTGATCAACCTGATGGCTTGGCAGCTTCAGCATGCGATCGAGGCGGCACTTGCGATTGATGCGGTCCATACGATGGGCCAGAAGCCCCGAACCGCTCTCGCCCACGTGGTACAACTGAAACTGCTTCCCTATGGCGTCCCGGATCAAATCAATCGCAGGCGCCTCGCCGCCATGGATATAGATGGCGCCCGAATCAACACCTGTTTTCGGATCGTCAGGGTGCCCGAATGTAGGCGCATTGGCAGACAGCGCGGGTGTGAAAGGCCCATGTCCCAGCAAGGCATCGACCCCACGCGGGTCAAGCCGGGTCGCCTGACTGAAAATCCGCAGCCAGCGAAGGCTGGCCAACTCCACCGCCTCCTGGCCGAAATTTTGCCGGTAGAAATTTTCGACGGACACCTGAGGGGTCGGGTCGATCAGCCGGGTCCGTGGGTTCACTCTTGAGAGCGGCGCTTTGGCCTGCTGAGCATTGAGCGGAAAATACGGACTTTCCAGCAACAACGACAACTGCAGAGGCCCGATTCCACTGCTCAGTTGCTGGGCTGCATCGGCGCGTTGCCCTCGGGCACCCGGGTTCTTGAAATAGGGATAGTCCAGGTCGACCCGGCGTACCACGTCACCCAGCACACCATCCTTGACGGCCTTGCCCGCCACATGCGTGATGCTTTCCCAGTCATGGTCGTAGGGCAGACCGTTATGGAAGCGACAGGTGCGCAAGTAGGCCTTGACGTCGCTGATACCGAGTTTCTTGCTGATCTGCGCTTCGAGTACCGAGTTGAGAATTTCCAGACGGGATTCTTGCCGGCTGACAGCCATTTCATTGATCACCAGCATGTCCACATCCGGCCGACGCAGATCCAGTGGCAACGCGGTGGTTGGGTCAGCTTGATCCACGATCGCGTCGCGCACCCATTCGCGCAACGCGACCAGGTAGGCGGTGGTCGAAGCGGTGTTTTCGATGCTGCCTGCCGGGGCGCTGGCATAGACATCCGGGTTGAACAGATCCAGGTAGGAGGGCAACGACGCCAACGCTTTTTCGTCAGGTCGCGTCATGGCCCCGCGCGCAATACGCTCACGGAAAAATCGCGCGATGTGCACAGCGAGTGCGTTGCCACGGGCCAGAAGTACGCGGGCTTCCTCGCGGCTCAAGCCCAACCCCTGCAATTGGGCAGGCCGCAGTTTGATCAACTCGAATACGCTGGGATTTTCCTCGATGAAGGCAAGCAGAGGCGAGTTCACACCGATCCGCTCCTCGCCCAACACAACCCTGATTAACTGGTGAACCGGACGCCTATCAGATGCATTCATTGCTGTGTGTTCCCTTCAGGCAAGAAAAAGGTGCCAGATTCCGTTAGCGGGGTGGCGCTGCAATCGTTTGGTTGATTTAACGCTCGAAGAGCCGGGTGGATCTACTGTCATATCTGACAGGTTTTGCGACCGCTGGTCGGAATTTCAGGTACGTTGGATTGGATAAGCGGGATAAAAAAATGGCCCTCGTAGGAGGGCCGGAGATTCGGACTGATGTCAGCCTGCTTCGAACACTGTGAACTTACGCGCCGCCATCCAGCCGGACACTAACTCACCTTTAAACCCTTTACCCGTCACTTGGTATGCCCCCACCGGAAGTGGCCCTGTCACCAGCACCCAGTGCCCCTGTTCATCGGTGATTCCTGCGCCCACTATCTTGTTGGGATTTCCTGACTGGTAAAGCCGTATTTCCGCCCCCGGCATTGCTGTGCCTCGGATTACCGCGTTAATGGGCACATGAGCCCCTTCGGAAGGGCTGACAAAAACCGGGGGTGCTATTTTTCCGGCGACCTTGAACCGCCTCACAGTCCCCATAAAAGTCGAGTCCTGCCCATCCATGGTCTGCTGGGCCTGGAGCACATGAGGGACATCCAAAACGGGCAGTTCCACTTCGCAGCGAGCCGACCATTTGCCTTCTGCATCCACTCTTGCAGTGGCATAAACAGTAGCGGCCTGAGCTTTATGGACCTTGACCTCTGCACCAGGCATACCCGTGCCGGCGAACATCGGTCGCCGTTCGAGCACTTGCGCCTCATCATCGTCCGGCAGCTCAATATTGGGAGGGGTAAACCCGGCTGGCACCTGGATCACCTTGATCGTGAGACCCGGCGGCGACCACACCGAGCAGACATTGTCGCGACACTGTCGCACCGAATAGCTGTAAAGAGTTTGCGCCACCGGCAGCTCTTTTTCTGACCGCAATGCCCACTTACCGTGGCGATCGATCAATGCAGTGCCCAACACATCCCCTGCATTGAAAGCGGTGATGATGGTCACTTCAGCCCCAGGCACTCCCGTACCCGAAAACATCGGATACCGCCCAACCTCTTGCCCCACCATTGGGAAGTCAATGGGAGGAATTTCGACCCCGGCAGCCATGCGCTCAACCATGAACCGCCCGCTCAGCACCCACTCCGATCTTCTGCCCTCAAGGGTCTGGCACACCTGCACCCTTGCCTCGCCGACGGGAAGATCCTTGTTACCCGTCACCGCCCATAGTCCGAGGGCATCGGCCTCTGTCGAAGGGGCCAGCACATCGTCAGCATTGAACGACGATGCAACGGTAATACTGGCGCCCGGTGCGGCACGGCCACTGTACAGCGGCCGCAGACCGACCCAATCTTCGGCCTGGGGATCGGTGATTTCGGGGGGCCCTACGAGGACGGCCATGGTGATTGTTGGTGAATAGAGCGAATCAAGAGAACCTAATTGTGCAAGAACGCTGATACCGACGGTCTCCGTACTACCGTGAGCAATGTCTGCATACCAGGTGCCGTTTTCTGTCACGTCTACATTGCCGATGTTGCTGTAATTTCCTCGCCTGTCGATCCGTACCTTATCCCCTGGATAACCGAACCCGGAAATCCTCAACCTGCGGCCAACCAGCTCACCACCCGAAGGCGTATCAATCACCGGCGGTGCCGGCACCACCGTGACAATCCGCGGGAACGGTGCACTCAGTACAAGTCCCTTGCGAACCTTGGCGATCACGGTGATCGGCCCTCCGGCCGGCAACGTTACATTCGCCTCCCACTTGCCGTCCTCATTCACACGGATATCTTTCAAAAAGGGTAGCGTCTCACCTTCGTGATACAGCTCAACGGCAGACAATGGGTCAGCGCTGCCACTGAACACCGATTCACGCGCCGGCCTGCCGTTTTCTGCAGGCACCAGGATCACCGGCGGTGCCAGGCGAACCTTGACGGTGATGTTCGCCGTGTTGTCCGACACGTTGAGGCTGCTGCCCGTCTCCTTCTGCTTGGCGTAAAAGGTCAGGTCGCCAGGTTGGCGCTCCGCCAGCTCCGCCGTCCACTGCTTGTCTGCACCCACCTGTGTGACTGCCAACTCCAAATGGGTAGCCGAATAAATAAAGACCCAGCAACCTTCCCAACCCTGGCCCTCGATGATCGCTACTAGCCCGACCTCGGCGCCAGGTAGCGTGGAAACTATCGGTTTTGGGGGTTTGACGGTAAAGGTTCGACTCCCGACGGAAGAGGTCTGGCCGCCGAACACCGCCGTTGCCTGGAGCGTATACGTGCGCGGTGCCCAGTTTTCGGCGGCGTTCAGGATAAACGTGCCTCCGGTAGCCGTCAGCTGCACATCGGGTTTGCCGGAGATTTTCAAAGCGATTGCGGAATTTGCCCAGGCGGACCCCGAGATTTGCGGAAGTTGCCCGGTGATTGCTCCGTTCGTGGGCTTGGTAAATACGGGAGCCGGGGAAGCCACGATCATGGAAAACGTGGCACTGTCGGCTGACCACTGATTGTTCACCCATTGCCGCGCGGTGAGGACGTAAGTACCGGGCGCATGATCCGCCGTGGCGGTGACTGTCCAGTTGAGATTGGCCTGCACGTCCACGTGTGGCACACCTGGCAGAAGGGCCGCTTTGTGGCGAATTTCGATCGCGACTATAGCCGTCCCCCACTGCCGTCCTCTCCCGGAGAAGGTTCCCTTCTGACCATTGACCACGGCTGACATACCGGTGGGCGGCGGGGTGGGGACATTGACGGTTTGATTAGGAGACCAAATCGAGTCAATACGCCCACTGCCGCCGTCGGAGATACTCTGTCTGGCATTAAAAATGTAGATGCCCGGGAGCAATGTCGCCGTTGTTTGCCACTTGCCGGCGGTCACCGGTGCGGGAAGCGGCACCGTCGTCCCGGGCCCGCTGACTTTGCTGATCTCGACCGTGGCACCGCCGTAACCGGCGCCGGAAAAAGTCACCGCGGTTGCGGTATCAGCGGCACTAAAGGCTGTTAATGCAGGTGGTGGAATTTTGAACGTGCGAGGAGGACTGCGCAGTGATTCCTTCCCGCCGAGGGTCTGTGAAGCAGCAATAGACATCAGCCCAGGCTGCAATGTAATGGGCGCAGACCAAGTAGAACCCGCCAACGGTGTACTTCGACCGACCTCTACCTCTGTCAAATCCCGAAAAACCTTGATAATAGCCCCCGCCTCTCCACCTGTCCCGGAGAGCGTAAATGGCGAGTTTTGTACTGAGTTTGCTGGGGGGGCGGTAATCACAGGGGTCAAAGGTTTTGTTTTTACGGTGACGGTAACTGTGGGGCTCGACTCTACGGCGCCATTACTAGAAACCTGCTTGGCTACCATGGTGAACCTACCTTCCGGCAAGTCTCTGGTCAGCGTCAGAGTCCACTGCCCGTTGGTCGGGACTTGCACTGAACCATAATCAGGGGCACTGGATGCAGCTTCATGAAGCTTAATTGATTTACCGGGCGTGCCCCTCCCGGAAACGGAAGGTTTTGAAACGTTTATTACAGTATTGTTTACGGGTGAATAAATAAGAGGGGAACCTTGTACAACCGAAATACTAATAACTGAGGACCACATCTCGCCGAGCGAACCACTATAAGATTGTTTAGCCGTAATTTGATGCTGTCCATCCGATAACGCAGTCGTCATATTTAACGACCAATTCCCAGTACTGGACACGGTAGTCGTGCCACTAATCGCCGCTCCCTTGTGAATCCAGACGTTCACCGTAGCGCCTGCTTTCGCCCGGCCTGTGATGGTCGGGTAAGGGGAATAGAAATTTCCTCCGGGTGGATTAATAGTTACCGGATCTATGGCTACAAACCACCCAGAGTCGAACCAAAGTGCTGGATTACCTATAGACCAACCCCTGTAATGGATTGCGTTTCGGCCTTCTGGCATGTCGAAATCCGTGGTGTAACTGAACTGCCCATTCCCATTTTTCACAAACAGCTCTTTATATTTATTACTATTTTTGTCATAAAAGTGCAGTTCGACATCACTCGCCGAGAACATTTCGCCTACGATCACGGCCCCACGCTTGCAAGTAATTATGTGATCAGGTTTTGGGACAATGAGAGCCTTGGGATGCAAGTTCAGCGTTGAATCCACATTAGTCACGTCTGGCTGTTCAACTCTTTCAGGCGTGTTTTCAACGATGCCGGCACCTTCCCTTTCTTCGGCGGAGTCGCCGCTCAGTTTATCTTCGGTGTCATATTTTTTGGCCATGATTAGCTCCGTGACTTTCACGATCAGACAATTAGTTGTAAACATTCTTTGAAATCATTGAATGCCAGTTCGCCGAATCCAGCACCTGTCAGATGTGACAGTCCGGACGAACGGTATCCGTCGATTCCATGGCGCGATCGAGTGACTAGAACGCCTTGCGCAACGGACTACACATCCGCCAGAATCCGCCGGCTTGTGCGCCTTGGCGTTGCCCCGTAACTTGATCCGCGTCGCTGCCAATCAGCGATCGGGTTTAGTCGCCCGGGGCAGGGTAAGGTTTGCAAACGCATCATCCAGTCGGGTATTCCCTATCCCCGCACTCGATGGTGGCTGTGAGCAGGGCGCCTCCGGGCGCGCCGGAAAAAGCCTTACTTCCCCGGTCGACTAACCTGCTTACAGCTGCCGCCTTTCGTTTAGTCGCGAACGGTGATGGCCCAACTTGAAGGAAGTTAGGCAATGATCAAACCAACACCAAATCCACCCCCCGAAACCGACGCGGTTTCCCCCTACGCCACCCTCGATTCAAAAAAACTCCACGCCGCCGCCAACAAGGCGCTGGACCATTACCTCAAACCCGACATCAAACCGCTGCGCTCATCCCAGGACCGTGCCATGAACATGTTCACCGTCGCCCCCGATGCCAACCCCGAAGCCATTGCCATCCAGACCTACGAAACCTTTTCGTCGGTCAGCATTCTGCTGTTGGATTTGGCCGAAAGCCTGGACGACAAACCGCGTCACCTGGCGATGGCGATTTATCAGTTGAGTGAGTTGGGGCTGTTGCTGGTGGAGAAGTCGCTGGAGAACGAGCAGGCGATTGCTACGGCTTAGACTTTAGATCTCGGTCGTCTGGACTGACGCCATCGCGAGCAAGCTCGCTCCCACAGGTTTCTGCGGTGAACACACTTTTTTTGTGAACAACGCTAACCACTGTGGGAGCGAGCTTGCTCGCGATGGCGATTGCAACGGCGCCGCAGAATTTCAGGCCGAAGCAGGCAACGGCTGAAAACTGAAGTACTGCTTCAGCGCACTCACCAATTGCCCATACTCCGTCGGTGCCCGTTGCAGGCTGAACCCGGCGTCATAGTGGTGAGGGGTCGTGTCTTCATGGCACCACAGGCAACACGCCTGAAGATCAATGACCTGCATGCAGCCATCGCTGGCGGGGATTTTCAGGCGCAAATCGAAATCGGCGCCGATCATCATCGGCAACTGACTGATCAGCATCAGCCCGTCTTCGGACACGTTGCCCAGAAAACCGATGGGTTTGTCGGTGACGCTGTTGAACACTCTTAGAAAATACGGCAATTGATGCCGCTCGATCCGGCGGTCAGTGAACATGCGCAATTGGCCCAGCAAGGCCCTTAAGCAGGGCCGCACTAATGCTTCGGAACGGGCCTGCTTCTATTTCTGCTTCTATTTCTTACAGAAAGGCATAGACAAAGGCGCGCTCTCCCCGATCCCGGTGCGACAGTCCACAAAAACCGCTGCCGCTTACTCCTGCCGATCACAGGTGTTACGTCGATGTAGAGACAAGGCTCTAAACCGACCTATTCGACTATAGCTCACCAGCGCTGGTGAGCCAGCCATTGAATGCCCCGTTAATCAGAACCGGGTCGGGCGCACGACCGCCGCACTGCGCAGCGGATAGTGGCCCAGTGACTGCAAGGTTTCCAGGCGGGCGCGGGCGCGGTAGGCGTACTCGCTTTGCGGGTAAGACGCCATGATGAACTGGTAGGTTTGAGCCGCATCGACAAACAGCTTCTGACGCTCCAGACACAACCCGCGCAGCATCGACACTTCCGGCCACACATAAGGCCGCGCGCGGCTGGCGCGTTCGACTTTTGACAATTCGAGCGTCACTTGCTCACAGTTGCCGCGGTCATAGGCGCTGTAGGCGTTATTCAAATGATGGTTCATCGACCAACGGGTGCAGCCCGTGACGCTGAGGAAAAGGACGGCTATGAGCACGAATCGCATGGGGGTTCTCCTGTCTTGAGCTTTGTATCGACCCGTTGGCGAAAATCTTCAGGCTGCCGGTAACCAAAAGTATTCGGTTCAATAAACAAACGAATAAGTAGTGCAAACGAACAATGACTACAACTTCGGACCATAGTAGCCTCACTCAGCGCTTGAACTCAGGAGTCTATGCATGTCCGTCCGTCGCACCAAAATCGTCGCTACCCTTGGCCCGGCCAGTAACTCGCCGGAAGTTCTCGAACAGCTGATTCTGGCTGGCCTGGACGTCGCCCGCCTGAACTTCTCCCACGGCACCCCCGACGAGCACAAGGCTCGCGCGAAGCTGGTGCGTGAACTCGCTGCCAAGCACGGCCGCTTCGTCGCCCTGCTGGGTGACCTGCAAGGTCCGAAAATCCGTATCGCCAAATTCGCCAACAAGAAGATCGAGCTGAAGATCGGTGATCAATTCACCTTCTCCACCAGCCATCCTCTGACCGAAGGCACCCAGACCGTCGTCGGTATCGACTACCCGGACCTGGTCAAGGACTGCGGCGTAGGCGACGAGCTGCTGCTCGACGACGGCCGCGTGGTCATGCGCGTTGATACCGCCAATGCCACCGAGCTGAATTGCACTGTACTGATCGGCGGCCCGCTGTCCGACCATAAAGGCATCAACCGTCGCGGGGGCGGCCTGACCGCACCGGCCCTGACTGAAAAAGACAAGGCCGACATCAAGCTCGCTGCCGAGATGGAAGTCGATTACCTCGCGGTGTCCTTCCCGCGTGACGCCGCCGACATGGAATACGCCCGTCAACTGCGCGACGAGGCCGGCGGTACTGCCTGGCTGGTGGCGAAGATCGAACGCGCCGAAGCCGTGGCCGACGACGAAACCCTCGACGCGCTGATCAATGCATCCGACGCCGTCATGGTGGCTCGTGGTGACCTGGGTGTGGAAATCGGCGACGCCGAACTGGTGGGCATTCAGAAGAAAATCATTCTGCACGCACGCCGCCACAACAAGGCTGTGATCGTCGCGACCCAGATGATGGAGTCGATGATCCAGAACCCGATGCCGACCCGCGCCGAAGTGTCCGACGTGGCCAACGCCGTGCTCGACTACACCGACGCCGTGATGCTCTCGGCGGAAAGTGCCGCTGGTTTGTACCCGCTGGAAGCGGTGCAAGCCATGGCGCGCATCTGCATCGGCGCTGAAAAGCACCCGACCAGCAAGACCTCCAGCCACCGCATCGGCAAGGTCTTCGAAAGCTGCGACCAGAGCATCGCGCTGGCGGCCATGTACACCGCCAACCACTTCCCGGGCGTGAAGGCGATCATCGCGCTGACTGAGAGTGGCTACACGCCGTTGATCATGTCGCGCATCCGCTCTTCCATCCCGATCTACGCGTTCTCCCCGCACCGCGAAACCCAGGCCCGCGCGGCCATGTTCCGTGGCGTCTACACCGTACCGTTCGACCCGGCTTCGCTGCCACCTGAACAAGTCAGCCAGGCCGCGATCGACGAGTTGCTTAAATTGGGCGTTGTGGAGAAAGGCGACTGGGTCATCCTGACCAAAGGCGACAGCTACCACACCATCGGCGGCACCAACGGGATGAAAATCCTGCACGTTGGCGACCCGATGGTCTGAGTGATCGACCGCTGAAAAACGAAAGCCCCGCCATGTGAATGGCGGGGCTTTTTGGTGATCGTTCCCACGCTCTGCGTGGGAATGCAGCCCGGGACGCTCCGCGTCCCAAAAGCGGACGCGGAGCGTCCGTTGAGGCATTCCCACGCGGAGCGTGGGAACGATCGGCTAGTGTTTGTTGATAAACCCCGACAACGCCGCAATCGCTTCCGGCGAGCGCAGCCGTTGAGTGAACAATGCGCCCTCTTCTTCTATTGCCTTGCGCAGCTGCTCGCGGTCCGGGGCTTTCATCAATTGCTTGCTGATGCGCACCGCTTCCGGCGACAGCGATTCGAAACGCAGTGCCATCTCCCGCGCCTTGGCCAGCGCCGCTTCGCCACTGCCCAACGCTTCAGTCGCAATCCCCCACTGCGCAGCCTGCTCACCACTAAAACCTTCACCGAGCAGCAACAACTCGGCGGCTTTGGCATGCCCGAGCAAACGCGGCAGGATCAAGCTGGAACCGAACTCAGGGCACAATCCAAGATTGACGAAAGGCATGCGAAGGCGCGCATCGCGACTGACATACACCAGATCACAATGCAGCAACATCGTCGTGCCTATTCCCACCGCGGCACCGGCCACAGCGGCGATCACCGGTTTGCGGCATTCGAGCAGGGTGAGCATGAACTGAAACACCGGGCTGTCGAGGTTGCTCGGTGGTTGTTGCAGGAAGTCGGCAATATCGTTGCCGGCGGTGAAGCATTCGCTGCTGCCAGTGATCAGCACTGCATTGATTTCAGGGTCGGTATCGGCCTGTTTCAGCGCTTCGGCCAAGTGGCTGTACATGGCGCGGGTCAGGGCGTTTTTCTTGTCGGGGCGGTTGAGCCGCAGGGTCAGCAGGCCGCGTTCGCGTTCAAATTGGATGGCATCGGTCATGGAGGGTCTCGCATCGAAAATCAGCGTTCAACCACGGAGAACAAAGACGTCCGCCAGCAGTTGGTTGCGCGGCAGTCCCGCCAGGTACAGGCGCCGGGCAAAGGCGTCGACGCTGTCAGGGGCCCCGCAGAGTAAGGCCAGGGTTTGCCGGGAAACAAGCCGCAGTTGCGCCAAAGCCTCTGGCAACTCGGCCGGGGTCCACAGCTCGATACTCAGGTTCGGGCGGCTGGCAGCCATGGCTTGCAGGGGTTTGGCGAGGTAATGTTCCTCGGCATCATGGGCCAGGTGGATGACACGAATGGCGCCTTGGTGATCCTGACGCAACGCTTCACGCAAGACGCCGAACAACGGGCCCAAGCCGGTACCGGCGGCCATCAGCCAAAGCGGTCGGGCGTTCCAGTCCAGGTCGTAATGCAATGCCCCGCCGCGCAACTCGCCTAGACGGATCGAGTCGCCGATCTTGAATTGACGGGCAGCATCACTGAATTCCCCCGACTGGCGACACTCGAGATGGAACTCCAGAAACCGGTCTTCTTCCGGCAGGCTGGCCAACGAGTACGGGCGCGCCACGTTGCCCGCCCACAACACCAAATGCTGCCCGGCGCTGTAGCGTAAAGGACGCTCGGGGGTCAGGCGCAAACGCAACACGCTGGTGCTCAACCAATCGACAGCCGCCACCTCGGCCGGGCGACCGTCCTGTTGCGGATCGAAGGTGTGCACCTGCAAGTCCTCGACCACCTGACACTGGCACGCCAGGCGCCAGCCTTGCTGACGTTGGTCTGCGCTCAGGGCATCGGGTCGGCTGTCACTCGGCAGCCCTTGTACACATTGCACCAGACAGGCATGGCAACTGCCGGCGCGACAGCTGTAGGGCACAGACACGCCGTTCTGATTCAAGGCGTCGAGCAAATTGCTGCCCGCCGCCACCGACCATTGGCGTTCGCCGACCCGTAACTCAGGCATCGACGTTCTCCCACGCCGCCGCACAACGATTACGACCGTCACGCTTGGCGCGATAGAGCGCCTGATCGGCGCGCTGCAAGGCATTGTCGAGATCGTCGCCCAGTTCCAGCAACGTCATGCCCGCCGACAAACTGATATGGCTGACGTTGAGGCCGACCAGTTCGACATCCGTGAACGCGATGCGTAGCCGCTCGCAACAAGAGGTCAGGCGTTCGGCGTTGCAATCAGGCAGCAGTAAGACGAATTCTTCACCGCCGTAACGCGCTAGAACATCACCCTCACGCAAGCAAGCGGTGGCCACGGCGGCAAAGGCTTGCAGCACCTGATCACCAGCGGCATGACCGTGGACATCGTTGATCCGTTTGAAATGGTCGAGGTCGATCAGCGCCAGGCCATGCACGACATCGGCGTCCATGGCTTTCAGTTCACGGGAGGCCAGGCGCAGGAAATGCCGGCGATTGAATAGCCCGGTCAGTTCGTCGGTGGCCACCAGGTCTTCGAGCTGGCGCATCATCCCGCGCAGGGTGTCCTGATGCGCCTGTAAGGCAAATCGGCGTTGACGCATGCGTTGACGGGAGGCCTGGACGTAACGGGCATAAAGCTCCAGCCAGACCAACACGATGAGCAGCACGCACACCTGCAACGCGGCCAACGCCGGGTCGGGTAACTGGAACTGGTAGCCCTCCCACAGCGTGATGGCGCTGAAACTTGCGAACACCAACAGCGCGCACCGGAGAAAGGCCAGGCGCGAAAGATGAAACAACCCGAACAGCAGAATCAGCACGTAGAACACCAGGAACGCGCCGCGTGCTTCATCCAGATGGGCGATCAGCCAGGTTTGCCAACCCAGCCCCAGCAACACCTGCACTTCGGTCAGGCTGGGGTCGGAAAAACGCAGGTTGCAACCGCTGTAAAACAGCGCGAACAACGCTGCCTGGCTAATGACCACCAGCGCACTGCCGATGGCCACGTTGGCCAAGGGTTGATCGTAATGGCCCGTGAAAAACGCCAGCCACAGCAGCAATAAAGCCAGGGTGTAGGTGCCGGCTGCGAGGGCAAAGCGTTTGAGTAACAAGCGCTGGATGGCGTTATGGGTCAATCGTTGACTCACCGTGCGAAAGAAGGCTGCTTGAGTGTCCTACTCTACAGACCGAATGCCACTGTAGTGGCGTGCCTGATAAATGACCATTCAATTTTCAGAGCGGAAAACTGGCGTCAAAACCATGACCTGTGGCGAGGGGATTTATCCCCGTAGGGTGGCGAAGCCGCCCCGAAGCTGCACCTCGGTGCGTCAGGTATACCGCGGGTGTCGGGTGGGCGACTGCTTCGCAGTCGAACGGGGATAAATCCCCTCGCCACAGATAAATCCCCTCGCCACGAGATTGACTACCGGCGGGTGTGCCCGCCACCGAGGCGCGGTATACTGCCGCGCCTTTTTAGCGTCGCGCCAGCAGCCCCGGCGTGCCTTGAAAGGTGCTTGCAACCGACCGATGCACCCAAGCTGCAAGCACCTTATTGAATGTTCCCGTCTTTTAGAGGAGCGCGACTCATGACCGTGATCAAGCAAGACGACCTGATTCAGAGCGTTGCCGACGCCCTGCAGTTCATTTCCTATTACCACCCCGTGGATTTCATCCAGGCGATGCACGAGGCCTACCTGCGTGAAGAATCGCCGGCCGCTCGCGATTCGATGGCGCAGATCCTGATCAACTCGCGCATGTGCGCCACCGGCCACCGTCCGATCTGCCAGGACACCGGCATCGTCACCGTGTTCGTACGCGTGGGCATGGACGTACGTTGGGATGGCGCCACCATGGGCCTGGACGACATGATCAACGAAGGCGTGCGCCGGGCTTACAACCTGCCGGAAAACGTTCTGCGTGCCTCGATCCTCGCCGATCCGGCGGGCGCTCGTAAAAACACCAAGGACAACACCCCGGCCGTGATCCACTACTCCATCGTCCCGGGTAACACCGTGGAAGTGGACGTGGCGGCCAAGGGCGGCGGTTCCGAGAACAAGTCGAAAATGGCCATGCTCAACCCGTCCGACTCGATCGTCGACTGGGTGCTCAAGACCGTTCCGACCATGGGCGCCGGCTGGTGCCCACCGGGCATGCTCGGCATCGGCATCGGCGGCACCGCCGAAAAAGCCGCGGTGATGGCCAAGGAAGTGTTGATGGAATCCATCGACATCCACGAGCTGAAAAAGCGCGGCCCGTCCAACCGTATCGAAGAGATGCGTCTGGAGCTGTTCGAGAAGGTCAACCAACTGGGCATTGGCGCCCAGGGCCTGGGCGGTCTGACCACCGTGCTCGACGTGAAGATCATGGATTACCCGACTCACGCCGCTTCGTTGCCGGTGTGCATGATCCCGAACTGCGCCGCCACCCGTCACGCGCACTTCGTGCTCGACGGTTCCGGCCCGGCATCCCTTGAAGCGCCACCGCTGGACGCCTACCCGGAAATCGTTTGGGAAGCCGGTCCGTCGGCCCGTCGCGTCAACCTCGACACCCTGACGCCTGAAGACGTGCAGAGCTGGAAGCCGGGCGAAACCGTCCTGCTCAACGGCAAGATGCTCACCGGTCGCGATGCTGCACACAAGCGCATGGTCGAGATGCTGAACAAGGGTGAAACCCTGCCGGTGGACCTGAAAGGTCGCTTCATCTACTACGTCGGCCCGGTTGATCCGGTGCGCGAAGAAGTGGTCGGCCCTGCCGGTCCGACGACGGCCACGCGGATGGACAAGTTCACCCGTCAGATCCTCGAGCAAACCGGCCTGCTGGGCATGATCGGCAAATCCGAACGCGGCCCTACTGCGATCGAAGCGATCAAGGACCACAAAGCCGTTTACCTGATGGCGGTCGGCGGCGCGGCTTATCTGGTGGCGCAAGCCATCAAGAAATCCCGCGTGGTGGCGTTCGCCGAATTGGGTATGGAAGCGATCTACGAGTTCGACGTGAAAGACATGCCGGTGACCGTTGCGGTTGATAGCAAGGGCGAGTCGGTCCACATCACCGGTCCTGCCATCTGGCAGAAAAAGATCAGTGAAAGCCTGGCGGTGGAAGTGCAGTAAGCGCTCAACCTGCCACCACGGCCGGGTCATCTCTCAGATGCCCGGCCGTTTTTTTGTGTCCCTTTTACTATTCGCTATATAAGGCAGACTTTCCCACGTCATTCGTTCTAAAAATACGGACCTTACCTGTCATATCTGACAGGTCACGTGGCCTGCTGATCTTGTTAGCTTTGCTCCATCACGCGATACCGTTGCAACAGGCGGACGCAAAGCTGAAACAGGATCAGACCCATGGAAGATCAAGCCTCCCTGAGCATCACTGAGCCCTCCATCGCCAAGAGTGCTGCCATTGCCACGATTGGCAAAAGCTGGGGATCGGTCGGCGTGACGGGCAGTGCCTCGTTCGAGTTGCCGCTACCGCTTTCAGGAGGGCGCGGTTTCGATCCCGCACTGGCGCTGAGCTATGACAGCCAGGCCGGTAACGGTCCGTTCGGTATTGGCTGGCGTTTGGGCGCCAGTGCCATCACGCGCCAGACCAGCAAGGGGGTGCCCAATTACCTCGACGTCGACATCATGGTTGGCCCCGCCGGCGAGGAGTTGATGCCCGAACTGGATGACGAGGGCAAGCCAACCTCCAGAATCGAGACCCAATACCGCGAGCTCGATATTGGCGAGCACCGCGTGGTGCGCTACTGGCCACGGGTCGAGAGTTCGTTCGATCTGATCGAGCGTTGGCAACCGAAAGAAAGCCCGTCCTTTTGGCTGGTGCACGGGGCCAATGGCAGTCTTCACGTCTATGGCAAGTCTGATGCTTCGCGCCGTGCCGAACCGGTCGACCCGGACGACCCTGACGCGCCGCCGCGTATTGGTGTGTGGTTGCTGCTCGAAAGCATGAACCCCCATGGCGAACATATCTGTTTCGACTACAAGCCCGAAGATCAAGCTCACAACCCGGATGACTCGCACGACTATCGTGCCCAGCGTCACCTGCACCGGGTGTGTTACGGCAATGCCCGGGCCAGCACAGACTTGTATGCCTGGACCGTGGAAAACCCGGCGAGCCTGGACTGGCATTTCCACCTGGTGTTCGACTACGGCGAACGCACGCTCGATCTGGAAGAGAAACCACTGTACGGGGCGCCGTTCGATGAACCCAGCGAGGGTTATGGTGAGTGGCAACTGCGCAGCGACCCCTTCCACAGCTACAGCTATGGTTTTGAACTGGGGACCCGACGCCTGTGCCATCAAGTGCTGATGTTTCATCATTTCCCAGAGAAGCTGGGCCCAAAACCGGTCCTCGTTCGGCGATTGCTGCTGCAATACCAAACGACCCCCCTGGAATACACCCAACTGGTGGCGGCGCACTATCAGGCGTACGACGCCAGCGGCGCCGTGGAAAACATGCCGCCGGTGGAGTTCGACTACTCAGGCTTCGAACTCAATCAGCAGTCGAGCCCGTTCTTCCCCTTCGAAAACATGCCCGGCATCGAGGACGGCGTGCACCACCAATGCGTCGATCTGTTTGGTGACGGCGTGCCCGGATTTATCTGTCGTTACGACCGGAGCTGGTATTACCGCGAACCCTTGCGCTCGCTGACGGAGGCCGATGACATCCACTATGGCCCATGGACAGAACTGACCCGCATCCCCGTGGCCGATCGCTATCAACCGACCTATCAGGCGCTGACCGATCTGACCGGCGACGGCCGGCTCGACTGGATCCTCGCCTCACCCGGCGTGAGCGGTTTCCACACCCTCAATCCCGATCGCAGCTGGTCAGGGTTCATTCCCTTTTCGGCGTTCCCGGTGGAGTTCTTCCACACGCTTTCACAGTCTGGCGACTTGATGGGCGATGGGCTCAGTTCGATGGCGCTGATCGGCCCGCGAAGCGTGCGCCTGTACGCCAATCGGCGGGAGGACGGTTTCGCCCAGGCTCAGGACGTGGAGCACAAACCGGACACCGACCGCCTGCCGCTGTTCAGCAACTCACGCAGCGAACTGGTGATGCTGAGCAACTTGCTGGGCAGCGACATGACCGAGCTGTGCCGCCTCCGGCACGACGAAATCAAATGCTGGCCGAACCTCGGTCAAGGCCGGTTCGGCAAGGGTTTTGTCATGAGTGCCCTGCCCTTCGACTACGCAACATTCGACGTGGCACGCGTGCGCATCGCCGACCTGGACGGCTCCGGCGCACCGGCACTGATTTATCTGAAGTCCGACGGTTTCGAGATCTATTTCAATCACGGCGGCAATGGTCTGGAGCAAACCCCGGTTACAGTCCCTTGGCCTGACGACATCCGTTACGACAACCTGTGCCAGGTCACCCTTGCCGACCTGCAAGGCCTGGGTTGCGCGAGCCTGATCTTGACCGTGCCGCACATGGCGCCGCGGCACTGGCGCTACGATTTCGTCAGCGCCAAGCCTTACATGCTGGTGGCCAGCAACAACAACATGGGTTGCAGTACGCAGGTGATGTATCGCAGTTCCGCGCAGGAATGGCTGGATGAAAAACCAGCGACCAACCCAGTGTGCTACCTGCCGTTCCCCGTGCCTGTGGTCAAACAACAAAACCAGCTCGATGAAATCACCGGTAACCGCCTGAGTCAGTGTTTCCAGTATTTTCAGGGTTATTACGATGGCCGGAACCGCGAGTTTCGCGGCTTTGGGCTGCTGCGCCAGACCGACAGCGAAACCGGCGCACGTGCTGCAGACGACATCGGTTTTACCGCCCCGGCGCTGGTCTGCACCTGGTTCCATACCGGGCGGCTGATCGATCTGCCAGGCGATGGCTACTTCAATCGTGATCCCGATGCCCTTGCATTGAAGCCCACGTTGTTTTGCCAGTATCACCGCAACGACCATTTTGATGATCCCGTTGCGCCCGCCGACGAAGCCACCGCCCACGAAATCGCCCGCGCCCTCGCCGGTTCTGTGCTGCGCGTGGAGACCTACGCCGCCGACGATGACCTGGCCACGGCGGTGCCTTTCGCTGTGGAGGAAAGTCGTTACAAGGTCCGCGAGCTGCGCAAAAAGGGCGACCATGACACTTACCCGATCATGCTGCCCTTGCCGCTGGAAAAGATCAGCTATCAGTACGAACGCTTCCAGAATGACCCTCTGTGCCGGCATGAAATCACGTTGGGTCATGACGAGTTCGGTTTGCCTGTGCATGCCATTACGGTCAGCTACGCACGACGCAGAAACCCGGATGATGACGAACCGCCGTTCGATGAGGTTGATGAAAAGAAATGGTGGACGGATGCTCACGACCCGGCCCAACAGTCCTACTACCTGAGCGAGTCACGAACCACGTTCATTCACTTGAAGGAAGACCTGCAAGGCTGGCAACTGGGCCTTCCCTATCAGCAACGTGGCAATGCAATGGTCTTGCCCAAGGGGGCGGCACCCGCAGGACTTACTCCTGCAGATATCTCCTATGAACGGTTTATCGATCTATACGCCTCGCCCGAATGGGTCGCTCAGAGGCTACTGACCACGCAGTCGGTCAATCGCTACCTCAAGACTGACGATCGAACATTGCTTGCCGATGGCAAGGCCGATTTCGAGGCACTGCGGGCACCGCTGGAGATTGCACAACTGGACAAGACCGCACTGGAAGCCTACGACACAGTGCCGTCGCTTATTATTCGGGACGAGCTGGAAAGAATCGGCTACTTGCCCATGCCCTTGGTGCTGGGGGTAGACGAGGTGGCAGACAAGGAGGAGGACGAGGAGAGAAATCTATGGTCGTCCCGGTATGGTTATGCCAAGTACGGCGAACTCGATAATTTTTTCAAAGTGATTGAGTACAACGAAACGCCCAGTTACGGCATCACGACCGCCCGTTACGATGCCTATTGCCTGCTGCCGAAAAGCATCAAGCAGCCGGATGGGTGTGAAGCCCGTTTCGAATATGACTATCACTCGCTGCAACTCATGCGCAGCATCGACGCCAATGACAATGTCGAGGAAGCCCTTTACGAGCCGTCCGGACAACCACTGGCCATCAGTTTTTATGGAACCGAAGACGGCAAACAGGCCGGTTTTCGCCCCCTCGACGAACACGTACGCCCTGAGGACCATCGTCCTGACCCGGCGATCGACGATCCGAAAGGCGCCCTGCAACATGCGGCCAGTGTATTGCGCAAAGACCTGTTCAGCTGGATGGGTGAACTTCCCGTTTCCGTCAGGCAGACACCTGACTGGCTCAACACGTGGATCGCACAAGGTGACGTGCTACCTAGCCTGCACGTTCGCGCCAGCGCCCGTCATCGCCTGTCCCGGCTTAAATCCCTGAGCGGACCTGAACAGGCGCTGCTCGATCTGATCGACACCGTTCCCCGCGAACCAGTGCACAGTGTTGTCCTTACCGCCGACCGGTACCACGACGATGATCTGCAGCAAATCCAGATCGTTAAAGCCTTCGTGGATGGTTTTGGCCGGCCATTGCAGATCAAACAATTAGTCGAACCCGGCCCTGCTTTTGTCGTGGAAAACGGAGAGCTGGTGATTGAAAACGGCGAACCAAAGGTTGCGCATGCCGATCCGCGCTGGCGCGTCAGCGAACGTGTGGAATACAACAACAAGGGGTTGCCCGTGCGAGTGTTTCGCCCGTACTTCGCCAATGGGCACCGCTATATCAATGACCATTCCTTCCGTGAGTTCGGCCATCACGATCAGAACTTTTACGACGTGCTCGGTCGCCCGAACAAAGTCATCAACGCCCGAGGGGATGTCGCGCTTGAAATCATTCATCCCTGGTACACCACTAGCCTGGACTTTAATGACACCTACGTTGCTCCGCCTGAAGGTGAGCTAAAGGCAGGCAAACAATGACAACGACGGTTCATTGGCGCACCCCGAATGTGACGGCCATTGATAGTCGCGGCTTACCGATCCGCCAGGCCGAGTACTTGCGCAAGGTCATCGGCGGGCCGCTGGAAACCCTGATCACTCGCCAGCACTACGACGCCGCCGGGCGCCTGCTCGAGCAATCGGACCCGCGATTGTTCGGGTTCATCCCCAACCTGACCACGGTCTACCGCCTTTGCGGTGAGCCGTTCAAAGTCGACTCCGTCGATACCGGTTGGCGTTTGACCCTGCCTGGCGTGGCCGGGGAAGCGCTTCAGCGTTGGGACCAACGCGGCAGTCATTGGCGCACTACCTATGACCTTCAGTTACGCCCGATTGCCATCGAGGAAAACGGCCAGCCAAACGTCGAAACCTTTATCTATGCGGACGCCTCGGCCGATCCCGCCCACAACCTGCGCGGCCAGCTGACCGAACAGCTCGACCGCTCCGGCACCTTGTGGCTCGACAGCTACAGCCTGCTGGGGCAACCACTGCGCGAAACCCGAACCCTTGAGGGCGAGCCCTACCGCAGCAGCCGAATTTACAGCCCGCTCGGCACGGTGTTGAGCCAGACCGATGTCGGTGATCACCTGCAGCAATTGCGTTACGACATTGCCGGGCAGCTCAAGCAGGTTCAGCTGCGGATAAAAGGAAGCTTGAACTGGCAGCCAGTTCTGAAACACGCGCAGTACAACGCCACTGGTCAGATCACCGAGCAACGCGCCGGCAATGACGTGTTCAGCACCTGGACCTACGATCCGGCCGATGGGCGCCTGTCCACGCAGCGAGCGCAAAACACCGCCGAGCCGGCGCTGCAAAACTTCGAATATTTCTACGACCGGGTAGGCAACATCACCCGCATTCTCGACCACGTCTTCACACCGACGTTTTTCGCCAACCAGCGGGTCGATGGCCACCGCGAATTTACTTATGACTCGCTGTACCGACTGCACACCGCCAGCGGCTACGACGATGCCCCACCCTCGGACGTTCCGGGCCTGCCACAGCCGACTGACCCCAACGACCGGCGCAACTACACCCAGACTTACCAGTACGATCACGGCGGTAATCTGATCAAACTCAGCCATGTGCGCGAAGGCGCCAACCATACCCGCCAGATGTTCATCGACCCGGTCAGCAACCGTGGCGTGCGCTGGACCGAAGGCGATCCCGACCCGCAATTCGACAGATTGTTCGACCCCCACGGCAACCTCCAGGCCTTGCAGCCGGGGCAAGGCATGCAGTGGAACGCTCGCGATCAACTGGCATCGGTGACATGGGTCGATCGCGGCGGTAGCGACCCTGATGACGCAGAGCATTACCGCTACAGCCAGGGTGCACGGGTCTTCAAACGCCAAGAAACTCACACGTCGACGACCAGCCATTTCCACGAAGTGCGCTATCTGCCAGGACTGGAAATCCGCACCTGCGACAACGGCGAAGAACTGCACGTCATCACCCTCGCCGGCGGCTTCGGCAGCGCCCGTTGTCTGCATTGGGTGACGGGTAAACCGGCCGGTATCGACAACGATCAATTGCGCTACACCCTGGACGACCACTTGGGTTCCTGCGTGATGGAGCTCGATCAACAGGCGCAGATGATCAGCCACGAAGGTTATTACCCGTTCGGCGCCACCGCTTGGATGGCGGCGCGTTCGGCGTTGGAGGTCAGTTACAAGACTGTGCGCTATTCGGGCAAGGAGATGGATGTCAGCGGCTTGTATTACTACGGCGCCCGGTACTACGCGCCGTGGTTGCAACGCTGGATCAGTGCGGACCCGGCAGGCCCGGTGGACGGGCTGAATCTCTATATGTTTGTCGGGAACAATCCGCTGAGCTATTTCGATGATCAAGGCAAACAAAGAACACCCAGCGAATTGAAGAATAGAATTGTCAGCGGTTTCCAGTTTCTATCCAGCGTCCATCATGAGATGAACACCCTGGGCAAACAGCTCGCTGATCTTTCCCGTCCGACTGCATTCCGGTTGAACATTCTAAAAAACCTTGTCTATCAAATTGGCAACGGCGCTACCGGCTGGTACACGTCATTCCATGGCGCAGGCGCCGCTGGCGGGGCCATTCCCGAATTCACCGACGCCAATCCACATTTATCGGGCGGCGTGTTCGGCATGATTCTAGGCAACAGAGTCGCCGATAAAAGTACCGGCTTGTATGCCCAACTGATGAGCCACTTGAAACTCGACACGCCCATCGTGCCGGATCCTTCCGCGTTCAGCGCCGACACGCTTAAAGAACGGACAGGATTAGGCCTGGCGGGAAACTCCGAGGGGAATCTGTTTCGCCCTGCGACGGGTGATGAATTAATGGCTAACTCGATTGCACTGGTATCCAGAACGGTCGGGGCCTACATCCCAGGAGTCGGGGAAGCCTTTGCCATGGCGAAAGTGGCCGAAGACGCGAGCCGGGCTGAGGAAGGGCTGTTCCCGATAGAGCTGCATGAAATCGAGTCGACGCTTGAGGAGTTGCGCGAAGCGACTGTGGGCGTAGCGGCACAGATCAATGCGGATTTTGCCGAACTGGGCATCAAAGAGTTTTATGACCAAGACCAATTTTATCTGGGGGATCTTGTACTAAGACGCGTGGGCACCGACAAGGCAAGCACGGTCCGCCAGGCGAACCTTTCACCTTTCAAAGAGCGCGCGATAAATGACATTAAGCGTACACAATTGACGCTAAAACGATACGGTCGACATGTGGCAGAAAAAACCACCAAAAGAGCGGCCTGACTTCGAGCGAAACAGGGTTGAAGGGAATTGCTATGACTGGCTCCAGGCAGGTGCGCTCTTTTGATGTCAGCGCCAATGACAATAACGGCAGGCTACTGCGCGGTGTTGCGTCCCTGCACCACCATACGCCGACACTGTTCGTCAACGACAGTCGCGGTTTGCCCGTCCGGCAAGTGGATTATTTGCGCGAGGTCGATGGCGGTGCTGTGGAGGGCCTCGTCAATCGCCAGTTGCATGACGCTGCCGGTCGATTGGCCGAGCAATGGGATCCGCGCCTGTTCGCCAGCGCGCCCAAACCCAACCTCGCCACCGTTTACGGGTTGGGCGGCGTACCCTTGAAAGTCGACAGCGTCGATGCCGGCTGGCGCCTGAGCCTGCCGGGGCCGGCCGGGGAAGCGCTTCAGCGTTGGGACCAACGCGGCAGTCATTGGCGCACCACCTACGACCCTCAGTTACGCCCGATTGCCATCGAGGAAAACGGCCAGCCAAACGTCGAAACCTTTATCTATGCGGACGCCTCGGCCGATCCCGCCCACAACCTGCGCGGCCAGCTGACCGAACAGCTCGACCGCTCCGGCACCTTGTGGCTCGACAGCTACAGCCTGCTGGGGCAACCACTGCGCGAAACCCGAACCCTTGAGGGCGAGCCCTACCGCAGCAGCCGAATTTACAGCCCGCTCGGCACGGTGTTGAGCCAGACCGATGTCGGTGATCACCTGCAGCAATTGCGTTACGACATTGCCGGGCAGCTCAAGCAGGTTCAGCTGCGGATAAAAGGAAGCTTGAACTGGCAGCCAGTTCTGAAACACGCGCAGTACAACGCCACTGGTCAGATCACCGAGCAACGCGCCGGCAATGACGTGTTCAGCACCTGGACCTACGATCCGGCCGATGGGCGCCTGTCCACGCAGCGAGCGCAAAAAACCGCCGAGCCGGCGCTGCAAAACTTCGAATATTTCTACGACCGGGTAGGCAACATCACCCGCATTCTCGACCACGTCTTCACACCGACGTTTTTCGCCAACCAGCGGGTCGATGGCCACCGCGAATTTACTTATGACTCGCTGTACCGGCTGCACACCGCCAGCGGCTACGACGATGCCCCACCCTCGGACGTTCCGGGCCTGCCACAGCCGACCGACCCCAACGACCGGCGCAACTATACGCAAACCTACAGATACGATCACGGCGGCAACCTGATCGAGCTTCGCCATGCGCGCGAAGGCGCCAACCATACTCGCCAAATGGTCATCGATCCGGTCAGCAATCGCGGCGTGCGCTGGACCGAAGGCGATCCCGACCCGCAATTCGACAGATTGTTCGACCCCCACGGCAACCTTCAGGCGTTGCAGCCGGGGCAAGGCATGCAGTGGAACGCTCGCGATCAACTGGCATCGGTGACATTGATCGATCGCGGCGGCAGCGACCCTGATGACGCAGAGCATTACCGCTACAGCCAGGGTGCACGGGTCTTCAAACGCCAAGAAACCCACACGTCGGCGACCAGCCATTTCCACGAAGTGCGCTATCTGCCGGGGCTGGAAATCCGCACTCGTGACAACGGCGAAGAACTTCACGTCATCACCCTCGCCGGCGGCTTCGGCAGCGCCCGTTGTCTGCATTGGGTGACGGGTAAACCGGCCGGTATCGACAACGATCAATTGCGCTACACACTGGACGACCACTTGGGTTCCTGCGTGATGGAGCTCGATCAACAGGCGCAGATGATCAGCCACGAAGGTTATTACCCGTTCGGCGCTACGGCGTGGATGGCGGTGCGTTCGCAGATCGAAGTGGCTTACACGTTCATCCGTTACTCGGGCAAGGAGATGGATGTCAGCGGGTTGTACTTCTACGGCGCGCGGTATTACGCACCGTGGTTGCAACGCTGGATCAGCGCCGATCCCGCTGGAGATGTGGACGGGCTGAATCTGTATGTGTTTGTGGGGAACAATCCGCTGAGCTATGTTGATCATCAGGGTGGCATCAGGGTGCCGTTCGCGATCCCCGAACAAATCAAGGCTTCGTTCGCCAATGGTGATCCACGCGGCACATTTGATCTGAAGATATGGAGACACCTGGAACTACTCGATGCGATCTCGCTAGGTGTACGTGACACCGAGCAGCAAGTCCTCAATCATCGATCAGCCGCAGAGCATGGCAAATCCGCGGCCCATCGAACGGGGTTTTTCCTGGCGGGACAAGGTGTATCCATCGCTGCCAGCATGGGTGTCGGCGCGCTGCTAGGCACACCTGCAGGCCCTCCTGGCATGGTGATTGGAGCAGCAGTAGGCTTGGCCACCGGCAAGGTAGTTAGCCTGGCGACGGAATACGTTGGCAAAAAATCCGGAATGAGCTCGTCGGTCAGTCTGCAATCAAACCTCCTGAACCCAACGAAGGTTTTAGCCAAAATCAATTCGGAAAGTTCGGATCGTTATCTCGCCGACAAGGCGTCCAAGTGGCTGCCTACCAACAAAGAAGGAAGAGAAAACCTGGCTAAAGAAGCTGCGACCTTTGGATTGAAAAAAGTGCCTTACGCAGGCACTGCCTTGGGGACCGTTTTCAAAGTCAAAGACATATTCCAAGAAGTAAACGACGGGGGAAAAGATCTGAGCGAAGACCAGTTCAACGCGCTCGATAGCAACATCATCAGCCTGATTGAAACAGTAGAACGGGGAACAACCCGGTTACTGAATATGGCCAAGGAATATAATCGCCAGGAAGTGCTCGGCTACAACATGGAACGGATCGGAGAGAAAAGTAAAAAACGGGTGAATATACTGAACGATCTGAGAACCGTGCTTTATTCAAAGTCCAAAAAATTCACTGCGGTGTAACCCTTACTGCACAAGCTCTCAAACCCGTTCTGACCCATGCTATCGTGCCCGCCCGATTACCTATATTTGCCATAGCATGTTCGCGACCTCACGCTCCTTACGGCTGGTGCTCTTTAGCCTGCTGATCACTGCCGGTACGGCCCTCGCCGCAACCCTGGCCATCCGTCACGCCGAGCGTCAGGCCCTGGTGGAAGACGCTGCCCGTGCCAATCAACAATTGGCGCTGTACGCAACGTCCCTGCACACCCTGATCGACCGCTACCGCGCCCTGCCCGCCGTGCTGGCGCTCGATCCGCAGTTGCGTTCGGCGCTGGCCGGCCCTGTCGACGCCGAACAGCAAGCGGCGCTTAATCTGAAACTGGAAAAAATCAACGGTGCAGCCAAATCCTCGACCCTGGAACTGCTCGATCACACCGGCCTTGCCGTGGCGGCGAGCAACTGGCGTTTGCCCAGCAGTTATGTCGGCCACAATTACGGCTTTCGCCCCTACTTCAGCCAGACCCGCACCCAGGGCACCGGGCGCTTTTACGCGGTGGGCGTGACGAGCGGGATTCCCGGATACTTCCTGTCCAGCGCGGTCACCGATGACAACGGGCAGTTCCTCGGCGCGATGGTGGTGAAACTCGAGTTTCCGGAACTGGAGCGCGAGTGGCGTCAGGGCAGCGACACCCTGCTGGTCAGTGATGCGCGCGGGATTATCTTCATCGCCAACCAGCCGGGCTGGCGCTATCGCTTGTTGAAGCCGCTGGGTGACAGCGATCACGCCGAACTCAAGGCTACCCGCCAATACGACAAACAACCGCTGACACCGCTCGAGTATCAATCGGTTCGGCGCTTCGACTACAACAGTGATCTGACGCGGGTCGTGGGTCCTGACGGGACCGCGAATTACCTGTGGGAATCACTGCCGCTGAGCACTGAAGGCTGGACGTTGCATCTGCTGCGCCGCCCGCAAGTCGCGTTCGAAGACAGTCGCAACGCCGGGCTCGCCGCTGCCGGGCTGTGGCTGGCGGTGGTGTTTCTGTTGCTGTTTCTCAATCAGCGCTGGCGTTTGGCCAAGCTGCGCCAGCGCAGTCGCGAAGAGCTCGAACAACTGGTGGAAGAACGCACTCGCGACCTGCGCACCGCTCAAGACGGTCTGGTGCAATCGGCCAAACTCGCCGCACTCGGCCAGATGTCTGCCGCGCTGGCCCATGAAATCAACCAACCGTTGACCGCCCAGCGTATGCAGCTTGCTACTCTGAGGCTGTTGCTCGATCACGGCCGGGTCGACGACGCCTACAAGGCGCTCAGGCCGGTGGATGACATGCTGACGCGCATGGCCGCCCTCACCGGTCACCTGAAAACCTTCGCCCGCAAAAGCCCCAGCGGTTTACGCGAACGCCTGGACTTGGCGGCAGTGGTCGACCAATCGTTGCAACTGCTCGACACACGGTTGCGCGATGAACAGGTCAGCACGGTGCTGCACCTGACGCGCCCGGCGTGGGTGCGTGGCGACGCGATTCGTCTGGAACAGGTGCTGATCAATTTGCTGCGCAATGCCCTGGACGCCATGCAGGACAAACTCTGCAAACGCCTGGAAATCCGTCTAGAAGCCGACGATCAACTCTGGCGCCTGACCGTCGCCGACAACGGTGGCGGCATTGCCGAAGAGCACTTGGCGAACGTGTTTGATCCGTTCTTCACCACCAAACCGGTGGGTGATGGCCTGGGCCTCGGGCTGGCCGTATCCTTTGCCATCGTTCATGAATCGGGTGGACGCCTGAGCGCCGACAATCATGCAAACGGCGCGGTGTTCACCGTGACGTTACCCATCGACCTGGAGGCGCCTGGTTCATGCTGAATTCAGTGATGGTGGTCGACGACGAAAGCAGTATTCGCAGCGCCGTCGAACAATGGCTGAGCCTGTCGGGGTTCGAGGTGCAGTTGTTCAGCCGCGCCGATGAATGCCTGGCGCAACTGCCCAAGCATTTCCCCGGCGTGATCCTCAGCGACGTGCGCATGCCCGGCATGACCGGCCTGGAACTGCTGGCCGAGGTTCAGCGCCGCGATGCCGACTTGCCGGTGATTCTACTGACCGGTCACGGCGATGTGCCGATGGCGGTCGACGCCATGCGCGATGGCGCCTATGACTTCCTCGAAAAACCCTTCAGCCCCGAAACCCTGCTCGGCAGTCTGCGCCGCGCGCTGGACAAGCGTCGGCTGGTGCTGGAAAACCGCGCCTTGCACGAGCAGGCGGACAACCGCGCCAAACTCGATGCGACGCTGCTGGGCGTGTCCCGTGGTTTGCAGACGCTGCGCCGGCAAGTGCTGGACCTGGCGACGCTGCCGGTCAATGTGTTGATTCGCGGTGAAACCGGCAGCGGCAAGGAGCTGGTTGCCCGTTGCCTGCATGATTTCGGGCCACGCGCCGACAAACCGTTTGTGGCACTCAATTGCGCGGCAATTCCTGAGCAGCTGTTCGAGGCCGAGTTGTTTGGCCATGAGAGCGGCGCGTTCACCGGCGCGTCGGGCAAACGCATCGGCAAGCTCGAATACGCCGATGGCGGCACGCTGTTTCTCGATGAGATCGAAAGCATGCCGCTGGCCCAGCAGGTGAAATTGTTGCGGGTGTTGCAGGAGCAGAAACTGGAGCGGTTGGGCTCGAATCAAAGCATCCGCGTGGATTTGCGAATCATCGCCGCGACCAAACCCGACTTGCTGGACGAAGCCCGGGCCGGACGCTTTCGCGAGGATCTGGCCTACCGGTTGAACGTGGCCGAGTTGCGGCTGCCGCCGTTGCGCGAGCGGCGGGAAGACATTCCGTTGTTGTTCGAGTCGTTTGCGCAGAACGCAGCCGAGCGTTTGGGGCGCAGCTTTCCACCGCTGAGTGGTCCGCAGTTGAGCCATCTGCTGAGCCACGACTGGCCGGGGAATGTGCGCGAACTGGCGAACGTTGCCGAACGTCAGGTGTTGGGACTGGGCGAGCCGGAACCGATGGGAATTGATCCCGGGCAGTCGCTGGCGGCGCAGCAGGAAGCGTTTGAATCGCATTGTTTACGCGCGGCGTTGACTCGGCATAAAGGCGATGTGAAAGCGGTGTTGGAGGAGCTGCAACTGCCGCGCCGGACCTTTAACGAAAAGATGCAGCGGCATGGGCTTAATCGCGAGATGTTCCTCGGCGAATGATCGTTCCCACGCGCAGCAAAGGAATGCCTTAACGGACGCTCCGCGTTCGGCTTTTGGGACGCAGAGCGTCCCGGGCTGCATTCCCACGCAGAGCGTGGGAACGATCAGGTTCGGCGAAAATCCGCTTGTCACCCTACGCACCATAAGCGGATTTCCGCTCACTTGAGCTTCACCCCCCCTCTAAACCGGCCCTCTTCGATATGGCACAGCTCCTGCTATAGCCCAAGCAGGCTGCGTTTCAACGCGCTCCACAAAAACAATTAAATGAAGGATCCGTCATGGATAACTCACAAACCCTGCCTCTTGGGTCGACAGCTTCGTCTGCCAAAGAAAGAACCACTGCCAGTCGCATCAAATCGATCTTCAGCGGCTCTGTCGGCAACATGGTCGAGTGGTACGACTGGTACGTCTACGCCGCGTTCTCCCTGTACTTCGCCAAAGCCTTTTTCCCCAAAGGCGACACCACCGCGCAACTGCTGAACACTGCTGCGATCTTCGCCGTGGGCTTCCTGATGCGCCCGATCGGTGGCTGGCTGATGGGCCTCTACGCGGACCGCGCCGGTCGCAAGAAAGCGCTGATGGCTTCGGTGTACCTGATGTGTTTCGGCTCGCTGCTGATCGCCCTGAGCCCGGGTTATGAAACCATTGGCATCGGCGCACCGATCCTGCTGATATTCGCCCGTTTGCTGCAAGGCCTGTCGGTCGGTGGCGAGTACGGCACCTCGGCGACGTACCTCAGCGAGATGGCGACCAAGGAACGTCGCGGCTTCTACTCCAGCTTCCAGTACGTGACCCTGATTTCCGGTCAGCTCATCGCCCTGGCAGTGTTGATCGTGCTGCAACAAACCCTGACCACCGAAGAGCTGTACGCCTGGGGCTGGCGTATCCCGTTCGCCATCGGCGCGCTGTGTGCCGTGGTCGCGCTCTACCTGCGTCGCGGCATGGAAGAAACCGAGTCGTTCACCAGGAAAGAGAAGGCCAAGGAAAGCGCGATGCGCACCTTGATGCGTCATCCGAAGGAACTGATGACCGTGGTTGGCCTGACCATGGGCGGTACGCTGGCGTTCTACACCTACACCACGTACATGCAGAAATACCTGGTGAACACCGTCGGCATGAGCATCTCCGACTCCACCACTATTTCGGCGGCGACGCTGTTCCTGTTCATGTGCCTGCAACCGATCATTGGCGGGCTCTCGGATAAAGTCGGTCGCCGGCCAATCCTGATTGCCTTCGGTGTTCTCGGAACGCTGTTCACCGTGCCGATCCTGACCACCCTGCACACCATCCAGACGTGGTGGGGCGCGTTCTTCCTGATCATGGCGGCGCTGATCATCGTCAGCGGCTACACCTCGATCAACGCGGTGGTCAAAGCCGAACTGTTCCCGACCGAGATTCGTGCACTGGGCGTTGGTTTGCCGTATGCGCTGACCGTGTCGATCTTCGGCGGCACCGCCGAATACATCGCGCTGTGGTTCAAGAGCATCGGCATGGAAACTGGGTACTACTGGTATGTCACTGCGTGCATCGCCGTGTCGTTGGTGGTCTACGTGACCATGAAAGACACCCGCAAGCATTCGCGGATCGAGACGGACTGAGTCAATCCGCGCAATAAAAAAGGGGCAGACCTTAACGGGTCTGCCCCTTTTCATTGCCCCGACACCTGTGGGAGCGAGCCTGCTCGCTCCCACGTTTGAACCGCATCGCTGGAAATTATCCGCTCGTCCTTGCACCATGTCCGTCTCCCGAAAATCCCAGGAATTTACGCCATGCCCGACGACATCCACTTCTACGAACCCGCCAACGGCCACGGCTTGCCGCATGACCCGTTCAACGCCATCGTCGGCCCGCGTCCCATTGGCTGGATTTCCTCTCAGGATGCCAATGGCCGCTTGAACCTGGCGCCTTACAGCTTCTTCAACGCGTTCAACTACATTCCACCGATCATTGGCTTTTCCAGTGTCGGGCGCAAAGACAGCCTGAACAACATCGAACAGACCGGCGAGTTTGCCTGGAACCTGGCGACCCGTCCGCTGGCCGAGCAAATGAACCAGAGCTGTGCCATGGTCGCGCCTGAGGTCAATGAGTTCGAACTGTCCGGGCTGACGCCGGCAGCGTCGAAAATCATTCAGGTGCCACGGGTTGCTGAAAGCCCGGTGTCCTTCGAGTGCAAGGTCACGCAGATCATTCAGTTGCAGCGGGCGGACGGCGATGTGGTGCCGAGCTGGCTGATTCTCGGCGAAGTGGTCGCCGTGCATATCGCCAAGTGGCTATTGAAAGATGGCGTGTACGACACCGCCGCGGCAGAACCGATTCTGCGCGGCGGCGGGCCAGCGGATTATTTCCAGCTGGGGCCAGAGGCGTTGTTCAAGATGTATCGGCCGGGGGCGAAAAGGTAATTACCAGATCAGGTCGCCGTCTTCGCCGACGCCTTTGAGGCGTGTCAGCTCCAGCGCGGCGGCTTCATCGGCATCGCGGGCAGTTTTGAAGGTTTGCTCTTCGAGCAGCTTATGAAAGCGCGGCGCACCCGACCCACCGATGGCTTTGGTGGCGATTGCGGCGTAATAACCGCCTTCACGAGGTACTACGGCAGATACGGCTTCGAAGGTTTCAAAGGCTTTGCGTGCCATGGCGCGGATCCTGGCTAATTGAGAGTTGAGCCATTAAACCCTCAACCCGCCATTTTGTGTACCCACGACTGGGACTGACCCAGCGCCTGGTCGGCCGACACGTCCTTGAAGGTATGGAAATCCAGGCTGTTGACCACCAACTCTTGGACCAGCTCGGCAAAAATATCCATGGCCGGGGTGCTGAAGTAAGCGGTCATGGCCTGTTGATTGACCCAGAAACCGGACACCAGCCACAACTCGGGATCGCAATGCGAATGCTGCAGGGCAAAGCTCAAGCAACCCGGTGCGCTGCGAGACGGCTCGATCAAAGCGCTGAGGCGCGCACCGAGCTCCGCTGAACGCCCGGCGCGGGCACGGACAAAGGCCATATGACTGACGGGGATATGCGTAGACATGTTTAACCCTCCCAGGTACTCGAGTGGCAGCCGTGGGACGGGCCGCGACAGGATCCAAGGTTAAGCGCCAGAGCGCCGCATCGTTAGTCGATTCCTGCCGGCTTGTTGCACAATCCTGCGAGGCGGCATCCCGCACCTGTAACAACGTGTAAATACTGTCACAGGACTGAAACACGACTTTCAAGCAAGTTTCCCCGACCATGAGCGGCCATGGCAGCGCCATGCTTCAACCCCGTGCAGAATCAGGCAAACTTTTGGCAGGATGTGTCTACCGCCGTTCCTTGCACAAACTTAAGCTCAGCTCATTACCAACGCTTCACCGAGGATGCCCAGCATGTCGTCGCTCGATCATTTTCAAGCCCCGCTGGACGCCGACATGGAGAAACAGCGCACGGAACTGGCCGCCATCATCCGCCGCAACACCCAGGAAGATGGCGCTTATGCCACTGCGGTCGGCTCGCTGTTCATGTCGCGCCATAGCCAATCTCATCACTTCGCCCCCGTACTTGCCCAACCGGCCTTGTGCATCATGGCTCAGGGGCGCAAAGAGGTCAGGCTGGCGGATGAATACTTCAATTACGACCCGCTGAATTACCTGGTGGTGTCGGTCTCGATGCCCCTGAGCGGGCGTGTGCTGAACGTCTCGCCCGAGGAACCGATCCTCGCCGTGCGGCTGGACATCGACCCAACGGAAATCACCGCGCTGATTGCCGACGCCGGTCCCTTGGGCGTCCCGACCCGCCCCACCGGCCGCGGCCTGTATGTCGAACAAATCGACACCGCCATGCTCGACGCCGTGCTGCGTCTGGCCCGGTTGCTGGAGACCCCGAAAGACATCGCCATGCTCGCGCCGCTGATTCGTCGGGAGATCCTCTATCGGTTGTTGCGCAGCAAACAGGGGCATCGGCTGTATGAAATCGCCATCGCCAACAGCCAGAGCCACCGCATCAGCCAGGCGATCAAGTGGCTCAACGGCAACTATGAACAGCCGCTGCGCATCGATGATCTGGCGAAGGAAGTGAACTTGAGCGTGTCGACGCTGCATCACCGGTTCAAGGCGATGACGGCGATGAGTCCGTTGCAGTATCAGAAACAACTGCGCCTGCAAGAAGCGCGGCGGTTGATGCTGGCGGAAGGGTTGGAGGCTTCGGCGGCGGGGTATCGGGTGGGGTATGAAAGCCCTTCGCAATTCAGCCGGGAGTACAGCCGGTTGTTTGGCGCGCCGCCGCTCCGGGATTTGGCGCGGTTGCGGTTGACGGTTTGATCTGATTTTTGCGGTGAGGCTAATGGCCTCTTCGACTTGCTCGCGAAGAGGCCAGTGAAATCAACCCACCTCTTACATCAGGCGCTGAGCACTCGACAAGCCTCAGCCGGCAACGTCACCGACACCGGATTGCCAATGCTCAACCCAAACCCCTGACACGGCGTGCTCAACGCCGTAAACGACACCCCGGAACACTCAACGGTGGTTTCAATCGTCGCGCCAATATCACGCACGAACGTCACCTTACCGAGCAACCGATTCCCCGCCGTCGCCTGCGGATGCGACAGTTGCAGATCCTCAGGGCGAATCAGCATTTTGACTTTCTCCCCCACCACAATGCTGGTACAGATCGGCACTTCCAGCGCATCGCCACCCGGCAACCCAATCTTCCCATTGCCCAGCGCCGTGGCCGGGAAGATGTTCCCTGAGCCGATAAAGTCCGCGACGAATTCATTGGCCGGGTGCCGATAGATTTCAATCGGCGTGCCCACTTGCTGCACCCGATGCTCACCCAGCACCACGACGATATCGGCCATGGTCATGGCTTCACGCTGGTCGTGGGTCACCAGGATGGTGGTGATGTTCAAGCGTTGTTGCAGCTGACGGATTTCCACCTGCATCGACTCGCGCAGCTTGGCGTCCAGCGCCGACAGCGGCTCGTCGAGCAGCAGAATTTTCGGGTGATTGGCAATTGCCCGGGCAATCGCCACGCGCTGGCGTTGACCGCCGGAGAGTTTCGACACCGGACGGTCGATCATTTCCTGCAACTGAATCAGTTGCAGCAACTCCACCACTCGCGCCTGCTGATCGGCCTTGCTGACGCCACGCAGTTTCAGCGGATAGGCGATGTTCTCCCCCACCGTCATGTGCGGAAACAGCGCCAGCGATTGAAACACCATGCCGAAATTACGTTGATGCGCCGGGGTGTGGCCGATGTCTTCACCGTCCAGGCGAATCTCGCCGCCACTCAGGGTTTCGAGCCCTGCAATCATTCGCAGCAGAGTGGTCTTGCCGCAGCCCGAAGGGCCGAGAAAACACACCAGTTTGCCCTCGGGCAAATGCAGGTTTACCTCTTTTACCGCGCAGGCCGAGCCGTAGTGTTTCTCGACGTTTTCCAGAATCAGACCAGTCATGTTGCACCTCAAATCAAAAGGAAACGCCGCCCTCACCGACCAGCTTCTCCAACGCCCAGATCAGGACGAAGTCGATCAGCACGATCAGCACGGCAAACGAGAAAACGGTGGGGTCGAGTGAAGACACGGTGCGGCTGTACATCCAGATCGGCACGGTCATGACGTCGATGGTGTAGAGGAAATAGGTCACGGTGAATTCGTTGAACGAAACGATGAACGCCAGCAGCATGCCCGCCAGAATCCCCGACTTCATCAGCGGCACCACCACATCGACAATCGCCCGGGTCGGTGAAGCGCCAAGCATCCGCGCGGCCTCTTCGACTTCACTGCCGATGGACAGCATCGCCGCCGTGCAGTTTTTCACCACGAACGGTAACGCCAGGATCACGTGAGCAATCACCAGCCGCGAGGTGGTCATCTGGAAGGGCAGGCTGTCGAACACCAGCAGCAACGCCAGCCCCAACACCACCATTGGAAACACCAACGGCAACGACATCAGTTGCAGCGCCACGGCTTTGCCGCGGAACTCACAACGGGTCAGGGCATAAGCCGCCGGCACCGCGACAATTGTCGCAAACACCATGGTCAGGCACGCGACCATCAGGCTGGTGGTCATGGCCTTGCCGAGGCTCAGCACGTCGCTGGAATCCGGCGACACGAAGGTGTTCCAGGCAGCCTTGTACCATTGCAGGCTGTAGCTGCTCGGCGGGAAGTCGAGGTTCGACGCCCCGCTGAACGACATCACGATCATGGTCAGGATCGGCAACACCGCCAGCAGCAGGATGAAGCCCGACAGGATGCCGGCAAACTTGCCGGTCTCGCCCGGCAGCAGCCCATAACGTTTCTTGATCACAGAGCTCATTGCGAAGCCTCCAGCATGCGCCGACGACGGCCAGTGATGTATTCGGACAAGGTCATGATCGCGAGCGTGGTGACAATCAACACCACACCGGCAGCAGACGCGGCGGGCCAGTTCATCAGCGGGGCGATCTGGTCATGGACCATCACGGCCAACATCGGCACGCGACGGCCACCGAGCAGCAAAGGCACCACGAAGCTGCTGGCGTTGTAAGCGAACACCAACGTCGCGCCAGTGATGATCCCCGGCATACTCATCGGCAGCACCACTTGGCGGAACACCTGCAAACGGCTGGCGCCCAACGTGGCGGCGGCTTCTTCGTAGGTACGGGCGACGCCGCGCATGGCGCTGGCAATCGGCAGCACGGCCAACGGGAACGCGGTTTGTACCAGGCCCATCAGTACGCCGTTCTGGTTGTACAGAAACATGATCGGTCGCTTGATCAGGCCCAGGCCCATCAGCGCCTGGTTGAGCATCCCGCCCGGTCCCAGAATTACCAGCCAGCCGTAGCTTTGCAGCAGCAGGTTGACCAGCAAGGGCAGCAGCACCGCCGCGAGAAAGATCCGTCGCACGAAGGGTGAAGTCAGGCGCGACATGGTGTAGGCCACCGGAATCGCCAGCACCACCGCGATCACCGCGCTGATCAGCGCCAGGCGCAGGGTCAGCAGCAAGGACTTGAGGTAATAGGGTTCCAGCAATTGGGCGTAACTGGCCAGGCTGAACCCGGTCCATTCCGCGCCCTTGGTGCCGACGCTCATGCGCAGGACCAGGAGGCTGGCGGCGATCAATACGCCCAGAAACAACATCGACGGCGAGAGGAAAAACCAGGCACGCGTCGTCGGCGAAACACCCCGATTGGCGCGCGATGGAGCCACGCTTACCGGATGGGTCAGAGGTTGGTGTTCCATAGCAAAGGTCTCGTCAATGGAAAGCAGCTGGCAAACACAAGACTTGAAATCACTTCGGCCCCTGTGGGAGCGAGCTTGCTCGCGATAGCGGTGTATCAGTCAATATCAATGTTGAATGACAGTCAGCAATCGCGAGCAAGCTCGCTCCCACAGGGGATCTTCAGTGGTTGAAGATCCTGTGTTCGTCACTCGATCAGGAAGAAAAGATTTCCGTGTAACGACGAATCCATTGGTCATGCACGGAGGCCAGGAAGGCGTTGTCGTGCATGATCGCCTTCTCGGCAATCTGCTCCGGCGTGAGGATGTACGGGCTCTTGCGCGCTTCGGCGGAGATGATCGCCTTGGCGTTGACCGGACCGTTGTAGATGTCCTCAGCCATCTTGCCCTGCACCAGTGGGTCCAGAGAGTGGTTGATGAAGGCGTAGACCAGGTCGGTGTCGCCCGGACGATTCTTCGGCATGACCGAGAGCATCAAGTCGGTGTAGAAACCTTCCTTCATGCCGAAGGTGGCGCCCAGACCGTAGGCTGGATCGCGGATCTGTTTCGGGAAAAACGCCGGTGCGTACAAGCCACCCATGTCCAGGGAACCGGTGCGGAACAGTTCGGCGATCTGGTTCGGGTTTTCACCCAAGGTCACTACACGGTCCTTGAGCTCGGCGAGTTTCTTGAAGCCCGGTTCGATGTTGTGTTCGTCACCACCGGCCAGTTTGGCGGCGATGATGATCAGGTCCATGGCCTCGGTCCAGTTCGGCGGCGGCAGGAAGATGTTCGGCGACAGGTCGGCGTCCCACAGGGCGGCGTAGCTGTCCGGCGCTTCTTTAACGGTGCGGGTGCTGTAGACCAGACTGTTGCACCAGAGCAGGTAACCGATGCCGTGGCCATTGGCGCCGGTGCGATATTTCTCCGGTACATCGACCAGGTTGGGGATGCGGTTGAGGTCGGGTTTTTCCAGCAGGTTGGCCGCGGCCAGACCTTCGGCGCCGACGCCGGCCAGGGTGATGATGTCGTACTGCGGACGATCACCCGCGGCCTTGAGTTTGGCGACCATTTCCGAGGTGCTGCCAGTGCGGTCAGCGATGACCTTGCAGCCGTACTTGTCCTCGAAGGTTGCCGCGATATTGCGCAGTGCCGCAAGGCCCGTGTCATCGGACCAGGTCAGCAAACGCAGGGTCTTGCCCTGGAAGCGCGTGTCACTGGCGTTGGCCCGGATGAAGGGCATGCTCATGGCCGCCGCAGCTACCGACGCCACGCCTACGGTTTTAATGAATTGACGTCTGTTCAGATCATGCTCGCCCATGAAGGACTCCCTTTGTTTTTGTAAGTATGAGGTTGGTCACAACCGTTGCATCCGCGCGGTCGGATCTGCTTAAAGCCCCGGTTTCAAAGGGCAAGAGCGGCACCGACGGGTTCATCCTGAGGTCGTGCAAAACACCTGACTATCGATAAAAATTCATTGAAGCCATGACGTCAGTGCATGCCTCATCAAAAGGCATGCACTGACCGATTTCGAGCCGTTAGACTGCCCGAATCACGTGTTTTATTTCCTGAAAAGCCTGCAAGCCCCACGGCCCCAACTCGCGGCCAATGCTGCTCTGTTTGTAGCCACCCCAGGCGGTCTGCGGGAAGATCACCTGCGGCGCGTTGATCCACACAAGCCCCGCCTGCAAAGCGTTGGCGACCCGATCTGCAGCTTCAGCGTCGCGAGTGACGACGCTGGCCACCAGACCGAACTGGGTGTCGTTGGCCAGGGCAATCGCCTCGGCTTCGGAGGCAAAGCTGCGCACGCAGATCACTGGCCCGAAGATCTCTTCACACCACAGCGCACTGTCGAGGGGCACGTCGATGAAAATCGTCGGCTGCAAAAAATACCCGCGCGGCAGGTCTGCCGGACGATTGCCGCCGCACATCAGCTTGGCGCCAGCACTCAAACCGCGATCGATGTGCCCGAGCACACGCTGGTACTGCGCCTGATTGACCAGTGCGCCCATTTCCACGTTCGGGTCGAACGGGTCGGCCACGCGAATGGCTTCGGCGCGGGCCTTCAACCGGATGAGGAATTCATCGGCCAGTTCATCAGCGACCAGCACACGGCTGGTGGCGGAACACATCTGCCCGGCATTGAAGAAACCACCGCCACAGGCCACTTCCACGGCCAGTTCGATGTCGGCCTCTTTGAGCACCAACAGCGAGGATTTACCGCCCAGTTCCAGGCTCACGCCTTTGACGGTTTCCGCCGCGCGTTGCATGACCTGCACGCCGACGGCGTTGCTGCCAGTGAAGGAAATCTTGGCGATACGCGGGTCGGCCGACAACGGCGCGCCGACGGCCAGGCCAGTGCCGCAGACCAGGTTGAACACGCCCTTGGGCAGGCCGGCCTCGGCGATGATCGCTGCCAGTTCCAGTTCTGGCAGCGGCGTCACTTCGGAAGGCTTGAGCACCACGCAGCAACCCGCGGCCAGGGCCGGGGCGAGTTTCCAGGCGGTGGTGACCATCGGGAAGTTCCACGGCACGATCAGGCCCACCACGCCGCAAGGTTCGCGGCGCACACGAGCGCTGAAATCGTCGGTTGGCAGCTCGACATTGCTGTCCTGCCTGG
Organism: Pseudomonas sp. Hz4; assembly: GCF_054898165.1. Lineage (NCBI taxonomy): Bacteria > Pseudomonadati > Pseudomonadota > Gammaproteobacteria > Pseudomonadales > Pseudomonadaceae > Pseudomonas > Pseudomonas sp. Hz4. The sequence continues at coordinate 1,546,619 of NZ_CM142719.1, read as the reverse complement.
CATCGAGACCTTCGGCTAAACCTGCGTAATAGTCGAACGTGGCGATCACGTCATCGACGTCGATGGCCGCTTCGAACAGTGGTTTGCCGTTGTTGCTCGACTGCAAGTGCATCAACTGTTCGCGACCGGCCTGCACGCCCGCAGCGATTCGGCGCAGGATCGCGCCGCGCTCGGCGCCGGTGGTTTTCGCCCATGCCTTGAAAGCGTTGGTCGCGGCAGTGACGGCTTGATCGACGGCCCGCTCATCGCCACCTTTAACGGTGGTCAACAGGGCTTCGGTCGCCGGGTTGATCACGCGTAAATGTTCGGTGCCGGCCGACCACTGGCCATCGATGAACAGGCCGTCCAGTGCCGTTGGAAAAGTCATGCGGAGAGTCATTTCGACACCGCCTTCATCCACTGGGTCTGATCGATTTCAATCAGGGTCGGACCCTGGCGATCGGCGGCGGCGCGCAGTGCGTTGCGCAGTTGTTCGACACCGTTGATGGCTTCAGCTGCACAGCCCAGCGCCTTGGCGACACCGATGAAGTCCGGGGTGTAGATGTCCACGCCAACCGGCTCGATGGCGCGGTTGACCATGTATTTCTTGATCTCTTCGTAGCCCTGGTTATTCCACAGCAGGACGATCACCGGGGTGCGTGCTTCAACGGCGCTGGCCAGTTCCGGCAGGGTAAATTGCAGGCCGCCATCGCCGATCAAACAAACAACCGGAGGACGCACGCCAGCTTCCACGCTGCCGCCGAGCCAGGCGCCGATCGCTGCCGGCAAGGCATAACCGAGGGTGCCGTAACCGGTGGACGAGTTGAACCAGCGACGCGGACGTTCCGGGTTGAACGTCAGGTTGCCGGTGTACACCGGTTGGGTCGAATCGCCGACGAATACCGCGTCCGGCAATTCGTGCAGAACGGTTTCCAGGAAGCGGGTCTGGGCCAGGGTCGGAGCATCCCAGGTGGCGGCCAGTTCGTCGCGCAAGCGTGCGGCACGCACTTGGCCCCAATCGTTACGGCGCTCGGCGAGCGACTTGTGCGCCAGCGCACTCAGCAAGGCCTGGGCGGCGTTGCGCGAGTCGGCCACCAACGCGACCTTCGGCGGGTAATTGCGCACGGTCTGGTCTGGGTCGATGTCCACACGCAGCAGCACGCCAGGAATCTCAAAACCGCCGGCGAAGGTGACGTCGTAATCGGTCTCGGCCAGCTCGGTGCCGATCGCCAATACCACGTCGGCCTCGGCCACCAGAGCGCGAGTGGCGACCAGGCTCTGGGTCGAGCCGATCAGCAACGGATGGTTGGATTCGAGCATGCCTTTGGCGTTGATGGTCAGCGCCACCGGTGCGTCCAGCAGTTCGGCCAGCTCAGTCAACTCGGCGGCGGCATCGATGGCGCCGCCACCGGCGAGAATCAGAGGGCGCTTGGCACCGGCCAGCAGCGCGGTCATGCGGCTGATGGCGCTCGGCGATGCACCGGCGCGGTCGATGTTCACCGGAAGACTGCTGAGCAGGTCATCGGCTTCTTCGACCAGTACGTCCAACGGAATTTCAATGTGCACCGGGCGCGGACGACCGGCCTGGAACAGGGCAAAAGCACGGGCCAATACGCCTGGCAATTCAGCCGCCGACATCAAGGTGTGAGAGAACGCCGCCACACCGCCGACCAATGCGCTCTGGTTCGGCAGCTCGTGGAGCTTGCCGCGACCGCCGCCCAACTGGCTACGCGACTGCACGCTGGAGATCACCAGCATCGGGATTGAGTCGGCGTAGGCCTGGCCCATGGCAGTGGTGATGTTGGTCATGCCAGGGCCGGTGATGATGAAGCACACACCCGGCTTGCCGCTGGTGCGAGCGTAACCGTCGGCCATGAAGCCGGCGCCCTGTTCGTGACGCGGGGTGACGTGGTTGATGCTCGAACGGGCCAGCCCGCGGTACAGCTCCACGGTGTGAACCCCGGGAATGCCGAACACCTGCTCGACCCCGTAATCTTCGAGTAGCTTGACCAATACTTCGCCGCACGTCGCCATGTCTTTGCCCTTCTTGTTCGTTTGAGACGCCGGGCCTGCGCAGTGTTTATGATGCGTGGGCAGGTCCAGGGATGGCCTCATTGGAACGGGCGACACGTAGCCGCAACAATGGATAAAAAGTCATACTAGCCATGTCCTCACGTCATACCTTGGATCCCAATGAAACGACTGCCCCCCCTGCCGGCGCTGCACACTTTTCTGATCACCGCGCAGTGCTGCAACTTCACCCGGGCTGCCGAACAGCTGTACATCACCCAAGGTGCGGTGAGTCGGCAGATCGCCGGGCTGGAAGAACATCTGGGTTATGAACTGTTCATCCGCCAGGCCCGGGGCCTTGACCTGACTGCCGAAGGACGGGAATGGCTGCCACGGGTGCAGCAGATTTTCGGCTTGATCGACGAGGCAGTGGAGCAGATCGGCGAGAAGCGCGAAACTCTGCAACTCAAAGCCCCGACGTGTGTCATGCGCTGGTTGTTGCCGCGGCTGGTGCAGTGGCAAAGGGAGCGCCCGGACGTGCCGGTGGAACTGACCACCACGGTCAAACACGGCGTGGATTTTCATCGCGAGCAGTTCGATGCCGCGGTGATGTACGGCGCACCGCCGGACAGTTCATTGGTGTCCCAACACCTGTTTGATGAACAGCTGACGCCGGTCTGTTCCAAGCCGTTGCTCGACGGTCCGGTGCCGCTGCTGACGCCGGAGGATCTGGAGCAGCACATGCTGCTGCACCCGACCCGGGATGAACGAGACTGGAAAGCCTGGCTGGCAACGGCTGATATTCGCCTGAGCAATGTCGGCAAGGGTCAGCATTTCGAAACACTGGATCTGGCGATGTCGATGGCGTCCCAAGGGACCGGCGTGGCGATCGGGGACTGGTCGTTGATTGGTGATGATTTGAGTGCCGGGCGGCTGGTCATGCCGTTTGACTTGAAGGTGAAGACGGGGCTGGCGTATTACCTGGTTTTCCCCGAGAAACCCGGGCCTTCGCCGAAACTGAAGGAACTTATGAGGTGGCTGGTGGAGCAGGCTAGTTTCCGCTGATCGTTCCCACGCTCCGCGTGGGAAAGCATCCCGGGACGCTCCGCGCCCCATCAACAACCGAACGCGGAGCGTCCGTTGAGGCATTCCCACGCAGAGCGTGGGAACGATCAGTGAACTCAATACCCGACTGCAAACCGCTGCCGAGAATGCTTCGGCCCTTCCACTTCTTCCAGCATCGCAATCGCATAATCGGCGAATGTAATCCAGCTCCGCCCTGCACTGCTCACCAACAAATCATCCTTACCAACCCGAAACGTCCCCGTACGCTCCCCCTCGACAAACTCCGCCGACGGCGACAGGAAGGTCCAGTCCAGCTCCTTTTCCTGACGCAGGTTTTCAAGAAACAAAGCGCCTGCACCCGCCTCTGCCTTGTACGCCTGCGCAAATCCGTCGCTATCGATGACGCGGGTTCCGTCCGGCAGCAACAGCGAACCGGCACCGCCCACCACCAGCAGACGTTTCACGCCGGCCTTTTTCACCGGACCGACAACGGCGCTGGCAGGAAGCGTCGTGAAGTGCGCGGCGCTGATCACCACGTCATGGCCAGCGACTGCCGCTTGCAAGGCTTCGGCGTCGAGCGCATCGACATTTTTGCTGACCACACCGGCACGCTGGCCGATCTTCGAGGTGTCGCGGGCGATGGCCGTAACGCTGTGACCACGACGCAGGGCTTCTTCCAGCAGTTGGCTGCCGGCACGACCGGTGGCACCAATGATTGCGATCTTGCTCATGACGTTCTCCAGTTGGCTTGGGTATTGATCGTTCCCACGCTCTGCGTAGGGATGCAGCCCGGGACGCTCCGCGTTCCATCAAGAGCCGAACGCGGAGCGTCCGTTGAGGCATTCCCACGCAGAGCGTGGGAACGATCAGAGTGGGTGAATCGGGTTACCACTTCATCTCGCCCTTGGCGACTTTGGCGCTCAGTTCCAGGGAGCTTTCTTCACCCAGTGTCGGGTAGCGTTTTTTCATCGCGGCGATCAGCGCGGCAGCGTTTTTGGCCTTGGCGGTTTCTTCGTCGAAAGCCTTGATGTAATCGGCGGTGAACTGCACAGCGGCCACCGAACGGGCGCTCTCACCCAGGTAATGACCCGGCACGAGGGTTGTCGGCTTCAAGTTTTCGATGGCGTGCAGCGTCGTCAGCCAATCGGCATGGGACTGCGGCGTCTGGGTGTCGGCCATCCACACGTGAATGTTTTCTGCGACGACGACGCCACCGACCACGGCCTTGAGCGAAGGAATCCAGACAAAGGTGCGATCCGGTTGCTTGCCGTCAAGACCCACCACCTGCAGTTTCTGCCCTTCGAGCATCAGGCTGTCGCCCTTGAGTACATCCGGCACGATGGTTTTGGCCGGTACGTCGGTGCCCATTTTCGGGCCCCAGAACGCCAGTTTGCCGTCGACGGTTTTTTTGATGTGATCCACGGTCGGCTGCGAGGCGAGCACTTTGGCTTTGGGGAATGCGGCGGTCAGGGTGTCGAGGCCGAAGTAGTAATCCGGGTCGCCGTGGCTGATGTAGATGGTGGTCAGTTGCTTGCCGCTGGCGCGGATTTTTTCGACCACGTGTTCGGCCTGGGATTTGCCAAATTGTGCGTCCACCAAAATCGCGTCTTTCTCGCCGCTGACCAACACCGAGGTCACCGGGAAGATCGCCTTGTCGCCCGGATTGTAGACATCCAGGGTCAGGGTCGATGCTGCCGCTGCGTGGGCGGCGAAACCGAGGGTGGCGGTGGCCAGCAAAATACGTTTAAGCGAAGTGAAGCCGATCATCTGTTGCTCCGTTGTCCGAATGCCATGCTTGGCGATGGGACAGAGCTTAGTTGCGTTACTCAGTACAAAAAATGCGATGCTGGAACATAGTTTGTTTCTAAAAGTGGTCAAATCATGGATCGTCTACAAGCAATGCGGGTGTTTGTCACGGTGGTCGATCTCGGCAGCCAGTCGGCCGCCGCCGATCATCTGGACCTGTCACGGCCAGTGGTTTCGCGCTATCTGGCGGAGCTGGAGGATTGGGTCGGCGCTCGCCTGATGCACCGCACTACGCGCAAATTGAGCCTGACAGCCGCCGGCAGTGAAATCCTGCCCCGTTGTCGGCAGATGCTCGACCTGTCCACGGACATGCAAGCCGCCGTCAGCGAGCCGGACGATGCGCCGCGCGGCCTGCTGCGGATCAGCGTCAGCACGTCGTTCGGTCAGGCACAACTGGCGGATGCCATGACCGCTTACGTCAAATATTACCCCGGCGTCAGCATCGACCTGCAGATGCTCGATCGCACAGTGAACCTGGTGGATGAGCGCATTGATTTGGCGATTCGCACCAGCAACGACCTGGACCCGAACCTGATTGCGCGGCGGCTGACGGTCTGCCGCTCAGTGATCTGCGCCTCCCCCGCTTATCTGCTCGAGCACCCGACGCCACGGCGGGTCGAGGACCTAAGCCAGCACAATTGCCTGACCCACTCCTACTTCGGCAAAAGCCTCTGGCATTTCGAGGAGGACGGTGAGCAGGTGTCAGTGCCGGTACAGGGCAACATCAGCGCCAACGAAGCCAGCACGCTGTTGCGCGCGGCGATGGCCGGCGCCGGGGTGGCGATGCTGCCCAGTTATCAGGCCGGCGTGCATATCCACAGCGGCGAACTGATTCGCCTGCTGCCCCACGCCGAACCTCGGCAAATGAATGTTTACGCGGTGTATGCCTCACGCAAACACATGCCGGCGACACTGCGCAGCATGCTGGATTTTCTGGTGCTCAGATTTCCGGAAGAGCCGGCGTGGGATATCGGACTTTAAGGAGACCCATGTGGGAGCGAGCTTGCTCGCGATAGCGGTGGGTCAGTCAACATCATTATTGAATGATCAACCGCTATCGCGAGCAAGCTCGCTCCCACAAGGGGGCATCATCGTCCCGAATAACGCGTTACATGCAAAAGCCAGCATCGCTGGCAACCCACTGTCGCTGACCTATGCTGAAAGTAGTACCGAAGGGTATTCGTTCAGAGGTCAACGCCATGAACATCAAAACAAGAAGATACCTCGCCATTTTCATCACCTGCGCGGCCACACTCGCGCTGTATGGCACCGCAGCCTGGCGCGTCGAGCAGTTGCGGCAAATGCCCCGTGAATACGCGAGCTGCAACTTAGAGCGCTGCATTCCCCACAACGCGACCCTCAACGCCCTCAAGTGACGAAGGGGATCAGGCTTCGTTGTCCTGATCGGCCTTTAAACGGTCGCGAAATGCCTTGGGCGAGATCCCCACTCGACGTCGGAACAGGCGCGTGAAGTTGGTCGGATCAGAGAACCCCAACACGTCGGACATCTCATAAATGGTCATGCTGGTGTAGGTCAGCAAGCGCTTGGCCTCCAGCAACTGACGCTCGTGCATGATCTGCAACGCCGGTTGTCCCGCCAGCTCACGGCAGGTGCCGTTGAGGTGGGACACGGAAATCCCCAGCCGGTGGGCCAGGTCCTCGACCTTGACGTGTTGGCGATAGGTCTCTTCCACCAGTTGGATAAAACCGTTGAGGTATTCCCGGGCACGCTGCGGACGCTGGCTGGCGTTGCGGCGGGAAATCACCTGGCGGCTGACCCACACCATGATCACGCTGACCAGCGAATGCATGAGCATTTCGCGAGCCGGTTGGTGGCCGGTGTATTCGCCTTGCAGCGCTGAAAACAGGCTGTTGAGGTATTCGCCTTCCTTGCCCGCCGGATAACTTTCGGCCTGCGCCAGGGCGTTCACAGCATTGCCCAGTTGCGCCTGAAGATGGGCGACCAGCGGCGCAGCCAGGGTCACCACAAACCCTTCGACGTCCTCGGAAAACCGATAGCCATGCACCGATAACGGCGGCAAAACCAGGATCGCCGGCTCGGTCAGTTGCGTACGTTTGCCTTCGATTTCAAGCTCTGCCTGACCTTTGAATACGAAGAGCAACTGCCACAAATCGGCGTGGCGGTGGGGTTTGATTTCCCATTGATGTTCGCGGCTGCGTTTGGAGATAGTTTCACAGTGCAGCAAGTCCGGGGTCGGCCAATCCAGGCTTTCACCGTAGAGCTTGAACACTGGAATCGAAGGTAGGTCAGGCTTGTTCATCACTTCAATCCAGGCCTCGGGGTAGGCGGGCGATAATCGCACCGATTGGCAGAATGTACAGGTATCGGCTCAGTTTTCCCCTCCAATTGACAGACTCGCGGGGGAAAAATGCAAGCACTCGATCCATAAAAATAATTCACCGGCCTTGGTCGCGTGGCGCTTGCGAGTCCTTAAAACAATGAAAACGCTGAAAACTCAAATCGCCATCATCGGCGCTGGCCCCTCCTGGGTGATTTCCGGCTACATGGTGGCGATGACGGTGGCCGTGCCGATCTACGGCAAACTGGGCGATCTGTACGGTCGTCGCACGTTGATGCTGTTCGGCATGGGGTTGTTCACGATTGCTTCATTTTTCTGCGGCATGGCCCAGAGCATGGAGCAACTGGTGCTGGCGCGGATCGTTCAAGGCATCGGCGCTGGCGGGATGATTTCGGTCAGCCAGGCGATCATCGGCGACATCGTTCCACCCCGGGAACGTGGCCGCTATCAAGGCTATTTCAGCAGCATGTACGCCGTGGCCAGCGTGGCCGGCCCGGTGCTCGGCGGTTACATGACCGAATACCTGTCATGGCGCTGGGTGTTTTTGATCAATCTTCCATTGGGCCTCGGTGCCTGGCTGGTGGCCAACCGAACGTTGGTGGGTTTGCCAGTGCCACAACGCAAACCGATCATCGATTACCTAGGCATATTGCTGATGATCATCGGTTTGACCGCCTTGTTGCTGGGCATCACCCAGGTCGGTCAGGGCCATTCGTGGCACAGCGCACACGTGTTGGGCCTGCTCGGTTGCGCGGTGTGGGTGCTGGGGCTGTTTGTGTGGCATGAACGCCGGGCGCGGGAGCCGTTGTTGCCGATGCATTTGTTCGCCAACCGCGATGCGATTCTGTGCTGGTGCACGATTTTTTTCACCAGTTTCCAGGCGATCTCGCTGATTGTGCTGATGCCGCTGCGCTTTCAGAGCGTTACCGGCGCCGGGGCCGATAGCGCTGCGTTACACCTGTTGCCGCTGGCGATAGGTTTGCCGATCGGCGCCTATTTCGCCGGCCGCCGTACCTCAGTGACCGGGCGCTACAAACCAATGATCCTGACCGGCGCCCTGCTCATGCCGATCGCGATTCTCGGTATGGCGTTCAGTCCTCCCCAAGCGGTTGTGCTCAGTAGTCTGTTTATGTTGCTCAGCGGGATCGCCAGCGGCATGCAATTCCCGACTTCCCTGGTCGGAACGCAGAACTCGGTGGAACAGCGGGATATCGGCGTCGCCACCAGCACCACCAACCTGTTCCGTTCCCTGGGCGGCGCGGTGGGTGTGGCGTTGATGTCAGCACTGCTGCTGGCGTTGTTGCAATACTCAAGTTTCGCCCGTCTGGCAGGCTCTTCGATGCTTGCCGAGGGCAGTTCGGGGAATGTGCTGCTCGACGGCTTGAACGCTGCGCCGGGGGATGCGCAGAACGCCTTGCGCGCCGAACTGCTGCTGACCTTCCGGCATTTGCTGATGGTCAGCGCGGCGGTGTCGCTGCTGGGGCTGGCGGCAGCGATTACGATGCCTAACAGGGTGTTGCGTGGACGCGAAGATAAGGTTCGCTGATCGCTGATACCGATCGTTCCCACGCTCTGCGTGGGAATGCAGCCCGGGACGCTCCGCGTCCCTGCCGAAGCGGACGCAGAGCGTCCATTGAGGCATTCCCACGCAGAGCGTGGGAACGATCAACAGCTGCTACACACGCCGGTTGAAGGCTCACTGCCTTGCGCGGAGCTGCTGCTGCAGATTCTGGATCTGCGCTTGAAGGGTGTTGATGTTGCGGGTGACCTGGCCACGGAAGGCGTCGAATTCGGCGGTGTTGGTCGCCCCTTGGGCAGGCGCCGGGCGATTGTCCTGTTCGCTTTTGAGCACAATGACTTCCTGCTCCAGACGCTCGATGGCAGCGCTCGGGTTGCCTTGCTTCTTCAGCGCGACGATGTCGGCGCCGAGGCTTTTCAGCTGTGCGTCGAATTTGTCTGTGTCCGCCGGGGCGCTTTTCAGCACGGCTACATCGCTGTTCAAGACTTTGACCTGAGCCTGCAATTGAATGGTGGCGGTCTGTTGCTCAGTGGTCTGAGCAGTCATCTGCGCCAAGCGTTTGTCCAGCTCGGTGGTCTGAGCGGTCATCTGCGCCAGGCGCTTGTCCAGCTCCGAAGTCTGGCCGGCAACGCCTTGCTGTTGTTTGCTCTGATCCTGGAGTTTGCTTTCCAGCTGCTTGATTTGCAGCTTCAAGGCTTCGCTGTCGCTGCTGACGTTGGTCTGGCTGGCTACAACCTTGCCGGAAATGTCCTGCAAGCGCCCCGCCGCATCCTCACTGATACGCGCGAAACTTTCCTGGGTCGCCACCAATTGCTGTTCCATCAGCGAGAGCTGCTGAAAGCTCCACCAGGCAAGACCTGCAAAAGCAAAGAACAAGGCACCCACCAATGCCCACAGCGGACCGGTACTCGCGCTTTTGACTTTGACTACTGGCGCGGTCCGCGAATGTACGGAGGTGCGAGCGCTGGTCGGAAAATCATCGTCGTCGCGGCTTTTGGCACGCAGGCTCGGTACATCGTCGAAGTCGTCGTTGGCATCGTTACGCATGGACATTGAGTCAACCTTTGTGGAACGCGGTGATGGCTTGATGCGGCGCAGTATAACCCCCCACTGCCGCTTCGATTGACCGTCATCTGCGAACTCGGTTCAGTGTTGCGGTGGGTGCTTGAGTGTCAGCGAATGTCCTGAGCCTTCCACCAGCCGCAGAATTCATCAAGGGCGGTCCAGAGACTGACTTTGGGATCGTAGTCCAGATAATGCTGGGCGCGGCTGATGTCCAGGGTGAAATTTTTGTTCATGACCTGCATGCCCAGGCGCGACAGAGTCGGTTCGGGACGACCCGGCCACACCTTGCACACCCCCTCGTTAAGCGCCGCCACGGTGTAGGCCAAACCGTAGGAACGGTAGCGGGTGACCTGTGGGACTTCCATCTTGCGCATCACGTAATTGACCACGTCCCACAGCGGAACCGGCGTGCCGTTGCTGATGTTGTAGGCCTTGCCCAAGGCCGAACCGCTGGCCAGCAAACTGCTGAGCAACGCTTCATTGAGGTTCTGCACGCTGGTGAAATCGACCTTGTTCAGGCCGTTGCCGATAATGGCAAGCCGTCCCTTGCGCTGCATTTTCAGCAATCTCGGGAAGATGCTCATGTCGCCGGCTCCCGTCACAAAACGCGGGCGCAGGGCCAGGGTTTCGAGGCCGAACTCCTGGGCGCCGAAGACCTTTTGCTCGGCCAGGTATTTGGTGGCGGCGTAGGGATGCTTGAAGCGCTTGGGCACCTGTTCTTCGGTCAGGCCCAGGTGATCGCGACCATCAAAGTAAATCGACGGCGACGACACGTGCACCAGTCGCCGAACCCGCTGTTTCAGACAGGCCTCGACCACGTTTTCCGTGACCTGCACGTTGCCTTGATGAAAGTCCTGATAACGCCCCCACAAGCCGACCGCGCCGGCGCAATGCACCACGGCTTCGACGTCTGAACACAGGTCGCGCGCCAGTTCCGGGTCGCTCAAATCTCCCTGAATGAACTCGGCGCCACGGCGCACCAGATGCTCCACACTTTCGGCCCGGCGACCGTTGACCCGCACGTCCAGGCCTTGCTCCAGGGCGAAACGCGCAAAGCGCCCGCCGATGAAGCCGCTTGCGCCGGTGACCAGAATCTTCATGAATTGCTCCGAATATTTCGTTTTGCGTTTTGCATATTGCGTAGGGCGTGAGGACTTGACGCTGCCCATCAGTCCAACGGCACCAGCCATTGCTTTGTTGAGCGCACCAACTGATCAGTCAGTAACCCCAGCAACTGACCGCCATTGCGCCAATGATGCCAGTACAGCGGCACATCGATCGGCTTATCTGGCAAAAGCTCCACCAATACGCCGCGCTCCAGTTGCTCGCGCACCTGCAGTTCAGGCACCAGGCCCCAACCGAGTCCCGCTTCGATGAGACGGATGAAGCCTTCGGACGAGGGGCATAGATGGTGTTCGAATCCGCCATCTACGCCGAGGGACGCGAGGTAGCGATGCTGTAGGAAATCGTCCGGGCCAAATACTAGGGCCGGTGTTTTCGACAACTGATCAGCGCGCACGCCTTCAGGAAAATGCCGGGCAATGAACGCCGGACTGGCCAACGCACGGTAGCGCATGGCCCCCAGCAAAACGCTTCGCGCGCCAGCCACCGGTCGCTCACTGGCGCAGACGCACGCCGCAACTTCACCGGCGCGCATGCGTTTGAGGCCGACGGTCTGGTCTTCGACCACCAGATCAAGCAGCAGATGCTGCTGCGCGCAAAAATCCGCAACCGCCACGGCCCACCAGGTGGCGAGGCTGTCGGCATTCAAAGCGATGCGCAGGCGTTCGGGCAAGCCTTCTTCGTCGAGTGCCGGCACCAGGGTTTGCAAGTCCCGTTCAAGCAAACGCACCTGCTGCACATGGTTGAGCAGTCGTCGGCCGATTTCGGTGGGCGCCGGCGGTGTAACCCGCACCAGCACCGGTTGACCGACCCGCGCCTCGAGCAATTTGATGCGTTGAGAGATCGCCGACTGGGACAACCCCAACACCTGCGCAGCACGTTCGAAACCGGCCTGCTCAACCACCGCAGCCAAGGCAGACAGCAATTTATAGTCGAACATCAGTTTTCCTAATGAGCGATCAGCATGATTGGTTTTTCTTATACAGCGTTGCACCGGAGAATGGCCAGCAAGAACTCTTCAACAAGGATCATCGACATGGCTGGCGAAACGTCATTGGCAACCCTGCTGCGCAGCATGAGCCCGCAACTTAACGTCGGCGAATACGTGTTCTGCACCCTGCGCGACGGCAAGTTGCCAGCAGGCCTTGAAATTGTCGGCAGCTTTCGCGAGCAGGAAGGTCTGACCGTGATTCTGGAACGTTCCCACGCCGAACAGGCCGGCTTCAGCTTCGACTACGTCGCGGCCTGGATCACCTTGAACGTGCACTCGGCCCTCGAAGCCGTCGGGCTGACCGCCGCGTTCGCCACGGCATTGGGCCAGGCCGGCATCAGTTGCAATGTGATTGCCGGCTATTACCACGACCATTTATTCGTCGGCCAGGCCGATGCCGAACGCGCCCTGCACGTGTTGCGGGACCTGGCGGCCAACGCGGAGTAAACATCTTATGTGGCAAAGTTATGTGAACGGCCTGTTGGTGGCCGCGGGGCTGATCATGGCGATCGGTACTCAGAATGCGTTTGTGTTGGCTCAGAGCCTTAGGCGCGAACATCACCTGCCCGTGGCGGCACTCTGTGTGATCTGCGATGCCTTGCTGGTGGCCGCCGGGGTATTCGGCCTGGCGACGGTGCTGGCGCAGAACCCGACGTTGCTGGCAGTCGCCCGTTGGGGTGGCGCGGCGTTTCTGATTTGGTATGGCAGCCTGGCGTTGCGTCGGGCCTGCTCGAAACAGAGCCTGCAACAAGGTGAAAACCAGACCGTGCGTTCGCTGCGCGCGGTGATGCTCAGCGCTCTGGCCGTGACCTTGCTCAACCCGCACGTTTATTTGGATACGGTGCTGCTGATCGGCTCCCTCGGCGCACAACAAACAGAGCCCGGCGCTTATGTGGTGGGAGCCGCGAGTGCGTCGTTGTTGTGGTTTTTCACCTTGGCACTAGGCGCCGCATGGTTGGCACCATGGCTGGCCCGGCCAAGCACCTGGCGGATTCTCGATCTGTTGGTAGCGGTAATGATGTTTGCAGTGGCCTTTCAATTAATCGCTGGCTGATTATTCCAAAAGGCTCTGGAACCTCTATTCCACACAGTTGTTGCGTGGTTATGCCGCACCCCCGGTGCTATGATCCGAACCCGGCGCCGCAAAGAGTACAAACTCCCCGGCGCTTGTCTGGCCGCCCGTGATCGGCCTTGCGCTCACCGCAACCGACCTGATTAGGAGAATCATCATGGCTTTCGAATTGCCGCCGCTGCCTTACGCACACGATGCCCTGCAGCCGCACATTTCCAAGGAAACTCTGGAATACCACCACGACAAGCACCACAACACCTACGTCGTGAACCTGAACAACCTGGTGCCAGGCACCGAGTTCGAAGGCAAGACTCTGGAAGAAATCGTCAAATCTTCCTCGGGTGGCATCTTCAATAACGCCGCTCAGGTCTGGAACCACACTTTCTACTGGAACTGCCTGGCGCCAAACGCCGGTGGTCAACCAACCGGCGCGCTGGCTGAAGCCATCAATGCTTCCTTCGGTTCGTTCGACAAGTTCAAAGAAGAATTCAGCAAAACCTCCATCGGCACCTTCGGTTCCGGTTGGGGCTGGCTGGTGAAAAAGGCTGACGGCTCCCTGGCCCTGGCCAGCACCATCGGCGCCGGCAACCCGCTGACCAGCGGCGACACCCCGCTGCTGACCTGCGACGTCTGGGAACACGCTTACTACATCGACTACCGCAACCTTCGTCCAAAATACGTCGAAGCGTTCTGGAACCTGGTCAACTGGAAATTCGTGGCTGAGCAGTTCGAAGGTAAAACCTTCACCGCTTAAGATCGACGCCAGTCAAAAAACCCGGCTTTTGCCGGGTTTTTTTTGGGCGCTGGAAATGTGTTGCCTGTCAGGCCGTCTTCATCGGAACGCCTATTGCTGCGGGTCGACGATATCCAACGCCCGATTAACGGCCAAGTCCGCCAACATGACGATCTGCGCGATGGCCAGCGCCGTACTGCGCTGGGAGCCGGTCAGGTAGGTGGCGAGATCACTGGCCATGACGTTGGCTGAAGCCAATGACTCACAGGCGTGGGCCAGGAGGGATTCGGTATCCATGTCCGGGACGATCATGAACATAGTGTTGGGACTGTAGGGTTTGGTGGTGTTGAAGGGGGGATCGGGGATTAACTTATCCACTTACATTTCCTTTTGAGTTTGGAGCCATCGATTCCCGATCTCACTCGAAGAAGAGGTGGCAGCTATGTGCAGGGTGAGATCACCGGCAAAAGGAACCCGGCCGGACCGAAGTCCGCCCGCACACAGCCGCCATAAAACAATTGCTGACAGCCTGGAGCTGGCGGCAATTATGGAGGGCCTAGCGCTGGTTTCCAATTGCTTAGTCGGGGATCTCACTCCCGATCGCTGATTTTCAGCGACAGCCAAAAGGTTATTGACCCCGCGTCCGACAGGCAACCTGAAAACTGTGTGGGAAAGGTCTGGTGTTTTCGCATGTGTTTAAACATGTAAAAGCGGAACGCGGAGCGTCCCTGGCGGCATTCCCACGCGGGAGCGTGGGAACGATCAATCGGGTAAACCTTTCGCTTCTCACCACTCGACAGGCCCAGCGTTAGCTCGCCTGCCGCTCTTGATCTTGATCCACCCGCCCCTTCGGGAGGCTGAGTGGAGGTGTTCATCCGGGGATTGGCGCGCAGCGCCGTTCGACGCCGTCGAACACGCTGCATGTAGGTCGTCGCGAAGCAGACCGGAGGGCAGTGTCCCCGGATGAATACCGGAGCGAGGGAACGCCGAGCCCTAGCGAGGGGCCGGACGCTCGGGGCGAGACCTTTGCTTCCTTTGGGGCGTTTGCCAAAGGGAGTTGCCGTAAGGGCGAAACCATTAGTGGCCGTTACCGCAGGAATGGATATGTACGCAGTCAACAAAATACAGGTCGGCTATCAGGCCGCCATAGCGAGCAAGCTCAGCTCCTACAACCGCTCAAGGTGCATCCGCAGAAACCAGGGCAATTTCCCACGATGAAACCAGCGTTAAGCCCCTTGCCCCAACGCCACAGCCGTCTAACATCAACCAAACGGAAAATATGTCCACATCCCCCTCAAGTTGAAGGACTCAACAACCGACACAGTACAACTAGCGCAAATACTTCAAACGACAGCATTTCGGCCAAGCTACAGGCAAAACCCTATGTGATTGATTGTCCCTTTGACTGGCATCACCGGATTGCCAATACTCATGGCAACTTGACGCTACCCGCACGGAACAAGGAATGACTCTTTGAAGCTGGAACTCAAGAACAGCTTGTCGGTGAAGTTGCTCCGGGTCGTGCTCCTGTCGGCATTGATCGTCGGCGTGGTCTTGAGCTGCGCGCAGATCGTTTTCGATGCCTATAAAACACACCAGGCCGTGGCCAGCGATGCCCAACGCATCCTCGACATGTTCCGCGACCCCTCGACACAGGCCGTCTACAGCCTGGACCGCGAAATGGGTATGCAGGTTATCGAAGGCCTGTTTCAAGACGACGCTGTCCGCAAGGCTTCCATTGGCCATCCCAACGAAACCATGCTCGCGCAAAAGTCTCGCGAGTTGCAGCATTCCGGCAGTCGCTGGCTGACCGACCTGATCCTCGGCAAGGAACGCACCTTCACCACCCAACTGGTGGGTCGCGGCCCTTACAGCGAGTATTACGGAGACCTGAGTATTACGCTCGACACCGCCACCTACGGCCAGGGTTTCATCGTCAATTCGGTGATCATCTTCATCTCCGGCGTGTTGCGCGCCCTGGCCATGGGGCTGGTGTTGTACCTGGTCTATCACTGGCTGCTGACCAAACCGCTGTCGCGAATCATCGAGCACCTCACGGAAATCAATCCGGATCGCCCCAGCGAACACAAAATCCCGCTGCTCAAGGGGCATGAAAAGAACGAACTGGGGATCTGGATCAACACCGCCAACCAGTTGCTCGCGTCCATCGAGCGCAACACCCATTTGCGCCACGAAGCGGAAAACAGCCTGCTTCGCATGGCCCAGTACGACTTCCTCACCGGTCTGCCGAACCGCCAGCAATTGCAGCAGCAACTGGACAAAATCCTGGTAGACGCCGGCAAGTTGCAACGTCGGGTCGCGGTATTGGTGGTCGGCCTGGACGACTTCAAGGGCATCAACGAACAATTCAGCTACCAGACCGGTGACCAACTGCTGCTGGCCCTCGCTGATCGCCTGCGAGCTCACAGCGGACGCCTCGGCGCCCTCGCCCGCCTTGGCGGCGACCAGTTCGCCCTGGTTCAGGCCGATATCGAACAACCCTACGAAGCGGCCGAACTGGCCCAAAGCATTCTCGATGACCTGGAAGCGGCGTTCGCCCTCGATCATCAAGAGATTCGCCTGCGCGCCACCATCGGCATCACCCTGTTCCCCGAGGACGGTGACAGCACCGAAAAACTGCTGCAAAAAGCCGAGCAGACCATGACCCTGGCCAAGACTCGCTCACGCAACCGTTATCAGTTCTATATCGCCAGCGTCGACACCGAGATGCGTCGCCGTCGCGAGCTGGAAAAAGACCTGCGCGACGCCTTGGCCCGTGGCCAGTTCTACCTCGTCTACCAGCCGCAGATCAGCTATCGCGATCACCGGGTGGTGGGTGTCGAGGCGCTGATTCGCTGGCAACATCCCGAGCACGGGCTGGTTCCGCCAGACTTGTTCATCCCTCTGGCCGAGCAGAACGGCACCATCATCGCCATCGGTGAATGGGTGCTGGATCAGGCGTGCAAGCAATTGCGCGACTGGCATGACCAGGGTTTCGTCGACCTGCGCATGGCGGTGAACCTGTCCACGGTGCAGCTGCACCACGCCGAGTTGCCACGGGTGGTCAACAACCTGCTGCAGATGTACCGCCTGCCGCCCCGCAGCCTGGAACTTGAAGTCACCGAAACCGGGCTGATGGAAGACATCAGCACGGCTGCCCAGCACCTGCTGAGCCTGCGCCGCTCCGGTGCGCTGATCGCGATCGACGACTTCGGCACCGGTTACTCATCATTGAGCTATCTGAAAAGCCTGCCGCTGGACAAGATCAAGATCGACAAGAGCTTCGTTCAGGACCTGCTCGATGACGACGACGATGCGACCATCGTTCGGGCCATCATCCAATTGGGCAAGAGCCTGGGCATGCAGGTGATTGCCGAAGGCGTGGAAACCGCCGAGCAAGAGGCCTACATCATCTCCGAAGGCTGTCACGAAGGTCAGGGCTATTTCTACAGCAAGCCGCTGCCGGCGCGGGAATTGAGCGCATATCTGAAACAGGCTCAGCGCAGTAACGCGGCCATCCTCTGAAAGATCGGTTGCGTGTGGGCTGTTGATCCAGCGCAACCGTTTCGTGAATAAGAAATATTTCCAAGCACAACCCTTTACACATAATGCGAAAGATTTGCATTATGTCGCAGCTTTGCGCGCTTGCTGCGCCATTCCACCCCCTCTCGAAGCAGGATGTTCGCCATGATTCGTATGCCTCTGGCTACCGCCAGTCTGTTGGCCATCGCTATTTCCCTCGCCGGTTGTGGCGAAGGCAAAGACAAAGCTGTCGCTGCGCAGGCGCCGACTCCGGCGGCCAGCACCTCAGCCCCGGCCGCCGCACCTGCCGCTGCCGGTAAAGTCGACGAAGCAGCCGCCAAAGCCGTTGTCGCGCATTACGCCGACATCGTCTTCGCCGTTTACAGCGATGCCGAATCCACCGCGAAGACCCTGCAAACCGCCATCGACGCCTTCCTCGCCAAGCCGAATGCCGACACCCTGAAAGCTGCCAAGGCTGCCTGGGTCGCTGCCCGCGTGCCTTACCTGCAGAGCGAAGTGTTCCGCTTCGGCAACACCATCATCGACGACTGGGAAGGTCAGTTGAACGCCTGGCCACTGGACGAAGGCCTGATCGACTACGTCGACAAATCCTACGAGCACGCACTGGGTAACCCGGGCGCCACGGCCAATATCATCGCCAACACCCAGGTTCAGGTCGGCGAAGACAAGGTCGACGTGAAAGACATCACCCCGGCAAAACTCGCCAGTCTGAACGAGCTGGGTGGTTCCGAGGCCAACGTTGCCACCGGCTACCACGCCATCGAATTCCTGCTTTGGGGCCAGGACCTGAACGGCACCGGCCCTGGCGCCGGCAACCGCCCAGCTTCCGACTACCTGGAAGGTAAAGGCGCAACCGGCGGTCATAACGATCGTCGTCGCGCCTACCTGAAGTCCGTGACCCAACTGTTGGTCAGCGACCTGGAAGAAATGGTCGGTAACTGGAAGCCGAACGTGGCCGACAACTACCGCGCCACCCTGGAAGCCGAGCCTGCCGAAAGCGGCCTGCGCAAAATGCTGTTCGGCATGGGCAGCCTGTCCCTGGGCGAACTGGCGGGCGAGCGCATGAAAGTTTCCCTGGAGGCCAACTCCCCGGAAGACGAACACGACTGCTTCAGCGACAACACCCACAACTCGCAGTTCTACGATGCCAAAGGCATTCGTAATGTGTACCTGGGCGAGTACACCCGCGTCGACGGCACCAAAATGACCGGCGCCAGCCTGTCGTCCCTGGTAGCCAAGGCTGACTCGGCTGCCGACACCGCGCTGAAAGCCGACCTGGCTGCGACCGAAGCGAAGATGCAGGTTATCGTCGATCACGCCAACAAGGGTGAGCACTACGACCAACTGATCGCTGCCGGCAACACTGCTGGCAACCAGATCGTGCGCGACGCTATCGCTTCCCTGGTCAAGCAGACCGGTTCGATCGAAGCCGCCGCTGGCAAACTGGGCATCAGCGACCTGAACCCGGACAACGCTGATCACGAGTTCTGATCAACGCTGTCTGAGTGACTAAGAGGCGACCTTCGGGTCGCCGATCGTTCCCACGCTCTGCGTGGGAATGCCTCAACGGACGCTCCGCGTTCGGCTTTTGATGTGACGAAAGAGCGTCACGGACTGCATTCCCACGCAGAGCGTGGGAACGATCAGTTGCCCCACATCAACCAAACGATAATTCCTCTTATTCAAACTCCTCTGCCCTGTTAGACTTTGCGCCCTTGTTTTGCTCGTCTTGCAGGATGTCTGATGCCCTCGCTGCCTCTTCGCTTGTCCGCACTGCTGCTGGCCCTGGGCCTGAGTGCCTGCGATGATGCCCCGCGCTTTACCCAAGCCGAACCCGGTGAAGCCCGGTCCGGTGGCAGCGCGACCGTGCGCAAGACCGATCAGAACTCATTCTCCCTGCCGTCCGCCAACCTGCCGCCGTCACGGCGCGTGGACTTCAGCGTCGGCAACAGCTTTTTCCGCAGTCCCTGGGTGATCGCCCCGTCGACCACCACCGCCAGGGATGGCCTCGGCCCATTGTTCAACACCAACGCCTGCCAGAACTGCCACATCAAGGACGGCCGCGGTCATCCGCCCACGCCTGATGCGCAGAACGCCGTGTCGATGCTGGTGCGCCTGTCGATTCCCGATGCGCCGGCGTATGCCAACGTCATTGAGCAACTCGGTGTCGTCCCGGAGCCGGTCTACGGCGGACAATTCCAGGACATGGCCGTGCCCGGTGTCGTCCCGGAAGGCAAAGTGCGTGTCAACTACACGCCCGTTCCGATTCGTTTCAAGGACGGCACCGAAGTCGAGTTGCGCAAGCCGACGTTACAGATCACCCAACTCGGCTACGGTCCGATGCACCCTGATACCCGTTTCTCGGCGCGTGTCGCACCGCCGATGATTGGCCTGGGTCTGCTGGAAGCGATCCCCGACGAGGCGATCCTGGCCAATGCACAAGCTCAGGCAAAAGACAAAAACGGCATCGCCGGACGCCCGAACCGGGTCTGGGATGACACGCAGCAGAAAACCGTCCTCGGGCGATTTGGCTGGAAGGCCGGACAACCGAACCTCAATCAACAGAACGTTCACGCGTTTTCCGGTGACATGGGCCTCACCACAAGCCTCAGACCCGTTGATGATTGCACCGACACGCAAGCCGCTTGCAAGCAGGCGCGCAATGGCAATGGCCCGGATGGCGAGCCGGAAGTCAGCGATAACATCCTGCGTCTGGTGTTGTTCTACAGCCGTAATCTCGCCGTACCGGCCCGCCGCGATGTTGGCGCGCCCGGTGTGCTGGCCGGCAAGAATCTGTTTTTCCAGGCCGGGTGCCAGTCCTGTCATACCCCGAAATACACCACTGCCGCCAACGCCGCCGAACCTGAACTGGCCGATCAAGTGATTCGCCCCTACAGCGATCTGTTGCTGCACGACATGGGCGACGGTCTGGCCGACAACCGTACCGAATTCCAGGCCAGCGGCCGCGACTGGCGCACCCCGCCGTTGTGGGGCATCGGCTTGACGCAGGCGGTCAGTGGCCACACCCAGTTTTTGCACGATGGCCGCGCCCGCAATCTGCTCGAAGCCGTGCTCTGGCATGGCGGTGAAGCCAAAGCGGCGCAGCAACAGGTTTTGTCTTTCAATGCCGAGCAGCGCGCTGCGTTGCTGGCGTTTTTGAATTCCCTTTAATACGTATTCCATTGCGGGAGCCCGACATGTTCCGTCCCAAATTGTTGTTCACCAGCCTTGCCGCGCTAGCCTTGGGCGCCTGTTCACCTCAGGATCCACAGGCCGTTACCTCGGCAGCCATCGCCAAGCAAGTGATCCTGCCGACCTACAGCCGCTGGGTAGAAGCCGACCGTCAACTGGCGGTCAGCGCCTTGGCCTTCTGCGAAGGCAAGGAAAACCTCGACACCGCCCGTGCCGACTTCCTGCATGCGCAGAAAGCCTGGGCCGAGCTGCAACCGCTGCTGATCGGCCCGCTGGCCGAGGGCAACCGTTCGTGGCAGGTGCAGTTCTGGCCGGACAAGAAAAACCTCGTGGGCCGTCAGGTCGAGCAACTGGTCACCGCGCAGCCGCAGATCGATGCCGCCGCCCTGACCAAGTCCAGCGTTGTGGTTCAGGGCCTGTCGGCCTACGAATACATCCTGTTCGACAGCAAGATCGACATGGCCGATGCCACCCAGAAAGCCAAGTACTGCCCGCTGCTGAGCGCCATCGGTGAACGTCAGAAACAACTGGCCGAAGAGATCCTGTCGCGCTGGAACACCAACGACGGCATGCTCGCGCAGATGAGCAAATTCCCCAACCAGCGCTACGCCGACTCCCACGAAGCGATCGCAGACCTGCTGCGCGTGCAAGTCACCGCGCTGGACTCGCTGAAGAAAAAGCTCGGCACGCCGATGGGCCGTCAGAGCAAGGGCATTCCTCAGCCGTTCCAGGCCGATGCCTGGCGCAGCAAGTCTTCGCTGCAAGGTCTGGAAGCCAGCCTGACTGCAGCGCAAACCGTCTGGGTTGGTGTCGACAACAAAGGCCTGCGCGGTCTGTTGCCGAGCGAGCAAAAACCCTTGGCCGACAAGATCGACGCCGCTTACGCCGCGTCCCTGAAACTGTTCGCCAGCAACCAGCGTTCGCTGACCGAAATGCTCGGCAATGACGCCGGTCGCCAGCAACTCAACGATATCTACGACAGCCTCAACGTCGTCCACCGCCTGCACGAAGGCGAACTGGCCAAGGCGCTGGGCATCCAACTGGGCTTCAACGCCAACGACGGTGACTGATGAGGGCAAGTTCCATGCTGCGACGCCAGGCTCTGACGTTAGGTAGTTTGCTGCTGGGTGCGGTGACACTCGGCGGCTGGACGCTATTCAAGCAGAAAGACAAAAGCCCGCTGCTGCTCTCGGCGCGGGACGATACCGACGGCAAACATTACGCTGTCGGATACCGGCTGGACGGCACCCGGGTGTTTGCCACCCAGGTCGGCCAGCGTTGTCACGACATCATCAACCACCCGACGCTGCCGATTGCGCTGTTCGTCGCCCGTCGTCCTGGTACCGAGAGTTACCTGATCGACCTGCGCGACGGCACGCTGCTGCAAACCGTGGTCTCACGGCCGAACCGGCACTTCTACGGTCACGCGGTGATTCACAAGAGCGGCGACTGGCTGTACGCCACCGAAAACGACACCTCTGATCCGGGTCGTGGCTTGCTGGGTGTGTATAAGTTCGAAGGCGAGCGACTTATCCACAGCGGCGAGATCCCCACCCACGGCGTCGGCCCGCATCAGGTGTCGTGGATGCCCGATGGTGAAACCCTGGTGGTCGCCAACGGCGGCATTCGCACCGAGGCCGAAAGCCGCGTCGAAATGAACCTCAACGCCATGGAACCGAGCCTGGTCCTGATGCAACGCGACGGCACCCTGCTGAGCAAGGAAACCCTCGCCCAGCAGATGAACAGCGTGCGTCATTTGGGGGTTGCCAGCGACGGCACCATCGTCGCCGGCCAGCAGTTCATGGGGCCGTCTCACGAGTCTTCGGAGCTGCTGGCGATCAAGCGGCCCGGCCAGCCATTCGTGGCCTTTGCGGTGCCTGAGCATCAGTTGCAGGCCATGGGGCATTACACCGCCAGCGTCGCTGTGCACAGCGAACTGCGCCTGGTCGCGTTGACCGCGCCAAGGGGCAACCGCTTTTTCATCTGGGACCTGGACAGCGGTGAAGTGCGCCTGGACGCGCCGCTTCCCGATTGCGCCGGGGTCGGTGCGGTGGCTGATGGCTTTGTCGTGACCTCGGGACAGGGCCGATGCCGGTACTACGATTGCCGCCAGACAGATTTGGTTGCAAAACCACTGGAGCTTCCCGCAGGGCTCTGGGACAACCACCTTCATCTGATCTGACTTCATCCTCCCTTGTAGGAGCAGAGCTTGCTCGCGAAAGCGGAGTATCAGTCAGTACATTAGTTGGCTGACACACCGCTTTCACGCCCTGAGCCTTTCCGTCAACACGGTTTTGCTGTGTCCGGCTCGCTGGTCAACCGTGAGCCGTGCCGGAGCAAGGCTTGTAAATAAACCTTTTCGTCGTACACGGTGCTGGTCTTCCAGCACCGATAAACGATCCGGATCCACTTGAACGCCAGAGCCCTGAGGGCCGCTTGGTAAGAGCTGCCTTTGGCCCTTTGCTGGCGGTAATACGCCTCTGCCCACACCGATTGATTGATGCTGTGTGCAGCCCATTCAACAAAGGTCTGGCGCAAAAAAGTTGCGCATTGATAGCGCCAGTGGACGACTTTTTTCTTGCCACTGCGTTCGGTGACCGGGGCAATCCCGGCATATCGCTGCACAGCACTGGCATCCTTGAAGCGATCACGCTGCTCACCAAAGGCGACCATCAACCGTGGGGCAAGCTGCTGTCCCGCGCCGGGCAAGGCCTTGAAGAGTCGATAGTCGGCCAGGGTGTTGGCAGTTTTTTCGATCTCCCGATCAAAATCTTTGATCGCCGTGATGACCCCTTTCAGTTGCGAGACCAGGGCCAGCACATACAGCGCTGAAGGACTGACCACGCCTGGATCTTCAGTCAACGGCATGGCTTTGGCGATCAATGCCAAACGCTGCTGATTGAGCTCAGCATGGCGAACATTATGCGCGTGAAGGAACTTCAAAACGCTGGCTGGCCGAGCGTGCTTAAGCACTTCAAATGTCGACCAGCGCGCCAAAAACTCACAGAAAACCAGCGTGTCATGGTCATGAAACAGCTCAAGAGCCAACGGGTAATACTGTTTGAGCATGCAGACCAGACGATTGCTGATCTTGACCCGGTCATCGACCAACCCGCGGCGATGTTCGGTCAGGCTGGCGAGCGAACGCATGGCGGAGCTTTGCTGGACCAGTTGAGGAAACCGTTCGGGATGATTCAGCAACAGCTCAAGCGCCCATTGAGCATCCGTTGGATCATCCTTGGCGCCACTGGGGACGAAGGTTTTACGGTGCCGGGCCAAGGTGCTCGGATTGATCGGAAAGATACAAAAAAACTCATATTTTTGCAGAGCCGCTATCAGTGGGCCTTTGTTCAACTCCACGGCGATCGCGATCGGGCCACCGTAACGTTGATGCAGCGACCTGGCCCAGCGATCAATCGACTCGGGCTCGTGGTCGATGACCTCGAAACTGCGCTGAGCCTCTCCAGCTATCTGCAAACAGATGTCGTGCTTGGCGTCTGCCCAATCAATTCCGATATAAGCAGTGAAACTCTGAGACAGGAGCGTTTGCATGGAACACCTCAACAGGCGCTAAAGTACATGCAGGGACATGCATGCTTGCGTCCAGCGAAGGCGATATAGAGAGCCGTGTCGGGCTTTCCCTGAGAATTCGTTAGAGGGCGCAAGCGCACCTGTGGACTCGAAGGTGAAAGCGTAATCATCGAGTGCTGCGCGAGCATATTCGTAGCCCGCAGGTGCATGTTCCTTCCTCGCCGACAGCCAACTTCCAGCGAAGTCAGTATGGAAGAGAAAGGAACGGAGTACCTATATCGCGAGCAAGCTTCGCTCCTACAGGGTTTGCGTCAGTCTGTAATAACTGCCAGTTGGAATCCCCCTCCCACTCGGAGTAATGTGCCCGACTGTCTCACCTGATTTTCTCCAAGGAAGTGGAAATATGCTGCGTCGCCGCATGCTGATCATGTTGGGTGTTGTTCTGCTGATCGTACTGGTCCTGGCCGGTTACAAAGCCTTCTCCATTTACACGATGATTCAGGGCTTCGCTGCGCCGAAACCGCCGATCAGTGTCGCTGTGGCCACCGCCACCGAACGGCCGTGGCAAGCCCGCCTGCCGACCGTCGGCACCCTCAAGGCGCTGCAAGGCGTCGACTTGAGCCTGGAGATCGCCGGCACCGTCACCGATGTGCAATTCCAGTCGGGGCAGAAGGTCAAGACCGGTCAGCCGATCGTCCAGCTCGACAGCGCCGTGGAAACCGCCCTGCTGGAAACCGCTCAGGCCGACCTCGGGCTGGCCCAGGTGGATTACAACCGTGGCAGCCAGCTCGTGGGCAGCCAGGCGATCTCCAAAGGCGAATTCGACCGACTCTCGGCGGTCTTCAAAAAGAACAAGGCCACGGTCAATCAGCTCAAGGCTGCGCTCGAGAAAAAACGCATCGTCGCGCCGTTCAGCGGAACCATCGGCATTCGTCAGGTGGACGTCGGTGACTACGTGGCCAGCGGCACCATGATCGCCACCCTGCAAGACCTCAGCAGTCTCTACGTCGACTTCTTCGTGCCCGAGCAGTCGGTGCCGAAGATCGCCATCGGCCAACCGGTGCAGATCATTGTCTCGGCCTACCCGGCGCAGAACTTCCCCGGGACCCTCAGTGCAATCAACCCGAAAGTCGAAAACAGCACACGCAACGTTCAGGTCCGCGCAACCCTGGCCAACCCCGACGGCAAACTGTTGCCGGGAATGTTCGCCAGCCTGCAAGTGTTGTTGCCCGACCCGCAGCCGCGCATTGTCGTGCCGGAAAGCGCGATCACCTACACGCTGTACGGCAATTCGCTGTATGTCGTTGCGCAGAAAAAAGCCGAAGACGGCAGCGTCGCAAAGGACGATAAGGGCGAGCCCATTCTGATCGCCGAACGGCGTTTCATTGAAACCGGCGAGCGCCGCGATGGCCTGGTGATGATTACCAAAGGGGTGCAGAACGGTGAGAAAGTGGTCACGGCCGGCCAGATCAAACTGGACAATGGCGCACATATCGCGATCAGCGACGACAAGACACTAGCCGAGAAGAGCAGTCAGCCTCGCGTTGACTGATCAAGGAATCCCCATGGCTTTTACCGACCCGTTCATCCGCCGCCCGGTGCTCGCCACCGTGGTCAGCCTGTTGATTGTGCTGCTGGGCTTCCAGGCCTGGAGCAAGTTGCCGCTGCGCCAATATCCGCAAATGGAAAACGCCCTGATCACGGTCACCACCGCTTACCCCGGGGCCAACGCCGAGACCATCCAGGGCTACATCACCCAACCGATGCAGCAGAGTCTGGCCAGCGCCGAGGGTATCGACTACATGACGTCGGTCAGTCGCCAGAACTTCTCGGTGATCTCGATCTACGCGCGCATTGGCGCCAACAGCGACCGCTTGTTCACCGAATTGCTGGCCAAGGCCAACGAGGTGAAAAACCAGCTGCCCCAGGACGCCGAAGACCCGGTACTGAGCAAGGAAGCCGCCGACGCCTCGGCACTGATGTACATCAGCTTCTTCAGCAAGGAGCTGAGCAACCCGCAGATTACCGACTACCTGTCGCGAGTCATCCAGCCGAAACTGGCGACCCTGCCGGGCATGGCCGAAGCCGAGATTCTCGGCAACCAGGTGTTCGCCATGCGCCTGTGGCTGGACCCGGTAAAACTGGCCGGTTTCGGCCTGAGTGCCATCGACGTGACCGATGCGGTGCGCAAGTACAACTTCCTCTCCGCCGCCGGCGAAGTGAAAGGCGAGTACGTCGTCACCAGCATCAACGCCAACACCGAGCTCAAATCCGCTGAAGCCTTCGCCGCGATCCCGCTCAAGGTCGAGGGCGACAGTCGCGTGCTGCTCAGCGATGTTGCGCGAGTGGAAATGGGCGCGGAAAACTACGACTCGATCAGTTCTTTCGGCGGTACACCTTCGGTGTACATCGGCATCAAGGCCACGCCTGGCGCCAACCCGCTGGACGTGATCAAGGAAGTGCGCAAGATCATGCCGGACCTGGAAGCCCAACTGCCGCCGAACCTCAAAGGTGAAATCGCCTACGACGCCA
The DNA here is from genome assembly GCF_054898165.1 of Pseudomonas sp. Hz4. Taxonomy (NCBI): domain Bacteria; kingdom Pseudomonadati; phylum Pseudomonadota; class Gammaproteobacteria; order Pseudomonadales; family Pseudomonadaceae; genus Pseudomonas; species Pseudomonas sp. Hz4. The sequence continues at coordinate 1,520,138 of NZ_CM142719.1, read as the reverse complement.
CGCTGTTCATCCAGGCATCGATCAACGAGGTGATCAAAACATTGTTCGAAGCGGTGCTGATCGTCATCGTGGTGGTATTCCTGTTCCTCGGCGCGCTGCGTTCGGTGGTGATCCCGGTGGTCACCATCCCGCTGTCGATGATCGGCGTGATGTTCTTCATGCAGATGATGGGCTACTCGATCAACCTGCTGACGTTGCTGGCGATGGTATTGGCCATCGGCCTGGTGGTGGACGACGCCATCGTCGTGGTGGAAAACATCCACCGGCACATCGAAGAAGGCAAGACGCCGCTGGATGCGGCCATCGAAGGCGCCCGGGAAATCGCCATGCCGGTGGTCTCGATGACCATCACCCTGGCGGCGGTCTATGCGCCGATCGGCTTCCTGACGGGGCTGACGGGAGCACTGTTCAAGGAGTTCGCCCTGACCCTGGCCGGGGCGGTGGTGATCTCCGGCATCGTCGCCCTGACTCTGTCGCCGATGATGTGCGCCTTCTTGCTGCGTCATGACGAAAATCCCAGCGGCCTGGCCCATCGACTGGACCTGATATTCGAAGGCCTCAAGCGCCGTTACCAAAGCATGCTGCACGCAACCCTGAACACCCGGCCGGTGGTGCTGGTGTTCGCGGTGATCGTGCTGTGCCTGATTCCGGTGCTGCTCAAATTCACCAAGTCGGAACTGGCGCCCGACGAGGACCAGGGTATTATTTTCATGATTGCCAACGCCCCGCAACCGGCCAACCTCGACTATCTGAGCACCTACACCGACGAGTTCGTCACGATCTTCAAGACGTTTCACGAGTACTACTCGTCGTTCCAGATCAACGGTTTCAACGGCGTGCAATCGGGCATCGGCGGCTTCCTGCTCAAACCGTGGAACGAACGCAGCCGCACTCAGATGGAAATCCTGCCCGAGGTCCAGCGCAAACTGGAGAGCATTTCCGGGCTGCAGATTTTCGGCTTCAACCTGCCCTCCCTGCCCGGCACCGGCGAGGGGCTGCCGTTTCAGTTCGTCATCAGTTCCGCCAACGATTACGAGTCACTGCTGCAAGTGGCCGACCGGGTGAAAAAGCGGGCAATGGAATCCGGCAAGTTCGCCTTCGTCGACCTCGACCTGGCGTTCGACAAGCCCGAAGTGGTGGTGGATATCGATCGCGCCAAGGCCGCACAGATGGGTGTTTCCATGCAGGATCTTGGCGGGACACTTGCGACGTTGCTGGGTGAGGCGGAGATCAACCGTTTCACCATTGAAGGTCGCAGCTACAAAGTCATCGCTCAGGTCGAACGGCCTTTCCGGGATAACCCCGACTGGCTGAACAATTATTATGTCAAGAACACCCAAGGTGAATTGCTGGCCCTGTCGACCCTGATCACGGTGACCGACCGGGCGCGTCCACGGCAGTTGAACCAGTTCCAGCAACTCAATTCGGGCATCCTGTCCGGTGTGCCGCTGGTCAGCATGGGTGAAGCCATCGACACCGTGCGCCAGATCGCTCGGGAAGAGGCACCGGTGGGTTATGCCTTCGACTATGCCGGCGCATCACGGCAATACGTCCAGGAGGGCAGTGCGCTGTGGGTCACCTTCGCCCTGGCACTGGCGATCATTTTCCTGGTCCTGGCCGCCCAATTCGAAAGCTTTCGCGATCCGCTGGTGATTCTGGTGACCGTGCCGCTATCGATTTGTGGCGCGTTGATCCCGCTGTTCCTGGGCTGGTCGAGCATGAACATCTACACCCAGGTCGGCCTGGTGACGTTGATCGGGCTGATCAGCAAGCACGGCATCCTGATCGTCGAATTCGCCAATCAGTTACGCAAGGACAAAGGCCTGACGCCGCGAGAAGCCGTGGAGGAAGCGGCGGCGATTCGTCTGCGTCCGGTGTTGATGACCACTGCGGCGATGGTGTTCGGTATGGTGCCGTTGATCATCGCCACGGGGGCGGGTGCCGTCAGCCGGTTCGACATCGGCACGGTGATCGCCACGGGGATGTCGATCGGGACGTTGTTTACGTTGTTCGTGTTGCCATGTGTTTACACGGTGCTGGCCAAACCCGACAAACCCTAGAACCTGTGGGAGCGAGCTTGCTCGCGATGACGGCTGCACAGTCATCATGGAGGTGACTGACACACCGCTATCGCGAGCAAGCTCGCTCCCACATTGAGATGTGCAAGTCTTCAAGGACATAAAAAAGGCCTCGCGTTGGGCGAGGCCTTTTATTTTGGCTTCAATCTGTTCAACTTTGCGGCCTCAATCCTTGAGAAAGTCCGAACATGAACAGCAATAAATCATGATCGGGTTGGGATGCCACGGATGCCTTGGCAACGCGTGGCAACGGACAGTGCGCGTCGCCATTCACTGAACTGAGGACTTGCGTGCGGGGCTGCTCCCATGCCGCCACCGCCAGTGAAGCAACTGCCAAGGCTCCTATCAAAAACCCACCTCGTGCAATTTCGAGTTTCATTGCTATAAACCTTTGATAGCGCTGCCAAACGCCGTCTCATAAAAATAGACGAGTTTCTGCCAGTCCGTCGTGCTGAATGACGAGTGGCGACGCAGTTGCTTCATGTCATGGACCGCTGCGCGACGGGCGGTCAAACGCTGCCGGCATTTCTCCAGATCGATCAACGCCACTTCGACTTTGGCAGCCTCGCCTTCGCCGGTGACGCGCACGAATACGTGCTTGTCGTAGAGGCAGCTATGCTGCCAGCGACCCTTGTGCATCCGGGCCAGATTCTCGGCCAGATCCTTCAACACTCGATCCTGCACAGCCTCACCGTGACGCTCGCGACCGCCGCCAGCGTACCAATGCTCGATTTCCTCAAATCCGTCCAGCGACTTGGTCACCAGCAATGCGCGCCATTTGTGTACAGGATCGCGCTGAGCACCGCAGAAAACGATCTCCGGAACACCAACGTCGAGCAGCTGCATGCGAGTGAGCGCATCGCGCTCGCGCAACACCGTCGGCCGACCGAACGGGTGCAGCCAGCTGCGATAGATATGCCCGGTCTGACGTTTAACGTAAAGCAGCTGTCCATTGCTGCTCACGACGCGCTGCACGCCGCTTTCTCCTCCGCGACGGACGTTGGGTTCTTCTACCCATTCACCGCGCTGATTCCAGAAATAGTCGAAGCGGTCCTGAGGAGTGACGTCCGTTTCTGCTGCACATTGCACTGCCATTCTGTTACCTCTTGCGTAATACGTAGACCCGCCACATGGCATAGAGCGGTAAAAAGTCCAGTTGTTCCTCGATACGGAAACCCACCTGCTCGAATTCCTTTTCAACCGTAGCCGCCGGTAACACAAATCGATTTTGGTAACCTTGCTGCCCACGGGTTTTCTCGGCGCGCTTGCGTTTCCACGCTTTGAAATTGCCGTCCACCCACAAAGAAAGGATCACGCTGTCGCGGGTGACGCGCTCGAACTCACGCAAAATAGTCAGTCGATGCTCGGCTTCACCGATGTGATGGAGCAAACGCATGCAGAAAATGCTGTCGACGGCGTTGTCAGGTAAGGCAATGTCGAATGCAGAAGTGTGCAAGGGTTGTACCCGTTTCACCACATCGGCAGGTTGCGCCTGCATGGCAATCTTCAGCATGGACTCGGAGTTGTCAGCCCCGATGATGGCACGATTGGTTTTTTCCGCCAGCAATGGCCAGAAACGTCCAGCACCACAGGGCAAATCGAGGACCAGACCCGGCTCACCGACCCGTGCCAGCGCTTTGCGCGCTAGTTGCTCGTCACGCCAGTGGGACAGACGGCGGGCAAGGCCATCCTTATGCTTGCGCAAGTATCGTTGAGCGTGTTGATCGTCGTATTTTTCGGAAAAATCAAGTTTGATCGGACCGTCCATCAACAAGGTCTCCTGAGCCGTTGATGGCATCTACTATAGGTAGCGCCGTGTCAGCGTCAGGTGATGCCTTTGTGAAAAAAATGTTATGTAAAACCTCGAATTATTTCGAGGCTTTACAGGACGATAATGATTGCTTCGGGCTACTGCGGTGCAATAGGTCGATCATTTCACATCCGACAAATGCAACTCCACCTGAAAACGACACCCATTGGGTTCCATGTTCGTCAGGCTGACGTTCCAACCCTGGTTTTCACAGATCCGCTGCACCAGCGATAGCCCTAGCCCCAGACCCTCGCCGCGTTTCTCATTGCCCCGCACGAAGGGCTCGAACATCGCCTCGCGTTTTTCCTCTGGAATGCCCACGCCGCTGTCCTCGACGATGAATCCCGTGGCCGTCAGGGTCAGGCGGATGAACCCGTGCTCGGTGTAATGCAGCGCGTTACGCAGCAGGTTGCCCATGACCGCGTGCAGCAGGGTTGCGTTGTAGCAGGTGTTTGCCGGATTGCCCGGCTCAAAGATCAGCGCCAGCCCCTTGGCCTCGATCGGCTCGCGCCACAGATGGAGCAGTCCATCGGCTACCTGGCTCAGGGTCTGCTGGGGCGACATGCCGGCGTCTTCACGCTGTGCGCGGGCCAACATCAGGAAGGTTTGCACCAGTTCGCGCATCTCTTCACAGGCGCGGGCGATTCGCTCGACCTGAGCACGTCCACGCTGATCGAGGCCGGGGTTTTCCAGCAGCAGCTCGCAGGAGCTGGCCAGCACCATCAATGGCGTGCGCAGTTCGTGACTGACGTCGCTGGTGAACAACCGTTCGCGGGTCAACGCCTGGCGCAAGCGCCCGAGGGTGGCATCGAAGGCCACGGCCAACTCGCCCACTTCATCGGCGGCGTAATCCGGCGCCAGCGGTGGCGCCAGTCCCAATAATTGATCACGGTGACGGACCTGGCGGGCCAGTCGCACCACGGGCGCCATCACTTTGCGCGCCAGTACCCAGCCAAGAAACACCGCCAACGCCAGACTCAGGACGAAGCCCACCAGCACCACGGCAAACAGCACCCGTTCACGCTCTTCGAAATCGCTCTGATCCTGCAACAGCACGTAGTGCCGGCCGTCGACGACTTCGACCATCGCGTGATACGACAGCTGCTCGCGAAACACTTCGTGAAAGCCCGGGTCCAGGTGCCGCAGGTCCTTGGGGAGTTCGAAGTCGCCCGGGCCGCCGCTGAAATAGAACATTTGGTCCGGCTCGGGACGGTGACTCCAGTCCGACACGCTGTCCATCAGCAACAGACGTTGTAAATCGCCACCCAGCCCCGCCGAAATCAATTTTTCTTCCACCAGGTGCACGGTCGCCACAATGCCCATGGCAAAGGCTCCCGCGACCAGTGCGCTCATCAGTGCAAAGGCGATGATGATCCGTTGAGCAAGGCTCTGTTTAAACTCCATCACGGCCCTCGGCCAAGCGATAACCCACACCGTGCACGGTTTGCAGCAACGGTTTGGCGAACGGCTTGTCGATCACCTGGCGCAATTGATGGACGTGGCTGCGCAGGCTGTCGCTGTCCGGGCAGTCATCACCCCACAGCGCCTCTTCGAGAATTTCGCGGCGCAGTACGTGAGGACTTTTCTGCATCAATACGGCCAGCAACTTCAGGCCCACCGGGTTGAGTTTCAGTAGACGTCCTTCTCGCGTCACTTCCAGGGTATCGAGGTCATAGTTCAGATCACCGACCTGCAAAGTGCGGCGGCCGCCACCTTGGGCGCGACGCATGACCGCCTCGATGCGCGCCGCCAACTCAGACAGGGCAAAGGGTTTGATCAGGTAGTCATCGGCGCCGGACTTGAAGCCTTGCAGCCGGTCGTCCAGTTGATCGCGAGCGGTGAGCATGATCACCGGTGTGTCTAGGCGCGCGTCTTCGCGCAGGCGTTTGCACAGGGTGTAGCCGTCGATGCCCGGTAACATGATGTCGAGCACGATCAGGTCGTAATGCTCGGTGGCCGCCAGGTGCAAGCCTGACAAACCGTCCTGCGCGCAATCCACGGTATAGCCTTTGAGCCCCAGGTAATCGGCCAGATTAGCCAGGATATCGCGGTTGTCTTCAACCAATAGAATTCGCATGGGTACCTCCTCCGTACACAGTAACGGCCGTCTTGGCCCGCGCAGCTTAAGGCCAAGTGTGGCTGAGGGCCAGGGCTGCGTGAAGTTGTAAATCCACCCCATAAAACCGGGGTGACTTTAACGACTTTTTCACTATCGATTCACACGCTGGCGACAGAATCAGGCTCAAACTCCGCGCGGCTGCGCTTTTCAGAACATTTCACTTCCCAAGGAACTGCCATGGTTTCGACTGCTGTCCGCCCCGCCTCCCGCCCCCTTAATTTCTGGGTGTGCCTGGGTGTTCCCGCCATCGCGGCGATCATTCTGGTGCTGCTCGAACTGACCTCCCTGGACATGGGCCTTGCCAAGCTGTTGTATGACCCGGTCGCGGGTGACTTCATCGGGAGGCACAGTGACTTCCTCGAAAACATCCTGCATGACCGTGCCAAGCAAGTGGTCATCGCCTTCTCGGTGTTGGCCATCTTCGGTTTCATCGCCTCCTTTTTCATGGACAGGCTCAAACCGGTCAAACGGGAACTGGGCTGCCTGGTGTTGTCTCTCGCTCTGGCAACCTCCTTTGTCACGCCAGTCAAAGCGGTGACGGCCGTTCAATGCCCATGGAGCCTTGAGCAGTTCGGCGGTCACGAAACCTATAGCGAACTGCTCAGCCCTCGCCCGCACACCGATAAACCTGGCCGTTGCTGGCCCGGCGGTCATGCGGCGACCGGTTTCACACTGTTTGCGCTGTTCTTTGTCCTGCGTGACCGTCGTCCGCGTCTGGCACGCAAGGCGTTTGTGTTCGCTTTCGCGTTGGGCACGGTGTTTTCCATCAGCCGGATGATGCAAGGCGCGCACTTCTTTTCGCACAATGTGTGGACGGCGATTTTCTGCTGGCTGATTTGTCTGGGGTCGTATTACTACATCCTTTATCGCCCGGTTTCCAAGGCTGAGCGAGTGGCTAAAGCATCACCAGTCAACACCTGAAATACAAAACTAATGTGGGAGCGAGCTTGCTCGCGATGAGGCCATAACATTCACTATTGATGGTGACGGTTATACCGCTATCGCGAGCAAGCTCGCTCCCACAGTGGTCCGGTGCAATTTCAATATCCAGGTCAATCGAAGGCAATAAAAAACCCCGCCTGCTTATCGCAGGCGGGGCTTTTTTATAGGGGTAAGCTCGTACTGGGTAAGGCTGGCTTACATCATGCCGCCCATGCCGCCCATACCGCCCATGTCTGGCATGCCGCCGCCAGCTTGTTTGTCGTCCGGAGCATCAGCGATCATGGCTTCGGTGGTCAGCATCAAGCCACCAATGGACGCCGCAGCCTGCAGAGCAGAGCGAGTCACTTTGGTAGGGTCGAGGATGCCCATTTCGATCATGTCGCCGTATTCGCCGGTAGCAGCGTTGTAACCGAAGTTACCCGAACCTTGCTTGACCTTGTCGACGACTACGCTTGGCTCGTCGCCGGAGTTGGCAACGATCTGACGCAGTGGCGATTCGATAGCGCGACGCAGTACAGCAATACCAACGTTCTGATCAGCGTTGTCGCCTTTCAGTTCGCTGATGGCTTGCAGAGCGCGAATCAGCGCTACGCCACCGCCAGGTACCACGCCTTCTTCAACGGCTGCACGGGTTGCGTGCAGGGCGTCTTCAACGCGGGCTTTCTTCTCTTTCATTTCAACTTCGGAACCCGCGCCAACCTTGATCACTGCAACGCCGCCGGACAGCTTGGCCAGACGCTCTTGCAGTTTTTCACGGTCGTAGTCGGACGAAGTGTCAGCCACTTGCTGGCGAATCTGCAGAACGCGAGCCTGGATATCAGCTTCAACGCCTGCGCCGTCGATGACGGTGGTGTTTTCCTTGGTTACGGCTACACGCTTGGCATTACCCAGGTGTTCCAGGGTAGCGCTTTCCAGGCTCAGACCGATCTCTTCGGAGATAACGGTACCGCCGGTCAGGACAGCGATGTCCTGCAGCATGGCCTTGCGACGGTCACCAAAGCCTGGAGCCTTGACGGCAACCACTTTGACGATACCGCGCATGTTGTTCACAACCAGAGTCGCCAAGGCTTCGCCTTCAACGTCTTCGCTCACGATCAACAGTGGACGACCGGCTTTGGCAACAGCTTCCAGTACTGGCAGCAGCTCACGGATGTTCGAGATTTTCTTGTCGACCAGCAGGATCAGCGGACCGTCGAGCTCGGCAGTCATGGTCTCTGGCTTGTTGACGAAGTACGGGGACAGGTAACCACGGTCGAACTGCATGCCTTCAACAACCGACAGTTCGTTTTCCAGGCCCGAGCCTTCTTCAACGGTGATCACGCCTTCTTTACCGACTTTTTCCATGGCTTCGGCAATGATGTCGCCGATGGAGTTGTCGGAGTTGGCCGAGATGGTGCCGACCTGAGCGATGGCCTTGGTGTCAGCGCAAGGCTTGGACAGGGCTTTCAGCTCTTTGACGATGGCGATGGTCGCTTTGTCGATACCGCGCTTCAGGTCCATCGGGTTCATGCCGGCAGCGACGGCTTTCAGGCCTTCGTTGACGATCGATTGAGCCAGAACGGTAGCGGTGGTGGTGCCGTCGCCTGCGTCATCGTTGGCACGGGAGGCAACGTCTTTGACCAGCTGCGCGCCCATGTTTTCGAAGCGATCTTTCAGCTCGATTTCTTTGGCAACGGACACGCCGTCCTTGGTGATGGTCGGAGCGCCGAAGCTCTTCTCGATGATCACGTTACGGCCTTTAGGGCCCAGGGTCGCTTTTACTGCGTCAGCCAGGACGTTGACACCGGCGAGCATTTTCTTGCGGGCGGAATCGCCGAATTTAACTTCTTTAGCAGCCATGATCGATATTCCTTAAATACTTTGTAGTAACGGGAAAATGAGCGGGGAATCAGCCTTCGACAACAGCGAGGATTTCGCTTTCGCCAATTACCAGCAGGTCTTCGCCGTCGACTTTCACAGTGTTGCTGCCGGAGTACGGGCCGAACACAACCTTGTCACCCACTTTCACGGACAGCGCACGCACTTCACCGTTGTCCAGTACTTTGCCTGGGCCTACAGCGAGGACTTCACCCTGGTTTGGCTTTTCAGCAGCCGAACCTGGCAGGACGATACCGCCAGCGGTTTTCTTTTCTTCTTCGCTGCGACGGACGACGACGCGGTCATGCAGAGGACGAAGCTTCATTGTCGATCTCTCCTAATTGTGGTTTTCATCGGCCGGTGTAATCCCGGCGGGTTTAACAAATCCGGCGGTGCCGGGTGCGATTCGACGAGCGAACCGCGGAAGTCTGTCTGGCGTAATTGCCAGAAACCTTGCGGTGACCGTTACATAAGGGCGCATCAGCTTATTACAAGGGCGAGTAAGCAAATTTTTTCATGTTGCTGCCCCACAAACGAACACGGCACCCGAAGGTGCCGTGCCGGTGTAGCGGATTACTTGTTATCGCGGTGCTCGAACTCGCCTTCAATCACGTTGGGCTCACGGCCCAACGGCTCGCGCGGGACAGGACCGCCACGTGGCTGAAGGTCATCGGCGAATGCACGCTGACGGATCGCTTGCTCTTCGGCACGCTGGCGCATTTTGTTGGCCAACAGCCGACGAGAGATCGGCAGCAACATGATCAGACCCAGCACGTCGGTGACGAAGCCCGGCAGGATCAACAGACCACCCGCCAGCGCCAGCATCAAACCTTCAAGCATGGTCTGGGCCGGCAGCTCGCCGCGGTTCAGGCTTTCACGGGCACGCAGTGCAGTGGCCAGACCGGCGATACGCAGCACGAACACGCCGAGCATCGAGCCGAGAATCACCAGCAGCAGGGCCGGGAAAAACCCGATCGCCCCGCTCACCTTGACGAATACGAACAGCTCCAACACCGGAAACAGTACAAAGAGCAATAAAAAAGGGCGCATCAAATGGTTCCTCAACGCAAGAATGCCTTGCCAGTCTTCCCTAGATGACGTCGCCGTTTCGTGAATTCAAGCGTCGGCCACTTCATTTTTCGGCCAATGTTCGGCGTGAGCCAGGAAAACCAAGGCTTCGCGCACTTGTGTCGGCGTATTACACGGCGCTTGAAACGGCAGCCAGTAGACGCCCTGACCGATGCGCAGGTGCATGCCTTCGGTGTCGATACCCGCCAATTGCGCCGGCTCGGTTTTCGGCAGGCCTGCCAGCTCGACGTAGTGGGCGATGGCTTTGGCGTGATCGGCATTCATGTGTTCGACCATGCTCGCTTCGGCCTTTGCGGCGAACGGGTTGGCCAGGGTCAACTGATCGACCCAGTGAATCGCGCCGAAGCCGCCGATGTAACGGTGACGTACCGGTTTGAGCACCAAGAAATCGAAATCATGGGCCTTGTGGTAGCTCTGCGAATCAGGGAAATAGCGGTAGTAGCGCTCGGCTGCTGCATCGATGGCGGCCTCGTCCTCGAGCTTTTCCGCTTCGGCCAGGTACGTCAGGCGACCAACGGCTTGCACGTCTTCGGCTCCGCGCTCGCCCACAAACAGAGAGCATTTCGGGTCTTTCTGCAGGTTATGCGTGTGCTGGGCGATACGACTTATAAGGATCAGCGGCCAGCCCTGCTCGTCCAGGCAGTACGGAACCACGGAGCCAAACGGGAAACCAGGCATCGCCTTGGAGTGTGTCGAGAGCACTCCACGGTATTCCTTGAGAAGCAATTCTCGGGCATTCTTGGCCGCTTCAACGCTCAATTTATGACTCCTTAAATAGAAACCGTCAAAAAAACGGACAGGCGCCTGGGGATAAGTTCCAGTACGCCATCGGGGCAGTTCTCATGTGCAACCAGGCCAGGTGCAGATCGAGAGGCCCTCTAGAAGGAAACCACTCCTCTGACCTGCTATTGGGGCATGCGAATGCAACTCACTGACAAAGTAATCATTATCACTGGCGGTTGCCAGGGTTTAGGCCGTTCCATGGCTGAGTATTTCGCCGCTAAAGGAGCGAAGCTGGCGCTGGTGGACCTGAACCAGGAAAAACTCGACGACACTGTCGCCGCTTGCAAGGCAAAAGGCATCGATGCTCGCGCTTATCTGTGCAATGTCGCCAATGAAGAGCAAGTGACCCACATGGTCGCCCAGGTGGCCGAAGACTTCGGCGCGATCCATGGCCTGATCAACAACGCCGGGATTCTGCGCGATGGCCTGCTGATCAAGGTCAAGGACGGCGAGATGACCAAGATGAGCCTGGCCCAGTGGCAGGCGGTCATCGACGTCAATCTGACCGGCGTATTCCTGTGCACCCGTGAAGTCGCGGCCAAAATGGTCGAGCTGAAAAACAGCGGCACGATCATCAATATCTCGTCGATCTCCCGCGCTGGCAACGTCGGTCAGACCAACTACTCCGCCGCCAAGGCGGGTGTCGCTGCGGCGACCGTGACCTGGGCCAAGGAACTGGCACGCTACGGTATTCGTGTGGCGGGCATTGCACCGGGTTTTATCGAAACCGAGATGACGCTGGGCATGAGGCCTGAGGCGCTGGAGAAGATAACGTCCGCGATTCCGCTCAAGCGCATGGGCAAGACTGAAGAGATCGCCCATTCGGCGGCCTACATTTTCGAGAACGACTACTACACCGGTCGGATTCTGGAGATGGATGGCGGGTTGCGGATCTAAAGCCACACCACGGCCCTTGCAGGAGCCAGGCTTGCCGGCGAAAGCGACCTTGAAGACGCCTTCGCCGGCAAGCCTGGCTACAAAAGCGGTTTAATCGTCGCTGATCGTGATAGTCGGCATGGCCGGTGTCGCCGCTTCCTGCAACACGATCCGTGCGCCGACATGGCGGGCCAGTTCCTGGTAAACCATCGCAATCTGGCTGTCAGGCTCGGCGATTACCGTTGGCTTGCCGCCATCGGCCTGCTCGCGGATGATCATCGACAGCGGCAAGGAAGCCAGCAGCTCGACGCCGTACTGGTTGGCCAGTTTCACACCACCGCCCTCACCAAAAAGATGCTCGGCATGTCCGCAATTGGAGCAGATGTGCACGGCCATGTTTTCCACCACGCCCAGCACCGGGATGTTGACCTTGCGGAACATCTCCACGCCTTTGCGCGCGTCCAGCAATGCCAGGTCTTGCGGCGTGGTAACGATCACCGCGCCGGCCACCGGGACTTTCTGTGCCAGGGTCAGCTGAATGTCGCCGGTGCCTGGTGGCATGTCGATGACCAGGTAATCGAGGTCGCCCCAGGCGGTTTGAGTGACGAGTTGCAATAAGGCACCGGAAACCATCGGCCCGCGCCAGACCATCGGCGTGTTGTCGTCGGTCAGGAACGCCATGGACATGACTTCGACGCCGTGGGACTTGATCGGAATAAACCACTTCTGATCCTTGACCTTGGGTCGAGTGCCTTCGGGGATGCCGAACATGATGCCTTGGCTCGGTCCGTAAATGTCTGCGTCGAGAATCCCGACCTTGGCGCCTTCACGGGCCAAGGCCAAGGCCAGGTTGGCGGCGGTGGTTGATTTGCCCACACCGCCCTTGCCGGACGCCACGGCCACCACGTTCTTGACGTTGGCCAGCCCCGGGATCTGCGCTTGAGCCTTGTGCGCGGCAATGACACTGGTGATCTCGACGCGGGCGATGGTCACGCCGTCCAGCCCTTCAATGGCCATTTGCAGCAATTGCGCCCAGCCACTCTTGAACAGACCGGCGGCGTAACCCAGCTCCAGCTGGACGCTGACGCGATCACCCTGAATGTCGATGCCGCGCACGCACCCGGCGCTGACCGGGTCCTGGTTCAGGTAAGGGTCGGTGTATTGGCGAAGGACGGCTTCCACCGCTGCGCGATTGACGACGCTCATGGGCAACTCCGATAGCAAGACTGGAAAATCAGGCGGGTATCCTAACCGTTCTATGTGCAAGGCGGCATGTCTGACGATTATTTGCAGCGCACGCATACCTGTGGCGAGGGGATTTATCCCCGTTGGGTGGCGAAGCCGCCCCGAAATCCGACTACATAGTAGTACCAGGCACATTGTGTGCGATGGTTTACGACTGCTGCGCAGCCGAACGGGGATAAATCCCCTCGCCACAGAATTTCCTCACCACAAGATCCCTTCGCCACAAAAAGCTCTTTTGCAACAATAAGCCTTCAGGTCACGGGGTGAAAAATATGCGCCGGCGCTTTATAGTGGCCGACCTCCGTTTCATCAAGTAGCCGAGCCCCATGTCCGAGCCACGCAAGATCCTCGTCACCAGCGCCCTGCCCTATGCCAATGGTTCGATCCATCTTGGCCACATGCTGGAATACATCCAGACCGATATGTGGGTGCGCTTCCAGAAGCACCGCGGCAATCAATGCATTTATGTCTGCGCCGACGACGCCCACGGTTCGGCCATCATGCTGCGCGCGGAAAAGGAGGGCATCACCCCGGAACAACTGATCGCCAACGTCCAGGCTGAACACAGCGCCGACTTTGCCGAGTTCTTGGTGGACTTCGATAACTTCCACTCCACTCACGCCGAAGAAAACCGTGAGCTGTCGAGCCAGATCTACCTGAAGCTGCGCGACGCCGGGCACATTGCCCAGCGCTCGATCACTCAGTACTTCGACCCGGAAAAGAAAATGTTCCTGGCCGACCGCTTCATCAAGGGCACCTGCCCGAAATGCGGTACCGAAGACCAGTACGGCGACAACTGCGAAAAATGCGGTGCGACCTACGCGCCGACTGATCTGAAGGATCCGAAGTCGGCGATCTCCGGCGCCACCCCGGTGCTCAAGGATTCCCAGCACTTCTTCTTCAAGCTGCCGGACTTTCAGGAAATGCTGCAAGCCTGGACCCGCAGCGGCACCCTGCAAGAGGCCGTGGCGAACAAGATCGCCGAATGGCTGGATGCCGGCCTGCAACAGTGGGACATCTCCCGCGATGCGCCGTACTTCGGTTTCGAAATCCCCGACGAGCCAGGCAAATACTTCTACGTCTGGCTGGACGCGCCAATCGGCTACATGGCCAGCTTCAAGAACCTCTGCGCCCGTCGTCCGGACCTGGACTTCGACGCGTTCTGGGGCAAGGATTCCACCGCCGAGCTGTACCACTTCATCGGCAAGGACATCGTCAACTTCCACGCGCTGTTCTGGCCAGCCATGCTCGAAGGCGCCGGTTTCCGTAAACCGACCGGCATCAACGTCCACGGCTACCTGACCGTCAACGGTCAGAAAATGTCCAAATCCCGCGGCACCTTCATCAAGGCCCGAACCTATCTGGACCATCTGTCGCCGGAATACCTGCGCTACTACTACGCGGCCAAGCTGAGCCGTGGCGTCGACGACCTCGACCTGAACCTCGAAGACTTCGTGCAGAAGGTCAACTCCGACCTGGTCGGTAAAGTCGTCAACATCGCCAGCCGTTGCGCCGGTTTCATCCATAAAGGCAACGCCGGTGTGCTGGTGGCGGGTAATGCCGCGCCGGAACTGACTGAAGCGTTCCTGGCCGCAGCGCCGAGCATCTGCGACGCCTACGAGGCTCGCGACTTCGCCCGTGCCATGCGCGAGATCATGGGTCTGGCCGACCGTGCCAACGCCTGGATCGCCGACAAGGCGCCGTGGTCGCTGAATAAACAAGAAGGCAAGCAGGACGAAGTCCAGGCCATCTGCGCCTTGGGCGTGAACCTGTTCCGCCAACTGGTGATCTTCCTCAAGCCGGTGTTGCCGTTGCTGGCCGCCGACGCCGAGGCGTTCCTGAACGTCGCGCCGCTGACCTGGGACGACCACGCCACCTTGCTCAGTAACCATCAGCTGAACGAGTTCAAACCGTTGATGACCCGTATCGACCCGGTGAAAGTGCAAGCCATGAGCGACGCTTCGAAAGAGGACCTGACCGCGAGCCAGACCGACACCGGTGAAACTGCGCCTGTCGGCAATGGCGAACTGGCCAAGGATCCGCTGTCGCCAGAGATCGAGTTCGATGCCTTTGCCGCTGTCGACCTGCGCGTCGCCCTGATCCTCAAGGCCGAACACGTGGAAGGTGCTGACAAACTGCTGCGCCTGACCCTGGACATCGGTGACGAGCAACGCAACGTGTTCTCCGGGATCAAGAGTGCCTACCCGGATCCGTCCAAGCTCAATGGTCGTCTGACCATGATGATCGCCAACCTCAAGCCACGGAAAATGAAGTTCGGCATCTCCGAAGGCATGGTGATGGCTGCCGGTCCTGGGGGTGAAGAAATCTACCTGCTCAGCCCTGACAGCGGCGCCAAGCCAGGTCAGCGCATCAAGTAAGGTTGTGCAGTAAATCGATCCCACAGTCGTGCCTGGCGCGACTGTGGGATTTTTCATGTCTGGCCCACCCTCCGTCCTTGCCGGATAATGCCTAAGCTTTTTAGATCGCTCTGTTAAAAAGCCCCGTTCTTGCCGGCACGATCATGACCGAAATTGTTCTTACGCTTATCAGTGCAGCCCTGATCAACAACCTCGTGTTGCACTGGCCGCTGGGCGCCGATCCGCTGTTGGGCAACGAGCATCGGCAGGTCCACGCGTTGGGGCTCGCGACGTCTTGCTTGATGCTGATCGTCGGCACGCTGGGCTACTTGGCCTACCGTTGGCTGCTGATCCCGCTGGAGCTGACGTCGCTGCGCCTTTTCGTATTCCTGCCTTTAAGCGTTTTGCTGATAGGCCCGCTGCTGAAAGTGCTTTCTCGGTCACTTCCAAAGCTTGCGTTCGATGGACTCTGGCCCCTGCTGCTGGGCAACGCCGGCGTACTCGGCCTGACGCTGCTCAACGCTCAAGACGACAAAGGACTCTTCCACGCCATGGCCCTGAGCCTGGGTGCCGGGCTGGGTTTCTGGCTGGTACTGAGCCTGTTCAGCGACTTGCGCCAACGCACACTCGATAATGATATCCCCCTGCCCTTTCGTGGCCTGCCGATCGAGTTGATCGGCGCCGGGCTGATCGCAGTGGCTTTTCTCGGATTCAGTGGACTGATCAAAACATGAGTCTGATTCAACGCATCGACGCCCTCTTGCCGCAAACCCAATGCGGCAAGTGCGGCCACCCCGGATGCAAACCGTACGCCGAAGGCATTGCCAGCGGCGAGCTGATCAACAAGTGCCCGCCAGGCGGCAGCGAAACCATCGCGGCCCTGGCCGAGCTGTTGAAAGTGCCGATACTGGAACTGGACGTCAGTCGCGGCTCGGCACCGGCGCAGATCGCCTACATTCGTGAAGCGGAGTGTATCGGCTGCACCAAGTGCATCCAGGCCTGCCCGGTGGATGCCATTGTCGGTGCGGCGAAATTAATGCACACGGTGATCGTCGATGAATGCACCGGTTGCGATCTGTGCGTGGTGCCCTGCCCGGTGGATTGCATCGAGATGCGGCCGTTGCCGCTGGCCACGGTGCTACCGATTGTCGGCGGCCTGGCATTCAGCCTTGAGGAACAACGCGCCCGGACGGCCAAGCGCGATCACGCACGGCGTCGATTCGAACAACGCAACGCTCGCCTGCGTCGTGAAGAAGAACTGAAAATCGCCGAACGTCAGGCCCGAGCCCAGCGCACCGTCCAGCACAGTGAGGTGGCGACACTCGACCCGGTTCAGGCCGCTCTAGAGCGAGTCCGCGCACAGAAGGCAGCCAATGCGGATGCGGCGTTGAAAAAGGCCAAGATCGAACTGGCGATGAGTCGGGCGCAACTGAACAAATCACTCAAGGCGTTCGGGCATCCGCCAACCTTCGAGCAGCAGTCGCAACTGATCCTCCTGCAACAGCAGTTCGAGGCTGCCGAACAGGCGTTGGCGACACTGGAAAGCACTGCACCGCCAGCCCCGGCGCCCGTTGCTCCGGCGAAAAATGCGCCGCTTAATCGGGCAAAGATCCAGTTAGCCATGCGCCGCGCCGAACTCAAGAAAGCCCACGCCAGCGAAGCCCCCGCCGAGCAAATCGAAACACTGGAACTCGCGGTCAATGAAGCCGAGCGTCAGGTGGATGCCTATGTCGCCCCTTGAATCGGTCGACGAGCGCCTTCAGCAGGCCATGAAGCTGGTATTGCTGGCCACCCTGCCAGGGATGCTGATGTTGTTCTGGCTGTATGGCTGGGGGGTGTTGATCAACCTGATTCTGTCGGGCATAACCGCATTGGCCGTTGAAGCGGCCGTGCTGCAACTGCGCAAGCGACCGCTCAAGTCGACCTTGACCGACGGCAGCGCACTGGTCAGCGCAACGCTGTTGGCACTGGCCTTGCCGCCTTATTGCCCGTGGTGGCTGGCGGTCTGTGCCGCGGCGTTCGCGATGGTGTTCGGCAAACACCTGTATGGCGGCGTAGGAAATAACCCATTCAACCCGGCAATGCTCGGTTTCGCCCTCGTGATGGTGAGCTTTCCCCAACAGATGACCCAATGGCCGTCATCCCATGGGCTGGACCTGCTCGGCGGCTTGCAGCAGGTGTTTGGGCTCAGCCTCAGCCAGACGCCGGATGCCTGGGTCCAAGCGACGGCGCTGGACAGCCTGCGGATCAACAAAAGCCTGACCATGGACGAACTGTTTGTCGCTAACCCGGCGTTCGGTCACTTCGGCGGCCGAGGCATGGAATGGGTCAACCTGGCCTTTTTGGCGGGCGGCGCGTTTCTGCTGCAACGACGGGTGTTCAGCTGGCATGCGCCGGTCGGCATGCTCGCCAGTCTGTTCGTCATCAGCCTGCTGTGCTGGAACGGCTCAGGCTCCGACTCCCATGGCTCGCCGCTGTTTCATCTGCTCACTGGCGCGAGCATGCTGGGCGCATTCTTCATCGTCACGGAACCGGTGTCTGGCGCAAAAAGCCCCGGCGCGCGACTGCTTTTCGGCGTGGGCGTCGGGCTGCTGACGTACCTGATTCGCACCTGGGGTGGTTATCCGGACGGCGTAGCCTTTGCCGTGCTGTTGATGAACCTCTGTGTGCCTGCGCTGGAGCGGTTTGTCGCCTTCAGACAGGAGCGGGGTGCGCCATGAGCCGAGTATCGAGCGCTGTGGTCCTGCTGTTACTGGCAAGCCTGGGGATTGGCGTGACGTATCTGGTCCAGCACATCAGCGCGCCGCGCATTGCGGCCGAACAGCACTTGATCGACAGCCGTAACCTGTTGGATCTGCTTTCCGCCGAGCGCTACGACAATCAGCCGCTGGAACAGCCGCTCGCCCTCGAAAACACTGGATTGGCCAGCAGCACACTGCTGGGTGGCTATCTGGCGACCAAGACTGGCCAACCCAGCGCCGTCTTGCTGCGCAGCCAGACCATAGGCTATGAGGGCGCCATCGAATTGCTGATCGCCATCGACGCAAACGGCAAGTTGCTGGGCGTCAAAACGCTCAAGCAATCAGAAACCCCGGGGCTGGGTGGCAAGATTGCCGACTGGCCTAATGCCTGGTTTCAGGTGTTTGTCGGTAAATCTCGATCCGAACCCGCCGATGCTGGCTGGGCCTTGAAAAAGGATCAGGGGCAATTCGATCAATTGGCGGGGGCGACCATTACTTCGAGAGCGGTCATCAACGCCATCCATGACGCGTTGCGCTACTTCGATGAACGCCGGCAACAGCTGATCGGGAGCAGCCCCCATGAATAAGTCATCGTCTCTGCAGAACTCGCTGATGCTCGCGCCGCTGATCGGCGCCACGGATTCACTGGTGTCCGCTTTGGGCTTGTGGCTGATGTTTATCGTAGTGATCAATGCCTTTGGTGTGTGCATAGGCGCCTTGCGATCCCGACTTCTCCCGGCGACGCACCGGTTAGCCGCCGTCCTGCTGGCAGCCACGCTGACCAGCTGCGCGGAAGTCGTCGCGCAACTCTGGTCGCTGCAATGGCACCACCATGTGGGGTTTTATGCAGGGTTGATCGCCTTGCAATGCGTCGTGCTGGAAAACACCGGTTTTTTCCAGCGCACCTGGCGTGATCGCCTGCGTCTGTGTGGCCTGTTCGGCGCGTTGATGGCAGGCCTTGGCTTGCTGCGCGAACTCATCGGCAACGGCACACTCGGCATCCATCTGCCATGGCTGGCTGGCACTGCGCAAGTGGACTGGCAAGGTTGGGTACTGACCGCCGACGGTGGCATGCGCCTGGCCACCCTGGCCCCAGGCGGATTCATTCTGCTGGGACTGCTGATCGCCGCACGTCAGGCCTGGACCCGCTCGACGCCCTCACACTGACCGCCTTCGAGGAAACGCACTGCCCATGAATGCCGCAAAACGTCTGGAAATTTTCCGCCGATTACACGAAGACAACCCGGAACCAAAGACCGAACTGGCTTATTCCTCGCCGTTCGAATTGCTGATCTCTGTGATTCTCTCGGCTCAGTCGACCGATGTCGGCGTGAACAAAGCCACTGCCAAACTCTATCCGGTGGCCAATACGCCGGCGGCGATTTATGCCATGGGTGTCGAGGGACTGTCGGAATACATCAAGACTATCGGCCTGTTCAACAGCAAAGCGAAAAACGTGATCGAGACCTGTCGCTTGCTGGTGGAACGTCATGGAGGCGAAGTGCCGCAAACCCGTGAGGAGCTGGAAGCGTTACCTGGCGTCGGCCGCAAGACCGCCAACGTGGTGCTCAATACCGCATTCCGTCAGCTGACCATGGCGGTTGACACGCATATTTTCCGGGTCAGCAATCGTACCGGCATTGCTCCAGGTAAAAATGTGGTCGAGGTTGAGAAAAAACTGATGAAGTTCGTGCCAAAGGAATATCTGCTCGATTCCCATCACTGGCTGATCCTCCACGGACGCTACGTTTGCCTGGCCCGCAAGCCTCGCTGTGGCAGTTGCCGGATCGAAGACTTGTGCGAATACAAGCAAAAGACTTCGGACGATTGAGGCGCTATTAGGTTTTTTGATTTATCGATTGAAAAAATCTTTTTTACCCGCCGAGAGATTATCGATATAAGGAGCGCCAAAGGCAGTCTTAGCCTGGAGTAACACTATGAGCACTGGCAAAGAGCAATTGGACGTAGAAGACGACTTCACCCCCGTTGAGGCTGATGACGCTGAGCCGGTGGTTGAAGTGGCGAAGACCAACCTGAGCAAACGCCGTACCATCGACAATCTGTTGGAGGAGCGCCGACTGCAAAAGCAATTGGCCGATTACGATTTTGATCCATGACACCTAAAAGCCTCCCGAAACGGAGGCTTTTTACTAAGTGCCAACCCCTGATGCCCCCGCTCATCGCGCCTCGTCAAACGTTGAGGCAATCACACCAAACCATTGCGTTGAGCCAATTCGATCAGGTCGACCAGGGAGCGAGCATTGAGTTTCAACAACAGGCGGGTCTTGTAAGTACTGACAGTCTTATTACTGAGGAACATTCCATCGGCAATCTCCTTGTTGGTCTTGCCTCGGGCCAACTGTTGCAAGACCATCATTTCCCGTCCCGACAGACGATCCACCATATCGGCCTCACTGGCGTTCCCCAAACTGGAACGTACGGTATGCAAGGCTTGATTCGGAAAGTAACTGTAGCCTGACAAGACTGCCTTTATTGCACTGAGTAATTCGGTGAGATCCTGTTGTTTGCAGACATACCCGGCGGCACCCGATTGCATGCAACGCATGGAAAAATGCCCAGGTGCCTGGGACGTCAGTATCAGTACTTTAATGGGCATTGCTGTCGATGTTAAACGCGCGATGACTTCCAGCCCATCAAGTTTCGGTATTCCAATATCCAGGATGACAATATCCGGCATATGCTCACGGGCAAGTTGCAACGCATCCACGCCGTTATCTGTCTCTGCAATGACTTCGTAGCCATGACGCTCCATTAGCATTCGTACCGCAAGACGAATGACGGGGTGATCATCCACGATCAGCACTTTATTCATGGGCAAGTCCAATTTTCGCTGTTCGAATTTTTAGAGCCCGCACAATAGCCTAGTCGTTTCACCCATGGCATGCCGCCCCCCGCGGCCACCTACACCGAGAGACATTCCCTACAGACATTAGGGATTCGTCTTACAAAATATCCCCAAATACCGGAACCTGAAATTTTATCAACCTGAAATAATTTATACTTTCCGCAGTTTTTTTGTTTCGATTTACTACCAAAAAACCAAATTACCGCCTCCGTCGCAAGCGATCCAACGAGCACCCACTATTGAGCTACGCTTAAAAGTATCTGATGTTTTCCATCTAAAAACCGATACCACAAACACTGCACATCAAGGATTAAAACGATCACACCCTGCAACACTTCAAAAATACATTGATTCCATCGCAAACAAAACATCACAAACAGATATACCCGCCCTCACTCAATGCCGTTACTATCACCCATTGAAATCCAACTTTTAAAAGGAGCACCCACCCACAAAAAAACAATAACCTAGTTATTAAACTCCAAAACCAAAAATATTAACCATTCGAGAAAAGACAATACTTCCATGAGTAGAAAACATGAACAAACCAAAGAAAAAAATCATCAACCCTATGACAGTTATTGCCATATTTGCCGCCATTTCTGAAACATCGGCCGCCGTCTCACTGCCCTTTCTCGACAATACGGAGCGGGAGCTCTATGTCTGGTTCCTGATCAGTTTTCCCTTTTATTTGATTTTTCTTTTCTTCGCCACACTCAACTTCAACTACCGGTCGCTGTACGCGCCCTCCGATTTTGGTAAAGGAAAGCACTTTATAGAAGTGATGGCCAACGCTGATCGCGGTCAGCGGCCCGATAACCTGAAGGACCCACCCGCCCGGATCGGTATTCAGACAAGTCTCGCGGCGCTACAGCACGTGTGCCTGACCGAGCCGCTAAAAAATCTGCACATCGTGGATGCGCGGTGGTTGAACAAAAAAATGGAGTTTGGCGCCTGGATTGAGAAAAATTTGCACCCACAGGGAAGCCCTGCGCAAGTGATCGTGTTTCTCACCTGTATCGATTCGGAGGCATTACTGAAGGAAAGCGCCATCAAGCATTTAAAACAGACAAAGAACCGCAACAGCCCAACGCTCTGCATTGCTTACAATTTAAATTCACGTGGCTTGACGATGCTTGATCACTCTTTTTACCTGACACGCAGCAGGTAACGCTTGAAGAGCTTTCAGAGAGAGGAAACAACAGGAAGGTGTTACAGAAACAAAAAGAACGCTGTTAAAACGAAGTCCAGTAGGAAATCCCCCCTATTCAGATGTGTGGCCTTGTCATCGACAAGGCCACAACTCTATTACTGTCGTTTCACCACCGTCGTTCCACTACGGCTTCCAGCATCTCAGAAAAGCTTCCGGCCTTTGTTCGCCGCAATACGCATGCGCAAAGCGTTGAGCTTGATGAAGCCCGCCGCGTCGGCCTGGTTGTAGGCGCCGCCATCTTCTTCGAAGGTCGCGATGTTGGCGTCGAACAACGATTCGTCGGACTTGCGACCGGTGACGATCACGTTGCCCTTGTACAGCTTCAGGCGCACAACACCGTTCACGTGGGCCTGGGACGCGTCGATCATCTGTTGCAGCATCAGACGCTCAGGGCTCCACCAGTAACCGGTGTAGATCAAGCTGGCGTATTTAGGCATCAGCTCGTCTTTAAGGTGAGCCACTTCGCGGTCCAGAGTGATCGATTCGATCGCACGGTGAGCGCGCAGCATGATGGTGCCGCCAGGGGTTTCGTAGCAGCCACGGGACTTCATGCCAACGTAGCGGTTCTCGACGATGTCGAGACGGCCAATACCGTGTTCGCCACCGATACGGTTCAGGGTCGCCAGCACGGTGGCCGGGGTCATTTCGACGCCGTCCAGTTCGACGATGTCGCCATTGCGGTAGGTCAGTTCCAGGTACTGCGCCTTGTCAGGAGCGTTCTCCGGGGAGACAGTCCATTTCCACATGTCTTCTTCGTGCTCGGTCCAGGTGTCTTCCAACACGCCGCCTTCATAGGAGATGTGCAGCAAGTTGGCATCCATCGAGTACGGGGATTTCTTCTTGCCGTGACGCTCGATCGGGATGTTGTGCTTTTCAGCATAATCCATCAGCTTTTCACGCGAGAGCAGGTCCCATTCGCGCCACGGAGCGATCACTTTCACGCCGGGCTTCAAGGCGTAGGCGCCCAGTTCGAAACGAACCTGGTCGTTGCCCTTGCCGGTGGCGCCGTGGGAAATGGCGTCTGCGCCGGTTTCGTTGGCGATTTCGATCAGGCGCTTGGCGATCAACGGACGAGCGATGGAAGTACCCAGTAGGTACTCGCCTTCGTAAACGGTGTTGGCGCGGAACATCGGGAAAACGAAATCGCGCACGAATTCTTCGCGCAAGTCGTCGATGTAGATCTCTTTCACGCCCATGGCTTGTGCCTTGGCGCGTGCAGGTTCGACCTCTTCGCCCTGACCCAGGTCAGCGGTGAAGGTCACGACTTCACAGTTATAAGTATCCTGCAGCCACTTGAGGATCACCGAAGTGTCCAGGCCGCCGGAATACGCCAGAACGACCTTGTTTACGTCCGCCATGCCATCACTCCACGGGGTTCTACGGAAAGCCGTCAAGTCTACCGGTCATGCAGAATAATTTACAGAGGCGCGACAGCTTATGACGACGAAGCGACAGATTATGTCGAGTGGGCGACGATAACAGCGGGTTCAGGAGGTCGACGCGGGGCTCGCTGATGCAGTGGTCTGAGGGGCCGGCTTTTCGGTGGGCGCAACCCGCGCGAGGTGCACATTGACCCGACGGTTCTTCGCCCGGTTGGAGGAATTGCTATTGGGTGCCAAGGGATAACGCTCGCCGTGAAAGCGCACGGTGATCTGCGATTCCTGAATGCCATTGGCCTTGAAGAACTCCATCACCGCCAGGGCCCGACGCCGCGACAGATCACGGTTGGTCAGGCGGTTGCCGCTGTTGTCGGAGTGGCCATCGAGTTCGATATGGTTGACCGTCGGGTCGGCCTTCATGAATTCCAGCATCACTTGCAATTGAGTCTTGGCCTGCGCGTCGAGATCGATGCCTTCGCCGGGGAAGCCGATCTGCGATTGTTTGACCTGCTCGAAATTCTTCGGCAGCAGTTTTGCCACGCAGCCTTGATAGTCGTTAAAGGCCTTGCTGAACTTGACCGGCAACAGACGCACTTCCGACACCCGGCCATCGCCAGAGTAATGTCGAACAACCGGACTGCGGCCATCCATCAAGCCGCTGATTAAACGCCCGGCCTGTTGTTGCGAACTGTTAAACAGCACATTGCCGCTGCCGATTCGCACAGAACCGAGATTTATGTCGCCACGCCCCGGCTGCCAGGGAGCAGCCGCCGCCAGCAAGGTGGCCGAACCGCCGCCGATTATCGCGTTGTAGGCCTTCAGACGAAACGTCGCTTGCTCGCCGGCGCGGCGCACGAATTCACCGGAACCAAAATCGGTGATCGGCTGAGTCAGGCGGCACTCGAACGGGTCTCCTTCGACCGTCCACTCGATACTCTCCAGACGGGTCTGGAAAGTGAGCGCCATCGCGGGAAGGCTGGCAAATACGCTAAGCAAGGCTAAATAACGCTGGCGCACGGGTGGCTCCACTGGCTTCTACAACAAAAAGACCGACACACACATGTTTACGGCATACCTGTTGGATATCGGAAGCTTGCTGCAAAACTTGATAGCGAGTGCCTGGAAGAGTCTTTTCCGGTAGCATTCCCCTCAGTTTGACCCGCCTGGAATCCCCTCATGTCCGACCGCCTGACCCTGCTGCGTCCCGACGACTGGCATATTCATCTTCGCGATGGTGCCGTGTTGACCAATACCGTTGCGGATGTCGCGCGCACCTTTGGTCGCGCCATCATCATGCCCAACCTGGTACCTCCGGTGCGTAACGCCGCTGAAGCCGACGGCTATCGCCAGCGGATTCTCGCTGCACGCCCGGCCGGCAGTCGCTTCGAACCGTTGATGGTGCTGTACCTGACCGACCGCACACAGCCCGAAGAAATTCGCGAGGCCAAGGCCAGCGGTTTCATTCACGCCGCCAAGCTGTACCCGGCCGGCGCGACCACCAACTCGGACTCCGGTGTCACCAGCATCGACAAGATTTTCCCTGCACTCGAGGCCATGGCCGAAGTCGGGATGCCCTTGCTGGTTCACGGTGAAGTCACCCGTGGCGATGTCGACGTTTTCGATCGCGAAAAAATCTTCATCGATGAGCACTTGCGCCGTGTGGTCGAGCGTTTCCCGACGCTCAAAGTGGTGTTCGAACACATCACTACCGCTGACGCCGTGCAGTTCGTCAACGCGGCGTCGGCCAATGTTGGCGCGACCATCACCGCGCATCACCTGCTGTACAACCGCAACCACATGCTGGTGGGCGGGATTCGGCCGCACTTCTATTGCCTGCCGATCCTCAAGCGCAACACCCATCAGGAAGCCCTGCTCGACGCCGCCACCAGCGGCAGCGACAAGTTCTTCCTCGGCACCGACTCGGCGCCCCATGCCCAGCACGCCAAGGAAGCAGCATGCGGCTGTGCCGGTTGCTACACCGCTTATGCAGCGATCGAGATGTATGCCGAAGCCTTCGAACAACGCAACGCGCTGGACAAGCTCGAAGCCTTTGCCAGCCTGAACGGCCCGCGTTTCTACGGCCTGCCGGTGAACACCGATCGCATCACCCTGGTCCGCGATGAGTGGACCGCCCCAACCAGCCTGCCATTTGGCGAGCTGACCGTAATCCCGCTGCGCGCCGGTGAAAAACTGCGCTGGCGCCTGCTGGAGGAACACGCGTGAGTGAAGACCATTTCGACGACGAACAGGAAGGTCAAGGCGGCGGAGGTGGTTCGCGCCACCCGATGGCTGCCCGCTTCCGTGGATACCTGCCAGTCGTTGTCGACGTTGAAACCGGTGGTTTCAACTCTGCCACTGACGCCTTGCTGGAAATTGCCGCCACCACCATCGGCATGGACGAAAAAGGGTTTGTGTACCCCGACCACACCTACTTCTTTCGCGTAGAGCCTTTTGAAGGCGCGAACATCGAAGCGGCCGCCCTGGAATTCACCGGGATCAAACTCGATCACCCTCTGCGCATGGCGGTGAGTGAAGAAGCAGCCCTGACCGACATCTTCCGCGGCATCCGCAAGGCGCTTAAAGCCAACGGTTGCAAACGGGCGATTCTGGTCGGGCACAACAGCAGCTTCGATCTGGGCTTTCTCAACGCCGCTGTCGCGCGCCTGGACATGAAACGTAACCCGTTTCATCCGTTCTCGAGCTTCGATACTGCAACCCTGGCCGGTCTGGCTTACGGCCAAACGGTACTGGCCAAGGCCTGTCAGGCAGCTGATATCGACTTCGACGGTCGCGAGGCGCACTCGGCTCGCTACGACACCGAGAAGACGGCTGAGCTGTTCTGCGGGATCGTCAATCGCTGGAAACAAATGGGCGGTTGGGAAGACTACAACGACTGATCCGTCGTTGGGTTTATCCCGCCCATAAAAAAACCGGCCTCAACGGCCGGTTTTTTATGCCTCAAACGTGCCTTACAGCGCCGCAGCGTTCTCGGTCAGGTAAGCCGCGACACCTTCGGTCGAAGCGGTCATGCCTTTATCGCCTTTTTTCCAGTTGGCAGGGCAAACTTCGCCGTGCTCTTCGTGGAATTGCAGAGCGTCGACCAGTCGGATCAACTCTTCAATGTTACGGCCCAGCGGCAGGTCGTTGATGATCTGCGAGCGGACAACGCCTTTGTCGTCGATCAGGAATGCGCCACGGAAAGCCACGCCGCCTTCGGACTCAACGTCGTAGGCCTTGGCGATTTCGTGCTTAAGGTCGGCAGCCATGGTGTAGCGAACTTCGCCGATACCACCATTGTTGACCGGGGTGTTGCGCCAGGCGTTATGGGTGAAGTGCGAGTCGATCGAAACGGCGATCACTTCAACGTTGCGTGCCTTGAAGTCAGACATGCGGTTGTCCAGAGCGATCAGCTCGGACGGGCAAACGAAGGTGAAGTCCAGTGGGTAGAAGAACACCAGGCCGTATTTGCCTTTGATGGCCGACGACAGGGTGAAGCTGTCTACGATTTCGCCATTACCGAGTACGGCCGGTACGGTGAAGTCAGGGGCTTGTTTGCCTACGAGTACGCTCATTGGATATCTCCTGGTGTAAAAACGTGAAGAACTGGGTTCGTATCAGCCTGCCACCTTCAGACGACAGCCCTGTGACACGAACCCGCTTCATAAGGACCGGCCATCATACACTGCGTTTTTGGCCTGTCCTTAACGCTTTTTTGTCAGGGGAAATGCCGTCGACAGATTTTCCTGGTGATCGACGCTGAGGCGAAACCGTTCGTCAGCCTCAACCAAAGCTTTCTGAAACCACTTTGACAATCATTCTCGTTAACATTAAGATCCCTCGCAATTGAGTCACAACCAGCGACGGTTTTCACTTATGTATGTCTGCCTCTGCACTGGCGTCACCGACGGTCAAATCCGCGATGCAATCTATGAAGGTTGCTGCAGCTACAAAGAAGTCCGTCAGGCCACCGGCGTAGCTAGCCAATGCGGCAAATGTGCTTGCCTTGCCAAGGAAGTGGTCCGCGAAACCCTGACCAAATTGCAATCGGCTCAGTCCGCGATTCCCTATCCCGTAGAATTTACTGCCGCGTAAATATCCTATTTCAAAGAACCGGACTTGTTGTCCGGTTTTTTTATGTCTGAAAATCAATTGCTTACGCTCTAGACGCGGAACACAAACATTCTTATTCCGATTAATTTTCATTTAAGTTTCAATAACTTAGGTTTGACACTCTTAATTACGCGGCTCAAACTCTGCCTTATAGACAGCTACTACAGGGCAGGACCCCATCATGAAAGGCGACATTACAGTCATCCAGCATCTCAACAAGATCCTTGCCAATGAGCTGGTCGCGATCAATCAATACTTCCTGCATGCACGCATGTATGAAGATTGGGGTTTGAACAAGCTCGGCAAGCATGAGTACCACGAATCCATCGACGAGATGAAGCACGCGGACAAGCTGATCAAGCGCATCCTGTTCCTTGAAGGCCTGCCGAATGTCCAGGACCTGGGCAAGCTGCAGATCGGCGAACACACCCAGGAAATGCTTGAGTGCGACCTGCGTATCGAACGCACCGGTCACGCGGATCTCAAAGTAGCCATCGCTCAATGCGAAACCGTTGGCGACTTCGGCAGCCGTGAACTGCTTGAAGATATTCTTGAGTCCGAAGAAGAACATATCGACTGGCTGGAAACCCAACTGGGCCTGATCGATAAAGTCGGTCTTGAGAACTATCTGCAATCGCAGATGGGCGAAGAGTAAGTTAGCGCTCGCTAAACTCGAGACAATAAAAAGCCCCGCGCTCTTTTAAAGAGGCGGGGCTTTTTTATGCCTTCGCTCTTGCAGGAGCGAAGCTTGCTCGCGATATAGGTACTCCGTTCCTTTCTCTTCCATACTGACTTCGCTGGAAGTTGGCTGTCGGCGAGGAAGGAACATGCACCTGCGGGCTACGAATATGCTCGCGCAGCACTCGATGATTACGCTTTCACCTTCGAGTCCACAGGTGCGCTTGCGCCCTCTAACGAATTCTCAGGGAAAGCCCGACACGGCTCTCTATATCGCCTTCGCTGGACGCAAGCATGCATGTCCCTGCATGTACTTTAGCGTCTGTGGAGGTGTTCCATGCAAACGCTCCTGTCTCAGAGTTTCACTGCTTATATCGGAATTGATTGGGCAGACGCCAAGCACGACATCTGTTTGCAGATAGCTGGAGAGGCTCAGCGGAGTTTCGAGGTCATCGACCACAAGCCCGAGTCGATTGATCGCTGGGCCAGGTCGCTGCATCAACGTTACGGTGGCCCGATCGCGATCGCCGTGGAGTTGAACAAAGGCCCACTGATAGCGGCTCTGCAAAAATATGAGTTTTTTTGTATCTTTCCGATCAATCCGAGCACCTTGGCCCGGCACCGTAAAACCTTCGTCCCCAGTGGCGCCAAGGATGATCCAACGGATGCTCAATGGGCGCTTGAGCTGTTGCTGAATCATCCCGAACGGTTTCCTCAACTGGTCCAGCAAAGCTCCGCCATGCGTTCGCTCGCCAGCCTGACCGAACATCGCCGCGGGTTGGTCGATGACCGGGTCAAGATCAGCAATCGTCTGGTCTGCATGCTCAAACAGTATTACCCGTTGGCTCTTGAGCTGTTTCATGACCATGACACGCTGGTTTTCTGTGAGTTTTTGGCGCGCTGGTCGACATTTGAAGTGCTTAAGCACGCTCGGCCAGCCAGCGTTTTGAAGTTCCTTCACGCGCATAATGTTCGCCATGCTGAGCTCAATCAGCAGCGTTTGGCATTGATCGCCAAAGCCATGCCGTTGACTGAAGATCCAGGCGTGGTCAGTCCTTCAGCGCTGTATGTGCTGGCCCTGGTCTCGCAACTGAAAGGGGTTATCACGGCGATCAAAGACTTTGATCGGGAGATCGAAAAAACTGCCAACACCCTGGCCGACTACCGACTCTTCAAGGCCTTGCCCGGCGCGGGGCAGCAGCTTGCCCCACGGTTGATGGTCGCCTTTGGTGAGCAGCGTGATCGCTTCAAGGATGCCAGTGCTGTGCAGCGATATGCCGGGATTGCCCCGGTCACCGAACGCAGTGGCAAGAAAAAAGTCGTCCACTGGCGCTATCAATGCGCAACTTTTTTGCGCCAGACCTTTGTTGAATGGGCTGCACACAGCATCAATCAATCGGTGTGGGCAGAGGCGTATTACCGCCAGCAAAGGGCCAAAGGCAGCTCTTACCAAGCAGCCCTCAGGGCTCTGGCGTTCAAGTGGATCCGGATCGTTTATCGGTGCTGGAAGACCAGCACCGTGTACGACGAAAACGTTTATTTACAGACCTTGCTTCGGCACGGCTCACCGTTGACCAGCGAGCTGGACACAGCAAAACCGCGTTGACGGAAAGGCTCAGGGCGTGAAAGCGGTCTTTCAGGTAAGACGCCTTCGCGGGCAAGCCTCGCTCCTACAAAAAGCGGATCAGGCTTCGGTCTTGTTGGCAGCAGCAGCTTCGACAGCAGCCTTGATGGTGCTCTGCAGCGAACCATCAGCCGACATTTCAGTCATGATGTCGCTACCGCCGACCAGCTCACCACCGACCCACAGTTGCGGGAAGGTTGGCCAGTTGGCGTACTTTGGCAGGTTGGCGCGGATTTCCGGGTTTTGCAGGATGTCCACGTAAGCAAACTTTTCGCCACACGCCATCACGGCCTGCGCGGCTTTCGCGGAGAAGCCACACTGCGGGGCATTCGGCGAGCCTTTCATGTAAAGCAGAATGGTGTTGTTAGCAATCTGCTCTTTAATCGTTTCGATGATATCCATGGAGCACCTCGGCTGAACTTTCCGACTCAGTGGTCGGCACGGTGGCGCATTGTAACGGAAACCCGAGCCCCCTGCTTGGTCTCCCCGACAGACTTGATCAAGCCGCCACCACGGTCACTGGCACACCGTTCAACGCCGCATTGCCCGACAACTCATCGAGTTGGCACTCGTCGGTCAAGTCATTGGCGCTGGAGCCCGGCTGGCCACTGGCAATTGTCATCTGCACACCCGGCCGTGCATGCCCCCAGCCGTGAGGAAGGCTGACCACGCCTTTCATCATATCGAGACTGCCGAGCACTTCAACTTCGATCGCCCCGACTCGCGAACTGACCCGCACTCGCTGCCCGTCGTTGAGCCCACGACTGGCCAGGTCATCCGGGTGCATCAGCAATTGATGGCGCGGCTTGCCCTTCACCAAGCGGTGATAGTTGTGCATCCACGAGTTGTTGCTGCGCACATGACGGCGGCCAATCATCAGCAACTTATCGGCGGCCGGTGCTTGCAACGCCGCAAAGCGGGCGAGGTCAGCCAGGATCACGGCAGGCGCGGCCTGGACTCGCTGATTAGGCGTTTTCAAACGCGGAGCCAGATTGGATTTCAATGCCCCAAGATCGACACCATGAGGATGATCAAACAACGTCGCCAGCGATAGCTTTTGCGTCGAAGCGTCGCCATACAGCCCCATCCGCAAGCCATGATCGATCATCTGCGCCGGAGCGACGGTTGGTTTCAATGCTTTGCCAGTCTTCGCAGCAAAGGCCCTGGCCAGCCCCACGAAGATCTCCCAGTCATGCAACGCACCGTCGGGCTTGGCCAGGATCGCGCGGTTGAACCGACTGACGTTACGCACCGCAAACATATTGAAAGTCGTGTCGTAATGATCGTTTTCCAGAGCCGATGTGGACGGCAGAATCAGGTCGGCATAACGCGTGGTTTCATTGATGTACAGGTCGATGCTGACCATGAACTCCAAACCGTCCAGTGCCTGTTCGAGCTGGCGGCCATTGGGCGTCGACAGTACCGGGTTACCCGCCACGGTAATCAGCGCACGGACCTGCCCTTCCCCTTCGGTGAGCATCTCTTCGGCCAGTGCCGACACCGGCAGTTCACCCGCGTATTCGGGACGCCCGGACACCCGGCTCTGCCACAGATTGAAATGCCCGCCTGAAGTGGATGCCACCAAGTCCACCGCAGGTTCGGTGCACAACGCACCACCCACACGATCGAGATTACTGGTGACCAGGTTAATCAGCTGCACAACCCAATGACACAAGGTGCCGAACGCCTGGGTCGAGACCCCCATGCGGCCGTAGCAGACCGCTGTCGGCGCTGCCGCAAAGTCCCGAGCCAGTTGACGGATCTGTTCGGCGGGCACTGCACACAGTGGGCTCATGGCCTCGGCGGTGAAACTTGCGACCGCCTCCCGCACCTCATCCAGGCCCTCCACCGGCAAATGACTGTCGCGGGTCAGGCCTTCAGCAAACAAGGTGTTGAGCAGCCCGAACAATAACGCCGCATCGCCACCCGGGCGCACAAACAGATGTTGATCGGCAATCGCCGCCGTTTCGCTGCGACGCGGATCAACCACCACCACTTTGCCGCCGCGCGCTTGAATGGCCTTCAAGCGCTTCTCCACATCCGGCACGGTCATGATGCTGCCATTGGAAGCCAGCGGATTGCCGCCGAGGATCAGCATGAAATCGGTGTGATCGATGTCCGGGATCGGCAACAGCAAGCCATGGCCGTACATCAAATGGCTGGTCAGGTGATGGGGCAATTGGTCAACCGAGGTCGCAGAAAACCGGTTGCGGGTTTTCAACAGGCCGAGAAAGTAATTGCTGTGGGTCATCAGCCCATAGTTGTGCACGCTGGGGTTGCCTTGATAGACCGCCACCGCGTTCTGCCCGTGACGCTCCTGAATCGCTGCCAGCCGTTCGGCGACAAGGCTGAAGGCATCTTCCCACTCGATGGGTTGCCATTCGCTGCCGACCCGCCGCATCGGCTGACGCAAACGATCCGGATCGTTCTGAATATCTTGCAGGGCGACAGCCTTGGGACAGATGTGTCCGCGGCTGAATGTATCCTGAGGGTCACCCTTGATCGAAGTGATCTGCACAGCGCCTTCGACCTCGGTGGTTTCGATGGTCAGGCCGCAGATGGCTTCACACAAGTGGCACGCACGGTGATGGAGAGTCTTGGTCATGGCCAGTCTCTGTCTTGTTCTGGGCGGGCAATATCGGCCGCGGGAACAAAACTATGGAGCCTGACCCACGACTGCGCCAGCGACGTTCGTCTTGTGAATCGGCGACCATCAGGCCAGCCGATGACCGCCGGGGATCAGTTCGGCGGCAGCCTCGGCGGCGCCTGCAACTGGATCTCCTGAATGGTTTCGATCTGCTCATGAGCGATATGGACACCCGTGAGTTCGCCGATCAATCGCCAGTGCTCGTCGAGCCCGGCGCTGATGGTTGCCATGCGGTCAATCATCCGCCGGCCGGCGGCCTTGGTCACTTCGTCTTCACTGCGCATCAACTCGAAGGACATCGAGGTCATGGAAGCGGTGAGATGGGTCAGTGAGCGAGCCGTAAGGCCAAGTAACTCCATTAACTGTTGTTCTTTCGATTCCATTCCGAAGGCTTCCTGCGTCGTTCGTGGGTTAGTTATAACCTGCCACCTTGCATAAGCAAATGTTTCATACCAGACACATCGATCGATCCTGAGCACAAAGGCGTCGAAAGACCGATCAGAAACCGACCGCTGCCAGGCCATCCCTGTCCCGTTTGATTGCAAAGCCCCCTGACCCCAGTGTACAAATGACGGGCTGCTGTCAGGAAACAGGCTTCAAAAGCGCTACTGCGGTTATCCCGTAGCCCCTCTGAAATCCCCAAACACCGTAGCCTATTGGAAAAACGCGACATTTAATGTCAATATCGCGCCTCCCCCTATTTCGTCGCCCCGTGCGGCTTACGCCGCAGGTCTCGCCCGTTTTTCAGTTAAACAAGGCTTTGAGTATCTGCGGTCTGTTGCAAAAAGGTAGTCAATGATGAGCGCAAGGCACTTTCTCTCCCTGATGGATTGCACGCCCGAAGAGCTGGTCAGCGTGATCCGTCGAGGCACTGAGCTCAAAGACCTGCGTAACCGCGGCGTACTGTTCGAGCCTTTGAAAAACCGCGTGCTCGGGATGATTTTCGAGAAATCGTCGACCCGCACCCGTATTTCGTTCGAAGCCGGCATGATCCAGCTCGGTGGCCAGGCGATTTTCCTGTCGCCGCGTGACACGCAACTGGGCCGTGGCGAGCCGATCGGCGACTGCGCGATCGTGATGTCGAGCATGCTCGACGCCGTGATGATCCGTACCTTTGCCCACAGCACCCTGACCGAATTCGCCGCCAACTCCCGCGTGCCTGTCATCAACGGCCTGTCCGATGACCTGCACCCGTGCCAATTGCTGGCCGACATGCAGACGTTCCTTGAACATCGCGGCTCGATCCAGGGTAAAACCGTGGCCTGGATCGGCGACGGCAACAACATGTGCAACAGCTATATAGAAGCGGCGATGCAGTTCGACTTCCAGTTGCGCATCGCTTGTCCGGAAGGCTTTGAACCCAACCCTGAGTTCGTGGCCAAGGCGGGTGATCGGGTCACCATCGTCCGCGATCCGAAGGATGCCGTACGCGGCGCCCACCTGGTCAGCACCGACGTCTGGACCTCCATGGGCCAGGAAGAGGAAACCGCCAAACGCCTGAAGCTGTTTGCACCGTTCCAGGTCAACCGCGCCCTGCTCGACCTGGCCGCTGAAGACGTGCTGTTCATGCACTGCCTGCCGGCCCACCGTGGCGAGGAAATCAGCGTCGACTTGCTCGATGACAAACGCTCCGTTGCTTGGGATCAAGCCGAAAACCGTCTTCACGCACAAAAGGCCCTGCTCGAGTTTCTCGTCCCGCCTTCGTACCACCACGCATGAGCCATCCATTACTGCTTAACCTGCGCAACCTCGCCTGCGGCTACCAAGGCCAGCGGGTCGTGCAGAACCTCAACCTGCATTTGAATGCCGGCGACATCGGCTGCCTGCTAGGCTCTTCGGGTTGCGGCAAAACCACTACCCTGCGGGCCATTGCCGGTTTCGAACCGGTACACGAAGGTGAAATCCAGTTGGCGGGCGAGACGATTTCCCGCGCCGGGTTTACCCTCGCGCCGGAGAAACGCCGGATCGGCATGGTGTTCCAGGACTACGCACTGTTTCCGCATTTGAGCGTGGCCGAGAACATCGCCTTCGGGATCCGTAAACATCCGCAGAAGGATCGCGTCACCGAAGAGTTGCTGGAGCTGGTCAATCTGAAAAACCTCGGCAAACGCTTCCCGCACGAGCTATCCGGTGGTCAACAGCAGCGCGTCGCACTGGCGCGCGCCCTGGCACCGGAACCGCAACTGCTGCTGCTCGACGAACCTTTCTCCAACCTTGATGGCGAGTTGCGACGCAAGCTCAGCCATGAGGTGCGCGACATCCTCAAGGCCCGTGGCACCAGCGCGATTCTGGTGACCCACGACCAGGAAGAAGCCTTCGCGGTGAGCGATCATGTGGGGGTTTTCAAGGAAGGTCGTCTGGAGCAGTGGGACACGCCCTACAACCTGTATCACGAACCGCTGACGCCGTTTGTCGCCAGTTTCATCGGCCAGGGTTATTTCATTCGCGGTCAGCTGAGCAGCCCCGAGTCGGTGCAAACCGAATTGGGTGAGTTACGCGGTAATCGTGCCTACACCTGGCCAGTTGGCGGCGCGGTGGATGTGTTGCTGCGTCCGGACGATATCGTTTATGCACCGGACAACGGTTTGAAAGCGCGGATCGTCGGCAAGTCTTTCCAGGGTGCCTCGACCTTGTATCGCTTGCAGATGCCGACCGGTGCGCAGCTGGAGTCGATTTTCCCGAGCCATGCTGATCATCAGGTGGGTTCGGAGGTTGGCATTCGTGTCGCGGCTGAACACTTGGTGCTGTTTCAGGCGTCGGGCAGTACGGCGGCGCAAATTCCGGTCATAGACTCCGGCGTGCGCCGCTACAGCTCTGCTGACTGATAAACACAACTCCTGTGGGAGCGGCGGTGCGGCGATCCGACTTGCTCGCGAAAGCGGTGTTTCAGTCAATGATGATGTCGACTGAAACTACGCCTTCGCGAGCAAGCCCGCTCCCACAGTAGGTTTCGGTTAACCGAGCATCAACGTACCGCTCGCAACGAGCGTCGCAGTCCCGCCGATTTTCACCCGATCCGCTTCCAGTCGACAGAACAACTCTCCGCCCCGCGCCGAACACTGATAAGCCGTCAGGCTCGACTTGCCCAAACGTTTCGACCAGTACGGAATCAGGCTGCAATGGGTCGAGCCGGTCACCGGGTCTTCATTGATGCCGGTCGCCGGGGCGAAGTAGCGAGACACAAAGTCATGCTTGCTGCCCCTGGCCGTGACAATTGCCCCCGGCCACGGCAGTTTCGCCAGCGCCGCCATGTTCGGCTGACATTCAAGCACCGCCTGCTCGGACTCCAGCACCACGAACAACTCGTTCGACCCCAGCACATCAACCGCTTCCACACCCAGCGCGCGCTCGACATCCAGGGTCACGCCCACTTCCGACGGCACGATGGCCGGGAAGTCCAGCCACAAGCGCTCACCCTCACGGCTGACACTGAGCGGGCCGGACTTGCAGACGAAGTCCAGTCGCTCGACCGGCTCTTTATAGATTTCAAACAGAACGTAAGCGCTGGCCAAAGTGGCATGACCGCACAACGGCACTTCGGTGGTCGGGGTAAACCAGCGGATGCGCCAGCCCTGCCCTTCGCGCACCACGAAGGCGGTTTCGGCGAGGTTGTGCTCGGCGGCGATCTTCTGCATCAATTCATCGGCAAGCCAGGCATCGAGGCGATAGACCATCGCCGGGTTGCCACTGAAGGGCCGATCACTGAACGCATCAACCTGGTGAAATTCAAGCTGCATAACCTTCTCCCTGAGTCAGGCGCGGCCGATATCAGCGAACGTCGCCTGGGTATGTTCGGCCAGCACCGCGGGTGCCAATTCGACTTCCAGCCCACGTCGCCCCGCGCTGACAAAAATGCTGGTGAAGGGCTGAGCTGATTTATCAATAAAGGTGCGCAAGCGCTTTTTCTGTCCCAGCGGACTGATCCCGCCCAAGAGGTAACCGGTGGATCGTTGCGCAGCGGCAGGATCGGCCATCTCGACTTTTTTCACGCCCGCAGCATGAGCCAGGCCCTTCAAGTCCAGACTTCCGACGACCGGCACCACGGCGACCAGCAATTCACCTTTCTCACTGGCTGCCAGCAAGGTCTTGAATACCTGAGCCGGGGCCAATCCCAGTTTCTCCGCGGCCTCCAGCCCGTAGGACGCTGCCTTCGGATCATGTTCGTAACTGTGCACACGATGTTCGGCACGAACTTTTTTCAACAAATCCAATGCGGGGGTCATGGCAGCTCCAGGCTGGGCGACAGAAGAAAAATACTGTGCTGAATTTTAGGTCATTGATCAATAAAAGGCTCTATTACGGCTCTATTTCAAAGGCTTGGCGGCGCCTTGCGCCGTTCGTCCATGTTCAGCCTGCGGCGTGAACGATGTGGTCATTCACGTGACTAATAGTTCGATTGTGACTGACGGTTCACTTTCGACCTTTGACAGCAGCGTTTCTTGTCTATATTTTTTCGAATCTGAATACTGTACGAATGTCTCACCACAGCACCCAGCAGCAGGCCGAGAACAGGATGGGGATCCTGCCTCGGTGAAAATCGCGCTTTGACCCTAATGAAAAAGCGCCAAACAAAAACAAAAACGAGGTTTTCAATGACAACTGCTTTACAACAACCGTCGCTCTCGAGCCAATGCATGGCCGAATTTCTGGGCACTGCGCTGCTGATCTTTTTTGGTACGGGTTGTGTTGCCGCGCTCAAGGTCGCGGGCGCCAGCTTCGGCCTTTGGGAAATCAGTATCATCTGGGGCATCGGCGTGAGCATGGCGATCTACCTGACCGCCGGCGTTTCCGGGGCTCACCTCAATCCCGCTGTCAGTATTGCCCTGAGCATTTTCGCTGACTTCGAAAAGCGCAAACTGCCGTTCTATATTCTCGCCCAGGTAGCGGGTGCCTTCTGTGGAGCGTTGTTGGTTTACACGCTGTACAGCAATTTATTCTTCGATTACGAACAAACCCACCATATGGTTCGTGGTACTCAGGCCAGCCTCGAATTGGCATCGGTATTCTCCACCTTCCCCAACCCGGTCTTGTCCACGACACAGGCCTTCCTGGTTGAAGTGATCATCACCGCCATCCTGATGGGCGTAATCATGTCCCTGACCGACGACAACAATGGCTTGCCAAAGGGTCCACTCGCTCCGCTACTGATCGGCCTGCTGATTGCCGTGATTGGCAGTTCGATGGGGCCGCTGACCGGTTTTGCGATGAACCCGGCGCGTGACTTCGGTCCTAAACTGATGACGTTCTTCGCTGGCTGGGGTGAAATTTCCTTCACCGGTGGGCGGGATATTCCGTATTTCCTGATTCCAATTTTTGCACCGATTGTCGGTGCCTGCCTCGGCGCTGCAGCTTATCGCGGGCTGATTGCCCGTCATCTGCCCAGCGCCATACCTGCTACAACGGATGCAGCACCAGCCATTGACGGCAAACCAAGAACTTCTTGATACCGTTGGCGCGTGATCCTGCCCATTAAGAGCGCGCGCCGGACCTCACTCCCTTTTTTCGTCCAAGGCAATCGACATGACCGACACTCAGAATAAGAACTACATCATTGCCCTCGATCAGGGTACGACCAGCTCCCGCGCGATCATTTTCGACCGTGACGCGAACGTGGTCTGCACCGCCCAGCGCGAATTCGTACAGCATTACCCGCAAGCCGGTTGGGTTGAACATGACCCGATGGAGATCTTCGCCACCCAAAGCGCCGTGATGGTCGAGGCCCTGGCTCAAGCCGGCCTGCATCACGACCAGGTCGCCGCCATCGGCATCACCAACCAGCGCGAAACGACGGTGGTCTGGGACAAGACCACCGGCCGCCCGATCTACAACGCAATCGTCTGGCAGTGCCGGCGCAGCACCGAGATCTGCCAGCAACTCAAGCGCGATGGCCACGAGCAATACATCAGCGACACCACGGGCCTGGTCACAGACCCCTACTTCTCCGGCACCAAGCTCAAATGGATCCTCGACAACGTCGAAGGCAGCCGCGAGCGCGCGCGCAACGGCGAACTGCTGTTCGGCACTGTCGACAGCTGGCTGATCTGGAAATTTACCGGCGGCAAGGTGCATGTCACCGACTACACCAACGCCTCGCGCACCATGCTCTTCAACATCCACACGCTTGAATGGGACGCGAAGATGCTGGAGGTGCTGGATATTCCGCGCGAGATGCTGCCGCTCGTTAAATCCTCGTCCGAAATTTACGGCCACACCAAAAGCGGCATTGCCATTGGCGGTATCGCCGGTGACCAGCAAGCGGCCCTGTTCGGCCAAATGTGCGTCGAGCCAGGCCAGGCGAAAAACACCTACGGCACCGGCTGCTTCCTGCTGATGAACACCGGCGACAAAGCTGTGAAGTCCAAACACGGCATGTTGACCACCATCGCTTGCGGCCCGCGCGGTGAAGTGGCTTACGCACTGGAAGGTGCAGTATTCAACGGTGGTTCTACCGTTCAGTGGCTGCGTGACGAACTGAAGATCATCAACGACGCCCACGACACCGAATACTTTGCCAACAAGGTCAAGGACAGCAACGGCGTGTACCTCGTGCCAGCCTTTACCGGTCTGGGCGCTCCGTATTGGGACCCGTATGCCCGTGGCGCATTGTTCGGTCTGACTCGCGGCGTCCGTGTGGATCACATTATTCGTGCGGCCCTGGAGTCGATTGCCTACCAGACCCGCGACGTTCTCGACGCCATGCAACAGGACTCCGGCGAACGCCTCAAGTCCCTGCGCGTGGATGGCGGTGCAGTGGCGAACAACTTCCTGATGCAGTTCCAGGCCGACATCCTCGGCACTCGGGTCGAGCGTCCGCAAATGCGCGAAACCACCGCACTGGGCGCGGCTTACCTGGCCGGTCTGGCATGTGGCTTTTGGAGCAGCCTGGATGACTTGCGCGGCAAGGCTGTTATCGAGCGCGAATTCGAGCCGACCCTGGACGAAACCGCGAAGGAAAAACTCTATGCCGGCTGGAAAAAAGCCGTCAGCCGCACCCGCGATTGGGAACCGCACGAGGGCGCTGAATAAGCCAAGCCCGGGACACGAATAGGGTTGTAACTGGTCGGGAGCAGATTCCTGCGGCATCATGGGCAAATTTTGCACGGCAGCCCAAAGGAAGCCCCATGAATCTGCCTCCCCGTCAGCAGCAAATCCTCGAACTGGTCCGCGAACGCGGCTATGTCAGCATCGAGGAAATGGCTACGCTGTTCGTCGTTACACCGCAAACCATTCGCCGCGATATCAATCAGCTCGCGGAAGCTAATTTGTTGCGTCGCTACCATGGTGGCGCCGCTTACGATTCCAGCGTCGAAAACACCGCCTACGCCATGCGTGCCGACCAGATGCGCGATGAAAAACAGCGTATCGGCGAAGCCATTGCCGCGCAGATCCCCGATCACGCCTCGCTGTTCATCAATATCGGTACCACCACCGAATCGATTGCCCGGGCGTTGCTCAATCACAATCACCTGAAAATCATCACCAACAACCTCCACGTGGCCTCGATGCTCAGCGCCAAGGACGACTTCGACGTTCTGCTGACCGGTGGCAATGTGCGGCGTGACGGTGGTGTGGTTGGTCAGGCCAGTGTCGACTTCATTAACCAGTTCAAGGTTGATTTCGCCCTGGTCGGCATCAGCGGTATAGATGAAGACGGCAGCCTGCTTGACTTCGACTATCAGGAAGTTCGGGTATCCCAGGCAATCATCG
Source organism: Pseudomonas sp. Hz4 (assembly GCF_054898165.1). Lineage (NCBI taxonomy): Bacteria > Pseudomonadati > Pseudomonadota > Gammaproteobacteria > Pseudomonadales > Pseudomonadaceae > Pseudomonas > Pseudomonas sp. Hz4. The sequence goes on along the minus strand of NZ_CM142719.1, from coordinate 1,480,017 downwards.
CCAATGCCCGACAGGTAATCCTGGCGGCTGACTCCAGCAAATTCGGGCGCAACGCCATGATTCGTTTGGGGCCGATCAGCCTGATCGATTGCCTGGTCACCGATCAGCAGCCTGTGCCTGCGTTGGCGCAGTTGTTGAGTCAGCACAAGATTCGGCTCGAAGTGGTTTAAACCCTTTCGAAAATAGCGCGCCCCCTTGTGGCGAGGGAGCTTGCTCCCGTTCGGCTGCGCAGCAGACGCAGATCAGACGACATGTTCTTTCCTGAAATACCGCGATCGCCGGTTTTGGGGCTGCTTCGCAGCCCAGCGGGAGCAAGCTCCCTCGCCACAGAGGCACTCCCAGCACTCTCTAAATGTTCGGAAATTTTCCTTTAACGGCCCTTCGATCAGTATTTTCAATCGAAGTTAGCTGGCTGTGGGCGACTTTATGGGCTACCATTTTCGCAAATGAACATTAATGTTCGAATTCCAATACCGAAAATCATAAAAGCCCGAGGCCAGCCGATGCCCACTTCTACCTTGCCTACGCCCCCTCTCGCTGAGGTCTACGACATCGCCGTCATCGGTGGCGGGATCAATGGCGTGGGGATCGCAGCGGATGCCGCCGGTCGCGGTCTTTCGGTGTTTCTTTGCGAAAAGGATGACCTGGCCAGCCACACCTCGTCGGCCAGCAGCAAGCTGATCCACGGTGGCCTGCGCTACCTCGAACATTACGAATTCCGTCTGGTGCGCGAAGCCTTGGCCGAACGCGAAGTGCTGCTGGCCAAGGCCCCGCACATCGTCAAGCAAATGCGCTTCGTGCTGCCGCACCGCCCACACCTGCGTCCGGCCTGGATGATCCGCGCCGGCCTGTTCCTTTATGACCACCTCGGCAAGCGGGAAAAGCTCGAAGGTTCGAAAAGCGTGAAGTTCGGCCCGGACAGTCCGCTGAAAAGCGAAATCACTAAAGGCTTCGAATACTCCGATTGCTGGGTCGACGATGCTCGTCTTGTGGTACTGAACGCCATGGCCGCCCGCGAAAAAGGCGCCCACGTTCACACCCAGACTCGTTGCGTCAGCGCCCGTCGCACCAAGGGTCTGTGGCACCTGCACTTGGAGCGAGCCGATGGCAGCCTGTTTTCGATCCGCGCCAAGGCGCTGGTGAATGCGGCCGGCCCATGGGTCGCCAAGTTCATTCGGGATGACCTGAAGATGGAATCGCCTTACGGCATTCGCCTGATCCAGGGCAGCCACCTGATCGTGCCGAAACTGTACGAAGGTGAGCACGCACACATTCTGCAAAACGAAGATCAGCGCATTGTGTTCACCATTCCGTACCTGAACCACTTCACCCTGATTGGCACCACCGACCGCGAATACACCGGCGACCCGGCGAAAGTCGCAATCACCGAAGGTGAAACTGATTACCTGCTGAAAGTGGTCAACTCCCATTTCAAGAAGCGCATCAGCCGCGACGATATCCTGCACAGCTATTCCGGTGTTCGTCCGCTGTGCAACGACGAATCCGACAACCCGTCGGCCGTCACCCGCGACTACACCCTGGCGCTGTCAGGCAGTGGTGAAGAAGCGCCGCTGCTGTCGGTGTTCGGCGGCAAGCTGACCACCTACCGCAAACTGGCCGAGTCGGCGCTGGCGCAACTGACTCCGTACTTCAAAGACATCAAGCCAAGCTGGACCGCCAGCGCAACCCTGCCGGGCGGCGAAGACATGACCACCCCGCAGGCGCTGAGCTCGCTGATCCGCGACAAGTTCGACTGGGTCCCGAGCGAAATTTCCCGCCGCTGGGCCACCACCTACGGCAGCCGCACCTGGCGCATGCTTGAGGGCGTGCAAAACCTCAGCGACCTGGGCGAACACCTCGGTGGCGGTCTCTACACCCGCGAAGTCGATTACCTGTGCAGCGAAGAGTGGGCGACCACGGCGCACGACATTCTGTGGCGCCGCAGCAAGCTGGGGCTGTTCACCACCCCGGCGGAACAGGAAAAGCTTGCGGATTACCTGAACAAGGTCGAACAGAACCGCAGCAAGATCGAAGCGGCCTGATCGGAAATCCGATTAAAAAGCCCCTGAATCTCACGATTCAGGGGCTTTTTTGTAGGTGCTCATTGCGCCAGATGCAGCAACAGGAAATCAATGAACGCCCTCGATTTGTGAGGCAAATGCGGGTTATTGGGAAACACGACGTTGACGGACTGCGAGGGCAGCGAATAGTCGGGCAACAGGCGGATCAGCCGCTCGCTGGCAATGTCGTCCTTGACCACCCACGCGGGCAGCACCGAGACCCCAAGGGACGACAACGTCATGGAGCGAATGGCCGTGGAGGAATTGGATTCAAACTGATTGATCCCGCTGATCTCTACAATCCCCAGTTGCGGATGACGCAACGTCCACTGAGTCGGTGCCTGCAGGTTGCTATTGGCAATCCACGGCACCGAATTCAGGTCCTGGGGATTTTGCACCGGGTGACGCGCAAGAAACGCCTCGGCAGCCACCAAAACAATTTCATAATCCGCCAGCTTACGGCTCTTGAATGCCGAGTCCGACAAGTTGCCTAAACGGATAACCAGGTCTAACTTTTCCGCCACCAGATCATTGAGTGACGAGTTAAAGTTATAACAGAGTTTTATCTCCGGATAGCGCTCTATAAATTGCGGAATCAACGGCAGAATATACGCCTCACCGTATTCACTGGTGGAACTGAAGCGCAGTTTACCGGAAACCCGATTATGCCCTTTTAATACATTATCAAAGGCATTATCAATATCCGCGACAATACCTTTGAACTCTTCATAAAAGTCCTGACCGATTTCGGTGAGGGATATATTTCGGGTATTACGAATCAACAACGTCGCTGACAGCACGTCTTCCAGTGCCTTGACATGCAGACTAGCCATGGCTTTGCTGATGCTCAGGTAATTGGCGGCCTTGGTGTAAGAACCAAAATCGACCACGGCCAGAAATGTCTGGACCCGATTAAGATGAGTGTGCATAGCAATATGGTTCACTGTTAAATCCTGTCAAACATTGTTTCAAGGATAGTCGTATCGACAGTTCAAGTCCACCGCCCCTATGCTTTGCGGCAAAGGGGAAACAACATGACCTATCGCTACAAAGTTGCACTGATATTTCTGATCGGCTTTTTTATAGACTGCATTAACATCTTTATGTCGGCGGTCGCATTACCGAGTATATCGGCGGCGTTGCACGTTAGTACTTCAGACGTTGCCTGGGTGGCTAACGCTTACATTCTGGGGCTGACACTGATCATCCCGGTCAGCACCTGGCTGGCCGGTCGTTTTGGCAGCCGGGAAATCCTCACCGCCTCAATGATCGTGTTCACCGGCTCCGTGTGGATGTGCGGGCTGGCCAACAGTTTCAACGAACTGGTGATCTGGCGCTTTATCCAGGGGATTGGCGGCGGCCTGTTGATTCCAGTCGGCCAGGCGCTGACGTTCAACCTGTTCAAGGGTGCGCAGCGGGCGAAAATATCCACATTGGTCATGGCCGTTGCCCTGATAGCGCCCGCCATTTCACCAACCATCGGCGGCATCATCGTCGACAGCAGTTCCTGGCGCTGGGTGTTCTACAGCAACATCCCGTTCTCGCTGATCGCGGCATTGTTGTCCTGGTTCTGGATCAACGAAGCGCGGCCGACGAGTTTGCCCAGGCCCGACATCAAGGGCTTGTTGTTGGTCAGCGCGGCACTCGGCAGCCTGCTGATGGGCATGTCGTTGTATGGCGGCGACGCTACGGCAGGGTTGGCCGCCCTCTTCGTCATGGCCGGCGTTGCTTTCGTCGTGCTGTACGGGCTGCACTACCGCACATGCAAAAACCCGATCATTGAACTGAGCCTTCTCAAAAGCAAAAAACTCAGCACCTCCATCTTTATTTACTACGCGATTCCCGGTGTGTTCACGGGGGTCAATTTGATGAGCATCTTTTTCCTGCAAAACACCCTGCACTTCAGCGCCCGACTGACAGGGATGTTCATGATTCTCTACGCCATCGGCGCGTTCATCGCGATGCTGATTTGTGGCCGGGTCTATAACCGAATGGGCGCAAAGCGGCTGTTTGCCCTCGGTATGTTGTTGCACAGCGTCGGCATTGCCACCCTGTTACTGGTGAACGATCCCTCAGACCTTCTGGTGATTGTCATCGCCTACAGCCTGATGGGAATTGGCGGCGGCATCGGTGCCAACACAGCACAAACCACGTCGTTGATGGACTTTGAGGGCAATGACACCCACAAGGCCAGTGTCATCTGGAACATCAACCGACAGATGTCATTCAGCATCGGCGCCGCCCTCTTCCTGATGGTTTTCAACCTGCTCTTGAAGCATTTCGATACCACCCAGGCCTACCACGTGACCTTCGCCATCGCCGCGCTGGTGGGCCTGCTCCCACTCTTTCAACTGAGTCAGTTGAACACTCAAAAGGACTGTCATGCACAACAAAATAGTTGAACAGGCGCACCACAGCATTCATCACGTGCACGAGCTGATCCACACCCTGTTCACCGATGTAAACGGTAAGGGGCAGGCCGCGCTCGAGCCGCTGATGTCGGCATTCGCCGAGCACTTCACCATGGTCACCACTTCGGCCGCCATCGTCAGCCGGGCGATGGTCGAACAGATGTTCAAGGGGGCGGTCGGCGCCAAGCCAGGCCTGGAGATCGTCATCAGCGACCTGCAGACGGTCTGGCAAGAAGGCGACAGCGTGGCGATCCGCTACAAGGAAACCCATCGCCTCGACCAGCGCGAAAGCTCACGGGTTTCGGTGGCGATCATTGGCATCCATCACCACAACGCCCAATGGATCTACCTGCATGAAACGCCGCTAAGCCAGGAAAGCTGATTCTCGTATGAACTACACAATCACTGATTGCCGAATGCTCTCGGCCTCTATCAAAGAAATCACCGTCAGCCCGCAAACACCGGGGTGTGCGGCGCCGGAAGCGGGCGCGCATTTCAAATGGTTCATCCCCGAACTGAATGAATGGCGGCACTACTCGGCGGTACAGCTGGCAGACTGCATGACGCCGCAAGACAGCGTCGTCTTTGCCATCCGGCTCACGGCCGACTCAGTCAGCAGTCGCTGTATTCGCTCGCTAACAGTCAACGACACGGTGCAGCTCGATGGCCCGTTCAATACGTTCACTTACCCGCTCACTGAAGGCGTCGGCAGGGACATTGCGATTGCCGGCGGCATCGGCATTACGCCACTGACCGGGATCCTTCATCACCTGACGTCATTGAATCGAAGCACGCACCTGCACTATTTCGCCAGGAGCGACGACGACGCGGCCTATGCCTTGCCAATGCAGGCACTGCTGCAGGAGCGCCTGCACTTGCACTTCTCCAGTCAGCCCGATGGCCGCCGCTCTATCGGCCAGGTGCTGGCGGATCTGGCACCACAGGACCGGCTCTACGTCTGCGGCCCGCAATCGATGCTCAACGACGTGTTTTACCATGCCGAGGCCAATGGCCTGGCGCGCGAGCGCATCCATTTTGAAATCTTCAACGTGGTTCGGGAAGTCGATGCGTCGGCCTTTGTGATTGACGCCGTCGAGTCGGGTATCAGCGTCAACGTCAATCAGGATCAAACCTTGCTGGAGGCACTGGAGGCGGCCGGTCTTGACCCGCTCTACGACTGTCGACGCGGTGAGTGTGGTGTCTGCGCGCTAGAGGTCCTTGAGGGTGAAGTCGATCATCGCGATTTCATCATGAGCGAAAAAGAAGCTGCCTGTAGCGCAAGGATTTATCCCTGCGTCTCGCGGGCTAAAAGCCAACGCCTGAAGCTGGCGATCTAACGAGGAACACCGTTTGGACAATTACTTCAACGGCAGAGAAGTGCACAAATCGCTCTTCCTTGATCAACAGCTCTTCGAACAAGAACAACACAACGTCTTCGCCGCCAGTTGGTGCTATGTGGGGCACGACAGCCTGATCCCGCAGCCCGGCGACTTTTTCACCACCGACATTGCACAGCAACCCTTGGCGATGGTCCGGCAAAAAAATGGCGAGATTGTTGTTCTGCATAACCGCTGCCCGCACAAAGGTGTGAAAGTGCTGGCCGAGCCTCGCGGTCATGTCGGCCGGTTCATCCGCTGCCCTTACCATGCGTGGACATTCAAGACCGATGGCGAACTGTTGAGTATTCCGGTGAAGAAGGAATACGACGAGTGCGACCTCAGCGCGTGCTCTGCCCACAAAGGCATGCAAGCCGTCGCGGCGGTGGAGAATTATCGCGGTTTTGTGTTTGTCCGGCTCCAGGCCGAAGGCATCGACTTCAACGAGTTTTTCGGCGAGTCATTATCAACGCTGGACAACATGGTGTTGCGCTCGCCCCTGGGTCAGTTGCGCGTCGTTGGCCAACCGCTCCTGCACCGCCACCGCTGCAACTGGAAAATGGTCGTCGATAACCAGACCGACACCTGTCACCCGATGATTGCCCACGAGTCCTCGGCGGGCGAGGCGATTCGCTTGTGGAAGGAAACCAGCGACCAGACCAGCCCTTCGCCCATGGCGGTCGAGCTGTTTTCACCGTTCATGGCGTCCTACGAGTTTTTCGCCAACATGGGCATTCGCATCTGGCCCAACGGCCATGGGCATACCGGCGTCAGCAACTCAATCCATAAAGCCTATGCCGATATTCCGGGTTACTGGGAGCTGATGGTCCAGAGTTATGGCGAACGCCAGGCCAGCGAGATTCTCGAAGACACCCGACACAACACCGTCTATTTCCCGAACCTGATGGTCAAGGGACCGATCCAGACGTTGCGGGTGATCAAGCCGATCAGCGCCCAGGAGACGGTGGTCGAGTCTTGGATCTTCGAGTTGTTGGGGGCCCCCATCCAGTTGCTGGAAAGAACCGTCCAATACAACAACCTGATCAATTCCCCCTGCTCGATGGTTGCACACGACGATGTGGAAATGTACGAGCGGGCGACGGAGGGATTGCGCAGTGACGCCAACGAGTGGGTCAACGTGGCGCGCCTCTTTGAATTGAACGAATCGTATGAGCGGACCCACGTGGTTTCGGGCACCAGCGAAATGGCGATGCGCAACTTTTACAACAGCTGGCAGCACTTGATGCGGGATAACCATGCAACTCGATCAGAACAATAAACACGCCATCGAACAGTTGATCGCCAGCGAAATCCAGCTGTTGGACCAACAGGATTTCAGTGCCTGGCAACAACTGCTGACCCCCGAATACACCTACTGGATACCGTTGAGACGAGAACAGACCAGCCCCCTTCATGAGTCCTCGTTGCTGTATGAAGACCGGTTTCTGACCACGTTGCGAATCAACCGATTGGCCAACGCGCGCAACTACTCGCAACAGCCAAAAAGTCGCAGTTTGCATATCGCCCAGTCTCCGCTGATCCGAATGGAAGATGACGAGCTGAGCGCATTGAGCAGTACCAACATGCTCTATTGCGAAGCCCGCGGGGACAGCGAATGGCATTACCCGGTCACCGTTGAGCATCAACTGATTAACGCCGAAGGCACCTGGAAAATCAAAGGCAAAAAAGTACTTCTGCTCAATCCCTCCCGAGCGATTGAAAGCCTGCAGTTAATTATTTGATTTATCGAGAATCACACGTGAACGTTATAAGTACCGGCTTCGACGAAGCCACATTCCCCTGTTCTTTTCCGTATGTCGATTTGTTGTATGACTACGGCCAGTTTTTGCGCAATGCCAGTGATGCGATCGGTTACCTGCCACCTGAAGCGACCAACAAACACATTGGCATTGTCGGCGCCGGGTTAAGCGGACTGGTCGCTGCCTACGAACTACTCCGTGCCGGCGCCCGTCGGGTCACGCTGTTCGAGGCCGCCGAGGAGCACTTGGGCGGTCGCTTGCTAACCCAACGCTTTGACGATGACCACCCGCAATTCATCGCCGAAATGGGCGCAATGCGCTTTCCTCCCAGCGAGGTCGGGTTGTTTCACTACCTGAACCGGTTCGGCATCGAAACTACTGAAGCGTTTCCTGACCCTGGCGTCGTGGACACTGAAATCCACTACCGCGGTGAGACTCATCACTGGGCGGCCATGCAGCCGCCGCCGGCCATTTTCAGCACGGTCCATCGTGGCTGGAATGCGTTTTTGAAAGAAGGCGTGATCTTCGATGACGGCACCTGCCTGGCGCCACCGTTGTTACTGACCGAGTTACTGAAGCAACACAATTACGCGCAAGTGCAGCCGGAATGGCAGCGCTATCTGGATTGCTTCGGCGACAGCTCGTTCTATTCGGCCATGGTGCGGATTTTTACCGGCAGCAACCCGCCCGGCGGACAACAGTGGCGTAAACCCGAAGACTTCCATCTATTCGGTTCGCTGGGGATTGGCTCAGGCGGTTTTCAATCGGTGTACCGCGCCTCCTTTACCGAGATTCTGCGGCTGGTGGTCAATGGCCTCGAAGTCAATCAACGGCTGGTGCCTATGGGCATCTCGTCGCTGTCGGAGTTGATTGCCGATACGTCATTCAACGGCATACCACTGCGCGACCGAATCTGCCGCACCCGCATCGAATCCATCAACAAGGGCCATAACGGTGAAATCCTGCTGGCTGGCAGCAATGGCGAAACCTATGCCTGCGACCGGGTGATTACCACGACCACCACCCGGGCGCTGCAAGTGAACCTCAAGCTCACGCAGAACCAGGCATTCGTGAATCGTGATGTGGCCCGGGCGATCAACGAAACCCACATGGTCGGCTCGTCCAAGCTGTTCATCCTGACCAAAGACAAGTTCTGGTTGAAACATGGTCTGCCACAGAACATCCAGACGGACACCCTGGTGAAGGGCGTGTATTGCCTCGATTACGCGCCGCAGGACCCTGACTCCTGGGGTGTGGTATTGATTAGCTACACCTGGGAAGACGACTCCCACAAGATGGTTTCAATGACCGACAAAGTTCAACGCTGCTTGCGTCTTGTCGATGAACTGGCCATGAGCGCACCAAAGTTTGCCAGCCACCTTCTACCGCTCAATGGTAACTACCAGCGCTACGTCCTGGAGTATGACTGGCTGACCGACAAGCATTCGCTGGGTGCCTTCAAACTCAATTTTCCGGGTGACGATATCTACTCGGAGCGCTTGTTCTACCAATTCAAAACGGCCCTCGATCCACAACAGGACACGGGGTTGTACCTCGCCGGGTGCGGCTGCTCTTTCACCGGTGGCTGGGCGGAAGGCGCCATTCAAACAGCGCTAAATAGTGCCTGTGCGGTGATCAGCAGTCTGGGTGGCGACTTGATTGTCGACAATCCGCTGGATGGGCTGCACGCTCAATACCGCTATTGCTGATGCCTTCATCGCAAGCCTCCATCTCTATAGCCGAGACCCGTTTTATGTATAGCCAGCTTTCAATTGAAGAACTCGTCAGCGGATTTCGCGGTGGCCGCCATTGTCTGGACACCTGGCACCAATCCCTGCGCGAGAAACAGTTTAATCATCAACACCTGAACAGCTTTATCACGTTCGATCCGGCCGCGTTCGAGAGCGCCCCAGGCGTCGACCGAGAGGCAGGCCTGTATGGCATTCCCGTTTCCTTCAAGGACAACATCAATGTCAGCGGCATGCCGACCACCGCCGGAACGCCGGGACTGGCCGCTTACTACCCGTTGTCCGATGCCGGGATTGTCGAGCGCTTCAAGGCGCTGGGGGCAAGGGTCGTTGGTAAAAACAACATGCATGAACTTTCGTTCGGGGTGACGTCGGCCAACCGAACCCACGGCGCCGTGGTCAACCCGGCCGACGAACGCTACAGCGCAGGCGGCAGCAGCGGTGGTTGTGCGGCAGCCGTCGCCGCCGGTCTTGTGCCGTGCGCCGTGGGCACCGACACCGGCGGCTCGGTGCGCATACCCGCAGCGTTCTGCGGGATCGTCGGGTTCCGCCCCACCACGGGTTGTTACCCGGTCGACGGCATCGTGCCCGTTTCCCAGACTAAGGACACGCCGGGGCTACTGACCCGCACACTGCAAGACTGCCAGTTCATCCACCGTCTTCTGACCGGGACCCGCCCCGCGGCCCTAGACAACAACAGACCGCTACGGGTGGGCATACCGGAAAAATTCCTCTGGGCCGACCTCGACGAAAAAGTCCGACGGGACTGCTTCGCGGCTATCGAGGTACTGGCAGATCGGGGCGTGGAGCTGGTTCCGGTCGATGACCTGTTGATCGGGGAAATCAACGAGAGCATTCAGTTCCCATTGCCGATTTATGAGTTCTTTATCGACTTCCCGCGCTTCTTGATGAAAGAAGGCTGGGGCGACCGTTTCCTGAGCATCCTGGCGCAGATCCAGGACCCAGGCATCAAGAAAATACTGACGGCGCAACTTGAGAGCCCGGCTATTTCCTACACGGACTATGTACAGGCATTGATGAGCAAACTGCAGCTGGGTCGTGAATACAGCCGTCTGTTCAATGCCCATCAACTGGATGTAATTGCGTACCCCACCGTCAGTTGCACGGCACCGTTGCTCACGGATTGCGAAGCAGAAAGCAACTTCGAAACGTTCGTGCGCAACACCGACCCGGCGAGCAACCTGGCCGCCCCCAGTGTCACCGTTCCGGTAGCGGAAAAACACTCGCTGCCGGTCGGACTCTCGTTCGACGCGTTACCCGGGCAGGACAGCCTGCTGCTGGAGAGAGCCCGTCAGTTGTCACGCTTGCTGGCCATGCACTAATGCGCTGTCGGCGCCATTCATCAGCAACGCTGAATGGCGCTGATCCTTTCGTACGCCGACCTTTCCGTCCGCTGAAAGAACAGCCCTCTAATAATTCAGATGCAGGCCTTGCCATGCGCAGCACTTCTTCGTCCTCTTCCGCTACCCCCGTCGCACTCGAACGGTCGCCCTCGGTGGTCGGCGGCGCCATGATGACCGGTGGCACCATTGTCGGCGCCGGCATGTTTTCGCTGCCGGTCGTCATGTCCGGCCTGTGGTTTTATGGCTCCGTCGCGGTCCTGTTGTTTGCCTGGTTCTGTACCTTGCATTCCGGATTGATGATTCTTGAGGCCAACCTCAACTATCGTCCGGGCGCCAGTTTTTCAACGATCACCAAAGACCTGTTGGGTCGTCACTGGAATGTGTTGAACGGCTTGAGCATCGTCTTTGTCCTGTACACGCTGACCTACGCCTACATCTCGGCCAGCAGTTCGGTCATTCATCACAGCGCCCAGTCATTGGGATTGAATCTGTCGGCACGTGCCGGGGGCTTGTATTTCACCCTGACAGTCGCGCTCATCGTATGGCTGAGCACGGCGGCAGTGAGCCGGGTGACCACGGTGATATTCGGCGCAAAGATCATCGCGTTTTTCCTGACCTTCGGCGGGCTGCTCGATCATGTGCAACCGGCGACACTGCTCAATCGAAACGCCACGGATAGCCACTACCTCCCTTACCTGCTAATGACCCTGCCCTTCTGCCTGACGTCCTTCGGCTTTCACGGCAATGTTCCCAGCCTGATGAAACACTTCGGCAAAGACCCGCAGCGTATCCGTGCCTGCCTGATCAGCGGTACCCTCATCGCGCTTGGGCTCTACGTCGTCTGGATGGTTTGCAGCATGGGGAACATTCCCCGGGATGGGTTCAAGGACATCGCTCAGCGTGGCGGTAATATCGACGTACTGATCAGCGCGTTGGGGGCAATGCTCAACAGCGCAAAAATCGACGTATTCCTCACCCTTTTTTCCAACTTCGCCGTTGCCTGCTCCTTTCTCGGCGTGACTCTGGGGCTGTTCGATTATCTGGCCGATGTGCTGGGTTTTGACGACAGCCCGCGAGGTCGCCTGAAAACCGCAGCCACCACCTTCCTACCGCCCATGCTCTGCGGGTTGTTGTGGCCCGAAGGGTTTATCCATGCCATCGGTTTCGCCGGTCTGGCGGCGACCCTCTGGGCCGTCATTACCCCGGCATTGCTGGCCAGCGCTTCACGCAAACGCTTCGGCAGCCCGCGGTATCGCGTCTGGGGAGGCCAGCCCATGATTGCCCTGGTGTTGTTTTTCGGCGCGATCAGTGCAGTTTCACATGTCCTGTTTTCACTGGGTTTGTTGCCGGTGTGGCGTTAGCGGCCCCAAACACCATTCGGTTTTCCGAACGAGACCTGTCGGTCGATTCGGTTAACCGGATTCGCCAACGTCAAAATCTGCGCCATAAATATTTAATACCCTTATAAATCAATGATTTGATCTGTCAGGCCTGGCCTGGCACGAGTCATGCTCTACACTCTTGGACGAATGTCCGCTGTGCCAACCCTTCGGGAGCCGGCAAGCATTCGAAGCACAAAGGGCCGATGAACTGGCTCCATAAAAAAAACAATGTCGAGGAAAATTTGATGCGCATCGTTCCCCATATCCTGGGCGCAGCCATTGCTGCCGCTCTGATCAGCACTCCAGTTTTCGCCGCCGAACTCACCGGCACCCTGAAGAAGATCAAAGAGTCCGGCGTTATCACCCTCGGGCATCGTGACGCTTCCATTCCGTTTTCCTATATCGCGGACGCTTCCGGCAAACCGGTTGGCTACTCCCACGATATCCAGATGAAAATCGTCGAAGCCATCAAGAAAGACCTCGACTTGCCGAACCTCCAGGTCAAATACAACCTGGTCACCTCGCAAACCCGTATCCCGCTGGTGCAGAACGGCACCGTGGACGTCGAGTGCGGCTCCACCACCAACAACGTCGAACGTCAGCAGCAAGTTGACTTCTCCGTTGGCATCTTCGAAGTGGGTACTCGCCTGCTGTCGAAAACCGCTTCGGAGTACAAGGACTTCGACAACCTGAAAGGCAAGAACGTCGTGACCACCGCCGGCACCACGTCCGAGCGTATCCTCAAGTCGATGAACGCCGACAAGCAGATGGGCATGAACGTGATCTCCGCCAAGGACCACGGCGAGTCCTTCAACATGCTGGAATCGGGCCGTGCCGTTGCTTTCATGATGGACGACGCCTTGCTGGCCGGTGAAATGGCCAAGGCCAAGAAGCCTGCTGATTGGTCGGTAACCGGTACTGCCCAGTCCTATGAAATCTACGGCTGCATGGTTCGCAAGGGCGACGAGCCGTTCAAGAAGGCTGTGGACGACGCAATCGTCGCGACCTACAAGTCGGGCGAGATCAACAAGATCTACGAAAAATGGTTCATGCAGCCAATCCCGCCTAAAGGCCTGAACCTGAACTTCCCGATGAGCGAGAAGATCAAGGAATTGATCGCCAATCCGACCGATAAAGCGGCTGACGACAAGAAGTCCTGATTTCTGACTAACCTTATCTCCTGAGAGGGCCACTGCCCTTTCAGGGGTTGTCACTCCCTGCTGGCATTTTTGGAAACACTCGAACCGGTGGCTGTCGAGCCGCTCGTGTGTGCCTGACCGTCAAGGTCGGGCGGGAACGGAGCTCCCCCAGGCGGGCATTTGTACATCGATCGATCTGAGGGGAGACCCTAATGAATTACAACTGGGACTGGAGCGTGTTCTTCAAGTCCACCGGCGTAGGCAGCGAAATTTATTTCGACTGGTACCTCTCCGGTTTGGGCTGGACCATCGCCATCGCCGTCGTGGCCTGGATTATTGCCCTGTTGCTGGGCTCGATTCTGGGTGTCATGCGCACCGTGCCGAACCGCATCGTATCGGGCATTGCGACCTGCTACGTCGAACTTTTTCGTAACGTGCCGCTGCTGGTTCAGCTGTTCATCTGGTACTTCCTGGTGCCCGATCTACTGCCTCAAAACCTGCAGGACTGGTACAAACAGGACCTTAACCCGACCACTTCGGCCTTCCTCAGTGTCGTCGTGTGCCTGGGTCTGTTCACTGCCGCGCGGGTTTGCGAACAAGTGCGTACCGGCATCCAGGCGTTGCCTCGCGGCCAGGAAGCCGCCGCTCGCGCCATGGGTTTCAAGCTGCCGCAAGTTTACTGGAACGTGCTGCTGCCCCAGGCTTACCGGATCATCATTCCGCCGCTCACCTCGGAATTCCTGAACGTGTTCAAGAACTCGTCCGTGGCCTCGCTGATCGGTCTGATGGAGTTGCTTGCGCAGACCAAACAGACCGCCGAGTTCTCCGCCAACCTGTTCGAAGCCTTCACCCTGGCGACCCTGATCTACTTCACGCTGAACATGGGCCTGATGTTGCTGATGCGCATGGTCGAGAAAAAAGTGGCCGTACCGGGCCTGATCTCCGTAGGGGGTAAATGATGGAATTCGACTTCTCGGGCATCATCCCGTCCCTGCCGGGCCTGTGGAACGGCATGGTCATGACCCTGCAACTGATGGCGCTGGGCGTGGTCGGCGGGATCATCCTCGGAACGATCCTGGCACTGATGCGCCTGTCCCACAGCAAATGGCTGTCGAACATTGCCGGCGCCTACGTTAACTACTTCCGTTCGATCCCGCTGCTGCTGGTCATCACCTGGTTCTACCTGGCGGTGCCGTTCGTGCTGCGCTGGATCACCGGCGAAGACACCCCGATCGGCGCGTTCGCTTCCTGCATCGTGGCGTTCATGATGTTCGAAGCGGCGTACTTCTGCGAAATCGTCCGGGCTGGCGTGCAGTCGATTCCCAAGGGCCAGATGGGTGCTGCCCAGGCCCTGGGCATGACGTATGGCCAGATGATGCGTTTGATCATCCTGCCGCAAGCGTTCCGCAAGATGACCCCGCTGCTGCTGCAACAGAGCATCATCCTGTTTCAGGACACCTCGCTGGTCTATGCGGTCGGCCTGGTGGACTTCCTCAATGCCTCGCGTGCCAGTGGCGACATCATCGGCCGCTCGAATGAGTTCCTGATCTTCGCAGGGCTCACGTACTTCACAATCAGCTTTGCCGCCTCGCTGCTGGTCAAGCGTCTGCAAAAAAGGTTCGCCGTATGATCTCTATCAAGAACGTCAACAAGTGGTATGGGGACTTCCAGGTACTGACTGACTGCAGCACCGAGGTCAAAAAAGGCGAAGTGATCGTGGTGTGCGGGCCGTCCGGTTCCGGCAAATCCACGCTGATCAAATGCGTCAATGCCCTGGAACCGTTCCAGAAAGGCGACGTGGTGGTCGATGGCACGTCCATCGCCGACCCGAAGACCGACCTGCCGAAACTGCGTTCGCGCGTCGGCATGGTGTTCCAGCATTTCGAACTGTTCCCGCACCTGACCATCACCGAAAACCTGACCATCGCGCAGATCAAGGTGTTGGGGCGCAGCAAGGAAGAAGCCAACAAGAAAGGCTTGCAATTGCTTGAGCGCGTCGGCCTCTCCGCCCACGCCCACAAGCACCCGGGCCAGCTCTCCGGT
Source organism: Pseudomonas sp. Hz4 (assembly GCF_054898165.1). NCBI lineage: Bacteria > Pseudomonadati > Pseudomonadota > Gammaproteobacteria > Pseudomonadales > Pseudomonadaceae > Pseudomonas > Pseudomonas sp. Hz4. The sequence continues at coordinate 1,464,734 of NZ_CM142719.1, read as the reverse complement.
GGACAGCAACAGCGTGTGGCGATTGCCCGTGCGCTGGCGATGGACCCGATCGTCATGCTGTTCGACGAACCGACCTCGGCGCTGGACCCTGAAATGGTCAATGAAGTACTCGACGTGATGGTGCAACTGGCCCACGAAGGCATGACCATGATGTGCGTGACCCACGAAATGGGCTTCGCCCGTAAAGTGGCGGACCGGGTGATCTTCATGGACCAGGGCAAGATCATCGAAGACTGCAAGAAAGAGGATTTCTTCGGCGACATCAGCCACCGCGCCGAGCGTACACAGCACTTCCTTAACAAGATTCTGCAGCACTAAGCATCGGGCGCCGCTGCCCCTGTGGGAGCTGGCTTGCCTGCGATAGCGGAATGTCAGTCGACATCATCAATGACTGACCGGCCGCCATCGCAGGCAAGCCAGCTCCCACAAGGGCCGGCGGTGATCTGGAGATTTGTGTTGTGGTTGACCCCAAGGCATCTGTGATGAAATGCGACCCCACTCTCTATCGCGCCGCGCCGCCATCACTCGCCGTGAAACCCCGTCTGATTCGCCACCTGCTCCTCCCGCCGCTGGTCATCGCCCTGATGATCGGGTTGGGTTACATCGGCTTCTGGGTCAGTGAACACTACGGGATCCGCAGCCTCAGCGAGAACGGCCAGCGTCAGCTCGAACTGCACGCCCGCGCCGTCGAGAGCGAGATCAGCAAGTACACCTACCTGCCCAGCCTGCTGGAACTTGAATCCAGTGTTTCGAAGCTGTTGGCCGACCCGTCACAGGAACACCGGCAGACGGTCAATGAATACCTCGAAGGCCTGAACCGACGCAGCCGCAGTCGGGCTATCTATGTGATGGACACCACCGGTCGCGTCATGGCCACCAGTAACTGGCGCGATGTCGACAGTTACCTGGGCGAAGACCTGTCCTTTCGCGCCTACTTCCAAAACGCCGTGCGCGGTCAGCCGGGGCGCTTCTACGGCATCGGCAGTACCAGCGGTGAGCCCGGTTACTACCTGGCTCATGGCCTGGAAGAACACGGCAAGATCATCGGCGTCGCGGTGGTCAAAGTCCGCCTCGAAGCCATGGAAGAACGCTGGCAGCGCGCCCGCCTGGAGGCCTTCGTCAGCGATGAGAACGGCATCATTATTCTCTCCAGCGATCCGGCACGACGGCTCAAATCAGTGGTGCCGCTGAGCGACGAGACCAAGGAAAAACTGGCCCGCAGTCTTCAGTATTACTGGTTCCCGCTGAACGAACTGCAACCGCTCGCCCGGGAACAACTGGCAGAAGGCGAGGAAAAACTGACGTTCCCGGCCAACAGCGAACTCGTGTCCGACGAAGAGAACATCAGCTACCTCTCGCAAACCCGCCCATTGAGCGATACCCCGTGGAATTTCACTTTGCTCACACCGCTGCAGGATTTGCGGCGTGAAGCGATCAATCAAGGGATTCTGGTGGCGGTGGCGTTTGCCCTGGTGGCGTTCCTGCTGATCGCCTGGAACGAGCGGCGCAAGGTGATCGCCACGCGCCTCGCCGCCCGGGAAGCCTTGCAGGAAGCCAACAATCAACTGGAGCGTCGGATTACCGAACGCACCACCGATCTGCGCGCCAGCAACGAACGGCTCAAGGGTCAGATCCGCGAACGGCGTCTGGCCGAAGAGACGCTACGCCGCGCCCAGGATGAACTGGTGCAGGCCGGAAAACTCGCGGCCATCGGCCAGATGTCCACCAGCATCGCCCACGAATTGAACCAGCCACTGGCAGCGCTGCGCACATTGTCCGGCAACACCGTGCGTTTCCTTGAGCGTGGCCAGTTGGACGTTGCCAGCACCAACCTCAAGACCATCAACGAACTGATCGACCGCATGGGCCGGATCACCGCCAGCCTGCGTTCCTTCGCCCGTCGCGGTGACGACAAAGGTCAGGCCAGTCTTGGCAAAGCAGTGGATGCCGCCTTGCAGCTGCTGGGCGGTCGCGTGGAAAGCGCTCATCTGCAACTGCACCGAGACTTCGCCGATCTTCAGGTGCAGATCGACCAAACCCGCCTCGAGCAGATTCTGGTCAACCTGATTGGCAACGCCCTCGACGCCATGCAGGCACAGCCGCTGCCGGAGTTGTGGCTGGAAGGCGAAATCTTCGACGGCAAATATCGCCTCCGTGTACGCGACAACGGCCACGGCATCGACGCCGAAGCACGCAAACATCTGTTCGAACCGTTCTTCACCACCAAACCCGGCGAACAGGGCCTGGGCCTCGGCCTGACCCTTTCCGCCAGCCTGGCCGCTGCCACCGGCGGGCATCTGGGTGTCGAACACCCGGCCAGCGGTGGTACCACCTTCGTTCTCAGTTTACCGTTGGTAAGCCCCACTCACGCCGAGCCAATATGAACAACGACCTTAGTGTGCTGATCGTCGAAGACGACCCCCATGTGCTGCTCGGCTGCCAACAGGCGCTGACCCTTGAAGACATTCCCTGCGTGGGCGTCGGCAGCGCCGAAGAAGCGCTGGAGCGGGTCGGCGATAACTTTGCAGGCATCGTCATCAGCGACATCCGCTTGCCGGGCATCGACGGCCTGGAATTGCTGACCCGACTCAAGGCCCGCGACCGCAGCCTGCCGGTGGTACTGATCACCGGCCACGGCGACATCTCCATGGCCGTGGGCGCGATGCAGAAAGGCGCCTACGACTTTATGGAGAAACCCTTCTCCCCCGAACGCCTGGTCGACGTGGCGCGCCGTGCGCTGGAGCAACGCAGCCTCGCGCGCGAAGTCTCGTCGTTGCGTCGGCAATTGGCGGAACGGGATTCCCTCGAAGGCCGGATCATCGGACGCTCACCGGCCATGCAGAACCTGCGGGAACTGATCGCCAACGTCGCAGACACCTCGGCCAACGTGCTGATCGAAGGCGAGACCGGCACCGGTAAGGAGTTGGTCGCGCGTTGCCTGCATGACTTCAGTCGACGGCACACCCAGCAGTTCGTCGCGCTGAACTGCGGTGGCCTGCCGGAAAACCTGTTCGAAAGCGAAATCTTCGGTCATGAAGCCAACGCCTTTACCGGCGCTGGCAAACGGCGGATCGGCAAGATCGAGCACGCCGACGGCGGTACGCTGTTCCTCGATGAAGTGGAAAGTATGCCGCTTTCCTTGCAGATCAAACTGCTGCGGGTGTTGCAGGAGCGCACCCTCGAACGCCTTGGCTCGAACCAGAGCGTGGCGGTGGATTGCCGGGTGATCGCGGCGACCAAGTCCGATCTGGATGAATCGAGCAAGGCTGGTGAGTTTCGCAGCGACCTGTATTACCGCTTGAACGTGGTGACCCTCGAACTGCCACCACTGCGCGAACGACGCGAAGACATTCTGCAATTATTCGAACACTTTCTGCAGCAGTCGTCCCTGCGCTTCGACCGCGCGGTGCCGGACCTGGACAACCAGACCCTGTCAAACCTCATGAGCCACGACTGGCCGGGTAACGTGCGCGAACTGCGCAATGTCGCCGAGCGTTTTGCCCTCGGCCTGCCGGCCTTCAAGAAGTCCGGCGCCAGCGGTAGTAATCAGGGCCTGGCCTTCGCCGAAGCGGTAGAAGCTTTCGAACGCAACCTGCTCAGCGACGCCTTGCAACGCAGCGGCGGCAACCTGACCCAGGCGAGTCTGGAACTGGGCATGGCCAAGACCACGCTGTTCGACAAAGTGAAGAAGTACGGGCTGAGCCACTGATGGACCTGATTCCCACGCGGGAGCGTGGGAACGATCTCAGGCCAGGTCAGCTCACGGTGCCGCCCTTTGTTTCGCTCATGATTTGCCGAATCGCCCCGACAAAGGTGTCCACCGGCTGCCCGCCAGTGACGGCGTATTGTCCGTTGAACACCACTGTCGGTACCGAACTGACGCCTCGCGACAGCCACAACTGCTCTTCCTCGCGAACCTCTTTGGCGAACTCGTCCGACGCCAGAATCGCTTTGGCACGTGAGCAATCCAACCCCACGCTTTCAGCGATCTGCGCCAGTTGCGCGTGATCGGACGGATTGCCGCCCTCAGTGAAGTACGCCTTGAACAGCGCCTCTTTCAGATTGAACTGCAGCCCTTCCAGCCCCGCCCAGAACAGCAAGCGATGAGCATCGAAAGTGTTGTAGATGCGGCTGTTGCCGTCCGTGCGAAAGGCAAATCCGACCTCGGCGCCACGCGCGCGGATCATCTCGCGATTCTTCTGCGATTGCTCAGGTGTCGAGCCGTACTTCTCGGTGATGTGTTCGGTGATGTTCTGTCCATCCGGCCCCATCTTCGGGTTCAGTTCGAACGGCTGGAAACGGATCTCGGCCTGCACCTCGTCGCCCAGCAAATCCAGCGCTCGGGTCAGGCCGTAGAGGCCGACAACGCACCAGGGGCAGGACACGTCGCTGACGAAATCGATTTTCAGGGGGGTACTCATCACACACCTCGCAGGCTTGGATTGCGCCGGAAAGTTTGAACGATACACCCGACGAGGCCCGAGGTGGCAGCCGTTCCACTCCCGGTGGGTTAGAGAAGATTCGGTGCCGTCACCGGATCAATCTGCGCCCAATGCGAGGTGTCTTCGCGGTGGGCCTGCAAGTACGGCAACACCGCCGCCAGCAGCGGCGCCTTGAACGCCTCCTGAAAACGATGCGCCAGCCCCGGAATCAGCTTCAACTGACTGCCGCGGATATGGGCCGCCAAATGTACGCCGTGCATCACCGGCAACAGCGGATCGGCGGTGCCGTGGACCACCAGCGTCGGTACCCGCAGTTGATTGAGCAGCGCGACACGACTGCGCTCGGCGAGAATCGCCATGATCTGGCGCTTCACGCCTTCGGGGTTGAACGCACGGTCATAAGAGAGCGCCGCCTGATGCAGCAGCCCCTGCCGATCATCGCTCACCGTCGGGCTGCCCAGCGCCGCCAGCAAATCGGCTTGTTGTTCCAGCGCCACTTCGCGATTCGGCGCGCCGCGTCGCGACAACAACTGCACCAACGCCGCACTTGGCGCCGGCAAGCCTTCAGCCCCGGAGCTGGTCATGATCAACGTGAGACTTTCCACACGCTGCGGCGCCATCGCCGCCATATGCTGGGCGATCATCCCGCCCATGCTCGCGCCCAATACGTGAAATTGCTCGACGTGCAACGCATCCATCAAGCCAAAGGCATCATCGGCCATATCGGTCAGGGTGTACGGCGCCGACACCGGCAAACCGAGTTTGTAGCGCAGCACTTCGAACGTCAGGTTGGCGTCGACCGGCGCTTGCCGCCAGGTCGAGAGCCCGACATCGCGATTGTCATAGCGAATCACCCGAAACCCCTGCTGACACAGCGCGATCACCACCTCATCCGGCCAGTGAATCAACTGCCCGCCCAGGCCCATCACCAGCAACAACGCTGGGTCGGACGCACGGCCAATGCTCTGGTACGCCAGGCTCACCTGCGCCAGATCGGCATGTTCGGTTGGAACATTGACATCGCAACGAGACGCCGCGAAAGACGGCAGGCCAAATAACAGCAAGGCCAGAAAAATGAATGCACGCATGAAAAACACCGAAACACAGAACCCCAGTAGAGCGCGAGTCTGATGAAGTTTGTTCAAGCGCGCTGCCACAGTTACGTGACAGTTTGATGAAGAGTGCTGAACGGTCGTATTCGGACAGAAGATCGTCCCCACGCTCCGCGTCCCTGCCGAAGCGATTGCTGCGCGTCCATTGAGGCATCCACGCGCGTGGGAACGATCAAACAGACGCTACATTTGCTAAGCCAACTGACCCCGCAACTGCCGCGCCGCCGCCACCATGTTCACCAACGCCGCTTCGGTCTCAGGCCACGCCCGAGTCTTCAACCCGCAATCCGGATTGACCCACAACCGCTCGGCCGGAATCCGCTTCACCGCTTTGCTCATCAATTTGACCATCTCGGCCGTGTCCGGCACCCGTGGCGAGTGGATATCGTAGACGCCCGGGCCGATGTCGTTCGGGTAGTCGAACGCTTCGAAAGCCTCCAGCAACTCCATGTTTGAACGCGAGGTCTCGAGGGTGATCACGTCGGCGTCCATGGCCGCGATGGACTGGATCACATCGTTGAACTCGCTGTAGCACATGTGGGTGTGGATCTGGGTTTCGTCCCGCACACCGGAGGCGCTCAAGCGGAAGGCTTCCACCGCCCAGTCGAGGTATTCCTGCCATTGCGCCCGGCGCAGCGGCAAGCCTTCGCGGAATGCAGCTTCGTCGATCTGCACGATTTTGATACCGGCAGCTTCCAGGTCGACCACTTCTTCACGCAGGGCCAATGCCAATTGCTGCGCCTGGATTTTGCGCGAGACGTCTTCGCGCGGGAACGACCACATCAGCATGGTCACGGGACCGGTGAGCATGCCCTTCATGACCTTGTCGGTCAGGCTCTGCGCGTAGGTGATCCAGTCGACCGTCATCGGCTTCGGGCGGCTCAGGTCGCCATAGATGATCGCCGGTTTGACGCAACGCGAACCGTAGCTCTGAACCCAGCCGAAACGGGTAAACACGTAGCCGTCCAGTTGCTCGGCGAAGTACTCGACCATGTCGTTGCGCTCGGCTTCACCGTGCACCAACACGTCCAGACCCAGGCGTTCCTGGACTTGCACGGCATGGCGGATTTCGCTGTGCATGGCGTCGGTGTAGTCGTTGGCCGACAGTTTGCCTTGCTTGAACGCTTGCCGCGCCAGACGAATTGAACCGGTCTGCGGGAACGAGCCGATGGTCGTGGTCGGGAATGCCGGCAGTTTCAACCGCGCACGTTGTTGCTCGATGCGTTCGGCAAACGGCGAATGGCGTTGGCTGTCCGCCGCGCCGATGGCGTTGATGCGCGCCTGCACCTCAGCTTTGTGAATACGCGGCGACTGGGCGCGGCTGGCCTGGATCCCACGGCTTTCGGCGAGGGCGGCTTGCACTTTGGGTGATTGCGGGTCGTTCAGGGCATCGCGCAGCACGGCGATTTCACCGCATTTCTGCACGGCAAACGCCAGCCAGCTTTTCAGCTCCGGGTCGAGTTTGTCTTCGCGCTCCAGATCCACCGGGCTGTGCAGCAGCGAGCAGGAACTGCTGACCCACAGGTTGTCACCAAAACGTTCCTGGGCTGGTTGCAGTTGAGCGAGGACTTGCTCCAGCTCGCAGCGCCAGACGTTGCGGCCGTTGACCAGACCCACCGAGAGAATCTTGTAAATCGGCAGACGATCCAGCACCTGGCCGAGCTGATCCGGCGCCCGCACCGCATCGATGTGCAAGCCTTGCACCGGCAGGCTGACCGCCAGGCCGAGGTTGTCTTCCAGACCACTGAAGTAGGTCGCCACCAGTTTTTTCAGCGGCGAGTATTGAAGGATGTGATAGGCGCGTTCGAAAGCGTTTTTCCAGGCCTGTGGCAGGTCAAGGGTCAGGATCGGCTCGTCGATCTGCACCCACTCCACACCTTGGGCGGCGAGGCGACCGAGGATTTCGCCATAGATCGGCAGCAGGCGTTCGAGTAGATCGAGCTTGTCGAAGTCGTTGCCTTTGGCCTTGCCCAGCCACAAGTAAGTCAGCGGGCCGATGATCACAGGTTTGACGTTGTGCCCCAGGGCCTTGGCTTCGTCGACTTCGTCGAACAGTTGTTCCCAGCTCAGTTTGAACGGCTGGTCAGCGGTGAACTCCGGGACCAGGTAGTGGTAGTTGGTGTCGAACCACTTGGTCAGTTCCTGGGCGTATTGCGCTTTGCTGTGTTCGCCGCCGCAGCAGGTAGCCGTGGCGCCACGGGCCATGGCGAACAGGGTGTCGAGGGTCGGCAGACCGCGTTCATCTTTGGCGCTGTCGAAACGCTCGGGAATCACACCGAAGGTCAAGGAATGGGTCAGGACCTGGTCGTACCAGGCGAAGTCGCCCACGGGCAGCAGGTCGATGCCGGCGTCTTTCTGCAATTTCCAGTGGGTGGCGCGCAGTTGGCGGCCGACGCTTTTCAGCGCGTCCTGATCCAGATCGCCCTTCCAGTAGGATTCGAGGGCTTTTTTCAGTTCGCGGTCAGCGCCGATGCGCGGGAAACCAAGTGTGTGGGCCAGAGCCATGATGAATTTCTCCCTGTAAAAGATGGCCCTATTGTCGACAGCCAACCCAACATGAGACAAACTCAACTTTTTCGTGTTGATCACGAGTTTTCCTCATGGAGCCACCAGTGCTTGAAATCCGTCACCTGAAGACCCTGCACGCCTTGCGCGAAGCCGATAGCCTGGTGGATGCGGCCGACCGCCTGCACCTGACTCAGTCCGCCCTGTCCCATCAGTTCAAGGAACTTGAGGAACGGCTGGGGATGCCCCTGTTCGTGCGCAAGACCAAACCAGTGCGCTTCACCAGCGCCGGTTTGCGTCTGCTGCAACTGGCCGACGCCACTCTGCCGTTGTTGCGGGGTGCCGAGCGCGATATCGCGCGGCTGGCCGGTGGCACTGCCGGGCGTTTGCACATGGCGATCGAGTGTCACAGCTGCTTTCAGTGGCTAATGCCGACCATCGACCAGTTCCGCGATGCCTGGCCGGAAGTCGAACTGGACCTGGCCTCGGGGTTCTCCTTCGCCCCGCTGCCTGCGCTGGCCCGTGGCGACCTGGATTTGGTGGTGACCTCCGATCCACTGGAACTGGCCGGGATCACCTATGTGCCGTTGTTCACCTACGAAGCGATGCTTGCGGTGGCCAACCAGCACCGTTTGGCGAGCAAGGCCTACATCGTCCCGGAAGATTTGCTCACCGAAACGCTGATCACCTACCCAGTGGAACGTGATCGGCTGGACATCTTCACCCGCTTCCTCGAACCGGCCGATGTCGAACCGGCTCAGGTCCGCACGTCGGAACTGACGGTGATGATGATGCAATTGGTGGCCAGCGGCCGCGGTGTGTGCGGCATGCCCCATTGGGCGCTGCATGAATACAGCTCACGGGGTTACGTGAAGGCCAAGCGGTTGGGCGAGAAGGGTTTGTTTGCGACGCTGTACGCCGGGATTCGGGCCGACATGCTGGATGCGCCGTATATGCGCGATTTTTTGCTGACGGCCAAGGACACGTCGTTCTCGACATTGGATGGTGTCAGCGCGGTTCGCTAACACCGATCGTTCTCACGCTCCGCGTGGGAACGATCAGGGTCGAGTGATCTCCCGCCACATATGGATCTTGTCGAAGTAATCCTCGTCCACCCGCACCGCCAAAGGTTCGAGGCCAAACTGGATGAAGCCGCAACGCTGGTACAGGTTGAACGCGGCTTCATTGCCGGCGGTGACGGTCAGCTGGATCAACCGCAGGCTCTGGCGGGACTGCGCTTCAGTCAGGGCGGCCTGCACCAGGTGAAAACCGAACCCGCGTTGCCGGACCTTGCCGGACACATACATGCCAAACAATGTCGCCTTGTGCCGGGCCTTTTCCCGAGGTTCAAAGGCCAGGCCGACGATGCCTGCCAACTCACCGTCTTCGAATGCGCCGAACACCACGTCCAGCTTGCTGGCCAGGCGTGATTCCCACCAACTCAGCGGCATCACCGCGCGTTCGCGCACGCTGGAGGTAAACGCCTGGGGGTGCAGGTCGTAGGCTTCGAGCATCAGCGCCCGATAATCCAGGGCGTGACTGGCATCAAGCCGCTCAATCCACATGTTCAAGCCGTCCGTCGTTGTTCAAGCATCCAACTCCCAGCGCTGACAGGCTTTAAGCGGAATCATAGGCAGTCCTGGCACTTATAAAATTAGCGTTGCGCAAATGTTCAGGCGGTCGTCAACGAAGCTCGATAAAACGGCAGGATCAGGTCCCGTGTCAATGGCGCCAGCGTGACATTGCCGTCGGTGGCCGGGTCGATCCAGCGCACCTCTTCGATCTCCGCCGCAGGCGATACGTCTGAATCGATGGTCAGCTGAAAGAGTTCGGCCTGGACGACAAAACCCGGCTCGTTGGCGGCCGGTGCCGAGAATTGCCCAAGATAGGTGGCGTGTGCCGGATCGATGATCAATCCCAATTCTTCTTCCAGTTCACGGGCCAGGGCGTGAACCGGTTGCTCATGGGCGTCGATCTTGCCCCCCGGCTGCATGAACGCCTCGGTGCCGCGCTTGCGGACCAACAGCGTGCGACCGTCCGGGCCGATCAACAGGGCGGCGGCGATGCGGATGAGGCGGGGCGAGGCAGCGGATGAAAGCGTCATGGATCGGGTTTGGCCTTGAGGAAAAAGCGCAAGGATCACATGAGTGTTGGTGCGTCGTCACGCCGAAAAAATCTGTTGAGCATCCGCCGATCTCCTGTGGGAGCGGCGGCGTAGAGTCCGGAAAAACTATCCCGCCTCGAGAATCGCGCCCTCGTCTTCCGGCACCTTCACAAAAATGCTGTATTTCGCACCTTCCATGGCTTCGAAGGCGATCAACTTCTCCACCAGCGGCCCATTCAACACCTTGCCGGCATTGAGCAGCAGCATGCCGTTGTCGGCATTGAGGTTGCGCGCCAGGATCATGCCCGGCGCCACTTCCCGTGTGGTCAGCACCTTGACCATCGGATCGGCCAACGAGACATCGCTCAGGTACGCGGCACAGACCTGGATGAAATCCTCCACCAGTTCGGGATCGTAGAGCCGCCCGGCATAGCTGCGGATGTAGACCAGCGCTTCATCGCTGTTCATCAGCCGCTCGAGGATCAGTCCGCGCTGCAACTCGATGAAATCCACCGCCAGTTTCAGAAGGCGCGAACCGAACGGAATCGCCTCGCCCTTGAGCCGGTCGGGGAAACCGCTGCCATCCCAGCGCTCCTGATGATGAAGAATCAGACGAGCGGCGTCCTTCATCGGGTCGAGGGTCATCAACAGCGATTCGCTCTGCTTGGGATAACCGCGATAACGCTCCCGATCATTGTGGTGCAGCAGGTCCGCGGGCGCGGTGATCATGCTGTCGGTCCAGCTCAGCTTGCCGATGTTGTAGAGCGCCGCGGCCATGGCCAGGTCGCGGCTCGTGCCCTCGTCCAGTTCGTGGAGTCTGCAATACACACGCACCAGTTCGATGATCTGGCGGTTGGTCTGTTTGGCGGGGGGCAGGCGCAAGTTGGCCAGCAGCGAGAACACCTCGGTGCCGGTGACATAGCTGCGCTTGAGCTCTTCGTAGGCCAGGTCGAGCATGTCGGCAGTCTGCTGGAGTTCGGCGGTACGGGCGGCGACGTGTTTTTCCAGGGTGATGTTGAGCGACTTCAACTGGGCGTTCTGCCGCCGGGTCAACTGCTCCAGGCGCTGGCGTTCGCGCTCGGAATGTTGATGCGCCAGGGACTGGCGCAAGGTCAGGAGCATTTCCTCGTCATTCCAGGGTTTGCTGATGTAGCGGTGAATCTTCCCTTCGTTAATGGCTTTGATGATCGTGGGCATGTCCGCGTAGCCGGTGAGCAGAATCCGGGTCGTCGTCGGGTACAGCCGATGGATATGAGCCAGCAGCGTGGCGCCGTCCATGTTGGGCATGCGTGCGTCGGTCATCACCAGGTCGATGGATTGTTGTTCCATGATCTCCAGCGCCTGGGCACCGCTGGTGGCCAGCAGCACCTCGTAGGGCTGGCCGCGTAACAGGCGACGCAGGCTATTGAGGATAGATTCCTCGTCATCAACCAGCAGCACCTTGGGTTTATCGTACAAAGTCGTGGGGAGTTGCTCTTCCATGGCGTTACCTCAAGTAAAACGGGCACATCGTTGTAGCAGGCCCCGAGGCAAACATCCTCTATTTGCCGAAGCCTGACCTACAGGCTAGATGATTTTCAGCCCTCCAACGGAAATGATTCAGCTCATTGAGTTGCGCGAAGTGCTGGACAGACGACTATGCTCAGGTGACTCGGATCCATAATCTGTACGTTCGGCCAGGTGATCAGGGAAAGGATGCCCCCTATGAATAAACCGCACCACACTGCTGCCGGTACCGGCGTATGTCGCTAAATACGCTGCTGGCACGGACCAACCGACGGATTCTTATCGTCGACGACACCGCCTCGATTCATGCGGACTTCACCAAGATCCTCAGTCCACCATCGATTGAAGACGACAGCCTGATCAGCGCCGAAAATGCCCTGTTCGGCACCCCTGCGGCGCTATCGCTGCAAAGCTTCGTACTCGACTCGGCGTTTCAGGGCTTCGAAGCCCTGGACAAGGTCGAGACGGCGTTGGCCAACGACATGCCCTACGCAATGGCCTTCATCGACATGCGCATGCCGCCGGGCTGGGACGGGCTGGAAACCATCGAACGGCTGTGGCAGGTCGATCCCAAGCTGCAAGTGGCGCTTTGCACCGCCTACTCCGACTATTCCTGGGAAGACATCGACGAACGCCTGGAACTGGGCGATCGCCTGCTGATTCTGAAAAAACCCTTCGACGCCATCGAAATCCGCCAGATGGCCAGTGCACTGACTGCCAAGTGGCAAATGACCGAAGACGCGGCGCTGAAAATGTCGCTGCTGGAACAGGCGGTCGAGGAGCGCACACGGGAGCTGTCCGATGCCAACATCATTGTGCAGAACAGCCCGACCATTCTGTATCGGCTGCGGGGCGAGCCATCGTTTCCGCTGATGTACATCTCGCACAACATCACCAAGTACGGTCACGTCGCCGCGAACCTGGTGGCCTCGGCCAACTGGGCCCAGGAACTGATCCATCCCGATGATCAAAGGAAGGTCGACACCGCCATGGCCCGGGTGCTGGACCGTCATGCGGCGGGCGCGTCCATCGAGTTTCGGATGCGCACCGGCAACGGTGACTGGCGCTGGGTCGAAAACCGCTACATCCCGGTGCGCGACGATGAAGGCCGTTTGCTGGAAGTCGAAGGCATCATCATCGACATCACTGAGCGCAAACTGGCCGAGGAAAAAATCGCCCTGCTGGCCCGCACCGACGGGCTGACCGGGCTGGCCAACCGTGCGACGCTGATCGAACGGTTGCACCAGGCATTCGCCGCTGCTCGTCGGGGGGCGGCACCGTTCGCCATGTTTTACCTGGACCTGGATCACTTCAAGCGCATCAACGATACCCTCGGCCACCCGGTGGGCGACTTGTTGCTGCAAGAGGTTGCCCGCCGGATCAAGGCCTGTGTGCGCGAAAACGATGTGGTCGCCCGTCTCGGCGGTGACGAGTTCGCGATCTTGCAGCAGGACGTCGGCGACCCGACCGAATCCGCGGCCCTGGCCGCCAAGGTCCGCGATACGCTGGTATTGCCCTACTCCCTGGCCGGCAATGACGTACGGGTCTCGGTCAGTATCGGCATCAGCAGTTACGGCCCGGCCAGCACCAGCGCCGACTGCCTGCTGACCCAGGCCGACATGGCGTTGTATCGCTCCAAGGAAAAGGGCCGCAACCAGTACCACTTCCACTCCGAGGAGATCAATCAGGAGGTGGTCGAACGCATGACCATCGCCAGCGACTTGAGAGCGGCTATCGAACACGATGAACTCGAACTGCATTACTGGCCGGAAGTGGACTTGAGCAGCGGCAAAATCCTCGGCATGGAAGCTCAGGTCAGCTGGAACCACCCCGAGCGCGGTTTACTGGAAGGCCCGGCGTTCCTGCCCGCCGCGGAGAAGACCGGCACCATCGTCGCGCTCGGTCACTGGGTGCTGGATCACGCCTGCCAGCAAATGCGCCAATGGCGCGATGAAGGCATGGCACCGCCGGTGATCGCGATCAAGCTGTCCCTGGCCCAACTCAAAAGTGGTCCCGAGCTGATCTATGACGTGCTGCGCACCACCGCGCGCTGGGAACTCTGCCCCTGGGACCTGCGCTTTGACGTCACCGAAGCGACGCTGGCCCAGACCAAATGGACCCACAACGATGTGCTGCCGCGCCTGCGTGAGCTGGGGGTGAAGATTGCCATCGACGACTTCGGCACCGAGTATTCCTCGTTCGACTACCTCAAGACCTACCAGGTCAATCACCTGAAACTCGCTCAGGCCTTCATCGACACCGCCGCCCGCGATCCGGCCAGCGCGAACACCCTGCGCGCCATCATCAACTTTGCCCGTGAAGTCGGGATCGGCATCATTGCCGAGGGCGTTGAAACCCAGGAGCAGCGCAGCTCGCTGATGGCCACCGGTTCACCGATTAACGCTCAGGGTTACTTCTTCAGCAAAGCGGTCAGCAGCCAGCAGGCCGCCGAGTTGCTGAAGGCCGGCAGCATCGTGCCCCCGAACCACGACATCGGGCAGATTCTGGACAACCCGCCACGCTCAGCGGAGGACAAAGGATGAAAACGCCTTTCGTGCGGACCAACCGGCGCATCCTGATCATCGACGACACGCCCTCGATTCATGAGGATTTTCGCAAGATTCTCGGCCCTGAGATCGAAGATGAAGAGCCCGCAGGTGAACGGACCCTCGCCAGCGCTGAAGAAGCCCTGTTCGGTACGCTGCAGATTGATCGGCTGACGTTCCAGCTCGACTCGGCGTATCAGGGCCAGGAAGCCCTCGAACGGGTCAAACTTGCACTGGCCGAAGGTCGTCCCTATGCCATGGCGTTTACCGACATGCGTATGCCACCGGGCTGGGACGGCCTGGAAACCATCGAACAACTGTGGAAGGCCGACCCTCACCTGCAAATCGCATTGTGCACGGCCTATTCCGATTACACCTGGGAAGACATGGCCGAACGGCTGGAGTTCGGTGATCAGTTGCTGGTGCTGAAAAAACCCTTCGACAGCCTGGAAATCCGCCAGATGGCCAGTGCCCTGACCTGGAAATGGCAGATGGCGCAGGACGCGGCAATGAAGGTCCTGAGCCTGGAGAAAACCATCGAGGCGCGGGTCCACGAATTGCTCAAGGTCTCGCACCTGTTGCAGTACGACGTGCTGACCGAACTGCCCAACAGCACGTTGCTCGGTGACCGGCTGAACCAGTCCCTGGCCCTGTCCCGGCGTCACGACAAGCAACTGGCCGTGATGTTTCTGGGACTCGATCGCTTCAAGCGCATCAACAACGCCCTGGGCCATCCGGCCGGTGACGAGATGCTCAAACAGGTCGGGCGCAATCTGGTGGCGACTATTCGCGAGTCCGATTCGGTATTTCGCTACGGCTCTGATGAGTTCGTGGTGATCCTCGCCGATGTCCGCCACCCTCAGCAGACCAAGGGCATCGCCGAAAAACTCTTGAATGCCATCCGCGCGCCTCAGCACATTGCCGGCCACGACCTGTGCGTGACCGCCAGCCTGGGTATCAGCATTTATCCCGACGATGGCTTCGATGCCATCTCGCTGATCAAGAAAGCCGAAACGGCGATGCGCAACGTCAAGGAAAGCGGCCCGAACGATTACAGTTTTTTTATCGACGCCATGAACCAGCGCGCCCGGGATCAGCAAAGCATCGAGTCCGGCATTCGCCTGGCGCTGGAGCGCAACGAATTTGTCCTGCATTACCAACCCAAACTGGACCTGGGCAGCGGCCAGGTGGTCGGTGCCGAGGCGCTGATCCGCTGGCAAAAACCGGGGCACGGTCTGGTCTACCCATCGGATTTCATCGGTGTGGCCGAAGACAGCGGTTTGATCGTGCCGCTGAGCAAATGGGTGCTCGCCGAGGCGTGTCGACAAGCCTGCGCCTGGCAAGACGCAGGGCTGCCGAAAATCTGTATGTCGGTGAATATGTCGGCGATTGATTTCCGTCAGCGGGACTTTGTCGACGGCATCGAAATGACACTCAAAAAAACAGGTCTGGCCCCAGCCTTGCTGGAGCTGGAAATCACCGAAGGCGTGTTGATGCAGAACGTCGATACCACAGTGACCGCGCTGACCCGGCTCAAGGCCATGGGCGTGCGCCTGGCCATCGATGACTTCGGTACCGGTTATTCCAGCCTGAGTTACTTGCAGCGTTTTCCCATCGACGTGCTGAAAATCGACCAGTCATTCATTCGCGGCTTAAGCAGCGACAGCAACGACGCTGCCCTCGTCAGCGCCATCATCAGCCTGGGCCGAAGCCTCAAGCTGACCATCATTGCCGAAGGGGTGGAAACCCTCGAACAACTTGATTTCCTCAAGGCCCATCAATGCGAGGAAGGCCAGGGTTACTACTTCAGCAAGGCCGTGGAGCCGGAAGCGTTCGTCCGGTATCTGGGATCGGTGCAGCCCTCTTCATCCGCAGCCACGTGAACGATGCGCAACGACACACAGGCCTCAAGCCAAGGAATCATAAGATGTCGCCCTCCTTTCACCGTCTGCTGCTGGTGCCCCTGTTCGGGTTATGCCTGAGTGCCGGCGCCGCGCCGCTGGATGAACCACTCAAACCACTGCCGGCGGTGCCACAGCAGAATCCGCTGCGGGTTGAGCTCGGTCGCCAGTTGTTCAACGAGACACGCTTGTCGGTCAACAACTCACTGTCCTGCGCCAGTTGCCATCGACTGGAAAACGGCGGCGCCGACAACAAGGCGTTTTCCATCGGGTTCAACGGCGTTCCAGTGACGATCAACACCCCCAGCGTATTCAACTCCAGTCTGAATTTCCGGCAATTCTGGAACGGCCGCGCCGACACCCTGGAAACCCAGATCCACGGAGTGGTGCAGAGCCCCAGTGAAATGGGCAGTAACTGGGAGCATGTGGTGGAGGTGCTATCCGCTGACCCGACCTATCAGACTTCGTTCAGCAAGGCCTACCCCGAAGGCGTGACCACGAACAATGTGCAAAACGCCCTGGCCACCTACGAACGCACGCTGATCAGCGCCAACTCGCGCTTCGACCAATACCTGCTGGGTGATACCGACATTCTCAGCCGGGAGGAAAAATACGGTTATCAACGCTTCAAGGATTACGGCTGCATCGCTTGCCATCAAGGGGTGAACATCGGCGGCAACATGTTCCAGAAGTTCGGGGTCATGGGTGACTACTTCAAGATTCGGGGCAACCCCACCGAAGCCGACCTGGGTCGCTATCTGGTCACCAAGGACGAAGAGGACCGCAACGTGTTCAAGGTCCCGAGCTTGCGCAACGTCGCCGTGACCGCGCCGTACTTTCACGATGGTTCGGCTAAAAACCTCGAAGAGGCGGTGGACGTGATGTTCACGTTCCAGCTCGGTCGTATTCCCTCTGTCGACGACAAGACCCTGATCATCAAATTCCTCAAGACCCTGACCGGTGAATGGGGAGGCAAGCCCTTATGAAGACGTCTAACCGCCGCAACCTGGCGTTGCTTAGCGTCGTGGCCGTGATGCTGGCTTCGGTGCTGCTGTTCCTGTACCTGAAATCCAGCTCGAATCAGACGACGACCTACGCCGAATCCCGCGACTTGATCGGCCGGATCAAACAACTGAACGCGCAATGGGAAACCGAGATCCTAAAGGCCAGGATCGCCATCAGTCACAACTACGATCCGTTGGTCGCACCGCTGACCGAGATGACGAACTTGTGGGAGCAGTTCGACACGATGGCGTCGAACCACGGCCGCAACGAGTCGCCCATCTGGCGCCCCAGCCATGATGCGTACCTGACCGCCATCCAGGAAAAGACCCGGTTGGTGGAGCAGTTCAAGTCTCACAACGCCGTGCTGCGCAACTCGCTGGCGTTCCTGCCCACCGCCGAGGACGACATTCAGCAACAACTGGCCCGGTTGGTGGATGAGGACCAACTGCAACTTCAGAACATCGCCACCGACACCTATGACTTGCTGCTCAGCAGCCTGGAGTTCGCTCAGGTCACCTCCGACGACAAGGCCGCCGACATCCTGCTCGGGCTGAGCAAACTGGGGGTGAACAAGCTGCGACTGCCGGAGCCGTTCCACAGCCCGATCGATATTCTGAGCAACCACATTGCGCTGATCCTGCGCGAACAACCCGTGGTCAATCGGTTGCTGGAAAACATCGAAGCCGTTCCCGTGGCCGAACGCCTGGACGATATTACCAACCTGCTCAACACCGATCAGCAGCGGACCGATGCGGTCGACCAGCGCTATCACTTCTACATGCTGTTGTTTTCGGTGCTGCTGGTGTTGCTGCTGGTGTACCTGGCGATTCACCTGATGCGCAGTTTCACCGTGATCAATCGCGTCAACAAAGCCCTGCAAACCGCCAATGACGACCTGGAACTGCGGGTTGAAGAGCGCACCCGCGAGCTCAGGGATACCCAGAGTGAACTGCTCGACACCGCGCGCCAGGCCGGCATGGCCGAGATCGCCACCAATGTGCTGCACAACGTCGGCAACGTGCTCAACAGCGTGAACATTTCGGCCGACCTGGTGACCCGAAAACTGCGCGGCAGCAAGGCGCAGGGCCTGGGCAAGGCCATGCAGCTGATCAACGAGCATCAAGGCGATCTCGGCACCTTTCTGACCGAAGACGCGAAAGGCAAATTGCTGCCCGGCTACTTGAATCAACTGGTAGAGGCCATTGCCCTTGAACAACAAGGCATGACCGACGAACTGGCCCAGCTGACCAAAAGCGTGGACCACATCAAAGACATCGTCGCCACCCAGCAGTCCTACGCGGGTGCCAACAACCTGATGGAACCGCTGCACATCAGCGAATTGCTGGAGGACGCCCTGCGCATGAACTCCGGTGCGCTGACCCGGCACCACGTCATGGTGGTCAAGGAGTACGGCGATGTACCGCAGGTCATGGGCGACAAACACCGGTTGCTGCTGATCCTGATCAACCTGATCAGCAACGCCAAATACGCCATGTCCGACCTCAGCAACCGCCCGCGACAAATGACCCTGGGGGTCAAAATCGTCGATGACACAACCCTGCAAGTCAGCGTCAAGGATGACGGCGAAGGTATCGCCGAGGAAAACATGACGCGGATCTTTGCTCACGGGTTTACTACCCGCAAGGAAGGTCACGGCTTCGGCCTGCACAGCTGTGCACTGGCCGCCATCGAAATGAACGGCCACCTCACCGCCCAAAGCGACGGACCGGGCAAGGGCGCGCTGTTCACGTTGCAGATCCCGCTGAAAGCCATACCGGTGGAAGCATGAGCGAGCGTTCGAACCGACGCATTCTGCTGATCGATGACACGCCGTCCATTCACGTGGACTTCCGCAAAATTCTCACGCCCACGCCGGAGCAGACCGTCGAACTGGACGAGATGGAGGCCACGCTGTTCGGCAGCGAAGTGAAGTCCGCCAGCGCCCTGTTCGAACTGGATTCGGCCTACGGCGGGCAGGAGGGGCTGGGCAAACTCAAGTGGGCCTTGCAGGAAAACCGCCCCTACGCCCTGGCCTTTGTCGACATGCGCATGCCTGAAGGCTGGGACGGCGCGCAAACCATCGAACATTTGTGGCAAGCAGATCCGCGCCTGCAGGTGGTGGTGTGCACCGCCTATTCCGACTATTCCTGGGATGAATTGCTGGACCGCTTGCAGGCGCATGACCGGCTGCTGATCCTGAAAAAACCGTTCGACAATATTGAAGTCCAGCAGATGGCCAACACCCTGCTGACCAAATGGGACATGACCGAACGCGCCAGTGTGCAAATGGACCATTTAGGGCAAATGGTCGAACGCCGAACCCGGCAGTTCGCAGAGGCCAGCGTTGAATTGCAGCGCGAAATCGATGAGCGCAAACAGCTTGAAAGCCAGCTGGTGCAATCGGAAAAACTTGCCTCATTGGGGCAACTTGCGGCCGGCGTCGCCCATGAAATCAACAACCCCATCGGCTTCATTTCCTCCAACCTTGGCACCCTGGATGGCTATTTCAAACAATTGCAGGAAATGCTCGACGCCTATCGGGATGCGGAAGAGGCGATCTGTTCCAGTGAGCTGATCGAACGTTTGAAACAACTTCGCGAACGTGTCGAACTGGAGTTCCTGCGTGACGACATTCCGCTGCTGATCAAGGAGTCCAAAGACGGCATCAACCGCGTCGGGCAGATCGTCAAGGACCTGAAGGACTTCTCTCGGGTCGACTCCAATCAGGAGTGGCAGTGGGCCAATCTGCAACAGGGCATCGAATCGACCTTGAACATTGTCGCCAACGAACTCAAGTACAAGGCCGATGTCGTGAAGGAGTACCAGACGCTGCCCGACATCGAATGCCTGCCGTCACAAATCAACCAGGTGATCATGAACCTGATCGTCAATGCCTCTCAGGCTATCGGCCCGAAACGCGGCACCCTCACCCTGCGCACCGGACTTGAAGCTGAAACGGTGTGGATCGAGGTTGCAGACACCGGCTCCGGCATTGCGCCGGACTGCCTGCAGAAAATCTTCGACCCGTTCTTCACCACCAAACCGGTGGGCCAAGGGACGGGACTCGGGTTGTCCCTGTCCTATGGCATCGTGAAAAAACACCGGGGGGATATTACGGTGCGCAGTGAAGTGGGCATGGGGACCACGTTTCGGGTCCAGTTGCCGATTCACCAATCCAAACCGTTCCCGCCTAGGTAGCCTCCTGGAAATCCATCTCCGGTGGCTGGCGACGGAAGCCGCCGGTCAGCACCGCCAGGTACACCACGCCAATCGCCAACCAGCTCAAGCCCAGATAGATCGCCAGGTGATCGAGGCTAATCATGAGCCACAAATCCGCCACCAGACCGATAAACGGGAATAACAAGAACAACACGAATTCACGCAGCCCTTTGTTCTCACCGCCGATCCAGTAATGAAAGATCACTGACAGGTTCACCAGGCTGAACGCCAGGAACGCGCCGAAGTTGATGAACGAGGTTGAGGTGGTGACATCCAGTTTCAGCGCCAGCAAAGCGATCACGGCGCACAACAGGATGCTGTTGACCGGTGTGCCAAAGCGTTCGTGCAAGGTGCCGAAGAAGGATTTAGGCAGCACGCCGTCACGGCCCATGGCGAACAACAGTCGCGAGCCGCTGGCTTGAGCCGACAGGCCCGACGCGAACTGGCCGACGATCAGACCGATCAGGAAGATCGACACGAACAGGTCACCACCGATGTTGCGGGCAATTTCATAGGCCGCTGAGTCGACGCTGTCGAACTGGAACGATGGATGCGCGATCTGCACGAAGTACGACACACCGACGAAGATCAACCCGCCGATCAGGGTAATCAACATGATCGCTCGCGGGATGGTGCGGCGCGGGTCGCGGGTTTCTTCGGTCAAGGTGCTGACCGCGTCGAACCCCAGGAATGAATAACAGGCGATGGCTGCACCGCTCATGATCAGCGGCATCTGCATGTCACCGTTGAAGAACGGTTTGACCGACCATAATGGCGTGCTCGCATCGCCACCGACGTAATGGACGCACAACGCAACGAAGGCGATCAGCACCAGGAACTGCACCAGCATCAGTAACGCGTTGATGCCGTTGGCCAGCCTCAGGCCGACGATGTTGATCGCACTGGTGATGCCAATGAACGTCAGCACCCAGATCCACTGCGGCACGGCCGGGAACGCGGAGTTAAGGTAGGCCGCGCCGATCAGCCAGATCGCCATGGGCAGGAACAGGTAATCGAGCAGCACAGCCCAACCAGCGATGAAACCGAGTTTCGGGCTGATCGCTTTGCGTACATAGCTATAGGCCGAACCGGCGACAGGAAACGCAGAGGCCATTCGGCCGTAACTCATGGCGGTGAAAAACATCGCCACCAGCGCCGCCAGGTAAGCGGCCGGGACCATGCCGGCGGTGGATTGAGCGAGGATGCCAAAGGTGCCGAGCACAATGATCGGCGTCATGTAGGCGATGCCGAACAGCACCACCGAACCCAATGACAGGGTGCGTTGCAAATGAGCCATGAGCGACTACTCCGAATTTATTAGATTTATGCAGAGCCGAGTTCGGCAAAAATTACGGGTGTTGCGTGATCGTTCCCACGCTCTGCGTGGGAATGCCTCAATGGACGCTCTGCGTCCGCTCTTGGGACGCGGAGCGTCCCGGGCTGCATTCCCACGCAGAGCGTGGGAACGATCGGGTTAACGGTTAACGTGCAGGGATCAGCAACTCCCGCAATCCACAAGCATGCTCAACAATCTCTCCCGGCAACCGCAGCCGCTGATCATCCAGATACCGATAATCCTGCCGCGCCGCCGTCAGCTGATTCAGGTCCAGCTCAACCGCAAACTGTCCTTCCTCCCGTCCAGCCTCGAACAACAAAGTCCCCAGCGGATCCACCAACGCACTGCCGCCCGCAAACACCAACCCGCCATCGCCCTCTTCTACCCGGTTGACCATCAGCGCAAACGCCTGGTTTTCCTGGGCGCGGGCCATGATCGCGGTGCGGTGAGTCGGGCCGTACGGGTCCATGTTGCCGTTGGTGACGATCAGCAGTTCGGCACCCAACTGCGCCAGGGCACGGGCGGTTTCCGGGAATTCGATGTCGTAGCAAATCAACAGGCCGACCCGCACACCGTTCCACTCGCAAGTGGCGTAACGGTCTCCGGCCTCGAACACACCGCGATCCGACGCCCACAGGTGCGTCTTGCGGTATTTCAGCGCGATACCTTCGGGGGTAATCAGCAACGTGGTGTTGTAGAAGCGGCCGTTGTCGGTCTCGGCCATGCCGATCACCACGGCGATGTTGCGTTCACGCGCCGCAGCCAGCACCGCGCTGACGGTCGGACCGTTCAGCGTTTCGGCAGTTTCGACCAACGCTTCAAGGGACGGAAAGCCCATCAGGTGGGTTTCGGGAAACACAATCAGCTGCGTATCGGCAGCACAGGCAGCGATCGCCTTCAGAGCGCGTTCGAGGTTGTATGCCGTGTCGTTGTCACGGCCCGCCAGCTGGGCGAGTTCGACTTTCATGGGTATTCCTTGTTCTTGATGCCTGGCAGAAAGATTGCCCGGTCGGTGTCTGTGCGCCAGTATGCGCAGCAAGCCACCGGCCGGGGAATCACGCCGCTGGGGTAACCCGATAGGGGTAGAGGCATGACACTCTCGTTAGACGACATCGCGTGGCACCGTTCGGTAGGGCAACTGATCGACGCCCTGGACAAGCCCAATTTCTGGACGCAGCTTGTACGGTTGCTGAATCAGTACGTGACCTTCGACAGCTGGGTGGCGTTGCTTTTCAGCGCCGATCAGCACCCGCAAGTGTTCGCCGAATGCCCGGGCGCGGACGGCAGTCCCGATCAATTGTTCCAGGACTATCTGCGCGGCTTGTATCTGCTCGATCCGTTCTACATCGCCTGTCGCGAGCAGTCGCGCACCGGGCTCTATCGCCTGTCGGAAGTGGCGCCGGAGCATTTCGAGCTGACCGAGTACTACCAGCGCTACTTTCGTCTGAATGTGGTGGCCGATGAAATCCAGTTCAATTGCCAGCTCGATGGCGACCGCACGTTGTGCCTGTCACTGGGCAGCAAGCAGCGTTTCAGCGGCCAGCAGATTGCTTTGCTGTCGCTGATCCAGCCCTGGGTGCTCGGCCTGTTGCGCCAGCGTCTGCCCTACGAAATAAACGAAGTCGTGGCCCTCGCGCCAGCACCGCCGCAAGCCGACTGGCGAGTGCAGCTGGAAGCGTCGGTGAAACAACTCAAAGGCGCGCAATTGACCGCGCGGGAACTGGATGTCGGGCGCTTGATGCTCAGCGGTTGCTCCAGTAAAGAAATCGCTCGCAAACTGGAAATCTCTGTCGAAACCGTGAAAGTCCATAAGAAACACATGTACAGCAAACTCGGGATCAAGTCCCAGTCCGAGCTGTTTTCGATATTTCTCCAGGCGCAGAATGCCTGACTGTGCAGTGGAATGCTTTTCTGTGGGAGCGAGCTTGCTCGCGATATAGGTACTCCGTTCCTTTCTCTTCCATACTGACTTCGCTGGAAGTTGGCTGTCGGCGAGGAAGGAACATGCACCTGCGGGCTACGAATATGCTCGCGCAGCACTCGATGATTACGCTTTCACCTTCGAGTCCACAGGTGCGCTTGCGCCCTCTAACGAATTCTCAGGGAAAGCCCGACACGGCTCTCTATATCGCCTTCGCTGGACGCAAGCATGCATGTCCCTGCATGTACTTTAGCGTCTGTGGAGGTGTTCCATGCAAACGCTCCTGTCTCAGAGTTTCACTGCTTATATCGGAATTGATTGGGCAGACGCCAAGCACGACATCTGTTTGCAGATAGCTGGAGAGGCTCAGCGGAGTTTCGAGGTCATCGACCACAAGCCCGAGTCGATTGATCGCTGGGCCAGGTCGCTGCATCAACGTTACGGTGGCCCGATCGCGATCGCCGTGGAGTTGAACAAAGGCCCACTGATAGCGGCTCTGCAAAAATATGAGTTTTTTTGTATCTTTCCGATCAATCCGAGCACCTTGGCCCGGCACCGTAAAACCTTCGTCCCCAGTGGCGCCAAGGATGATCCAACGGATGCTCAATGGGCGCTTGAGCTGTTGCTGAATCATCCCGAACGGTTTCCTCAACTGGTCCAGCAAAGCTCCGCCATGCGTTCGCTCGCCAGCCTGACCGAACATCGCCGCGGGTTGGTCGATGACCGGGTCAAGATCAGCAATCGTCTGGTCTGCATGCTCAAACAGTATTACCCGTTGGCTCTTGAGCTGTTTCATGACCATGACACGCTGGTTTTCTGTGAGTTTTTGGCGCGCTGGTCGACATTTGAAGTGCTTAAGCACGCTCGGCCAGCCAGCGTTTTGAAGTTCCTTCACGCGCATAATGTTCGCCATGCTGAGCTCAATCAGCAGCGTTTGGCATTGATCGCCAAAGCCATGCCGTTGACTGAAGATCCAGGCGTGGTCAGTCCTTCAGCGCTGTATGTGCTGGCCCTGGTCTCGCAACTGAAAGGGGTCATCACGGCGATCAAAGATTTTGATCGGGAGATCGAAAAAACTGCCAACACCCTGGCCGACTATCGACTCTTCAAGGCCTTGCCCGGCGCGGGACAGCAGCTTGCCCCACGGTTGATGGTCGCCTTTGGTGAGCAGCGTGATCGCTTCAAGGATGCCAGTGCTGTGCAGCGATATGCCGGGATTGCCCCGGTCACCGAACGCAGTGGCAAGAAAAAAGTCGTCCACTGGCGCTATCAATGCGCAACTTTTTTGCGCCAGACCTTTGTTGAATGGGCTGCACACAGCATCAATCAATCGGTGTGGGCAGAGGCGTATTACCGCCAGCAAAGGGCCAAAGGCAGCTCTTACCAAGCGGCCCTCAGGGCTCTGGCGTTCAAGTGGATCCGGATCGTTTATCGGTGCTGGAAGACCAGCACCGTGTACGACGAAAAGGTTTATTTACAAGCCTTGCTCCGGCACGGCTCACGGTTGACCAGCGAGCCGGACACAGCAAAACCGTGTTGACGGAAAGGCTCAGGGCGTGAAAGCGGTGTGTCAGCCAACATCCATGTTGAATGTGAAATCGCCTTCGCGAGCAGGCTCGCTCCCACAGTGATTTGTGCCAGGCGCTCCATGGCACTGAACACTACCGAGTCCGAACCCAAGGAAACCGTATGAGCCTGTCACTCCTGAGCCGCTACGCCTTCTTTGCCGTCTGTGTGATGTTTACCCTCGCCAGCCTGCCCTTCCTGGAACACGACTGGCTCTGGCCGATCACCGCGGTGACTGGCGTCTTGAGCCTCGTGGGCCTGTTCGATCTGCTGCAAAGCCCTCACGCCGTACGCCGTAATTCGCGTTTCACCAGCGAAGCGCCTTGATCGGGGCCGGCTCTTTCATGACGATAAAACCGTAATCACCCAGCAGATAAATCCGGTAGTACGGGTTCTCCACCACCGGTGGATAACCCTGATAACCCACCCGGGTCGCGTTACGTCGCTCTCTCTCCGCCACCACG
This sequence comes from Pseudomonas sp. Hz4, assembly GCF_054898165.1. NCBI lineage: Bacteria > Pseudomonadati > Pseudomonadota > Gammaproteobacteria > Pseudomonadales > Pseudomonadaceae > Pseudomonas > Pseudomonas sp. Hz4. Next base: position 1,439,107 of record NZ_CM142719.1, on the reverse strand, counting down.
TTGGTGATGCCCACTGTCGGCAGGTTCTCGGCCAGCATGAAAAAGTCGATGTTCAGCAGATAGTGCAACACCGGCATCTGCTTGAACGAGCCCGCCGCCCCCAGCAGCCAGTGGTCGGAATAGGTCACCGACAGGTAAATGCGCTTGGCTTCGCGCAGTTGTCGATTCGACGCGATGTCGCGTTCAAGACTAAAAAGTGCGCTGGACGCGAAGGCTTTCTGCACCGTCAGGACCCGCCCATAGGCATACGACAGCGAAAGCATTGCCAACAGCGGAACCGCCAGCAACAGCGGCAGCCGTTCGTGGATTCGTGCCAGCGCCGGATGGCTCAAGTAGAACAACAGCACCAACAGGACCGCGAAGCCCATCAGCGTCCTGGCCCCTTCATTGAAGTCCCGGAAAAACAGCGCCATACCCGATACCAGCAAGGTCACTACCGGTAATGCCAGCACACAGATCAGGCCGATCAGAATTTTGTTCGCTGTGCTGTCCTGACGCGCCACGACGTTAAGCCCCAGGCGAACCGCGCCGGCAATGGCACACAGCAACAATCCGGCGAAGACCCAGGCAAATCCGCCGTGAAACAGCAGCACGACTTTTTCCAGCACCCTGGCGATGTTGACCTGCAGTTGCAGCAACGGGTCCGCTGTCCAGTTCAGCAGCAGGGTACGATTGTGTTGAGTGAGCGGATAAGCACTGACGGCGTAAATCAGGCAGCCCAGGACGGCCTGAGCGATTTTCCAGCCGATCAACCCGCACCACTGCGGCCAGGCCAGTTTGTCATTGGCGCCCCTGAGCACCTCCAGGCAACACAACCCGAGAAACACATTGAAGCTCACCTGATACAGCCCTATCGCCAAGGCAATCAGGAATGACGGCACCAGCCACTGCAGAATGCGCGAAGGGTGACGAAAGGTGATCGCGTAGATGACCGCCACCAGGCTCAACGCCATGGCAGGGCCGTCGTATTGATAAGACAGGTTTTGCAGAAAGAAGGGGTTGTACCAGAGCGGCAACAGCACCAGGCAGCGGGACATCGTTGGCTGCGGGTAGTAATGAAACGTCAAGCTCGTCAACGCCGCGGCCATGGCCAGCGTGGCGATCAATAGCGGCAACGGGAAAATGTTCGGTGCGGCATCGCTGAAGGTCAACGCGTTGTAGAACAGCTCGGTGAATAACCGTCCCTGCTCCGCCCAAGCCGTACCGGCCGACAACGCTCGCCAGTTGTCATCGATGTACGGATAGTCCGCAAGGATGAGCGGAACGACATACACAAAGGTCGCCAACAGAAAAAACAGCCAGACCTGGCGACGCCCGAGTTCCTTGCTGAAAAAGTCGCTGAACCTGCCCATGCTAAAACCCGAGCCGGTCTTTGCCGCCGACGACGTCTTTGACGATGTAGCGCGGCCGATGCTTGGCTTCGATGTAGATTCGGCCGACGTATTCACCGAGGATGCCGATGCCGATCAGCTGTACGCCGCCGAGAAACAGAATGGCGGTCATCAACGATGGGTAACCGGGGACGCTGTTGCCGAAGAAAACCTTGTCCAGCACCATGTACACCGCGTAGAGCACTGCGAAGATCGAAATACCGCCACCGACGTAAGTCCATAAGCGCAACGGCACCGTACTGAATGAGGTCACGCCTTCCAGTGCCAGGTTCCAGAGCTTCCAGCCATTGAACTTGCTGGTGCCAGCCACTCGCCCGGCTCGCTCGTATTCCACGACCACGGTGGTGAACCCGGCCCACGACAGCACACCTTTCATGAACAATTGGTGCTCGGGGAGCGCACGTATAACGTCGACCACCTTGCGATCCATCAGCCGGAAATCCCCGACGTTTTCTTCGATCCGGGTGTAAGCGATACGGTTGAGCACACGGTAGAACAGCGTCGCGCTGTGACGTTTCAGGTAGCTATCGGCGGTGCGATCCCGGCGCTTGGCGAGCACCACATCCGCGCCTTTTTGCCATTGGTCGATCAACCGCGGGATGACGCTGATCGGGTCCTGCAAATCCACGTCCATGGGAATCACCGCATCGCCGGTGGCATATTCCAGGCCGGCGAACAACGCCGGTTCCTTGCCGAAGTTGCGCGAGAAGTTGATCAGCAATACCTGATCATCGGCCTGCGCCAGGGCCTTGACCTCCTCGGCCGTGCGGTCGGAACTGCCGTCGTTGATGAACACGATCTCGACCTCTGCCTGGTCAAGCCTCAACTCGCGACGCACTGCCTGATAAAACAGGCTGATCGCCTGTTCTTCATTGAATACCGGAACGATCAACGAGACTTTCATGCGTTACGCTCGCGAAAGACCACGTACTTTGAAAACAGAAAGCCAAGCACCAGGCTCAATGCCGAAAACATGGCCACCGTCAGCAGACCGTGAAGTTTCCACACGTCTCCTGCATGGCCGACGCCCAGGCTCAAACCTCCCATGGCCCCCAGAAACAAAAGATAGCCGCCAACCGACGCTTTGGCATCGAAGGTATAAAGCGCGTTCATGTAGAAGGAAAACGAGGCGGCAACGCAGAAGGCTGCCAGGTTGCTGACAGCCTGACTCAGGTCAGCCCCCACACTGAGCAGGAAAAAGATTTGCCAGTGGATCAGCGTGTTGGCGACCCCGACCACCGTGTAGCTGGAAAATCCTTTCCACAAGAGCCTCATGGTGACTCTCCCGTTTAGAACACTGGACAAATCTGTGATAAAACTTTGAACCTGTCTACTGTCAGAAATCACAGGTCTGCGTACCTTTCAGACCAGCGGCTCTGTGCGACCAGCGGTTAGGGCACCCGCCAAGCCAGGAGACATCCCGTAATACCCCGGTTTTGCAATTACCTGCGAATCACGCCTACCCTGCGCGCCGCCGATGTGCGGCGCGCAACCTTTGCGCGTTTTCGGCGACTCCTTATCTCAACACCCGTTCACGAGCCCGCCGTCATGACGTTTGAGCGCGATCACCGAATCGACTTTTTTCGCGGCCTGGCACTGATCTTCATCTTTTGGGATCACGTGCCTCACAACCCCCTTGGCCAAATCACCCTGCGCAACGTCGGTTTCAGCGACGCCGCAGAAATATTCGTGTTTCTCGCCGGCTACGCGGCCGTTCTGGCCTATGGCAAAATTCTTGCGCGCGATGGTTACCTGATCGCCTGCGTGAAAATTCTGCGCCGCGCCTGGGTGCTCTACGTGGTCCACATTTTCCTGCTGGCAATGCTGATGGGCATCGTGTTCTTCGCCAACAGCCATGTGGAAACCCGCGATCTGGTGGAGGAAATGGGCCTGCATCACTTCGTCACCAACCCCCAGCAAGCGTTGACGGATGAGTTACTGCTGCGCTTCAAGCCAAACCTGATGGACCCGCTGCCGCTGTACATCGTGCTGCTGGCAGGATTGCCACTGATTCTGCCGTTGCTGGTGCGCAAGCCGTGGGCGGTCGTAGCGGTGTCATTGGCGGTGTACCTGCTGGCACCGCAGTTTGGCTGGAACCTTGCGGCAATCAAGGACGGTGTGTGGTACTTCAACCCCGTCACCTGGCAACTGTTATTTGTCCTCGGCGGCTTTGCGGCGATTCACGGGCAGCGGCCACGGTTGCCCGACACTCGCCCGCTGTTGCGCCAGCCCTTGTTTGTCAGCGCGGCGGTGTACGTGGTGGTTACCGGCGTAATTACGGTCTCCTGGCGCTGGCCGGAAATACACGATGCCGTGATGCCAGCCAGCCTGAACACCCTGCTGTACCCGATCAGCAAGACCGATCTGTCGCCGGTCCGTCTGCTGCACTTCCTGGCGCTGGCTTATGTCACCGCCAGGCTCTTGCCCGGCAACGGCTGGACGCAAAACTGGCTGGCGCAGCAATGCTGCCGCATGGGGCGCTACTCACTGGAAGTTTTCTGCCTCGGCGTGCTGTTGGCGCCCTTGGCGGACATGCTCAACGCCCTGACCGACGATGCGTTTGCCATGCAGGTTTTTACAGCGTTGGTGGGTGCCGGGGTAATGGCATTGCTGGGGGCGTGGCTGGACTTCAACAAACGGTTGAATCGATCAGTGCAAACCGCGGCAGCCTGAAATGCAACAAGCCCCGGCCAATGCCGTAATGCTGTTCACTTAAGGTTGGGGTACATATCCGTTTGTGCGGTAACGGCGGCTAGCGGTTTCGCTTTTACAGCGAGTCACTTGGAAATACGGAATGCCGCCCAACCCCAAGTAACCAAGGGCTCCTGCCCCGCCATTCGGTGCCTCGCCTAGGCTCGGCATGCCCTCACTCCGGCATTGCTCCGGGGGCCCGCCGCCATCGGCCATCCATGGCCGGGGGCGGCTACCGCGGCATCCTTGCCGCGGTGCCCCCTGCGCAACGCCTGCGTTCGGCCTCTGGGAAAGGGGCGGCAGATCTACAGCTAAAGCAACAGCACCAGCAACGGCAACGGCAGAAGCAACGGCAAGATCAAAAGATCGCAGCCTCGCTTCGCTCGACAGCTCCTACAGGGAAATGTGCAGTGGTCAACTAATTCCGGACACCTCGATAGGTGGTTTTGATGCCATCACCCGTTCGTAAACGGTCGGTGGCAAATAGCCTAGTTTCGAGTGCAGCCGTTTGTTGTTGTAAAACCCAACGATGTACTCAGTAATGTCGCGGATTGCTTCGCCGTGGTTTGCGTAGTCACGTCGCCACACTCGCTCCATTTTCAAGCTGAGGAAGAAGCGTTCCATTACCGCATTATCCCAACAGTTACCTTTGCGGCTCATGCTTTGCTGCATGTTATGTCGCGCCAGCAACGCTCGATAGCTCGCGCTGGCGTATTGGCTGCCACGGTCTGAGTGAGCGATCAGGCCCGGTGGCGGTTGACGCTGAGCGATGGCCAGTTGCATCGCGCTGCACACCAGCTCCGCCGGCATGTTCGGCGCCATGGACCAACCGACGATTTTACGGGAGTACAAGTCCAACACCACCGCCAGGTATAACCAGCCGCTGCGGGTCCGGATGTAGGTAATGTCAGCCACCCAAGCCTTGTTCGGCGCCACGGGGTCAAACTGACGATTCAGCACATTTTCGGCAATGGGCAGGTCATGGTTGCTGTCGGTGGTATGGACAAACTTGCGCTTCCAGGCCGAGCGAAGACCGTTGGCACGCATCAATCGGCGGATTTTATAAAGACCCACCGCCATGCCCTTGCCACGCAACGCATTGCGTAACGGGCGGCTGCCGAAGCAGCCTCCACTTTCCTCAAACGAAGCCCTGAGCTGAACCGTAACCGGACAAATAGATGCCGGCGCAGCAGCACGCTTGCCGGCCTCATAGAAACCGGATCGACTGACGTTGAGTACACGACAGACATGCGCTACCGAGTAAGCCTTCTGTTGCAACTGTCTGACCAGCCGATAAGTCACTTCAGCTCGCGGGCAAAGAAGGCTGTAGCCTTTTTTAAGATGTCATTGTCCATCTTGAGCTGGCGGTTTTCCTGCTCCAGCTGCCGAATACGTTGTTGCTCGGCGGTCAATGGCTTACCGATGCCGGTCTCTCCCAGTATCTCCGCATCGTACTGACGCACCCATCGGCGCACAGCCGTCTCACCAAGATTGAGGTCCAGGCAGACCTGCGGAACGGTCAGGCCTTTGTCCTTGATCATCCTCACGACTTCAAGCTTAAAGCTATCGTCGAAAATTCTACGTTTGTCAGTCATTAAAAAACTCCTCGGTAGATGTATTTTCCACCTATCGGGGTGTCTGGGGGAATTAGACCACTGCAATGCATTCACTTGATGCCAGGCCGGCCGGTAGGCCGCCTCGCTTTGGTTTTTGCGATGCACGCCCCCTCGAGAGGCCGAGTGGAGGTTCTGCGCAGTGGGCAACCCGGCATGGATGCCGGGTTAGCCGCCCCCGGCCATGGATGGCCGATGGCGGCGGGCCCACGGAGCAGGACCGGAGCGAGGGCATGCCGAGCCTAGGCGAGGCACCGAACGAAAGGGGCAAAAGCCCTTGGTTACTTGGGGCTTTTCCAAGTGACCCGCCGTAAGGGCGGAACCCTAGGGCCTCCATGACCGCAGGAACGGATATGTACAGGCGTTACGCCTTACGAAGTCGAACGCACCGCACCTTGCGACACATTGGTCGGTTGCAGCTTGAACACGTAGAACAACACCGTCAGCAATACCAGGAACGCCGGGCCGACATACAGCGCTACGCGGGTTTCCGGGAAGTACGCCATCAGGCCGACCACCAGCACCAAAAACGCCAGCGCCAGATACGAGCTGACCGGGTACAGCCACATCTTGTATTTCAGGCCGGCACGTTCGCTGGCGCTCAGGCCTTTGCGGAACTTGAGCTGGGCCAGCAGAATCATCACCCAGGTCCAGATCGCGCCGAAGGTGGCAATCGCCGTCACCCAGACGAAGACTTTCTCAGGCACCAGGTAGTTGAGCAATACGCCCAACAACAACACGCCGATAGACAGCAGCAAGGCGCGACTCGGCACGCCGTTGTTCGAGGTCTTGGCAAAGCCGGCCGGGGCCTGGCCATTCTGCGCCAGGCTATAAAGCATGCGCCCGGTGCTGAAAATGCCGCCGTTGCAGGACGACAGTGCGGCGGTGATCACCACGAAGTTGATGATGCCAGCGGCGGTCTTGATGCCCAGGCGCTCGAAGGTCATCACGAACGGGCTGCCCTGAGTGCCGATTTCGTTCCACGGGTAGATCGACAGAATCACGAACAGCGCGCCAACGTAAAACAGCAGAATCCGCCAGAACACCGAGCCGATCGCATTGGGAATGGTCTTCTGCGGATTCTTCGCTTCACCGGCGGTCAAGCCGATCATTTCGACACCGAGGTAGGCGAACATCACCATTTGCAGGGACATCAGCACGCCTTGCACGCCGTTGGGCATGAAGCCCCCGTGAGCCCAGAGATTGGAAATCCCCAGCGCCACGCCGTCGTTGCCGAAACCGAACGCGATCACGCCGATGCCGCCGACCACCATCGCAATGATGGTGACGATCTTGATCAGGGCGAACCAGAATTCGAACTCACCGAAGGCTTTTACCGCGATCAGGTTGATCGAGCCCATGCTGACCAATGCCGCCAGCGCCCAGATCCAGCGCGGCACATCGGGGAACCAGACGCCCATATACACTGCCACCGCGGTGATTTCCGCGACGCAGGTCACCAGCCACAGGAACCAGTAGTTCCATCCGGTCAGGAAGCCCGCCAATGGGCCGAGATAGTCTTGAGCATAACGGCTGAAGGAGCCTGCGACGGGGTTGTGTACCGCCATCTCGCCAAGGGCGCGCATGATCACCAGGATCGCCAGACCCCCAATGATGTAAGAAAGCATGATGGCCGGGCCGGCCATCTCGATGGCCTTGGCCGAACCGAGGAACAGGCCGACGCCGATACAGGCACCGAGCGCCATCAGGCGAATATGCCGTTCGCCGAGTTCGCGTTTGAGCGGGCCGCCTTGAGCGGTCTCGCCGTGGGGCAGGTGATTGCCGACTGGCATAGGGGTACAACCTCGTCTTGTTATTGGATATGACCACCGAGTGTCGAAGCACTGACCGATAAGCCATTGCTTGCCTGAAACCGGGCCTGCTTCGTGGGCAAACCCGTCTTGTAGGACAAAACCTGCAAGATCAGCGGGGCGTGCAGTATAAAAAGCTTCCTACAGGGCTTTTCACTCTATAAACCACAACATTCAGCGAGAACTCTCGGGAAAAGCGCGGTTTACGGAGGGGCATTACCTGGCTTATGTAGGATTTTTCGTCACTGAAACGGCGCGAAGTATTGCACGGTAATGGTGCGTCGTCATGTTCCTATCCAACCAGTATTTACACGGAGATGGCTCTACTTCAACCCTTTCAGGCCTCCCCAATTTCTGTGACGAGGGAGGCGTTGTGGCGAGGGGATTTATCCCCGTTGGGTGGCGCAGCCGCCCAAAACCAGCCCCCCTTCCCTTTCAGAAAGACCGCATTTGAAGCATTTACGACTGCTGCGCAGCCGGACGGGGATAAATCCCCTCGCCACAATAAATCCCCTCATCACAATAAATCCCCTCGCCGCAAAGGCACCCTCACTAAATCCTTCACAGAAATCAGAATATTCACTCAACAATTGTGGAGCCGATCATGGCCGCCGGCGCTTAGCCTAATAGCGTCATCCGACGATCAAACAAGGAAGCAATGGATTGCCTACTCATCCGAATTCACATCGTCTGCGCTTCGGCCGGCACTCCGAAAACGGTCGTGCCTATCTCATCACCGCAGTTATCCACAAGCGCCAGCCCATCTTTTCTGATTGGCGTCTAGGGCGGTTACTTGTAGCGGAACTTCGTCGAATGCACGATTCAGGGCGAGTGAATTCGATTGCCTGGGTTGTCATGCCCGATCACTTTCATTGGCTGATGCAATTGCAAGACGGCAATTTAGGGAATGTCATCGGTGCCACCAAAGCACGATGCACCCAGGCAGTGAACAAAATGACCGGCCGACATGGCCCACTATGGCAAACCGGCTACCACGACCGAGCAATCCGCGATGGAGAAGAACTCCTGCCGTTCGCTCGATACATAGTTGCCAATCCATTGCGTGCAGGACTGGTGGAAAAAATCGGTGATTACCCGCTCTGGGATGCCAGTTGGTTATAACGTGGCGAGGGGATTTAGCGGAACGCCGCACAGCCCCGTTGGGTGGTGCAGCCGCCCCAAACCAGTCACCCTCGCCCTTTCGCTTGAAGGATGACGACTGCTGCGCAGCCGGACGGGGCGGTGCGGCGTTCCGCTAAATCCCCTCGCCGCAAGTCAAAGTGGATCCACGATATTTGTGTGTTCACAATTTTTTCATCATCGCCAACCACCGTCTAAGCTTCAGACAAGCCCGATCAATCTGCGTGAATGGATCAGTCGACTATGGGCGCTTTATGGCAAACCGATTCGAGTAAAAATGTGGTTCCGACTGAACGTGTGGATGAAGCGCCTTTACCTGAAAAACCCCCTCGCAGTCGTACGACGCACGGTTGGGGGGCATTCTGGTTGCTGTTGCTGATTATTCTGATTGTCCTGAGTCTGGCTGCCGCCAAGGAAATGCGCACCTCGAAATTTCAATCCCGGGAAGTCAGCCAATTTGCCGCCTCCCTGACCTATGACATGCAACGCGGCCCCAGCGAGGCCATTCGTTATCCCGGCGCCGGGCCATTCGATCAGCGTCTGGGCTACAGCTCCCTGAATGAATTCCTGCCGCGTCTGATCAAGCGCGATTATGTTGTTGCGTCACAAACCCGGTTTTCCCAAAAGCTGATGGACTACACCGACAAGGGCCTTTTCGTGCCCTACGCGGAGAAAATTCAGGCTGGACTGTCGATCACGGATTGCCGAGCGGCACCGCTCTACCAGTACAAATACCCACAACAACTCTATTCAAGCTTTGCGGCGATCCCTCCCGTGGTGGTCAACAGTTTACTGTTCATCGAAAACCGCTTTCTGCTCGACCCGCGTCAGCCCCAGGCCAACCCTGCGGTGGATTGGCCACGGTTCGGCATGGCGGCTTGGTCCCAGGTCGCCAAGTTGTTGCACCTGCCAGGCCAGTCGGCGGGCGGCAGTACCCTGGCCACGCAACTTGAGAAGTACCGGCATTCGCCCGATGGCTTGACCGTGTCGGGCGCGGAAAAAATCCGCCAGATGATTTCCGCCAGCGTGCGCGCCTATCAGGCCGGACCGCAGACCCTCGAAGCCCGGCAGAACGTAGTTCGCGATTACCTCAACAGCGTGCCCCTGTCGGCCGTACCGGGCCACGGTGAAGTGCATGGCATGGCCGAAGGTTTGCGCGTCTGGTACGGCGCCGATTTCAACAAGGCCAACGAACGGCTGGCCAGCAACGCGACAGATCCGAAAAGCATGTCGGAAAAAGGCCTGGCGCTTCGTGAAATGCTCTCGTTGATGATTGCCCAGCGCCGCCCTTCCCATTACCTGACCAAAGGTCACGTGGAGCTGGCCGGCCTCACCGACAGCCACATTCGCCTGCTGGCACAGAACGGCGTGCTCGATGCGCCTCTCGCCGCAGCGGCATTGGCCAGCAAAGTGATCTATCGCGACTGGCAAACCCAGCCCACCCTCCAGCCGATCGAAACCAACAAGGGCATCAGCGTGGCGCGCAGCCGCCTGGGCGGGTTGCTCAATCGGCCGCTGTACGACCTCGATCGTCTCGATCTCTCGGCCACCAGTACGCTGCAAGGCGATCTGCAAACCCAGGCCACCGAATACCTCAAGCATTTGGCCGACCCGGTTTTTGCGACGCAAATCGGCCTGATGGGCGAACGCCTGCTCACCCCCACCAGCACCACGCAAGTGCGCTACAGCTTCACCCTGTTCGAACTGACTCCGGACGGCTCGCGGGTGCGAGTACAGACCGACAGCACCGATCAGCCGTTTGATATCAATGAAGGCAGCAAGCTGGAACTGGGCTCCACCGCGAAAATGCGCGTGCTGACGACCTATCTGCAAATCATCGCCGAGCTGCACGAAAAGTACGCTGAGATGACCGTACCGGAATTGAAGAAAGTCGACGTCCCGGACCAGGATCGCCTGAGCCGCTGGGCCGTCGATTACCTGATCCAGAATACAGACCGCAACCTGCCGGCAATGCTGGGTGCCGCGCTGGACCGCAAATACTCCGCCAGCCCCGGCGAAGCCTTTTTTACCGGCGGTGGATTACACACATTCGTGAACTTTCGCAAAGAAGACAACGGCCGCCTGCCAACGCTGCGCGATGCCCTGCGCGAATCGATCAACCTGCCATTCATTCGGCTGATGCGTGACCTGGTGCGCTACACCACCTACTCCGGCCCCAACAGCAGTGCCGAGTTACTCAAGGACGATCGCGACCCTCGGCGTCAGGAATACCTGGCCTCTTTTGCCGACCGCGAAGGCACGTCGTTCCTGCTGAAGTTCTGGAAGAAGTACAAAAACAAGGACACCCAGGCGCGGCTCGAAACCTTCCTCGACAGCATGCGCCCGACGCCGATTCGCATGGCCGCCGTGCATCGTTATCTGCTGCCACAGGCCAGTCAGGAAAGCTTCAACACCTTCGTGCGTTCACACCTCAAAGGCGCCAAGCTCACCGAAAAACTGACGGAGGAGCGCCTCCAACGGCTCTACGAAAATTACAGCCCCGGCGCCTACGACTTGCCGGATCAGGGCTTCATCGCCAAGGTTCACCCACTGGATCTGTGGCTGATGGGCTACCTGCTGAGCAACCCGGATGCCAAGTGGAGCCAGATCGTCAAAGCCAGCCACTTCGAACGTCAGGAAGTCTACAGTTGGTTGTTCAAAAGCCGTCACAAAGGTGCACGCGACAGCCGCATTCGCACCATGCTGGAGATCGAAGCGTTCCTCGACATTCACCAGCGCTGGCAAAAAGTCGGCTATCCGTTCGACCACTTGGTGCCGTCGCTGGCCACCGCCATTGGCAGCTCCGGCGACCGTCCTGCGGCATTGGCGGAGCTGATCGGCACCATTCTCAATGACGGTGTGCGGATGCCGACCCTGCGTATCGACAGCCTGCACTTCGCGGCGAACACGCCGTACGAAACCAAACTGATCAATGACCCGGATGTCGGTAAACGGGTGATGCCTTCCGAGGTCGCCACGGCCATGCGCGAAGCCTTGTCGCAAGTGGTGGATGCCGGTACGGCCAAACGTGTTTCCGGCAGTTTCATCACGCCGGATGGCAAACCGTTGGCCATGGGCGGCAAAACCGGGACCGGGGATAACCGCATTGAAGCCATCGGTTCGGGCGGACGGATTCTGAGCTCGAAATCCATCAACCGGACGGCGACTTTCGTGTTCTACATCGGCGATACCCATTTCGGCACCTTGACCGCTTTCGTGCCCGGGCGCACGGCTGAAGCCTTCAAGTTCACTTCGGCGTTGCCGGTCCAGGTACTCAAGGGCATGGCGCCGATTCTGACGCCGTATCTGCAACCGGGTACTCATACGCAATGCCTGCCGGTCGAGGTAGCTCGCCGCGGATAAAAAAGGGCGGTAATTAATTATTTTCGGCATTGATAATTCCAATGCGTTGTGGGGACGAACGCTTATAAAAACAGCGGTAATTCAGGCTTTTAGTTTGAGCCGAGGGCGTTAGGCTGATGACTCCCATTAATGCCCAAGGTTTATCAACAGCATGCCTGACTTACAAGGAAGTACGTCTGAACGGTCGCAAGCCGACAATAAAGGTCGTCATTACGCGTTCATCGAGAGCCGGATTCACCCCACATTCAAGAACACTCCGTTGCGAAGCGTCAGAGAGCTGGCCCTAACAAAAACGACGCCTGCGCCATGGATCAAGACAGCCACGGACCGCGATCACGCGCACTTGCAAAATGCCAACCTCGAACTCTGGTCCTCTCGCAACAAGATCGACCGTTTCCTCGACAAGTTGCAAAACATTTACCAGTTCGCCGAGCCGTTACTTACCGACGCGCTGAAGAAACAATTCGGTGTTGAGGTCGATGTAAGAACTACTTACTTGTATCTTTATTTACCCAAAAAAAACCCTTGGTACATCATCGATTCGAACGACGGGGTCGTCACGCGAACCGTATCGCTGCTCGATGCCGCGCTGCACAACTTCGCCGCCAGCGAAACCAGCGAACCGGACTCGGAGTTCATCAGCCAGCCCGATTCCCGTGGGCACTTCGCCGTATTGCCGATCAAACGCAAGATGTCTATCCCCGGGTTTCAGAATTTGTGCCGCGAACTGGACATCGGCGCGCACTACAGCCAATACCTGGAAGAACAGCTGCGGCCCAGGGATGGCGTTGCGCAGTATGTGTTGCAGCGCTGGATCACAGATAGCGAGAAAGCGGCCTTCAAGGCGGCGGCTCAACAGGCGGTCATGACCGGAGATATCGACTTCGGCGCCCGCGTCCTGATCCTCAACATGCTCGACGGCCAGCGCAATCTGCTGCGCAACGGCAGGGCGATGCAATTCGCTGAACTGTACATTCTGGACAGCCGGCTGACAGGCATCGTGCTGATCGCCCCGGATCTGGAGCAGCATCGTGGTGTCGTGCCCGTCATTGCTTACGTGCCGCAAGACCCGGAGCATCCGCTCAAGGAATACCCCTCGACCAGCGCTTTCATGAATGAACTGACCCGGCAACTGCGCGACGATGCCGTCATCTCTTCCTCCGGCATGAGCTATCGCCAGTACTTCAGCCGGTTCGTCGACCAGACGCAACGGGGGCATTTTTTCGGCGAACTGCAACAACGCCTGTTCAATGTGAAATGGCATTACAGAACGCCGCTGGACCCGCTTCCGAACTGGCGCGAAACCCCGAAAACCGCTGTCCATCTGCAGTTCAGCGCAACGCCGATCAGAGGCGACCTCTGGGAGCACCTGTACCAGGCAAAACTGAACAAAATCCTCAACGACGCCCAGCACATTGCCGTGTCAACTGCCGATACCGACCGCAATGCACGTTGGGCCTGGTGGGACAACTTCAAGAAAATAGTCTCGGACATCTTCAATGTGGCGTTGCTGGTCGTCACACCGTTCGTCCCCGGCGTGGGGGAATTGATGATGGTGTACACCGCGTATCAGATCACCAGCGACGTTATCGAAGGTATTGTCGACCTGGCCGAAGGACTGCAGATTGAAGCCGCCGAGCATGTCGTCGGCGTGGTCACGGACATCGTTCAACTGGCCCTGTTTGCCGCAGGCGCGAAGATCGGCGACCTCGCTCGCCTGAAACTGTCGCCGCTAGTCGAAGGCATGAAACCGGTGAAACGGCCCAATGGTGAACGACGGCTGTGGCATCCCGACCTTAAAGCTTACGAACTATCAGGTCTGACCTTGGCGACCGATTCCAGGCCCGACAAACTCGGCCTGCATGCCCACGAAGGGCAAACAATACTGCCGCTGGATGACAAACATTTCGCCGTGCACAAAGACGCACAAACCGGCGGTTACCGCGTCACCCATCCGCAACGTCCGAATGCCTATAGGCCCGAGTTGCAACACAACGGTCTCGGCGCCTGGACCCACGAAGCGGAGAGCCCGCGGACCTGGGAAAGGCCGACACTGATGCGGCGTCTGGGCCACAGTGTCGATGCTTTCAACGACACTCAACTGGAAAACGCGCGCCTCGTCAGCGGCACTGAAGACGGCGCGTTGCGCAAGATGTACGTCGACCACATGCCCCCGCCACCGCTTCTGGAAGACAGCCTCAAACGCCTGGAAATCCAGCGGCTTACTCACCAAACCCTTCAACGGATTCGAACCGGTCAGGCGCTCGATCCCTCCTCTTACTGGTTCGAGCCGTTGGTGACTTACCTTGGCGGCTGGCCTTCGGACAAAGCACTGAAGATTTATCAAAATGCCGATCTGACCGGGCATTTTCGCCAGTATGGCAATGCCACCGCGACCAGCGAGCAGACACTGTCCACCAGCCTGTCCCACATCATGAGCAAGCAGTTTGCGCAAACCCTGGTCGACTTTCTCGATGCCCCGCAGCTCGAGGCTTTGCTCGGAGGGACATTCGCCAAAACCGAACAGGTGCAAGCCCTGCGCAATCGCCTGGCTGATGAAGCACAACGCCGTCATGCAGAAGTCTTCAATTACTTGTATCAAGGCGCACAGGCCACCGCAGATCCTCGGGTTCAGCTGATTCGCGAAGCCTTTCCCGAGTTGCCTACCCGTGCGGTCACAACCCTGTTGAGCAATGCCGAAGGTGCTGACCTGGAGCGCATGGCACAAGAGCATCGACTGCCGTTGAGCATCAAAAGCCGCGCCCGCGAAGCCGCATTCGAGGCACGAACGAACCATGCCTACGCCGGGTTCGAGGACGCATTGCAGTGGGTTCCGGAAACCGAAAACCTGATGTTGAACGCGCTGAGAATTCATACCGACACCTTCCATGATCTGCGGATCGAGGTGCGTGATGCCTCAGACATCGGGCCGCCGCGGTGCAGTGTCGGCTCGCAGCAAGCGTCGACGGTGCGCATGCTGATCAGGGATGAAAGGGGCCGGTATGAAATCAGGGACGGCGACAACTACCCACTCAGTGAAGCGCAGGACTTTTACGAAGCGGTCCTCCAGGCTTTGCCCGCGGACAAACAGGCGCACTTGGGCTACCGGCCAGGCCAGGGCAATTTTTTGAAGCAATGGGTTATGGGCAAGACCGATACCCCCGTCGAACGCCGTACCGCGCTGGCCGAGCCGCCGATCCGCACGCACCCTGTATTCGAAGACATGCTGTTACTGCGTGGCCCGACCTTGTCCAGATCGGCGACCACGCTCACAGAACGGGTCGAGGATTTGTATCCGCATTTCAACCAGCGCGAGACCCGCACCTTTGTCCGCTCCCTTGGATCGGAAGAACAAGGGCATCAGACACTGACACGACTGGAACGCGAGCTGGATGATCTCAAGGTGCTGCTCAATCAGTGGCGATTCCAGCAACCTGAAGGCTGGGGGCCGGGCAGCCAGTCCTTTCGCGACAAGGGCGGACTGCACATTTGCGATCGACTGATCGAGTGTTTCCAGCGACAGGCGACGGTCTTCGGCGAGCGCAGTATCACTGCCGAGGGCGGGTATGCGCTGGACCTGTCGGTGGAGCTGCTTCCCGTCAGCCTTGAGCGGTGGTGGAAAAAGCTGCCGAATCTCAAACCGTACCTCGATCAGATCGACACCCTGAATCTGGACCGCACACGCTTTTCCGCAAAGGCCTCCGGCCTGCTCAAGGACTTCCCGCATCTACGGCAGCTGAGTGCCAGGGCCTGTGAGTTGAAACAACTGCCCGAAGGCATCGGCCAGATGCACTTCCTTCGAACTCTGCGCCTGATCGACAACCAGATCACGTTGACAGCAGCGGATGTCGAGCGCCTGAAAAATCTGACCCGCATGGAAACCATCAGGCTCGATGACAATCCGCCGTTGGGCCTGCTGCCGAACGTTGAACGCATGCCCAGGCTGAAAGTGCTGTGCTTGAGCAACACGGGCGCCACCACATGGCCCCAGGGCGTCCTCGGGCTCGGGCCATTCAACAAGCATCGGCCCCGGGGCTTTTTTCTGGATCTGCAGCAAAACCCGATCAGTGAAATCCCGAACGTGGTGCCAGGCTCCCACGATGCCTTGATCGTGGCGCGTACCCGCGTGCATCAATGGGATCTCTCTGACACCAATAAGGTTATGTTCCAGGAATATCGGCGCTCAGTCGGCCTTGCGCCCGAGCAAGCCTATGCCCAGGGGGCCCTGGACGCGATCGCCCAATGGCCCATGAAGGACGACTCCGAATGGTGGAGCAAAGAAGTATCCGGGCTCGGCACTTTCAGGGAAGAAGCCTGGCACGACCTGATGAGCGAGCCTGGCTCCGAGGGCTTTTTCGAGCTGATCCAGAAACAGACACTCGGCGCCGATTACCGCGCCGGCGGTGAACGGCGTGCCCAGCTCAGCAGTCGGGTCTGGCGGATGATCGAAGCCATTGACCTGGACACCGGGTTGCGCAAGGACCTGTTTGAAATGGCGACGGCGCCCACCACCTGCGCCGATGCCGGTGCGCAGGTGTTCAACCACATGGGCATCAAGGTGCTGGTGTCCGAAGCCTATGCCTTTTCGACGTCGACCGAGGACCTTGAAAAGAGCTTGGCCACCCTGGCAAAAGGCGCAGCTCGCCTCGCACGGGTGGAAGACATCGCGCGCGCTGATTTCTCCAGTCGCGAAGGCAATCCTGATGAAGTGGAGGTATTTCTCGCCTATGAAACCGGCCTCGCCCAACGCCTCGGTTTACCCTGGCAGTCGGAGTCGATGTTGTTCCGCCCGATAGCCGGCGTCAGCGGCAAAACCCTCAATACGGCCTTCGATACGGTGATGTCGATGGAAGCCGGCGATGGCTTGATCAACGACATGATCGAGCTGCCGTTCTGGGAAAAATACCTGCGTGATACGTATCCGAACGAGTTTACGCGCAACACCCGGCTGTACGAACAGAAGACAGAACTGCTGGATCAACTGCGCGAAAGCCAACAGGCCTGGGTCAGCGCCAAGGGAGGGCCGACGGTGCACAGACAAAACCTCAAACGGCATCTTCAAGACTTGGCCAGGCAACTGGATATCGCCGACAGTAGCGTGTTCGTCGATCAAGCGATGAGCGATGAGGTTTATGGCCAATTGCTGAACGACATTGGCTATCAGGAAAAGCAGCTGAGCAGGCGGCTGACGCGCGAGGCACTGCAAAAAACCTCGTCATAAGGTTCAACTGCAAACACCCCTGATGCCTGTGCGTCAGGGGTACCCGATGATGCAGACATTCATGTCCCCGGGGTCTTGGCGTTGAATATCAACAGAACGTTGCCACTGTAGTCACCCGGCCGATAACCCATCCACGGTTTTAGCGGAATGATCTCGAGTAAAACACGAACGCCGGTTGCGGCGTCCGCCTGCGACACGACATCCTGCGGAGCAACGTCGGGCCGCAAATCCACGCCGTTGAAGCGGACCCGTAAATTAAGCTCTTCGCCTGGCCTGCCGTTGGACAGATCGGCCCAGTCTTCCAGGCGCGCCTGGATGGCGCTGGATGCATGCCGCACATCAAAATACTTGCGCACGGTGCTCAGGTCCGAGGTGACTGGGTTCCATTCGAGTCGCAGGGGCTGATGTATCCAGCCGGGCTCGGTTGGCACGATGTAAAACGCACGGGTAGGGACTTCCAGAAACAGCTGAAAGGTGTGCTGTTCCCGAGCCGCTTCGGCCAGTGAACTGGTTAGCCCGCTGACCGCCACCAACGCGACGACAGCACATTGCTTGATCATGTTTCGTTACCTGTTGCGTGAATGGAAAGCAGCTTGTTGGTCAGTCCCTGTCAGTAAGGGTGCGAAACTCTGTGGGAGCGAGCTTGCTCGCGATGAGGCCATTACATTCAACATCAATGTTGGATGTCGGTACGCTATCGTCGGATCGCCGCCCGGACCAAGCTCGCTCCCACAGGGACTGCGGTGTTCAGATCCTCAGCGGCTGGCGATTTTCAGAGTTTTTTTGCTGTCGCCTTCAATCAGGAAAAAACGGTATTCGCGGTCTTTTTCCTTGTCGAAACCGAACGTCTTGCCGGCCAGCACATGGTGCTTGGTGGTTGCACCGCAGTCGGTTTCCTCAGTCAATGAGCAGCTTTTGAATTCATCGACGATCACCACTGTGTTGCCGTTGTTGCGCAGGTCATAGCGACTGTCGGTTTCGTTCACGGCGGTCTCGAAGCGGGCGTCCTTGGGCCGCACGAAAAAAATCGTGCCGAACCCGGTCATCAGGTTAACCCCGGCCGACAGGCTCTTTTTGTAGTCGTCGCGCTCTTCCTGGGTCACCACAAAGTCATCTTCCTTCTCAGGTACCACCGGCACAAAGCGCACCCGGAAGTAACGTTCGCGATCCCGCTCGCCCATGTACAACAACCGAGTGCCCTGCATGCCCTGGGCCGGCACGATCAGCCGTGCCGGGCTGGCCATCACGCCGTTGCGCGAGGCGCCATCGGCGGCGGTTTCGACCGGAATTTCCCGGGTTGTGCCGTCGGCGTCATAGACAATTTCCAGCACATTGACCTTGACGAACGCCGTGCTGTCACCGCTGTTGAACACCCGTTTCAGGTAAGTACTTTTGTCCGCATCCAGATAGTCATACACAGTGCCGACATTGATCTGCGGCCCGGCCTGCACAATGCTGCAAAAAAGGCTGAGCGCCCCCAGTAAGAACACACGATTCATCGTCTTCAATCCTGTAAAAAATAAATTGACCAGCGCTGGAAACTTAAACTTCCGAATCCCAGATGATGGTGATGTCGGTGGAAAGCGAGGCACTCGTGCCGGGCTGCAGCAGCCGTTGGATCGCATCGCTGGGGATTTCGAAACGCAGCAACCCACCCTGGCGATTTACATACTGACTCGGCTGAAATGGCCCACTCCAGACATTGTGTCGCAGCGCGAAGCCCCCCACCGGATAGCCGCTGAAGGTAATCCCGGCGGGCAGTGTGAGCAGGGTTCTCACGTCAGTGACATTTCCCCCTCCAAACATCCGGCAGCGGTCGCCACCCGGCGAACTGGCGCACTGCATCATCACCTTGAAACGCGACGAGGCGGAGATGTAGAACATCTGGTCGCGGAAGATGCTGGTGGGCTTGCGACCACCGTCGATCCACTGCTGCCAGCCGCCCGCAGGCTCCAGCGAGACCTTGTCGCCGCCTGGCGGCAGGTCGACTTTCAGGGTGTGCTGGACGTCCAGTACGAAGTCCAGCGTCAGGGCAGCGTCATCCGGGTACATCAAGGACCCGAACATAAAATCCGCTTGAGGGCCGAGGGAGTAGGTCAACGATCCGGTATACAGCCCGGACGACATGCCCAGCGGATAGGGTGTGCGTAGTTCATAGGCGATGTCGACGGTGTTGAAGGAAATTGCCGGAATGTGAAACTGCGTGGTCTTCGTGCACAGTGATTCTTGCGGCGTTTTCCAGAAAAACCGGTACGCGTGAGGAACGAGGAGCCCTACACCGCTGTATTGACAGGGCGCCGGTGCATTAACCCAGCTGTTTTCCTTCCAAAGAGCCTGATGCGCTAAAAGGTTGTCTGATACACCGGTCAAAACGGTGGCAGCGTCACTGAGCACGTACTCGGAGCCCATACCAATGATGCGCACCTCGACGGTTTCCGTTTTCTGGGTTTCCGCGTTGGTGACGGTCAGGCTTCGCCAGTTGGCCGGCGCCCTCAACTGGAGAATTTCTCCCCGGTTCATGGCGCGCTGGGAATTGAACCGAACCGGGATCTGGATGCTGAACATGCCATTCTCGGTGCACTGCGATGGATAGCTCGCGCAATACCCGGAATTCGGCGTTTTGTTGATGAACACATTTTTGCTCGGCTGCGCAGGATCCGGTTGAAACAACGCCCGGATTTCCTGATTTGCCGCCTGTGCCGACGGCATGCTCAGCACAGCTAACAATCCCAGCCAGCCTATGGACTTCTTCATGCTCAACCCGCCTTCTGTTCGGTGGTCGTGACATCGGCCAGGGTGTCCGGCGTGCAGCGTAGATCCCCGATCATCAACACGTTGTTTTCACTGCGGTGACGGCTCGCATCGAGGCGGAACTGGCAGAGCAACTGGTTGCCCTGGCGCACTTCCAGAGTCGGCGAGCCGGCGTTCATTTCCATCGAGAAGAAGCCATCGACTTCCGTCACCCCGCGACTGGCGTGGTTGATCACGTGGTGGCCCTTGAGCGGCTGCCCTTGCGAGTCGACCAGTCGACCGAGCACGGTCAGGGTTTTCATCACGCGGATCTTGCGGTACTCCACGCCGCCCTTGTTCAAGTGGTAACGGGTGCGCGCCGGTTCGATCGTAGCGGCCGGCACGTGGTTGCCTTCAAAGTCGAAACTCACCGAGCTGTTCTGGTAAGCGGTGATCGGGATGAAATTGCGCCCCGGCCGCAATGCCGCGCTGCCGCCGCTGTAATCGTCGGCGCGCAGGGCGATGTCATCGATGTCCGATTCCACGTCGACAATCAGCCCGGCGCCGCGCATTTCATGCTGGCTGGTCAACACCATTTTCTCGCCACCCATGACCAGAGTGCTGTCCACGTTCAGGCCACCGGTGAAGTTGCCGTTGTAAGACGAACGCTGGATAAAGCCGTCGGCGTTGATGGCGTCGGTGCGCAAGTTGGCCAGGCTGGTCATGCCCAAGCCATAGGTGTCGGTGAGCGCTGTCACCGAGACGTTCTGCAGCACGTGATCCTTCAAATCCTTGCGCCAGCCGATAGAGGCGTTGTTGTCGCGGCCGCCGTCGCGGTCGGTGCGCGAGCCGATGCTGCCGGTAATCTGCTCACCCGGCGTGCCCAGCGCGAGGTTGATGCTCAGATCGACGCCGCGATTGCGCGCATCGCCGCTGCTGAAACTGCCCGGCCGATCGAACAACGACAAGCGCCAGTTGGCATCGCTGCCGAACAGCACGGTGCGCTGGTTCCAGCCCAGGTCCAGGCCGACGCCCTCGGTGTTGCCCTCGCTGTGGGAAACCCGGGCATTGATTGAGGCTTTGCTGGTGATCCGATGATTGAGCGCCAGCGATGAGTTGCTGGTCGCGCCGACGAAGACGTTGCGTTGCCGGACTCGGGTGCCATCCGGCAGGGTGTCGTAAATATTGGTGGTGTCGAGCCAGCTGCGGTTGTGGCTGACGACCAGGCTGCCGGCGCCATAGTTGTAGAGGCTTTGCAGATCAAGGCCGGTGCCATGATCCTGCGTCTGGAACACGTTGGCGTACAGACTGATCTGGTTGGCCAGCGTCCAGTCGATGGACGTGCCGAACTGCATTTTTTCGCGGATCTGCCGCGCCGACGCGCCGACAATCACCCGCGGATGCATCAGGTAATTGACCGAAGCCCCCGCCGTCGCACTGCCGCTCGCCTGTTGATCCCAGTTGCTGAGCAGTTTGCTTTCTTCACCGGCAAACAGGTTGTAGCGCCAGCGCTCGTCGAGGTTGCGCCAGTTGTTGGGCTTGTACACCAACTCGCGGGTGGTCGTGGTGATCTGTCCGTCCTCGATCAAGCGCACTTCCACTTCATAGATCCCGCCTGCCAGCGGCCGGGTGTCGAGCGTCTGCAAACCGGCGGGCACTGACTGAGTGTTGATCAGCAGGCCATCGCGATAGATCTCCACCGAGCCTTGGCGATTGGCGGTGACATAGATCGGATAGACACTCGGCATGGGATGGTTGATCGCCAGGCTGTCGGAGCTGCCGTACATGACGCCGACTGCCGTGTCGGGGCTGGTGCCAAACGTGCGCGGTTGGCGGGTCAGCCCTTCGGAATTGGGGGTGAAATAGCCCAGGCGCAGGAAACTGCCTTGCAACTCGCGCTGGGTGTAAAGCTCGTGCACCGCGTGGTAAAGCTTGTCGTCCGGGCCTCCGAGGCGGGCCATTTGCATGTTGAACGCCTGGCTCCAGTTGCCCAGGCTGCCACTGGCCTCAAGGCCGAAGCGTCCGCCCAGATCCTGTTGCTGACCGCCATTGAGATTGAGTTGATTGCGCACCATCAGGCCGCTGCTGCCGCCCAAGGGTTGCTCGAAATAACGCTTGGCCTCCAGGTCGCGCTCAGCGTTTTCGGTGAGGATCGAAACCAGCGAGTTTTCCAGGTTGTAGTGCACGGCCAGCACCTGATCCGGGCAGGAACCGGTGCACGCACCCAACGGCACGCCGGGCTTGAGATAACTGGCCCACTTCTCCCGCTCGGCCGGGCCGTAGCGGTTTTCGCTGGTGTCGGTGAATTCAAGCAGGGTGATTCGATCATCACGGGACAACACCACCATGGCTTCCCCCAGGGGCTGTTGATCGAGTTCGACCCGTACAGCCAGAGGCACATCAAAAAAATGTTCCTCGAAATCTGCTGGTAACCCCTTGGCCTGCGCCAACAGACTTCGCGGTGTCGTACCGGCGGAAACAGGAGCCGCCACTGCGCTGGCACAAAACAACAGCGCAAGCGCAGCCGCGATGGGTGTCATCGGGAACATGAACTCTTACTCTGATTACGAACACGTTGGAGTCCGGCGGACAAGCCGTTCAGGTTGTCCGCCGGGTAACGCTACTTATAAAAGTTAGCGCTTAGTGCCTGATCGTTCGATCAAGGGGTGACAGCGTCGAAGATCATTGCCACGGCACCGGTGTAATCGCCCGGCTGGAAGGTAGTACCCAACGCCTTGATATTGAGTGGTGCGCGGAAATTCACGTCGGATTCGGCCTCACCCACGACCATTTGCGGTGTCGTCGTCAGGACCCTGTTGTTGAACGAGACTTGCAGATCGATCGCGGTGGAACCGGCGATCAGCTTCGGCAGACTCTCCAGGCTGGCGGAAACCGAACCGTTGTTGTTGCGCACGTCGAAGAAGCCGTTGACTTCGCCCATCTTGCCGGTGGTTGGCAGATAGCTCATGTCCTGGTCCTTGTTGACCAGGTCAGGGTCGGTCGGCACAACGTAGAAGCCGTTGGTGGGTACGTGGGCGATGAGGCTGATGGAGTGACGAGCTTCGCCCGCGCCGAAAGCCATGGAGGAGCCCAGTGCCAGAACAGCCAATGGAGCAGCAATAGCGAATTTCTTGAACATCGTTCAGTACCTGTTTTCTAGAAGAGGATCGGTTCATTGAAAGTTCAAACAACACGTCCCGGTGAAGGGTTGTATGGGTGGTGACTTTCAACGCCGGGGCATGATCGACTGTTCGTTCTGGAATGTAAGCAGGCAACTTCCTATGAACACGTAGTTAAAGCGCTCCATGACCGGAAAGAAAAAAGAACAAAAAATTAGAATATAAAACAGGAACTGTAAGTTATGCCCTACATACAGTTTTGACTAAAAAACCATACAGCATTTCCAACTAGCAACCGTGGGGCTTTTAAGTTTTTTAGAATATAAACTCAATTAAAAATAGAGCAATGACTTTAATTTATCGAGCCATCCCCCTTTGAAATGCATTTGCCTGGCATACCCGTAAATCTCCATCGTTCGAAGGTACCCGCCACTCGTCGACTGAAAGACGAGTCCCAAAAAAAAGCCTTGTCTACGCCTTAAGATATATCTTAAGTTGTATCTAAACACGACAGAGATCAGAAAAATGAGAGACCCCCATGCCCCCCACCGCGAGCACGGCGACGGTCGCGACGGCTTCGAGAAACGCCCCGGCCGGGAACGCGGCGGTCGCGGCCCCCGTGTCTTCGCCCCTGGCGATCTGAAATTGCTGCTGCTGGCGCTGATCGCCGAGCAGCCCTGCCACGGCTACGACCTGATTCGCCAGATCGAAGGTATGTTCGACGGCGCCTACAGCCCCAGCCCCGGCGTGATCTACCCGACCCTGACCTTTCTTGAGGAAAGCGAAATGATCCTGGGTGACGCCGAGGGCGGCAAAAAACGCTACAGCATCACCGACGTCGGACGTCTGTCGTTGACCGATCAGGCCATTGCGCTGGACGGCGTGCGAATGCGCATCGAGGTCAGCAAGCGCTCATTGCGCGGCCATGATCGTCCAGCCGAGATCCACGAGGCTGTGCACAACTTGCGTCACGCCTTGCAAATGCATCACGGCCGCTGGAGCCCCGAAGAAATCCGGCGGGTGCGCGACCTGCTCAACAACACCGCCAAAGCCATCGTCGATGGCCCTGCCGTTCAACCCGTTCCGGAGCAAGCCGAATGACTGAAGTGATCGTGCAATCCATTCACCGTGTCATGCATGAAATCAAACGCCGTCGTCTGCAAGTGTTGCGGGTGGTCGACCTGACGCCGCGCATGCGCCGCATCACGCTGGGCGGTCCTGAACTGGCCGGCTTCATCAGCCTCGGAACGGACGACCACGTCAAACTGCTTTTCCCACAAAACGCGGCGGAACAAGCAGCCTTGGAAACCCTGGTACTCGGTGCCGGCAAAGACAACGGGCCGATGCCGGCGATGCGTGACTACACCCCGCGCCGTTACGACCTGAACACGCTGGAACTGGACATCGACTTCGTACTGCACGGCGACGGACCTGCCTCGACGTGGGCAGAGCAGGCCAAACCCGGCCAGTTCCTGCACATCGGCGGGCCACGCGGCTCGATGATCGTGCCGGACATGTTCGACAGCTACTTGCTGATCGGCGACGAAACCGCCCTGCCCGCCATCGCTCGACGGCTGGAAGGCCTTGCCGCGAATCGTCGGGCACTGGTGATTGTCGAAGTGGAAAACGGCACCGAGCAGCAACGTCTGGAAAGCGCCGCGCAGGTCAATGTGATCTGGGTACTGCGCGAGGGTGGCAAGGACAACCTGCTGACCACCGTAAAACAGTTGCGAGTGCCGAGCGGCAATCTGTATGCCTGGGTGGCGACCGAATCCAAAGTGTCGCGGCAGATACGCCGGGTGTTGCTGGATGAGCATGGGCTTAACGAGCAGTTCGTCAAAGCCGTCGGTTATTGGCGGCTGGATGACAGCGACGAGGATTGATTCGTGCTGGCGGCGCTATCGGCGCCGCCCAAGCTGGCGGTCAATACCCATCAATAGCAAGGCAATCACCACAAACCCCACCAATACCCCCCCGGCATTCACGAACACCTGTGGATAACCCAGCTTGTCGACATCAATGAAAGGATAGGGATAAACCGCCAGCAGATGCCCGCGCCATAACGCATACGCGAAGTACACCAGTGGATAGATCACCCACGCAGCGATATGCCGCAGTCGCAACGTGCCTTTCGGCACACAGAACCACCAATACGCCAGGAACAGCAGTGGCATGACGTCATGCATCAGTTCATCGGCCAGCCATTGCCAGCCTTGCGGATGCCATAAATGGCGCAACAACACGTTGTATGCCAGGCCGACCACGGCGATGCTCACGGCAATCCCACTACTCACCCACGACTGCAAGAACCAGCGTCGCGCTGCCGAATCGCGGGACGTCAGTTCACAGGTCAGCACGGTCGCCACCAGCGTATTGGTCAGCACCGTGAAATAGCTGAAGAAGCTGACCAACCCACCGAGCAGACTGGCCGCCAGCGTCCAGCGTGAGTAGAAAATCAGGTACAGCTGAATGGCCAGACCGGCCCAGCCCAGCACCGCTGCCACGGCAACAACACGACGCCTCGCGGCAGAACCTGGCGTCGGTGGGTTGACCATAGTCAGACCGGGCGCTTGGTGCGCATCAACTTCACGTACAAGTGCTCGACCTTCTCCCGTGCCCACGGGGTTTTGCGCAGGAATGTCAGGCTCGACTTGATGCTCGGGTCACTCTTGAAGCAGCGGATGTCGATGCGCTCGGCCAGCCCCGACCATTCGTAGTGTTCAACCAGCGCGTTGAGGATTTGCTCCAGCGTCACGCCGTGCAGTGGGTTGTTGTTCTGTTCGGTCATGCCTGGCCTTTAAGCGTAGAAAGGGTAAAGAAGCCGCGCACCTTAGCCGAGGGCTTCGTTGGTGGAAAGCGATCTGTGTGCTGTCCGTTAAATGTAGGTGAACCCTCAAAGATCGCCTCCCGTCACTGTTACCGAATACGAAAGAATTCATCTCGTTAAAAGCGCTTTCTCTATTTGTAACAGGACATTATCCTTGCGCCCGTCAAGCTGAAACGCTTCCGCTGCCCGCGACATACTGCCGCTTCAGTTCACTTCCCAGAAAAAGACCCAGAATTACTTCCCCTATGCCTTATTTTCAAACTCCACGAGACAGCGCTGTCTGCAGCGCTATTGCTCGTCGAAAAACCCTGAACCTGATCGGCGGATTCACCGCGCTGGGCCTCGCCACTTGCACCCAGGCCGCTCCGGCTTTCGATAGCGAGTCGCCGTGGATGCTCGGCGACTGGAACGGCACGCGCACCGAACTTTCGGAAAAAGGCTACGACTTCAAAGTCGATTACACCGGCGAAATGGGCAGCAATCTGCACGGTGGTTACGACCATGACCGCACCGCTCGCTACAGCGACCAGTTCGGCCTCGGCACCCATCTGGACTTGCAGAAGATTCTGGGCTGGGACGACGCCGAGTTTCAGCTGACCATCACCGAGCGCAACGGCAATAACATCAGCAACGACCGGATCAACGACCCGCGGGTCGGCGGTTTCACCTCGGCTCAGGAAGTCTGGGGCCGTGGTCAGACCTGGCGCCTGACGCAGATGTGGTATCAGCAGAAATTCTTCGATCAGAAACTCGACATCAAGGTCGGTCGTTTCGGCGAGGGCGAAGACTTCAACAGCTTCCCGTGCGACTTCCAGAACCTGGCGTTTTGCGGTTCGCAGGTCGGCAACTGGGTCGGTGGCATCTGGTACAACTGGCCGGTCAGCCAGTGGGCCATGCGGGTCAAATATCACCTGACACCGGAACTGTACGCGCAGGTTGGCGCCTATGAGCAGAACCCGTCGAACCTCGATCGTGACAATGGCTTCAAGCTCAGCGGCAGCGGCACTCAGGGCGCGATCCTGCCAGTGGAATTAGTCTGGTCGCCGAAGCTCAATGGCCTGCCGGGTGAATACCGTGCCGGTTATTACTACAGCAACGCGAAGGCCACTGATGCCTACAAGGACAGCAACGGCCAGCCGGCAGCCCTGAGCGGCGAGGCGTACCGCAGCGCGTCGAGCAAACACGGTGTGTGGCTGGGTGTGCAGCAGCAAATCACCCGCCGCGCCAGCGACAACTCTCGCGGCTTGAGCGTGTTCGCCAATGGCACGATGCACGACAAAAAGACCAACGCCATCGACAACTACGTCCAGGCGGGCGTCGTCTACAAAGGCTTGTTCGATGCCCGCGCCAAAGACGACATTGGGTTTGCCCTTGCCCGGGTCCACGTCAACCCGGCCTATCGCAAGAACGCCGAGGCGACCAACCAGACCCGCACGTTCTTCGACTACGACGACCCGTCCTTCCTGCCACCGCAGGACACCGAATACAGCGCCGAACTCTATTACGGCGTGCACGTCACGAACTGGCTGACCGTGCGCCCGAACCTGCAATACATCCGCCACCCCGGTGGCGTGGACAAGGTCGATGACGCGCTGATTGGCGGGATCAAAGTGCAATCGTCCTTCTAACCCAGCTTCTTAATGAACCCTGCCCGCACAGGATCGTCATCTACAGTGAACTTGCGCGGGACTACTTGAACCGTCACGGAGAACCACACTATGAGCACTGATGGTGCTTTGAGTCGAAGCCGTCTACTGCCGACCTTGCTCGGCATTCTGCTTCTGCTAATGGGCCTGGCCATGCTGGCCGGGGGGATCAAGCTGAGCATGCTCGGCGGCTCGCTGTATTACCTGCTGGCCGGTATCGGCCTGGCGCTGACCGGCGTGTTGATGATCTTCGCACGCCGCGCTGCGCTGGGCCTTTACGCGCTGGTGCTGTTCGCCAGCACCGTTTGGGCCTTGTGGGAAGTCGGCCTCGATTGGTGGCAACTGGTGCCGCGCCTGGCGATGTTGTTCGCGCTGGGCCTCGTCATGCTGCTGCCGTGGTTTCGCCGTCCGCTGCTGATTACCGGCCCTGCGCCGATGGGCACCGGCGCACTGAGCGTGGCCGTGGTGCTGGCCGCCGTTGCTGCGCTGGCCAGCCAATTCACCAATCCCGGTGAAATCAAAGGCCAACTGGACCGCGACAGCGTGCCTGGCATGACCAACACCGCCCCGGCGATGCCCGACGGTGACTGGAACTCCTACGGCCGCAGCGCTCATGGCGATCGTTACTCGCCACTGGCGCAGATCACGCCGCAGAACGTGAACAAACTGGTACCGGCCTGGACCTATCGCACTGGCGATCTGCCCGGGCCGAACGATCCGGGTGAAACCACTGCGGAAAACACCCCGCTGAAAGTCAACGGCATGCTTTACGTCTGCACGCCGCACAGCCAGGTGATCGCGCTGGACCCGGACACCGGCAAGGAAATCTGGCGTTTCGATCCGAAGCTCTCCACGCAAAACGCGGCGAACTTCAAGGGTTGGGCGCACATGACCTGCCGTGGCGTGACGTATCACGATGACGCCGCTTACGCGTCCGAGCAGAGCCCGACAGGCACTGCCAGCCCTGCGCCGGTCAGCAGCGTTTGCCCCCGTCGCATCTTCCTGCCAACGGCCGACACTCGCCTGATCGCCCTCGACGCCGACACCGGCAAGATGTGCGAAGACTTCGGCGATAAAGGCCAGGTCGACCTGCGCGCCAACATCGGTGGTTTCACCGCCGGCGGTTACTACTCCACTTCGCCTCCAGCGGTCACCAAGGACCTGGTGGTGATTGGCGGCCACGTCACCGATAACGTTTCCACCGACGAGCCAAGCGGCGTGATTCGCGCGTTCGACGTGCACACCGGCAAACTGGTGTGGAACTGGGACAGCGGCAACCCGGACGACACCACGCCGATTGCCGAAGGCAAGGTCTACACCCGCAACTCGCCGAACATGTGGTCCATGTTCGCCGTCGACGAAAAACTCGGCATGCTCTACCTGCCGATGGGCAACCAGACCCCGGACCAGTTCGGTGGCGCTCGCACGCCTGAATCGGAGCTGCACGCCGCCGGCCTGACCGCGCTGGACATCGGCACCGGCAAGGTGCGCTGGCACTTCCAGCTCACCCACCACGACCTGTGGGACATGGACGTCGGCGGCCAGCCAACCCTGATGGACCTGAAAACCGCAGACGGCGTGAAGCCAGCGGTACTCGTGTCGACCAAGCAAGGCAGCATCTACGTGCTGGACCGCAGCACCGGCCAGGCGATCGTGCCGATCAACGAAGTGCCAGTACCGCAAGGTGCGGTCGAAGGGGATCGCACCTCGCTGACCCAACCGAAATCCGACCTGAACCTGATGCCGCCGCCGCTGCAAGAGCGCGACATGTGGGGCGTCACCCCATTTGATCAGCTGATCTGCCGGATCGACTTCAAATCCCTGCGCTACGACGGCCCGTTCACGCCGCCATCGCTGCAAGGTTCGATCGTTTATCCAGGCAACTTCGGCGTGTTCGACTGGGGTGGTATCTCGGTTGACCCGGTGCGTCAGATTGCTTTCGTAAACCCGAGCTACATGGCGTTCAAATCGAAAATGATCCCGGCCGCTGAAATCGCCGCCCAAGGCCCACGCAAAAGCGAAACCGAAGGCGTGCAGCCAAACAAAGGCGCGCCGTACGGCGTTGTCCTCGAAGCACTGCTTTCGCCCATGGGCCTGCCCTGCCAGGCGCCAGCATGGGGCTACGTGGCCGCGATCGACCTGACCACCCACAAAACCATCTGGATGCACAAAAACGGCACCGTGCGTGACAGCTCTCCGGTTCCGATCCCGCTGAGCATGGGCGTGCCAAGCCTGGGCGGCACCTTTACCACCGCCGGTGGCGTTGGCTTCCTGAGCGGCACCCTCGACCAGTACCTGCGCGCCTACGACGTGAAAAACGGCAAGCAACTGTGGGAAGGCCGCCTGCCAGCCGGCGCGCAAACGACGCCAATGACCTATACCGGCAAGGACGGCAAGCAATACGTGCTCGTCGTTGCAGGCGGTCACGGTTCGCTGGGCACCAAGCAAGGTGACTATGTGATTGCGTACAAACTGTCCGAGTAAGGTTTAGCGGCGGTTAACGAAAGGGCGACTCCTGTGAGGGAGTCGCCCTTTTTTTTGGTCGCTTGATTTCCCGCTTCTCACCACTCATCAGGCCGAGCGTTAGCTCGCCTGCAGCTCTTGATCTTGATCCACCCGCCCCTTCGGAAGGCTGAGTGGAGGTGTTCATCTGGGGGTGGGCGCGTAGCGCCGTTCGACGAAGTCGAACACATCGAGAGGAGGTCGAAGCGAAGCCGACCGGAGGCGATGCCCCCAGATGAATGCCGGAACGAAGGAACGCCGAGCCTAAGCGAGGGGCCGGACGCTCGGGGCGAGCCTTTTTGGGTACTTTTTTGGCGTTTGAAAAAAGTGCCTCGTCGTAAGGACGAAACCGCCAGTCGCCGTTACCGCAGAAATGGATATGTACACCGAACAAATGAACCTGGTCGGCCCAAAGGCCGCCAAGTCAAAGACACCTGTCAAAACCCTGAACACACACCCAGAAATATCCCAGGCCATTGAAACCACCCCCCACCTGCCCCATCTAAGACCCATACCCCATTGCGCAGGTGCCCCATGAGCGACCAGCAAGAATTCCCCGAAGACCCGAGCGAATACGCCGACCCAGAGAACGCCGAACACCACTCCACCGGCAAAGACCTCGCCCTGCCAGGCCAGAACCTGCCGGACAAGGTCTACATCATCCCGATCCACAACCGCCCGTTCTTCCCGGCCCAAGTGTTGCCGGTCATCGTCAATGAAGAACCGTGGGCTGAAACCCTCGACCTGGTGAGCAAATCCGATCACCACTCCCTGGCCCTGTTCTACATGGACACGCCCCAGGAAGATCCGCGTCATTTCGACACCTCGGTCCTGCCGCTCTACGGCACTCTGGTCAAGGTGCATCACGCCAGTCGCGAAAACGGCAAACTGCAATTCGTCGCTCAAGGCCTGACCCGCGTACGAATCAAAACCTGGCTCAAACACCATCGCCCGCCGTACCTGGTCGAAGTCGAATACCCGCATCAGCCCACCGAGCCGACCGACGAGGTCAAGGCCTACGGCATGGCGCTGATCAACGCGATCAAAGAATTGCTGCCGCTCAATCCCCTGTACAGCGAAGAGCTGAAGAATTACCTCAACCGATTCAGCCCCAACGACCCGTCGCCGCTGACCGACTTTGCTGCGGCCCTGACCTCGGCCACCGGCAACGATCTGCAAGAAGTGCTCGACTGCGTGCCGATGCTCAAGCGTATGGAAAAAGTGCTGCCGATGCTGCGCAAGGAAGTCGAAGTCGCGCGCCTGCAAAAAGAAATTTCCGCCGAAGTTAACCGTAAGATCGGCGAGCATCAACGCGAGTTCTTCCTCAAGGAACAACTCAAAGTCATTCAGCAAGAGCTGGGCCTGACCAAGGACGACCGCAGCGCCGACGTCGAGCAATTCGAGCAGCGCCTGGAAGACAAGGTCCTGCCAGCTCAGGCGCAAAAACGCATCGAAGAGGAAATGAACAAGCTGTCGATCCTCGAGACCGGTTCGCCGGAGTACGCGGTCACCCGCAACTACCTCGACTGGGCGACATCGGTGCCGTGGGGCGTGTTCGGCGAGGACAAACTCGACCTTAAGCACGCACGCAAAGTGTTGGACAAACACCATGCCGGCCTCGACGACATCAAGGACCGCATCCTCGAGTTCCTCGCGGTCGGTGCCTACAAAGGCGAGATCAGCGGCTCCATTGTGCTGTTGGTCGGTCCACCGGGCGTGGGTAAAACCAGTGTCGGCAAATCCATCGCCGAATCCCTCGGCCGGCCGTTCTACCGCTTCAGCCTCGGTGGCATGCGCGACGAAGCCGAGATCAAGGGCCACCGCCGCACCTACATCGGCGCGCAGCCGGGCAAACTCGTGCAAGCGTTGAAAGACGTCGAAGTGATGAACCCGGTGATCATGCTCGATGAGATCGACAAAATGGGCCAGAGCTACCAGGGCGACCCGGCCTCGGCGCTGCTGGAAACCCTCGACCCGGAACAGAACGTCGAATTCCTCGACCACTACCTGGACTTGCGTCTGGACTTGTCAAAAGTGCTGTTCATCTGCACCGCCAACACCTTGGATTCGATTCCCGGCCCTTTGCTGGATCGGATGGAAGTGATTCGCCTGTCGGGTTACATCACCGAAGAAAAAATCGCCATCGCCAAGCGTCACCTGTGGCCCAAGCAACTGGAGAAGGCCGGCGTATCGAAAGGTAGCCTGGCCATCAGCGACACCGCGTTGAAAGCCTTGATCGATGGTTACGCCCGTGAAGCCGGGGTGCGGCAGCTTGAAAAACAGCTGGGCAAACTGGTGCGCAAGGCCGTCGTGAAATTGATCGACGAGCCGAAAGCGGTGATCAAAATCGGCCCGAAAGACCTCGAAGCCTCACTCGGCCATCCGGTATTCCGCAACGAGCAAGTACTGTCCGGCACCGGCGTCATCACGGGGCTGGCCTGGACCAGCATGGGCGGCGCGACCCTGCCGATCGAAGCGACGCGGATTCACACACTCAACCGAGGCTTTAAACTCACCGGGCAATTAGGCGACGTGATGAAAGAGTCGGCGGAAATTGCCTACAGCTACGTCAGTTCCAATCTGAAGTCATTTGGCGGTGATCCGAAGTTCTTCGACGAAGCCTTCGTTCACTTGCACGTACCGGAAGGCGCCACCCCGAAAGACGGCCCGAGCGCTGGCGTGACCATGGCCAGCGCTCTGCTGTCGCTCGCACGCAACCAGGCGCCGAAAAAAGGCGTGGCCATGACCGGTGAACTGACGCTGACCGGGCATGTACTGCCGATTGGTGGCGTGCGTGAAAAGGTGATAGCAGCGCGGCGGCAGAAGATTTTCGAATTGATCTTGCCGGAGCCAAACCGTGGAAGCTTTGAAGAGTTGCCAGATTATCTGAAAGAAGGGATTACCGTGCACTTCGCCAAGCGCTTTGCGGATGTTGCGAAGATTCTGTTCTGAGAGTGATGTAGCGCCCGCACCACCTATATCGCGAGCAAGCTCGCTCCCACAAGGATTGCGATAAACCTGTGGGAGCGAGCTTGCTCCGGGCGGCGATCCGACGATGGCGTCAGCACTAACAACAACGACTCCCCGCTGCTGTCACAATTTGTCTCATCTTCAGTTATGCTCGCCGTTCGTCGTGAATGCCGGAGCCACTGACCTTATGTCCCCCACCCGCCTGTTTGTCCCCCTCGCCCTCTCCTTGCTGGCCGCTTGCGCCACGCAACCGAAACAGAACGTGACCGTGGAAAAACAAAGCGAATGCCCGGTGAAACTGCACAGCGGGCAAAACCTGATCCTGACCCTGCCAAGCAACCCGACCACGGGTTACCGCTGGGCAATCCAGGATTCGGCCGGTGGCGTATTGCGCGCGCTCAGCCCCGAGGTTTACAGCAACCCAGAAGATGCGGGGATCGTCGGCAGCGCCGGCATCTCGACCTGGCGCTTTCAGTCCTTCACCGCTGGCACGGGCCGTTTGCGCCTGACCTATTCACAGCCATGGGCACCGGAAGAACCGGCGGTGGAAACCTTCGACTGCGCCATCTCAGTTAACTGATCGTGGGCTGGCTGATTCTGGCGCTGATGGGCGCGGTGACCTTTCTCTACGGCGTGAGCGTGCACGCCACGCTGCTCTGCCTGCTGGTCAAACCGCTGCCTATATTGGCGCTGCTCGGTTGGTTGCACGACGCACCGCCCAGCGAGTATCGACGCTGGATCAGCCTAGGACTGATTTTCTCCCTGCTCGGCGATGTGTTGCTGGCGTGGCCGGGGGATTTGTTTGTATTTGGCCTTGGGGCGTTTTTGGTCGCCCACTTGGCGTATCTGAAAGCCTACTTGAGCGATTGCCGGCGGCTGGCGTTGTTGCCGCTGATCATCGCTTTGGGCGTCGGCGCGGCATTGCTGGGGATCTTGATTTCCAATGGGTTGGGTCAGTTGCTGATCCCGGTCATCGTCTACGGCCTGGCCATCAGCGCCATGCTTTGGCGGGCGCTGGCTCGCTTGGGCACCGATGTACCTAAACGTTCGGCGCTGTTGGCAGCGGCGGGCGCGGTGGCGTTTGTGTTTTCCGACAGCGTGATTGGCATTAATCGGTTTGTGGCGCCGTTTCATGCCGCCCCTTACGTGATCATCCTCAGCTATTGGCTGGGGCAATGGGGGATTGCGGCTTCGGCGTTCTCGAAAAAGATGCCAACCGATTAAAATCTGATCATTTGTCACAAACATAAAAACATATAAACAATAGCTAAACAGTATAAAAACCTGTCAGGTCTGACAGTAGCCACGCCTATTCCTGCGAACTTATTATTTGAATGGTTCTACGCAACCATCTATCTCACGCAAGGAAAGAAATTTATGAACATTTTTAATAAACGTTCTGCTTCGGGTCTGCTTGAAGTAAACGATGGCCTTGAGCCGTTCATCACCGCCAGCGCTGAAGTTAATGCTACTGTTTCTGGTCGTGTGTCTTTTCATAGCCAAAACACTCAGTTCGAAGCCGACCCTGACAGCACGTTGATCGCCCTTATCATTCGCGCTAACGCCGAAGACCTCTCAAAAACATCTAAAAAAGGCTTTCACCTAGTATTCGATAAAAATATTAAATCCGGCACGTATCCAGTTACAGATTCAAACTTCCCCTTTACCACAGCAGAGTACTTTGAAACGGGAACCATCCCAGGCTTTACCACATCTTTCTCTTATAAAGCCAAGAGCGGGTCCTTCAGCGTAGAGACAATCGAAAGCAGCGAAAGCAAGCTGCACTATGAAATCAGCTTTAATTTTAAAGGTGCGACCGATAGCGAAGAGCTAAAGATCGAGGGTAAAGCTACATTTATCGTGTTGATGCGATCATTAACAACACTTTAAATCAATGAATGGCCAAGCCCCGATTTTAGGGTTTAGCCATTCAGTCACTATTACGTTTCCTCACTACACGCTGTCCCTGACTTCCTCTGGAGAGAAGCACTCGCGTTGCCTCCCTCACGCTTTATCAGACAACCCGCGCATCCCCGCGCCACTTTGGCTAAAATGCCGACCTTTTCAACCGAAGCCGCTGGAACCGCCGTGAGCAAAGATCCCGATCGCCTTTTCGCCCAGCCTCTGGCCCAGGTGCCTGACTTCGCCTTTAACGAGGATGTGGTGCGGGTGTTCCCGGACATGATCAAGCGCTCGGTGCCGGGTTATCCGACCATCGTTGAAAATCTTGGCGTGCTCGCCGCGCAATTCGCCCAGCCCAACAGCGTGCTCTACGACCTGGGCTCGTCGCTCGGCGCCGTGACTCAAGCCTTGCGCCGACACGTGCGCACCGACGGCTGCCGGGTGATCGCTGTGGATAACTCGGCGGCGATGGTCGAGCGTTGCCGCGAATACCTCAACGGTCAGGACTCGATGTTCCAGGAGTTGCTGCCGGTGGAAGTGATCGAAGGCGACATCCTCGCCCTGCAATTCCAGCCAGCCTCGGTGGTCGCGCTGAACTTCACCCTGCAATTCATCGCCCCGGAGCAGCGCACCGCGTTGCTCTCGCGTATCCGCCAGTCGCTGTTGCCCGGTGGCGCGCTGATCCTGTCGGAGAAGCTGCGCTTCAACGACCTCGAAGAACACGCGCTGCTCACCGACCTGCACGTCGCGTTCAAGCGCGCCAACGGCTACAGCGAACTGGAAATCGCCCAGAAGCGCAGCGCCATCGAAAACGTCATGAAGCCCGACAGCCTCGAAGAACACCGCGAGCGCCTGCTGGCCGCCGGGTTCTCGAAAGTCGTGCCGTGGTTCCAGTGTCTTAACTTTGCCTCGTTGATTGCCTTGCCATGATTGATCTGTCCCCCCTCGCCCGCCGTCTGGCCGGCACGCCGCTGGCCGATTGGGCCAACACCCTGCAAGCGCAACTCGACAAGAAAATGGAAAAGGGTCATGGCGACCTTGAGCGCTGGCAGAGTGCGCTGGACGCCTTGCCGAAGATTCAGCCCAGCGAAGTCGATTTGCTTAACGGCCTGACGCTGGACACCGATTGCGATGATGAAACCCGCGCGCAAATGCGTACCGCGTTGATGGGCCTGTCGCCGTGGCGCAAAGGGCCGTTCGATTTGTTTGGCGTGCATGTCGACACCGAATGGCGTTCGGACTGGAAGTGGTCGCGGGTCGCACCGCATCTTGATCTGAAGGGCAAACGCATCCTCGATGTCGGCTGCGGCAATGGCTACTACATGTGGCGCATGCTCGGTGCCGGGGCCGACAGCGTGATTGGCGTTGACCCGAACTGGCTGTTCTTCTGTCAGTTCCAGGCGGTACAGCGTTATCTGTCCGAACCCAATGCCTGGCACCTGCCGTTCCCGTTCGAAGACCTGCCGCCGAACATGGAAGGCTTCGACACGGTGTTTTCCATGGGTGTGTTCTATCACCGCCGCTCGCCGATCGAGCATTTGCTGGCGCTGAAGGATTGCCTGGTCAAGGGCGGTGAATTGGTGCTGGAGACGCTGGTGATTGAAGGCGATCAGCAGCAAGTGCTGGTGCCGGAAGACCGTTATGCGCAGATGCGTAACGTGTGGTTCCTGCCGTCGGTGCCGGCGCTGGAACTGTGGCTGCGCCGCGCCGGGTTCACGGATGTTCGCTGTGTGGACGTGAGCGTGACCACGGTCGAGGAACAGCGCGGGACGGAATGGATGAAGTATCAGTCGCTGAGCGATTTCCTTGATCCAGAAGATCACAGCAAGACGGTTGAAGGACTGCCGGCGCCGATGCGCGCCGTCATCGTCGCCCGTAAGTAAATTCAAAACCCTGTGGGAGCGAGCTTGCTCGCGATAGCGGACTAGCATTCAACATCATCGCTGACTGAAAGGACGCCATCGCGAGCAAGCTCGCTCCCACAGGGGTCGGTATTTATTCTGCTGGTTTGGCTCTACGGGCCTTGAAGAACTCGCTCAACACCGCCCCACATTCTTCCGCCAACACCCCACCTTCATAGAGCACCCGGTGATTCAAAAAGCTCTGGGTAAAAAACTGCCCCTGACTCTGCACAATCCCGGCCTTTGGCTCCAGCGCCCCATACACCACCCGCGCAATCCGCGAATGTACGATCAGCCCGGCGCACATGCTGCACGGTTCAAGCGTCACGTAGAGCGTGCTGCCGGGCAGACGATAGTTGCTGGCCGCCAACGCGGCAGCTCGGATGGCAACCATCTCGGCGTGAGCACTCGGGTCATTGCCGCTGATCGGGCAATTAAAACCCCGGCCGATGATTTCACCGTCCTGCACCAGCACCGCACCCACCGGCACTTCACCCAGCGCCGCGCCTTGAGCGGCGAGCGCCAACGCTTCGCGCATGAAGTCGCGATCGCGGCTGCGGTCGATGATTGCGGCGGGACGTATCTGACGCATCACGCCACCTCAATGGCGGCCATCAGGCCGGTTTCCATGTGGTCGATCACATGGCAGTGAAACATCCAGATCCCCGGGTTATCCGCCACCAGCGCCACTTGCGCGCGTTCGTTCTTGCCCAACAGGTAAGTGTCGGTGAAGTACGGAATGACCTTGTGCCGGTTCGAGGCGATGACTTTGAAACTCATGCCGTGCAGGTGAATCGGGTGCTGGTATTGAGTCATGTTCTTCAACTCGAAAATGTAGCTCTTGCCCTTCTCGAGCTTGGCAATCGGGCGGTCGGCGCAGGTCTTGTCCGTGATGTCCCAGGCCTTGCCGTTGATCTGCCACAGGCTCGGTGGCTTGCCGTTGTCGACGTTCACCGACACCGAGCCTACCCATTCGAAATTGAAGTTGAGTTTCTCGGCATTGGCCAGGTCCGGCTCTGCCACCGGATTGGCGGGCAGCGCGGGCGGCCACTGGGTCGGTGCATCGGTGTTCGCCACCGAGCGCAATGTGCCCAACCGAACCGGGCCGTTGCGCAGGGACAGCTCTTCTCCGGCCGGCGGAGCCTTGATCGCCAGACAAATGCGCATGCCCGGGCCGAGCCAGTACTGCTTGCCGAGCGGTCGTGGCTCAATGGGATTGCCATCCAGCGCGTAGATTTGCGCTTCGACGCCGGGGATGTTCAGGCGGTAAGTCAGCGTATTGTCTAGGTTGAGCAAACGTACGCGGGTGATCTGCCCGGCGGGCAAATCGATCACCGCTTGCGAAACCCCGTTGATCGTCGACAGGCGCCCCGCCGTGCCGCCACGGGCCGCTTCACGCGCAATGCTGAACGCGACGAACGCGCCTTCTTCATCGACGTGCCAGCTCTTGAGGCTCAAGGTTTTCTCATAGTTAAACCCGGTGGGCTCGCGCTCTTCGACAATCAGCGGACCGACCAGACCGCGACCGAGTTCTTCGCTGCTGTTGACGTGCGGGTGATACCAATAGCTTCCAGCGTCGGGCACGCGAAACTTGTAGTCGAAATATTCGCCCGGCAATACCGGAAGCTGCGACACGTAAGGCACGCCGTCCATTTCCAGCGGCAAGCGGATGCCGTGCCAGTGAATGGTGGTGGCGACCGGCAGGTGATTAATAAAACGCACCCGCAGCCATTCACCCTGGCGCACGCGCAACTCAGTGCCCGGCGCCGAGGGGCCGAACGCCCAGGCCTCGGTCTTGTGCCCGGCCACCAATTCAACGTCCAGTGGTGCGGCGATCAGCTCATAGTCGTGGCCCGCATCGGCGTCGGCCATCTTGCCCAGCCAGTACCGCGACGCGCCCCCCGCTCCGACACCAACGACAACAAGACCGGCCAGGCCACCGAGGATTTGGCGACGGGTAAAGGACATGAACTCAACTACCTCACGTATCAGCGACAGGCGCGGGGCCTGTAAAAGGCGAATACGATACACCTGCGGTTGAGAAACAGTAAGGGCAGCGCGGCGGATGGCCGCAGCAGAGGTGATCGTTCCCACGCTCCGCGTGGGAATGCCGCCCGGGACGCTCCGCGTCCCTTCGCTGGCGTGACGCAGAGCGTCACAGGATGCATTCCCACGCAGAGCGTGGGAACGATCAGTGCTGCAGGCCGGTAATCAAGTGGACCACGCCACCCTCCAGCGGCATCACACCCGGCACACCGGCCACATTCAAAGCCTGCCGATCCATCCGCCCCACATCCCGCAATTCCACCCGCACCCGTGTCAGCGCCACGGGCTGCTGCGACTTAAGGTTATCCACACCGCCCAGCGCGGATACAACATCCGGGGCCAGGCCAGAAACAGGCTGAACAACCACCTTCGGCTCATCCGCTACCAGATCCGGGGTCAACGCTTTCCAGAACGCCCGCTGCATTTTCTCGAACATGCTCAGTTCTCCAGTACCCGTGAAGTATCGACCGTCGCCTCGTGATACAGCCGCAACGCCTCGCGCACTTGCTGGGCGCTTTCCAGGCCCAGCACTTGCTGGGCGATGGCCTGGCAATCCAGCAGATCCACTTCGCGAACCGCCGCTTTGATCGCCGGAATCAGCGGCACACTCACCGACAGTTCATCCACGCCAAGCCCCAGCAGCAACGGTACCGCCAACGTCTCGGACGCCATGGCGCCGCACACACCGACCCATTTGCCATGGGCGTGGGCAGCCTTCACAGTGCTGGCAATCAATCGCAGCACCGACGGATGAAAGCTGTCGGCCTGACTGGCCAGGCGCGGATGATCGCGGTCCATGGCCAGCGTGTATTGGGTCAGGTCGTTGGTGCCGATCGAGAAGAAATCCACTTCGGGCGCAAACAGGTCGGCCATCAATGCCGCCGCCGGCACTTCGATCATGATCCCCAGTTTCGGCAGCTCAGTGAGGCCCAATGCCAGCGCCTCTTCCTCAAGCAGCTGCCGGGCCAGTCGCAACTCCGACAGCTGCGTGACCATGGGCAGCATGATGTGCAGACGGGCCAGACCGGCGCTGCTCAGGATCGCCTTGAACTGATCGCGCAACAACTGCGGGCGCTCCAGACACAAACGAATCCCGCGCATGCCCAGGAATGGATTGGTTTCGCTGTCCATCGGCACGTAGGCCAGGGGTTTGTCGCCGCCGACATCCAGTGTGCGCACCACCAGATTACGCGCCGGCCCGAGCGCCCTGGCGATGGCGCTGTAGGTTGAGGTTTGCTCGTCATGGCTCGGCGCATAATTGCGATCCAGATAAAGAAACTCCGAACGCAATAATCCGACGCCCGCACCTCCCAGTGCCATGGCCTGCTCCGCTTCAGCCAGCGAGGCGATGTTGGCCGTCACTTCAACGTGGTGTCCATCGCGGGTACACGCCGCCAGCGCAGCGTGCGCCAGCTCATGTTGATGGCGCTTCTGCTGACGCTGACTGTTGGCTTGCAGCTGCTCGATTGCCGCCACATCCGGGTCCAGGTGCAGCTCGCCCTTGTCGGCGTCGAGCAGCACCTGGGTGCCGTTGGCCAGCGCCAGCACCTGAACGGGCAGCCCGCAGATCGCCGGCAAACCGAACGCACGCGCGAGGATCGCGACGTGGCTGGTCGCGCCGCCACCGACCGTGGCGAAACCCAGCACCTTGCGCGTATCGAGCCCGGCGGTCTGTGACGGCGTCAGTTGTTCGGCGATCAGGATCGCCCCTTCAGGCAGCTCCATCGCCTGATCCTGTACGCCGAGGATCAGCTTGAGCACCCGCTGGCCGACATCGGCCAGATCCGCCGCCCGCTCCGCCAGCAAGGCATTGCCCAAGCTTCTGAACAAGGTTGCCGTCGACTCAGTTGCTGCGCGCCAGGCGAACCCGGCACTTTTGCCTTCGATGATCAGCGCCTCGGTTTGATCCAACAGACTCGGGTCTTCAAGCAGTTCCTGGTGGGCCTTGAAAATTTCTGCCTGGGCATCCCCGGTGGCGTTGTCGCGCAGCTGCTGCAAGGCCAGCACCGCTTCGGCCAAGGCCCGAGACAGATGTTTTCGCTCAACTTGCGAGCCGACGCCGAACTCGCTCACTTCCAGCGTCTGCTCGGCAATCTGCATAACCTGGCCAAACGCCGAACCCGCCGAGGCACAGACTCCGCGCAAAACGCTCAGCGATGACGCTTCAATCATCTCAACCTTTTCCATCACGGTGCCCGTCTCGCCACACCCGACGGTCAGCAATTGGGCCAGTGCCTTGATCGCCGCTTCAGCGTCCGGGCCGGCCGCGCTGACTTGCACAACGTCACCGTGAGCCGTCTGTAACGCCATGATTGCCACCAAGGATTTCGCGTTAGCACTCGCCTGCTGTTTATGCAGGTAAATGCTCGCCGAAAAACCTTTCGCCGCCTGGGCGAACACCGCTGCCGGACGGGCGTGCAAGCCGTTCGGGTTGGCCAGTGTCACCGGTTCGGAAAACAGTGCTTCGCCCTCTTCCGGCACCGGCTCATCCTTTGTCTGCTCGAGGGGATTCAAACTCAGTAGCGGCTGAGCACTTTCTACCAAACCCGTCTCCGGCGTCAGCCAAGTGAACGGCTCACCGCTGACCACCAGCATCAACGTCAGCAGGCTGCGGGCATTCAATGCGACAAAATCGGCATCGAACTCGATCAGGGCCTGCCCCGCCTCAACCCGCTGGCCTTCCTCCACCAACCGGGTGAAGCCCTGGCCGGCCAGGTTCACGGTGTCGAGGCCGATGTGCATCAACACCTGAACGCCGTGGTCGTCGGTGATGCTGACGGCATGCCCACTGGCCTGCACATTGCTGACAACCCCGGCCAGCGGTGCGCACAGGGTTTGCGTGGTCGGATCGATGCACAGACCGTCGCCGATCACGCGACTGGAGAACACCGGGTCCGGCACCTGATCCAGCGGCACCAGGACGCCGGACAAAGGAGCCAGCAGTTGCAATTGTTGAGATGTGGCCATGAC
Source organism: Pseudomonas sp. Hz4 (assembly GCF_054898165.1). NCBI lineage: Bacteria > Pseudomonadati > Pseudomonadota > Gammaproteobacteria > Pseudomonadales > Pseudomonadaceae > Pseudomonas > Pseudomonas sp. Hz4. The sequence goes on along the minus strand of NZ_CM142719.1, from coordinate 1,397,264 downwards.
GTCACCTGCTGTTTGGTTCTTTGAAGTGCCGATGGAGCGCGAGGCTCCGGCAGCATCGCTTATTTCCACCAGTACTCGACCTGCAATCCGACGTTCGCACCGTGTCGCGCCGTGCCGAAGGCGCCGGTGTCGGACAACGCCGAGCCCGCCGCCAGTTCATTGGCGGCCCGTTTGGCCGCCTCGTTCCAGCTCGCATAGGTGTAATACAGACGCACCTCGGGGCGTTCCCAGAACTCAGGGCCCTTGGGCGACCAGGTCGGGGCGAAAGTGAATTTGCTCAGCTTGCGCGTCCCACCTGGGGCCTCAACCTGATCGTGGCCCAGTTCGGTCACCAGTTTGAACTGCTCGGTGATCGCATAAGCCGGGCGAACGCCCAGGGAAATCCAGTTCTGATCGGTGCCGTCCAGGCGGCTGTCTTTCTGGTAAACCGCCTCGACTTGCCCGCCAAATCGCGGCGTCACTTGCCAGTCGAAGAACTCCACTACCCGGTAACTTTTGTTGCTGTCGTCCAGCTTCACGTTACCGGTATAGCCCAACCCGGTGCCGGGACCTTCGCCGTATTGGAAGGCCAGTTTGTTCTTGCCGCCCAGAAAACCTTTCTGCACATGCTGGGCGGTGATCGCCCAGCCGCGGTGAGCATCACGACTGTCGGGTTTGTCGATGTAGCTCAGCCCGAACTCCAGCGCACCGTCGGGGTTGGTGTTGAAGCCGGCAACGTTGAAGTCATGCCGATTGATGTAGTCCTTCTGGTACAGGTTGTCCTTGCGCGAGAAGGCGTAGCTGTATTTCAGATCGCCGATCAGCACGTCCTCGACACCACCACCCGTGGCGCTCTGGTTCCAGTAATAGAAGTCGGAAATATGGATATCGTTCCGTTTGTAGTAACGCCGACCGGCCCACAGCGAACCGCCGTTGAGGCCGGGCATGTTCGACCATTGCGCGTACAGTTGCGGCAGGCGCACCGAGCCGTTGTCACCCTTGAACGTCAGGCTGCGGTCGTATTGGTTATACAGCGAGGCCATGCCGTCGACGCTCAGTACCGAACCGTCGTCCAGGGTGTAAAGATCCTGTCGCAGCTCCAGCTCCCCGTATTGCTCGCATTCGTTGCCCAACCGATATTTCGTCTGTGCGCCAGGCAACTGGAAACACTGCTGTTTACCGCTGTTGACCGAGGTGCCAACGCCGCTACGCAAGTACCCTCCGAATTCCAGGGCTTGTGCCGACAGTGGCAACGCCAGGCATACGCTTGCGGCCGCAAGGCTGCGATTTATTGTTGTTTTCAAGAGCTACCCCATTATTTTTATTGTGTGCAGCGGCAAAATCGGCGCGCAAAACTCCCCCGCGCAGCGTTCTGCGTGTTTTTTAAGTCGGTGTTTTTTGGTAGTCGGTCAGTCGGTCATATGCAGTACGAAAGATTCATAGGGCCGTAAGAGAACCTGCCGATTTCGCGCCGGACAGTCCGGGTAATTGCTGATGACCAAACGTTGGGCCATCGCTTCGCTGATCACTTCATCCGGCAACATGAATTCGCATGGCGTGCCGTAGAAGTTGTTCAACACCAGCAACCGTTCGCCACTGCCCTCACGTACGTACGCCCAGATTTGTGTGTGCTCCGGCAACAACTGCCGATAGACACCATCGGACATCAGCGCCTCAGTGCGACGCAGGGCGATCAACTGACGGTAGTGATGCAACACGGAGTCTGGGTCGTCGAGTTGATGGGCGACGTTAATTTGCGCCGCGTTGGCCGGCACCCCGATCCATGGCTCGACCGCACTGAAGCCGGCATTCGGCTCGGCGTTCCAGTGCATGGGCGTGCGACCGTTGTCCCGGGACTTCTGCATGATCGCCGCCATGTTATCGACGTCACTCACACCGGCCTCGCGCTTGAGCCGAAAGATGTTCAGGGTTTCGACATCGCGGTACTGATCAATCTGATCGAACCCCGGATTGGTCATGCCCAGTTCTTCACCCTGATAGATGAACGGCGTGCCCTGCAGAAAATGCAGCACCGTACCGAGCATCTTCGCCGACACCACTCGATGCTCGCCGTCATGACCAAACCGCGAGACCACCCGTGGCTGGTCGTGGTTACACCAGAACAGCGCGTTCCAGCCACCACCGGCCTGCATGCCGGTTTGCCAATCGGAAAGGATGCGCTTGAGTTCAAGGAAGTCGAAATCGGCACGAATCCACTTCTGCAGGTTCGGGTAATCGACCTTTAGATGATGGAAGTTGAAGGTCATCGAGAGCTCTTTCGATTCCGGCCGCGAGTAACGGATGCAATGCTCAAGACGGGTGGAAGACATTTCGCCGACGTTGATCAGGTCATGACCTTCGAAGACTTCGCGATGCATTTGCTGCAAGTAATCGTGGACGTTCGGGCCGTCGGTGTAGAAACGTCGTCCGTCGGTGTTGTCCTCGGGGAAGTCCGCCGGTTTGGAGATCAGGTTGATCACGTCCAGACGGAACCCGCCTACGCCCTTGTCGCGCCAGAAGCGCATCATCTTGAACACCTCGGCGCGCACCTTGGGGTTGTCCCAGTTCAGGTCGGCCTGTGTGTGGTCGAACAAGTGCAGGTAATACTGACCGGTCTGCGCTTCATACTCCCAGGCCGAACCGCCGAACTTGGATTCCCAGTTGTTCGGCTGATCGCGCCAGATGTAGAAATCGCGGTAAGGGTTGTCGAGGCTGCTGCGGGCCTGCTGGAACCAGGTGTGCTCAATGGACGTGTGGTTGACCACGATATCGAGCATCAGCTTGATCCCGCGCTTGCCGGCCTCGGCGATCAGCAACTCGCAATCGGCCATGGTCCCGTAGCTCGGGTCGATGGCGTAGTAATCGCTGATGTCGTAACCGTTGTCGCGCTGGGGCGAACGCAGGAACGGCGTGATCCACAGACAATCGACACCCAACCAATGCAGGTAATCGAGCTTGGCCACAACGCCAAGCAAATCACCCGTGGGGTTGCCGGCGTGGCTGTGAAAACTCTTCGGGTAGATCTGGTAGATCACCGAACGTTGCCAGTCTTGCATGGCGGACTCCTTCAACAAATTGATGTGGCGCCCCTCAGGCAACCCGATACCCAGGCCGAACAATCTTCATGCTCAACCCGCAGGTCAGAACAAACGGCACGACCATGGCAATGACCATCCCGATCACGAACATCGGAATGAACTGCGGAATGATCGAAATAAAACCGGGCAAGCCGCCGACGCCGATGGCCGAGGCCTGGACCTTGTTCAGCGAAAGGAAGATGCAGCCCAGGGCCGAGCCGATCAGGGCCGCGTAGAACGGGAATTTGTAGCGCAGGTTGACCCCGAACATGGCCGGCTCGGTGATGCCGAAGTAGGCCGAAATCGCCGAGGTCGAGGCCATGCTTTTATCCCGCACATTACGGGTCATGTAGAACACCGCCAGTGCCGCGCTGCCCTGGGCGAGGTTGGACATGACGATCATCGGCCAGATGAAGGTGCCGCCCTGGGTGGAGATCAGCTGCAAATCGACCGCGAGGAACATGTGGTGCATGCCGGTGATCACCAACGGTGCATAGAGCAAACCGAAGATCGCCCCGCCGACCATCGGCGCGAGGTCGAACAGCATGACCACGCCTTCGGTGATGAGAATCCCCAGATGCCGGGTCACCGGGCCGATCACCGCCAGCGCCAACACGCCGGTGACGACGATGGTGGTGATCGGCACCACCAGCAATTGCACCGCGTTCGGCACCCGTGCCCGCAGCCATTTTTCGATGACGCTCATCACGTAGGCCGCCATCAGGATCGGCAGGATCTGGCCCTGATAACCGACCTTTTCGATCTGGAACAAACCGAGGATGTCGAAGTACGGCAAGCTCTGGCCGTCGAGACCCGCGACTGCCTTGCCGTAGTTCCAGGCGTTGAGCAGATCGGGGTGAACGAGCATCAAGCCGAGCACGATGCCGAGGATTTCGCTGCCGCCAAACCGCTTGGCCGCCGACCAGCCCACCAGCGCCGGGAGGAATACAAACGAGGTGTTGGCCATGAGGTTGATCAGGCTCCAGAGCCCGTCAAGTTTCGGGTAGGCGTCCAGCAGGGTCTGGCCCTCTATGAACATGCCCTTCGCGCCGATCAGGTTGTTGATGCCCATCAACAGCCCGGCAATGATCAACGCCGGCAGGATCGGCATGAACACGTCAGAAAACACCCGCACCAGACGCTGCATGGCGTTGATCTTGTCGGCGCTTTTTTGTTTGACGTCGGCGATGGTTGAAGCCGCGAGACCGGTTTGACGGCGCAGTTCTGCGTAGACCTTTTCGACTTCACCAGGGCCGATAACGACCTGGAACAGGCCGCCGGTGAAGAACGAACCTTTGACCAGATCGATCTGTTTCAGTGTGGCGATGTTGACCAGACTCGGGTCCTTGAGGGCCAGGCGCAGCCGTGTGACGCAGTGCGCGGCCTGCTCGAGGTTGTCGCTGCCACCGAGGCTGTGCAGCAGCTCGGAGGCGATATTCGGATAGTCGTGGCTCATGCTTGTTCTTCCGCTGTAGTTTTTTGTTATTGGCAGCACGCCGAAGCGAAAAGTACTCGTCTGTACGAGTTAAAGCAACAACTCGTACAGACGAGTTTGATTTTGTTTGTCCTGAGCTCGACCGGCGGCGACATTTCCTACCTTTGAAGTCGACGAAACCCAAAGCCGCATGGACAAACCCCTACCCTGCCCTTAAGGTTCCAACCCTTGAGCACATCGCGGCACAGAGCCATCCCATGAGTAAATACAACCAGATCTACAGCGATCTGCTTGCCAGCATCACGACCGAACGTCTGGAACGCGGTGCACGATTGCCCTCCGAAACCGAACTGATGGACAGCTATCAGGCCAGTCGCGGCACTGTGCGCAAGGCCATCGAGCAACTGCAGGAGCGCGGTTTCGCCCAGAAAGTCCACGGCAAAGGCACCTTCGTACTGTCGACCAACCCGATCGAATTCCAGCTGGGCGGCATCGTCAGCTTCCAGGAGACCTACCCGCGGCTGGGCAACGACGTCAGCACCGAGGTGGTCGAATTCACCCAGATACCCCTCGAAGTCCCACTGCTCGAACACATCAAGGCTGAAGAAGGCAGCCTGATCACGCGGATCAAGCGCGTGCGGCGGATCGACGGCAAACGGGTGATCCTGGACATCAACCATTTCGTCAGCGACGTGATTCCCGGCCTGTCCCGAGACATCGCCGAGCACTCGATCTACGCCTTCATCGAGCAGACCCTGCAACTGCAAATCGCCTATGCCCAGCGCACTATCGAAGCGATGCCGCGGAGCAAGGATGACCAGCAACACCTGGACCTCGACGGCCAGAGCCATGTGATCGTAGTCAGCAATCAGACTTTCCTGCAGGATGGCCGCCAGTTCGAATTCACCGAATCGCGGCATACCCTGGACAAGTTCTACTTTTCAGACGTGGCCCGGCGGTGACACTACACGGTACTGAATCGCAAATAGGCATAACTATGTAGTGCACATTCCTTGAGTGAACGGCTCATCCTCGACGCCCATTTCTCAAGGATAGAGAGCATGAGCCCGACCCAACCCCGTCCACTGCCCAATGCCGCCGACAAGGCCGCACTCAAGGCGATTGCCACCACCGTTATCCAGACGTGCCCCAGTCTGCAAGACACGGCCCACGAAGTTGCCAGTGACCTGTTGAAAAAATACGGCATCGTCGGCCTCGATCCGGATCGGGTGTACTTCCATCGCTTCACGGCGGCCCAAAGCAGCTCGAAAGCCTTCACCGGTTGGGAGCATGTCGATGACACGCCGACCTCCTCCGTGACCCTGACACAGTTGGTGATCCACCGTTTCCGCGCCACCGACCAGGACAACGCTGATTTGCTCGACCTGTACGGGGGCTTCTATAGCGTCGGCCCGAATGCCGGAACCTTCGATGAAACCAACGAAGTGCGCCTGCATGGCAACGAGGTACTGAAAGACTTCTGGAGCATCGATTTCAGTTCGCTCTATCGCCAGCGACTGAGCGAATTCTGGAATAACAGTTCCAACGACTTCCGCACGTTGGCCAAATGCAACTTCCTGATTAACGCCGTGCAGGCACGGGACAAACGCCAGCTGAGCGACGAAGATTTCAACCTAGCGGTAAATGCCGTCATGGGGCCGATCACCTGGCCGATCAGCCTGCAACAGTTGCAATCGGAACACCCCGATACGCAATTGCGCGTCCGCGCCCTGGACATCGATGGCTACGTCGCTACCAATATTCTGCGGATCGTCGTCCCCAAAGGTCGACAGATCGTTTACCTGCCCGGCGAAACCAATGCCTTTCAGGTGCTGGAAACCATCACAGACATGCACTTCTGGATGTTTCAAAGGATGAACACAGAGGATGCACGTCAGACTTTCCTGACCCACTTCCCCCTGGCCGATCGGCAGAAGATCGCCGAAAACCTCACCGATATCATGAATCGGTTGGTCAGAACGTGGGGCAAGTACGACCATCACATGATCAACCAGAAAAACCAGGTCGTTCAGGGTGATGCATTCAGTTGGATGCGCGACGCCACCAAAGAGGCAATGTTCGCCGAGGCCGAGCTGTCGCTGACCTCCAATGGCGATCTGCGCAAAAAACTCTGGATCGGTTACCTCAGCGCCGGCATCAAAGTGTTCGGTCCGATGGCTGTCGTCGGCTGGCCAATCGCACTGCCCGTGGTCGGCGCCAGCGTTGCCAACATGGGCTTGAACATCGACCAGGCGGTCAATGCAAAAACTGCCGAAGAGCGCAAGGCCGGCATCTTGGGCGCTGTACTCAGTGGCATTGATTTGCTGTTCAACCTGCTCGTCCTGAAAGGCCCCGGTACGCTGGCAGAAGTCGGCCCCGAGGTCGACGCCGCCGAAGCGGCGGAAATGTCCGACCTGATTGAGTCGACGCAATCGGCCAAAGGGACTGGCCCGGCGACCGACCTCGAGGTTGCGCAACCACGCACTACGCCGTCAAGCACGAAGGTGCCCAAGACCTGGGTAATCGATGAGCCACTCAGCGAAGATGCTCTGGAGCATGATCCGGGTAAATTTCAAGGCACCTACCGGCTCGCGTCCAATTCTTCAAGGGCAATCAAACTCAACGACACAGCCTATAACGTGCGCTTTGAAAACGATCCCAACGGGCGTGGTCATTGGGCAATCATCGATCCGGCCAACCCTGATGCCTTCACAGGGTCAATTCCCGTACGGTTGAGCGAAGGAAAATGGGAGATCGTTCCCAGGTTGGGTCTGAGGGGTGGCATGGAAGTACCGCCTGTTGCTGCCGGTGGTGCGACAACTGAAACTGTTGTCGAGGAATGGGCGCGATTGCCCGGCGTTCATGTCCCCGGGCTGGAAGCCTCTGAAATGAGGGAACTGGCACTCGGAGGGGCAGACTTGCGCGGTGGCGAAACAGACGCGTTGCGCGAGTTCGAATGGGCTCACCGAGAACCTCGCACAATCCTGGTTCGCGACGCCAGGGCTTGGTATGAACTTCATCCACCGGCTCCCCGAATGCCGGTATCGGCCGCCCAGTTGATCGAAACACCAGCCGAGCTGCTTGATTCGGCATTCGCGAATACGCCGGGGCTGATCATCGGCGAACGCTACGGGAGTATCGGCAGCAAACAGTTCCTGATCGAAAACATGCCCGCCCTCGCGCAACGCGGAGTGAAGACACTGTATTTGCAGGAATTACTGGCAAACCTTAATCAGCTTGATCTAGACGTCTTCGCACGAACCGGCGAAATGCCTGAAGAGCTGGAAAATTACCTGAAGAAACTCGACATCAAAGCGGGCAATGATCCCGATGGCACATTCAATCTGCTGGCGCTGGTAAAAGCCGCCAATGCCCAGCGTATCCGGGTTCAAGCCATCGATATGTCGATGACCTACAACATCGGTAGAGACCCTTTTTCCCGGCCGCCTGATGACCAGATGGCGCGTAGTTTTTTCGCCAGTGAAGTCATCCACGCCAATGAAAGTTTCAAGGGGCCGGCGAAATGGGTAGCCTTGGTCAATCAGGAAAACATGACGACCTTCAGAGGCTATCGGGGCATCAGCGAACAGACTGACGCGCTGAGCATTCGTATCGACGACGTGACGCCGGGTCAGGCACAACCCATCAGCGTCGACCCGGGACTCGCGGTGGAGTATGCGGATTATCCGGGCTCGCCCGTCGATGAGGTGGCAGGATTGACCGATCCCGACAGCGTCCAGGCGCTGATCAAAGGCGACTGGCGCGTGCAGATGCAAACCCCGTGGGCCTACAGATCCTCGCAGGAGTTGAGATCGCTATTACCGGAACCGGGGATGTTTACCTTTCAGCGTTACAGAAGCAGCGTTTTGGTGGTTTATCGCAATGCCAATCATCAAATGGCCGACAGCGTCATCCGCTCGACACCCGGTGGCAGGCTCAATCTTGATACCCCTTTGGCGCCTGCCTACGAGTCCATAACTGTGGATAACCTCAATGCACTCAAACAGCGATTGATCGCCAGGGGCATGAGGCCAATGGGCTGGTCTGAATTGGCTGACGAACTCGCCCCCACCCTGCCGCAGACTCCACAAGGCCCCACGGTGCCGGACAATTGGCAAGCCAACGAACTGCTCGAAGGACTCACGCCCGTCAGCGAGACCGGAAACTACCAGGGCATTTACCGACTCGACTCAGAACCTTCCACTGCCATCATGATGAACGACGCCGCGTACTACGTGCGCTTCGAGGGTGATGTCGGGGGCGACGGACACTGGATCATTATCAATCCCGAGTTTCCCAACCGGTTCCCTGGAACGATCCCCGTACGCCTGAACGCGCAGGGTGAATGGGAAACCATGCCACGCAGCGGCCTCAAGGGCGGCGGAAAGACGCCTGAGCCGACAATACCGCCCGTGGCACGTCTGCCCGCCTCGCCCTACGAGGTTCCACCGGCACAGCGAGCGGCCCTGAAGGCGGGCGCCGACGGGCATGAAACCTATGCGCTGCGAGATGAGTACGACAGCCTCAAGGAAAATGACCCCTTCCGGGATTTCAAAGCCAGCAGAAAACGCCTTTATCGGGATGCTGTGCGGTTTTACGACAATCCCGAACTGCCCCCGCGCCCGCCCATTCCGCAACTCGCCCCCGATGCCTCGGCGCAAGAAATCATCGAGGCCACGCTGGAACATGCGCGGGGACTGGTCATTGGCGAAAGCCATAGCGATATCGGCAGCAAGCAATTCCTGATCAACAACATGGAACTGCTGGCCCGAAACAAGGTGAAAACGCTTTACATGGAACATTTGCTGACCGACTTTCACCAAGCGGATCTGGATACCTTCGCCGAAACCCAAGTGTTATCCGCAGAGCTTGAGAAATACCTGAAAAATCTCGACATCGGCCACATGAGCGATCCCCTTCGCCGCTACACGTTTCTCGCACTGGTCAAACAGGCGGGCAAGTACGGCATCCGGGTTCAGGCACTCGACTCCATGGCGAGTTACCGGATCGACGGCCTGGTGGTGCGCGACACGCAAGGTCAGACCATTGCCGACGGGGTGCGCCAGAAAATGATGAACTACTTCGCTAGAACCATCATCCGTTCCGATCAGGCGGTGCGAGGTGCTCACAAGTGGGTGGCGCTGGTGGGCAACACCCACTCCAACAGCTACAAGGGGATTGCCGGTATCAGCGAACTGGAGGAAGCCATCGGGCTGCGCACTGAGGATGTTGTCGAAGGCAGCGTAACCGGTATCGATATCGATCCGGGGGCAAGCATGCTTATCGAAAACACTCCGGGCAGTGCAAGTGCCACGGTAAAGGGCGACTTGCGGCTGCGAGTGGCAGTCCCCTGGATGTCACAAACGATGCCCGAAATCGAGCAACTGCTGTCACGTGCGGGAATGTACACCCTGAAGCGGGATCCGCTCTCGACCTATGTAGTGCACCGCAGTCGCACCAATGAACTGGTATTCACCCGCATCAATACTGATGGAGACCAGTTCTATCTCGAACGTGCGCAGTGGGTTTCAGTGAGTGGCAAGCGCTATGGCAGCATCAAAGAACTGTTACGGGCACTCGACACTACGGGCATGAGGCTGGCGGGCTGGTCGAAGCCGCTGTAATCGGCAAAAAAAAACCGTGTGAAATCGAATTCACACGGTTTTTTTAGCTCAAGCCATCACAGCCTGCGTGGGATCATTCCCACTCAATGGTCGCTGGCGGCTTGCTCGACACGTCGTACGTGACGCGGGAGATGCCTTCGATTTCATTGATGATGCGGCCGCTGACGGTTTCCAGCAGTTCGTAAGGCAGGTGAGCCCAACGCGCAGTCATGAAGTCGATGGTTTCCACGGCACGCAGAGCAACGACCCAGGCGTAGCGACGGCCATCGCCAACGACGCCAACCGATTTCACCGGCTGGAACACCACGAAGGCTTGGCTGACTTTGTGATACCAGTCGGCCTTGCGCAGTTCTTCGATGAAGATGTGGTCGGCGCGACGCAGCAGGTCGGCGTATTCCTTCTTCACTTCACCGAGGATCCGCACGCCCAGGCCCGGGCCCGGGAACGGGTGACGGTAAACCATGTCGTACGGCAGGCCGAGTTCGAGGCCCAGACGACGGACTTCGTCCTTGAACAGCTCGCGCAGGGGTTCAACCAGCTTGAGGTTCATTTCTTCCGGCAGGCCACCCACGTTGTGGTGCGACTTGATCACGTGAGCCTTGCCGCTCTTGGCGCCAGCCGACTCGATCACGTCCGGGTAGATGGTGCCTTGCGCGAGGTACTTGATGTTGTCCAGTTTGTTGGACTGGGCATCGAATACGTCGATGAAGGTACGGCCGATGATTTTACGCTTCTTCTCGGGGTCCGACTCGCCTGCCAGGTTATCGAGGAACTGGTCGGCAGCATTGGCGCGGATCACTTTGACGCCCATGTTCTCGGCGAACATGGCCATCACTTGCTCGCCTTCGTGCAGACGCAGCAAGCCGTTGTCGACGAAGACGCAGGTCAGTTGGTCGCCAATGGCTTTGTGCAGGAGCGCGGCAACTACCGAGGAATCAACGCCGCCGGACAGGCCGAGCAATACGTTGTCGGTACCGACCTGGGCGCGAATGTTGGCGATGGCGTCTTCAGCGATTTTCGAAGGCGTCCACAGGGCTTCGCAGCCGCAGATGTCGAGGATGAAGCGCGACAGGATGCGACCGCCTTGCTTGGTGTGAGTCACTTCCGGGTGGAACTGCACGCCGTAGTAGCCGCGAGCGTCGTCGAACATACCGGCAATCGGGCAGCTCGGGGTGCTGGCCAGGATGTGGAATTCCTGCGGCATCTTGGTGACTTTGTCACCGTGGCTCATCCACACGTCAAGGCCGAACAGGCCGTCGGCGTCGATGTGGTCTTCGATGCCGTCGAGCAGGCGGCTCTTGCCGACCACGTCGACACGGGCGTAACCGAACTCACGCAGCTCGGAACCTTCAACCTTGCCACCCAGCTGTTCAGCCATCGTCTGCATGCCGTAGCAGATACCGAAGACCGGCACACCCAGGTCGAACACGGCTTGCGGTGCGCGCGGGCTGTCGGCGACGTGTACGGACTCGGGGCCGCCGGCGAGGATGATCCCTTTCGGCGCGAATTCGCGGATCGCTTCGTCGTCCATGTCGAACGGATGCAGTTCGCAGTACACGCCGATTTCACGCACGCGGCGGGCAATCAGCTGGGTGTACTGGGAACCGAAGTCGAGGATCAGGATGCGGTGAGCGTGAATGTCGAGGGCCATGATTCAGTCTCGTCTAAGTAATTCAGAAACAGTCGTGATTCAGAAACAACTCGGGGCTGAATAAAACAGCCCCGGTTACTTAACTTTTAGCTTGAAGCCTCAACCTACGCGGTAGTTTGGCGCTTCTTTGGTGATTTGTACGTCGTGAACGTGGGACTCGGCCATGCCGGCACCGGTGATCCGCACGAACTCTGGCTTGGTGCGCATTTCTTCGATGTCGGCGCTGCCGGTGTAACCCATCGAGGAACGCAGGCCGCCCATCAGTTGATGGATGATGGCGCTCAAGGTGCCCTTGTAAGGAACACGCCCTTCAATACCTTCTGGAACCAGTTTCTCGGCGCCTGCCGAGGAGTCCTGGAAGTAACGGTCGGAAGAGCCTTGAGCCTGGGACATGGCGCCCAGCGAACCCATGCCGCGGTAAGCCTTGTACGAACGACCCTGGAACAATTCGATCTCGCCTGGCGCTTCTTCAGTACCGGCGAACATCGAGCCCATCATCACGCAGGAAGCACCGGCAACGATGGCCTTGGACAGGTCACCGGAGAAACGGATGCCGCCGTCGGCGATCAACGGAACGCCTGTGCCTTCAAGGGCAGCGGCAACGTTGGCGATAGCACTGATTTGCGGGACACCGACACCGGCAACGATACGGGTGGTGCAGATCGAGCCAGGGCCGATACCGACCTTGACCGCATCGGCGCCTGCTTCGGCCAAAGCCTTGGCGGCAGCGCCGGTGGCGATGTTGCCGCCGATGACCTGCACTTCAGGGAAGTTCTGCTTGACCCAGCGAACGCGGTCGATCACACCTTTGGAATGACCGTGAGCGGTGTCGACCACCACCACGTCAACGCCGGCATTGACCAGGGCAGCGACGCGATCACCGGTGTCTTTACCGGTACCGACTGCAGCGCCAACACGCAGACGACCTTGATCGTCCTTGCTGGCCAGCGGGTAAGCCTTGGCTTTTTCGATGTCGTTGACGGTCATCATGCCTTTGAGGGCAAATTTGTCGTCGACGATCAGCACGCGTTCAATGCGGTTTTTGTGCAACAGCTCGCGGACGTCGTTCTTGTCGGCGCCTTCCTTGACCGTGACCAGACGCTCTTTAGGCGTCATCACTTCACGGACAGTGGCTTCAAGACGGTTTTCGAAGCGCACGTCACGGGAAGTGACGATACCGACCAGGTCGCCATCGTGCAGCACGGGAACGCCGGAAATGTTGTGCAGGCGGGTCAGTTCGAACAGTTCACGAACCGTGGCGTCAGCCTCGATGGTGATCGGGTCCTTGACCACGCCGGCTTCGTAACGCTTGACCTTGCGCACTTCGGCAGCTTGCTGCTCGATGGTCATGTTTTTGTGGATGATGCCGATGCCACCTTCCTGAGCCATGGCGATTGCCAGACGGGCTTCAGTGACGGTGTCCATGGCGGCAGAAACCAGAGGAATATTCAGCTCGATGCCACGGGTTAGGCGGGTCTTGAGACTGACTTCGTTAGGAAGCACCTCGGAATAACCGGGCACTAGGAGAATGTCGTCGAATGTCAGAGCTTCTTGGCTGATACGCAGCATCGCGGGGGCTCCCGAGCGGGAAAATGGAAGCGCGCCATTATAGTCAGACACCCCCTCGGGTTCAACGTAAAACTCTGTCTATTATTAGCATTACTGATATACGGGGATTGTCGCTTCCTACAGCTCGACTTTCACCCAACTGACAGGCTGATCAAGCCAATCGGCAAACTCGTCGATAAAGCTCTGCTTGAACCCGGCCTCTGCCCAATTGTTGAAGATAAAACCCAGGTTGGAAAACCCGCATTCCTGCAGAAAAAGAAAGCCGTTGATGTCATCTTCATGCCCGCATTCCGGACAGGTGAAGTTATCGGTGCGCCCCGGCATCCACTCTTCCAGGCTGTCGAACAGCGCTTCGCCGACTTCCTTGCGGCACTCGGCGCAGCCCGCCTCTTCAAGAAAACCCTTGGCCGGCGTATAGATGCAGCGCTTGGTGATGATTTCCAGGCCATTGATCGGTTCGCCGAACGGCAGCGCTTCCGGGTGCAGTACTACAGCGCGGGCACCGTCGCCGATGGCATGAGCCATGCGGTTGCCGGTGCGGCCGCAGGTAGTCAGCTCTTCCTTGATGATGTTCTTGCGCACCAGCCAACGCACGACCGCCCGGGCCCGGGGTTCGTGCACCGGCAGTGTGGAGATTTTCGGGACGATGATGCTTTGCGAATTCATGGTGCGGCCTGCTGCGAACGCTTTAAAGAAGTCCGGCAGCTTAAGCACCCGGCTTCAGAGGTCAAGCACTCAAATAACGCCCGATCAAGGCAATTCCACTGGCCAGCACCAACCAGGTCACCAGCCGCACGAACGCCTCGCGGGACAATCTCATGGTCAACCGCCGGCCAATCCACAACCCCAGCGCCATGGCCGGCAACAAACACAGCGCCAATACCAACAAGGGTAGCTCGGCATACACACCCGCGACAGCAAACAGGCTCAAGCGCACCACGGTGCTGCAACTGATCAGCGCACTCTGGGTCGCCCGCGCCGCCTCTTTGGGTAACCGACTGTTCAAATAGATCGCATATAAAAAGCCGCCACTGCCAAACAACGCCCCGAACATCCCGCCTACCGTGCCCATCGGCACGGCCCAGCCGGCGGACAATAGCGTCGGCCGGGTTTTGACCCACAAGCTGTAAATCGCGTAAGTGCTGATAAACAGCCCCATCAACAGCAACAACACATCGGATTTCAGATTCAGTAGAAAAATAACCCCTAGCGTGCAGCCCACAGCCATGCACGGCAGCAGCCGCAACAACTCAGGCTTCGCCACATCCCGTCGCGAAGGCAGCAGATTGCCGAACGCTGCGACGAAATCCAGCAGCACCAGCAGCGGCACGATCTTCGACAGCGGCATGAACAGGATCAGAATCGGCCCCGCCACCAACGCGGTGCCGAAACCGGCAATACCGAACACGATGTAGGCCAGGGCGATGCCCAACCCGATCATCAGCCAATCCGTAGCGCCGAATGGCCATTGGTTCAACAACTCAAGCACGCTCATCTCCTCAGTCACTCCCAAATCCCTAGCGCTGAATCCTAGGGGATTTCTTTTGACTCATGGAGATTGATCGTCGAATGCCTTTAAACTGCGCCCCATGATTAAAGATCCCTTTGCAAGACTCGGCCTGGACCGTGAAGTCCTGACTGTCAGCCAGCTCAACGGCCGCGCGCGGGTGTTGCTCGAAGACGTGTTCAGCAACATCTGGGTCGAAGGCGAAATCTCCAACCTCGCCCGTCCGGCGTCCGGTCATGTGTATTTCACCCTCAAGGACAGCGGTGCCCAGGTGCGTTGCGCACTGTTCCGGCAGAACGCGGCGCGGGTGCGTCAGGCGTTGAAGGATGGTCTGGCGGTCAAGGTCCGCGGCAAGGTTTCGCTGTTCGAGGGCCGCGGCGACTATCAGTTGATCCTCGATACCGTGGAGCCGGCCGGTGACGGTGCGCTGCGTTTGGCCTTCGATGCGTTGAAGGAAAAACTCAGCGCCGAAGGCCTGTTCAGTGCCGAGCGCAAAGTACCGCTGCCGGCGCATCCGCAACGCATCGGCATCATCAGCTCGCCCACCGGCGCGGTGATCCGCGACATCATCAGCGTATTCCGCCGCCGCGCGCCGCAAGTGCAGCTGACGCTGATCCCCACTGCCGTGCAGGGTCGCGAAGCCACCGCGCAGATTGTCCGCGCGCTGAAACTGGCGGACGCCCGCGGTTTCGACGCGCTGATCCTGGCCCGTGGCGGCGGTTCGCTGGAAGACCTCTGGTGCTTCAACGAAGAAGCCGTGGCCCGCGCCGTGGATGCTTGCGTGACGCCAATTGTCAGCGCCGTCGGCCATGAAACCGACGTGTCGATCAGCGACTTCGTGGCCGACGTTCGCGCCCCGACGCCTTCCGCCGCCGCCGAACTGCTCGCGCCGGATTCCAGCGACCTGGTCCGTCGGGTCGACAGCCTGCATCGTCGCCTAGTGATGCGCATGCGCGACCGTTTGATGCGTGATCGACTGCGCCTGGAAGGCATGTCTCGTCGCCTTCGTCATCCCGGCGAACGTCTGCGCCAGCAAGCGCAACGCCTTGATGACCTGGACATGCACATGCGCCGCGCGTTCGAACGCAGCCTCAATACCCGCCGCGAACGGCTGATCCGCCTGGAAACTCGCCTCGCCGGGCAACATCCCGGTCGGCAACTGGCGATGCTTCGTCAGCGCCTCGACAACGTTGCCGAACGCCTGCCCCGTGCCATGCGCGAAGCTCTGAAATCCCGTCGCCTGCAACTGCAAAGCCAGATGCAGACGCTGCATGTGGTCAGCCCTCTTGCAACCCTTGCCCGTGGCTACAGCATTCTATTGGATGAACGCGGCAACGCGATTCGCAGCGCCGAGCAAACCCACACGGGTCAGCGCCTGAAAGCCAAACTCGGCAACGGCGAACTGCAAGTGCGGGTCGAAGACAATCACCTGACACCTGTCACCCTTTCTTTACTGGATTGATCCATGCCGCGTTTTTTTGCTCCGCTGCTGTTGCTCTGCCTGACCTTCAACGCCCACGCCGACAGTTACATCACCCGCCTGTTGAACAAACCGGTGCCGGGCGGCGTGGCCGTAGTGGACCTGGGCGCCGCTGCGCAGGCGCCGAAAGCCAGTTACCAAGGCAAACCGGTGTTGGTGGTCAAGGAACAGAACAATTGGCTGGCGATTGTTGGCGTGCCGCTGACGGTTAAACCGGGCACGCAGCAGGTCAGTAGCGGCGGTCGTAATCTGAGTTTCACGGTCGGCAGCAAGAAATACCCGGAACAGCACATCACCCTGAAGAATACGCAGCAGGTCAATCCGAACCCGGAGAATCTCAAGCGCATCGAAGGCGAACTGGCCGAGCAGATTCAGGCCTACCGCACCTTTAGCCCGAACACCCCGAGCAACCTGCTGCTGGACAAACCGGTCAACGGGCCGCTGTCGAGCAAGTTCGGCGTGCGCCGCTTCTTTAATGGTGAGGAGCGCAATCCGCATGCAGGACTCGACTTCGCCGTGCCTGCCGGCACGCCGATCAAGACGCCAGCCGCTGGCAAAGTGATCCTGATCGGGAACTACTTCTTCAACGGCAACACGGTGTTTGTCGATCACGGCCAGGGCTTTATCAGCATGTTCTGCCACCTGTCGAAAATCGACGTGACGGTTGGCCAGCCATTGGCCCGTGGTGGAGTGGTCGGGAAAGTCGGTTCCACCGGGCGCGCGACCGGGCCGCACATGCACTGGAACGTCAGCCTGAATGATGCGCGGGTTGATCCAGCCATCTTTATAGGTGCATTTCAGCCTTAGTCGTTGAGCAAGGCTACTGGCCTCATCGCGAGCAAGCTCACTCCCACATTAGATTGTCGGCGCACACTGGATCTGTGTTCACACCGATCAACTGTGGGAGCGAGCTTGCTCGCGATGAGGGCATCATTGGCGCCGCTTATTCAGCCTCCAGGTCTTCAATCCCATGGACCTCCCGGTCCGCCAGACAGTGTTTGATCCAGACTTGGGTGTCCTCTGAGAAGCCGGTCAATTCCTCAGGCGTAATCAACTCTCGGGCACACAGCCCGAGCAAGTGAGAGCAGGCCTCATGTCGTGAGAACCTGAAAACACCAAACGCCCAATACAGCTCTTTTTGCCCGGCTTTCAGCATTTCTTCGCTGGCTTCTATCCGCTCATAAGGCACCAGACTTTTATCCAGCACCGTACGCTCGACCTCCTCCATGATGCGGATACACAGGCGCTCATGGGCCAACGGACGCAACGCGCTATAAAGCTTCCAATCTGACTCATTCATCACCGACTCCTGCCTGTCAGTAGTCCTGTTGAATGTTTAAGAATAGCCGCCCCGACCGAACTGCGGCCGCCAACTTTCAATTGCGCATCGTTCAACCCTCGCGCAAACATCCAAACAATCGCCCTCTTTCAGAACAATAAAATCGCGACAATCTGGCTTTTTCAGGTATTCCTCTCAATTTTTTTCGACCGCTTGCCATCCTTCACCCTCGCGGTTAGGGTTGAAGACATGAAAACCTCTCACACCCTCATCCAGCTTCGCCAGCACCGCAGCCTGTGCCTTGTCAGTGCACGACTGCCGGGCTGAATTTGCGGTGCCTCGCCCTACGCTTTTCCCAAGAACATTTGATCCACCGGCAGGCCGCCTTTTTTCGGCCCACACAATAAGGATTTCCCGATGAGCATGCTCAAAGACCCGTCTTCGAAATACCGCGCGTTTGCGACTATCGACATCCCGGACCGCACCTGGCCGTCGAAGACCATTACCGCCGCGCCGATCTGGTGCAGCTCCGACCTTCGTGACGGTAACCAGTCGCTGATCGAGCCAATGGACGCGGTCAAGAAGCTGCGTTTCTGGAAAACCCTGGTTCAGGTCGGCGTAAAAGAAATCGAAGCGTCGTTCCCGGCGGCTTCGCAAACCGACTTCGACTTCGTGCGTACCTTGATTGAAGGCAACCACATCCCGGACGACACCACCATTCAGGTGCTGACCCAGGGCCGTGAAGATTTGATCGAGCGCACCTTCGAATCCCTGCGCGGAGCGAAGAAAGCCATCGTTCACCTGTACAACGCCACCTCCCCGTCCTTCCGCCGCATTGTCTTCAACCAGGACAAGGAAGGGGTCAAGGCCATCGCCGTGAACGCGGCCAAGCTGTTCGTCAAATACGCCGCCCAGCAGCCAAACACTGAGTGGACCTTCGAATACTCGCCAGAAACCTTCAGCGCCACCGAACTGGAATTCGCCAAGGAAGTCTGCGACGCGGTGATCGAAGTCTGGAACCCGACGCCTGAGCACAAGGTGATCCTCAACCTGCCGGCCACCGTCGAATGCGCGACCCCGAACATCTATGCCGACCAGATCGAATGGTTCGGCCGTCACATCAACCGTCGTGACAGCGTGATCATCAGCCTGCACACCCACAACGACCGTGGCACGGGTGTTGCCGCCACCGAACTGGGCCTGATGGCCGGCGCGGACCGTGTCGAAGGCTGCCTGTTCGGCAACGGCGAGCGCACCGGTAACGTCGATCTCGTGACCGTGGCATTGAACCTCTACACCCAGGGCATTCACCCTGAGCTGGACTTCTCCGACATCGACGGCGTGCGTAAAGTCGTCGAAGAATGCAACCAGATCCAAGTGCACCCACGTCACCCGTACGTCGGCGACCTGGTTCACACTGCGTTCTCCGGCTCCCACCAGGACGCCATCCGCAAGGGCTTCGCCCAGCAGAAACCGGACGCTCTGTGGGAAGTGCCGTACTTGCCGATCGACCCGGCCGACATCGGCCGCAGCTACGAGGCGGTGATCCGCGTCAACAGCCAGTCGGGCAAGGGCGGTATCGCCTACCTGCTGGAACAGGAATACGGCATCAGCTTGCCGCGTCGCATGCAGATCGAGTTCAGCCAGGTGGTGCAGCGTGAAACCGATCGCCTTGGCCTGGAGATGACCGCCAAGCAGATCCACGCGTTGCTGCACAGCGAGTACTTGCAGGCCAACACGCCTTACGCGCTGGTCAGCCATCGCCTGCAGGAAGAAAACGGTCATAGCGCCGTAGAAGTGGAAGTCTCCAGCAAAGGTCAGGGTGAAACCAACCTGCACTGGCGTGGCAAGGGCAACGGTGCCCTGGAAGCGCTGGTGGCCGGCCTGCCGATTCCGGTGGAAATCATGGACTACAACGAACACGCGATCGGCGCGGGCACCAATGCCAAGGCGGCGGCCTACATTGAACTGCGCGTGAACGGTGAACGTGCAGTGCATGGCGTCGGTATCGATGAAAACATCACCACCGCCAGCTTCAAGGCCCTGTTCAGCGCACTGAACCGCTCGCTGAGCCAGCCGGAAGCGAAAGCGGCGTAAGCCTTCGCTGAAATGCAAAAGGCCCCGGGGTGAGAACCTCGGGGCCTTGATCGTTCCCACGCGGAGCGTGGGAACGATCGGCTACGTGAACTCAAAGGTATCCGCATCCAGATTCGCCGGAAAACGCGTGCGGTAAGCCGCCAACTCTGCAGCATCCAGCACCACCTGAAACACCCCATCCGCTTCACCAGCGCTGAGCAATGTTTCACCCTGAAAATCCAACACCTGACTGTCACCGGTATACGCGAAGCCTTTACCGTCAGTGCCGATCCGATTCACCGCCGCCACGTAGCAGAGGTTTTCGATCGCCCGCGCTGGCAGCAAACGGTTCCAGTGCTGACGCCGTGCACCCGGCCAATTGGCGGTGTACAGCAACAGGTCGGTGTCCTGAGCGTCGCGGCTCCAGACCGGGAAGCGCAGGTCGTAGCAAATCAGTGGCCGCACTCGCCAGCCCTTGAGCTCGAACTGCACCTGGCGCTCGCCGGGCGTGTAGTGATTGTGCTCACCGGCCATGCGAAACAGATGGCGCTTGTCGTAGTGCCACACCTCCCCGTCCGGCCGCGCCCACAACAGACGATTGCGATGGCTGCCGTCAGCCGCCTGGACGATCACGCTGCCGGTGATCACCGCATTCAGTTTCGCTGCCTGAACCCGCAGCCATTTGCTGGTCGGACCATTTTCCGACTCGGCGAGCGTTTCCGACTCCATGGAAAAACCGGTGGTGAACATCTCCGGCAGAATGATCAGGTCAGCGCCGCGAGCCTGTTCCAGCAATTGCTCGAAATGCTCCAGATTGGCCTGACGATCATGCCAGGCCAGGGTGGTCTGGATCAGTGCAATGTTCAGATTGGGTAGCGCGCTCAGATCACGCATAGTTTTCCCGCTGCTTCACGCAGGGTCTCCTCACGTTTGGCGAAGCACAGGCGCACCAGGCGCTGGCCTTCGGGTGGTGTCTGGTAGAACACCGAGATCGGGATGCTCGCCACGCCATGCTCACGGGTCATCCACAACGCCATCTCGACATCGTCGAGGTCCGGACGGATCTGCGAGTAATCGACCAATTGGAAATACGTACCGGCCACTCGGGTGAAGCTGAAGCGCGACGGCGTCAGCAGATCGCAGAACAGATCGCGCTTGGCCTGATAGAACGCCGGCAGTTCCTCGACGTGTTCCGGGTGCTCGGCCATGTAGTCAGCCAAGGCATATTGCAGCGGCGTCACGCCGCAGAAACTGACGTATTGGTGAACCTTGCGCAGCTCGGCGGTGAGGGCCGGCGGCGCGACCACGTAGCCGGTTTTCCAGCCAGTGACGTGGTAGGTCTTGCCGAAAGAACTGACGACGAAGGCGCGTTGATACAGCTCTTCGTGATTCAGCACGCTGACGTGAGGCACGCCGTCGAAGACCAGATGTTCGTAGACTTCGTCGCTGACGATGTAGATGTCGCGATCGCGAATCAACGCCGCCATCTGATCCAGTTCGGCACGACTGATCAGCGCGCCGCTTGGGTTGTGCGGAGAGTTGAGAACGATCATCCGGGTGCGCGGCGTAATCGCTTCGGCAAGCTTCTGAAAGTCGATGGCAAAGTCATTCAAACCGAGTTGCACATGGACGCAACGACCACCCGCCAGTTCCACCGACGGCTCGTAGCTGTCGTAGCACGGATCGAACACGATCACTTCGTCGCCGCTATGGATAATTGCCTGAATCGCACAGAAGATCGCTTGAGTGGCGCCGGGAGTGACCGTCACTTCATGGTCGGCATCCACATTGACGCCGTAGCTGCGGGTGATCTTCGCCGCAATTTGCTGACGCAATGCCGGCAAGCCGGTCATCGGCGAATACTGATTGTGGCCATTGGCGATATGCCGCCCGACCGCATCGCACAGGGCCTGCGGGGCATCGAAATCGGGAAAACCCTGGGACAGATTCAGCGCCCCGGTTTGCGCCGCGAGCTGAGACATCTGAGTGAAGATAGTGATGCCGACATTCGGCAGCTTACTGGTGATCATCGGTGATTCCCTGCTCTACACCCGGCGCTAACGACGGCGCGGGAGAGTCCGAGAATAGCCCAAACCACAGGCATGAAAAAGGGCGCCACTGGCACCCTCTCTACTTCACCGACTTGGACGCAGAGCGTCCGAGGCTGCATTCCCACGCAGAGCGTGGGAACGATCACTGAATCAGCGCTTGTCTCTACGCTTCTTGTCGGCTTTCTTGTGGTGCGACATCATGCGACGCTTCTTGTTGACCTGACGGTCAGTGAGCGAGTTCTTGTTGCCTTCGTACGGGTTCTCGCCGCCCTTGAACTCGATGCGGATCGGCGTACCGACCAGCTTCAAGACACGACGGTAAGTGTTTTCCAGATAACGCACGTAAGACTTCGGCACCTTCTCGATCTGGTTACCGTGAATCACGATGATCGGCGGGTTCGCGCCACCCAAGTGGGCATAACGCAGCTTGATCCGGCGGTTGTTGACCATCGGCGGCGCGTGCTCACCGACCGCATCTTCCAGAATCGTGGTCAGGCGGTTGGTTGGCCAGCGGGTGACCGCAGACTTGAACGAGTTCTGTACGGAGGCGTAGAGGTTGCCCACGCCCGTGCCGTGCAGGGCCGAGATGAAGTGAATGTCGGCGTAGTCAACGAAGAACAGTCGACGCTGCAGCTCGACCTTCACGAAGTCGCGCTCGCTCGGCGTCATGCCGTCCCACTTGTTGATCGCGATCACCAGCGCACGACCCGACTCAATGGCGAAGCCCAGCAGGTTGAGGTCGTGGTCGACCACGCCTTCGCGGGCGTCCATCACAAAGATCACCACGTTGGCGTCTTTGATCGCTTGCAAGGTTTTGACCACGGAGAATTTTTCGACTTCTTCGTGGATCTTGCCGCGCTTGCGCACACCAGCGGTGTCGATCAGCGTGTACTTCTCGTCGTTACGCTCGAACGGGATGTAGATACTGTCGCGGGTGGTGCCGGGCTCGTCATAAACGATTACCCGGTCTTCACCGAGCATGCGATTGACCAGCGTCGACTTGCCGACGTTCGGGCGGCCGATGATGGCGATCTTGATCCCGTCTTTTTCGCTCGGACCAGGAATGCGCTTGGCTTCCTCGCCTTCGGCAACGATCTCTTCCTCGCCTTCTTCTAGCTCGTCATCGTCTTTCGGGAAGTTGCTCAGGGCGATTTCCAGCATCTGGGTGATGCCACGACCGTGGGCACCGGCGATCGGAATCGCGTGGCCCATGCCCAACGGGGCGAACTCGGCGCGGGCCATTTCAGGGTCGATGTTGTCGACCTTGTTGGCAACCACGTAAGAACGCTTGTTACGTTTGCGCAAATGCTCGGCGATCATCTGGTCGGCGGCGGTAAAACCAGCCTTGGCATCTACCAGGAACAGAACGACATCCGCTTCTTCAATGGCCAGCAGCGACTGCTCGGCCATTTTTTCGTCCATACCGTGCTCGTCACCGGAGATACCGCCGGTGTCGACCAGAATGTAGGAACGCCCTTGCCACTTGGCCTCACCGTATTGGCGATCACGGGTCAGACCGGACAAGTCGCCGACGATGGCGTCGCGAGTCCTGGTCAGGCGGTTGAACAAGGTGGACTTGCCGACGTTCGGTCGGCCCACCAGGGCGATTACGGGAACCATGCGGCTCTCCACTTCGTTATTTCAGAAAATACAAAAGCCGCTGCGAGGCAGCGGCTGGTGCTCGGGGCAGCGCCTGTGAGCGCTGCGAGCCCCGCAGAACGGGGCCGCTTGGGGAACTAACCCCAAGCATAGTCAAAGCTTTACTTAATGGTCAGGGCTTCCAGTTTGCCGCTGTTGCCATACAGATAAATCGTGTCACCCACTACCAGCGGACGGGCACGCAGGCCGTCGCTGTCAATGCGCTCGCGGCCGACGAAACGACCGTCAACCTGGCTCAGCAGATGCAGGTAGCCTTCCATATCACCGACTGCAACATAGCTGGAGAACACTTCCGGAGCCGACAGTTGACGACGGGCCAGCGAATCGTTGCTCCACAAAGCTGTGGTGGAACGTTCGTCGACGCCTTCAACGGTGCCCGAAGACAGGCTCACGTAAACGCTGCCAAAACCCTGGGCGACACCGGCATAGCTGGAAGCATCCCGCTGCCAGAGCTGACGACCACTTTCCAGATCCAGTGCCGCAACGCGACCCTGATAGCTGGCGACATACAGCGTACCGCCGGACAGCAGCAAGCCACCGTCGATATCGACAACGCGCTCCAGTTCCGAACGACCTTGTGGAATCGCTACACGTTGTTCCCATACCGGCACGCCGTTGGAGATATCGAGAGCGACCACTTTACCGGTCGACAGGCCAGCCACCGCGAGGCGGTTGGTGACGATCGGCGCACTGGTACCGCGCAGGGTCAATACGGCTGGAGTGCTGTCATACAACCAGCGCTGGTTGCCGGTAGCGGCATCCAGACCGATCAGACGGTCATCCTGAGTCTGAACCACCACCACGTCACCGTTGCTGACCGGCGGCGCGAGGACTTCACTGGACACGCGAGCGCGCCATTTCTCTTCACCGCTGCTGGCGTCCAGGGCAACGATTTCGCCCTTGATCGTACCGATCATGAGCAGACCGTAACTCACGCCAACGGCGCCGGAAACAGGCAGCTCGAGATCTTTCTTCCATTTGACGTCGCCATTGCTGCGATCCATCGCCATCACCACACCGGTGACGTCGGCGGCATAGATGGTATCGCCATCGATCGCCGGAACCAGCATGTTGTACGTTTTGCCCTGACCGTCACCGATCGAACGACTCCACTGCTTTTGCAAAACCACTTCTTCTTTGAAGTCGGTCAACTCGGCCGGTGGCAGTTCTTTTTTGCTGTTGCTGCTGCAACCCGCGGCCAAAATGGCCAGAGCCAGCAATGCTGCATGTTTCCAACGGATCACGTCACGCATCCCCTTTGGCCAGGTCGTCCAGCTTGATTTGTAGGCCACCGACCGCCGCTTCATCCGACAGTGCCGCCTTGGCTTTTTGATACGCCGTGTTCGCTTCGTCGGTACGACCCAATTGCACCAACAGATCGCCTTTGAGCTCTTCGCGAGTGGCCAGGAATGCTTTGTCGGCATCGCCTTCGAGCAGTTTCAGGGCTTCATCGGCCTTGTTCTGCGCGGCCAGCACCTGCGCCAGGCGCTGACGGGCGATTTCGCCCAATGCCGGGTTGGCCGGTTTGGCGGTAACGGCCTTCAGCTCGATGGCTGCGTCATCCAGCTTGCCGCTGTCGACCGCGACTTTCGCCACGAACAGGCTGCCGTATTGCGCGTAAGCGGTGCCGCCGAACTCGCTGTTGAGCTTGCCGGCCAAGTCCGAAACTCGGGCGGCATCAGGCTTGCCGTCAGGCGTCAGCGTGGTTTCCAGCAATTGCTGATAGAGCATCGAGGCGCCTTGCGACTGATTGCTCTGATACTTTTGAAAAGCCTGCCAGCCGAACACGATGACCAGCGCCAACAGGCCGCCAGTGACCAGGGGCTTGCCGTTGCGTGTCCACCAGTCCTTCAAATCCGCCAGGTTTTCGTCTTCGGTACTCGACACCCCAATACTCCTTAATCGCTAAATCGGCTGTTTATGACAGCTTCAACCCTGCACGACGCAGGTGGCCAGGTGTGCAGCAAGCGCATCCCAGGCAATGCTTTGTTGTTCGCCCTGGCCACGCAGGGGTTTGAAACCTACCACTTGCTGGGCCATTTCGTCGTCACCGAGGATCAGCGCGTACAGCGCACCGCTCTTGTCGGCCTTCTTGAACTGGCTTTTGAAGCTGCCGGCGCCTGCATTGACTTGCAGGCGCAGGTTGGGCAATTGATCACGAACACGTTCGCTCAGCGCCAGACCGGCCAGCTCGGCGGCTTCGCCGAAGGCGCAGAGATAGACGTCGACCTGACGGGAAATTTCTTCCGGGATCTGCTCCAGGGTTTCAAGCAGCAACACCAGGCGCTCGATCCCCATGGCGAAACCAACGCCGGGGGTCGGCTTGCCGCCCATCTGCTCCACCAGACCGTCGTAACGACCGCCGGCACACACGGTGCCCTGCGCGCCCAACTGGTCGGTGACCCATTCGAAAACGGTCTTGCTGTAGTAATCCAGCCCGCGTACCAGCTTCGGGTTGATCACGTAAGGAATGCCGGCGGTGTCCAGGCGAGTCTTGAGACCCTCGAAGTGCACACGAGACTCTTCGTCGAGGTAATCGGCCATTTTCGGTGCATCGACCAGCACGGCTTGAGTGTCAGCGTTCTTGGTATCCAGAACCCGCAATGGGTTGGTCTTCAGACGACGCTGGCTGTCTTCGTCCAGCTTGTCCAGGCGGGCCGAGAGGAACTCGACCAGCGCTTCACGATAACGACCACGGGACTCGGCGGTGCCCAGGCTATTGAGCTCGAGCTTGACCGCATCACGGATGCCCAGCTCGCCCCACAGGCGCCAGGTCAGCACTATCAGCTCGGCGTCGATGTCCGGACCATCCAGGTTGAAGACTTCGCAACCGATCTGGTGGAACTGGCGATAACGGCCTTTCTGCGGACGTTCGTGACGGAACATCGGGCCGATGTACCAGAGTTTCTGCACCTGGCCACCGCCGGTGATGCCGTGCTCAAGCACCGCACGCACGCAGGCCGCCGTGCCTTCAGGGCGCAGGGTCAGGGAATCGCCGTTGCGGTCGTCGAAGGTGTACATCTCTTTTTCGACGATATCGGTCACTTCACCGATGGAGCGTTTGAACAGCTCGGTGAATTCGACGATGGGCATGCGGATCTGCTTGTAACCGTAGTTATCCAGCAGACGCGAGACAGTGCCCTCGAAATGACGCCACAGGGGAGTCTGTTCGGGCAGGATGTCGTTCATGCCACGAATGGCTTGCAAAGACTTACTCACTTTAAATCCTTAAATTCGTTCGGCTCTTTAGTCGGGCTCAGCCGCGGGCGATTACTGCCGCGTCGGCTTCGACCTTTTCGGCCGCTTTCTGACGGATCAAGCGTTCGAGCTCATCCACCAGATTGTCATTCGACAGTTTCTGCGACGGCTTGCCGTCGATATAAATCAGGTTTGGCGTGCCGCCGGTCAAGCCGATATGGGCTTCCTTGGCTTCGCCCGGCCCGTTGACCACGCAACCGATGACCGCGACATCCAGCGGCACCAGCAGGTCTTCAAGGCGCCCTTCCAGCTCGTTCATGGTTTTGACCACATCGAAGTTCTGCCGCGAGCAGCTTGGGCAGGCGATGAAGTTGATGCCACGGGAACGCAGGTGCAGGGATTTGAGAATGTCGTAGCCGACTTTCACTTCCTCGACCGGGTCGGCCGCCAACGAGATGCGAATAGTATCGCCAATTCCTTCGGCGAGCAGCATACCGAGGCCCACGGCGGATTTCACCGTGCCTGAACGCAAACCACCGGCTTCGGTGATGCCCAGGTGCAGCGGCTGGACGATTTCCTTGGCCAGCAAACGGTAAGCGGCGACGGCCATGAACACATCGGAGGCTTTGACGCTGACCTTGAAGTCTTGGAAATTCAGGCGCTCAAGGTGCTCGACGTGACGCAGGGCGGATTCAACCAGTGCAGCCGGGGTCGGCTCGCCGTATTTCTTTTGCAGGTCTTTTTCGAGGGAGCCGGCGTTCACACCAATGCGAATCGGAATCCCGCGATCACGGGCGGCATCGACTACTGCACGCACGCGGTCTTCGCGACCGATATTGCCCGGGTTGATCCGCAGGCAGTCAACGCCCAGTTCGGCTACGCGCAGCGCGATCTTGTAGTCAAAGTGAATGTCGGCAACCAGTGGCACCTTGACCAGTTGCTTGATCTTGCCGAAGGCTTCGGCGGCATCCATGTCCGGCACGGAAATGCGCACGATATCGACGCCAGCGGCTTCCAGACGATTGATCTGGGCCACAGTGGCGGCTACGTCATTGGTGTCGCTGTTGGTCATGCTCTGCACAGCGATAGGCGCATCGCCGCCAACGGGCACGTTACCGACCCAGATCTTGCGCGATTCGCGACGTTTGATTGGAGATTCGCCGTGCATGACTTATTGACCCAACTTCAGGCGAGCAGTCTCGCCACTGGTGAACGGAGCGATATCAACCACCTGCCCGTTGTAGCTGACTTGCGCGCCACGGGCGAAGCCCAGACGCACGGAAAAGGGTGGTTTGCCGCTGACGGAAACGTTTTCGCCTTTACGCTTGAGACCGCTCAACAATACCTTGCCGGTGCCATCGCTCACTTGCGTCCAGCAATCAGCAGTGAATTGCAGTTGAACCTGGCCCTGGCCAGCAATCGGGGCAGCCGCCGCTGGCGCAGGAATGGTCGGAGTCACCGAAGCGGTTGCAGTCTGTGTCGGTACAGCTGCAATAGCTGGGACTGGCGTTGCCGGAGTGGCGACAACTGGTGCGGTGCTGTGCGCCGGTGCAGCCGGTGTTGGCGCGGGTGCAGTCGGTGCGGCGGTCGGCACAGTTGCTTCAGCTTCGGTCGACGCATCAGTCGAAGTTTCGGCTTGCGGCAACGCAAGCGCGGTTTCGCCTTCAACCTGACCTTGCGCGACGGCCTGGTCTTCCGGCTCGTCCAGCGGATGGATCTGGGTGGTGCCGTCAGCGCCTTCGACTTCAACGTGTTCCGGGCTCAGGCTGATCAGGTCTTTGGTGCGCAGCGAGGTTTGATCCTGCCACCAGAAAAAACCACCGCCAATGACCGCGATCAGCAACAGCAGGCTGACAATTCGCAAAATGGTGTGGGATACCCGAACCGGCTCTTCGATACGCCCCAGGCTATGGACGTTGCTGCCCTGGGAGTCGGTGCCGGTGGATTGGTCGAACTGCTGGACCAGAACGGTCTGGTCCATCCCAAGCAATTTGGCGTACGCGCGAATATAACCACGGGCAAAGGTATGCCCAGGCAGCTTGTCGAAAGCGCCGGCTTCCAGATTGCTCAGGGAATTGACGGTGAGGTTGAGCTTGAGGGCCACTTCAGCCAGCGACCAGCCATTGCTTTCGCGGGCCTGGCGCAAGGTTTCACCGGGGTTAACGCGATTCGCTGCTACAACT
Source organism: Pseudomonas sp. Hz4 (assembly GCF_054898165.1). Classification (NCBI taxonomy): domain Bacteria; kingdom Pseudomonadati; phylum Pseudomonadota; class Gammaproteobacteria; order Pseudomonadales; family Pseudomonadaceae; genus Pseudomonas; species Pseudomonas sp. Hz4. The sequence continues at coordinate 1,368,496 of NZ_CM142719.1, read as the reverse complement.
TCGGGATGCGCCGCTTTCATCATTGCTCCGACAGGTATTGCTGATATTCCGGCGTACCGGGATAGAGTCGTTTTAGTTGCAGGCCAAAACTGGCGGCCTTGTCGCGATCTTCAAACACTTTTGCCAGCCGAACGCCGAGCAATAGACTACGTGCATTTTGCTCCGTGAGCAGGCTAAAACGATCGTAATAGTCACGCGCGGGCACATAATGCCTGTCTTCGAAGGACAACTCAGCCATTTCCAGCAATGCACGTGGCTGCTGGCGATTCAAACGCAGGGCTTTTTCCAGCTGCTGCTGCGCCAGATCGCGCTGGCCCAGCTTCGAAGCGGTCATGCCGAGGTTCTCGAACACCCGCGAACGCTCGGGATACAGGGTATCGGCGGCAGCCTGTTCAAAGCGCTCATACGCCTCTTTGTACCGTTTCTCTTCGAAAAGGAAACTTCCGTAGTTGTTCAGGATTCGCGCATCGTTGGGGCGCGAAGCCAGCGCCTTGCGAAAATGCTCGTCCGCCAGCTCCGGCTCCATCTCGGCTTGAAACACCAGACCCAGCGCAGCATTGGCGTCTGGATCCGAGTCGTTCAGATCCAACGCTTTCTTCAACGGTACTTTCGCCCGTTCGGTCATGCCTTGTTGCAAGTAGCCCAAGCCCAGCTGTACATAGGCGGCACGCGCTTCATCGCGGCCCTTGCTGGTCTTCATCGGGTTGAAATCGCCCGACAGGACACAACCAGCACACAGGCTGGCCAACAGCAATAGCAGCGCGAAGCGCAGGGACATAGAGATCCTCTCTTAATTATTGTTCGCAGCGTTCTGCGCGATATCGTTTTCGGCGCTTAACTCGCGCACGGCGATATAACGTTCGCTGCGACGGGTGCGATCCAGCACCTGCCCTACCAATTGGCCACACGCGGCATCGATGTCTTCACCGCGGGTGGTGCGTACGGTGACATTGAAGCCGGCATGGTGAAGCTGATCCTGGAAACGGCGAATCGCGTTGTTGCTAGGGCGCTCGTAACCGGAATGCGGGAACGGGTTGAACGGAATCAGGTTGATCTTGCACGGAACGTTCTTGAGCAACTCGATCATTTCGACCGCGTGCTCAACCTTGTCGTTGATGTCCTTGAGCAACGTGTACTCAATGGTCAACACGCGTTTCTCGCCCAGGGACGACATGTAGCGCTGGCACGACTCGAGCAGCATCTTAAGCGGATACTTCTTGTTGATCGGTACCAATTGGTTACGCAATGCGTCATTGGGTGCGTGCAGCGACAACGCCAGGGAGACGTCGATGTGCTTGGACAGCTCATCGATCATCGGCACCACACCCGATGTAGACAGGGTTACGCGGCGCTTGGAGATTCCGTAGCCCAGGTCATCCATCATCAGATGCATGGCGGCCACGACGTTGTCGAAGTTCAGCAGCGGCTCACCCATGCCCATCATCACCACGTTGGTGATGGCACGGTCGGCGGTCGCCGGGATGCTGCCGAACGATTTATTGGCAATCCACACCTGACCGATGACTTCGGCGGCGGTGAGGTTGCTATTGAAACCTTGCTTGCCGGTGGAGCAGAAACTGCAATCCAGGGCACAGCCTGCCTGGGACGAAACGCACAAAGTGCCGCGTTTGCCCTGGGGAATGTACACGGTCTCGACGCAGCTACCGGACGCCACGCGCACCACCCACTTACGTGTGCCGTCGGTGGAAATGTCCTCGCTGACCACTTCGGGGCCGCGGACTTCAGCAATGGCCTTGAGCTTGTCGCGCAAGGCTTTGCTGACGTTCGTCATGGCGTCGAAATCATCGACGCCAAGGTGGTGAATCCATTTCATTACCTGACCGGCACGGAAACGCTTCTCCCCGATTGAGTCGAAGAATTTTTCCATTTCCAGCTGAGTCAGACCCAGCAGGTTGGTTTTTACAGTCGATGTAGTCATGGATTCACCTTCACTCTTAAGCCAATGCTTAGCGAGTGGTTACTTCAGTAGCTGCGAAGAAGTACGAGATTTCGCGAGCAGCAGCGGCTTCGGAGTCCGAACCGTGTACAGCGTTGGCGTCGATGGAATCAGCGAAGTCAGCACGGATGGTGCCGGCAGCAGCTTCTTTAGGGTTGGTAGCGCCCATCAGCTCACGGTTCAGAGCGATAGCGTTTTCGCCTTCCAGAACCTGAACAACAACCGGGCCGGAGATCATGAAAGCAACCAGGTCGCCGAAGAAACCGCGAGCGCTGTGCTCAGCGTAGAAGCCTTCAGCTTCGGCTTTGGACAGTTGCTTCAGTTTCGAAGCTACAACGCGCAGGCCAGCTTTTTCGAAACGAGTGGTGATCTCGCCGATAACGTTTTTTGCAACAGCGTCAGGCTTGATGATGGAGAAAGTACGTTGAACAGCCATGGTGTAACTCCAGAAACGGTAATTTGTGAAAAATTAAACCCGCGAATTATACGCGGGTTCTTTGGTATTGCCTAACTGCGTACGGCGCAGACTCAGTCTGCTTCTTCGATCCAGGCGGCTTGAATGGCTTCAAGCACCTTCTCGCCACCGCGGGTCGGATCATCACTGAACTCCGTCAATGCCAGCACCCATTTGTGCAGATCGACGAAGTTCACGTAACGCGGATCCACATCCGGATTGGATTCAGCCAGCTGGATCGCGATTTCAAACACATCAACCCATTTCAGACTCATAACACTTCCTTGAATCAGTGCGGCGCTTCAGCTGCATGGTTGACCGAGTATTTTGGAATCTCGACGGTCAGGTCTTCAGTCCCAACGACCGCCTGACAGCCTAGACGCGATTGCGCCTCTAAGCCCCAGGCACGATCAAGAAAGTCTTCTTCCAGCTCATCCGCCTCTTCCAGCGAGTCAAAGCCTTCGCGGATGATGCAGTGACAGGTGGTGCAAGCGCAAACGCCGCCACAGGCGCTTTCCATCTCGATATGGTGCTCATGGGCCAGCTCGAGAATGGATGTACCAGGCTCAGCCTCCACAACCATGCCGTCCGGGCAAAACTTTTCGTGTGGCAGAAAAATGACCTGCGGCATCGTTATTCCTCAATCTCATTCAGGTTGCGCCCCGCCAGCGCGGCTTTCACCGTCGAGTCCAGGCGGCGGGCAGCAAAGGCATCGGTCACTTGCGACAGACGCTTGGTCTGCTGCTCGATGGCGTAACCATCGGTACCTTTCATCAGTTCGGTCAGTTCCTGCATCTGCAGCTCGATAACCATCCGCTCTTCGGCGTCGAGCAAGCGCTCACCGTCGACATCAAGGGCGGCCTGCACCGCCTCGATCAGGCGTTGGGCATCGACTTGCTGCTCACGCAGAACACGGGCAACTTTGTCGTCGCTGGCGTGCTGGAACGAATCTTTGAGCATTTTGGCGATTTCGCCGTCGGTCAGGCCGTAGGACGGTTTGACCTGGATGCTGGCCTCAACGCCCGAACCCAGCTCGCGGGCAGAAACACTGAGCAGACCGTCGGCATCGACCTGGAAGGTCACGCGAATCTTCGCCGCACCCGCCACCATCGCCGGAATACCGCGCAATTCGAAGCGTGCCAGGGAGCGGCAGTCGCTGATCAGCTCGCGCTCGCCCTGCAACACATGGATCGCCATGGCCGACTGGCCATCTTTGTAAGTCGTGAAGTCCTGAGCGCGGGCGACGGGGATGGTGGTGTTGCGTGGAATCACCTTCTCCATCAGGCCGCCCATGGTTTCCAACCCCAGGGACAACGGAATCACGTCAAGCAACAGCAGCTCGCTGCCGTCACGCTTGTTGCCAGCCAACGTATCGGCCTGGATCGCAGCACCAATGGCTACCACTTGATCCGGATCGATTTCGGTCAGCGGTTCGCGACCGAAGGCTTCAGCCACGGCTTCGCGAACGCGAGGCACACGAGTCGAGCCACCGACCATGACCACCGCATGCACTTCTTCCAGTTCGATACCGGAATCACGCACCGCGCGGCGGCAGGCTTTCAGGCTGCGAGCAACCATTGGTTCGATCAGCGCATTGAAGGCCTCACGGGTCAGCTCGGCTTTCCAGTCGCCATAAGCCACTGCAACGGACGAGGCTTGGGTCAGGGCTTCTTTGGCCGCACAGGCGGTTTGCAACAGATTGCGCTGTACACCCGGATCCAGGTCATCCGACAGGCCAGCGCCCTCGATGATCCAGCGAGCGATCGCGTGGTCGAAATCATCACCGCCCAGGGCGCTGTCGCCACCGGTAGCCAGGACTTCGAAGACACCACCGGTCAGGCGCAGAATCGAAATATCGAACGTACCGCCACCCAGATCATAAATAGCAACCAGACCTTCGGCATGCTGGTCCAGACCGTAAGCCACAGCGGCAGCGGTCGGCTCATTGAGCAACCGCAGCACGTTCAGACCGGCCAGCTTGGCCGCATCCTTGGTGGCTTGACGCTGGGCATCATCGAAATAGGCCGGAACCGTGATCACCGCACCAACCAGTTCGCCGCCCAACGTGGCCTCGGCGCGCTGACGCAGCACCTTGAGGATATCGGCGGAGACTTCGACGGGGCTTTTCGGGCCCTGAATGGTGTCGATGAACGGCATGTGCGATTCGCCGCCGACAAAGCGGTACGGCAGTTGATCGCCCAATTGCTTGACGTCGGACAGACCACGACCCATCAAGCGCTTGACCGACAGCACGGTGTTCAAAGGATCGGTGGCGGCAGCCAGTTTGGCCGACTCGCCGACCTCGACACGATCGGCGTGATAGCGCACGGCAGACGGCAGGATGACCTGCCCGTCAGCGTCAGCCAGAGGTTCGGAAAGACCACTGCGCAGCGCAGCGACCAGCGAATTGGTAGTGCCCAAGTCAATCCCCACAGCCAGACGACGCTGGTGCGGTTGAGGACTTTGGCCGGGTTCGGCGATCTGCAGTAGGGCCATCGTTATCAGGACTTATCTGTATATCAGGCGTGCGACCGGAGCGGCACTGGGTTAATCGTCGAGGCGCTCTTCTAACTGGCGCACTTCGTAGGTGAGCTTGTCGAGGAACTGCATGCGCCGCATCAGGCGTTCGGCCTGTTCACGTTGCGCTGCATTATTCCAACAGGCTGCGAAGCTTTCGTTCAGTTCATCCTGAGCAGTCTTCAGGCGACGCTTGAACACTGCAACACCCGCCAGGTCGGCGCTGTCTTGCAGGTCTTCGAGCTCTTCACGCAACTCCATCTGCTGCAGAAGAAATTCCGGATCATGCACCGTAACCTCCAGCGGCAGCTCATGACCACCCAGGGCGAGCAGATATCGCGCGCGCTTGGGAGGATTTTTGAGCGTCTGGTAGGCCTCGTTGAGGCTCGCGGATTGCTCTAGCGCCAGCCGTTGCTCTCGCTCGGAAGCGTCTGCAAAGCGGTCCGGATGAACGCTGCGCGCCAACTCACGGTAGCGCGTAGCCAGCTGGTCGAGATCCAGTTCGAAGCTCGGTTGCAGCTCAAATAAAGCGAAATGACAAGGAGTACCCACGAGTAGCCTCAGATATTGAAGCTTTCGCCGCAGCCACATTCACCGCGTACGTTGGGGTTGTTGAACTTGAAGCCTTCGTTCAACCCTTCCTTGACGAAATCGAGTTCGGTACCGTCCAGGTAGGCCAGGCTTTTCGGGTCGATGATCACTTTCTCGCCGTGACTTTCGAACACCTGATCCTCTGCAACTACCTCGTCGACAAACTCCAGCACGTAGGCAAGGCCGGAACAGCCCGTGGTGCGAACACCCAGACGAATCCCTTCACCTTTGCCGCGCCCGTTGAGGGAGCGTCGCACGTGTTGAGCAGCCGCTTCTGTCATGCTGATAGCCATCGGTGACTCCTTACTCGTCGCCAAATCTTGAAAGTCAGATCAAGCCTTTCTTCTGCTTGTAGTCGCGAACGGCCGCTTTGATAGCGTCTTCAGCAAGTACGGAGCAGTGAATTTTTACTGGCGGCAAGGCCAGTTCTTCGGCTAGCTGAGTGTTCTTGATGGTCTCTGCTTCATCCAGAGTCTTGCCTTTCATCCACTCGGTTGCCAGGGAGCTGGAGGCGATAGCCGAACCGCAACCGTAGGTCTTGAACTTGGCGTCTTCGATGATGCCTTGCTCGTTAACCTTGATCTGCAAACGCATCACGTCGCCACACGCTGGAGCGCCGACCATGCCGGTGCCGACATCAGGGTCTTCCGCGTCCATCTTGCCGACGTTTCGCGGGTTCTCGTAGTGGTCGATGACCTTTTCGCTGTAAGCCATGATTCTTAATCCTCACTCATCAGAGAGTCGCTCTTAAGCCCTGCGATCCGAAATCCTGCAGGGCCGGTTTGCGGCGACTTGAAATCAGTGTGCCGCCCACTCGATTTTCGAAATGTCGACACCGTCTTTGTACATGTCCCACAGCGGCGACAGAGTGCGCAGCTTGGTAACGGCCTCGCAGACTTTCTGCGCGGCGTAGTCGATTTCTTCTTCGGTGGTGAAACGGCCGAAGGTGAAGCGAATCGAGCTATGGGCCAATTCGTCGTTGCGGCCCAGGGCGCGCAGTACATACGAAGGCTCAAGCGATGCCGAGGTGCAGGCCGAACCGGACGAAACCGCCAGATCCTTGAGCGCCATGATCAGCGACTCGCCCTCAACGTAGTTGAAGCTCAGGTTCAGGTTGTGCGGAACGCGAGCGGTCATGCTGCCATTGATGTACAGCTCTTCGAGGTCTTCGACCTGCTTGAAGAAACGGTCGCTCAGGGCCTTGATGCGGAGGTTCTCGGCAGCCATGTCTTCTTTGGCTACGCGGAAAGCTTCACCCATGCCGACAATCTGGTGGGTCGCCAGGGTGCCGGAACGCATGCCACGTTCGTGACCGCCGCCGTGCATGGTCGCTTCGATGCGAACACGCGGCTTGCGGCTTACGTACAGTGCGCCGATGCCTTTAGGGCCGTAGGTTTTGTGGGCGGAGAACGACATCATGTCGACTTTCAGCTTCGACAGGTCGATCTCGACCTTGCCGGTGGACTGAGCAGCGTCGACGTGGAACAGAATGCCCTTGGAACGGGTCAGTTCGCCGATGGCCTCGATGTCGTTGATGGTGCCGATTTCGTTGTTCACGTGCATGACCGAGACCAGGATGGTGTCGTCGCGCAGGGCGGCTTCGATCATCTCCGGCGTAACCAGACCATCAGTGCGCGGCTCGAGGTAGGTCACTTCGAAGCCTTCACGCTCCAGTTGGCGCATGGTGTCGAGGACAGCCTTGTGCTCAATCTTGGTGGTGATCAGGTGTTTGCCTTTGGTGGCATAGAAATGCGCCGCACCCTTGATTGCCAGGTTGTCGGATTCGGTGGCACCGGAGGTCCAGACGATTTCACGCGGGTCGGCGTTGACCAGGTCAGCGACCTGACGACGAGCGTTTTCGACGGACTCTTCAGCTTTCCAGCCGAATACGTGGGAACGGGACGCCGGATTACCGAAGTTTCCGTCAACCAGCAAGCATTCACTCATCTTTTGCGCGACACGCGGATCAACCGGGGTCGTCGCAGAGTAATCAAGGTAAATCGGCAATTTCATGGACTATCTCCTAAATCAGGCTGGCTGGCGTGCCGCTAGCTCTTTGGCTGTCATTCGACGGCGGACGCTTCAATCTTGTCCAGGCGTGGCGTCTTGCTGTTGCAACGACGCTGATCCTGACGCTGGGCTACTTCTTGTACCTCACGGCGAGTGACAAGGTCAGCCAAGCTGATACCGCTCAGAAATTCGTGAATCTGCAGGCTCAGATCGCACCACAAGTGGTGGGTCAGACAGGTGTCGCCTTGATGGCAATCGCCTTGGCCCTGGCATTTGGTTGCATCGACCGATTCGTTCACCGCATCGATCACCTGGGCGACCTGGATGCCCTGCATGTCGCGGGACAGCTGGTAGCCACCGCCTGGACCACGAACACTGGACACCAGATTGCTGCGGCGCAATTTGGCGAAGAGCTGTTCGAGGTAGGACAGGGAGATGCCTTGGCGCTCGGAGATATCGGCCAGGGACACCGGCCCGTGCTGCGCATGCAACGCCAGGTCAAGCATGGCGGTCACGGCGTATCGGCCTTTTGTAGTCAGTCGCATGGACAATTACCACGGAGTTCAGAATGGGGCGAGTATGCAATTCCCGAGTATTTAAGTCAACTATAAGACCTAGTGCTTTAGTCAGGATTAGCCGCAAAAGAGCGGCCGCATCATAGCAAAGGCGGGCCGGTTACAGCCAGCAATTGCGCGTTATCGTTCTTCGCGAGCAAACCCGCTCCCACAAAGGGGCCAACTCGGTTTAACTGGCCTGACTCTGATCCTTATCCTTCACACACGCGAAGTCTTCTTCGCGCAGTTCAGGCAGATCCTTGGCGCAATAGTTGCTGCCCAGATCCTTCAACGCACCGCACATGCCCTCCAGACGGCCATCGACCGCCTGCAGATGATCGAGGAGCTGGCCAATGGCGCGAGCCACCGGGTCGGGCATGTCTTCGCCGACACCGTAGGCATCAAAGCCAATCTTCTCGGCCATGGCCTTGCGCTTGGCATCCTGTTCATCATCGGACTTGATGATGATCCGCCCAGGAATCCCTACTACCGTCGCCCCGGCCGGAACAGCTTTGGTGACCACGGCATTGGAACCGACCTTGGCTCCGGCGCCAACCGTGAACGGGCCAAGCACCTTGGCCCCCGCCCCAACCACCACGCCATCTTCAAGCGTCGGATGACGCTTGCCCTTGCTCCAGCTGGTGCCACCCAGGGTCACGCCCTGATAAAGGGTGACGTCATTGCCGATCTCAGCGGTTTCACCAATGACGATGCCCATGCCATGGTCGATAAAGAATCGACGACCGACCTTGGCGCCCGGATGGATCTCAATCCCGGTCAACCAGCGACCGAAGTTCGACACCAGTCGCGCCAGCCACTTCCAGCCCATCCCCCACAGGGCCGACGACAGGCGATGGATCCAGATGGCGTGCATGCCCGGGTAGCACGTCAGAACTTCAAAGGCGTTGCGCGCTGCCGGATCACGATGGAAAACACTCTGGATATCTTCACGCAAACGCTCGAACATTTTTAATCCTTCCGCTTAAGAAGCTCGCCACGGGCCGCTTTCTGGGTTTCCGTGAGGATGCCACGCAATATATTCATTTCCGCCCGGCTGACCGAGCTGCGTCCGTACAACCGGCGCAGGCGCGCCATCAAGTGCCGTGGTTTTTCCGGATCGAGGAACTCGATGGCCACCAGGGTTTGCTCCAGGTGCTCATAGAATCGCTCCAGTTCATCCATGGTCGCCAGCTCACCACTTTTGGTGGACGCCACTTCATCCTTCTCGACCTTGCTCGGCTGACCTTGGGCCGCGAGCCAGGACATCCGCACTTCATAGCTCAACACCTGCACCGCTGCCCCAAGGTTCAGCGAACTGAACTCAGGGTCTGATGGGATGTGCACGTGATAATGACATCGCTGCAGCTCTTCATTGGTCAGGCCGGAATCTTCACGACCAAACACCAAGGCAATCTCGGCGCCCTGCCCGGCTTCCTCGACCACTTTCACGCCGCACTCGCGGGGATCGAGCAACGGCCAGGGAATGCGCCGGTCGCGAGCGCTGGTGCCGAGCACCAGATTGCAGCCGACCAAGGCATCTTCCAAGGTGGCGACGACTTGCGCGTTTTCAAGGATGTCCCCGGCGCCGGAGGCACGAGCATCAGCCTCGTGGTGCGGGAACAACCGCGGTTCGACCAGCACCAGCCGCGACAGGCCCATGTTCTTCATAGCACGCGCAGCCCCGCCGATGTTGCCGGGATGGCTGGTATTGACCAGGACGACACGAATGTTATGCAGCAAGGGAGGCGCTCTCGAACACGTTAATGGGGAGCAGAATCTTACAGCTCAACCTACCGTTAAGCTATGAAAGCGAACACTGACCTTCACCTGTAGAAACTTTCTGATAGAATGCCCGGCTTTCTTTAACAACCTTAGGTGACACATCCATGCAGCCCATGCTGAATATCGCGCTGCGCGCCGCCCGCAGCGCCAGTGAATTGATCTTCCGCTCCATCGAGCGCCTGGATACCATCAAGGTCGACGAAAAAGACGCCAAGGATTACGTATCCGAGGTGGATCGCGCCGCCGAACAGAAAATCATCGACGCGCTGCGCAAGGCCTACCCTACCCACGGCATTCTCGGCGAAGAAACCGGCATGCACCCGGGTAGCGGCGAAGGCGAAGAATACCTGTGGATCATCGATCCACTGGACGGCACCACCAACTTCCTGCGCGGCATTCCTCACTTCGCTGTCAGCATCGCCTGCAAATACCGCGGTCGCCTGGAACACGCTGTTGTTCTGGACCCGGTTCGCCAGGAAGAATTCACCGCCAGCCGTGGTCGCGGCGCTCAACTGAACGGTCGTCGTCTGCGCGTCAGCGGTCGCACCAGCCTGGACGGCGCCTTGCTGGGCACCGGCTTCCCGTTCCGCGATGACCAGATGGACAACCTCGACAACTACCTGGGCATGTTCCGCGCCCTGGTTGGCCAGACTGCCGGCATCCGCCGCGCTGGCTCGGCGAGCCTGGACCTGGCCTACGTGGCTGCCGGCCGTTTCGACGCCTTCTGGGAATCGGGCCTGTCCGAGTGGGACATGGCTGCAGGCGCCCTGCTGATCCAGGAAGCTGGCGGCCTGGTGAGCGACTTCACCGGCGGCCACGACTTCCTTGAAAAAGGCCACGTCGTTGCCGGCAACACCAAGTGCTTCAAAGCAGTATTGACGGCCATCCAGCCGCACCTGCCGGCTTCGCTTAAGCGCTAAGCGCCCGGCCACAAAAAAGCACCCTTCGGGGTGCTTTTTTTTGAATCTGAGTTTCAGCTAATTACTGAGCCGGCTCGCTCTGCGACAGAACCAACTTACCTTCCTTGTCGACCGGAATCTGGTTGCCCGGATCGCGATCCATCCGCACCTTGCCTTCCTTGCCGTCGAGCGAATAACGAACGTCATAACCTACAACTTTGTCGCTGATGTCATTGACCGTGTTGCAGCGAGTTTGAGTCGTGGTGTAGGTGTCACGCTCCTGCATGCCCTCCTGCACCTTGTTGCCCGCATAACCGCCGCCGACCGCACCGGCCACTGTGGCGATCTTCTTGCCTGTACCGCCGCCGATCTGGTTGCCCAATAGGCCACCTGCCAGCGCACCCACCACCGTACCGGCGATCTGATGTTGATCTTTCACCGGCGCCTGCCGGGTTACTGCAACGTCCTTGCACACTTCACGTGGCGTCTTGATTTGTGTCTTGACCGGGTCAACGGCTAGAACTTGCGCATACTCAGGGCCGCTTTTAACCAGGCTGTAGGTGGCAACAGCACCCCCGGCAGTCACACCGACAGCACCCAATACCGCACCAACCAGCAACGACTTGTTCACATGAACCTCCTGACCATCACATGCGGGACACGCCCGCGCTTCTCCCAGCCTTGGAGCATAAAAAAAGGCGCGAGTTCAACTCGCGCCTTTTTTTGGCAGACAACTGCAAGACGATGGCCGTTATGGGCGGTCGTCGACTTCCTTATCGGTAGCCACTGCAGGAATCAGATCCTCGGTGCTCAGGTTCAGCCAGATCAGCACGACGTTAGCGATGTAGATCGACGAGTAAGTACCCGCCAGAACACCGATGAACAGCGCGATGGAGAAGCCGAACAGATTGTCGCCACCGAAGAACAACAGGGCCGCGATCGCCAGCAAGGTGGAGATCGACGTCGCCATGGTCCGCAGCAAGGTTTGCGTGGTCGAGATGTTGATGTTCTCGATCAGGCTGGCCTTGCGCAGGACTCGGAAGTTCTCACGAACCCGGTCGAATACCACAATGGTGTCGTTGAGCGAGTAACCAATGATCGCCAGTACCGCCGCCAGCACCGTCAAATCGAAGGTGATCTGGAAGAACGACAGGATACCGATGGTCACGATCACATCGTGGATCAGCGAGACAATGGCACCGATCGCAAACTTCCACTGAAAGCGGAAAGCCAGGTAGATCAGAATACCGCCGAGCGCCATCAGCATGCCGAGGCCGCCCTGGTCGCGCAGCTCTTCACCCACCTGAGGGCCAACGAACTCGACGCGCTTGACCACGGCCGGGTTGTCGCCACCGACCTTCTGCAGCGCTTCCGCCACTTGATGGCCCAGCTGCGGATCCTCACCCGGCATGCGCACCAGCAGATCGGTAGTCGCACCAAAGCTCTGCACGATCGCGTCGTGATAACCCGAAGTGGCCAGCTGCTCTCGCACCTTGGTGACATCGGCGGGACGTTCGTAGGTCAGCTCGATGAGCGTACCGCCGGTGAAGTCCAGGCCCCAGTTCATGCCCTTGGTGGCGACGCTGAACAATGCCAGCAAGGTAAGAAACAATGTGACGCCGAACGCAACGTTGCGAACGCCCATGAAGTTGATTGTACGTAACATGGCAGCCCCTTAAATCCACAACTTCTTGAAGTCACGACCGCCGAAGATCAGGTTGACCATCGCGCGGGTCACCATGATGGCCGTGAACATCGAGGTAAAGATCCCGAGGGACATCGTCACTGCGAAACCTTTGACCGGGCCTGTGCCCATCGCAAAGAGAATCCCGCCGACCAACAGAGTGGTCAGGTTGGCGTCGAGAATCGCGGTGAATGCCCGACCGAAGCCTTCGTTAATTGCCCGCTGCACGGTCATGCCCGCCGCGATCTCTTCACGTATCCGCGAGAAGATCAGAACGTTGGCGTCGACCGCCATACCCATGGTCAACACGATACCGGCGATACCCGGCAGGGTCAGCGTTGCACCCAGCAGCGACATCAAGGCCAGCAGCATCACCATGTTCACCGTCAACGCGACGGTGGCGATGATGCCGAAGAAGCGGTAGATAGCCATGATGAACAGCGAGACAAACAGCATGCCCCACAACGATGCATCGACACCCTTGACGATGTTGTCGGCACCCAGGCTTGGGCCAATGGTGCGCTCTTCAGCGAAGTACATCGGTGCAGCCAGACCACCGGCACGCAGCAGCAGCGCCAGTTCGGACGACTCGCCCTGGCCATTCAGGCCAGTGATACGGAATTGAGCACCCAGCGGCGACTGGATGGTCGCCAGGCTGATGATCTTCTTCTCTTCCTTGAAGGTTTGAACCGGCACGTCTTTCTCGACGCCGTTAACCACTTGCTTGACGTAAGTGGTGACCGGGCGTTGCTCGATGAAGATCACCGCCATGCTGCGACCGACGTTGCTGCGGGTCGCACGACTCATCAGCTCGCCACCGTGGCCATCCAGACGGATGTTCACTTCCGGCGTGCCTTGCTCGCCGAAGCCAGCCTTGGCATCGGTGACCTGGTCACCCGTGATGATCAAGCCACGCTCGATTTGCGCTGACGGACGATTGCCTTCACGGAATTCGAAGCTTTCAGAAGTGGCTTTCGATGCACCAGGCTCAGCCGCCAGTCGGAACTCAAGGTTGGCCGTCTTGCCGAGGATACGCTTGGCTTCGGCGGTGTCTTGCACGCCCGGCAGCTCAACCACGATGCGGTTGGCGCCCTGACGCTGAACGATCGGTTCGGCAACACCCAGCTCGTTGACGCGGTTACGTACCGTGGTCAAGTTCTGCTTGATGGAATATTCGCGGATTTCCGCCAGCTTGGCCGGGGTCATCGCCAGACGCAGTACCGGTTGGCCATTGAGGTCGGCCGGAACAATATCGAAATCGTTGAAGTTCTTGCGGATCAGTGCACGAGCTTGTTCACGGGCTGCTTCATCAGTGAAACCCAACTGAATGGCACCGTCCAGTTGCGGCAGGCTGCGATAGCGCAGTTTCTCTTTACGCAACAGGCTCTTGACGTCGCCTTCGTAGACTTTCAGGCGTGCATCGAGGGCTTTGTCCATGTCCACTTCGAGCAGGAAGTGCACACCACCGGACAAGTCCAGACCCAGCTTCATCGGGTGCGCGCCAAGGCTGCGCAGCCATTGCGGGGTGGTTTGTGCCAGGTTCAGTGCAACGACGTAGTCATCACCCAATGCCTTGCGCACGACGTCCTTGGCAGGCAGCTGGTCTTCAGCCTTGGTCAGACGAATCAGACCGCCCTTGCCGTTCGCTGCCAGGGTGGCAGCCTTGACGTTGATCCCGGATTCCTTGAGCGCTGTGCCCACACGATCCAGATCAGCCTGAGTCACTTGCAGTGCAGTGCTTGCACCGCCGACCTGAATGGCCGGGTCATCAGGATATAGATTGGGAGCGGAATAAATCAGACCGACCGCTAGCACCGCCAGGATCAGAATGTATTTCCACAGAGGGTATTTGTTCAGCATCACGCCGCCCGCTTATGACGCGGGGCGCCTTGCGCGCCCCGTCGATTGAGTAGAAGTTGAAACTTAGATCGCTTTCAGCGTGCCTTTTGGCAGCGTGGCGGCGATGGCGCCTTTCTGGAACTTCATTTCGATGGTGTCGGAAACTTCCAGAACAACGAAATCGTCTGCCACTTTAGTGATCTTGCCGGCGATACCACCGGTGGTCACCACTTCGTCGCCTTTCTGCAGGCTGCCGAGCAGGTTCTTCTGCTCTTTGGCGCGCTTGGCCTGTGGACGCCAGATCATCAGGTAGAAGATGACCAGGAAACCGACCAGGAAAATCCACTCAAAACCACCACCCATTGGGCCTGCCGCAGGTGCAGCAGCGTCAGCCATGGCATTAGAGATAAAAAAGCTCATTTAGCACTCCAGTTGCAAATGTTGAATCTTGGGGTCAGAAAACTCAGTCCAAAGGCGGAACAGGAATCCCGCGTTTGGCGTAGAAGGCATCGACAAAGGCGGCCAATGTACCCTGTTGAATAGCCTCGCGCAAACCAGCCATAAGCACCTGGTAATGGCGCAAATTGTGGATGGTATTCAACATGCTACCCAGCATTTCGCCGCACTTGTCCAGATGGTGTAGATAAGCACGAGAGAAGTTCTGGCAGGTGTAGCAATCGCAGGTCGGATCCAGCGGCGAATCATCATGGCGATGGAACGCGTTACGGATCTTCAGCACGCCTGTATCAATGAAAAGATGCCCATTGCGGGCATTACGGGTTGGCATCACGCAATCGAACATGTCCACACCGCGGCGCACACCCTCAACCAGATCTTCCGGTTTGCCAACGCCCATAAGGTAACGAGGTTTGTCAGCCGGCATCTGACCTGGCAGGTAGTCGAGCACCTTGATCATCTCGTGTTTCGGCTCGCCCACCGACAGACCGCCGATGGCCAGGCCATCGAAGCCGATTTGATCGAGGCCTTCCAGGGAACGCATGCGCAGATCCTGGTGCATACCGCCCTGAACAATACCGAACAGCGCCGCCGTGTTGTCGCCATGCGCCTCTTTCGAACGCTTCGCCCAACGCAACGACAGCTCCATCGAAATCCGCGCGACGTCTTCATCAGCAGGATACGGCGTGCATTCGTCAAAGATCATCACGATGTCCGAGCCCAGGTCACGCTGGACCTGCATCGACTCTTCCGGGCCCATGAACACTTTGGCGCCGTCGACAGGAGAGGCGAAGGTCACGCCCTCCTCCTTGATCTTGCGCATCGCGCCCAGGCTGAATACCTGAAAACCACCGGAGTCGGTCAGAATCGGGCCTTTCCACTGCATGAAATCGTGCAGGTCGCCGTGCTTCTTGATCACTTCGGTGCCAGGACGCAGCCACAAGTGAAAGGTGTTACCCAGAATGATTTCCGCGCCAGTGGCAGTGATATCCCGCGGCAGCATGCCCTTGACCGTGCCGTACGTGCCCACCGGCATGAAGGCCGGGGTTTCGACGGTACCGCGCGGGAAGGTCAAACGACCGCGACGAGCCTTGCCGTCAGTGGCCAGCAGTTCAAACGACATACGACTCATACAGTTTCCTCAGGGCCCGATTCTTTAGGGGCAGTCGGCGCAGGATTACGGGTGATGAACATCGCATCACCGTAGCTGAAAAAGCGGTAACCATGCTCCACCGCTGCTTTATAGGCAGCCATGGCTTCGGGATAACCGGCGAACGCCGAAACCAGCATCAACAGCGTGGATTCGGGCAAATGAAAGTTGGTGACCAGGGCATCGACCACATGAAACGGCCGGCCCGGGTAGATAAAGATGTCGGTGTCGCCACTGAACGGCTTGAGCACGCCATCGCGCGCGGCGCTTTCCAGGGAACGCACGCTGGTGGTCCCCACAGCGATCACCCGACCACCGCGAGCGCGACAGGCTTCGACTGCATCGACCACGTCTTGACCGACTTCCAGCCACTCACTGTGCATGTGGTGGTCTTCGATCTTCTCGACGCGCACCGGCTGGAACGTGCCAGCGCCGACGTGCAACGTCACGAACGCCTTCTCGACGCCCTTGGCGGCAATCGCCTCCATCAGCGGCTGATCGAAATGCAGCCCCGCCGTCGGCGCCGCCACCGCGCCCAGGCGCTCGGCGTAGACCGTCTGATAACGCTCGCGGTCCGAGCCTTCATCCGGGCGGTCTATATAAGGAGGCAACGGCATATGCCCGACGCGATCAAGCAGCGGCAACACCTCTTCGGCGAACCCCAACTCGAACAACGTATCGTGCCGCGCCAGCATCTCAGCCTCGCCACCACCGTCGATCAGGATCTTCGAACCGGGCTTGGGCGACTTGCTGGAACGCACATGAGCCAGCACGCGATGACTGTCGAGCACCCGCTCCACCAGGATTTCCAGTTTGCCGCCGGAAGCCTTCTGGCCAAACAGCCGCGCCGGAATCACCCGGGTATTGTTGAACACCATCAAATCGCCCGGGCGCAAATGCTCGAGCAAATCAGTGAATTGACGGTGCGCCAGGGCGCCGCTGACCCCATCCAGGGTCAACAGGCGACTATTGCGACGCTCAGCCAAAGGGTGGCGAGCGATCAGCGAATCAGGGAGTTCGAAAGTAAAGTCAGCAACGCGCATGATGGGGTTCGTCTAGCAGGGGCCGGAAGTCTAGCCGAAATAGTGAAAATTCTCTATGTACCTGATTGACCGACGGTAATCTCATCTCTATACTTCGCCGCCATTGAGCCCTGATGGCGGAATTGGTAGACGCGGCGGATTCAAAATCCGTTTTCGCAAGAAGTGGGAGTTCGAGTCTCCCTCGGGGCACCAAAATTAAGAAAGGTCTTGCTTTGCAAGGCCTTTTTTTTCGCCTATAGAAAAGACATTGCGCCCCGCCTCGATCCAGGAGATGCCGAAGGCTGCGATCTTTTGGTCTTTGCATTCTCGGCCGGCACGACACTTCTCAAGGATTCACCCCATGGAATTGCTACTGGAAACCGTCGCCCTCTTCTCCCTCAAGCTCGCTTACGAGACGGAAGGTGAAAGTCCGATTCTGCGTGACGATCTGATGATGAGTGATTATGAGAGGGAGGTGTTTGGGTTGTTGGTGCGCCGGGGGGATGTTAAGGCGATCCAGAGGAAAGTGGATGAATGCCTGAGTCTGGCGCTGAATGCCCTCGGCGGTGTTGATACAGTCCTGGGCCGCGAACTGCATAGGGTGTCAGCAGATTTCAGCGTTGCGCGGACGATAGAGCAGCTTGATGCCCCACTCATCGCGCTCAAGGATTATCTGAAAGATATTCAGTGAGTGATGTTGTTGAGCGCGATACCAGCTCCCCACTGAGAGTGGTTGTTTCGAAAAGAGAACTAAAGTCTGTTGGTTATTTCCTTCCATATATCGGCATATCTATATCTGAGCCACGCAACCAAAACTTTGTCAAACTGCCTCTGAAACCAATTTTTTTCTCTCGCTGCAAGTCTCTCTTCAATCATGGCATTGAGCGAGTCCGGCTCAAAACCCGTCCAAACTGGCGGAACGGCTGATTCGATGTTTGTAAAGCACACAGGCGCGACTTCTGAGTAAAGAACTTCATTAACTGTCTGAAGCTCAAAGCCTCTTACTTGCTCCGCTATATAGTCGTAATCTACCGGCGCGTCGACAAATGCATCAGACAGGGCGGTTCTGATTTTTGACAGTTCAGGCTGACTCAAAATATATCCCAATGTGAAAACTCCTCTAGCTCCTCATCGAGCGAATCCGCTACCGCTTCACCGGCTACGCCACCAGCGACGGTTCCCACCAAGACGACAGCAATTGCGCAAATGGGAGCACCAGGCCCACAAAGAGCGCTGACTCCAAGCCCTGCAAGAAGGCCTCCCACAGCACCACTACCTACGATGATGCCTTGACGCGCCGTTTCCTTTGGCTTGTTTTCAGCATTCAGAATTTGATAGGTCGCGAGGGCGGCGGTGACTAGAATCCCGAGCTTCCCCATCATGCGCATTTTTTGAGTGCCTTTCGTGAACGAGGCATCGTCCCGACCGGCCGCTTCCAGAATTGTGTAGTGGATTTTGGTTTGTTCTGCTGGAGAAAGGTTGATGTATTTCTTTTTAAAGAGACGCTCGGAGTAACGGTCAAACAGCGAGTTAAGCGTCCTGCCATCGGGCTTCTTTTTTTGGACGATGGCTAGACCTTGGGCGGATGTGTATTTGCGATGCTCCATCATGATCTTGTTTCTCATTTCATGACTGAACTGTACGCCCTCATGCGCGGTAATTTTCCCTGCTTTGACGTCCGCCAATGTTTGCTGAGACATGCGCCTGATATTTTTCATGTAGCTCGCCCGGACCTTTTCGTCAGAGACAGCATCCAGAGAAAATCTCAGAGCAGTCCCCTCCATTAGTTCCAGGGCTCTGTTGAGTGGAGAGTCTGTTAACGAGTGTTCACGTTGAATGACATAGCTGCCGGTGACAAGGTACGGTTCAGTCATAGGATGTTCCTTATCCTAAAATTTTATTCAAAAGGCTTTCTGTAAGAGACGAAGTATCGGTTGTCGAATTCTCGTCGAACTTGAGCATCAAACACACTTTTCCTGAGGGGTTAGGAAATTTAACAGCGTTGTCCCTGTTAAATACGCCTGAAAGTGTTGATCCATCCTCAAAATGCGCCGTACACGATAAACCTTCATAGCTTTCGGTGGCAGGGATTCTGAAGCCTATCCAGCTAGCGCCAAGAGCGAGAGGCGCCGGGGGAACAAATGGGCAGGGTGTATGGGAGTCACCAATTATCACTGTCCCCGAACCACCAATGACAACACTGCCGTGGGTTCCGCCGGTATCAATGGTCGCGGCATTCTTACCGTTGATGAAAACAGTGGAGGACAGACCAGTGGACAACGCACTGCCACAAGTACAGGTATCGCCTTGGCGTGCGGCTGAAAGCCCATCGAAGAAAACGTCTGGCGAGCCTGTCGCGATAGGATTGGTACCGTGCCCCGGTAGCGGGCAGCTTGAAGGGTCGGTTTTACGCGCTGCTGGCTTAGCCAAGATGACCTCCTGTCATTGGATCCTGATTTGGCAAGTAACCTAACAGATTGCTGCGGCTGTTGTGTACCTCCCAGCGAGGGAAAGCGACAGACCGGACTTTCTTGATTCAGGTGATTGCAAACGAATCTTCAAGGTTGCGGGCAGGGGTTCTGCGCGATACCCTTCCGCCGTCGCTGCCAATTCAGCGACCGGGTGTGGAAACCCGTGTAATTCAAGGCGCAACAGCGCCCCCATCACGTCTGCCGGCGCTTTTTTTGTGTCTGCGGCGTGAGTTATGGCGGCTGTGCGTGGGACGTCTTCGGGCGTGCCGGTTTCCTTGATTACCGGTTTTCCACCCTGCGCACAGCTGTCACCCATTCGTGTGGAAACGAATGTGGCAGCTCCACATATCAAGGAGTCTGATAATGCGCAGCATCAATCCGTACAAAATTTGGCTTTTCCCTCTACGCAATTCCCAATCGCGTAACGCCCCACCATCCACCCTCTCCCACCGCCTCTCCGTCATCGGAGGTGGCAAATGACCAAACAACCCGAACCCACAACCATCGGCCTTACACCTGCCATCTACTGCGCGAATCAGCCGCTGTTCCATGTCACTTGCGGCGTTCCCCTCGGTGATGCGTTAGCCATGGCTTCTGATTTTCTGTTCCTCGCCAAGAAGCTTACCGAAGATGCTGCTTACGCCAGAGACACCGACCGCCACGCCTGGGCCGCGCATTATTTGACGGCGATGAGTAAGGCGGTGGTGGATGATGCGGTAAAGGTGCTTACTCGGGATCGGGATAATGAGTTGGCGAATAGGCGGGCGGAGGGAATGGCTGAGGGGTAGCAGGTAAAACCGGACTCTGTCTAGCGTTCGGAGCTGCGTATGGCAGTTGTGGGGGTGGGCTTGCTTGTGAGGATTGCGGACATTCAGCGGGTTGGTGGATGCCTTGCGTTTTTCGCGAGCGGGCTCGCTCCTACACAGGGTGGGACTCAGTTCAGGGTTTTGTGGTGGTTGGTCTGGCGCTTTCGCGGGCAAGCCCGCTCCCACAGGGGTTTTGTGTGTTGATTGGAATTTGGGATTGGCCCTGAGGATTTCGGGCTGGCGATGCTCAGCTCAGGGCGAATGCTGAGAATTCGACTACGAAACTAGAATTCGAAATAAACCAGCAGACCCTACAGGAAGTTCGAGCCATGAAACTTGTGATTATGGGCGTTCCGGAAGGCGAGGATTTCGCTTCCTATGAAAGGGAAATCCCGGTTTCTGTCGAGGATCTCAAGCCGATCATGGGGTGGGCGAAGGACGATGGCTGCGTCTATGACTATCGGCTTACAGCGGAACAAATCAACGCTATAGAACAGCTCTGCTCCCTAAAATTTCCCGCGGATCTGATGCTTTTTATTACCTGTAATGCTTGATATATATCAGGCATCGACAAGCCCTCAGGGCATTAGTCCAGGAGTGAACACCCCGCACCACACTCATCTAGACTTAATGGATAGTCGTAGGCAGAACCGAACACGTCGCTTTGGTGCAGTTCGATCAAAGGCAGCGTGGCAAGCTGCCCTTTATGCCCAGTAGAGGTGCGGCGAAGACCGTGCCGGGCACAACAAGATGCCCGCTCAGGGTGCCCTGGCCACCGGCCTGAAATTGCCACGATACCGTGACGTGGTGTGAGTGCCGCAGCCGACACTTTCGGACGACCGACAACCGCCTGGTTTGTCCGTGACCGTGAGGAATGCTGAATGCCTGATGAGATGTTGCACCTGCCGATGGTCAACAGTCTGCTGGAGCGCCACAAGGGCTCCCCCGGCGCGCTATTGCCCATTCTTCATGAGATTCAGGCGGGCATCGGTTACATCCCCGATGCCGCCATCCCCGAGATTGCCCACGCCCTCAATCAGAGTCAGGCCGAGATTCGCGGGGTGATCAGCTTCTACCATGACTTTCGTACTGCGCCTCCGGCCCGGCATATTCTGCGTCTGTGCCGGGCTGAGTCCTGCAAGAGTCGCGGCGCCGAGCAGCTCGCGGCGCAGTTGCGCGAACGTCTGCAACTGGACGACCACGGCAGTAGCGCCGATGGCAGCATCAGTTTGCGTCCGGTGTATTGCCTCGGCGCCTGCGCCTGTTCGCCAGCTCTGGAATTGGACGGTCAGGTGCACGCGCGGCTAAGCGCCGAGCGTCTGGATGCCTTGCTCGACGCTTGCCGGGAGGACGCATGATGCCGGCTTTCTATCTGCCCACTGATTCTCTTGCCCGTGCGGTGGGTGCCGATGAGGTGGCGGTGGCCCTTATCACTCAGGCCCGGGAACGCAATCTGCCCCTGGAGTTGCAGCGCACCAGTTCGCGCGGCTTGTATTGGCTGGAGCCGCTGCTGGAAGTGGACAGCCCGCAAGGCCGTATCGGCTTCGGCCCGCTGACCGCCGTCGATGTGCCATCCGTGCTCGAAGCCCTGCAAGGCGAGCCGTCCGCGCATCCACTGGCCTTGGGGCTGGTGGAGGAATTGCCGTATCTGAAGACTCAACAACGCTTGCTGTTCGCCCGCGCCGGTATTACCCGGCCGCTGTCGCTGGACGATTACCGCGCCCATGGCGGCTTTGAAGGTTTACAACGGACCGTCACCATTGGCGGCGAGCAAACCGCGACTGAGGTGTTCGACTCGGGCCTGCGTGGCCGTGGCGGCGCGGCGTTCCCCGCTGGGATCAAATGGCGCACGGTACGTGCTACCCAGGCGGCGCAGAAATACATCGTGTGCAACGCCGACGAAGGCGATTCCGGCACTTTCGCCGATCGCATGTTGATGGAAGGCGACCCCTTCCTGCTGATCGAAGGCATGGCCATTGCCGGCGTCACCGTCGGCGCCACTTATGGCTACATTTATGTGCGCTCGGAATATCCACAGGCTGTGGCCACGTTGCGCGAGGCGCTGGACATTGCCCGGTCCAACGGGTACCTCGGCGCGAATGTTGGCGGTAGCGGTCAGGTCTTCGACATGGAAGTAAGGGTCGGTGCCGGCGCTTACATCTGCGGTGAGGAAACCGCGCTGCTGGACTCGCTCGAAGGCAAGCGCGGGATCGTCCGCGCCAAGCCGCCGATCCCTGCGTTGAAGGGGCTCTTTGGCCTGCCGACCTTGGTGCACAACGTGCTGACCCTGGCCTCGGTGCCGCTGATTCTGGCCAAGGGCGCGCAGTTCTATCGCGATTACGGCATGGGCCGCTCTCTAGGCACCATGCCCTTTCAGCTGGCGGGCAATATTCGTCACGGCGGTCTGGTGGAACGGGCCTTTGGTCTGACCCTGCGCGAACTGGTGGAAGACTACGGCGGTGGTACCGCCAGTGGCCGTCCGCTGAAGGCCGCCCAGGTTGGCGGCCCTCTCGGCGCCTGGGTGCCGCCGTCGCAATTCGATACGCCGCTGGATTACGAAGCCTTCGCCGCCATCGGCGCCATGCTCGGTCACGGTGGTGTGGTGGTGGCTGACGACAGCCTGGACATGGCCCACATGGCGCGCTTCGCCATGCAATTTTGCGCCGAGGAATCCTGTGGCAAATGCACGCCATGCCGCATCGGCTCGACCCGGGGCGTGGAGGTGATCGACCGCTTGTTGGCCGCGCCTGATCAGAGCGGTCGCGATGAGCAGGTGATCATCCTCAAGGACCTGTGCGACACCCTGCAGTACGGTTCGCTGTGCGCATTGGGCGGCATGGTCTCCTTTCCGGTCGTCAGCGCCCTCAAGCACTTCCCCGCCGACTTCGGCCTGCAAGCCTCGGAGGCCGATCAATGATCACTCTCTTCGACCCGAACACCGATATCGATCTGGGCACCCCCGCCCGCGACAGCCAGGTGCAGGTCACCCTGAACATCGACGGCCGCAGCATCAGCGTGCCCGAAGGGACCTCAGTGATGCGCGCCGCCGCGCTGCTGGGCACCACCATTCCCAAACTGTGTGCCACCGACAGCCTGGAAGCCTTCGGTTCCTGCCGCATGTGCCTGGTGGAGATCGACGGCATGCGCGGTTACCCGGCGTCCTGCACCACGCCGGTCACTGAAGGCATGAGCGTGCACACCCAGACACCGAAGCTCGCCACCCTGCGCCGCAACGTCATGGAGCTGTACATCTCCGATCACCCGCTGGACTGCCTGACCTGCTCGGCCAACGGCAACTGCGAGTTGCAAACCGTCGCCGGCCAGGTCGGCCTGCGGGAAGTGCGTTATGGCTATGAAGGCGACAACCATCTGGCCGACACGAAGGACACCTCCAACCCCTACTTCGACTTCGACCCGAGCAAGTGCATCGTCTGCAACCGCTGCGTGCGCGCCTGCGAAGAAACCCAGGGCACCTTTGCCCTGACCATTACCGGGCGCGGTTTCGAATCCCGGGTGGCGGCCGCCGGTGGCGAGAACTTCCTCGACTCGGAATGCGTGTCCTGCGGCGCCTGTGTGCAAGCCTGTCCCACCGCGACCTTGATGGAAAAAAGCGTGGTCGAACTGGGTCAGCCCGAACGCAGCGTGATCACCACCTGTGCCTATTGCGGCGTGGGCTGCTCGTTCCGCGCCGAGATGAAAGGCGACCAGCTGGTACGCATGGTTCCCGACAAGAACGGTCAGGCCAACCACGGCCACTCTTGCGTCAAAGGTCGCTTTGCCTGGGGTTACGCCACCCACCCGGATCGCATCACCAAGCCGATGATCCGCCAGCACATCAACGACCCTTGGCAGGAAGTCAGCTGGGATGAAGCGGTGACCTACGCCGCCAGCGAATTCCGCCGGC
The DNA here is from genome assembly GCF_054898165.1 of Pseudomonas sp. Hz4. NCBI lineage: Bacteria > Pseudomonadati > Pseudomonadota > Gammaproteobacteria > Pseudomonadales > Pseudomonadaceae > Pseudomonas > Pseudomonas sp. Hz4. The sequence goes on along the minus strand of NZ_CM142719.1, from coordinate 1,344,400 downwards.
TGCAACAAACATACGGTCGCGACTCGATTGGTGGCATCACCTCCAGCCGCTGCACCAACGAAGAAACCTACCTGGTGCAAAAACTGGTGCGCGCCGCGTTCGGCAACAACAACGTCGACACCTGTGCGCGGGTCTGCCACTCGCCGACGGGCTATGGCCTGAAACAAACCCTGGGCGAGTCCGCCGGCACCCAGAGCTTCGACTCGGTGATGCAGGCTGACGTGATCCTGGTGATGGGCGCCAACCCCAGCGACGCCCACCCGGTGTTCGCCTCCCAGCTCAAACGCCGCCTGCGTGAAGGCGCACGGCTGATCGTCATCGATCCACGCCGCATTGATCTGGTGGACTCGGTGCATGCCCGCGCCGAACTGCACCTGGCCCTGCGCCCGGGCACCAACGTCGCCATGCTCAACGCCCTGGCCCATGTCATCGTCACCGAAGGCCTACTCAACCAGGCCTTTATCGACGCCCGTTGCGAGGGCAGCGATTTCGCCCGCTGGAGCGAGCTTGTCAGCCGCCCGGAAAACTCGCCGGAAGCCCTTGGCCCCATCTGCGGCGTAGAACCTGCCGACATCCGTGCCGCCGCCCGTCTGTATGCCACCGGCGGCAACGCGGCGATCTACTACGGCTTGGGCGTCACCGAGCACAGCCAGGGCAGCACCGCGGTCATGGGCATCGCCAACCTGGCCATGGCCACTGGCAACATCGGCCGCGAAGGCGTGGGCGTAAACCCGCTGCGTGGGCAGAACAACGTTCAGGGCTCCTGCGACATGGGTTCCTTCCCTCACGAGCTGCCCGGTTACCGGCACATCTCCAACGAGGTGGTACGAGCACAGTTCGAACAAGCCTGGAACGTCACCCTGCAACCCGACCCGGGCCTGCGCATCCCCAACATGTTCGAGGCAGCCCTGGGCGGCAGCTTCAAGGGCTTGTATTGCCAGGGTGAAGACATCGCCCAGAGCGATCCGAATACCCAGCACGTCACCGCAGCGCTGTCGGCCATGGAATGTGTAGTGGTGCAGGACATATTCCTCAACGAAACCGCCAAGTTCGCCCATGTGTTCCTGCCGGGCAGTTCGTTCCTGGAAAAGGATGGCACTTTCACCAACGCCGAGCGGCGCATCTCCCGGGTGCGCAAGGTCATGGAGCCTTTGGGCGGCAAGGCCGACTGGGAAGGCACGGTGGCGCTGGCCAATGCCCTGGGCTACCCGATGAGCTACCAGCACCCGTCGGAAATCATGGACGAAATCGCCAGCCTGACGCCGACCTTTACTAACGTCAGCTACGCAGAACTGGAGCGCCACGGCAGCCTGCAATGGCCGTGCAACGCTGCGGCACCGGACGGCACGCCGACCATGCACATCGAGGAGTTCGTGCGCGGCAAGGGCCGCTTCATGCTTACCGGCTACGTGCCCACCGAGGAAAAGGTCAACAATCGCTACCCTCTTCTGCTGACCACCGGACGCATCCTCAGCCAGTACAACGTCGGCGCCCAGACCCGGCGTACCGAAAACGTCGCCTGGCACGACGAAGACCGCCTGGAAATCCACCCGACCGACGCCGAGAGCCGTGGTATCAACGAAGGTGACTGGGTCGGCATCGGCAGCCGCGCCGGACAGACCGTACTGCGTGCGCAAGTCACCGAACGGGTCGCCCCAGGCGTGGTGTACACCACCTTCCACTTCCCTGAATCGGGGGCGAACGTCATCACCACCGACAACTCCGACTGGGCCACCAACTGTCCGGAGTACAAGGTCACCGCCGTGGAAGTCAGCCGCGTCTACCACCCTTCCGAGTGGCAAAAACGCTACCAGGCCTTCAGCGACGAACAGGACCGTTTGCTAAAAGAACGTCGCCAGGCGCGTGGCGCTAAAGCGCAGGTGCGCCGATGAGCACTGACAACCTGATCAAAATGGTCAACCAGATCGCCCAGTACTTCGCCAGTGAACCGGACCAGCAACTGGCCGTGCTCGGCGTGCGTAATCATCTGCAGCTGTACTGGACGCCCGGCATGCGCAAGGAGTTGCTGGCCTGGCAGACAGAGCATCAGGGGGCAGAGTTGCACCCTTTGGCGCAGGCGGCGGTCAGTGGGGCGGGCTGGGAGGCGTAGGTTCACAAGACTTTGAAATTGGCCCGCTGGCTGAAAACCTGTGGGAGCGAGCTTGCTCGCGATGAGGGCAGTACATTCAGCATTAATGCTGACTGAACTGACGCTATCGCGAGCAAGCTCGCTCCCACAGGGATTGTGGGTTAAAGCAAATGCTGGGAAATCAGTTTGGAGATTTCCACCATCGACGTCCTGCCAGTGAATTCGAACTTCACCCTCCCCAACGACGAAAAATAAATCTCCAACTCGGAATCCAGGTCAAACGTCCCGGACGTTTCCACCGAATACGCCACGATGTTTTTGTACGGCAACGAGGTGAAGTCTTTCTTGCTACCCGTGAGGCCCTGCACGTTGACGGCGATGATGCGCTTGTTGGTAAACACCACCCCATCGCGCATGGACTTGTAGGCGTCGATGACGTGCTCCCCGTCCAGTAGCAGCGCAGTAACGCGTTCGGCGTATTCTTCGTTTTGCTTGAGTTTGAAGAAGCCTTTGTTATTGAAATCAATCATTTGCTATTCCCTGTTTTCCCGAATGAATATCTAAACCGGGTGCACCGGCAACACGACCAACGCTTGCAGCCCACCGATGGACCGATTGCGCAGTTTCAATTCGCCGCCATGTTCCAGCACTATGGCCCGCGCCGCCGATAATCCCAAACCAACGCCACCCGTGCTTTTGTTACGAGAGCCTTCAAGGCGGAAGAACGGTGCAAACACCTGTTCGAGGCTGGACTCGGGAATACCCGGCCCACGGTCCAGTACCTTGATCCGCACTTCCCCCGCATGGGCAATCAGCTTGACCGCCGGTTCAGTGCCGTACTTGAGCGCGTTGTCCAGCAAGTTGGTCACCACCCGCTTAAGCCCCAAAGGTCGCCCGAAATACACCATTCGCAACGAACCGCTGAAGGCAATCTCAAAACCCTGATCCCGATAATCATCCAGCAACGTTTGCAGCAATTCCGCCAAATCAAACTGAGTCGCCGGTTCAAGCCGGGCATCGTCGCGGAAGAACTCCAGCGCCGAGTTGATCATCGCCTGCATTTCATCCACGTCACGAAACAGCCGCTGCTGTTGCTCGGTATCTTCAATGAATTCCCCGCGCAAGCGCATCCGCGTCAGCGGTGCGCGCAGGTCGTGGGAAATGGCGGCGAGCATTTGCGTGCGGTCGCGGATGAAGTGTTGCAACTGGGCCTGCATGGCGTTGAACGCAAGAATGGCCTGGCGAATTTCCTGGGGGCCAAGGGGGTCGATGGGAGGGGCACGGAAGTCGACGCCAAAGCGGCGGGCACCTTCGGCGAAGTGTTGCAGAGGCGTGGCGAGGCGGCGGGTAGCGATGAGTGCGACGAGGGCTGTGGAGATCAGCGTCAGCAGGACGACAATCAGGTAACGCGGCGTTTCGTCGAGACCCCAACTGCGGGTGGGCGGGGAGAACATCAGCCATGAGGCGTCCGACAGTTCGATTAGCAGCGCGTAACGCGCGTCTGCCGAAGGCTCGGTCCAGTCGCTTGGCTCGTAGGCCTCGACGCGTCGGCTGGCGGATTTGAGCAATGGCTGCAAGATCTTCGAGCCCTCCTCGGAAATCGGGTCGTCCACGGCCGGCAGTTTGAGATCGTGTCGATCAAGGTGCCAACTGACGCTGAAACCTTCTTCACTGGCGGCTTGCGCCAACTGCCCGCGAAGGGTTGTCGGGGCGGCATCGATGAGGCGGGTGACGGTCGCGGCTTTTTCCAGCAGGCCGATTTCGATCAGCGACGGACGCGCCCACACCCCGGCGATTTGTATGAACAAGCCATTCAGCGCCAATGAAATGAGCATCGCCAGAATGATGGTCAGCGCGATCCAGCGCGCCACCGTATCCCGGCGAATCCGCTTCAGCCAGCTCATCGCCGCGTCACGCTGGGGGTGAACAGGTAACCGCCATTGCGCACGGTGCGAATCATCGCCGGGCGCTTGGTGTCGGATTCGAGTTTGCGCCGCAGGCGGCTGACCTGGACGTCGATGCTGCGATCGAATGCGTCGTGACAATGCCCGCGTGCCAGGTCCAGCAGTTGCTCACGGGTGAGGATGCGTTGCGGGTGCTCGACGAAAACCAGTAGCAAGTCGAATTCACCGGCCGAGAGCGGGATCATCACGTTGTCCGGCGAGCGCAGTTCACGGCGGGTGACGTCCAGGTTCCAGTCGGCGAAGTCGATCAGCGGCCGTGGCCGTTCCTGCGTCAGCGGACGGCGTTCGTCGACGCGGCGCAGCACGGCGCGCACTCGGGCCAGCAGTTCGCGGGCGTCGAAGGGCTTGGTCAGGTAATCGTCGGCGCCCAGTTCGAGGCCGACGACGCGGTCGCTGAGTTCGCCCATGGCGGTGAGCATGATCACCGGGATGGTGTGTCGAAACCGCAATTGCTGACACAGGATCAACCCGCTGTCGCCTGGCAGCATCACATCCAGAATGATCAAGTCTGGCGCCTGGCGCTCGATGGCCGCCCACAGCGTCGCGCCGTCGGTGGCGACGTCGACCTTGTAGCCGTGCTGCACGAAGAATTTTTTCAGCAGGTCGAGGACTTCGAGGTCGTCGTCGACGATTAAAAGGCTGTTCACCGCAGGTCACTTAAGAGCCGAATGGAGCCGCCATCTAAAACCATTCAAGGCGGCGCGTCATATATTTCAATCGTGCAATAAAACGTCGGCGACGCAATAAACCGGACATCTTTGCGCAAGGCTCGAGCCCCAGCATCACAGCGAATTCCTTCCGAGACTTGCGTCCATGTTGCCTTTCAAATGTGCTCCCTGGTTGACCCGCGCCACATCGATCGTCGCGCTGGTCGCAGGACTGGCGGGTTGCAGCAGCCAGCCGCCGACGACTGAAGTGAGTTGCGCCGACATTGCTTATTCGGTGTATGACCCGGCGGAACCGTTCAATCGCGGGGTCTTTGCGTTTAACCGGGTGGTGGATGATTACGCCCTGGCGCCGGTCGCTCGCGGTTATCGCTACTTGCCGAACTTTTTCCAGACGGGTGTGCATAACTTCGTCGAGAACTTCGGCGAGCCCAAGGTGTTTATCAATGATTTGCTGCAAGGCAACCCAAGGCGCTCGGTCAATACGCTGGGGCGTTTCGTGCTCAACACCACGATTGGCGTGGTGGGTTTGATCGACGTCTCCGGCATGGCCGGCATCCCGCGTCACGATACCGACTTTGGCCAGACCTTCGGCGTATGGGGCATCGGCAACGGACCGATCATCGAGTTGCCGTTGTTCGGCACGTCCAACAGCCGCGATGCCGCCGGGCGGGTACTGAGTTTTGTAGTCAGCCCGTTCGGCAGCAACAGCGATACCGTGGAAACACTGTCCACCCTCCAAACGGTCGGCGGCATCGTCGACGGTCGCGCCGAGGCCTTGCCGCTGACCGACAGCCTGCAAAAACTGCCGGATTATTACAGCGCGTTGCGCAACGTAGTCGCCGAGCATCGTGCCGCGTATGTGGTCGATGGCAGACAAGGCTCACCCGACACCACCAAACCTCAATGCACAGGAGCACCGGCCGATGGTTTCTGAAGGCAGCAACAACCTGATTTTGCAGCAGCGGGTGACCTGGCATGAGCCGGCCACTGTGCACTGTCGGGAAATCACTCTGCGCCTGTCGGCGGACTGTCGGCACCTGGTGCTCAGCCGCTACACCGAGCACTACGGCCCAGCGGTGGTGCGCTGGATCGAGCGCAGTCATACCGTGTCGGTGAGTGACGTTTTTCGTTGGTTGGTGGCGAATGGTGAGGTGGGCGTCGTGAAAACGGACGGTCGGTTTCGTTGACTGTGCACTTCCAGCCCGGTGCGATTCATTTAGCTGCGTTATCATCCCGCGCTAAATAGTCAACAAGAACCCGCATGTCCATGTCTTTGCCACTGCCCGACGCTGATCAATCCCTGCCACCGGTCCTCGTCGGGCCGCTCTTGCGGCGGCTGGAGCCTACACGGCTGGTGCTGTGGCTCGTAGGAACCCGGGCGTTGTCGCTGACGTTGCGCCTGCAAAACCACGACGACATTCGCCTGGATACCGGCCAATGCACCGTCATCCCGATCGGCACTCACGCGTTTATCCATTTGATCGATGTGTCGCTGCAGGCTGCCCTGCCCTGCGACACGTTGATCGAATACGACCTGCTGATTGATGACGCGATGACGGGCATCGCCGAATGGGCGCCGCATCTGCTGTATGGCGACGCACGCTGTCCGAATTTCGTCCTGCGCTCTCGGATCGATCAACTGCTGCACGGCTCCTGCCGCAAACCTCACCATCGCGCCGCCGACGGCCTGCTTTGCGTTGATCGCTTGCTGGCCTCGGAACATGAGGCGGTGGAACGCCCGGCGCTGTTGATGATGAGTGGCGATCAGGTGTACGCCGACGATGTCGCGGGTCCGATGTTGCGGGCCATCCATGCCTTGATCGAGCGGCTGGGACTGTTCGGCGAGCACCTCGAAGGCGCCGTGGTCAGCGACAGCGCCAAGCTCTACGAGCATGCGGCGAGCTACTACCATCGTGCGGATTTGTTACCGGCGCTGAAGAGCAACGAAACCCTGCGCGAGCGATTTTTCGGTGGCGCGCGTAAGCCGATTTTCACCAGCAGCAGTGCCGACAATCATCTGGTGACCTTTGCTGAAGTCATGGCCATGTACCTGCTGGTGTGGTCGCCGACGCCCTGGACGCTGATCGCACCACAACCACCGAAACTGATTCCCGAACGACGCGAGCGTTATGCATTGGAGCAGATGCGTATCGATGGCTTCAAGACCGGCCTTGGCGGGGTCGCACGAGCTTTCGCGCATTTGCCGTGTCTGATGATTTTCGACGACCACGATATTACCGATGACTGGAATCTTTCCGCGCAATGGGAGGAAACGGCCTACGGCCATCCGTTCTCCAAGCGCATCATCGGCAACGCGCTGATTGCTTACATGTTGTGTCAGGGCTGGGGCAATAATCCGGATGCGTTCGGCGCTTTGCTTGAGAAAACCGCCGGATTGATTTCGACCGGGGACGACCATTATCTCGATAGCCCGGTGCAAGACAGCCTGATTGACGAGCTGTTGAGATTTCAGCGCTGGCATTACGTGCTGCCTACCAGCCCGGCGATGGTGGTGCTCGACACCCGCACCCGGCGCTGGCGCAGTGAGATGACCCTCAAGCAGCCTTCGGGTTTGCTGGATTGGGAAGCCCTCAGCGAACTGCAACAGGAATTGCTCGATCACCCCTCGGCAATCATCGTTTCGCCGGCACCGATCTTCGGCGTCAAACTGATCGAAACGATACAGCGGGTCTTCAGCTGGTGTGGTTATCCCCTGCTGGTGGATGCCGAAAACTGGATGGCTCATCGCGGCGCGGCCCAGGTCATCCTGAACATTTTCCGACACTCGCGCACACCCGGTAACTACGTGGTGCTGTCGGGCGATGTGCATTATTCCTTCGTCTACGAAGTATTGATCCGACACCGCAAGGCCGGTCCGAGGATCTGGCAGATCACCAGCAGCGGCATCAAAAACGAATTCCCACCCGCGCTGCTCGAGTGGTTCGACCGGCTTAACCGCTGGCTCTACTCGCCGCGCTCGCCTCTCAACTGGCTGACCAAACGCCGGCGCATGCGCATTGTTCCGCATGTCCCGGAACATGCTGAAGCGGGTGAACGGCTGTGGAATTCGGCGGGGATCGGGCAGGTGTTCTTTAATGAAAAAGGACAGCCGCAGGAAATTTTTCAGCACAATTCAAACGGTTCGCCGAGGACGCGGATGGTTGCGCCTGAAAACGAAGACTGAAGGCATTCGCTCAAACTGATCGGTGTCGCTCATGAACCTCAATCGAACCCTGATCATCGGTAACTCCGGCGCCGGCAAAAGCTGGCTGGCCGAACGACTGGCCGAGCACCTGCGCATACCATGGGTCGATCTCGACTCGATTCACTGGTTGTCCGACGAACTCAGCATCCCCCGCCCCCGTGCCGAGGCGCTGGGCATGGCACGGGTGCTGGCCGGTGAAGAGCGCTGGGTGATCGAAGGCGTTTACGGCTGGATCGTCAGCGAACTCTTGCCCCGGGCAACAGCGCTGATCTGGCTGTGTCTTGATGATGACGAATGTGTCGCCAATGTTCGTCAGCGAGAGGCGCAACGGGACGAGCATGACGAGTTGTTGATTGCATTGCTGGACTGGGCCCGCAGCTATCGTACGCGCGAGGAGTCCAGTGGATTTGCCGCGCATCAGCGTCTGTTCGATGGTTTTAGCGGTTCGAAACTGCAACTCATGAACCGAGCGCAAATGACCGATTTCATCCATCCCTCATCCCACACCCGGCGCATTTGAGCACAGGATTACATCGATCACGGAAACGTCTCGAAGAATCTTCGGTGATACTCAGTACAAACGTAGATGCATCGTCTGCGTAACGCGACCACTCGTAGGTATCACCTTGTCATCCTGTACTCATTTCTGTACGTTCTTTGCATCGAGCGAGGACTACAACATGCAAACCATCAACTACACCACAGCACGTGCACACCTTGCCGAAACCATGGATCGGGTCAATGCAGACCGCGCCCCACTGTTGGTCACTCGTCAGAAAGGCGAACCCGTGGTGATGATGTCTCTGGCGGAGTACAACGCTCTCGAAGAGACTGCCTATCTGCTTCGCTCCCCTGCTAATGCTGAACGCCTGATCAAATCGATCGGCAACCTGCGGGCAGGGAAAACCAAAACCAGGCAACTCATCGAAGAATGAATATCGAGTTCACTCCTGAAGGTTGGGAAGACTATCTGTGGTTCCAACAAAACGATAAGGCAGAACTTAAGCGAATCAACCTGCTGATCAAATCAATCCAGCGCGAGCCGTTCGATGGACTCGGAAAACCTGAACCGCTCAAATTCAACTTGAGCGGCTTCTGGTCGCGCCGGATTACAGCCGAGCATCGCTTGGTCTATGGAGTCGAGGGCGGTGAAATACGTATCGTGATGTGTAGATACCACTACTGAGATAAATGTCAGGCCGCGCTCACCGCCCGACACACCCTTCTCACAATCATCTCAACTTCCCGCCCATCAATCGTCAGCGGCGGCAGCAAGCGAATGGTCTTGCCCCGTGTCACGTTGATCAGCAAACCGTGATCCCGCGCCGCGATCAGGGTCAGGTCGCGAATCGGCTGTTTGAGTTCGATGCCAATCATCAAACCCTGGCCGCGGATCTCCAGGACGTTCGGGTCGTCCGCCAATTCGATGCGCAATCTGGCGAGCAAACGTTCGCCCTGAAGTTTGGCGTTTTCCAGCAGCCCTTGTTCTTCGATGATCTCCAGCACGGTGCAACCCACGCGGCAGGCCAGTGGATTGCCGCCGAAGGTGCTGCCGTGACTGCCGGGGGTGAAGAGATCGGCGGCTTTGCCCCGGGCCAGACAGGCGCCGATGGGAATACCGTTGCCCAGGCCTTTGGCCAGGGTCATGACGTCCGGAACGATGCCTTCGTGCTGAAAAGCAAACCACTGGCCGGTGCGGCCGATGCCCGTCTGGATTTCGTCGAGCATCAGCAGCCACGCGCGCCGATTGCAGAGTTCGCGAATGGCTTTCAGGTAACCGGGCAGGGCCATTTGGACACCGCCTTCACCCTGAATCGGTTCCATCAGGATCGCCACGATGCGCGGGCCGTGGGTTTGCTGCACCTTGTCCAGCGCCTTGAGGTCGCCGAATGGCACTTTGACGAAGTCCCCCGGCAACTTGTTGAAACCCAGGCGCACGGCCGGGCCATCACTGGCGGACAAGGTGCCCAGGGTCCGGCCGTGAAAGGCGTTCTCCATGACCACCACTAGCGGTTGTTCGATGCCTTTTTGCCAGCCATATAGCCGCGCCAGTTTCAGCGCGGTTTCATTGGCTTCGGCACCGGAGTTGTTGAAGAACGCTCGCTCCATGCCCGCCAACCGCGTCAGTTTCTGCGCCAGCCGCTGTTGCCAGTCGATGCTGTAGAGGTTGGAAGTGTGCAACAGCTGGGCGGCCTGTTCGCTGATGGCTGAAACAATTTTCGGATGGGAGTGGCCGACATTGGTCACCGCCACGCCCGCCACCGCGTCCAGGTATTCACGACCGGCCTGATCCCATAGGCGCGTGCCCAGGCCCCTGCAGAAACTCAAGGCCAAGGGTTGGTAAGTGGTCATCAGGCAGGCGGCGGTCATGACATCAAGCTCCATCAATTGTCGGTGTTTTTGCAGTATGGTTAGCCACCTGAGCTAGATAAACGCCGCAATACTTCAATCATTTTAAAGCTGAGCTTGATAATGGATCTATTCCAGGCAATGACCGTTTACGTCAAAGTGGTGGAAACCGGCAGCATGACCGCCGCCGCCTTCCAGTGCGAAATATCCACGACCATGGTCGGCAATCACCTACGGGCGCTGGAGCAACGTCTGGGCGTGCGCTTGCTCAACCGCACGACGCGGCGCCAGCGGTTGACGGAATTCGGCACGGCTTACTATCAACGCTGCCTCGAAGTCCTGGGGTTGGTGGCTGACTCCGAGCGCTTGGCCGAGCAGGCCCTCGACGAGCCGAGCGGCACCTTGCGCATCACCGCACCGCTGACGTTCGGCAGCGAAAAACTGGCACCCGCCCTGAGTGAATTCGCCCTGCTGTGTCCACGCGTCAAGTTGGATGTGGTCCTCACCAATCGCCGTCCTGACCTGCTCGAAAACGGTTTCGACGTGGCGTTTCGCCTGGGCAATACCGTGGAGACCCACCTGATCGCCCGTCCACTCCTCGACTACACCCTGACCATGTGTGCATCACCGGAGTATTTGGCGCGCAAAGGCACACCTGAGAAACCTGATGAGCTGCAACACCACGACTGTCTGTCCTTTGCCTATCCGGCCGGGGATGATTGGCAGTCGGTGGAAAAACATTGGCGCCTGACCGGTCCCGAAGGCGAAGTGGCGGTAGCGGTCAATGGACCGATGTTGATCAACAGTTCGGCAGGGCTGCATCAAGCGGCGCGCACCGGTATGGGCATCGTGGTGTTGCCTGATGCGTTGATGGAGCAAGATCTCAAGGACGGAAAACTGGTGGCATTGATGCAGGATTACCTGCCGCCGAGCCGACCGATGAACCTGATGTATGCCCAGGATCGCTACCGTTTGCCAAAACTGCGTAGTTTCGTCGACTTTGCGTTGCAGAGATGGGGCAAGCACTAGCCGAGCGAATACGCCGTGCACTAATCTGGCGGGTCACTTTGATATCGGACGGCAGGGAGAGCGGAGATGGGTGAGGCGTCGAATATCGAGCCGTTGAAGTTCAATCTGTCAGATTTGAACGAAGACATGCTGCACACCATTCTGGAACTGGTCAGCGATGGCATCTGGGACTGGAACGCCAACACAGGGTTCGTCTATCGCAACCCCGGGTGGTACGAGATGCTCGGCTACGCGCCTCATTCCCTGGATAACAACGTGTTGACTTGGGAAAACGTGATCCATCCTGACGATTACCTGCAGGTTATGGCGTTGTTCGATGACTACCTGAGTCAGCGAGCGCCCGGCTATCAGGCCGAGTATCGCTGCCGCATGCAGGATGGCAGCTATACCTGGATCGAAGACCGTGGCTACGTATTGGCGCGCAATGCCGACGGCTCGGTGGCGCGGATGGTCGGCGCACACCGCAGCATCGAAGACAAGAAGCGCCTGTTCGAAGCGCTTGAACGTCGTAACCAATCCCTTGAAGCGATCGTTGAAGAGCGTACTCGGGAGCTTTCCAGGGTCAATCTGCAGCTGCAAATTCAACTCGAAGAAAACCGTAAACTGGCAGAAACCGACGCACTGACATCGATCGCCAACCGCTATCGCCTGGAAAAAGCCCTGCCCCAGGAATGCGACCGCGCCCAACGCTTTCGACAGCCACTGTCGCTGATTGCCATGGACCTCGACGACTTCAAATGCATCAACGATCACTATGGCCATGCGCTGGGTGATGCGGCATTGGTGCAAGTGGTCGAGAGCGTGAAGCACTGCGTGCGTGAAGGCGATCTGCTCGCGCGTTGGGGCGGTGACGAGTTGATCATGATCCTTCCCAATACACCACTCGCCGACGCCCGGACCCTCGCCGAGAAAATCCGCCACGGCCTTGCAGGCTTGCTGCCGATCGGGGACTTTCAAGTGACCATGAGTTTTGGCGTGGTTCAGCGCTTTGAAGAAGAACAACAGACCGGGCTGCTGGCCAGGGCCGATCAAGCGCTGTACCGGTCGAAGATAGCGGGCAAGAATGTGATTTCTGGGTAAGGGCTATGCCCTTCACTTCTCACATCCGCGCCTTCACCAAAACCGGTTTCTCCTGATACCGATTCGGATACAGCTGCTTTAACTGCGCGACCTTCGGTAGATCGTTGATCACGATGTAGGGATAGGTCGGATGCTCGGTCAGAAAATCCTGATGTTCCTCCTCCGCCGGGTAGAAACCGTTGTAGGTTTCCAGCTTGGTGACAATGGGCTTGTTGAACGAATGGGCGGCGTCGAGCTGGGCGATGTAGGCCTGAGCGATACGTTGCTGTTCGCTGTTTCCTGGGAAAAGTGCCGAGCGATACTGAGTGCCGCTGTCAGGTCCCTGACGGTTGAGTTCGGTAGGGTTGTGAGCCACCGAGAAGTAGATTTGCAGCAAGGTGCCATAGCTGACCTGACGGGGGTCGAAGGTGACTTCGACGGATTCCGCATGACCCGTATCGCCCTCGCTGACCCGTTCGTACTGAGCGGTGTTGGCTGCACCGCCGGCGTAACCGGAGACAGCTTTCGTCACCCCTTTGACATGCTGGAACACGCCTTGGACACCCCAGAAGCAACCGCCGGCGAAGACTGCGGTTTCGCTGTGGGCCTGGGTGGTTCCGTCGAGGCTGGGTGGAGGAATGATGACCGCCTCTTCGGCACCGAAAGAGAACGCTGAGTAGTGGCCGATGACACCGGCAACGGCCAGGCCCAACAGGGCGCGGCGCCAGGTGAATAGGGTTTTCATGAGGCTGACTCCTGAATAAATGGAATGACGATCAACCGAACGTAAACGCGAAAAGGTGTGCCCATGGATCAAGCCGCCTGCGGCTCGAACGTCATCGCCAGGCCGTTCATGCAGTAGCGCAAACCGGTGGGTTTGGGCCCGTCATCGAAGACATGGCCCAGATGACCGCCACAACGCCGACAGTGGACTTCTTCACGCAGCACTCCGAAGGAGCGGTCCTGACGAGTGGCCACAGCCTTGTCCAGCGGTGCCCAGAAACTTGGCCAGCCGGTGCGGCTTTCGAACTTGGTCGCGGAAGAAAACAACGGCAGTTCGCAACCGGCACAAGCAAAAGTCCCTTCACGGTGCTCGTTGTTCAGCGGGCTGCTGTAGGCCCGCTCGGTGCCCTCTTCGCGCAGGATGTCGTACTGCTCGGCGCTGAGCATGGCGCGCCATTCGCTGTCGCTGTGAGTCACCTCGAACACCTCCGTCGCACTGGCGTCACTGACCAGCGCAGAGTTTGCGGAAAATTTTGGCAATACACCGATGACCAGGGCTGCAGCGCCTAGCCCGCCGCCTGCTACGAGAAACTGTCGCCGTGAAAACATGGTCGTCTCCGAAAAATCCAGGTGCCTGACATGGAACACAGCCTAGGCTTGGGTTGATCGCCAAATCCTCACGAGAAGTTAAACAATTCGTGATAACTCCGGCCCCGGAAAACCCGCACAATGCGCTCATTGCGCCGAAGGATTGAGCTTGATGGAACAGACCAAACGCGTCCTCGTGGTCGAGGACGACCTGCACATCGCCGACCTGATCTGCCTGCATCTACGCGATGAGCAGTTCGAGGTGGTGCACTGCGCCGATGGCGATGAAGGCATGCGACTGCTGCAGCAAGGAAGCTGGGACGCACTGATCCTCGACCTGATGCTGCCCGGCGTCGACGGCCTGGAAATCTGCCGCCGCGCCCGCGCCATGGCCCGCTACACACCGATCATCATTACCAGTGCGCGCTCCAGCGAAGTGCATCGAATTCTCGGGCTCGAACTCGGCGCCGACGATTACCTGGCCAAACCCTTTTCCATGCTCGAACTGGTGGCCCGGGTCAAAGCGCTGTTGCGACGGGTCGACGCCATGGCCCGCAACCTGAAAATGGACGCCGGCAGCCTGATCATGGACGGCCTCTCCATCGACCCGATCACGCGCGATGTGTCCCTTGACGGGCGCCGCCTCGACCTCACGCCACGGGAGTTCGACCTGTTGTATTTCTTCGCCCGTCAGCCCGGCAAAGTGTTCTCGCGCATGGACCTGCTCAATGCGGTCTGGGGCTACAGCCATGAAGGCTACGAGCACACGGTCAACACACACATCAACCGCCTGCGGGCAAAGATTGAAGCGGATCCGGCACAACCGGTGCGCATCCTCACGGTGTGGGGACGAGGCTACAAATTCGTGGCCAAGGAGGAGCAGCCGTGAGACTGACCCTGACTCAGCGCCTGTCTCTGGTTTTCGCCGCGTTGCTGCTGGTGTGCTGCGGCACGTCGGCATGGCTGCAGGTGCGCGCCAACCAGATGCATGAGCTGGAAGTGGTGCAAGGGCTGTCGCGGGATCTGGCCCAGCATATTGCCCATGACACCGTATTAATGGACACAAAAGGCCTGATGCCTGACGCCGTGCGCGACCTGTTCAGCCAGCTGATGCTGGTCAACCCCAGTGTCGAGGTGTACTTGCTCGACACCGAGGGCAAGATTGTCGGCAGTGCTGCGCCCGAGGGTCGGATACGCCGGGAGCGGGTCGACCTGGCGCCGATCCAGCGAATGCTCAAGGGCGATGCCCTGCCGATTCTCGGCGACGATCCGCGCAGCGTCGATGGCCGCAAAGTGTTCAGCGCCGCGCCATTACAGGTCAGCGGCAAACCGGCGGGCTATCTCTATGTGGTGCTGCTCAGCGAAGAGCACGACCGCTTCGCCGAACGCGGCGCCACCAGCGCCGCCCTGAATACGGCGCTGTTGTCCATCGGGCTGGTGGCGTTGCTGTGCCTGATTGCCGGTCTCACGGCATTCACCCTCATCACCCGCCCTTTGCGCCGTTTGACCGAAACCGTCAGCCAGTTCGACATTGATGGCGCTCCG
This sequence comes from Pseudomonas sp. Hz4, assembly GCF_054898165.1. Taxonomy (NCBI): domain Bacteria; kingdom Pseudomonadati; phylum Pseudomonadota; class Gammaproteobacteria; order Pseudomonadales; family Pseudomonadaceae; genus Pseudomonas; species Pseudomonas sp. Hz4. Next base: position 1,329,181 of record NZ_CM142719.1, on the reverse strand, counting down.
GCAACACTGCCTACATCCGTCCCGGTGGAAAAAGCCGCCAGCCACGATGAAATTGCCATACTCGACGCGGCCTTCCGGCAGATGCAATCGCGCCTCGGTGAACAATGGCGTTCGTTGACCCGCCAGGATCAGGAGCGCCGCGAACTGGTGGCAAACATCTCCCACGACCTGCGCACGCCTCTGGCCTCGCTGCACGGTTACCTGGAAACCTTGTCGCTCAAGGACGCCACGTTGTCCCCCGCCGACCGCCGCCGTTACCTGGGCATCGCGCTGGATCAAAGCCGCAAGGTGGGTGGTCTGGCGCAATCGCTGCTGGAACTGGTACGACTGGAACATGGCTTTGTGCAACCGGTGATGGAGCGCTTCTCGCTGACCGATCTGGTGCAGGACATCTTCCAGAAATTCGAACTGACGGCCGAGGCGCGCCAGGTTGAACTCAAGGCCACCTTCGCACCCAACGTTTCGGCCGCCTTCGCCGACCTTGGATTGATCGAGCGGGTGTTGACCAACCTGGTCGACAACGCCCTGCGCCATACACCCCGAGGGGGAGAAATCGAACTTGGCCTGCGCCCTCAAGAGTCTTTTATCGAAGTCACTGTCAGCGACACCGGTCCCGGCATTGCCGCCGAATTGCGCGAAGGTCTATTCCTGCGCCCGTTCAACATTGGTGGCGCACGGCGTGATGGCGGACTGGGGTTGCGGATCGTGCATCGGATCCTGCAATTGCACGGCCGCGAGATCCAGCTGATTGATGTTCCCGGACGCGGCGCGACCTTTCGCTTTTCGTTGGCGGTGGATCAGCAAACAGCCGAGCAATGGGCGGTTCGGTCGATGAATCTGGATACGCCGGGGAAATAGTCAAAAGCCGCAATGCCAAAAATGATGACCAGCCGCCTGTTCATCCGTGACAACGCCGCCTCGGTCCAATAGATTAGGCGGCCTGAAAAGGCCTTGTGCTTTCTCGCCTCAACCCAAGTTAAAAGAAGTAGTGAAATTTCAATGTCCGATTCCAATACCGCTGAATCCGTAATCATCTTGTCGTCCAAAGCGGAATACGAAAACTCCATCAATCTTTCACAGCACGTGCCCCAGGCCAAGACCATCAGCGAGATGGTTCTGGACGCTTTCCAATCCACCCGGGAAAGCGACCAGATCCGCGAACTGCGCGCCGCGATTCGCCAGGCTCACGACAGCTTCGACGACGATAAAGCCTACGAATTGATGGGCGAACTCAAGCAACTCAAGGACGCTGAGACTGCCGACATTGCAGCCCTGGAAGACTTGAGCAGCAAATTCCCGATCAGCCGGATTCTCTCCAGCTTCAAGGACGATCCGGCGTTTCAGGAATTGGTCTACGGCCTCGCACTGAAGGTGCTGAACCAGACCCACCAAGCCATCAGCAACCCGACCAGTAGCAAAAGCAAGGCTGCTCGCGCCAAGAAAGATGTCGAAGTGTTCACCATCAGCAAAGATGGCATCAGCGTCACGCTGGCGCTGCGCACCCCGCGTTCGCGACTGAACGTTGACCGTGAAGCGCTGGAGTTCCTGGGCTTCACCTTCGTTGGCGAAGGCGAAGAAGCGGAGTTGGAAAGCGAGACCTTCCTGGATAATGCCGGGGCCGAACAAGCGGTTAACCGCAAGAACATCATCACCGCGCTTCAGCAGCAAACCGCGTTCGATGGCTACAGCATCGCCGCGCAGTAACACACGCCATCAATGACTGAAAAGCCCCGCACTGAGATTCAGCGCGGGGCTTTCCATTGCCTGCAGGTTCATCGTTAAAGCGTTGATGGCCGTATCGCCACGATCATGTCAACTTCAATGGCTGCGTTTTTCGGCAGTTGAAAAACGCCGATCGTGGTTCGTGTATGTTTACCAGCATCGCCCAGTACATGACTGAAAACGTCCGACGCACCGTTGGCCACTTCGCTCAAATCGACAAAATCCTCGGTGGACTTTACGTAAACCGTGACGCGCAATAGCGACTTGATCTTGTCCAGCGAACCGATGGAATCAACAATCAATGCCAGACCGCGCAACGCACTGATGCTGGCAGCGCTCTGTGCATCCGCCAGCGTCAGATCCAGGCCTACCCTGCCCTGATACTGAACTTCACCATTCATCCGCGGCACCAGACCGCTGATGTAAAGCTCATCGTGATGCCGCACCAACGGCGCGTAATGCCCGCCGACCGTATTCTCGCCGTAGATATCGTAGCCGAGCTCTTTTGCCAGCGCGATGAATCGTTCATCGCAGGTCATGTATTCAGTCATCTCTCCTCCTCGATCAAATTGGATCCGTTTTTTTGACAGATTAGCCCAAAGATCTCGACTCGGGGGCTCGCCTATGAAAATCAGCTGGGATCAAATTGATGTCCCTTAGATTCGAAAACGATTGAACTGACGAGCGAACACCTGAATGCCCCGCTTTCGAAAGAAGCGCGGGGCTTTTTTGTTCAAGCGCGGTTGTTACCCGGTGCGTCGAGCACCTTCGCCACATCATCGATCAGGTGGTTTCACGCCAGGGGTCGGCACCCAGGTGCGGGAGCGGTTTTTCCGATTGCTCGACAGCTGAGCAAATCGGGAACGATCAATAAAAAGCCCCGCTCTTCTCTCGAAGGCGGGGCTTTTCTTTGCAGCCTCTAAACCTTAAGGCGCGTAAGTCAGTAACAACTCACTCGGCACTTTAAAGTCCAACGACATCATCACGCTCAACGCGGTAATGGTGAAGATCGAGAACACGAACAGCTTGCGTGCCCAGACCGTGTCATCCACTGCCTTGTAACCGGTCCAGGCCATGTACAACCAGTACATGCCCATGGCCGCGGCGACGGCGAGGTAGCTCATGCCGGCGTAGCCGCTGAAGGTCAGCATCAAGGTCGCCACGAGGAACGCCAGGATGTAGAGCAGGATGTGCTTCTTGGCCACTTGAATGCCGCGCTTCACTGGCAACACCGGAATCGATGCGGCCAGGTAATCGTTGAAGCGAAAGATCGCGATGGCGTAGGAATGCGGCATCTGCCACAGGCTGAACATCACCAGCAACGTCAGTGCGGCCATGTCGAAGCTGTTCGTCACCGCCACGTAGCCAATCACCGGCGGCATGGCGCCCGACAGACTGCCCACCAGCGTGCCGTGAACCGACTTGCGCTTGAGGTACAGGCTGTAGAAGCCGACGTAGATGACAAAGCCGATCACCGCGAACAAAGCGGCCAACGGATTGGCCACTTTGTACAACAAAGCAACGCCGAAAACACCCAGGACGGTCGCAAAAGCCAGGGCCAGTTTCAGGGAGATCAAGCCCTGGACCAGCGCCCGGTTCTTGGTGCGTTCCATCTTCAGGTCGATGTCGCGGTCGATGCAGTTGTTGAACACGCAACCGGAAGCCACCACCAGCGACGTGCCGATCATCGCGGCCAGGAAAATGGCCAGATCGACATGCCCTTTCGAGGCCAGGAAAAATCCGCCTGCCACTGAAAGCACGTTACCGAAAATGATCCCCGGTTTGGTGATTTGGATAAAGTGCTTAAAGGACATCCGGAGTTTCCTCAGTGCGCCATCATGTTGGAGTGGATGCTGAACATGATCCACAGCGACAGGCCTACCAACAGAACGATTACCAGGGCTGCGAAGACAAACGCGATCACGTTGTTACGCTGAGCAGCCGAGCGGTCCAGGTGGAGGAAGTACACCAGGTGCACAAGCACCTGGATCACTGCGAAGGCCAGTACGATCCACAGGGTCATGGCTTTGGGCAGCGACGGGTACATCACCAGGCCGAAAGGAATGACCGTCAGGATCACCGACAGGATGAAACCGATGGCGTAGGACTTGACGCTGCCATGGTTGGCTTCGTGGTCATTGTGGCCATCATGTGAGTGAGCTGCGTTAGCCATTTACATAGTCCCCATCAGATAAACAACGGTGAATACGCAGATCCACACTACGTCCAGGAAGTGCCAGAACAGGCTCAGGCAGCTCAGACGAGTCTTGTTGGTCGCCGTCAGGCCGTTTTTCTGCACCTGATACATCATGATCGCCATCCAGATCAGACCGCTGGTCACGTGCAGACCGTGGGTGCCGACCAAGGTGAAGAACCCGGACAGGAAGCCGCTGCGGCTAGGGCCGTAGCCTTCGGCGATCAGGATGTGAAACTCGTTGATCTCCATGGCGATGAAGCCGGCGCCCAACAGGAACGTCATGCCCAGCCAGCCCAGCACCTGAGTCTTCTTGCCCTTGAACAACGCCAGCATGGCGAAGCCGTAGGTGATCGAGCTGAACAGCAGCAGAGCGGTTTCGCCCAGTACGTATGGCAGCTCGAAGATGTCGGCGCCCGATGGGCCGCCCGCTACGTTGTTAACCAGTACCGCGTACACCGCGAAGATCGACGCAAACAGAATGCAGTCGGTCATCAGGTAGAGCCAGAAACCGAAGACGGTCATCTCGCCCGAGTCGTGGTGATGGTCGTCGTGCCCATGGTCCGTGCCATGGGCGTGTCCAGCAGTGGTCACTAAGTTCGACATGGTTTAAGCCTGTTCCAACGAGGTTTCAACACGGGTGGCGGTGGCTGGAACTTTCCCGGCCGCTACCAGACGTTTGTGCTGCTCGGCTTCGATACGCTCGATCACATCGACCGGCACCATGTAGCCCTGATCATCACGGGCAGCGTGGATCACGAAGTACACGACGGTACCGACCAGACCGACGATGGCCAACCACCAGATGTGCCAGATCATCGCAAAACCGAATACGGTCAGCAGAGCGCCCATGACCACACCAGTCGCGGTGTTGTTTGGCATGTGGATCGGCTCGTAACGGGCTGGGGCCTGGTACGCGGTGCCGTTTTCCTTGGCCTCGGTGAACGGGTCGATGGTTTCGGCTTTCGGCAGCACGGCGAAGTTGTAGAACGGTGGTGGCGACGAGGTCGACCATTCCAGCGTGTGGGCATTCCACGGGTCGCCGTGTTCGCACATGTTTTCTGGCTTGTTGCGATCACGCACGCTCACGTAGAGCTGGATCAGCTGGCAAGCAATACCGACAGCGATCATCACCGCACCGAACAACGCAACGTACAGGTAAGGCACCCACTCAGGGTTGGTGCTGGAGTTCAGACGACGGGTCATGCCCATGAAGCCCAGTACATAGAGCGGCATGAACGCGACGAAAAAGCCGGTGATCCAGAACCAGAACGCAGCCTTGCCCCAACCTTCGTGCAGCTTGAAGCCGAACGCTTTCGGGAAGTAGAACGCGAAGCCTGCGATGTAGCCGAATACCGCGCCGCCGATGATCACGTTGTGGAAGTGAGCGATCACGAACAGGCTGTTGTGCAGTACGAAGTCAGCACCCGGAATCGCCAGCAGTACGCCGGTCATGCCGCCGATGGCGAAGGTCACCATGAAGCCCAGGGTCCAGAGAACCTGGCTGGTGAAACGCAGACGGCCCTGGTAAATGGTGAACAGCCAGTTGAAGAGCTTCACCCCCGTCGGGATCGAAATCAGCATCGTCGCCAGACCGAAGAAGGCGTTGACGCTGGCACCCGAACCCATGGTGAAGAAGTGGTGCAGCCAGACCATGAAGCCCAGGATCGAGATCGCGCCACTGGCGTAGATCATCGAGTGGTGGCCGAACAGTTTCTTGCCGGAGAAGGTCGAGATGACTTCGGAGAAGATCCCGAACGCCGGCAGAATCAGGATGTACACCTCGGGGTGACCCCAGGCCCAGAACAGGTTGACGTACATCATCGGATTGCCACCAAGTTCATTGGTGAAAATGTGGAAATCCATGTAACGGTCAAGCGTCAGCAAAGCCAGGGTAGCGGTCAGGATCGGGAACGAAGCGACGATCAAAACGTTGGCCCAGGTGCAGGTCCAGGTGAAGATCGGCATGTCCATCAGCTTCATGCCCGGGGTACGCATTTTCAGCACGGTGGCCAGGAAGTTGACCCCCGTCAGTGTCGTACCCAGCCCGGATAGCTGTAGCGCCCAGATGTAATAATCCATCCCCACGCCCGGACTGTATTGCAGGCCCGACAGCGGCGGATAGGCAACCCAACCGGTCTTGGCGAATTCGCCAACGCCCAGGGACAGGTTGATCAGCACCACGCCGGACACCAGCAGCCAGAAGCTCAGGGAGTTCAGGAATGGATAGGCCACGTCACGCGCGCCGATCTGCAGCGGCACTGCAAGGTTCATCAGGCCGGTGAAGAATGGCATCGCCATGAAGATGATCATGATCACACCGTGAGCGGTGAAGATCTGGTCATAGTGTTCAGGCGGCAGGTAGCCAGGCGAACCCTCAGTGGCCATGGCCAACTGGGTACGCATCATGATGGCGTCGGCAAAACCGCGCAGCAGCATGACCATGGCGACGATGATGTACATCACGCCGATTTTCTTATGGTCAACCGACGTCAGCCACTCGGTCCACAGGTAGGTCCACTTCTTGAAGTAAGTGATACCTGCGAACAGTGCCAGACCGCCGAGCGCGATCATGGCGATGGTTATCATCACGATCGGTTCGTGGAACGGGACCGCTTCCCAACTTAATTTACCAAACATCGTTTACTCCTCTGCCCCGGCAGCTGAATGCGAACTCATGTCCATCCCTTCCATATGGGCCACTTCTTTCTCTTTCTTCTCGTGGTGCATCGGCTTGCCCGGTTTCATCCCTTCGTACTTGTCGACGATGATCTGGAACAGGTTCGGCGTAACCGAGGAGTAGAGCTCGACTGGGTTGTTCTGGCTTGGTTTGGAAAGGGCTTCGTATTCAGCTTTTTCCAGCTGTTTAGGTGCCTTTTTGACTTCGCTTACCCAGGCGTCGAAATTCTCCTGAGAAGTTGAGATCGCTTTGAATTTCATGCCGGTGAAACCTGCGCCGCTGTAGTTGGCAGAGATGCCTTCCATTTCAGCGTCACGGTTGGCAATCAGGTGCAACTTGGTCTGCATGCCGGCCATCGCGTAGATCTGGCCGCCCAGGCCCGGAATGAAGAAGGAGTTCATTACCGAGTCCGACGTCACCTTGAAGTTGACCGGGGTATTCGTCGGGAACACGATCTTGTTGACCGTGGCGATGCCCTGCTCCGGATAGATGAACACCCACTTCCAGTCCAGCGAGACCACTTCGATGGTGATCGGCTTGACGTCGGATTCCAGCGGCTTGTAAGGGTCCAGAGCGTGGGTCGACACGTAGGTGACGTAACCCAGAGCAATGATGATCAGCACTGGAACAGCCCACACCGCGATTTCGATCTTGGTGGAGTGCGACCACTTCGGCGTGTACACGGCGTTAGTGTTGGTCGCGCGGTATTTCCAGGCGAACAGGAAGGTCATGACGATGACCGGGACCACGACCAACAGCATCAGCAACGTTGCGGTGATGATCAGGTTTCGCTGCTCAAGGCCTACCTGGCCCGTCGGATTGAGCAAGGTCATGTTGCAGCCTGACAGCAACAACGTGCCGATCAGCGGCAATAAGCCTAGTAGTCTGGGGTACCTGTTTTTACTCATCTCACGACCTCTAAAGCAGCTTGCGCAATGCAGTTGGGTTTTGATCGCCAACACTTCACCCTGCCAAGGGTTGGCATTTTTCTTGGATTGAATAAGTGGCTGCCCGTCGCGCGTCAGACGCGGTTCGACAAATCCTGGGCCAGCAGTGAGTTCTTATTCGAATACGTGGTCAAAGGCCTTGTTACAGACCAATTCCATTTGGTGCGGATAGTTGGAAGGCACCGACACCTGGGAGTCGCATGAAGCCAATTGGCCTCTCGACGCCCTATTCCTGCTCAGGGATGAGCAGTGCCGGGAATTCAGTGCGGGCGATTGTAGATATGTAACGTTTTATAAACCATGTCTCATCCCGAAATAATTTTTATCCATTCCAGCAACAATCAATAACGGTATTTGCAAAAGTGCGCCATGGTATCGAAATAGATTCTCAACAAAAACACCAAAAATAGTAGGTCTACCTCAGGCAGTTCAGACAGTATCGAAGGCTCTGCCCCCTTCCTCGACCCCGCCCAAGCCCCTATGTGACAAGGGCTCTGGCTATTCGCCAAGGCCTGTTAAAACTGCATGTTGCGGATTTTTCAGGTAGTCGTCGCCTGACGCTGGAAAAGGCCAACTTTGTTGCGTGACACGCTACCAATTCGGCGGACCGAAATGCCTTGCGACACTCCTGCTGTGACAACATGTCGCACATGTGTCGCACCCAGACTTGTCGCGCATCAAGGTCATTTTAGCTGCGCCCTGAAACGCAAAACGCCCCGGCCCTCGCAATGAGGACCGGGGCGTTTTTTTGTGTGACGCAGCGACGCGGCGGATGGCCTCAGCGCAGCGCTTTGCGGTTACGCGAAGTGAGCAGCGGCACCAGCACCACGACCAGCACAAAGGCGAGCAGCGCCCATTGAGCGAGGGACAAACCGAGGATCGGCGGGTACGGCGTGGAGCAGAAGCCGTCGACCTGGAAGCCCAACGGGAAGATCTTCGCCAGTGGCAGGCCGTCGACAATCGGTTGCAGCACATCGATGCCACAGCTCACTGCCGGATAAAACTGGATATAGACGTGATGCCCGGCCACTCCGACGCCTGCCAGGGCGCAGATCACCACCAGGGTTTCAAATACCGTGATGCTGCGGCGAGTGCGCATGGCCGCGCCGATGAACGCGAAGAGCGCGATCAGCAGCAACGCATAACGTTGCAGAATGCACAGCGGGCACGGCGCCTCGCCTAGAACTATTTGCATGTACAGCGCGCCGCCGATCAGCGCCAGGCAGATGATGCCCAGCAACACCAGATAGCGCCGTTCACGGCCCAACCGCATTGTTTCCTCGCTCATTGCGTTTCCCTTCTGAATATCGATTGCCCGAAGTCTACACGCTGGCCCTGACCTTTGAGAGTCTGGCGCGCACAGCTGGGTATCGGGGAATAGACGACGAGCCGGTTAAGAAGGGATTAACTTTGAGGCATTTTTCAATAAACGGAACCACGCGGGGGCTTTCGTGAGAAAACCCCAGCAAGCGATTGATCAGTCGCCGTAGATATCAGACTTGAAGTACTTCTCTGAAATCTTCTGGTATTCGCCACTGGTGCGAATGCCGTCGATGGCAGTGTTCAGTGCGCTGACCAACTCAGTGTTGCCCTTGCGCACCGCAATCCCGGCGCCCTCGCCCACGTATTTCGGATCCTTGAGCTCCGGCCCGACAAACGCATAGCCTTTGCCACGGGGCATCGTCAGGAAGTCACTCAATGGAATGGTGTCGGCAAAAATGGCATCGAGTCGACCGGCCGCCAGATCCATGTAAATCTCTTCGTTGTTGCTGTAACGCTTGACGTTGATACCTTTCGGTTCAAAAACCTCGGTGGCGTAACGGTCGGTAGTGGTTGCGCGCTGCACGCCGACAGTCTTGCCTTTGAGGCTGGCGTACTGGTCATCCACTACCGCGCCGTCCTTCATCAACAGACGTGATGAGGTGAAGTAGTACTTGTGGGTGAAATCCACCGACTTCTTACGGTCTTCGTTGATGGTCATGGACGACAGCGCCATGTCGAGTTTCTTCACTTTAAGGGAAGGAATCAGACCGTCGAACTCACCTTCGACCCATACGCATTTGGCCTTCATCTGCGCGCACAGGGCATTGCCGATGTCGTAGTCGAAACCGACAATCTCGCCTTTATCGGTTTTGGACGCGAACGGTGGATAAGCGGCTTCGATGCCGATGCGCAGGGTTTTATCGGCGGCGAACGGGGAGCTGCACGCCAACAGGCTCAGAGCCAGACCGGTGATGAGGGGGAGTTTCTTCATATTCGTTCTCTCGCGGGTTGTTGTTGGTTTGGCAAGACAGAAGAAAAAACTAAAACGGGGGGGAAGCCTTTTTTGTACTTAAATTCCATACTGGACTTTTATGTATAGATCGTCAATCGGGCGAGCAGGGTTAAATCAGCCTCTGGTCGGGAGGCGAGTCAGGGGGATTTTGGGTGCAGCAGATGGCCTCTTCGCGAGCAGGCTCGCCCCCACATTTGATCTGCATCAACACAAATTCTGTGTACGACAAAGATTCCCTGTGGGAGCGAGCCTGCTCGCGAAGGCGCCAGAACAGTCAACCGAGTAACATCAGGCTGTTTACTGCTTCCAGCGATCCGCCGCCGCATGATCACTGTCACGCCCTTCAACCCAACGTGCCCCATCACCGGTGTTTTCTTTTTTCCAGAAGGGTGCGCGGGTTTTCAGGTAGTCCATGACAAAGGCGCAGGCATCGAACGCGGCCTGGCGGTGGGCGCTGGCGGCGCCGACGAAGACGATCGGTTCACCCGGTTCCAGCGCGCCGATACGATGCAGCACTTCAAGTTTGAGCAGCGGCCAGCGCTGCTCAGCCTCTGCGGCGATCTTGCCGAGGGCCTTTTCGGTCATGCCCGGGTAGTGCTCCAAAAACATCCCGGCGACGTCGAGCCCGTCATTGAAGTCGCGAACATAGCCAACAAAACTCACCACCGCACCGACGCCCACATTGGCGGCGTGCATGGCGTTGACCTCAGCACCCGGATCGAACGCCGTGGACTGCACGCGAATCGCCATGGCTCAGCCTCCGGTCACGGTCGGAAAAAATGCCACTTCATCGCCATCGCTCACCGGCTCATCGAGCTGACACAGGTCTTCATTGCGGGCGCACATCAGGTTCTGTTCGCTCAGCACATCGGCACCGTCACGCCGGGCCAGCAGTGCACGCACATCGTCGACGGTGGCGAAATCGCCTTCGACGTTCACAGAGTCCACGCCGAGCGCTTCACGGTAACGAGCAAAAAACTTCACGGTGACGTTCATGGCTGATCCGCCTGGAAATGGCCGCTCTTGCCACCGAGTTTCTCCAGTAACCGCACGCTTTCGATGGTCATGCCGCGATCCACGGCCTTGCACATGTCATAGATAGTCAGCGCCGCGACGCTGGCGGCGGTCAGGGCTTCCATCTCCACGCCGGTCTGCCCGGACAACTTGCAACGCGCGACGATGCGCACGGTGTCGTCGCCTTCGGCACTGAGCTCGACCTTGACGCCGGTGAGCAGCAGCGGATGGCACAGAGGGATCAGATCGCTGGTTTTCTTCGCGGCCTGAATACCGGCGATACGCGCCACGGCGAACACATCACCCTTGGGGTGACCGCCGCTGACGATCATCTGCAGGGTTTCGGGCAGCATGCGCACCAGCGCTTGGGCCGTTGCTTCACGGAACGTCACGGCTTTTTCAGTGACGTCGACCATATTGGCGCGACCTTGGGAATCGAGATGAGTCAGCACAGGGATACTCCTGATCAGGAGCCCCGATTGTAAACCTGTGGGTCAAAATTGCGCACGCTTGATTATCGGGTCACCACAAGGTTATGTGCTGGGCATAAAAAAACCGGGCGACCTGGAAGCCGCCCGGTTTTGATGAGGGTTACAAATGCGTTTCGGCGTATTCGGCCAGTATCGAACGTGGCACCCCTTGCAGGGTGATGTGCACCCCGTTGGGGAAATCCTTGAAGCGCTCTGTCAGGTACGTCAGCCCGGAACTGGTCGCGGACAGGTAAGGCGTGTCGATCTGTGCCAGGTTGCCCAGGCACACCACTTTGGAGCCGGCGCCAGCACGGGTGATGATGGTTTTCATCTGGTGCGGCGTGAGGTTCTGGCACTCATCGATCAGGATCAGGCTCTGCTGGAAGCTGCGGCCTCGAATGTAGTTGAGGGATTTGAACTGCAAAGGCACTTTGCTGAGGATGTAATCGACGCTGCCATGGGTGTTTTCGTCATCCATGTGCAAGGCTTCGAGGTTGTCGGTGATGGCGCCCAGCCAAGGCTCCATTTTTTCCGCTTCGGTGCCGGGCAGGAAGCCGATCTCCTGGTCCAGGCCCTGCACGCTACGCGTCGCGATGATGCGCCGGTAGCGTTTGCTGACCATGGTCTGCTCGATCGCCGCCGCCAATGCGAGGATGGTTTTACCGGAACCGGCCGCACCGGTCAGGTTGACCAGGTGAATATCCGGATCAAGCAAGGCATACAGCGCCAGGCTCTGATAGATGTCACGCGGTTTCAGGCCCCAGGCTTCCTGGTGCAACAAGGGTTCCTGATGCAGGTCGAGAATCAGCAATTTGTCGCTCTGGATTTCCTTGATCCAGCCGACAAATCCCTGTTCATCGATGATGAACTCGTTGATGTGCACCGCCGGCAGGTTATCGATCAACTGCACCTGGTGCCAGGTGCGGCCGTGATCCTGGCGGGTGTCGACATTCCTCACGCGGTCCCAGAAGGAGCCGGTCATGTTGTGATAACCGTTGGGCAGCAATGACACGTCGTCGACCAGCTGGTCGGTGCTGTAGTCCTCGGCCGCAATCCCGCAAGCCCGCGCCTTGAGGCGCATGTTGATGTCTTTGGTGACCAGCACCACGGGCAGATTGGGTTCGCGCGCGTGCAAGTCGATCAACTGGTTGATGATGATGTTGTCGTTCAGGTGCTCGGGCAGAATGATGTTCGGTTCGGCACGCTTGCTCATCAGAATTGACAGCAAGCCCTTGGGCCCACTTTTGCCACGCTGGATCGGAACCCCGAGCTCGACATCTTGAGGGCTGGCGTCGCCCAGGGTCTTGTCGATCAAGCGTATGGCCTGACGGCATTCTGCAGCCACGCTGTGCTGCCCGCTTTTGAGCTTGTCCAGCTCCTCAAGCACGGTCATAGGGATCGCGACGTGGTGTTCTTCGAAGTTAAGCAGGGCGTTTGGATCGTGAATCAATACGTTGGTATCGAGTACATAAAGGATTGGCTGGTTGGAAGAAGAACTACGTCCGTGATCATCCATACTCGGTCACCTTTGTGGGAGCCAGTCGACGCAATACCGTGACAGTGCTGCGCCTCGAAGTGGCCACCGAATTCACCTGCGAGGATTCAAGTGAACTGCATCCATAGCGGGGTCTTGGAAGACGCCACCTGTCTGCAGGTTTCGGCGGTCTGTCTTCGTAATACTCCAAAACCCATGACAGAAAAAAGTACTTTGACGTTTTTTTGAAGTTTATTTTTCAGAGTGACGAATAGCCCTTGGCGTGCAGGCAATGTGCCGTTAAAGTCGGAAGTCCGCCTGCACCGAATCATCTTCAAAAACCGCCCTTGGCCCAATGTTTACGGGCTTTCGTCGTTCTCAGCGAAACGCATCCTGACAGTCTTCCCAACCGATCCCGCTTGGCGCCGTTTGTGTCATGAGCCAAGGCATCGCCGTTTTCACTGCATCTTGCTTCACATTGAAGTTGATCACCCCGTGCCGCCACAACAGCATCAGGGTCAACACCCGTTGCGCGCTCTGATTGCCCTTTAGCTTGCCGGCACCGTCCTGGGCATCCATGTCCCACAACGCCACCTGCAAACCCTGAGCCTTGAAGAAGCCTTGCGCATCGGAACGACGCTGACCATCGGGCGGCCGAAACAAGGGCACGTAGTTTTCAGGCAGTTTGCTTTTAACCAGCTCGACACTGCGGCGCACAGAATCCTGCCAGTCCTGCCAGTGGCTGTGGGAGCGGAACTCCCAGCCTTGCACACCGATGCACTGCTTTGAGTAAGTCGCTTGCAGACTGGCCACCGAGCGATCGGCCAGTCGGGCCTGGGTGTCCTTGCCGAGGACGAAGAACGTGCCGCTCATGTTCAACTTGCGCAGGTATTCCGTGGCCCACGCAGTGTTATCCGGCGTGGCATTGGCGGCGCTGTCGAAGGTCAGCAAAAACAGCCGGTCATGCATCGCTTCGCCATTGCGCTCATAGTCGCCAAAACGATCAACTTCACTGCTGGTTTGCGGAAACAGCGCCGCCTTGCGCAATTGCTCGTCCAGGTACTGGGCATGGAACAGTCGGCTCGGCTCGGCCCACTTTATGTAGTAGCTCTCATCGCTGACCTGAAACTTGGCGGCTTGCTGGCGCAGGGTGTCCATGTCTTCGACCAGGAAACAGAACGAGGCATCCTGATCGCAGCTCTGCTGGGCGAAGTTGTAGTTGGCCAGCAGGCGCTGCCACATGCGCTGGCGCAGGTTGTTGATCGATTCCAGATTGACCGTGCGCAACCCCAGGCGCTGGGCCAGGCTCACGTCATCCAGAGATTCGCTGGCCAGCAGGACGCGAGCGAACATCAGGATCTCGGCCCGTGACGCAACGTCAAACAGGGTCGGGCTGCTGAGCTGTTCGGGCCACGTGCTGCGATCAATCGTCGCCACATCACTCTGAGCGGCCAGGGCACCGAAGCTCAAGAGCCAAGCCGTGATTAGAAAAACAGTACGCAATGGGATGTCTCCATAACAAAACCCGCGCGGCACTATAGCCGATCCCACTCACATTCCCGCAGCAACACTGAACCCTGTAGGAGCGAGGCTTGCCCGCGAAGGCGGTGTGTCAGTTGGCACCGCCTTCGCGGGCAAGCCTCGCTCCTACAGGGTTTGTGCAAAACCGCCGATCACCTATGGGCTTGATAGCTGGAGTCAACAAGGACAACCCCCTAGAATCGCCCCCACGATTAAAGGAGACGACTTCATGCTGATGGTGATTTCCCCCGCCAAGACCCTCGATTACGAAACACCGCCGGCGACCCAGCGCTTCACCCAGCCGCAATACCTCGACCATTCCCAGGAGCTGATCCTGCAGCTGCGCGAGCTGACCCCTGCGCAGATCAGCGAGTTGATGCACGTCTCCGACAAGATCGGCGGGCTCAACGCCGCGCGCTTCGGCAGCTGGACGCCGGCGTTCACCCCCGCCAACGCCAAACAGGCCTTGCTCGCATTCAAGGGTGACGTCTACACCGGGTTGAATGCTCAAACCTTCAGCGAAGCCGATTTCGATTACGCCCAGCAGCACTTGCGCATGTTGTCCGGCCTGTACGGCCTGCTGCGCCCACTAGACCTGATGCAGCCGTATCGACTGGAGATGGGGACCAAACTGGCGAATGCCCGTGGCAAGGACTTGTATGCCTTTTGGGGCACACAGATCAGCGAATGGCTGAACGAAGCCCTGGCCGATCAAGGCGATGACGTGCTGCTGAACCTGGCCTCCAACGAGTACTTCTCGGCGGTCAAACGCAACGCCCTGAACGCGCGCATCATTAATACCGAATTCAAGGACCGGAAGAACGGCCAGTACAAAATCATCAGTTTCTACGCGAAAAAGGCCCGCGGCATGATGAGTCGCTTCGTTATAGAAGAACGCATCAACGACCCGGCAGCCCTTAAGCAGTTCGATGTCCAAGGCTATCGCTACAGCGCCGAGCAGTCTAAACCGGATAATCTGGTGTTCCTGCGCGATCAAGCGCCAGAGTAAGCACCCGATCGGTGCACGCCTCATTAGCGGGTCGTGCGCCGACGTCCGATCGTCCAGCAATCCCCGCTCGATTTGCCACTTCATTGGCGCCAAAAAACAATCACTCTTTTTTCTAACTTTAGTTTCACTCGACATTGATGATTCTTTTCAGTAGTGGCACTGAATTTTTTTATCGGTAGTGGCACATAACTATCTAATTCGACAATAACCCTATGTATCAAGGGCCAAACAGGTGTTGCTATCAATATGAGAGCAGTGCCATCTTTTTCAATATTTCAAGAAATTTCAGAATTCGTGATGGTCGGATCGGAACTATGTCCAAATGCGTAGCTCATACCATCGGTAACCATTCTCTCGGCGCTTGTACGAGATAACTTACGCAGAGAAAAGATTCACGTAGCAAAGTTGTCACAATAACTTTCGCTTACGCGCCCCTGATTGGGGCCACACATGAAGGATGGGAGATAAGCATCATAACTGTCCCCCTGCAAGGCCAAGGCTGCGCCCCTATAAACGTGCTCACCTGAGCACCCAACCGCTTGATCGACGGGCTTGTGGCCTGGCATTGAGCGCGCAAGACCTTTGCACGAATGTCTTCTGATTAGAAGATCTGCTGCATAACAGGGCAAGCCATAACAATAAAAGCCTAGTTGCGCACATTTTGAGTGAACTTAATTAGACACTCGGAACTTATATGCCTGCACGCGGCATTGTTGCGCCTTTAGGGCGCACTTCCGAGTGCACTTTGACCGCTGAACACCATTAACTCCGGCCATGTGATGGCTTGATAAATACAGAGGTAAATGCGATGCGCATCAGCATATTTGGTTTGGGTTACGTCGGTGCAGTATGTGCCGGTTGCCTGTCTGCACGGGGCCATGAGGTCGTTGGCGTCGATGTCGCCAAAGACAAGATCGATATGATCAACGCCGGCAAATCGCCGATTGTTGAACCGGGTCTGGGCGAACTTCTGCAGAAGGGTATCGAGACGGGCCGCCTGCGCGGCACGACCGACTTCGCCGAGGCGATTCGCGCCACCGATCTGTCGATGATCTGTGTGGGCACGCCGAGCAAGAAGAACGGCGATCTGGAACTGAATTACATCGAAGCCGTGTGCCGCGAGATCGGTTTTGTCCTGCGTGACAAGACTACCCGCCACACCATCGTGGTTCGCAGCACCGTACTGCCAGGCACTGTCGCAAACGTTGTCATCCCAATCCTCGAAGACTGCTCCGGCAAAAAAGCCGGCGTCGATTTCGGCGTAGCAGTGAACCCAGAGTTCCTGCGTGAAAGCACCGCGATCGCCGATTACGACCTGCCGCCAATGACCGTCATCGGCGAGTTCGACAAGGCTTCGGGCGACGTTCTGCAATCGCTGTACGAAGAGCTCGATGCTCCGATCATCCGCAAGGACATCGCAGTGGCCGAGATGATCAAGTACACCTGCAACGTGTGGCACGCCACCAAGGTGACCTTCGCCAACGAGATCGGCAACATTGCCAAGGCTGTCGGCGTCGATGGTCGTGAAGTGATGGAAGTGGTCTGCCAGGACAAGACGTTGAACCTGTCCCAATACTACATGCGCCCTGGTTTCGCGTTCGGCGGTTCCTGCCTGCCGAAAGACGTTCGCGCCCTGACCTACCGCGCCGGTTCGCTGGACGTGGAAGCACCGCTGCTCAACTCGCTGATGCGCAGTAACGAGTCCCAGGTGCAGAACGCTTTCAACATCGTCTCCAGCCACGGAAAACGCAAAGTCGCCCTGCTGGGTCTGAGCTTCAAGGCCGGTACTGACGACCTGCGCGAAAGCCCGCTGGTTGATCTGGCGGAAATGCTGATCGGCAAGGGCTACGACCTGAGCATCTACGACACCAACGTCGAATATGCCCGCGTTCACGGCGCGAACAAGGATTACATCGAGTCGAAGATCCCTCACGTCTCGTCCTTGCTCAATGCTGACTTCGACGACGTGATCAACAACTCCGACGTGATCATCCTCGGCAACCGTGACGAGAAGTTCCGCGCTCTGGCGCAACAAGCTCCACACGGCAAGCAAGTGATCGACCTGGTCGGTTTCATGTCCCAAGCCACTAGCACAAGTGGCCGGACTGAAGGCATCTGCTGGTAACAAGCGGCATCGGGAGGGTTCGCGGCGCTCATATCGCCAGCAAACCCTCCCGGCTTTTTCGCCTGCCTTAACCCCATCGGGCCACCCCACAGGCTCGCCCGAGATAGAGACGGATGCAGATTATGCACAGGCTAAAGCACGGCCTACTTCAGGTCGCCGGTTGGCTGTTTTACCTAAGTTTATTGATGGGCATCGCCATGGCGTTGCCTGCGTCCACGTTCGACGCCGAGTCGAAGGACTTCATCTTCCTGATCGGTATCGTCGGTATCTGGCGCTACTCGATGGGTGCCACGCACTTTCTGCGCGGCATGCTGTTTCTGTACGTGGTCTACCCGCACCTGCGGCGCAAAGTGCGCAAGCTGGGTAAAGCGGCAGACCCGTCCCATGTGTTCCTGATGGTCACCAGTTTTCGTATCGATGCGCTGACCACCGCCCAGGTCTACGCCTCGGTGATTCGCGAAGCGATCGACTGCGGCCTGCCGACCACCATGGTCTGCTCCATCGTGGAAATGTCCGATGAGAAGCTGGTGAAAAGCCTTTGGGCCCGGATGAACCCACCGGCTCGCGTCAAGCTCGACTTCGTGCGCATTCCCGGCACCGGCAAGCGCGATGGCCTGGCCTACGGTTTCCGCGCCATCTCCCGCCACCTGCCGGACGACCGCGCAGTGGTTGCAGTGATCGATGGCGACACCGTGCTCGCCGAAGGCGTCGTGCTCAAGACCGTGCCGTGGTTCCAGCTGTTCGGCAATGTCGGCGGCCTGACCACCAACGAGTTCTGCGAAGTGCGCGGCGGCTACATCATGAGCGAGTGGCACAAACTGCGATTCGCCCAGCGCCACATCAACATGTGCTCGATGGCCCTGTCCAAGCGCGTGCTGACCATGACCGGGCGGATGTCGGTATTTCGCGCCACCGTGGTGACCGACCCGGACTTCATCGCCGACGTGGAAAGCGACTCGCTGCAACACTGGCGCCTGGGCCGCTTCAAGTTCCTCACCGGTGATGACAAGTCAAGCTGGTTCAGCTTGATGCGCCTGGGCTACGACACGTTCTACGTGCCGGACGCCGCTATTCACACTGTGGAACACCCGCCGGAAAAAAGCTTCATCAAGGCCAGTCGCAAACTGATGTTCCGCTGGTACGGCAACAACCTGCGCCAGAACTCCCGCGCCTTGGGCCTGGGGATGAAACGCCTTGGCCTGTTCACTTCGGTGGTGCTGTTCGACCAGCGTGTATCGATGTGGACATCGCTGTTGGGCCTGACGGTCGCGATCCTCGCCACCGTCAAGTACGGCGCCGCGTTCATCCTGGTTTACCTGCTGTGGATCGGCATTACCCGCCTGATCCTGACCCTGCTGCTGTCCTGCTCCGGTCACAAGATCGGCCCGGCCTACCCGGCGATTCTGTATTACAACCAGATCGTCGGCGCGCTGGTGAAGATCTACGTGTTCTTCCGCCTCGACCAACAATCCTGGACTCGCCAGGACACCAAATTGACCCGTGATCTCGCCAGCTTTCAACGTTGGTTCAACACTTGGTCGTCTCGGACCATGACCTTCTCCGCCGGCAGCATTTTTGTTGCTGTGCTGCTGATGATGGTCTGACCGAACTCGCCTGAATTAACTAGGAAATCGTCCATATGAATACCGCCGTCAACGCCAACGTAGTGCATGAATCAGAAGCTCAGCGCCAGCACGCCCGAGTGAAAATCCCGGCCAAGCTGCGCTTCTACGGTCCTGACCGGACCCCGGTAGAAGCTCGGGTCCTCGACCTCTCCGCTGGCGGCCTGGCCTTCAACGCCGGTCAGCTGCCACTGAAGATCGGCGACAAGTACAAGGCCCGCCTGCAGTTCGTCATCGATAACCTCGGCCTGGCCATGGACGTCGAGCTACTGGTCCGCTCCCACGAGCGCGAAACCGGCCGTACCGGTTGCGAGTTCCAGAACCTCGAACCTCAGGACATTTCCACCCTGCGCCACTTGATCACCTCGCACCTGGCCGGCGACATCGTCAGCATGGGTGAAGTGCTGGCAACCCTGCAGCGCGACAACTTCACCAAGGCGCGCAAGGTCAAGGATGGCGGCCACGGCATGACCGCGTTCGGTCGTCTGCGTGCAGTGACCTTCAGCTTCGCGATTTTCCTCGTCGGTCTGACGGCATTCGGCTTCATTTTCAAGTCGGTGTACGGCATGTACTTCGTCAGCCACGCGCAGGCCGGCCTGGTCAGCGTGGCGGGCATGAACATCACCATGCCGCGCGACGGCACTGTGCAGAGCCTGGTGAAAACCGACGGTGTTGCGGCCAAAGGCGCCCCGCTGGCGACGTTCAGTACCAGCATGCTCGACGTACTCAAGGGCCATCTGGACGATAACCAACTGCAACCGGCCAAGGTTGAAGAGCTGTTCGGCAAGCAAATGACCGGCACCCTGACGTCGCCGTGCGATTGCACCGTGGCGCAGCAAATGGTCGCCGACGGCCAGTACGCCACCAAGGGCGACGTGATCTTCCAACTGGTGCCGCGCAACAGCGAAGCCAACGTTGAAGCGCGCTTCTCCTATCGTCAGTTCGGCGATGTGCTTCCAGGCAGCACCGTCAGCTTCCAGATCGCCGGCGAAGACAAAACTCGCAGCGGCACGATCGTCAGCAGCACCAGCCTGAAAAGCGCCGACCTGTCGTCCGACATCCGCGTGCTGATCAAGCCTGACGAGCCGCTGGACAGCAAATTCTCCGGTCGTCCGGTTGAAGTGAACAGCACTCGTGGTCCGAACCTGAACTGGCTGATCGATAAAGCCATGGCCGCCGGTCGTTAATAACAGAGGACATGCCCGTGACTAGCCCAATCAGAATCCTGCCAGTCCCGCTGACTCTGGCCATGGCAATTGCCCTGGCCGGATGCGCCGGTCTGCCCGACCAGCGTCTGGCCAACGAAGCCCTCAAGCGCGGTGATACCACGCTGGCGGCGCAGAATTACCAGCAACTGGCAGACCTGGGCTACAGCGAAGCACAGGTTGGCCTGGCCGATATTCAGGTCGACAGCCGTGACCCGGCGCAGATCAAACAAGCCGAGGCGACTTACCGCGCCGCGGCCAGCGTCTCGCCGCGGGCCCAGGCTCGCCTGGGTCGTCTGTTGGTGGCCAAACCCGGTTCCACCGAAGCCGAACAGCACGAAGCCGAAGGCCTGTTGAAAAAAGCCTCGGCCGCAGGTGAAGGCAACACTCTGATCCCGCTGGCGATGCTGTACCTGCAATACCCACACAGTTTCCCGAACGTCAACGCGCAACAGCAGATCAGCCAATGGCGCGCCGAAGGCAAACCGGAAGCGGGCCTGGCCCAAGTGCTGCTCTATCGCACTCAGGGCACTTACGACCAGCACTTGGACGAAGTCGAAACCATCTGCAAAGCCGCGTTGAACACCACCGACATCTGCTACGTCGAGTTGGCCACGGTTTATCAGAAAAAAGCCCAGCCTGAACAACAGGCCGAGCTGATCAAGCAGATGCAGGCCGCTCAGGCTCGTGGCACGGTTTCCGCCCAACGCGTGGACAGCGTGGCCCGCGTACTGGGCAATGCAACCCTGGGCACGACCGACGAAAAAACCGCCCAGTCGCTGCTCGAAGGCATCGCACCCGGCTACCCCGCTTCCTGGGTCAGCCTGGCGCAACTGCTCTACGACTTCCCGGAACTCGGCGACGTCGACACGATGATGAAATACCTGGAGAACGGCCGCGCCGCTGACCAGCCGCGCGCCGAACTGTTGCTGGGCAAGCTCTACTACGAAGGCAAAATGGTGCCGACCGACGCCAAGGTCGCCGAAGAACACTTCAAGAAAGCCGTCGGCAGAGAAGTGGCCGCCGATTACTACCTCGGCCAGATTTACCGCCGTGGTTACCTGGGCAAGGTCTATTCGCAGAAAGCGCTGGATCACCTGCTCAAGGCTGCGCGTAACGGTCAGAACAGCGCCGACTTCGCCATTGCCCAACTGTTCTCCCAGGGCAAGGGCACCAAGCCCGACCCGCTGAACGCTTACGTCTTCAGCCAATTGGCCAAGGCGCAGAACACCCCGCAAGCCACTGAACTTGCGCAAACAATCGAAACCCAATTGCCGCCTGCCCAGCTCGCCGAGGCCCAACGCCTGTTGAAACAAGAACAGGCCGTTCGTGGTGCCTTGAGCCAGAACACGCTGGAACTGCATGCCCTGGAAGAAGAAGACGGCGAGGAATCCCTATGAAGTTGAATCCATTCGTTAAGGCCGGTATTGGCCTGTCATTCGCCCTCTTGTGGTCGTGCCCGACCCTGGCGGCCCTGACTGAAAGCAAGAATTACGGCCTTGACGTGAAAGTCACCGCCCAGTCCGAAGACGACGCCGACCTTGGCACTGCCGAGGGCGGTGACGTCAATGGCGTCGGCCTCGACTTGCGTCCGTGGGTCTATGGCGAGAGCGGCGCGTGGAGCGCCTACGCCATGGGCCAGGCGGTGACGTCCACCGACATCATCGAGACCGACACCCTTCAGCAGTCCGACAGCGACGGCACCCAGGCCACCGACAACGGTGATCGCAAGACCAAGAAAAACTACTTGGCGATGCGCGAGTTCTGGGTCGGTTACAGCGGCCTTACGCCCTACCCGGGCGAGATACTCAAACTCGGTCGCCAGCGCCTGCGCAATGACGACGGCCAATGGCGCGACACCAACATCGAAGCCCTGAACTGGACCTTCGACACCACCCTGTTACGCGCCAACGCCGGTGTTGCCGAACGCTTCAGCGAGTACCGTACCGACCTCACCGAACTCGCGCCCAAGGACAAGGATCGCCTGCACGCTTACGCCGATGCGGCGTATCAGTGGAACCCGGGCAACTGGGTCGGCATTCGCGGTCATCACACCTACGATGACGGCAAGCTCGATACCGCGCAGCCAGGTGTTCCCGCCGATTCTCTGGACAAGAAAGAGAATGGCAATATCAGCTGGCTCGGCCTCACCGCCGACAGCGATGCCTACAACTGGCGCAACACCAACACCGTCAATTACTGGGGCAGCGTCACCGGCATGAGCGGCGACCGCGACACGGTCAACCCGCTGACCGCCGAGGGCAACGCGCCGGCACAAGCCAAATCCAGCGGCAACGTCGATGGCTGGGCCACCGACCTCGGTGTACGCCTGCGCCTCGATCCGCAATGGCAAGTCGGTGCAGCTTATGCCCGTGCCAGCGCTGATTACGAACAGAACGGCCTGCAAAGCAACCGTTCGAACTACACCGGTACTCGCTCGCGGGTTCACCGTTTCGGCGAAGCGTTCCGTGGTGAAACGAACAACATGCAGTCCGCGACCTTGTTCGGCTCGTGGATGCTCAACGACGAATACGACGCCAGTGTGATCTACCACAAATTCTGGCGCGTCGACGGCAACAAGCCGGTCGGCAGCAACGGCATCAATGCCGTCCAGAATGACACCGACGACGTGACCGGCGCGGTGCTCTCCAGCACGTCCCTGCCACTGGAAGATGGCAGCAAAGACCTCGGTCAGGAAATGGACGTGGTCGTCACCAAGTACTTCAAGCAAGGCCTGCTGCCCGCAGCCTTGAGCCAATCGATCGATGAGCCTTCGGCCCTGGTGCGTTTGCGTGGCGGTGTGTTCAAGCCCGGTGATGCGTATGGCAAAGGCGTCGACTCGTACATGCACCGCGCGTTTGTCGACGTGATCTGGCGCTTCTGATGCGAACCGCTAAGGGAGTTCCTGACATGAACAGTCCGAAGAGAGGCTCGATAACCTTGCTGGCCGGCGCGATGTTGCTGGCCAGCACGGCAGCTTTCGCCGCGGTGGAGCCGACCGCGCCCGTTCAAAAAGGGCAACCGGCGACCATTGCCAAAGGCTTGCAACAGGCCAAGACCTACACCGTCAGCAGCGCCCCGACCGCGCCGCTGGAGTTGGCCAAACCGACACTGCCGGACACCTCCGGCTACACCGCCGAAGCCATCGCCGCGAAAATCGTGCGCACCAACCCCGGCAAAATCAGCGTGCGCCGGATGATGCAGGAAAACGCCCTGAAGGACTTTATCGGCGGCGACAACAAGATGGCTGAATGGGTGGTGCGTCAGCACGGCATCCCGCAGGCCATCTTCATTGATGACGGCTATATGAACCTCAAGGATCTGGCCAAGAAGGTGCCCAAGCAGTACTTCAGCGAAACCTCGCCGGGCGTATTCCTGGCGAAGTTGCCGATTGTGGTGGGTAACAAGGGCATTCTGGAAATCGACAAGCAGACCCAGGAACTGCGCCTGTCTCAGGAGGCCGGTTCGTTCCTGGTCAACGACGGTCAGCTGTTCGTGCGTGATACCAAAATCACCGGTTGGAGTGAGAAGGCAAACGGCCCGGCGATGTTCAAGTCGGCGAAGGAATTCCGTCCGTTCATGTTGTCCTGGGGTGGCACCGAGACTTACATCGCCAACAGCAAGATCGCCAGTTTCGGTTATGCCAACAGTAAGTCTTACGGCGTGAGTATTTCCCAGTACACGCCGAACATGGCCAAGGTGCTCAAGCGCCCTGAACCGACCGGCTGGATTGTCGGCTCCGAGTTCTCGGACATGTGGTACGGCTTCTACTGCTACGAAACCCGCGACTTTGTGGTCAAGGGCAACACCTACAAAGACAACATCGTCTACGGCATTGACCCGCATGACCGTTCCCACGGTCTGATCATCGCCGACAACACGGTGTTCGGGACCAAGAAGAAGCACGGGATCATCATTTCCCGTGAGGTCAACAAAAGCTTCATCTTCAACAACCGCAGCTACGACAACAAGTTGTCGGGCCTGGTGATCGACCGTAACAGCGTGAGCAACCTGATCGCCTACAACGAGATTTACAAGAACCACACCGACGGCATCACCCTCTACGAGAGTGGCGACAACCTGCTGTGGGGCAACAAGGTGATCAGCAACCGTCGTCACGGCATCCGGATTCGTAACAGCGTGAACATCCGCCTCTACGAAAACCTGTCCATGGCCAACGGCCTGACCGGTGTCTACGGGCACATCAAGGACCTGAGCGACACCGACCGTGACATCAAGCTCGACCCGTTCGACGCCCAGGTGTCGCTGATCATCGTCGGTGGCGAACTGGCCGGCAACGGCAGCGGACCACTGTCCATCGACTCGCCGCTGAGCGTCGAGTTGTATCGCGTGTCCATGCTCTCGCCGACCAAATCCAGCGGCATCAGCTTCAACGGAATTCTTGGCGAGCGCCAGGATGAAATTCTCGACCTGCTGGTTCGCCAGCAGAAAGCCGTGCTGATCGACCCTGTCGAACGCCAGACCGAAATGCAGGACTGAGGACAATTTTATGCACTCACACTTGATCAAATTACTCAGCCTGTCGGCCCTGACCGTCGGCATTCTCGCGGCCAGCGCCGGCGCTCGTGCCGATGCAGCTGCCGGCAACATAAAGCCACCCAGCTTCGACGCCGAGCCGTGCTGCAACCTGTGCCCGGCAGCGCACGACGCGAAAAACTACATCACGCGTTACCAGCAGAACTTCACCACGCTGGTGCAGGCCCAAGGCGATTGGCTATTCCGTACGCAAGAAGACTTGCGCACCGAGTTCGACACCACGCCCGCCGGCTACAAACGCATGAAAGAACTGCACGACGCGTTCAAGAGCAAAGGCGTGGAGCTGGTCGTTGTTTACCAGCCGACCCGTGGTCTTGTGAACCGTGACAAGCTCAACCCGGAAGACAAAGCCAAGTTCGATTTCGACAAGGCCTTGAAGAACTACAAGACCATGCTCGGGCGTTTCGCCGCCATGGGCTACACCGTGCCGGACCTGTCGCCGCTGACCAACGAATCGCTGCCTGAGACCCAGCAGGCCCACGACTTCTACTTCCGCGGCGACCAACACTGGACGCCGTATGGCGCCCAGCGCACGGCGAAAATCGTCGGTGAGCAAATCAAGAAAATGCCGGCCTTTGCCGACGTGCCGAAACGCGAATTCGAGAGCCATAAGTCGGGTCGCATGGGCAAGACCGGAACGTTACACAATATGGCCGGTCAACTCTGTGGCACCAGCTACGCGACCCAGTACATGGATCAGTTCACCACCGAGCCGAAAGGCGAAGCAGCTGATGGCGATCTGTTCAGTGATTCCGGCAATCCGGAGGTCACCCTGGTCGGCACCAGCCACAGTGGCAAGAACTACAACTTCTCCGGCTTCCTCGAAGAGGCCATCGGCGCCGACATCCTCAACGTGGCGTTCCCCGGCGGTGGCCTGGAAGGTTCGATGCTGCAGTACCTGGGCAGCGAAGAGTTCCAGACCAAGCCACCGAAGATTCTGATTTGGGAATTCTCGCCGCTCTATCGCCTCGACCAGGAAACCATCTACCGCCAGATGATGGCGCTGCTGGACAACGGTTGCGAAGGAAAGGATGCACAGATGACCGGCAGCACCACGTTGAAACCGGGCAAGAACGAATTGATGGTCAACACCAAGAACCTGAATCTGCAAAACCGCAGCCACCAGGTTGACATTCGCTTCGCCGATCCGTCGGTGAAAAATCTGCAAGCCACCCTCTGGTACATGAACGGTCGCCACGAGGACATCAAGATCGAAAAACCGGAAACCTCCGATACCGACGGGCGTTTCGCCTTTGAGTTGCGCACGGACGAAGACTGGGCCTCGCAGAATCTGCTGGCCGTCGAAATCCAGGGCCCTGAAGCAGGTGCCGCGCCACAGAAAGTCGAAGCGAAAATCTGCAAACGCAACGTGTTCCCAGGCGCTGAGCAGCGTACGGCTCAGGCCGGGCAATGAGGCTACCTCCTATGACATGCATGCAAACCCGAACTTTGAAAAAGTTAATCGCGCCCTCCCTGCTGGCACTGGCGATGTTCGCCGGGGCCACCCAGGCCGCCGCGCCCCTGCGTCCGCCACAGGGATACTTCGCGCCGATTGAAAAAGTCAAAACCGGCGACAAGAGCGAAGGCTGTGATGCGATGCCGACGCCGTACACCGGTTCGCTGCAATTTCGCAGCAAGTACGAAGGCTCCGACAAGGCCCGTTCGACCCTGAACGAGGCATCGGAAAAAGCCTTCCGTGACACCACGGCCGACATCACCAAGATTGAGCGCGGCACCAGCAAGCGCGTGATGCAGTACATGCGTGACGGTCGTCCGGAACAGCTGGAATGCACCCTGAATTGGTTGACCGCCTGGGCCAAGGCCGATGCGTTGATGTCCAAGGACTTCAACCACACCGGCAAGTCCATGCGCAAATGGGCGTTGGGCAGCATGGCCTCGTCCTATATCCGCCTGAAGTTCTCCGACTCGCATCCGTTGGCGAACCATCAGCAAGAGTCGCAACTGATCGAGGCCTGGTTCAGCAGGATGGCTGATCAAGTGGTCAGCGACTGGGACAACCTGCCGCTGGAAAAAACCAACAACCACTCGTACTGGTCCGCCTGGTCGGTGATGGCAACGTCCATCGCCACCAACCGCCGCGACCTGTTCGACTGGTCGGTGAAGGAATACAAAGTCGGCGTCAATCAAATCGACGCGCAGGGTTTCCTGCCCAACGAACTCAAGCGCCAGCAACGCGCCCTCGCCTATCACAACTACGCCCTGCCGCCTCTGGCAATGATCGCCAGTTTCGCTCAGGTCAACGGTGTGGACTTGCGTCAGGAAAACAACGGCGCATTGAAGCGCCTGGGTGATCGAGTGCTCGCGGGTGTCGAAGACCCGGAAGAATTCGAGAAGAAGACCGGTAAAGAGCAGGACATGACCGACCTCAAGGTCGACTCGAAATTTTCCTGGCTCGAACCGTTCTGCACGCTCTACACCTGCTCGCCGGATGTGCTTGAGAAAAAGCGCGAAATGCAGCCGTTCAAGACCTTCCGCCTCGGTGGGGATTTGACCAAGGTCTACGACCCGGCGAGTGAAAAAGGCAAAAAAGGCAGTTGAGTCATCGGTGATCGTTCCCACGCTCTGCGTGGGAATGGCAGCCCGTGACGCTCCGCGTCACATGCCGAAGCGGACGCAGAGCGTCCAGTGAGGCATTCCCACGCAGAGCGTGGGAACGATCATGTATCCCCCGGATTTCGGTGGGGGGTTTGGGGGGGCCGTTGGCCCTTGACTGTTGGTTAAACATGGAGAGACCGGGATGGTATTTTCATCCAACGTGTTCCTGTTTTTGTTCTTGCCGATCTTTCTCGGCATGTACTACTTAAGCGGAATACGCTATCGCAACCTGCTGCTGCTGCTCGCCAGCTACGTGTTCTATGCCTGGTGGCGTGTGGACTTCCTTGCGCTGTTCGCAGCCGTCACGTTGTGGAACTACTGGATCGGCCTCAAAGTCGGTGCCGCAGGCGTTCGGACCAAACCGGCACAGCGCTGGTTGCTCCTGGGCGTGGGCGTCGACCTGTGCATTCTCGGCTACTTCAAGTACGCCAACTTCGGCGTCGACAGCATCAACGCGATGATGAGCTCGGTCGGTCTGTCGCCGTTCATCCTGACCCACGTGCTGTTGCCGATCGGGATCTCGTTCTACGTCTTCGAGTCCATCAGCTACATTATCGACGTCTACCGTGGTGACACGCCGGCGACCCGCAACCTGATCGACTTCGCAGCGTTTGTGGCGATCTTCCCGCACCTGATCGCAGGTCCCGTGTTGCGTTTCCGCGATCTCGCCGACCAGTTCAACAACCGCACTCACACCCTCGACAAGTTCTCCGAGGGTGCCACGCGGTTCATGCAGGGTTTCATCAAGAAGGTCTTCATCGCCGACACCCTCGCGGTGGTGGCCGACCATTGTTTCGCCTTGCAGAACCCGACCACAGGCGACGCCTGGCTCGGCGCTCTGGCCTACACCGCGCAGTTGTATTTCGACTTCTCCGGTTACAGCGACATGGCGATCGGTCTGGGCTTGATGATGGGTTTCCGCTTCATGGAAAACTTCAAGCAGCCGTACATCAGCCAGTCGATCACCGAGTTCTGGCGTCGCTGGCACATCAGCCTGTCCACCTGGTTGCGTGACTACCTGTACATCACACTGGGCGGTAACCGCAAAGGTACGCTGATGACCTATCGCAACCTGTTCCTGACCATGTTGCTGGGTGGTCTGTGGCACGGCGCGAACATCACTTACATCATCTGGGGCGCCTGGCACGGCATGTGGCTGGCAATCGAAAAAGCCCTTGGCCTGAACACGTCGCCGCGCAGCATCAACCCGATCCGCTGGGCGCTGACCTTCCTGCTCGTGGTCATGGGCTGGGTGATCTTCCGCTCGGAAAACCTGCACGTCGCCGGTCGTATGTACGGCGCGATGTTCAGCTTCGGCGAATGGTCACTGTCGGAACTCAACGCGGCCAGCCTCACCGGTCTGCAAGTGGCGACCCTGGTGGTGGCTTACATGACCCTGGCGTTCTTTGGCATTCGTGACTTCTACAGCAACCTGCCGCCTGAAAAGACCCAGCCTGTGGTGAACGTCGAGGCCGATGGCCCGGCCACCGCGACGCCTGGAATGATCAAAGCCGTACCGGGCGACAACCCGGGCAGCATCCACGAACCTGGCTACACCGTTGGCGTTGATGCGACCGTGCAACCGGCCTACTGGACCGCTGACTGGTCTCGTTACGTGATGCGTACGCTGGTACTGGTGTTGTTCATCGCCTCGATTTTCAAACTCTCGGCGCAAAGCTTCTCGCCGTTCCTTTACTTCCAGTTCTGAGGGATCTGACCATGACCCGCTCATTACGCATCTTCTACATCGCCCTGTTCATGGTGACGCTGGTCGTCCTCGGCCTGTGGTCGACGCGCAGCTTCTTCGGCTTCAGCACCAACGCCGATGCGACCGTGCTCAACGGTCGCTGGACCAAGGCCGTCGAGACGCACTACGACGAAGAGTTCCCGATCAAGCGTCTGGGCACCAACCTTTGGGCTGCGCTGGATTTCAAACTGTTCAACGAAGGTCGTCCGGGCGTCGTGCTCGGTCGCGATCAGTGGTTGTACAGCGATGAGGAATTCAACCCGATCGTTAACGAAGAATTGAACCTGCAAGGCAACTACGCGCTGGTCGAAGGCGTGCGCCAGGAACTGAAAGCCAAAGGCGTGAAACTGGTCATGGCGATCTTGCCGGCCAAGACTCGCGTGTACCCGGAACACTTGGGTGAAGCGAAACCTTCGAGTATCCACGCCAACCTCTATGAGGACTTCCACGCTCGTGTGGCGGCCAACAAGGTCCTCGCTCCCGACCTGTTCGGCCCGCTGCTGAGGGGCAAACTGGACGGTCAGCAAGTGTTCCTGCGCACCGACACCCACTGGACCCCGGAAGGCGCGCAAATCGCCGCCGAAACCCTGGCGAAATCCATTACCGAAAAATACCCGCTGAGCGGCGAGCCGCAACACTTCGTCACTGAACCTGCGGAGAAGGTGACTCACAAGGGCGACCTGCGGTTGTTCCTGCCGCTGGACCCGCTGTTCGAAAACCTGATGCCCAAGCCCGAGCCGTTGCAGAAGCGCAATACCGTTGCGGCGCAAGACCAGCCTGCCGGTGATGACGCCCTGTTCGCCAACACTGAAGTGCCGGTGGCCCTGATCGGCACCAGCTACAGCGCCAACCCCAACTGGAACTTCGTCGGTGCGCTGAAACAAGCACTGAACAGCGACGTGGTCAATTACGCCGAAGACGGCCACGGCCCGATTCTGCCGATGCTCACCTACCTGAAAAGTGATGCTTTCAAGAACAGCCCGCCACAGGTGCTGATCTGGGAGTTTCCTGAACGTTATCTGCCTGTGAACAACGAAATCGGTGACGCCGACCCGCAGTGGGTCGCAGAGCTCAAAGAAGCCGGCGCTCGCCAACAAAACGTAGCCGCAAACACTAAATCCGAGACGCCCGACCGGGCGCAAAACTGAAAGAGAGGTACACCATGACTTTCACTACTACTCCTCGCCGTCTCGCCAAGACTTTTGCTCTCGTCGCTGGCATGAGCGTTCTGTCGATGTCCGCCTTCGCTGGCGACGCCGCACTCTACGGCCCGACCGCACCGAAAGGCTCAAGCTTCGTGCGTATCTACAACGCCGGTAACGCTGAAGTCAGCGCCACCGTCGGTACTACCAACCTGAGCGAAGTCGCGCCGCTGTCCAGCAGTGACTTCAGCTTCATGCCGGGCGGCGATTACAGCGCCAAGGTCGGCAGCCAGACCCTGCCGGTGAAACTGGCCGGTGATCACTATTACACCCTGGTCAGCAACGCCAGCGGCGCGCCGCAACTGATCGAAGAGCCGCCATTCAAGAACAAGCAGAAATCCCTGGTTCGCGTACAGAACCTCAGCGACAAGGCCCTGACCCTGAAAACCGCTGACGGCAAGACCGAAGTGGTCCCGACCGTGGCCGCCAAGGGCCGTGGCGAGCGTGAAATCAACCCAGTGAAAGTCAGCCTGGCTCTATACGATGGCGACAAGAAAGTCGGCGACGTGAAACCGGTTGCCCTGGAACGTGGTGAAGCCGCCGTGCTGTACGTCACTGGCACCGGCAGCAGCCTGTCGCCAGTCTGGGTAAAACGCCCGGTTTCGACGCGCTAATCATTTTGTCGGGTAGCCCACGGGCTACCCGGACACGGAATAAGAACAAGAGTGAAACGACAGAACGCAGTAGCTCTGACCCATACGATTTTCAAGGAGTAACAACATGATTCCGGTGATCTTGTCAGGTGGTAGCGGCTCACGTCTTTGGCCGCTTTCGCGAAAGCAATTCCCCAAGCAATTTCTCGCCCTGACCGGCGAACAAACACTGTTCCAGCAAACCCTGGAACGCCTGGTGTTCGAAGGCATGGACACGCCGATCGTGGTCTGCAACAAAGAACACCGTTTCATCGTCAACGAGCAATTGGCCGCCCGTAAACTGGACACCCAGCGCATCCTGATGGAACCGTTCGGCCGCAACACCGCGCCGGCCGTTGCCTTGACCGCGATGATGCTGGTCAACGAAGGTCGCGACGAGTTGATGCTCGTGCTGCCGGCCGACCACGTGCTGGAAGATCAGAAAGCCCTGCAACGCGCGCTGGCCCTGGCCACCGTCGCCGCAGAAAACGGCGAAATGGTGCTGTTCGGCGTACCGGCCACCAAACCGGAAACCGGCTATGGCTACATCAAGTCGGCCAATGATTCGCTGCTGCCGGAAGGCGTCAGCCGCGTCTCGCACTTCGTCGAAAAACCGGACGTGAAGCGCGCCACCGAGTTCGTCGAGTCCGGCGGTTACTTCTGGAACAGCGGCATGTTCCTGTTCCGCGCCAGCCGTTTCCTCGAAGAACTGAAAAAACACGATCCGGACATCTACGACACCTGCATGCTGACCCTTGAGCGCAGCGAGCAGGATGCCGACACCGTCGACGTCGACGCCGCCACCTTCGCTTGCTGCCCGGACAACTCTATCGACTACTCGGTGATGGAAAAAACCCAGCGCGCCTGCGTTGTACCGCTGACCGCGGGCTGGAGCGATGTCGGCTGCTGGGCGTCGTTGTGGGAAGTGAATGAAAAAGACGCCAACGGCAACGTCACCAAAGGCGACGTGGTCATCCAGGACAGCAAAAACTGCATGATCCATGGCAACGGCAAACTGGTGTCGGTGATTGGCCTGGAAAACATCGTGGTCGTCGAAACCAAGGACGCCATGATGATCGCCCACAAGGACAAGGTCCAAGGCGTGAAACAGATGGTCAACACCCTCAACGAACAAGGCCGCAGCGAAACCCAGACCCACTGCGAAGTCTATCGTCCGTGGGGCTCCTACGACTCGGTGGACATGGGCGGCCGCTTCCAGGTCAAACGCATCTCGGTCAAACCGGGCGCGTGTCTGTCGCTGCAGATGCACCACCACCGCGCCGAACACTGGATCGTGGTCAGCGGCACGGCTGAAGTGACCTGCGACGAAAACGTGTTCCTGCTCACTGAAAACCAGTCGACCTACATCCCGATCGCTTCGGTCCACCGCTTGCGCAATCCGGGCAAGATCTCGCTGGAAATCATCGAAGTGCAATCGGGCAGCTACTTGGGCGAAGACGATATCGAGCGGTTTGAAGATATCTACGGTCGCTCTACCCCGATAGAACGCGGCGTATCGGTGAAAACCATCGCGCGGTAATTGATCTGTAACACCAGAAGCCCCCGTCCGACCCGCTGCGTTTCCCCTATCCGCAGCGGGTTGGGTGGGGGCTTTTTTCTTGCATCAGCCTTTTGACATTTGCCGAACCGGGGCTGACCTGGACGTTCCATTCAGTGATTGTCGTCTTCCGGCGTAAGGCTTGGGCGCGACGAGCTCAATGAAATCCTGGTTTCGGTTCAATGTCTGAACCACTGCCTGCGTCTGCGTCGAGAGCTCAGCGATACGCTCGAAGGTTTCCGGATCCGCGCTACCGGAAACCGCGAATTCAGTTTTGATTGCCTGCATCCTGAACTCCAGCATATCGATCACTGCTGGCGTCTCGTCATAAGCCTCGCTAAGCGATGTCGCGTTCAGTCCTTGCGATGCCTGGTAAAACTCCCGACCTGTCTTGATCAGACCCGGCGCTTCCGATCCCAACTTACTGGCCACCTTTGCGACAACTTTATCCACAACCGCAGTGGTGACTTTTTTCTCCAATTGCTTTCGCCCTTCACGTGTCCGCGGGTCAACCGCCGACAGTTCAAGTTTTGCCGTTGCAAGACTGAGTTTCTTTTTGGGTTCAACGCTCTCAACAAATGTTTTAGGGTTCATTTCGTTACCCTTGAAGTTGATCGGACGGTCCAGTTGATGGGTGTCCACCACCTTGGCAATCAAGGCATCTGCCATCCTGGAGCCGATTGCCTTCCCGGCTTTAGCTCCGAGCGCACCCGTCAACGGCCCCGCCAACCCACCCAAGGCACCGCCCCCCGCCGCTCCCGCCGCCTCACTGGCAGTACTGAAAGCACTGCTAACAAGCTGGGTAGCGACTCGTCTGCCCAAAGCTTTGAACCGATGCTGCGCATAGGTGTGGTTAAGCATTGAATTTTTGAGATCAGAAACGGCTCCTCCAACCGATGAGACCAAGGCCTGTTGCTTGTCCAGGCTTCGGCTCAACTCTGAAGCTTTGGTCTTTCCACCGCCGTCGCTATCGACATAATTCATGGGCGAATTACCAACCATCTGATACAGGTTCGGCCCATCGACAAACCCCTTGGGATCAGGATTGAGCCAGCGCTGCAACCACGGCACGTAATAACGCAAACCATAGTAATAAAGCCCGGTGGCATCCCGCTCTTTGCCCGAGTAGCGAATGACTTTATAACTGACCTCTATCACATCATCCCCGGCAACCCAGGCCGTAGCGCCAAACGGGTAATAGATTTCCCGACTCATGATTCGTGCGTCATCCGCAAGCTCCAGCGTGCAAGAACTCAAGTGGTCGCCGAGGCTGTAACGGTATTGATCGTTGTTCATGCTGTGCGAAGGATCGGTCTCCCAGTGCAGCACGCGCACGCTGTTGAGACCCGCCTGGGCGGTGATCACCTGTAACCTTTCCGCAGTCCCGTCATCGGTGCGCAGTTCAAGTCCCGGCAAGTAACGCATTTCAGCCACAACGGTTCGGGCATTGGTCTGCAACGAGCGAATCTTGCGCACGCGTTGACCACTGCCATCGTAGACATAGGCCTCCCGGTCATTGTCCCCGGAGGTGCGCTCCACCGGGCTGACCGATTGCAACTGGTTACGCAGGCCCCACGTCAAAAACCGTCCCTGATCCAGTTCCAGACAATTACCCCGGGCATCGAACGCGGTGGCGATTTCTGCTTCGGTCGGCGGCACGCCGCTGCGATAGGGCAGACAACGATTGCTGTATCGGGCGGCTTGCAGTTCACGCCCCGGGCTTTGTGCGCCGACGTGCGTCAGCTTTAACAAATTGCCGCCTTCGTCATAACGGTAGGTTTGGTGATAGTTGCTGACCGCCGCAGGATCGGTCCTCCCTACCGATTCCGGTCCCTGATTGGCGCTACCCGCCTCCCAACCAAAGGCCTCGATCAATTGGTAAAGGCTGTCGTAGCTAAAGCGACTGATCGGTTCGATACGTTGGTTGGCGAAGTGACGCACCGGCAATGCCTTGTCCTCGATGCTCAGGACATTGCCCGTCCGGTCGTAGTCGTAGATCAGCTGCTGCAGGATTCGGGTGTTGGCGTCCTGTGCCCGACGCTCCATCAACAAACCGTCTTCAGCGCGGTAAAGCAGGGTTGTTTCTACATCATTGCCGGCAGTTTCGTGGGTAACTTGCCCCTCGGCGTTGTACTGAATATTGTTGACCAGCGTTTGCCACGTGGTCAGTCCCTGAAGTTGCAGACGCGTCTCACGCAAACGACCCTCAAGGGTCAAGCTGAAGACCTGGCGGTTGTCCTTGGCATCGCTCTGATCCTGCACATCATTCAGTGGACCGAAACGCCACGTCGAAGCGGCTCCGTCCCCCGGCTCAAGCAGGCGCTGGCGATCGGCTTCCAACGCCGGCCAGTCAGGTGTAACAGGGTCCAGGGTGAAGTGACGGACTTGCTTCACGCATTGGCCAGTGATTGAAAAGGCCTCGAACAGTACCGTTCCTGCGGGGTCGTCGTGACGGATCAACTGGCCACATTGATTGTGATCGCCGTGATCGGGCCCTCCATAGGCCATGCGTTCAACACAACGGCCTGGCTCCGTCCCGCCCTGCTCGAACACCGAAACGGGACGAAGCAGATCGTCATACTCGACTTCACGTCGCGCGCCTCGACTGTCCCATCCCAGCAAAACCTCATGACCCAGACCTGGCAGGTTGAGCTGCCAACCGCCATCGACGCTGTCAGTGAGCAGCGCGTTACCCGACAGCGAAAACACCGTCGTGAGGTTGGCGGGAGTCATCAGCTCTTCTTGTTTCATCGCCCAAAACCGCGGATCCCACAGTTTCACCGCGAGTCCTGCGGCATTGTGGAGGATGCGGTTGATACGTGCCTGAGTAGGAACGCCTTCGACCTCGCGCCAATAATCAACCGAACGGATCGGCAGACCACGTGGCTCGACAACGGACAATCTGGGTGTTTTGTGGTGCATTCCCATCGTCAAGGTCTGCATGCCGGTGGCGTCCCTGTTTACCAGTGGTCATCTAACCGTTCGTGGACAAGCGTGGCTACTGTCAGAAATCACAGTGCCGACCAACGGCAAAGGACCTTGATCGACGAATGTCCATTCCTTCGGCCCTTCGGTAGGATGGTGGTCATGAGTTCAAGGAGCGTTCAAACATGTTCATCGGCGTCCTGCTGGTCATTACCTGGCTGATCCTTTTGCTGCGCTACCCAGCCAAGGCATTGCCGGTCTCGGTGGCGGCGGCCATTGGGTTGGCTCTGGTGGCAACATGGGTGATCTGGCTGGACAACCGCGAGGTCAAGCAACTGGCGCGCCTGGAGTTGCGCATCACCTACGCGCCAGAACACTGTCCGACCGATCGCCCGTTGCAACTGAAAATGAACAACGGCAACGACGTGCCGCTGACCGAACTGCGCTGGCGCATCGCCGCCTATGCGCCGGGCGACACGGTCAATCTGGCCGACAATCAATACGCCGCACCGCGCTATCGCGGCCCCGGCGAACTGCAGGCCGGCGCGAACTGGGAAGACTGCTTGCCAATGCCGCCGCTGCGTCCTGGCTATCGCCCGCAAACGCTGGAGTTTCGCGCCGAGCGTTTGCACGGTAGTTTCTCCGATTGATCTTCCCTTTTCTCTTTTTGCACAAGGACCGCGCCATGCCCGTTGCATTGATTACCGGTTGTTCCAGCGGCATTGGCCGTGCCCTCGCCGAGGTGTTCAAAAGTGCCGGTTACGAAGTCTGGGCCAGCGCCCGCAAGGCTGAAGACGTGGTGGCTCTGGCCGCTGCCGGTTTCACCGCCGTGCAACTGGACGTCAACGACGGTGCCGGACTCGAACACTTGAGCGAACACATCAACCAGCAACATGGCGGCCTCGACTTGCTGATCAACAACGCCGGTTACGGCGCCATGGGGCCGTTGCTCGACGGCGGTGTGCCGGCCATGCAGCGGCAATTCGAAACCAATGTGTTCGCCATCGTCGGCGTCACCCGCGCGATGTTCCCGGTGCTGCGCCGGGCCAAAGGTCTGGTGGTGAACATCGGCAGCGTGTCCGGGGTTTTGGTCACGCCATTCGCCGGCGCCTACTGCGCCTCGAAAGCGGCAGTGCATGCCTTGACCGATGCGTTGCGTATGGAGCTGGCGCCGTTTGGCGTGCGGGTCATGGAGGTCCAGCCGGGAGCCATCGCTTCCAGTTTTGCCAAGAATGCCGGTCATGAGGCTGAGCAGTTGATCACTGAGCAATCGCCGTGGTTTCCGCTGCGTGAAGGTATTCGCGCGCGGGCCAAGGCTTCTCAGGACAAACCGACGCCAGCCAAGGAGTTTGCAGAGGATTTGCTCAAGGCTGTGCAGCAGAGCAAACCACCGCGCCTGATTCGTCTGGGCAATGGCAGTCGGGCGTTGCCGTTGTTGGCGGGGTTGTTGCCTAAAGCCTGGCTGGAAGCGGGATTAATGAAGCGGTTTGGATTGAAGGGGCAGCTCTTGTGACCGACTACACCCAATACTTTGACGAAGTGATTCAGGCCCACGTTGCCATTGAGCAGTGGCTGGCCGAGGAACGAGACGAGTCAGAGCTTGAACAGTTGCTGACCCGTTTTTCGCCACAGTTTTCCATGATCTCGCCATTGGGGCGGGTGCTGGATTTTGAGGCGTTGAATGAGTTGTTTCTGCTGGCGGGCGGGAAAAAGCTCGGGTTCAGAATTGAGCTCAGCGAGTTGCGCGGCGTCGCTCTGTACGACGGTGGTGCAACGGTGAGTTATCGCGACCGGCAGACCGATGCGACGGGGTTGCACTCTGATCGGCGATCGACGGTGGTGTTTGAGAACCTGGCGGATGGCAAGGTGGTTTGGCGGCATTTGCATGAGACGTTTTGTAACGGCTGATGCGGTCGCTTTTTGTGGCGAGGGAGCTTGCTCCCTCGCCACAGGGTTACTCACCAGCCGCGGGATTTACTATCACGGTACAAGTAATCCCCGCCGCCAACAGCACACCCTCCGGCACTTCATCAATGTGAATCCGCACCGGCACCCGTTGCGCCAACCGCACCCAGTTAAAGGTCGGGTTGACGTCCGCAATCAGCTCGCGACTTTCCGGGTTATCACGGTCGTAGATACCGCGAGAAATACTCTCCACATGCCCCTTCAGCACTTCCCCGCTCATCAACTGCATGTCGGCTTTATCGCCGACCCGCACGTGGGGCAATTTGGTTTCTTCGAAGAAGCCGTAGACCCAGAACGAGTTCATATCGATCACGGCCATTTTCGCTTCGCCGATGCGCGCGTAATCGCCGCGATGCACGTTGAGGTTGGTCACATAGCCGTCCACCGCCGCCCGCACTTCGGTGCGTTTGAGGTTCAGTTCGGCGGCCTCCAGTTGCGCCTGAGCGTGCTGGTAATCGGCCAGGGCCGAGTCAGCGATGTTGCTGGCGTCGTCGCGGTTTTCCCTGGAGATCACCAGGTTGTCCATGTCGGCGCGGCGGTGAGCATTGACCTTGCGCATCTCCCACGTCGACTTGCGTGAGGCCACCAGCGACTGTGCCTGTTTGACCGCGATGCGGTAGTGCTCGGGGTCGATCTGCATCAGCAAATCACCCTTCTTCACCCATTGATTATCACGCACCGGCACGTCCACCACTTCGCCGGTAACGTCCGCCGCCACATTGATGATGTCGGCGCGCACCCGGCCGTCGCGGGTCCACGGCGTGTCCATGTAATGCACCCAGAGGGTCCGGCCGATCCCTATCGCAAGGACCAGCACCAACAGAGTGGCGAGCAGGCTGAAAAGCTTTTTCATCAGGGCCTTCTTCAGTGATAGAGAGTCAGTGGTAGAGAGTCAACGGTAAACAGTCAGCGCCAGGGTGCCGAACAGACAGGTAAACAAACTCAGGCGCAACAGCGCCGGGTGCCAGAAGAAGCGGTACAGATCGAACCCGGACAGGAATCGGTCCAGCGCCCAGGCCAGTGCCGCTGCGATAAAAAACATCAGGGTCATGGTCGGCATGTACACGCCGTGGAAGGCGATTTCACGAGGCATGTTCAAGTCCTTGAGGCTTGGCGGTGGCGTTGGCATTCATGTAGCCGGCGAGCGGTGATTGCGGGTCCAGCAACGAGGTGCGGATGAAGTGCAGGTAGCTCTTCACCCGACGCAGGGCCGAGGTGTCGAAGTGCGGCGCGAAAGGTTCGTCGGTGGCTTGCACACGGCTGATCGCGTGATCGACGGCGATCAATCCACGCTCCAGATTGCTCTGGCTCGGTTGCAAAAACAGCCGCACCAGCGAGCGGCCCATCACCCTGATTGACTGACGCCAGGGTTGAGATTCGGCATAGGCCGGATGCACCGGCAGGATCGCCTGTTCCTTGCGTAACTCGATGATCGCGTGACCGACTTCCAGCACCACAAACATCCAGCGCAGCAAGTCCCGCTGCACCTGCGGCTGCCCTGCCGCGAGACCGTAGGCCTGATGCAGCAGGTCGCGGGTGCTGCTTTCGAAACTCGACGCCAAACCCTTGAGTTTGCCGCTGATGGCGTACACCACTTGCCCGCGCAGATCCTGCTCCAGCCGACGCCACAACCAGCGACTGTTGGGCGGCAGAATAATCGCCCCGGCGGCTGCGCAGACCAGCATGCCGAGCACCATGGCGATGTAGTCGTTGATAAAGGCGTAAGGGTTGTAGACGGTGAGGTTGTCCGGCACCGAACCGGTGCTGAAAAAGATCAGCAAACCGAGACCCACGCCGGCGTAGTGTGGCCGCGAAGTGAGGAACGAACCGAGCACGATCACCGGCGCGAGCATCACGCAGAGCAATGGAAAACCATCGATCCAGGGGAAGATGAAAAACATCTCGACGAAGCCGATCAGTGCCCCGAGCAACGTCCCGCAAGCCATCTGAAATGCCATGCGTTTTGGATTCGGTGTCGCCGCTGAAAGGCCCACGGTCGCAGCGGCGATCAGCGTCATGGTCGCTCCGCTCGGCCACGCGGTGGCGACCCAATAGCTGCCCAGAACAACCAGAATGAATGCCGCGCGAATCCCCGAGGCGGCCGACGCCATCCAGTTGGTTTGCGGGGTAAACGGCTCATCCCAACGCTCGCGCGCATGGCTGTGATCCGCCAGTGACGCGTGGGTCTGCGCATAACTGTGCAAGTCATCGACAAAGCGATAAAGCAATTCGTATGCCGTGTGAAAATCCAGCTGCTCGACGTCGCTCGGATTGCACTCCTGAAAGGTCGCTCGCAAGCTGCGAACGCGCGCCGGCAAACCTCCTTTATAGGTGGTCAGCGCGATCACCAGACGCCCCGCATCGGCGTTGGTCAGGGCACGGCCGCTGAAGCCATCAAGCAGTTCGGCGAGGTCTTGCAAACCCGGTTTGATCGCCGCGACCACGTGATCAGTGCCGCTGCTGCGCAAGCGTTCAAGCAATTGGTGCAGGGCGTTGAAGCGCGTAGTGATGCCCATAAACTCGCTGTTCAATCGACTGAGCCGACCGTTGCGCCGACGCATGTGCGGGTCTTCGAACACAGTGACGCTGCGCAACCCTTCCAGCCCCACGGCCTCGGCGATGAAGCGCACGTTGCTCGCCTCGAAAGCCTCCCGTTTGCTGCGACCGCGCAATCCATCGGTGACAAACAATGCGAACACGCCGAAGCGCTGATACAAGGCGTTGCGCATCGCGGCACTGGCGGTTTGCGGCAGGATCGCGGCGCTGACCAGCGTGGCGCAAATAATCCCCAAGGAAATTTCCAGCACCCGCCACACGGCGGCCATGAACGCGCCGTCCGGGTGAACCAATGCGGGCAGACCGACCATCGCCGCGGTGTACCCGGCGAGCACGAAACCGTAGGCGCGAAAGTTGCGATAGCGCGCCGCGCCGGCCGAGCAGATGCCCACCCAAATCGCCAGCGAACCAAGGAACAGCTCGGTGTTTTGGGCGAACAAGGCAATCAGCGCGACCATCACCGCCGAGCCGGCCAAGGTGCCGAGGAAGCGATAGAAACTCTTGGCGAATACGTGGCCGCTTTGTGGTTGCATGACAATGAATACGGTGATCATCGCCGTGCGCGGTTGCGGCAACTCCAGACGCATGGCCAGCCACAGGGTCAGGAACGCCGCGAACAGCACCTTGAAAATATAGACCCAGGTCACACCATCGCTGCGCGCCCAGTCGAAGAACCCCCGGCGCCATTCAAGGGAATACAGCCAGCGCAAAGGTGCGGGCAAGGGAGTCATGGAGTCCTGTTCAATGATTGAGGGCTTGGAGAATGGCCGGGGTTTTCGGTGCCTGGGTTCGACTGTCTTTCGGCGCATCGTTACCCGCGCCCAGTCCGCCGCCCAAAGCCGTCACCAGTCCAGCGTGAGCGCTGAGGCGTGCGGCCTGAACCTGCTGCTGAACCTGTTGCTGTTTGAACAACAAGGTCTGGGCGCTAAGCACGTTGAGGTAATCGGTGAGGCCGCGCTGATAGGCGATCATCGCGATGTCGTAAGTCTTCTGCGCGGTGGCCACCGACTCGGCGGCGAAGGTTTGCTGCTTGTCCATGGATTCGCGGCGGATCAACTGGTCGGAGATGTTTTTCAGTGCATTGGCCAGCGTCTGGTTGTACTTGGCCACGGCGATGTCGTAACCGGCCGAGGCTGCGCCCAGCTCCGAGCGCAAACGGCCGCCATCGAAAATCGGCAACGAAATGGCCGGGCCGACGCTGTAGTTGAGTTTCTTGCCAGTCAGGAACTCCAACGCTCCACCGCCCGTGGCCATGTAGCCGAGGCTGCCGACCAGATCGACGTTGGGGTAGAACCCGGCGTGGGCCACATCAATGCCCCGCGCCTGGGCCGCCACTTGCCAACGACTGGCGACCACGTCCGGGCGTTGACCGAGCAATTGCGCTGGCAAGGACGACGGCAACTTCAGCGGCGCGCCCAACGACAGCGTCGGCCGCTGCAACTGTGCGCCCTCCCCTGGGCCAAAACCTGCCAGGGCTGCGAGTTGATTGCGGCTCAGGGCGATTTCTTCGTCCAGCGCATCGATCTGACGATGGGTTTCCGGCAACGGCGTTTCGGCCTGGCTGACTTCAAAATGGGTGCCGATGCCGCCGTTGAGACGCTTTTGCGCCAGGTCGAGAATTTGCTGTTGCTGTTTCAGCGTCGCGGCGACGATGTCCCGTTGCGCGTAATGCAATGAAAGCTCGATGTAGGCGCGCACGATGTTGTTCTGCAATTCGAGCTGCGCCAGCCGTGCTTCGGCTGCCGTCATGTGGGCCATGTCCACGGCGCGCTCGGTGGCGTTGCTTTCGCGGCCCCAGAGGTCGAGGGCATAGCTGAAACCCAGCGCGGCGTTGTTGTCCCAAGTCGTTGTGTTGGCCAGCTCGCCCGGCCCGTAGAACTGATCGGTGGGCCAGTTGTGGCGTTTGAGCGTGGATTCACCGTTTATCTGCAACGACTCGGCGGACTCGGCGATGCCGGCCATGGACTTGGCCTGGCGTACTCGCGCTGCAGCCATGGCCATGGTCGGGCTGCCTTGCAGGGCGAGGTCGATCCAGCGGTTCAGTTGCCGGTCGCCATACGCCTGCCACCATTGGGCGGCAGGCCAGTGAGCGTCCTGCGCGGCACTCTGAATAGCTTCGTCGGTGGCCAATGAATTGGCCTCGAGTGCCTTGCCCTGCGGGGTCAAACCTGCGGTACCGATGCAGCCGCTGATTGCCAGGGTTAAAGCCAAAACACTGAGCGTCTGAAGCGCTCTGCTGATGCGACGCGGCACTGCTGCGATTTCCTGAGGTGGGGAGTTGTTCCTGAGGTGCGCAATTCTAGGGGTCGGCTTTGTTGGCGATAAGCTGGGAATCCTGTGAATCTTTGTTACCGTTAGCGCGATAATCCCTTGGTCCATCTTTAGTCGCCTGTAGAAAATCAGCAACTTCGTGTCACAATTTGCCATTCGCCTAGAGAGCACCCCATGGACACTTTGCAAAACATGCGCGCCTTCAGTTACGTGGCCGAGGCTGGCAGCTTCACCGCCGCCGCCGTGCAACTCGACACCACCACGGCCAACGTCTCGCGCGCGGTTTCCAACCTGGAAGCCCACCTGCAAACCCGCCTGCTCAACCGCACCACACGCCGCATCGCCCTGACCGAGGCCGGCAAGCGTTATCTACTGCGCTGCGAGCAGATCCTGGCCTACGTCGAAGAAGCCGAAGCCGAAGCCAGCGACGCCCACGCGCGCCCGGCCGGGCAGCTCAAGGTGCACACCATGACCGGCATCGGTCAGCACTTCGTGATCGACGCCATCGCCCGCTACCGCAAAACCCATCCCGACGTGACCTTCGACCTGACCATGGCCAACCGCGTGCCGGACCTGCTGGACGAGGGCTACGACGTGTCCATCGTGCTCGCCAGCGAACTGCCGGACTCGGGGTTCGTCTCCCAGCGTTTGGGCATCACCTACAGCATCGTTTGCGCCTCGCCCGCCTATGTAAAAGCCAACGGCTGCGCGCAGAAGCCCAGCGACTTGCTGAACCACGCCTGTTTACGCCTGGTGAGCCCGGTGATTCCGCTGGAGAAATGGACCTTCGACGGCCCTGAAGGCCAGGAAATGGTCACCATTAATAGCTCGCCGTTTCTGGTGAACTCCGCTGATGCGATGAAGACAGCGATCACCAGCGGCATGGGGGTTGGCGTGTTGCCGGTGTATGCGGCAATTGAAGGGTTGCGCAACGGGACACTGGTGCGGGTGATGCCGAATTACCGGTCGCAGGAACTGAATCTGTATGCGATCTATCCGTCGCGGCAGTATCTGGATGCGAAGATTAAAACGTGGGTTGAGTATTTGCGTGGGTCATTGCCGGAGATATTGGCGGCGCATCAGGCGGAATTGGTGGCTTATGAATTGAGCGGGAGTATGGGTGGGGTTCGGGTGGCGAATTGATCCAGACACTCGCATAACGACGGAGAGAAATGTTAGCGTGCTTGGCAATCTCCAAGCCCGACGAGCCCTCCTCCCATGAAAAAGACCGTCCTCGCCTTCAGCCGCGTCACCCCCGAAATGGTCGAACGCCTCAAGCAAGATTTCGACGTCATCGTACCCAACCCGAAAAACGGCGACATCCACGCCCAGTTCAACGAAGCCCTCCCCCACGCCCACGGTCTCATCGGCGTCGGTCGCAAACTCGGTCGCGCTCAACTTGAAAACGCCGCCAAACTGGAAGTCGTCTCCAGCGTCTCGGTCGGCTACGACAACTACGACATCGCCTACTTCAACGAACGCGGGATCATGCTCACCAACACCCCCGACGTCCTCACTGAAAGCACCGCCGACCTGGCCTTCGCCTTGCTGATGAGCAGCGCCCGGCGCGTGGCCGAACTGGACGCCTGGACCAAGGCCGGCCAATGGCAAGCCACCGTCGGTGCGCCATTGTTCGGTTGTGATGTGCACGGCAAAACCCTGGGCATCGTCGGCATGGGCAACATCGGTGCGGCCATCGCCCGTCGCGGACGGCTGGGCTTCAACATGCCGGTCATCTATAGCGGTAACAGCCGCAAGACCGAGCTGGAGCAAGAACTCGGCGCGCAGTTCCGCAGCCTGGAACAACTGCTGGCTGAAGCCGATTTCGTCTGCCTGGTGGTGCCGCTCAGCGAGAAAACCAAACACCTGATCAGCCACCGCGAACTGGCACTGATGAAACCAAGCGCCATTCTGGTCAACATCGCCCGCGGTCCGGTCGTCGATGAGCCTGCGCTGATCGAAGCGCTGCAAAACAACCGCATTCGTGGCGCCGGGCTGGACGTCTACGAGGAAGAACCGCTGGCCGTGTCCCCCCTGTTCCAACTGAAAAACGCGGTGACATTGCCGCACATCGGCTCGGCGACTCATGAAACCCGCGGGGCCATGGCCAACCGCGCGTTGGCTAACTTGCGCAGCGCCCTGCTGG
Organism: Pseudomonas sp. Hz4; assembly: GCF_054898165.1. Classification (NCBI taxonomy): domain Bacteria; kingdom Pseudomonadati; phylum Pseudomonadota; class Gammaproteobacteria; order Pseudomonadales; family Pseudomonadaceae; genus Pseudomonas; species Pseudomonas sp. Hz4. The sequence goes on along the minus strand of NZ_CM142719.1, from coordinate 1,284,748 downwards.
GCGAGCGGCCGCAAGATCTGGTGAACCCACAAGTTTGGAAAGGTTGATTCCAAAGGGCAGGCGTAATAACCACCTGCCCGTTACATACACACCTTGCAATCCAGTTCACTGATAAAAAAATAGACTCACTATAGACTCCCTATTACTTAGCCGAACTGGCGGATCTTAGTTATCGAGAGCGTTTACATTGAACCACCTTACGACCGACAAACTTATTAGATACAGCAAAGTAATACTCATGGCCTATATCAGCTTCTTTGGCTTGATGGTGATGTACAGCAACTTTACCGACTACGCATCCAATTACGAATATGTCGGCCACATTCTCAGCATGGACACCACCAGAGAAAACCTGAATCTGAGCTACAGAGCGATCACTTCGCCCATGCTCCACCACCGCATCTATTGGCTCATCATCACTCTTGAAGTTATTTACACGGCTTTCTGCGTGCTGGGCACTTACCATCTTTATCGAAACATCAATACACCTGCTGCCATTTTCCATGAAGCGAAGAAGTTTGCGATCATCGGACTATTGATCGGCTTTTTTGTCTATTACATTTGCCTGCAAGTGATCGGCACCGAATGGTTCAACATGGATGAATCCGAAATCTGGAACGCCAAGGATTGGGCTCGGCACATCGTAGACTTCATGTTTCCGCTGCTGATTTACATCTCCCTTAAAATCGAACGCTGACGTTTCAGCGTTCGATACCCAAACCTTCACGCCAGCTTGCCATTCCCTTGCACCATCGGTGCCTTGGGCTTACGAAACACCAGCACATTGCCCAGCATCACCAGTACCAAACCCACCAATGCCGGCGCCGTCCATTGATAACCTTCGGCAAACGCCGACACGTTCAGCGCCACGACTGGGAACAGCACGGTGCAATAGGCCGCACGCTCCGGGCCCATACGCCCGACCAGCGTCAAGTAAGCGGTGAATCCGATGACCGAACCCGGAATCACCAGGTACAGCAGCGAGCCGATGTAACGCGCGTTCCATTCCATGTCGAAAGGAATGCCTTTGACCAGGCACCACACCAACAACATCGCGGCGCCATACGCCATGCCCCAGGCGTTGGTGGTCAGCGGCTTCAAACCGGCCTTCTGTTGCAGGCTCGAGAGCATGTTGCCCGCCGAGAAACACAGGGTGCCGAGCAGCGCCAGGCCCAACCCGAGCAAGGTTTCCGGGCTGGCGGTATGGCCCGCCAATTCAGGCCAGAACAACAGGCCAAGTCCGAACAAGCCCAACGCACCACCCATCAGCACGTTGCGGGCAATTTTCTGGCCGAAGAACACCCGCGCATTGAGCACGTTCCACAGGGTGGCGGTGGAAAACACCACGGCGACCAGACCGCTGGGGATCCACTGGCTGGCGGTCAGGAAGCACATGAAGTTGATGCAGAACAGGCACAGCCCCTGCGCCAGGCAGATCAGATGCCCTCGACGGTTCATCACTTGCAGGCGGCGACTCAGCAGCAGCATGACGAACAGCACCAACGCAGCGAGGCCGAAGCGATAGACGATCGACACCGGAATCGCCACCACGCCCAGTTGCCATTTCAAGGCAATCCAGGTGGTGCCCCAGATCAGCACGGTCAGCAAATACAACGACAGGTTCATGGCAAAGGCTCCTCAATAGGGGCTCAGTGTCCCGCCCCAAGCCTCGCCGCACTTGCATAAACTTGCGCTTTTGTCAGGCCGGGGCTGGCACGTGAACGTCCACGGAGTAGGATGCAAGGCGTTGGAGAGAACCGATCATGCCCGCACTGGAATCACTGCAAGTCTTTCAAGCCCTCAACCGCTCGCCCAATGCTCGTCTGGAGCACAGCGCCGAGCTCGGTGACGGCATGGCTGCAGCCTTGTGGAGCAATCATCACGATGCTCAGGACTACGAAGCGCCGAGCCACCACACCCTGTCCTGCTACATCGCGGGCGGTACCGGGACCTTTCGCCGCGACCAGCCCGGCACCAAGGGCGGCCCCGACAAGCTGTGCGTCCTGCCCGCTGAACATCAGTCAGGCTGGGTGATCAACGGCGACATTCGCCTGGCCCACGTGTATTTCAGCCCCGAACAGTTCGCCCTCGGTTGCGTTACGTTGCTGGACCGAGAACCTCGCGAACTGCTGTTGCGCGAAGGCACCTTTCTGGAGGACCCAACGCAGGCTCGGCGCTTTCGGCAGTTGATCACGCTGAACTGGGACGAGCCCGGCGAACGCCTGCTCACCAGCAGCCTGGCCCACGAAATGCTCAGCCACGTTTTGCTCGGCCAGGTCGGCATTCGCGAGGGCTTGCGGCTCAAGGGTGGATTGGCTGCGCATCAGCGCCGGCAGTTGATCGAGTTCATCGACAGTCAGTTGGCCGAAGCCATCAGCCTGGGGCAATTGGCGGGGCTGTGTGCGCTGTCGGAATACCATTTTGCGCGAATGTTTCGTGAGAGTTTCGGATTGCCGCCGCATCAGTATGTGCTGTCGCGACGTCTGAGCCGGGCACGGGCGTTACTGCGCTCGACGTCGCAGCCGTTGGGGGAGATCGCGTTGGCGTGCGGGTTTGCCAGTGCGAGTCATTTCACTCATCGGTTTCGCCAGGCGTTGGGTGGGACGCCTGGCGAGTATCGGCAAGCGTTTTTGCGTTAGTCCTGAGATAGTCGGCGTCTGTGCAGACGCCTTCGCGAGCAGGCTCGCTCCCACATTTTGAGCGCGTTTGCCCTGTGGGAGCGAGCCTGCTCGCGAAGAACGATGACGCGGTCGACCGTTAGAACTCCAACGTGCTCGAAAGCGAAATCTGCCGCGAATCCCCCATCGACACAAAGAACCGGCTCGCCGCCGAGGTGTAGTAGGTGCGATCAAACAGGTTCTTCACGTTGAGCTGGAACTTGACCTTCTGCCCTTCGACTTTGGTGTCGTAGGTGGCGAACGCATCAGCCACGGTGTAGCTCGGCAGGTCGAAATCATTCACGGCATTACCCGCTCGCTCACCGACATACCGCGCGCCCGCGCCGACCCGCAGCTGATCGCCGCCAACGAGGGTGCCGAAGTCATAGACCGCCGACAGCGAGCCGCTGTTCTTCGCTACGTTTTGCAGTTTTTTGCCTTTGTAGGTCGGGTCTTCAGTGACTTCCGCGTCGGTGTAGGCATAGCTGCCGATCATGCTCCAGCGATCACTCAACTGACCGGTCAAGTCCACTTCCAGCCCACGGGAACGCACTTCGCCAGCGGCGCTGTAAATCGTCACCGGGCCTTCGGAGTTGGCCACCAGCACGTTGCGTTTTTTGATGTCGAACAGCGCGACGTTACCCGTAACGCGGCCCGGCATGTCGAGCTTGGCGCCGATTTCCCAGGACTTGGCTTCTTCCGGCGCGATGCTGCCGTCAAGCACGGTGCTGCTGCCGCTCAACGGGGCGATGGTCGAGTTGGGTTTGAACGACTCGGTGTAGCTGCCGTAGAACGACAGTTCATCGGTGTAGCGATACACCAGACCGGCGCGAGGCACCCATTTCTGGCCGTTGCTGTCGGTGTTGGCCTGGAACGGCACGCCTTTGCCGGCGTACTGGTCGTATTCCTGGAAACGCCCGCCAGCGACGAAAGTCCATTGATCGGTCAGGTGGATCGAGTCCTGGAGGAATACCGAATCGCTGCGCAGTTCGTCAGTCTGCGCACTGTCCGCAGGGCTGACGGTGGTGCCGGCGACTTCGCGGCCGTAGACCGGATTGAGGTAACTGAAGGTGCTCAGGCTTTTCTGGCGGATCAGGTCTTCACGGTAGATCTTGCGGTACTCGTCATCGATGCCGAACACCAGGTCATGTTGCAAGCCCAGAACGTTGACGTTGCCTTCGAGGCTGGCGGTCGTGAAACGGGCGGTGCTGATGGCGTTCTGTGTCCCGTCCATGCTGCGGGTCAGCGTGCCTTTCTTGGTGTCGATGGCCGTGATGCGCACTTGGCTGGCGTCGTAGGTTTCGCGGTTCCAGCTGTAGCCGAAGTGGGCGTTCCAATTGTCGTTGAGTTCGTGATCGGCCTCGAAGTGATACAGATCCGAGCGCCCTTCCATGTTATTGAAGGGTTCGTCGAGACGGCGTTCACGGGAGATGTCCAGCGGGTGGTTGTCACGCGGGTCGATCACCGTGCCACGGTCGAACGGGGTCAGAAACTCGCGGTGTTCATAGGCGAACAGCAGCTTGGTGCTTTCACCGAACCAGGCCAGTGACGGCGCCACCAATGTCTCGCGGTGAGTGCCAAAGTTGCGCCAGTAATCTTCGTCTTCGTGGTCCAGGACCATGCGGTAAGCGAGGCCGGAAGTACCGAGTGCGCCGGTGCTGTCGAGGCCGCCACCGCTGCCGTTTTTGCCGTCGCCGTAGGTCGAGCCACGCAAGGTCAAGGCGTTGTACTGCTCAAGCTCAGGTTTTTTGCTGACCATGTTCACCACGCCACCCGGGTCCTGGATGCCGTAAAGCAAGGATGCCGGGCCCTTGAGGACTTCGACCCGATCCACGGTTGCATTGAGGCCACGGCCCTGCACGATCGGCATGCCATCGCGCATGATCGAGCCGTTACGGTTGTCGCCGAAACCACGCGTCATCACCGAATCCTGGGTGCTCGCCAGTGTGTTGCCTTGAGTAATGCCGCTGACGTTGGCCAGTGCATCGTCCAGATTGCGCGGCGCCTGATCGCGAATGACCTGGGCCGGGATCACGTTGACGGTCTGGGGGATTTCCTGAAGCAAGGCTGAAGAGCGCATCACCGAACGGGTGGGCGGTGGTTGATAGCTCATGGATTGATCGGCCACCGAGGTGATGGTGGTCGCGCCGAGGTTCAAAGTGCCTTCGGTGGGTAACGGCTCCAGGACCAACGTGTGGCCGTCGGTACGACGGAATGTGAATCCCGAACCACCGAGCAAACGCTGCATTGCCTGCTCAGCACTCATCTGCCCGCTGAGCGCGGGAGCGTTAATACCGTACGGCGCCTCATCGGTGTAGACCACGCTGATGCCAGTGATCCGGCTGAAGTCGCTCAAGGCCTGGGGCAGCGGTTTGGCGGCCATCGCGAAGCTGAACTGCGCACTCTGCCGGGCACTGCCGGCCTCAGCTGCCACCGCCACACTCAACGGCAGCAACGCCAACGCCGAAAAGCTCAATGCGCACGTACCCAACCAGTGTTTGACCGAACCCGATTTTGCCCTGGACTTCATTGCTCATGACCTGTGTAGAACCGCTACGGATGCGAATGACTCGCAGTTTCAGTCACTACACGGATGGCGTCGGGGTTTACCTCACCAGAAAGTTGAAAATATTTTCATTCGGGCCATGCGGTGTTTGATCTGACGCCTTCGCGAGCAAGCTCGCTCCCACAGGGGAATGCATTTCAGATGTGGGAGCGAGCTTGCTCGCGAAGAGGCCAGTCGCTTCAACGAAGAATAATCAGATGCCCCAGAACCTGGTGCTGCTCAAACCCCAACACTCCTTGCAACGAACTCAACACCGCCTGCGGATCCTTGCTCGGGAAACTGCCACTGACTCGCCGCGCCGCCAGTTCATCGTTGAGCAGTACAATCCGTCCCGGGTAATAACGTTCCAGGTCTTGCACCACATCGGCGAGTGTCGCCTTGTAGTAATTGAGCCAACCCTGACGCCACGCCAATTGCGCTTCGCTGTCGACGTTGTGGAGTTTTTCCGCCAAACCATCGCCAAAAGCCACTTGCTGGCCAGCCGTCAGGATTTGCTGCGCGGCGTTCTTGTCCGCTGTCACACCGACGCGCCCGGACAACACCGTGACCTGCGCACCGTAAGGTTGCAGGCGTACTTCGAACTGAGTCCCCAGCACTTGCGCCTGGCCCTTTTCAGCGTCCACCGCAAACGGCTCGCCGTTATGGGTCACGCTGAAGAATCCGGCACCGCGACGCAGCTCAACGTGCCGTTCGCCACGACTGAAATCCACCGCAATCGCGCTGTCGGCATCCAGGGTGACTTGCGACTGATCAGCCAGCGTGACGGTGCGAATTTCCCCCGGAGCCGACACATAGTCGGCGCCCAGATCATCGACCCAGCGCGACGGTTGCCAGCCAGTGCTGAAGCCGATCATCAGCACCAGACACGCGGCCATCGCCAGCGCACCGGACCAACGCCGGACGCGGGTACGGCGCGAGCGATTCATGGCGTTGAGGTAACCCTGCAAGGCGAACGCGTCTTCATCCGCCAACGTCCGCGCCGGTGCTTCGCTCAACTCCCACACCACTTGCGCCTGGGCGTAAGCCTCGGCATGGGCGGGGTCGGCCTGCAACCAATGGCTGAAGGTGGCCTGATCCCCGCTGCTGGGCTGGTCATGCAACAGGCTCAGCCAGGCGAAGGCCGCCTGCTCCTGCGCGGGCGTCGGGGTGACGCGTTCGGCGTTGTTCACAGTGCTTTCCCTGGCGTGCGCGGTTCGGGTTCCCGCAGGCTGGCCTTGCAAGCCTCGAGCGCGCGCATCATATGTTTTTCCACGGCGCTTTGGGACAAACCCATGGCCTTGGCGATCTCGGCGTATTTGCGGCCATGGATACGGTTGAGCAAAAAGATCTGCCGCGTGCGCTCAGGCAACGCGCGCAACGCCGCTTCGACATGACGCAAATCGTTGCCCGCCTCCAACGCCGCTTGCGGTTCGCTGCCGTGGCTGTCCGGTTGATCCGGCATCCAGCCCTCGTTGACCCGCACTCGCGTGCCTTCACTGCGCAAATGGTCGATGGCGATGTTGCCGGCGCAGCGCAACAGATAAGTGCTGAGCTCTTCGACCTGCACCAACGGCCGACGCCAGAAGCGCAGGAACAAGTCCTGCACCAGGTCTGCGGCCGTCGCCCGACACCCGACACGACGACTCACCAGCGCTTCCATTTGCGAACGCTGGGAAAGGAACACCTGCAGGAAATGCGCACGCGCACCGCGATGTTCATCGTCATGGGATTCGGGGGGGGTGGTGATCATCAGCTCAGCACCGCACAAACGCGGCAACGGGGCTGGCGAGCAGACTCAAACCCGCCAACACCAGGGCCAGACGCGGGCGATACGGCATCAACAGCACCAGCACCAGAGCGCTGAGCATCAACACCGCCAACCACTCCACCAACCCAAGTCCCCACCCTGTCGACGACACCGCAGCCCACAACGAAAACGCCAGCAGCAGCCCGCCACTGAGTTTCATCCCTTGGCGGCGACGGGTCGAGGGTTTGCGCCCCAGCAGTTCGGCGTGATGCCGATCCATGGATAAACAGAGCGCGGTGAAACCGCCGTAGCACAGCAGCAAGGCCAGGAACATTCAGTGCGCCTCTTGCTCAAGCAGTATCGATTTCGCCCGCGGTCGGATGACGATTCCAGGCTGCCCCGAGCGCTGCATTTTCCACGCAGCCCAAGCGAAAAACAGACCACTGCCCAGGCATGCCAGATCGAAACCGGCCATGGCCCAATCGCCCTGCACCAGTGTGATACCCAAGTGATGCGGCGTGGTCAGCGCGTTCAGCAGCGGCACCGCACAGAACAGCAACGCCGCCAGCGCCAATTGTTCGACCCACGCGGCGATACCACGGCGGACCATGGCATGCAACACACTCAAGCCCCAGACGATGAAGAAGCTGTTCACTTCCCAATCTGCCCGCCCGGCCATCTCGACCGGCAACAGTCGATTGGCCCAAAAGAACGCCACCACCGCGACCATCAACCCCGACATGCCGGCGATGTTCAGCACTTCCACCAGCCGCAACTCGAACGGCATCGCACCGCTCTTCGCCTGTTTGAGCTGACGCTTGCCGAGCCAGACCACCAGCCCGGTACCGATCATCGCCGTGCCCGCCAAACCACAAATGAAGTACAGCCAGCGCAACACAGGACCGGCGAAATGACCCATGTGCAAGCCGTAGAAGCTGCCGGCAATGGCCATCGGCAAGGGTTGTTGCGCCGTGACGCCAAGCAATTGTCCGGTCACCCCGTTGAACGTCACCGCGCTGCCAAAGTCGTGGACTACGTGGTCGGTGCCGTCACGCGCAAGGACGACCGAGGCATTCGCATCGCCCGGATTGTTGACCGTCAGCCGCCCGGTCCGCCCGCCCGACCACTGCTCGCGAGCCTGTTCCAGCAGCGGCGCCAACGGCGCCAACTGGCCCGGTTCACCGGCACGCTCGGGGGTATTGGAAACAGGAAACACTTCATCGTAGAAGGTATCGCTGTCACTGCCATAAGAGGCAACGATGCTCGCGGGCATCACCATCGACATGAAAATCACCAGGCTGCTGTACGTGATCATCAGGTGAAACGGCAACACCAGCACACCCACCGCGTTGTGCCCGTCGAGCCAGGAGCGCTGGCCTTTTCGCGGGCGAAAGGTGAAGAAGTCCTTGAAGATTTTCTTGTGAGTGATGATCCCGCTGATCAGCGCAACGAACATCACCATCGCTGCGAGGGTCGACAGCCAGCGACCCCACGGATAGGGCATCTGCAACTGAAAGTGGAAGCGGTAAAAGAACTCGCCACCGCGTGTGTCCCGGCCCTGTACTTGCGCGCCGGTTTGCGGGTCGAGGAGTTTTTCTGTGAATTGACCCCGCGTGCCGGGCTTGGCCGGTGCTTGCTGCCACCGCACCGACAGCGCGGGTTCGCGAGCATCAGGTAAATCGATGAGCCATCGCGAGGCACCGGCGGCGTGCTGCTGAAGATAGTGCTGGGCCAGGGTCAGACTCGTTTCGGAGGACACCGAGCGTGCGGGAATTTCCGGCCGCATCCAGTGGCTGATCTCATCCTTGAAATAGGCGAGTGTGCCGGTCAGGAAAATCGCGAACAGCAGCCAGCCGAAGATCAACCCGACCCAGGTATGCAGCCAGGCCATTGCCTGACGAAAGCCCTCTTTCATGAGAGGCCCATCCAGTACGCCAACCCCGACACCGCCGCTAAAACTACGCTTGGCACGATTAATCCGAACCAGGCTTGCCACGCACTGCGACAGGCAAAGCACCAGAGTACGGCGACCAGATAGACCAGAAATGAGCTCATCATACCGGTGACCACCGCTTCGGCGCGGGGCATCGGCAGCCACATCGTCAGGCTGACACTCGCCAATGCCGCGACGAGGTAACCCCCCAGCACGGCGGCCAGCACTCGGGAAGTGACGGCCAGCCGGTAGGAAGCAGGGAGCGCGGGGATTTTGCCTTTCATGTTTCGACCTTGAAACGGGTGAAGCCCCGTGAACGTCACGGGGCCAACAAGGCCGTAATATTAATGATAAATATTCTCATACGCAAAAGAGTTGCGATGGAAGGGATGCCGACCTGCTGAAACACGGCGTGCCTGGTGAACGCAAAAATCAAAACGGGCCTGCGATTGCAGGCCCGTTTTGAGTGGGAGGGTAAAAAGTGAATCAGGCTTCAGCCGTTTTGGGCAGCCTGTTCGTTCTCGAGAAACTCGTCTTCCAGCAGCGCATCGGCAGCGACCCTCTCGAATGGCACCACAGCGGCACGTGGTTTGCCCCGCAGTTTGCCGAACAGGTGCTCGAGCGCATGTTCAAGTTTTTCGGCCGCCCCGTCGATCGCCAGTTCCAGGGAGTCGGCTTTATGGGTGACAGAAATCGGTTGGTGGCCTTTTGGCCGCGCTTCCAGTTGACAGCGCATGTCATGGGGACCGGGCTTGTCGCCGTTCTCGTCCCGCAGATGAACCTCGACGCGTGTCAGGTCTTCTTCATAACGTTCTAGCGTGCTCTCAATGGTAGTACGTACCCACTCCTCCAGTCGGATGCTGCTTTGAATATGGTTATCGCTGTTGACTTGGATTTGCATAGTTCATCCCTTATTTCAGCTAGCTAGCGAGAGGCACTTCGGCTGGCCCTTGGGCGTCATCACCGTGACCTCTTACTTACACAATCGGTCTGCTCGCAGAACAATTCAACCCCTAAAAAAAGATAAATTTTGATTCGCAAAAAAAGCCGGACAAGGAGCAAAAGCGCTGTTAAGGTCGGGAGTTGGGTCGCATCGCTTCTTTGTCATAATGGCTCACATCTGCCGCTCCCCCAGCGGGTGCAGGCTACGAAAAATCCCCGCCTCTTCTACCAGCCAGTCATGCACCGCGCGCACGCCCGGATGGCTCAGCGCACCCGGCGCATAAAGCAGCACGTAACGCTTGTGATTGGGCACCGCCAGGCCAAACGGCACGATCAACGTCCCCCGTTCCAGTTCATCGTTCAGCAGCGTTCGTCGTGCAATCGCCACGCCCATCCCGGCTGTCGCCGCTTCGATGGTCAGGTGATTGCGATTGAAGGTGTGCCCGCGCCGCACGTCGGCACCTTCGAAGCCGATGGCATTGAGGTAGAACTCCCATTCCGCGTACTCGTAACTGCCGCGCCAGGCAGTGATGTCGTGCAACAACGCAAAGTGCATCAGATCCGCCGGGCCATGCAGCGGCGGTCGGCCGCGCAACAGGCTCGGGGCACAGACAGGGAAAATTTGTTCGTCGAGCAAGGTTGTGGATAAAAGTCCGGGATAACTACCGTCATTCAGGTCGATGGCCAAATCAAAATCGCCTTCGTGCAATGGCACGCTGCTGTCCTCGGCCACCAGGCGCAATTGAATGTCCGGAAAGCGCTGCTGCAACCGCGGTAGACGCGGCGTCAGCCACTTGCTCAGGAACGACGGAATCGAGCGCAGCCGTAAAACTCCGCTGATCATCCCCGCATCCAGTCGTCGCAATTCCGCGTCGATGCTGCCGTAAGCCTCGTTGACCGTGATGGCCAGTCGCTGGCCTTCGGCACTCAATTCCACACCCCGAGCGCGACGGTGGAACAGTCGAAAGCCCAGCCGTTCTTCCAGTTGGCGGATTTGCTGACTGACCGCACCCGGCGTGATGTGCAGCTCTTCGGCGCATCGAGTGAACGACAAGTGCCGTGCGGCACAGGAAAACACGTGCAGCCAGACGTAAGTCTGGGCATGCAATTGACGACTCATCGTTTAGTCCTGCTAAAGGCTGTCTTAGGAAGTTTCGTTGGTCACGTAGGACCGAGGTAGGCAGTATCGCCGACATTGCGCTTGTCCTACAAAAATGGCAGCGATTTCTCTTCCATTGCTTGTATAGGCTTTAGCATGGCTATCAGTGTTTTCGATCTCTTCAAAGTCGGCATCGGTCCGTCCAGTTCTCATACCGTCGGCCCGATGCGCGCCGCGGCGACCTTCGCCCAGGCACTGATTGACCAGCAATTGCTGGACGCCGTACGTCGGGTGGAAATCCGCCTGTACGGTTCCCTTTCCGCCACCGGCGTCGGCCATGCCACTGACCGTGCCTGTGTCATGGGCCTGATGGGCGAATGGCCCGATAGCATCGATCCCACTTCCATCGACAGCCGAATCCAGACACTGCGTGAAACCGGCGAACTGTCTCTGGCAGGCAAAACCACCATCGCCTTCAACTGGCAGAGCGATCTTCTGCTACTCGACGAGAGCCTCCCCTACCACCCCAACGCCATGTCCCTGACAGCCTTTGGTGAAACCGGTGAGTTGTCGGAGCAAACGTACTACTCGATCGGCGGTGGTTTCATCATCGAAGCGGCCGAAGCCGAGTCCGGCATCGCGCCAACCAGCGATGTGGTGCTGCCGTACGATTTCTCCAGCGCCGCCGAATTACTCAAGCTCTGCAACCAGCACGGCCTGCGCGTTTCCGAGTTGATGATGGCGAATGAATTGGCCTGGCGCAGCGAAGCCGAAATCCGCCAGGGCCTGCTGCACATCTGGTCGGTGATGCGCGAGTGTGTCGAACAAGGGTTGCGCCACGAAGGCATCCTGCCCGGCGGTCTGAACGTTCCGCGCCGCGCCGCGAAATTGCACCGCAGCCTGTTGGAAATCGGCAAGCCGAATGTCATCACCTCCACGCTGTCGGCCATGGAGTGGGTGAACCTGTTTGCCCTCGCCGTGAACGAAGAAAACGCGGCGGGCGGACGAATGGTCACGGCGCCGACCAACGGCGCGGCGGGGATCATTCCGGCTGTGCTGCATTACTACATGAAATTTAACCCGGACGCGTCGGACGATGACGTGGTGGCGTTCTTTTTGGGCGCTGCGGCCGTAGGCATTCTCTGCAAGAAAAACGCATCAATTTCCGGTGCTGAAGTCGGTTGCCAAGGAGAGGTCGGTTCCGCCTGCGCGATGGCCGCCGCCGGGCTGGCCGACATCCTCGGCGCCACACCGGAACAACTGGAAAACGCCGCCGAAATCGGCCTGGAACACAACCTCGGCCTGACCTGCGACCCGGTCGGCGGGCTGGTGCAAGTGCCGTGCATCGAGCGCAACGCAATCGCCGCCGTGAAGGCGATCAATGCCACACAAATGGCCCTGCGCGGCGACGGCAAACACTTCATTTCCCTGGACCGGGTGATCCGCACCATGCGCGATACCGGCGCCGACATGCATGACAAATACAAAGAGACTTCACGGGGCGGCCTGGCGGTGAGCTGGGTGGAGTGCTGAGGAGCATTCCCTGACCGTTTCGCGTGAGCCCGAGCAAGAACAATAACGAGGCGATACCGATGACCGATGTACGTACACCTGCTGCCGATAATCCTGCTGTAGACCTCAAACGCGACACCGCAACAGCCACCAAGGGCTGGAGCAAACACGACACCACCTGGATGCTTGGCCTCTACGGCACGGCGATCGGCGCCGGCACGCTGTTCCTGCCGATAAACGCCGGGGTCGGTGGTTTCTGGCCCTTACTGATTCTGGCGGTTCTGGCATTTCCGATGACGTTCTTCGCCCACCGCGGCCTGACCCGCTTCGTGTTGTCCGGGCGTTCCGGGGACATCACCGAAGTGGTGGAAGAACACTTCGGCATCGGCGCCGGCAAGCTGATCACGCTGCTGTATTTCTTCGCGATCTTCCCGATTCTGCTGGTGTACAGCGTGGCGCTGACCAACACCCTGAGCAGCTTCATGGAACATCAGTTGCACATCGCACCACCACCGCGGGCGATTCTGTCGCTGGGGTTGATCCTCGGTCTGATGGCGATCGTGCGTTGCGGCCAGGGCGTTATCGTCAAATGCATGAGCGTGCTGGTTTACCCGTTCGTCGCGGCGTTGCTGCTGCTCGGTTTCAGCCTGATCCCGAACTGGAACGGCGCGTTCTTCGCCACCGCCAGTGAAGGGATGCCATTGCCGTTGTTCTTCAAAACGCTGTGGCTGGCGATCCCGGTGATGGTGTTCTCGTTCAACCATTCCCCGATCATCTCAGCGTTCGCCGTGGACCAGAAACAGCGCTACGGGGAGCAAGCCGAGCGCAAGAGCAGCGGCATCCTCGCCATCGCCCACGCCATGATGGTGGTGACGGTAATGTTCTTCTGCTTCAGCTGCGTGCTGGCCCTGTCCCCGGCTGATTTGGCGGCGGCGAAGGCGCAGAACATCTCGATCCTGTCGTACCTGGCCAACCACTTCCAGACCCCGGTCATCGCTTACGCCGCGCCGTTGATTGCGCTGGTGGCGATCACCAAATCCTTCCTCGGCCATTACATCGGTGCCAGCGAAGGCTTTCAGGGCCTGATCGTGAAAAGCCTGCGCGGCCGTGGCCGGGTGATGTCGGCGAGCTGGCTGAACCGCGTGACCGCGCTGTTCATGATCCTCAGTTGCTGGGCTGTGGCGACCTTCAACCCGAGCATCCTCGGCATGATCGAAACACTTGGCGGGCCGATCATCGCGTGCCTGTTATTCCTGATGCCGATGTACGCCATCCGCCGGGTGCCGGCCTTGCAGCAGTACTCGGGGCCGGCCTCGAACGTGTTCGTGGTGCTGATCGGTTTGATTGCACTGTCTGCGATCATCTACTCATTCATGCCCTGAAACGTGCAGGAAAAAAGAAGGCGGGCCTCGGCGCCCGCCTCTTTTTTGCCGTGTCTATTGTTCGACCATTTTTCCGGCATGCCACTTGCTACGTCACTGCTGAGGCTAAAAGGAATTTTCAAATCTCAGCGAACGGTCTGCCGATGGTCTGGTATTGCGAACCAACCCGATCGCGGCCGGTCAACAACTGCACGTTCAATCAGGCGGTGACGCATCATGGACAACCCTTTTCAGCTCATTACCGATGCCTTTGCACCGGATTATCAGATCAACCTGAGCATTCAGGGTCTGGATGGCCGCATCATGCTGACTCTCTCCAATAGCGGCCGCGTGGTCGCCAAACGGATGATCAGCGCCGAACAACGCAACGACCCCCAGCGCCTCAAACGCCTGGTGCAAAGCATTCAATTCGGCATTGCCATCGAACAGGGCCACAGCGCCGTGGCCATCCTTGAAGCCATGACTGACGGCGACAATCACACCCCACCACCGCCGCACGTCAAGGGCCACAGTCGGCCAGTCATGGGGCTTTAAATCTCGCCCTTCTCGACGTCGGGATGCTCACCGGAGCCCGCGCCAACCTTGCGTTGCGGGTGCGCGATCTTCACCGAAGGGAATTGCGACGAGGCATAACGTACCACCAGAATGGCAAACGCCAGCAGCAGAATCCCGCCACACAGGTAGATGATCCCCAGGTCCGGCGGATTGTGGTGCGAGACGTTGGAGATCAGCAGCCGCGTTAGCGCGGTGATGGCCACGTAGATCAGGAAGCGCACCGGCATGTGGTTGGTCTTGAAATAAATCCCGACCATCGCCCCCAATTCCAGGTAGATGAACAGCAGCAAGATGTCATCGATCTTGATGTCCCCTTCTTCGATCATCCCCAAAAACTCCATCACCGCCGCCCACGCGGTGACTGCACCAATGGCGAACAGCGCCAGATAGTGGAAGGTCTCGACGAACAGGTTACCCAGGGACTCGGCCAGTTGGTGCACGTTCTGCCGCAGGTTCTCGGCCCAGTTGATTTTCACGATGATTCTTCCTTAGCTCGGTTCGAGCGGATGATGCGGGTTTGACGTGACGGTTGTTCTGCATGCAGAAAAAAGGCCAGGGGCTGTTGGGTGAGATGGCGATAGGCTGCCATTGGACACTTTTGTGGAGAATTCGAGGGCCTCATCGCGAGCAAGCTCGGCTCCCACAGGTTTTGCGCAGACCACCTGAATTCGGTCTACTTTAAAAAGCCACTACCCAAAGCGCAGGGATTCGCTTATCCTTTTCGCTGTATATAAATACAGTGGTCGAATAAGACAACTTAATGTGAAGGCATGTGAGGTGGTGAATGGCCGTCGAAGTGGTATACCGCAGCAGCCGAGATCTGGAGCGCTTGTTCATGGATAAAGCCGAAGCTGACCGTCATGACAAAATGCTCGAACTGGCCGAATTGCTGGCTGAAGTGTTGCAAAAAGCCGTTCCGTCCCTGACCGAACAGCAAGTTGAAGAAGCCGGGATCTACATGGCGAAGAATCGCGATGTGTTCGCCAAGGCGTTCAAGAGCCAGCCGGATGCGTTGTCCGAATTGCTCAATGCGCCTGCTGAAGTCGTTGAACAGGCGGTACCTGTTGAAGCGCCTGCACCTGTTGAAGTGGCGGACGCTGAGCCGACCAAGCCAGCTAAAGCCGCCAAGACACCGAAGTAAGCAACACCCGAATTGAATAGGCCCTGAGTCAAATGACTCAGGGCCTTTTTCATGTCTGCGAAAAACCTAAGCGTCGGGTTGTTCCAGCGCCTCGACCAGCGCCTTGAAGAACCGCGCCGCCTCGCCGCCCGTCTCCACGCGATGATCGAAAGTCAGGGACAGCGGCAGAACCGGATGCACCACCACTGCGCCGTCGACCGCCACCGGTTCGTCACGAATCGCGCCTGCGGCGAGGATTGTCACTTGCGGCACCACCACCACCACCACCACCACCACCACCACCACCACCACCACCACCACCACCGGGTTGGCGTAGCGGCCGAACAAGGTGCCGAAATTCGACAACGTCAGGGTCGCCCCCATCATTTCCTTGGGGGGGGATCGATCGCGCCTGCACATCGGCCCTTAATCGCATGACCCCTTCTTTCAAATCAGCCGAGGTGCGATGCCCGACATCGCGCAGCACTGGCACAAATGCCGCGAGTCTCTACGAACCGGTGTTGCTGGACGCTTGTGGCGCCAGGCCTTGGGAGCAAGTCTGCCGGATAGGCCCTCACTCCTTCATCAGTTCACTTCATCGATACAACACTTTCTCCGCCAATTCGTCTGCCACTCGGGCCGGCGAGCGTTTTTCCGCCTGAGCATGGGCGAAGACTTCGGTCAGCCGTGAGCTGATTTTCGACAGGTGCGCGGTGATGGTCGTGAGCTCTTCGCCGCGGTGTTTGAGCGAAACGTAGATCAGCCCGCCGGAATTGATCACGTAATCCGGCGCATACAGAATGCCTCGCCGCTCCAATTGATCGGCGACTTCCAGATGGGTCAATTGGTTGTTCGCCGAACCGGCCACCGCTGCACAGCGCAGTTGCGTCACGCTGTGGCTGTTGAGCACGCCACCCAAACCGCAGGGCGCGAGGATGTCGCAGGGCGTACTGAGCAGCGCGTCGTTGGCAATCGGGTGAGCGCCGAGCAGCTCCATCGCCAGTTGCACCTTGCCGTGATCGATGTCACTGACCAGCAGTTCGGCTCCGGCGGCGTGCAGCTGTTCGGCGAGGGCATAGCCGACGTTGCCAAGCCCTTGAATCGCCACGCGCAGGCCTTCGAGGTTATCGCTGCCCAGACGGGCCATGGCGGTGGCACGAATGCCGGTGAACACCCCCATCGCCGCGTGCGGCGCAGGGTCGCCCGCCGAGGTGGTGCTGGTGACGTATTGGGTCTGTTGGGCGATGCAATCCATGTCCGCCACGGAGGTGCCACTGTCGATGGCGGTGATGTAGCGGCCGTCGAGCTGATTGATGCAGCGCCCGAACGCTTCGAACAGTGCGGCGCGGTTTTCCACATGGATCGGGCGGACAATCACCGCAACGCCGCCGCCCTGAGCCAGACCGGCCAGCGCCGCCTTGTAACTCATGCCTTGGGCAAGGCGTACCGCGTCCTCGACGGCGGACTCGTCGCTGGGATAAGCAAGGTAACGACAACCGCCCAGGGCAGGCCCCAGACGGCTGTTATGAATGGCAATCACCGCCTTCAACCCGGTGACCGGGTCGACGCTCAGATGCAGCGATTCAAGGCGAGTGCTTTGCATGAGAGCGAACATCGCAGGGCTCCCGAATGACGACTTGTAGTCGCCAGTATAGGCTTGCGCCCAAAAATTGCAGAAGCGCACGGGAATAAGCGTCGTCGCCATGCAGACTTTCAGACATAACCTGTTACCGCCTATGTGCGGCACTGGACGAATGCTGTAGACGGGGCTAAAACGAGGCATTCCCCGGAGATTTTGATGACCCCGCGCCAACGCTTCTTCGACTGCCTGCAACGTTCACCGCCCGCGCTGTTCGAGGCGGCGCTATGGATTGCGGTCGAACACGATAAAGAGGTGAATCCCGAAGCGGTGCTGAAAGACTTCAAGGACCTGCAACAGCGCGTCAGCTATGGCTTGCCGATGTTGCCGGTGAGCGAACTGGCGCAGCCGTTGTTACGTCGTATGAATGACCTGGGATTTGCCCAGGACGACTTCACGCCATTGCGTGCGCACGTCGCGCTGATCAATCACGTGCTGGAACGCCGGCGTGGGCAGCCGCTGAGTCTGGGGTTGATCGCTTTGGAACTGGCCAAAGGTCTGGAGATCCCCTTGGTCGGGGTCAACTTCCCTGGGCATTTTCTGCTGCGAGTACCGGGCGCCGATCACCTGCTGGACCCGTGCGGCGGGCGCCGTTTGTACCCCAACGATTGCCGGGAATTGCTGCAACGCCAGTACGGCCCGAACATGAAGCTCAGCGCCGAGCATTTGCTCACCGCCGAGCCGGTGCACATGCTGCAGCGGCTGTCGCGCAATCTGCGTCAGTTACACCTTTCTCACGATGACTACATAGGCGCCCTGATCGACGCCGAACGGGTACTGGAACTGGGCAACGCCAGTGCCGCCGACTACCTGGCCCGGGCCAGTCTCTATCAACGGCTGGACTGCCCGAACGCTGAGCGCTTTGACCTGGAGCATGCATTGCTACTCAGTGACGACCCGATCCAGCGGATTCGCCTGACTGAACGGCTGGGGCATTTGCCGCCAAACTCCATCGTCCACTGATCACAGAGTCCTTGTAGGAGCGAGGCTTGCCCGCGAAAGCGGTGTGTCAGCTGCGTTGATGTCGTCTGACACTCCCTCTTCGCGGGCAAGCCTTGCTCCTACAAGGGCCGGTGTGAGGTGTTAAGGAGTGTCTGGCTGGTTCGCCGGATGCGCCTTGATGAACGCTGGGTGCGTCGCCGCCAACGCCGCCACTCGACGAATCCGCGGATACGCCTCAAGTGAAAGGCTGAAGCGCTCGGCAGCATATAACTGCGGGATCAGGTAGGTGTCCGCCAGCCCAGGTGTCGGACCAAAGCAATACCCGTCATCGCCGATCAGCTGCTCCACCGTCGCCAGCCCTTGGCTGATCCAGTGCCCGATCCACTCCACCACTTGCGACTCATCATGACCCAATTGCCGCAGCTTGTTGAGCACGCTGACGTTGTGCAGCGGATGCACATCGCAGCCAATCACCGACGCCACGCCACGCTCACGGGCGCGAGCGGCGAGGTCTTTGGACAGTAGCGGCACCTGTGGATAACGTTCCTCCAGGTACTCGATGATCGCCGGTGACTGAATAAGCAGTTCACCGTCGTCAGAGCGCAAGGCCGGCACTCGGCCTTGCGGGTTAACGGCGAGATACGGCGCCTGTCGATGCGCGCCGCCTGGCGGCGCGATCAGGTTGATCGGCAGCGCCTGGTAATCCAGCCCCTTGAGCGCCAGCGCGATACGCACCCGATAGGACGATGTCGAACGGTAGTAGGTATAGAGTTCCATAACCCGATCCTCTTAACGCGCCGGCAGTACTTTGCCGCGGCATTCACCAAAACCGATGGAGGCATAACCGTCGCGGCTGCAACGGGCGCGCAGGATGATTTCGTCGCCGTCCTCAAGGAACTTACGCACTTCGCCGGACGCCAGTTCAATCGGCTTTTTACCACCCTCGCTGATTTCCAGCAGGCTGCCGAACTGACCGTTTTGCGGGCCAGACAAAGTGCCTGAACCGAACAGGTCGCCAGCCTGCAACTGGCAGCCGTTGACGCTGTGGTGAGCGACCATTTGTGCCACGGTCCAGTACATGTGTTGGGTGTTGCTCAGGGTCAGGCGATGGGCCGGCAGGTTCTGCTCGCGCATGGTTTCGGTGAGCAACAGCACTTCCAGTTCGATGTCGAAGGCACCAGCGGCCTGATCGCGTTTGTCGAACAAGTACGGCAGCGGCTGCGGATCGCCTTCCGGACGTGCCGGTTGAGCACGACGGAACGGCTCCAGCGCTTCGGCAGTCACCACCCACGGCGAGATGCTGGTGATGAAACTTTTCGACAGGAACGGCCCCAGCGGCTGGTATTCCCAGGCCTGGATGTCCCGTGCGGACCAGTCGTTGAGCAGGCAGAAACCGGCGATGTGATCGGCGGCGTCACCGATGGCGATCGAGTCGCCCATGTCGTTGCCCTGACCGATCCAGATCCCCAGTTCCAGCTCATAGTCCAGACGTGCGCACGGACCAAACGTCGGCTCGGTCTGACCGGCCGGCAAGGTCTGGCCTTTCGGACGACGAACGTCAGTGCCGGATGGGCGAATGGTCGAGGCACGGCCGTGGTAGCCGATCGGCACGTATTTGTAGTTCGCCAGCAGCGGGTTGTCCGGACGGAACAGTTTGCCGACGTTCTGCGCGTGCTCGATGCCGACGTAGAAGTCGGTGTAGTCGTTGATTTTCGCCGGCAGGTGCATCTCGCAATTCGCCGCCAGTGGCAGCAGTTTTGCGCCTTGGGCTTCAATCTTGCCGTGCAGGGTGCTGCCTTCTTTGAACAGTTCGAGCAAGCGTTCGCGCAGGGCAACGCGAGCCTCACGGCCAAGTTCGAAAAACGCATTCAGCAGACCGCCACGGGTGGCCTCGACTGCCGCCTTCGCCGCACCGTCGAACAAACCCGCGTCCAGTGCTGCTTCGAGGTCAAAGATGTGCTCGCCGATGGCCACACCGCTACGGGGTGCGGAGCCCTTCACGCTGAACACGCCCAGCGGCAGGTTTTGCAGCGGGAAATCGGTATGGCCGTTGGCGGAGGCAACCCAGCTACGAGTGATGGAAGTCTGATTCATGGGTTATCTCCGGGTCGGGTCGAACGTGGCGGGCAGCGTGGCCCAGCAAGCATCGTAGTGGTTTTGCAGTTGCGGGCAATCCAGCGCGAAACGGCTCGGGCGCAGCACCTGGCTGGTCTCGAACATGAAGGCCATGGTGTTGTCGATTTTCGCTGGCGAAAGTTCGGCGTTGATCGCCTTGGTGCAGGTTTCGCCGTCCGGGCCGTGGGCGCTCATGCAGCTGTGCAAGGACGCGCCTCCGGGCACGAAGCCTTCGGCCTTGGCGTCGTACTCGCCCTTGATCAAGCCCATGAATTCGTTCATCAGGTTGCGGTGGAACCACGGTGGACGGAAGGTTTTCTCGGCCACCATCCAGCGTGGCGGGAAGATCACGAAGTCCAGATTGGCCAGACCGTGAACGCTGGTTGGCGAGGTCAGGACGGTGAAGATCGACGGATCCGGGTGATCGAAGCTGACCGTGCCGATGGTGTTGAAACGACGCAAGTCATATTTGTACGGCACGTTATTGCCGTGCCAGGCGACCACATTCAGCGGCGAATGATCGAGCTCGCAACCCCACAACTGACCGAGGAATTTCTGCACCAGCGTGGTCGGTTTTTTGAGGTTTTCGTAATGGGCGACCGGCGTCAGGAAGTCCCGCGCGTTGGCCAGGCCGTTGCTGCCGATAGGCCCCAGGTCCGGCAGGCGCAGGGGCGCGCCGTGGTTTTCGGCGATGTAGCCGCGAGCCTGCGGGTCGAGCAGTTCGACACGAAATTTCAGACCGCGTGGCAGCACGGCGATTTCCAGCGGCTCCAATTCAAGCACGCCCAATTCGGTGGCGATGCGCAGACGCCCCAGTTCCGGCACCAGCAACAGTTCGCCGTCAGCGTTGAAAAACACGCGCTCCATGGAGCGGTTGGCGCGGTAGCTATAGATGCTGATCCCGGCCGGTTTTTCCGCACCCGAGTTGGCGGCCATGCTCACCAGCCCGTCGATGAAGTCGGTGGGTTCGCTCGGAATATCCAGCGGGTTCCAGCGTAGACGATTGGGGGTCACTTCCCCCAACGGGCCGCCAGCCAGTTGCCGATCCAGTTTGACGAACGCAGGGTGATTGGCCGACGGCTGAATGCGGTACATCCAGGTGCGTCGCGCTTCGCTGCGAGCCATGGTGAACGCCGTGCCGGAGAACAGTTCGGTATAGAGACCGTATGGGGCTTTTTGCGGGGAGTTCTGGCCGACGGGCAGTGCGCCGGGCAACGCTTCACTGCTGAATTCGTTGCCGAAGCCGGACTGATAAGCCAGCGCTGGCGCCGTTGAATCGAGGTTCATGGAGCCTCCTGAACAGGAAGTAGGCAATGGCCTGTCGCTCCATTCAAGAGGTCTCGGCACGCCCGGGTTATTTTTATCGTAATTAGATTACGCATAACGTAATTTGATTGGTATTGACCGTCAAGCTATAAAGACGCCCATTCGTCCCGGGATCAAACCGCCTCCATGGAAACGCCGCGCAGCAACGATAAACAGAAAGTCCGCTCGGCCGAGGTCGGCACTGACATCCTCAAGGCCTTGGCCGAGTTGTCGCCATCGACTTCACTGTCGCGCCTGGCTGAACACGTGCAGATGCCGGCCAGTAAGGTTCATCGCTATTTGCAGGCACTGATTGCCAGTGGTTTCGCTGAACAGAATGCTGCCACCAACCATTACGGTCTGGGCCGCGAGGCCTTGCGCGTCGGTCTCGCCGCACTCAACAGTATGGACGTGCTGAAAGTCGGCGCCCTGCCCCTGGCCGAGTTGCGCGATGAACTGAACGAAACCTGCTTTTTGGCGGTGTGGGGCAATCAGGGCGCAACCGTGGTGCACATCGAGCCGGCGGTGCGTGCGGTGACGGTGGTGACGCAATTGGGCTCGGTGTTGCCGTTGCTCAGTTCATCAACAGGTCTGGTGTTCGGCGCGTACTTGCCCAAACGCGAAACCGTGGACTTGCGCGAGCAGGAATTGCAACGCAGTTCGACCCATGCACTGGCGGACGATCGAGCCTATGCAGCGTTGTGCAAACAGATCCGCGAACGCGGTCTGCATCACGTGCATGGTTTGCTGATGCCGGGGGTCGATGCGTTATCGGCTCCCGTATTCAATGCGGTCGGGAATGTAGCGGCGGTCATGACCATTGTTGGTCCGGCCTCATTGTTTCACGCAGACGAAAACGGCCCGGCGGCGCAGCGGTTGATGGCGGCGACGCGGGCCGTGAGTTGGCGGATGGGTTTCGATCCGGGCAGTGCAGGCTGATCTTTAGACGTTCAGCCAAACCGACGTCGAGGGTTCGCGATGCGATCAGTGAATCGTGGTCGCACTGGTGCTGGTATCGTCGTCATCCAATACCTCTTGAATGAGCTGCAACAAGCGCTGATGTCCAAGTTTCTGTCCCACAGCAGTGGACATCAGGCCCACTACGGTATTGGCATCGCCCACCAGTTCGATCAGTGTCCTTTGTGCCTTGGTCACCTGCTTGGCGGCACCCCCTGCCTTTCCGAGGCTGACCAGCCCAAGCAAAGCGTCCCGGAAGTGGGTGAACGCCGCTTCATTTTCCCCGTAGCGTGTGGCGTTCAAACCATCGTAGACATCCTTGATCAGCTGTACCGCCGTCACAGCCAGCCCCACCGGCGGAATGACCAGACTGATAATGGTCGCCGCCAGTTTCACGTTTTCATAAATCAGGCCACCGATGATTTCGCCAAGGCTGGTGGTTTGTGCATCCACATCACGAATGACCCGATGGATATGGCTGCCGTAGGCGAGGCGCAAGTCCCTGATCCGCGAATTGACTAAAGGTTGGGGCGCGGGCACCGTGTTGACGGTTGCCCGAAGCTGGTCGAAATAATCATTGATGACTTTCTTATCGCGAAACTCCACTCGATTGATGTAGTAGTCGCGCATCGGCCCGTAACGATAGCGGACCGAACTGACAAAATCATCCACGGTGCGAAAGGCAAGTTCATCCGGTGCCTGCGGCGTATAAATGAAATCCTCAATACCGGCACTTGTCACCGCGCGAAACACAAACACGCCCTCGACTTTGCGAGTGACGTTGACCCTGAACTCATAAACACTCTCTGTTTTGACCACGGGATCGCTGATCTTCACGGGCTGAGGGGTGCTCAGACCATTGATCATGCGCTCCAGGCTTTGGAACTGCTGCACGTTCAGCTTCGCATCGAAGTATTGAGACAGCAGAGCCTGCATCATCTCGCACTGTAGTTGCTTGTAATACACCCCCCGCCTGAAGGCATAGAGTGGCTGGCCCGACAGATACTGCGTCTTCAACAGCTCAATGTATCTTTCGCCTGGACGCAGGGTTTTCGACCATCCGGCGATATCCCTGATGGACAACTTGTCCAATGCCGGGTGGGCTCCCGACCAGTGAAAGCGCGGGTAGTCCCGGGGATCCGGACGGGGGCTGTTCGGCGCCTCGAAACTGCGCTCTTGCTGGATCAACTCCGACAGACTCATGTCGTCACCGGGCGTGATATTCACATAGATGAGATCCGGATTAACCTCGACAAAACTGCCCCGTGAGCGAAGGACCTCTTCGACCCTGCTCTTGATTAATTCACGGGAGAACTTTTCGAAGGAGGGGAAACCTGTCTCACGCGACTCGACGGTGTACAACGCCTTGAGTTCGGTGTTGAGCCGAACATGCTGCTGACGTAGCGACTTTGGAGCAGCTCGATAGTTTGATGGCGCAATACGATTGACCATAGCAAGCGACCAAAGGAAATCCACCTGCACCGCACCGGCCAGCGGGTCCTGAGGGCTGCGATGCAATAACACCGAGTTCACACGAATGTTGTTCAGATCCCATTGCAGGCCTTTTGCGTGCTGTAACTGCTTGCCAATGCGCGGCACGTCATCGGCATTGAACAAGGTGGCGGCATAAGCGGAGTCATTGCTCATCCAGATTCTGAGTTGAGTGGCAAACTCCGCAAAATGGTTAAATCGCAAAAACTCATGACGTCCCTCAGAGTTTCTCAAATAGACTTGCTGCGGCCCTTGGTCTCTTTGGCTACCCTGGAACACCAGAATGCCCGTCAACGGTTGAGTGGCGCCTACGAAATTTACCCCGTTGATCAATACCGACGAGTCGCCTGCAATCGCTCGATTGACCAGATCGAAATCGGTTTTGCCAAATTGTCCACTGTAATGGGCTGTCCAAAGATCGAAGTGAAGTTTGCTGATGTGTTTATTGCTCAACGCCTCACGATAATCGAAAGGTGGAGTGTCTGATCGCGTTTCAACAAAATCCTTGCGAACATCGACGGTCTGCAGCCACCTTTCAAGTTTGGCGACAGTCAGTCCGCTGGCTTGCGCCCCTTCCAGGAAAATCTGCGGCGCATAACCGGCGTCGTGCAAACCAAGTGCGACAAACTCAGTCAGGGTGCGGCTGTCTTCCTGACGAATCGTCTTCCCCGCGACCTTGAGCTCATAACGCGTCCGTACCCGAATGGTATCGGCATCCACCTCAACACCCAAAGCACTCTTCGACCACTCAGCCACTTGGCGACGGGCATACGCCCCCAGCGAAAAATACGGCGCATGGGTGTGTTGGAAGTCGTCGTCGTACTTGATCATCGAGTACTCAAGTTCCGAATAGCGTTCCTGTACGGATGGGCTTGCAACCTTCAACCAGTTGGGCCATTCGGTGCGCTTAATGGCGGATTGCAACGCTTCGAAGTTTAGCAACCAGCTGGATCGAAGTGTGCTCAGTTGCTGAATTTTCGCTAGAGAAGCAAAGAGGTCCGCACCGTTATAGTTGCTGCTGTCCAAGAGTTTAGACACTTCGTCTTTCTGCTGTTTGATCCGCGAACCGACGCAATACTGAAAGACACTTTCCTGCAAACCAGGGTACGTAATGCTGCTCCCGGATACCGACAGATGACTGCACAAAGCCGCATGCACATCATTGCTGCTCAGGAAAAACTCGAACCCTCGATCAGGGGTATATAGCACGTTCGTGTAATGCTCATTGTCCAGTATTAGTTCAGGATCACCCAAACCGGACATGTCCACGACAAATCCGGATGGGAGCCGAACAGGTAATTCACCCACATTGTTAATCACCACCTGATACAGCGAACTGCCATGACCCGACAGTAGGAGATCCGCAACTCGCTCGCCCTGATGAGGCTCCAGTCGCCCACCGATAACACTCAGGGAAAGCTCGGCCATCAACGTACTTGCTATCGATTGCTGCAGACTATCCTTATGGGTAGATGAAGTGCCTCCATCGGTTTGCCGACTGGCCGCAGTCTTCCAATACTGGTCAAGACTATTGCGATGCTCCCAGCTCAGATTCAGTCGGGCATTATCGAGAAGACGTTCTACCTGATAGATATCCAGCCCAGACACTTTGAATTGGCTATCGGTCGTGTTCGGGCGATCATAAACACCATCAGAACCGATCACGTAGTTGGGAGACAGATTACGTGACAGGCATTCGAAGTGGACCTCCAGCAACGAACCTGTCGGTCGACTTTCAAGATGTGCCGCAAAGCCGCCTCTGTTCACAAAAACCTTATCCAGTTCAATACCAGGGTGAGACTCCCGCAGTTTTTCAACCAGTCGACTGCGAGCCATTTCCTTGAAGGAAGGAATTGCCTCCAGCACCGCCAACATTTGTTGACCTGCCAAATACGCGCTCTTCAATTCAGTTGCACTATCGACGCGTTGGCGCAGGGTATCAATCATTAAACTTGTGAACATCTTGTTCATTTGATTCATCCTTTCTTTTGAGTGAAATGGCAAATAATTTTTTATTTACCACGACCCAACTCTAAAAGAATAATCCCCCCTCGAAAACACGATGTTCATTTCAATAAATTTAATTCCCAATCATAATCTTTACTTAACTAACACAACATCAACAACTTAGCCCTGGCAACTGCCTGCGTTCTACGTTCTACGCCTAACTTCTCATTAATACGACGCGCATGGGTTTTTACTGTATGGACGGAGATATAAAGTTGCTCGGCGATCTGTTGGTTTGAATTACCCTGTGCAATCAAGGTGAGTACTTCAAGTTCACGTCGACTCAGAGGGCCATCCGCAACCACCGCCTTAGCCTTGTCCCTGGGATCTACCAGCCCCGAACAGCTGTACAAATCGGGTTGGCGCAAACTCAGTTCACGCAGCGCCAGCTTCAAATGACCGCGCTCCGCCAGCTCCTGGCCCCGCCGCAGGGCACTCTGCGCCAGCGCACTATCGCCAGTCAGCCAGGCCACTTGAGCGATCATCAGTTGCAGTTCTGTTTCCAAATTCAACATGCCGCGTTCGTGCGCAGCGACCAGCGACCGTTGAAGCTGCGTCAAAGGTTCGATCGCCACGTGCAATTGGGTATCAGCTAACACCAGCAGGTATTCGATTCGCGCAATGAGCTCCAGGGTCGCCGGCGGCGCCTGCCGAGCATTCGGCCCGCGATAGTGACGCAACACGCGGGTCAGGGCCTCGTGCGCCAGGTCCGGGCGGCCTTGTTGCAACCAGAGCTGGCTGCTGACTTGCAGCAGGACACCACGGTAGACGGTGTCTGGAATATGCCGTTGCTGCATCAGCCGCTCAGCATCGCGCAACCGGACAAATGCCAGCGCGTAATCGCCCTTGATCGCAGCCAGTTGGGCCTGACCGAGAAACCCATACAGCACGCGCTTGTCGTGGTTACGCAAGCAATCGTCCAGGCCTGCTTGAAAGAACTCGGCAGCGCGCTCATCTGCGCCCCGGCACAGGGCCAACCGTCCACGACGCAACGCAATTCGTCCCACCAACGGTGCAGGTAGGTCCGAACATTGGCGGAGTAATGCATCGATGTCGCAGAGCAAACTTTCAGCCCGCGCCGCCGCGCCCCGTTGCTCCAGCAATTGCGCATGATCGAGTTCCATCAAGCCCTCGAACACCAGCGAACCTTGCGCCCGCGCCAGGCACAAGGCCTCGCGGTTATGGGCTTGCGCCACGTCGAGTTCGCCCCTGAGCAATGCCTGCTGCGTCAGACCGGACAAACACATCAGGCGCGCCGTCCAGCATTCGGGATCGAGTTCGCTCAACGCGTCCAGAAAGTGCGCATGCGCAGTGTCCATTCGCCCCTGCAAATGCAGTAACCAACCCTGCAGGGCCTGCCAGCGTGCAATCAGTTGACGCTGAAGCGCCGCCGAGGGTTGAGGCGCGAAATGCGCCAAATGAGCGATGCAGGCAGTCGCCTGCTCGAAACGTCCGGCGAACAATAGAGCGGCTGTAACCAATCCGACCAATTGCGGACTGCCCAGCGTCAGTTCCTCGCCTTGCTGCTCATGCAAACGCAACAAGAGCACCACCGTCTGCTCCTCGAACAAATGCTCGAAACTGAAATGCTGCAACAGACTGACCGCCACTTCGTACTCCTCGGCGAGCAATGCCTGTTCGAAGGCCGATTTCCAATCCTGCTCGGCACAGAACCACTGGCAGGCACGCCGATGCCAGGAGCGTCCCGCGGGCCAATGCTCATCGCGCAACAACTGGGTGAAAGGGGTGAAAATCTGTAGCCAGTCGGTGGAGTCCCGCCAGGGTTCGATAAAACAGCCCAGCGATTGCAAGGTCCGCAGGTACTGCGCACCCTCCCCGGCCCCGAACAGGTGATCGCACAGTCGGGCATTGAAGCGTGGGAAGTGGGCCAGCACGCGCCAGGCCTCGCTCAACTCTGGCGTCAGCGAGCTGAACAACTCGTGCTCCAGGTAATCGAGCAAGGTGTCCGCCCGCCCCTGGGGTTTGTCCTGACGCGACCAGTCGCATTTCTGCAGCAGCGCTATCCGCACACCGGCACACCAGCCGCCGGTGCGCTGGATGATCCGACAGGCCACCTTGCCCGCCTGATCCGGTACCCAGGGCTGCAACAGTTGCTCGACTTCTCCTGAAGTAAAAGCCAGCGAGGCGCTCTCGCACTCGTACAACTCGTCATCGAGCAGCAACCTTGGCCAGTTGCATGGCGGCCGGCGACGAGCGCTCAACCACCAGGTCAGCATCGGACTGCTGATCGTCAGCACCCGATCCAGGAGTGGGTCCAGTTCCGGGTTCGGGAGGCGGCAATAGTCATCGAGAAACAGCCAGGTCGGCGTCTGCAATCGGGCGAGATACCCAAGCAACTCGGGTTCGTCCGACGAGGCCAGCCCCAGCGTCTCTGCCAGACGACGACGAAAATCCGCCGCGCTCGACGCCACGCCAGATAATGGCAACCAACACACCCGGCACTGCGGCGGTGCCTGCAACAGGCATTCCGCGAGCAGCGCAGTTTTGCCACTGCCAGCCGGCGAGCAGAGTAATTTCACCCGCGCCGAGGACGCCAGTAACGGCGCACTGAGGCGATCACGCGACAGGTGATGTGAGGACAGACGAGGCAAGAATCCAGAACGGTCGAGACACGGGATCATGGAGGTCATTGCGGCGTGCCTTTTTATAATTGTGCGGCAACCCTAGCCCTCTCTAACCCGCTTGTTGAGAAGTATTCAACACACTGATCGGCACCTATAAAAAAGGTGACCACGAGGTCACCTTTTTGTGTAAGAGCCTGTAGGACTGATTACCTCACCCCTGTACTCCGCAAGGCTGCCGGCGTGTAGTCCCCTGCTTTGGCATCGATGTTGAATTCGAAGCTGCGCTTCTCCTCGTTCTTCATCCCCAGCGCAATGTAGCGACCGGCAATGAGGTCATACAGGGCTTCGACCGTATAGGCCGGAACCTGGTGATCGTAGTAGAACTGAGCGTGACCTTCCGCGACGCGCCACAGCTGACCGCGACCGTCGTAGTGATCGGCCAGCGCCACCTGCCAGCTGTCTTCGTCGATGTACATGTGACGCTTGGCATACACGTGCCGCTCGTTCGGCTTGACCGTGGCCACGATCTCCCAGACCCGGTGCAACTCATAGCGGGTCAGGTCCTGATTGATATGCCCGGCCTTGATCACATCGGTGTACTTGAGGCTGGGCGAGTCGAGCTTGTAGCTGTTGTAAGGGATGTACATTTCTTTCTTGCCGACCAGCTTCCAGTCGTAGCGATCCGGTGCGCCGGAAAACATGTCGAAGTTGTCGGTGGTGCGCAGCCCGTCGGACGAGGTCCCCACGCCGTCATAGGCCACTTGAGGCGCACGGCGCACACGTCGTTGGCCCGCGTTGTAAATCCAGGCCTTGCGCGGTTCCTTGACCTGATCGAGGGTCTCGTGAACCAGCAATACGTTACCCGCCAGGCGCGCAGGTGCGGTGACTTCCTGCTTGAAATAGCTGAGGACGTTTTCATCGCTGCCCGGTTTAAAATCACCGAGCAACGAAGGTACCGCAACCTCGTCCTTGAATCGGATGACGGTGAAATCACCATTGGACTGCGGCGTTGCCTGGGTGATGGTGCGACGCAGGTTCCCGCCGTGATAACGGGTGATATGGTTCCAGATCACCTCGACACCGTTCTTCGGAATAGGAAAGGCGTAATAGCGGTTGCCGGTGAAATTGGCCAGACCGTTACCGTCGTTGATCGGCGTCACGTTCAGGGCGCTGCGCTTGGCCGACTCATCGATGTCCGCTGGTACGGCCACGGTACGGTGGGTTGGATAAACCGGGATCTTGTAGGTCTCGGGGTAGCGCTTGAACATCGCTATCTGGCCATCGGAGAGCTTGTCCTTGTAGTTGTCGACCGTCGCCGCGGTGATGGTAAACAGCGGCTTTTCATTGGCAAACGGGTCAGCCAGGAAACCTTTACTGTCCACGGTACCGGCGTTTTTCGGGATGCCTCCGGTCCAGGCCGGGATCGAGCCATCGGCATTGCCGGCCTTCTCGCCGCCCAACGGCGTAAGGCTGGTGCCGAGTTTGTTCGCTTCTTCCGGCGACACCGTCGCCATCACGTTGGCAGCCAACAGGCTCAGGGCCAGGGCACCGCATTGCAGAATCATCTTGCGCATTAAAGTCATCCTTCTCAGCCAGATCAGAAGTTCACGCCGAAGCTCAGCGCCAGGAAGTCGCGGTCTTCCAAGGTGTTGTAGTCACCGCCGAAGAAATCGGTGTAACTGAGGCTCGCGGTATAGGTGTTGCGGTAGTCGGCATCGACGCCGACGCTGACCGCCTTGGCGCCTTCGTTGAACAGCCCGTTGGGGCCGTAGCCGGCGACGTCGTGGGACCAGGACAGGTTGGGCTTGAGGTTGATCCCGGCGATGACGTTGTTGTAGTCGAGGATCGCGCGGGCGCGGTAGCCCCAGGAGGTCGAGGTCACGAAACCGTCGGTGTCACCGCCGAAACCGTATTGGCCGTACACCGAATCACGCCCGTAACGCAGCTTGCTTTTGTCCTCCAGCCCACCGACATGAACAACCGCCGCTTCGCCCACAAGGGTCAAACGGTCCGCGCCGGCAACTTGATCGATAAAGTGCGTCAGGGTGCTCTGCACCTGCGTCACTTCCTTGCGGCGATACCCTTTGTTATCAGCGCCGGGCCGGGTAGCGATCGGCGAAAGCGTGCCGCCGGCAATCGGGTTGAGCATGGACAGGGTCAGGTCAGTGCTGTTTATCTGCACCGGCAAGTTCGGGCGATAGCTGATCTCGCCAGTCCATGCGGTGCCTGTTGGCAAGGTGGTGGAGAAACTCGCGCCGTAGAGGCGGATATCTTCCGGGTATTCGAGGTAATACTGGCCGCGACCGAGCATCACGCTTTGGGCCAATGCCGAACCGCTACCGGGTGCAATCGCGTTGGCGGCACCGACGATGGCCGGGATCCGCGCCAGCGTACCCAGCCCGGCGGTGGTGGTGCCGACGTTCGGCGTGCGGCTGTGATAATTCATGAAGTACAGACCGTACTCGGTGTCGTCACCCAGCCAGCGCAGCGCCGTGCCCCATTGCCCGGAGTCGCGCGCATCACGGTCACCGCCACGGGGAACAATCACGCCTTCCCTGCCGACCTGGAAGCCCTGCCCAAAAGCGGCGGCGATCGGTTGTAACGGCGCGATAGCCGGGCTGGCGACCGTGTAGCCGGTGGTGCATCCATCTGCCGCCACGTCACCACCGAAGAAAGTGCCGCAGTTGTCGAGAACGGTCTGGTCCCACTCCAGTTGGTAGAAACCTTCCACGGTGAGTTTGTCCGTCAAGCCCTGGGAGGCGAACAGCATGTT
This sequence comes from Pseudomonas sp. Hz4, assembly GCF_054898165.1. Taxonomy (NCBI): domain Bacteria; kingdom Pseudomonadati; phylum Pseudomonadota; class Gammaproteobacteria; order Pseudomonadales; family Pseudomonadaceae; genus Pseudomonas; species Pseudomonas sp. Hz4. The sequence continues at coordinate 1,253,442 of NZ_CM142719.1, read as the reverse complement.
CACCGGAATCAGGCCTTCTTTGATTTCAGCACCAGGACGGCGGAACGCTGAAACGTCAATCGGGTTGATGCTGTTGATCGAGTTACCGATGAAGGTACTTTCGCCCCAACTGACCACCTGCTTGCCGGCGCGCACAGTGCCTGGCAGATCGGCGATGGAATAGTTGTGATAGACGAAGGCATCGAGGATTTGCGCACCGGCAGACTTGGAGCCTTCTTTGCGATTGTGGTCGCTGATCGGCTTGAACTCGCGGTCTTCGTCCTTCAGCTCGAAGTCGTACCAATACTTGCCACGGACGAACACCCCGGTGTCGCCGTACTTCAGTTCAAGGTCGTGTATGCCCTTGAAGATCTTGGAGAAGGTTTCGCCCTTCTTGAAGTTCAGTCGCCCGTCGTCACCAGTGGACGCCTGACCGGTCCCGCCATTGACGGTGCCCACCAGCGATTTTTCGGCATCGCGCATGCCCCAGCTCGCGCCGACGGACAACGAGGAGTCGAATGTCCCCTCGATTTCCCCGATGTTGAATGAAACAGCCTGCGCCTGGGCGCAACAACCCAAGGCAACCGCAGCGGCCAGCGCCTGCAGTTTGAAGATGGCGCGCATTGTTGTTTTTGTCATGCGTCTTCCCCGGTGAGTGACAGAAGGCCACACCCTACTGCCGCACGTTGGGAGCGATAAGCGCACCAAGGAGGTATTCGCGATGTACCTCCAAAGGATGAATGCCCGCATGGGACGGCGTTTTTGGCGGGTTATGGATGGGCTGGATGGAGTGTTATCAACGCAACGCATGGCGTGTGGGCGGGCCTGTCGCCACTGTTACTCATGCTGCAACAGTTCATGTCATGAATGGCTATTTTTCCTTTTGGCTCAAGGCCTTATTCTTGCCGGGCTTTCACGGCAAACGGCCGGAAAGCAGGAAGCATGGCGGTGGCTAGTCCACGTCATTAGCGACAGATTTCAGATGAATTGAAGATTTTCGACTCATCGCCCCGTGTTCACTGACGTTGATTTATTGCTCCTTGATCAATCGTCTTACTTTGGCCGCTGCTTTTGCAGCGGCCTTTTTTATGGGTACGTTTTGTTCAATTGCGACAGCCCTCGTTGGCGCAAGTACTGCTCGACAACTAGAGAGTGTTCTTACATAAATTAAGGACTAATCTTTCTATTCACAAAAACAGCACAAAACTGCGCACCTTACATATAGAAACCTCCTACAACCTTTTCGGACCCAGCCTCACCCGCCCTGACGTAAGCTTGTTCAGCACCCGATTAATTACGTTCATGGAAGATCCAAAATGTCAGGAAAACACGGTCCCCCGCACGAATTACCGGCAACTAGTATTGTTGGACAAAGCACCACCATTGAATTACCAACAACTTATGTTGGAAAACAACCGAAACCTGGAAAGCACCCAAATGGCGGTGGGTTCAGCGTTCCACCGACACGCCCAGGAGGAATAGGCCCTGGCATTACATATAAGGAACATTTAAGAGGTCAAACTCTGAGGAACGTCTTTGCTACGGAGAAGTCAGCACAAAACGATTATGCGGCGAAATCCCAGGATTTGCCAAGAGCAACGGAGGTCGAATTCGCAAATTTTAAAACCCAATACCCCGCTGCAACATCTACACAGACACAGGCATACCAACACGAACTAAAAATCAGCAATATTTTAATTCAGCAGAAAACAGCTGAACTGCATGTACAAACAGGGCTCGCCAACGCGTTCTACGGCCACAGCCCTCTCAATGCGACAGCAAAAGACTATATCGCCAAGGTAGAAACTCTTGAGAAAACTGTACAGCCTTATGGAACAGCTTATACAACATGGGCTAACTCCTACAAAGCTGCTTACTCTGCAAAACTACTGACAGAGCAAATTCAGCTTTTAAATAACAAACAAGTCCATGTGCAGAACCTTCTTGCCGCTGCGCATGCGCAAGAACAAAGGCAGCAAGCATCTGATCAGGAAGCGCGACGGGTAGCTGCTGAACAAGAGCGACTGGCGAAGGAGCAAGAAACAAAACGCGTAGCCGCTGAAGTGGCCCGGTTGGCAGCGGAACATGAAGCCCAACGGGTTGCCGCCGAACGGGCGCGAATGGCGGCAGAACAAGAAGCACAACGGGTTGCCGCTGAAGAGGCCCGCAAAGCGCAGAAGAAGAGAGCAGCAGAGGAAGCTGCTGCCAAAAGCCGTGCAGAACAGGATGTACGATTGAAATATCTTGGCTCCTGGTCGGAGTCGTTAGATATCGACCAAGCCAATCGCCAGTTCCCCGTATCGGGTTCAGCGGCTTCGGTAGTTCCGGTATTTACCGTAGCAACAGGAAGCATCTTTACAACTGCTAATACCGCTTTGGCAATCAAGGATGCACTGCGATTGGCAGTAGCAGCAGTTATTGCAGCATTAACCACGTCTACCGGTGTGGTAATTGGCGGATTTGCGGCGCTCCTGTTCCCCTCGCCACTTAGTAACAGCGAGCTCTACGCTTTGAGCGTCCCGCTCTCGGATCTCACTCCCGACGATCTCAATGACTTGTACGCCATCGCCGAGGCCAGTGGGGAAATCGAATTGCCGGTATCCATCGGCTCGAGAACTGTGGATGACACCATAGAGTTCGTTGTCGCCGCCACAAACGGAACGACGGTACCTTCCAAGGTATTGGTGCGGCTTGCAACTCTCGATCCAGGCCTGAATATTTACAAGTCCTACAGCCCAGATGCCCCTTCTATCGGCATGACCTGGACGCCGATTGTTGAGCAAAAAAACGCATCAACAACGTCTCCGGCTCGCGAGTCGAGGATTTTCATTTACAACGGCACTACTCCGGCCCCTTTGGAAGGAAGACTTGATGAATATCCGGAACTGGATCTCTACAGCTTTGGTGGTTTCATCAATGTCTTTCCGGCTGAATCGGGTATTCCTCCGATCTACACGATGTTCAGGGATCGGCGGGATGATCCCGGAGTGGCTAGTGGGTATGGAGAGCCAGTATTGGGTATTTGGCTGGGATCAGCCTCGCAAGATAATGGAGCGGTGATTCCCAATCAGATTGCGGATAAACTTCGAGGACAGAATTTTTCGAGTTTCAGGGCTTTTAGAGAGGCTCTCTGGAGAGCTGCAATTGCCGATTCTGAGTTATCCAAACAGTTTACTGCCAACAATATTCAAGAAATGAAAAACGGAAGAGCCCCTTTTTCGCGAAAAGACGACAGGTCAGGTGGCAAAGTAAAATTTGAGTTACACCATGTGAACCGTGTTTCTAGAGGCGGCGAGATCTACGATATCGAAAACATCCGAATTGTCACTCCCAAACGACACTCCGAACTACACAAAGGAGGAAACTGATATGAGCAACATTTCCGATTACACCGAAGAAGAGTTTCTTGAATTTTTAACTGAGATCTGCAGATCTGAATACCCGACTGAAAAAGAACAAATAGCCGCAGTACTTTTGTTTGAGGAGCTGACGGAGCATCCAGACGGTTCTGACTTATTTTACTACGCAGACTCAGACGAAGACTCCACCCCCGAAGCCATCATTAAAAAAGTAAAAGCCTGGCGAGCTGAAAACGGAAAGCAGGGTTTCAAAACCGAATAATAAATAAACGCGATGACTATTCAAACCAAGTGCAAACCCGACTTCAGCCGCTGCATTTTCAGCGGCTATTTTTATAGGCGACTATCCGACTGAGTTCGTCACAGACAAAACGCATGTCTGAAACTCCACTGGTCCCAAGCCGCGTCCCTGCGACTCATGGCACAAGGCTTAAATCGAATACTTCTGCAAATTCCCCATCATTTCCTTCAACGCTTCAATGTTGTCCTTCGGATGCACCGCGCCTTCGAAATCGCAGATCTGCTGCCAATGCGCCGCCACCTCTTCCGGGGAGAAACCAACACGAGGGTCGAACCCGGCACCCAGGCTTCGTTCCCAGCGGACCTTGCCCATCCAGCCGCCGCCGACCTCAAATAACCCGGAGGTTTCCTGGCAGTTCTCGCTGGCGAGGTACACCACCAGCGGGCTGACCAGTTCCGGTTTGAGTTGTTCGAAGACTTGCGGCGGGATCAGGCCTTCGGTCATGCGGGTGCCGCCGGTGGGGGCAATGGCGTTGACCAGGATGTTGTTCTTGCGGCCTTCGATGGCCAGTGTGCGGGTCAGGCCGTAGAGGCCGAGTTTGGCCATGCCGTAGTTGGACTGGCCGAAGTTGCCGTAAATGCCCGAGGTCGAAGCCGTGAAGATGATGCGCCCGTAGTTTTGCTCGCGCAGGTGCGGCCAGGCGGCGCGGGTGACTTTGTAGGCGCCTTCGACGTGGACACGGTAAACCAGGTCCCAGTCGCCGTCGTCCATTTTGTGGAAGGTCTTGTCCCGCAGAATCCCGGCGTTGTTGACCACTACGTCGACACGGCCGAAGGTGTCGAGGGCGTTCTGAACGATTTTGTCGCCGTCAGTAACAGAGTCGTGGTTGGCCTCGGCGATGCCACCTGCCTCGCGAATTTCGGCCACCACTCTGTCTGCCGACGATGCGTTTGCACCTTCGCCTTGAGTCGAGCCGCCGAGATCGTTGACCAGCACTTTGGCGCCCTGTTTGGCGAACAGCAGCGCGTGCGCCCGGCCCAGGCCGCCGCCTGCACCCGTGATGATCACCACTTTATCTTCGAAGCGCACAGACTCATTCATTGGGGGACTCCAGCAGGCCAGGGAACAATGAGTCCGAGTGTCAGGCACGGCGATGCGGGTCACAATGAACAGCGGTGAGGCTGAATGGTGCGCAATAAGGCAGGGGGATAGTCAGGAGCAGGCGACCCTGCGCGGCGGTGAAACCAGCTGATCGCGAAACTCCAGATAGTGTTTGAGCACCTGCCCCGGCGCCTCGGTCTGAGGGTAGTGGCCAATGCCGGGCAACAAGACCGTGTCCGGATTCGGAATCAGTTCCCGATAGCGCTCGACCATGTGCGCACCGGAGATCGGATCGACTTCCCCATCGATCACCCGCAACTGCACTTCACCACGCTGCATGGCTGCGACCCAACGCTCGCGCTGGACACGCCGCTCAGGGATGTAGGTGATCAATTTGTGCATGATCCGTGGCCCGTGATTGCTCTCGATCAGGCTCCAGAAATCATCCATTTCGCTCTCGGTGGGACGGCTCTGCGGACCGAAGATTTGTCGGAAACTCTTCACCAGGCCGTCACGGGAAAAGGCTCGCCCGATCATCCAGCCCAAGGGGCTGAGCAGGAGTTTTTGCATCAATATCGGGCGATGGGTTTCGGGAAAGAGGCCGCCATTGAGGAACACACAACTGGCTACATCAATGCGCGCTTCGTAATGCCGGGCCAACAGTTCCTGGGCCACGCTGTCGCCATAATCGTGAGCCAACAGGTGCACCGGCTGCTCGACGTTCACGTGTGCCAGCAAAGCCTGTTGCAGATCGGCCTGCTCCAGCAGGCTGTATTCGTGGTCCACCGGTTTGGCGGAATCACCGAAGCCGAGCATGTCGCAGGCAATTACCCGATAGCGCTGGGTCAGCGGCTGCCACAGGAAATGCCAGTCCCAACTGGCGGTGGGGAAGCCATGAATGAGCAACAGTGGCTCACCCTGCCCCGCCGTCCAGTAACGGATGGTCTGGCCACGGAATACGAACGTCTGGCCGCGCTTGCGCCAGGCACTCAGGGGGATCTCGGCGAGTGGCATTAGAGTTTATAACCCGGGTCTTGTTTATCGAGTTTGCGCAGCAGCGCTGGCCAGGCCAGTGCGCCGCCCATCCCTTGAGCGCTTTTGGTGACGCCGGCGATCATCGCCTTGGCGCCCGCCAGAATCTGCGGTTCGATGGCGATCAGTTCGGCGCCACCGTTCTGCGCCAGCACCTGGATATCGCAGGCACGCTGGAAGGTAAACATCATCAGGAACGTGTCGGCGATGGTAGCGCCACAGGTCAACAGACCATGGTTGCGCAGCATCAGGAAATTGTTTTCGCCGAGGTCGGCTTGCAGTCGCGCCTTCTCTTCATGGTTTAGCGCAACACCTTCGTAAGCGTGATAAGCCAGGCTGGACAGGACAAACAACGACTGTTGACTGATCGGCAAAATGCCTTGTTTCTGCGCCGATACCGCGACACCTGCCGCGGTATGGGTGTGCAGCACGCAAACGACATCGTGACGAACCTCGTGCACCGCGCTGTGGATGGTGTAACCCGCCGGGTTGATCTCGTAAGGGCTGTCCATCAGCTTGTTGCCGGCCTGATCGACCTTGACCAGGCTCGACGCGGTGATCTCGTGGAACATCAACCCGAACGGGTTGATCAGAAAGTCTTCGGTAGTGGGCACCTTGGCCGAGATGTGGGTGAAAATCAGATCATCCCAACCATGCAGGGCGACCAGACGATAGCAGGCAGCGAGGTCGACGCGGGTCTGCCACTCGGCGGCGCTGACTTGGTCTTTGACACTGTGTGGTGATTGGGCGGGGGCTACGTTCACGGCAAGGAACCTCTAATTTTTATTCTTGGGGTTTCTATTGTTTACCGACGTTACAGCAGTCTAGTCACGCCCCGGGAATCGTGTAGTTGCATTGGCAGCCAGCTTGATGGCCTAGCGAGTCAGTCCGCCAACGAAGCTGGATCCACGTCAAAGTCCCGCCGCCAACAACGGTGCGGCGAACAGATTCAGCAGCCCCGTCAGAACTATGACTAACCCCGCCACCGAACCCTCCTCCCCTCCCACTTCATGCGCTCGGCTGACCCCGGCGCCATGCGACTGGGTTCGCAGCTCCACCTGACCGCTGCTGGCAGCGTGGTTCTGCAACGGGCCAAAGGCATGTTGCGGCTGCGCAACGAACTGCTCAGTGAGCTGGATGACTTGAGCTCCGTTTGCTGCAAGCCTGCCAGCAGCTGGGGTTTACGCCCAAGGAAGGCGGCCGCAGCGGCCAGGCCGACTTTCTCGCGGCGCTGGTGGCCGCCGGCCAAGGCGTGGTGTTATTGCCCCGCGTGGTGGCTCACGGGCTGGTGCGGCCAGGCGTGGTGCGCCTGACTTTGAACGCGCTGAGCTATCTGCGTTGGGACATCGCCTTCATCTGGCGTCAGGGCGCGTACCTGTCAAAAGCCGCGCAAGCCTGGCTCGCCTTGCTGCGCGAGCGTCCGGTCAGTTCCGCAGAGCGCTGACCAGCTCCGCCAGCCAAGGCTCGGCGTCGGTTTCCGGCGTCACGCTTTCACTGGCGTCCAGGCGCAGCATGGGCAGGACTTCACGTAGGCCCAATTCGCCGAACAATTCGCGCATCTGCTCACCGCCGCCGCAGAAGGTGTTGCCATAGCTCGCATCGCCGAGGCCGATTACCGCGCCCGGCAAGCCACGCCAGTCAGCCGGCAACTGGTCGCGAATTGCGAAATACAATGGCTGCAGGTTGTCCGGCAACTCGCCCATGCCAGTGGTCGAGGTCACCGCCAGGAAGGCTTCGGGGCAAAAGGCCTGAACATCGGCGAGGCTCGCACGCGGGTTGTACCAGGCTTCGAAACCCGCGGCGTTCAAAATGCTCGCGGCGTGGCGGGCGACTTCTTCAGCCGTGCCGTACACCGAGCCGGAAAGGATGGCGACTTTCATCAATCTGATCCTGAAGCTGAGTAAAAAGACGGGGGATATTAGCAGCCATGGCAAAAAAGCTGCGATTGACTCTCAATGAACGCTGATGGTCAGTAGACAGTGCTTCTTTTAGAATGCAGTCCACAATCAAATTGGAAAGGATTCTCCGATGATTAACGCCCAACTGCTGCAACTGGTGATCAACGCTTCCAACGACGGCATCGTGATTGCCGAAAAGGAAGGCGAGCAGGACAACATCCTGATTTACGTCAACCCGGCATTCGAACGCCTGACGGGTTACACCAGCGAAGAAATCCTCTACCAGGATTGCCGTTTTCTTCAGTCCGGAGACCGCGACCAGGAAGCTCTCCCATTTATTCGCGAGGCGTTGAGCAGTGGCGGTTCCTGCCGGGAAATCCTCAGGAATTACCGCAAGGACGGTACGCCGTTCTGGAACGAGCTGTCCCTTTCGACGGTGAAGAACCCCAGCGACGGGCAGACTTATTTTGTCGGTGTGCAGAAAGACGTCACCGTTCAGGTCAAGGCGCAGCAGCGAGTCGCGCAGTTGGAGGCGCAATTGGCTGAGGTCCAGGCCGAGCTTGCCGCACTAAAAGCGACGAACGGCGAAAACAAAACGAAGAATTGATTGTCATTAACTACAATCACCAGTGACTTTGTAACTATTTCTGTCGAGCAGATCATGCAACGCGACGCACTCCTGACTCAGGATGAGCTGGATTTTATCCAGACCATGCAACACAACCCGCAACTCAATGTGCGGGATGCGACGTCGAGCCTGCTCGTCAACGGTGGTTCACAAATCCGTGATTTGCTCACACGCTTAGCCGCTCATGAGCAAGTCACCCTCCAGGCCAACTTCGAAAATCAGCAAATGACCTTCCCCCTGCACCTGGTGGAAGACGAGTTTCACGCGATGCATTTACGCCTCGGCGTCCCCAGCATCTATGAAGACGGACCGATGGTCCGGCCCTGGCGCCTGGTACTCGAAGACCCGGTTGCGCTGGAAAATGCCAGTGGCCAACCCGGTACGTTGTGGGTGCACGAAGTGTCATTCAAAGGGGTTTTGGTGGAAGTTCGCAACAAGACCAAACCGCCAAAACATTTCGCCTTGTGGTTCAGCCCGTCCGGCTATGAGCGAATTGCGTTGCGCGGCTCCTTCGAGAAAGAAACCGCGAACGGCTTCTATGCCTATCAGTTCAGTCAGGATGATAAGGACGAAACCGAGCGCCTGCGCCAATACATCCTTCAGCAGCATCGGCTGACGCATCCGGCCATGCATCTCTGATTCAAGTATCCAGGTTGCCTGTCAGGAACTGTTTCAGACGCTGACGCATGACCACTCCCTCGTTACCCAGACATCCAATCGACGATCCAGCCAGGTTCTCCTGCACCAGATCGGACGCATCCCCCGCCAGCATCAACTGACAATCCAGGCTCAAGGCCAGGCGATTCAAACGCCGTGACAACTCGAGCGCAGGCGCGTGATTAGAAACCAGCACCAGCGCCTGGGGCTTGACCCTCTCGCAGACCAGAGTCAATTCATCGAATGGCTGACCGATAGCCAGCACTTGAATGGCCAAATCGACACTGCTCAAAAACAGCGCTGTTACCAGCAGTTCGAGTTCACGACACTGATCGTTCAGGGCGCAGACAATCACCCGTCGCGGCTGCCTGACACGCACCAGCAGCAGTCGCTGCAACACTCGATAACGCAGAAAACCATCCAGGAAAAGCCACTCGCTGGCCTGGCCGAACGCGTCATGGCGCTGCAGTAATTGCTTTCGGAGTGGAAGCAGAATGTCCTGAAACACGACAGTCAGAGGATAGCTTGAAAAGATCTGTCCATAGACCTGCTCCAGTTGGACCTCATCAAAGGCACTCACCACCGCCTGAACTTGCTGCTGCCATTGCGTGTAGTCAGCTTGCACGAGTTCATTGGAGATGATGTGCGAAAGCGTTTGAAGCGGTGCAATCCTGGCCAGGATCTTGCCAACTTTACTGACGGCAACGCCGCGATCAATCCAGTCCAGGATGCTGCGGACCCGATCGATATCGGCCATCGAATACAGGCGGTGCCCACTTTCGGTGCGCGAGGGCTGTATCAGCCCATAGCGGCGTTCCCATGCGCGGAGCGTGACCGGGTTGACCCCGGTCAGGCGCGCCACTTCGCGAATCGGGAACAGTTCTTCCTGTTCGAGAGGAAGACCGGGCTGCAATCCCGGGACAACTTCAGTCAGGACTGGCATTTTAAAAGTCTACGTCCGTGTCTAAATTGGATCCCATTCTAACTCTCCTGCCCCCCTACCATTCAAGACGTTGCTTACGACGAATATCACTGACGTACCCGGCAGAATCAGGAATAATCCTTGCTTGTTCTGAGACGTAGCCCACCACCCCGGCGCTGCGCCTGGCGAAACTCCTACCCGGAGCGACGCGATTGTTAAACGGAGATGCACAATGTCTACCTCACCCGTCACGCTGATGGTTGCGCGCCGCGTCGCCGATGGGCGTTATCAAGACCTGATCGCCTGGTTGCGTGAAGGCGAACAACTGGCTACCGATTTTCCCGGCTATCTCGGCTCTGGCGTGCTCGCTCCGCCGCCCGACGATGACGAATTCCAGATTATTTTCCGCTTCGCCGACGAACAGACCCTGCACGCCTGGGAGCATTCTGTGTCGCGCACCGCTTGGCTAGGACGCGGCAGCGACTTGTTCGCCCATCCAACGGAACATCGGGTCAGCGGCATCGAAGGCTGGTTCGGTGCGGCCGGCCAGCGCCCACCACGCTGGAAACAGGCCGTGGCGATCTGGTTGGCGTTCTTTCCGGTTTCCCTGCTGTTCAACTTTGTCCTGGGGCCGTTGCTGAGCGACATGGGGCTGCTGAGCCGGGTGTTCATCAGCACCTTGTGCCTGACCCCGCTGATGGTCTACTTCTTCATTCCGCTGTCGACTCATGTGCTGGCCGGCTGGCTGAACACCACGCCACGTCGGCGCTTGCCCGTCGAGCCCACCACCCAAAATCACTGATCCTTACAAAAGCCACCTTACGGCTCGTCGCTGGTATAGTTTTGCTCTTACCGCGACGCGAGCCGTTCATGACTTCTTCCGTAGCCCCGATCCTCATCACCGGTGCCGGCCAACGTGTTGGCCTGCACTGCGCGCAGCGTTTGCTTGAGGATGGCCAGCCGGTGATCTTCAGCTACCGCAGTGAACGCCCCGGTGTGCAAACCCTGCGCGACCTGGGGGCGACCGCAGTGTTTGCAGACTTCTCCACTGAAGCAGGGATCTTCGCGTTCATCAGCGAACTGAAAAACCACACCGACAGCCTGCGGGCGATTGTCCATAACGCCTCCGAATGGCTGGCCGAAACCCCCGACACCGACGCTGCGGCCTTCACCCGCATGTTCAGCGTGCACATGCTGGCGCCTTACCTGATCAACCTGCACTGTGCCGACTTGCTGCAACGCTCAAGCCCCGCCGACATTGTGCATATCGGCGACGACGTGACCCGCAAGGGCAGCAGCAAACACATCGGCTACTGCGCCAGCAAAGCCGGGCTCGACAGCCTCACCTTGTCCTTCGCCGCGAAATACGCGCCGACAATCAAGGTCAACGGCATCGCGCCTGCCCTGCTACTGTTCAACCCTGACGACGACGCGACGTACCGCGCCAAGGCCCTGGCCAAGTCCGCGCTGGGTATCGAACCCGGCAGCGAAGTGATCTACCAGAGCTTGCGCTATTTGCTCGACAACCCTTATGTCACCGGCACAACCCTGACCGTCAACGGCGGACGGCACATCAAATAAGCGGTCCCGCGAGGATGCTCCATGACGTTATCCCGGCCCCAGAATTCCCTGTCACAGAGCTACCGCGAGATCCTCATCGGCCTCGGTGAAAACCCCGACCGCGAGGGCCTGCAAGACACCCCGGCTCGCGCGGCAAAAGCCATGCAGTACCTCTGCCATGGTTACGAGCAAAGCGTCGAAGAGATCGTCAACGGCGCGCTGTTCGCTTCTGACAACGATGAAATGATCATCGTCGACAACATCGAGCTGTACTCGCTCTGCGAACATCACATGCTGCCCTTCATCGGCAAGGCGCATGTGGCTTATATTCCAACGGGCAAGGTGCTGGGCCTGTCGAAGATTGCGCGACTGGTGGACATGTTCGCCCGTCGCCTGCAAATCCAGGAAAACCTCACCCGGCAAATCGCCGACGCTGTACAGCAAGTGACCGGCGCGGCGGGCGTCGCGGTGGTCATCGAAGCCAAGCACATGTGCATGATGATGCGCGGCGTCGAGAAACAGAATTCGACCATGAACACCTCGGTGATGCTCGGCGCCTTCCGCGACTCGAGCAACACCCGCCAGGAGTTCCTGCAATTGATTGGACGGAGCAAATAGCAATGCCACAACTTCAACCAGGAATGGCACGCATCCGGGTCAAGGACCTGCGCCTGCGGACCTTCATCGGCATCAACGAGGATGAAATCCTCAACAAGCAGGATGTGCTGATCAACCTGACCATCCTGTATGCCGCTCAGGAAGCGGTGCGTGACAACGACATCGATCACGCGCTGAATTACCGCACCATCACCAAGGCGATCATCGCCCACGTGGAAGGCAATCGGTTCGCCCTGCTCGAGCGCCTGACTCAGGAAATTCTCGATCTGGTCATGGCCAACGAATCGGTGCTGTACGTCGAGGTCGAAGTCGACAAGCCACACGCCCTGCGTTTTGCCGAGTCGGTGTCGATCACCCTCGCGGCGAGCCGCTGACCGCGTCTGGCGCATTGTTCGCCAGGCTTTTATCATCCGCGCCACGATTTGATTGCACAGAGCCCCGCCATGAACGATCAACAACGCCTGGAACTCGAAGCCGCCGCCTTTCGCCGACTGGTCGCCCACCTGGACAGCCGCAAGGATGTGCAGAACATCGACCTGATGAACCTCTCCGGTTTCTGCCGCAACTGCTTGTCCAAGTGGTACAAGGCCGCCGCAGACGAACGCCAGATCGAAGTCAGCCTCGATGACGCCCGCGAAGTGGTTTACGGCATGCCGTACGCCGAGTGGAAAGCCCACTACCAGCAAGAAGCCAACGCCGAACAAAAAGCGGCGTTCGCCAAAGGAAAACCCAATGAGTGATTTGAACACCCTGCGCACCCGCCTCAAGAGCGGCGAACACGTCTTTGCCGACACCCTGGCGCTCATTGCCGCCGGCTACGACTACCAGCCTCAGGCTTTCAACAACGGTGGCGTGGAAAACGCAGCCGGGCAGAACGAAGGTTCGTGCAAAACCCTGGGTCTGGCGCTGCTGGAAGGCTTGAGCGATGAAGAAGCGCTGTTGGCGTTCGGCGAGCATTACCGTTCGGTGGTGGCGACGCCTGAAGGCAGCGACCACAGCAATATCCGCGCGTTGATTGCTCATGGTTTGGCCGGGGTGAAGTTCACTCAGCAGCCGCTGACTCGTCGCTGACTCCACGCCCACCCAACACATCCCGACTTTTAAGATTGACCCGGCGACTTTATTTCGTTTGCCGGGCACCTCTGCTCACGGCTTAGATAAAAAGAAGCATCCCTTCTTCTGAGTCAGGTATCCATGAGCAGCGAAACCATCAGCCGGTCGATCAACATCGTTCATCCCGTCACGCTCAGCCACGGCAAAAATGCCGAGGTCTGGGACACCGATGGCAAACGCTACATCGACTTCGTCGGAGGCATCGGGGTGCTGAACCTCGGCCATTGCCATCCGCGCATCGTCGAGGCCATTCGCGAACAAGCCACGCGCCTGACCCACTACGCGTTCAACGCTGCGCCCCATGCGCCCTACATCGAACTGATGGACCGCCTGACGGCATTTATTCCGGTGGACTACCCGGTCAGCGGCATGCTCACCAACAGCGGCGCGGAAGCAGCGGAAAACGCCTTGAAGATCGTCCGAGGCGCGACCGGCCGCACAGCCGTCATCGCCTTCGACGGGGCCTTCCACGGCCGCACGCTCGCCACCCTAAACCTCAACGGCAAAGTCGCGCCCTACAAGCAGAAGGTCGGTGTGCTGCCGGGCCCGGTTTATCACCTGCCCTTCCCGAGCAAGGACAACGGCGTGACCTGCACCGAGGCCCTGAAAGCCATGGAGCGACTATTCAGCGTCGAGATCGACGTCGACGACGTCGCCTGTTTTATCGTCGAACCGGTGCAAGGTGAAGCTGGCTTCCTGGCGATGGACGTGGAGTTCGCCCAGGCGCTGCGACGCTTCTGCGATGAGAAGGGCATTGTGCTGATCGCCGACGAAATCCAGTCCGGCTTCGGTCGCACCGGCCAGCGCTTTGCGTTCTCGCGACTGGGCATAGAGCCGGACCTGATCCTGCTGGGCAAAAGCATTGCCGGCGGCGTGCCGCTGGGTGCGGTTGTCGGCCGTAAGTCGCTGCTCGACACCTTGCCAAAGGGCGGGCTGGGCGGCACCTACTCAGGCAATCCCATCGCCTGTGCCGCAGCGCTGGCGACCCTGGACGAAATGACTGACGCGCACCTGCAAGCCTGGGGCGCACAACAGGAAGAAGCGATTGTCAGCCGCTACGAATCATGGCGTACCAGCAGGCTGTCGCCGTATCTGGGCCGTTTGACCGGCGTGGGTGCAATGCGGGGCATCGAGTTGATCAATGCCGACGGCACACCGGCATCGGCGCAGTTGACCCAGCTGCTGGCGTTGGCACGAGACGCAGGTTTGCTGGTGATGCCCAGCGGCAAGGCGCGCCACATCATTCGGCTGCTGGCACCGCTGACTACCGAAGCCGCGGTGCTGGAGGAAGGGCTGGACATCCTCGAGGCCTGCCTGGCGAAGCTTTCCTGAAAAGCAAACTACGATCAGGGACTGACATAGCGAATTATGTTCGCTTGTAGTCCCCGATTTTGCGTCGCAATACTGACCAAACACCCCTTTTACCAAGCGAGATCACTACCACCTACAAGCCTGAGGCAGTCATGTATCACGACAATATAATTTATAAAAAAAAGTCCAATGATCCTCAATTCCTGCTTGGCGTAGCCGTGGTGCTGTTTCTCGGCTCCTACCTGATGAACCTGGGTAACAGCGCCCTGAGTCATTTCCTCCATCCGCTGCTGGGCAATGCCCCGGACAGCCTGACCGCTCGCAACATCGCCATCGGTCTGGCGATTGCCGCACTGGGCACGCTGAACTTTCACGTCCTCGGACGCTTGAAATTCAAGGTGCAGACCACCGTGGTATGGATCGAACTGCTGATCCTGTTCCTGGCGTTCTTCGACACCTTCGACCTTTCCTACAGCTTCATCCTCGACAAGATCGGCTTCCTGATCATCCAGGGCGCCGCGACCACGCTGTACATCTCCGCCGTGGCGATCGTGATTGCCTTCGTGCTGGCGTTGATCGGTGCCGTGGCCAAGCTGTCGAACAACGGCCTGGCCAACGCCATCGCCTCGTTCTACACCTCGTTTTTTCGCGGTGTTCCGCTGCTGATCCAGATCTACCTCATTTACCTCGGGCTGCCGCAATTGGGTTATGTGGTGGACGCAGTGCCGGCCGGCATCCTCGCGTTGTCGCTGTGCTACGGCGCCTACATGACCGAGATTTTTCGTGCGGGCATCCAGAGTATTCCGGTGGGTCAGTGGGAAGCCTCACGAGCCCTGGGCATCAGCCCGCTCAAGACCCTGAGCCGGGTGATCATGCCGCAAGCCTTGCGGGTGATCATCCCGCCCACCGGCAACCAGTTCATCGCCATGCTCAAGGACAGTTCGCTGGTGTCGGTTATCGGCGTCTGGGAACTGATGTACCTGGCCAAGACCCAGGGCCGCGCGGACTTCCGCCACCTGGAAATGCTGATCACCGCCGCGATGATTTACTGGGCCCTGTCGTTCATCCTCGAACGGGTGCAGGCGCGGATCGAAAAACGGGTCAACCGATCCATTGCCAGGGGTTGATGCGTGATAACTCGAACCAATACCGCCGAACTACTCAACCTTGCGCCTGCTGCGCAACCCCGCCCTTCAATGATTTCCATCACCAGCCTGAACAAGTGGTACGGCGATTTTCACGCATTGCGCGATGTCGACCTGAACGTCGCCACGGGCGAAATCCTGGTGGTGTGCGGGCCGTCAGGCTCGGGCAAGTCGACGATGATTCGTTGCATCAACCATCTGGAGAATTTCCAGAAAGGCCACATTCAGGTCAACGGCATCACCCTCACCAGCGAGGCAGAAAGTGTCAGCGCGGTGCGCCGGGAAATCGGCATGGTGTTCCAGAGCTTCAACCTGTTCCCACATTTAAGCGTGATGGACAACCTGACCCTGGCCCCGCAACTTGTGCAAGGCGTGTCGAGCGGCGAAGCGAAAAAGCGCGCTCAGGTCTACCTGGAGCGGGTGAGAATTGCCGAACATGCCGACAAGTACCCTTCGCAACTGTCCGGTGGCCAGCAGCAACGCGTGGCGATTGCCCGGGCGCTGTGCATGAACCCCAAAGTGATGCTGTTCGATGAGCCGACCTCGGCGCTGGACCCGGAAATGGTCCACGAAGTGCTGGACGTGATGGGCGAGTTGGCCACCGACGGCATGACCATGATTTGCGTGACCCACGAGATGGGTTTTGCCAGCAAGGTCGCCGACCGCGTGCTGTTCATGGACCAGGGCCAGGTGATCGAACAAGCCACCCCTGCCGAGTTTTTCAACAACCCGCAAACCGAACGCGCACAGAAATTCCTGTCACAGATCATTGGTCACTGAGCACCGCTTTGCCCCTTCATAACAATAACGATAAGTGGAGATGGACATGGTCAGCAAAAAACACGTAATCGCAGCCGCAATGTCGCTGGTGTTCGTCGGCGCCGCCAACGCCGGAGCCGTACTGGACAAAATC
This sequence comes from Pseudomonas sp. Hz4, assembly GCF_054898165.1. NCBI lineage: Bacteria > Pseudomonadati > Pseudomonadota > Gammaproteobacteria > Pseudomonadales > Pseudomonadaceae > Pseudomonas > Pseudomonas sp. Hz4. The sequence continues at coordinate 1,236,965 of NZ_CM142719.1, read as the reverse complement.
CAGAGCAGTAAAACAATGACCGTCGCCACGTCGGCGACCTGGCCACCCCAGGGGTTTATCAACGACAAGAATGAAATCGACGGGTTTGATATCGACGTTTCCAAGGAGATCGCCAAGCGTCTCGGCGTCGAGGTCAAGTTCATCACCCCCGATTGGGACGTGATTACCGCCGGCAAGTGGAACGGGCGCTGGGACATGTCCGTGGGCTCGATGACCGCCACCAAAAGTCGCGCGCGAATTCTCGACTTCCCCGCGACCTATTACTACGTGCCCTATGTGTTTGCGGTTCACAACAAATCCACACTCACCGACCATAAAACCCTCAATGGCAAAACTATCGGTGTCGAAGGCGGCACCACGTCCGAGGATTACCTGAACCAAGCGCTGGCCATCGAAGCGACTGACCTGCCCCCAGTCACCTACGACGTACAGACCAAAAAGATGAAAACCTATGCCGGCTCCCTTGGACCGTTGGATGACTTGCGACTGGGCGACGGTGTTCGTCTCGACGGCATCCTCACTCAGCGCAGCACGCTGGAAGCGGCCATCAAGAAAAACTACCCGCTGCGGGCCGTCGACAACGGCGTGGTGTTCTACGAACCCCTGGCCATTGCCACCGACAAGGGTGACGCGGAGTTGAAGGCCAAGCTCGGTGAAATCATCGGCGCGATGCACAAGGACGGCACGCTGACCAAGCTGTCGACCAAGTGGTACGGCGTGGATTATTCGACCGTCAAGTAAACGCCTGAACCCTGAACCCTGAACCCTGTGGGAGCGAGCCTGCTCGCGAATGACGTCAACGATGACGCGGTCTGTCTGAAAGCACGCGTCGTCTTTACGTTTTTCGCGAAGCCAGACGTACGCTTAATCGACCGGCAATTTTCAAGGATTGACCATGTCCTTCCCCACCAACTGGTACTCCCAAACCTCGCTGCCCCGCGCGGCCAGGTCCGAATTGAACACAAACGAAACCTGCGACGTCTGCATCATCGGCGCCGGGATCGCGGGTCTTACCGCCGCGCTGGAGCTGACCCGGCGCGGGAAACGCGTGATCATCCTCGAAGCCCAGCACGTCGCCTGGGGCGCGTCCGGTCGAAATGGCGGCGTGGTCTCGCCGGGCTGGGCTGAAGGGTCGGGAGCGATCCGCAAGAAACTTGGACTGGAACAGGCCAAGACGCTCTTTCAAATGTCGGTTGAGGGCGTGGAGATTGTCCGCCGCAACATGGCTGAATTGGCGCTGCCCGGTTGCGATCCATCCGCCGGCACCATTCAGGTCAAGCGTTACGACGACAGTGCGGGTGTGAAAAACCACATCGACACGATGCGCCGGGACTTCGGCTATGAACTCAACTACCTCGACACCCCTCAGGTCCGCGAGCGGGCACACACCCTGCGCTATTTCCAGGGCATCGAGGATCCGAAGGCGCTGCACTTTCACCCGCTGAATTATTGCCTGGGGCTGGCCCTCGCCATCGAAGCCGCGGGAGGCCGGATTTTCGAACAATCAAAAATGCTGGCCTGGCGGCGCGACGGCGCCGACAAAATTGTCCAGACCGCCAACGGCACCGTGTGCTGCAAGGACCTGGTGTTCTGCGCCGGCGGTTACGGCGGCCCGGAGCTGCAAAAACTCAGCCGCGCCTACCTGCCCATCGCTACCTATGTGGTGCTGACCGAACACTTGGGCGACTCGATCAAAAACGTCCTCGACTCCGGCGCCGCGTTCTCCGACGACCGCCGCGCCTCGGACTACTACCGCGTGGTCGAAGGCGACCGCCTGCTCTGGGGCGGACGCATCACCACTCGCAACGAACAGAACGAAAAGGCCCTCGCCACCATGCTCAAGGCCGACATGGTGTCGGTCTATCCACAGCTGGCCCCGGTCAAAATCGAATTGGCCTGGTCCGGCCTGATGGGTTACTCCACCAACAAGATGCCCAACCTGGGATTGCTGGAACCGGGCGTCTGGGCCTGCACCTCGTTTGGTGGCCATGGCTTGAATACCGGCTCGATTGGCGGCCGGGTGATCGCTGAAGCGGTGTGTGGAGAAAGTGCACGGTATCAGTTGTTCAAACCGTACCTGCTGGACTGGAATGGTGGACCGTTCGGACGCGTTGCCGCCAATGCGATCTATCAATCGCTGAAGCTCATGGATTTTGTCCAGGAGAGATTGCGCGGCTGATCGCAATCGACTTCGGCGACGCAAAAACTTGTGGGAGCGAGCTTGCTCGCTCCCACAAGGGCCGGTGTCGGCCATGCATCTTTGTTCACCGGCCACAAAAAACCGGCCGGAGGACTTATACCCTGAAAGTGCATAGATAGAGTTTTGGCAATCTAGAACCCCGGTTTACGGGGCCTCTTAGCTTCCTGTGTTGCGATGTGGATTCATCTGTTGGGCAAGGTGGCGCAGGAAGGCGTGGCCGGCAAGCAACTGCTCCCGCTCACTCAACAGCATGAACACGGGCGATAGGTTCTCGCGGCAAAGAACTGCGTCGAGCAACTGGCTGCGGCGGAACACGGCCTTGCCCGACTCGAGGTCTGGATAGACCTCGATGGGGCTCCTGACGAGGTGAAAAACAAGATTCTTCGCGAACGACTTTTGCAAGGTCAAACTTCCAATACTCGGGAGTTCATCGCTTTGCTTGATGATGTGAAGGCAGGCCTACTTGTATATGAAGATTGGGAACGGCCTGAGGGCCTTATCTATGAAATTTTCGTACTTCGCGATGCTCGGAAACGTGGCATTGGAGCTTGGGTTCTTTCGCAAGCCGAACTGGTCGCAGCCCGACTTGGCCGCACGAGCACCAGCCTTACTGCAAGATCTCTTTATCAAGGCGAACTGAGCGACGAAGACAGTTTTCACACAGTCTCGGCCAGAAGGGCGGTTCGAGTGCAGCGGCGCCGGGACGGGAGCAGGCTCAAGCGCTGGCGGTGGCTCGACAAACTCCAGGCTACCGGCTGCACGTTATTGATAGCTACCCCGGTACCGAGGATTTTTGCGCACCGACACTGCCCGCCCTACCGGCGACTGCAAGTGCCACGCAACAAGCCAGTAACGAGAATGCGGCGAATGCGCCCATCACATGTAGATAAGGCAACACGTGATTCCAGGCTCGAGCCACCCCCAGGAAAGCGGCGAATAGCCAACCGCTCATGGAAAGCGCACCCAACAAGGCGAGCCGCGTGCGGCCTGCACTGCGCAGTGCGACGAATGGAGCCTTTTGCAGCAACGGGAAGCCGACTCGATGCAATAATGCACCGTTGAGGCTAAGCAGCGCGACGACAGTTACCTTGGCCCAGAGTTTCTGATTGAGCAGATACGCGTCGCCTTCATTGAGATAACCCTGAAGCACCAGCAACAGTCCGCTTGCCCAAAGGGCCAGTAGTGCGAGGGTGACGATCCTCTGAGTTTCATCAAGGTACTCAAGCCTCGCCTGGTCCAGTATTTCCTTGCGCCAACTCCACAGCTTGTGATCCGCCTGCAACACCCTCCCCAAGGCAATACACGTAGCGAGCAGATGACCGTATACGAGAAGCATTTTGAGCATTGCCTTGACCTTATTATTGTTTTGGCGCTGCGTTCCCTGCTTCGCTGAATTGAAAGCGAATGATACAAATTTGCAATTGCATTTTCAAGATGAGCATTCGTTTATAGGTGCTGGCACCGACCGCGATACAACTGTCATCACACATAGAGGCGGTCATTCCTGTGGCGAGATTAGCGATGTCAAAAAAAAATACCCCTCATAGAGGGGTATTTGTGTAGTAACAGTCTAGAAAAGACCCTAACTATGTATTCCTAGGTGGGGGAATAACCGAGGCCGGTTTTTTCATTGCTACGCCATCAGAACGAAGCGTTCTGCAGGTCGTCGAGGTAACGCTCGGCGTCCAGTGCCGCCATGCAGCCAGCGCCAGCCGAGGTGATGGCTTGACGGTAAACATGGTCAGCCACGTCACCGGCAGCAAAGATGCCTTCGAGGCTGGTGGCAGTGGCGTTGCCGTCACGGCCGCCCTGCACCACCAGGTAACCGTCTTTCAACGTCAACTGACCTTCGAACAACGAGGTGTTCGGGGTGTGGCCGATGGCGATGAACACGCCGTCGACTGTCAACTCGTCGAAGCTGCCGTCGTTGTTCTTCAGGCGAGCACCGGTTACGCCCATGTTGTCGCCCAGGACTTCGTCCAGCGTCGAGTTCAGCTTCAAGACGATCTTGCCTTCGGCAACCCGGGCATTCAGCTTGTCGATCAGGATCTTCTCGGCGCGGAACGTTTCGCGACGGTGGATCAGGGTCACGGTGCTGGCGATGTTGGCCAGGTACAGCGCTTCTTCAACAGCGGTGTTACCGCCACCGACCACAGCCACTGGCTTGTTGCGGTAGAAGAAGCCGTCGCAGGTTGCGCAGGCCGAAACGCCTTTGCCCATGAACGCTTCTTCCGACGGCAGGCCCAGGTAACGAGCGCTGGCGCCGGTGGCGATGATCAGTGCGTCGCAGGTGTAAGTCGCGCTGTCGCCGGTCAGGGTGTAAGGCTTGGCAGCGAAGTCGACGGCATTGATGTGATCGAAGACGATCTCGGTTTCAAAGCGCTCGGCGTGCTCTTTCATGCGTTCCATCAATGCCGGGCCGGTCAGGCCGTGGACGTCGCCCGGCCAGTTGTCGACTTCGGTGGTGGTGGTCAGTTGACCGCCGGCTTGCATGCCGGTGATCAGCAGTGGCTTGAGGTTGGCACGGGCGGCGTAGACCGCGGCGCTGTAACCGGCAGGGCCGGAACCGAGAATAATCACTCGCGAATGACGGACTTCAGACATGACCTGCTCCTGTTGACCGGCCCGAAACTTCTGGCGCGGAACGCCGGGTTGCCGGCGGGAATAAAAAAGGACCGTTGAAAGCACTTGGGGAAGGCTTGAGTTCGACAGTCCTGTAAAAAGATTGGGTGCAGCGTATCGAGGGGGCGAAGATTAAGGAAATACGGTTTAACAATCCAGCTCATAGGCCGTCTCTATCCCATCACGAGGAAGAGATAGGCGCCTTTGTTACAGTTAATGTCGATGCTGCTACCGCGCTTTCGCCCGTCAGACAAAGCCGGTAAGGTCGGCGCGTTTCCCCTTTGCTCGGAGCACGTTATGCCCGCCCCCGTTCTGTCCGGCCCGCAATACCTGCGCGAAGGCCTCAAGCTGGTCCTGAGCCCAAGCCTGCGCCTATTCGTATTGTTGCCCCTGGTGATCAACCTGGTGCTGTTCGTCGGATTGATCTATCTGGCCAGCCATCAATTCAGCCTGTGGGTCGATACATTGATGCCGTCCCTGCCCGACTGGCTGAGTTTTCTCAATTACGTCCTGTGGCCGATTTTTGTCGTGCTGGTGGTGTTGATGGTGTTCTTTACCTTCACCATGCTGGCCAACGTCATCGCCGCGCCATTCAACGGCTTCCTGGCGGAGAAAGTCGAAGTGGTGGTGCGTGGCACCGACGACTTCCCGGCCTTCAGCTGGGGCGAATTGATCGCCATGATCCCTCGCACCCTGGCCCGGGAAATGCGCAAACTCGGCTACTTCCTGCCGCGCGCCATCGGGTTGTTCATCCTTTCGTTCATTCCGGTGGTGAACATCATCGCTGCGCCACTGTGGCTGCTGTTCGGGGTGTGGATGATGGCGATCCAATACATCGACTACCCGGCGGACAACCACAAACTGGGCTGGAACGAGATGCTTGCCTGGTTGCGCGAGAAGCGCTGGCAGAGCATGAGTTTCGGCGGGAGTGTTTATCTGGTGCTGCTGATTCCGGTGGTCAACATCCTGATGATGCCGGCCGCCGTGGCGGGAGCGACCTTGTTCTGGGTGCGCGAACGCGGCGCTGAAAACCTGGTGACCCAGCGCTGATCCTGTCACAAATCCATCATCCCACCGTCACACTGACGACATGGCCTCAGCCGACACTGAGGTCATGACGACAGCTCTGCATATCACCCTGATCACCGAAACCTTCCCACCGGAAATCAACGGCGTAGCCAATACCCTTGGCCGCTTGTGCGACGGCTTGCGCGCGCGCGGGCATCAGGTGGAATTGGTGCGACCTCGCCAGGGTTGCGATCAGCAACTGGGCAGCGACGATGCGTTGTTGCTGTGTCGGGGCTGGCCGCTGCCGGGATATCCCGGTTTGCAATGGGGCCAGTCGTCGATGCACAAATTGCTGCGGCGCTGGAAGCGTCATCGGCCGGACGTGCTGTACATCGCCACGGAAGGACCGCTGGGATTGTCGGCCTTGCGCGCGGCACGGCGCTTGGGGATTTCGGTCGTCAGTGGCTTCCACACCAATTTCCAGCAGTATTCCAGCCAGTATGGGCTCGGGTTACTGACACGTTTGGTGACTCACTACCTGCGCTGGTTTCACAATCGCTCGACCCTGACCCTGGTGCCCAGCGTCAGCCAGCGGCTGGAACTGGAGCGCCGACATTTCGAGCGTCTGGCGTTGCTGTCCCGAGGGGTCGATAGCCAATTGTTTCACCCGACCAAACGGATTAACGCCCTGCGTGAGAGTTGGGGGGTGGGTAACGACGACATTGCTGTCATCCACGTAGGACGCCTGGCACCGGAGAAAAACCTGGGCCTGCTCAAGCACAGTTTTGACGCGCTGAAAGCGACTTATCCACAGCGAACAATAAAATTGATCGTGGTCGGCGACGGTCCGCAACGAGCGGCACTTGAGAAGGAACTGCCCGAGGCGATTTTCTGTGGTTCACAACGCGGCGAAGCCTTGGCCAGTCACTATGCATCAGGGGATGTGTTTCTGTTTCCGAGCCTGACCGAGACTTTCGGCAACGTGGTGCTTGAGGCGCTGGCTTCGGGTTTAGGTGTGGTGGCTTACGATCAAGCGGCGGCGGCTCAGCACATCCGCCATGGCTACAACGGTGTACTGGCGATGCCGGGGGACGAAGAGGCGTTCTGCGATGCAGCGTGTTGGCTGCTGGAAAAGCGCGAAACCTTGCGCTGCGTACGGCTTAATGCGCGTCAGCATGCGAGTCGCCAGGGTTGGCCGGCGATTATCGAACAGTTTGAGGGGCAATTGCGGGGGGCTTGTGTTGGGGAGCAGGTGGTGCCGAATGCATCGACAGTACCCTAGTTTTTCGGAGACTGTCAGTCAGTCTTCGCGAGCAAGCTCGCTCCCACAGGTGACCGTGTTCTTCAAGAGAAATGCGGTCGAATAATGTGGGAGCGGCGGTGCGGCGATCCGACTTGCTCGCGAAGAGGCCCGCTCAGACAGCGCTTAAACCAGGGTCATCAACGCCTCACGGCTGAAGGGCAGGATGTCTTCTTGCCGGCCATCACGCACTTTCTGCGCCCAGTCCGGGTCCACCAGCAGCGCACGACCTACCGCCACCAGATCGAACTCATCATTGTTCAAACGCTCCAGCAGTTTGTCCAGACTGGCCGGCTGCGCGATCTTGTCGGTGTTGACCATGAACTGCAGGAATTCGCCGTCCAGGCCGACACTGCCCACCGTGATGGTCGGCTTGCCAGTGAGCTTGCGGGCCCAGCCTGCCAGGTTCAGCTCGGAACCGTCGAATTCCGGCTCCCAGAAACGGCGCGTCGAGCAGTGGAAAATATCCACGCCAGCGTCGGACAACGGTTTGAGGAATTCGCCCAACGCTTCGGGTGTTTGCACCAGACGCGCGGTGTAATCCTGCTGCTTCCATTGGGAGAAACGAAAAATAATCGGGAAGCCTTCGCCGACCGCTGCACGCACCGCCTGGATCAGTTCAATGGCAAAACGCGATCGGTTGGCCAGGCAGCCACCGTATTCGTCGGTGCGCTGGTTGCTGCCTTCCCAAAAGAACTGGTCCACGAGGTAGCCGTGGGCACCGTGAATTTCCACGCCGTCCATGCCGATGCTCTGGGCATCTTTGGCGGCCTGGGCGAACGCGGCGATAACGTCCTGAATATCTTGTTGGGTCATGCCGTGAACCACGACCTGACCGTCCTTCAATTTCTCCGACGGGCCATAACCCGGCACGCTGGCGTCGGGCTCGGTGCCGATGCGGCGCACGCTGCCGACGTGCCACAGCTGCGGAACGATCTTGCCCCCTTCAGCGTGAACCGCGTCGACCACTTTCTTCCAGCCGGCCAGCGCTGCTTCACCGTAGAAATGCGGCACGTTTGGGTAGCCGTTGGAAGCCTTGTGGCCGACGGTAGTGCCTTCGGTGATGATCAGACCGACGCCTGCGGCGGCGCGACGACGGTAGTACTCGATCACTTTGGAATTAGGAACGCCACCCGGCGAAAACGAGCGGGTCATCGGCGCCATGACGACGCGAGTCGGCAATTCAAGGGTGCCGAGGTGGAACGGTTTAAACAGGGCTTTGACTGGCATGGGACGCTCCACGGGGAAATGACTTTATGACGGCGATAATATGAAGAGTTGCCAGCCTTGAACAGCACTATTGATTTGGGTGATTAAGGATCAAAAGACAGTAGGAGCGAAGCTTGCTCGCGAAGGCGTCAGGTCAGTCGATATCAATTTTGAATGACATGACGCCTTCGCGAGCAAGCTTCGCTCCTACAGAGGGGGGTTCAGCTCAGCGCTTTTTCGATCGCCTGAACGACAGACGGATCGTCTGGAGGTGTGCGTGGCGAGAACCGCGCCAGCACACGCCCGTCCTTGCCCAGCAGGAATTTTTCGAAGTTCCAGGTAATGTCACCGGGAAATTCAGCGCCCTCGCCCGCCAGCAAACGGTACAGCTGATGACGATCGTGACCGTTGACTTCCAGCTTGCTGGACAACGGAAAGGTCACGCCATAGTTGAGGTTGCAAAACTCCTGGATCTCTTGCTCGGAGCCCGGTTCCTGCCCGGCAAACTGGTTGCACGGCAAGCCCAGCACGCTGAAGCCTTTGTCCTTGTATTGCTGGTAGAGGTTTTCCAGCGCCGCGTATTGTGGGGTCAAGCCACATTTGGAGGCGACGTTGACCACCAGCACGACGTTCCCTTTAAAAGGCGCCAGCGGTAGCTCCTGACCATCCAGGGCTGTCAATTTAAGGTCGTGAAAAGCACTCATGACGTACTCCAAATCCCGTGTTCTTCTCGAAATAGCCACTTGGCGGCGCCACCAGGGACAGCCGCGGACTAAAAAGGCGCCCTCGGGCGCCTCTCCAGTTCTCGAAAGCTTAGCGCAGAAAATCAGTGGTGATGGCCACCTTCGCCATGGACGTGACCATGAGCGATTTCTTCCTGGCTGGCATCACGGATGTCGATGATCTTGACCTGGAAATTCAGGCGCTGACCGGCCAACGGGTGGTTGCCGTCGACGGTGACATCATCGCCGTCCAGGTCGCGAATGGTGACGATCTGCATTTGGCCGTCCGGCGCGGATGCGTGGAACTGCATGCCCACTTCCAGCTCTTCGACGCCTTCGAACATGCTGCGGCTCAATGTGCTGACCAGTTCAGCAGCGTATTCGCCGTAGGCATCTTCAGGTTCAACAGCTACGGTCAGCTCGTCGCCGACTGCTTTGCCGTCCAGTGCCTTTTCCAGGCCCGGGATGATATTACCTGCGCCTTGCAGGTAGACCAGCGGCGCGCCGCCGGCGGAGCTGTCGATGACCTCACCGGCGTCGTTGGTCAGGGTATAGTCGATGGAGACAGCCTTATTGGCGGCGATCAGCATGGGGCGAGACCTTTTGCATAAGAATGAAGAATGGCCAAGTTTAGCGAAGCAATCGCCCGAAAGCGAACACAACCCGGACAAACGGAACGCGGCGAAAGGCTCGACGGTCACAGGTTTCCATCAGGATGAGGATGGGCACTGGGTGGCCGAGCTTTCCTGCGGTCACACCCAGCACCTGCGCCACCAGCCGCCGTGGCAATCGCGCGCCTGGGTGCTGGACCCCGCGCAACGTATTGAAAAAATAGGCCAGCCCTTTGATTGCGGTTGGTGTGCACAGGGCTCCGTTAGCGATAACCTTGGCGACTGAATTTCGGTAGATCGTCAGTTATAGATGATCGCCTGGCGGCCCGTACGGCCTTTGCGTCAGATCAAATTCGGATGCCTGAAGTCCATAGCCAAGGCGCTGTGACGAGTCATAGCTCGCTATGGGGAGGAACAGCAACGCAGGATATGGATTTCAGGCGCCGAATTTGACTGACGGCAAAGGCCACACGGGCTGCCCACATGCACCTCCAGAGAATTCGCATGCAAACTTTTTTTATCGCACCCACCGATTTTGGTGTGGGTCTGACCTCCATCAGCCTCGGGCTGGTACGTACCCTTGAGCGAGCCGGCCTCAAAGTCGGTTTTTTCAAGCCGATTGCCCAGCCGCATCCGGGTGACACCGGGCCAGAACGCTCCACCGAACTGGTGGCCCGCACCCACGGCTTGAAACCGCCTCAGCCGCTCGGTCTGGCACACGTCGAACGCATGCTCGGCGACGGTCAGCTGGATGAGCTGCTCGAAGAAATCATCACCCTCTATCAGCAGGCGGCAGTCGGCAAAGATGTGCTGATCGTCGAAGGCATGGTCCCGACCCGCAGCGCCAGCTACGCCGCGCGGGTCAATCTGCATTTGGCCAAGAGCCTCGACGCTGAAGTGATCCTGGTCTCGGCGCCGGAAAACGAAGTGCTGACCGAACTGTCGGGCCGAGTGGAATTGCAGGCGCAATTGTTCGGCGGCCCAAAAGACCCGAAAGTCCTCGGTGTGATCCTCAACAAAGTCAAAACCGACGAGAGCATGGAGGCCTTCGCCTCGCGCTTGAAAGAGCATTCGCCGTTGCTGCGCAGTGGCGATTTCCGTCTGCTGGGTTGCATCCCGTTCCAGCCGGAATTGAACGCCCCGCGCACCCGCGACGTCGCCGATCTGATGGGCGCGCAAATTCTCAATGCCGGTGACTACGAAACCCGGCGCATGACCAAAATCATCATCTGCGCCCGCACCATGCGCAACACCGTGGAGCTGCTCAAGCCTGGCGTGTTGGTGGTGACGCCTGGCGATCGCGACGACATCATCCTCGCCGTCAGCCTCGCCGCCATGAATGGCGTGCCCCTGGCCGGCCTGTTGCTGACCAGCGACACCCTGCCCGACCCGCGCATCATGGACTTATGCCGTGGCGCCTTGCAGGCTGGCCTGCCGGTGTTGTCGGTAAGCACCGGTTCCTACGAAACCGCTAACCAGTTGAACGGTTTGAACAAGGAAATCCCGATCGACGACCGCGAGCGTGCGGAAATCATCACCGATTTCGTCGCCAGTCATCTGGACGCGAACTGGCTGCACCAGCGCTGCGGTACGCCACGGGAAATGCGCTTGTCGCCCGCCGTGTTCCGCTATCAATTGATTCAGCGTGCCCAGGCCGCCAACAAGCGCATCGTTCTGCCCGAAGGCAGCGAGCCGCTGACGGTGCAAGCCGCGGCGATCTGTCAGGCGCGTGGCATCGCCCGCTGCGTGTTGCTGGCGAAACCTGCGGATGTCGAAGCCGTCGCCCGCGCCCAAGGCATCGAGTTGCCGCCGGGGCTGGAAATTCTCGACCCGGACCTGATCCGCGAGCGCTACGTCGAACCGATGGTCGCCCTGCGCAAAAGCAAAAGCCTCAACGCCCCGATGGCCGAGCAGCAACTGGAAGACACCGTGGTGATCGGCACCATGATGCTGGCGCTGGATGAAGTCGACGGCCTCGTGTCCGGGGTCATTCACTCCACCGCCAACACCATCCGCCCAGCCCTGCAACTGATCAAGACCGCACCGGGCTGCACGTTGGTGTCGTCGGTGTTCTTCATGCTCTTCCCCGAGGAAGTGCTGGTCTACGGCGACTGCGTGATGAACCCGCACCCGAGCGCCAGCGAACTGGCGGAGATCGCGCTGCAAAGCGCCGACTCGGCCGCCGCATTCGGCATCACCCCTCGCGTGGCAATGATCAGCTACTCCAGCGGTGAATCGGCCAGCGGCGAAGAAGTCGAGAAGGTTCGCGAAGCGACATTGCTTGCCCACGAACAACAGAACTCGCTGTTGATCGACGGCCCCTTGCAGTACGACGCCGCCGCCAACGAAACCGTCGCCCGGCAACTGGCGCCAAACAGCCAGGTCGCCGGTCGCGCCACAGTGTTCGTGTTCCCCGACCTGAACACCGGCAACACCACCCACAAAGCCGTGCAGCGCAGTGCCGACTGCGTCAGCCTCGGGCCGATGCTGCAAGGACTGCGTAAACCGGTGAACGACCTGCCGCGCGGCGCGCAAGTCGATGACATCGTCTACACCATCGCGTTGACCGCGATTCAAGCTGCCAACCGACCTTTGGATCTTTAAATGCTGGATTCCCTACCTGCACCGCTGCGAGGCGTGATTGCCTCGTTGTTGTTGGCACTGAACACGATTGCCTGCTGCACCCCGCTGTTCATCGTGGCGATCTTCAAACTGTTGCTGCCCTTCCCCGCCGCCCAGCGTTTTACCGATTGGCTGATGGGCCATATCCACGAAGCCTGGATCAGTAACAACAAAGCCTGGATGGACTTGCTCGGGCACACGCGCTGGAAGCTCAGCGGCCTCGAAGGCCTGGACTATCAGCACTCGTATTTGATCACCAGCAACCACCAGAGCTGGGTCGACATCATGGTGCTGCAGTACGTGCTGAACCGCCGCATCCGCCCGCTGAAGTTCTTTCTCAAACAGGAGCTGATCTGGGTGCCGGTGATTGGCCTGGCGTGGTGGGCGCTTGGCTTTCCGTTCATGAAGCGCTACTCCAAGGCCTATCTGGAGAAGCACCCGGAAAAGAAAGGCAAAGACCTGGAAACCACCCGCAAGACGTGCGACAAGTTCCGCAATAACCCGGTGGGGATTTTCAACTTCGTCGAAGGCACACGCCTCACCGAAGGCAAGCATGCGCAGCAGAAATCGCCGTTCCGCCACTTGCTCAAACCGAAGGCCGGCGGCATTGCCTTTGTGCTGGATGCCATGGGTGAACAACTGGAAGCCATCGTCAACGTGACCATTCACTATCCGGCCGGGCGTCCTGGTTACTGGGATCTGCTGTGCGGGAATGTGAAGGATGTGGTGGTGCACTTTCAGGAACTGAAGATTCCGCCGCAGTTCATCGGCAAGAACTACGACCAGGATGGGGAATATCGACTGCAGTTTCAGGGGTGGATCAATCAGCTGTGGGAAGACAAGGATGCGCTGCTTGCGCAGATGCATCGCGAATTCACTTCTGCTTGATCGTTCCTACGTCGAGGCGTCGAACCGTCCGCGTGGGAATGCAGCCCGGGACGCTCCGCGTCCCTGTCGAAGCGATTGCTGCGCGTCCATTGAGGCATTCCCACGCAGCGCGTGGGAACGATCACAAAGGCGTCCGACCAGACACAAAAAAACCCGCCGATGATCACTCATCGGCGGGTTTTTTATTGGCAGCTAACGCTTAGATCGCGCCACGCTGACGTAGCAGATCCAGCACTTGCTTGACGCTTTCTTCCAGCGACAGCGACTGGGTGTCGACCACGAGGTCGGCGTCCAGCGGCACGTCGTACGGGAAGGAATCGCCCGGGATGTTATCCCCGGCCGCCGCGTACAGGCCTTGTGGGTCACGCTCGGCACAGACCGTCGGCGAGGCCTGGACGTAGACCGTCAGCAGACGCTCCTTGCCGATCAGGTCCCTGGCCTGCTCACGACCTTCGGCATTCGGCGCAACGAAGGCTGCCAGGGTCAGCAGGCCAGCCTCGTTGAACTGACGCGCAACATGCGCCGCACGACGCCAGTTCTCGGTACGCCCGGCGCGGTCCTGTGGCAGACCTTTGTTCAGGTCGTGACGCAGGTTCTGACCATCGAGTACAAACACCGCACGGCCCAGGTCGAACAGCTTGCGTTCAACCGCGTAAGCCAGGGTGCTTTTACCCGCGCCCGACAAACCGCTGAACAACACGGTGGCCGGTTGCTGGCCGAAGCGCTGGGCGCGTTCTTCGGTGGCAACGTGAGCCAGTTTGCCGTGATGCGTGCTGGTGCCATGGCTCAACGGCTGAGCGATGATCATGCCGGCCGCAACAGTGCCATTGGTCAAACGATCGATGACGATGAACGAACCGGTGGTGCGGTTGCTCGCGTAACCGTCCAGCGCGATGGCCGCGTCGAGGCTGATCTTGACCCGACCGATCTCGTTCAGATGCAACGAACTGGCCGGACCTTCTTCCAGGGTGTTCACGTCAACACGATTGACGATGCTGGTGATCGAACCCGGCACGTAAGTGGTGGCGCGCTTGATGTCGTACTTCTTGCCCGGCAGCATCGGCTCTTCAGCCATCCACACCAACATGGCGTCGAAGGCATCAGTCACTTGCGGCTGGTTATCGGCGTGCACCAGCAAGTCACCGCGAGAGATGTCGATCTCGTCTTCCATGGTCAGCGTGACGGCCTGACCTGGACCGGCGTGCTCCAGCTCACCTTCGAAGGTGACGATGGATTTCACGCGGCTGCTCTTGCCCGACGGCAGCACAACGACTTCGTCGCCTTTGTGCACGACGCCGCTGGCCAAGGTACCTGCGAAACCACGAAAGTTCAGGTTCGGACGGTTGACGTACTGCACCGGGAAACGCAGGTCGGTGTAGTTGCGGTCGTTGGCGATCTCGACGGTTTCAAGAATTTCCATCAGCGACTGGCCGGTGTACCACGGCGAGCGCTCGGACTTGTTCACCACGTTGTCGCCCTTCAGCGCCGACATCGGCACGAAGGCCATGGTGGTCGGCTTGAACGCGATGCCTTCGGCGAATTTCAGGTAATCGGCCTTGATCGACTCGAAGACTGTTTCGTCGAAGCCGTTGAGGTCCATCTTGTTGATGGCGACAACGATGTGCTTGATGCCGAGCAACGAGGCAATGAAGCTGTGGCGACGGGTCTGCGTCTGCACGCCGTAACGGGCGTCGACCAGGATGATCGCCAGGTCACAGGTGGACGCACCGGTGGCCATGTTGCGGGTGTACTGCTCATGGCCAGGGGTGTCGGCGATGATGAATTTGCGTTTGGCGGTGGAGAAATAACGGTAAGCGACATCGATGGTGATGCCCTGCTCCCGCTCGGCCTGCAGGCCGTCGACCAGCAATGCCAGATCGATGTCATCGCCGGTGGTGCCGACTTTTTTCGAGTCGCGGGTAATGGCTTCCAGGTGATCTTCGTAGATCATTTTGGAGTCGTGCAGCAGGCGCCCGATCAGGGTGCTCTTGCCGTCGTCGACGTTGCCACAGGTAAGAAAGCGCAGCATTTCCTTGCGTTCGTGCTGGCCCAGATAGGCGAGGATGTCCTCGCTGATCAACTCAGATTGATGCGACATGACAACCCCTTAGAAATAACCCTGACGTTTCTTTTCTTCCATCGAGCCGGCGCCATCGTGATCGATGACCCGGCCCTGGCGTTCGGAAGTTCGCGTCAGGAGCATTTCCTGAATGATGTCGGTCAGGCTGGTGGCCTCGGACTCGACCGCACCGGTCAACGGGTAGTCGCCGAGTGTACGGAAACGGACCTTCTTCTTGACGATACGCGCCTTGTCTTCATCGCTCAGGTGATTGAGCAGGCGTTCGTCGTCAATCATGATCCAGGTGCCATTCATCTCGATGACGTCGCGCTCGGCGGCGAAATACAGCGGCACAATCGGGATGCCTTCGAGGTAGATGTACTGCCAGATGTCCAGCTCGGTCCAGTTCGACAAAGGGAACACGCGGATCGATTCGCCCTTGTTGACCTTGCCGTTGTAAACGTTCCACAACTCGGGACGCTGGTTTTTCGGGTCCCAGCGGTGCTTGGTGTCGCGGAAGGAATACACGCGCTCTTTGGCACGGGATTTCTCTTCGTCGCGACGGGCACCACCGAAAGCGGCATCGAAACCGTACTTGTCGAGGGCCTGCTTGAGGCCTTCGGTTTTCATGATGTCGGTGTGCTTGGCGCTACCGTGGGTCAGCGGGTTGATGCCCTGCGCGACGCCATCGGGGTTCACGTGCACGATCAGGTCCAGGCCCAGTTCTTCGACAATGCGATCGCGGAACGCGTACATTTCCTTGAACTTCCACCGGGTGTCGACGTGCATCACCGGGAACGGCAGTTTGCCGGGGAAGAATGCTTTGCGCGCAAGGTGCAGCATCACGGCGGAGTCTTTACCGACGGAGTACAGCATCACCGGGTTATCGAACTCGGCGGCGACCTCGCGGATGATGTGGATGCTTTCGGCCTCCAGCTGTTTCAGATGCGTCAGTTTGTCGACCATGGCTACTCACGAAAACGATCTTATGGACGGCCAGCGGGCCGTGTTCGAGCGGGGAATGCTAGCACAGCGACCTCTTCTAATCAGGACGCCGACTAGATCGAAAGGGTATATGAATATACCCCCGCGTTTGGGCTGCGATCCCGTAGGTCAGATGGGATTCTGGCAATCGATGAAGATGTGCTCAAGGGCAAAACGCCGCGCCAGATAATCCCCCAGCGCCTGAACGCCATAGCGCTCGGTGGCGTGGTGGCCGGCGGCGATGAAGCTGATGTTGTTTTCCCGGGCGCTGTGAAAGGTCTGCTCGGACGCCTCACCGCTGAGGTACAAGTCGACGCCAGCCAGCACGGCCTGATCGATGTAACCCTGACCGCCACCGGTGCACCAGCCAACGCGGCGGATCATCTCGCTGCCTTCAATCAGTAACGGCTCGCGCCCCATGACTTCTTGTACGCGACGGGCAAAATCGCGGGGCGTCACTGGCTCGTTCAATGAACCGACCAGGCCGACCACTTTGAGGTTGTCCGGGTCCAGCGGGCCTTCAACGGTGATGTCCAGCTGACGTGCCAGCTGCACGTTATTGCCGACTTCCGGGTGCAGATCCAGCGGCAGATGGTAGGACAACAGGCTGATATCGTGCTTGAGCAGGGTTTTCAACCGACGCTGCTTCATGCCGGTGATGCATGGGTTCTCACCCTTCCAGAAGTAGCCGTGATGCACCAGCACCAGGTCGGCGTTGGCTTCCACCGCGGCGTCGAGCAAAGCCTGGCTGGCGGTGACGCCACTGACGATGCGCATCACCTGCGGCCGGCCTTCGACCTGCAGCCCGTTGGGGCAGTAATCGGCAATCTTTGCACTGCTAAGGTAACGGTCGGCTTCTTCGACCAGGGTGCTCAGGGCGACGGCCATAAAAGACTCCTAAATATCCCGTTCAGAGGCACGCTTCGCCTCGTATAATGCGCGACATTATGGGCGGTCTCATACCGCCTGCAACCTCTCAGGACGTGCTTAATGCTCAAGGCGCTGCGTTTTTCCGGCTGGCCGCTGTTGGCCGGCGTGCTTATCGCTCTATTGATAATCCAGCGTTACCCGCAGTGGGTCGGGCTCCCGAGCCTCGACGTCAACATGCAGCAAGCCCCGCAAACCACCACGATGCAACAAGGCCCCGTGTCCTATGCCGACGCGGTGACCACCGCCGCGCCGTCGGTGGTCAACCTGTACACCACCAAAGTCATCAACAAACCGAACCATCCGCTGTTCGAGGACCCGCAATTCCGCCGCTTCTTCGGCGACAACTCGCCCAAGCAGAAGCGCATGGAATCGAGCCTCGGCTCCGGCGTGATCATGAGTCCGGAAGGTTACCTGCTGACCAACAACCATGTGACCAGTGGCGCCGACCAGATCGTGGTGGCCCTCAAGGACGGTCGTGAAACCCTGGCCCGAGTGATCGGCAGCGACCCGGAAACCGACCTTGCGGTACTGAAAATTGATCTGAAAAACCTGCCATCGATCACGGTCGGGCGTTCCGACAACATCCGCATCGGCGACGTAGCCCTGGCTATCGGTAACCCGTTCGGCGTCGGCCAGACCGTGACCATGGGCATCATCAGCGCCACCGGGCGCAATCAGCTGGGCCTGAACAACTACGAAGACTTCATCCAGACCGACGCCGCGATCAACCCAGGCAACTCCGGCGGCGCGCTGGTGGATGCCAATGGCAACCTGACCGGCATCAATACGGCGATCTTCTCCAAGTCCGGCGGCTCCCAGGGCATCGGTTTCGCGATCCCGGTGAAACTGGCCATGGAAGTGATGAAGTCGATCATCGAGCATGGCCAAGTCATTCGCGGGTGGCTCGGGATCGAAGTGCAGCCGTTGTCTCAGGAACTGGCGGAATCGTTTGGTCTGTCGGGGCGTCCGGGCATTGTGGTCGCGGGAATTTTCCGCGACGGGCCGGCGCAGAAGGCCGGCCTGCAACTAGGTGACGTGATCCTCAGCATCGACGGCGAGCCGGCTGGCGATGGTCGCCGCTCGATGAACCAGGTCGCACGGATCAAACCCACCGACAAGGTCACGATTCAGGTAATGCGCAACGGCAAAGAGCTCAAGCTGACCGCAGAGATCGGTTTGCGCCCGCCACCTGCGCCGGTCAAAGAGAAAGTAGAAGAGTAAGCCCGTAGGAGCTGTCGAAGGCTGCGATCTTTTGCACCCTCGACCGCTCAATAACTCCAAAATCGTTAATAGCAGACAGTCTCATTAGACATGTTATATTGTTTCAATATCAATATTGGAACACCATAACATGCCATCTCGAACAATGGCTTACCTCGCAAGCCTGGCCCTCGGTCTGCTGGGGGAACCGGTCTTCGCCGAAGAATCCAGAACCCTTGAACTGGACGCCATCAACGTCACCTCCGACTACGAATCCCCCACCGGTTCGGTCAAGGGTTATCGCGCGACGCGCTCTTCCAGCGCGACCAAAACCGACACGGCCCTTCGCGACATCCCGCAATCGATCAGCGTGATTCCCGCCAGCGTGCTCAAGGATCTGGGCAGCACCAGCGTCGAACGAGCACTGGACTTTGCCGGTGGCGTGTCAAAGCAAAACAATTTCGGCGGCCTGACCCTCTACGAATACAGCGTGCGCGGCTTCACCACATCGGAGTTCTACAAGGACGGCTTCAGCGCCAACCGTGGCTACCCGAGTACACCGGACGTGGCGAGCATCGAGCGCATCGAAGTGCTCAAAGGCCCGGCGGCCAGCCTCTATGGCCGAGGCGATCCGGGCGGCACGGTTAACATCGTCACCAAGAAACCACAGCCCGAAGCGTTCACCACTTTACAAACCAGCGCCGGCAGTTGGGATCGCTATCGCACCGCGCTGGACGTCAACACGCCGCTGGATGACGACGCCTACGTACTGTCCCGAGTGAACCTGGCCGTCGAGGATAACCACAGCTTCCGTGATCACGTCGACAGCCAGCGCGTATTCGTCGCGCCCTCCTTCAGCTGGCAACTGAACCCGGAAACCAGCCTGCTGGTAGAGAGCGAGCTCGTTCGCCACAGCTCGACGTTCGACCGCGGCATCGTCGCACCGAACGATAAATGGAGCGGCGTCTCCCGCTCGACATTCCTGGGTGAGGCCAACGATGGCGACCTCGACAACCACAACAACATGCTGCAGGCCGCGCTCGAACATCAGCTCAGCGACCGTTGGAAACTGCGCCTGGCCAGCCATTACAAGGAAGGCAAACTCTGGGGGTTCGCCTCCGAGACTCGCCCGCTGAATGCCGACGGCCACACCGTTAATCGCCGCTACCGCGAGCGCGACAATGATTGGCACGACAGCATCACCCAGCTCGAACTGCGTGGTTTATTCGACATCGGCGGCTGGCAGCACGAATTGCTGATCGGTAGCGAATACGAGAACTACCGCAAAAACGAACGGGTGACGACCATTGCCGGCAGCCCCTACGCCATCGACATTTATCAGCCGATCTACGGCCAACCGAAACCCAACGGTGCTCGCTCGGGCACTGATTTCTTTGAACACGTCGAAAGCCACGCGCTGAACCTGCAGGACCAGATCGTCTTCACCGACAAGCTGCGAGGCATGCTCGGTGCGCGCTTCGAACATTTTGAGCAACGCATCGACGATCACAACCGTGGCTCCACCAGCCGCCAGCGCCACGACGCCCTGACTCAACGCGCCGGCCTGCTCTACCAGCTGACGCCTGAGGTCGGGGTATTCGCCAACGCCTCCACCTCGTTCAAACCGAACAACGGCCTGGACGTCGCCGGTAAATCCTTCGACCCGGAAGAAGGTATCGGCTATGAAGTCGGGATCAAGAGCGAGCTGTTCGACAACCGCCTGAGCAGCACCCTCGCCGCTTTCCATATCGAGAAAGAAAACGTCCTCGCGCTCGATCCGGGCACCGACGCCAGCCGCGCCGTGGGCAAGGCCCGCAGTCAGGGTTTCGATCTGCAAATCACCGGGCAAGTCACCGACGCCGTACGGGTGATCGGTGCCTTCGCCTACATCGATGCCGAAGTCACCGAGGGCGACAAGCTCATTCCCGCCGGCAGCCGAATCCTCGGTGTGGCCAAACGCAGCGGCAGTCTGCTAGGAGTTTATGAGTTTCAGAATGGTCGTTTGCGCGGCTCGGACGTCGGTGCCTCCTTCACTTATGTCGGCGATCGTTCGGGTGAAGCCGGCGGCGAATTCGAATTGCCGGCTTACCACACCGTCGGCCTGCTGGCCCATTACAAGGCCAGCGAAAATGTCACCGTGGGCCTGAATCTGAACAACCTTTTCGACGAGAAATACTACGAGCGCTCCTACAGCAACTACTGGGTCAACCCCGGCGAGCCGCGCAATTTCACCGTCAGCCTGACACTCAATCTGTAAAAGGACGTCACCATGCAACACCTCAAACCCGCACTGCTCAACCTGCTGCTCGGCCTGTTGTTTACCGGCCAAGTCTCGGCCCATGGCCTCTGGACCGAACAGCGCCGCGGCAACATCGAAGTGATTTACGGCCACGGCGCCGAGGATAACGTCTTCAAGGCGCAGAAAATCAGCGGCGCCTGGGCTTATGACGTCAACGGTAAAATGATCCCGGTGGCCGTGCAGCGCCTGGCCGACCACGCACGCCTGCAACCGTTGAAACCGCCAGCTGTATTGGCGGTGGCGCTGGATAACGGCATGTGGTCGCAGACCACCGACAAAAAATGGATCAATGAGGGACGCAGCAAAGTGCCGGGGGCGATCGAGTCGACCCAGACCTTCAAGTACAGCCTGGCGATTTATCAGCCGGGCGCGAAGCTGCCGAAGCTTGATCAGCTGAAATTGCTGATTCTGCCGGAGGTTGATCCGCTGACGGTCGGGCCGGGTAAGTCGTTGCCGGTTCGAGTGCTACTGGATGGCAAACCAGCGGCGGGTGTGAAGTTGACTGGAGACTATCGCAGTGCGCCGAATACGTTGAGTACCGAAACGGATGCGCAGGGTCGCGCGCAGGTAGTGGTGCGAAATGAAGGGCTGAATGTCATTTCGGCGCAGATGGAGATTGTGTTGAAGGACAATCCGGACGTGGCGACTCGAGGGGTGTTCAGTTCGTTGACGTTCCTCGGCGAAGCGCATCACGAATAAAAGCCCCCCCAAAACAACTGTGGGAGCGAGCTTGCTCGCGATGAGGCCATAACATTCAGCATCTATGTTGAATGTCAGACCGCCATCGCGAGCAAGCTCGCTCCCACAGGATCGGGGGATGACTTAGAGATCACCAAGCCCATCAATCAACGCCTGATTCTGCTCCGGCGTACCAATCGAAATCCGCAAGAACTGGGCAATCCGCTCCTGCTTAAAGTGCCGAACGATCACACCCTGCTCGCGCAACTTCGCCGCCAGCCCTGCCGCATCGTGCTGCGGGTGCCGGGCAAAAATGAAGTTCGCCGCCGACGGCAAGACTTCAAAGCCCTTCGCTTCCAATTGCGCAACGACCTTTTCACGATGCTCGATGACCAATCGGCAAGTCTTGTCGAAGTACTCACGATCTTCAAACGCTGCGGCTGCACCGACATTCGCGAGACGATCCAGCGGATAGGAATTGAAGCTGTTCTTGATCCGCTCCAGCGCCTCGATCAGGTCCGGATGCCCCACCGCCAGACCCACCCGCAGGCCCGCCAGTGATCGGGACTTGGACAGGGTCTGGGTCACCAGCAGGTTCGGATATCGGTCCACCAGGCTGATCGCCGTCTCACCACCGAAGTCGATGTAAGCCTCATCGACCACGACCACCGAATTCGGGCTGGCCTTGAGGATTTGCTCCACGGCATCCAGCGCCAACAAGCAGCCCGTCGGTGCATTCGGATTCGGGAAGATGATCCCGCCGTTCGGCTTTGCGTAGTCCGCCGGGTTGATCTGGAACTGCTCGTCCAGCGGCACGGCGTCGAAGGTGATGCCGTACAACCCGCAGTAAACCGGGTAGAAGCTGTAGCTGATGTCCGGGAACAGCAGCGGCTGATCGTGTTGCAGCAAGCCGTGAAAGATGTGCGCCAGGACTTCATCGGAACCGTTGCCGAGAAATATCTGCTGGGTCTGCACGCCGTAGTACTGAGCGACCGCTTGCTTGAGCAGGTCGCTGTTCGGGTCCGGGTACAGACGCAGGTTGTCATTCAGTTCAGTCTGCATCGCCGCCAAGGCTTTTGGCGAGGGGCCGTACGGGTTTTCGTTGGTATTGAGCTTCACCAGTTTCGCCAGCTTCGGCTGCTCGCCCGGCACGTAAGGCACCAGATTCTTGACGAACGGGCTCCAGAATTTACTCATGTTCAGTTCCCCTGCCCTTGCGGAAAATCTTCGTCAACGATGCGGTATTCGGCGCTGCGGGCGTGCGCGGTCAGCGACTCGCCACGGGCCAGCACGGAAGCGGTTTTGCCCAGTTCCGACGCACCCTGCTCGGAGCAGAAGATGATCGACGAACGTTTCTGGAAATCGTACACGCCCAGCGGCGAGGAAAAACGCGCGGTGCCGGAAGTCGGCAGCACGTGGTTCGGACCGGCGCAGTAGTCGCCCAAGGCTTCAGAGGTGTGACGACCCATGAAGATCGCGCCAGCATGGCGAATCTTCGGCAGCCAGGCCTGCGGATCAGCAACGGACAACTCAAGGTGTTCCGGCGCAATACGGTTGGCCACTTCGATGGCTTGCTCCATGTCGCGAACCTTGATCAGCGCGCCACGGCCATTGATCGAGTTTTCAATGATCTCGGCACGCTCCATGGTCGGCAGCAACTTGGCGATACTGGCGGCGACCTGGTCGAGGAACTCGGCGTCCGGGCTGACCAGAATCGCCTGGGCGTCTTCGTCGTGTTCGGCCTGGGAGAACAGGTCCATGGCGATCCAATCCGGATCGGTCTTGCCGTCACACACCACGAGGATTTCGGAGGGGCCGGCGATCATGTCAATGCCGACCTGGCCAAACACGTGGCGCTTGGCCGTGGCGACATAGATGTTGCCCGGACCGACCACCTTGTCGACCTTCGGCACGCTTTCGGTGCCGTAAGCCAACGCAGCGACCGCTTGCGCGCCGCCGATGGTGAACACGCGGTCGACGCCGGCGATGCAAGCTGCGGCCAGTACCAGCTCGTTGATTTCACCACGAGGAGTCGGCACCACCATGACCACTTCGGTCACGCCGGCCACCTTGGCCGGAATTGCGTTCATCAGAACCGAGGAAGGATAAGATGCCTTGCCACCCGGTACATACAGGCCGGCGCGATCCAGCGGCGTGACCTTCTGGCCCAACACGGTGCCATCGGCTTCGGTGTAGGTCCAGGAATCCTGTTTCTGTTTCTCGTGGTAGCTGCGTACTCGAGTCGCGGCTTTTTCCAGCGCTTCACGCTGAGGCACGGTGATTCGGGTCAGGGCCAGTTCCAGACGTTCGCGGGGCAAGATCAGGTCCGCCATGGACGCGACTTGCAGGCCATCGAACTTCTGAGTGAACTCCACCAGCGCCGCATCGCCACGTTCGCGCACGGCCTTGATGATGTCCAGCACTCGCTGATTGACCGAGTCGTCAGACACACTTTCCCAGCTCAGCAGATGATCCAGATGATGTGCGAAATCCGGGTCAGCAGCGTTGAGTCGGCGAATTGCAGTCGGTGCGGTCATAGCGAGAGCCTCATAGAATTGGCAAAAACTCAGGCGCCCGAAGGTGCGCTGACGTTTAATAACGAATCGCGTTGGTACTGTGGTCGTGCCAGGCAAGGCGCGGGACGACGGTAAGGGTTGTTTCCTTACCAAGTCCCGCAACGCAGCATGGCGCGACCACAGTGCCAACCCGCAGGGCCTTGCTCCAAAAGGCAGGCCGCTGCGCGATTCTTACTTTCGAGAAAAAATTCTTCTACTGCCATAAATTGCCTTTTGGAGTAAGGCGCGATTCGTTATTAAACGTCAGCGCACCTTCCCCACCAGTCGTTTCCGCTTGGGCACCTGAGAATTCTGGCTATGAGGCGGATAGACGGGCGCGGTTTATGGCCGCGCGGGTGAGTCAGCCGCGGTGTCGAGACTCCACTGCCTTGCGCAGGGTGTCGATCAACGCCTGGATACGGGCGTGCTGCATTTTCATCGAAGCTTTGTTGACGATCAGCCGGGAGCTGATGTCGGCAATGAAATCCTGGGGTTCCAGGCCATTGGCGCGCAGGGTGTTGCCGGTGTCGACCACGTCGATGATCTTGTCCGCAAGACCGATCAACGGCGCCAGCTCCATCGAGCCGTAAAGCTTGATGATGTCGACCTGGCGTCCCTGTTCGGCGTAGTAACGCTTGGCAACGTTGACGAACTTGGTCGCCACCCGCAAACGACCCTTGGGCTCGACATCGCCGACACGGCCGGCGGTCATCAGCTTGCAGAGGGCAATTCGCAGGTCTAAAGGCTCGTACAAACCTTGGCCGCCATATTCCATCAGCACATCTTTACCGGCGACGCCCAGGTCCGCGGCACCATGCTCGACGTAAGTCGGCACATCGGTGGCGCGCACGATCAGCAGCCGCACATCGGCCTGGGTCGTGGGGATGATCAGCTTGCGGCTCTTGTCCGGATTCTCGGTCGGCACGATGCCCGCTTCAGCCAGAAGCGGCAGGGTGTCGTCAAGGATGCGGCCCTTGGACAGTGCGATGGTCAACATGGGAAACGTCAGTCCTTATCAAGGTACTCATGCCCGGTCGCAAATGGCGCCGAACATACGTCGAGGCTTCTTCGATAATGAAAAGGCAGCCTCGATTTGAAACAAATCCAACGAGCACGTCCCTGTGCCCATGCAGCAGAAACTAGCCCGGTACGCGGCGAATCTTGGCGCCGAGCATCTGCAGTTTCTCTTCGATGCACTCGTAACCACGGTCGATGTGGTAGATGCGGTCGATCAGGGTGTCGCCTTCAGCGATCAGCGCCGAGATCACCAGGCTGGCCGAAGCACGCAGGTCGGTGGCCATCACTGGCGCGCCCTTGAGCTTTTCGGTGCCGGTGACGATGGCAGTGTTGCCTTCGACCTGAATCTTGGCGCCCATGCGGTGCAGTTCGTAAACGTGCATGAAGCGGTTCTCGAAGATCGTCTCGATCACGGCACCGGTGCCTTCGGCAATGGCGTTGAGGGAGATGAACTGCGCTTGCATGTCAGTCGGGAACGCCGGGTACGGAGCGGTCCGCACGTTGACGGCTTTTGGCCGCTTGCCGTGCATGTTCAGCTCGATCCAGTCTTCGCCGCAGGTGATTTCCGCGCCCGACTCCTTGAGTTTCTCAAGAACGGCTTCAAGGATGGTCGGATCGGTGTCCTTGACCTTCACACGACCGCCGGTCACGGCAGCAGCGACCAGGTAGGTGCCGGTTTCGATACGGTCAGGCATCACTTTGTAAGTGGTCGGGTGCAGACGCTCGACGCCATCGATGGTGATGGTGTCGGTGCCGGCGCCAGTGATCTTGGCGCCCATGGCGATCAGGAAGTTCGCCAGGTCGATGACTTCAGGTTCGCGAGCGGCATTTGCCAGAACGCTGCGGCCCTTGGCCAGAGCGGCCGCCATCATGATGTTTTCGGTACCGGTCACGCTGACGGTGTCGAAGAAGAAGTGCGCACCGCGCAGGCCGCCTTCAGGCGCCTTGGCCTTGATGTAGCCGCCTTCGACGTCGATGACCGCGCCCATGGCTTCGAGGCCACGGATGTGCAGGTCAACCGGACGCGAACCGATGGCGCAACCGCCAGGCAGTGCGACTTCGGCCTCACCGAAACGGGCAACCATCGGGCCCAGTACCAGAATCGACGCACGCATGGTTTTAACCAGTTCGTACGGTGCGATCAGGGTCTTGATGGTACGCGGGTCGATTTCGACGCTGAGTTTCTCGTCGATCACCGGCTCAATACCCATGCGACCGAACAGCTCGATCATGGTGGTGATGTCGTGCAGGTGCGGCAGGTTGGCAACGGTAACCGGGCCATCGCACAGCAGGGTTGCAGCCAGGATCGGCAGGGCAGAGTTCTTTGCCCCGGAGATGCGGATTTCGCCATCAAGACGAACGCCACCGGTAATAATCAATTTATCCATAAGAATCTCGACGCCCTTGGGCTCAGGTGCGCTCGGCCCAGGCCGCGCTGCTGAAAAATTTCATAGTGACCGCATGGATGCTGCCATCGGTGATCCATGGGTTCAAATGGGCATAGATCTGCTGCTGACGCTTCACCGGGCTCAACGCCGCCAGTTCATCGCTAATCACGTTCAGCTGAAAGTTGCAGCCTTCGCCTTCAACTTCTACCAACGTTCCGGGCAGCTTTCCTTCAAGGAAGCTCTTCACTTCTACGGCCTGCATGCTCAACCTCAATCGGCGCCCTGTGCGCGCGGGTCGGACATCATACAAAAAAGCCCCGCGCCTGCGAACCCCGCGAAGCAGGACTCTGACAGGGGGCTTCTTTATTGATGCTGGTTAGGGATGCGCCAACAGCTCGGTCAATTCGCTGACCTGAGCGATTTCGCGCATGTCTTCTGGCATTCCACGGATGCTCAGCGCCTTGCCGGCCTCCTCTGCATCACGCATGAAGCACAGCAGCAGCGACAAGCCGACACTGCTGGACTTCAACACCGCCGAGCAATCGACCACCAGTGCCGCAGCCTTGCTGGACTTGATCAGCGCCTGCCCCTGCTTGCGCAAGCCCGGGCCGGTGCGGTAATCCAGCATGCCGCTAAGCGCCAGCTCGCCGGATTCGCTCATGCGAATGGCCGACACACTCATTGAGCTTGCGTCTCAGTGGCTTGCTTCTGGCTGGCTTCCTTGGCTTTGGCGACTTCTCCGGCCCAACCATTGATGGTTTTGTCCAGGTCGTTGCCATTGCGCTGCATCGCATCAGCAAACTGATCACGGAACAGCTTGCCGATGTTGATGCCGTTGATGATTACGTTGCGCAGCTTCCACTCGCCATTGATCTTTTCCAGTGTGTAAGACACTGGATAGGCCGCGCCATTGCTGCCTTTGACCGTCATGGCAACGCTTGTACGGTCTCCCGACTCATCCTTGGCTGGGTCGACGGTGATGCCCTGGTTGTTGTACTCGAGCAAGGCGTTGCCATAGAACTGGAACAGACCCCTTTTGAAGTTTTCTTCAAAGGTCTTCATCTGCTCAGGCGTGGCCTTGCGTGAGTATTTGACCGTCATGATGCTCTTGGAAACGCCCTCGGCATCCACCACAGGCCCAACGATGGTGTTCAGCGCCGTATAGAAATCTTGCGGATCTTGTTTGTATTTTTCTTTATTAGCGTCCAGATCGGCCAGCAGCCGGTTAGTGGTGTCCTGTACCAGATCGTGCGCCGAAGGCGCCGCCACGGCGTTAGCCACCAACGGCAGGGCTGCGAGTATTACCAACAGGCCACGTCGCAAGGTAGAGATCATTCAAAAGCTCCTCATTTGGCGTCTTTGCTTACGGTATTGAGCAGAAATTTACCGATCAGGTCCTCAAGCACCAGCGACGACTGCGTGTCGTGGATGGTTGAACCATCCTTGAGCAAGGTTTCTTCCCCGCCTACGCTGATACCGATGTACTTCTCGCCCAACAGGCCAGCGGTCAGGATAGATGCAGTGGAGTCAGTCGGCAGGTTATCTACGCGCTTTTCCAGCTGCATGGTCACTCGACCGGTGAAACTGTCGCGGTCCAGATCGATCGCCGTGACCTTGCCGATGGTCACACCGGCCATGGTCACTTTAGCTCTGACAGTCAAACCGGCGATATTGTCGAAATACGCATAAGTTTTATAAGTATCGGTGGTTGCGCTCGGGGACAGGCCACTCACCCGCAACGCCAGCAACAGCAAAGCCAGGATGCCAGCCAGCAAGAAAAGGCCGACACCGATTTCCAGGGTGCGGTTTTGCATCAGAAATCTCCAAACATCAAGGCGGTCAAAATAAAGTCCAGGCCGAGTACAGCCAAAGAGGCATACACCACGGTCTTGGTAGTGGCACGACTGATCCCCTCGGAAGTGGGCTCGCAGTCATAGCCTTGGAATACGGCGATCCAGGTCACGACAAAGGCGAAAACAATGCTTTTGATGATGCCGTTGAGCACATCGTCGGCAAAGGTCACGCTGTTCTGCATGTTCGACCAGTAGGAACCTTCATAGACACCCAGCCAGTCGACGGCCACCCATGAACCACCCCAGATGCCCACCACGCTGAAGATCATCGCCAGCACCGGCAGGGAAATGAAGCCGGCCCACAGGCGCGGGGCAATGATGTACTTGAGCGGGTCGACACCAATCATTTCCAGACTGGACAGCTGCTCGGTGGACTTCATGTTGCCGATTTCGGCAGTCAATGCCGAACCGGCGCGCCCGGCGAACAACAATGCCGTGACCACGGGCCCCAGTTCGCGCAACAGCGTCAGCGCAACCATCTGGCCGACCGCCTGCTCCGAACCGTAGCTGGATAGAATATTGAAGCCTTGCAGCGCCAGCACCATGCCGATGAATACCCCGGAGACCACGATGATCACCAGGGACATCACGCCCACTGAATGCAGTTGCTTGATCAGCAGGCCAAAACCGCCACCAATGCCACCACGGCCGAGCAAGGCATGAAACAGGAATATCGCCGAACGGCCGAATACCCCCAGCACGTCAATGCCAGAGTGGCCGAACCGGCGAACCCGCTCTATTAGTGAAATCTTGCGCATCAACGCTTCCCCAGAAGATCTGCGCGGTAATCCGTCGCTGGAAAGTGATAGGCGACCGGACCGTCCGGCTCGCCTGTCATGAATTGACGGATGCGTGGCTCCTGCGAGTTCATCAGTTCCTCGGGAGTGCCCTGCCCCAACACCTGGCCTTCGCCGACGACATAGATGTAATCGGCGATGCTCGCGGTCTCGGCCAGGTCGTGGGAGACCACGATACTGGTGATGCCCAGCGCATCGTTGAGCAAGCGGATCAGGCGCACCAGCACGCCCATGGCGATGGGGTCCTGGCCGACAAAGGGCTCGTCATACATGAGGATCTGCGGATCGAGGGCAATCGCCCGGGCCAGCGCGACACGACGCTTCATGCCACCGGACAATTCGTCAGGCATCAGGTCGATGGCGCCACGCAAGCCCACGGCCTGCAATTTGAGCAGGACAATGTCCCGGATCATTTCTTCCGGCAGTTCGGTATGAACGCGTAACGGAAAGGCAACGTTCTCGAACACATCGAGATCGGTGAACAGTGCACCGCTCTGAAAAAGCACGCCCATGTGCTTGCGCGCATCGAACAGATCACTGCGCGACAGCTTCGGCAGGTTCTGCCCGTTGACCCAGACTTCGCCTTTGGTGGGCCGCAACTGTGCGCCCATCAGCCGCAACAGCGTAGTCTTGCCACAGCCGGAAGGCCCCATGATGCCGGTGACCTTGCCGCGCGGGATACGTATATCGACGTTATTGAAAATGCTGCGCGCACCGCGCTTGAAGGTCAGTCCCTTCAGCTCGACCGCGTAGGCTTTATCGGCACTCATCTAAACTCCTTGCGATGCAGCCTCTCACTCGGACGCCTGACTTTCTGACGAAAGCACATACCTCCCGGGCAGGCCGAACTGGCGGCGAACTATATCACTGCAAAGGCCAAGCGCCCAAGGCCCACGCCGGGCCATGTTCAGCAACATGACAAGGAAAAAGCTTCTATTCAGGGGTATTCGGTAACAGGGAATGACAAAGCGCGACGAACTTGCGTGAGGGTTTCGAGCATTACCGTTATAATCGCCGCCTTTTCATCAGGCTATACGATTTCTGACATGAGCCAATCCAGCGATCTGATTCAATCTGCCCAACGCACCATCCGCCTCGAACTGGAAGCCGTACAAGGCCTGCTGCCCCGTATCGACGCAGATTTCGTACGCACTTGCGAGATGATCCTGGCCAGCAAAGGCCGCGTGGTCGTGGTCGGCATGGGCAAGTCCGGGCACATCGGCAGCAAGATCGCTGCCACCCTGGCCAGCACCGGCACCACGGCCTTTTTCGTGCACCCGGCCGAAGCCAGCCATGGCGACATGGGCATGATCACCCGCGACGACATCATCCTGGCGCTGTCGAACTCCGGCTCCACCAATGAAATCGTTACCTTGCTGCCACTGATCAAGCGTCTGGGCATTCAATTGATCAGCATGACCGGCAACCCTGAATCACCACTGGCGAAGGCTGCCGAGGTCAACCTCAACGTGCGCGTCGAGCACGAAGCCTGCCCGCTTAACCTGGCACCGACCTCGTCGACCACTGCCGCGCTGGTCATGGGCGACGCCCTGGCCGTTGCGCTGCTGGAAGCCCGCGGCTTTACCGCTGAAGATTTCGCCTTTTCCCACCCCGGTGGCGCGCTTGGCCGACGCCTGCTGCTGAAAGTGGAAAATGTCATGCACGCAGGGCGAGAGCTGCCGCACGTTCAACGCGGCACTCTGCTCAAGGACGCATTGATGGAAATGACCCGAAAGGGCCTGGGCATGACCGCGATCCTTGAAGCCGATGGCAAACTCGCCGGGATCTTCACCGACGGCGACCTGCGCCGCACCCTGGACCGTGCCATCGATATCCATCACGCGACCATCGACGAGGTCATGACCGTTCACGGCAAGACCGCCCGTCCCGAGATGCTCGCGGCCGAGGCTCTGAAAATCATGGAAGACCATCGAATCAACGCGCTGGTGGTGGTGGACAAGGAGGACCGACCGATCGGCGCCTTCAACCTGTCCGATCTGCTGCGCGCAGGAGTAATGTGATGAGCACCGACCTGTTGCAACGCGGCAAGAACATCAAGCTGGCGATTTTCGACGTCGATGGCGTACTGACTGACGGACGCCTGTACTTCCTCGAAGACGGCAGCGAATTCAAGACCTTCAACACCCTCGACGGACAAGGCATCAAGATGTTGATGGCAGCCGGCGTGCAGACCGCTATCATCAGCGGCCGCAAGACCCCGGTGGTCGAGCGACGAGCGAAGAACCTCGGCATTCCACACCTGTACCAGGGGCGCGAAGACAAACTGGTGGTGCTCGACGAGCTTCTTGCCCAACTCAAACTAAGCTATGAGCAAGTCGCCTATCTCGGCGACGACCTGCCGGACCTGCCGGTGATTCGCCGCGTCGGCCTGGGCATGGCGGTGGCCAACGCTGCCAGTTTCGTCCGTGAACACGCCCACGGCATCACCCAGGCTCGTGGTGGCGAGGGTGCCGCTCGCGAATTCTGCGAATTGATCCTGCGCGCCCAGGGCCACCTCGATGCGGCCAACGCCGCGTACCTGTGAGCCAACCATGCTGAGTAAAAAGATTCGCAAATTCCTGGTATTCGGTTGCATCGCAGCGATATTCGCGGCGGTCGGCTACTGGAACATCAGCCCGGAACGCTTCCTCGACCAGCCAGTGGCAAAGGTCGATGAAACCGCAATCGACTATTACGCGGTCAACGCCCACAGCGTGCAGTACCTGCCGGACGGTAAACTGCAATACGAAATGACGTCCGACAAGGTTGAACACCTGAAAGCGACCGAAGTGACGCTGTTGACCAATCCCGACCTGAACCTGTTCCGCGGCACCGAGTTTCCCTGGCACGTCCAGAGCGAGCACGGCGAAGTGAACCCCGACGGCACTCAGGTCGAACTGATTGACTCGGTGCGCATCACGCGCTTCGACGAGAAAAACCGCAAGACTCTGATTACCACCACCCGCATGACAGTGTTCCCGCAGCAGCAATATGCGCAGACCGAGCAACCCGTTAGAATCGACGGCGCTGGTGGTGTGTCGACTGGCAAGGGAATGAAAGCGTATTTGAAAGAAAGCAGGATACACCTGCTATCGAACGTAAGAGGACAGTATGAGGTTCGTTAAAACCCTCCCTATTTTGCTCGGCCTGAGCGCAGCACTGGGAAGCGTGAGCGCCTGGGCTCTGCCGGACGATCAACAGCAGCCTATCCGCATCCAGGCGGACGATGCCCAACTGGACGACAAGAACGGCATTGCCACCTATAAAGGTGACGTGATCATCACCCAGGGCTCGATGAAGGTCACCGGCAATACGGTGACCATGACCCGCACCCCAGCCGGCGATATCGACGTAGTGACTTCGGTGGGCAACCTCGCCTACTTCGAGCAACTGCAAACGGCAGGCGATACAAAGCCGGTTCAAGGCTATGGCGTCACTATCCAGTACCACGCCTCGCAAGACCGTGTCGTGCTGATCGACCGCGCCAAAGTCATCGACAAGGACGGCAACGTGACCCAGGGCGAAAAAATCGTCTATGACACCAACAAAAAGCTCGCCAGCGCCGGTCGCGCTACGGGCAGCAAGGTCACCGAGTCGCGTCCGCGGATCGACATGGTGATCCAGCCGAAAAAGAAAACCGAAGAGCAAAAGGCCCCGTAATGGCAACTCTGAAAGCTCAGCACTTGGCGAAGAGCTACAAGAGCCGCCAAGTCGTGCGCGACGTCAGCCTGTCGATCGACAGCGGTCAGATCGTCGGCCTGCTGGGTCCCAACGGCGCCGGCAAGACCACCTGTTTCTACATGATTGTCGGCCTGGTACAGGCCGATCAGGGCCGGGTACTGATTGATGACCTGGATGTCAGCCACCAGCCTATGCACGGTCGTGCGAAGGCCGGTATCGGCTATCTTCCGCAAGAAGCATCGATTTTCCGCAAACTCTCGGTAGCCGACAACATCATGGCCATCCTCGAGACCCGCAAGGAACTCGACAAGACCGGTCGTCGCAAAGAGCTGGAAAGCCTGCTGCAGGAATTCCACATCAGCCACATCCGCGACAACCTCGGCATGAGCCTGTCCGGCGGTGAACGCCGCCGCGTGGAAATCGCCAGGGCACTGGCCACCAACCCGAAATTCATCCTCCTCGACGAACCGTTCGCCGGCGTGGACCCGATTTCGGTGGGCGACATCAAGCAGATCATCTATCACCTCAAGGCCAAGGGCATTGGCGTATTGATCACCGACCACAACGTCCGTGAAACCCTGGATATTTGCGAAACCGCTTACATCGTCAACGATGGCCAACTGATTGCCGAGGGTGACTCTGCCACCATCCTGGCCAACGACTTGGTCAAGGAAGTGTATCTGGGTCATGAGTTCCGCCTGTAAGCACTGAGGTGCCTGGCCAGTCGACCGAGCGCTTGTCTCGATAAAAATGAATACTTTTTTATTGTTACAGCGCTCTAGGCAAACGTTGCAGTTTCAGGCATATAATTTGCTTATGTTTGGCGCTCCGGCGCCCTGTAGTGGATGGCGCATGCGCGCCGGCGAATAAGGTGTTAAGCCCCTGCCATGAAACCATCGCTAGTCTTGAGAATGGGCCAGCAGCTGACGATGACACCGCAGCTGCAACAGGCCATCCGCCTGCTCCAATTGTCGACCCTGGACCTGCAACAGGAAATCCAGGAGGCCCTGGAGTCCAATCCGATGCTCGAACGCCAGGAAGAAGGCGACGACTTCGATAACGCCGACCCCTTGGCCGACAAAGCCGAACAGCCTCCCAACGCCGATGTTTCGGAACCCTCCTACCAGGAAACCGCCCCGACGGTGGACAACCTCGAGGAAGGCGACTGGAACGAGCGCATTCCCAACGAACTGCCCGTCGACACCGCGTGGGAAGACGTCTACCAGACCAGCACCAGCAGCCTGCCGAGCAACGATGACGACGAGTGGGATTTCACCACCCGTACATCGGCCGGCGAAAGCCTGCAAAGCCACTTGCTGTGGCAACTGAACCTGGCACCGATGTCCGACACTGATCGCCTGATTGCCGTGACCCTGATCGACTGCATCAACAATCAGGGCTACCTGGACGAAACCCTCGAGGAGATTCTCGAAGCCTTCGATCCGGAACTGGACATCGAACTGGACGAAATCGAAGCCGTCCTGCACCGCATCCAGCAATTCGAACCCGCTGGCATCGGCGCCCGTAACCTGGGCGAATGCCTGCTGCTGCAATTGCGTCAGTTGTCCGTCAAGACCCCTTGGCTGGTCGAGGCCAAACGCCTGGTCACCGATTACATCGACCTGCTCGGCAGCCGCGATTACAGCCAGCTGATGCGTCGCATGAAGCTCAAGGAAGATGAGCTGCGCCAAGTGATTGAACGGGTCCAGAGCCTCAACCCGCGTCCAGGCTCGCAAATCGAGTCCGGCGAAGCCGAATACGTCGTTCCCGACGTGATCGTACGCAAGGACAACGAGCGCTGGCTGGTGGAACTGAACCAGGAATCCGTACCGCGGCTGCGGGTCAACGCTCAATACGCCGGTTTCGTGCGACGCGCCGACACCAGCGCCGACAACACCTTCATGCGCAATCAGTTGCAAGAGGCCCGCTGGTTCATCAAGAGCCTGCAAAGCCGCAATGAAACCCTGATGAAAGTAGCCACCCAGATCGTCGAGCATCAGCGCGGCTTTCTTGAATACGGCGACGAAGCCATGAAACCGCTGGTCCTGCATGACATCGCCGAAGCGGTGGGCATGCATGAGTCGACAATTTCACGGGTGACCACGCAAAAGTTCATGCATACCCCACGGGGCATCTATGAACTGAAATACTTTTTCTCGAGCCACGTCAGCACCTCAGAGGGCGGTGAATGCTCGTCCACGGCGATCCGAGCGATCATCAAAAAACTGGTTGCCGCGGAAAATCAGAAAAAGCCGTTGAGTGACAGCAAGATCGCTGGTTTACTGGAGGCACAAGGCATTCAGGTGGCTCGCCGCACCGTCGCCAAGTACCGCGAATCCCTCGGGATCGCGCCTTCGAGCGAACGCAAGCGGTTGATGTAGAGCCACGCCACAGCGTTCCAGTGGCAGGCATTTCTGCCTGCCGCTTTATGCACTGGCAACGAAGGAGAGCTGTATGCAAGTCAACATCAGTGGACACCAACTGGAAGTGACCGAACCTCTTCGCACCTACATCGGCGAAAAACTCGAACGATTAGAGAGGCATTTCGACAAGATCACCAACGTGCAAGTCACGATGACGGTCGAAAAGCTCAAGCAGAAAATCGAAGCCACGCTGCATATTCCCGGCAATGAAGTGGTCGCCAACGCGGAGCATACCGATATGTACGCGGCGATCGACGCACTGACCGACAAGCTGGATAAACAACTCAAAAAGCATAAGGAAAAGACCCAGAGCCTCCTCCAGGGCGCAACCGGTCGTTAACACTCCCAACCCATGATCCGACTTGAAAGCATCCTGACCCCCGGCCGTTCCCTCGTGAACGTGCCGGGCGGCAGCAAAAAGAAAGCCCTCGAGCAAATTGCCAACCTTATCCACCGCGAAGTGCCGGATTTGGCGATGCAGGATGTCTTCGAGAGTCTGGTCGCCCGTGAAAAACTCGGTTCCACCGGTTTTGGCAACGGCATCGCCATCCCCCACTGTCGCCTGAAGGGCTGCAACTCGCCCATCAGCGCCTTGATGCACCTCGACGCCCCTATCGATTTCGACGCCATCGACGGCGCCCCGGTTGACCTGCTGTTTGTTCTGCTGGTCCCGGAGGCGGCCACCGACGCGCACCTGGAGCTACTGCGCCAGATCGCCAGCATGCTCGATCGCAAGGAAGTGCGCGAAAAACTGCGCAGCGCTCCGAGCAATGAAGCCTTGTATCAGGTTGTCCTGGACGAGCAAAACGGTCACTAATCATGCGTTTGATCATCGTCAGTGGCCGCTCCGGCTCAGGTAAAAGTACCGCGCTCGATGTCCTCGAGGACAACGGCTACTACTGCATCGACAACCTGCCCGCCGGCCTGCTGCCGGAACTGGCCGAACGCGCGTTGATTCACACCGAGCTGGCACAACCGCTGGTTGCCGTGTCTATCGATGCGCGCAACTTGCCAAGTCACTTGTCGCGGTTTCCCGAGCTGCTGGAAGAAGTGCGCAGCCGGCATATCCAGTGTGATGTGCTTTATCTGGACGCCGACGAAGAAACCTTGCTCAAACGCTTCTCGGAAACCCGCCGACGGCACCCGCTGAGCAATGCCAATCGCTCGCTGGCCGAAGCCATCAACGATGAAACCAGCCTGCTCGGGCCGATTGCCGACCTCGCCGATCTCAAAGTAAACACCACCAGCCTGAACCTGTATCAGCTACGCGATACCATCAAGCTGCGCCTGCTGAACCAGCCGGAGCCCGGTACTGCGTTTCTGGTGGAGTCTTTTGGTTTCAAGCGTGGCATGCCGGTGGACGCTGATCTGGTGTTCGACGTGCGTTGCCTGCCCAATCCCTATTGGAAGCCGGAGTTGCGCGATCATTCCGGGCTCGATCAACCGGTCGCCGAGT
This sequence comes from Pseudomonas sp. Hz4, assembly GCF_054898165.1. NCBI lineage: Bacteria > Pseudomonadati > Pseudomonadota > Gammaproteobacteria > Pseudomonadales > Pseudomonadaceae > Pseudomonas > Pseudomonas sp. Hz4. The sequence goes on along the minus strand of NZ_CM142719.1, from coordinate 1,200,463 downwards.
ACCTGGCGGCACAGCCGGATGTCGAAGAGATGTACCAGGACATTTCCACATACTTGCTTAAATGGCTGCCACGCTTTGCCGCCAGTAACCGCGCTTATGTCACCATTGCCATTGGCTGCACCGGCGGACATCACCGTTCCGTGTACCTGACCGAACGTCTGGGCCAGGCCCTGCAAAAATCCCTGAAGAACGTCCAGGTTCGCCACCGCGACCTCAGCTAAAGGATTCACACCGCGATGCCTGCTCTGGAAATTGAAATCATCAACAAGCTGGGCCTGCATGCCCGCGCTTCTGCAAAATTCGTTGGCGTCGCCGGTGAGTTCAAGGATTGCACGATCAGAGTAGGACGCACGCCGGAATCCACGGTCGACGGTAAAAGCATCATGGCAATGATGATGTTGGCGGCTGGCAAGGGCACCAGGATCTACCTGAGTACCGAAGGCGAAAAGGCTGATGAGGCGCTGCAGGCATTGGTGGCTTTGATCAACGACTACTTCGGCGAAGGCGAGTAACGCTCGCCTAGGCGAGCGCTGTATCCATCACCATCATCAAGCAAAACCCGATCAGCAGCCCAAGACTTGCAAGCTTGTCGTGCCCATTGCGGCGCGACTCGGGAATGACTTCATGGGTGACTACCAGCAACATTGCCCCGGCCGCCAGTGCCAACCCCAAGGGCAACAACAATTCGGCCAGGCTCACCAGCCAAGCGCACAACAGCGCGAAGACCGGTTCAACCAGACCTGATGCAGCACCCATCAGGAACGCCTTGACCCGCGACATCCCTGCCCCGGCCAATACCAGCGCGATTACCAGACCTTCCGGCACATCCTGCAAGGCGATGCCCATGGCCAGGCTATCAGCGTCGGGCATGCCACCACCCGCCGACACACCAACCGCCATGCCTTCGGGGATGTTGTGGGCAATGATCGCAAACACAAATAACCAGATTCGCGGTGGAATCACTGGCCGTTCCAGGGTGCCGACCCACATTTTCGGACTGGCCCCAGAGACCTTTCGATCCACAAGAAACAGCCCGAACGCACCCAGCATGATGCCGAAACTGATCAGTCCGCGGGCCGCCCAAGGCGTCAGCCCCAGGTTTTCTGCGGCTGAGATTCCCGGAACAATCAACGAAAACGCTGTCGCCGCGAGCATTACCCCGGCCCCGAAGCCAAGCAGCGAATCACTGACCGCCTGGGGCATCTGCCGAATCACCAGCACGGGCACCGCGCCCAAGGCAGTGCCCAAGGCGCAGATCGCCCCGCCTTGCAGCGCGCGCAGCAGTTTCGGCTCGAGGTCCAGCCAAGCCAGCCCCTGAGCAACCAATAACGTCATGCCCGCCAGCAGTAACAGCGATCCGAATGCGTAACGAAACATTCGGCCACTTCCGATCGCCAGTGTTCCAGTGCCCATAGCCAGCCTTGGATTGTTTTTGTAGAAGTCTTAAACCAATGCAGCCTGATAGCGCGTAGCGACTTCAGGCCAATTGATCACGTTGTAGAACGCGTTGATGTATTCCGGGCGACGGTTCTGATAACGCAGGTAATACGCATGCTCCCAAACATCCAGGCCGAGGATTGGCGTATTACCAATCATCAACGGGCTGTCCTGATTACCGCCGCTTTCAACGACCAACGTCTTTTGCGGCGTCACACTGAGCCAGGCCCAGCCGCTGCCGAAACGCGTCAGCGCGGCTTTGGTGAAGGCATCCTTGAAACTGTCGAGGCCGCCGAGCTGTTCTTCAATCGCGCTTGCCAATTCACCTTCAGGTTTGCCGCCGCCATTGGGCGCCATCACTTCCCAGAACAGCGAATGGTTGGCGTGACCGCCGCCCTGATTGACTACTGCCGCACGAAGCTTTTCCGGCAACTGCTGGATGCTGGCCACCAGTTTTTCCACCGGCCACTCGGCAAACTTGGTGCCTTCGACCGCAGCGTTGAGGTTGTTGATGTAGGTCTGGTGGTGCTTGGTGTAGTGGATTTCCATGGTCTGCGCATCGATGTGCGGTTCCAGGGCGTCGTAGGCGTATGGCAAGGCAGGCAGGGTAAAAGCCATTTTCAATGCACTCCATGATGTAGAGGCGTAGGCGATACGGCATCGATAGGCAGCAAACGATGGGTGCGCGGATACTCGCCGTGTTCGCTGATGAAATTCAGCAGTTCGACGTAGCTCTTGCTGCTCTGGCGCAACGCTGCTTCGCGCAGGGCCGGCGCCAGTCGTGGGTCCTGCATGGTCTGCAACAACCGCTGATGGATGGCGCACAAGTACTCGGCACTCTCCTCCGGTTGGTTCAGACGCAAGTGCAGATCTGCCAGGTTGTGGTGGGAAATCACGCAGGCCGCGACCGCTTCGTCGGCGTCCGCCCAGCGCTCGAACAACACCTGAGCCAAGGCTAATGCCTGCAAGTAAGCCTCGCGGGCATCGACCAGTTCGCCCAGCATGAAACAGCGATTAGCCCGTTCGATCGTGCGTTTCCAGTGCTCCATGTGAGCCTCCAAAGCGGTTGCGGTGATTACACGCCGCCTGCGGTGAGTTTTTCCGGGTCCAGCAAAACCTCAAGCTGGCTGCGGGTCAGGTCGGTGTGTTCCAGAGCCACATCGATCACCGACCGGCCTTGTTGATAGGCCTTCTTGGCGATCTCCGCGGCTTTTTGGTAACCAATGATCGGTTGAGTGCAAGGCTGCTCGTGCAAGGCAGAACCCATGATCCGGGCTCATTCGGTAATGAGATTTATTATTAGATGATAATGAGAACCAAAACAATCCCGAGAAAATCAACGCAAAAAAAGGCGCGCCGCCCAACGATGGGTGGCGCGCCTTTTTGCGTAACGGTTAAGCGTTAGCTGCCCGCCACCGTCATCCGTTCGATCAGCACCGAACCTGTGCGAATGTTGCTGCGCAGTTCCAGGTCATTTCCCACCGCAACGATCTGTTTGAACATGTCACGCATGTTGCCAGCGATGGTCACTTCCTGGACCGCGAACTGGATTTCACCGTTCTCCACCCAGAAACCCGCCGCGCCACGGGAGTAATCGCCAGTGACCATGTTCAGACCCTGGCCCATCAACTCAGTCACCAGCAGGCCGCGGCCCATGCGTCGCATCAAGGCTGCCTGGTCTTCGTCGCCATGGGTGACGAACAGGTTGTGCACCCCGCCGGCATTGGCAGTGCTCGGCATCCCGAGCTTGCGGCCGGAGTACGTGCCGAGGATGTACGACACCAACTCGCCTTTTTCGACGAACGGCTTGGCGTAAGTCGCCAAACCGTCGCCATCGAATGCCGAACTGCCCATGGCGCGCATCAGGTGCGGACGCTCATCGAGGGTCAGCCATTCCGGGAACAGCTTCTGCCCCAGCGTGCCTTCAAGGAACGACGATTTGCGATACAGACTGCCGCCGGAAATCGCTGAGAGGAAACTGCCGAACAAACCGCCAGCCAGTTCTGCGGAAAACAGCACCGGCACTTCGCAGGTCGGCACCGGTCGCGCGCCAAGACGGCTCGCCGCCCGCTGCGCGGCACGCTGGCCGATGCTCACCGGGTCGGCCAGCAATTCGCCCTGACGGTTCACGTCGTACCAGTAATCGCGCTGCATCTGGCCGTCGGCCTCGGCGATCATCACGCAGCTCAAGCTGTGACGGGTCGACGCGTAGCCCCCGATGAAACCATGACTGTTGCCGTAAACGCGGCAGCCCTGGTGGGTGCTGAGGGTGGTGCCGTCGGCGTTCTTGATCCGACTGTCGGTGGCAAACGCCGCCGCTTCACAGGCCAGGGCCTGCTCGATGGCTTGTTCCGGGGTGATGTCCCATTGATGGAACAGGTCAAAATCCTGCAGATCCTTGGCCATCAGCGCGGCGTCCGCCAGGCCCGAAGCTTCGTCTTCGGAAGTGTGCTTGGCGATGGCCAATGCGGCGGCGACGGTTTCGCGAATCGCCTCCGGACCGCTGGCCGACGTGCTGGCCGAGCCCTTGCGCTGGCCAGCGTACAAGGTGATGCCAAAACCCTGATCGCGGTGGAATTCGACGGTTTCGACTTCACGCTGACGCACCGTGGTGGACAGGCCCTGCTCCAGGGACACCGCCACTTCACAGGCACTGGCACCCTGGCGCTTGGCTTCAGCGATGATCTGCTCGACTTGTTCTTGCAGTGCCGGCAACGCTTGTGGACCGACGCTTTCAACTGCACTCATGCTGTTCTCCACTCAAATTCTGCTTTCGGCTGGGGCCTTCGAGCGACCGGGCCGGACAAGCGGCCCCCGACTGGTTATCATGGCGGCGTTTCTTTGCGGACTGCCACCATGGTTGATTCTTACGACGACTCCCTCGATACGGGAGAAAAAAGCAAATCCCAGGTTAAACGCGAGCTTCATGCTCTGGTTGACCTTGGCGAGCGCCTTACAACGCTCAAGCCTGACTTGCTGGCAAAGCTGCCATTGACCGACGCTTTGCGCCGGGCTCTGGGCGATGCCTCCAAGCACACCGCGAATATCGCGCGTAAACGGCACCTTATGTTCATCGGCAAACTGATGCGCGATCAGGACATTGACGCCATTCTGACTTTGCTCGATCAACTCGATGCCTCCACTCGGCAGTACAACGAACGTTTCCATGGCCTGGAACGCTGGCGCGATCGCTTGATCGCTGGCGACGACGGCGTCCTGGAGAAGTTCGTCATCGACTACCCGGAGGCTGATCGCCAGCAATTGCGCTCCCTGATCCGTCAGGCCCAGCACGAACTGGCGACCAACAAGCCACCGGCATCGAGCCGTAAAATCTTCAAGTACATCCGTGAGCTGGACGAGACTCAACGCGGCCTGCGTTAAATCTCGAATCGGGTGAGCTGCATTGCAGTTCACCCGAAGCTCCATTTCTCAAGATCCTGTGCCACCCACAGTGATCGCATCAATTTTCAGGGTTGGCTGGCCGACACCCACCGGCACCGACTGCCCATCCTTGCCACACGTCCCCACGCCGCTGTCCAGCGCCAGATCGTTACCGACCATCGACACCTTGCTCATGGCTTCCGGGCCGTTGCCGATCAACGTCGCGCCTTTGACCGGGGCAGTAATTTTGCCGTCTTCGATCAAGTACGCCTCGCTGGTGGAGAACACGAACTTGCCGCTGGTGATGTCGACCTGACCGCCGCCAAGGTTGGCGCAGTAGATGCCCCTCTTCACCGAGGCGATGATTTCTGCCGGGTCGCTTTCGCCTGCCAGCATGTAGGTGTTGGTCATGCGCGGCATCGGCAGGTGCGCATAGGATTCGCGACGGCCGTTACCGGTACGGGCTACGCCCATCAGGCGGGCGTTGAGCTTGTCCTGCATGTAGCCTTTGAGTACGCCGTTTTCGATCAGCGTGGTGCACTCCGTCGGCGTGCCTTCATCATCGACGCTCAGGGAACCGCGACGACCGGCCAGCGTGCCGTCATCGACGATGGTGCAAAGCTTGGACGCAACCATCTCGCCCATGCGCCCGCTATAAGCCGAACTGCCCTTACGGTTGAAGTCGCCTTCCAGGCCGTGGCCGACCGCTTCGTGCAGCAACACGCCGGACCAGCCCGAACCCAGCACCACCGGTAATGTACCGGCCGGCGCAGGGATGGCTTCGAGGTTGACCAGAGCCTGACGCAACGCTTCACGGGCATAGCCCATGGCGCGGTCGTCGCTGAGGAAATAGCGGTAATCGGTACGACCGCCACCGCCATGACCGCCGCGCTCACGGCGACCGTTCTGCTCGACGATCACGCTGACATTGAAGCGCACCAACGGCCGTACATCGGCGGCCAGGCCGCCATCAGTGGAAGCCACGAGGATTCGCTCCCAGACGCCGGCCATGCTCACGGTGACTTGCTGGATACGCGGATCGAGGGCGCGAGTCGCGACGTCGATGCGTTTGAGCAATTCGACTTTCTCGGCACGGGTCATCACTTCCAGTGGGTTGTCCGGCCCATACAACTGGGCGACATCCTGAGTGGTGAATGCTTGCACCGTGCCGTTCTGCCCGGCGCGGGAGATCGAACGCGCAGCACGGGCCGCAGCGCCAAGGGCTTCGAGGGTAATGGCGTTGCTGTAGGCAAATCCGGTTTTCTCACCCGATTGCGCTCGCACACCGACACCTTGGTCGAGGTTGAAGCTGCCTTCCTTGACGATCCCGTCTTCCAGCGCCCAGGACTCGGAGATCTGCCCCTGGAAATACAGGTCGGCGGCATCGATGCCAGGGCCGGCCAAATCGCCGAGCACACCTTGCAGGCTCTCGATCGTTACGCCGCCGGGCGCCAGGAGGTGTTCACTGACTGAGGACAACAACTCGCTCATATGCTTTACGCCTTAAATTCGTCGTTCTGAGGCAGGTCGCTTGGCGCCCTGCGAGAAAAAGCGCCGGTGACTGGACACCGGCATCCGCGCCCGGATGGACGCCTGTTCGCTGCTATCGCGTTCGGCCAGCAGCACGGCCTCGCTTTGGTCCCGTTGCGCCAACACACGTCCCCACGGGTCAATGATTGCCGCATGACCCCAGGTTTCTCGCGGCCCCGGATGGCTTCCACCCTGAGCGGCCGCGAGCACATAACATTGAGTCTCGATGGCCCGCGCGCGAATCAATACATCCCAATGCGCCGCGCCGGTCACCGCGGTAAAAGCCGACGGCGCGGTAATCAACTCCGCACCGGCAGCGCGTAATTCGCTGTACAGCTCCGGGAAACGCAGGTCGTAACACACGCTCAGCCCGACTCGACCGACGGGCGTGTCCGCCACCACCACCCCACTGCCATAAGCATAGTCATCGGATTCGCGATAACGCCCGCGATTGTCCGCCACATCGACGTCGAAGAGATGCAGCTTGTCATACCGTGCAACGGTTTCGCCGTGGTCATCCACCAGCAGCGAGCAGGCATGCACCTTCGCCATCGGCTGGTCTACCGGCGGTAACGGCAACGTGCCGGCCACTATCCATAACTTGAGGTCGCGGGCGGTCTGTTTCAACCATGGCAGGATCGGACCTTCGCCCGACGCCTCGGCGCGGCCGATGTCGCCAATGTCGCGACGGCCCATGGCGGCGTAGTTTTCCGGCAGGACGGCGAGCTGCGCACCACCGGCCGCGGCCTGCTCAAGCAGACGACGGGCCTGGGCCAGATTGGCCAGCACATCGCTCTGGCTGACCATTTGAATCACCGCAAAAGACATGGCCTTTCCTTACTTGAAATCTGTACACCGACCTGTGCAGCCTTCGGCAGCTGCTACAGGGGACCTGCGCCGCTATGCAGGTTCATGCTACTCCATCGGCCCCGGGCGTGGCTTTTCAAAAAACGAGTCAAAAAGGCTTGTCGAAGGTGATTTTCGGCTCTTTCCACGGCCCCTTGACGGTGTATTTGACGCTCGCGAAACGCGCTACGCGGTCACCGATCAGCTTGTCGATCAGGAACAGCGCGCCACCGATAGCCGGTGCGCCGACAATCAGCGCAGCAATCGGCAGGTTATTGGTCACAGGCAAGGTCACCAGCAACTTAGCATCGACCTTATCGCCCACCAGGTCCAAGGTGCCATCGAGCTCAATATTGCTCGATGGACCGGTCATCAGGATCGGCTCACGCGTCACGTATACGCCGTTGGTCGCGACCAGCAGGCCTTTGACCCGGTCGTAACTCAAGCCTTTGCCGAACAGGTCGGAGAAGTCCAGGCGCAGCCGCCGGCCGATGGAATTGAAGTTCAGCAAGCCAAACACTCGCAATGCCTGGGCGCCGCCCTCTATTTCAACAAACTGGCCTTTGTTCAGCGAAGCATCGAGGGTTCCGGAGAAGCGCTTGGTGGCCAGCCAGGCCGGCGAACCGGGCCAGCGACCATCTACATCCATATGAAAGTCTTCACTGGTGACACTCGGCGCAAAGCCCCAGCCCTTCAGCACATCGGCGAGATTCTTGCCGCTGATCCGGCCCTTGTACCAACTGCTGCTGGAACCGGGCGTGCCCTCCCAACCGCCGCTGCCCTGCAAGAGAATGCCCTTGAGGCCCAGATCCAGTGTGTTAAGCGCAATGCCCTTGGCGGTCGGACGGACTTTCAGATACCAGGCCCCGACGAGGTCCTTCCCCTGGAACAGCTGATTGATGGTGATATCCAGCGCCGGAATCTTCGTCGGATCCACCGAGGCCAGCGGATCCGTCGAGTTTTCGTCGGCCAGGACCGTCGGGGCGGGCGCCGGCAAACGCACGTATTGCAGATTGATCGCAATCGGCGCGGCTTTCGCATCGGGGAGGCTGGCGCCGCCCTTGACCTGCTGACTGTCGAGTTGCAGGGCCCACGCGGCAGGTTTGCGGTTCAACTGTACGGAAACCTGATCGAGCGTGGTACCGATACCGCTGAGTTTGCCGACCTTGAAGTCCGCGCTGCTGAGCAACTGTTTGGCGCTGCCGCCCGGATCCTGGCCAGCATACTTGTCCACCAGATCCTTCCACGGGCCGACATCCAGTTCCGACAGCACACCTCGCACTCGCAAGCCCTTGGCGCCGGGCAACACAGCATTGCCGCCCCCCAGGAACAACTCGCCACGACCGTCGGCAAAATTGCCGGTCGGTGCCGCAAACGTGAAGCTTGCCAAATCACCGTACCTGACCCAGTAGCGTCGCTCCGGCCCCTGCAGGGTCATGCGGAACGTGGTGTCGCGGCCCACATCGGCAGCCAAGCCGAACGGCGCCGGCAAATCGATTGCTACGCCCTTGAGGCTGGAGTTGACCATCAATTGACTGTCGGCACCATCAAGGTTCAGCTGCAACTGATAAGGGATGACACCGGCCACCGGCAACGGCTGCGTAACGCTCAGCCAATCAGTAAGTTTCTTGACCTCGACCTGACCCGAAGCGGTGACGCGAGTCTTGAGGTTGCCGGGGCTGCCATCGGCGTAAATCTGTGCGGTGACAGGTTTATCGAAGGCGCGTGCGGTGATGTTTTTCCCGCTCAACCCCTTGGTGCTGTCGAAACGGAAATCGCCCTTGAGCTGAGTCAGCTCCAAGGTTGGCTCGGCCAGTTTCAGACGGGCTTTGGCGGTCTTGAAGTCGACGAGGATCTTCGGTTGCTCGCCTTTGGCCAGCGCAATATCCAGTTTCAGCTTGCCCTGCAGATCGCCCTCACCTTCCCAACCGGCAAAGGTAGCTGCGGTACCGATTGGCGCCTCTTGGAGAATCTTCAGTCCATCGCCCAGCCCGCCGGCGAATCCACCGTCGAGGAACAGGTGGACGTTTTGCCCCGCAGGCACATGGGGAATATTGACGTAAATGTCGCTGACCTGGGTATTGAGCAACTGGCCCTTGCTGGCCAGTACCCGCACGCCGCTGTCTTCAACAAACACGTCACCCGTAACCTTGCTGACAGGTGGCCAGCCTGGCTGGAAAGCCAGTTCGGCATCGTGAACCTTGAAGAACAGGCTGATGCTGCGGGCAGTCTCGGCGGCACCGTGGTTCAGCGAACCCTGGTACTGGAAGAACCCTTCGTCCACCGCACCTTTGAGAATGGCCGTACGCAGCCATTCGTCCAGCGCCGGGCTGAGCATTTGCGGCAGGTACTTGGCGGTGTATCGACCGTCGCCGTCCACCAGACCGACCCGCAGGTCCATGTAGTCTTCCTGGGTGTGATCGAAATGCAGGCGGATCAGAAAGTCGCCGGCAATCTTACCTTCTTCACCGAGTACCTTCAGGTACGGCGCGATCAAGGTGAAGGCGTCTTTGTCGAGCGTCCAGGTCAGCCGGGCATTGGCCTGAATGTACTGCCATGGCTTGGCGAAGATCGGGTCCAGGTGCAAGGAAAAATCCTTGCTGTCCATGCGCAGCTCGCCACCGCCCAGATCACCGCTGATGCTGCCACTGACATTTCGCACCGCCGGAGCGCCGTGATAGGCATCGAAGCCGACCCGATCCAGGTTGGCGGCAAAGCCGAACTTGCTGTTGTCGGTGGCATTGGGCCGGAAGTCGATCAGAACGTTGCGCAGGCCACCTGTTACTTTGAGTCGCTCGACGGCCGTGGCAACGCCTTCGGGCAGCGGCCCCAAGGCATTCAGTAACGGTGTGATCGGGGTGAGGTCGAGGCGATCGGCTTGCAGATGCCAAAGCTCTTCAATCTTGTCGGTAGCCGCGCTTTGTTTGAGTTGCAGATGCGTTTCCCAGCGGGTATCGCCGAGGTTCATGGCCAGGGAATCCAGGGTCACCAGGACGCCTTCGGCACCGCGCTGGAAATAGCCGTTGAGCGCCAGATTATGGATCTGGATCGGCTTGCGCTCGGCGTAGGCACCTTTGAGTTGCGGCGCGTTCAAGCGTATCGCACCACTTTGCAGGGCGCCTTTGCCCCAGCTCACCCAGAGCTCGCCACCGGCCTTGATCTCGGAGAAATTCCATTGCTGGGTCAGGCGCTCAGGCAACCATTTCGACCAGTCGCTTTGCGGCAGGCTCAGATAGGCATCCGCTTCACCGTCCTTCCACTCGCTGGCGCGTAGACGGGTGCGCACACTCATGGCCACCGGTTGGCCGTCGGGCAGGGTCAGGCGAACGTCGAGTCGCTGACGCGACGCGCCGGTTTTCAGATTCAGACCGACGTAAGTCAGGGTCAGGGGCTGCTCTTGCAGAGGCTGCAAAGTGACCTGGCTATCGAGCACCGACAGCCGCTGAACCATTTGCATGCGGTTGAGCAATTTTTCAGGATCCAGCGGCTGATCCTGCTGCACCGGCAAACCTTCAAGTGCCCAATGGCCGTCCTCGCCTTCTTTGAGGCTGATCTTCAGGCCGCTGAGTTCCAGGTGAGCGATGCGCACCTCGCGAGCCAGCAGGCTGGCCCACAGGTCCGGCACCACGCGAACCTGATCCAGACGCAGGGCATTGGCGCCCTCGCCGACCATGACATCGTGAGCCAGCATCATCGGCGCAAAGCCGCTCCAGTTGCCTTCAAGTTCACCGATACTCAGCGGCATGCCCAAGGCCGCACTGGCTTTGGCTTCGACTTCGGCACTGTATTCAGCCACCAGCGGCGTCAGCTCTCGGCCGAGGCTGACGTATAACGCCATCAACACCAATACCAACGCGCACAGGCCCAGACCCCAACGGGTCAAAGCGGCCAAAATGCGTGTCAGACGTTCCATGTCAGTTGGCTCCCATGGCAAAAATACTGCAAAAAGCTGAAGCCAGCCGTTCTAGTAGGGGTGGAATACAGCGAATCAGAGCAGCACCACGTCGTATTGCTCCTGGGAATACATGGTTTCCACCTGGAACCGAATGGTGCGCCCGATAAAACCTTCGAGCTCGGCGACATTGCCCGATTCTTCATCGAGCAGGCGGTCGACCACTTTCTGGTTTGCCAATACACGATAGCCTTCCGCCTGATAGGCGCGAGCCTCTCGGAGGATTTCGCGGAAAATCTCGTAGCAAACGGTTTCCGGCGTCTTGAGCTTGCCGCGACCCTGACAGCTGCTGCACGGCTCGCACAGCACTTGTTCGAGACTTTCGCGGGTGCGCTTGCGAGTCATCTGCACCAGGCCCAACTCGGTGATGCCGATGATGTTGGTCTTGGCGTGATCGCGCTCCAGTTGCTTCTCGAGTGTGCGCAGCACCTGACGCTGGTGTTCTTCATCTTCCATGTCGATGAAATCGATGATGATGATCCCGCCCAGGTTGCGCAGGCGCAGCTGACGAGCGATGGCGGTTGCCGCTTCGAGGTTGGTCTTGAAGATGGTTTCTTCGAGGTTGCGATGACCGACGAATGCCCCGGTGTTGACGTCGATGGTGCTCATGGCTTCTGCCGGATCGACCACCAGATAACCGCCGGACTTCAGCGGGACTTTGCGTTCCAGGGCTTTCTGGATTTCGTCTTCGACGCCGTACAGGTCGAAGATCGGCCGTTCACCCGGGTAATGCTCAAGACGATCAGCGATTTCCGGCATCAGTTCGGCGACAAAATGTGTGGTTTTCTGAAAGGTTTCCCGGGAATCGATCCGGATCTTCTCGATCTTCGGGCTCACCAGGTCACGCAAGGTGCGCAGCGCCAGGCCGAGATCTTCGTAGATCACACTGGGTGCGCCGATGGTTTTGATCTGTTCGTTGATCTGATCCCAGAGACGGCGCAGGTAGCGGATATCCATGAGGATTTCATCGGCGCCAGCACCTTCGGCGGCGGTTCGCAGGATGAAGCCTCCGTCCTCTTTGATGCCTTCTTTGGCCACGCAATCGGTGACCACTTGCTTGAGTCGATCGCGCTCGGCTTCGTCTTCGATCTTCAACGAAATACCGACGTGCGCAGTGCGCGGCATGTACACCAGATAACGCGACGGAATCGACAGCTGAGTCGTCAGGCGTGCGCCTTTGGAGCCAATCGGGTCCTTGGTGACTTGCACCACCAGGCTCTGGCCTTCGTGAACCAGAGCGCTGATGCTCTCCACCGCAGAGCCTTCGCGCAGGGAAATTTCCGAGGCATGAATGAACGCGGCGCGGTCCAGACCGATGTCGACGAATGCCGCCTGCATGCCCGGCAATACCCGCACGATCTTGCCTTTGTAGATGTTGCCGACGATCCCGCGTTTTTGCGTGCGCTCGACGTGGACCTCTTGCAGGACACCGTTTTCAACCACCGCCACGCGCGATTCCATCGGCGTGATGTTGATCAGGATCTCTTCACTCATGGCAGGGTCTCGTTCAGGCATGTTCACGATAATGGCCGCATCTTGTCAGTACGACGCTCAACGCGCGTTAAGGGTTTGCCAACAGGGTATGCCGAAATGGCCGAGCAGCTCAGCGGTTTCGCACAGCGGCAACCCGACCACCGCCGAGTAACTGCCATTGAGCCCGGCGACAAACACTGCGCCGAGCCCTTGAATGCCGTAGCCGCCGGCCTTGTCCTGCGGCTCGCCGCTGGCCCAGTAGGCCATCGCTTCATCACGACTGATGTTGCGAAAACGCACCAGACTGCGCACGACCCGAGACTCGCAACGCTCACCCTCTCGCACCGCTATCGCCGTCAGGACTTCATGTTCACACCCGGACAACATCATAAGCATGGCGCACGCTTGCGCTTCATCAACCGGTTTGCCGAGAATTTTCCCGTCCAGCACCACGGCGGTATCGGCGCCCAGCACGCAAAAATCTGCGCCGGACACGACAATCCCGCGTCCGGCCTCGGCTTTGCCGCGCGCCAGACGCTCGACATAGGCCGACGGGGATTCATCTTTTAAAGGGGTTTCATCGATGTCCGCACTGATGGCGCAGAACGGCACGCCGATCTGCGTGAGCAGTTCACGCCGACGCGGCGAGCCTGAGGCGAGGTAGAGCTGTTTCATCCAGACATCTCCCTGTCTAGTGCGGGCAAAATGCCTGACCGAATTAATTGATTTTGTAGCGTCGACGCAAACCGCGCAAACCGTAGCTGATCCACGGCCACAGCAATGCACTGACCAGGGCCGGCAAGACCAGCGCCAGCGTCGGCTGACGGTTGCCGGTCAGGGCGCTGAGCCACAACTGAACAAGCTGCGCGAGGCCGAAGATCACCAGGATCACCAGGCTCTGTTGCCACATCGGGAACATGCGCAGGCGCTGTTGCAGCGCCAGCACCAGATACGTGATCAGCGTCAGGATCAACGCGTTCTGACCCAGCAGCGTGCCATAAAGCACGTCTTCGGCCAGGCCCAGGCACCACGCGGTGACCATCCCGACTTTCTGCGGCATGGCCAACGCCCAGAACGCCAGCAACAGGGCCAGCCACAGCGGACGGAGGATTTCCATGAATTGCGGCAGCGGCGAAACGCTGAGCAGCATGCCGATGGCGAAGGTCAGCCAGACGATCCAGCCGTTTCGGGATGCAGTAGCACCAACCATTATTCTCGTCCCCCAGTGGTAGCCGGCGCAGAGACAGGCGGTTTGGCAGCAGGCTTCACGGCAGCGGGTTGCAGGGCCGGCGGTTTGGCAACCGCAGGTTGCGTCGCGGGCGGCTTACTGGCGGCAGGTTTCGCTGCAACAGGATGAGTTGCCGCAGAATTGGCCGGGGTTGCGGCAGCCGGGGCAGTCGTCGGCGCAACCGGTGTCGTGGGCGCAGCAACAGCAGCCGGGACGATGGCAGGTTTTGGCACGGTCGCTGGAATGATTGGCCCGCCACCGTGGTGGTCCAGAGCCTCTTGCGCCTGGGCGGCGTCATTGGCGCGCTCTTCGGCTGTGCGGCCGTCGGTGAACACCAGCAGCAGGTAACGGCTGCGGTTCAAGGCGGCGGTCGGCACGGCACGCACAATGGCGAACGGCTGACCGGAATCGTGAATCACTTCCTTGACCGTCGCCACCGGGTAACCCGCCGGGAACCGCTGACCCAGACCGGAGCTGACCAGCAGATCGCCCTCTTTAATGTCGGCGGTATCGGCGACATGACGCAGTTCCAGGCGTTCCGGGTTGCCGGTGCCGCTGGCAATCGCCCGCAGGCCGTTGCGGTTCACCTGCACCGGAATGCTGTGAGTAGTGTCGGTCAGCAGCAGCACACGAGAGGTGTACGGCATCAACTCGACCACCTGACCCATCAGGCCGCGGGCATCGAGTACCGGCTGACCAAGGACCACACCGTCACGCTCACCTTTGTTGATGATGATGCGATGGGTGAAGGGGTTGGGGTCCATGCCGATCAACTCGGCCACTTCGACCTTCTCGTTGACCAGTGCCGAGGAGTTGAGCAACTCGCGCAGCCGAACGTTCTGCTCGGTGAGGGCGGCAAGCTTTTGCATGCGGCCCTGCAACAGCAGGTTTTCGGTTTTGAGTTTTTCGTTTTCGGCGACGAGCTCGGTTCGGCTGCCAAATTGGCTGGACACACCCTGCCATAGCCGCTGCGGCAGGTCGGTGATCCAGTAGGACTGCATCAGCACCAGCGACATTTGGCTACGCACTGGCTTGAACAGTGTGAAGCGGGCATCGACCACCATCAGCGCGACCGATAGCACGACCAGCACCAACAAGCGCACGCCCAGTGAAGGCCCTTTGGTGAAAAGCGGTTTAATAAGCCGCTCCTCCCAGGCAAATGTTCTCGTTATTCATACGGCATCAAACCGGCCTGGATGCAGACTGACAGAAGATAAACGCCAACAGGCAGCACTGCAAAGTGCTGCCTGTGCGCCAACAGCATAGAGGCAAACCAACGACTTATTCGCTGGAGAGCAGGTCCATGGTGTGTTTATCCATCATTTCCAATGCACGGCCACCACCGCGAGCAACGCAGGTCAGCGGGTCTTCGGCAACGATCACCGGCAGACCGGTTTCCTGGGCCAGCAACTTGTCGAGGTCACGCAGCAAGGCGCCACCACCGGTCAGCACCAGACCACGCTCGGCGATATCGGAAGCCAATTCCGGAGGCGATTGCTCCAGCGCACTTTTCACAGCCTGAACGATGGTGGCCAGGGACTCTTGCAGAGCTTCCAGCACTTCATTGGAGTTCAGGGTGAATGCGCGTGGAACGCCTTCGGCCAGGTTACGGCCACGAACGTCGACTTCGCGAACTTCGCCGCCCGGGTAGGCCGTACCGATTTCCTGCTTGATGCGCTCGGCAGTGGATTCGCCGATCAGGCTGCCGTAGTTGCGACGCACGTAAGTGATGATCGCTTCGTCGAAGCGGTCGCCGCCAACCCGTACGGACTCGGCGTAAACCACACCATTCAGGGAGATCAGCGCGATTTCAGTGGTACCACCACCGATATCGACAACCATCGAGCCGCGAGCTTCTTCAACCGGCAAGCCGGCACCGATCGCAGCAGCCATTGGCTCTTCGATCAGGAACACTTCACGGGCACCGGCACCGAGGGCCGATTCACGGATGGCACGACGCTCAACCTGGGTGGATTTGCACGGAACGCAGATCAACACACGAGGGCTAGGCTGCAGGAAGCTGTTTTCATGAACCTTGTTGATAAAGTACTGCAGCATCTTTTCGCAAACGCTGAAGTCGGCGATCACGCCGTCCTTCATCGGACGAATGGCAGCAATGTTGCCCGGCGTACGGCCGAGCATGCGCTTGGCCTCGGTGCCGACAGCAACAACACTTTTCTGGTTACCGTGTGTCCGAATAGCCACAACCGAGGGCTCATTCAGGACGATACCGCGCTCGCGCACGTAAATAAGGGTGTTGGCAGTGCCCAGGTCAATGGAAAGATCGCTGGAAAACATGCCACGCAGTTTCTTGAACATGGGAAAGGGACCCTAGGCAACGCGTGGGTAAAAAAGTGCGGCAAACTCTAACAACGACAGGGATTTTGGGCAAGGCGCCAATATGTTAAATTGGCCGCTTTTCTGTGCACCAACCCCCACAATCGCGGCCTTATGACCGTAGAAATGCGGTAGTGTTCCGACAATCTAACACACGGACGCCGTCCGTTCTGTTTTCCACTGGAGATTCCCATGGCGCTTGAACGCTCCGACGTGGAAAAAATCGCTCATCTGGCCTGCCTTGGCCTCAATGATGCCGATCTTCCACACATCACTTCGGCCCTGAACAGCATTCTCGGGCTGGTTGACGAAATGCAGGCGGTCAATACCGACGGTATCGAGCCGCTCGCCCACCCACTGGAAGCCAGCCAGCGCCTGCGTGCAGACGTCGTGACCGAGACCAATCATCGCGAGGCGTATCAGTCCATCGCACCAGCGGTCGAAAACGGCCTGTACCTGGTTCCGAAAGTCATCGACTAAAGGGAAAGAGCCTGCAATGCATCAATTGACTCTGGCCGAGATCGCCCGCGGACTCGCCGATAAAAAGTTTTCTTCCGAAGAGCTGACCAAAACCCTGCTGGCGCGTATTGCTCAGCTCGATCCGCAGCTCAACAGTTTTATCAGCCTCACCGAAGACCTGGCGCTCCAGCAGGCGAAAGCCGCTGACGCACGCCGCGCCAAGGGTGAGAGCGGCGCCCTGCTCGGCGCGCCGATCGCGCACAAAGACCTGTTTTGCACCCAAGGCATCCGCACCAGCTGCGGTTCGAAGATGCTCGACAACTTTAAAGCACCGTACGACGCCACTGTCGTTGCCAAGCTGGCCGCGGCCGGGGCCGTAACCCTGGGCAAGACCAACATGGACGAATTCGCCATGGGTTCGGCCAACGAGTCGAGCTACTACGGCCCGGTGAAAAACCCGTGGAACCTGGAACACGTACCGGGCGGTTCGTCCGGCGGTTCGGCGGCTGCGGTTGCCGCGCGCCTGCTGCCTGCGGCCACCGGTACTGACACGGGCGGCTCGATCCGACAGCCCGCCGCACTGACCAACCTCACCGGCCTGAAACCGACGTACGGTCGCGTTTCGCGCTGGGGCATGATTGCCTACGCCTCCAGCCTCGATCAGGGCGGCCCTCTGGCCCGCACCGCCGAAGACTGCGCGATCCTGCTGCAAGGCATGGCCGGTTTCGACCCGCAAGACTCCACCAGCATCGACGAGCCCGTGCCTGATTACAGCGCCGGCCTCAACGGTTCGCTGCAAGGCCTGCGCATCGGCGTGCCGAAGGAATACTTCAGCGCCGGCCTGGACCCGCGTATCGCCGACTTGGTCATGGCCAGTGTCGAAGAGCTGAAAAAACTCGGCGCCGTGGTCAAGGAAATCAGCCTGCCGAACATGCAGCACGCAATCCCTGCGTACTACGTGATCGCGCCGGCAGAAGCCTCTTCCAACCTGTCGCGTTTCGACGGCGTGCGCTTCGGCCATCGCTGCGAAGATCCGAAGAATCTGGAAGACCTGTACAAGCGCTCCCGTGGCGAAGGTTTCGGCCCGGAAGTGCAGCGCCGGATCATGGTCGGTGCCTATGCGTTGTCGGCCGGTTACTACGACGCCTACTACCTGAAGGCCCAAAAGATTCGTCGCTTGATCAAGAACGACTTCATGGCAGCCTTTAATGAGGTCGACATCATCCTCGGCCCAACCACGCCGAACCCGGCCTGGAAGCTTGGCGCCAAGAACAGCGACCCGGTTGCTGCTTACCTGGAAGACGTCTACACCATCACCGCCAACCTCGCCGGCCTGCCGGGCTTGTCCATGCCTGCTGGTTTTGTCGATGGCTTGCCGGTCGGCGTGCAACTGCTCGCCCCGTATTTCCAGGAAGGCCGCTTGCTCAACGTTGCGCACCAGTATCAGCTCAGCACTGACTGGCACACTCGCACCCCAACCGGCTTCTGAGGAGAAACACATGCAATGGGAAGTCGTGATCGGGCTGGAGATTCACACCCAGCTCACCACCCGGTCGAAAATCTTTTCCGGTAGCTCCACCACGTTTGGTTCCGAGCCGAACACCCAGGCCAGCCTGGTTGACCTCGGCATGCCTGGCGTATTGCCGGTGCTGAACCAGGAAGCGGTGCGCATGGCGGTGATGTTCGGTCTGGCGATTGATGCCGAGATCGGCCAGCACAACGTGTTCGCCCGTAAAAACTATTTCTACCCGGACCTGCCGAAGGGCTACCAGATCAGCCAGATGGAATTGCCGATTGTTGGCAAGGGTCACCTGGACATCGCCATGGACGACGGCACGATCAAACGTGTCGGCGTCACCCGTGCGCACCTGGAAGAAGATGCCGGTAAAAGCCTGCACGAAGAGTTCACCGGCGCCACCGGCATCGACCTGAACCGCGCTGGCACGCCGCTGCTGGAAATCGTTTCCGAGCCTGACATGCGCAGCGCCAAGGAAGCCGTGGCTTACGTCAAGACGGTCCACGCGCTGGTGCGTTACCTCGGCATCTGCGACGGCAACATGGCCGAAGGCTCGCTGCGTTGCGACTGCAACGTATCGATCCGTCCGAAGGGCCAGGTTGAATACGGCACGCGCTGCGAGATCAAGAACGTCAACTCGTTCCGCTTCATCGAGAAGGCGATCAACAGCGAAGTGCAGCGTCAGATCGAACTGATCGAAGACGGCGGCAAGGTGATCCAGCAAACCCGTCTGTACGATCCGAACAAGGACGAAACCCGTCCGATGCGTAGCAAAGAGGAAGCTAACGACTACCGCTACTTCCCCGATCCGGACTTGCTGCCGGTGGTCATCGAAGATTCGTTCCTCGACGACGTGCGCGCCACCCTGCCGGAATTGCCACCGCAGAAACGTGAGCGCTTCCAGGCGCAGTTTGGTCTGTCGGTCTACGACGCCAGCGTCCTGGCCACCAGCCGCGAGCAAGCCGATTACTTCGAGAAAGTCGTGAGCATCGGCGGCGACGCCAAGCTGGCGGCCAACTGGGTCATGGTTGAATTGGGCAGCCTGTTGAACAAACAGGGCCTGGACATCGATCAGTCGCCGGTCTCGGCCGAGCAATTGGGCGGCATGTTGCTGCGCATCACTGACAACACCATCTCCGGCAAAATCGCCAAGGTGGTCTTTGAAGCCATGGCCAACGGCGAAGGCAGTGCGGACGAGATCATCGACAAGCGCGGTCTGAAGCAAGTGACCGACACGGGCGCGATCTCTGCGGTGCTCGACGAGATGCTCGCGGCCAACGCCGAACAAGTTGAACAATACCGCGCGGCAGACGAAGCCAAACGCGGCAAAATGTTCGGCTTCTTCGTCGGCCAGGCCATGAAAGCCTCCAAAGGCAAGGCCAACCCGCAACAGGTCAACGAACTGCTGAAAAGCAAGCTCGAAGGCTAACCACAGTGATCGTTCCCACGCTCCCGCGTGGGAACGCCTCACTGGACGCTCTGCGTCCGCTTTTGTGACGCAGAGCGTCACGGGCTGCATTCCCACGCGGAGCGTGGGAACGATCATGGGAACACCTAATGAAGCGTCTACTGGGTGCCTGCGCCCTACTCTCTTTGCTGGCCGGTTGCGCCAGCACCGATGCCATCGATCCACACGGCTACAACAAGACCGGTGTTGCCTCGTATTACGGCGCCAAACACCAAGGCAAACGCACCGCCAGCGGCGAGCGTTTCAACAAGAATTCCCTGACCGCCGCCCACCCCCAGCTACCCTTTGGCACACGGGTGAAGGTCACCAATCTGAATAACGACAAATCCTGTGTAGTGCGTATCAACGATCGCGGGCCGCACACCCGTGGACGTCTGATCGATGTTTCACACGAGGCCGCCGAACAACTGGGTATGCTCAGAAGCGGCACCGCACGGGTTCGCGTGCAAGCCCTCGACGACTGACTGATGGAGCGCCGACCATTTTCGGACTTGCCGATTTACCCCTGATCAGCGTGATTGAATTGCTCAGCGGCTTGCTGTTGCTGATTGCCGGTGCCGAGCTGATGGTGCGCGCCGCCGTGCGCCTGGCCGCACGCTTGCATGTACGACCGCTGATTATCGGCCTGACCATCGTCGCCCTCGGCAGCAGCGCACCGCAGATGGCGGTCAGCCTGCAAGCCACCCTGGCGCAGAACGCCGACATCGCCGTCGGCAGCGTGATCGGCAGTAGCATCTTTAACATTCTCGTCACCCTCGGACTCTCGGCGATGATCATTCCGCTGCGGGTTTCACGGCAACTGGTGCGCCTGGATATTCCGCTGATGATCGGCGCCAGCCTGCTGGTGTTCGTATTGGCCTGGAACAAAGAACTGACTCGCGCCGACGGCGTGATGCTGCTGGCGGCACTGGTGCTGTATCTGGGCCTGCTACTGCGCCAGTCGCGGCACTCGGCCCGTCCGCAATCGACGACCCACGAAGTCCCGCAAGCACCCTGGATCAGCAGCTTGCTGATGATCGTCAGCGGATTGGCGATGCTGGTCTACGCCGGGCACTTGCTGTTGGGCGCGGCGGTTTCGGTCGCGACCGATCTCGGGCTGTCGGAACGCATCATCGGCCTGACCATCGTCGCTGTCAGTACCTCCCTGCCGGAACTGGCCACCTCGTTGATTGCCGCCTTGCGCGGTCAGCGCGACATCGCCGTGGGCAACGTGATCGGCAGCAACCTGTTCAACCTCTTGGGCGTGTTGGGCTTCACCGCGTTGATCGCGCCGTCGCCGCTGTCGGTATCGCCCAACGCCCTGGATTTCGACTTGCCGGTAATGCTCGGCGTCGCGGTGTTGTGCCTGCCGGTGTTCTATTCCGGTTACCGGGTGACCCGCGCCGAAGGTCTGATGTTTTTGGGTTTGTATCTGGCTTACGGTCTGCACGTGGTGTCGTTCACCACCGGCATGCCGCTGGCCGGCAAGCTTGAACACCTGATGCTGTTTTTTGCCCTGCCGGCGCTGCTGGCGTTTTTGCTGTTCACGTCGCTGCGCGCCTGGCGTCGCCAACACCACAAGAGTGAATTGCCATGACCGATGATAGAAAGCCTGGCGTTGAAGTACGCCGCCAAGTGATGGGCGACGCCTTCGTCGACCGCGCGCTGAGCAATGCCACCGAGTTCACTCAACCGCTGCAGGATTTCGTCAACGAGCACGCCTGGGGTAGCGTCTGGAACCGCGAAGGCCTGCCATTGAAAACCCGCAGCCTGATCACCCTCGCCGCGCTGACCGCATTGAAGTGCCCGCAGGAATTGAAAGGTCACGTGCGTGGTGCGCTGAACAATGGCTGCACCGTGGAAGAGATTCGCGAGGCGTTGCTGCATTGCGCGGTGTATGCCGGCGTGCCGGCGGCAATCGATGCGTTTCGGGCGGCGCAGGAAGTGATCGATAGCTACCAAAAAGCCGACTAGATCCACCCACCCCACTGCAACAGGAAGATCCCGATGTTGGTGGTGACCGCGGCCATCAACGTGGTGATCACGATGATCGCCGCCGCCAATTCATGGTTACCGTTAGCCTGACGAGCCATGACAAAACTGGCGGCGGCGGTCGGGCTGCCGAAGTACAGAAACAGAATGCCCAACTCCGCACCACGAAAGCCCCAGAGCCACGCACCCAGTGTCGCCAGCACCGGCAGGCCGATCATCTTCACCAGGCTTGAGCTCAGCGCCAGGTTGCCGCTTTTGCGCAATGCCGCCAGTGACAGCGTGCCGCCGATACAGATCAACGCCAATGGCAGGGTGGTTTGCGCCAGATATTGGCCGGACGTCTCCAGCCATCCCGGCAAGCTGATCTTGAAGTAGGCAAACGGCGCCGCCACCAACACGCTGATGATCAGCGGATTGACCATCACGCTTTTGCAGATGCTCCAAGGGTCGGACTTGATCACCGGGCTGTAAACCGCCAGCACAATGGTCGAGAGCGTGTTGTAAAGCAGGATCACCAACGCCGCGAGAATCGCCCCGAGGGAAATCCCGTAGTCGCCGTACATGCTCGCTGCCAGTGCGAGGCCGATCACCCCGTTGTTGCCGCGAAATGCGCCTTGGGTGTAAATCCCCCGGTCTACCCGCGGGCATTTCCAGATCGCCCAGCCCCAGGCGATGGCGAAACTCACCAGGGTGGCGAGCGAGAAATAAATCAGCAGTGCCGGTTGCAACGCGGCGTGCAGGTCGGCATGCAGGATGCCCAGAAACAGTAACGCCGGCATGGTGACGTTGAACACCAGGGCCGACGCAGTGTGGATAAAGTTGTCGTTGATCCAGTCGATGCGCTTGAGCAGCACACCCAGAAACAGCATGGCAAACACCGGCGCGGTGATGTTCAGGGTTTCGAGGAAGATAGCCAGCATGCCGGGGGTAACCTTGGGTGAGCGTCGTTAGGGGGCTAATGATAAGCCACCCAGTCCTCTGGCGTCTGGTCGAGCAGGCAATGGTCACCTGTGGCGAGGGAGCTTGCTCCCGCCTGGACTGCGCAGCAGTCCCTTCTTTTGGGGCCGCTTCGCGGCCCAGCGGGAGCAAGCTCCCTCGCCACAATCTCAGGTAATCGGCGCCGGGTTAAACAACGTAATGTCGTTATGCAGCTTGTGCTTCTCCGCCCACGTCTGCTGCTTCCCGCTGGCCACATCCAGGTAGTAGTGAAACAACTCCCAGCCGAGGTCTTCGATCGAGGCCCGCCCGGTCGCAATCCGCCCGGCATCGATGTCGATCAGGTCCGGCCAACGCTGCGCCAGCTCGGTCCGGGTCGACACCTTCACCACCGGCGCCATCGCCAGCCCATACGGCGTGCCACGTCCAGTGGTGAACACATGCAGGTTCATCCCTGCCGCCAATTGCAACGTCCCGCAGACAAAATCACTGGCCGGGGTCGCACAGAAGATCAGCCCTTTGTGCTTGAAACGCTCGCCAGGGCCAAGCACTCCATTGATCGCGCTGCTGCCGGATTTGACGATCGAGCCCAGGGACTTCTCGACAATGTTCGACAACCCGCCCTTCTTGTTCCCCGGCGTGGTGTTGGCGCTGCGATCCGCTTCGCCCTTGGCCAAGTAACGGTCGTACCAGTCCATTTCACGCACCAGTTCCTGAGCGATTTCCTCGGTTTGCGCACGGGACGTCAGCAGGTAAATGGCGTCGCGCACTTCGGTGACTTCGGAAAACATCACCGTCGCGCCCGCCCGCAGCAACAGGTCCGAGGCATAGCCCAGCGCCGGGTTGGCGGTGATGCCGGAAAACGCATCGCTGCCGCCGCACTGCATGCCGAGAATCAGCTCGGACGCCGGTACCGTTTCCCGGCGACGCTGATCGAGTTTCTTCAAACGGGTCTCGGCCAACGCCATGATCTGCTCGATCATTTCGGTGAAACCGTGACTTGAATCCTGCAAGCGGTACAGCCACGGATCGCTCAAATCCACCGAATTGTCGTTCTCGTGCATCACCTGGCCGGCCTGCAATTTCTCGCAGCCCAGGCTGATCACCAACGCTTCGCCACCCAGGTTCGGGTTACGCGCCAGGTTGCGCACGGTACGGATCGGGATGTACGCGTCAGTCGCGGTAATCGCCACGCCGCAGCCGTAGCTGTGGGTCAGCGCGACCACGTCATCGACGTTCGGGTACTTGGGCAGCAACTCGTCCTTGATGCGCTTGACCGCATGATCGAGTACGCCCGTGACGCACTGAACAGTCGTGGTAATCCCCAGAATGTTGCGCGTACCGACCGTACCGTCGGCGTTGCGAAAACCCTCGAACGTAAAGCCTTCCAGCGGTGCCTGTGCCGCCGGCACTTCGGTGGACAGCGGCAAGCTGTCCAGCGGTGGCGCGGTCGGCATGCGCAGTTGATCTTCCTTGACCCAGCTGCCGCGCGGAATCGGCTGCAACGCGTAGCCAATGGTCTGGCCATAACGAATCACCTGGCCTCCCTCGGGAATGTCTTCCAGGGTGACCTTGTGGCTCTGCGGCACGAAATCCACGGTGACCAGACCGTCCGGAAATTCGGTGCCGGCAGGCACGCCCTGGTCATTGACCACGATCACGACGTTGTCCCGCTCGTGCAGGCGGATGTAGCGCGGCGAGTCGGAATGTTCAATCAACTGCATGACGCCGCTCCTCAGGAATGCGCTTCAGATAATGTATGGTTCGTTTCAGGGCCACTGACTGGCGGCTCTTTGAGGACCACACGTTTGATCGGCCCCACGATCACCAGGTAGCTGAACACTGCGACCAGTGCGTTGCAGCCGACAAACACCAGCGCCCATTTGAACGAACCGGTGGAGCTGATGATGTAACCGATCACGATTGGCGTGGTGATGGAGGCGATGTTGCCGAAGGTGTTGAACAAACCACCGCTGAGACCGGCGATCTGCTTCGGCGACGTGTCAGACACTACCGCCCAACCCAGCGCGCCCACGCCTTTGCCGAAGAACGCCAGGGCCATGAAACCGACGACCATCCATTCAACATCGACATAGTTGCAGGCCACGATGCTGCTGGAGACCAGCAAGCCAGCAATGATCGGCGCCTTGCGGGCGAAGGTCAGGGAATGCCCTTTGCGCAGCAGGTAGTCGGAAATCACGCCGCCGAGCACACCACCGATAAAGCCGCAGATCGCCGGCAGCGAGGCAATGAAACCTGCCTTGAGGATGGTCATGCCGCGCTCTTGTACCAGGTACACCGGGAACCAGGTCAGGAAGAAGTAGGTGATGGCGTTGATGCAGTATTGGCCAAGGTACACGCCGAGCATCATGCGGTTGGTCAGCAGCTGGCGGATGTAGTCCCACTTCGGACCGTCGGCCTTGGCGCCTTTGCCTTTGTCCTGGTCCATGTCGACCATGCCGCCGTTGTCGGCGATGTGTTTGAACTCGGCCTCGTTGATCATCGGGTGTTGGCGCGGGCTGTGGATTACCTTCAGCCAGATCCCCGAAAAGATGATGCCGATCACGCCCATGACGATGAACACGTGCTGCCAGCCGAAGCTGTAGACGATCCAGCCCATCAGCGGCGCAAACAGCACCGTGGCGAAGTATTGCGCCGAGTTGAAAATCGCAGACGCCGTACCGCGTTCAGCCGTCGGGAACCAGGCTGCCACAATGCGCGCGTTACCGGGGAAGGATGGCGCTTCGGCCAGGCCCACCAGGAAGCGCAGCATGAACAGCGCAACCACCGCCGTGGACACGCCGAACTCACCGACATAGCCCTGCAACACGGTGAACAGCGACCAGGTGAAAATGCTTAACGCGTAGATTTTTTTCGAGCCGAAACGGTCCAGCAACCAGCCACCGGGAATTTGCCCGGCCACGTAGGCCCAACCGAATGCAGAGAAGATATAACCGAGGGTGACCGCGTCGATGCCGAGGTCTTTTTGCAGGCTGGAGCCCGCGATGGCGATAGTGGCCCGGTCGGCGTAGTTGATCGTGGTCACCAGGAAAAGCATGAGCAAAATCAAATAGCGGACGTGGGTCGGCTTGGTCGCTTGCATGTAGATGTACTCCCACTGATTATTTTTATGCGGGTAAAACATTCTTTGGTCTTGTGCCGCGCGAGGCCTTGGGCAAGGACCTCGCGCGGGGGCAGCGGGTTACGAACCGATGTAAGAAGTTTTTACGACGGTGTAGAACTCTTGTGCGTAGCGACCTTGCTCGCGGGAGCCATAGGATGAACCTTTACGCCCACCGAATGGAACGTGGTAATCCACGCCCGCCGTCGGCAGGTTGACCATCACCATCCCCGCCTGGGAGTGGCGTTTGAAGTGGTTGGCGTACTTCAACGATGTGGTGGCGATGCCCGCGGACAGACCGAATTCGGTGTCGTTGGCCATGGCCAGCGCTGCCTCGTAATCCGCTACGCGAACCACGTTGGCTACCGGGCCGAAAATCTCTTCACGGCTGATGCGCATCGCGGCTTCGCTGTCGGCAAACAGGGTTGGCGCGAGGTAGTAGCCCTCGGTATCGCAGGTCACCAGAGCGCCGCCGCTGACCAGACGCGCACCTTCGGACTGGCCGATGTCGATGTACTTCATGTCTTGTTCAAGCTGAGCCTGGGAAACCACCGGACCGATGTCGGTGCCGGTTTTCAGCGCGTGACCGACCTTGATCGACTTCATGCGCTCGGCCACGGCGTCAACGAACGTGTCGTGAATCCCGGCGGTGACGATGAAACGGCTCGAGGCGGTGCAACGCTGGCCGGTGGAGTAGAACGCGCTCTGTACCGACAGCTCGACCGCTTGCTTGAGGTCGGCGTCGTCGAGAATGATCTGCGGGTTCTTGCCGCCCATTTCTAGCTGAACCTTGGCCTGGCGCGACACGCAACTGACGGCGATCTGACGACCAACGCCCACGGAACCGGTGAAGCTGATGCCGTCGACTTTCGGGCTCTGCACCAGCGCATCGCCCACCACTCGACCGCTGCCCATCACCAGGTTGAACACGCCGGCCGGGAAGCCTGCGCGGGAGATGATTTCGGCCAGCGCCCAGGCGCAACCCGGCACCAGGTCCGCCGGTTTCAGCACGACGCAGTTGCCGTAGGCCAGCGCCGGAGCGATTTTCCACGCAGGGATCGCGATCGGGAAGTTCCATGGCGTGATCAGACCGACCACACCCAGCGCTTCGCGAGTGACTTCGACGTTCACGCCCGGACGCACCGACGGCAGGTAGTCGCCGGACAGGCGCAGGCATTCACCGGCGAAGAACTTGAAGATGTTGCCGGCGCGAGTGACTTCGCCGATAGCCTCAGGCAGGGTCTTGCCCTCTTCCCGAGCCAATAAAGTGCCGAGCTCTTCGCGGCGAGCAAGGATTTCGCTGCCGACTTTATCCAGCGAATCGTGACGCGCCTGAATGCCCGAAGTCGACCACGCCGGAAACGCGGCGCGAGCGGCGTCGATGGCGGCATGGACTTGAGCCAGATCAGCCTTGGCGTATTCGCCAATGGTGTCGGTCAGTTCGGACGGGTTGATGTTGGCGCAGTAATCACTGCCCGCCACCCATTCACCGTTGATGTAGTTATCGAAACGCTTTGCATCTGCCACAACACTTTCCCCTAAAAAAGAAGTCCTCACGCAAAAGGCCGTTGATTGCTCAGCGGCCTGTTTAATCGGGTGTGTTACTGCGCACCTTGCTTGTCGATCAGCGCGGCGAGCATTTCGTACTCTTCGCCGGTCAGATCGGTCAGCGGCGCACGCACAGGACCTGCGTCATAGCCGGCAATTTTTGCCCCGGCCTTGACGATGCTCACCGCGTAACCGGCTTTGCGGTTACGGATGTCCAGGTACGGCAGGAAGAAGTCGTCGATGATCTTGCCGACGGTGGCGTGATCCTCGCGCTCAATGGCGTGGTAGAAATCCATTGCGGTTTTCGGGATGAAATTGAACACCGCCGAGGAGTAAACCGGTACGCCCAAGGCCTTATAAGCCGCGGCGTAGACTTCGGCGGTCGGCAAACCGCCCAGGTAGCTGAAGCGATCACCGAGGCGGCGACGGATCGACACCATCAACTCGATATCGCCCAGGCCATCCTTGTAGCCGATCAGGTTCGGGCAGCGCTCGGCCAGGCGTTCCAGCAATGGCGCGGTCAGGCGGCAGACGTTGCGGTTGTAAATCACCACGCCGATCTTCACCGATTTGCACACCGCTTCAACGTGGGCGGCAACACCTTCCTGGCTGGCTTCGGTCAGGTAGTGCGGCAGCAGCAACAGGCCTTTGGCGCCCAGACGCTCGGCTTCCTGTGCGTATTCGATGGCTTGACGAGTCGAACCGCCAACGCCGGCCAGAATCGGCACGCTGGTTTCGCAGGTATCGACGGCCGTCTTGATGATTTCCGAATATTCGCTGGCCGCCAGAGAGAAGAACTCACCGGTGCCGCCCGCGGCGAACAATGCCGAGGCGCCGTATGGGGCCAGCCATTCGAGACGTTTGATGTAGCCCGCGCGATGGAAGTCGCCCTGAGCATTGAAATCGGTAACCGGGAAAGACAGCAGACCGGAAGAGAGGATGGACTTCAGTTCTTGTGGATTCATTATTCGAACACCCTGGGTAGCGACATATGTGTGTGTGTGTGAGAAACCATTCAGCCTGCGCCGAAGTTGTAGGTCATCGTACAACTTAAAAAATAACCGTCAACTGCATTTCATCGCCAACCCCAAAATTTCGAGTCGGAAAAGTAATTCCTTGGCATTGGAAATCTTCCTTGTCGATTACAAGGGCGGCGGTTAGCTAGGCGATCAAGGACGGGAAACACCGCCACAAGGCTAACGGCGAATCAGGTGATTCGTTGGCGGAGGTGTTGATAGGACATAACCATGATTGGGCCAATCGATCAGCGGCGTGTCGATTGAATGGACTGAGTTGCCACTCATCTGAACTGTCATTTCTGACAGTAGATGACGAAGTCTCTTCACCTTAGAGTCTGGCTTGAGACGGTATCGAACGTCTCGAGCAATTCCAGGCGAATTCAATTCATGAAGAAGGACATTTCAGCATGACTACGCAACCCGAAGACTATCCAGCTCCGAAATATCAAGATATCCATCATCGAGATCTCGGAGGCGAGATTTCCGTATCTGTTAACCCGGGAGACATTTATGTTCGCGTCGATACCAACGGTATGCCGGAAAACACTATCGTGTCGGTATTCATGACGTGGCAGTTTGGTAGCGAAGACCATACTGTAAAGCCTGGTAACACAGGTTACGTTGACAGCAGAATCCGGCACAGCAACTTCGCAGACAAGGTAGGCGAAAAAGCTACCGCTTGGTACACCGTGAAGCTCCCGAACGAGCCAAACAAAGTCACCTCTGACAAAGCAACTGCATCTGTAGTGGAGTAGTCAAGCCCAGGCGACAACGGTTGTTGAAAATGCTTCTGTCGCCGAGCAGTTAAAAGCCTACCCTCGCTGCGCCTCTGCCTCTTCATGGGCATGGCGCAGCCGCTCCCGGCTATTCGTCAGGTGCAAGCGCATAGCCGCCCGGGCCGCATCGGAATCCTGGCGGGCAATCGCGTCGTAAATTTCTTCGTGTTCACGGCTCAGGCGATTCATGTAGTGCTGCTGATCGTCATGGGCCAGGCGCGCGGAGTTGAGGCGTGTACGCGGAATGATGCTGGTGCCCAGGTGGGTCATGATGTCGGTGAAATAGCGGTTGCCCGTTGCCAGGGCGATTTGCAGGTGAAACTGGAAGTCGGACGCCACGGCATCGCTGGCATGGGAGACACTTTCATTCAACGCG
This sequence comes from Pseudomonas sp. Hz4, assembly GCF_054898165.1. Lineage (NCBI taxonomy): Bacteria > Pseudomonadati > Pseudomonadota > Gammaproteobacteria > Pseudomonadales > Pseudomonadaceae > Pseudomonas > Pseudomonas sp. Hz4. The sequence goes on along the minus strand of NZ_CM142719.1, from coordinate 1,171,089 downwards.
TCCAGCGCCGCTCGCATCAACGCCAACTGCTCGGGGCTGCGGCGTTGCGCGGCGAGACCGGCGGACTCCACTTCGAGGCTGATGCGCAATTCCAGAATCGCCAGCACATCGCGCAACGTCACCACAGTCGCCGGGTCGATACGGAAACCGCTCGGGCTTGGGGTGTCGAGCACGAAGGTGCCGATGCCATGGCGGGTTTCCACCTGCCCGGCCGCCTGCAAACGCGAAATCGCTTCGCGCACCACGGTGCGGCTGATGCCATGGGCATCCATGATTGCCGACTCGGTGGGCAACTTGTCGCCACGCTTGAGGTGACCGTCGCGGATCTGGTCGGACAGCACCGTCACCAGTTCCTGAGCGAGGCTGCGGCGCTTGCGAGGGAGGCGTGGTGCGTCGATCGGGTTTTCCATGGTGAACGTCTTTCTCGAAGGTTGCGGCTGAAACCGCATCATAGCTCAACGCGGTTGTACGATCACCACCGCCCCTGTAGGAGCAAGCTGTGGTGAGGGGATTTATCCCCGTTGGATGGCAGAGCCATCCTAAAACCTGCAGCCTCGGTGTAACAAGTTCACCGAGTGCAGAGGGTTCACGACAGCTGCGCCGCCGAACGGGGATAAATCCCCTCACCACAAAAGCCCCCCACATCAGGGCGATGGATATCAGGCGGTCACGGTCTGATCCACCAGATGGCCATTCTCGATACGAACATGCCGTGGATGGAACCGCTTCAGGCTGCTGCGATGCCCAACGCTGACAATGCTCAATCCCGGAATTTCATCGATCAAGGTTTGATACAGCGACGCTTCGTCCTCCTCGTCCATCGCCGAGGTCGCTTCGTCCATATACAGCCATTGCGGTGCATACAGCAGCGCACGGGCAAAGGCCAGACGCTGCTGCTCACCCGGCGACAGCATGCGCTGCCAGTGATTCGCTTCATCAAGACGCGATACCAGATGCGGTAAACGGCAGGTTTCCAGCACATGAACATAGCGCTCGTGCGGATACGTATCGCCAGACTGTGGATAACTCAGCGCTTCACGCAGGCTGCCAATCGGCAGATACGGTTTTTGCGGCAGGAACAGATACCGTGCCGACGGCAGGCGAATGCTGCCGTGGCCAGCAGGCCACAAATGCCCCATCGCCCGCAGCAAGGTCGACTTGCCGCTGCCGGAACGCCCGCTGAGCATGACGCGCTCGCCCTCCTCCACGGTCATGTCGGCGTTGGTCAGCAGGTGACGACCATCCGCCAGGTCGAGGCCAAGGTTATGCACCTTCAACGCCGAGCCATGGTTTTGCACATCAATCGCCGGCGCACGCTCTTCGTTGTCGGTCATGGCCTGGCGGAAACTCAGCAGACGATCACAGGTGGCGCGCCATTCGGCAAGGTCCTGGTACGCCGTGATGAACCAACTGAAGTTATCCTGGACGTTAGCGAACGCCGAGTTGATTTGCATCAGCTCACCCAGCTCGATCTTGCCAGTGAAGTAACGCGGCGCGGCGACCATGAACGGGAAAATGACGGCGATCTGCTCATAACCGGAAGTAAAGAAGGTCAGGCGCTTGGACACTTTCATGATGTCCCAGTAGTTGTGCCAGACCATCCCGAAACGGCTGCTCAAGCGGCGGTTCTCATTAGGCTCGCCGTTGTACAGCGCAATGCTTTCGGCATTCTCGCGAACCCGCACCATCGAGAAACGCAGGTCGGCTTCGAAGCGTTGCTGGTTGTTGTTGAGGCCGATCAGGCGACGGCCAATCAAATGCGTCAGCCAGCTGGCGACGGCGGCGTATACCAGCGCGCACCAGAACATGTAACCGGGAATCGTGAAACCAAACACTTCGATACTGCCCGATACGCCCCACAGAATGATCGAGAACGATACGAGGCTGACGATGTTGCGGATCAACCCGAGCCCCAGGCCCAACGTGTTGCTGGTGAATTTATTGAGGTCTTCGGAAATCCGCTGGTCCGGGTTATCGGTGTATCCGCCCTGCTCCAGCTGGTAGTAATTCTTGTGGCTGAGCCAACGGGCAAAATGCTTCTCGGTGAGCCAGGCCCGCCAGCGAATCGTCAGCATCTGCGTCAGGTAGAGCCGATACACCGCGCCAAGGATCGCCACCGCCGCGATGCCGCAGAAATACAAAATCAACTGCCAGAAGGCCGCTTCGTCCTTTTTCTGCAGGGCGTTGTAGAAGTCCTTGTACCAACTGTTGATCCACACCGAAATCGCCACACTGAACAGCGACAGCGCGATCACGGCGATCAGCAGCGTCCAGGCCTTGCCCTTCTCTTCGCTGCGCCAGTAAGGGGTGATCATCGCCCAGACTTTGCGAAAAAACTGCCCGCGCACAGCATCATTGACCGCGCAATATTCAGCGTTCTGATTCATGGATAAGGCTCGATAAAGAAAAGAACACACACGAACCGATCATAGATGATCAGACCCTGTTATCGCGAGGGCGGTCATGAATTGTTCAGGGGATATTCAGCCAATTCCGGAACATCGGTGACGGGATTTGGCCACTCAAAAGACACCGCTGGTCGCTACTGTCATTTATGACAGTAGAAAGCCCAAGCGCCGCAGCGCTTAACTGTAGCCGCAGGCTGAACAGGTAAATCAAGCGAATCCTTAGCGAAAGGGGACCGGGTATGAGCACTGAAAAATCTGAAGTACCGACACTCACTTGCGACGAAATACGAGACGGGACGCTGTCTTTGGCGAGCATTGAAGGTGACGAGGTCGTCTTTAGAACTACCCGGTTAGAAGGCTATAAATATGGGGCTTTTGAAATGGAGTACCCAGACGGTACTTCAGGAGAGCTTGACCGCGAAGCCAATAAAGACCACCCCGAACAACCCAAAACCAATGAAAAGGTCTGGAGATTTAATAAGGATATTTTTATTCCCGAGGATATAGGCAGCAGCGTAAAAGCGTTTTACTACGCAGCACCTCCTGACGGAGAACTTACAAAGTCTTCTGTACTCACCTTCATCGTTAAAAATTAATCGTCCGTGGGCTACCCGATAGCTGGGTAGCCTTATTAAAAAACGACTGCCGCACTAGCTCGTACATTCCTCGAAACGGCGATTGTCGTTCAGCGACGAACGGGACGCTTCTGCAGTTTGCGCTGCAGCGTGCGGCGGTGCATGCCCAAGGCGCGGGCAGTGGCGGAGATGTTGCCTTCGTGTTCGGTCAGCACGCGCTGGATGTGCTCCCATTGCAGGCGATCCACCGACATCGGGTTTTCCGGCACCAGCGTGTCGAGGTCGGCGTGCTCGGAAAGCAGCGCGGCCAACACGTCATCGGCGTCCGCCGGTTTGCACAGATAATTGCAGGCGCCGCGCTTGATCGCCTCGACGGCGGTGGCGATGCTCGAGTAACCGGTGAGGATCACTACGCGCATTTCCGGGTCCAGCTCAAGTAGCTTGGGCAACAGCACCAGGCCGGAATCGCCGTCCATTTTCAGGTCCAGCGCGGCGTAGTCCGGCAGGTCGGCCTGAGCGATGGTCAGGCCTTCTTCGGCGGAACCGGCGGTGCTGACGCGAAAGCCACGGCGGGACATGGCACGGGCCATCACCCGGGTAAAAGTTGCGTCGTCGTCTACCAGCAGCAAATGCGGCAGTTCTTCGCCTTCGACTTGGATCTCGTCACTCATGTTCGTCTCCTCGGGCGACACGGGGCAGGCGCAGCTCGGTGAGCGTGCCGCCTTCCTCATGACTGTAGAGTTTCACTGAGCCACCGGCGCGTGTCACGCTGGCCTTGCTCAAAAACAGGCCCAGGCCGAAACCTTTGCCCTTGGTGGTAAAAAACGGTTTGCCAATCTGCTCGGCGATGGCCAGCGGCACACCGGCGCCGTGGTCGCGGATGCTGATGGTCAGGTCGTCGGCATTCCAGTCCAGCGTCACTTGCAGCCCTTCGGGGCAAGCGTCGGCGGCGTTGTTGAGCAAATTCAGCAGTGCCTGGGTCAGGTCCGGCGGCGGCGCCATGCGCGGAACGGTGCCTTGACCCAAGCGCTGGAAGCGATAACTGGCTTCCGGACGCATCAGGTGCCAGCGGTTCAGCGCTTCGTCGAGCCAATCGGTGACGTCCTGCATCTCCACCGCCAGACGCCGGTTGGCCTCGGCGGCGCGCACCAGTTGCTGCAAGGTCTGCTTGCACGCCTTGACCTGATCTTGCAGCACCTTCAGATCGTCCTGCAGCATTGGATCGTGATGATCCTGCTGCATCTCTTTGAGCAGCACGCTCATGGTCGCCAGCGGCGTACCCAATTCATGGGCGGCACCGGCGGCCTGGGTGGCGACGGCCAGCAATTGCTGATCACGCAAGCCTTCTTCACGACGAATGGCACGCAGCTCATCCTGACGACGCAGCTCTTCGGCCATGCGTGCGGCGAAGAAGGTGATGACTGCCGCGGCCAAGGCGAAACTCAGCCACATCCCGTAAACCTGAAGGTTTTCCCGAGCGATAGGGAAGGTTTGCAACGGATAGAAGCGCGCCAGCAGCAGGGTGTACATCGTCAACGCGATACCGGACAGAATCACCGAATAGCGCCATGGCAAGGTCACGGCGGCGATGGTCAGCGGCACCAGGTAATAAGAGACGAAGGGGTTGGTCGAGCCGCCGGAGAAATACAGCAACGCACTGTGGATAAACAGGTCGCAGGCCAGTTGCACGGCGTATTCGAGCTCGGTAACCGGCCATGAGGTGCGCAGGCGAATGGCCGTGAACGCACACAACAACATCGAGCAACCGAGGGTTGCGGCCAGTTGAAACCAGGGCAGTGGCAGCAAGTCGAGCCAGTAGGCCAGGCCCACGGAACCGGCCTGAGCGGCCAACACCAACGTGCGGATGAACGTCAGTCGCCAGAGATTCTGGCGAGTAGCAGAAGTGATTTGAACGGGGGCGAGCATGAGCTCTCCTGATGAGCGCTCCAGGCGGATCGCACGGAGTATAACCAAGGCGCGGGGTGGAGGGGCGAAAGTGCGGCAAACGACCACAGGGTGCGACGATCTGTGCAAGCTAAGACTTTTCGGAGTGGAGACAACAAATCAGAAACGCTGTCGAGGCGGACACCTGATTTCATGTGCATTGCGCACACTGCCTCTTCAGAAAACCGGCAATCCATTGGTCATTGCCGGTTTGGCGAAGCAACCATTCACTCCCCCGAATTTCTGGTGGTGGCTGGTTGTAGACGCTCAAATATCGAGACAATTAGTAATGAGAGGGAGCGACTCTGGAGTTATACCTGTTCCAGGCGTCCGCCCAAGCTTCGTCCCAAGTTCCGAATTTGCCGCTTACTTGCTGTCCGCCGACGAAAACGGCTATCCAACTGTCAGTACCTCCGGCGACTTCGAGAACGTCATAACCATGGTTTCTCATCTCCGTTTTACGTTGCTCGTCCATTTTGATTTCCTCTGTCAGACTTAGTGATGATCGAAGCCATCGCCGTTGCCGCTAACGGCCAAGTTTGGCTTGGCTCGAGATCATGCTGCATCAAGTAAAAAACCATATCTACTGTCAGACCTGACAGGTACGGTGCCGCTTGTTCGTTAAAACTTGCGCACGACCCGCCAGCGGCCACCACTATCTGTATAGAAGTTGTAACTGGGCGAACCGGATCATAAAAGCTAGAGTCTGATGGTTTCACGCAGGCCCCCGAACCATCACCTGCGCCCTCATCAAGGAGCTTTCATGCACACATTCCGCCGCAGCGCCGCCCTTCTCGCCCTCAGCGTTGGCACTATCGCCAGCCTCCCGGCCCTGGCTGCCGACGAACTTCATTACAACCAGATCGCCCTGCGCGCCGAAGTCAGTCAGGAAGTCGCCCGCGACCTGATGATCGTGACCCTCTACACCGAAGAACAAAACACCGACCCGGCCAAACTTGCCGCCGACGTCAGCACCACCATGAACAAAGCGCTGGCCCAGGCTAAAGAAGTCAAAGACATCACCCTGCGTCAGGGCAGCCGCAACAGCTACCCGATCTACGACACCAAGGGCCAGAAAATCACCGGCTGGCGCGAACGCGCCGAACTGCGCCTGGAAAGCTCGAACTTCGCCGCGCTGTCGAAACTGACCGGCGAACTTCTCACCGACCTGAAAATGGGCGGCATGGATTTCGCCATCGCCACGCCAACCCGCAAGGCCAGCGAAGATGCGCTGCTTAAAGAAGCCGTGACGGCCTTCAAGACCCGAGCTCAACTGGCGACCGACGCCTTGGGTGGCAAGGGTTACAAAATCGTTAACCTGAACCTGAACAGCAACGGTTATCCACAGCCGTACATGCGCGGGCCGATGATGATGAAAGCCGCCGCCATGGACTCCGCACCAGTGACCCCGGAAGTTGAAGCCGGCACCAGCCAGGTCAGCATGACGGCGGATGGAGCGATCGAAGTGTTGATGCCTTGATTCGATAACCCGTACACAGAAACGGCGGTCACTGAAGTGATCGCCGTTTTTTATTGCCTGGCGGAAGCTGGGGTGGGTCTGATGACTTTGTGGTGATTGATCCGCCGTCATCGCGAGCAGGCTCGCTCCTACATGTGATCTGTGTCGTGCACACAATCCATGTACACACTCGATCCCTGTGGGGGCGAGCCTGCTTCGGGCGGCGTTGCGACGATGAACGCTAACGCGGTCTATACCGGATCGATGGTGTCCAGCACACGGTTCACCGACTACCCCGAGATTGTTAGTGAATGGCTACGCTGATTGAGCATCAGCCCTGGTTAGATTTACGGGAAGCTCTGATGGTATCAATCGCATCTTGAGTGAGCGCCATAACTGTCTTTGTACTGACTTCAATTCGGCTGATGATGCCTGCTCTCGGACCTTGCTTCCATTCAGTACTTGAGTAAAAAAGATCTTGAGAAGCTTGGCGATGGCTCTCGCTCTCATAGGAGCGAATCAAATGATAGCTATCATCGTCATGCAAAGAGCCGCCATAAGAAACGACATCCACACCCGCCTTTAAATGAAGCGGAACGCTTACTTCCTGCATTATTCGATGGAAATCCAGTCCTGATCCCGGTTTCAAGGTGTACATCAGGATTTCAACAATTCGAGTCATTCCAAATCTTCCATGTGGGATTTCAAGCTCCTGCCTTACGAGCATGCATCCCTCGCCTATATCTAACCAGGGATTTGTGCTCACTTACCTGCCGCCGACATGGACCTGAACAAAACGATCAAGAGCGTAGACAAAATCGACGACCATAGATGATTGATGGCTGGACCGGCGACAACGGTGACCCGGACAACTGGCTCGGCGTGCTTTACAGCTGCGCCACGGTGAAAGGTAGCAACTACGCCAAGTGGTGCGACCCGGCGTACGACAAATTGATTCAGCAGGCCAAAGTGTCCACTGACAAACAGCAACGGATCAATTTGTACCAACAGGCACAACAAATCCTTAAGCAAAAAGTACCTATCACACCAATTGCGAACTCGACGGTGTTTCAGCCGCTGCGCAAGGAAGTCACCGACTTCAAGATCAGCCCGTTCGGTCTCACACCCTTCTATGGTGTGGGTATAAATAAGTAACACCTCGCTCCAACCGGGTGCGCCAGGCGCCCCGGTCGCCCTCTGTCGGTGCGCGATTTGCACCGAAAAAAACCTGCGCAAACGGTCAAATGCGCAGGAATTTATACATATGCGACATTAAGGTACGTTCGTACCACTGTTTAAGGCTTGTTGCCACTCAGGATCTTGCAATGGGTATGGCCCCTGCATAAGTATCCGCAGGCACGACTCACGAGGTCGTCCTCTAATTCCAAAAATGACAACAATCATGAGGCCACCATGCTTAAACACGCGGTCATTCCGTTTTTAGTCGGCGCAAGTTTGTTAGCTAGCGCACCTTTCGCCCAAGCGGCGACTAACCTGGTGTTTTGCTCCGAAGGGAGCCCGGCCGGTTTTGATCCTGGTCAGTACACCACCGGAACCGACTTCGACGCCTCTGCAGAAACCATGTTCAACCGTTTGACTCAGTTCGAACGTGGCGGCACTGCTGTCATTCCTGGTCTGGCGACCAAGTGGGACATCTCCGATGACGGCCTGACTTACACCTTCCACCTGCGTGAAGGCGTCAAGTTCCACACCACCGCGTATTTCAAACCGACTCGTGAGTTCAACGCCGACGACGTGCTGTTCACCTTTAATCGCATGATTAACAAGGATGATCCGTTCCGTAAGGTATACCCGACCGAATTCCCGTACTTCACCGACATGGGGATGGACACCAACATCACCAAGATCGATAAAGTCGACGACCACACCGTCAAGTTCACCCTCAAAGAAGTTGATGCCGCGTTCATCCAGAACATGGCCATGAGTTTCGCCTCGGTCCAGTCCGCCGAGTACGCTGCTCAGTTGCTCAAGGAAGGCAAAGCCGCCGACATCAACCAGAAGCCGGTCGGCACTGGCCCGTTTGTGTTCAAGAGCTACCAGAAAGACTCCAACATCCGCTACACCGGGAACAAGGACTACTGGAAGCCTGAAGACGTCAAGATCGACAACCTGATCTTCGCCATCACCACCGACCCGTCGGTGCGTATTCAAAAGCTGAAGAAGAACGAGTGCCAGATCACTCTGTTCCCACGTCCGGCTGACCTGAAGGCGCTGAAGGAAGACAAGACCCTGAAAATGCCTGACCAGGCCGGTTTCAACCTGGGCTACATCGCCTACAACGTGATGGACAAGGTCAAGGGCAGCAACGAGCCAAACCCGTTGGCTAACCTGAAAGTTCGCGAAGCGCTGGACATGGCGGTGAATAAACCGCAGATCATTGATTCGGTTTATCAGGGCGCCGGCCAACTGGCTGTTAATGCCATGCCGCCGACCCAGTGGTCCTACGACACCACCATCAAAGACGCCAAATACGATCCTGAGAAAGCTAAAGAGCTGCTCAAGGAAGCCGGCGTCAAGCCAGGTACCGAAATCGTTCTGTGGGCGATGCCGGTGCAGCGTCCATACAACCCGAACGCCAAGCTGATGGCAGAAATGCTGCAGTCCGATTGGTCCAAGATCGGTCTCAATGTCAAGATCCAGAGCTACGAATGGGGCGAGTACATCAAGCGCTCCAAAGGCGGCGAAAACCAGGCGATGATCATCGGCTGGAGCGGCGACAATGGTGATCCGGACAACTGGCTCAACGTGTTGTTTGGTTGCGACTCGCTGAGCGGCAATAACTTCTCCAAGTGGTGCGACAAGAAGTTTGACGGCATCGTGAAAGAAGCCAAGCGCACAACCGACCAGGCAAAGCGCACCGAACTGTACAAACAGGCGCAACACGTCCTCAAGGACGCCGTTCCAATGACACCTATCGCTCACTCGACGGTGTACCAACCCATGCGCGACAACGTGCAGGACTTCAAGATCAGCCCATTCGGTTTGAACTCCTTCTACGGCGTCAGCGTCAGCAAATAAGGTTTGGCAACGGCGACGTTTTTGACGTCGCCGTTGCTTTATCTGCCGAGAAAGTAGGAAACAACCCACATCCATTTCCGCTGAGTATTACGGCAGCGGTGTCGGACGCGTTGACCTTTCCTACAAGTCTTTAGGACTTTACGCATTTACTGCCAGACCCATCGCTCATACCGTCGGGATCTGACCAGTGCAGGCGTGGGCTCTCGGTTTTTGCTGCACGTCATGGTTTGAGATCAGTGAGGCCTCCACGTCTCTGGACGGGACGGCTCATTGTTAAAACACTAAAAATAAGGAGCGAGTGTCATGCGCCATACCTTGGTTTTATCCGCATTACTGGGCACCGGCCTGCTGGCCGCCACTTCCATTAGCCAGGCCGCCAATAACAGCCTGGTGTTCTGCTCCGAAGGCAGCCCCGCTGGCTTCGACACCGCGCAGTACACGACTTCGACCGATAATGACGCCGCCGAGCCGTTGTACAACCGGTTGGCAGAGTTCGAAAAAGGCGCCACCAACGTCGTACCAGGTTTGGCCACTAGTTGGGATATTTCCGAGGACGGCCTCAAGTACACTTTTCACCTACGCGAAGGGGTGAAATTTCACACGACCAAATACTTCACGCCGACCCGTGATTTCAACGCCGACGACGTGCTGTTCACGTTTAATCGCATGCTTGATCCACAGCAACCTTTCCGTAAGGCTTATCCGACCGAGTTCCCGTATTTCAACGGGATGAGCCTGAACAAGAACATCGCCAAGGTCGAGAAGACCGGGCCGTTGACCGTGGACATGACACTCAACAGCGTGGACGCCGCGTTCATCCAGAATATCGCCATGAGCTTCGCCGCCATTCTGTCCGCCGAATACGCTGACAAACTGCTGGCCGAAGGCAAACCGAGCGATATCAACCAGAAGCCGATCGGCACCGGGCCGTTCGTGTTCAAGAGCTACCAGAAAGATTCCAACATCCGTTACACCGGCAACAAGCAGTACTGGGACCCGAGCCGGGTCAAGCTCGATAATCTGATCTTCGCCATCAACACCGATGCCTCGGTGCGCGTGCAGAAGCTCAAGGCCAACGAGTGCCAGATCACCCTGCACCCGCGCCCTGCCGATGTGACTGCGCTGAAGAACGACCCGAAACTCACGCTCATCGAGAAGCCTGGTTTCAACCTCGGTTACATCGCCTATAACGTTCGGCACAAGCCTTTCGATCAACTCGAAGTTCGCCAGGCGCTGGACATGGCGGTGAACAAGCAGGGCATTCTCAACGCCGTTTACCAAGGCGCGGGGCAACTGGCGGTCAACGCCATGCCACCGACCCAATGGTCCTACGACGAGACCATCAAAGACGTCGCCTACAACCCGGAAAAAGCCAAGGAACTGCTCAAGGCTGCCGGCGTGAAGGAAGGCACTGAAATTACCCTCTGGGCCATGCCGGTCCAACGCCCGTACAACCCCAATGCCAAGTTGATGGCCGAAATGCTTCAGGCTGACTGGGCGAAGATCGGCCTCAAGGTCAAGATCGTCAGCTACGAATGGGGCGAGTACATCAAGCGCACCAAGAATGGCGAACACGACATCAGCCTGATTGGCTGGACCGGTGACAACGGGGACCCGGACAACTGGCTCGGCACGCTTTATAGCTGCGACGCCATTGGCGGCAACAACTACTCCATGTGGTGTGATCCGGCTTACGACAAGCTGATCAAGCAGGCCAAGGTCGTCACCGACCGCGACCAGCGCACCGTGCTTTACAAACAGGCGCAGCAGTACCTCAAGCAGCAGGTGCCCATGACGCCAGTCGCTCACTCGACGGTTAACCAGCCGTTGAGCGCCAAAATCGAAGGATTCATGGTGAGTCCTTTCGGTCGTAACGTGTTCTCGGGCGTCAGCATAGAAAAATAATCGATTAGCCAGAAACGCTGAGGGCGGATTCCGCCCTCACGCAAGCGTATTGCCGTAAATCCTCAGTTCGGCGTGTAGCAAACGTTTGCGATGCCTTGAATGAGTTAAAAAAAAAATAGCCGGATCACAAAAAAAGACCGGCATAAAAAAAAGATAGAAAGGAGCTTCACCCCATGAAACTGAGTAAATCTGCGCTATTGGCTATGGCCATCAGCAGCGTAACCGCCACGGCTTACGCAGAAACCCAAAGCCAGGACTTCGTTCCGACCCAACTGGCCAGCACCAATTCCCAGTCGGAAGCCAAAGGCTTCATCGATGGCCAAAGCCTGTCGGGTTCTACCCGTAACTGGTATGCCAACGAAGACAAACAACGTGGCGGTACTTTCAAGTACGAACGCCATGGTGAAACGCTGACCGGCTCGCGTCGCATCAACTGGGTTCAGGGCACCATCCTGAACTACACCTCGGGCTTCACCCAAGGCACCGTGGGTTTCAGCACCGAAGTTGCTGCCTACAACGCCATTGCGCTGGATCGCAGCCGCGAAGACATCAAGGGCGGTTCCAACCGTACCCTGGCTCACACCAACGGCGATGCCGTGGATCAGTGGAGCAAACTGGGTCTGGCCAACGTCAAGGCACGTATCTCCAACACCACCCTGACCGCCGGCCGCATGAACTTCAGCAGCCCGATCGTCGATGTCATCGGCAACCGTCCGTTGCCTTCAAGCTTTGAAGGTGTGGCCATTCACAGCGAAGAGTTCGACAACCTGTCGTTCGACCTCGGCACTTTCGACCGCGTGTCGCCACGTACCGAGCAGAGCCTGTCGAAGTTCCGCTCCGAGTACACCAACAACGGCGCTGAAACCGACCACGTGAACACTGCCGGCCTGAACTATCAGCCGTTCAAAAGCCTGAAAACCAGCCTGTACGCGACCAACGTCGAAGACTTCTGGAACCAGTACTACTTCGGCGCTACTCACGAACTGGGTGACAGCTCGGTCCTGAGCCTGACCACCGGCCTGAACTACTACAAAACCGTCGACGAAGGCAAAAAGTTGATGGGTGAAATCGACAACGACACCTACTCTCTGTCGTTCGGCCTGACTCACCAGGCCCACAGCCTGACCTTCTCGTACCAGGAAGTGAACGGTAACGAGTACTTCGACTACCTGCACGAAACCAACGGCATCTACCTGGCCAACTCCCTGCTGTCGGACTTCAACGGCCCGAACGAGAAGTCCTTCCAGATCGCCTACGGTCTGAACATGGCCGAATACGGCGTGCCAGGCCTGAAGTTCAACATCTACCAGGCTCGCGGCTGGGGCATCGACGGTACGCACTACACCGGTACCGCCTACGACGTTCGCAACATGGACGGCGAGAACCACTATGAATACGGCATCGGTTCTTCGTACGCCGTGCAAAGCGGTCCGCTCAAGGCCACCACTGTTCGCGCGACCTACACCACTCACCGCGCCAGTGATAACCAGTCTGACGGCAGCATCAACGAGTTCCGTCTCGTGACCACTATCCCGTTCAAGATTTTGTAAAAACACTGCCCGACGGCTGACTCATGACGAGTCGGCCGTTCGGTTTTTTGTCTTCAACCGATTGCAGAGGGTTCTTTGATGAAAATGCTTCCCCTACGTGCGGCCATCGCTGCCGCGTTGCTGAGTGTCGCTGTTGGCGTCTCGGCCAAACCCCTGGTGGTTTGCACCGAAGCCAGTCCGGAAGGCTTCGACATGGTCCAGTACACGACTGCAGTCACCGCCGATGCAGTGGCCGAAACCATCTTCAATCGTCTGGCGGACTTCAAACCCGGTACCACTGAAGTGATTCCGGCACTGGCCGAATCCTGGGACATCAGCGAGGACGGTCTGACCTACACGTTCCACCTGCGCAAAGGCGTCAAGTTTCACACCACCGAATACTTCAAGCCGACCCGCGACATGAACGCCGACGACGTGGTCTGGAGCTTCCAGCGTCAGCTGGACCCGAAACATCCGTGGCACAACAAGTCGAGCGTGGGCTTCCCGTACTTTGAAAGCATGGGCTTCAAGGAACTGCTGAAAAGCGTCGAGAAAGTTGACGACAACACCGTCAAATTCACGCTGACCCGTCGCGAAGCGCCGTTCCTGGCAGACGTCGCCATGGCCTTCTCCTCGATCTATTCCGTTGAGTACGCCGACCAGTTGCTCAAGGCCGACAAGACCGGCGACCTGAACAACAAGCCGGTCGGCACCGGCCCGTTCGTTTTCCAGCGTTACAACAAAGATGCCCAGGTGCGCTTCAAGGCCAACCCGGACTACTTCCGTGGCAAGCCGCCGGCTGATGCCCTGATCCTCGCCATCGCCACCGATAACAACGTGCGCCTGCAAAAGCTCAAGGCCAACGAGTGCCAGGTCGCTCTGTATCCGAAACCGGATGACATCCCGAGCATCAAGAAAGACACCAACCTGAAGGTTGATGAGATGAACGCGATGACCGTTTCCTACATCGCGATGAACACCTCGCACAAATACATGAGCGACGTGCGTGTGCGTAAGGCCATCGACATTGCGTTCGACAAGGCTGCGTACGTGAACGCGCTGTTTGGCAAAGGCAACGCAACTGTCGCGGTCAATCCGTTCCCGGACACGCTGCTAGGCTACAACCACGGCCTGAAAAACCCGCCACGTGATCTAGACAAGGCTCGCGCCCTGCTCAAGGAAGCGGGCGTGCCGGATGGCAGTGTTTTTACTCTGTTCACCCGTAACGGCGGCGGTCCAACCAACCCGAACCCGATGCTCGGCGCGCAGATGATGCAGGCTGACCTGGCCAAGGTCGGGATCACGGTCGACATTCGCGTCATGGAATGGGGCGAAATGCTCAAACGCGCGAAAAACGGCGAGCACGACATGGTGTCTGCCGGATGGGCGGGCGATAACGGCGACCCGGATAACTTCCTGACGCCTAATCTGAGTTGCGAAGCAGCCAAGAACGGCGAAAACTACGCGCGCTGGTGCAACGAGAAATTCCAGACGCTGATTGACGAAGCTCGGGCTAAAGTGAACCCGACGGAACGTGCAGCGCTCTACGAACAAGCCCAGGAAGTTTTCAATCAGGACCAGCCATGGATCAGCATGGCGCACACCCGTATGTTCACCGCAATGCGCAACAACGTAGAGGGCTATCACATTAGCCCGCTCACCACTAATAACTTCGCCACCACCCAGGTGAAGTAGATAAGAAACTACCGGCATTCCTGACCCAGGAATGCCGGGCACGCCTAACCGGCTGATGAGGTACACCACAAGATGTTTAGTTTTATTGCCCGCCGATTGGGGTTATTGATCCCCACATTCTTCGGCATCACCTTGCTGACTTTCGCACTGATTCGCATGATTCCTGGCGACCCCGTGGAAGTGATGATGGGCGAACGTCGCGTCGACCCCGAAATGCATGCTCAGGCAATGGAACGCCTGGGGCTGAACAAACCCCTGTATGCCCAATACCTGGATTACGTTGGCAAACTGGCCCACGGCGATCTCGGCGAATCCCTGCGTACCCGTGAAAGCGTCTGGACCGAATTCACTTCTCTATTCCCCGCGACCCTGGAACTGTCCATGGCCGCCCTGTTGTTCGCCGGCATCCTGGGCCTTCTGGCCGGGGTGATCGCGGCACTCAAGCGAGGATCCCTGTTCGACCACGGGGTGATGGGCATCTCCCTGGCGGGATATTCGATGCCGATCTTCTGGTGGGGCCTGATCCTGATCATGTTCTTCTCGGTATCACTGGGCTGGACCCCGGTGTCCGGGAGGATCGACCTGCTCTATGACATCGAGCCGCGGACCGGCTTCATGCTCATCGACACGCTGCTGGCCGATGACGTCGGTGCGTTCTTCGATGCGCTGCACCACCTGATCCTGCCGGCCATTGTGCTTGGCACCATCCCGCTGGCGGTGATCGCGCGGATGACCCGCTCTTCGATGCTCGAAGTGCTGCGTGAAGATTACATTCGTACCGCCCGCGCCAAGGGCCTGTCGCCGTCGCGCGTGGTGTTCGTTCACGGCCTGCGCAACGCGCTGATTCCGGTACTGACCGTGGTCGGCCTGCAAGTCGGCACATTGCTGGCCGGTGCGGTCCTGACCGAAACCATCTTCTCCTGGCCCGGCATCGGCAAATGGCTGATCGAAGCCATTGGCGCACGGGATTATCCCGTGGTGCAGAACGGCATCCTGCTAATCGCCTGCCTGGTGATTCTGGTCAACTTCGTGGTGGACATCCTCTACGGCTTTGCCAACCCACGCATTCGTCATCAGCGCTGAGATCATCATGACCATGACCACTTCAATTCCATCGGTAGCAGTCGATCAAAGCCTGCTGTACCCGTCCCCGTACAAAGAATTCTGGCATGCATTCTCCAGGAACAAAGGCGCTGTCGCCGGCCTGATGTTCATGCTGCTGGTGATTTTCTGCGCACTGTTCGCCCCTTGGGTGGCACCGCATAACCCGAGCGAGCAGTACCGCGACTTCCTGCTGACCCCGCCGTCCTGGCTGGAAGGTGGGCAAATCCAGTTCCTGCTCGGCACCGATGAACTGGGTCGCGACCTGCTGTCGCGTCTGATCCACGGTTCGCGCCTGTCCCTGCTGATCGGCTTGTCGTCAGTGGTGATGTCGCTGATTCCGGGCATCCTGTTGGGTCTGTTCGCCGGGTTCTACCCGCGCCTGCTGGGCCCGACCATCATGCGTCTGATGGACATCATGCTAGCCCTGCCATCCCTGCTGCTGGCGGTGGCGATTGTCGCCATCCTCGGCCCTGGCTTGATTAACACCATTATTGCCATCGCCGTGGTGTCCCTGCCGTCTTATGTTCGTCTGACCCGCGCAGCGGTAATGGGCGAGCTGAACCGCGACTACGTGACCGCCGCGCGTCTGGCCGGCGCCACGCTGCCACGCCTGATGTTCATCACCGTGCTGCCTAACTGCATGGCACCGCTGATCGTTCAGGCCACCTTGAGTTTCTCCTCGGCGATTCTCGATGCCGCGGCACTGGGCTTCCTCGGCCTTGGCGTGCAACCGCCAACCCCTGAGTGGGGCACCATGCTGGCTTCGGCTCGCGATTACATCGAACGCGCCTGGTGGGTCGTCAGTCTGCCTGGTTTGACCATTTTGCTCAGCGTGCTGGCAATCAACTTGATGGGCGACGGCCTGCGCGATGCGCTGGACCCGAAACTCAAGAATGCCGCCTGAGGAGATTCAAATGTCACTGTTAGAAATCAAGAATCTCAACGTTCGCTTCGGCGACAAGAACGCCGTTCCGGTGGTCGACGGTCTCGACATTACCGTGGACAAGGGCGAAGTTCTGGCCATCGTTGGCGAATCGGGTTCCGGCAAATCCGTGACCATGATGGCGCTGATGGGCCTGATCGAACATCCGGGGATCGTCACCGCCGACGCGCTGAATTTCGACGGCAAGGACATGCTCAAGCTCAGCAACCGTCAGCGTCGCAAAATCGTCGGCAAAGACCTGGCCATGGTCTTCCAGGACCCGATGACCGCGCTGAACCCGAGCTACACCGTCGGTTTCCAGATCGAAGAAGTGCTGCGTCTGCACCTGAAAATGTCCGGCAAGCAAGCCCGCGCACGCGCCATCGAACTGCTGGAAAAAGTTGAAATCCCGGGCGCCGCCAGCCGTATGGACGCCTACCCGCATCAGCTGTCTGGTGGCATGAGCCAGCGTGTTGCGATCGCCATGGCGATTGCCGGCGAACCGAAAATGCTGATCGCCGACGAACCGACCACCGCACTGGACGTCACGATTCAGGCGCAAATCATGGACCTGCTGTTGGCCCTGCAGAAAGAACAGAACATGGGTCTGGTGCTGATCACTCACGACCTCGCGGTCGTGGCCGAAACCGCTCAGCGTGTGTGCGTGATGTACGCCGGCCAAGCGGTGGAAGTGGGTCAAGTGCCTCAGCTGTTCGACATTCCGGCGCACCCGTACAGCGAAGCGCTGCTCAAGGCGATTCCGGAACACAGCCTGGGCGCCACGCGCCTGGCCACGCTGCCGGGTATCGTTCCCGGTCGTTATGACCGCCCGCAGGGTTGCCTGCTGTCGCCGCGTTGCCCGTATGTGCAGAATTCCTGCCGTCAGCAACGTCCAACCCTTGACCCGAAAAGCAACAGCCTCGCCCGCTGCTTCTACCCGCTGAATCAGGAGGTGGCGTAATGGCCGTCGTACTTACCGCCCGCGACCTGACCCGTCACTACGAAGTGTCCCGTGGCCTGTTCAAGGGCCATGCGACCGTGCGCGCCTTGAACGGTGTGTCGTTCGAACTGGAAGCCGGCAAGACCCTCGCTGTCGTCGGCGAATCGGGCTGCGGAAAATCCACCCTGGCCCGTGCCCTGACGCTGATTGAAGAGCCGTCCTCCGGTTCCTTGAAAATCGCCGGGCAGGAAGTCACCGGCGCGAACAAGGCTGAACGCAAGCAACTGCGCAAAGACGTGCAGATGGTGTTCCAGAGCCCTTACGCGTCGTTGAACCCACGGCAAAAAGTCGGTGACCAGCTCGGCGAGCCGCTGCTGATCAACACCAACCTGTCGGCTTCCGAACGTCGCGAGAAAGTTCAGGCGATGATGAAGCAGGTGGGCTTGCGCCCTGAGCACTACCAGCGTTATCCGCACATGTTCTCCGGCGGTCAGCGCCAGCGAATCGCCCTGGCCCGCGCGATGATGTTGCAGCCTAAAGTGCTGGTCGCGGATGAACCGACCTCGGCGCTGGACGTGTCCATTCAGGCACAGGTGCTGAACCTGTTCATGGACTTGCAGCAAGAGTTCAACACCGCTTACGTGTTCATCTCCCACAACCTGGCGGTGGTGCAACACGTCGCCGATGACGTGATGGTGATGTACCTCGGTCGCCCAGTGGAAATGGGACCGAAGAACGACATCTACGAGCGTCCTCTGCACCCGTACACCCAGGCGTTGCTGTCGGCCACCCCGACCATTCACCCTGACCCGAACAAGCCGAAAATCAAGATCGTCGGCGAGTTGCCCAACCCGCTGAACCCGCCATCCGGCTGCGCGTTCCACAAGCGCTGCCCGTACGCGACCGTACGCTGCAGCACCGAAGAGCCGGCCCTGCGCCTGCTCGACAGCCGCCAGGTAGCGTGCCACTACGCCGAGCAATTCCTCGACGGCGCGGCATAAAAAAACGCGCCCCGATCACCGGGGCGCGCTTTTGATGAGTTGAAAAAACCCCTTCTTTTGGATTGCACATCAGTCCGGCAGAAGGGGTTTTCTCTTGTCTGTCATTTAAGCCTCTTCATCCTCGTCGGTGTCCGGTCCGTCAGTGGTCGAGTCGTCATCGTCCGCGCTGCCACCCTGACCCTGGTCACCGGGTTCCGATTCGGATTTGGCGATCATCAGATTACTGTTCTCCACCTGTCCGCTCGAGGCCTGCTCACCGTGGTCCGGGCACTCCGCCCACGCCCCCGCCGACAGGCCAACGGACAGCATCACCAAAACCTTAAGCAACAGCACAATGCGTTGAAAAATGCTCATAGCCGATTCCATCCTTCATAAGTGAAGCGTGGGTGCCTGTCTGGCGCTGAATGAAATTTAGTTCCGATCAGCGCGGTTCTCCAGATAGGACGCTAACGAATGGACGGAATGCCATTGGACGGAAGATTGGTTTTAAATAATGCCTATAGCCAGATCAGCTAAGTGAAGCGGGCTCACCGCGCGCTAAGGGAGGATCCTTTTGATGCTCCGACAAGCGAGTCGCCTGATAAATCAGCGGTATGGAAAGCATCGCCAGAACCGCGGCTGCCAGCCAGACACTATGCCCACCGAAATGACCATACAGCTGGCCTCCAAGCACGGGCGAAAGCAGTGCACTCGCACTCCAGCACATGAAAAAAAGGCCAAAGTAGTGCCCACTTTTTCCTACTTGCGCATGCCGCATAACCAGCACGTTCAGTGGCGGCATGAATAGAGCTTCGCCAAACGTCCAAACCACCGTCGACAGGCAGACATACAACAGCCCGGTACCGAAAGGCAGCATTCCGAGCCCGCAAGCCAACAACACGCTGCCCGCCACCAGCTGCCGGCGTGCCCCCCAGCGCTCGCTCCAATGAGACAGAGGAATTTGCAGCAACACCACCAGCACTGCATTGAGTGCAAATTGCCATCCGATGACTTCAGTATCCAACTGATAATAATCGAGCAAGTAGTTACCCAGCATGCTGTAGACCGTGTCAAAGGCAAGGCCGAGCAAGACAGCAGCCGCCAACAACCAAAGGAAAGGTTTATCTCGATACGGGACGCATGAGCCTGAAGCACTATCAGACACCTCATCCGGCATCAGAACCGGTCGATGCCATGTCGTGCGGACAAACCAGAGCAACGCCAACAGTGTCATCACCGCACTGGCAAAAAACACCCAGCGAAAATCAGTCTGCGCCAAAACCCCACCGACCACCCCCGCGACAGCCATACCCAGGTTTCTGGCAACACGACTCAGTGACTGTGCTCGGGCGCGCTGCGCAACCTGGCAATATTCCATGATCAAGCGCTGATGAAGCGTTCGAATCGCACCATCGAGTGCACCGCTGAGCAGCAGCATCCCGGCCAGCCAAGGCACTTCAATGACCAGCCCCAAACAGAGCAATACCCACGCCGAAACAAAAAACAACGCCGCCGTGAGCCGGGCCGTGGAGAAGTGATCACTCAGCAGTCCACCCACCATTGACCCTATCAGCAAGCCGGCCCCGTAACCGGATAACAACCAACCAACGGTTTCAATCGCCAGCCCCAGCTCCTGGCGCAGGTACAGCGCCATGAACAGTTTGACCATGGTGCTCAAGCGATTGATGAAGAGCAGCGCCGCCAGCACCCAGGCCATTGGACAGAAGTAGCCATCTAACCGAATCAGGTGAGTCAGCCGACTGATCATGCCTTTGATCGCTTGTACTCCTGCGCGTGTGAAGTCGCTGCTAGCGAAATGTCCTCTGAACACTAGACGTCAACGGTTTCGTTGTCTCGGGTAAAAACGCCAGTCACGGAAAATCAGAGTCCAGCTACGGAATCAGGAAAAAAGACCTACAGAAAAACAGATGGACACTCACGAATGGACGGAATGAAGTTGGCGGGGAGATGGGTTTTGAATTGGGGTTAGGTCGAATGGTTATTTCTGAAATGATCGTTCCCTCGCTCTGCGTGGTAACGCCTCAATGGACGCTCTGCGTCCGCTTTGGGACGCGGAGCGTCCCGGGCTGCATTCCCACGCAGAGCGTGGGAACGATCAACCCCAAGACTGACGCATCGGGGTTTCCGGTTTCTCAACTCAACGCTTAATGATGCTCACGCGTCGCACGGAATTTCACGTCCGGCCAGCGCTCTTCCATCAGCGCCAGGTTGACCCGGGTCGGGGCCAGGTAGGTCAGATGACCGCCGCCGTCAATCGCGAGGTTTTCCACAGCCTTGATCTGGAACTCTTCGAGCTTCTTCTTATCGCTGCAATCGATCCAGCGCGCGGAATAAACGGTGATCGGCTCGTAGGAGCACTCGACCTTGTATTCCTCTTTCAAACGGCTGGCGACCACATCGAACTGCAGCACACCGACGGCGCCGAGGATGATGTCGTTGCTGCGCGTGGGGAAGAACACTTGGGTCGCGCCTTCTTCCGCCAGTTGCTGCAGGCCCTGACGCAGTTGCTTGGACTTGAGCGGATCACGCAGACGCACGCGACGGAACAGTTCCGGGGCGAAGTGCGGGATACCGGTGAAGCCCAGGACTTCGCCTTCGGTGAAGGTGTCGCCGATCTGGATGGTGCCGTGGTTGTGCAGGCCGATGATGTCGCCGGCAAACGCTTCTTCCAATTGCTCACGCTCGGAGGAGAAGAACGTCAGCGCATCGCCGATCCGTACGTCCTTGCCGGTGCGCACGTGGCGCATCTTCATGCCTTTTTCGTATTTGCCGGAGCAGATACGCATGAAGGCGATACGGTCGCGGTGTTTCGGGTCCATGTTCGCCTGGATCTTGAACACGAAGCCGGCGAATTTCTCTTCAGCCGGCTCCACGGTGCGCTCGTTGGCGACACGGGCCAGCGGCTTCGGCGCCCAGTTGACCACGGCGTCGAGCACGTGATCGACACCAAAGTTGCCCAGTGCAGTACCGAAGAACACCGGAGTCAGTTGGCCGTCGAGGAATTCCTGCTGATTGAATTCGTGACAGGCGCCCTGCACCAGCTCCAGCTGATCGACGAAGCGATCGTACTCGTCGCCCAAGTGCGCGCGGGCTTCATCGGAGTCGAGCTTCTCGATGATTTTCACATCGGTGCGCTCGTGGCCGTGACCGGCGGTGTAGACGATGATGTAGTCGTCGGCGAGGTGATAAACGCCCTTGAAGTCGCGGTAGCAACCGATCGGCCAGGTGATCGGCGCCGCCTTGATCTTCAGGACCGCTTCGATTTCGTCGAGCAGTTCGATCGGGTCGCGGATGTCGCGGTCGAGTTTGTTGATGAAACTGATGATCGGCGTGTCACGCAGACGGCAGACGTCCATCAGCGCGATGGTCCGTGGCTCTACACCCTTGCCGCCATCGAGGACCATCAAGGCCGAGTCCACCGCCGTCAGGGTGCGGTAGGTATCTTCGGAGAAGTCTTCGTGGCCCGGGGTGTCGAGCAGGTTGATCATGTGATCGCTATACGGGAACTGCATGACCGACGTGGTAATGGAAATACCCCGTTGTTTTTCCATTTCCATCCAGTCGGAGGTGGCATGGCGGTCGGATTTACGGGATTTCACCGTGCCAGCAATCGCAATCGCCTTGCCCATCAGCAAGAGCTTCTCGGTGATGGTGGTTTTACCGGCATCGGGGTGGGAAATAATGGCGAAAGTGCGGCGCTTCGCGACTTCGGCGGCCTGTTTGGTCATGGGAAATCGCCTGGCAGGTGATTCAAAAAAGGGCGGCGAGTATAGCGCAAACCGAGCGCCACGGACCACCGCTCACCCTGTCGCCTATGGCGATTAACGGGACCGTTGGGACATCAAGGGTGGCTAAATGCTGCTAAATATGGAACCTTTTAAAAGGTGGAGGCGTCCACTCCCCTGTTACAGCACTCGTAGCAGGGTTTGAAAAATCTGCAAGTTAGCCTGACGAGGCTGCGCTTATGGCTCGATTTCATGCGGTTCCATCAGCATGAAGAGCTGCTTCTCGCGACGTTTATTCCAGGCAGCCAGGAATGGCATGCCACAAAGGACTGCGTTCGCCGACAAAGAAAAAAGGAGTCCGCCTGTGGCTATTCGCTATGGCAAGGGGCTGATAGGAGGTGCGGTTGTCGTCGCCCTTCTGGCCCTGCTGGTCCACTGGATTGGCACCAACACGATCGAACAGTACCGCGACGATTTGTTGTTTTACCTGCAAGCCCACTTGATTCTCGTCCTTGTCTCCATGCTGGCCGCCCTCGTTGTGGGCATCCCCGCCGGTATCTTCCTCAGCCGCCCGACCATGGTTGGCCGCGCTGAACGCTTCATGCAGATCTTCAACATCGGTAACACTGTTCCGCCTCTCGCCGTACTGGCCATCGCCCTGGGGATTCTGGGCATCGGCAGCGGCCCCGCGATCTTCGCCCTGTTCCTCGCCTCGCTGTTGCCGATCGTGCGCAACACCTATGAAGGCCTGAAAAACGTCCAGGGATCGCTCAAGGAAGCCGCCGTCGGCATCGGCATGACGCCGACTCAAGTCCTGTGGCGGGTCGAACTGCCGAACGCCGTGCCGATCATCATCGGTGGCGTGCGCGTGGCCTTGGCGATCAACGTCGGGACTGCACCGCTGGCGTTCCTGATCGGCGCCAACAGTCTGGGCAGCCTGATTTTCCCAGGCATCGCCTTGAACAATCAGCCGCAACTGCTGCTCGGCGCGGCCTGCACCGCCCTGCTGGCCTTGCTGCTTGACGGCCTGGTGACACTCACCAGCCGCCTTTGGCTCGAACGCGGCTTGCGCCCGTCTTAAGCCTGCAAAGGAATTCTCATGAAAGCTCTTTTTATAAAAGGCAGTAGCTTATTTCTAGGCTGCGCCCTGCTGTTGGCAGGAATCGCCCAAGCCGCTGAAAAACCCGTGATCCGCATCGGCGCCCGGGTGTTCACCGAACAAACCCTGCTGGCGGAAATCACCTCCCAATACTTGCGCACCAAGGGTTACGACACTCAGGTGACCGGCGGTCTGGGCAGCAACCTGGCTCGCAGCGCCCACGAAAGTGGTCAGCTGGATTTGATGTGGGAATACACCGGCGTGTCGTTGGTGGCTTACAACCACATCACTGACAAGCTCGACAGCGCTCAGTCCTACGCCAAGGTGAAAGAACTCGACGCAAAAAAAGGCCTGATCTGGCTCACTCCGTCGAAGTTCAGCAACACCTACGCCCTGGCCCTGCCGGAAAAAACCGCAAAAGCCTACCCGCAGATCAACACCATCAGCGAGCTGAACACGGTGATGCAGGCTGAGGCGAAGACCCATCACCTGGTGGCGCTGGACACCGAGTTCGCCAACCGTTCCGACGGTCTGGACGGCATGGTGGACCTCTACGGCATGAACCTGACCCGCAAAAACATCCGCCAGATGGATGCAGGGCTGGTCTATACCGCTCTGCGCAATGGTCAGGTGTTTGCCGGTCTGGTCTACACCACTGACGGTCGTTTGAACGCCTTCAAGCTGAAACTGCTCGAAGACGACAAGCATTACTTCCCGGACTACACCGCAGCACCGGTGGTGCGTCAGACGTATCTCGATGCTCATCCGAAACTCGCCGAAGAACTCAAGCCGCTGGCTGAACTGTTCGACGACGCCACCATGCGCCAGCTCAATGCGCGGGTCGATGTCGATCACGAAAGCCCTTCATCCGTTGCCGCCGATTTCCTGCGCCAACACCCCATCAACTGAGGAGGAAAAGCCATGGAATTTCTGAACGCCTTTTCCCATCTCGACTGGCCATTGGTCCTGCAACTGACCGGGCAGCACATCACCCTCGTCGGTATTGCCGTGACCTTGGCGATTCTGGTCGGCGTGCCGCTGGGCATCCTGATGACACGCTTCCCGACCCTCGCCGGCCCGTTGCAAGCCAGCGCCACGGTGCTGCTGACCGTGCCGTCGATTGCCCTGTTCGGCCTGTTGTTGCCGTTCTATTCGAAATTCGGCCAAGGCTTGGGGCCGATGCCGGCGATTACCGCGGTGTTTCTGTACTCGCTGCTGCCCATCATGCGTAACACCTACCTCGCCCTGACCGGCGTCGAACCCGGCATTCGCGAAGCCGCGCGCGGTATCGGCATGACCTTTGGCCAGCGCCTGCGCATGGTCGAGTTGCCGATCGCCGTGCCCGTGATCCTCGCCGGCGTGCGCACCGCCGTGGTCATGAACATAGGTGTCATGACCATCGCCGCGACCATCGGCGCCGGTGGCCTCGGTGTACTCATTCTCGCTTCCATCAGCCGCAGCGACATGTCGATGCTGATCGTCGGCGCCGTGCTGGTCAGTCTCTTGGCCATCTTCGCCGACCTGCTTCTGCAATGGCTGCAACGCACGCTGACTCCAAAAGGATTGCTCAAATGATCGAACTTCAAAACCTCAGCAAGACCTTCCAAAGCAACGGCAAAGATGTGAAAGCCGTGGACTCGGTCAGCCTGACCGTCAATGAAGGCGAGATCTGTGTGTTCCTCGGGCCATCGGGCTGCGGCAAAAGCACCACGCTGAAAATGATCAATCGCCTGATCAAGCCGACCTCGGGCAAGATCCTGATCAACGGCGAAGACACTACCGACCTCGATGCTGTGACCCTGCGCCGCAACATCGGTTATGTGATCCAGCAGATCGGTCTGTTCCCGAACATGACCATCGAGGAAAACATCACCATCGTTCCGCGCCTGCTGGGCTGGGACAAACAGAAGTGCCACGACCGCGCCCGCGAGTTGATGAGCATGATCAAGCTGGAACCCAAGCAATACCTGAATCGCTACCCGCGTGAATTGTCCGGTGGCCAACAGCAGCGGATCGGCGTAATTCGTGCTCTGGCGGCGGATGCACCGCTGTTGCTGATGGACGAACCGTTTGGCGCGGTCGACCCGATCAACCGCGAAATGATCCAGAACGAATTCTTCGAAATGCAGCGGGCGCTGAACAAGACCGTGATCATGGTCAGCCACGACATCGACGAAGCGATCAAGCTGGGCGACAAAATCGCAATTTTCCGCGCTGGCAAACTGTTGCAGATCGATCACCCGGACACGCTGCTGGCGCACCCGGCGGATGACTTTGTCAGCAACTTCGTCGGCCAGGACAGCACCCTCAAGCGTCTGTTGCTGGTGAAAGCCGAAGATGCAGCGGACAACGCACCGTCGGTGAGCCCGGAAACGCCGGTGGCGGAAGCCCTTGAATTGATGGACGAACTGGACCGTCGTTATGTGGTGGTCACAGATGGTGAGAACAAGGCGTTGGGTTATGTACGACGTCGCGACCTGCACCGTCAGACCGGTACATGCGCGCAATACCTGCGCGAGTTCAACGCCACCGCAGCCTACGACGAGCATTTGCGCATCCTGCTGTCGCGCATGTACGAGTTCAACCGCTCGTGGCTGCCGGTGATGGATGCCGAGCGGGTGTTCCTGGGTGAGGTGACTCAGGAATCGATTGCCGAGTATTTGAGTTCCGGCAAGTCCCGTGGGGGCAAGACCAGCATTGTTTCGCCGGCCGAGACTGCGGTCGCCTGATCCCTTTCTACTGATCGTTCCCACGCTCCGCGTGGGAATGCCTGCCTGGACGCTCTGCGTCCGTCCTTTGAGACGCAGAGCGTCTCTGGATGCATTCCCACGCAGAGCGTGGGAATGAGCATGTAAGGGAACATCACACTGTCATGCAGGTTCGGTTACATCAGTAGTTGTCCGAGACCGCACGACGGATGCGTGCAAAAACGCGACATTTTTTGTTGATCTCAAGCCCCTCACGCCCTAAAGTTCGCGCCGAACGTCCATGCTGGAAACGATCCATCCGGCTCAAGTACTGACGACGAGACAGCAAGGCCAAGGGAAGCACCGCCTCCCGTGGCCTTTTTGCTTTCGGCGACATGCCTTGGGAAGTAGGCGAACCAAAGTGGGGATACGGAGGACGTTCATTTGCACCCATTGTTAATTTCAGTTTGCCAGTAGGAGTTCCCAGCATGTCGATCAACGTCGATGACTATTTCGCGCGCGATACCTTCCAGAAAATGAAGGCGTTCGCCGATCAGCAAGAAACCCCATTCGTGGTGATCGACACCGCGATGATCAGCCAGGCCTACGACGACCTGCGCGCCGGTTTCGAATTCGCCAAGGTCTACTACGCGGTCAAGGCCAACCCGGCCGTCGAAGTCATCGACCTGCTCAAAGAGAAAGGCTCGAACTTCGACATCGCCTCGATCTACGAGCTCGATAAAGTGATGAACCAGGGCGTCGGCCCGGATCGCATCAGCTACGGCAACACCATCAAGAAATCCAAAGACATTCGCTACTTCTACGAGAAGGGCGTGCGTCTGTATGCCACCGACTCCGAAGCCGACCTGCGCAACATCGCCAAGGCTGCACCGGGTTCGAAAGTCTACGTGCGCATCCTCACCGAAGGCTCGACCACCGCTGACTGGCCTTTGTCGCGCAAATTCGGCTGCCAGACCGACATGGCCATGGACCTGCTGATCCTCGCCCGCGACCTGGGCCTGGTGCCTTACGGCATCTCGTTCCACGTCGGCTCGCAACAGCGCGACATCAGCGTCTGGGACGCGGCGATCGCCAAGGTCAAAGTGATCTTCGAACGCCTGAAAGAAGAAGACGGCATCCACCTGAAGCTGATCAACATGGGCGGTGGCTTCCCGGCCAACTACATCACCCGCACCAACAGCCTGGAAACCTACGCTGAAGAAATCATCCGTTTCCTCAAGGAAGACTTTGGCGACGAACTGCCGGAAATCATTCTGGAGCCAGGCCGTTCGCTGATCGCCAACGCCGGCATCCTGGTCAGCGAAGTGGTGCTGGTTGCACGTAAATCCCGTACCGCCGTCGAGCGATGGGTGTACACGGATGTGGGCAAGTTCTCCGGCCTGATCGAAACCATGGACGAAGCCATCAAGTTCCCGATCTGGACCGAGAAGAAAGGCGAAGTGGAAGAAGTGGTCATCGCCGGCCCGACCTGCGACAGCGCCGACATCATGTACGAAAACTACAAATACGGTTTGCCGCTGAACCTGGCGATTGGTGACCGTTTGTACTGGCTGTCGACCGGTGCTTACACCACCAGCTACAGCGCGGTTGAGTTCAACGGCTTCCCGCCGCTGAAGTCGTTTTACGTGTAAGCGCTACTCGTATGAAATAAAAAAGCCCATGACGTGTCATGGGCTTTTTTTTGTCTGAAATTCTACACATCTGAAAGCAGGTTATCGGTCTTCTCGCACATACCAAAGACGAAGTACGTAGAGTGTGGAGCCTTGGATCTCGTACCGAACTTCGTAATGGCCGACTAAAAGTCGTCGCACATCTCGCGGCTCAAACTCGTCGACTCGCTCTCCGATTCGCGGATTGCTGAGCAAGGCCGAGGGAGTTTGAGTGAGAGATTGCACAGTGCGTGCTGCCGCAGGACGATTGACCACGGCAAGGAACTCAAAAAGCCTTGCCAGATCCGATAACGCTTTACTCGTCCACTTCAACTCCATCAGTACGGTACCGGCAACGGCTTATCAGTACTCAAACTGTCGGCCCAAGCCTGGACAGACTGATGATCGATCACCCGCCCAGCATCAACGTCAGCCATTGCTTCGCGAGTCAGTCGGCTTCGCTCTTCCTCCAAATCTACCCAGTCGGCAAGCGCCTGCTTCACGATCCAGCCCCGTGAGCGCTCCATCCTCGCAGCCATCTGATCGACTTTATCAGCCAATTCCAGGGGTACGTGGGCAGTCAGGACTTTGGTTGCAACCATGATCTCGTCTCCAGGATGCAATTTGATGAGGTGTGATTAGTTTCCAATCATAGTGATTTAAACCAACTCAACAACCCCTGGCACGCTCCGCTCATCGCTCATCTGAGCGACGCGTTGATGGTAGAGGGCCGCCAATCCGCGAATCTGCGGATTCACAGCGTTCAACAGTGCTTTGCTCGCCACCCGCAAAAAAATCAGATTCCCGCCATCCAGTGCCTTGTGCAGCCAGCCCAGCGCCTCATCGATCTTGCCTTCATCCGCCAGCACAGCGGCATAACTGAACTGCCCACGAAAATCTCCACCGACCGCCGAGCGTCGATAACAATCACGCGCAGCTTGCGGATCCGCCGGGCAAACCCGCCCGTCTTCCAGATAACGCCCCAGCAGGTTCATTGATTTGGCGTGGCCCAGTTCAGCCGCATGCCGATACAGGTTCAGCGCTTGCAACTGATCCTCGATCACTCCACGACCAGTGGCCAGCAGATTGGCGTAGTTGTACATCGCCCAATCCAGGCCCGCTTCAGCAGCCTGACGATAATGCCTTGCGGCTACCGAGGCATCGGTAACGCAACCCCAGCCCTGTTCATGACAACGACCGAGCATGTTGCGCGCCATCAGATGTCCGCCCTGGGCGGCGATCTCGAACCAGCGCAAGGCTAGCGGCTGATCCCGTTCGATGCCCTGCCCGTCCAGCAGAATCTGCCCCAACAGTGCCTGAGCATCGAGCACGCCTTCGCGGGCAGCAATCAGAATCGCCTGAGCCGCCCGTGCCGGGCTTTCCTCGAGCATCGCTTTGAGCCGATCACCGTCGAGGACTTCCTCACGGCGTAAACGAAAGTCCGACACTTACACCTCAACCCAGCGACGCAACAGGTTGTGATAGGTACCGGTGAGGCGAATCAGCGAAGGGTGATCGGGCATGTCCTGGGTCAGCTGCTGGATCGCTCCGTCCATCTCGAACAGCAAGGCGCGCTGGCTGTCTTCGCGAACCAGGCTCTGGGTCCAGAAAAATGAGGCGTATCGGGTGCCGCGGGTGACGGCATTGACCTTGTGCAGGCTGGTGCCGGGGTACAAGACCATGTCACCGGCGGGCAACTTCACCCGTTGAGTGCCGAAAGTGTCCTGGATTTCCAGTTCACCGCCGTCGTAGTCGTCCGGCTCGCTGAAGAACAGGGTGGCCGAAAGATCGGTGCGCACCCGCTCGCTGCTGCCCTTGGGCTGGCGCACGGCGTTGTCGATATGAAAATCGAAACTGCCGCCGACCGTGTAGCAGTTCAGTAACGGAGGGAAGACCTTGTGCGGTAACGCGGCTGACATAAACAGCGGATTTTTCCACAGCCGTTCAAGCATCGCCGCGCCGACCTCCTTGGCCAGCGGGTGACCTTCGGGCAGTTGCAGATTGTGTTTGGCTTTGGCCGACTGGTAACCGGCGGTGATCTTGCCGTCAGCCCAATCTGCCTGCTCCAGAGCCTCGCGGATGCGCTGCACTTCTTCTTTCGCGAACACGCCGGGAATATGCAGCAGCATGGGGAAGACACCTGAAGACAAAGAGGCGGCAATGGTATTGATTCTTATTGACTCTGTAAAACCCCCGTGACGTACGAGACACCAAAAACCGTAAGGGTAAATTGTAAAGAATGTAAATTCGTCGCAAATAGTAACGTTTCGCAATTGATACAAATACGTATTTACCCTATATTCCGCCGCCTCAAATCCTTGGGGAGGGGAATTCTCATGTCACGCCAAAAACAACAATTACCGGTCAGTTCACCGCGTTTGCTCGCGTCTGCAATTGGCGTCGCGATCACTGCCAGCTCTGCGGGCCACATGGCTTTCGCGGCTGAGAAGACCGACGAAAAAGCACCGAGCAATGTGATTTCCCTGGGCGCTACCGATATCACCGGCGAAGCCCAGGACGAGACTTCCTACAAGACTGATACTTCGGCTTCCAAGAAATACACGGCACCGCTGCGTGAAACGCCGAAAAGCGTCACCGTGATTCCGCAACAAGTGATTCGCGACACGGGCGCCACCAGTCTGGTCGACGCGCTGCGTACCACGCCGGGTATCACTTTCGGCGCCGGTGAAGGCGGCAACCCGGCCGGCGATCGTCCGATCATTCGCGGCTTCAACGCAGAAAGCGACGTGTTCATCGACGGCATGCGCGACCCGGCATCCCAGAGCCGCGAGATCTTCAACGTCGAATCGATCGAAGTCAGCAAGGGTCCGGGATCGGCCTTTACCGGCGCGGGTTCCACCGGTGGCAGCCTGAACCTGGTGAGCAAGACCGCCAAGCTGGGCAATGCCTACAACGGCGGCTTCACCTGGGGCTCGGACCAGACCAAGCGCACCACCCTCGATCTGAACCAGCAGATGACCGACACCTCGGCCTTCCGTCTGAACCTGATGAAGCATGAAGCCAACGTCGCCGGCCGTGATGCCGTGGACGTCAGCCGTTGGGGCGTGGCACCTTCCTTCGCGTTTGGCCTGGGCACCGACACCCGCCTGACCGTCGGCTACTACCACGTCGAAACTGACGACATGCCCGACTACGGCCTCCCGTTGACCTTGAGCCCCAACCGCAGCAAGTACAACGTCGATAAACCTGTGAATGTCGATCGCGACAACTTCTACGGCCTCACCGGTCGCGACTATCGCCAGACCAGCAATGACAGCGGCACCCTCAAGATCGAACACGATCTGAATGATGCCCTGACGGTCTCGAACAGCTTCCGCATGTCCCGTTCGACCCTCGACTACGTTGTCACCAACCCGGACGACAGCAAGGGCAACGCGGTCAATGGCAGCGTGTATCGCGGCGCGAAAAGCCGTAATTCGACGTCCAGCGGCTGGATCAACCAGACTGACCTGAGTGCCAAGTTCAACACCGGCGCCATCGAGCACAGCCTGGTCACCGGCCTTGAGTTTTCCTATCAAGACACCCACAACCGCCCGTACATCCTGACCTCGACCGCCAGCGGCACCCGCTGCAACCGCGCCCTCTTCAACTCCGGCGACTGCACCAGTCTGCAAAACCCGACGCCTGGAGATAGCTGGAACGGGTCGATCACCGACAGCGCCGCGTTCACTGACACCA
The DNA here is from genome assembly GCF_054898165.1 of Pseudomonas sp. Hz4. Taxonomy (NCBI): domain Bacteria; kingdom Pseudomonadati; phylum Pseudomonadota; class Gammaproteobacteria; order Pseudomonadales; family Pseudomonadaceae; genus Pseudomonas; species Pseudomonas sp. Hz4. Next base: position 1,139,688 of record NZ_CM142719.1, on the reverse strand, counting down.
ACACCAAAACCGCTGCGGCCTACGTGTTCGACACGCTGAAGTTCAACGAGCAATGGTCCCTGAACCTGGGCCTGCGTTATGACAACTACCAGGTCGAATCCAGCGGCCACGCCAACGCTAGCAGCACCGCTCCAGCGAACGACTTCTCCCGTGAGAACACCAGCGACCTGGTCAACTACCAGATCGGCGTGGTCTACAACGTGTTGCCTAACGGCAGCATCTACGCGGCCTACTCCACCTCCAGCAACCCGTCCGGTGAAACCAGCGGCAACGGTGGCCTGGAACTGGCGGCGAACAACACCGATCTAGACCCGGAAAAGAACCGCAACTACGAGATCGGCACCAAGTGGGACTTCTTCGGTGACGACCTGTCGCTGACCGCCGCACTGTTCCGCACCGAAAAAACCAACGCCCGCATCAACGATCCGGACGGCGGCACCACTCAAGTGCTGGACGGCGAACAGCAGGTCAATGGTGTGGAACTGAGCTACAGCGGCAAGCTGACCCGTAACTGGAGGGTCTTCGGCGGCTACACCTACATGGAAAGCGAAGTGGTCAAAACCACCCTCGCCGCCGATGAAGGCAACCACATGCCCAGCACCCCTCGGAACAACTTCACGTTCTGGTCGACCTACGACCTGGTACCGGACAAGTTGACCGTCGGCGCCGGTGCGACCTTTGTCGATTCGCAGTTCGGTAACGTCGCCAACTCGGTGGAGATCCCCTCCTACTGGCGCTACGACGCAATGGCCAGCTATCGCCTGACCAAGAACGTCGACCTGCAACTCAATGTGCAGAACCTGACCGACAAGCGTTACTTCGACCAGGTGTTCCAGACGCACTACGCCCACGTGGCGGCGGGTCGTACCGCCCTGCTGAGCGCCAACTTCCACTTCTGATAGACGCGTGAAGACCAAGGCCCCGTTCATCCAGGTGAACGGGGCTTTTGTGCGTAAAAAGAATGTTTCTCGACAACCCACGGCATAATGCGCGCCGTGATGATTATTTCCGAACGAACAAGGCGAGCGACGTGTTGAAGAAAACCCTGTTCCAGTTGCACTGGTTTTTCGGCATCAGCGCCGGACTGGTACTGGCCCTGATGGGCATCACCGGGGCGACGGTGTCGTTTCAGGATGAAATCCTGCGCGCGCTGAACCCTTCTGTGTTGCAGGTCGAGAAGCAGGTCGCTGGCGTCCTGCCGCCCGTTGAGCTGGTGGAGAAAATCGAGGGTGCATCCGGCAAGAAAGTCGCGATGCTCTGGGTCGAGACCGACAGCGGCAACGCCGCGCGGGTGTCCTTTACTCCACCGCCGGGTGAGCGCCGCGGCGAGATGCGCTACTTCAACCCGTACACCGCCGAGTTCATGGGCGACGCCACTGGCCGGGACTTCTTCGGCCTGATGCTGCAACTGCACCGTTTCCTCGCCATGGGCGATAGCGGTCGGCAGATCACCGGTGCCTGTACGCTGATTCTGGTGTTCTTCTGCCTGTCCGGTCTGTACCTGCGCTGGCCACGTCAGTGGAAAAGCTGGCGCGCCTGGCTGACCCTCGACTGGAAGAAAAAGGGCCGCAGCTTTAACTGGGATTTGCACTCGGTGGCCGGTACTTGGTGCCTGGTGTTTTACCTTCTGGCGGCGCTGACCGGGTTGTCCTGGTCCTATGAGTGGTACAACAAGGGGCTGACCCAATTACTTTCCGACGCGCCGCAGAACGAGCGTGTTCGCGGCGGCCGTGGCCCTGCACCGAGCGGCCCGGCGCCCACCGCCGATTACGCAGTGATGTGGAGCAGCATCTACAGCGCTGCCGGTCCGGCACTGAGCGCCTACAACATCCGCATGCCGCCCGTGGCCGGGCAGCCGGCCACCGTGTTCTACCTGTTGAGCAGCTCGCCCCACGACCGCGCACTGAACCAGATCACCCTCGATCCGGCGACCGGCATCGTCAAACGGCATGACCGCTACAGCGACAAGAGCCTCAAGGCGCAACTGCTGACCAGCATTTACGCGCTGCACGTCGGCAGCTACTTCGGCATTGTCGGGCGGATTATCCTGACGCTCAGCGCGCTGACCATGCCGGTGTTCTTTGTCACTGGCTGGTTGCTGTACCTCGATCGTCGACGCAAGAAAAAGCAGATCAAGGATGCCCAAAAAGGTCTCGCGCAACCGGGTAGCGACGCTCCCGCATGGTTGATCGGTTTCGCCAGCCAGAGCGGGTTCGCCGAGCAACTGGCATGGCAGACCGCAGGACAATTGCAAGCAGCCGGATTGCCGGTGAAGGTTCAGCCGCTGGCGGATGTCAGCGAGCAGGATCTGCGTGATTCCGGCAATGCGCTGTTCGTGGTCAGCACCTTCGGCGACGGCGAAGCACCGGACAGTGCCCGGCGCTTCGAACGCAAGGTGCTGGGCCAGGCGTTGAGACTGGAAAGCCTGAACTACGCCGTGCTTGGGCTTGGCGATCGTCAGTATCAGCACTTCTGCGGTTTCGCCCGACGCTTGCACACCTGGCTGGGCGAGCATGGAGGCAAGACCCTGTTCGCGCCGGTAGAAGTCGACAGCGGCGACCCTTACGCCTTGCGTCACTGGCAGCAGCAACTCGGCCTATTGACCGGACAGACACCCGTGGACACCTGGCAAGCGCCCAGTTACGACAACTGGACGCTGACCCGCCGCGAACGGCTCAACCCTGACAGCACCGGTTCGGGCGTGTACTTGCTCGGCCTCACCGCCCCCACCACCAGCAGTTGGCTGGCCGGTGACCTGGTGGAAGTCTTGCCGCGCAACGGTCCGTGGGCAATCGAACATTTCCTTGATGGCCTGGGCATTGACGGTCGGGCCACGGTGACGCTCGATGACCTGTCGCAACCGCTGGAGCAAGCCCTCGCCAGTCGACAACTGCCCGATAACAGAACCCATCTGGTCGGCCTGCATGCCCAGGCACTGGTGAATGCCTTGGTGCCCCTGGCCATGCGCGAATACTCCATCGCCTCGATCGCCGCCGACGGCATCCTCGAACTGATCGTGCGCCAGGAACTGCATCCCGATGACCGCTTGGGCGTCGGCTCCGGTTGGCTGACCGAACACGCCCCTGTGGGCGGCACCATCAGCCTGCGCGTACGACGCAACAGCGGTTTCCATCTACCGACCGAGCCGGTGCCGATGATTTTGCTGGGCAACGGCACAGGACTGGCCGGGTTGCGCAGTTTGCTCAAGGCGCGGATCGCCGATGGGCAGCAACGTCATTGGCTGTTGTTCGGCGAACGTCATCGGGAACATGACTACCTGTGCGGTGCCGAGCTTGAGGAATGGTTGATTTCGGGGGATCTGGAGCGTTTGGACCTAGCGTTTTCCCGAGACCAGGCCGAAAAGATTTATGTGCAGGATCGACTGCGTGAGTCGGCTGGGGAGTTGAAAAAGTGGTTGGCTGATGGTGCCGTTATCTACATCTGCGGGAGTTTGCAGGGAATGGCTTCAGGCGTGGATCACGTACTCAATGAAGTGCTCGGGATTCCAGAAGTCGACCGGCTGATCGAACAAGGCCGTTATCGCCGCGACGTCTACTGACCCTCCATGCCTGATCGTTCCCACGCTCGTGGGAATGCCTCAACGGACGCTCCGCGTTCGGCTCTAGATGGGACGCGGAGCGTCCCGGGCTGCATTCCCACGCAGAGCGTGGGAACGATCATGTGCTGATATCTCAGACCGGTTGTAACCGCTGTTCAAACACACTGACCCCATCCAGATCACGCAAAACCACACTCATCTCCCCCGTCTGCCCTTCAATATTCACCTCACCAAAAAACTGAAACCCGGCAAACGGCGAGGTGTTTTGTGCCGGTGGTGCTTTCTCGAACACCACCTGCGGGCCAAAGGTTTTATCCAGCGGATTAGGCCCGAAGCTGCCCGCATTCAAAGGCCCGGCGACAAATTCCCAGAACGGTTCGAAATCCTGAAACGCCGCACGGTCCGGATGGTAGTGGTGCGCTGCGCAGTAATGCACATCCGCCGTCAGCCAGACAAAATTGCGCACCTGCTGCGCCCGCAGGAAGCCCAACAACTCGGCAATTTCCAGCTCACGCCCCTGAGCCGGTCCTGGGTCTGCGTTGGCCACCGCTTCCCAGCGCGCCACGCCAGGGCTGACTTCGCCGTCGGGTACGCCGAGGCCGATCGGCATGTCGGCGGCGATGACTTTCCATTGCGCGCTTGAGGCTTTCAATGAAGCCTTGAGCCAGTCAAGTTGCTCACGGCCGAGGAACGGTTTCGCGGCACCCAGGTTGTCGCCATTGGCTTCGCGATAGCTGCGCATATCAAGCACGAACACATCGAGCAACGGACCATAACTGAGCTTGCGATAAATCCGCCCGCCCCCATCGGCACTCTGCAACCGCATCGGTGCGTATTCCAACCAGGCCTGACGCGCGCGACCTACCAGGCCGTGGATATCTTTGCTCTTGTAGCGTTCATCCAATTGCTTGCCCGGCGACCAATTGTTCAGCACTTCATGATCGTCCCACTGCCAGATCTGCGGGACCTCGGCGTTGAAGCGGCGGATGTTTTCGTCCATCAGGTTGTAGCGGTAATTGCCGCGATACTCATCGAGGGTTTCCGCGACTTTGCTCTTGGCTTCAGTGGTGATGTTGCGCCACACACGGCCGCTCTCCGTGGTGAGCTGGGGAGGTATGGGACCGTCGGCGTAGATGGTGTCGCCGCTGTGAATAAAGAAGTCTGGCAGACGCAAACGCATGGCTTCGTAGATGCGCATGCCGCCGATGTCCGGGTTAATGCCGAAGCCCTGGCCGACGGTGTCGCCGCTCCAGACGAAACGGATGTCGCGACGGGTTTGCGGCACACTGCGCAGATGGCCGAACCAGGGTTCGCTGGCGACACCGCTTTGGGCGTCTTCGAAGTGCACACGGTAGAAAATTGCCTGGTCAGCGGGCAGGCCAGTGAGTTCGACCCGGGCGGTGAAATCAGTATTGGAGACGGCCAATGGCGAGACAAAACGACGAGGGTTACTGAACAGGCTGCGGGTGTCCCATTCCACCACCATCCGCGCCGGGCGATCGCAGCGGCTCCAGATCATCGCCCGGTCGCCCAGCAGGTCGCCGGACTGCACGCCATCGGTGAGTTGCGGACGATCCTTGACCGAGGCGATCACCGCCGGCGCCAGGCCTGGCAACAATAGCCCGGCACCAACGGCTTGCATGACACGACGACGGCCGAGGTCGAATTCGCTCATAGTGTTCTCCCTGAAAAGGAAAACTAAAGCATGCACGCATGACGTCCGTGTGAAAACGCAATCTCCTGTGGGAACGAGCCTGCTCGCGAAGACGATTTAACATTCAACAAATGTGCTGACTGAAAGACCGTATTCGCGAGCAAGCCCGCTCCCACAGTATCCGGCGGCTAGCCGGGCGGATCCAGATTATCCAGCACCCGATTCACCGCCAGTTCTCCCAACATGATCGACTGCTGAATCCCCAACATCGTGTTGCACTGCGTGCCTTGCAGATACCTCGCGAAGTCACTCGCCATGACATTCGCTGAGGCCAGCGATTCGCAGGCGTATTCCAGCAACGTTTGGTTGTCGATTTTGGGGTCTATGAGGAAGATTGTGCTGGGCTTGCGTGGATTCTGGTTGAGTTTTTCTGGATCGATTGATTCGGATCGAGCGGCCGGGTCGTCGCCCGGCAGATTTGTAGTCGATTTAAACATTTCCTGGATACCAATATTAGGGCGACCACTCTCGAGCTACTAAACAAGAGGTGGTAGCTGTACGCAGGTTAGTAGACCGGGAATCCAGGAAGCCGGCGCGCCCGAGAGCGCCCTACGCACAGCCACCATAAAGTGCAGGGATGAATACCTGACTATCTGATGCGCTATACGCCCCGGAAAACCACGGGCTACTAAACCCGATCACTGATGGGCAGTGACGAGAACCAACTTACAGACGGCCCCCAAGGCGCACAAGCCGGCGGATTCTGGCGCAGTTGTAGGCAACGGCGCAAGGCTGTGTAGCCTCCGGGACAACCGCATATTGATGCAAAAAAAAGCAGCTCCCGGGACCAGTAGGAACAGGTTTGTCCACTGGTCGGCAATATAGGGAAAACGGAATATGGCATTTGGGAATAGCCCTACAGCCAGCACTTGAACTCCCCGCTAGGGTGGATGTTTTTCATCGAAAGTATGGAAGCTTCTATATGTGCGGCTGTCCCCGCTGTAGCCCCCGCAAACCGACCCCAGACGACATACGGCGTCAAGATGCAGACATTCTCCGATATGAAAAAGGACTGGCTCGCGATGAAGTCCGACGGAACGAGCGCCCCTCGCAGCCAGAGGCGAAGCCCAATACCATGGGTTGCGTGTTCGCCAAAAGCTGCAACCTCCCAGACGGCGTAATTAATCACAACAACTCGACCGGGTTTGTCCCCGTCGAGAAACTGAGTGACTACGGGTTGTGGGCAGTGCTTGGCACCGGGGTCGCGATCACCGCCGAAGGGATTCCACTGAAACTGGTGGGTGCCTCGGCAACGGGCGGCGTCATTTCCCAACGTCTCGGCGGTTCTCTTGCACTGCGTCTACTAACAGGCTCAGCGGTTGTGGCGACTAGTGCAGCGGTCGGGACAGTTGCGGTATTGATGCCGAACACCAGCATTTCGCCAGACAGTGCCTTTTACCAAAATGAGCAATACGCAATGCTGGATACGGGGCGAACCCGTGTCCGTATCAATGTAAAGGCATTGCCGGATGGCTCAGTCAACGCTTACGGCTTTTACACAGGCGGGAAAAAAGACTGGGAGTTTGTCCCGGTCATCAAGGCCACTCAAGAAGGCGAGAAGTTTGTTGCTGACATCGGTAACGGGATTGGCCTGACCTGGACGCCAGCAGCGAATCCTGATGTTGTACTGGGAATTCCTGCATTGGAAGGCGCACCGCCACTACCGTCCGTATGGGTATACCCGCCCACCGAGCAAGCCAACAAAGCATTAGTGAACCCGGAGCATCCGCCCGAGTATCAGGATGCGATCAATCTGGTTCCCTGCCGACACAGGTGTAGAGCCGGTCTACATTATGCTGAGCGTATTGCCGGGGGATCACAGCTATCACCCCAGACCGAACAGCTTCCCTGCGTTCCCAGGGCTCAAACGCGCAACACCTAAAACTCCAAAAAAAGGCGGTGGGTTACGCGATAGATGGAAAGATGAAGACGGTACGATCTACGAATGGGACTCTCAACATGGAGCGCTGGAGAAGTACAACAAGCGTGGAAAACACCTCGGTGAGTTCAACCCGGAGACGGGGGCCCAGACAAAGCCAGCAAACAAAACTAGAGCGGTTGAACCATGAAGTACGAGCTGAAGTTTCAGATTTACGGAATACCTGAAAACGGTGACTTGGCCGTATTCGAGGTGGATTTGTCCCGGACCATTACCACGGATGCCCTGATGCCGATAATGGCTTGGCATGAAGAAAAGGATGCCATGGCAAGCCATCTACTATCCGCCAAGCAGGTTACAGCCATTGAGAATCTCGCAATGATTGAACTTCCCAAGGATCTAATGCTGTATCTCAGCAGCTACGAGTGAGCTTTGAATGGCGCGCAACTCAGGGTCTGGATTTAAAGAAAAATGAAACATGTCATAGAGGTCTTCGACAGACACAGTGAGGAGCTTCTCCTGAGTGTGGAAATACCCAATAGCCGTCACAAGGAACTAGCAAAACTAATGGATTGGCATACACCAGAGGATGAGTTTGACGGCTACGATCTTTCGCTAGAACAAGTGCGAACACTTGAAGACTGGACCGGCAGAACCCTGAGAGACGAGAACCACATCGTGCAGTTGGTGTGTATCGAGTAACCCATTCCGACGTCATCAGTGATTTGCCAACACACCAGATCCCTTGTGGGAGCGAGCCTGCTCGCGATGAAAGCGGCCTGACAGTCGATGTCTATGTCGAATGTCAGTCCGTCATCGCGAGCAAGCTCGCTCCCACAAGGGTTTGGTGTCAGGCGTTGGCGGGTTCTAGCGCCATCTCAACAACTTCCGGTCGCTTGAGCAGCGCATACGCCACCGCCGTCAGCAGGCTCCCCGACACAATCGCCAGCAGATACAACAGCGCATGGTTGATCGCATTCGGGATCGCCAGTACGAACAACCCGCCGTGCGGCGCCATCAGTTTGCAGCCGAAATACATCGACAACGCACCCGTCAGCGCACCCCCGGCGATGCTCGCCGGGATCACTCGCAACGGGTCTTTGGCGGCAAACGGAATCGCGCCTTCGGAGATAAAGCACAGCCCCAGTACCAACGCGGCTTTCCCGGCCTCGCGTTCAGCCTGGGCGAACTTGCGTCTCGCGATGAACGTGGCGATACCCAGGCCAATCGGCGGCACCATGCCGGCCGCCATGGTCGCCGCCATCGGTGCATAACTTTGCGACGCCAGCAGCCCCACCGAGAACGCATACGCGGCTTTGTTGATCGGCCCGCCAAGGTCGACGCACATCATCGCGCCCAGCAACACACCGAGCAGAATCGCGTTGGTGGTGCCCATGCTGTCGAGGAAGTGCGTAAGCCCTTCGAGCATCCCGGCCACCGGTTTGCCCACCACGTAGATCATCACCAGACCGGTGAACAGGCTCGCCAGCAACGGGATGATCAGAATCGGTTTCAGTGCCTCAAGACTTTGCGGCAAGCGCGCATAACGATTGATCGCCTGCGCCGCGTAACCGGCGATGAAACCGGCAATGATCCCGCCGATAAAACCGGCGCCCAGGGTGCTTGCCAGCAGACCGCCAATCATCCCCGGCGCCAGGCCCGGACGGTCGGCGATCGAGTAGGCGATGTAACCCGCCAACAGCGGCACCATCAGCTTGAACGCGGTCTCGCCGCCGATCTGCATCAGGGCTGCTGCGAGCGTGCCTTCCTCCTTGAAAGCCGTGATGCCGAACACGAACGACAAGGCGATCATCAGACCGCCCGCCACCACCATCGGCAGCATGAACGACACGCCGGTCAGCAGGTGTTTGTAGACACCGGTTTTCTCTTGCCTGGCCGGGCCTTTGGCGCCGGTCGAAGCGGTTTCCTGCGTGCCTTCGGCCAACGCCTTGTTCAGCGTCGCCTCGGCTTGTTTGAGGGCGATGCCGGTGCCACAACGGTAAATCTTCTTGCCGGCGAAACGCTCGGTGGCGACTTCGATGTCTGCCGCCAGCAGCACCACATCAGCATCGGCAATCGCTGCGGCGTTGAGCGGATTGCGCGCACCGACCGAGCCCTGGGTTTCCACTTGCAGGTCGTAGCCCAGGCGTTTTGCCGCTTGCTGCAAAGCCTCGGCGGCCATGAAGGTATGAGCGACGCCTGTCGGGCATGCGGTGACTGCAACCAGTCGCGGCGCATTTTTTACCACCGCAGCAGGCTCGGCGACGACCTCGGGGGCGACGTATACCTGAGCTTCTTCAGCACCGCGCCGTAGCACCGCTTCAACATCTTGCAGGGCTTGCGCCGGCGTGCTTTGGAAGACCCGCTTGCCGACGAATCGCGACATATCCACAGGCGCGCTGGTCACCAGCAACACCCACTCGGCCGCCTCGATCGTGGCCGCAGACAATTGGCGTTCAGGGTGCGCGGCATCGTTGACTTCGACACTGGTGCTCCAGCCCTGACGCTGGGCCGCTGCATCGAGCAAACGGGCGCACAAAACGCTGGTGACCATGCCATTCGGGCAGGCCGTAACAATCGCTAACTTCATTACAAACCCTCTTATTGTTCTGTCAGGGTGCGCATGCGCACGCCCTGTTCGAGCCGCGCCAACTGCGTGGCGTCGCCAATACCGAAACCGATCTGGGTGACCGCCATCGCGGCAATCGCCGTGGCGGTGCGCAGGGTCTGTTCAGGCGTGTCGGCACTGAGCAACCCGTGGAGCATGCCGGCCAGTAACGAATCGCCTGCGCCCACCGTGCTGACGACACTGACCTTGGGCGGCGTGGCATGCAGCGCCGAGCCTACACTGAACCAGTTCACCCCGTCGGCACCGTGGGAGATCACCACATGCTCGATGCCTTGAGCGTGCAGGCGGCTAGCCGCTTGCGCCTGGGCGGCCACTGAATTCACATCGCAGCCCAGCACATCGGCCAGTTCTTCGGTGTTCGGTTTTATCAACCACGGACCGGCGTTGAGCGCTGCCCGCAAGGCTTCACCGCTGGTGTCCAGCGCCACGTTCAAACCGAGATTTTTCAAACGCACAATCAACGCCTGCAACCATTGAGGGCTGATGCCTTGAGGCAGGCTGCCGGCAACGACGACCGCGTCATGCCCCGGCGCAATCTGGTCGAGGCGATCGAGCAATGCCTGCTGCGCGACTTCACTCACCAAGGGTCCGGGACCGTTGATGTCGGTGATGCGCCCATCGCTTTCCGCCAGTTTGATGTTGCTGCGCGTCTCACCCGGAACACGGATGAACGCGTCGACAAACCCGCGCTTGGCGAACAGGGTTTCGAACGCTTGAAGGTTGTCCTCCCCGAGGAAACCGCTGACCGTGAGCTGATGCCCGAGGTCCGCGAGCACCTGAGCCACGTTCACGCCTTTACCGGCGGCGTGGGTGTGCATCTCGTCGCTACGGTTGACCTGACCGGGTGCAAGAACCGGCAACTGGACGGTGAGGTCCAGCGCCGGGTTGAGGGTCAGGGTTAGGATCTTGGCCATTACAGGGCCTCCACTAATGCGCGCACTTCATTGGCGCTGCCCACGGCCAGGGCCTGCTGGGCAAGGATTTGGGTCTGGACCAGGTTGAGTTCGCGAATCCGCGCCTTGACCTCGGCAATGCTGCGACCCGACACACTGAGCTCATCCACGCCCAGACCGACCAGCACCGGCACCGCCAGCGGATCGGCCGCCAGTTCGCCGCACACGCCGACCCACTTACCGTTGGCATGCGCCGCGCGCACGGTGATGTCGATCAGTTGCAACACCGCCGGGTGCAAGCCGTCAGCCTGGGCCGACAAGGTTGGATGACCACGGTCGATGGCCAGGGTGTATTGGGTCAGGTCATTGGTGCCGACGCTGAAGAAGTCGACCTCTTTGGCCAGTACCGGAGCGAGCAATGCAGCCGACGGTACTTCAATCATGATCCCCAGTTGCAGGTCGGCAACCGGGATTTCCAGACGCAGACGTTCGGTCATGTCCCGCGCCTGGCGCCATTCATCGACGCTGCCGACCATCGGGAACATGATCCGCAACGGGCGGTTGTCGGCAGCACGCAGCAAGGCACGCAATTGCGCTTCCATGATCTGCGGACGTTGCAGGGTCAGGCGAATGCCGCGCACGCCGAGGAACGGGTTTTCTTCTTTCGCAATCGGCCAGTACGGCAGCGGTTTGTCGCCGCCGACGTCGAGGGTGCGAACGACCAAGGGACGACCGGCCAGGCCATCAAGGACGCGGCGGTATTCGACTTCCTGGGTCGCCTCGTCCGGCGCTTGCGAGTGAGCCATGAAGATCAGTTCGGTGCGCAGCAGGCCAATCCCTTCGGCGCCCTGCTCCACCGCGCTGATGACACCCGCGCTTTCACCAATATTGGCGAACACTTCGACCGCATGACCGTCGGTGGTCAGCGCCGGTTGATGGCGTTGTTCGGCGGCCGCTTTGAGACGTTGCTCGCGGGTGTCGCGCTCTTCGGTCGCGCGCTGCAAGGTCGCCGCGTCGGCGTCCACGTGCAGGCGGCCGCGCTGACCATCAATCAGCAATGGCGTGCCCGGCGCCAGCAGCAACACGGCCGGGCCGGCGCCGACCAGCGCCGGAATCCCCAAGGCTCGCGCGACAATTGCGCTGTGAGCGGTGGCGCCGCCACGGGCAGTGAGAATGCCGGCGACGCGGGTCGGATCAAGGCGGGCGACATCGGACGGACCGACTTCATCCATCACCAGAATGTACGGTTGCTCAGGCTCGCTCGGGGTTTGGACGCCACTCAACTGCGCCAGTACCCGACGACCGATATCACGCAAGTCGGCGGCACGCTCGGCGAGCAAGGCGTCCTGCAGCGATTCCTGTTGTTTGGCCGCTGCTTCAATCACCGCCATCCACGCCGCTTCGGCGCTTTCGCCTTGCTTGAGACGGGTGTCGACTTCATCGGTCAATTCCGGGTCGTCGAGCATTTCCTGGTGAGTGATGAAAATCTCGCGAATGGCCTTGGACGTGCTGCGTGCGATCAGGCCTTCGATGTCGCGACGCACGTCCGCCAACGCCTGTTTGAGGCGCTCGCGCTCGATGGCGGCAGACTCACCGCGCAGCGGGTAATCGATGGTTTGCAGCACTTGAATGTGCGCCGGGCCGATGGCGATGCCCGGTGCGGCGGCAATGGCCTGAACCAGACTGCCGGACGCTGGCGCGAGGATCACCTCGGCCACATCGGCAATCACTTCGCGCTGTTGACTCACGGCTGGCAGCGGTTCGATTTCTTCACCGAGGCCTTCTTCGATGGCGGCCAACAAGGCTGGCAATGCATCGGCGGCGATGCTCGGTTCAGCGATGAATTCCAGCACCTGACCGCGACGGGCGCCGAGGCTGAGCAGTTTGCTCAAACTCTTCACTGACACTGCGCTGTCCTGGCCGTCGACAATGCGCACGCGAACTTCGCCTTCAAAACTTTTCGCCAGTTGCGCGAGGATCTTCGCCGGACGCGCGTGCAACCCGTGGGCGTTGGCCAGCGCAATGCGAGCGCTGGGCCAATCGGCCGGCAGTCCACCGCCAAGGACTTCGAGGACTTTACGGCTGCTGGTGGCGCGGCCCAATTCATGGCCGCGACCTTCGATCAGCAACGCACAAAGGCGTTCGAGCAATGCCTGATGGGCTTCACCGAGGCTGGCCAGGCAGAACAGGCCACTGAGCGGCTGGCCGAGGTAGCGTATGGGTTTGTCCGGCGTGACGAAGGCCAGGCCCGGACGCTTGACCGTTTGTTCGCTGTGCAACCACCACAGGCCGTCGCCCAGCGGCAGCGCTTCGACTTGTTGCAACACCGCAGAGAAACCGTTGCTCACGCAGTTGGCCTGACGCAGCAAACGTGCACCGCGCCAAACCAGTTCCTCGAAATCATCGGCGGATACACCGAGGCCGATCATCTGCGCATCCAGCGCCAGTTCTTGCGGCGCGCCTTGCAACAGTTTCAACAGGGCTTCGGCGGAACTGGCGCGGCGCAGCGCCTGGCCCAGGTCGGTTTCACCGAGGGCACGGGTCAGCAGTTGCAACAGGCGCAGGTGTTCGTCGGATTTGGCCGCAATACCAATCGCCAGGTAGACGATCTGACCATCCCCCCAATCCACCCCCTCAGGGAACTGCATCAGCCGCACGCCGGTGGAAAACACTTGATCGCGGGTTTGCGGCGTACCGTGGGGGATGGCAATACCTTGACCGAGAAAGGTCGAGCCCTGTACTTCGCGCGCCTGCAACCCGGCGAGATAACCCTCGTCCACCAGGCCATCGGCGACCAGATGCTGGGCCAGCAGGTGCAACGCTGCGCACTTATCCACAGCCGACTGGCCCATGGAAATCTGCTCTATGGTGAGCTCGAGCATGCTTTTTCCTTTTTAGCGTCTTCGGACGCCAGGTATTGTTTTGAATGATTCAGCTTAGGCGCTTAGGCAAACCTTTTCAGGGGCAGTTTTGGCGGTTTCGCGTCAGAACCGGCAAAGGCGCCTATAACGCAGGAAATATGCTTGCTGAAACGTTTAATCCAGATTGATTGGCACGTTACTCGATAATGTCTCATCCTTGAAGTCCAATTGTCGGACGCGCGAAGGCAATGGTCGTCTGCCTGAATCGGGTAGGATTGGCGAAAATGTCGGTGCAAACTCGAAAAAATAAGGAAATCCCGGGTTGAAACTCAGTGATATTGCCCAGTTGGCCGGTGTGTCCGTTACCACCGCCAGCTATGTCATCAATGGCAAGGCAGAGCAGCAACGTATCAGCAGTGCCACCGTCGAGCGCGTGCGCGCGGTCGTCGAACAACATGGCTTTACGCCCAATCCCCAGGCTGCCGGGCTGCGCAGTCGGCACACTCGCACCTTGGGTTTCATTCTGCCGGACCTGGAAAACCCCAGTTACGCACGAATCGCCAAACTGCTGGAACAAGGCGCCCGGGCTCGTGGCTATCAGTTGCTAATCGCCAGTTCCGACGATGCGCCGGACAGCGAACGGAAGTTGCTGCAACTGTTCCGGGCTCGACGCTGCGATGCGTTGATCGTCGCCAGTTGTTTGCCGGCCGGCGATGACAGCTATCGCCAATTGCAGGCCAAGGGCACTCCAATCATCGCGATCGACCGGGTCATGGAGCCTGAGCATTTTTGCTCGGTGATCAGCGATGACCGCGAGGCCAGCCTGCAACTGACCCGCAGTCTACTGGACCCGCTGCCCAAGCAGATCGCACTGATCGGCGCACGCCCCGAACTGAGCATCAGCCAGGAGCGGGCGGCAGGTTTCAAAGAGGCGTTGGACGGGTTCAGTGGCGAGGTGCTGATCGAGCACGGCGAGTCGTTCAGCCGTGAGTGCGGCAAGCAGTTGATGAACGAATTGCTACAGCGTCTGGGCCATTTTCCGGATGCGCTGGTGACCACTTCCTACGTGCTGCTTCAGGGCGTATTCGATGCGTTGCACGATTTCCCGCTCAAAACCCGTCCGCTGCGCCTCGGCACGTTCGGCGACACACAGTTGCTGGATTTCCTGCCGCTGCCGGTCAATGCCATGGCCCAGCAGCATCAGCTCATCGCCGATAAAGCCCTGGAACTGGCCCTGGCCGCCATTGAACAATCGGATTACCAACCCGGCGTGCAGGCCATCGCGCGGACCTTCAAGCAGCGTATTCGCCAGGACTGAACCGTGGAGCTGATCGACAGCCACACTCATCTGGATTTCCCGGTCTTCGACGCCGATCGCTCGGCGCTGCTGGCCGAGAGCCGCGCCCTCTGCGTGCGGCGGATGGTGGTGCTGGGGGTTTATCAGGGCAATTGGCAGCGGGTCTGGGATCTGGTGCAAAGCGATCCCGACCTGCATGCGGCGTTCGGTTTGCACCCGGTGTATCTGGATGATCATCGTCCCGAAGACCTGACGGCACTCGGCGACTGGCTGACCCGCCTGGCTGGCCATCGGCAGTTGTGCGCCGTGGGCGAGATCGGTCTGGATTACTTCATCGAAACCCTCGATCGCGAGCGCCAGCAGGCGTTGTTCGATGCGCAGCTGCAACTGGCGGTGGACTTCAATCTGCCAGCTCTGATTCATGTGCGACGCAGCCATGCGGCGGTGATTGCCACGCTTAAACGATTCAAGTTGAAACGCGCGGGGATCATCCACGCCTTCGCCGGCAGCAAGGAAGAGGCTCGTGAGTACATCAAGCTTGGTTTCAAACTTGGTTTGGGCGGTGCTGCGACTTGGCCGCAGGCGCTGCGCATGCATCGCGTACTTGGTGAACTGCCGCTTGAATCGGTAGTGCTGGAAACCGACTCCCCGGACATGGCGCCCGCCATGTTTCCCGGTCAACGCAACAGCCCGGCTCACTTGCCGGCGATCTGCTCCGCATTGGCCGGGATCATGGCGATCAGCCCTGAGCAATTGGCCGCCGCCAGCACTGCCAATGCCTGTGAGCTGTTCAACTGGCGTTAGTCACCGATCGTTCCCACGCTGCGCGGTAACGCCGCCTGTAACGCTCTGCGTCACGACTTTTGGGACGCGGAGCGTCCCCGGCTGCATTCCCACGCAGAGCGTGGGAGCGATCATACTCAGACCCGAAACGCGCTGATCAACTGTTTGAGCTCCACCACCTGAGCCGACAACGCACGACTCGCATCCTCGGTCTGGTGCGCCCCTTCGGCGGTACGTTCACCCGCGCGGTTGATCTCGACAATATTCTGGTCAATGTCGTGAGCCACCGCAGTCTGTTGCTCCACCGCCGCGGCAATTTGCTGGTTCTGATCGACGATCATGCCGACGGCGCCGAGGATGTTCTCCAGCGCTTGCTGAACCTTCTCCGACTGCCCCACGGTACCGTTGGCCATCTGATGACTGGTACCCATGGCCTTCACCGCAGCGCCGACACCGCTGTGCAGCTTGGCGATCATTTGCTCGATTTCTTCGGTCGATTGCTGGGTACGTTTGGCCAGGGTCCGGACCTCATCCGCCACCACCGCAAAACCACGACCCTGCTCACCGGCCCGAGCGGCTTCGATGGCGGCGTTGAGCGCCAGCAGGTTGGTTTGCTCGGCGATGCTTTTGATGACTTCCAGCACGCGGCTGATGGACTGGCTATCGCTGGCCAGTTGATTGATCACCAGCACCGACTGATCAATCTCACTGGCAAGCGCAGCGATGCTGCCCTGCTGGGACTCCACCAGCCCGCGACCGCTGATGGTCTCGTCATTGACGCTGTGGGCGCTACTGACCGCCGCTGCGGCACTGCGCGCCACCTCAAGGGAGGTGGCCGACATCTGGTTCATGGCCGTCGCGACCTGCTCGATTTGCGTGCGCTGCCCCGCCACGGCCTGGTTGCTCTGGGCGGAGACGTTCTGCACCTGCCCGGCTTGGCGCTCGACCTCGCCGACGGTCTGCCCCACTCGTTCGATCAGGTCATGGATTTTCTTCACGGTGCCGTTGAACACCTCGCCCAGTTCGCCCAGTTCATCGCGGCTGTTAGCGCTGAAGGTCTGCGTCATATCACCCGCCGCCACCTTGTCCATCACAGCACCAAGACGCTTGAGGGTGGTGCGGGTCGAGGCGTAGAAGCCGCCGTAAAGGTAAAAAATCAGCACAAACACCACCGACAACGCCACAGCCTGCAAGACCATATGGGTGCGGTTCTGCTCCAGTCGCTGTTGTAACTGGGTGCCGAGAAAACTCAGGGTGGCTTCATTAAGTTTGTAGGTCTGGTCCATCAGGCCCGTGACCTGATCGTAAAAGCCCTGCCAAGGCGTATTGAGCGTATCGGCCATCACTACCTGCTCTTCGAACAGTTCACTGGCCTTTTTCAACGAAGCCTTGCTGCTATCGGCCTGAGCAGCCAGTGTTTCCCGTGCCGCTTTGCTGGAACCGAGCGCGTCCTGCAACTTCAGCGCATATTCGGCCTGCAGTTTTTCGATCTGCACCAGCAACTCATCAAAACGGGTACTCGATGCCGAGTTGAGAAAGCCCTGCCCCAGCGAAAAAGAGCCCATCGCCCGGCCTTCACCCAGAAGCTGGGTAACGGGCGGGGTGACATTGGTAATGAGTTCGCTCAGCTGGCGCATGTCGCTCTGAGTGTCGCGGCTGAGGCCGGCCTGACTGGCAATGATCTGACTGAAAATCTGCGCATTGCCGAGCAACTTGCCGATCATCCCACTTTTACTTTGCAGGGAGCTTTCTGCTTGTTGGGCCTTGAACGCGGCGATCATTTCATCGCGTTTACCCTCGAAAACGATGATCTGCTCGGGGTCAGTGGTCATCGCCGTCAGCCCTTGCAAACGGGTCAGCACACTTTGCTCCAGGGTACTGATCTGCGACTCGACATTGCCGGCCTTGCCGGACTGACCGAGGGTGACGTTGATCTGTACCAGGTTGTTCAAGGTTTCCAGATCGCGCCGTAACGTCAGGCTGCTACCCAGCAGGTCGAGGCTTTGCAGTTCGACGCGGGTGCCCTGGAATTCTCGATAAGAATCGCGCACCAGATAGAAGTTGGTCACCAGCATCGGCACAAGGAACAGCACGCTGATAAGGCTGAACTTCATGCCAAAGCTCAGGCGGTTCATCAGCGCGACAGCGGGATAGAGCAAGCTCTTCACTGGAGATCTCCCTTTGATTTCTTATTTTTATTGGCAGGCGCGGATCGAAAGCAGATAGCCACTATTCGGCGCTAGCTCTGTATAGCTTAAATCGGCGGGAGGTTTTGTAACTTAAGGTTAACGGGGGGGGCTTTGCCCCCAACGGGGGCAAGCCCCCTCGCCACAAATGGAGTTCACTGCGCAATTACGGAAGGACGGTCCACAACGCAAAACCGGCGTACCAGAGCACCGCCGCGCGCAGCAACAGTTCCCAGATCCGGTCGAGGCTGTTGATGCCGTCAGGCCCGACCACCGGCGCTGGAATTTCACCGGCCACCAGCCCGACCTTCTCGATCAATTGGGCGGCGCTGATGTTCCAGTTCAGCAGCTCGTGCACCATCACCCGGCCGACGGCGACAAAGTTACCGACCAGCGCAAAACTTGCCGCCAGCAGACGCACCGGCACCCAGTCGAACGCATGACGCAGTTGTGCGGCGCGCTCGACCACGGCCGGGTTCTGCCCGTGTTCTTCGGCCAGGGCCAGCAGTCGATAGCTCAGGGCCGCGACCGGACCCAGCAGGAAGTACCAGAAAATCACCGCGAAAAAGCTTTGATAGGCCTCCCACAGCAGATGCCCTTCGACCCGTTCCAGCAGTTGTTCGCCGCTATCGGCGCAGATACCCAGGTCGCGGTCCGCTACATGAGCGGCAGCTTGCAGGTCTTCCCGGCGCCAGGCATCGCGAAACGGCCCAAGACCGGCCAGCAGATCGCCGCGGCCCAAACTGTAAATCACCACCAGCAGGTGCACCGGCAACGCCAGCAGACCGTAAGCCACCGGGTCCAGCACCAGCAGCAACAAACCCAGCAGTGCCACTGGCAACAAAACCAGTATCACCAAGATCAGCCACGGACTTTTCGCCAGACGCGGACTGACCTCAAGCTTGTTCAGCTCGCGGACCCAACCGCCATCACGCTGAACCCGATGACGCAGGGCCGAGAACTTCTCGATCCAGACCGCCAACAGCAACACCAGAAAACTCATTATTGTTCCTCTTTTGCCAGGGCAGCGCGATAGCGTGCCCAGTCGAACGCGGGCCCCGGATCAGTTTTACGCCCAGGTGCGATGTCGCTATGCCCGCAGATGCGCTGTGCGGTGATGGCCGTGAAGGCGCATTGCAACTGCCGGGTCAGGGTCGTCAATGTTTGATACTGAGCGTCGGTGAACGGCAGATCATCCGTGCCCTCAAGTTCGATGCCCAGGGAAAAATCGTTACAGGTTTCCCGCCCTTCGAAACTCGAAACGCCAGCATGCCAGGCACGCTCAAGACAAGAGACAAACTGAGTGACTGTGCCGTCACGTTCGATCAGAAAGTGCGCAGACACACGCAGGTCGGCGATCCCTTCAAAGTAGGGATGCTCCGTGACATCCAGACAATTCTGGAAAAATTCCTGCACCTTGCCGGTGGCGAATTGCGCTGGCGGCAAACTGATGTTGTGGATCACCAGCAGGGAAATTTCGCCCGTGGGGCGCGCATTGAAGTTGGGCGAGGGGCATAAACGCACACCCTGACACCAACCGCTCGCGGGGTCCAACTGCATACAGGTTCCTTCAACGACGACTGTGATGGCGCCCAGTATGCCGTGATAGACCCTCGGGGCGCGATCACTTGCCGCGATTGAGGCGCCGCAGGTTACCGATCACCGACTCCAGCGCCCGGTCGAACAGCAACGTGTCGTCCAGCGCTCGCACCGCGCCACGATGGAACTCCAGCGCCAGACCGGTGCGACTGCGCTCCAGCACTTTCATTCCGGTGCGGTTGACGAAAATGTACTTGCCGGTGGCTTCAATGATCGCCGCCAGCTTGCAGCGAAGGGTGTTTTCCTCGTCTTCCTGAAACTCGACCCAGCACCCCAACCGCAGCTGATCGACCTGAAGCAGATCGGCATCGTTCTCCGGCACACGCACTGACGCCGTATCGACCGGCCCTTCGTCGGCGGTACGCAGGACAACTTCCTGCAGCACTTCGACCATTACCGGCGTATCGACAGACTGTTCAAGCGTGTGCCCTGGACGCTCGAACAGATGAACGTGCAAGGCTTCCAGCTCACTGAAAAACTCGCGGGTGGCGAACGGATCGAATGCCGAACTGCTCAGCCCATCACGCAACGACTTGAGCAACCCAGGCACCAGCGCCAACAAGCGCAGGCTCGCGTCGGGCTGGGCATGTTGCTGCACGCTCCAGATCAATTGCTCCATGGTCTGCACATCGGCGTGCCACGCGGCTGACTGATCGCCGTGCTTGAGGCACGTCAGCAGCAACACTTTGCTCCAGGCTTCCTGGACAAACACCACCACCCGTTGCGGCAATACTTTGCCCAACAGGGCCTGATTCAACACCTGTTCGACGCACTGGCGGGCCAGTTCAGTCCTGGCGCGGCCTTCTTCGGCGTCACGGGTTCGTTGCTCCAGCAGCTCACTGCGACGGCGCTCGTCGCTGGTGAAGGCGAGAAAATCCGCCAGCAATTCGGAAAAGACCGCCGGGTCATCGACAAAATCGTTCAGCAACCGTTGCACCACTTGCTCGATGCGCAGATACAGGCTGTCGCGCTCATGGTCATCGCACTCGCCCCAGCCCATGGCTGCGGTGGCAATTTCGTTGAGCAGGCGCCGAGCCGGGTGACTGCTGCGGCTGAAGAAGCTTTTGTCGAGCACCGCCACTTTCAGCATCGGGATCTGCAAACGGCCGATCAGCGCCTTGAGCGAATCCGGCAGGTTGCGGTCATCGAGGATGCATTCGAAGAGCATCGCGATCAGGTTGATCACGTCTTCGTCAGCCACCCCGACCACGCGTGACTTGCCACTTTTGACGCTGACCCGGGTCAGCAGTTGTTCGAGCTGGTTTCGCAGATCGAAGTCGTCCTGGGCTGCCGGCGCCGGCACGTATTGCTGCAAGTGCGAGAGCAGGCGCAGCAGGTCGCGGGTGGAAATCGGCTGTGCCTGGGCACTGGCCTCAAGCGTCGGCGCGACACTGCCACGCACGTGAAACAGCAATTGCTGCAACGCGGCGAAGACTTCCTGCACGCTGTCGTCGATCGGCGGGCCACCGACGCGGGTGTTGGCCGGCGCGGGTTCAACACCCACGCTGGCAGCCGCACGATCCGTGGCCCGACGCGCAGGAGCAGGTTTGAGGTCGGGCAGAACACCGGTGGCCATCAGCAACTGATTGGCTTCGGCGTAGAGCTGATTGGCATCTCTGAGCACGTAGCGTTCGAACAGTTTGAGGATGATCAGCTTGACCTTGATCTCCACCCCCAGGTTGCGCCCAGCCTGCAAAAAGTACTCGCAGAGCATCGCCGGCCCCATCGGATTGTGCTGATCGAGCAGCTCCCTGCCCAGCAGTGCGCTGAGCCGGGCACTCAGTTGATCCAGGGCGAAGCCGTCGCGGTTCAGCACTTTGCTGACCATCGCCTCCACTGCCACGCTGCGCTCCATCTCATCATTGGACAGCGCCGTCGCGGCGTCGAAGGCCAGCGCCTGGGACAAGGCAGACTGAGTGGTGTCGTACTGTGTGAGGCGAACAAAAGCCTCGACGAATTGCTCGAGAAAGCCGCGTTCGATGTTTTTGCGCTTGAGGCGCAAGTCGCGCATGGCTTCGAAGAAGAGACTCTGATCGACGTCATTGCGGGCCCGGTCGGCCATTTCGAACAGCGTGTCGTCGGCGTTATCGAACAGTTCCTGCAATCCATGCCTGAGCTGTTGAGCGGCCTTGTCGCGAACCTGAAGCAGAATCACAGGCAGGCGGGCGAGCGGCGAGTGAGTCGCCTGGTCGGTAGCAACCTTGTGCAAAGGCACTACATTCCCGTCGTTGTGCATTCAGGCCTCCTGAAACGGTGAGTCTTCGAATGGTCGTCAATTCAAATTCACGTCAAAGCCATGACGTCAAAAGCAAGGCGGATTATCTTGCAAAAGATGTCCCCTGTACCAGCAGACTCTGCGCTTCCCATTGAAATAGACGCTTATGGAAGGCATTGACTGAGTGCCGATTGCTCAAGCGAATCGATCAAATGCAGGTTTCACAGCGATGGGAACGCGTCTGATGCCTTGGGTTGCCCGGCGCCATGGCCCTATAATCGGGCCACTTTGTTTGTGGAGTCCGTTATGCCGAATCTACGTCTCGCCGATTTGACCGCCGAAATCGAAGCCAACGTGCGCCGTGCGTTGCTCGAAGACATCGGCAGCGGCGACATCACCGCACAGCTGATCCCGGCCGAACGCCTGGCCAAAGCCACCATCATTACCCGCGACGCTGCCGTCATCTGCGGCACAGCCTGGGTTGAAGCAGTGTTTCGGCAGCTGGACCCACGTGTTGCGGTGCACTGGCAGGTGCGTGATGGCGAGCGGGTGAAACCCAATCAGGCGCTGTTCCACCTCGAAGGCCCGGCGCGCTCGCTGCTGACGGGCGAACGCAGTGCACTGAACTTCCTGCAATTGCTTTCTGGCGTGGCCACACGCGCGCAGTCCTTGGCGGATTACGTTGCCGAGACCCAGGTGAAGTTGCTCGACACCCGTAAAACCTTGCCGGGGCTGCGTCTGGCGCAGAAGTACGCCGTGACCTGCGGCGGTTGCCACAATCACCGCATCGGTCTGTACGACGCGTTCCTGATCAAGGAAAACCATATTGCTGCCTGCGGTGGCATCCCGGAGGCCATCAACGCCGCGCGCAAGATTGCCCCGGGCAAACCGGTGGAGATCGAAGTGGAAAGCCTGGAGGAGCTGAAGGAAGCCCTGGCAGCCGGTGCCGACATCATCATGCTCGACGAGTTGAGCCTGGATGACATGCGCGAAGCCGTGCGTCTGAACGCAGGCAAGGCGAAACTGGAGGCCAGCGGCGGTATCAACGAAAGTACGCTGCTACCGATCGCCGAAACCGGGGTGGATTACATCTCCATTGGTGCAATGACCAAGGATGTGAAGGCTGTCGATCTGTCGATGCGCCTGAGCCTTTGATAAGACTTGTGTGAATGAAAAACGCCAGCCTCGTGAGGCTGGCGTTTTTATCAGAACACCAGATTATTCATCTCGCAGTACTCTTCCCACTCGACGCCCAACACCTCGGCAGCCTCCTTGTGCAGAACAACGCGCGCCGCCTCGAACTCTTCAGGGGTTGAGGTGTACTTGAGCGTCAGCTCCCACGGCTGCAAGCCCTGGGCTTCTGCCTCATCCTCGAACGCCCACTGGATCTGGTCTTTCTGATCGTCGGCGGGCAAGTCCTTGATCTCTTCGGCTAACTGGGGCGAATCCAGCAAGTACTTTTTCAGCGCTTCTTCGTGTCTGGCTTCTTGGGTCAACTCTTTAACGGTCATGGCGTTCTCTTTGATCTGGGGAATGGAAGATGGATCTGGATCATCAAGGATCTCTCTGACGCAAAAAAACCGTTTGAAGCCCGGCTTATCTGGCCTTCAGAACCATTCGGGATCATCTGAAAACAACGTGTCGCTGGTGCCCGAGACAGGAGTCGAACCTGCGACCCTCG
Source organism: Pseudomonas sp. Hz4 (assembly GCF_054898165.1). Taxonomy (NCBI): domain Bacteria; kingdom Pseudomonadati; phylum Pseudomonadota; class Gammaproteobacteria; order Pseudomonadales; family Pseudomonadaceae; genus Pseudomonas; species Pseudomonas sp. Hz4. Next base: position 1,116,392 of record NZ_CM142719.1, on the reverse strand, counting down.
CGTTACGAGTGCGCTGCTCTACCAACTGAGCTACACGGGCAGTGGGCTAAACCTAGCACTGACTTTGGGGTCAGGCAACTTCGTGACTCGTCTCATTTTTTTGCAGGCAAAAAAATACCCCGCAGCTTTCACTGCAGGGTATTTTTTATAACGTTGAAGCGGTCAGGCGTGGGGGGTGATTAAACGCCCGAAGCCTTGGCTGCTGCTACGTCTTTGATGGACAGCTTGATACGGCCGCGGTTGTCCACGTCCAGTACCAGCACTTCCACTTCCTGGCCTTCTTTCAGGATGTCGGTCACTTTCTCAACGCGAGCGTCGCTCAGCATCGAGATGTGAACCAGACCGTCCTTGCCCGGCAGGATGTTGACGAATGCGCCGAAGTCGACGATGCGCTCAACCTTACCGACGTAGATCTTGCCGATTTCAGCTTCTGCGGTGATGCCCAGAACGCGCTGACGTGCCGCTTCAGCCGCTTCCTTGGTTTCGCCGAAGATCTTGATCGAGCCGTCGTCTTCGATGTCGATCGAAGCCTTGGTCTCTTCACAGATCGCACGAATGGTCGCGCCGCCTTTACCGATGACATCACGGATTTTGTCGGTGTCGATTTTCATCGCGATCATGGTCGGAGCGTTCTCCGACAGTTCGGTACGCGACTGGCCAATGATCTGGTTCATCTGACCGAGGATGTTCTGGCGCGCTTCCAGGGCTTGGCCCAGAGCGATTTCCATGATTTCTTCGGTGATGCCTTTGATCTTGATGTCCATCTGCAGCGCGGTCACACCTTTGGCGGTACCGGCTACTTTGAAGTCCATGTCGCCGAGGTGGTCTTCGTCACCCAGGATGTCGGTCAGGATGGCGAATTTCTCGCCTTCTTTAACCAGACCCATGGCGATACCGGCAACCGGTGCCTTCATCGGAACGCCGGCATCCATCAGCGCCAGGGAAGCGCCGCAGACCGAAGCCATGGAGCTCGAACCGTTGGACTCGGTGATTTCCGACACAACACGGATGGTGTACGGGAACACGTCGGCAGCAGGCAGCATGGCCTGAATCGAACGACGGGCCAGACGGCCGTGACCGATTTCGCGACGACCAGCGCCACCCATGCGACCACACTCACCTACCGAGAACGGAGGGAAGTTGTAGTGCAGCATGAACGGGTCTTTTTTCTCGCCTTCCAGGGTGTCCAGCAGTTGTGCGTCACGGGCAGTACCCAGCGTCGCAACTACCAGAGCCTGGGTTTCGCCACGGGTGAACAGTGCCGAACCGTGGGTCTTAGGCAGAACACCGACTTCGATGTTCAAAGGACGTACGGTCTTGGTGTCGCGGCCGTCGATACGTGGCTTGCCGTTTACGATGTTTTCGCGAACGGTGCGGTATTCGATTTCGCCGAAAGCTGCTTTGACTTCACTGGAAGATGGCTGGCCTTCTTCACCGGACAGTTTGGCAACAACCTGGTCCTTCAGCTCACCCAGGCGAGCGTAACGGTCGGCCTTGATGGTGATGGTGTAAGCCTGGGAGATCGCGTCGCCGAACTCGGCACGGATAGCGCCCAGCAGAGCGGTAGCTTCTGGTTGTGGAGCCCAGGCCCAGGTCGGCTTGGCAGCTTCGGCAGCCAGTTCTTTAACAGCGTTGATCACAACCTGGAATTCGTCTTGAGCAAACAGTACCGCGCCCAGCATCTGGTCTTCGGTCAGCTCTTTGGCTTCCGATTCAACCATCAGAACGGCATCCGAAGTACCGGCAACGACCATGTCCAGGCTCGAAGCTTTCAGTTGTTCGTAAGTCGGGTTCAGCAGGTAACCGGTGCTTTCGTGGAACGCAACGCGGGCAGCGCCGATCGGGCCATCAAAAGGAATGCCGGAGATGGCCAGCGCAGCCGAGGTACCGATCATCGCAGCGATGTCCGGATCGGTCTTCTTGCTGGTGGAAACGACGGTGCAGACAACCTGCACTTCGTTCATGAAGCCTTCTGGGAACAGCGGACGGATCGGGCGGTCGATCAGTCGGGAAGTCAGGGTTTCTTTCTCGGAAGGACGGCCTTCACGCTTGAAGAAACCGCCAGGGATCTTACCGGCAGCGTAAGTCTTTTCCTGGTAGTGAACGGACAGAGGGAAGAAGCCCTTGCCTGGATCGGCTTGTTTGGCACCGACTACGGTCACCAATACGCTGACGTCGTCGTCAACGGTGACCAATACTGCGCCGGAGGCCTGACGGGCGATACGGCCAGTCTCGAGGGTAACGGTCGACTGACCGAACTGGAATTTTTTGATTACCGGGTTCACGGTGTCCTACCTTCTTTTGTGGCTCTTGGGGAACTTGTCTTCTTGCGAAATTCTTGGGCAATGTCGGGAGTCGACCCAACGCCTGTCCAGGGTAAAACGTGTATCCAGATAAAACTTGAGGCTGGGAGCCTGCCATGCGCCAGCGGGAAACCCACTGACGCACGACAGACAACCAACCTCTAGCGCAATCGCTTATTAGCGACGCAGACCCAGGCGACCGATCAGAGCGCTGTAACGGCTCACGTCTTTGCCTTTCAGGTAGTCCAGCAGCTTACGACGCTGGTTTACCATGCGGATCAGACCACGACGGGAGTGGTGATCTTTACCGTTGATCTTGAAGTGACCTTGCAGTTTGTTGATGTTGTGGGTCAGCAGTGCAACTTGCACTTCTGGCGAACCAGTGTCACCAACAGCTTGCTGGTAGTCAGCTACGATTTGAGCTTTTTCTTGAACGTCGAGAGCCATGAGGCAATCCTTTTATCAGGAAACTGTTTCAAAGAAACAGCTTCAACAGGCCAGGGACAAATCCCTGTATCTATAAAATGAGGAAGTGACCGTGCCTGTTAACAGCCACCCTCGTTCGGTCATTCTGACCGAATCAGTCGACGTGGCGCGATGCGCCCGTCTTCGCTCACTTCACCGATACCGATGAAGCGACCGTTGTGATCCTGTACCCGTACCATGCCGAACTTCGGTGCATCCGGGGCCCGTACCGGTTGGCCGTTAAGCCAGTAGAACGAGCTGTGCTCCGAGAACTGCAACAGCGGCCAATCCAGCAGGCCGCTGTCCGATGGCATCAGGAAGCGGTCGACCGCTTCGTTGCCGCCTTCGGCATGTACGGCTTCCAACTCTTCAAGCGTGACCGTCTGAGCCAGCGTGAAAGGCCCGGCCTGGGTACGTCGCAATTGCGCAACGTAAGCGCCACAACCGAGTTGCTCACCGATATCCTCCACCAGGGTGCGGATATAGGTGCCTTTGCTGCAATCCACCGCAAGCCGCGCAGTATCACCCTCAAAGGCCAGCAATTCCAAGCGCGCAATAGTAACAGAACGCGGTTCGCGCTCCACTACTTCGCCTGCACGGGCCAGCTTGTACAGCGGCTGGCCATCACGCTTGAGCGCCGAGTACATCGGCGGTATCTGACTGATTTGCCCACGAAAACCCGGTAGCACAGCTTCGACATCGGCGCGACCAACGGTCACTGGTCGCTCCTGCAAAACGTCACCTTCGGCATCGGCCGTGGTGGTGGTCTTGCCCAGTTGCGCCAGGGTTTCATAAGCCTTGTCGGAATCGAGCAGGTATTGCGAGAACTTGGTGGCCTCACCGAAGCACAACGGCAGCACGCCGGTGGCCAGCGGATCAAGACTGCCGGTATGCCCGGCCTTCTCGGCGTTCAGCAACCAGCGAACCTTCTGCAATGCCGCGTTGGAGGTAAACCCCAGCGGCTTGTCGAGCAGGATGATGCCGCTGACGTTACGGCGGATCCGTTTGACCTGAGCCACCGATTACTCCTTGGTGTCTTCGGCTTCTGCCGCAACCGGGTGCTGATTGTCTTCAGCCACCGCACGCTCGATCAGGGCCGACAGGTGCGCGCCACGCACGACGCTTTCGTCGTAGTGGAAGTGCAACTGTGGAACGCTGCGCAACTTCATTTCGCGAGCCAACTGCATACGCAGGAAACCGGCGGCGGAGTTGAGCACCTTGATGCTTTGCGCGATGTCTTCGGCGTTGTCCTGGCCCATCACGGTGATGAAGATCTTGGCGTGACCGACGTCACGACTGACTTCAACAGCGGTAATGGTGACCAGGCCTACGCGTGGGTCTTTGACTTCACGACGGATCAACTGTGCCAGCTCACGCTGCATCTGATCGCCGATACGTTGGGTACGGCTGTATTCTTTTGCCATGTCTTGTTACCTGTTACTGCCACACGGTGAAACCCGTGGGGTCTGAAAGCGGCAAACGCCCGGCCTGACAAAAGCCAGACCGGGCGTTGCGTTTAGAGTCCTGACGCCGTGCCGCGCACTTGCATGCGGCGGCTCGCCGTGGCCCTTGAAGTGCGCGAGTTAGAGGCTGCGAGCAACCTGAACCTTCTCGTAGACTTCGATCTTGTCGCCAGCTTTGACGTCGTTGTAGCTCTTGACGCCAATACCGCATTCCATGCCGGCACGTACTTCGGAAGCGTCATCCTTGAAGCGGCGCAGGGATTCCAGCTCGCCTTCGAAGATAACGATGTCTTCACGCAGTACACGGATTGGACGGTTACGGTGAACAACACCTTCGATAACCATGCAACCGGCGATCGCGCCAAACTTCGGCGAACGGAACACGTCACGCACTTCAGCGGTACCCAGGATGTTCTCGCGAACATCGCTGCCCAACATACCGGTGAGGGCTTTCTTGACGTCTTCGATGATGTCGTAGATCACGTTGTAGTAACGCATATCCAGACCTTCCTGCTCGACGATCTTGCGAGCGCCAGCATCGGCACGCACGTTGAAGCCAAACAGAACAGCGCTGGAGGCCAGTGCCAGGTTAGCGTCGGACTCGGTGATACCACCGACACCGCCACCGACAACACGCACTTGCACTTCGTCGTTACCCAGGCCGTTCAAGGCACCGTTCAACGCTTCAAGCGAACCACGGACGTCGGACTTGAGGACGATGTTAAGCGTCTTCTTCTCTTCCTGACCCATGTTCTCGAAGATGTTTTCTAGCTTGCCGGCGTGAGCACGGGCCAGTTTGACTTCGCGGTACTTGCCTTGACGGAACAGAGCCACTTCACGGGCTTTCTTCTCGTCACCAATTACGCTCATCTCGTCGCCAGCGTCCGGGGTACCGTCCAGGCCGAGGATCTCGACAGGGATGGAAGGACCGGCTTCCTTGATTGGCTTGCCGTTCTCGTCGAGCATGGCGCGAACGCGGCCATAGTTCGAACCGACCAGCACCATGTCGCCTTGGCGCAGAGTACCGTCTTGAACCAGAACGGTAGCAACCGGGCCACGACCTTTGTCGAGACGCGATTCAACCACGACGCCACGGCCAGGAGCCGAAGGAGTCGCTTTCAGTTCCAGAACTTCAGCCTGCAGCAGAACAGCTTCGAGCAACTCGTCCACGCCAGTACCGACTTTCGCCGAAACCGATACGAACGGGGTGTCGCCGCCCCACTCTTCCGACGTCACGCCGTGAACCGACAGTTCGCTACGGATGCGATCGAGATCAGCGCCCGGCTTGTCGATTTTGTTCACTGCAACAACCAGCGGAACACCGGCAGCCTTGGCGTGCTGGACCGCTTCAATGGTCTGCGGCATTACGCCGTCGTCCGCTGCAACGACCAGGATCACGATATCAGTCGCCTTGGCACCACGAGCACGCATTGCGGTAAACGCGGCGTGACCCGGGGTATCGAGGAAAGTGACCATGCCGCGATCAGTTTCAACGTGGTACGCACCGATGTGCTGGGTGATACCGCCGGCTTCGCCTGCAGCTACCTTGGCACGACGGATGTAGTCGAGCAGAGAGGTCTTACCGTGGTCAACGTGGCCCATTACGGTCACAACCGGTGCACGGGAGAACGATTCACCTTCAAACTTCAGGGACTCGGCCAGGGAATCTTCCAGGGCGGTGTCGCTGACCAGGGTCACTTTGTGGCCCAATTCCTCGGCCACAAGCTGGGCAGTTTCCTGATCCAATACCTGGTTGATGGTCGCTGGAGTACCCAGTTTGAACATGAACTTGATGATTTCAGCAGCCTTGACCGACATCTGCTGGGCAAGATCGCCAACAGTGATGGTCTCGCCGATCTTCACTTCGCGCACGACAGGGCCGGTTGGGCTCTGGAAACCGTGAGCGTTGCGTTTCTTCAGCTTGGCCTTGCCGCGACCACCACGACGGAAGCCATCGCTTTCTTCGTCGGTAGTACGTGGAGCAACGCGTGGAGCAGGCGCCTTTTCCTTGACCGAAGCACGATGCGGAGCGTTTTTGCGCTCACCATCACCACTGCCACGACGATTGTTATCGTCGGCACGTGGTTTGTCCGGACGGCGCTGTTCGTTTTGCTTGCGAGCGTCGGCAGACGGTGCTGGTGCAGCGGCCACAACCGGTGCGCTTTGGCGTACCGGCTCGGCAACTGCAGCAGGTGCTGCAACGGCGTCGTTAGTAGCAGTTTGCGCAGAAGCAGGCTGGCGACGCGCTTCTTCTTCGGCGCGACGCTTGGTTTCTTCTTCAGCCTTCTGACGAGCAGCATTTTCTACTGCGCGACGTTCTTCCAGATCGCGTTTGCGCTCAGCTTCGATTTCTTCCGGGCTGCGCTGTACGAAGACTTTCTTCTTGCGCACTTCAACGCTGATGCTTTTGCTGCCAGCAACACGCAGGGTGCTGGTGGTTTTGCGCTGCAGTGTAATCTTGCGCGGTTCTTCCACTTTCGCCTTGTGGCTGCTCTTCAAGTGAGTCAGCAAAGACTGCTTCTCACTATCGCTCACACCTTCATCGGCGGCGGTGTGCGGCAGACCTGCCTCACGCATCTGCTGCAACAGGCGCTCTACCGGTGTTTTGACCTCATCGGCCAGTTGTTTCACCGTGACTTGCGTCATGCACTTCTCTCCTCAGGCCGCGCCTAATTACTCGAACCAGTGGGCTCGGGCGGCCATGATCAACTTGCCGGCACGATCATCGTCAATGCCGTCGATGTCGAGCAGATCGTCAATAGACTGCTCGGCCAGGTCTTCGCGGGTAATTACGCCGCGCACCGCCAGTTCCATCGCCAAATCCTTGTCCATACCCTCAAGCGAGAGCAGGTCTTCGGCCGGATGGGCGTCTGCCAGCTTTTCCTCAGTAGCGATGGCTTTGGTCAACAAACGATCCTTGGCGCGAGCGCGAAGCTCGTTGACGGTTTCTTCGTCAAAGCCGTCGATGTTGAGCATTTCTTCCAACGGTACGTAGGCAATCTCTTCCAGGCTGGTGAAGCCTTCATCTACCAGCACCTGTGCCAGGTCTTCGTCGACTTCCAGCTCGTCGATGAAGTTGCGCAGGATGTCGCCGGTTTCTGCTTGCTGCTTAGCCTGGATGTCCGATTCGGTCATCACGTTCAGGGTCCAGCCAGTCAACTGGCTAGCCAGACGCACGTTCTGACCACCGCGACCAATGGCCTGAGCCAGATTGTCTGCGCCAACGGCGATGTCCATTGCATGGGCATCTTCGTCAACGATAATTGCCGCCACTTCAGCCGGCGACATTGCATTGATCACAAACTGAGCCGGGTTGTCGTCCCAAAGGACGATATCAACACGCTCACCGCCCAACTCACCCGACACTGCCTGGACGCGCGAACCGCGCATACCGATGCAAGCGCCTTGCGGGTCGATGCGTTTGTCCTTGGAGCGGACCGCGATCTTGGCGCGCGAACCCGGGTCACGGGATGCCGCCATTACTTCGATCAGGCCTTCAGCGATTTCCGGCACTTCGATGCGGAACAACTCGATCAGCATTTCCGGCGCGGTACGCGACAGGATCAGCTGCGGGCCGCGGTTCTCGGTGCGGATTTCCTTGAGCAGCGCACGCAGGCGCACGCCAACCCGGAAGGTTTCCCGAGAGATGATGTCTTCACGAGCCAGCAACGCTTCAGCGTTGTTGCCCAGGTCGACGATCACGTTGTCGCGGGTGACTTTCTTCACGGTGCCGGAGATGATTTCCCCCAGGCGCTCGCGATAGGCATCAACGACTTGAGCACGCTCGGCTTCGCGAACTTTCTGCACGATGACTTGCTTGGCAGTCTGTGCAGCGATCCGGCCGAACTCAATGGATTCGATCTTTTCTTCGACTACATCACCGACCTGAGCACCCGGATGCGTTTCGGCAACCTTGCTCGGCCAGGTTTCGATGGCCGGATCGTCCAGGTTTGCTTCTTCGACGACCGTCCAGCGACGGAATGTCTCATAAACACCCGTGTGGCGATTGATTTCCACACGCAGATCGACTTCGTCCTCGAACCGCTTTTTGGTAGCAGTGGCCAGAGCCAGCTCCAGCGCTTCAAAAATTACGTTTGCCGGTACGCCCTTTTCATTGGATACCGACTCAACAACCAGCAGTACTTCTTTGCTCATCGTACGCCTCGCCTTTCGCAAGCCATTGGATCCGCGGGATCCGCGTCTCAGTCAAAACTGGGAATAATGTTGGCCTTGTCGATCATATCGATCGGCAACAGGAACTCATGGTCTTCTACCTGCACCACGACGTCCTGCTCTTCTACACCGCGCAGAAGGCCCTGAAAGTTGCGTCGTCCTTCAAAAGGCGAGCGCAACTTGATCTTCACTTGTTCACCGGCAAATTTTGCAAACTGCTCAATTGTGAACAGTGGGCGTTCCATGCCAGGCGAGGAAACTTCAAGGGTGTACTCAACGGCGATCGGATCTTCAACATCCAGGACACCGCTGATCTGACGGCTGACGATGGCACAATCGTCCACCAGCACGCCGCCCTCTTTATCAATATAAACGCGCAACATTGAGTGGCGACCTTGAGCCGAAAACTCAATACCCCAGCATTCATAGCCTAGGGCCACGACCACCGGGGCCAGCAAGGCCTGCAACTCTTCTAGCTTGCTCGACACCTGAACCCCCTCGTGCATGTATGTGCATGCTGTGCAAAATAAAAAAATGGGCGAAACGCCCATCCTTGAAACGCCGTCGAACAGCGGCGTTGAAAGTGTCCAGCTAATAAAAAGCCCCTTAAAAGGGGCTCCTTAAACTGGTTGCGGGGGCCGGATTTGAACCGACGACCTTCGGGTTATGAGCCCGACGAGCTACCAGACTGCTCCACCCCGCGACAAAGCTGGGGCGGAAGTATACGACCGATCCCTGACAGGGTCAATGTAACCTTCCACCTACAAGAAAGCCCGCAACCGCGGGCTCTCCTGACAATTGGTACCGAGAAGGGGACTCGAACCCCTACACCCTATGGGCACAACCACCTCAAGGTTGCGTGTCTACCAATTCCACCACCTCGGCAATACTACGTCTGAAACCCTTCTTACTTTTGCTCTTGAGCTGGAGGCACGTCAGTCGCTGGAGTAGCCGACTTTTGCTCTTGAAGCACCGGTACATCATCAGAAGCCGGTTGTTGCTTTGGAACTTCCAACACTGCCGGATTTGGCAAACCTACTTGAGTCAGCTGTTGAGCTTTCTCTTTAGCAAAGTAACCTAACCCTAAGCTGGTTATGAAGAAACCGGCGGCAAGTATAGCAGTAAATTTACTAAGAAAGGTAGAGGAACCTTGGCTTCCGAACACAGTATTTGAAGCACCTGCTCCGAAAGACGCGCCAGCATCCGCACCCTTACCCTGCTGCAGCAATACCAGAGCAACTACGCCCAATGCGCCCAGCAGATGAAAAACGACTACGACTGTTTCCAGCATTTTTTCAGTTTCCCGCGGCGCGACAAATCGCACCGAACTCATCTGCATTCAGGGAAGCTCCACCAATGAGCCCCCCATCGATATCCGGCATGCCGAACAGTTCGACCGCATTGGCCGCCTTCACGCTGCCGCCGTATAGAAGCCGCACACCTTGTGCGACCTCAGAATTCTCTGCCGCCAACTGAGCGCGGATGGCTGCGTGCACATCCTGCGCCTGTTGCGGCGAAGCAGTCAGCCCGGTGCCAATGGCCCAGACCGGCTCGTAAGCAATTACTGCCTTTGCAAAAGCACCAACACCCAGCTCCTCTATGATACTGCCCAGCTGACGCCCGACAACCTCAAGAGTTTTACCGGCTTCACGCTGCTCAAGGGTTTCCCCTACGCACAACACCGGAATCAAGCCGCATGCCTGCGCCGCTGCGAACTTGCGAATTAGCATACCGTCCTGCTCGCCCATAATCTGACGGCGTTCGGAGTGCCCGACAAGCACCAGGGAACAACCTGCATCCACCAATTGACTCGGCGCGACTTCACCGGTCAGTGCACCCTGCATGGATTCCACCGCAGAATTCTGCGCGCCGACCAAAATCGACTTGCCTTTCAAGCCATCAATCACTTGATTGATATGCAAGCAAGGCGGGAATACCGCTACATCAACACCGCTCGGCAAGGCCAGATGACGAAGGCCATTGATCAGCTCAGCGACGCTGGCGCGGGTACCGTGCATCTTCCAGTTACCAGCTACCATAGGGCGACGCATGCTGTACCTCGTCGGTCAAAGTGGGCGCAGATGTTACCCAACACAATCATGGCTGGCAAGCCGAATTCAGGCAGAAACTTCAGTAACCAGTTTTGCAAGCTCTTCAGCGTAACCGCGAACCTGTGTTTCGTCCTCGCCTTCGACCATGACCCGCACCAGCGGCTCCGTCCCGGACTTGCGCAACAGCACGCGCCCACGACCAGCCATAGCGTTGGTAACGCGCTCGCTGGCCTCTTTGACCGAGGGATGATCGAGAGGGCTTGCACCCCCGCCGAAACGCACGTTGATCAGCACTTGAGGGCATTTACGCAATGCCTGACGGGCTTGAGCCAGACCCTCGGAGCGACGTTTCAGCGCCATCAGCACCTGCAGTGCAGCAATAATCGCATCACCCGTCGTGGTGTGATTGAAGCAGACGATATGCCCTGAGTTTTCACCACCTACGAGCCAGTTGCGCTCCAACAGGTCAGCGATCACATATCGGTCACCGACATTGGCGCGCACAAAAGGGATCGCCAGATCCGCCAGGGCCAGTTCCAGCCCCAGGTTACTCATCAACGTCCCGACTACACCACCCTGCAACTTGCCGCGATCATGCAGATCGCGAGCAATGATGAACAGCAACTCATCGCCGTCGACGACCGCGCCAGTGTGATCGACCATCTGGACTCGATCACCGTCACCATCAAAGGCAATACCCAAATCAGCATGTTCAGCCAATACAGCAGCTTGCAAAGGCTCCATATGGGTTGAACCGCAATTCTCATTGATGTTCAGGCCATTAGGATGAGCAGAAAGCACAACGACATCGGCCCCCAGCTCACGGAACACACTAGGCGCCACTTTATAGGTCGCACCGTGGGCGCAGTCGATCACGATCTTCAGCCCGGCAAAACTGGTGCCGGTAGGAACGCTGCTCTTGCAGAATTCGATATAACGGCCCGAGGCATCGTTGATTCGCGATACCTTGCCGATCTTGCTCGACTCAACCACAGTCATTGGGGTGTCGAGCAGTTCTTCGATCATCAACTCGACTTCATCCGGAAGCTTGGTGCCCTTTCCGGAGAAAAATTTGATGCCGTTGTCATCGTGAGGGTTGTGCGAGGCACTGATCACGATGCCCGCTTCGGCATGGAAGGTACGCGTCAGGTAGGCGATGGCCGGTGTCGGCATCGGACCCAGGAGCATGACATCCGCACCGGCCGACGTAAGCCCGGCCTCGAGCGCCGATTCGAACATATAGCCGGAGATCCGGGTGTCCTTGCCCACCAGTACCTTGCAGGCGCCCATTTTGCGGAATGCCATGCCTGCAGCCCAGCCGAGCTTGAGCATGAAATCAGGAGTAATCGGGTACTCGCCGACTCGACCACGAATGCCGTCGGTGCCAAAGTATTTTTTAGTCATAAGTACTCCATCGTTTATTCGGCTGATTCCACTGCGGCGATCATCCGCACCACATCGACAGTTTCGGCCACATCATGGACGCGCAATATACGCACACCCTTGACCGAAGCCAGCGCCGCAAGCGCCAGACCCCCATACAGACGCCCTCCAACCGGACGATTCAAGGCCTGACCTATCATGCTCTTTCGCGAAACCCCGACCAACAGGGGCCGCCCCAAGGCATGCAGGGCCTCCATATGTTTGAACAAGCTTAGATTGTGCTGCAAGTTTTTCGCGAAGCCGAAACCCGGATCAAGAATGATCCGTTCAGCCGGAATCCCCACCGACGCACACTGTGCCATCCGTTCAGCGAGAAACTCGCCCACCTCTTTCGTGACGTCCTGATAATGCGGATTGTCCTGCATGTCGCCCGGCTCACCAAGCATATGCATCAGACACACCGGCAGACCCGTGGCCGCGGCCGCATCAAGAGCGCCATCGCGCCGCAACGATCGCACATCATTGATCAATCCAGCCCCAAGTCGTGCGGTTTCGCGCATGACCGCTGGCGTGGACGTATCGACCGAGATAATCACATCCAGTTCGCGATGAATTCGCTCGACGATGGGTGCCACGCGCTCCAGCTCTTCCAGCGGTGAAACCGCCCTGGCGCCCGGCCGGGTCGATTCGCCACCGACGTCGATCAGGGTCGCGCCGGCTGCCACCATAGCCTCAGCATGGCGCAAGGCCGCATCGAGCTGGCTGTATTGGCCACCGTCAGAGAAGGAATCGGGAGTGACATTGAGAATGCCCATGACATGCGTCCGGGCCAAATCAAGAACCCGGTTGCCGCAAGGCAACCGGGTCGAGGACAGAACAGAAGTCATTTCAAACCTTAAACGTCAGCAGCCGGACCGCCTATAGGTTTTTCCGGACGCTCATCCTGCACCGTCGGAGGTGTTCCGGAGGTACCGGTGCTGTCTCCTGACCAGTCGCGAGGCTCGCGAGGTGTACGACCCGCCATGATGTCGTCGATCTGATCGGCATCGATCGTTTCGTACTTCATCAAGGCATCAGCCATTGCGTCGAGCTTGTCACGGTTATCCGTGAGGATCTGCTTGGCCGTACCGTAGCACTGATCAATGATACTGCGCACTTCGGAATCAATCAGCTTAGCTGTCTCACCGGAGAAGCTTGCACCCTGACCACCACCGCCGCGACCGAGGAACACTTCGCCCTCTTCTTCGGCGTACATCAACGGGCCGAGTTTTTCCGACAAGCCCCACTTGGTCACCATGTTTCGTGCAATCTGGCTGGCACGCATGATGTCGTTTGACGCACCGGTGGTGACGCCGTCGAAGCCCAAGGTCATTTCTTCAGCAATACGACCGCCGTACAGCGAGCAGATCTGGCTGATCAACGCACGCTTGGACAGGCTGTAGCGATCTTCTTCCGGTAGGAACATGGTCACACCCAGCGCACGACCGCGCGGAATGATTGACACCTTGTAGACCGGATCATGCTCAGGCACCACGCGACCAACAATTGCGTGGCCCGCTTCGTGATAAGCGGTGTTCCGCTTCTCTTTCTCCGACATGACCATGGATTTGCGCTCGGCGCCCATCATGATCTTGTCTTTGGCCAACTCGAACTCTTTCATTTCGACGATGCGCTTGCCGGTACGGGCTGCGAACAACGACGCCTCGTTCACCAGGTTGGCCAGGTCGGCACCGGAGAAACCAGGAGTACCACGAGCGATTACGGCCGGAGCGACATCGTCACCCATTGGCACTTTGCGCATGTGAACTTTGAGAATTTGCTCGCGACCACGGATATCCGGCAGACCGACGACAACCTGACGGTCGAAACGGCCCGGACGCAGTAATGCCGGGTCAAGTACGTCTGGACGGTTGGTTGCGGCGATGACGATGATGCCGTCATTCATTTCGAAGCCGTCCATCTCTACCAGCAACTGGTTGAGAGTCTGTTCGCGCTCGTCATGACCGCCACCCATGCCGGCACCACGATGACGACCGACGGCGTCAATTTCATCGATGAAGATGATGCATGGAGCGTGTTTCTTGGCCTGTTCAAACATGTCACGAACACGGCTGGCACCGACACCGACGAACATTTCGACGAAATCGGAACCGGAAATGGTGAAGAACGGCACTTTGGCTTCACCGGCAATCGCCTTGGCCAGCAAGGTTTTACCGGTGCCAGGAGGACCCACCATCAGTACGCCGCGAGGAATGCGACCACCCAGACGCTGGAACTTGCCCGGATCACGCAGGAACTCGACCAGTTCACCGACCTCTTCCTTGGCTTCGTCGCAACCGGCAACGTCACCCAAAGTGGTTTTCACCTGATCTTCGGAGAGCAGGCGCGCCTTGCTCTTGCCGAAGCTCATCGGCCCACCCTTGCCGCCGGCACCGCCCTGCATCTGCCGCATGAAGAACATGAACACGGCGATGATCACCAGGATCGGGAAGCTTGCGACCAGAAGTTGAGTCCAGATGCTTTGCTGCTCAGGCTGCTTGCCTTCGACCACAACGTGGTTATCCACGAGATCGCCGATCAGACCGTTGTCCTGGATTGCAGGACGAATGGTCTTGAAGCTGTCGCCATCGTTGCGTTTGCCGGTAATCACATAGCCGTCAACTGCTACGCGCTCGACCTTGCCATCCTTGACCTGCTGGATGAAGTCGGAATAGTTGAGGGTCTGCGGCTCGTTAGGGCTGGAGAAGTTGTTCATCACTGTCACCAGGACAGCCGCGATGATCAACCACAGGATCAGATTCTTTGCCATATCGTTCAATTAACTACCCTCTGAAGCAAGCTCCGCTAATGGCGCGCGCTTCGCATGATATTCACCGGCCTAACTTACTACATTACCTACGGCTCTGGCAGGCGCCGTCTGTAACCCTTTGTGAAACACTTTCTACACACTATTCGCTAATGCTCACGGGGCGAAATACTAAAAACCTATCACCCCGGTCGAAAAACCTCTTATTCCTCGCTGCGACCGCGGAAACCACGAGCCAGCAGATACTGCTCACGAGAGCGATCGCGCGATGATTTAGGCTTGCGCGTCGTGACCTTCTCGAATTGCTGGCGAACGCTTTTGTGGTATTCGTCGAAACCTTCACCCTGGAAAACCTTGATCAAGAAATCACCACCGGGCTTCAACACCCGAGTCGCCAGATCCAGCGCCAACTCGCACAGGAACATCGATCGCGGCATATCAACAGACGCCAATCCACTCATATTGGGGGCCATATCGGAAATCACAAGGTCTACCTCGTTTTTTCCGACAGCTTCGAGAATCTGCGCCAGCACGGCGTCCTCGGTGAAGTCGCCCTGAATGAAGGTCACATCAGGGATGCTGTCCATTTCAAGGATGTCGGAAGCAATCAGCGTACCTTGCCCACCAATCAGACGACTGGTCACCTGGGACCAACCACCCGGGGCGGCGCCCAGGTCGATCACGCTCATGCCTGGACGGATCAAACGGTCTCTGTCCTGGATTTCCAGCAGTTTGTAGCTGGCACGAGAGCGGTACCCATCTTTTTGCGCCATTTTGACGAATGGGTCGTTGAAATGCTCTTGCAGCCACTTAAGGCTTGTCTTGGAACGGGCCACGGGCCACCTCGAAAATAAAACGGGTCGTGATTAACTGGGCGGTCCCGGACTCGCTCGGGTAAACTGGCCGCCGCTTTTTACAAGATCAGACACAGGGGTCAGATTATGCCGCTCACTCAAGAGCAGAAGAAACAGTACAAATCCATTGGCCACCATCTGAAACCAGTTTTGACTGTGGCTGACAACGGTTTGACTGAAGGTGTGTTAGCCGAACTTGAACGCGCTTTGGCGGATCACGAGCTGATCAAAATCAAGCTCAACATCCTCGATCGCGAATCGCGCCTGGCGACCATTGCAGAACTCTGCAAGGTCGGCAAAGGGGATCTGGTTCAAGTCATCGGCAAGATGGCACTGATTTACCGCAAGAACTTCAGCGTCAACAAGCAGCTGTCGAACGTCCATCGCTTCAAGTGATGACAAGGGTCAAGGGTGTGCTTCGCGCACCCTGCCACTCCATCCAGGCACTGGCTGCAACACCAGCACCAGCCCGGAAAAGCCCAGAACAAGATAGCTGAACACCTGCCAACGCACCGCATCCGGCCAGCCGATACGCACCGCGACATACATCGCACACGCATACAGCGCCATCAGCAGCAGCTGCCCGCGAATATCGCGCCATAGACTGGCAAGGCCCTCGGCCTGAACCAGCACCAAAGCCTGAAAAGTCACGCACGCTGCGGCGAATCCCACCATCAGCGCATCAAGCATGTCTGCAATTTCGTCGATCAGCAGCGGTGCCAGGCCAATTCGCCCCAGCACCGGCACAAGGCCGATGAGCAATAGCCACAGGCCGCCAACCCACAACATCTGAGTCAGCTGCCAAAGCATGGCGCCCGCACGTAGCGGGCGCCTGCGTTCAGATGTGGCTAACTTCGACAATCTCGTACTCGATTACGCCACCCGGCGTTTTCACGGCAACCACATCACCCTCTTCCTTGGCAATCAAGGCGCGGGCCAGTGGCGAACCCACCGAAATTTTGCCGAGTTTGAAGTCAGCCTCATCCTCACCCACGATGTGGTAAGTGACGCGCTCATCCGTCTCGACGTTGGCGATTTCAACGGTGGTACCGAATATCACTTTACCGGTGCGAGGAATGGTCGTGACATCAATAATGACCTGATTCTGAATCCGGCCCTCAATGTCACGAATCCGCGCCTCGACCATACCTTGCTGCTCGCGGGCAGCGTGGTACTCGGCGTTTTCCTTCAAGTCACCCAATTCGCGAGCCGTACCAATGTCCTGGCTGAGCTTCGGGCGGATGACCTTGGTCAGGTGAGCGTGTTCTTCTTCCAGGGCTTTCGCGCCCTGGACGGTCATTGGGTACTTGATCATGCCTTCAATCCTGCGTGTAGATCCTGCAAGCGGCGCACGGTCTTCTCGGGACCGAACTTCAGCGCTTCGCAGATGGCTTCGCCAGCAGCAATGGTGGTGGTGCAGTAGATTTTGTGCTGCAGGGCATTACGACGAATGGAGTACGAGTCGGCGATCGACTGGCGACCTTCAGTGGTGTTGATGATCAGGGTGACTTCGTCATTCTTGATCATGTCGACCACGTGCGGACGACCTTCGGTCACCTTATTCACACGACGCACTTTCAGGCCTGCGGCTTCGATCACCTTGGCAGTACCGGCAGTGGCGACCACTTCGAAGCCCAAGTTGATTAGATCACGGGCCACGCCTGCAACCAGTGGCTTGTCGTCATCACGCACGCTGATGAAAGCGGTACCGCCAGTTGGCAGCACTTCGCTGGCGCCCATCTGTGCTTTGGCAAACGCTTCACCGAAGGTGTCACCCACGCCCATCACTTCACCGGTGGACTTCATCTCTGGGCCCAGGATCGGGTCCACACCAGGGAACTTGGCGAATGGGAATACCGCCTCTTTCACGCTGTAGAAGTTCGGAATGATTTCTTTGGTGAAGCCGATTTCCTTCAGGGTTTTACCTGCCATGACGCGAGCCGCGATCATCGCCAGGGAAACGCCGATGCACTTGGACACGAAAGGTACGGTACGGGAAGCGCGCGGGTTGACTTCGATGACGTAGATGTCTTCGCCTTGCAGCGCCAACTGAACGTTCATCAGGCCGACAACGCCCAGCTCCAGAGCCATTTTCTTGACCTGTTCGCGCATCTCGTCCTGGATGTGTGCAGGCAGCGAGTACGGCGGCAGGGAGCATGCGGAGTCACCGGAGTGAACACCGGCCTGCTCGATGTGCTGCATGATCGCGCCGATCACCACGTCGGTGCCGTCGCAAACTGCATCCACGTCCATTTCGATGGCGCAGTTGAGAAAGTGGTCGAGCAGCACCGGGCTGTCGTTGGACACTTTTACCGCATCACGCAGGTAGCGCTTGAGTTCTTCTTCTTCGTAGACGATTTCCATCGCACGACCGCCCAACACGTAGGACGGGCGAACCACCAGCGGGTAACCGATCTTGCTGGCGGCACGAATCGCTTCGTCTTCGCTGCGCACGGTGGCGTTTGGCGGCTGACGCAGGTTCAGGCGCTCAACCATCTTCTGGAAACGCTCACGGTCTTCGGCACGGTCAATAGCGTCAGGGCTGGTGCCGATGATCGGCACGCCAGCTTCTTCCAGGGCACGAGCCAGTTTCAACGGGGTTTGGCCGCCGTACTGGACGATCACGCCTTTGGGCTTCTCGACGCGGACGATTTCCAGCACGTCTTCCAGGGTGACTGGCTCGAAGTACAGGCGATCGGAGGTGTCGTAGTCGGTGGAAACGGTTTCCGGGTTGCAGTTGACCATGATGGTCTCGTAACCGTCGGCGCGCAGGGCCAGCGCCGCGTGTACACAGCAGTAGTCGAACTCGATGCCTTGACCGATACGGTTAGGACCGCCGCCGAGGATCATGATCTTGTCGCGGCCCGACGGCGCGGCTTCGCACTCTTCCTCGTACGTCGAGTAGAGGTAGGCAGTGTCGGTGGCGAACTCGGCTGCGCAGGTGTCAACGCGCTTGTAGACCGGGAAGATTTCCAGCTTGTGACGGTGGCGACGCAAGTTTTTCTCGGTCACGCCCAGCAGCTTGGCCAGACGCATGTCGGAGAAGCCTTTGCGCTTGAGCTTAAACATCATGTCGCGGTCGATGCTGGCCAGACCCAAGGTCTTGACCTTCTCTTCTTCCTTGATCAGATCTTCGATCTGCACCAGGAACCACGGGTCGATCATGTTCATGCCGAAAATGTCTTCGACCGACAGGCCAGCGCGAAAGGCGTCAGCCACGTACCAGATACGCTCGGCGCCCGGCACGGTCAGTTCGCGCTTGAGCACGCTCATGCTTTCCGGGTTGCTCAGGTCGAGCTTCTCGTCCAGGCCACAAACGCCCACTTCCAGACCACGCAGAGCTTTCTGCAGGGATTCCTGGAAGGTCCGGCCGATGGCCATGACTTCACCGACCGACTTCATTTGAGTGGTCAGGCGTGCGTCGGCTTTCGGGAATTTTTCGAAGGCGAAGCGCGGCAACTTGGTGACGACGTAGTCGATCGACGGTTCGAAGGACGCTGGGGTTTTACCGCCAGTGATGTCGTTCGACAGCTCGTCGAGGGTGTAACCGACAGCCAGTTTTGCCGCGACCTTGGCGATCGGGAAACCGGTAGCTTTCGACGCCAGGGCCGAGGAACGCGATACGCGCGGGTTCATTTCGATGACGACCATGCGGCCAGTGTCCGGGCAAATGCCGAACTGGACGTTGGAACCACCGGTTTCCACGCCGATCTCACGCAGTACCGCCAAAGAGGCGTTACGCATGATCTGGTATTCCTTGTCCGTCAGAGTCTGTGCTGGCGCAACAGTGATCGAGTCACCGGTGTGCACGCCCATCGGGTCAAAGTTTTCGATAGAGCAGACGATGATGCAGTTGTCCTTCTTATCACGGACAACCTCCATCTCGTATTCTTTCCAGCCGATCAGGGATTCGTCGATCAGCAGCTCTTTGGTCGGCGACAGGTCGAGGCCGCGGGCGCAGATTTCTTCGAACTCTTCACGGTTGTAAGCGATACCGCCACCCGTGCCGCCCATGGTGAAGGACGGACGGATGATGCACGGGAAGCCAAGCTTCTCGAGGACCACGTTGGCCTCTTCCATGCTGTGGGCGATACCCGAACGCGGGCAGTCCAGACCGATGGATTTCATCGCCTTGTCGAAGCGCGAACGGTCTTCTGCCTTGTCGATGGTGTCAGCGTTGGCACCGATCATCTCTACGCCGAACTTTTCCAGAACGCCTTCGCGCTCCAGGTCCAGTGCGCAGTTCAGAGCGGTCTGGCCACCCATTGTCGGCAGCAGCGCGTCCGGACGCTCTTTCTCGATGATCTTGGCAACGGTCTGCCACTTGATCGGTTCGATGTAGGTGGCGTCGGCCATGTCCGGGTCGGTCATGATGGTCGCTGGGTTGGAGTTCACCAGGATGACGCGGTAACCCTCCTCGCGCAGGGCTTTACAGGCCTGGGCGCCGGAGTAGTCGAATTCGCAGGCCTGGCCGATCACGATCGGGCCAGCGCCGAGAATCAGGATGCTTTTTATGTCTGTACGTTTTGGCATGGGTTTGTCACTCAAATCCGCAGGTCAGTCGGCAAGCCGTCTTGTTCAATCTTTGGAGCCTTGAGGGGGCACCGACATCGGGACCGCCCTCATGCTTTGCTACATCACGGCGAGCGATCAGCGTCGCTTGGCCATCTCATTGATGAAGCGATCGAACAGTGGTGCTACGTCGTTCGGGCCAGGGCTGGCTTCAGGGTGACCCTGGAAGCTGAAGGCGCTCTTGTCGGTACGCTCGATGCCTTGGAGGGTGCCGTCGAACAGCGATTTGTGGATCGCGCGGACGTTGGCTGGCAAGGTCGCTTCGTCTACCGCAAAACCGTGGTTCTGGCTGGTGATCATCACAACACCGCTGTCCAGATCCTGAACCGGGTGGTTGGCACCGTGGTGGCCGTGCCCCATTTTCAGGGTCTTGGCACCGGAGGCCAGGGCCAGCAGCTGGTGACCGAGGCAGATACCGAAGACTGGAATCTCGGTGTCCAGCACGTCCTTGATCGCCTGGATCGCATAGTCGCAAGGCTCCGGATCACCAGGGCCGTTGGACAGGAACACACCGTCCGGCTTCAGAGCCAGGGCTTCAGCAGCGGGTGTCTGTGCCGGCACCACGGTCACGCGGCAACCGCGCTCGACCAGCATGCGCAGGATGTTCAGCTTGACGCCGTAGTCGTATGCAACCACGTGGTAGGGCAGCTCAGAGGCTGAGAGGGTCGCGTGGCTGTCGGTTTTCAGATCCCAGACAGTTGAGCGCCACTCGTATTTTTCTTTGGTGCTGACAACTTTCGCCAGGTCCATGCCTTTGAGGCCAGGGAAACCCTGAGCGGCGGCGATGGCGGCTTCTTCGGAAATGTTGTCACCGGCCATGATGCAGCCGTTCTGCGCGCCTTTTTCACGCAGGATGCGCGTCAGGCGGCGAGTGTCGATACCGGCGATTGCCACAACGTTGTTGGCTTTCAGGTAGTCGGACAGGGACATCGTGTTACGCCAGTTGCTCGCAACCAGCGGCAGGTCACGGATGACCAGGCCAGCGGACCATACGCGGTCAGACTCGGCGTCTTCCGGTGTGGTGCCGGTGTTGCCGATGTGCGGGTAAGTCAGGGTAACGATCTGTTGGGCGTAGGAAGGATCGGTAAGGATTTCCTGATAGCCGGTCATGGCGGTGTTGAACACCACCTCACCAACGGTTTGACCGTCGGCTCCAATGGCTTCGCCGCGAAAAATGCTGCCATCAGCAAGGGCGAGTATGGCTGGCTTAGTCAAGAAGACCTCCCGTAAATAAAGCCTGAAAGGGCGATCGCAGGTTGTAAAAAAGCGGAGTGACGTATGGACACGTCACCCCGCTTCTTCACCGAATAATTCTGCGCGCTTTTAGTGGACACACTAAAGCTGTAGCTTACAGAAAAAGGCATTTTTGGTCTACCGCCAATGAGCCTTAAAGGCCGGGGAATGCGACAGGACGTCGCTTGGCGTAATAAAACCGGGTCCAAACAGTGTGTTGGAACCCGGTTTCGGGCGCATCTTAACGCAGATCGAGCACGTCTTGCATGTCGTAAAGACCCGGCTCACGACCTTCCAGCCACAACGCAGCACGTACAGCGCCCTTGGCGAAGGTCATGCGACTGGACGCTTTATGCGTGATCTCCAGTCGCTCACCCTCACAAGCGAACAGCACCGTATGATCGCCAACCACATCACCACCACGAACAGTGGCAAAGCCGATCGTTTCACGCTCACGCGCACCGGTGTGGCCTTCACGCCCGTAAACCGCAACCTTTTGCAGATCACGATCCAGGGCGCTTGCGATGACCTCGCCCATGCGCAGGGCCGTACCTGAAGGCGCATCGATCTTGTGCCGATGATGAGCCTCGATGATTTCAATATCCGCCTCATCACCCAACACACGAGCCGTCATATCGAGCAGCTTCAGCGACAGGTTCACACCAACACTGAAATTGGCTGCGAACACAATGGGAATGTCCTTGCCCGCCTCCACCAGCAACTGCTTCTGCGCAGCGTCCAAACCGGTAGTGCCAATCACCATGGCCTTGCCCGTCTTGCGGCAGAACGCCAGGTTTTTCAGCATGACTTCCGGGAGTGTGAAGTCGATCAGCACGTCGAACTCATCGGCCACCGCCTCCACATGACCGGACAACGGCACGCCGATACGCCCGAGCGAAGCCAGCTCACCGGCATCCACGCCAATCAGCGTGCTGCCAGGGCGTACGATGGCTGCCGTCAGACCGGTCAGCGGCGCGCGTTGCTGCACTGCCTCGACCAGGATCTTGCCCATGCGCCCGGCAGCGCCCATCACAGCTATACGTCGCATGCCGACTCCTTACAAATCGCCAAAGAAGCGCTTCACGCCTTCGAACCAACCGGTGGTTTTAGGCGAATGGCTGTTGTCATCCGCCAGAGAGCTGCGGAACTCTTCCAGCAACTCGCGCTGACGACGACCCAGGTTGACCGGGGTTTCGACCGCCACACGGCACATCAAATCACCAGCACCGCCGCCGCGCACTGGCGCAACGCCCTTGCCGCGAACACGGAACTGCTTGCCGGTCTGAGTCCCCTCAGGGATTTTCAGTTTGACTCGACCATCGAGGGTCGGAATCTCCAGCTCGCCACCCAATGCCGCATCGACAAAACTGATCGGCACTTCGCAGAACAGGTGCTTGCCGTCGCGCTGGAAGATCGCGTGCTCGCGCACGTTGATCACCACGTACAGGTCGCCCGTCGGACCACCCTGAGCACCCGCCTCACCTTCGCCGGACAGACGAATGCGATCACCGGTATCGACACCGGCCGGCACTTTCACCGAGAGGGTTTTGTACTCTTCGACACGGCCCTGGCCTTGGCAGGAATCGCACGGATCGGAAATGATCTTGCCCTGACCATGGCAGCGCGGGCAGGTTTGCTGCACCGAGAAGAAGCCTTGCTGCATGCGCACCTGGCCGATACCGCCGCACGTCGGGCAGGTGATCGGCGCGGAGCCTTTCTTGGCACCCGAACCGTCGCACGGCTTGCAGTTGACCAGTGTCGGAACACGGATATTCACGGTCGTACCGCGCACCGCTTCTTCCAGATTCAATTCCAGCGTGTAACGCAGGTCGCTGCCGCGCTGAGCGCCGCCACGAGCACCGCCGCGACCGCCGCCGAAGAAGTCACTGAAGACATCACCAAAGATATCGGAGAAGTTCTGACCGCCAAACCCGGCACCGCCGCCGCCCATGCTCGGGTCGACACCGGCATGACCGTACTGGTCGTAGGCCGCGCGTTTGCTGGAATCGGACAGCACTTCGTAGGCCTCGTTGGCCTCCTTGAACATGTCTTCCGATGCTTTGTCATCGGGATTACGGTCCGGGTGGTGCTTCATTGCCAGGCGACGGTAGGCCTTTTTCAGGTCTGCTTCGCTTGAGCCACGCTCAACACCCAACACGTCGTAATAGTCACGCTTTGCCATAAGTCTTTGCACTCTTAAGGACGTTCGGCAAACCTCTCCTGAGCCTCGCCAAACTCGTTGAGCCCCAATACAGGCCCGGACCCAACTCACGTCAATTCAACGATCCTGGTCTTTGATTCAATGCGGTACTTTCAGCTCGAAAAGCAGGAGCATTCCCGGCCATACCGCCAACACACGAGCCTTGTCGCATGCTGTAAAAATTCGCTAACTCCAGACACGCCAACGCGGGAGCAAGCTCCCGCGCGGCGACATCCTACCAGTCACCGCCTGAAGGCAGTCAACCGGGCGACCAATAACTTACTTGTGGTCTTTGACTTCTTCGAACTCGGCATCGACAACGTCGTCAGCTTTTTCAGCTTTTTCGTCGTGCGGTGCCGCGCCTTCCGCAGACTGAGCCTGTTCGGCATACATCTTCTGCGCCACTGGCGCGGAGACTTTCGACAGCTCTTCTACCTTGGCGTCGATAGCAGCCTTGTCGTCGCCTTTGACGGCGGCTTCCAGGGCAACTACTGCGGCTTCGATTGCAGTCTTCTCTTCAGCGGTCACTTTGTCGCCAGCGTCAGCGACCATTTTGCGCGTCGAGTGAACCAGCGCATCGCCCTGATTACGAGCAGCGGCCAGCTCTTCGAACTGGCGATCTGCGTCGACGTTGGCTTCAGCATCGCGAATCATCTGCTGAATCTCTTCCTCGGACAGTCCGGAGTTAGCCTTGATCACGATCGACTGAGTCTTGCCGGTAGCCTTGTCTTTGGCGCCTACGTGCAGAATGCCGTTGGCGTCGATGTCGAAGGTCACTTCAATTTGTGGCACGCCACGTGGCGCTGGCGGAATCTCGGCCAGGTCGAACTTGCCCAGAGACTTGTTCTGAGCAGCCTGCTTACGCTCACCTTGCAGCACGTGAATGGTCACAGCGCCCTGGTTGTCATCGGCAGTCGAGAACACTTGCGACTTCTTGGTAGGAATCGTGGTGTTTTTCTCGATCAGCGCAGTCATCACGCCACCCATGGTTTCAATACCCAGGGTCAGCGGGCTGACATCGAGCAGCAGAACGTCTTTCACGTCACCGGCCAATACTGCGCCCTGGATAGCAGCACCCATGGCAACGGCTTCGTCCGGGTTCACGTCTTTACGTGCTTCTTTACCGAAGAACTCGGTCACCAGCTTCTGAACCAGTGGCATGCGGGTCTGACCGCCCACCAGGATCACGTCATTGATCGCGCCAATGTCGATACCGGAGTCTTTCAGAGCGATGCGGCAAGGTTCGATGGTGCGTTGAACCAGGTCTTCTACCAGCGCTTCGAGCTTGGCGCGGGAGATTTTCACGTTCAAGTGCTTAGGACCGGTGGCGTCTGCAGTGATGTACGGCAGGTTCACGTCGGTCGAATTGCTCGAAGACAGTTCGATCTTGGCTTTTTCAGCGGCCTCTTTCAGGCGCTGCATGGCCAGCGGGTCACCTTTAAGGTTCATGCCGCTTTCTTTCTTGAATTCGTCGACGAGGTAGTCGATCAGGCGAATGTCAAAGTCTTCACCGCCCAGGAACGTGTCGCCGTTGGTGGCCAACACTTCGAACTGGTGCTCACCATCGACTTCAGCGATTTCGATCACGGAAACGTCGAAAGTACCGCCGCCCAAGTCATAAACGATCACGGTGTGATCGCCCTTGGCCTTGTCCATACCGTAAGCCAGAGCAGCTGCGGTTGGTTCGTTGATGATACGTTTTACGTCCAGGCCCGCGATGCGGCCGGCGTCTTTGGTCGCTTGACGCTGACTGTCGTTGAAGTAGGCCGGAACGGTGATCACCGCTTCGGTCACTGGCTCGCCGAGGTAGTCTTCGGCGGTCTTCTTCATTTTCTTCAGAATTTCAGCCGAGATTTGTGGCGGCGACATTTTCTGGCCGTTCACTTCAACCCAAGCGTCACCGTTATCAGCCTTGGCGATTTTGTACGGGACCATCTTGATGTCTTTCTGTACGACTTCTTCGTCGAACTTACGACCGATCAAACGCTTCACCGCATACAGGGTGTTGTGCGGATTGGTCACTGCCTGACGCTTGGCCGATTGACCAACGAGGATTTCACCATCGTTGGCATAAGCGATGATCGACGGCGTGGTACGCGTGCCTTCAGCGTTTTCAATAACTTTGGCTACGCCGTTTTCCATCACGGAGACGCAGGAGTTGGTAGTCCCCAGGTCGATACCGATAATTTTGCCCATGTTCACTCTCCCGAAACTTTGGATTTGGATGCCGCAGCAGTGGTGGCTAACTGCGGTAGCACTTAAACGCTTGACTTCTAAATGGGGGCCTTGCGGCTAATTTCAAGCTTGTTCGTCAATCGAAGGCGAAACCGGCGCCGGGGCCTTGCTGACCACGACCATGGCCGGACGCAGCAGGCGACCGTTGAGCTGATAGCCCTTCTGGAACACCTTGAGCACGCTGTTCGGCTCGACGTCGGCGCTTTCCTGCATGGCCATTGCCTGATGCTGAACGGCATTGAACGGTTCGCCATGCGGATCGATCGCTTCCAGCTGATAACGCTTCAGGGTGTCCTGGAACATTTTCAGGGTCAGCTCAATGCCTTCGCGCATTGGACGGATGCTTTCGTCATCCGGATTGGACAACTCCAGACCGCGCTCCAGGCTGTCGATGATTGGCAACAAGTCACCGGCGAATTTTTCCAGCGCGAACTTGTGAGCCTTTTCGACATCCTGCTCGGCGCGACGGCGGACGTTCTGCAGATCAGCCGCTACACGCAAAGCCTGATCATGAGCGCCAGCCAATTGCTCTTCGAGCACTTGAACACGAGTCGCCAGTTCATCACCCGAATCCTGGGCAGCTTGATCGGCGTCTAGATTTTGCGTATCCACTGTCTGTTCGTCAGCCATAGATTTCTCCTTTCAATATCGTCCGCGAGCTCAACTCACGCTTCTGCCCAGCTATATGGGGCCGCAAAATTCAGCTTCAAGGGGCGCTTATTGATTAACCCTACAAAAAACAGCTGCTTTGTCATTCCCGGGCGCACTAAGGATTTCGTCGGGTCAAGCAAATCAAGCTAAGGGTGGGCATTGTCAGCCAGAAACAAAACACTGTATAAATAACCAGACCTAAAGCCTGGGAGCGGCCTTTATGCTGGTGCACCTGTCCGTACATAACTACGCCATCGTTGAACATCTCGATCTCGAACTCGATCGCGGGATGAGCGTGATCACAGGGGAGACCGGCGCCGGCAAGTCGATCATGCTCGACGCCCTGGGCCTGACCTTGGGCGATCGCGCCGACAGCGGCGTGGTCCGTCCCGGCGCAGACAAGGCCGATATCCTGGCAACCTTCGACCTGGTCGATATTCCGGAAGCCAGCGCCTGGCTGGCTGAGCGCGACCTGGAGAGTGACGGCCCGTGCATCTTGCGCCGGGTGATTACCGCCGAAGGGCGCTCGCGCGGCTACATCAATGGCACGCCCTGCCCCCTCGGCGATCTCAAGGCCCTGGGCGAGTTGCTGATCGACATCCACAGCCAGCACGAACACCAATCCCTGCTCAAGACCGACACGCACCGCCGTCTGCTCGACGAGTACGCCGGCGCAACAGACCTTGCCCGTCACGTGCATCTGGCCGCCCAACGCTGGCGCCAGACCCGCCAGGAACTGGAACGCCTCTCCAATTCCGGCGACGAACAACGCGCTCGCCATCAATTGCTCAGCTATCAACTCGAAGAGCTGGAAAACCTCGGCCTCGGCGAAAACGAGCTGGAGCAGTTGGAACAGGAACACAAGAACCTGACCAACGCCGAAACCCTGCTGGGCATTTGCCGGCAAGTGGTCGAGCAATGCAGCGAAAGTGATTCCGGCAATGTGCTGAACGCCCTCACCGCCAGCCTCAACCGCCTTTCGAGCGTCAACAATTCGATTGGGGCACTGGGCGAGGCCAGTAGCCTGCTGACCAGTGCGCAGATCCAGGTCGAAGAAGCCGTGGGGGAACTGAACCGCTTCCTTGATAACTTCGACGCCGATCCGGCGCGCCTTCAGTACCTGGAGGAACGCCTTGATGCGATCTACACCATGGCGCGCAAACACCGCATCCAGCCGACCGAAGTGGCGGAGATGCAGCAGAAGTTGCTCGATGAAATCGAGACCCTGAATGCAAACGACGAATCCATCGAGCGCCTGAGCGATGAACTGGCCTCCTATGCCCGTCATTATCAGGAGAAGGCTCGTGAGCTGAGCGATTTACGCCATCAGGCGTCGAGCAGCCTGGCCAGTGCCGTGGAGCAGGAAATCCAGCGACTGGGCATGCCCGGCGGTCGTTTCACCATCGAACTGCGCCCCAACAGCAGCGATGAACTGCTACCCAATGGCCTTGAACAGGTAGAACTGCTCGTGAGCGCCAACCCGGGGCAACCGCTGAAAGCCTTGGCAAAAGTCGCATCCGGCGGCGAGCTGTCACGGATCAGCCTGGCGATTCAAGTGATCACCGCGCAAACGTCGCGTGTACCGACCCTGGTGTTCGACGAAGTGGACGTGGGCATCGGCGGCCCGACCGCCGAGATCGTTGGCCAGTTGCTTCGTCGACTGGGGGAGCGCGGGCAGGTTCTGACGGTCACTCACTTGCCGCAAGTAGCAGCGCAGGGGCATCAGCATCTATTCGTGCACAAAGTGCGCGGTGAGGATGCCACTCACACAGCCGTCTCCAAACTGAGCAAAAATGATCGTGTCGAAGAGGTGGCGCGGATGCTGGGAGGCATCGACCTCACCAAGGAATCTCTGGCTCACGCCAAAAAAATGGTCGTCACTGCGAAAATTTAAGATCCGCAGAAAGCACGAAGGCGACCCTGGGGTCGCCTTCGCTCGTTTCGCGAACCTTAAGTTCGCGCGACATGCTTACTTTTTCTTGCGCACGTACAGTACAAGGTTGTGATCAACCATCTCGAAGCCATACTTGTCGACGATTGCCTTCTGCAGACGCTCGATTTCTTCGTCGAAGAATTCGATCACTTCACTGGTCTCGACGTTGACCATATGGTCGTGATGCTTGCCGTCGTCCAGCTCGAAGACCGCATGGCCTCCGTCGAAGTTGTGCCGCACCACAAGGCCAGCTGCCTCGAACTGAGTCAGAACACGGTAAACCGTGGCCAGACCGACGTCCTCACCAGCCTCCATCAGCGCCTTGTAGACATCCTCGGCACTCATGTGGCGTTGCTCGGCGGAATCGAGCATTTGCAGAATTTTGACCCGTGGAAGGGTCACTTTGAGGCCGGCTTTGCGTAGTTCGCTATTTTCAACCATGGTCAGCTTTCTCGCGATGCTGCTTCGCAGCTTCTCTTAATGCGGGTATGATCGGCGTTTACGTTGTCCCAGCCAAGATAGTGGAAGTCGCCCACCGATGCAAAACACCAAGCTCTTGCTAACCAGTTTCACCTTTGTGGGACTGCTCGCACTCGCCGGTTGTTCATTCCCCGGGGTTTACAAAATCGACATCCAGCAGGGCAATGTCGTCACGCAGGACATGATAGACCAGTTACGCCCGGGAATGACCCGTCGGCAAGTACGGTTTATCATGGGCAACCCTCTGCTGACTGACACGTTCCATGCCGATCGCTGGGATTACTTGTATAGCCTGCAACCCGGTGGTGGTGAACGCCAACAGGAACGCATTAGCGTTATCTTCAACCCTAATGACCAACTTGTCAGCCTCTCTGGTGATTTCATGCCAGGCGTGAGCCGGGACGAAGCCATTCTCGGCAAGGACAGCGGCACTGCAGTTGCTGCGCCAGCAGAAAACGTCGAGCAGCCGAAACCGGAGAAACCGGTCAAGCCAGGTTCGTTGCTGGATCAGATCCAGAAAGACGTCGACGGTGTAGAAACCGTTCCAGTCCCGACTCCAGAACCTCTGGAAACCTCGCCGCAATAATTTGCGACGCAATAAAAAACCCGGCATGTCCGGGTTTTTTATTGTCCAGCGTTTGAGCGAATCACTGATTCCGGGTTTTGGCCTCAGCAGCTTTGGCAGCACGCAACCGGCGAACCTCTTTCGGATCAGCCAGCAATGGCCGGTATATTTCGATGCGATCACCCGCCTGGACAGGACGATTGTCCGGATCAGCGATCACTTTGCCGAAGATCCCTACCGGGCAATCTGCCAGATCCAGCTCCGTAAACGCCTCGCCGACACCAGACTTCAGTAAAGCCGCCCGCACGGTTGTTCCTGCCGGCACCGTCAGCGACAGGAGCACCTGACGATCAATGGCGGCATAGACCACCTCAACGTCGATCACGACCTCAACCATGTATCTGTTTGGCGCGCTGGCAGAAGGCATCCACCAGCGTATTGACCGCCTGATTGAACAACGGCCCCAAGGTAGCGCGAACAATCGGCCCGGCGTAATCAAACGACAGGTCCAGGCTGATCTTGCAGGCCTTCTCCCCTAACGATTTGAACACCCAGACGCCATGCAACTGGTTGAACGGACCCTTCTCGAGGTTCATCTCAATCGAATGTCCGGGCACCAAGGTATTTCGAGTCACGAAATGCTGACTGAGGCCACCCTTGGCCACACCTACGCTGGCGCGCATATGCTCGAGAGAGCTTTCCAGCACTTCGGCCGTCGAGCACCACGGCAGGAATTCCGGATAACGCGCCACGTCGTTGACCAGGTCATACAGCGCTTGCGCCGGGTACGGCAGCAAGGCCGAACGTTGAATGTGTGTCGTCATGTCAGCGTCACTTCCACAGCTGGGCGGCAAACACTACAAGAATGCCGATGGGCGCCACATAGCGCATCAAGAACAGGGACAAGGCGAACAACGCAGGGTTGCGGATCGACAACTCGTCGCGTACCGCTTCACGGCCCATCACCCAGCCTGCAAACACCACGAAACACAAACCACCGAGTGGCAACATGATCCGCGAGGTGAAGAAATCGATCACACCAAAGAAATCCAGGCCTCCGGCCGCGCCCCATTGATAGAGGTGGAACAAACCGCCTTCGTTCACGAAAAATTTGGCTTCCTTCCAGATATTGAAGGAGAACACCGTGCCCAGGCCAACAAACCAGCAGGTGAATGCCAGCCAGAAGGTGACCCACGCGCGGCTGACTTTCGTGCGTTCAACCAGGTAAGCCACCATCGGCTCGAGCAAGGAAATCGCCGAACTCCACGCGGCAATCGCTACCAGCACGAAAAACACTACGCCCATCAACTGGCCGAACGCTACGTTACCAAAGGCAAAGGGCAGGCTGACGAACATCAGGCCAGGGCCTTCGCTCGGGTTCAGACCCGCGGCAAACACAATCGGAAACAATGCCAGACCTGCCACCAGGGAAACGAAGGTATCGAGCAGTGCCACGCCGACGATGGTGCCGGAAATCGATGAGTTCTTTGGCATGTAGGCGCCGTAGATCATGATCGAACCGACGCCTACGCTCAGGGAAAAAAACGCGTGCCCCATGGCGGGCAACAAGCCATCGAGTACTTTTTCCGGGTGGAAGTCGAACATAAAATGCACGCCCTCCATGAAATGGCCAGTGGTCATGCTGTAGCCCAGCAGCACCAGAATCATCACAAAGAGAAGCGGCATCATGATCCGCAGACTGCGTTCGAGCCCGGCAACGACGCCTTTGGCGATGACAACGGCAGACAGCAGCATGAAAATCGTGTGCCAAAGTGTCAGCCGCCATGGATCGGCGATTACATTGCCAAAATACGCGCCAACCTGATCAGGCGTTACTCCCTGAAAGTCACCACGGCCCATATTGATGATGTAATCCAGCGACCAGCCGCCGACCACACTATAGAAAGACAGGATGAGCAATGCCGTGATCATTCCGGCAAATGCGCCCCAGGACCACTTCGCCGAATGCCCTGCTTCCAGCGCTAGCACCTTCAAGGCGTTGGCAGGGCTCTGCCGGGCACGACGGCCGATCAGGGTTTCGGCCAACATGACCGGCATACCGATCAGCGCGATACAGGCCAGGAACATCAGCACAAAGGCACCGCCGCCATAGATGCCGACCATATATGGGAATTTCCAGATACTACCCAGGCCCACGGCCGAACCGGTCGCGGCGAGTATGAAGACCCAGCGGCTAGCCCAACTGCCGTGGACAGAAACCTTGTCTGTCGACATCGTTATCACGCCCAAGCGTTCAAAAAAGAGGCCGCATTGTCCGGGATTCAATCAACCTGCTCAAGCACGTAGCGACACCGTAGCCGACTTGCTTGCAACTCCCTATAATGCCGCCCCTATGGCTAAACAGAAGAAACACCCAACAGGGACCATCGCGCAGAATAAAAAGGCGCGACACGATTACTTCATCGAGCATAAGTTCGAGGCTGGTCTGGTCCTGGCCGGCTGGGAAGTAAAAAGTCTGCGGGCAAGCAAGCTACAACTGGTTGACAGTTACGTACTGCTCAAGGATGGCGAAGCCTGGCTGCTCGGCAGCCACATTACGCCTCTGATGACCGCCAGCACCCACGTTATCGCTGATCCGACCCGCACCCGAAAGTTGCTGCTCAACCGGCGCGAGCTGGAAAAGCTGGCCACTGCCGTGCAGCAAAAAGGTTATGCCTGCGTGTGCCTGTCCTGGTACTGGAGCAAGCACATGGTCAAGTGCGAGATCGCTCTGGGCAAGGGCAAGAAGGAATACGACAAGCGTGATACCGAACGCGAACGCGACGCCGGTCGCGAGTTGCAGCGTGCGGTGCGCAACAAGGGTAAGGAAGAGTAATCCTTCACCTTGATCATTCCCACGTCGAGGCGTCGAACCGTCCGCGTGGGAATGCAGCAATGGACGCTCCGCGTCCGCTTTGTGACGCGGAGCGTCACGGGATGCATTCCCACGCGGGAGCGTGGGAACGATCATCAGCCAAACCTACATCCCCTTGCGCCGCTCCGCCCGAGCCATGCGCTGCATTTCCTGACGCACTTCTTCCAGCACTTCCTGCACGTACAAAATGTGTCGGCTTGAAACTTCCCGCGCCTGTTCTGCCCTTCCTTCGATAATCGCCAGGTACAACTCACGATGCTGGGTGATCAGCATGTCGCGGGTTTCGGTGCGCTGCTTGTACATCCCGCCGATATTGGTCACCACGTTGCGCTTAAGCAGGTCGAACAACCCACGAATGGTGTGCAGCAACACCGCGTTGTGACTGGCTTCAGCAATCGCCAGATGGAATTTCGCATCCGCCGCGCCCTCTTCCGCACGGCTCACTTCATCATGACGCGTATAGCAGTCCTGTAATTCGTTGAAGGCCGTGGTCAACCGCTCGCGATCAACGTCCGTAGCGCGCAAGGCCGCGTAATAGGCACAGGAGGCTTCCAAAGTGTGGCGAAATTCCAGCAAATCGCGCTGCGCTTCAGGGTTGCTTTCCAGCAGATGCAGCAGCGGATCACTGAAGGTTGACCCCAGCGACTCCACCACGTAATTGCCGCCACCCTGGCGACTGACCAGCAAGCCCTTGGCCGCCAGTTTCTGAATCGCTTCGCGCAACGACGGGCGTGACACGCCGAACTGCTCGGCCAACGCGCGCTCGGCCGGCAAGCGCTCACCCGCCTTCAGCGTGCCCTCGAGGATCATCCCCTCGAGCTGCTCGACAATATCGTCAGACAAACGGCGCTGACGAATTTGATCAAACCCCATAACTCAATTCTCCACGATCCCGACGACTCGCCGGGCTCTCTATTCTGGCCTATCAGCGCTATGCCAGCACCTATCAGATGGCATTTTGTCGAGCGGACCAGATGCCCTCTGCACCGCTTATTCGACAAAAGTTTTAGAACGGCAAATTGACATGCCGCCTACAAGGCTTTTACCCTAGCCAACAGCGATTGTAAATTGGTATTACCAATTATCCAAGAACGCTGACCAGTGCCTGACCAACAACAATTAGGGGCCACCCCATATGCAAACCTGGCAACAGCTCTATTCCCCGCTCGGCAGTCTCGGCGTGTCCGCGCTCGCGGCCGTTATCCCCATCGTGTTTTTCTTCCTGGCATTGGCCGTGTTCCGGCTCAAAGGACATGTGGCCGGCAGCATCACGCTGGCCTTGTCCATTGCTGTGGCGATCTTCGCCTTCCAGATGCCGGTCGACATGGCCTTCGCCGCCGCCGGCTATGGCTTCGCCTACGGTCTGTGGCCGATTGCCTGGATCATCGTGGCGGCGGTATTCCTCTACAAACTGACGGTCAAGAGTGGTCAGTTCGAAGTGATCCGCAGCTCGGTGCTGTCAATCACTGACGACCAGCGCCTGCAAGTGCTGCTGATCGGCTTCTGCTTCGGTGCCTTCCTGGAAGGTGCAGCCGGTTTCGGTGCGCCGGTCGCGATTACCGCCGCACTGCTTGTAGGGCTGGGCTTTAACCCGCTGTACGCCGCTGGCCTGTGCCTGATCGCCAACACCGCGCCAGTGGCGTTTGGTGCCTTGGGGATTCCGATCATCGTCGCTGGGCAAGTGACCGGAATCGACGCCTTTAAGATCGGCGCCATGACCGGCCGTCAACTGCCGCTGTTGTCGTTGTTCGTGCCGTTCTGGCTGGTGTTCATGATGGATGGCCTGCGCGGCGTGCGGGAAACCTGGCCGGCAGCACTGGTCGCCGGTTTGAGCTTTGCCGTCACCCAGTTCTTCACCTCGAACTACATCGGCCCGGAACTGCCGGACATCACCTCGGCCCTGGCCAGTCTGATTTCCCTGACGCTGTTCCTGAAGGTATGGCAGCCGAAGCGCGCAGCGGGCCAACACATCGTTGGCGCCGTCTCGGCTTCCGTAGTCAGCGCCAGCACCGGCGGTTTCGGTCAGCCGCGCAGCACCGTGGCTTCGCCTTACAGCCTCGGTGAAATTCTCAAAGCCTGGTCACCGTTCCTGATCCTCACCGTGCTGGTCACTATCTGGACCCTGAAACCCTTCAAGGCAATGTTTGCCGCTGGCGGTTCGATGTACAGCTGGGTGTTCAACTTCGCGATCCCGCATCTGGACCAAATGGTGATCAAGGTCGCACCGATCGTGGCCGCCCCGACCGCTATACCGGCGGTGTTCAAACTCGACCCGATTTCCGCGACCGGCACGGCGATCTTCTTTTCCGCGCTGATCTCGATGCTGGTACTGAAGATCAACCTCAGAATTGGTCTGACCACTTTGAAAGAGACCTTCTACGAACTGCGCTGGCCGATTTTGTCCATCGGCATGGTCTTGGCGTTTGCCTTCGTCACCAACTTCTCGGGCATGTCATCGACCATGGCCCTGGTGCTGGCAGGCACCGGCGCAGCGTTCCCGTTCTTCTCGCCGTTCCTCGGCTGGCTGGGCGTATTCCTGACCGGTTCCGATACATCGTCCAACGCGCTGTTCGGTTCGTTGCAAGCGACCACTGCGCATCAGATCGGTGTCAGCGACACCTTGCTGGTAGCGGCAAACACCAGCGGCGGCGTGACCGGCAAGATGATCTCGCCCCAGTCGATCGCCGTGGCCTGTGCCGCGACTGGTCTGGTGGGTAAGGAATCGGATCTGTTCCGCTTCACCCTCAAGCACAGCCTATTCTTTGCAACGATCGTCGGCCTGATCACCCTGGCTCAGGCCTACTGGTTCACCGGCATGCTGGTGCACTAAGAACTATAAGAAAAACCGACGCCGAACCACTAATCCGGCGTCAGCTATTCACCACCCAGTCTGTAAGGCTACTGAAAGCTTCCCTCTCTATATTCAGCAGCCTCAACGGACGGATAACCGGCCGAGAGACACGCCTGATGAGCGAGCTTTTTTACAACGCTGTGCCGAACGCGACCCGTGTCGCCCCGCCACTGCCCGAGCCTCGGCAATACCCCAGCAAAAAGCCGTCTCGGGTTTACCTGTTCGGAACTTGCGTGGTGGATTTGTTCTACCCGGAAGCCGGGATGGATGCGATTCATCTGCTGGAACGCGAAGGCATACGTGTCGAGTACCCGCAAGGACAAAGCTGCTGCGGGCAACCGGCCTACACCTCGGGTTACACCGAGCAGGCAAGGACTGTGGCGCGCTCGCAACTGGCGCTGTTTGCCGGGGACTATCCAGTGGTGGTGCCGTCAGGATCGTGTGCCGGCATGTTGCGCGAACACTATGCCGACTTGTTCAAGGATGAGCCGCAAACACTGAAACAGGTTCAGGCACTGGCGGCACGGACCTACGAGTTGGCCGAGTTCCTGTTGTTTGTCTGCAAGGTGCAGCTCAAGGACAGCGGCACACCGGTAAAAGTGGCGTTGCACACTTCGTGTTCGGCACGTCGTGAGATGAACACCCACCTGCACGGCCGTGAGTTATTGGCGCAGCTGAGCAACGTGGAGCGAGTCGACCACAGCCATGAAAGTGAATGCTGTGGCTTCGGTGGGACTTTCAGCGTCCGTATGCCAGACATTTCCGGCGCGATGGTGGCTGACAAGACCCGATCGTTGAAGGAATCCGGCGCGCACCAGGTACTGAGTGCCGACTGTGGTTGCCTGATGAACATCAACGGCTCGCTGGAGAAACAGAAGGAAGCGTTGCGCGGCCAACACCTGGCCAGTTTCCTTTGGCAGCGAACCGGAGGTGTTCTATGAACGCTTCCGCGATTATTCCTACGGTTGCCGTGGAAGAAGATTTTCGCACCCGGGCTCACAAGGCCTTGGGTGACAAGCAACTGCGAAACAACTTTCGCACTGCGATGGATTCACTGATGACAAAACGGGCAGCGTCCTTCAGCGATGCCCACGAACGAGAACATTTGCGAGCGCTGGGTAATGCTGTCCGCGCCCGTGCGTTATCCAAGTTGCCCGACCTGCTCGAGCAGCTTGAACAAAACCTGACCCGCAACGGTGTGACAGTGCACTGGGCGGAAACGGTGGACGAGGCCAATGGCATCGTCCTCTCGATCATCCGCGCTCACGAGGGGCGGCAAGTGATCAAGGGCAAATCGATGGTCAGCGAAGAGATGGAGATGAACCATGTCCTCGAGGCTCAAGGCATTGAATGCCTGGAGTCGGACATGGGTGAATACATCGTCCAGCTCGACCACGAGAAGCCTTCACACATTATTATGCCGGCGATCCACAAGAATGCCGGTCAGGTCGCGTCCTTGTTCCACGACAAACTTGGCGTGGAGTACACCAAGGACGTTGACCAACTCATTCAGATCGGTCGCAAAGTCTTGCGGCAGAAATTCTTCGAAGCGGACATCGGCGTCTCCGGCGTCAACTTCGCCGTGGCCGAAACCGGCACCTTGCTGCTGGTGGAAAACGAAGGCAACGGACGGATGACCACCACGGTGCCGCCCGTGCACATCGCCGTCACCGGCATCGAAAAAGTCGTGGAAAACCTGCGCGACGTGGTGCCGCTTTTGTCTCTGCTGACCCGCTCGGCACTCGGCCAGCCGATCACCACCTACGTCAACATGATCTCCGGCCCGCGCAAGGAGCATGAACTCGACGGCCCTCAGGAAGTGCACCTGGTATTGCTCGACAACGGTCGCAGCCAGGCCTTTGCCGACAGCGAATTGCGTCAGACCCTGAACTGCATCCGTTGCGGCGCGTGTATGAATCATTGCCCGGTCTACACCCGAATCGGCGGCCACGCCTATGGGGAGGTTTACCCTGGGCCTATCGGAAAAATCGTCACCCCACACATGGTCGGTCTGGCGAAAGTCCCGGACCACCCGAGCGCCTCGTCGTTGTGCGGCGCTTGCGGCGAAGTCTGTCCGGTAAAAATTCCTATTCCGGCACTGCTGCGTCGCCTGCGGGAGGAGAACGTCAAGGCTCCGGACAGTCCGCATCAAGTCATGCGCGGCCAAGGCAGCAAATATTCGCGCAAGGAACGCTTTATCTGGAACGCCTGGGCCAAGCTCAACAGCTCGCCGACGCTCTATCGCCTGTTCGGCTTCTTCGCCACTCGCCTGCGTGCCCTAGCACCGAGTAACGTTGGTCCTTGGACGCAAAACCACAGCGCACCGAAACCCGCTGCCCGCTCACTGCATGACATGGCCCGCGAGCATCTGGCCAAACAGGGAGATCGCTGATGAGCGCCAAGCAAAATATCCTCACCAAGTTGCGCAAAAGTCTGACCGGCACCACACCGGTGCCTGACGAATTCGATGTCGAACTGGTGACAGTGCCGTACACCTACACCGCTGAGCAACGCATCCCGCAACTGCGCAAATTGATGGAAGCGGTGCACACCGAAATACATCTGACGTCAGGCGAAGGTTGGCCCGAGTTGCTGGCCCATTTACTGCGGGATCGCCAGATACCGAGCCTGTTGATCGCACCGACTACACCTCACGGTCAACGTGTCACTCAGCATTGGGCGAAAAATCCTGACCTGCCCACGCTCAAAGCCTACGACCGTCCGGTTGAAGAATGGAAAGCCGAGCTGTTCAACGACACCCCGGCGAGCCTCACCACCACCCTCGGTGCAATCGCCGCCACGGGCAGTCTGATTCTCTGGCCGACGCGAGAAGAACCGCGCCTGATGAGTCTGGTACCGCCGGTGCATTTCGCCCTGCTCAAGGCGAGTGACATCCGCGACAACTTCTATCAGGTGCAGCAAGAATTCGAGTGGGCCCAAGGCCTGCCGACCAACGCCCTGCTGGTGTCCGGCCCGTCGAAAACCGCTGACATCGAGCAAGTCCTGGCTTACGGCGCACACGGTCCAAAAGACCTGGTGGTTCTGATTCTGGAGGACCAATGACTCTACCGGCGGCTTTTCTGAGAGATGCACATCAACTGATTCCCCAAGAACGACGTTTCGATGATCCGCTGTCGACCTTGGCCTTCGGCACCGACGCCAGTTTCTACCGGCTGATTCCGAAACTGGTGATTCGTGTCGAGTCCGAAGATGAAGTGGTGGCGCTGTTGAAACTGGCGCTACGGGATCAAGTCCCGGTAACGTTCCGCGCCGCCGGCACCAGCCTGTCCGGCCAAGCCATCAGCGATTCGGTATTGATCGTCCTCGGGGATAACTGGAACGGTCGCGAGATTCGCGGGCAAGGCACACAAATTCGTCTGCAACCAGGCGTTATCGGCGCGCAAGCCAACGCGTGGCTGGCACCGTTCGGACGTAAGATCGGTCCGGACCCGGCCTCGATCAATGCCTGCAAGATCGGCGGCATCGTCGCCAACAATGCCAGCGGCATGTGCTGCGGCACGGCGCAAAACACTTATCACACGTTGGCTGGCATTCGTCTGGTGTTGGCCGATGGCAGCCGTCTTGATACCGAAGATGCGGCGAGTGTTGCAGCGTTTCGTGAGAGCCACGCTTCGCTGCTCGAACGTCTGGCGAGCCTGGGTCGCGAAACTCGCGCCAACGCCGAACTGGCAGCAAAAATTCGCCACAAATACCGTCTGAAAAATACCACCGGACTATCTCTCAACGCCCTGGTGGATTTCGACGAACCTGTGGATATCTTGAGCCACCTGCTGGTGGGCTCCGAAGGCACCCTCGGGTTCATCAGCGCGGTGACTTACGACACGGTGATCGATCACCCGAACAAAGCCTCGGCGTTGATCGTGTTCGCGGATGTGGAAACCTGCTGCAACGCCGTCACCGTGCTGAAAAGCCAACCGGTGTCGGCCGTGGAACTGCTGGACCGCCGCAGCCTGCGCTCGGTGCAGAACAAACCCGGCATGCCGGCTTTCGTACAGCATCTGTCGAACAATGCCTGCGCCTTGCTGATCGAATCCCGCGCCGCATCGTCCACTTTACTGCGCGAACAACTGGCGCACATCATGACGTCGTTGACCTCGTTTCCGGTGGAAAAACAAATCGATTTCACCGAAGACCCGGTGGAAAACGCCCGCCTCTGGGCGATCCGCAAGGACACCTTCCCCGCCGTCGGCGCCGTGCGTAAAACCGGCACCACGGTGATCATCGAAGATGTGACCTTCCCGGTTGAACAGCTGGCCTTCGGCGTGAATCGGCTGATCGAGTTGTTCGACAAACATCACTACGACGAAGCGATCCTTTTCGGACACGCCCTGGAAGGCAATCTGCACTTCGTCTTCACCCAAGGCTTCAACAACCCGGAAGAAGTCGCACGCTATCAGGCGTTCATGGAGGACGTCGCGCAGTTGGTGGCAGTGGAGTTCGGTGGTTCGCTGAAGGCTGAACACGGCACCGGTCGCAACATGGCGCCCTTCGTCGAACTGGAGTGGGGCAGCGATGCCTACCAGTTGATGTGGCAGCTCAAGCGCCTGCTCGACCCGAACGGCATTCTCAACCCGGACGTGGTGCTCAGCGAGGATCCGCAGATCCACCTCAAGCACCTGAAACCGTTGCCGGCCGCCGACGAGATTGTGGATAAGTGCATTGAGTGCGGTTTCTGCGAACCGGTTTGCCCGTCGAAAGGTCTTACGCTGAGCCCGCGCCAGCGCATCGTGATCTGGCGTGATATTCAGGCGAAGAAACGTGCAGGCGTGGACACCGCCGAGCTCGAAGCCGCTTACGAATACCAAGGTATCGAAACCTGCGCCGCCACCGGCCTCTGTGCGCAGCGTTGCCCTGTAGGAATCAACACCGGCGAGCTGGTGAAAAAGCTCCGTGGCCGGAAGGCAACTCATACGAAAACTGCCCATTGGCTGGAAGGTAATTTCGCCACTGCGCTGCAGGGTGCACGTTTCACCCTGCACGTGGCCAACGGCGCGCGGATGCTGTTGGGGGCGCCACGATTGGCGAAGCTTTCGGCAACGTTGACGCGCTTATCCAAAGGTCAGGTCCCGCAATGGACCAATGCCATGCCGCAACCGGAAAAAGCCATTCGCTTCAGCCCGACCGTGTCGGACGAACGCCCTCGAGTGGTGTACCTGGCGGCCTGCGTGTCGCGGGCAATGGGCCCGGCGGCGGGTGATAAAGAGCAAATATCGCTGTACGACAAAACCCGTGGGCTGCTGGAAAAGGCCGGCTACCAAGTGGTCTTCCCGGACAATCTGGACAACCTCTGCTGTGGTCAGCCGTTCGCCTCCAAGGGCTATGCCAAACAGGCCGAACACAAACGCCAGGAACTGATCGGCGCGTTGCTGCACGCCAGTCGCGGTGGGCTCGACCCGATCTACTGCGACACCAGCCCGTGTACGTTACGGCTGGTTCAAGACCTGGGTGAAGTGCGACTGGACTTGTACGACCCCGTGCGTTTCATTCGTACGCATTTGATGGATCGTCTGGATTTCACGCCGCAGGAAGCGCCGATCGCGGTACATGTCACCTGCAGTACTCAACACCTTGGCGAGAGCCAGGCGTTGATCGATCTGGCCCGCAAGTGCAGTAAAAACGTGGTCATTCCTGAAGGTATTCACTGCTGTGGTTTTGCTGGAGACAAGGGTTTCACCACGCCGGAGCTGAATGCTCATTCGCTGCGCACGCTCAAGGATGCGGTGCAGCAGTGCAGCGAAGGGATTTCTACCAGTCGCACCTGTGAGATAGGTCTGACGCAACACGGTGGAATTGACTATCACGGGCTGGTCTATCTGGTCGATCGGGTCACCCAAGCCAAGTTGCCCTGACGCATTTTCCCCAGCGAAAAGGGGCACTCGCGCCCCTTTTTAGTGCGCCCTTCAGCCGTCGAGCAAGTTTTTCTTAGCCTTTCAAGAAAAAACCGAATTCCTGCGCAACGCCGTAGTCATTTAATTAGGCCTCAACGAACGTGGCTTATTAAGACTCGGCCGAGCCGCCAGCTCATACGGCAACACCGAGACCATCAGTTCAAGGAGATACCCCATGAAACGTACCGCTCTTGCTGGTTTGTTTATTTCTGTTGCAATGCTGGCCTCTCCCGTTTTCGCAGCCGACACCAATCTGTGCACAGTGAAGCTTCAGGAACTGAAGAACAAAGTCACTACGCTCCCGGCCACGTCCGAAAACGCCACGATGGATATCAAGCGCATGCAGGCGGATGCCGAAATGGCGCAAAAGGCCGGTGATGACGATAAATGCGTCGCTTCAGCCACTCAAGCGTTGTCCCGTGTGGACAAAATGGGCAGCGAGCCAGCCAAGTAACCCGGGCAGGCCAACCTTCGGGTTGGCCTTCTGAGCCACGTTGGCGTACACTGCGCAGGCTTGTTGCTCACTTTGATTCACAGAGCAATGAGCTCGGGGCCGTTTAGGATTCGACGCCGGTTGCGAAACTTTAGGTGCATGCCGAGTTGGTAACAGAACTCGTAAATCCACTGTTGCAACTTTCTATAGTTGCCAATGACGAAACCTACGGGGAATACGCTCTCGCTGCGTAAGCAGCCTTAGCCCTTCCCTCCTGGTACCTTCGGGTCCAGCAATCATCAGGGGATGTCTGTAAACCCAAAGTGATTGTCATATAGAACAGAATCGCCGTGCAGTACGTTGTGGACGAAGCGGCTAAAACTTACACAACTCGCCCAAAGCACCCTGCCCGTCGGGTCGCTGAGGGTTAACTTAATAGACACGGCTACGCATGTAGTACCGACAGCGGAGTACTGGCGGACGGGGGTTCAAATCCCCCCGGCTCCACCACTTCATCATCTAAAGACGTCCACGGACGTCTTTTTTTGTGCCTGAAATTCAGTAAATACGGGGGGTTCAGGGCTACTCAGGGCTTTCCAGATTTTTTGAGTTCCAGGCGGTTTGGTATTCCCAATGGTATTCCCGACTCCCCGGCGCTAATCTTGGGAATACCAAAAGGTGTCATGGAGTACTTCTCATGTGCGCTCAAACCACCCGCCTGTCCGACCGCCAGCTCAAGGCGGTCAAACCGAAAGACAAGGATTACGTCCTCACGGATGGCGACGGGCTCCAGCTGCGAGTTAGGGTCAATCGCTCGATGCAGTGGAATTTCAACTATCGGCATCCCGTCACCAAGAATCGAATCAACATGGCACTCGGCTCTTATCCCGAGGTTTCTCTTGCGCAAGCGAGGAAGAAAACCGTTGAGGCCAGACAGCTGCTTGCACAGGGCATCGACCCAAAAGCTCAGCGCAATGAGCTGCAGGAAGCCAAACGAGCGGAAACGGAACACACCTTCGAGAACGTGGCCACCGCCTGGTTCGAGCTGAAGAAGGATTCCGTCACACCGGCGTATGCCGAAGATATTTGGCGCTCCCTCAAACTGCATGTTTTTCCGAGTATGAAATCAACGCCTCTCTCGGAAGTCAGCGCCCCGATGGTCATCAAGCTCCTTCGTCCGATTGAGGCCAAAGGCAGCCTCGAGACAGTTAAGCGAGTGAGCCAGCGCCTTAACGAGATCATGACCTACGGGGTCAATTCCGGAATGATCCTTGCCAACCCTCTCAGCGGAATTCGAGCGGTGTTCAAGAAACCTAAGAAAGAGAACATGGCAGCGCTACCACCTGATGAGCTTCCGGTGCTCATGATGGAAATCGCGAATGCCAGCATCAAGCGGACGACCCGCTGCCTGATCGAATGGCAACTTCATACCATGACCCGCCCTGCCGAGGCGGCCACCACTCGATGGGCAGACATCGACTTCGACAAACTCATCTGGACCATCCCTCCGGAGCGAATGAAAAAGCGTCGTCCGCACACAATCCCGCTGACCGAACATGCTCTCTCGTTATTGGAGACGCTTAAGCCCCATAGTGGCCACAGGGAATATGTGTTCCCGTCAGATAGAAACCCGCGCACCCACGCGAATAGCCAGACCGCCAACATGGCGTTGAAACGAATGGGCTTTCAGGACCGCTTGGTCAGCCACGGCATGCGCTCCATGGCCAGCACAATCCTGAACGAGCATGGGTGGGATCCGGAGCTAATCGAAGTCGCGCTGGCGCATGTCGATAAAGACGAAGTTCGAAGCGCCTACAACCGGGCGGATTACATCGAACGCCGGCGTCCGATGATGGCTTGGTGG
Organism: Pseudomonas sp. Hz4; assembly: GCF_054898165.1. Taxonomy (NCBI): domain Bacteria; kingdom Pseudomonadati; phylum Pseudomonadota; class Gammaproteobacteria; order Pseudomonadales; family Pseudomonadaceae; genus Pseudomonas; species Pseudomonas sp. Hz4. Next base: position 1,073,093 of record NZ_CM142719.1, on the reverse strand, counting down.
AGTGAACATATCCAGAAGGCGGCCACCGGCAGCCTGTCGGCATCTGCTATCAATCAAACCAGGGACCGCAACGTCGTGTCGATACGCTGAGGACTCACCGGACGGCGACAACGGCGACAACCCGCGTAATCCGTAGCGCGCAGCGTGGCGACAGAAGTGGCGACTGTCGCCAAGCGCTTAGCCAAAAGCTACAACCCAGACGCCAGCGCAAACCGGGCAGCGCCCACGATTGAGTCAGTCGCCATCAGGCTGCCGCACTGCGTTTGATTGAAGCAATCACCGAAATGATCGCGTTGGCATCCGCGTCGCCAAACGCACCGTCTAATCCCTCGTGGTGCAGTGCGGTAAAAGGCGGTTCATATAGTTGACCCGCTTCCATCACGCCCTGCCGGGTTAGACGCTCGATGATCATTTCAACAAAACGAATCTGCTGACTGCTGTAGCGGTTCTCGTCGAGGAATTGACCGAAAGCCTCTTTTGCCGCATTGCGATCCAAGCCTACCAATGATCGGATCAACAGCGTCAGCGGTTGGTCAGTGCCGTAGCACTGTTCGAACTGCTCACGACTCTGAACCGGTTCCGACTCGTAGACAAAATGCTCCAGCTCGCTCAGATCGCTCGGCGTCAGCGGCCGGTTAAATTTGAGCTTGGCGATGGCCACATGGTTCTCATTGCCACAGATATAGGCTTCGACCTTTTTCCTGTACTGCTCCAGGTTGATGCCGGTATTGAAATCTTTCAGGTTGACTACAGTTGCTTCGCCAATCTCGTCGCTCAGCACGCTATAAACGGGGTTGTTCGGGCGGCGTTCGATAAACTTGATCAGCTCACGCATCTTGCGCCGCAGTTGCTCAAGCATCGGCAAGCGGATGTCCTGCCAGTACTCGTCGGTTTGCACGTCCTGAAGCAACGCAATTTCAGCATGCACTGCCGGAATGCTGTCCATCACTTCTAACTGGCTGGCCAGCTCGACCACCTTGTCACGATACGTCACGAAGTCGCTGGTCGAGCGAAGTAACGCCAGCTGCAAATTAAGGCACAGGAGATCGAACAACTTGGCGGTGATGTGCTCAGGAGCGCGCTCACTCGGCAAGCCTGCGACGTGACTGCGCAGATCACCCAGCGCTGCATCATCCAGCGCATTCCAAATTTCACGCTCGGTAAAGCGGGTTACGTGCTCAAGTTCGGTACGCACGATGAAGTTGTCTTTATTCATCGCCGCGACTTCGTCGTGCAACTCGTCGGTCAACTCCGTGCGCAGCTCGACAAAGGCATCGTACCGGCCTCTGGTTTCCGCCAGATCACCAGGCTTCCGAACGTCCTTCGGCGCTAACAACGACAGCAGATCCAGCCGCGCTTTGAACAACCGCTTGCCTAACGGTTCGGCCGTACCGCCCAAAGCGCCTTTGGGGTTTTCGTTGAAGTATTCGAAGTTGGCGCAGAAATCGAAGATGGCGAACTCGCGCTTGTGCACACCCGGCGCAAACAGGTCCGGGCATAGGCGCGTGCCGCGGCCGATCATCTGCAAGAACTTCACCTTTGAACGGACGGCCTTGAAGAACACCAAATTCAAAACCTGTGGCACATCGATGCCGGTATCGAGCATGTCCACCGAAATGGCGATCTGCGGCAGCTTGTTAAGCTTGCTGCTGAAGTCATCAATCAAGGTCTGCGCATAACTCACCGCATGGGTGATAACCCGCGCAAACTCACCCTTAAAGTGCGGGTAATGATGATTGAAGCGGCGAGCGATAAAATCGGCGTGCTTCTGGTTCACCGCAAAAATAATGGTCTTGCCTAGCTTGTCACCGCCCTCCACCGTTAGGCCGTTTTGCATCAAGTGCTTGAGCATCAGGTCAACGGTTGGCTCGTTGAACAGCTGCTTGTTGACTTCCGACGCCAATACCTCGGTAGGCGCATCACCTTCAGCACTGTAATCACCCCAATCCAGCGACTCCCAGTGCGCTTTTTCATCATCGCTGAGTTGATCGTAACGGATGCCTTCGCGAACGAACTTGATCGGCACCGAATACGCCTTGGGCGGCACCAAATAACCGTCATCCACTGCCTCATTTAGGCCGTAGGCGTCGGTCGGCACGCCAGTTTCCAGGCCGAACAGGTGATAGGTATCGCGATCCACTTCGTCACGCGGGGTGGCGGTCAGGCCCACTAAGTAACTGTCGAAGTAACGGAAAATCGCGCCGTACTTCTGGTACACACTGCGGTGCGCCTCGTCGATCACGATCAGGTCAAAGTGGCCAACGCCGTACTTGCGACGGTCACCCTCCATCTGCTCGATCAAACCCATCATGGTCGGATAGGTACACAGATACACTCGGCCCTGGCCGCTCTTGTCGGTGACCAGATTGACCGGACTGGAGTCCGGCAAGAACTCCTTAAAGGCATTGGCGGCTTGTTTTACCAGGGCTACCCGGTCAGCCAGAAACAGCACGCGCTTGACCCAGTTGCCCCGCATCAACAGCTCGATCAGGGCAATCGACATCCGCGTCTTGCCTGTGCCGGTGGCCATGGTTAGCAAACCGGCGCGGCGGCCCTGACTCAGGGATTCGGTCATCGCTCGAATCGCCCGGTGTTGATATGCCCGCTCAACAATCTCGCTATTGATCGGCAGTTCGCGCAAATCGGTTTGCAGGCTGCGCCGCTGAATCGCCAGTTCCAGTTCATCGCGGGTATAAAAACCCTGTACTTCGCGTGGTGGCGCACGGCGGTCGTCCCACAGCCAAGTGTGGTTACCGTTGCTATAGAAAATCAGCGGCCGCTGGCCTTTCTCGGCCTCAAGGCAATCGGCGTACAATTTGGCTTGCTGCTGCCCCACGTCCGGGTCTTTCAGGCTGCGCTTGGCTTCCACCACCGCCAACGGTTTGCCATTGGCCCCCCACAACACGTAATCGACAAAACCTTCGCCTTGCCCGTTGGGCATGCCGCTCACTGGCACTTCGGCGTCAGCGTTTTTGCCCAATTCCCAACCGGCCTCGCGCAGCAACACATCGATAAACAGACGACGGGTGTCGGCCTCGTCGTAATCATGGTTATCTGGCACGGCGATATTAGTCGCCTTGGCCTGGGCCAGTGCGGCACGGGTGGCAACCAGTTCGGCATCCAGTCGCGCTAGCAGCGCCTCGCGCTCACTAAGGTTGGCGGCTTGCTCGGCAATCGCCGCCTCGCGGGCTTCAAGGGTTCCGTGTTGGGCTGAGATCTGTTCCTGGAATTTGGCTTCCTGCTTTTTCAGTTCCGCACGGGTAAAGGCAACTGCCTCATTCATGCTAACGAGCTGAGGCACACGTTTTTCGTCAAATGCAGCGTCGATATTTTTTGGGTCGGTGGCGCGGGTATAAGTGCGTGCCAGCCAAAACAACACGTGAAACAGCTCGCGTACCAGCCTCATCGCATCGCTGTAGCCAATCGCTTGATTGGAGTGCACTGCCTGATTGCCAAACTTCTGAATCAAGCGCGTCTTTTGATGAATTTGCGGGGGCAGAAGGCGAACGAACTCCACCTGAGTCAGCAGCAGATTTAGGCCGTTGTCGTAAGGCATGCGCAGGTCGCGATCATGCTCGTACAACCAATGCACCGTCTGCTCCAACGCATGACGGGTACGCATACAACAGGCACGCGGGTCAGAATACACTAGGTGTTCCGCCCCCTTGGCCGGCTCAACCAGCGCTTTAAATTCGGGGATGAGAAATTCAAAGTTGCTCATATCAACCGGCTGCCTTTTGTGAGTCCATCTCGTCCAGGTGCTGTCGCACGCTGCCTATTGAATACTGAATCCTGCGGGTAAAGCTGGATGGCTCGCGGTAAGTCATCACCAACCGATCAATCGCGCGAGTTTGGCCACATACAGCAACCACGTTTCGTCGACCTCTCCACGGTATTGCGGTAATTCAACCGTAGGATGGTGGTACGCCCCAGGGCCTGAATACCAACGCTGGCGAAGCTGAATCTATGTCATTTTTACCGACCTTGCCGCGATAAATCGACTGCGCAGTGTGATACAGCACCAGCAGCGAATTACTCTAGGGATCGATCATCTGCACCACCAGCTTAAACCACACTGGCTGGAGATCATGTCCCTCGTCGATCAGCACCTCAGGGTATTGAGGCCGTGGAATTTGCCCTCGATCGACTGAAGTACAATTCGACTAAACCGCACCTAAAAAGCCTTTCCGTTGAAGTGAATGAAAGAGGTCGTCGACCAAACTCGACGATCTACATAGCTCTCGTCTATGCGCTTGAATCATAAGAGCGATTTCGGAAAAACGGATTTGAAGGTCTGTAGGCGGCCTGTATAAGCCAAGCTCGGCGATGCCGCCACTTGTTAACTGAGGAACCGCAGCTCCCGTAAAGCTACCCTTTATTTTTTCTTGAATAGCGGAACTCGTAATCACCGAATGCAGGAATACAGAGTTAATTCCCAACCTAGGACGCATGATCATCATCTGTGCGTTGATAAATGCAATATCGTAAACCCCATCAAATATGCAACACGCTCCAAGAGTTCCTCTAAGGGTAATGACCAAATCTCCTTTTCGTATTTTTCCTCTGGAAAGAGACTCGAGCTTTTTCTCGGTAATGAACTGCGTATTACGAAGATCTAACCTATGATCCGTAATATTTTTTGTGCTCAGAAACAAGACGCCACCAGAAACGATGTCACCTTTGCTAGGGTAGTTGGATGATCGATCACCATTTTCGAACTCAGCAAACTCTCCAAGCTTAGATGCTGGCCAACCTTTCGGATTTGTCACAGGGTCGCCGAACATTTCCAGAAATACGGATTGCAGCAGTTCATCAAGCTTGGTGATAGCTTCAAGGCGCTTGGTGCGTAGCGCGTCGGCCTTATCTAGAATCTCTGCGATACGACGCTGTTCGGAGAGTGGCGGAACAGGCACGAGCTCGCGGTGTACGACATTCCTGTTTAGCGTCGGCACGCCAGTTCCATGGTGAAAGCGATCTAGGTGTAAGTTTCGAAGCAGCCAGTAAATATACTTCGGATCATTTCCTTGAAAGTCCTTCACATACAAAGAAGTGTTCAGGGGCCAGTATCCGCCTTCAACATAATGTACTTTTCCAATGCTGCCGCTACGCCCCGTAATAACCCCCGGTCCAGCAACACGCATTTCATTATGAAAACCAACCGGGCCATTTGCCGCATAAATAGGTATCTCACCTTCAAGCCTATTTTGAATGGGCAAATCAAATCCACGTTGAAGTGTGGATACTTCACCTAGTGGCATCATACGCCAATTCATAACAACATCCCCTCCAACTCATCCATGCCCCGCGCAATTTCCGCCTCCAGCGCTTTTAGCTCAGCCAAGATTATTTGCGGCGCTTCATGCTGCACTTCCTCGTACACCACCTCCTTGTAGCGGTTGATCGACAAGTCATAGTCGTTGTCGACGATCTCAGTCTTAGGCACCAGAAAACTTTGCGCGGTACGGTCGAGACCGACAATGGTGCTACGCCTGTGCCAACGATCGATAATGTCGGGCAGGTTGTTACTCTCGTGCTTGCTCGCATCAAGTTCGTTGCGCTTGTCATCTAGCGAGAAGCCGTCAGCCTGCATGTTGTAAAACCAGACGTGGTCGGTGCCGCCAGAATTGGTTTTGGTAAAAAGCAAAATCGCGGTAGACACCCCGGCATAGGGACGGAACACGCCCGACGGCATTGAAACAATGCCGTCCAGCTTGTGCTCTTCCACCAGCATCTGGCGCAGCGCCTTGTGCGCCTTGCTGGAGCCGAACATTACGCCGTCCGGGACGATCACCGCCGCGCGGCCGCCGGCCTTCATCAAGCGCAGGAACAGGGCGAGAAACAACAGCTCGGTCTTTTTGGTTTTAACGATTTGCTGCAAATCCTTGGCGCAGGCCTCGTAATCCAGGCTGCCGGCAAACGGCGGGTTGGCGAGGATCAGACTGAACTGGCCCTCCACGCCAGCGTGGCCTTCGCTGAGGGAATCACGGTTTTCAATCGCCGGGTTTTCCACTCCGTGCAGCAGCATGTTCATCGAGCCAACACGGAGCATGGTGCTGTCGAAGTCGAAGCCATGGAAGGTGTCGTGATTAAAGCGTTTGGCGCTGGCCGCGTCCTGATACAGCTCCTGGCTGTGGTGGGTGTTGAGGTATTCGGCAGCCGTCACCAGAAAACCAGCGGTGCCGCAGGCCGGGTCGCAAATTGTGTCCGACGGTTTGGGGGCCATCATCTCGACCATCAGTTTGATAATGTGCCGGGGCGTGCGGAACTGACCGTTCTGCCCAGCACTGGCGATTTTGCCGAGCATGTATTCGTAGAGGTCACCCTTAGTGTCGCGGTCTTCCATGGGGATGGCGTCGAGCATGTCCACCACCTTGGCCAGCAACGCCGGGTTCGGAATGGTAAAGCGCGCATCCTTCATATGCGCGGCGTAGGTGGACTCGCCATCTTCGCCGCCCAGCGACTTGATAAAAGGGAACACCTTATCGGCAATCAGCGTGTACAAGCTGGCCGGATCACCCAGAGCCTTGAACGCCGCCCAACGCAAATGCGCCTGGTAGGGGCTGAAAATCGGCTTATCCATCGGCTGCCCGGTGCGCGCGGCCTTACGCTCTTTAACCGTCTGCAACTCGTCGAGGCGTTTGATAAACAGCAGATAGGTCATCTGCTCGATAACTTCCATGGGGTTGGAAATACCGCCGCTCCAGAACGCATTCCAGATCTGGTCAACTTGGGATTTGATTGCGCCTGTGATCACTTCTGATGACTACCTGAATTGAATAATGGGTTTAATGCCCAGCGAAGCAACACGGCGGACAATAGGCCAAGCCGGGAAAGCGCCAGCCTGACAAGGTGCGCGCAGTGTAACGATTAGCGGGTGAGGCTGTCAGGTACAACCGCGCGGACGACATAGAACGCCGCCGCCCGATGATGGCTTGGTAAAGTGAGCACATCCAGAAGGCTGCCACTGGCAGCCTTCTGGCATCTGCGATCAATCAAATGCAGGACCGCAACGCCGTGCCGATATGCTAAGCACTCAATGGATGGCACCGGTAGACGTAACGCCTCAAACGCAGTGACATTTCTGTTGGTGACACCGGTGACACCGGCGACACCGGCGACACCGGCGACACCGGCGACAACCCACGTAATCCGTGGCGCGCAGCATGGCGACAGAAGTGGCGACTGTCGCCAAACCTCCTGCATGTCTGCGCTCCTCCGGCCAAGCACCAGCGCATAGGAAGGCTCCGCATTCCCATGCGCTGGGGCTCACATTTAATAGACGACGAACGGCTCATCGTCCATCCAACACCACTCACGACCAAGGCATTCCAGTACCGCTGGCTGGCCCAATCGACTGCGCGCAGTCCGGTTGACCCAACCATACGCGGACGATAGAAAGAAGACTCAAAGCGCTGCCGTTGGCAGCTCCCAGGTAGCCAGAACCTTTGAGGCTACGCCACATCGTGGCGGTTCTCCCCAAGTGCGATTAGCGTCCGGCGGCTCGCACGGTCACAGCGATGTGATGGATGCCCAATCTTCCAGAATGCCCACCGCGGCAACTCATGCCCCCTCCTGGCTGCTCTGCAGCAACTTATCCGCTTGGCAATTTCTTGCGCCAACCTATTGCCCGTCTCTTTACCCCCGAAAGAGACGGGCGCATCTCACACTGCTGCAGCCCTGCTCGCACGGGGCTTTGCGGCTTTCCCCCTCGTGACAATCGGCGTGACAAACACCGAATGCTCACTCGCCACAGCGATGCCGATGATGGTGCCGCAGTCCAGGGGATGGACTGCACCTGACTGACAGTCAGGCATGCCCCGGTCATCGCCTCACTGCCTTCACCTGACTCAGGATCTCGCGGCACTGGTTTCGTCAGCCAGTGCAGCCTCCACCCGCCCACCGCTATCGGTGTTCAGGAGGCCAGATCATGAGATGCCCAAGTTCCCGGTCGTAAGGAGCCGTCAGTCCCGCGTGAGTGGACAAACCTCACAGGTCGCAGGGGCCTTGATCCCTGATAACACTCAACAACCGTGGCGGGATGAGTGAGGACGAAGTCGATAATCTCAGGAGAATAGCGATGCAACTGTGCGAAGCATTCGAGCCACCACAACCATTGCTGGAATACCAGCAGGCACCACTGTCCTACCCGGTTGAAGCACTCGGGGATCTGTTGGGCCCTGCGGTCGAACGACTGGCCGAGGTGATCGGCGTGCCCTGCGCCATGGCCGCGCAATCGGTGCTGGCCAGCGCTGCTCTGGTGAGCCAGGGTCATGCCAATGTCCAACTCGACGGCCGAACCTATCCGCTGTCCCTCTACCTACTGACGGTGGCGTCCTCGGGTGATCGCAAAAGCGCGGTGGATCACCTGGCATTAAGGGCGGCGCGCGACTGGGAGCGGCAGCAGTGGACCCTGTATGTGGAAAAGCTCAAAGCCTATCGCGCCGCTACCAGCATCATGGCCAAACCCAAAACCTCAACAGAGCGTGCTGAGGCGAAAGGCGGTGAGCTGTCCGAGCCGGTACCACCGAGACTGATCATTGCCGAACCCACCATTGAGGCCCTGGTCAAAAGCCTGTGCCAGGGCTTGCCCAGCATGGGCTTGTTCAATGATGAGGGCGGCCAGTTCTTGGGCAGCAGCACCATGAGCAAAGAGAATCTGCTCAAGGCGATCACCACCTTGTCGACACTGTGGGATGGCAGCCCGATCGACCGGGCGCGCTCCATGGCAGGGGAAAGTCTACGTGCCTATGATCGCCGCCTCAGCATGCACCTGATGCTGCAGCCCTACCTGGCCAACCAGCTGTTCAAAGACCCGGTGATCAATGGCCAAGGCATCCTCGGCCGCTGCCTTATCAGTTGGCCCGAGCGCCTGGCCGGCCAGCGACTCTACAAGGCAATCGACCTGACCAGAGATGCCAAAGTCCAGCGCTACCAACAACGGATCACCGCCCTGCTGCAAAAGCCCTGGTCGCTTCACAAGGATGGATCACTCAATCCCGTCACGCTGGAACTGACTCCCCGTGCCCGTCGTGCCTGGATCGATATTCACGACACCATCGAGTGCCAGTCTGGCGAGTTCGGCGAGCTGGCCGGCGTCCAGCCTGTCGCGGGCAAGGCCGCGGCGAATGTGCTGCGCATCGCAGGCGTGCTGGCCATGGTTGAAGAGGCCAGTCAGTTGGAGGAAGCACACATCCAGCGCGCCTCCACGTTGATGGATTACTACCTGGCTGAGATCCAGCGCTTGACCGAACAGGAGCCGGTCAATAGCCGACGCGAAGAGGCGGATCGGCTGCTGCGCTGGCTGGTGCAGAAAGGCTGGACCCACTTCACCATCCGCGACGTCAATCGAAACGGCCCTCGTTTTGCCCGCAAGAGCGCTGACCATACCGCTTCTTTATTGGTCGTGCTGATCACTCATCGCTGGCTGAGCAGCCGCGATGGCAAGACTTTCGAGGTGCGCCATGTTCCGCCTCAATGACGCGGTGCGCCGCTATCAGGCACAACATCAACCACAACCTGAATCACGGTGTGTCGCCGCCTCTGTTGCCACCCTGTCGCCACGCGCCAAGCCAGAAACGACGCGGGTTGTCGCCGCTGTCGCCGCTGTCGCCACACCACCCTTGGAGCCTGCCCTCCTCGCCCTGCTGATCGAGCAACTGCGTGAGGAAGGGGCACTGCTGCAACACCAGGAGAACGCCCTCCTGATCCGCCCGACACACTGGCAGCAGATGGACAGGCTCAGCCCCCACTGGAAAGCCCTGCTGCTCTTTCTGCAAACAAATGAAAACGGTGATGACGATGGCCTTGGTCGGTCGGCGTGATGGTCGCAACTTTGGCTATGGCCGCCAGCTGAGCTACGCCGGCCCACAAGCACTCAAGGATCTGTTTGTCGGCGGCCACTTCGCCACGGTCAAAGCGCATAGTGATCGCTGGCAAGCGTTCGTGCGTTGGTGTCGGTCAGAGGACGGCCCCGGTTACAACGATGCGCGCCAAATTGATCGACGGACGCTGCAAGACTACGCCGCTTACCTGCGCCAGCAGATCCAGCAAGGTGAACTCTGCATCGCTACCGCACAGAACCGCCTGAGCAGCGTTAACCGCACCCTCGCCGCGCTGCGCGGTGATCAGGACGTGAGGATCGCCAGCCCGAGCCAGGCGTTGGGACAGAAGCGTTCGACCGTACGCACCCGCGCGCCAGATGGCCAAGACCATCAACAGGTGCGGCGAGTGATTGAGGCGCTTGGCGAACAGCAACACGAGCGGGTGGCAGCGATTGTCCTTTTGGCCCGAACAACCGGTATGCGCCTGCGCGAAGCGATCCTGGCTGACCTGCCACGCTTGCACCGCGAAGCCGAACACTTAGGCCGCATCAACATTCAGGACGGCACCAAAGGCGGTCGCTTAGGGGCTTCAGCGCCGCGATGGATCGCGGTTAATGAAGCGGTGAAGGCGGCGCTGCAGTTGGCTCGTCATGCGTCGCCGCCCCATAGTCGCAACTTGCTGGCCCGAGACGAAAGCTACGCCGCGTTCCTGCAACAGACCGTGCTCCCCGCCCGCGACACGCTACATGAACACGGGCTGAAGGGCTTTCATGAACTGCGAGCAGCCTACGCCTGCGAGCGTTACGAACAGCTCACTGGCCACGCCGCACCGGTCAATGGTGGCCACTGCTATCGCCTTGACCGTGACCTTGATCAACAGGCGCGGAAACAGATCAGCCTTGAACTCGGGCATTACCGGATCGATGTAGTTTCGGCCTACATTGGAGGTCGAGCGTGACCAAACCCTTCGATATGGCGCTGTTCCTGAGCGGCGTATTGAATGGCTCGCAGGCCACCCAGCAACGACACCTACGGCAAGCCCGAGTCATGCAAGCGGCCATTCAACAACGATGGCAGCGAGACAATCCCTGGACCTGGCAGCTCAAGCATGTGCGCTGGTTTCTCACTCAGCACCTGAAAGACCACTCCGACGCCACCCAGTATTACTATCGACTCACCACCCTATTGATCTGGAAACGCTTAGGAAATGACCGCGAAATGCTGATCTAACGCTCGAATCGTGGATAGCCCCCCCCGGACCGCCCTCAGAAATCGTAGGGCTACTTGCTCAGCGAGATCCTCACCTTCACGGTCATCGGGCAACCTATTTTCGGTGCATGCTATTTTTCGACTATGGATCACCAATGTAGGTCAGCGTGTCTCAATGCCGGAGCTGATAGGCTTAGCTAACGCTACAGTACCCACACCACAGTTGACATTTCACTTGACAACTGATTAGATTCTTAAAGATCGTCTTTTAATGCGTTAAAGGCTCACTAGGTACCAACAGGAGGGCTGGCTACGCCAGCCCTCCTGTTGGTACCTAGTGAGCGAAAAACAACTGTTTTTTCACACAAAATGGTCGCAATGTAATGCATTTCGTCGGTTAAAGCCTTGCAATCACAGCCCTTCACCTGTAAATGCGCAGACTGAATGTGCTAACCTCAAATTCAAGTCTATATCTCCACCCTTATGGGTACTTTGCCATGATCAGCGGCCACCAGCATTCAAAAGACCTTAGCTTTGCGGAAATGATGAGCCTTAAAAGCAGCTCACGTGACCGCCAGGTTGATGCTGTCTATGCAGCTGACCCTCAGATGCTTGAAATGGCTGCTGCCCGTGCCAAAGCCGCCCTTCGTGGCAACTCTGCTTCAATCGCTCGCCCACAACGATTCTCTGCGCTAAGCAACTGATGCCCGAAACGGTAAACGAAGACGCTCCGTTCGCCCTACTTGAACGTTCAGAGCTCTTCGCTTTCCTGCTCGATCTAATTCAGCGCGTCTACCGTCCCTCAATTCAATCAGCTGTCACCGATTACGGCCTTGTGATCGTTGGCGGGCAATCGCTTACGCTTTGGGCCCGGCAATACCTCATCGACGAAATGACAGGCGAGGATGTCGGATTCGTCACTAGCGATGACTTGGACTTTATCGGCAAGCCCAACTCTATTGATTATTGCGCCCAGATGATGGGCGTCCCTTTTCGCAAGGCGAAGATGGACGACAACACGATAAATATTGCCGCAGCGTACATTGATTGGGTTGACGGTAAAGAGGTTATCGTCGATATCCTGGAAATGGACAGCGTCGGGGGCGCGCCCAAAAAAGAGATTTTCAAATATTTATCCGTCCTGGATATCGAAGGTGTGCAGGTCGCCGTCATCGACCCCATCACATGTCTAAAGTCTCGCCTGTTCAATCTATTTGCTTACTGGCAGGATCGACCGCACCGGGAATCCGTGCGAGTGAAGATTGCACTGCGCGCTTCAAACCATTACCTGCGCGACCTGCTGGTACATGAGGGATATCGAGTCATATCGGAGCATATCCGTCGGATTAAGGCTTTAGCCCTGACACCGCTCGGAAAGCGTGTTTACGTGGAATATGGAATCGACGTGCTGGATGCTATCCCCTACGACCCGGCAATATTTCCAGCTGCCTACTTGGACCGGGAACGACCCAACATGCTTCGCCAAATTGGTGATGCGCGCCAACGAAAGTTAATTCAGTACCAACGATTCGCTTGTGGCCCTATTCACCCTAGCCATCATCAGCCCGCACCTGGACGCGATCCAAGATAAAAACTAAATTTTGACGCCCCCCTCAAGAATTCGAGCAGCAAGACCGTCTTTAAAATGAAAATAACTAGCCATTAAAAATAAAACCAGTTGCCCCCACCCAAGATATATTGTGGGCTGCGCCACCATCCCAAAATAAAATAGCAAAGACATTGCAACTAAGAAAAATCGCTTTGCCGAGTACAGCCCAAACTGCGTGTCATCCGCGGCGCGATGTTTAATTGCAGATCGAGACATTCTCACTGCAGTCTGGCCAAAAATAATACAGGACACTAACGACCAGTCAGGCGCTAGTAAGATTTCTTTCCAAGACGATGTATACAGTTTGATTGCCACAAGAAAGACAAAAGGCGTGACTATGAAGATGTACTCGGAAAAAAGCTCCGCCCACATCGTATTTCGTTTTTTAGAAGAGAGGTTTTGTTTCATGCTGTAATCCGACATCGCGGTGAATTTGCAAAACTCTTACGACTTTCGCACCCGAAATGAAGGGTTTACCTTTCCCCGGAGGCGGAGAGTAAATTTCAATTGAAACCTCAGCCTCCATAACGTCTCTGGGACCAATAGGTGCTATAGAGCCATCCTGGTACTGCTCAAGCCACGGCAAGTCAGTGATCTTGGCATTGTAGCGATTGTTCGTACTGGCGCTGAGCATAGCCCAAGCTCCTTTACCGATGTTGACTGGCGCTCTGACGTAAAGTTTATCCACGCAGCCTTTAGTTTCAGTCGTCCCTTGAAACATCTCTTTGGGATTCGCGTTAAAACGCCAGTGAGTATTGATAGCTGTGACATTTTCCGACTCAACGATGCTGGCCGAAGCGCTCTCCTCAGGAAGAAGCCTCTTATTTGCTTCTGACAATTTATTCAATGCGTGTGCAAAAGCTTTTCGATCAATTTTTGGGGCAAACATCTGTTCATCATTAAACTTAGCTAGTTCAGCTTCAACTCCTGACGCTAGCTGATCAACCTCTTCTTCAGTAGTGGTACTTTCGAGACCCGCTAGGTCTTCCGCTAATTTCATGCTTGATTCGAAAACAGCAGTCTCGAACCATCCCTTGAGGCGTCCAGGAACGGCCTTGAGCACACTAGCAACTGAACCAGTCTCGACATCTTCAAGCCGAAGAGCGAATTCTCCCTGCGCACCGAGGCTCCCGACCATGACTTGGCCTATCGCTTCGTAGGCCTCAATATAACTACTCATAGCCTGAAAAATTTCAGCTGGCCGTTGACGCTCCTTCAAAAAGTCAATTTTTATTCTCAGCGTCTCGTGCATTCCTAACTACTTCCTTGAAGATGGGCAAACGTCTACCAAATAGGCAGTACGGTCATGCGGGTCGGGCAGGATAACCTCTACCGCCGATAGTGGCAAAATGTCCCCACCAGCGTCAGGGAAGCTCAAATCTCGCATCACCCTTGCCGACTGCCCCAAGCCTAGGCACAACGAGTCGTCAAAAAATGAAATACTGTACATAAAAACAGTATCCATCATTTCAACCTCATCCGCAATGTGTGTCAGCCGGCGGGCTCCGAATGCGCTATGCAGAAACTACTAGAAAACATTAATGTGCGGGCTCGAGGCAGATGAGCCCCCAAAGAATGGGAGTGTTGATTAGACGGAGCTGCACCTCTTTCCGGATAGGCGGTATTCCAATTGGTATTCCAGAACGACAGAAAATAAATTTTATATTAATAATTTCAATAAGTTGAAATAACAGTTCAACTTACCCCGGTCCAAAGACGTCCTTGGACGTCTTTTTTTGTGTCTGCGATTCAACGAAATCAGAGATTCAAGGAATAGAGGGCTCATCATTCAACAACGCAATAGGCTCATCAGTTCGCGCCTCAGCGAGCCTTCGAGACACCCACCTTCTTGATGAAGGTTCGTGGCCAGCCGGAAGGATGTTTACCTTCGCCGAAGTAGTGCCGACGCCCTTTCACGCTCTGCGTCACTGTGGCTGAAGGAAGCCGAGATAATTCGCAACTCTTCAATGGATTTCGATTCTAAACGCCTAAGACGCTTTTCCAATACATCCGCTGCCATCCGGGTACTGGCATCGGACTCTCCCTCTGCAGATTTTGCGATGCGATGGAGAACATCATCTGGTTCGCTTTCAAACTGCTCCCGTCGTTCTCGCTGCTTTCCGATTTCCTCTCGCACTTTTTCAACAGCTGCAGTTGCAGCCGCAACAGCAATCGCGGACATGGCTTTTTTGCGTTCTCTACTGTCACGATTTCAACGATTTTTTCCTTGTTTTTCTGGATAGCTGCATCCAGCTTGTCGCGCCAGCCCATTGGTATCTCCTAAATCCGATTAGTGATCGTCCCTTAAGGGATCGGCGCTATTACTCAGATCTTTAGTCAGGAACCACCTTCCCCATCCTGTAATGTTGCGGATGTTGGGCCTTTTTTCCGAACGCCGGAAAAAGTCAAACTGCACAAACCATGTCGGTATGACATCATTGATCCGCAAGGTGAAGTCTTGTGGCGGGCAGATGTTCCGCTGGACCCGTAATGCGACAGGAGACGCAGATTGATGGATCAAGCACAACAGATCGAGGCACTGGAGGCGGAGTATCAGCAACTTGCCCGTCAGCGCTGTACTACCACCCCGACCAAGCCTCGCATTGCCACTTGGGGCCTGGTAAAAGCAGGGAAAAGCTCTCTGCTTAATATGCTGAGCGGGCATGCCATTGACCAGCATTTTCAAACAGGTGACATCCGCACCACCCGAACCAATCAAGCACTCGAGTTGAACGACTACGTGCTTATCGATACCCCGGGCCTGGGTATCGACGAAGATGATACCCAGCAGGCAAACGAAGGCCTGGAAAACGCTGATGTCGTGCTCTTTGTTCATGCCCCCCCAGGCGAATTGGACGAGGAGGAAGTAGCCCTGCTCGATCATCTGCGCAACACTTTTGGTGACGATGTTGGCGAACGCGTGGTGTTGGTGGTCAGCCAACTGGACAAGCTTCAGGACGCGGACCTGGCCGAGGTTCGGGAAACTATCGAACGTCAGGCCTTGATCCATCTCGGAACGGCGCCCGAGTGTTTCGTCATATCCAATACTCGTTTCAAAAGTGGTATTGAGAAAAACAAAGAAGGGCTATGCATCAAAAGCGGTATTCCTCCCTTGGCGCAACATCTGCAAACGCTTTCGAAAGGCCTCTCTCGCTCGCTGGAAGACGCCCGACAAAAGCGGCTTGCACGGCGTGCATTGGAACTATGCGAGCGTATAGACGCGCAAATCGTAAAGGAAACCAAGCTGATCGAGCGGGTAACCCAGCCGTATGTGGTGAAAGCCAAAGCCTTCGTTGAGCTCATAGACGGCGCTCGGCAAACCTTCAAAACCCATACGTCCGACATGCAGAAAGCTCGCACAAAACTTGAGAGCCTTTAAGTAAGGAGACTTGCAATGCCTCTTCCCTGGTTGATCGGTGCGGCAGCTGTCGCTGCCGTAACTGCCATTGTCAAAGCCGTTTCTGACGATAGCCCCTCCTCTTCGAGCAGCACGTCGACCTACGACGATAGCGCGCGGCGCCGGCAAGAGCAGGAAGCCAAGCGCCAACGCGAGCGCGAAAATCTCAAGGCCCGTGTCCAGGCGCTTGCACAAGAACGGCGTGAGCAGCTCAAGGCTCATCTCAGAGTAGCCGCCTCGGCGCTGGCGTCCCCGTCGGACCCGCACAATCCCGTGTCCCAAGGCTTGAGCAAAATGACCAAACTAACGCTCGAGGGGGTGACGGGCGATCAGCTCGAACAACGCATCCGCAGTACCGCGTCCTCTACGTCAAGTTATGGCAAGACCGTTAAATCCATTCTCCAGGCATCCCCAGCGCTGGAAAGTGGATGCGTCATTCAATTCATGCAAGGCGTGAACCTGCTCGAAACCGTGACGGCACCTGCCGATGCGGCTGCCAGTGATCAGGCAGCACTCGCCCAAACGCAGGACGCGCAGGCACGCATCGAGCGACTGCAGCTGCTGAAACGTCAACTTATCCCCCAGGAGTAATCGATCCATGAGCACTGTTACTCGCGATGAGTTGATGCACGTTTTTCATCAATTGCAGGGCCAGTTTTCCAGCCAGAAACAAAACCTTGCGGATGCTCAGCAGCGCTTTGATGAACTGCGCACGGGATTTGTAGAGAACATGCTTCAGCATACGGAACGCATGGTGTCCACGGTCAGCAAGGGGAACCCGCTCAAAGAGGGAGCGGCTCAGTTGGCCGGGCGCCTGACGGATCAATTCAGCGTATGGGAAGAACGCGCAAAAGTACGCTCGGCGGGGGCGCAATTTCGCGAAGACTACAACGACTCCCTGCTGGTATTTGTGTACGGCAAGGTCAAGTCGGGCAAAAGCTCACTGGGTAACTATGTGGCATGGGGGCACAGCGAACCTACCACCCAACTCAAAGACCAGGTCGCCCTTAAACCCGTTTACTTCTCCCATGAGCGTACTAACGTCGCCAGCGGCGACCAGGAAGGCGAGGCTTTCCGCTCAAAACAGTTCAGGGTCGGTGCCACGGAAGCCACCAGTTCGATCCAGGGGTTCAAGTTGCCGGGTATCACGTGGGTTGATTCGCCTGGATTGCATTCAACGAATGCTGCAAATGGAGACCTTGCGCGCCGGTATGTCGATCAGGCGGACTTGATCCTCTACACCATGAATTCGCAGGCCGTTGGGCGCAACTCCGATATGGGCGAAGTCAGTACCCTGCTGAGCGGCCAGCGCTCGCTGATGATTCTGCTGACCGGAAGCGATATCACCGAAGAAGATGAAGACGACGATGGGGAAGTCATCACCGAAGTGCTGATGAAATCCAAGGAAACTCAGCACATTCAAATCAATGAAGTCACCGGTAATCTGGTGGCGATGCAACACGATGCTGCCGAGAAAATCCGCATTCTGCCCATGTCTACCCGCTTCGCTGAACGGCACCCTTCGCACTTACAGGAAAGTGGACTGGGGACGCTGTTCCAGACACTCAAGAGCCTCTCTCAAAGCCAAGGCCTCAAGCTCAAACTGACCACCCCGCTGAACAACTTGCGCAAGGCCGTAGGCGAAACCAGCGTCGATCTGAGCCTCATCAAAGAACTGACCGAATCATTCGAGCGGCAAATCCAGGACCAGGAACAGTCGGTGGAGCGAGAGCTGCGGACATTGGGCCAGAAAGGTACTACCCAGCTACGCAGTTTCGTCAATGGGCTGTTTAACGGCCCCCGTCCTGCTGACGTGCAGGCATTGCTGCTTGAACAGTTGAGTAAGGTCCTCGGCGAACTGACCAGTGAAGCCATGAAAGCCATTGGTGAAACCCAGCAAAATGCGCTGCAACGTGCGTTCGATACAAGCCGGCTTGGCGCCATACCCGAGTACCGAGAAGTCACGGTCGAAAAGGAATACATGAGCGGCACCAGAAGTAGTACCAAAACGGCCTGGGGCACGGGAGGAGCCATTCTGGGTGGCACCATCGGCTTCTTCCTCGGAGGCCCCGCAGGCGCCGCTGCCGGGGCTTCGCTCGGCAGTGCTGCCAGCATGATCGGGCGAAGCGCCGAGGCCATCTTCGCAAAACACAACGTGGTCGTCGGCGACAACCTGGAAGAACAACGCCAGATTGCAATCGAACGGTATGCGAACGCTCTGCCGGCCTACCTGAACGAGCAGGTACGGGGCATCTACAACCCCCTTCGCGATTCCATGCTCGAATACTGCCAGGTACTGACCATCGAAATGGAGCGCCTGCGCCAGGCTCTCAACACCCTTGAAACGAGCACCGCGCAATGACACGACCAGGCCCGATGACACAGCTGCTGGCCCTCTATGACGATGTAGACGCTCTGTGTGAAACCTATAACCCAAACGCTGTCGCCAGCATTCGTCAATTGAGCCGGGCCAAAAAAGCCCAGGCCGGCGCAACCATCATGGTGTATGGCGTTTATAACGCCGGTAAAAGCACCTTGATTAACGCCCTGCTAGGCCAGGAACTGGCCGCTGTAGCCGACGTGCCCGAGACTGCGCGCGTTCAGGGTTATCGTTGGGGCGATTTCGAAGTGCTCGATACGCCCGGAATCGACGCGCCACTTGAGCATGAGGAAATCACTCGCGAACAGCTGATTCAGTCCGATGTCGTGATTTTCGTGGTCAACCCGCTAGGGGTCGTTGAGGAAGAGAAAACCCTCGATGTACTGCTGGAACTGGTCCTCGCGGGGAAGATGATCTTCCTGGTGCTCAACTGCAAAGACCGTTTCGACCCGATCGACCTGGCACGTATCAAGGACGAACTCCGTGAGCGCATTCAGCAGAAGGCCGGCACCCGGCAAGTGCTGGGCAATATCCCGATCGTCGAGGTAAACGCCCGCTCCGCGCTCAAAGCAAAACTTGAGAACAAGCAGAACCTGTTGAACAGTTCGGGTTTCCCGAAATTCGAAAGCGAGCTGGCGGCGTTCTTCGAATCGGTTAAACAAAAAGAAATCGTCGCGCGGGTCGCCACTGAGCTACGCAGTTTCATTGAAGCGACAGTAGACGAACTGGATAAACGGCAGGATCAGGCGTCGATAAAACTTCTCGACACCTTCTACGCAGAGATCGCTCGCCGCGAAATCGACATACGGCGAGGCTTGAAATCGTTGATCGAAGCCAAGGCCGCTTATATCAGCAAGAGCACAATCAGCGCTCTGAACCTGAACAGTGAGAGCGCTCAGGGCAAGATCGAGCTGCTCATCAGCCAGGCCAATCAACAGGTTTGCGCCGAGCTTGAAGATGCGCTCACACGCTTGGGCCTCGACGCCTCCGAAATGCTCGACGACGTCATCCGGGAAGTCCAGGTGCAGCCTCAGACCTTCAGTGGCCAGGCTACGCCGGATCTCGAAGCCGAAGCTGGAAACGGTGCCCAGGCCCCCTCATCGCCCGGTATTGATCTGACACTGCTCGAATCCGGCGTTCGCCAGGCGGGCAGCATGCTCAAAGCTGAACACGTGGTCAGCGTAATGAAAGTCGGCAAAGAGTGGTTACCCACACTGTTCAAGGGTATCGGCCCAGTCACGATGGGGAAGGTTGCCGAACAGATTATCGGCAAGGTCATTCCGGTGATCGGCATTGCCTTCCAGGTGGGGAGCGCACTGTATTCCGCTATTGCCGGCGACCCTGAGCAACAGCGCCTGAACGAGCAGGCCCAACGTGAAGCCCAGGAGCGCGAACGCCGCGAACAGGCCATTCGGGCTTTTGGTGAAGAGACCGCGTGGGAGTTCTCACGTGCACTGAACGCAATGGTTGAGACGCACTTGAAGTCCAGCTTCGCGGAGATCAAAGACAAACTGCATAACCTGCGTGGCAGCTTCGACCAGAATCAGCGCCGCCTGAGCGAGGATCGTGAGCGCCTGGTTCAATGCCTGGCCGCCATGGCTGAGTATGCCTGACACCCGTCAGGCATTTGCCTGCAGTCGGTGCATGGAATGCTGCCGCCGTGTTCATTTGCTCCCTGAAACCGCAGCGATGGACCGCGGCGACGGGGTGTGCCGACATCTGGATGAGGGGAATGCCGGGTGTCGAATCTATGACGAGCGGCCAGACGTTTGCCGAGTCGATCGCCAATTCGAACGCCACTATCGCCAAGCTATGACGTGGGAAACGTTTGTCAGGAAAAATGAGACCGGGTGTAAACAATTGCAGGCGCTCGCCAGCGGCGAAACAGCGCGAGCAACGCCTGCAATAGAGTCAGCTGTTACTGAGATTATCCATTGGGCGGATGGCAATGCTTGAGATTTCCCGGGCGAGACATCCCCATGCGACGCAACGGGGCTTCTTAACGAACCCCGCTGCTTCGGCCGAATCAAGCATGGCGACGGCTCGCGGCCTTACTTGCGCAGCAGTACATGCCTGAAACGCGCTTCCAGTGACGGTATTTCCAGCAGCACATCTTCGTCCTCCCAAACATCGTAAGAACGAACCATCTCGATATTGCCGGCCAGGAACTCCTCATCGAACGGAGCATCCTCATCGATATCCTCGAACAACGACGATGTGTATCCCTTTATCCACAATTTGCGTTTGTCGGCACTGATTACATAGCCAGAGGTGTACTCACCGCCCGCCAGGCGCACAGGTTCTGCAGAGCCTTTGCGGCCCAGGGCCGTGATTGCAATCACCAGGTGTGCCAGTTCATCCATGTCTGGGCATACGAACTCATGAAATGCAGGCCAAAACGCCATGTCCGCCTCCGATGCGCGCCACCCCTTCAGGTCATTGACCTCGCTCAGGTCCTCATAAGGGTGTGAATGGAACGTGCCGATCAGCTCCAGTTGCGGCCAATATTCGCCAAAGAAATCTCGCTTCATCGCGATGGATTCGAAATCGGGCCGTACCCAGTCGGAGTTCCTCAGCGCCGAGGTCTCAACCGTGGCAACGACCGCGACCAGGCGAGCAGGAAGGCCATTACGTACCGGTAACGCGTACCCCCACAACAAGCCGAACGTTTCAAGATTCTTGTTGCTTCGCCCGCGCGCATGAGCTCGGTGGGACACCTCGTAAGCTTCGATAGCTGAGGTAAGCAACTGCGGTAGAACATGATCCTCAATAATTACCTGTGTTCGCACTTCTTCCTCCCTGAGGGCTCCTGATGGCACGCAACGCTCCTTGAGCGCCCTGCCTATCATCCACGCCAATAATGGCAAATAGTCTTAAAAAGCGGGCAACAGCTTCAGCGCCCCTTTCCAGTACAGGTTTCACTGCTCACTGCACCCGATTCAGTACCTTGAACTGCTCATCGATGGCTTCTGCTTCAACACGCCAGGCCTGGAAGCGTTGCTGGCGTTCGCTGCTGTCTCTGAGGCTGTTTTGGAGCATGGCGACGCTGTCTTTCAGTTCCAGGTACTTGCCAAAGAATTGCTCTTTGAATTGCTCGGCGTTGATCAGAGCGATCAGCTCCTTGCGTTGTTTCTCGAAGTCTTCAACCATCTTCGCGATTGAGCTACGGAACGCCTCTTCCCGCTTGTATTGCTCCCAGCTGTCCCAGGCTTCAATGGCTACGCCGAGGAAGGCCAGCGCACCGTTGGCCCCTTTGGCGAAGGTCACTGCGCCCCAAGGCTTGAATTTAAGCAGTGAGCCAAGCTCCATACCCACCATCTTGCCAGCGCTGACGAGGGTGTCGCGCGCGGCCAGTACCGTGGCGTTGTTGATCACGTTACCTTTTAGAAGGTGATTAACGCCTTGTTTGCCAAATGCGCGGACATTGGTGTTGAAATGATTGATTTCGGTATCGAAGCCAAGCTGCATCTTCGCCACGTCAAGGGCGATGGACTCGGTCTGGCGGCTGAATTCGATCTGCAAACGCGTAGCCAGTACGATGCCTTCGGCGCCAATTTCGCGTTCGAAGAAGTCGCCAAAAGTCTCCAGGCTGCTGCCCTTGGCTTGCATGATCAGGTCAGTGAAATAGCGTTCTACGAAGGAACTCAAATTTCTGCGAACCGCTTCAATCCCAAGCCTGGTCTGTTCCAGCTGGTCTTCAGAGCGGCTTTTCAGCTCGCGTAACTTGCTCACTTCCTGCGAGATTTTCTGATCGTTTTCGATGGCAACCGGCAGTTGCTTGTTCAGCACATCACGAATCACGCTGTTGTGCATTTCGCCGGCCAATGCGGCACTGCCGCCGTTGTTCCGGATTTTGCTGGTGGTTGCCGATTGCAGGCTGGCGATATGGGATAGCGTTTTGAACTGTCCTGCATTGGCCAGCCAATGATCAAACCCCAAATCAAATGGATTGGCCGCCACTGCAACGATAGACAGCTGGGCAACTTCCGCGTCGTTCAATCCTACCAACTCGCGCAGACGCCCGGTGACATTGGTGCGTTTAACCGCCAGATTGACCTGATAGTCCTGCTCGTCTTCGACGTCGGCCACTTCATCGAAACGGCTGAGGACGAATACCGTGCGTGGCAGCAGGTCCAGGGTACGGAACAGCCACGCCAGATCGTCCTGGTGGCTTTCCTTGATCGGGTTGGTGGAGTTCATTACGTACAGCACCAAGTGGGCTTCGCTGACGTATTTCCTGGTGATGTCTTTGTACTTTTCGACGGCGTTGGTTTCGGCATTAACCTGTTCCTTGAAGCCGAACAGCCCCGGGGTGTCGATCAATACGAAGTCGTCACCCACTTCGTACACCTTTACCTCATTGGACGACTCCTGATGGCTGATTTTCATACTGGAAGCGTCAAGCTTTTCCATCCAGGCCGCAGCGATAGACGTCTTGCCTTCGGAGAAGCCACCAATCAACGCCACTTTGAGTTTTTCGCCGGCCACGCTGTCGATCGCGGTTAGAAGCTTGCTTTTCAACGCAGGGTCCACCGGTACGCCGACGGCTTCGCCTTGATCGAGGAACTTGAGCAATTTGCCGAGCAACGCTAGCGAGTGCGCCTGCTGTGCCTTGAAGGTATCGAGGGTATGTTCCATCACAGGGTTCCTGCATTGTCGATTTGGCGGGAAAGGGTGTTGAGATGATCGGTCGAATGGCCCAGTAGTTGTACCAGCCCGGCAGTCTGTTTGATGGGGGCTTCAAGTGCCTTGTCCAGCACGTCGATCTTTTTCTTCATATCCGCCAGGCATGATTTCAAACCGTCGTACAGCAAGGTGCGTAATTGACCGGCGGCTTCGCGCAGGTTGCTATCGACGGCGTCACGTTGCTGGGACTTCTTGTAGTCGGAACTGAACGCGCTCCTTACCGCCTTGTACGTGGATAAAACAAGGCCGGCAATCGCCGGCGCCAGTACCACCACGCCGGTTCCGCCAGTAAGGAATATCGCAGCAATGGTGCCGACCACGCCAATCAGCAAGCTGCCGACCTTGATGCCGTTGTCGACTTCTATCTTGAGATCAAACTGGGTATGCAGATTGGTTTTGCCGAGCGTGGCGTAAATGCCAGTCAATTCGCGGGCCTGTTCCTCAAAGCGGAACAGAATGTCCGCGGCCTCCTTCTGGAATCGCTCGACCTCTTTGGTAATGGCAACCGGTAGTTGACCACTCAACTTTTTTTGCTGGGCATCGATGGCGTTCCTGAAGGCTTGCTTGAATTCATCGTTGCTGATGTCGGTATCAACGCATTCATACATGACGCTTCGCACGTCGGAGACAAAGTGTTCGATCTCCGTTTCACCGGCCGTTTCCAGGCGTTTTTTCAAGGATGTGAAACTTCCCTTCAGTTGCACCTGGGCACTCTGGCCGTCCAGGCGGAGATTTTCCAGCAACTGGCTGAACCTGGCTTTCAGAGCGTCCAGAGCGGAGACCGTGTGGTCTACCGCGTCCTTGGCCTTATGAAAGTTGGCGCGACTGATCTTGGCTTCGCTGCCAGCAAGCAAATGGGCATTGAGCAGGTAGAGAAATCCGCGTAAGCGGGTTTTTTCCAGCAGTTCTTCCGGCTTGAAGTCTGCGAGCATCTTGCTGCGCCGTGTGGCGTTTTGCGAGTTCGGTGCAAAGTGCTCGGTGGAAGCCAAAAATGCTGGCAGCGCCGAGAGCGAGAACACATTGCGGTAGTGGCCGCCAAGCTGCATGCGCATCTTTTCGTTCAGTCCCTCCAGACTCGCGGCCTCGTCTTCGGAGATCAATGGACGGTCCGTAAGCGAGTGTTTGGGATTGGTGATTTTCTTGTTGAAAATCGTCCAGACCTCGGTTTGTGCGCCCAGATGCTCCTTGATTTTTTCCAGCGTGCCTTTACGTTGGTCGTCACCCGTTTGCGGCGGGGCTGCCTGATTGGTGACATACAGCACTGCGTGGGCCGTTTGCACGGCTTTCTCGATCTGGCTGACGACCAACCCCTCATTACCCTCAATACCGGGAACATCCAGCAAGGCGAAAGGCTGGTCGTTCAGTACCATGTCGTAGCGCTGGGTTTTGCGTGTGAAATCGGCACGGCCATCGCCAATGATTTCCCCATCGGCCAGGGTGTGCATTTTCTCCAGGAGGCTTTCACTCTCGAGCCGTTGTCCTGCGTGTTGTTGCACCAGGGCGTTTTTGCCCTGCTCTGCCTCACTGTGCTGCACACGCAAGGGTTCGATGGCGCTATCCCGTGCAGTCACCACATGGAGAAGCTGCTGCTCGGCAAGGACCAGTTGAGCTTCCTCAGGTAACTTCTTGAACAAACGAATCAGCTTCTGCCACAGCGACGCGGTTTCTTTGCGCTCGGCAATCAACGCCCGGAGGCCGGCAATGGCGTTCAAGGCTTCGCTGTGCAGCTGGTGATGGCGTTCAATCGTAGCTTGGAGCTGTTGGGCAAGTTCACCAAGCTTGACGTCGGCCTGGTCAATGGCCTGCTGCATGCGCTGAAGACTACCCTCGCCAAGCCTGTATTGCTTGTGCAGGTCGCGGAACGCCTGTTGATGAGTCAGTTTGGTGGGCTCTTGCAACAGAATGCGCAAGGTTTCAATCAGCGTTGACTTGCCGGCACCGGTTTCGCCGTACACCGCAATGGTGAACTTTTTCCACTCTGCATTTTCCTGCAGTGCCTCAAGCTGCGCCTGCAACCTGGTTTGCTGTTCTTTGAGCAGCTCGTGCGCGTTTTGTTGCGCCAGATTCAATGCAGGGTCGTTCGACGAGGTATTCAGCGACAGCGCGATTCGCGCCAGTTCATCCTTGATTCGCCGGTAAATGTCGTCAGGCGCGTTGAGTTCGAACGTCAAAGGGCCTACTTCCTGTAGCGGTGTCGGTGAGGGCTCGGGGGCGAAAGCGCTGGCCATCTCATCCAGAACCTCGAACTCCTGTTCTTGCGGGGCCGCCTTAAACCGTACATGGGTCAGCACCTGCGGTAGCTTTTTCCAGTAATCGCTGTGGCCGAAGTCGGTGATCTCGATGTTCTCGAAGTGCTCGGCCTTATTGCGACCCAGGCAAACCTCGCCGGCATTCATCAGTAGTGTCCAGTCTGATTTGGAGTAGGCGTTTATAAGCCGGCCATCGACCACACGAAGAACGCTCTGCGCCTCCTGCGGCTCGATGGTGGCAGCGGCCGCCATCAGCAACACATCATTGATCACAAGCCGATGGCCTCGCCCGGCGGAGAGTTTTTTCAGGCAACTGATAACAAGCCGTCCCCCGAGCGAGTGACCGATCAGGTTGATCGTATCGATGCCCTGGTGATGGTGGCGCAGGTGTTCGCTGAGTTGGTCGAGCAGCGACTCGCCCATTTCCTCGGCCCGCGTGCGTATTTGCCAGAAATGCGCGCCACGATCCACAGCAGCCACTGCTGCAGCTAACGGCAACGACACACCACTTGAAGTTTCGAGTAGCGATTTGGACCGGCGATTGAAACGGGCAAAGTGGCTAGACGGCCAGAAGGCGAAAATATTCGTATGGTGACGAATGGATTCAGGAATGCTCGCCAGCAAGGTTTGCCGATCTTCAACATTGTGGCCAGCGCTGTAACCGTGAATAAAGATATTCGCTTCGTTCGATCCGCGTCTTGCGTTTGGCAGGCTGGTGAATCTAAACAATTTGCTCATGGAGTTCTGTGTGTCCTTGTTATCACAGCCAACGTTTGCCAATAGAGACGATCAGGTGCAGGCACAACGCTACGCCGACTAACACCGCCATCACTTTGGCTGCCATGAAGAAAAACGCCTGCACGTCCTGGGACAAAAGACCCAGTAACAGCCCCATGCCTGCAATCAGTGCTGCGATAAGGAACAGGCCTAAATAGGGGCGCAGCAATCCCGAGGCGGCACCGCGTTCTATCAGCGATGAGAGCGCTCCAAGCACGATAAAAAACACCACTACGCCCACTACAACGCCCATAAATCACTTCCTGTCATTTAACGTACTCACATCCCCGAGCAGGGCGTTCGATCAGCGCCCTGACGCACTAAAAAAGGCATGCATTGCGCGTGCTAGGCACGTTATGCCATCCCTGGATAATGGCTTATCGACAGCACCCCGGCAATCTTGAGCATCAATGCCTGCAGGTGCCGAACTCCCCAACTGAGTAACGCGGAACATTGCTCGAAGACCTGCTATTTGCGCACGCGCAAGTCTTAATCAGCCCGCGGGATACGCCAATTCAATCTGCTGATCGAACTCTCCGCCAACCCCACAATACTCACGCGGCACGCGCTCAAGATCCTCAGCCACTTGCACAATCACCTCACGCAATTCCAGTTGCTCAAACCAGCGAGCAGGAATAGCCACAGCACCATACTGCGCACCCAACAAGTGCCCGGCGATGAGCCCGGTACTGTCACTATCGCCGCCGTGATTCACCGCTCTGATCACGCCCTCTTCAAACGAGGAGGCTGCCAGGGCGCACCACAACCCGATAGCCAGCGCTTCTTCGGCGACCCATCCGCCACCGAGTTCGCCTATTCGTTGTGGAGTGGGCTGGTAGCCCTCGTAAAAGAAAAAGAGAACACGCTCAATGAGGGTTCGAGTTTCTTCCATACCGGGAACTTGACCGTATTGGGCCAGACTCTGAGTAACCGCATGCTCCAGGCTGTCTTGCTGATCGACAAGGCGCTGGAGAATATCGGCAAACAACCCGGCGGCCAGGTAGCCTGTAGGATTTGCGTGGGTCAGGCGCCCTGACTGGGCAGCGTAGTCAAAGGCGTTTGCAAAGAAGGCGCAGGGCGCAACGCGAACCAGGGCGCCACAACTTTTGCTGTTATTTTCGGCCACAGCCCCTAGCCGCGGACTGGTCTTGAGAGCATCGACGCAGGTAATGCCAGGGGCGCGGCGAGACCAGAGTTCTGGTTGCTTGATTAACCAGCCATCTTCGCTGACCGCAATCGCCGCAGGATAATCCTGGGTCATCAACCAGCGCAGCAACGCATGATGAATAACGCTGGGGACGTGGCAAGGTCCTTGTGAACTGCCGCACACATAAGCCCGCAGCAAGCCCTCCGCGGTGAATAACATCATCTGCGTGTCGTCGCTGATGGCGCCGGCGGTACCGAAAACCGGGGCAAAATCAACGATACCTTGTGGACCGAACTTAGCTTCAATGATTGACCACTCGAGAAACTCCACTGGGGCGCCTAGCGCATCACCGACGGCACCGCCGAGCAGGCAGCCCTTGATCCGTTCAAGTCTGTTCATATCCTTTCCCTTATCCCTCTGCCGGGATCAATTCCTGCAGAATCACCAGCTTTCTTTGCAACTGCTGGACGTGCTCTTTCTCGGCTCGCAACGCCGAACGCAGTTCGCGGTTTTCCATCTCCCAGATCCGCACCCAGCGCGCATTTTTTTTGCAGTCCATAGCCATCTGCCAGAGCTCACGCAATCTCAGACACTGATGCAGCAGCACCAGCAGGATGGCTCCCATCATCAGCAATGCACCCGTCGAAACCACTTCCGACATACTCATGTCCACTTCCTTTGGTGACTTCAATTCATTTTGAAGACAGGGACACGATATGTAGTGTTAAACGACAGGTCTAGAATGTAGACTTATACAGGTAAAGAATTCGCGCACATGGAGAGGATATGAAACGCAAGCAGTCCATCGAACAGGTCCGCTGGGATCTGGCACTTCGCTATCGTTTGATTGAGACCGTTGCCTGGTGGGAGGGCCGGCTGACCACGGGACACTTGATGCAGAGCTTCGGCATCAGCCGTCAACAGGCGTCCAAGGACATCAACACCTACATCACGGAACATGCGCCTAAAAACCTTACATATGACAAAAAAATAAAAGGCTATGTGCCCGGCAAGGCGTTCACGCCACTGTTCATCGACGACAGCGCCAGCGCCTATTTGCACCTGCTTTACCAGAACAACGAACGCGCGCCGCACATCGATGGGCTCGCACTGGCCTACGCCCACACCAAGGTGCTGGAAGTCCCGGATCGTCCGATTCGGCCGGAAATCCTGCGCCCATTGCTGAAGGCCTGTCGCGATGGCCTGCGCCTGGAAACCGAGTACGTATCGCTCAACACACCAAACGTGGAAATTCGACTGATCGCCCCTCACACACTGGTCTACACCGGTATGCGCTGGCATGTGCGGGCTTACTGCGAGAAGAACGGCCAGTACCGCGACTTTGTACTCAGCCGCCTGCGGGGCCAGCCGGATTTGCTCGATGAATCGCAGAACACTCGCGAGCTGGATGAAGACTGGAATACCGAGATTCCCGTCATTTTTGCAGCCGATGGACGGCTGAACGCAGCGCAGAAGTCAATCATCGAAACCGACTTTGGCATGACTGATGGCCAGCTGGTAGTGCCCAGTCGTAGAGCGCTGGTGAAGTATGTATTGCAACGCTATCAGATCGACCCGAGAAATCAGGCCACTAACCCCGAGGCACAGCAAATCGTGGCAACCAACCTCAAGGAGTTGCGTCCCTGGCTCATGAATGACTGACGCGCATCTCCCTTTTCCAATGTGCTTCGTTCATGGTCGAGTGTGGGCTAGCGGTCATTGTGGCCAGTCCACGTTCTGCCAAGCCAGGAACACACTTCGAGCCAGGTTTGCCTGATAGATGTAAAAGCCCCTTGGGATTGCTATGCACGACGAACAGGGGCGCTGGCAACCGTTCCATACCTGACAGCCATGCACAATCCGTTAACCAGGCTCATGTCGTGCGGAGTCAGACAACGAATGGCTGTCAGATCAGAGCTGGCGACAATACATGCCAGTGACTTCGCCCGACTGACGGCCACATTCAAGCGGTTCTTCGAGTACAGAAAACCAATGTCTCGGGGCAGATAATCCTCATTCGAGGTCGCCATCGACACGATGACGATCTCTGCTTCCTGCCCCTGAAACTTATCCACAGTACCGACTCGAGCATCCGCTGGCAGCACTTGTTTCAACAATTGCACTTGCAGGTTATAGGGGGCTACTACCAGGATGTTTTCGATGCAGATCGCGTGCTCGACGCCCTTGTTATCCACATAACGCTGGCGCAAGAAGTATGCGTAAAGGTCTTTGACCCGTGCCGCCTCTTCGTCCGAACTTTGACTGTTGCCATCGTGCTCCACAGAGCAAAACATCAGTCCGCTATTGGGCACTTCCGGTCGCTGGCCATCCAGCACCAATACCCGCTGCTCGGAACCGGGCGCCGAAGAAAGCTGACCTTCGTACACAGCCTGCGAAATGAACGAGCACACGTTGGGGTGCATGCGCCAGGTTTGCGCCAGGAACACTCCGCGATCAGATGCGATAGTGGGTGTGCCATCCAGCAGATAGTCGAGGATGGAATCGCCCGAGCGGCCCGGATGCACGCCTTGCACCGGCTGTGACAATTGCATCTGGTCGCCCATCAGTACGATGTTGCTTGCAACCATACCCATCGTGACCAGGTTCGCCACGCTCACTTGGCCAGCCTCGTCGATAAACAGATAGTCCAGTTGCTCGGTGAAGGCGGGATCGGCAAACAGCCACGCAGTGCCGGCCGTCAAATCAATGTTCGGCCCCCAAGCATCGAGAAACTCGGTTTTGTCCTCGATAGAACGAATGCAGCGGCCAGTAAATTCCGTACCCTCTCCCTCCGTGGACTTTTTCAAACCCTTGAAAATGAATTCCTCCTCTTGCGCACGAGACTCGACAGCCGCCAGCAGGTTATTGATGGCATGGTGCGAATTGGATGTCACGCCTATGCGCTTGCCCGCCTTGAGCAAGTCCACGATGACATGGGAACCGGTATAGGTCTTACCCGCACCCGGCGGTCCTTGAATAAACAGCACGCTGTTATCGAGGTTGCGTACCACTTGCTTGATGGCATCTATCGTCGGCAGACCGGGATCAAGCAGTGGCGCACCAGGCTCAACGTCTTTTACCCGTGGGGCGCGTCGATGCAGGAAGTCTGTAACCGCCTGGAAGCGCTGCTCGCCGGCCAGAAGGCTGTCGGCATAACGGAACAACGCCTTGCGCAGCGAAGTGGACGGGATTGGCTTGCCGGGAATCATGTCGAAGTAATCAGGCGGTGCATTTTTCTCGGTTGCCTTGAATGTCGCCAGACCGTTGTCATGGTCCAGATTAATCAGCTGTGCGCTGGCCACGGACTCGGTGATGATGCCTTGAGAGCCGGTACGCATTTTGGTTTCTTGAGGCTCGAAACTGTACTCATACAGATAAGACCGATTGATCGGTTCCGCGGGTGTTTTTGTACGCTGCAATCCGGCCAGACTCTCGATATCCTCCAGCAGCTCCTCGGTCGTCATGTCCAGACGGCTGAACATCTGCCACCACGTCGGTTTATCTGCGCGGCGGTGGAAGTCGAGTAGCTGGAAAGTGAGCACGGTGACCTGATCCTCGTCACTCATGGCCTCTTCCTCGACTGGCAGGCCACCGAGCAGATGAACGCGATAACTCTCCAGAAGCGTCTCGATTTCCTTTTGCTCTACGACCGACTTCTCGCTTTCGGCCTGAGCCCCGATAAAATCGCCGGAATTTGACGGTTTGATCTTCAGCAGCCAGTTGCGCAAAAGGTACGTGGATAGTACGTCGTCTTCGTTATAGCGCTCGATCTGCTCAAGCAACACTGATTCGCCGGTCTCTTTCCACCGCTCATAAAACACGATGCTCGCGCCAGCATTGGTGACATCGCCGTCGCGCTGAGCCATGTAAAAGTGCTCGATATTCTTGATCGAATAACTGGGCTCCGAAACCCGGATCGCTTCGCGCACAACCTTGTACAGATCGATCAGTTTGCCGTTGCGCAGCAACCAGTCCACTTGTGCTTCACGCGTCCCATGCTGGCTCATCAGGCGCTTGATGGCCGTCTCTTCATAGCTGGCGTAATGGTAAATATGCGCGTTGGGGTAACGCTTGAAATGGCCGATAACCCAGTCGATGAATTGCTCGAAGGCGACCTTTTCTTCTTCTCGGGTATGCGCCCAGAAGGGTTTGAAGGTTTGCTGCCCAGCCTCGTCGATGTATAGACCGAAGAGGTATTCCAGGCCACCCTCCTCCAGCGGATTGCCCTCCATGTCAAAGAACAGATCACCTTCAACCGCCTTGGGCATCCGATGGAAGCCACGCCGCTCACCGGAGACAGGCAGATGTTCGAACAACGGGACATCACTAGAACGCCCCTGGAACTGCAAACGCGCTTGATGCCGCAACTTGCTCAACGACTCTGCCTGCAATTTCGGGATGCGCAGGTCGTTGGTACTGTTCGCCAGCTGGTGCAATGTGGTCACGTCGGCACTCTGTAACTTCTTGATTTGCGAACGACTGATACCCGCTACCGCCGAGAGGTGATCCTCCTGCTGCCGTTGTTCGTCGCAGCGATCACGCCAGGCGCAGAATCCACAATATACGCACGGTTCGGGGTAGGTGACTGGGGGTTCGGCACTGTTCACGAACGCATCGAAACGCTGAAGCACATGCTCCAGATAATCGGCGTAGTCGGCGACCCGAAAGGCCTGTTCGGTACGCGCAGCATCACCGAGTACGACATACATAAACGCTGGCTGTACATCCTGGATCGAGATCAGCATTCGTGAGTAAAGCGCAACCTGCACAAGGAACTTGGCCTTGGCCGTTTTCGCCAGCTTGGTGTCGATCA
This sequence comes from Pseudomonas sp. Hz4, assembly GCF_054898165.1. Taxonomy (NCBI): domain Bacteria; kingdom Pseudomonadati; phylum Pseudomonadota; class Gammaproteobacteria; order Pseudomonadales; family Pseudomonadaceae; genus Pseudomonas; species Pseudomonas sp. Hz4. The sequence continues at coordinate 1,041,005 of NZ_CM142719.1, read as the reverse complement.
CCTCATAGCTGTGGTCGCCCAGTGCCGACGCCAGCGGCACTTTACGCAGAAAGTCGGCATGACCAATAAAGGCGCCTTCCTGAAGCGACGCCTGGAAGATGATGTCGACACCGGCCTTCATGGCCTGGATGGTCAGTTCCACCCGACGCGCGAAACTCGGATTACCCTGGGCAATGTCGACTACGTTGGCATATTCGCTTTTGAGCCGTTCGAAAAAAGCCGCCTCATGGGCCAAACCCTTGTCCTGTATCAGTCGGTTCTGATCGCTCGCCGCCGCTTTTTCCATGGGCAAGACAAGGTTCTGAAGGTCTAGCGCCGTCAGGTGCTGACACTCGAGAAAACCGCAGATATCTGAGGCGGAGTACAGCTGAATTCCGTTTCGGGTTTGCATGGTCGCTTCCGGTCCGGTGAAGCGACCAGGATCGCTTCACGCTGGTTCAATGTCGTATGGGAGTCAGGCGTCGAGCGAGCATTCGCAGAAAAATTGCTCGAACAAAGTCGTCGGCATATGTTGTTCATTCAGCAAACCGAAGTGCTTGCCCACGTTACGCCCCAATGCCATCAGTGTCCTTGCAGAGTTCTCGGTACCTGCATATCCGGCGCTGATGATGTAGTCGATGCGCTCTTTCTCGGTCGTCGCACGCAGATACGCATTGCCCGTGATCAACACATCCACCAAACAGACACTTACCCGTTCATCACCCAGAGAGAATGGCTCCAATGTCTCGGTGGCCAGTGCCGCACACAATCCATCCTTGCCACCAGCTACGATTCGCTCCAGCTCTTCGAGCGGCCGACCGAACAAGTCGAATTCCTGGATCGTAAACGGGAAACAGTAGCCCAGGGCAGTAGCACGCTTGAGAGATTGATCATCGTTTCGGTCGGCCATCAGCCAGGCAACGAAGGACGCTTTACTGTCGAGTGCGCCGCTGTGACGGAAGGCCAGATAGTCGTTGAGGACCTGACTGAATGGGTGCCCCGTAGGTACCCAACCATTGCCGTCACTTTCCCGCGTCTTCACCTCGATCTCCGGCAATGCTGTGTTCGGATCAGTCGCCAGCATCGCACCGAAGCACCGCAGGTCGTAGCCGAGCATAAACAGACTGGCCTCGAAGGCGTGGCAACGCGCAGGCAGCGTCCCTTGCTCGGCGAACCACTTGGTACGTTCAAGCAGGTCCCGAATAATCCAGCCCAATCGCACTTGCCAGCGTGCCCATTCTGCATAATCGATCGCCGAAAACTGCGGCGCCGCCAGCCCGTTCAAGAAAGCTCCTGGGTTGCGAATCTGGCTGCCGCGAGCGGCCCCGGACGGGAATGCGAGCAAAGGTTTGCCTCCTCCCAACCATTGTTGACGAAACATCGAATACAACATGGCAATCGCAGCGCCTACGCGACTGTCATAAATGGGGGATCCCGAGATATCCAACAAGGCGTGAATCTTGGTCAGGCCAGCATCGAAACGCTCGACGCTAATCGTATCGAGATCATCAAGATCATTGCCACCGTCAAGCGACACAAGTACGGCCATCTTTTTCAAATAACGCGACAACTCGTTTTTTGCGGCCAAACGATGCAAAAAGGGAATGGCTCCCCGCACACCACCCCAACAAAGGATTTGCAAGCATGCCTGCAAAGCTTGTTGTTCATCGCCCGCGTTGACTGCGCTCGTCAGCCACTCGCGAAGCTGCCCGAGAGAGCACCGGGTTTCAGGCCAGGTTTGTGAATCCACCGGGCTTGGGTGGGTGTCCAGCCAGCTTGCCTTCCAGCGATAGTGCTCAAGGATCTGCTCGAACCCCTGGACATCAGTCACCAAACCGCCAGGTACGAACTTGCTGGACTTGAAACGCAGCTTGAACGTGAGCGCCGGCAAATTCGCTTCCAGCCATGCAATGAAAGACTGAACTTCAGGTTGATTCAGGAACTGTTTGCGCTTCATCCCGCCGCCTTCCAGATAGTGTCTAAAGGCCACACCCTAAGCAAAAGACCAAGCTACGTCCACGTTGTTTGTTCATACAGGTAAACAAACGGAACAAGTCCGGAGCCCCGGATAGACACTATTCCTTTGCGCGCAGAGTTTGCCGCGTCCATATGTAAAGAATTCAGGCACACCCATCAATTCAGTCGACATCCATTGTTCCTCACTCGGCGACAAGGTGTGCCGCGCATGAGTGCAATGTGCTTCATCCAAAGGTAAAGGCAGAGGCTCCCCGGACATTGAGATGACTTTTTTGCCTCGAACCTATGGCTAGTTGATATTACTCACGCTTGACGCCATGCTCTGCGGTTCGTGAGCCAGAGTAAGGAAACCAGCGTTGCCCACGCACTCCACCCGCACAACCATCTCCCGCCAATGGGAAATGCTCAAACTGCTTCCAAATCGTGCCCCAGGCCTGACCGCCGCCGAACTCCACCAACAGTTGGAAGAGGCCGGCCATCGCACGACAAAACGTACGGTTGAGCGAGACCTCAACGAACTGTCGAGCCTGTTTCCATTGCACTGCAACGATAAAGGCACGCCTTATGGTTGGTACTGGCAACCTGGACGCTCCATCGACCTGCCTGGAATCACGGTGGGAGAAGCGCTGACCCTGCGTTTGGTGGAGGACAGCATTCGCCCATTGGTACCAGGGCTGATGCTCAAGAGCCTTGAATCTCGCTTCAGTCAAGCGCGACAAAAGCTCACGGCTCTTGGTGAGGAAAGCGCTTCGGCGCGCTGGGTCGACAAGGTCGCCAGCGTACAACCGGCACTGAACTTGATTGCCCCGGAAATCAATGCAGAGCATCTGGACCAGTTGCATCGAGCACTGCTCGAAGACTTGCAACTGCACTGCCAGTACCGGTCGGCGAATAAAAATCGCGTGCATGAACTCACGCTCAGTCCACTGGGTTTGGTGCAGCGCGGACAGATCACCTACCTGGTCGCCTGCGCCGAGGTCTTCGACGACGTTCGACTGTACGCAGCCCATCGCTTCGAAGCCGTCACCCTTATCAGTCAGCCCGGCCGAAGACCCGCGGACTTCAAGCTATCCGATTACGTCCGGAGTGGTGCCATGCAGTTTGGCGAAGGCCAGATGATCCAGTTACGCGCATGGGTCGACCCTACTCTCGCCAAACGCCTTCGCGAGACGCCCCTGTCGGAGGATATGAAACTGATTGATCAACCGGACGGTGCTCTCTTGACCGCCACGATAAACAACAGCTGGGAGCTGAAATGGTGGTTGCTGTCACAAGCTGGCGCCATCCGTATCGACGAGCCAAAGACTCTACGCCAGGCCTTGATCGACAGTCAGCGCCAAAGCCTGGCACTGCACGACACCACGATCTGAACGACAACCATCTATCTGTCTTAATGAGTCAGCCCTCATGGATTACCCCACCCTTAAGGCGCGTCACCGCCTTGAACGCGACACTCACCACGTCAATCTCACCTTGCGTGTACACCGCTCCTTGAGCTGGCTGCAGCGGGCAGAGCAGGCAGACGACGCCGACGGCCGTTTCGTCTTCTTGTGGATTGCCTTCAACGCGGCCTATGCGACTGACATCGATGAGAACTATCGACTTTCGGAGCAGGAAACCTTCCGCGCCTTTCTTCGCAAGCTGTGCGACCTGGACCAGGGGCGGCAGATTGAGAAATTGGTGTGGTCTGAATTTTCCGGAAGCATTCGCGTGCTGTTGGACAATCAGTACGTTTTTCAGAGTTTCTGGGATTACCAGAATGGCAAGATTAGCGAACAGCAATGGACCGAGCGTTTTGCCGATGGCCGACGCAGAGCACAGGCGGCGCTGGCTCAACGCGATACTGCTGAAGTACTCGCGGTGCTGTTCAACCGAATCTACACCTTGCGCAATCAGATCATGCACGGCGGTGCGACCTGTGACAGCAGCGTCAATCGACCTCAGCTGCGTGACTGCAGCAGCCTGCTCGGCAAGCTGGTCCCGTTGATCATTGAGTTGATGCTTGATAATCCGGACACCCTTTGGGGAGATGCCTGCTACCCGGTGGTGCAGGTCTGACGCCCTCAGTCAGTACCACTGATTGCCGCATCCATCTAACAAGGGAAGCACCGCTTTCCTGTCAAAGTGTTGCGACAAGCTGGATCAATCGTTGACGCTCTGCCTGGAGAGCTAATGCACACTGCCCAAGCCTTGGGCCTCAAGGATCATGCGGTCGAGCATTGCGAGCATGTCATCGACATCAATTTCCTGGAAACAGCCGTTCTGCTCCTGTTCGAGGATCATGGCGGCGAATTCCTCGCTGTACTCGACCTCACCCTCTGGTTCCACTTCCGAGGGTGATGGGGTGTCCGGGTAACCTTCAGCTTGATCTTTACACATCGCAAACCTCGCACTGAATGAGACGTTAGCTAAACGGTCGCGCCAGCTTGGCCTTGAAGATTTCTAGCCCCGTCGCAGGTCGGACATCCAGGTCGACATGCTGGCAAGCAGGGCAAGCTGAAAACCAGTCTTTGCCCTCACGCAGCGCATCGCTGGGTGGCACAGTTGTTTTATGCCAATGGCATTGGGGGCAGGTGAATGTGAAGGGATGTGGTGGCCAGGGCATTAGAGAACAACCTGCTGGTGGTGAAAAAAACGCGGTCGACAGTGCCGCAGTTGTCAGGCCGATTCAGCCGCTCGTTTTTCCAGCTCTTGTTTCATCTCCATGTATTCACGGAAGAACTCGTAGCCTTTCTTGGCGACGACGATGACGCCAACAATTGCGAACAGATTTTTCATGGTGCGGCCTCTCGGGGTTACAGATCTCAGTGGCTCGGGTCGATGAAAACCATCGTTTTTCCTATTGATGAAACAAGCATGAGGGGCCTTCGCGACAGGGAGTGTCGTGAACGGTTGAGCCGACAGTTTTCGCTGAGAACCGCATCCTGGGCCTGAGCGCCATTCCGGATGCGGTGTTCAGAGCGAGGTTCTTGAGTAACCAGATGCATCCTGCAGGGTTTACTCGGTTTCGTGTTTAGTGGCGAGGCTCCTGAGCAACACGTTATTCATGTGTTGGGAATGTGTGCATATAGCACCGGCTTCCCAAGGCTCTGCTTCCATCATCAGATACTGCTTAACACTGTCGATGGTGTTGTTCTTATAAAACTCTTTCTTCGCCGTGGGCATGAAATTACTCAGGCGTGAGTTCTTGTCATGGCTGATCAGGCAGAGATTGCCGAACGAATTCAGCGTGCCAGCGTCGAGCTGAACTTGTCCGTCTAATGGATGCTGCGGGTAGTAATGCTCTACCGAACTACGGAAAGTGAATTCATAGGATTTAACCGGCTCGCTTGCGCCGTGCTCAAGCCAAAGCAGGTAGTCCAGAAAGTTGAACACCAGGTTGTTTTCGATGTTGCCAAACGTCAATCTGGACTCAATTTTCTCCGCGGTAATGCTTTCGCGACGTGTCTGACATCCACCCTTGTTCTGATAAATGATCGCGTAGTAATCCAGGCCTGTCTCTGGAGCGAGAAATCGGTCAAAGACAAACGCCTTGGCGACCGACTCCATGTGCTGAAGATAAGCTTGAGCGTCAATCTGATCAGCATGAAACAGGTGATGCAGCGCCGCATTCAGCCAGTGTTTGTAGACCAGCGTTGGCGTAGAAACATGAAATGCCGACAGCAGCATCAGAATGCGACGGTTGATGCCTTCATTACCGTCCTCTTCGCCGAAGGTATTCACATAACTTCCTCGACCAGCGCGGCTGCGTTCACCGCCCTCATTCCACTTGAAGCGTTTGAAGCTCCAGCCATCAGCGCCCTTGATGAACTCGCGCTTGATTACATACTGGTCAAACAGATACTTGCAGCGCAGCAGGCTGAAGGTAAAACGCTTCACCGCGGCCACTGGGTCGGGTTGTTTTAATACGTACTCTTCAAAGGTGTCGAGCAGGCGCTTGTCATCCAGAGGGATGTCCGCTTGGATATCGACGCGCAGCACATGCAACAGGAAGTTCGGGAAGTTGATAATCGTGTTGAAACGCTCTGGCGAGTCCTCACTTGGCTCATCCTGCTTCGCAGCGACTGGTGCCTTGACAATGATCTGATCAAGGGTCAAGCGATTGTCCTGCTGGGCAGCCACCTCTTGCGTACTGTGCAACGCAGCCCGAAGCGAATCGAAGTCAGCGAGTTCAAATTGTCCCCAGTTTTTTTCGCCAAAAATGCTGCCTCGCTGGCCAGGCGTGAAGCCCATTTGCACATAGCGCTCCATGTTGGCGCAGGCTTCCCATACTGCGTGCAAGCAATTCTGACTCTGCTCGCAACCCTGCAACTTCTCCATCATCCGCGCCTTGAGCACTTCGTGCTTTTCCAGCTGCTCACCGCGGTTGTTCATAATCTCGAAGTAATGGTTCAGGTCCGTATCAGCCGGTACCTTTACCCGCATGATTTGTACGTAGTCAAACAAGTAGTCGGCGAATTGCTGAGGCGAAATTCCCTTCTCCTTCAGCTTCTGAGGCAAGACTTTCTGGATCAGCCGATAGCCATTGAGGATGCCGGTATTGATCTGCCTCTCGACTAATAACTCGGCAGGATCGTCGTTGAACTTCCCCTCGAAGATGGCCGCAAAGGTCGCGCGCGAATTCTCGCGGCTGTCAAAGTGAATGCTCAAAGTCGAATACCAGGCGAGATCCACCAACCGGGTGTTTTTCAGATACGACGTCAACAACGACAGGGTCGTCAACCGCTGTTGGCCGTCAATGGTTTCAAACACCGGGGTTTTGCTATCCGGGCGCTCATACACCACTAGAGTGCCAATGTAGTAATTGCGCGCTTTATCAGAGGTCGTTGGCAGGTAGTCGATCACGTCCTGAATGAGCTGAGTGACCTCACCCTCCTCCCAGGCGTAATTACGCTGATACATCGGGATAACATACTCAACGCTACCGCTCAGCAGCGCCTTGATGGAAAGCTGGCTGATTTCATTACTCATAATATTTCATCGCCTTGAACAGAGCCTCGATCTCACCGGTCCTGGTTGACTTCGTACCGCTCAATACCGCCAGGCTGCAGTTTATAAAGTCGCAAGGACGTGTGGCTTCCTTGATCAACCTGAAGAGATTGTTCTCCAGCACATGGTTATCCATGCTTGCCAGCTGCACTACCTGCATTTTCAGGCGCAGGCTATAGGCCCAGACGAAAACCTTTTCGATGGCGCGGGAGATATCCGCGTGACCAAACTTGTCGATGTAACAGATCAACAGGCAATCGAACATCGCCCGTACATAACAATCGCCGGTTCGGGTTCTTGCCGGGTAAGTATTGAGGGTATCCATGATAGTTTTCGCATAGCCATCGAGCCCCTCAGTCCCCGCCAGTTCATGCCCGTTCCAGGACTCGGCGCTGATCCGCGCCACTTTGCTCTGGTAGTGGCTGATCAGCTCAAAAAAGCGCCGGCCATTGATGATGATCTGATCCAGATGGAAGGGAAAACCGAGCTCGCGCGAGTCGATCTTGCGCTCGTACTGCCCGTTGTAGTTATCGACAAAATGGTGAGCGATGCGCAGTTGCTCCACATAGGGATAGCTGGCCACCGTGTCGATGTTCACGCCCTTGAATAAGTCGCTGTCATCTTTGCTGAAGTAACGAGCCGAAACCCCTTTCGACCAGTTGCGGATGCGGTATAGGTACTGGGAGAACAGTGTGGCCAACTCCTTGGAGTCGCTGTTCTCCCAACGCGCTACAGTTGCCGCCTTCAATGGCTCGTCATGCGGACCGAACTCACGCAGATGATAAGCCTTGAGCAAATCATGAGGCTCCAGGTCCCGGCCCCGCGCATTCTGCGAGTCGAAGAATTGGAAAGCTTCCGACACATCGTTCAAGGCCACGGCCACGACCTGGCACTTGTTCAGGAAGAAGTCGATATGCACCTCGGTGAAGTCCGCGCGGGAAACGATGCGGGCCACCTCAAGGTAATTGTTGTGGATGTTCTTCTGCGAGATCTCGCTGCTAAAGCTTGGATTCACCATCGCTTGCTCAAGGTTTAGCAGGCGCTCTTGCAGGTCTTTGCGTTCGAGCTTTTTTTCTTTGTTACGCTGAATCAACGCACGGGCCGCCAGCAGCAGGCTGACAGTCCGCTGCTGGCCATCGACGATGTTCCTTGTCCCACCCTCTTGATGAAAAACGATAGTGCCCAATCGGTAGGCGGACTTGTCCTTGTGGATGGCGATATCGGAGAACAGTTGGTTGATGTTCTTCCCGGTCCACTTGTAAGGACGCTGGTACTGGGGAACATCCAGCGCAGAATCCATAAGCAGTTCATAGACACTGACGATCTTGCTGGACAGTTCAGTGGGTTGCGGCAGGTGAATCGCTTCCGTGCTCAGATTGGTCATAGCAGTCGGGTTCTTCCGGTTAGGAGTTCTTGCATCATGCCTTGCTCAGGAGAGCGGGTTGTGGGCGGCAGACTCGGATGCCGCGCACAGTAAGCCGCTGAGCTTTCGGCGCCAATACTGGACGTGTGCACAGGTAAGCAATCCGCTCACAGGATGTTGGCACTAATCCACCAGGCAAGCGCCACTTGGCTGGTTTTTGCCTATTTGCAAACCCGAGCAGGAACTTACCTGTACTTATATTTGACATATCGCCGAGCAACGTTTTCCTGCAAGTCGGGCTCAGCGTGTTTTCAGCAGCGCCTCAAAGTCCGAAGCCTGAATATCCGAAACCCCACTCAACATGTCCCGGGCCAACGCCCGCCGCTTACTCAGCAACTCATCGGGTGTCGCTTTGAACGTCGGCATCTGCGCATCCCGAACCGTCGGGTAGTACACATAGACATCCTTCTCCTGCCCAATCCGATAAACCCTGTCAGTTGCTTGATCTTCCTTGGCCGGGGTCCAGCAACGGGTGAAGTGAATGACGTGGTTGGCTGCCTGCACGTCACCCCAAACCTGACAGCGATAGTCGACAGAATGATAACTGCGAAACCCGGCAGCTCCGGGAATTGGTTGATCAGCCGCTGCTGGCTATGGGACCGATGTCATTCATCGGTGGCTATTTCAAAGCATCCTTGATGAAGTGGTATTCCAATGGGTATTCCAGAAATAAAACTAATCGATTATTTTCTATAAAATTCAAATAGATATGCGATCAATTCAAATTACCCCGGCTCCACCATTTGAAACACCAACGAAGCCCGCCCAGTGCGGGTTTCGCTGCATCTGGGGTTCGACAATCCATGCCCCTCCGCCCTCCCTGTGGGAGCGGATTTGTCCGCGAAGAGACCAGCCCTACCAATGCAAAAATCCCCAGCGGCCACAGAAGCCACTGTCGCCGCATGGTGGGGCGGCGCAGATGCAAGTTTCGGCGGCCTAACGAAACGAGCATCGGAGGTCGATGCTGCACCCTCCAATAAAAAAGGCCCTGAGGAGACCATCGCAGGTGCCTTTTTTTCGCCCTATGGTCAATGCCCAAACACTTCGGATCAAGACACGAAGCCCTTCTACACTCATCTCTGAAACATCCGAAAAACACCCCCAAAACAAGCCCCATAACCACCCTCGAAGACCGTTTGAAGCAAGGCAAGGACGCTCGCAAGAATTGCTCTCGCAGTTCGCAGGCGTCTATGGGGAAGATAAATCGTGACCCGCTGCCGCTGATCAAATCGTCCAGTGAAGGCCGGATCAAGTCGCTGGTCGAGTTGCGCTACGGGCGCATGCTGGTGTCGCCGGTCACCTTCTATCGCGGCAACCCGCTGCTGCAAGCTCACGACTTGGCCGGTACATCCTGGTGGCAAGTTTCGTGGTGGCAGCGCGCGATCAGCTCCATGGCGACACGGTCGAAGAAACGGCCTGCCGCCAGGTGGTCGGCGCCTACCAACAGACCATGCTCGAGTGCGCCGAACAAAGCGCCCTGGGAAACTGGTACGAGTCCATCAGTTACGACCACCTGCGGCAGCAGGCGAGCAAAGCGCCCCTGGAGCATGTAGAGCGCTCCATCGAAAAAGCCGAACGCCGCACCCATGCCAAACTGCTGCCGAAAATCAGTACACGTGACGCACATGGCCGACTGATCATTAGCGATGATCTGCCGGAAATTTTCCATTTACACAAAAACACCACGCTGCTGGATGCCGACGACGACTGGCCGCGCCTGTCGGACTGGCGGCCGCTTTACGACGCGTTCATGCGCGACTATCCCGGCACGCTGCAAGCCGACCGCCGCGAGCTGTTGTCGCGTTTTCATGCCCACGACATGGCGTTCAAGGTGGTCGGTGTGGGCAGTGTCGGCACTCGTTGTCTGGTCGCGCTGTTGACCGATGATCAGGAGAACCCGCTGTTCCTGCAATTCAAGGAGGCACGTCGCTCGGTGCTCGCCGGTTTCGTGAAGACCAAGTCGCGTGTGCGGCATAACGGTCAGCGCGTGGTCGATGGACAGCGGTTGATGCAAGCGGCCAGTGACCTGTTTCTCGGCTGGACCACCGGTCCCAGCGGTCGACACTTCAATGTGCGTCAGTTGCGCGACATGAAAGTCTCGGCTGAGCTCGAGACGTTCGACGCGGACCCCTTCGCCGCCTACGGACGCGTTTGTGGCCGCGCTCTGGCCCGCGCCCATGCCAAATCGTCCGGCCACGCCGCGCAGATCAGCGGCTACATCGGCAAGGGCGATGCGCTGGCCGACGCGCTATTCAAGTACGCGCAAAGCTACACCGCGCAGAATCAGCGCGACTTCGAACAATTCCAGCAGGCCTGCCGCAAGGGCCGTTTGCGGGCGCGCTCGGAAGCGGACTTTGCGGCTGATCATTTGCCTTAGGCGTGTGTCAGAGCGTGAAGCGGCGAACTCATCGACATGAATTTTTCTTCACCCCACAACCTCTCACCAACGGGTACATTGCGCTCGCTCATTCAAGAAATTACGGTTTGCCCGCCCCTCCCGCGGGCTTTTTTTTGCCTGCTGCTTTTTTTCATCGATGTTCAGGCCCTCCCGCAACCCTCTGAGGCAAATCACTCGCAACGACCCCATAGGGTGTACCATCAGGCTCTGTCCATCAGATATCAGTTAGCTATGTCCACGCTAAGCGAAGAGAGCCGCCAGATCGTAGCTTCTCTGGCGCACCGTGTTGGCCCCAACGCTGACATCGCAAGGATCGCCCAGGCGATCATTTCGACCTTGCGGGATATGGATGTAGCCCTCACGCCCATCATCGGCCACCAAGGGGTTGCAGCGCTTTATCGCCGCAGCCTCCGCCTGTGCGCCTCCACTCATCCGCGTCTGGCCCGCACCTATGACAGTTTGCCGTCCGGCATGGATTTGACTGCCCTCAAGTCCGTAATCGTTGAGCAAAGCGACGCCGATGCGCTGTTTTTCGGTGAAGTGTTGCTGACTACCTTTTACGAGCTGCTGACCACGCTCATCGGGCCCTCGCTCACCGAACGTTTGCTTCGTGACAGGTGGGAACCTTCTTTGAGCGACACCCCTTCGCAGGAAATTTCGCCATGAGCACCAAAGTGACTATCAACCGTCTGGCCACCGGCGTGCCAGGACTGGACGAGGTGCTGGGCGGTGGATTGCCGGAGTTTTCGTTCAACCTGATCGCCGGCCCGCCTGGCTGTGGCAAAACCACCCTGGCGCATCAGATGATGTTCGCCCTGGCAACACCTGAGCGCCCGGCGCTGTTCTTTACCGTACTGGGCGAGCCGCCGCTGAAGATGCTGCGTTATCAGCAGCAATTCGATTTTTTCGACAGCGAAGCGATCAACCAGTCGATCCGCTACATCAACCTGGCGGACGACACCCTTGCCGGGAATCTGGACGAAGTGCTGCGGCGCATCGTCAGCGAGGTGGAGGCTCACTCCCCGTCACTGGTGTTTGTCGACTCGTTCCGTTCGGTGGTGCTGGCGAGCCAGACCCAGGACAACCCCAACAACAACCTGCCGCAGTTCGTTCAGCAATTGGGCATGTTGATGACCACTTGGCAGGCGACGACCTTCCTGATTGGCGAATATTTCACCGAAACCGACACCAACCCGATTTTCACCGTGGCCGACGGCCTGATCTGGCTGCGCCAGAGCGTTCAGAGCAACTCCATGGTGCGCAAGATGGAAATCATGAAGATGCGCGGCCAGCCAACGCTGCCAGGGCTGCACACCTTCCGCATCTCGACGTCGGGGATCAAGGTCTTTGCGCCTGCGGTACTCAACCCGGTTGAAGCTCCCCCGGAGTTCCCCATCAAGCGCCTGAAAATGGGCGTGCCACAGCTCGACGAGATGCTTGGCGGCGGCCTGCCCCGTGGTTATTCCTTGCTGGTGGCCGGGCCGTCGGGCTCGGGTAAAAGCATTCTGGCGGGGACCTTCCTCGCCGAAGGCGCGCGCAATGGTGAAACCGGTGTGATCGCGGTATTTGAACAAAGGCCTAATCACTACCAGAACGCCACCCTTTCGGCCCTGATCGAGAGCGGACAGGTCGGTCTGGTGGACAGCCGCGCCCTGGACCTGTCCATCGATGAAATCGTGCATTTGCTGTTGAGCGAAATCACCCGATTGAAAGCGACCCGCGTAGTCATCGATTCGCTGTCAGGTTTCGAACTGGCGCTCGCACCGACCTTCCGCAAAGACTTTCGCGAGTCGCTGTCGCGCATGGTCACTGCTTTGACGAGCGCCGGGGTCAGCGTGTTGATGACCTCAGAGCTGGAAGACCGCTACACCGACCTGCGCTTCAGCCCTTACGGCACGGCATTTCTCACCGACGCAATCATCGTTCAGCGCTACATTGAAGTGCAGAGCCGTTTGCTGCGCATCATGGCCGTGGTCAAGGTGCGGGCCAGCGCCCATTCCGATGAGTTGCGCCAGTACCACATCGACAATAAAGGTTTGCAGATCGGCGAGATGTTACCGGAGCAGGAAGGTTTGCTTGGGGGTCGGCCAACCCAACGGTTCCTTGGAAACGACAATGCGTGATTCAAGGTCATGAGCACGGCCGATAGCAAGAACGAAGAAGCGAAGGCCACTGCCGCTCGCGAACTTTTCCTGCTCGGCCAGAAAACTGTCGAGGCACGGGCGGTGCTGGCGGCGCTGCAAAAAGAATTGAGCGAAGCCAACACCCGGCTGGTCGATAGCCAGCAGGTCGAGCAACTGATCGAGGCCAATCAGCAATTGGTGCTGGCGATTTTGCTGGCGCAGTCCGAAGCAGAAAAACCAAAACGCACGCAAGAAGAACAACGACTGTTCCTGGAGATGCGCGAAGCCAACGCGCAATTGGTGATCGCAGCCCTGAGCGCGCAAGACCTGCAAGCCTCAGCCGAACATACCCTCGAACAACAACGCAACATTCTCACCCTGGTGGCTCACGAACTGCGCAATCCGCTGACACCCATCAGCATGATCGCCGGGCGCCTAGTGCGCGTCCCCAGCGAGGAACTGCCGCGCATGCAGGCACTGATCGAAAGCCAGGTGCAACACATGTCGCGACTGGTGGACGATTTGCTCGACGTCTCCCGCGCCAGCACCGGCAAGTGGCGCCTCGATTGCCACATCGTGGACATGGTGCAGATCATCCATCAGACCATCGACGTATGCAGCCCGGTGATGACCGCTCACCATTTGCACTTCACCGCTGAATTGCCCGAGTGCGCGTTGGCGGTAAACGGTGACCCGATACGCCTCACGCAGATTCTCGGCAACCTGCTGGGCAACGCGGCCAAATACACGCCATCGGGCGGCAATGTCACGCTGTCGGTCACCGTTGAAGCGGACGTGCTGCAGATGCGCATTTGCGATGACGGCATCGGTATTTCCGCCAAGGCGCTGCCGTTTATCTTCGAGCCGTTTGTGCAGGATGCTCACGCGATCGGCTTCAACGGTGCAGGCCTGGGTATTGGCCTGACGGTGGTTCGCGAGCTGGTCGAAGCCCATGGCGGCACGGTCATCGGGATGAGCGACGGTGACGGCAGCGGCAGTACCTTTATCGTGACGTTACCGCTGGCGGTTTGAGTTTTTCCGCAGGCCACCTAATGCTTGCGCGACGATCCTCGCGAACCGGAGCGCCCTATGCCGCTGTTGTCCCTGCCCTGTAAACGCTTGACGCTGGCGGTGCTCGCCCCTGAACAGGCGACGCTGGAAAGCGACTTCTACCGACGCAACCAGAGGCATCTCGCCCGGTGGTCGCCGATTCGCCCTGCCGATTACCACAGCCCTGAACACATCCGCCCGCGCCTGGAGGTCCAAGCGAGTGCTTTCCAGGCCGGCCTGGCGGTGCATTTCGCGCTGCTGAATCCGGACAACGGCCAAATGATCGGCGCCTGCAACTTCAGCGGCATCACTCGCGGAGCTTTTCAGGCCTGCTATCTCGGTTACCACATCGACGAATCTCATCAGGGCCAGGGCTTGATGCAGGAAGCACTGGAAGCGGGAATCGGCTACATGTTCGATGAGCAGAAATTGCACCGGGTCATGGCCAATTACATCCCTGGCAACGAACGCAGTGCGCGGTTGCTGGAGCATCTGGGATTTGAACGTGAGGGCTACGCCAAGGCCTACCTGAGTATCGCCGGGCGCTGGCAGGATCATGTGTTGACGGCGTTGATCAATGATCGCTTTGAAGCACCGGAACAGCGCTGGTCCAGACGTCTCTCGTAATACATCGTCTGCCGTTCACCGTTCATTAAGCATTCACCGCTTATGCTCGGGCTTCCCGATCCCCTCTTCGGTAGCCAGAGCCTATGCAATTTCCCGGACAACAAAAACCCGCAATCCCCACCAGGATTACGGGTTTCGTCAATTGACGGGTTCAGGGTTGTATCACCACAACGCAATGTCATACGTCAGGTACAGCCGCCAGTTGTCCCGATCGCTGGCGTAGGTCGAACGGTAAGTCGCCTTGCGCACTTCCATCCCCAACCCTTTGAAGGCGCTGTCCTGAATGGCATAGCGCAGGTTGGTATCCGATTCCCTCTCGCGGGCTTCTCGTCCTTTGAAATCACCGTTCTCACCCTTGTAGTAGCGAGTCATGAAGCTCAACCCGGGAGGTACGGCCGCGAAGTCATAGTCGTAGCGCAGCATCCAGGTTTGCTCACCGCCCTGGATGAATTTTCCGACACCGGCATTAGTGAACGAGTAGACCGTAGAGACGCTGGTGTAAGGCAGCGCCGTGTCGCCGGTGACTTTCTGATACCCGACACCGATCGCTTGAGCGCCAAGACGGTAGGTAAACAGACCACTGAACATGTCGGCATCGACCAGACCATTACGCGCCTCGCCCGCATCGCTGCTGATGAAGTAGCGCAGGTCGCTGGTCAGGCTGCCGCTGCCCACTGGCAGCTTGTGCACCAGACCGAGAAACTGCTGACGGTAAAACTCGCGCATTTCGCCGTAGTACCAAGTGCCACTGAGGTTCGGCGTAAATTTGTAGGTCGCTCCGGCGAAATCGAAATCCGTGCCTTTGTCACCCGTATAACCCTGGGGAAAAATGTCGACACTGTCAGTGGAGTTGCGCTGCTTGAACTTGTCCAAGTGCCCAGTGTGCAAATACAGGTCACGGATACCGGTGTATTCGACCTGAGTGCCGCGAAAGGTCTGCGGCAGCAGGCGGCCGTCGTTGTAGACCAGCACTGGAATCCTCGGCAGCAAGTTGCCGGTTTTCACAACGACATCGCCGATGCGCATCTTCGCCGTCACGCCCAGGCTTGAAAAACCGTCCGCTGCATGCCCATCGTCGTGTACGGGTAACAGGCCAGTGCCTGCATGGGTTGGACTTGAATCCAGCTTGAGTCCGGCCAGCCCCAAGGCATCCAGACCAAAGCCCACGGTTCCTTCGGTGTAGCCCGATTGCAGGTTGAGCAGAAAGCCTTGGGCCCACTCTCTGCGGTCATTGCCACCCTCGCGATAATCGTCGTTGAAGTAGTAATTGCGCAGGGACAGTTTGCCTTGCGAATCCTCCAGAAACCCCTGAGCCATCAGCTCCGCTGACAGGCTCGCCAGTATCCCTGCGGACACAATTACGCCTCTCGTGAACAGATCACGCATAACCATTTCCTCAGCGCCGTATTGTCGATTTTATGGGCAGTAGCAAAGGTCCCGCTGACGGGATATGTCTCAATGTTGATGTGGTATCGCGCTGGACTCAGCGGCGTATTGGGGCGGACACTAACGACTCATCGGCGCGTCCACAACATTATGCGAGAAGCGCATCAGGCTATGCGTAAGCTCGTGGCGCGGCATGTCGCGTCTCTGGAAACCAAGGAAATCCCTGCGTGAATCTCAAGCAACTCGAGGCCTTCAAGGCAATCATGTCCACCGGCTCGACCATCGGCGCGGCGACGCGAATGGGCCTGTCCCAATCGGCGGTCAGCCGCTTGCTGACGCAGCTCGAAGAACACTTGGGATTCGCTTTGTTTTTGCGCAAAAAGGGTCGCCTGATGGCCACCCCCGAGGCCGAAGAGTTGCTCACCGAGGTCGCAGGACTGGTGGACGGCATGCAGCGTATCCAGCGTCTGGCCGACGAATTGCGAGTCGGTCGCTCGCGCAAGAGTTTGCTCAAAGTGGGAGTGCCGACCAGCATGACCCAAGAATTGCTGCCGAAGATTGTTGCCGCGTTTCTCAAGAGTCACGAAGACATTGTCATCGAGTTGCTGACAGGCTCTTACGACATGATCGAGCGCGCGGTGCTTGATCGTTCGGCTGACCTGGGGTTCGTACGATTACCCACTGAACTGCCGGACTTTGACGTCGAGCCGGTGTTAGAGACCGAAGGCGTTTGTGTGATGCCGGCGGACCATCCGCTGGCCCGTCACGCGTTCATTGAGGTTCAGCATTTACGTGATGTGCCGCTGGTCCTGCTGGGCCGCCAACGGGCGCTGAGAGCTGAGCTCAATCAAGTCTTTCGCGCAGTGAACCTGACGCCGCTGGTACGGATCGAAGTGCACTCCGTCGGTGCCGCATGCAGCTTTGTCGCCGAGGGTTTGGGGGTGTCGATCGTCAACGGTTTACTGGCCAGCCACTTCGCTCATCTGCCGATAGTCAGCCGCCCGTTTCGGCCCGCCCTGCCCTATGCCTTTGGCCTCGCCTTCCGTCGTGATGAGCCGCGCCAGGCGGTTGTCGATGCTTTTGCCGAACACCTCAAACAGCACCTGAGCACAGCGTCCGCCGCTCGCAAATAACGTCGACCAAGACCTTGGCCGATGACAAAACGCATAGCTCAACCCGCTCCACGCATAACGTTGTGGCGCTTTCGCGTTTGCCCTAGTGTCTGCCTCACCAAGAGCTGACACCAAAAACAACAACCGCGAGGGCCGCCCTGCCAGCCAGGGCAAGAATCATGACCGAACCACAAATCACCATCTCCCAGCCGAACGCTGCATCCACGAAAGTGGAAAACGGCAAGACCGGCCAACGCAAACCTGTCAACCCGGCGATCATCCTGCTGAGCATCGTTCTGCTCGCAGTGGCGTTCACCTATGCCGTCAACTCCGGCACCTTCCAGCGCCAGAATGCGTTAGTGGTGCCGGGCTCCTATCAGGTACTGGAGAAGAGCCATTCGCTGACTCGGTTATTTTCCATGGAGCCACGCAAGGCGAATGACACCATAGCCCGGCCGGTGTCACTGGTCGAAGGCTTCATGGCAATTCCTCAAGGCATCGAAAAGCGTGCAGCGCTGATTTTCATGGTGCTGTTCATCGGTGGCATGTTCGGCGTTCTGAACAAGGCTGGCGTGATCGACGCCGGCCTCGAACGTTTGCTGGGAATGACCCGGGGCAACATCTACGTGCTGGTGCCTATGCTGATGCTGGTGTTCTCGGCGGGCAGCACCTTCATGGGGCTGGCCAAGGAATTCATCCTGATCGTGCCATTGATGGTGGCCATGGCCAATCGCCTGGGATTGTCGAACCTGATCGGGCTGGCGATCGTCTGCATTTCGGTGAAGATCGGATACCTGGCATCCATCACTAACCCCGTGGTGCTATCGGTCGCGCAACCGATGGTCGGCTTGCCGATTTTCAGCGGCATGAGCATGCGGATTGCGGCCTACGCCGTATTCCTGACGGTGGGTATTGCCTTCGTGCTGTGGAGCATCCACAAGCAAGGTTTCGACGCCAGCGCGAAAATCAGCTTCGAACACAAACCATTGCCGATCCGCCACATGCTAAACCTGCTGATCCTGGGTAGCGGCATCGCATTCATGGTCTTCGCCTCGACCCGTTGGCAGTGGAAGTACCACGAGCTTTCCGCGTTCTATCTGCTGCTGAGCACCGGCTTCGCCGTCATTGCAGGTCTTGGCGCCAGTGCCGCGGCGAACGCGTTCGTCGATGGCATGAAAAAGGTGCTGATTGCCGGTGTGCTGATAGGTCTGGCAACAGCCGTTGAAATCATCCTCACGACCGGACAGGTGCTGGACACCATCGTCAACGGCCTGGCCAGTGTGGTCAGTGATCATGGCCCGGTGGTGTCGGCCTACGGCATGTTCTTCTCGCAACTGGGGTTGGACGTGCTGATCCCTTCAACGTCTGGCCAGGCAGCGGTGACCATGCCGATTTTCGGCCCGCTCGGCCAACTCTCCGGTGTCAGCCCGCAAACCACGGTGTATGCGTTTCTGCTGGGCAACGGCTTGACCAACATGATCACGCCGACCTCCAGCGGTTTGCTGGTGCTGCTGGCCACCGCGCAAGTCGGCTGGGGCCAATGGGCACGCTACATCCTGCCGCTATTCGTGATCTACATGGTGCTGGCGATGATCCTTCTGGCCATCGCGGTGAACACCGGTTACTGACTGTGCAACGGCACCTGCAGTGCTGTCCGCAGGTGCCAGCGTCAACAAGGTTTTGATATGAATTCCCTTTCTGAACAAGCGTCACCGGCCATGCAAATTCTGCGCGACCAACGAGTCCCCATGCGCGATGGCGTACATCTGGCCACCGACATTTACCTGCCGAAAAACATTGAAAGCCCGTTTCCGGTCGTCATCGAGCGCACGCCTTACGACAAGAGCAAACCCTCGCGCTCAGAGAAGCAACTCGACGGCCAGCACATTTCCCGCCAGGCAATGGCCGCACGATTTACCGAGCAAGGGTTTGTGGCGATCTTTCAGGACTGTCGCGGACGTTATGCCTCCGAAGGAATATTCACCAAGTACACCGCTGAAGGTGAAGATGGTTTCGACACACTCGCCTGGATCGTCGAACAACCGTGGTGCAACGGTCGGATTGGCAGCATGGGCTTGTCCTACGCTGCCCACACACAACTGGCGATGGCCTGCCTGCATCCGCCGGGCCTAAGCAGCATGGTTCTGGACTCGGGTGGTTTTTCCAACGCTTTCCAGTGCGGCATCCGCCAGGGTGGCGCGTTCGAACTCAAGCAGGCGACCTGGGCCTGGCGACAAGCCAAGGAAAGCCCGGCTGCGTTGGCCGATCCACAGATCCGCGAAGCACTGGAGCAGGAAGATATTCATCA
Source organism: Pseudomonas sp. Hz4 (assembly GCF_054898165.1). Lineage (NCBI taxonomy): Bacteria > Pseudomonadati > Pseudomonadota > Gammaproteobacteria > Pseudomonadales > Pseudomonadaceae > Pseudomonas > Pseudomonas sp. Hz4. The sequence goes on along the minus strand of NZ_CM142719.1, from coordinate 1,021,633 downwards.
ATGGTTTGCCCGCATGCCATGGCAGCCCGGTCAGTCGCCTATCCGTCACGTGCCTGAATACGAAGCCTATCTGCTTGAACAATGGGCCCAGGGCAGCTTCAGTGAATACTGGCGTAAGCCAGGGATATACGCCGAGGGTCATTACGATGACTTGCCGGATATCCCGGTGTTGTTCATGTCCAGTTGGTATGACGCGTATGTCAGCTCGACCCTCGCCAACTTCAGCGCATTCAAACGCCATAACAGCACGCCGCAACATCTGATCATGGGACCTTGGCTGCACGGTGACCGCAACATCAGTCACAGCGGCAATGCCGAGTTCGGCGCTGCCGCAACCTTCGATGGTCAAGTGGCCGAGAACTGGCTGACATGCCGGCTGGAGTGGTTCGAGCGCTCACTCAAGCACACCCCAACTCGAGCGTCTGATCATGAAGCCTCAGTGAAAGTCTTCTTGATGGGCGGCGGCAGCGGCACACCGGATGAAAACGGTCGACTGCAACACGGCGGTCGCTGGCTGCAAAGCCAACAATGGCCGCTGCCGGGCAGTCAGACACTCAGCCTGTACCTGGACCATGAACAGCGTTTGAGCCAAGAGCGTCCGAGCGTGCGCGAGGCAAATCTGAGCTATCGCACCGATCCCGACCAGCCGGTACCCACCATCGGCGGAGCACTGACCTCCGGTGCCCCGGTGTTCGCCGGTGGCGCCTTTGATCAGCGTGAGAGGCCAGACTTTTTCGGCACCCGTGGCGACAATCAGCCACTGGCTGGGCGTGCAGACGTACTGAGTTTTCAGACTCCGCCGCTGACCGAAGACTTGATCGTCGCCGGCCCGCTGCACATCGAGTTATGGATTGAGAGCGACGCGCCCGACACCGACTTCACCGCCAAGCTGGTGGACGTCTATCCAGCGAGCACCGACTACCCCGACGGCTACGCGATGAACATCACCGACGGAATTCGCCGCAGCCGTTACCGGGACTCGTGGGAAAACCCCGAACAACTGGAACAGGGAGAAAGGGTCAAGGTGATCATCGAACCGTTCGCGACCTGCAACCTGTTCAAACAGGGCCATCGCTTGCGCCTGGACATTGCCAGCAGCAATTTTCCGCACTTCGACGTCAACCCCAATAGCGGTGAAGCCGAAGGTCAGGCCCGACACAAGCGAATCGCGACCAACACGGTGCACCTGTGCAAAGACTTTGCCTCGCGCCTGGTGCTGACGACGCTTTCGGCAGAAGCAATGTCTGCCCTGGAGAATCAGTCAACGGATTGAGGCTGAGCCACCAACGCCGGTTCTTCAGCCTTTTGCAGCACCGGCATCTCCAGCCGCGCTCGCCCATAAAACGCCAGCGCCGTCAGCAAACACGCGAGCCACACGAAGATTCCCGCCCAGAAGGTGTGGGACATGTAATGCCAGCCTTGCAGAACCCGCGTCGTGCCGTAGACAAAACCGAGCAGCAACGAGCCGTACATCACCGTTTTGGAATAGCGCCAGCGGTAGCGGCGTGCCACGAAGTACAACGCCAGCAGGGTAAAGCCGCCGGAGGCATGCCCGCCCGGCCAACAGCGACCGTCACCCGCGACTTTCAGCAGATCGAAATTCTGATACCACTCCTTATGCTCGATTTTCCCCGCGTACTGGGTCGTTTCGATCGGGCAGTACACGCTGGTGTGTCCCTTGAGGTAATGAATGACGCCGGTGCTGATGGAAAACGCGAACACCACGTAGAGGAAGTCCCGACGGTGCTTACTGGCGAACCGAAGCACCGGCGCGACCTTGATTTTTTCCAAAACCGCGATGATTTTCGAATGCTTTTCGGCCTTCAGACGCGGCCAGAGAAACGACAGCAAGGCGCCGACGATCGCTAACTCTCCGGTCCAGTTCGGGATGATTCGCGCCCATTTATGGGTAATCTTTTCGAACAGATGGACATGATCCAGCGGAAACGTCTGCGTGACAGGGTCATAAAAAAGATCATTAAAAGCGATGTCGATTTTGGTCAGGTCGAACAGCAGGAAAACCAAGACCGCACAGGCCAGCGGAATGCCGAAGTTCACCCAGTAAAAGCGGTATCGGGAAGAAATCAGCATCGTGTGTCCAGATCCAGAGAGTGAATTCATTTGGTGGTCACCGAGCGCCAGTCAGAAGCTTCGATAAACCCAAGCATGCGCGGCGCTTGAGGCGTTTCAGCCGAAATGAACAAGGAGGCGCCATAACCCAAAGTGGAGGCCGGCAACTTGAGGTCTTTCTCAAGTTGCGACATGCATTCGCTGTGGGTCACCAGAATCAGGTTTCGCCCGGCAACCTTGTGCGCCAGCGCGTCGCGCAGCATGGTGCCTTTGCAATTGATCAGCCATTCTTCACCGACCCCAACCTTGTTGAACATGTAACCGGCCGTTTGCGCCGTACGGATGATCGGGCTGTTGTAGATATCGGCGTGGCTCAGCCCGAGCTGTTCAAAATTCGCCCCGACCTCCACGGCCACGCTGCGAGAGCGATCGGTAATGCCATCGTTACCGGTCAGGCAGGCTGCGCTGGAGTGATCGCAGCGTTCGACGTGACGCACCAGCACGATCACGTCGCCCTTGGCCCAATCGGCCGCCAACGCCCGGGCGCCGGCCACATTGCCGTGGGCCAGGTCCGGTACAGCGGCGGGACGCAAAAGCCAAACCGTCAAAGGAATCACCAACAGCGCCGAGGCGAGCACGACAGCCGCATTGCGATAGCGGGCAAAACGGCTCAGATCAATCGAGCGTTTTATCCCGAACACACTCAGTCTCAATTCCACATCAAGCCGCCTCGCTGGCATGCATCACGTTCATTCGATGCCACGAGGGTAGAGAGGCTGACGTCGACGGCCGGTGAAACTCATGTGAAAAAAAGCTTAAGGCCCACACAAAGGCCTTGTTACACGCCAGTCCTGCAAAAACCATTCAGCTCTCGCAATGGCTGCCGATACAGTCCTGCTACACACCTTGCTGGCGACCAAAAACAACAATCTTCCAGCTAACCGACGATCAAGAAGCACAACGTCCCTGGAGGACTTTTGATGAATAGCTGGTTCGGCAATATCAGCGTGAACATGAAGCTGGGCCTGGGGTTCGGCCTGGTCCTGGCACTGACCTGCGTCCTCGCCCTGACCGGCTGGACGAGCCTGGGCGGGTTGATTGACCGCAGCAACTGGATGAGCGACATCACCCAGCTCAATGGCGGCCTGACCAAGCTGCGCGTGGTTCGCCTGCAATACATGCTGACCAACGGCGACGAAACCGCCGCGCAGAACGTCCAGACCACGCTCGACGCGTTCTCCGCTCAGCAACAAGCGCTATTGGTGAAATTCAAGAGCCCGGAAAACCTCAAGTTGCTCAAAGAGCAAGGCGCCGTCATCGAGGCTTACAGGACGTCCCTGAACAAAATGCGTAGTGCGTACCGCACCGGCAACAGCGCGCGCGACGTGATGGGCGGCAACGCCGACACGGCCAGTCAGCTGATCGACGCCATCAACACCCACGTTCAGCAAATGCCCTTGAGCGATCAGCGCTTCGAGCAATTCCAGGTCATCACCGCCGCCAAGGACGCGTTCTTGCTGGCCCGCTACGAAGTGCGCGGCTACACCGCGACCACCAACGCCGAGACCGAGCAAAAAGCCGTCGGCCAACTGGACGCGGCCATCGCCGGCCTGAAACCACTCAACGTGCATTTTGCCGACACTCAGCAAGACGCCCTGCGTCAGCTGGACACCGCGCTGACCCACTACCGCAGCGCCTTGCAGGCTTATAAAGCCGCCAGCAACGATGCGGTGCAGGCGCGCAAGGAAATGACTGAGCAGGGCGCCGCCATCGTGACCCTGAGCGATCAGCTGTATCAGATTCAGCTCGACCGCCGTGACGTCGAAAGCGCCCAGGCTCGCACGCTGCAGCTGATCAGCACCTTGCTGGCGTTGCTGGTGGGCATCATTGCTGCCGTGATCATCACCCGTCAGATCACCGGTCCGCTGCGCGACACCCTGGCCGTGGTTGAACGCATTGCCAGCGGCGACCTGTCCCAGGACGTCAAAGTGACTCGCCGCGACGAACTCGGTGTGTTGCAACAAGGCATCGCCCGCATGGGCGTGACCCTGCGCGACTTGATCAGCGGCATCCGCGACGGTGTCACCCAGATCGCCAGCGCCGCCGAAGAACTGTCGGCCGTGACCGAGCAAACCAGCGCCGGCGTTAACAGCCAGAAGATCGAAACCGATCAGGTGGCCACCGCCATGCACGAGATGACCGCCACCGTGCAGGAAGTCGCGCGCAACGCCGAAGAAGCCTCCCAAGCGGCGGCCGCCGCTGACGGCGAAGCCCGCGAAGGTGACAAGGTGGTCAACGAAGCCATCGCCCAGATCGAACGGCTGGCCACCGAAGTGGCGCGCTCCACCGAAGCCATGAGCGTGCTGCAACAGGAAAGCGACAAGATCGGCAGTGTCATGGACGTGATCAAGGCCGTGGCCGAACAGACCAACCTGCTGGCGCTCAACGCCGCCATCGAAGCAGCCCGTGCCGGTGAAGCCGGTCGTGGTTTTGCCGTGGTTGCCGACGAAGTCCGTGGCCTGGCTCAGCGCACGCAGAAGTCCACCGAAGAAATCGAAGGCCTGGTGGCCGGTCTGCAGAACGGCACTCAACACGTGGCGGCCGTGATGAACAACAGCCGCGCCCTGACCGACAGCAGCGTAGCGCTGACTCGCAAGGCTGGCGTGTCACTGGAAAACATCACCCGCACGGTGTCCAACATCCAGTCGATGAACCAGCAGATCGCCGCCGCCGCCGAGCAGCAAAGTGCCGTGGCCGAAGAGATCAGCCGCAGCATCATCAACGTACGCGACGTGTCCGAACAGACCGCCGCCGCCAGCGACGAAACCGCCGCATCGAGTGTTGAACTGGCGCGGTTGGGCAATCAGTTGCAGATGATGGTGAGCCACTTTCGGGTGTAATAACACCTGATCATTCCCACGCTCCCGCGTGGGAACGATCATCAAGCGCTCAAGCCTGCCACGGATTGATCACCTCAACGCCAGGAAACTCAAAGTCCCGGACATTACGGGTCGCAATAGGAGCTCCGTGGCTTCGGCAGATTGCGGCAATCTGCGCATCGGCCATCGACGCCGTCCGACCATTAGCTTCACAGCCAGCGACTAGCGTCGCGTATTCCACGGCGGCGTGGGCATCAAACGGCAAAATCCTTCCGGCAAAGTCCTCTTCGAACATCGCCATTGCATGAGCTTCAAGTTTCTGTTTGCGCTTGCCAAACGGGAGCCGGGCAATGCCGTGGAGAATTTCTGCCACGGTGACAGCACTGATTGCCAATTCCATCGCCGGTTGTGCATCAACCCAGGCAAGCACTTGAGTGGTAGGCTCGACCCGCATGAATTCCGAAAGAACATTGGTATCGAGCACTATCATTCGGAGAAATCCACCGCTGTCGCCTTCTCGTGACGCGAAGGAAGATCGAGCTCAACCCCACCACTGGCGCTGAACCTGTTGCGGATACGGCTTCCAAGCCCTCCTGCGCGATCAACGGTAGCCAGGGCTCTGCCGAGAATCAGGCGCGCCTCTTCTTCCATCGAATGCCCATTATGGGCCGCTGCGATGCGCAGTTGTTCCTTAATCTGATCGTCCAGGTTTCGAATCGTAATGCTGGCCATGATGCCTCCTGCAATCAATGAAATCATTGATTGAGACTAACACACCTTGCTTCATCAAAACCCATAGAACTGCCGAACGGCCTTACACACTAATCGCATTGGTAAACACCAGTCGATTCCCGAACGGGTCGGTCACGGTCATGTCCTGGCTGCCCCACGGCATGGCCTGGATCTGTGGGCGGGCGAACGGATATTCCTTGGCCAGCAGTTGCTGCTGGAATACCTCAAGTTCATCGGTCTCGATCCGCAACGCCGAGCCAGGTGTGCTGTCACCGTGGTGCTCGGACAAGTGCAAAACGCATTCGCCACGGGAAATCTGCAGGTACAACGGAAAGTTGGGTTCGAAACGATGTTGCCAGTCGATCTTGAAACCCAAAAAATCGACGTAGAACTCCACTGCCTTGATTTCATCGAAAATCCGCAGGATCGGGGTGGTTTTGCCGAAGCTCATGGAGTTGCTCCCAGACTGATAAGGCCCAGAGTTTAGCCGGGCGAGATGTCAGCGCTTCGGCTTGGCGATGGTTTTCTTTAATTGCAATGTGCCACTACTGTGACGCAGCACTCGAAATGCTTACCGGAACCCGTCACGCAAATCCCCTTCCCGCGCCAGAAACCGCCCTTCCCTACTTCCGTTTGCCTGGCCTTCGCTGTAACTCAAGACACCGTTGACCCAGACCCCATCAATCCCTTCGGCCGCTTGTTGCGGATTATTGAAATCTGCCACGTCGCGTATCGTCACAGGATCGAACAACACCAGATCGGCCCAATGCCCTTCCCGGATTTCGCCACGTTCCTTCAGGCCAAATCGCGCCGCCGACAATCCGGTCATTTTGTGCACGGCCGTGTGCAGCGGAAACAGCCCCACGTCTCGACTGAAATGCCCGAGCACCCGTGGGAATGCGCCCCACAAGCGTGGATGCGGAAACGGATCTTCCGGTAATCCGTCAGAGCCGACCATCGACAGCGGATGCACGAGGATTCTTCGCACGTCAGCCTCGTCCATTCCGTAATACACCGCGCCGGCCGGTTGCAGTCGGCGAGCGGCATCGAGCAACGGCACGCCCCATTCGGCAGCGATGTCCATCAGGTCGCGGCCACCCACTTCCGGATAAGGTGTCGACCAGGTGATAGTGATGCGATGAGCGTCGGTGACTTGCTTGAGGTCCAGGGTCGAAGAGCTCGCCGCATAGGGATAACAATCGCAGCCCACCGGGTGGGTTTTCGCCGCGCGTTCAAGGGACGCCAACAGTTGCGGACTACGCCCCCAGTTACCGGCGCCGGCGCATTTGAGGTGGGAAATGATCACCGGTGTTTTCGCATGACGGCCGATCTGGAATGCCTCGTCCATGGCCTCCAGCACCGGTTCGAACTCACTGCGCAAATGGGTGGTGTAGACCGCGCCGAATGCGGTGAGCTCTTCGCTCAATTGCATCACTTCATCGGTGGAGGCCGAGAAGGCGTTGGCGTAAGCCAGACCGGTGGATAAGCCCAACGCACCGGCCTCAAGGCTCTCACGCAATTGCTCGCGCATCGCGCAGATTTCATCTGCCGTGGCGGTGCGAAACAGGTCGTCGAGGTGGTTGCTGCGTAGCGCCGTATGACCGACCAGTGCCGCCACGTTCAGCGTGGTGTTCGCCGCTTCGACGGCTGCGCGGTAGTCGCTGAACCTCGGATACACGAACGCAGCGGCGGTGCCGAGCAGGTTCATCGGGTCGGGAGGATCGCCGCGCAAACTCACCGGCGAGGCGCTGATCCCGCAGTTGCCGACAATCACCGTGGTCACGCCTTGGCTGAGCTTGGGCAGCATCTGCGGCTGGCGGATCACCACGGTGTCATCGTGGGTGTGCACGTCGATGAAACCTGGCGCCAACACGCGACCGGCGGCGTCAATTTCTTCGGTGGCGGTGGCATCGTGCAAGTCGCCGATACGCTCGATGCGGCCGTCCAGAATCGCCACGTCGGCAGGATAACCGGGGACGTTGCTGCCATCGATGATCAGGGCGTTGCGGATCAGCGTGTCGTACTTCATGTCAGTCTCCCAGCGGCAAGTGATCGTCGCCGCCGCGGTAGTCGTCCAAGGCAAGTTTGATCCGCCGCAGACGCTCTTGATTGTCTTCAGGATTGGCCAGCGCCAGCTCGGTGGCGAGCACGTCAATGGCCAGCAGCATGCCGTAGCGCGCCGCCGTGGGTTTGTAGATAAATGAGGTTTCGACGCCTTGCAGCGGCAGCAGTACATCAGCCAACTGCGCCAGCGGCGAGTCGGCCCGGGTGATGGCGAGAATTCGTGCGCCGTAGCTGCGCGCCAGTTCGACGGCCTCGAGCAGTTCGGGCGTGATGCCGGTCAGCGAACAGGCAATGACTGCGCGTTCGGCATCGAGGCTGGCGGCGGTGACACGCATCATCACCGGGTCGTGGCACACCGCAATCGGGTAGCCGAACCGCACCAGCCGCACTTGCAATTCATCACTGCACAACGTCGAGCAACCGCCCATGCCGAAGGCGTGAATCATCCGCGCGTTGCCCAGCAACTTCACCGCGTCGGCGAAACGTGACTCGTCGAATGCCGACAGATGCTGACGCAGAGTCGACTCGATATCGCCAACGATCTGCCCGTAAAACGCCGACTGCTCGGGCGTACCCGCAGGGTCGAGAAAACGGCTGCCAACGCCGCTGGCCTGGGCCAGTTGCAGGCGAAGATCACGCAAGTCGCGACAGCCCACCGTACGAGCAAAACGTGAGAGCGTGGCGGTGCTGACTTCCGCTCTCTGCGCCAGTTCATCGAGACTGGCGGCAGAGGCAATCCTACGTCGTCGAGCATCAGCCGAGCGATACGTCCTTCGCCGGCGCTGAAGGAATCCTGACGGGCGCGGATCTGGTAGAGGATGTCCATGGCAGGCGGCTCCGGCTAAAGCAGATAAGAAAGACCCACGGTCAGACCGAAGGCGACCACCGAGATAATGGTCTCGAGCACCGTCCAGGTCTTGAAGGTCTGGGCAACGGTCATGTTGAAGTATTCCTTGATCAACCAGAAGCCGCCGTCATTGACGTGGGAAAAGATAACCGACCCCGCACCCGTCGCCAGCACCAACAGCTCTGGATGGGGATACCCCAGACCAATGGCCACCGGCGCGACGATCCCCGACGCAGTGGTCATGGCCACGGTGGCAGAACCGGTGGCGATGCGCATCAGCGCGGCGAACAGCCACCCCATCAAAAGCGGCGACAGGTGGAATACCTGGGCCAGACTGACGATCTGATCGGTGACGCCAGCGTCCACCAGAATCCGGTTCAAGCCACCGCCCGCGCCGACCAGCAAAGTGATGCTAGCGGTCGGTGCCAGGCATTCGTTGGTGAACTTGAGAATCGACTCGCGGCTGAAACCCTGGGCCAGGCCGAGGGTCCAGAAGCTCAGCAAAGTCGCCAGCAGCAAGGCAATCACCGAATTGCCGATGAACAACAGAAACTGATTGAAGGCGCTGCCCGGCGTGGCAATCAGATTGGCCCAGCCACCGACCAGCATCAGCACCACTGGCAACAGAATGGTCGCCATGGTGATGCCAAAACCCGGCAGGCTGTCGCGTGGCTCGCGGTCGAGGAACTGACGCTCCAGCGGGTTTTCCGCTGGCAGTTGAATGCGCGGCACGATGAACTTGGCATACAGGGGACCGGCGATGATTGCGGTCGGAATGCCAATCAGAATTGCATAAAGCAAGGTCTGCCCCACCGACGCCTGATAGGCCTGCACCGCCAGCATCGCCGCCGGGTGCGGTGGCACCAGGGCGTGGACCACCGAGAGTCCGGCGACCATTGGCAGACCGACCATCAGAATCGAAACACCAACGCGCCGCGCCACGGTGAAAGCGATCGGCACCAGCAAGACAAAACCGACCTCGAAGAACAGCGGCAGCCCGACCAGAAACGCAATGCAGACCATCGCCCAGTGCGCGTTTTTCTCCCCAAAGCGGTCGATCAGCGTACGCGCCATCTGCTCGGCACCACCGGACTCGGCCATCATCTTGCCGAGCATCGTGCCCAGAGCAACCACCAGCGCGATATGCCCCAGCGTCTTGCCGACGCCCGCCTCGTACGCCCCCACCACGCCTGACGGCGGCATCCCCGCCAGCAGCGCCAGGCCGATGGACACCAAGGTGATGACAATGAACGGATTAAGTCGGTAACGGGCGATCAGAACGATCAGAGCGATGATGGCGATGGCGGCGTAAACCAGCAGCCAATAGCCGAAAGAAGGTGTCATGCGGTACTCCTCGAAAGGGTCACGTCGAATGGATTGTGAAACTCATAAAACATTTCGAGGCGTGATTTTCAAACGAGGTGAAACTAATTTTCGTGCAGAAGTAAGGGTTGTCGTTGAGAGGTATGCGAGGTCGGGAGAAATGAAAATCGTACAGTGAAACTTTCATCGCCCCTACGCTGATCGTTCCCACGCTCTGCGTGGGAATGCATCCTGTGACGCTCTGCGTCACGACTTGCGAAGGGACGCAGAGCGTCCCGGACGGCATTCCCACGCGGAGCGTGGGAACGATCAATCAGTCGTGATTCACGCGAGCGCGTTTGAGCAGTTTCTTGCAGCGTTCGGACAAGTGCAGCACACGCAGGTGCTTGCCTGCCTTCGAGTAGCGTTCACGCAGCGTTTTGAGCGCGGCGATCGCCGAGTAGTCGACGAAGCTCAGGTGGCGACAATCGATCGTTACTACGGGTGGGTCGTTAGCGGGGTCGAACTGATTGAGGAAAGGTGCAGTCGAGGCGAAGAACAGCGTGCCATGCAGGTGGTAGAGCTTGCTGCCATCGGCTTCGATATGAGCGTCGGCATAAAGCTCGCGGGCCTGTTGCCAGGCAAAGTTGAGCGCCGCAATGATGATCCCGCAGAGCACCGCAGTCGCCAGATCGGTGAACACCGTAATCACCGTTACCGCGATGATCACCAACACGTCGTTCAGCGGCACTTTGTTCACCACCCGTAACGAAGCCCATGCGAAGGTCTGCTGCGACACCACGAACATCACCCCGACCAATGCCGCCAGCGGGATGCGCTCGATCAGCGGTGAGAGGAAGAGGATGAACAGCAAAATCATCACCCCGGCCACCACACCGGACAGCCGACCGCGACCGCCGGAACTGAGGTTGATCACGGTCTGGCCAATCATCGCGCAGCCACCCATGCCGCCCAATGCGCCGGAGACCATATTGGCCGCCCCCAGCGCCACGCACTCCCGATCCGGGAAGCCACGGCTTTCGGTGATCTCGTCAGTGAGGTTCAGGGTCAGCAGGGTTTCCAGCAAGCCGACCAACGCCATCAATATCGCGTAGGGGGCGATGATGTGCAGGGTTTCCAGGGTCCAAGGGAGGTCTGGCAGCGCAAAGGTCGGCAAGCCACCGGCGATGTGCGCCATGTCGCCCAAGGTGCGGGTCGGCAGACCGAGCAGATACACCGCCAGACCCACGCCCAGGATCGCCACCAGCGCCGGCGGCACGGTACGCGTCAGGCGCGGCAGCAAGTAGACGATGGCCATCGTCACGGCAACCAGCCCTGCCATGAGGTACAGCGGCGTGCCGCTGAGCCAGACGTCACCGCTCTTGAAATGTTCCAACTGCGCCAGGGCAATGATGATCGCCAGGCCGTTAACGAAGCCGAGCATCACCGGATGCGGCACCATCCGCACCAGCTTGCCCAGCTTCAGCAGCCCGAACGCCAGCATGATCAACCCACCCAGCAACACGGTGGCCAGCAAGTACTGCACACCGTGCTGTACCACCAACGCGACGATCACCACCGCCATCGAACCGGCAGCACCAGACACCATGCCCGGCCGCCCGCCGAAGAGCGCGGTCAAAGTGCAAATGATGAAAGCGCCGTAAAGCCCCATCAACGGATTGAGATGAGCAACCAGCGCGAAGGCGATGCATTCGGGTAACAGGGCGAAAGACGTGGTGAGCCCGGCCAGGACATCGGCGCGCAGACGTTTGGGTTTCATGGCTTACCTAAAATACAGGCGGGAAAAGAGGGAGCGGATGTTACGGAATTGAGGGCGGCCCGGCCAGTTATTGGACTGCTGAAAACGCCTTCGCGAGCAAGCCCGCTTCCACAGTTGATCGCTCACCCAGGTTCAGCGCTTGGGCAATCGCAGTGGTCATGTCGATGAACGACGCTTCAGCGCTTTCAACAAAGTAGAGCGTGCCCGGTACGTTTTTGCTCAGCGCCAGCAGGTACAGGGAAATCAGCCTTTGAAGTCCGCATTCGCATAAGCCGCCAATTTGCCCTGGATGAAGTCCAGGAAGCATTGAATCCGCAGCGCAAGTTGCGAGTTACGGTAGTACACCGCATTGATTGGCTGGCGATAGCCGCTGTTGAAATCCGCCAGAAGCACCTGCAAGCGTCCGGCACGGAGGTCATCAATCGTCATGAAATGCGACAGGCAGGCAATGCCCTGACCTTCCAGCGCCAAGTGCCTGATCGTCTCGCCGCTGGACGCGCTGATTGAAGCCTGAATTGGCCAACGATCACCGTGGACGTAGCGCAGCGGCCATTGGTTGAGACCTTCGTTGTGGGTAAAGCCCAGCAGCGTGTGCCCGGACAAATCCGCCACTTCAGCCGGTACACCGTGTTGTTCAAGATAAGTCGGGCTGGCGACGATGTGCAGCGGACTGCATCCCAACGAGCGGGCATGCAGCGTCGAGTCGGCCAAGGCGCCGATACGGATGGCGACGTCGGTGCTTTGCTCGAGCAAATCGATGATCAGATCGTTGCTGTTGAGCTCCAGTTGGATGTCGGGATAGAGCCGGCGGAACTCATCGATGTAGGGCACGATGGCGTGCAGCATGAACGGCGAGGCAGCGTTGATGCGCAGACGCCCGGATGGGGTTTGCTGGCGTGAGGTCAGGCGTTCTTCGAGCTCGTCCATCTGATCGAGAATCAGCTTGGCGTGCTCGAAGAAGTACTTGCCCTCCTCGGTCAGGTCCATGCGCCGCGTGGTGCGGTTGATCAGCGTGGTATCGAGTTTCGCCTCCAGCCGCGACAACGTGCGACTGACCGCCGAAGGCGTTTGCCCGACCTGCTCGGCCGCCGCCGAAATCGACCCGCATTCAATCACGCAGACGAAAATCTGCAACTCGTCGGATCTGGCTTTCACGGATGCCCCTCATTCAAAACTGGCTTGATAGTAGCTGGATGCGGGGCAAAAGGAACCTTACGCCGGTAGGCCGAACACCTCCGTCAAATGCTGCTCATAGCGCGCTACATCAGCTTCGACATTTGGACGCTTCATCACATCAACGCACAGGAATGTCGGTAAGCCGGTCATGCCGAGGAAGGTGTTGGCCTTGTGGAACGGGAAGTACACCGCGTCCACGCCTTGGGATTCGAAGAAGTCGGTCGGGTCGTCGAAGGCTTGCTGCGGGGCGTTCCAGGTCAGCGAAAGCATGTACTGCTTACCGTGCAACAGGCCGCCGCTGCCATACTTTTGCGAGGCGTCGGAACGGGTACGGCCGTCGTTGGCGTAGAGGCTGCCATGGCCTTCGGTGAAGACTTCGTCGATGTACTTTTTCACGGTCCAGGGCGCGCCCATCCACCAGCCGGGCATCTGATAAATGATCACGTCGGCCCAGAGGAATTTGGCGACTTCTTCGGCGACGTCGTAACCCTCGTCGATGAAGGTGGCTTTCACGTCGACACCGCCACGATCCAGCACGCTCAGCGCAGCTTCATGCAGGGTGGCGTTGTAGCGGCCATCGGAGTGGGCAAATTTTTTGCCGCCATTGAGCAATAGAACTTTTTTCATGTGAAGTCTCAGAAAGTTGGAATTCGATGGCGGCAGCTTAGCGATCTGCCTCGCGCGGAATAAGCGCTCAATTCACAAAATTCATTTGACCAATACGCACGAATCGTCCGGCGATTGTTGCCATACACTTGTGTCGATTCTGAACTTGAGGAGATTTCTGATGAGTGAAATGCAAGGCTTCATCCTGCACGCCAAGACCCGGCTACCCGCTGATCAGCAAGTGGCCGCCAAGCACGCCGAGGCCGATGAAGAACACGCGCTTGAACAGCACGGCGCTGATCCGCTGGCGCAGCCATTGCCCCAGCAACATGCCAAGCACCGCCGGGATCAGCGCCAGCAACGACGCACTTAACTCCCCACCGCCCAGTGCGCCGCGCCATAACAGGCCGGCGGCCAAGGCCAGGGTCGAAACGGTGAACGACAGACCCAGCGCCTGCACCAGTTCATCTTTCCTCAAGCCCAGCGCGTGCAGATAAGGCACTGCCGGAATCACGAAGACGCCGGTGGCCGAGGTGATGACGCCCGTCAACACGCCGCAAAGTGGACCGAGCCAACGCTCGGTGTGACTGCCGACACGCAAGGTCGGCAGGAACAACCCGCTCAACGCATAGAGCAACAGCGCAGCGCCCAACCCCCGCACGACCCAATGACCATCGGCCATGCCGATCCACAACGTGCCGGCTCCGGTGCCGATGAAAATCGCCAACAACATCGGCCACAACCGTTTGATCAAGCCTCGCAAATGCCCGCCGAATGCCAGTTGCCAGACGTTGGTGAGCGTCGCGGGGATGATCAGCAGCGCGGCAGCCTGCGACGGAGCCATAGCCAGACCGAGCAAGCCCATCGCGATGGTCGGCAAACCGAGGCCGATCACGCCCTTGATCATGCCGGCCAGCAGAAAAGTAGCGATGACCATCAATGAAAGGGCCAGACCGAGGTTTTGATAGAACGCGGCGAGTGTATTCATGGCGCTATCCTGAGCCCGGATTGGCCATATGAACATCTGCCATATACTGAGGCAGCCTCTTGCCAAGCAAGAGACATGATCGTTCCCACGCTCTGCGTGGGAATCCAGCCCGTGACGCTCCGCGTCAACGATCTTCGGGACATAACATGCACTTCGACCTGACCGACCTGCGCCTCTACTTGAACATCCTCGACAGCGGCAATATCACCGCCGGCGCGGCTCGCAGCCATTTGTCCCTCGCGGCGGCGAGTGCGCGCATCCGCGCCATGGAGGCGTCCTTGGGTATTGAATTTCTGGACCGCGGTCGCCGTGGCGTCACGCCCACATCTGCCGGCAAAGCGTTGGCGCAACACGCCCGTGTCCTGTTGCAACAGGCCGAACGCATGCAGCAAGACTTGGCCGAGTACGCCAAAGGCGTTAAAGGTCAGGTGCGACTTTTGTGCAACACCACGGCGATCACCGAATACCTGCCGGAGTTGCTCGCAGACTTTCTGCACGACCACCCCAATCTCGACATCGACCTGCAAGAACTGCCCAGTGCACGCATCACCCACGCCCTGCGCCAAGGTGCGGCGGACCTGGGTATCGTGTCCGACGCCGTGGACACCGATGGCCTGCAGACCCGCGCTTTTTGCGACGATCCGCTGGTACTGATCCTACCCCGCGACCATCCTTTAGCCGACATCGAATCTTTAAGCTTTAACGACACCTTGCACCACGACTACGTCGGTCTGAACGCCAACAGCGCCTTGGCCGTGTACCTCGAAGAACAGGCACTGCACGCAGGTGTACGCCTGCAGATCCGCATCCGCGTCGACGGTTTTGACGGCGTGATACGCATGGTTGCTCGGGGCGCGGGGCTGGCGATCGTGCCCCTCGCGGCGGTTGAGCGCTGGCGCGGTGAAAAATCCTTTAAGAGCCTCGTCCTGCAAGAACCTTGGGCTATGCGCAAACTCCGGCTCTGTGCCCGGGACTTTGCGACGCTGCCCGGTTATGCCAAGGCCTTGCTGCACGCCTTGACTCTCTCCTGAGGGGCAGACTTTACCCTTGAGCTTGGCTCAGCAGGCCATCGATGCCAAGAAGCGCTAAATCAGCGAACGGATTGCCGCGCTCACGCAGCAACACGAGCAACTGGTCGAGTTCGAAGCCAGCCTAGAACAGGCCAGGGCCGATTGCCCGCTGGAAAGTCTTTGAGGGTGCTGCGCGTTTCTGGACACCTCAATGTCGAGTACAGACAACTGACCGGTGCATGGGCGCTATAGGGTGCGACTTCAGTTCTTAGACCCACGATCCGGAGTCCACATGACCGCACCTATTACCGTTCTTCGCGATACCCATCCACTGCCGGTGCTTGACGCCTGCAAATGGGAAAAACTCGAAGGCGACCCGCACACCGTCAACCTCAACGCCTACACCAGCGAAGACGGCAGCAAGATCATGGGCACCTGGATCTGCACGCCGGGCAAGTGGTATGTGGAATATGTGAAGTGGGAATACTGCGATTTCCGCGAGGGGTACTGCATCATCACCCCAGAGGGAAAGGAGCCGATCCATCTGCGCGCCGGTGATATTTTCGTCATTGAGCCGGGGATGAAAGGCACGTGGGAAGTGGTTGAAACCGTGCGCAAGTATTTCGTGTTTGCCTGATGCAAAAACCGGGAACCCGCCCGACGCGGATTCCCGGAAAACCCCTTATTGGGGTTTGCGATAGCTGTTGATGATCGCCGAGAAGTCCTTGCCACCTTCCCCACGCTGACTCATCGCCTGGTACAACTGCTGGGCCACCGCGCCGAGCACCACCGGTTGGTGCGCCTGACGTGCCGCTTCAGTGGCCAGCCCCAGATCCTTGAGCATCAGTTCGGCACCGAAACCACCGGTATAGCCACGCGAGGCCGGCGCCGTTTCGACGATGCCGGGCCACGGGTTGTACATCTCCGAACTCCAGCAACGGCCGGTCGAACTGTTGATGATCCCGGCCAGCACCGTTGTGTCGATGCCGAGAGCATCACCCAGCGCCATGGCTTCACTGACACCGACCATGGAGATCGCCAGCAGCAGGTTGTTGCAGATCTTGGCGATTTGCCCGGTGCCGACTTCGCCGCAATGGACGATGTTGCGGCCCATCTGCGCCAGCACCGGTTGCAGGGTAGCGAACAATTCGGGGGTGGCGCCGACCATAAACGTCAGGGTCCCGGCAGTTGCACCGCCGGTACCGCCAGAGACCGGTGCATCCGCCATGTCCACGCCTTGCTTGGCCGCCGCCGCGGCGACATCACGCGCCGTCTGCGGATCGATGGTGCTGCAATCCACTGCCGGCACGCCCCTGGCGATACCCGCCAGCACGCCGTCTTCACCCAACCATACGCTGCGCACATGCACAGCGGCTGGCAGCATGGTGATCACCAGTTCTGCACCTTGCGCCGCTTCACGCGCCGAAGCGCTAATGCTGCCGCCCAGTTGCTCCAGCTCTGCCAGAACGGTTTTGTTCAGGTCAACCAGCCGCAGTGAGTGGCCAGCCTTGATCAGGTTGCGCGCCATCGGCGCGCCCATGTTGCCGAGACCGATAAAAGCGATTTTCATGTCCGGCTCCTTAACGCAAGTTGATGGTGGTGTTCACACCGTCGTTGACGCTGTCGTCATCGAACCAGCGACTGGTGACAGTCTTGGTCTGAGTGTAGAACTGCACCACTTGCTTGCCATACGGACCGAGGTCGCCGAGTTTGGACCCGCGCGAACCGGTGAAGCTGAAAAACGGGACCGGCACCGGAATCGGGATGTTGATGCCGACCTGGCCGACGTCGATTTCCGTCTGGAATTTACGCGCCGCCGCCCCGCTTTGGGTAAACAGGCCCGTGCCGTTGCCGAACGGATTGGCGTTGACCAGTGCAATGGCTTCATCGAGGGTGTCGACTTCCAGCACGACCAGCACCGGACCGAAGATTTCCTGGGTGTAGATCTGCATCTCGGGCGTCACGCCGGAGAACAGGGTCGGGCCGACAAAGTTGCCTTTTTCGAAACCTGGAACGGTCACGTCGCGACCATCCAGCTCAAGCTTGGCGCCTTCCTTGATGCCACTTTCGATCAGATCGAGAATCCGCGCCTTCGCACGTTTGGAAATCACCGGCCCCACATCAGTGCCCGGCTCGCTGCCGGCGTTCACTGTGAGTTTCTGCGCCAGCGCTTTCAGGTCAGGCAGCCACTGCTTGGCCGCGCCCACCAGCACCACCACGGACGTGGCCATGCAGCGTTGGCCGGCGGCACCGAAACCAGCACCCACCAGCGCATTGAGCGCTTGTACGCGATTGGCATCCGGCAGCACCACGGCATGGTTCTTCGCACCCATCATCGATTGCACGCGTTTGCCGTGTTTGCCGGCCAGGTCGTAGACGTGAGTGCCGACGGCGGTCGAACCGACAAAGGAAACAGCCTTGATGTCTTTATGTGTGCAAAGCGCGTCCACCACATCCTTGCCGCCATGAACGACGTTAAGCACGCCTGCTGGAACGCCGGCCTCGATCGCCAGTTCCACCAGCAGCATGGTCGACATCGGGTCCTGTTCGGACGGCTTGAGCACGAAGGTGTTGCCGCAGGCGATGGCCATCGGGAACATCCACAGCGGAATCATTGCCGGGAAGTTGAACGGGGTGATGCCGGCGCAGACGCCGATGGGCTGACGCAGGGTGTAGGTATCGACGCCGCCAGCGACGTTCTCGGCGAACTCGCCCATTTGCAGGCTGCCGATGGAACAGGCGTGTTCGACCACTTCCAGGCCGCGGAAGATATCGCCTTCAGCGTCGGCGATGGTTTTGCCTTGCTCATTGCTGAGCACCACGGCGATACGCTTGGAGTGTTCGCGGATCAACGCCTGGAGCTTGAGCATGATGCGCATCCGCGCGCCGATCGGCGTCAGCTTCCAGGTCTGGAAGGCGCGATGGGCGGCGCTGATCGCGGCATCGACTTCCTGCGCGGTTGCGAACGGTACTTTCGCCAGCACTTGCTGGGTCGCCGGGTTGACGATGTCGTGCCACTCGGTGGTCTGGGACTCGACCCACTCGCCGTCGATCAACAGCTTTACCGTTTGGACAGTGGTTTCGTTTGGCGTGAGCGATGCGTTCATGTTGGGTCTCCGGGACGTTGTTCTTATTTAGAGAGCTATCTTGGGAGCCAAGGCGAGAAAGTCGCCTTGAGATGAGGCGTGTGTCGCGAATTGGTTGTCGGACTGTTTTTGGAGTATAGATGTGCAAACTTCTAATAAGAACGCACATAAAAGCCGGTCCATCATGCAAAAAAACATCACGTCTTTAGGCTCGCTGAACTGGGACGACCTCAAGTTTTTCCTTGAAGTCGCCCGCACCCGCAAGGCCAGCACCGCGGCCAAGCGCCTTTCAGTCGATTACACCACCGTGTCGCGGCGCATCAGCTCGCTGGAAGCGGCGCTGGGGACTTTGCTGTTTGAGAAATCCCGGACCAGCGGTTTTGTCCTGACCGCCGAAGGCCAGCGGTTGCTTGGTTACGCCGAGTCGATTGAAAGCACGCTGCACATGGCCTGCGAACAGGTTTCGGGGTCCGGGGTGGCGTTATCCGGGCATGTGCGAATGGGCTGCACCGAAGGCTTCGGCAGTTTTTTCATCACCCCGCAGCTGAGCCATTTCGTCGATGCCTACCCGGCGATCTCGGTGGATATCCTGCCGTTGCCGCACTTCATCAGCCTGTCCAAGCGCGAGGCCGACATCGTCATTGCCCTGGAGCGCCCGGAGCATGGTCCGTACGTCTGCTGCAAACTCTGTGACTACCGATTACAGCTCTACGCGACCCAGGATTATCTCGACAAGCATCCACCCATCCGCCGCCCGACAGACTTGGGTAAACATTCATTCATTAGTTACGTCGACGATCTGGCGTTCAGCTCGGAGCTGTTGTATCTGGCGAATGTGTTGCCCGGCGCCAGTGCCAATTTGCGCAGCACCAGTGTAATCGCACAATTCGTGGCCGCGCAGCAAGGCCGGTCGCTGGCGATTCTGCCGTGCTTCCTGGCGGCCCAGGATCCACGTTTACTGCCGGTGTTACCGGAAGAGATCAACATCACTCGGCAGTTCTGGATGTACTGTCGCGAGGACCTGCGCAAGCTCAAGCGGATCACATTGTTGTGGGACTACATTCGCGCGGTCACTGAGCAGAATCAGGGTCTGTTGATGGGTGAAAGTCGGGAGACGCTGTTCGCCGATTAGTCGGCGCCCACCACGAGCGTTTTTTTGCGCAGCGCAGAGAAAGCTGTCAATGACGTGTTTCAACACCCTCTTCCAGTTCCAGCATCAACCCGCTCAAACGCTTGACCTTGCGCCGCACCGCCTCTTCAAATACGCCGGGACGAGGCTCGATCAGGGTGAACCAGTTTTTGGCCCGGGTAATCCCGGTATAGATCAGTTCCTTAGTGAGTACAGGGTTCAAGGCATCCGGCAGAATCAACGCCGTGTGGGCAAATTCCGAGCCTTGGGATTTGTGCACCGTCATCGCGTACACGGTTTCGACATCATTGAGCCGGCTCGGCAGAACAAACCGTACGCCGCCCTGACCATCATTGCGCGGGAACGCCACACGCAACACCTGCTTCCCGGCCTCCGGCCCATCACGTTCCGGTAGCTTGAGCGCAATGCCGATGTCGCCGTTCATCAAACCCAGACCATAATCGTTGCGGGTCATCAGCACCGGCCGACCTTCGTACCACTGCTGGTCGCTGTCGATCAGCCGAGCTTTGAGCAGCGCGGCGGTCACGCGTTGATTCAAACCTTCCACGCCCCACGGCCCTTTGCGTACGGCGCACAACAACTGGAAGGCGTCGAAAGCTTGCAACACCTGCCGAGCCCAATCGGTCCAGCAGGGATCATTCAGCGTGCTGTCGAGCGGTGGTCGCAGGCTGCGCAAGAGACTCAGGTAATGCCGATAACCCTGGGGTCCATCGCCATGCCCCTCAAGCAACAAGCGCTCCAATGCCCGGTCCTGCTCCCCCTTGAGGGACAGGGAAAACACGTCGTCATGACTTCGAGCCGCCAACAACTTTCGAGCTTCTTCGGGTTGCTGCTGGTTAACCCAACGAGCCAGTTGACCGATACCGCTGCCCTCGCCGAACCGGCGTGAATGACGCAGCATCACCACTTGCTGGGCCAGGGGATGTGCCCCTTGGGTGTCTTCCTGCAAACCGCTGGCATCCAGGCTTTCACCACTGACCGCTTGCAGCCACAGGCGAGTCTGTGGGCTGTACCAACCGGCCTCGGCGTCGCGGCACAGGTCACCCAGAACAGCGCCGGCCTCCACCGATGCCAGTTGATCCTTGTCACCGAGCAGTACCAGGCGGGCATGGGCCGGCATCGCGTCGAGCAGATTGGCCATCATTTCCAGATCGATCATCGAGGCTTCGTCCACCACCAGCACATCCAGCGGCAAGGGATTACCGGCGTGGTGACGGAAGTGTCGAGTACCGGGACGACTGCCGAGCAGACGGTGCACGGTGGTGACGTCTGACGGGATCTTCACCCGTACGGTTTCATCGATTTCCAGGGTCCTGACCTGCTGACTGATGGACTCCGTCAGTCGGGCTGCAGCCTTGCCGGTGGGTGCAGCGAGACGGATGCGCAACGGCTTGCCCGCCTCGACTGCCGGCGCCTGGAGCAACGCCAGCAAACGCACGACCGTCGTCGTCTTGCCGGTCCCCGGGCCACCGGTGATGATGCTGAAGGCGCTACGGGTAGCGAGGGCACAGGCGAGTTTCTGCCAGTCGATCACTTCGCCGGGCTTTGCTTGGCCGAACAAACGGGTGAGGCGTTGGGACACATCATCCGGTGTGGTTTCGTGTTCCGCCAGGCGTTGGCGCAGCGAGTTGTCGATACGCCGTTCATAAGCCCAGTAGCGACGCAGGTACAGGCGTTTACCCGATAACACCAATGGCCGATGCTGCGCCGCCTCACAGCCGTCGACCGCCAATGCGACCAGGCTGCTGGAGGCCAGGACCTTGCACCAATGGGCACCGTCCAGCGCCTCAAGCAATTGCGACGGCAGCAACATCGCGCCACTTTGCAGATCGCCTTCCGGTGGCAGCGACAGGGCGAAGTCCGGCGCCTTGAGCGTCTCGAACACATCCAGGCACACATGACCGTGGCCCAGTTGATGACTGGCCAACGCGGCGGCCAGCAGCACCAGCGGATCATCGCTGGGGGCCAGTTCATGAAGAAAAGCGACGAAGGCTTTATCCAGCGCTCGCAGCCAGCCGCGCTCAACCCAGCGTGTCAGCAATAGCAGCAAATCATCGGCGCGACTCAACGGCGCCAGATCGGCCAGGCTTTCGGCTGTCAACGAAGTGGGCAGCAAATCAGCGAAGGTGCGATTCATAGCAAAACTCCCTGTTCCCAGGCGGGTTCGGCCTTGGGTTCTGGCTTACCCTGGAACAGCCGGTCCAGACGCTCGATCAGCTCTCTTGGAGGACGGGCGAAATACACGCCTTGGCTGGGTGCGCGTGTACCGCGCAGAAACAGGTATAGCGCACCGCCGACATGCCGGTCGTAATCGTAATCGGCAATTCGCGCCTTGAGCTGGCGATGCAGGGCCAACAGGTACAGCACATACTGCAGGTCGTAACGGTTGTCGAGAATCGACTGCTCCATGGCCTGTTCGGTGTAGGCCGCATCATCGACGCCCAGCCAGTTGGATTTGTAGTCGGCGACATAGTAGCGGCCGTCGTGCTCGAACGTCAGGTCGATGAAGCCTTTGAACATGCCATTGAGCAACACCGGCTCGGCAGCCACCCGGGCGACGCCGTTGTGGGTGTATTGGCGCACCAGTTCATCGAGCTTGAGCACATCGACCTTGTGGCTGGCGAACCAGAACTCCATCTCGACCCGGTACTGGGTCAGTTGCTCAAAGACCACGGGGGCCTGCCCGTTGCCGATACGCAGCGGGGACGCGAGCAGGTGCTGCAGCCAGTCGTTCAGGGCAGTTATCCAGCCCTCCCAGCCACGGCGGTTGCAGCGACGGGCAATGGCGTCTTCCACCGCTTGCGGGGTGGCGGCAAAACCTTCGTCGCCGGCCCATTCGAGCAAACCATGGAGAAAGGTGCCGGGGTTCGGGCCACGAGGGAATCGATGGATATCAGCGCCGCCGGCCACGACTTCTCGTGGTGCTTGCGGATCGAGGCGTTCGTCGTCGAAGAGCTTTTGCGCTTGCGGGCTCTCCGGTGCTTCATCAGTGCCCACGCTCATGCTGTCGCCAATGCGCAAGGCGCTGTAGGAGGCGATCCACCAGTTTTCGCTGGCCTTGCGTTTGGGTATCAGCGGAGCAAGCAACGTCGCATCGTTGTGCGGCGGTTGGTAGTGCTCGACGATCGCTTCAGGCATTTCACCGTAGCTCAGCGCAGGACAGTCCTGCTGCAGGTCTTCCAGCCAACGCTTCAAATCTGCCGACTCGGCCAATGGTGCACCGCCCCCCAGTAGATAGCCCAATGCGGAAAGATGCAGCACCGAGCTGTTGTTATTGCCGCGCTTGAGATCAGTCACTCCCAGCCAACAGGCGTGTTGCGCACGGGTCAAGGCCACGTAAAGCAAGCGCAAGTCCTCGGCAAGACGCTCATCATCCGCCTGAACAATCAACTCGGCCGTCGGCTTCAAGGTCACTTGGGCCTTGCCCGTGGCGTCGTGGAAATGCAACGGCAGGCGACTGCCATCCACCGGTTTCGCCGAGCAAATGAACGGCAGGAACACCAAGGGATACTCAAGCCCCTTGGACTTGTGAATGGTCACGACTTTGACCAGTTGTTCGTCGCTCTCCAGACGCAGGATCTGCTCTTCGCCGGCTTGACCGGACAACGCCAGATGCTCGGATAAATGACGGATCAGCGCTTGCTCACCATCGAGCTCGGCGGCCGCTTGTTGCAGCAACTCGGACAGGTGCAGCAAATTGGTCAGCACCCGCTCGCCGTCACTGCGCGTGATCAACGCCTGAGGCAGCTGGAAGTCATGCAGCAACCGCCGCAGCATGGGCAACACGCCCTGCTTGCGCCAGAGCTCGCGATAACCGCGGAATTGCATGACCCGCGCCTCCCAGGCCAGTTCGTCCTGATTGAGCCGTTCCAGTTCTGCCAGCGACAGGTTCAGCGTGATGCAGGCCAACGCGGCTCGCAGTGGACGCTCGACATCCGGCTCGGCGCAAGCTTTGAGCCAGGTCAGCAGATCGTGGGCCTCCTGGGCGGCAAACACCGAGTCCTTGTCCGACAGATAAACGCTGCGCACGCCACGAGCGGAGAGTTCGCCACGCACGGCTTGAGCTTCTTTGCCGTCGCGGACCAGGATCGCGATATCCGCTGGCAGCAGCTCTCTGAAGTGCTTGCCGTCCTGTATGAAACCCGCGCGACCTTGTTGCCCGCCGTTGAGCAAAGCGGTGATTTCATTGGCGCAAGTGGCGGCCAATTGTTGTCGGTAAACCGCGCCGGATAATGGTTGCTCGGCGGATAGATGCCAAATGTTCAGGGCGGGCACAACCTGACCGTCGATGTGCAGAACTTCTTTGCGTCCCTGGGATTCGACGGGCAGGAAAGGTACCGGGTTCTCGCCATTCTTTTCACGAAACAGGAACGCGCCGCGTCCGGTCTCGCGAGACTCGGCACGCTCGAACACATGGTTTACCGCACTGACCATGCCATGACTTGAACGGAAATTGGTGCCCAGGGTATGCAGACGGCCAGCGGTGGCCTGGCGAGCGCGCAGGTAGGTATAGATGTCGGCACCACGGAAAGCGTAGATCGCTTGCTTCGGATCGCCGATCAGGAACAGACCGCATTCGGGATTGTTGTCTTCGATGCGATAGATGCTCTCGAAAATCCGGTACTGCACCGGGTCGGTGTCCTGGAACTCGTCGATCAATGCCACCGGGAACTGCTCGCGGATCAAGGTTGCCAGGCGCTCCCCGCCATCGGACTGGAGGGCCGCATCGAGCCGCAGCAACATGTCATCAAAGCCCATTTCTGCGCGGCGACGCTTTTCTTCCTCGAACCGTGTACCGACCCACTGGGCGGTGTGCTGCAACACGACGGCATCAGGAGTCGGCAATCCATCGAGACTGATCTGGAGGCCGGGCATGGCATCCAGTCCCGGATGACGGGGGACTTCGCCCTTCCAGGCTTCAGCCATACCATCAGGAGTCAGGCGCGTGAATCCGGTGCCGATATCCAATTGTTCAAGGGATTCGTCTTCAGCCCAGGCCCTGATCTTTTCGAACCAGGGTTCGAAATAGCGTGCCTGCATTTTTCGACCGTCGACACTCTTGCTCGCGACACCCTCGTGGCAGATGGCAAGCAATTCGTCCGCCCACTGGCGCCAGGGCATCTTGAGTTCGAGCAAGGCTGCCCGTCGCTCTTGCAGACACTCCGTGATCAGCTCGGCAGGCTCTTTACCTTCAACACTGTCTCGCTCACTGGCGAACAAACCACGCACTCGCGGCAGCAATGCCGCCGGACCGCCCCAATTGCCGCGCACCCAGTTCAGCGCATCCCCTTGCATCGGGTAACAGAACCGCCGCCAGTAGTCGCGCAGGACCTCGCCCAGCAAATCGCTGTGATCGGTTTCCAGGGTCTGTGTAAAAAGGCTGCCACTGTCGAACGCGTGCTCGCGCAACATGCGCTGGCACCAACTGTGGATAGTCGAAACTGCCGCCTCGTCCATCCACTGCGCGGCGATGTCCAGGCGGTTTGCGCACCCGGGCCACTGCTCGGGAAGGTACTCCGCACGAAGCTGCGCGATAAGGCTATCGGGCGCCGGTGTTTCATCGCGAAAAAAACGTGCAGCTTCAGCTAGACGTGTGCGGATACGTTCGCGCAATTCTTTGGTCGCGGCATCGGTGAACGTCACGACGAGGATTTGCGGCGGCAACAGTTCACGTCCGAAGCCACTCGACTCTGCGCCGTGGCCAAGGACCAGGCGCAGATAAAGCGCGGAAATGGTGAAGGTCTTGCCGGTCCCGGCGCTCGCCTCGATCAGTTGGCTGCCGCGCAGGGGAAATGCCAAGGCCAGAGGTTTAGTGGTCATCAGCGCGCCTCCTCGCTGTTCAATGAACGCCAAGGCGCTTCAAGCAGTGGCCGATACAATGCGTTGCACCAATCCGGGAACGTTTCGTCTGCGGTAAGCGTGTCGTAGTCGGCGAACTGCCGTGCGAGTGCCGGGCTTTCGCGACGCTCGCCGTCGGTGGTCAGTCCATCGCCCTCATAAGCCTTGCGGGCTGCGGCTTGGGCTTTGACCGGATCCGTTTGACCAAGCCATGCGAAGCCGGTCTTCACCGCAATCGGCAGTGGTTGGCGCATGCCCGTTTGCCAAGCCATTAACAGGTCGCCCAGGATCCGCAAGGCTGCATCCTCCTCCATCGGACCGAGCAGCAGACTGTCGTCACTGGCCACCAACGCGGTGGTCATCGCCATACCACTGGCGCAAGCAACCAGATGATTGACCCATGGCCGTGTCAGCCGATGCCATTTGCGAGACTTGATCGAGCCGATGCTGTTGGGGATTGTAGTGACGGATAGCAAATCACCGTCCGCACGTTGATGCAGGCCGCTGAGCCAACCTTCCAGACGCAGACCCTGCAACTGCAGGTTCACTGGCAGGGCGTTGGTGAGCGGCGTCGGCCATAACGCCAAAAGCTGTTGGTAACGCTGCAGCAGATCCGGCAATGGTTCGATCAACTCTCGCTGAAGGCATTCACCGAATCCGGCCATGGGCAGGAGGCCACTGTTTTGCAGACGTTTTGCCTGTGCTTCCAGCACCTGATCGGTGCTATCCAGATGTCCCAGCGCCGCTTCGAGCAAGCTGTCGCTGAGGCTGTAACGTTGCAACGCGTCGAGTACAAATGGCTCTTCATCAGCCAAGGGCATTTCAGCCGCTTCGAAGTACACCTTCAGTCGCTGACTGAAGAAATGTCGCACAGGATTACGCAAGAAATCCTGCAATTGACCGAGGCTCAGCGGTTCCTCCTGAACGTAGGGATCAAGGACCTCGATATCAGTCGTTTGCGCAAAGGTGTGATGAAGTACCTGCCACTCATTCGCGTAGCTGAACAGGTCATCGCCTTCATGGAAGTAGCGGGCGCTGAAGGGTTGCAGTGGATGTTCCTGAGTGATGGCCTCAAGCAGATCTTCGTCGACATCATGCAGTCGCCAACCGCTGGCCAGATGGTCTCGTAACTGGCCAATCAGTACTGACGCGGGGCGCTCACTGTTATCGCGAATGCTGCGGCCGACCCAACTGATATAGAGTTGGTCACGTGCCGACAACAGAGCTTCCAACAGCAGATAGCGGTCATCTTCGCGTCGGGAGCGATCGCCAGGGCGGTAATCACTGCCCATGAGGTCGAAGTCCAGTGGCGGCTGTGCACGCGGGTAGTCCCCGTCATTCATGCCCAGCAGGCAGACCAGTTTGAACGGGATCGCTCGCATGGGCATCAAGGTGCAGAAGTTAACCGCACCGGCCAGAAAACGCTGGGACAAGCGGCCCTGGTCGAGGCCGGCGAGCCAGGCTTCACGGACCACGGTCAACGGTAGTTCATCATACAAGCCAACTGACTCGCAGGTCTCAAGCCAGGTTTCACGCAGCTCTTCGAGTTGGGCCAACACGTAGTCGTCATGCTCATTACTGGCCAGGAAGAACAGCTGAACCAGTGCATGCAACCGAAAGCCCCATTGTTTGGGGGCAGCGGGTTGAGAGAGTTCCTGGTGGGCAATCTCCAAGGCATCCAGCAGCGCGACCAAAGGCCCAATGAGCGCGGCATCCAGACCACCGATTTCGTCGTAGGGTTCGACACCCTCGCAGGCGCTGGCACTGCCCACGGCATAGCCGAGCAGCATCCGTCGCAGGCCGAAACGCCAACTGTTTTGCTCCAGCTCCTGCGGCAGACCGAGCCCCGCACGCTGCTCGGCATTCATGCCCCAGCGGATGCCAGCGCCTTCGATCCAACGGTGCAGGGTCGGCAGATCGCGTTCCTCTACACCGAAGCGAGCGCGTAGGGCAGGAACATCCAGCAGATCGAGGATCTCGCTCACGGGGAAACGGCTGTCGGGCAGTTTGAGCAGATGCTCGATAGCAATCAGTAGCGGATCACGGCCGCGTTGGCCTTGATCTGCGAGCGTGAACGGAATGAAACGCGGGTCGTGGCGCTCAAGCTGAGCAAACACCGCGCGAATATGGGGTGCGTAGCTGTCGATGTCAGGGACCATCACGATCACATCGCGAGGCCTTAAGTCCGGATCAGCACTGAAGCGTGCGAGCAACTGGTCGTGAAGAATCTCCACTTCGCGCTGGGCACTATGGGCGATGTGAAAACGGATCGATTCGTCGTTCGACGGATCGACAGCCGGCCAGCGCTCGCGAGTCTCGTTCAAGGGACGCAATTCAAGAATGTCGTCCTGCAATTGATTGAGCATGCTCTGTGGTTGGCTATCGCTGAACAGGTCGATACGACCATCGCGGAATGCCGAGCGATAGCTGTTGGGATCGTCGTAGCTGTCGAGCAGATTGATGTAATCTCGCCCCTGCTTGCCCCACGCGGCCAGTAGCGGATGGGCATGCTGATGGAGGGTTTGTGGATCGAGCACAATCGGCATTCCGCTCTTTCGAGCCTGACGCTTGTACTGATGCCGCAACAGATCTTTATCGGCGACGATGTCCGCCCAATGGTGACGACATGGGTTATGTACGCAAAGCAGAACCTGGCTGAACCGGGCCAGTCCCGCAAGTGCTTCCAGGGCTTGAGCGGGCAGTGAAGAAATCCCGAAAACGATCACCCGTGAAGGTAATCCGCTGGGGGCTACGTCGAGGCTGTTGATGCGCTCGATAAACCGTTGATGGACGCCGGCACGGCTTTGCGCCATGCCTTGTTCACCCACATCCAGCAACAGTGCGCGCCACAACTCTGCTTGCCAGCAGTTAGCCGGGGTCAGCGGTTTGGTTTCGCCTCTGCCATTGCGTAATTGATGACGACCTTCTGCCCAGTCTTCAAGCCAGTCGGCCCGATACACCTGGTATTGGTCAAACAAATCCGCCAGCCGCTCGGCCAACTGATAGCGTTTGCGCAAATCGGTGTCATGGGTAAGGAAGCGCTGCAGCGGTTCGAAGTGCGGTTGATTGATCAACTGCGGAAGCAGGCGCATCAGACGCCAGGTCAAGGGCGCTTTATCGAGCAGGGATTTGACCGGGATTTCGTCACGTCCAAGCACCATTCGATAGAGCTGCCACATGAAGCTGCCTGGTAACTGCACGTCGATGGCTGCGGCGATTCCGCACCCGCCCATGTCGTCATCTTCGGGGTCTTCTGCCAGTGCCAGCTTCAGCCATTGGGCGATGCCGTTGCTCTGTACCAAGGCAATTTCATTCTCCAAGGGAGCCAGCGGGTAACGCCGCATCCAGCTGACCACCAGGCTGCGCAACTCGTCCAGGCGGTTGCCGTGAACCACCATAAAACCAGCACTGAGGGACGTCGCGTCCGGCATAAAGGCTTCCTTGGAAAAATACAAAAGCTAGGGCCGAACCTTAGCATTGTCGGGAGACTGTGACAGCCGGGAGCCGTCCGGTATTGCTGTACGAACTTTCCTGCGGACAAAACAAAACCCCTACCTGCATACGCAGATAGGGGTTTCGGAATTTAATCTTGACGATGACCTACTCTCACATGGGGAAACCCCACACTACCATCGGCGATGCATCGTTTCACTGCTGAGTTCGGGATGGGATCAGGTGGTTCCAATGCTCTATGGTCGTCAAGAAATTCGGTAGCCAGGTCGTGGGCCTTTGCAGGTTCACGCTCCAGCGAATGGGTAAGTGATAGATTTGTGTGTTGCATTGCGAATTTTCGACTGTGTCGTCTTCACACACCGCAATCTGGTGCTCTTTCGCTTTTCAGCTCGAAGCCTGCAAATTGCTTGGGTGTTATATGGTCAAGCCTCACGGGCAATTAGTATTGGTTAGCTCAACGCCTCACAGCGCTTACACACCCAACCTATCAACGTCGTAGTCTTCGACGGCCCTTCAGGGGACTCAAGGTCCCAGTGAGATCTCATCTTGAGGCTAGTTTCCCGCTTAGATGCTTTCAGCGGTTATCTATTCCGAACATAGCTACCCGGCAATGCCACTGGCGTGACAACCGGAACACCAGAGGTTCGTCCACTCCGGTCCTCTCGTACTAGGAGCAGCCCCTCTCAAATCTCAAACGTCCACGGCAGATAGGGACCGAACTGTCTCACGACGTTCTAAACCCAGCTCGCGTACCACTTTAAATGGCGAACAGCCATACCCTTGGGACCGGCTTCAGCCCCAGGATGTGATGAGCCGACATCGAGGTGCCAAACACCGCCGTCGATATGAACTCTTGGGCGGTATCAGCCTGTTATCCCCGGAGTACCTTTTATCCGTTGAGCGATGGCCCTTCCATACAGAACCACCGGATCACTAAGACCTACTTTCGTACCTGCTCGACGTGTCTGTCTCGCAGTCAAGCGCGCTTTTGCCTTTATACTCTACGACCGATTTCCGACCGGTCTGAGCGCACCTTCGTACTCCTCCGTTACTCTTTAGGAGGAGACCGCCCCAGTCAAACTACCCACCATACACTGTCCTCGATCCGGATAACGGACCTGAGTTAGAACCTCAAAGTTGCCAGGGTGGTATTTCAAGGTTGGCTCCACGCGAACTGGCGTCCACGCTTCAAAGCCTCCCACCTATCCTACACAAGCAAATTCAAAGTCCAGTGCAAAGCTATAGTAAAGGTTCACGGGGTCTTTCCGTCTAGCCGCGGATACACTGCATCTTCACAGCGATTTCAATTTCACTGAGTCTCGGGTGGAGACAGCGCCGCCATCGTTACGCCATTCGTGCAGGTCGGAACTTACCCGACAAGGAATTTCGCTACCTTAGGACCGTTATAGTTACGGCCGCCGTTTACCGGGGCTTCGATCAAGAGCTTCGCGTTAGCTAACCCCATCAATTAACCTTCCGGCACCGGGCAGGCGTCACACCCTATACGTCCACTTTCGTGTTTGCAGAGTGCTGTGTTTTTAATAAACAGTCGCAGCGGCCTGGTATCTTCGACCGGCATGGGCTTACGCAGTAAATGCTTCACCCTCACCGGCGCACCTTCTCCCGAAGTTACGGTGCCATTTTGCCTAGTTCCTTCACCCGAGTTCTCTCAAGCGCCTTGGTATTCTCTACCCAACCACCTGTGTCGGTTTGGGGTACGGTTCCTGGTTACCTGAAGCTTAGAAGCTTTTCTTGGAAGCATGGCATCAACCACTTCGTCACCCAAAGGGTAACTCGTCATCAGCTCTCGGCCTTAAGATCCCGGATTTACCTAAGATCTCAGCCTACCACCTTAAACTTGGACAACCAACGCCAAGCTGGCCTAGCCTTCTCCGTCCCTCCATCGCAATAACCAGAAGTACAGGAATATTAACCTGTTTTCCATCGACTACGCTTTTCAGCCTCGCCTTAGGGACCGACTAACCCTGCGTCGATTAACGTTGCGCAGGAAACCTTGGTCTTTCGGCGTGGGTGTTTTTCACACCCATTGTCGTTACTCATGTCAGCATTCGCACTTCTGATACCTCCAGCAAGCTTCTCAACTCACCTTCACAGGCTTACAGAACGCTCCTCTACCGCATCACCTAAGTGATACCCGTAGCTTCGGTGTATGGTTTGAGCCCCGTTACATCTTCCGCGCAGGCCGACTCGACTAGTGAGCTATTACGCTTTCTTTAAAGGGTGGCTGCTTCTAAGCCAACCTCCTAGCTGTCTAAGCCTTCCCACATCGTTTCCCACTTAACCATAACTTTGGGACCTTAGCTGACGGTCTGGGTTGTTTCCCTTTTCACGACGGACGTTAGCACCCGCCGTGTGTCTCCCATGCTCGGCACTTGTAGGTATTCGGAGTTTGCATCGGTTTGGTAAGTCGGGATGACCCCCTAGCCGAAACAGTGCTCTACCCCCTACAGTGATACATGAGGCGCTACCTAAATAGCTTTCGAGGAGAACCAGCTATCTCCGAGCTTGATTAGCCTTTCACTCCGATCCACAGGTCATCCGCTAACTTTTCAACGGTAGTCGGTTCGGTCCTCCAGTTAGTGTTACCCAACCTTCAACCTGCCCATGGATAGATCGCCCGGTTTCGGGTCTATTCCCAGCGACTAGACGCCCTATTAAGACTCGCTTTCGCTACGCCTCCCCTATTCGGTTAAGCTCGCCACTGAAAATAAGTCGCTGACCCATTATACAAAAGGTACGCAGTCACCCAACAAAGTGGGCTCCCACTGCTTGTACGCATACGGTTTCAGGATCTATTTCACTCCCCTCTCCGGGGTTCTTTTCGCCTTTCCCTCACGGTACTAGTTCACTATCGGTCAGTCAGTAGTATTTAGCCTTGGAGGATGGTCCCCCCATATTCAGACAAAGTTTCTCGTGCTCCGTCCTACTCGATTTCATGACTAAGAGATTTTCGCGTACAGGGCTATCACCCACTATGGCCGTACTTTCCAGAACGTTCCGCTAATCTCAAAGCCACTTAAGGGCTAGTCCCCGTTCGCTCGCCACTACTAAGGGAATCTCGGTTGATTTCTTTTCCTCAGGGTACTTAGATGTTTCAGTTCCCCTGGTTCGCCTCTTAAGCCTATGTATTCAGCTTAAGATAACCATCTTATGATGGCTGGGTTCCCCCATTCAGACATCTCCGGATCAAAGTCTGTTTGCCGACTCCCCGAAGCTTTTCGCAGGCTACCACGTCTTTCATCGCCTCTGACTGCCAAGGCATCCACCGTATGCGCTTCTTCACTTGACCATATAACCCCAAGCAATCTGGTTATACTGTGAAGACGACATTCGCCGAAAATTCGCATTCTTACTCATTAAGAGCAACTCACAAATTTTACCTTAGCCTGTAACAACACCAGTGAAAGTGTTGCCCAGTCTATCTTTCTATCACATACCCAAATTTTTAAAGAACGATCTAGCCAAAGACTAGAAATCAACATTCACCATCGTCACGATGGAATGCTCATTTCTAAGCTTTCAACAACAGAAGCAGTTAGTGGTGGAGCCAAACGGGATCGAACCGTTGACCTCCTGCGTGCAAGGCAGGCGCTCTCCCAGCTGAGCTATGGCCCCGTATTTCTACAGGCGTTTCCCACACAAAATTGGTGGGTCTGGGCAGATTCGAACTGCCGACCTCACCCTTATCAGGGGTGCGCTCTAACCAACTGAGCTACAGACCCAATTTCGAGCTATAAGGCCGACCTCACCCTGCTCTCTACCACCGAGCATCGGGTGCGCTCTAACCAACCAAGCTACAACCCCTTAGGGCTGCTTCTTATCGTCTTCTTCAATGAATCAAGCAATTCGTGTGGGAACTTATGGAGCAGCTGATGTCGTCGATTAAGGAGGTGATCCAGCCGCAGGTTCCCCTACGGCTACCTTGTTACGACTTCACCCCAGTCATGAATCACACCGTGGTAACCGTCCTCCCGAAGGTTAGACTAGCTACTTCTGGTGCAACCCACTCCCATGGTGTGACGGGCGGTGTGTACAAGGCCCGGGAACGTATTCACCGCGACATTCTGATTCGCGATTACTAGCGATTCCGACTTCACGCAGTCGAGTTGCAGACTGCGATCCGGACTACGATCGGTTTTCTGGGATTAGCTCCACCTCGCGGCTTGGCAACCCTCTGTACCGACCATTGTAGCACGTGTGTAGCCCAGGCCGTAAGGGCCATGATGACTTGACGTCATCCCCACCTTCCTCCGGTTTGTCACCGGCAGTCTCCTTAGAGTGCCCACCATCACGTGCTGGTAACTAAGGACAAGGGTTGCGCTCGTTACGGGACTTAACCCAACATCTCACGACACGAGCTGACGACAGCCATGCAGCACCTGTCTCAATGTTCCCGAAGGCACTCCGCTATCTCTAGCAGATTCATTGGATGTCAAGGCCTGGTAAGGTTCTTCGCGTTGCTTCGAATTAAACCACATGCTCCACCGCTTGTGCGGGCCCCCGTCAATTCATTTGAGTTTTAACCTTGCGGCCGTACTCCCCAGGCGGTCAACTTAATGCGTTAGCTGCGCCACTAAGAGCTCAAGGCTCCCAACGGCTAGTTGACATCGTTTACGGCGTGGACTACCAGGGTATCTAATCCTGTTTGCTCCC
Organism: Pseudomonas sp. Hz4; assembly: GCF_054898165.1. Taxonomy (NCBI): domain Bacteria; kingdom Pseudomonadati; phylum Pseudomonadota; class Gammaproteobacteria; order Pseudomonadales; family Pseudomonadaceae; genus Pseudomonas; species Pseudomonas sp. Hz4. The sequence goes on along the minus strand of NZ_CM142719.1, from coordinate 987,978 downwards.
CACGCTTTCGCACCTCAGTGTCAGTATCAGTCCAGGTGGTCGCCTTCGCCACTGGTGTTCCTTCCTATATCTACGCATTTCACCGCTACACAGGAAATTCCACCACCCTCTACCATACTCTAGCTCGACAGTTTTGAATGCAGTTCCCAGGTTGAGCCCGGGGATTTCACATCCAACTTAACGAACCACCTACGCGCGCTTTACGCCCAGTAATTCCGATTAACGCTTGCACCCTCTGTATTACCGCGGCTGCTGGCACAGAGTTAGCCGGTGCTTATTCTGTCGGTAACGTCAAAACACTTACGTATTAGGTAAATGCCCTTCCTCCCAACTTAAAGTGCTTTACAATCCGAAGACCTTCTTCACACACGCGGCATGGCTGGATCAGGCTTTCGCCCATTGTCCAATATTCCCCACTGCTGCCTCCCGTAGGAGTCTGGACCGTGTCTCAGTTCCAGTGTGACTGATCATCCTCTCAGACCAGTTACGGATCGTCGCCTTGGTGAGCCATTACCTCACCAACTAGCTAATCCGACCTAGGCTCATCTGATAGCGCAAGGCCCGAAGGTCCCCTGCTTTCTCCCGTAGGACGTATGCGGTATTAGCGTCCGTTTCCGAGCGTTATCCCCCACTACCAGGCAGATTCCTAGGCATTACTCACCCGTCCGCCGCTCGCCACCAGGTACAAGTACCCGTGCTGCCGCTCGACTTGCATGTGTTAGGCCTGCCGCCAGCGTTCAATCTGAGCCATGATCAAACTCTTCAGTTCAAACATCTTTGGGTTTTTAAGAAACCCTAAACTTGGCTCAGCAATCGTTGGTTACATCTTTGATTTCTCGCGGAGTAACTTGTGATGCTGATAATCTTGTTGACTATCAGTCTGACTCCACAAGCACCCACACGAATTGCTTGATTCAGTTGTTAAAGAGCGGTTGGTTAAGATCTTTCGTCTCAACCGAGGCGCGCATTCTACAGCAGCCTCTGTTGCTGTCAAGCGGTTATTTTCAGAAGTTTTCAAAGTTTCCCTTGTAACTTCAACCACTTGCGCTTTCGATCTCTCGTTAGCGGGAGGCGAATTCTACAGCGTTACTCGCTGCTGTCAACACCTCTTTTTCAACCCCTTTTCGCGCTTCGATGACCTGAAGCTACTCATTGTCGAAAACTGCGTAACTCATTGTTTACCAAGGAGTTTTCCGTTTCGACTGCGCCGGAAGTGGGGCGAATTATAGACTTCCAGAATCTGCCGTCAACACCTATTTTCACAATTCTGTCATATAGGTCAAAAAAGCCCCTGAAACGCAAAGGCCGACCCCAAGGGGCCGGCCTTCTTCCCTTCTACTTACAAGCTAGGGAATGCGAATTGCGACGCTTCATGGCTTGCCCGTTGCGGCCAGCGCTGAGTGATGGCCTTGCGGCGGGTATAGAAACGCACGCCATCCGGGCCATACGCATGCAGGTCGCCGAACAGCGAGCGCTTCCAGCCGCCAAAGCTGTGATAAGCCACCGGGACCGGCAGCGGTACGTTTACGCCGACCATGCCGACTTCGATCTCGTCGCAGAACAACCGCGCCGCTTCCCCATCCCGGGTAAAGATGCAGGTGCCGTTGCCATATTCGTGATCGTTGATCAGCTGCATTGCTTCTTCCAGGCTGTTGACCCGAACGACGCACAACACTGGACCGAAGATCTCTTCTTTATAGATGCGCATCTCTGGCGTGACGTTATCGAACAGGCAGCCACCCAGGAAGAAACCTTCCTCATGACCGGCCACGCTCAGACCACGACCATCCACCACCAAGGTCGCACCAGAAGAAACACCGTCTTCTATATAGCCACTGACTTTGTCGCGAGCCTGGCCGGAAACCAGCGGCCCCATGTCCAGGCCACAGGTCGTACCGGCACCAATTTTCAGCGCTTTGATCTGCGGTACCAGTTTGGCCACCAGCGCATCCGCCACCTGGTCACCGACGCAAACGGCCACCGAAATCGCCATGCAACGCTCACCGCAAGAACCGTAGGCCGCGCCCATCAGTGCGCTGACCGCGTTATCCAGATCCGCATCCGGCATCAGCACCGCATGGTTCTTCGCGCCTCCCAGTGCCTGAACGCGCTTGCCGCGCTTGGTGCCTTCGGCGTAGATGTATTCGGCAATCGGCGTCGAACCAACGAAGCTCAACGCTTTGACTTCCGGCGCTTCGATCAGCGCATCCACCGCAACCTTGTCGCCGTGCACTACGCTCAGCACGCCTTTTGGCAGACCGGCTTCCACCAGCAATTGAGCAATCAACAGCGTAGAACTTGGGTCACGTTCGGACGGTTTGAGGATAAAGCAGTTGCCGCAGACAATTGCCAGCGGATACATCCACAGCGGCACCATGGCCGGGAAGTTGAACGGGGTAATACCGGCCACCACGCCCAACGGCTGGAAGTCCGACCAGGCATCAATGTTCGGGCCGACGTTACGGCTGTATTCGCCCTTGAGGATTTCCGGCGCTGCGCAAGCGAATTCGACGTTCTCGATACCGCGCTTCAGTTCACCCGCCGCATCTTCCAGCGTCTTGCCGTGCTCTTCGCTGATCAGTTGAGCGATTCGTCCTTCGTTCTGTTCCAGCAGTTGCTTGAAGCGGAACATCACCTGCGCCCGCTTGGCCGGCGGCGTGTTACGCCAGGCCGGGAACGCAGCCTTGGCCGAGTCGATGGCTTTTTGAATGGTTTCTCGGCTGGCCAATGGCAGCTTGTGGATCGCCTGGCCGGTAGACGGGTTGAACACGTCGGCCGTGCGACCGTCTTCGGTCACCAGTTCGCCATTGATCAAATGCGGGATAAGGCTCATGCGGGGCTCCAGAAAAGTTGTCCACAGGCGCCCATCAAGGGGCGCCCGTCTTTATATAAAGAGAATAGAGGGAGAAATCAGTCGATCTTGTTCAGCACTTCGCCGACCGCGTCGAACAGACGATCAAGGTCTTGCGGCTTGCTGTTGAAGGTTGGGCCGAACTGCAGGGTGTCGCCGCCGAAGCGCACGTAGAACCCGGCTTTCCACAGCGCCATGCCCGCTTCGAACGGACGTACGATGGCGTCGCCGTCACGAGGCGCGATCTGGATCGCACCGGCCAAGCCGTAGTTGCGGATGTCGATGATGTTTTTCGAGCCCTTCAGACCGTGCAGCGCATTTTCGAAATGCGGTGCGACTTCGGCCACGCTCTGTACCAGGTTTTCCTTTTGCAGCAGGTCGAGTGCTGCCAGGCCAGCGGCACAAGCAACCGGGTGCGCGGAATAGGTGTAGCCGTGCGGGAATTCCACCGCGTACTCAGGCGTCGCCTGGTTCATGAAGGTCTGGTAGATCTCGGAGCTGGCAATCACCGCGCCCATCGGAATCGCGCCGTTAGTGACTTGCTTGGCGATGCACATCAGGTCCGGGGTCACGCCGAAGCTGTCGGCGCCGAACATCGAACCGGTACGGCCGAAACCGGTGATCACTTCGTCGAACACCAGCAGGATGTTGTGCTGATCGCAGATCTCGCGCAGACGCTTGAGGTAACCCTGTGGCGGAACCAGGACGCCAGCGGAACCGGCCATTGGCTCGACAAACACTGCCGCGATGTTCGAAGCGTCATGCAGCTCAATCAATTTGAGCAGTTCATCCGCCAGGGCGATACCGCCCTCTTTCGGCATGCCACGGGAATAGGCATTGCTCGCCAGCAAGGTGTGCGGCAGGTGATCGACGTCCATCATCGCCTGACCGAACATTTTGCGGTTGCCGTTCACGCCCCCGAGGCTGGTGCCGGCGATGTTCACGCCGTGATAACCACGGGCACGGCCGATCATTTTGGTCTTGGTAGCCTGGCCTTTCAGACGCCAGTAAGCACGAACCATCTTCACCGCCGTGTCAGCGCACTCGGAACCCGAGTCAGTGAAGAACACGTGATTCAGATTGCCCGGGGTCAGGTCGGTGATTTTCTCAGCCAGTTGAAACGACAGCGGATGGCCGTACTGGAAGCCTGGCGAGTAATCGAGGGTGCCCAGCTGCTTGGCAACCGCTTCCTGAATTTCCTTGCGGGTATGCCCGGCACCGCAGGTCCACAGACCGGACAGCGAGTCATACACTTTGCGGCCCTTGTCATCTATCAGCCAACTGCCTTCAGCCGCCACGATCAGTCGCGGATCGCGCTGGAAATTACGGTTGGCGGTGTAGGGCATCCAGTGAGCATCGAGCTTGAGCTGGCTGGCCAGGGAGTTCGGGGCGTTTTCAGGCACGGTCATGGGAAAAACCTCGCAGGGCGATAAGCGGCGTGGAGATCAAAAGCGTTCTTGCAGCTAAATTGCCACGGGGATAAAGTCGGTGAAATCCAACTCTTCTAATGTTCAGTCAGGTCATCACTAAACTATGAGCAGCCGTCGCCCCGATCCGCTGGCGCAAGTCAGTGACTTTGATATTCGCCTGCTACGAATATTTCGCAGCGTGGTGGAATGCGGCGGCTTCTCCGCAGCGGAATCAGTGCTGGGCATAGGTCGTTCGGCGATCAGCCAGCAAATGAGCGATCTGGAACAACGCCTCGGCCTGCGCTTATGCCAACGCGGTCGCGCCGGGTTTTCCCTGACCGAGGAAGGTCGCGAGGTTTACCAATCGGCGCTGCAGCTCTTGAGTGCGCTGGAAAGTTTTCGCACCGAGGTCAACGGTCTGCACCAACATTTGCGCGGCGAATTGACCATCGGCCTGACCGACAACCTGGTCACCCTCCCCCACATGCGCATCACCCACGCCTTGGCGCAATTGAAGGAACGCGGTCCGGACGTGCAGATTCAGATTCGCATGATCGCGCCCAACGAAGTCGAACAAGGCGTGCTCGACGGTCGTTTGCATGTCGGCGTGGTGCCACAGGCCAGTGCGCTGTCGGGGCTGGAATATCAGCCGCTCTACAGCGAGCGCTCGCTGCTGTATTGCGCGGTCGGCCATCCGTTGTTTTGTGTCGACGATAAACAACTGGATGCCGAGCGCATCAATAGCCAGGACGCCATTGCGCCGACCTTTCGTTTGCCAGCGCAAATCCAGGCCCATTACCAGGCGCTCAATTGCACCGCCAGTGCCTCAGACCGTGAAGGCATGGCGTTCCTGATCCTGACCGGGCGCTACATCGGTTACCTGCCAGACCACTACGCCAGCCTCTGGGTGCAGCAAGGCCGATTGCGTGCGCTGAAACCAACAGTGCGGTTCTATGACCTGAGCCTCGCATCGGTCACTCGCAAGGGCCGTCGTCCCCATTTGGTGTTGGAAAGCTTTTTGGAGAGCCTGGCGGCTACCCGCTAGGGTTTTATTGTGTCGGGACTTGTTTGATCCGTGTGGGTGCGCTATCAACGCAGTGGTTGCACCCACCCACTTGTTCGGAAGTGCCCATGACCTTTGAAGTCCCCGCTCACGGCGGCAAACCTGCCAGCCGCATTCGTCAGAAGAACGAAGAGACCATCATCAAAGCCGCCGAAGACGAGTTCGCCCGTCACGGGTTCAAAGGCACCAGCATGAACACCATCGCCCTGAATGCCGGTTTGCCCAAGGCGAATCTGCATTACTACTTCACCAACAAACTCGGTTTGTACGTGGCGGTGTTGAGCAACATCCTCCAGTTGTGGGACAGCACCTTCAACACCCTGACTGCTGAAGATGATCCGGGCGAAGCGTTGACGCGTTATATCCGCGCCAAGATGGAATTCTCCCGTCGTCAGCCGCAAGCCTCGCGGATTTTCGCCATGGAAGTCATCAGCGGTGGAGAGTGCCTGACCGAGTATTTCAATCAAGATTATCGCACCTGGTTCCAGGGCCGGGCCGCCGTGTTCCAGGCGTGGATCGATGCCGGCAAGATGGACCCGGTAGACCCGATAAACCTGATCTTCCTGTTGTGGGGCAGCACTCAGCATTACGCCGATTTCGCCACACAGATCTGCCGCGTCAGCGGGCGCACCAAGCTGACCAAGCAGGACATGGAAGACGCCGGCAACAACCTGATCCGCATCATTCTCAAGGGCTGCGGCCTGACGCCAACGATCTAAGACACTTATGCCTTTTACCCTCAGCGGTTTTTGCGAATACCGCGAAGAGATTCGCAAAAGCCGCTTCATCACCTTCGCCGCGCCGATCAGCAGCCCTGTTGAAGCCCAGGCGTTCATCGAACAGCACAGCGATTTGAATGCCTCGCACAATTGCTGGGCGTGGAAGCTTGGCGACCACTACCGCAGCACTGACGATGGCGAGCCTGGCGGCACCGCTGGGCGGCCGATTTTGGCGGCGATCGAAGCGCAGAATTGCGATCAGGTCGCCGTGCTGGTGATTCGTTGGTATGGCGGCATTCAACTCGGCACCGGAGGCCTCGCCCGGGCGTATGGCGGCGGCGCCAACAAGTGCCTGCAAGCCGCGGCGAAGGTTGAGTTAATCAGTCGAGTGCCAGTGAGCTGCGCCTGTGCTTTTGGTGAGTTGCCGCTGGTGAAGCTTCGGGTGGCGGAACTGGGTGGATTGGTTGTGGAAGAAACGTTCACGGCCAACGGCGTAGAACTGCAATTGGCGATCGGCGAAAGCCAGGTCGAGACCCTGCAAACGCAGCTGGCGGATTTGAGCCGCGGGCGCATTCTGTTGCAGCATTAATCGCACCAATAACGTTCACAGCCCTTTCGTCGAACCGGTGCATTTGCCCACATCTACTGTGCACCCGGCTGTGGATAACCTGAGCACATCCGTCTGTAGCCCTTCTGTCATGCGGCTTTGCGGGCTTTGCTCACTTTTCGTTCAATTCGCCTTCAAAAAAGCTAAATCTACTTAAAAACAATCAGTTACCTCGGTTTATCACCTTTAGAAGAAAGCCACGCAGTGCTTATGCCCGAGCATCGGGCTTGCTCACAAATACTGTGGAGCAATCTGTGGATAACCCGTTCATGACTGTCGCGGCCCCATGTCCGGCATGGCTTGCCGTCAGCTGCTCGTTTTTTGACCAAACACCCTGAGCAAAAAGCGGCGCCTGATCAACGGCTTTGCTCTCAAGTGGTGCCTGGTTCGGGATCGACATAAGGCGAGGCGCCATCTTCAAAGCCTTCACCTGTAACGCTTTTGAACTTTCCTGACTCAATGGCCAGGAAATTGCTTTGTCCTCAGGCATCACTTCAATCGATCCGAGCCTGTCATGCCCAACCCCGTGCCGATCCCCGATCAAACACCTCGTCTGCAACTGCGCAGAATCAGCAAGCGCTACCCCGGTTGCCTGGCCAACGATGCCATCGACCTGAGCATTGCGCCCGGCGAAATCCACGCCCTGCTCGGCGAAAACGGCGCTGGCAAAAGTACCCTGATGAAGATCATCTACGGCGTCACCCATGCCGATTCCGGCGAGATGATCTGGCAAGGGCAACGCGTGACGATGCGCAACCCGGCTCAGGCGCGCCGGCTGGGAATCGGCATGGTGTTCCAGCATTTCTCGCTGTTCGAAACACTGAGCGTGGCGCAGAACATTGCACTGGCCATGGGCGTGGCGGCCGGCACGCCGAAACAGCTTGAGCCAAAGATTCGTGAAGTCTCCCAACGCTACGGCATGGCGCTGGAACCGGAACGACTTATCCACAGCCTGTCGATCGGCGAACGCCAGCGGGTAGAAATCATTCGCTGCCTGATGCAGGACATCCGCCTGCTGATTCTCGACGAGCCGACTTCGGTGCTGACTCCGCAGGAGGCTGACGAATTGTTCGTCACCCTGCGCCGACTGGCCGCCGAGGGCTGCAGCATTCTGTTTATCAGCCACAAACTCGGTGAGGTGCGCGCGTTGTGCCACAGCGCCACGGTGTTGCGCGGCGGTCGGGTGGCCGGGCATTGCGTGCCAGTAGAGTGTTCGGATCAGCAACTGGCGCGGTTGATGGTCGGTGAAGCGGCCGGGTTGATTGCCGATTATCCGAAGGTGATCGGCGGTGATGCCTTCTTGAGTGTGAGCGGATTGTCCTGGCACAACCCCGACCCGTTCGGTTGCTCGCTGAAGGACATCGACCTCGAAGTACGCGGCGGTGAAATCGTCGGTATCGCCGGGGTCGCGGGCAATGGTCAGGATGAGTTGCTTGCGTTGCTCTGCGGCGAAGAACGCCTCCACTGCAATGACGGCAAAAGGATCAGTTTCGGCGGACAACCTGTCGCACATTTACGACAGGATGCGCGGCGCAAACTCGGTCTGGCATTCGTTCCCGCCGAGCGTCTGGGCCACGGCGCGGTGCCGGAACTCAGCCTGGCCGACAACGCCTTGCTCACCGCCTTCCAACAAGGGCTGGTCAGCCACGGACTGATCCAGCGTGGCAAGGTCGAAGCGCTGGCCGAAGAAATCGTCCGTCGCTTCGGGGTAAAGACGCCCGACACCCAGACACCCGCCCGCAGCCTGTCCGGCGGCAACTTGCAGAAATTCATCCTCGGCCGCGAAATCCTTCAGCAACCCAAACTGCTGGTGGCCGCGCACCCGACCTGGGGCGTGGACGTCGGTGCCGCCGCGACCATTCACCGAGCGCTGATTGCTTTGCGCGACGCCGACGCGGCGATCCTGGTGATCTCCGAAGACCTCGACGAACTGTTCCAGATCAGCGATCGCCTCGGCGCCTTGTGCAGCGGCCGATTGTCGGCACTCAAGGCCACCGTCGACACCCGCCTGATCGATGTCGGCGGCTGGATGGCCGGCCAGTTCTACGCCCCTCTATCACCTGCACCCGCAACGGTTTAACGGAGTTTCACATGCTGCTTTCTCTCGAACCCCGTGGCCAGCAATCGCGCATGATGTTGTGGTGCTCGCCGTTGTTGGCGGCTGTCCTGACATTGGGCTGTGGCTCGCTGCTGTTTATCGCGTTGGGTCATGATCCGTTACTGACCTTGCACACCTTGCTCATCGCACCGATCAGCGACCTATATGGCGTCTGCGAACTGCTGGTCAAAGCGCTGCCGATTCTGCTCTGCGCGTTGGGGCTGTCGGTGGCTTATCAGGCGCGAATCTGGAACATCGGCGCCGAAGGTCAGTTGCTGCTCGGCGCGCTGGCCGGGAGTGCGCTGGCCGTGAGCATCATCGGCCTGCAAAGTCGCTGGGCGCTGGTGCTGATCCTGCTCACCGGCACCCTGGCTGGTGCTGCGTGGGCCGTGTTGCTGGCGATGCTTGCCGGGATGCTGTTGTCGTCGCTGTTTGCGTTGGTGGCGCTGGTGTTCAACGCCAATCAGGTGGCCACCGGGTTGGCGCTGACGATCTTCGGTGTGGGCCTGTCGACGTTTGTCGGCGCAGCGTGGGTCGGTAAACCGCTGGCAGGTTTTGAACCGGTGGCGATTCCTTACTTGAGTGAGATTCCGTTGATCGGGCGGATGCTGTTTGCGCAGGATCTGCTGGTGTACCTGTCGTTCGCGCTGTTTGCGCTGGTGGTGTGGGTGATTGTGAAAAGCCGCGTGGGGCTGATCATTCAGGCCGTCGGGGAAAACCCGGACGCCGCCAGCGCGATGGGCTTGCCGGTGTTGGGCGTGCGCACGTTGGCGGTGCTGTTCGGCGGGGCGATGGCCGGGCTGGCCGGGGCTTATTTGTCGCTGGCTTACACGCCGATGTGGGCGGAGAACATGAGCGCCGGGCGAGGCTGGATTGCCTTGGCACTCGTGGTGTTTGCCAGTTGGCGAGTGTGGCGATTGCTGCTCGGGGCATATCTGTTCGGGCTCGCCAGCATCCTGCATTTGGTGGCGCAGGGGTTGGGGCTGGCGATTCCGTCGAGCCTGTTGGCGATGCTGCCGTATGTCGCGACCATTGTGGTGTTGGTGCTGCTGTCGCGAGATGCGTTGCGCACACGGCTGTATGCGCCGATGTCATTGGGGCAACCGTGGCAGGCCGGGCATTAAGGTTGACCCGGCCGGCCTCTTCGCGGGCAAGCCTCGCTCCTACAGGTCCAGTGCCGATCTCACGAATTACGCAAAACCTGTAGGAGCGAGGCTTGCCCGCGAAGGCGCCCGAACAGGCAACGCCTGAACAACGCCCCACGCCAACTCAAAGAACAGGAAAACCATCAACAACGAACTGGCGCCATGGAGCAAGGCATAGAGCTGCCAAACGGCGAACAGAAACCTGCCGAAGGCGTCATACCGACCATAAACCTGCTGCGGATCCCGAATCCGCAGCACCGCCCACACGCAGACAATCGATCCCAACAGATTGGCCATCAGCATGTGCATCGGCTCAAACGGCGGTAGCTCGCCAGTCAAACTGAAAGCCTGACTTACACTCACCAACACCCCATGCAACGCCGCAAAACTCCACGGCGTTGCAAACGCCGCCGTCACGATCAAGTCATACCAGGCGCTACCGCGCACCAACCGGCGATATTGCGTTGAAGTCCACATCCGTCTTGCTCCGTAAAATCAGGGAGCAACAAGGCTAAAGCCTGGAGTATGCTCCAGGGTCAAGCCCTCTCGAGACGTCATGATGCGCATCGGTGAATTAGCCCAGGCCAGCGCCGTCAGCCGTGACACGTTGCGTTTCTACGAGCAGCGCGGACTGATCGCGGCGCAACGCAGCGCCAACGGTTATCGCGACTATCCGGCGGACATGGTGCAACTGGTGCTGTACATCAAGACCGCCCAGCGATTGGGATTTACGCTCGGCGAGATCGGCAACAGCGTCGCCGCGCTATGGCAGTCGCCCGATCCGGACAGCGCCGTCACGCAATTGCTGCAAGACAAACTTAAACTGATCGAAACCCGCATGGACGAACTCGGCGCGCTGCGTCACGAGTTGCAACAACGGCTCGGGCAACGTTGTCCATTGAATCCCTGACCTCATTTATCAAGGAAGCCACTTATGTCTACGGCAAAAACCGCACTCATCATCGGCGCCTCCCGCGGCTTGGGCCTCGGTCTGGTGAAAACCCTGTTGGCCGACGGCTGGCAAGTCACCGCCACCGTGCGCAACCCGCAGAACGCCGAAGCCTTGCAGGCCTTGGGCAAGGTGCGGATCGAAAAACTCGACATGGATGATCAGCAAGCAGTCATCGCCCTGAGCCAACAGCTCAAGGGCGAAGTGTTTGACCTGCTGTTCGTGAATGCCGGGGTCAAGGGGCCTGACGTTCAAACACCGGGCGGCGCGACCCTGGCCGAAGTCGGCCAACTGTTCTTCACCAATGCCGTGGCACCGATCAACCTGGCCCAGCGCTTTGTCGGGCAAATCCGCCCGGACAGCGGTGTGCTGGCGTTCATGAGTTCGGTGCTGGGCAGCGTGACCATGCCGGATGCGCCGGAATTGGCGTTGTATAAGGCGAGTAAAGCGGCGCTGAATTCCATGACCAACAGCTTCGTCACTCAACTGGGCGAGCAAAAACTCACCGTGTTGTCGTTGCATCCGGGTTGGGTGAAGACCGACATGGGCGGTGAAGGCGCGGACATTGATGTGGACACCAGCACGCGTGGGTTGGTTGATCAGGTGAATGCGTACACCGGCAAGGGCGGGCATCATTTTGTGAATTACAGGGGTGAAACCATTCCCTGGTAAACACCGCCGCTCCCACAAGGATTTGTGTTGTCCTGTCGGGCCGGGCTTGCCCGCGCAGCGGTTTTGTTCGAAACTGCGCACCTCGTCCCCGCGACGACCCTGGATCAGCAGACAGGGCAACACTGAGCTGGCAACCCTGAACCCAACTTTCAGAGGAGCCGGCCAACATGCCTGCGACCCGTACCTGGTTAAAAAACCCCCTCGCCATCTTCACTGCCAATGGCCTCGATGCCCGTGGCGGCCTGGTGCTGCAAGACGGCTTGATCGTCGAAGTGCTCGGCGCTGGCCAGCAACCTTCTGCTCCCTGTGGACACGTATTCGATGCCCGCGAGCATGTGATCCTGCCGGGACTGATCAACACCCATCACCACTTCTATCAAACCCTGACCCGCGCCTGGGCGCCGGTGGTCAATCAGCCGTTGTTCCCGTGGCTGAAAACCCTCTACCCGGTCTGGGCACGCCTCACGCCTGAAAAACTCGCCCTCGCCAGCAAAGTCGCGTTGGCCGAGTTGCTGCTGTCCGGCTGCACCACCGCCGCCGATCACCACTACCTGTTTCCGCAAGGCCTGGAAAATGCGATCGACGTACAAGTCGAGAGCGTGCGCGAACTGGGCATGCGCGCCATGCTGACTCGCGGTTCCATGAGCCTTGGCGAAAAGGACGGCGGCCTACCGCCGCAACAGACCGTGCAGCAAGGCGAAGTGATCCTCGACGACAGTCAGCGCTTGATCGCCGAGTACCACGAACGTGGCGACGGCGCGCAAATCCAGATCGCCCTGGCGCCCTGCTCGCCGTTCTCGGTGACCCCGGAAATCATGTCCGCCAGCGCCGAACTGGCGAACAAACTCGACGTGCGCCTGCACACCCATCTGGCCGAAACCCTCGACGAAGAAGACTTCTGCCTGCAACGTTTCGGGCTGCGCACCGTGGATTACCTGGACAGCGTCGGCTGGCTCGGCCCGCGCACCTGGCTGGCTCACGGCATCCATTTCAACCCGGATGAAATCGCCCGCCTCGGCGCCGCCGGTACCGGCATTTGCCATTGCCCGAGTTCGAACATGCGCCTGGCTTCAGGCATTTGCCCGACCTTGGACCTTACGGCTGCGGGTGCGCTGCTGGGCCTGGGCGTAGACGGTTCGGCGTCCAACGATGCGTCGAACATGATGCTGGAAACCCGTCAGGCGCTTTACCTTCAGCGACTGCGTTATGGCGCCGAGAGGATCACTCCGGAGTTGGTGCTGGGCTGGGCGACCAAGGGGTCGGCGCAGTTGCTGGGCCGTACCGATATCGGCGAACTGGCGGTGGGCAAGCAGGCGGATCTGGCACTGTTCAAGCTTGATGAGCTGCGCTTCTCCGGCAGCCATGATCCGGTTTCCGCGTTGCTACTGTGCGGCGCGGATCGGGCGGATCGAGTGATGGTCGGTGGCAAGTGGCGGGTGATTGATGGGCAGGTTGAAGGGCTGGATCTGAAAGGCTTGATTGCCGATCACAGTCAGGCGGCTCGGCAGATGATCGCCGGCACCTGATCCACCATCTGATCGTTCCCACGCTCCGCGTGGGAATGCCTCAATGGACGCTCTGCGTCCGCTCTTGGGACGCGGAGCGTCCCGGGCTGCATTCCCACGCAGAGCGTGGGAACGATCGGTCACAACCCGAGCAACGACAGCATGATGAATGTCGCAAACAGCACAAAGTGGGTCATGCCTTCGATGGCGTTGGTTTCGCCATCGTTGAGGTTGATCGCGCTGACGATCAGGGTGAGGAAGATCATCACGGTCTGCACCGGGGTCATCGCCATCTGAAACGGCTGGCCGGTGTAGAGCGCCATCGCTTCCATCACCGGCACAGTCAGGATGACCGTCGACAGTGACGCGCCCATGGCGATGTTGACCACCGACTGCATGCGGTTGGCCAATGCCGCCCGCAACGCCGTCAGAATTTCCGGCGCCGCCGAGATGGCCGCCACCAGAATCGCGGTGATCACTGGCGGTGCGCCCGTGCCTTCCAGGCCCAGATCGAGGGTCTTGGACATCACTTCGGCCAATGCGCCGATCACCACCACGCCGAACACCAATGTCCCAATACTCAACCCAAGATTGATGGGCTCAGGTTCTTCCTCCGGGACTTTCTTGCGACGTTTTTCCGGGTAGCTGTAGCTGAAGAAATAACTGTGCGGCCCGACCTGCATGCGCAGGAACAGGGCGTAGAGCACGATCATCGCGCCGATGGTGAACGCCGAATAAATCTTCCAGTTGGCCTCGGGAATGAACTCCGGCACCACCATGGAAACACCCATGGCGGTGAGAATCATCACGCTGTAGCTGCGCGCCGAGTCGTCGTTATAGGACTGTTCGCCGTACTTGATCCCGCCCATCAATGCGGCCAGGCCGAGGATGCCGTTGATGTCGAGCATCACTGCCGAATAAATCGTGTCGCGCACCAAAGTCGGTGAGGCCTCGTTGCTCATCATGATCGCCAGAATCACCACTTCCACCAACACCGCGGCCAGCGTCAGGATCATCGTGCCGTAGGGATCGCCGACTTTTTCCGCGAGCAGCTCGGCGTGATGGGCGACACGCATCGAGGCCGCGACGATGAAGGCGATCAGCACCAGGCCAGCGGTCAACGCAATGGGTTGGCCGCTGTGCAGCATCCAGTGTTCCATCGGGTAAGCGATGAATGCTGCGATCAGGGCAAGCAACAAAAACTTTTCTTGCTTGAGGAGTGTGAGCATTACGGGCCTTTTTGCCGTGTGAAGCGGAATCAGTGTGATGAGCTACTGACTGCGGTGCGGCGCTAACGTTTCGTTACACCTTAGCGCACCAGTGGATGGCGACAGGTTCGGGGCGTGCACTTTTATTGGCCTTGCGGGCCTCTTCGCGAGCAGGCTCGCTCCCGCATTTGATCTCAGTGCGCCGCATATCCCCTGTGGGAGCGAGCCTGCTCGCGAAGGCCATTACACGGTTTCGGCTTACTTGTTGTCCGGTTGGTCAGCAATTTGCATTGACCTCGCCACCCTCAAAACAAAATGGAGTTGGAATTCATGCACAAACGTCCGTTGAAGAAGCTGCTTTGCGCCGTCGTCGCAGCCATCAGTCTGAGCGCCAGCCTGACCGCCATTGCCGCCGACCCGCTGAAAGTCGGCTTCGTCTATATCGGCCCGATCGGCGATCACGGCTGGACGTATCAGCATGAACAGGGGCGCAAAGCGCTGGCCGAAAAATTCGGCGAGCGGATCACCACCAACTACGTGGAGAACGTCGCCGAAGGTGCCGACGCCGAGCGGGTGATCCGCAACATGGCCAAGGACAACTACGACCTGGTCTTCACCACGTCCTTCGGCTACATGAACCCGACCCTGAAAGTTGCCAAACAATTTCCCAAGGTGACCTTCGAACACGCCACGGGCTACAAGCAGGACAAGAACCTCGGCACCTATCTGGCGCGCACGTATGAAGGTCGCTACGTCGGCGGTTTCCTTGCGGCGAAGATGACCAAAACCAAGAAGATTGGCTACGTCGCCTCCTTCCCGATCCCGGAAGTGATCCGCGACATCAACGCCATCCAACTCGCCCTGAACACGTACAACCCGGGCACCGAGATCAAGGTGGTGTGGGTCAACTCCTGGTTCGATCCGGGCAAAGAGGCCGATGCCGCCAACGCGTTGATCGATCAGGGCGTGGACGTGGTGTTCCAGCACACCGACAGTCCGGCACCGATCCAGGCCGCCGAACGTCGCGGCGTGTATGCCGTGGGCTACGCTTCGGACATGGCGCACTTCGGGCCGAAAGCGGTGCTGACTTCCATCGTCAATGACTGGGGCCCGCACTACGTTCAGGCGACCCAAAGCGTGCTCGACCACACGTGGAAGTCGCAGGATTACTGGGGTGGTTTGAAGGAAGGCACGGTTGAATTGCCGATCAGCGATCGGGTGCCGGCGGCGGTGAAGACCGAAGCCGAGCAGATCATTGCTGACATCAAGAGCGGCGCATTCCACCCGTTCACCGGGCCGATCAAGGATCAAGCAGGCACAGAAAAAATTGCGGCGGGCACGACGGCCAGTAACGCGGAGCTGGCATCGATGAACTATTACGTCGAAGGCATGAAGGCCGAAATACCGAAGTAACTCCTTTCACCGGACTGATCGTTCCCACGCTCTGCGTGGGAATGCCTCAATGGACGCTCTGCGTCCGCTTTTGGGACGCTGAGCGACCCGGGCTGCAAACCCTGTTACGGGCCATGACCCAGGCGCTGGACATCGAGAGCGACTTTTTCGACACCCGCTTCGTTGAGCCGGTCAGTGTGCTGCGGATGATTCATTACCCACCGCGCCACACCGCCAGTTCCGAAGAGCAACAAGGCGCCGGCGCCCACACCGATTACGGCTGCATCACCCTGCTCTATCAGGATGCCGCCGGCGGCCTGCAAGTGCGAAACGTAAAAGGCGAGTGGATTGATGAACCGGCTGGCCAGGTTTTACTAATTGTTTCCACGAGCATCTGTAGAATGCACGCCATCTGCACCTGATGAGAAAAGACTATGTACGACTGGCTGAACGCCCTGCCCAAGGCAGAACTGCACCTGCACCTTGAGGGTTCGCTGGAGCCTGAGCTGCTGTTCGCCCTGGCCGAACGCAACAAGATCGCCCTGCCGTGGAGCGACGTCGAAACCCTGCGCAAGGCCTACGCCTTCAACAACCTGCAAGAGTTTCTCGACCTGTATTACCGGGGTGCCGACGTATTGCGCACCTCTCAGGATTTCTACGACCTGACCTGGGCTTATCTGTTGCGTTGCAAAGCGCAGAACGTGATTCACACCGAACCGTTTTTCGACCCGCAGACCCACACCGACCGTGGCATACCGTTCGAAGTGGTGCTCAACGGCATCGCCGCCGCGCTGAAAGATGGTGAGCAGCAACTGGGCATCACCAGCGGTTTGATCCTGAGCTTCCTGCGCCACTTGAGCGAAGAAGAAGCCGAGAAAACCCTCGACCAGGCGCTGCCGTTCCGTGATGCATTTGTCGCTGTCGGTCTGGACAGCTCGGAAATGGGTCATCCGCCGAGCAAGTTCCAGCGCGTGTTCGATCGCGCTCGGCACGAAGGCTTCCTGACCGTCGCCCACGCCGGTGAAGAAGGCCCGCCCGAGTACATCTGGGAAGCCCTCGACCTGCTGAAAATCCAGCGCATCGACCATGGCGTGCGCGCCATCGAAGACGAGCGTTTGATGCAGCGGATTATCGACGAGCAAATCCCGTTGACCGTGTGCCCGTTGTCGAACACCAAACTCTGCGTGTTCGATCACATGTCTCAGCACAACATTCTCGACATGCTGGAACGTGGTGTGAAAGTGACCGTGAACTCGGATGACCCGGCGTACTTCGGCGGTTATGTCACCGAGAACTTCCACGCGTTGTACACCCATTTGGGCATGACTCAGGATCAGGCCAAGCGCCTGGCCCAGAACAGCCTGGATGCACGGTTGGTGAAACCCTAGTTACTGATCGTTCCCACGCTGACTGATCGTTCCCACGCTCCGCGTGGGAATGCAGCCAGGGACGCTCCGCGTCCCAAGAGCGGACGCAGAGCGTCCGTTCAGGCATTCCCACGCAGAGCGCGTCTACAACGCCATTTCCAGCTCGGTTTCCTTGGCGAACCGATGGATTTCACGCTGCCCCGCGGCGGTGATCTGCAAGGCTCGCGAATCGTTGGGCAGGCTCAACCAACCGGACTGCATGAACAATTGCAGCAACGCCGCACCCAGTGATCCACCCATGTGCGGGCGTCTTTCGCTCCAGTCCGGACAAGCGCAAGCGACTCTGCTGTTGCGATGGGCCAGCGCCTGGATGAACACACCACGCGTCGCCAATTGCGTGGCGCCCTTGTGAGTGATCATGACCCGCTGATCGGACTGTTCGATCCAGCCCGAATCCAGCAGACGCTGATAAAGATCGGCGGCCAGGGTGCCGCCCAGATGGTCGTCGCAAAGCCTGGCGCGCAATAATGACGAAGGCGCCACCTGAGGTTTGGCGAGGGGGGCCTTGCGGTTGAAAACGTCCGGGATTTGCCGAGGCGTGCTGGCCAGGGTGGCGCTGGCCAGTGCCTCTATCGCGGCACCCACTTCGGGCGCAGCAAGACGGAAGAACCGCTTGCGGCCGCGGATTTCGACTTTCAACAGACCTCCGGCGGACAAACGCCCCAGATGTGCACTGGCCGAAGACGGTGACAGGCCGGCCAACAAGGCCAGCTCTTCGGTTTGCCGCGCCGAGCCGTCCATCAAGGCCCACATCATTGCGCTGCGCTTGGGGTCAGCCAGCAGCGTGGCGATCTGGCTGATGCAAGGTGCATGTTCCATGTATTCACTCCCTGTTGAATCGTTTCGTCTACTGCTCAGAGACATCTTGACCAGTAATGTGTCGTCGGCCAAGGCGTGGAAATCGCCATAACCCGGGCAAAACCTGCCAATCGCACAGACCATGGCTTCGCAGGTTTCGCAAAGCCGCGGCGATTGACCATGGGGCCTGGCTGACTCGGATGTGGACTCGCCATTGCGAGATCGACGGTGCGTACATGAGGCGAGCGCTAGTATAGGCGGGTTAACCGCCGGTTCCTGCCCTTGGGAAACCATTGGTGGTGATAGTTCCTGAGTGAAATTTCGCTATTTGCCTGCGACTAATGATCAGCGCCCGGTAACGTCGGAAATTGGCTACTCAACCTGGCGCATCGACTGGCAAGCATTTCCCGCAAAAGGTTCACCGGCTTACTCAATTGTGCGCGATGGGCGCACAGTAAATTCAGCGGTGCGCGCTCACAGAGCAGTTCCGGCATGAGCACTTTCAATCGACCGGCCAGCACATCGGCGGCGACATCAAGCCAGGATTTGTAGGCGATCCCGGCACCCGCCACGGCCCACAGCCGCACGACATCGGCATCATCGCTGAATCGATCGCCGCTGACGGTCAGGCTGACCTCGCGCTTGCCGTCGTGAAAACTCCAATGATCGTGGACCCGGCTGCCGAGCATGAACAGCAGGCAATTGTGCTGAGCCAGTTGCTCCAGGTGTCGCGGCTCGCCGTGGCGGGCCAGGTAACTCGGGGCGGCACAAAGGACGCGGCGGTTCTGCGGGGCGATGGGCAGCGCCACCAGGCTTGAGTCTTCCGGCTCGCCGTAACGCAGGGCAATGTCCACCGGTTGGCGGAACAGGTCGGCGATGCGGTCGCCCAGCAGCAGGCGCACCGTGAGTTTGGGATGCTCGCGCTGAAACTCGTCCAGCCATGGCAGCAGCAGATTGCGGCCAAAGTCCGAAGGCGCCGACAGCTGCAAAATTCCGCTGACCTGGTCCTGACCGCTGGCCAATAAACGGCGCCCCTCATCAAGATTGCTCAAGGCGGCCCGAGCGTATTCGAGAAACCCCTCGCCTTCAGCGGTCAACCGCAGGCTGCGGGTAGAACGGGCGAGCAACCGGGCGCCGAGCTGCTGTTCGATGCGCTTCAATGCCGCACTGGCCACCGCAGCCGACATGTCCATCCCACGCGCTGCCGCTGACAGACTGCCCAGGTCCGCCGCCCGGACAAATAACTGCAAGTCATCGAAACGCAGCATTTTTCAGCCTTGATTATCAAAAAAACATTGAAAGAGACTGCTCTTTTAGCGAGTTTTATCTTGCAGAGAAATAGCCAATGATCCGTCCCATCAAATTCATCCCATTCCCGGAGTCGAACATGTCCCAGCCTTTTACCGCTATCGCCACCCTTATCGCCAAAGCCGGCCAGCAGGACGCCCTCGAACAGCACCTGCGGGCGCTGCTGGAACCAACCCGCGCCGAGGCCGGTTGCGGTCAATACGACTTGCACCAAGACCTCGCCAATCCTCACGCCTTCTACATGATCGAACACTGGAGCAGCGACGAAGCCCTGCAAGCTCACGACGCCAGCGCGCATATCCAGAACTTCCGCGCCAAGGCCGGCGACTTTCTCGAACACTTCGACCTCAAGCGCCTGCGTTCCATCGTCTGATTTCTGCCTTCTTTATTACTGTTCAGGAGCCCCAATGAAAGCCATTGCCTACTACGCCTCCTTGCCCATCAGCGATTCAAACTCGCTGCAAGACATCGAACTGCCAGAGCCGGTCGCCGGCCCGCGCGACCTGTTGGTGGAAGTCAAAGCCATCTCGGTCAACCCGGTCGACACCAAAGTGCGCCAGAACGTCCAGCCTGAAGGCGGCGCGGCGAAAGTGCTGGGCTGGGACGTGGCCGGGGTGGTCAAGGCCGTCGGCAATGAAGTGACGCTGTTCAAGGCCGCAGACAAAGTCTTCTACGCGGGTTCCATCGCCCGCGCTGGCGGCAACAGCGAACTGCACGTGGTAGACGAGCGGATCGTCGGCCATATGCCGAAAACCCTCGGTTTCGCCGAAGCCGCCGCGCTGCCGCTGACGGCTATCACCGCGTGGGAATTACTCTTCGAGCGTCTGCAAGTGCGTGAAGGCAAAACCGATGAAGGCCAGAGCCTTTTGATCGTCGGAGCCGCGGGCGGTGTGGGGTCGATCCTCACGCAATTGGCCAGCCAGCTCACCGGACTGAAAGTCATCGGCACGGCTTCCCGCCCGCAAACCCAGAGCTGGGTTCGAGAGCTGGGTGCCGACCTGGTGATCGATCACAGCCAGCCGTTGAGCGAAGAACTCAAACGCGCCGGCCTCGACCAGGTGACCCACGTCGCCAGCCTGACCCAGACCGATCACCACCTGGATCAATTGGTCGAGGCACTGGCGCCGCAAGGCAAACTGGCCCTGATTGATGATCCGAAGGCGCTGGACGTGACCAAGCTCAAGCGCAAGAGCCTGTCGCTGCACTGGGAGTTCATGTACACCCGCTCGCTGTTCGAAACCGCGGACATGATCGAGCAACACCATTTACTTAACCGTGTCGCGGGGCTTATCGACGCCGGGACGCTGAAAACCACGGTCGGCGAGCACTTCGGGAGCATCAATGCGGCGAACCTGCGTCGTGCCCATGAACTGCTCGAAAGCGGCAAGTCCAAAGGCAAGATTGTGCTCGAAGGGTTCTAAAGCGAGAGGGCATCGGTGTTGTCCAAGGTGGACGACACCGTCAGTCAGAAGGTTGACCGTTGTCACAATTGCGATCGTATTCGGGTCTACAATCGTGAACTCTGCGGTGCAATCTTTTATATGACATCTTTTACGAGAGGAGAGATCAGCAATGAAGATCCTGATAAAAGAATTGGCAAAATCCCAGTGGCAGGTCCGCCTGGACCAACACGCCGTGACATTTCGCAGCGAAGCCGAAGCTCGCGCCTTCACCCGCACCCTTGAAGCGCGACTACAAGCACCTCATCAAATTAATGAACACCAGCAGCGCGCTGCTGGCTAAGTTCGTCCTCAGACCTGGGCGTGAGCCAGTGCCCGGGCATTTTGCAAACGTCGGGTGAGCATCGCCCCGCTCACCACCAGCATTGCGCACAGGCTGATGACCATGGCCATCGGCATGGCGCTGCCATCGTGTAAAACACCCACCAGCGCTGCAGCCCCGGCGGCGATGCTGAATTGCAGGCATCCGAGCATCGCCGACGCACTGCCCGCGCGAGCGCCCTGTCCGTTCATGGCGCAGGCCGAGGCGTTGGGGAGGATGCAACCGAGGCTGGCGATACAGATAAACAGCGGAATCAGCAACGGCCATAACTGCACGGTGTGCAACGAACTGACGGCCAGCAGCGCCAGACCGGCGCCGAGGTAGATCCATACGGTACGCGCCAGCAGAAACGCCGGGCCACGTTTGGCCAGCAGTCGCGCATTCACCTGCGCCACCAGAATGAATCCCGCCGCATTGGTACCGAACAGCCAGCCGAAATGCTCGGCCGGTACGCCATACAGCTTGATGAAAACGAACGGTGAACCGACGATGTAGGCAAACATCCCGGCGATGGCGATGCTACTGGTCAAGGCGTGGCCAAGGAACAACGGGTCCGACAACAGTCGACCGTACTGACGCAACGCGCCGGACAACGGTTGACGCGGCACATGGGCCGGCAGACTTTCCGGCAGCCCGAGCGCCACGGCCACCCCTGCCAGCGCACTGAAACCGCTCAACACCAGAAAGATCGACTGCCAGCCCGTGGTGTTGACCAACAGCCCACCCAGCATTGGCGCAAGAATCGGCGCCAGGCCCATTACCAGCATCAGCTGCGAAAAGACCTTCGCCGAACCCACCGCATCGCATTTATCGCTGACCACCGCGCGGGCGATCACCATCCCCGCGCACCCACCCAGCGCCTGAATGAAACGTGCGCCAATCAGCCATTCGAGATTCGGCGCATAGGCACACGCCAGGGAGGCTGCGGTGAACAGGCCGACGCCGGTCAGCAAGGGAATGCGTCGCCCGAAGCGATCCGCCACCGGGCCGTAAGCCAGCTGACCGATGGACAAGCCCAGGAAATACGCCGCCAGGGTCAACTGAACGTGTTTTTCATCGGTGCCGAAGGCGAGCGCCATCGCCGGGAAGGCCGGCAGATAGAAGTCGATCGCCAGCGGACCAAAGGCGCTCAAGGCGCCAAGAATCAAAATGGAACGCAAATTCATCAGGCATCCAGTTGGACAGGGGTCGGCAGCCCCACAGTCTAGCCGCGCATGGACGCCTTGAACATTCCGTTAGGCAGCTAACTATTAAAAACCCTGGATGAATACAAAACCTGTGTGGGAGCGAGCCTGCTCGCGAAGACGGAGTGTCAGTCGACATCACTGCTGAATGACACATCGCTTTCGCGAGCAGGCTCGCTCCCACAGGGATTGCGCTTGGTCTCAAGCAACATTTACCTCGTAGCCTTCTTCGGTGATGGCGGCGATTACTTGCTCCGTCGTCAATGCGCTTTCAACACCGACTTCTTTAGCGGCCAAATCGACCCGCACACTCGCGGCCGGGTCCTTGGCTTGCAGCGCCTGAGTGATGGTTTTGACGCAGTGACCGCAGGACATGCCTTGAACGTTGAACACTTGCATGGGATGACTCCTTGAGTGAGGTTGCGTGCAGTCTCGAGCTTGTCACCATGGCAAGGTCAAGTTCTGAAGTGAGCTGCCGGGCTGGCAATCGGCGTCGCGCTCGGCCAAGCTGCGTCCATCAATGACTCGACATCAGGAGATTCAGCCATGCGCTGGTCAGCTCTCAGCCTGTTTGGCTTCCTCAGCCTTTTCGCCGTTGCACCCTCGGTCAATGCGGCCGGGGAGGATTACGGCGTGCTGATCATTTCCCGCGAGCGCCTGGAAGTGTCGACCAACTGCGAAATCGGCGTGTATATCCAGGATCAATTGTCGGCGCGGTTATTCCAGGAACAAAGCACCTCGTTCAACCTGCCGCCGGGCGATGTATCTCTGCGCCTGAAACTGCTGCCGGGCCAGGCGCCGGGTTGCAAACCGGGCATGCTCGCTCCGGGTTCGCAGACCATCACGCTCAAGGCCGGTGACGTGCTGAAGTTCCGGATTGCGATGACGCAGGAAGGGATGTACCTGAAACCCACAGCCCTCGATTACTGATTCTTTTCCGCTGATCGTTCCCACGCTCTGCGTGGGAATGCAGCCCGGGACGCTCCGCGTCCCAAGAGCGGACGCAGAGCGTCCATTGAGGCATTCCCACGCGGAGCGTGGGAACGATCAAATAGTTGCTTGACCTTGCCTGCATGGCAAGGTTGATCCTGTAGACATCTTCTATAGGGAGCGTGACCGATGTCCGAATCCACCACTTTCGATCTACCGATTGCCGGCATGACCTGCGCCAGTTGCGCCGGGCGTGTCGAGCGTGCCTTGAGCAAAGTCATCGGCGCCTCTGCCGTCAGCGTCAACTTGGCCACCGAACAGGCTCGGATTCAAGCGCCCAGTGACAGCTTGCCGGCGTTGATGGATGCGGTTCGGCAGGCCGGTTACAGCGTGCCGCAGCAGAGCCTTGAACTGAGCATCGACGGCATGACCTGCGCCTCCTGCGTCGGCCGGGTCGAACGAGCGCTGGCCAAAGTGCCGGGGGTCAAGAGCGTCAGTGTCAACTTGGCCAACGAACGCGCCCACCTCGAACTGCTCGGTCAGATCGATGCGCAAACCTTGATCGCTGCCGTGACCAAGGCTGGCTACAGCGCCAGTGTCTGGGAGGTTGAACAGCCACAAACCGACCATCAGCAACAGCGCCTGCACCGCGAGCGCTGGGCCTTGATCATGGCGATCGCCCTCGCCTCGCCGCTGGTGCTGCCCATGCTGCTGCAACCGTTCGGTGTGCATTGGATGCTTCCTGCCTGGGTGCAATTCGCATTGGCCACGCCGGTGCAATTCATCTTCGGTGCGCGGTTTTATGTGGCCGCCTGGAAAGCTGTACGCGCCGGTGCCGGCAACATGGATTTGCTGGTCGCGTTGGGCACCAGCGCCGGTTATGGTTTGAGTCTCTATGAATGGGCCACCGCCGCCGGGCGCATGCCGCACCTGTATTTCGAAGCTTCGGCGGTGGTGATTGCCTTGGTGCTGCTGGGCAAGTACCTGGAAAGCCGCGCTAAACGCCAGACCGCCAGTGCGATTCGCGCCCTCGAAGCCTTGCGCCCGGAACGGGCGATTCAGGTGGTCGATGGTCGCGAGCAGGACGTCGCCATCAGCGCCTTGCGCCTCAATGATCTGGTGATGGTCAAACCCGGTGAACGCTTCCCGGTGGACGGCGAAGTGGTCGAAGGCCAGAGCCACGCCGACGAAGCGCTGATCAGCGGCGAAAGTCTGCCGGTGCCCAAACATCCCGGCGACAAGGTCACCGGCGGTGCGATCAATGGCGAAGGCCGGTTGCTCGTTCGCACCCTGGCCTTGGGCGCGGAAACCGTGCTGGCGCGCATCATTCGTCTGGTCGAAGACGCTCAGGCTGCGAAAGCGCCGATCCAGAAACTGGTGGATAAAGTCAGTCAGGTGTTTGTCCCTACGGTTCTGCTGATTGCGTTGGCCACCTTAATCGGTTGGTGGTTGTACGGCGCACCGATGGAAACGGCGCTGATCAATGCCGTGGCGGTCTTGGTAATCGCTTGCCCATGCGCCCTGGGGTTGGCCACGCCAACGGCCATCATGGCCGGCACCGGTGTGGCGGCGCGTTACGGAATTCTGATCAAGGACGCCGAAGCACTGGAGCGTGCCCATGAAGTCAGTGCAGTGGTCTTCGACAAAACTGGCACGCTGACATCGGGTGCCCCACGCATCGCTCATATGAGCGCAATCAACAGTGACGAAGCGGCCCTGCTACAAATGGCCGGCGCCCTGCAACGCGGCAGTGAACACCCGCTGGCCAAGGCGGTTCTGGACGCTTGCGCCGAACGCGGTTTGATCGTCGCCGATGTCAGCGACAGCCAGTCCCTGACCGGCCGTGGCATCGCGGGCACTCTGGCCGGTCGTCGATTGGCGCTGGGCAATCGTCGTCTGTTGGAAGAGAGCGGCTTGAGCGCAGGTGAATGGACTGACTCCGCCACCGCGTGGGAAACCGAAGGCCGGACCCTGTCCTGGTTGATCGAGCAAAGTACCGAACCAAGGGTATTGGGCCTGTTTGCCTTCGGTGACACGCTCAAACCCGGCGCGCTGCAAGCCGTGCAACAACTCAGCGCACGGAACATCAGCAGCCACTTGCTGACCGGCGACAATCGCGGCAGTGCCAACGTAGTTGCCGAGGCGCTGGGCATCAAGGATGTCCACGCCGAAGTGCTGCCCGCCGACAAAGCGGCCACCGTCGCCACACTTAAGAAAACCGGCGTGGTCGCGATGGTCGGCGACGGCATCAACGACGCACCGGCCTTGGCCGCCGCAGACATCGGCATCGCCATGGGCGGTGGCACCGACGTTGCGATGCACGCGGCCGGGATCACCCTGATGCGCGGCGACCCACGGCTGGTGCCGGCGGCGCTGGAGATCAGTCGCAAGACCTACGCGAAGATTCGTCAGAACCTGTTCTGGGCCTTCGTCTACAACCTGATCGGTATTCCGCTGGCAGCGTTCGGCTTTCTCAACCCGGTGCTGGCCGGCGCGGCCATGGCGTTGTCGAGCGTCAGCGTGGTGAGCAATGCGTTACTGTTGAAAACCTGGAAACCCAAGGATCTGGAGGACACTCAATGAACATCGGCCAAGCGGCCCGCCAGAGCGGCCTGAGCGCGAAGATGATTCGTTATTACGAGTCCATCGGCTTGCTCAAAGCCGCCCATCGTACCGACAGCGGTTACCGGGTATACGGCGACGACGACCTGCATACCCTGGCGTTCATCAAGCGTTCCCGGGACCTGGGGTTCTCACTGGAAGAAGTCGGCAAACTGCTGACCCTCTGGCAGGACCGCCAAAGAGCCAGCGCCGACGTGAAGGCCCTGGCCCGCCAGCACATCGAAACGCTGAACCAGAAAATCCGCGAACTCGGCCAACTGCGCGACACCCTGCAGGACCTGGTCGAACACTGCCACGGTGATCACCGTCCCGACTGCCCGATCCTCAAGAACCTGGAGTCGGGCTGTTGCGCCCAACCCGCTCGCCCCTGATCGCCAGCCCCTTCACCACCCACAAAGTGGTGAGGGGAATCCCGTGGAACACCAGCACCACGGCGCCCGGCGTCCACCACGAATAAAACGGCGCAGCAATCAGCATGCCAACGCCGAACCCGGTCATTTGCAGCAGGGTCAGAAAGCTGAAAATCGGCAGGCGCAGGCTGTCCGGTTCACGCTGCAGACGCGACATCAGGCCGACTTCCGAGAACCCGTCGCCGAGCCCCGCCGGTAACGAGAACAGCAGCAAACCGTAGAGGGTCTGCTGCTGAAACATCAGGATGAAGCCGCAGGACATCAGCAACACACCCAAGAAAAATCGTCGCTCGAGGTTTACGTTTTCCGAGCCTTTCAGCCGGCTGGCGATGCGCGCGCCGATGAGTTTTCCGCAGGCCCAGACGGCCAGCATCAGGCCCAGCGTGGTGCTGGCCGACTCGGGTGTCAGCAATTTGGAAATGATCGGAAAACCCACGTTGTGCGCAGCACTGCCAAGGGTGTCGGCCATGGCCACCGCGAGCATCGCCGCCACCACCGGTGTACTGCGCAGGCCCTGGAGCAGGGTCGACCATTCGCCCCGTTCGTGGGTGGGTTCGGCGTTGGGCGCAGGTTGTGAAAAGCGCAGCGGCAAGATGAACAACGCGGCCAGCAGATAAGTGACGACGTTCAATACAAACACCGTTTCAAAGCCGAATGCCGCCACTAAAAGCCCCGACACCAGACTTCCACCGACCATTGCTGCCGACGATGCCGAGGTGATCCAGGCGTTGGTCTTGAGCAGGTGCTCGTTTTCGATCAAATGTGGCAACTGGCTGTTGAGGCCGATGGCGAACATCGAGTTGCCGAATCCCAGACCGCACGCAATTAACGGTAAAAGCAGTACGTGTTGGTCGACCGGCAGTACCAGCAGCAGGCCCAGCAGCCCGGCGCGCAACAGGTCGAAGGCAATCAGCGGCGTGCGCCCGACCCAGCAGCGATAGAAAGCCGTGCCGATCAGGCTGGCGAAAATCCCTCCACCCACCCGGCAGGCGAGGAAGATACCGACGCTCATGGCGCTGTTGCTGAGCAGGTAGACGTAGGTGGCCAGGGCGACCATGTTGAGGAAGGCACCGAAATCAGAGATCAGACGGGCGGTGATGATCAGTTGGGCGTTGCGTGTGGAGTTCACAATCAATCCTTGAGTGTGGGGGGGCCTGCAAGGGTTACGCGTTCGACAAAAAACCCGGCCGAAGCCGGGTTTTTCGTTAACCGATCACTGCATCCAGGGCGGAGGCGGCTCCTCGGTTTTGCCCGGTGGTGCATCATCTGCCGCACGCACCGCTTGCTTACGCTCTTCATCCAGGCGTGCCGCCTCGATCTCACGCATGATCCCGCCAACGTCGGCCAGCTCTTCCGGCTCGTCGAACTCGCCGGTCAAGACACTGGCCGGGTGCAAAGTGCCGGCTTCAAACAAAGCCCACATTTCCTTGGCGTACTTGGTCTTTTTCAACTCCGGCGCAAACCGCCCGAAGTACGACGCCATGTTGCCAACATCCCGCTCCAGCATGCTGAACGCGTGGTTATTGCCCGCCGCGTCCACCGCTTGCGGCAGGTCGATGATTACCGGGCCAGTCGGGGTCAGCAGTACGTTGAACTCCGACAGGTCGCCGTGCACCAGACCGGTGCACAACATCAGCACGATCTGTGAAATCAGGAACGCGTGATACTCGCGCGCCTGATCCGGCTCCAGCACCACGTCGTTCAGACGCGGCGCGGCATCGCCATACTCGTCAGCCACCAGTTCCATCAGCAGCACGCCTTCAAGGAAGTCGTAAGGCTGAGGGACCCGAACGCCAGCACCGGCCAGACGGAACAACGCCGCCACTTCGGCATTCTGCCAGGCGTCTTCGGTTTCTTTCTTGCCGAACTTGGAGCCCTTGGCCATCGCTCGAGCCTGACGGCTGTTGCGCACCTTGCGGCCTTCCTGATACTCGGCCGCCTGACGGAAACTGCGTTTATTCGCCTCCTTGTAGACCTTCGCGCAACGTAACTCGTTGCCGCAGCGCACCACATAAACAGCTGCTTCTTTACCACTCATGAGTGGGCGCAGCACCTCGTCGACCAGACCGTCCTCGATCAGGGGTTCAATGCGTTTTGGAGTCTTCATCAGCTTTTATTGGGGGTCCTTTATTACCAAACACGCGAAAGTCATTCGTTATACGGCAATCCGCTCATTCGGGGGAGGGGTTGCCGACCTATGAACGTTCCCATCGACATCAAGAAGCCCACACTGTGCCGGATTAATCAGGCAAACCCGACCCTCGTCATCGGCCGCCCCAGATCATAGCTGAACCAGCGTCACGTGTTGCTGTAGGGCTGGGGGGTATTTGCGACAGAAGTTGACACCTCGATTCATACCCTTCGTAGGATTTTTCTTAATAGGCCTCAATTTCCGCCTCCATCAGCCGAATTCATCAGTGACAAAGTGATTTGTCCGACAATCGTTCTGCCAATAATCCGCGAGTCATCTGCACTGCGTGGGCCTACAAGAAAAATCTGGAGCGCGGATGAACATCAAACAGAAGTTGACCTGGGCGTTTGCAATCATCGCCTGCTTGCCGGTGGTGCTGGTCGCTACCCTCGTTGTGATGAACTTGCGCAGTGATGCCAAGGACAATTTCGTCGACGGCAGTGGTCGTGAAATTCGTCAGGTCAGCAACGCCATGCAACTGTTCTTTGACGGCATCAGCCAGAACGTGGATTACCTGGCGACCCAACCGCTGATCAAGAATTCCGACGACAGCCTCAAGACCTATATGAGTGCCAACGCCGAGAGCATTCCGCAAGGCGAGATGGATAAAAAAGTCTTCGCCCTGCTTTAGGACCTGGGTAACAGTCACCCGTCCTACGCCTATGCCATCCTCGGCACCGCGGCGGGCGGATATGTGTCCTGGCCGGACGATGCGAAGCTGAGCAATTACGATCCGCGCCAGCGCCCGTGGTACAAGGCTGCCCAGGCCAAACCGGGCAAGCCGTTCCGTACTGAGGCCTATTACTGGGCCCAGGACGACGTGACCTACGTCAGCACCGTGCGCACCATCGACAACAAGTTGGGCACCCATGGCGGCGTGGTCAGCATCGACGTGACGCTCAAGCAGCTCACCGAAATCGTCAAACAGATCAAGCTCGGTGAAACCGGCTACCTGATGCTTTTGGAAAACACCGGCACCGTGCTGGTCGATCCGAAGCAACCGGAACACAACTTTAAAGCGCTGAGCAGCCTCGGCGACGGCTACGCGCAACTCGCCAAGGCCGGTAAAGGGCTGGTGGAAGTCGAGCTGAACGGCGAACGCTACATGGCCAACGTCTGGCCGTCGGAGCAGCTGGGCTGGACCTTTATCGGCCTGATCAAGCAAACCGACGTGATGAGTTCGGCCACTCAACTGACCTGGCTGATCGCGATCATCGCCGCCGTACTGGCCGTGTTCTTCGCCATCGTCGGCGCCAGTTTCGCCAGCCTCATCGTGCGGCCGATCCGCAGCGTGGCCAGTGGTCTGGAAGGCATCGCCCAAGGTGAAGGCGACCTGACCAAGAACCTGCAAATCCGTGGCAGTGACGAAACCGCGCAACTGGCCAACTGGTTCAACCAGTTTTTGGCGGCGATTCGCAACCTGATTCAGAGCATTGGCGGCGCCGCGAACAAGATCCTCGCCACCTCCAAGAGTTCGACCCAGGTCTCCAGCGACATGGCCGAAGCGGCCGGGCGTCAGCGTGAAGCGGTGGACATGGTCTCCACGGCGTTCCACGAAATGGTCGCCACCGCCAACGAAGTCGCGCGCTCTTGCAGCCAGGCTGCGCAATCCGCCGACAGCGGCCAGCGCCAGGCGCGCGAGGGTCAGCAGCAGATTGATGCAGCAGTGACCAGCGTCGATCGCTTGAGCCAGGAAATTGAACAGTCGGCCCAGTCGATGCAGCAGCTTGAACGCGACAGCAACGACATTCAGTCAATCCTCGGGACCATTCGCTCGATTGCCGAACAGACCAACCTGCTGGCGCTGAACGCGGCCATCGAAGCGGCACGGGCCGGTGAACAGGGTCGTGGTTTTGCGGTGGTCGCCGATGAAGTTCGGGCACTGGCCAAACGCACCGCCGATTCCACGGCTGAAATCGACGGTTTGCTGGGCAACCTCGCCAAGCGCACCAGTCAGGTGACTCAGCAAATGCACGCCAGCCTGGAAGTGTCCCAGCAATCGGTGACGCGAATCGGTGAAGCACGCAGCAGCTTCGGGCTGATTCGCGAATCGGTCGACGTGATCCGCGACATGAACACGCAGATCGCTACTGCGGCGGAAGAACAGCATCAGGTGGCTGAAGACATCAATCGGCACATCAGCCAGATTCATGGTGATGCGCAGTTGGTGGCGGAACTGGCGAACTCGGCGCGGCTGGATTCGCAGAGTTTGGCGGGGTTGTCGAATGAGTTGGATGGGTTGGTTCGGCGGTTTAGAACCTGATCCAAGATCCCGGTGGCCGCTTCGCGGCCATTCGGCGGTATTACTGCCGAAACAATTCTCCAGGCGTCAATCCAAACAACCCCACCCACGGGCATACAGCGGACGCGGCAGCGCCGTCAGCGTCGGAATCGTCCGTTCGAGGGAAATTTGATTCGACGGTCTCGGGGATGTGGCAGCAACAGGGCAACAGCGTGATCCTCATCGCTCAATAATCGCCGTTACACCCTGGCCACCGGCGGCGCAGATCGAGATCAACCCTCGGCCCTGCCCCGCTGCCTCCAGCAACTTCGCCAGGCTCGCGACGATGCGCCCGCCGGTAGCGGCAAACGGATGCCCGGCCGCCAGTGAACTGCCTTTGACGTTGAGGCGGCTGCGGTCGATGGAACCCAGCGGCGCATCGAGGCCGAGACGGGTTTTGCAATATTCCGGATCTTCCCAGGCCTTCAGCGTGCAGAGCACCTGCGCGGCGAAGGCCTCGTGGATTTCGTAGTAATCGAAGTCCTGTAACGTCAGGCCATTGCGCGCCAGCAAACGCGGCACCGCATACACGGGCGCCATCAACAGCCCTTCGGCACCGTTGACGAAATCCACCGCCGCCGCCTCGCCATCGCGCAAATACGCGAGGATCGGCAAGCCACGTTCCTTGGCCCATTCTTCACTGCCCAGCAGCACCAGCGACGCGCCATCGGTGAGCGGCGTCGAGTTTCCCGCCGTCAACGTGCCTTTGGCGCTTTTTTCGAACGCCGGTTTCAGCGACGCGAGTTTTTCCAGGGTCAGGTCTGGGCGCAGGTTGTTGTCGCGGGTCAGGCCGAGGAACGGCGTCATCAAATCGTTGTGCCAGCCTTCGGTGTAGGACGCGGCCATTTTCTGGTGGCTCTCCAGCGTCAGCTGGTCCTGTTCGGCGCGCGGAACATTCCAGGTCTGGGCCATCAACTCGCAGTGCTCGCCCATGGACAAACCCGTGCGCGATTCGCCGTTACGGGGGAACTCCGGAATCAAATCCCGGAGACGCAACTGCAGAAAGGTTTTCAGTTTGTCGCCGGTGGTCTTGGCGCTATTGGCTTGCAGCAACACCTTGCGCAAGCCTTCACTGACGCTGATCGGCGCGTCCGAGGTGGTATCGACGCCGCCGGCGATACCGCAATCGATCTGACCCAGGGCAATCTTGTTCGCGACCAGCAAAGCCGCTTCAAGACCCGTGCCGCAGGCCTGTTGGATGTCATAGGCCGGCGTAACGGGAGACAACCGCGAACCGAGCACGCACTCGCGTGTCAGGTTCATGTCCCGCGGCAACTTGAGGACGGCACCGGCGACCACTTCGCCCATGCGCAAACCGTGCAGGTTGTAGCGTTCGATCAAGCCTTCGAGCGCTGCGGTGAGCATCGCCTGGTTACTGGCGGTGGCGTACGGCCCGTTGGAACGGGCAAAGGGAATACGGTTACCACCCATAATCGCAACGCGGCGCAGCTGAGTCATGAAAAGCTTCCTATTCTGTGAGGGCAATAACCCACAAGCGTAGGCCTTATCTCGTGGATCGAACGACTGAACGCCATTCGTGGTCCACACTTTGAACCTCAGCTGCTGGAGCGCGTTCCATGTCTGACCGCTATATCGACTTCGCCAATTCGTCCATCGGCCATCGTTTGGTCGGGGCCCTGGGTCTGCCGTCGCCGGTTCGGCTGGAGCGCTGGCAAGCTGGCCGGCTGCGTCCTGTTGAAGGGGCGCTGTTGATAGGCGGTGGCCCGCTGGCGGAAAAAGTCAGTGCCTTCGCCAACCGCCTGACCGACGCGATTTACAGCTACGGCACCGAGCCTTCACTGGCCACTGAGTGGATTCCCGGCCACGGCCCCAAACTCAAAGCCGTGGTGTTCGACGCCAGTGACCTGGTGCAGACCGATCAGCTCAAACAGCTGCGCGAGTTCTTCCAGCCGTTGATTAAAAACCTCGATCACAACGCGCACCTGGTGATTCTGGGGCGCGCGCCGCAGACCTTGAGCGATCCATTCGCCGCCAGCGCCCAGCGTGCAATGGAAGGCTTCAGCCGGTCGCTGGCCAAGGAACTGCGCAACGGCGGCACCTTGCAGCTGATTTATGTCGGCGACGGTGCGGAGGATCAACTGGAAGGCCCGCTAAGGTTTTTCCTCTCGCCCAAAAGTGCGTTCGTTTCCGGGCAAGTGATTCGCTTGAACGCCTGCGACACGCCGGTGACGGACTGGACTCGCCCACTGTCCGGCCGCAAGGCGCTGGTCACCGGCGCGGCACGCGGCATCGGCGCCTCCATCGCCGAAACCCTGGCCCGCGACGGTGCCGACGTGATCCTGCTCGACGTACCACCGGTTAAAACCGACCTCGAAGCCCTCGCCGCACGCCTCGGCGGGCGCAGCATCACCCTGGACATTTGCGCCGAAGACGCCGCCGCGCGGTTGATCGAACAACTGCCCGACGGCCTCGACATCGTCGTGCACAACGCCGGCATCACGCGGGATAAAACCCTGGCCAACATGACCCCGGAATTCTGGGACGCGGTGCTGGCGGTCAACCTCAATGCACCGCAAGTGCTGACCAAGGCGCTGCTCGACAGCGGCACCCTGCACGACAACGGCCGGGTGATCCTGCTGGCGTCCATCAGCGGCATCGCCGGCAATCGCGGGCAAACCAATTACGCAGCGAGCAAGGCCGGGCTGATCGGCCTGGCCCAGGCTTGGGCGCCATTGCTCAATGAGCGTGGCATCAGCATCAACGCAGTCGCACCCGGTTTCATCGAAACCCAGATGACCGCGCACCTTCCGTTCGGCCTGCGTGAAGCCGGGCGGCGCATGAGTTCGCTGGGCCAGGGCGGCCTGCCGCAAGACGTCGCCGAGGCGGTGGCGTGGCTGGCACAACCGGGCACCGGCGCGTTTACCGGGCAAGCGCTGCGCGTGTGCGGACAAAGTGTTTTGGGGGCTTAGGCATGATCATCGATTGGCACACACTCAACCGCGAACCAAGCCTGCCGGCGTTGTACGTACGGGCAGCGACGCGACGCAACATCACCGGCACCACCCTGCCCGATTCGGGCTTACGCTGTTGGATCGATGTCGATGCGAAGCGTCTGGCGGCCTATCGCAACGTCTGCGGTTTTGCCGACAACGGCCTGCTGCCGCCGACGTATCCACACCTCCTGGCGTTCGCGTTGCAGATGCAACTGCTGACGGCCAAGGAATTCCCGTTCCCGCTGCTGGGGTTGATTCACCTGAGCAACTGCATTCGCCTCTTGCGTCCAATGGGCGGCGTGAACCGCGTGCGGGTCAGCGTGCAGGTGCAAAACCTTCAGCCACATGAAAAGGGCGCGACGTTCGATCTGGTGACAACGCTTGACGATCAATTGGGGCCGCTGTGGGAAGCGCAAAGCCAGATGTTGTGCCGCGGGGTCAAACTCGAAGGCGAGCCCGTCGAGGAAGTGTTGGCATCGACACTGGAGATATCGCAAGTGGCCCACTGGAAAGCACCTTCGGACATTGGACGGCAGTACGCCAAAGTGTCCGGCGACTACAACCCGATTCACCTGAGTGCCGCCAGCGCCAAACTCTTCGGTTTTCCTACGGCCATCGCCCATGGATTGTGGAACAAGGCCCGAACCCTTGCGGCGCTCGCCGATCACCTGCCGGCGGCGAATGTCGAGATTGCGGTGCAGTTTCGCAAACCGGTGCGGTTGCCCAGTGAAGTGACATTGCTGGCCAGTGCGGCGGGGTCCAGTGGGGATTTACGGTTGGTGGGTGCGGGGGATCTGGAGCATATGGTGGGGCATTGGCGGCCTGTTGCCTGATCGCTCGGCAGTGGATGTACACCCTCAAAAAGTCAGGTCCCAACGAATCTCACTTGAGGCTGCGGAAACAGAGTATTAAGCGTCTCCAACAACCGCACGTGATAAATCGGCTTGCGAAACAGGTCCAGCACCTGCAACCGCAACATGTCACTGACATCCTCCATATCCGCATGCCCCGACGTCACAATCACCGGCAAATGCTGCCGGGAGGTATGTTCACGCAACCGCTTGATCAACGACATGCCACTCTCCTCCGGCATCCGCAGATCCGTAATCACCAATGCAATATCGGGATGGCGCGTCAGATGTTGCAACGCGAGTTTGACCGAGGTGGCGGTAAAGCAATTGAAGCCCTCGCCCTCCAGCAACTCCGCCAGCTCCAACAACGCGTCCTCCTCATCATCGACCAGCAGAAGCTGTTGGCGTGGGAGTGTGGGAGAGTTCATGGGCAACACCTGCAATGGACTAAGCGCTGACGTTAGAAGCCCTTTGCGGGATTGGCAAGTAGCTGACCATTGACAGCAGGCAGGTCAAAGCGCGCCTTGGATAGTGGTAAACATGGTTTTAATAGCCGTGGAGATCGGCCCCACAAACGTCGTTAAAGCGACTGCCACCATGCCCGCAACAATGGCGTACTCAATACCCGAAGCACCCTCGGTATCTTTGGCCAGACCTTTGTAAAAAGCAGCTCCGGATCTGATCTTCTGCGCAAGCTTGGAAAAGGACATGGCGTTTCTCCTGGACGACGACGGGTGTTGCACGGCCGCAACATGATTCCCCTTCGCCAGCACCAGCATTGTCGGCATTCCCCATACCCACAACTGTAAGAACGAATTATCACTAAAGTATTAGGTGTTTCATTGACGCCAAAAAAGTCACGTTTTCGCCCTAGATACTTACTTTCGTTAGTTATTTTCAGACCAGTAATGGCGTTTTGCTCTAGCTGAGCTACCTTCCAATAGCGAAATAGTTCCATGTTCATAGCTGCCTGATTGCGATGTCTCGTTGGATGCGACGAAGTCTTAAGCAGCAGGAAAGGGAGAGCCGTCATGAACAGCCGTATCACTCTGGGCCTGGCCGGTGTGTTTCTGGTGGGCGCCATTATTGCCGGTTACTGGGGCCTCACACTCAGCCGTCAACCGCCTCCCGAGCCTGTCGTGCAATCCAGCGTTGTCGCGCCCGCGCCCGCGGCCCCGACACCTGCGCCGATGGAAGACACCACCCGCCAAACGGTGGTGGTACTCCTTCATGACCTGCCGCCATTCGCGCCGATTACTGCCGCCGACGTTGCCCTGGAAAAACTCCGCACCGCCCCCGCCGGCAGCTTGACCCGTCTCGATCAAGCGATTGGCCGTACGCCCTGGCGCGCCCTCACTGCCGGCAGCTGGCTCAATGACGAAAGCTTCGAAGCCGGCGGCAGACTGGCACGGATGATTCGTCCCGATGAACGCGCCCTCGCCGTCGCGGTGGATGAAGTGATCAATGCCGGTGGGCAACTGACACCGGGGGACTATGTCGATGTGCTGCTGTTTTTGCGCATGGACAACAACAACCTTCAGCCGTCGGCTCAACTGGTGGTGCCGGCCTTGCGGGTGCTCGGGGTGGGCGAACAGATGGGGTTGACCAACGACGGTCAACCCGCAAGCCCGGCGCGCAGCACCGAAGAAAAACTCAGGCAGGAACAATTGCGCGCCAGCGCCCGCACCGTCTTGCTTGCCGTCCCCGAACACCTATTGAGTCGCCTGATGTTGGCGGCCCAGGCTGGCGTGTTGCGCCTGGCCGTACGCAGCGCCGATGAAAAACGCCTGTCCCGTTACTGGGCCGGCGAAAGCGATTCATCGTCCCACCTCGCCAGTGCCAACCGCGAGTTGATCCAGTTCAGTCAATTGGCCATGACGCCCCCACCCAAACCAGTCGCCACCAACGGCGGCACAGCACCACGCAAGTCGAGCGTGGAAGTCATCCGCGGCAATGAAATCACCCAACACAATCCCTGAGTCGAGCAAGGACGCATCTTTATGCGCAGTCGTTCCATGCCCATATTCCAAGGCCTGCTCTGGGTCTCTTTGCTGAGCGGTGTGCCGCTCAGCGTGACGTTCGCAGCCGTCGGCAACTGCGCCGCGCTGGGTTCGTTGCCTGCGGTGCTGGAAGTCAGTGAAGGGTTGCAACAGGAGGTGCAATCGCCAGTGGCGATCACTCGAGTGGCGGTGGGTGACCCGAAAATCGCCGACGTGCGAGTCAACGGTAATCAGGCGTTTTTACTCACCGGAGTGGCCCCAGGCGCCACCAGCCTGATGGTCTGGACCGCCTGCGCCAGTGCTCCGCGCCAGAGCATGGTGTTCGTTCAGGGCAAGGCCACCGCGGCGATGACCACCGCGACACGGTTGCCCTCTGATGACCCACTGCTACCGTCCCAAGTACAGACCGACATTCGTTTTGTCGAAGTCAGCCGGACCAAACTGAAAGAGGCCGGCACGTCGATTTTCGGCAAGGGCTCCAACAATTTCCTCTTCGGGGCGCCCGGCACGGTACCCAATACCGGCGTGACGCCGGGCGTGGTGCCACTGTTCAACATTGATCCGCGGATCGCGGTGCCCAGCATCCCGTTGCTCAACGACAGTTTCAACATTGTCTGGGGCGGTGGCAGCAGTAAATTTCTCGGCATCGTCAATGCGCTGGAGGGCAGCGGCTTTGCCTACACCCTGGCGCGGCCGAGCCTGGTGGCCCTCAGTGGGCAAAGCGCCAGTTTCCTGGCCGGTGGTGAAATCCCGATTCCGGTGCCCAGCGCCAACAGCAACAGTTACTCCATCGAATACAAGGAATTCGGCATCCGCTTGACGCTGACGCCGACCGTGGTCAGTCACGACCGCATTGTCCTCAAAGTGGCGCCGGAGGTCAGCGAACTGGATTACAACAACGGCGTGACCATCGGCGGCACCACCGTTCCGGCGTTCACCATACGCCGCACCGACACCAGTATTTCCCTGGCCGATGGCGAGAGTTTCGTCATCAGCGGTTTGATCAGCACTCACAACAGTTCGCAAGTCAGCAAGTTTCCAGGCCTGGGCGATATCCCGATTCTCGGTGCGTTTTTTCGCAACTCATCGGTCAACCGCGAAGAGCGTGAGCTGCTGATGATCGTCACGCCGCACCTGGTCCAACCGTTGGCTGCCAACGCACAACTTCCGTCGTTGCCGGGTGAAAAGCTGCGCAACTACGACCCCAACTGGTATCGCCTGTACTTCCTCGAAAACGGCAACTTCGATAAACGCAGCGGGTTATCGCAATGAGCCAGAACCTGAGCCAGACCTTCCTCGCAATCACGCGCAACAGCACCGACCTTGAGTGGCTGCAAGGCGCCCTCGCCCCGTTGGGCCAGGTGGTCAGCGCCGGCGGCGGCAGCCTCGACGAATTGCTGGCGCTGGTGGACGTGACCTTCGCCAGCCTGGTGTTCATCGGCCTGGACCGCGAACACGTAGTAGCCCAAAGCGCACTGATCGAAGGAGCCCTGGAAGCCAAGCCGATGCTGGCGATCGTCGCGTTGGGTGACGGCATGGACAACCAACTCGTGCTCAATGCCATGCGCGCCGGTGCACGGGATTTCGTGGCCTATGGTTCGCGTTCCAGCGAAGTTGCGGGGTTGGTGCGACGGCTGAGCAAACGGCTGCCGCCGGTGGCCTCGAACACCCAACTGGGTGGCCTGACCGTGCTCTACGGTGTGCAGAGCAACGCCGACGGCGCGCTGCTCGCCTCCCACATGGCGCAAGTGGTGCAGAAGAGCGGTCAGCAAACATTGTTGCTGGACCTGGGCCTGCCACGCGGCGACAGCCTGGCCTTGCTCGGGCTGGAGAGTTCGTTTCACTTCGGCGATGCGCTCAGGCATTTGCGGCGCCTCGATGCGACGCTGATCGACAGCGCCTTCACCCGTTGCGACGCGGGGCTGCGGATCCTCGCCTACGCCGGTCACGATGAGCCGCTGGAGCACACCAGTGCCGCCGAGTTGTACATGCTGCTCAGCGCCCTGCGTCAACACTTCCAGCACATCGTGGTGAACCTCACCGGCCAGCCGGACAGCGAAGCCTTGCGCACCTTCGTCAGCCATTGCGACAAGTTGCTGTGGTACACCGATCAGAACGTACTCGACTGCCGCCGCAACCTGGCGGTACTCAACCTGTGGCGTGAAAAAGGCATGAAGCTCGATCACGCCAAACTGCTGGTGGACCGCTACCTGCGCAACGTTTCACCGGACTCCGAGACCCTGGGCAAAAGCTTCGGCATGGAGATCATCGCGACCCTCATCTACAGCCCGGAAGTGCGGCTTAACGCCAAGAACCAAGGTGTGACTCTGTTTGAACTGGCCCCCCGCGAAAGCCTGACTCAAAGCTTGCGCGCCCTCGGCGAACGGTTGGCCAAGCGCTCCGAGGGCCTGGCCAAGCCCAAGTCTGGCTGGTTCAACCGCTTGAGGGGTGCGCAATGAGCGGTGAAAAACTTTTCGGCTCCCCTGTCTGCACAACCAGCGGCAACACCGACCACGAAGGCCTGAAACTGGTGCTGCACCGCTACATCATCGACGCCATCGAGGAGTCCGGCAAAAACCTGCTGGAGGGCTCGCGGCAGGTGCTCTCGCAGTTCGTCGTCGACAAGACTGCCGAGTACATCGCCCGGCTGCACCTGGCGATTTCCCGGTATGAAATGGAGCGTCTGGCCGAAGAAATCGTCGACGAACTCACCGGTTTCGGCCCCCTGGAAGTGCTGTTGCGTGACCCGGCGGTGACGGAGATTCTGGTCAACGGCCCGCACCGGGTGTTCATTGAACGCGACGGCGTACTGCATCAAAGCGACCTGCGTTTCATCGATGCGCATCACGTCGAACGGGTTATGCAACGGATCCTCGCGCCCCTCGGCCGACGGCTTGATGAGTCGTCGCCGATGGTCGATGCCCGACTGCCCGACGGTAGCCGGGTCAACGCGATCATTCCACCGATTGCCCTCGACGGCCCTTGCCTGTCGATTCGAAAGTTTCGCAAGGACATGCTCAAAAGCTCTGACCTGATGGCGATGCAAACCATCGATCAGGCCATCTTCGACTTCATTCAGGAGGCGGTGGGCAAGCGCTGCAATATCCTGATCAGCGGCGGCACCGGCACCGGCAAGACCACGCTGCTGAACATTCTCAGCCAGTTGATCAACCCTCACGAGCGAATCGTCACCATCGAAGATGTCGCCGAACTGCAACTGGGCCACCCTCACGTGGTGCGCCTGGAAACCCGACCGCCGAATGCCGAAGGCCACGGCGAAGTGAAGGCCAGCGACCTGATTCGCAACGCCCTGCGGATGCGCCCGGACCGGATCATCCTCGGCGAGATTCGTGGCGTCGAAGTGCTGGACGTACTCACCGCGATGAACACCGGCCACGACGGCTCCATGAGCACCGTGCACGCTAACAACGCCCAGGATGCGCTGTTGCGCCTAGAGACATTGGTGGGCCTGACGGGCCGCACCATCGCCGAACGCACCCTGCGGCAAATGATCTGCGCCGCACTGGATGTAGTGATCCAGCTGACGCGCATGCCCGATGGCCGCCGCTGCGTCAGCGAGGTGGTGGAGGTAGTCGGCATCCGCGATGACGTCTACGTCACCAATACCTTGTTCCGGCTCGACCGGCGTAGCGGTTTCGGTTTTATGCGTGAGGCAGTCAACCCCGCGAGCGAAAAACTGCGCCGTGAGTCGGCACTCTCTCCCTCTACGTACTGAGGCCACAGCATGCTCATACCGCTGCTGCTCATTCTCGTTTGTCTGATCTTGCTCGGGCTGTCGATCCGCCTGTTCTACAACGGTTTGCGCCAGACCGGCACCGAGCGTGTGCTAGGCCGTCTGACTCAGGGGCAACCAGAGCCGGTGGTGGCGAAATCGTCCTGGTCGGGTATGGAGCGGGCCTTTTTGCGCGCCGGCCTCGGGCGCCCCACTGAACGACTTGGGACGTGGCTGCTGCTCTGGGCCTTTGGCATCTTGCTCGGATTTGCTACCAGTGGCTGGATCGGCTTGCTGGTTCTGTTGCTGCTGCCGCCGCTGATTCTGCGTCTGTATGTCAATTGGCGTTATCAGCGCCGACTCCAACGCATGATCGAACAACTGCCACAAATGCTCGATCACACAGTGCGCAGTCTGAAGTCCGGGCGGACCCTGGCCGATGCGGTGCTGGGCGCCATCGACGCCGCCGAAGATCCGCTGAAAAATGCCATGGGCCGGGTTCAGCGCAACGTGCAGCTGGGGGTCAGCCTGCCGGACGCCGCCTCGGACCTCGCCGAACTGTATGAGAAAGATGAACTGCGCCTGCTCGCGCTCGGGTTGCGGGTCAATCACCGCTATGGCGGCAATGCCAGTGAGCTGTTGGAGAACCTGATCAAGATGATCCGCGAGCGCGAGCAGGCTGCGCGCCAACTCAGGGCCATGACCGGTGAAACCCGGGTGACCGCGTGGGTCCTGGGCTGTTTGCCGATTGGCCTGGCCGGCTATTTCCTGGCGACCAACCCCCTCTATTTGCTCTCCATGTGGCACGACAGCTCGGGGAAAATCATGCTCGCGTCTGCGTTCGGTCTGCAGGTGGTGGGCAGCCTGGCGCTCTGGCGCATGTTGCGCAGCGTATGAAAATGCCTCTGCTGATCAGCGCGCTGCTGTTTCTGGGCGCTACGTTATTACTGCTCGGCAGTTTGCTGGAACAGCAGCGACGGGCTCGTCAGGTGGCCCGACGGCTGGACGGCAAACCGCTGAATGACGACCGTGTGGGTCACTGGCTGCAGGTGCTGGGTAGCAGCCGGATCGGCCAACGCTCGGTCAATCTGGATAATGAAACCCAGACCCTGCTCAATCGCCTGGGCTGGCGCAGCGCTCGGCGACGCTCGCTGTTCGCGGCCTTCCAAGTGGGCGCACCGGTGTTGGCACTGGCCCTGAGCTTGCTGGCTCAAGGGGTCTTTTTCCCGCACGTGGACAACCAGTGGCTCGTCCCCGCCTTTGCCACCGGCATCGGCTACCTGCTCCCAAAACGCCTTGTGGCCGCAGCCGCCCAGAGCCGGCAAAAACAGTTGGCGAGCGAGATTTCCACCTTCATTGCGCTGCTGCGCATTTTGTTCGAGTCGGGCATGGCGGTGGAGCAGTCGCTGCGAGTGTTGAGCAATGAAGGCAAACAATTATTGCCGGCCCTGACCCATGAGTTGCGTCTGGTATTGGCCCGGGTCGATTCCGGCCTGGAACTGGGCGAAGAACTGAACAAGGCCACTCGCTTGCTGGCCGTCGATGAGTTCACCGACACCTGCGTCATCCTTCAGCAGTTGATCCATCAGGGTGGCGGCGCGATGAAATCCCTGCTGGCCCTCAAGCAACTGCTCGATGACCGGCGCCTGACACGCCTGCAGGAATACATCTCCAAGATGTCCGCCAAAATGTCCGTCGTGATGATGCTGTTTCTCTTCCCGGCGTTATTGATCGTACTGGCCGGCCCGGGCTTCACCGCCCTGTCCCGGGCCTTTGCTTCTTAGAGGGAACGTTATGAAAGCCATCATTGCCGGGTTGAGTCTGTTGTTATTAGGCGGTTGCGCGAGTAACGGCGCGACACCCTGGAACGCCCTGACCAACACCGCCAGTTGCGCCAAGCTAACCTCCGATGAACAGCTGTCGCTGAACCTCGCCGATGACATGGCCAATGACGGCAAACTGCACGCCAGCCTCGCTAACCTGCAAAGCCTGCCCGACAACCTGGCGGATGTGCGCCTGCGCAAGGCCAAGGTTTATCGACTGCTGGGCCGCAGCGAAGCCGAACCGTTATACCGCAGCCTGCTCGGCAGTTGCCTGGCCGCCGAAGCCGAACACGGCCTGGGCCAACTCGCCGCCGCCAGGGGCGACAACGGCCTGGCCCAGGCCCACTTGCAACGGGCCGCACGGCTAGCGCCTACCGACGAGAAAATCCGCAACGACCTGGGCGTGGTGTACCTCAACCAATTACGCGTCGAGGATGCGCGCTTCGAATTTCTGACGGCCATGGAGCTCAAGCAAAGTGATCAGCTGGCGGCGTTGAATCTGGTGACGCTGCTGATCTACCAGGACGACTGGAGCCGCGCCGCCGAACTGGTCAGCCGCCTCGGCCTGAGCCCCGCTCAGGTCACCGAAGCCCAGGCCCGCGCACAAAGACTCAAGACCCCAAGCAAACCCGGCCCGACGGCCACGAACCACGTTGCCGCCGTCGCCACATCGCCCCTTCAATAGGGAGAAGCCCTGATGAAACCGACCACCCTCTACTGCCTCGGCCTGCTGGCCCTACCCCTTACCACCCAAGCCATCGACGCCGGCCCCGCCTCGCCCCAACAGCAGGAAACCGAAGGCTGGCTGCAACTGCAAAGCAGTAACAAGGCCGCTTCCCAGAAACCGCAAACCTCAACCGCGACCGAGCGCGAACTGAGCATGCAGCGCTGGCTGAAAAGCTATCAGCATGAGATCCCGGAGTACTTTGATCAGTATGAGAGCGGGCAGGTGGACGGAGGGACGGGGGGGTAGTCTTGATCCGGGATCTGTGCAGTGGTCAACTAATTCCGGACACCTCGATAGGTGGTTTTGATGCCATCACCCGTTCGTAAACGGTCGGTGGCAAATAGCCTAGTTTCGAGTGCAGCCGTTTGTTGTTGTAAAACCCAACGATGTACTCAGTAATGTCGCGGATTGCTTCGCCGTGGTTTGCGTAGTCACGTCGCCACACTCGCTCCATTTTCAAGCTGAGGAAGAAGCGTTCCATTACCGCATTATCCCAACAGTTACCTTTGCGGCTCATGCTTTGCTGCATGTTATGTCGCGCCAGCAACGCTCGATAGCTCGCGCTGGCGTATTGGCTGCCACGGTCTGAGTGAGCGATCAGGCCCGGTGGCGGTTGACGCTGAGCGATGGCCAGTTGCATCGCGCTGCACACCAGCTCCGCCGGCATGTTCGGCGCCATGGACCAACCGACGATTTTACGGGAGTACAAGTCCAACACCACCGCCAGGTATAACCAGCCGCTGCGGGTCCGGATGTAGGTAATGTCAGCCACCCAAGCCTTGTTCGGCGCCACGGGGTCAAACTGACGATTCAGCACATTTTCGGCAATGGGCAGGTCATGGTTGCTGTCGGTGGTATGGACAAACTTGCGCTTCCAGGCCGAGCGAAGACCGTTGGCACGCATCAATCGGCGGATTTTATAAAGACCCACCGCCATGCCCTTGCCACGCAACGCATTGCGTAACGGGCGGCTGCCGAAGCAGCCTCCACTTTCCTCAAACGAAGCCCTGAGCTGAACCGTAACCGGACAAATAGATGCCGGCGCAGCAGCACGCTTGCCGGCCTCATAGAAACCGGATCGACTGACGTTGAGTACACGACAGACATGCGCTACCGAGTAAGCCTTCTGTTGCAACTGTCTGACCAGCCGATAAGTCACTTCAGCTCGCGGGCAAAGAAGGCTGTAGCCTTTTTTAAGATGTCATTGTCCATCTTGAGCTGGCGGTTTTCCTGCTCCAGCTGCCGAATACGTTGTTGCTCGGCGGTCAATGGCTTACCGATGCCGGTCTCTCCCAGTATCTCCGCATCGTACTGACGCGCCCATCGGCGCACAGCCGTCTCACCAAGATTGAGATCCAGGCAGACCTGCGGAACGGTCAGGCCTTTGTCCTTGATCATCCTCACGACTTCAAGCTTAAAGCTATCGTCGAAAATTCTACGTTTGTCAGTCATTAAAAAACTCCTCGGTAGATGTATTTTCCACCTATCGGGGTGTCTGGGGGAATTAGACCACTACATTCGCTTCTCACCACTCAATAGGCCGAGCGTTAGCTCGCCTGCAGCTCTTGATCTTGACCTTGATCCACCCGCCCCCTCGGAAGGCTGAGTGGAGGTGTTCATCTGGGGGGAGGCGCGCAGCGCCGTTCGACGCAGTCGAACACATCGAGAGGAGGTCGAAGCGCAGCC
The DNA here is from genome assembly GCF_054898165.1 of Pseudomonas sp. Hz4. Classification (NCBI taxonomy): domain Bacteria; kingdom Pseudomonadati; phylum Pseudomonadota; class Gammaproteobacteria; order Pseudomonadales; family Pseudomonadaceae; genus Pseudomonas; species Pseudomonas sp. Hz4. The sequence continues at coordinate 943,653 of NZ_CM142719.1, read as the reverse complement.
GACCGGAGGCGATGCCCCCAGATGAATGCCGGAACGAAGGAACGCCGAGCCTAAGCGAGGGGCCGGACGCTCGGGGCGAGCGTTTTTTTGCTTACTTTTTTTAGGCGTTTGTAAAAAAAGTGAGTTGCCGTAAGGGCGAAACCCTAAGCGGCCGTTACCGCAGCAACGGATATGTACTCAAAACCAAATACAGGTCCCCCACATTTTTATCGAGCGATGACCCGCTGCCGCCACCCGGAATGACTGGGCATCAAAGCAAGCGCCAACTGCGTCCGATTATGCATATGCGTCAACCGCAACACCTGCGACACATAAAGCTTCACCGTGTTCTCGGTAATCCCCAACTCACAGGCAATCTGATAATTCGTCTGCCCCTTCCCCACCAACCGCGCTACATCCAATTGCCTTGGCGACAGCTGACTGAAAATCGCCGGAACCTCAACCCGATCCACAGCACTGACATCGTCATCAGGGGAAACCGACAATCGCGGCCCACGCCGAACCTTATCCAGATCCTGATACAGATCATCGATCGACTCGGCAAGATACTGCAACTTCTGATTCAAATGCCCCAGTTGCACACTCTTCTGCCGCTCCTGCAATGCCACTTGCTGACGCGCAATCCCGTCGAGCAACTCATCCAGATCAATCGGCTTCTGATAATAATCGGCAAACCCGGCCCGCAACGCCTTGATCACATCTTGCTTGTCCGCACGCCCGGTGAGCATGATCGCCTCGAACGCCCGATGTTTGCCGGATAGCCGCTGCAACGCCTGAACCAATTGAATCCCGTCCAGGCCGGGCATGTGCAAATCACAGAGCACCAGGCCGATTGCCTCGTCCTCACTGAAACGCTCGACCGCCTGCCGGCTGGACTCGCAAGGCACACAGCGATAACCATTGCGCTCAAGAAATTCACAAAGCTGCTCAACGATCAGCCGCTGATCGTCAACCACGAGGATTTTCATTGCCGAGGTAGGCTTGTTCACGTGCAACTCCCTGCTGACCGCTCCTGTACCGACAGCCACAGGCGGTACAACTACTGGTTTGAAAGTAGACGTACTTTCCGACTCTGTACATAGAACGGGCGACTAGTGAAACCAGGCGAGTGTGAGCAACAGGCCCACCAGCACGAAGGGCGCAAAAGGCTGTTTCTTTGACATTCCAGGCCCCAGATATCGAAGACGATGCCTAAGCCCCTGACCCAGATGAAGCCAGACTCTTGGCGCCAGCAGCAGCCAGAGCACACTGGCCAATCCGGCGCCGATGAACACGCCGAGCAGATGCAGACCGTCCGTCGCCAGACCCAGGGCGGTCATGAGCTTCACATCGCCTGCGCCCAGGCGTCTGAGCGCATATCCGGGCAAGGTAAAGGCCAGCGCAAGCAAACACGCCCAACCGCCCTGCCCCGCCTCGGCCCCCAGCCAGGTGGTGCCTGTCCACAGCAGATAAGCCAGCGCCAACACGCCTGCGCCAAGGGTCAGGCCATTGGCGATGTGCCGTTCTCGAGCATCCTGTGCTGCGCATAGCGTCAGCCAGATCAGTAGGACAAAGCTCTGCATCCGTAAAAAACGTCCGTTTTGGCTGAATGATTCTATGCTGATATCACGTAGTGAATGTCAGGGTAGACGCAGTCATGAAAACAGGCCTCCCCCGCAAGCAAAAAGGCGCTGTAGCGATTGAGTTCGCTTTGGTGTTCCTCATTTTTTTCGCCGTATTTTATGGGATTGTCACGTACAGTCTGCCGCTGTTGCTGATGCAATCGTTCACCCAGTCGACCGCCGAAGCCGTGCGCCGAAGCGTGGCGCTGGACCCGAACACCCCCGGGTACGACACCGCGGTAAAAACCGTCGCCACCACGGAGTTGAGTCTGCAACTGGCCTGGATTCCCGCCGCACTGAATTTCAATATCGCCACCGACACCAGCGCCACCTACGTGGGCGGGGTGTTGAAGGTCAGCATCAACTACCCCACCAACAAACTGCAGCAGGTCATCCCGTTTCTGAACCTGCCGGGGATTGGCCAAGTGCCCAATCTGCCGGCGACTCTCACCGCCAGTTCGAGCCTGCAATTTTGAGTTCCGCAGACAAACTCTTCGGCCGCCTGCTGAACCGCCATCCGCCTCAGCCGCTGGGCACGCCAGACACCCTGAGCGTGCAAAGTGTCGGCTTGCAGGCGCATCTGGATGCCGAAGGTCGAGTGATTCACCTGACCGGCCCGCTGCGACATGTGCTGGCCCAGCAGACGCCCGCTGCGCAAGCACCGCACCTACTCGATTTCCTCATGCCCCACAGCAGCCTCGCTGTTGAAGGCTCACCTGCGGATTGGCTGGGACAGATGCTGGATCTGGATTTCCACAGCCTCAGCGGACAACCCCTGCACCTGCGTGGCTGGGTCCAGCCGTTAGCCGATGCCTGGCTGTTGCAATTGCTGGACATCGGCGACTTGCTGCTCGAACGTCGACAATCACGCAGCCGCGAGCAATGCCAGTTGCTCGCGGCGCAGATCGGCGAGCAGTTACGCCTGTGCAGCCTGACGCGCCTGCCCGAGGTGTTTGTGGAACAATTGCAAGGCCTGACTCAGCGCTTTCGTATTCCATGCGTTGCGGTGGTCTTGCTCGATGAGCAGGAGGAAGGCTGGCAGATCCATCAGCATTACGCAGCGTTCGATGCGCCCCGATTGTGGCAAGACGCTCAGCGCCTTGGCACCGGCCTCGACAGTCTGAACGGCTCTGCGCCGCAACGCCTGCTCCCCGGTGAACATCCCCGTTTGCAAAGCACCTTCGGTAATGCCGAAGGGTTCGCGGTGCCCTATCACGATGCTCAGGGTGTGGTCGCCTGGTTGCTGTGTGGCTTTTATCCGGTGCAGCAACATGCACCCGACATGAATGATCGCGACTGGTTGCAGCTCGCCGCCGCGCTCGCGGGCCCACTGCTTGAGCGCTTGCGCGAGCACCGGCACCATCTGCAACTGGAAAGACTGGAGTCGTTGCAAGCCTTGCTCGGCACCGGCTGGTGGGAAGTGTTCAGCGACACTCGCGAGGTGCAATTGGCGCCGTCGCTGGCCAGTACTCTCAACCTTGCGAGCGCTCGATTGCCGCTACACGACTGGCTTGATCAGGTGCATCCCGCCGACCGTGAGGAGCTGAGCAGTCGCCTGCAAGCCTTACAGGACGAGGGCACCCCGTTGCTGCTGTGCGTGCGCCTGGCACAAACCCCGAACTGGCATCGCCTGCAGGGACAGGCCCTGGGTGTCGGCAAAAACCGGCGACTGGTGGGCTTCATGCTCGACATCAGCGACATCAAAAACCAGGAGAAAAACGCTGCAGCGGCCCATGCACGGCTGGACAATCTGATCGCCAGTTCACCGGCGGTAATCTACGTGCAGCGCTATGTCGAAGGTGCGCTGCAGCCGACGTTTTTCAGTGACAGCCTGCTGCCGCTGCTCGGCTGGACACTGGCTGATTGCGCGGCAGGGACGTTGGTTGAAAGGGTTCACCCCGAGGACCGCGATCAGTATTTCGAGCGCACCCGACGCCTATTGCGAGAAGGCTCGGTACGTACCCGCTACCGGTTGCGCGACAGTCGCGGCGATTACCACTGGATGCTCGATGAAGCCAGACTGCTGCGCGATGACCTTGGCCTGCCGGTGGAAGCCGTCGGCCTGTGGCTCGACGTCACCGAAGCGACCCTGGCCGCCGAGCAGGTGAAACAGAGTGAAGAACGTTACCGGATCCTGGTGGAAGACTCGCCGGCGATGATCTGCCGCTACCACCCCGACCTGACCCTGACCTTCGGCAACCGTCCGCTGGCGACGTATCTGGAGTGCCAGCCCGAGCAATTGCCAGGGGTGAATCTGGGCACCTGGATGTCGCAGGAACAGCGCGAAACGTTTCTCCAGCGGCTCGGCCAACTGACCCCGGAGTTCCCGGTCAGCACCGCGGAAATCAACCTGCAACTGCCGGGACGGGAACATGCCTGGTGGGTCTGGTCGGATCGCGGGGTGTTTGATGAGGACGGCCGCTTGCTGGAGATTCAGGCCGTGGGCCGCGACAACACCGAGGTGCGCCGCTCTCAGCAGCAGCTCACCCAGAGCGCCAAAATGGCCACCCTTGGCGAAATGGCCACGGGGCTGGCCCATGAAATCAACCAGCCGCTGAACGTGATGCGCATGGCCATTGTCAATGTGCTCAAGCGCCTGAACAACGGCGATGCACAAATCGATTACCTGACCGACAAGCTCAACCGCATCGATGCCCAGGTGCAGCGCGCCGCCCGGGTGGTGGATCACATGCGGGTATTTGGCCGCCGCTCGGAGATCGAGCAGCATCCGTTTAATCCGGCGCAAGCCATCGAAGGCACGCTGTCGCTGCTGGCCGAAGGGATGCGCGGCAAAGGGGTCGATCTGCGGGTCAGCGACACCGGATTCGACGTGCAGGTGCGCGGTTATGTTGATCAACTCGAACAGGTGTTGATCAATCTGATGGTGAACGCGCGGGATGCGTTGCTCGGTAAACGCGAGGCCGACCGCGAGTTCAAACCGTGGATCTCGGTGTACGTCGAACGCGACAAACATTCTGTGCGACTGTGGGTCGAGGACAACGGCGGCGGTATCGATCCACGACTGCTGGAGCGGATTTTCGAGCCGTTCTTCACCACCAAACCCGTGGGTGTCGGCACTGGGCTCGGGTTATCGGTGAGTTACGGCATCGTCGAGAACATGGGCGGAAAACTGAGCGTCAGAAACTCGGTCGAGGGCGCACGGTTTTGTATCGAACTGCCGATTGCCGCCGACGATCAGATCACCAGCGTCGCTCGTCCCGAGTGACAACTGAGGTTGGCGCCGACATCGACCTTGTTCAGATCGATTCCCAGACTGAGCAGCAGCGTGTTGATCAAGGCGTCGAGTAACGGGCTGAGCACGCTGTTGATTGCGTTAACCAACAACGTTGTGACGCTGCTGAGGATCACCCCCAGACCACCGACCAGACTGCCCGTCGGGCCGTACATGTCGACCTTGATATTGTTCAGCGTGTCCGTAAGGCTGCTGACGATATTGCTGGTGGAATAGGAATAGTAGAACGGTGGCTGGTTGATTTCCGGCAGGTTACTGGCCGCCGGTGCGGAATAAACGTTGAGCATGTTGGCGTTCTGCGCCACGGTCGTGTCGGCCATGATACTGATGCCGCCGCCGACGCCCGGAATCCGTGGGTCGCAGGAGATGGGCAGGAACAGAATCCTCAGACAGGTTTTCACCCCGATATCGATCACCTTTAACGGCTGCACCACTACCGCCGGTGGCGTGGTGTTGCTGCCGAAAGCGGTGGCTGGATCGATCTTGCCGATCTTCAGATTTACCAGCGAAGTGCTGGTGTTGGTGGTCAGGGTTTTGTTGGTGGTACTGACGCAACTGTAGGCAGTGACATAGCTGGTGGCGCTGGCAACGTCCAGCGCCACGTCGATACGTATCGGTGGCGGCAGCACGATGATGTCGGGAGTCTGACAGGGCACGAGCAAGGCACAAGTCAGTGAATTGAGCACTCCCACCAGGTTGAGATTGAGCAAGGCGTTGAGTGTGTTGGTCAGCGGGCCTGCCAGATCAGCCGCCGCATTGATCAGCGCCACGATGGAATTGAGCACCGGCAAGTCGATCGACAGCAATGTCCTGATCTGGGCAGTTCGCACATAGATGCGGTTGGGCCCCAATGGAGCCAGCGCGGCGCTTTTCGGATTGCCGATGGCGGAGAGCTGCGCAGGCTCCAGCACCTGCACCCGGGCGGTGATTTGCGCCAGACCCGCCAGATTGATCGGCAACGTCGCCACCAGGCCGTTTTTCTTGTTGGCCAGTTGCACAACTGCTTCGATCAGGTCGAACACCTTCAGATGGGTCGCCAGCGCCGAAACGTTGCTGCCAGTCTCGACGTGCAGCAGGTCACCGAGTACCACCGTCGTCGTGCCAGCCGCGACCTTGAGCGCCTGCAAACTCCCAATTGTCGCCGTCGCGCCGAGCGTGCCGCCAGAGTCCAACACATTGACGACAGTCTGGATCAGTTGGCTGACGGCAATCGTATTGCCCAATACCTGGTCATACCCGGCAGCGCTGAGGTTAAGGTCGACCTTCAATCGATCAAGGTAACCGAGCAGGCTGATGTTGGTGTTCACCAACCCGTTCCAGCCCGCCACAGTGATGTTGACATTGCCGCCCAGCAAACCACCGAACAGCGCGTTGAGCGTGGCGGACTTGCTGGTATCGACGCTCAGCACCGTACCGCGGAGGGTCAGCGAAGCCAGGGGTGGCGGTAATGCGGCCACAGCGGTGGCCGTCAGGTTAATGGTCGCTCCACGTGGGGCGCCACCGAACAGGGCGCCGACACCGCCGGCGAAACTCTGTTGGACCCAATGGCTGGCGATCACCCGAATGGCTTCGCTCTTGCTTGGGTCGGCGCCAAATACCCGAAGATTATTGGCATCCAGGGTCAAGGCGCCGCAAGCGACCAGCAGATTGCGATTGGGGTCAGGAAGGGTAAAGTCGTTGCGGTTTGCGCTGGCCGTGGCATAGACGGTGGCGGTGTTGCCAGCGACGCAATCCCCCCCTCGGGTGGACGCCTCAAGGGCGGCCATGTCCGCTACGCGCTGCAGGTCGCGTTTTTCCAGGTACAAACGACCGCTGTCGACCACGAGCAGCAAGAACATCAGGGCCATGCCCAATGTCAGGGCCGCCATCAAACCGATCGCCCCCCGTTGCCGGGACGGACTGCGAAACTGCAAACGGGGAGACATCGCGCACTCCTTTGCCGGTGCACAGCCGAGAGCTACTCCATGGGTGAACAGCAGTGTAGACAAGACTTGGCGGGACTGCTGGCAACATGCTATTGCGAACAACAAAAAACACTGTGGGAGCGAGCAAGCTCGCTCCTGGGGTTGGGTGGTGTTTATTTCGGTGGATAGTTGGCGAGGATTCGCCCGACTGTTTCGCGTATCGCATTGGCGCGATCAGACGGGTTCGTTGTGTGGCTGAACATTTGTTCATCGCTGCCGCGCCACACCAGCTTGCCGTCCTTGCCATCCAGCAGGTCGATCTGAATGATCGCCACTTTGTAGCTGACGTTACGGGTTTCGTTGTACATCGGCCCACCCCAGTAGCCATTCCATGGGCCACCCCAACCGCCGCCGTAATTGGTGGTCACTTGTTGCTGGCGCTGTTCGACGATCAGATAGGTTTGCACGCCCAAATCGCCCTTTTTTCCAGCGGCGGCCGGACGCAGGCCACGCTGATCCAGCTGATCGGTCACCGATTGGCGGATGCGTTGTTCAGTCAGGTCGCTCTTGATCCGTGGGTCATCGGGGCGATATTGCAGGGCGGGTTCTATCCAGCTCCAGCTGCGATAGGCGGCGAAGTCGCGGCTGGCATCGAAGTCATGATTGACCTGGCTGGCGCAGGCACTGAGCAGCACGGCCACAGCCAGTAAAGCGAGACGGCGGAACATGGTATTTCTCCGGTAGAAGACATGAACCTGCGCAAAGCTTCTTAACGACAGAAGCTAACTAGGAGGATACGCCGACATCGCCTTTTCTACAGCCTCCCGTATCGCATCGACACGCTCGCTCTGGCTACCTCGGTGACTGGTTTCGGCGCTGGCACTCCACACCGGTTGACCGGTGCCGGCATCAAACAGATCAACCCGCACCACCACGACCTGTTCCTGATAAGTCCGAATGATCGGCACGGTGTTGTACATGCCGTAACCGCTGCCGTAGCGGTTGTAACCGCCATAACCGCCGCCGTAATAACCATAGTCGTCCCGAACCTGACGCAGGCGGGTTTCCAGGCGCAGGTCGGCGCTGACAAACAGATCCGCCGGGCGATTGTCGTGCAGCGGGCGCAAGCCTCGTTGATCGAGGGCGTTGCTGACGGCTTCGGCGACCTGCGCCGAATCCGCCCAGGTAGTGCCCGGCGGCAGGCGTCCGTTGAGCCAGGCCCAGCTGCGGTAACGCCCGTAGTCGCGCGGCGGCGCCGGGTAGGCGCTACGATCAAAGGTGTTGGCCGCCTGAGGCGGCGCGGGTGGCAAGGGGTTGGATGACGCCACATATGGATTGCTGCCCTGACAGGCCGCTAACCCGAGACAGATCACCAATAAACCCGAACGAGTGTTCATTTCGCGCTCCGATCAGACCGGCCGACAGATCCAGTGCAAATAGCGCCCAAGCCCGGCAAAACTTGGGTGACGACGGTGGGCCAGTTCCATTTCCAGCAAATCCACCCGTTCGGCGCGGGCCTGGAATTCCACCGGCATGTAATCGTGAAAAACCCGTACCCCGCTCTGGGTTTCGACCTGCCAAAGGCCCTCAAGTTGCGCTGCCAGTTCACGTGGATCAAGGGGCTGCTGCGGCGTCAGGCTTTGCTTTTCACCGGCCATGTCGTTTTTGCGCATTTTGCGGAAATGGCCTTTGAGCAGATTGCGATAGATCAGCGCATCGCGATTGTAGAAGGCCAGGGACAACCAGCCCTCTGGCTTGGTCAATTGATGCAGCACCGGTAGGATCGCATACGGTTCGGCCAGCCATTCCAGCACGGCGTGGCACAGCACCAGGTCGTAGGGTTCGGTGAGTTGGCCGAGCAGATCCTGCCACGGCGCTTGTATGAACGTCGCTGTTTGCCCGGCATCGGCAAAGCGCTGGCGGGCGCCTTCGAGCATCGGTTCGGCGGGTTCGGCCAGCGTGACCTCATGACCTCGCTGGGCCAGCCACAACGACATGTGGCCAAGACCGGCACCGATGTCCAGTACGCGCAAGGGCCGGTCCGGCAAGGTTTCGGCCAGGTCGGCCTGAAGCACCGCCAGACGGATCGCACCTTTGGCACCGCCATAGATTTTTTCCGCGAAGCGGGTCGCCAGCTGATCGAAATGACGGTCGCTCATCAGCTGAACCTCCGTTCACTGTCCGCGAGTTTGCTGCGCACCACTTCATTCATGTCCAACCCCAACTCGCTGCACAGCAGCAGTAGATAGAGCACGATGTCGCCGATTTCCTGCCCGACATGGGCCAGTTTGTCTGCCGGTAACTGGCGCGACTGGTCTTCGGTCAGCCACTGGAAAATCTCCACCAGCTCGGACATTTCCACGCTCGCAGCCATGGCCAGGTTTTTCGGGCTGTGAAATGGCTGCCAATCATTGCGGTCACGGATGGCGTGCAGGCGTTCGGTCAGTTCAACAAGGTTCATCGGGCTCTCCTGAAGGCGTATAGCTTCGGGGGGATGAGGAGTGAAGGCAAGCAGCAAGCGCTGCAAAACCATTATGCTTGCAGGGAACTCGGCACCCTGCTCGATAGCCCAAGGCTCAGACCCGGCAACCACACCACCACTTTCATCAAGGACGCTCACGACATGCAGGTAGAAAGTTTTTTCGAATGGCTCGGCCAGGCACTCGGTTCGGTTATCCGTTTCATCGTTGACGGCCTCAGTGGCTTGTTCAATCTGTTGAGCCACGCTGGCAGCAACTTTGTCGAAGGGCTGTCCCGTGCGCTGGGCATGGACACGTCGATCATCAGCATCATCGCGTTGATTCTTGGGTTGATGTTGTTGTGGTCGGCGATTCGGGCGTTCATGAATGCGTCGATCATCATGGGGATCATTTGGTTGCTGCTGGGGCTTTGGTTGTTGAGCTGGATTATTCACTAGTGCTCCGACGGGTACGCGGAGCGTCCCGGGCTGCATTCCCACGCAGAGCGTGGGAGCGATCATGTCGATACAATGCCCGCTCCCCGAAGGAGCCTGCATGTCCAACCTGATCGCCGACTGGCGCGACCGCCCTACCCATCGTCGAGTCTGGGCGCTCGCGGCCCCCATGATTCTCTCGAACATTTCCGTACCGCTTGTGGCGCTGGTCGACAGTACCGTCATCGGCCACTTGCCCCACGCTCATCAGTTGGGCGCCGTCGCGGTCGGGGCCAGCCTGTATACCTTTCTCGCCTGGGCAATGGGTTTTCTGCGCATGGGCTCCACCGGGTTCGCCGCACAGGCCGCCGGGCGGGGGGACGGCGCGGCGTTGCGGCAGATTTTGCTGCAGGGTCTATTGTTGGCCATGGGCATGGCCATTGTCCTGGGAGCACTGGGTGTCCCGTTGAGCGGCATCGCGCTGCACTTCATGCAGCCGTCGGCGGAGCTGGATCAGCTAACCCGCGAGTTTTTCCACACCCGCCTGTTCGGTCTGCCGGCAGCGCTGGCCAGTTATGCGCTGGTCGGCTGGTTCCTCGGCACTCAGAACGCCCGGGCGCCGCTGGCCATTCTGCTGAGCACCAACCTGGTGAATATCGCGCTGAACCTGTGGTTCGTCCTCGGGCTGGATTGGGGCGTGGTCGGTGCGGCCCGAGCGTCGGTGATCGCCGAATGGACCGGCGCGCTGATCGGCCTTCTGATGACCCGCAACGCCCTGCGCGCCTATCCCGGCCACATCGCCTGGGCCGCGCTGGCGCTGTGGCAGAGCTGGCGGCCGCTATTGGCGGTCAATCGCGACATTTTCATCCGCAGCCTGGCGCTGCAATCGGTGTTTTTCCTGATCACCGTACAAGGCGCGCGGCTGGGTGATGCCACCGTCGCCGCCAACGCGTTGCTGCTCAATGGTTTGCTGCTGACTGCACACGCGCTGGACGGCTTGGCCCACGCCGTGGAAGCCCTTTGCGGGCATGCCATCGGTGCTCGCGATCGAGGGGCTCTGCGCCGCTCATTGGTGGTGGCCTGCGGTTGGTCGTTGCTGGCGAGCCTGGGGTTTGCCGTACTGTTCCTGTTCGCCGGGCATCTGTTTATCGAGATGCAGACCGACATTCAGAGCGTGCGCGACACAGCGTTCATCTACCTGCCTTACCTCGCCACGCTGCCGTTGATCGCGGTCGGGAGTTACCTGCTCGACGGGCTGTTTATCGGCGCCACCCGTGCCCGGGAAATGCGCAACGGCATGCTGCTGACGGTGATTCTGTTACTGCCGTTCGCCTGGGCGCTGCAAGGTTTGGGCAACCATGGGCTGTGGATAACGTTTCTATTGTTCATGTTGCTGCGCAGCCTGACCCTCGGCGCGTTTGCCTGGTATCTGCACAAGAGCGACGGCTGGTTCGCAGGCAACGCTCACTGAGTCGGCGTGGCTTTGATGAAGGCCGTGACCTCATCCAGCACCGGAGCCAAACCGCGCAGGGGCCGGGACAGCGTCGCCACCAGCGTGGCGTGGCTGGTGCGCGAGTAATACAGATCCTGCACCGGCACGCCCGCCTCGCGCAATTTGAGAGCCAGACCACCGGTGTTGCGGGCCGGGTTGACCAACTCATCGTCGCTCGCGGCGATCAACAAGGCCGGCGGCGCGCCGCGACTGACGTGATTGATCGGCTGCGACTGCGGCGGTGAGTCCGGCCAGAAAAACACCGGACGCACCTGCGGATTTTTGATTGGCAGAAAATCATAAGGTCCGGCGAGGCCGATCCAGCCGCTGAGGTTGTGTGGCGATAAGCCCACCGCCCCCAGTAATCCGGGGTCCAGTGCCAGCATCGCGACGTTGTAGGCCCCGGAACTATGGCCCATCAGGTACAACCGCTGCGGATTACCAGAAAACTGCCGAATGTGTTCATGGGTCCAGGCCACAGCCCGGGCGCCATCTTCAAGGAACAGCGGATAACGCACCTGCGGATACAACCGATAGTCCGCCAGCACCGCGACTATCCCTCGAGACGCCAGCGCCTCGCCGACAAACCCGTAATCGCTGCGCGAACCGCTGTTCCAGCTGCCGCCGTAGAAAAACACCACTACCGGGGTGTTTTCCATGGGATGGCGCGGCACATACACATCGAGTTTTTGCCGCGGATCACTGCCATAGGCAATGCCCTCGGTCTTGTCGAAGGTTGCGTTGAGGGTCAGCACATTGAGCAACTTCAGTGGCGAACATGCCGTCATCGCGGCAAGTAAAACGCCGCCGATTGCCAGGCTGAACAGCCGCCGGAGTGTGCTCGCCATATGTCAAACCTCGTGTTCAGGGCTGATCGTTCTGCCACAGATTGCGCAGGTGATCGAGACGCTCCTGTTGGGTGAAGCCCGGCAACGGTAGCGCAGGGAACGCGCCGGGGTACTGCAAGCGTAGCCATAACCAGCCATCGAGCACCCGACGTTCGCTGAAACCCAGCGCCAGCCCTTCCTGCACGTGGGACCACAGCGTGTGGTATTGGGTCCCGGTAGATTTGCTCCAGTGCCAAGTGTGCTGTTCCAACACGCAGGTTTGCAGTTTTTCCCGATGACGAGGGCTGAGGTTTTCTTCAACCGCCAAAGGGCTGACGGCAAGGCCCGGGTTGACCAACTGTTGCCAACCCTGACTGCCGACTGCGCGGTCGGCCCAGGTCCCGCCGAACCAGCGCAACTGGCTGATAGGACCCAGCCAGCGGCTCAGCTCCAGTGCATCGCAGGCATCAAAAAAGTAACTGGCGGTATGTGGGTTGTAGTAACTCAACAAGGCCCGGTGATGCGAGTCGAAAGTGACCGTGAGCATCCGGCGCAAATGCGCCAGCAACTGCGACGACGACGCCTCACTGGCGACCACCAGCAAGCCTCGCCAGAGTAACGCTTCGCTTTGGCACAACCCGGCCAGCGCAGGGCATGTCCGAAGGTCGATCAGGGCCGGTCCGACTTCACGCAATGCATGCCACTCAGTGCCTTCGAACAACCAGAACCACCGGGCATGCGCAAACTTCTGTTGCAGCGCCGCCCGAGTCTGTGGCGCACCCGGTACATCCAGCAATAACCATTGCGGGGCCGCGGCGATCATGCCGCACCGCTCTGGCCAAACCGCATCGCTGCCCGGCAAGTGCAAAGGGTTTGCGTGCAATGGCTGAAACTGCCGCCACCGGGCAGCAGGCACAGCAACATCAAGGGCTCGCCCGACTGCAGCCATCCCTGCAGGCCTTCAATGGGCGGGCAATCATTGGTCGTGACGGGGGTTTCAGCCTCTTGAACAGGCGTAGGCATGTGAATAAACCCGGTGATCAACGGCTGATCCGGATCACCCTCGATAAAGCTCACCACGACCTCAACCCCCTCACTCAACTGCGTGACTGCCGCGCCCCCCAGTTCAGCGGCCAACGGCAGCCAACAGTGACTGGGCGTCGCACCCTCGCCCTGATAGAGCCAGTCAAATTGCACGGCAACCGGTCTGGACGGATCGGGCCGCGATTCATCGATGTCGACCACCCAAGCCCGTTGCAGGCTGTGCATCGTTGGTTTCACTGCAGAGTGAGGCGACACAAAAGGCACCTCCCAGTGAACCGCGCGGATCTGGTTGCTGTAGGGGGCCGTTGGATCCTGGCTCCCCTGATGCTCGACATGGGTCAGCAGCCAGAGATGATTCCAGTCGGCGATCGGATGGTCGGACAGCGGCATCAGCTGACCACTGCGCAGCGACGTCAGATCCGAACGACCTTCGGCACTTTGCGGGGTTCGTCGTCCTCCCTGAAGCTCAAACTGGCGCACTGCCGGTTGCTCGCTCTCGACCTGGAAACGTGCATTTTCACCGAGGCGAAAATGCACCTGACCTTCACCAAAAACCACGCAGCTCGCGTCCGCACGGTGTTCGAAGTGGTAATGAAGCTGTTCCTGGGCACATAAGCGCTGGAGAAACTGCAGGTCCGATTCCCGGTACTGCGTACAAAAATCACGGGCCGGGTAATCGCCACTCAGCTCGAAACGGCGATCCTTGCCGACAATGCCGTGTTCCTTGAGCACCTGATCAAGGATTTGCGGTACGGAGCGCGCGCTGAAGATTCGCTGACTGAAGCGCAGGGAAAGGCAAGCCAGCTTCGGCCTCAGACGTAGGCGACAGAGCCTGACAGCCGGGTCATGGTCATGCTGGACGAGTTCATGCAATTGTCCGTGGAAGCCGTTTCCCGCAGGCCCGACGTGCAAAAAGGCCGGACGGTACAGCAGGCTTGCAAGGTCGAGTGTCAGGTCATCGATGAGCAGATCCACGTCGAACACAAAAGGCTCGCTGATCGCTTCTCGACCGGTAAACGCCAAGACCTCAAAGGAGTCGGGCAGACCTGCTACATCCAGACGAAATGACGGCTCGTTGACTGGATCGAACATCGGCGATTCTCTACAGGAGGGGCGGCCGGGGATTCTCTCCGAGAGAGTTGGCCGAGTAGAGTGCCGAAGTACAACTTAGGAAATGACCTACGCGAAAAGAAGACCACATCGCTTGGATGGCTAGGAATGTGGGCCAATTCGCTTGAAATCAGAGAGGCTTCCCACCAGGTCATCTGAAAATTCCGCCATTAACGGTACATTTTCAGACAACCGGAGGAGAGCGGTGCCTTACCTCAAGAAGACAGGTAAGACGAACGGGTCAGGCCCAGACGCAAAGCATCGAGGAACTGGGTGCGCTCGGCAGCAGTGATGCGCGCACTGGCGCACTTGTCGCGGTAGTGGGTCATCAACTCTTCCGGCGACAAGTGCACGTAACGCAGCATGTCTTCAATGGTGTCGTGGGTTTCGATGCCCGCGTGGTACACGCTGCCGTCGGCGTTCTGGTAGATGTTCACCGAATCGGTGTCACCGAACAGGTTGTGCATGTCGCCGAGGATTTCCTGGTAGGCGCCGACCAGGAAGATGCCCAGCAGGTAGTCTTCGCCTTCGTTCAAACCGTGAACGGGCAGGCTGGTTTCGATGCTCTGCTCGTCGACGTATTGCTTGATTTTACCGTCGGAGTCGCAGGTCAAATCTTGCAGCACGGCACGGCGCAGCGGTTCTTCGTCGAGACGGTGCAGCGGCAGGATCGGCAGCACCTGACCGATGGCCCAGGTGTCCGGCAGGCTCTGGAATACCGAGAAGTTGCAGATGTACTTGTCGGCCAGCTTGTCGTTGAGTTCGTCGAGCACCTGACGGTGGGAACGCTGACGGGCCTTCAACGAGTTGTGCAGGCGACGGCATACGGCGAAGTAGCATTGCTCGGCCAGGGCTTTTTCCGCCAGGGTCAGCTTGCCGTCGGCGTACTGGGTTGCGATGTCGCTCATGTAGTGCGTGGCGCGCCAGTAGGTTTCGGTGACCATCTCGATGTCAGTCGGACCCAGCAGGTCAACCAGCCACTGTACGGTTTCCGGCAGTTCTTCCTTGTTCTCGATCTGCGGCACGTCGTCGTTGTGTTTCTCGACGTCGGTCACCTGCACCACCAGCATGGCGTGGTGGGCAGTCAGGGAGCGGCCGCTCTCGGAGAAGATGTTCGGGTGCGGCAGGCTTTGCGCGTCGCAGAACTCCTTGAGCATCCCGACCACGACACCGGCGTAATCGTCCATGTCGTAGTTGATCGAGCTGGCGTTGCGCGAGTGCGTACCGTCGTAGTCCACGCCCAGACCGCCGCCGACGTCGATGTGGTCAACCGGCAAGCCGAGGTTGCGCAGTTCGCCGTAGTAGCGAATCGCTTCCTTGAAGCCGTGTTGGTAGTCCGCCAGGTTGGCGATCTGCGAGCCCATGTGGAAGTGCAGCAGGCGAATGCCCTGATCCAGGCCCGCCGCGCGGAAACGCTCGACCACCGACAGCAGTTGCGCCGCCGACAGACCGAACTTGGATTTCTCGCCACCGGTGTCGGCCCACTTGCTCGACGCCAGGGACGACAGACGCACGCGCAGGCCAACCTGAGGCTTGACCTTGAGCGAGGCGGCTTCCTCGATGACCAGCGCGACTTCGGATTCTTTCTCGATCACGATGAACACGTTGTGGCCAAGCTTCTGGCCGATCAGCGCCAGACGAATGAACTCGCGGTCCTTGTAACCGTTGCAGACGATGGTGCCGCCCTTCGGCGCCAGGGCCAACACGGCCAGCAGCTCAGGCTTGGAGCCGGCTTCCAGGCCGATGGACACGTCTTGAGTCGCAATGATGTTCTCAATCACCGCTTCCTGCTGGTTCACCTTGATCGGGTACAGCGCGGTGTACTTGCTCTGGTATTCCAGACGCTCGATGTTGGCGTCGAACGCGCCGGTCAGCTGACGCACGCGGTCTTGCAGAATGTCAGGGAAACGCACCAGCAACGGCAAGGACAGGCCGCTTTGGCGCAGCTGGTCAACTTGCTCGAACAGGTCGATAGGCGAACTGGTCGGACCGTTCGGACGAACTTCGACGCGACCGGCGTCATTGATCGCGAAATACCCGGCCCCCCAATGGCGAATCCCGTAAACACTGCGGCTGTCCGCAACTGTCCATTGGCTGCCATCGTCTTTGCGTGTGCGTCGTACGGACATTGAAGTCCCCTATAAAGAAGTCATAGAGCGTCGCCTGGGTTCAGGCCGGCGCAGTCTAAAGAATGAAAATGACGGTTCGTCAACGAGGGGATAGACCTCGCTGACCGCAGTGAGTTTAGAAACCGGTCAGAACAGGCTCTGTGAAAACCATGTAGACGACGTCAGACCTGCTGTCAGGACTGGATCAAGCCGAGGGTGGTTTTCACAGAGGCTGCTAGCCGCCGGACTTCTTCGCTTTGAAACCGAGTTTGATCAGTTCGGCCAAGAGTAGCTCGACATGATCGCCCTGGATTTCAATGATTCCGTCTTTCAACGCCCCGCCGGTCCCGCAACGTTTCTTCAACGTGGTGGCCAGGTCCTTGAGCGCGTCTTCGGGCAACGGCACGCCGGTGATGGTGGTCACCGTCTTGCCGCCACGCCCCTTGCTTTCGCGACGCACACGAGCGATGCCGTCGCCGGCCGGGATAACGGTCTGTTTGCAGATGCAGGCATCCGCCGGTTTACTGCAATCCGGGCAATGACGACCTGCGTCGGTGGAAAATACCAGGCCACCAAGGGCGGCGAAGGATGCGGCTTTTTTGGCCACCGGCAATCCTCTTGGAGGACAAAGACTGGTCGCGGCAACTTAGGCAAGTGCCATCGACCGCGAAGCCCCACTCAGGCAGGGGCAGCGCTACTGACCGGACGACCCTACAAAAAGGAGTGCCGGTTCAGTTTGAAAAGGTCGCGCAGTGTAACGGCAAAAAGCCGACTTGCTAAGAGCCAATCGACGCCAATTTATGCCTCTTACGCGACGTCCGGCCCACGGGCACGAAGATACCGCTTCAACGCGGCCAGAGAGTCCGGGCAATAAGGCTTTTGCTGGATTTCCAGCAGGACCTGATCGACGGGGATAAAGCGCGCTTCCAGGACTTCTTCGGGTTGCAGGATCAACGGGCCGTCCCACACCGCCGAAAACGCCGAACACCAGAGCCGATTGCCGGTGTCTTCGAAGAAAAAGTGATCATGAGCAGTCAGTTCCACGCCGCTCACGCCCAGCTCTTCTTCCAGCTCGCGGGCGGCCGATTCGGCGTAGGTTTCGGTAGCGAGCACCATGCCCCCCGCCGCCACGTCCCAGAAACCTGGATAAATGGCTTTGCTCAGCGTGCGTCGATGCACGCAAAGTTCACCGGCGCAATTGAACAGCATGATGTAAGTGCCGCGCCCGATCAGCCCGCGCTCGCGCAGGTCGGAGCGGACCAGGGCGCCGAGCAGGTTGTCCTGCTCGTCAACCCAGGCGATCTGTTCGGCATCCGAGGCCGCGCGATGGGCGGCCTCCCGCATGCTATCGACGGAGCTATCAACCATGACTCAGCCCTGATTGAGCAGTTGGCGCAAATCGATCACTGCGGCATTGGCCCGGGAGATGTAATTGGCCATGACCAGCGAGTGGTTGGCCAGCACCCCGAAGCCGCTGCCGTTAAGGATCATCGGGCTCCAGACCGGTTCTTGCGAGGCTTCCAGCTCACGAATGATCTGGCGCACGCTGACCGTGGCGTTCTTCTTGGCCAGCACGTCGGCGAAGTCGACCTCGATGGCGCGCAGCAGGTGGGACAAGGCCCAGGCCTGACCGCGGGCTTCGTAGAACACATTGTCGATCTGCATCCACGGGGTTTCGACGATCTCTTCGTCAACCTGTGGCACCTGACCTGGAGCGACGACTTCAGTTTTCAGCGCGGTGTTGAGCTTGACCCGGCCAACACTGGCCGACAGCCGTTGCGACAGCGAACCCAGACGGGTGCCGACATCGCCCAGCCAATTATTCAGGTTGTCGGCGCGGGCATAGAACAGCGCGTTTTTCTGCGACGGATCGGACAGGCGCGCCTGATAACGGCTCAGGGAATTGAGGCCTTCCAGGTACTCGGACTCACTGGACGGCAGCACCCAGCTCCTGTTGTCGAAGTTGAAACGCGGCTCGGCCTTGGCCAGGTCGGAGTCTTCGGCAGATTGCGATTGCGAGCGGGCGAAGTCTTTACGCAAGGCACGCGTCAAGTCACGGACCTGGACCAACACGCCATATTCCCAGCTCGGCGTGTTGTCCATCCACAGGCCCGGCGGGAAACGGTCGTTGGAAATATAGCCACCCGGCTTGGTCAGCAAAGTACCGGCGACGGTCTTGAGGGTTTCGACCGTGGTGTAGCCGATGACCATTTGCTTGCCTTCTTTCTCGGCGGCCATCTGGGCATTCTGCTGAACCGGGAACAGTGCAGGTTCCTGGCTCCAGTACCAGCCCAGCGCAATAGCCACCAGCAAGTAAATGGCAATCAGAGTGGCCAGCGCCCGGCTGAACAACAGGCCGCCCAAGTAACTGCGGGTGGCCGAGTTCGGTTCAGCGGCACGTTCAGGCGCACTGCCCGCGCGATTCTTCCAGTCCAGCATGGCGATATCCTTTCAATCACTTGAGTTCATCGGTTCGACCACAACCCTATCGCATCGTGCCTCGTTTGCCGCGCATTAATCCTGCATAAAACGGCTACCGCACAATGACCGGGATCGAGGGCCACTATAAATGAAGCACGGCGCTGAGCCTATTCGACCAGTCGGTCATAAACTGAATAACGTCGCTTTGCAGTTTATTGACGTGCGACACTCATGCGATCGAAAAAGAGGTGCTAGCATAGAGCCACCAGTCGATCTCAGCATGCACCCTAACTAGTAGTCAGGATATGACCGAGCCAGAAGACCCCAGCCGTGAGCGCCTCAAGCACCACTTTGCCCAGCGGGTAATTCATCAGGCACGTCAAATTCTTGAGATATGGCAGCGCCTGCAATGCAGTGAGTGGTCCACCACCGACTTATCGGAACTGAGCGAGGCCAATCTGCGCCTGCTGCGTTTCGCCGAGCGCTTCGAACAACCTGAACACACCCACCTGGCGCGCCACATCGGTCAGTCGCTGGAGGCGGTCGACGCCAATCGCGGACGCCTGAACAGCGGACTGATCACTGACCTCAATCGCTTGATGCAACGCCTGTCACGCACCGGCTTGCGCCATGGCGATCAGCTGGACCAAACCTCTCTGCCGCCCCTGCGCAAGCCGATTTACGTGATGCTACAGGATCACGATCGTGCCGAGCGTCTGGCCAAGCAGCTTGAATTTTTTGGACTCAGCGCTCAAGCCCTCGGCAGCGTTTCGGCGTTTCGCTCCTCAATGGTCGAGCGCTTGCCTGCAGCGATCGTCATGGACGTGGATTTCAGCGGTCCCGGCATCGGCCTGAAACTGGCGGCCGAAGCCCAAGTCGGTCTGGATGAACCGTTGCCGCTGCTGTTCTTCAGCTTGCTCGAAACAGATACCCCAACCCGCCTCGCCGCCGTGCGCGCCGGTGGCCAGGAATTCCTGACCGGCACCCTCGAAGCGTCGAACCTGCTGGAGAAGATTGAAGTCCTGACCTGCGTCGCCCAGTACGAACCTTATAAAGTGTTGATCATCGACGACTCCCGTGCCCAGGCCTTGCACACCGAGCGTCTGCTCAACAGCGCCGGGATCGTCACGCGGACCTTGATCGAGCCGATCCAGGCCATGGCCGAGCTCGCGGACTTTCAGCCGGACCTGATCATCCTCGACATGTACATGCCGGCCTGCACGGGCACTGAATTGGCCAAGGTGATCCGTCATAACGACCGTTACGTCAGCGTGCCGATCATTTACCTGTCCGCCGAAGATGATCTGGACAAGCAGCTCGACGCCATGAGCGAGGGCGGCGACGATTTCCTGACCAAACCGATCAAGCCGCGACACCTGATCACTACGGTGCGCAACCGCGCGGCACGGGCACGCAATCTGAAATCGCGGATGGTTCGCGACAGCCTTACCGGGTTGTACAACCACACGCACATCCTGCAATTGCTCGAAGACTGCAGCTTCCGCGCCCGCCGCGAGTGCAAGCCGTTGAGCTTTGCGATGCTCGACATCGATCACTTTAAACGGGTCAACGACAGCCACGGCCACCCCATGGGCGATCGGGTGATCAAAAGCCTGGCGCTGTTTCTCAAGCAACGCTTGCGCAAGACCGATTTCATCGGCCGTTATGGCGGTGAAGAATTTGCCATCGTCATGCCGGACACCGATCTCGAATCGGCACACAAGGTGCTCGACGAGATCCGTCGACGCTTTGCCGAGATTCACTACCCGGCCCAACCGCAGGACCTCTGTTGCACGTTCAGCGCCGGGGTGGTGGAACTGTGCGAAAACTCCGACAGCCTGATGATGGCCAGCCAGGCAGACGAAGCGCTGTACCGCGCAAAAGACGCCGGACGCAACCGAATTCAGGCCGCGCGGACGTCAAAGCAAAGTGCCACTTTTTCATCGGAATCGACCCATTCAGTCATAACCCTGTAACAGAAACGCAATAACTTCAGGCGCTTACCATTCTGCCGCTGGTAGACCCGCAATGCGCCTGAAGCTGCTGACCAATCTCAATACCCTCCTTTTAGTCGCCGTGTGCGTGGCCCTTGGCGCCACACTTTGGTGGTCGCAAAAGGCCCTGGAGCGCCCCTATTTATTGATGGAGCGTTACTTGGGCTTATCCCAGCAATTTCAAAATGAAGTCGCGCGCAACATCGGGGACTATCTCGCCAGCGGCGATGCCCTGCGCCTGAGCAGCGCCAGCCAGGCCATCGACGGCCTGCAAAAGGAACTCGGCGAGTTGCCGCCGGCATTGGCCGACACCTTGCGTCCGAGCCTGTCGAACCTGGAAGAGTTCAGCAAAACCGACCTGCTGGCGGCCGGCAAACTGGCCGGTGACCCGCAAGCGCTGTTGCTGCAAGCCGAACGGGAGCTCGGCGCCGGTCTTGATCAGCTCAGCCAATACGCCAGTGGCAACGCGGCATATTTGGCGCCCCTGCTCGCGGCCTCCCAGCATTTGGGCAAACTGTCTCTGGCCCGGGACAAACTGGTCAGCAGCGGCCGCAGCGAACTGGCCGCCGATGTCGAGCGCGAAGTCAGCAACATCCGCACCCAGGCTGAGCTTCTGGACGCCTTGCCGCTGCTGGGCGTGACGAGCAAAAGTGAATCGAACACGGATGATTTCGCGGCGATGATGGGCCTGGAGAACACCGAAAAAGCCGTCGCCGAAGATGCTGGCGTCGGCCTCAAGCGTGAACTGAATAGCCTCCTCACTCGCTACCCGGCCGAACTGGCACGCACACGCGACCAGATCCAGAAACGCACTGATCTCGGCGCCGCCACTCACCTGAAAATCGCCGCCGTGCAGCAGGCCATCGCCGGGCTGGAACCGGTGGTTCGCGCCCAGCACGGACAGATCCAGGGCGAAGTGCGGCTGATGCAAGGGGTGATGATCGGGCTGATTCTGTTGATTGCATTGCTCATCGACACCCTGCAACGACGCTTGGCCCGAACCCTGACCAACCTCGCGCCAGCCCTCTCGACCTGGGCCGAGGGCGACTTCAGCCAGGACATTGAATTGGGCGCGACCAATCGCGAATTGCATGACATTCAAGCTTCGCTCAATCGCTTGCGCGCCTATCTGGTCGACTTGGTGGGAACCATTCGCCTCAACGCCGAACAGGTCGCCGGTAGCAGCCGAACACTGGCCGAGTTGAGCAATGACCTGCACAGCGGCGCCGAACATCAGGCCGGCGACACGGCGCTGATCCGCGATTCCCTCGGCGAACTGGAAGCGACCATTCAGCAGGTTGCCGGCGATGCCAGCCAGGCTGCCGACGCCAGCCGCCATGCCGGACTGGCGGTGGAGCATGGGCAGAAAGTCATCGGTTTGAGCCTCACCGGCCTGCATGCGCTGGTGGGTGAAGTGCAAGGCAATGCACAGATGATCGAGCATTTGGCCAAGGAGTCGGCGACCATTGGCGGCGTGCTGACGGTGATCCGTTCGATCGCCGACCAGACCAACCTGCTGGCGCTGAACGCTGCCATCGAAGCGGCCCGCGCCGGGGAAATGGGTCGAGGGTTTGCGGTGGTGGCCGAAGAAGTTCGCTCACTGGCGCAACGCACCGCCGGCGCCACCGCAGAGATCCAGACGTTGATCGCGGGACTGCAAACCGCCGCACGACAATCAGTAGAAGGCATGCGCGCCCAAGTCGAACACGCCGAAGCCACCGCCAATCAGGCCCAGGCCGCCGACGGCGCACTGGATAAAATCGTCGGGGCGATCCAGACCATTTCCGACACCGCCGTGCGCATCGCCGATGTCACCGCCCAGCAGAGCGGTGCCGTCAGCGAAATCCGCGATCACAGCGAACGGATTCACCAATTGGGTGGCGATAACTTGCTGAGGATTGGCGAGGGACGCGTGCAAGGGGAGAATTTGTTGGTGCTGGGTGGACGGTTGCATACCGCCGTTCAGGCCTTCCGCGTCTGATAGATCGCCTTCGCGAGCAGGCTCGCTCCCACAGGGGGCCGCATTCCATTGTGGGAGCGAGCCTGCTCGCGAAAGCGTCATTGCAATCACCGCAAAACTCCCCGCCCTGCACACCCGACCGCTGTCCGCTATGATGCCCTCACTTTCTATACGCGAGATTGTCATGCGCCGTTTGCTCTGCCTGCTGCTTTTAGTGCTCGCCCTGCCGGTCACCGCCGGGTTGCTGGAGAGTCGGCCCAGTTCGACGCTGGGCTCGATCAACAACAGCGCCGACTTCCTACCGGTGCGTGAAGCCTTTCAGCTGAGCCTGGTAGAAAGCACGCCGCAATCAATCAAGCTGCGTTTCATCGCTGCAGAGGGTTACTACCTCTACCGGCATCGCTTTCAGTTTCGCGCTGATCCGGCTGATGTTGGCCTGGGCGCCGCGCAACTGCCCAAGGGCGAACAGAAACACGATGAATACTTCGGAGATGTCGAGGTTTACCACGGGATTCTCGATGTAGAGCTGCCGCGCACCGATCAACGCGCCTTTACCTTGGCCGTGACCTATCAGGGTTGCGCCGACAAAGGGTTGTGTTACCCACCCGAAACCGAGCGACTGAGTATTGATGGCGGCGCAGGCGCGACAGCCACCTGGAGCTGGCGCGAACTGGCGTTGTTTTTCCTCGCAGGCCTGGGCCTGACGTTCACACCGTGTGTGCTGCCGATGCTGCCGATCCTGTCCGGCGTAGTGTTGCGCGGTCAAGTGGGTGGTTTGCGCGGCTTCAACCTGTCACTGGCCTACGTGCTGCCGATGGCCGCCTGCTTCGCTCTGCTCGGCGCGTTGATGGGGATGTTCGGCGCCCAGCTCAACCTTCAGGCGCGGCTGCAATCGGCGTGGGTGCTGGTGCCGTTCGCGATGTTTTTTGCGCTGTTTGCCCTGGCAATGTTTGGCGTCTTCGAACTCAAGCTGCCTCACGCCATCAGCAGTCGCCTGGACCGTATCGCCGGTCGCACCAAAGGCGGGTCGTTGTGGGGCGCCGCCGTGCTCGGCGTGGTATCCAGCCTGCTGGTTTCGCCCTGCGTCTCGGCGCCGCTGGCCGGCGCGCTGCTGTACATCAGCGCCAGCGGCGATGCATTGGGTGGCGGTCTGAAATTATTCATGCTCGGTCTCGGCATGGGCGCACCGCTGTTGCTGGTCGCCACCGGTGGCGCCGCCTGGCTGCCGAAAAGCGGACCCTGGATGATCTATGTGAAAAACGCGATCGGCGTTTTGTTGCTGGGGCTGGCGATCGGTCTGCTCAGTCGAGTACTGCCGGGCCAGATCACGTTGCTGCTGATCGGCTTGCTGGCCGCTGGTGTCGGGTTGTTCATGGGTGCGCTGGAGTTCGTCTACAAACCGCCAAGAAAACGCCTGGGCCAACTACTGGGAATGTTCTTCCTGTTTTATGCGCTAGCGTGTTGGTACGGCGCACTCAGCGGCCAGACCGATCCGCTCAATCCGATTGGCCCACCGCGCATCATCATGGGCACCGAGCAATCGCAAAACACCAGCGCCTGGCAAACCATCAGCACCCCGGCGGAACTGGACCGCGTCCTCGCCGAAGCCAAATCTTCAGGCACTCCTCTGCTGCTCGACTGGTACGCCGACTGGTGCATCAGTTGCAAAGTCATCGAACGTGAAGTGCTCACCGACGCCAAGGTCGTCGAACGCCTCAAAGGCTATCGACTGATCCGCTTCGACATCACCGCCAGCAACGCCGAGCAACGCGCCCTGCTCGACCGCTACAAACTGTTCGGCCCGCCGGCGCTGATGTTTTTCGGCAAGGACGGGGTCGAACACACCGATGTGCGGGTAATCGGCGAGATCAACGCCAGGGACTTCGCCGAACGTGTCGCGAAAGCTAATGACCGGATTTAATAACCCGGTCATATATTTCGCGCAAACATCGGCCATCGTGCTGGCTATTGCATAGAACTGGACAGTCACAAAGGCTTTGCGGCATAGTCGCCGAGTTCTGACAATTGCACACATCACAAGGAACAGCAGATGGCGACGCTACTGGTTCTGCACGGACCCAACCTGAACATGCTCGGCACCCGTGAACCGGGCACCTACGGCGCTACGACACTGGCGCAGATCAACCAGGACCTGGAACGCCGTGCCCGTGAAGCCGGTCACCACTTGCTGCACCTGCAAAGCAACGCCGAGTACGAATTGATCGACCGCATCCACGCTGCCCGCAGCGAAGGTGTGGACTTCATTCTGATCAACCCAGCAGCTTTTACGCACACAAGTGTCGCATTACGTGACGCGCTGCTGGCGGTGAGCATCCCATTCATCGAAGTGCATTTGTCTAACGTGCACAAACGCGAACCTTTCCGCCATCACTCTTACTTCTCCGATGTAGCGGTGGGAGTGATCTGCGGCCTTGGCGCCAGCGGTTATCGACTGGCCCTGGAGGCTGCCCTGGAACAGCTTGAAAGACAGGCAACAGCTTGAACAACAAGCGTAACGCCCCTGACCGACCCTTGGGAGTTGATGATTCATGGATATCCGTAAAGTTAAGAAACTAATCGAATTGCTGGAAGAGTCCGGCATCGACGAGCTCGAGATCAAGGAAGGCGAAGAGTCCGTACGTATCAGCCGTCACAGCAAGACCCCGGCTCAGCAGTACTACGCTCCAGCGCCAATGCACGCTCCGGCACCGGCGCCTGTTGCTGCTGCCCCGATTGCCGCTGCTGCTCCTGCTGCTCCGGCCGCGCCAGTGCTGAACGGCAACGTTGCCCGCTCGCCTATGGTCGGCACCTTCTATCGCAAGTCTTCGCCAGGCTCGCCGTCCTTCGCTGAAGTCGGCCAGACCGTGAAGAAAGGCGACACCCTGTGCATCGTCGAAGCCATGAAGATGATGAACCACATCGAAGCTGAAACCAGCGGTGTGATCGAATCCATCCTCGTCGAAGACGGCCAGCCGGTTGAGTACGACCAACCGCTGTTCACCATCGTTTGAACCGCGGAGAGACTTTGATGACTGCGAAGTTGGAAAAAGTTCTGATCGCCAACCGCGGCGAGATCGCCCTGCGGATTCTGCGTGCCTGCAAAGAGATGGGCATCAAGACTGTCGCTGTTTATTCCACGGCCGACAAAGAGCTGATGCACCTGGGCCTGGCGGACGAATCCGTCTGCATCGGTCCGGCATCGGCTGCAAAGTCTTACCTGCACATTCCGGCGATCATCGCCGCGGCTGAAGTGACCGGCGCTACCGCCATTCACCCAGGCTACGGTTTCCTTGCGGAAAACGCTGATTTCGCTGAACAGGTCGAGAACTCCGGCTTCGCGTTCATTGGCCCGAAAGCCGACACCATTCGCCTGATGGGCGACAAGGTATCGGCCAAGCACGCCATGATCGCAGCCGGCGTTCCAACCGTTCCGGGGTCCGACGGCCCGTTGCCTGAAGACGAAGAAACCGCTCTGCGCATCGGTCGCGAAGTCGGTTACCCGGTGATCATCAAAGCCGCTGGCGGCGGCGGTGGTCGCGGCATGCGCGTCGTGCATAAAGAAGAAGACCTGATCTCCTTCGCAAAACTGACCCGCACCGAAGCCGGCGCGGCGTTCGGCAACTCGATGGTCTATCTGGAAAAATTCCTGACCAACCCACGTCACGTGGAAGTTCAAGTACTTTCCGATGGCCAGGGCCACGCCATCCATCTGGGTGACCGCGATTGCTCGCTGCAGCGTCGTCACCAGAAGGTTCTCGAAGAAGCGCCAGCACCGGGCATCGACGAGAAAGCACGCGCTGAAGTCCTCGCTCGCTGCGTCAAGGCGTGCATCGACATCAACTACCGTGGCGCGGGTACTTTCGAGTTCCTGTACGAGAACGGCGCGTTCTATTTCATCGAAATGAACACCCGCGTTCAGGTTGAGCACCCGGTCTCTGAAATGGTTACCGGCATCGACATCGTCAAGGAGATGCTCAGCATCGCCGCTGGCAACAAGCTGTCGTACACCCAGGACGACGTGGTTATCCGCGGTCACTCGCTGGAATGCCGGATCAACGCCGAAGACCCGAAAACCTTCATGCCAAGCCCTGGCACGGTCAAGCATTTCCACGCCCCAGGCGGCAACGGCGTTCGCGTCGATTCGCACCTGTACAGTGGCTATGCCGTTCCGCCGAACTACGATTCGTTGATCGGCAAGCTGATCACCTACGGCGCAACCCGTGACGAAGCCATGGCGCGCATGCGCAATGCGCTGGACGAAATCGTTGTCGACGGGATCAAGACCAACATCCCGCTGCACCGCGATCTGGTCCGCGATGAAGGCTTCTGCAAAGGTGGAGTCAACATCCACTACCTGGAACACAAGCTGGCTGGCGACAAGCACTAGCAGGTGATCCAGACCAACAAAGCCGCTTTCGAGCGGCTTTGTTGTTTCTGAAGGTTTCATCCACTCCCCTGCGAGGCTTAACTGACAGGCACTGGCCTGTCCGGGCTGGCTATAATCGCCCTCAAATCAGCGCAACGCCGACGAACCAGAGCCCGCCCATGCCTGAAAAACTGCCAATAAACCTGAACGACCTGCTGCGCCAGCGGACTGTCGAGGGCGAGCGAATCGAATACAAGACGGGCTGGAATCCCGATCCGATCATTCGCACGCTCTGCGCCTTCGCCAATGACTTTGAAAACCTGGGCGGTGGGTATGTGGTGATTGGGCAAGATTGCGACGCCAACGGTCAGCCGGTTTTTCCTCCGTCAGGTCTTGCCGATCAGTCGCTCGACAAGATCCAACTTGAACTGTTGGCAGCTTGCCAATCGATTCAACCCGCCTATTTTCCAGTACTGAGCATGGAAGAAGTTGAAGGCCGCAAGCTGATCGTTTTGTGGGCACCAGGCGGGCAGAATCGCCCGTACAAAGCCCCGGCAGCGGTGACAGCCAAACATCGGAGCCTGCATTACTACATCCGCCGCTACAGCAGCACAGTAGAAGCCAAGGGAGAAGTCGAACAGGAACTCTTGGGTCTTGCTGCCAAAGTGCCTTTCGATGATCGCTTCCACCAGAAAGCCCATGTCCGCGACCTTTCCAAAGTGTTGATGCAAAACTTCCTGCAAGAAATTGGCAGCGCCCTCGCGGAAGACGCTGACAACCTTTCTATTGAGGCACTGGGCCGACAAATGAACGTCGTGGGCGGCCCAACCGAATCACCGTGGCCCAAGAACGTGGGCCTGATGTTCTTCAGTAACACCCCGGAACTTTTCTTTCCCGGCACGCAGATTGATGTGCTGTGGTTTCCTGAAGGTGCTGGCGGCGACCGCTTTGACGAAAAAATCTTCAAAGGCCCTCTGGCAACCATAACCCGTGAGGCTCTGGCCTATATCCAGCGTAATTACTTGCATCAAACAGTAATCAAACACACGGATCGCGCCGAAGCTACAAGGGTCTGGAACTTCCCCTATGCGGCAGTTGAAGAGGCATTGGTCAACGCCGTGTATCACCGTTCCTACGAAGAGCGCGAACCGATTGAGGTCCGCATCAGCCAGGAAGAACTTGTGATTTTGAGCTTCCCTGGACCTGATCGCTCAATCCGCCTCAAAGACCTGCGAGCCGGTCGCGCCGTGAGCCGCCGCTACCGTAACCGGCGAATTGGGGAGTTCCTGAAAGAACTGGACCTGACCGAAGGTCGGTCGACTGGGATCCCGAAAATCCTCAAGGTCATGGCTGCCAATGGTTCGCCCGCGCCGCTCTTTGAGACCGACGACGACCGGATCTCGTACGTCGTGCGGTTGCCCGCACATCCTCAATCGCAAACCACTGACGCCAAGACTACGGAAGTCACCATGGAAGTCACCATGGAAGTCACCATGGAAGTCGCTGCGCTTTTGAAGGTCGTTGTTGGCGATATGAGCAGACAAGAATTGCAAACCGCCATGAGCCTGAAAAACGCCGACCACTTCCGTAAGGCTTACATACTGCCGGCCATCGCTGCCGAGGTCTTGGAAATGACGCTGCCCAAACAACCGAACAGCCGTCTGCAACGCTATCGCCTAACGAACAAAGGCCTGCAATGGCTCAAAGCCAATAATGCAAAGAACCCGCATTAAGATGTGATCCAGACCAACAAAGCCGCTTTCGAGCGGCTTTGTTGTTTCTGAAGGTTTCATACTGTGAACGCGAGCAAGCTCGCCCCCACAAAAGCTCCCCGCTCGCGTAAACTTGCGCGCTTCTCGCAGCCCGCTAGGCTGCAATCAACATTTTTCAAAGGTGCCCGCCATGCCTTGGCTGCAAGTCCGTCTCGCCATCAGCCCAGAACAAGCCGAAACCTACGAAGACGCTTTCCTTGAAGTGGGCGCCGTCTCGGTGACCTTCATGGACGCCGAAGATCAACCGATCTTCGAGCCAGAACTCAACACCACGCCGCTGTGGTCCCACACGCACCTGCTGGCCCTGTTCGAAGGTGGCACCGAAGCCGCCAGCGTACTCGCCCACCTTGAATTGCTGACCGGCAGCCCGCTGCCCGAGCATCACAGCGAAATCATCGAAGACCAGGACTGGGAACGCAGCTGGATGGACGGTTTCCAGCCGATGCGTTTCGGTCAGCGCCTGTGGATCGTCCCAAGCTGGCACGCCGCACCCGAGCCTGACGCCGTGAACCTGCTGTTGGATCCGGGCCTGGCGTTCGGCACCGGCACCCATCCAACCACCGCGCTGTGCCTGGAATGGCTCGACGGTCAGGACCTGAAAAACTGCAACGTGCTGGACTTCGGCTGCGGCTCGGGGATTCTGGCCATCGCCGCCCTGCTGCTGGGCGCCAAGGAAGCCGTCGGCACCGACATCGACGTCCAGGCCCTGGAAGCCTCCCGCGATAACGCTGGGCGCAACAACATTGCCGAAGCGCTCTTCCCACTGTACCTGCCGGAAGATCTGCCGCAGGTTCAGGCCGACGTGCTGGTGGCCAACATCCTTGCCGGCCCGCTGGTTTCCCTGGCGCCGCAATTGTCCAGCCTGGTCAAGCCGGGTGGCCGCCTGGCGCTGTCGGGCATCCTCGCCGAGCAAGGTGAAGACGTCGCCAAAGCCTACGCTCAGGACTTCGATCTGGACCCAATCGCCCATCGCGATGGCTGGGTGCGCATCACTGGCCGTCGGCGCTAGAATGAGCGCCTATATAAACCGGATCGCCGCATGACCGACAGCTTCGTCACCCAGTGCCCGCATTGCCAGACCAGCTTCCGCGTCAGCCATACTCAGTTGAGCGTGGCCCGCGGAGTGGTTCGCTGCGGCTCGTGCTTGCAGGTGTTCAACGCCGCCCAGCAGCTGCTTGAGCAACGGGCCGGCAAGGACGCGATCCCGCCGGTTGCCCCGGCCATCGTCGAACCACCGGAGCCGCGGGCCATCAGCCAAAAGCAATGGACCGCCGCCGAGCTGGATCTGGACAGCCTGGACCTGGACGGAGAACTCGCCCGCCTCGAACAACGGGAGATCCAGCCGACCACGGAATTCGGCCGGCCCCGCGAAGACAACCTGAGCGCTAGCCGCGATACCGTCGAGCACGACGAGACGTCGTGGCCCGACAGCCTGTTCAGCGAGTCGGCCGCCGATCGCGCACAGACCGCTGAAGCCGATTTGCCGGAGCTGGAACTCGAGCCGAGCAAACACTCGCGCACCGAACCTTCGCTGTCCCTGGAACCGGTGGAACTGGACGACGAACATCAGCCGCCCCAGCTGCGCCTGCACGACCCACTCGACGCGCCGATGCATCACGAACGCCTGTCAGCGACCAATGAAATCGACGACGATCTGCCCTCGATCGAGCCCCTGCGCAAAAAGCGTGAGCCGGCTGTCCGCGCTGAAGCCCTGCACGACCTGACCGATGACCCACTGCAACTGGACTGGCAAAAACGCCGCTCACCCTGGGGTCGCCGACTTTTCTGGCTGCTGCTGATCCTGCTCGGCGCAGCGGCGCTCGCCGGCCAGTACATCGCCTACCATTTCGACGAACTGGCGCGCCAGGATCAGTACCGTCCGTGGTTCCAGCAACTGTGCCCGCAGATCGGCTGCACGGTGCCGTCCAAAGTCGACATCGCCAAAATCAAAAGCAGCAACCTGGTGGTCCGCAGTCACCCGGACTTCAGCGGTGCACTGGTGGTCGACGCGATCATTTACAACCGCGCGCCCTTCTCCCAGCCTTTCCCGCTGCTGGAGTTGCGTTTCGCCGACCTCAACGGTCACCTGATCGCCAGCCGTCGCTTCAAACCCGGCGAGTACCTCAACGGCGATCTCGAAGGAATGGTGGAAATGCCACCGCAAACGCCGATCCACATCGCACTGGATATCCTCGATCCAGGCTCAAAAGCGGTGAATTACAGTCTGAGTTTTCATTCCCCCGAGTGAAACGGTTCAGTGTTACGGCTTTGACGGCATATTTCTGACTTTGACCGCTCGTACCAAACCGCTGGCGATAACAGAATTACTGTTCAGATTTTGTTCAATTCAGCCTTTATCCAGTCATCGAGAGCGGGTATCATGCCAACCCTTTTTCGAACTCTCATGATCCGGCCCCACAGCAGGGAAGTCCTATGTCGGCGGTACGCATCGGTCCATATACATTGCACAACGGCTTGATTCTCGCCCCGATGGCGGGGGTCACCGATCAGCCCTTTCGTCAGCTGTGCAAGCGACTGGGTGCAGGGCTTGTAGTCTCGGAAATGGTCACCAGCGACATGAGCTTGTGGAACACCCGCAAATCGCGGATGCGCATGATCCACGAAGGTGATCCCGAGCCCCGCTCGGTACAGATCGCCGGTGGCGATGCGCAGATGCTGGCGGATGCGGCCCGGGCCAACGTCGAACTGGGCGCACAGATTATTGATATCAACATGGGTTGTCCGGCGAAGAAGGTCTGCAACAAGGCCGCCGGTTCCGCACTGTTGAAGGATGAAGCATTGGTCACCGAGATCCTGCAGGCCGTCGTGGCCGCGGTTGATGTGCCGGTCACCCTGAAGATCCGCACCGGCTGGGACCGGGACAACAGGAACGGCCTGACCGTGGCGAAGATCGCCGAGCAGGCAGGCATTACGGCGTTGGCGGTTCATGGCCGCACCCGTGCCGATCTGTACACCGGTGAAGCCGAGTACGACACCATTGCCGCGATCAAGCAGGCCGTGTCGATTCCGGTCTTTGCCAATGGCGATATCGATTCGCCAGAGAAGGCCCGGTACGTGCTCGATGCGACCGGTGCCGATGGCCTGCTGGTAGGCCGGGCCGCCCAGGGGCGGCCATGGATTTTTCGTGAGATCGATCATTTTCTGCGCACCGGCGAGAAACTCCCGGCACTGGAACTGATCGAGGTGGAACGCATTCTGCTAGAGCATCTGGCTGCGCTGCACGTCTTCTATGGAGACGTCATGGGCGTACGCATTGCTCGAAAGCATGTGGGCTGGTATCTCGCAACCTTGCCGGGCGCCAGGGAGTTTCGCGCCCACTTCAATCGTTTGGAAGATACGGAAGCACAATGCGCCAACGTTCAGGGCTTCTTCGCCGAACGTAACAAGAGCCTGGCAGGGGACGGAGACGAGGTGGCCGCATGACGATGATGACCGAGACTTTAGTGAGTGGAACAACACCCGTGAGCGACAACGTGAATTTGAAACAGCACCTCAACACGCCGAGCGAAGAAGGTCAGACCCTTCGCGGTAGTGTCGAGAAAGCGCTGCACAATTATTTCGCCCACCTTGAAGGCGCTGCCGTCACGGATGTGTACAACCTGGTGCTCTCCGAAGTCGAGGCCCCCCTGCTCGAGTGCGTGATGAACTACGTCAAGGGCAACCAGACCAAGGCCAGCGAGCTGCTCGGACTGAACCGAGGCACGCTGCGCAAGAAACTCAAGCAGTACGATCTGCTGTAAGCATTCAATCAAACCAGAAAGGCGCCCGCGTAAAAACGGTCGCCTTTTTTGCTGACTCCTTTGCTTTTGATGGAAATTGAAATGACCGACCAGACTACCCGCCTGCCGATCCGCCGCGCCTTGATCAGCGTTTCCGACAAGACCGGGATCCTCGAATTCGCCAAAGAGCTTGAAGCCCTGGGCGTCGAGATCCTCTCCACCGGCGGAACGTTCAAGCTGCTGCGCGACAACGGCGTTGCCGCAGTGGAAGTCGCGGATTACACCGGTTTTGCGGAAATGATGGACGGTCGGGTGAAAACCCTGCACCCGAAAATCCACGGTGGGATCCTCGGTCGTCGCGGTATCGACGACGCCATCATGAACGAGCACGGCATCAAGCCGATCGATCTGGTCGCGGTCAACTTGTATCCGTTCGAAGCTACCATCAACAAGCCGGGCTGCGACCTGCCGACCGCGATCGAAAACATCGATATCGGCGGCCCGACCATGGTCCGTTCGGCTGCAAAAAACCATAAAGACGTGGCCATCGTGGTCAATGCCAGCGACTACGCCAACGTTCTGGAAAGCCTCAAGGCCGGCGGCCTGACCTACGCTCAGCGTTTCGACCTGATGCTCAAGGCCTTCGAACACACCGCCGCCTATGACGGCATGATCGCCAACTACATGGGCACCGTGAACCAGGCGGCAGACACCCTCACCACCGAAGGTCGCAGCGAATTCCCGCGCACCTTCAACAGCCAGTTCGTCAAGGCTCAAGAAATGCGCTACGGCGAGAACCCGCACCAGAGCGCGGCGTTCTACGTTGAAACCAAGCCTGCGGAAGTCGGTATCGCCACCGCGACCCAACTGCAAGGCAAAGAGCTGTCGTACAACAACGTGGCCGACACCGACGCCGCGCTGGAATGCGTGAAAAGCTTCGTCAAACCGGCCTGTGTGATCGTCAAGCACGCCAACCCGTGCGGCGTTGCCGTCAGCCCGGACGCCGAAGGCGGTATCCGTCAGGCCTACGAACTGGCCTACGCCACCGACACCGAATCTGCCTTCGGCGGCATCATCGCCTTCAACCGCGAGCTGGATGCTGAAACGGCCAAAGCCATCGTCGAGCGTCAGTTCGTCGAAGTGATCATCGCCCCAAGCGTCAGCGAAGAAGCCCGCGCCATCGTGGCTGCAAAAGCCAACGTACGCCTGCTGGCCTGCGGCGAGTGGTCGGCTGATCGCGCGGCTGCCTGGGACTACAAACGCGTCAACGGTGGCCTGCTGGTGCAGAGCCGCGACATCGGCATGATCGGCGCCGACGACCTGAAAGTCGTGACCAAACGCGCGCCCACCGAGCAAGAGATCCACGACCTGATCTTCGCCTGGAAAGTCGCCAAGTACGTTAAGTCCAACGCCATTGTCTATGCCAAGAATCGCCAGACCATCGGTGTCGGCGCTGGCCAGATGAGCCGCGTGAACTCCGCTCGTATTGCGGCGATCAAGGCTGAGCACGCTGGCTTGCAGGTGCAAGGTGCAGTCATGGCATCGGATGCATTCTTCCCGTTCCGCGACGGCATCGACAACGCGGCCAAGGTCGGTATCACTGCGGTGATCCAGCCAGGCGGCTCGATGCGTGATAACGAAGTGATTGCAGCCGCTGATGAAGCTGGCATCGCCATGGTATTCACCGGCATGCGCCACTTCCGTCACTAACAAGACGACGGCCGCACTGAAGCCGGCATCTGCTGCGTTGGAGCCGACCTCGATGATGCTCATTGCCAAAAGGCAACTCCGCTCATCGAGGTCGACTCCGCCTTGCATCTACCGACGTCACTGCGACCTCCTACGGCGTGAAGCGCTTTAGGTTCTAAAACAGAATTAGCGTCATCCGAGGTTTTTGAAATGAATGTTTTGATCATTGGCAGCGGTGGCCGTGAACACGCCCTGGCCTGGAAAGTGGCTCAGGATCCGCGCGTGCAGAAAGTTTTCGTGGCTCCGGGCAACGCCGGCACCGCCATTGAAGCCAAGTGCGAGAACGTTGCTATCGACGTGCTGGCCCTTGAACAGCTGGCCGACTTTGCCCAGAAAAACGTTTCCCTGACCATCGTCGGCCCGGAAGTGCCGCTGGTCGCCGGCGTCGTCGATCTGTTCCGCTCCCGTGGCCTGGACTGCTTTGGTCCGACCGCTGGTGCTGCCCAGCTGGAAGGTTCGAAAGCCTTCACCAAGGATTTCCTGGCGCGTCACAAGATCCCGACGGCCGACTACCAGAACTTCACCGAGATCGAGCCAGCCTTGGCTTATCTGCGTGAAAAAGGCGCGCCGATCGTGATCAAGGCCGATGGCCTGGCTGCCGGTAAAGGCGTGATCGTTGCCATGACGTTGACCGAAGCCGAAGACGCTGTGCGCGACATGCTGGCTGGCAACGCTTTCGGGGACGCAGGTTCGCGCGTGGTGATCGAAGAGTTCCTGGACGGCGAAGAAGCCAGCTTCATTGTCATGGTCGACGGCAAGAACGTATTGCCGATGGCCACCAGCCAGGACCACAAACGCGTCGGTGACGGCGATACCGGTCCGAACACCGGCGGCATGGGTGCTTACTCCCCGGCTCCGGTCGTGACCGCCGACGTCCATCAGCGGGTCATGGACCTGGTGATCTGGCCGACCGTGCGCGGCATGGCCGAAGAAGGCAACGTTTACACTGGCTTCCTGTACGCCGGTCTGATGATCGACAAAGCTGGTAACCCAAAAGTCATCGAATTCAACTGCCGTTTCGGCGACCCTGAGACCCAACCGGTGATGCTGCGTTTGCAGTCGAGCCTGGTGTTGCTGATCGAAGCAGCCCTGGCGCAAGCGCTGGACAAGGTCGAAGCACAATGGGATCCGCGTCCGAGCGTCGGCATCGTGCTGGCCGCGGGCGGTTATCCGGGTGACTACGCCAAAGGCATTGCCATCAACGGCCTCGATGCAGCCGCAGCACTGGAAGGCAAAGTCTTCCACGCCGGTACTGCGCTCAAGGATGGTCAAGTGGTGACGGCCGGTGGTCGGGTACTCTGCGCCACCGCAATGGGTGCCAGCGTCGATGCCGCTCAGCAGCAAGCGTACAAGCTGGCGGCCAAAATTGACTGGGAAGGCTGCTTCTATCGCAAGGACATTGGCTACCGTGCCATTGCCCGCGAGCGTGGCGAAAATCAGGAATAAGAGCGCCATTCGGCCAGGCAAGGGCTTCGGGCACTTGCCGGGCTATTCCGGCGCCGCGCATAGTAATATTCTGGCATCAACCTACGAAGGGATTTCGCCGTGCGCTGGCTCAGGATTGCCATAGGTTTCACCGTCACTCTGCTGACCCTGCTCTGCATGCTCCCGGCTCAGGCCGCGCAAGGCAGTGGCTGGGCAGTATTGCTCGACGAACAGGGCGACCTGCAGCTAAGCGACATCCGTTCCGCTCGCTACACCAATCAATTCAGCCCCATTGAACTCGACCGCCTCACCGCCGCCGAGCCCGAAGGCGCTTTATGGCTGCGTTTTCGACTCGCGCCCGGCAAGCACGAACAGTTGCTGCGGGTGTTCGCTCCCGACCTGTCGCACCTCAATATCTATGTGCTGGACGGCGACACGCTGATCGAGCAATTGAACACCGGTACCGGACAGCCCCAGGCTGAAAGGCCATTGCCCAGCAGCGACTTCATGTTGCCGCTGCCGCAAAGCGAAAAAAACCTCGACGTTTACCTGCGACTGGTCTCCGACCATCAGTTGCGGCCTTACATCACCTTGCAGTCGGCGGTCATGACCGCGGCCAATCAGAATCAGACGCTGATCTACGGTCTGTTGTTCGGCTGTATCGCGATGCTGATCCTGCACAACGTCATTCGTTATGCCTACACCCGCTCGCGCAGCAGTCTCTGGCTGGCTGGCTGCGAAGGGCTGTTGATGCTCAGCCTGGTCCTGTTGCTGAATGTAGCCGGACCCTGGTTGCCGGACTGGCATGCGGTCCAGACGCCGGGGGCTTACCTCGCGCTGCTGCTGACAGCGCCCTGCGGTCTTATGTTCGCCTATCGCTTCTTTGCCCCGCTCGGCCCGCACCCGCTGAACAAGCTGCTGCTGGGCGACATCCTGTTCATCAGTGTCTGCGGCTTGCTGCTGTTGTTCGTCAACACGCTGCCGCTAAACATCATCACGTACGCGCTGGTCGCCCTCGCGGGCCTGACCATGTTGTTCGTCAGCGCCTACCATTGGCAAAAAGGCTATCGCCCGGCACGTCTTTTCGTGGCGGCAATGGTGGTGTTCAACGCCGGCACGCTGATTATCCTGCCCGCCCTGCTGGGGCTGACCCTGGTGGAGCCTCAAGGTCTGATCATCACGTTGCTGGTGTTCATCTGCATCAGTGGCCTGTTGATGAGCATTGCCTTGAGTGAACGTCAGCGCAGCATCACCGAAGACCGTTTCAGCGTCAGCCGCGACCTGGCCGCCAGCAATGCCGAGATCAACGCCAAGGCCGAATTCCTGGCAAAAATCAGCCACGAAATCCGCACTCCGATGAATGGCGTGCTGGGCATGACCGAGCTGCTGCTGGGCACGCCGCTCTCGGTCAAGCAGCGCGACTATGTGCAGACCATCCACAGTGCAGGGAACGAACTGCTGACACTGATCAACGAGATCCTCGACATTTCAAAGCTCGAATCCGGGCAGATCGAACTGGACGATGTGCAGTTCGATCTCAACGCGTTGATCGAAGACTGCCTGAGTATCTTCCGCGCCAAAGCCGAACAGCAGAACGTCGAGTTGATCAGCTTTATCCAGCCGCAGGTACCGCGCGTCATCAGCGGTGATCCGACACGCCTGCGCCAGACTCTGCTGAGCCTGCTGGAAAACGCCCTGAAGAAAACCGACGAGGGCGAGATCCTGATCGTCGTCGCGCTCGATGAGCGCAGTGCCAAACCGCGCTTGCGCATTGCCGTGCAGGACAGCGGTGAGCCGATGGACGCCGAAGAGCGCGACGCATTGATGCACGCCGAACTGCACAGCAAGCACTTCCTCTCGGCCTCCCGCCTGGGAGGCAATCTGGGGCTCGTGATCGCCCGTCAGCTGATTCGCTTGATGCAAGGAGAGTTCGGCATCAAGAGCGGCGCCACCCAGGGCAGCACCTTGTGGCTGACCCTGCCGTTGGACCCTGACCGCCTCGAACACCCGACGTCCGACCTCGATGGTCCACTGCAGGGTGCACGGGTGTTGGTGGTGGACGACAACGACACTTGCCGCAAAGTGCTGGTGCAACAATGCAGCGCCTGGGGGCTGAATGTCAGCGCCGTACCGTCCGGCAAGGAAGCACTGGCGCTGCTGCGCACCAAGGCCCACCTGCGCGATTACTTCGACGTGGTCCTGCTGGACCAGAACATGCCCGGCATGACCGGCATGCAATTGGCCGCCAAGATCAAGGAAGACCCGAGCCTGAACCACGACATCCTGCTGATCATGCTCACCGGCATCAGCAATGCGCCCAGCAAGATCATCGCGCGCAACTCCGGGATCAAACGCATCCTCGCCAAACCGGTGGCCGGCTACACCCTCAAGACTACGTTGGCCGATGAGCTGAACCAGCGTAACAAGGGCCTTTCCATCTCACAGCACGTGCCCATCGGCCCGACTTTACCGGTGAAAGTGCCAAGCGATTTCCGCATCCTGGTGGCCGAAGACAACAGCATTTCGACCAAGGTGATTCGCGGCATGCTGGGTAAGCTTAACCTGCAGCCGGACACTGCCAGTAATGGCGAAGAAGCCTTGCAGGCGATGAAAGCCCAGCGCTATGACCTGGTCCTGATGGACTGCGAAATGCCGATCCTCGACGGCTTTTCCGCGACTCAGCAATTGCGGGCCTGGGAAGTCGGTAATCAGCGGATTCGCACGCCGGTGGTGGCGCTGACCGCACACATTCTCGCCGAGCACAAAGAACGTGCGCGCCAGGCCGGCATGGACGGGCACATGGCCAAACCGGTCGAGCTGTCGCAACTGCGCGACCTGATCGAGCATTGGGTGGCCCAGCGTGATCAGCAGATCCGGGCAGCGACTCAAACGTCCTGAGCCTCGACATTGCAATCATCAGATGCTCGACATGCTGCTCATATCTCCAGCGCATGTAACTGACGAGTCGTTTCGGCGACAACTGCAGCCGCAATTTTCTCTCTGAACGCTGCGTAGTGAAGCGTGCTGAAAGTAATAATCGCCATTTCTTCCTGACTGGTTTCAACGATTTCCTCCATTGGCCAGAACAGAAACTTCGAGACCGTTCTGCGGATGCTGAACTGTTTGTGGTAAAGGGCTATCTCTATTTTTCCGGGGGATTTCGGCGTGCAAGGAATTACCTGAAAGAAACCCGTATCGCGCACCAGACTTGCCCCTTCGAATGCATCAAGAGCATTGCGATTGCGCTTCAGGGCTCCTAACGCCTGACTTGCCGGCCGCGAGAAGTTTTCGCCAAGCGACCGAGATAGTTGCCGCGCAACGCTATCGGCCATTAATCCCTGCCCAGCCTGTCCGGGGCTGACAGGACGCGCCGAGTCCCATCCCAAATACCTGAGCTTGTTCTTGTAATAGTCGAACCAGTTGCCCACCAAACCGTCCTTGTAAGCCGAACGCGTTGCCAATTGCGCGTACAGGTTGCTCAGATAGATATCTTCTCGATCCTGGGGGGACAGGCCCTCATTGAAAGACACGATACTCCCACCCACGACGGCAGCCCTTGGGGCGTTACTGCCACCGTTGGCCAGTCGCAAACGCGTGTTAATCATAAGGGCGCTCCGGCCGGCAACTCGTGCTCAATGGCATCAGAAACGCCAAGAATATTCTTCGCCGCCTTATCCCCCAGTTTTTTAACAATCGCATCGCGAAGGGGCTCATAAAGTGCATTTGACAAGTTGGCTTGGAAGCACCTCAGTTGAATATTGCCCAGCACAGTATCGGAGGAGAAGAACTGTCCCAGAGGGTTGGAAATAACCTGTTCTGTGGTCTCAACCTCCACGTAGACGCTGCTCAGCACAGGCCCCTGCTGGGCCAGAATGACTTGCAGGCTGATCTTGCAACCCGTTTCAACGGTCGTTTCCGAAGGTCCTGGATCTTTTTGCCTCTGAACATGCTTTCGCAGCAGTTCAATGGCCGGTAGGGTGCAGGGTAACTGAGCGACGCGGTTCAATACGCCCGTTACTTCAGTAACAATCGTTCGATCAACAAACTCTCCCAGCCGACTCCCCACCCAGTCCACCATGTTGCATTTAGACCCGGCATCCAGTGTAAAGCCGCCCCACGCTACCGCTTTCTGTAACCAACCATCCTTTAACACTTCCCGGTACGCGTCATACCACTCACCCGTGTGAGAGAACGCTGGATATTTCCTGTTTGCCACCAACTGCGCAAGCAATACCGAATTCAACACATCGAGTCTTTCTTGTTCCACCATACTAACTGGCAACAAGACAACAGCGCCCGCGTTAATAAAAACCGAATAATGATCAACTATCATAAGCACCTGATTTATTCATGGATGGCGACCACACCGTAGTCGCCAAAAGATTACCTTGAATCAGATTTCGTATTCTTCGATTTTTTTCTGCGCCCGGTCGCCCAACCTTGCAATAACAGTATCTCGCGTACGGCTAACAATTGCCGGGACCATGGTCATATGGCATTCACCGCGGTACAGATCGACCGAACTGCTGTCCCAATCAACGAACAGGACTTTGGTCTGATTAGTCCGTTTGACAAAACGCACAGCACCCAATGCCATGATCACTTCACCGTGTTGGGTTTCGTGACATGCCGCCACACCAAAGCCCCCGGTGCCGGACTCTTTGATGTTTTGATCAAAGACCTGAAGCGGTTTATCACTGGCTTGCAGCGCAGCGATTGCATCGCCGGCCACTTTGAGCATCAGTACAGAGGTTGGGCCGGGAACGGCGGCCGCCGCCACGGCCGATGCCAGAATCTTCAGCGCCAGTTGATCCATTTTGAAGCTCTTGCCGGAAGCCGCGACAGTGTCGTAATACTTTTTCAGAATAGCCCATCCGCAATCCTGCATGACTTGAAGGAAAAGCTGATACCACTCCTTGCCTTGTTCATCACGCGGATATTTTTTATTAGCCACCAACGATGCAAACAAATAGGCGTGCTGAACATCCGTTTGATTTTGCTCAGACATTCCCGACACAAATGCCAGAATTCCATCCCCCACAATCGAAGCACGATCCGGCTTTTCGATTTCGGAGCTCAACGCTGCAGACTTGAGCGTTAAACCTCGCGAAGCAATAACAACATCCGGCATAACATCATAAGCCTTCAAACGTTCAAGACGATCAGACAAAGTGATAACAGGGTTAGATTCAATATTCATAATAACTTCCTTATTTAATTCAGGCCCTCCATGGACCTGAGAGACAAACTTACGCAACCCACATAACGATCACAAGCTCGCAACTGTTACCGCACATAATACAACTAGATATTAATAAGACCCACTATACCACCCACTAACAAAAGCAAAACAACCCTACAAAAAACCGAAATCTTTCTACACTTTATACTTCACCCTGACGGCGAGCCGACAGACACCCCGGCGCCTGATAGACTCCACATCAATTTCATTTCCCGTGAGCTCCGACCATGCTCCACGTGTTGTTCAGCGTTTACCTGAAGATGCTGGTGCTTTACAGCCCGTTCTTCGTGTTGTCCTGCTTCATCAGTCTGACCCGCGGTTATTCGCGCAAGGAACAACGTCGGCTGGCCTGGAAAGTGGCGACAGCCACGCTGGTCTCCAGCGTCTTGCTGTACCTGTTCGGGCGGGTGATTTTCAGTGTTTTCGGCATCACCGTGGACGCGTTTCGCATCGGTGCCGGCAGTGTGTTGTTCATCTCGGCGCTGGGCATGGCCCAAGGCAAGTCGGTCGTGCAGACAGACAATGTGCAGCAGGACGTGACCATCGTCCCGCTGACCATTCCCCTGACGGTCGGCCCCGGCACCATCGGTGCGCTACTGGTAATGGGCGTGAGTCAGCCTCATTGGGACGACAAACTCACGGCCATTCTCAGTATTGCCCTCGCCAGTTTCACCGTCGGCGTGGTCCTTTATCTGTCCAGCCGCATCGAGCGCATTCTCGGTGACCAGGGCTTGCAGATCGTCAGCCGGTTGATGGGCCTGTTTGTCTGCGCCCTTGCAGCGCAGATCATTTTTACCGGGGTGAAGGGGTATCTGGTGCCCTGAGTGGCGGCCGCTTACCCTGCGACTGCCGATTCCGTCAGCAGCTCTTGCAGGGTTGCACTGCCAACCTTGCCTTTTCTGCCCCGTAACCGCGCCACGAACATCGATATCGGATGTGAGTGCAGTTCTTTAAACGCGAGGAACACTTCACCGCGCAAGGCCGGGTCGGCCGAACACACATCACGGAAGATCAGGCAGTGCTCGCTGTCCGGGTCAACGATGACCAGATGGTCCTGGACAATCTCGAATAACAGTTTTTCAGGCTGATCGAACTCCCAGATCAATTTGCCTGGAATGGCGGGTATTTCATCCAGCGCATGTCGGCAGTCGACGACGACCGAGTCCAGTTTCCGCCAGACTGCCTTCGTCAGATGACACGTCACGGCGCCCTGGCCCAATCGCAGAATCAACGTATTGACGTCATCGGGAATCAGCGGCAGGAGATCGCGCTGGGTCTTCTGCCCTTCGACGACCAGCACGTGGGCATTGCGCTGGACATAATCAAACGGCCCGATGCTTAGCATGTCCGGATAGATATGCACCCATCCATCCTGGCGCTCATGCAGCAACACGTTGACCTGGTCTTGAGTGCCGAGCAGCGCAAAATCCCGGGGCAGGTTTTTATCAGCAATCCGGATCAGCCGGGCACTTTGTACGTCATACCATTGCAAGCTGCCAGGTTCGGACTCCACAGACACAAACTCAGGATGTTCCGCCGCTTCCAGTAACAACTGGAGATCTTCGATCCAGTGTTCGCCATGCGCGCTCACCCAATCGTGGCTGACCCCGGTGATGATCTCCGCCTCCTGATAACGAAGCTCCAGTGATACGCCGTCAACGGTTATCCCGCGCAATCCGGCGGCCTCAATCGTCACGTCGGCGAACCGACAGTCTTCCCACTCCCGTTGATAAGCCGGCAGGCTGTCGCTCAGCAACAATTGCAAACCCGCGCCGAATGCTTGATCGAGCTGCTGCGGATCGATGAAATTCTGGGTCCAGATCTCGCCGCTTGATAGATCAAACAGCCAGACTGCTTGATTGTCCGGGGTTACGCCGAGCAAGCGAACTTCCCTGTCGCGTCCCGGATCGCACAGCAACAATCGGTTATTCACGTACCAGGCGCACAAGGTGCCGTCACCGATAAAGTTGCGCAAACCGACTATCGCAAAACCCTTGCCCGGATAGTGCTCGGCAATCGGCTCCAGCGCCTTCCACCACTGAGCACGATCCTTGAGCCACTGCTCGCTCAAGCCGCCCAGTTGCACCTCGCCTTGCGAGGTCAGGTTGAAAAACAGTCCGTTTTTATCGAGCGCCACATAGCCGCCCTCGACGACCACAACCTGCTTGAGCTCGGCAAGCGATACCCATCGGTGGGTCCACTGCCCTTTGCCCTCTGTCACGATCCATTGCAGACGGCATAGTTTCTGAACGAGTCGGTCGTAAATGACGAACACATCGCTGTCGTCGGCCATCGACAACAGCATCAGATCGTTCAGGTTCTTGATCGAGTCGGCCCAACCACGAGCATGTTTCGGGCCAGGCTGCGGATGGATGAGGAGTCGGTCGCGGCTGCGAACCCACACCATGTCTCGCCATATCGGTTCAAACTTCCAACAGATCGAAACATAAACTGCCGGCTGCCAGTCAACCGTAGTCACACCGTTGTTCTCTAGGGTCGTTATCCACGGCAAATACTCGCCCAGTACCGATGACCAGTGGGCCAGTTTATCGCTGGCAAATACCACTGCCTGTAGTTCCGGCGCCATGTCGTGAGTAACGGAACTCAACAACAGTTGCCCTTCATGAATCAGGTACCGGTATTGCCTGGCGGGTCGATGACCGACGACGTATTCCTGCACGACATGAATCACACCCTGAGCGTCCGCTTCGATACTGCGAATGGCGCTCTCACCGTTTTGGAGCAATAAACGATACCGATTCTTGAGTAACCCTGTGGCGGCATCGACTTGCCAGATCACGAAACCCTTCGGGTCGTAAAAATAGGCAGATCCATCGACTACCAACGAAAGCTGCGGCTCGCTGATGTCGAGCACTTCCTCGTTGCGGACATAGAGGAATCGATCTTCACGGGAGTCATACCAGGCCGTGGTGTAACGCGGTTCTTGCGGATCCTCGAACGGGATCAGATAGTGATGGACCGGCATATACGGCAGTACCAGTCGATGCGCCTGCGCAAGGCTCTTGTAGTGTTTCAGCAATGCCTGTTCATCGAGTCCGTCTGGCGCCGTCTGCTCGAGAAGGTCCAACTGGCGTCTACCGCGACTGACGTTGAACAGCTGGTCAGCCGTCCTGATCAGCACCTCGTGGAGACCTTTGCCGGAAAACGTCACGCGGACGCTGCCGATGTACAGATCGCCCGACGCCTCGATCCGGATATCTCGTTCACTGGCCCAGCTTGCCTGCAACACCCAGCGGCAACGCTTTAGGCTTGGTGAGACGAGGCTGATGTTTGCCCCGGGATTGAGCGTCACTGAACAGGAGGCGTCTGCACCTGTCAGCTGATAGGACAATTTACCGTGCCAGACTTTCGGCAAAACGGGGATCACCAGTGCACGTTCCACCGCATCCAGTTGCACCTCGATGAGCGTTTCGCGATACACCGGATTCAGGCGATAAAGAATGTAATCGGTAGGAAAGGAATAGAACGAAAACCGAAACAGCCACTGGCCGTCCGATTGCTTTTTCTCCAGGCGCCGGGCCGTATCGAAACCGCGATCGTGACGTGAGTTGGCAAAGGGCAGCGCCTTGTACTCATAGCCGTAACAGGTTTGCGGCGTACACGGCAGCACGATAGTTTGTCCGCCGGGCGGGGCAAATCCGATCTGTGCGGGCAGTCTCAGTTGTCGGCGGATATCGATCGCCCGTGCGTAATCGGGGTCGAAGTCCGGCACGCCGAAATGATCGCGCAGGGGATACAGTTTTGGACTGTCGAGCATCACCTTCCCGGCATTCAAGTCGATGCTTTTTACGATCAGTGAGGGCTGCGCAACCCACGCGGCCAGAGCGTCATCGTAACGGTAGCCGCCCCCGCGAT
This sequence comes from Pseudomonas sp. Hz4, assembly GCF_054898165.1. NCBI lineage: Bacteria > Pseudomonadati > Pseudomonadota > Gammaproteobacteria > Pseudomonadales > Pseudomonadaceae > Pseudomonas > Pseudomonas sp. Hz4. Next base: position 898,876 of record NZ_CM142719.1, on the reverse strand, counting down.
AAGCCCGTTCCATGTCGTCGAAAAACTTCCCGACCTCCTGCGCCTCACGCGCGATATTGGCAAATCCTTGGGCCAGTGCGGCAACCCCAACGGCCAATCCACCGAGAATGACTCCGGCGCCACCGAGCACCGCCGCGGCGGTCGATGCGCCGGCCAGCCCGGCACCGATGCCGCCCGCCGTTAACGCCAGGCTGGCAGAATCGAATGTCAGCTGAGTGCCGAACTGAGCTTTCTCGACGTCGGTTTGTGCCGTCGTCAACTGATAGACATCAAAGCCGACATTGGCCAGCCCCAACACGGCGCCGACACCTTCGTTGGTCGCATGGCCCAAGGCCTCACCGACTACCGGCGCGCACGTGCGGGCGATGATCTTTTCTTCGCCCAGCGCGGCGCGAACCAACTGCACCAGGCCCACCACATCCACGACGTTGCCATGCACCAACTGGGCATAGTTGACGTACGCGTGCAGGCGCACGGCGGTGGTCAATGTCCGGCCATCCCCTTCCCGCCCTCGCAAGGCGTTCATCAACGCCTGGATGGTGAAGCCTGCGTTAAGGGTGTGGACACTGCCAGCTTCGGTCGGATCCAGGACGCCGCCCGTCTCGACCGGTTTACGCGCCAGGGTCGAAAACTGTTCCGACAGCCAGTTCTTGATCCGCAGCAGCCGGTGATCGTCGCTGAGCACCTGAATCACGTGTTGCGGGTCTGACGGATTGATCAGACTCACCCGGTATTTGCCCTCGGGCGTGATCTCCAGCGTTTCGAACAACGGCACCAACGGCGTTGCCGACGGATGCAAATCCTGCAAGGAGACAGCAGCGAGCGCGATCTGCTGTCCCCACCAATGGCTGTCCAGCGCCAGCAAACTGCTGCCCAGGTGCGAATTGTCGACCAGCGATTTCCCATGGGCACTGTTCAAACGCTGGCGAATCGCATGCGTCGGTTTTCCCAGCAAAGGTTCGGTCTTGAGCAGCTGCGCCACCTCGAATCCGGCAGACAGTTTCAAGGCGGCCACCTTTTCACCCTGCAGTTCGATCAGATCAAACACCGGCCGGGCTTCAGAACCATAGGCTGCGTAATAGCGGGCCATGCCCTGTTTTTGGAAAAAGTGCTCCAATGCCCGCTTGAACATGGCCGGATGCTCGAATTCGCACAGACCAAAGTTGGGATCATAAAAATGATAAGTGGCGAGCCCTGCATTGACGGTCTTGGCCACCAGCATCGAATGATTATCAGAGTTGAGCATCAGCGTACGGGTGCCAGCGTGTTTCTCAAGTGCGGCAGTGACCTGATCCAGATCCGCGCGTTCAAGCGGCGTCCCGACCTCACTCAGTTGCACGTCCCGCAGCTCTTCCAGCGCCTGCACAAAGGCTGCCGAATCGTCTTGCCCGGGTTCGAGCACCGCCAGAAAGAAACGCTCGCGCAAGCGTCTGGAGGCCATATCGTCCTGCGCGAGCGCCGCGCTCATCACCAGCGCCAGCGGATAACAACGCCCGCCAATCGCCTCGCCACCGCTATGCAGCAGCAGATCCTGGGGAACCAGTTGAACGCTGCTGGCCTCGAGATCATCGAGTACCTGCGCCAACCGTTCGCCGAGCTGAATGCGATGTTCAAGGGTGGCCACTTGCTGGATGTGCGCCACACGACGGCCCCACTGAAACAGCGTCGGCGTCTGTTTCAAGGCGGCTTTTTTCAGTTCCAGCGCGCTGTCGGACACCATTGACGGCTGATCCAAATCGCTGGACAACCCTACTCTGAACCTCGGTGCCTTATGCTTGAACAGTTGCCGCTCAATGACGGCGTAACGGCCGGAAGCGCCCTGCTCGGCAACGCTGTTCGCCAAGTTCTCCAGCTCGCTGGCGGCCCCTATGAAGCGCTGGTTATGCAGTGAATCCCATCCTAACAACACGCCTAGCGACAGCCTCTGCAAAGGGCTCGCCTCAATGAAGTGACGGGAGCCACTGGCGATGTCGCTCAGCAATTCATCAACCCCCAGATTTCGAACTTTCTCATCGCTCAGGAAGGCTGGAGGGTGCGCCTCGGAAGCCTGGTGCCTGATTACCTGGCGATCATCAAAACTCAGCGGTAGCTGTTCCTCGAAGCGGATTGCGCCATTGTGTCCCTGCCTCATCGCCTCGATGAACGGCTCGCCGAGCCCGTCGACCAAGCGCTCCAGTATGTCGGTCAGCAGCACCGGCCGGTTTTCGATGACGGGCCAGCCCTCTTGAAACTCAATCGTCGAATGCTGCAGAAGCTGCGCGATATCGCCCGTGTAACGGGTCTTGTACTGGCCTTCGCGCCAACGCGTCTGCTCGTCGCTGACCCATTTTTCGGGGTCGGTTTCGTTGTCTTTCCAGGAATGATCCAGCTCTTCTTCGGTAGCGCGGTTGACCGTCGTGTGGCTCGCAATGGCGGCCTCCTCGCGCACGCTCTCGGCCATCGAGGGGGTAAAGTGCATTCTCGCGTAATCGGCCATGCCATCACGTATGGCAGCGGGACCGGTCAGGTAGATTGTCCCTTCGCTTTGAAGACGGATGCCGTCGCTGAAGTAGCTCGTAGCGGCATTTGCCAAATACCTCGCGAAGATTTCTTCATGAGTCGGCAGTTCGATCAGCGGTCCATACGTTCTTTCCAGCACCTGCGTCACCAGCGGCTCCATGGCGCCACCATCGCTCAATGCAACGCCTTGCTGCGCGGCCAGTCGAGTCGAGTCATCAATCACCCCGTAGTTAAACCGGAAACGCTCGATCACTGCTTTCAATATCGCCGAGCGGGGATGCGCCATCAGAAATGCATTGGTTATCGAGTTGCCTTCGGTCACCGCCCGCAGCATAAAAGGTCGGGCCAGCCGATCTTCCGGCGGTAGAAACACCTGGCTCAGGGCCGGCCGGCTTTTGGCAAATGCCTCCAGTGCCGGCAGGTGTTCAGGGGGAATCCTGGTGGCGTAACTGGAGGACGCCTGACGCCCAGGCATCCATTCGGGATTGTCATTGAGCAACAACTGCAGAATCCCCAGACGGGCATCGGGTTCAAAACCACTGATGTCGACTCCGCCCAGGGTCGTCGACAACGGCGGCAAGTTGTCGACATCGGTATAACTGCCACCTTCGGCGTACAGGACTTCGGCACGCACCACATCGGAGGCCGCCGCCAGATTGCCGCGCAAACGCATCTCCCGCTCGTAGATGTCCTGCAGCTGCAGCGGTACTGCGCCAGCATCGAGATCGCGCAATTGGAAACCGCTCATCTCCAGCACGCTGCGATGATTTCGGTCCTTCAGCGCTTGCAACTGCGCCGCATCCTGACCGTAAGCCCGGCCCAGCAAATCCATCCGGGCGTCATCGGCTGATTCGCCCTTCGCCACCGCCGCATTGGTGTGCGCATACATCTGTTGCTTCAAAACAATGGCGCGCTCCTCGTACAGGGTAGCCAGCTCATTTTCGGAGATGCTCTTGTCTGCAACCTGAAAAAGGGCATCTGCCTTGGCGGCTTCGACAATCAGTTTGTTGGTTTGCCAAGCCAGCAGCGCATCGCTGTCATACCAGAGATTGAGGGTGTAACCCTGCTCGGCCAACACCTGTTTCCACACATTGAGGTAGTCGCGCTGAATGTCGCCGAGCCCGCCGCCGAGCCAGACAAAGTGCAACGTCTTGGGAACATCCGTTGCCACCACTTTCATCTGCTCGACACGGAACTGAAGTCGCGACTCATAACGTTCGACTTTGTCATGTATCTGCGATAAATCCACAACCCCGTCAGCAACGCGAGGCGTCTGCGCTTCGAGGCTGCGCTTCACTCGACGCGTGTCCAGCAACTGTGCCAGCGTCTGTTTGAATAGCCCCAAGGGTTCGAGCAATCTGGGCGACTCCAGCAAACCGATACAGGCAAAGTAATAACGAATTACCGCATCATATTGCTCGCTATTCTTGTGCGACAACAGCGCCTGCTCAAGGTCAGACAGTTTGAAAAGATTGACGAACTTGACATAGCCGTCATTGTTTTGAACTTTCGCTTCCTGCATGGAAAACACACTCCTGGATTTAATCTATTAATTAATATGCCAACAAGCAGACACATAAAAACACCGCCGCCGGACGTGGAGCCCAGCGAACATTTCACTCATGCCAAAGACAAAACATGATTACTAAAACGCAAACTTAAAAGTTTGTTTTTGCTTGATAGTGCATCAATACGATAAAAAGACCCGCCGTCCGAAAGTGCCGGCTATTGAACGGTTGCGGCTTTCTTGATCATTTCGCCCAACACGACATACCCCGCATCGCCCTGGATGTCCTTCAACATCTCCAGCAATCGTTCAAGGCCAAATCTGTGGTCATGCCCCTGGAGCTTGATGCTGACTTCCAATGGCATCCTTGATTCTCCATCCTGCGGATCCGCATCACGCACTATCAGGCTATGAGCGTTGTCCGGATCGGTAACCACCAGATGCCCCTCAGCCACACAAAGCAACAAACGCTGGTTGTCGGCCATGTCCAGGGCCAGCGTACACACGGTCGCCGGTTGATCCTCCCGGGGAGGCCGGTTATCGATGACAATGCAGTCCAGCCGCTGCCAGGTCTGCTCGGACACGCAATAGGTCTGCACCTGCGAACCGAAGGCCAGAATCAATTTGTCGACGCCATCCGGAACCAGAGACAACAGGTCAGTGACCTCAGCGGTCGTCTCAAGCACCAGTACTTCACCCTCCCTGCGGGCATGACTGCCCGTCAACCAGATGCCATTTTTCGTACCCCGGTCGAAAATCAATCCGTCCACCGGGTCGAACAGCATCGGCACCGATTCGTTTCGGGTTCCAAGGAACACCGCCCACTGTCCATCGGCTCGCCCGGAGACATCGAACACACGGTTGAGCTCGGGTACAAAGTACTTGTAGCGATTCAGAGAATTTTCGACTGGCAGAACCGAGGCATGGGCATTACCCGACATCAGTGCTTTCAAACGCGATTGCAACTGATCAATCGTCTCACCGTGAACATAAGACCATTGATTTTCCACGCTCACGATCCGTGCAGGCCGGCTGTCCAGCAACTCCAGATTCACGCCTTCACGGGTTCGCCCCCGTAGCCCTTGCCCGTCGGTCAGCACCTCGGCAAACGACCAGCCAGACCAGACTTTTTGCGCGACCGGCAGGTGCTTGGGATGCAGCACGCGGGCGCCATTGGCAAAGGCCGGCCGAACGGCTTCGAACCCGATTAGCCTCTGGCGATAGATCTGCCCTGCTGCAACATCGAGCAGCCAGCCCGCTTGCCTGTCGGGGGTCAGCCCGAGCAACGCCAGCTCTTTGCCATGGCCGATGTCCGCCAGCAGAAGCTGTCCGTCGATGCACCACGCCGCGACGAAGGTACTGTCGGAACCGATGGCCAGGCCAATAATCGGAATCGGCCCACCCGAATGTTCTTTCACCAACACAGGTAACGCCGTGAGCCAGTCTGGATGCTGCTCGAGCCAGCGTTGGCCGACGCCGACAAACTTCAATGCGCCGTCCATCTCGATCTCGAACAGCCGGCCATCGGCCTTGGTGGCGATGTAGCGGCCGGCAGTGGATGAGACCTCTTCAACATCGCTCTCGATAATCTCGTCACGGAAAGTGTCAGGACTGTCCAAATCCCTAAATCCACGGAAGAGAACGTTGCGTTCCTTGTCGTAGAAAAGCATGGCGTCATTATCGACTTGATCCCACATCAGCATGATTCTCTGAGTGAGTCCTATGCCATCGCGAAAATACTGGTTGTCATGCAGACGAATCCAGACCGAATACTGGAACTCCTCCCACAGATACATACGCCCGCAAATGAATTGAGCGGACGTCCAGTTGGCAATCGATGCAGCCATACCGGGCGTCTCATCCGCATAGGAATGAGGCTGTCCGAAGGCGTCGATCGGATCCCTCCAGTCCTCCACGTCGGTGCCAAAAAATTGGTCGTGACGGAACGCTCCCCAGGTATTGATGCCAACGAACGTCAGGGACTGATCGGTGATCAGGTACTCCAACGTATAGTCGTAGGTCCGTTTCCTCTTCATTTTCTGCACCACGCGCAGTTTCCCGTCTGCGGTCTGCTCGCAACCGCTGATTGTCGAACCGCTTTGCGGGTTCATCAGGCGATAGCGATGGTTGACCGTTCCGGTGGTCGCATCGACACGCCAGAGGGTCGGATGGTCAGGATGATAGAACCAGACGTGTTGACCGCTGACGCCACCCAGAAGGATCCCGTCGTTGACGGCAGCCGGAAGATTGCGTGCGTAGAGCACCCGATCCTGCGCCACATCGTAGTATCCGGTGGTGTACACCGGTGCGGATCGGTCGTTGAACGGGATCTCGTAGTTGTGCAGCGGTATATACGCAGAAGCCAGCCGCTTCTCGTGCGCCCGCTCGCGAATCCGGGCCAGCGCAGTCGGCAGTGCAGTCTCGTTCGTTCCGGAGTCCAGTGTGACGGACAGCAACACCCAATGTTGCTGGTCTTGGTCGAACCGGAAAAGCTCCCCGTTCGCCAGTTCGAGGAACCCTTCCAAGACTCCGAAACCCTCGACCTGGACGCCGTCGATGGTCAGGATTGTGTTCTCCAACGTCACCTGTTTCTCACTGACCCATGGTGCACGAATCATCCAGCTGACCGACTCGCCGAAAGTGCTGTTCCTCAAGGCAACCGCCACGATCCCGGGAGTCAGGCAGAGTTGATAGAGGCCCGAGTGAGCGCTGATTACGTAGGAAATGCAGTTTTTCCATTCCCTCGGCAACTCTGGCACCAACAATTGCCGGACATGAGCGTCCAGGATCACGGCTATCTTCGTCGGTTTGTAGACCGGGTTGAGCTTGTAGAGGATGTGCGGGAACGGAGTATTGGCAAAGAAGTAAAAACGACGCTCACCTTCCTCGTCATATTCCAGCTTGCTCACCGTGCTGTTGTGCAGGCTCGGGTACCAGGTTTCCGAAGGAAGGTCTGACGCCTCGACGTCGGACTCGCCTTCCTTCGGCACATAATCGAATCCTGCCGACCCCAGTTGGTACTCATAGCCGTAGTAACAAATCGGCGTACACGGCAATACCACTGTCCGGATCGGTGGAATCCCGGGATCCAGCGCGACGAAGTCTGGCAGCTCCAATGCTTGGCGAATGTCGATGGCCCGGTGCAACTGCCTGGGATTCGTGTCGGGCTGCGGCAGTTCCAGGCCTCCGCGTACCGTCGGGTAAAATTTCTGACTATCGAACCCAATGCGTTTTTTCGGCATGTCCAGATGAGTGATGACCGCCTCCGGTTCGAAGCGCAAGACCCCGTCCTTGCTCGTGTAAGCGGCGACTCCGTAAGCGTCCACGATAGTGCGCAAATGCTCGCCCACGGCCCTGGCCTTGTCGCTGATTTGCCCCAGGTTGCTGGCGATGGCCGTCACACCGATGCCCACGCCCAGCAACGGCACCGACAGAATGGCCGCTGCCGCGCCGACGGTTCCGCCCACGGCCAGTGCAACGACATCCAGCCCCAGCGCCGCCACGTCGAACACCAATTGCGTGGCCAGCCGCGAACGTTGCTCCTGGTTGTTCGCTACGGCCAGGCCATAGATGTCGAAGCCAATGTTCACCACGGAAAATCCGATTCCTACCCCCGTGGACGCACGGCCCAACAGCCGCCCGGACAGCGACGACTGGCGTATCGCCAGGGCCTGCTCACTGGCGGCGACCTGACGAACCAGATTGATGATCTGCACCGAATCACTCACCACGCCATAGCCCAGCTGGGCATAACTGACATAGACCTGCACCTGAAGAGCGACTGCCAGCGCCGGCACTTGCCCCTCCCCGGCCTGATACTCACGGTTGCGCATTTCGGTGATCAGGGTCTGGATGGCGAAGGCAAAACTCAAGCGACTGCCACCGTCGGCTTCCACCGGGCCGGTGTTGTTGCCCGCAACCCTCTCCAGCAAACTTCGAATATGTTGTTTTAACTTGATAAACCGCGAGTCGGCGGTGGTGACCTTGACAGCATCCAAGGGATTGCGGGCGTCCACCATCGTCAACGTATAACCCGTCTCCGGACTGCCCTGAACCGTCTCCAGCAATGGCAAGAATTCACGCCCCAGTTCATGTTCGCTGCGTAAATGGCTGGTCGCCTCGTCGAATTCACGCGCCCAGTAACGTCCGTCCAGTTGCGCCAGGCTGGCCCCCATCCGGGCGTTTTCCGACAGCGAGCGCGTGCGCTGAACAGTCTGTCGTTCCCATATCGTGGTGGTTAGACCAGACGCAACCGGTCCGTCATTCAGCAAGCTGCCCACCTGCACTTCGGATGGCAGGATCCTGTCGGCAATGACCGCAGGATTGAGTTCGATGACGTTGAATGACGGGGTGGCAGACAGGCCATACAACCTGGCCAATTCGGCGTTGCCATGACTCAGGTAGCGCTCAATGCCCTCCTTCATCGACTGCACCTGGTCAAATCCATACACGGCGAAATTGGGATCAAAGAAACGATAGAAACTGCTGTCGCCGACGACGACTTTCGCCAGGAGCAGCGCATGGTTGCCGGTATCAAGCAGCAGCACGCTCGTGGTGCTTTTCGCTTGCAGCGTCTGCAGAATCTTTTCCAGGCTGTGGGTTCCCAGTGGCGTTCCGGCGTTGGTCATGGCGACGCCGAGCAACTCATCCAGAGCCTGCATCAATACCCGGGAATCGGCGTCATCGGGCATCAGACTGGCACTGGCTACCCGGCCGACCAGCGTTCGCTCGGCGCTCACGCCCCTGCTCAGCGCCACCGCCATGAGCAATGTCAGTGGGTAGCACCGCCGGCTCGGGTCGCCCGGTGTGCGCGCCAGCAAATCCTGAGGCAACTGCCGCGCGGAAAGGGCGCCGGCCTGAAAAAACTGTTCACGAACCTGCGCAGCACGCTTGAGGATTTGCGTGCGATATTCCCGCTGCGCGGTGCCGTTGACTTGCGCGATACGCCGCCCCCACTGGTTCAAGCTCAGGGGTTCGGTCAACGCGAGTGCCTTCAGCTCCCGCGCCGTTTGCAGGCCGGGGACGCCACCCTGCGCAAGGCCTGCTTCGAATGCCGCAGCCTTGTGTTGCTGCAGGGTTTTCTCGATCATCGCGTAACGGGCAAACACCCCGCCTTCAGCGGTTTCCCGGGCCAGCCTGAGCGCGTCTTGCCAGGCGTTGGCAAAACCCGTGGCATCGAGGCTCTGGGCGCCGAACAGACCGCCCAGCACAACGCGCTGCAGCGGGCTCAATTGTTCGATAGGAAGCGAACCGTGTTGGAGACGGGCGAACAACTCGTTGAAGTTCGCGGCCTGCTCTGCACCGAGGGACGGCGGGAGTTCGCTGATAGGTTGGGCGAGGATCTGCTGGCGTTGGTCGAAGCTGAGGCTCAACGGTTTGTTGAGTACCATCTCGCCGCTGATCTTGCTTCGCATCGCCTGGATCAAGGGCTCGCCCAGATCATCCATCAACTGTTGCAGCACAGCCGTCATCAACACCGGCCGGCCTTCTATGACGGGCCAGCCTTTTTCGAGAGTAAGGGTCTGACCTTTAAGCAATTCATTTACATTGCCCTTGTAACGTAGGTTATAGGCCCCGTCCTCGATTTTTTTTGTTTCAAGTTCGAACCATGCAGTTTCCGTCTTGGCGTTGTCTTTCCAGCTGTGGTGGGTCTCCTCTTCGGTTGCCAGATTGAAACCGTCAAACAGATTGACCCTGTCACTGACTAGTTGGCGGGCACTCGCAACTCCATGGTGAATGACGAAATCACTCAGTCCGCTCGACACCGCCGATGGGCCGCTCATGACAATGGCCGATTGGGCGCCGAACTTGATGCCGTCGGCATCGTAGCCAGCGACTGCCGGTAAAAAGCTATTGAGTGTACGCAGGTCTCCCTCCCAGTCTGATATCGGCCCGTGCTGCTTCTCCCACTCGCCAATAATCAGATCGGTAAACGCCTGGTGATCCTGAAGCGATAGGTAAGCTGTCTGTGCCTGCTCCAGCACACGGTCACGGAACGCGTAGTTCTTGCGGATCTTTTCCATGACCCCGGCAATCGCTGCAGAGCCTGCGTGGCCGCTCAACAATGCATTGGAAAGACCGTTGAAGGGGACGATTGAATTGGCCGCCAGATCAGGACTGTTCTTGTTACCGACACGCAGCCCGCCTTCAGAGACCATGACGTCACCGAACGGTGCAAAAATATCCCTCACTGAAGATACTTTTTTGGCGAAGGCTAGCAACGCCTCGTTGTACTGCTCAGGCACCTTGTGACGTAGATCTGCATAGTGTGAACCGCGGTTCGGAAGGATCTGCGGATTATGATCAAGCAAGACCTGCATAACGCCGATGCGCTCCTCGGCATCGAAACCGGTGAGATCCACGCCACCGATTTTTTTATGCAAGGACGGCAGCAGATCCGCATCAAGGTAGGTACCGCTTTCGAGATTCACAACCTGCAGACGCGTGATATCCGACGCCGCTGCCAAATTGGTGCGAAAGGAGATTTCGCGCTCATAAATATCAAACAACGGTTGATCGGATAACCGCGTGCGGATGTCGCGAAGCAAAATCCCGTTGCGTTCTACAGCCTCCAGGGACTGCACATTGCGTGACTTGAGTACCTTGAGCGCCTGTTCATCCTGGCCATAGGCTCTGACCAAAAGATCGATTCGCGCTTGGTCGGCACTTCCACCCGCGCCAGTGACCTGTTGGATATGTTCGAACATCTGCTGACGCAGCACCCGCGCTCGTTCGATATAACGATCAGCCAGCGCAGCAGGGGTATCTGCCTTCCCTTCAGGGACAGACATGGCCCCGAGGGCCTTGGCCGATTCGACAATGATTCGATTGGTTTCATGGGCCAGCAGCGCGTCACTGTCGTACCAGAGATTAAGGCTGTACCCATCGGGCCCCACCCTCTGCTTCCAGACATTGATGTAATCACCCTGGATTGCACCCATACCTCCGCCAACCCAGACAAAGTGCAGTTTTTTTGGCACGGCTTTGGCAGTACTCAACAACTCCACGGTGGTGGTCAAGCGAGTATGGTAATCCGCCAGAGTTGCTCGAAGTTGTTGCAATTGGACCTTCGAAGCATTCGGTGGAATTGTTTCGATAACGTCCTTGAGCAAACTGACCGCCGTCAGCTGTTCGGACAAACTGGAGGCCGTGACAGCACCTTCGTAGTAACGCAGCGCCTTGCCTTGAAATTCCGCATTTAACTGGCGCGTCAGGACGAACTCCAACTTGGCTCTATCAACAGATTTAGAAAAATCCCGACCGACCAGCCCCTCTGCTTCTGCACTTTTCAATTGAATATCCTTTTTCATTGAGCAAACTAGTTATTCAAAAAATAACGTCAACTTGCACAACCCATCAACTCGCAAGGAATTCAATTAATGTCAGAACAAGGGAAAAACCTATATCAACCCATTACACTACAACACCATAAACATGACTTAACCCAACGACATCAGGGTGCGAGCGCTTTATATTTCGCGCATGACAACGCATGCACTTTGTATGTCCAATTATAAGAATTGAAACGTGGGCAAATAACAACCCCACAACAACAGTAGGAAACGGCTGCCAAAAGGGTGAATCAGAGAGATTCGAGAGTCGACGGGATCCGATCCAGTGCAGCGGCCCTGCAAAGGGCCGCCCGATTTCAGGAGGCGGGTTTAACGCCATACCAGCGCGGGGTGTACACCCAGTTTCCACCCTCGGCGCGAGGGAATACGCAGGTAGTGGACGAGCCAATCAACACCATAGTGCGCATGTCGACCTGATCGGGGGTCAGTTCGCCGAGCGTGGTAACCCGTAGCGACTGGCCAGGACGGCCAATGTCGCGGCCCAGCACCACCACCGTTTCCTGTGTGCGATGCCGGCCGATGATTTCCAACGCCTGGCCCAGTTGCCATGGCCGCGCACGGGAAATCGGATTATAGAAGGCCAGCGCCAGATCGGCTTCAGCGGCCAGATCCAGACGCTTCTCGATGATCGACCACGGTTTGAGGTTGTCCGACAGCGACATCACGCAGAAATCGTGGCCCAGCGGCGCACCGGCCTGGGCGGCGGTGGCGAGCGAGGCGGACACACCCGGCAGGATTTCCAGATCGACGCTGTGCCAACTCGGCTCACTCGATTCGTGCAACGCCTCCAGCACCGCCGCCGCCATGGCGAACACGCCAGGGTCACCGGACGAAACCACAATCACCGAACGGCCTTGCGCCGCCAGTTCGAAGGCGTGACGGGCGCGCTGCATTTCTTCGCGGTTGTCGGTGCAATGCAGCACCTGATCTTCGCGGAACGGCCCGGCCATGCGCACGTAGGTTTCGTAGCCGAGCACGTCGGTGGCCCGTGCCAGTTCGGCTTTCACCGCGGGCACCATCAGTTCGGCAGCGCCGGGGCCGAGCCCGATCACCGCCAGCCGTCCGCGCGGGCGGCCGATTTGCGTGACGTCCAGCGGCTGTTCGGCCACGGCTATCGTAATGTCGTGGGCCGTCGCAATGATCGTCATATCGAGCGTGCCCAGGTCGCTCACGGAGGTGACAAACCGCAACGGTACACCCAGCTCCAGCGCCGCCTCACGCAATGCCGGACTCGCCATCTCATCCTCAGTCGCCACGAGACAGGCCAACGACTGCACCGCCACTTTCGCCTGCTGCAACGCCGCGCGAATCGTATCCGGCAGATCCGCCACCTCGGCACGCACCACCACCGCGATGCTGCGAGGATAGATCAGCAATTCATTGGCGCTCGCCTCACGCTCGGCGCTGCCGACAAGAATCGAGCGCTGCGCCTGCGGATCTTCCGGCAACTGCGCCTGATCCAGCCACGGCGCGGCCCCCTCAATGCGCACGCTGTGTCCGGCAAGCAGATCGGAGACAAAGCGCTTGCCCTGTTCCAGATCGCCGAGTGCGTAACCGCTGGGCGGATTGAGCAGGCAGGTGCCGAAACGCAATTCGCCGCTGGTGGTGATCGCGGCCGCGACTTGCAACCCGGCGCCGATTTCCCGTGCCATGACGTTCACCCCGCCTAAGCCACCGAGCAGCGGCACCACCGCGCTGCCGTCCTCAGCCACGGCCAGCACTGGCGGTTCGGCGCCTTTTTCCAGCAACAGCGGCGCCAACGTGCGAATGACGATACCCGCCGCGCACAGCGCGATAATCGGCGTGCCCTGTTGATAAAGCTCACGCAGGGTCGCGCCGAACTCGCGATAGACGCGGTCCGCGCCTTCCACCCGTTCGGCCAGACCATGAATCAATGCGCCAGGGTATAGCTGCGCAATCTTGCGCGCGGTCGCGAGGCTGCCATTGCCGAGAATGACAATCGCGGGAACTGGACGGGCCATCAGCCTTGCCACCTTTCACCGGGAACAATGATCAGTGAGAAGTACGGCGACGACATCGGCTCGACCTGATCCAGCGGGACAATTTTCTGGTTGGCCATGGTCGCGCGCTCCACGTACAGCGCACGCTCCGCCAGCCCGAGTTCTTCAAGCACCTGACGGACCTTGGGAAAGTTGCGCCCCAGCTTCATGATCACGGCGGCATCGGCATCGGCCAGACGACGCTTGAGATCGTCGGCGGGCAATACACCCGACAGGACCGACAAGCTCTGATTGCGATACACCAGCGGCGCGCCCAGCACCGAAGCACCGCCGAGCATCGAGCAAACACCCGGCACGACTTCGGCGTCATAGCGCTCGGCCAGACGATCATGCAGGTACATGTAGGAGCCATAGAAGAACGGATCGCCTTCGCAGATCACCGCCACGTCACGGCCAGCGTCCAGGTGCGCGGCAAGCGCCTCGCCGGCTGCATCGTAGAAATCGCTGATCACTTGTTCATACGACAGCGGCGCCGGCAACGCTTCGGTGGTCACCGGATACACCAGCGGCAGCAGCGTTTGCGCGTCCTGCAAATGCGCCTCGATGATGCCGAAGGCGTTGCCTTTTTTGCCCTTGGCGACGAAGTACGCCACCACCGGCGATTCGCGCAGCAGGCGCAGGGCTTTGACGGTAATCAGTTCCGGATCACCGGGGCCGACGCCAAGACCGATCAAACGTCCTGGTTGCTGCATCATTCGATCTCCGTAGCGAGGGCATTGACGGCGGCGGCGGCCATGGCGCTGCCGCCCAGCCGGCCTTGCATGATGACGAAGGGCACACCGCGACTGTCCGCCGCGAGCATTGCCTTGGATTCGGCGGCGCCGACGAAGCCCACCGGGAAGCCGAGAATCAGTGCCGGTTTCGGCGCGCCGGCATCGAGCATTTCCAACAGATAAAACAGTGCGGTCGGCGCGTTGCCGATCACCACCACGCTGCCTTCCAGATGCGGACGCCATAGTTCCAGCGCAGCAGCGGAACGGGTGTTGCCCAACTCCCGGGCCAGTTCCGGAACGCTGTCGTCGCGCAGGGTGCAAATCACTGGGTTGTTGGCGGGCAAACGCGCACGGGTCACACCTTCGCTGACCATCCGCGCGTCGCACAGAATCGGCGCACCGGCGGCCAGCGCATCACGCCCGGCCTTGCCCGCGCCTTCGGAAAATTGCAAGCCGTCGATGGCGTCGACCATGCCGCAGGCGTGGATCACACGGACCGCGAGCTTTTCCAGATCGGCCGGAATATGCTCCAGGTTGGCCTCGGCACGAATGATCGCGAAGGAGTTGCGATAGATCTCCTGACCGTCGCGGATGTAATCAAGCATCAAGGGGGCTCCGTGAGCGGGCGTCGAGCAAGGCTGCGACCGCTTCAATAGTAAGGTTGTGTGCGTGCAGCGCGCCGAAACCCGGCTGCGCTGCGTCGCGAAAATAGAGGTCGTAGTGACCGGGAGAAACCGCCAGCAAGGTTATCGGCGCACTGTGTGCGGCCGCGCAGGAACGCTGGCAGCCGGACAGGTGCACGTTCAGTGTTTGGCCGTAACGTTGCAGCAACGCCGCCAGTTGTCGGGCATCGCCTTTGGTGTCGGCCAGGCCTTTACCGCAACCCGTCGAGCCGGTGCAGGCGATCAGGTGCGCCAAGGCATCGTCGGCCGAGCAACGCAGACCGAGCTGTTCGAGGCTGTGGATAACTTGAGCCGCAGTGTCGACATGAACACCGGGTAACAACAGGCTTTGCCAGGGTGTGAAACGCAGGCTGCCGTCACCCTGGTCACGTGCCAGTTGTGCGACGCCTCTGAGCATCGCGCGATTGAGGCGACCCAGCGGCGGCACCGCGCCGATATACACGCGCTTGGCCTCACGCTGTGGATGAGCACCGATGTGCAAGACACTCGGACTTACCTTGCGCTGCCAACCCTTGATGGGCATCAACGGCACACGTTCGGCCAGACGAGCGAGAAACCCGTCGAGCGAACAATCAGCGAGCAAATGCCGCATGCGTGTCTGCTCGGGACGCGCCAGGTCAAGAAACAACTCAAGCACCGCGACCACCAGCGCGTGGCCCTGCTCCAGTGTCACCGCACCCACAGGCGAGTCCACGGGACACCCCGCCAGACCGAATGCAAAAACCAGCTCGCCCTCGCGTTCAGTGGCGCACAACCAAAGATCATGAGGATGTTCAAGCATCGCCAAACCTTCGCCACCATCGAGTTGCACGGCGAACTTGGCGCTGAGGTCGTGGAAGCGTTCATGGCTTTGCAGCGTGGCGAGGATCTGCTCGGCCAGCGGGCGCGTGTCGAACAGCATCTGCTGATCGATTCCCGCACTCGGGCTGAGCATCAGATTGCGCACATCGTCGCCAGCGGCGGTGCTTGGGCCCAACCCGGCCGCCATCAGGCCATCGATCAAGGCGCCCTGTTCACTGCCAATCCCGCGAATTTGCAGGTTGGCGCGGTTGGTCGCCTCGATCACGCCGCCAGCGAACCGCTCAGCGGCACTGGCCACCGCGTCGGCCTGAGCCGCACTGATCGAACCGCCATTCAACTTGATCCGGCAGATACCGCCGTCCAGCGCCTGGACGATACGCAGCAACCCCGGACAGGCCGAGGGGCGTAAGGCAGTAGACATCGGGCGTTCGTTCAAGGGGGCGACCGGCAGTGTGGGAAAGGCGCTTCGCGGGCGAAGGCGCGGTATTATGCCTGCTTTGTTCGACGGCATGAAAAGCCTGCCCGTCGGAACAGTCCGTTTGAGGACTTTTTTTGAGGACTGCAGATGTCACCCTGGCTGACAGTAGTGGGAATCGGTGAAGACGGCTTCAAGGGCTTGGGCAAAAACGCCCGGCACGCTCTGCTGCACGCTTCGCGGATCATTGGCGGTCAGCGGCAACTGGATTTGCTGCCGGCGTGCATCCGTGGCGAGCGGCAGTTGTGGCCCAGCCCATTCTCCCTTGAACGGGTATTGGCGCTGCGCGGCGAACCGGTCTGCGTGTTGGCCAGCGGCGATCCGATGTTCTTTGGTGTAGGCGCCAGCCTGGCCCGGCAGGTATCCGGCGATGAAATGCGGGTACTGCCGGCGCCCTCCTCTTGCTCGCTGGCGGCGGCGCGAATGGGCTGGCCGTTGCAGGAGGTGGTCACGCTTTCGGTGGTTGCGCGGCCCATCGCCGCACTCAACGCACAGCTATTCAGCGGAGTTCGCTTGCTGGTGTTGAGCAACGACGGCAAGAGCCCGGCCGCGATCGCGACGCTGCTGCGTGAACGCGGTTTCGGGGCGAGTCGCCTCACTGTGCTGGAACATTTGGGCGGTGCAGCCGAACGACGCATCGAAGGTGTCGCCAATGACTGGAACGATCCTCTGATCGCCAATCTGAACCTGACCGCCATCGAGTGCATCGCTGAACCCGACACGCAGCGCCTCTCCCGACTGGCCGGCCTGCCGGACTCAGCCTTCAAACACGATGGCCAGCTGACCAAACGCGATGTGCGCGCCATCACGCTCGCGCGTCTCGCCCCGGTTCCCGGCGAACTGCTGTGGGACGTCGGCGCCGGCAGCGGCTCGATCGGCATCGAATGGATGCGCGCTCACCCGAGTTGCCGGGCGCTGGCCATCGAAGCCGATGAAGGGCGGCAGTTGTTGATCGAACACAACCGCGATGCTCTCGGCGTTCCCGGCCTGCAATTGATTCGCGGCAGTGCGCCGCAGGCCTTGGTCGGGCTCGAGCGTCCGGACGCGATTTTCATCGGTGGCGGCGTCACCCGCGAGGACGTGCTCGACACGTGCTGGGCTGAACTCAAACCCGGCGGCCGACTGGTCGCCAACGCGGTCACGTTGCAAAGTGAAATGACCTTGATGGCCTGGCGCGAGCAGTACGGCGGCGAGCTGACGCGCATTCATATCGCTCAGGCGCAACCGTTGGGCGACTTCGATACGTGGCGTCAGGCGTTGCCGATTACCCTGCTGGAAGTGACGAAGCCTTTCGATGCGTGACGAAACCGCCGAACAACCCGCACCGCTGCGCAGTGGCCTGACCACCGGCAGCTGCGCCACCGCCACCAGCTTTGCGGCGGCTCGTCTGTTGCTCAGTGGCGTGGAAGCGGACGCCGTAGAGATCATTCTGCCCAAAGGCAAACGGGTGCAAATGCGCCTGGAGTTCTGTCGGTTGAGGGACGACGGCGCCGAAGCCGGAACGATCAAGGACGCAGGCGACGATCCGGACGTGACCCACGGCGCCCTGCTCTTTTCCCAAGTGCGTCTGCACTGCGAGCCGGGCGTGCGCTTCAGCGCCGGTCGCGGCGTGGGCACCGTCACCCGGCCGGGGCTGGTGCTGGGCGTCGGCGAGCCGGCGATCAACCCAGTGCCACGCAAGATGATCACCGATCACTTGACGCTGCTGGCCGAGGAGCTGGATTACCGGGGCGGCTTCGAGGTCACCGTAAACGTCGAGGACGGCGAAGCCCTGGCGCTGAAAACCATGAACCCGCGACTGGGGATTCTTGGCGGCTTGTCGATCCTCGGCACCAGCGGCATCGTCCGGCCGTTTTCCTGTGCGGCGTACATTGCCTCGATCCATCAAGGCATCGACGTCGCCAAAACCAACGGTTACTTGCACATCGCCGCGTGCACCGGCAATGCCAGCGAAGACACCATGCGCCGGGTCTACGACTTGCCGGAAATCGCCCTGATCGAAATGGGCGACTTCGTCGGCGCCGTGCTCAAACACCTGCGCAAAGTACCGGTGGATAAACTCAGCCTGTGCGGCGGCTTCGGCAAGATCAGCAAACTGGCGGCTGGGCACATGGATTTGCACAGTCGGCATTCGAGCATCGACCTGCCGCAACTGGCTGAGTGGGCGGCTGCGGTCGGGGCAGATGAGGCGCTGCAATCAGCGATTCGCGAGGCCAACACCAGCCAGCAAGCGTTGGCAATGGCCAGCGCTGCGGGGATTGCCCTGGGTGATGCGGTGTGTCAACACGCCTTGGACTTTGCTCGCAGCGTGGTGCCGGCGCAGGTTCAGGTCGAAGTGTTTGCCATCGATCGCCAAGGCGGGGTTGTCGGCCATGCGGGAGCTTTTCAATGAAGCGCGTGTTGTTGCTCGGTGGCGTGACAGAAGCCTTGGCCATCGCTCGTACCTTGGGGCCGGAACACATTTATAGCCTGGCCGGTGTTGGTCGCGTGCCAACCGATTTGACCTGTCAGGTTCGCGTTGGCGGCTACGGCGGGCCCGAAGGTCTGGCGCAGTTCATCCGCGCTGAAGGGATCGATCTGCTGCTGGACGCAACCCACCCCTACGCCGCACACATCAGCCAGAACGCCGCCACCGCCGCACAGTTGAGCGGCATTGCGTGCTGGGCGTTGCGGCGTCCTGCCTGGCAACCACAGGCCGGCGATGACTGGCGGGATGTCAGCGATTGGGCCGAACTGATCGAAGCACTGAAACCCTTTCGCCGACCGCTGTTCACCCTCGGCCGCGAACCGTTGCTGCACTTGCATGAAATCCCGCCAGAGCAGTTCTGGACCTTGCGTGCACTGGACGTTTACCCGGGCAATGAGCGCTGCGAAGTCATCGGCGCGCGTGGGCCGTTTCTGATCGAGGATGAACGTGAGTTGTTTGAGCGTCGGCAGATTGATGTACTGATCAGCAAGAACAGCGGTAGCACCGCGACCGAGCCGAAACTGCAAGTGGCACAGGAGCGTGGGGTGCCGGTGATTGTTTTGCAGCGGCCAGTGTTGCCGGGGGTTGATCGGGAGTTCGGGTCGGTGAGTGAAGTGCTGAAAGCCCTGCCGGTGTCAGACGATTCCTGAGACTTGCATAACCTTGCGACTTTGCCGGCAACACTCTCGGACGGAGCCGGCTATCCACCTCTATGGCTTCAATCCTATAGTCCGAGTCCTCTGATCCAAACAAACAAGTCGACTCAAAAACGAGACATCAAACGCGCCATTCAAATGGCGCAAAACATCGGTAATGAGGAGTAAATCATGGCCGAACAATTCACCCGTTTCGATGCCGCCGAATTTCTAAAAACACCAGAAGAAATGGCCGCTTACCTGGACGCCTGTTTCGAAGAAGATGCTGGCGACGGAGTGCTCATACGTGCGGCCCTTAACGACATAGCCCGAGCAAAGGGCATGACACAGATTGCCCGTGATGCTGGCCTGGGTCGTGAAAGTCTGTACAAGGCATTGGGCAGCACTGGCAATCCGGAATTCGCGACTATCATGAAGGTTGTGAAAGCTTTGGGCCTGCGCTTGCACGCCAGCGCACTCTAATCGCGCTGCGACACCACACCGCACGCCGCTTTTTTACTTATCGGCCCCGATCAGGCTAAATAGCCGCGCCTGATCGCCCACCCAACCGGATTTGTCCCATGTCCCGACAACGGCTCGCATTTGCCTGGATCGCCTGCTTCGCAGTGCTGTTCAACATGCTCGCCATGCCGATGTCCGGAGCGATGGGGCAGACAGCGAAATCGCCTGTCGAGCAGTTGTTGTGGGGCAGTTTCTGTTCGTCCAGCGGCACGAAAATGGTGGCGATTTCCTTGGGCGAGATCGAGCAGAAATCCCCGCAGAACGACGATCATTCCAACATGCAGCATTGCGGGTGCTGCTCAGGTTCCGCGCCGTTGGTGGCGTTGCCCGGGCATGTGCCGCAGCTGTATTTCGCTCAATTCGATGCCAATCGAAGCCTGCCCACCGCCTCTCTCGATACACCGACACCGCGCCAGCAATGGCCAAGCCTCAACCCCCGAGCTTCCCCTCTGGTGTGATTCCTTCTCGCAATTGACCTGCGTTTTGAATCGTTCTGGAGAACTGCCATGTTGAACAAACTCATCGTTCTGGCCGCGTTGCTGTTGCCTGCCTGCTTTGCCAATGCCCACGAGTACAAGGCCGGGGAGCTGGAAATCGCTCATCCGTGGTCGCAAGAGTTGCCGCCCAACGCGCCAACCGTAGCGGCCTATTTTGTCATTCAGAACACAGGCAAAACCTCTGACCGCCTGCTCAGCGTCGACTCGCCGATTGCAGGCATTGCTCAACTGCATGAGCACGTCATGCAAAACGACCTGATGAAAATGCAGCAGGTGCCGAGCGTCGAAATCCCTGCCGGTGGCAACGTCACTTTTGCGCCTATGGCCTACCACGTGATGCTGCTGGAGCTGAAAGATCGCAGCCTGCTGAGCGACGGCAAGCGTTTCCCACTGACGATGCATTTCGAAAAATCCGGTGACGTGACGGTCGAAGTTGCGGTGCAGAAGAAGCCGCCGGAAGACATGCAGATGCACGCCCACACCCAGTAATCGACTGAGCAAAAACGTCCATGCGCCCGCTCAGCGCCAGGTCATCCGCACACCGTCGTCAGCCGTTAAGCCTGACGCGCGGCAGCTGGATCAGCCTGTTCGCCATGTTGATGATCTTTATCGGCCCGCTGATTTCTCAGTCGATGCCGATGGATCAACGCGCCTCGTCGATGTCGATGGACATGTCGGCAATTGAGCACGCCGACCACGGCGCGCAACCTGCCGCCGAGCACTGCCCGCCCAAAGCTTCGCACCACGCGCTCTGGGAAAAATGCGGCTATTGCAGCCTGCTGTTCAATTGCCCGGCGCTGACCGGCGGCCAGTCCTTCATCGCGTACGACACGCCAACAGCCACCACTTTCACCCCCCCCTCCCCCCGACAGGGCCACGCCCGGCCAACCTTCTTCCCCGGCGCCCGCACTCGCGCCCCACCCATCGACGCGTAAACACCCACATCCGCTCTCACACGGTTTAGAAGACAGCCCCAGGCTGCCGGCCGTGTCGTTTACGACTGTTCGATGGAAATTGTCATGTCCAGGTTTTCTGCTGACACACGCTTGCGCCCTGCCCAAGCTTCTTTTGCCCCGAACGAATCGAGTATTCGTTTCAGGCTCGCCACCGCCTTCCTTTGCGGTGCACTGCTGACACCGACGGTGCTGGCCGATGAACACGCCGGTCACAGTGAAGAACTGAGCCCAACGGTGATCACCGCCATCGCGCCGAGTTCGCCGCTGACCATCGTCACCAACCCCAAAGACCCGCGCCAACCGGTGCCGGCCAGCGACGGTGGCGACTACCTGAAATCCATCCCCGGCTTCGCCCTGGTGCGCAATGGCGGCACCAACGGCGACCCGGTGCTGCGCGGCATGTTCGGTTCGCGGCTCAACATCCTCACCAACGGCGGCCAGTTGCTTGGCGCCTGCCCCGGCCGAATGGACGCACCGACCTCGTACATCTCGCCCGAAACCTACGACAAACTGACCGTCATCAAAGGCCCGCAAACCGTGCTCTGGGGACCCGGCGCATCGGCCGGCACCATCCTCTTCGACCGTGAGCCGGAAAGCTTCGGCGAACTCGGCACCCGGGTGAACGCCAGCGTGCTGGTCGGCTCCAACGGGCGTTTCGACAAAGTGGTGGACGCCGCTGCCGGCGGGCCGCTGGGTTACGTGCGAGTGATCGGCAACACTGCGCATTCCGACGACTACCGGGACGGCAACAACGACACCGTGCCGTCGCGCTATGACAAATGGAACGGCGATGTGGCGGTTGGCTGGACGCCGGACGCTGACACTCTGCTGGAACTGACCGCTGGCAAAAGCGATGGCGAAGCCCGTTACGCCGGGCGCGGCATGGACGGTTCGCAGTTCAAGCGCGAAAGCCTGGGCCTGCGTTTCGAGCAGTCGAACATCGGCGACGTGCTGGATAAGGTCGAAGCGCAGATTGACTACAACTACGCCGATCACGTAATGGACAACTACACCCTGCGCACGCCGTCCGGCACCGGCATGATGGCCGGCCCGATGGCCTCCAACGTCGACCGTCGAACCCTCGGCGCACGGATCAAAGCCACCTGGCGCTGGGCCGATGTGCAGTTGATCAGCGGCATTGATGGGCAGACCAACGAACATCGCCAACGCAGCGCCATGGGCATCGACGTCTACAAGGATCTGCCGCGCAACAAGGACGCCGACTTCCACAACTACGGCGTGTTCAGCGAATTGACCTGGTACGCCGCCGACCGTGATCGGTTGATTACCGGTGCACGCCTGGACCGCGCCTCGGCCAAGGATTATCGGCAGACCACTGGCTCGGGGATGATGACTCGCGCCAACCCAACCGCCGACGATACCCGCGCCGACACCTTGCCAAGCGGCTTCGTCCGTTACGAGCATGATCTGGCGGACAGCCCGACCACGCTGTATGCCGGCCTCGGCCACACCCAGCGTTTCCCGGATTACTGGGAGCTGTTTTCGCCCAAATCGGGGCCCGCCGGATCGGTGAACGCCTTCGATTCGATCAAGCCTGAGAAAACCACCCAGCTGGACGTCGGCCTGCAATACAAGACCGAAGACCTGGAAGCCTGGGCCTCGGGATACGTCGGGCAGGTGCGCGACTACATCCTGTTCAACTACACGCCCGCAATGATGAGCATGACCTCGCAAGCACAAAACATCGACGCACGAATCATGGGCGGCGAATTGGGTGCGGCCTACAAGCTGACCAGCCATTGGAAAGCCGACGCAACCCTGGCCTACGCCTGGGGCAAGAACAGCAGCGACGGCAACGCGCTGCCGCAAATGCCGCCCTTGGACGCACGTTTCGGCCTGACCTACAGCGCAGACAACTGGAGCGCCGGTGCCTTGTGGCGGGTGGTTGCGGCGCAAAACCGCATCGACCAGAACAAGGGCAACGTCGTCGGCAAGGACTTCGACAAGACGTCGGGGTTTGGCGTGTTCTCGCTCAATGGCGCCTACCGGATTAACAAAAACTGGAAGGTCAGCACGGGCGTCGACAACCTGTTCGGCAAGGCTTATGCCGAGCACTTGAACCTGGCCGGCAACGCCGGTTTCGGCTACCCGGCCAATGACCCGCAAGCCATTAAAGAACCGGGGCGCACGCTCTGGACCAAGGTGGATATGAGCTTTTAAAAGCATCGCGAGCAAGCTCGCTCCCACAGGTTCAACACCGCCCATGTGGGAGCGGGCTTGCCCGCGAATGACTGCGCAGCAGTCACCGGACAACAACAAAAGAACCAAGCCAAGCGGAGCACAACCGATGAAACAGCCCACAGTAAGTTTCTACAACCTGGCCTGGCGCTGGCATTTTTATGCCGGTCTGTTCGTCGCGCCTTTCATGGTAATGCTGGCCCTGACCGGCATCATTTACCTGTTCAAACCGCAACTCGACCCGTTGATGTACGGCAGCCTGCTGAACGTCCCGGCCGGGCATCACAGCGTCCCGGCCGACGACCTGCTCAAGCGGGTAAAAGCGGCGTATCCACAGGGTCAGATCAAGCAATACCTGCCGCCGGCCAACGCCGAACGCAGCGCGCAATTTGTCGTGCTCAATGCCGGCAATGAGCTGAACGTGTTCGTCGACCCCTACCAGGGCGACATCCTCGGCGAGCAAGACGCGAAGAAGAATCTGCAAGCGGTGGCGCGAGCGATTCACGGTGAACTGATGATCGGCACCGTCGGTGATCGACTGATCGAATTGGCCGCCGGTTGGGGCGTGGTGTTGGTGGTCTCCGGCGTCTTTCTGTGGTGGCCGCGTGGCCAGGCTGCCGGAATTCTGTGGCCGCGATTGAGCAGTCGCGGTCGAGTGCTCTGGCGTGACCTGCACGCGGTAACCGGGTTCTGGGGCGCGTCGTTGCTGTTGGTGATGCTGCTCAGCGGGATGACCTGGACCGGGTTCTGGGGCAAGCAATACGCCGAAGTCTGGAATGTCTTTCCAGCAGCGATGTGGGATGACGTGCCCAAGTCTGATGTCGAGGCCCGCAGCCTCAACACCGCCACCCGCCAGACCGTGCCATGGGCGATGGAAAACACGCCGATGCCGATGTCCGGCGACCACGCCGAACACATGGCCCACGGCGGCGCGCAAGCCGGCCCCGCCGCGCCGACCATCAGCTTGCAGGACGTGCAGAACATCGCTGTGCAACGCAAGGTCGAATCGGGTTACAGCATCACCTTGCCGACGACCGCCACCGGCGTGTTCACCATCGCGGTGTTCGCCGACGACCCGCGCAACGACGCCACCTTGCATGTCGATCAGTACACCGGCGACGTCCTCGCCGACGTGCGCTTCGCCCAATACGGCGCCGTCGCCCGCGCGACGGAAATCGGCGTGATGTTGCACGAAGGAAAAATGTTCGGTCCGCTCAATCAGATCATCATCCTGCTGATCTGCCTGATGATTCTGCTCAGCGCCGTCAGCGGCGTGGTGATCTGGTGGAAGCGCCGTCCAGAGGGGAAATTCGGTGTTCCGCCGCTGCGCCATGACCTGCCGAAATGGAAAACCGCGATGGTCATCATGTTTGCACTGGCGGTGGCCTTTCCGTTGGTCGGTGCTTCGCTGGTGGTGGTCTGGCTGCTCGACCGGGTGCTGTTTTCGCGAATGACTACAAAAACTCAAGCGGCCTGATACTCAAAAACGCTAGCCGCGGTGCAATGGATTAAATTTTTGCACCGCGCGCTACCCCTGTGGACATGCCCACAGGGGCAATCGTCGCGCCCCAATCTGGCGCACCTCTTCGCACCAACGCGCCAGGCGCGATCCTTCATGGTGCGCCACCCAAACCGCGCAACCGCTCTAATGCGACATTTCCCTGCCTTTTGCCGACCAGGCACAGCCCTTGCTAAAGACCCTTCAGTAGTCCGCATCTGCCACCCATAAAATTCACAAGTTCATGGAGATCGCACAATGAAGCGTCGCAGCTTGATCAAGGCTTTCACACTATCGGCATCCATTGCCGCGATGGGCATGACCTGGACCATCCAGGCCGCCGAGACCATCAAGGTCGGTATTCTGCATTCGTTGTCCGGCACCATGGCGATCTCCGAAACGTCGCTCAAAGACATGGCGTTGATGACCATCGACGAGATCAACGCCAAGGGTGGCGTGAACGGCAAAATGCTCGAACCCGTGGTCGTGGACCCCGCGTCGAACTGGCCGCTGTTTGCCGAAAAGGGTCGCCAGTTGCTGACCCAGGACAAGGTCGCGGTGGTGTTCGGTTGCTGGACGTCGGTGTCGCGCAAGTCGGTATTGCCGGTGTTCGAGGAACTCAACGGCCTGCTGTTCTACCCGGTGCAATACGAAGGTGAAGAGATGTCGCCGAACGTGTTCTACACCGGCGCCGCGCCGAACCAGCAGGCGATCCCAGCGGTGGAATACCTGATGAGCGAAGAAGGCGGCAGCGCCAAGCGCTACTTCCTGTTGGGCACCGACTACGTCTACCCGCGCACCACCAACAAGATCCTGCGCTCGTTCCTGCACGCCAAAGGGGTGGCGGACAAGGACATCGAAGAGGTCTACACCCCATTCGGCCACAGCGACTATCAAACCATCGTGGCCAACATCAAAAAATTCTCGGCCGGTGGCAAGACCGCTGTCATCTCCACCGTCAACGGCGACTCCAACGTGCCGTTCTATAAAGAACTGGCCAACCAGGGCCTGAAAGCCACCGACGTTCCGGTCGTGGCGTTCTCCGTGGGGGAAGAAGAACTGCGCGGCATCGACACCAAACCGTTGGTGGGCAACCTGGCAGCGTGGAATTACTTTGAGTCGGTCGAGAACCCGGCGAACAAGAAGTTCGTGGCTGACTGGAAAGCCTACGCCAAGAAACACAACCTGCCGGGCGCCGATAAAGCGGTGACCAACGACCCGATGGAAGCCACCTACGTGGGCATTCACATGTGGGCGCAAGCGGCTGAGAAAGCCAAATCCACCGACGTCGACAAAGTCCGCGAGGCCCTCGCCGGCCAGACCTTTGCCGCGCCGTCCGGCTACACCCTGACCATGGACAAGACCAACCACCACCTGCACAAACCGGTGATGATCGGCGAGATTCAGGCGGACGGTCAGTTCAACGTGGTGTGGCAGACCGAAGGGCCGATCCGTGCAGAGCCTTGGAGCCCGTTTATCTCGGGTAACGACAAGAAGCCGGATTATGCGGTGAAGAGCAACTGATTCACCCCGCCCAGCCTGATCGTTCCCACGCTCTGCGTGGGAATGCATCCCGTGACGCTCTGCGTCACTTCCAAAGCGGACGCGGAGCGTCCGTGGCGGCATTCCCACGCGGAGCGTGGGAACGATCAATATGTAAGGCCAATGACATGCTCACTGCCATTTACCGCATCTTCCTCGCCCTCGCGCTCTTACTGCCGATGGCCACTCACGCCGGCGACGCCGAAGACTTCGTCGCGGCCAATCCCGTGCAGCAAGCCAAGCTTCTCGAATCCTGGGCCGCGCAACCCGATCCGGCTCGCATCGAACTGATCAACGCCCTGCAACAAGGCGCGCTGACCGTCGAAGGCCAACCGAAGACCCTGCGCCTGAACAACCGCCTGCGCGGTCTGATCGACACCGCGCTGGCCAGCCACCAATTGCTCGCCACCGACGCTAACCTCCGTCTGGCCGCCGCGCAGCAATTGCAGAAAAGCGCTAAACCTGCGCAGCTTGCATTCCTCGACCAGCAACTGGCTGGCGAAAAAGACCACAGTGTCCACGCGGCGTTGAGCCTGGCGCTGGCCAATCTGCAACTGGTGGACACCCACCCGGCCGTGCGCCTTGCCGCTGTGCGCCTGCTCGGTGAAACCGGGGATCCACTGGCCCGCACTCGCCTCGAAAGCCTGCTGCAACCCAGTGTCGAAGCCGACGCTCATGTGCGTACCGCTGCCGAAACCAGCCTCGCTCAAGTCAAACGCAAACTGCTGATTGGCGAGGTCCTCGGTCAGGCCTTCAGCGGCATGTCCCTGGGGTCGATCCTGCTGCTTGCCGCACTCGGTCTGGCGATCACCTTCGGTCTGCTCGGCGTGATCAACATGGCCCACGGCGAGATGCTGATGCTCGGCGCGTACTCGACGTATGTGGTGCAGTTGATGTTCCAGCGCTTCGCCCCGCAAGCCATCGAGTTCTATCCGCTGATCGCCTTGCCGGTGGCGTTTTTCGTGACCGCCGCTATCGGCATGGCGCTGGAACGCACGGTGATTCGCCACCTCTACGGCCGTCCGCTGGAAACCCTGCTCGCCACGTGGGGCATCAGCCTCATGCTGATTCAGCTGGTCCGATTGATGTTCGGCGCGCAGAACGTTGAAGTGGCCAACCCGACGTGGCTGTCGGGCGGAATTCAAGTGCTGCCCAACCTGGTGCTGCCATACAACCGCATTGTGATCATCGCCTTCGCCTTGTTTGTGGTGGTGCTGACCTGGTTGCTGCTGAACAAGACTCGCCTCGGTTTGAACGTTCGCGCCGTTACCCAAAACCGCAACATGGCCGCCTGCTGCGGCGTGCCGACCGGTCGCGTGGACATGCTCGCCTTCGGCCTCGGCTCGGGCATTGCCGGGCTTGGTGGCGTAGCCCTCAGTCAGATCGGCAATGTCGGCCCGGACCTTGGCCAGAGCTACATCATCGACTCGTTCCTGGTGGTGGTGCTCGGCGGTGTCGGGCAGTTGGCCGGTAGCGTGCTGGCGGCCTTCGGCCTGGGCATCGCCAACAAGATTCTCGAACCGCAGATCGGCGCGGTGCTGGGCAAGATCCTGATCCTCGCGCTGATCATTCTGTTCATTCAGAAACGTCCGCAAGGCCTCTTCGCACTGAAAGGACGGGTGATCGACTGATGAACCAGCCCCTTATGCTCACGGCTACACAAAAGGCCGGCCCCAAAGTCACGATCGCCGTCGGCGCGGTGATCCTCGTTCTGTTGCTGGCGTTGCCGCTGCTGTCGTTGTTGTCGCCGGACAGCGCGTTTCATGTCTCGGCGTACACGCTGACGCTGGTGGGCAAGATTCTTTGCTACGCGATTGTCGCGCTGGCCCTCGATCTGGTCTGGGGTTACGCCGGTCTGCTGTCCCTTGGTCACGGTTTGTTCTTCGCCCTCGGCGGCTATGCGATGGGCATGTACCTGATGCGCCAGGCCTCGGGCGATGGCTTGCCGGCGTTCATGACCTTCCTGTCGTGGACTGAATTGCCGTGGTACTGGACCGGCACCAGCAGCTTCCTCTGGTCGATGTGTCTGGTGGTGTTGGCGCCGGGGTTGCTGGCGCTGGTGTTCGGCTTCTTCGCTTTCCGCTCGCGGATCAAGGGCGTGTATTTCTCGATCATGACCCAGGCCCTGACCTTCGCCGGGATGCTGCTGTTTTTCCGCAACGAAACAGGGTTTGGCGGCAACAACGGCTTCACCAACTTTCGCACCATTCTCGGGTTCGGCATCACCGAACCGGGCACTCGCGCGGTGCTGTTTTTCGCCACCGTGGTGTTGCTGGTAGCGAGCCTGTTCATCGGTTGGCGCCTGGCGCAGAGCAAGTTCGGTCGAGTGTTGACCGCGCTGCGGGACGCGGAAAACCGCTTGATGTTTTGCGGCTACGATCCGCGTGGTTTCAAGCTGTTTGTCTGGGTGTTGAGCGCAGTGCTCTGCGGCCTGGCAGGCGCGCTGTACGTGCCGCAAGTCGGGATCATCAACCCCAGTGAAATGTCGCCGACCAACTCCATTGAAGCCGCGGTCTGGGTGGCGCTGGGCGGTCGCGGCACGCTGATCGGCCCGCTGCTCGGCGCCGGCGTGGTCAACGGCATGAAGAGCTGGTTCACCGTGGCGTTCCCGGAGTACTGGCTGTTCTTCCTCGGCGCGCTGTTCATCGTCGTGACCTTGTACCTGCCCAAAGGTGTAATCGGTTTGCTGAAAAAAAGGGGTGAGCAATGAGAGTGACTGCGACGGCTGAATTCATGCTCGAACCGGCGTTTTTTCCAGTGGAGCCCAACAAGGACGCCGGCAGCAGCCGCGACGCCATCGGCCTCGGTCAGCGCGTCGGTCCGGGTCTGAACACCCGCCACGGCACCCTCCTGACGCTTGAAGACATCAGCGTCAGCTTCGATGGTTTCAAGGCGCTGAACGACTTGAACCTGTACATCGGCGTCGGCGAATTACGTTGCATCATCGGCCCCAACGGCGCGGGCAAGACCACGCTGATGGACGTGATCACCGGCAAGACTCGCCCCAGTCACGGCAAAGCCTGGTTCGGCGAAACCCTCGACCTGACGCAGATGAGCGAAGTGCAGATCGCCCAGGCCGGCATCGGTCGCAAGTTCCAGAAGCCGACGGTGTTCGAAGCCTTGAGCGTTTTTGAAAACCTGGAGCTGGCGCAAAAAACCGACAAGTCGGTGTGGGCCAGCCTGCGGGCTCGATTGAGTGGCGAACAGAAAGACCGCATCAGCGAGGTGCTGGACACCATTCGCCTGACCCGCTCGGTCAATCGCCCGGCGGGCTTGTTGTCCCACGGTCAGAAGCAGTTTCTGGAGATCGGCATGTTGCTGATGCAGGACCCGCAACTGTTGCTGCTCGACGAGCCGGTAGCGGGCATGACCGACGCCGAAACCGAATTCACCGCCGAATTGTTCAAGCGCCTGGCGGGCCAGCATTCACTGATGGTGGTGGAGCACGACATGGGCTTCGTCGGTTCCATCGCAGACCACGTCACCGTGCTGCACCAAGGCAGCGTGCTGGCGGAAGGGTCGCTGGAACAGGTGCAGGATAACGAGCGCGTGATTGAGGTGTACCTCGGTCGCTAGCTTTCAGGGGAATTTGAACATGCTGCAAGTTGAGAAGCTTCACCAGTATTACGGCGGTAGCCACATCCTGCGGGGCCTGACATTTGAGGTGAAGGTCGGTGAAGTCACCTGCCTGCTCGGGCGCAACGGGGTGGGCAAGACCACCCTGCTCAAGTGCCTGATGGGCCTGTTGCCGGCCAAAGAAGGCGCGGTGAACTGGGAAGGCAAACCAATCACCACGTTCAAGCCACACCAGCGGGTGCATGCCGGGATCGCTTATGTGCCTCAGGGTCGGGAAATTTTCGGCCGGCTGACCGTGGAAGAAAACCTGCTGATGGGCCTGTCGCGATTTCCCGGCTCTGAAGCCAGGGAAGTCCCGGCGTTCATCTACGAGCTGTTCCCGGTGCTGCTGCAAATGAAGCAACGGCGCGGGGGTGACTTGTCCGGTGGCCAACAGCAGCAATTGGCGATCGGCCGAGCGTTGGCCAGCCGTCCACGCCTGCTGATTCTCGACGAGCCCACCGAAGGCATCCAACCGTCGGTGATCAAGGAGATCGGCGCGGTGATCAAGAAGCTCGCGGCGCGCGGCGACATGGCGATTTTGCTGGTGGAGCAGTTCTACGATTTCGCCGCCGAACTGGCCGATCAGTACCTGGTAATGTCGCGGGGCGAGATCGTGCAACAGGGACGTGGAGAAAATATGGAAGCCGAGGGTGTACGCGGTTTGGTTACGATATAAGGCTACGATCTAATCTGTAGCGTCCTGACGATAATTAGAAACCATGAATTTACCTCTTCCCACTGTCCTGTTTACCCCCAGCTGGCACGCCGAGCTGGAACTCGGCTACGCCCGATTCGGCGACAGCACGCGACCGGTTCAGCGCCGCCACAAAGGCCCGCTGCGGGTGCAGAAACATCTGTATGCCGAAGGGCCGGAAGTTTGCCAGCACATCATCGTGCACCCGCCGGGCGGGATTGCCGGCGGTGATCGGCTGGACATCTCGGCCAGTGTCGGCACGGACGCCTGGGCGCAAATCACCAGCCCAGGCGCGGCCAAGTGGTATCGCGCTGCCGGCCCCGCCTATCAGCAGCTGGATTTGAAGGTGGCAAGCGGTGCGACACTGGAATGGTTGCCACAAGAGGCGATCATTTTCAGCGCCGCGCAGGCTGAACTCAGCACGTGCATCGACCTTGAAGGCGATGCCCGATTGTTCTACTGGGACGTGGTGGCGCTGGGGCGTCCGGCCAGCGGCGAGCGTTTCGACCTCGGACATTTTCAGG
The DNA here is from genome assembly GCF_054898165.1 of Pseudomonas sp. Hz4. Classification (NCBI taxonomy): domain Bacteria; kingdom Pseudomonadati; phylum Pseudomonadota; class Gammaproteobacteria; order Pseudomonadales; family Pseudomonadaceae; genus Pseudomonas; species Pseudomonas sp. Hz4. The sequence continues at coordinate 867,673 of NZ_CM142719.1, read as the reverse complement.
CGCAGCTGGACATCCGCCGCGACGGCCAGTTGCTCTGGCATGAACGCCAGCGCATTGTCGGGGGTGACGGATTGCTTGATTCGCCGATCGGGCTGGATGGGCAACCGGTGTTTGCGACGTTGTGGGTGACTGGGGAGGTTGATCGTGAATTGCTGGAGAAATGCCGTTCGTTGACCCATGACGTGCGCGGGGATTTGACGCAGTTGCCGGGGCTGTTGGTTGCTCGGTGTCTGGCGGGTGAAGCGTTGCTGGCCCGCGGCTGGCTGATCGATTTGTGGCGATTGCTCAGGCCTGCATTGCTCGGCCGGGAAGCCGTCCCACCGCGAATATGGAGCACCTGAATTGCTTTTCTGTGGGAGCGAGCTTGCTCGCGATAGCGGTGTATCAGGTAACTCGGATGTTGAATGTCCCGACGCCATCGCGAGCAAGCTCGCTCCCACAGGGATTGTATTCATAGATCCCAATACCTTTTTATCTGCCCAGATGGATTCCAAACGATGGACCTGACCCCACGCGAAAAAGACAAGCTGCTGATCTTCACCGCCGGCCTTGTGGCCGAGCGGCGTTTGGCTCGCGGCGTGAAACTCAACTACCCGGAAGCCATGGCCTACCTATCCGCAGCGCTGCTCGAAGGCGCCCGAGACGGCCGTACCGTGGCCGAGCTGATGCACTTGGGCACCACACTGCTCAGTCGCGAACAAGTGATGGAAGGCATCCCGGAAATGATTCCGGAGATCCAGGTCGAAGCGACCTTTCCCGACGGCACCAAACTGGTCACCGTCCACCAACCGATCGCCTGAGGCCGCGCCATGACGTATCACATTCGCGATGCAGCGCATGCCGACTTGCCGGCGATCCGCGACATCTACAACGACGCCGTGCTTAACACCACGGCCATCTGGAACGAACAGGCCGTAGACCTGGGTAACCGCCAGGCCTGGTTCAGCGCCCGGCAATCCCAGGGCTACCCGATTCTGGTGATCGTCGACAGCGACAACGCGGTCCTGGGCTACGCTTCATTTGGTGACTGGCGCCCGTTCGACGGGTTCCGCCACACCGTTGAGCACTCGGTTTACGTGCGCAGCGACCAGCGTGGCAACGGTCTTGGCCCGCAATTGATGACCGCGTTGATCGAGCGCGCCAAAGGTTGCGACAAGCACGTCATGGTCGCCGCCATCGAAAGTGGTAATGCCGCTTCTATTCGCCTGCATGAGCGAGCCGGTTTCGTGACGACCGGCCAGATGCCTCAGGTGGGCACCAAATTCGGTCGCTGGCTGGACCTGACCTTCATGCAACTGACACTCAATCCTGGCGCGGAACCGCCGACCGCCAACAAGGAGTAATTGCCCATGAACGCCGCCCAACTGCGCCGCGTCAATGTTGAAAGCTTTGCGCACTATCGTCAGGGTTTGATTGATCTGCTGCTCGACGCCGTCGGCTATGGCGCCAGCGTCGGGTTCATGGCCAATCTGGACGCCACCCAGGCCCAAGCCTATTTCGATGATGTCCAGGAGAACCTGAACAAGGGCAACGTGCTGCTGTGGGTGGTGGTCAAGGACGAGCAAGTGCAGGCCAGTGTGCAACTGACCCTGTGCCAGAAAGCCAATGGCCTGAACCGCGCCGAAGTGCAAAAACTGCTGGTGCGTGAACATGCGCGTCGCCGGGGTCTGGGCCAACAGTTGATGAGCGCGCTGGAAACGACCGCCCTCCAGCACAAGCGCGGCATGCTCTACCTCGACACCGAGGCCGGCTCCCCTGCCGAAGACTTCTACAAGGCTCTGGGTTACACCCGCGCGGGTGAAATTCCCGACTATGCCTGCGACCCGAGCGGCCTCTACAAACCGACCGCGCTCTACTACAAGATTCTCCAGGGAGCCCATTGATGATTCCCGGTGAATACCAGATCCAGCCCGGCGACATCGAACTCAACGTGGGCCGCCGCACCCTCAGCCTGAAGGTAGCCAACAGCGGCGACCGGCCAATCCAGGTCGGCTCGCATTACCACTTCTTCGAAACCAACGATGCGCTGACGTTCGACCGCACCGCCAGCCGCGGCATGCGCCTGAACATCCCCGCCGGCACCGCCGTGCGCTTCGAACCAGGGCAAAGCCGCGAAGTCGAGTTGGTCGACCTGGCAGGGCATCGCCGTGTGTTCGGGTTTGCCGGGCGGATCATGGGTGACCTGGACTAGCTGATCGTTCCCACGCTCTGCGTGGGAATTGCATCCCGTGACGCTCCGCGTCACATAACGGCGGACGCAGAGCGTCCATGGCGGCATTCCCACGCAGAGCGTGGGAACGATCATCAAATTCCAAGGCGAACGAATGAAGATTTCCCGTCAGGCCTACGCCGACATGTTCGGCCCCACCGTCGGTGACAAAGTCCGTCTGGCCGACACCGAACTGTGGATCGAAGTGGAAAAGGACTTCACCACCTACGGCGAAGAAGTGAAATTCGGCGGTGGCAAAGTCATCCGCGACGGCCAGGGCCAAAGCCAATTACTCGCCGCAGAGGTCGTCGACACCCTGATCACCAACGCACTGATCATCGATCACTGGGGCATCGTCAAGGCCGATGTCGGCCTCAAGGACGGGCGCATTGCCGCTATCGGCAAGGCCGGTAACCCGGACATCCAGCCGAACGTGACCATCGCGGTCGGTGCCAGCACCGAAGTCATCGCCGGTGAAGGCATGATCCTCACTGCGGGCGGCATCGACACGCACATCCACTTCATCTGCCCGCAGCAGATCGAAGAAGCGCTGATGAGCGGCGTGACCACCATGATCGGCGGCGGCACCGGCCCGGCCACCGGCACCAATGCCACCACCTGTACGTCCGGGCCGTGGCACCTGGCGCGCATGCTCCAGGCCGCCGATGCGTTCCCAATGAACATCGGCTTCACCGGCAAGGGCAACGCCAGCCTGCCGGAGCCGTTGATCGAGCAGGTCAAGGCCGGTGCCATCGGCCTCAAGTTGCACGAGGATTGGGGCACCACCCCGGCCAGCATCGATAACTGCCTGAACGTCGCCGACCAATACGACGTACAGGTGGCGATCCATACCGACACCCTCAACGAATCGGGCTTCGTCGAAACCACCCTCGCCGCCTTCAAGGGCCGCACCATCCACACCTATCACACCGAAGGCGCGGGCGGCGGGCATGCCCCGGACATCATCAAAGCCTGCGGCTTTGCCAACGTGCTGCCGAGCTCGACCAACCCGACCCGGCCGTTCACCCGCAACACCATCGACGAACACCTCGACATGCTGATGGTCTGCCACCACCTGGACCCGAGTATCGCCGAAGACGTGGCCTTCGCCGAAAGCCGCATCCGTCGTGAAACCATCGCCGCCGAAGACATCCTCCACGACCTCGGCGCGTTCTCGATGATCAGCTCCGACAGCCAGGCCATGGGCCGGGTTGGTGAAGTGATCACGCGCACCTGGCAGACCGCCGACAAGATGAAAAAGCAGCGCGGCCCGTTGCCCGGTGATGGCGAAGGCAACGACAACTTCCGCGCCAAACGCTACATCGCCAAGTACACGATCAATCCCGCAATCACCCACGGTATCAGCCATGAAGTAGGTTCGGTCGAGGTGGGCAAATGGGCGGATCTGGTGCTGTGGCGCCCGGCGTTCTTCGGGGTCAAACCGACGCTGATCCTCAAGGGCGGCGCCATCGCGGCCAGCCTGATGGGCGATGCCAACGCTTCGATCCCGACGCCGCAGCCGGTGCACTACCGTCCGATGTTCGCCAGTTACGGCGGTTCGTTGCACGCCACCAGCCTGACCTTTATCAGTCAGGCGGCGCAGGAGGCCGGGCTACCCGCAGCCTTGGGTCTGAAAAAGACCATCGCGGTGGTCAAAGGGTGTCGCGACGTGCAGAAAACCGACCTGATTCACAACGATTATCTGCCGAATATCGACGTCGACTCGCAGACCTATCAAGTGAAAGCCGACGGGGTGTTGTTATGGTGTGAGCCGGCCGAAACCTTGCCCATGGCGCAGCGTTATTTTCTGTTCTGACGGTCTTCTCAATAAAAAAACCCCGAATGCGGCAGCGCATTCGGGGCTCGTCAAAACATCAATCAGCGATCGGTCTGCACCGAGAACGGTAATTCCGTCCTTTGCAGCCTTGCACGCTCCACAGCCTGCTTCGTCAAGGTTTTTTCCAGCGCCTTGATCGCGTTGAAGTGGGCCATTTCATCTCCGTCCTGCCGCTCAAGCGCCAGACTGTCGAACTCCTGGCGATAGATGTTTTCGAGGTAAATCTTCCAGAAAGGCTGCTCAAGAATTCTCTCTATTAGCAGGTCTCCTTCCTCCAACGCCAGCACCCTCACACCAGCGCCTTCGATCATCTCTTGGGTAACCCCGGCCATGTTTCTGAAGAGCATGCCACGCGATTGCCAAGGCAGATCCAGACGCTCCGCCAGATCAGTCATGTAGGCCAGGTGAACCTCCACTTCATCGATCGTCCCGGTGACGCGGCCACTGGCATCGACACGCCTGAAGGTTTCTCCGTTCGCCAAGCGATCGGCCACACGGCTGCGCGCGATAGCGCCCAATTCATCCAGGCGAGACTTGCCTCGGGCCAGTTCCAGCAATTGGGCCTCGACCAGTGCCGGGTTCTGCAAAGCGTAAGCCTCATGAATCAAAACCCTGAGCCCTAGCGCGTTGAACAGCTGGGTACCGCCATCGGAACAGGCTGTCGTTGCCGAGGCTTCGGTGAAAATCTCTTCGCGCAGCGCCGTATTCTCGTTCATGGCCTCAAGCATTCGCCAGACCTTGGCCGTCAATTCGGTGCGGTAGGATGACTCCGCTGCGGTGAAGTCTGCCGACTGGGTCAGCTTTCCAATCTCGTTGAAAAACGGTACGGAACCGAACTCATCTTCAATCTCGTCCCATAAGATCAGCCTGCTTCTGAACGACGATTCAGGCATGCCATGCACCCAGTTGATGCTGTCCAGCAAGCCCAACGGCGGATAAGGGCGCTCCGGGTCCAGACCTACCGATTCCGTATAGCGTTTCAGCTGTTCCAAAACACTTGCCGGCATCCACTCAGCGTCGCGACTCACGAGGGGCCGTGCCAGTAACTCGGCACGGAACGAACCGGGGGCAACATCTGGAATGTCGATCAAACGGTTGAATTGAAGATTCAAGTAGAGGTGGCGCGGACGCGGCGTGGCGAACAGGCCGACGGGCCATCGGTCCAGGTCAGTTCGCTCAAGATTGAGTATTTCCAGATTGGGCATCTGGCTGATATCAGGCGCGAGCCTCAACGGATTTCCTTGTAACCACAGCGTCTTGAGTCGGGTCAATCCTCTCAAGTGAACCACTGCCTCCTGAGTCAGCACGATTTGATTGTTACCCAGCGACAGATCATCGAGGTAGCGCATGTCGCCTATGACCGGCGGCAAGCGGTTCAACAGGTTACCGCCCAAGTCCAGAAAGCGAAGCCCGCGCAAAGGCTCGAGAAACGGCTCCTGGCTGCTGAGCAAACCGGCGTCCCTCATGCTCAGTCTCGTAACGTGATCAAAATTGGCAGTCAGCCTGGGAAAACTCTCAAGGTACCGGCCCATCGGCAAACCCGTTAGATAAAGGTGCTGCGGTCGGACGATACCTGGGGCGTCGACACCCGATGGCCCGGTACGTTGCCAGCATTGCCTGATCACCTTGTAGAGTTTGTTGCGCAGATCCCACTCTGCAATCCCCGCAGGACTGAAGCGAAAAGAGGTCGTCAAAGCGTTCAGCCAGCGTCGCATCGTGGTGTTCAACTGGTCGAATTCGTCTTCCAGGGCACTGACACGCAAAGGGGCTGCGTCGGCGAACTCTCCGAGCAAGGAGGTGATTTGTTCGTCTGAAAATCCCGGATAGAGCGCTTGAACCCGTCGTTTCAACAAGGAATCGTTGGCGATCTGGCGATACCCTTGCATGCCGCCACGCAGCCGCATCGTTTCAGGGTCATAAAACGGTTTACGCACCGGGTACTCATTCAAGGCCGACTCGAATCGCTCGCGATCAAGCGGCGAACGCTGCAGGTCAAGCCTGAGCCGCTCACCCTCAAAAATGTCATACCCCAGCGCTTTACGCTCGGTGTCCGGCAACGCATGCAGCAGAGAAGCAAAAAAATCATCGATACCGTGCAAATGTTGACTCTTCTCATCGCGTGCCTGATAGCCGCCTTCATCCTCAAGAATCAACACCTTGCGAATGGGTGCATTCTCGGGACCGACACTGGCATTAAGCTTGCCGCTGAAGGAGAGCTCACGAATTTCGATGCGTACATCGTTGGACCAGCCCGGCAGGGTGGCCAACGACGCCAGTTGCAACCGTCGCGTGTCGTTGTTCTGCAGATCTTCCAGATACAGCCCCTCATAGGCGCGACTCACGCGCACACGTTGTCGAGCCTGGCGTGCCTGTTCGCGCAAGCGCAAGGGAAGAGCCTGCTTTTCTGACAGATGTTTCAGGTCGGCCGGGGTAGCCTCCAGCATCAGTTTTGCAGCGGCAGCGTTTGGCAGCTCTGGATAGGCGTCAGTCAACACATGCACCAGCGCCCCGTCGGCGACGTCGTGCTGCTTGTACAAGGACTCGAACAGCCGCTTGCGTTTTTTCGTAGCCTCGCTCGCCAGCCTTTCCTTCAATACCTGGACGCGCACCTCTTTAGAACTGGGTATTGATTGGCCAAGCAGATCATGGATTTCCTGTTCACCCAGGGTTTCGAGGGTGCGCTGGGGCAACTGACCGGAGCGGAACTCGGCACGGGTCAGCTTGATGCGGTCCGCGCTCGTTGGCTCGACAGTGCCAACGACGGTCGATGCTCCTTTCAACTCTGGGCCATCGAAGATCTCCACGGCCCTCTGCTCTGGCCAGCGAGGCAAATCGGTCATCAAGCTCGTGACTTCTCTCATCAACGCCTCGGGCACCTGATTGGCCAGTATTTGCTGACCCACCTCACCCGCTTCGGCATACAGCCTGTACCGTTTGAGCGTATCGGCCAGCATGACCGGCGGCGCGTCGAGCTCGGCAAGCAACCGTCGCAAGGCGTCCTCCGAAACGCCAGCCACGGTCAGGATTTGCTCCAGCGTCTCATCTGGCCAGTCTCGTGCTGAAGCGCCCAGTCGGCGCATCAAGCGTGTTTTGTCCCAGGCCAGCGGTTGGTCGAGTTCGGTTTTCCAGGCCCCCGCGCCATTCTGTTCAACTACTGGCTGATAAGCCCCGGGCCGGGTTGGATGTCGCAAGCGATATTGCCCGGTGTCAGCGTCTTGGGTCATTGCATAATTTTTGCCATCCAGCGGCAGCAAATCCTGACCTAGATGACGATAAATACCCGAATCGTTCGCCTGAGCTGTTTGCGGCAATATCGCGGGATGTTCGTAAGCCGTCAGGTCCGGATGCCAGAGCCGTTCCTTACCGTTGATTTGCACGGGCTTAAGCTGATCGACGAAAGACGATGTTTTGACCGGTATGACTTTCGCCGGTAATACATGCCCAGTACCCATCAACGCCAGCTGGGCGAAGTTGATCAATACGCCGTTGATGTAGGCCGATGCTTGCTCCTTGTCGCCATTGCTCCAGTCCTCGATGCCCTCGGTCAGCTCCACAAGCATTTGCCCGATCATGATGCCCAGCATCGCTTCGCCGAAACCGGGCACCAGCATCGCGGCAAAGTTGAAGATGTTCCAACCGATATCCAGAACGCTGGTCAAGCGCTTCCACCGCGCTGCTGCGTCTTCGTCGCCGGTCGGCACTGCAATCAGCCGGGCGTCGGCTATTGCCTTGTCCCGCCGCTGCCGGAACAACGTGCCCCATAGATCGTTGGCAATGAGGTTGGTGACAGGCTCTGCGTTGGGGTTTTCAATCGCGGTTTCCCGCCACCATGGACCCATGTCCAAGGGTTCACGTTGCTGCCAGGTGAAGGTCTTGAGACGCTCGTTGACCCGAGCGAAAAATCGCCCCTTGTCCTTCTGATCCACGAACCGGCTAAAAAAGGCCTGGTAGTCCGATGTGCGCAGTTGGCTGATCAGCATCGTCATGAAGTCCGCCAACGAAGCGTACTCTTTCAGCGGATGGTTGGGATCGTCGGGTAGGTAGGCAATCAACGGACCGCTCAAACGGCTCTGTTGATAAATATCTTCCTTACGCAAAGTTTCATCAATGACGCCTTGAGGTCCGTTGGCAAAAAAGTTCTGAAGTAATGTGTATTGCTCATATACGTGTCCCGGCAAAACAGGCAGTCGACGAGACCAGTCAGTCCAGAACTTCAAACTTTGCGGCGTCAGCGCCTCTATCGCTTTCTTTATTTCAGAGGGTTCACTTACGGCACTGAACAGTACAATCCCCGTCAACTTGAAACCCATCAGGGACACACGATGATTCAGCAGGGGACGACCGTACAATTTGACAGTTCGGTCACCCTCCACAACGTTGCGTAGGCAATCATAGGCGCTAGCATTTAGATCACCTTTTAAATGGGAAACGAGGGCCGATAACTTGAACGCCGCTTTTTCGCTGGCGATCGAGCGCTCCTGAAGTACGCGCCTGGCGTTGGGGTCCTGCGGCCGCAGTCGCGCTTTAATATGGGTTTGATAGTGCGCGCCGATGTCCAGGGTGCGACACAGCGAAGCGAACTTTTGCGGCGTCATGGCGTTGTCCTGTACAAGGACGCCGCGCGAATCTTCGCGGTAAACACCCGAATCGCTTCGAAAAGCCCCTTCCTTGGTCTCTGCCTCCTCGAAATTGTGCAGCGCTGCCGCAAGCAACGACGAACGCCTGATAACACTGGCACCGGTATCGATATCAAAAATAATTTTGCTCGGTACGTTCAGATGCAGCGAAAGGGTATTCGGGTCTTCGTCAATGTCGACGTTTGCTTTCAATGCGGACCTGAGCAGCGGTTGGGCGAAGGCATTGATATCATGCTGTAGATCATCCAGAACCTGATCCAGCTCACCCTGCAATCGCCAACGGTCTTTTAGCAGTTCCTTTAGATAGTCACGGTCAATATCCCGCGCACTCATGTACCACTCGGGTATATCTGCCTTGAGAGTCATGAGTGACGTGAGTCGTATCGGCGATGCGTTACGTATTGCCTGAGGAATGACCTGCATCACTCGATGATAATGAACACCTTTATCCTCCGCACTTGAAACAGGTGGAGACTCAGGCCTCTGGCGTCCTTGCAAATCAGACATGGTTCAACAAACCTTACAATGAATTGAGAACCCCTAGACTATGCACACGTTCAAAAAACAAAAGACCAAATAACGGTTGGTTAACCATCTGAACAGGCGCCATTCATTCGAAAATCAAAGTACTAAAAATAGATATATACAGCCCCTGAAAATCTTGGGTATGCCGCTGCGTCAGCGGTAGTTTTTTTCCGCCCCAAAGACGCTACTATGCGACATTCCAGCCTCCAAAATGCCCAGGAACCCGGTCATGCGCCTACCCGAATTCATCCGGCAACATGTAGACCGTATCGTCGATGAATGGGAGCAGTTCGCCAGAACGATCACCCCGGCGGCCGAGAATATGGATCAAGCCGCCTTGCGCGATCATGCCAAGGTGATTCTGCTGGCCGCCGCGCGGGACATGAGCACCGCGCAAACCGCCAGCGAACAACTCGCCAAGGCGAAGGGTGAAGGCCCGGTAAAAACCCCGAGTCTGGATGAGGCTGGCGCCAGCCATGGCGAGCTGCGGCATACCGTGGGCTTCGACCTGGTGCAGATGACCAGCGAATTCCGCCACCTGCGCGCATGTGTAATTCGTCTGTGGGTCAACAGCCTGGACTCCCCGGACCTGGCGTACTTCCAGGACATGATCCGTTTCAACGAAGCGATCGACGAAGCCCTCGCCGAATCGACGGAGGCCTATGCCGAGCAGGTCAATCGCTCACGGGATATCTTCCTGGCAATCCTCGGCCACGATCTGCGCGCGCCGCTGCAAGCGATCAGCATGTCCACAGAGTTTCTGCTGCGCAAAGCGCCGCTCGAAGGCGATGCGCTGACCTGCGCGATCAATATCAAGCGCGGCGCGCGGAACATGGCGGTGATGGTCAGCGATTTGCTGGAGTTTGTGCGCAGTCGCCTGGGCAAGAGCCTGCCAATCGAACCGGCGCCCATGGACCTGGCCGATGCGACGCATGCCGCGATAGCTGAAGCCTGCGCGGGCAACCCCGAGTGCGATCCGACAGTGAACGTGCTGGGTGATACCCGAGGCGTCTGGGATGCTGGACGGCTTGATCAACTGTTGCAGAATCTGATCGGCAATGCGTTACAGCATGGTTTGGACAAGCGCGATGTGACGGTCACCCTCAGCGGCGAACCCGACACGGTTCGTCTGACGGTGCATAACTACGGAACGCCAATTTCCGAGGACGCTATCGGTACGATCTTCGATCCACTGGTGCGTAGCGCCGACGAAGAACTCGGCCAGCCATCCACCAGCCTCGGTTTGGGTCTGTTTATCGTCAAGGAAGTGGTCAATGCCCATTCCGGGACGATCGAGGTCAGTTCCAGTGAGGCGGATGGCACGCTGTTTACCGTGGTGTTGCCCAGGAAGGTCTGACGGCGGGAGACCGCGTCATCGTTCATCGCGAGCAGGCAGGCGCCACAAAAACATCAGAAAGATTACTCCACCACCAACCGCCCCAGCCGTTGCTTGAGCATGCGGTTCTCGGCCCGCAGTTGCTGGACTTCCTCAAGCAGGTCCAGCGCCAGGGCGACGCCTTCCCACTCCAGCTCCAGTTCGCGACGCAGCTTGGCGGCGCGCTTGGCCAGTGCCAGCTCATAATCGTTGAAACGCCAATCCTTGGGCTGGTCGCCCTGAGGTTCGAGGATGCCGTGTTCGACGATTTCGATCACGTAGACGTCCGACAGGTCGGTCGCCTCACAGAATTCTGCCAGGTCCAGTTGAACGATCAGGGGGTTGCTCATGATGGGCTACTCCGTCTCTGGGATCAGAAGTGTTCTCTCGGGTTGAAAGCCGCTTTTTGGGCCAGCTCCTGCCACAACGCCTTGACCTCGTCGTCCGAGGCTTTAGGCATGACGGCCTTGAGTTGTACAAACAAATAACCGCGATGACCGGCCTTGTTCAGCAATCCATGGCCCTTGGCCCGCATGCGCTGGCCGTTCTGACTGCCGGCCGGAACCTTGAGGTTGATCTTGCCCGTCAGGGTCGGCACCGCAACTTCGGCGCCCAACGCCAATTCCCACGGAGCCATCGGCAAGGTAATGATCAGGTTTTCGCCTTCGACGTCGAACTTGGGGTGCGGCGCAAAGCGAATGATCAGGAACAAGTCGCCATTGGCCCCGCCACCAACGCCCGGTGCACCCTGGCCCTTGAGGCGGATACGCTCGCCGTCGGACACGCCGGCCGGGATCTTCACATTCAGGCTTTTGCTGGTGTTGCTCACATGCTGGCCGGCAGCGTTGTACTGCGGCACCTGGAAGGTGACCTTCTTCGATTCGTTCGAGAGGGTTTCTTCCAGAAATATCCCAAGTTCCATTTCCACGTCTTGCCCTCGACGCCCGGCGCTACGGCCCGACTGTCCACCACCAAAGCCAGGGCCACGGTTGCCAAAGATCGAACTGAAGAAGTCCGAAAAATCGCCCGTGTCCTGACCACCACCGAAACCGCCTGCACCACGCCCCTGCCAACCGGGCGGGCCCTGGAACGGTTGGCCGTGCTGGCCGTATTTGCGCAAGTCGTCGTATTCGGCGCGCTTGTCGGCGTTTTTCAATGCTTCATAGGCTTCAGAGGCATCCTTGAACTTGGCCTCGGCGTCCTTTTCCTTGCTGACGTCGGGGTGGTATTTGCGCGCCAGCTTACGATAGGCGGCCTTGATCGCCTTATCGTCCGCGGTCGGCTCCACACCGAGAATCTTGTAATAATCTTTGAAGTCCATCTAAGGATCACCATCCGTTATCAAAATCGCGCCGCTAACGCCAGCATGCACGTGTTACCCGCCGCTGGCTTGACCGATCTCAAGGTTGTGACCGGGCAGCGCATAAGAAGTTTATCGGCAGCGGTGGGCGGTTCTTGCGACCGTCCTGTGGCTGCCAGGCCCACTGCAGACAAGTTTGGGGCGAAGGATAGTCTTTCAAGGCGCTAATAGCTGAGATTTAGCGGATAGTCGGCCTTCGAATCTGCGCCGTGCTGACATACACTGCGCGGCCGTTTTTTAACCGGAACTCGAAAGACATGAAAAACGCATCTCCAGCCCGTGCCTGTGGTATCGACTTCGGCACGTCCAACTCCACCGTCGGCTGGCTGCGCCCCGGCATGGAAACGCTGATCGCGCTGGAGGACGACAAGATCACCCTGCCTTCGGTGGTCTTCTTCAATATGGAAGAACGCCGCCCGGTGTACGGCCGCCTGGCGCTGCACGAGTACCTGGAAGGCTATGAAGGCCGGTTGATGCGATCGCTCAAGAGCCTGCTGGGCTCCAAGCTGATCAAGCACGACACCAGCGTCCTCGGCACCGCGATGCCGTTCAAGGATTTGCTCGGGCTGTTTATCGGCCAGCTTAAGGAACGCGCCGAGACCGCCGCCGGTCGGGAGTTCGAGGAAGTGGTGCTGGGTCGTCCGGTGTTCTTCGTCGATGACGATGAAATGGCTGACCAGGAAGCCGAAAACACCCTGGTGGACGTGGCCCGTGCCATCGGTTTCAAGGACGTTTCGTTCCAGTACGAACCGATTGCGGCGGCATTCGACTATGAGTCGACCATCGAAAAAGAAGAGCTGGTACTGATCGTCGACATCGGCGGTGGTACGTCCGACTTCTCGCTGGTGCGCCTGTCCCCTGAACGCCGTACCCTCGACAACCGCCACGACGACATCCTCGCCACCGGCGGCGTGCACATCGGCGGGACTGACTTTGACAAACAGCTGAGCCTGCAAGGCCTGATGCCGCTGTTCGGCTACGGCAGCCGGATGAAGAGCGGCGCTTACATGCCGACCAGCCACCACATGAACCTGGCGACCTGGCACACCATCAACTCGGTGTACTCGCAAAAGTCGACCCTGTCGCTGGGCAGCATGCGCTACGACATCGAAGACACCGGCGGCATCGATCGCCTGTTCAAACTGATCGACCAGCGCGCCGGCCACTGGCTGGCCATGGAAGTGGAAGAAACCAAGATCCAGCTCACCCACGCCGACAGCCGCCATGTGCCGCTGGACCGCATCGAACCGGGTTTGAGCGTGGAGTTGAGCCGGGCACTGTTCGAATCGGCCATCGACAACCTGCTGGAGCGCGTACGCAACAGCGTCACGCGAATGCTGAACGACGCGAACGTACGCGTTGATCAGGTGGACACGGTGTTCTTCACCGGTGGTTCGAGCGCAATTCCGGCACTGCGCAACAGCGTCTCGGCGATGTTGCCGAATGCGCGGCATGTGGAAGGCAACATCTTCGGCAGTATCGGTAGTGGGTTGGCGATCGAGGCGATGAAGCGTTACGGCACGATGGATTGATAAACATCGTTCCCACGCTCTGCGTGGGAATGATCGGGTGGTGGTTAAACCATCCCCACCTGCTTCAACTCACTCTTCAGATACGCGTAATAAATCGGCCCTGCGACCACCCCCGGCAGGCCGAACGCGGCCTCGAACACCAGCATTGCCAGCAGCAACTCCCACGACTTGGCACTGATCTGCCCGCCGACGATGCGCGCGTTGAGGAAGTATTCAAGCTTGTGGATAACAATCAGATAACCCAGCGCCGCCACGGCGACCCAGATCGACAGCGACAGACCGACGATGGTGATCAGGGTGTTCGATATCAGGTTGCCGATCACCGGCAGCAGGCCGAGCAGGAAGGTCAGTACGATCAGGGTTTTGGTCAGCGGCAGCTTGATCCCGAACATCGGCAGGACCACCGCCAGGAAAATCCCGGTGAAGAAGGTGTTGAGCAGGGAAATCTTGATCTGCGCAAACACGATGTTGCGAAACGCCTGGACCAGCAGGTGCAAACGGTCGAACAGCGCGGCGGCCAATGGCTTGCGCTTGGTCACGTCCGGCACGCGCTGCAAGGCAATGATCGCCCCCAGCACCATGCCGATCAGCAGCGTCACAAACATGTGCGCCGCGTCCTTGCCCACCAGTTGCAAGTCGCTGAGGTGCTTGCTCATCCACTCGCCAATCGCCACGCGGAACTCGGCGGCACTGGCCGGCAGATAGACGTCGATGAACGGCGGCAATTGCCCGCGCGCACGGTCGACCACAACCATGAATTTGTCGAGAGAAGCGCCGGGGTTTTCCGCTTCGTGCAGCAGAAAGCTGATGGCGCCGGCAAAGATCAGCGTCAACACACTGACCACTAACGTCCCCAATAACGCCACCGCCAGCCAGCGCGCCCGCCGACCTTCGATCAGCCGCTGCAATTGCGGGGTGAGCATGTTGACCAGTTCGAACACCAACAGCCCGGCCAGCAGACTGGGCAGCAATCGCAGCGGGATCACCAGCAGCAAACCACCAAAGATGATGACCCAACTGATTAGCAGCAAGACTTGGCGTTGAGAAAACGTTGGCATACAGCCTCAAAACGAACGGCGTAAAAGGATTGGCAGTCTGCCAGCGTTCCGACGGCGAAGCGAGCAGATGCCTTCGCCCCACAGACGCTTGATTATTTTTTCTTCAGGCAGTCGCTCATGAAGGTTTTGCGCGCGTCGCCTTTGAGGGCTTGAGTGGCGGCATCGGCGTTACAGGTTTTCATCTTTTCTTGCTGAGGGGTCATGGGTTTTGCAGCCTCTGCGGCCGGCGCCGCTTTCAGGCACGTGCTCATGAAGGCTCTACGTTCATCGCCCTTGAGGATTTTTGCGGTGGCGTCGGCATTGCACGTGGTCATCTTGTTCTGTTGAGCAGTGGCGGCAAAGCCTTGGGCGCAGAGCAGCAAACCCATCATCAACAAAGGGACACGCAACATCTTCATGGAGTTTTCTCCTAGTTGCCGCACCGAGGAGCACGGCTCGCTCTGGAGTGTAGACAACGCCTGTTACACCTTCCTGCTCTCAAGGTGGCTGCGTCGATACTGTTCCGGCGTGCACCCTGCCTGGCGTTGAAACATCGCGATAAACGCTGAACCGGTGCTGTAACCCATGTCGAAAGCGATTTCCTGAATGCTGCGGTGGCTGTCCAGTGATTCGATGGCTGCCAGATACCGCAACCGCTGTCGCCACTCGCCAAAACTCATGCCCAGTTCATGCACGAACCGCCGCGCCAGCGTGCGTTCGCTGACATGGACCTGCGCGGCCCACTCCGCCAAGGGCCGGTTATCACCGGGCTCGGCCTGCAAGGCTTCCAGTATTGCGAGCAAGCCGGGGCTGCTGGCGTAGGGCAAATAACACGCTTGCACCGGCGCCTGTTGCAGTTGATCCACCAGCACCTGGGCCAGACGTTTGTCCGCTTCGTGCGCGGGAATCTTCACGTCGCGGGCGGCAAAGTCTTTGAGAATGGCTTTGAGGATGTCGCTGATCGCCAGGGTGCAGGCCTGTTGAGGCAGATCGTGGCACATCAGCGGCGCCAGACAGACCGCACGATAGTTGATCGGCTGATGGCTGTAGAAACTGTGCTCGGTCTGCGGCGGTACCCACACCGCGTAGTGCGGCGGTGACATGAAGCGGCTGCCGCCGATTTCCATGTGCAAGACGCCGTGGGCCGAATACTCCAGCGTGCCCCATGGATGACGGTGCGCCGAGGCATAACGATGAGCATCAAAGTCGGCATAGCGGAAGTACACCGGGGCAGGCAGTTCGCTGAAATCCAACAGGTCGATGTGTTTACTGTTCATGGCTGTCCGTCATCAGGGGCAGGTTGTCTGGATCGAAGTATAGGCTTGCATCCAGACAGGCGATAATCACCCCTCATTAGCGCTCTGGTTTTTCCCATGCAATACACTTATCCCCTGCTGGCCATTTTCATCTGGGCCGGCAACACGGTGGTCACCAAAATGTCAGCCGGGGCGATCTTCCCCGCCGAGATCGGTTTCTACCGCTGGCTACTGGCCGGATTGCTGTTCACGCCGTTCATGCTCAAACCGGTCATCGCCCATTGGCCGGCGATCCGCCCGAACCTGGGCAAGATTTTCATCCTTGGCGTGCTCGGCATGGCGGTTTATCAAAGCCTGGCGTATTTCGCCGCGACCCTGACCTCGGCCACCAACATGGGGATCATTTTGTCGCTGATGCCGTTGATGTCACTGACCATGGCCATTATCAGCCTCGGCCAGCGCCTGACCGCCGGCGCACTGGCCGGTGCAGTGCTGTCGTTCGCGGGGGTTTTGGTGGTCGTGTCGTCCGGCAGCCTCGGCGCGCTGCTCGAGCACGGGGTAAACCTGGGTGACGCCATGATGTTGATCGCCACCTTGGCTTACGCGATCTACAGCACGCTGCTGAAAAAATGGCAGCTGCGGTTACCGCCGCTGGTGTTGCTGTATTTGCAGGTAGGGGTAGCGGTGGTGGTGCTGTTTCCGCTATTCCTCGCTTCACCGAAGATCGGCCCGACGCTGCAGAACATTCCGCTGGTGCTTTACGCCTGCCTGCTGGCCTCGATGATTGCACCATTGGCGTGGATGCAGGCCGTGATCCGCCTGGGGCCGAGCCGGACCACGTTGTTTTTCAATCTGCTGCCGTTGATTACCGCGCTGATTGCGGCGGTGGTGCTGCATGAGCAGTTGGCGATGTATCACTTGGTGGGTGGGATGTTGACGTTGGGTGGGGTGATTCTTTCCGAGCGCTGGACCACCGTGCTCGGTCGTAAGGTTAGTGTTGCCTGAGACGACGCCTTCGCGGGCAAGCCCGCTCCTACAAGGGATCGATGTCAATTTGTAGGAGCGAGGCTGCCCGCGATGAACGATAACGCGGTCTAAACCCCGGCCGCTTTCAGCCGCGCCGCATGCTCGACAAACAACCGAACCGGCTCCGCGCCCTTCCCCACCAAACCCAGTGACTGATTGACGATATCGAAGTGATCCATCGGATACTCATCACCAATCACCGTCCCCAGATGCGAGCTGTAACGCCCGACCATCCCGTCGCAATGCCCGACTTCTCTAACGAAGGTCCTGGCAAACAACCGGCAACTGCGATTAGTCCCATCGAACAGGTTACGCCCCCGATCGGTTTTCCCCGGCTGCAAGGTCCCGGACCAGGAGTAATACCGCACCCCGTTGACCTCTTCCGGCCCATGCCCGCCCCAGGTGTCAGGCAAGCCCTGTGGATAATGCTGGTTGAACAGCGCCACGCCTTCAGTCGTCAGTGAATGATGGGAGGCATGGATATCCACCGGCAATTTCGGCCCGCGGTAACCGGTCTCCAGCAGGCTCATCAGCGCACCGACCCAGCGCAACAAAACGCTCAGCAGCCGCCCCTTGGCGCTATCTCCCGGATAGTGCTTGTGCAGGTAATCCGCCAGCTCCGAACCGTGATTGGGCCCCGCCACCGAGGTGACTGAGGCCACCCGATCCGGGCGTTTGGCGGCGGCGTAACGGGCGGTGAGCGAGCCCTGGCTATGGCCGATCAGGTTGACCTTCTCGGCCCCGGTTTCGCGCAGAATCTCCTCGATCCGCGCCAGCAACTGCTCGCCACGGACCTCGTTTGAATTGAGCGGCGAGATTTGCACTGCAATCACTGTCGCCCCACCGCGGCGCAGCGCCGAAATGATCCCGTACCAGTATGGATAGAGCAGCAGACGGATAAACCCGAGCATTCCCGGGACCAGCACCAACGGGTAACGCGTGGCGGAACCTTGCGACATGGGCGAACTTCCTTGTGATCGGTGAGGTGACGCAAGGCTGAATGCAAGACATCAGCCAAGCATAGGAATCGAAGATGACAACTCGACGACCAGTCTATGACATCCCGCCCTACTTAAGCCCCACCACCCCCGCCACGATCAACCCGACCGACACCAACTTGACTGCCGTCAGGCTTTCGCCAAGCAGCGCAAACCCGAGAAACACCGTGCCCAGTGAGCCGATGGCGGTCCAGATCGGGTAAGCGATGCTCACCGGCAACTCGCGCATGGCCAGGGTCAGAAAGTAAATCCCGCCCACCGCGGCTACCACGGTGATCATCGACGGCCAGAGCCGGGTGAAGCCTTCGGCGTACTTCATGCCCATGGCAAAGGTGACTTCGAAGCCGGCGGCGATCAGCAAAAACAACCAGGCCATCTAGGCTCCCTGGCCAGCGCCCGCAAACGCTGCTCGGCCTCCGCGGCGGAGATCAGGAAGGTGCGCTCCTCGGATTCTTCGCCTTCGGCGGCCACGACCGTGATGTCGGTGATGCCGATGAACCCCAGCGCCGTTCGCAACAATGGATCGGCATGGTTCATCGCCTCCAGCTCTCCACCGGGCCCGAAACCGAACCCGCCGCGACTGGTGACGATCAACGCCTTTTTGCCCTGCACCAACGGCTCGTATTGGGCCACGCCGTTGTCCAGCGTGTGATTGAAGGTCAGCCCCAACCGCACAATCTGATCGATCCAGGCTTTGAGGCCGCTGGGCACGCTGAAGTTGTGCATGGGCGTTGAGATCACCAATAAATCGTGACCGAGTAACTCGCCCACCAGTTCATCGCTGAACGCCAGGTCGGCCTGCATCGACAGCGGCCGCGCATCGGGCTCGGGGTAAAACGCGGCAGCCACAAAAGCCTCGTTGACCGGCGGAATCAACGCCCTACCGACTTCGCGACGGGTCAGGTGCGACTGAGGATTGGCCGCCTGCCAGGCTGAAAGAAATACCTCGGCCAAGCGCCGGGAGTGAGAGCGGTCGCCCCGGGGGCTCGCATGTATGGCAAGAATTTTACTCATCTGAATCTCCTGAAGGATTAAACTCAAACTGCTTGTGGCTTGCAGCTTGAATCGCGTAGCCGATCCTCTTCAAATGAGCAAAAATCAGTCTGGATGAATTTAATTCATCTATGGAGCTTTCAATGTTTGCCTCGCTGCCGCTCACCGCCCTGCGCGCCTTTGAATCTGCCTCGCGCCTGCTGAGCTTCAAGGCAGCCGCCGAAGAACTCTCGGTGACGCCGACGGCGGTTTCCCATCAGATTCGTTCGCTGGAGACCTGGCTCGGTGTGCCGCTATTCGAGCGGTTGCCACGGCAAGTTCGCCTGACTGACTGCGGTGAACGGCTGTTCCACAGCTTGCACGGTGCTTTGCTTGAAGTGGCGCAAAGTGTCGACACCTTGCGCCCGCAACGCAGCGGCGCGAGCTTGACGATTTCCACGACCGCCGCTTTCGCCGCGTTATGGTTGGTGCCGCGGCTGGGTCGGTTCTACGCCCGGCACCCGAACATCAGCCTGCGGCTCGATACCCATTGCGAAGTCATCGATTTGCATCAGGACGCCAGTGTCGATCTGGTGCTGCGCTACAGCCTCGATGATTACCCGAACCTTTATGGCCTGTGTCTGTTCGACGAATCCTTCGGCGTCTATGGCTCGCCCGAGCAAGTCACCCTCGCCGCCAGACAAGCGCCGACGCTGATCAGCGTGCGCTGGCACAACTCAAAGCTGTACGCCCATGGCTGGGAGGCCTGGTGCGCGCAGTCCGGCGAGACCTGGCTTGCGGGGCAACCAGCGGTCCGTGAATACGACGAGGAACATTACGCCCTGCAAGCGGCGATTGCCGGGCAAGGCCTGGTGCTGGCGAGCAATATTCTGGTGTCCGAGAGCGTGGCCAGCGGTTTGCTGGTGGCGTATCGGGGCGAAATCCAGGTTGATGGCGCCGGATACAGCGCCCTCTGCGTGCCGGGACGTGAACGACATCCGCCGGTCCGGGCGTTTTTTGCCTGGCTGCGCGAGGAGGCGTTGCTGTCCGTGCATGCCTTGGCGTGATTGCTTCGCGCCATTCTGGCGATTGCCAAATTACATAAAACTTTTCGCCGCGCTCATCACTCACACTCTAAGTAGCGATCACTTCTATAGAGGGTGACGCAAACCGGATTAGCCTCCAGGAGATCAAGATGAGCGACATGCATTTGTCTGATGTAACCACCCTTCGCGAACGTGCCCGCAAGAACGTCGAGAACGGCGCGGTGACCGAAAGCTACAGCGCCAACCGTGAAGAAGTGCTGCGCCTGCTCAACGAATCGCTGGCCACTGAACTGGTCTGCGTGTTGCGCTACAAGCGCCACTACTTTATGGCCAGCGGCCTGAAAGCCCAGGTCGCCGCCGACGAATTCCTCGAACACGCGACCCAGGAAGGCCAGCACGCCGACCGTCTGGCCGAGCGTATTGTGCAACTGGGTGGCGAGCCCGAGTTCAACCCTGACCTGCTGTCGAAAAACTCCCACGCTCAATACGTGGCCGGTAACTCACTTAAAGAGATGGTCTACGAAGATCTGGTCGCCGAGCGAATTGCCATCGACAGCTATCGCGAGATCATTCAGTACGTCGGCGAGAAAGACCCGACCACACGGCGCATCTTCGAAGACATCCTGGCGCAGGAAGAAGAGCATGCCGATGACATGGCCGACCTTCTGAAAGGCCTTTAGTCCCTGTGACTGATCGTTCCCATGCTCTGCGTGGGAATTGCAGCCCGGGACCCTCTGCGTCCCAAGAGCGGACGCGGAGCGTCCATTGAGGCATTCCCACGCAGAGCGTGGGAACGATCTCCACCAACGAATTACTTGGTGGGTTTGACGGTCACTGGCGCCTTGCCGGCCTTCATCTGCTCCAGCAACGGTGCACACTGATTCGGTTCGCCACCGCTCGGCGCCACCAGCGCCAGCAACCCTGCTGCCGGTGCGGCAATCACGCCCAACGCCACCATTCCCGCCCCACGCAAAATCAGCGGCACCGCCTTCACACCCGCATCAGGCTTGATGAACTTGCCCCGCACATACAGCGGCGAACGCAGTGAAATCAATCGCCAGCCCTTGGATTCCGGGGTGATGGTCAGGTCCAGTTGCTCAGTCGCCATGTTCGCCGTGCCATCGATGTAGATGATCGCGTTTGCGGTATCGAAGACGAACAGGCGTGTGGTCGCCAGCCCAGTCTTGATGTCGAAGTCGGCGGCGGCGCAGTTGATCTTCACTTCCTTGTCGCCAAAGATCTTGCTCACCACATAGTTGCCGACGTTGAGCCCCGCCAGCTCCATCAACTCACGGCTGATGGCGCCGTCGTTGATCAGCATCTTCAGAGTGCCATTGGCGCTGCCCAGCAGTTTGGCCACCGAGTTGCCACGACCGGTGATGTCAGCATCACCATTGAGCTCGCCAAAACTGGTTTTCATCGGTTCAAAGGTCGGGAACAGCTGCTTGAGTTTGAATTTGCGCGCAGTGAGTTTGGCCTTGCCTTCCAACGGTTCGGTTCGGCCATTGAGGCGAATCTGAGCATCCAGGTTGCCGCCGGCCACGCCGAAGCGCAGGGGTTCAAGGCTCAGCACACCGTCAGTGAGTATCAGGTGGGTGTAGAGATCGTTGAATGGCAGTTTTTCGCTGTGAACAATGCGCTTGCCGGTCAGCTCGACGTCGGCGTCCATGTCGCGCCAGCGCTCGGTTTTGAACTCTTCGACCGGCAACACCTTGTCCGTCGGCTGCTTGCTTTCACCGCCGCGGGCCTTTTGTTTGGCGTTGGAGTCGGCGCCGATCAGCGGGGCCAGGTCGGCAAACAGCAGTTGATTGGATAGCAATGAGCCGCTGAGCTTCGGTCGCGGCTGGCTGGCGACATAGGCCAGGCTGCCATGAATGTCGCTCTGACCGATCTTGCCGTTGAATTCTTCGTAACGGAACACCGCGCCGCCCGCTTCATGAAGCTTGGCGATCAAGTGCCCGTCCGTGGCGTACGGCGGGGTGTCCGGCAGGGTCACGCCGGTCAGCGGGTAGAGATTGGCCAGGCTGGTGCCGGCCAGTTTCAGGCGTAAGTCCAACGCGCCGAGGTTTAGTGGATCGGTGAGGGTGCCGGCCAATTCGACGCTGGTGTCGGCGATTTTCACTTGAGCCTGAAGCGGAAACGGTCTGGCCGCGTCCTGCAAGGCCAGCAGGCCGCCGATCTTGCCTTCGCCCGCGAGTTTCTGGTCGTGGTACTGGCCTTTGACCTTTAGGGCAAACGCGTAATCCTGAGGTGCAGCGCCCTTCTCCTGTGCGGTTTTCGCCGCTTTGTCGCCGACGATTTCACTGAACGGAATCGGCTTGCCCAGCGGGTCGATCAGCACATCGAGCTGAGTTTTCAGGCTCTGGTCGTCGAGGGTGACGTGGCCCTTGTCGAAGCCGATCGCACCGATATCCACCACCCAGTTTGAAGGCTCGGCGTTCGGGTCTTTCGGATCGAACTTGAAGATCCAGTTGGCGCGACCGTCGGCCAGGCGCTGGAGGTCGGCATTCGGTTCGGTGAGGTCGATGCGCGGGATCACCACACGTTGCGCCAGCAAGGCCAGGGGCGAGATGCGCAACTCAACGCGTTTGAGGGTGACCATCTGCGGTGTCTTCGACCAGTCCGGATTACCCAGGCTCAGGTCTTGCGCCACGACATGCGGCCACGGCACCCAGGCACGCCAGCCGCCCTCCTCGGGCTCACGTTGCCAGACCACCGCGAGGTCGCCGTTGATGGCGAACGGGCGGTGCAACTCTTCGGAAACCTTGGCGTTAAGCGGTGGTTTGATCCGGTTCCAATCGAAGAACACGATGATCAGAACCACTACGGCCAGCAGGACAACAAGGCTGGCGAGGGTCCAAGTAAAAACTTTAAGAGTGCGCGTCATTGCACAGGGCTCCTGATACGACTAAGCGCCCTGACTGCGACGCACGCTTGAAACGTTAGGCCAGAACCGGCCTGCCATGGAATCTACGACTGAAAAACGGCCTGCAGGTTTAACCGAAATACCGCTTAACGCTCAAATAATCGGCCGGGGACACTCTGCCCCCTCATCCGGCGTTACCGACCCCGCACTTTTGAGTGGCGAGAGTGGGTCGAAAATACCCACATCAATGCAAAAAAGTCCGCCGGAAACGCCCGTTCTAGAGCGCTTTGGCAGAACAATCAATTCCGTTGATTATTACCATTGCGTTTATGAACTTTTATATCGACTTATCGAGAGTAGCATTGCCCTCGTACCCACTTTACCGCCCTCCTACGGAGCACCTGATCATGAAACGCCAATTACTGCTTAGCCTTACACTCTCAATGCTGGCCAGCACTGCTTTTGCCCTGCCGGCTGCTGACCAGGCTACCCCACAAGTCAAATCCACCCACTCAGTGTTCAGCCAAACCGTCGCCGAAGGTGGCAATGATCGCTTGAAAGAAAAAGGCCTGATCACCGAAGATGGTTCTGACCGCACGCCACAAGGCCAAACCCTGGCTGCTGACGGTTCCGACCGCACCCCACAAGGTCAAACCCTGGCTGCTGACGGTTCCGACCGCACCCCACAAGGTCAAACTCTAGCTGCTGACGGTTCCGACCGCACCCCACAAGGTCAAACTCTGGCCGAAGGTGGTGGTGACCGTGTCATCGAACGCAACAGCGGTTTGAGCTAAGCATGGCAGCTCGGAAAAAAAGCCCAATCCCCGGATTGGGCTTTTGACGTTATAGATGCCCCACTTCCCCGCTTGATCCCCCGATAGTCGTTCGACGCCGGCAAAGCCGATTTGCTAGAGTGCGCCGCTGTCCTATTCAGAAAACACCCTTGCGATGCTGCCCCGCGCCGAACAGAAACAACAGACCCGCAACGCCCTGATGGACGCTGCCCGCCACCTGATGGAATGCGGCCGAGGATTCGGCAGCCTGAGCCTGCGCGAAGTCGCCAGAACCGCCGGGATCGTGCCCACCGGTTTCTACCGGCATTTCGCCGACATGGATGAACTGGGCCTGGTACTGGTGAGTGAAGTCGGTCAGACCTTCCGTGAAACCATTCGCCTGGTGCGCCACAATGAGTTCGTCATGGGCGGCATCATCGACGCCTCGGTACGGATCTTTCTCGACGTGGTCACGGCCAATCGCTCGCAGTTCCTGTTCCTCGCCCGCGAGCAATACGGTGGCTCGTTGCCGGTGCGGTTGGCCATCGGCCGTTTGCGCGAAGACATCAGCTCGGACCTGGCGGCCGACTTGTCCTTGATGCCGAAATTGCAACACCTGGACATCGCCGGCCTGAGCGTCATGGCCGACCTGATCGTCAAAAGCGTGTTCGCGACCTTGCCCGACATCATTGATCCGCCGGCGCAGGCGCTGCCTGAACATCTGACGCCCCAAGCAAAGATCACCCAGCAGTTGCGCTTTATCTTTATCGGACTGAAGCATTGGCAGGGCCTCGGCAGCACTGAGTAAGCCAATCAAAAGATCGCCCTGAGCGATCTTTTTTTGTGCGCCGCAATTTGGTGCGCACAACCGCGCACCGCACCAAATTCATCCAAATAGCCACCATGCCTTGGAGCGTTTACCGAGCTCCGACAGGCATTTCCTACGCATCACCCGGTTGGCAAGCCCCTTGCTCTAGCCTAAGCATTGTCCATTGCTGGAAGCTTTCCGATGCTGGTGATTCATCGCAGAATCGACCCTCAACCCGTCTGGGCCGCCGAGTTGCACCTGACCTTCGAAGCCCGGAGCAAAAGCCGTTTGCGCTGTTTCAGTGCCGAGGGGGAAGACGTCGGGATGTTTTTGGAGCGAGGTCAGCCACCGCTGTACGACGGCGAGTGCCTGCAAGCTGAAGACGGTCGCATCGTTCGCGTCTGTGCCCGAGCCGAACAACTGCTGCACGTCACCTGCGCCAATGCTTTCGAACTGACTCGCGCGGCCTATCACCTCGGCAACCGCCACGTCGCTCTGCAAGTCGGTGATGGCTGGTTGCGCCTGCTCGACGACTACGTGCTCAAGGCCATGCTCGAACAGCTTGATGCAAAAGTCGAAAACATCGAAGCGCCGTTCCAACCGGAGCACGGCGCCTATGGCGGCGGCCATCACCATTCGCGCCACGGTGATGAAGACTTCAACTACCCGCCGAAATTGCACCAGTTCGGCGTACGTTTATGAACCCAGCCTGGGCGCTGTTGCGTCTGGCCAGCCCACAGCTGCCGATTGGCGGCTACAGCTATTCCCAGGGCCTGGAAATGGCGGTAGATAACGGCCGCGTCAGCGATTGCGACAGTGCACGGCGCTGGATCAGCGACCAGTTGCTGTTGAACCTGGCGCGCTTCGAAGCGCCACTGGTGCTTGCTCATTGCGTGGCGGCAGCCGAGGAAAACTGGGGTGAACTGCTGCAACGCTGCGAAGAACATCGCGCCAGCCGGGAAACCCGCGAGCTGCATCAGGAGAGTAGGCAGATGGGCTATTCCTTGAAACAACTGCTCAACGGTTTGCCGGAGCTTGATGCGCCGGCCCGCGCCTTTCTTGCACAACGCCCCGAGCCGCACTTGGCCCTCGGCTGGGCACTGGCCGCTCGCGCCTGGACTATCAGCCCGCAGGATGCGCTGGCGGCGTGGCTCTGGAGCTGGCTGGAAAACCAACTGGCGGTGCTGATGAAAACCCTGCCGCTGGGCCAGCAAGCCGCTCAGCGCCTGACCAGTCAATTGTTGCCGCTGCTGCAGCAAGCCGAGCAGCACGCCAGCCGTATCAACCCCGAACACGTTGGCAGCGCCCCGTTTGGCCTGTCGTTGGCGTGCATGGCCCATGAGCGCCAGTACAGCCGTCTGTTCCGTTCCTAGGGCCTTTTATTTTGGAGAATCACATGAACACACAACCTCTGCGCATCGGTATCGGCGGCCCGGTCGGTTCCGGCAAAACCGCGCTGACGTTGGCCCTGTGCCTGGCGTTGCGCGACCGCTACAACCTGGCGGTGGTCACCAACGACATCTACACCCGCGAAGACGCTGACTTTCTGGTGCGCAACCAAGCCCTGGCACCCGAGCGAATCATCGGTGTGGAAACCGGCGGCTGCCCGCACACGGCGATTCGCGAAGACGCCTCGATCAACCTCGAAGCTGTGGATCAACTGAACCGCCGCTTTCCGGGACTGGACCTGATCCTTGTGGAGTCCGGTGGAGACAACCTGTCGGCGACCTTCAGCCCGGAACTGTCCGACCTGACCATTTACGTGATCGACGTCTCGGCCGGCGACAAGCTGCCGCGCAAGGGTGGGCCGGGCATCTGCAAATCGGATCTGCTGGTGATCAACAAAGTCGACCTCGCGCCACTGGTGGGTGCGTCGCTGGCGTTGATGGACAGCGACACCCAACGCATGCGCAACGGCAAGCCATTCGTCTTCAGCAACCAGAAAACCGGCCTGGGCCTGGAAGAGATCATCGCCTTCATCGAACGCCAAGGCCTGTTGACAGCGGCGTGAACTCGATCAACTTTTATCAACAAGGACGCTTATCCATGACACTTAAACGCATTCTGGGCGCCATGGCCCTGCTGCTGACCCCAGCCATCGCTTTCGCCCACCCGGGGCATGGCGACAACGGTTTGATCGCCGGCATCAGCCACCCGGTCGGTGGCCTCGATCACTTGCTGGCGATGGTTGCGGTGGGTTTGTGGGCGGCGCAGCAGAAAGGCGCTGCACGCTGGGCGCTACCGTGTACGTTCGTCGGCGTCATGCTGATCGGCGGGTTGCTGGGGTTTGAAGGATTGAACCTGCCGGCGCTGGAGAGCGGGATTGCGGCGTCGGTGCTGGCGCTGGGTCTGGCGGTGGCGTTGGCAGTGCGTCCGCCGTTGAGCCTGGCGGTGCTGGCGACGGCGTTGTTTGCGCTGTTCCACGGGGTTGCGCACGGACTGGAGTTGCCGCAGATGTCGACCCCTTGGGCGTATGCCGCGGGTTTTGTTGCAGCGACGGCTGCGTTGCATGGGTTGGGATATGCCGTAGTGCGGGCGTTGCCTCAAGCGGCGGCGCCGTTGGTTCGATTGGCGGGTGCGGCTTCGGCGGCGACTGGCGTGTGGTTGCTGGCGGGCTAAGCCGACCGTGATCGTTCCCACGCTCCGCGTGGGAATGCCTCATTGGACGCTCCGCGTCCGCTTCGAAAGGGACGCGGAGCGTCCCGGGCTGCATTCCCACGCAGAGCGTGGGAACGATCGACGCGTTCACTCTGCTAACATGTCGCGCAACTAACCCTGCCGTGACGACGCCAGCCAATGCCGCCTGTTTCCTTCTCCGCCTCCCTGCCTGAATTGACCGCTCTGTTCGCCTCGGTGCAACAGCACTTTCTGGACGTGATCGTGCCGCTCTGGAATGGCCCCGGCTGGAATGCCGTCATGGCGCTGCCCTATGAGGCGCTGGACGCCGAGCATCAACCGCTGCCTCCCCAACGCTACCGGGCCATGGCCTGCGCGCGGCAGCTCTACCTGTTTTCCAGCCTGATCGGTCAGGTACCCGCCGCCGAAGAGCGCGCCGCAGCGCTGTTCCGTTCCTTGCAGGAGCATTTCCACGATGCCGAGCATGGCGGCTGGTTCTACAGCATCGACCCGCAGGGTGCACCGCTGGATCAGCGCAAAGACCTCTACACCCACGCCTTCATCCTGTTCGCCTGCGCCCATTACTGGGACAAAGTCCGCGAGCCACTGGTGGAGTCGGCGCTCAACTGCGCACTGGAAGTGATCACACAGCGCTTTGCCACAGACGACGGCCTGTACGAAGCCAGCCTCGACCGTGACGGGTCATCCCTGAACAGCGGGCCGCTGCAGAATCCGCTGATGCACTTGGCCGAAGCCTTCCTCGCCACGCTGTCGGTGCGAGAAGACGCCGCCGTGCAAGACGCGCTCGTCAAGCTATGCACAGCCATGCAAAAGCATTTTATTGACCCGCAACACGGTGTGTTGATGGAGAAACCGCTGGGATCTGTGGATAACTGGTTTGAACCGGGGCACCAGTTCGAGTGGTATTTCCTGCTGGAGTCGTCTTCGTTGCTGCGCGGTTCGACTCTGCATGCGTCGCTGGAGCGTGCTTTTGTGTTCACCGAGCAACTGGGTGTCGATCAGCAAACTGGCGCCGTTCGGGCAATGCTCGATCTGGAACCGGACAGCCCACCTCGGGACGCTACGCAGCGAATCTGGGCCCAGGCTGAGTACCTGCGCGCTCTGACCTTACGGCCAGACAGCGAGGCCGCGGTGCTGCACCAATTGCAGGCGTTGCAGCAGCGATCTCTGCATGCGGGTGGCTGGTATGAGTGTCGTGATGAGAACGGTGACGTGACCCGTCGGGACATGCCGTCGACCACGCCTTATCACTTGGCAACCTGCTATCGCGGATTAGCCGACTATCTCAGCTAAGTCCTCTGTGGCGAGGGAGCTTGCTCCCGCTGGACAGCGCAGCAGTCCCTTTCTTAGGGCCGCTTCGCGGCCCAGCGGGAGTAAGCTCCCTCGCCACAATTAGGCTTCGCCACCATTACGCTCAATCGCAAACCCGCTCCACGTCTGGCTCACCGGCATCAGTTCCAGGCTGTTGATGTTGATGTGCGCCGGGGCATTGAGCACCCAGAAAATGGTGTCCGCGATGTCTTGCGGCTGAATCGGCTCGGCACCGGCGTAGGTGGCGTTGTAACGCTCCTGATCACCGGCAAAACGCACCAGTGAGAACTCGCTTTCGCACAGGCCCGGCTCGATGTTGCTGACCCGCACGCCCGTACCTTGCAGGTCGCAGCGCAGGTTCAGGGAGAACTGTTTGACGAACGCCTTGCTCGCGCCATACACGTGGCTGCCCGGGTACGGGTAGTTACCGGCAATGGAGCCAAGGTTAACGATGCCGGCGCCGCGACCGTGAGCGATCAGGCGTGGCAACAGCAGACGAGTGCTGTACATCAGCCCTTTGATGTTGGTGTCGACCATGGTGTCCCAATCGTCGAGGTCGCACTTCGGCGCCGGGTCAACGCCCAGGGCCAGGCCGGCGTTATTGATCAAGCCGCGCAGTTTGGCGAAGGACGGCGGCAAGTTGGCAATCGCCTCTTCCATGGCCGTGCGATCACGCACGTCGAGTACCAGGCCATGGACCTCGGTCTGCTTCGACAACTCGGCGCACAGCGCATTCAGGCGCTCTTCACGACGGCCGGTCAGCACCAGTTTCCAGCCAGCCTCGGCAAAACGACGGGCGCAGGCTTCACCAAAACCGGAGGTCGCGCCGGTAATAAACAGGGTGTTGGACATCGTGTTCTCCTTGCTTCGGCTGATCGGCAGCCACTGAAATAGAAAATCAACAGGCAGCATGCCCGGCCTTGCCCACAGCGGCAACTACCGTACCAGCTGTACAAAAAACGACCAAACCTTGCGACCCCTTACACGCCGTGGCTTTCAGCCATGTGCGCGCACCTTATCCACAGGCCGGTCCACAGTTTCCGGGGGCAAGTGGAAAGGCTGTAAGCCGCAGTGCACAAGGCTTTGCGGGGAAATTGGAAATTTTTTTGCTTGACCCTGGAACGCCGGCTGTGTAGCCCATGGCATTTTGCACGATTGACCGGCGCTCCCGACGATGGCGCCAAGCCAGTAACTACGGCCTTCAGCCGAGTCTTTCCAGAGTTTAACCACAGACTTATCCACAGGCAGTTCCAGCTCATTTCAGCCTGTTTTCGTCACCAACAAAAAGGTTGACAAAGCCCGCTCACGGCCGCGCAAAAACGCCTGATCAAAAAACAACCACAACGCTACAAGCCACGGTTTCAAAGGCTTTCAGCCAGCTACTCCCACGTTATTCACAGCCAGCTCCACAGCAAACGGGGACAAGTCAAAACCGTGACAAAACAACTATTTGCAGCGGCTTTATGTCGCGCTTTGAGAGCTTGGCAAATTTGTTTTCCACAATTTGCCGAAAGCACGACGCGGACACCTGTGGGAGCGGGCTTGCTCGCGAAGACGGTGGCACATCCGGCGTCAATGTGACTGAAACACCGCCTTCGCGAGCAAGCCCGCTCCCACAGGGATTTGTGGTGTTTTGGAGAGGTAAAAAAGCCCCGGCGATTACTCGTCGAGGCTTTGGGTACTTCAACAGAACTCAATGGCCGCCGAGATAGGCGTTACGCACTTCCTCGTTAACCAGCAGTTCCTTGCCGGTGCCAGTGAGGCGGATCTCGCCGTTGACCATCACATACGCTCGGTCCGACAGTTTGAGGGCGTGGTTGGCGTTCTGCTCGACCAGAAAAATGGTCATGCCGGTTTTGGCCAGTTCCCGCAGGGTCGCGAAGATCTGTTTCACCACAATCGGTGCCAGCCCCAGGCTCGGCTCATCGAGCAACAGCAATTTTGGACGGCTCATCAGCGCACGGGCGATGGCGAGCATTTGCTGTTCGCCGCCGGACATGGTCATGGCCCGCTGGGTACGCCGCTCCTTGAGCCGCGGAAACAGCTCGAACATGCGCTGCATGTCCTCGGTGGCGTACTTGTCACCGATAGGGATGGTACCCATCAACAGGTTTTCCTCGACGGTCATGTCGGGGAATACCCGCCGGCCTTCCGGCGATTGAGCGATACCGTGGGAGGCGATGTAGTGGGACGACTTATGGGTGATATCCACACCCTGATAAATGATCTGCCCGTCCGCCGCCCTCGGCTGACCGAAGATCGACATCAGCAATGTCGACTTGCCAGCGCCGTTGGAGCCGATCAGGCTGACCGTTTCACCTTCGTTGATGGACAGCGAGACTTTCTTCAGGGCCTGGATTGGCCCGTAAAACACGTCCAGTTCCTTGAGTTCGAGGATGGGTTGGCTCATAGCACCACTTCCTCTTCATCGGCGCCCAGATAGGCCGCAATCACTTTCGGATCGCGGCGTATATCGTCGGGGCCGCCCTCGGCGATGACGATGCCGTGGTCCAGCACCACGATGTGGTCGGAAATGCTCATTACCATGCCCATGTCGTGTTCGATCAGCACCACGGTCAGATCGTGCTCGTCGCGCAGCAGCCGGATCATCGCGCTCAGCGCTTCGGTTTCCTGAGGGTTGAGGCCAGCGGCCGGTTCGTCGAGGCAGATGATCTGCGGACGGGTACACATGGCCCGGGCGATTTCCAGACGGCGTTGCTGCCCGTAGGACAGTTCACCGGCCAGACGGTTGGCGCAGTCCACCAGGTCGACGACTTCCAGCCAGTAGAAGGCGTGGTCCAACGCATCGCTTTCGGCCTTGCGGTAGCCCTTTGTGTTGAAGATACCGGCCAGCAGGTTGCGGTTGACCCACATGTGTTGGGCCACCAGCAGGTTTTCCAGCACCGACATTTCCTTGAACAGGCGAATGTTCTGGAACGTCCGCGCCAGGCCGGCCCGGTTCACCAGATGGGTGCCGCCGAACATTTTGTAGTACATCCGGCTGGCGAAAGATTTCGGTGAGACGAAATCGGTCGGCTTGAACGATTCACCCAGCAGCTTGATGACATTGGTCTCCTCGCCGCGAATGTTGAGTTCGATTTTGCCGCCGGAGGCTTTGTAGAACCCGGTCAGACAGTTGAACACCGTGGTCTTGCCGGCGCCGTTGGGGCCGATCAGGGCGAAGATCGAATTGCGGTGCACCTTCAGGCTGACATCACTCAGCGCCTTGATGCCGCCGAAGTGCATCATCAGCTTCTCGACCGAGAGTACGACTTCGCTCATGGCGCTACTCCTTTACGCGGGGTCACACCGGTACGGCTGATCCGAATCAGGCCGCGCGGTCGCCAGATCATCATCAACACCATCAGGATGCCGAACAGCAGCACGCGGTATTCGGCGAAGCCGCGCAGCAGTTCCGGAGCGACGGTCAGCACGAATGCCGCAATCACCACGCCGATGGTCGAGCCCATGCCGCCGAGTACCACGATGGCGAGAATCAGGGCCGATTCGAAAAAAGTGAACGAGGTCGGGTTGACGAAGCCTTGATAGGTGGCGAAGAACACACCGGCCAGACCGGCCGTCGATGCACCGATGGTGAACGCCGAGAGCTTGACCAGAACGTGGTTAAGGCCCATGGAGCGGCAAGCGATCTCGTCTTCACGCAAGGCTTCCCAGGCGCGACCGACCGGCATGCGGGTCAAACGGTGCTTGACGTACAGCACGGCCAGCACCACCAGGAACAACACCGCGTAGATGAAGAAGTACTTCACGTCCGGGTTATAGGCGATGCCGAAAAACTCATGAAACGGCACCCCGCCCTCTTTCGCCCTTTTGCCGAACTCGAGGCCGAAGAAGGTCGGCAATGGAGCCGCCATACCATTCGGGCCGCCGGTCAGGGACAGCCAGTTATTGAGGATCAACCGGATGATTTCACCGAAGCCCAGGGTCACGATTGCCAGGTAGTCACCGTGCAGGCGCAACACCGGAAAACCGAGAATGCAGCCGGCAAGGCCAGCGATGATCGCCGCCAGCGGCAGCACCGTCCAGAAGCCCAAGCCAAGGTATTGGTAACCGAGCGCCAACCCATAAGCACCGATGGCGTAGAACGCCACGTAACCGAGGTCGAGCAGGCCGGCCAGACCGACCACGATGTTCAGCCCCAGGCCCAGCAGCACGTAGATCAGCCCGAGGATGACCACGCCCAGCAGGTAGGAGTTGGAGAAAAACGGGAACACCACGGCTACGACGATCAACACCGGAATGATCCAGCGCAACTGAGATTTGTAGTCAGGCGGCAATACATGCACCCCGGAACCGGTGCTTTCAAAGCCTTCGAGGATTCTCAGGCCCTTGGGGGTTTGCAGGAACAGGCTCAGGGCGAAGCGGCCCGCCATGACGATGGCGACAATCGCCGCCACACGGGTCGTTTCCAGGTTGAAGCCATAGCCATCGAGGACCACGCCGACAATCGGGCCGAACACAATCAGGGCGACAAGACCGGCAAGAATCGCGTCAACCAGGCTTCTTTTGAGATCAATGGTTTTTTTAGTGGTTGAAGACATCGCTTACACCTTCGACACAAGAGGACGGCCGAGCAGGCCTTGGGGCCGAAAGACCAGAACGAGAACGAGCAGCGAGAAGCTGAAGACGTCTTTGTAGTCCGAGTTCACCAGACCTGAGAACAACGACTCGGAAATCCCGAGAATGATCCCGCCGAGCATCGCACCGGGTAGCGAGCCAATCCCGCCGAGTACCGCTGCGGTGAACGCCTTGATCCCGATGATGAAGCCGGCGTAGAAGTCGAACGTGCCGTAGTTCATGGTGATCAGCACGCCGGCCAGGGCCGCCATCGCTGCACCGATGATGAACACGTAGGAAATCACCCGATCGGTGTTGATCCCCAGAATCGAGGCCATCTTGCGATCTTGCTGGGTAGCGCGGCACATGCGGCCGAGCTTGGTGTACTTGATGACGTAGGTCAGCAGGGCCATCCCGGCAAACGCTGCGACCAGAATGAAGATCTTGGTGTAGGTCAACTGCACAAAACCTGTACCGATTTCGACGCGCCAGGCACCCGTGAGCAAGGTCGGAACCCCTTGTTGCTTCGCGCCTTGAGCGATCTGTGCATAGTTTTGCAGGATCAGTGAAATGCCGATGGCGCTGATCAGCGGTGCCAGTCGGGTGGAGTTACGCAGGGGTTTATAGGCAACCCGTTCGATGACCCAGCCATACACCGCCGTGACGATGATGGTGAAGATCAGTGTGCCAAGCATCAGCAGAGGGAAGGATTCAATACCGAAGTATGCCAGCAGAGCCAGACTGATCGCCGCCAGGTAAGCAGAGATCATGTAAACCTCGCCATGGGCGAAGTTGATCATGCCGATGATGCCATAGACCATTGTGTAGCCGATGGCGATCAGGCCATAGACCGACCCGAGGGTCAGGCCGTTGACCAGTTGCTGCAGGAAAATACCATCCATAACGCAATCTCACGCATTTGAGAGACTGCACAGAAGCCGGGTACGACGGACCGGGGTTCAGCCGCCGGCGTAACACGGTTGTGTGCAGCTCTACGAGAAAAGACAGGTACTGCACGGACATGTTGATGGATTGCCCGGCGCACAAGACGCCGGGCAATCAGCTGTTCATATCACTTCTGTTTTTCCAGTTGGTGGTATTTGCCGTCCTTGTCCCACTGGTAAACCACGTAGTCGGAGACTTTCAGGTCGCCCTTGGAATCCCAGGCCTTCTCGCCCATCACGGTTTTGACCGTGTTGGCTTTCAGCCATTTGGCAGCTTCTTCGCCTTTGTTGGACTTGGCGCCATTGAAGGCAGCTGCCAGGGTCTGAACCGAAGCGTAGGCGTACAGGGTGTAGCCTTCAGGCTCGGTACCGGCTTTACGGAACGCGTCAACCACGGTCTTGCTGTCTGGCAGCATGCGCGGGTCAGCGCCGAAGGTCATCAGTACGCCGTCGACGAATTGCGGGCCACCAGCGGTGGTCACCAGTTCATCGGTGACAATGCCGTCATCGGACATGAACTTGACGTCCTTGAGGCCTTGCTCACGCAGTTGGCGAACCAGAGGACCGGCTTCCGGGTGCAGACCACCGAAGTAGACGATGTCGGCACCAGCGCCGCGGATTTTGGTAACGATGGTGCTGAAGTCTTTCTCGCCACGGGTCAGGCCTTCGTACAGCACCGGCTTCACGCCGCGTTTTTCCAGCTGGGCCTTGGTAGCGTCCGCCAGGCCTTGGCCGTAGGTGTCCTTGTCATGCAGGACGACGACTTTCTTGCCCTTGAGCACGTCGACGATGTAGTCACCGGCCACGATGCCTTGCTGGTCGTCACGCCCGCACATACGGAACATGGCACTCAGGCCGCGCTCGGTAACCGCAGGGTTGGTGGAACCCGGAGTGATCGCGATAATGCCCGCTTCGTCGTAGATCTCCGAAGCCGGGATCGTCGAGGATGAGCAGAAGTGACCGACTACGCCAGCGACTTTCTGGTTGGTCAGGTCCTTGGCGACCGTCACAGCCTGTTTCGGTTCGCAGGCGTCATCGCCCTTGACCAGTACGATTTTTTCCCCGTTTACGCCGCCCGCTGCGTTGACCGCATCGGCCGCAGCCTGCGCACCCTTCATGTACTGCTCGCCAAATGCCGCGTTGGCGCCTGTCATCGGTCCCGCCACACCGATTTTCACATCAGCCTGTGCAAACGCAGACACACCCAACGCAGTTGCCACTGCGAGGGCCAAAAAGCCTTTCTTGTAAAACGTCTGGGACATGAGGTGGTGCTCCAAGGTTTTTTTTAGTTGGCACTGCGACTTCACTGAATGCTCAGAGCAAGGGCCGTGCCATCGGTTTTTTATTCTGAAAAAAGTCGCTGCTTTATTGTTATTTCGACTGTTTCGATCCCATTTTCATTGGGCGTGCAACCGTCTAAACCGCGGAAGGTGAAACCATTTATTTATAAAGGCGCAACCCGCATGCGCCATCATTGCAACCGCGGCGTCAAACGACGTGCAACCAGCCTGTAACAACCTGCGTCACCGAAGTGCACACTGCTGGTGCGG
The DNA here is from genome assembly GCF_054898165.1 of Pseudomonas sp. Hz4. Taxonomy (NCBI): domain Bacteria; kingdom Pseudomonadati; phylum Pseudomonadota; class Gammaproteobacteria; order Pseudomonadales; family Pseudomonadaceae; genus Pseudomonas; species Pseudomonas sp. Hz4. Next base: position 832,396 of record NZ_CM142719.1, on the reverse strand, counting down.
GACTGCTACAACCCGCACCTTTTACAGGCTAGTCGCTGCGCGAAAAAGCGCCGCTTCCAGCAACAAATTTCAACAATCAAATAACGATCCGCAGGCACTGGCCTGCGTGATACAGCGAGAATCCGGCCTCGTACAAACAGCTGCGCAATCCCACGCCCGCCAATGGCTGCATGGGTGCAAAGGGAATCGGCAGTGCTTGAGGGTTTCCATTACACAAATAATCGGCGAAGGCTTTGCCGACCACAGTGCCAGTCGTGACGCCCCGGCCGTTGTAACCGGTGACTGCCACTAAACCGGGCGCCGGCTCGAACAAACGCATCAAATGATCGGGGGTGAAGGCAATGCAACCGGTCCAGGTGCACTCCCATTCCACCGGTTTGAGGTAAGGGAAATAGTGCTGCTGAACCCGGTCGGCCCAGGCCTTGAGGAACCAGGTCGGCTTCTGATTGCCATTACCGAGACTGCCGAGCAGCAGACGACCGTCTTTATCTCGACGAATACTGCTGAGCACCTGACGGGTGTCCCAAGAGCCTTGGCCACCGGGGAGAATTTGCTGCGCAGCCTCTTCGGTCAGCGGGACCGAGGCCACTTGATAGTAATAACCAGGGAAGAAGTTGCGCCGCAATTGCGTCCAATCACCTTCAGTGTAAGCATTCGAGGCAATCACGACTTGCTCGGCAAGCACCGAACCCTGAGCGGTTTGTACCGACCAGCGTTGGCCCTGACGTTCGAGCCGAGTCACCGGGGAATGGTCGAACAACTGACCGCCGAGACCGATGGCCGCTTTGGCCAGCCCCGTCGTGTAAGCCATTGGGTTGATCGTGCCGGCACGTCGATCGAGCAGTGCAGCGGCAATCTTTTGGGTGCCCGTTGCCTGTTCGCATGCCTGACCGGTCAGCAGTTCGACCGGCGCGCCGCGACGCTTCCATTGTTCCTCACGACTGCGCAAGTCCGCTTCGCCACGGGCGTTATGAGCCATGTGCAGCGTGCCTTCGCGGCGCAACTGGCAATCGATGTTGTATTTGTCGACCAGGCTGAACACCAGGGACGGTGCCGCACCGAGCATGCGATTGAGCTGACTGCCGACCGCCTCACCGAAACCGGCTTCGATCTCGTCCGGAGGAATCCACATTCCGGCATTCACCAGTCCGACGTTGCGCCCCGAACCGCCATGACCGGCGCGATGGGCTTCCAGTACGCAGACGCTTTTTCCTTTTTCCAGCAGATGCACCGCCGCCGACAGACCAGTGAAACCGGCGCCGATGACGCAGACATCGACCTTCACTTCACCCTTGAGCGCCGTATTGTCGGGCCTTTGCGGCGTCAGTTTTTCCCACAGACACTCTTCGCGTAACGGCATTGCCAGACTCCAATCAGAAACCTAACAGACAACAAAGCAAAAGCTTCGCGGGCAAGCCTCGCTCCGACAAGTGTTGAGTGATCCCTGTAGGAGCGAGCGGTGCGGCGATCCGACTTGCCCGCGAAGGGGCCTATCAGTCGAACGTAATCCCTTGAGCCAACGGCAACTCCAGCGAATAGTTCACAGTATTCGTCTGACGGCGCATGTAGCCGCGCCATGCATCGGAGCCGGATTCACGACCGCCGCCCGTTTCTTTCTCACCGCCAAACGCCCCGCCGATTTCCGCGCCGCTTGGGCCGATGTTGACGTTGGCGATGCCGCAGTCGCTGCCAACCGCCGACATGAACTGCTCGGCTTCACGCACGTCGGTGGTGAAAATGCACGACGACAAGCCTTGTGGCACGGCGTTGTTCAGGCGCAAGGCCTCGTCGAAATCCTTGTAACCGACCACATACAGAATTGGCGCGAAGGTTTCGCTGCAGACCACATCGCTCTGCTCCGGCATTTCAACGATGGCCGGCGAGACGTAATAAGCGTTAGGAAATTTGTCTTCCAGTTGGCGCTTGCCGCCGAACACCCGGCCGCCTTCGCTCAAGGCCTGCTCAAGCGCATCCTGCATGTTTTCGAAGCTGTGCTTGTCGATCAGCGGACCAATCAGGTTGCCTTCCAGTGGGTTGCCGATGCGCACTTTGGAGTAAGCGGCTTTCAGGCGGGTGACGATTTCTTCTTTCACCGATTCATGGGCAATCAGACGGCGCAGCGTGGTGCAACGCTGACCGGCGGTGCCGACGGCGCTGAACAGAATTGCCCGTACCGCCATGTCCAGGTCGGCGCTTGGGCCGAGGATCATTGCGTTATTACCGCCCAGTTCCAGAATGCTGCGAGCGAAACGTGCGGCGATTTTCGGTGCCACTTCGCGCCCCATGCGGGTGCTGCCGGTGGCGCTGATCAGCGCGACACGCGGGTCATCGACCAGGGCTTCGCCGGCATCGCGACCGCCGATGATGACTTGGCTCAGGTGCGGTGGCGCGTCGCTGAAGTTCTTCAGTACACGGTCGAACAGCGCCTGACAGGCCAGTGCGGTCAGTGGGGTTTTCTCCGACGGTTTCCAGATCACCGGATTGCCGCAGACCAGCGCCAGCGCGGTGTTCCAGGCCCAGACCGCCACCGGGAAGTTGAACGCGCTGATGACGCCGACGACGCCCAGCGGGTGCCAGGTTTCGCGCATGTGGTGGCCAGGACGCTCGGAAGCGATGGTCAAACCGTACAGCTGACGGGACAGGCCGACGGCAAAATCGCAGATGTCGATCATTTCCTGAACTTCACCCAGACCTTCCTGAGTGATCTTGCCGGCTTCCCAGGACACCAGCTCGCCGAGGTCGGCCTTGTATTCACGCAGGATATCGCCCAGTTGACGAACCAGTTCACCACGGCGCGGCGCCGGAACCTTACGCCACAGTTCGAACGCATGATCTGCACGACTGATGTGCTGTTCGACTTCAGCGGCACTTTCCCAGTTCACGGCGGCAATCTGGCTGCCATCGATCGGCGAATGCACCGGCACTTTGCCGTTCTGGTACAGGGCCGGGTTCACACCAAGACGATCAAGCAATGCGGCAACCATGGGTCACTCCTCAAGCGAAAAACAGAATGTGTGCAGCCGGAAAATCACGACTGATCAGACCTGTAGTTTTAGCGCTCCGGAGGTTACCCAACAAACGACCTTTAAGAGAGATATCATTCCGTTTATTCATGCTGCGAATTGCTGATAAGAAAGAAACAAGAAAAAGGACAACCCATGCTGAATAAACGCTACCTGCCATCGATCACCGCACTGCAGTGTTTCGAGGCAGTAACCCGGCATTTGAGCTTCACTCGGGCCGCCGAAGAGCTGAACCTGACCCAGAGCGCCGTCAGCAAACAGGTCGCGCAACTCGAAGAATTGTTGCAGCACTTGCTGTTTCGCCGGGTGCGTCGACGCTTGCAAATGACTCCGGCCGGTGACTTGTACCTGGTGGAGGTACGAAAAATCCTCACACAGGTCGAGATGTCGACTCACTACCTGCGCTCCTACGGCGGTGAAACCGAGGTCCTGCGCGTCTCGACGCCTCCGACCTTCGGCGCTCGCTGGCTAGTGCCACGCTTGAAGGGTTGGCGTCTGCGCCATCCCTCGATCCATCTGGACTTGTGCAGCGAGCAGGAAGCCGACGATCTGCTGCAAGGTCGCAGCGACCTGGCGTTCTACTTCGGCCAGGGCTCTCGACCCGGCACTGAGTGCCTGAAGCTGTTCGGCGAAGAGCTGGTGCCGGTCTGCGCACCGGGCAGTCTGCCGGATACACCGTTCACCGATCCTACGCAACTCACCGACCTGGTCTTGCTGCAAAACGCCTCCCGACCCCAGGCCTGGCACGACTGGTTCGACAGTCAGGGCCACCACACCGAACACAGCTACCACGGCCCGCGTTTCGAAACGTTTTATATGTGCATCCGCGCAGCCCAGGTCGGCTGCGGAGTGGCGCTATTGCCGCGATTTCTGGTGGAAGAGGAATTGGCCGACGGCAAACTGGTCATACCCTGGAAGCACGCGATGCCCAGTACCGATGCCTATTACCTGGCGTATCCGGAGCATGCGGCGGAAGTACCGAAAGTGCGAGATTTTGTGAAATGGATGCTGGAGCAAATAGACAATCCGGATGCACCAGCGCATTGAGCCCTTGCACCAGCGTCCAAAAAAGCTGGCAATCCTTGTCCCTGATATGCGCCACTAGCCCCATTCATTGAAACAGCTGCAACGTCGCTGCCACGGGCCGCGGCCAGCCTGGAGATCCCCGTTATGAGCGAGAGCGTGTTTGGCGATCGCATCGTGCAGAACCTGCTCGACACCGACTTCTACAAACTGACGATGATGCAGGCGGTGCTGCACAACTACCCGAACGTGGAAGTCGAATGGGAATTTCGTTGCCGTAACAGCGAAGATTTGCGCCCATACCTGGCGGAGATTCGTTTCCAGATCGAACGCCTCGCCGAGTTGAGCCTGAGTGCCGACCAGTTGAGTTTCATGGAGCGCATCAGCTTCATGAAGCCGGATTTCCTGCGTTTTCTCGGATTGTTCCGCTTCAATCTGCGCTACGTCCACACCGGTATCGAAAACGGCGAGCTGTTCATCCGCCTGCGCGGGCCATGGCTGCACGTGATCCTGTTCGAAGTGCCGCTGCTGTCCATCGTCAGCGAGGTGCGCAACCGCTATCGCTATCGTGAGGTCGTGCTGGAACAGGCGCGCGAGCAGCTCTATCGCAAGTTCGACTGGTTGACTGCCAACGCCAGCGCAGACGAATTGTCCGAATTGCAGGTAGCCGATTTCGGAACTCGCCGTCGCTTCTCGTACCGCGTGCAGGAAGAAGTGGTGAGCGTGCTCAAGCACGATTTCCCCGGACGCTTCGTCGGCACCAGCAACGTGCACCTTTCACGGGAGCTGGACATGAAGCCGTTGGGCACCATGGCCCACGAATGGATCATGGCCCACCAGCAACTCGGCCCACGGCTGATCGACAGTCAGATTGCAGCACTCGATTGCTGGGTCCGCGAGTACCGCGGCCTATTGGGGATCGCCCTCACCGACTGCATCACCACGGATGCCTTTCTCAGCGATTTCGACCTGTACTTCGCCAAGCTCTTTGACGGTTTGCGTCATGACTCCGGTGACCCGGTGCTCTGGGCGGAAAAGGCCATCGCTCACTATCACAAGCTGGGCATCGACCCAATGAGCAAGACGTTGGTGTTCTCCGACAGCCTGACGCTGCCCAAGTCCCTGGAGATTTTTCGGGCGCTGCGTGGTCGGATCAATGTCAGCTTTGGCATCGGCACCAACCTGACGTGCGATATTCCGGGTGTCGAACCAATGAGCATCGTGCTTAAAATGGCCGCCTGCAACGGCCAGCCCGTCGCAAAGATTTCAGATGAGCCTGGCAAGACTCACTGCAAAGACCCGAATTTTGTCGCCTATTTGCGACACGTTTTCAAAGTACCTGCCGCCCTTTCCAGTACCTCCAGCCTTTCTAACAAGGAGTGAATTCATGCAAGCCGAACAGCGTGAGATTGCTGAACAGCTCAAGGTCCAGCCGCCGTTCGCCGACCAGGCCGCCCTCGAGGCTGAAGTCGCCCGGCGGATTACCTTCATCCAGGATTGCCTGGTCAATTCCGGGCTCAAGACCCTGGTGCTCGGCATCAGCGGCGGCGTCGACTCCCTGACCGCCGGCCTGCTGGCCCAGCGTGCCCTGCGCGAACTGCGCACGCGCACCGGCGACAACAGCTACACGTTCATCGCCGTGCGCCTGCCGTACGAAACCCAGTTCGACGAACACGACGCCCAGGCCTCGGTAGACTTCATCGCCCCGGACGAGCGACACACTGTGAACATCGGCCCGGCAGTCAAATCCCTCGCCAGTGAAGTCGCGGCGTTTGAAGGCAAGCATGCGGTCTCGGTGGATTTCGTGCTGGGCAACACCAAGGCGAGGATGCGCATGGTCGCCCAATACACCATTGCCGGCGCGGCCCACGGCCTGGTGATCGGCACCGACCACGCAGCGGAAGCAGTGATGGGCTTCTTCACCAAGTTCGGTGACGGCGCTTGCGACCTGGCGCCATTGAGCGGTCTGGTGAAAAACCAGGTCCGGGACATCGCCCGCAGCTTCGGCGCGCCGGAGTCGCTGGTGGAAAAAATCCCGACCGCCGACCTTGAAGACCTGTCGCCTGGCAAACCGGACGAAGCGTCCCACGGCGTGACTTACGCCGAGATCGACGCGTTCCTGCACGGCGAGCCGGTGCGCGAGGAAGCATTCAAGATCATCTGCGACACGTACAAAAAGACTCATCACAAGCGAGTGATGCCGTTCGCGCCTTGATTGAGCGAACAACAGGCACAAAAAAAAACGTCCAGTGGACGCTTTTTTTTATGAGTTCAATTTGATTACTTCAGGACAACAGTGCCTTTCATCATCGAGATGTGGCCTGGGAACGAGCAGAAGAAGCCGTACTTCTCGCCAGCATCGAGCTTCGACACGTCGAAGGTCACCGAGTCGGTTTCCTTGGCGCCGATGATTTTGGTGTGGGCGATGACGCGTGCGTCGCCTTCAGGCAGGTAACTCTTCTCGATGCCTGCGGCCAGGCCAGCGGTGGCGATCGGCTGCATATCGGCTTCTTTGCTCAGGACCCAGTTATGACCCATGACGTTTTTCGGTAGATTGCCGGAGTGTTTCAGCTCCACGGTGAACGTCTTGCAGCTCTTGTCGATGCTGATTTCCTTGGTGTCAAAGGACATCTGATCAGTCGAGTCGACAGTGACCTTGCACTCGGCAGCCATCAATTGGCTGCTGACCAGTGTCAGCAGGGATACCGCAACAAGTTTGGCAAACATGGTGAATCTCCAAGGCGGGGTTAACGACAGTGCGAATGGGACAGAAGACTGCCTGAAATCTTCGTAAGTTCCTATGACCTGAATCATAAATTGTATACAACTTTCGGGCTATGACACCTATCGAAACAATCTACCAGCCAGGCGTCTGGAGCGGCCCTATCATCAGCTCGTCATCACTCATCTGGAGCTGTCATGTCCCTGAATAGCCTGTTGTGCAGTTTGCTCGCCGCGTACGCCTGTGGTGCCAGCGGTACCTATGAAACACCTAAACGCGAAGTTTAGACCTTGGAACGCCGCGTGCCTGCCTTTACTCTGTGGACATATTGACCATGGAGTAAGGCATGCCTTTAGCGTCCGTTTGTGTATTTTGCGGTGCCAGCACTGGCACCAACCCGGCTTATCGTGAAGCGGCTGTCGCCTTGGGGCGAGCATTGGCCGAGCGCAAGGTGACCTTGGTCTATGGCGGCGGTGCCGTCGGGCTGATGGGAATTGTCGCTGATGCTGCGCTGGCGGCCGGTGGTGAAGTGATCGGAATCATCCCGCAAAGCCTCAAAGACAAAGAAATCGGCCACAGCGGCCTGACTCGCCTGGAAGTGGTCAACGGCATGCATGCGCGCAAGGCGCGGATGGCCGAGCTCAGCGACGCGTTCATCGCTCTGCCCGGCGGCCTGGGCACGCTGGAAGAACTGTTCGAAGTCTGGACCTGGGGCCAGCTCGGTTACCACGGCAAACCGCTGGGGCTGTTGGAAGTGAACGGTTTCTACAGCAAATTGACGGCTTTTCTCGATCATATCGTCGGCGAAGGCTTCGTTCACGAACCGCACCGTGACATGCTGCAAGTGAGCGAATCGCCGCAATCTCTGCTCGATGCATTGGACGCCTGGCAGCCGACAGTGGTGCCAAAGTGGATCGAGCAAAAACCCAGCTAACCGCTGGGCATCGATACAGGGCAGAATACGCGCCGCTCAACCTCACCTTCGACCCCAGAGGATCGCCCATGGCTAAACCTAATTATTCCTTCGCCAAACGTCAGAGAGACTTGGCCAAGGAGCAGAAGAAAGAGGAAAAGCTTCAGCGCAAGAAAGCTACAGCTGAAGAAGAAGCCGCCGCACTGAACCCGGATGCAGAGGGCGAAGTGGCCGCAGAAGATGACGTTGAAGCACCGAAAGATCAGGCGCCCGACGCCTGAGACCCTCAAGGCCCGATGATCTGATCAGGCCCACCGGATCTGTGTCCAGGGTCAGCAGTCACGCTGCTGACCCTCACAGGCCAATCTGAAATACCCCCTCCAGAAATCACCGCGCATTCCCCTGTGCGATATCGATTAATTTAGTGGCATTACGGTGACGCGGACTTCCGGGTCATGGTTGCCGCCGCCCAGAATGACCCCACGCAACGGCGAGACATCGGAGAAATCCCGGCCCCAGGCCAAAGTGATGTGTTCCAGCGCTGGTCGCACGTTGTTGGTCGGGTCGAAATCCACCCAGCCCAGCACCGGGCAAAACACTGAAACCCAGGCATGTGAAGCATCGGCGCCGACCAGTCGCGGCTGGCCCGGTGGTGGCTGGGTCAGCAGATAGCCGCTGATGTAACGGGCCGCCAACCCACGAGAGCGTACGCAAGCAAGCATCAGGTGAGCGAAGTCCTGACATACGCCGCGCCGGCGCTCCAGCACTTCCACCAGCGGCGTCGCCACCTGAGTCGCTTCGGCATCGAACGTGAATTCGCTGAGGATTTTCTCCATCAGCGCCTGTACACCCAGCATCAGCGGCCGCTCCGGTAGAAAACAGGTTTGCGAGAACTCGACGAAGTTGTGCTTCAAATGCACGTAGGGCGATTCGAACCGGTAACGACACACTTCCAGCAATTGCGGGGAAAGCGGCTGACTGCTGTAAGTCAGCGCGCTGCGGGTTTCTTCCCACGCGGGAGATTGATTGAAATCCAGCGCCGGCCGGGCCAGCACTTCGACGGTGAGCCGGGCATTGACCAGCAATTCATCGTGCGGCCGCTCGAACGCCAACCGGGTCAGCGGATTGCCGAACACATCCAGTTCATCGCGGCGTGATGTCGGGGCGGGACTGATCTGCAATTGCTGTTCGGTGCAGCGCTGCCAGGCACACGTTCGCGGCCACAGGTGCGCGAGCTGCTGAGCCAGAGAGACCGGGCTGTCGTAGTGATAATGGGTGTCGTGGAGAATCTGGTAGTGGGCGCTCATCAGACGGACACCGTGCGCTGGCTGACGTCATCGACATGGGCGAAATGGCGCAAGGCCAGTCGATCCGACACTTGCCCGCTGGCGTCGGCGATTTCTTGCAACAGGTCGGCCAGACCCTCAATGGCCGCCCGAACGCTGGCTGCGCCGAACAGCGGGTTCTCCAGGCATCCCAGATCGAACTGTGCCAAGCGTTCCACCCACTGCGGCAACCCCGCTTCACGAGGCACGCCGAAGTCGTCATTCAAGCGTTTCAACGTACGAGTCACCAGTTTCAACTGGAACAGCACGGCGTGGGGGTTCTGCTCGTCGAGCAGCAACAGGTCGAGCACCGGAATCAGTTGCGCCACCGCCAGATACCGCGAACGGTACGTGATGCTGCTGTTGCCCAGCTCCAGCAGCCATTCCAGTCCGGCCTGATCGAAAGCACCGCAATGCCGTTGCAGGTCAGCACGTAACGCTGTGGTGGCAGGCCAGTGAGTTTGACCTGCAAGCGTTCAAGCGACGAATCCACGTAACGCACCGTGCCGCCGACAGCGCCCTCCTCTCCCAGCACATGCCAAGGCTCCAGCGCCTGGCGCAATTGCAGTTCTATGCCGCTGACCGCGTAATCGCCGACCTTGGGGAAACGAAACTCCAGATGCGCCGCAAACCACTCGGTCCCCACCGGATAACCGGCGGCATTAAGGTCGACGATAACGTCGGCGAAACCCTGTTCGATGAAGTGCGGCAACAGGAAACGATCGTGCAATTCGGTACCCCAGCGCGCCCACTTCGGCGGTGCGTAGGGCTCACGCCAAAACCGAGCCACCAGCGCCGTAGGACAAGGACGGGTGGTTATGCCAGTAGTTGATCAGGCTGCGCAGTAAATCCGGACGGCGCAGAAACGGTGAGTCAGCCGGAGTCGCGCCTCCCAGTACAAAATGGTTACCGCCGCCGGTGCCGGTATGCCGGCCATCGATCATGAATTTCTCGGTGGTGAGTCGGGTCTGGCGCGCTTCTTCGTAAAGAAGCTCATAGCCTTCCAGCAATACCGGGCAATGCAACTCCTCGGCGGTGGCTTCGATGGCGCTGACCAGTTCCAGATAATCCTCGACCCGCTCCAGCGGCGGCATGAACAAGTACAACCGCCCTTCTCCTTGGCGGTGCGCGCCAGCGGCAGGACCTGACCGATGACCTTGTCCAGGCCTTGGCTGAAGACTTTGCGCAGGCGCGCACGCTCCAAAGGCTCTTCAAGACGGGAGTCTTCGGCGCTGACGTTCTGCGGCAACGTGCCTTCGCGCCAGAGGTAATAGACATTGTCTTCGTAGGCCGGAAATACAAACCGTGTAGGAATTTTCAGGCGCTCGGCGACACTTGCCAGAAAACGCCCGGCCAACTCGTCATTGGCCCCGTAGTCTTGCTGCTCATCGGCAATCAACGCGCTGTTGTGCCAGATCGGCACATCGTCGCGGCGCCAATAACAGTTCAGCGACCAGCGCGGCAATTGCTCGCTGGGGTACCACTTGCCCTGACCGAAATGCACCAGTCCCTTTGGCGCGTAGTGCTTACGCATGCGCTGGAACAATTCAGCGGACAGACGCCGCTTGTCCGGCCCGAGCGCAGCGGTGTTCCATTCGGCACCGTCCGGATCGTCGATGGATACGAAGGTCGGTTCACCGCCCATGGTCAGGCGTACGTCCCCCTCGAGCAGGTCGGCATCGATCTGCCGACCTAAGGCCTGGATCGCCAGCCACTGGTCTTCGGTGTAGGGCTTTGTTACCCGCGGTGCTTCCCAAATTCGCTCCACCGACATTGCGTGGGTGAATTCGCACTTGCACGGTTCAACCAAGCCACTGATCGGTGCCGCAGAACCCGGATCGGGGCTACAGGCCAACGGAATGTGTCCTTCACCGGCAAACAACCCTGAGGTCGCGTCCAGGCCGATCCAGCCAGCACCGGGCAAATAGACCTCGCACCAGGCGTGCAGGTCGGTGAAGTCCACGTCAGTGCCCGACGGGCCGTCGAGGCTTTTGACATCGGCGGTGAGCTGGATCAGGTAACCGGAGACGAAACGCGCCGCCAGACAGAGGTTGCGCAGCAGTTGCACCAGCAACCACGCGGAGTCGCGGCAAGAACCGGAGGCATGTTCCAAGGTGTGTTCGGGGGTTTGCACACCTGGCTCCGGATCAGGTAGCCGATGTCTTCGCTCAGGCGCTGATTGAGCGCGACGAGGAAATCGACACTGGGCAGAGGCGTGCGGTCGATACCGTCCAGGTAAGCCTTGAGCTTTGGCGTCAGGGGCAAGGTTTCCAGGTACGGCGCCAGCTCTTTGCGCTCATCCGCGGCGTAAGCGAAAGGGATCTTTTCTGCGTAGGGCTCTAGGAAGAAGTCGAACGGATTGAAGACCGCCATCTCCGCCAGCAGATCGACTTCGATCCGCAGCTCATCGGTTTTCTCCGGGAACACCAATCGCGCCTGGTAATTGCCCTGGGGGTCCTGCTGCCAGTTGATGAAGTGCTGCTCGGGAGAGACTTTCGACACGGCGTGCCTCCTGCGAGCCTTAAGCGTATTGGAAAGCGCGCAAGACTTATGCCATCCAGCAGCGCTGGCGCTTTCTCCGGTTGCTTGAGGCAGTACAGCTCCAAAATCGGGCGATGCGGGAAATTGGTTGGGAGGAGTTGCACGGAAATGTTGCGGAGGAGGGGCTTGATCGTTCCCACGCTCTGCGTGGGAATGCAGTCCGTGACGCTCCGCGTCACTGGACGCGGAGCGTCCCTTGAGGCATTCCCACGCAGAGCGTGGGAACGATCACGCCAACCCGAAGGTTGGCGTTCTGTTCAGAGCTAGCGAGGTTTAGCGCGGTACAACCGGCTTACGCGCAGGCTTGGGTCCTTTGCCTTTGGCCGCATCTTTACGATCCTTGGCCGCCTGCTGGTTGCGGGCAAACGCCGCAGCCTTGGCCTGTTCACGCTTGTCCCACGGGTTGCCGCCATCACTGGCGCGCGGTGGCAAGCCCGTGTGCTGGGTCAGGATCTTGGTGGTCTTTTCCTGAGCCACTTTATGGCTGCCGGCCGGTGTCGAGTTCTTGCGACGGGCACTCTGATAGCTGTCTGTCGCCGGCTGGTGCAGCGGGATCAACTGATTCTTGCCCGGCCCGATCAGGTCAGCGCGGCCCATGCGGGTCAGCGCTTCACGCAGCATCGGCCAGCCTTTCGGGTCGTGATAACGCAAGAACGCTTTGTGCAGACGACGCTGCTCTTCGCTCTTGACGATGGTCACGGCGTCGCTCTTGTAAGTGACCTTACGCAGCGGGTTCTTGCCCGAGTGGTACATCGCGGTGGCGGTGGCCATTGGCGACGGGTAGAACGCCTGCACCTGGTCGGCACGGAAGCCGTTGCCCTTGAGCCACAGGGCCAGGTTCATCATGTCTTCGTCGGTGGTGCCCGGGTGAGCGGCAATGAAGTACGGAATCAGGTACTGCTCTTTCCCGGCTTCTTTGGAGTACTTCTCGAACATGCGCTTGAACTTGTCATAGCTGCCAATGCCCGGCTTCATCATCTGGTTGAGCGGACCTTCCTCGGTATGTTCCGGGGCGATCTTCAAGTAACCACCGACGTGGTGGGTCACCAGCTCTTTGACGTATTCCGGCGACTCGACTGCGAGGTCGTAACGCAGGCCAGACGCGATCAAAATCTTCTTCACACCCGGCAAGGCACGAGCGCTGCGATACAGCTGGATCAGCGACGAGTGGTCGGTGTTCAGGTTCGGGCAAATGCCGGGGAACACGCACGAAGGCTTGCGGCACGCGGATTCGATTTCCGGGGTCTTGCAGGCGATGCGGTACATGTTCGCGGTCGGGCCGCCGAGGTCGGAAATGACCCCGGTAAAACCTGGCACCTTGTCGCGAATCTCTTCGATTTCGCGAATGATCGATTCTTCGGAACGGTTCTGGATGATCCGGCCTTCGTGCTCGGTGATCGAGCAGAAGGTGCATCCGCCGAAGCAGCCACGCATGATGTTCACCGAGAAGCGGATCATGTCGTAGGCAGGGATCTTTTCCTTGCCGTACGCCGGGTGCGGAATGCGCGCATAGGGCATGCCGAACACGTAGTCCATTTCTTCGGTGGTCATCGGAATCGGAGGCGCGTTGAACCAGACGTCGACTTCGCCGTGCTTCTGAACCAATGCACGGGCGTTGCCCGGGTTGGTTTCTAAGTGAAGCACGCGGTTGGCGTGAGCATAAAGAACGGCGTCGCCACGGACTTTTTCAACCGAAGGCAGACGAATCACGGTCTTGTCGCGGGTCATTTTCGGGCTGGCCAGAATCTGCACGACTTTGGCTTCGCTTGGATCTTCGACCGGACCCTTTTCCTGCTCGATGGCGCAGGCTTGGGTGTCCTGGGTGTTCACGTACGGGTTGATGATCTTGTCGATCTTGCCCGGACGGTCGATGCGCGTGGAATCGATTTCGTACCAGTCTTTCGGCGTATCGCGACGGATGAACGCGGTACCGCGCACGTCGGTGATGTCTTCGATCTTGTGACCGTAGGACAGTCGCTGGGCGACTTCGACGATCGCGCGCTCGGCGTTGCCGTAGAGCAGGATGTCGGCGCAGGCGTCGATCAGGATCGAGTTGCGCACCCGGTCCTGCCAGTAATCGTAGTGGGCGATGCGGCGCAGGGAAGCTTCGATGCCGCCAAGAACGATCGGCACGTTCTTGTAGGCTTCCTTGCAGCGCTGGCTGTAAACCAGGCTCGCGCGGTCCGGACGTTTGCCCGCCAGGCCACCGGGGGTGTAGGCGTCATCGGAGCGGATTTTTTTGTCGGCGGTGTAGCGGTTGATCATCGAGTCCATGTTGCCGGCCGCGACGCCGAAGAACAGGTTCGGCTCACCGAGCTTCATGAAGTCGTCTTTGGACTGCCAGTTTGGCTGGGCGATGATCCCGACGCGAAAGCCTTGCGACTCCAGCAGCCGGCCGATGATCGCCATGCCAAACGACGGATGGTCAACGTACGCATCACCGGTGACGATGATGATGTCGCAGGAATCCCAGCCAAGCTGATCCATCTCCTCCCTGCTCATCGGCAGGAATGGCGCCGGGCCGAAACATTCGGCCCAGTACTTGGGATAGTCAAATAACGGCTTGGCTGTTTGCATGACGATGACCGGTGTTGAGATGAAAAATCGCGGGCGCGGAATATAGCACAAAAAATAACCAATTCCGACGGCTATAGTCGGAAATTGCGACTCTCGGCAACTTACTCGTCGTCGAAGTTATAGCTGCCCGGCGCCAGGTTTTCGAAGCGGGTGTACTTACCGATGAACGCCAGTCGTGACGTACCGATCGGGCCGTTCCGCTGCTTGCCGATGATGATCTCGGCAATGCCTTTGTGCTCGGTTTCCGGGTGGTAAACCTCGTCCCGGTACACGAACATGATCACGTCAGCATCCTGCTCGATCGCTCCGGATTCCCGCAAGTCGGAGTTGATCGGGCGCTTGTTCGGTCGTTGCTCCAGGGAGCGGTTGAGCTGGGACAGCGCCACCACCGGGCAGTTGAATTCCTTGGCCAGGGCCTTCAAGGAACGGGAGATTTCAGAAATCTCGTTGGTCCGGTTGTCGCCGCTCGAACCCGGGATCTGCATCAATTGCAGGTAGTCGATCATGATCAGCCCGACATCGCCGTGCTCACGCACCAGACGCCGAGTCCGCGCTCGCATTTCCGAGGGGCTGATACCAGCCGTATCGTCGATGAACAGCTTGCGATCGTTGAGCAAGTTGACCGCCGAGGTCAGGCGCGGCCAATCGTCGTCGTCGAGGCGACCGGCACGAACCTTGGTCTGATCGATCCGGCCAAGGGACGACAGCATACGCATGATCAGCGATTCGCCTGGCATTTCGAGCGAGTAGACCAGTACGCACTTGTCGCTGCGTAAGACGGCGTTTTCCACCAGGTTCATCGCAAAGGTGGTTTTACCCATGGATGGACGGCCGGCGACGATAATCAGGTCGGACGGCTGCAAGCCGCTGGTCATGCCGTCGAGATCGGTATAACCGGTGGAGAGTCCCGTAATCGCGTTGTCAGTGTTGAACAGCGTATCGATACGGTCGATGGCCTTGGTCAACAGGTCATTCACGCTCACCGGGCCGCCGGTTTTTGGCCGGGCCTCGGCGATCTGGAATATCTGGCGCTCGGCTTCGTCGAGAATCTCTTCAGCCGAGCGGCCTTCCGGGTTGAAGGCGCTGTCGGCGATTTCGGTGGCGATGCCGATCAACTGCCGCAACGTTGCTCGTGCGCGGACGATCTGCGCATAGGCCTTGATGTTGGCGACGGACGGCGTGTTTTTCGCCAGCTCACCAAGGTAACCAAGGCCGCCGACCTGCGAGGTCTGGCCTTCCTTGTCCAATTGCTCGGCAAGGGTCACGACGTCGATCGGCGAGTTCTGGTCGGCCAGTTTGGCGATCGCGCGGAAGATCAGGCGGTGGTCATGTCGATAGAAATCGCCGTCGGAGACTTGATCGAGCACGCGTTCCCAGGCGTTGTTGTCCAGCATCAGACCACCGAGCACGGCCTGTTCGGCCTCGATGGAATGCGGCGGCACCTTCAGGGAAGCGGTTTGCAGATCGTATTGCTCGGGAGCGGAGATATCGTTCATGGCCACTTGGTTTATTTAAGAAAAGCAGGGGTTACAGAAAGACAAAGGGCACGACCTGTAAACAGGATCGTGCCCGATGTTACCGGCAAGCACCCGAGGGTGCCAGCCGACAAGTGCTGCTTAAGCTGCTACCACGACAACGCGTACGGTGGCTTCAACTTCGGCGTGCAGGTGCACGGCTACGTCGAATTCGCCTACGTTGCGGATGGTGCCGTTCGGCAGACGAACTTCGCTTTTTGCAACTTCAACGCCAGAGGCGGTCAGTGCATCAGCGATGTCGTGGGTGCCGATCGAACCGAACAGCTTGCCTTCGTCACCGGCAGTGGCAGTGATAGTCACTTCCAGCTCAGCCAGTTGGGCGGCACGGCTTTCAGCCGAAGTTTTACGGTCTGCTGCGGCTTTTTCCAGCTCAGCGCGACGCTCTTCGAACGCAGCCAGGTTGGCAGCGGTCGCAGCGGTAGCTTTGCCGTAAGGCAGCAGGTAGTTACGACCGTAACCAGCCTTAACGTTCACTTTGTCACCCAGGTTGCCCAGATTGGTGACTTTTTCCAGAAGGATCAGTTGCATGTGAAAATCCTCTTAACTTTTAACCTTCACCGTTCGCGCTATCGGCGTCTTTCGGCGCCGAACGACCGCGAAAATCAATCAGGCTGTCGACGATGGCCAAGACCACCAGCAACGGATAGATCAGCTGCATGAACAGCAACAGCGTGACGTACAACCCCACCAGCCAGAACCTGGCCAGTCGCTTCTGCGCCACCAGCCCATGAATCAGGGCCAGCCCGGCGAACACCAGCGGCACGCTGCACAACGGCGTCAACATGGCCATCTGTGGACCGATGTTCGGCCCCAGAAGCATGCACGCCAGCAGCAACATCGCTGGTAGAAGCGGGAAGCGGATGGCGCGAAACTCGCGACCAAAACCACCCGGGTTGTACAACAACGCCTGCCAGTAGCGCCCGACAATCAGGCTCAGCACACTGACGATTTGCAACAAGGCCGCAATCAGGCCGGTCAGGACCGGTGCAATCAGGGACGCAAAATGCGCTTGCTCGTCTACCGACAACTTCTGGTAGACATCACCGAGTAGCGACGGCATGACTTTTATCAAAGCCTGCGCCAGCATCTCGATTTGGGGAGCAAAAACTGTCCCCAGCACCACTGCAAACACCACTCCCATCGCTATGCTGACCAGCAGCACGCGGTTCCAGGACTCACTTGCGCGCAAAACCAACGCAAGGCTCCAAGACCCCAGCAACACCAGAAGTGAGCGTGGGTCATCGGCGTAAAGCCACCAGATCAATGCCGGCAGCAGTCCCAGAGCAAGAACGCTCGAGGCGTCCTTCAATCCGCGCCGCAGGAGCACAAAGCATCCAGCGGCAGCACCCAACCAGTACAACAACGGCAATGCTGCGCATCCAGCCACTACCAGAGTGGCCTGCATACGGCCGCGCATGATGAACTCAGCTATGGCTCGCATGCATTCAATCCTTTGCTACGTGTCGACTGCCCGATCTCAGCGGCCGTGGCTGTCGGTGTAGGCCAGCAGGGCCAGGAAGCGGGCGCGCTTGATAGCGGTGGCCAGCTGACGCTGATAACGTGCTTTGGTACCGGTGATACGGCTTGGAACGATTTTGCCGGTCTCGGATACATAAGCTTTCAGAGTGTTGAGATCTTTGTAATCGATCTCTTTCACGTCTTCAGCGGTGAAGCGGCAGAATTTACGACGACGGAAGAAACGTGCCATTTGATAGGCTCCTTAAAAGGTCCGTGGATTACTCGTCAGCGTTATCGCTGTTGTCGCTGTCATCACTATCAGCGCTTTCAGCGCCTTCGTGCTCAGGACGGTCGCGACGCTCACGGCGCTCACTGCGGTTTTCTTCAGCCTTGAGCATCTCGGATTGGCCGGTAACGGCTTCTTCGCGACGGATGACCAGGTTACGGATCACTGCATCGTTGTAGCGGAAGTTGTCTTCCAGCTCGGCCAGGGCCTTGCCAGTGCACTCAACGTTCAGCATCACGTAGTGAGCCTTGTGAACATTGTTGATTGCGTAGGCCAGTTGACGACGGCCCCAATCTTCCAGACGGTGGATTTTGCCGCCGTCTTCTTCGATCAGCTTGGTGTAACGCTCTACCATGCCGCCGACTTGCTCGCTTTGATCCGGGTGGACCAAAAAGATGATTTCGTAATGACGCATGAATGCTCCTTACGGGTTGTAGCCTGCCGCTAAAAAGCGGTCAGACAAGGAGTGAATGACACTTATGGACTTGCTTGCGATAGACACATGCGTGCCTGCCGTCACAGCAAGGGGCGCAATTGTAGAGAAGGGACAGAAGAGGCGCAAGGCAATTGGTGATTATTTGAACAATCAGCGATTGGATGACGCGGAGCGTCGATGGATGCATTCCCACGCGGAGCGTGGGAATGATCTATTGAGCAGGATCAGGACTTTTTGGCGGTTCCGGCAGCTTTGACGCTGCGTTGGCGCTGAGCCTCGAACAGGCACACTCCGGTCGCCACGGAAACGTTGAGACTGCTGACGCTGCCGGTCATCGGCAAGTGCACCAGGTAGTCGCACAGATCGCGAGTCAGGCGACGCATGCCGCTGCCTTCAGCACCCATGATCAGGATGGTCGGGCCGGTCATGTCTTGCTGATACAGACTCTGCTCAGCCTCGCCCGCCGTACCGACGACCCACAAGCCACGCTGCTTGAGTTTTTCCAGGGTGCGCGCCAGGTTGGTCACGGCGACCAACGGAATCACTTCCGCCGCGCCACAGGCAACTTTCCGTACCGTCGGGGTCAGCGTGGCCGACTTGTCTTTCGGAACGATCACCGCCAATGCGCCCGCCGCATCGGCAGAACGCAGGCAGGCACCGAGGTTGTGCGGATCGGTCACGCCGTCGAGCACCAGCAGCAGCGGTGCGCCTTCGGTGCGATCGAGCAGCTCGTCGAGCATCGCTTCGCCCCAGACCTGGCTCGGACTCACCTCCGCGACCACGCCCTGGTGCACGCCTTCGACCCAGGCATCCAGCTCGCGACGCTCGGCGTTGCCGACGGCTACGCGATTTTCGTTCGCCAGCTGGATCAGCGTCTGGACCCGCGGATCGCTGCGGCCTTCAGCCAGCCAGATCTGCTTGACGCGTTTCGGGTGGTGACGCAGCAACGCTTCTACTGCGTGCACGCCGTAGATCTTTTCCAACTGACTCATGACTTGGCCTTAGGTTTACGCGCCCCGCCACTTTTGGCAGCAGGAGCGGAACCCGCTTTTGGCGGGCCTTTACGGTGTTTACTCGGTTTGGCTGGCTTGCCGCCGGGAGCCTTGTCAGGCGCCGACCGTCCGGTCTTTCCCCCAGACGCCGCTTTACCGCCGCTTTTCGCGTCAGACAGCAACGCCTGCTTCATTTCGCGGCTTTTGCGCAGCTCGGCATTTTTCGCCGCGGCATCGCTCGGGCGATAGGCTTCGACAGCCTTTTCCTTGGCAGGACGACGACCGGTTTTAGCCGGGGCCGGTTCTGCCGCTGTTTTTGTAGAAGCGGCAGCCGGTGCAGTCGCTTCAGTCCCACGCTTCTTGCGACCGATCGGCGCGCTGATGGTTTTTTCAGCCATCTCGAAGTCGATCTTGCGCTCGTCGAGGTCGACGCGCATCACGCGCACCTCAACGGTATCGCCAAGGCGGAAGCTGCGACCGGTACGCTCACCGGCCAGGCGATGATGTACAGGATCGAAGTGGTAGTAATCGCCCGGCAGCGCGGTGACGTGCACCAGGCCTTCGACATAAATGTCTGTAAGCTCGACGAACAGTCCAAAACCGGTCACGGCAGTGATCACACCCGGGAACGACTCGCCCACGCGATCCTTCATGAACTCGCACTTGAGCCAGTTCACAACGTCACGGGTTGCTTCGTCGGCACGGCGCTCACTCATCGAGCACTGCTCGCCGAGCTGCTCCAGAATCGCTTCGTCGTACGGATAGATGCGCGCCTTCGGAATGGTCATCGCGCCGGCACGGCGAACGTGCGGGGTGTCCATTTTCGAATGGATGACGCTGCGAATCGCCCGGTGCGTGAGCAAGTCCGGGTAGCGGCGGATCGGCGAAGTGAAGTGGGTATAGGCTTCGTAATTCAGGCCGAAGTGGCCCTGGTTATCGGCGCTGTACACCGCCTGGCTCAACGAACGCAGCATAACGGTCTGGATCAGGTGGAAATCCGGACGGTCCTTGATGCTGGCCAGCAGTGCCTGGTAATCCTTCGGCGACGGACCGTCCTTGCCCTTGTGCAGGGACAGGCCGAGCTCGCCAAGGAAGGCGCGCAGTTTTTCCAGACGCTCCGGTGGCGGGCCATCGTGGACGCGATACAGCGCAGGAATTTCGTGCTTTTTCAGGAATTCAGCGGTGGCCACGTTGGCCGCCAGCATGCATTCCTCGATCAGCTTGTGAGCGTCGTTACGAACGGTCGGACGGATCTCGGCAATCTTGCGTTCGGTGCCGAAGATGATCCGGGTTTCCTGCGTTTCGAAATCGATCGCACCACGCACGTGACGGGCCGCCAACAGAACCTTATACAGCGCGTACAGCTGTTTGAGGTGCGGCAGGACGTCGTTGTATTCGCCACGAAGCTGACGCGCTTCGGTGACTTTCGGCGTCTCCAGCATGGCGCTGACCTTGTTATAGGTCAGGCGCGCGTGGGAATGAATCACCGCTTCGTAGAAGCAGTAATCGGTCATCTCGCCGGATTTGGAGATGGTCATCTCGCAAACCATGGCCAGGCGATCGACATGCGGGTTCAGCGAGCACAGGCCGTTGGACAGCTGTTCAGGCAGCATCGGCACGACGCGCTCGGGGAAGTACACCGAGTTGCCGCGCACCTGAGATTCGTTGTCCAGCGCCGAACCGATTTTCACGTAGCTGGAGACGTCGGCAATGGCCACGTACAACTTCCAGCCGCCGGAGAACAGGCGCAGCTTGCCCGGTTTGGCTTCGCAGTAGACCGCGTCATCGAAGTCGCGAGCATCTTCGCCGTCGATGGTCACGAACGGCAGATGGCGCAGGTCGATGCGCTTCTCTTTGTCTTTCTCTTCGACTTCAGGCTTGAGCTTGGCGGCTTCTTTCAGCACTGCCTCAGGCCAGACGTGAGGAATATCGTAGGTGCGCAGGGCGACATCGATTTCCATGCCCGGCGCCATGTAGTTGCCCACGACTTCGACCACGTCGCCTTGCGGCTGGAAGCGTGGTGTCGGCCAGTGAGTAATCTTCACTTCGACGAACTGACCGATTTGGGCGTTGGCGTTACGACCCGGGGTGACCAGCACTTCTTGCTGGATCTTCGGATTGTCCGCGACGACAAAACCAATACCGCCCTCTTCGAAGTAACGGCCGACGATGGTCTCGTGGGCACGGGATACCACTTCGACGATCATGCCTTCGCGGCGACCGCGACGGTCGAGGCCGGAAACACGGGCCAGGGCACGGTCACCATCGAACACCAGGCGCATTTGCGCCGGGCTCATGAACAGGTCGTCACTGCCGTCGTCCGGGACCAGGAAGCCAAAGCCGTCACGGTGACCGCTGATGCGGCCCAGGATCAGGTCGAGCTTGTCCACCGGCGCATAGGTGCCGCGACGGGTATAGATGAGTTGAGCGTCGCGCTCCATGGCGCGCAGACGGCGACGCAGGGCTTCGAGCTGGTCTTCTGTGGTCAGACCAAACTCTTCGACCAGCTGCTCGCGGTTAGCAGGCGAACCCCGATCAGCAAGGTGCTGAAGGATCAGTTCACGGCTAGGAATAGGGTTTTCATATTTTTCCGCTTCACGAGCGGCCTCGGGATCGAGGGACTGCCAATCGGCCATTAGAGAGTTTTCACCTTGTCTATATGCGGGTTAGTTTGGCATAGGCGTAATGAAACGGGAAATTTCAGGCTATGACAGCCGATCTAAAGCCCTTTATCGACACTGCAAAGCTGATTTAAATGCCACTGGTAGTATTTTCCAGGTTTTTTTGATGTCAGGGGTTTACAGTTAAAAAGACGCTCCGTATAGTGCGCGCCATCGACGACGGAGACGTTGCCGATACTGCCCAGATGGTGAAATTGGTAGACACGCCAGCTTCAGGTGCTGGTGACCGCAAGGTCGTGGAAGTTCGAGTCTTCTTCTGGGCACCAATTTCGAGCTTGAGATTAGAACAATTTCAAGGCTCACACAAAAACCCGCGAAAGCGGGTTTTTTGCATTCTAAGCCCCTGATTTATTAATACTAAATCAGGGGTTTACAGATCAAAAAGCTCTCCGTATAGTGCGCCACATCAACAGCGGCAACGCTTGCGATGATGCCCAGATGGTGAAATTGGTAGACACGCCAGCTTCAGGTGCTGGTGACCGCAAGGTCGTGGAAGTTCGAGTCTTCTTCTGGGCACCAATTCAAATTCAAGATCACGATCTTGAATTTCACAGAAACCCGCGAAAGCGGGTTTTTGCGTTTCCGGGGTTTGAAAAATAAGTCCTGAACGCTCTAGCAAACCCTTCTCCGCCCCGCAAGGCGCACTTGAGAAACAATATCGTTTATCATTGTTGCAAGATTTTGCAATGCGACAGTGAGGAACCCTGCGAATGATGTTTCGAAATACCCTGCGCCGCGGCCTGACCTTCACCCTGCTCGGCCTGGCACTCGCTACTCCCTTCACCCAGGCCGCCGATGCCGCTTCCCTGACACTCTATAACGGTCAACACAAGGAAGTCGGCGACGCAATTGCCAAAGCCTTCGAAGCCAAGACCGGGATTCACGTCAATGTCCGTAAAGGCAGCAGCAACCAGCTCGCCAGCCAGGTCGTCGAAGAAGGTGATCGCTCCCCCGCCGACGTGATTTATACCGAAGAGTCGCCCCCACTGAATAAACTCGGAGAACAAGGCCTGCTGGCCCAGACCGATGTCGCCACCCTCGCCGTTCTGCCGAAAGACTATGTCGCTGGCAATGGCACCTGGATCGGCATCACCGCGCGAGTCCGCGTCGTCGCCTACAA
Source organism: Pseudomonas sp. Hz4 (assembly GCF_054898165.1). NCBI lineage: Bacteria > Pseudomonadati > Pseudomonadota > Gammaproteobacteria > Pseudomonadales > Pseudomonadaceae > Pseudomonas > Pseudomonas sp. Hz4. The sequence continues at coordinate 809,764 of NZ_CM142719.1, read as the reverse complement.
CCCCAAGCTGATTGACGAGAAGGATCTGCCGAAGTCGGTGATGGAGTTCTCCGAGCCGAAATGGCAAGGCAAGGTCGGCTTCGTGCCTACCAGCGGCGCCTTCCAGGAACAGGCTGTGGCAATCATCAAAGTGCATGGCATGGACGCTGCGGAAGAATGGCTGACCGGCCTACGCGCATTCGGCAAGACTTACAGCAACAACATGGTTGCGCTGAAGGCGGTGGAAAACGGCGAAATCGCCACCGTGCTGGTGAACAACTACTACTGGTTCGCTTTGCAGCGTGAGAAAGGCCTGCTCGATTCGAAACTGCATTACTTTACCGGCGGCGACGTCGGCGGGCTGATCACCGTCTCCAGTGCGGCAGTGCTGAAGTCCAGCAAGCATCCAAAAGAAGCACAGCAATTCCTCGCGTATATGGCCAGCGAAGAAGGTCAGCGCGTAATCACTCAGACCACCGCCGAGTACCCGCTGCACCAAGGCATGGAATCGGATCGCGGACTCAAGCCGTTCAGCGAACTTGAGGCGCCGAAGGTCACGCCAGCCGATCTTGGCAATGCCGAACAAGCCCTGGACCTGGAACGTGACGTTGGCTTGAACTGATGAGCGCATCGTTATCCGCCCCCGTCTCGCGCGGGGGTTACATGCCACGGCGCAAGCGGCCATCGATCTGGTTGTTGCTCCCGGTTTTACTGCTGGTAGTGCTCAGCCTCTTGCCGCTGATGTATGTCGGGCTCAAAACCTGGCAGGCCGGTTGGGCCGAAGCACTGCACCTGCTTTGGCGGCCTTATGTGTTCGGACTGCTGCGCAATACCTTGGCACTGATGGCCGGCGTGACGCTGGCCTGCGGCGTGATCGGCCTGTCGCTGGCGTGGCTGCTGGAGCGTAGCAATCTGCCGGGGCGACGCTTGTGGGGCGTCATCCTGTGCTTGCCGTTCGCGGTGCCGGCATTTGTCAGCAGTTTTACCTGGGTCTCGTTGAGCGCCCACTTCGAAGGGCTCGGCGGGGCAATCCTGGTGATGACCCTGTCCAAGTACCCACTGATATTTCTGCCGGTCGCGGCGACCCTGCGCAATCTTGATCCCTCTCTTGAGGAGTCCGCACGAACCCTTGGGCAGAATCGCTGGGGCGTGTTCTTCAGGATCACCCTGCCGCTGCTCTGGCCTTCGTTGCTGGCCGGTTCGCTGCTGATCGCCCTGCACATGCTGGTGGAGTTCGGCGCACTGTCGATCATCGGCCTGCCGACCTTCACAACTGCGATCTATCAACAGTTCGAGCTCGAATTCAGTAACGCCAACGCAGCCATGCTTTCGGCCGTATTGCTGGCGCTGTGTCTGGTGTTGCTTTGGCTTGAGCTGCGGGTGCGCGGCAAGGGCCGGCATGTGCGCACCGGTCAAGGCGCGGCGCGGCGTGCGGAGCAGGTTTGCCTGGGACCGTGGTCGGCGGTTGGGCAGGTTTACTGTTTGGCGCTGGCGATCATCGGCAGCGGCATTCCGCTGGGCATGTTGGTGTACTGGCTAGCCGTAGGTTCCTCAGCCGCATTCCCCGTGGCGGCGATCAGCGAAGCGCTGTTGTCGTCACTGGCACTCTCCCTCGGTGGCGCAGCACTGTGCCTGGTGCTGGCTGTGCCGGTTGGGCTGTTGGTGGTGCGCTATAAAGGTCAACTGGCAATCTGGGCCGAACGCCTGCCGTATCTGCTGCACGCACTGCCAGGACTGGTGATCGCACTGACGCTGGTGTATTTCGCCCTGCACTATGTGCCGGCGCTGTACCAGACCTCGGCGTTGTTGCTGATCGCTTATGCGTTGCTGTTTCTGCCGCTGGCTCAGGCGCCGATTCGCACGGCACTGAACAAGGCTGCGCCGCAACTGGAAGAGGCGGCACGCACGCTGGGGGCGTCGTCCTTCAGTGCGTTTTGCCGGGTGACGTTGCCGATCATCTTTCCAGCACTCGGTGCAGCGTTTGCACTGGTGTTTCTGGATGCAATGAAGGAACTGACGGCGACGCTGCTGCTGAGTCCTACCGGACTCAATACGCTGGCGACGGAAGTCTGGGCGCATACCGCGAATGTGGAGTTTGCGGCGGCGGCGCCTTATGCGGCGTTGTTGATTTTGGTGTCAGGGTTGCCTGTGTACCTGTTAACGACCCGGATGTATTTGAGTCGTTGAGATCGTCATCGCGAGCCTGCTCGCGATGACGTCGGACCAACCAATACAAATCCTAAGCCCTGAACTGCCCCAGGCTGGCCTTCAACTGCGCCGCCAACCCATCCAGTACCTTGCCGCTGGCCGTGGTTTCCACCACGGCTTGAGCCGCTTTCTCAGCCTGCGCATGAATGGTCTCAACCCGACCACGCACCGCCTGCGCGCCTTGTGCCTGATGCGCCGCTGCCTGCGTCGCCAGACCAATCGCCGCATGCACTTGCTCGACCGACACCTGCACTGATTGCTGCAACCGCGCACTGTCACGCAGTACCAGCAAACCTTCGCTGGCCTGACGCCCGGCCTGACCGATCGCGGCCACCGCCTCACGCGCACCTTGCTGCAAGGCAACGATATGCGCCTGAATGTCGCCGGTGGAGCTCTGTGTCTTGCTCGCCAGCGCACGCACCTCGTCCGCTACCACGGCAAACCCGCGGCCGGTTTCGCCAGCTCGTGCCGCTTCGATGGCCGCGTTCAGCGCCAGCAGGTTGGTTTGCTCGGCGATCCCATGGATCACCGTCAACACCACTTCAATTTGCTCACTCTGTTGCGCCAGCCGCTCGATGACTTTCGCACCGGTATCGACCTGACCAGCCAGCGCCTCGATCAGGCTACCGACTTTCGCTGATGTGCGAGTGTTCTCATCGGTGGCCTGACGAATATCCACCACCTGCTTCAAAGCCGCCTGCATGGCGTGGCTTTCAGACTGGGCTTCGTCAGCCATTTGCGACAAGGCGCGCAAGCTCTCGGCCACTTCATCACGCTGCATGCCCGCTGCCGCATCGGCCCCGGCGTTGCGCAAGGTCATGGCACCGATTTCCACACCGGTACGCTGGGCGACATCGCCCGCTTCGCGCACGATCGGCTGCAATTTATCCACAAAGCGATTGACCGCCGAGGCCATGTCGCCGATTTCGTCCTTGCTGTTGATCTGCACGCGCTTGGTCAGATCGCCCTCGCCCGCCGCCAGGTCGTCCATGGCAGCGATGAGCATTTTCAAGCGGTTGACCACTCGACGGCCCAGCACCACCGCGAGCAACAGCAGCACACCGCACCCCACCAGCGCCAGACCCATGCCGATGCGCCAGCGCAAGGTCGCCGCGGCTTCCTGCACAGTGCTGGTGGTGTTGTCTTTCATTTCAGATGCCGTGGACTGAGCAGACGTCAAACGCGCACGCATCGCCGTGGCGCTGTCAGCCGCCGCGCCCTTGAGGCTGTCGCCGACCAGTTGATCACTGCTGGCGATCAGCGCCGAGAAGCGCTTGTCCAGGGCCGCCAGATCGGTTTCCACCGAGACGGTCGAGACGCCCATCAAGACCTTGCCGATTTCCACCCCGTTGGGGTTGATCGAGGCTTCGAGGTAATAGACCGATGGATCGTTCTTTGCCGCATCCAGAACCTTGTCCAGGGCACGCTCGCCTTGGCCTTTCTCCAGAAGCGCCTTGTTGATCGGGTTCTCCCGGTTCAGGTAGCGCGTCAGGTGCTGCCCCGTAGCGTCGTCGTAGACCACGAACAACACGCTGGGGTTACGCTGGGCCCGGCGAGCGAATTCGGACAGGGTTGGAACGTCGCTGTCCCACATGGCGCGGGGTGCGACCGAGGCCAGAAGCTGCGCCATATCATTGGCGGAGTCCTTCAGATCCTTTTCCAGCGTCGCACGCAGTTGTGCCTGCTCGTCCTTCAATCGCGAGGACAAACCGGCCGTAAGGCGTTGACGAGTACTGGTGGAGAGGCTGTCGAGGCTCGACGTGACTTCACGCCCTGCCTGCTCAAGTTCGCCAGAGAGTTTTTGACTGTCGGCACCCAGGCGCACACCCAAATCGGCTTCGAGTGCGGTCACTGTGCTCCGAGTCAGAGCAACAGCTACCAGCACCTGCACCAAAAGGGCGATACCTAGGGTAACGAACACGGGCCGCAATAGACGGCTTTGTAACAGTGAGAGAACGGCCGACACAGGAAATCCCTCTGCTTTGACGCCATTAAATTGATGGCACGCCAGAAGAGGTAATCACAGCAAAGGTCATGCCGTGTAGACGACATAAACGAAAAAGGGCCCAACTAAGGACCCTTTGTGTTTTACATCAACGACTTATTAAGCGAACGGGTGACGCAGAACGATGGTTTCGTTGCGGTCCGGGCCCGTCGAAATAATGTCAATCGGTGCACCGACCAACTCTTCGACGCGTTTGATGTAGTTGCGAGCAGCTTGCGGCAACTCTTCCAGGGTCTTGGCACCGACAGTGGATTCGGTCCAGCCTGGCATCTCTTCGTACACCGGTTCCAGGCCGATGTAGCTGTCGGCGTCAGTCGGTGCGTCGATCACTGCACCATCCTGGTTCTTGTAGCCAACGCAGATGTTGATGGTTTCCAGACCGTCCAGCACGTCCAGCTTGGTCAGGCACAGGCCCGAGATGCTGTTGACGTCGATAGCGCGACGCAAGATGACGGCATCGAACCAGCCGCAACGACGGGCACGGCCAGTGGTAGCGCCGAACTCGTGGCCACGCTTGGCCAGGAAAGCACCCACGTCGTCGAACAGCTCAGTCGGGAACGGACCCGAACCCACGCGAGTGGTGTAGGCCTTGGTGATACCGAGGATGTAATCCAGGTACATCGGACCAAAACCCGAACCGGTGGCGATGCCGCCCGCCGTGGTGTTGGAGCTGGTGACGTACGGGTAGGTACCGTGGTCGATGTCCAGCAGGGAGCCTTGGGCGCCTTCGAACATGATGTCTTTGCCAGCACGACGCAGCTCGTGCAGCTCAGCGGTGACGTCGAGCATCATCGGCTTGAGTAGCTCGGCGTATTCCATGCACTCGTCGAGCGTCTTCTGGAAGTCGATTGCGGGTTCTTTGTAGTAATTGACCAGTACGAAGTTGTGGTAATCCAGCAACTCGCCCAGCTTGGCGGCGAAACGCTCACGGTGGAACAGGTCACCGATGCGCAGACCGCGACGCGCAACCTTGTCTTCGTACGCAGGGCCGATGCCGCGACCGGTCGTACCGATCTTCAACTCGCCACGGGCCTTTTCACGAGCCTGGTCCAGCGCTACGTGATAGGACAGGATCAGCGGGCAGGAAGGGCTGATACGCAGGCGCTCACGCACCGGTACGCCTTTCTCTTCCAGCTTGATGATTTCCCGCAGCAGTGCGTCGGGTGCAACCACCACGCCGTTGCCGATCAGGCACTGCACGCCTGCGCGCAGCACGCCCGACGGGATCAGGTGCAAGACGGTTTTTTCGCCGTCGATCACCAGGGTGTGACCAGCGTTGTGACCACCTTGGTAGCGCACTACGGCGGCAGCATGTTCGGTCAGCAGATCAACGATCTTGCCTTTGCCCTCATCACCCCATTGGGTGCCCAGGACTACGACATTCTTACCCATAACACTTGTCCTCATTCGCGCAAACTTGGTGCCGGCCGCGGCCGGCAGGAAAACTCAAGAAGCCAGTGGCGATACTTGCCAAAGCCCGTTCTGCTGAATCAATTGCCGGTCGCAGTCCGCTTCACGGGCGGCGGCCAAAGGTTGCCCAGGCAATGCCTGAACGACACGCTGACCCTCACTGCGCAATTGGCAAACCTGCTGCCAGAGTGCCGCATCCGTACTGTCAGGCATCCAGATACCGCCAGACGGTAACTCGATCTCAGCACGCCCCAGGGTCACCAGGGTTTTCAAATCGGTAGAGAAGCCGGTTGCCGGACGAGCGCGACCGAAGTCGGCGCCGATGTCGTCATAACGACCGCCCTGAGCAATGGACTGGCCAACACCCGGCACGAACACCGCGAACACCACACCAGTGTGGTAGTGGTAGCCGCGCAACTCGCCCAGGTCAAAGTACAGCGGTAATTCCGGGAAACGCGCGGACAGACGCTCGGCAATCGCCAGCAGGTCGTCCAGAGCTGCCAGAACTGGCGCAGGCGCATTCGCCAGACGCTCGCGGGCAGCGCTCAATACTTCACGGCCGCCACACAGGTCGACCAACGCCCGCAACATGCCCGACAGATCGGCAGGCAAGCCTTCGGTCAAGGTAATGACCTCGTCGATGGCTTTACGTTGCAACGCGTCGAACAACTGTTGTTCAACTTCACCGGACAAACCGGCGGCGCGAGCCAGGCCGCGGTAGATGCCGACATGACCGAGGTCCATGTGCACATCCGGCACATCGGCCAATTGCAGCATGGCCAGCATCAGGCTGATCACCTCCACGTCGCTGCTCGGACTGGCATCGCCGTACAACTCGGCGCCCAGCTGGATCGGGCTGCGCGAGGACGACAAGGCGCGCGGCTGAGCGTGCAGCACGCTACCGGCATAGCACAGGCGGCTCGGGCCTTCGCGACGCAAGGTGTGCGCATCGATGCGCGCCACTTGCGGCGTGATGTCGGCACGGAAACCCATCTGCCGGCCCGATTGCGGGTCGATGACCTTGAAGGTACGCAGATCAAGGTCCTGGCCCGCGCCGGTCAGCAGGGATTCCAGGTACTCGATATGGGGAGTCACGACAAACTCGTAACCCCAGCTCTGGAACAGATCCAACACCTGACGGCGCGCTACTTCGATACGCGCCGCCTCTGGTGGCAGTACTTCTTCGATGCCATCTGGCAGCAGCCAGCGGTCTACCGTTGCCATTACGCCATTCCCCTATGATCCGGGCGGCAAGCCTTTGGGCGAGCCTTGAGTGAAGCAGAAAATGATCGGCTCAGGCGCACAAACCACGCGCATGAACAACGGGGCGAAAAGCCTGAAATCGGCTTCGCCAACCACTTTCCTCGAAAAACCTGTCGAGTCATTCAACTCGGGCACCTGCATAAAAACAGCAATCAAACGTGCAGACGCAAAAAAGCCGGGAATTTCCCGGCTGCCGCATCATACACACGTTTTCCCAAAGGATCACCCCGCCCGAGGTTTTAGCCGCCAGGCGGGGGATGATTCAGGTCAACGTCGTATCAAGGCTTGGCTTTTTCCAGGTAACGGAAGAAGTCGCTGCTTGGGTCCAGGACCATGACGTCGGATTTGTTCGCGAAGCTTTCACGGTAGGCACGCAGGCTACGATAGAAACCGTAGAACTCCTGATCCTGGCCGTAGGCCTTGGAGTAGATCGCAGCAGCCTGGGCATCACCGTCACCGCGAACCTCTTCGGATTCACGATAGGCTTCAGCCAGCAACACACGGCGTTGACGATCGGCGTCGGCACGAATGCCTTCTGACAGCTCGTTACCCTTGGCGCGATGCTCGCGAGCTTCACGCTCACGCTCGGAACTCATGCGCTCGAACACGCTGCGGTTCACTTCTTTCGGCAGATCGATGGCCTTGACCCGAACATCGACAACTTCAATGCCCAGCTCTTTTTCCGCCATCTTGTTCAGCGAAGCGGTGATATCGGTCATCAGCGCATCGCGCTCACCGGAAACCACTTCGTGCAGCGTGCGCTTACCGAACTGGTCACGCAGGCCCGATTCCAGACGACGGGAAAGACGCTCATCAGCAATCTGCTTGAGGCCGGACGTCGCGGTGTAGAAGCGCTCGGCATCTTTCACGCGCCACTTGGCGTAGGCATCGACCATTACGGCTTTCTTTTCCAGCGTCAGGAAGCGTTGCGTCGGTGCATCCAGCGTCATCAGGCGTGCGTCGAATTTGCGCACCTGGTTAACGTAAGGCACTTTCACATGCAGGCCCGGCTGAACATCGGCCTGAACCACACGACCAAATTGCAGCAGCACCGCACGCTCGGTCTGAGCCACGATGTAGAAGCAGTTCCAGGCTGCGATCGCCACGACGACGACGACAATAAGGGTGATCAGCGATTTATTGCTCATCAGCGACTCTCCCTGGTACGTGCTGGCTGTTGCTGCGGATCGGCTGCCGCACGCGCGCTCGCTTCATTGCTGGTGGCTGCCGCGCCGGTCACAGAAGTGCCGGTGTTACGGCCACTCTCGACCATTTTGTCCAGCGGCAAGTAGAGCAGATTGCTCTGGCCATTCTTGTTGCCGGTCACGAGAACCTTGCTGGTATTGCTGAAGACTTCCTGCATGGTGTCCAGGTACAGACGCTCGCGGGTGACTTCGGGTGCCTTACGGTACTCGGCGACCAGCTTGGTGAAGCGATCGGCCTCACCCTTGGCGCGCGAGACGGTTTCGTCACGGTAACCATTGGCATCTTCGATGATGCGCTGGGCCTGACCACGGGCTTCCGGCACGACGCCGTTGGCATAGGTTTCAGCCTGGTTGCGCGAACGCTGCTCGTCTTCACGGGCGCGGATCACGTCATCGAAGGCTTCCTGCACTTCACGCGGTGCCGCTGCGCTCTGTACGTTGACCTGAGTGACAGTGATACCGGTGCGATAAGTGTCCATGAAGCGTTGCAGACGCTCCTTGATTTCGCTGGCCATCAATTCACGACCTTCGGTCAGCACCTGATCCATCGCGGTGGAACCCACCACATGGCGCAAGGCACTTTCGGTCGCGTGCTGCAGGCTGATTTCCGGTTGGTCGACGCTCAGCACGAAGTCCTGCAGATTGCTGATCTTGTACTGCACGGTCAGCGGCACTTCGACGATGTTCTCGTCCTCAGTCAGCATTTGACCCTGCTTGGTATAGGCACGCTCACGCGTGACGTTTTCCAGGTACTTGCGATCAAGCGGCGGGAAATAGATGTTCAGGCCCGGGCCGACGGTTTCGTAGTACTTGCCGAAGCGCAGCACCACGGCTTGCTCCTGCTCGTCGACAACATAGACCGCGCTGTACAGCCATACGGCCGCGAGCACGACAAGGCCGATGCCAAGAATGCCGCCGAAGCCGCCACTCCTGCCCGAACCACCGCCGTCATCACCGCGTTTTTTACCACCACCGAACAACCCGTTCAGGCTTTCCTGCAGCTTTCGGAAGGCCTCGTCGAGATCCGGTGGTCCCTTGCGGTCGCCGTTATTGCGGCGCTTGCCACCCCAAGGATCCTGATTATTCGAGTTGCCACCCGGCTCATTCCAAGCCATAGCGCTCTCCATCTGATAAAGCAAAGACGCACCCACGGCGCGCCGACCAATGCTACAGAATGCCTGTCACCGCGGCACAACCGCTTTCTCAGGCTTTTATTGCAAAGTGTGTTGCTCGATGAAATCCATCGGCTGCAATCCTTCGCGGCTCACCAGTCGATTCAACTCGATCCGTGGCAAACGAACGGCCAGCAGGCAGATGCCTTCTTCGTCGTGTTCTTCTTTCTGTACCGCACCGAGTTCGAAAAACTGCGCACGCAGTCGAGCAAAACGTTGCGGCAAACGCAAGGTGCCAACAAACAAATCATCCCCGAGCAGCTCGGCCACCGCCTGCTTGAGCAGATCCAGACCTGTACCGTCCTTGGCCGACAACCAGACCCGCAGCGGTTTGCCATCGGCATCGCGCTGGATCTGCGGCTCTACACCCTCGAGCAAATCGAGTTTGTTGTATACCTCAAGGATCGGCAAGTCTTGAGCCCCGATCTCCCCGAGCACCACCATGACCTGTTCAATCTGGGCCATACGCTCCGGTTCATGGGCGTCGATCACGTGCAACAGCAGGTCGGAGTTGCTCGACTCTTCGAGCGTAGCCCGAAATGCCTCGACCAGTTTGTGCGGCAGGTGGCGAATGAAACCCACGGTGTCGGCCAGCACGATCGGCCCGAGGTCATTGAGTTCGAGTCGGCGCAGGGTCGGATCGAGGGTGGCGAAAAGTTGGTCAGCCGCGAAAACGTCGGAGTCGGTCACCAAGTTGAACAGCGTCGATTTACCGGCGTTGGTATAACCCACCAGTGAAACCGTCGGAATGTCAGCCCGTTTGCGCCCGCGACGAGACTGCTCGCGCTGGCTGCGAACCTTTTCCAGGCGCCCTTTGATCTGCCGCAGGCGAACCCGCAACAGGCGCCGGTCGGTTTCCAGCTGGGTTTCACCCGGACCGCGCAGACCAATACCGCCCTTCTGCCGCTCAAGGTGAGTCCAGCCACGAACCAACCGCGTACTCATGTGCTCAAGCTGGGCCAGTTCGACCTGGAGCTTGCCTTCATGGGTGCGGGCGCGTTGGGCGAAGATATCGAGAATCAGCCCCGTGCGGTCGATCACGCGACACTCGAAAACACGTTCGAGGTTACGTTCCTGACTAGGCGTGAGGATGTGATTGAAAATCACCAGATCTACCTGCTCGGCTTTGACCAGGTCACGTAACTCTTCGACCTTGCCGCTGCCAATCAGGTATTTGGCGGTTGGCCGATGACGCGGCACGTTGAGAAACGCGACGGTCTCGGCACCAGCCGAAATTGCCAACTCCTGAAACTCCTGCGGATCTTCGCGCGCCTCAGGGTCCTGACCATCCAAGTGAACGAGAATTGCCCGCTCACCACCACCGTGGCGCTCAAAGAACAAAGGAGACTCCTATCAGGCGTTACCTGGCTCAGCGTCACCTGCTTCGGATTCGGTTGCGCTAGGCAGACGAATTGGACGAACCGGCACCACTGTAGAGATAGCGTGTTTGTAAACCATCTGGCTGACGGTGTTTTTCAGCAGGATAACGAACTGGTCGAAAGACTCGATCGTACCTTGCAGTTTGATCCCGTTGACCAGGTAGATGGAAACCCCCACTTTCTCTTTACGTAAAGTATTCAAGTAAGGGTCTTGTAGCGAATGCCCTTTTGACATGTGCCGCACTCCTTTAAGGATTCAATATAAAAAATAGGTAAACAGATGGCTTGTGGCCGTCAGACCCCCAAGGATAGACGGCAATTGCAAGGACTCAGCTCAATATGGAGATGGTCCCCAGGTATTTCAAGGCGCGCGGCAGATTGTCGCAATCCAGGCTGTCCAACCAGTGTAAATCAGCCCAACTGCGCAGCCAGGTGAACTGGCGCTTCGCCAATTGGCGCGTGGCAATGATTCCACGCTCCTGCATCTCGGCTTGCGTCAGCTTGCCATCCAGGTAGTCCCAGACTTGTCGGTAGCCTACTGCACGTATAGACGGCAACCCGGCATGCAGGTCACTTCGCTTACGCAGGGCTACGACCTCGTCAATGAATCCCTGTTCCAACATATTCGTGAATCTTTGTTTAATTCGTTCGTGCAATACCTGGCGATTTGCCGGAGCAATGGCCAAGTTCGCGACAGTATAGGGCAATTGTTGCAGTCCCGAAGCGGCTGCTTCAGTACTTTGCGCAGATTGTTGCAGCCGTAGCGCAGTCATGCTCTGACCGCTGACGCGATAAACTTCCAGTGCTCGGCTGAGTCGCTGCGGATCGTTCGGGTGAATACGCGCAGCGGATTCCGGATCGATGACCGCCAATTGATCGTGCAGGGCTTGCCAGCCAAGGCGTACAGCTTCTTCTTCAATCTGCGCGCGAACGTCCGGATCGGCCGCCGGCATGTCTGCCAGACCTTCGACCAAAGCCTTGTAATAGAGCATTGTGCCGCCCACCAGCAGCGGAATATTTCCCCGCGCCGTGATCTCGGCCATGGCTTCAAGGGCATCACGACGGAAATCCGCAGCCGAATAGCTCTCTGCCGGGTCAAGAATATCGATCAGACGGTGTGGGAATTCAGCCAAGATCTCTTTGGAAGGCTTGGCCGTGCCGATGTCCATGCCGCGGTAGACCAACGCCGAATCGACACTGATCAGCTCGCAAGGCAAGACTTTAGTGAGTTCGATCGCCAGGTCGGTCTTGCCGGCGGCGGTCGGTCCCATCAGGAAAATCGCAGGAGGGAGCTGGTTCATCAACGACCGCGCAAGAACAGTTTGTCCAGATCGTCCAGGCCCAGTTGGGTCCAGGTCGGTCGGCCATGGTTGCATTGACCGCTGCGCTCGGTGTTTTCCATGTCGCGCAGCAGGCCGTTCATTTCCGGCAGGGCCAGACGCCGATTCGCACGAATCGCGCCGTGGCAGGCCATGGTGCCGAGCAGTTCATTCAGGTGGGCCTGAATCCGGTCGCTGGTGCCGTATTCCATCAGATCCGCCAAGACGTCGCTGACCAATCGATTGGCTTCAGCCTGCTTGAGCAGTGCAGGGATCTGCCGGATCGCCAGGGATTCCGGGCCCAGACGTTGCAACTCAAAGCCCAGGCGCTGGAACCACGCGACGTGTTCTTCGGCGCAATCGGCCTCACGCTGACTGACCGCCAGGGATTCCGGCACCAGCAGCGGCTGGCCGCTCAGGCCTTCGCTGGCCATGGCGATTTTCAGGCGCTCGTACATGATCCGCTCGTGGGCGGCGTGCATGTCCACCAGCACCAGGCCTTGGGCGTTTTCCGAAAGAATGTAGATGCCTTTGAGCTGCGCCAGTGCATAACCCAGCGGCGGAATATCGTCCTGCCCGGCCGCAAGTGCGACAGCATTCGCTTCTGGCAACGGCGCAAAGAACTCACGGTAGGCCGCCTGAGCTTCAGCCGCAGGGACACCCGATTGAGGCCGCGGCGAGTACTGATATTGATAACCGGCACCCGCGCCCGAGCCTGCCGGCGTATTGAACGACGGCTGGGCCTGAGGCTGTTCCAGCAGCGCATTGGCCGCCAAGCGCATTTCGCCCTGCGGACCGAACTCGCCCGCATCAATGCCGGTGGGTCTAACGATGGCCGTCGCCACCGGCGCGGCCAAATGATCTTCCGGCCGCACATCGCCTAAGGCGCGGTGCAGGGTGCCATAGAGGAAATCATGAACCATGCGCCCGTCACGAAAGCGCACTTCGTGCTTGGTCGGGTGCACGTTGACGTCGACGCCCGCCGGGTCGACCTCGAAAAACAGCACGAACGTCGGGTGCCGACCGTTGAACAGCACGTCGCGATAGGCCTGGCGCACCGCGTGGGCCACCAGTTTGTCGCGTACCGCACGGCCATTCACAAAGAAATACTGCAAGTCCGCCTGGCTGCGATTGAACGTCGGCAAGCCAACCCAACCCCACAAATGCAGACCATTACGCTCGATCTCGATCGGCAGCGCCTGCTCGAGGAAACCCGAACCGCAAATCGCCGCCACTCGCCGGGCACGGGCTGCGTCGTCATGGGCTTCGTGCAGGCTGAGGATGGTTTTGCCGTTGTGACGCAAATGGAACGCCACGTCGAAACGTGCCAGGGCCAGACGCTTGATCACTTCTTGCAGGTGATCGAATTCGGTTTTTTCAGTCTTGAGGAACTTGCGCCGCGCCGGGGTGTTGAAGAACAGGTCGCGCACTTCCACCGAAGTGCCCACCGGATGGGCCGCCGGCTGCACGCGAGGCGCCATGTCCCGGCCTTCGGTTTCGACCTGCCAGGCCTGATCGGCCTCTTTCGTGCGAGAGGTGAGGGTCAGGCGGGCCACGGAGCTGATCGAGGCGAGTGCCTCGCCGCGAAACCCCAGGCTCATGACCTGCTCGAGGTCTTCCAGGTTGCGGATCTTGCTGGTGGCGTGACGCGCCAAAGCCAGCGGCAAGTCATCGGCGGAAATTCCGCTGCCATCGTCGCGAACCCGCAGCAACTTGACGCCGCCCTGCTCCACATCGACATCGATGCGCTTGGCGCCGGAGTCGAGGCTGTTTTCCAGCAGCTCCTTGATCACCGAGGCCGGGCGCTCAACCACCTCACCGGCGGCAATCTGGTTCGCCAGTCGCGGGCTGAGCAGCTCGATGCGAGCCGTATTGGTCAGCACCTGGTTCATTCTTTGGACGCCAGTTCTGTGCCGGGAATGGTCAGGGTCTGACCGATCTTCAGCTCGTCACTTTTCAGGTTGTTGGCGTTGCGCAGCGTGGCTGGCGACACCTGGTAACGCACGGCAATCATCGCCAGTGTTTCACCCGGGTTTACCCGATGGTCACGTGGACCTTGAACGATTTTGCCGGAATCACGCAGCCAGGCGATGTAGGTGCCCGGTGGCGGGTTCTGCTGGAAGAACTGGCGCACGCCGCTGCTGATCGAACGCGCCAGCGCTTGCTGGTGGTTCGCTGCGGCAAGCTTGGAAGCCTCGTTGGCGTTGGAGATAAATCCGGTTTCCACCAGGATCGATGGAATATCCGGCGACTTCAGCACCATGAACCCGGCCTGTTCTACGCGCTGTTTGTGCAGCGGCGTGACGCGACCGATGTTGCTAAGAACCTTTTGGCCAACGTTAAGGCTGGACGTGAGGGATGCCGTCATCGACAGATCGAGCAGCACGCCTGCCAGCATGCGGTCTTTGTCGTCGAGGCTGACGTTGCCGGCACCGCCGATCAAGTCGGAACGGTTTTCACTGTCGGCCAGCCAACGGGCCGTTTCCGAGGTAGCACCGCGATCAGACAGGGCGAACACCGAGGCACCGAAAGCAGCGGCCGAAGGCGCGGCGTCGGCGTGAATCGAAACGAACAGGTCGGCGCCCTTCTTGCGGGCGATTTCTGTACGGCCGCGCAATGGAATGAAGTAGTCGCCAGTGCGGGTCAGTTCGGCGCGGAAGCCTTTCATGCCGTTGACCTGACGCTGCAGTTCGCGGGCGATGGCCAGCACCACGTCTTTTTCACGCTGACCGCGAGAGCCCGAGGCACCCGGGTCTTCGCCGCCGTGGCCGGCATCGATGACCACAATGATGTCGCGCTTGCCGGCCGGTGCTGGCGGCAGCTTCACCGCGGGTTCCACGGGAGTGACCGGCACCGGGGCGACTGTCGCGACGTTGGTCGGCGCTGGAATTGGCGCGGCGTCGGCGGCGTTATCGAACAAGTCGACCACCAGGCGATTGCCGTACTGGGCGTTTGGCGCCAAGGTAAAACTTTTTGGCGTGACGGCTTTTTTAAGGTCGATGACCACCCGCAGGTCGGTCGGCGTACGTTGAGCCGAGCGCATGGCGGTGATCGGAGTGTTCGAGGTGTTGACGTTCAGCGGCGCCCCGAGAGACGCGCCATTGATGTCGATGACCAGCCGATCCGGGGTGGTCAGGGTAAAGACGCTGTGCTTGACCGGCCCTGTCAGGTCGAACACCAATCGTGTGTTGTCCGGAGCCCGCCACAGGCGAACGCTGTTGACCTTTGTTTCGGCCACAGCGTCGACGGTCACCGCCAAAAACAACAATCCTACGGCAGCTACCATCGCGCGAAAGCGCATACCTGACCCCATCATTTAATTGGATTCCAATGCCAAAGCTTTACACCACGACTCGCCACGCGAGCTCTGGGACGAAATTTTCAGCGAACGCCCGCTGTCTTGCGGGCTAATGGTAATGGTCAGGTCGGGCTTTGGCAAAAAGCCTGCACCCTGTCGGGGCCATTCGATCAGGCACAAGGCGTCGTCTTCGAAGTAATCGCGGATGCCGAGGTATTCCAGCTCTTCAGGGTCGACCAAGCGATAGAGGTCGAAATGGAAGGCCCGGATGTCGCCAATCTCGTAGGGTTCGACCAAGGTGAAGGTCGGACTTTTCACCGCGCCAACATGCCCCAGCCCCCGGATGATGCCCCGCGACAGCGTGGTTTTCCCCGCCCCCAGATCCCCTTCCAGAAAAAACAGACCGTGCCCTTGAGTGGTTTTTGCGATGCGCTCGCCGAATGCGGTCATCGCCTCTTCATCAGCCAGGTACAGGGTTACTTCAAACACGGTGCTTGCTCCTCCAACAACTGACGAATGGCTGGAATCAGATCACTGGCCGCCAGCCCACGGCCCGTTTTACCTTCTTGCTCGCCGGCATTGGCGTGCAGCCAGACGGCCAGGCAGGCGGCGTCGTACGCCTCCATGCCCTGAGCCAGCAATGCCCCAACCAGACCGGCCAGCACATCGCCCAAACCGGCGGTGGCCATGGCCGGATGCCCCTGATGACACAACGCCAGGCGCCCATCGGGGCTGGCGATCAGGCTGCCGGCGCCTTTCAAAACCACTACAGCTGTGTATTTTTTGCTCAACGCGTGAGCGGCAGAGAGACGATCAGCCTGAACGTCGGCAGTCGATATCCCCAGCAGCCGCGCCGCCTCGCCAGGATGCGGTGTGATCACGCAGTTCTTGGGCAAGCTCACACGTTCTTCAGCCAGCATATTTAACGCATCGGCGTCCCAGACTTGCGTAAGCGGCGCATTGGCAGCCGCCGACAAGAGGCTGCGCCCCCAGGAAGCCTGACCTAAGCCTGGACCGACCACCAGCACGGAAACTTTTTGAAGCAGTCCCATCAATTGATTGGCCGACGAAGTGCCCAGCACCATGGCTTCGGGAATTCTCGCCAGCGCGGCCGGAACATGTTCGCTGCGAGTTGCGACGGACACCATCCCGGCACCGCTACGCAGCGCACTTTGCGCGCTCAGCAGGATGGCGCCGCCAAAACCGCGATCACCGCCGATCAGCAGGACGTGGCCGAATTTACCTTTGTGGGAGGTGGGACGGCGAGCCGCCAGACGCGGCACGTTACCGGTCGTCAGGCGACGGGCAGTGGCGGCGACCCCGTTGAAAGACTCGGGGGAGGCTTGCAGATCATTGAAGACCCGTTCGCCAACCAGATCCGCAGCGTCTCCCGTGAAAAGACCCAACTTCAAACCAATGAAGGTTACCGTCAGATCAGCTCGAACGGCAGCACCGAGCATTCGGCCGGTGTCAGCGCACAACCCCGAAGGGATATCCACGGCCGCAACCGGCAGCCCACTGGCATTGATCGCCGCGATCACGCTGGCGTAAGGCTCTCGCACCTCTCCCATTAGACCGGTGCCGAGCAAGGCATCCAACACGATACCGCGCAACTCCGAATGTGCGTTCCAGGCTTGAACCGCAACGCCCTCGGACACGGCCTCGGCATGAGCCAAGGCCGCGTCGCCTTGTAAACGTTGAGGATCACCCGCCGCCAACACCCGCACATGCCAGCCAGCACGTCGCGCCAGCACGGCCACCCGATAACCGTCGCCGGCGTTATTGCCGTGGCCGGCCACAACACTCAACTCGTTCGCCGTCGGCCAATGACGGACCAGCGCGCGCCAGGTCGCCCGCGCCGCGCGCTGCATCAATTCGAAGCCCGATGTACCGGCCGCGATCAGGCTCGCATCGAGGGCTCGAACTTGCGCGGCGCTGTACAGCGCGTCGGGTAAATCATCTTTAGTCTGCGGCATGCGTCTTCGGGCTCCGATGTCTGGCAGAATTATACGCACCTCAGCTCCGGTTTCTCTCGCCTCATGCCCGCTATTACCACAGACCTGCCCGCCCTCGCCCAATCCATCAAGGACTGGGGCCGCGAGCTGGGCTTTCAGCAAGTCGGCATCAGCGGCCTCGACCTGGCTGAGCATGAGCAGCACCTGGAACGCTGGCTCGCGGCCGGCTACCACGGCGAAATGGAGTACATGGGCGCCCACGGCAGCAAACGCTCACACCCGCAAGAGCTGGTGCCCGGCACGCTTAGGGTAGTCTCCCTACGCATGGACTACCTGCCGGGCGACACCGAAATGGCCAAGCGCCTGGCACAACCTGCAAAAGCCTACGTCTCGCGTTATGCCTTGGGCCGTGATTACCACAAATTGATCCGTAAACGCGTGCAACAACTGGCAGAAAAGATTCAGGCAGTCATCGGTCCCTTCGGCTACCGCGCCTTTGTCGACAGCGCGCCGGTGCTGGAAAAAGCCATTGCTGAAAAGGCTGGCCTGGGCTGGATTGGCAAAAATACCCTGGTCCTGAATCGCAAGGCCGGTAGTTACTTCTTCCTCAGCGAACTCTTTGTTGATCTGCCGCTGCCCATCGATCCGCCTCACGCCACCGAACATTGCGGCCGCTGCACCGCGTGCCTCGACATTTGCCCGACCAATGCCTTCGTCGGCCCGTACGTGCTGGATGCCCGACGCTGCATCTCCTACCTGACCATCGAACTGAAAAGCGCGATCCCGGAAGATTTGCGGCCACTGATCGGCAATCGAGTGTTCGGTTGCGATGACTGCCAGATCGTCTGCCCCTGGAACCGCTTCGCCCGTCCGTCCGGCGAAAGCGACTTCAAGCCACGGCACAACCTGGACAACGCCGAACTGGCCGAGCTGTTCATGTGGGACGAGGACAAGTTCCTCAGCAGCACCGAAGGTTCGCCGTTACGCCGAGCAGGTTACGAGCGTTGGCTGCGAAACCTGGCGGTAGGCCTGGGGAACGCGCCGTCAAGCATTCCGGTGCTGGAAGCGTTGAAGGCTCGTCGCGACTATCCGTCAGAGTTGGTGCGTGAGCATGTCGAGTGGGCGTTGAAGCAACACGCCGAACGTCAGGCTTCGTCGTTATAAACGAACTTCGGCATTTCCCAATGGAAACGGATTGCCAGCAATCGCAGCAGGAAGCCGCCAAACAAGGTGATCAAAATCGCCTGTTCAGCGGGTAATTGCAGGTAAAGGCAGAGCATGTAGCACCACGCCGCCGCGAACGAGACGCTGGCGTAGAGTTCGCGGCGGAAGACCAGCGGGATGTCATTGCAGAAGATATCGCGCAGGATGCCGCCGAAAACCCCAGTGATTACGCCGCTGACCGACGCCACCAGCATGCCGTGGCCCATTTCGAGGGCGGTCATGCAACCGATCAGGGTGAACGCCACCAGACCTACGGCGTCGAGTACCAAAAACAGTGAGCGCAGATGCCGCATCCAGCGCGCAGCGAAAACCGTGAACATCGCCGCCACCGAGGTCAGCACCAGGTATTCCGGGTGTTTGACCCACGTCAGCGGGTAGTGACCGAGCAGCACGTCACGCACTGATCCGCCGCCCAACGCTGTGATGCACGCGATCAGCACCACGCCGAACCAGTCCATCCCGCGACGGCCGGCAGACAGGGCACCGGTCATGGCTTCAGCGGTAATGGCGATCAGGTAAAGCATCAGCAACATGGTGGCGGTCCTTGCAGGAAGGCGCGCAGTCTACTCACTTCACCGAAGCCCCAAAAGAGCGCCATGCCGTTTATGGCATGAGTGCTGACCTGTGGCGAGGGGATTTATCCCCGCTGGATCGCGAAGCGGTCCCAATTGGCAACCGCTGTGTATCAGGCACACCGCAGATAATTGCTTTACGACTGCTGCGCAGCCGAACGGGGATAAATCCCCTCGCCACAAAGGCCCATCTGCATCAGAACTTGATGAAATGCTTGCGGTAGTGCTGCAACTCCGCGATCGATTCGCGGATGTCGTCCAGGGCCAGGTGCGTGCCGCCCTTTTTGAAGCTGTCGCGCACATCCGGCGCCCAGCGTGCGGCCAACTCTTTCAGCGTCGAGACGTCGAGGTTGCGGTAGTGGAAGAAGCTTTCCAGGGATTTCATGTGGGTATAAAGGAAGCGACGGTCTTGGCAGATGCTGTTGCCACAGATCGGCGACTTGCCCTTCGGCACCCATTTTTCCAGGAAGGCGATGGTTTCGGCTTCGGCTTCGGCCATGCTGATACGGCTGTCGCGCACCCGTTGGGTCAGGCCCGAACCGCCGTGTTGACGGGTATTCCACTCGTCCATGCCGGCGAGGATTTCGTCGCTGTGATGGATAGCGATCACCGGACCTTCGGCCAAGGTGTTCAGGTCACTGTCGGTGACGATGGTGGCCATCTCGATGATGACGTCGGTATCAGGGTTCAGACCGGTCATTTCCAAGTCGATCCAGATCAGATTTTGCGGGTTTTGCATGAGTCGGCTCCTTAGGCAATGCTGCGCAGTTTAGCCTAGGCCGGTGGCCGGGCGTGCTAAACTCGCGGCCGTTTTACCTAATCGCTGCATTCTTGATACGGAACACCCATGGCCAAACGCCAACTCAATCGTCGTCAAAACTGGCGCATCGAAAAGATTCAGGGCGAACGCGCTGCCCGCGCCGCCAAACGCGAGTCCTCGGCTGTCGAGGCACTTGAGGGTGGCGACCTGGGTCCGGAACAGACGGGCCTGGTGATCGCGCACTTCGGTGTGCAGGTCGAAGTCGAAGCCCTCGATGGCGATTTGGCCGGCCAGGTGTTCCGCTGCCACTTGCGCGCCAACCTGCCTGCGCTGGTGACCGGCGATCAGGTTGTGTGGCGTGCCGGCAACCAGGGCATCGGCGTGATCGTGGCGCAACTGCCGCGCAAAACCGAACTCTGCCGTCCGGACAGCCGTGGTCAGCTCAAGCCTGTAGCCGCCAACGTCGACATGATCGTCATCGTCTTCGCGCCGCTGCCCGAGCCCCATGCGAATCTGATCGACCGCTACTTGGTTGCGGCTGAACACGCCGGCATCCGGCCGCTGCTGTTGCTCAACAAGTTCGACCTGATCGATGAGCAGAACGCCCCGGCGTTGAATGCCTTGCTGGCGGTTTACCGCACGCTGGGTTACCCGGTGCTGGAAGTCTCGGCGCACCACGGCAACGGCATGGAGCAACTGCAAGAACAGCTGGACGGGCGTATCAGCGTGTTCGTCGGCCAGTCCGGCGTCGGCAAATCTTCGTTGGTCAACAGCCTGCTGCCGGAAGTCGAGGCCCGTGTCGGCCCACTGTCCGAGTTGTCCGGCCAGGGCACTCACACCACCACCACCGCGCGGTTATTCCACTTCCCCGGTGGCGGTGAGTTGATTGACTCCCCGGGTATTCGCGAATTCGGTCTGGGCCACGTCAGCCGCGCCGACGTCGAAGCCGGCTTCATCGAGTTCAACGAGCTGATCGGCACCTGCCGCTTCCGCGACTGCAAACACGACCGCGAACCGGGTTGCGCCCTGCTCAAAGCCTTGGAAGAAGGCCGCGTGCAGCAGCAACGGATGAACAGTTATCGCTCGATCATCGCCAGTTTGCCCGAAACCAGCTATTAAACAGACACTCCAGCCGCTCCGATGCAAACGGGGCGGCGGGCTGTTCGTTGCGACCTGTAAATCCCCCGCCTTTTAAACGTCAGATATCTCTGTAGGGCATTTGCGCGCCTGTTTGAAGGACCCGTCTCTTTAACCGCGCAGGCCTTGTTGCGCCCATCCAAGTGCATACATTCGAGCCCTCTTCGCACTTCGGCGATACCGAGGGACATCCATGCAAACCTATCATTTGTTCATCAGCCACTCGTGGAGTTACCCCCACGCTCACGACAACCTCGTGCGGCTGCTCAACGCCAAACCCGGCTTCACATTCAAAAATTTTTCAGTGCCGACGGACAACCCGATCATCGGCGCGCAGACCGACAAACAACTTGAAGCCGCCATCGAAAACAAGATCCGGCCCTGCTCGGCAGTGCTGATCATGGCGGGGATGTATTCGACCTACAGCAAGTGGATCAACAAGGAAATCGAGATCGCCAAACGCATGAACAAGGTGATTATTGCGGTCAAGCCGTTTGGTGCGGAGCGGATTTCCACGGTGGTACGCCAGGCGGCGCACGCGGAGTGTGCGTGGAACACCAACAGCATCATCAGTGCCATTCGCACTCACGCGGCGGGTTGAACCATGCGCAAGGGATTGTTCATCGGCATTAATAACTACAGCCATGTTTCGCAATTGAGTGGTTGCAACAACGACGCGATGGCCATGGCTTCGGTGCTGAAAACCGACGCCAATGGCGATCCGAATTTCAAGAACCTGGTCCTGACCTCCGCCGAAGATTATCTGAGCCGTGAAAAGCTCGAAGGGCATATCCAGGATTTGTTTTCAGGCGATTGCAGCGTTGCTCTGCTGTACTTCGCCGGTCACGGCAACTTCGATGTCGAGACGGACGAAGGCATGCTGATCCCTCAGGACTACAAATCCGCCAAGGATGGAATTCGCATCAGCGACATCCTGAATTGGGCGACCAAAGCCGTGAAGATCAAAAACAAGGTGATTATTCTCGACTGCTGCCAGGCGGGCTCGGCGGGCGAAGTGCGGGCGCTACGCAGCGAAAGCAGCATGGTGTGCGAAGGCATGACCATCCTCACCGCGTGCAAAAAGGAAGAGCCGGCGATGGAAGGCGCCAACCACGGCGTCTTCACAGGGCTGTTGCTGCAAGCACTGCACGGCGGCGCCGCGAACATCCTGGGGAAAATCACGCCCGGCAGCCTCTACTCATTCGTCGACAACGCTCTAGACGCGTGGGAACAGCGCCCGGTGTTCAAGACCAATGTGTCGCAGTTCATTTCATTGCGAGAAGTCTCGCCGCTGATCCCCAAAGAGATTCTGCGCAAACTGCCCGACTGGTTCGCCGAAGCCGAATCAATGTTCGCGCTCGACCCCAGCTTCGAACCTACCGAAGCCACGTTCGACCCAGAGCACGGCGAAGTCTTCTCCCAACTGCAAAAGTGCAACCGCCACAGCCTGATCGAACCGGTGGACGCCGAGCACATGTACTACGCCGCCATCAACTCCACCGGTTGCCGCCTCACGGCGCTCGGCGCCTATTACCGCGAACTAGCCATCAAAGGACATTTCTGATGCCCGTATTCATCAGCTACCGCCATAGCGATCGGCCCCACGCCATCGCCATCAACACCCGTCTGATTCAGGCCAACATCAAGACCTACTTCGACGTGCTGGACCCGGAATCACAGACCACTGACGACATCACCGGAGTCATCACCCGCAACATCACCGCGTGCACGCACTTGCTCGCAGTGATTTCGGAGAACACCGCACAATCCTGGTGGGTGCCGTTCGAAATCGGAGAAGCGACCATCAGCAATCGCCGCATCTGCTCGTACCAGGTTGGCCCCAGCGCTTTACCGTTGTACCTCGACAAATGGCCGAAACTGAGCGGCGATACGGACATCAATTTTTTCATAGATGCTTATCGTGAGGAGGTGCTAACCAAACGCTCGATAGGACTGGAATCGATCAGTGAGTCGGTTCGCGGCACCTACAAAGGAAATGCAGACCTGTTCCACGACCAACTCAAGAACCGCATCCGGCGCGGTTTCTGACAGATGCAAAAAAGCCGCGATGATCGCGGCTTTTCTGGTCTTCAGCATTCAGGACTGCGAGGTCTTGCATGCGCTGAGCTGCTGACGCACTGCATATGATGCTGTTGAGCAATAGCCGCTCAGCCAACACATCTTACGTCCAAAAATTGGCGTTACAGAGCCTTCTCGGCCAAAATAACAGGATTTATGCACGCTATCAGCGTTAGTGATACCGTGCGAAAAAAATGGATTAATTGAGGCTGAAGGCTTCTTGAATGATCTTGATCAAGCGGTCGACATCCACCCTTTTGTAACCTTGAGGGTTTGACGCAAGCTCAGCGGGCACTATTTCCTACCTGATTAATTGCGTGAAGCGAACAGCCCTTCTGAGCATTTAACAGGGAACTGGAGGACTGCCGAGCCCCCATATAAATTAGGGCTTGATGAATTGACCGACGGGTGCGAGGTATTGAGAAAGACAGGTATTAGAGTGAAGTTCATCACGTCCGGCACCGAAAGCAATTCTTAGAACCTTGTCATATTTTTCTGCAGCAACAACAGCCTGAGCTTGTATGAGCTTCGTGCTGATATGCGTGAAACCGTATATTCGAATTGCTTTCAGAATGATTGACTCGACACATTCCACCCGCTGGAAAAGTATCTGCTTTGCTCTATCTGACTGCGACATCAAAATACCGACGAGTGCGCGTTTGTCACCCGTGGTAAATAAGTAGGGCTGTTGATTCTGAAAGAGAGAGAAAGCATGCATCAACAGCAAAAGCTCGCCATCGTCGATGCTGTCGATTTGAAGCAATTCGTCCATGAAATCCAAATCTTCATCGGCCGCACCAAGCACGCGGCATGACTGGACGAGGTTGCAAAGACGATCATAGGATTGGTAGCTGCCGACGCGCCTGGATACGCACTTTTCCACATCATTTAAGTAGAGAGAGTGCTTGGCACTATCTAGAACGTAGCATTCCCCAAGACCGCACTGAAAAACTGCCAAAGCCTCATCAATTAAGTCACATTGAGCAAGTTTTACCAATATGTCGTTGTCGGTGAGGAGAATCATTTATGCGATAAGTTTCCGCAGTAAATGCTCGCTGTCGTGCTTAAGGTTTCCTTGCAACTGCCGAAAAACAAAGTCTGAAACCAACGACTGATCTGTGCATTCTCCAGCGATGAAATTTGCGGCAGAAACACACAGTGCAAAAATGCTTTTGTTGTTATGGGCGCAATTCAAAACGATATGCGTAGGATCGATTTGATGATCTTTCCCATACTGCATTGCCATTCGCGCCAGCACAGGCGCTTTGATCAGCTGCTGAAGCTTTAAATCGCCATGAGCATTACCGGTCAATAACTGAATCGCAAACTGGTCTGCGGCAAGTTCGTCGGCATCTTTGTCTAGCGCGTCACCTTCCTTGATTTCATCATCGACAATCGTTCCATTTGCACCGACATGACCCAAGGCAATATGCCCAAGCTCATGTGCCAAATGGAAAAGCAAGAAACCGCTTTTTCGATTGTTAGAAAGGACGATCGATGGCCGGCCATTGATCGCCATGGCGATGCCATCCATTTTTCGGCCGAGCAGAGGCGTAGCCAGATGAATGACTGGGATGCCAATGCTCCAACAATAGTCGAGCAACGCAGACAACCCCACCCAAGGAGCCCCCGACGAAAGCAAGTGCCCGCGAATTGCCAGTGCGTCCGGTGGAGGTGGAACGAATTGAGTGTCGAGTGCAGAAAGCGCGAGGCGTGAGGCGCTACGAGCCAAGGCAACCGCAAGATTCACATCTGCTTCAGAAGTTTTAGCAGACTTTTTGAACCGCTTATCCGCCGGTAAGTCGAATACAATCCGGGGGGGCGTCTCGCTGAAAGGACGCATACGTAGACTTAATGCTTTGGCCAAATAAACCTTGGCCTGTTGCACACCTGACGGTGACGCTTCTACCTCATCTGTCCACCAGTCAGGCAGCAGAAGAGCGAGCTTTCTTTTCGAAATGCCCTGTTTGTCTAAGGCGGAGTAAAGGTTCTGAACTGTGGTCATAGATCCCTCCTCCCTAGAATGGCATCACATGAAATGGGTAGCTCAAGCGGTAGACATCATGTCGTGCCGGAAAACTCACGGGACAGTATAGATTCTTTGTAGCACTTGCAAGGCATGCAAAGACGCAGACCATGCTGCTCGTCGGAGTCAGCCAGCGACCCCGCCAGACCGCAGATTCCTCGGGCTGAAATGGCGCCCCCTATTTTTTCCGGCGTCCACGCTGCCAGAACGATTTAAGCAGATCCAGCGTGTATGCCCCGTTCGCTGAATATTTCCGGTGATCACCTCGGGAACTGCTTTCTTCCAGGGAGGGGCACAAAAGCCGCGATGATCGCGGCTTTCCAATCTTCAGCGTACTGCTTTTTCCAGCCTCCAGCCCAGCGCATCCAAGGCGTCACAGCCATCCTGTATCAATATGTGCGCAGCATTGGCGAAATGCTCCAGATCATGACCTTCGGCATCCTTCACGCACAGACAAGTGACGCTGTTGAGCAGATTGCGTGCGGCCTTGATTCGGTGAACGGCGGTTTCAAGAAGATCGGAAGCGCGGGCTTCGGTGTCGATGTACAACGTCGGGTCGACGCTGAAGTTACCTTGGAGCGGGTGGTACTTAGCCATGGGTCAAAACTCCGGATAATTTCGAGAGGTTTCATCTTTGTTTCGACCGGCTAAGATCGGTCACCACGTTGGCGACAACGGCGGAACTATAGGCAAATGCTTGCACGACGGAAAACCCCAGCGCGAAATTTCAGATCGTTCCTACAGCCATCACCTACGCACAGTAGATACAAAAAAGCCGACATCGCTGTCGGCTTTTTTGTGGGTTACTGCTTCGGTGGCTCACCCGGCTTCGGTGCCGGATTGTCGAAGAGGTTCAAGCGCTCGCGAAGTTCATGCGCCGGCAACGGTTCTTTATCCGCCGGCAACGCGTTCGGGTCGGCTGGTGTGGCGGGCACTTCGCCCGGGCCACCCTGCCCTTGCGACGGCTCTGGAGCCGGTTCCGCACCTTGCGAACCTTCGATGGCGCGCTGGGCTTTCTTGGTCAGCACCACGATGTCGATACGGCGATTGACCGGATTGAACGGGTTCTCGCGATCGAACAACGCCGACGAGGCATAACCGACGACCCGCGCCACCTGCGCATCCGGATAGCTGCCGGCGATCAGCGCACGACGTGCAGCGTTGGCACGGTTGGCCGAGAGCTCCCAGTTACCAAAGTCACCGGTGCCCGTGTACGGCTTGGCATCGGTGTGGCCGCTGATGCTGATCTTGTTCGGCACCGCTTTAATGGTGTCAGCCATGGCCAGCAGAATGTCTTCGAAATACGGTTTCAGACGAGCACTGCCAGAGTCGAACATCGGACGGTTTTCGGCGTCCACGATCTGGATGCGCAAGCCGTCCGGCGTGATCTCGAACAGGATCTGGTCTTTGAATTTCTTGAGTTGCGGGTTCTCTTCGACTTTGTTCTGCAGTTCTTGCAGCAACAGCTCGAGACGTTCCTTCTCGACCTGCTCGGCCATGCCTTCAACCTGCTCGGTGTCGATAGTCACCTTGTCTGGCTGCGGCTGAGATTTCACCTCGGGGTTGAGGGTGTTCTCCGGCGCCAGGGTCGGCGAGCCGCCCAGGTCGATGATGTACGGCGTGCCGCTTTCCGAGAAGCCGACCGGGTCCTTGAAGTAACCGGCGATGGCGATTTTCTGTTCGGGTGTTGCGGTGGACAGCAGCCACAGCACCAGGAAGAACGCCATCATCGCCGTCGCGAAGTCCGCGAAGGCGATTTTCCAGGCGCCCCCGTGATGCCCGCCGGCGATGCGCTTGACGCGCTTGATGATTATCGGCTGGTTATTTTCCATGGCTTAGCGACCGCGAACCGCTTGTTCCAGCTCAGCAAAGCTAGGACGGTGCGCCGGGTACAGAACCTTGCGGCCGAACTCTACAGCCAGCGACGGCGGCATGCCGGAAGCGGAAGCGACCAGCGAGGCCTTGATGGCTTCGTAGACGTTAAGTTCTTCCTTGGCATCGTGGCCCAGGGAAGTGGCCAATGGGCCGAAGAAGCCGTACGCCGCGAGAATACCGAAGAAGGTACCGACCAGGGCTGCACCCACGTGTAAACCGATGGATTTCTGGTCGCCTTCGCCGAGGGAGGCCATGGTCACCACGATACCGAGTACCGCCGCGACAATACCGAAACCTGGCATGGCGTCGGCAATGCCGTTCACCGCGTGGGACGGATGCTCGAGGTCTTCCTTGAGGCTGTAAAGTTCCATGTCGAACAGGCCTTCAAGCTCATGGGGAGCCATGTTGCCGGAGGACATAATGCGCAGGTAATCGCAGATGAACGCGGTCATGCGTTCATCTTTGAGCACGGCCGGGTACTTGGCGAAGATCGGGCTCGCGGAGGCATCTTCGATGTCGCCTTCGATGGCCATCATGCCTTCGCGCCGGCTCTTGTTGAGGATCTCGTAGATCAGGCCCAGCACTTCCAGATAGAACGTGTGGTTGAAGCGCGAGCTGAACATGCCCAAGGACTTCTTGAGCACGTGCATGGTCATGTAACCGGGGTTGGCCTGCAGGAATGCACCGAGGGCCGCACCACCAATAATCAACACCTCGAAGGGCTGAATCAGGGCGGCAATTTTGCCATGGGAGAGCACGTATCCGCCGAGCACGCTCGCGAATACGACGATGATGCCGATTATTTTAGCCATAGGTAGGAGAGCACTTACTGAGTCGGGTTCAAGGTCATATTCGGAAGTTAAAAAATCTCTTCTTCTACTTATCGGCAAAACTGCGCCAGACTATAGCCAGTTCAGGCGAAAAGCCAATTTGGCCCGCTCCGGGCATAGGTAATGCAGACGATGATCGCCTCCAACCATGGCTAACGAAACGAATCCAATTCCAAAACCGACCACTCTCGAAGGCTGGGTCAAGCTTCTCGATGGCGTGCGCCTGCCCGTTCCGCAAGCCAGTCATGACTGTGTTTGCAAGGCCATCGCCAACAGTCGCAGCTCCCTGCGCGATATCGCCGAACTGATGCAGGACAGCCCGGCGCTGGCGCTGAGTGTGATTCGCGAAGCCAATCGCCACACCCATGGCAGCATGACCGAGCCCGCGGAAAACCTTGAGGTGGCGATCAATCGCCTCGGTTTGAAGCGCACCGAAGAACTGCTCGCCCGCCTGCCCGCCGAATCTCAGTCGGACATCCCGGTTGCCCTGCGTCAGTTGCAACTGATCAGCCAGCACGCGACTCAACAGGCCAACGGTTTTTTCGCCAGTCGCCTGGCCCGACTGTGGCAGGACATTCACTGGGGCAGCCTGCTGTTTCTCTCGCCGCTGTGGCCGATGGCGTTGACCCATCCGCAGCTGCTCGAAGAGTGGGAGCTGCGGGTCATCCATAAAGGTGAATCGGCGGGCAAAGTCGAGAAGCAATTGTTCGGCGCACGCCTGCTGGAAATCTGTCTGGCGCTCGTGGACATCTGGCGCCTGCCGATTTGGGTGCAGCAGGGTTATCGGCTGTTGCTCAACGAGCAGCGTGAGCTGGTGAAAGTGCTGCGCATCGCTCGCGACAGCGATCACCCATTGCGCCAGCAGAACCGCCTCGATGACGATCCGACCCTGCGCCGCTGGCTCAATCAACCGGCCAATACGGTGCTGCTGGCCAACGGACTGGCGCTGTCGGCACAACACGCCTGGGACAGCCCTCACAGTGAACGCTGGCAGTACCTGACCAGCCTGTACCTGCAAATGCCGATGGACGAAGTGCAGCAGCAGTTGCACCAACAGGCCGCCAACAGCGCCCGCCATCACGCTATGCCAGACCTTTGGCACCCGGCCGTGTCACTGATCTGGCCATGGGGCGTAAACCGCATCCACGCCGGTTTGCTGCCGGCCCCGGCGCCGACCGCCGAAGACCTGGCGAAGTGGCGCAGACAATGTGCCGAGTTGCTGGTCGATCCCAGCCGCTTCACCAATGCCATTCACTTGACCACCTCTGCCCGGGACGCTTTGGTTGCGTGCGGCATGCGTCGGGTGATGATCCTGATGGCCGACCGCACTCACGCCAATCTGCGGGTGCACCAAACGGCCGGGTTGCCAAAAGAAGCGGCCGGCCTGAATTTCGGGGTGAGCCACAGCACTGTGCTGCAACGCCTGCTCTCGCAACAGGCCCAAGTGCGACTGACACCGGACAACAATGCGCAATTTTCGGCGCTGTTGCCGGCCAGCCTGCGCTCACAGTTCGGTGGCGAACACCTGCTGCTACGCTCACTGGTCAATAACGGCCGGGTCATCATGATTGTTGTGGCGGATCAGGGCGGCGGGCCGTTCTCGGAAATCACCGTGCAAGCCTTCGGCAAAACCGCGCAGTGCATCGAAAAGGCACTGCACAGCTTTAGCCTGCGCGGCAAATGACGCTGCGCTACAATCCTCCCCTTTGTGCTCTGGAGACCTCACATGTCTGACTTCTCTGGCTTGGCGCTGGTCATCGAGCCGAGCGACTTGCTCGCCCGTCTCGACGCCCGCGAACTGATTCTGGTGGACCTGACCAGCAGCGCCCGCTATGCCGAAGGGCATATCCCCGGTGCGCGTTTTGTCGATCCGAAACGCACGCAACTCGGTCAGGCGCCTGCGCCGGGACTGATGCCGCCGCAAGCGGCACTCGAAGCGTTGTTTGGCGAACTGGGCCACAACAAGGACGCGGTCTACGTGGTCTATGACGACGAGGGCGGTGGCTGGGCCGGTCGCTTTATCTGGCTTCTGGATGTCATCGGCCACAGCCACTACCACTATGTCGATGGCGGCCTGCATGCCTGGCTGGCAGAAGGCTCGCCCATGTCGATCCAGATCCCGGCTCCGGTCGGCGGCCCGGTTGCATTGACCCTGCACGACGAACCCACTGCCACCCGCGAATACCTGCAAAGCCGACTCGGTGCCGCCGACCTGGCGATCTGGGACGCACGCGGGCCGCTGGAGTACTCCGGCGAGAAAGTCCTGGCGGCCAAGGCCGGGCACATTCCCGGCGCGGTGAATTTCGAATGGACCGCGGGCATGGATCAGTCGCGCCACCTGCGCATCCGCACCGACATGCCGCAGATCCTGGAAAAACTCGGGATCAGCAAAGACAAAGAAGTGATTACCCACTGCCAGACTCACCATCGTTCTGGCTTCACCTATCTGGTGGCTAAATCCCTCGGTTATCCGCGGGTCAAAGGCTACGCTGGCTCCTGGGGCGAATGGGGCAACCATCCCGATACGCCCGTAGAGAATTAAGGTTTTTAAGGACAGTTAATGAATAAGCGTTTGTTTATCCTCAGCCAATACCTGCTGCCCCATCACTTGCTCTCGCGACTGGCCGGCTGCATTGCCGAATGCCGCGTGCGCTGGTTCAAGAATGCCTTCACCGCCTGGTTCGCCAAGCGTTATCAGGTGGACATGTCGCAGGCGCTGGTCGAAGACCTGACCGCCTACGAGCACTTCAATGCGTTCTTCACTCGCGCCTTGAAGGACGGCGCCCGCCCGCTGGACGAGACGCCAGGCGCGATCCTCAGCCCGGCCGACGGCGCGGTCAGCCAACTCGGCCCGATCGAACACGGTCGCGTGTTCCAGGCCAAGGGCCACAGCTTCAGTGTGCTGGAATTGCTGGGCGGCGACGCCGCCAACGCAGCGCCGTTCATGGGCGGTGATTTCGCCACCATTTACCTGTCGCCGAAGGACTACCACCGCGTGCACATGCCGCTGGCCGGCACCCTGCGCGAGATGGTCTACATTCCGGGCCGGATCTTCTCGGTCAACCAGACCACCGCCGAAAACGTCCCGGAACTGTTCGCCCGCAACGAGCGTGTGGCGTGCATTTTCGACACCGAACGCGGACCGATGGCCGTGGTGCTGGTGGGTGCAATGATCGTGGCGTCGATCGAAACCGTTTGGGCCGGGCTGGTCACGCCGCCAAAACGCGAGCTGAAAACATTCCGCTACGACGAAGCTGCCCGTGCGCCAATCCATTTGGAGAAAGGTGCAGAGCTGGGTCGATTCAAACTGGGTTCGACCGCTGTCGTGTTGTTCGGGCCTGACCAAGTGAAGTGGGCTGAAGAACTGGCGGCCGGTTCGCCGGTGCAGATGGGCCAGGGCATGGGCCTGCCAAAAGCCTGATTTTCTGATTTGCCCCCTCGACCGGGTTCGAGGGGGCAGACCACACCCCTCCCTTAGTTATAACTGCTACAGTCGGATCATTCACTGCCCATCTACTGGTTGGAGTTTTCCACGGCATGAATGAGACCAGCCCCCACCTGCTGCTACGCGCGCCCATCCCGATGCAGGTGCGCCTGTCGATCTGTGAAGCCACCCCGCGCGACCTCAAGCGCTGGATCGCCAATCTGCCCAAGGCCAATATCGGCGAGACCGCTCGCCAGCTGTACCAAGGCTTGAGCGAACTCAACCAACTGCTCACGCCAAGCGAAAATCGCCTGCAATTGCTCGAACTGTTGCGCCCCGAGGTGTATTACGTCTGCAAACACCTTGAGCGGCATTTCCTGCATCAGTCGATTGTCCTCGACGAGCGTTCGCGCAAGATCGCCAACCTCTGCCAGGCGCTGCAAAGTCACTTGGCCATTGGTTATAAACAGATCGTCGTGCGCATCACACCGACATTCAGCAAGGACCGGGCGCCGCTGCTGACTCAGGCGCTGCAACGGGCAATTCACTGCCTGAACGGGCCGCTGATTCGCTCGACCAAACTCTATTGCCCGGTGCCGGAAGGCCTGTGGCTGGAGCTGCATCAGCTCTACCGGATCGCCTGCGCACACCGACTCCAGCATCTGAGCCTGCGCGATGAGCTGGCCAGCCAGACGCAAAACCTGAGCATCGAACAGACTTACGTGGTTGCCTTGCTGCTGGGCGCCTCGCGCTGCAATCAACTGCGCCAGAACCAGATTGCCCGAGTGGCCGAGGTGCTGGAGCCCTGGAGCCAATGGATCAAGCTGCAACCTGGTAAATCCTCCACCGGACTGTTTGCCGTCGCGCCAGACCTCGACACCGGGCCGCGTTACCGCACCAAGTTCCGGGCCGAGCAGCAGGAGAGTTTGCTGGGGATCGATCCACAGCCTCTGGTTGCGGCCATCGAAGGGCACTTGCAAAAAACCGACAGTTCATCGCCCCTGCCCGTGCCGCCAGAGTTAAGCCTGGATACGTTGCAACATCTTCATGCCGCCTGGGGCCAGGCCGCCGAACGCAGCTTCCAGCGCACCATCGGCCAAGGCACGTTGACCTTGTGCGTGGGAATGAGCGCGCTGCACTTTTATCTGGGCGGGCAACGGTCGTTTAGCGACATTCTGAAAAACCCTGGTGCCCGGCCTGCACAATTTTCGGCGACATCTGTGACAGGCAGGGAAAAGGACCCATGGCACCAGGCATTCGACGCCGCCCCCCAAGGCACTGCGGACGCTCTGCTGCCTTACGAAGAGATCGAATACCCGCAGTTGCTGAACGACGACAGCCACGAGGCATCCGACCGCAATCAGCACTTCCCGACCCACGTCTTGTCGGTGGTCAATCACAGCCCTGGCGGTTACTGCCTGTCCTGGCCCGGCGCGGTGCCTGCCGAGTTACAGGCGGGTGAGATGGTCGGCATCGAGGACGCTGCCGGTCAGGGCTGGAGCATCGCGGTGGTGCGCTGGATCCGCCAGGTGCGTGGCGGTGGCACGCAGATGGGCATTGAGCAGGTTGCGCCCTTCGCCGAGCCTTGCGGCCTGCAACTGGTGCGCACCCGTGATGACCACAGCCAATACCTGCGCGGTCTGTTGCTGCCGCAAATCAGCGCCATCGACCTGCCGGCCACTTTGCTCGCGCCGCGCCTGCCCTTTCAGGAGGGCAACAAGGTCATGATCAATACCAACGGCGAAGAACGCAGGGTCGGGCTGGATCGGCGGGTGGCGAGCACCAATAGTTTCAATCAGTTCGCCTACCGTCCACTGGAGACAGCCAAACACGACAACGCCGCGGTGAGCGGCGCTGAGGAAAATTTTGATTCGTTGTGGAAGTCGCTTTGAGGGAGTAGCAGATCCCTGTGGCGAGGGGGTTTACCCCCTCGCCACAAAGGCCCTGTCAGTCAATACAAAACTCAGAGCTGCCCGTCGCGGTCCCGGAATCCCAGCAAATACAGCACGCCATCCAGCCCAAGGGTGGAAATCGCCTGCTTCGCCGACTGCTTCACCAGCGGTTTGGCACGGAACGCCACGCCCAACCCGGCAATCGCCAGCATCGGCAAATCGTTGGCGCCGTCGCCAACGGCGATGGTCTGTTCCAGACGCAAACCTTCCTTGTGCGCCAATTCTTTCAGCAGATCGGCCTTGCGCTGCGCATCAACAATCGGCTCGACCGCCACCCCGGTGACCTTGCCGTCGACCACTTCCAGTTCGTTGGCGAACACATAGTCGATACCCAGCTTGGCCTGCAGTTGCTTGGCGAAGTAGGTGAAGCCGCCCGACAGAATCGCCGTCTTGTAGCCCAGGCGTTTGAGTTCGGCGAACAGGGTTTCGGCGCCTTCGGTGAGGCGCAGGGAGGCGCCGATCGAATCCAGCACGCTGACGTCCAGCCCTTTGAGCAAGGCCAGGCGCTCCTTGAAGCTGGCGCGGAAGTCCAATTCGCCGGCCATCGCCCGTTCGGTGATCGCAGAAACCTGATCGCCCACGCCGGCAGCCTTGGCCAGTTCGTCGATGACCTCGGCTTCGATCAGCGTCGAGTCCATGTCGAACACCGCCAGACGACGGTTGCGGCGGAACAGCGAATCTTCCTGGAAGGCGATGTCGACGTTCAGTTCTTGAGCGACGCTGAGGAATTCGGCCCGCAACGCTTGCGGATCAGCCGCTTCGCCACGCACGGAAAACTCGATGCAGCCCTTGCCCTGATCGGCCGGGGTGTCCAGCGGCATACGCCCGGACAGACGATCGATGTGGTCGATGTTAAGGCCATATTTGGCGGTGATCGAACTCACGGCCTGCAATTGCCCGGCGGTCACTTTGCGGGTCAACAGGGTCACGATGTGGCGTTTCTTGCCCTGATTGCCGACCCACTGCTGGTAATCCTCTTCGGACACGGGCGTGAAACGCACCTGCTGATCGAGCTTGTAAGCCGTGAACAGGATGTCCTTGAGCACCGACTTGCCTTGCTCGGTGTCAGGAATTTCAACCAGGATGCCGAACGACAAGGTGTCGTGGATCACCGCCTGACCAATGTCGAGAATGCTCACACCACCCTGGGCCAGAACGCCGGTAATGGCCGCAGTCAGACCCGGACGGTCGACTCCCGTGATGTTTATCAGGACGATTTCGCGCAAGGCGCACCCCCGCAGGTGGAAAAAAACCGCATTCTACCCACTTTCAGTGACCATCGGGCACCGTGAGCGCTTTGACGGTCTAGGGCCTGTCGCTATACTGCGCGTCAACTTCACGGACAAAAGAGCCGAGCTCAAGTGAACCGGCCCACGCCAGTAAAAACCGATAACTTCTTTCTGCTGATCTTCCGTGCACTGCGCCACCGCCGTGTACCGATTGCATTACGCATCGCCAGCCATAACGTGATCCTGGTCGCTCTGGCCCTGGTGATCTATGCCTGTGTGATGGGTTTGCAGTTCAAGCAGGCCATGCACGAGCAGGCGGATGCCCTGGGCGAAAGCCTGACCACCCAGACTGCCACGTCCGCCACGGAGCTGTTGGTGTCCAACGACATCCTCAGCCTCAACGTGCTGCTCAACAACCTGACCAAAAACAAGCTGGTGGCCCACGCCGCCATCTACAGCGTGGATAACCGCATCCTCGCCGAAGCCGGTCAGCGCCCCAAGCACAGCCTGCTGGGCGAAGCCGAAGGCATGTACCAGAGCAAGATCACGTTCCAGGACGTGACCGCCGGGCAACTGCGCATCAGCCTGGACATGGATCAGTTCCAGCAGCCGATGACTATTAGCCTGCAAAGTATGGGTATTTTGAGCGCGATTCTGCTGGCGCTGTCCCTGGCACTGAGTCTGCGTCTGGGTAGGCACATCTCCACACCGCTGCTGCAATTGCGGGTGTGGCTGCGCAATATCGACGAATACACCCCGGCCACCGAGCGTCAGGATGAGATCGGTGACCTGGCTCGCCAGCTGCACGCCAACTTCGCGCCAGAGCCGGCCGAGCCGGAACCTGCTCCCGAGCCTGAGTACGACGAAAGCGACTACGAAGACGCAGACGATAACGAGCCAACCTTCGAGGTGCGCAATCTGCGTGACCCGAGTTTTGACGAAACCAAGCCTGTGGCCGGCCTCAAACCCGCGCCACGGCAGATTGTCAGCACCGTTGAAGACGATGACGATGATGATGCATTTGCCGATTTGCGTGATGAATCGGCCGACGTCGCGCCGAAACCGGCAGCAAAACCGGTGATCTCGAACGTGCCACAGCACAGCGCCGTCCTGGCCGTGCAACTGGGCGCTCAGGATCAGCTGCGTCGTCTGCCCCGGACTCGCCTGGAAGAATTGCTCAAACGCTATCGCGACTGTCTCGATCAGGCCGCCTCGCTCTACCAGAGCGAACTGCACACCCTGAACGATGGCAGCACGCTGATGCTGTTCCACACCGAAGACAGCGGCGACGACTACCTGACCAACGCCATCTGCTGCGGTGAGTTGTTGCGAGCTCTGGGCCATCAACTGCAGATCGAAGTCGCCGACAGCGGCATCACCCTGCAATTGCAGCTCGGTTTGACGCTGGGTGACGAGCTGTTCGGTCTGAGCCAGATCGATCTACTGCTGACCGAAGCCGCTCAGGATGCGCTGGCCCTGTCGCAACACAGCCGCAACCTGCTGCTGGTGGAGCGCAAGATCGGTGACGACGCGCTGATCCGCCAGCGCGCGCGGATCCGCCCGATCGCAAGCCCTGAGGGTGCGTGCTGTGTAGAACGGCTGATGGAGCCTTATCCGTCGATGCTCGAGCGACAACTGTCGCGGATGCATGAGCGCCGGGCGTAGTCGCCTCGTTGTAAAGAAGCCCGCAGATGAGTGATCGTCTGCGGGCTGATCGTTCCCACGCTCTGCGTGGGAATGCCTCCAGGGACGCTCCGCGTTCCAAGCCTCACCCCAACCCAACGCCTGGCACCGATGTGACGCAGAGCGTCACGGGCTGCATTCCCACGCAGAGCGTGGGAACGATCATCACCGAACGGCAGAAACAACAAAGCCCGCACTAGGCGGGCTTTGTTATGGATCAATCCAGGCTTAGAACCTGAACACTTCCATATCGGTCCGGATCGGCGAAGCCATCGGGATCTTCGGTTGCTTTTCCGCTTCCGCCGCGGGTGCCGCCGGCTTGGCAGCCGGCTTTTTCGGCGCTTCGGCAATCGGTGGCTGATTGGCCAGTGGTTTAAGCGCCGTCGACAGTTGCTCGGCCAGACGCTGCAGCAACACACCCTGAGCCTGAACCTGAGCCGCCGTGCCACCGGCATGCTGCTCTTGCAGGTGAATAATGCGGTTATCGCGAACCTGGCCCCGACGGTCGATCAGACGCCATTGCGCGTCAAGGATCGCCGGTTGCGCCTCACCCGAATCCAGACGAGTAATCGTCAGAAGAACCTGAACATCCGGCGTGAAGCCCACTGTCGCAGGCGCCAGCACCACGCGCCGGCTGTCGAGATGACCCGCTACCTGACGCAGCAACAGCTGATCGATATCGGACGACAGGCTACCCGCCCAACGACCATCAGTCGAAGCTTGCAGGCTGCCATCCGGCTGTCGCTGCAACAACGTTTCGCGTTGCAGGTAATCAGCTACCGTTACCGGACCCAGCAATACAGCCATGCCCGCGCTTTGCGCAGGCTCAGCCGGACTTCCGCTGTCCAGCTGATACAGCGACACCGGTTGGTGAACGCTGCAACCCGCCAGACCAAGAACGCCAGCGATCATCAAAATAAAAGGAAGGCGCAGAGCAGTCATCGTCCCATCCAGGTAGTTGCCACAAGGCTAACCACAGTGAAAATACTCAATAAATATGAAGAACGCTCGGCCACGCCGGCGCTTGAAAGGCCATATCATCCGTGAATATGCGTTCCGACTCCAGCGCCAAAGCGTCGATCTACGCGTTAAATCGTAGATCGAGCGCTCTAGGACGCTTAATTGAGGTTTTCGACGAGCAGCGCATCTACTCTCTGAAAGCCACGTGGCAGTTTGTTACCACGACGTCCTCGCTCACCTTTGTAGTGTTCGAGGTCGTCTGCTTTCAGCGACAAGGTACGTTTTCCGGCCTGTAGCACCAAGGTGGCGCCATCCGGCAACACGGCGATGTCCGTGACATATTCTTCGCGACTGGCTACACGCTCACCGGAGATTCCGATGATCTTGTTGCCTTTGCCCTTACCTAATTGTGGCAGATCGCTGATCTTGAAGATCAGCAGGCGACCTTCGGTGGTCACCGAGGCCAGCCAGTTCTGCTCACGATCGGCCACCGGACGCGGCAGAATCACCTTGGCGTTGTTCGGCAGGCTCAACAGCGCCTTGCCCGCTTTGTTCTTGGCCTGCAGGTCTTCACCCTTGACCACGAACCCGTAACCGGCGTCGGACGCGATCACATACAGCGAATCGTCTTCCGGCATCAGCACGCATTCGAAGCTCGCCCCGGGTGGCGGCGTCAGACGGCCGGTCAACGGCTCGCCCTGGCCACGGGCCGATGGCAGCGTGTGTGCGGCCACCGAATAGCTGCGACCGGTGGAGTCGATAAACACGGCGAACTGGTTGGAGCGACCGGGCGCCAAGGCCTTGAAACCATCCCCGGCCTTGTAGGAAAGCCCGGTGGCGTCGATTTCGTGCCCTTTTGCAGAACGAACCCAGCCTTTTTCCGACAGGACGACGGTCACTTTCTCGTTCGGCAGCAGATCGTGCTCGGTCAGGGCCTTGGATTCGGTGCGCTCGACGATTGGCGAGCGACGGTCATCGCCGTAGGTTTCAGCGTCCTTGATCAGTTCGGTGCGTACCAGTTTTTTCAGCTTGGCTTCACTACCCAGCAAGGCTTGCAGCTTGGCCTGTTCCTTGAGCAGTTCATCCTGCTCGGCACGCAGCTTCATTTCTTCGAGGCGCGCCAACTGACGCAAACGGGTGTCAAGAATGTAATCGGCCTGGATTTCGCTCAGGGCGAAACGCGCGATCAGCGCCGCTTTCGGGTGTTCCTCGGTACGGATGATGTGAATCACTTCATCCAGGTTGAGGTAGGCGATCAACAAACCGTCCAACAGGTGCAGGCGACGCTCGACCTTGTCGAGGCGGAATTGCAGGCGGCGGCGCACGGTGTTGACGCGGAACTCCAGCCATTCCACCAGCAACGCACGCAGGTTTTTCAACTGCGGCTTGCCGTCCAGACCGATGATGTTGATGTTGACCCGGTAACTCGACTCCAGCTCGGTGCTGGCGAACAGGTGCTGCATCAGCGCATCGTGGTCAAAGTTTTTGCGTGCGCCCGGAATAATCACGATCCGGCACGGGTTTTCGTGGTCGGATTCGTCTCGCAGGTCAGCGATCTGCGGGGCCTTGGACGGCTTGGCCTGCATCATGGCCGCGATCTGTTCCAGCACCTTGGCGCCCGACACCTGATGCGGCAGCGCGGTAACGATGATGTCGCCGTCTTCAATGTGGTACACGGCGCGCATACGCACCGAACCCTTGCCGGTTTCGTACATTTTCAGCAGGTCGGCGCGGGGCGTGATGATTTCCGCTTCGGTCGGGTAATCCGGGCCCTGAATGTGTTCGCAGAGCTGTTCGACCGTGGCTTTGGGCTCATCGAGCAAACGCACGCACGCTGTCGCGACTTCGCGCAGGTTGTGCGGTGGTACGTCGGTGGCCATGCCCACGGCGATGCCAGTGGTGCCGTTGAGCAGGATGTTCGGCAGCCGCGCCGGCAACACCAGCGGCTCGTCGAGGGTGCCGTCGAAGTTCGGGCCCCAGTCCGCGGTGCCCTGGCCCAGTTCGCTGAGCAACACTTCGGAATAACGCGACAGCCGCGCCTCGGTGTAACGCATGGCGGCGAAGGACTTGGGATCATCCGGCGCACCCCAGTTTCCCTGGCCGTCGACCAGTGTGTAGCGGTAACTGAACGGCTGGGCCATCAGGACCATGGCTTCGTAGCAGGCCGAATCGCCGTGCGGGTGGAACTTACCGAGCACGTCACCGAC
The DNA here is from genome assembly GCF_054898165.1 of Pseudomonas sp. Hz4. Lineage (NCBI taxonomy): Bacteria > Pseudomonadati > Pseudomonadota > Gammaproteobacteria > Pseudomonadales > Pseudomonadaceae > Pseudomonas > Pseudomonas sp. Hz4. The sequence goes on along the minus strand of NZ_CM142719.1, from coordinate 770,613 downwards.
GGTACGCGCCGACTTCTTGTGCTTGGAATCGGCGTCCAGCCCCAACTCGCTCATCGCATAGATGATGCGTCGCTGTACCGGTTTCAGGCCATCGCCGATATGCGGCAAGGCACGGTCCATGATCACGTACATGGAGTAGTTGAGGTAGGCATTTTCGGTGAAGTCAGCCAGTGACCGGCGTTCTACACCGTCCAGGCTGAGATCAAGGGAGTCGCTCATGCGGGCCTCATCAGTTCGTTGTCTGGCGCAGCAGCATGGTGCCACCGCGCTGGGTAAATTCAAGTTTGTTCAGCGCGCTCATACCGAGCAGCACTTGATTGCCATCCAGGCCCGGCACAACGAGGGCTCGAACATCACGCAACACAATGTCGCCCAGTTGCAGCCTGTCGATACGGGTTCGATAGCCCTCGGTACGACCGCTGGCCGTGCTCAGGGTCACCCCGAAGCCTTTTTCCAGTTTCAGCCGTCCGGCCATACCACCCGGGATTGCCACATCAGTCGCCCCGGTATCGAGCATGAAATCCACCGGCTGGCCGTTGATCTGGCCGCTGGCGACAAAATGTCCCTGGCTGTTACTGGCCAGTTTCACTTCGATAAAACCTTCGCCCTGTTGCGAACTGACAACCGCGTTCGGATTCTGCTGGCGCTGTTCCCACTGACCGAAAAACCGTGTGGCCAGAAACAGCGCCGCGCACCAGGCCAGCACCATCAATACTCGACCGGCGCGTTTGCCCGGTGGCTGTTGACTCATGGTTTGGCACTCCAGCCACCTTCTGGCGCGGCAAAGCGCCAGACGATCGGGCGTTTCTCGCCATCGGCGCGGGCATCGTTGTTGTTGTCGGTGCCGATCCACGCTCCCTCTGCGTCGATAACCAACGCTTCGGTCAGGCCGTAGGGATCTGAATAACGGCGATGCGCCTGCAAGGCTTCATCGGCAAACGACCAGCAGCGCTCGACCTTGGCCGTCACCGAATCACGGCGGCAGATCTGGTAAGCGTTGCGTTCAAGGGTGTACAGCTTGCCGTCGAACAGCGATAGATCGGCAAAGTCCCGAGATACCGCTTTGGCTCGTGGAAACTGCGCCGGCTGCATTTCTTTCCCCGCTTCGCTCACCAACACGCAACCCCCATCGCAATCCCAGACCGTCTGTTTGCGCTTGATCAGCAGCAATCCACGACTTTGACGCTCGGCGGCGAACCACAACTGATCACCCGCAGGATTGATCGCCAGGCCCTCGAACAGCGCATTGAAGTGCAACAGCATGCCACTGGCCCGTGCTTCGCGGACCAGCATCGGCGAGATCTTTAGCCAAGACGTCGGCCCAATAGGCGGCACTTGCAGAACCGCCGCATGGGATTCACTGACGATGTAGCGATTACCCGCGCTGTCGCAGGCGATGCCTTCAAAATCCAGATCCCCGCCCCGGACAAATGACGCCACCCAGGTCCGAGAACGCAGCCCCCAGGGCAAATCGCTGTCAGGCACCGCAGGTACGCCGATGCCCACGGTTTCAGCCTGCCAGACGGTATCGCGGGTATCGAGGCGGTAAATCCGGTCATCATCGCGATCGGACACCGTCCACATATCCTTGCCACACTGGGCCAGTCCCGACAGGTTGCCGCCGCGCATACCGTCAACGGGATGCTCGGACAACAAGCGCAGTTCCGGCACCGGTTCGGCAAACGCCGTCACCGAGGTCAGCAGTAACGCACACGCCAGGGCAAAGCCAACCCGCATCAGCCAAGAACCTCGGCCAGGTTGCCTTTGGATTCCAGCCAGGATTTGCGATCACCCGCGCGTTTCTTCGCCAGCAGCATGTCCATCATTTCTGCTGTAGCGTCGTAATCTTCAAGCGTCAGCTGCACCAGGCGCCGAGTGTTCGGGTCCATGGTGGTTTCGCGCAGCTGCGGCGGGTTCATTTCACCCAGACCTTTGAATCGTGTGACCTGCGGCTTGCCGCGTTTCTTCTCGGCCACCAGACGATCGAGAATGCCATCGCGTTCGGCTTCGTCCAGGGCGTAGTAAATCTCTTTGCCCAGGTCGATGCGGTACAGCGGCGGCATGGCAACGTAGACGTGACCGGCATCCACCAACGGGCGGAAATGCTGGACGAACAACGCGCACAGCAAGGTGGCGATGTGCAGACCGTCGGAGTCGGCGTCGGCGAGGATGCAGATCTTGCCGTAACGCAGCTGGGCGATGTCCGCCGAGCCCGGATCGACACCGATGGCCACGGCGATGTTGTGCACTTCCTGACTGGCCAGCACTTCGCTGCCGTCGACTTCCCAGGTGTTCAGAATCTTGCCGCGCAATGGCAGGATTGCCTGAAATTCTTTATCCCGCGCCTGCTTGGCCGAACCACCAGCGGAATCACCTTCCACCAGGAACAATTCGGAACGCATCGGATCCTGCCCGGCGCAGTCGGCAAGTTTGCCCGGCAGCGCCGGCCCTGCAGTAATGCGTTTGCGCTCGACCTTTTTGCTCGCCTTCAATCGACGGCCAGCGTTATTGATCGCCAGTTCCGCCAGCAGCATGCCGGTTTCAGGGTGGGCGTTGAGCCACAGGCTGAACGCGTCCTTGACCACACCGGAAACGAACGCGGCCGCTTCACGGGACGACAGACGCTCTTTGGTCTGGCCGGAGAATTGCGGCTCTTGCATCTTCATCGAAAGGACGAACGCGATGCGTTCCCAGACGTCTTCCGGCGCCAGCTTCACACCGCGTGGCAGCAAACTGCGGAATTCGCAGAACTCGCGCATCGCGTCGAGCAAGCCCTGACGCAGACCGTTGACGTGGGTACCGCCCTGCGCCGTCGGGATCAGGTTGACGTAGCTTTCCTGCACGCTGTCGCCACCTTCCGGCAACCACAACAGCGCCCAATCGACCGCTTCTTTATTCCCGGCCAGGCTACCGCAGAACGGCTCGTCCGGCAGGCGTTCGAATCCGTTGACCGCGTCGACCAGGTAGGAACGCAGGCCGTCTTCGTAATGCCATTCGACTTTCTCGCCGGTGGCCTTGTCTTCAAAACTGACCAGCAGCCCGGGGCACAGAACGGCTTTGGCCTTGAGCACGTGCTTGAGGCGGCTGATGGAGAATTTCGGCGAATCGAAGTACTTCGGGTCCGGCGCGAAGAACACGCTGGTACCGGTGTTGCGCTTGCCGACGGTGCCAATGACCTCCAGCTCGGTTTTCTTGTAACCATTGGCGAAGGTCATCTGGTATTCGTTGCCGTCACGCTTGACGCGCACCCGGACTTCGTTCGACAAGGCGTTGACCACGGAAATACCCACCCCGTGCAGACCGCCGGAGAACTGGTAGTTCTTGTTGGAAAACTTGCCGCCCGCGTGGAGCTTGGTGAGGATCAGCTCGACACCCGACACGCCTTCTTCGGCGTGGATATCCACCGGCATGCCGCGGCCGTCATCGCTGACTTCCAGGGAGTGATCGGCGTGCAGGATGACCTGCACCGAAGTCGCATGCCCGGCCAAGGCTTCGTCGACGCTGTTGTCGATGACTTCCTGGGCGAGGTGGTTCGGCCGACTGGTGTCGGTGTACATGCCGGGGCGTTTGCGCACCGGGTCGAGGCCCGAGAGGACTTCGATGGCGTCTGCGTTATAAGAGCTAGCGCTGGGAGTGGCCATGGGGTCTCGTCGTCCGTCTTCTATTAAAAGTGTTCTGTGAAAAAGAGGCGACGACTCACAGTGCAGTGAAATCGATCACCTGATACAAATCTGCGCCGATGCCGGCAAAACTCAGCATTGCCGGAAGTTGCGCGGCAAAACCCTGGAAACTATGGTCACCGCCGGCCTGGATGCGCAAGGCACAGGCCCGGTAGTACTGCTGGGCGAGGCGATAGTCCAGCGTTTCGTCGCCGGTCTGCAACCACACCTGATACCGCTGCGGGTCCTGGGGCGCCGGCACTTCCAGCTCGGCCAGGGCCGTCACGTGGTCGTGGGTCAATTCCCAGGCCTCATCGGTATACAGGTTTTTCTGCGTCCCCAGATACCCGTCGAACATCCGGTGCGGGCTGACGGCAGGGTTGATCAACAAGGCCTTGAGGTCATGGTGCTCGGCCAAGTGAGTCGCATAGTAGCCGCCGAGTGAGCTGCCGACCAGCAGTGGCCGACCCAGCTCCTCAATCGCCTTGTTTAGCTGACCGATGGCCTCGCGCGGATGGTGATGCAAGGCCGGAACGCGCAACTGATCGCTCAAGCCCAGACGCTCCATCACATTCATCAACTGACAGGCCTTTGTGGAGGCCGGCGCGCTGTTGAAACCGTGGATATATAGGATCGAACCGGACATTTGAGCTCCCTGTGCGTCGGGTAAAGAGGCGCAGTTTACAGGGTGTCGGGGGGATCGGGGATACCGCAGAAATGAGGGCGCCTGTGCGGACGCCATCCTCGGTCTTTGGAAATGACAAAAAAATCAGTAACCGTTGGAGCCGTAATCAACCTGAAAATCAAACCCGGTGACCCGCTCAACGCCAGTTTCAATGAGGCCATCCGGCAACAACCGCAACCACCGATACCCCGGCGCCTGGTCACTGACCTTGAAATCATCACTGCCCGGCTCGAACTGGATACACGTCGAAGGCGAAGCAAGCAAACGCACGCCATTGCGAACCTGGTCGATCTCTTGATGCACATGCCCCCACAAAACAGCACGCACCTGCGAAAACCGATCGAGCACCGCAAACAATGCCTCAGGATTACGCAACCCGATTGGCTCCATCCACGCACACCCAATCGACACCGGATGATGATGGAAGCACACCAGATGATGCCGCTCCGGCGCCTCGCTCAACGAACGGGCCAGCAATTGCAGCTGCTCATCCTGCAAATACCCCGGCACCGAACCCGACACGGCCGAATCGAGCAACGTGACGCGCCAGTTACCAACATCCACCACCGGCTCCAGCAACGCACTCTGCACGGCCGCTTCGGCCATGATCTGCGGCTCATCATGATTGCCGGGAATCCAGCGCGCCGGCGCATCGAGCTGCCGGGTCAGGTCGCGAAACAGCTGATAGGACTCCAGCGTCCCGTCCTGAGACAAATCACCGCTGGCGATGATCAGATCAATCTGCGGCTGCTGAACCCGCACCAGCTCGATGACCTTTTGCAGACTGTCACGGGTATTCATGCCCAACAACGTCCCGTCCGTCTCGGCAAACAGATGACTGTCGGAGAGTTGCACTAGCAACGCCGAATTGGCGGTGGTCAATGTGGATACGCTCGGCAAGGCATTCTCCCAGGGCTGAATCACGGGATTGGATGAGTGCCGCAATTATGCTGGGGGACGATCAAAAGGGGAAACCTGTGAACCTGACGCAGTTCACAACTAGTGCACTCAGCGAACAACCGCGTACTCATGCCCACACGCCAGACAATGGCTGAGCCATTCGCCCAGGAACATATTCAGCTGGGCCTTTTCGTCCGGCTGATGCATTGAGGCATTCGGGTAAGGATAGATGCCGCGAAAGCGTCGCGCATGTTCGGCGCTGACCACTTCGGCCATGCACGCGTCGTGATAGACCTGCACTTCCAGTTGCGGCACCGGCAGCCACGGCAGGCTGTGTTCCTGGCGCACTTGCAAGGTCGTGGTGTACGGACAGACCTGCAGCACTTCGAGGGCCAGCACGCCGAGCATCTGGTCCCCGTGGGTCATGGCAATGCGCCGCGCCTGCGGCTCGTTGCGCATGTCCGGTAGCAGCCGCATCAGACGCGCATAGTTGGCCTCGCAGGAGGCTTGCAACCCCACAAGATCAACCCGATAACGATCGCGAAGTTTGTTTACGACCATAACCCCCTCACTTCAGCGCGGTTCAAAGCAAGCCATTGCAAAGCAATGATGCTGGCCGCGTTGGCAATTCGTCCGTCGCGTACGGCCTGCAGGGCATCTTCAAAGGCCCAGACCGTGACGCGGATATCTTCTGCTTCTTCCTCCAGCCCATGCAAGCCGCCAACCCCGGTACTGTCGCAGCGCCCCAGGTACAAATGCACGAATTCATTGCTGCCGCCCGGCGATGGAAAATATTGGGTCATCGGCCAGAGCGCCCCGAACACAAGCCCAGCTTCCTCCTGCGCTTCGCGGTGAGCAACTGCTTCCGGTTCTTCATCCTTGTCGATCAGACCAGCGACCAGTTCGATCAGCCATGGATTGTCTGTCTTGCCCATGGCACCAACGCGAAACTGCTCGATCAACACCACTTCGTCACGCTGCGGATCGTAAGGCAGTACGCACACCGCATCGTGGCGAACAAACACTTCACGATTGATCTCGCGACTCATGCCACCGGCGAACAATTCGTGGCGCAAGTGCACGCGATCGAGCTTGTAGAAGCCCTCGTAGCACTTTTCGCGCCGAACGATCTCAACGGTGGTCGGAATGGCGTTGGCAAAATCAGTCATGACAAATCCTCTTTACTGCAAATCCGTTACGAGGCTCCTTTTTGTTACTTGCAACCTCGACTTCGCGCCATCCTAACGCGCCGGCGACGTTTGATGCAGCCCCTTTCCAGACAGCGGGATAGACGGCAGGGCTGTAAACAACTCTAATTAGCTTAGTGGCGAACTGATTACTCCGCTGACAGTCGAAGCGGGTAACTTTTTCGCCTTTCCCTGTTTTATGAAGGACGCCCATGTCGCTTTTTAAAATCGCCTCCGTGGCCGCAATCGCCCTGACTCTGGGCGCGTGCCAGAGTTTGTTCCAACCCAACTACCGGGCGCCGCTGGAAACCACCCGCGATGCATCGGAACAGTTGAAACCTGGCTGCACCACGCCTGATTGCCCGTTGGTAAATATTGATACGCTGCGCTTCCCAGACGAACCGCAGTTGGACGGCATCCTCGAAAAACGCCTGCTGCAAATGACCCGCACCTCGCCCGACGCCCCAGTGGCGCCGACGTTGGCAGCGTATCGCGAGCAATTTTTGAGCAGTGCCGGCCCGCGCTACAGCAGTTACCTGCAAGCCAAGGTACGTGAGCAGCATGACGGCTTGGTGATCGTTGAATTCTCCAGCTACCTGGACACCGGCGGTGCCCATGGCTCGCCGGGCCGCAGCTTCATCAACTACTCACGCCAGCAACACAAGGTGCTGACACTGTCGGACATGTTGATGCCTGGGCAGGAAGAGGCATTCTGGAAAGCCGCGCAGGTGGCGCACAACAGTTGGCTGATCAGCACCAAGCTCGATCAGGAACCGGAGTTTGTGAAGAGCTGGCCATTCGTGAAAACCCAGAACGTGGCGCTGACCTACGGCGGGGTGATCCTCAAGTACGAAGTGAGCACCATCGCGCCTTACGCGCTGGGTCACGTCGAACTGAAGATCCCTTACCCTCGCCTGAACGGCATTCTCAAGCCCGAGCTGTTCCCTGGCCGTAACTGAAGGCTCGACCCAGCACCAGCTGCAGCAGCCCTGCCAGAATCAGTGACGGCAGGGTTGCACCGATGTCCGGATACAGATTGGCCAGCAAATGATAGGTACTCACCCCGCCCAACCAGGCGAGTAACGCCGGCCAGCGCAACGCGGCTGACGCCACAAGAGCACCGCGCTTGCGCAGGATGAAGTGATCCACCAGCACCACGCCAAACAGCGGCGCAAACACCGAACCGATCAACAGCAGGAAGTTCTGATACTGGGCCAACGGCGCCAGGCACGCGATCAGTGTGCAGATCACGCCAATCGCCAGCGCCAGATGCTCAACTTTCAAGCGCAGCAAAATCCCGCTGGAAACCGCTGCCGAATGAATGTCAGCAAAGGCGTTTTCCGACTCGTCCAGCAGAATCAACAGCAGTGGAATCCCCAGGCCTGCACCGGCCAGTGCCAACAGCAAGGCATTCACTTCACCGCTCGGCGCGAATGCCAGCGTGTAGGCCACGCCCAAACTCATCAACCAGAAGTTACCGATAAAGAAACCAACAGCGGTGCCGCCGAACACGTTTTTCGCACGCTTGCCGAAACGCGAGTAGTCAGCAATCAGCGGCAACCACGACAGCGGCATGGCGATGGCAATGTCGAAGCCCACCGCGAACGACATCGAACCGTCACCGGCCTGAGCCCACAACGCGGCCAGATCGGCTTTGGCAAACAGGTTCCAGGTCAGCCAGATGCACGCGGCCAGCAGCAGCCAAATGCCCCACTTGCGCAGGATCTGACGCACAAATGTCAGCGGACCGCTGACGGCCAGCAAGGTTGCCAAACCGCCAAAGAACACGGTCCAGAGCAGCGGATTCGACAGCAGGCTGCCTTCGCTGAATGCACGAGCACCGAGTAGGCTGGCGGCGTCGCGCATGACGATGATTTCGAACGAGCCCCAACCGATCAGTTGCAGCAAGTTCAGCACGGCCGGCAGGCTCGCGCCTTTTGCACCGAGGCTGAGTTTCAGCGCGGCCATCGACGACAGACCGGTGTCGCTGCCGATCACGCCAACGGCAGCCAGCAACAGAACGCCGACCAGAGTGCCGAGAAAGATCGCCAGTAGCGAGCCGGACAGGCCCAGACCTGGCGCGAGCAATGCACCGGTCTGCAGGACCATCAGGCCGATGCCGAGGGAGAACCACAGGGAAAACAGATCGCGACCACCGAAGACACGCTTGTCTGTGGGCACCGCGATATCAGGGGAATAAGTGCTGGGTTGAATACTCAAGGGTGTTATCTCAGAGGGACATTTGTTGTGATCGTTCCCACGCTCCGCGTGGGAATGCAGCCCGGGACGCTCCGCGTCCCAAAGCGTGACGCAGAGCGTCACAAGAGGCATTCCCACGCAGAGCGTGGGAACGATCAGTACGGGATCAAACCTTCTTGTACAGCTGACTGCCTTCCTGCTTGAACCGCTCGGCCTGTTCCGCCAATCCCTGGGCGACTTCGGCATCGACGGTTTCGATCCGTTGGTTGGCCGCGTATTCGCGGACTTCCTGGGTGATTTTCATCGAGCAGAATTTCGGCCCGCACATGGAGCAAAAATGCGCGACCTTGGCCGAATCCTTCGGCAGGGTTTCATCGTGATACGAACGCGCGGTGTCCGGATCAAGGCCCAGGTTGAACTGATCTTCCCAACGGAATTCGAAACGCGCCTTGCTCAAGGCATTGTCGCGAATCTGCGCACCCGGATGCCCCTTCGCCAGATCGGCGGCATGCGCGGCGATCTTGTAGGTGATGATCCCGGTCTTCACGTCATCTTTGTTCGGCAGGCCCAAGTGTTCCTTCGGCGTCACGTAGCACAGCATCGCGCAACCGAACCAGCCGATCATCGCCGCACCGATACCGGACGTGATGTGGTCGTAGCCGGGGGCGATGTCGGTGGTCAGCGGGCCGAGGGTGTAGAACGGCGCCTCGTCGCAGCACTCGAGCTGCTTGTCCATGTTCTCTTTGATCAACTGCATCGGCACGTGGCCCGGGCCTTCGATCATGCATTGCACGTCGTGCTTCCAGGCGATCTTGGTCAGCTCGCCGAGGGTTTCCAGCTCACCGAATTGTGCGGCGTCATTGGCGTCGGCAATCGAGCCCGGACGCAGGCCATCGCCCAGCGAGAAGCTGACGTCGTAGGCCTTCATGATTTCGCAGATGTCTTCGAAATGGGTGTAGAGGAAGTTCTCTTTGTGATGCGCCAGGCACCACTTGGCCATGATCGAGCCGCCACGGGAAACAATGCCGGTCACGCGTTTGGCGGTCAGCGGCACGTAGCGCAGCAACACGCCGGCGTGGATGGTGAAGTAGTCGACGCCCTGCTCGGCCTGTTCGATCAGCGTGTCGCGGAACAGCTCCCAGGTCAGGTCTTCGGCAGCGCCGCCGACTTTTTCCAGGGCCTGGTAGATCGGCACCGTACCGATTGGCACCGGCGAGTTGCGGATGATCCACTCGCGGGTTTCGTGAATGTGTTTGCCGGTGGACAGGTCCATGACCGTGTCCGAACCCCAGCGAATGCCCCAGGTCAGTTTCGCCACTTCTTCTTCGATGGACGAACCCAGGGCACTGTTGCCGATGTTGCCGTTGATCTTCACCAGGAAGTTACGGCCGATGATCATCGGTTCCAGTTCGGTGTGGTTGATGTTGGCCGGAATGATCGCGCGACCGCGGGCAATCTCTTCACGGACGAATTCGGGGGTGATGATTTTCGGCACGCTGGCGCCGAAGCTGTGACCGGCGTGTTGCTGGTCCAGCAGGCCAGCGGCGCGAGCCACTTCAAGCTTCATGTTCTCGCGGATGGCGACGTATTCCATCTCGGCGGTGATGATGCCTTTGCGGGCGTAGTGCATCTGGCTGACGTTGGCACCGGCCTTGGCCCGGCGCGGGTTGTTCACGTGGGCGAAACGCAGCTTGGTCAGCTCCGCATCGGCGAGACGTTCCTGGCCGAAGTTGGAACTCAGACCCGGCAGACGCTCAGTGTCGCCACGGGATTCGATCCACGGGGAACGCACATCGGCCAGGCCTTTGCGCACGTCGATGATGACGTTGGGGTCGGTGTACGGGCCCGAAGTGTCGTACACCACCACCGGCGCATTGATCTCACCGCCGAAGTCGGTCGGGGTCACATCAAGGCTGATTTCGCGCATCGGCACGAGGATGTCCGGGCGAGTGCCCTGAACATAGATTTTTTGCGAGCGAGTAAAAGGCTGAACCGATTGCTGATCGACTTGGGCCGAGTCACTCAGGTTCGTCGTATTTTTTAGTTTTATCGTCATCACGGGCTCTCCGAACACATCCAGGCAGTGGATTTTTTTGTCGGAGTGAACCTGTAATCGAATGGACGCACGCGTCGCTAGAAAACTAGCGGGTGCTGTGCTCAGTGCTCGAGGGGTGTTCGATTGTCGAACAACATCCCGGACGAAGCACAAGAGGACTCGCCGGGTGACGAGAAATCTTGTTCCCTACGCAGGCGCTAACCTGATCAGGTTCAACGGGATCCGAAATTATTCGATCTCAGCCTCATAGCAAGGCACCCCGACAAGAACCCGGCCAGTCTAGACACAACTGGCAAAGAACGCCAACACCGCGGTAAACACCATGATGAATGGCGCAATTAACGGATTGTTGCCGTTCGCGCGCGCAACTACACTCGCTACGCTGTGCCGCGCCTTGACGTTGTATGGCGCTGCGCCGTACCTTTGGCGCTCAAATTATCAGCGTAATTTTTTAGGGATCGCCTCATGCTGCGCAAACTCTCACTGGCCCTTGCCGTGTCTTGTGCGTCCAACGGAATGGCCTGGGCAGCAGAAGCGCCCTTATCGACCAAGACCGATCTGGTCAGCGTCTACCAGGAAGCGGTGGACAACAACGCCGACCTGGCTGCCGCTCGCGCTCAGTACGGCGCGCAGAAAGAAGTTGTGCCCCAGGCCCGCGCCGGGCTGCTGCCGAACCTCTCCGGCGGTGCCGAAGTGGCCAACGTGCGCACCTCGATCGACCAGCCCTCGGCCGTTGCCAATCGCAGCGCCCACTCCTATCAGGCGACGCTGGCCCAGCCATTGTTCCGGGCCGATCGCTGGTTCCAGTTTCAGGCCGCCAAAGACGTCAACGAACAGGCCGCACTGCAACTCTCGGCGACCGAGCAAAACCTGATTCTGCAGACCGCCGAAAGCTACTTCAACGTGTTGCGAAGCCAGGACACCCTCGCCTCGACCAAGGCTGAAGAAGCGGCGTTCAAACGCCAGCTCGATCAGTCCAACGAGCGCTTCGACGTCGGCCTCTCGGACAAGACCGACGTGCTGCAATCGCAAGCCAGTTACGACACCGCGCGGGCCAACCGGATCGTCGCGCAGCGCCAGGTGGATGATGCGTTCGAAGCATTGATCACCCTGACCAACCGTCAGTACAACTCGATTCAGGGCATCGTCCACACGTTGCCGATTCTGCCCCCGGCACCGAACGACGCCAAATCCTGGGTTGATACGGCCGCCAGGCAGAACTTGAATTTGCTGGCCAGCAACTACGCCGTCAGTGCTGCCGAAGAAACGCTCAAGCAGCGCAAGGCCGGCCACGCGCCCACCGTCGACGCCGTGGCGAAATACGAGAAGGGTGACAACGACGCCATGGGTTTCAGCAACCCGAACGCCTTCGGTCAGCCTTACAGGGGCAACGTCGAGCAAACGACGGTGGGTCTGCAACTGAATATCCCGATCTACAGCGGCGGCTTGATCAACTCCCAGGTGCGCGAATCGTACTCACGCCTTGATCAAACCGAACAGCAACGCGAATCACTGCGTCGGCAGGTGGTAGAAAACACCCGCAATCTGCACCGCGCGGTGAACACCGACGTCGAACAGGTGCAAGCGCGCAAGCAGTCGATCATCTCCAACCAGAGCGCGGTGGAAGCGACCGAAATCGGTTATCAGGTAGGTACGCGAAACATCGTCGACGTGCTGGATGCGCAGCGTCAGCTGTACACCTCGGTGCGCGATTACAACAACACTCGCTACGACTACATCCTCGACAACCTGCGCTTGAAGCAGGCCGCCGGCACCTTGAACCCGGGGGATTTGCAGGACCTGGCGCGTTATCTCAAGGCTGACTACAACCCGGACAAGGACTTTTTGCCACCGGACCTGGCCAAGGCAGCGGCGGATCAGCTCAAAGCCCGGCCCTAGCCACAAAGCAAAGAGCATTCGCGAATGAAGACAACTCGGTCTAACGGTCGATCAACCGTCCCAACCCATCCAGCAAGCGCTGTAACGCGCCCTGATTGGTGCGCATCACTTTCAGCCCCGCCTCCGCCATCCGCTGCGCATCGCGCGGCAATTCGAACAATCGCTGCACTGCCAGCGCCAGACCTTCGGCATCCTCTACTTCCTGCAACGCCCCGGCACTGCGCAACTGCGCGGCGATTTCGAGGAAGTTAAACAGGTGCGGCCCGCTCAACACCGGTTTGGCCAGAGCAGCCGGTTCCAGCAGGTTGTGCCCGCCGTTCGGCACCATACTGCCGCCCACAAAAGCGCTGTCAGCCAAGGCGTACAGAAACAGCAACTCACCCATGGTGTCGCCCACCAGCACCGAAGTCTGCGCAGTGACCGGGTCGCCAGTGGACCGACGCACCGTGGCGAAACCCTGTTGCTGACACAACTCAAACACCGAATTGAATCGCTCCGGATGGCGCGGCACCAGAATCAGCAAAGCGTCGGGATGATTGGTCAGCAACTGGCGATGAGCCGCCAGCACCACTTCGTCTTCGCCTTCGTGGGTACTGGCAGCGATCCACACCGGACGCTCCTGAGCCTGCCATTGCGTACGCAACTCGGCGGCACGCTGGAGCAGTTTCGGGTCGATGGTCAGGTCGAATTTGATCGAGCCGGTCACTTTGACCGTTTCCAGGCGCGCGCCCAACTCGCGAAAGCGCTGGGCCTCGGCCTCGGTCTGCACCGCGAACAGGCTCATTTCGGCGAGCATCGGCTGAGTCAGTTTGCTGAAGCGGCCATAGCCCTTGGCCGAACGTTCGGACAGTCGCGCATTGGCCAGTGCCACGGGAATCCCGCGCCTGGCGCATTGATGGATATGGTTCGGCCAGAGCTCGGTTTCCATGATCACTGCCAGTTTCGGCTGGACCCGATCAAGGAATCGCGCCGCAGCGCACGGCAAGTCGTAAGGCAAATAGCAGTGCTGGATGCGCGGCTCGTTGGCGAACAACGCCTGGATTCGCTCGGACCCGGTTGGGGTCATGCAGGTCACGGTAATGGGCAACTGTGGATAACGTTGCAACAACGCGCGAATCATCGGCGCCGCGGCAATGCTTTCGCCCACCGACACCGCGTGCACCCAGATGCCGCCGGGCTTCATCACCGGCAGTCCAAGGGAGAAACGTTCACCAATGCGCTTGGCGTACGCCGGCGCCTTGCGTGCCCGCAGCCAAAGCCGAATCGCTACCAATGGCAGCCCCAGGTAAAACAGCGCGGTGTAGAGAGTTCTATTCATGGCGGCGGAGTTTATCGGTTTTTTCGCCGATCGCCTGCAAGTGCACGGCAAAACGTTCCGCCAACCAACGAGCCGCCGGCCCCAGAGGTTCATCGCGGCGCCAGACCAGCTCCACCACCAGCGCCGGCGGGGTCCATTCGCTGACCAGTTCGACCATCAAATTCTGATACGCCGGGTACTGCACCACGTGTCGCGGCAGCCAGGCCCAGCCGAGGCCGCGCACCAGCCATTCAGCCATCACGTAAAAACTGTCGGCCCGCCAGACTTGCGGGCTGGCGGGCTCGCTTCCGGGATAGACACTGGACTGTGTGGACATCAGCAACTGTCGATGCTGCGCCAGTTGCTGACAGTCGACCTGAGCCTGTTTCGCCAGTGGGTGGCCGACGCCGCACACCGTGACCATTTCGACGCTGCCCAACACCCGCCGCTCGAGCGCTTCGGGAATCTGGTCGTGATAAAACAGCAGCCCCAGATCGGCCCGACGTTCCACCAGTTTGCGCGCAACATCGCCCTGGGCGGCGCTGGTCAGCTGCACTTCAAGGCTGGGAAATTGCTGAGCCAGGGCTTCGAAGCTTTCGATAATCGGCTGATAGGGCATCGCCTCATCCTGGGCCACACGCAAACGCGCCTCTTGGCCGCGCATCATTGCCAGCGCCCGGCCGTTAAGGCGTTCGCATTGGCGCAGCACTTCCCGCGCCTCGTCCAGCAACGCGTTACCAGCCTCGGTGAGTTTCGGCTGGCGGCCGCTGCTGCGGTCGAACAGGCTGACGCCCAGGTCCTCTTCGAGCAGCGCAATCGAACTGCTGACCGCCGACTGCGCCTTGCGCTGATCCCGCGCCACCGCTGAAAACGAATGCTGCTCCGCTACGCTGACAAATAGCCGCAGCTGCTCCAGATTCCATTGCATATTCATGGCTCAACCCATCTTCAGAACAGATAGGTAATGACTTTACCGCATCTGGAGAATCTCTAGAATGCCGACCTCATAAAGCAACACTTCACACGAGGATGCATCTATGACCGCTTACTACTACCTGGCCATCGCTATCTGCGCCGAAGTGATCGCCACCGTTTCGATGAAAGCGGTCAAAGGCTTCAGCACCCCACTGCCACTGTTGTTGGTCATCGTCGGCTACGGCATCGCCTTCTGGATGCTCACGCTGGTGGTGCGCAGCGTTCCGGTGGGCATCGCTTACGCGGTGTGGGCCGGCATGGGAATCGTGATGGTCAGTGTGGCGGCGCTGTTTATCTACGGGCAGAAACTGGATGTGCCGGCAATGCTGGGGATGGGGTTGATTGTGTTGGGTGTTGTCGTCATCCAACTGTTCTCCAAAACCGCCGGCCATTAAGTGCGCAACACATTCCATTGTGGGAGCGAGCTTGCTCGCGAAGAGGGTGTGTCAGTCGACATCAATGTTGCCTGACACGCCGCTTTCGCGAGCAAGCTCGCTCCCACAGGTTTTGCATCCGCCCTATTGATCACCAACAAATCGCCTCTTCTTCGAGTCTGTATACTGCGCCCTCGTCTTGAACACTGAGGTCGTTGCATGCCATCCGTTATTTCCACCGACGTTCTGATTGTCGGCGCTGGTGTCGCCGGCCTCTGGCTGAATGCGCGCCTGCGCCGCCAAGGGTTTTCGACCGTGCTGGTGGAAAGCGCCAGCCTCGGCGGCGGGCAAAGCGTGAAGTCCCAGGGCATCATCCACGGCGGCGCCAAGTACGCGTTGCATGGCGCCCTGACCGGTGCATCGGAAGCCATCGCCGACATGCCTCGCCGCTGGCGTGAAGCCCTGGCCGGTGACGGCGAGCTGGATCTCAGCGGCGTGCGCCTGCTGTCCGAAGCCCATTACCTCTGGTCCCCCGGTACGATCGCCGGCAACCTCACCAGTTTCTTCGCCAGCAAAGCGGTGCGCGGTCGCGTCGATCAGGTCAAGGGCGAGCAACTGCCACCCGCCCTGCAAGACAAGCGTTTCAAGGGCAAGGTCTATCGTCTGGCGGAACTGGTGATCGACGTGCCGAGCCTGATTCTGCGCCTCGCCGATCTGGCGGGTGATGGTTTGCTCGCCGGCCAGAAAATCGAACCGTTGCTGGAAGGTGGCGTTCTGGTTGGCCTCAAAGTCGACGAGCGCGAAATCCGCGCCCAGCGCATCGTGCTCAGCGCCGGGGCCGGTACGGCGGCGTTGCTCGAAACCCTGGGGCTGAGCCAGCCGGCCATGCAACGCCGGCCGCTGCACATGATCATCGCCAAAGGCCCGGGCCTCAAACCGCTGTATGCCCACTGCCTGGGCGGCGGCACCAAACCGCGCATGACCGTCACCACCCATCCGGCCGCCGATGGCCAATGGGTCTGGTACCTGGGCGGCGATATCGCCGAAGCAGAAGGTGTCGCGCGTGAACCCGCGGCACAAATCGCCACGGCGCAGAAAGAACTCGGCCAGTTGCTGCCATGGATCGACCTGAGCACGGCGCAATGGGCGACCTTGCGAGTGGATCGCGCCGAGCCGCTACAATCGGGGCTGACTCGCCCCGACAACGCGTTTCTTGCCGAAGAGGGTCGGTTGCTGGTCGGTTGGCCGACCAAACTGGCCCTCGCGCCGGACTTCGCCGACCGGGTCATCGCCTCCTTGCAGCGCGACGGCATCCAGCCAAGCCAATCGGCGCCACTACCCGACCTGCCAAAACCGCCGATGGGCGTCCCTGCCTGGGAGCAACTGTTGCCATGAGCCAACCGACCTTGCACGACCTGCATCGCCCGCTGGGCAGCACCGGCCTGCTGGTTTCGCCACTGGGCCTGGGCACGGTAAAACTCGGCCGTGACCAAGGCGTGAAATACCCCAACGGTTTCCAGATTCCCGATGACGACGAAGCGCGGATGCTGCTTAAACTTGCCCGTGACATGGGCATCAACCTGATCGACACCGCCCCGGCTTATGGCCGCAGCGAAGAGCGCCTCGGCCCGTTGCTGCGGGGTCAGCGTCAGGATTGGGTGATCGTCAGCAAGGTCGGCGAAGAGTTTGCCGACGGCCAGTCGAGCCACGATTTCAGCGCCGCCCACACGCGATTGTCGGTGGAGCGCAGCCTGCAACGCCTGGAAACGGATTGTATCGACCTGGTGCTGGTGCACTCCGACGGCAACGACCTGGCGATCCTCAACGACAGCGAAGTCTATGCGACCCTCGCGGCGCTGAAGAGCGAGGGCAAGATTCGCGGCTTCGGTTTTTCCGGCAAAACCGTCGAAGGCGGTTTGAAGGCTCTGGAAACAGGCGATTGCGCCATGGTCACCTACAATCTGAACGAGCAGAACGAGAAGCCGGTCATTGACTATGCTGCTGCTCACGGCAAAGCCATTCTGGTCAAAAAAGCCCTCGCCAGCGGCCACGTATGCCTGAGTCCGGGCGTGGACCCTGTTCGCGCCAGCTTCGAGTTGTTGTTTGAACACCCGGGTGTTGCCAGTGCTATTGTCGGGACCATTAATCCGCTGCACCTCGCCCATAACGTCGCGACCGTTGCCCAGGTGCTACGTAGAAACTGATGCCGCCCACGCGGCCTTAAGCAGGAGCCGACATGCCGCGTACGCTCATTAGAAAGAACCCGAGCAACTTCAAGACCCTGCCGTTATTCGTCGAAGCGACTCCCGAAGGCCTGAGTTATCAAAGCGTCGGGATGCCGCTCAATTTTTCCCAGACCCTGCAACGTCGCCGCCCGGTGACGGTAGCCGACACTCAGCGGTTTTCGCTTGAGCTGGCCAATCTCGGGGTCTCTGTGCGCCTGACCCTGCATTGGCAAAATCGCGACTACTGGGTGTTGGTCCGTCAGCGTCGGCAGGATCGGGGCGATGTAGTGCTCAAGCTGATCTCCGGTTACGTGCCGGCCCATGAGCTGAACCTGCCGCTGCACACGGCAATCCAGGAGATTGCCGAAGAATGCCTGCTGGAAACTCCAGAAGGCTGGCTCGGCGGGCGCTTCAACGACACCTGGCTGCCGGCGCCCTACTCGTCCGCGCTGCATTATCGCGAGGCGTTGCCGTTTCGCCTGACGCCGCTGTCAGGTTCGGCGCGGCCCGTGCGTTGCGCCAAGATGCAGTTGATCGAACGCCCGCGGGCTTACGTGCATTTGCCAACGTCCTCGCTGCAATTGATCTATGACTTGCGCCTGGACGTGCCCAAGGAAGCCAAATCCTTGAGTTTGTTTCACGTCGACGAACGATTGGAAGGCGATCAACTGGTGGCCCGCCTCGATCGCAAGCGTCCTGATCTATACCTGATGCCGCATGAAGATGGTGTGCCTCTTCCCGAGCTCTACACCCTCAAGCGCGACCAGTTGTTGCCGGCCAGCACCCGAGGACTGTACCTGGCGGAAAGCTTTGCCGCCCAAGAAGGTTGGGTGGTCCGTGAAGAGCGTATTCGCTGGAAAGAATGGGTCGCACAACAGGGGCTAGGGGTGCCAAAAGCTCAGCGACAAGGACTGATTAAACTCGGCGCCAAGGCACTGCAACTGGTGCGATTGGTACGAAGACGCTAGCGCACGATGGGCTGACGTTCTTTCCCCTTCGGCCTAATCCGATTGCCGCTTGTCCATGAGGGTACGTAGTCGCGCAAACAGGTGGAAGTAGCGATTCTCTCGCTTGCCCATGCCTCGCTTGGGAGAGAACGACTCATCAGCGAATGCACCGGTGATACGAACACGCGAAGCCGTGGCGCCCATGGTGCAGACTTTGGTTCCGGCCTGTTGCAGTACGTATTTGAGCAGCCGCTCGGAATGCAGCTTTCTTCCCGTCGCCTTACAAAAATCGAAGATGTGTTCGATCCTTTTGCCATAGGCCTGGTAAGCATCACGCCCACAGATGGCAAACCGATCGTTCAGCCCTCCCCACCACTGCCAATCGGGAATGTAGACATTCAGCCGCCTGGCTTTAGGGTGCTTGAACACATAAGTGGGAAGGGGTGAGTGATAGAAATTATCGGGACGCACGAAGACAACGAAATCAGGATTGAAGGACTCCATCATGGCCGTGACAGTGTGCAGCGAATTGAGCTGATAGATCAGGTTCCTGAGGGACACGTGCTCATCAGCCCAAGTATCGCCGAGTGCTTTCACTCGCTCGAAGTCCCAGCGTTCCAGAACGCCTTCCGTTGAGGCAAGCACGCCGGTCATGGACTGGAAGACCTCGTAGTTGTCCGCGCTCAACTCACCTGTTTCACCTGAACGCGAGTTCTGGATTTCGTCGATTTTATAGAGATGATAGAAGCACTTCACGTTGCTGTCCGCAGGGAGCTGCGCAAGCACGTTTTCTTGAATGGACGGAAAGCAGATTTCCGAATTTCTTGGAATACCAAAAAACGCCACCGCAACATTTAACACTTAACTGCTTCCTGAAAAATAATCGACCTCTTCACGGCGCCTTATTGGCCACCGCGCCGCACCTGATCATTCATTTGCGACGAAACACTACTTGCCACCAGCGCCGACGCTGCAAAGGTACGAGGATGACATCTGACTTGAGCAACCAGTCTCGCTCATAGTCCCAGGCATGACCGCCCCAGAACTTTCCTGCTTCGTTGGAAAACCCCAGCGTCATTAGCTGGTAGGTGTAACCGGCATGGCTGCGCAGCCAGTCAAACAACACCAGCGCATTGAAACCCGTGGAAGGTCCGACGTAACGTTTGCCCTCCGGCCGGTCGACCGGGTAATTCCACAATGGCGGCAGCGGAATGCGCTCCCAATAAAGCGCCACGCGCGGTAAAGCACACATCGCTGCAGTGCTGCCCACCAGCATCGTGAAACAACGGGCGTCAGGGTATTCGAACAATTGCTGCACTTGCGGCCCATAGGGAAGGCCGAAAAAATAAGCGTCAGGTGCATTAAAACCATGCACGAACACATTGACGCTTCGCGGGCGCAGCAGTGCAGATTTCGCACAGGTATTGAAGCTGACGACCACGTCATCGGTGCCGATATTCAGCGCCTGGAAATCGGCCGCCGTAATTGCCGGATTATTGGCCACCAGCACCACGCGCGCCGCGTTGCGCAAGCACGCTTTCAGCTCCGGCGGCAGTCCATCGATGACAGATTGATGACCGCCTGGCATCGCATCCAGCGCCATCTTCTCGCTGGCTTGCAGCTGTTGAGAATCGACCATTTACCCTGGAACCTTCATCCCGTGGCGTAACTTGACCCACAGGCGAATGAACGCTGAAGGCAGTTGCCAAGGACGCATTTCACGCTGTATTTCAGCGGCGAGGGTACGTCCAACACGAGCGAAGGAATACTGGTTCTCCGCGAACGCCTGCCCATTACTGGCGATGCGAGACGCCAACTCGGGATCACTTTCCAACAGCTTGAGTTTTTCCACGGCTTCATCTTCGTTGCGGTAGAACACGGTGTTGTGCATATCCTGGAAACCCAGCAACCCGTCTTCTTCACCCTGACTCCAGGCCAGCAGGACACAGCCACACGCCATGGCTTCGAAGTTCTTGATCATGAATTCGCCCATGCCGATATCGGCACTGACAAAAATCTTGATGCGATTAAGTGTTTCCAGATATTCGGCGCCGGACTTGGTCCGGGTCACCAGCATGCCGGTCCGCCGAGCCAGGGATTCAAGGACCGCCTTGCGCTGCGCATATTCGGTACTTTTCAGACTGCCCAGAAAGCCGATCGGAATGTCGCGAGTACCGCCGACATTGCGCAGCATTTGTTCGTCATATCCCTTGGACACAAACACCGCGTCAATATTTTCAGCTTGCATCCGACGCGCGACAACAGCGCCCGACACCAGCACACGAGCGCTGGGAAGACGGCTGTACAGGCGCGAATAGATACGCCGGTACTTACTGCCGGGCATGTAGTTCTGATAGGCGTCATGCTCCAGAAAGACCAGCCCGGGGATGCACTTCAGCACACTGAGTTGAGTGACGAGGCGCTTGACCCTCGAGAAAATCACGACTCGATCAAAGTCCTGATAATTGACTGAGGCGAGAAACGGACCGAGATTCATCTGTTGCTGTTTGCTTAGGCGATAGACAACGCAATCAGTGCAATTCTGCTGCACGATTTCATACAGGCGATCCAATATGACGCGCTGCTCGTCCATCACCAGGAGCATGACTTTCATAAATTAGTGTACCAAGAGACAAAAACAGGTAAGCGCATCGGGTATGTACCGGTCAATAGGTACGGGCGCTGGCGTATAGCCAAGCCCCGTTCCCACGCCAGACATGAAGGGAGTCGTTCATCCCGTCAACGGCTGCGGATCTTCTCGACAATCGCCGTAGTCGAGCTGTTTTCCACCAACCCCAGTACTTTCACCGTCCCGCCGTAAGCGGTCACGATGTCAGCGCCGACTACCTGGTTGATCCCGTAGTCCCCCCCCTTGACCAGCACGTCCGGCTTAACCTCACGCAACAGATTTTCCGGCGTTCCTTCAGGGAAACTGATCACCCAATCCACCGCCCCCAGACCCGCCAGCACCGCCATGCGACGGTCGACACTGTTGATCGGACGACCCGGCCCTTTCAGACGGCTCACCGACGCATCATCGTTGACTGCAACGATCAAACGATCGCCATGGGCACGTGCCTGCTCGAGGTAGGTCACGTGGCCGGCATGCAGAATGTCGAAGCAACCGTTGGTGAAGACGATCTTCTCGTTATGCGCACGCGCGTCGTCGACCGCCAGCAACAACTGCTCAAGGCCCAGCACGCCGCGCTCGGACCCTTCTTCTCGCTGGATGGCGCGACGCAGCTCGGGGGCACTGATGGCCGCCGTACCGAGCTTGCCGACCACGATGCCAGCCGCCAGATTGGCCAGCGCTACCGCGTGCGGCAGCTCTTCGCCGGCGGCGATCGCTGCCGCCAGGGTCGAAATCACCGTGTCGCCGGCACCGGTTACGTCAAACACTTCACGGGCCCGGGCGGGCAGGTGCAGCGCCGGATGATCAGGGCGCAGCAACGTCATGCCGTGCTCGCCACGGGTCACCAGCAACGCGCCAAGGTCCAGATCGTGCATGAGCTGTGCGCCCTTGCTCACCAACTCGTGCTCATCGGCGCAACCGCCGACGATGGTCTCGAATTCACTGAGGTTCGGGGTAATCAGGCTCGCACCACGGTAGATGGAGAAATCCTTGCCCTTGGGATCAGCTAGCACTGGAATGCCACGAGCACGGGCGGCCTGAATCAGCACCTGATGGTTTTTCAACGCGCCTTTACCGTAATCGGAAAGGACCAGCACCTTGATGCCTTCAAGCAGTTCTTCGACCAGCCCCGTCAACGCCAGGGCGTCGGTGGCGAACGGCTCTTCGAAGTCGATACGCAGCAATTGCTGGTGACGGCTCATGACCCGCAGCTTGACGATGGTTGGCTGGTGCGCGATGCGCTGGAACAACGCCCGCACACCAGCACCCTTGAGGCTATTGACCAGGCTGTTGGCGGCTTCATCGTCGCCGGTCACACCGACCAGCGAGGCAGGCGCGCCGAGGGCGGCAATGTTCAACGCAACGTTCGCGGCACCGCCCGGGCGGTCCTCGATTTGCTCGACTTTGACTACCGGAACAGGCGCCTCAGGAGAAATCCGAGAGGTACCACCATGCCAATAACGGTCGAGCATGACATCGCCGACTACCAAGACAGGGGCTTGATCGAATCGCGGCATGGACAACTTCATGGAGCAACCCGCATACAAAATTAACAGGGGCGCGATACTAACACATGGAAAAGCGCCGTCCGCCTCAATCTGAAAGGTCGCGCACCCAGAACAATTCGTGACGCCGCACCGCCTTGCGGAAAAACTCGTTGCGGCCTGTGGCGGGCCAGCGCCGACCGGCCAATGCCTGCTGAATCAGACGTCGCAACTGACGTTTGAAAACCGGAGCCTCCTGCAGGTCATGCTCCATTGCCAGCGCCATGGCCTTATCCAGTTGCTCGTCAGAGGACAGCTGCGGGCTCCACAGCTTGTCGACAGGCAACGGTTCGATGGCCGGCGGCAAGGCGATACCGGCACCGGCCGCCCCCATGGGCCAGCGGTCGTTGTCATGCAGATGATTGGCGTACATCAGCAGGGTCCCAGGCTTCCAGGCGCTGGCGGCGATGGCTTCAAGAACCGCGCGGGTTGACGCGACGTGATCGCTGTGAGGGTCCAGTTCGGAATGGGGAGTCACCACCACCTCGGGACGGAAATGTTCCAGTAGCGCTACCAGGTCGGCGATCAAGTTTTGCCAGGTCGGCGCCCCGTCGATATCAGCGGGCAAAATCATCGGGTTTTGCCGGCGCACAGGGCGAACATCACTGTCCCCAGACTCGCGCGAGCCAAACGACTTGGCAGGCTCCTCGGCCATCAACGGCAATTGAAGGCAGTAATAGCCCAATTGCACGCAGCGGTTGACGGGCACACCACCCCACAGCGGAATGGCCAGGCTGTCCCAGCTGCGCAGACGCCCTTTCAGACGCGCCGCCTGAGACTCGCTCAGCCCCAGGCGCTGAAAATTCTCGGCCTCGATTTCGCCCTGAGTCAAGGTGACGATGCTGACCTCTTCACTGCGACTGTAAAGGCCAAACGCGGCCAGTTCGGCGTCATCGGCGTGGGGCGCCAAAATCATCACGCGTTGCTGTGCATAATCGGGATTGGCCATGACCCACAGCGTACCCGTGGCAGTCAGGGTGCAATAGCGTCCACGCACCGCCAGCGAGCCCTGGGCAAGCATCGCGCCCTGCCCTGAGAGATTAAGAAAACGCCGCCCTTTTACGCCGCGCTCGAACTCTTGGCGATCATCACCGACTTCGATAAACGGATCCAGCCAGCGACCCAGCCAGGTGGTTTTCAATTCAAGTTCGAGTATGAGGGTCTCGCCTTCAGCCAGCGGCTCGCTCAGACGTACCAAGCCAGCCTCAAGGTTCACTGTTTGATGCGGGGTGCCAACGGGAAAACCGTACTGGTAGTCATCAGAGGCCCGATAAAACAGGTGATCGGCAAACCACGCCTCGTGAGCCACCCAAGCCAGCACCAGCAGAAGCGGCACTATCCACCACCCCAGCCAGAAACCGAGTACCGCCAGTGTCAGCAGGAAAGCGACGAAAAACACTCGCTTATTGCGCCGATGAGCCTTGAGAAGCCGTTGTTTGCGAGCACTCATGAATTAGACCTGATAGACCGGCACCTTATGGCACCAGCGATCCTTATACTCGCGATCGGCACGACCGAATGAATAACGCAGAACCTTGCCCAGCGCCCGCGCCTCCTCCCAGGCCTGCTGAGTGTTGACGAAACTGAGCACGCTACCCGGACTAAACTCGCGGTTCTGAGGGTCGACGCCGCCGTTGATGTATTCCAGGGAAACCCATTGGGGCGCTTCGACGCGATACAGAATCTGGGTGGCGATAGGCACCGAGTCCAACATCACCACCGAGCCAGTCATGAACTCGCGCAGCAAGGTGAACACCTCCGCCAACCCTGTCTTGCCGGGGACTTCAAACCCCCAGCGGCGCTGAAACAGCTCGCCATACGCAGCCGCTTGCTCCTGCGGTGACAGCTGGGACATCGGGATCAGTTCCCCGCCGGCCTCTTCCAGCAGTCGCTGGTCACGTCGCTGGTTGTAACGAAATTTTTTCGAATAGTCTTCTGGTGCTCGCGCCAGTGCCAGCCCCTGGGGGAGCTCGCGCAAGGTGCTGATTTGCCGGACATTGAGTTCCGAGACATACGCCATGCGCTGACGCACTGGTACCTCGACGTCCGGGGCGATGGGCAGAATAATCTCCGCGTTCCCCATGTCCAGCAACCCGCGTTTGCCCTCGCGCTTGAGCACTTCCTTGGACAAGGCGATGTGGCGCCCCCAGCAAGGAACGGCTGCCACGACAGCACCGTCAACGATCCAGCCCAGATAACGCAGCTCGATGCCGACAAATGTCGACAAGCGCTCTACCACCTGGGGGTGAGTGGCGAAGCTGCCGCCAAAACACTGCCAGGCCTGCTCGTAGGCACTATGGTCAATCTCGGTCCAGCCACGTTCGCGCCAGCTTCGAAGCAGCCTCAGCATGCGCCAATCACGTGTGTCGACTGCAGCTCGTCACCCTCTTCAAACTCTTTGGCGTGCAGACGGGAGTAATAGCCGTTGAGCGCCAGAAGCTCCACATGAGTACCGCGCTCGACGATCCGGCCTTCATCCATGACCAAAATCAAGTCGGCCTTCTCAATGGTGGTCAAGCGGTGGGCAATCACCAGAGTCGTACGGTTTTTCACTACTTGATCCAGAGCTGCCTGGATATGACGCTCCGACTCGGTATCGAGGGCAGAAGTCGCCTCATCGAGGATCAGCAGCGGTGCATCCTTGAGCAAGGCCCGGGCAATGGCGATACGCTGGCGCTGGCCACCAGACAGCAGCACACCATTTTCACCCACTATGGTTTCATAGCCCTGGGGCATCTTGACGATGAACTCGTCGGCATAAGCCCCCAAAGCCGCCCGGCGCACTTCTTCAACGGGCGCACCCGCGAGGTCGCCGTAGGCGATGTTGTTGGACACGGTGTCGTTGAACAAGGTGACCTGCTGGGTCACCAGGGCAATCTGCCGACGAAGGCTGCGCAAGGTGAAGTCCTGGACCTTCACACCGTCGAGCAGAATCTGCCCTTGTTCGTGCTGATAGAAGCGTGGAATTAGGCTGGCCAGTGTGGACTTGCCACTGCCCGAGCGTCCGACCAGTGCAACCATCTGCCCGGGCTCCACGATAAAGCTGATGTCGTTGAGCACCTGCTTGCCGCTTTCCGGGTACTGGAAGCTGAGATTGCGCACTTCCAGACGCCCCTCGAGGCGATCATATTCAACCGTACCCTGATCGACTTCCGCCGGCTCATCCAACTGCTCGAAAATACTCTCGGCACCCGCCACACCCTTCTGGATGGTGGAGCTGACTTCAGAGAGCTGACGAATCGGCTTGGGTAGCAGGCCCGCCATGGTGATGTAGGCCACCAGGTCACCGGGCGACGCATCGCCACGCAGGTACAACACCAAAAACATGACCACGGCCATGGCGCTATAAGTCACCAGTTGTAGCATCGGCGTGTACACCGCGCCGGTCTTGGTCATCGCCAGTTGCTTATCGGTATTGCTATGGCTGGCGTCCTTAAAGCGGACCTTTTCATAGGTTTCGCCGCCGAAGCTGCGCACCACGCGATAGCCATGGATGGTCTCGGACGCAACGTGAGTGACGTTGCCCATCGAAACCTGAATCTTTTTGCTTTGCTTGCGAAATTTACGGCTGGTGCTGTTCACCATCATGCCAATCAACGGCAGGATGGCCAGCATCACCAGCGTAAGCTTCCAGTTCATCCAAAGCAGTGTGCAGAACAGGAAAATCACGGTCATGCCTTCACGAATCACCACCTTGATGGCATCGGTAGCGGCACCGGTGACCATGGTGACGTTAAAGGTGATTCGAGAAATCAAGTGACCGGAATTGTTCTTGTCGAAGAAGCGGTTCGGCAACTCCAGTAACTTGTTGAACAGAACCACCCGCAAATCGTGAACAAGTCCCAGGGAAACCCGCGCCAGAAAGAAGTTACCCAAATAGGACCCCACACCCTGCCAGACCGCAATCACGACGATCATCAACGGTACGGTTTCCAGCAACTGCAACTTGCCCAGGTAAGGGTTTCCAGGAAACAGACTGGCTTCCGGGTTGGCCAGGCCGTCGACGAAGTACT
The DNA here is from genome assembly GCF_054898165.1 of Pseudomonas sp. Hz4. Lineage (NCBI taxonomy): Bacteria > Pseudomonadati > Pseudomonadota > Gammaproteobacteria > Pseudomonadales > Pseudomonadaceae > Pseudomonas > Pseudomonas sp. Hz4. The sequence continues at coordinate 744,021 of NZ_CM142719.1, read as the reverse complement.
TGAGGATATAAGCGAGCATTGGCTGCGTCGATGCGAAGATCAAAAACCCTACGATGCTTAGTATGAACAGGCCCACGTAAGGCTTTAGGTAAGCCAAAAGGCGGAAATAGATCGCCAGCGTAGACTGGGCTTTCGGTTCAGGACTGCTCATAAGAATCCGCGCAAATCAGTGAGGAGCGGATGATATCACACGCCCCTTTTTCCCCAATGAACATGACGGTAGGCCAGCCTCTGGACAAGTCGGTTAAGATAACCGACTTATGATGGGGAGTCAGGCATGCAAGCGATTGATCACAGCACCTATGAGGCACTGCGCGAAGGCGCGCACGTACTGGAAGCCGACGGCTCCGGCGACAAGGTGCTCAGGTTGGCCGACGGACGCATGCTCAAGTTGTTTCGCCGCAAACGCCTGCTCAGTTCCGCGCTGTTTTATCCCTACGCTCAACGCTTCGCCAACAACACCCGCGCCCTGGAGCTGCGAGGCGTTCCTTGCCCGAAAATTATCGCGGTGTATCGCATCCCCAGCATCCAACGCGATGGCGTGTACTACAGCCCCCTTGAAGGAACGACAGTGCGCCAGCTTCAAACCACTGCCGAAGAGGCCAACGCCTTGAGATCCCAACTAGGGGGTTTCATTGCTCGTTTGCACGAGAAGGGGGTGTACTTTCGGTCGCTGCATTTTGGCAACGTGGTGCTGACGCCCGACAACACCCTGGGACTCATCGACATTGCGGACTTGCGCTGCAAAAAGCGCACCCTGAGCGACAGCAAACGGCTGCGCAATTTTGCCCATTTGCTGCGCTACAAAGAGGATCGGCAGTGGTTGCTGGGCCAGGATGCTGGCGACACCTTCCTTGAAGGTTATCGCCAGGGTCTGCCTATCAATCGGCAGACACCAATGATCGAGCGTCTGCGCCAGCTGCTGGACTAAAACGTTACTGGCCGATGACCAATACGGTGGCGCCTTTGCGGTTGGCGAAACGCGCAAGAATGCGCTGCTTGTGCTCCGCCAGCCATCCACTTAGCCATGACTCGTCGCCAGGGGCATCGATCAGGAAATAGCGAAAATCGCCCGCGTGCTCCGGGGACATCGCCTCCTCCCGGGTCAAACTATTGAGCACATAACCACGACCGGCGTAATAGCTGATGCGGCCGTCCTGGTAGTATACCGGTGCGCCTGGCTCAATATGGGCGGCCACCCAGTGGCCCGCCTCGACATAATGAGTCTTCCCCGGGCTGGTGGAAACCACGTTGGACAGCATCACCAACAAACCCAGCACCACCAGCGCCTTGCCCCAGCGCGGAAACTGACGGACAAAGACCGCCAACGCCGACGCCAGCACAGGAACGAACAGCAGGTTCAGGAAACTCAAGTAGCGAGTGTTCATGAATTGCTGCTTCAAATAGAACAGGACCAGCACTACTCCATACAGCAAAGCTGTCCAGGCAAACGGGCGATAGTCGCGCCAGTAAGCCCGCAGAACACTCCAGTTGCTTCGTAGAACAAACGGAAGAGCGAAAGGCCCCATCAGTTTCACTATGCTAATCAACATGGATGCCAGGATGCCGAAGAAAATTATCCGCCCGGCCTCGTCCTGCGAGTACTTATTGATCAACGATCTGGAAAATTGCTCGGACAGCTGACCGAACGACGCAAACACACTATGCGGATTGAGCATATCCAGGTAGAGCGAAACACGCGCAGCCGAAAAAGCGCCCGACACCGAGATCACAACCAACCCCACCACTGGCAACAGAATAAACTGCAAGAACTGCTTGCGTTGCGTGGATGACCAAAGATTCGACAACTGCCAGAGCCCCAACGCGGGTATCAACAGCAAGGCCTCAAGGCGAAACAACGCGGCCGCCACGATTGCCAAGTGGATGAACGCCGCACGAAGCCAGCCGCCACGCGCCTGCCATCGCAAAGCAAGCCAGAGCGTCAGGGTGCAGAAAAACCAGAAACCAAATTCGCGAATGATGTCATTTCGAAAAGAATTGACCGCAGGCATTGCCAATACCACCAGACAGGCCCAGCGAGCGCTGGCCGGGGAGCGTTGCCGAATACAATCAACCATCAACGCACAGGTGCCCGCGAGAAAGCCCCCACACCATAGATAGGCGCTCAGCTCCAACGGCAAATGCAGGACGATATGAGTACCGGCCAGGAGATAAGAAAACCAGGGCCAATCGAAGGACTGCCAGGCCGCTTTTGGCCCGTGTTCCGTGACCTGCTGAGCAATATCGATGTAAAGCGCAGCATCACGTCCGACAGTCGCCGTTCCCAGCACGGCAATCAGGGAAAGCAGCAAACTACTCCAGAACGCCAACCTGACCGGATATTCACCAATAATCCGAGAGATCAGAGCCCCCGCTTTGCTGCCAGTTTCTAACATCCGCCCCCCTCAACAACGCGCACAACGTTTGGCGCAAAACAGCTCAACGAATAGATTGCAACAGCCCCAGGCAGCGTCTGCCTGATCAAGCTCAAGCCTTATCATCAGCCATTAACACTGAACGACATGCTCGAAGACACGGTCTCTACTGCTTACCTGAACAGCAGACGCGCCGCCTTGCGTGTGTAGGACCAGCGTGTGAGCGTGCGCCAGTCGGCACGCAAAGCCTGAAGATAGAACTTCTTGGCCAGTGCATACTCGCCCCCGACGTAACAATCGCGAAACAACGACAGGCACCGCTGTACCAAAAACGCCTGGCGCAAATCATGCAATTCTTCGGGCATGCGCTCGTAAGAAAAAACCTCGCCGACCATTCCCGTGCCCGCCGCAAGGCTTTGGGTCAAATCATGTCGCATGCTGTCGGCGTGCTTATAGATAAACGCCAGAGGCTGATCGAGAACGCTGCAGGGAAACCGCGCCAGCACCTGAGCGAATACCGGAATGTCTTCAACGTTGCGCAAGTGTTCGGGATAGTTGCCTGGCGCGAAGACATCACGACGCATCGCGCAAGCACCGTTGGAAATCGATACAGTCTTGTCCAGCAAGTAGCCGCGCACTCGCTGCCGCGCTGTGGCAGGCAACGGCTTTACGGTCTGCAAACTGCGCTTTCCGTCAGCAAACACCGACCAGTGGCCGCCAATGATCAAACGGCTTTCAGGGTTGCTCGCAATGTGATGAATCAACGCCGCCAGCGCGCCCGGGGCCATCTCGTCATCTGCGTCGAGAAAGACCAGGTAGCGCCCACTCGCCTCTTCGATCCCGAGATTGCGAACAGAAGAAAGCCCTCCATTGGTTTTACGCAAAGCACGGAAACGCCCGACGTGAACCGCCAAAAGCTTTTCGACCACCTCAGGCGTTGCGTCGGTGGAGCCGTCATCAATGACTAACAGCTCCGTCCGACCCTCAACCAACTGCGCCAGTACCGACTCGACTGCCCGCGGCAGGGTCTGGGAATAGTTGTAGGCTGGAATAACAACGCTGATCAGCACTTCAGTCAACCGCATACCTGTCCGCACCCTCTTTGACCACCAGGATGTCTTCCATGATCAGATACTGTAGATCGGAACCGAAGAACATGTTCAGGGCATCCGTCGGCGAGCAGATCATCGGTTCGCCACGGCGGTTGAGCGAGGTGTTCAGCGACACGCCGTTACCGGTCAGCACTTCCAGCGCCTTCATCATGTCGTAGTAGCGCGGGTTGTATTCGCGCTTGAGCACCTGGGCCCGCGACGTACCGTCTTCATGGACGACTTCCGGTACGCGGGTTTTCCACTCTTCAGCCACTTCAAAGGTGAAGGTCATGAACGGCGCCGGATGATCAATCTTGATCATCTGCGGTGCAACGGTGTCGAGCATCGACGGACAGAAAGGCCTCCAGCGCTCGCGGAACTTGATCTGGTGGTTAATCCGGTCAGCCACGCCGGTGGCGCTCGGGCAACCGATGATCGAACGACCACCCAAGGCGCGGGGACCGAACTCCATGCGACCCTGAAACCAGGCCACCGGGTTGCCGTCGACCATGATCTTGGCGATGTTTTCCGGCATGTTCTCAAGCTTGCGCCATACCGGCTTGCTCGGGTGACGGGCGCACGCAGCGAGCACGTCTTCGTTGGTGTAGGACGGGCCGAGGTAGACGTGCTCCATCTTCTCGACCGGCACACCACGGGCGTGGGACACATAAGCCGCCGCGCCAACCGCAGTGCCGGCATCGCCGGACGCGGGCTGAACGAACAGCTCTTTGACGTCATCGCGCGCGATGATTTTCTGGTTCAGTTTGACGTTCAACGCACAGCCACCGGCGAAGGCCAGTTTGCCGGTTTCCTTGAGTACGTCGCCCAGGTAGTGGTCGATCATCTGCAGCGAGATCTTTTCGAACAGTGCTTGCATGCTCGCGGCGTAGTGGATGTACGGTTCGTCGGCGATGTCGCCCTCGCGCTTCGGACCCAGCCACTCGATCAGCTTCGGCGAAAAATAGAAGCCTTTGCCTTTCTCTTTATAACGACGCAAGCCGATGACGTTGGCGTAGTCGGTGTTGATCACCAGCTCGCCGTTCTCGAACGAAGCCAGACGCGAGAAATCGTATTTGCTGGCATCGCCATACGGCGCCATGCCCATGACCTTGAACTCACCGTCGAGCATCTCGAAACCGAGGAACTCGGTGATCGCGCCGTACAGGCCGCCGAGGGAGTCCGGATCGAAGAATTCCTTGATCTTGTGGATCTTGCCGTTTTCGCCGTAACCGAAAAAGGTCGTGGCGTACTCACCCTTGCCGTCGATCCCGAGGATCGCGGTTTTCTCTTTGAAACCGGAGCAGTGGTAGGCGCTGGAGGCGTGGGCCAGGTGATGCTCGACCGGTTCGATCTTGATTTTTTTCGGATCGAAACCCAATTGCTCGAGGCACCAGACAATCTTGTTGCGATAGCGCTTGTAGCGACGGTTACCCATCAGGATCGCGTCGAGCGCGCGGTCCGGGGCGTACCAGTAACGCTTGGCGTAATGCCAGCGAGCCTTGCCGAACAGGCTGATCGGCGCGAATGGAATCGCTACCACATCAACGTCGGACGGCTTGATGCCAGCCTGCTCGAGGCAGAACTTCGCCGACTCGTAAGGCATGCGGTTCTTTGCATGTTTATCGCGCACAAAGCGCTCTTCCTCAGCCGCCGCGACCAGCTTGCCGTCGATGTACAAGGCTGCGGAAGCATCATGGCTAAGGGCGCCGGACAGGCCAAGAATCGTCAATGCCACAGGGGTCTAGCCTCTTTAGTCTGCATGCAGGCGCAGGGCGCCTCAAAGATTAATGTGCCCTCGCAAAGGGCGAGTGGCAGCTAAAGGGCGGGATTATAGCGTAAACATGGCGGGAATGACCCAGCGCATATTGCCCCCGTAAAGATGATCCGGGCGAAAGCAGGCGGCATTGCTCATCCGCGGCCTGACCTCCAGTAAATACTGATATTGCCGTCGGTTGTCTGCCGGTAAATCGTGTAGGGCAATGCAACAGTGTCCAGAACACCCGACAACGTCAGATCCAGCAGAACGAACGGCACAAGAAAACCCGTGGGGTCCGGCGGCGCATTCAGCACACAGAAATCGTAAGCCAGACCGCTGTAAATACGGGGAATGGATTGACAATAAGTCTTTTGCTTCCGGAGGCCGCGGGTAGCCTCGGCATCATCCTGCAGCACCGTAACAGCGGTCCCACAGCCTGAAAGAGCCAGTGAGAACGCGCCAATCGTAACAGCCGTTTTTATCGTCAAAAATCTGCCCTCCGTGAACGTCAGGCAAACTAGCATCGCGGCTATTCAGGGCACAGTTCATGGGCTCTGTAGATCATGTAGGACAATTCATAAAAACCTGTCCCTTAATCCTGGGTAACTGTTCTGGCCCCTTCGTCGGAACGCCGCCCGGAGCAGGCTCGCGAAGGGATTCAAGCAACGCTAGAGATATCTTTGGGAAGACGCTGATCAATGACCTGATAAAGCGCACTACTCTCAGGCCAGTTACGCATGAACCGCGCCCGATCCCGCGTATAGGCCGGGGCGAAGCTGTTTACCGAGGCATGCTGACACATCGAATCCAGATCAATCAGCGCCCAGCGATCTTGTTGCCAGAACAGGTTATGCCCTTTGAAATCCCCATGACTGATCCGCTCAAGAATCAGCTCGGCAAACAAATGATCCAGCGCCAGCAATTCGGCTTCCGGCGCTTCACCGCTTTCAACGTAAGGTGCAAAGCGCTCGATGATGTCCGGCCCCGGCAAATACTCGGTCACCAGATAAGCTCGACTGCGCAACCAGAGGAAACGCGTCTCCAGCAACGCCAACGGCTTGGGCGTGGCAATGCCGAGAAATGCCAGGCGATTGCCTTCGCGCCAGGAATGCCAGGCACGGCTCGGGCGCCAAAACCGTTTTAGCCAGTGGGCAAAACCCTTGATGTTGTAACGCTTGATCACCAGCGTACGACCGGCCACCTCGACCTTGCCGACGCTCGCCGCGCCACCGGTCTTGTACAGATGACCCTGATCGAGCAACGCATCGGCCTGTTCCAGCACCGGCAGCATCGCCGCTTCTTCCTCGCGGCGAATCGCTCGTAAGCCGAACGCTCCGCGCTGGACACTGAACAGCGTGCATTCGCGGCCGACCTTGATCAGGAAGTCTTTGAGGCGCCAGCTGCGGACCTTGCTGATCTGTTTCTGCAACGCTTCCAGGGGCAAGGCATGCTCGCCATTGCTCAGCAGGTAATACACCAGCAATTCTTCGGTATACGGTTCCAGCGTCTTGGGCAACTGGGCGAAAAACACCCTGAGATTCTCCAGGACTTTTTGTCGCGACAGCGGCTGGCCAGGCGTTTCGGTACAGATCCCGGCACCGTCGATCAAATACAGCCGACCGCCCTGGCGCAGCAGGTTGTCCAGATGCAGGTCTTCCTGCCACAGGCCCTTGCGGTGCAATTGACCAATTGCACCCAGCGCATCGGCCAATACTGCCGATTGCTCATCCGCCAGCATCGGCAAGTGTTCGACCTGCCCCCAGGCATCCCCAAGGCTTTCGGCGCCTTCGAGGAAATCAAACAATAACCAACCGCCCTCGCCATCTTTCAGGCCGTCGGCCAACAGTTGCGGCGTCGTCAGCCCTTGGGCAGCGAGCAGACGCACCCCGTTCAGCTCACGCTGAAAATGCCGCGCCGCTTTGCTGCCGACCAACAATTTGGCCAGCACCGGTCGCCCACGCCAGACACCGGCACCGACATAACGCTGCCCCGGCAACACCCGCAACAGACTCAGCAACTGCAACTCGGCAGGGCCGGCGGCATCGGCCAGTGAAATGTTCAGTGGCAGGCTCGGGCTGCGGCCAACATTTTTCAGCTCTGACAAACGCATCAGCGCGTCTCCTTGTGAGTGCGCCGCGCGGTCAGTCGCGCCAGCCAGCTGTCGATCAACGAGCTGTCCCGGGATTGATCCAGATAGGCAGCCAGCAGCTCGCGCAATTGCGCTTCGTTCCACTGAGGTGCCCTACGCAGCAACGGCTCCAGGTCTTTCGCCCGGTCACGCTGACCAAACAGCAACGGCCGGGTCTTTTCCAGGTCGATCAGCTGGGCCTGATAACCGTCGCCGGTGGCCTGGAGAAAAATGTGTTTGGGGTAGAAGCAACCGTGAACCTGACGCGCGCCGTGCAGGCGCCGAGCCAGTTGACCACAGGCTTTCATAATCGCTGAATGCTGCGCCGAACTCAGGTCCGACCAGCGCCGCAACAGCGAATCCAGGTCATCCCAACCGTCCAGGGCACGGGTCAGCAGAATCGCCCGAACCTCGCCGTCGACCTTGCGCTCACCGAAGAATGCCGCTTTCAACGCTGGAATACCGAACTTTTCATAGCGACTGATATTGCGAAATTCACGGGCAAAGCTCGGCTCGCCAAAGGGCGCATGCAACGTGCGCGTCTGGTAGTTGCTCTGGCGTTTGAGGTAGTAGCCATGACCTTCCAGATCCAGCCGAAACACACTGCTCCAGCCACCGCGAACGACGTTGGGTTCGTCCACAGCGTCGAGTTGCTTGGCCCAGAGTGCGTCAAAGGTGCCGAGGCCGTGTCGCTCAAGCAGCGCACGGTCTTCAGCGGCCATAAAATCAGTCATTCGCGTCCCTCGAAAAATCTCACCACGTGCCGGATCCGTTTTTTGTCGGCGGCATTCAGCCGATCACGCTGGCGGTATTGCAGGTAAAAGCGCAGGCGCTGGGTGGCCGACAAGTGATACTTGGCGACCTTGTCCAGACACGCCAGGTCCTTGGTGATCCGGTACTTGAGCCAGAAGCCGCGCCAGAAATCACCATTGGGGCAGTCGATCAAAAACAGCCGGGGCTCATCGTCGATCAGCAGGTTGCGCCACTTCAAATCGTTATGGGTGAAACGATGGTCGTGCAGGGTCCGGGTATAACCCGCCAGCTGCCGGCTGACGTTGTCGACCCAGGCGCGGTCCGCCAGCTTCGGATCATGCCGCTCGGCCAGGGCCGACAAGTCTTCGGTATGCGGCAGCTCACGGGTGATCATCGCCCCACGATCGTAGGCCGCGCCGCGACGCTCCAGTCCCCAGGCCACCACTTCGGCAGTGGGAATGCCCCACTTGGCGAAGCGCTTGAGGTTCTGCCACTCGGCTTTCACCCGGGGCTTGCCCAGATAACGGCGCAGACCTTTGCCGGCACCCACGTAGCGTTTGACGTAATAGTTGACGCCATTGCGTTGGACGCGAATGACCTCGGATAACAGGTCGTGGGTCAGGCGCTCACCCTGAAGCGCAAACACAGCCTCAAGACTGCCGAAATCTTCCGCCAGATCGCTGTACGCCGGTTCCAGTTTCCAACCCGCCATCAGAGCGCATCCCCGTATCGCTGTTTACGCTCGTAGAGCTTGTTCGCCTTGCCTTCCAGCCAGGCAAGTAACCCGGCTTCTTCGCCCAGGATCTGGCGCAGCGGCTGCTGGAAGTAGCCCTTGAGGAAGCGCAGTTTGTCACGCCGGGTCAAGCCAATGTCCAGGGCTGAAAAGTACAGCGCTGCCAGGTCTTTGTTGCGCCAGCGCTGGGTAATCGTCGGGCGGGTATGGGCGCGGTGCAGGTCGATCACCGAGAGCTTGAAGTCGCCGGCCGTCACCGGTTTGTCGGTGTGCAGCAGAAAGTGGCAGATGTAGCAGTCGCGATGGTTGACTCCGGCGCGGTGCATCATGCCGGTCATGCGCGCGACCTCGGCGATCAGTGCACGCTTGAGTATGGGTTCGGGCGGCTGCTTGACCCAGTCGATGCTGAAGTCTTCGAGGCTGACCGTGGGCGCCAGCTCTTCGGTGACGATGAACGAATGCTGGTCTGCCGGGTTGCTGCCCTTCTCGCCGTAAGCCACGGCGGTCATGGTCGGCACGCCGACTTCTTGCAGGCGCGCAATGGCCTTCCATTCCTGGCCCGCCCCGAGCACCGGCAGCTTGGCCGTGAGCAGGTTCTTGAAGATCTCGCCCCAGCCAATGCCACGGTGGATCTTCACGAAAAAGCCATTGCCATTGACTTCGGTCCGCAGGGTACGGCGCGCTTCAAGTTCGCGGTATACCTCGCCCTGAAGACCCTCGACTTCGGCGAACGGGTCGCGTCCGGCCCAAAGGCTCTTGAACGGTTCAGCCAGCATCAACTTCATTAAGCGTGCTCCGCCAGAATCACATCGGCCGCGTGCTGCGGCATGCTATAGAGGTCGGCCGTCTCGGCGAAGGCCAGACCGTTGCGGCTCCAGGCCGCCCGTGCTTGAGCGTCGTTCAACATGCCGGTCAGGTACTGAGCCAGTTGCGCCTGATCGAAAGGTTCGTCCAGCACCAGACCGGCGTCGGCGTCGGCGATGTAATGGGCGTAACCACAGACCGCGCTCACCAGTGCCGGCAGACCGGCCACCAGGGCTTCAAGCAACACGGTCCCGGTGTTTTCGTTGTACGCCGGGTGAATCAACAGATCGGCGCCGAGCAGAAAACGCGGGATGTCGCTGCGCCCCTTGAGGAACGTCACGTTATCGCCGAGCCCCAATGTGGCGCTCTGCATCTGGAATAATTTGGGGTCGTCCTGGCCAATTACAAACAGCCGGGTGCGTTTCTTCAAATCGGCGGGCAAAGCGGCCAGCGCCTTGAGGCTGCGATCCACACCCTTGGTCTTGAACCCTGAGCCAATTTGCACCAGCAGCAGGTCATCGTCTTTCAGGTTGAATTCACGACGAAACTCAGCACGGATCTCGGCGGCATTGGCCGGCGCGCGACGGTCTTGAGAAATACCGGGCGGCAGCAAATGGAAGCGCGCAAGCGGCGTGCCGTAATGCTTGATGAACAGCGGCTGCTGGACTTCGGAAATCATCAGCACTTCGGTCTTGGCATCCTTGGCGAACACGGCGCGCTCGTACTCCGCGAAGTGCCGGTAGCGACCCCAGCGACGGTACAGCGAGTTACGCAGGTTTTGCGCCTTGTCTTCGAAGCAACCGTCGGCGGCGTAGTAGACATCCAGACCCGGCATTTTGTTGAAGCCGATCAAACGATCCACCGGACGCTTGGCCAGATCAGCCTCCATCCATTCGCTGAGCTTCTCATTGCGCCGATGATTGAAGAACGCTTTGACCGGCGCCACCAACACTTCGAAGCCGGGTGGAATGTCGCCTTCCCAGATCAGCGTGTAGACCCGAATCTGGTGGCCGCGCTGCTGGCACTCAAGGGCAATGCGCATGAAATCGCGCTGCAAGCCGCCAAAGGGAAAGTACTTGTACAGGACAAATGCCAATTGCATCAGCGCAGCTCCTCAGCCAGTAACAACGTGCTCAGTCGGGTCGCGACACGCTCGGGATTCAGACGCGTGAAGCACAGGGGCCACTCGCGTTTAAGGTCAAACTGACGGGCATCTTGGGCCGTCGGCTGATAGGTGCATTTCTTTTGCAGGCACGGCGCGCAAGGGAAGTCGCTGGCCATGTGAATCTGCGATTTGCCGTATGCGCCAGTCAGGCCCGGGTTGGTCGGGCCAAACAGCGACAGCGTCGGTACGTCGAGCGCGGCGGCCAGATGACCGAGACCGGTGTCCACCGCCACGCAGGCTTGCGCGCCGGCCAGCACCTTGCCGACACCGGCCAGGTTCAGCCTGGGCAGCACTTCGACGTGTTTCATGTCTTTGGCGATGCGTTCGGCCCGGGCTTTCTCGAGGGGGTTGCCCCACGCAAGCTTTACCCCGACACCGAGATAGCCGACGCGCTCGGCCAACTCGCGCCAGTAGGCTTCAGGCCAGTGTTTGGTGTCCCACGTAGTGCCGTGCAGGAACACCACGTAAGCATTCTTGCGCGGCAATTCCACCAGTCGTTCGACATTCAGGCCGTAATCGCCCAAGCCTTTGGGCAGGTCGTACCCCAACGCCACGGCGAACAGCTGACGCACCCGCTCCACCGCGTGCTGCCCACGGGCCACGGCCAGACGCCGGGAATAAAAGCGTGCGGCAATCGGCTCACGGGCCGAGTTTTTATCCAGCCCGGCCACCGGGGCTTTGGCATATCGGGTCAGCAACGCACTTTTCAGCAGGCCCTGGGCATCGATCACCAAATCATATTTGTTGGCGCGAACGTTTTGCTTGAAGCGCTTCCACTCGCCACTCTTGATGGTCTGCCAGATGTTTTTGCGCCAGCGACGGATCGCCACGGGAATCACCTTGCCCACGGCCGGGTGCCAGGTCGGGATTTCGGCGAAGCCTTCTTCCACCACCCAGTCGAACGTGATGCCGGGGATCGCCCGCGCCGCGTCGGTCAACGCTGGCAACGCGTGAATCACGTCGCCCAGCGAAGAAGTCTTGATCAGCAGTACCCGCAAACTATTTGACCTCGACCACAGTGCCCTGCAAACGCTGCAAGGCTTCGTTCACCGCTTGCGGCATGAGCTGGCGCAGGCAGTTGTAATGACCGAAGCGGCACGTGCGATCGAAGCACGGACTGCATTCGATGCCCAGGCGCACAATCTCGACGTGCTCGGCCAGTGGCGGCGTGAAACCCGGCGACGTCGAGCCGTAGACCGCCACCAGTGGGCGATTCAGCGCGGCGGCGACGTGCATCAGGCCGGAGTCGTTGGACACCACCGAGTCGGCGCAGGACATCAGATCGATGGCTTCGGCCAGGGAGGTGCCGCCGCTGAGGTTCACGGACTCCTCACGCAGACCGGGAATCAGCCGCGAACGGATGTCTTCACCGACCGCGTGATCGTTTTTCGAACCGAACAGCCAGACTTGCCAGCCTTCGCGGATCTTCGCTTCGGCCACTTTGGCGTAGTGCTCGGACGGCCAGCGCTTGGACTCGCCAAACTCGGCACCGGGGCACAGTGCCAACACCGGGCGGTCGAGGGCCAGGCCAAACTTGGCCATCGCCGCCTCGCGAGTGACCGGGTCGATCTGCAGGCTCGGCCGTGGATAAGGTGTCGGCAGTTCGGCACCGGGCTCGTAAGCCAAGGCCATGAAGCGCTCGATCATTAGCGGATAACGTTCTTTATCCAGCGTGCGCACGTCATTGAGCAAGCCGTAGCGAAATTCGCCACGCCAGCCGGTGCGTTTCGGGATGCCGGCGAAGAACGGCACCAAGGCCGATTTCAGGGAATTGGGCAGCAGGATCGCCTGGTCGTACTGGCCGGCCAGGGATTTGCCGATACGCCGACGCGTCGCCAGCTCCAAAGCACCGTGACCGAGCGGAAAGCTCAAGGCCTGGCGGACTTCGGGCATGCGCTCAAGAATCGGCCGGCTCCACTCGGGGGCCAGCACGTCGATTTCGCATTGCGGGTGGCGCTGCTTGAGACACTGAAACAGTGTCTGCGCCATCACCATGTCACCGACCCAACTGGGCCCAACGATCAGAATTTTCATGTGGTTTCCAAAAACGAGCCGGGGAGGCTTTATGCCTCCCCGTCTCGAGAATCAGCTTAGCCCCAGCTCGCGCCAGATCTGCATTACTTGCCGCCGTTCGTCCACGAACTGGTCGCCCGGTATCACTCCGGCATCCTTCTGCAAGGCCTGCCGGTGAGCGGCGGAGCGGTAGGTTTTATAGGCCTCGCGCAGCAGGCTGGCGTCTTCGGCGGGCATCAGCCCTTCCTCCTCCAACCCTTCCAGAATGCGGATATTGTCCGTCCAGCGTAGTAATGACGGGTGCTTTTCGGACCACGCCAGGGCCGCGTATTGCACCATAAATTCAATATCGACGATACCTCCGGCATCCTGCTTGAGATCGAACGGCGCCGTGGCCTCGAAGGCATTTGCCGCGGTGCCGGCCGCGGTGCTCTTGCTGCCAAGGTTATCGCGCATTTTGGCGCGCATCTCGCTGACCTCCTGGCGCAAGGTCGCAAGGTCGCGCGACTTGCCCAATACCGCCGCACGGACTTTCTCGAATGCCTGGCCGACGTCCGCACTGCCCACCAGCACCCGCGCCCGCACCAGCGCCTGATGTTCCCAGGTCCAGGCTTCGTTTTCCTGATACCGGGCAAACGCACCGAGCGAACTCACCAGCAACCCCGACGCACCGGACGGCCGCAGGCGCATGTCCACTTCATACAGCTGACCGGAGTTGGTTTGCGCCGTCAGCAAGTGAATGATCCGCTGCCCCAGCCGGGTGAAGAATTGCGCGCCGTCGATAGGCTTCGGGCCGTCGGTTTCTGCCTGCGGATCGCCATCGTGGATGAACACCAGGTCCAGGTCCGAACCATGCCCCAGTTCCAGACCGCCGACTTTCCCGTAACCGACAATGATGAAGCCGGGATCGCACAAAGTGCCGTCGGTACGCAGCGGCGTGCCATATTTGGTCACGGTCTGGCGCCAGGCCAGGGCCAGCACTTGTTCGAGAATCGCTTCGGCCAGCCAGGTCAGGTAATCACTGACTTTCATCAACGGCAGGCTGCCGGCGATTTCCGAAGCGGCGACCCGCAAACGGTGTGCCAGCTTGAAATGCCGCAGGGCTTCCATCTGTTGTTCGAGGTCGTCTTCCGGAATCCGCGTCAAACGCTCGCGCAACTCGGCGGCCAGTTCCGGTGCCAGCGGCGGCTTGAACAGCCGACCTTCATTCAGCAATTCGTCGAGCAGCAACGGGAAGCGGGTGATCTGTTCGGCGATCCACGGGCTCGCGGCGCACAGGGTCAACAAGCGTCGCAGCGCGCCGGGGTTCTCGGTCAGCAACACCAGATACGCAGAACGGCGGGCCACGGCTTCCACCAGTGGCAGCACCCGCTCCAACACCAGATCCGGATTGGCGTGCTCCACAGCCTGAGCCAGCAAACGTGGAATAAAGGCATCGAGGCGTTCACGCCCCAGACGCTGCATGGCCCGCAACTGTGGACTGCCGCGCAAGCCCGCCAAGGCTTTCAGCGCCTTGCTGGCATCGGCGAAACCGCCCTCCTCCAACTGGCGGCAAGCAGCCTCTTCATCCTGAGCCTCTTCCCACAGCGGCAGCCATTCACCGCCGACGACCACTTCGCTCTCGGTGCCTTGCTCTTCATCAGGATCGGCGATCACTTGGCCGAAGTGCCACGCCACACGGCCGCGCCAATACATGAGCTGTTCGTGGAAAGCGGTCCAATCGGCGAAACCCATCATAAAGGCAATGCGCGCCTGATCCTGCGCACCGTCCGGCAGCATCTGGGTCTGACGGTCGGCAACCGCCTGGATCGCATGTTCGGTGTAACGCAGGAATTCGTAACCTTCGCGCAACTCGCTGATCACCGCCGGCGGCAGATAGCCCTGACCTTCCAGCGTGCTCAGTACTTTTAATAGAGGACGTTGCTGCAGGCTCAGGTCGCGACCGCCGTGAATCAACTGAAACGCCTGGGCGATAAACTCGACTTCACGAATGCCACCGGAGCCGAGCTTGATGTTGTCGGCCATGCCCTTGCGCCGGACTTCCTGCTGAATCAGCTGCTTCATGGTGCGCAGCGCTTCGATCGCCGAGAAGTCGAGGTAACGCCGGTAGACGAACGGCCGCAGCAAGTCTTGCAATTGCGCGCCGGCCACTTGATCGCCGGCCACCACCCGCGACTTGATCATCGCGTAGCGCTCCCAGTCGCGCCCCTGATCCTGGTAATACTGCTCCAGCGCGTTGAAGCTCAACACCAATGCGCCGGCCGAACCGTAAGGCCGCAGGCGCATGTCGACGCGAAATACAAAACCGTCGACGGTCATCGGGTCCAACGCCTTGATCAGGCGCTGACCCAGACGAATGAAAAATTCCTGGTTATCCAGCGAGCGCTTCACGCCAACGGTTTCGCCGCCCTCGGGATAGGCGAAGATCAGGTCGATGTCCGACGACAGGTTGAGCTCCACTGCGCCGAGCTTGCCCATGCCGAGGATGACCATTTGCTGCGGCTCGCCGCTGCGCCGACCGGTCGGCACGCCGAACTGCTGGCAGTGCCGCGAGTACAACCACTGATAGGCCTGATCGATGCTGGCATCGGCCATGTCCGAGAGGTCGCGACAGGTCTGGATCAAATCGCACTGACGAGTCAGGTCGCGCCAAATGATCCGCACTTGATGGCGAGTACGTTGACGACGAAGGGCGCGACCCAGCCCATCGTCGGTTTGCGCTGCATTCGCCGCCGTCGCAATCTGTGCGCACAGCTCGCCGGGAGCAAAACTTCGATCCAGCTCACCGGACTGCACCAGCTCCAGCAACATCAACGGATCACGCACGCTCTGCTCGATCACGAAATCGCTGGCAGCGGTGACACGGGCGAATTGCGCCCAGCGATCAGGCGTCCAGCCAGACAGACCATGGTCGTCGTCCAACTCGGCGACGGCCGTACGGAACGACTGCTCGGCGCGGGTGACCAACGGCAGGAGGATGCCGGGCAGTTCGGTAAGCGAAGGGAGGCTCATGGTCTATCCTTGATCGGCGTGTACAAGGCTGCATGTAGTGATTCGCCAGAATGCACTACGTGATCGACTGTCGAACAAAGGTTAGAAATAGCTGAAATTTCTTTATTTTTGGCAGACAGCATCAAGCTTTCACCTTTTCTGGTTGGCTAAAGACCAACCTTAACGATTATTCTCACAACGCAGCTGGAGGCCACAAGCCGCTCATCTGTAGTTTTACTACTCGTATATACATTCGAAAGGCTGAAATGCCCGAAGATTTGTAGTAAAACTACACGCCGCCGGAACAACCTCTCGGCAATCCAAGAATTTATATCGTCTGCCCACAAGGCCAGTCGCAAACTCAGGCAACCGATTCTGGAAGCCTTTCCGCCCTGGAGCAAGCCATGCAAGACCTCGATCCCGTCGAAACCCAGGAATGGCTGGACGCCCTGGAATCGGTTCTCGACAAAGAAGGCGAAGACCGCGCTCACTATCTGATGACCCGTATGGGTGAACTCGCAACCCGCAGCGGTTCGCAATTGCCTTACGCCATCACCACGCCTTACCGCAACACGATCCCCGTTACCCACGAAGCACGCATGCCTGGCGACCTGTTCATGGAACGCCGCATTCGCTCGTTGGTACGCTGGAACGCGATGGCTATGGTGATGCGTACGAACCTGAAAGATTCTGACCTGGGCGGTCACATCTCCAGCTTCGCCTCCAGCGCCACGCTGTACGACATCGGCTTCAACTATTTCTTCCAGGCCCCGACCGACGAACACGGCGGCGACCTGATCTACTTCCAGGGTCACACCTCGCCAGGCGTTTACGCCCGTGCGTTCATGGAAGGCCGTATCACCGAAGACCAGATGAACAACTTCCGCCAGGAAGTCGACGGCCAGGGCTTGTCGTCCTATCCGCACCCGTGGCTGATGCCCGATTTCTGGCAGTTCCCGACCGTATCCATGGGTCTGGGCCCGATCCAGGCGATCTACCAGGCACGCTTCATGAAGTACCTGGAAGCCCGTGGCTTCATCCCTGAAGGCAAGCAAAAAGTCTGGTGTTTCCTGGGCGACGGCGAGTGCGACGAGCCGGAATCCCTGGGCGCCATCTCGTTGGCTGGCCGCGAGAAGCTCGACAACCTGATCTTCGTTATTAACTGCAACCTGCAGCGCCTTGATGGCCCGGTTCGCGGCAACGGCAAGATCATCCAGGAACTCGAAGGCGTGTTCCGCGGTGCTCAGTGGAACGTGACCAAAGTCATCTGGGGCCGTTTCTGGGACCCACTGCTGGCCAAAGACGTCGACGGTATCCTGCAACGCCGCATGGACGAAGTCATCGACGGCGAGTACCAGAACTACAAAGCCAAAGACGGCGCGTTCGTACGTGAACACTTCTTCAACTCGCCAGAACTCAAGGCGATGGTTGCAGACTTGTCCGACGACGAGATCTGGAAACTCAACCGTGGCGGTCACGACCCGTACAAGGTCTACGCGGCGTACCACGAAGCGGTCAACCACAAAGAACAACCCACCGTCATTCTGGCCAAGACCATCAAAGGTTATGGCACCGGTGCCGGCGAAGCGAAGAACACGGCGCACAACACCAAGAAAGTTGATGTTGAAAGCCTGAAGCTGTTCCGCGATCGTTTCGACATTCCGGTTAAAGACTCCGAGCTGGAAAACCTGCCGTTCTTCAAACCCGAAGAAGGCAGCGCCGAAGCCCGTTACCTGAGCGAACGTCGCACCGCACTGGGCGGTTTCGTGCCACAGCGTCGCGCCAAAAGCTTCGACATTCCGACCCCGTCACTGGACACCCTCAAGGCCATTCTTGATGGCTCGGGTGACCGCGAAATTTCCACCACCATGGCGTTCGTGCGGATTCTCGCGCAACTGGTCAAGGACAAGGAAATCGGCCAACGCATCGTCCCGATCATCCCGGACGAAGCCCGTACCTTTGGTATGGAAGGCATGTTCCGTCAGTTGGGCATCTACTCGTCCGTCGGCCAGCTCTACGAGCCAGTCGATAAAGACCAGGTGATGTTCTACCGCGAAGACAAGAAGGGCCAGATTCTCGAAGAAGGCATCAACGAAGCGGGCGCGATGAGCTCCTTCATCGCTGCCGGTACTTCGTACTCAAGCCACAACCAGCCAATGCTGCCGTTCTACATCTTCTACTCGATGTTCGGCTTCCAGCGCATCGGCGACCTCGCCTGGGCCGCTGGCGACAGCCGTACCCGTGGCTTCCTGATCGGCGGCACCGCCGGCCGGACCACGCTGAACGGCGAAGGCCTGCAACACGAAGACGGTCACAGCCACATCCTGGCTGGCACCATTCCGAACTGCCGCACCTTTGATCCAACCTACGGCTACGAGCTGGCGGTGATCATTCAGGACGGCATGAAGAAGATGACTGAAGAGCAGCAGGACGTTTTCTACTACATCACCGTGATGAACGAGTCCTACCAGCAGCCAGCCATGCCGGCCGGTGTCGAGGAAGGCATCATCAAGGGCATGTACCTGCTCGAGGAAGACACCCGCGAAGCGGCGCATCACGTTCAACTGATGGGCTCCGGCACCATCCTGCGTGAAGTGCGCGAAGCGGCGAAGATCCTGCGTGAACAGTTCAACGTCGGCGCTGATGTCTGGAGCGTAACCAGCTTCAACGAACTGCGTCGCGACGGCCTGGCCGTAGAGCGCAGCAACCGTCTGCACCCGGGCCAGAAGCCTAAATTGAGTTATGTCGAAGAGTGCCTGAACGGCCGTCAGGGTCCGGTCATCGCCTCTACCGACTACATGAAGCTGTTCGCTGAGCAAATTCGTCAGTGGGTCCCGTCCAAGGAGTTCAAAGTCCTGGGCACCGACGGTTTCGGCCGCAGTGACAGCCGCAAGAAGCTGCGTCACTTCTTCGAAGTCGACCGTCATTTCGTGGTGTTGGCAGCCCTGGAAGCCTTGGCTGACCGTGGTGATATCGAACCTAAGGTGGTGTCTGAAGCCATCGCCAAGTTCGGGATCAACCCGGAAAAACGCAACCCACTGGACTGCTGAGGAGACACTCTGTGAGCGAACTCATTCGCGTACCTGACATCGGCAGCGGTGAAGGTGAAGTAATCGAACTATTTGTGAAGGTCGGCGACCGTATCGAAGCCGACCAGAGCATTCTGACGCTTGAGTCGGACAAGGCGAGCATGGAAATCCCTGCTCCCAAGGCCGGCATCGTCAAAAGCATTAAAGTGAAGCTGGGCGATCGCCTGAAAGAAGGCGACGAATTGCTCGAACTGGACGTCGAAGGTGCCGCTGCCCCGGCCTCTGCACCGCCCCCTGCGGCTGCCGCTGCGCAGGCGCCAAAAGCTGAAGCAAAACCGGCTGCTGCCCCGGCGCCGGCTGCTCCTGCTGCCGCGCCTGCTGCTGCAACCACTCAACAAGTGCACGTGCCGGACATCGGTTCGTCGGGCAAGGCCCAGATCATCGAGATCCAGGTCAAGGTCGGCGACACCGTCGAGGCTGATCAGTCGCTGATCACCCTGGAATCCGACAAGGCCAGCATGGAAATCCCTTCGCCCGCCGCTGGCGTGGTCGAAAGCATCAGCGTCAAGCTCAACGACGAAGTCGGTACCGGCGACCTGATTCTGGCGCTGAAAGTGGCAGGTGCCGCGGCACCGGCTGCGGCCGCACCCGCTCAGGCGGCTGCTCCGGCCGCCGCTGCTCCAGCGCCAGCCGCTGCGGCACCGGCAGCACCGGTCGCTGACAGCGTTCAGGACATCCACGTCCCGGACATCGGCTCGGCCGGCAAGGCCAAGATCATCGAAGTGCTGGTCAAGGCCGGCGACACCGTTGAAGCCGACCAGTCGCTGATTACCCTGGAATCCGACAAGGCGAGCATGGAAATTCCATCGCCTGCCGCTGGCGTGGTGGAAAGCGTTTCCATCAAGCTGGATGACGAAGTCGGTACTGGCGACCTGATCCTGAAGTTGAAAGTCAAAGGCGTCGCGCCTGCTGCAGCCCCGGCACCGGCCGCCGCTCCTGCGCCAGCTGCCAAGGCTGAAGCTGCTCCTGCAGCCGCTGCCCCGGCACCGGCCGCACCGGCTGCTGCACCCGCCAAACCGGGCGCCAAAGTTCACGCAGGTCCTGCGGTGCGCCAACTGGCTCGTGAGTTCGGCGTCGAGCTGAGCGCGGTCAGCTCAAGCGGCCCGCACGGTCGTGTGCTGAAAGAAGACGTGCAGGTTTACGTCAAAGCCATGATGCAGAAGGCCAAGGAAGCACCGGCCGCTGGCGGCGCAACCGGCGGCGCGGGCATCCCGCCGATTCCGGTCGTGGACTTCAGCCGCTTCGGTGAAACCGAAGAAGTGCCGATGACCCGCCTGATGCAAATCGGCGCGTCGAGCCTGCATCGCAGCTGGCTGAACATTCCACACGTGACTCAGTTCGATTCGGCTGATATCACCGATCTGGAAGCGTTCCGTATCGCTCAGAAAGCCGTTGCAGAGAAGGCTGGCGTCAAGCTGACCATCCTGCCGCTGTTGCTCAAGTCGTGCGCGCACCTGCTCAAGGAACTGCCGGACTTCAACAGTTCGCTGGCACCGAGCGGCAAAGCGATCATCCGCAAGAAGTACGTGAACATCGGCTTCGCGGTCGACACCCCTGAAGGCCTGCTGGTACCGGTCATCAAGAACGTCGACCAGAAGAGCCTGTTGCAACTGGCAGCCGAAGCCGCCGTACTGGCCGCCAAAGCCCGCGACAAAAAGCTCACCGCTGACGACATGCAAGGCGCCTGCTTCACCATTTCCAGCCTCGGCCACATTGGCGGCACCGGCTTCACGCCGATCGTCAACGCGCCGGAAGTGGCGATCCTCGGTGTTTCCAAGGCAACCATCCAGCCAGTCTGGGACGGCAAAGCCTTCCAGCCGAAACTGATGCTGCCACTGTCGCTGTCCTACGATCACCGTGTGATCAACGGCGCCGCTGCTGCACGCTTCACCAAGCGTCTGAGCGACCTGCTGGCGGACATCCGCACCATCCTGCTGTAACACCGGCCGGCCCTCCTTCACCAGAGGGCCTGTTGCGTTCCACGTTTCCGAGCGCCACGCTCGTACCTCAACCCCGCCAGTTTGGCGGGGCTTTTTTTGCCTGGAAGAAAGTTTCTTCCTACATTCGTGGCTGACGTCGCCCACAACTAAAGTCCACTTTCACCCGATATTTTTTGCGCACCAGTCACTAGGCTTAGTCCAACTGATTATTGATTAAACATCATCAGTCTTACTTGCTTAGCTAGCATTACTTCGAATGGATTCGAACATGTTCAAACCGACTGTCGGCCCAATTATTGGCCATACCACAACTAATCACACACGCATCTTCTTGCGCGGCGAACAACAAAACAACGCACCGGTATTTGCAGGCGTTCGTTATCGCCAACCTGGGGAAGAACGCTGGTCCCAAGGTGTATTTGCAAAGTTGACGATCGTGCGCGACATGTCCGATGTCATTGCACTCAACGATCTGGTCACCGATACCGAGTACGAATACCAGGCGGGATGGTTCAGCCCCATGAGCCCGGTGCATACCGTGGAAACGGTTCAGGAGTTGCCGCTGCAATGGCCGCGGGAAATCTACCGGTTTCGCACGCAGTCCAGCAAAGGCACGATTCCACGGGCCTATATCGTCGGTTCATGTCGTTACCTGCGAATGACCGCTGGCATCCCGTCTGCACCGCATCTGGGGGATCGAATCTTCGCCTCGATCACGAAACTGGCGCAGCAGGCTGAACCACCTATCAGCGCGATGTTGATGACCGGCGATCAAATCTATGTCGATGACCTGAACGTTATTGCTCCTGACCGGGAATACAAGGAAATACTCAGTAAGTACCGCTCAGCTTTTTCACAACCTAACATTACTAAGTTGATGTCTGGCGTGCCGACTTACATGATCCTCGACGACCATGAAATTGAAGACAATTGGCCTGCCAACAAAAGTAAAGCCGATGCCTACTTATATAAGAACGCTATGGCGGCATACGAGTTATATCAAGCCAGCCACAGCCCGGCCCATGAACTTCTAGCCAACGGACAAATAAGCAGAAAACTGGAACAGTATGGGTATCAGTTCGCTGAAGGCGATATCGAATGGTTTGTCACCGACAGCCGAACCCGCCGCAACCTGTCGGCCGATGATCGACGCATTCTCGACAGAGAGCAGGAACAGGCTTTGTGCAAATGGCTGATCCACAGCCCGGCCAGGGTCAAATTCGTGGTCACCAGTGTGATGTTCTATCCCGACCGCAAAGCTCAGGGCGACGACGCCTGGAAAGCCTTCCCGGAACAACGACTACGGCTGCTGGAGACGATTCGTACACACCGCATCAAGAACGTCTGCTTCATTTCTGGCGATGTCCACGGCTCCCTGACCAGTCGCCTGACCCACAGCGAGGATCCGGACTTCGAAGTGCACACCATCGTGTCGTCACCGCTGTGCAACAGCAAACTGCTGCCGTATGCCAAGGCATCCACTTTCATTCTCGATCAGCCACTGGCACAAACGGTCGCGGGCGACTATCGGCATGAACTGACTAGCAAGGTGGTCAGCGAGGACAACTTTGCCCATCTGGTTGTTGATCAGGAGAAGGTTCAGGTCAACTATCACGACCGGGACAGCAAGCTTTTAGAATCGGCCAGTATCATGTTGCGCTAAGCCCATGAAGGCCAAATGCATAAGTTTCCGCCTCTTACTGAAGAAATCTTCGTCACGGCCGACATATTCTTATAGCACTTGGCCTTCATGTCTCTTGTCAGTCAGTGTCGCAATGATGCAACCTTGCCGCAGGCAACAGTAAAGAGGGCGAGAGCCCGGCGCGATCAGCACATTCGAAGCGAGTTTCCCTCAATGAAAAGCCAACCCGATGCCGCCAGCCGTATGGTGGCCGAGGTAGTGACGCAGTTGCCTGTGCCTTCGCGGCTCGGCATGCTGCGTTTCGAACGGCTGAATGAACCAAGCTGGGCACTGCTGTTTCTCGATCCCAGTTGCGAACGACAGTTTGGCCTGCCGGCGGTGGACCTCTGTGCTCTGGTCGACTCACCTTACGCCAGCCTGATGGAACCTGAAGCGCGCTATCAGCTGCATGACGCGGTCCAGCAGCAGCTCACCGAAAGTCCGAATTACCAGATCCGCTACACCTTGCACACCGCCGCAGGCTCCTTGAACCTGCTGGAATTGGGCGAAGCCTACAAGCAACACAATCGACACCTGCTGCGCGGCTACCTGCTGGTGGTCGACGGCCCGCATGAGGGTGAGCACCTGCTGCCGGCGCTGGACCTGGACCTGGAAACCCAGAACTCTCGCCTGCAAATCGCCCTGGAGCTCAATCAACTCGCTCAGCAGGAACAGCTCCTGCACCTGGACCGGGTGCGCGCCCAGCAAGATTTGATCCTGCTGCTGACCCGTCAGCGCTACCGCAGCAACAACTCCCTGCAAGAAGCCGCCGAGCTGATCACGCGCAGTGCCTGTGACATTTACGAAATCGACTGCGCCAGCCTGTGGAACCTCGAAGGTTCGCTGCTCGTGCCGATCTCGGCCTATCACCGCGCCAGCCAGAAATACCAACTGCCGGAGCCGATCGATGTCAGTCACTTCCCTGATTACCTTGACGCCCTGCACACCGGCCGCGCCATCGACGCTCATAACGCCATGCGCGATCCACGCACCCGGGAAATGGCCGAAAGCCTGCGCCCGCGCGATGTGAATGCGATGCTCGACGCCAGCATCCGCGTCGACGGCCAAGTGGTCGGCGTACTCTGCCTGGAGCAGATCGGTGCGACCCGCGCCTGGCAATCGGACGAAATTGCTTTCGCCGGCGAACTGGCGGATCAGTTCGCTCAGGTCATCAACAACCATAACCGCCGCACCGCCACCAGCGCCCTGCACCTGTTCCAGCGTGCGGTAGAGCAAAGCGCCAACGCCTTTTTGCTGGTCAATTGCGATGGCGTGGTGGAATACGTCAACCCGAGCTTCACGGCAATCACCCAGTACACCACCGAAGAAGTCCACGGCCAGCGGCTGTCGGAACTGCCGGCGCTGGAAAACCTCAGCGAACTGTTGTTCGACGCGCCCTCGGCGCTGGTCAAGAGCAACAGCTGGCAAGGCGAGTTCAAAAGTCGCCGCAAAAACCTCGAACCCTACTGGGGCCAGTTGTCAATTTCCAAGGTCTACGGCGACAACCGTGAACTGACCCATTACATCGGCATCTACGAAGACATCACCCAGACCAAGCTCGCTCAGCAGCGCATCGAGCGTCTGGCTTACACCGATAACCTGACCAACCTCGGCAACCGTCCGTCGTTTATCCGCAACCTCGATGAACGCTTCGCCCGAGACAGCGATACCCCCATCAGCCTGCTGCTGGTGGACATCGACAACTTCAAGCGGATCAACGACAGCCTCGGCCACCAGACCGGCGACAAGCTGCTGATCAGCCTGGCCCGACGCCTGCGCAACAGCCTGAGCCCGAGTGGCAGCCTGGCGCGGTTCGCCAGTAACGAATTCGCCGTGCTGCTGGACAACACCGACCTGCGTGCGGGCCAACAGATGGCCAGTGAATTGCTGATGACCCTCGACAAACCGATGTTCGTCGACAATCAGTTGATCAGCGTCACCGGCTCAGTGGGCCTGGCCTGCGCGCCGTTGCATGGCCGCGACCCGCAAACCCTGATGCGCAACGCCGGCCTGGCGCTGCACAAGGCCAAGGCCAACGGTAAACACCAAGTTCAGGTGTTCACCGAAGCGCTGAATGCCGAGGCCAGTTACAAGCTGTTCGTCGAGAACAACCTGCGCCGCGCCCTGACCCAGAACGAGCTGGACGTTTTCTATCAGCCCAAGCTCTGCCTGCGCAGCGGTCGCCTGCTGGGGATGGAAGCCTTGCTGCGCTGGAACCATCCGGAAAAAGGCATGATCCGCCCGGACCAGTTCATCAGCGTCGCCGAAGAAACCGGGCTGATCATTCCCATCGGTAAATGGATCGCCCGCCAGGCCTGCCGCATGAGCAAAGACCTGACGGCCGCTGGCCTGGGCAATCTTCAGGTGGCAATCAACCTCTCGCCCAAGCAGTTCTCCGATCCGGACCTGGTGTCGTCCATCGCCAATATCCTCAAAGAGGAAGCGCTGCCGGCAAACCTGCTGGAACTCGAACTCACCGAAGGCCTGCTGCTGGAAGCCACCGAAGACACCCACTTGCAGCTCGATCAACTCAAGCGTCTGGGCCTGACCCTGGCCATGGATGACTTCGGCACCGGTTACTCGTCGCTGAGTTACTTGAAAAAATTCCCGATCGACATCATTAAGATTGATCGAAGCTTCATCCACGAAATCCCGGACAACCAGGACGACATGGAAATCACCTCCGCGGTGATCGCCATGGCCCACAACCTGAAACTCAAGGTCGTGGCTGAAGGCATCGAGACTGCCGAGCAGTTGGCTTTCCTGCGCCGTCACCGCTGCGACGTTGGCCAGGGCTACCTGTTCGATCGACCGATCCCCGGCGTAGAGCTGATCGAAAAGCTCAAACGCTATCCGCGTGGCCCGATCGCCTGACAGCGGCGTAACACTCGGGCAAACTGCGTGTCTGACAATTTACATTCAACCTGACTGAGAGGACTGATCATGGTCTTGCGCTCGGAAATTCTGGTGAACAAAAACGTGCTCCCGACTAAAGAACAAGCCCTGCCTGGCCGCGAAACCCCAATGAACCTGCCGGAAAAACACTTCGTCCACGACGCCCCGCTGCTGGGCCCGTTCGTCACCGATGTGGATTTCGCAATCTTCGGCCTCGGATGCTTCTGGGGCGCGGAACGCAAGTTCTGGCAGCGTGAAGGTGTGGTCAGTACGGTGGTGGGTTACGCCGGTGGTTTCACGCCGAACCCGACGTATGAAGAAGTCTGCTCGGGCCTGACCGGCCACAGCGAAGTGGTACTGGTGGTCTACGAGCCGGCAAAAGTCAGCTACGAAGCGCTGCTGAAGATGTTCTGGGAATTGCACAACCCAACTCAGGGCATGCGTCAGGGCAATGACATCGGCACGCAGTACCGCTCGGTGATCTACGCCACCAACCCAACTCAGCTGGAAGCCGCCAAGCACAGCGAGCAGGTGTTCCAGGCCGAGTTGACCAAGGCTGGCAAAGGCACCATCACCACCGAAATCGAAGAAGCGCCGACGGTCTACTTCGCCGAGGCTTATCACCAGCAATACCTGGCGAAAAACCCTGAAGGGTACTGCGGGATTGGCGGTACTGGCGTGACTTGCCCGATCTAATCTTTTGATCTGATCGTTCCCACGCTCCGCGTGGGAAGCCTCAATGGACGCTCCGCGTCCGCTCTTGAAGGGCGTGACGCAGAGCGTCACAGGCTGCATTCCCACGCAGAGCGTGGGAACGATCACCGGTCAACTCTCAGCAATCAACCAATCCATCTGCCACCCACCCTGTGTCTGCCCTAACTTCTTGGACAACCACGGCAGCAACTCACGCAACTCCTCTTCCAGCCCCCACGGCGGATTCGCAATCGCCAACCCGGACCCGTTCAAACTGTTCGGCGTATCCAGCGGATGCACCAGCAACTCCACCCGCAACAACTTCGGCGCGCCACTACCCGCCAGATCCTGATAAAAACGACGCAACATGCGCGGGTCCTTCACCGGGTACCAGATCGCCACCACGGTTTGCCGCATCCGGCCAATCGCCTCTTTCAACGACGCCGCACAGCGCTGCATCTCATCCAGCTGCTCGAACGGCGGATCAATCAACATCACCGCCCGCTTCTCCTGCACCGGCAACATCGCACGCGGTACATGCCAGCCTTCGCCCAGATGCACCTTCACCCGACGGTCGCCCGCCATATTATCTTTGAGCAACACACCGTCTTCAGGGTGCTTCTCATTGAGCATCACCCGATCCTGCGGCCGCGTCAGACGCCGCGCCAACTCCGGCGAACCCGGGTAATAGCGCAACTGGCCATCCGGGTTCATATCGTGCAGCACCTTCATGTAATCCGCGGTCAACGCCGGCAGATCCGGCTGATCCCACAAACGCGCAATACCTTCCAGGTACTCACCGGTACGGCTCGCCTGATCACCCTGCAGGTCATACAGACCAATACCGGCGTGAGTGTCGAGATAGGCAAACGGCTGCTCCTTGCGCGACATCAAAGCGATGAGGCGGGTCAAAGTCAGGTGTTTGAACACATCGGCGTGATTGCCGGCATGGAAGGCGTGACGATAATTCATGGCTGCTCCTGCGAAGGGCGGGAAGTTTACCTTGTACGGGGCGGCAAGTCAGGGGTTGGGAGCTGAGTGGGTCCCAACGTCAAAAGATCGCAGCCTTCGGCAGCTCCTACACGGGATTGATGCTCCCCCTGTAGGAGCTGCCGAAGGCTGCGATCCTTTGATCTTGCTTTCGAGAATCAGGAAGGCATTGCCACATCCAGCACATCACACCCGCGAGCAACAGAACCGCGCAGAGCAAGGCAAAGTCGCTGAGGTGGTCAATGCCCTCTCGACATGTCAAGACGTATTGAGGAATGCTGCGGACAGAAATCTAGACAGACGGTGCAAATAATCAGGATTACCTGTCAACTCTGACAGTAGCCACATTACTGAGACTGGGGTTTCATGGTGTCAATGCGTGGACTATACGCGCAGATGAAATTCATTCTTTTCAAGCAGGGGAATTGAAATGGCAAAGCCCATAACAACGACAACCAGTACCGGAACTATAAAAGCATTCAACGAAAGAAGTGACCCCATGGGGATCACATACGGCATTCGCGTGCTTTTAGATAACAGCACTGAGGAATTAGTTACTACTTCAAACGTTCATTACAACGTGAGTGTTGGAGACAAGGTTAAATTCACAGTTACCGATGGTCCTCTCGGAAAAGTGCCAAGTGAATTTAAAAAAATAACCTGAAAAATATTAAGGGGAGCCCAACCAATCACTTACCCACCTCCCCTTAACATTAAATATAAACGGACAAAATATCGAAATCGCACTGGAGCCAACGCCACTAAAGGCAGAAATTAAGATTAATATTTCAGAATGAAGACACTCTGAAAGTTACACACGGCGCGCATGTAAAAAACACAGAAAAATGGGACAGATCTATTTATTCTCCTCCGACGCATTCATCAAATCTCAGGATCAGTACCTGCCAAAGTACATTCTGAAAATGAACAAGGACGATCCTTCCTACAATCAAAGAGGAAGGATCACTCCTTATGCCGATGTTACGGCCGAGCCCGCAAACGCCGGCCAAGCACATCCAGCACATCACACCCATCCCGCAACGGAATGGCGCAGAGCAAGGCAAAGTCACTGAGAATGAAGGACTGACACTCGATCAAGCCGCGCATGGACAAATTCTCCATCACTTGGGTGACGGCGCGAATTCGGTAGCTGGCAGCGTCATACAAAACATCCAGCGGCGCTTGGGTGTCGACGAACAGGGTTGGCATGTCGTCGCAATTGCTAGTGAGCGCCATGAAGCGGTTTTCGGGGTGGGGGATTGGTTTTATGTAGGGTGGATCGGGGTGAAGACTTTTCATTTTTGAAACCTCTGGTAATAAATGGTCGCTACCATCGGCCTTCCTACAGGCTTGGGTGGCAGCTATACGCGGGGTAGGAATATCGAGACCAGAGAACTCGACCACACCGAAGCGTGCCCGCGCACAGCCGCCGCAACTGATCTTACGGACGCACGTTGATGGCCGCAATTCAGGTGTCGACGCCAAGGCGTCCTCTCTAGTCTTGAAGGGTTCCTACACCCTGCCACTGAATTTTCAGTGACCACCAGAGACTATCGCTGGAACATATTTCACACCAGTTCATGAAAGCCGCCGCGGTTTGAAGGAAACTTCCGACGACCTTGCCCAGAAATTTCGCTGCCAGCGATCAACGTTTGGCTTCTTCACCAAGCGGCTCGATCCTCCATGCTCGCTTTGAGCAGATCGCGTTTCCAAACCTCTTGCGTCAACGTGTAGACATGCTGAAGAAATTCCCGAGGGCTCTCCAATTCGTACCACTCTCCACGAGGCCAGCTTGATGCTTCGCCCTCATCTATTTCGAATAAACTTTGGAAATCATAATTTCGATCACGCAGTTTTTCCGCCAGAGATTCCACCAACACAAGCGTATGCCTATAAGAAAGACATCCGAGATCCAATGCGTATTTTTTAATCAGCTCCGCTCTATCAAACTTATTATTAGGGTCGTAAACCTCAAGCTCTACACCGAGTGTTTCTTCACGATCATATACATTAAATCGACCAATGAACCACATCAGTCCCGCATCAAACTCTTCATCCACAAAAGGACACCGCAACATTCCTTATCCCCGACCTTACCGACATAAAAGGCTCACCACGCGGACTGATCTTCGAGACTGGCTCTGTGAAGATCCTCCCTCCACTCTTCGCTTGCCAATCTGCATATATCCTCGAAGAAGCCACGTGCATCATTTATTTGAGTTTCGTCCCATGCAACACAAGTGTTTTTATCATAATCACTTTCGAACTGAGTAGAAAAATCAAAACCTGATTGCGACAACGAATTTTCTAAAATTTTGAATAGCAAAAACCGATGCCGATAAGTCAAATGATCGAATCTCCTCAACACGAAATTTTTTATAACCTTCTCTCTATCATGCTGCTCATTCGGATCGTAAACCCACAAGGCAGCACCTAACGTTTCTTCGCGATCAAATATAGATATCCCGCCCAACCAATAAAAAAGTGTTGGTTCAAACGGAGTATTGAATTTCGGCCACATCAACATCGCATTTCTCCTAATCTGGAAAGCCCGTGTAAGGCTTCAGACTTATCTGATCAAATCTAACCTCTGAATAATCAAGACTCTCTATATATCTTGGATTAGCTCTATCCTTCTTGTTAGGCTTATACCCCCTACCTCCTCCAGGCATTTCCTTCCTAATGACGGGATCTCCATCTGGTGTATACCCTGTTGGCAAGGGATTCGTTCTATTCATTCTAGATACAGCATCATTTATGGCATTAAATTGCAGCAACCAGCTTTTGAACTGAGAACTAGGCCTTATCGGTTCCTTTTTTCCTTTTTTTGTTGGATGACTGCCATCAATAGATCTTTGTTTTAGCGCTTTGTCAGGTATTTCCGGATTATGTTTTGCCACGGTGTGCATGCCGTACTTTTTCTCAAACTCAATAACCCGCCGCTTAGCATTTGCTTCAGCCAACTCATCGATCCGCACCCGCCGCTGCTCACCCGTCAGCTTCGGTAGCTCTGGCTCACCCTTATCAACCTTAACGCCAGTCGTATCATCCGGCGCCCCACACCCAGGCTTATTCGGCGGCGGGCAATTCCCGCTCAACCCCAACGGATCAACCCACCCCGTCGGATTCGGCGTGTACTGGTACTGGTTCAGCCCACCCGCCAACTTGATCGGATCCGGCGTCAGATACCGTCCAACCTCCGGATCATAGTACCGATGCCGGTTGTAGTGCAGGCCGCTCTCGGCATCGAAGTACTGCCCTTGAAACCGCAACGGTTGCTCGAGCTGCTCTCCTCCACCGAACGCAAGGCGAGTAACTTTGCCGTAGGCGTTGTACTTCGCCGACCAGACGATTTCGCCGCTGTAATCCGTGAGTTCCTGCGGCGTACCCAAGTGATCGAGCTGGTAGTAAAACGGGCAAGCCTTGCGCGGGCCTTTGCCGTCGAGCATGGCGAGTGGGCGGAAACTGCCCGGTTCGTAGAGGTAGCTGCGGTAATGCTCGCGGCTGCTTTCGGCGACGAGGTGGTCGCCTTGCCAGAAGAACTCGGTGGTGTTGCCGTCGACGTTTTTGCTGATGCGGCGGCCGAAGGCGTCGTAGCGGTAGCTGGCGCCGCGGCCGTCCGGGGTCGTGACGCCGACCAAGCGGTGCTGGCAGTCGTAGCGGTATTCGGTGACGAGTTTTTTCCCGGTGCCGCGGCGTTCGCGGATGAGGTTGCCGAAGGCGTCGTAATCGTAGTGGCGGTCGCCTTGCATGAGCAGGCGATTACCCAGCACCTTCGCTGCGCCGGGGCGGTCCTGCATCAGCAGGTTGCCGGCCGGGTCGTGGGCGAAGGTTTCCGCTGGGTCGTCACGGGTGTGGCGGACGCGGGTCAGGCGGTTTAGTGGGTCGTATTGGTAGCTACGCTGGCCGTGGCGGGTGTCGGCGATGCTGTCGAGATTGCCGTTGAGGCTGTAGGCATAGTCGCGGCGATACAGCGCTTGTTGCTGTTGGCTGACGGCGTGGGCCTTCAGGCGTCCCTGATCGTCGTAGGCATATTCGCTGAGCAACAGGCCTTGCTGGCGTTGCTGTTCGCGACCGAAGGCGAATTGGTGAGTGGTGAGTCGCGCACCGTTGAGGTCGATGGCGGTCAGCGTGCCGCCCTTGGCGTGGTGGTAATCGAGTTTGCTGCCGTCCGGCAGGCGCAGGCGATTGAGCTGGCCGCAGGCGTCGTAGCCATAGCGCAGGGTGCCCCAGCCCTGATGTTCGGTGATCAGCCGGTCTTGCTGGTCGTACTCGAATTCCAGCGGATGGTCATGGCCGTCATCGACGCTGATCAGGCGACCGAGGTTGTCGTAGCGGTATTGAACCTTGATGCCGTCGGGCAGG
Organism: Pseudomonas sp. Hz4; assembly: GCF_054898165.1. Classification (NCBI taxonomy): domain Bacteria; kingdom Pseudomonadati; phylum Pseudomonadota; class Gammaproteobacteria; order Pseudomonadales; family Pseudomonadaceae; genus Pseudomonas; species Pseudomonas sp. Hz4. The sequence continues at coordinate 712,559 of NZ_CM142719.1, read as the reverse complement.
GTTTTGACCAGCAACCGCCCTGCCGAGTCCCGCTCATAAGCTGTTACCAACCGCGAGCCGTCATCGCCGAACTCGGTTTTCTCCAGCAGATGGCCGTTGAGGTCGTAGGTGTACGCCGTGCGCTGGCCGTCGAATCCGCTTTCCTGTCGGATCAATCCACTGGGCGTGTAGTCCAGCTGATATTTTTCGCCGGATTCGTTTTCTATTTCCGTCAGCAACAGCTGTGCGTTGTCGTAGCGGTACTTCAGCTGGGTGCCGTCGGGATTGATCCGGCGGCTGACCAGGTGCAGATCGTCAACGTATTCGTAACGCGTGACGCGTCCCAGCTCATCGCGTTCGGCGGTGATCTTGCCGTAGGCGTTGTAGCTGAACGCGCGACTGGCACCGGTAGGCAGCGTCGTCTGAATCAGTCGGCCGACGGCATCCCATTGGTACTGGGTGACGGCGCCGTGTTCATCCTGCCGGGTAAGCTGCCGCCCCATCGCATCGTAGGAAAACCGCCGCTGGCCACCGCCCGGCAAGGTCTCTTCGAGCAGTTGCCCCAAGGCGCTCCAGACGAGGACATGCCGACTGTTGTCCGGGTAACGGATCGACAGCAGCTGGCCTTTTTCGTCGTAGTGATAGTGGCTGACATGCCCGTCGGGATCGGTCGCTTCGGTGACATCGCCCTGAGCATTGCGCTGATATTTCCAGACCGCTTTGCCGCGATAGCGCGCGTGCAGGAAACCGTTGCGGTACTCGTAGGCCGTTGGCTCGTCTTCCGGTGGAATCAGCGCGACCAGCCGTCCAACTTCGTCGTAATGGTATTCAGTGACGGCGCCGAGCGGGTCCTGCTCGGCGATCAACCGCCCCTGGTCGTCGTAGGCCTTGAGGTGTTCGCCACCATCCAGTTCAACCTTGCGCACCAGCCGCGCCCGATCGTCGTGGACGTAAACCTCTTCGCTGCCGTCGATGTTCTGAACGGTGACACTGCCCTGGTCATCCCAGACATACCGCGCGTCCATCTGCGAAAACGAGGCCCAGTGGCGGATGCATCGGGCCGCCTTGCCGGACCTTTCCCACGCCCAGAAGAAACTCGCCCCACCGGCCAACTGCCGCTGCAGGATGACGTGCTGATCGTCGTAGTCGTAACGCTCGCTTTCGCCGGCAGCGTTGGTCGCTTCGATGAGCTGAGCGCATTCGTCGTAGCAGTAACTGACCAGTGTTAGTTCGGTGTGCCAAGCTTCGTCGAGGGTCTGGGCCGGGACAAAAACCTGATAGTCGACGGCGACCAAATGGCTGCGGTCATAGCGCAACAGCAAGGCGCGGCCGGCGCCGTTGTCGAGACGTTTGATCCGGTCCTGGCGGTCGCGGGTGATGCGCAGGCGGTTGTCGTAAGCGTCGCTGATGGCTGTCAGTCGGCCGTTTTGAAAGTGATAGAACCGCGTGTCATCACCGGCCTGGGCGAGGATCAGTTCTTCGGGTTGATCGCCGAGATAAATCGCCGCGCGCGACAGGCTGTTGTGGATCGCCGGGCGTTCGCGGTTCGGCAGCGGGAAGGAAGTGCGACGGTTTTCGTGGTCGATCCAGATGACGTGGTCGCCGTCGATTTCCAGTCGATGGGCGAGGCTGTGACTCCAGCCGTAGCCGAGGCCTCCGTCGATCTCGGCGGCGCTGGTGCGATAGAGCCGGGTGAAGGCGAACGGCAGGATGCCGTCCAGCGCACCGTCGGTCAGGGTCAGCAGTTCTTCGCCGGTGACCATCGACACCGGGCATTTGTTAGTGGCGGTTTTATCGGCGGAATCGGCGCTGTCGCCGTTGGGGTTTTTCGCTTGATCCGGGACGTCGTCGTGGTGTTCGTCTTTTTTCAGTGTGGTGTTCTTGCGGCCATTCCAGCGTAGTTGCATGCGACCTTTTTTTAGTCCTGCGGCAACACCACGTGCGGCTACTGCTTTGTAGCGATCGACGTACTCCATGAAGTTGTTGATGATCGTGACCATCGACTTCACGAAGCCCATCGCGGCCTCATAAATCTGTGCGCTGTACTTCATCAAGCGCACCGTGAGCCAGGCAATACCAACCCCGACCACGCTCAGCACCAGGCCAATCAACAAGTCGATGACCAAGCCAACCACAACCTTGGAAATGGCTTCAGCCGAGGACCCGGCCAGCTGAGATGGTGGCAATGCTTCGAGCCACAGCGTCGCGGTGCGCATCAGCAAACACAGCGCCGCCTCGTCGCTGGCCAGCAACATGGCTTTTTCCATCAGGTCCGGAGCGCTTTTTGCGAGCTTGGCAAGTTCCCCGGCGCTTTCCCCGAGCTTTTCGGCAAAAGCCTTGGGATTCTTCAGGATTTCGGCGAGTTCACCGATGCCATCCCAAACCGCCTCGACCGCTGCCCAACTTCCCGCGAGCATTCCATTGCCCACCGCAGCCAACGAAGCTGATGCCGACTGCTGCGACCACTGCGGTTTAAACCCGTCCCACTCTTTGCGCAGCCAGCCTTCCAACTCTTTGGTCAGGCCGTCGTAGGACTCAAAAAGCTTATCAACTTGCTTCGAGGTCACTTCGCTTTGGACATGAACGCGATAAAACTTCCCGGGGGTACCCTCGAACGTCCCCTTACCGTTTTTATCGAGCGTTACAGGCGTCGACTGACCACCGTCCTCGGCAACCACATCGACCTGAATATTGCCCAACGGAATGTCATAGACCGACTCGAACTTGCTCTCAATCTCCAGAATCCCACTGGCCGGACATTGCGCAACACCGGAAAGGAAATCATCGTCGCGACTACTCACCGCAGTAGTGGTATTGCCGAGTTTTATCAGCCGCTCCATGTCCATCAGCGATGGCATGTCCGTTGCCCGGCTGACCATGTCCGCATTCCTGCTCAGGAACCCGCCGAGTTGTTGGCGATACACACTTAGGGTGTCTTTGAAACCGTCGAGCTCCTGCTCGATACGCTCGATCTGATCCATCAGTTCAGCTCCGCCATCAGGTATTCCGCTAAGGCTGTTTTGGGTGCTAGAGGCAGGTTCGGTGTCTCAAGAAAGATCGCGACCTTGTGCCGCAATACGCTTATCGAAAACGCCTCATAAAGATCAGGGCGGTCCTCGCTCAACCACTTCACCAAGTTGTTAGTGCGGGTTGTTGCGGACTCCGCAGCGAGGTGTTTAAGCAGCGATTCAGAAACGTCCCACCACGGAAAAACTTTTGAGGTTTTCAACGCACTGCCACCCATGTCGAGCGGCTGGCCATTGATCAAACAGCGGTCGATCACAGGCATTAATTGCGTAGCGTTAACGTCGGCAGACTGAAGGATCGACAGCAAATAACGCCCATCCCAAAAGCGGAAAAACACTGGGTTACCGTTGGGCAAAAGGACTTGGGTAAGGCTGCGCAAATGCTCGACCAGCACGTCTTGAGGGGCGGAAGAAACCGCCAGCCAACCCCAATCGCGTGATTCGGTCGTGGCGACCCACTCCAGAAACTCACTGCCAGCGGCGACGATTCCGACATAGGGCATCACCAGTTCCCACTCGGCGTAAGCGGTGTCGGCCCAAATCGGGCTCGGCGCTGGCGCCGCGAGCGAACGCTGCCAAGCTTTGAAAGGTTCAGCGGCACTTGTATTGCTGAAGATGGCGAACAATTGTTCCGATGGTTTCAGCGGTTGGCGATTGAGCCAGCCACGAGGTAACAGGGCATCAGGCTGCACAGACACCCTCCTTACAACGCTCACATTCCTCACAAAACGGCGCGTCACTTTTCAGGCTTAGAATCTGTGCAGCACTCAGCAGTGCCGCCGGAGCGGCGACGAGGTTCAACGGCGTATCCGGCAAGGACGGCGCAGCCGCCATGGCCGGCATCAACGCCCCACCGACCTGAATCGGCACGCTGCTGAAAATTCCGCCGGGACCAATGTTGATCCACTGCCCGCCCGCCTGAATGGTCGCGCTGGCACCGCCATCGATCACCACTTGCTGACCGGCGCTGACATGGAATTGCTGACTGGCATTCAGCGCCTGACTGGTCACGCGGATGTGCCGGTCGCCGATCACCACCAGGTGATCGTCGAGCTTCACTTCGGTCTGGCGCTGACCGTGGGTGATGCGTTGCTCGTCGGCCTTCAGCTCATGGCGGGCGGTGCCGGTGACGACGATGCTGCGCTGGTTATCGACCTGCACCTGTTGATCGTTCAGCACGTGCTGAGTCCAGTTTCGCTGGGCGCGCAGGTAGATTTCCTCGGCGCCTTTGCGATCCTCGATGCGCAATTCGTTGTAACCGCCGCCACCGGGACTACTTTGGCTGCGGAAAATGCTGCGGGTCTTGTCGGCGGGCAGGTCGAGCGGCACCGGAGTTGCGGCGTTTGGCAGGCAACCCATGACCAACGGTTTGTCGGCATCGGCATCGATGAACCCCACCAGCACTTCCATGCCGACTCGCGGGATCAGCACGCTGCCGTAACGATCGTGCGCCCAGCCGGTGGCCACGCGCAGCCAGCAACTGGAGTGTTCATCGAGCTGACCGTCACGGTCCCAGGCGAGCTGAACCTTGACCCGACCGAACTCGTCGCAATGAATTTCGCTGTCGGTCGGGCCGGTGACCACGGCAGGTTGATAGCCGAGCATGCGTGGCTTTTCCGGCCCGTGTGGCGGACGAAACGAAACGTCCCACGGTATGGCCAGAAAGGTATTGCGATAGCCCTGGAAATCATCCGGGCTGTCGCTGGTGACCGACTCTTCCAGCACTTGCGGCTGGCGTCCACGGTGCTCAATTTCGGTGATCAACCACAGGTCGTTCCATGCCTGACGCGGGTGCTCGGCGAGATGTAGGAAGTGCCCGCAGACCAACGCAGATTCGTCGCCGCGACCTTCGGCTTGACGGAAGTCGGCGTTGTGGCGTTCGAGTGCTCGTTGAGCCAGATGTTTGCCGTGTTCGCGATCAGTGAACTGGCCAGGAAAGTGATAATCCTCCAGCACCGGTCGCTGTTCGCTGTCGAGGCGGCTTTCAAGTTGCAGGCGTGGTTTGCGGAAGTCGTAATCGCGACGGGTTACCGCTGTCGTCCGGGTTTCCAGCCGCACGTTGAAACGCTTGATGGCTGGCGCATCCGCCGCCATTCCGCTGCCCGGCAGGTATAACGTCGGCTCGGACAGACGAGGGAAAACCGTCTGGTCATCACCAAATACCAGCAGGTGCCCGTCGAGGCTGTGCTGAAAGTGGTAGTGAATGCCAATCTCGGCACACAGCCGCTGGAGGAACGCCAGATCGCTCTCGGCGTATTGCACACAGTACTCGCGCGCTGGATAGTCGCTGCCGAGCCGAAACTCGAAGGCATCGCGCTGGATGCCGTGGTCCTTGAGGATTTGCGCGACGATCGTCGGCACGCTTTTGTGCTGAAAGATCCGCTGATTGATGCGCTGGCCGAGGTACGCCAGTCGCGGTACGAGACTGATTTGGTAACCCGTGAGGCGTTGTCCGGAATCGCTTTGGCCGACCCGAAAAATCTGACCATGAATACCGGAACCTTGAGCATCAAAACTCAGAAATGCCTGACGATGCAGCAGGCTTTCGAGTTCGATGTCCGGTCGTTCACTGACCAGTTCCAGGTCAAAACGGTAGGGCTGGCTGATGGCTTCCTTGCCCGTGAACTCAAGCACTCTGAGCTCATTTTGGACGCCGTCGAGGGTCAACGTGAAACGCGGTTGATTGGCAGGAGCGAACATCCGATGTGTCTCTGCAGAATGAAGGCGGGCGATTCTGCATGAGCGACAAGGGGCATTGATGGAGGGACAGGAAAATCAGATTTGCCCTACTTTTTTAGGGAATCTTCCTTCAAAAGTCGGGACAGTGACCTACAGACATACCCGTCAGACTGGTCGCACAGACAAAAAACGGCCCGCGTCCAAAAGGAAGCGGGCCGTTTCATGTTCGGCGAAAGGTCAGAGCATCAGCTCATCCCGATCACTTGTTCAGGCGGAAATCTGCCTCGGCAGCGGCGAAGCGCTGAAGCATGCCTTTAGTAGGCTCGCCCATTTTACTGACGATGTAGATCGCCAGGCTGGCGAAGATGAAACCAGGGATGATTTCGTACAGACCCAGCAATTCGAAGTGTTTCCAGACGATCACGGTGATCGCACCGACCAAAATGCCGGCCAATGCGCCGTTACGGGTCATGTCTTTCCAGATCACGGAGATCAGGACAACCGGACCAAACGCAGCACCGAAACCAGCCCAAGCGTAGCTGACCAGGCCCAGTACGCGGTTTTCCGGATTAGCGGCCATCGCGATGGCGATCAGGGCAACCAGCAGCACCATGGCACGACCAACCCAAACCAGCTCAACCTGGGAAGCAGTTTTACGCAGGAAGGTTTTGTAGAAGTCTTCGGTCAGGGCGCTCGAGCACACCAGCAGCTGGCAGCTCAGGGTACTCATTACCGCCGCCAGAATGGCCGACAGCAGTACACCGGCGATCCATGGGTTGAACAGGATTTTGGCCAGTTCGATGAACACGCGCTCTGGGTTTTCGGTCACAGGACCGGCCAGTTCAGGGTGCGCCGAGAAGTAAGCGATACCGAAGAAGCCTACAGCGACGGTGCCGCCCAGGCACAGGATCATCCAGGTCATGGAGATACGGCGAGCGTTGGCGATCGACTTGACCGAATCCGCGGCCATGAAACGCGCCAGGATGTGCGGCTGGCCGAAGTAGCCCAGGCCCCAGCCCATCAGCGAAATCACGCCGATGAAAGTGGTGTTTTTCAGCATGTCGAAGTTGCTTGGATCTTGTGCTTCGATGGCCAGGAACGTGGTGTCGACGCCGCCAGTGGCCAGCAGCACAATGATCGGCGTCAGCAACAGAGCGAAGATCATCAGTGTGGCTTGTACGGTGTCAGTCCAGCTCACTGCCAGGAAACCACCGACGAAGGTGTAGGCAATCGTCGCTGCAGCACCGGCCCACAGCGCCGTCTCGTAGGACATGCCGAAGGTGCTTTCAAACAGACGGGCGCCGGCCACGATGCCGGAGGCGCAGTAGATGGTGAAGAACACCAGAATCACGACCGCAGAGATGATCCGCAGCAGGCCGCTTTTGTCTTCGAAACGGCTGGAGAAGTAATCCGGCAGGGTCAGTGCATCGCCGTTGTGCTCGGTCTGCACGCGCAGACGGCCGGCGACGAACAGCCAGTTCAGGTAAGCACCGACGATCAGGCCGATGGCGATCCAACTTTCGGACAGACCGGACATGTAGATAGCGCCCGGCAGGCCCATCAACAACCAGCCGCTCATGTCGGAGGCGCCGGCGGACAATGCAGTCACGACGCTCCCCAAGCTACGACCGCCCAGGATGTAGTCAGAAAGGTTATTGGTGGAGCGATAGGCCATTAAGCCGATCAGCACCATTGCTGCGATGTAGATCACGAAGGTGATCAGGGTTGGATTGCTAACGCTCATTAAGTTACGCCCTGGCTTTGTTTTTATGTAGCGGCGGCTGGTGAACCGCACGCAAACGACGACGTTTGACAGACGATTTCGGGTCCCGCGCATTTATGACTGATGTTTCCCCAGGAAAGCCATCAGCCGGGGCACCTGTCTTTTTTGACCGGTTGCACCTTGGGCGCGAATGCTATTCAACAAAGCAAATAAGGTGCAACCAGTTTCGTGAGAATAAGTTGCACCTAGTCGGATTTATCTAAAATAGCTCTGTTTTTGCTCCCTTTTAGGGCAGTCCGCGCGATTTACTAGAAGCAAAAGCACCAAGCAGGAGCGGTACGTTCGTACCGGAATTTAATTCCTGACGAACTGCTGATTTTTCCGACAAAAAAGGGTTGCACCCGGTTGCACCTCGAGAGTTGCGCAGCTAATCTTGCCGCCAGCTGATGCCACGCGGTCGTGGCAAACATGAGGATAAAAATATGGCTACCACCACCCTTGGGGTCAAACTTGACGACCCGACCCGCGAGCGCCTCAAGGCCGCCGCGACCTCGATTGATCGCACGCCGCACTGGCTGATCAAGCAGGCAATTTTTAATTACCTGGAAAAACTCGAGGGTGGTGCAACCCTGACCGAGCTGAACGGTTTGACCAAGGATTCCGACGACGTCGTCGATGCGCCTCTGGATCACGCCCACCAATGCTTCCTCGAGTTCGCAGAAAGCATCCTGCCGCAATCGGTGCTGCGCGCCTCGATCACCGCCGCCTACCGTCGCCCTGAGCCGGAAGTGGTGCCGATGCTGATCGAACAGGCGCGTCTGCCTGCTGCGATGGCCGAAGCCACTAACAAGCTCGCCTCCTCGATAGCCGAGAAGCTGCGCAATCAGAAGAGCGCCGGCGGCCGTGCCGGGATTGTTCAGGGCCTGTTGCAGGAATTTTCCCTGTCGTCCCAGGAAGGTGTAGCACTGATGTGCCTCGCCGAAGCGCTGCTGCGCATCCCGGACAAAGGCACGCGTGACGCACTGATTCGCGACAAGATCAGCACCGGCAACTGGCACCCGCACTTGGGCAACAGCCCGTCGCTGTTCGTCAACGCCGCTACTTGGGGCTTGTTGCTGACCGGCAAACTGGTCGCCACCCATAACGAAGCCGGCCTGACGTCGTCCCTGAGCCGCATCATCGGCAAGAGCGGCGAGCCGATGATCCGCAAGGGCGTCGACATGGCCATGCGCCTGATGGGCGAACAGTTCGTCACCGGCGAAACCATCGCCGAAGCCCTGGCCAACGCCAGCAAGTTCGAAGCCAAAGGCTTCCGCTATTCCTACGACATGCTGGGTGAAGCTGCACTCACCGAACACGACGCCCAGAAGTACCTGGCCTCGTACGAACAAGCCATCCATTCGATCGGCAAAGCGTCTCACGGTCGCGGGATTTATGAAGGGCCGGGCATTTCCATCAAGTTGTCGGCACTGCACCCGCGTTACAGCCGTGCCCAGTACGAGCGCGTGATGGACGAGTTGTACCCGCGCCTGCTGTCGCTGACCCTGTTGGCCAAGCAATACGACATCGGTTTGAACATCGACGCCGAAGAAGCCGACCGCCTTGAGCTGTCGCTGGATCTGCTGGAGCGCCTGTGCTTCGAGCCGCAACTGACCGGCTGGAACGGCATCGGTTTCGTGATTCAGGCTTATCAAAAGCGTTGCCCGTACGTGATCGATTACGTGATCGACCTGGCTCGCCGCAGCCGTCATCGCCTGATGATCCGCCTGGTGAAAGGCGCGTACTGGGACAGCGAAATCAAGCGCGCCCAGGTCGAAGGCCTGGAAGGCTATCCGGTCTACACCCGCAAGGTGTACACCGACGTTTCCTACATCGCCTGCGCCCGCAAACTGCTGTCGGTGCCGGAAGTTATCTACCCGCAATTCGCGACGCATAACGCCCACACGCTGTCGGCCATTTACCACATCGCAGGTCAGAACTATTACCCCGGCCAGTACGAGTTCCAGTGCCTGCACGGCATGGGTGAACCGTTGTATGAACAGGTTGTAGGCAAAGTTTCCGAAGGCAAGTTGAACCGTCCGTGCCGCGTGTATGCACCGGTCGGCACTCACGAAACGCTGCTCGCGTATCTGGTACGTCGCCTGCTGGAAAACGGCGCAAACACCTCGTTCGTCAACCAGATCGCCGATCAGTCCATCTCGATTCAGGCGCTGGTGGCCGATCCAGTGGCCAGCATCGAGCAGATGGCGATGCTGGAAGGCGGCTTCGGCCTGCCGCACCCGCGTATCCCGCTGCCGCGTGATCTTTATGGTGCCGAGCGCGCCAACTCTAGCGGCATCGACATGGCCAACGAACATCGCCTGGCTTCGCTGTCCTGTGCTTTGCTGGCGACCGCTCACAACCACTGGAAAGCTGCGCCGATGCTCGGTTGCGCGTCCAGCACTGAAACGCCGGCGCCAGTCCTGAACCCGTCCGATCTGCGTGACGTGGTCGGCCATGTGCAGGAAGCCACTGTCGAAGACGTCGACAACGCGATCCAGTGCGCCCTGAACGCTGCGCCAATCTGGCAGGCCACTCCGCCCGCCGAACGTGCCGCGATTCTGGAGCGTGCCGCCGATTTGATGGAAGGCGAAATCCAGCCGCTGATGGGCCTGCTGGCTCGCGAAGCCGGCAAGACCTTCGCCAACGCCATCGCCGAAGTGCGTGAAGCCGTGGACTTCCTGCGTTATTACGCGGTGCAGGCTCGCAACGATTTCACCAACGACGCCCACCGCCCACTGGGTCCGGTGGTCTGCATCAGCCCGTGGAACTTCCCGCTGGCGATCTTCAGTGGCCAAGTCGCTGCAGCACTGGCCGCCGGTAACCCGGTATTGGCCAAGCCTGCGGAACAAACGCCGCTGGTCGCCGCTCAAGCCGTGCGTTTGCTGCTCGAAGCCGGGATTCCGGAAGGCGTGCTGCAACTGCTGCCGGGCCGCGGCGAAACCGTTGGTGCTCGTCTGGTCGGTGACGATCGGGTCAAAGGCGTGATGTTCACTGGCTCCACCGAAGTCGCTCGCTTGCTGCAACGCAACGTCGCTGGTCGCCTGGATGCTCAGGGTCGTCCGATTCCGCTGATCGCCGAAACCGGTGGCCAGAACGCGATGATCGTCGACTCCTCGGCACTCACCGAACAAGTGGTGATCGACGTCGTGTCGTCGGCCTTCGACAGCGCTGGTCAACGTTGCTCGGCGCTGCGCGTCTTGTGCTTGCAGGAAGATTCCGCTGACCGTGTCATCGAAATGCTCAAAGGTGCCATGGCTGAATGCCGTCTCGGCAACCCAGAGCGCCTGTCCGTGGACATCGGCCCGGTGATCGACGCCGAAGCCAAGGCGGGCATCGAGAAGCACATCCAGGCCATGCGCGACAAAGGTCGCAGCGTGTACCAGGTGGCAATCGCCAATAGCGAAGAAGTCAAACGCGGCACCTTCGTGATGCCGACCCTGATCGAGCTGGAAAGCTTCGATGAGCTGCAGCGTGAGATTTTCGGCCCGGTCCTGCACGTGGTTCGCTACAAGCGCAAAGACATCGATCAGCTGATTGGCCAGATCAACGCGTCCGGTTACGGCCTGACGCTGGGCGTGCACACGCGCATCGACGAGACCATCGCCAAGGTGATCGACAACGTCAACGCCGGTAACGTCTACGTGAACCGCAACATTGTGGGTGCCGTGGTTGGTGTGCAGCCGTTCGGCGGCGAAGGTTTGTCGGGTACCGGTCCGAAAGCCGGTGGTCCGCTGTACCTGTATCGCCTGCTGTCGACGCGTCCTACCGGTGCGATCGAACAGTCCTTCGCTCGCGGTGATGCCATCACAGCACCGGACGTTCGTCTGCGTGATGCCATGAGCAAACCGCTGACTGCCCTGAAGGCCTGGGCCGACAGCAACAAGTTCGCTGGCCTGAGCGCCCTGTGCGTGCAGTTCGCGGCGCAATCGCAAAGCGGGATCACCCGTGTACTGGCGGGCCCGACCGGCGAGCGCAACAGCTACGCCATCCTGCCGCGCGAACACGCGCTGTGCCTGGCGGAAGTCGAAGGCGATCTGCTGACTCAACTGGCAGCGGTATTGGCTGTTGGCGGTTCGGCGGTATGGCCGGAAGCGGAATTGACCAAGGCGTTGTTCGCACGTCTGCCGAAGGAAGTTCAGGCACGAATCAAGCTGGTTTCCGACTGGAGCAAGGACGAGGTGGTGTTTGATGCGGTTCTGCATCACGGCCATTCCGATCAGCTGCGTGCGGTCTGCAAGCAGGTGGCCAAGCGTGCAGGTGCGATTGTTGGGGTTCATGGTCTGTCGCAAGGCGAAACCAACATTGCGCTGGAGCGCCTTGTGATCGAGCGGGCGTTGAGCGTTAACACTGCGGCGGCGGGTGGTAACGCCAGTTTGATGACTATTGGCTAAACCCTCCTCGTGATCGTTCCCACGCTCTGCGTGGGAATGCCTCCTGTGACGCTCTGCGTCACGCCGTTTGGGGACGCGGAGCGTCCCGGGCTGCATTCCCACGCGGAGCGTGGGAACGATCATGCCCTACCCTCGTTTGGCCTCTCCATCACGCTCATCAATCATCCTGTTCACCCCGCCCTTCCCACGCCTAGACTCGGTCCATCCCAAAAAAAGGTAGGCCGACATGTCCGAGACGTTGCTCAGTTCCCGCAATCTGGCTTTCGAGCTGTATGAAGTCCTCGATGCCGAGGGCTTGACTCAGCGCGAGCGTTTCGCCGAGCACAACCGCGAGACGTTCGACGCCGCCATCGACACTGCCCGCACTATCGCCGAGAAGTTCTTCGCCCCGCACAATCGCAAGGGCGACGAGAACGAGCCGCGCTATGAAGACGGTCAGGCGATTCTGATTCCGGAAGTGAAACCGGCGGTGGATGCCTTCCTCGAAGCCGGTTTCCTCAACGCGGCGCGCAGTTTCGATGCGGGCGGCATGCAACTTCCTACGCTGTTGTCCCAAGCCTGCTTCGCGCACTTTCAGTCGGCCAATGCGGCGTCGACCTCTTATCCGTTCCTGACCATGGGCGCGGCGAACCTGATCGAAAGCTTTGGTACAGATGAGCAGAAGCAACGCTTCCTGCAGCCGATGATCGATGGCCGCTTCTTCGGCACCATGGCCCTGACCGAGCCACATGCTGGCTCGTCGCTTTCAGATATTCGTACCCGCGCCGAGCCTGCGTCTGACGGCACCTATCGCTTGAAGGGCAACAAGATCTTCATCTCCGGCGGCGATCACCCGTTGTCGGAAAACATCGTGCACATGGTGCTGGCGAAATTGCCGGACGCACCGGCCGGGGTGAAGGGTATTTCGCTGTTCATCGTGCCCAAGTTTTTGGTCAACGATGACGGCAGTCTCGGCAAGCGCAACGACGTGCTGCTGGCCGGCTTGTTTCACAAAATGGGCTGGCGCGGCACCACCTCCACTGCACTGAATTTCGGCGATAACGGCGAGTGTGTCGGCTACCTTGTGGGCACGCCGCACCATGGCCTGAGCTACATGTTCCAGATGATGAACGAAGCGCGGATCGGCGTCGGCATGGGTGCGGTGATGCTCGGTTACGCCGGTTATCTGTATTCCCTGGAGTACGCCCGCGAGCGTCCGCAGGGTCGCGTGCCGGACAGCAAGGACCCGAACACTGCGCCGGTGGCGATCATTCAGCACGCCGACGTCAAACGCATGTTGCTGACTCAGAAAGCCTACGTCGAAGGCTCGTTCGATCTCGGGCTGTACGCGGCGCGGCTGTTCGATGACACCACGACCCTTGAGACTGAAGCCGAGCGCAAACAGGCCCATGAGTTGCTGGATTTGCTGACACCGATCGTCAAATCCTGGCCGTCGGAGTTTTGCCTGAAAGCCAATGAACTGGCGATCCAGATACTGGGCGGCCACGGTTACACCCGCGAATATCCGGTGGAGCAGTACTACCGCGACAACCGTTTGAACCCGATTCATGAGGGCACTCATGGCATTCAGTCGCTGGACTTGCTGGGACGTAAACTGGCGCAGAACGGTGGTTCTGGGCTCAAGCAACTGATTCGACTGATCGCCGACACTGCTGAGCGAGCGCAGGCGCATGAGTCGTTGACCGCGCTGCGTGAACCGCTGGAGAAACTGGTGGCACGCCTGCAAACGGTGACGATTGGTTTGTTGACGGATCTGGGGCAAGGCAAGGTCAACAGCAGCCTGGCGAACTCGGCGTTGTACCTGAAGGTGTTCGGGCACACGGTGATTGGCTGGCGCTGGCTGGAACAGGCGATTCGCGCCGAAGAAGGGTTGGCCAAAGGGAATGTGGCGGATGTGAGCTTCTATAAGGGCAAGCTGCAGGCGGCGCGGTATTTCCTGACGTGGGAAGTGCCGGGTTGTCACAATGAGCTGGCGATTCTTGAGGCGCGGGATGATGTGTGCTTGAGCATGCAAGATGAGTGGTTCTGATCCCTCACACTGATCGTTCCCACGCTCTGCGTGGGAATGCCTCAGGGGACGCTCCGCGTTCCAATGGGACGCGGAGCGTCCCGGGCTGCATTCCCACGCGGAGCGTGGGAACGATCAGTCAGGTAAGTTTGAAGCTACCCATCTGCCGCGCCAAATCATCCGCCAACCGCTGCAGCGTCTGACAATCCTCACGGCAAGCTCTCACTTCCCCCGCCGTTGCCCGGGCCAAATCGGAAATCCCCTGCACGTTGCGGTTGATCTCTTCGGTCACCGCTGACTGCTCTTCCGTCGCGGTCGCTACTTGATGGTTCATGTCGCTGATCCGCTCGACCTGCCCGGTAATCGCCGTCAACGACGCCCCGGTGCGCTGGCTCGACTCGACTCCGGTGCCCGTCGCTGATTGCCCGGAATGCATGGATGAAACCGCATTCTCCGCGCCCTGCTTGAGGCTGGCGATCATCTGCTGAATCTCATCAGTCGACGACTGAGTCCGCCGCGCCAACGTGCGCACCTCATCCGCCACCACGGCAAACCCTCGGCCCATGTCCCCGGCTCGCGCCGCTTCAATGGCCGCGTTGAGCGCCAGCAAATTGGTCTGCTCGGAAATCCCGCGAATCACCGCCAACACCTGATCAATGGACGCCACTTGATGGGCCAGCTCACCCACCGCACTCGCGGCGAGGCCGATTTCATCGGACATGCTTTCTATATGCCGGATCGAACCACCCACGATTTCCCGCGCTTGCATTGCTTCATCGCGAGCATTCTGCGAAGCGACGGCGGCATTACCCGCGTTCTGGGCGATTTCCTGCACTGTCAGGCCCATTTCGTGGACGGCGGTGGCGACCATGTCGGTCATTTCCTGCTGACGGCCGGAGCGTTCGGCGGTGTTATCCACTACGCGCGCCACCTGCCCGACGGCCGTGCGTAAACGCTCGCTGGTGGTCAACACTTCGCCAATCATGTCGCGCTGACTTTCCAGGAACCGATTGAAGCCACGAGCCAGGTCACCGAGCTCATCGGCGCGACTGGAATCTAACCTGTGGGTCAAATCTCCCCCACCGCTACCGATTGCTACCAGCGCTGCTGTTACCTGACGGATCGGCCGCACCAATCCCCGGGCCAGCAACACCACCAGCAACAGGCACACCAGCGCCACCGCCAGGCCGATGCCACTGCTCATCCACATCGCGCGGCGTGCTTCAGCGTAGATCTGCGACTGCGGCACTTCGGCCACCAACGTCCAGCCCAGATCACGCAGCGGCAGACTCAGCGCCAGATAATCTTCGCCATCGCGGACAAAGCTACTGTTGGTGGCAACTTTTTGACCCATCACCGCTTGTGCGGCCGTTGCACCAATTTGCTCGGCCAACGTGCGTTTGCCGCTGAATTGCGCTTCGGGATGAACCTGGATCAAACCGTCGGAACGCACGAGATAGACCTTGCCGCGCTCACCGAAGTTGAAATTGTGGATCAGCTCCGACAGCTCTTTCATGCTCAGGCCAAGCCCGGCGACACCCACGACTTTACCGGCCTGTTCGACCTTGAGGTCGATGAACAGCGCCAATTCACCGGTCGCGGTGTCATTGTCGATATTGAGGGTGCGCGGCTGATTGCTGTCGAGAAACGAGTAGAACCAGGCGTCTTTGGGGTTGGAACGGCTGAGGGTCCGGTCCAGGCCTTTTTCAGTGAAGTAATTGCTTGAGGCAGTGCCGACGATCAGCGCGGTAAAGGCCTTGTGCTCGGCGCGGATGCCTTCCAGATACTGCACGAACGTGGCGGTCTGGGCACTGTTTTCACCCCCGGCCAGCCAGTCGCGCACCATGCTATTGCTGGCGATGTCCTTGGCGGCGGTGAGGGGTTGAACGAGGATTCGTTCGATGTCGTTGCGCATCGCTTCGATGCTCGACGGCAGCGCTTGTTCGACCAGATAGCGCTGGGCAAGACGGTTGACCACGAGGGTATAAACGCCAACCACGATCAGAATACTGACCAGCAGGGCGGTGCCCATACTCAGGATCAACTGCCATTGAATACTGCGTCGCCAGAACTGCATGGTGCACCCCCAAAGAATAAGAGGCTGAAACGCTGCAACAGCCGTGCCGATTGTATACAACGCAACCGACAATTTATTCTTTGGTTGTGCGCAAAGCCGATCAGGCCTGATTGATCGTCTTGGAGATCACTTCAACCGTGGCGCTGACTTGCTCTTGGTAACGGTCGAGTTCCTGCTTGTGCTGTTTCTGCATTTCGATCTGCTGGGAACACAGATTCATCGCCGCCAGCACCAGCAAGCGATCACCGATCAGCGTCGGGTACTTCTTTTTGGTGTCGGCCAGGGCAGCCTTCAGCATTAATGCGGCGTCCAGCAGGGTTTGCTCTTCCCCGGCCGGTGCCTTGATCGAATAGTCCTCCCCCAGGATCGAGACGACTTTTACCCCTGCGGCGCCGTGACTCATGCGCTGACTGGGCCGGCGCTGACGCGCTCAACCAGGGCCTGGATGCGTGCGGCGGTGGCGCCTTGTTTCTCTTCATGTTCCATCAGGCTCAGCTGCAGGCTTTCGTTTTCATCCTTGGCCTGGGCCAATTCTGCACTCAGGGTTTGGTTGGTGCCGAGCAGGGTCTGGTTCTGTTGCACCAGGTCGCTGACCAGCTGTTCCAATTGGCTTAGGGATGCTTCCAACATTTTGATTTTCCAAGCATTTTCAAGGGGCGCGTACGATAAAGAAAAGTCACCACGGATGCCAGGGATATCCAGGCGCAAGGCCTTGATTTTGCTGGCGGGCGACCTTCCTCGCGAACTTTAAAGACTGTGATAGGCGGATCTGGTTCCTGCACTTCGTCGCCCGAGCGGTTGTGCGACAAATACGCGCAGGGGCTCAAGACTTTAGTCGTATGACCGATAAGTCACCCATACGTCAGTCTCAGCGCGGCACGGATGCGCTCTTTTCGGTAAATACCATGTCCCTTCGTAATATGAATATCGCTCCGCGGGCGTTCCTCGGTTTCGCCCTGATTGGCGGTTTGATGCTGGTTTTGGGGGTGTTTGCCTTGAACCAAATGAGCAAGATTCGCGGCGCCGGTGAAGACATCGCTTCCATGAGTGTGCCGAGCATTAAGAGCCTCGACGAATTCACTCAGCTGACACTGCGCCTGCGGGTGCTGTCTTACCGTTTGCTGGTGAACCGCGAACCTGATGTTCAACAGAAGACTATTGACCTGTTCGACCTGCGCAACCAGCAGATCCGCGAGGCGCAGAAAGTCTATGAGCCGCTGATCGATGGTCCGCAAGAACGCGGCGCTTACGATAAGTACGTGCAGTTGCTGGCGCAGTATCATCAGCTTGAAGAGCGGATGAAGACGTTCTCGCGCAACAATCAGGTCGACGACCTGCGCAAGATGCTGAACACCGAGTTGCTCGCCAACTCCGAAGAGGTCAACGCGGCCCTCGCGAAGCTGCTGGAGATCAACACCCAGCAAATCGAGAAAACTGACCAGCGCGCCGGCGATCAGTATTCGACGTCGTTCAATCTGGTGATCACTTTGCTGGTCATCGCCAGCGGCCTGACCCTGCTTTTCGCCTGGTTGCTGACCAACAGCATCACCAAGCCGATCGCTAATGCCCTGAGCGCCGCCGAAGAAATTGCCGAAGGCAACCTGACTCGCCCGATCACAGTCGACGGTGAGGACGAAGCCGGCCGTTTGCTGCTGGCCATGTCGAAGATGCAGGACAAGCTGCGCGACACCCTGCAACGGATTTCCGGCTCTGCCACGCAACTGGCGTCTGCCGCTGAAGAGCTCAACAGTGTCACTGACGAAAGCGCCCGTGGCCTGACCCAGCAGAACAACGAAATCGAACAGGCCGCCACCGCCGTCAATGAAATGACCAGCGCCGTAGAAGAAGTCGCGCGCAATGCCGTCAGCACTTCCGAAGCCTCGAAAAACGCCACCACCTCTGCCGGTGATGGTCGCGACCTGGTGCAGGAAACCGTCAGCGCCATCGAACGCATGAGCGCTGATGTGCAGAGCACCGCGACCCTGATTGGCGACCTGGCCAACGAGTCCCGTGACATCGGCAAAGTGCTGGACGTGATTCGCGGCCTGGCTGACCAGACCAACCTGCTGGCATTGAACGCGGCCATCGAAGCAGCCCGTGCCGGTGAGGCCGGTCGCGGTTTTGCCGTGGTAGCTGACGAAGTTCGTGCCCTGGCCCATCGTACTCAGCAGTCGACCAGCGAAATCGAACGCATGATCGGCAGCATCCAGAGCGGCACCGAGCACGCGGTGGATTCGATGCGCAACAGCACCGAGCGCGCCGAGTCGACGTTGAACATTGCTCGTGGTGCTGGCATATCGCTGGACACCATTAACAGTGCGATCGTCGAAATCAACGAACGCAACCTGGTGATCGCCAGCGCCGCCGAAGAGCAGGCGCAGGTGGCCCGCGAAGTGGACCGCAATCTGGTGAACATTCGTGATCTGTCGGTGCAGTCGGCAACCGGGGCGAATCAGACGAGTGCTGCCAGCAATGAGTTGTCGCGGTTGGCGTTGGACCTGAACAATATGGTTGGGCGGTTTAGCCTGTAACGGCTACACCACCTCTGTGGTCCCACCCGGCTCAAGCGGGTGTACATGATCACCGTCAAAAGCTTTTTGACAGCATCACATTTCAACAGGTTAGAATCGCTGGCACGCAGACTGCATGGTCCGTTTGTGCCCGCCTTTCAGCTTTCTGGAGTACTGCCTTTGAATGCGACGACCATCAACAGCCTGTTCTTGATCGGCGCGTTGCTGGTAGGTGCGAGCATTCTGGTGAGCTCACTTTCATCGCGCCTCGGTATCCCGATTCTGGTGATCATCCTCGCGGTGGGCATGTCGGCCGGCGTCGACGGTGCCGGAATTGTTTTTGATAACTACCCAACGGCTTATCTGGTCGGCAACCTCGCCCTGGCAGTCATCCTGCTCGACGGCGGCTTGCGCACCCGGGTTTCCAGCTTCCGCGTGGCGTTATGGCCGGCGCTGTCGCTAGCGACGGTCGGGGTGTTGATTACCACCGGGCTGACCGGCATGGCAGCCGCCTGGCTGTTCAACCTGAACCTGATTCAGGGCCTGCTGGTCGGCGCGATCGTCGGCTCCACCGACGCCGCGGCGGTGTTCTCGCTGCTCGGCGGCAAAGGCTTGAACGAACGGGTCACCGCCACCCTCGAGATCGAGTCCGGCAGCAACGACCCGATGGCGGTGTTCCTCACCGTAACCCTGATCGACATGCTCGCCAGCGGCCAGACCGGCCTGCACTGGAGCCTGCTCGGGCACTTTATGCGTGAATTCGGCATCGGTGCCGTCATCGGCCTGGGTGGCGGCTGGGTCATGCTGCAACTGGTCAACCGTATCCACTTGGCCACCGGCCTTTATCCGATTCTGGTCATTGCCGGCGGATTGGTCGTGTTTGCCCTGACCAACGCCTTGCACGGCAGCGGCTTTTTGGCGGTGTACCTGTGCGGCCTGGTCATCGGCAACCGCCCGGTGCGCAGCCGCCACGGCATGTTGCACATGCTCGATGGCATGGCCTGGCTGGCGCAAATCGGCATGTTCCTGGTGCTGGGTTTGCTGGTGACGCCCCATGACTTGTTGCCGATTGCCCTGCCCGCTCTGGGTCTGGCGCTGTGGATGATTCTGTTTGCCCGGCCGTTGTCGGTGATGGTCGGTCTGCTGCCGTTCAAGGCGTTCCATGGGCGCGAGAAAGCGTTCATTTCCTGGGTCGGGTTACGCGGCGCGGTCCCGATCATTCTGGCGGTGTTCCCGCTGATGGCCGGCCTGCCCAACGCCCAGCTCTACTTCAACCTCGCCTTCTTTATCGTGTTGGTGTCGCTGCTGGTGCAGGGTACGAGCCTGCCATGGGTGGCGAAGCTTTTGAAAGTGACCGTTCCGCCGGAGCCTGCGCCGATCTCCCGCGCCGCCCTGGAAGTGCACGTCACCAGTGAGTGGGAGCTGTTCGTTTATCGCCTCGGCGCCGAGAAATGGTGCATCGGCTCGCCCCTTCGGGAACTGAAAATGCCCGAAGGCACTCGCATTGCAGCCCTCTTTCGTGGCCAGCAACTGCTCCATCCGTCGGGTAGTACGGCGCTCGAAGTCGATGATTTGCTGTGTGTAATCGGCCATGAACACAACCTCCCGGCCCTCGGAAAACTCTTCAGTCAGGCACCGCAACGAGGCCTCGATTTGCGCTTCTTCGGCGACTTCGTACTTGAAGGAGACGCCCAGCTGGCCGCGGTTGCTGCGTTGTACGGATTGAAAGTGGAAGGCATCGACCCGGACATGTCCCTGGGCCATTTCATTGCCCAGAAAGTGGGCGGTGCACCCGTGGTCGGTGACCAGGTGGAGTGGAACAACACCATTTGGACCATCGCGGTCATGGAAGGGAACAAGATCGGCAAAGTGGGCGTCAGATTCCCCGAAGGAAGTCGCCCGGGTCCGGGCTTGTTCCTCTAAACTCCATTCTTCGTCTCGTTTTCGATCGGTCTCTATGTCAACCCTGCGCACCTTTTTCATCATGGCCCTACTGGGCTTGAGTCTTTCTGTCGGTACATTGCAAGCGGCCGAACCGCCGTCCAGCGCAGCCGTGCAGGCGAACCTGGACAAGATCGCCGACCGTAAACTGCCGGAAGCCGATCAGAAAGCCCTGCAATCCATCCTGCAAAACACGCTGACACAACTCAATAACCAGCGTGACTACGAGCAGAGGCTGGCCGATCTCAAACGGCAACTGGCCAGCGCCCCGAAACAGAACATCGAGAACCAGCGAGAACTGACCAAGCTCAAAGCCACCAAAGTGCTGCCGGTGCCGCAGCGCTATGCCAAAGAGCCTGTTCAGCAACTGGAGCAGATGCTCACTGAGCGCTCCACTCAGCAAAGCGATCTGCAGAAGTCCTTGGCCGACGCCAACAGTCTGGTCACTACCGCCCAGACCCGCCCCGAGCGCGCCCAGGCCGAAATTTCTACCAGCCAGACGCGCATCCAGCAGATCAACAACATCCTCAAGTCGGGCAAGGACAACGGCAAGACCGTGACCCCCGAGCAACGCGACCTGCTCAACGCTGAGCTCGCGGCGCTGAATGCCTTGATCCCGTTGCGCCGCCAAGAACTGGCCGGCAACAGTCAACTGCAAGACCTGGGCAACAGCCAGCATGACTTGTTATCGGAAAAATCCGATCGTCTGGATCAGGAAAGCCAGGAGCTGCAAACCCTGATCAACCAGAAGCGCCTGGCTCAGTCTCAGGAGACGGTGACCCAGCAGTCCATCGAAGCGCAGAAGGCCGGTGGCAGCAGCCTTTTGGCCACCGAAAGCGCGGCCAACCTGAAGCTGTCTGACTACCTGCTAAAAAGTACCGACCGCCTCAACGAAGTCACCCAGCAGAACCTGCAGACCAAGCAGCAGCTGGACAACGTGACCCAGAGCGATTCGGCGCTGGAAGAGCAAATCAACGTGCTCAAGGGCAGCCTGTTGCTCTCCAAGATTCTCTACAAACAGAAACAGGCCCTGCCACTCCTCAAGCTCGACCGCGACCTGGCCGACCAGATCGCCGACATTCGCCTCTATCAATTCGAAGTCAGCCAGCAACGGGAACTGCTCAGCAACCCGGCCACTTACGTCGACAATCTGCTGTCTACCCAACCGCCGGAGCAAGTTACCCCGGCGTTGCGCAAGAGCCTGATGGAGCTGGCCACGACCCGCGTCGACCTGCTGGAGCGGTTGAACCGCGAACTGAGCGCGGTGCTCAACGAATCCATCACGTTGCAACTCAATCAGAAACAATTACTCAGCACTGCCCAAAGCCTGCGGGCGACCCTCGATGAGCAGATGTTCTGGATCCCCAGCAACAAACCGCTGGACCCGGAGTGGATGCGCGGCATACCGGAGCGCCTGGAGCGTCAGGTCACCACCCTGCCCTGGGCCTCGAGCCTGAGCGAATTGACTGACGGCCTGACCCAGCGACCACTGCTGTTCCTGCCGTTGGCGCTACTGATCGGCGCCCTGTTGTGGCGGCGCAAGAGCCTCTATGCCCGACTGAACAAGGTTCACCAGGACATCGGCCACTTCAAGCGCGACAGTCAGTGGCACACACCCCAGGCGATTCTGATCAACATTTTACTGGCGATGCCGGTGTCTCTGGGCCTGGCCTTGTGTGGCCTGGCCTTGCAAATCGACGCCCGCGGACAGAACGCCAACATGGGCGCGGCGCTGCTGCAAATGGCTCAAGCCTGGCTGGTGTTCTACACCGCTTACCGGATCCTCGCGCCGGGCGGCGTGGCCGAACTGCATTTCCGCTGGCAAAAACCCCAGGTCGAATTCCTTCAAGGCTGGGTCCGCCGGCTGGGGCTGGTGGTAATGGCCCTCGTCGCGGTAGTGGCGGTCGCTGAACTGCAACCGGCGGCGCTGGCCGATGATGTGCTCGGCATGCCGGTGGTGCTGACCTGCTACGCGTTGATGGCCTGGCTGCTAAGCCGCTTGCTGATCAGCAGCCCGACTCACCAGAACGCTTCGCTGTTCCGCAAGGCCGTGGGGATCATGTTCACGGTCCTGCCGGTCGCGTTATTCGTGGCGGTGTGCTTCGGCTATTACTACACCGCGCTGAAGCTCAGTGACCGGTTGATCAACACGCTGTACCTGCTGATGTTCTGGCTGGTGATCGAAGCCACCTTCGTGCGCGGCCTCAGCGTGGCGGCCCGCCGTCTGGCCTACCAGCGCGCCCTGGCCAAACGCCAGGCCGCGAAAGAGGCCGGCGACGGTGAAGCAGTGATCGAAGAGCCAACACTGGACATCGAGAAGGTCAACGAGCAGTCCCTGCGCCTGATCCGTCTGGCACTACTTGGCGGTTTCATAGCGGCGTTGTACTGGGCCTGGTCCGATCTGATCTCGGTGTTTTCGTACCTGGATAACGTCACCCTCTACGAATACACCAGCGGCACCGGCGCCAACATGAGCATGGTGCCGATCAGCATTGGCGACATGCTCGGCGCGGTCATCATCATCGGCATCACCTTCGCCCTCGCGCGCAACTTGCCGGGGCTGCTGGAGGTGTTGGTGTTGTCGAAACTGAACCTGGCTCAGGGCAGTGCGTACGCCACCACCACGTTGCTGTCTTACGTGATCGCTGGTGTCGGTTTCGTCTCGACCCTGTCGACGCTCGGCGTGAGCTGGGACAAGTTGCAATGGCTGGTGGCGGCGCTATCAGTAGGTCTCGGTTTCGGGATGCAGGAAATCTTCGCGAACTTCATCTCCGGGATCATGATCCTGTTCGAACGCCCGGTGCGGATCGGCGACACTATTACCATCGGCAACCTGTCGGGCACGGTGAGCAAGATCCGCATCCGCGCCACGACCATCACCGACTTCGACCGCAAGGACATCATTGTCCCGAACAAGACGTTCATCACCGGGCAACTGATCAACTGGTCCCTGACCGACACCATCACCCGAGTGACCCTCAAACTCGGCGTCGATTACGGCTCGGACCTGGACCTGGTGAAAGAACTGCTGTTGAAAGCCGCACGGGAGAACCCTCGAGTGCTCAAGGAACCCGAGCCGCTCGTTTACTTCCTGAACTTTGGCGAAAGCACCCTCGACCACGAACTGCGCATGCATGTGCGCGACCTCGGCGACCGTAACCCGGTGCTCGATGAGGTCAACCGCTTCATCAACCGCGAGTTCAAGAAGCAGCACATCAACATCTCGTTCCGGCAGATGGAGGTTTACCTCAAGAACCTTCACGGCCAGGAATACAAAATGGTGCCCATCGAGCCGGAAGTCAAAACCATCGTGCCGCTGGTTGATGGCAAATCGCCGCAAGAGCCACCACTGGCCAAGCTCGACTAAGTGGCTTATCCCTAGCAGAATGCTCGGACATTCTGCTGGAGATGGCCCTTGAAAGCCCTCGACGAACTGACCTTCGATAATCGTTTCGCCCGCCTGGGCGATACGTTTTCCGCCCACGTGCTGCCCGAACCCATCGACAACCCACGTCTGGTGGTAGCCAGCCCCGCCGCCATGGCGCTGCTCGACCTCGACCCTGCCGTGGCCGAAACCCCGGAGTTCGCCGAACTGTTCAGCGGCCATAAGCTCTGGGCCGACGCGGTCCCGAGGGCGATGGTCTATTCAGGTCATCAGTTCGGTTCCTACAACCCACAGCTGGGCGATGGTCGCGGTCTGTTGCTGGGCGAGGTTTACAACGAGGCCGGCGAGCATTGGGACCTGCACCTCAAGGGTGCCGGCCAGACGCCTTTTTCGCGCATGGGTGATGGGCGAGCGGTCCTGCGATCCTCGATCCGCGAGTTTCTCGCCTCCGAAGCGCTGAATGCCCTGAACATACCGACCACCCGCGCGCTGTGCGTAATCGGCTCCGACACGCCGGTGTGGCGCGAGAAGCAGGAGCGCGCAGCCATGGTCCTGCGCATGGCGCCGAGCCATGTGCGTTTCGGGCATTTCGAATATTTCTACTACACCAAACGGCCCGAGAAGCAGAAAGAGCTCGGCGAGCACGTGCTGACCCTGCATTTCCCGGAATGCCTGGAACAGCCGGAACCGTATCTGGCGATGTTCCGTGAAATCGTTGAGCGCAACGCTGAGCTGATCGCCAAATGGCAGGCCTATGGGTTCTGCCACGGCGTGATGAACACCGACAACATGTCGATCCTGGGCATTACCTTCGACTACGGCCCGTTCGCCTTCCTCGATGATTTCGACGCTAACTTCATCTGCAACCACTCCGATGACCAGGGTCGTTACTCCTACAGCAACCAGGTGCCGATCGGCCAGTGGAACCTCAGCGCCCTGGCCCAGGCCCTGACGCCGTTCATCAGCGTCGAAGCCCTGCGCGAAACCCTCGGCCTGTATTTGCCGCTGTACCAGGCCCATTACCTGGACCTGATGCGCCGCCGCCTCGGCTTCACCACAGCCGAAAACGATGACCAGACACTGCTGGAACAGCTGCTGCAATTGATGCAGAACAGCGGCGTCGACTACAGCCTGTTCTTCCGCCGCTTGGGTGAAGAATCACCTGAACTGGCCGTCGCCCGTTTGCGCGATGACTTCGTCGACATCAAGGGCTTCGATGCCTGGGGTGAGCTGTACATCGCCCGAGTTGCTCGTGACGGCGAGGTTGATCAGGCACAACGCCGCAAACGGATGCACGCCGTCAATCCGCTGTACATCCTGCGTAACTACCTGGCGCAGAAAGCCATCGATGCGGCGCAGAGTGGCGACTATTCAGAGGTGCGTCGGCTGCACGCAGTGCTGAGCAATCCGTTCGAGGAGCAGCCGGGGATGGAGAGTTACGCTGAGCGACCGCCGGAGTGGGGCAAGCATCTGGAGATCAGTTGTTCGTCGTGAGGCTGGTCAGATAAAGGTCTCCACTGACACACCGAAGCGCTCGGCCAACCAGCGGATCTGCCGCAGGTTGAGCTGACGCTTGCCGCTCAGAATCTCGGAGACAACAGACTGGGCGCCGACACCGGGCAAGTCGCTTTGGCTCAGACCGTGCTCGCGCATCAAGTAGCCGAGGACGTCGACACCGCTGGGTTTCGGCATTGGGTGATGCTTGTGATCCCATTCTTCGATCCAGTCACCGATGATATCCACAAGACTCATCAGCGGATGGGACTCGTCATCACCGGTCATCTCGAGCAACTCGTCCAACGCCCGCGCCAACATGTCATAGTCGTCTTCATTGTTTGGTTTGCGCAGCACAGGCGAGACAAACTCCCAATGCTCGGCAGCTCTTTTGATCAGAACACTCATGCTCTTTCCTCCTTCCATTTTCCGCGATCATATTCGCGGTGATCCAGCACATGCTTGATATAAAGCTTTTGCGATCGATACCTGACAAAAGCGATCAGCCGCAATTTATTGCCACCGATATCGAAAACGTGATGCTCACCCACCTTGTCGACAGCAGGAAAGATGGCTCTCATCGCCGCAAAATCCGATGGCTTACTTCCTTTGGCCAATTGATACCAATAATCCAATGCGGTGGCTGTATTTGGCCATTTGGTCTTGGCTTCACGTATTCGTTTTTCGGAAATGACATGCATGCAACATCCTTATCGCATTCTGCTATGGATAGTTAATCACAGACCAAAAATATCGCAAGTTGCGATATCAGTGCGCAGACCAACGGTCTCGCTCAGTACGACTCAGCCTAGTTTTATCGCCAGACGCTGCACGATTGAAAATATGAGCAAACGTCTCCAAATAGGAGTTATCGGCTTCTTTAACAGGACCATCCGCATGACTGACCCACTCCTCATCCCCTGCCCCCACTGCAACGGCCTCAACCGCATCCCCGCCTCGCGCCTCAACGACCACCCAAAATGCGGCCGCTGCAAGGCCGAGGTCCTGCTGAACAGACCCTTCGAATTAAAGCAAAGCGATTACGCCAGCCAGATCAAAGGCGATCTGCCGTTGCTGGTGGACGTTTGGGCGGATTGGTGTGGGCCGTGCAAGTCGTTTGCGCCAGTGTTTGAGCAGGCGGCGGTGCAATTGGCGGGCAAGTGTCGACTGGCCAAGCTGGACAGCGAGGCGAACCAGCAACTCTCGGCGCAGCTAGGGATCCGTTCGATCCCGAGTCTGATTCTGTTCAAGGACGGCAGGGAAGTCGCACGCCAGAGCGGGGCCTTCCCGTTGCCGCAGTTGATGAGCTGGTTGCGTAGCCAAGGGATCTGACGAGCAGTCAGGTGTTTTCCAGCAGGTTATGCAGATCGACGAATTGCTGCGTCAGCTTATGACGCGGATCGAGGTGGATCAGCGGCGTGTTGGCCTGGTGGGATTCACGCATGCGCACCGAACTGCCCAGGTACACCGGCAACACCGGCAGGCCTTCGGCGATCAGTTCGTCGAGGATTTGCTGGGGCAGGCTGGCGCGAGCCTGGAACTGGTTAACGACAATCCCTTCGACTTCCAGCCCTTCGTTGTGGTCCTCCTTCAATTCTTCGATCTCTGCCAACAAACCGTACAGCGCCTGACGCGAGAAGCTGTCGCAATCGAAGGGAATCAGCACACGATCAGCGGCAATCAAGGCCGATACAGCGTAGAAATTTAGCGCAGGCGGGGTATCCAGGTAGATGCGGTCGTAATCTTCCCCTAGCTCCTCAAGCAATTTGCGCAGCTTGTTGATCTTGTGTTTGGCCTCAAGCTTGGGCTGCAAGTCAAGCCAGTTCGGCGGTCGCGGTGATGACGTGGAGGTTGTCGAACGGGGTTTCGTAGATATCAACCTGGTTTTTCTTCGAGAACGGTCCGGAAGACAGGGTTTGTTTGAAAAAGTCGGCAATGCCCATCGGAATATCATCACCGGTGAGCCCCGTCAGGTACTGAGTGGAGTTGGCCTGAGCATCGAGATCCACCAATAGGGTGCGATAGCCCTCGCTGGCGCTGACCGCCGCCAGATTGCAGGCAATACTGGATTTGCCTACGCCACCTTTCTGATTGAACACCACGCGCCGCATGTCAAAACCTCCGTGTATCAAAGAATGACCGAGTGTAGTAGTCCACGGCGCTGCTTAGCTACCTCGCCGGCATCGGGACTACACAGTCAGGAGTGATCTTCCGCGGAAAAAACCGTGAACAAGTGCATCGCATGCTGACAGAGCCGACAGACAGGCCGGGCGCAATGTGGATAATGGCCATACGACAGCCATGCACGAACTAAGCGGTACATTTCATTGAGCAAAATGTAACCATCATTTGCTACACGCCCGCCGCAACGGGATAATGCGCGCCACTCGGCGCCAAGCGCCACGTATGGTAGTTCGCGTTTTTTGCGACTCACCGCGTCAAGGAAGCCCGCAGGGGCGGGATGTATGTCTGTGATCAACTTCAACATCGCCCATTGGCGCGCGTGGGCCCCTGGGCTCGAAAGCGTGGACGATTGGCAGGCCTGGAGCCGACAACCGGTCGTGCTTGCGAGCAGCGATGCCGCCCCCGACGTCTCGTTTCTGCCGGCCATGCAGCGCCGTCGACTCAGTCGTCTGGCGCGGATGGCGTTCAGTGTCGGCTGGCCTTTGGCCGATGGTCGCCAGGACCTACCGTTGGTCTTTATTTCTCGCCACGGCGAAACCCCGCGCACCTTCGATATTCTCAGCGATCTGGCTGCAGATCAGCCGCTGTCGCCGACTCAATTCAGCCTGTCCGTGCACAACGCGATCATCGGCCTGTGGTCGATCATGCGGGGTGAAACCAGCGAAATGACTGCCCTCGCTGCAGCCGGCGATGGCCTTGAACACGGCATGCTAGAGGCCGCGGCTTTGCTTGGCGAAGGCGCACCTGCGGTATTGCTAATCGTCACCGAAGAGCAACCGCCCGAAGCCTACTCGACCTGGATCGACGACGTGCCGTTCCCTTATGCGGTCGGTCTGCTGATCACCCCCGGCAACGACTGGCAGCTGTCCCTGAACAGCGCCTCGGATGAGTTGTCCAAAGCCCACTGGCCCCATGCCCTGAACCTATTGCGTACCCTGCTCGGTCAGCAGACAACCTGCCAACATGCCTGGAAAAATCGTGTATGGACCTGGCAACGCAACCTGTAATCGATAAAAACCGCGACGCCTATTACTGGCGCCTGCTGGCGACTGCCGCAAGCTTCACCCTGTTCGGGTTGGGCGGGCTGTGCCTGCGCCTGGTGGTTTTCCCGCTGCTGAACTGCCTGCACGGCGATGCCCCGACACACCGGCGGCGAGCGCGGCAGACCGTCGCTCGCCTGTTCTGGTTTTTTGTGCGATTCATGGCTCGCACCGGCGTGCTGACTTACGACATCCAGGGCGCCGAAAAACTCGGTCGACCCGGGCAAATGATCATCGCCAACCACCCGTCGCTGATCGATGTGGTGTTCCTGATCGGCCTGGTGCGCCACGCCAACTGCGTGGTCAAGAAGAGCCTCTGGGAGAACCCTTTTACCCGCGGCCCGCTAGGCTCCACCGAATACATCAGCAACGACGGCAGCATGGACATGCTCGATGCCGCTGCCGATGCGCTTAAAAGCGGCCAGACCCTGATCATCTTTCCCGAAGGCACGCGCACCCAACCGGGTCAGCCGCCGGCCTTCCATCGGGGTGCGGCGGCGATCGCGCTGCGCGGTGCGAAAATTCTCACCCCGGTGATCATCAAGGTCAGTCCGACCACATTGACCAAGGCCGAACCCTGGTATCGGATCCCCAAACGTCGCGTGCACTTCAGTTTCCGTGTCGGGGCCGATATAGACCCACAAGCCTTCGCCGCGCTGGGCCCTGCTCCACAGGCCTCGCGCAAGCTCAATGACTATTTGCACACTTACTTTATTAAGGAGCTCGCCGAAGATGAGCGATCTGCACACTGTTAGCCTAACGCAGGAAATAAAACTGCTGATCATCGACGCCCTGGGCCTTGAAGACATCAGCGCCGACGACATCGGCGATGACCAGACGCTGTTCGGCGAAGGCCTGGGCCTGGATTCGGTAGACGCCCTGGAACTCGGCCTAGCGATCCAGAAAAAGTACGGCATCAAAATCGACGCCGACGCCAACGCCAAAGACACTCGCAATCATTTCAGCAACGTGGCGAGCCTTGCGGCGTTCGTCACTGCAAAACAGGCAGCTTGAGACCGGACCATGCAAACTCGTGACGACATCTTCAACACCCTGCGCGATGCTCTGGTCGAGCTCTTCGAGCTGGACCCCGAGCGCGTGAGCCTCGAATCCAACCTGTATCAGGACCTGGAAATTGACAGCATTGACGCGGTCGACCTGATCGATCACATCAAACGCCAGACCGGCAAAAAAATCGCCGCCGAAGAATTCAAGACGGTGCGCACGGTCAGCGACGTGGTCGAGGCGGTCTACCGTCTGGTTCAGCCAGCCGCATGAGTCGATTGATCGGCCTTGGCCTGCTGTTGGCGGGTCTGCTGTACCCCTTCGCGGTGTATTTCGGCATGGAGCATTTCGCCCCATGGCAGTTCGGTCTGCTGCTGGGCAGTCTGTGGCTGGCCCGAGCACTGCTCGGCGCGCGCCGTCCTGGCAGCGTGTGGATGGCGATCACCGCGATTGCTTTTTGCCTGTTGCTGGCGCTGTTCGACAGCCCGCTGTTGCTGCGCTGGTACCCGGTGCTGATCAGCGCTTTCATGCTCGGGGTGTTTGGACTGAGCCTGAAATACGGCCCACCGATGATCGAACGTCTGGCGCGTCTGCGTGAACCGCAACTGCCGGCCAAGGCGATTGTTTATACGCGCCAGGTGACGATCGTCTGGAGTGTGTTTTTCCTCTGTAACGGTTTGCTCGCCGCCGCCCTGACCCTCTGGGCGCCGCTAAGTTGGTGGATGTTGTACACCGGTCTGATTTCCTACGGATTGATGGGCCTGCTGTTTGCCATTGAATGGCTTATACGACAACGGGTACGAGGCCACCCATGAATTGGATAAAACTTGAGCACCTGTTGCTCAAGGCGCAACCGGAACGTGCCGTGACGGCCGAACCGACGCTGAATCACGCGCAACTGTGCGTACAGGCATTGAGCCTCGCCGCAGGCCTGCAAGCCCAAGGCGTGCAGCGCATTGCCGTGCACCTTGAGGACGCCGCCGACCTGGCGATTGCCCTGCTGGGTGCCTGGCGTGCCGGGGTCAGCGTGCTGCTGCCCGCGGACCTGCAAGCCCAGACTCGACAGCGCTGGTCGACCGAAGTCGATCTGTGGCTGACCGATCAGGCCGATGACGCGCACCTGAGCGATTACCGGCATGCGCCGTTGATGGCCGCCGCACTGGATCTGGATCGCTGTTCGCTGAGCCTGTGCACGTCTGGCTCCAGTGGCGAACCCAAGCGCATCGACAAAACCCTGCGTCAATTGGCCAATGAGGTCGAAGCGCTGGAGCAACTTTGGGGTGCCGATCTGGCCCAGGCTTGCATCATTGGCAGCGTCGCCACTCAGCATATTTACGGGTTGTTGTTTCGAGTGCTGTGGCCGTTGTGCGCCGGGCGCTCGTTCGTGCGCAAGCAGCTGGCATTCCCTGAAGACCTGCAGCGCGCCAGCCGCGAACACCCGGCGTTTGCCTGGGTCGCCAGCCCGGCGCTGCTCAAGCGCATGGGCGACAACCTCGACTGGCCCGCTTTAAGCGCGGTTCGCCGAGTATTTTCCTCCGGCGGTGCATTGCCGGCCGAGGCCGCGCAACGTCTTCAGCAACGCCTGCAGCAATGGCCGACGGAAATCCTCGGCAGCTCGGAAACCGGCGGCATCGCCTGGCGTCAGGGCCACGATCTCTGGCAGCCCTTTGCTGATGTCGAATTGAGCCTGGACAGCGACGGAGCGTTGGTTATCGCATCACCGTACTTGCCGCCGGACCATATCGAACACACCGCCGATGCCGCGCGCATCGCCGCTGATGGTCCATTCGAACTGCTCGGACGGCTGGACCGGATCGTCAAACTGGAAGAAAAACGTATTTCGCTACCGATGCTGGAACAGGCCCTGATGGCCCACGATTGGGTCGCCGAAGCGCGTCTTGGCGTGGTTCAGGAAAACCGCGCTTCGTTGGGTGCGCTGCTGGTGCTGACCGAGTCAGGCCTGCATGCCTTGCGCAATCAGGGTCGACGTACCCTCACGCAAGAACTGCGTCAACATCTGAGCCAGCATTGCGAAGCCTTGGCCTTGCCACGCCGTTGGCGCCTGTTGCGGCATCTGCCGCTGAACGCTCAGGGCAAACTGCCCCAGGCCACCGTTGAAGCCCTGCTGCTGGCGCCGCGCCCAAAGGCGCCGGAGGTGCTGGAGCAGATCGAAGTCAATGGTGAGTGGAGCCTGCGACTGGCGG
This sequence comes from Pseudomonas sp. Hz4, assembly GCF_054898165.1. Taxonomy (NCBI): domain Bacteria; kingdom Pseudomonadati; phylum Pseudomonadota; class Gammaproteobacteria; order Pseudomonadales; family Pseudomonadaceae; genus Pseudomonas; species Pseudomonas sp. Hz4. Next base: position 680,871 of record NZ_CM142719.1, on the reverse strand, counting down.
TCCCCCCCGACCTCGCCTACTTCAGCGGCCACTTCCCCCAGACGCCGGTATTGCCCGGTGTGGTGCAAGTGGAATGGGCGTTAACGCTGGGCCAGCAATTGATGGACTTGCCGGCAAAATTCGCCGGCATGGAAGTGCTGAAATTCCAGCAACTGGTGCGCCCCGGCGATGAAGTCCAGCTGCACTTGCGCTTCGATCCGACGCGCAGCAAGTTGTATTTCGCCTATCGCAACGAGACCGCGACCTGCTCCAGTGGGCGGATCTTGCTGGAGGCAGCAACCGATGCATAACCCCTGCGCCGTGGTCCCGGTCTACAACCACGAAACCGCCATCACCACCGTGGTTGATGCGCTGCTGGCAAGCCGCCTGCCATGCATTCTCGTGGACGATGCCAGCAGCCCGGCCTGTGCAAAGGTGCTCAATCAACTGGCCCAGCGCGACAAGGTGTTCCTGATCCGTCTCGCCACCAATCAAGGCAAGGGCGCCGCCGTCATGACCGGCATGCGCGAAGCCTCGCGCCTGGGCTTCAGCCATGCCTTGCAGGTGGACGCCGACGGTCAGCATGATCTGCAAGACGTCCAGACCTTCATCGAACAATCACGCGCCCATCCCGAAGCGGTGATCTGCGGCTATCCGCAATACGACGCCAGCGTGCCGAAAGGTCGCTTGTACGCCCGCTACCTGACTCACGTAATGGTCTGGATCAACACCCTGTCGTTGCAGATTCGCGATTCCATGTGCGGCTTCCGCGTCTATCCGTTGCCACCGACCCTGGCGCTGATCGATTCGGCGAAGATCGGCAAGCGCATGGACTTCGACTCGGACATTCTCGTGCGACTGGCGTGGCGCAATCTCCCCATGCAATGGCTGCAAACCAAAGTCCATTACCCGCTGGACGGCGTCTCGCATTTCCGCCTGTTCCACGACAATGTGCTGATTACGAGCATGCACACCCGGCTGTTCTTCGGCATGTTGCTACGGGCGCCGTTGATTCTCTGGCGACGGTGGCGAGCATGAGCAGCAACGCGGACAAACAGCATTGGGCCGACCGCCAGGAGCGCGGCAGTTTCTGGCTGATGAAGCTCACGGCGTTCGGTGCAAAGGTGCTGGGCCGTCGGTTGCTGAGTCCGCTGCTGTACGGCATCGTTTTGTACTTTTTCCTGTTCGGTCGCAGTGCTCGCCGCAGCGCCTGGCAATACCAGCAACGGCTCGCCGACTGGAGTGGTCGCAACGAATTGCGCCCGACTCATTGGCGGGTGTTCGGCCAGTTCATGGCCTTCGCCGATTCCATGCTCGACAAGCTCGACGTGTGGAACGGCAAGCTGAGCATCGAGCAGATTGAAATCATCGACCCGGCATTGCTGCGCAATCAACTGCGCGGCACCCGCGGGCAGATGCTGGTGGGCGCGCACTTGGGCAATCTCGAGGTCTGCCGTGCGTTGGCCGAGATCGGCGAAAAAGTCACGATGAACGTGCTGGTGCACACCAAGCACGCCGAGCAATTCAACCGTTTGCTGGGCGAAGCCGGCGCGACCAATCTGCGCCTGATCCAGGTCAGCGAGCTGGACCCGCTGATCATGCTGCAACTCCATGAGCGCCTGGAGCGCGGCGAGTGGCTGGCGATTGCCGGCGACCGCGTGCCGCTGCATGGCGGGCGTAGCGTGACCGTGGATTTCCTCGGCCATCAAGCCGCGTTCCCTCAGGGGCCATGGTTGCTGGCCGGCCTGCTGAAATGCCCGATCAACCTGATGCTGTGCCTGAAGAAACCGATGGGCGACTATCGACTGACCCTCGAACCGTTCGCCGAGGCCGTGGTGTGGAAACGCAGCGACCGCGAGCAGGTCATTCATCAGTGGGCCTCCCGCTATGCCGAACGCTTGGGTCACTATTGCCTTGAAGCGCCTCAACAATGGTTCAATTTTTACCCTTTCTGGAAGACCGATGACGACGCCAACGCTTGAGCCGGTAACCTTCGGCGAACTCCCTTTGCGCATCGAAGACGTGCTGGCCCTGGCCAATCGTCAGGTGCCGACGCAGTTGCAAGGCGACCCTGCGTACCGCGAGCGTATCGCCAAGGGTGCGCGATTCCTCGACTCCCTGCTGGACAAGGAAGGCGTGATCTATGGCGTGACCACCGGTTACGGCGATTCCTGCGTGGTCGCGGTGCCGCTGCATCACGTCGAGGCGTTGCCCCGTCATCTGTACACGTTCCACGGCTGCGGCCTGGGCAAACTGCTCGATGCGCAGGCCACTCGCGCGGTACTGGCGGCGCGTTTACAGTCGCTGTGCCACGGCGTGTCCGGGGTGCGCGTGGAGCTGCTGGAACGCCTGCAAGCCTTCCTCGAACACGACATTCTGCCGCTGATTCCGGAAGAAGGCTCGGTGGGCGCCAGTGGTGATCTGACGCCACTGTCCTATGTCGCCGCGACGTTGTCCGGCGAGCGCGAAGTGATGTTCCGGGGTGAACGCTGGCTCGCCGCCGACGTGCACCGCGAACTGGGTTGGGAGCCGCTGGTACTGCGCCCGAAAGAAGCCCTGGCCTTGATGAATGGCACCGCCGTCATGACCGGCCTCGCCTGCCTGGCCTACGCCCGCGCCGACTACCTGCTGCAATTGGCCACCCGCATCACCGCGTTAAACGTGGTCGCGCTGCAAGGCAACCCCGAGCACTTCGACGAGCGCCTGTTCGCCACCAAGCCGCATCCGGGGCAAATGCAAGTCGCCGCGTGGCTGCGCAAGGATCTGGCGATCGACGCGCCGACCGCGCCGCTGCATCGCCTGCAAGACCGCTATTCCCTGCGTTGCGCGCCCCACGTCCTCGGCGTGCTGGCCGACAGCCTGAACTGGCTGCGCTCGTTCATCGAGATCGAACTCAACAGTGCCAACGACAACCCGATCATCGACGCCGAAGCCGAACGCGTGCTGCACGGCGGGCACTTCTATGGCGGCCACATTGCGTTCGCCATGGACAGCCTGAAGAACCTGGTGGCCAACGTCGCCGACCTGCTCGACCGTCAACTCGCGTTGCTGGTAGACGAGCGTTACAACCACGGCTTGCCGAGCAACCTGTCCGGTGCAACCGCGGATCGCGCGATGCTCAACCACGGCTTCAAAGCCGTGCAGATCGGCACCAGTGCCTGGACCGCCGAAGCGCTGAAAAACACCATGCCGGCCAGTGTCTTCTCGCGCTCCACCGAGTGCCACAACCAGGACAAAGTGAGCATGGGCACCATCGCCGCTCGCGATGCGATTCGCGTGCTGGAGCTGACCGAGCAGGTCGCCGCCGCCACCCTGCTGGCCGCCAATCAAGGCGTCTGGCTGCGCAGCAAGGCCGAGGATGCGCGCCCGCTGCCGCCAGCCTTGGCCGCCATGCACTTCGAGCTGGCGAAAGACTTCCCGCCGGTCATCGAAGACCGTGCGCTGGAAGGCGAATTGCGCCTGTGCCTGAAGCGTATTGCCGAGCAACACTGGAGGCTGCATGCGTAGCAAGGGCGTGCTCCACACCAATACGGAAATCCTCGTGCCGTTCTTTGACGTCGACACCATGAACGTCGTCTGGCATGGCCATTACGTCAAATACCTGGAAGTCGCTCGCTGCGCGCTGCTGGACAAGATCGGCCACAACTACGACGCCATGGTTGAGTCCGGTTACGCGTGGCCGGTGATCGATCTGCAATTGCGTTATGTGCGCGGCGCGGTGTTCGGTCAGAAGTTGAACGTACGCGCCAACTTGGTGGAGTGGGAGAACCGTCTGAAGATCAGCTACCTGATCAGCGATCTGGAAACCGGCGAGCGCTTGACCCGCGCCAGTTCCGTGCAGGTTGCCGTCGACATGAGCAGCCGCGAAATGCTGTTGGCCTCACCCAAGGTGTTCACCGACGCTGTGGAAAGGATGCTCGCATGACCCCGTTCTTCAAATGCCTCGGCGCGTTGGCACTGCTTGGGTTGTCATCGATCGCTCATGCCTTCGATCTGCAACAACTCAGCGATCAATTGGCCAAACCTGATGTAATCCACGGCAACTTCATCCAGGAAAAACACCTGCGAGCCCTGCCCCAGCCGTTGACCAGCAAGGGCACCTTCGTCCTGGCTAAAAACCACGGTTTGCTCTGGCTGCTGAAAACCCCGCTGCAACAGGATTACCGCATCAGCGACAAAGGCATTGCCCGGCGTGACGCCACCGGTTGGCAAATGCTCCCGAGCAAGAGTGCCGGCGCCGAGCAGAACCGCTTGTTCCTCGCCGTACTGCAAGGTGACAGCAGCGGGCTGCAACGGGATTTCGAGCTTGCGCTGAGCGGCGATGCGCAGAACTGGAAGCTGACGCTGACCCCGCGCTCAATGCTGCTCAAGCAGGTGTTCACTCAGATCAACATTGTCGGCGGCGAACTGGTGCACAGCATCGAGCTGCTCGAAACCCAGGGCGACAGCACGCTTTTACGCCTGCAAGACAGCACCAGCATCCAACCGTTGAGCGATGCGGAGCAACATGACTTTGCGCAGTGAACGGAGGCTTCCATGGCTGTTTCTGATCCTGCTGCTGGCGGTGCTTGCGCTTGCCGGTTGGCAATGGCGTGACGGCGCCCCGCTGTCGGCCAACCTGATGGAGCTGGTGCCGGGCACGGCGCCCGACGCGCTGGAACTGCGCGCCGAACAACGCATGCAAGAACCGCTGAACCGCGAAATGCTGGTGTTGGTGGGCCATACGGATCGCCAGCAAGCCGTCGCCATGGCCCAGAAACTGGGTGAGCAATGGCAGGCCAGCGGCTTTTTCGAAAAGGTCCAATGGAACCTGCAAGCCGACCTCCCGGCGCTACGCACGCAATTGCTCAATGGTCGACTGGCGATGTTGTCAGTGGCCGACCGGCAGCAACTGATCGAGCATCCCGACGCGTTTATCCAGCAAAGGGTGCAAGCGCTGTTCGATCCCTTCACCGGTTTCAGTCTGGTGCCGAGCCAGGATGACTGGCTGGGCCTGACCGGGCGCATCCAGAACAGCCAGCCGCAACACGGCGCCGTGCAACTGGACATCGGCAGCGGTGCGCTGGTCGCCGATGCCGACGGCAAAAGTTGGGTGTTGCTGCGCTCGCGAACCACGGGCAACGCCTTCGACATGAACTTGCCGCTACAAGTGGCCGACCTGCTCCAGCACAGCCGCGAAGTGGCCGCCCAAGCCGACGTGCAGCTGATTGCCGCCAGCGGCCTGCTCTACGGTGCAGCCGGTCAACAGCAAGCGACGCGAGAAATGACCTGGGTCGGTGGCGGCGCCACGGTGGGCATTCTATTGCTGTTGCTGTTGGCCTTCCGGCGCTGGCGCGTGTTGCTGGCCTTCGTCCCGGTGCTGGTAGGCATGCTCTTCGGCGCGGTGGCCTGTGTGGCGCTGTTCGGCCATATGCACGTGATGACCCTGGTGCTCGGTTCGAGTCTGATCGGCGTGGCAGTCGATTACCCGCTGCATTACCTGTCCAAGAGCTGGAGCCTGAAACCCTGGCACAGTTGGCCGGCCCTGCGCCTGACGTTGCCGGGCCTGACGCTGAGCTTGATCACCAGTTGCATCGGTTACCTGGCTCTGGCCTGGACACCGTTCCCGGCGCTGACCCAAATTGCCGTGTTCTCGGCCGCCGGTCTGCTCGGCGCTTATTTGTCCGCGGTGTGCCTGCTGCCGGCACTGCTCAAAGGCGTCGACCTGCGACCGGCGCAATGGCCAATGCGGGTTTGCGAGTATTTGCTGGGGCGCCGCGAAGCGTTGCTCAGACTCGCCAGTACGCCGGTGTTGCTGGCGCTGCTGATTGCCTTTTGTGTGGGCGGTCTGTTGCAGCTCGACACCAAAAACGACATTCGCCAATGGGTCGGTGCCCCGCAACAACTGACTGACGAAGCACAAACCATTGCGCGCATCACGGGCTATCAACCCACCAGCCAGTTCTTCCTGGTGCGCGCGGCCAATCAGCAAGAACTGCTGGAACGCCACACCGCGTTGAGCGAGCGACTGGATCAGTTGGTCAACCTGGAAAAACTCCAGGGTTATCTGTCGCTCAATCAACTGGTCAGCCAACCGAGCGAACAGCGGCAAGTGCGCGAAGCGTTGAACAAATTGCCGCAGTTTTGGCAGCCGCTGCTCGATGTCGGCGTGCCGGCCGAGGCGCTGCAAGCAGAGCTCACGAAGTTACAGGCACTGCCCACCGAAGACATCGACGCGGCGCTGGTCGGCCCGCTGGCGGAACCCTATCGCGCGCTGTGGCTGGGGCCGACCGATGACGGCGTAGCGGCGATGGTCAGTCTGCAAGGTCTGAACAACCCTGCCCTGTTGCGAGTCCAGGCGCTGGATTTGCCGGGCGTAGAACTGGTGGATCGCCTCGGTGAGTTGAACAACGTATTCGCCGCCACTCAGGTCAGTGCCGCAGAGCTGAAACTCGCTTCCTGTGTGCTGATCGTGCTGGTGCTGATCCTGCCGTTCGGCTTCGGTGGTGCGCTGCGAATCGTCGCCCTGCCGCTGCTGGCCGCGCTGTGCAGCCTGGCCAGTCTCGGCTGGCTGGGGCAACCGCTGACGCTGTTCAGCCTGTTCGGTCTGCTGCTGGTGACGGCCATCAGCGTCGATTACGCGATCCTCATGCGCGAACAGGTCGGCGGCGCTGCCGTGAGCTTGCTGGGCACCTTGCTGGCGGCGCTGACCACCTGGCTGTCGTTCGGTCTACTGGCGGTGTCCAGCACACCGGCGGTGAGCAACTTCGGCCTGTCCGTTAGCCTGGGCCTGGCCTTCAGCTTCATGCTTGCGCCTTGGGCCGGACGCCAGGTTCACGCCACCCCGATCACGGAGTCTGCTGCATGATGATCGCCTTGTTTTGGGCAATGGCCCTGGCCCTGTTCGCCGTGGCCACTCGTGTCGGTCGTCACTTCGGCGTGATCCCGATCGTCAGCCAGTTGCTGCTGGCCACCTTCGGCCTGCCGCTGCTCATGTACTTCTGGATCGAACCCCAGTGGCAGTTGAGCGGCGCTGCGCTGGTCGCGCCGGTCTGGCTGAAAAACCTTTACAGCCTGAGTTTTGCCTTGTTGCTGGGGCACATTCTCAGTGACGTGATCGACCTGCGGCTCGACCGTCAGAGCCTGAAAATCGCCCTGCCGAGTTTCTCCATTCCGTTTGCCTGCGGGCTAGCAACCGCGGTGTGGCTGTTGCCACCGCAACCGTGGATCAGTTCCCTGGCGGTCGGCTTGCTGTTCGCCATCACCGCGATTCCGGTGTTGTATTTGTACCTGCGGCACATCAACTACCCGCCCGCCGCCACTCGGCGACTGGTGCAAACCGCGATCCTCATCGACCTCACCTGCTGGACCCTGTTCGCCATTGCCCAAGGCAGCCTGCACTTGAGCAGCCTCCTGCTGCCACTGGCCGGCGCCTGCTTGCCGTTGCTGCTGCGCCTGTTCCGATTGCGCCAGCCGTTGCTGCACAGCGGGGGCTTCTTCGCACTGTTGGTCGTGGCGGAACACTTCAAGCTCAACGCGCTGATTTTCGGCATCGGTTACCTGCTGTGGATGGCAATGCTCAAAGTGCCGTTGGTGCTGCCGTTGCCGGTGATCTGGATGAGTCACTTGCAGACGTACATCGCGATCCCGCTGATCCTCACGTTCGGCATCGTGCAAATCAACGTACACGCGGCCATGGCCAGTCTCAGCTGGGTGCAACTGAGCGCACTGCTGCTGTTCCCGATTGCCAGTAAACTGCTGGGCAACTGGCTGGGCCTCGGCTGGGCCGACGCCTCGTTTGAAGGCGCCAGTCGCTGGCGCGAAAGTGTCTTGCTGAATATTCGTGGCTTGAGCGAGATCGTCTTTCTCAACCTGCTGCTGCAACAACACCTCATCAGCCCGGCGCTGTACTTCGCGCTGATGGTGATGGGCCTGATCGCGACACTGCTGCCGGCACTCGCCGGCATGCACCGAACCCCTTTGATCATCGCCGTCCCGGCAAGGAGCCCCCGTGCCAACAGTTGAAATGGAACATCGCCAGGTCGTGGTGATCGGTGCCGGCCCATCGGGCGCCATCGCCGCTGCGCTGCTCAAGCGCAAAGGTCACGACGTGTTGATGATCGAACGCCAGCATTTCCCAAGGTTTTCCATCGGTGAAAGCCTACTGTCCCACTGCCTGGATTTCGTCGAAGAAGCCGGCATGCTCGAGGCCGTGAACGCCGCTGGATTCCAGTTGAAAAACGGTGCGGCATTCGCCTGGGGCGAGCAGTACAGCGCCTTTGATTTCGGTGACACCTTCAGCAACGGCAAGCCAACCACCTTCCAGGTCCAGCGCGCCGATTTCGACAAACTGCTGGCCGATCAGGCCGCGCTGCAAGGCGTGGACGTTCGCTACGGCGAAGCCATCGTCAGCGTCGATTTCACCCTGCCCAAACCGCAGCTCGATGTGCTTCGCGAAGACGGCAGTCAGTACCGCGTCGAAGCCGATTTCGTGCTTGATGCCAGCGGCTACGGCCGCGTGCTGCCGCGCTTGCTCGACCTTGAAGCTCCGTCGGATTTCCCGGTGCGCCAGGCCGTCTTTACCCATGTCGAAGACCACATCGACAACCCGGCCTTCGAGCGGGAAAAAATCCTTATCACCACCCATCCGATCCACCGCGATATCTGGTTCTGGACCATCCCGTTCAGCAACGGTCGTTGCTCGGTGGGCGTGGTCGCGGCAGCTGCACACTTCGAAGGCCGCATGGAAAACCTGGACGAGTGCCTGCGCGGGTTTATCGCTGAAACCCCAAGCCTCGCCGGTGTGCTGAACAACGCCGTGTGGGATACGCCTGCTCGAACCATCGGCGGCTACTCGGCCAACGTCAAAACCCTCCACGGGCCAGGCTTTGCACTGCTCGGCAACGCGGCGGAGTTTCTCGACCCGGTGTTCTCCTCCGGCGTGACCATCGCCATGCGCTCGGCGAGCATGGCCGCCGGGGTTCTGCATCGCCAACTGCAAGGCGAACGTGTCGATTGGCAGACTGAGTTCGCCCTCCCGCTCAAGCGCGGCGTCGACACGTTCCGTTGCTACGTCGAAGGCTGGTACGCCGGGACGTTCCAGGATGTGATCTATCACGTGGGCGGCTCTGCGGATATTCGCCGCATGATCAGTTCGATTCTGGCCGGGTATGCCTGGGACGAGCGCAATCCGTTCGTTACCGAACCCAAGCGCCGGCTGCGGATGTTGTCGGAGCTCTGTTCAAGGGATGACACATGAGCTACTTGAGCGACACCTACGTCGAAGAAACCCGTTTCGGTGTCTGGTTCCTGCGCAGCCACACCTGGCAGCATCATGTACTGCGAGTGGCCATCAACGATTTGCGCAGCCTGTTCAGCGACCCATTGCCGAACAACCCGGTGCTGCTGGATGCCGGTTGCGGTCAGGGCAAGTCGTTCCAGTACTTGCGCCAGACCTTTGCGCCCCAGCGCCTGATCGGTCTGGATGCCGACCCTCACAGCCTGAACCTGGCCGACGAAGAAGCCGTCCGTCAGGGCATGGAGGTGGAGTTGATCGGCAGCGACTGCGCGAGCATCAACGTCCCGGACGCCAGCGTTGATCTGCTGTTCTGTCACCAGACCTTCCATCACCTGGTGCAGCAGGAACAGGCACTGGCCGAGTTCTACCGCGTGCTCAAGCCCGGTGGCTATCTGCTGTTCGCCGAATCCACCGAGGCTTACATTGATACCTGGGTGATCCGCTGGTTGTTTCGCCATCCGATGCACGTGCAGAAGAGCGCCGCCGGGTATCTGGAAATGATTCGCCAGCAGGGTTTCGAATTCGGCCCGAAAAACGTGTCTTATCCGTACTTGTGGTGGAGTCGCGCCAAGGATTTCGGCCTGCTTGAACGCTTTGGTCTGCGCCAGCCAAAACCCGTTGGCCAACGGGAAGAAACCCTGGTCAATGTGGTTGCGCGCAAACCCCTTGAAGGGTGTGTTTGATGTTCATTGTCAGTGGCTCAAACTGCGGCCCCTGTGGGAGCGAGCTTGCTCGCGATAGCGGTGGGTCAGCCAACATAACTGTTGAATGTAGTGCCCTCATCGTCGGATCGCCGCCCGGAGACAAGCTCGCTCCCACAGGGATAGCGGGCATCCTGAGATTTTTGCTCCTCGGCGCAGTCCTGTTGCTGAGCGCCTGCGCCAGCCGGGCGCCGCTGCCCGAGCAAACCCCGAACCTGTCGTTGCCGCTGCAATTGCACATCCAGCGCCTGGTGGCTGATCAACGGCAGGACTGGGTGCTGGTGATCCAGCGTGAAGGCTTAGGGATTCGCTGGTCGATGATGGACTTGCTGGGCATTCCACAGGCACGCCAGAAACTGGTCGACGGCGAGTGGCAGGCTGACGGCCTGCTGCCACCCAATCCGGAAGCACGAGAGCTGTTCGCCGCGCTGCTGTTTGCGCTGACCCCCAAAGATGAACTGTCGGGCAACTATCCCGCCGCTTGGCAGCATGGCGCGCAACGGTCCTTGCCCGCGCACTGGGAAGTCCGTTATTCACAACCCATGAGTTTTGAATTGAACCTGCCCAAAGGCCCGAAATATCGAGTCACGCCGCTCAGTGGGGACGCGCCATGACGGCCTACCTGAACGCCCTCGGGGTGATCTGCGCCCTGGGCCGTGACAAGCACGAAGTCGCCCGCAACCTGTTTGCCGGTGACTGCTCGGGCATGCGCAATGAGGCCGGCTGGGTGGCGGAACGGTCGCTGCCCGTGGCCGCGGTCCGAGGTGAACTGGCACCGATCCCGGCTGAGCTTGCGCAGCAAAGCAGCCGTAATAATCAATTGCTGCTGGAAGCCGCGTTGCAAATTCGCGACGACATCGACCAAGCGATTCAGACTTACGGTCGCAGCCGAATCGGTATCGTTCTGGGCACCAGCACTTCGGGCATCGACGAAGCCAGTCGCGGCCTGGCCCATTACATCCGCGAGCATCAGTTCCCGGCCGATTATGACTATCAGCAACAGGAACTCGGCGCCCCGGCGAACTTCCTCGCTGACTGGCTGCAATTGAGCGGCCCGGCCTATGTGATTTCCACGGCCTGCACTTCCAGCGCCCGGGCGCTGATGAGTGCTCAGCGACTGCTGGACCTGGGCGTTTGCGACGCGATGCTGTGCGGCGGTGTCGACAGCCTGTGCAAGCTGACCCTCAATGGGTTCTCGGCGCTGGAAGCGGTGTCCGGGCAACGTTGCAACCCGTTTTCGGTGAACCGTAACGGCATCAACATTGGCGAAGCGGCGGTGCTTTTTTTGATGAGCAACCGTGTCGGCGACAGCCAGCCGATTGCCCTGCTCGGCAGTGGCGCCAGCTCCGATGCGCATCACATTTCTGCGCCGGAACCGACCGGCCGTGGCGCCCTGCAAGCAATGCGTAAAGCCTTGAGCCAAGCAAAATTGCAACCGCAGCAGATCGATTACCTGAACCTGCACGGTACCGCCACCCAACACAACGACGCCATGGAAAGCCTGGCGGTGGCGACGTTGTTCCCGGCGGGTGTGCCGTGTTCGTCGACCAAACCCATGACCGGCCACACCCTCGGCGCGGCCGGCGCTCTGGAAGCAGCGTTCTGCTGGTTGAGCCTGAGTGCAGGCAACCGCGAGCACGCCCTGCCGCCCCACGTCTGGGACGGCCAACCGGACCCAGAACTGCCCGCCCTGAATTGGGTGACCCCGACCGATCGCCTGGCGTCCATTGCACCTCGCTATCTGATGAGCAACTCCTTTGCCTTCGGTGGCAACAACGTCAGCCTGATTATCGGAGACGCCCCATGATTGACTGGCCGATCGCCGAACTGCTGCCGCACGCTGGCGACATGATCTTTATCGAGCAGATCCTGTCGTTCGATGACGAGCAGATTTTCACCCGCCTCACGGTCAAACCCGATGGCCTGTTCAACCGCCCGGACGGTAGCCTGCCGGCCTGGGTCGGCATCGAATTGATGGCCCAGAGCGTCGCCGCCTACGCCGGCTGCCATGCCCGCCAGCGTGGAGATGCGGTGGCGCTGGGGTTTTTGCTCGGCACCCGTAAATTCGAATGCAACGTCGAGCACTTCCCCGCCGGCACCGAGCTGACCATCCATGGAATACGCTCGTTGGAAGACGACAACGGCATGGGCGTGTTCGAATGCCACATCACCGCCCCCGGCATTCACGCCACCGCTCGTCTGAACGTGTTCCGTCCGCCTCAGGCCGCTCAATACCTTCATGAATCTACCGGCTCTTCAAAAGGAACCCAGCCATGACTGAATCCGTACTGGTCACCGGTTCCAGCCGTGGTATCGGCCGCGCCATCGCTTTGCGTCTGGCCCAGGCCGGGCATGACATCGTGCTGCACTGCCGCAACGGCGTTGCGGACGCTGAAGCCGTGAAGGCCGACATCGAAGCGTTGGGGCGTAAAGCGCGCATCCTGCAATTTGACGTATCCGACCGCGCCAGCTGCAAAGCCATTCTCGAAGCCGACGTGGAAACCCACGGCGCCTATTACGGCGTGGTGCTGAACGCCGGCCTGACGCGCGACGGTGCTTTTCCAGCCCTGAGCGAGGAGGATTGGGATGTGGTGATGCGCACTAATCTCGACGGTTTCTACAACGTGCTGCACCCGGTGATGATGCCGATGATTCGTCGCCGCGCGGCCGGACGGATTGTTTGCATCACCTCGGTTTCCGGGTTGATCGGCAACCGTGGGCAGGTCAACTACAGCGCCTCCAAGGCCGGTTTGATCGGTGCCGCGAAGGCGTTGGCAATCGAATTGGGCAAGCGCAAAATTACCGTTAACTGTGTCGCACCCGGCTTGATCGACACCGCGATGCTCGATGAAAACGTGCCGGTGGAAGAACTGATGAAAATGATTCCCGCACAACGCATGGGCACACCTGAAGAGGTGGCCAGCGCTGTGAATTTCCTGATGTCGGCGGAAGCGTCGTACATCACCCGGCAGGTTCTGGCCGTCAACGGAGGCCTGTGCTGATGAAGCGCGTCGTCGTCACCGGCATGGCCGGCATCACCTCACTGGGCAGCGATTGGGACACCATCGCCAGCAACTTCGCCGCCAATCGCAGCGGCATCCGCCGCATGGACGAGTGGGATCGCTTCACCGAACTCAACACGCGCCTGGCGGGGCCGATCGATGATTTCAAAGTGCCGAGCCACTGGACCCGCAAACAATTGCGCAGTATGGGCCGGGTCTCGCGCCTGGCGGTCGGTGCGGCGGAACGGGCGTTGGCCGATGCCGGGCTGTTGGGTGACGAATCGATCAAGGACGGGCGCATGGGCGTCTCCTGTGGCTCATCCACCGGCAGCACCGATGAGATCAAGGCGTTCGGCAACATGCTGCTCAACTCGGTGGCCGAGGGCCTGAACGCCAACTCCTATGTGCGCATGATGCCGCACACCACAGCGGCGAATATCAGCATCTTCTTCGGCCTCACCGGCCGGCTGATCCCGACCTCCAGCGCTTGCACCAGCGGCAGTCAGGGCATCGGTTACGCCTACGAGTCGATCAAGTTCGGCCGCCTGCCATTGATGCTCGCCGGCGGCGCCGAAGAACTGTGCCCGACCGAAGCCATGGTCTTCGACGCGCTCTACGCCACCAGCCTGAAAAACGATGCACCGCAGACTTCCCCCCGCCCCTACGACAGCGCCCGCGATGGCCTGGTGATCGGTGAAGGCGGCGGCATGTTGGTGCTCGAAGAACTCGAACACGCCTTGGCTCGCGGTGCGCACATCCACGCCGAACTCGTCGGTTTCGGTAGTAACGCCGACGGCCAGCACGCCACCCGGCCGGAGCAAACCACCATGCGCCGAGCCATGGAGCTGGCCTTGGAAGATGCCGGGCTGAAGCCTTCGGACATCGGCTACGTGAATGGTCACGGCACGGCCACTGAACAGGGCGACATTGCCGAAACACTGGCGACCAGCGCGTTGTTCGGTGAACACATGCCGATCAGCTCGCAGAAGAGCTTCCTCGGTCACACCCTGGGAGCCTGCGGCGCGCTGGAATCCTGGTTCAGCATCGAAATGCTGAACCGCGACCTGTACGTCCACACCCTCAACCTCGACGACGTCGACCCGCGCTGCGGCAAGCTCGATTACCTGCGCGGCGAGTTCCGAAAGATGAGCAACCAGTACGTGATGAACAATAATTTTGCGTTTGGTGGGGTTAATACGTCGCTGATTTTTCGGCGTTGGTCGTAACTTAAAACTTCAAGGTCAAGGATATCGTCAGCGTCTACAAGAGCAATGAGCGCAAGGACCGCAAGACCTATGAATGCCACGCCGGGACGATTATGGCCGGGTTGCGTTGAAGGGGATCTGGTGAAGGTGCCGTAATCAGCATGGATCTACCTGAGGCGCACAAGCGCCTCCTTTCAATGCCGCTGGGCCCTCGAACTCAGTCTGCAGTAGCGCCAAAAACGCCTCCCGAGCCGGGTGTCGACCTGCATTTTCATGCCAATAAAAAAGGTTGTCGATACGGGTCAGTTCCGGGAATTCATATCCTTGCCAACCCGCACTGTGGCGGTATTGCTCGTAGATACCGCGAGGTACCAGCGCAACGCCAGCACCGGCACTGACACAACCAACTATGGTGCCATAGCTTGCAATGCTGACGATCGGCAACACCTGATCATGGCGCAACAGCCACTGCTCCAGCGCCAACCGGTACGGACAGCCCGGGGGCCACATGAAAATTTCCTTACCTTGCAGATCCGCTGCTTTGCGTAATGGTCCATGCGACTCGGACGCGATGAGAATTAAATCTTCCCGGTACACCACTGCACGCTCAAGACCGGGGCGTTCAATGTTCACTGCCACGATCACCCCATCAAGTCGGTGATGTTGAGTATCGTCCAGCAATTGAGCCCAAGTGCCGGTGCTCAACTCCAGAGACACCTGCGGGTACAGCGCATGGTACTTGGCCAATAAACGGGGCAGCCGTCCCGTAGCACTCGATTCAATGGCGCCAATGCGCAGTCGACCGCCTGGCGTGTTGGTGGGAGCTACCGCGCGCCGAGCTTCATCAGCCAAACCCAGGATCTTCGTCGCGTAAACAAGAAACACCTCCCCAGCAGGAGTGATCCGCAACCCTCGTCCGTCGCGGAAAAACAACGGTGTGCCGAGCTCACGCTCCAGGGACTTGAGACGTGCGGTGATATTGGACGGCACGCAGTGCAGCAACTCGGCAGCGCGCGCGATGCTGCCGAAGTCGTAAACCGTCTTGAACATGCGCAGTTGGGACAATTCCATAGCTCACCCAGAGTGAATGCATAGATCAGTTTAAGTCACTTGTAGTGAGGCTGAGTGTTTTTGATACTTCAACCGGCGCACGTTGCAGTGACGCCGTCGCCCTTTCATATCCCTCGATAAGCAGGAGTTTTTATGGAGTTAGTTGAGCGAAAAATACAGTCCCTCGCCGAAAGTGTTTTCACCCATAAAGCCTTGGATAACGAATTCTATCGACGCTGGATGGGTGGCTCACTCCCCCTCGCCGACGTTGAGGTGTTTGCTCGAAACTACCTGGCCCGTACCACACAGACTTCTCGTATGGTTGCCCTATCATTTGTGAGCACTGACGACCTGTACGCTCAAGTCGAAATCGTCAAAAACCTGTACTCCGAAATGGGCTACGGCAACCCGGAAAAGGCCCACCTCGCCCTGCTGGAAAGCTACCTCATCGACCTTCTCAGCCGTCTCGCTGATCGGCCGTACAGTATGGACGAACTCACGGCTTTGCCGGTGTTGGAAAGTAGCCTCACGTTTAGTCGCGAACAATTGAGTCTCTACACCGACGGTGGCAACAACAATCCGCGCCATGTACTCGGCACATTGTTGGCTCAGGAATGGCTGGCCTATTCGATGCTCACCCGTTTGTACGAAGGGGCACGCAACTATAAGCACCTGTACGCCCATAACGACGACTTTCATGAGCACTGCGAGTACTTCTACATCCACATCGGGGATGCAGAAAAAGATCACAAGATCCAGGCGGTGAAAGCGGCCACTCAAGAATGCACCACCGACCAGCACATAGAGGAAGTCAGCGCTTCGTTCAACCGCTTCCTGATCATCACCGAGCAGTACTGGGACGGTATAGCCCGTGCCATGCCCAGCATGCAAAATCGGGCTGCGTCGAGGGTTACGACTTAATGAATACAAGGCCCGGCATAAAAACCGCTTTGGCGGCGATTTTTGTAATCCTTTGCTGGGCCTATTCCCCCATTGGAATCCACATCGGGCTAAAGGCCTATGAGCCCGGTCATCTCGCGCTGATGCGATTTCTCATCGCATCAACGTTCATGGCTGGCGTCGCATTAGTGATGCGTATTTCTCTGCCTCGCCTGAAAGACCTGCCTCTGCTGGCGGTGCTGGGGTTCTTTGCCGTCAGCCTGCACCACATAGCCCTCAACTACGGCCAACGAGGTGTTAGCGCTGGGGCCGCCAGCGTACTGGCACAATCCACCCCGCTGTTCAGCACGTTATTGGCGCATTTCGCGTTCAAAGATCGGGTCAACGGCTGGCAATGGATCTGTGTGCTATGCGGGCTACTCGGCGCCGCGGTGGTAGTCACCGGGGACCGTGGTTTTGGTGAGCTGGACGCGCATGGGCTGTTGATACTGCTGGCGGCGTTGTCTTGGAGTCTATATTTCGCCTTGCAAAAACGTCATTCCCATCGTTATGACGGGCTGACGATGGTGTGTTACACCATTTGGTCGGGCACGGTACTGCTGCTTGTATATATCCCGGGGCTGTGGGGCGAAGTACAAAATGCCTCAATTTCGGTCAACCTGGCGGTGCTCATTCTGGGCATCTTCCCCAGCGCCCTTGCGTACCTCGCCTGGGCATACGTACTGGCACAGAGCAACGTGAGCCGCGCGTCCATTTCGCTTTACCTGATACCACCCACAGCGATGTTGATGGCCTCGTGGGTTCTGAGTGAACGCCCTTCTGCCATGGTCATCGTAGGAACGGCCATTGTGCTGACGAGCGTACTCGCCCTCAATCTGGAACCATCGAAAGCCGCAGTGCCTGTCGACAAAGTTTGAACAGAGGTCGTGACCACCTATGAATGACGCAGAAAATCCGACCCTGGCTTACGAACACCATGTGCTGATTTGCACCAACCTGCGCCCCGATGGTCGCCGTAGTTGCTCAGGCTCAGGCGCTCATGAACTGCTCAGCGCAGCAAAACGCAAGCTCGCCAAAATGGGTGAACCGGGAACATCGCGTGCCAACGCATCGGGCTGCCTGGGCCGCTGCGACCACGGCCCGGTCATGGTGATTTACCCCGCTAACCTGTGGTTCTCGTGCAAGACGCCGCAACAGGTTGAACGCATTCTCGATCAACACCTCATCCGCCCCGATCAGCAATTGTGAACCAAGGGCCTTCAGCAAGAATCCACGCCATGACTTGGACAGATGAAGACATGCGCATCGCCCAATGGATGCTGGCCGAATACCTGCGCGGCGAGTTCCGAAAGATGAGCAACCTGTACGTGATGAACAATAATTTTGCGTTTGGTGGGGTTAATACGTCGCTGATTTTTCGGCGTTGGTCGTAACAGGGAAGTAGGTGATTGATCGTTCCCACGCTCTGCGTGGGAATGCAGCCCGGGACGCTCTGCGTCCCCCTCCAGAGCCGAACGCGGAGCGTCCGTTGAGGCATTCCCACGCGGGAGCGTGGGAACGATCAGTCAATCCCATCTACACTCGCAGAATCAGACCGCATGCACCCAGCCTGCTTGAACCGAAAACGCTGATCCGTCACACGACTCGCGGTTCTCTTTCACGTCAAGGAGATGACCATGCAAATGAAAGCCCTGATCGCCGCGTTACTGTTCGGCCTGCTGCCCAGTGCCAGCCAGGCGACCAATCTGATGTACATGCCTTTTGAGACAGTCCTGTCCAATGCGATCCGCGCCGGGCGGCTCGATGGCAGCGTGAGGTTCTACCTGGCCGGCAACGGACCGACGGAACACCTCCAAGTGTTGCGCACGAATGTCGTCAGCGACTGGCCCACCAATGCCTCCAACAAGAGCGATTTCGATGCCTGTGAGTGGGCAGTGCAATCGACGTTGATCGAGTTGCAAGCAGAGGCAAAGCGGGTCGGGGCGAATGCGGTGACCAACATCGTGAGTTATTACGATCAGCATGTGCGCAAAGACCTGAACACCTATGAGTGCCGGGCCGGAGTGTTTGTGGCGCGAGTAGCGTTGCGCGGGGATTTGGTACGGGTGCAGTGAACGGGACCACCCCCGCGATTTACGCAGGGGTCGCCCAGTCATTTACTGAGCCTGAATCAACTTGCTTTCAGTGACGCCAGCGCGGCCTGTCTTGTCGTCGACGACTTGCAGGTTGTTGCGCGCCTTGATGAAGCCCACTTTCACCTCCTGCCAGACAAAGTAGTTCTTGCCGGTTTCTGCGGTGAGTTTCAGTTCAGAATCGTTTTCCGCCGAGGACACCAGGGTCTGTTGACCGGCCGGGACGGATAACATCAGGTAAGACTTGGCGACGGTCTGCCCTACCGGTTTGCCATTAAGTGCCACCGGCATTTTCACGCCTGCACCCATACTCTCGTTGCGATAAACGTAGATATTGGCTTTGTCCGGGGTGACCTGGAAGGTCTTGGCCTGAGCGTCCTGGCTTTCATCCGCCATTTTTACCGAAGCACAACCACCGGTCAGAGCGGTCAATGCCAGTAAAGCGGTGAAGGTTAACTGCTTGAACATCCTGTTTCTCCATTGTTTTGATGAGTCCAACGACGGTTATCGGCCGTACCCAACAAAACCTTGAAGCTCAATGGGGTCGTAACCGTCCCACTGATCTTCCTGCGCTGGTCATAAATCGAGTCAGTCAACGATCTCAATAACGCCAGAACGACAAAGGGCGCCTTTCGGCGCCCCTTCACAAACAGGCCGGCTTGTCATCGCCCTGTACCTGTCTGGCTCTGCGATGGCTGGTTGCCCAGGATCCTCAGAGCCTCACAAGCCCCTTTCGGGAACGCGGCTAGTAATTGGTACCCGTGAGGTACGGTGATGCTGCGTTTTTGATCGTTCCCACGCTTTGCGTGGGAATGCAGCCCGGGACGCTCCGCGTCCCCTCCAGAGCCGAACGCGGAGCGTCCGTTGAGGCATTCCCACGCGGGAGCGTGGGAACGATCAGTTACGCCGCTCAGCGTGGATCGAGGTTATCCAGCACGCGGTTCACCGCCAGTTCTCCCAGCATGATCGACTGTTGAATCCCCAGCAGTGTGTTGCTCTGCGATCCTTGCAGAGACCTCGCGAAATCGCTCGCCATGACATTCGCTGATGCCAGGGATTCACAGGCGTATTCCAACAGGATCAGGTTGTCGATATTGGGAGCGATGAGGAAGATTTGGCTCGGTTGGCGTGGAGCGTCTGGATCAGTATTCAGTGAATTTGTTGTATTGGTCATGATTCGGCGTCCAGAAAAGAAAAGTGGAGCCGTCACCCGAGTCGCTACTAAACAAAAGGGTGGCAGCTGTACGCAGGTTAGTAGACCGGGGACGCGTGAACCGGCGCGCCCGAAGGCGCCCTGCGCACTGCTGCCATCAAGCGCAAGTATAGAAATACTTGACTGTATGGAACGCAAATGCGCTTCACGGGACAACGAGCTACTAAACCCGATCACTGGGAATCAGTGATGCGAACGAAGTTACCGATGGCCCCCAAAGCGCACAAGCCGGCGGATTCTGGAGTAGTTGTAGGCAATGCCGCAAGGCGCTGTAGCCTGTTCAAGGTAGTTCGGAAATGTCCTACGCCCTTCAGCGAATGACTGCAAAGCAGTCACGCCTTCAACGGCTCAACCTTACTCGTCAACAACTCAACAAACGCCTTGGCCATCGGCGACTTCTGATCCTTGCGCTGCACCAGCCACACAGCCGACACCGCTTCAGGATCGAGCAGAGGCCGATAGACCACGCCATCGATGCGCATCCGTTGATAGGACGCTGGCAGCACCGAAACACCCAACCCGGCCGCCACCAGACCAATGATCGTCATTGCCTCGCCCGCCTCCTGAGCGAAGTGCGGACTGAAGCCGGCATCCCGGGACAGGCTGAGCAATTGGGCGTACAGACCACTGCCATAGCTGCGTGGGAAAAATACAAAGGGCTCGAGGGCCAGGGCTGACAGAAACAAGCCATCTTCGCTATCGTTCACCAACGGATGCTTGGAGCTGAGCACCGCCACCAGTGGTTCGCGCATCAGCTCCACCACGCTGAGCGAGTCCGGTAACCCAAGCGGCCGCATGATCCCGACTTCTATCGACTCATCCACCAGCGCATCCGCCACCTGGGTGCTGCTCATCTCCCGCAGGTTCAGGTGTACAGCCGGGAATCGCTGGCGAAATGAAAAAATCGCCTGAGGGATCGTTGAGTTGAACGGCGCCGACGAGGTGAAGCCAATCTTCAGTTCGCCCAACTCACCCAGCTGCGCCCGCCGTGCCACGTCTGCCGCTTTATCGACCTGCGCCAGCACCAGCCGCGCCTCTTCCAGAAATAGCCGACCGGCTTCACTGAGCTCGACCCGACGATTGGTCCGCTCGAACAACCGCGCACCTATCTCCTGCTCCAGCGCTTGAATCTGCTGACTCAGGGGTGGTTGCGAGATGCCCAGCACCTGGGCGGCTCGGCCGAAGTGCAGTTCTTCGGCAACAGCAATGAAGTAGCGCAGGTGACGCAATTCCATGAAAACTCCATTAGGTCGTTAAACCTATCAAACAGGTCGAACAATATATTGGATTGAATCATTAGGCAGCTATATGCTTTTTTCATTGCCTGACCGGCTGCGTCCTCCGAGGTCCGAAGTGAAAACTGCTGTCGCTCCACTTGCCCATGAAGTTCCGCCCGCAGCGGTGGACGATGTTGTCGCCGAATTAAAGGAGATCTACATCGAAAAAGGCACGCCAATGTTCATGCGCACGGTGCTGGCGTTGTTCTCCGGCGGCTTCGCAACCTTCGCTTTGCTCTACTGCGTGCAGCCAATGATGCCGCTGCTGTCCCACGAGTACTCAATCAATGCGGCGCAGAGCAGCCTGATCCTGTCGGTGGCCACCGGCATGCTCGCCATTGGTCTGCTGATCACTGGCCCGATCTCCGACCGTGTCGGACGTAAACCGGTGATGGTCGCCGCGTTGTTCGCCGCCGCGCTCTGCACAATCGCCAGTTCAATGATGCCGAGCTGGCACGGTGTGTTGGTGATGCGCGCGCTGATAGGGTTGTCGTTGAGCGGTCTGGCAGCAGTCGCCATGACTTACTTGAGTGAAGAGATCCATCCGCAGCACATCGGTCTGGCAATGGGTTTGTACATTGGCGGCAACGCGATTGGCGGGATGTGCGGACGCTTGATCACCGGCGTGTTGATCGACTTCGTCAGCTGGCACACGGCGATGCTGGTGATCGGCGGCCTGGCGCTAATCGCGGCGGCGGTGTTCTGGAAAATCCTTCCCGAGTCGCGCAACTTCCGCGCCCGCTCTTTGCACCCGCGTAGCTTGATTGACGGCTTCACCATGCACTTTCGCGATGCCGGCCTGCCGCTGCTGTTCCTTGAAGCTTTCGTGCTGATGGGCGCGTTCGTCACCCTCTTCAACTACATCGGCTATCGCCTGCTGGCCGAGCCGTACCACATGGATCAGGCCTTCGTCGGGCTGCTCTCGGTGGTGTATCTGTCGGGTATCTACAGTTCAGCGAAAATCGGCTCGTTGGCCGACAAACTGGGCCGGCGCAAAGTGCTCTGGGCGACCATCGTGCTGATGTTCGCAGGCCTTGCACTGACCATGTTGACGCCGCTGCCGGTGATGATCATCGGCATGTTGATCTTTACCTTCGGCTTCTTCGGCGCCCATTCGGTGGCGAGTAGCTGGATTGGGCGTCGGGCGATCAAAGCCAAGGGGCAGGCGTCGTCGCTTTATCTGTTCAGCTACTACGCCGGTTCGAGCATCGCCGGGACGGCGGGCGGGGTTTTCTGGCACATGGGCGGGTGGAACGGGATCGGGTTGTTCATTGGCGGGTTGCTGGTGATTGCGCTGCTGGTGGCGTTGAAACTGGCGAAGTTGCCGCCGCTGCCAGGCACCGCACAGGTTTAGCCACAACTGCGCCCTAGCGGTTATCGCGAGCCAAGGTACACTGACGGCATTCGTCAGTCTTGGTAAAGGGAAGCCAGAATGCGCCTGGACCGTCTCCACATTCAGAATTTTCGTTGCTACGAAGATTCCACTTTCGACTTTCAACCGGGTTTCAATCTGGTGGTGGGGGTCAATGGGAGTGGGAAGACTTCGTTGTTGCAGGCGGTGGCTGCATCATTCGTTGAGTTTGCCAACGCAATGACATCCGACCGAACCTTCTCAATAAACGATGATGTTCGTGTTGTTGTTGATAAATTCCAAGGCAAAACTCGTTACGAAAAAAAATTCCCTCTTTCGATAGTGAGTACAGGGGATGTTTTGGGTGCAAACGAATGGAAAACGTTCAGCCTTGTTGAGGATTCACCTGCTGCTTCGAATAAACAGCTGAAAAATAAGGTTGACCAAGTACTTGCCTTATCTGAGGCAAAAACTATTCCGGACCTACCCATCCTTTCGTTTTACCGCGCGGACCGACGCTGGAAGAGTGCAAATATTTCGACAGAGTTTGCGGCCCAGCAAAAGGTTTCCCGCTTTGATAGCTATAGCAACTGGTATGACGCAGTCACGGATCTAAAGGACTTCGAAAGCTGGCTGATCGCCAAGACGCTGGAGCGAATGCAAACCTTGCTGGATGAAGGAATGACGTCTGCACCATTTGACGATGAATTAGCATGGGTCAACCAAGCGATTCAGTTTGCATTGCCACAATCGACGGACTTACGTTACGACCTTCGGATGCAGTGTTTGCTCGTAGATATGAACAATGGGCAAACCCTTCCCTTCAATCTGCTGAGCGATGGCCAACGCGGCATGGTCGCCCTCTTCGCAGATATCGCCCGCCGCATGTGCATCCTCAACCCGCACATGGGCAAGGACGTCCTGAAAAAAACTTCGGGTGTCGTCATCATTGATGAGTTGGATATCCATCTTCATCCAGCCTGGCAGCGCAGCATTGTCCCGGCATTGAGGCAAGCATTTCCCAAAGTCCAATTCATCGCCGCGAGCCACTCCCCTCAAATCATCGGCAGCCTGAGACCAGAAGAAGTCATAGTTCTAAGTGATGGTGATGCCCACCATCCTCTAGTCACTTACGGGCTGGACTCCAGCAGCATTCTTGAGGAGGTCATGGACGTTGCTCAACGCGAACCAAAGATTGAAGCAATGCTCTCGGAACTGTTTTCCACTCTGGAAGATAACGACCTTGAAAAAGCCAAACTGCAGCTTCAGGCACTCAAGAAAAAAGCTCCGGATCTGCCAGAGTTCCTGAGAGCCGAAGCATTGCTCAGGCGTAAGGAGATTATTGGCCGATGAAGCGAGTGATCAAAGGAACTGAGCCCGCTTTATTTATCCAGTGGAAAGCGTTAGCGAATGAAGAGTGGATACCTTCTTACTCGATACTGCGAAACCCAGAGAAACACGCCCTGCACGAGAGCCTGCTCTGCGAGCAAGGTTATGTGTGTTGCTATTGCGGTAACAAGATCACGCTGGAATCCAGTCATATAGAGCATTTCCGCCCTCAAAAGCCTTTTAACCATCTTGAACTGGAGTACACCAATCTCCATGCTTCCTGCCAAGGCGAGACTGAAGAATCAAAACCTGCACACTGCGGGCACAAAAAGGGAAACAGATTTTCCGAAAACTCTCACATATCGCCTTTAGAAGAGGACTGTGAGAGGCAATTCAGATTCACGCTAATTGGTCAGATAGAAAGTGCCAACGCCGATACACCCGCCAAGAACATGATCGATATACTCGCCCTCGACATCAGTTTTCTTAATACCCGACGCAAGCAAAAACTGGAAGGAATCTTCGATGACGCCTTTCTGGCCGACTTTTCTATAGAAGAACTCGAAGCGATCATTCGGCGATACCGCCAACCGCAAAATGGCCAGCATGACGCTTTCGACCACATCATCGCCCGCTACGCCGAACAGCTCCTCGGCCACTGAAAACCAACACAAACAAAAACGCCCGGCACAAGCCGGGCGTTTTTTATCGGGCGACGATCACTCGTGATACTGCGCCGACAGTTCATGCACCGCGCGCAGGAACGCACCTGCATGTTCCGGATCAACTTCCGGTGTGATGCCATGGCCGAGGTTGAACACGTGACCGCTGCCCTTGCCATAGCTGGCGAGGATCCGGCCGACTTCGGTGCGAATGGCTTCTGGCTTGGCGTACAGCACGGTCGGGTCCATGTTGCCTTGCAGCGCGACTTTGTTGCCGACACGCTGGCGGGCTTCGCCAATGTCGCAAGTCCAGTCCAGGCCAAGGGCATCAGCGCCAGCGTCGGCGATGTTTTCGAGCCACAGGCCGCCGTTCTTGGTGAACAGGATGACCGGTACCTTGCGGCCTTCGTGTTCACGGATCAGGCCGCTGACGATCTTGCGCATGTAGGCCAGGGAGAATTCCTGATACGCCGCAGACGAGAGGTTGCCGCCCCAGGTGTCGAAGATCTGCACCGCTTGCGCGCCAGCCATGATCTGGCCGTTGAGGTAGCTGGTGACCGACTGCGCGAGCTTGTCGAGCAGCAGGTGCATGGCTTGCGGGTTGTCGTAGAGCATGGCCTTGGTCTTGCGGAAGTCTTTCGACGAACCGCCTTCGACCATGTAGGTGGCCAGGGTCCATGGGCTGCCGGAGAAGCCGATCAGCGGCACGCGACCGTTCAGTTCACGGCGGATGGTGCTGACCGCGTCCATGACGTAGCCGAGGTCTTTGTGCGGATCAGGGATCGGCAGGGCTTCGACGTCGGCCAGGGTGCTGACGACTTTCTTGAAGCGCGGACCTTCACCGGTTTCGAAGTACAGGCCTTGGCCCATAGCGTCCGGGATGGTCAGGATGTCGGAGAAAAGGATCGCCGCGTCCAGTTGAGGATAGCGGTCGAGCGGTTGCATCGTGACTTCGCAAGCGAACTCCGGGTTCATGCACAGGCTCATGAAGTCACCGGCCTTGGCACGGCTGGCGCGGTATTCAGGCAGGTAGCGGCCGGCCTGACGCATCATCCACACAGGCGTGACGTCTACGGGTTGCTTGAGCAGGGCGCGAAGGAAACGGTCGTTCTTCAGGGCAGTCATGTCGGCATCCGGAAAAAAAGTACGGGCATTTTCTCAGAGCTCGACGCAAAAGGCACGGCAAGAGCCGTGCCTTTTGTCTATCGGGTCAATTTGTCGCGGTTTCGTCACCGAAAGATCGTTCCCACGCTCTGCGTGGTAACGCCTCCTGTGACGCTCCGCGTCACGCCTTTAAGAGCGGACGCAGAGAGCGTCCATGGAGGCATTCCCACGCAGAGCGTGGGAACGATCAATGGAGGGTTTAGACGCCCAGGTAATCCAGGATCCCTTCGGCGGCGTTGCGGCCTTCGAAGATCGCCGTTACCACCAGGTCGGACCCGCGAACCATGTCGCCACCGGCGAAGATTTTCGGGTTGCTGGTCTGGTGCTTGTACTGGCCTTGTTCCGGTGCCACAACGCGGCCCTGGCTGTCGGTCTGGATGCTGTGCTGTTCGAACCACGACGCCGGGCTTGGACGGAAACCGAAGGCGATGACCACGGCGTCGGCCGGGATGATCTCTTCGGAACCCGGGATCGGCTCGGGGCTGCGACGGCCACGGGCGTCCGGTTCGCCGAGACGGGTCTCGACCACTTTCACGCCTTCGACACGGTCTTCACCGACGATGGCAATCGGCTGGCGGTTGTAGAGGAATTTCACGCCTTCTTCCTTGGCGTTCTTCACCTCTTTGCGCGAGCCCGGCATGTTCGCTTCGTCACGACGATAAGCGCAGGTCACCGACTTGGCACCCTGGCGAATCGAAGTACGGTTGCAGTCCATCGCCGTGTCGCCGCCACCGAGCACCACAACCTTCTTGCCTTTCATGTCGACGAAATCTTCCGGCGACTTTTCAAAGCCCAGGTTGCGGTTGACGTTGGCGATCAGGAAGTCGAGCGCGTCATGCACGCCCGGCAGGTCCTCACCCGCAAAACCGCCCTTCATGTAGGTGTAGGTGCCCATGCCCATGAACACGGCATCGTATTCTTCGAGCAGTTGCTCGACGGTCACGTCCTTGCCCACTTCGGTGTTCAGGCGAAACTCGATGCCCATGCCGGTGAAGACTTCGCGACGATTGCTCAGCACGGTCTTTTCCAGCTTGAACTCAGGGATGCCGAAGGTCAGCAGACCGCCGATTTCCGGGTTCTTGTCGAACACCACCGGGGTCACGCCGCCACGCACCAGCACGTCGGCACAGCCCAGGCCAGCAGGACCTGCGCCGATGATCGCGACACGCTTGCCGGTCGGCTTGACCTTGGACATGTCCGGGCGCCAGCCCATGGCGAATGCGGTGTCGGTGATGTACTTCTCGACCGAACCGATGGTCACTGCGCCAAAGCCGTCGTTGAGGGTGCAGGCACCCTCGCACAGACGATCCTGCGGGCACACCCGGCCGCACACTTCCGGCAGGGTGTTGGTCTGGTGCGACAGCTCGGCGGCCTGGAGGATGTTGCCCTCGGCCACCAGCTTCAGCCAGTTGGGAATGAAGTTGTGCACCGGGCACTTCCATTCGCAATACGGGTTACCGCAACCCAGGCAGCGGTGGGCCTGATCGGCCGAATGCTGGGGTTTGAAGGGTTCGTAGATCTCCACGAACTCTTTCTTGCGTTGACGCAACAGTTTCTTCTTCGGATCTTTGCGCCCGACATCGATGAACTGGAAGTCGTTATTCAGACGTTCAGCCATTGTTAAAACCTCATCAAACTCTTCAGGCGCATATCACTGCGGGTTGGCACGGGTGCTGGAAAGCAACGATTTCAGGTTGGCAGCCTTGGGCTTGACCAGCCAGAAACGACGCAGATAGTCGTCGAGGTTCTCAGCGAGGTTACGGCCCCACTCGCTGTCGGTTTCCGCGACGTATTCGTTCAGCACGCGTTGCAGGTGGCTGCGATAGGCTTCCATCGTCTCACCGCTGATCCGCTGGATTTCCACCAGTTCGTGATTAACCCGGTCAACGAAGGTGTTGTCCTGGTCGAGCACGTAGGCGAAACCGCCGGTCATGCCAGAGCCGAAGTTGTAACCGGTCTTGCCCAATACGCAGACGAAACCACCGGTCATGTACTCGCAGCAGTGATCGCCAGTGCCTTCCACCACGGTGTGAGCACCCGAGTTACGCACCGCGAAACGCTCGCCCGCGGTACCCGCAGCGAACAGCTTGCCGCCGGTGGCGCCGTACAGGCAGGTGTTGCCGATGATGGCACTGTCCTGGGTCTTGTAGACGCTGCCCTTCGGCGGAACGATGACCAGCTTGCCGCCGGTCATGCCTTTGCCGACGTAGTCGTTCGCGTCGCCTTCCAGGTACATGTGCAGGCCGCCAGCGTTCCACACGCCGAAGCTCTGACCGGCCGTCCCGTTGAAGCGGAAGGTGATCGGCGCATTCGCCATGCCTTGGTTGCCGTGTTTGCGAGCGATTTCACCGGAGATGCGCGCGCCGATGGAGCGGTCGCAGTTGCAGATATCCAGGGCGAAGTCAGCGCCGCTCATGTCGTTGATGGCCGAGGTGGCCATATCGACCATTTTCTCGGCCAGCAGGCCTTTGTCGAACGGCGGGTTGCGCTCAACCTGGCAGAACTGTGGTTTGTCTGCCGGGATGTGATCGCTGCCCAGCAACGGCGTCAGGTCCAGGTGTTGCTGCTTGGCGGTCTGGCCTTCGAGGATGTCCAGCAGATCGGTACGACCGATCAGCTCTTCGAGGGAGCGCACGCCCAGTTTGGCCAGCCACTCACGGGTTTCTTCGGCAACGAAGGTGAAGAAATTCACCACCATGTCGACGGTTCCGATGTAGTGATCCTTGCGCAGCTTTTCGTTCTGAGTCGCGACGCCGGTGGCGCAGTTGTTCAGGTGGCAGATGCGCAGGTATTTGCAGCCCAGCGCGATCATTGGCGCGGTGCCGAAGCCGAAGCTTTCAGCGCCGAGGATCGCAGCCTTGATTACGTCGAGGCCGGTTTTCAGGCCGCCGTCGGTCTGTACCCGGACTTTGCCGCGCAGGTCGTTGCCGCGCAGGGTCTGGTGGGTTTCGGCCAGGCCGAGTTCCCACGGTGCACCCGCGTATTTGATCGAGGTCAGCGGCGATGCGCCGGTGCCGCCGTCGTAGCCGGAGATGGTGATCAAGTCCGCGTACGCCTTGGCCACACCGGCGGCGATAGTGCCGACACCTGCTTCTGCGACCAGCTTCACCGAGACCAGCGCTTTCGGGTTGACTTGTTTCAGGTCAAAAATCAGCTGCGACAAGTCTTCGATCGAGTAGATGTCGTGGTGCGGCGGCGGCGAAATAAGGGTCACGCCCGGCACTGCGTAACGCAGCTTGGCGATCAGACCGTTGACCTTGCCGCCTGGCAGTTGACCACCTTCGCCGGGCTTGGCGCCTTGGGCGACTTTGATCTGCAGCACTTCAGCGTTGACCAGGTATTCCGGGGTTACACCGAAACGGCCTGTCGCAACCTGTTTGATTTTCGAGCTCTTGATGGTGCCGTAACGCGCTGGGTCTTCGCCGCCTTCGCCGGAGTTGGAACGCGCACCGAGGCGGTTCATGGCTTCGGCCAGGGCTTCGTGAGCTTCCGGCGACAATGCGCCGAGGGAGATGCCCGCGGAATCAAAGCGCTTGAGCACCGACTCCAGCGGTTCGATCTCGCTGATGTCCAGCGGCGTGTCCAGGGTTTTGACCTTGAACAGGTCGCGGATCATCGACACCGGACGGTTGTCGACCAGCGCCGTGTATTCCTTGAATTTGCTGTAGTCGCCCTGCTGCACAGCGGCTTGCAGGGTGTTGACCACGTCCGGGTTGTACGCGTGATATTCGCCACCGTGGACGAACTTCAGCAAACCGCCCTGCTGAATTGGCTTGCGCGGGCTCCAGGCTTCGGCAGCCAGGGCTTTCTGCTCGGCTTCGATGTCGACGAAACGCGCACCTTTGATGCGGCTCGGTACGCCACGGAAGCTCAGCTCGCAGACTTCTTCAGACAGGCCGATGGCTTCGAACAACTGCGCACCGCGGTACGACGTGATGGTCGAGATGCCCATCTTCGACAGGATCTTCAGCAGACCTTTGGTGATGCCTTTGCGGTAGTTCTTGAACACCTCGTAGAGGTCGCCCAGTACTTCACCGGTACGGATCAGGTCGCCCAGCACTTCGTAAGCCAGGAACGGATAGACCGCCGAGGCGCCGAAACCGATCAACACCGCGAAGTGGTGCGGATCGCGAGCCGTCGCGGTTTCCACGAGGATGTTGGAGTCGCAACGCAGGCCTTTTTCGGTCAGGCGGTGGTGCACCGCGCCGGTGGCCAGGGAAGCGTGGATCGGCAATTTGCCCGGGGCAATGTGACGATCACTCAGCACGACTTGGGTACGACCGGAGCGCACAGCCTCTTCCGCCTGATCGGCGACGTTGCGGATCGCCGCTTCGAGGCCGACGCTTTCGTCGTAGTTGAGGTCGATGATCTGGCGTTCGAAGCCCGGACGATCGAGGTTCATCAGCGAGCGCCACTTGGCCGGGGAAATGACCGGCGAGCTGAGGATCACGCGCGAGGCGTGTTCCGGCGACTCCTGGAAGATGTTGCGCTCGGCACCGAGGCAGATTTCCAGCGACATGACGATGGCTTCACGCAGCGGGTCGATCGGCGGGTTGGTGACCTGCGCGAACTGCTGACGGAAATAGTCGTACGGCGTGCGCACGCGCTGGGACAGCACGGCCATCGGCGTATCGTCGCCCATTGAGCCGACGGCTTCGTAGCCTTGCTCGCCAAGCGGACGCAGCACTTGGTCACGTTCTTCGAAAGTGACCTGGTACATCTTCATGTACTGCTTAAGTTGGTCGACGTCGTAGAACGCCGAACCGTGGTCGTTATCTTCCATGGTCGCCTGGATGCGCAGGGCATTCTTGCGCAGCCATTGCTTGTACGGATGACGCGACTTCAAGCGGTTGTCGATGGCATCGGTGTCGAGGATCTGGCCGGTTTCGGTGTCCACGGCAAAAATCTGACCCGGCCCGACGCGGCCCTTGGCGATCACGTCTTCAGGCTGGTAGTTCCAGACACCGATTTCGGAGGCCAAGGTGATGAAACCGTTCGTGGTGGTGACCCAGCGCGCCGGACGCAGACCATTACGGTCGAGCAGGCACACCGCGTAACGACCGTCGGTCATTACCACGCCGGCCGGGCCGTCCCACGGTTCCATGTGCATCGAGTTGTATTCGTAGAACGCACGCAGATCCGGGTCCATGGTTTCGACGTTCTGCCACGCAGGCGGAATGATCATCCGCACGCCACGGAACAGGTCGATGCCACCGGTGACCATCAGCTCAAGCATGTTGTCCATGCTGGAGGAGTCGGAACCGACGCGGTTGACCAGCGGGCCGAGTTCTTCCAGGTCCATCAAGTCGTTGGTGAACTTGGTGCGACGGGCCACGGCCCAGTTGCGGTTGCCGGTGATGGTGTTGATCTCGCCGTTGTGGGCGAGGAAGCGGAAAGGCTGAGCCAGCGGCCATTTCGGCAGGGTGTTGGTGGAGAAGCGCTGGTGGAACACGCAGATCGAAGTTTGCAGGCGCTCATCGCTGAGGTCTGGATAGAAGGCGGTGAGATCCGCCGGCATCATCAGGCCTTTATAAATGATGGTCTTGTGCGAAAAACTGCAGATGTAGTGATCGGCGTCGGCGGCGTTGGCCACGGACGAGCGACGACGGGAGGTGAACAGCTTGATCGCCATGTCCTGATCGCTCAGGCCTTCACCGCCGATGTACACCTGCTCGATCTGCGGCAGGCGCTCTAGGGCCAGGCGGCCGAGGACGCTGGTGTCGATCAGCACTTTGCGCCAGCCGACCAGTTGCAGACCAGCGGCCAGGATCTCGCGGTTCATGTTCTCGCGAGCGGCCTCGGCTTTAACCGGGTCCTGGTTGAAGAAGACCATGCCCACCGCGTATTGCTTGGGCAGTTCGACGCCGAAGGTTTGCTGGGCGATGGCACGCAGGAACACATCCGGCTTTTGAATCAGCAGACCGCAACCGTCACCGGTCTTGCCGTCGGCGTTGATCCCACCGCGGTGGGTCATGCAGGTCAGGGCCTCGATGGCCGTTTGCAAAAGGGTATGACTGGGCTCGCCCTGCATATGGGCTATCAGGCCGAAACCGCAGTTATCCTTGAATTCATCTGGTTGGTACAGACCTGCTTTCATAGACACTTTCTCACCAGGCTGCCCCTTATCGAGGCAAATTTCTTTTCAATTCAACCAC
The DNA here is from genome assembly GCF_054898165.1 of Pseudomonas sp. Hz4. Taxonomy (NCBI): domain Bacteria; kingdom Pseudomonadati; phylum Pseudomonadota; class Gammaproteobacteria; order Pseudomonadales; family Pseudomonadaceae; genus Pseudomonas; species Pseudomonas sp. Hz4. The sequence goes on along the minus strand of NZ_CM142719.1, from coordinate 649,474 downwards.
TTACCATCCGCGCCGAACGTACGCCAGCTTTGCGGGGGCAAAAGGGAGGTCATTGTACACACCGACACAGAGGCTCACAAATCTGACGACGAAATGTCGTAAATCTATGTCGCATTCATGAAAGGTTTAAAGCGATCTGCTGTGCTAGTCAAAACTTTTTTAATTTTGACTGCAACGACTCAAAGACTACTGTGACGCAGACACCACAAGGCACGCGGTCTGTAGAGACGGCATGCGCATGCAGAAATTGAGGTGCCGGGAGAGGCGGCCTGGGTAAGGCCGCCGAATCTTCAGCGAGTTGTTGCCAGTTCCTGTTGGACGCTGGCGACAGTGCGAGGCCAAGGTTTACCAGCCTGAACCTTCGCTGGCAAGGCCTTGATGGCGGTCAGGGCGGCATCGCGGTTGGCGAAGCTACCGTAAGTGATGACGAAAAGCGGCTTGCCGTTGAGGACTTTCTTGAAATAACGGTACTCGCCGCCCTGCTCCTTGACGAAGGATTGCGCGGCCGCTTCAGAACTGGTGCCGAGGATCTGCACCACGTAGTTACCCGGCGCTTGCCCTGCGTACCAAGTGCCACCGGCGGCCTTGGCCACGGTGGTTGGTTTCTCGGCAGGCTTGATCACCGGCGCTGGTTTAACCACTGGCGCAGGCTTCACGGCAGGCGCCGGGGCTGGCTTGGCCGTAGCGACCTGAGTCGGCGCAGGCACAGGCTTGGCGGCTGGCGTCGGTGCAGGACCGGCCGACAGACCTGCTGGAGGCGCGGTGGTGGTCACGGTTGGCGGCGTAGCGCTAGAACCTTCGACCGGCACGCCGTCGTCGCCTTCGGTGATGCCACCGGCGGCTTCGGCCAGCGGACCGCGCATGACCGGCTGCGAGTTGCCGACCAGCGGCAATGGCATCGGTTGCGAGTTACCGGCGAATTCGACGGCAGGCGCGCCGCCGGTGTCAGGTTGTGGCGTGCCCTGCCCGAGCGGCAGTTGCGCCTGTTCGTTGGCAGGTGCGCCAGTGGTCGGTGCTTTGCTGCGACCCGGCATCAACCAGGCGGCGGCTACCGCGACCACGACGACGGCGGAAATCGCCAATACGTGTTTCTTCGGCATGTTGAACCCCATACTTGGACGCTTGACCGCTGAGCGGCTGGCAATCATGGCTTCGATCATTGCATCGCGGGCGACCTGGTTGATGGTGCCAGGCCAACCGTCGGAGCTTTCGTGAATATCAGAGATCTGATCTGCGGTAAAAAGTTCGATACCCCGACCGGCGCCTTCGAGCCGCTGGTCCAGATATTCGCGGGTTTCTTCTTCGGTGTAGGGCTGCAACTCGATGACGTGGAAACGCTCTTCCTCGAGGGTCAGCGCCTCCAGTTGAGCAATCAGCGACGACTCCCCGAACAGGAACACATGCGGGCGACCTTCCGGTGCACCGGCGGCCAGGGCCAGCAAGGCTTCCAGCGCGGACTCGTCGAGTTGCTCGGCGTCATCCACCAGCAAATAGACTTCCTGTCCCGTGAGCGCAAGTTGCACCACTTGAGCCAGAATCGCGCCGATCTCGGCCTGGGCGACGTTCAGCGCCTGAGCGACCTGGCGCAGCACGCCAGCCGCATCGCCAGCGCCACGGGCGGAAACCACCACGCTCTGCACGGATTGTTTGTTGGTACTGGCCACCAGGGCCTGGCGCAGCAGCGTCTTGCCACTGCCTTGCGGGCCAGTGACGACCAACAGCAACTGGCTGTAGCGTGCCAGGTGATGCAGTTGTCCCAGCACCGGTTTGCGCTGGGCCGGGAAGAATTTGAAGCCAGGTACCCGTGGAGCAAAAGGGTCATGACTCAACTGGTAATGGCCGAGGAAAGCCTCGTCGGCGTGCAAACTAGTCATCGGGATCTTATTAACCTTTAAGCTGAGCCAGAGCGCGGTAATCCGCTCCCAGCGTGGCCTGTAAAACCTCTTTCGGATAATCGTCGGTCACCACCGCTTCGCCCATGTGGCGCAGCAGCACCAGGCGCAAACGACCGTCGATCACTTTCTTGTCAATTGCCATGTGTTCGAGAAAATCGGCTTCAGTCATCTCTTCAGGCGGGATGACCGGCAGGCCTGCACGCTGGAACAGACGAATGCCGCGATCGCGCTCTTGCTCGCTGATCCAGCCCAGGCGCGCGGACATTTCCAAGGCCATTACGGTGCCAGCAGCGACCGCTTCCCCATGCAGCCACACACCATAGCCCATATGGGTTTCGATGGCGTGGCCGAAGGTGTGACCCAGATTGAGCGTGGCGCGAACACCGGTCTCCCGTTCGTCGGCACCCACCACCGCAGCCTTGGCCGCGCAAGATCGCTCGATGGCGTAAGTCAGGGCGACCTGGTCCAGGGCGCGCAGGCGATCGACGTTTTCTTCAAGCCAGGTCAGGAACGGCTCGTCGCAGATCAGCCCGTATTTAATCACCTCGGCAAGCCCGGCGGACAGTTCGCGGGCCGGCAGGGTGTTGAGGGTAGCGGTATCAATCAGCACCACGTTCGGCTGATAGAAAGCGCCGACCATGTTCTTGCCCAAGGGGTGGTTGATCCCGGTCTTGCCGCCCACCGAAGAGTCGACTTGCGACAGCAGCGTGGTCGGAACCTGGATGAAATCGACACCACGCTGGTAGCAGGCGGCAGCAAAACCGGCCATGTCACCAATCACGCCGCCACCGAGGGCGATCACCGTGGTACGGCGGTCGTGCCGTGCGGTCAGCAGACCGTCGAAAATCAGCTGCAGGGTTTCCCAGGTCTTGAAGGCTTCGCCGTCGGGCAGCACCACAGAAACCACCGAGAACGGTGCGAGGCTGCGGGTCAGACGTTCGAGATAGAGCGGCGCAACGGTCTCGTTGGAGATGATCGCCACTTGCCGCCCGCGAATATGCGGGGCCAGCAGTTCAGGCTGATCCAACAAACCTTCGCCAATATGAATCGGGTAGCTGCGCTCGCCTAGATCGACCTTGAGTGTCTGCATGTGTCCCCACAGTGAAGATGGAATCAGGCGTCCTGCCTTGAGTTAACGAATGTCCACGGCGTCTGCTGGTTTGAAGCCGTTCGGTAGCCATCCGCCACAACCTTGAGCGGCTGTGGCAGGACGCCGAGGATAGCGCATTTCGCGCTGCGCATTAACGGGGAGGTAGCTGCTGTAAGCGCTCGAGAATATCGAGCACCACCATTCGCGGCGGCCGCTCATCAGTTTCCACCACCAGATCGGCGATTTCCCGATAAAGCGGATCACGAATCGCCAGCAGATCCCGAAGGGTCTTGGCCGGATCGGCAGTGCGCAACAGTGGTCGATTGCGATCACGGGAAGTGCGGCCCACCTGCTGCTCGACCGACGCATGCAGATAGACCACTCGACCACCGGCGTGCAGCGCCCGACGATTGGCCTCGCGCATCACCGCGCCGCCACCGGTCGCCAGCACCACGCCGTCGCAGCCACACAGCTCGGCAATCATCGCCTGCTCGCGGTCACGAAAGCCCGGTTCGCCTTCCTTATCGAAAATCCACGGGATATTGGCGCCCGTGCGCAATTCAATTTCCTTATCGGAATCTTTGAACGGCAGGCGCAGCTCTTTGGCCAGCAACCGGCCGATGGTGCTTTTTCCAGCCCCCATCGGTCCAACAAGAATCAAATTTCGCACAGAATCAATGACTCACAGCAATCGCCTGATTGTTCATGATACGCGGAGTGAGAAATACCAGCAGCTCGGATTTTTTCTCCGAAACCACGTCACGCCGGAAAAGGCGGCCAAGATACGGCACATCTCCGAGAAATGGCACCTTATCTACAACCTTGCTCTGAGTATTTGAGAAAACTCCGCCAATCACGATGGTCTCGCCGTCGTTGACCAGGACCTTGGCATTGACCTCGTTTTTCTTGATGGGCGGTACGTCCTGCACTTTGTTCAGGTAATCCGGCTCGTCCTTGGTGACCTTGACCTCCATGATGATCCGGTTGTCCGGGGTGATCTGCGGCGTCACCTCCAGAGACAGCGAGGCTTCCTTGAACGACACCGAGGTCGCGCCGCTGGAGCTGGCTTCCTGGTAGGGAATCTCCGTGCCCTTGAGGATTTTCGCGGTTTCCTTGTCCGACGTGACCACCTTGGGCTGCGAGACGATTTCGCCGTTGCCGGTCTTCTCCATGGCCGTCAGCTCGAGGTCCAACAGCACATTGTCGGTGATGAACGCGATGCCGAGCCCCGAGGTGTTGGCGGCGGTGCCCAGGTCGACGAATGGCGAGTTGGTGCTGGTGCTGCCGGGCGTGCCTATGGTCGACGAAGCGTTCGCCCCATTACTGACGCCTGATGTGTTCCAGTTGCCCTTGTTCTGCAACGAACCGCCCCAGCGCACGCCGAGGCTTTTGTCATAGTCGACGTTGGCTTCGACGATGCGCGCCTCGATCATCACCTGACGCACCGGGATGTCCAGTTGCGCGACGATACGGCGCAGTTCGTCGAGGCGATCCTGGGTCTGGTAGGCAATGATGTTGTTGGTCCGCTCATCAACCGTGATTGAGCCCCGCTCATCGGCTTTTGCCTCGGCACTGGTCACCGACTGGAACAGCTTGGCGATATCGGCAGCTTTGGCGTAGTTGACCTGCAACAGCTCCCGACGCAGAGGCGCCAGGTCGGCAATCTGCTTCTGCGACTCAAGCTCCTGGCGCTCGCGAGCGGCGATTTCATCGGCCGGCGCCACCAGCAAAACGTTACCGATCTTGCGTTTATCCAGACCTTTGGTTTTCAACACCAGATCCAGCGCCTGATCCCACGGTACGTTCTGCAAACGCAGCGTGATGCCGCCCTGCACTGTGTCGCTGGCCACCAGATTGAGATTGGTGAAATCGGCGATCAGTTGCAGCACCGAACGCACATCGATGTCCTGGAAATTCAACGAGAGTTTTTCACCGGTGTAGGCAAAACGTTCAGTGTTGCGCTTCTGCAAGTCATCGACGGTCATCGGCCGGATGCTGACGGTCAGCTTGTTGTCGGTCTGGTACGTCGAATAATCGAATGCGCCGCTGGGCTCAATGCTGATCGTGGCCCGATCACCGGTGGCGCTGGCGTTGACGAACTGCACTGGCGTGGCGAAATCCTTGACGTCCAGACGCACACGCAACGGCTCAGGCAATTGGGTCTTGGCAAAACCGAGGATGATCTTTCCGTCGTGCTCCTGAATGTCGGGGGCGATAGAAGGATCCGACAGGTCGATGACCACATTGCCCTCGCCCTGAGTGCCGCGCTGGAAATCCACACCCCGAATGGCCTTGCCTACCGGCGCATAGGCTTTCGCCGGGGCTGGCGTTGCAGTCGCGGCGCGTTGCATTTTGGGCGCTGGGCTAGAGGCCGTTTTATTGGCTCCTTGCCCGACCACCACGAACAGATTGTTGCCTTCGACCCGTGCGTTATACGGGGTCAACTGGGTCAGATTGATGATCAGCCGCGTGCGGTCCTTGGCTTCCACCACCGTGGCGCTGCGGGCATTTCCACCGCCCAGGTCACGATTTTTGCTTTTTAACTGACTGACCACGCCCGGCAGATCCAGCGCAATCCGAGCCGGTTGTTCCGTGGTGTAACCGTGGGGCGGCGGTGGCGGCCCATCGAACGACAACTTCAACTCGACGCGGTCCCCCGGCAGCGCCGCAACATCCAGCGCTTTGAGGTTGGCCGCTTGTACCATCGGCGACAGCAACGCTATCCATAGCGCAATACCGAAGGTTGAGAAAATCCTGTTCATTATTCGAGTTCCACTATGAGTGCTCTTTCAAAGGGATGGTCCGCGGCCGCTCCAGCCAGGCGCCTTGGCCGTCGGGAACGATTTCGACCACATCGACCTGCGAGCCGCTGATGGCGACGATCCGCCCATCGTTACGCCCCAGGTAATCGCCGACTTTCAACCGATGCACCCCACCCGCCCCGCGCACCAGCGCAAAGGAGCCGGTCGCATTGGCGATCGTTCCGACCATTTCAAACTGCTCGATGTTGAAACCTTCGAGGTACTGCTTGACCCGATCAGGGTCAGGTTTGACATTGCGTGAGCCGTGCTTCTGGCCAGCCAGATCAACTCTGATCTGTGGGGAAAACGGGCTTCGCAGGTTGGCGGCGTGGTAGGTGAATGTTGGGTAAGACTGAAATGTCGGTGTTGGTTCAATCTTGCCGGGCGCACGCAAACGCATTTCGTTCATGTAGGCGTCCAGGTCGCTGAAGTCATTGTCGCTGCCACACCCGCCCAGGCCGGCGACTAACACAACCATCGAAAAGCAACGAATCGGGCTCATTTTTGCAGCCCCTTGTCGTTGTAGCGGTAGGTCTTGGCAAGGATGCTCATGCGCAACTTCGGACCACCTTCCGGGTTGGCCGACGCAAGGTCGAAGTCATGCAGGGTGACAATCCGTGGCAGCCCGGCCACCCCGCTGACAAAGGTGGCGAGGTCGTGATAGGCACCAGTGACGGTGATTTGGATCGGCAACTCGATGTAGAACGGCTGCGTAACCTCTGACAGCAGTTTGATCTCTTCGAATTCCAGGCCACTGCCCAGGCCGGTGCGAGTAATGTCCTCCAGCAGGCCTGGCACTTCGGTGTCACTGGGCAATTGCCGCAGCAGCACGCCAAAGGAGTTCTCCATTTGCTTCATCTGCTGGGTATACAGCTCCAGATTCGCCGCCATGTGGGCTTTATTGGCGAATTGCTCCTTGAGGGTCGACTCTTCCTCGCGCTTGAGATCGAGATGACTCTGAAGGTCACTGACGGAAAAACTGTAGCCCAGCGAAAGCACCAGGATCATCAGCAGAATGCCCGCCAGCGCCTTGATGGCTGGCGGCCAGGAACCCATGTTATTGGTGTCCAGGTCGTTGATGTCGATCTTGCGCAGTCCCTCAAACCATTTAGACGGAGTCATTGACCGCCCTCCGCAGCGGCTGGCTGAGTCTGACGAACGGTTAATTGAAAGACGTTGGCCTGGTCCAGCTGACCCGCGGTGGTCGCTTTGACTTCCGTCAGGTTCGGCGCATTGAACCAGTCCGACGCATCCAGATTACGCATCAAGTCCGAAACACGATTGTTGGAGTCTGCCGCGCCGGTAATGGACAGGGTTTTGCCGGCCATTTTCACCTCGGTGAAATACACTCCGTCCGGCAAGGTACGCGCTAACTGATCGAAGATCCGCCCGCTGATTGGACGGTTGCCTTGCAGGTCCTGGATGATGCGCATGCGCTCGACCAGTTGCTGGCGACGAGCCTTCAAATCGCTGATCTGTTTGATCCGCTCGTCGACCACGGCAATCTGTTTTCCGATGTAGTCATTACGAGCAACTTGCCGCTCGATGGCGCCATTGATGGCCTGGTTCGCGATCAGCACCGCGCCCACTGCCCCCACCATTACACCGACCAGCGCCAGCAAAAAGCGTTTGCGGCGTGCTTCACGCTGCTCTTCACGCCAGGGTAAAAGATTGATCCGCGCCATCAGTCGAAACTCCTGAGGGCAAGCCCGCAGGCGATCATCAGTGCCGGCGCATCGTTGGCCAGGGCTCCGGCGTTGACCTTGCTGCTCAAGGCCATGTTGGAGAAAGGGTTGACCACTTGCGTCGGCGTGCCCAATCGCTGTTCGATCAACCGATCCAGCCCCGAAACCGACGCCGTCCCCCCGGCCAGCAGGATGTGATCAACCGCGTTGTACTGACCGGAGGCGAAGAAAAACTGCAACGAACGGGACACCTGCTGCACCAGCGCATCGCGAAACGGCTGCAACACCTCGCTGACGTAATCGTCAGGCAAACCGCCCTGCTTCTTCGCCAACCCGGCCTGCTCAAGCGTCAGCCCATAACGTCGCTGGATTTCCTCCGTCAGTTGGCGACCGCCGAACAATTGTTCACGGGTGTAGATGATTCGTCCCTTGTGCAGCACGCTCAGGGTGGTCATGGTCGCACCGATGTCGACCACCGCTACTGTCAGACGCTCCTGAGAAGTAGCCAGTTGCCCCGCCAGCAATCCGTAAGAACGCTCCAGCGCATAGGCCTCGACGTCGACCACGCGCGCCGTCAACCCGGCCAGGGCCAGGGCCGCTTCCCGGACCTCGACGTTTTCCTTGCGACAGGCGGCCAGCAGCACATTGACTCGGTCGGGGTTGCGCGCGGAAACACCCTGGACCTCAAAGTCGATGGCCACTTCGTCCAATGGATAAGGGATGTACTGATCGGCCTCGATCTTCAGCTGGTTTTCCATCTCGTCGTCGGAAAGACCGGCATCCATCTCGATGGTCTTGGTGATCACCGCTGAACCGGCCACAGCCACGGCTACGTTCTTGAGACTGGTTTTGGCCTTGAGCAACACGCGCGCGAGTGCCTGCCCCACGCCTTCGAGTTCGGCGATATTTTTCTCGACCACCGCATTGGCGGGCAAAGGCTCCACCGCATAGGCTTCGACCCGATAGCGGTCGCCCTGGCGGCTTAGCTCCAGAAGCTTTACCGACGTGGAGCTGATGTCGATTCCTAGAAGCGTATTGGCCTTTTTATTGAAGAGTCCTAGCACTACTAATTCCCTATGACTATCCGTGTCTTACGGACTCTGAAATATCAATTGCGTTCAAACCACCCGTCTTGACAGCAGCGCAAATGACGCCCTCGACGGAAAAATGCTTATAATGCCCAGCGTTTTTTTCTGGTTTTTACTTCAAGCGCGGGTCGTTCCCTGTTATCTGAACCCTGATGCCTCATTCATTCTTTGCCCTGGATGTCCAAAAGCCTTGATTCGTCTGCTGAAATTTTTCGGATGGTCCATCGTCGCCGTTTTCTGCGGACTGCTCCTCGGTCTTAGCGGCGCATTTCTCTACCTTAGTCCGGGATTACCGTCCGTGGAGGCGCTGAGAAGCATTCAGTTGCAGATCCCTTTGCGGGTGTACAGCAGCGACAACAAGTTGATCGCAGAATTTGGCGAAATGCGCCGCACACCGATCCGTTTCGCCGACATTCCCCCCAATTTCATTAATGCGTTACTAAGTGCTGAAGACGACAATTTCGCCAACCACTATGGGGTCGACCCTGGCAGCCTGATGCGCGCGGCCACCCAGTTGGTAAAAAGCGGACACATCCAGTCCGGCGGCAGCACCATCACCATGCAGGTGGCGAAGAACTTCTTCCTGACCAGCGAACGCAGCTTCTCGCGCAAAACCACCGAAATTCTCCTGGCCCTGCAGATCGAACGGCAGCTGACCAAGGACGAGATCCTCGAGCTCTACGTCAACAAGATCTATCTGGGCAACCGCGCCTACGGCATCGAAGCCGCCGCACAGGTTTATTACGGCAAATCGATTCGTGACGTCAGCCTGGCGCAGATGGCGATGATCGCCGGCCTGCCAAAAGCCCCTTCGCGTTTTAACCCGCTGGCCAACCCGACCCGCAGCAAGGAACGTCGCGACTGGATCCTTGGGCGCATGTACAAGCTCGGCAAGATCACCGAAGCCGACTACACCACGGCGATCAACGAACCTCTGAACGCCAGCTATCACGTGCCGACCCCGGAAGTGAATGCACCGTACATCGCTGAAATGGCCCGCGCCGAAATGGTCGGTCGTTATGGCAGCGACGCGTATACCGAGGGTTTCCGCGTCACCACTACGGTGCCAAGCAACCTGCAGGAAATGGCCAACACCGCGGTCCACGAAGGTTTGATGACCTACGACCAGCGTCATGGTTATCGCGGCCCGGAGTCGCGCCTGCCGGGCAAGACTCGCGAGGCCTGGACAACCGAGCTGACCAAGCAGCGCACCATCAGCAGCCTTGAGCCTGCCATCGTCACCCAGGTCGACAAGACCGGCCTACAAGTGATGACCCGTACCGGTGACGAACACGTCGGTTGGGACAGCATGAAATGGGCGCGTCCGTTCTTGAACACCAACAGCATGGGTGCCAATCCGAAGCAGCCGTCGGACGTCGCCCAGGTCGGCGACCTGATTCGGGTACAGCGTCAGCCAGACAATTCACTGAAATTCAGCCAGATCCCGCAGGCTCAGGGCGCACTGGTTTCCCTCGACCCGCAGAACGGTGCCATTCGTTCCCTGGTCGGCGGTTTCGCCTTTGAACAGAGCAACTACAACCGCGCGATGCAGGCCAAGCGCCAGCCGGGATCGAGCTTCAAGCCGTTCGTCTACAGTGCCGCGCTGGATAACGGCTACACCGCCGCTAGCCTGGTAAACGACGCACCGATCGTGTTCGTTGACGAGTACCTGGACAAGGTCTGGCGTCCGAAGAACGACACCAACACCTTCCTCGGCCCGATCCGTATGCGTGAAGCGCTCTACAAGTCGCGCAACCTGGTGTCGATCCGCTTGCTGCAGGCGCTGGGCGTCGACCGCACCATTGATTACATCAGCAAGTTCGGCTTCAACAAGCAGGACTTGCCACGCAACTTATCCCTGGCCCTGGGCACCGCAACACTGACGCCAATGGAAATCGCCACTGGCTGGAGCGCCTTCGCCAATGGCGGCTACAAGATCAGCCCCTACATCATCGACAAGATCGAAAGCCGCAATGGCGACACGCTGTTCGTCGCCAACCCGCCGAGCGTCCCGAAAGGCGACGTCGCCACCGACGGCATCGCCGCCCCTGTCGCGGCCAACGCCTTCACCGTCAACGCAACCCCGGGCGATACCCTGACTGCCCAGCCAGCGCCACAAACGCCAGCCGTGGCCGAGCGCATCGTCGATGGCCGCACCACGTACATCCTCAACAGCATGCTCGAGGACGTGATCAAACTCGGCACCGGTCGCCGCGCCCTCGCCTTGGGCCGCAGCGACATCGCGGGCAAGACCGGTACCACCAACGAATCCAAGGACGCCTGGTTCTCGGGTTACAACGCCGATTATGTAACGACCGTCTGGACCGGTTTCGACCAGCCTGAAAGCCTGGGTCGCAAGGAGTTCGGCGGCACCGTCGCCCTGCCGATCTGGATGAGTTACATGGGCGCCGCACTCAAAGACATGCCGCCCCATACGCAGCAAGAGCCGGAAGGCATCCTCAGCCTGCGAGTCGACCCGATTAGCGGCCGTGCAGCCACCCCAGGCACGCCAGGCGCCTACTTCGAGCTGTTCAAGGCCGAAGACACGCCACCGTCGGCGAATGAGCTGGGTAACGGCAATGCGCCGGGCAGCCCACTGCCAGCGGATGAAGCGGCACCGATCGATTTGTTCTGATCAAGTAGCACCCGCAAAAGCCCCGCCCTTCTCTAGAAGTCGGGGCTGATCGTTCCCACGCTCTGCGTGGGAATGCCTCTACGGACGCTCCGCGTTCGGCTGTGGGAAGGGACGCGGAGCGTCCCGGGCTGCATTCCCACGCAGAGCGTGGGAACGATCGCTGGTAATAAAAAAGCCCCGACTCGCAAGAGCCGGGGCTTTCTGTTGAAGCGCTACAACGACTTAGCCGTTGAACACGTCATCCACGCTTTTCAGCGGGTAGTTCTTCGGATACGGCAGGGTCGCTACGCCGGTCTCGATCGCGGCCTTGGCCACAGCATCGGAGATCAGAGTGATCAGACGCGCATCCATTGGTTTCGGAATGATGTACTCACGACCGAATTCCAGTTTGATGCCGCCGTAGGCGTCGCACACTTCCTGAGGAACCGGCAGCTTGGCCAGTTCACGCAGGGCGTTGGCGGCAGCCACTTTCATTTCTTCGTTGATGCGCTTGGCGCGAACGTCCAGGGCACCACGGAAGATGAACGGGAAGCCCAACACGTTGTTGACCTGGTTCGGGTAGTCCGAACGGCCGGTGGCCATGATCACGTCGTCACGGGTGGCGTGAGCCAGTTCCGGGGAAATTTCCGGATCAGGGTTGGAGCACGCGAACACGATCGGGTTGGCTGCCATGGATTTCAGGCCTTCAGCGCTCAGCAGGTTCGGGCCGGACAGGCCCACGAACACGTCTGCACCGGCCAGGGCGTCAGCCAGGGTGCGCTTGTCGGTCGCGTGAGCGAAGACAGCCTTGTACTGGTTCAGGTCGTCACGGCCGGAGTGGATCACACCGGTACGGTCAACCATGAAGATGTTTTCGATGTTGGCACCCATGCTCACCAGCAATTTCATGCAGGAGATGGCGGCCGCACCGGCGCCCAGGCAGACGATCTTGGCGTCCGCCAGGGTTTTGCCAGCGATTTCCAGGGCGTTGATCATGCCGGCCGCCGTAACGATCGCGGTGCCGTGCTGGTCATCGTGGAATACCGGAATGTCGCACTGCTCGATCAGAGCGCGCTCGATCTCAAAGCACTCAGGTGCCTTGATGTCTTCCAGGTTGATGCCACCGAAGGTGATGGAGATGCGCTTGACGGTGTCAATGAAGGCTTGCGGGCTTTCGGAATCGACTTCGATGTCGAATACGTCAATGCCGGCGAAGCGCTTGAACAGCACGCCTTTACCTTCCATCACGGGTTTGGAAGCCAATGGGCCGAGGTTACCCAGGCCGAGAATTGCGGTGCCATCGGAAATGACTGCAACCAGGTTGCCCTTGCCGGTGTACTTGTAGGCCAGTTCAGGATCGCGGGCGATTTCGCGTACTGGTTCGGCTACGCCGGGGCTGTAGGCCAGCGACAGGTCGCGGGCGGTAGCGGTGGCCTTGGTTAGCTCGACACTCAGCTTCCCTGGACGAGGATGGGCGTGATATTCGAGAGCGGCAGTTTTCAAATCAGACATATGGGCATTCCGCTTTTTACTGTTGGACAGACGGACCGCCGAGGATACGCGTGTCGCAAAGTCCCCACAAGACTGAGCGGTCACCCCTGCCAAGCGCCCGGCCCTACGACTTTGGACCGAGAGCCGCGGAACACAAGGGATAGACTGTTCACAATCGATAGAAAGAATGTCTACAGTTTTTTCTCATGGCGCCGCTTGCAGCATCGCCGGGGCGGTCAATGGCAGAAGCCAGCGCGCCTGCCCTTGTTTAAGTCCACCGCGCCGCGAACGGTCCAGCACCCAGCCACGCGCCTCAACCTGCCTGCCCTTCAGCTGCTCAAGCGTCGCAACGTCGAACTGCTCCAACACATTGGGTGCAACGCGCAATACAACCGAATCCTGCAACTCGATCCAAACCCCACCGCGATTGCGCTGAACCTTGCTCACGCGACCGCTGAGCACAGTGAAACCAGACGTGCTGATCTGCTCCGCTTTCAGTACAGGGGATTGGCGCCACAACCCGAGTCCGGCCTGACGGGCACTGTGTTCCGCCGCTTGCTGGCAGTCGACCAGATCGACATTCGGCGCGACCGCCACCTGAAAACCGAGCCCTTCTGCGAGCATCTGCGCTTCGAGGTTGGCGCCATCGGCGCTGTAGACATGGGCCAGCGTGCGACCGTAATGATCTTTGCTTTCTTTGCCGGGCAGTAAACCGACCCGACCGTCGCTGGCGGCTACCAGCGCTTCCAGGTGTTGGCGCGCGGTCACCGCGAACGGTTCGTCGGAGCGGCCTTTCTTGCCCAGCTCCGGCGTATTCAAACCGATCATGCGCACGCTGCGGCCATCGCTCAGGCGCAGCGTGTCACCATCCACCACCCGCTGCACCGCGACGGATGTCAGCCCGCTCGGCGCCGGGCAGAAGGCCTGGGCACTGGACAGCCAAATCGCGGACACAAAAAAGGCGCCCGCAAGGGACGCCTTTTTCATCAGCAAGGTAAAGCCCATCGGGCTTTGCAACCTTACTCTGCAGCAGCAGGAGCTTTGGCTTTGCCAAAAGCACCGAAACGGTCTGCGAAGCGCTGTACACGGCCGCCAGTATCCAGAGTCTTCTGCTTACCGGTGTAGAACGGGTGGCACTCGTTGCATACGTCAGTACCCAGTGGCTTGCACAGGTTCGAACGAGTTTCGAACTTGTTGCCGCAGCTGCAAGTTACTGCGATGGTTTCGTACGCTGGATGGATATCGGCTTTCATGGTGTATTCCTCAGGCTGGCGTGCCGCCACTCAACACTATTGTTGAATACCGCACGTAATTAGGCCGCGGATTCTACCAGACAATGCCAATCACGCAAGCTGTCGCTTCTACCGACCGTCTGCTAGGCTCCCGGCCTTCTTCACCGCTTCATCATCGAGAAAATCATCGCGTGCCCGACGCCATATTGCGCCTCGCCCTGCCTTCGCCCCTGCGCCGCCTGTTCGATTACCGTGCCCCGGCCGGGGTCCTGCGCGCCCAGTTGCAGCCGGGCATGCGCCTGCGGGTGCCGTTCGGCCGGCGGGAGATGATCGGCATTCTGGTCGAGGTCACCGACACCAGCGAAGTGCCGGTCGAAAAACTCAAACCGGCTCTGGCACTGCTCGATGCCACAGCGCCGCTGCCGCCGGCGCTGTTCAAACTGTGCCTGTGGACGTCTCAGTATTATCAGCACAGCCTCGGCGACACCTTGAGCTGGGCGCTGCCGGTGTTGCTGCGCCAGGGCGAACTGGCCGAAGCACGGCAGGAGCGCTTCTGGTCCGCCACGCAGGGCGCCAGCCTTGATGACCCGCGCATCGCTCGCGCCCCGCGCCAACGTGAGGCCCTGGCGACACTGGCCCAGCATCCCCACGGCGTCGCCCATCAGTTGTTGAGCAAACTGATGCTGAGCAAGGACAGCCTGGACCTGCTGCTGGCCAAGGACCTGGTGCAAGTCGACATCCGCAAGCACGCTCCCGGCGCCCGCCACGAACATTGGCTGGCGCAGCCGGAACTGCCACTCAACCCGGAGCAGCGTGCGGCCTATGAAGCCATTCGGGCGGGGTTCGACAGTTATCACGCCTTCCTGCTGGCCGGTGTCACCGGCAGCGGCAAGACTGAAGTCTATTTGCAGTTGATCCGCGAAACCCTTGAGGCCGGCAAACAAGCGCTGGTGCTGATCCCGGAGATCAACCTTGGCCCGCAGACCCTGGCGCGCTTCGAGCAGCGTTTCAATGCACGCATCGCGCTAATCCACTCGGCGGTCAATGATCGAGAACGCCTCGAAGCCTGGCTCGCCGCCCGGGACGGTGACGCCGACATTATTATCGGCACCCGTTCGGCGCTGTTCACGCCGATGAAGAACCCCGGCCTGATCATCATCGATGAAGAGCACGACGGTTCCTATAAACAGCAGGAAGGCTTGCGCTATCACGCCCGCGACCTGGCATTGGTCCGCGCCCGGCAGGAAAACATCCCGATTGTCCTCGGTTCCGCCACGCCTTCGCTGGAAAGCCTGCACAACGCCTACACCGGCCGTTATGGCCTCCTGCGATTAAACGAGCGTGCTGGTGGCGCCAAACAGCCGCGATTTCTGCGCCTGGACGTAAAAAGCCGTCCGCTGGACAGCGGCATTTCCGGGCCGATGCAGCAAGCCATCGGTCAGACACTGGCCGCGGGCCAACAAGTATTGGTGTTCCTTAACCGTCGCGGTTTTGCGCCGACCTTGCTGTGTCACGACTGCGGCTGGATGTCCGAGTGCCAGCGCTGCGATGCGCGCATGACCGTGCACCAGCGCTCTGGCGAATTGCGCTGCCACCATTGCGGCTACGTCGAACGTGTGCCCCGGCATTGCCCGAAATGCGGCAAGGTCGATTTGCGGCCAGTGGGCGCCGGCACCGAGCGCGCCGAAGAGCGATTGGGGATTTTGTTTCCGGATGTCCCGGTGCTGCGGGTCGACCGCGACAGCACCTCGCGCAAGGACGCGATGAATCAGCTGTTCGCGACCATCCAGAAGGGCCAACCGTGCATTCTGGTCGGCACGCAGATGCTTGCCAAAGGGCATCACTTCCCTCGGGTGACCCTGGTGTCGATTCTCGATGCCGATGGCGGGCTGTTTTCCGGCGACTTCCGCGCCAGCGAGCGCATGGCGCAGCTGATTGTCCAAGTGGCCGGGCGCGCAGGCCGGGCTGAAGAACCGGGCAAGGTGATAATCCAGACGCACCTGGCCGACCATCCGCTGCTGGTGCAATTGACCGAACAGGGTTACTTCGCCTTCGCTGAACAGGCCTTGAGCGAACGTCGCTCGGCGGGCCTGCCGCCATTTTCGCACCTGGCACTGCTGCGGGCTGAAGCGCACAAACCGGGGCAGGCCGAGGGCTTTCTCGATGAGGCATGCTGCGAGGCCGAGCGCTTGCTGGCCGAGCAGAAGCTGACCGGGATTGAACTGCTCGGGCCGGTGCCGGCACCGATGGAACGCCGGGCCGGGCGATATCGTGCGCAGTTGTTGCTGCAAGCGACGGCTCGGGCGCCGCTGCATCGGCTGTTAAGCAATTGGTTGCTGGTGCTGGAGCAGATGCCGAGCGGGCGGGCGGTGCGTTGGTCGTTGGATGTCGATCCGGTCGATTTGTATTGATTTAGAGTTCGCCATCGCGAGCAAGCTCGCTCCCACAGGGGGTCTGCGGTGCTCATTGGTTATGTGATCGACGCATATCCCCTGTGGGAGCGAGCTTGCTCGCGATGGGGCCCGATTTGTCACCACATATCCATAACCTGCCCGCTATAGTTGGCAAGCCCGTCTTCGCAACGGATAATGCCCAGTTTTTCCACCAGCGCATCGAAGCGCCGCCGCGCTTGCGGTCGACAGAGAACACCATGAAAGACACCATTCGCCAGCTAATCCAACAAGCCATCACCCAACTCGTCAACGAAGGTGTGTTGCCTGAAGGCCTGTCGCCGGCGATCCAGGTGGAAAACTCCCGTGACAAGACCCACGGCGACTTCGCCAGCAACATCGCGATGATGCTGGCCAAGCCGGCCGGCATGAAGCCGCGTGACCTGGCGGAGAAAATCATCGCCGCATTGCCGGCTGACGAAAACGTCACCAAGACCGAAATCGCCGGTCCCGGCTTCCTGAATTTCTTCCAGAACACCCAAGCCCTGGCGACTCGCCTGGACGCCGCCCTGGCCGACGCCCACATCGGCGTGCGCAAGGCCGGCCCGGTGCAGCGCACCGTCGTCGACCTGTCGGCACCGAACCTGGCCAAAGAAATG
This sequence comes from Pseudomonas sp. Hz4, assembly GCF_054898165.1. Lineage (NCBI taxonomy): Bacteria > Pseudomonadati > Pseudomonadota > Gammaproteobacteria > Pseudomonadales > Pseudomonadaceae > Pseudomonas > Pseudomonas sp. Hz4. The sequence goes on along the minus strand of NZ_CM142719.1, from coordinate 632,529 downwards.
CACGTCGGCCACTTGCGCTCGACCATCATCGGCGATGGCGTGGCCCGCGTTCTGGAATTCCTCGGCGACGAAGTCATCCGTCAGAACCACGTCGGCGACTGGGGCACCCAGTTCGGCATGCTGATGGCGTATCTGCAGGAAAACCCGATCACCAGCGATGAGCTGTCGGACCTGGAAAACTTCTACCGCGCCGCCAAGCAACGCTTCGACGAATCCGAAGAGTTCGCCGACCGCGCCCGCGGCCTGGTGGTCAAGCTGCAAGCCGGCGACCCGGACTGCCTGGCGCTGTGGACCAAGTTCAAGGACATCTCGCTGTCGCACTGCCAGAAAATCTATGAACTGCTGAACGTCAAACTGACCATGGCCGACGTGATGGGCGAAAGCGCCTACAACGACGACCTGATCAACGTGGTCAACGACCTCAAGGCCGCTGGCCTGCTGGTCGAAAGTAACGGCGCCCAGTGCGTGTTCCTCGACGAATTCAAGAATGCCGACGGCGACCCGCTGCCGGTGATCATCGTCAAGGCCGACGGCGGCTACCTCTATGCCACCACCGACCTGGCGGCCGTGCGTTACCGCAGCGGCAAGTTGAAGGCTGATCGCGCGCTCTACTTCGTCGACCAGCGTCAGGCCCTGCACTTCCAGCAAGTGTTCCAGGTCGCGCGCCTGGCCGGTTTTGTGACGCACCCGATGGACATGGAACACATGGGCTTCGGCACCATGAACGGCGCCGACGGCCGTCCGTTCAAAACCCGTGATGGCGGCACCGTGAAGCTGATCGAGCTGCTGACCGAAGCCCAGGAACGGGCCTACACCCTGGTGAAGGACAAGAACCCGGAGCTGGCCGAAGCCGAATTGCGCAACATCGCCAAGGTCGTGGGCATTGGCGCGGTCAAATACGCCGACCTGTCCAAGCATCGCACCAGCGACTACAGCTTTAACTTCGACCTGATGCTGAACTTCGAAGGCAACACCGCACCGTACCTGCTGTACGCCTACACCCGCGTGGCCGGTGTGTTCCGCAAACTCGGCAAGGACTTCAGCGAAGTCGAAGGCCAGATCGTCCTCGAAGCGGCGCACGAACACGAGCTGGCGGCGAAGCTCGCGCAGTTCGGCGAAGTGTTGAACAGCGTTTGCGACAAGGGCACGCCGCACATCCTCTGCACGTACCTGTACGATGTCGCCGGCCTGTTTTCCAGTTTCTACGAGAACTGCCCAATCCTCAGTGCCGACACTGCGGCGCAAATGCAGAGCCGTTTGCGCCTCGCCGCGCTGACCGGCCGCACTCTCAAGCAAGGCCTGGAACTCTTGGGTCTGGAAACTCTGGAGCGTATGTAAGTTGGCTGCCAAGAAAAAACCTGCACCCAAACGTGGCGCCAGCCGTTACCAAGCTCCTGCAAAGCAACCGATCCCGGGTTGGCTGTGGATGGCCATCGGCCTGACGGTCGGCGCATTCATTGTGTTCCTGATGAAGCTGGAGCCAGGCAAGGGCAGCGAGAGCGTCAAACGCGAGAGAATCGAGCAACAGAAGGCCAAAATCGCCGAGGCTAACAAGACCCCGCCGAGCCCGACGCAACCGGTGAAGCCGAAGTATGACTTCTACACCTTGCTGCCGGAATCGGAAGTCATCGTGCCGCCGGATGCCGTGCCGGAGAAAACCCTGCCGACGCCGCAAGTACCGGCCATTCCGACGACGCCGGTCACGCCAGAGCAAGCGGCGAAGATCGATACCGCGCGGGCTCAGGCTGCACTGGCCGGGATCACTCCGCCGCCAGCGCCACCGGTGTCCAAAGCAGCGCCAGTGACCAAGTTCTTCCTGCAGGCCGGTTCGTTCCGCAAGGAGGCTGACGCGGACAAAGTTCGGGCGCAGATCATTTTGCTCGGCCAGGCAGTGGCGGTTGAGTCCGGCACCGTTAAGGACGAGACCTGGTATCGGGTATTGGTCGGACCGTTCAGCAACCGCGAACAGCTGACTACTGCCCAGAAACAACTGGCTGGAAGCGGGTTCAGCAACCTGTTGTTACAACAACGCCAGAACCGCTGACCTTCCGCTGAACGTTGATCGTTCCCACGCTCCCGCGTGGGAATGCAGCCCGTGACGCTCCGCGTCACTGGACGCGGAGCGTCCCCAGAGGCATTCCCACGCAGAGCGTGGGAACGATCAACCGCTCGTCCCATCTCCCGCTCCGCAGTTGAAAAACGCTCCACCACCCCCATATGAATGGGCATAAGGCATTTTCGCCCCGCTGCGTGGAGACGCTCCCTTGACCACCATCGTTTCAGTTCGCCGCCACGGCAAAGTCGTCATGGGCGGCGACGGCCAGGTTTCTCTCGGCAATACCGTGATGAAAGGCAACGCGAAGAAAGTTCGTCGCCTGTACCACGGTCAGGTGATCGCCGGTTTTGCCGGGGCCACCGCTGACGCCTTCACCCTCTTCGAGCGTTTCGAAGGCCAGCTTGAGAAACATCAAGGGCACCTGGTTCGCGCCGCCGTCGAACTCGCCAAAGAATGGCGCACAGACCGCTCCCTCAGCCGCCTCGAAGCCATGCTCGCGGTCGCGAACAAAGATGCCTCTCTGATCATCACCGGCAACGGCGACGTGGTCGAACCTGAAGAAGGTCTGATCGCCATGGGCTCCGGCGGCGGTTACGCCCAGGCCGCCGCCAGCGCGCTGCTGAAGAAAACCGATCTGTCGGCCCGTGAAATCGTCGAAACCGCCCTCGGCATCGCCGGCGACATCTGTGTATTTACCAACCACACCTTCACCATTGAGGAGCAGGACCTCGCTGAGTAAGCCTGTTTTGGCCACCACGCCACGGCTCACTTTCACTTGAGGACCGCCAATTACTATGTCCATGACTCCCCGTGAAATCGTCCACGAACTCAATCGCCATATCATCGGCCAGGACGATGCCAAGCGCGCCGTCGCCATCGCGCTGCGTAACCGCTGGCGCCGGATGCAGCTGCCTGAAGAGCTGCGCGTTGAAGTGACCCCCAAGAACATCCTGATGATCGGCCCGACCGGTGTCGGTAAAACCGAGATTGCTCGTCGTCTGGCCAAACTGGCCAACGCGCCATTCATCAAGGTTGAAGCGACCAAGTTCACCGAAGTCGGTTATGTCGGCCGCGACGTTGAATCGATCATTCGTGACCTGGCTGACGCGGCGATCAAACTGTTGCGCGAACAGGAAATGACCAAGGTTCGCCACCGCGCCGAAGACGCCGCCGAAGAACGCATCCTCGACGCCCTGCTGCCACCGGCACGCATGGGCTTCAGCAACGACGACGCCGCACCGTCGGCCGACTCCAACACCCGCCAGCTGTTCCGCAAGCGCCTGCGCGAAGGTCAGTTGGATGACAAGGAAATCGAAATCGAAGTCGCCGAAGTGACCGGCGTCGACATCTCCGCGCCACCGGGCATGGAGGAGATGACCAACCAGCTGCAGAGCTTGTTCGCCAACATGGGCAAGGGCAAAAAGAAAAGCCGCAAGATCAAGGTCAAGGACGCGCTGAAACTGGTGCGTGACGAAGAGGCCGGTCGTCTGGTCAACGAAGAAGAGTTGAAGGCCAAGGCGCTGGAAGCCGTCGAGCAGCACGGCATCGTGTTCATCGACGAAATCGACAAGGTCGCCAAGCGCGGTAACTCCGGTGGCATCGACGTGTCCCGTGAAGGCGTACAGCGCGACCTGCTGCCGCTGATCGAAGGCTGCACCGTCAACACCAAACTGGGCATGGTCAAGACCGACCACATCCTGTTCATCGCGTCCGGTGCGTTCCACCTCAGCAAGCCGAGCGATCTGGTACCCGAGCTGCAAGGTCGTCTGCCCATTCGGGTCGAGCTCAAGGCGCTGACGCCTGAAGATTTCGAGCGCATTCTCAGCGAACCGCATGCGTCACTCACCGAGCAGTATTGCGCACTGCTGAAAACCGAAGGCCTGGTGATCGAGTTCCAGCCGGACGGTATCAAGCGTATTGCCGAGATCGCCTGGCAGGTCAACGAGAAGACCGAGAATATCGGTGCCCGTCGCCTGCACACGCTGCTTGAGCGCCTGCTCGAAGAGGTATCGTTCAGCGCCGGTGATCTGGCCAGTGCCCACGACGACAAAGCGATCGTGATCGACGCCGATTACGTCAACAGCCACTTGGGCGAATTGGCGCAGAACGAAGACCTGTCCCGTTATATCCTGTAGGTCTCATTCTCTACATGGCAGGGCCGCTTGCGGCCCTGAACCAAAATGACGACCCCACTCCCCACCGATATCAAACTGCACAAAGCCTCGAAAACCCTGTCGCTGAAATACGCGTCCGGCGAGGAATATCACCTGCCTGCCGAGTTCCTGCGCGTGCACTCTCCTTCCGCCGAAGTCCAGGGCCACGGCAAACCTATCCTGCAATTTGGCAAGATCGGCGTAGGACTGACCAAGGTCGAACCGGCCGGTCAGTACGCACTGAAATTGACCTTCGACGACGGCCACGACAGCGGCCTGTTCACCTGGGAATATCTGTACCAGTTGGGTGTGCGCCAAGAGGATCTCTGGAACGATTATCTTGCCGAGCTCAAAGCCGCCGGAAAAACCCGCGACCCGGACCAATCCATCGTCAAGCTGATGCTCTAACTCGGGCCTTTCGCTCTTTAGAGGGCATTTTCTAATTTCATCTGTTTGAATGCTCCGCTTCCGGGCCGACGATTGGCCTGCTTGCGAAAAAAATTAAACTCGGGTAACCAATGGAACTGGCAAGTTCCCTGCAGTGCTCTCTGCGATAAAAAGCAGCGATGCAGAATTAACGGTCACCCTAGCAGTAGTACCTGGCATTTGCCGTGTGAATGCACAGCTGGGACCAGGTACTCGCCTCAGGACAATGGAGCGTCGTAGATGAGTAACAAGAATAACGATGACTTGAAGTATCAAGCCTCGGAAAACACCTTGGGGCTGAATCCTGTCGTTGGGCTGCGTGGAAAGGATTTACTGGCTTCTGCTCGAATGGTGCTAAGGCAGGCCATCCGACAACCGATCCACAGCGCCAGGCATGTCGCCCATTTCGGTCTTGAACTGAAGAATGTGTTGTTCGGCAAATCCGAGCTTCTACCGACAAGCGATGACCGTCGCTTTGCCGATCCGGCCTGGAGCCAGAACCCGCTTTACAAACGTTACTTGCAGACTTACCTGGCGTGGCGCAAGGAACTCCACGACTGGATCGACGACAGTAATCTCCCGCCAAAGGACGCCAGTCGCGGGCATTTCGTGATCAACCTCATGACTGAAGCCATGGCCCCGACCAACAGTGCGGCCAACCCGGCGGCGGTCAAACGCTTCTTCGAAACCGGCGGCAAAAGCCTGCTCGACGGTCTGTCTCATCTGGCCAAGGACCTGGTGCACAACGGCGGTATGCCGAGCCAGGTCAACATGGGCGCGTTCGAGGTCGGCAAGAGCCTGGGCGTCACCGAAGGCGCGGTGGTGTTTCGCAATGACGTGCTGGAGTTGATCCACTATCGGCCGACCACCGAGCAGGTGTACGAGCGCCCACTGTTGGTGGTGCCACCACAGATCAACAAGTTCTATATTTTCGACCTGAGCCCAGACAAGAGCCTGGCGCGCTTCTGCCTGCGCAACAATGTGCAGACGTTCATTGTCAGCTGGCGCAACCCGACCAAGGAGCAGCGCGAGTGGGGCTTGTCGACCTACATCGAAGCGCTCAAGGAAGCGGTCGATGTGGTCAGCGCGATCACCGGCAGCAAAGATGTGAACATGCTCGGTGCCTGCTCCGGCGGCATCACCTGCACCGCGCTGCTGGGCCACTATGCCGCGATCGGTGAGAAGAAAGTCAACGCCCTGACGCTGCTGGTCAGCGTGCTGGACACCACCCTGGACAGCGATGTGGCACTGTTCGTCGACGAACAGACCCTCGAATACGCTAAGCGCCACTCTTATCAGGCCGGCGTCCTGGAAGGCCGTGACATGGCGAAAGTCTTCGCCTGGATGCGCCCCAACGACCTGATCTGGAACTACTGGGTCAACAACTACCTGCTGGGCAACGAACCGCCGGTTTTCGACATCCTGTTCTGGAACAACGACACCACAAGGTTGCCCGCAGCGTTCCATGGCGACCTGATCGAGCTGTTCAAAACCAACCCGTTGATCCGTCCTGATGCACTGGAAGTGTGCGGCACACCGATCGATCTGAAGCAGGTCACTGCCGACATCTTCTCCCTGGCCGGCACTAACGACCACATCACCCCGTGGAAGTCCTGCTACAAGTCGGCGCAACTGTTCGGTGGCAAGGTCGAATTCGTGCTGTCCAGCAGCGGGCATATCCAGAGCATTCTGAACCCGCCGGGCAATCCGAAATCACGCTACATGACCAGCACCGAGATGCCGGTCCAGGCTGAGGACTGGCAAGAAAATTCCACCAAACACACCGACTCCTGGTGGCTGCACTGGCAGGCATGGCAAGCCGAGCGTTCGGGCAAGCTGAAGAAGTCTCCGGGGAGTTTGGGCAGCAAGGCCTATCCGGCGGGCGAAGCTGCGCCGGGCACTTATGTGCATGAGCGGTAACTGATACCTGTGGGAGCGAGCTTGCTCGCGATGAGGTCATTACATTCAACATTGATGTCGACTGTTAGACCGCTATCGCGAGCAAGCTCGCTCCCACAGTAAAGATGAGATAGCGATACCACCCCACAGGGCTTGAAGCATGCCGCAACAATTCATATTTCGTACCGTCGACCTGGATGGCCAGACCCTCCGCACGGCGGTACGCCCCGGCAAGCCTCACTTGACGCCCTTGCTGATTTTCAACGGCATCGGCGCCAACCTTGAGTTGGTGTTTCCGTTCGTCGCAGCACTGGATCCGGACCTGGAAGTCATTGCCTTCGATGTCCCTGGCGTCGGCGGTTCATCGACGCCGAATCGGCCGTATCGCTTTCCGGGCCTGGCGAAACTCACAGCGCGAATGCTCGACTATCTCGATTACGGCCGAGTCAATGTGATCGGCGTTTCCTGGGGAGGAGCCCTCGCCCAGCAGTTCGCTTACGACTATCCCGAACGCTGCAAGAAACTCGTGCTGGCGGCCACGGCAGCCGGCACGGTGATGGTGCCGGGCAAGCCGAAAGTCCTGTGGATGATGGCCAGCCCACGACGCTATATCCAACCGTCTCACGTGATTCGCATTGCGCCGATGATCTACGGCGGCGCGTTCCGTCGCGATCCAACATTGGCCGCAAGCCATGCTGCGAAAGTCCGCTCGGCGGGCAAACTCGGTTACTACTGGCAGCTGTTCGCCGGGCTGGGCTGGACCAGCATTCACTGGCTGCACAAGATTCATCAGCCGACCCTGGTACTGGCCGGTGATGACGATCCGCTGATCCCGCTGGTCAACATGCGATTGCTCGCCTGGCGGATCCCCAATGCCCAATTGCACATCATCGATGACGGGCATCTGTTCCTGATTACCCGAGCCGAAGCGGTTGCACCGATCATCATGAAATTCCTCGAGGAAGAACGGCAGCGTGCCGTGATGCATCCGCATCCGGCGCCATTCGGCGGATAACCGCCCCCGACTTTTGTTAACAAAAAGAGGGCGGCAGGACGCCGCGCCGCGCAACAACCCGTAACAGCGTCTATGGTGTTCTGGTTCGGTGTATCTGTATTTGGCCTGAAGACGAAGGAGTGTTGATTCATGCGCGAAAAACCAGCGAGGGACTTTTTACCCACTCCCGCCGCGTTCATCAATGCACAGAGTGCGATTACCGGCGTGCGCGGTCGGGATTTGTTGTCGACCCTGCGCAGTGTTGCCGCCCATGGCTTGCGCAACCCGGTGCACAGCGCCCGACACGCCTTGAAACTGGGCGGTCAACTGGGCCGCGTGCTGCTGGGCGAAACCCTGCATGCGACCAATCCGCAGGACAATCGCTTCGCCGACCCGGCGTGGAGCCTCAACCCTTTTTATCGCCGCAGTTTGCAGGCCTACCTGACCTGGCAAAAGCAGGTCAAAAACTGGATCGACGAGAGCAACATGAGCCCGGACGATCGCACCCGCGCCCACTTCGCGTTCGCCTTGCTCAACGACGCCGTATCACCGTCCAACAGCCTGCTCAACCCGCTGGCGATCAAGGAGATCTTCAACTCCGGCGGCAACAGCCTGGTGCGAGGTATCAGCCACCTGGTCGACGACTTCCTGCACAACGACGGCCTGCCCAGACAAGTCACCAAACAAGCTTTCGAGGTCGGCAAAACGGTCGCCACCACTACTGGCTCCGTGGTGTTTCGCAATGAGTTGCTGGAGCTTATCCAGTACAAGCCGATGAGCGAAAAGCAGTATTCAAAACCGCTGCTGGTGGTGCCACCACAGATCAACAAGTACTACATTTTCGACCTGAGCCCCAGCAACAGCTTCGTCCAGTTCGCCCTGAAAAACGGTTTGCAGACCTTCATGATCAGTTGGCGCAATCCGGATGTACGGCATCGCGAATGGGGGCTGTCGACGTACGTCGAAGCCGTCGAAGAAGCGATGAACGTCTGCCGGGCGATCACCGGTGCTCGCGAAGTCAATCTGATGGGCGCCTGCGCGGGCGGGCTGACCATTGCCGCGCTGCAAGGGCATTTACAGGCCAAGCGGCAATTGCGGCGAGTGTCCAGCGCAACGTACCTGGTAAGCCTGCTCGACAGTCAGATGGACTCGCCTGCGACCCTCTTCGCCGATGAACAGACCCTTGAGGCGGCCAAGCGTCGCTCCTATCAAAAAGGCGTGCTGGACGGCCGCGACATGGCCAAGGTCTTCGCCTGGATGCGCCCGAACGATCTGATCTGGAGCTATTTCGTTAACAACTACCTGTTGGGCAAAGAGCCACCAGCGTTCGACATTCTCTACTGGAACAACGACAACACACGTTTGCCGGCAGCCCTCCATGGCGACTTGCTGGACTTCTTCAAGCACAACCCGCTGAGTCATCCGGGTGGTCTGGAGGTGTGCGGCACGCCGATCGACTTGCAGAAAGTCACCGTCGACAGCTTCAGCGTCGCGGGCATCAACGACCACATCACCCCGTGGGATGCGGTGTATCGCTCCACCTTGCTACTGGGTGGCGAGCGACGATTCGTACTGTCCAACAGCGGTCATGTGCAAAGCATTCTCAACCCGCCCTCCAACCCGAAAGCCAGTTTCGTCGAAAGCACCAAACTGAGCAGCGACCCACGGGCCTGGTATTACGACGCCAAGCAAGTCGACGGCAGTTGGTGGACCCAATGGCTGAGCTGGATTCAAGAACGTTCAGGCGCGCAAAAAGAAACCGACATGGCCCTCGGCAACCAGAACTATCCACCGATGGAGGCAGCACCCGGTACTTACGTGCGTGTGCGCTGACGTTCAACGAACCATTAAGAAGACTGGATGAAAACCCGCGACCGGATTCTCGAATGTGCTTTGCTGTTGTTCAATCAGAAGGGCGAACCGAACGTCTCAACCATGGAAGTGGCCAATGAAATGGGGATCAGCCCGGGCAACCTCTACTACCACTTCCACGGCAAGGAACCGCTGATTCTCGGGTTGTTCGAGCGCTTCCAGGCCGAACTGGCGCCCCTGCTCGATCCACCGGCCGATGTCGAGCTTGCACCGGAAGATTACTGGCTGTTCCTGCACCTGATCGTCGAACGCCTGGCGCACTACCGGTTTCTGTTCCAGGACCTGTCGAACCTCGCCGGGCGCTTGCCGAAACTGGCCAAGGGCATACGCAACCTGCTCAATGCACTGAAGCGCACGCTGGCTTCGTTACTCGCTCGATTGAAGGCTCAGGGGCAATTGGTCAGCGAGACCCAGGCACTGGGACAACTGGTGGAGCAGATCACCATGACGCTGCTGTTCTCACTGGACTATCAGCGGATTCTTGACCGTGAAGGTGAAGTGCGATTGGTGGTGTACCAGATCATGATGCTGGTGGCGCCGCACCTGTTGCCGCCGATCAAGGTGGCGACGGAGCAGTTGGCACTGCAGTACCTGGAGGAACACGAATAACAGTGTCACTGGAAAAACACATTTTACTGTGGGAGCGAGCCTGCTCGCGAAGGCGCAGTGTCAGTCGACATAAATGCTGAATGACACACCGCTTTCACGCCCTGAGCCTTTCCGTCAACGCGGTTTTGCTGTGTCCAGCTCGCTGGTCAACGGTGAGCCGTGCCGAAGCAAGGTCTGTAAATAAACGTTTTCGTCGTACACGGTGCTGGTCTTCCAGCACCGATAAACGATCCGGATCCACTTGAACGCCAGAGCCCTGAGGGCTGCTTGGTAAGAGCTGCCTTTGGCCCTTTGCTGGCGATAATACGCCTCTGCCCACACCGATTGATTGATGCTGTGGGCAGCCCACTCAACAAAGGTCTGGCGCAAAAAAGTTGCGCATTGATAGCGCCAGTGGACGACTTTTTTCTTGCCACTGCGTTCGGTGACCGGGGCAATTCCGGCATATCGCTGCACCGCACTGGCATCCTTGAAGCGATCACGCTGCTCACCAAAGGCGACCATCAACCGTGGGGCAAGCTGTTGTCCCGCGCCGGGCAAGGCCTTGAAGAGTCGGTAGTCGGCCAGGGTGTTGGCAGTTTTTTCGATCTCCCGATCAAAGTCTTTGATCGCCGTGATAACCCCTTTCAGTTGCGAGACCAGGGCCAGCACATACAGCGCTGAAGGACTGACCACGCCTGGATCTTCAGTCAACGGCATGGCTTTGGCGATCAATGCCAAACGCTGCTGATTGAGCTCAGCATGGCGAACATTATGCGCGTGAAGGAACTTCAAAACGCTGGCTGGCCGAGCGTGCTTAAGCACTTCAAATGTCGACCAGCGCGCCAAAAACTCACAGAAAACCAGCGTGTCATGGTCATGAAACAGCTCAAGAGCCAACGGGTAATACTGTTTGAGCATGCAGACCAGACGATTGCTGATCTTGACCCGGTCATCGACCAACCCGCGGCGATGTTCGGTCAGGCTGGCGAGCGAACGCATGGCGGAGCTTTGCTGGACCAGTTGAGGAAACCGTTCGGGATGATTCAGCAACAGCTCAAGCGCCCATTGAGCATCCGTTGGATCATCCTTGGCGCCACTGGGGACGAAGGTTTTACGGTGCCGGGCCAAGGTGCTCGGATTGATCGGAAAGATACAAAAAAACTCATATTTTTGCAGAGCCGCTATCAGTGGGCCTTTGTTCAACTCCACGGCGATCGCGATCGGGCCACCGTAACGTTGATGCAGCGACCTGGCCCAGCGATCAATCGACTCGGGCTTGTGGTCGATGACCTCGAAACTCCGCTGAGCCTCTCCAGCTATCTGCAAACAGATGTCGTGCTTGGCGTCTGCCCAATCAATTCCGATATAAGCAGTGAAACTCTGAGACAGGAGCGTTTGCATGGAACACCTCCACAGACGCTAAAGTACATGCAGGGACATGCATGCTTGCGTCCAGCGAAGGCGATATAGAGAGCCGTGTCGGGCTTTCCCTGAGAATTCGTTAGAGGGCGCAAGCGCACCTGTGGACTCGAAGGTGAAAGCGTAATCATCGAGTGCTGCGCGAGCATATTCGTAGCCCGCAGGTGCATGTTCCTTCCTCGCCGACAGCCAACTTCCAGCGAAGTCAGTATGGAAGAGAAAGGAACGGAGTACCTATATCGCGAGCAGGCTCGCTCCCACAGGTGACTTGTGGTGTTTTGCAAAACGTAATCACAAACAAAAACGCCCGACCTTCGCAGGCCGGGCGCAATGGACGCGGAGCGTCCGGTGAGGCATTCCCACGCAGAGCGTGGGAACGATCATCAGGACTGACTGGTTGGCGTCGATGGAGCTGGCGCGACAGTCGGGGTTGCAGCAGGGGTTGGCGCAGCAGCGGAATTCGATGCGCTGATCGGGGTTGCCGGTTTGGCGGCAGCCACTGCTGGTTTTGGTGCAGCGGCTTTCGGTGCTGCCGGTTTTTTCACTGCCGGCTTCTTCGCTGCGGCAGGTTTTGTCGCTGGCTTGGCCGCTGCAGTTTTGGCAGCCGGTTTGGCCGCTGACTTGGCTGCTGCAGGTTTCGCTGCGGCAGTTTTGGCAGCCGGTTTAGCGCCAGCCTTGGCCAGTGGTTTGGTAGCAGGTTTGGCCGCCGCGGTTTTCGCCGCAACAGGCGCAACCTTCGCACCGGTCAGACGCTCGATTTGCTTGGTCAGGGTATCGACCTTGCTGTGCAGCGCTTTGACTTCATTGCGGCTCGGTACACCCAGGCGCGAAATGGCGCTGTTCAGACGCTTGTCGAAAGCCCCTTCCAACTCATCCCACTTGCCCATTGCGCGATCTTTCACGCCGCTGATGCGCGACTTGGCCGACGAAGCAGAGTCCTTGGCGGCATCGACTTTCTTGTCGACAGCGCTCTTGGTGAGCTTCTCGGCTTTCTCGCCGTCTTTAACCAATGTATCGAAGAGCTTGCTGCCGTCAGTGTCGATCTTCGAGTACACGCCTAAACCAGCCAGCCAGATTTTGCGGGAGTAGTCTTCGACTTTCCCGATCCACGAGCTGCCTTCTTTTTCAGTATTCTTTTTACCAGCCATCCCGTTCTCCTTAAGATTTTTGCGCGACGCGTTCGAGCAATGCCGTCAGCTCATCGAGCTTGGCAGAGAGTGTCTCAACGTCATGTTTAGACGGAATGCCGATACGATTCAAGGTACTTGCGACACGCGAGTCAAAAGCCTTCTCGACCTTGTCGAGTTGAACTTCGACCTTGCCTTTGAAAGTAGTGACTTCACTCTTGGCTTCATCGATCTCGGCATTAGCCGCTTCAAGTTTCTCGGTAACTGCTTCTTTGCCTTTCTTTTCAACAGCTTGACCCGCGACGATCAACTCTTGAAAGTACTCGCTACCCTCTTGGCCGACCCTGGCGTAGGCCCCCAGGCCTGCCAGCCAGATCTTGCGGGCATAAGATTTAACGTCGCTCAGAGCAGTTGTCGAAGCGTCGATTTTTTTCTTCAAAATAACTTTGGCCATGGTGCACCTCACGCGCAGAAGGTTTGAGGAACTGCCCGCGAAAGAGTCGGGCTCAGGCACAAAGTAGTGAGAATAATTAGAAACAGCACCCTAACAACTGACACAAATCGCTGGTGCCCCACCGCTCACCTGTAGGAGCAAAGCGCGGGTTACGCGAGGGCTTTATCGAGGGCCTTCTCGATTTCCGATTTGATCGTGCCGCTCATGGCCGACATCAACAGGCCAAGTTCGACATCGACCTTGATCGAACTCTCACCCACATACACCGCGCCTTTCACACCGGAACGCTTGAGGTTCAGGGTGTCGCCGGACCATTGCGGCTCCAGGCCATATTGATCGGACAGTTTCTGCGCCAACTTGTCGGCCTTCTCGCGGGCCGCTTCCTTACCCAGGCCGTGGGCACGCTCAACACTAATACGGGCCATCGAATGACTCCTGCTTTATGGATACTTTCCTGAAGCATCTTGACCGCTACTGCGGCAAAACGTCCCGGCGGTTGCCTATCTTACCTGCAGCCTTGCCAAGACAAAGCAGGCCACCGGGATTAGAATGTCCGCATTCTCTTCTGGTGACAGCGATATGACTGATCAGCGCAAAGGCAGCGATGCCGAACCCACCACTCACTTCGGTTTCAAAAACGTTCCGGAAAGCCAAAAAGCGGAAAAAGTCGCTGAGGTTTTCCACTCGGTAGCCGCCAAGTACGACTTGATGAACGACCTCCTGTCGGGCGGCATGCACCGTCTGTGGAAGCGTTTCGCGATCGAGTTGTCGGGCGTTCGCACCGGTAACCGCGTGCTGGACATCGCCGGCGGCACGGGCGATCTGACCAAGAAGTTCTCGCACCTCGTTGGCCCGACCGGCCAGGTCGTGTTGGCCGACATCAACGAATCCATGCTCAAGGTCGGTCGTGACCGCCTGTTGGATCTGGGTGTGGCTGGCAACGTCGAGTTCGTCCAGGCCGATGCTGAAAAACTGCCATTCCCGGACAACCATTTCGACTGCGTGACCATCGCTTTCGGCCTGCGCAACGTTACCCATAAAGAGGACGCCTTGCGCTCGATGCTGCGCGTGCTGAAACCGGGCGGACGTCTGCTGGTGCTGGAATTCTCCAAACCGACCAACGCGCTGATGTCCAAAGCCTACGACGCCTACTCATTCGCCTTCATGCCGCTGATGGGCAAGCTGATCACCAACGACTCGGAAAGCTATCGCTACCTGGCCGAATCGATCCGCATGCACCCGAATCAGGAAACCCTGAAGTCGATGATGGTCGAGGCCGGTTTCGACCGCGTGACCTACCACAACATGACCGCAGGCATCGTCGCCCTGCACCGCGGCATCAAACCCTGATGTTGCTGGCCGGCCTGCTCGCCAGCGTTGAACTCGGTCTGAACCGGGTGCTGCGTCTCGACAGCACGGCCCTGCCGCGGCTGGCACATTTGAGTGGCAAGGTGATTGCCGTCGACTGCCGCAGTCCGGCGCTGCAGCTGTTCATCCTACCCAGCGACGAAGGCTTGATGTTGGCTTCCCACTGGGAATCCGGCGCCGACTGCACCCTGCGTGCACCGGCCTCAAGCCTGTTGAAACTGGCGATGAGCAAGGACAAGACCTCGGCCCTGCATAGCCCTGAAGTCGAACTCGACGGCGACAGCGGCGTGCTGCTGGAACTGGCGTCGATCCTTCAGGACCTTGAGCTGGACTGGGAGTACGAACTCGCACGCGTGCTGGGACCCGTCGCCACGCAACTGCTCGGCGGTCACCTGCGCAGTCGCGCACGCTGGTATCAGCAAGGGTTCGCCAGCCTGAATCAGAATCTTGGCGAGTACCTGGCCGAAGAATCGCGCACCCTCGTCGGTCAGCGCGAAGCTGAAGCCCGTTTCAATGAACTGGACCAGATCAAACTCGATCTGGAACGTCTCGAGGCGCGCTTCGAGCGCCTTTCCCGATCCCTCGACCCAAGCGATAACGCATGAAGCTGCTTGCCGTCCGCCGTTTGTTGCGCATCCAGCGCGTTGTGATTCGCTATCGCCTCGATGACCTGTTGTTCGCCTTGCCATTGCCGTGGTTTTTGCTGGCGTTGCGCTACGCCTTACCGTGGCGCTGGTTCCCGCGCAAGACGCTGGAACTGAGCCGTGGCGCGCGATTGCGTCTGGCGCTGCAAGACCTGGGACCGATTTTCATCAAGTTCGGCCAAATCCTGTCCACCCGCCGCGACTTGCTGCCGGAAGACATCGCTGATGAGCTGATGAAGCTGCAGGACCGCGTGCCGCCGTTCGACTCGCAAGTGTCGATCAAGCTGATTGAAGAGCAGCTCGGCAAAAAGATCAGTGAAGTCTTCAGCCGCTTCGACGTCGAGCCACTGGCCTCGGCCTCGGTGGCGCAGGTGCATGCCGCGCAGCTGAAAACCGGTGAAGAAGTGGTGGTCAAGGTCATCCGCCCGGGCCTCAAACCGATCATCGCACAGGATCTCGCGTGGCTGTTCATCCTCGCTCGCGCCGCCGAAAGGCTCTCGGCCGATGCCCGTCTGCTGCACCCGGTGGACGTGGTACTGGACTACGAAAAAACCATCTACGACGAACTCGACCTGCTGCGCGAAGCGGCCAACGCCAGCCAGTTGAAGCGCAACTTCGACGGCTCGGAGCTGCTCTACGTGCCGCAAGTCTATTGGGACTGGTGCCGGCCGAAAGTGCTGGTGATGGAGCGCATCTACGGCATTCAGGTCACTGACCTCGCGACCTTGGCTGATCAGCGCACCGACATGAAAATGCTCGCCGAACGCGGTGTGGAGATCTTCTTCACCCAAGTGTTCCGCGACAGCTTTTTCCACGCCGACATGCATCCCGGCAACATCTTCGTCAGCACCGTGAACCCGTGGAGCCCGCAGTACATTGCGATCGACTGCGGCATCGTCGGCAGCCTGACCCCGGAAGATCAGGATTACCTGGCGCGCAACCTGTTCGCGTTCTTCAAGCGTGATTACCGTCGTGTCGCGCAGCTGCACATCGATTCGGGCTGGGTGCCGGCGGAAACCAAACTCAACGAATTCGAAGCGGCGATCCGCACCGTGTGCGAGCCAATCTTCGAAAAACCGTTAAAAGATATTTCCTTCGGCCAGGTGCTGATGCGCCTGTTCCAGACCGCTCGACGCTTCAACATGGAAGTGCAACCGCAGCTGGTTCTGCTGCAAAAAACCCTGTTGAACATCGAAGGCCTGGGCCGTCAGCTGTACCCGGACCTCGATTTGTGGAACACCGCCCAGCCGTTCCTCGAACGCTGGATGCGCGAACGCGTCAGCCCCAAAGCCTTGATCGGCAACGTACAGAGCCAGTTCGAGCAATTGCCGCACCTGGCCAACATGGCCCGCGACCTGCTCGAACGTATGTCCCAACCGCACGCCTACGACCGGCCGCCGCCGTGGCACCGGCGCAAGGACGACTGGTTCATGCGCCTGCTCGGCGCTGCTCACCTGGCAGGCGGCGCGATACTCGCGGCCGGTGGGCCGTTGAACGAGTTGGGCCATTGGCCAGCCGGCATCATGGTGGCCGTCGGTTTGTATCTGGTCGTTCGCCGATAGCCAGAGCCCCCGCACGCTGGCACACTGTTTCAACGCCTGGGCTTCACTAATGAAGTGTGGAGCCCGCTGTCGGAGTCGAAGATGAAAAACTGGCTGGACGAGATCAAGTGGGACGCCGATGGCCTGGTGCCGGCGATTGCACAGGATCACAAGACCGGGCGCGTCCTGATGATGGCCTGGATGAACCGTGAAGCGCTGGAACTGACCGCTGCCGAGAACCGCGCCATTTACTGGTCACGTTCCCGCGGCAAACTGTGGCGCAAGGGCGAAGAGTCCGGTCACGTGCAGACCCTGCATGAGATGCGCCTGGACTGTGACGCCGACGTCATCATCCTGATGGTCGAGCAGATCGGCGATATCGCCTGCCATACCGGCCGTCAAAGCTGCTTCTACCGCGTCTTCGAGAATGGCGACTGGACAACCGTCGACCCGGTTCTGAAAGACCCGCACGCTATCTATTCCGCAGGACACACTCATGAGTGACACTCTGACCCGTCTGGCCGAGGTACTGGAAGAGCGCAAAGGCGCCGCTGCCGACAGCTCGTATGTCGCCAGCCTATACCACAAGGGCCTGAACAAGATTCTGGAAAAAGTCGGCGAAGAGTCGGTCGAAACCATCATTGCCGCCAAGGATGCCGCCATCAGCGGTGACTGCAGCGATGTGATCTACGAAACCGCCGATTTGTGGTTCCACAGCATGGTCATGCTTGCACAACTGGGGCAGCATCCACAGGCTGTACTCGATGAACTGGACCGTCGTTTCGGTCTGTCCGGACACGCCGAGAAAGCCTCGCGTCCGTCCGCCTGAACACCTATTAGAGAGGAGCAGCGATATGGGCATTTTTGACTGGAAACACTGGATCGTCATCCTGGTTGTTGTCGTATTGGTGTTCGGCACCAAGAAACTGAAAAACCTCGGCACTGACGTGGGTGAGTCGATCAAGGGCTTTCGCAAAGCCATGAACGATGAAGACAAGCCAGTTGACCCGACGGTCACACCGGCCCAACCGGTTCCACCCGTTCAGCCACAGACCACACAGTCCGTGAACCCGCCGCACACCATCGATGTGCAGGCGCAAAAAGTCGAAGAGCCGATCCGCAAAGACGTGTGAGCACTGACTAATGTTTGGTATCAGCTTCTCTGAACTGCTGCTCGTCGGCCTCGTGGCCCTGCTGGTGCTGGGCCCCGAGCGTCTGCCGGGGGCTGCACGGACCGCCGGCCTGTGGGTCGGTCGTCTGAAGCGCAGCTTCAACGCGATCAAACAGGAAGTTGAACGTGAAATCGGTGCCGACGAGATTCGTCGGCAACTGCACAACGAGCACATTCTGTCGCTGGAGCAGGAGGCGCGGAAGATTTTCACGCCGACTCAGCAGGAGCCGACGCCGTTTCAACCGGTGGCAACGCCGACGATTCATGCGCCAAACGCTGAAGCGGCTCCGGCCGAAACGCAGACCGCCGTCGAACCGGTACCGGTTGTGGCACCCGCAGACCCCGTTGCTCCTGCCGCCGCGCCGACAACGCCGGCTCCTCACGACACCACTTTGCCGCCGCGAGTCTCATGAGCGATCTCCCCGAAAACGACCAGCACATGCCGCTGGTTTCGCACCTCACCGAGTTGCGTACTCGTCTGCTGCGCTGTGTAGCGGCGATTTTCATCATCTTCGCCGGGTTATTCGCCTTTACCCAGCAGATCTACACCTTTGTCTCCACGCCGCTGCGTCAGTACCTGCCAGTGGGCGCGACAATGATCGCCACCGACGTGTCGTCGCCGTTCCTGACGCCACTTAAGCTGACCATGATGGTCTCGCTGTTCCTGGCAATCCCGGTGATCCTGCATCAGATCTGGGGCTTCATTGCGCCGGGCCTGTACAAGCATGAGAAGCGCATTGCCGTACCGTTGCTGATGTCCAGCATCATGCTGTTCTACGCCGGCATGGCCTTCGCCTACTACCTGGTGTTCCCGCTGATCTTCAAATTCTTCGCCGCCGCCACCCCGGCCGGCGTGGAGATGATGACGGACATCAGTAGCTACCTCGACTTCGTCATGACGCTGTTCTTCGCTTTCGGCGTGGCCTTCGAAATTCCGGTGGCCGTGGTCCTGCTGGTATGGATCGGTGTGGTCGACGTCAAATACCTGAAGAAAATCCGCCCGTACGTGATCGTTGGCTGCTTTGTGGTTGGCATGATCCTGACGCCGCCGGACATCTTCTCGCAGACGCTGCTGGCCGTACCGATGTGGCTGCTGTTTGAAATCGGCATCCTGTTCGGCGGTCTGATCAGCAAGCGCGGCGAGCACCCGGACGACCAACCGGCCGACGATCACAACGACCAGCCGCCAGCGACCCAACCGTGAACCTGCTGCTGCTCGAAGAGGCCGACTTCATTGCGGCCGACCGGGTGACCTTGCGCGATCGCCGGTTGACGCACATGCAGGAAGTCCATCGCTCCGTTGTCGGCGACAGCCTGCGAGTCGGGCGCATCGGCGGGCTGATGGGGTCGGCCGAACTGCTACGCCTGGACGCCGATGAAGCCGAACTGCGCGTCACTCTCGACCAGCCACCACCGGCCAAGCTGCCGCTGACCCTGGTGCTGGCCCTGCCACGGCCGAAAATGCTCCGTAGGGTGTTTCAGACCGTGGCGGCCATGGGTGTGCCACGAATCGTGCTGGTGAACAGCTATCGCGTCGAGAAGAGCTTCTGGCAAACCCCGTTCCTTGAGCCCGAGGCGATTCGTGAGCAGTTGATTCTCGGCCTCGAACAGGCCCGGGACAGCGTGTTGCCGGAAGTCGTTATCGAGAAGCGCTTCAAGCCGTTCGTCGAAGATCGTCTGCCGGCCATCACCGAAGGCACCCTCGGCCTGGTCGGCCACCCCGGCAATTACCCACCTTGCCCTCGTGGCTTGGACGAACCGGTGACTCTGGCGATCGGCCCCGAAGGCGGCTGGATTCCTTACGAAATCGACCTGCTGGGCAAGGCCGGCCTGCAACCGGTGCAGCTCGGCGACCGCATCCTGCGGGTCGAAACCGCCGTCACTGCGCTGCTCGCACGCCTGTTCTAAGGCTAAACACTACCTGTAGCAGCAGGCTTCGCCAGTTGCTACAGGGAACGCGTTCACCGGAAGTCTGTGCCCACAGCGCCTATAGAATCTCGTCTGCCTGCCGATACATTCCCCATAAAACCAACGAATGGTTCGAGGGAGTTGCAGCATGTACCGATGGCTAGCCGAGAAACTGGGGAACGTCAGCGTCAATCGCAAATTGGGTGTTGGCTTCGGCCTGGTGCTGCTTCTTACCTTATTGATCACCTTCACCGGTTGGACCGGCCTGAGCGGCGTGATGAGTCGCGGCGATAAGCTGGGGTTTATTGCTAGCCTCAATGGCCTGACCAAAGACCTGCGCCTGGCCCGTCTGGATTACGAAATGCGTCGCGGCGAACAAGGTCCCGGTGCGGTCAACGACCTGCTTGACCAACTCGCTACCGGCCTGAAAACCGCGCGCACGTTGATCGAACAACCGGCCGACGCGGCCATGATCGACCAGCAACTGGCCGCCGTCAGTGAGTACAAACAAGCCTTTACCGCCATGACCCAGGCCGGCGCCAACCGCGAAGACGCCCGCGGCAAACTCGGCGCCACCGCCGACAACGCCGTGACCCGTGTCGCCGAAGTCGAAAAATCCATGCTGCAAGGCGACAACGTCGCCGATTTCAACAGCGTGATCGACCTGAGCAAACTGATCCAGCAAGCACGCTTCCAGGTTCGCGGTTATACCTACAGCGGCAAAACCGAGGCCGAGCAACCGGCTCTGGACGCCATCGACAACGCGTTGAAAAACCTCGAAAGCCTGCCCTCCAAACTGCCGGAGCAGCACATCGCCAACCTGCAGCAAGCTACGGATTCGTTGAAGGCCTATCGAGCCGCCGTCAGCCAGTTCCGCGACTCTCAGGTTGCCAGCGCTGCCGCGCTCAAACGCATGGCCGCACAAGGCGACATCCTGCTCGACGTCAGCAAAAAGCTCACCGTGTCGCAAACCATCGTCCGTGACACTGACGCCGCGCACGCCAAAAACCTGCTGCTGCTGGCCACCGTCCTGGCGCTCGCCTTCGGCCTGCTTGCCGCTTGCGCCATCACTCGCCAGATCGTGATTCCCCTGAGCCAGGCCCTCAAAGTGGCGGAGCGCGTTGCTGCCGGCGACCTGACCCAAAACCTTATCTCTGAGCGTCAGGACGAACTCGGCCAGCTACAGCGCGCCATGCAAAGCATGACCCTGGGCCTGCGCGAGTTGATCGGTGGCATCAGCAACGGCGTCACGCAAATCGCCAGCGCCGCTGAAGAGCTGTCGGCCGTCACTGAGCAGACCCGCGCCGGGGTCAACAGCCAGAAGGTCGAGACCGACCAGGTGGCCACCGCCATGAACGAAATGACCGCCACCGTGCAGGAAGTCGCGCGTAACGCCGAAGAAGCGTCCGAAGCCGCTGTCGCCGCCGACCAGCAGGCCCGCGAAGGTGACAAAGTGGTCGGCGAAGCCATCGCCCAGATCGAACGCCTGGCCAAGGAAGTCGGCAACTCCACCGAGGCCATGGGTCATCTCAAACGCGAAAGCGACAAGATCGGCAGTGTGCTCGACGTGATCAAATCCGTGGCCCAGCAAACCAACCTGCTGGCCCTCAACGCCGCCATCGAGGCCGCCCGTGCCGGTGAGGCCGGACGTGGTTTCGCAGTGGTCGCCGACGAAGTCCGCAGCCTGGCCCAGCGCACCCAGAAGTCCACCGAAGAAATCGAAGAGCTGATCGTCGGCCTGCAAACCGGTACCCAGCAAGTGGCGACCATCATGGACAACAGCCGCACCCTGACCGACAGCAGCGTCGAACTGACCCGCCGCGCCGGTGGCTCACTGGAAAGCATCACCCGCACCGTCTCGGCGATTCAGTCGATGAACCAGCAGATTGCTGCAGCCGCCGAACAGCAGAGCGCGGTGGCCGAAGAGATCAACCGTAGCGTGCTGAACGTGCGCGATGTATCCGAGCAGACCTCGGCAGCCAGTGAAGAGACCGCGGCCGCCAGCGTTGAGCTGGCGCGGTTGGGGACGCATCTGCAGATGCTGGTGGGCAGGTTCAAGGTCTAATAAGCGGCCTGATCGCTGAGAAGGAACGCGGAGCGTCCCGGGCGGCATTCCCACGCAGAGCGTGGGAACGATCATCAGCGCAAAAAAAAACCCCGCTTTCGCGGGGTTTTTTATCAGGCCAACTGAGGCTGCACGCTCAGCGGCTTGAGCGGCAACAGCGGCGCATGGGGATCGGCCTTCACCGATTTACGCCACGCCTCCAGCCACTCGGGGTGACCTTCGTTCCAGATCTGCTCATGCAGACGACCCAATGCCACCGGGTCACTGAGCAGCTCCACGCGCTCATTGTTGCTCAGACCCTCAGGCCCGGCTTTCAGCGCATGACGAACCCGTTCGATCCGCAGCCACTCGATCGGCTCGGCCTGACGGTGCCGGGACGTCGCCAGTGAGCACGCCAAGGCGTTCTGCTGTGGATCGACCACTGCCCGGATGAAGCCGTCGTTCAGCGCATGCCAACGGTTTTCGTGGGTGTACTGGTCGGTTGCCAGCAATGCCTGTGGCGGATTGTATTCCTCAGGGATCAGGAACAGGCTCTCGTCACGGGACTTGAGGCCCAGGCCGACCCGACTGGAGATCACCGACACCGGAATCGACAGCATCAACGAACCGACGATCGGCACCAGCCACCAGAGAAAGCTCGGGTTCAGCCAGATCACCAGCAGGGCCCAGAAGAAGCCCAGCAAAGTTTGCGGGCCATGGCGTTTTACCGCTTCGCTCCAGGGCGTGGAATCGTCGTCACGTTGCGGCGAGTTCCAGGTCGCGGCCCAGCCGAGGAACGCGGCGAGGACGAAACGGGTATGGAAAATCATCCGCACCGGCGCCAGCAGCATGGAGAACAGCATCTCCAGCAGCATCGACAGGGTCACCTTGAACTTGCCACCGAACTCTTTCGCGCCCTTGGCCCAGATCAGGATGATGCTCAGCAACTTCGGCAGGAACAGCAGCACGACAGTGGTCGAGAACAGCGCGATCGCCTTGTCCGGGTGCCATTGTGGCCACAGCGGATAGAGCTGACGTGGCTCAAGGAAGTACTGCGGCTCCATCAGCGTGTTGACCGCCAGCAGCGCCGTTGACAGCACGAGGAAGAAGAACCACAGCGGCGCCGACAAGTAAGACATCACGCCCGTCAGGAACACCGCACGGTGCACCGGGTGCATCCCCTTGACCAGAAACAGACGGAAGTTCATCAGGTTGCCGTGGCACCAGCGACGGTCACGCTTGAGTTCGTCCAGCAGGTTCGGCGGCAATTCTTCGTAGCTGCCCGGCAAGTCATAGGCAATCCACACGCCCCAGCCGGCACGACGCATCAGCGCCGCTTCGACGAAGTCGTGGGACAGAATTGCACCGGCAAACGCGCCTTTACCCGGCAACGGCGCCAGGGCGCAGTGCTCGATGAACGGCTTCATGCGGATGATCGCGTTGTGGCCCCAGTAATGGGATTCGCCCAACTGCCAGAAGTGCAGACCGGCGGTAAACAGCGGACCGTACACGCGGGTCGCAAACTGCTGCATACGCGCATAAAGGGTGTCCATGCCCGACGCACGCGGCGCGGTCTGGATGATCCCGGCGTCCGGCGTGGCTTCCATCAAGCGCACCAGACTGGTCAGGCATTCGCCACTCATCACGGAGTCAGCGTCGAGCACGACCATGTACTTGTAGTCACCGCCCCAGCGACGGCAGAAGTCGTCGAGGTTGCCGCTTTTACGTTTAACGCGACGGCGACGGCGGCGATAGAAAATCTTGCCGAAGCCCTTGGCTTCACGGCAGACGTCCAGCCAGGCTTGTTGCTCGGCAACGCAGATATCGGCATCGTTACTGTCGCTGAGGACAAAGAAGTCGAATCGATCCAGGTTACCCGTGGCCGCAACCGACTCGAAGGTCGCCCGCAAACCGGCAAACACCCGTGGCACGTCTTCGTTGCAGATCGGCATCACCAGTGCGGTGCGAGCGTCCCTGGGGATCGGCTCGTTGCCGGCGCTTTTACCGGAAATGCGGTATTTGTCGTGACCGGTGAGCAGCTCCAGAAAGCCCATCAGCGCGGTCCAGAAACCGGCCGATACCCAGCAGAACAGAATCCCGAACAAAATCAGGATGCTGGTTTGCAGTGCATAGGGCAGGACTTGCGTGACGGTTTGCAGGAACGGCTGATGCAGGACTTCGTTCAGGTCGACGAACGACCAGCCCTGGTACGGCATGATGCCTTTCATGTACCAGCCAGCGACGATGGTCTGACCGAGCATCAAAACCAGCAAAATGTAGCGCCGGATCGAACCGACGGTACGCCAGCGAGCTGCCGGCAATACGTTCTCATCTTTCGGCGGGGCCGGGGGATTGGAGCGACCGGTCAGACGACGCCAGCCTCGCACCAGAATGTTGGTGCGCCACGGCTCCGGCACAACTTTGGTCCGACGAATCGGCGGGGTTGCCCGCAGGCAGACCCGGCCGCTGGCGTCGAGCACCAGCATTTCAGCGTCTGCCAGCTCTTCGGCGGTGTTCAGGGTCAGGCGACGACCGACCGAAGCTTGAGCAGCCTCGGTCGGTGCATCGAACGTCGAGGACGACAGACGCTGGTGCAGCTCGCTGAAAGACTTGCAGCCTGCGAGTTCCGCGCGCTGCTCGTCGGTCATTGGCAGATGCGCCAGATACTCGGCAAGAGTCTCTGGCTGTACTTGAGAATTACTCATCGGCAGGCAACTGGTAGCTCCAGGTCTCGGTCAAGACTTCTTCAGTCGGTGCCGATTCCGGTGTGGCTGGGACCGCGTCGGCAGCGACTGGCTGCGTGGCGTCTTTGTTGTCCTTGTCCTTGGAATCTGCGACCGGCTTGAATTCGGCTTGTTTGGCCTCAGCTTGTTTGGCTTCCTTATCCATCTTCTCTTGTTGCTTGGCGGCAACCTTGTCGGCCTTGGCGACGGAAGAATTGGACGCGGGCAGCGAAGTTTTGGCCAGGTCGGCAGTCACGATGTTCTTGACCAGTGCAGCACGCATCTCGGTAGGTTTGCCCGGATCCTTGATTTTCATCCGCACGGTCAGGCGCCAGCCCTTGGTTTCAGGGTTGTAACGTACGCTGTTCTCGACCAGCTCGGCATTCTCGCCAACGCTGACCTGGCTGCGAACGTCCGCAGTTTCCGGCAGTGCTGCAAGGGACGGACCTTCGAAGTCCACCAGATAGGCAACGCTGCCGTCCGGCTGACGGATCAGATTGGACTGTTTCACGTCACCTGTGGAGCGCAGGGTTTGTTGGACCCAGGCGCTGTCCGGTGCGTGAAGTGCGGCTTCGTCGATGGTCCAGTGCATGCGATAAGCGACGTCCAGCGGCTGGCCAGGCTCAGGCAGCTTTTCCGGACTCCAGAACGCAACGATATTGTCGTTGGTTTCGTCGGCAGTCGGAATCTCGACCAGATCGACCGACCCCTTGCCCCAATCGCCTTCTGGTTCGATCCACGCACTTGGCCGCTTGTCGTAGCGGTCGTCGAGGTCTTCGTAGTGACTGAAGTCGCGGCCACGCTGCAGCAAGCCGAAGCCACGCGGGTTCTCGATGGCGAAGTTGCTCACCGACAGGTGTTTCGGGTTATTCAGTGGACGCCAGATCCACTCGCCATTGCCGGCATGGATCGACAGACCGCTGGAGTCGTGCAGTTCGCGACGGTAGTTCAGCACTTTCGACGGCTGATTGGCGCCGAACAGGAACATGCTGGTCAGCGGCGCAACGCCAAGCTTGGTGACCTTGTCACGCAGGAACATTTTGGCCTTGACGTCGACAACGGTGTCGCTGCCTGGACGCACGGTCAGGCGGTACGCACCAGTAGCCCGTGGCGAATCCAGCAGAGCAAAGATCACCAAGTGCTTGTCGCCCGGTTTTGGCTGTTGAATCCAGAACTCGGTGAAACGCGGGAATTCTTCGCCAGACGGCAAAGCGGTATCAATGGCCATGCCGCGCGCGGACAAGCCATAGGTGTGACCCTTGCCGACAACGCGGAAATAACTCGCGCCGAGCATGGTCATGATTTCGTCTTGCTTGTCGGCCTTGTTGACTGGGTACAGCACACGGAACCCGGCATAACCCAGTTGTTCGGTGGCTTTAGGATCGAACTTTACGTCACCGAAATCGAACCGACTTGGGTCGTATTTGATCTCTTCGACCGTGTTAGCCGTGACTTCGTTGATTTTCACCGGCGTATCGAAATGCATACCCTGGTGATAGAACGACAGTTTGAACGGCGTTTTCTGATCGGCCCACTCGGCTTTTTCGGTCAGGAAGCGAATTTTTTGATAGTCCGCGAATTTCATCTCGCGAAACTCGTTCGGCAGGTTACTGCGCGGAGCTTCGTATTTCTGCCCGGCCAGCTCTTTTGCCTTGACCGATACATCATCCAGATTGAATGCCCAAAGCTGACCGGCGCTGAGTAGGCAGAGCAGTGCAGAGCCCGCTACCAGAGCGCTTCGAAACCGTTTGGCAGACAATTTTGGTGCATTACAGGGACTAACAATCACGAGCAACCCTCGCCGAAAACAGATCAAAAAACCAACGGCCAGTTAAAGTGCCTGTGAGGTGTGCGGCATGATAAAACCGACCCTACAGACCACTCTTGCCAAGTTGGCGAGCATTATTCCGACTCCGATGGGACTAAATGATTCCCCAAACGGTCCAGGACAAGTCTCTACCTAAGTCAAAATGGACCAACGAACGCTGATCCCCGTAGCGCGCGATTATCTAGTAGGCCGCGTTACAACGCATCAGGGGCAACAAAGTATTTATCGCGAAAAACCCCTGTTTTCAGTCGAAAAGGGCTTAAAAACATGTTTCAAGCGCTTTCAGGTCTGTAACAGGAAGGTTACCGGGCCATCATTGACCAGGTGCACCTGCATATCCGCGCCGAATCTACCTGATGCCACAGTGCCATGCACCTGTTTCGCCTTCTCTAATAGATAGTCGAAGAGTTCCTCGCCCAGGGCCGGAGGGGCAGCGGTCGAAAACCCCGGACGCAACCCGCTCCTGGTATCGGCGGCCAGGGTGAACTGTGAGACCAGCAGCAACCCTCCGCCTACCTCCGCCAGGGACAGATTCATCTTGCCCTCGGCGTCACTGAATACACGATAGTTAAGCAGCTTATGCAGAAGTTTGTCGGCGCTGGCCCGTGTATCCTCAGGCTCTACCGCGACCAACACCAGCAAACCCTGATCGACGGCACCCACCACTTCCCCCGCCACCTCGACTCGCGCGCCACGCACGCGTTGCAGCAGGCCCTTCATGCTTCTTCAGGGGCCAGGTCGAGCAGTCGCCGGGCCATCTGATCGGCGGCGCGAACCAGTGCATCCGTGATGCCCGGCTCGGAGGCGGCATGGCCCGCGTCACGGATCACCTGCAATTCACTGTTCGGCCAGTTTTGATGCAGTTCCCAGGCGTTATCCAACGGGCAGATCACGTCGTAACGGCCATGGACGATCACACCGGGCAAATGAGCGATCTTGTCCATGTTGCGGATCAGTTGGTTCGGCTCAAGGAACGCATTGTTAGTGAAATAGTGACATTCGATACGGGCAATCGACAGCGCGCGCTGAGGTTCGGAGAAGCGATCGACCACCAGCGGGTTCGGGCGCAGGGTGGCGGTCCGGCCTTCCCAGGTGGACCAGGCTTTGGCCGCATGCATCTGGGCGATCTGATCGTTGCCGGTCAGGCGTTTGTGGAAAGCCGAAAGCAAGTCGTCGCGCTCGTCCAGCGGGATGGGCGCGATGTAGTCCTGCCAGTAATCGGGGAACAGACGACTGGCGCCGCACTGGTAGAACCATTCGATTTCCTGCGGGCGGCAGAGAAAAATCCCGCGCAGAATCAGACCGTGCACACGCTCCGGGTGAGTTTGCGCGTAGGCAAGCGCCAGGGTCGAACCCCACGAACCGCCGAACAACACCCATTTATCAATGCCAAGGTGCTGGCGAATCCGCTCAAGGTCGGCGACCAGATCCCAGGTAGTGTTGTTTTCCAGGTTCGCGTGGGGCGTGGAACGACCGCAACCGCGCTGGTCGAAGGTCACAATGCGATACAGGTTTGGATCGAAATACCGACGGCTCTGGGCATCACACCCGGCGCCGGGGCCGCCGTGGATGAACACTACCGGCAAACCTTGCGGTGAACCGCTTTCGTCGACATACAGCGTGTGGGTTTCATCGACGGCCAGATCGTGCCGGGCGTGGGGTTTGATCTGCGGGTACAAAGTCTGCATTGCGCGCTCCGTAAGGGGTCGAGGTCATCCCTGGGGGGACTTCTATTATTCTGCCGTCCGGCATCATAAACCCGAATTACGCCAATGAGCATGCCCTTGCAGAGTCAGAGTTTTTCAGCCGGTTTTTTCAGACAAATAGCCGAGCAGCGTTTCGTAGAGCGCGTCGACCTCGGCGACTTGCCCCCGAGCCCGCAGACAGCCATGAACCAACCCTTCGCCGTAATAAAGCGTCGCTGCCACGCCTGCTGCGTTCAGTCGCTCGGCGTAGAGCACGCCGTCATCGCGCAGCGGGTCGAACTGAGCCACGGCGATCAAGGCCGGCGGCAAACCACTGAGATCCTCGGCGAGCAACGGCATCGCATAGGCAACTGGCCGCCGAGTGCCGCGCAAGTACAAGGCGTGATAACACTCCAGATCGCTGCTGCTGAGCAAGGGAGCATCGATGCATTCGCTGCGCGATGGCAATCGCTGATCACCGCCCAGCCCCGGATAAATCAGGACCTGCGCAGCCGGCAATGGCTCGCCCGCATCACGCAACGCCAGACACAACGCAGCAGCAAGGTTGCCACCGGCGCTGTCTCCGGCCACCAGCGTTCGGTCGGGATTGAGCCGCAATGGCCCGGACCGTAGCGCGCGCCAGACCCCCAGACAATCCTCGAACGCCGCCGGAAACGGATGTTCCGGCGCCAACCGATAATCGACGGCGATCACCAGCACGCCGAGCGTCGACGCCAGTTCGGCGCAGATGAAGTCGTGGGAATCCAGGTCGCCCACCACCCACCCGCCGCCGTGCAGATACACGATGCACGGGCAACCGCTGGTCAGTGGTGAAACCGGCGGTTGGTACGACCGCACCGGCACGCCTGCCAATTCAAAGTCGACCACATAAAGCCCGGCGGGACGCGGCGGGATAAACGCCTGGCACATCCGGCTGTAGGCCTTACGCAAACCGGTGAGGTTGCTGTCGGTGCTGTTGAAGCTGACGGTTTTCTCGACGAACGCCGTCATCTGTTCGGATAAAGGATAGGCCGCCATCAAGGTTTCAAACTGGCCTGAACGGTTGCCACGCCTTCCTTGCCATCGAAACTGCTGACACCCGCCAGCCAGCGCTGCAAATCTTCCGGATGGTCGCGCAGCCATTGTTTGGCAACGTCCTGAGGCGTCTTGCGTTCCATGATCGGCACCATTAACTGGCTTTCCTGGGCGGCGGTGAAGGTCAGGTTTTCCAACAGGCGGTTTACGTTCGGACAGCGCTGGGCGTAGTCCGGGGCGGTCACCGTGGAGACGGTTGCGGCGCCCTCGTTCGGGCCGTAAACGTCTTCGCTGCCGGTCAGGTAGGCGATCTTCATGTTGATGTTCATCGGGTGCGGGGTCCAGCCGACGAACACCACGAATTCCTTGCGATTCACCGCCCGCTGCACGGCGGCAAGCATGCCGGCCTCACCGGACTCGATCAGCTTGAAATCCTTCAAGCCAAAGCGATTGGTCTCGATCATGGTTTTGAGGGTGGTGTTGGCGCCGCTGCCAGGCTCGATGCCGTAGATCTTGCCACCGAGCTGATCCTTGAATTTGGCGATGTCGGCGAAGGTTTTCAGGCCCGCTTCGGCGACGTACTCAGGTACGGCGAGCGTTGCCTGAGCGTCGGCCAGACTCGGCTTGTCCATGATCTTCACCTGATTGGCGGCCACGAACGGTGCGATGTTTTTGTCCATCGCCGGTTTCCAGTAACCGAGGTAGATGTCCAGACGCTTGTCGCGGATGCCGGCGAAGATGATTTGCTGCACGGCGCTGGTTTGCTTGCTTTCGTAGCCGAGACCGTTGAGCAGCACATCGGCCATGCCACTGGTGGCGATGACGTCGGTCCAGTTGACCACGCCCATGCGTACGGCCTTGCAGGAAGCGTCGTCACCGGCCAAGACGCTGGTGCTCAGAAGAGCGGTGCCGCAGAGGATTGAGAGACAGCGGGTGAACAGTCTTTTCATTGGGAGAGTCTCGTGCGGCAGCGGATTATTATGGGCCCGGTGTCTAGTGCACCGTGCCCAGCACATTACGCAGCGTCGAGAGGTTAAAAGCGACCTGTAGCGACCGTGTTTTGCACGGTGGCGACAGTCTCGCTCGATCGTTCCCACGCGGGAGCGTGGGAACGATCAGTCACCGGAAGTGTTTCTCGCCCCAGGCCAGCAGTCCTTGCAGCAGCTCCTTGAGCACCACCTGAGTCGGTGCCGCCAGATCCGGGCGATAACGGAACGGCTCGAACTCTTCCATGTATGTGCATTGGCCCAACTCCAGCTGCACCGCATGGAAGTTCTCGGCCGGATTGCCGTAATGGCGAGTGATGTGGCCGCCCTTGAAGCGACCGTTCAGCACATGGCTGTAATCGCCGTGGCGCGCGCAGATGGCTTCCAGCTGAGTGGCCAACTGTGGATCGCAACTGGCGCCGTTGAAGGTGCCAAGGTTGAAGTCCGGCAACTTGCCGTCGAACAGGTGCGGGATCAGCGAGCGGATCGAATGCGCATCGAACAGCAGCGCGTAGCCAAACTCGGCTTTCAGTCGCGCCAGCTCGTTTTGCAAGGTGGTGTGATACGGCGTCCAGATCTGCTCCAGGTAAGTTGCCCGTTCCGCCGCTGATGGCTCCATACCCTCACGGAACAACGGAATGCCATCGAACAGCGTCGCCGGGTACAGGCCCGTGGTGGCGCCGACATACAAAGGCTTGTCGTCAGACGGTCGGTTCAGGTCAATGACAAACCGCGAGTACTCGGCGGCCAAGGTGCTGGCGCCCAGCTCCGCAGCAAATTCGTATAGCTGCGGAATGTGCCAGTCAGTGTCCGGCAGGCTTTTCGCGTCGGGGATCAACCCCGCTTCCACCGCAGGGGTCAGACGCAGACCCGCGTGGGGCATGCTGATCAGCAACGGCACGCGGCCTTGTTTGAAGTTCAGAACCTTATCCACAACTGCTCTCCTAAACGCTTGTTTCGACGCCGTGACGCACGACGCGTTTTTCCAGGTCACCGCCCAGCCAGTACGACAGGTCGGCCGGACGATCGATCTGCCAGGCGACGAAATCCGCGACCTTGCCGACTTCCAGCGAGCCGTGAGTCTCGGCCATGCCCAACGCGGTGGCGGCATGAATTGTCGCGCCCGCCAGGGCTTCTTCCGGGGTCATGCGCAAACAGGTGCACGCCATGTTCAGCATCAAGCGCAACGACAACGCTGGCGAGGTGCCGGGGTTGAGGTCGCTGGCGATGGCGATTTTCACCCCGTGTTTGCGCAAGGCGTCCATCGGCGGCAATTGGGTTTCCCGCAGGAAGTAGAACGCACCGGGCAGCAACACCGCGACGGTGCCGGACTTGGCCATGGCGATGGCGTCGTCTTCGGTCATGAATTCCAGGTGATCGGCCGACAGTGCGTGGTATCCCGCCGCCAAACTCGAACCGTGCAGGGACGACAACTGCTCGGCGTGCAGCTTCACCGGTAAGCCGAGTTCTTGTGCAGTGATGAACACCCGCTCGACCTGCGCCGGCGAAAACGCCAGGTATTCGCAGAACGCGTCGACCGCATCCACCAGACCTTCGGCGGCCAGGGCCGGAAGCATCTCGGCGCAGATGTGATCGATGTAGTCGTCGGCGCGGTCCGCGTATTCCGGTGGCAAGGCGTGGGCGGCCAGGCAAGTGCTGCGCACGCTGACCGGCAGTTCGGCGCCAAGACGGCGGATGACCCGCAGGATCTTGCGTTCGCTGGCCAGGTCCAGGCCGTAGCCGGACTTCATCTCGACCGTGGTCACGCCGTCACGCATCAGGCTCTTCAGGCGTTTGGCGGCGCTGGCGAACAGTTCGTCTTCAGTGGCCGCGCGGGTGGCGCGTACGGTGCTGGCAATGCCACCACCGGCCGCTGCGATTTCGGCATAGCTGACGCCTTGCAGACGCTGTTCGAATTCACCGCTGCGGTTACCGCCGAACACCGTGTGGGTGTGGCAGTCGATCAGGCCCGGTGTAACCCAAGCCCCTTTTAAATCATTGACGGCCGGGTATTCGCCCGCCGGCAGTTCAGCGCGTGGGCCGATCCACTCAATGTGCGCACCGGACGTCACGATGGCCGCATCCTCGATGATCGAGTAGACGCCTTGCGCCATGGTTGCGACGTGGCAGTGTTGCCAGAGAGTTTTCATTCGGGGTCTCCGTTGTGATCGTTCCCACGCTCCGCGTGGGAATGCAGCCGTGACGCTCCGCGTCACTGGACGCGGAGCGTCCCTGGAGGCATTCCCACGCGGAGCATGGGAACGATCGGTTGGGGGTTATAGGCTTGGCAGCAGCTTCACAGTGACCAGCTCATTCAAGCAACGCGTCGCCAACAATTCAGTCGCCGCATTGATGTCCGGCGCAAAGAAGCGATCCTTCTCATAGAACGGCACTTCTTTACGCAGAATCCCTCGAGCCTCCTCCAGCTTCGAAGAAGTCTTCAAACCATTACGCAGATCCAGACCCTGGACCGCCGCCAACCATTCCACCGCGAGAACGCCGCGAGTGTTTTCGGCCATTTCCCACAGACGTTTGCCGGCAGCCGGGGCCATGGACACGTGGTCTTCCTGGTTCGCCGACGTCGGCAGGCTGTCCACCGAATGCGGATGGGACAACGCCTTGTTCTCGCTGGCCAATGCGGCCGCAGTCACTTGGGCGATCATGAACCCGGAGTTCACGCCGCCATTGGCCACCAGGAACGGCGGCAGTTGCGACATGTGTTTGTCCATCATCAGCGAAATGCGGCGTTCGCTCAGGGAGCCGATTTCAGCGATGGCCAGGGCCATGTTGTCAGCGGCCATGGCCACCGGTTCAGCGTGGAAGTTACCACCGGAGATCACGTCGCCTTCAGCGGCGAAGACCAGCGGGTTGTCCGAAACGGCGTTGGCTTCGATGACGAGCACTTCGGCAGCCTGACGGAACTGAGTCAGGCAGGCGCCCATGACTTGCGGCTGGCAGCGCAGGGAGTAAGGGTCCTGAACCTTTTCGCAGTTTTGGTGCGAGTCGGACACTTCACTGCGCTCACCCAACAAATCGCGGTAAGCGGCAGCGGCGTCGATCTGGCCTTTCTGGCCACGGGCGGCGTGAATACGAGCGTCGAATGGCGAGCGCGAGCCCAGTACCGCTTCGACCGTCAGGGCACCAATCGCCACGGCACCGGCGAACAGATCTTCGCCTTCGAACAGGCCACGCAGCGCGTAAGCGGTGGAAACCTGGGTACCGTTGAGCAGCGCCAGACCTTCTTTCGCCGCCAGGGTCAGTGGCATCAGACCGGCGATTTTCAGCGCTTCGGTCGCTTCCAGCCATTCGCCTTTATAACGCGCCTTGCCGACCCCCAGCAGCACCAGCGACATGTGAGCCAATGGCGCCAAATCACCGGATGCACCGACCGAACCTTTCAATGGAATATGCGGGTAAACCTCGGCATTGATCAGGGCGATCAGGGCGTCGATGACCTTACGACGAATACCGGAGAAACCACGGCTCAGGCTGTTGACCTTGAGCACCATGACCAGCCGCACCAGCGCGTCGCTGATCGGCTCGCCGACACCGGCTGCGTGGGACAACACCAGCGAGCGCTGCAGGTTTTCCAGGTCTTCGCTGGCGATGCGGGTCGAGGCCAGCAGGCCGAAACCGGTGTTGATGCCGTAGGCGGTACGGTTCTCGGCGAGGATCTGTTCCACGCAGGCCACGCTGGCTTCGATCTGGGCCGAGGCGCTGTTGTCGAGGGTGATTTTGACCGGCTGCTGATAGATATCACGCAGTTGGGCAAGGCTCAGTTGGCCGGGAATCAAATTTAGAGCAGTCACTTTTATTCTCCTTTTGAGAGTCTTTTTGTTCACTAACCAGACGCTCCGGAAATGTCCGTTGTCCGTCGCTTCCCGCCTTGTGGGGGGCTGGCGCCTTGGCACGCTGGTTTGATGGAGGAATCAGTTCAGGTTCGGTAAAGCCTTGTGCAGCAAAATCGGATCGTTCAACACGCCGGCAGCGGCGGCGATGTCCGGCGCCAGCCAGCGGTCCTGGTCGTAGGCCGGGACCCGCTCGCGCAACAGACGCCAGGCCGTATCGGTGCCAGCGCCGAAGCGTTGTTCCTTGAGAAATTCAAACGCCTGGGCCGCCAGCAGGTACTCAATCGCGAGGATCTGCGTGCAGTTTTCCAACGCGCGATGCAGCTTCAGCGCGGCGTTGGTGCCCATGCTCAGGTGGTCTTCCTGCAGGCCCGAGGTGACGTAGTTGTCGAGCACCGCCGGTTGCGCCAACTGGCGGTTTTCTGCACACAGGGAAGCGGCGACGTACTGGACGATCATCATCCCGGAGTTCACACCCGGATTCGCCACCAGGAATGCCGGCAAACCGCTGACGTGCGGGTTGATCAAGCGATCGAGGCGACGCTCGGCGATGGAGCCGATTTCGGCCATGGCGATGGCCAGCAAGTCCGCCGCCAGCGCGACCGATTGGCCATGCGGGTTGGCCTGGGACATGACACGGAAGTTGTCCGGCGTACCCAGCAGCAACGGGTTGTCGGTGCAGCCGTTGAGTTCGGTTTCGATCTGTTGAGTCGCGTGCGCCAGTTGATCTCGTGCAGCACCGTGGACTTGCGGAATAGAACGGATGCTCAGCGCATCCTGCGTGCGGATGCCTATGCTCGAAGCAATCACTTCACTGCCATCCAGCAACGCCCGCAGATTGGTGCCAACCTGCTGCATGCCCGGATGCGGTTTGAGCGCGATGATTTCGGCATCGAACGCAGCAATCTGCCCGCGCTGGGCCTCGAAGCTCATGGCGCCGATCACGTCAGCCCATTGCAGCAGGCGCGTGGCATCAGCAATTGCCAGGCAACTGAGGCCGGTCATACACGGCGTACCGTTGACCAGGCACAGGCCGTCTTTGGCGCCAAGCTGAACCGGTTGCAAACCTTCTTCAGCCAAAGCCTGCTGCGCAGAAACGATCTGCCCGCGATAGCTGACATTGCCGACACCCAGCAGCGTGATGCTGATGTGGGCCATGTGGGTCAGGTAACCGACCGAACCCTGGGACGGCACTTGCGCAGTGATACCGCGATTGAGCAACGCCAGCAACGCTTCGACCACCCGGCGGTGAATGCCGGATTTGCCTTGGCTGTAATTGAGGATTGCCGCACACATGATCGCGCGGGTCTGCTCGTCGGCCAATGGAGCGCCAACGCCACAGGCGTGACTGAGCAAGGTGTTGCGCGACAGTTGGCTGAGTTGCGCGTCTTCCAACGAGACGTTGCACAAGGCGCCGAGGCCCGTGTTGACGCCATAAGCACGTTCGCCGCTGACGACGATGCGCTGGACGATCGCTTGGGCATTCTCGATCCGCGCCCAGGCCTGTGGCGACAGCTCAAGCTGTGCGCCATGACGGGCTACGGCGACCACATCCTGCCAACCCAACGGGGCATCGGCGATAACGATTTTTTCAGCCTGGGACATCATTGACCTCTTGAACTTGATCGTTCCCACGCTCTGCGTGGGAATGCCGCCTGGGACGCTCTGCGTCCCGTTGTCAGCGCAAGGTCCAAGCCCTGCGCATTGTGACGCGGAGCGTCAAGGGATGCATTCCCACGCAGAGCGTGGGAACGATCATCACACCACCGCAGCCCGCCGCTGCACGAACCGGTCGACATACTCATCCGCCGGCGAATGCAGGATCTCTCGCGGCGTACCCACCTGAATCAGGCGCCCGTCCTTGAGAATCGCAATCCGGTTACCAATCCGCACCGCCTCATCAAGGTCGTGGGTGATGAAGACGATGGTCTTGTGCAGGGTCTTTTGCAGCTCCAGCAACTGGTCCTGCATCTCCGCGCGGATCAGCGGGTCGAGGGCACTGAACGCTTCGTCCATCAGGATGATGTCGGTGTCCGCCGCCAACGCGCGGGCTAGACCTACACGCTGACGCATACCGCCGGAAAGCTGATGCGGGTATTTGTTTTCGTAGCCCTTGAGGCCCACGGTGTTGATCCAGTGCAGCGCGCGTTCGGAGCACATCTGCTTGCTCTCGCCGCGCACTTTCAGACCGTAGGCAACGTTATCCACCACGGTCTTGTGCGGCAGCAGGCCAAAGCTCTGGAACACCATGCTGATCTTGTGCCGACGAAATTCGCGCAGGGCTTCCATGTCGTATTGCAGGATGTCTACGCCGTCCACCAGGATCGCGCCGCTGGTCGGGTCGATCAGGCGATTGAAGTGGCGTACCAGCGTCGATTTGCCGGAACCCGACAGGCCCATGATCACGAAGATCTCGCCGGTGCCGATGCTCAACGACAAGTCGTTCACGCCGACCACGCAGCCGGTTTCGGCCAGCACCTGATCCTTGGTTTTGCCCTGGCCAATCATGCCCAGCGCTTCCTTGGAACGGTTGCCGAAAATCTTGAAGACGTTTTTGACTTCGATTTTGCTGATGGCTTCGTTGTTCATTTGCTCACCTCATGCCGTGGCCGACCGTACGCTTGAGTAATGCGGTCGATAACCACTGCAAGAATCACGATCGCCAGACCGGCTTCAAGACCACGTCCGACGTTGAGGGTCTGAATCCCCACCAACACGTCTTCACCCAAGCCACGGGCACCGATCATCGAGGCGATGACCACCATCGACAGGGCCATCATGGTGGTCTGATTAATCCCGGCCATGATGCTCGGCAGGGCCAGCGGAAGTTGCACGCCAAACAGTTGCTGCCAACGGTTGGCACCGAAGGCATTGATCGCTTCCATCACTTCACCGTCGACCTGGCGAATGCCCAGATCAGTCAGGCGAATCAGCGGTGGCGCGGCGTAGATCACGGTGGCGAAAATCGCCGGAACCTTGCCCAGACCGAACAGCATCAGCACCGGAATCAGGTACACGAAACTCGGCATGGTCTGCATGATGTCCAGCAACGGCATCAGCACCGAACGCAGACGATTGCTGCGCGCCGAGAGAATGCCCAGAGGGATGCCGATCAGCACCGAAATGACCGTCGCGACCATCATCAGCGCCAGCGTCTGCATCAGCTTGTCCCAGAGGCCGACCGCGCCTACCAGGAACAGCAAACCGACGATCACGGCGGTGGTCACGACTTTGCGGGTCGCGTGCCAGGCAACGCCCGCCACGATCGCCAGCATCAGCCACCAGGGCGCCGCACGCAGCAGCCCTTCAAGATTGACGATGGCCCACAACAGGGTGTCGGAGATTTGCCGGAACACGTCGCCGTAGTTGGTGACCAGCGAATCGACCCAACTGTTGACCCAATCGGCGATGGAAAAGGTAAAGCTTTCGGGAAACATAAGAGACTCTCAATCAAGGGGTTGCGATCCAGCGTCCGACTGCCGCTCAGGGCAGTCGGAGAGGCTCGACCTACAAGGCCGCGTCGATCTTTTTGGCTGCGTCTTCGCTTACCCATGCGTGCCAGACTTCAGGATGTTCCTTGAGGAAGATTTTCGCCAGTTTTGGTGACGCGATCCGCTCTTTGGCCATACGTCCGAGGTTCTGGTTGAGCAGGTCGATCGGCAGGTTGACTTTTTCCAGCACGGCCACCAGTTCCGGGGCTTGCTCGTGGAAGGTCTTGGACAGGCCGACCTTGATGGTCACGCGCTTGTCCACGCCTGGTTTCTCTTCGAGTTTGACCAGGTCCACCTGGCCCATCAGCGGGGTTGGCGACCAGTAATAGAACAGGATCGGTTCGCCACGTTTGTAGCTCGACAGCACGGCGGCATCCAGCGCCGGGCCGGTGCCTGGGCGGAAGTTGGTGTAGGTGCTTTCCAGGCCGTAGCTTTTCAGCATTTCGCTGTTGTCCAGTTCACAGGTCCAGCCGGCCGGGCAGTTGTAGAAACGGCCCTTCGATGGCTCTTCCTGATCCTTGAACACGGCGGCGTACTTGGCCAGGTCGGTGATGTTTTTCAGGTCCGGCGCCTTGGGTTCCAGCTTGCGCTTGGCGTCGCCTTCGATCACGTAGCGCGGCACGTACCAACCTTCGATCGCACCCACCACCGGAGCACCGACACCGACGACTTTGCCGGCCTTCTCGGCCTTGTTCCAAACCTCGCTACGGCCGACCCATTCTTCGGCGAACACTTGAATGTCGTTGCTGCTCAGGGCGTTTTCCATGGTGATGGAGTTGCCTGGCAGGCTGTCGACCTTGCAGTCGTAACCTTTCTCCAGCACGACCTGCATCACGTCGGTCAACAGCATGCCGCTTTCCCAGTTCAGGCCGGCGAACTTCACCGGTTTGCCCGACTCGCACCAACCAGCCGCCTGAGTAGCGCCGGCACTGGCCAGCAGGCCCATGGAAAGCAACGTGGTCAGCAGGGTCTTGTTCGATTTCATTGTGTGACGCTCCTAATCATGAATTGGCTTACGGCAGTCAAGAGGCATCCAGCCCTGTCCACGTCCAATCAGGCCTGCGCCGCAGCGCGACCGGCCCCGCTTGTTTTAGGTTGTACAACGCTGTCCTGCTCG
The DNA here is from genome assembly GCF_054898165.1 of Pseudomonas sp. Hz4. Taxonomy (NCBI): domain Bacteria; kingdom Pseudomonadati; phylum Pseudomonadota; class Gammaproteobacteria; order Pseudomonadales; family Pseudomonadaceae; genus Pseudomonas; species Pseudomonas sp. Hz4. Next base: position 594,149 of record NZ_CM142719.1, on the reverse strand, counting down.
ACCGGCAGAATCAGTTGATCGGGTACGGTGCCATGCCATTTTTTTGCGCACACGTAATACAGGGCTGCGGGTACCACCAGACCGATGATCCAGGAAATATCCACACCACCCAGGGCGTCTACCAGCGGACCGGTATAAAACTTGGTGGAGATGAACGGCAGTTGCACCAGTACACCGAAGACATAGACGCTGATGCCGAGGGGGTTCCAACGGCCGTAGCGACCGTTCGGATCGGCCAACGCCGGCACGTCATAGCGCTCGCGGGTGATGCAGTAGTAGTCCACCAGGTTGATCGCGCTCCATGGCGTAAAGAACGCCAGCAAGAACAGGATGAACGACTTGAACGCACCGAGGAACGAGTGCTGACCGAGCAGCGCGATCAGGGTCGCAGTACCGACGATGACCAGTACGAAAACCAGACGCTGCAAACGCGTGACCTGCAGGTGACCACGGAAACCGCTGATGATGGTCGCGATGCACATGAAGCTGCCGTAGGAATTCAGCGTGGAGATGGTGACCTTGCCGAACGCGATGCTGAAGTACAGCAGCGCAGCGGTGGCACCGGTACCGCCCAAACCAACGATGTAGGCTACTTCGTGGCCGGCGAATTGCCCATTGGCCGTGGCGGCGGCAAACACGCCGAGGATCATCGCCACCTGTGCGCCAATGACCGAACCCGCGCCAGCGGCGAAAAAGGTTTTCACCGAGGAAATCTTGCTTGGCAGGTAGCGTGAATAGTCAGCCACGTAAGGGCCGAAGGCGATCTGCCAGGACGCCGCGAGCGACACCGAGAGCAGGAAACTGCTCCAGCTGAAGTGGCGGATTTGCAGCAGTGCGCCAATGTCAGTCTGGCTCATCAGACGACTGAACAGGTAAACAAAGGCAATCACACCAATGACGCTGGCGACACGGCCAATGAAATGGATCACCCGATAACCGAGCACCGTGACCAGCACGATGACACTGGCGAAGATGAGGATACCGACGCTGTCGCTGACGCCAAACAACTGGCCCAGCGCCTGACCGGAAAGCACGGTTCCCGTTGCGGTGAAGCCGAGGTACATCAAACAGACCAGCACGATCGGGATGGCCGCGCCATACACCCCGAACTGTACCCGGCTGGAGATCATCTGCGGCAAGCCAAGCTTGGGCCCTTGCGCCGCATGCAACGCCATCACCCCGCCGCCCAGCAGTTGACCGATCAACAGACCGATCAACGACCAGAACACATCACCACCGAGCACCACCGCCAGCGCACCCGTCACAATCGCGGTGATTTGCAGGTTGGCACCCAACCACAGGGTGAATTGGCTGAACAGACGACCGTGTCTCTCCGCTTCCGGGATGTAGTCGATCGAGCGTTTCTCGATCAACGGTTTACTGCCTGCACGATCGTTGTTAACAGCCATGATTCAACCTCTGTGGATTGTTAGTTGGTGTTGGTGATCCCTGTAGGAGCGAGCATTACTTGCCGGTAATCATCGGCAGGTTCAGCCCCTGCTCCTTGGCGCAGTCGATAGCGATCTGGTAGCCCGCATCGGCGTGACGCATGACACCGGTGGCCGGGTCGTTGTGCAGTACGCGAGCGATACGCTCGGCCGCTTCGTCAGTCCCGTCGCAGACAATCACCATGCCCGAGTGCTGGGAGAAGCCCATGCCGACGCCGCCGCCGTGGTGCAGGGAAACCCAGGTCGCGCCGCTCGCGGTGTTGAGCAGAGCGTTGAGCAGTGGCCAGTCGGACACGGCGTCGGAACCGTCCTGCATCGATTCGGTTTCGCGGTTCGGGCTGGCGACAGAACCGGAGTCCAGGTGATCGCGACCAATCACGATTGGCGCGGACAATTCACCGCTGCGAACCATTTCGTTGAACGCCAGACCGAGCTTGGCGCGCAGGCCCAGGCCAACCCAGCAGATACGTGCCGGCAGACCCTGGAAGCTGATGCGCTCGCGCGCCATGTCGAGCCAGTTGTGCAGGTGGGCGTCGTCCGGGATCAGTTCTTTTACTTTGGCGTCAGTCTTGTAGATGTCCTGCGGATCGCCCGACAGTGCAGCCCAACGGAATGGACCGATGCCGCGGCAGAACAGCGGACGAATGTAAGCCGGTACGAAGCCTGGGAAGTCGAATGCGTTTTCCACGCCTTCTTCTTGCGCCATCTGACGGATGTTGTTGCCGTAGTCGAAGGTCGGGATTCCCATCTTCTGGAAGTCGAGCATGGCTTTAACGTGCACGGCCATGGATTGCTTGGCGGCTTTGACCACGGCAGCAGGCTCGGTTTTTGCGCGAGCGCGGTACTCGTCCCAGGTCCAGCCGGCTGGCAGGTAACCGTTGAGCGGGTCGTGGGCGCTGGTCTGGTCGGTAACCATGTCCGGGCGCACGCCGCGCTTGACCAGTTCTGGAAGGACTTCAGCTGCGTTGCCAAGCAGGGCGATGGAAATCGCTTTGCCTTCTTTAGTGTATTTAGCGATGCGGGCCAGCGCGTCGTCGAGGTCGGTGGCTTGCTCATCGACATAACGGCTGTTCAAACGGAAATCGATACTGACCTGCTGGCATTCGATGTTCAGCGAGCAAGCGCCGGCCAGGGTGGCGGCCAGTGGTTGAGCGCCGCCCATGCCGCCTAGACCAGCGGTCAGGACCCAACGTCCTTTCAGGTCATCGTTGTAGTGTTGGCGACCGGCTTCGACGAAGGTTTCGTAGGTGCCTTGAACGATGCCCTGGCTGCCGATATAGATCCAGCTGCCGGCGGTCATCTGGCCGTACATGGCCAGGCCTTTGGCGTCGAGTTCGTTGAAGTGTTCCCAGCTCGCCCAGTGTGGCACCAGGTTGGAGTTGGCGATCAGTACGCGCGGGGCGTTGCTGTGGGTCTTGAACACGCCGACCGGCTTGCCGGATTGCACCAGCAGGGTCTCGTCGTCGTTCAGGTTGGTCAGGCTTTCGACGATCTTGTCGTAGCATTCCCAGTTACGCGCCGCACGACCGATACCACCGTAAACCACCAGTTCTTTAGGGTTCTCGGCGACTTCCGGGTCGAGGTTGTTCATCAACATGCGCAGCGGCGCTTCGGTCAGCCAGCTCTTGGCGGTCAGCTTGTTACCGCGGGCAGCGCGGATTTCGACGTTACGGTGCTTTGTAAAAGAAGCGGTCGTAGGTTTCTGGGTATTGTCAGTCACGAAAAAGACTCCTCAGCGATCAATCCAAACCAACCCTGGCGGTGGGTAAGCCAGCCTGTGCGCATCGTGGCGCCACAAGCGAATCAGTTGACGCTGCGAGGAGTCTCGATCGGCTCATACGCATACGTCTTTACTTGTACATACAAGCATATGCAATCAAGCGGCCAACTTATTGGATGGGTGTTCAAGAAAAGTTTTTGGAGAGATGGAAGGCTTGTAGATCAGGGGTTCTGGCGGAGATGAAATTTTTCTGGGGGTTTTGCGAGGGGAGTGATCGCTGTTACTTGAGCGTGGATTTGCGCCACGCTGGGGCGTTCGGTAACAAGTTGGTGCGCAGTTTCGAATCAGATGATCGTTCCCACGCTCTGCGTGGTAACGCCTCTTTGGACGCTCAGCGTCCGCTGTTGCGACGGTGACGCGGAGCGTCACGGGATGCATTCCCACGCGGGAGCGTGGGAACGATCAGTGGAGGGGTTGAATCAGCGTGCAGTCAGTTCAATCACGCAGCATTGGCCACTGACGGAGACTTCCAGCAGGCCAACGTTACCGTCGAGTTGCAGGCAATCATGGCGGCCCAGTTGCGAGGCACTGTTACCGACCTTCACTTCAAGCTCGTCGGTGACACTGAACACGAGCACAGTGCCCGCCGAGCTGAAAAACCGCTGCTCGCCGTCCAGCCACTGCAACCGCGCGCGGTAACGCTGCGGTGCATAGATCAGGTTGAAATCGCGAATCGGCCCACCGAGCAATGTGCAGGAAACCTGACTCTCGCCGCTGAAAGCAAACGGGTCCAGCGGTAACAACGGCTGCGTGTCCTGGCCATCGACGCGCAAGGTCATGCCATCACCTTGCAGCACAGTGATCACCCGCTCGTAACCGGCAAACGTAGAAAACCCGCCCGACTCGCCAATATCGGCAATCGACAGGCGCCAGCCAAATCCATCAAGGCCGGTGCCCGCATCACGGGTGATTTCTTCGGTGCTACCGCCGCCGTTTTTCCACGGCATGCGCGGGTAATCTTTTGCGCGTAGAACCTTCAACTCATTCATTTATGGCTCTCTATTTATGAAACCGACCTTCCAGACGATGACGGGAACCGGGGTGGATCAAACGGGCGGCGGTCACCGGCTGACGGCCGGACCAGGTGCGGCGACGAATCAGCAGGCACGGCTCGCCCTTTTCAATCTGTAGCAATTTGCACTCGCTGGCTTCAGCCAGAATCGCCTCGACCACATGCTCGCCTTCGGTCAGTGGCGCGACCTGGTTCAGATAGGCGTATGGCGTTTGCAGGGTGAAGTCCTGCTTGAGGTAGTCCGGCGCCACCAGCGCGTTGACGAAACGGTCTTCGATTTGCACCGGAATATCGTTTTCGAAATGCACGATCAGCGAGTGAAAGACTTTCTGGCCTTCACGCATGTCCAGCGCCAAGGCGCGCTCGGAACCGGCGGCCTCTTCTTCGAGGGTGATGACCTTGCAGGTATGACGATGGCCACGGGAGGCGATTTCGTCGGCGATGTTGTGCACTTCAAACAGCGCGGACTGACTTTTCGGCTCGGCGACAAAAGTCCCGACACCTTGCATGCGCACCAACAGACCGTCGGCGGTCATCTCGCGCAGGGCGCGGTTGATGGTCATGCGGCTGAAACCCAGTTGGTTGACCAGCTCGCTTTCCGACGGAACGCGGTAGTGCGGCGGCCAGTTTCCACTGTCGATTTGCTGGGTGATCATCTGTTTGACGCGGGCGTACAAGGGCGCCGGACTGTCGCCCATGTGTGCGGCCAACGGAGAGACTGCAGGCGGAGTCGGCACGGTTAATCCTTGTTGATCTGTTAGAGGTGATATGGCTCGTATGGTTAGTTCTGTCATTCAATTTCGGCGCCAGAAATCCAGATCCTGCGTTGCTGCTCCTCGCCATAGCCAGCTATGACTCGTCGCAGCGCCTTGGCTCTGAATTTCTGGCATCCGAACTTGAACTGACGAACTAACCACACGAGCCACATAGCTTGCCGGAGTTTACCGAGCAGGCAAACGTCTGTATATGTATATACAAATAACACACGATGGGGTGCTGAACCATGTCCGCCTTCTTTGCCGAACGCGCGCTGCTGCCTAATGGATGGGCCAATAATGTACGTCTTGAGGTCAGCGCCGACGGCGTGTTGACCCATATCCAGGCCGATTCCCACGCAGATGACGCCGAACGGTTAAGCGGTCCGCTGCTGCCAGGGATGCCGAATTTGCACTCCCACGCCTTCCAGCGGGCCATGGCCGGGCTAGCGGAAGTGGCAGGTAACCCGAACGACAGTTTCTGGACCTGGCGCGATTTGATGTATCGCCTCGTCGGAAAAATCAGCCCGGAGCAGCTCGGCGTCATCGCTCGTCAGCTGTACATCGAAATGCTCAAGGCCGGTTACACCTCGGTCGCAGAATTTCACTACGTACACCACGACACCAACGGTCAGCCGTACGCCGACCCGGCCGAACTGGCGCTGCGCATCAGCCAGGCCGCCAGTTCCGCCGGGATCGGCCTGACCCTGCTGCCGGTGCTGTACAGCCATTCCGGGTTCGGCGGCCAGGCCCCGAACGAAGGTCAGCGGCGCTTTATCAACAGCACCGAAAACTACCTCAAGCTTCAGTCGCGCTTGCAACCGATCCTGGCGCAGCAACCGGCGCAGTCGCTGGGTTTGTGTTTCCACTCGTTGCGTGCGGTAACACCGCAGCAAATCAGCGAAGTACTGGCTGCCAGCGACAAGCGGTGCCCGGTGCACATTCACATCGCCGAGCAGCAGAAGGAAGTCGATGACTGCCTGGGCTGGAGCGGTCGCCGTCCGCTGCAATGGTTGTACGAAAACACCGAGGTCGATCAGCGCTGGTGCCTGGTTCACGCGACCCACGCCAACCCGGAAGAAGTCACGCTGATGGCCAAGAGTCGCGCCATCGCCGGTTTGTGCCTGACCACCGAAGCCAACCTCGGCGACGGTATCTTCCCGGCGGTGGATTTCCTCGCTCAGGGCGGGCGCATAGGAATTGGCTCCGACAGTCATGTGTCATTGAGCGTGGTCGAAGAATTACGCTGGCTGGAATATGGCCAGCGCCTGCGCGACCAACGACGTAATCGTTTGTATGGCGCGGATCAGCCGATGGTTGGCCGCACACTGTACGACGCAGCGCTGGATGGCGGGGCTCAGGCGTTGGGTCAGCCGATTGGCGCGCTGCAAGTTGGCAAACGTGCGGATTGGCTGGTGCTGGATGGCAACGATCCGTACCTGGCAACAGCCAGTGGCGACGGGATTCTGAATCGTTGGTTGTTTGCCGGTGGCGACCGCCAGGTGCGGGATGTGCTGGTCAATGGCCAGTGGGTTGTGCGCGACAGGCGTCATGGCGGGGAAGAAGAAAGCAACCGCGCGTTCACCCAGGTCTTGCGCGATCTCCTGGGCTGATCCCTCAGCAGATCGTTCCCACGCTCTGCGTGGGAATGCCTCAATGGACGCTCTGCGTCCGGTCTTGGGACGCGGAGCGTCCCGGGCTGCATTCCCACGCGGAGCGTGGGAACGATCAGTAGCAGAGTAATCAGTTCGAAGTCTTGGCCATTTGCGTATCTGTCGCACGCCAAATCAGTCGCGTGGTGTCGTAGCCCTGCTGACGTGCTTTGCTCAGCAATTCCTCACGCACAACGCCATTGACCGTCGGGGTCCGTGACAGCAGCCACAGATACTTGCGGCTCGGATCGCCAACAATGGCGGTCTTGTAGTCATCGCTGACGTACAACACCCAGTACTCGCCCTTCGCAACACCCGGTATCAGCCGCGAAAACCAGTTGTCGAACTCGACCCACAATTTGTCGGTCTTGCCCGGCACCTGTGGCCAAGCCGTGCCTTTGGCCTCTTCCCATTGCCAGTCCGCCGTCAGACAGCGGTTCAGTACCAACACGTCGCCGTCAGGCTTGAGCGTGTAATGGGCTTCGGATTGTGCGCAGTTACGCTGGAAATACATCGGCAGACGGGCCAACTCGTACCAGGTCCCTTGGTACTTCTTAAGATTGACGCTGTTGACCGTTTTCGGTGTCAATGGATCTACGCCAGAAGTGGCGCAGCCGGCCAAAACCAGGCCGGCTAAAAGGACTATCAGTAACCGTTTCATTGTTTTTCTCCCGTGGGCGCTTAGCCCCGGATTACTTCAGGCCTTGGCCGGAAAACATCAGCACTTTGTCACCGGCGTACTGCACGCTGATAAAGCTGTTCTTGTCACCCCAGGTACAACTGGACAAGCCGAGCGCGCCCGAGCAGTCGGTGGGTTTGCCCAGCAAAGTTTCTACCTCGGCCTTGGGCATGCCTGACGACAGCTTCGAGTAGTTTTCCTGATTGATCTTGCTGCACGCGGCCAACAACACGCAGAACGAAAGCAGGGCGATAGAGCGCAGCGACATTGTGTAGCTCCTGGGGCGAAGGGGAATGGCATGACTGCCAAGCTGAAGCTTAGAAGGGAAAACCCCTGCCTGGTTCCCCGGCTCGCCGGCTATTTGTGTGGCCGCTCGTCTGTTTTTCGTGAAATATCAGGAACTTTCGTTTGTTGTTGAGCGTTTCGTCGGTTTTCGCAAAAACCGCCTAATCTTTGCCGCCGCTCAGTCGACATAAAGGCAGCGCAAAGCCCCATGACTGTGGCAGATTGCCCCCCTTTGTTGACCAGCCTCTTCGTGGTAGCTCATTTAATGACCAGAAACATGAAGTTCAGCCACAAGATCTTGTTGGCTGCTGCCCTCGTGGTGGCCGTTGCATTCGCTTGCTTCATCCTCTTCAACGACTACCGCCAGCGGCAAACCCTGCGCAGCAGCACCGAATCCTCGATGCAGGAACTCGGCAGCCTGACCACCAGCAACATCCAGACCTGGCTGGAAAGCCGCATTCAGTTGCTGCAATCGCTGTCCCAACAGATCGCAGTGGACGGCAGCGCTCAGGCCAACCTCAAGCGCGCCATCGACCTGCCGGCCTACACCAGTAATTTTCAGCTGAGCTACTTCGGTGGCACCGACGGCGTAATGTTTTCGGTCCCGGCCGGCAATCGTGCGGCGGATTACGACCCTCGCGCCCGTGGCTGGTACAAGGCGGCCAACAGCGCGCAGCAGACCATCGTCACCGAACCGTATATCGCCGCGTCGTCGGGCAAACTGGTGATCACCGTCGCCACGCCGGTGAAACATCAGAATCAAATGATCGGCGTCGCCGGCGCAGACATTGACCTGTCCAGCGTCAGCGCGATCATCAACTCGCTGAACTTCGGCGGCCACGGCCATGCCTTTATCGTCAGTGCCGACGGCAAAATCCTGATCCACCCGGACAGCAAACTGGTACTCAAGAGCCTGACCGACGCCTACCCGAACGGCGCCCCGAACGTCAGCCCGGGCATGAAGGAAGTCGAACTCGACGGCAAGACTCAATTCATATCCTTTACCCACGTCAACGGTGTGCCCTCGGCAGACTGGTACGTGGCGCTGGTGCTGGATCAGGACACCGCCTTCTCGATGCTCAGCGAGTTCCGTACCTCGGCGATTATCGCCATGGTCATTGCCGTGGTGATCATCATCGCGCTGTTGGGCATGCTGATCAGCTTCTTGATGCAGCCGTTGCTGACCATGGGTCGCGCCATGCATGACATCGCCGAAGGTGAAGGCGACCTGACCAAACGACTGACCATCCACGGCCAGGACGAATTCGGTGCGCTGGGCACCTCGTTCAACCGTTTTGTGGAACGTATTCACACGTCGATTCGCGAGGTGTCCTCGGCCACTGGCCAGGTCAATGAAGTCGCGCTGCGTGTGGTTGCCGCGTCGAACTCGTCGATGTTCAACTCCGACCAGCAAGCCTCGCGCACCAGCAGCGTGGCCGCAGCCATCAACGAGCTGGGCGCCGCCGCCCAGGAAATCGCCCAGAACGCAGCCCTCGCCTCTCAACATTCGAGCGATGCTCGCGCATTGGCCGAAGACGGTCAGCAAGTCGTCGATAAAACCATCGCGGCGATGCAGCAGCTCTCAGCGAAGATCAGCGATTCGTGCGGCAACATCGAAACGCTCAATAGCAACACCGTGAACATCGGGCAGATTCTGGAAGTGATCACCAGCATCTCCCAGCAGACCAACTTGCTGGCACTCAATGCAGCCATCGAAGCGGCTCGTGCCGGTGAAGCCGGTCGTGGTTTTGCCGTAGTGGCCGACGAGGTGCGCAACCTCGCTCACCGTACCCAGGATTCGGCGCAGCAAGTGCAGAAGATGATCGAGGAACTGCAAGTCGGCGCCCGGGAAGCCGTGAGCACCATGACCGAGAGCCAGCGCCAGAGCGAAAGCAGCGTCGGCATCGCCAACCAGGCGGGCGAACGGCTGGGCAGCGTGACTCAGCGGATCGGTGAGATCGACGGGATGAACCAGTCGGTGGCCACTGCAACGGAAGAGCAGACGGCGGTGGTGGAGTCGATCAACGTCGACATCACCGAGATCAACACGTTAAACCAGGAAGGTGTGGAGAACTTGCAGTCGACCTTGCGCGCGTGTGCCGATCTTGAGCGGCAGGCGGCGCGTTTGAAGCAATTGGTCGGCAGCTTCAGGATTTAAGCCGCTTCACTTGATCGTTCCCACGCAGAGCGTTGGAACGATCAGTCAGAACCGAGACCCCGGTCTCGAAAGAAACACCAACTCCTCAGCCGTAGATTCCCTTCCCAACACCGCATTCCTATGCGGAAACCGACCAAACCGCGCAATCACCTTTTGATGCCGCTCGGCATAATCCAGGTTATCGGCAAACACCGCTCGATCAGCTTCTGGCTGCTCGGCAACCAGCGCGATAAACCGCGAGACGGCCTCGTTCTGCACCGCCAGACTCTCGCAATGCTCAAACACCAGATAGATAAACACCCGCTGAATCGGCAGCAACTGCCGATCAAAATCCGCAGCGATACCTTGCGCCACCAGCGCCTGAGCCCTGAGATCGCCTGCAAAAGATGTTGGCGTGTCGCGAAAGATCATTCGCGGGAGTTGATCGAGCAGCAGCACCAGAGCCAGCCAACCTTCGGGGCGTTGCGCCCAGTCGGTCAATTCGCCGGCCAGTGCCTGCTCGACCCAGTCCCCGAAACGCGTCTGCGCTTCGAGGTCCTGGCTGTCGCGCTTGCCGAACCATAACTTGCCCTTGTCAGCCGCTACTTCGTTGGGTGATTCGGAGTTTCCAAACCACCATTCGAGCAACGGCTTCCAGGGCGCGGTCATGGGTTTATTCCTTGTGGTAAGCCGTGGCGCGTTCGACTTCTTCTTTCGAGCCGAGGAACACCGCTACGCGCTGGTGCAGCCCTTCAGGCTGAATGTTGAGGATGCGCTGATGGCCGTCGGTGGAGGCGCCGCCCGCTTGCTCAACCAGGAACGACATCGGGTTGGCTTCGTACATCAGACGCAGTTTGCCCGGCTTCGACGGCTCGCGGCTGTCGCGTGGGTACATGAACAGTCCGCCACGGGTCAGAATGCGGTGCACGTCGGCAACCATCGCGGCGACCCAGCGCATGTTGTAGTTCTTTTTCAGCGGGCCTTCTTCGCCAGCCAGCAGTTCGCTGACGTAACGTTGTACCGGCGCTTCCCAGTGACGCTGGTTGGACATGTTGACGGCGAATTCCTGCGTGGTTTCAGGAATGGTGATGTCTTCGTGGGTCAGTACGAAGCTGCCCATTTCACGGTCCAGGGTAAAGCCTTTAACGCCATCACCCAGGGTCAGCACCAGCATGGTCTGCGGGCCGTAGATAGCGTAACCGGCGGCTACCTGCTCGGTGCCTGGCTGCAGGAAGGCCTTTTCGTTCAAGGCTTCGTTCTGGCTCAGGTATTCGCTCGGGCAACGCAGCACCGAGAAGATAGTGCCGACCGGTGCGTTGATATCGATGTTCGACGAGCCGTCCAATGGGTCGAATACCAACAGGTAGGCGCCTTTCGGGTATTTGCCCGGGATCTGGTAGGCATTGTCCATTTCTTCGGACGCCATGCCGGCCAGGTGACCGCCCCATTCGTTGGCTTCGAGCAGGATCTCGTTGGAGATCACGTCGAGTTTCTTCTGCACTTCGCCTTGGACGTTTTCGGTGCCCATGCTGCCCAGAACACCACCGAGGGCGCCTTTGGACACGGCGTGGCTGATTTCCTTGCAGGCGCGCGCCACCACTTCGATCAGGAAACGCAGATCGGCAGGCGTGTTGTTGCTACGGGTCTGCTCAATCAAATAGCGACTCAGGGTAACGCGGGACATGGAAGGCTCCGGTGGAATGGGGGGCTAAAAACCCGCGCAGTTTAACGCGAGTCGGGGCGCATTTCCTCCTATCAGACGTGTTACACCCAATAGAGTTCATGCGCCCGGTTGAGCGTAGTTCGAAACCGCCCGGATGTGCACCGGGCGCTGCTGCCAGATTCAAGGGTTGACCGGCGGCTTGCGCAACAGGCTGAACGCCATCGCCGCCAGAAACAAAACGCTGATCAGCAACACCGCCCACAACCCGAACTTCTTCCAATTTGTGTCAGTCGCAGCAGCCGTTGTCACTGTCGGCGCCGGCGTGACCACCGCCCCGCCCTCCACCGTAGCCTTGCCCAACGTCGCCAACTTTGCAGCGCTGTAATCCGGAATCAACGTCGACAGCGGCAGGCTCGCCGCCTTCACCGTGGCACTTCCCAGCACGAGCGTATAAGGCCCCGCTCCGCGCGCCAGGAACACCAATTGAGTGGAGCGCACGGCGAACCGCACAGTCGGGGCCTCGACCCCCAGTCCGCCGCCGCGCTCGTCTACCGTCAGCTTCAACTGCTGCACGGTTTGCCCCGACAGCTGCAATTCGTTCTGCACCACGTCCTGGCCATTCTGGGTCAGGCGATAGAGCAAACCGCTGCTCAGCGGCTGCCAAGGCAGGCTGCTTTCCCGACGACCGGACAAGGTTACCGGCGCCAAACTGTTGGGCTGACTCAACTCGATTTGCAAGCGTTCGACATTCAGCCCCATGGGTAATAGCCAGGTGTATTCACCGGGCTTCACGCTGGTGCCGGCCAGCGGTTGTGACCAGACCAGCGGTAGCGGCAGGCTGCGGGTCTTCGCGCTTTGCAGTTGCGCCGAGGTCAACGTCGGGGCCGATTGCGGCGTGTTCCACAGCAAGCGCAAATAACGGGCCGATTGTCCCGGCAGGGCGACTTCATGCTGCTCGACCCGTTCATCGGCAAACGTCAGGCGTGCCACCTGCCCTTCGCCCCAGGACTGCCAATGTTGCAAGTCGTCGCTGGCTTCGATGGAGAAACGCTGGAAGCCGTCGCGTTCGCTGGTCCAGTCGAGGATCAACTGCTGCAACGGTGCTTTAATGCTGCTGGCGTCGAGCAACCAGCCGCGCAGCATTTCTTCGCCCGCCTCCAGCTGACTGGACGGCTGCACTTCGACCAGCGTGCCGTTGGCATTCGATTGCACCCGCACGCTCGGTGCGTGCTCGGTGGAATCCGCCGAGTTGTACAGCGGGAACCACTTCACGTCGGTCAGGGTGCGGTTCTCGCTGGTTTGCGCCGGCGCGCGGGCCAAGGAATAAGCCTGAGCCTCACCGGCGGCATTGAACACGCGCACATCGCTGAAATCGGTTTGCCGCGCATTCAATTGCACACTCAAGGGCAATTCGAGGCGATACCACGGGCCTTCGCCGCTCACGGACAACGGCACTTGGGTGGCGAAGTCCGCCGGTTTTTCCTGAGCACTGGCTGACAGCGCCACACCCAGCGCAACAGCGCCCAACCAACCCAAGTTCAGCTTCTGACTCAAGACGACACTCCTTCGGTTTGCGGGGCCGGTTTTTCAGCCTCCGGCACAGACTCGGCGCGCTTGGGCGGCAACGGGGCGAAATAGCCCACGACCAACAGCAACACGCCAACGCCGATAAACGAGACGATCCGGGCGAGTCCGCCGCGGTTACTCAACTCGACAAAGAACAGTTTGGCCACCACCACACCGATCAGCCCCGCACCGATCAGCCAGACTTCGCGGCGATCACGCAGATGACCGCCGATCATCAGACTCAAGGCCATCAAGGTCCAGACGATAGACAGACCGGCCTGCACCCGCATGGATTCGAGCAACGCCTCCAGCTCGAACGGCACACCGCCCCAATGGTGGGCCGTGCGCATCACCAGTGCAGTGAAGAACACAAACAGCGAAACGCCAGCGACCAGTTGCGTGGCGTGATCAAAGTAGTCCTGGCGGATCGACAGGTGCGGCACGGCGCTGCGGGACCAGACATAAACCCCGAACAGCGCAAACAGCAGACCCAACTCCAGCGGGTTGATCAGCGGCACATAAGGCAACGGCTCGGCGGTGCCGTCACTGACGACGTTTGCCAGCCAGAACCAGCCGAGCATCAGCAACGCCAGCGGTGCCGCCGCGTACACACGGTATTCGCGCGGATAAGCCGATACCGGCCATGGCCAGCCACGGGGGGCCGCCATCAGCACCAAATACAGGCTCGGCAGAATCGCCCAACCCAACCAGCGCCAGGCATTGTATTGCTCGGACAACAGCAACAGGCCGTAACGCAGCTCCAGGGCCAGCACGCCGATCAACAGCCAGCAGCCGAGCACGTGGGCGGTACTGAGGACGCGCGCCGGCAGCATCGGCGCCAGACGTCGCAGGGAGATGAAATGCATAACGAACACGGCGGCCCATGCCAGCCAACCAACGTTGGCCGCCGGGTGATAACGCGAGTGCCACGCAGCCAGTAACACCAACCCGGCAGCAGGAATCAGCAAGGTGCAGAGCAAGCCCAGCGCCGACCATTTCGACCGCAACGCCAACACCGTCCACAGCGCAACGCTCAGCGCCGCAACGGCCAGCAACAGCGTCGCTTGCAGATTCAACGGTGCGAAGCGCAGCACTTCACTGACCCACGCCAGCGCCCACCAACCCGCGCCCCACACCAGCAGCACTTCGGACAAACGCTGCAAGCTCAGCGCATCAAACGCCGAGGCATGGTTGCCGAGCTGCAAGCGCCACGCGCCGACCATCGCGGCCAAGCCCAACACCAGCGGCGTCCAGAAGCCGCTATGGGCCAGAGGCTTCAAACCTTCGCTGGCCAGCGGCCCGAGCAGGTCCGGACCGGCGAACAGGAACGCCGCGCCGCCAATCACCTGCAACAGCAAGCCGAAGACAAAACTCACGCGCTGCTTGAGGTACAGACTGAGCCAAATGATGAACAAGCCACTGGCTGCCCACACCGCACTCGCGGCTTGCCATGGCAACACGAACAGCACCGCCAGATTGATCAGTACCAGACCGGCCAGCAACACCACCGACAAGCCGCGCAACAGTCGAGCGTCGCGGCGCACCATCTGGTCCCGTGCCGCCAGCAACATGCCGGCGATCAGCGCCAGGCCGATCAACGACGCGCTCAGCAGGCCGCTCCAGCCGGCACTGAGCACGGCGCCAGACTCACCGCTCGAACTCTGCAGCCGCAGCAGGAACAACGCACCGCCGAGCAATTGCACAGCGAACGCAGTGAACAGGAAGGTGCGCGATTGCAGACGCAGGCCGACGAACAACGTCGCCAACCCCGCCAGCGCCCAACTGATCGCCGTGCCGTGAGTGAAGAAGAACAACGGCGCCAGAAGATAGAGGAAAGTCAGACCGAGGCAGGCCAATACGGGCAGCCCTTTGCGTTCCCATTCCGATGCTTGTTCGGGCAAGGCTTTACGCAATTGATAGAAGCTGAACAACAACGCCACGCCGAGCATCAACGCACCCAGCGGCGCACCCTCCAGCAGGCTGCTTTCACCGATCCGCAGTTCACTGAGGAAGGCCAGGGCCGAGCCCAATTGCAGCAGCAAGGCAAAGGCTCGGGCCAGCGGTCGTTGCTGACGCAGGCCGAGCCAGAAGATGCCGGCGCCTTCGACGGCCCATGCAGCAGCGGTCCAGCGCGCATCGAGGCCCAACGGAATCGCCAGGCTGGCGAAGATGACCCCCAGTGCCAGGCAGGTTTCCGTCAGCAGCAACGCTCGCCCCCCCATCAGCAACCGTGCCAGGCCCATGTAAATCATGCCCAACGCCAACGCGCTGAAGGCGGCGGCAAACTCGAGATGCTGAACCAGAGCGAATTGCAAACCGAAGCCCACCAACGCAGGACCGAAGAGCATCGTGCCGTCGACGTAATCACCCTTGCGCGTTGACCAGCGCAGCAGCGCCTGACGGCTGTCATCCTCGGGCGCGTCGCTCATTTCCAGCAACGTGCGCCGGGCGAACAGCAGGCCGATCGCCAGGTACATCAGGAAAAACACAATCAGAAACGGCTCGGTGCTCCACAACAATTCCGGCGCATAGGAGCGCAGGCCCCAGGCGAAACCGATGCCGAAGGTGCCGACGAAGCCGATCAAGTTGAGCAGCCGCCAGGCCTTGAACCAGGCGATGGCGAGGATGCCGGCGTTGAGCAACGCAAAGTAGCTAAACAGCGCGACAGGGTTGCCGGCGCCGGTGGAGGTCAGGATCGGCGCGGCGAAACCGCCGAGTGCCGCTGCGGCGGCGAGACCCAGCGCGTCCTGGGTGATGGCAAGAATCGCCGAGAACACCGTCACCGCGACCAGCAGGCCCAACGCCGCAGTAGGATCGAGCAGCGGATGCAGGCGCATTGCGGCAAACACGGTCAGGTACAACACCGCGATCCCGGTGCCTTGCAGCATCAACGCGTAATGGCTGTTGCGTAATCGCAGCCACCAGCCCAGGCCGAGCAGGCCCAACGCAGCCGCCGCGACACCGGCGTAACGCAACTCGATCGGCACCACCATGCCTTCAGTGGCGTAACGCAACAGGAAAGCCAGACCGAGAAACAACAACACCACACCAACTCGCAGCACGGTGTTGCCGCCGAACAGCCAGTTGCGGGCGCCGCTGATGGCGCGCTCGATGACATTCGGACCGCGCGGGATGGCGGGCTGTTGCGGCTCGCGGGCGACTGGCTCGGGTTTCCAGGGATCGGCAGGAAGCGGGCGACTGGTTTCAGGGGCCGCAGCAATAATCGGTTCTAATTCGGGAGGGAGTTCCCAGATCAGCTCCGGAGAGGCGACAAGGGCTTCATCGAGCAAGATTTCTGGGGACGGGACGGTTTCGCTGGCAGCCAGTTCGCTGGCTTCAGGCGCTTTGAAGCCAGACACCTCGAGCAATGCCAGACGTTGCTCGACCGCACTCAGGGCCACCTGAGTCTGTTCAAGCAGCCGGCGCTGCTCGACAGTTTGTGAATCCAGGCGGCCAATGCGAATGGCCTGGCCAATTCCCAACCCGAGCAGCCCGCCCAGCAGCGCATCGCTGAACGACTCGTCGAGTAGCCAACCCAGCACCAGCCCAATCAGCATGAACATCCATTGCATTGTCGATATCCCTAAGCGGTCCATTGCCTTGTGGCGTCTGCGCGGTCACTGAAACATTCGGCAAACTGACGCTCAGTATATCGGCCAAGCCCAACAACCGTCGGGCCTTGCTCGCAATTATTGCTAAAAGTTACTCCAGCGCTTTCCAGATATCCGTGGCGTACTCGCGAATGGTCCGGTCGGAGGAGAACCAGCCCATCCGGGAAGTGCTCAACACCGCCGAACGCCACCATGCTTGAGAATCGTGCCAATGGGCTTCAACGCGCATCTGCGCGTCCCAGTAAGAGTCGAAATCGGCGCAGACCAGGAAGCGATCATAGTCGATCAACGAATCGATCAATCCTGCGTAACGGGACGGATCATCCGGCGAGAACACCCCGCCGCGTATCGCTTGCAGCACGTCATTCAGACGGTGGGAGGCCGCAATATCCGGCGTCGCGTTGAACTCATGGTTCTGCTTGCGCGCTTCAACCTGCTGAGCGCTGAGGCCGAAGATGAACATGTGCTCGACACCGATGCGCTCGCACATTTCGACGTTGGCCCCGTCCATGGTACCGATGGTCAGCGCGCCGTTGAGGCCGAACTTCATGTTGCTGGTACCCGACGCTTCGAAGCCTGCGGTGGAAATCTGCTCCGACAAATCCGCTGCCGGGATAATGCTTTCCGCCAGACTGACGTTGTAGTTGGGCAGGAATACCACTTTCAGCAAACCGCGCACGGTCGGATCGTTGTTCACCACCCGGGCGATGTCGTTGGTCAATTTGATGATCAGCTTGGCCTGGTGATAACTGGCTGCGGCCTTACCGGCGAAGATCTTCACCCGCGGCACCCAATCGATTTCCGGCTCGGCGCGAATGGCCTGATACAGCGCGACGGTGTGCAACAGGTTGAGCAACTGACGTTTATATTCGTGGATCCGTTTGACCTGTACGTCGAACATCGCTGCAGGGTTAACCGCAATCCCCAGTCGTTCATGAATGATGTACGCCAGGGCTTTCTTGCTGTGCAGGCGCTGCTCGGCGAACGCCTTGCGGAACGCGGCTTTCTCGGCGAACGGTTCCAGTTCCAGCAGTCGTTTCTCAGCGTTGTCCAGCAGATCCGGGCCGAGCGCGTCGACCATCATCGAGGTCAACTCCGGGTTGGCCTGATAGAGCCAGCGGCGGAAGGTGATGCCGTTGGTCTTGTTGTTGATCCGGTCAGGGTAAAGTTTGTGCAGTTCGGAGAACACCGTTTTGCGCATCAACTGCGTGTGCAGTGCGGACACGCCGTTGACGCTGTGGGAACCGAGGAACGCGAGATTGCCCATGCGCACGCGGCGGCCATTGTCTTCCTCGATCAGCGACACCGCGCGCAGCACTTCAAAGTCGTGAATACCTTTGGCGCGCAGCGAATCGATGTGCTGGGCGTTGATCAGGTAAATGATCTGCATGTGCCGCGGCAGCATCCGTTCCATCAAACCGACCGGCCAGGTTTCCAGCGCTTCCGGCAGCAGCGTGTGGTTGGTGTAGGACAGCGTGTCGACGGTGACTTGCCACGCCGCATCCCACGCGACGTCGTAAACGTCGACCAGCTGACGCATCAGCTCGGCCACGGCAATCGAGGGATGGGTGTCGTTGAGTTGGATCGCTGCATGATCGCCCAGGGTCAGAACCGAGGTGTGCATGTTGCGATGACGGCGCAGCAAGTCCTGCAAGGACGCGGCGACAAAGAAATACTCCTGACGCAGGCGCAATTCCTGGCCCGCTTCGTTGCTGTCCGCCGGGTAGAGCACCCGAGAAATACTTTCGGCCCGGGCCACTTCTGCCACGGCGCCCAAATGGTCACCGGCGTTGAAGCGTTCCAGGTGCAAATCTTCCATGGCCCGGGCGCGCCACAAGCGCAGCGTGTTGACGCTCGCCCCGCGCCAGCCGACGACCGGCGTGTCATAAGCAATCGCGCGAACGGTTTCCGCTGGCGTCCAGACTTGCCTGGACTTGCCGGCTTCATCCGTCACGGTTTCGACACTGCCGCCGAAGCCGATCGGGTAAACGACCTCTGGCCGTTCGAACTCCCAAGGGTTGCCGAAATCCAGCCAGTGTTCGGTTTGCTCCTGCTGCCAGCCGTCGACGATGGCCTGGCGGAATAAGCCGTGTTCGTACCGAATGCCGTAACCGTGGCCGGCAATGCCGAGTGTCGACATGCTTTCCATGAAGCACGCGGCAAGACGACCGAGGCCGCCGTTGCCCAGCGCTGCGTCGGGTTCCAGCAGGCGGATGCGCTCAAGGTCGACGCCGAGCTCAGTCAGGGCCTCGCGGGCCACGTCAAGCAGGCCGAGGTTGCTCAGGCTGTCGTAGAGCAGACGGCCGATAAGAAATTCGAGGGAGAGGTAGTAAACCCGCTTTTGTCCTTTGCGGTAGATCTGCCGGGTGTGATCCATCCAGTGCTCGACCATGTGATCGCGCGCCGCCAGGGCAATGGCTTCGAACCAGTCGTGGTCGAAGGCGTGATCCGGGTCTTTGCCCACCGCGTAGGTGAGTTTGGTCAAGACGGCGTCGCGGAATGCGGCCACCTCTGCTTCGCGAACAAGTGGTTCTTGAGTCATCGATAGGACCTCGAGCGAGCGTGGAGTTATTGAGCCTAGACGGTCTGACAGGCCGTTGGAACTCTGGTTCGGCAGTTTTTCCCGTTAGTGTGAGATAGATCGACATTACCTTGTCGCGCACCGGAAAGAATGCAGGGGCCGTGCCGGGTTACAGGTGTTATTGGGCGGCATACGAAAAAATCTGGCGAAAGGTTGTTCAAAAATCCACCAGTCCCGGTATGATCGCGCGCCCTGATGCACGCTGGTAACAACCGATGATGAAGTCCAACCTGATCGCCGCCGCGGAGATCGACCGCCTCGACACCTGGGCCAAGTACTCCGCCCCGATGTGCGGTTCGTGCGTGTCCAGCTGCTGCACCCTGCCGGTCGAGGTCAAGATCAAGGATCTGATCCGTATCGGCATCGTCGATGAATTCGAGCGCGGCGAGCCGCCGAAGAACATCGCCAAGCGTTTGCAGAAGGAAGGGATCGTCGAGCGTTACAACCAGAAGTCCGAGATCTTCACCCTTCAGCGCATGAGCAACAACGATTGCCTGTACCTGGATCGTAAGAGCCGTCTGTGCACTATTTATGAAAAGCGCCCGGATACTTGCCGCAACCACCCAAAAATCGGGCCTCGGCCGGGGTATTGCGCTTACAAGCCGAAAGAAGTGGCGCGTGAGACCAGCGAGAGCCGTCGGACCCTCGAGAAGTTTTAACCAGCGCTGAGTTCTTCAGCGACTGACTACCTATATCGCGAGCAAGCCCGCTCCCACATTGGTTCTGTGAACGACGCAGATTCAATGTGGGAGCGGGCTTGCTCGCGAAAGGGCCGGCAAAAACACTACACAAACCCCGGACATACAAAAACGCCCCCGACCTTACGATCGGGGGCGTTTTTTTAGCTGCTAACTAAGTCGAAACTCAGTTACCGGCTTTCTTGGAAGCGCGGGTACGCTCGCTTTCGCCCAGGATCTTCTTGCGAAGACGGATGGACTTAGGAGTGACTTCGCACAATTCGTCTTCTTGAACGAATTCCAGAGCCTGCTCCAGGGTGAAGCGGATAGGCGGAACCAGAGCGATGGTTTCGTCTTTACCCGAAGCACGCATGTTGTCGAGCTTCTTGCCTTTGGTTGGGTTGACGCCCAGGTCGTTGTCGCGGCTGTTGATGCCAACGATTTGACCTTCGTACACGTCTTCACCGTGACCCAGGAACAATTTGCCGCGAGCTTGCAGGGTTTCCAGCGAGTAAGTCAGAGCCTTACCGGTAGCCACCGAAACCAGCACGCCGTTCTGACGGCCGGACATGTCGCCGGACTTCATCACGTCGTAACGGTCGAAGATCGAGGTCAGGATGCCTGCACCGGAAGTCAGGGTCAGGAACTCGTTACGGAAACCGATCAGGCCACGCGCCGGGATGTTGTACTCAAGGCGTACACGGCCCTTGCCATCCGGAACCATGTTGGTCAGGTCGCCTTTACGGATACCGATCTGTTCCATGATCGCGCCCTGGGATACTTCCGGCAGGTCGATGGTCACGTTTTCGTACGGTTCGTGCTTGACGCCGTCAACCATGCGGATGATCACTTCCGGACGACCAACACCCATTTCGAAGCCTTCGCGACGCATGGTTTCGATCAGTACCGAGAGGTGCAGCTCACCACGGCCGGAGACTTTGAACTTGTCGGCGGTGTCGCCTTCTTCAACGCGCAGAGCAACGTTGAACAGCAGTTCCTTGTCCAGACGTTCCTTGATGTTACGGCTGGTGACGAACTTGCCTTCTTTACCGCAGAAAGGTGAGTCGTTTACCTGGAAGGTCATGGAAACGGTTGGTTCGTCAACGGTCAGCGGCTTCATCGCTTCAACATTCAGTGGGTCGCACAGAGTGTCGGAGATGAACAGCTGGTCGAAGCCGCTGATGCAGACGATGTCGCCGGCAGCTGCTTCTTCAACGTCGATACGGTGCAGACCGTGGTGACCCATCAACTTCAGGATACGACCGTTACGCTTCTTGCCGTCAATGTCGATAGCCACAACTTGAGTGTTCGGCTTGACGCGACCACGAGCGATACGGCCAACGCCGATCACACCCAGGAAGCTGTTGTAGTCCAGTGCCGAGATTTGCATCTGGAACGGACCGTCACGGTCAACCTGTGGAGCTGGAACGTGGTCAATGATCGCCTGGTACAGCGGGGTCATGTCTTCCGCCATGGCGGTGTGTTCCAGACCGGCAATGCCGTTCAAGGCCGAAGCGTAAACGACTTTGAAGTCCAGTTGTTCTTCGGTAGCACCCAGGTTGTCGAACAGGTCGAAAATCTGGTCCAGAACCCAGTCCGGACGCGCGCCTGGACGGTCAACCTTGTTGATGACCACGATTGGACGCAGGCCGGCTTCGAAAGCCTTCTTGGTCACAAAACGGGTTTGCGGCATAGGGCCGTCTTGGGCGTCAACCAGCAGCAGAACGGAGTCAACCATCGACATTACGCGTTCAACTTCGCCGCCGAAGTCGGCGTGGCCCGGGGTGTCCACGATGTTGATGTGGTGGCCGTTCCAGTTGATGGCGGTGTTTTTCGCCAGAATGGTAATACCGCGCTCTTTCTCCTGGTCGTTGGAGTCCATCACGCGCTCGTCGTTGAGCTCGTTGCGCTCCAGGGTGCCGGATTGACGCAAGAGTTTGTCTACCAGGGTGGTCTTACCATGGTCAACGTGAGCAATGATGGCGATGTTGCGTAGATTTTCGATCACTTGTGTATCTCGATCAGAGGATTCGGTGTGCTGACAAGTCTTGGCAGCGATTAACAGTAGAGTCAGGCCTTGCCGTTACAGCTTGACGGCGGCGTCGGGGGGCCGGTGACGCAGGCCACAGGCAAACAGCCCCGGGCTCTTAGCTCGGTCGATAAACGCGCACATTGGCATGCCCCTCACTGAGCAAATGGTGGGCATGCAGGCGACTCATCACGCCTTTGTCGCAATACAGCAGGTACTGGCGAGTAGGGTCCAGTTCCTTGAAACGAGCGTTCAATGCATAAAACGGCATCGCTTGTACCTCGATGCCAGCCAAGCCCAGCGGGTCATCTTCAGCGGCATCCGGGTGACGGATGTCGATAACGATCTGACCGGCCAGCGCTTCGCTGACTTCTTCAATCTGCAAGTCCTGGCCCAATTCGTCGATCACGCGATCGATCGGCACCAGCTTGGCGTTCTCGAGCGCACGCTCAAGCACTGCCATGTCGAACTGTTGTTCTTCGTACTCCACGCGCGGACGCTTGGCGTGGGTCTTGGGGTTCACCGAGATGACCCCGCAGTATTCCGGCATGTGCTTGGCGAAGTCGGCAGTACCGATTTCGTTGGCCAGGTCGATGATGTCCTGCTTGTGACTGGCGATCAGCGGACGCAAGACCAGCTTGTCGGTCACGCAGTCGATCACGGACAGGTTCGGCAGCGTCTGGCTCGACACCTGGGAAATCGCTTCGCCAGTGACCAGCGCATCGATGTCCAGCCGATCGGCAATACGGGAAGCAGCGCGCAACATCATACGCTTCAAAACTACACCCATATGACTGTTATCGACTTTACCGAGAATTTCTCCCAGTACTTCCTCGAACGGCACACTCACAAATAACACGCGTTGGGAGCTGCCGTACTTCTTCCAGATGAAGTGCGCAACTTCCATAACGCCCAATTCATGGGCTCGTCCGCCCAGATTGAAGAAGCAAAAATGGCTCATCAGCCCGCGGCGCATGATCTGGTAGGCGGCGACGGTGGAATCGAAACCGCCAGACATCAGCACAAGTGTCTGTTCCAGGGCACCCAGCGGATAACCGCCGATGCTGTTGTGCTGGCTGTGGATCACAAACAACCGTTTGTCGCGAATTTCGATGCGAACTTCGATTTCCGGGTCTTTCAGCGAGATTCCGGCGGCGCCGCACTGACGACGCAGTTGGCTGCCGACGTATTTCTCGACGTCCATCGAGGTGAACTCGTGCTTGCCGGCACGCTTGCAGCGCACCGAAAAGATCTTCCCGGCCAACGCATCACCGAAGTGCTGCTTGCAATTGGCGACGATGTCGTCGAAGTCGCCCAGCGGGTATTCGTCGACCTGCAGGAAATGCGCGATACCCGGCATGCAGCTCAGGCGCTCGGTCATCTCCTTCAAGGCTTTGGGCTCGCTGACGCGGGTTTCCAGCTCGAGATTGTCCCACACACCGTTCACCACCACAGCCGGGTCCAGGTCGCGGAGCACGGTACGGATGTTTTTGGCCAACTGGCGGATGAAACGCATCCGTACCGGGCGGCTCTTGATGGTGATCTCGGGGAAGACTTTTACGATTAGTTTCATGAAAACAGCGCGCGCTGGGCCAGCCGAAAAAGGGGGGCGCGGATTATAGCGGAAATTGCTCAAGGTTTAACCAGTTAATGTGCAGAAGGTTTTGCGCGCACCAAAACAGGTCGCTTGTTGAATTTAACGCTACATTACGGGGCGCGATTTCCAGTTCTGCGCTCCTTTGTTCCTTTATAAGCGTGATATTGGGGCAAAAAACCCATGGTTGGGCACTGGCATGCAATTTGCTCCCTTGTGAGGCAGGTTGCCTTGGCAGAGTATTCGCGCCGGCATCACCCACATTCCAAGGGCATCCACTACTAAGCCCGAAGCCACCCGGAGGACACTATGTCGAAGTCGGTTCAACTCATCAAAGATCATGACGTCAAATGGATTGATCTGCGCTTCACGGACACCAAAGGCACTCAGCACCACGTGACCATGCCGGCTCGCGACGCGCTGGATGACGCTTTCTTTGAAGAAGGCAAAATGTTCGACGGTTCCTCCATCGCCGGCTGGAAAGGCATCGAAGCCTCCGACATGATCCTGCTGCCGGACGACAGCACTGCCGTTCTCGACCCGTTCACCGAAGATCCAACGCTGATCATCGTTTGTGACGTAATCGAGCCTTCGACCATGCAAGGCTACGATCGCGACCCACGTGCGATCGCCAAGCGTGCCGAGGAGTACCTGAAGTCGACCGGTATCGGCGATACCGTTTTCGTTGGCCCGGAGCCTGAGTTCTTCATCTTCGATCAGGTGAAGTTCAAGTCCGACATTTCCGGCTCGATGTTCAAAATCTTCTCTGAACAAGGTTCGTGGATGTCCGACCAAGACATCGAAGGCGGCAACCATGGCCACCGCCCAGGCATCAAAGGTGGTTACTTCCCGGTTCCACCGTTCGACCACGACCACGAAATCCGTACCTCCATGTGCAACGCCATGGAAGAAATGGGCCTGGTCATCGAAGTTCACCACCACGAAGTGGCGACTGCCGGTCAGAACGAAATCGGTGTGAAGTTCAACACCCTGGTAGCCAAGGCTGACGAAGTTCAGACCCTGAAGTACTGCGTACACAACGTGGCTGTCGCTTATGGCCGCACCGCGACCTTCATGCCTAAGCCTCTGTACGGCGACAACGGCTCGGGTATGCACGTTCACCTGTCCATCGCCAAAGATGGCAAGAACACCTTCGCTGGCGAAGGCTATGCCGGCCTGTCCGATACCGCTCTGTTCTTCATCGGCGGCATCATCAAGCACGGTAAGGCCCTGAACGGCTTCACCAACCCGTCGACCAACTCCTACAAGCGTCTGGTCCCAGGTTTCGAAGCACCGGTAATGCTGGCCTACTCGGCTCGTAACCGCTCCGCTTCGATCCGCATTCCTTACGTGTCCAGCCCTCGCGCTCGCCGTATCGAAGCCCGCTTCCCGGATCCAGCAGCCAACCCGTACCTGGCCTTCGCTGCTCTGGTAATGGCCGGCCTGGACGGTATCCAGAACAAGATCCACCCTGGCGATGCTGCTGACAAAAACCTGTATGACCTGCCGCCTGAAGAGGCGAAAGAGATCCCACAAGTGTGCGGCAGCCTGAAAGAAGCCCTGGAAGAGCTGGACAAAGGTCGTGCGTTCCTGACCAAAGGCGGCGTTTTCAGCGACGACTTCATCGACGCTTATATCGCCCTGAAAAGCGAAGAAGAAATCAAAGTACGCACCTTCGTACACCCACTGGAATATGAGCTGTACTACAGCTGCTGATCCGGTATCGCTGCGGCACGCGGCGTGACAAAAAAGAGGCCTCCTTCGGGAGGCCTTTTTTGTGGGCGGTCGTTCCCCTGATCGTTCCCACGCTCTGCGTGGGAACGATCACTGTGCGAAAGTAATGGCGAAATGTTTACGGCTAGGACCAACCGCCGCCCCTGACCTATGCTGCACTTCAACGCTTTCGTTTCTGGTCGATTTTATGGGTCGTGGTTTTCTATTCATCTTGCTGTTGATCGCCCTGCCTGCCGCAGCGCAGATCTATAAGTACACCGACGCCAACGGCAACACCGCCTACAGCAATCAACCGCCCGATGGCGTTAAAGCTCAACCGGTCGAATTGCCTCCGCTCAACAGAGTCGAAAGCCAGCCACCGGGCGAACCTGCACCGCCTGCCGAAGCCAACGGCCGTGAGCAACCTCGCAGCGCCTACGAGGTACTGGAACTGACCGGCCTGTCCACCGAGGAGGCGTTGCGCGCCAACAACGGCACTTTCACCGTCAGCGTACTGATCAAGCCACGCCTGCAAGGGCCGCATCTATTGAGGTTGTTGCTGGATGATCAGCCCTACGGACAACCGAGCAACGTGCCGATCCTGCAACTGGTGAACGTCGATCGCGGCGAACACAGCCTCGCGGTGCAGGTGATCGATGGGGAAAATCTGGTGCAGCAAAGTCCCACCGTGACGTTTACCGTACAACGGGTGCATAAGCCGTGAGGGTGTGGCTACTGATCGCCTGCTTGATCGCCCTGCCGGTCACGGCCGAGGTGTTCACCTACGTCGACGCCCAGGGCAATCGAGTCTTCACCGATCAGCCAGGCTCCGGCAAGGCCAAGCGTGTGCCGATAGCTCCGAGCAATCGCATGCCCGCCAACTCCACCGGTACAACGCCGGTCATTGCCGGTAAAAAGACCGAAACAAAACCGCTTTTCCATTACGACATGCTCCGCGTACTGGTGCCGGAACCAGACGCCACTGTCCGCAGCAGCGCCGGAGAACTAATCGTCAGTGTCACCAGCGAACCCGGCCTGCAACGGGGCCATCGCTACCGACTGCTACTCGACGGCCAACCCACCGCAGAGCCCGCCCCAAGCCCGGTATTCGCCCTGAGCAACATCGATCGCGGCAGCCATAACCTTTCTGTGGAAATCCTCGACGAGCAGGGCCGCATCGTTGAGCGCACAGCCAACCAGCCGTTCCACATGCTGCGCATCTCCCTCGCGCAGAAGCGCCAGGTCAATCCCTGCGCCCTCGTCGATTACGGCCAACGACCGGAATGTCCGCTCAAAGACAAACCCATCGAGCCGAAAAATCCCTTCCTGCGTTTCTTCTAACGCCGTTCAGCTAAGCGCACAATATTGGTGCAATAGACTGCACCGTACCCACACTCCAACCCATTTTGGTTCGAAAGTACCCGACAAAGCCGGCAGAACGCCACGCAGACGAGCGTCAAACGTCCGTTTCAGGCCTTAAACGCTTCTTTTCGGAGCCTTGGTTTGGTTTTTGCATTTTCCTCGTATCAGCGCTTGATTCTTGCGCACGCTCCGCTCCAAAAGAGGTCCTGATGACCATTAGCGACGCACTACACCGCTTGCTACTCGACAACCTGACTACCGCAACCATTCTGCTCGACGCCGAACTGCGCCTCGAGTACATGAACCCGGCAGCGGAGATGCTCCTGGCCATCAGCGGTCAGCGTAGCCATGGGCAGTTCATCAGCGAGTTGTTCACCGAATCCACCGAGGCGCTGAATTCCCTGCGCCAGGCGGTCGAGCAGGCGCATCCGTTCACCAAACGCGAAGCGATGCTCACCGCCCTCACCGGCCAGACCCTGACCGTCGATTATGCGGTCACGCCGATTCTCGCCAACGGCGCCACCATGCTGCTGCTGGAAGTCCACCCCCGCGACCGCTTGCTGCGAATCACCAAAGAAGAAGCGCAGCTGTCCAAGCAGGAAACCAGCAAGATGCTGGTGCGCGGCCTCGCTCACGAAATCAAGAATCCTCTCGGCGGGATTCGCGGCGCGGCGCAATTGCTCGCTCGCGAACTGCCGGAAGAAAGCCTGCGCGACTACACCAACGTGATCATTGAAGAGGCCGACCGCCTTCGCAATCTGGTCGATCGCATGCTCGGCTCCAACAAACTGCCGTCGCTGGCGATGTGCAACGTCCACGAAGTGCTCGAGCGCGTCTGCCACCTGGTGGAAGCCGAAAGTCAGGGCTGCATCACGTTGGTGCGCGACTACGACCCTAGCATTCCCGACGTGTTGATCGACCGCGAACAAATGATTCAGGCCGTTCTGAACATTGTGCGCAATGCGATGCAGGCCATCAGCAGCCAGAACGAGCTGCGCCTTGGCCGCATCAGCCTGCGTACCCGCGCCATGCGCCAGTTCACCATCGGTCACGTTCGACATCGCCTGGTGACAAAAATCGAAATCATCGACAACGGCCCGGGCATTCCCGCGGAGTTGCAGGAAACCATCTTCTTTCCCATGGTCAGTGGCCGCCCGGACGGTACCGGGCTGGGCCTGGCCATAACCCAGAACATCATCAGCCAGCACCAGGGCCTGATCGAATGTGACAGCCACCCAGGCCACACCACCTTCTCGATCTTTCTGCCACTGGAACAAGGAGCCACATCGACATGAGCCGTAGTGAAACCGTGTGGATCGTCGATGACGACCGTTCTATCCGTTGGGTCCTGGAAAAAGCCTTGCAGCAAGAAGGCATGACCACGCAAAGCTTCGACAGCGCCGATGGCGTGATGAGCCGCCTGGCGCGCCAGCAGCCGGACGTGATCATCTCCGACATCCGCATGCCGGGTGCCAGCGGTCTGGACCTTCTGGCGCGGATTCGCGAACAACACCCACGGCTGCCGGTCATCATCATGACCGCTCACTCCGATCTGGACAGCGCTGTCGCGTCCTATCAGGGCGGCGCGTTTGAATACCTGCCCAAGCCGTTCGATGTCGACGAAGCGGTGTCCCTGGTCAAGCGCGCCAACCAGCACGCTCAGGAACAGCAAGGCCTGGAAGTCCCGGTTGCCCTGACCCGCACCCCGGAAATCATCGGTGAAGCGCCGGCAATGCAGGAAGTGTTTCGCGCCATCGGGCGCTTGAGCCACTCCAACATCACCGTGTTGATCAACGGCGAATCCGGGACCGGTAAAGAGCTCGTGGCCCACGCTCTGCACCGTCACAGCCCGCGCGCGGCTTCGCCGTTCATTGCGCTGAACATGGCGGCGATCCCGAAAGACCTGATGGAATCCGAGCTGTTCGGCCATGAGAAAGGCGCGTTCACCGGCGCGGCCAACCTGCGGCGCGGGCGCTTTGAACAGGCGGACGGCGGCACGCTGTTCCTCGATGAAATCGGCGACATGCCGGCAGACACCCAGACTCGTTTGCTGCGGGTGTTGGCGGACGGCGAGTTCTACCGCGTCGGCGGCCATGTGCCGGTGAAGGTCGATGTGCGAATCATCGCCGCGACTCACCAGAATCTGGAAACCCTGGTGCACGCCGGGAAATTCCGTGAGGACTTGTTCCACCGCCTCAACGTGATCCGCATCCATATTCCACGGCTGTCGGACCGTCGCGAAGACATCCCGACCCTGGCCAAGCACTTCCTCAGCCGTGCCGCGCAAGAATTGGCGGTGGAACCGAAGCTGCTGAAAAGCGAAACCGAGGAATACCTGAAAAACCTGCCGTGGGGCGGCAACGTGCGTCAGCTGGAGAACACCTGCCGCTGGATCACGGTGATGGCTTCGGGTCGCGAAGTGCACATCAGCGACCTGCCGCCGGAGCTGCTGAACCTGCCGCAGGATTCAGCACCGGTGACCAACTGGGAGCAAGCGCTGCGCCAGTGGGCTGATCAGGCGCTGGCCCGTGGCCAGTCGAACCTGCTCGACAGCGCCGTGCCGGCCTTCGAGCGGATCATGATCGAGACCGCCCTCAAACACACCGCCGGCCGCCGCCGCGATGCCGCCGTTTTGCTGGGCTGGGGGCGTAATACCCTGACGCGCAAGATCAAGGAATTGGGAATGAAGGTTGATGGTGGGGATGATGATGAGGGGGATGAGGGTTAACTTTTAACCCGATCGTTCCCACGCTCTGCGTGGGAATGCAGCCCGGGACGCTCCGCGTCCCTGCCGAAGCGGACGCAGAGCGTCCATTGAGGCATTCCCACGCGGGAGCGTGGGAACGATCATCGCCCCTGCGTGCACCGCCTGAATGCACCGTGAACCGCAATCGCGCACAGCAATCGATCCAGAGTCCCGCCCGCGTCCGCAATCGAACCCTATCGAAAAAACACGAAAGCCCCGAATCACGGGGCTTTCAGCGTCTCAACGCGGCTTTCTGTTTCAATTTATGAAAACCTGGCACGCCCCCTGCAATAGTCCATTCAGTGATTCGATTCACTACCCAGTTTCGGGGACCTTGGTACAGGCAGGCCGGGGATTCCCCTCTTTACACCGGGCTCACGATGCAATGCGCGAGCCCTGCCGTTTTGGGAACCTTGGTACAGGCAGGCCGGGGATTCCCTCTTTTATTGCTCTCGGAGATGGATCTCCAGCCGCCAGCGGTCATCAACCTCGCTACCGGCCCACTCACCCTGCAGTGGCCGGGCCGCCACCACCGTCAGCAACAACCCCCCATCACTCAAACGTACCTTCCAGTTCACGCTCTTGTCGTTGATGTTGAGCTGACCTTTCTGCACCTTGCCTTCAGCCTCAAACAGCAGCGCCAGGCTGCCATCCACGAACTCGCCGTGAGTCTTCGGTTCGTTGTTGAACCACACCACCAGCCCATCGTTCGTCACTTCCACTTGCTGCAATTCGCTGGGGTCGGGAGTGGTCAGGCGACCGATCATCAGCCCCACCATCACCCCGACAATCGCCAGTGAAGCCATCACCCGTGGGAATAGTTTCGAACGCGGATCCGCTTGCGGCGTAGAATGCTGCACATCTTTATCTTCGGAGCCGTGCATGTTTCACGTCATCCTTTTCCAACCAGAAATTCCGCCGAATACCGGCAACGTTATCAGGCTGTGCGCCAACAGTGGCTGCCACCTGCATTTGATCGAACCGCTGGGCTTCGAGATGGACGACAAGCGTCTGCGCCGGGCCGGCCTCGATTACCACGAGTATGCCACCCTGCAACGCCACGCAGACCTCGCCAGCTGTCTGGAAAGCCTCGGTCACCCTCGGCTGTTCGCCTTCACCACCAAGGGCTCGCGGCCGTTCCACGATGCCAGCTTCGCCGAAGGCGATGCGTTCCTGTTCGGCCCGGAAAGCCGTGGTTTGCCGGCGGAAGTACTCGATGCGCTGCCCAGTGAACAGCGTCTGCGCCTGCCGATGCGTGAAGGCTGCCGCAGCCTGAACCTGTCAAACACCGTGGCGGTTGCCGTCTACGAAGGCTGGCGTCAGCTCGGTTTTAAATAACGCTACATAAAAAAATGTGGGAGCGAGCTTGCTCGCGATGGCGGTGTGTCAGCCAACATTGATGTTGAAGCTGATGACCTCATCGCGAGCAAGCTCGCTCCCACATTGGATCGCTTATTGAACGGTCGTAGTCTCGCCCGCAGTCTGCATACGTTGCAGTTCCTGTGCGTACAGCGCGTCGAAGTTCACCGGAGCCAACATCAGGGCCGGGAACGAACCGCGGGTCACCAGGCTGTCCAGGGTTTCGCGAGCGTACGGGAACAGGATGTTCGGGCAGAACGCGCCGAGGGTGTGGCTCATCGAAGCGTCATCGAGGTTCTTGATCAGGAAGATCCCGGCCTGTTGCACTTCAGCAATGAACGCCACTTCGTCGCCGTTCTTCACGGTGACGGACAGGGTCAGCACGACTTCGTGGAAATCGCCTTCCAGTGCCTTTTGACGGGTATTCAGATCCAGACCGACGCTTGGTTCCCACTGCTGACGGAAGATCGCCGGGCTTTTCGGGGCTTCGAAGGACAAGTCACGTACGTAGATGCGCTGCAAGGAGAATTGCGGTGCGGTTTCTTCTTCGCTAGCTGCAGTGTTCTGTTGGTCAGTCATCTCAGATCCTTTCTGATCTTGGGGTCTTACAGGGAAGGCATTCAGGCCTTGAGCATGGCGTCGAGCTTGCCGGCGCGTTCAAGGGCAAACAAATCATCACAACCGCCAACGTGGGTGCTGCCGATCCAGATTTGCGGCACGGACGTACGTCCGGCCTTCTGAGCCATGGCGGCACGCACCTGCGGCTTGCCATCGACCTTGATCTCTTCGAAGGCTACGCCTTTGTTCTCGAGCAGGTACTTGGCTCGCGAGCAGTAAGGGCAGTAATCGCTGGAATAGACGACGACGTTGCTCATATCACTTCACCAGCGGCAGGTTGTCACCCTTCCAGCTGGAAATACCGCCGGAGAGCTTGGCGGCGGTGAAGCCGGATTTCATCAGTTCGCGGGCATGAGTGCCGGCAGTCTGGCCCATGGCATCGACCAGGATGATGGTCTTGGCCTTGTGCTTTTCCAGTTCGCCGACGCGAGCGGTCAGTTTGTCGTGAGGGATGTTCAACGCGCCAACAATGTGACCGGCGGCGAAATCCTTGGTTGCACGAATGTCGATCACCACGCCTGCGTCCTTGTTGACCAGCCCGGTCAGTTCCCCGGTGCTCAGGCTACGGCCGCCGCCCTTCATCTCATGGGCGATCAGCAGAGCCAGCAGAACGGCGAAGATGCCGACGAGCAGATAGTGGGTAGTGGCAAATGCAATCAGGTGATCAACCATCGAAGGAGGTTCCAGGGCGTTAAAATGTCGGCCAGTATACACAGCCACTATGGTGGGCCAAACCCCGTCCGGCGGTGACGTGGATTGAACTTGCCTTTAAACTGCCACTCCCTTTTCCATCGCCCTCTTTTAACTCAGCCACGAGTGGAATCCATGACTACCACGCCCAAACCTTTGGTCCTGATTATTCTTGACGGCTTCGGTCACAGTGAGAGCCCTGAATCCAACGCCATCTATGCGGCCAAGAAGCCCGTGCTGGACCGTTTATCGGCCACCGTGCCGAACGGCCTGATCTCGGGCAGCGGCATGGACGTGGGCCTGCCGGACGGCCAGATGGGCAACTCCGAAGTCGGCCACATGAACCTCGGCGCCGGCCGCGTGGTGTATCAGGACTTCACGCGTGTGACCAAATCGATCCGCGATGGCGAGTTTTTCGAAAACCCGACTATCTGCGCCGCTGTGGATAAAGCCGTCGCTGCCGGCAAAGCTGTGCACTTCATGGGCCTGCTGTCCGATGGCGGCGTTCACAGCCACCAGGAGCACCTGGTGGCCATGGCCGAACTGGCTTTCAAACGCGGCGCCGAAAAAATTTATCTGCACGCCTTCCTTGATGGCCGCGACACACCGCCGAAAAGCGCTCAGTCGTCGATCGAACTGCTGGACGCAAGCTTTCAGGCCCTCGGTAAAGGTCGGATCGCCAGCATTGTCGGCCGGTACTTCGCCATGGACCGCGACAACCGCTGGGACCGCGTGTCCCAGGCCTACAACCTGATTGTCGATGGCAACGGCGAATTCAACGCCGCCACCGCTCAGGAAGGCCTGCAGGCCGCTTACGAACGTGGCGAGAGCGACGAATTCGTCAAAGCCACCTCTATTGGTGAGCCGGTGAAAGTCGAAGACGGCGACGCTGTGGTGTTCATGAACTTCCGCGCCGACCGCGCCCGTGAACTGACCCGCGTCTTCGTTGAAGACGATTTCAAGGAATTCGAACGCGCGCGCCAGCCAAAACTGGCCGGCTTCGTCATGCTGACCCAGTACGCCGCCAGCATTCCCGCGCCATCGGCCTTCGCTGCGGGCAGCCTGGACAACGTGCTGGGCGATTACTTGGCGAAAAACGGCAAGACCCAGCTGCGCATTGCCGAAACCGAAAAGTACGCCCACGTGACTTTCTTTTTCTCCGGCGGTCGCGAAGAACCGTTCCCAGGCGAAGAACGCATCCTGATCCCGTCGCCGAAAGTCGCCACCTATGACTTGCAGCCGGAAATGAGCGCCCCGGAAGTCACCGACCGCATCGTCGACGCTATCGAAAACCAGCGTTACGACGTGATCGTGGTCAACTACGCCAACGGCGACATGGTCGGCCACAGCGGCGTGTTCGACGCAGCCGTCAAAGCCGTTGAATGCCTGGACCTGTGTGTCGGCCGCATCGTCGACGCGCTGGAAAAAGTCGGCGGCGAAGCGCTGATCACTGCCGACCACGGCAACGTCGAGCAAATGGCCGACGAGTCCACCGGCCAGGCTCACACCGCTCACACCACCGAGCCGGTGCCGTTCATCTATGTCGGCAAGCGTGATCTGAAAGTGCGTGATGGCGGCGTGTTGGCGGATGTGGCCCCGACCATGCTGATGTTGATGGGTATGGAAAAACCGTCAGAAATGACTGGCACATCGATACTGGTGTAATCCGGTTAAACAAACACCGCAAAACCTGTGGGAGCGAGCTTGCTCGCGATAGCAATCTAACAGCCAACATCTATGTTGAATGTTAAGACGCCATCGCGAGCAAGCTCGCTCCCACAGTGGTTTGTGGCGCTTTGAAGAGATAAATCGGATATTAGAGTCGTCTCCCTTCCCTCCAGTCATCACACAGCCCCAATTGGGCGTTTTTTTTGCAACGCTTGGCGGGCATACTAGGCCGTCCCTTTCCCTGGTGTCGCCCGCCTCTATGCTTCGCGTCCTGATAGCCCTTGCTCTGACATGCCTGCTCCAACCGGCCTTTGCTGACGAGCGCGCGCAAACCCAACAACAGTTGGACGCCACGCGTCAGGACATTGCCGAGCTGAAAAAACTGCTGGGCAAGCTCCAGGAAGAAAAATCCGGTGTGCAAAAAGACCTCAAAGGCACCGAAACCGAAATGGGCAAGCTTGAGAAGCAGGTCGAAGCCCTGCAAAAAGAGCTGAAGAAAAGCGAATCCGAGCTGCAGCGACTCGATGCCGAGAAAAAAAAACTTCAGAGCGCGCGCATTGAACAGCAACGACTGATCGCCATTCAGGCCCGCGCGGCTTATCAAAACGGCCGTCAGGAGTACTTGAAGCTGCTGCTCAACCAGCAGAACCCGGAAAAATTCGCCCGCACCCTCACCTATTACGACTACCTGAGCCAGGCCCGCCTGGAGCAGCTGAAGAATTTCAACGAAACCCTGCGCCAACTGGCCAATGTCGAAAAAGACATCGCCCTGCAACAGGCACAATTGTTGGTGCACAAAAGCAGCCTCGACAGCCAGCGCGACGAACTCGACAAAGTCCGCAAGGAGCGCCAGCAAGTCCTGGCCAAGCTCAGTGACGACGTAAAGGCCCGCGATCAGAAGCTGGCAGCCCGCGAGCAGGATCAGGCAGACCTGTCTAAAGTCCTTAAAACCATTGAAGAAACCTTGGCCCGCCAGGCCCGTGAGGCAGAGGAAGCGCGGCAAAAAGCGCTGATCGCCCAGCAGGAAGCCGAAAAAAAGCGTTTACGTGAGGCTCAGGCTGAAGCAGACGCAGACGCCACTGACGCCCCACGTACACCTGTTAAATCGACGCCCGGCGCTCTGGTATCAAGCTCAGGCGAGACCTTTGGTGGCCCTTTCGCGTCAAGCCGGGGAAAACTTCCTTGGCCCGTTGATGGTCGACTGCTGGCACGCTTTGGCGAAACCCGTGGCGATGACGCCCGCACCAAGTGGGACGGCGTGATGATCAGCTCCTCCGCCGGCAGCCAGGTGCACGCCGTGCATGGCGGTCGCGTGGTGTTCGCCGACTGGTTGCGAGGCGCCGGGCTGCTGGTGATTCTCGACCATGGCAACGGTTTTTTGAGTCTTTATGGTCACAACCAGACGCTGCTCAAGTCTGCGGGTGACGTTGTAAAAGCCGGTGAGTCCATCTCCACTGTGGGTAGCAGTGGCGGGCAGGACACACCAGCGCTGTATTTCGCTATTCGTCAGCAGGGTCACCCGAGTGATCCGGCGCAATGGTGCCGCGCGCAAGGATAGGCGTTGAGTCACCTACATTAGGAGTTCGTTCGACATGCTGCATTTGTCCCGCCTTACCTCGCTGGCCCTGACGATCGCCCTGGTGATCGCCGCGCCTCTGGCGTTCGCCGCTCAACCGGCTCCGGCAGTCGCGCCTGCGGGCACTGCTGCGACCACCAAGGCGCCATTGGCGCTGGAAGAGTTGCGCACCTTCGCCGAGGTCATGGACCGGATCAAAGCCGCCTATGTTGAACCGGTGGACGACAAGACACTGCTGGAAAACGCCATCAAAGGCATGCTCAGCAACCTCGACCCACACTCCGCCTACCTGGGCCCGGAAGACTTCGCTGAATTGCAGGAAAGCACCAGCGGCGAATTTGGCGGCCTGGGCATCGAAGTTGGCGCTGAAGACGGTTTCATCAAGGTCGTTTCACCGATCGATGACACCCCGGCTTCCAAGGCTGGCATTCAGGCCGGCGACTTCATCGTCAAGATCAACGGCCAGCCGACCCGTGGCCAGAGCATGACAGAAGCCGTGGACAAGATGCGCGGCAAGATCGGCCAGAAAATCACCCTGACCCTGGTACGCGACGGCGGTACACCGTTCGACGTCACCCTGACCCGCGCCATCATTCAAGTGAAGAGCGTGAAGAGCCAGTTGCTGGAATCCGGTTTCGGCTACATCCGCATCACCCAGTTCCAGGTCAAGACCGGTGACGAAGTCTCCAAAGCCTTGGCCAAGCTGCGCAAGGACAACGGCAAGAAGCTCAAAGGCATCATCCTCGACCTGCGGAACAACCCGGGCGGCGTGCTGCAAGCAGCGGTGGAAGTGGTCGACCACTTCATCACCAAGGGCCTGATCGTTTACACCAAGGGCCGTATCGCCAACTCCGAACTGCGCTTCTCCGCCACCGGCAAAGATGAAAGCGAAGCCGTGCCAATGGTCGCTCTGATCAACGGCGGCAGCGCCTCTGCCTCGGAAATTGTCGCCGGCGCCTTGCAGGATCAAAAACGCGCGGTGGTCATGGGTACCACCAGTTTCGGCAAAGGCTCGGTACAAACCGTGCTGCCGCTGAACAACGAACGCGCACTGAAAATCACCACGGCGCTGTATTACACGCCGAACGGTCGCTCGATCCAAGCTCAGGGCATCGTCCCGGACATCGAAGTGCGCAAGGCCAAGATCACCAGCGAGCAGGACGGCGAGTACTTCAAGGAAGCTGATCTGCAAGGTCACCTGGGCAATGGCAACGGCGGCGCCGACAAACCGACCAGCTCCAGCGGCAAAGCCAAGGCGATGCCACAGGATGACGACTACCAATTGGCCCAGGCGCTGAGCCTGCTCAAAGGGCTGAGCATCACCTCCGGCCGCTGAGATGCAGCTGCGGTGCATCCTCGGCTTGCTGTGCTGTCTGGCGGGTGTTGCGCATGCAGCGCCTGTCGCGACGGCGCCGCAAAAAGCCTACCTAAGTCTGATCATCGATGACCTGGGGCAGAACCTGCCCCGGGATCGTCGCGTGCTGGCCCTGCCCGGCCCCGTCACCACGGCGATCATGCCCGACACACCCCACGCCACCGAATTCGCCCGCGAGGCCCATCGCGCCGGCAAGATCGTCATCCTGCACATGCCCATGGACCCGGCAACGGGGCCGTTCGCCTGGCATCCTGATTTGCCCATCGACGAACTTGAGAAACGCCTGAACGCGGCGTTCAAGGTCGTGCCCTATACCGCTGGCATCAACAATCATATGGGCAGTCGCATGACGGCTCAGCCGGCCGCCATGGCCTGGTTGATGGCGGACCTGCAACGTCGGCACAAATTCTTCGTCGACAGCCGCACCAGCGCGCAGACCGTCGCGGCGGCCGAGGCGCAGAAAATTGGCTTGGCAAGCGTTTCGCGGGATGTGTTTCTGGATGATGAGCGCACTGAAGCGGCGATCTTCACGCAGCTACAGACGGCGATCAGCCTGGCGCGCAAACAGGGCTCGGCGGTGATGATCGGGCATCCGTATCCGCAGACATTGGCGGTGCTGGAGCGTGAGTTGCCCAAGCTCAAGGCTCAGGGGATTGACTGGATCGATATCAAGTTGATGATCAGCGTGCGCGAGAACCGCGCAACGACTGCACATGGCAAAGATGGAATTTATCGCTGAACAAGATCGTTCCCCTGCTCTGCGTGGGAACGATCAGTGAAACCTAGAGATACCGCACCATGATGTCATCCACCACCCCTTCCTTGCGCAACTGATCCAGCGCCGCCTGCAGCTTCGCCACCACCTCATCCGGCACATCCTTGTTCAGCGCCAGGTACAACTCGGCGCTGTTGAATCGCAGCACGGTCTTGAGGCCGGTCACGCCATCCTGTCGCGCGAGGTAACGGCCGGCCGGGTCGCCGGTAGCCCACAGGTCAATCTGGCCGTTGACCAGTTTCTTCGCGTTGTCCTGGTCCCGCAGCACCACAATCGGCTTCAATCCCTGCTTGGCCAACGTCTCGGCAATCGCATCGCCCTTATAGGCACCAATCTTGTATTTACGCGCCTGATCCAGCGTCTCGAGGGTGATCTTGCTGTCAGCCTTGGCCAGCATGATCCAGTCATCCGGACCGATAGGACCGACCCACTTGAACAGTTTCTCGCGGTCCGGCAACCGTGCCATCACGAAAACCCCGTAACCCGGTTTCTCCAGGGCGAGTTTGTAGATTCGCTCCCAAGGGAAGCGTAGCGTCAGGCTGTAAGTGATGTTGGCGCGTTTGAACATCTCGCGGACGATGTCGACGGCGATGCCGTTGATGTTCTCGTCCTGAGCGAAGTTCTTGCCGTTCTTCGCCATGTTGTACGGGGGGAAATTTTCCGTCAGCAACACCAGATCGGTGGCGGGATTGTCTGCGGCATGCGCCCCATTAACGAGCAATAGAGAAGCGCTGGCGAGGGCGAGAAGAAGGCGTCTTAGCATGTCTGGCTACCTGAATCCATGGCGTACCCAAGAGTGCCTTGAGCCCGCCATGATGTCCACTGGCCTGTATCGGTTGTTTAGCGCATCACAATGCCGCGATGAGCCATGTAGGCCTTGGCTTCCTGCACGGTGTATTCGCCGAAGTGGAAAATACTCGCCGCCAACACCGCGCTGGCGTGGCCTTCGATAATGCCATCGGCCAAATGTTGCAGGTTGCCGACGCCACCCGAAGCAATCACCGGAATACCCAGCGCATCGCTGATGGCACGGGTAACGCCCAGGTCGAAGCCGTTTTTCATGCCGTCCTGGTCCATGCTGGTCAGCAGGATTTCACCGGCGCCCAGGCCTTCCATCTTCTTCGCCCATTCAACAGCGTCGAGACCGGTCGGCTTGCGGCCGCCGTGGGTGAAAATCTCCCAGCGCGGGGTTTCGCCCGGCAATGAAACCTTCTTCGCGTCGATGGCAACGACGATGCACTGCGAACCGAAATGTTGAGCCGCTTCGCCAACAAATTCCGGGTTGAACACCGCAGCCGTGTTGATCGAGACCTTGTCCGCGCCAGCATTCAACAAGTTGCGAATGTCCTGCACGGTGCGCACGCCGCCGCCCACGGTCAACGGAATGAACACCTGGCTGGCCATGCGCTCGACAGTATGCAGCGTGGTGTCGCGGCCATCGACGCTGGCGGTGATGTCGAGAAAGGTAATCTCGTCGGCACCCTGCTCGTCATAGCGACGGGCGATTTCTACCGGGTCACCGGCGTCGCGGATGTTCTCGAACTTGACGCCCTTGACCACCCGGCCGTTATCCACGTCCAGGCAAGGGATGATGCGTTTGGCCAGCGCCATGGTCAGTCCTCAGCCTTTGTACGAATCGCAGAAAGCTTGCGCTTCAGCGACATCAAGAGTGCCTTCGTAGATCGCTCGGCCGGTGATTGCGCCGATGATGCCTGGCGCCTTGGCGTCGAGCAGCGACTTGATGTCACCGAGGTTGTGGATGCCGCCGGAAGCGATCACCGGGATCTTGGTTGCAGCGGCCAACGCAGCGGTGAACGATACGTTGCAGCCCTGCATCATGCCGTCTTTGGCGATGTCGGTATAAACGATCGCGGACACGCCATCAGCTTCGAATTGCTTGGCCAGGTCGATCACCTGAAGGGTGCTGATTTCAGCCCAGCCGTCGGTGGCAACGAAACCGTCTTTGGCATCCAGACCGACAATAACCTTGCCCGGGAACGCGCGGCAGGCTTCAGCGACGAAGGCCGGATCTTTCACGGCTTTGGTGCCGATGATCACGTAGCTCACGCCCGCTTTCACGTAGTGTTCGATGGTTTCCAGCGAACGGATACCGCCGCCGATCTGGATCGGCAGATTCGGGTAGCGCTTGGCGATAGCGGTGACCACTTCGCCGTTGACCGGCTGGCCTTCGAAAGCGCCGTTCAGGTCGACCAGATGCAGACGGCGGCAACCGCCTTCCACCCACTTGGCAGCCATGCTCACCGGGTCATCGGAGAACACCGTGGAATCTTCCATGCGGCCCTGGCGCAGACGAACACAGGCACCGTCTTTAAGATCGATAGCGGGAATAATCAGCATCTGGCAAACCTTCAAATTCGATTGTTCAGCTTCACTCGAAAATCAGTTTTTCTCGAGCGCCCACAGGTCACTTTCGATGCTTTCGAACCTCTCTTTGAGGTGCGTCTGCACATCGAAAATCGCCCTGTTGTAATAGTGCGGAGCAATTTCGCGGGTAAACAGCTCAAGGATTTCAGCCGCTTCGAACGAACCCAGGTCCAGTTCGAAGCGATCTTCCATGAAGCGTTTGATCTTGTGATTGGCCTCGTTCTCCTGTTCGGGAGTGAGGGTCAGGATCGGCGGCTTCGTTTTCTTGGCTGCCATTTACCAGCGACCATCCCACGCGGCGAAGTTCTGCAACAGTTGCAGGCCATGGGTATGGCTTTTCTCCGGGTGGAACTGCACGGCGAAACGCGAGCCATCGGCCAGCGCGGCGGCGAAATCGACACCGTAGTGACCGCCACCCACCACCTGCCGCGCATTGCCGGCAGCGATGTAGTAGCTGTGCACGAAATAGAAACGCGCCAGGTCCGGGATGTTGTGCCACAGCGGGTGACTCACCGTCTGCTTCACTTCGTTCCAGCCCATGTGCGGGACTTTCAGGTGCTCGCCATCTTCGTGCAGGCCTTTTCCGAAGAACTTCACTGCGCCTGGAAACAGGCCGATGCAGTCAACGCCGTCGTTCTCTTCACTGCTGTCGAGCAAGGCTTGCATGCCCACGCAGATACCAAGAAACGGACGATCCTGGCTGACTTCACGCACCAGCGAGTCGAAGCCCAGGCGACGGATCTCCGCCATGCAATCGCGAATCGCGCCGACGCCGGGGAATACCACCCGGTCGGCTTCGCGAATCACGTCGGCATCGCTGGTGATCAGGACCTTGCCGGCACCGACGTGCTCGAGGGCCTTGGCCACCGAGTGCAGGTTGCCCATGCCGTAATCGATAACCGCGACCGTCTGCATTACAGAACGCCCTTGGTCGACGGCATCTGACCGGCCATGCGGTCATCCAGCTCTACGGCCATGCGCAGGGCGCGGCCGAAAGCCTTGAACACGGTTTCGATCTGGTGGTGGGTGTTGGTGCCACGCAGGTTGTCGATGTGCAGGCTGACGAGGGCATGGTTGACGAAGCCCTGGAAGAACTCCTGGAACAGGTCAACGTCGAAGCCGCCAACGGTGGCGCGAGTATAGGGAACATGCATCTGCAGGCCCGGACGGCCGGAGAAGTCGATCACCACGCGCGACAGCGCTTCATCGAGCGGCACGTAGGCGTGGCCGTAGCGACGGATGCCTTTCTTGTCGCCGATGGCTTTGGCGAAGGCCTGACCCAGGGTGATACCGACGTCTTCCACCGTGTGGTGGTCGTCGATATGCAGGTCGCCCTTGCTGACAATATCCATGTCGATCAGCCCGTGACGGGCGATCTGGTCCAGCATGTGCTCAAGAAAAGGAACACCGATATCAAATCGGGCCTTTCCGGTGCCATCCAGGTTGATCGAGGCTTTGATCTGGGTTTCCAGAGTGTCGCGCTCGACTGACGCCTTACGTTCGGCCATCACCAGCTCCGCAAAATCATTGGGCGAAAAAGGCAGCCATTATAGGGGCGCGAGCGCCAAACAGAAACACGGGAGGTGATATGACTGACGGAGTGAATCCCATGTTGTCGAGGATAGACATGTCCATACAAGCCATTTGTACACACCACAAAACAAATGTGGGAGCGAGCTTGCTCGCGATGAGGCCCTCACATTCAACATCTCTGTCGACTGTCAGACCGCCATCGCGAGCAAGCTCGCTCCCACAGGGGTGATGCGTTTACTTCACTTAGTGGAACAACACCGCGGTTTTCTGCAGGGTCACCCAAACACCCCACGCCAACGGAATACCCACCACCAGCCATGCAGCCATCGCCAACGGCTTGGTGCCCGCATCCGCTTTCCACTCCAATACGGTGCGGCTATCAGCACCCTTGTCATGGCCCAGCGCCTGTTCGGCAGCCAGTTCAGCGTCGGTCATAAAGTACTTGTCGGCCACCGGACGCACCAGCAGGTTGCACAAGAAACCCAGCACCAGCAGGCCCGCGAGGATGTACAGGGTAATGTCGTAAGCCGCGGCGCGTTCAACGCCGATGCTCAGCTGATACTCACGCAGGTAGTTCACCAACACCGGACCCAACACACCCGCCGCCGCCCACGCCGTCAACAGACGACCGTGGATCGCGCCGACCATTTGCGTACCGAACAGGTCCGCGAGATACGCCGGGACAGTCGCAAAACCACCGCCGTACATCGACAGGATGATGCAGAACGCCGCCACGAACAGCGCAACGTTGCCCAGGTGTCCGAGGTTCGGAATCAACGCGTACAGGGCAAAGCCCAGGGCGAAGAACACGAAGTAGGTGTTTTTGCGACCCAGGTAGTCGGAGAACGATGCCCAGAAGAATCGGCCACCGATGTTGAACAGGCTCAGCAAACCGGTGAAACCGGCAGCAATCGCGGCGATCGAGGCCAGTTGCCCAGCGTCCAGTTGACCGAATGGCAGGTCAA
This sequence comes from Pseudomonas sp. Hz4, assembly GCF_054898165.1. NCBI lineage: Bacteria > Pseudomonadati > Pseudomonadota > Gammaproteobacteria > Pseudomonadales > Pseudomonadaceae > Pseudomonas > Pseudomonas sp. Hz4. The sequence continues at coordinate 551,915 of NZ_CM142719.1, read as the reverse complement.
CACCGATCAGTTTGCCGCCGAACACTTCCTGCAACAGCGGCGATGCCATGCCGAGGATGCCGATCCCGGCGGATACGTTCAGGCACAGCACCAGCCACACCAGACGGAATTGCGGGGTTTTCCACGCCACATTCACGTGGACGTGACGGTGGGTGATCATCGCGTTGGAAGCTTTTTTCGCCGGAGCGGTCCAGCCTTCAGGCTTCCAGCCGGTTGGCGGAACGCGGTAGGACAGTGCGCCACCGATCATGAACACGAAGTAGATCGCGGCCATCACCAGGAAGCTCTGCCACACGCCGACGCTGGTTGGCGAAGCGAAGTGGCCCATCAGGGCTGCGGCCAGCGGAGCACCGACCATCGCGCCACCGCCAAAACCCATGATCGCCATGCCGGTCGCCATGCCGCGTTTGTCCGGGAACCACTTGATCAGGGTCGAGACCGGCGAGATGTAACCCAGGCCCAGGCCGATACCGCCAATGACCCCGGAGCCGATCCACATCAGCCATATCTGGTGGGTATAGACCCCGAGCGCTGAAATCAGCAGACCGCCACACCAGCACAGTGCCGATACAACGCCGGCCTTGCGTGGCCCGGCGTGTTCCAGCCAGCCACCCCAGATCGCTGCCGAGCAGCCAAGGAAGATGAAGAACAGGGTGTAGATCCAGCCGAGCATCGAGATCGGCCAGTCGCATTGGGATGAAAAGACTTGCGAGATGAAGCTCATGTCCGGCGCGCAAGCCGCTGCCTTGGTCACACCCAGAGCTTTGGACAGTGGCAACCAGAACACCGAGAAGCCGTAGGCCATGCCGATGCAAAGGTGGATGGCCAGGGCGGCCGGTGGTACCAGCCAACGGTTGAAACCGGGCTTGGCGATGATGCGTTCCTTGGACAGGAACGAGGGCTGGTCAGCCGTGAGGCCGTCCGCCGTGATGCTCGTGGTCATTGTGTATCCCCCAATTATTAGTATTGTTCGCCTGCCACTCTTCACCCTCAGCCTTTATGCGCACGCACGACTGTTTTCTCGGGGTGAAGCTCCATTTTGCTGTGACATCAAGTCGCAGAAGGACGGACGAACCGGCAGAGGTTACCATCTGTACGTGACAGAAAAACCAAAGTGACATCACCCTTTGTACGTTGTCTGTTCTCGTACCACCGAAGGAGCCGCCATGCCGATCACAGTCGAGCCGCTTACCGAAGCCACTTACCAGGACCAGCAAGATCTACAAAAGATCTACCGCGATGCCCCGGACTGGCTGTTTGCGCCGTTTGCCGGGGATGTGCAGTTGATCGCAGGCTGCCTGCTTGAGGGTTCGCTGATTGCCGGCCGCTTCAACGATCGCCTGTTGGGCGCAGCACGTCTGCAACGTCATCAGGATGTCTGGCATCTGTCCCAACTATGCGTACGAAAAATTACTCGTCGTCGTGGCGTGGCCGAGCGCCTGGTGCACGAAGCGCAGAAAATGGCGTCTCAATCAGGCGCGACTTTGCGTCTGCTGGCGCCTGCCGGGCACCTGGAGGCACAAGCGCTGGCGGCCAAACTGAAAGTGCCGCTGGACGTGTTGTCGACGTGATCGCTGACCGGTCGTGCACTGCGGAGCGCTATACTCCCCGGCTAAATTTCGAATTCGACTAACTACAAGGACTCGCCCATGAAAGCGTTCGGCAAAATCCTGGGTCTGGTACTTCTCGGGCTGTTGCTGATCATTGTGGCGCTGGGCTTTGCCCTGACCCACCTCTTTGATCCCAACGACTATAAAGACGAGATTCGCCAGATTGCCCGCGACAAGGCCCACATCGAGCTGACGCTCAATGGCGATATCGGCTGGAGCCTGTTCCCGTGGCTGGGCCTGGAATTGCACGAAGCCAGTGTCGCGACCCTGACCAAGCCCACCGAACCGTTCGCCGACTTGCAAATGCTCGGTCTGTCCGTTCGCGTGTTGCCGTTGCTACGCCGTGAAGTGCAGATGAGCGATGTGCGCGTCGAAGGCCTTAACCTGCGCCTGAACCGTGACAAGGACGGCCACGGCAACTGGGAAGACATCGGCAAGGCGCCAGCAACCTCGGCCACGCCACCCGCCACCACCGAAGCCCCTACGCCAGAAACCACCGCCCAAGCAGAAAAACCGGCCCAGCCAATCCGCCTGGACATCGACAGCCTGACCGTCAACAACGCCCGTGTTGAATACAACGATGAGAAAACCGGCAAGCAGTTCAGCGCCGAAAGCATCCAGCTGAGTACCGGCCCGGTGCATGACTCCACCAATATTCCGATCAAACTCACCGCGTTCCTGGGCACCAACCAGCCGGTCCTGCGCGTGCGTACCGAGCTTAACGGCGAACTGCGTTTCGAGCGCGCACTGCAGCGCTACAAACTCGAAGACATGAAACTCTCCGGTGAAGTCGCCGGCGATCCGCTGCAAGGCAAGACCATGACCTTCGCCGCCCAGGGCCAGTTGCTGCTGGACAAAGCGGCGAACGTCGCCGAATGGACCGGCATCAAAATCTCCGCCAACCAATTGCGCGCGCTGGGTGAACTGAAGGTCAACGACCTCGACAAGACTCCGCAAATCAACGGCGGCCTGTCGATCGCCCAGTTTGATCTGGCGAAATTCATCGATAGCATCGGCCAGAAACTCCCGGCAATGGCCGAAGGCAGCCTGAGTAAAGTCGAGCTGGTCAGCCGTCTTGCGGGAACGCCTACCAGCCTGTCGTTCGATAACATCAACCTGAAAATCGACGACAGCACCTTCACCGGCCGCATTGCCGTCGAGGACTTCGCCAAGCAATCGCTGCGGGCGAGCCTCAAGGCTGACACCTTCAACGTCGACCGTTACCTGCCGCCAAAGTCTGCCGAAGCCAGCAGCGCAACGCAGGTCCGTCAGGCTGAAGTCGCCACCACCGAAGCCGATGCCATGGCCGGCGCGGGCAGCACACCGCTGCCGCAAGCACCGACCAAAGACGCGTGGAGCAACGAACGTCTGTTGCCAGTGGAACGGCTGAGCAAACTCGACGTGGACGCTGACCTCACCTTCGGCCAGTTGACCCTGGATAAACTGCCGATCCAGAACGCGGCGCTCAAGGCCACCGGCCAGGGCGGCCTGCTGACACTGGAAAACCTTCGCGGCGAGTTGTACGACGGCAACTTCGACGCCAAAGGTACGCTCGACGTGCGCCAACAGGTGCCCGCGCTGAACATGCAGACACAGATCAGCAAAGTGCCGGTGGAAAAAATCCTCGAAAGCCAGGGTAAAAATCCGCCGGTCAAAGGTCTGGTGACGCTTAACAGCAACCTGACCGGCAGCGGCAACAGCCAGAAAGCACTGATCGAAAGCCTCAACGGCAACGCCAGTTTCGTCATCAACGACGGCGTCCTGCTCAATGCCAACCTCGAACAACAGCTGTGCAAAGGCATCGCCACCCTGAACCGTAAATCCCTCACCGGCGAGCCACGGGGCAAGGACACACCGTTCCAGGAGCTCAAGGGCAACCTGACCTTGCGTAACGGCGTGGCCAGCAACCCGGACCTGAAAGTGCGCATCCCGGGCATGACCGTCAACGGCGACGGTGACATCGATCTGCGGGTGCTGGGCATGGATTACCGCGTGGGCATTATCGTCGAAGGCGACAAGAGCGACATGCCGGACCCGGCCTGTCAGGTCGGCGAGAGGTTCGTCGGCATCGAGTGGCCGCTGCGTTGCCGGGGCCCGCTGGAGCTAGGCGCCAAAGCTTGCCGCCTCGATAACGAACGCATGGGCCAGGTCGCGAGCAAAATGGCTGGCGAGAAAATCAGCGAAAAAATCGATGAGAAGCTTGGCGACAAGGTCAGCCCGGAGTTGAAAAACGCCTTAAAGGGGCTGTTCAAGCGATGAGAGCCGAGCAGTTTTCAACGGCGGTGCTGGACTGGTACGACCGCCACGGCCGTCACGACTTGCCCTGGCAACAAGGCATCACGCCGTATCGGGTGTGGGTGTCAGAAATCATGTTGCAGCAAACCCAGGTCAGCACCGTGCTGAACTACTTCGACCGTTTCATGGCCTCGTTGCCGACCGTCGAAGCCCTGGCCGCCGCGCCGGAAGACGAAGTTCTGCACCTGTGGACAGGCCTCGGTTACTACACCCGCGCACGCAATCTGCAGAAGACCGCGAAAATTGTCGTCGCCGAATACGGCGGCGAGTTTCCGAGGGATGTGGAAAAGCTTGTTGATCTGCCGGGTATCGGCCTGTCCACGGCGGGCGCCATCGCCAGCCTGAGCATGGGCCTGCGGGCGCCGATCCTTGATGGCAACGTCAAACGGGTGCTGGCGCGGTTTACTGCACAAGAGGGCTACCCCGGCGAGCCGAAGGCCGCGAAACAGCTATGGGCCAACGCTGAGCGCTTCACGCCGCATGATCGAGTCAACGCCTACACCCAGGCGATGATGGATTTGGGCGCTACGCTCTGTACACGCAGCAAACCAAGTTGCCTGCTCTGCCCGCTCGAAAAGGGTTGCGAGGCGCACATGCTCGGCCTCGAAACCCGCTACCCGATCCCCAAACCGCGCAAAGCCGTGCCACAGAAGCGTACGTTGATGCCGATGCTCGCCAACGGCGAAGGCGCGATTTTGCTTTACCGTCGCCCTTCCACGGGATTGTGGGGCGGTCTCTGGAGCCTGCCGGAACTCGACGACCTCGACGACCTGCAACATCTGGCTTCACAGCACTCGCTGGAACTTGGCAGCCAACAGGCGCTGCCGAGCCTGGTGCATACCTTCAGTCACTTTCAGTTGTCCATCGAACCCTGGCTGGTTCAGGTGCAGGAGGCTGGCCATCACGTGGCCGAGGCCGACTGGCTCTGGTATAACCTCGCCACCCCGCCGCGCCTGGGCCTTGCCGCCCCGGTCAAAACCTTGCTCGAACGCGCGGCCGCCGTATTGAACGCAGGAGAGTCGTCATGACCCGCACCATCATGTGCCGCAAGTACAAAGAAGAATTGCCCGCCCTGGAACGCGCCCCATTCCCGGGTGCGAAAGGTCAGGACATTTTTGACCATGTCTCGGCCAAGGCCTGGGCCGACTGGCAGAAACACCAGACCCTGCTGATCAACGAAAAACGCCTGAACATGATGAACGCCGAAGACCGCAAATACCTTCAGGGCGAGATGGACAAGTACTTCTCCGGCGAGGAATACGCCAAAGCCGACGGCTACGTTCCGCCGGCTGAATAATCCCGACTTATCGGGGGGCGGATCGTAAGCGACGGTAATAATTAAATATTTTTTGAAAACTTGCTTGACGACCCCCTGAAAAACCCGTTTAATGCGCCCCGTTGCCCAGATAGCTCAGTCGGTAGAGCAGGGGATTGAAAATCCCCGTGTCGGCGGTTCGATTCCGTCTCTGGGCACCAAATACCGAAAACCCTGAATCGCAAGATTCAGGGTTTTTTTATGCCTGGGATTTAGTAACGCCCAACTACTCATCAACATTCCAGTGAAAAACCAGATTGCGGGCGGTGCCGCTTCCGACATCCGTTGTGTCATGTTTCGCTTCACCATTACGGGTCGCGACAACGGAGTACTTGCCGGGAGGTAGCTGAACGTAAACCAACGGGCCAGCCTGGCTCAGCGTCAGTACCGTCTGCCCCGGTGCTTTCTGAATGACTACATCTACGTCGGGAACGTATTTATTTTCTGGCCCGATAGAGAAGGTCATGTGCAGGTTGTATCCAGTGGTTTGCTGGATAGCCTTCGACTCATCCTCCCCAATACCGCCGGACAGGTAAGTAATCCCGTTTTGCTCTTGCCTCTGGACTTGCACACCTGAGCTATCGATGGGCTCAAGGCTGGCGGCCGGCGACAGCGCTGGGAACATCAACAAGCCGATTGCGGCGATGGGTAACATGAGTGAATGGACGTACTTCATGATGGCGACTCCCGGGCTGCGCAGAACCCAATCGTTACTCCTTTTTAGATTTCTCGCTGAATGCCCTAGTTTTAGATTGATTGGTACTTGGGTTCACTGCGAATTGGACTACACGTTGTTTTCCTCAAGCGCGGATTGCCGTCGGCGTGATCCCGCAAAACCAATCGGACTTTCCTTCGGATTTACCAGCCGCGCCCGGCATCATCGACCAACCCGCCCCTGCAATCCTCTTCTGCCTGTTAATCCAGCTGCGGAAGACCCCATGAGCGCCCTCAAACCTGTTAATACTCAAGACCCACAACTCGCCTCACTGCTTGGCAATCTGGGCGAACTGATCCGCCAGGCACGCCTTAAGGTGCTGAGAGCAGTCGATACCGCTCAAGTGCAAACTTGCTGGCAGATCGGACAGCATATTGTCGAGTTCGAGCAGGAAGGCGCTCGTAGGGCGGCTTACGGCAAGCAGTTGCTGGCGACGCTGGCGAAGGTGCTGACAGCGGAGTTCGGGAAGGGTTTTGACGAGACCAACTTACGGAAAATGCGACTGTTTTATCAGGCGTTTCCAATTCGAGACGCACTGCGCCTCGAATTGAGCTGGACCCACTACCGCAGACTGCTGCGCGTCGACAACGACCACGCTCGCCACTGGTACATGAACGAATCAGCCATTCAAAATTGGTCAAGTCGCGCTCTGGAACGCCAGATCAATACGCTCTATTACGAACGCCTGCTGGCGAGCCGCGACCGCCCCGCCGTCAAGCAGGAAGCCGCCACCAACATTCAGCAAATGAAGGCCAACCCTCGGGATTTCATCAGGGATCCGGTAATCCTGGAGTTTCTCGGGTTGCCCAATGCGGGCTTAATCCAAGAAACCGATCTCGAAAAAGCACTGATCAATCAGCTTCAGGCCTTCCTGCTCGAACTGGGCAAAGGCTTTGCCTTCATCGCCCGTCAGCAACGCATCAGCACCGACAGCAAAGACTTCTACATCGATCTGGTGTTCTACAACTACTTGCTCAAGTGCTTCGTCATCTTCGATCTCAAGCGCGGTGAACTGACCCATCAGGATGTCGGCCAGATGGACATGTACGTGCGTATGTACGACGACCTCAAACGCGGAGCGGAAGATGGCCCCACCGTCGGCATCATTCTCTGCGCACAAAAAGATGAGTCGGTGGTGCGCTATTCGGTGCTGGAAGGCAACGAACAACTGTTCGCCAGCAAGTACAAGTTGGTGCTGCCGAGTGAGGAGGAACTGCGCGCAGAACTGGATCGGGAACGGGCCGTGCTTGAGGAGCGATTGTTCAACCAGATCCCCAGATAATCATGGATGGATTGTTCATGGGCAACGTGAAGACTATTGTTGGCAGCTACCCGCAAAGGTCAAAAAACGATGAATTTGCAGGACATGTCCTCGTTGGCCTCCGCTCAAATGGAGTTGCCGCTGCCCGCCTACGCCCCCGGCGAGCCGTTCAAGGAAACCGCCGCAGACGGCTTCATGCTTGGCGGATTCACCTGGCGGCAGGGTCTATCGGACTCAACGCGCCCAGTCGTTATCATCAACGCTGCCACCTCTGTCCGCTGCCGCCACTATTCGCGTTTCGCCGATTACCTGTTCGCCAACGGCTTTGACGTGATCACTTTTGATTACCGCGGCATCGGCGAGTCACGTCCGGCATCGCTGAAAGGGCTTCAGGCCTCATGGTCCGATTGGGGCGCGCTGGACTTTGAGGCGATGCTCAAGCGCGCTCAGCGGGAGTTCCCCGGCCAGCCCATCGACGTCGTCGGTCACAGCTTCGGAGGCTGTGCGGCGGGGCTGGGAGCCTCCGGGCAGGTCATTCGGCACCTGGTGACCGTAGGTGCTCAGTTCGCTTACTGGCGTGATTACGCCCCTGCTCATCGCTGGCGGATGCTCGGCAAGTGGCACCTGGTGATGCCATTGTTGACGATGATTTACGGCTACTTCCCCGGTAAACGCCTCGGCTGGCTGGAAGACACGCCCACGGGCGTGGTCCGCGACTGGAGCACGCCCACGGCCCGGTACGAGAAGCGCCCCAGCGGCCGCATCATCCACGCAAGACACGGCCAGCTCCCGTTCGCCAACGTCACCGCGAAAACCCTGGCCATCAGCCTCAGCGACGATCCTTACGGCACGATTCCAGCCATCGAGCGCCTGCTCGGTTACTTCACCGCTGCAACGACCAGCCATCTGCGAATCGCCCCCGAAGACATCGGCGAACAAGAAGTCGGACATTTCGCCTTTTTTCGCAGCCCATACCAAGCCACACTATGGCCCATCGCATTGTCCTGGTTGCAGACCGGCGAACTGGCCCCCGACACACCCGGGCGGCTAGTGCCACGCAGCTGATTGACGTGCCCACTCAACGAAATACGGAACGATGCCCATGGCCTCCGCCAACAAGCAGAACAAACGCGCCACACGCGCCAAAGCCAAGGCCAAGCAGAACCGCACCCAACGGGCTGCCGCGCCGGTCGAGCTGGATCCGAACGACGATCGCATCGACTTCGAATCGGTGGACCTGACCGACATGTTCAAAGAAATGATCGATGCGCAAAAAATCAGCCAACAAGCAATGTGCGTGGCCTTTCTTGAGCACCCGCTTATCGCGCTGGTGCTGGAGCAGGAAGGCGAAGAAACAGCGACAGACTTCATCCTCGCCGCGCTGATCGAATATCGCCAATGGTCTGCTGAAGTCGACGAAGCCGGCGCCTTGGCCTGGATCGAATCACCGGCCTTCCAGGACGACTACGTGGCGGCGTCCGACGCCATCGCGGCTCAAACCCAACAGAAAGCAAACTGAGTTCCCATGGCATCCCTGAACAAGCAACAGAAACGCGCCAAACGCGCCAAGATCAAAGCCAGGCAAATCAACATTCACGGCAGAAAACCCGTCGCACTGGACGATGACCTGGGTGAAATCGGCGAACCGATTCCGGAATACACCCTGGCGATGTTCAGCAAAATGCGTGACGCGGAAGCCATCAGCCGCAACGACATGCTGCTGACCTTGCTGTCGAACCTCGCCGAAATCATCAGCGACCATCCAGAACTGCTGGACATGGAAAACGCCGACAACGAAGCCATGGCTGCCACTCACCTGGCCGCCGACATGCTGATCGACTATCGCATGTGGGCCGACGGCATGGACCGCGACGCTGCCCAGGCCTGGCTGACGGACCCGCAGTTCATCACCGACTTCGGCGATGCACTCGACAGCTATCGCCAGTCGCTGGACGCGCAGGAAGAAAAGGCTGAGTAAACACTCGCCTCAGAAACAAAAACGGCCGCTTGTCATCACTGACAGCGGCCGTTTTTGTTTGAGAAGCCAACAGCCTGAAACGATCTGACATGACCCCTCGTCAGCGGTCATGTATATCCCATTGACATATCCCTGAAGAAATCTATTCTTTGGACTCACAGCACTCACAAAAACGCAGGAGGCCAAAATGGAACAGACAACCCTTTTCATGAGCAATCGAAGCCAGGCTGTCCGCCTCCCCAAAGCCGTGGCGATGCCAAGCGATGTGAAACGAGTCAACGTAATTGCCATCGGCAGGACCCGTATCATCACCCCCGCAGATGAAACATGGGACAGCTGGTTTGACGGGGATGGCGTGAGTGCAGATTTCATGACCGATCGTGAACAACCCGCCGACCAGGAGCGTGAGTCGTTCTGATGATCAAATACATGCTCGATACCAACATCTGCATCTTCACCATCAAGAACAAACCGCAAATCGTACGAGAAGCTTTCAACCGTCATAACGGGCAATTATGCATGAGTGCCGTCACGCTGATGGAGTTGATCTACGGTGCCGAAAAATCAGCGACACCCGAGAAGAACCTCGGGGTGATCGAGGGTTTTGCGGCACGCCTTGAGGTTTTGCCTTTCGACAACGAAGCGGCTACGCATACCGGGATGATTCGATCCGAGCTGGCAAAGGCTGGAACGCCTATCGGACCCTACGACCACATGATTGCCGGCCACGCACGTTCACGCGGATTCATTGTGGTAACCAACAACCTAAGGGAGTTTGAACGCGTTCCAGGGTTACGCGTAGAAGACTGGGTCCATCCCGGTTGAGCTTCGCCAGAGCGTTTACCCAGCGACCCACTATACGAACGAAACCGCGCACCCGAAATACACCCAAAATGTAGCGACGCACAATAAAAGTGCGGATCAGGAACGTTTGGCCGGTTAGCGCTTCCAACACCCCGCCGAAGCTGGCAACATCGCGCCCTTTTTTACGCGGCACCCGCGGGGCAGCTGGTTCAAACGGCTGTTCGGTTGATAGCAGCGCGACACTCTGCTGTACCGATGCGACAACCTGCCACATGCCACCCGTTTACCGCCCGTAGCGCTGTTGGCTGCCATTCGAACGCTATGCTAGCTTGGCCGCCTCGCCAGGAAGGCCGCCAACAGCAGGAGCGAAATACTATGAGGAATGCACATGGCTGAGGCCACGCCCGCGCTTGAAATCCGCAACTTGCACAAACGCTACGGACAGCTTGAGGTGCTCAAAGGCATCTCGCTGACCGCCCGCGACGGCGACGTGATCTCGATCCTGGGTTCTTCCGGTTCCGGCAAGTCCACATTCCTTCGTTGCATCAACCTGTTGGAAAACCCGCATCAGGGCCAAATCCTGGTGGCCGGCGAAGAACTCAAGCTCAAAGCCGCGAAAAACGGCGAACTGGTCGCTGCCGACGGCAAGCAGATCAATCGCCTGCGCAGCGAGATCGGTTTTGTGTTTCAAAACTTTAATCTGTGGCCGCACATGAGCGTGCTCGACAACATCATCGAAGCCCCGCGCCGGGTGCTCGGACAGAGCAAGGCCGAGGCCATTGAAGTCGCCGAAGCCTTGCTGGCCAAGGTCGGCATCGCTGACAAACGCCACGCCTACCCGGCGCAACTCTCCGGCGGTCAGCAACAGCGCGCGGCCATCGCCCGGACACTGGCGATGCAGCCCAAGGTGATCCTGTTCGACGAGCCCACCTCCGCCCTTGACCCGGAAATGGTTCAGGAAGTACTTAATGTCATCCGAGCATTGGCCGAAGAAGGCCGCACCATGCTGCTGGTCACCCATGAAATGGGCTTCGCCCGTCAGGTTTCCAGCGAAGTGGTGTTCCTCCACCAGGGCCTGGTAGAAGAGCAAGGATCGCCACAGCAGGTGTTCGAAAACCCGCTTTCGGCGCGCTGCAAACAATTCATGTCCAGCAACCGCTAACGGAGCTACCCACATGCAGAACTACAAAAAAATCTTCCTGGCTGCTGCCGTCACCCTGGCCTTCAGCGCCGGTGCCGCCGCCGAGACCTTGAAGATGGGCATCGAAGCGGCCTACCCGCCGTTCAACAACAAAGATGCCAGTGGCAATGTCGTCGGCTTCGACAAAGAAATCGGCGATGCCCTGTGCGCCAAGATGAAAGTCGACTGCACCGTGGTCACGTCCGACTGGGACGGCATCATTCCGGCCCTGAACGCCAAGAAGTTCGACTTCCTGATCTCCTCGATGTCGATCACCGACGAGCGCAAGCAGGCGGTGGATTTCACCGACCCGTACTACTCCAACAAGCTGCAATTCATCGCCAAGAAAGACGTCGACTTCAAAACCGACAAGGCTTCCCTGCAAGGTAAAGTGATCGGCGCACAACGTGCGACCCTCGCTGGCACCTGGCTGGAAGACAACATGGAAGGCGTTGAAGTCAAACTCTACGACACTCAGGAAAACGCCTACCTCGACCTGACCTCCGGTCGTCTGGACGGCATCCTGGCGGACAAGTATGTCAACTACGAGTGGCTGAAAAGCGATGCCGGTCGGTCCTACGAGTTCAAGGGCGATCCGGTGGAAGAAAGCGACAAGATCGGTATCGCTGTACGTAAAGGCGACACGATCCGCGCGAAGCTGAACCTCGCCCTGAAAGAAATCGTCGAAGACGGCACTTACAAAAAGATCAACGACAAGTACTTCCCGTTCAGCATCTATTGATTCTGACCTGCCTGACCGGCGCCGTTCGCTGACGGCGCCAGTCCTTGGCATTGCCTGCCGCAATTGAAAAGAAATCCATGACTATCGATCTCTACGGATTCGGCCCGGCGCTCGCCGCTGGCGCGCTGATGACTGTGAAACTGGCACTCTCTGCTTTGTGCGTGGGGCTGGTGCTCGGTCTACTCGGCGCCTTGGCCAAGACTTCCCCGTACAAGCCGCTGCAATGGCTTGGCGGCACTTACTCGACGCTGGTTCGCGGCATCCCGGAATTGCTCTGGGTGCTGTTGATCTACTTCGGCACGGTCAACCTGATGCGTGCACTGGGTGAGTTCTTCGGCAACCCCGACCTGGAACTCAATGCCTTTGCTGCGGGTGTGATTGCGCTGGGACTGTGCTTCGGCGCCTATGCCACGGAAGTTTTTCGCGGTGCAATTTTGGCCATCCCCAAAGGTCACCGTGAAGCGGGTGTGGCGTTGGGCCTGTCGAAGTTTCGCATCTTCACCAAGCTGATCATGCCGCAGATGTGGCGCATCGCCCTGCCCGGCCTGGGCAACCTGTTCATGATCCTGATGAAAGACACCGCGTTGGTGTCAGTGATCGGCCTGGAAGAACTCATGCGTCACGCGCAAATTGGCGTGACCGTGTCCAAACAGCCGTTCACCTTCTATATGGTGGCCGCGTTCATGTACCTGGGTCTGACAATTCTCGCCATGACGGGCATGTACTTTATGGAAAAACGTGCCGCTCGCGGCTTCGCAAGGAGCACCCAATGAACTGGGAAATCATCATCAAGTGGCTGCCGAAACTGGCTCAGGGCGCGACGCTGACCCTGGAGCTGGTGGCCATCGCCGTGATCGCGGGTTTGCTGCTGGCAATTCCGCTAGGCATCGCCCGCTCATCGCGACTCTGGTACGTGCGGGCATTTCCCTACGGCTACATCTTCTTCTTCCGTGGCACACCGTTGCTGGTTCAGCTGTTCCTGGTCTACTACGGCCTGGCGCAGTTCGACGCGGTCCGTAACAGCTCAATGTGGCCGTACCTGCGCGATCCGTTCTGGTGTGCCACGGCGACCATGACGTTGCACACCGCGGCCTACATCGCCGAGATCCTGCGCGGCGCGATCCAGGCGATTCCACCGGGCGAGATCGAAGCAGCGCGGGCGCTGGGTATGTCCCGGCCCAAGGCGCTGTTCTATATCATCCTGCCCCGTGCCGCCCGCATCGGCCTGCCGGCCTACAGCAACGAAGTGATCCTGATGCTCAAGGCCAGTGCCCTGGCCAGCACCGTAACCCTGATGGAACTGACCGGCATGGCCCGCACCATCATTGCCCGGACCTACCTGCCGGTTGAGATCTTCTTCGCAGCGGGCATGTTCTATCTGCTGATGGCTTATGTGCTGGTACGCGGTTTCAAGCAGCTGGAGCGCTGGTTGCGCGTCGATGCCTGCCAAGGACGTTGATGCCTGCGTGCTGACGGGCGAGGCGTTACTCGCCCGTTTCGCGGCGCTGGATGCTTTTCTGATTGAGCATCAAGCGCTGTGGAAACCTCGTCCGTTTACTCATCTGCAGCTTCCTTGGGAAGCGTCCTACCCGGAGCTGGCCGAATGGCTACGCGGGCGGTCGCTGGAAGAGGCGGAACATAGCCACAACCAACCTTGCTTGCTGGATGCGCCAGAGCCTTTTGCCTCGCTGGCGGCGTTGTCCCTCGAACTGAGCGCAGTGGGTGAATTGCCGGTTCATGCGCTTGAAGCGGCAGGCCATCGGTTGAATGTCGATGTGCCGGGGCGCAAGTGGCAACAGATCGAAGCCTTCGCCAGTCGCTTGCAGTTTGCTGACGCGCCGAGTCATTGGCTGGACTGGTGCTCAGGCAAAGGACACTTGGGACGACGTCTGCTGCAAACCGGGCAACAACTGACCTGTCTGGAATACGACCCGGCGCTGGTTTCCAGCGGACAAGCACTCAGCCAACGTCATCAATTGCATGCGCTGCATGTCGAGCAAGACGTGCTCGCTGCGCACGCCACTTCTTTCTTGAATGCCGATCACACGCCGGTAGCGTTGCACGCCTGCGGTGATCTGCATGTGCGGCTGATCCAGCTCGCCAGTGCGACAGGCTGCAAACAACTGGCCATCGCGCCTTGCTGCTACAACCGGATCAGTCTGAGCGAGTATCAGCCGCTTTCCTCGTCGGCCAAGGGCTCCGACCTACAGTTGTCCCTCGAAGATCTTTCGCTACCGATGAGCGAAACCGTGACTGCCGGCGCTCGCGTCCGACGTCAACGCGACGCCTCTATGGCCCGACGCCTGGCCTTCGACCTACTGCAGCGGCACTTGCGCGGTATTGACGAATACCTGCCTACCCCTTCCCTGCCCAGCGCCTGGCTGGATAAATCCTTCGCCGATTACTGCCATCATTTGGCCGCACTTAAAGAGTTATCCACAATAGGTCCGCAGGATTGGTCAGCACTCGAAGCCGCTGGTTGGCAGCGACTGGCCGAAGTGCGCAATCTGGAGCTGTTGCGCGGCCTTCTCCGACGCCCGCTGGAGCTTTGGCTGGTACTCGATCGGGCACTTTTCCTGTTCGAGCAAGGCTATGCGGTTCGCCTCGGCACCTTCTGCGAAACCCCGCTCACACCGCGTAATTTTCTACTCTTGGCCGAACGGTCTTAAATAGCCCCAGCCTGTGGATAACTCTGTTGATGGAATTATCCTGGATCCAATATTTACGCCTGTTACGAGGTTGAAACACTACTGTTCAATATTCGTACACATGAATAAAAAACCGAAAAAACAGGCATTTGCGAGCAAAATGAGAATGGGTCTACAAATTTGCCTCTAAGCAGGTGCGGTACAGATCCCGTTGTGCATAAGCGTTCAGCCAAAAAACATAAACGACCTGCGAAACCTCAACTATCTTTGCCAAACGCCAGAATTGCCTGGCGTTCAAAACAGCAAGGAGCTGGGAAAAACATGAGCACATTGAACAGTGCACAGGAAGCCGTCGATACCGTCGCCAACCAAGCCATTGATGCTGCGCTGCAGCAAACCTTCGCGGTGGGTGGCGCCATCATCAACAACGCAACGGGCGAGGTCATCGCCGCGCTGCACAACAACGTGCTGATGCCTTTCCCCGGCAGTGGCACCACGTACTTTCTACCTCATGATCCGACCGCCCACGGCGAGCGGCAATTGGTGGACTGGTACTACGAAAACGTCGCGCCATTGAACTTGCCACCGCCCAATCAGTTGACCGTCGTCACCACCCTGGACCCATGCGCCATGTGCGCCGGTTCGCTGCTGACTGCAGGATTTAACGTCGCCGTCAGTGCGATCGATGACTATGCAGGCATCAACTACAACAGTCAGTTCACCTTTGCGTCGCTGCCACCGCAGATCCGCCAACAGGCGCAGGACACCTGGGGTTATTACGCGATTGCGGCGCCTGTCAGCCGGGCCTATCAGGGTTCGACCAGCCCGGTGTTCGGCGGCCAGACCATCGACTCGGCGGTTTACTTCCTCACCAGCTCGATCTTCTCCGCCAGCGTCAACACCGTGCGCGAGGCCAGCAACAACAGCGGTTTGCCGCCGGATCAACTGCAAAACCCTGCAAACCTCCCGGCCAACAGCAAAGTCCGCCAGGCACTGACTGCGCTCAGCCCGTTTGCGCTGACCGTGCAATCGGCCAACCCACGCGACCCCGGCGCAGAACTCGCCCCGCCACTGTTACAAACCGCACAGCACAGCCCGGTGTTCAACTCGGTGGCCCTCATCGATCCGTTCGGCAACCTGCTGGTGTGCCTGGGAGGCGTCGAAAACCAGTCGCCGATTCGTACAGCGTTCATGGAAACCACACGCAACTACGCGGTCATGCGCTGGACCCTGATGAACGACCCCGACCCAGCGGTTCGCGCCCAAGCCGAGCAATACCTGACGCATCCGAAGTACGGCACCTTCGTCTTCCTCTACGCCCCCGACCCCACCACCCCACAGGCCGTAATGACCTTCGGCGCGTACGGTTCGACCATGGAAGGCCCCGTGCCGCAGAGCTATCCGTCCAACCTCCAATACGTGCTGCTGCCGGGCAACACCACCGCCCAAGCGTTGTCGACACTCGCCCAAAACCTGCCGCCGTTCTACACGCAAAGCGTGCAAGTGGCGCCCGCGCAGGTGTTGAGTCAGGACCTGATCAACGCGGTCAAAAACGGCGTGTAACGCTTCACTGGCCAGCCCCGCAGAAGCGTCTGCGGGGCTGGTCTGACGGCTGCGTAAAAATAGTCTGAATTCAGGGGTTTACAGAACCAACGCAATCGCTATAATCGTCGCCCTAACACGCCGGTATAGCTCAGTTGGTAGAGCAACTGACTTGTAATCAGTAGGTCCCGGGTTCGACTCCTGGTGCCGGCACCATACAAGGTTCCAGAGAAGGCTTTCAAAATCTCTGAAACCCCCGAAAAACCCGCCTTCTGGCGGGTTTTTTCGTTTTGGCGTTCCCTCAGATTCCGCCAAAATCTTATGGATACCAGCCGTTTTAAGGATAAAGATAGGGGTAAGGTCATTCGATAAAGGGAGGAGTACCCTTATGTCGCGCACCACTGCTCCACTCTCCGATTCGGCTTGCCGTTCAGCCAAGCCCACCGACCGCGCCTACAAGCTTTTCGACGGCGACGGCCTCTACCTTTTAGTCCAACCCAATGGCCGCAAAGGCTGGCGTTTCATGTATGTAAAACCTGATGGTCGTGAAGGACTGACCTCGTTTGGCAACTACCCCGTGGTCGGCCTCGCCGATGCGCGCAAGAAGCGCATGGAGGTCAAGCGCATGCTGGCGGAAGGCGTCGACCCCATCGAGTCCAAACACCAAACCAAGACGCAAGCCATAATCCGAGGCCGAACCTTTGAGAGCGCAGCCTTGGACTGGCACAAAGCGATGTCTGCCAAATGGGCTCCGGGCCATGCCAAGACGGTCCTGAGCCGTCTCAAAACCCATGTTTTTCCAATAATCGGTGATCGCGCTATTGTCGACCTGCGGATTCCACGGCCATCCGGCCACCTATTCCATGAACATCCGGCCACTGATTCCACGGTGATCCGGCCACCCGTTCCACGCTCATCCGGCCACCCTTAAAGCAGGCAGCAACGCAGGATTAATTCACTACCATCGACCTCTTTTATCGAAGCAGAGAGGTCGTCGTGGAGCGGTTATCCATGCGTAAGATTCGAGAAGTGCTACGTCTCAAATTCGAGATCGGCCTATCTGCCCGCCAGGTCGCTGTCAGCTTGTAAGTGGGTCGAGCCAGCGTCGGTGAGTACCTCAATCGCTTTGCTGCCAGCGGCCTGACTTGGCCGTCTGCGCTCACGGACGCCGAGTTGCAACGGCGGCTTTTTCCACCGCCGCCCGCCGTTCCCAGCGATCAGCGCCCAATGCCGGACTGGGCTCATGTCCACGCCGAGCTGCGCCGCCCCGGCGTAACCCTGGCCCTGCTCTGGCAAGAGTATCGACTCGCCCATCCGCAAGGCTTCCAGTACAGCTGGTTCTGCGAGCACTACCGCCTCTGGACCGCCAAGGTCGACGTGGTCATGCGCCAGGAACACCGTGCCGGCGAGAAGCTGTTCGTTGATTACGCCGACCAGACCGTGCCGGTCATTGATCGGCGAACCGGCGAGATCCGCCAAACGCAGATCTTCGTCGCCGTCCTCGGCGCGTCCAGCTACACCTTCGCCGAGGCCACCTTGTCGCAGAAACTGCCCGACTGGCTGGGCTCCCACGTGCGCTGCTTCGCCTTTCTCGGCGGTACATCGCAGATCCTGGTATCGGACAATCTGCGCAGCGGCGTCACCAAGGCGCATCGCTACGAGCCGGACATCAACCCCAGTTACCGCGATCTCGCCGAGCATTACGGCGTAGCCGTACTGCCCGCGCGTTCGCGTAAACTCAAGGACAAAGCCAAGGTTGAAGTCGGCGTACAGGTAGTCGAGCGGTGGATCCTGGCGGTGCTGCGCAACCGCCAGTTCTTCTCCTTGGGCGAACTCAACACAGCCATCGCGCTGCTGCTGGATCGCCTCAATCAGAAGCCCTTCAAGAAGCTGCCCGGCTCACGCCGGTCAGCCTTCGAGAGCATCGACCAACCGGCGCTGCAAGCGCTGCCGGAACACCCTTACGTCTACGCCGAATGGAAAAAGGTACGCGTCCACATCGACTACCACGTCGAGGTCGACGGCCATTACTACTCGGTGCCGTACCAGCTGGTGAAGCACCAACTCGAAGTGCGGCTAACCGCTAAGACCGTCGAGTGCTTCCACGCCAACCAACGCGTGGCTAGCCATCTGCGCTCGCAGCATAAATTACCACCACTCTATTCCCCATAGCTTATGGTACTCCCACCCATTAATTAGTTATTTGAAAAACACGCTTACATTTGCAGCACTGTTTTCGCCTTCGCAAAACTGTTGAAGTCAAAGTTTTTAATCTCCTAGCACTACCATCACCCGCTTACAATATCAATTAAAGCGTCTATTCCTTTTTCTTTTAATTGAGACAAAAAGGATTCCCTCGGAATTGGCTGGGGGTGGACGTATACGATAACGCGGCCTAGGACTTGGGCTAACCGTAAATCATCTGTCAGCGTGAGCCTGTGATTTCCGGCGACACCAACGGGCGGGTTTTGACCACGTTTCTTTCCGTCTAGCACACTGCAAAATCGGTTAATTGAATCAAATGCCACTGCTGTATTCTTCCACGAGTCACGAAAACGCTTCACGACTTCGTCCGGAGTAAACGCGTCAGTGGACGCCATTGGAGTATTCTTCGGCTGAGCCCCAAGCTTAGGCGTTAAAGCGCTCCTAAGCTGTTCCACTGTAGTATTGTTAATGTCAAGTGCAAATGTTGCCACTTGGAAATTTGAAAATGTATCACTCATTCTAACTACGGCCAGAGTTTCTACTTGCTCCGGATAAAGGCTAGCTATTCGGTCTGCTTCGAGTTCTTCAGCGGAGCGTGGCGGCAGCCCTTTTGGCAATAAATTTTGGTTCCAGTATGCGAATGCTTGCGGGCTCAAAAATGAGCCATCCAGTAAAAACCAGTTTTTCTGAACTTTGTCTGGGCAATTCACAATTATTATAGAGTTCGCGTTAATATCAAACACCTCCGTTTCGCCAAACGGAACTTCATAACTATTATCCGCCCCATTAACAACCACCCTTTGCGTGCGGGTCTTAGGCCTGTATTTAGAATTTATGTAGTCCTTATCTTTGAACGAGGCCGGCTCCTCGGCAGTATCCGCTGCGTTACGAACCTGGTAATTCTGCTTTTTATAGCTAACAAGTGATTCGGGATCAACTGATATAGGCGGATCACTTATCGATACCACTACTCCAAAAAAATTGATACTTTCCAAGTCGCCATCGTTTATTTCATACCCACGACGAGCTTCGATAGGCCGAAAACACACGTATGCTAGTCTGCTCATGACAGTATTACTCCAAGAGGGAGCACGATAGTGGATTGATTTCCGATTTGCTCATACTGTTAAAAATACTAGTTTTTTATATCGTATGGAAATAAGAACTGCTCGAATCCTTATTAAGCGCAACTTAAGTTGAAAAATCAACGGATTTGCAACCCGCCATTCCACCCTAGCGCGGCTGTGCGGGAAGTTGAATTGATGCATATACCGTGATCTGCGACACAGTTTGCATAAGATTCTCACCCCTCCCAATGCACTTGCCTATCCACTCGTAAACAATAATTTATCTGCATAAACAAGTGACTAATAGGCCGTATTTCATTGTTTGTATAAACCCGATCGATTTTTTCAATATCCCCAAACCCCGCCGCATTCTCCGGCATCACCCCGGCCAGCGCGGGATTCATCCGCGCCCCAACTGGTGACAAACAAGCACCCCTCTCAATTCCTGTTGCTCTCCAACTTGCTGCTGTATCGCCACGAGGAGCCATCCTGCATTCGTGGCTTGAAGTAGAGGCGACCGTAGACCTGTTGGTTAATGATCTGGGCTTCGAGTTTGCAGAGAAGAGCAGAAACACCGTGTTGAAGATGCGAGTGCTACGCGACGAGCGAATCATAGACGAGCTGACCTACTCAACTTTTCTGCGGTTATCCAACGTTCGGAACGACGCAATGCACCTGACGGATCGACAGATGGAATACCAGGACGCAGCGCTGATGTGGGGATCTTGCGCCTGGTTGATAGAGCAGTTGAAGGCAGTGATGCCTTCGAAGGATTCCGAAGTCTGACGGCGCCATTCCCGTCGCTGCGCTCTGGAAGCCGAGGTGTGGTGGCAGGAAAAAAGGGGACGGATCTATTTTTCCGTCTGGTACCGGCACCATACAAAACAAAGCCCTCGTAAAAATACGAGGGCTTTGTTGTTTCCGGTTTTTGGAAACGCTGTCCTTAGTGACCCGCGCTCTGACCACCATCAACGTGCAGGATCTCGCCAGTGACAAAATTGGCGCTGTCCAGATACACGACCGCCTGAGCAATGTCGCTGATCTCGCCCATGCGTCCGACCGGGTGCAGATTCCCCAGCGCTTCATGGGTTTCTTCGCCGTGCATCGGCGTCTTGATGATGCCGGGGCTGACCGCGTTCACCCGAATCCCGCGCTTGGCGTATTCGATGGCCAGGGATTTGGTCGCCGCATTCAGGCCACCTTTGGTCAACGACGCCAGTACCGACGGCACACCGTCGATGGCGTGGTCCACTAGGCTGGTGGTGATGTTCACTACGTGGCCGCGGCCTTGTTTTTCCATCTCGGTGATTGCGAGCTGGGTGATGTAGAAGAAACCGTTCAGGTTCACCGACAGCACCGCGGCGTAGTCTTCCTGGGTATAAGCGGTGAACGGCTTGGCGACGAAGATCCCGGCGTTGTTGACCAGGGTGTCGATACGGCCAAAACGTTCGATGGCTTCACGAATAACTTGCTGAGCGACCGCCGGGTCGCCGATGTCGCCCGCCACGGCAAGAATATCCGGGTCGGTAGACGGCTTGATCGAACGCGAAGTGGCGACAACCTTGTAATCCAGATCACGGAAAGCCTTGACCATGCCTGCGCCGAGACCTTGGGAGGCGCCAGTAATAACGATGACTTTTTTCGAATTGCTCATGATGAACCTCTGCTAATAAATGATGGTTTGAAAAGTAAGTAATCAGGCTTCGGCAGGAGCCTTCGCCATTTGTCTCAACATCTGTTCGTAGTACTCGACCGACTGCGAACCGGACACCAGGTGACGACCATTAAGGATCATGGCCGGTACCGAATTGATGCCACGCTGGCGGTAAAACTCTTCAAGCTCACGCACTTCCTTGGCAAACGCTCCGGATGTACACCTCTTGAGCAGCCTCTGCATCCAGTCCTGCTTCAACGGCCAGACGAACCAGCGTCTCGCGATCACTCGGGTTCTGGCCTTCGCTGAAGTAAGCGCGCAACAGGATCTTCTTCAGCTCGGGTTCAACTCGAACGGCTTATAGGTCAGCTCCACCGAGACTTCACCGGCGACGTTCTCAATCGCTTGCTCCAGCGCCGTCGCGCCCAAGGCGCACCACGGGCACACCACGTCGAAGATAAAATCGATTGAAACCGACGCGGTCATGACTGCCCCTCCGCCTCAGCCAGCTGCTTGCGGTACTGGGTGGTGGTGATGCCGGCGTAACCCCAGTTATCGGTGTCTACTTCTTCGATCACGATGTGGGTCAGGTCGGGACGCTTGTTGAGGACGCGTTCCAGGGTTTCAGTGATTTCGGCGATCACCTGAGCTTTCTGCTCTGAGGTAACGCCATCGCGAGTGATGCGTACGCTTACGAAAGGCATGAGGAATCTCCAGTGACCTTCTCATCGGGATGATGGGGAGGCGTTGGAACTCAATGTATGGAGTTAGCTGGAGGGGATAAAGGTGGGGGCGGGAACATCATTAGTTACTTGGTGTAATAGGTGAGCGATCTCACGCCTACTCGGCGTCGAAACTTCCTTTTCAGCGCCATCATTTGTATTTCGTTGCCAAGGACCTGTCAGTCAGCATTCCTTCTGCGCTCAAAAAACCCTTAGAAACAGCGATCAAACTGACTTCAGGCTGTATATGAGTCTTTATGCTAAATTATGGCTGGCCAATAATTATGGCGTATCCATAAAAAGAGGTAATTGCATGAGCAGTATTTTTCAGCGCCCTGAATTGGCCGAAGAGATGGCGAACCAGCTTCTCAATCCAGGCGTTCTCGATGAAGGTTTACGCTCAGGCCTGTTTTTATCCGGCCTGCGCAGGACTGGTAAAACGACATTCCTGAGGAGCGACCTCATCCCTGCGCTGAAAGATGCGGGTGCTCTGGTCATTTACGTCGACCTATGGAGTGACACGCTGGCCAATCCCGCGACACTGGTGCATGACGCCATCCGTAAAACCCTGCAGGAACTCCAAACACCGGGCTCCGGTTTGCTCGAAATGCTCAAGCGTGTCAACGGTGCTGATATAGGCGTTGCAGGATTCAAGTTTGGTTTCAAACTCGACAGCATCGGGAACTCAGGTGGGCCAACCCTGGCGCAGGCGCTGACAGAGGTTGTTGATCAAGCGAACACCAACTTGGTGCTGATCATCGACGAAGTGCAGCATGCCATCTCTTCCGACGATGGTAATCAGCTGCTTCTGGCACTCAAAGCTGCTCGTGATGCGATCAATCCTCGACCAGATACACCGGGTTACTTTCTATTTATTGGAACGGGATCGCACAGGGCGCAAGTCAGCGAACTCACGGCAAAGAGGAACCAGGCGTTTTCTGGTGCGACATCGACAGCGTATCCGGTACTGAAAGGGGATTACGTTGAATACTTGCTTAACCGGCTCGCTGCGACGGTGAAGAAAGAAAAGCTACCTTCCCTCGAAGTCGCCATTGAAGCATTCAATACCTTGGGAAACCGGCCCGAGGAAATGCTCAAAGCGTTGCGACAACTCATGCAGCAAGAAGGTGACCCTGATCTTTTCCTACCGGTTATTGCCAGCACATTGCGCTCGGCGGCGGCCAGCATCGAACTTGAAAAAGTGGAGCTGTTAGGCAGCCTGGCTCAGGCTATTTTCAACAAAATCGCGTCTACGCAAGGCGATGCTCGGGGTATTTTCTCTATCGATGCTGCAGCTGAGTATTCGAAGACTGTGGGCCGGGAGGTGCGTGTAGAAGAGATTCAGCCGGTGGTGATTGCGCTGGTTGCTGAGAACATCATCATGCGGCGCGGGCATGGAATTTATGCGATTACGGACCAGTTTGTTCAGGAAATTTGGCTGGAAGAACGAGCGCTGATTGAAGCTAGCTAGCGATCTCAACGCTGTTGCCACACGCCTTAACTTGCGTAATGCCTGAATTCATTGCTGTCACGGATCAATAGCTGCATCAGTTTCGGATGTATAAAAAGCTTCTCCTTACCTACCTGAACCTCTTCTAAAACTCCAATAGTCACAAGGTCTTTCAGGTGACGAGACGCAGCCTGGCGCTGAGCAATTTTCTTCTCGACGACGTTGCTGATACGGCAGTATGGCTGCTCGAAAATGACATCGACCAGTTCGCGCGTATAGGTTTTTGGCAGTTGCTCTCGCACAAACTGCGTGGTGTGTTCGGACAATACACGAATGGCCGCAATCTTGGCCGTCGTCCAACGAGCAGTCTCTTCCACGGCGCTTAGCATGAACAACAGCCATGGCTCCCAAGCCTGTTTAGTCGTGACTTCCAGCAAGAGCCGGTAGTAATCGGCTCGGTAGGCAATGATGTAGCGACTGAGGTAGAGGATAGGTAGGTTCAACAGGCCTTCCTGGATTAAGAACAAGGTGTTGATGACCCGTCCTGTGCGACCGTTACCATCGATAAAAGGATGGATAGCCTCAAATTGATAATGTCCGACCGCCATACGAACGAGGGGATCGAGATCGATTTCGTTGTGTAGAAAGCGTTCCCAGTTGGCGAGGAGGTTACGCAAATGCTCCTCCCCTTCGGGCGGGGTGTAGATGACTTCACCGGTGCGGTCATTTGCCAACTGTGTACCTGGCGTGCGGCGGATATCCAACTTTACGCCCTTTAGGGTGCGGCAGATTTCTACAGCTGTGTTGGTGGACAGCGGTCGTTGGGTCAGGGATTGGAAGCCTTGATTCAGCGCCGTCCGATAACGCAACGCTTCCTTGGTCGCCGGGTCCGCATGGTTTTCAGTGTCTTGAGCATGCTGGAACAGCAAATCTGTGGTGGTGACGATGCTTTCTATTTCCGAGCTGTCTTTCGCTTCCAGCAGGGGAATTGTATTGATCAGGACCGTTTGATTCGGGATCAACTCTGCCGCCTGCTTCAACTCGGCCAAAGCGGTGCGCGCCTCAATACATTTTTTTAGGACAGCACGCGTTTCCAGCTCGATTCCTGGCGGTAGCAGCGGCAGCTGGTTGTATGGCCTGTCAGCCTGCCATGGCAGCAACGGTTCGGTCATGAATGCGATCCTGATCATTTTGTATGATTTTTGAGCAGAGAGAGGCTTTACTCATGTCGCCAGTGTAGACATGAGGCCATAACGTGTCGCAATTTTTCACTTTTTGCGACACGTCTTGGGAACATGTCGCCGCGAACGACACGATGACAATACATGTTCCCGAAATCGAGTTTTGACGACATGAGCTAACGATCACAAAAGATGGCGCCTTGACATCATCTATCGAACTAACCTAAAACGTCAGCTCATTTGACTTTATCGAGCCAGGGATGTCGGCCAGATCACCACTATTTTCTAGCTGGCAGTACGTGCTCGGGGCTCTTATCGTGGTCCTGGCTGTACTTGATCCGTTCGGGCTTTCGAGTTCGAGCAACAATGCCTCCGCACAGTGGCTGAATCGCGTGTTTGCCAGCAGCTACAAAAACACAGGGCAACAGCAAGTCGCGGTCATTCTGATCGACGACGCGTACCTGATGCGCAACAACACGCACTGGCCCATGCCGTACGGCGAACAAAGCAAGTTGTTCAAGCGCTTGCTGGCTTACAAGCCGAAGGCGGTGTTCGTTGATTTCATGTATAGCCACGATCACTCCTTGGGCGATCCGACCCAGAGTAGTCAGTTACTGGCCAATGTCTTCGAACGCTACCGCCACCAGGGCATTCCACTGTTGCTGGCAGACACCGGTCAGGTACGAGGAGAAGAAGGTCAGGCCAATACGCTGGGCAATCTGGCCAAGGTCAGCAGCCCTGCATTGGTGGTATGGAGCGGGTTTGGCGATAAGTACCCACTGGCAGTCGAAACGCCGCTGGGGCTGATGGAAACGCCAGCGTCTTCGCTATATCGCCACTATTGCCAGGCGCATTCCTGCGCTGATCTGCCAAGTGATACACAAGCCGCTGTCCAGAAGCCACCGATCGCCATTCAGTGGGGGATTAACCTGGCGCCGGAACAGATGCGCATCGCGGATATCGCCCAGTGCTCAGCCCCAGGAGGTTTCTTTGTCGATTTGGCAAAGGAGTTTTTTCAGGCGATTTTCTGGAAACTGGCCGGTGCCGATCAATCACGGTGCCTCTATAACCTCACACTCTCAGCCAGCGATCTGGAGGTCAGCACGCCCGAAGACCGCGCCTTGCTGACCGAACTGCTGCGTGATCGCCTGGTGCTGGTCGGCGCGAACATCACCTCCACGGGAGACCTTGTGCAGTCGCCCGTGCACGGCAAGATTCCAGGCATCTACCTGCATGCCATGGCGCTGGATAACCTCGTCACGCTGGGCATGAACTATGACCGCGAGCCAGCCAACCTCCTGAACTTCGATATCAATTGGCTCGATCTGGTGGAGGTCGCGCTGCTTGGGCTGATCGCGGCGTTCAAAGCGCTGCATGAGCGACAGAGTTCGGGGTCAAAAATCATAGGATTGAAGGACTGGGGAAACGGCTTTTTCCGTTCTTCCGTTCTGTCATTCGGGCTGGTGGTCGGAGTGCTCATACTGCTCAGCTATGGGCTTCACAAGTTGCACTTTACTCCCGTCAACGTACTCGCCGTGCTGATGCTTTCACTGGCGATATTCAGCGAAAAAATCGAGGCGCGCTTTGCGCGCAAGCACTGATTGACCACTCATTTTCATCTAACAAAAAGGAATCAGGATGACCAGAACAGCCGCCTTGTTACTCACCGCACTGTTCAGCCAGGCAGCCTGGTCGGCCACGCCAACCGTTGAGGCGTTTCTCGCCGACCCGATAGCGCTGCTCGACGCCCAAGGCAAACTTGAGCGGGAGCTACCGTTAAAGGACGCCCCGAAAAATGCGCTACCGGTGCTGCAATACAATGAGGCGCTGGAGTTGGTGCAAATTGAACTGGCGGGCCAGAAAGTCTGGCTGGATACCATGGACCTGCGCCTGAACCCCAGCAAGCTGGTCAAACTGCCTTGCCAAAAAATGCCGAGCAGCAAAATTGCCGATAGCCAGAATAACTCCACCATCGGTTTTGGTGCGGGCTGCAAACAGTGAGGCGTCAGCAGATGAAAAGATCTCTGCTGGCGCTTGCTGTTCTGGTCGGTTCGTTGCTCAGCGGCTGCAGCACACTCAATGGCGCCAACAATGCGTTGATGAACCTGGTGGGCCCATCGACCCAATCCAGAGTCACTGGAAAGTATGTCGACAATGCGGACGTTCGTCAGCACTACAAGCTCGATGTGCAGCACCAGAGTAAACAGCGCTTGAGCTATGACGGCCACGCCATTCCCGCCGCCGAGATTCGCCAGCACAACCTGGTGGATATCCCGATGCTGCAAAACTACCTGCAAGGCATTGTGACTCGGCTCTCCAAGAGCTGGCCCGGTGAACTTCCAACGCTGCAGGTGCGGGTCACCGACAGCTACAGTTTCGGGCCGTCGGCGGATCCCTTCGGTAACGTATACGTCCCCTTGGGCATGCTGGATAGCGTCGAAAGCGAAGACGAAATCGCTGCCATGCTGGGCCATGAAATGAGCCATGTACTACTGCGCCATCATGACCGCATGGAAGCCTTCCAGCAGCAGAAAGAACTGATGACCAACATCGCCACTACCGTGGTGTTCGCCGCTATGGCCTCCAATACCGGCGTGAACCGTAGCGCCGGAACCATGAAATTAATCAACAAAGATCCAATCGGCACGCAAAAAACCATCGGCAACACCGTGTTGTTTACGGCACTGGCCAACAGCTTTTCGGACAATATCTGGAGCACCGCCTGGGGTCGAAGTCAGGAAGATCAGGCAGACTTGCTGGGCACAGACCTGATGATCCGCGCCGGTTATGCGCCACGGGCTGCCAGCTACAGCCTGCAACGTCTGAATGACTTCCAGGGCAAACAAAAGCCGCTTCTCGGAAGTTTTCTTGAAGCGCGCAAGACCGCCATGCAGCAGTCTCTGGAGCAATTCAATCTCAACAACTTCACCAAAGAACTGGATGTACTGCTCAACCAGGGACTTGTCACCGGTATCACTGCGACGAGCCAGTATCTCACTCGCTCGCACATGTCGCCGATGGACCGCGATGAAGAGCTGCGCCAGTACCTGCAACGTGAGTACCGTCAGGAACGTCGAGGCCGGGTCGATGTGCGTAGCTGGCCGAAAATCCGCGATGCCGCGCCAGTCGCTGCAGCCATGCAGGGTTACAAGGACGCCTACGCCGCGACTGCCGCACTGGAACAAGGCAAGGTGCCTGAGGCCGACACCTTCAGCCAGCGTGCACTGTCCTCACCGGTGAAGGACCAACCAGGCATTCGTCGCAGCGCATTTGCCGTGCATCTTGCGCAAGGCAAAAGCGCCGATGCGTTGAAAGACCTTGAGTCAATCAAGGATTGGTCGCTGGCCGGGCCCTCTATCTATGACCTGATGGTCGGCTACCATCTCAAGCGCGGCGATGCTCAATCGGCACTGGCCCTGATCGACAAGGCCGAACGCAACTTGGGTTCGGAAGAACTGTTCATCACCGAAAAGCTACTGGCCAACCAGCAGCTCAAAGATGCCACACAGGTTCAGACCGTGCTGCGCAAATGCGAGCAGTATCCGACCCGCAGGGAAAACTGCAAAAAACTGGCTCCGGTGAAAGCCTGAATTCACGTTTAGCACCCAAAAGCCCCAAACCAGTCGGGGCTTCTTCTTTCTCAGCCTTGCATCAGGCATCGGTAACGCAACCGATCATCAGAAAATGTTGATCGGGTAATCCACGAACACGCGCAGTTCATTACCGCTGACGTTGTACTCACTCGATTTCTGCGACACCCGCAGGATCGAGCTACGCAATTTCACGCTCAGGTCTTTGGCCGGGCCACTTTGGACGACGTACTTGAACTGGTTGAAGATTTCGCGCTCGGTACCGCCTTCGCTGGTGGAGGTGGTGATGTTGTCGCCGCGCACGTAGGCGAAGTTGTAACTCAGGCATGGAGCACCAAAGGTGCTGAAGTCGAGGCCGTAGCCCAGCTGCCAGCTGCGTTCGTCTTCGGCGTTGAAGTCAGACCAGTAGGAGTTAGCCAGGTAGATGGCGTTGCCACCGTCACCGACGCGACCTTGATCTTTCTGGCAGCCGCCGTAGGCATAGCCCAAGTTGCTGTCGCCGGTGATACCGTTTTCGCGGACGTAGGAATTGTCCAGCTTGGTGCAGTAGCCGTTGAAGTCCAAGGTCAGGGACTGATTCTTGTCGATCGGGAGCACGTAGTTGGCGTTCACGTATTGCTTCTTCAGCACGTCTTCGACGTCGGACGCGTAAACGGCAACCTTGAACTGTTCGGTGAACTGGTAGCTACCGCCCAATACGTTGATCGACTTCAAGCCACCGCTGTCACGGCCTTCAGCGCTTTTGCGCGATTGGGCGGTGAAGCGACCGGCGTTCAGTTCCAGGCCGTTGATCTCCTTGGAGGTGATCAGGGTGCCGGTGTAGCTTTCTGGCAGCAGGCGCGTGTTGTCTTAGCTCAGCACCAGCAGGGCCGGCATCTGGTGGCCGTAGGGCAATACGGTGTTGGAAACACGGAATTTGACCGCTGCGCCGGCCTCGGACAGGTCGTCAGCCGCGTTGCCGCTGTCGCCTTGTTTGAAAAAGTCGATACCACCGGCACCGCTGCGACCCTTGCCGCCATCCAGACGCAGTGCATACAGACCGAAAGCATCACACCCACACCGACGATGCCCTGGGTGAAGCCGGACAAAAACGTACCGATGGCCGCTTGGCCCCATTCGGCTTTGTCCGGGTTGCCATCTTTATAGTCACGGTTGATGTAGGCGTTGCGCAGCGGTACGTTGAGGCTGCTGTCTTCAACAAAACCCTTAGATTCGGCCTGGTCGTGACCGGAACCTCCGCTGATTCGGTCTTGATCGTTCCCACGCTCTGCGTGGGAATGCAACCAGGGACGCTCTGCGTCCCATATGGACGCGGAGCGTCCGGTGAGGCATTCCCACGCGGAGCATGGGAACGATCATCAAAGGCCAAAAAAACCTTCGCCCATAAAAAAGCGCCACCATCCCGGCAGCGCTTTTATCAATCCGTTGTTTTTCTTCTTATCCTTCCATCACATCCCACAACGCTTCCAGCTCCGCTTCGCTGAATAAACCAGCGGGGTAGCGCTCGATCATCATCCGGCGCGGATCAGGTTCTCTGATCTGACGCGTTCCATTGGACTTCAACCAGTGCGCCAGGACCTGGAGCGATTCGCTGTTTACTGCCAGGGGATGCAACGCCCGCTCGCTAACCACATTCATTTCGGCGTTCATTTCCGCGCTCTCTCCTGGTGTGTGAGCGGCTAACTTATCCAAGGTTTATGACAGAACATCGCAGTTCTCCCCCTCCTTGTTTTGCACCATGAGAGATACAAGAGCTGTGCCAAGGTTTGGGAACTGTCGACAAGCGGACACAAAAAAGCCCGCGGTCCTGAAGGGCTGCGGGCTTTCTATAAGGCTGAAAGGGAAAACGGTTGCCGGGCCGATTATGTAATCAACTCAAGCTGTTACAACCCCACTCACTCCTTGTGCGGCGCTGGCTGTTGTTGGGTAAGGCAGTGGATGTTACCGCCTCCCAGTAACAGTTCGCGGCCGGGCACCATCACCACTTCGTGCTGCGGGAACAGACTCTGCAAAATCTCTTTTGCCGGGCCATCCAACGGGTCGCCAAAGCTAGGCGCGATGATGCCGCCGTTAACGATGAGGAAGTTCACGTAGGAACCTGCCAAACGAACGGTCGGATTACGCTCCTGAGTACCGTCCACCGGATCCACACCGGCGCACTCTTCCTCGGTTGCATACAGCGGCCCCGGTATCGGCATTTTGTGCACCGTGAATGAGCGGCCCTTGGCGTCGGTGCTGCTGTCCAGCACTTTCATTGCAGCCTGGCAACGCGGGTAGTTCGGGTCTTGCGGGTCGTCGGTCCAGGCCAGTAATACCTCACCCGGACGCACGTAGCAGCAGAAGTTATCCACATGACCGTCGGTTTCGTCGTTGAACAAGCCGTCCGGCAGCCAGATGATTTTATCCACAGCCAGGTTCGCGCTGAGCACCGCTTCGATTTCGCCGCGGCTCATGTGCGGATTGCGATTGCGGTTGAGCAGGCATTCTTCGGTGGTGATCAGCGTGCCCTCGCCATCGACGTGAATCGAACCACCTTCGAGCACGAAGCCCTCGGTGCGGTAGCGCTGGCTGCGCTCGATCTCGAGGATCTTGCCGCCGACCTGCGAATCGCGATTCCACGGCGAATACAGACCGCCGTCAAAACCGCCCCAGGCGTTGAAGTCCCAGTTCACACCACGGACTTCGCCACTGTTATTGATGACGAATGTCGGGCCGGTGTCGCGAACCCAAGCGTCGTCGCTGGACATTTCCACCACACGAATATTCGGCACGTCCAGACGGGCACGAGCGTTTTCGTATTGGCCGGCGGAAACCGCCACGGTTACCGGTTCGAAACGGGCGATGGCCTTCGCTACCGCGACGTGCGCGGCTTGCGCCGGTTTGCCACCCAGGCGCCAGTTGTCCGGGCGCTCGGGCCAGATCATCCAGGTCTGGGTTTGCGGCGCCCACTCGGCGGGCATGTAGAAGCCGTCGACGCGAGGCGTGCTGTTTAAAGTGGTCATGGCGATCAGGACTCCAGGGAACCGTCGAGGGTTTTGATGGCGCCGTACAGGTTCGGCCGACGGTCACGGAACGAACCCCACGCGCTGCGGGTGTGCTCCAACTCGTCGAGGTCGAAACTGTGCACCAGCATACCTTCTTCGGTTTCGTTGAGTTCCTGAACCTTCTCGCCGAACTGGTTGGCGATGAACGACGAACCGTAGAACGTAATGTCGTAACCGTCCTGCTCTTCGTTGCCGATGCGGTTGCTGGCGATCAGCGGCATCAGGTTGGCGCCGGCATGGCCCTGTTGCACACGCTGCCAATGATCACGGGACGAAATGGTCTTGTCGTGTGGCTCGCTGCCGATCGCGGTCGGGTAGAACAGGATTTCCGCGCCTTGCAACGCCATGCTGCGCGCGCATTCCGGAAACCACTGGTCCCAGCAGATGCCCACGCCGATTTTCGCGTAGCGGGTGTTCCAGACTTTGAAGCCGGTATCGCCCGGGTTGAAGTAGTACTTTTCGTGATAGCCAGGGCCGTCCGGGATATGGCTTTTACGATAAATCCCGAGGTTGCTGCCGTCGGCATCGATGATCGCGATGCTGTTGAAACGCGCGCGGCCCGCCAGTTCGTAGAAGCTGATTGGCAGAACCACTTGCAGCTCTTTGGCGACTTTCTGGAAGTGCTTGATGGCGACGTTGTCTTCAACGGTCGTGGCCAGCTGCAAGTAATCCGGGTTCGGCTTCTGGCAGAAGTACGGCGCCTCGAACAGTTCCTGGATCAGGATGATCTGCGCGCCTTTGGCCGCGGCCTCACGGACCAGCTTCTCAGCGGTCTCGATGTTGGCTTCAAGGTCCCAGGAACAGGCCATCTGGGTGGCGGCGACAGTAACGATACGGCTCATGAATCGGCTCCTGAGCAAGTGCTTGAGGGTCGAGTGTGGCTTCGACCGATGACAGAAATGGGAAGCACCGGGCGTGGTGGGTCCACACCGTGGGCAGTGGTGACTTTATAGCCGATAAAAATCGGCTTTTAAAGCAACAAATACTCCATCTGTCGAAAAATCATCAATTAATCCCGATAACAATCGATATTTTAGCCCTAATACTGATCGTTCCCACGCTCCGCGCGGGAATGCAGCCGGGGACGCTCCGCGTCCCAAGAGCGGACGCAGAGCGTCGTGAGGCATACCCACGCAGAGCGTGGGAACGATCAGTACGGTGATGCTTACAGTCCTTCGCCCAACACCTTCGACAGCATGTCGACAAAGAAATCCACGCTCTGACGCGAGGTAACCATCGGCGGTTTGATCTTGAGGATGTTCAGGTAATCGCCGGTCGGCTGCATGAAGATCCCCAACTCGCGCAACCGATCACACAGCGCCGTGGTTTCTTCGGTCGCCGGCTCCAGGGTTTCGCGATTGCGGATCAACTCGACGCCCAGATAGAAGCCGGAACCATGCACCGCGCCCACCAGCGGATGAATATCGATCAGCGCTTCAAGCCGCTCCTTGAAATACCCGCCTACGACCTGAGCATTTTCCCAGAGGTTTTCTTCTTCCATCACATCCAGCACTGCCATGCCGATCTGGCAACTGACCGGGCTGCCGCCGGCCGACGAGAAGAAATAACCTTCGGCCTCCAGCGCTTCGGCGATTTCTCGGCGGGTGATCACCGCGCCCAGCGGCTGACCATTGCCCATGCCTTTGGCCATGGTGATGATGTCCGGCACCACGCCTTGCTCTTCAAAGCCCCAGAAAAATTTGCCCATGCGGCCGTAGCCGACCTGCACTTCGTCGGCGATACACACGCCGCCCTGGGCACGAACCAACGCGTAAACCTGCTTCAAATACCCCGGCGGCAACGAGATACCGCCGGCATTGCCGTACACCGGTTCACAGATGAAACCGGCCAGCTGACGTTTCTGCTCGGCCATTTTCGCCAGGTTGTGTTCGACGCTGCGCACGTAGTCCGGCGCGCTGCCCGGTCCACGGAATTCGCCGCGATAGGTGTTTGGCGCAGTGACCGGATGCACCCAGTCCGGACGGCTGCTCAAGGCCTTCGGGTTGTCGGCAATCGAGGTCGAGACCGCGTCCGCGCCCACTGTCCAGCCGTGATAGGCCTCCAGCACGCTGAGCATGTCGCGACCGCCGCTGTAGGCCCATGCCAGGCGGATTGCCAGGTCATTGGCCTCGCTGCCGCTGTTGACCAGAAACACCCGGTCCATGGCGTCCGGCGACAGTTTCAGTAAACGTTCGGAAAACTCGGCAATCGCCGCGTAGTTAAACCGCGAGTTGGTGTTAAGTAGCGACCACTGACGACTGGCGACAGCGGCCATACGCGGATGACCATGGCCAAGCACCGCGACATTATTCAGCATGTCGAGGTAGGAACGGCCCTGCATGTCAATCAGGTGACTGCGCCAGCCACGTTCGATGCGCGGTGGGTCGACGTAATAATGTTTTTGGGAGCGAGCGAAACTCGCATCGCGACGGGCGAGCAATGTCGGCGAATCGAGTTCTTCTTCAGCGTCACAGGCCAGCCCCAGCAGCGTCGCTGGAGAAGGGCACAACGCTTGCCAGGCGACGGCGCGAGACGGCGTGCAAAACAAGGGAGCAGTGAACGAAGCGCCTCGGCACAACTGCACCACCAATGGCCCGTTGACCGAACCCAGCACCTGGCCTTTGACCAGCGCTGCGCCCGTGTGCAGCGACGGCGTCACGCCCCACAGACGCACGCTCAATTGCGGGCCGTCCAATTGCAGCACACCCACCGCCGGCTGATGGACTACGCCGGCAAACGGCGACTCCACTGCCGTGCCGTGGGGCACTCGCAACTCGACGTGCAGTGGGCAAGTGTCCGGCTCAGTGGCGCTGTCCGGTCGGGTGCGGGACAAGCGATATTGCCCATAACGGCTAGCCGCCAGACCGTGAGCCGCGGCAGCCTCAGTCAGCAAACGCTGATCGATCCCCTCCTGCTCCCAGCTACCGGCGTCGAAATGCGGACTGAGCACGCCCAAATCGATCAACGCAAATTCACGCCCGACCAGACTCGGCAACAGCGGCGCAAAGCCTTCGCTGCCGATGCTCGGCAGACTCTGGCCGACCGAGGTAAGGATCGCTGCTTCCATCAACGCCAACGGCACCGATGTAGCGACGCGGAAAATCTCCCACTCGTGGGTGAGATTGTCGCGGCTGTACGCGTTGCCAGGATCGATGCTGACCTGCTGTTCGCCGCTGAGCACCAACACCGCCGCACGGGCGACGATCAGCGGCCAGAGCGCCAGTAGCTCTTCATGCGTAAGCGGATTGACCGCGTGATAGGCCTGCACCGCCGGCAAAATGTAGAAAGGATCGCCATCGGCATGGTGCAGCAGTGCCGCGCACGTCACCGACAGATCAGTGATGCGCCAGGTACGAATCAGATCGCCAAAATCGATCACGCCCTGCAATTGCCACTGGCGTTGCGAATCTCGCTGCCACACCACGTTGTCGTCGGTGATGTCCATGTGAATCGCCTGCACCGGCAACATATCCACAAGCGGCAACAAATGACGCTCGGCCCGATCAGCCGCATCGGCGATCAACCGGCGTTGCGGGTCATCCTTGATGACCGGCAGCAAATGCGCGATCAACGCACTGGCGTGGCGGGCGTCCCATTGAAGGGTGCGTTCGAGGCCCGGATGGTCGAAACCGGCCAGAGCCAGATCCATTTCACCGCAGAGCCGACCAAACCCCGCCACCACTGAACCGGGCAGATGATCAAGGTGTGTAAGCGACTGGCCGTCGATGTAATCGAGCAGGCGCACGTGCACCGGTTGGCCGCCGACGTCCAGAGAGAGCAGCTCTGCACCGTTTTTGGCCGCAATCACTCGCGGCACATGCACATCGGGGTGTTCACCCAAATGCTTGAGCCCTGCGTGCTGGGCGTGCAACTCCAGCGCCGAGTAGTCGCCACGGCAAACTTTCAGGACAAAACGCCCCTGGTCGCTGTCGACCCGATAGTTAAGATCCTGCTGGCTGCCGAGGGCCTGCAACCTTCCACTCAGCCCGTAATGCTCTTTCAACAGCTCAAGCGCTTGCTCCGCAGACACTTGCGGGCTGGGCAAACTGGCGCGATGAATCAACGTGGCGAGCGGCATACAACGACCCCTGAAATTTTATTAGGCGCCTATATCGCCACTGCTTGGGGCGATACGCAACCCCCTTTTCGGCTGCCTTACATTTACCTGATGCTCGACAAATTTATGAACGGATCAGGAAAAAACACACTCCACTCGCACCGGCCGGCACTTTGCGCAAGAATGTCGCCCATCAACGCCTATTGCTGGAGAAAGACCATGAAAGTAGTCACCACCGAGCTGCCCGGTGTTCTGATCATCGAACCCAAGGTATTTGGTGACGAGCGCGGTTTCTTCTATGAAAGCTTCAATGCCAAGACTTTCAAAGAAGCGACTGGCCTTGAGACGAATTTTGTTCAAGACAACCATTCCCGCTCGCAAAAAGGCGTATTGCGAGGCTTGCATTACCAGCTGGAAAACACTCAGGGCAAACTGGTTCGCGTCACAGTCGGTGAAGTACTCGACGTGGCCGTGGACATTCGCCGCAGTTCGCCACATTTCGGCAAATGGGTGGCCGTGCGTCTGTCCGCCGAGAACCATCGCCAACTCTGGGTTCCGGAGGGTTTCGCCCACGGTTTCGTGGTGCTGAGCGAGTTCGCCGAGTTCCTCTACAAAACCACCGACTACTACACCCCGTCCGCCGAGCGTTGCATTCGCTGGGACGACCCGGACCTGGCCATCGATTGGCAACTGGACGAAGCACCGCAACTGTCCGGCAAGGATCAGGCTGCCGCGTTCTTCAAGGACGCTGACGTCTTTTCCTGAAACACCCAGGGTGCGCAGACTGCGCCCGCAAGCCTAGGCATAATGCGCCTGTACCCACAGGCGCTCGATGCTCATGACTCCGACCCTCCCTCGCAGACCCCGCTGGCGCAGCCTGGCCCTGCTCGCACTGTGCCTGGCGCCGTTGCTGTGGCCGCTGGAGCATCTGGCCGAGCGTTATTACCGCAGCGAACTGGCCGGGCAGAACCGTCAGACGCTCGACCTTTACGTCGCCAACCTGCTGGGCACCTTGCACCGATATGAAGTGTTGCCGCAGATCCTCGGCGATCTGCCGGCCCTTCGAGCGGCCCTCGGCGCGCCCGACGATGGCGTCACCCAGGGCAATGCCAACCGTTTGTTGAAAAACATCAGCGCCCAGACCGGCGCCGAAGTCATGTACTTGATGGACACCACGGGCAAGACCCTGGCCGCGTCCAATTGGGATAAACACGACAGTTTCGTCGGGCGTAATTTTTCCTTCCGGCCGTATTTCAGCGAAGCCATGGCCGGCCGGCTTGGGCGTTTTTTTGGTTTGGGAACGACATCGGCCAAGCGCGGCTATTTCTTCGCCGCCGCCGTGCGTAACGGCGAAAAGATCATTGGTGTGCTGGTGGTCAAGGTCGACCTGGACCATACCGAAAGCCTCTGGGGCAAAACCCCGGAACAACTGCTGCTGACTGACCATAACGGCGTGGTCATTCTCACGTCGCGGCCCGAGTGGCGATTCCGCTCGACGCGCCCGTTGAGCGAAGAAGAACGCAAGGCTATTACGGCGATTCAACCCTATCCGACTCGCGATCCCAAACCGTTGGAGCTCAACCCCAGTGCCTGGCTGACGCAGACCCAGCCAATCGCGGAAACCGGTTGGAACGTCAGCATCCTCGCCCCACGCACCTTGATCGATCGCCCGGTGCGCACGGTCGTCGCCATCGGTGGCGCGACGCTGTTGGTGTTAATGCTGTTGCTCGGTCTGATGATGCAGCGCCGCCGGCACTACCTCGAACGGATCGCCTTCGAAGCCAAGGCCCGTCGTGAACTGGAAGGCCGGGTAGCCGAGCGGACCAGCGACCTCGAAGGCCTCAACCGTCGATTGAAACAGGAAGTGCTGGAACGCGAACAGGCCCAGCAAGAGTTGGTTCGCGCTCAGGATGATCTGGTGCAGGCCGGCAAACTGTCGGCCCTTGGCACCATGTCGGCGAGCATCAGCCACGAGTTGAATCAACCGCTGGCGGCGATCCGCAGCTACGCGGAAAACGCCGAAGTGCTGCTCGATCATCAGCGCACCGACGATGCGCGCGGCAACCTCAAGCTGATCAGCGAATTGACCGGGCGAATGGCGTCAATCATCGCCCACCTGCGCGCCTTCGCCCGGCGCGACCGCCACGCCCCGGAAAGCGTCGCCCTGCAACCGGCGCTGGACGACGCGCTGGCGTTGCTGGCCAAGCGCCGGCGCAGCATGGAAGTCGAGCTGATTCGCGATTTGCCGGCCGCCACCCTGTGGGTCGAGGCCGGGGAAACCCGTCTGCGTCAGGTGCTCGGCAATCTGCTGGCCAACGCCCTGGACGCCCTGACGGAAAAAGGCCCGCCACGTAAACTCTGGTTGAGTGCCCAATCCACCGCCGACGGCGTCAATCTGTACATTCGCGACAATGGCCCCGGGTTCTGCCTGGAGGCACTTGGCCGCGCCAGCGAGCCCTTCTACACCACCAAGACCCGCACTCAGGGCCTTGGATTGGGGCTGGCGATTTGCGAAACCCTGATGCGTGCCTTCGGGGGTGAACTGTCGTTCGCCAACCACAAGGAAGGCGGCGCCCTGATCACCCTGAAATTGCGTGCAGGCGCAACGGGTGTGAGCCTGCAACCGTCCGAGGACCGAAGTGCATGACCATCGACAACCGCATCCAGGTCGTGCTGATCGACGACGATCCGCACCTGCGTCAAGCCCTGAGCCAGACCCTGGACCTCGCCGGCCTGAAAATCCTGCCGCTCGCCGAAGCCAAGGGCCTGGCCGCGCAACTGGAGCGCGACTGGCCCGGCGTGGTGGTCAGTGACATCCGCATGCCGGGCATGGACGGTCTCGAACTGCTGACCGAACTGCATGCCCAGGACTCGGATCTGCCAGTGCTGTTGATTACCGGTCACGGCGATGTGCCGCTGGCCGTGCAAGCGATGCGCGCCGGGGCTTATGACTTTCTGGAAAAACCCTTCGCCAGCGACGCCCTGCTCGACAGCGTGCGCCGCGCGTTGGCCTTGCGCCGGCTGGTGCTGGACAACCGCAGCCTGCGTCTGGCCCTGAGCGATCGCAATGAACTGAGTACCCGACTGGTCGGGCATTCGGCATCGATGCTGCGCCTGCGCGAGCAGATCGGAGCATTGGCGGCGACCAAGGCTGATGTGCTGATCCTGGGTGAAACCGGTGCGGGTAAAGAAGTGGTCGCACGTGCTTTGCACGATCTGTCGAGCCGTCGTAACGGTCCGTTCGTAGCGATCAATGCCGGTGCACTGGCCGAGTCGGTGGTAGAAAGCGAGCTGTTCGGTCACGAGCCAGGCGCCTTTACCGGCGCGCAAAAGCGTCGTATCGGCAAGTTCGAATTCGCCAATGGCGGCACGTTGTTCCTCGATGAAATCGAAAGCATGAGCCTGGATGTACAGGTGAAATTGCTGCGTTTGCTGCAGGAGCGCGTCGTCGAGCGTTTGGGCGGCAATCAGCTGATCCCGCTGGACATCCGCATCATCGCCGCGACCAAGGAAGACCTGCGTCAATCCGCCGATCAGGGCCGCTTCCGTGCCGATTTGTATTACCGTCTGAACGTCGCACCGCTGCGTATTCCACCGCTGCGCGAGCGCGGCGAAGATGCGCTGATGCTGTTCCAGTATTTCGCCGACGAAGCCAGCACTCGACACGGTCTGCCACCTCACGAGTTGCAACCGGGACAACGCGCCCTGCTGCTGCGCCACACCTGGCCGGGCAATGTGCGCGAACTGCAAAACGCCGCCGAACGCTTTGCCCTGGGCCTGGAACTGGCGCTGGACAACAGCGCGCCGCAGGGCGCTGCCGGCATGACGGTCGAAGGGGTCAGCGGCGGCCTCAGCGAGCAAGTGGAAAATTTCGAGAAGAGCCTGATCGCCGCCGAACTGGCGCGCTCTCACAGCTCCGTGCGCAGCCTCGCCGAAGCCCTCGGTGTCCCGCGCAAAACCTTGCACGACAAACTGCGCAAGCACGGGTTGAACTTCGCCGACGGTGGTGTCAGCAGCCACACCGACGAACTCGATTGAGCTACCGTCAAATCATCATCTTCATACAAGAGATCCGTGCATGAGCCGCGACAGTCGTCACCTGGAATCGATTCTCCATCACGACATCCCCCTCACGCGGGACATGGGCCTCAAGGTGCTCGACTGGCACGACCAGCAACTGCGCCTGCACTTGCCGCTGGAGGCCAACGTCAATCACAAGAGCACCATGTTCGGCGGCAGCCTGTATTGCGGCGCGGTGCTGGCGGGTTGGGGCTGGCTGCATTTGCGATTGCGTGAAGAAGGGGTTAAAGGCGGGCACATCGTGATTCATGAAGGGCATATCAGCTATCCATTGCCGGTCACCATGGACGCGACAGCGATCTGCCAGGCGCCGAGTGCGGCGGTTTGGAAGAAGTTTTTGGCGATGTATGAGCGGTACGGACGGGCGCGGTTGAAGCTGCATTCAAGGATTGTGAATGTGGGGAGTGAGGAAGATGCGGTGACGTTTACCGGGCAGTACGTGCTGCACCGATGATCGTTCCCACGCTCTGCGTGGTAACGCCTCTAGGGACGCTCTGCGTCCAGTGACGCAGAGCATCACGGGGCGCATTCCCACGCAGAGCGTGGGAACGATCTTAGCGGCGGGCGAGTTCCAATAGCTTTTCCCGCCAAGTCGCCTTCGCCGGCAGTGCCAAAAAAAACTCATTCAACAACGATTCCCGCGCCGGATAACAAAACGGCGCACCGCTCAAATCCAGCACCTCACCGCCAGCCCCTTCCAGCACGCCTTGCGCAGCGGCCGTGTCCCACTGCGAAGTCGGCGCCAACCGCGGATAACAATCCGCCGCCCCTTCGGCCAGCAAACAAAACTTCAACGAACTGCCGATATTGGCCAAGTGCAGCTCACCCAGACTGTCACTCAACCCGGCTAGCAAGCGCTCCTGCTCAGGACTTGAATGCCGACGACTGGCAACCACGGTAAATGCCTCGCCCGCCGCTGGTACGTCGCGCACCTGAATTGGCAGCGGCGTTGCGCCTTGATCGCCACGCCACGCGCCCAAACCAGCACCACCGACGTAGAAGCGCCCGTTGGTCGGCATCGACACCACGCCAAACACCACTCGCCCCTGCTCGATCAGCGCGATGTTGACGGTGAATTCTTCGCTACCGGAAATGAACTCCTTGGTCCCGTCCAGCGGGTCGACCAGCCACCAACGCTGCCACCCGGCGCGCACGCGCTGGGGAATGTTGGCGTCTTCTTCGGACAGCACCGGGATGCTCGGGTCCAGCGCCGTCAGCCCGGCCAGGATCACATGGTGAGCGGCCATGTCGGCGGCCGTTACCGGAGAATCATCGGATTTTGCTGTCACGACGACGTTGGCACGCCAAAACGGCAGAATGGCTTCACCGGCTTTCAGCGCCAGCTCAACAACAGGCGCCATCAACGGATGGGGGAAATTCATGGCTGGAACACTCCACGCTGAGTCAGCAAATCACGGGCCAGATAAAGCGCTGCCAACGCACGGCCCTCAGTGAATCGCGGGTTCTGGGCCAGGGCCGACAACTCACGCAGGTTAATTTTATCCACACCCATCGGCTCGGGCTCATCGCCTTCAAGGCTTTCTTCGTACAGATCGGTGGCCAACACCACCTGGATCTTCTGGCTCATGTAACCGGGCGACAACGACAACTCAGTCAAATGCTCCAGTTGCCGCGCGCCATACCCGGCCTCTTCCTTGAGTTCTCGTTCGGCCGCCGCCAGCACGTCTTCACCCGGCTCGATCAAGCCTTTGGGCAAGGACAGTTCGTATTCATCGGTGCCGCCGCAGTACTCTTCAACCAACACCGCGTGGTCTGCATCCAGCATCGCCACGATCATCACCGCGCCATAACCGGCGCCCTTGCCCACCAGTCGTTCATACGTGCGCTCCACGCCGTTGGAAAAGCGCAACTTCAGCTCTTCGACGCAAAACAAACGGCTGGTGGCGACGATCTCGCGGGCGAGGATGGTGGGTTTCTGGCGCATGAAAAGCTCCTTGGCGTGAACGCGTTACTATACCCGGCCTATCCTGATTGTTTACCTCGGATATCTTTTTTACCGCTGGAGAAGTTTTTTATGTCCCTGCTGCCCTGGCGCGACATCGACACCGTTCTGTTGGATATGGACGGTACGCTGCTGGACCTGCACTACGACAACCATTTCTGGATGGAGCACCTGCCCCAGCGTTACGCTGAGTTGCACGGGGTGAGCCGGGCCATGGCTGAGATGGAATTGCAGCCGCTGTTCGAGCGCAATGCCGGCCAGTTGCAGTGGTATTGCCTGGACTTCTGGAGCGCGGAACTGAAGCTGCCGGTGCGCGAATTGAAACTGGAAACGGCGCACCTGATCGCCTTGCGGCCGGACGCAGACACTTTTCTGGCGGCGATCAAACAGGCCGGCAAGCGCGTGGTGCTGATCACCAATGCACACCGCGATTCGCTGTCATTGAAGCTGGAAAGAATCGAACTGGCGCCGTACTTCGAGCGGTTGATCAGCTCGCATGATTACGGTTTCGCCAAGGAAAACCCGCAATTTTGGGATGCCCTGCAGGCGGACATCGGCTTTGATCCGGCGCGCAGTCTGTTTATCGACGACACCTTGCCGATCCTGCGCAGTGCACGGGATTTTGGTGTGGCGCATTTGTTGGCGGTGAGGGAGCCGGACAGTCGCAAAGGGCCGAAAGACACGGCCGAGTTTGCGGCGGTGGGGGATTATCGGGATTTGATTGCCGGGCTCTAGACCGAGTCGCCTGCATCGCGGGCAAGCCCGGCTCCCACAGGATTGGGGTCGTTCACGAAAGATGCGAACGACACAGATCCTGTGGGAGCGAGCTTGCTCGCGATGGGCATCACACTGGTTTGGGGATTACTCAGGAATCCGCAAAGACTGCCCCGGATAGATCTTGTTCGGATCCTTGAGCATCGGTTTGTTGGCCTCGAAGATCTTTTGATACTTGTTGGCATCACCATACACGCGCTTGGAAATGGCGCTCAGCGTGTCACCTTTCTCGACCGTGACAAATTTCGCTGGTGTGGCCACCGGCCCGGTCACCGTGATCTGGTCATCAACACCGCTGATACCGGCCACGTTACCGAGGGCCAAAAGGATTTTTTCCTTCTCTTCCTGACTGGCGGCTTCACCCGTGGCAATGACTTTTTCGCCTTCGACTTTCACCTGAATTTTGGAAGTGTCGATTCCCGTCAGCGCATCCTTCACGTGCTTGGTCAACGCTTCACTATTGGCTTCGGCCTTGTCCGGCGTCAGCGCATCAAGGATTTTTTCACCGGCTTCTTTTAAAAAACTGAAAAGGCTCATCGTGTGCTCTCCATGGGATTAGGTGTCCAGACGCAAAAGCCTAGACCAAGCCTGAGAACCCCGGTTTTAACCCGACCAATGACGTTGATCCGGTGCAAGCGCTAGAATCCCCGCCTACACCGCGCCCTGGAGCGAAGATGGACATCAAGCAACTGAAATTCCTCATCGCCCTCGACGAAACCCGGCATTTCGGCCAGGCCGCCGCGCGTTGTCACATCACCCAACCGACCCTGTCCATGCGCCTGCGCAGCCTCGAAGAAGAACTCGAGTTGCCGCTGGTCAATCGCGGTCAGCGCTTCGAGGGTTTCACCGCACCGGGTGAGCGGGTGCTGGCCTGGGCGCGCACCGTGCTGGCAGCCTACGACGGCTTGCTGGCCGAAGCAGCTGCCTGTCGCGGCAACCTGGTCGGTACGTTGCGTCTGGGTGTGGTGCCACTGTCGAGCTTCGATCCGCTGCCGCTGATGCATCGCCTGCACGCCGAGCACCCGAACCTGCGCTTCGAACTCTCAGCACTGAGTTCCGAACAGATCCTCGAACAACTGGCGAACAATCGCCTGGATCTGGGCGTGTCGTACCTGGAGCGACTGGACGGCGAACGCTTCAACTCCCTGGCGTTCAGCGAAACCCGCATGGGTCTGCTCTACGATCAGCGCTTCTTCAGTTTCGGCGAGGCGCCGCTGAGCTGGGAATCGCTGATCGAGCTGCCGCTGGGCATGCTCACCAGCGGCATGCATTTTCGGCAGTCCATCGACCACAACTTCCACAGCCGCGGTCTCACCCCACAACCCTTGTTGCAGACCGATGCCGTCCACCAACTGTTACAAGCGGTCTACGGGGGACTCTGCTGCGCCGTGATGCCGCTGGACGGCGGCCTGGAAAAACTGACCGATCATTTGCGCCTGCAACCCATCGAAAATGCCCAGACCCTTGCCCGGCTGGGTCTGATCATGCGTCGCAGCGCGCCGCGTTCGGCGCTCGCGGAAGCCTGTTTCGCGATTCTTCAGCAATCGCTGCCGAGCTCTTGATCGACGCCATCTATCGGTAGATCAGTATTAGCGATTAGACGCGACAACTTGACGCGCCTAGGCTTAAAGCTAATCAAACCGTCGGTGATGCCATGAACGCCAAGCGCCCTGCCTGCGCGGCGCCTGCCCTCGAAACGCCAGCGCCCCCTGCCAGCCAGACGTACAGTTACTGCGATCTTCGCCACACCGAAACGCAAAGCGCCGAATCGGCCAGCACGGCGCTAGCCGAAGAAGTTGCGTTGGCGATTGCCTATAACGGCATCAGCCAGGCTGTGATGCTGGTGACGCCAACGGATCTGGAAGACTTCATCGTCGGTTTCAGCCTCGGTAGCGGCATCATCGAAGACGCTTGCGACATTTATGACCTGCAACTCAGCGGCTCGGGGTCGGCGCAGTACGCGCAAGTGACCATCGCCAACCGCGCCTTCTGGAACCTCAAGCAACAACGTCGGCAAATGGCTGGCACCAGCGGTTGCGGGCTTTGCGGTGTGGAAGCGGTGGAACAGGCGTTGCCAGACCTCAAGGTCCTGCCCGGCGCACCCTTGCCACCCGCCGAATGGCTCGATGGTTTGCGGCAGCGCATCGGTGCGTTCCAGCCGCTTGGCCAGTACTCCGGCGCGGTGCACGCCGCCGTGTTTATGAAC
The DNA here is from genome assembly GCF_054898165.1 of Pseudomonas sp. Hz4. Classification (NCBI taxonomy): domain Bacteria; kingdom Pseudomonadati; phylum Pseudomonadota; class Gammaproteobacteria; order Pseudomonadales; family Pseudomonadaceae; genus Pseudomonas; species Pseudomonas sp. Hz4. The sequence goes on along the minus strand of NZ_CM142719.1, from coordinate 507,832 downwards.
AGTCAGGGCCAATTGCTGCTGGGTCGCGAAGACATCGGCCGACACAACGCCCTCGACAAGCTGATCGGTGGGCTGATCCGGCAGAAGATCCCGACGACCGGCGGGTTGGCGATTGTCACCAGCCGTTGCAGCCTCGAATTGATCCAGAAAGTATTGCGCGCAGGCATCCAGACCCTGGTCAGCCTGTCGTCGCCCACGGGCCTTGCCGTGCAATGGGCCCGTCGTCACAACCTCAATCTCATCCACCTGCCGCAGAAAAGTGCACCGCGGGTCTACAGCCCAGCGTTGGAGAATCAAGCGTGAGTCAACATCGTCAAGCCGACCAGAAACCCGTCCCCCGCTACAAGCCCTACAAAGGCCCAGCCGGTGGCTGGGGCGCGCTGATCAGCGTCGCCCAGGCCTGGTTAACCAGCGATAACGCGCTGAAAAACATCCGCATAATGCTCAAGACCAACCAGAACGGCGGCTTCGACTGCCCCGGTTGCGCCTGGGGCGATTCTCCGGAAAAGGGCATGGTGATGTTCTGCGAGAACGGCGCCAAAGCGGTGAACTGGGAAGCGACCAAACGCCGTGTCGACGGTGCGTTCTTCGCCAGGCACAGCGTCAGTTCATTGCTGGAGCAGAGCGACTATTGGCTGGAATATCAGGGCCGTCTGACCGAGCCGATGAGCTACGACGCCGAGACTGACCGCTACAAACCCATCAGCTGGGATGATGCCTTCGCGCTGATCGGTAAACACTTGCAGGGCCTGTCGAGCCCGGATCAGGCCGAGTTCTACACCTCGGGCCGCGCCAGCAACGAAGCAGCGTACCTCTATCAGTTGTTCGTGCGCGCCTACGGCACCAACAACTTCCCCGACTGCTCGAACATGTGCCACGAGGCCAGCGGTGTGGCCATGGCGCAAAGTGTCGGCGTTGGTAAAGGCACCGTAACCTTCGACGACTTCGAACACGCCGATGCGATTTTCGTTTGGGGCCAGAACCCTGGCACCAATCACCCACGGATGCTCGAACCGTTGCGCGAAGCGGTGAAGCGCGGTGCTCAAGTGGTGTGCGTCAACCCACTCAAGGAACGCGGCCTGGAACGCTTCCAGCACCCGCAGCACCCGTTCGAAATGCTCACCAACGGCGACAAGCCGACCAACACCGCGTTCTTCCGTCCGGCCCTCGGTGGCGACATGGCGATCCTGCGCGGCATGGCGAAATTCCTGCTGCAATGGGAGCGCGAGGCGCAGAAGACTGGCGCTGACGCGGTGTTCGATCACGACTTTCTCAATGAACACAGCGTCAACGTGCTGGACTATCTTGCCGCCATCGACGATACCCCGTGGGAGCAGATCGTCGAGCAGTCCGGCCTGCCGCTGGTGGAGATCGAGCAAGCGGCGCGCATGTACGCCAAAAGCAAGAACGTCATCATGTGCTGGGCCATGGGCATCACCCAGCATCGCCATTCGGTGTCGACCATCCAGGAAATCGCCAACCTGATGTTGCTACGCGGCAACATCGGCCGGCCGGGTGCCGGTCTGTGCCCGGTGCGTGGCCACAGTAACGTGCAGGGCGACCGGACCATGGGCATCAACGAACGTCCGCCGGTGGCGTTCCTCGATTCTCTGGAGCGCCGCTTCCAGTTCAAGGTGCCACGTGAAAATGGCCACAACGTGGTCGAAGCGATTCATGCCATGGCCGACGGTCGGGCGAAAGTTTTTATCGGGCTGGGCGGTAACTTCGCCCAAGCCACCCCGGACAGCCCACGGACTTTCCAGGCCCTGAGCAACTGCGACCTGACTGTGCAAATCAGCACCAAGCTCAACCGTAGCCATTTGGCTCACGGTAAAGACGCGCTGATCCTGCCGTGCCTGGGCCGCACCGACATCGATATCCAGACCGAAGGCCCGCAAGCGGTGACCGTCGAAGACTCGTTCAGCATGGTTCACGCCTCCAACGGCCAGTTGCAGCCGCTGTCGAACCAGATGCGCTCGGAGCCGTCGATCATTGCCGGCATCGCCGCCGCGACTCTGGGCAGCAAACCGGTGGACTGGACCTGGCTGGTGGCCGATTACAACCGCATCCGCGACCTGATCGCCGACACCGTTGCGGGCTTTCGCGACTTCAACGAGAGGCTCAAGAACCCGGGTGGTTTCCACTTGGGCAACAGCGCCGGCGCGCGACGCTGGAACACACCGTCGGGGCGCGCAAATTTCCGCCCGAACATCCTGCCTAAAGACCTGGTGCACGAACGCACTCGCGCCACCGGCGTATTGCCAGACCTAATCATGCAGTCGATGCGCTCTCACGATCAGTACAACACCACGATTTATGGGCTCGATGACCGCTATCGTGGCGTGAAAGGTCAGCGTGATGTGTTGTTCGTCAATGAAGCTGACATCATTCGCCTGGGGTTCAAGCCGGGGCAAAAGGCTGACATCGTTTCGATCTGGGATGATGGCCGTGAGCGCCGGGTGAAGGGTTTTACGCTGCTGGCATTTGATATTCCTGCCGGGCAAGCGGCGGCTTACTATCCGGAAGTGAATCCGCTGGTGCCACTGGAAAGCATCGGGGATGGCAGCCATACGCCGACGTCGAAGTTTGTGGCGATCCGGTTGGAAGCGGCGAGTGAGACCCAGCTCATCATGGCCAAGTCGGCCTGACCCTGATTGTTCCCACGCTCTGCGTGGGAATGCCTCAACGGGACACTTTTCAAACGCCCACAAAAAAGGCCGTTTTTTATGAAAACGGCCTATCCGAAGTAGTTAAAGACCGGCGAAAAACACTTAAGTTCCAGCTAAAAAACAGTAACTTATAGAAATGTGTTGAAGTCGTGTTACTCGTCGGATTTCGATTGTCACAACCATGACACAGCCTCAGGATCGCGCCGTCATCCCCTTGAGGTTCCTCTATGAAGTTCTCCTCGATTCTCTTGTTGTCCCTTGGCCTGGTCAGTGGCTTCGCTTCTGCCGGCGGCACCACCGAAGCAGGTGTGGGCGGCGCATTGGGCGGGGTTCTGGGCTCGGTCGTCGGTCAGTCATTAGGCGGCAATACAGGTTCCACCATTGGCGCGGCCCTGGGCGGCGCGGGTGGTAGCGCTGTTGGCGCAGACAAACGCAGCCGTGGCGAAGCAGCCATTGGCGGTGCGTTGGGCGCGGCAGGCGGTAACGTGGTCGGCCGCAGCATGGGCGGCACCACCGGCAGCCTGATCGGCTCCGCAGCAGGCGGCGGCGCCGGTGGCGCGCTGGGTAACTACATGGGCAACAAGAGCGATGACGACGATGATCGTCGTTCCTATCGTCGTGGTCATGATGATCGTCGCTACTACCGTGACGGCCATCGGGGTCGTGGCCATGCCTACGGTCATCGCAAGAATAAACATCGCCATGACGACTGAGGCTTGAATCGCCTCGTTTACCGGTAGATCAAAAAAATCGCAGCCCTCGGGCTGCGATTTTTTTTGCCTGTCAAACTACCAAGCGCTCCATTGCATCGCGCAACCCGGCAGGAATCGCCACCGGCTGATTCGACGCCCGATCCACAAACACATGCACGAAGCGCCCCGCCGCGCAGGCTTCGTCTTCCCCGGCCTTGAACACGGCTAGCTCGTACTGCACCGAACTGTTGCCCAACTTGCCCACCCGCAAACCAATCTCGATCCGGTCGGGAAAGGCAATGGAAGCGAAGTAATCGCAGGCCGAACTCACCACAAAACCCACCACCTCGCCGTCATGAATATCCAGGCCGCCGACTTCGATCAGGTACGTGTTCACCGCCGTGTCGAAGAAGCTGTAGTAAGTGACGTTGTTGACGTGACCGTAGGCATCATTGTCGTGCCAGCGGGTGGTGATGGGTTGGAAATGGGGGTAGTCGGTGCGTTGATTCATGGTTACTTCCCGTTTCGAAAGATCGATCCCACGTCGAGGCGTCGAACCGTCTGCGTGGGAACGCCTCAATGGACGCTCTGCGCCCGCAGTTGGGACGCGAAACGTCCCGGGCTGCATTCCCACGCAGAGCGTGGGAACGATCACCCACCGTAGAGTCTACCGCTGTGCAAACCCTTTACCCACCGCCGCCAACTCCCCGATCAATCGAGCCGGTTTCCACTGATCACCCTGCTTTGTCTCCAGCGCCAGCAAACGCTGATGAATATCCGGCAACCCTTGCTGATCCGCCCAGGCCATCGGCCCACCCTTGTCTGCAGGGAAGCCGTACCCGTTGAGGTACACCAGATCGATGTCATTCGCTGACTCGGCGATACCCTCCTGAAGGATCTTCGCCCCTTCATTGACCAGTGCCAGCAAGCAGCGCTCAAGAATCTCCTCGGGGCTTATCTCGCGACGCTGGAACCCCAGCTCTTCGCTGACCTTCAGCACCAGCGCATCGACTTCAACATCGTGCTCAGCCTGGCGACTGCCCGGCTCATAGTGGTAATAGCCGTTGCCACTCTTCTGACCGAAACGACCCAATTCGCACAGACGGTTGTCCACTTGAACCTCGGGCGCATCCTGCCCTTTGCCAGCCAATTCCCGAGCCCGCCAACCCAGGTCGACGCCAACCACGTCGTACATGCGGAACGGCCCCATAGCGAAGCCAAAACCTTGCAGCGCCGCATCGACCTGTTGTGGAAAAGCGCCTTCGAGTAGCATCTTGCGCGCTTCGAGCACATAGGGATGAAGCATGCGGTTGCCGATGAAACCATGGCAGTTACCCGACACCACACTAACCTTGCCCATGCGTTTGCCCAACGCCAATGCGGCTTCAAGCACAGTCGGGACGGTTTGGGCACCGCGAACGATTTCCAGCAGTTTCATGATGTGCGCCGGGCTGAAGAAGTGCAGACCCAGGACCTGTTCCGGACGGCGAGTGGCCGCGGCGATGGCGTCGATATCCAGCGCCGAGGTATTGCTGGCCAGAATTGCTTCAGGTTTGAGCAGACCGTCCAGTTCACGGAAGATTTTCTGCTTGAGTTCGAGGTTTTCGTACACCGCTTCGATCACCAGATCGACATCGCGGATCGCCGCGTAGTCAGCAGCCGCCGTTATCCGTGCAATGCGAGCGTCTGCCTCGGTCTGATCGATTCGGCCCTGACGCACGTTGTGGGCGTAGGTGTCCGCCACGGCGGCCAGCGCCTGTTCAAGCATCTGTGGATTGTTATCGACCCACTGCACCGGGACGCCAGCGTTGGCCAGGCACATGACAATGCCACGGCCCATGGTGCCCGCGCCAATGATGGCGGTGCGCTGAATAGTGAACGGTGTCTCGCTCATAGTTGTTGTTCTCTTGTTGGCGATCCAAAGACAGCCTTCACCATAGTCAGCCACCGGGCTTTTTTGAAATTTATTCCTGTGATGGGCGACATTCAGCGGATGGATATGCAATTCATTGCGGCAAGCCAGTTCCTACAAGAGCTATCCGCTACCAATGGGATCTGAGCTCTGAAAGAACCACATGGATTGAAATGAGCACTAGCCAACAACTTGAATCAGGTTAAAATTTTCTTCTCGAATTTGACGATTTTAAAAAAAATCTTGGCGTGGTAAAAAAAATCTAACCCGGACGGGGGGAACTACGATGGGAAACAGGGTGGGTTACGCCCATTTGATTGATGCGCTGGATCTGAAAGCTATCGAAGTGAAGCGGCCAGCGCTCATCCAGCCAGTTACCCGCCTGGAGAAAATCGGTGGTGCATTGTCAGTTCCGCAGAGCGTTGCGCCTGCGGAAGAAGACTATCTCGCGCACATCATGTTTGCTCTAAAGCATGAGGGCGTCAATCTCGCCATTCTGGCCCAGACACTCCCCCGCATTGACGGCAAAATATTGGTCGAAGCCATAACCGAGGCTCCCAGTAGCGCTTACCTGCGCAAAATCTGCTTCCTCTGGGAATTCTTCACCGACCAGCACCTGGACTATCCCGACAACCCTCGCGGCACCGCTACTTTTCTATTTGACCCGGACAATTACATCACCGGACCATCGGTACGAAACTCGCGCTGGCGAGTCGACTTCAACGGGCTTGGCACACTTCGATATTGCGCAACAGTCGAGCGCACAGCTGAAATCCAGACCCTGCTCGACTATGACATTCTTGGCCGATCAAAAGCCTTTATTGGCTCCCTTCCAAAAGAAATGATGGATCGGGCAATCAATTGGGCGTACCTGAGCGAAACCGAAAACTCCTTTGCCATCGAAAAGGAAGCCCCCAGTGAGCAAAAAGCGCAACGATTTGTGCAACTGCTCCGCCAGGCACATGAGCGCCAGCCGCTTACAGAAGATTATCTCGTCGCGCTGCAGAACAGCGCGATCTCCAACCCCTTTGATCGTGCAGCAGCCTTCCGACACGACCAAAACCACCTGAGTAATTCATTTCGCGGTGCTGCTGGCGTTACCTACGTGCCCCCAGACCCGGAGCTCTGCCGTGAGCTGATGGAAGAGTTGATGACGTTCGCCAACAGAGCGCCAGAGCAACTCGATCCACTTGTCGCCGCGGGTATTGCCTCGTTTGGCTTCGTTTTTCTGCACCCCTTCATGGATGGAAATGGCCGTCTTTCGCGTTTCCTTATCCACTTGGCTCTGTGCCGAAGCGGCGCTCTCGACAACGGCCTCTTGCTACCTGTTTCGGTCGCTATGAAGCGCGAAGAACAACACTACTTGGAAGCGCTGCAGTCTTTCTCAAAGCCAGCTCGAGAGTTCTGGGATGTTCGCTGGATCGACGCGGAAACAATGAGCTTCAACTTCATCGGTGATTCCAGTATCTATCGCTATTGGGATGCCACCGATTGCGTAGCGTTCACGATGGAAATGGCCAAACGGGCCCTCGAGATAGAGCTGAGAGAGGAAACCGATTTTCTTCAGCGGTTCGATACGCTCGTGAAGGTTGTAAACGAAAACTACGACGTTCGAGGCAATCTTTTGTCCAGGCTAGTCATGCAGTGCCTGGATCAAAACGGCATCGTGTCCAAAGGCCGCCGCAAGCAATACCAAGGATCGATTCAGGAAGAGGTATTCGACTTTCTTGAGCAACAAGCTCAGTCGCTATTGGCCGATGCTTACGGTGAGCCTCCTGAAGACGTTTGAATCGGCTCTGTGGGAACGAGAAACCCGCTCCCACATGTTTCAATCTGTCAGAGTTGCGCTTGGGTCCATTCCCGCACCTCGCCATACGGATAATCCTCCAGCGCCGCAAACCCGGGAATCGACCGTGCCTTGAGCTTGGTAAACAGCGGCACGCTGATACCGCATAAAAACCGCGTCACGCGCTCCGCCGACGGAGCGTTGCCGGTGTGCTGCTCATGCCTGTGGATAAAATCACCGCACAACGCTTCGAAGTTTTTATCCACCAGCGCTGGCAGTTCCGGTGGCGCCGGCAATCGCGCCACATCCCCGTGACACACCGAACAATGCCCGCACTGCTGCGGCGCGTTTTCATCGCCGAAGTACTCGGCCAGTCGATAACCCAGGCAATGGTCGGTGGCGAACAGATCCAGCATGGCGTGAATCCGCGCGATCTCAGTGCGCTCATGCTGGATGAAACAGGCATGTAACTCAGCGCTCAGGGCCTGGCAGTCGAAGTCCGTTTGCAGCAGGCTGTAGACCTCGGTCATCTGTTTGCTTTCGAGCTCGACCCAACCCTTTTCCTGGAAATAATCCAGCGCCTTGACCACTCGATTACGCTCGGCCTGATGCTGCTCATACAGTGCGTCAAAATTCACCGTGGCCCAGGTCCGCGCGCGGCTTGAGGTCTGGATGATCGCCGCGACGAAATCTCTGCGCTCACCCTCGAAGCGGGCCAGCAAGGCCTCGGGCTCCTGCAAGTACTTGAAGCGGTATTCCGCATAATAGGCGTAACGCGGAGCGATGATCCCGCGCAGTTCCAACTGCACCAGTAAGGTCTTGAGCGGCAATTGTCGGATGTTGCTTTGGTCCGCCAGCGGCCCCAACAGAAACTCCCACTGCCCCTCGGGCGCGGCGGCTTGCAACTCGTCGAGCACGTAGCGGATGCCATCCAGCTCAGGCGTATCGCCGTAGACGAAGTTTTCCAGCACGTTGAGACTGTCGCGGTTGGCCAACACCAGGCAGTCGGATGGCTGACCGTCACGCCCGGCGCGGCCGATTTCCTGGCTGTAGTTTTCGATCGATTTGGGCAGGTCGAAATGCACCACGTTGCGGATGTCGCTCTTGTCGATGCCCATGCCGAACGCGATGGTGGCCACGATGCAATTGGATTGCCCGCCCATGAACCGGCGCTGGATTGCTTCGCGTTGCTCATGGGGCAGACCGGCGTGATAGGCCTCGGCCTGAATGCCGTTGCGAGTCAGATGTTCGGCAATGTGCTCGGCAGTTTTCTGCAGGGTGACGTAGACGATGCTCGGCTGGTCGGGACGCTGACTCATCCATTCGACAAGGCGTCGGCGTTTGTCCTGACCGCGCACCGGCTCGACCAACAGATTGAGGTTCGGCCGATAGAAACCGGTGGTCACCACATCGTCGGGGGCGATGGCGAACTTGGCTTCCATGTCAGCGATCACCTTGGGTGTCGCGGTGGCGGTCAGCAGCAGCGCCTGCGGGATGTTGAATTGGCGCTGATAATCCGGAAGTTTGAGATAGTCGGGGCGGAAATTGTGGCCCCATTCCGAGATGCAGTGCGCCTCGTCCACCACCAGCAACGAGATCGGTACTTGCTGCAAGAAATTGCGGAAACGCTCGTTCTTCAGGCGCTCCACGGAGATCATCAAAATCTTCAGCTCGCCTGACTTGGCCCGAGCCATCACGTCGCTGGCGTCATCGCGGCTCTGGGCCGAATCGATACTGCCCGCCGCAATGCCGTGGCGCTGCAGGAACGCCAGTTGATCTTGCATCAACGCCAGCAGAGGCGAGACCACCAGCGTCAGGTGCGGTAGCAACAAGGCCGGCAACTGATAGCAAAGGGACTTGCCTGAACCGGTGGGGAAAATCGCCGCCGCCGAGCGACCGGCCAACACCGCGCTAATCGCCGCTTCCTGGCCGGGCCGAAACTGTGGATAACCGAAAACCTGTTCCAGGGTGTTGTGCATAAGCTGTCACTCCGTTGACTGCTGCCATGCCAAAAGCCTAGTCGGCAAACGCAGCGAGTCGAGAAAAGGTCGGGGACCAAAACGATACGGGATGATACAGCGTGTTATCGGCGATCGTTCCCACGCGGTGGCAGAAGGGTTCGCCGTCGCAGTTTCGGCTGGCTACGGTAGGTGGTCAGCAGCACCCGCCGTGCGACAAAACACGGTCCACAGCAACAAGATCGAGGCCATACGTGGCCATTGCCTACCTAAGCGTTGGAAGGACGTTTCGAAACGTCCTACTGATTCTGGCGCGCACCATACAGAGGGCTAGCGCGTCGTGACTGACAAACCCGTAGGAAATTTGCCGTCTAAGGGTTTAGGCGTAACAAACCTCGGGAAACGCGTAGGCCCGGTCCGAAAAGGCAGGTAAAACCCCTACAAAACCTGTCCATCGAAGCCGTATTGCCGCACGGCGTCGTGCCCTTCTATAGTCTGCGGCGCGGCTGAAAACAGTGTCTCGGCCTGCCGGGGCCACCTCCCGATTTCGTACAGGACGAACCTCGATGAACACCTTCCACACGTTTACAGAACGCTATCGGCCGCTCAAATCCCGCTACAGCGACACCCCCGTGCTGGTCATCGATACAGAAGCCGACCCTCACGAAATCCTCGACGCCGCCCGCCAACGCATCCGCGCCGCCAGCGACCTGCTCGAAACGCTTTATTGCCTGTGCTTTAAACAGGCGGATGCGAGTGATATTCCCAACATTGTCAACGCGCTGTACCTGCTGACCCAGGACGGTAATGAATTGCTTGAGGTAGCACGGCAACGGCTGCCGAGGATTACAGCTCGATAATGCCCGAATGAAAATCCTTGTGGGAGCCGGGCTTGCCCGCGATGAACGATAACTCGGTGTGCCTGATAACAATCAAACGAGAGAATGTACGGTTGGGGAAAAGTCCGTAGGCAACGACCTATCAAAGCTTCATCCCGGTCCTACAACCGAAGACACCTTGTCGCCTATCGCCAACCGGCAACCGGCAACTCGCATCTATAGTCGGATTGTCGCTGCCAAATCAGCGACTCGGGCTTGGTCACTCGACAAAGAAAGCGCACATTCCCAATTAAGTAGAGGTGTTCTTCAGTGACCGCATTAAATCCGTTTCCGAGCCGCTACCGCCCACTCCAAACCAACCTCACCGATTCCCCACCCCTGATCATCGACACAGAGGCCGACCCGCAAGACATCCTCGAAGCTGCCCTCCAGCGAATCCGAGCCTCCGGCGATCTACTCAAAACCCTACATTGCCAATGCTTCAAAAACGGTGACGTGGAAGACATCCCGCATATCACCCACGCCCTCTACCTGCTGACCCAGGATGGTTGCGACCTATTGAAAGTCGCCCAACAACGCATGATGGGCTGGAAAGCGCCGGCCTAAGACACCGTGTTCACGGGGTATGCCAGCCTCACTGTGAGCTGGCTACCCACGAAAAAGGATACTAATTCCTACATCCTTAATGGAGGCAGAAGATTGCATACTATTATTGACTGCGTAGCATGTGAGCCACTGATCAGCCATGGGCTCCTTCTTATGACAACCGCAACGATTGATCACAGCGCACTCGTCAAACTGGTTGAAAGCGGCGCTGTTGACGTCATCCATATCGCAGCCAAGCAAGGTGGTTGGGCGGTTCAGGTCCAACATGGATCACAGAAATATTCCCTGGCAGCGCAACGCAGCCAGCAAATACGCCTATTCAAACGACTCGAAACCCTAGTGATCTATTTGCAAGGAATAGGCATCAATCATTTCGATGTCGATGCATCGGGCTATGACCCTCTTCAAGTAAAAACCTATTCTCGCCCTGACCGTTCCAACGCAATGAAGCAAGCTCATGAAGCGGCTGCTTATGAGGAGTGGTTCAAGAAACAGGTTCAGGCCAGCATTGATGATCCCCGACCAAGCGTTAGCGACGAAGAGGCGCGCCGAATCTTTGCCGCCAAACGTGATGCCTTACGTCAACGGGCGCGCTAATGCGGGTAATTTGGCGCCCCTCGGCGCTGACTGACCGGGACAACGTCATGAATTATATTTGCCAGGACAACCCTGACGCGGCCATCGCTTTAGACGAAGTTTTTGAGTTCAAAGCAGAGCAAGCACGCCAGCACCCAAAGCTTTATAGAAAGGGCAGAATCCCTGGCACTCATGAAATAGTCGCCACACCAAATTACATTATGGTCTATGCGGTCTTGCCACAAACAGTAGAAGTAATGCGGGTACTGCATACGAGACAACAATGGCCATGATCAGGTCAACCGCTGACCCTAAGTTTTGAGGGCTACAAGAACTCTCCGACAGAGACTTAACTGGCCGTTATTTGAAAGGAGGCGCTGAACGCATCAGCGCCAGCCTTTCCTCCAACTGGACGCCATCATGAACCTCGCCCCAATTTCCCCGACGACCACACCATGCAGCTGCTGCACGAAGAACTCGGCCTCCCCGAACGCAAATCCATAAGCCTCACCACCTCGATCAACTTCGACCTGGGTTGCGACGGCGCTGATGCACGACACCTGATGGAAGCACTGGAAGAACACTTCGCCATCGACTTCATCGACTACGACGCCTATCGCTACTTCCAGCCTGAGGGATTTGATGTGTTTCTCAAGCGCCGAGCCAAGGCTCATGGCGACAAAGTCCCGCTGACTATCGGCATGCTCTACAACGCGATCAAGGTGCAACGGTGGGATACACAGGCATTGGAAAGCATCTAACCGAACGCGTAAGTGCCATTATTCTGCCTGTTTAGCGTGATTTCAGTTGGAATAATGACAGTTTTCGCAATCTATCAAATCCCACTCATACCGCGTAAACCGGAGTAGTAGGACAGAGCACGCCGTATTTCGCAATTCATCGAGTCAGTCCTGCACATCAATACATAAGTGCTATTATTCTGGCAGTTTAGGCTTAAAAATGAAGGAATAATGGCACATGGCTAAGAAAACAGCGCCGCTCCTGCCAGCAGCAGCCAAGCTACTCTCTGAGTTTGGCGAGCGGCTCAAACTCGCTCGGCTGCGCCGAAAGCTGACAGCCAAGCAGGTTGCCGAGAGGGCTGGCATGTCACTGACAACACTGCGCTCTCTAGAGTCAGGCGGGTCAGGCGTGACAATGGGGGCTTATTTGTCAGTAATGCAGGTGCTGGGCTTGGAGAAAGACTTAAGCAAGCTCGCGGCGGTGGATGAGCTGGGACGCCAACTGCAAGACGCTCAATTAACCTCAGGAGCAAACCTCACTACCAGTAAACGCCAACGGGCACGCAGGGTGCTCCCAGCGAAGGTATCGCCACCTATTCGTGAACGGGAGACGGAGGCGTTAGAAAGTCCCATTTCCAAATCGAATCTTGCCGATGATTTCCCTTTGAACACTCACTCTTTATCCAGTTTGTTAACCAAGAAAAAACCTAAACCTACGACGGATTAAAAATGACACTGATCGCGGTGTATGCCGATTGGGAATCCTTGAACGGGCCAAGGCGCCTAGGGTTCCTACATGCCAGAAAGGCTCGCGCCACCAACGTGTTCGAGTTTGAGTACGACGCGGCGGCTTTGGCCGATCCCGAGTTGAGCTTCACATCGCTGGATCCTCGAATTGGCCTCTTTGAAGGGCGACAATTCCCAGGCCAACATCAAACCCGGTTCGGTGTTTTTGCCGATTCAAGCCCAGATCGCTGGGGTCAATTGCTGATGAAACGCCGGTTGGAACGGGACATCCGCGACGGCCTGGCCCCGAAAGGCACCAAGCTGTACGAGTCGGATTTTCTGCTAGGCGTTCACGACCTCTATCGAGTCGGAGCTATTCGCTACAAGCTAAATGACGAAGGCAATTTCCTGGATGATCGCGATGGGTTGGCAGCCCCACCCTTTATCGAATTAAGTGCGTTGGAACAGGCAAGTCGAGCGTTGGAAAACGATCCAGACAACACATCACTCGATGGGCGCGAGTGGCTGAGAATGTTGATCGCACCCGGTGGCTCACTGGGCGGTGCCAGGCCTAAGGCCAGCGTTGCTGATAAACGTGGTCATCTGTGGATCGCCAAGTTTCCGAGCACTCGCGACGACTATGACGTCGGCGGGTGGGAGTTGGTGGTGAATGCCCTGGCGAATCAATGCGGTCTACGAGTGGCGACCGGTATTGCACGACGCTATGCGAGCGACCATCACTGCTTCATGGTTAAGCGCTTCGACCGCACCGAAACAGGTGGCCGACTACATTTCGCCTCAGCCATGACCATGACCGACCGCGTGGACGGTGACGATGCATCGGTAGGCGCCAGCTACCTGGAGCTGGCAGAAGTACTCATGGAGCACGGCTCAGAACCCGACGAAGATCTTCGCGAGTTGTGGTCTCGCATCGTGTTCAACATCCTGGTCTCCAATACTGACGACCACATGCGCAACCACGGTTTTCTCCTTGATCCCGGCCGGGGGTGGCGCCTGTCTGATGCCTACGACATGAACCCGGTAGCGAACGCCGATGGGTTGAAGCTCAACATCACAGACGCCGACAACGCGCTGGATCTTGAACTCGCACGCGAGGTGGCCGAATACTTTCGGGTCAGTCGTGCAGATGCGGAAGAAACTATTGAGAGTTTCCAAGGAATCGTCAGCCAATGGCCAACGCTGGCGGGCGCAATCGGGCTATCAAAGCGTGAGCAAGACAATATGGCTCCGGCATTTCTCCTCTCTGGCAATTGACCTCCGTACTACTTTTCTCTCGCCCACGAAAAAGCCGCCCCAAAGGGCGGCTTTCTCATTACATCAATCCAACGCTTACAACTTCGGCCCAGCAGCCTTGATCGCGTCGCTCACTTCAAACTTCTTGAAGTTCTCAACAAACAACCCAGCCAGCGCCTTGGCGGCCTCATCATAAGCAGCCTTGTCAGCCCAAGTATTACGTGGGTTCAACAGGCCAGTCTCAACACCCGGCACAGTCAAAGGCACGTCCAGGTTGATGGTGTCGAGGTGCTCGGTTTCAGCACCGATCAACGCGCCGCTCTGGATCGCTGCGATCACGCCGCGAGTGGTCGGGATGTTGAAGCGTTTGCCGACGCCGTAGCCGCCGCCGGTCCAGCCGGTGTTGACCAGGTAGACCTTGGAGCCGAAGCCGCGGATGCGCTTGATCAGCAGTTCTGCGTATTCGCCGGCCGGACGCGGGAAGAACGGTGCGCCGAAGCAGGTGGAGAAGGTCGATTTGATGCCGCTGCCGGAACCCATTTCGGTCGAGCCCACCAGTGCGGTGTAGCCGGACAGGAAGTGGTAGGCCGCTTGTTCTTCGCTGAGGATCGACACGGGCGGCAGCACGCCGGTCAGGTCGCAGGTCAGGAAGATCACAGCGTTTGGCTCGCCACCGAGGTTTTTCTCGGAGCGCTTGGCAACGTGCTCCAGCGGGTAGGCTGCGCGGCTGTTCTGGGTCAGGCTGACATCAGCGTAATCGGCGTGCTTGGCGTCATCGATAACGACGTTTTCCAGGACTGCGCCGTGCTTGATGGCTTTCCAGATGACGGGCTCGTTCTTCTCGGACAGGTCGATGCACTTGGCGTAGCAGCCGCCTTCGATGTTGAAGACAACGCCTTCACCCCAGCCGTGCTCGTCGTCACCGATCAGGTAACGGCTTTCATCGGCGGACAAGGTGGTCTTGCCGGTGCCGGACAGACCGAAGAACAGGGTCACGTCGCCCTCTTCGCCGATGTTGGCGGCGCAGTGCATTGGCAGCACGTCGGCAGCTGGCAGCAGGAAGTTCTGCACCGAAAACATGGCTTTCTTCATTTCACCGGCGTAACGCATGCCGGCGATCAGTACTTTCTTCTGAGCGAAGTTGAGGATCACGCAACCGTCGGAGTGGGTGCCGTCACGCTCTGGCACGCACTCGAAGTTGGCAACGTTGAGCACTTGCCACTCATCACGGCCAGCCGGGTTGTACTCTTCCGGGTTGATGAACAGGCAACGGCCGAACAGGTTCTGCCAGGCAGTCTGGGTGGTCATCTTCACGGCCAGGTAGTGGTCTTCAGCCGCACCTACATGCACGTGGGAAACGAAATGCTCTTGCGCGTTGTTGAACGCCTCGACGCGGTCCCACAGGGCATCGAACTTGTCGGCCGGGAACTTGCGGTTGATCGGGCCCCAAGCGATGGCTGCCTGGGTGGAAGGCTCTTCCACGATGAAACGATCGACTGGCGAGCGGCCGGTACGGTGACCGGTGCGAACTACCAGCGCGCCGGTATCGGCAAGCTCGCCTTCACCGCGATTCAGGGCTTCTTTTACCAGATCATCAACACTCAGATCGGTGTACACGGCGTTATTGGCTTGCGTCATGAGATTCCCCGTCGGCCAGTGGCCGAGTGTGCTCCAAACGTTTTGTAGTAGAAAGTCGTGCACTACTACCGCGACAAAAAGTGGGCCGGATTATGCCAGAAACGCCCAAAAATAGTAGGGCCCTCCCGTCGTAACGGCGTTATTGCGGCGTTAAGCAGTGAATTTACCTGCGCTGAACCGGTTTAGTGCCGGGTATCTGACGGCGTATCAACACCCGCACCCGCGAACAATTGAGTGATATCCGCGGCATCAAACAGATAGCGCTGGTTGCAGAACTGGCAATCGATCTCGATGTGGCCGCCGTGTTCGATCACCAGCGACTGGGCATCTTCCAGACCCAAGCTGACCAGCGCATTGGCAGAACGTTCGCGAGAGCAGCTGCAATGGAAGCGCAGTTTCTGCACATCGAACAGACGAACCTGCTCCTCGTGGTAGAGGCGATGGAGCACGGTTTCGTTGTCCAGGCTCAGCAATTCATCGGCGGTCAGGGTGCTGCCCAGCGCGGTGATGTGCTGCCAGCTGGCGGCGCGTTCTTCTTCGTCTTTCAGACGGTCGGCGGGCAGTTGCTGCAGCAGCAGGCCACGGGCTCGACGACCATCAGCGTATAGCCAGAAACGCGTACCGACTTGTTGGGACATCACGAAGTAGTTAGTGAAGCACTCCGACAGGGTTTCGCCATCGAGGTCGACGATGCCCTGGTAACGCTGGCCCTGGGTCGGGTCGACGGTCAGCGCCAATACGCCATTGGGCATCAGGTCGGCGAGGGTTGCGTCGGGTGCGATCTGGTCGGCTTCGTATCGGGCCAGGCCACGGATTTCGCGCTCGCTGGAGCACTCGATCATCAGCAGCGGGATCGGGCCTTCGGAACGGGCCTGGAGAATCAGCAAGCCATCGAACTTCAAGGTGCCGACCAACAACGACGCCGCCGCCATCAGCTCGCCAAGCAATTGCGCAACCGGCTCCGGATACGGGTGTTTAGCGAGGACTTCGGCGTAGCTACGCTCCAACGCAACCAGCTCGCCGCGGGTGTCGCTGTCATCGAAGATGAAGCGTTGGGTGTAGTCGGTATCCGGTAAATCGGTCATAGGTCTGGGTATCTGAAGTAATTACAAAATGATTTCAAGAAGTGGAAATGCGCCTCTGCAGCCCCTTTCGGTGCGCGATGTTCAGCCGTGGGAGGCATGTTATGAACAATCCGGGTTTGTTCCAAGCGTTGCTCGCGAAGGCTGCTCCACAGACAACACAGAAACAACTGACTTACTCGTCGTTGCTGCTTCCACGAAACTTGAACAAGTCCCGTCGCTGCTTCTTGCTCGGTTTGCCATCGGTGCTCACGCCCAGCGAACCGGCTTTACGCATGGCCGCAGCCGCCTCGCGCTTGGCGATGCTGGCTTCGGTTTCAGAATAGAGCGTCTGAGCCTCTGGCGCACCTCGGCGTACGATCGATAACGCCTTTACCACCACCGTGCGTTCCTCGAACCCTGCGCGAATCTGAAACTCGTCGCCGACCCTCGGCTCCTTGCCCGGTTTGCAGCGCTCCCCCCGGCAATGCACCTTGCCGCTTTCTATCGCCGCTTTGGCCAAGGCACGTGTTTTATAAAAACGCGCGGCCCACAACCATTTATCGAGACGGACCTTGTCGTCCTCTTCCTGTTTTTGTGCCACTGGAATTCCTCTCTCGGTGAATAGTCGGAACTGTACTACCGTTTCTGTCGGGCGCAAGAACTCGGCCCTCCAGATAGACTGTGTTCTTGGCCGGCTCACCGGCATGGAGTAATCGAGTGACTATATTTCCGTCTTCATTGACCTCGCCAAAGGGCGGATGCCAGGGTTGCCAACAAAGTGAGCCCCTGGGCTTCGATTTTGCCTTTGCCTACCAACCGATCGTCGATTTGCGAGACCAGTCGATTTTCGCCCATGAGGCACTCGTGCGCGGCGTAAAGGGTGAGGGTGCACTGTCGGTTCTCGATCAGATCACCGAGGGCAACCGCTACCGCTTCGACCAGCTCTGTCGGACCCGAGCCATTGAAGGCGCGGCGAATCTAGGGATGCAGACGCATCTGTCAATCAACTTCATGCCCAACGCCGTGTACCGCCCGGAACTGTGTATTCGAAGCACGCTGGAAGCCGCGAAAAAACACAACTTCCCCATCGATCGGCTGATTTTCGAAACCCTGGAAAGCCAGCACGTAGATAACTATCGCCATTTGACCAATATTCTGCGTGAATACCGCGAATTCGGCTTCAAGACCGCCATCGACGATTTCGGCGCGGGCTACTCGGGGCTCAATCTACTTGCTGATTTCCAACCGGACCTGATCAAACTCGACATGGCACTGATCCGCGATGTCGACCGCGATCGTGTTCGTCAGGCTATCGTTCGAGGGGTTGTCACAATCTGTGCGGAGCTGAACGTTACAGTCATTGCCGAAGGGATCGAAAGCGCCGGAGAACGGGATTTCCTGGCGGACTGTGGAATTTTTCTGATGCAGGGTTACTGGTTCGCCAAGCCCGCATTCAAAGCGTTGGCCCAGGTAACACCTGGGACCTGGACGCGTTAATCGCCGGTTTTTCCTATTGAAGACATTTGACCATTTGACCGTTGTCGGTCTGCGCGAGTGGGTGGCGCTCCCGGATTTGGGAGTCGCGGGCCTGCGCGCAAAAATCGACACCGGTGCCAGCACCTCCAGCCTGCATGCCACCGATATCGAACCATTCGAGCGCGACGGGGAACAGTGGGTGCGCTTTACTGCTCACTTGGGCACGGTAGTGCAACTGCGTCACCGGCGCTGCGAAGCACCCTTGGTGACAATGAAAACTATCAAAAGCTCCAACGGCCACGCGCAGAAGCGTTACGTGGTCAGCACCACCCTGGCCCTTGGTGATCGGGTCTGGCGGGTCGAGTTCACCCTCGCCTGCCGCAAATCCATGCGTTATCGCCTGTTGCTCGGTTCCAAAGCCTTGATCGACGGCCAGTTGGTGGTCAATCCGGGCATTAAATACGTACAAGACAAGCCGGTGTTCCCGGTATCTACCTCCCCCACAGGTGTTGCATGAAGATCGCTGTGCTGTCGCGGAACCCGCGTTTGTATTCCACTCGTCGTCTGGTCGAAGCCGGTACCGAGCGTGGCCATGAAATGGTGGTGATCGACACCCTGCGCGCCTACATGAACATTGCCAGCCACAAGCCGCAGATCCACTATCGTGGCAAGCCGCTGGAGGGTTTCGATGCGGTGATCCCGCGGATTGGCGCGTCGGTGACGTTTTATGGCTGCGCGGTGTTGCGCCAGTTCGAAATGATGGGTGTTTTTCCACTCAACGAATCGGTGGCCATCGCCCGCTCGCGAGACAAACTGCGGTCCCTGCAATTGCTGTCGCGCCGGGGAATTGGTTTGCCAGTCACCGGTTTTGCGCACTCCCCGGACGACATTCCCGACTTGATCGAGATGGTCAACGGCGCGCCGCTGGTGATCAAGGTGCTGGAAGGCACTCAGGGCATCGGCGTGGTGATGTGTGAAACGGCGACGGCGGCGGAGTCGGTGATCGAGGCGTTCATGGGCCTGAAGCAGAACATCATGGTTCAGGAATACATCAAGGAAGCCGGCGGGGCGGACATTCGCTGCTTCGTGGTGGGCGACAAGGTGATCGCGGCGATGAAACGCCAGGCCAAGCCTGGGGAATTTCGCTCCAACCTGCATCGTGGTGGCACCGCCAGCCTGATCAAGATCACGCCGGAAGAACGCATGACGGCATTGCGTGCGGCGAAGGTGATGGGTTTGGCAGTGGCGGGCGTGGACATCCTGCGTTCCAATCATGGCCCGCTGGTGATGGAAGTGAATTCGTCGCCGGGTTTGGAAGGGATTGAAACCACCACCAGCAAGAACGTGGCGGGGATCATCATTGAGCATCTGGAGAAGAATGGTGGGCCGAATATGACGCGGACCAAAGGTAAAGGCTGAGGCTGAAGCTGACTCGGTGATCGTTCCCACGCTCTGCGTGGGAATGCAGCCCGGGACGCTCCGCGTCCCCTCCAGAGCCGAACGCGGAGCGTCCGAAGAGGCATTCCCACGCGGAGCATGGGAACGATCGGGTTAGACCGCATCCCGTGGCAGCAACAACCCAAGCGGCAACCGCACCCGCGCTTCCAACCCGCCGCCGGAACGGTTGCGCAGCTCAACATTCCCACCATGCATAGAGGCAATCCGCTTGACGATCGCCAAGCCCAACCCGGTCCCCTTGCCACCCCGGGCACGATCACCACGAGTAAACGGGTTGAAGATCGCCTCCAGCTCCGACGGATCAATCCCCGCCCCACGGTCCATGACACTCAGCACGACATACGGCGCGCTGGTATCCCCGGATACATAAGCCGCCACCTCAACCCCGCTGCCTGCGTGATGCAAGGCGTTGCCAATCAGGTTGTTCAGCAACCGCTTCATCGACACCCGACGCAACGGAAACGGCTGGATCGGCTCCAGGCGCAAGCGCACTTTCTCTTCGTTCTGGTTGTACGGCGCGGCGACTTCGCGCACCAGATCGCTCAGGTCCACCTCCTCCACCGACTCGTCGCGACCATCGCGGATAAACGCCAGGAATTGGTCGAGAATCGCGTCCATGTCTTCGATGTCGCGGACCATATCGTCTGTCAGGTCGCTATGGTCGCCCATCAACTCCAGAGACAGCCGCAAACGGGTCAAGGGTGTGCGCAAGTCATGGGAGACCCCGGCCAGCATCAACTCACGCTCGCGACCGGCCTGCTCGACGTCTTCGGCCATCTGGTTGAAGGCGCGATAGACCTCGGTCATTTCACTCGGCGTGTCGCTGATCGGCAGGCGCACACTGCGGCCCTGGCCGAGTTGCCGCGCGGCATACACCAGACGTTTCAACGGTTGATTGAGCTGGCTGACGAAGATCCATGCCGACGCAGTGGACAGCAAGCCGATGGCGAGGAACCAGCCGAGTACGTTCCAGATTTTCTGGCCACGCAACGGATGTGGGTAAAGCGGCACTTTCAGCCAGCCATCACCCAGGCTTGGTGCCCGCACCCACAGCGCCGGCGGCGAGTGCATGCGTAATCGGACTTCGGTGTCGGCCCCCAGTTCGGCCTGCATCTGTCGCTGGTAGATCTCGCTGTAAGGCCAGTGTTGCTCGCCTTCCGGCACGCCAGCGCCGACTACCCGGATCAGGGTCGCGGCATCGGCAATCTTGGTGCGGTTTTCTTCATCGGCCGACCAATAGGCGCGTAGCGTCAGGGCGACGCCGTGGCTGTATTGGCGGTCCACCAGCACGTCTTCGTTCATCAACAGATAAACCAGGGTCAACGCCTTGGAAAACAGGACGACGATCAGCACCAGCCAAAGGGTGCGGGAGAAGAAACTCTGGGGGAACCAAACGGGGGTTTTCATGGATAACCGCTACACACTTGCAGGAGCGAGCGATGCTCGCATATTGCGGATCGCGAGTCTGCGGACAACATCATCCGCAAGACCCGCTCCTACAAATCGCCGATCACTTGGTGGCGGCGCCATCCGGAACGAACACGTAACCCACGCCCCAGACTGTCTGGATGTAACGCGGCTTGGATGGATCGGGCTCGATCATCCGGCGCAGACGCGAGATTTGCACGTCGATGGAACGCTCCAGGGCGTCCCACTCGCGGCCACGGGCCAGGTTCATCAGTTTGTCGCGAGTCAGAGGCTGGCGGGCGTTCATCACCAACGCCTTGAGCACCGCAAACTCACCCGTGGTGAGCATGTGCACTTCGTCGCCGCGCTTGAGTTCGCGGGTGGCCAGGGACAGCTCGTAGTCACCGAAGGTCACGCTTTCGTCTTCGCTGCCCGGAGCACCCGGCACCGGAGCGGACTGACGACGCAGGACCGCTTTGACGCGCGCCATCAGCTCATCCGGGTTGAACGGCTTGGCGAGGTAATCGTCAGCGCCCAGTTCGAGGCCCTTGATGCGGCTCAGCTCATCGCCCTTGGCGGTCAGCATGATGATTGGAATCTGGTTGTTCGCGGTGCGCAGGCGGCGGCAGGCGGTCAAGCCGTCTTCGCCGGGCAGCATCAGGTCGAGGACGACCAGGTTGAACACTTCACGCGCCAGGAGGCGATCCATTTGTTCAGTGTTCGGCACGGCGCGGGCGCGGTAGCCCTTGCTGACGAAAAAGCGTTCCAACAGGCTGCTGAGCCCTGGATCGTCATCAACAATAAGAATTTTTTCGCCTTCAGCAATGTTTGCAGTGCTGCTCATTAGATACTCCTTTGATCTCGGCGCGCATTATGGCGTAGCTGCCGTTATACGCACCGTGTGCATTGTTAGCAGATTTTTCCTTCATCGCCAGAAATCCGGCCTTTATGCCTACAGCCTGCGATGCCCCCGAATGACCGAACGCTGGTTATAATGCGCGGCCTTTTGTGTCAGGCAACGTCTGATCATTGCTGCGAGTGGCCGATATTTATTTTCACGGCCGTGGCAGTAATTGTTCGATTTCACGGGTCAACGGGATGCCTGTTGATCCAGGTAGCGGCGCAGGCCAGGCCGTTCAACCAGACTCGCCGAGCCTTTATCTCTGCGCCTGCGAGCCTGCTTTCACAATTTGTCAGGTGGTTTTATGGACAGCATCAACAGCCGCATCGCCGAGGAACTCGGCGTACGCCCACAACAGGTCGAAGCGGCCGTCGCGCTACTCGATGAAGGCTCCACGGTGCCCTTCATCGCCCGCTACCGGAAAGAAGTGACCGGCAGCCTCGATGACATCCAGCTGCGCCATCTGGAAGAGCGTCTGCGCTACCTGCGAGAACTCGACGAACGGCGTATCAGCATCCTTGCCAGCATTCAGGAACAAGGCAAGCTGACCCCGCAACTTGAACGCGACATCAGACTCGCCGACACCAAAACCCGCCTCGAAGACTTGTACCTGCCGTACAAGCAGAAGCGCCGCACCAAGGGCCAGATCGCCCTGGAAGCCGGCCTCGGCGAGCTGGCCGACGGCCTGTTCAACGACCCGACCCTGACGCCAGACGCCGAAGCCGCGCGCTTCATCGATGCCGAAAAAGGCGTCGCCGATGTGAAGGCTGCCCTCGAAGGCGCCAAGTACATCCTCATGGAGCGTTTTGCCGAAGACGCCCGCTTGCTGGACAAACTGCGCAGCTACCTCAAGCAGGAAGCCACTCTGAGCGCCCGCGTCATCGCTGGCAAAGAAGAGGAAGGCGCCAAGTTCCGCGACTATTTCGAACACGATGAACCACTCAAAAGCATGCCGTCGCACCGCGCGCTCGCCATTTTCCGTGGCCGCAACGAAGGCATTCTGAGTTCTGCGCTGAAAGTCGGCGACGAACTGCCGGGCACCATGCACCCGTGCGAAGGCATGATCGGCCAGCAATTCGGTATCCAGAACCAGAACCGCGCCGCCGACAAATGGCTGGGCGAAGTGGTGCGCTGGACTTGGAAGGTCAAGCTCTACACCCACCTGGAAACCGACCTGCTGGGCGAACTGCGCGATGGCGCGGAAACCGAAGCGATCAACGTGTTTGCGCACAACCTGCACGACTTGCTGTTGTCGGCACCGGCCGGCCCGCGCGCCACGCTGGGCCTCGACCCGGGCCTGCGCACCGGTTGCAAGGTGGCCGTGGTCGATTCCACCGGCAAGCTGCTGGATCACGCCACGGTCTATCCGCACGTACCGCACAACAAGTGGGATCAGAGCCTCGCCGTGCTTGCCGCCCTGTGCGCCAAGCATGCGGTGGACCTGATCGCCATCGGCAACGGCACCGCCAGCCGCGAAACCGACAAGCTGGCTGCTGAACTGATCAAAAAATACCCAGCCATGAAGATGACCAAAGTCATGGTGTCCGAAGCCGGCGCATCGGTTTACTCGGCGTCGGAACTGGCGTCCAAGGAATTCCCGGACCTCGACGTGTCGATTCGTGGCGCGGTATCGATCGCTCGCCGCCTGCAGGATCCACTGGCTGAGCTGGTGAAGATCGATCCAAAATCCATCGGCGTCGGCCAGTACCAGCACGACGTGTCGCAGCTGAAACTGGCGCGCGGCCTGGACGCCGTGGTCGAAGACTGCGTGAACGCCGTGGGTGTCGACGTGAACACCGCTTCCGTGGCACTGCTGGCGCGTATCTCCGGCCTCAACGCGACCCTGGCGCAGAACATCGTCAGCCACCGCGACGAGCACGGCGCGTTCAAAACCCGTGCAGCGTTGAAGAAAGTCGCTCGCCTGGGTGAAAAAACCTTCGAACAGGCTGCCGGTTTCCTGCGCGTGATGAACGGCGACAACCCGCTGGATTCGTCGGCCGTTCACCCGGAAGCCTATCCGCTGGTCCAGCGCATCGCCGCTGAGACCGACCGTGACATCCGTTCGCTGATCGGCGATGCCAGCTTTCTCAAGCGCCTCGATCCGAAGAAGTACACCGACGAGACGTTCGGTTTGCCAACGGTCACCGACATCCTGCAAGAGCTGGAAAAACCTGGCCGCGATCCACGTCCTGAGTTCAAGACGGCCGAGTTCCAGGAAGGTGTCGAAGACCTCAAGGACTTGCAACTGGGCATGATCCTCGAAGGCGTGGTGACTAACGTGACCAACTTTGGCGCGTTCGTCGACATCGGCGTGCATCAAGACGGTTTGGTGCACATCTCTGCGCTTTCGGAGAAGTTCATCAAGGATCCGCGTGAAGCGGTGAAGGCCGGTGACGTGGTGAAAGTGAAAGTCATGGAAATCGACATTCCGCGCAAACGCGTGGGCCTGTCGATGCGCATGAGCGACACCCCGGGCGAGAAAATCGACGGCGCACGTGGCGCACGTCCGGGTTCGGCACCCCGCCAATCCCAGAACAACGCACCGCGCAAAGAAACCACGGCAGCGGCTCCGGCCAACAACGCCATGGCTTCGCTGTTCGCCAGCGCCAAGCAGCTGAAGAAACGCTGATGGAATTCCCTGCCGGGTTGACCGAAAGCGCTTTTTTCAAGTTGCTGGGGTGTCGCTTGCACAGTCTGGAGACCGGGGTGGCGCAAGTCGCCCTCGGGCTTGCACCAGAGCTGCGCAATCGCGGCGGCAAGCTCCACGGCGGGGCCTTGTTCAGTCTGGTGGACATTGCCATGGGGCTGGCCTGTTCCAGCGCCCACGGCTTTGACCAGCAAAGCGCGACCATCGAGTGCAAGATCAACTACATTCGCGCCGTTTCTGACGGTGAAGTGATGTGCACGGCGCGGGTCATTCACCCGGGCCGCCGCACGTTGGTGGTCGAGGCTGACGTGATGCAGGGCGACAAACTGGTCGCAAAAGCACAAGGCACGTTCGCTGTCCTGTAGCTAGTGGTCATCAATTTGAGTTAATTTCGGCGCTATGAAAGCGGCGCCGGAGTTCCCACAGGGGATTGAGGCGATCAAACCTTGGCTGGCTGACAGCAGTTCTGAGGGGTTCCTAAACCAGGCGAGAACGCCAGTTTCAACGTCACCCTTGTAGACCGTCTTGCCCACCCCCATATTGGGGCGACTGACGCGTGAAGGAATCCAACTTGAGCGAACTTCTCAACCGCCGCCTGGCTCTGCTCGGCGAGCGCGCTAACCTCTCTCTGCTCGAACAGTGCCTTTACGGCATCGAACGTGAATGCCTGCGCGTGACCGGCGAAGGTCGCCTGGCGCAAACGCCGCACCCAGAAGAATTGGGTTCCGCGCTGACCAACGAACAAATCACCACCGATTATTCCGAATCGCTGCTGGAGTTCATCACCCCGGCCCTGCCCGACCCGGCAGACACCCTGGCGAGCCTCGACAGCATTCACCGTTTTGCCTACAGCAAACTTGGCAACGAGTACCTGTGGAGTCCATCGATGCCGTGCCCGTTGCCGGCCGAGGAAGACATCCCGATCGCCTATTACGGCACCTCCAACATTGGTCAGCTCAAGTACGTCTACCGCAAAGGCCTGGCCCTGCGGTACGGCAAGACCATGCAGTGCATCGCCGGGATTCACTACAACTTTTCCCTGCCGGAAAAGCTCTGGCCACTGCTCAAAGCCGCTGAAGGCTTTGTCGGCACCGACCGTGACTATCAGTCGTCGGCCTACATCGCCCTGATCCGTAACTTCCGTCGCTACAGCTGGCTGCTGATGTACCTGTTCGGTGCATCACCTGCGCTGGACGCCGGTTTCCTGCGCGGTCGTTCGCATCAGTTGGAACAACTGGACCCGGACACCTTGTATCTGCCGTACGCCACCAGCCTGCGCATGAGTGACCTGGGTTACCAGAGCAACGCCCAGGCCGGGTTGACCCCGTGCTACAACGATCTGGCCAGTTACACCGACAGCCTGCGCAAAGCGGTCGCCACGCCTTATGCGCCGTACGTCGAAATCGGCACGCATCAGGACGGTGAGTGGGTTCAGCTCAACACCAACATCCTGCAAATCGAAAACGAGTACTACTCCAACATCCGCCCCAAACGCGTGACCTACACCGGCGAACGCCCGATCCAGGCGCTGGTAGCCCGTGGTATTCAGTACGTCGAAGTGCGATGCCTGGACATCAACCCGTTCCTGCCGATGGGCATCGACCTGCCAGAGTCGCGGTTCCTCGATGCGTTCCTGCTGTACTGTGCGCTGAACGACAGCCCGCTGCTGACCAACACCAGCTGCGGCAATGCGACCTCGAACTTCCTCAGCGTGGTCAAGGAAGGTCGCCGTCCTGGCCTGCAACTGCAACGCGACGGTCATCCGGTGGACCTGAAAGAGTGGGCCAGCGAGCTGCTGGAGAAGATTGCACCACTGGCTGCGATGCTGGATCAGAGTCACGGCGGCGATGCACATAGCAAGGCATTGGATGTGCAGCTGGCCAAGGTCAAGGATCCTTCCCTGACGCCATCCGCCCAAGTGCTGGCGGCGATGGCTGAGCACAAGGAGAGCTTCAGTCAGTTCTCCCTGCGTCAGAGCCGCGCGCATGCGGAGTTTTTCCGTAGTGAGCCGTTGAATGGTGATGATCAGGCGAAATTTGAAGCGCGGGCGCGTTCGTCGCTGGCTGAGCAGGTTGAGCTGGAGCAGAACGAGGTGGGCGATTTCGATGTGTTTGTCGGGTCGTATCAGGCGAGCATTCTGGCGATTAGCAACTAAGCTCCTGAGATCGTTCCCACGCTCTGCGTGGGAATGCAGCCGGTGACGCTCTGCATCACCTGGACGCCGAGCGTCCCTTGAGGCATTACCACGCGGAGCGTGGGAACGATCAGATCAACGTGTTCCCTTAGAAGTTTCCGTTCATAAGCTCATTCGAAAAAGTTATTTATTTTTGTATTCTTAGATCATTTAGTCTCCTTTCACGCCGACTCTCGGTTGTCTGACAAGGAGCTACTCTATGAAACTGACTTCCCCCCTTCACCTATTGGCGGCCGCGTCTCTGGCTGCGGTGAGTTTCTTTACCCAGGCGGCTGACGTCACCGTCGCCTACCAGACCACCGTTGACCCGGCGAAAGTCGCCCAGGCCGACGGCGCATACGAAAAAGCCACCAACGCCAAAATCGACTGGCGCAAATTCGACAACGGAGCCGACATCATCGCCGCCATCGCTTCCGGCGACGTGCAGATCGGCTACCTCGGTTCCAGCCCTCTGACGGCTGCAATCACCCGCAAAGTCCCGGTAGAAACCTTCCTCATCGCCACCCAGATCGGCGCCGCTGAAGCCCTGGTCGCTCGCGACGGTTCCGGGATCAAAACCCCACAAGACCTGATCGGTAAGAAAATCGCCGTGCCGTTTGTTTCCACCGGCCACTACAGCCTGCTGGCCGCGCTGAAGCACTGGAACATCGACCCGTCGAAAGTCACCGTCCTCAACCTCGCACCACCGGCGATCGTCGCCGCCTGGAAACGCGGTGACATCGACGCCACTTACGTCTGGGACCCAGCACTCGGTGTGGCCAAGGAAAACGGCAAAGTACTGATCACCTCCGGCGAACTGGCCAAGTTCGGCGCGCCGACCTTCGATGCCTGGATCGTGCGTAAAGACTTCGCCGAGCAGCACCCGGAAATCGTGACCGCGTTCGCTAAAGTGACCCTGGATGCCTACGCCGACTACCGAAAAGACCCGAAGGCCTGGCTCGCCAACCAAAGCAATGTCGACAAGCTGGTGAAACTCTCTGGCGCCAAGGCCAGCGACATTCCATTGTTGCTGCAAGGCAACGTCTACCCGCTGGCGGCTGATCAGGTGATCACCCTCGGCGCGCCGACCACCAAGGCCATCACCGACACCGCCGCGTTCCTCAAGGAACAAGGCAAGGTCGAGGCCGTCCTGCCGGATTACGCCCCCTACGTCAGCGCCAAGTACATCACCAACTGATCGGGAGTTAACTGCGATGGCGTTGCTACAACTGGAGCGCATCAGCGCACAGTACCCCGGTGCCGCCGAACCGGTACTGGCGGATATTTCCCTGAGTCTTGGGCCCCAGCAATTGTTGGTCGCCCTCGGCCCGTCCGGCAGTGGCAAGACGTCGCTGTTGAACCTGATCGCCGGTTTCGTCGAGCCTAGCGCCGGGCGCATTACCCTCGATGGCGTGCCGGTCAAAGGCCCGAGCGCCGAACGCGGCGTGGTGTTCCAGGATGACGCGCTGCTGCCTTGGCAGGACGTGTTGGCCAATGTCGGTTTCGGTCTGGAACTGGCCGGCATTTCCCGGGACAAACGCGAAATCCGCGCCCGGGAAATGCTCGCCTTGGTGGACCTTTGCGGTTTCGAAAACCGTCGAATCTGGCAACTCTCGGGCGGCCAGAAGCAGCGTGTCGGTCTGGCTCGCGCCCTCGCCGCCGACCCTCGGGTTTTGCTGATGGACGAACCCTTCGGCGCCCTCGATGCCTTCACCCGTGAACAAATGCAGGAATTGCTGCTGCAAGTCTGGCAGCGCACCGCCAAGCCAGTATTTCTGATTACCCACGACATTGAAGAAGCGGTGTTTCTCGCCACTGACCTGATTCTGCTGGCGCCAAACCCTGGGCAAATCGTCGAGCGCCTGAGCCTGGATTTCGCTCAGCGTTACGCCGCCGGCGAGTCGGCTCGATCGATCAAATCCGACCCGCGCTTTATCGAAACCCGCGAACACGTGCTCGCCAAAGTGTTCTCCCAACGCAGCACCGCCCAGGGGCAGGAGCGCGCATGAGCAGCTATGAAATTCCGGCCGCGACGGTAAAAAGCAACGGCCGATCGGTGGGCATTCCGGTACGTCGCAGCCTCAGCACTCGGTGGATCAGTGTGCTGACGCTGGTCGCGCTTGTTGTCATTTGGTGGGCCGTCACCGCCACTGGCATGATCGAACCGCTGTTCCTGCCACCCCCCTCCGCCGTGCTGCAAAAAGGCTGGCTGCTGGTGACTACCGGCTACATGGATTCGACCTTGTGGCAGCACTTGGGCGCGAGTCTCAGCCGAATCGGTTTGGGCCTGGGTTTCGCGGTGCTGACCGCCGTGCCGGTCGGCATCGCCATCGGCCACAACCGCATCGCTCGCGGCATTCTCGATCCGCTGATCGAGTTTTACCGCCCTATCCCACCCTTGGCTTATCTGCCGCTGATCGTGATTTGGTGCGGCATCGGCGAGTTGTCGAAAGTCTTGCTGATCTACCTGGCGATTTTCGCCCCGATCGCCATCGCTACCGCGACCGGCGTGCGCACCGTCGACCCGGCCAAGTTGCGCGCGGCGCAGTCGTTAGGTGCGACCCGGGCGCAGTTGATTCGCCATGTGATTCTGCCCAGCGCCTTGCCGGACATTTTGACCGGTGTACGCATTGGCCTGGGTGTGGGTTGGTCGACGCTGGTCGCCGCCGAATTGATCGCCGCCACCAGCGGGCTGGGCTTCATGGTGCAGTCGGCCGCGCAGTTCCTGGTTACCGATGTGGTGGTACTGGGGATTCTGGTGATCGCGTTGATCGCCTTCGCCATGGAAATGGGCTTGCGCGCCCTGCAACGCAAACTGGTGCCGTGGCATGGCCAGGCTCACTAAAGACTTGTCATTGACCATGCCGACAGCTCGGCACCCCGGATTGAAGAGAACCACCATGAGCCACCTGAAAGTCGTCCCCCTCAGCTCCGCCCTCGGCGCGCAAATCAGCGGCGTCGACATCAGCCAGCCGCTGAACCTGGAACAACGCGATGCCATCGAGCAGGCGTTGCTCAAGCATCAGGTGCTGTTCTTCCGCGACCAGCCAATCGAGCCACAGCAACAAGCGCGATTCGCCGCCCATTTCGGCGACCTGCACATTCACCCGATCTACCCAAATGTGCCGGAACAGCCCGAAGTGCTGATCCTCGACACTGCCGTCACCGACGTGCGCGACAACGCCATCTGGCACACCGACGTGACTTTCCTGCCGACCCCGGCCATGGGCGCAGTACTCAGCGCCAAGCTGCTGCCGGAGTTCGGTGGCGACACACTGTGGGCCAGCGGTATCGCGGCGTATGAAGCGTTGTCCGCGCCGATGAAAACCTTGCTCGAAGGGCTGACGGCTACCCACGACTTTACTCGCTCGTTTCCGCTGGAGCGTTATGGCAACACGCCGCAAGCGTTGGCCCAATGGGAGGAAGCGCGCCGCAAGAATCCGCCGTTGTCGCACCCGGTAATCCGCACGCATCCGGTGAGCGGGCGCCGGTCGTTGTTCGTCAATGAAGGCTTTACGTCGAAGATCAATGAGCTGTCGGAGACTGAGAGCGAGGTGATTCTGAAGTTGTTGTTTGCTCACGCGACACGACCGGAATTCACGATTCGCTGGCGTTGGCAGAAGGACGACGTGGCGTTTTGGGATAACCGCGTGACCCAGCATTACGCCGTGGATGATTACCGGCCGGCGCGGCGAGTGATGCAGCGGGCGACGGTGCTGGGGGATGTGCCGTATTTCCGGTAACCCGATCGTTCCCACGCTCTGCATGGGAACGATCAGTTAGAGGTCACTCCCCCGTCGAAGGCTTCTCCCAAAGATTAATTCCACCTTCCTGGGCAAATCGGTCAATCTCCGCCAATTCCTCCGCGCTAAAGCTCAAATTCTTCAACGCCCCGACGTTCTCGACAATCTGCTCCGGACGGCTCGCACCGATCAATGCCGAGGTCACCCGCGGATCGCGCAACGTCCAGGCCAATGCCAGCTGCGCCAGACTCTGACCGCGACGCTTGGCGATCTCATTCAACGCACGCACATGAGCGATGTTGGCTTCGGACAGGTGCGATGCCTGCAACGAACCACCGCCCGGACGATTGACCCGCGCATCCGCCGGCACACCGTTGAGGTACTTGTCAGTCAACAAACCCTGAGCCAGCGGCGTGAACGCGATCACGCCCGTCCCGAGTTCGTCCGTCGTATCCAGCAGGTCTTTTTCCACCCAGCGATTGAGCAGGTTGTAAGCCGGTTGGTGAATCAGCAACGGGACTTTCCACTCTTTCAGCAGCGCGGCCATTTCACGGGTTTTAACCCCCGAGTAGGACGAGATGCCGATGTACAGCGCCTTGCCCTGTTGCACGGCGGTAGCCAGTGCGCTGGCGGTTTCTTCCAGCGGCGTGTCCGGGTCGAAGCGGTGGGAGTAGAAGATGTCCACGTAGTCCAGACCCAGGCGTTGCAGGCTCTGATCAAGGCTGGCCAGCACGTATTTGCGCGAACCGCCGCCCTGACCATAAGGGCCGGCCCACATGTCCCAACCGGCCTTGCTCGAGATAATCAGCTCGTCGCGATACTGCTTGAAGTCTTCGCGCAGCAAACGTCCGAAATTGATCTCGGCGCTGCCATACGGCGGGCCGTAGTTGTTGGCCAGGTCGAAATGGTTGATGCCCAGATCAAACGCGGTACGCAGCAACGAACGCTGGGTGTCGATCGGCGTGCTGTCGCCAAAGTTGTGCCACAGGCCCAGAGACAGTGCTGGCAGCACCAGCCCGCTGCGCCCCACGCGGCGGTAAGGGATGGAGTCATAGCGGTTTTCGGCAGCGGTGTAGGTCATCGAATCCTCTCTTGTCTGTCTTGAAGTTGGTATCGACTGCTTTGCAAGTTGCCCAGCATACGCCCAGACAAACGCCGATAAACCTCGGACTCGAGAAAATGCTGAAACGTTTCACAGATTCTTGATCCACCCAGGTTTACGCCGACAACTCCCGCAGTGCGGCAGCAGCCAAAAAGCCAGACCTTGAGCTATATCGCTGATCCCGTCTAACCGTTTGGTCGATACGTTCAAGCAATTGCTCAGGCAGCGTGGCATTGAACCGCACCGACTTGCCGAAGTAAGGCGTGATATCGAATTCGACCACACCCCACACGCCGCCTGCGTAATCAGGGTTATCAAGATGAGCGTCAATCTCACGCACCTGCGGCAGTGGATCGCCATCGGCCACCAAGCCTTCAGCATCTGCTGAGCAGCCAGAAGACATCTCCCGCGTCGTGTCCTTCCTGGTCGGCCCGGATTCGGCTGGGTCAATGGGCAGATTTTGCGGGTTAATGGCGGGCTGGTTTAACTAAGCTCACACTGACACCGCAGTCTTGATCGTTCCCACGCTCTGCGTGGGAATGCAGCCCGTGACGCTCCGCGTCACTGGACGCGGAGCGTCCCTTGAGGCATTCCCACGCAGAGCGTGGGAACGATCAGGCAACACACATTTGAAGGGCGGAACACACCATGCACACCACCATCATCATCACCTTCGGCCTGATCCTGCTGGCGCTGATGCTGTTCATCGGCGAGAAAATCGGTTTCAGCCGCCAAACCCTGACCTACAGCTTTGTCGTGCTGTGGTTCGCGCTGACGTTGATCAACGGTGCAGTCGGCATGGTCAGCGCTGGCCAGCCCTTTAGCACGGAGCTGGTAGTCGGCAGCGCAGTATTCGGCGTGCCGGTGGTGGCGATGGTGCTGTTCATGGTGTTGAGCGCCGAAACCTGAAAAGGGCCCGGCGCCACCGGTTCTCGATCAACGCACCAAATGCAAAAACTGCATGTGCCGTTCGTACTGATCGAGGATGTCGTTGATGATCTGCTCCTTGGTGTAACCCACCAGATCGTAGTCCTGACTGCCCTCGCTCAAATGCACTTCGGCGCGGTAGTAACGACGGTTGTTGAGTTCCTTGGAACCCATGCCGCCACGGGCAAACGATGGCGTGAAGTAGCCACGCATCTGCACCTGATAGATAAACGGATGCTCCTCGCCGTGACCGATTTCCAGGCTGACGTTGTCGTTGGCCGGGTCCGGCTGAGTGACCACGTTCAAACCCTTCTCGACGAACACCGCCGAGACGTCTTCAATCGCCGGGCGCACCGTCGTATCGAGGAAGCGGTAAACCTCATCGCGAGATGGGAAATGCACGGCCTGAGTCAAGCGTTGACGCCAGCCGCCACGTTTCGATCCGGATACCGGTGCCAGGGAATGCAGCTGCGCGATCTGCTTCTGCGACTCCAGATAGAACGCTTTGTGCAGCCCCCACATCATCAGCAGCAAAATCATGGAGAACGGCAACGAGGTCAGCACCACCGCTGACTTCAGCGCATCAATGCTGCCGGAGAACAGCAGTGCACTGGTCACCAGCGCCGTCATTGCCCCCCAGAACACCCGCAGCCATTTCGGCCCGTCTTCATCCGGGTTGCCGCCCTTGGCGGACAGCGTCGACAACACCACCGTGCCGGAGTCGGCCGAGGTGACGAAAAACACGAAGCTGATGAACACCGTCACTGCGATGACCGTTTTGCTCCACGGATAGGTTTCCAGCAGCAGGTAAAGGGTCATCGACGGATTGTCGATGGCCGACATGCCGAGGGTGCTCATGCCGTGGTTGAGGACTTGATCGATGGCGCTATTACCGAAGATCGACATCCACGCCAGGGTGAAGCCGAGCGGAATCAACAGCACACCGAAGACGAATTCGCGGATGGTCCGGCCACGGGAAATCCGTGCGATGAACAGGCCCACGAACGGCGACCATGCAATCCACCAGGCCCAGTAGAACACCGTCCAACCGCCCAGCCAGTCGCTGGGTTTGTCGTAGGCGTACAGGTCGAAACTCTTCATCGGCAACGCGCCGAGGTAGTCGCCGATGTTCTGGATCAAGGTGTTGAGCAAATGCTGAGTGGGGCCGGCGAACAACACGAACAGCAGTAGCGCGCAGGCCAGCAGCATGTTGATGTCGGACATCACCCGCACGCCTTTGTCGACGCCAGACACTGCAACGATGATCGCCGCGCCCATCATCAGCGTGATCAGGCCGACCTGAACCCACTGGGTGTGAGCGATGCCGAACAGGTAGTCCAGACCCGAGTTGAGGTGCAACACGCCAAAACCCATGTCGGCACCGAGGCCGAACACCGTGGCGATGATGCCGAAGCCGTCCACTGCGTAGCCGATCGGGCCATTGATGCGCTTGCCAATCAGCGGATAGAGCGCCGAACGCAGGGCCAGTGGCAGGTTATGTCGATAAGCGAAGTAGGCCAGTGCCATGCCGACGAAGGCGAACACGCCCCAGCCGTGCAGGCCCCAGTGCAGAAACAAAATCTGCATCGCCTGACGCGCCGCATCCGCCGTGCCTGCCTCGCCTTGCGGTGGTTGCGACAAATGGGTCAGCGGTTCGGACACGCAAAAGAAAAACAGCGTGATGCTGATCCCGGCGGCGAACAGCATGCCGGCCCAGGACAGGTAACTGAATTCGGGTTCGTCGTGGTCGGCACCGAGCTTGATCTTGCCGTAGCCAGACAAGGCGGTGACCACCACGAAGACCAGATACAGGGTCATCGCGAGCATGTAATACCAGCCGACCGTGTTGGCCGCCCAGTTTTGCGCTTCCAGCAGCCAGGCACCGGCCTGTTCAGGCAAGGCAATAACCACAATGCCGAACAACAGAATGAAACCCGCGGCAAAGTAGAACACCGGCGGATTCATGCGGACCTGGCCGCTTGGAGGGGTGGAAGGCGCACTCATGAAAGGCGCACCTCAAGGGGGTGGAACAGGGCAATCAGTAACGGACTCGGCAAAGGCAAGCCTCCTGTTGTGAGCGGGCAGCAAACCGGCGGTTTAACTTGAATGTGCGTTCAAGTTAAACATGGATAGGGCGCTAAGGACTAATCGCAAGGCTCGGCGGCATGTTTTGTACGCTAGCTCAAGGAAGGGTATGACGCTGCGGGGAACGCATGATCGTTCCCACGCTCTGCGTGGAAATGCAGCCCGCGACGCTCTGCGTCACATCGATGTCAGGCACTACATAGGCGGTGGCCCTGGAACGCGGAGCGTCCCTTGAGGCGTTCCCACGCAGGAGCGTGGGAACGATCAGATGGGGGGGCCTACTTCTGCGCCCCATCATCATGCTGCAGATTCGCCTGCGTCAGGTTGCACCCGGCCGGTACGCTGCGGGTGAGCCAGACATTGCCGCCAATGGTAGAGCCCTTGCCAATGGTGATCCGCCCCAGAATCGTCGCCCCGGCATAGATCACCACATCGTCCTCAACAATCGGATGCCGTGGATGGCCCTTCTGCAGCTGGCCGTCCTCATCCGCCGGGAAGCGTTTGGCGCCCAAGGTCACGGCCTGATAAATCCGCACGCGCTCACCAATAATTGCCGTCTCGCCGATCACCACGCCCGTCCCGTGATCGATGAAGAAGCTGCGACCAATCTGCGCGCCAGGGTGAATGTCGATGCCGGTGGCCGAGTGGGCGATTTCCGCGCTGATCCGTGCCAGCAACCGCAATCCGGCGCGGTACAAATGATGGGCCAGACGATGGTGAATCACCGCCAGAATCCCCGGATAGCACAGCAACACTTCGTCGACGCTGCGAGCCGCTGGATCGCCGTGATAAGCCGCCAGCACGTCGGTGTCGAGCAGACTGCGCAGCCCCGGCAATGCGAGGGCGAAGTCCTGAATGATCTGAATCGTTTTGGCCTCGACTTCGGTGTCGGCCTGGTCACTGTGGCGAGCGGCGTAGCGCAATTCGAGTCGCGCCTGAGCCAGCAACGCGTTCAACGCAACGTCCAGCGTGTGACCGACGTAGAAGTCTTCACTCTCCTCACGCAAGTCCACCGGGCCCAGGCGCATCGGGAACAACGCGCCACAGAGCGCTTCGAGAATCTGCGCCATGGCCGCTCGGGAGGGCAACTCGCGACCGCCCTGTTCGGTGCTGGCGCGGCCATTTTGTACGCGCCACTGGTCACGCGCCGTGCGCAGTTGACTGACGATGGTCTGCAGTTGCCAATGACTGGAACGCTCGCTCACGGTAAAAACTCCTCACGGGCGGCCGGACTGTCTGGCCGCGTTAACGGGGATTACTTTACGGCATGGTCCGGAAGGCGAATTAAGAACCGATTGTGCTGTGCTCAGTTCTTTTGGGTATAAGTCGATTGCCGGGTTGCCCCGCTAAATAGGCGTGCCTATAGTCCTGTCAACTCCCTCCGCCAGTACGGACCCCATGATCAAACAACAGCTTGCCCGCTTTAACCGTCTCGACCTGCTCGGTCATCCTACCGCCCTGGAAAAACTCGAACGCTTGTCGACCTGGCTGGGCCGCGATGTGTACGTCAAGCGTGATGACCTGACGCCGCTGGCCATGGGCGGCAATAAGCTGCGCAAACTCGAATACCTGGCGGCCGATGCGCTGGCACAAGGTGCCGACACCTTGATCACCGCGGGTGCGCTTCAGTCCAATCACGTGCGCCAGACCGCCGCCATTGCGGCCAAGCTTGGCCTGGGCTGCATAGCGCTGCTGGAAAACTCCTTGGGTACCGACGACGCTAACTATGTCGGCAACGGCAATCGACTGTTGCTGGACCTGTTCGATGCCAAGGTCGAGTTGGTGGAAAACCTCGACAACGCCGACGAGCAATTGCAGGCTCTGGCCGACCGTCTACGCAACAACGGCAAGAAACCGTACCTAGTGCCGATTGGTGGTTCCAATGCATTGGGCGCTTTAGGTTATGTGCGTGCCGGGCTGGAGCTGGCTGAGCAGATCAAGGACACCGGGCTGACATTCGCCGCCGTGGTTCTGGCCTCGGGCAGTGCCGGGACCCACAGCGGTCTGGCGCTGGCGTTAAGTGAAGTACTGCCGGATTTGCCAGTGATTGGTGTCACGGTTTCCCGTAGTGATGAAGATCAGCGCCCGAAAGTCCAGGGCCTCGCCGAACGCACTGCAGAGCTGCTGGGCGTGAGCCTGCCAGCGAGTTTCAAGATCGAGTTGTGGGACGAATACTTCGGTCCACGCTACGGCGAGCCGAATGCCGGGACACTGTCGGCGGTGAAGCTGGTGGCGAGCCAGGAAGGGCTGTAGCTCGACCCGGTCTACACCGGCAAGGCCATGGCCGGGTTGCTCGACGGAATCGGTCGCCAGCGGTTCGATGAAGGTCCAATCATTTTCCTGCACACCGGTGGGGCACCGGCATTGTTTGCCTACAAGGACTTTTTGTAGCTGATCGTTCCCTCGCTCCGCGTGGGAATGCAGCCGTGACGCTCCGCGTCATTGGACGCGGAGCGTCCCTAGAGGCATTCCCACGCAGAGCGGGGGAACGATCTCGATCTCCGGCCTTATATTCAATAAAAGAATAAAAAACGTAATATTTGTTATTTACCTATCTAAAAACAACGTCATATAGTCGCGCCGCAGGCGAATTTGCAGCGAGACGCATACGCTGCTTTAGGGCAGGATATCGCAGTCGTTCAAATCCCGAATTTGCCAACTTTCCTAAAGCGTCTTCCATAAGAAAACACAGGGGCTTGTCATGAATTTTTCCGCACTACGTCGAAACCTGCTGGTTGGTTCGCTGGGCCTGGCGCTGAGCGCCGGTCTGTTGGGGCAAGCAGTTGCCGGTGAGCAGCTGCAAAAAATCAAAGACGCTGGCGTTATCAACGTCGGCCTGGAAGGCACTTACCCACCGTTCAGTTTCGTCGACGCCGACGGCAAGCTGGCGGGCTTCGAAGTCGAATTCTCCGAAGCCCTGGCCAAAGAGCTGGGCGTGAAGGTCAAACTTCAACCGACCAAATGGGACGGCATCCTCGCAGCGCTGGAATCCAAGCGTCTGGACGCGGTGATCAACCAGGTGACCATCTCGGACGAGCGCAAGAAGAAGTATGACTTCTCCGAGCCGTACACCGTTTCCGGGATTCAGGCGCTGGTTCTGACCAAGAACAAAGACACCATCAAGACCGCCAATGACCTGGCCGGCAAGAAAGTCGGTGTGGGCCTGGGTACCAACTACGAACAGTGGGTGATAGCCAATGTGCCGGGCGCTGACATCCGCACCTACGAAGATGACCCGACCAAGTTCCAGGACCTGCGCGTCGGCCGCATTGACGCCATTCTGATCGACCGTCTCGCAGCGCTGGAATACGCCAAGAAGGCCAAGGACACTACCGCCGCCGGCGAAGCGTTCTCCCGTCAGGAAGCCGGTATTGCCCTGCGCAAAGGCGAGCCTGAGTTGCTGGCAGCAGTGAACAAGGCGATCGATAAACTGCGCGCCGATGGCACCCTGGCCAAGCTCTCGGAAAAATACTTCAACGCTGACGTCACTAAATAATGGAAGAAGCTTTCCAACTTGCGCTGGACTCCGCGCCCTTCCTGCTGAAGGGCGCGTATTACACGGTAATCTTGAGCTTGGGCGGGATGTTCTTCGGCCTGGTGATGGGGTTTGGTCTGGCGTTGATGCGCCTGTCGCGCTTCAAACTGGTGAGCTGGATCGCCCGCATCTACGTGTCGTTCTTTCGCGGCACGCCGTTGCTGGTGCAACTGTTCGTGATCTATTACGGTTTGCCGCAATTGGGCATCGAGCTTGATCCGTTGCCGGCCGCCCTGATTGGCTTCTCGCTGAACATGGCGGCCTACGCCTGCGAAATCCTGCGTGCCGCTATCAGTTCCATCGAGCGTGGCCAGTGGGAAGCCGCCGCGAGTATCGGCATGACCCGCGCACAGACCCTGCGCCGGGCCATCCTGCCGCAAGCGATGCGTACGGCTCTGCCACCGCTGGGCAACAGCTTCATTTCGCTGGTCAAGGACACCGCGCTGGCAGCCACCATTCAGGTGCCGGAACTGTTCCGTCAGGCGCAGTTGATTACCGCCCGTACCTTTGAAATTTTCACCATGTACCTTGCCGCCGCGCTGATCTACTGGATTCTGGCCACGGTGCTTTCGCACCTGCAGAACCAGTTGGAAGCACGGGTCAATCGGCACGACCAGGAGTCCTGACCCAATGATTGTCGTGGAAAAACTGACAAAGCAGTTCAAGGGTCAAGTGGTGCTCAACGGCATCGATCTGGAAGTGAAGGAAGGCGAGGTGGTGGCGATCATCGGGCCCAGTGGCTCGGGCAAGACCACGTTCCTGCGGTGCCTGAATTTTCTGGAGGAACCCACCAGCGGCCGGATCAAGGTCGGTGATATCGAGATCGATGGCAGTCGTCCGCTGAACCAGCAGCAAGGTCTGGTGCGACGGTTACGCCAGC
Organism: Pseudomonas sp. Hz4; assembly: GCF_054898165.1. Lineage (NCBI taxonomy): Bacteria > Pseudomonadati > Pseudomonadota > Gammaproteobacteria > Pseudomonadales > Pseudomonadaceae > Pseudomonas > Pseudomonas sp. Hz4. The sequence continues at coordinate 469,038 of NZ_CM142719.1, read as the reverse complement.
ACGTAGGTTTCGTGTTCCAGAGTTTCAACCTGTTTCCTCATCGCACGGCCCTCGAAAACGTCATCGAAGGCCCGATCGTGGTGAAAAAAATCCCACATGCCGAAGCCGTTGCCTTGGGTAAAAAGCTCATGGCCAGGGTTGGCCTGGCAGGCAAGGAAGACGCTTACCCGCGACGCCTTTCCGGTGGTCAGCAACAGCGTGTAGCGATTGCCCGTGCACTGGCGATGGAACCGGAAGTGATTCTGTTCGACGAACCGACCTCAGCGCTCGATCCAGAGCTGGTAGGTGAAGTGCTGGCGACCATCCGCAGCCTGGCCGAGGAGAAGCGCACCATGGTCATCGTCACCCACGAAATGGGCTTTGCCCGGGACGTGGCGAACCGTGTGGTGTTTTTCGACAAGGGTGTGATCGTCGAACAAGGCGAAGCCAAGGCGTTGTTTGCCAATCCGAAAGAAGAGCGGACCAAACAGTTCCTCAGCAAGTTCTTGAATAACGCTCATCACTGAAACACCGTCCCACCACTTATTAACTTCCATGGATGGAAGTGATCACTACCCCGTTAATAAAATCTCTCGGCCCGCCCGAACAATAGATATTTACTCAACGCTGCGTGCGGTACATATATATGTCCTGCAACAGATTAACCTCGCCTAAAATCCGTCAAAACCAGCCTCCCCACCGAACTGATCTCGCCGTCCAGAACGCACTCAAAGCCCATAAAATCGCGGTCAAGTTCGACAGAGCGGTGCAGCTTATTAACTTCAATGCGTAGGATCTTTCTGAATAACCCTAGATACCCTACTTAACTAGCCAGCTCTATTGACACCTATTCAAGCGCACTCTTATCTAGTCTCCAGCAGGCGTCGAATCTCGAACTCATTCATTATTTGATTCGTAAACGGTGAACAGTTTTATTGCTCGGCAATTCACGCCTTTCGAACTTTCAGAAACGGACTTCGCTGCAGGCTTCAAGGAGAAACCCCATGACAAGCACTTCGAACAAACCCGAACTTGCGGCCCCGACCCTGGCGCAATCTCACAAGACCTGCATCAACATCAACTCGGCGGCTCACCTGCTGATTGACGTGGCGCCCTACCCCGGCATGGACGAAGGCGACCTGATCGAACTGTTCTGGGATAACTGCTACGTGGCCTCCAGAGGGCTTACGGCCCACGATGTCGGCCAACCGGTCCAACTGCGTGTGCCCGAGAGCTTCATCGCCAATGGCACCTCGCGTGTTCACTACCGGATTATGCAGATCGGGCAAGGGCCAACCCTGTCAGCCGCCAGCCGCGTGCAGATCAAACTCGACTGCCCCGGTGGCCAACCGTCTGCGCGGTGCGGCGATGAAAACCAGAGCCTGGAACCCGTGAACATTCCCGAGACCATTCGCCGTCAGGGGGTCAATCCGAACCAGATCAAGCGCGGGGTTCCGTTGACCATCGAGCCTTACCTGAACATGGCCGCCGACGACGAAATCACTCTGCGCTGGGGCGATGTACGTATGGATCTGCCACGACTCAAGGCAGGCGATGTCGGCAAGCCGATCCAGGTCTGGGTGCCTGCGGCGATCATTCTCGAAGCCGGCGAAGACCTGCGGCTGGAAGTGACTTACTGCATCCTCGACCGGGTGGGTAACAACTCCCGCTGGGCACCGCCGCGGATGCTGAAGATCGGCTGCGCCAATCCCTATCTGAAAGTGCCGTTGAAAGAGGAGCTGAAGGCAGCAGAACCCCGCAAGGAGTGAAAACACCGCCGCCCCTGTGGGAGCGGGCTTGCTCGCGAAGAGGCCGTATCAGTCACCATCAATGTTGCCTCACACACCGCCTTCGCGAGCAAGCCCTCTCCCACAGGGGGCGCGTTCAACCTCTTGAAGCGTCTTCTATGCATATTCCTAAAAGTTAGTTCATTTATCTTTTATACGCGCTTAGGGTATATGCACCGGACCACCGGACATTCTTGTTTTCGTTCGTCGCAACCCTCGCGGCGTTTCCATGAGATGTGAGGTAGGTATGGTCCGGAACACAATCACCCCAGTGCAGATCGCCAGGGCATTGCGTGCAGCCAAGGAGCGGCACTGATGTCCAGTCTGGCAGATGCAATCGTCCAGAGTGATCTGGACATCGCCCCGCTGTTGTTGCCCGCGCAGGTCTTGCGCAACGACGCACAAGCCATCAAGGCTGCCCATGAATTGGCGCAAGTCGCCCACCAGCATGCGGCCAAACGCGACCAGCAGCGCAAGCTGCCGTGGTCGGAAATCGAACAGTTCACCCGCAGCGGCCTGGGCAGCATTGCGATCCCGCGTGAGTACGGTGGCCCACAGGTTTCGTTCGTCACCCTTGGCGAAGTATTCGCGATCATTTCCGCGGCCGACCCGGCCTTGGGACAGATCCCGCAGAACCAGTTCGGCATTCTCAATCTGGTGCTCGGCAGCGCCACAGAATCGCAAAAAAAACAGCTGTTCAAAAGCGTGCTCGACGGCTGGCGAATCGGTAACGCAGGACCTGAGCGCGGCACCAAAAACACCCTTGAGCTCAAGGCACGAATCACCGCTGACGGTGACGGCTTCGTTGTCAACGGGCAGAAGTTCTATTCCACCGGCGCCCTGTTCGCCCACTGGATTGCCGTCAAGGCGCTGAACGACGACGGCAAGCAAGTGCTGGCCTTCATCCGCCGCGGTACACCGGGCTTGCGCATCGTTGATGACTGGTCGGGCTTCGGTCAACGCACCACCGCCAGCGGCACCCTTTTGCTCAACAACGTGCAGGTCGACGCCGAGCTGGTGGTGGATAGCTGGAAGATCAATGACAGCCCGAACATTCAGGGCGCTGTGTCGCAGTTGATACAAGCAGCCATTGACACCGGCATCGCCCGGGGCGCCATCGACGACGCCATCGAGTTCGTGAAAACCCGTGCCCGGCCGTGGATCGACGCCAAGGTCGAACGGGCCAGCGACGATCTCTATGTGATTGCCGACATCGGCAAACTGAAGATCGAATTGCACGCCGCCGAAGCGCTGCTGCGCAAGGCCGGGCAAGTGCTCGATCAGGTCAACGCCGCGCCGCTCACCGCCGAGTCTGCCGCCCGCGCCTCGATTGCCGTGGCCGAAGCCAAAGTGCTGACCACCGAGATCTCGCTGCTGGCCAGCGAAAAGCTTTTCGAACTGGCCGGCAGCCGCGCCACCCTCGCCGAATTCAACCTCGACCGCCACTGGCGCAACGCCCGCGTGCACACGCTGCACGACCCGGTGCGCTGGAAATACCACGCCGTCGGCACTTATCACCTGAACGGCACGCTACCCGCTCGCCACTCCTGGATTTAACGACCAGATCTCTGGAGAAACACATGACTTTTTCTCACCACGTCGCGGTCATAACCAGCGATGAGCAAGCCCTGATTGTCGCCAGTGACCTGGCCGAAGACTTCAAACGTGACAGCGCCCTGCGCGACCGCGAACGCCGTTTGCCACACCCGGAACTGGAAGTGTTTTCCCGCTCGGGGCTCTGGGGCATCAGCGTGCCAAAAGAATACGGCGGCGCCGGGGTTTCCAACGTCACCCTGGCCAAAGTGATCGCGCTGATTGCCCAGGCTGACGGCTCTCTCGGACAAATCCCGCAGAACCATTTCTATGCACTCGAAGTGCTCCGCGTGAACGGCAGCGCCGAACAGAAAAAGCGCCTCTACGCCGAGGTACTGGCCGGTCAACGCTTCGGTAATGCCCTTGCGGAACTGGGCACCAAAACCGCTCACGACCGCGTTACCCGCCTGACCCGTGACAGCAGCGGCTATCGCATCAAAGGCCGCAAGTTCTACGCCACCGGAGCAATTTATGCCCAGCGCATCCCGACTTCGGTGGTGGATGAGAACGGCGTGCAGCAATTGGCGTTCGTGCCGCGCAACAGCAAAGGCTTGACGGTGATCGACGACTGGAGCGGCTTCGGCCAGCGCACCACCGGCAGCGGTTCGGTGGTGTTTGAAGATGTCTACGTCGCCGCCGAAGACGTGATCCCGTTTCAAAGTGCGTTCGAGCGCCCGACCACCGTCGGCCCGCTGGCGCAGATTCTTCACGCCGCCATCGACACCGGCATCGCCCGGGCTGCCTATGAAGATGCGCTGCATTTCGTGCGCACCAAGACTCGGCCGTGGATCGATTCCGGCAACGACAAAGCCACCGAGGACCCGCTGACCATCAAGAGCTTCGGCCACTTGAGCATTCGTCTGCACGCCGCCGAAGCCTTGCTGGAACGCTCCGGCGAATTCCTCGACAAGGCTCAGGCCGACACCAACGCCGAAACCGTCGCTGCTGCCTCAATTGCCGTCGCCGAAGCCCGCGCCATCAGCACCGAGATTTCCCTCGCCGCTGGCAGCACGCTGTTCGAATTGGCCGGCAGCCAGGCAACCCTGGTCGAACACGGCCTGGATCGCCACTGGCGCAACGCTCGGGTGCACACGCTGCACGACCCGGTGCGCTGGAAGTATCACGCGGTCGGCAATTACTACCTCAATGATGAAAACCCGCCGCTGCGGGGGACCATCTGATGGCCACGCCTCTAAAAACGAAAAAGAAAATTCTGCTCAACGCGTTCAACATGAACTGCATCGGGCACATCAACCATGGTCTGTGGACGCATCCACGGGACAACTCCACTCAGTACATGACGATTGAATACTGGACCGAACTCGCGCAACTGCTGGAGCGTGGACTGTTTGATGGTCTGTTCATCGCCGACATCGTCGGGGTTTACGACGTCTACCAAAACTCAGTGGATGTGCCGCTCAAAGAGTCAATTCAACTGCCGGTCAATGATCCGCTGTTGCTGGTTTCGGCGATGGCGGCGGTCACCAAAAACCTCGGCTTCGGACTCACTGCCAACCTGACTTACGAACCGCCGTATCTGTTCGCCCGACGCATGTCCACGCTCGATCACCTGAGTCGCGGCCGGGTCGGCTGGAACATCGTCACCGGCTACCTCGACAGCGCCGCCAAGGCCATGGGCTTGAGCGAACAGGTGGAACACGACCGTCGTTACGATCAGGCCGATGAATACCTGCAAGTGCTCTACAAACTCTGGGAAGGCAGTTGGGAAAACGGCGCGGTGCTTAACGATCCGCAGCAGCGGATCTACGCGCAGCCCGAGAAAGTGCACAAGGTCGAGCACAAGGGCGAGTTCTATCAGGTCGAGGGTTATCACCTCTGCGAACCCTCGCCGCAGCGCACGCCGGTGCTGTTCCAGGCCGGCAGTTCGGATCGCGGGTTGCTGTTCGCCGGGCGACATGCCGAGTGCGTGTTCATCAGCGGCCAGAACAAACCGTCGACCAAAGTTCAAGTGGACAAGGTTCGCGCCAGTGCCGTCGAGGCCGGGCGCTACCCCGAGGACATCAAGGTGTTCATGGGGCTGAACGTAATTGTCGGCGAAACCGAAGAGGCTGCCTGGGCCAAGCATGCCGAGTACTTGAGCTACGCCAGTGCCGAGGCCGGCGTGGCGCATTTCTCGGCGTCCACCGGGATCGATTTCTCCGAATACGCCATCGACGAACCGATCCAGTACGTGAAGAGCAACGCGATCCAGTCCGCCACCAAGAACCTGCAAAACAACGACTGGACCCGCCGCAAGCTACTCGAGCAACACGCCCTCGGAGGACGCTACATCACCGTGGTCGGTTCGCCCGGGCAAGTGGCCGATGAGCTGGAATCGTGGATCGCAGAAACCGGTCTGGATGGCTTCAACCTGACGCGGATTGTCACGCCGGAAAGTTACGTGGATTTCATTGAACGGGTGATTCCCGAGTTGCAACGCCGAGGGTCGTACAAGACCGCTTACGACACCGGCAGCCTGCGGGAAAAGCTGTTTCACGGCGAGGCGCATTTGCCTGAGCAACACACCGGTTCCCACTACCGACACTAACCCCCCGACCCTGATCGTTCCCACGCTCCGCGTGGGAATGCAGCCCGGGGGCATTCCCACGCGGAGCGTGGGAACGATCATCTTAACTTGACTGGAAAACTCATCATGACCAAAAACCACCTCTCCTACCCAGTCAAAGCACTGGCTCTGGCCCTCGGCCTTTTCAGCTCCGCCACCTTCGCCGCCGACGCAGCGTTGAAAGTCGGAACCACCGCCGCCTTCGCCATTCCCCTGGAAGCCGCCGTCGAAGAAGCCAAAAAACAGGACCTACAAGTCGACCTGGTGGAGTTCAGCGACTGGATCGCGCCCAACGTCAGCCTCGCCGCCGGTGACATCGACGTAAATTACTTCCAGCACATCCCGTTCCTGGAAAACGCCAAGGCTGCCGCCGGTTTCGACCTGGTGCCGTTCGCACCGGGGATCATCAACAACGTCGGCCTCTATTCGAAGAAATACAAAAGCTTCGATGAACTGCCAGACGGCGCCAGCGTGGCGATTGCCAACGACCCGATCAACAGTGGTCGTGGTTTGCAACTGTTGGCCAAGGCCGGGCTGATCACGCTCAAACCGGGTGTCGGCTACAAAGCCACCGAAGAAGACATCACCGCCAATCCGAAGAAGATCAAAATCCTTCAGGTCGAAGCCGTGCAACTGGTACGCGCCTATGACGACGCCGATCTGGTCCAGGGCTACCCGGCCTACATTCGCCTGTCGAAGACCTTCGACGCCAGCTCCGCCTTGCTGTTCGACGGCCTCGATCACAAGGAATACGTGATCCAGTTCGTGATCCAGCCGAAAAGCAAAACTGACCCGCGCCTGATCAAGTTCGTCGACATCTACCAGCATTCGCCGGCCGTGCGCGCAGCCCTGGACAAAGCCCACGGCAGGCTTTATCAAGCCGGTTGGGAAAGCTGAATATGACGGCCGCGATCCAACGGCGACTGGAAATTCCGGAGCCTCAGCAAGCTGAACACACCGAACTGCACCCGGACCTGAATCGCGCCCACGTGCGCTTCATCGGCCTGGGCAAAACCTATAACGGCCAGCAAGGTCCGGTGGCCGCCCTGCACGGCATCGACCTGGCGATCCAGCGCGGCGAAGTGTTCGGCATCATCGGCCGTAGCGGCGCCGGCAAATCGTCGCTGATCCGCGCCATCAACCGCTTGGAACAACCGAGTACGGGTCGCGTGCTGATCGATCAGGTCGACATCGGTGAGTTCGACGAAGACCGCTTGGTGGCGCTGCGTCGGCGCATCGGCATGATCTTCCAGCACTTCAACCTGATGTCGGCCAAGACGGTTTGGCAGAACGTCGAGTTGCCACTGAAGGTGGCCGGTGTGCCGAAGGACAAACGCGAGCACAAAGTCCGCGAATTGCTGGAACTGGTGGGCCTGCAAGAGAAGCACAAGGCCTACCCGGCGCAGCTTTCCGGTGGGCAGAAACAGCGCGTCGGCATCGCCCGGGCACTGGTGCATGACCCGGCGATTCTGCTGTGCGACGAAGCCACTTCGGCGCTGGACCCGCAAACCACGCAATCAATCCTCGGCCTGCTGCGCGAGATCAATCAGCACCTGGGCCTGACCATCGTGCTGATCACCCACGAGATGGCGGTGATTCGCGATATCTGCGACCGAGTCGTGGTGCTGGAACACGGGCGAATCGTCGAACAAGGGCCGGTCTGGGAAGTCTTTGGCAACCCGCAGCATGAGGTCAGCAAAACTTTGCTGGCGCCGTTGCAACACGGCCTGCCAGAAGAACTGCAAAGCCGTTTGCGTGTGCAGCCGCAGTCCTCGGATGACGCGGTGGTCCTGCGACTGCAATTCACCGGGGCGGCTCACGACGAACCAGACGTCGCCGCGCTGTTCAACGCGCTCGGTGGCCGCGTGCGCCTGCTGCAAGGCGGCGTGGAACGGATTCAGGGCCACGCCCTCGGGCAATTGCTGTTGGCGGTGAGCGGCTCGTTCCTCGGCGCGGAGGAATTACGCCAACGCGCCGGCAACTGGGCGCAACAGGTGGAGGTGCTGGGTTATGTGGTTTGATCGCTTGCTGCAGGGCTTCATCGACACATTTTTGATGGTCGGCGTGTCGTCATTGATCGCACTGCTGGCGGGCATTCCGCTGGCGGTGATCCTGGTCACCAGCGCCAAGGGCGGGATCTACGAAGCACCGTCGCTGAACCGCGCGTTGGGCGCATTCGTGAACCTGTTTCGCTCGATTCCGTTTCTGATTCTGATGGTGGCGTTGATTCCGTTTACACGGTTGATCGTCGGTACCACGTACGGTGTCTGGGCCGCCGTGGTGCCGTTGACGATTGCTGCCACGCCGTTCTTTGCACGCATCGCAGAAGTCAGTTTGCGGGAGGTCGATCACGGGTTGATCGAAGCGGCGCAAGCGATGGGTTGCCGGCGCTGGCACATCGTCTGGCATGTGTTGCTGCCTGAAGCGCTGCCGGGGATTGTCGGCGGTTTCACGATTACGCTGGTGACGATGATCAACTCGTCGGCCATGGCGGGGGCGATTGGTGCCGGCGGGTTGGGCGACATCGCTTATCGCTACGGCTATCAGCGCTTTGATAGCCAGATCATGTTGACGGTAATTGTGGTGCTGGTGGTGTTGGTGGCGGTGATTCAATTGGGTGGGGATCGGTTGGCGCGGGGGTTGAATAAGCGTTGAGACTGCCGGATTGATTTGTTGAGTTTCAAATGGCTATCGCGGGCAAGCTTGCCCGCGATTGGCTGCGCAGCAGCCTTCTGCCTCATGGCGTATATTCGGCAAACCCCCATTGCCTGCGCAGCCGACCATGAAACAGACTCCCACCGACCTCGAGCAGATCACTGCCACCACACTGGGCCATTACAACTCGGTGGCCGAAGATTTTCGCGAAGGGACTCGCGATCACGATGTCAGTCAGAACATTGATGCGCTGCTGCGGCATATTCAGGGCGAAGTGCCGTTTGACATTCTGGATTTTGGCTGTGGGCCGGGCCGTGATTTGCAAACTTTCACGCGCATGGGCCACACCGCTGTCGGGCTTGATGGCTCGGAAAAATTTGCGCAGATGGCGCGCGAAGACAGTGGTTGTGAGGTGTGGCAGCAGGATTTCCTGAAGCTTGATCTGCCAGCTGAGCGCTTCGATGGGATTTTTGCCAATGCGGTGTTGTTTCATATTCCGCGTCAGGAGTTGCCTCGGGTGTTGAAGCAATTGCGCGGGGCGTTGAAGCCCGGAGGAGTGTTGTTCAGTTCCAATCCCCGTGGCGAGAATCAGGAAGGCTGGAACGGGCCGCGGTATGGGGCGTATCACGATTTGCAGACGTGGCAGGCGTTGTTGACCGAGGCCGGGTTTGTGGAGTTGGAGCATTACTACCGGCCTGCGGGGCTGCCGCGGGAGCAGCAACCTTGGTTGGCGAGTGTTTGGCGTAAAGCTTGAACATGATCGTTCCCACGCTCCACTCTGCGTGGGAACGATCATTACGCAGCGTCTTTCTTCGGCTCGCGGATTTTGTACCAGGCGACGTAAAGCGCAGGCAAAAACAGCAACGTCAGCAACGTCGCAATAATAATCCCGCCAATCATCGCGTAAGCCATCGGCCCCCAGAACACTTCCCGGGCGATCGGAATCATCCCCAGGCTCGCCGCCGCTGCCGTGAGCAGAATCGGACGGCGACGATGCTCCGTGGCTTGCACCACGGCATCCCACGGTGCATGACCGTCCTTCTCCAAGGTCTCGATCTGCGTCACCAGAATCACCGAGTTGCGGATGATGATGCCGATCAGCGCCAGAATGCCGAGTATCGCCACGAAGCCCATTGGCGTGCCCGTCGGGATCAGCGCCAGCACCACGCCGATCAAGCCGAGCGGCGCGACGCTGGCCACCAGGAACAGCTTCTGCACGCTGTGCAACTGGATCATCAGGAAGGTCGCCATCAAAAACAGCATCAACGGCACGACCTTGGCAATCGGCCCTTGGGCCTTGCCGCTTTCCTCCACCGTGCCGCCGGTGGCGACCTTGTAGCCCACCGGCAAACTGGCGGCGAATTTGTCGATGTCCGGTTTGAGCTGCTTCACCAGGTCGGTCGGCTGAATCTCGTCGCGCACCGCAGCCTTGATGGTGATCGTCGGCTTGCGGTCGCGGCGCCAGACGAGCGGTTGCTCAAGTTCATAGCGCACGGTGGCAAAAGCCAGCAGCGGAATCGACGTGCCGCCCGGCGTGACAATCTGCAAATTCTGCAGGGTTTCCGGGGTGCCGCGTTCGGCGTCTTCAGCACGACCCACCACGTTGATCAGGTAGATATCGTCATCGACCTGAGTCACCGGCGCACCGACCACGATGCTGTTCATCAGGTTGGCGACGTCTTCCGACGACAGTCCCAATTGCCGTGCCTTATCCTGCGCGATGTCGATGCGCAGGACTTTACCCGGTTCGTTCCAGTCGTAAATGATCTCGCCAATGTGCGAGTTTTTATCCAGTTCGGTGGCCAGGGCGATGGCGTGCTTTCGTACCTGATCGACGTCCTTGCCGCTGACCCGGTACTGAATGGGCCGACCCACCGGCGGACCCATTTCCAGCGCCTGGACATAACTGCCGATGCCGACGAAGTCCTTGCGCAGTCGCTCACGCAGGCGCTGACTCAAGACCGTGCGCGACTCCAGGCCTTTGCTGACGATCACCAATTGCGCGTAGTACGGGTTCTGTAATTGCTGGTCGAGCGGCAGGTAGAAACGGATCGCACCTTCGCCGATGTACGTGCTCCAGCGCACAATGTCCGGGTCGCCCTTGAGGGTCTCTTCGAGCTTGTCCACAGCTTTGCGGGTCTCGGCGATCGAGGCGTTTTGCGGCAGGTTCAGGTCGACGAGGATTTCCGGGCGGTCCGAGGACGGGAAGAACTGGTTCTGCACGAACTGCATGGAAAACACCGAGGCCACGAACAGTGCAAGGGTGATACCGATCGCCCACCAGCGATTGCGCATGGCCCAGAGCATGCCGCCGTTGAAGGCGCGTCCGATGCGTCCCGGTTCTGCGTCGTGAGGTTTCACGTTGGCGCTGAGGATGTGCACGCCGATCACCGGGGCGAACAGCACCGCGACAATCCACGACACGATCATGGCCACCGCGATCACCGCGAACAGCGTGAAGGTGTACTCGCCGGCCGAGCTGGCGTTCAGGCCTATGGGCACGAAACCGGCCACCGTCACCAACGTACCGGTGAGCATCGGGAACGCCGTCGAGGTGTAAGCGAACGTGGCCGCTTGCTCCTTGGTCTCGCCCATTTCCAGGCGCGTGACCATCATCTCGACGGTGATCATCGCGTCGTCCACCAACAAGCCGAGGGCGATGATCAGGGCGCCGAGGGAGATCCGTTGCATGGTGATGCCGCTGTATTCCATGAAGACGAAGACCATCGCCAGCACCAGCGGAATCGAGCAGGCCACCACCAATCCGGCGCGCACGCCGAGGCTGATGAAGCTGACGATCAGCACGATCACCACCGCTTCGAACAGTGCGCTGGTGAAGCCGCCGACGGCTTTTTCTACCACTTCGGCCTGGTCCGAAACCGTGTGCACACCGACGCCCACCGGCAAGTCCGCGGTCAGGTCGGTCATGCGCTGGTGCAGCGCTTTGCCGAACACCTGGATGTTACCGCCCTTCTTCATGGCGATGGCCAGGCCGATAGCAGGGTGGCCGTTAAAGCGGAACTCCGGCGTCGCCGGGTCGACATAGCCACGACTGATCTGAGCGACGTCGGCCAATCGGTAGAAGCGGTCGTTGAGTCGCAGGTTGACGTTGGCCAGGTCTTTCTCGGAGGCAAACTGCCCCGACGTACGCACGGAAATCCGCTCGGGACCGGCTTCGATCACCCCGGCCGGAGTCACCGCGTTTTGCGATTGCAGGCTCTGCACCACCTGACGCTGATCGATGCCCAGCGCCGCCAGTTTGCGGGTGGAGAAGTTCAGGTAAAGGACTTCGTCCTGCTCGCCGACCATCTCGACCTTGCCCAGCCCCGGTACTTCGCGGATCTCGGCGCGGACCTGCTCGACGTAATCGCGCAACTGACGCATCGACAAACCATCTGCCGTAAAGGCGTAGACCGAGCCAAACACATCACCGAATTCGTCGTTGAACCCCGGCCCTTGCAGGCCTTGGGGGAAGTCGCCACGAATGTCGTTGATCTTCTTGCGCACCTGGTACCAGATTTGCGGAATGTCCTTGGCACTGGTGGTGTCACGCAAGTTAACAAAGACCGTCGACTCGCCGGGGCGGGTGTAGCTTTTCACGTAGTCGAGGGAGTCGAGTTCTTCGAGTTTTTTCTCGATGCGGTCAGTGACCTGCTTGAGGGTTTCTTCCTGGGTCGCGCCCGGCCAGCGGGTCTGGATCACCATGGTTTTGATGGTGAATGACGGGTCTTCCTCGCGGCCGAGGTTCATGTACGAGAACACGCCCATCAACAGCGCGACGAACATCAAATACCAGACAAACGACTGATGCTTGAGGGCCCATTCGGATAAGTTGAAACTCCCTTTCATTGCGGGCTGTCCTCATCGATTTTCACTTTTTGCCCCGGTTTCAGGCTGTTCACACCGGCACTGACCACGCGCTCGCCAGACTTCACACCGTCGGCCAGCACCACGGTGCTGTCAGTACGGCTGATCAGACTGACGTCTCGCGGGGCAACGGTTTGCGTCTGCGGATCGACGACCCAGATTCGCGATTTGCCATCAACCTCTTGCAGCACGCTCACCGGCAATTCGATGCGCGATTTGATCGCGGAGCTGAGGGTCACGCTGATCGCCGTACCGAGGCGAAACCCCGACGGCGTATCAGTCAGGCTCAGACGGGCACGCCGGGTGCGGGTCGCACTTTGGGCCTGGGGTTCGATTTCGCGAACGATGGCGGTGGTGGTAATGCTCGGGTCCAGTTGCACGGCGACTTGAAACACCACGTCCGCCGGCAACTGGTCGACCAGCGTGTCGGGCAGGTCGATCACCGCTTCCTTGATGTCCGGCTGCGCCAGGGTCACCACTTGCTGGCCGGCGGTCACCACTTGCCCGGCTTCGGCGTTCCATGCGGTGACGATGGCTTTGTGGTCGGTGCGCAGTTCGACGTAGTCGAGCTGGTCCTTGGCCTGGTCGACCGCCGCCTTGGCCTGGTCAAGGGAGGCCTGCGTCGTTTTGAGATCGGTCTGGGCGATGTCCAGTTGTGCCTGCGCACCGACCCCGCGATCGAACAGTTCCTGCTGGCGCCGGGCGTTGGCCTGGGCATTGATCAACTGCGCCTGCACACGGGCCAGATCGCCCTGGGCCGAGCGCAACTGGTTTTGCTGGTCAGTGGGGTCAAGCGTTGCGAGCAAGGCACCCTTCTCGACTTCGGCACCGACATCGACGTTACGGCTGGCGATGCGGCCCGGCACCCGGAAGCCGACATTGCTTTCATAACGGGCCTGAATGCTGCCGGCGAAGCGGCCAAGATTTTCCTCGTCCAGGGCCTGGACCTTGATGGACAACACCGGGCGTACAGGCTCCGGAGGCGGTTCTTTTTTTGAGCAGGCCACTAGGATCACACCGGCGAAAACCAGCAACAGACGCTTCATGGCTGGGCTCCCGCGGCTAAATCCTTATAGGTGTTTTCGGCGATTTCCACCTTCACACCGGGGTGCAGTAACTGGCCGCCGGCGATGACGACTTTTTCGCCGCCTTTCAGGCCGGCGCTGATGATCACTTTGCCAGTCAGGTAGCGACCGACAGTGACGGTGTGCAGCTGTGCCTTGCCCTCGTCGTCCACCAGCCACACGGCCGGGTCGCTGAGGTTTTTGGTCAGCGCCGACCAGGGCAGTTCGACCGCCGATTTGCCCGGCGCCTTGGCCGTGGCACTCACCACCGAGCCGAGCTGCATACCTTCCGGCAGACTGTTGAGAGTGACTTTGACCTGCACCGTGCCGGTCTGCGCGGAGACGGCCGGGGTGATTTCCCGAACGGTGCCGGTGGTTTTGATAGCCGGGTTGTCGAGCAGGCTGACCACGATCGTTTTATCTTCCGGCGCCTCGGCCAGCAGCGATTCGTAGACGTTGAATACCGCATCGCGCTCACCGTCCCGGGCCAGGCTGAAAATCGGCACCGTGGCCTGCACCACCTGGCCGACTTCGGCCTGTCGCGCGGTAATCACCCCCGGCGCGTCGGCGACCAACGCGGTGTAGCTCAGTTGTTCACGGGCATTGGCCAGTTGCGCCTGGGCAGCCGTCAGGGCGCTTTGGCTGCTGCGCAAGGCGGCTTGGGCGGAATCGTATTCGCTCTGGCTGGTGTAGCCCTTGGGCAGGAGTTTTTGCTGGCGAACGAAAGCGGCGGCGGTCTGTTTGACGCGGGCCTGCTCGGCGGCGACCTGTGCCTGAGCCGAGTCAACGCTGGTTTGCAGGTCCTTGGGATCGAGCTTGGCCAGCACTTGTTTGGCCGATACCCGGTCACTGACATCGACCATGCGCTGGATGATTTTGCCGCTAACGCGGAACGACAATTCAGTCTGAACTCGCGCCTGAACATCGCCGGTGAGTGTCACAGACGCTGCGTAATCAGCCGATTTGACCTCCTGCACGAACACCCGCGGGCGGTCTTTCTCGACCGGTTTTTTATCGCCGCACGCGGTCAGCAAGGCAAGGACGCCCAAACCAATCACTATTTTCAATCCGGGACCAGCCATGCAGACTCCTTTGCGTTGTACGGACGTGCCAATGGCGATACGACTGTGAGCTTAGAACAGGGTTCCACCTTGACCCAAGCTAATAAGCATTCCCTCCTACAGCAGTTGCTAATAGTTCCTACAAGTAAAATTCGCCAACGCGGTTATCCTGATGTCGTTTCGGGGCCACAGAGAAAGTCCTTTATGCTCAAAACCCTCGCGGTGGCCAATTACCGCTCGATCAATAAACTGGTGATTCCTCTGGGCCGGTTGAACCTGATCACCGGCCCCAACGGCAGCGGAAAATCCAACCTCTACCGCGCGTTGCGCCTGCTGGCGGAAACCGCTCAGGGCGGCGTGGTCAATGCATTGGCCCGCGAGGGTGGGCTGGATTCGACCTTCTGGGCCGGGCCGGAAAACATCAGCCGGCGCATGCGTAATGGCGAAGTCCCTATCGAAGCGACCGTACGACACGGCGCCAAACGCCTGCGCCTGGGGTTTGCAGGGGAAGATTTCAGCTACTCGATCGCGTTGGGCCTGCCGGAGCCCACACAGTCGTACTTTTCCCTCGACCCGGAAATCAAAAAAGAATGCATCTGGTCCGGGCCGTTCTATCGCCCGGCCAGCCTGTTGGTAGACCGCAACGGCCCGATGATCCGCGCCCGGGTCGGTCGTGGTTGGGAAGTGCTGGCCCAGCACACGCCGAATTTCGACAGTTTGTTCGATCAGGTCGGCAGCTTTCGCACCTCGCCGGAAGTCTTGCAGCTTCGCGAGTTCATCCGGCGCTGGCGGTTCTACGATCACTTTCGCAGCGACGCCGACGCGCCCGTGCGCCAGCCACAACTGGGTACTCGCACGCCGGTGTTGCACCACGATGGTCGAGACCTGGCGGCAGCGTTGCAGACGATTCGCGAGAGTGGCGATCCGGATGCCTTGCAGACTGCGATCAGTGACGCCTTCCCCGGCGCGAGATTGAACATCGCGCCGCTCCAGGGCGGTCGGTTTGCGATCGAGTTTTACCAGGAAGGATTGTTGAGGCCATTGTCGGCCGCCGAGTTGTCGGACGGGACGTTGCGCTATTTGCTGCTGGTCGCAGCGCTGCTGACGCCTCGCCCGCCGACGTTGATGGTGTTGAACGAGCCGGAAACCAGTCTGCACCCCGACCTGCTGCCAGCGTTGGCGCGGTTGATTATCCGGGCTTCGGAGCAGTGTCAGGTGTGGGTGGTTTCTCATGCGCGGCGGTTGATTTCGGCGTTGCAGGAGGATCTGGAGTGTAATTGCATTGTGCTGGAGAAGAACTTGGGCCAGACCGGGATTGTCGGGCAGCGGATGCTGGATGAGCCGGCTTGGTATTGGCCGGATTAAGGGAGGGCCAGTTGAAGCCACCCTATCTCTCTCCTCACGAGGGGCGAGATCACCTCTGTAGTCATCCTGCGGATTTGCTGCGGCAGCGGAAGACGACTATTTTTCTTTGCGCTGTAGGAAGGATCTTTTTTTCGGATCACCCCTCGAAGGACGCACAGCTTTTGGCCAGACTCCCCCGGCCGAACCATCACAAGGAAGAGAAAATGGCTGACGTAAAAGTGCCACAGCGGTTGGATCCGCAGGACATTGTGAAGTTGTTGGTAGCGTTGCGCAGGGCGTTGAAGGCCAGGGTGGCCTGAGATGATCGTTCCCACGCTCTGCGTGGGAATGTAACCCGTGACGCTCCGCGTCACTGGACGCGGAGCGTCCCTTGAGGCATTCCCACGCAGAGCGTGGGAACGATCACACCGACGCTATTTTTAGCCGTCGGCGTTTGAACCCTTGAAGGGGTTTACCTCGCGAATCAGAACGCCGGCAGTACCGCGCCGCTGTACTTCTTCTCGATGAATGCTTTCACTTCAGGACTGGTCAACGCCTTGGCCAGTTTCTGGATGGCAACGCTGTCCTTGTTGTCCGGACGAGCCACCAGGAAGTTCACGTAAGGTGAATCTGCACCTTCGATCACCAGCGCGTCTTTAGCCGGGTTCAGACCTGCTTCCAGCGCGTAGTTGGTGTTGATCATGTCCAGGTCGACCTGGTCCAGAACACGCGGCAGCATGGCGGATTCCAGTTCCTTGAACTTGAAGTTGTGCGGGTTCTTGGCGATGTCTTTCGGTGTGGCCAGGGCGTTTTTCGGGTCTTTCAACTCGATCAGGCCAGCCTTCTGCAGCAGGATCAGGGCACGGCCGCTGTTGCTGCCTTCGTTCGGGATCGCGATGGTTGCGCCGTCTTTCAGCTCAGCCAGGGATTTGACTTTCTTCGAGTAGCCGCCGAACGGTTCGACGTGCACACCGATCACGGTCACCAGGTGAGTGCCTTTGCCTTCGTTGAAGCTTTTCAGGTATGGCAGGGTCTGGAAGTAGTTGGCGTCCAGACGCTTCTGATCGACCTGTACGTTCGGCTGAACGTAGTCTGTGAAGACTTTGATTTCCAGGTCCACGCCTTCTTTGGCGAGGGTTGGCTTGATCAATTCAAGAATCTCGGCGTGTGGAACCGGGGTCGCCGCAACCACCAGTTTCTCACCAGCCTGGGCCAAGCCCGCGGTCAGGGCAGCCGCCAATGCGGCGAACAACAGAACCTTTTTCATGCAGTGTCCTTATCGAAAATCGGTCGTCATTTACGACGGCTTATTGAGTACGTGTGCCAGTGAAGTGCTATCGCTGGCGTGACGCGGACAATACCGGGATTTTTTATTCCCGAACAATATCTTTTATTCACTTTCATATTCCATTTTGTTCATACAGATCGCTATAGCGTCTGTGTCAGGCGTTCGAGCAAATGCTTGAGCGCGGATCGCTCCGCAACGCTGCCGTTTTTTATCGTCTGAGCCACTTGCCGCTCGATCTGTGCCAGCGAGGTGGGCGCTTCAGGCAGATCCAAATGCTCCGGCAAAATCTCATCGCCGGTACTGACCAACAACGCAAAGTGAATGACGTTCTCCAGCTCACGAGTATTACCCGGCCAACTGTGTTGCTCTAACAGATACTGCGCGGCGTCGCTGATCAGCGGCACCGGCAGGTCCAGGCGCTGGCTATAGATGCCGAGGAAATATTCCGACAGCGACAAAATATCGCCCACCCGTTCACGCAAGGCCGGCAGTTCGAGCTGGCCTTCACTGAGGTAGTGGTAGAGCCGCTCATGGAATTTTCCGGCGGCCACCGCTTGGGCCAGGTCGATGCTGGTAGCCGCCACCAGGCGCACGTCCACCGGGCTGGGTTGGTGAGCGCCGACACGAGTGACTTCGTGGTTTTCCAGCGCCGCGAGCAATTTGATCTGGATCGGTAGCGGCAGGTCGCCGATTTCATCCAGATAAAGCGTCCCGCCGTTGGCAGAACCGAACCAGCCAGCGCGACTGCTGGCCGATCCGCTGTAACTGCCAGCGGCATAACCGAACAATTCCGCATCGGCGTAAGTCGGACTGATCGCGCCACAATTGACCGACACGAACAACCCGCCGCGATCACTCGCGCGATGGATGTGCCGCGCGAGCAACTCCTTGCCGCTGCCGGTTTCGCCACGGATCAACACCGAGATCGAGCGCGGCGCCAATAGCTCCAGCTCCTGGCGTAACTGACGCGAACGCGGATCGACAAACACCAGCGCCTTGGCGCGAATGCTCAGAGGACTTTTTTCTGCGTCGGGAAAGGTCAGCAGCGGCTGACCGAATACTTCAAAACTCATGGCAGACTCCCGCCCAAACCCGCCGGGAGACGGGGGCGATGTAAAAAAATAAAAGGTTTAAGCACGTCGCAGGGCGTGGTGTTCCATTCGGTTTTGCAGGCGATAGAGATAGGCAAAACCCTGCTCCCAGCGCTGGTGACCGGACTTCACATTGATGTGCCCGGCGCCCGACAAAATCCCCGCCTCGGCGCCCCAGTTGCGCGCCAGTTCCAACGCACGCGCAGTGCTCACAGCGCTGTCGTTGTCGGAGCTGACAACCTGACTCGGGAACGGCAGAAGGTGGGTCGGAATCGGTGCGAAATTGCGCAGGGCCGGTGCGCAGGCCGCACGCTCGACGTCCGCAGGGGCGACCAGCAAGGCGCCGCGGACCTGACGCAAAAACTGCACGGGCGCACTGGCAGCCCAATGCGCGACAGTGATGCAACCCAGGCTATGGGCGATCAGAATCACCGGCATGCTGTCGGCGGCAATCGCCTCGGCCAGTGCCGCCACCCAGTCTTCACGACGCGGCGTCAACCAGTCAGCCTGCTCCACCCGCGCGCTGTTCGGCAGGCTGCTCTGCCAATGGCTTTGCCAATGATCTTCTGGCGATCCTTGCCAGCCCGGCACAATCAGGTAGCGAATGGATTCGTTGCGCATGGGGGAACTCTCCTGCTGCGTGTCTGTTCCTGAGCAAGTATAGGGAGGAGAGGTATATACGTTAAGGAATAAGAAGCTATTTATTAAGATCTATAAAGCATATACAGCAGTTTGAAGCAGGCAAAAAAAGGGACCGCACCCTGCCAAGGAGACGGCCCCGGAAACTCAAAATCTGTTAGCACTGCTCAACATCGTAGGGATGTGATGATTGGCTGAAACGGTTATCTAATAAAGGAATATTTAATTACTTTATTAGGCCGAAATTGCATATGCCAATCACTCCTTGCTTCACAACTTAGCGTCCCTTTGGGTCAAATTGATGACCAGTGCTTGAGTTTCCGAATGCATCGATCAAGCCTGAGCGGCACGAACCTCCTGCGCCTCTGTTGTTTCCTTGCGCACAAACCGATTCGCCCGCCCAAACGTCCCGAAATCATTGAACCGCACACCCATCTCGCGCATGACCTTATGCGCCACCGGCACGGTCATCTGACGGATGTAAAACGGTTCCTTCACCACAAAATGATGGATGCCGTGAGTGCTGCCGAAGTTGAAGCAGAACGCCTGCAACGGCCACATCCACCACGGGTTCAGCACCTGGGTCTGCTGGATCACGTTGCCCGGCTCGACATCACCGTAGTAGTGCATGTTCGAGCTGACGAAATGCAGGCAAAAGGTACGCAACACGTTCGGCCCGATGATCACGATCGCCGCGATATCGATGACTTGCATCACCGACAACGTGGTCGCCGACCATTCGATGGGCGCGCCCAGCAGATGAGCGATGCCGTTAGCCGCGTGAAAGCCGAGAAACAGGTACCACGCCCCCCAATGCACCAGCGCCAGCGGCGCGTAGACCTTCAGGGCGCGCTTGATGATGCTGATCTTGTGAGCCCAGGTCTTGGCCCGCAGCATACGGATAAACGCCGACATCACGTTGTCGCCGACCATCAACAGCCGCGCAAAACCCCAGGGTTCGCCGTTGGTGATGGCGCGCTCTTCCATGTCGGATTCTGTGCCGGAGACTTTGTGGTGATTGAGGTGCAGATGCCGGCGAATCCACGGATTGATCGTGCTCGGCCGCGCCAGCCACACCAGGCCCATCATCAGGTTGTGCGGCACGCGCTGTTTGCGAAAGTACATGCTATGAATCAGGTCGTGTTCCAGCTCATGGGTCAGCGAGGCGAAAAATGCGTTGAGCAACAGGCATACCCACCAGGCCATGTGCCCAGTCATGTAGAGCGTCGCCGAGCCAATCATCCCGACCAGAGCGAAGGCCAGAATGCCCGCGCCCAAGGCGTCCTGATGGTTGAGAATCGGGTAGCGCTGACGCAGTTCAACACCCTTGGCCAGCACCACTTCACGAATATGCGCTGATCGTTGTGCTGCATTCAGTCGCTGGGGACTTGCAGAAGTACCGTGCATGCTTCCATCCTCTGGTTATTGATGTTCGCATCCTGCCTTGTGAACCCTCACAACGTGGTAGCCGTGAACGCCAACCTGTTGACCGGAAGCGCCAATCAGCATGACTGAACCGACCTCCCTCGCCAGCTGGACCCGCGCCCTGCGCAAGCAACTCGATGCGCTGGGCCTCGACAGCACCGCCCTGTGCCAACAGGCGGGGCTCGACCCGCAACTGATGGACGACCCGAACGCCCGTTACCCGTTGTCCGGCACCACGCGCCTGTGGGAAATCGCAGTGCAAGTCAGCGGCGATCCGGCGATTGGTTTGCGGGTATCGCGTTTCGTCAGCCCAACCACGTTTCACGCGCTCGGTTATGCGTTGGTGGCCAGCGGCAGTCTGCGAGAAGTGTTCGAGCGCATCGTGCGTTATCACCAGGTGGTCAGCGACGCCCTGGAACTGGAACTCACCCGCACCGAGGACCGCTACAGCTTCCGCCTGAAAATCCCGCCAGGCACTCCGGCCCCGGCCTTCGAAGCCATCGATGCCTTCACGGCGATTTACGTACGCACCTGCCGCAATCGCCTGGGCCGCGATTACGCCCCGCTGGCGGTGTACCTGCGCCGCCCGGAACCGGCGGATCCGCATCAATGGCACAAAGTCTTTCGCTCACCGGTGTACTTCGCCGCCGATGAAGACCGACTGGAATTCGCCGTCGTGGACTTCGACAGCCACCTGGACGACGCCAACCCGGAACTGGCCGAGCACAACGAAGCCGTGCTCAAACGCACCCTCGCACAACTCAAACCCCTGACCTGGGAACGTAAAGTTCGCGACGCCATTGAAGAGCAATTGCCGGAAGGCGAGCCCAGCGCCGAACACATCGCCCAGGCCCTGCACCTGAGTTTGCGCAGCCTGCAACGGCATCTGGCGGACGAGGGTTGCCGGTTCGATACGTTGCTCAACGAAAGCCGCGAGAATCTGGCCCTGCTGCATTTGCGCGATCCGCAATGCTCATTGAGCGAGATCAGCTATCTGCTGGGATTTGCTGATACGAGCAGCTTCAGCCGCGCGTTCAAGCGCTGGACGGGGATAACGCCGGGGCAGTTTCGGGATGGGTTGCGGTGATCAGCTTTTGACCAAGCTGCGCGCTACGCCTGATTTCCACTGTTGGATCATCGCTTCGCCAACCTCGGCAAAAACGTTATTGACCTTGATGTAATCAGCCATATCCGCCATTGCCACTTCTATTCCATGAGCGACTTGCTGCAGCAGTTCATTGCACCGCCCCTCAGTCAGATTGCAAGACGATCGGCCAAAACGCACCAGCATTTTGTATTTGGGCCATGCCTTTGATCCGCCTAACAGCAACGCCATGCTGTCTGCTTTTATGTAAACCGAAGTCGTGACAATGTCGTAGGCCGGAGCCAGTCTAATTGGCGCATCAGCACCGCAATGTTCGTACAGCACACCGAAGTTCTTGAGGTGAGCATCGCCATTTTTCAGAGCGGACGACAACGCCACGATTTTGAAAAAAGACTCAAGGGCGTGGTTGAGCAATGACGGGGAGACAAACTCCTTGATCTGCCTCGCGGCGCCTTCGTACGAACCATCGTATTTGGCCTTCGAAGGCCAGGCATTGAGCACGCAGAAATCCTCAAATCCCAGATAACCTTTTTCATTCAGATCGAAGCGCTCAACGATCAGAAATTTGCCGTGCTCGCTGAGCTCAACTTTCGGCACATCAAGACCCGAATGCAGCGCGGCCCTCATACAGAAATACTCGTTGGCAGCGAGGTCAGGGTATTCCTCTGGCCGAAAGGATTTGACCAGATGCGTTGCCCCTCGATGGGTCAGTCGGTCGACGGTTGTCGCACTGTCACGGATAAGTACCTTCGGCTGCACACCGGAAACGCCCGAATATTGGCCATAGGTGTGCAACAGATCTTCGAACAAACCTTGCGCACCGTCATGAACCAGAAGATCCGCAAGGCTGGTTTCAGGTAAGCAGTCCCTCGCATCCTGCGCGTTTGCAATCCCGACTCGCCCAAGCTGGTGCGGGCCGACAATCGCCAGCATCGCGAAGTCGTCAAACCCTCGAACCGCTTTGCTGAAACGACGAGTCAGTTCATCGCGCAGAGAGCCTTCCGGCAGATTCATTTCAAAAACCGGCGGAACCCCTTGCTCCCACGTATAACTCTCGAGGCGAGCAGGCATGGTCAACGAAACGGCGTTTTCTTCTAGCGCGTCTTCGGCATAGGCAAATACGGAATCAATGCGAGACTGACCACGGCCGAGGGTTCCGACTGTGGTGCCGGAAACACTGATGTGCAGCCTGTCCGCATCGCTCCTCTCAGCCATGGAAGTTAACCTTTTTCAGAGTATCCAGCGTCGGGCGCTTCGACTGCCGAGGTACGGCCGTGAGTTCATAACCGAAGCCGTTAAGTATCGCTTCAACCTTGCGGATTCCGATTTCGGAGACAGTGTTGTTCTCGATGCCTGAAATCGTGGCGCGGCTCATGCCGTACTGCTTTGCCAGGTCCTGTTGAGACATCTTTCGCTCTTTGCGCAGCAACCTGATCAGTTCACCGAGGCTTTCCATTTCAATCACCCGCATCATATACAGTGCAAATTCATTGAAAAAATAGATTTGCATTGTATTTAATGCATCAGCAAGCCGAAGTCTAGTTTAGATATTGATCGGACCGGTCTCAGCGCCCTCGATCACGCCGCAACAACTTGCGCACCCGCGTGACCAGTTCACTCACGGCAAACGGTTTGAGCAGGTAATCATCCTCATGCAACTCCAACCCGCGCAGGCGATCCTCGATTCCATCCTTGGTCGTTAGAAGCAACACCGGCGTTTCACCGAGCTTGCGGATCTGTTGCAGCAACTGCCAACCGTTGAGCCCGGGCAGCATCACGTCGAGGATGATCAGCTCATATTCGCCGGACTCGATAAAGCGCCGGCCGTCCATTCCGTTGACCGCCACATCCACCGAATAACTTGCCTCGCTCAGGCCCTTGGCCAGAAGTTTGGCGATCTCGGGTTCGTCTTCCACTAACAGCAAACGCATGGCACACCTCAATTGTCGTCATCACAGGCTAGGCGCCTTCGCGTCCAAAGCCCACCACTAACGCCGGGTTTTAAATAATTGCCAACATCCGCAACCGCTCCGCATCCAGAATTTCGATCTCGCCGTACTTAAGATTCACAATCCCCTGCCCCTGCAAGTCCTTGAGAATCTGGTTGGTGGTCTGGCGCGACAGCGACAGCATCGACGCCAATTGCTCCTGAGGCAGTTGCAGCAACCGTCGTGGCGGATCGATCTCGCCATAACCTTCGGCGATCATCAGCAAGCGGTGAGCCAGTCGAGCGGCGGCTGGCATGAGGCTCAGCTGTTCGAGATTGATGAACGTCAGGCGCAGTTTCTGGCTCATCAGCAATGCCAGTTGCCGCCAGTACACCGGTTGCTCATCAAGTAACGCCAGCAGCACGGTTTGCGGGATGTGCAACAGGATGCAATGGCCCAGCCCGAATGCATCATGAGTGCGCGGCTGGCCATCGAACAGGCAGATTTCGCCGAACCAGTGGGGCGACTCCACCAGGCTCAGCAACGCCTCCTTGCCCTGCTCGCTCACCGCGCCGATGCGCACCGAACCTTCGAGCACCGCGTACAGGCCGCACGCAGGATCGCCGCGCTTGAACAGCCGCTGGCCCGGCGACAACCGCCGCACCCTGGCGACGGCCAGCAGACTATCCTGTAAGGGAACAGGTAAATGGCTGAACCACTGGCCGCTCATCAGGCGTGGACGCCAGACCTGCTTATCCATGAAAACTCCTAGAGATTGTCGCCTTGCTGACAGAGCGAGATGCGGACCCGGGGCATGATCCATCACCCAACAGGAGGAACAACAATGAAAAGCCTCGTCGACCATCTCAGTCAATACGCCGCTTACCACCGTGACCCGCGCAATATTGCCAGCCATTTTGTCGGCATTCCCCTGATTGTTGTGGCGGTGGCCGTGTTGCTGTGTCGCCCGCAATGGGCCGGAGGGTGGCTTTCACCGGCGGTGCTTATAGCGCTGGCGTCTGCGTGGTTTTACCTGCGCCTGGAGTTGCGCCTCGGGGTGCTGATGACCATTTTGCTCGGTCTGTGCATTTGGGCAGGGCAAACGCTGGCACAGCAAAGCACGCTGGTCTGGCTTGCCAGTGGCATCGGGATGTTTGTAGTGGGTTGGGCGATTCAGTTTGTCGGTCATCACTACGAAGGACGCAAACCGGCGTTTGTCGATGATGTGACGGGGTTGATTGTCGGGCCGTTGTTTGTGGTGGTTGAGTTGGCATTTTTGCTGGGGTTGCGGCGGGATCTGAAAGAGCAGATTGAGGCGCGGGTGGGTGGTGTGCGTTTGCGTCAGAAAAACGCAGCTGCATAGGACGCCTTCGCGGGCAAGTCGGGTCGCCGCACCGCTCGCTCCTACAGGATTTAGATCGTTCCCACGCTCTGCGTGGGAATGCCTCAAGGGACGCTCCGCGTCCAGTGACGAGAGCGTCACGGCCTGCATTCCCACGCAGAGCGTGGGAACGATCAGTTGGGAGGATTAAAT
The DNA here is from genome assembly GCF_054898165.1 of Pseudomonas sp. Hz4. NCBI lineage: Bacteria > Pseudomonadati > Pseudomonadota > Gammaproteobacteria > Pseudomonadales > Pseudomonadaceae > Pseudomonas > Pseudomonas sp. Hz4. Next base: position 444,112 of record NZ_CM142719.1, on the reverse strand, counting down.
GTTAGCGAGTTTCTGCCAGACCTTCGGCTTGAAGAACAGCGTCTCGCCCTTCGCCAGCCCGATCAGGCTGTCGTGATCCTTCACCACTTCAGCTTCGATCAATTCGCTCTGGCCTTCGACCTTCAACGTCACCCGCGTCGTCGCGCCCAATGGACGAATATCCCGCACCTCGGCCGCGTGGTGATCCTCCATCTCATGACGTGACAGCGACACTTCGTGCGGACGGAACAGCACGTGATTGTCTTCGCCCAGATGCAGCCGGTTCGAATCGCCCAGGAAGTGATAAACAAAATCGCTGGCCGGGTTTTCGTAGACGTCGCCCGGTGAGCCGATCTGCTCGATCACACCCTTGTTCATCACCACGATACGGTCGGCGACTTCCATCGCTTCTTCCTGGTCGTGGGTCACGAATACCGAGGTCAGGTTAATGTCTTCGTGCAGGCGCGCGAGCCAGCGACGCAATTCTTTACGGACCTTGGCGTCGAGGGCACCAAAGGGCTCGTCAAGCAGCAGGACTTTCGGTTCCACCGCCAGCGCGCGGGCCAAGGCAATACGTTGACGCTGACCACCGGAGAGTTGTTCCGGGTAGCGATCCGACAGCCAATCCAGTTGCACCATGTTCAGCAGTTCGTGGACCTTCACCGCGATCTGGCTTTCGCTCGGACGTTGATTTTTCGGCTTCATGCGCAGGCCGAACGCGACGTTGTCGAACACCGTCATGTGGCGGAACAGCGCGTAGTGCTGGAACACGAAACCGACGTTGCGATCACGCACGTCGTGGCCAGAGACGTCTTCACCGTGGAACACGATGCTGCCCTGATCCGGCGTTTCGAGACCGGCGATAATTCGCAACAGCGTGGTCTTGCCGCAACCGGACGGGCCAAGCAGCGCCACGAGTTCGCCGCTTTGAATGTCCAGGCTGATGTTGTCCAGCGCCTTGAACGCGTGAAAATTCTTGCTGACATTACGCACTTCGATCGACATGACTTATTCCTCCGCGGCGCTGGCGCGCAGGCGGTTAATTCGGGATTCGCTCCACTGCTTGAGCAGCAGGATGAAGAGCGCCAGGATCAGCAACAGGCTCGCCACGGCGAACGCGGCCACGTGGTTGTATTCGTTGTAGAGGATCTCGACGTGCAGCGGCAGGGTGTTGGTCACCCCGCGAATGTGCCCGGAAACCACCGACACCGCACCGAACTCACCCATGGCCCTGGCCGTACACAGCACCACGCCGTAGATCAGACCCCATTTGATGTTCGGAACAGTGATGTGCCAGAACATCTGCCAGCCATTGGCTCCGAGCAAGCGCGCGGCCTCTTCTTCCTGAGTGCCTTGCTCCTGCATCAACGGGATCAGCTCGCGCGCCACGAACGGCACGGTGACGAAAATCGTCGCCAGCACGATGCCCGGCAAGGCGAAGACAATCTGGATGTCATGGTCCTGCAGCCACGGGCCAAAAATGCCCTGGGCGCCGAACATCAGCACGTAGACCAGACCGGCGATCACCGGCGACACCGAAAACGGCAGGTCGATCAGCGTCACCAGCATGCTCTTGCCGCGGAACGAGTACTTGCTCACGCACCACGCGGCGCTGACACCGAACACCAGGTTCAGCGGCACTGAAATCAGCACGGCGATCACCGTGAGTTTCAGGGCCGACAAAGCGTCGGGTTCGAAGATCGCGGTGAAGAACGCACCGAGGCCAAGCTTCAGGCCCTGGGACACCACGATAAATAGCGGCAACAACAGAAACAGCGCAAAAATCAGCCAGCCAAGGCTGATCAGGATTCGCCGCGAAGTGGCACTGCCACGGCGGGCAGCGTTGGCCGAGGAAGCGGCGCTAATAGACGATTGGGACATTTTCGCGCCTCCTTATGGGGTTTCGATGCGCCGCTGCAGCAAGTTGATCAGCAGCAACAGGACGAAAGAGACCACCAGCATCAGTACACCAATGGACGTAGCGCCGGTGTAATCGTACTGGTCGAGTTTGACCATGATCAGCAGCGGCAGGATCTCGGTTTTCATCGGCATGTTGCCAGCGATGAAAATCACCGAACCGTACTCGCCGACTCCGCGGGCAAAGGCCAACGCAAAGCCGGTCAGCCAGGCTGGCAGCAACGCGGGAACCAGAATATGGCGGAAAACCTGCAAGGGTTTCGCACCCAGGCACGCGGCGGCTTCTTCAACTTCACGCGGGATATCGGCCAATACTGGCTGTACGGTACGTACTACGAATGGAAGTGTCACAAAAGTGAGGGCGAGGGTGATGCCGAGGGGGGTATACGCGATCTTGAAACCCAGGTCCGCCGCGAACTGACCGACCAAACCGTTAGGGGCGTACAGCGCGGTGAGTGCGATACCGGCCACAGCAGTGGGCAGCGCGAACGGCAGATCGATCATTGCATCGATGATCTTGCGCCCCGGGAAGGTGTAGCGCACCAGCACCCAGGCCAGCAGCGTGCCGATGATGCCGTTGATGATCGCGGCGTAGAGCGCGGTGCCGAAGCTCAGCTTCAATGCCGCCAGCACGCGAGGCGCCGAAATGATCGCCCAGAACTGGTCCCAGGTGAGTTGGGCGGCATGGACGAACATCGCCGCCAGTGGAATGAGCACAATCAGGCTGAGGTACACCAAGGTGTAGCCCAGCGTCAGCCCGAAGCCGGGTATGACGGGGGAGATACGACGCGACATAAAAGTCCTTGGTTGAGAACGCGTAAAGCCCCGAACGTCAATCCGGGGCTCGTTTATGGCTTATTTCAGGTTATTGCGCCTGATAAATTTGGTCGAACACACCGCCGTCGTTAAAGAATTTGGGTTGGGCCGTTTTCCAGCCGCCAAAGTCCTTGTCGATGGTCACCAGGTCCAGTGTCGGGAACTGCTTGGCGTACTTGGCGGCAATATCCTTGTCACGTGGACGATAGAAGTTTTTCGCCGCGATCTCCTGACCGGCCGGGCTGTAAAGGTGCTTGAGGTACGCTTCCGCGATCTCGGTGTTGCCCTTTTTCTCGGCGTTCTTGTCGACCACGGCGACTGGAGGTTCGGCGAGGATCGACAGCGAAGGCACGACAATGTCGAACTTGTCAGCACCGCCGTCTTCTTTCAGGGCCAGGAAGGCTTCGTTTTCCCAAGCCAGCAACACGTCGCCCTGACCGTTGTTGACGAAGGTAATGGTCGAACCGCGAGCACCGGTGTCCAGCACAGGAACGTGCTTGAACAGGGTTTGCACGTATTCCTTGGCCTTGGCTTCGTTACCGCCGTTGGCTTTCAGGCCATAGGCCCAGGCGGCGAGGAAGTTCCAGCGTGCGCCGCCGGAGGTTTTTGGGTTCGGGGTGATGACTTCCACGCCATTCTTGGTCAGGTCGCCCCAGTCCTTGATGCCTTTAGGGTTGCCCTTGCGCACCAGGAACACGATGGTCGAGGTGTACGGCGTGCTCGCCTCTGGCAGACGCTTCTGCCAATCCGCCGGCAGGGTCTTGCCGAGTTTGGCGATTTCGTCGATGTCACCGGCCAGGGCGAGGGTCACCACGTCGGCGCGCAGACCGTCGATCACCGCTCGGCCCTGCTTGCCCGAACCACCGTGGGACTGCTGGACTTTCACGTTGTCGCCAGCGTGTTCTTTCTTCCAGAAGCTGATGAATTCAGCGTTGTAGTCCTGATACAGCTCACGCGTCGGGTCGTACGACACGTTGAGCAGTTCGTAATCCTTGGCAACCGCGGAACCAGCAAAAAGGGCACTGGCCAAGGCGGCCAAAGCGAAATGACGAATCGACAACATGGTGAAAGCTCCTGGAATTCTGATTGTGTTGGCTTTTTTTATGGTGTGCTGGTATCGGGGTGCCGGTTTTTAACTCGGTTTGTTGCTTGGATTCTGCAAACGAAATTTTTCTTTGCGTTCGATCTGGACCACCTGGGCGTTGTGCACAGTGATCTCCACCGCGCCAAAACGCAGATCGCGCAAAGCGCTCTGGATCTCACGCAAAATGGTCGCCTCGTCCTGTCCGTCAACGCTACGCAGGGATGCGCTCATGGTGCTGCTCCTTCGACTAGAGGTGCCTGGCAGTGGCGGGACTGCTTGCGGCGTGAGAGCAATAGTAGACAAGCGCAGATATTCTTAAAAAGACTATTTAAGAATTTTTATATAACCAAAAAAATTGATCAGCGCTGGAGAATCTTGGGCGCACGCAACCCGTCCAGCTGTGCAGCCGGCACCGGCCGTCCAAACCAGTACCCCTGCCCCAGATCGCAGCTGTGTTCGAGCAGGAAACTCGCCTGCTCGACCTGCTCGATCCCCTCGGCATGAACCTGCATTCCCATGCTCTGGGCCAGCGCAATGATCACCCGCACAATCGCCGCGTCATCCTCATCCCACGGCAACCCGGCAACGAAGCCCTGATCGATCTTGAGTTTCTGTACCGGCAATCGCTTGAGGCGCAGCAGCGAAGAATGCCCCGTGCCGAAGTCATCGATGGCCAGCCGCACGCCAAGCTCGCGCAGCCGATGCATTTGTTCCAGCGCCACTTCCGGGTCTTCCATCACCGCACCTTCAGTGACTTCCAGCTCCAGACACGCCGGATCCAGCCCGGTTTCGTGCAACACCTGCGCCACCTGTTGGTACAGCTCGCGACGAGCAAACAAACGAGACGAAACATTCACCGCGACGAACGACAACAGCACACCCGCCGCCTGCCATTGGCACATCTGCTGACAGGCCTGCTGCATGACCCAGGCATCGATTTCGGCAATCAAACCAGTGCGCTCGGCGATGGGGATGAATTCTGCCGGCGACACCAGCCCGCGCTGCGGATGTTCCCAGCGCACCAGCGCTTCGACGCCAATCAGGCGACTGGTCTTGAGGTCGTGAACCGGCTGGTAATAAACCCGTAATTCCTGCTGTTCCAGCGCACGGCGCAATTCGAATGCGGTCTCGACCCGTCGCTGGGCATGGGCGGTCAATTCTTCGGTGTAGAGCGCGTAGCCGTCGCGGCCAGCACTTTTGGCCTTGAACAGTGCAGAGTCAGCGTTGCGCAACAATTGCTCGGCACTCAACGCATCGCCGGGGAACAGGCTGATGCCGATGCTGGTGTTGATAAACAACTGATGCCCGTCAATCTGGAACGGTTCTTTGAGACCCTCGATGATCCGCTGAGCCAGCGCCGCGGCATGCACCAACTGCGGGCAACTTTCAGCCAGCACGGCGAACTCATCACCGCCCAGCCGCGCCAGGGTGATCCCAGGTCCGAACATGGCTTTCAAGCGTTCTGCAACGGCCTTGAGCAGTTGGTCGCCGAGGGTGTGTCCGAGGCTGTCGTTGATCATCTTGAAGTGATCCAGATCGATCATCAGCAACGTACAGCCGCGCTTGTGAGTCTGCGCCGACGCCAGGGCCTGCTCGGCACGATCGGTGAACAACAGTCGATTGGGCAGATCGGTCAGTGGATCGTGATGGGCCAAATGCGTCAGTTCATGCTCGGAGTTCTTGATCGCACTGATGTCGGAAAACACCGCGACGTAATGGCTAACCCGCCGCCGGTCGTCGTGGATGATGCGGATAGTCTGCCATTGCGGGTAAATTTCGCCACTTTTGCGGCGGTTCCAGATTTCCCCACTCCACTCGCCAGTACTGTTAAGTGTCGCGAACATCGCCTGGTAGAAACCCGGCGGGTGATGACCGGACTTGAACAAACTGGGTTGCTGACCCAGCACTTCCTCACGCTGATAGCCGGTGATTTCCATAAAGGCCCGGTTCACATGAACGATCGAGCCTTTGCAATCAGTGACCAGCACCCCTTCACGGGTGCAATCGAACACCGCGGCAGCCTGACGCAAACGCTCGCGGTCTTCGGTGCGTTCACGCAACTTGGCACCGATCCCCAGGCAACGGAACAATCGCGCCCGAGCGAGGAAAATCAACCCGGTGCTGAACACCACCCAGGCGTAACCGTTGATCAGTTGCCATCGCATTAGCTCTGCAGAGCTATCGAAGAAACTGTTCAATAAATGGCCACTGAACTGCAGCCAACCGACAGAAACCAGAAGGTAAAGCAGTGCTGCGCGCAGAGCATCGCGATAGGTAGCAGACATTCGGCTGTCCATGTCCCTTCAAAAAGGATGGAATTATAGTTTAAAGACACATTCAGCCACTCTTATCAGAAAGGGTGACTGGTTTTATCTGTGGCCTTGGTGATAATGCAACAGCTGTTTTTTTCTTTATCGAGGGCCCAATAGCCTATGTGGTACGAAGGTTTTCTCGGCTTGTCGCCCTGGTCGCTGGTGGCAGTCACCCTGCTGATGACCCACGTGACGATTATCGGCGTCACGGTCTATCTGCACCGTTATTCAGCCCATCGCTCCCTGGAGCTCAATGCTGGCCTGAAACATTTCTTCCGCTTCTGGCTGTGGCTGACCACGGCGCAGAACACCCGTGAGTGGACCGCTATCCACCGCAAGCACCACGCCAAATGCGAAACCGTCGATGACCCGCACAGCCCGGTCATCAAGGGCCTCTCCACCGTTCTGCGCAAAGGCGCCGAGCTGTACCGCGCCGAAGCGGAAAACCCCGAGACCCTGCGCATCTACGGCAAGAACTGCCCCGAAGACTGGATCGAGCGCAACCTGTACAGCCGCTTTCCGATGCTGGGCGTGGCGATCATGGGCGTCATCGACCTGCTGCTGTTCGGCACCATTGGCATCACCATCTGGGCCGTCCAGATGATGTGGATTCCGGTGTGGGCCGCCGGCGTGGTCAATGGGCTTGGCCATGCTATCGGCTACCGCAACTTCGAATGCCGCGATGCGGCGACCAATCTGGTGCCTTGGGGCATCTTGATCGGCGGCGAAGAACTGCATAACAACCATCACACTTACCCTAATTCGGCAAAACTGTCGGTGAAGAAGTGGGAATTCGATCTCGGCTGGGCCTGGATCCAGGTCTTCAGCTTCCTGCGTCTGGCCAAGGTCCAGCGGGTCGCGCCAATCGCCCACCGGGTCGAAGGCAAAGGCAACCTGGACATGGACACCGCCATGGCGATCCTCAACAACCGCTTCCAGATCATGGCCCAGTACCGCAAATTGGTGATCGCACCGCTGGTCAAACAAGAGCTGGAAAAGGTCGATCACTCGGTCCGTCACCAGTTTCACCGTGCCAAGCGCCTGCTCTCGCGCGAAACCAGCCTGCTGGATGACAAACACCACATTCGTATCCAGACCATGCTCGAGCACAGTCAGGCGCTGAAGGTAATTTACGAGAAACGCCTGGCCTTGCAGCAGATCTGGGTCAAGACCAGCTCAAATGGTCACGATATGCTGGCTGCCATCAAGGAATGGGTACACGAAGCCGAAGCCAGCGGGATTCAATCCCTGCGCGACTTCGCCGATCAGTTGAAAACCTACTCCCTGCGCCCCGCCGCTGTCTGACGCCGTTGATCGGTGCGCCCCGGTTCGTGGGCGCACCCTTCGGAACTTAGCTCCAAATCCCCTATCTCAAAGACACTTCGCCATGTAGGCGTGCTTTGTAGTGGCCGCTTTCGAACCTCGAGCGGCACACGCCCTTTGAGACTTTGTGTCGATGGTCAATAAAAACCTACAAGACTCATCCCTCCCGCAGTGGCCCGAGGCCGCGCAAACTTTGCTGGCGCTGATGCATGCACAAGGCGAAGTGGCGCGCCTGAGCGAACGCGAGCAGCTGTTCAGCGCTCTGCTGGTAAGCGTCAACGCGGTGCTTTGGGCCTTCGACTGGGAATCCCGCCAGGTGCTCTATGTCAGCCCCGCGTATGAACGGATTTTCGGCCGCTGCGCAGGCCTGTTGCTGTCCGACTACAACCAATGGCGCGACAGCATTTACCCCGACGACCTGGACTATGCCGAACGCAGCCTGGCCGAGGTGCTGGTCAAAGGTGCCGTTGAAGACCGCGAGTACCGAATCATTGCCGCCGACGGCCAGGTCCGCTGGCTCAGTGACAAGTGCTTCATCAACCGCCAGGCCGAGCCAGGGCAACCCGTGATCATCGTCGGTATTGCCGAAGACATTACGGACAAGAAGCAGATGGAAACCGAGCTACAACGCTTGGCCACCACCGACGTGCTGACCCAGAGCAGCAACCGCCGACACTTCTTCGAATGTGCCCACCGTGAATTCGAACAGGCACTGCTCCAAGGCACGCCGCTGGCGTTCCTGCTGCTGGACATCGATGATTTCAAAGTGATCAATGATACCTACGGCCACCTGGAGGGCGACAACGTGCTGCAGCGGATCGCCGAGAGCGGTCGCGCAGCGTTGCGTCGCGGTGATGTGTTCGGGCGAATTGGCGGTGAGGAATTCGCAGCGGTGTTTCCCGGCTGCGCGCCAGACATGGCCATGCAGGTGGCCGAGCGCCTGCAACGGGAGATTCAGCGATTAAGCTTCACCCATGACGAGCAGACGTTCGGCATCACCGTCAGCCAGGGGCTGACCAGCCTCAACGCTGAGGACGAAAGCGTCGACAGCCTGTTTGCCCGCGCGGATGCGGCGATGTACGAAGCCAAACGCCAGGGCAAGAACCGCATCATTTCGGGCTAGGTTTTTGGATCATTCCCACGCAGAGCGTGGGAACGATCCAGGCTTATTTTTTGCGCAGACGCATCAATTCCGGCAATCCGATCTTGAGCAACCGCGCAGTCCGGCTCTTCGCCAGCGCCTCAATGCCTTCATGCTCCGTCAGACGCGCCAATTGGGCGGCCATGTTCATCACCAGCGCTTCGCGCGAGTAAACCCCCCCACCGAACTGGTAGACCGCCGCAATCAGCTCTCGCAGCTCCAGCGGCAGGCGCCAGCGAGTACGCAGCGCCGAACCATAAGCTGCGCCGAATTCGGCCAGCGCCTCGCCGACCTCCTCCCATTCATCCAGCTCACCACCGGCCTGCTTCCACTCCTGCAAACACCGCAACAGCGCAAGGTCGCCGAGGCGATGCAGCATACCGGCGCAATAACAGCGCTCCTGATCCAGATCCAGCAAGCGCGCCAAGGTCCGGCCATATTCGGCAGTGCGCAGCGATAACCCCCAATAGCGCTCGGCATAGTCGGCCAGCAACGGATCGCTGAGGCGGGCACTGCGCTTGAGGGCCAGCCCCAGAATCAGGTTCATGCTTTGCCCAGTGCCGAGGCGGTGCAATGCCTGGGACAGGGTTTGTACGGCAGTGCCATGGTGCTGGGCCGCGCTGTTGGCGGCGGCGATCAGCACGGCGGTGATCTGCGGATCAGTACGAATCTCGTCATGCAGCAATGCCAGATCGAGGCCGTTGGGATTGAGGCTGCGTTTGACCGCCAACTGTACGTCGGTCATCAGTGGTGCGCCGTCGGCCAGCTCACGTCGACGTTCCAGGTAAACCGACAAGGTCATGCCAGGCGCCAGCGAAGGCGCTTCGCAGGACACCTCTTCACCGGCGTTCAACAGCAAATCCTGCAAGCGCTGGGTCAGACTTTCCATATTCAGGGGCTTGGTCAGGTACGCCGCAGGCGTAAGGGGCAAGACTTCGCGCACGCTGGCGCTGTCGTTGCGACTGCTCATCAGAATGAACGGCAGCGGTGGATTGCGTTTGCGCCGGCGGACACTGCGCAAGACATTCAAACCATCGACGCCGGGCAATTCCCAGTCGACGATCACCAAGTCGTAAGGATTTTCCGCCAATAGGTGCAGCGCTTCCTGACCATCGGCACACAGATCCAGCCGTGCGTCGCAGCGCACATTCAACAAAACCTGCTTGAGGAGGTCGCGGGACCAAGGGTCGGCCTCGGCAATCAGCACACGCGGTGCAGCGGGTAACACCACAGCAGTCATTTACACACTCCAACGGTAGTGCGTGCACCTTAGTCAATGCTGGCCCTTCGATACAGTGCATTCGCATCGATGTGTTCCAAGGGCACAAAAAAACCCGCCGAAGCGGGTTTTTTTGTCGATCAGTTCACACATCGATCAGTGCAACTTAAATCAAAGCTCCGAGAAGCACTCTTCGATGATCGCCAAGCCTTTGTCCAGTTGCTCGTCCGGCGAAGTCAACGGTACCAGAACGCGCAGAACGTTGCCGTAAGTGCCACAGGACAGCAGGATCAGACCCTTGTCGCGAGCCTTGGCCACAACCGACGCCACTGCAGGAGCGTTCGGCTTGTGGCTGTCGCCGTCGACGAACAACTCGACCGCGATCATCGCGCCCAGGGCACGGACTTCGCCGATGACCGGGTACTTGGCCTGGATGGCTTTCAGGCCAGTGACCAGACGCTCGCCAACAGCCTTGCAGCGGTCCAGCAAGTGCTCTTCTTCGAACACTTCCATTACGGCCAACGCCGCGGCGCAAGCGATCGGGCTACCGGCGTAGGTGCCGCCCAGGCCGCCTGGAGCAATGGCGTCCATGTATTCCGCCTTGCCGCACACACCGGCCAACGGGAAACCACCAGCAATGGATTTGGCGAAGGTGGTCAGGTCGGCAGAAACGCCCATCTGTTCCATGGCAAAGAAGGTGCCGGTACGGCCCGCGCCGGTCTGTACTTCGTCAGCGATCAGCAGGATGCCGTGCTGGTCGCACAGAGCACGCAGACGCTTCATGAACTCTTTAGGCGCGACGTAGAAACCGCCTTCGCCCTGAACTGGCTCAATGATGATGGCCGCAATGTCACGCGGCTCAGCGTCGTTCTTGAAGATGCGTTCGATGCTGGCGATCGAATCGTCGATGCTCACACCGTGCAGTTCGTTCGGGTACAGCGCGCGGAAGATGCCGCCTGGCATCAGGCCCATGCCGGCCGAGTACGGCACGACTTTACCGGTCAGGCCCAGGGTCATCATGGTGCGACCGTGGTAAGCGCCAGTGAAGGCGATAACGCCGGCACGGCCAGTGGCGGCGCGGGCGATTTTCACGGCGTTTTCGACGGCTTCGGAACCGGTGGTCACCAGCAGGGTTTTCTTGGCGAAATCACCAGGAACCTTGGCGTTGATTTTTTCGCACAGCTCTACGTATGGCTCGTAAGCCAGTACCTGGAAGCAGGTGTGGGTCAGCTTGTTCAGCTGCGCGGTCACGGCGGCGATGATTTTCGGGTGCAGGTGACCGGTGTTCAGCACGGCGATGCCGCCGGCGAAGTCGATGAACTCGCGACCTTCAACGTCGGTCACGGTGGCGTTCTTCGCGGACTCGGCGAAGATCGGGTGAATCTGGCCAACACCGCGTGGTACAGCGGCTTCGCGGCGTTTCATCAGGGATGCGTTAGTCTTGCTCATAAAGTCCTCATTCACCGCTCATCGGGCGGCGTGGTTCAAGGAAAATGCGGCGGGGAGGCAACTACGGCAGCATGCGATGATCGACTGCCATAGCTTTCCCAGCCACAGAGAAAATTCCGTTTGAAGCGCACAAAGGGACAGCGCTCTCGTGCCCTTTGCGCTTGAAGCAATGCCTTGCCGGACTGATTAGATGCCCAGGCAGAGGTATTTGATTTCCAGGTAATCTTCGATGCCGTACTTGGAGCCTTCACGGCCCAGGCCCGAAGCCTTGATGCCACCGAACGGCGCGACTTCGTTGGAGATCAACCCGGTGTTGACGCCGACCATGCCGTATTCCAGGGCTTCAGCCACACGGAACACACGACCCAGGTCGCGAGCATAGAAGTACGAAGCCAGACCGAACTCGGTGTCGTTGGACATCGCGATCACTTCGGCTTCGTCTTTGAAGCGGAACAGCGGAGCCAATGGACCGAAGGTTTCTTCCTTGGCCACGGCAGCGTTCTTCGGCACGTTGATCAGAATGGTCGGTTCGAAGAAGTTGCCTTCCATGACCTTGCCACCCGCCAGAACGGTTGCGCCTTTGCTGATCGCATCAGCAATGTGCTCTTGAACCTTGGCCACGGCTTTTTCGTCGATCAGCGGGCCAGTGGTGGTGCCTTCTTCCAGACCGTTGCCGATCTTGAGTTTGGCCACAGCCACTTTCAGCTTCTCGGCGAACGCGTCGTAGACCGAATCCTGAATGTACAGACGGTTGGCACAGACGCAGGTCTGGCCGTTGTTGCGGTACTTGGAAATGATCGCGCCTTCGACGGCCTTATCCAGGTCCGCGTCGTCGAACACGATGAACGGCGCGTTGCCGCCCAGTTCCAGAGAAACTTTCTTGATGTCCTTGGCACATTCGGCCATCAGCTGACGGCCGATCTCGGTCGAACCAGTGAAGGACAGTTTGCGCACGATCGGGTTGCTGGTCAGCTCGCTGCCGATGTCGCCAGCACTGCCGGACACAACACTGAACACGCCGTTCGGAATGCCGGCACGCTGGGCCAGTTCAGCCAAAGCAAATGCCGAGAATGGAGTTTGCGAAGCAGGCTTGAGCACCATGGTGCAACCGGCGGCCAGCGCCGGGCCGGCTTTACGGGTGATCATTGCGGCCGGGAAGTTCCACGGGGTGATTGCAGCGGTCACGCCGATTGGCTGCTTGATCACGATCAGGCGCTTGTCTGGCTGGTGGCCCGGAATCACGTCACCGTAGACGCGCTTGGCTTCTTCGGCGAACCACTCGATAAAGGAAGCGGCGTAAACAATTTCGCCCTTGGCTTCGGCCAATGGCTTGCCCTGTTCCAGGGTCATCAGGCGAGCCAGGTCGTCCTGGTTTTCGATGATCAGTTCGAACCAGCGACGCAGCTTGTTCGCACGGTCCTTGGCGGTCAATGCACGCCAGGCCGGCAGCGCTTTGTCAGCGGCTTCGATCGCACGGCGGGTTTCGGCAGCGCCCATTTTCGGCACAGTGCCCAGAATTTCGCCCGTTGCCGGGTTGTTGACCTTGATCGTCTGACCATTGTCCGCATCAACCCAAGCGCCATCGATAAAGGCTTGCTGGCGGAACAACTGGGTGTCTTTAAGCTGCATGTCGGCTTTCCTTAACAGCACCGCGGCGAGCGCGGAGCGAATTATGATTGTAGAAAGGCGCCTTATAGGCTGCCGTCAGGGAAATCATTCACCGGGCTGAAGCACATAAATAGCGCACTGATTGAAACTCGTGCGGTTCAGCACCCAGACAAGAGCGTTTGAAATCTCAAACGAATCCTAGGATCAAAGGGGGTAAAGGACAATAGCCTGTTCGAAAAAAAGAACGAAAACGCCGCATTTGCTTAATTTTTCTGATCAACGTAGCAAACACAGGTTACGCTTTGGAAAACCGCAGGCGATTCAGCAGCATGGACGCGCGCAGCGCATATGAGTATCATGGCGCCCGCATTGCACCAGTAGCTCAGCTGGATAGAGTACTGCCCTCCGAAGGCAGTGGTCGTGGGTTCGAATCCCGCCTGGTGCACCATATAGCAGTCTAGACCTGTCTCAGACAGTCTACGAAACACCCCAAGAAGCCCGCCCTGTGCGGGCTTTCTTGTTTCTGGCTATCCCTCCCTGTCTACCCCTATAACTTCACGCCGTGTATGCCCACGTGTATGCTTTGAGATTCATTGAACTGGAGGCATACACGCAGTGAAGCGTACTGAAATCAAACGCCGCCCACTGGCCGACACTACTCTTGCAGGCTTGGAGCCAGAGAGTGCGACGTACCGGGAGCAAGACGGCAACGGCTTGTATTTTCGGGTCAAGGCAAACGGACAGAAGTCTTGGGAGTTGCGCTACAAAAAGCCAGACGGGAAATGGTCCTGGCTTGGCTTAGGCGGTTACCCCGAAATCAGTGGCTCGCTAGCCAGGCAGAAGGCGGCGCAACTGCGGGATGACGCATCGACTGGTAAAAATCCTTTAGTCAGTAAGCAGGCTCGCAAGATTGCGGACCGGGTGGCTGCCAACAACACTTTCGAAGCATTAGGACGCGAATGGTTTGAGGCTAGGCGCTCAAGCTGGGAAGCCGGTACGTCCCGTCGAGTCCTTGGTGCCCTGGAGCTTCACGTATTCCCCGTTTTCGGCAAACGCATCTACACAGAAATACTGCCCCTTGAATGGATGGAGTTTCTGCGCGGCATGGAGCAGAAAGGGATCATTGAGCAAATGGGCAGAGTTCGGGCCTTCTGCAAAGAGATCTACGACTTGGCACGCGTGACAGGCCGAGCGATCCACAACCCCCTTGAAGGCCTTAATAAATTTCTTCAGACACGTAGTGCTGAAAATTATGCACACGTATCAATAGAAGAGCTGCCTGCATTACTTCGAGCTATCAACTCTTACCCTCACGCAAAGGATGTCCGTCTTGGGCTTCGTTTGCTTGCTCTGTTAGCGGCACGCCCGAGCGAGATAAGAGAAGCACGCTGGTCAGAAATCGATCTCAACAAAAAGTTGTGGACGATTCCAGCCGAGAGAATGAAGCGTCGACGCGAGCATGTGGTGCCTCTATCTCGGCAGGCCATTGAATCGATAACGGAGCTGCGCACGCTGACAGGCGCATACCCCCTTCTCTTCCCTGGAAGAAAAGATCGAACTATTCCCCGTAGCAATACCGTCTTTTTGATGGCGCTGCGCAGGCTGGGATATGCGGGCCGGCAAACGGGCCATGGTTTCCGTCACATTGCTAGCACGATCCTTAATGAACAGGGATTCGACGAAAACCACATTGAGGCTCAGCTCTCTCATGTAAAAGAGGGAATAGCAGGTGTGTACAACAAGGCGGTGTATTTGCCACAGCGCAAAGTCATGATGCAGTGGTATGCAGACCATCTTGACGAACTGGTGCAAGGCAACATTGTTGAGGGCCAATTTGGAAAGGCAGTCTGACACCCATCAAATATCGGTGTGACAGGTGTTTCGCGTGTAACACAGCTCAGCATCATGTTGATTTATAAGGTTTTATTCCCTGTAACACGCTTTCAGTTTTGTGCTGGTGGTATATGTAACAGGACAAAAAGGTGTAACACATGACTAGAGCCAATCGCGTGCTGCTGGCAACTACAATGTTGGAAAATCACCGGCAGTGTGCGCTGCTTAAACTAACCAAATGGGGCATGGGGAGCCTGAATGACTGATTTTCCGACGTTGGAATTCTTAAAGAAGAAATACGGCAGCGTCTGCATTCCACTGGATATCGTGAGACGCCATTACGCTAGCCACTTGGGGATGCCACAACTTCTACGCAAAATCCGAGAGGGGAAGATAACGCTGCGCGTAGTGAAAGGGGACTGGGGTGGCCAGACGCAGCGGGTGGTCTACCTTCACGATTTAGCGCAATGGATTGATGGTGCCGACTGGAAGACGATCTATCCGCCGGGCTGGAACGATACACCCGTTGATGACGACCGTTCGTCGGAGTGATCTGGTGCGTCTAGTAGGCGTCTTGCGGCCAACTAGATGTTATGTGGATAAGATCCGCATGCCGAAATCTTGCTAGTTTCCTTAATCAAATAAACCGCATAAATAGATGGCCCTGTGACCTTCCACAACCACAGGGGACCATCAATGACTACCACTACCCAAGATTCAACACGCGACGCTACCGAAAAAACAGCACTTAAAAATATCGCTGTCTCTACGCCCGTTTTTGGTTTGATGACGTCAAACCAAGTTGCCGCCGCGCTCGCGCTCTCCAACAAAACTCTCGCTGCATGGCGTAGTTCAGGGCGCAGTCCACTGCCCTTTCTCAGACTCGGTTCTCGGGTGCGTTATCGCTCAGAGGATGTTCTTGCATGGCTCCAGAGCCGGATGTGTTCCGCTGCTAGCGATGCTGCGCGAGGGCCACTCTGATGAGTAGAGTCGGACAGACGCAAAATATTTTCACGCTCGCCTCGTCACGATCTGTGCCCCTCTTGGTCCAAGAAAACGCGTTGCCCTCGAGTCTAGGAGTGAAGGAAAGCGACCTAGAGCTGGGACGTTTCGATCCAACTGCAACGCTCATCCGCATCCCCACGGTGATGTCCATTACTGGCATTGGCCGAGCCACCGTTTACAAGCTCATGAGCCAGCCCGAAAGTGGCTTTCCGCAGCCTGTAAAACTTACCGACAGCGTTGCCCGTGGCGCTCCAGTAGCCTGGGTTTTGTCTGAAGTTTTGAATTGGACACGTGCACGTATTGCCGCTCGCGACCAGGCAGCAGCATGAGACTACCTGTAGCCAACAGGGCCGAGCTCAGGCCGTTCTCAGTTCTTCGCGAGATCGGTCTATCGGCTTCCCACATGCAACGCCTCGAGCGCTACCGAACCAAACACGAACGCCTTAATCGCGTCGTGGGAGTGCTGAGGTGGCCTGATGGAACGTGGTGCGCCCTCGCCATCCACAGCGAAAAATTCAATGCCGTGATTGTCGACGAAGGCCAGCAAGCGGCTGCCTACGAGGATGCTCGCTCCATGATCGATGGAGACTACCTGCCCCTGCTTTCCCTGCGCTGGGAAACCCATGCCTGAAACGAAAACGCCTCCGGGGGCGATCCGGAGGCGTTGAGGTAAATCTACATGCACGAACAATTT
Source organism: Pseudomonas sp. Hz4 (assembly GCF_054898165.1). NCBI lineage: Bacteria > Pseudomonadati > Pseudomonadota > Gammaproteobacteria > Pseudomonadales > Pseudomonadaceae > Pseudomonas > Pseudomonas sp. Hz4. Next base: position 427,732 of record NZ_CM142719.1, on the reverse strand, counting down.
ATGCCGCTCCAGAAAAATCCGCAAGCCATCAACGCAGTTGCACTTTCGAAAAACGGACGTTACCCTCTGACCGTCGCTGCAAAATCAGCGACCGGGTTTGACGGCCCGATCAACAATAGGCGCACAGGCGCCCCCATTACGATTGCAGGCGCTTTTTTTGTGCCCGCATTCCCGTTTTATGGTGGCTGTGCGTGGGAGACCTTCGGGTCTGCCGGGTTCCTATTGTCCCGGTCCGTCAACCTGCGCACAGCTACCACCCTAATTCGTTTGACGGCGGACGGTGGTAGCTCCTCAACAATAGGAGTTTCGCCATATGCACGCCCTCAATCCGTTCAAAATTCGCGCCGCTGCACACCGTGCAATGGCTCTCGCCGCTTTACACGCCAACTCCAGTCTCGCCACTCGTCTTGCCCGCTTCAACAACCACATGGCCAAAGCCCGCGCACTCGAAACCGCAGGCGGTGCCCAATGAACAACGCCCTGAGTTGCGCCCTGCCCGAAGATCTTCTTTGCGTCAGCATGAACGCCGAAGCCGGTGTTCCGATCGACGCCATCACCTGCGCCATTGCTCGCGCCGATTCGGTGCTGACGCTGCTTGAAGATCACTTCGAAAGCGAATCCTCGCGGCTCGCCAATCACGTGATCGCAGCCGTCCTTTGGGACGTGCGCGGCACTCTCGGCCTGATCAAAACCCTCGCCTTGCACGGTGACACCACCTCCATTCCGGCTGCGCAGAAAGGCGGTGCGCTATGACCACCTCCACTACCCGTGGTCACGCCACATTTACTCGCGTGAATGCCACCGATTTGAAGTTGTTCCGGGTCAATGCCGGAGTACCGGTCGAGGATGCACTGGAGATGGTTTCCCTGCTGCAACATCACGCCAATCAGCTGAACTTCGACGCCGCTATGAGCGACCACGGCGAGCGTTTCAGTTGGCCTGCTCTGTACCTTGGCGAGATGGCCAAAGCATTGATCGACGACATCAACGACGCGCTGTTTTTGGCGAGGGCGGACGCATGAGCCAACGCCCGAGTAACTCCGCGAAACGTCCCAGCTTCGCCGACGTGAAAACCGCCGCACTGAAAGACATTGATCGTGTCCTGTCGCACTGGCTGCCCAATGGCAAGCGCGTAGACGGTGGCAAGGAATACACCGCACCGAATCCGACCCGCAGCGACAAGCGCGCCGGTTCGCTCAAGATCAATTTGAGCAAGGGCACCTGGGCCGACTTCGCCACCGGTGACAAGGGCGGTGACCTGATCGATCTGGTGCGCTATCTGGACGGCGGCACCGACGTCGAGGCTGTAACAAACTGGCAGATCAGCTCAACGTATCGCCCGACGCCGCCCAGGCCAAGCCAGCGCCCGCCAAGGCAAAAGCACCTGAGTGGATTGCCATTCAGCCGATCCCGGCCGAGGCCATGAACAAGTGTCCGGCCAAGCATCGGCAACACGGCGCGCCGTCCAAGGTTTGGATCTACCGCGACGCGCAGGGCCAGCCGCTTATGGCGCTTTACCGCTTCGACCTCGCGCCGGATGAAGACGGCAAACCGAAGAAAGTCTTTGCTCCCCTGACATGGTGTCAGCGCGCCGATGGCCAAACCACGCAATGGCGCTGGCAGGGTCTGCCCGATCCGCGTCCACTGCTGCGCCTTGACGAACTGACCCAGCGCGCTGACGCACCGGTTATTCTCTGCGAAGGCGAGAAAGCTGCCGACGCCGCCGCCGAACTGTTGCCCGGCTACGCGGCCACCTGCTGGCCGAATGGCTCCAACTCCTGGCACAAAGCCGACCTGACACCGCTCAAGGGTCGCGAAGTGCTGTTGTGGCCGGACAACGATGTCAGCGGCAAAGCCTGCATGGAAGCCGTTGCCGATAAGCTGCGTGAAATCGGCGCCGCGTCGGTTCGGGTCATCGCGCTGGAGGTGTTCAAACGCAAGCCCACGCTGAAGAACGACCGCGCCGTCTTCGCCAAAGGTGGTCAATGGGATGACGGCGACGATGCGGCCGATGCGCTCGCCAAAGGCTGGACAGCCGCTCATATTGCCGAGCTGGAAAGCAGCGGTGAACTGTTCGGGCTGGCTGTCGTAAAGCCGGTACCCGATCACACCGAGACCAAGCCGGAACCGAAGGCAAAAGCAGCAGCCAAGCGTCCCGTTAAATCGAAAAACGACCTGATGCCCGGAGGCTTTCGCCTCACCTCCGAAGGCGTGTTTTATGCCAGCGACGACGGCGAGGCGCGCCCCGTGTGTTCGCCTCTGGAAATACTGGCCCGCACTCGCGACGACAAAGGGCAGAACTGGGGCCTACTGGTGGAGTTCGACGATCCCGACGGCGCCAAGAAACGTTGGAACATCCCGGCGCGCACCATGACCGGCGACTTCGGCAAAGACGTGCTTGGCCCGTTGGTGGACATGGGTCTGCGTCTCGCCGGTAGTCGCTCCGGACGCAATGCACGCAATGACCTACAAAGTTACCTCGGCGGCTTCGACAGCACGCAACGGGCACGACTGGTCACCCGCTTGGGCTGGCACGACAGCGCCTTTCTGCTGCCAGAGCAACAGGTCGGCGCACACAGCGAACACCTGCACTTTTACGAGGCGGGTTCTCAGCTTCCGCCGATCAGCGAAGCAGGCTCACTTGAGCAGTGGCAGGAGCAGATCGGCGCACTGTGCGTCGGCAATCATCGATTGGCGTTCGTCGTCGGCGTGGCCTTTGCTGGCCCGCTGCTGCACATGCTCGGCCATGAGTCGGGCGGCTTCCACTTGTACGGCGACAGTTCAGGCGGCAAGACCACGCACCTGCAAGTTGCTGCCTCGATCTACGGCGGGCCGCGTCTGGTGCGTTCGTGGCGTTCCACCGACAATGCGCTGGAATCCATCGCCGCCGCGCATTCCGATGGGCTTCTGGTGCTGGATGAAATCGGCATGTGCGATCCGCGCATCATCGGCGAGACGGTGTACATGCTCGGCAACGGCACTGGCAAGGCACGCGCCAATGATCGAGGGCAAGCAGGCCGACAGGTACAGGAGTGGCGTCTGCTGTTTCTCTCCACCGGAGAGAAGACGCTGGCTCAGCACATGGCCGAAGCCAACAAGGAACTGAAAGCGGGCATGGAGGTACGCATGCTCGCCGTTCCGGCCGATGCGAGCAAAGGCCTCGGCATGTTCGATGCCTTGAACGGCTTTGAGGATGCGGCGTCACTGGCTGACGCGCTCAAGGCGCGGGTAGCGAAGTATTACGGCACTCCACTCACCGCTTTCCTCACGGCGCTGTGCGAACCGGGCAAACGTCACGGTTGGTCCACCATCCTGCGTCGCACGCTGGAAGGGTTTATCGCTCAGTCGCTACCAGCCTCGGCCAGCGGACAGGCACACCGGGCAGCCGCTCGTTTCGGCCTCGCGGCCGCAGCGGGTGAGCTGGCCACCGCGATGGGTATCACCGGCTGGCCGGATGGAACCGCCACCACCGCCGCTCGCGTATGCCTCAACGCCTGGATGAGCGAGCGTGGCGGCGCCGGGAACTTCGAAGGTGATGCGATCTTGGCGCGGCTGCGCCAGGTCATTGAGCGCTTCGGCGAAAGCCGTTTTACCCGCTGGGAATCGGCGGCGGCAAAGATCGACGAACACGGCCCGCGCACCATCGACCGCCTCGGCTTTCGCAAGACGCTGGAGCACGGCTTGGGCGACTCCCTTCACACCACCAATACCTACTACGTGCTGCCCGAGTTATGGCGCTCGGAGATCTTCCGGGGCATGAACATCAACGCCGTGAACAAAGAGCTGCTACAGCGCGGCGTGCTGGAACCGGGAGGTGATGGCAAGGCATCGAGTTCGATCCGGTTGCCCGGCCTCGGCACGCAACGCTGCTACGTCGTGAAGACGATTCCGGGAATGGATGAGAGCGAGGCTCGGGCTGCCTGAGGGCATCTCTGCTGATCGAGGTAGCGCCGGCTTGTTCCCGGCCTCGCCAGCCACTCAACCAACCCCAATCGAATTGAACAGAGACAAAACACATGAACGAGATTCAAGACCTGAAAGACCGTCGCGACCAACTGCTGAGCGAGGCAGAACGACTGCACGCCGAACTGCTATCCCTTGAGGCCGTGCTGGAAAGTGAAGAACCCATCGAACCTGATCGGAAACGCGAACTACGGGACAAGTACAACGAACTGAAAAGGAATTTCGATTCGCGCAACAACAATGCCGACCTTCTAAATCGGAAAATCAGTCGCCGTGAGAACCTCGCCAATTGCGACTCCTTGATGGTGGGTTACATCGAGGCGATGGATAACTGGACCGCTGATGAGCAGGAGCTGAACGAAAAGCGCCAGAGCCTCAGCACCCGCCTGGCACAGATCCAACAACAGGCGGTTGAGGACATGGCCAAAGCCCGTCAGGCCGAAACAGACGCCGCCACTGCGTACGCGCAGGCCGTCGCTTGGGGCGACACCGAAGGCGAGGAGACCGCCAACGCCGACGCACAAAAGGCCGCGAAGAATCTTACAGCGGCCGCCGAACATAACCGTCGGCAAACACTGATGATGACTGCTCTGGAACAGGAGCTGGTTACCGTAGATAAATACATCGCCGAAGCACAGGAAAAGCATAAGGGGATAGAACGCACCGCCCTCTGGCTCTCGCAGACGGTACTGGAGGAGCAATGGAACGAGGCCGCAAAAGCGTTGTTCGAGGTGGGTGGAAGGCTGTGGGCCAATTACAACCTGCTGGGGCTTGATCAGGTAAACCTTATGAAACTGGCCGTTCCAGAGGAAGGCGAAAACTTCGGGAAGTGGACGTGGCACGAGCTTTCCGACCGCTCTCGTCAATACAGCGCACGGGACTTAGTCCAGCTCAACAGTCTGCCGATACCGCAACAGCCCGAAGATCTGAGCAATCCAGAACAACGCGAGGATGAACGCAATGAACAAGCCACTACAGAACAGCGCGAGCTGGTCTGACACGCTCAGAACTCGGAAAGCCCATCTGAATGCCTTGCTGAAAACCATCGACGCGCGTCCGGGTAAAACCAGTCAGATACAAACACTGACCATAAACGCGATTAAAGCGGAAATGGCGCATATTGAAAGCCAACTGAATCGCCGAAAATAGTGCTGAACTTGTTAACAGCGCTACCATCCTAATAAATACTTACAGACTCTCAGAATAAGGGAAACAAAATGTCCAAACTCGCAGAATACCGGCAGCTGGAAAAAAATCTCGCCGAGCAACTCCAGGCACTGGAAGCACTGAAAGGTGATGATGGACTGAAGAAAGAAATCGAATTCGAAACGAAGCTGCGCAAGCTGCTCGAGCATTACGGTTTTAGCCTGAAGCACATCATCAACCTGCTCGATCCGAAGACGACTGCCCGACGCCAATCTGCGGCTCCCGCCGCCAGCACACGCAAACCACGCGAACTCAAGATCTACAAAAACCCGAATACCGGGGAAGTGATCGAAACCAAGGGTGGGAATCACAAAGCGTTGAAAGAGTGGAAAGCAGAGCACGGTGCCGACGTCGTCGAGGGATGGCTGAAGAAGTAAGACAGCATCATCTGAAAAAGGGCCCTGACGGGTCCTTTTTAGTGGCAGTGCTGTACTCGTGGTAAATAATTTCGTCGTCAACTCACAGCCTTCTGGCGAAACTCCCCCATATTCGTACCCTTCTACTGAATGAATGGAACACTGCTTTCGGCCAGAAGCGGCCGGTCGTAAAATTAGATGGTAGTAGAGAATCAAAACTGGATATTAGTTTCAACAATAATAATGAATTGCGATATTTGTTTCCATTTAGCATATACGCTCAACGTTTTCTAATTTTTCTGAACTTAAGCGTCGATATTTTTTCTGCTCGCCGAAGTTCAACCTTAACTCGAAGAGGAACCCGAGAAAGCCCCCCCTTTGCGTTTTTGATATGATCAAAGACATTCAATGAGATTTTTTGAACCACCATATTCATAACTAAAAGGTCAGCATTTTCAGTTTCCAAACACAGTTCCGCAATCAAAGTTGCCAAAGAGCCTGACGCATAACTCATAGCCACTTCGCACCCGAATGCAGGCGAAACCTCACCGCTATACTCGGCATTCATTCCTAAGCTAATCCTCGTAAGGGCGGCTAATGCTCCTCCATGAGTTGCGCTATTTGCATGTTGATAGCTCTGCCTAAACGACTCCATTCCGACATTGCTTTCTAGCTCTCGAAAAGTAATTTTAGCACGATTTAATTCTACTGAAGCCCATCCATAGTCCTTGGAAAAAGCAGAGCCATATATTTCAATCAACTGCCTTTTCTGCTCCTTAAGCGCACGCAAATATTTATCACCCCCCCTATTGTTCGCACCAATCGTACCGCTAGCCTCATTGGATTCGATCAATCGCAACTCTTCAATCACACTATGCGCCAAGTACAATTGCGCACATTTATCGGATTGCTTACTCAAAAATATAGCGACAACACATATTTCATGTAATGACCTCCATCTTGCCAATGCACCATCAGCGTACCCAGCACGTGCAAGAGCTATGATTTCGCCAACCATATCATATGCTCTTAAAGTAACTTTGCTTAATGCAAGCGCTGTAGTCGTATTGGCGTACGCGCCCTTTTTAAGTTCAGTGGCAGCTCGGCTCCACTCTACTACCAAATTCCTGAGCAGATTTAGTTGATCTGCGGCTTTACCCCACAGTCGTTCGACTGTATCAGCACGTAACTGTTCTAGTGTCCTTAGATATTCTGTGTGCTCTGTGGATTGGGCCACTAACTCATCTTTGATTAGACCAGCCATTTTCTCCAGCGTGACTTGAACAACTTGCGGCATAACCTCCTCTACTTGCTCACTGACGTCCCTAATAGTTTCATTTAGGTCACCTACAAGAGAATTTACCGTAGCTTGGACCTCTTTCTCCGTCCTACCAAGCGAGCAGGGTATATTCAGATCAACCTTGATTTGGGAGTTTTCAGAGTTGCACAGTGCGACCGCTAAAGCTTTCAAGTCTGACTCCTCGCACTCCAAGCCCAGGCGGATAGCTGACCTAGCCAGAGCCCTTGGCAAAATGCTTTCTGCCGAAGCCGCTTGCGCTACTGCCTCGTCCATTTGCTTCTGAACAACATCGATTTTCTTCACTACTACATCCTATTTCACGTTGCATCGTTTACCCACTGGTACGTTACACAGAGCTTATTGTCACGTCCGGCAGTAACAAATCGGCTCCGTCCACCCGCTACCGGCAAGCATCGACCAATAGCAGCCTGTCGCAAGTTCCGAGACCCTGCGCAGGCGCTGCTAGATGAGGTCTGGCTGCTGCTGACTGCGCGCGCCAGGACGGGGGGCCAATCAGTACGTTGAGTACCACTTGGGCAAGCTGAACCAGCACCGGAGCCTGAGCAGAGCAGCCTCGGGTTGATGGTGCAGGAGCGCCTGCACAAGTGATCCGACGCTTCCAATAACGGAGTTTATGGTCAGATTTGGTATTGTTTATCGGAATGAATGCCGAATAAAAATTCTATATAAAAGGACTAAACGCTTTCACCATTACATCTCTCAACGATTGCGGAACACCCTCCCAATTTTCGTTCCAGTTTAAAGTTTCCTTATATGCTTTGAACGGTTTTTCTGAGCTGGGGGCGGGGTAGCCTATCAAGTCCTCTACGCATTCATGGAGCATAGTAACTTTCTCGTTGTCTCCAACAGCGTCCGCTATTGGCTGGTTGAATACTTCGGCGCCAGCGGTGCCCTGGTCTCTATCATGAATTACAAAATAATTAACACTTAAAGCATTAAGGTATTTGACCAGCCCTATGATTGCAGCCTTGCCTCTGGCTTTAACTATTTCGCTTCCAGACAAAACTTTAGCTCGAAGCTCCGGGGGCATTCGACGGATAGCTTCTTTTATTAGGACTTCTTCAGTGTCACCTTCTACTACGATGACCTTGCGAGTAAAAAATATTCGTGACACATGGTCGTCAAGCTTTATTAGCATCTTTACTTGATCTTTATCGTTTTCCTGAAGTTCTCGAAATTTCTCAGAAACGGAGAAGGCATGTATTGTGGAGTGGCCTTGTTCATAATGGAATCGATTCAAAACCTGTTTAGGCTTTCTAGATAAATCGATTAAGTATGGGGAGTGGGTGGTAGCTACTATTTGAGACGTGCCGCCAGAAAGCTCGTAAATCAAATCACGCATTTGGTTCGCTGCGCTTGGATGAAGAAATATTTCGGGCTCTTCAAAGCCTATTATGAGTCCACGATCATCATTACCCCCCCTTTTTTTGAGCCATTGTTGACGGAATCGCAGAAGCCCAAATACCGCAGCTCGCACCATTCCCGTTCCTTGGTTAGCGATGCTAGTACGGATGTTACTCGACATCTCAATTGCGAAGACCGGATTCAGAGATTCTGGTCCGGAAAGATCTGCAGAAGCAAAGATTCTGGATTCTGGAAATACACCGCTCAAAACTTTATTCAGCTCTAGCATCATTTTTCCGAACTCCGAAGCCGCGTCGGAAGGATCTAGCTCTTTTGCTAGGAGATTTAGACTATGTTGAGCGGTTTTGAAGTGTTCAGAGGTTTCTCTAACATCCTTGAAAAGCTCGTTAAGAGTTTTATGTAGAACACCAGCTTTGTCGAATTCATGAGCTGAAGATTCGGCAGGAATCAGCAAAAAGTTAGGTAATTTTGATAGTACAACGCCACTTATACCGCCCGGGTTTTTGTCCCAAACTTCTTCCTCTGAGATATCCCAAATCTCGTCAATCAGTTCCAGCTTAGTGCGATCGGCAGCACTAATCTTCTTATCAATATCTTTGAATAATTCTTGAACAATACCTTCGTCAATGCCTCGCTCTAACAGGTCTAATGGCTTGGTTATTGCAAAAAAATCGGGTTGAAGAGTACGAGCAAAAGATTTTAGTTCGGTGATTACACTTTCCCCAAGGGTGTAAGTTTTTCGGTAAAAAATACTCTTTCCTGTTTCGCCTGACTCACCTGGATCATAGTTAAAGACCCTCCCTTTGAACCCTCTCCAATCGGAGGACTGGTCAGGGACATCACGAAACTCAGCTTCCAATGTTATTATCTTACAAGAAATCTTGTTTTCGCCTGTTTCGGGATCAGCTTCTGAGCAATAGAAAGACGGGTCCATTACGGTTTTAGCCGAAAGCAGCCACTCCACCGCCTGCAATACAGAACTCTTCCCGGCATTATTCGCCCCAATTAAGAACGTCGCTTCGCCAAATTCAACAGTAGCTGAGTGGATGCGCTTGAAACCGGCTATTTCTAATCTATGAAGTCTCATTTTTAATCGTTCCCTGATGCGATATCCGCTTGATATCTAAATGGCATCATGGGTCAAATCTACGACGTTTTACAATCGCTGTAAGAAAATATTGAATTGCCAATCATTGTGAATGACGTATCTGAATGACTGCTATTGGTCCAGGCTGTGTAAAAGGCAGACACCGTTTTAAAGTCTGCGTTGCTACATAAAATCTGCAAGTTCTTGATTAATCAGCAGAACTGAAATTTGCGTAAGAACGCGGTTTTCGTTCTGGTTCTGACCGTAAAACCTACGCCAAAAGGTTTTCACACTGCCTGGGCCGATAGCGGCCGGTCGTAAACGCCTGCCGACGGCCGGGAATCGCTCCGAAACGATTGCTGCGGTCGAACCGATACGTATGGAACGCAAAGGGGGAGGAAATTTTGAACAAAATCCAACGAGCGCGTGAGGCGCTTGAAACCGCACAGGACAAGAAAGATATTTCGAGAACAGACCACTAGAGCGCAGTGACAACGAGCTTATAGATGTATCCGCCCCTTTTCCGAACGTTCGTAACCGGAGCCTTGCCGCCGGTCCCTAGCACGCGGGCGTTCATCCGACCATTGATCAGCGCAATCAACTACAGGGCCTTCTCCCGCATATCCAATCCAGGTGTTGAGTGTCTTGAGGTGAGAATATAAGCGGCGCCTGGATCTCCTGCTCGCCCGAGCTATCAGTCAGTGGCGCGGAGTCACCCATCGTGATCCGCGACGCTGCCTTCATGACCCACCTATCCACATTGGCATCGCCCGAACCTTTGATCATTGTGACCTGAGGCGCACCGCTGTCTGACTTGAAGCGATAGGACAACTTCACGTTCTTAGCTTCGCCCGTAGCATTGACTGCCTCGAACACTTCCCGAACAGCCAGACGGCGGCTCTGCTGCTTGAGGAAACTTGTAATCCAGAGTTGCTGATACCGCTTCGTCTGCACCTCATTAAGCGGCTGCCCCTGTTTGCGCAAACGGTTCATCGCCTCCCAGGCATCATCGCGACAGTACTTCACCGACTCCAGATAGAGTGCCAAGGCACCAGGCAGATCCTGCGGGCCACCTTTACCCTCCTCCATCAATCGCCCCAGCGCCAGCACGGCATTCTTGCCCGAGAGGCGATAGAATTCGCGCGCCTTGGCATAGTCCACCGGCTCACCTTCACCGCGCTCGGCCATCTGCCCCAACAGAATATTGGTGGACGGGTCCAGCATGGCAGACTCGACGAACAGCGCCCGGGCCTTACTGAAATCTTGATCGACGCCGTATCCCCCCTCTTGATACATCTTACCCAGCATCGCCTTGCACGTGGCATTCCCATAATTGGCATAGCGTTCGATGTAACGCAGATTGTCCCGCTCGAAGGGCTTCTCACCGGCGATCATCATGCATCGCAAGCCAACGAGTGAGGAGTCGAAATCGGTCGGTCGGGTCAGGTTCTGACAGCCCGTGATCGCGGCCAAAAGCAACAGGAGAGACAGAGTTTTGAACATGGCTTCCATGCATCCGTTGAAATAAAACAGGAGGCATTATGCTATCAATCAGACGGCCGAGCCATAGATGTACTAATGTGTGATGTCCAGAGCGCTCACTGTAAGCTCTCCAAGGCAGCAATGACGTTTGAAGTTAGACGGAAAGCTCAATAAGTTATTTCGCGAACGGCACACTAGATGCAATCAGTTAAGTCCGTCTTCAGCGATAACTCTGCATTTTTTTACAGTGTCACTCAAGGCTTTGAGGTGGGCTTTATAGCCATCATCGTAAGCTGTATTGTCAAGTGTTGTTAGCCATAATTGGAGATTCTCTTTTCGTGCCACTGCTTGTTCTCCTATGTTTATTAACAGTGGGTGCGAAGCTGACATTAGAGCCAATATCTCCCCGTGGAGTTCTGGGAAATATAATCTCTGGAGTAGAACAGCTTCATCAAGTGGTGAAGGGGTATCGTGCGTTTCGTCTTTGAATAGAACTGTATTTCTTTTTTCTGATATCCATGTGGAATATGCGGAAACGGCTCTAGCAAGGTCTTCTAATTTTGCGGCTAAAAATTTCTTTCGCTCCCGTCGTGCCGATAGAAATTGAGTAAGAATCTGCCCAGAAATCCCTCCAAGTAGCGTTAATGTCCCGCCAACTATAATTGGTAGAAGTTTGATCCATTCCGCGTGCAATGTCGGTTCGATATCCATGCAGGCAGTGCTCCTATTCGCATTTAATGTGTCGAAACAATGATATTGTGACAGCGTGGATTTTCATAGATCTAAACCAAGGGCAGATTAGTTAAAAGTATTCAACACACCTTCAGTAACACGGTCTGCAGGCACTCAAGGCATTTTTTCACGACCTATCCATTTTTAGCCAGCGGCGAGATGAACTAGGCTTTTTGAATCACCCCCCAAGGACGACCGCCATGCCAGACAACTCAGACTGCAACATCCCCACGGCAGATGCTCTGACATTGCTTCTGCACAACCAGCATGCCCTAGGGGCGGCAATAGAAGAGATCACCAAGTGGCTATCAGAGAATGGCGTAGAAAATGTTGCCGATAACGCAGTCGTGGCCATGGAAACGCTGGATAAAAATGCAGAAGCGATTACAGACGCGATTATGCGGTTACGGCAGTCCTAGTGAATTGCCCCTGATAGCAACCATGGGTTGATTGCGGCCTTTGACGACCGGTAGACAGAACGCCATTTATGTTCAAAAGCCCCCCACCTTGACGCGGTGCGGGGGCCTTTTCTTTGGCCCAAGGAAGCCCCCTAGACTGGGCGACCATAACCCCCAGGGGGGCCGCGCACCTTGGCCAGCCTGACGGCGGTGGGACGATCAGCGGACAGGATCGGGGGCATTGGCGGATTCAGTGTGGAGCTGTAACCGGTGCCAGCTTCAAGGCCAGTTGCAACATGCCCACCACCGGTCCGACCTCATTATTCCCGCGCCGTAGTGCTGGCGATTAAGTAGCGCGGATTTTCCTTGGTTTCGCTGACTGAAAGCGTTACACAATTCGTCTTCGTTACACCATGAACACGGAACGCTATCAGGGCGTGTAACGCTATATTTATCCTTTAAATTCAATTAGTTAACTAGATTCGTTACACCTGTAACACGAGTTACACGACATTTGACAGGTGCCTGCCCCACTCCCCATAAGAATTGACTTCCACCAGCGAGGAGATTCAAGCGGGAGCTGGGGCCCCTGAGGCGATGAGACACGCACGGGGTCGGAAACCCGCGTGATCGTGTTAGCGGAAAAACGCCCAGCTTAGTGAACAGGTGAACCGGGTGAACTGCTGTTCACCAGTGCATTTGCACTATGGCTTGGAATATCGCAGGGGACCCTGGGCATTTCGGATAGACACGGGGCAAAGAACCCGCGCGTTCGTGTTAGTGGCTGGATTTTTGAGGTTGGTTGACAGGTTGACGAACCCCATGTATGCGTTATCAGCAACACAAAGGGGCATCTTTACCAACACGGTAACGATGCCCCTTTTTCGTCAGGATCCTTTCAATTTCAACGTTGAAATTTCAGTAAGGTGGGATGCCTGTCGCTAACAAGATCCCGCGGGTTTCCGACCCCGTGTCCTCAGGATATCGTCAGGGTCCCCAGCACCTTTTTCTGCAACCCGCCCGAGATCTCAGATGAGTAACCTACAGAAGCTAATCGCAAATGCCCGGTCCGGCTTATCTGTTCAGGAAAAAATCTCTGATGACGGTTGGCAGGCAATCGCTATGCAATGTGGTGCCCCTGAAATCGAAGAGATCGAGCAGCGTGTTGCCAGGTTACGGACAGAGCTGGAAACAGTTGAGGAGTGGGACGGGGATACCCAAGATGACATACATCACGCGATTTCCAGCTTTACCCGATTACTGAGGTCCGCGAAAGCACGGTAACGGTGCTGGCAGCGATAGAACGACAAGGATTCAACATGAATAAATTCCTCATAGGGTTCACCTACCACGAGCCCGAGCGCTGGATGTTGTTTCAAAAAGGCATCATTGAAGACTGCGAGTCATCCACAGGTATTTACGTCGCGGCCTCCACTGCAGGTGAAGCAATTGCATGGACAGAGCGTATTGCCGAGGAACTCCTGCGGGCATCTAACTCAGACCCTGACCTTGACTGGAAGTCGTTGGGTTACGAGTGTTGGGTCGTGGAGGAGCCAAGCGACTCTGATTGGAGTCATTGCCTTGGCTTTTTTCAATCTGTCGAGATTGGCGTTTTTCCAGACATTGTGAATATGGGTGCGAGTGCGTACGGAAAGTGGGCCGAGGATCACGGGATTTTTCCCACTTAATCCTGCGAGCCCCGGTAACGCCTTCTCAACAAACCGCTGACATCCCCACCAGCGCATACCCTTACTTGGAATATGTATGACCCCAGAATGGATCGGTCGCGGCAAAACCGTCGCACAGTTGATACAAGAGCTTCGTTCTTTCGAGGATCAGAGTCTGGAGGTTCGCATTTCCATTGACGGGGGCGATTCCTCACAGCCCATTTCTCTTGTTACGAAGAGAGGTGGATATGCCGTGCTAGAGAATCACCAGGACGTGCCCACAATCGTTCGTCACGGTGACTAACGATCGAGCCTTTTAAAGAGCGTCAAAGGAAGCAGCGCGTTGCACCCTGTATGCCCACGTGTATGCCTAACCGAAACACCACCAGCCGAACCCTTATAAACCGGGCATCACAGCCTCCAGTTCAAACGACGCCTGGGCACCATACGTAGAAACGAGAAAGCCTCAGATCCTAGGGTCTGGGGCTTTTTTGTGGGTGATGTCTTTAGGGGTGCTGCTAACCAGGAAGGGCCTCGCAATCGACAACACGCGACTGGCAACGCAAAAAACCAGTCAATAAAAAACCCCTGAGCAGTTTCAGCGCCTTAGCGCATCAACCATCGTTACGGCTAAGAGAACGAGTTTGGCAGAGGCAACCGTCAAGGAAAACTTGACGGTTCAATTGCTGGATCGGTTTATGTCGGTCGAAAGGTGTACACCGGATGGTTGCCTAATGATCAACGCTGCTTGATTCAAACAGCCGGCCAATGTCCCTCGCGCTATGCAATACCCGCTCGATCAGAACATCGTTGTCGATCGCGCTGTAAAAGATCAAATATCGACCATGAGAAATCATTCGCACGCCCTTGGCGCAGTCATCCCGAGCAATGCCAAGAAGCGGCTGCGCAACCAGCCGTGAACATTGCACTCGCAACACACCTACAAACGTCTTGGCCCGGCCAGGATTGTCACGGGCGATGTATCTTGCGATTTGTTGCAAATCATCTCGTGCATGTGCGGAGAAAAGCAGTTGCCTCATGAACGCCCCTGCTCATCTGCGACCTCATCAATGAGCGCGTCGAGCTCAGCAAATACCGTATCGGCGGCGATGGCTGGACGTGGATCATGGCGGCTGGCAGCAATGGCTTCACGGATTTCTGCTGCCTGCAATCGATCAAGCAATTCCTGATAAGCAGCTTGCGGCAGGAGATAGGCGGCGGGACGATTGTGGTTTAGAACAGCAATGGGCTCTGAGCCTGCCTGTTCAATCACAGTACTTGGACTGCGTTTGAGTTCGGTGATGCTGACCGACCGGCTAGCGAGTAACTGTTCCATGGCGGCTCCAAAGGTACGAAAAAAAGTACCTTATACTGCTCGATTGTCAGAGCTACGGTCAACGAGCATCTGACCGAGGCCATCGAGATGCACAAAAAAACCGCCGAAGCGGTTTTTTCATTCAGTCGTCCAATCGAACTCGTCGTATTCATCATCCTCTTCGTCCTCGACCAATTCATCATCAAGGGCGTCTTCCTCAAGTGTTTCTTCTGCCTGCTTCGCCAGCAGAAACTCCTTACGACTCTCAGTCACCGCTCGCCGTAATTCCTCGCCCTTCACCGGGCAGTTGAGCATTTGGGCGATGCGGTCGATTTTTTTCGCCATGGCTTCCTCCAACGCATCGGCTATGGGCCGATAGTGCGCGCTTTCCGGTGTCGATGCCAAATGACTGACCGCTCTGCCTCTCAGTTTTTCTGCAATTCCTTGAGTCTGGCCGTGAGATTTTCCTTGGGAAAGCGTTTGTGCAATGTCGCCATCAGGCCAGCGGCCTCTTGAGCCTGACCAGCCTTTTGCAGGCGGATCACTTCCCTTAATTGATCGTCGATAAACTTTGCCGGAGCTATCGCCTGGCGTTTGCTGACCTTCGCTTCGTCAGCCATTTCAGCGCTGATCGATTCGCTCTGCGCTGGGCCAGCAAGATCGGCCATTGGGGCCGCAAGCTCTGGCGCGGACATGGCGCCGGCCGGGGCAGCCAGAGAACGCGCAACCGATGACGGTGCTTCTTTCTTGGCCACCGGGGCCGATGCTTTTGGCGCGGGTGCGAAGTCGTAGCTCGGCAATTTCTCCGGCGCACGCTGCACCAGCGCCAGCATCAGGGCCACCCCGACGAGGCTGGCAAATGCGACCTGCCAACGAGGTTTCTGGCAGGCCTGAACCCAGCGTTTCCACAAACCTGGCTTCTGCACGGGGACTTCGCGTTGCGCTGTAGCCAGGATGAAAGCGTCGAGATGGGACGGTGGTTCGCCGGCCGCATGCTCGCGAAAATGCTGCAGCGCTTGGTCTTCTGGTATAGGTCGGGCGTCAGTCATGTCAGTACCTCCTCGGCCAGCAGCCGACGCAGTTTTTGCTGGGCGTAGCGCAAGCGGCTTTTGACGGTTTCCAGCGGTGTGTCGGTGAGGGTGGCGATCTGCGGCAAATCGAGATCGCCGTGGGCGCGCAGCAGGAACACTTCGCGCTGGTCAGCGGGCAGGTTTTGCAGGGCCGCTTCGAGGCGCTGGCTGTCGCGGCTCAGGCTCAGCCGTTGTTCGGGGTCGGCAGTGTCATCGCTCAACGCGTGGACCTGTTCGTCGTAGCTGTCGTGCAACGGGTTGTGGATGCCGTGCTTGCGCCAGTGATCGATCAGTCGATTGCGGGCAATCTGGAATAGCCAGGTACGAAAGTTCGCCCGGCCTTGTGGCTGACTGGTGCTGCGGATCAGGCTCAACCAGGTTTCCTGGTAAACCTCTTCGGCGAGTTCGGACTTGCCGCTCAGGCCGAGCAGGAATCGGTAGAGCCCTTGGCGGTGACGAGCGTACAAAATCTCGAACGCCGGCCTGTCGCCTGCGCGATAACGGGCCAGCAGCGATTCGTCGCTCAGTTCAGGAGCAGACATGTCAGTTGTAGCCTCCTTTAGGCGGCTCATTATTCGACGCGGTCGTGGTTCGAAGACTCTGCGCCAACTCCACCAATTGCACGAACTCGGCACGCAGACCGAATCGATCATCACCCCGCGCGCCACGAGCCAAGGCTTCCGTATCTTTCAGGCTGAAATCACCGGTATAACGCCCATCCTTGAGCTGCTGGGAAAACGCCGCCACGGCCGCCGCAAATCGCAGGTCATCACTGGTTTTACCGTCCCGACCATTGACGATCGGCCGCTCGATCAAGCGACTGTTCCCACCCTCAGGCAACTGATATCGCACTCGCAACATCGCCAATTCCCCAGACTTATCGGAAACAGCGGCCCCAGCATTGCCATACCGCAGCGGCTCCAGCCAGCCCTTTTCACCCTTGGGCACAATTTCGTACAACGCCGTCACCGTATGCCCTGCGCCGATTTCACCGGCATCGACCTTGTCGTTGCTGAAATCCTCACGCTTCAACGCACGGTTCTCATACCCCAACAGCCGATATTCACTGACCTGTGCCGGGTTGAACTCCACTTGCAGCTTCACGTTCTTCGCCACGACGGCGAGGGTCGAGCCGAGTTGATCCACCAGCACCTTGCGCGCCTCGCGCAGGTTGTCGATGTAGGCATAGTTGCCGTCGCCAGCATCGGCCAACTGTTCCATCAGGTGTTCATTGTAGTTATCCACACCAAACCCCAACGTGGTCAGGGAAACGCCGGTCTTGCGCTTATCCACAGCCATTTGCTTGAGGCTGTCGAAGTCGCTGATGCCGACGTTGAAGTCACCGTCGGTGGCCAGGAGGATGCGGTTGATGCCTTTGGGGATAAACGCCTGCTGCGCCATTTGATAGGCCAGGTCAATGCCTGACGCCCCAGCGGTGGAGCCGCCGGCGGTCAATTGTTCGATAGCTGTGCGAATTTTCGCTTTGTCGCGTCCGGACGTCGGCTCCAGCACCACACGCGAATCGCCGGCGTAAACGACCAACGAAACCCTGTCCTGCTCGCGCAATTGATCAACCAGCAATTTGAGGGTGCTTTTGACCAGCGGCAAACCCTCGCGTCGGTCCATCGAGCCAGACACGTCCACCAGAAACACCAGGTTCGCCGGGGCCAACTCCGCTACCGCACGGTCCGAGGCCTTGATGCCGATGCGCAGCAATCGGGTATGCGGGTTCCACGGTGACGGCGCCAGCTCTGTGGTCACGCCGAACGGCGAGCCATCGGTGGGCAATGCGTAATCGTAGGGGAAGTAATTGACCATCTCCTCCAGTCGGACCGCACCTTCCGGTGGCAGGCGCCCCTGATTGAGCAAGCGGCGGACGTTGGCGTAGGCGCCGGTATCGACGTCGGCGCTGAAGGTCGAGACCGGTGCTTGGGCCACGCTGTGGATCGGATTATCCGCCAGCGCCTGATACTGCTCCCGCTGCTCATCCCGATAGCCCTGCGCCGATGCCTCGCCCGCGGGCATCGGCGCATAACTCGCCGTCGGCGCCGGACGCACGCTGCGCTTGGCCATCGAGGTGTCCGCCATGACGGCCTCGCTGCGCACCAAGATTTCAGCCGGCAGTGCACCTTGAGCCGGTGGCGAAACCGACGCGGAATCAGGCTTGGATGAAACGCCGCAACCGGCAATGGCCAGCAGCAACCCGGCAGCGAAACCCTGGGCGGCCGGGCGGAGAAAATGCAGAGGGAGGGACATGGGGGCTGACCTCAGGAGGAAATTGATCCATTCATCCTCTGAGACGGACAGCCCGGTAAATTCGGGTTAAGCCTGCTGAAAAAAACGTCAGCGGTGATAACGCCGCACCACACTGCTGTTTTTCAACACATGGCCTTTGATTTTTTCCAGCAGTTGCGCGCGCGTCAGGCCGGCAGCTAAAGCTTCCGGGGCCAGGTCCAGGGCGTAAAGCTGGATGATGTAGTGGTGCGCACTGTCGCCGACCGGCGGACAAGGACCGACATAACCTGTGGTGCCTTTGCTGTTGGTGCCACCGACACCTTCAAGGGCGGATTTTGCGCCGACGCCGGCGGCGATCTGATGAGTCGTGGCTTTGATGCCGTAATGCACCCAGTGATCGACGCCTTGGCCTTTTTGGCCGTCAGGATCGTGCATGACGATGGCATAGCTCAACGTACCCGCCGGCCCGGCATTCCAGTTCAAGGCCGGTGACTGATTGTGCCCACCGCAATTGGGCGCATCGCTGGCGGCAGCCGAGGTGAACAGTCGATCGTCGGTGACACCTGGGATGTTCAGGGTGAAACGCTCCTGGGCCTGCGCCGGAAATTGCACGCAAAGGACGACGGCAACGGCCGCCAGCCAAGGGGTCAGAGAGGTCAATCGGGTCATACCGGAGCACCTTGTGCGGGTGGGGCCGTCGTCGGCGTGCAAACTATAGCCGGACCGTTCGTTCGGTGGCAGTGGGAATTGGCTGAACCTCTGGATAAGCGCCAAACTCTTAAATGAAACGCTTGCCTGGAGAGTGATGATGGCACTGCACCGCGTTGCCTGTTTCGCCGACGTTCCCGAAGACCGTGGCCTGGAAGTGCGGATCGCGGACACCAAAATCCTCCTGCTGCGGGCCGGCGATCAATTGCGCGCCTATCAGGGTGAATGCCCTCATGCCGGTGCGCCGCTGGCCGAAGGTGCGCTGTGTCATGGGCGCCTGATCTGCCCGTGGCACAAGGGGACGTTTCGGATCGAGGACGGCGCGCTGTGCGAACCGCCGGCCCTGGACAGCCTCAAGCGTTATCCCCTAGAGGTGCGCGATGACGAGGTCTGGGTCGACGATCAGCCGATGTCCGACGCTCACACCCCGCCCGCCGACGATGAGCGAACGTTTGTGATCATAGGCGCCGGCGCCGCAGGCACGGCGGGTGCGGCGGCGTTGCGGGAGAGAGGCTTCGGTGGCCGGGTGCTGTTGATCGACCGTGAAACCGACGCCGGTTACGACCGCACGGTATTGAGCAAATTCGTGATTGCCGGGGAGATGCCGCCGGAAGAAATCCCGCCGCTGCGTGATGAACACTTTTACCGCGAACAGCGCATTGAGCGAATAAACGGTGAAGTGGCGAGCCTGGACGCCGCGAACAAAACGTTGCAGTTGCTCGACGGTCAATCGCTGAGCTACGACGCCGCGCTGCTCGCCACCGGAGGCACACCCAATCCTCTTACGCTGCCTGGCGCCGACTTGCCGCAGGTGTTCGTGCTGCGTTCGAAGGACCAGGCGCAGCGAATTCTGGAGTCGGCAAAACCAGGCCAACGAGCGGTGATCATCGGCGACAGTTTTATCGCCATGGAATCCGCATCCTCCCTGCGTCAATACGGCCTGGAAGTCACCATTCTGGCGCGTCACGCAGTGCCTTTCGCCAAACAGTTTGGCGACGCGGTCGGCAAGGCGATTCGTGCCCTGCACGAGGCCAACGGCGTGGTGTTTCATACGGATGGCGAAGCAACGCACATCGAAGGAACCGCCAGGGTCGAAGCGGTGCGCCTGGACAACGGCCAACGTTTACCGGCGGATATGGTGCTGGTCGGCATTGGCGTCAGCCCGGCAACCGGCGCACTCACCGGCCTGCCCATGGAAAAGGACCAGTCGCTGAAAGTCGACGGCGGGATGCGCGTGACCGATGGGCTTTGGGCTGCCGGCGATATCGCGACCTTCCCGCTCAACGGCCAGCCTCAACGGATCGAACACTGGCGCCTGGCACAGCAACAGGCGCGGATCGCGGCGATGAACATGCTTGGCGGCGACGAGCATTACCTCGGCGTGCCCTATTTCTGGACCTGGCACTTCGGTAAAAACTACGACTACCTTGGACACGCCGAAACCTGGGACGAGGTCGAGTTCAAAGGCGATCCCGACCATCCACCCTTTATCGGGCTGTTCGGCAAGAACGGAGTGGTGGTCGCCGCGGTGGCTTGCGATGAAGAACGTGCGATAGCGCTGCTCGCTGAACGGATGAAGCAGCCGCTGCCGGTGGATGAGGCATGGAGGATGATTCGGGAGGTTGGCTAAACGTGTTCAGCCGCTCCAGCGCACAGTCGGGATAAGCAAAACGCCCGGCGTCTGCGTTGCGCAGTGGCCGGGCGTCGGTGGGTAAATCCTGGCTTTACTGGACGGTGACATTTCCGCCGAATTTGCCCATGACGAACCCGACAAACTCTCCGACGGTCATTTTCTGCCCGTTGAATTCCACCTGATTATTGGCGTAGTGCAGTTTGGTGACGATGTTATTGCCTTCCAGTTTTGCCAACTGCGTGCCGACCGCCATGCTGCTGAACATGTCGGCGGTGGCGGTAGCCTGATCGGCGACGAGCTTGGCGTCGGTCTGACCGTCGATTTGCGATTGCACGCTCAGCAGGTCAACGAGCATTGGCTTGGACACACGCACGTTAACGTCCAGCAGCGCGATCAGTTGTTGAGTCAGCTGATCTGGCGGCAGGTCCATGGATTGTGGTTTGGTCAGGTCGAGTACCAGGTTGGCGCGGCTTTCGCCATTGGGGGTGTTGAACGACAGATTCTCCAAAGCGACTTGCGGGCCGGCGGCCAGCAGTTTCTCCAGGCCGGTTTTGACTTGCGCCTCTTCGGCCGGGGTCAGGACCAACTCTGGAGCCGGTTCACCCGCAGCAGCGGCCTCCGCGGCGGCTCTTTCGTAGGGTTGCAGTTTGGTCTTGTAAATCTGCATCAGCGACATTGTTGCCGGGATGTCGAGGTTCTTCAGGCTCATGGCCATTTGCGCAGACCCGACAGCCTTGCCGTTCAAGGTCACCTCACCCACCTTGTAATCGGCGCGCCCCGAAGCGCTGGTGCCCGATTCCTCGGTCTGGTTCTTCATTTCAAATTTCTTGAAACCCAGTACTGACTGCTTGGCGCCGAAGGTGGTCTTGCTGTCGGTCAGCTCGACGGTGTTCTCGCCGGTGTAGTAACCGTAAGTACTTTTTGTCAGGTTGCTGGCCAGGGTCAGGCCGTTCAGTTCGACCTTCACCGGCGTCTGATCTTCGGCGACCGTGCTTAGCGTCAGGCTGTCCATGTAGCCGTTGGCCTTGACCTTCTGCGCTTGAGCGCTGGCGGCGACTTCGAGGTTCAGCCCGGAAAATTTCAGGTTGGATTTGTCGTCAAGCGCCACGTCCAGCGGCAGCAATTGGAGGGTGCCGTTGGTGGAGTTGTCGTAGCCGATGTTGACCACGCCCGTAAGAGGGGATTTGTCCTTGGCAGCGGCGAACCACTTCTCGGTGGTCGGGGTTCTCTCCAGTTCGTAGTGACTGGTGGCCAGGACCGGCAGCCACTTCAGCGATACCAGGCGCGAGAACGGCAGCGGACCGTGTTCAATGCGATCGACGAACAGCAGCTCGACCGGTGCTTCACCGAACATTTCGCCTTCGCCCTTGAGGCGGTAGTGCGCGGCGCTGCTGAATACATTGCGCTCCAGCGACACCAGCTCCAGCGACGCCTTGCCGTTGGAACCGACCAGCGCGGCTTGCAGCTCTTTATTGGCGTCGGCAATCGAGGTGTTCAGCACACCTTCGAGCTTGGTCCCGGTGTACCAGGCACCGCCAGCGCTGATTGCACCGATGGCGACCACAATTCCTAGAAGCACGCCTGCTGATTTATTCATGAATTACCCGATCAATGTCCGTTGTTGAAGGTGTGGTCGTCTTCCCTGAACCCATGACAGGTTGCGGTCACGACTGCGCTAAAAGTGCGATGCAGATTAGCATCAGGCGCACGGGGCGACCCAATGATTAAAGGTTAAAGAGTGTCTATGGACCGCGCGAAGAGGTTGAGAGTTTCGGCGGGCATTGAAACGCCATCGCGAGCAAGCTCGCTCCCAAAGGGATTGCGCTAAACCTGTGGGAGCGAGATTGCTCGCGATAGCGTCAGTACAGCCAACATCATTCAGGAATACTGAACCTCAATCTCATCCAATTGATGATCAAAGGTCTTGAGCCGTGCAGTCCATGTATAAACCAGCACCTCGAAGTCGCGATTGATCACCGCCGTGCCGCTTGGGGATTCCGAGCGCGGGTCGCAGAAGTCCAGTTGATAACGTTCGCGGGCCATGGCGTTGGCGACATCGGAGAGTTCACGGGCGTTGTTGAGCCAGTGCCAGCCGTCCTCGGACATTTGCTTGTCCAGCGCCTGGCATTGTTTTTTCAGGGTTTCGAGACTTTTTTCCAGCGGTGTGCCGGTGAGTTCGCCCATGACTTCCTGGAACGTACGCCCCGGTTGCCAGTAACTGCCCCAGAAATACCGATCGAACACCGTTTCGACACGGCGCAACGCGACCTTGGTGTCCCAGATCAGCACCAGGGTCTTGCCTTGTTCGAGCTGTCTTTTTTTGATGCGCTGACTCTGGACCGAAGCCCAGGCCACCACCACGATTGCCATCACGGCAATCAGCGCTGTAGCACTGTCGAGGAATAGCAGCGCCTTGTCGATCTGGTGGGCCAGCATGATGCCGTAGAAATAGGTGGCCGACAGCAACACCAATGCCGCTATAGCGCACCAGAAGCCGGGAGCATAAGGGTTTTTCATTATTGGAATCCCCATGACCAACGCGAGCCTTGATTGATGAGCTCGACGCGCGACCTCATCAAGTCAAAGCATAGCAACGGCCTCAGGGTTTGCCGGAGTTCGTGCCTTGCGTTCGTCCGCTTTCCCGCCAATGCCTGGCGGCCACCACCCTGGAGCTGCTGATGTTCATCTGGAGAGTGTCGAGGTTATTTGGCACGAGGGGAAACACACACTGTTAGCTTGCTAGCTATCAACAGGGTATTGGCGGGGAAAGTGGGTCAAGTTTTGAAGCAAATCTGATGCGCATGGTCAGGTTTTACACCCCCCGCCCCTTCCTCAACAGCACATCCAACTGATCCACCACCTCCGCCCAATCCGCGTCATCCAGAATATCGTCACGCAAAAACTGCGCTTGGCTCTTGCTCCAGAAAAAGGCATCGGCCAAATGCAATTCGGGCTTGAGCGGTGAATGGGTGGCGATGAATTGGTCGATGCTTTGGGCGTCATCAGGCAGGCCAAGTTGTTTGAACAGTGAGGGGAGGCTGTGGGTTGGGGATTCCATGTCGGGCTCCTTCGTAATGGGCTGAATAGGTGACCGCTTCGCAGTCATTCGCGAGCAGGCTCGCTCCCACATGGACACGCGGTCAACTGTGGGAGCGAGCCTGCTCGCGAAGACGGTGTAACTGACGTTACAAAACTCACTGGCTCAACTCTCGCACCTCGGCATGCGGCACCATTTTCAGAAACTCCGGCATATTCATGTGAAGCAGATTGGTGTGGTTGCCGGCTTCCAGATAAATGTCTTTCTGGCGGGTCAACAACGGGTCGATGACCACGTCGAGCCCATAGGACTCGCCCAGGGCTGGCACGGCGCCGCGTTCACAATCATCGAACAGGTGCGGCAGGTTGCTTTCCCGGGAGACCTGCCATTCGCCACTACTACGAACTTTGCTCAGGTCCAGATGGCGGCTGGCGGGCAGCACAGCCATCAAGAAATGCCCGTGTTGGTCGTCGAGGATTACCGACTTGGCCACCCGTTCGGCAGGAATGCCCGCAAGCCGCGCGGTTTCAAGGCTGCTGGCCGAGTGCGGGTGGGAAACGATGTCATATTCGCAGTGCGCCTTTTCCAGGCTGCTCTGCAGGGTTTTTGCCATACGCATGATGCACCTCGGTGTCCGCAACCACTGTTCGCGGACGATGGTTAAACCTTTTCTCTCCACTAAAAGTCTAGGCCCGCTGGCGCAATCGCGCGGGAAATCTGCCCGCCGGAACAAGGTCGACAACTGATCAAAATTCGTACAATCAAGAGCTCAGCTAGACTGTATAAAGAACCATCAATGACTCTCCCGGAGGGTCACGTGAACACTCGTTGTTGTGCAGTTGCGCTGCTGTTGGCCTTGAGCGGATCGGTATTCGCAGCGGACACCGTCGTCCTGCTGGCTCCCAACCCCGTCGGGATCTGGCTGATCACGTTCGGTATCGCGTTTCTGATCGCCGAGGCGGCCTTGCCCAATTACGGCGTGATCGGTCTGGGCGGTATTGTGATGTTCGTGATCGGCGCGGTGATTATGACCAACACCGAAGTGCCTGTTCCGTTGATGATCGGCCTGGGACTGGTGAGTGCCCTGCTGCTGATCTTCCTGCTGATCCACGCCCTGAAAACCCGACCGCGCGAAAACGTCAGTGGCGATGCAGGACTGGTGGGTAGCGTGGCCCCGGTGATGTCGCTGACCGGCAATGCCTACAACGGTTGGGTGCACCTGCAAGGAGAAAAGTGGCAAGTGCTCAGCGCCACGCCGCTGCAACCCGGGCAAAGGGTCCGGGTGGTGGCACGCAAGGGATTATTGCTGGAAGTGGCCGCGGCTGATGCGGCGCCGGGTGGAGAATAACCATGGGCCTGCAACTGGGTTTTGCCGCGCTGCTGTTACTGGTGATTGCACTGGCGGGGTCGACCTTTCGCATCCTGCGCGAATACGAGCGCGGGGTGGTGTTCCAGCTAGGGCGCTTCTGGCAGGTCAAAGGCCCTGGCCTGATCCTGCTGATTCCGGTGGTCCAGCAAATGGTTCGCGTCGACTTGCGTACCGTGGTCCTCGACGTGCCGCCACAAGACGTGATCACCCGCGACAACGTCTCGGTCAAGGTCAACGCGGTGCTGTATTTCCGCGTCCTCGATCCGCAGAAGGCGATCATCCAGGTCGAAGACTTTCTCATGGCCACCAGCCAATTGGCCCAGACCACCTTGCGGGCGGTGCTCGGTAAACATGAGCTCGATGAACTGCTCGCCGAGCGTGAGCGGTTGAACACCGACATTCAGCAAGTGCTCGACGCTCAGACCGACGCTTGGGGCATCAAGGTCGCCAACGTTGAGATCAAGCATGTAGACCTCAACGAATCGATGGTCCGCGCCATCGCCAAACAGGCTGAAGCCGAACGAGAGCGGCGGGCCAAGGTGATCCACGCCGAAGGTGAATTGCAGGCTTCGGAAAAACTCATGCAAGCCGCTGAAATGCTTGGGCGCCAGCCTGGGGCCATGCAGTTGCGTTACATGCAGACGCTGAGTTCGATTGCTGGGGACAAGACGTCGACGATCGTCTTTCCGCTGCCGATCGAGTTGCTCAAGGGGATGGCGGATTTGTCGTCCAAAGAGTGATCTTCACCACAGACACCAACGTCCGGTAATCCCGTCGGAGATTTCCTTCAAGTTGTAGCGGTGTTGGTGAACTTGTTCCGGCCCAAACCCAGGTCTAGTCTGGCCTTGTCACTGAATAAACGGTGACACGGACGTGCAAGTCCGACGAAACTGTTTAGGGCGCAATTGCCATGGCTCATTGCTTTATGGCGGCTGCGCGCAGGAGATCCTCGGATCTGCTGGGTGTCCTAAACAGTCCCGGTCTTGCACACCTGCGCACGGCCGCCACCCAATTCGCGTGCAAACGAAGGGTGACGGTTCCAACTTACTGTTTAGGAATTTTAAATGTTCAAGGTATCTCCAAATCCGCCAGAAAACTCTGGCACCCCGTCCGAAGAATCCCTCGAAACCGAAAAACTCAAAGAAGCCGCCGACCGCGCCTTCGCCCACTACTTCCCCCCGACCACCGAAAAACCGCCCAAGCACCGCAAAGGCAACCTCTTCACCGTCGCCCCCGATGTCAACACCGAAACCCTTCTGGCCAACGCCTCCGAAGACCTGCTGTCCATCAGCGCCATCGCTGCCAATCTGGCGGACGATGTGGACGGGACGCGGCGCTCGGTAGCCCTGGCGCTCAGCCGCATGGCCGATGGCGTGCAGTTACTCGTAGAGCGAGCGCTGGATCATTGGGAGGAGTCGGAGATCATGCAGGCCCGGGTCAAGGTTTAGCCGGGTAGATTTGTGGTGAATAGGGTGAAAAAACCGGCCTCGGCCGGTTTTTTCGATTTACAGAAGCGAATTCCGCTGCGCCGACTCCGCCAACGGGTACACCGACTCCCACCCCCCACCCAACGCTTTGTACAAACCAACCATCGCCAGCGACACGCCGGCCGAACTCTCCACAAACTGCTCCTGAGTCGCCAACAACGCGCCTTGCACAGTCAGCACGTTGACGAAATCCACCACCCCTTCCACATATTGCTGTTGCGCGGTGCGCAGGGCGATCTGGTTCTGGCGTACAGCTTCGGCGAGGCTGTCGCGGCGCAATTGGCTGGCGTTGTAGGCGGTCAGTTGATCGTCGATTTCGTGCCAGGCGCGCAGCACGGATTGCTGGTAGGCGATGGCGGCTTCCTGTTGTTGCGCTTCTCGCAAGTTCAGCACACCGCGCAGACGACCGCCGTCGAACAGCGGCAGGCTGAATTGCGGGCCGATACCGAAGGAGCGCGAACCCCAGGAGCCGAAATCGCTGAGTTGCATGGCTTGCGAACCGATGTTGCCCGACAGGGTGATCCGCGGATAGAAATCGCCCTTGGCCACGCCGATGCTCGCGGTCGCGGCATGCAGGTGGGCTTCAGCCTGACGGATATCCGGGCGGCGTTCGGCCAGTTGCGACGGCAAGCCGATGGCGACTTGACGCGGAGTTTGCGGCAGCGGGGCATCAGTGGATAACTCGGCAGATAGCGCTTGGGGCGGCTCGCCCATCAAAAGGCTCAAGGCGTTGATCAGTTGCGACTGGCGCTGCTCCAGCGCTGGCAGGCGCGATTCGATGGTCGCAACTTGAGCGGCGGCTTCGGCGACGTCCAGGTCGGTGGCGACACCGTTGGCCAGGCGTAGCTGCGAGAGTTTCAGGCTATGGCGGGCGACGTCGAGGTTCTGCTCGGTGACCGCTCGCGTACTTTGTACGCCACGCAGCTGAATGTAGTCCTGAGCGACTTCGGCGAGTACAGACAGCAGCACCCCGCGTCGGTCGTTTTCCGCAACTTCAAGGGTGGCATCGGCCGCTTCGGTTTCGCGGCGCACACGGCCCCAAAAATCCAGTTCCCAGGATGCCGAAAAGCCTGCGTCCCACAGGTTGAACGCCGAGTCGCCGTTGTGCCCCGACGGATCGCTCAAGCCTTCGCCGCGGTTGCGTTTTCGCTCGTAACTGCCAGTGGCGGCGGTATTCGGGTAACGGTCGGCGGTGATCACCTGGCGCGCGGCGCGGCTTTGCTGCAAGCGGCTGCTGGCGAGTTTCAGGTCGAGGTTATCGGTGAGGGCACGTTGGGTCAGGGCCGAGAGTTTCGGGTCGTGGAAGACGTCCCACCAGCGTTCGTCCATGGTGTGGGTAACGGCCTGGCTTTCGGCAGCTTTTGGCGGTTTTGACCATTCGGTAATTTGCTGTGGCTCGGGTTTGTGGAAGTCCGGGCCGACGGTGCAGGCGGAAAGGCTCATGACGAACAAGGCGCAAAAGGTGAGTTGAGGCCACCGGCCTCTTCGCGAGCAGGCTCGCTCCCACAGGGGATCTCCTTTTGCGCAGAACGCTTGGGCACCCCGCAGATCAAATGTGGGAGCGAGCCTGCTCGCGAAGGCGTCAACCCGGTCAACAAAGCTCTTCATCGCTGAACCACCACAGACGCCGTCGCCGCACCGGCCGTCTCAATACTCGCCTCAACCGACATCCCGACCCGCAACCGCTCGGCCAATGCCTGACCCGGATCGAGGACGATTTTCACCGCAATGCGCTGCACCACCTTGGTGAAGTTACCAGTGGCGTTGTCCGGCTTGATCGAGGCGAACGTCACGCCCGTGGCCGGTGCGATGCTCTCGACGCGACCGCTCAAGGCGTCGCCGCCAAGGCTGTCGACACGCACTTGCACGCCCTGCCCCGGTTGCACGTCGGTCAGTTGGGTCTCCTGGAAATTAGCGACGATATAGGCCTGCGCAAGCGGCACCACCGCCAGGATCTTGCTCCCCGGCGTGACATAGGCGCCGACCCGAACGGCGCGCTCGCCGACAATACCGTCCTGAGGCGCAACGATGCGCGTGTAGGACAGCTCGTAGCTGGCCATTTCCAGCGCCGCTTGCGCCCGTTTCATTCCTCCTTCCGCCCCGTCACGCTGGGCCATGAGGATGTCCACCTGCTTGCGCTCCGCCGCCAGCACCGCCGTCACGTTAGCCAGCCGCGCGGTGGCCTGATCGATGCGAGTGCGCGCTTGTTGAGCGTTCTGCACCGTGCCGGCGCCCACCCCGGCGAGATGGTTGTAGCGATTCAATTCATGCTCGGCGAAGGCCATTTCAGCCTTGGCCGATACGACCGTGGCCTGGGCCTGAGCGATCACCGAAGCCTGCCGTTCAAGCGTTGCACGGGCATTTTGCAGTTGCGCCCTGGCCACCAGGGTTTCAGCGTCAGCGGCTTGAGCGGCGGCGCGCAAATCCCGGTCATCAATCAACGCCAGCAACTGCCCGGCCTTGACCTGCTGGTTGTCCTCCACCAGCACTTCCTTGATGAACCCGGCCACGCGCGGCACAACCAGCGTGAAGTCCGCCGAGACAAAGGCGTCATTGGTATTCTGCTGCGTACGCTTGCCAAACAGGCCGGGGGCCAGCAGATAAACCACTAGGCCGAGCGCCACCACCGTGGCGACGCCAACGGCCACTTTTTGCTTTGATTGAGTCGTCATAAAAACCTTCTGTTTCAGCGAAGCATTCAAGTCGGCGCGCGCGGCGGGTAGATCCGCGTTGGCAGCCAGAAAATCAGCAGGATCAGCGCCAATGCGACGCCGGCCATGCACAGATAAAGATCCGATGCCGTCAGCACCACGGCCTGCTCATGCAGTCGGTGAGCAAGGCCCGCGCTGTCGCTGTCGACCAGGAGTGAATTGCCAAGGTTGTCCACCAGCATCATTGAGTGGAAATGCAACCTTGAGGTGGTCAACGCCTCTAGCACGCCGGTGGCGATCACCGCCGCCAAGCCTTTTACGGTGTTGAACCAGGCCGAAGCGAAGGGCCCTTCCATCGGGCTGATGCTGCCGGTAGCGAGCATCAACAGCGGCAGCACCGCCATCGGCTGACCGAAGATTTGCAGCAGTTGCAGCACGTAAAAGTCATCGCGAATCCACACCGACGTCAGTTGCGAACCACCGATGCAGGACAGCGTCAGCATGCTCAGACCGATCCCCAACACCCAGCGACAATCGACCCAGCGCAGGTTGCACAGCGCCGCCACCAACGGCAGCGCGATCAATTGTGGCAATGCCGCCAACAGCATGATCGGCGCGGTCTGAACCGGGCGATAACCCTGCACCTGCGCCAGGTAGCTGGACGGAATGATGATCACCGCCAGCAGCACCACCAGCACCCCGGCCAGGGTCAGCAAGGCGAACGACAGGTTGCGGATGCCGAGCATCTGCATCTTGAAAAACGGAACCGGTTGCGACCATTCGTTGATCAGGAACAGCACCAACAGCAACAACCCACCCCCGAGCAATCCGCAGATCAGGCTCGACTCCAACCAGTCCAGCCGATTGCCTTGCAAAATGCCGATCACCAGCATGCAGATCGCCGGAAAACCCAGCAGCAAACCGCGCCAGTTGAATTGCTTGAAGCGTTCCAGGCGCAGGGGGTCCTGGGGCAAACCATAAGCCACCGCCGCCATAGCGATGAGGCAAGGCGCGATGATTTGCCAGAAGGTCCATTGCCAGCCGACGTATTCCGTCCATAACCCGGCCAGCGGAGTGCCCAGCCCTGGGCCGAAGGTCGCGGTCAGGGCATAACCGGCCAGACCATAAAGCTTCACGTTGGCCGGTAAAAAGCGCAGCGCGACAGTCATCAGCATCGGCGGCAACGCGCCGCCCGCCAGGCCTTGCAAGATGCGCATGGCCAGCAGGCTTTCATAGTTTGGAGCGAACGGGCACAACACGCCCAACAGGGTGAATGCGCTGATGGCGCAGAGGGTGAACCGTCGCAGCGAGAACGTCACCGAGCACCATGGCGCGAAAGCCATGGCGGCCACCGAGGTCGCGGTATAACTGGCAACCAGCCAGGTGCCTTCGTCGTAGCCGATGGCCAACGCGCCGCGGATGTCGGCAAGGGCGACCTTGGTCACCATTTCGTTAAGCCCCGACACCAGCACCACCAGCAACACACCTACCAGGCCGATGATGATCCGCGGATCAAAGACCGGTGGCGTAACGGCGGCCGGGCTGGCCGCGCCGAGAGGTGCGGTGACCGTGAGGGAAGTCATTACTGCAAGCTCCGGAGGGTGAATACCGAAGCATTTTAGGAAGCGCGGGACCTTACGAAAATTGACTTAACAGAAGCTTATAAGTGCGCCCCGCGCAGCAATTTGATCGTTCCCCACGCTCTGCGTGGGAATGATAATGTGATCAACTTCAGGTGGGTTGTGCAGCCAACCACGTTTCGTCGCAGCAACTCTTGAGTGTTTCACGCAACCAGCGGTGCGCCGGGTCTTTGTCGAAGCGTGGGTGCCAGGACTGGGTCAGCATCAGGGTCGGCAGCGGAATCGGCAGAGTGAAGGAACGCAGCTTCAGGCCCAGGCGCTGGACGCTCAGCAATGCCTCCTTGGGCACCGGCAGAATCAAATCGGAATCAGGCAAGGCAAACATCGCCGCGTGGAAACTCGGCGCAATCACTGCCACCCGCCGCTCCAGCCCCAAAGCATTGAGTGCGGTATCGATCGGACCACGGGCGATGCCGCGACGGGACATGCTGATATGGGAAAACCCAGCGTAACGCTCGGCCGTGATCTCTTCGTCGAACAGTGGATGGTCTTCGCGAACCAGCCCCACAAAGTGTGTAGAGAACAGATTCTGAATCTTCACTTCCGGGGTCAACGGCCGAGTATTGCTGATGCTCAGATCGATCCGCCCTTCGCGCAGCGCCTCATCATCGCCATCGCCTTCCGGCACAAAGCGCAGCTCGCAGTGCGGCGCCTGGCGATCCAGAGTGTCGAACAGTTTCCCACCGTAAACACCGACGAAAAAGTCATTGGCCCGAATGTTGAACCGACGGCGCAACGTGCCCAACTCCACCGCATCGGCCGAGCGAAACAACAGCGCGGCCTGCTCCACCACGTCTCGCACCTGCTCGCGCAACGCCAGCGCCTTGGGCGTCGGTACCAGACCGCGACCGGCGCGCACCAGAATCGGATCGCCGATGGCCTCGCGAATTCGCGTCAGCGTCCGGCTCATGGCCGCCGGGCTGAGGTTCATGCGTCGTGCGGCGCCCACCACACTGCCCTCGTCGAGCAAGGCATCGAGGGCGACCAACAGGTTCATGTCCGGGAGTTGCATGCTGAGCACTCATGTCTGATCTGGATTGATGCAGACGCAATGCTAGCAGATCAAACATCGATCAACGCTGCATCCCCACCGCTTCACCGTCACCCGCTCCAACGAATCAAACACCAGGTTCTCCACCAACAACCCAATCAAGATCACGACCGCCAACCCGGCAAACACCTTGTCGTTGTACAGCTCGTTACGGTTCTGGAAGATGTACCAGCCCAAGCCACCCTTGCCGCTGGTGGCGCCGAACACCAGTTCGGCGGCGATCAGCGTGCGCCAGGCAAAGGCCCAGCCAATTTTCAGTCCGGCGAGAATCGATGGCAGCGCTGCCGGGATCAGGATGAACAGCACGAAACGCATGCCTTTCAAAATCCACAACAGCGCCAGCGGCAACAGCGCAATCGCCGGCAGCGGGTTGAACATCGAGGTCAGCGTACTCAGCAGCTCACGACCGAACTGCGTCGACACCGCCAGGGTGGTCAGAGCAAACGCCAAAACGATGCCGATCAGGTAGCCCTTGAGCAACACCACCAGCGAAATTCACACCTTGCCCAGCAACTCGCCACTGAGCAGACCGTCAAACAGCGCACTGCCGGTTTGCAGAAAACTTGGCAGCAACAGGTCGTTGTTCTGAACGCGGGCAACCACCTCCCACAGCACCGCGAGTAAAATCAGGATCAGGCTTTTGCGCACCCAGCCCTGTTGCCAGAGGCCCTGACCAAGCGGTAATTCACGCTCCAGCGATGTTCGCGGCGCTTGGGGAAGCCGTTGCTGCAGACATAATCACTCCCACGCACGGCACGCTCAAAGGCGCGCGCGTCGATCAAGAAACTCACGGAGGTCCCGTGCTGGTTCGTGTCGTGCGGCGCGCCGATGGGTCGGCAGGTACGCAGGAGGATGACTTTATAGATATAAAAACTGAAATTTAAATACCGATAGCGAATAACTGGCTTTTCCCTAACACCTATTATTCCCACGCTCCTGCGTGGGAATACATCCCGTGACGCTCTGCATCACAGAGGACGCGGAGCGTCCATGGCGGCGTTCCCACGCAGAGCGTGGGAACGATCAGTCAGGCTTACCGCTCGTGCAACGCCTCGGCCCGCGCCCGAATAATCGGTTTCAGCAGATAGCTCAGCACGGTCTTCTTGCCGGTAATGATATCCACCGAAGCCACCATCCCCGGGATGATCAGCAACGGCTTTTCATCCGTCCCCAAGTGGCTGCGATCAGTACGCAATTTGATGATGTAGTAGGTGGTTTTCTTGTCTTCGTCGGTGAGGGTGTCGGCACCGATCTGCTCAAGCCTGGCTTTGAGCCCACCATAAATGGTGTAGTCGTACGCCGTGAACTTGACCGTCGCCTCTTGCCCCGGATGCAGGAAGGCGATGTCTTGCGGGCGAACTTTCGCCTCAACCAGCAAGGTGTCGTCCAGCGGCACGATTTCCACCAGGTCGCTGCCCGGCTGGATCACGCCACCGATAGTGTTCACCAGCAATTTGTTGACAATACCGCGCACCGGCGATGTCACCAGCGTCCGGCTGACCCGGTCTTCCAGCGCCTTGCCGGTGGCCTGGGCCTTGTTCAGATCAGTGCGTGCTTCGTTGAGTTGAGTCAGTGCTTCGCTGCGGAACTTGCCACGAGTCTCGTCGATCTTGCGCTGCACTTCCTTGATCGCCGATTGGGCGCGAGGAATGGCCAGGGTAGTCGCGTCCAGTTGCCCGCGGGTTTCAACCTCGGCACGCTTGAGTCGCAGCACTTCAACCGGCGATACCGCGCCCTGGGCCACCAACGGCTCGGACATGTTGATTTCCTGACGCTGCAACGCGAGACCGTTACGGTACTGCGACTGCTTGGAGGTGAACTCGCGCAGCTCTTGCTGACGCTGGATCAACTGCTCCTCCAAACCACCAATTTCATCGTGCAGCTGCTGACGGCGACTGATGTACAACGACTCTTCGCTGGCCGCCTGACCGGGTACGGCCTTCAGCACGTCAGCGGGGAAGTTCAGCGGACGGTCATCGACTTCCGCACTCAAGCGCTCTACTCGCAGCAGCATGGACAGCCGATCGGCTTCGGTTTCACCGACGTTGGAGGCGAACCGCGTGTCGTCCAGGCGAATCAGCGGCGCGCCAGCTTCAACGATCTGCCCCTCGGACACGAACAACTCGGAGACGATACCGCCCTCAAGATTCTGGATTTTCTGGATCTTGGACGATGGAATGGCCTTGCCGTCGCCCTTGGTGACTTCGTCGATTACGGCGAAGTTGGCCCAGAGCATCAGGAACACGAAGAAGCCGATGATCGCCCAGATGGTCAGCCGCACCACACGTGGGGCGTCTTCGATCAGCGCTTTGTTGACCTCAGGAAGTGGCTGGCCCTGCAGCGAATCGGAGCCTTTGAAGTAACGACCGATCGAATTCTTGAAACCCGACTTAAGCAACACTGATCTGCCCCTTCTTCAACGCTTCCATCACAGTGGCTTTCGGACCGTCGGCGAGAATCTGCCCGCGGTCGACGACAATCAGACGATCCACCAGCGACAACAGCGAAGCCCGGTGCGTCACCAGCACCACGGTCTTGTTTTCAACCACCGCCGCGAGGCGTTGCTTGAGCCTTTCTTCACCGGTGTTGTCCATGGCGCTGGTCGGCTCATCGAGCAGCAGGATCGGCGGGTTGAGCAACAACGCTCGGGCCAGGGCAACGTTCTGACGCTGACCGCCAGACAGGTTCTGCCCACGCTCGCCGACTTGCAGCTCATAACCTTGCGGGTGCAGACGGGCGAATTCGTGGACGCCGGCCAACTCGGCAGCTTGCAGCACCATTTCGTCTTCTACATAGCGCGCACCCGACACCAGGTTGTCGCGCAGGGTCCCGGCGAGCAGCTGGATGTCCTGAGCCACGTAGCCGATGTTGTGGCGCAATTCGCTGACGTCGATCTGGCGGATATCGACGCCATCCACCAACAGCGCGCCGTCATCCGGCTGGTAGAGGCCTACGAGCAGTTTGGCCAGGGAGCTTTTACCCGAGCCGCTGCGACCGATGATGCCGATCTTCTCGCCGGGCTTGATGATCAGGTTGATGTTCTTCAGTGCCGCGTTCTGTTGGTTCGGGTAAGTGAAGTTCATCTGCCGGCACTCAATGGCGCCTTGCAGCACCTTGCGACTCAGTGGACGCTCTTCGAAATTGCGCTCTTGCGGCAGCTCCATCATCTGATCGACCGAAGTCATGGTCACCCGCGCTTGCTGGTAGCGGGTCAGCAGGCCAGACAGCGAGGCCAGCGGGCTGAGCGCGCGGCCGCTGAGCATGTAGCAGGCGATCAAACCGCCCATGCTCAGGTGACCGTCGATGATCTGGTACACGCCGAAGACGATCATGATCACCCCGGCCAGCTGCTGGATCAGCAAGGTGATGTTCATCGCCAGACCGGAGAGCATTTTCACCCGCAACTCGAGGCGGCTGAGGGTGCCGATGGTTTGCTCCCACTGGTACTGGCGTTCGCTTTCGGCGTTGTTGACCTTCACTGCATCGAGGCCGGCGAGGGTTTCGATCAGGCTCGACTGACGCTCGGCGCCCAGGGCCATGGTCCGTTCCATCGTCGCCACCAGCGGTTTCTGCAACGCATAGCCGATCAGCAAGGCAATCGGGAACGCCAGCACCGGAATCCACACCAGATGCCCGCCGAGAATGGCGATGACCATGAAGATCAGCAACGTGAACGGCAGGTCGATCAGGCTGGTGAGGGTCAGCGAGGCGAGAAAGTCCCGCAGGCTCTGAAACTCGTGGATGTTTTGGGCAAAGCTGCCGACCCGCGCCGGGCGGTACTTCATGGCCATGCCGACGATGCGCTCGAACAACGTGGCGGAGATGATCAGGTCGGTTTTCTTCCCGGCCAGGTCCAGACAGAGGCTGCGCAGGCTCTTGAGAATCAAGTCGAACAGGTAAGCCCCGGTGATGCCGATGGCCAACACCCACAGGGTCGATTCGGCCTGGTTCGGCACGACGCGGTCGTAAACGTTCATCACGAACAGCGGCGCGGCCATGGCAATGATGTTGATCAGGAAACTGGCGGCGATGGCGTCGGCGTACAGCCAGCGCGAACGCTTGAGGGTGTCGCGGAACCACGAGCGCGCGCGCGGGATCAGTGTGCCGTGATTGACGTCGTATTTGTGCTGGGGCTGAGCGAAGAACACTTTGCCGATGTAGTCATCGGCCAGCAGTTCGCGGCTGACAACGCTTTCGCCGCCATCGCTTTCGCTGAGCAGCAGCCGCGCCTGGTCGTCACCTAGCCAACCGAGCAGGACGGCACTGCGACCATCCTTGAGCAGCAACAGCGCCGGCATGGCAATCGCCGGGATCTGCTCCAGTTTGCGTACCAGCACCCGCCCTTGCAGGCCGGCACGAGCAGCCGCGCGCGGTAGCAGTTCAACACTCAGACGCTGCTTGGGCAAAGGCAGGCCGGTGGTCAACATCGCAGCGCTGGCCGGTTTTTGATGCAAGGTGCAGAGAGCCAGCAAGCCGTCCAGTAACGGATCGTCATGCAGCGCGCGTGGATCATGAATGAGTTGAACTCGACTGACTTCTGATTCCACGCTCGGCACTCTTGGCTAACAATTGAACAATGAAGGTTCTGCTCAATTCATACCGGGCAATTGAACCTTCGGCTTCACGTCGTTTTGCACAACGGATGCCAACGGTGCGACCACTCCCTGGCTCTTGAGCAACTCGCCCATGGTCGCCTTGATTCGGTATTGAGTAAATAACTGAATGTTCTTGATATCCGCCAAGCGACGAGAAGCCGAGAACAACTCATTTTCGCTGTCGAGCAGGTCGAGCAACGTGCGCTCGCCGAGACCGAACTGCTTCTGATAGGCGGTGCGCACGCGGGTGCTGTGATCGACATACTGCTGGGCGATCGGCACTTGGGCATTGGCGTTGTTCAAGGCGTTCCAGGCCAGACCCAGCTCTTCGTTCAACACGCGCAAGGCGTTGTTGCGAATATCCAGTGCCTGGTTGGACAGGTAGGACTTGGCTTCCAGATCAGCCTTGTTGCTACCGCCGGCATACAGATTGAAGCGCATGCGCAACATGGCCTGCCATTCATTGCTGTGACCGTTCTGGCCGTCGAGATCATTGTCGGCACTGCGACCCAATTCGGCATCGAAGCGCGGGTAGAAGCTCGACTTGGCGGCGGCGTACTGTTTCTCGGCAGCGGCAATGTCAGACTCGGCGGAACGCAGGGTCGGGCTGTTTTCCAGCATCTGCGCCCGGGCTTCATTCAGGTTGGCCGGCAACAGCGCCATAAAATCGGCAGGACGCTCCAGCTGATCGGGCATCTGGCCGACGGCGCTGAGGAAGTTGGTTTCGGCGTCGGCCAGGTTGGTCTGCTCGGTGATCAGGTTGTTGCGGGCCTGAGCCATACGCGCTTCGGCCTGATCGAGGTCGGCGCCGCTGCCCACGCCGCGCTGGGTGCGCAGTTTGATCTGGTCGAAAATCCGTTCGTGGCTCTTCAGGTTGTCGGTCGCCAGGCGCACGAACTCACGGCGGGTCAGTACATCGAGATACACCTGCGCGACGGTGAGCGCGGTGCGTTCGGACGTGCCCAGCAAAGAATAAGCGCGGGAGTTAACGTTGGCTTGTTGACGCCCCACTTCACTCGACGTCGCAAAACCGTCAAAAACCATTTGCGACAACCGCACACTCGACTCGCTACGGTTCAGGGTTTCCCAGTGATTGTTGTTGCCGGCGGCACGCGTGGTGACGCTGTCAGTGCCTTCGCGACCATAACCGCCCAGCAGATCGACCCGTGGGAGGTATCCACCTTTTGCTGCCTTTAACTGATAATCCGCGGCCAATCGACTATTAACGCCTGCCTGGATTTCCGGATGGACATCCAGTGCCTGTTGCATGGCCTCCGGAAGGGTCTGCGCCTGAACAAAACTGGCGGCAAGGGCGAAGGGTAAAGCCTTGAACAGGTGCAAACGCATTATTGGAAATTCCCGGAATTGCTTGCCTTGAATCACTGCAGAACGTGCCGCAGCATCGGATGATGACAACCGGAATGACCGTGTGTCGGAAAGTTGAATTTTGCAACTGTTTCACACTCTGCGGAGCGGGTCGGCGCCGAAATATCAATGTGACATTACGGGGGCGAGTGTTTAGGATGACGTGCACAAGGTCAATAGATTGGCATAAAGTTTATACCGAAAAAATATAGCCAATTTGTTGACGAAGAACCGCGTCAAAGTTGTGCCTCTAATACTTTGAAAGTACATCCAGACTGAGCGCGCCAACCGCTCTCAGGTCCATGGACGTCTACTGAATGTGACACCCGGAGAGTCTTCAATGAGCAGTGTTGTGGCCATCGTCAAAAGCATTGTCGGTCAGGTTTTCGCTGTGTCCCCAGAGGGCGTGCGCCGCGTACTCGTTGAAGGCGATCGGTTGTTTGTCGGCGATCAGGTAGACACTGGCGCAGCAGGTGCTGTCACGCTTGAACTGGCTGACGGCCGGACCCTGGACCTGGGTCGCGACACTCAATGGAGCGGCGGCGACCCGGATTCCAGCACTGACCTTGCACAAGCCACTGCACAAGCCGCGCCATCGGTTGAAGAGCTGCAGCAAGCCATCGTTGCCGGCGCCGACCCGACCACCGATCTTGAAGCCACCGCGGCCGGCCCGACAGCTGCCGGCACAGGCGGCGCGGCAGGTAGCGGTCACAGCTTCGTGATGCTGGATGCAACCGCTGGCCGGGTTGATCCGACCATTGGTTTCCCGACTGCGGGCATCGGCACTGCCGCTTTGGCTGCACAGAACACCATCGGCGGCCAGACTGCCGATACCAGCGCCAACGTGCAGCGCGAATCGACCCTGACCTTGAGCGCCACGCCGACCATCACCGAGGCCGGTGGCGTGCTGGTTTACACCGCGACGCTGAGCCAGGCCCCGCTGACGGACCTGACCATCACCCTGTCCAACGGCTCGGTGATCGTGATCCAGGCCGGCCAATTGACCGGTACCGTCAACGTTCCGCTCGCGCCGAACGACACCGCCTATAACGACCCGACCCAGATCAACGTGACCGTCACCGGCACCGCTGGCGGGAGCGGCATTATCGTCACCGCGCCGACGACCCCGGCCGTGACTCAGGTCACTGACACCGTTGATACCACCACGGTCACTCTGACCGCCGGCGCCAACGTTACCGAAGGCGGCCCGATCACCTACACCGCGACCTTGACCAACCCGGCCCAGACGCCGGTCACCATCACGTTGTCCAACGGCTCGATCATCACCATCGACGCCGGTAACACGACCGGCAGCGTGAATGTGCCGACACCGGCCAACGATGCCTATAACAACGGCAGCACGGTCACCACCACCATTACCGGTGCCACCGGCGGCAACTTTGAAAAC
Organism: Pseudomonas sp. Hz4; assembly: GCF_054898165.1. NCBI lineage: Bacteria > Pseudomonadati > Pseudomonadota > Gammaproteobacteria > Pseudomonadales > Pseudomonadaceae > Pseudomonas > Pseudomonas sp. Hz4. Next base: position 388,591 of record NZ_CM142719.1, on the reverse strand, counting down.
CTGGTGCCAAACCCGGCTCCGGCCGTGACCACCATTACCGATTCGCCGGACACCACCACCGTCACACTGACGGCGGGTTCGACGGTCACCGAAGGCGGCCAGATCACTTACACCGCCACCTTGACCAACCCGGCTCAAACGCCGGTCACTGTCACCCTGTCCAACGGCTCGACCATCACCATCGACGCCGGTAAAACCACCGGCACCGTGAACGTCGACACCCCGGCCAATGACGTTTATCAGAACGGCAGCACCGTTAGCACAACGATCACTGGCGCCACCGGCGGCAATTTCGAGAACCTGGTGCCGAGCACCGCGCCAGCGGTCACCACCATTACCGACTCGGCCGACAACACTGGCTTGAGCCTCACCGCCACGGGCACCGTCGTCGAAGGCGGCCAGATCACCTATACAGCGACACTGACCAACCCGGCCGGCACGCCGATGACTGTGACCTTGAGCAATGGCTCGGTCATCACCATCGAAGCGGGCAAGACCACCGGCAGTGTAACCGTCGACACCGCAGCCAATGACGTCTACAACAATGGCAGCACCGTCAGCACCACCATCACCGGAACCGGCGGCGGCAATTTCGAGCAGCTGACCCCGAGCACCGAGCCGGCGCTGACCACGATCACCGATTCGAAAGACAACACTGGCCTGAGCCTTACCGCCACTGGCACCGTCGTCGAAGGCGGTCAGATCACCTACACCGCGACACTGACCAACCCGGCCGGCACGCCAGTCACCGTGACACTTTCGAACGGCGCGGTCATCACCATTGCTGCCAACGCGACCACTGGCAGCGTGACCGTCGACACCGCAGCCAATGACGTCTACAACAATGGCAGCACCGTCAGTACCACCATCACCGGAACCACCGGCGGTAATTTCGAGCAACTGACCCCGAGCACCGAACCGGCGCTGACCACGATCACCGATTCGAAAGACAACACTGGCCTGAGCCTGTCGGCGTCCACCGAAGTGGCCGAGGGCGGTCAGATTGTATACACCGCGACCCTGACCAATCCGGCCAGCACGCCAGTTACCGTGACCCTTTCGAACGGCGCGGTGATCACCATTGCCGCCGACGCGACCACTGGCAGCGTGACCGTCCCGGCACCGAAAGACGACGTTTACAAAGACGCCGGCAAAGTCGAAGCGACCATCACGGACGCCAGCGGCGGCAACTTCGAAAACCTGGTCACCAGCCCGGCAGCTGCGGTCACGGAAGTGACTGACACCCTCAATACCTCGACAGTCAGTCTGACCGCCGACGGCACTGTGGCCGAGGGCGGCACCGTGGTTTACACCGCATCCGTCACCGCGCCAGTGACCGGTTCGCCGGTTGTTGTGACCCTGTCCAACGGCCAGACCATCACCATTGCGGTTGGCGCCAGCAGTGGCAGCGTCAATTTCATCGCGCCAAACGACGCCTTGGCTGGCGGCGGTTCCTTGAGCGTGAAAATTGACGACGCCAAGGGCGGCAACTTCGAAAAACTGGAAGTCGACGGCAAGCCTGCGAATACCTCGGTGACGGACACGGCGGACACCACGACTATCAGCCTCAGCGCGACTGAGTCGGTCGCTGAAGGTGGTTCGATCGTTTACACCGCCACCCTGACCAACGCTGCCGGCACTCCCGTGACCGTGACATTGAGCAACGGCGCGGTGATTACCATCGCCGCCAACGCTACCAGCGGCTCCGTCACCGTCGAGGCACCGAAAGACGACGTCTACAAAGACGCCGGCAAAGTCGAAGCGACCATCACGGACGCCAGCGGCGGCAACTTCGAAAACCTGGTCACCAGCCCGGCAGCTGCGGTCACGGAAGTGACTGACACCCTCAATACCTCGACAGTCAGTCTGACGGCCAACGGCACTGTGGCTGAAGGCGGCACCGTGGTTTACACCGCGTCCGTCACCGCGCCAGTGACCGGTTCGCCGGTTGTGGTGACCCTGTCCAACGGTCAAACCATCACCATTGCGGTTGGCGCCAGCAGTGGCAGCGTCAACTTCATCGCGCCAAACGACGCCTTGGCTGGCGGCGGTTCCTTGAGCGTGAAAATTAACGACGCCAAGGGCGGTAACTTCGAAAAACTGGAAGTTGACGGCAAGCCTGCGAATACCTCGGTGACGGATTCTGCCGACACCACGACTATCAGCCTCAGCGCGACTGACTCGGTTGCTGAAGGTGGTTCGATCGTCTACACCGCTACCCTGACCAACGCTGCCGGCACTCCGGTTACCGTGACATTGAGCAACGGCGCGGTGATCACCATCGCCGCCAACGCTACCAGCGGCTCCGTCGCCGTCGAGGCACCGAAAGACGACGTCTACAAAGACGCCGGCAAAGTCGAAGCAACCATCAAAGATGCCACCGGCGGCAACTTCGAAAACCTGGTCACCAGCCCGGCAGCTGCGGTCACCGAAGTGACTGACACGATCAATACGTCGACGGTCAGCCTGACGGCCAACGGCACTGTAGCCGAAGGCGGGACCGTGGTTTACACCGCGTCCGTCACCGCGCCAGTGGCCGGTTCGCCGGTTGTGGTGACCCTGTCCAACGGTCAAACCATCACCATTCCGGTCGGTTCGAGCAGCGCCAGCGTGAACTTTGTTGCGCCAAACGACGCCTTGGCTGGCGGCGGTTCCTTGAGTGTGAAAATTGACGACGCCAAGGGCGGCAACTACGAGAAGCTGGAAGTCGACGGCAAGCCTGCGAATACCTCGGTGACGGACACGGCGGACACCACGACTATCAGCCTCAGCGCGACTGACTCGGTTGCTGAAGGTGGTTCGATCGTCTACACCGCTACCCTGACCAACGCTGCCGGCACTCCGGTTACCGTGACATTGAGCAACGGCGCGGTGATCACCATCGCCGCCAACGCTACCAGCGGCTCCGTCGCCGTCGAGGCACCGAAAGACGACGTCTACAAAGACGCCGGCAAAGTCGAAGCAACCATCAAAGATGCCACCGGCGGCAACTTCGAAAACCTGGTCACCAGCCCGGCAGCTGCGGTCACGGAAGTGACTGACACCCTCAATACCTCGACAGTCAGTCTGACGGCCAACGGCACTGTGGCTGAAGGCGGCACCGTGGTTTACACCGCGTCCGTCACCGCGCCAGTGACCGGTTCGCCGGTTGTTGTGACCTTGTCCAACGGCCAGACCATCACCATTGCGGTTGGCGCCAGCAGTGGCAGCGTCAATTTCATCGCGCCAAACGACGCCTTGGCTGGCGGCGGTTCCTTGAGCGTGAAAATTGACGACGCCAAGGGCGGCAACTTCGAAAAACTGGAAGTCGACGGCAAGCCTGCGAATACCTCGGTGACGGACACGGCGGACACCACGACTATCAGCCTCAGCGCGACTGAGTCGGTCGCTGAAGGTGGCTCGATCGTTTACACCGCGACGCTGACCAACGCTGCCGGCACTCCCGTGACCGTGACATTGAGCAACGGCGCGGTGATTACCATCGCCGCCAACGCTACCAGCGGCTCCGTCACCGTCGAGGCACCGAAAGACGACGTCTACAAAGACGCCGGCAAAGTCGAAGCAACCATCAAAGATGCCACCGGCGGCAACTTCGAAAACCTGGTCACCAGCCCGGCAGCTGCGGTCACGGAAGTGACTGACACCCTCAATACCTCGACAGTCAGTCTGACCGCCGACGGCACTGTGGCCGAGGGCGGCACCGTGGTTTACACCGCATCCGTCACCGCGCCAGTGACCGGTTCGCCGGTTGTTGTGACCCTGTCCAACGGCCAGACCATCACCATTGCGGTTGGCGCCAGCAGTGGCAGCGTCAATTTCATCGCGCCAAACGACGCCTTGGCTGGCGGCGGTTCCTTGAGCGTGAAAATTGACGACGCCAAGGGCGGCAACTTCGAAAAACTGGAAGTCGACGGCAAGCCTGCGAATACCTCGGTGACGGACACGGCGGACACCACGACTATCAGCCTCAGCGCGACTGAGTCGGTCGCTGAAGGTGGTTCGATCGTTTACACCGCCACCCTGACCAACGCTGCCGGCACTCCCGTGACCGTGACATTGAGCAACGGCGCGGTGATTACCATCGCCGCCAACGCTACCAGCGGCTCCGTCACCGTCGAGGCACCGAAAGACGACGTCTACAAAGACGCCGGCAAAATCGAAGCGACCATCACGGACGCCACCGGCGGCAACTTCGAAAACCTGGTCACCAGCCCGGCGGCTGCGGTCACCGAAGTGACTGACACCCTCAATACCTCGACAGTCAGTCTGACCGCCGACGGCACTGTGGCCGAAGGCGGCACCGTGGTTTACACCGCGTCCGTCACCGCGCCAGTGACCGGTTCGCCGGTTGTTGTGACCTTGTCCAACGGTCAGACCATCACCATTGGCATTGGCAAAAGCAGCGGCACGGTCAATGCCGTGGTTTCGAACGATGTACTCAGCGGCCATGCGCCGTTGACCAACTCGATCACCAAAGTCAGCGGCGGCAACTACGAAAACCTGGTCGCCGATAAAACCCCGGTCAGCACCAGCGTGACCGACACCGTCGACACCACCACCCTGTCGCTGAGCGCCACTGGCAACGTCAAAGAAGGTGGCCAGATCACCTACACCGCCACCCTGACCCATGCCGCCGGCACCCCAGTGACCGTGACGTTGAGCAACGGCGCGACCATCACCATTGATGCCGGCAAAACCACCGGCACGGTGAAAGTCGACGCGCCGAAAGACGACGTCTACAAGGACGCCGGCAAAGTCGAAGCGACCATCAAGGACGCCAGCGGCGGCAACTTTGAAAACCTGGTCACCAGCCCGACCCCGGCCGTGACCAACGTCGCCGACACAATCAACACGACGCACCTGACGCTCAGCGCTGAAAAAACTGTGCTGGAAGGCTCGCACATCACCTACACCGCGACCCTCACCAACGCCGCGCAAACGCCGGTGACCGTCAAGCTGAGCAACGGCGAGACCATCACCATCGAAGCCGGCAAAACCAGCGGTTCGGTCACCATCGCGACGCCAAGCGATGACGTCTACAAAGATGCCGGCAAGCTCACCGTGACGATGACTGATGCCAGCGGTGGCAACTTCGAAAAACTCGACATCAGCAAGGCGTCAGTGAGCACCACCGTCAAAGACACGGTCGACTCGACGTCCCTGTCCCTGTCGGCCAGCCACACCGTCAGCGAAGGTGACCAGATCACCTACACCGCCACCCTGAACAACCCGACAGACACGGCCATGACCGTGAAGTTGAGCAATGGCGCAGTGATCAACATCGCCGCTGGCGCCACCACCGGTTCGGTCAACTTCGCCGCTCCGGCGAACAGCCCGTACATCGACGGCGGAAAAGTTCAGGCTACGATCGCCAGCCAGAGCGGCGGCAACTTTGAAAAAGTCGTCGTCAATCATGCGCCGGCGGTCACCACGGTCACCGATTCTGCCGACACCACTGGCCTGAGTCTGAGCGCCACCGGTTCGGTCGCCGAGGGTGGTTCGATCGTCTACACCGCGACCCTGACCAATGCCGCCGGCACCGCGATGACCGTGACGTTGAACAACGGTGCGGTGATCCACATTGCCAAGGGCGCCACCACCGGTTCGGTCAACTTCGCCGCACCCAAGGATGACGTCTACAAAGACGCCGGAAAAGTTGAAGCCAGCATCACGAAGACCACCGGCGGCAACTTCGAAAACCTGGTGGCCGACAAGACGCCAGCGGTCACCGACGTGACCGACACCATCAACAACAGCACCGTGGCCCTGACTGCCACAGCCAGCACGGTCGAAGGCGGCACGGTGGTTTACACCGCTTCGGTCAATGCGCCAGTGACCGGCTCGCCGGTTGTGGTGACCTTGTCCAACGGCCAGACGATCACCATTGCGGTCGGATCGAGCAGCGCCAGCGTGAACTTTACTGCGCCGAACGATGCACTGGCTGGCGGCGGTTCGCTGAGCGTCAAAATCGACGGCACCACCGGTGGTAACTACGAAAACCTGGTGGCGAATCAAACCCCGGCAGTCACTTCAGTGACCGACGTTAAAGACACCACCACTGCTAGCTTGACCGCTACCGGTTCCGTGGCTGAAGGCGGCTCGATTGTCTACTCCGCGACGCTGACTCACGCTGCCGGCACACCGGTCACCGTGAACCTGTCGAATGGCGCAGTGATCACCATCGCGGCGGGCGCGACTGTCGGCTCCGTGACGGTCAAGGCACCTGCCGATGACGTCTACAAAGATGCCGGTAAAGTTGAAGCGACCATCAAGAGCGCCAGCGGCGGCAACTTTGAGAACCTGGTCACCAGCCCGGCAGTGGCGGTCACGGAGGTGACTGACACGATCAATACGTCGACGGTCAGTCTGACCGCGACATCCACCGTCGCTGAAGGCAGCACCGTGGTTTACACCGCGTCCGTCACCGCCCCAGTGACCGGTTCGCCGGTCGTCGTAACCTTGTCCAACGGCCAGACCATCACCATTCCGATCGGCGCCAGCAGCGCCAGCGTGAACTTCACCGCGCCAAACGACGCCTTGGCTGGCGGCGGTTCCCTGAGCGTCAAAATCAACGACGCCAAGGGTGGCAATTACGAGAAGCTGGACGTCGACGGCAAGTCGGCGAACACCTCGATTACTGACGCCGCAGACATCACCACCGTTAGCCTGGCTGCTACAGGTTCCGTGGCGGAAGGCGGCCACATTACCTACACCGCGACACTGACCAACGCAGCCGGCACTCCGGTCACTGTGACGCTGAGCAACGGCGCCGTCATCACCATCGCAGCGGGTAAAACCTCTGGATTTGTGACCGTCGACGCACCGAAAGACGACGTCTACAAAGACGCGGGCAAAGTCGAAGCCACCATCAAGGATGCCAGCGGCGGTAACTTCGAAAACCTGGTGACCAGCCCGGCAGCGGCAGTCACTGCAGTGACTGACACGATCAATATGTCGACGGTCAGCCTGACCGCAACGCCCGCCATTGCTGAGGGCGGCAACGTGGTGTACACCGCTTCTGTGACCTCGACGGTCACCGGCAAGGACGTGGTCGTCACCCTGGCCAACGGTGAAAAAATCACCATCCCGGTCGGTGAAAGCACGGCCTCGATCACCGTTAAAGCCCCGAATGATGCATTGGTTGGCCACGAGCCGCTGACCAACGCCATCAAGGGTGTGACCGGCGGCAACTACGAGAAACTGGTCGCCGACAAGACCCCAACCTCCACCGCCATCAGCGACACCCTGGACACCACCAAAGTGACCATGACCGCCAGCGGTCAGGTGCTTGAAGGCGGCAACATCACCTACACCGCCAACCTGACGAATGCGGCCGGCACCGACATGACTGTCAAGTTGAGCAACGGCGAAAGCATCGTGATCAAGGCCGGCGACAAGTCGGGCTCCATTACTGTTCCTGCACCGGCCGATGACGTCTACAAGGACGGCAGCAAAATCACTGTCGGCATCGACAGCACCAGTGGCGGCAACTTCGAAAAGCTCGACGTCAGCAAAACCGCGCACACCACCACCGTCAAAGACACCGTCGACACCACCACGCTGAAACTCAGTGCAGACGTGAGCACCGTCGGCGAAGGTGGTCAGATTACCTACACCGCGACCCTGAACCACCCAACCGACACGGCGATGACCGTGACCCTGAATAACGGTCTGGTGATCAACATCAAAGCGGGCGAGTCCAGCGGCTCCGCGCCTTATACCGTACCGAATAACGTCTATACCGGCGCAGCTGACGTCAGTACCGCGATCAAGGAAACCACCGGCGGCAACTTCGAAAAGCTGGACACCGATCGCTCGCCCGTCGTCTCCAAAGTCACCGATGCCGCCGACACCACCAGCCTGATCTTGAGCGCTACCGGCTCGGTTCAGGAAGGTGGGCAGATCGTCTACACCGCGACGCTGTCCCATGCCGCCGGCAGCAACATGACCGTGAAGCTGAGCAACGGCGCGACCATCACCATCCTCAAGGATGCAGTGTCCGGCCATGTCAGCGTGGCCGCACCGAAAGACGACGTCTATAAAGATGCCGGCAAAGTCGAAGCGACCATCACGGACGCCAGCGGCGGCAACTTCGAGAACCTGGTTACCAGCGCTGCCCCGGCAGTGACCGACGTGACTGACACGATCAACACGTCGACCGTCAGTCTGACCGCCGACGGCACTGTGGCTGAAGGCGGCACCGTGGTTTACACCGCGTCCGTGTCTGCTGAAGTCACCGGTTCGCCGGTCGTTGTGACCTTGTCCAACGGCCAGACCATCACCATTCCGGTCGGTTCGAGCAGCGCCAGCGTGAACTTCACTGCGCCAAACGACGCCTTGGCGGGCGGCGGTTCCTTGAGCGTGAAGATTGACGACGCCAAGGGCGGCAACTTCGAAAAACTGGAAGTCGACGGTAAGTCGGCAGACACCTCGGTGACGGATTCTGCCGACACCACGACAGTCAGCCTCAGCGCGACTGAGGCGGTCGCTGAAGGCGGTTCGATCGTTTACACCGCGAACCTGACCCACGCTGCCGGTACTCCGGTTACCGTGACATTGAGCAACGGCGCAGTGATCACCATCGACGCCGGCAAAACCACCGGCACCGCGACCGTCGATGCGCCGAAAGACGATGCTTACATCGACGCCGGCAAAGTCAGCGCCACGATCAGCACGGCTACCGGCGGCAACTTCGAGAACCTGGTACCGAGTACGGTTCCGGCAGTGACCGAGGTCACTGACACCCTCGATACCTCGACCGTGACTTTGAAAGCCACCGAGTCGGCCGCTGAAGGTGGCACCGTCACCTACACCGCGACCGTCGGCACGCCGGTAACCGGTTCGCCAGTGACTGTGTCTCTGGCCAACGGCCAAACGATCACCATCGAAGTCGGCAAAACCACTGGCACCGTAACGGCCATCGCACCCAACGACGCGTTGACCGGTCACACTCCGCTGACCAACTCGATCACCAACGTCAGTGGCGGTAACTACGAAAACCTGGTCGCCGACAAAACACCGGTCAGCACCACTGTGACCGATACCACCGACACCACCAACCTGACTCTGAGCGCCAGCAACTCGGTCGCTGAAGGTGGTTCGATCGTTTACACCGCGAACCTGACCCACGCTGCCGGCACGCCTGTGACCGTGACATTGAGCAACGGCGCGGTGATCACCATCGACGCCGGCAAAACCACCGGCACCGCGACCGTCGATGCGCCGAAAGACGATGCTTACATCGACGCCGGCAAAGTCAGCGCCACGATCAGCACGGCTACCGGCGGCAACTTCGAGAACCTGGTACCGAGTACGGTTCCGGCAGTGACCGAGGTCACCGACACCCTCGATACCTCGACCGTGACTTTGAAAGCCACCGAGTCGGCCGCTGAAGGTGGCACCGTCACCTACACCGCGACCGTCGGCGCAGCAGTAACTGGCAGCCCGGTCACCGTGTCGTTGGCCAACGGCCAAACGATCACCATCGAAGTCGGCAAAACCACGGGCACCGTAACGGCCATCGCACCCAACGACGCGTTGACCGGTCACACTCCGCTGACCAACTCGATCACCAACGTCAGTGGCGGTAACTACGAAAACCTGGTCGCCGACAAAACACCGGTCAGCACCACTGTGACCGACACCGTCGACACCACCAATCTGTCCTTGAGCGCCACCAACTCGGTCGCCGAAGGTGGTTCGATCGTTTACACCGCGAACCTGACCCACGCTGCCGGCACGCCTGTGACCGTGACATTGAGCAACGGCGCGGTGATCACCATCGACGCCGGCAAAACCACCGGCACCGCGACCGTCGATGCGCCGAAAGACGATGCTTACATCGACGCCGGCAAAGTCAGCGCCACGATCAGCACGGCTACCGGCGGCAACTTCGAGAACCTGGTACCGAGTACGGTTCCGGCAGTGACCGAGGTCACCGACACCCTCGATACCTCGACCGTGACTTTGAAAGCCACCGAGTCGGCCGCTGAAGGTGGCACCGTCACCTACACCGCGACCGTCGGCACGCCGGTAACCGGTTCGCCAGTGACTGTGTCTCTGGTCAACGGCCAAACGATCACCATCGAAGTCGGCAAAACCACTGGCACCGTAACGGCCATCGCACCCAACGACGCGTTGACCGGTCACACTCCGCTGACCAACTCGATCACCAACGTCAGTGGCGGTAACTACGAAAATCTGGTCGCCGACAAAACACCGGTCAGCACCACTGTGACCGACACCGTCGACACCACCAATCTGTCCTTGAGCGCCACCAACTCGGTCGCCGAAGGCGGTTCGATCGTTTACACCGCGAACCTGACCCACGCTGCCGGTACTCCGGTTACCGTGACATTGAGCAACGGCGCAGTGATCACCATCGACGCCGGCAAAACCACCGGCACCGCGACCGTCGATGCGCCGAAAGACGATGCTTACATCGACGCCGGCAAGATCAGCGCCACGATCAGCACGGCTACCGGCGGCAACTTCGAGAACCTGGTACCGAGTACGGTTCCGGCAGTGACCGAGGTCACTGACACCATCGACAAGACCGAAGTCAGCATCAGCGGCAGCACCTCGGTAACCGAAGGCCAGGCCGCCAGCTACACCGTCAGCCTGAATAACCCGGCGCAGACCGAAGTCACCCTGAAAATCACCTACAGCGGCACCGCCGCCGACGGTTCGGACTTCACCGGCGTATACACCGTGAAAATTCCGGCGGGCGGTAGCACTGCAAGCTTCAGCGTCGCGACCCTGGACGACAGGATCACCGAAGGCACTGAAAATTTCGTGGTCAAGATAGACTCGGCTACCGGTGGTAACTTCGAGAACCTGGCGATCAGTGCGTCCAACGGCAGCGTCAGCACCTCGATCATCGACAACGACGCGCCGCCGGTGCTCGACCTGGATGCCAACAACTCCAGCGGTGCCACCGGTGCCAACTACAACGTGACGTTCACCGAAGGCACCACCGGCCAAGGCGTATCGATCGGCGACACCGACCTGAAAATCACCGACCCGGACAGCACCCTGCTGACCGGCGCGACGATCGTGCTGACCAACCGTCAGGATGGCGATGCGCTGAACCTGGGCGACAGCGTCAACGGCATCACCATCAATGCCACCAGCACGAATGGCACGGTCACGCTGACCCTGTCCGGCAACGCGACACTTGCCGACTACATGCAGCAGATCAAGAACATCAGCTTCACCAACAGTAGTGAAAACCCGAGCAGCGTGCCGCGGATCATCACCGTGACGGTGACCGATGGCAGCAACTACTCCAACACCGCGACCACTACCGTCAACGTAGTCGGCGTGAACGATGCACCGACCGCCGCACCGGTTAACGTCACCGGGACCGAAGACACCCCGCTGATCCTTGGCTGGTCGACCTTCGGCGTCAGTGATGTCGACAGCGCCGCCGCCAACCTGGGGGTGAAAATCACTCAACTGCCGGGCGAAGGTAAATTGCAGTTCCTGGCCACTGACGGCAAGACCTGGACCGATGTAGCGAACAACCAGACGTTCACCAAGGCTGATATCGACGCTGGCAAGTTGCGCTTCCTGCCGGATGCCAACGAGTCCGGCAGCAACGGCTACAACGCCGGCCTGGGTAACAAACTGGCGGACTACGCACAGATCCAATTCCAGCCAACCGACGGCTCGCTGCTGGGCAACACCGGCACGATCAAAATCGACATCACGCCAGTGGCCGACGCGCCTTCCCTGAGCGTTGCGGACAACAGCGTCAAATCCACCGGGCTGATCAAAGAAGTCTGGACCGGCCTGTCGGGCCTCGGCACCGATGGCAGCGGCGCGTCTTCGGGCACGCTGAAAAGCGTCATCGACGGCGCGGGTAAACCGAACTCCAGTGGCACGGTGGCCAACGTGCAGTCCGACGGCAGCGTCGCGGCTGGCACTGCGTCGAAAACCTCCGGCCTGATCTACCTCGAAGCAGGCAAGACTTACACCTTCAGCGGCACCGGCGATGACAGCCTGTTGGTGACCATCGGCGGCAAGAACGTCGCGGCCATCACGTGGGGCGCGGGCGGCAAGCTGAACGGTTCGTTTATCCCGTCCACCAGCGGCTACTACACGCTGGACATTTACCACCACAACCAGAACGGTCCAGGCAACTATGACGTCAACCTGTCGGTCAACGGCAGTGCCGCGGTCGACCTGAGCAGCGCCGGCGTGCCGCTGTACACTGGCGTGGCGGACCTTGTCGCTTCCGGCGTGACGGTGTCCGATTTGCACGGCACCAGCGGCGAAGGCTACTACGAAGGCTACAAACTCAATGAAGCCGCGGAAGGCACCAGCGTTCACCTGTCTACTATTAAGACGGCCCTGACCGATATCGACGGCTCGGAAAGCCTGAGCGTGAAAATCAGCGGCATTCCGGCAGGTTCGGTGCTCACCGATGGTGCAGGGCACACGTTCACCACCAGCGCGACGTCCGGCGAAGCCAACGTCACGGGCTGGAACCTCGGGGCCCTGACCGTCACTCCGCCGCCGTACTACAACGGCCAGTTCAACCTGACCGTAACCTCGACCTCCACCGAATCGCTCGGCGGTTCGGCGCAAAGCACCGCGACGATCCCTGTCACGGTTTACCCGGCGGTCTACAACGCCGCCACCGCCACGGCGGCTGACGACACCATCAGCGGCACTGACGCCAACGACATCATAGTCGCCGACATCGGCGGGCTGACCGTGGTGCCGGGCACCAACTACAACATTGCGTTCATGGTCGACAGCTCGGGCAGTATGAGCCCCTCGTCGGTCAGCTCAGCCAAGGACTCGCTGACGTCGGTGTTCAACACCCTCAAGCAGAGCATGGGCGGCAACTCGGGGACGGTGAACATCTTCCTGGCGGACTTCGATGCCCAGGTCAACAAGTCGGTGTCGGTCAACCTGAACGATCCGAATGCCCTGATCCTGCTCAAAGCGGTACTGGATTCGATGGCTTCCGGCGGCGGTACCAACTACGAGGACGTGTTCAAAACCACGGCCAACTGGTTCCAGAGCGCCGATGCCGTTGCCAACAAGGGTGCGACGAACCTCACGTACTTCATCACCGATGGCAAACCGACTTACTACCAGAGTGATGAATCGACCAACCCGAATCTGTATAACGGCGCCAAACTCGACAGCGTAATCACCACCAGCAATTACCAGTTGGGCAAAGCGATCAGCCTGTACCCGGACAGCAACCACCAGATCGATATCACCGCTTCGGGCAACGTCACAGTCTGGACCAAGTCCGGCAACAACTGGTCGTATAAAGACTTCGGCACACTGCACGCCCAAGGCGATGGTACGTATGAGTTCTCGTCCCGCGACGGCGACGGCAGCAGCACCGGCTCCAACGCTATCGACAACTCCACCGACAGCTTCGCGCTGCTGAGCAAGGTCTCGACGGTAGAAGCCATCGGCATAAATAAAGACGTCACCCTTGCCGATCTGAAGCCGTACGACTCGGATAAAACACCGCAAACCAACATCGACCCGAAAGACCTGGCCAACTCGATCATCGGGCACACCGAAGCGACGATGCCTGGCGCCGACACGGTCAATGGCGGCGACGGCAACGACATCCTGTTCGGCGACCTGGTGAGCTTCAACGGCGTCGCCGGCGAGGGTTATCAGGCCATGCAAGCGTTCGTCGCCCAGCAAACCGGCGTAGATGTCAGCAAAGTCACCACCAGCAACGTGCACCAGTTCATCACCGAGCACTACACCGCGTTCGATGTGTCCGGGGCGCATGACGGTAATGACTCGCTGCTGGGCGGTGCCGGCAATGACATTCTCTTCGGCCAGGGTGGCAACGACCTCCTCGACGCCGGCAAGGGCAATGACATCTTGCTCGGCGGTACCGGTAACGACACGCTGATCGGCGGCTTGGGCGCCGACACCTTCGTCTGGAAGGCTGGCGACACCGGCAGCGACGTGATCAAGGACTTCAAGGCCAGTGAAGGTGATCGCATCGACTTGCGCGATCTGCTGCAGGGCGAAACCGGCAGCACCATCGACAACTTCCTGAAGGTCACCACCGTGGACGGCGTTTCGTCCCTGCAAGTCAGCTCCGCCGGCAAGTTCAACGGCGCCGACGCCGCAGCCGCTGCACCGGATGTGACGATCAAACTGGAAGGCAACAACTGGTCCACCGCCAACATTCACTCGTTGATTGCTGGCAGTGACCCAACCATCAAAATCGATCACAACAACAGCTGATCTAACGAATAACGGCCGCCCTTATGGGGCGGCCGTGACGTTTGCGCCGATCAACCCGGTGACGATTTCGTCGCTGCACCGCATACTCGCGTCCAGTTGGCCTATGCTGCTGACAGCATGACGCTGGTCCATTTCCGAGGGATGCTCAATGTTCTACGTGCAACGCGATGCGCAAGGTCAGTTAGTGCGCGTGGAAGCTGCGGCCTACGCCGAGGCCACGGAAACGCTGCCGGCCGACCACCATGAAATCCAGGCCTGGTACGCCAACGAGGTAGTGGAAACCAGCCTCAAACAGCTCAAGCAGAGCGACCTGGAAATGATCCGGGTACTCGACGACTTGATTCAAGTGTTAACCAGTAAAGGCGTAATCCGCGTTACCGACCTGCCGGCCGCCGCCCAGGCCAAGCTGATGGACCGGTCACACGCCCGTGAGGCGTTGGGTGGCTTGAGTCAATTGATCGATGATGATGAGACGGGGTTGATCTAACTTCCCACGCTGATCGTTCCCACGCTCTGGTCTGCACCCCAAAAGTTGGACACAACTGATGGGGTGTTTCATGGGTAAGTACACTGTTCAAGCAAAGTTATCAGCGGTACAGGATTACTGTTCCGGCAAAGCGGGATTTAGAGAGGTCGCGCATCGTCACAACGTTGATTTTTCGTCGTTGCGTCAGTGGGTCGCGGCCTACCAAGTGCACGGTGCTGCGGCGCTAGAAGCAAAAAAGGTGCAGCACTACAGCGTTGAATTCAGGTTGTCGGTTCTGAAGCGTATGCGTGAAGAACGGCTTTCCTATCGCCAAGTCGCGGCATTGTTCGATATCCGTAGATTCAGCATCGTCGGCGATTGGCAGCGCCGCTATGATGGGGGCGATGAAAATGCGTTGCTAATCCAACCCAGACGTATCGGACCTGTAAGAAAAATGCCCAAACCGCCCGAACCTGCCCTGCCTCAGTTACCTGATGAATCCCGTAGTCGGGATGAGCTGATTGCGGAACTGAATCAACTTCGGCTGGAAAATGACTATCTAAAAAAGCTGGACGCCTTGGTTCAAAAGAAACGAGCAGCGCAAGAGAACAAGCGCAAATCGTAATCGAACTGAGGCAGCGGCACTCTCTTGATGGTTTGTTAAAAGTGGCAGGATTGGCGCGCAGCACGTTTTATTATCAGCAGAAAGTACTTCAAGCAGCTGATAAGTATGCGGATCTGAAAGCCAAGATACGTGAGGTCTTCGACGCAGACGAAGGCAAGCTTGGCTATCGCCGCGTGACGCTGGCAGTTCGCAAGGATGGTTACGTAATCAGCTACAAGACCGTCCAGCGCCTCATGGCTGAGCTTGGTCTTAGATGCCGCGTGAGTGTGAAGAAGTATCGTGCCTATAAAGGAGAAGTTGGCCGAGCGGCGCCAAATCTTTTGAACCGCGATTTTAACGCCTCACAGCCCAATCAAAAGTGGGTAACTGACGTCACGGAATTTAAAGTGAGCGGGCAGAAGCTTTATCTTTCGCCCATCCTGGACCTGTACAACGGCGAAATCATTTCCTACGATATCGCAAAGCGGCCGTTGTTCAGCATGGTTGGGACAATGCTTAGCGAAGCTTTTAAGCGACTCAAATCAGATGAAAAGCCCATTCTGCATTCAGACCAGGGCTGGCAGTACCGGATGCCCATTTATGGTCAGCTTCTCAAAGAACATTCGGTCACACCGAGCATGTCGCGCAAAGGCAACTGTTACGATAACGCGGCGATGGAGAGCTTCTTTGGCACGCTCAAATCTGAATTTTTTTACCTGAAAAAATTCGAAAATGTCGACGAGCTTCACGCTGGTTTGGTGGATTACATCCACTATTACAATCATCGTCGCATAAAGCTGAAACTAAACGGACTGAGCCCTGTTGAATACAGGACTCAGTCCGTTCAGGTATAGGTCCACAATCGTCCAACTTTTTGGGGTCAGACCACTCTGCGTGGGAATGCCTCAAGGGACGCTCCGCGTTCCGGCCTCACCGCTGATGTTGCGCCTGACACTGTTGTGACGCAGAGCGTCACGGGCTGCATTCCCACGCAGAACGTGGGAACGATCGGTAGGTTAGTGCCAAGGCTTCGGCTCACCAAACAACTGCCCCTGAACCCCATACAACCCCATCTCACGAATCACCATCAACTCCCCTTCCGTCTCGACCCGCTCGGCAATCAACGGCAGATCAATGCTGTGCGCCGCCCGCTGAATCGCCTCGATGAACAATCGCTTGTCACTCTCCTGATCAATCGCCCGGATGTAACTGCCGTCGATCTTCAGGTACGCCAACCCAAGCCGCGCCAGGTTGCCGATCATGCTGAAGCGCCCGCCAAAGCGTTGCAGGCTCAGGGAGAACCCGAGTTCGTGCAGACGTCGCGTCAGTTCTTCCAGCATGGCTTGCTCCGGCAGCTGCTCTTCGCCGATTTCCAGGGTCAATCGCTCCCCGAGATTCGAATGCTGACGCAGGATTTCAAAGACTTTATTCAACGCCTGCGGATCGGCCAGCGTCGCTGAAGACAGATTCAGCGCCAGCGATTCTTCATGGTCGGCCATCTGCTCAAGCACCAGCTCCAACATCAGACGGTCCAACCGCGCGGTCCAGCCAAAACGCTCGAGCCACGGCAGGAAGCGCCCGGCGGGAATGGTTTGACCCTCGTCGTCGATCAGACGCGACAGCACCTTGTAATGCAGCACCAACTGCGTGTCCTGGGCGGCCACCACCGGCTGGAAATACAGCTCGAAACGCTGCTGTTCCAACGCCTGGTCCAGCAAGTTATGCCAGGCATGATGATCATCACCGACGCTAGCCGAGGCGCTGTGATCGAGGCACGCCCAGCTCGGTTCACCCTGGCTTTGCGCCTGAGCCAACGCCTGATCGCCCAGCCCAAGCACGGCTTGCGGCAAGTCACCATAAACAAACGGCGCCAGCCCGATTGAGGCCACCGAGGCGACATCGGTGGCGCCCGTCGCATGCAGACTCGCCAGCGCATTGTCGAGACTCTGCGCCAGTTGCAGCGCTTCTTCGCGCACCAGCCCCGGCGCCAGTACGGCGAACTCGCCGCCGCGAATCCTCGTCACGAGGTTCAGGGTTTCCGGGTATTTGGCACACTCTCGGGACAGCTGCTCACCCACCGCTATCAACAACTGGTCGGTGCGTTGACCGCCCAACCGCTGGTTCAACCCGGCCAGGTCCTTGACCCGCAACAACAGCAGATAACCGGAACTCGCCTGCTCCGGATTGCTCACCCGGGCGTTCAACTGCATTTCGAAATAGCGACGGTTAGCCAAGCCTGTCAGGTTGTCCTGATAGGATTCGACCCGCAGTTTTTCACTACGCACGGCCTGCTCCTGAAACAACGCCTTGAGCTTCTCGACCATCTGATTCATGGCCTGCACCACGCGGCGCAGTTCGGGTGTGCGCGGCAATTCCGGCAGGCTGAGGAATTCGCGGCGAGCGATGGCGTGGGATTGCTTGACCATGTAATCCAGCGGCTTCAGTTGCCGGCGCAACAACAGCGCACCCAGCACCGCACTCACCGCACCGCAGATCAGCAACCAGCCAAGACTGCCCAGCGCGCTCTGCCAGAGTTTGGCCAACGCGAACATCGGATGGCTGACCACCTCGACCCGCGCCGCCTGCTCCCAGCCACGGCTGACGAGGGCATCACCACCGGCCGCTTCCAGCCCGATCATTTTGACAAACCAGTCCGGCACGTTGTTCACCGCTGGAATGCCGCTGCGCTCGACGATGGTCTGATCGGTCTTGAGATCGACCACGCGGATGCTCGCGTAATAACCGCTGTCGAAGATTGAACTGACCAGCAACTCGACCATTGCCGGGTCGTCGATGTTCGGCGTCAGGGACAGCGCCAATGCGGTCGCGGCATCCTGGGCGTGAGAGCGCAACTGGTTGACGTACTGGGTGCGCGAGCTTTCCAGGCTGACCACGAAGCTACCGGTGAAGGCGATCACCAGGAACAGACAGATAGCGATCAACAGCTGTTTGAACAAAGACATCTGAGCGCGTGCTCCTAGTTAGTCGTCTCGACCGGGAAACCTTCGGCCTGCATTTTTTTCAGCACATCCTGCCAACGAGACAGGCGTTTGGTGTCACCGACTTTCTTGTTGCCCTTGGCGCCCGGCAACCACAACCCTTCGGCATTAAAAGAGTAGACCGGCAGCAAATCGGTTCGTTGGCTGGCCGGTTTGATCGCGTCGATCAAGCTGTCGAGTACCAGCGGCATGGCCTCGGCGCTTGAGTAGTAGGTCAACACCATGTGCGCCCGATTCAGGCGTAACGCCTTGACGTACGTGATGCGCAGCTTGTCACTGGAGACGCCGAGATGGCGCAGGCTGAAATACTTGGCGATCGCGTAATCTTCACAATCGCCGGCGCCCTTCCACAGGGCCTCGATGGGCGTTTCCCAATAATCGACCTCATGCCACAGGTCGATGTCTTCCTCATAGCGCATCTGCTTGTTGAAGAATTGGTTGACCACTTTAAGCTGTTCGAGCTCGTTGACCTGCTTTTGCGTAGACAATAAGTGCTGCCAGGCATCAATCCGTTGCTGCCCTTCGCCCAACGGCCCGTACAATGCCTGCGCGCGACGGCTGATCAGCGAAAAATCCCAATCGGCATGCAGCCCGCCCAGCATAACGCCGGCCAGCAGCAACGCGCAGCACAGCCAGCGCAAAGTCCGAGGGATCGCGAAACGTACCGCCAATGCGAGGTATCCAGGTCAGGCAGGTGGGAAAGCGTTTGATGGTGCAGGTTAGTCCGGTAAAAGACAATGGCACGGTGAGATCACTGGTGGCGCGCTAGACTTTGTATGGCAGGTGTCATAAAAAACATCGTGGCCACCTCAGGCTGCGACCTTGTGTACGTTTGACAACCTGTCAGGCAGTCACTAGTGTCCTCTTGGATCCAAATTTATTTCAGTCAAACAGGGTGCGTTGTTGTGACACAGAAGCCCAATCCTCTGAACAGCATCAAGGTCAACGGGCCGATACCGGCTCATCTGGCACGCTCGGTGATCGAAGAAACCCTGCGTTCGGCCATTCTCGACGGTCGCATTCCCTGCGGCACCGCTCTGCGTCAGCAAGATTTGGCCGATCTTTTCGGTGTCAGCCGCATGCCGGTGCGCGAAGCGTTGCGCCAGCTCGAAGCCCAGGCGCTGCTTAACGTAGTCGCCCATAAAGGTGCTGTGGTTGCACCGCTGGTTCAGGGCGATGCCGTGGAAACCTATGCACTGCGGATCCTGCTGGAATCCGAAGCGCTGCGCCTGTCGATTCCACTGCTTGAGAAGGCAGACTTCGAACAGGCTGCCCGTCATGTCGACGACCTGGAAACGGAACACAACTACACCGAGATCGGCCGGCTCAACCGGCTCTTCCACATGTCCCTGTACTGCAAGGCGCCGAACCGTCGGCTGTTGAGGCTGGTGGAAGACGGATTGAACGAAGAGGAGCGCTTTCTGCGCTTCAACCTGGAAGCCATGGGCCTGGGCAAACTGTCCCAGGAAGATCACCGGGCTCTTTTGCAGGCCGCCGAAGACCAGGACGTCGAACGCTCGGTGAAGTTGCTCCAACAACACCTCAACCGGGGCGTCGAGGTCATCACACGCTACCTCAACAGCCCCGAAGCGCTGAACAGAAAAACCTCCCGGTAAAAAACGACGGCAAGCCTGAGCGAGCAGATCGAACTGCTCGTTTTCGCTTGCCGCGACTGCGCTGCGCCCCTCTCCAAAGCCCTGCCCTGGATTTACCCCTCTGAAGATTCATTATCTACCCCGAGTAGATGACGCGTCGGTGATAGCGGCTGCCTTGAATTACGCTCACTCTTGGCCGGCCAACGAATGATGAAGGGGCGACGCATCGCGCGAGCGGAGCAATCCCCGCACCAAGAACCTACGGAAGGAGTCTTGCCACGGGAAAGGAAGAACCGGCGTCGCTCCCCGCCAACTTCCACCCCTCAGATCAATTCAGCGATTCAACTAGAAAGTTGCTTCGAGTGAGGCATTCACTCTTTATTTAAATTCTGACCTTTATCAGTCGGAAGGAGCAACTACGCCAAAATAAAACTTAAAACAAAAGTCTTATTGGAACTTCTCGCGCCGAATAAACATGAACTTTTAATTACTTAAAAAATAACTTGCCTGACACTTTATTCGTGCATTAGTTTCTCTCCGCCACCCTTTTAATACAGGCAGCAAGCCATTATCTGGCAACTTACTTTCACCCACATATATCAATTAACTTGAGGCATTCGCTCGCCAATAGAAAACTTAAACCGTCAGTCACTTATTGATCACAGCACCCTTAACGGCATTCAGATCACTTATAGGCTCACTCATGAAAACGAATAAAGATCGCCTCAATCAGAAGAAAACAGAACTTAGTACGCACCCGATCTTCTCCGAAATTCATTCGCTGCCGGTACTTCAACGCTTCATGGAAACCCATGTATTTGCAGTATGGGATTTCATGTCACTGACCAAACGCCTGCAGCAGGAACTGACCTGCGTTCAGCTGCCCTGGCTGCCACCGCGAGATCCGCAGGCAGCGCGCTTGATCAACGAAATCGTGCTGGGTGAAGAATCCGATGATCGTCCCGCTCAAGGTCACTACAGCCATTTCGAGTTGTACCTGGATGCGATGCGCGAAGTCGGTGCCAGCACGGTCGCGGTCGAGCGTTTCGTGACACTGCAAAAGGAAGGGGTGAGCTACGACGTGGCGCTGCAAAGTGTGGACGTCGACCCGGCCGCCGCCCGGTTCGTGCGCCACACCTTGCACACCGCGCTGCATGCGCCTGGCCATAGCGTTGCGGCGGTGTTCCTGCATGGCCGGGAAAGTGTCATTCCGCAGATGTTCCAGCGGATCCTCGATGATTGGGGCATTGGTCTGGATCAAGCGCCGACCTTTCGCTACTACCTTGAGCGCCACATCGAAGTCGACTCCGAAGACCACGGCCCGGCGGCGGAAAGACTTCTCGCCCGACTGGTCGATGGCGATCCGCAACGCGAAGAGGACGTCTACGCCAGCGCCATCGCTGCCGTGGAAAGCCGCATCGCCCTGTGGGACGGCTTGCGCCTGAGCATGAGCGAACCTGTGCCTGAGGTGAACGCATGAACGCCGCCGACTACCAATCCTTCGCCGATGCCTGGGAAAGCCGCGCGACCATCCGTACCCGCCCCCGGCGCGTGCTGGAGAACGACGACAAGCTGATCTACCCATTGAGCCGCCAACCGTTGGTGTTGAGCGAAACCTTCCTGCGTGAATGCCCGGAGCAGCGCGACTTTGCACTGGTGCAGACGCTCTACAAATTCATCAACGACGTGGTGATTTTCGAAACCGAAATCGTCGACAAGACTGCCCGCAGCATCGCCAAGAATCGCTTCGCCGTGGCCTTCCCGTTCGCCTGCCGCTACGACGCCATGACCGTGGTGGTGGACGAGGATTACCACGCACTCGTGGCGATGGATTTCATGCAACAGACCGTCGCCATGACCGGCATCACACCCATCGACCTGCCGGATGAAATCGAACTCAGCCGAGCCATTCCAGCGGCCGTGGCGCTCGCCCCGGAGCACCTGCGCAGCGCCGTGGAATTGATCTGTGTGGCCATTGCCGAGAACACCGTGACCGGCGACGTCGCGGCGTTCGCCAAGGACGACACGGTCAAGCAGTCAATCAAGGGCCTGATGGCCGACCACTTGCTCGACGAAGGTCGCCACTCCGGGTTCTGGGCGCGGCTGGTGCGCATCTACTGGCACACCGCGAGCGAAGACGACCGTCGATGCATCGCGCACATCCTGCCGATATTCATCGGCCATTACCTGACCAACGACATCCAGAAATCGTTCGACTTCCAGCTGATCGATTCCTTGACGATCAGCGATGCCGCACGCCACGCACTCAAGAGCGAAGTATCGGGGCTGGCCTTCCCGATCAATCGCCATCACCCGCTGGTCGCCAACATCGTGCGGTTTTTCCGCAGCAGTTCGCTGCTCGACTCGCCGTGCGTGCAAGACGCCCTCAGCGATTACCTGGTTTAACGAGGAGCACATCATGAGACGTCTCGACATTCTGCTCATTGGACAAAGCCAGGCCCTGACCGACCTGGCGCTGGAACTTGAACAACACGGTCATTCTCTGGTACGCCTGACTGCCGTCGACAAGCAACCGCTGGGTAACGCTGATTTGCTGATCGACGACGCCAGCCTGCCTGTTCAAGACGGCGATGCGCCGCGACTGACGCTGCAACTGGGTGTCGGTGAGCCTGGAGTTTCTGGCCTGCCGCCGCTGGACTTGCTGTGCACGTACGGTTCGACGCTGTTCACTCGCGTGTCGATCACTGACGAACCTTCGGGTAACGGCCAGGCATTGCGCCTGCGGGCAGCGGAGGAACTGGTCAATCACGTGGCGCTGCTGGTCAGCCGTTACTCTCGCGATGCCGACTATTTTCTGCTGGTCGACTCTGCGGCTCCCGCTCACTTCGAGCACGTGGAAAACCTGCTTTATTTGGAGAGCCTCGCGTTTTTCCATCGGCTCAATATCACGGCTGCACCCGCGCTGCTGAAGCTCAGCCAAATACCGCTGATTGAACGCCTTGAGCAGCGCTTGATCCAGTGTGCCGAACGACCCGCGCTGAACATTGCCGGCACGTCCCTGAGCTATCGGCATTTGCACGCCCACAGCCGTGCGATCCAGCAGCGATTGCTGCCGTTGCTCGCTCGGCATCAAGGGCCGTTGGTGGTCGGGATCTGCCTGCCAAAATGCAGCGCGCTGTATGCGGGAATTCTGGCGATTCTCGGCAGCGGCGCGGTGTATTTGCCGCTGGAGCCGAGCCATCCCCTGCAACGCCAGCAGTACATCCTGGAAAACGCCGGGGCCGTGTTGCTGCTGCATGACGGTGAGCATCCGCTCGCTGCGCAAATGCCGGGACTCGATATCAGCCGCATCGACATCGATGACCTGGACCTCGATCAACCCTTGATGCGTCAACGACCCGATCTAGGCGCGCCGTGCATGGCGCTCTATACCTCGGGCACCACCGGACATCCAAAAGGCGTGTTGCTCAGCCAGGCCAACCTCACCCATTTCACCGCGTGGTACGCCGACTACGTGCAGCTGACCGAGCAGAGTCGGGTGCTGCAATTTTCGTCATTAAGTTTCGACTCGTCGCTGATCGATATTTTCCCGACCCTGCTCCAGGGCGCCGAACTGATCGTGCCCGGCGACGATCAACGTCGCGATCCGTTGCAACTGGTCGAACTGATCCGCCATCAGCATCTGAGCCACGCCTTTTTGCCGCCGGCGTTGTTGAGCATCCTGCCGCTGGATCAATTGCAATGCCTCGATCACGTGATGACTGGCGGCGATGTCTGCGAACCCTATGTCATCGAGCAGCTTACCCGCCAAGGCAACCTCTACAACCTCTACGGCCCTACCGAAGCGACGGTGTTGATTACCGCGCGGCAACTGCGCCCCGGCGACAACAACCGCACCCTCGGCGCGCCAATCGCCAACAGTCAGGTGCTGATTCTCGATGAGGACTTTCAACCGGTGGCCGAACAGACGGTCGGTGA
Organism: Pseudomonas sp. Hz4; assembly: GCF_054898165.1. Taxonomy (NCBI): domain Bacteria; kingdom Pseudomonadati; phylum Pseudomonadota; class Gammaproteobacteria; order Pseudomonadales; family Pseudomonadaceae; genus Pseudomonas; species Pseudomonas sp. Hz4. The sequence goes on along the minus strand of NZ_CM142719.1, from coordinate 364,747 downwards.
GCTGTACATCGTCGGGCCAGGCGTGTGCCTGGGTTACCTGAACAATCCGCAGCAGACCGCCGAACGTTATCTGAACCTGAGCCTGCCGAATGACCGGAGCCTGCGCGCCTACCGCTCCGGCGACATGGCGAAGTGGACCAGCGACGGCATCGAGCTCTGCGGGCGGCGCGACAATCAGGTGAAGATTCGCGGCTTTCGGGTCGAGCCGGAAGAGATCGAACGCTGCTTGCGCGACAGTCAGCTGTACCGCCAGGTGGCGGTGGTCATCGACAGCCATCGACGGATTCTGGCCTTCCTCGCCCAGCCTCAGGAGGATCAACCCGGCACCGCTCGCGATGCGTTGAAAGCCCACTCGATGCAGTTTCTGCCGGATTACATGCAGCCCACCGCCTGGACTGAACTGGCGAGCATGCCGTTCGCCAGCAACGGCAAAGTCGACCGCAAGGCGTTGCTGGCGATGCCCGTGAATGTCTCCGAAAACACTTTGCGGCGCTTGCCCGCCAGTGCCGATGAGGCGCTGTTGTTGGAGATCTGGGCTGAGCTGCTGGAGCTGCCGGCCAGCGATATTTCTACCGACGAAAGTTTCTTCAACCTGGGCGGCCACTCGATCCTGCTCTCGCGCATGCTTTTGCGTTTGCGGGAAGCGTTCGGTCGCAGCATCTCGATCAACCGCTTCATCGAATTGCCGACCATTGTCAAGTTGGCGACCTTGGTGCGTGGCTCCGGCACCGAAGAAGTGCTGAGCGAGCAGGCCATGGCCGATGCCTTCCGCGAACTGGATATCCAGCCGTTGCCAGTCAATCGCATGGGTGATGTGCACAAGGTGATCGTTACCGGCGCCAACAGCTTTGTCGGCGTGCACATCGTCGAAGCATTGCTGGCCTGGGGCGCCAGCGAAGTCGCCTGCCTGGTACGCGATGGCGGTGGGCAATCGGCGGCCGAGCGTTTTGCCCATGCGTTGCGAGAAAACCGCCTGGACCACCTGGACCTGAGCCGAGTGCGGGTTTACGCGGCGGACATTACTCGTCCGTTATTGGGGCTCGAAGCGGATATTTACGAGCGACTGGATCGGCAATTCGGCGCGTTGGTGCACAACGCCGCCAACGTCAATCACGTACTCGATTACGAGTCGCTGGCGCGGGATAACGTCGAGCCGATTTTCGAGTGCCTTCGGTTGTGTGAAGGGCGCAGCAAAAAGATCTTCAATTTCGTCTCCACGCTCTCGGCCTCCAGCACGATTGCCGCCGATGGCCGGGTGCTGGAATTGCCCGCCGCGCAGACCCCGCCGATCTACATCAAGAACGGCTACAACCTGTCCAAATGGGTCGGTGAGCGGATCCTCGAACGCGCTCGCGAGCGTGGCGTACGGGTCAATCTTTATCGCCCCGGCAACATCAGTTTCAACAGCCTCACGGGTGTCTGCCAGCCTCACAAGAATCGCTTGATGCTGATGCTCAAAGGCTCGATCCAGCTCGGCCAGGTGCCGGAGTTCACGCTGAATTTCGACCTGATGCCGGTCGACTTTCTGGCCCGCTTCATCGCCTTCCATGCCAGCCGTTATTCACCCGAAAAGGCGGTGTTCAACCTGCACAACCCCGAGCCTCTGAGCTGGGACTGCTACGTCGCGTCATTTCGTGAGGCCGGTCGGGAGTTTTCCATGGTCAGCGTCGCCGACTGGCAGCAGCAATTGGGCCGGGTCGACAGCGACAACGCGTTGTTCGGCGTGCTCGGTTTCTACCTCAACGGTTTCGAGGAAGACATCGGCGACATCTCGATGATCGGCCACGACAACGCCCAGGCCGGCGTCCGGCAGATGGGCGCGCACTACCCGGAAAAGTCCCCGGCGCTGCTGCGTCGCGGCTGCGACTACCTCAAAGAAATCAACTTCATCTGATTCAACCCAACCCCAAGAATGGAGCAAGACCATGAGCACTCTGCAACCCGATACCCTGATCAAAAATCCTCAAGGCTGCCACGTGGTGTCCTCGGTGGAAGTGCCGGCCGACGCCGAGAAAGTCTGGGCAGTGGTCGGTAACTTTGCCGGCTTCGATCAATTCATTCCGGCGCTGTCGCACATCGAAATGACCGGCGAAGGCGTGTCGTCCCTGCGCAAGAAATTCTTCAAGGACGGCAACCTGGTGGTCGAGCAGCTCAACTCGCGGGATGACAAAGCGCTGAACATGACGTGGACCACGATTTACAACACCTTGGGCGTGGCCAATTTGTGGGCGGCAATGAGTGTTGAACCGCTGGATGCGGGTAAGTCGCGGGCGACCTGGACCATCATCGCCGAACCCGCACAGGGCGGTGCAGAGGCGTTGCCGGGGTTCAAGGATTTCGTCCAGGGCTTTGCCGATGACGCGATGAACAATGTGCTGAAACTGTTTGCGTAAGGCATAAGAAAGCCCGCTGCGGATCATTCCACAGCGGGCTCTTTTTTACATCGTTTGATCAGATTTTGAAGCTATCAACCAACTGCTTCAACCGGTTCGCCTGCAACGACAACGCATCACAATCCTTCAACGTTTCATTGAGGTTGGCCACGCTCTGCTGGTTCAGCAGGTTGATCTGGTTAACGTCGACGTTGAGGGTTTCCACGACCGCCGTCTGCTCTTCGGTCGCCGCGGCCACCGACTGGTTCATACCGTCGATTTCGCCGATGCGCTGGGTCACGCTGACCAGACGCAAACCGGCCTGATTCGCCACTTCAACGCTCTGCTCGCTGGAGGCCTGACTGGCGTTCATGGTTGTCACTGCTTCGCGAGAGCCGATCTGCAGCGAGGTGATCATCTTGTGGATCTCCTCCGCCGATTCCTGGGTACGGTGAGCGAGGTTACGCACCTCGTCCGCTACCACCGCAAAACCACGACCGGCTTCACCGGCACGGGCCGCTTCGATGGCCGCGTTGAGCGCGAGCAAGTTGGTCTGTTGGGAGATGCCTTTGATCACATCCAGAATGTGCCCGATGTTGTCGGTGCTGGCGTTCAGGGTTTCGATCTGAGTGCAGGACAGGCTGATTTTCTGCGACAACTCGGTCATCGCCAGAATGGTTTTCTCCACCACCTGACGACCGTCATCGGCCTGCTCGCTCGCACCGCTGGCGTGCTGGGAAGCATCGGCGGCGTTGCGGGCGATTTCCTGAGTGGCGGCGCCCAATTGATTAATCGCCGCGGCGACGCTGTTGGTGCGGGCGCTTTGCTCGTCGGAGCCGACGATCGAGGCGTTGGACGAGGCCATCACCCGTTGCGACAGGTCGTGAACCTGACGGGTTGCCGACGACACTTCGGAAATCGACGCGTGAATTCGCTCCACGAACTGGTTGAACGAACCGCCTAGCGCACCGAACTCGTCTTTGCTTTCCACGGCCAGGCGACGGGTCAGGTCGCCTTCGCCCTGAGCGATGTCCTGCATCGCACGGCCCATGGTGATCAGCGGACGCATCAGCACGTTGATCAGCAGGCTCAACAGCACCGCAATGGCCGTCACGGCGACGAACATAGCGATCAGCGCAGAAGTGCGGAATTGGCTGAGTGGCGCGTAGGCCTTGTCCTTGTCGATTGACAGACCGATGTACCACTCGGCATTGGGCAGACCACTGACCGGAGTAAACGAAAGGATACGGTCCTGCTTGTTCAGGCTGACTTCCTGATTGCCCTTCTCGATGCGCACGCCGGCGTTCGGGTAGATGTCCTTCAGGTTTTTCATCACCTGGTCTTTGTCCGGACTGACGATCACCTGACCGTCGGCGCTGACCAGGAACGCGTGGCCGATGCCACCGAAGTCCACCGAGTTGATGATCTTCACCAGTGTTTCCAGACTCAGGTCACCACCGACCACGCCGAGCAACTCGCCGTTCTTTTTCACCGGCAGGGCGATGGTCACCACCAGGCCACCGACGGCAGCCATGTAAGGCGGAGTCAGCATGGTTTTGTCGGCAGCCACCGCTTGTTTGTACCAGGGACGCTGACGCGGATCGTAACCGTCAGGCATCTTCGCGTCCGGGCGCTGAGTGAACACGCCGTTGGCCTGGCCCACGTAGGTGAACTGGAAGTTCGAGGTGAGGGCCGGTTGATCGACCAGCGCCCGGAGGTCGGCATTGGCGCCTTGATGTGCAACGTTCTGCGCGAGGTTTTCCAACACCAGCACGCGACCGCTCATCCAGTTCTGCACGCTGCTAGCGGTCAGGTCACCGGCCTGCTGGACGCTCGATTCAAGGTTTTGACGGATGGTATTTCGCTGCAGATAGTCGTTGTACAAAGTGAACAACGCAAAGGCCAGCACCACAACGCCGGAAGCGGCCAGCAGGATTTTATGACTGAATTTGAGATTCATTTCATGCGACTTCTTATGCAAAAAGTGGGGATGCGTTCAGGGTTGCAGCATTCCATGTAACAGCGCAGGCAGTGCTCTGGGGCCGCTCTACGTTGGTGCACGCATGTCTCATCAGTCTGTCGGCACAAACCGGAAAAATCTTAGGCGCTTGTAGGAAATGATCGGCATTCCTGTCAGATACCCGCCAAAACGGCGTGCCAGAGCGCCTGATCAGCCTTTTTTGTAAGAACGGTTACTCGTACGGCAGTTGCAAATTAGCCAACCCTTGATGACAATCCGACAAATTATCATTTGTGACGTTCGGGCTTTCGCGTTCATGTTCTCACCTGAGTTTGCAGTACAGGCGCTTTATCGAAGCCATCACGGTTGACTGAATACGTGGCCGACGCGCTTTCTCACTGCTACGTGCTGCGGTATGAAACGTGATGTCTGTGGATAACTCGTCGTTGAGTCGGAGCGGTGAGCTGCATCAGCAGGTGGTCAAACAAGCCATCCATTGACTGCTGCGCCTGCGTAACAACTCGGCTAATTCCAGGCTACGTCGACGGCATACGACTGGAACTCAACACCGCCAATGCAGCAGCGGCCGATCAATCTGACTCGCGGCGAGATCATCGTGACGTGCGGTGGGATCGACGAAGGATCTTCGTTTGACCGACCGCTGCGGGTGCACAGTCGTCACGGTGTGTATGAAGGCGTTGGGGCACGTTTCATCCTGCGTCAGGAGAACGACGGCACGCGACCCAGTGTTACCGCTGGTTGGGTCGTCATCCATTCGCCGCTTGCCGCCGATGGCATACTGACCCAGGTGCAGGCGGGGCAGAGCTATCTGATCGATCACCACCAGGCGAGTTTGGCGCCGCCTCTGGACATGGATGTCGGTGCCTGGGCTGACGATTTGCGGCTGTCCGGTGTTTTCCGTCTGGAGAACACCGACACATTGCTGGCCATCCTGCCGCAAACCCTGCCGGTGCAACTGCGTTATCGCACTCGTTGGTGGGTGACACTGGAGCGACAGGCCTGAATTATTTTTGGTGGGTTTTCCGGGCAAGTCCGGCTAAGTCAGTAAGCACTTCAATTCTGACCTCAGCGACTTCCTACGAAAACCTACAATGACTGCGCGCGCCATCAGAAAGAACCCTCTTCATTTCATCGCCGATTCAGCCGTACGCGCTGCGCTGTTTTCTACTGCGCTGAGTGTCAGCGTGTTGCCGACCCTGGGCAGCATGGATGGCTACAACGCGACGCATAGCCAGATCGCCACCAAGATCAGTGCCGCGCTGCTGGAAACCCCGCGAAGTGCGTCTGCGGTGACCCATGAGCAAATGGACAATCAAGGTTCGCAAACGGTGTCCCAGGCCATGCGTTACACCCCCCGGCGTGCTGACCGGCCCGTATGGCGCAATCCACCGCTATGACTATGTGGCGTTACGCGGCTTCAACGCCGGTTCGGTATCTGGACGGCTTGAAGTCGATGGGTGACAGCGGCACCTATAGCACCACTAGCCAGCACCTGATTCCAGGGGCTGGCTTTGGCGTCTCTGCGGGAACATTCCACTGGTTTGGCAATGGCGTCACTGAGCGTTTAGCGAGCCCATAATGACAAAACCCCTGTCTGCGTTAGCAGAAAGGGGTTTAGGAATTCAATCTTGACGATGACCTACTCTCACATGGGGAAACCCCACACTACCATCGGCGATGCATCGTTTCACTGCTGAGTTCGGGATGGGATCAGGTGGTTCCAATGCTCTATGGTCGTCAAGAAATTCTGTGACCAGCCCGTTACAGCGTAACGTGCCAGCAAAATTGGTGACTTATACTAAAACAAAACCCCTACCTGCATACGCAGATAGGGGTTTCGGAATTTAATCTTGACGATGACCTACTCTCACATGGGGAAACCCCACACTACCATCGGCGATGCATCGTTTCACTGCTGAGTTCGGGATGGGATCAGGTGGTTCCAATGCTCTATGGTCGTCAAGAAATTCGGTAGCCAGGTCGTGGGCCTTTGCAGGTTCACGCTCCAGCGAATGGGTAAGTGATAGATTTGTGTGTTGCATTGCGAATTTTCGACTGTGTCGTCTTCACACACCGCAATCTGGTGCTCTTTCGCTTTTCAGCTCGAAGCCTGCAAATTGCTTGGGTGTTATATGGTCAAGCCTCACGGGCAATTAGTATTGGTTAGCTCAACGCCTCACAGCGCTTACACACCCAACCTATCAACGTCGTAGTCTTCGACGGCCCTTCAGGGGACTCAAGGTCCCAGTGAGATCTCATCTTGAGGCTAGTTTCCCGCTTAGATGCTTTCAGCGGTTATCTATTCCGAACATAGCTACCCGGCAATGCCACTGGCGTGACAACCGGAACACCAGAGGTTCGTCCACTCCGGTCCTCTCGTACTAGGAGCAGCCCCTCTCAAATCTCAAACGTCCACGGCAGATAGGGACCGAACTGTCTCACGACGTTCTAAACCCAGCTCGCGTACCACTTTAAATGGCGAACAGCCATACCCTTGGGACCGGCTTCAGCCCCAGGATGTGATGAGCCGACATCGAGGTGCCAAACACCGCCGTCGATATGAACTCTTGGGCGGTATCAGCCTGTTATCCCCGGAGTACCTTTTATCCGTTGAGCGATGGCCCTTCCATACAGAACCACCGGATCACTAAGACCTACTTTCGTACCTGCTCGACGTGTCTGTCTCGCAGTCAAGCGCGCTTTTGCCTTTATACTCTACGACCGATTTCCGACCGGTCTGAGCGCACCTTCGTACTCCTCCGTTACTCTTTAGGAGGAGACCGCCCCAGTCAAACTACCCACCATACACTGTCCTCGATCCGGATAACGGACCTGAGTTAGAACCTCAAAGTTGCCAGGGTGGTATTTCAAGGTTGGCTCCACGCGAACTGGCGTCCACGCTTCAAAGCCTCCCACCTATCCTACACAAGCAAATTCAAAGTCCAGTGCAAAGCTATAGTAAAGGTTCACGGGGTCTTTCCGTCTAGCCGCGGATACACTGCATCTTCACAGCGATTTCAATTTCACTGAGTCTCGGGTGGAGACAGCGCCGCCATCGTTACGCCATTCGTGCAGGTCGGAACTTACCCGACAAGGAATTTCGCTACCTTAGGACCGTTATAGTTACGGCCGCCGTTTACCGGGGCTTCGATCAAGAGCTTCGCGTTAGCTAACCCCATCAATTAACCTTCCGGCACCGGGCAGGCGTCACACCCTATACGTCCACTTTCGTGTTTGCAGAGTGCTGTGTTTTTAATAAACAGTCGCAGCGGCCTGGTATCTTCGACCGGCATGGGCTTACGCAGTAAATGCTTCACCCTCACCGGCGCACCTTCTCCCGAAGTTACGGTGCCATTTTGCCTAGTTCCTTCACCCGAGTTCTCTCAAGCGCCTTGGTATTCTCTACCCAACCACCTGTGTCGGTTTGGGGTACGGTTCCTGGTTACCTGAAGCTTAGAAGCTTTTCTTGGAAGCATGGCATCAACCACTTCGTCACCCAAAGGGTAACTCGTCATCAGCTCTCGGCCTTAAGATCCCGGATTTACCTAAGATCTCAGCCTACCACCTTAAACTTGGACAACCAACGCCAAGCTGGCCTAGCCTTCTCCGTCCCTCCATCGCAATAACCAGAAGTACAGGAATATTAACCTGTTTTCCATCGACTACGCTTTTCAGCCTCGCCTTAGGGACCGACTAACCCTGCGTCGATTAACGTTGCGCAGGAAACCTTGGTCTTTCGGCGTGGGTGTTTTTCACACCCATTGTCGTTACTCATGTCAGCATTCGCACTTCTGATACCTCCAGCAAGCTTCTCAACTCACCTTCACAGGCTTACAGAACGCTCCTCTACCGCATCACCTAAGTGATACCCGTAGCTTCGGTGTATGGTTTGAGCCCCGTTACATCTTCCGCGCAGGCCGACTCGACTAGTGAGCTATTACGCTTTCTTTAAAGGGTGGCTGCTTCTAAGCCAACCTCCTAGCTGTCTAAGCCTTCCCACATCGTTTCCCACTTAACCATAACTTTGGGACCTTAGCTGACGGTCTGGGTTGTTTCCCTTTTCACGACGGACGTTAGCACCCGCCGTGTGTCTCCCATGCTCGGCACTTGTAGGTATTCGGAGTTTGCATCGGTTTGGTAAGTCGGGATGACCCCCTAGCCGAAACAGTGCTCTACCCCCTACAGTGATACATGAGGCGCTACCTAAATAGCTTTCGAGGAGAACCAGCTATCTCCGAGCTTGATTAGCCTTTCACTCCGATCCACAGGTCATCCGCTAACTTTTCAACGGTAGTCGGTTCGGTCCTCCAGTTAGTGTTACCCAACCTTCAACCTGCCCATGGATAGATCGCCCGGTTTCGGGTCTATTCCCAGCGACTAGACGCCCTATTAAGACTCGCTTTCGCTACGCCTCCCCTATTCGGTTAAGCTCGCCACTGAAAATAAGTCGCTGACCCATTATACAAAAGGTACGCAGTCACCCAACAAAGTGGGCTCCCACTGCTTGTACGCATACGGTTTCAGGATCTATTTCACTCCCCTCTCCGGGGTTCTTTTCGCCTTTCCCTCACGGTACTAGTTCACTATCGGTCAGTCAGTAGTATTTAGCCTTGGAGGATGGTCCCCCCATATTCAGACAAAGTTTCTCGTGCTCCGTCCTACTCGATTTCATGACTAAGAGATTTTCGCGTACAGGGCTATCACCCACTATGGCCGTACTTTCCAGAACGTTCCGCTAATCTCAAAGCCACTTAAGGGCTAGTCCCCGTTCGCTCGCCACTACTAAGGGAATCTCGGTTGATTTCTTTTCCTCAGGGTACTTAGATGTTTCAGTTCCCCTGGTTCGCCTCTTAAGCCTATGTATTCAGCTTAAGATAACCATCTTATGATGGCTGGGTTCCCCCATTCAGACATCTCCGGATCAAAGTCTGTTTGCCGACTCCCCGAAGCTTTTCGCAGGCTACCACGTCTTTCATCGCCTCTGACTGCCAAGGCATCCACCGTATGCGCTTCTTCACTTGACCATATAACCCCAAGCAATCTGGTTATACTGTGAAGACGACATTCGCCGAAAATTCGCATTCTTACTCATTAAGAGCAACTCACAAATTTTACCTTAGCCTGTAACAACACCAGTGAAAGTGTTGCCCAGTCTATCTTTCTATCACATACCCAAATTTTTAAAGAACGATCTAGCCAAAGACTAGAAATCAACATTCACCATCGTCACGATGGAATGCTCATTTCTAAGCTTTCAACAACAGAAGCAGTTAGTGGTGGAGCCAAACGGGATCGAACCGTTGACCTCCTGCGTGCAAGGCAGGCGCTCTCCCAGCTGAGCTATGGCCCCGTATTTCTACAGGCGTTTCCCACACAAAATTGGTGGGTCTGGGCAGATTCGAACTGCCGACCTCACCCTTATCAGGGGTGCGCTCTAACCAACTGAGCTACAGACCCAATTTCGAGCTATAAGGCCGACCTCACCCCGCTCTCTACCACCGAGCATCGGGTGCGCTCTAACCAACCAAGCTACAACCCCTTAGGGCTGCTTCTTATCGTCTTCTTCAATGAATCAAGCAATTCGTGTGGGAACTTATGGAGCAGCTGATGTCGTCGATTAAGGAGGTGATCCAGCCGCAGGTTCCCCTACGGCTACCTTGTTACGACTTCACCCCAGTCATGAATCACACCGTGGTAACCGTCCTCCCGAAGGTTAGACTAGCTACTTCTGGTGCAACCCACTCCCATGGTGTGACGGGCGGTGTGTACAAGGCCCGGGAACGTATTCACCGCGACATTCTGATTCGCGATTACTAGCGATTCCGACTTCACGCAGTCGAGTTGCAGACTGCGATCCGGACTACGATCGGTTTTCTGGGATTAGCTCCACCTCGCGGCTTGGCAACCCTCTGTACCGACCATTGTAGCACGTGTGTAGCCCAGGCCGTAAGGGCCATGATGACTTGACGTCATCCCCACCTTCCTCCGGTTTGTCACCGGCAGTCTCCTTAGAGTGCCCACCATGACGTGCTGGTAACTAAGGACAAGGGTTGCGCTCGTTACGGGACTTAACCCAACATCTCACGACACGAGCTGACGACAGCCATGCAGCACCTGTCTCAATGTTCCCGAAGGCACTCCGCTATCTCTAGCAGATTCATTGGATGTCAAGGCCTGGTAAGGTTCTTCGCGTTGCTTCGAATTAAACCACATGCTCCACCGCTTGTGCGGGCCCCCGTCAATTCATTTGAGTTTTAACCTTGCGGCCGTACTCCCCAGGCGGTCAACTTAATGCGTTAGCTGCGCCACTAAGAGCTCAAGGCTCCCAACGGCTAGTTGACATCGTTTACGGCGTGGACTACCAGGGTATCTAATCCTGTTTGCTCCCCACGCTTTCGCACCTCAGTGTCAGTATCAGTCCAGGTGGTCGCCTTCGCCACTGGTGTTCCTTCCTATATCTACGCATTTCACCGCTACACAGGAAATTCCACCACCCTCTACCATACTCTAGCTCGACAGTTTTGAATGCAGTTCCCAGGTTGAGCCCGGGGATTTCACATCCAACTTAACGAACCACCTACGCGCGCTTTACGCCCAGTAATTCCGATTAACGCTTGCACCCTCTGTATTACCGCGGCTGCTGGCACAGAGTTAGCCGGTGCTTATTCTGTCGGTAACGTCAAAACACTTACGTATTAGGTAAATGCCCTTCCTCCCAACTTAAAGTGCTTTACAATCCGAAGACCTTCTTCACACACGCGGCATGGCTGGATCAGGCTTTCGCCCATTGTCCAATATTCCCCACTGCTGCCTCCCGTAGGAGTCTGGACCGTGTCTCAGTTCCAGTGTGACTGATCATCCTCTCAGACCAGTTACGGATCGTCGCCTTGGTGAGCCATTACCTCACCAACTAGCTAATCCGACCTAGGCTCATCTGATAGCGCAAGGCCCGAAGGTCCCCTGCTTTCTCCCGTAGGACGTATGCGGTATTAGCGTCCGTTTCCGAGCGTTATCCCCCACTACCAGGCAGATTCCTAGGCATTACTCACCCGTCCGCCGCTCGCCACCAGGTACAAGTACCCGTGCTGCCGCTCGACTTGCATGTGTTAGGCCTGCCGCCAGCGTTCAATCTGAGCCATGATCAAACTCTTCAGTTCAAACATCTTTGGGTTTTTAAGAAACCCTAAACTTGGCTCAGCAATCGTTGGTTACATCTTTGATTTCTCGCGGAGTAACTTGTGATGCTGATAATCTTGTTGACTATCAGTCTGACCCCACAAGCACCCACACGAATTGCTTGATTCAGTTGTTAAAGAGCGGCTGGTTAAGATCTTTCGTCTCAACCGAGGCGCGCATTCTACAGCAGCGCCTGTTACTGTCAAGCGGTTATTTTAAGAAGTTTTCAAAGTTTCCTCTGCAACTTCAACCACTTGCGCTTTCGATCTCTCGTTAGCGGGAGGCGAATTCTACAGCGTTACTCGCTGCTGTCAACACCTCTTTTACACCGCTTTCGACCGAGAAGATCGAACCGTTAAAAGAGCCAAACAACCCCGCTCTTTCAACTCCTTCTGGGCTTCGATGAACTGAAGCAACTCGCTGTCGAAAACTGCGCAACTCATTGTTTACCAAGGAGTTTTCCGTTTCGACTGCGCCGGAAGTGGGCGAATTATAGACTTCCAGAATCTGACGTCAACCCTTAATTGCGCTTTTCTATCAATCACTTGTAGAAAGATGGAAACCAGCCCGTTCCCCTCTATATAGGAGAGCAAATTCACTCCCCTCTATATAGAAGGGATTCTCAGAGTACCCCAGCCTCTTTGAAAGCCGCCACGGTCCCAGCATCCAGACCCAGCACTCGCTGCAGAACCTCCAATGTGTGCTCACCCAATAAAGGAGGCGCATTGCGGTATTCCACAGGCGTTTCGGACAGGCGAATCGGACTCGCCACCTGCGGCACCATCCCTGCCAGCACATGAGGCAACTCAATTGCCAACCCACGCGCCTTAACCTGCGGATCGGCAAACACCTGAGCCAGATCATTGATTGGGCCGCACGGCACGCCTGCTTGCTCCAGCTGCAGCACCCACTCTGCAGTCGTCTTGAACACCGTCGCCTGGCGGATGAGCGGAATCAATACCGCACGATTCGCCACCCGCAACTTATTGGTCGCAAAGCGTGGATCATCCGCCCACTGCGGCTGACCTGCCACTTCAGCAAATTTGCGAAACTGCCCGTCATTACCCACGGTAAGGATGAAGTCTCCATCCGCCGTAGGAAAGTCCTGATAAGGCACAATATTCGGATGAGCATTACCCAGGCGCTGCGGAGCATTACCTGTAGTCAGGTAATTCATTGCCTGGTTAGCCAGACAGGCCACCTGAACATCCAGCAGCGCCATATCAATATGCTGACCGCCGCCGTCATGATCCCGATGAGCCAGTGCCGCCAGGATAGCCACCGTCGAGTAGAGACCGGTCAAGATGTCCGTCAGCGCCACGCCGACTTTTACCGGGCCAGCACCTTCGTCGCCTTCGGGACGCCCAGTCAGGCTCATCAGACCGCCAAGCCCCTGGATCATGAAGTCATAACCCGCGCGCTTGGCGTAAGGGCCCGTCTGGCCAAACCCGGTAATCGAGCAATAGATCAGATTCGGATTGATCGCCTTTAGCGACTCGTAGTCCAGCCCATAAGCCGCCAGACCACCCACCTTAAAGTTCTCGATGAGGATGTCCGACTTGGCCGCCAACTCACGCACCAGCTTTTGCCCCTCAGGGCGCGTGAAGTCGATGGTGACCGATTGCTTGTTACGATTGGTCGACAAGTAATAAGCGGCTTCGCTGGTGTTCTCGCCATAGGCGTCTTTAAGGAAGGGAGGCCCCCAGGCGCGCGTGTCATCGCCATTGCCCGGCCGCTCGACCTTGATCACCTCGGCGCCGAGGTCAGCAAGAATCTGTCCGGCCCAGGGCCCCGCCAGCACCCGCGATAAATCCAGTACCCGTAAATGCGAAAGCGCGCCCATGGCTTTTCTCCTATTAATAGAACGCCTGGATGCCAGTCTGCGCACGACCGAGGATCAGTGCGTGCACGTCATGCGTACCCTCATAGGTATTCACTACTTCCAGGTTGACCAAATGGCGAGCAACACCGAACTCATCGGAAATACCGTTACCACCCAGCATGTCGCGCGCCATGCGAGCAATGTCTAGGGACTTGCCGCAGGAATTGCGCTTCATCATCGAAGTGATCTCGACCGCCGCAGTACCTTCATCTTTCATACGACCCAGACGCAGGCAGCCTTGCAACGCCATGGTGATCTCGGTTTGCATGTCGGCCAGCTTCTTCTGGATCAGCTGAGTGGCGGCCAGTGGGCGTCCGAACTGCTGACGATCCAGGGTGTACTGGCGAGCGGTGTGCCAGCAGAACTCGGCAGCACCCAGCGCGCCCCAGGAAATGCCATAACGTGCCGAGTTGAGGCACGTAAAAGGACCTTTCAAACCACGGACATCCGGGAAGATGTTCTCTTCAGGGACAAACACGTTGTCCATGACGATCTCGCCGGTGATGGATGCACGCAGACCAACCTTGCCGTGAATCACAGGAGCACTCAGGCCTTTCCAGCCCTTCTCCAGAACGAAGCCACGGATGTCACCAGCGTCGTCCTTACCCCAGACCACGAACACGTCGGCAATCGGGCTGTTGGTGATCCACATCTTGTTGCCGGTCAGGCTGTAGCCGCCTTCTACTTTGCGTGCACGAGTAATCATCGCGCCCGGGTCGGAACCGTGGTTAGGTTCGGTCAGACCGAAGCAGCCAATCCATTCGCCTGAGGCCAGTTTCGGCAGATACTTCTGTTTCTGGGCCTCGGTACCAAATTCATTGATCGGCACCATGACCAGCGAAGACTGCACACTCATCATCGAGCGATAGCCGGAGTCGACACGCTCGACTTCACGGGCGATCAGGCCGTAGCTGACGTAGTTCAGGCCACTGCCACCATACTGCTCGGGGATGGTCGCGCCCAGCAGGCCAACCTCACCCATCTCGCGGAAGATCGCCGGGTCGGTCTTTTCATGGCGGAAAGCTTCGAGAACACGCGGCGCGAGCTTCTGCTGGGCGAATTGCTCAGCGGTGTCGCGGATCATGCGTTCTTCTTCGGTGAGCTGTTGATCCAACAGCAGGGGATCGATCCAGTTGAAGCTAGCTTTGCCGCCCATGAGTGTGTCCTCTCGAATCGGGTCAAATAACGTGGACTGATCCTAGGCCGGGTTTGGCGTCACGGCAAACGAGGATTTTGCATACTGTTGTGCTAACTTCTCACTCCGTAACATTGCAAATTAGCTTATATGCGATGTATTAGTGAGGTTGAAGTACATGCGCAGGAAAATCCCCAGCACAACTGCCCTGATCAGCTTTGAAGCGGCAGCTCGCCACGAAAGCTTTACCAAGGCTGCCCAGGAGCTTTCGCTCACTCAGGGCGCAATTTGCCGACAGATCGCCAGTCTTGAGGAGTTTCTCAGCGTAGAACTGTTCCGACGCTCGCGACGCGGGGTCAAGCTGACGGAGGCCGGCCTTTCCTACAGCCGACGGGTAGCCACTCAACTGGATGCGGTTGAGCGGGACACGTTGTCCGTGATGGGCCAGCAAGGCGCCAACGTGATCGAGCTAGCGGTAGTTCCGACCTTCGGCACTCAATGGCTGCTGCCACGGCTCAAGGACTTCCAGCAAAAGCACCCGGAAGTGACGGTCAACCTTACCAACCGAACACGCCCTTTCCTGTTTGCCGACACCGACTTCGATGCAGCGATCTATTTTGGCGACGCGGACTGGTCGGGTACCGAATCCCACAGGCTGATGGGTGAAAATCCGATGCCCGTGTGCAGCCCTGACTTACTGGGAAAAAAGACCAATCTGACCCCCAGTGAAATCGCCGAATTGCCCCTGCTGCAGCAGACCACCCGCCCTTATGCCTGGCGCCAGTGGTTCAACTCTCAGAACCTAAATATCCCGCGAGACATGACAGGTCCGCGCTACGAGCTATTCTCCATGCTCGCCCAAGCGGCCATGCACGATATGGGAATAGCACTGATTCCACCGTTCCTGATTCAACGCGAACTGGCCGAGAAGCGCTTGGTCATTGCTAACGCCCAGGCGCTATCAAGCATCAAGGCGTATTACCTGATGATTCCTGAACGAAAGGTGGAATCAGCCTCTTTAAGGGCATTTCGCGATTGGCTGGTCAATCAGGCACAGAGCTACAGCCTAGAAGGATAAAGGCTCAGCTCAATTAGCTGACCCCGTAGTCAGTAAAATAAAAGCCCTACAGATATAAGTATTTGTCGCATATTCGAAGACTGTACCGGCAGCAGTACAAACGTCCTAAAAGTGCCTGAGTACGTGGCCTTGAGCCTCTGTTGGGAAGCAATAACGACTCATTCATCTGACCGATGCGCAAATTCTTCAATTTTTTACAAAAACCCTTACAAGGCACGGCCTGCAAGGGATTGAACCGGTTAGTTGCGACATTCGGTCACGGGGTGACTTGTAGTTAATTTTCCGTCACCCGTCATAATCCCTTGAAGGGCACTAAGTTCGCCTGCAAAATGCCGCGCCCCGCCCTGATTTGGCGGGATCGTGCTGATCGGCCGCCCCAGCTGCACCATCCGAAGTGCTTGGGTTTACTCAATAAGATCACGCAGGAGATTTGACGTGCACATTGGTGTTCCTCTCGAAACCCAGACGGGTGAAACACGGGTTGCTGCAACCCCGGAAACCATCAAAAAGTTGATCGGCCAGGGTCATAAGGTCACTGTGCAAAGCGGCGCTGGCGTTAACGCCAGCGTTGTCGACAGTGCTTATGAAGCGGCAGGCGCAACTATTGGCAGCGCCAACGATGCGTTTGGTGCCGAGCTGATTCTCAAGGTGGTCGCCCCTAGCGACAGCGAACTGACGCTGATAAAAAGCGGCACCGTTGTGGTGGGCATGCTCAATCCGTTCAGCAATGAAACCATTGCCAAGCTGGCTGAGTGCGGCATTACCGCTTTTGCACTGGAGGCCGCGCCGCGCACCTCTCGGGCTCAGAGCCTGGATGTGCTGTCCTCCCAGGCCAACATCGCCGGTTATAAAGCCGTGTTGCTGGCTGCTCACCACTATCCTCGCTTCATGCCGATGTTGATGACCGCTGCGGGTACCGTGAAAGCAGCGCGCGTGCTGATTCTCGGCGCGGGTGTGGCCGGTTTGCAGGCGATCGCAACGGCGAAACGTCTGGGTGCAGTGATCGAAGCGTCTGACGTGCGTCCTGCGGTAAAAGAGCAGATCGAATCCCTCGGCGCCAAGTTCGTCGACGTGCCTTATGAGACCGATGAAGAGCGCGAATGCGCGGTCGGTGTCGGCGGTTACGCGCGACCAATGCCCGCGAGCTGGATGCAACGTCAGGCCCTGGCCGTGCACGAGCGCGCCAAGCAGGCTGACATTGTCATCACCACCGCACTGATCCCGGGCCGCAAGGCACCGACGCTGTTGAGCGCGGAGACCGTGGCGCAGATGAAGCCGGGCTCGGTGGTCATCGACCTCGCGGCAGCCCAGGGTGGTAACTGCCCGCTGACCGTGGCTGACCAGGTCGTCGTCGAGAATGGCGTGACCATTTGCGGCCCGACCAACCTGGCCGGCGCCGTCGCGGCAGACGCTTCGGCCCTGTACGCGCGCAACCTGCTGGACTTCCTGAAGCTGGTTTTCAACAAAGAAGGCCAGTTCGAGATCAACCTCGAAGACGACATCGTCGCCGCGTGCCTGATGTGCCGCGACGGCCAAGTCATCCGCAAAAACGCCTAAGCAGGGATTCAGACGATGGAAGAGCTTATCTCCCCCGGTATCTACAACCTGATCATCTTCGTGCTGGCGATTTATGTCGGTTATCACGTGGTCTGGAACGTTACACCTGCACTGCACACGCCACTGATGGCGGTGACTAACGCGATCTCGGCGATCGTCATCGTCGGCGCCATGCTGGCCGCAGCTTTGACCGTGACGCCACTGGGCAAAACCATGGGCACCTTGGCCGTGGCTCTGGCGGCAGTGAACGTGTTTGGTGGCTTCCTGGTTACCCGCAGGATGCTTGAGATGTTCAAGAAAAAAGCCCCGAAAGCGGTAAAAGAAGAGGCGCCTAAGTAATGAGCATGAATCTTGTAACGACGCTCTACTTGATCGCGTCGATCTGCTTCATCCAGGCCCTCAAAGGCCTGTCGCACCCGACTACGTCGCGGCGCGGCAACGTGTACGGCATGCTCGGCATGGCGCTGGCGATCCTCACCACCGTCGGCCTCATCTATAAGCTGGGCACTGAGCTCGCGACTGCCGGCATCGGCTACGTCATCGTCGGCCTGCTGGTTGGCGGCACAGCCGGTTCGATCATGGCCAAGCGCGTTGAAATGACCAAGATGCCGGAACTGGTCGCTTTCATGCATAGCATGATCGGTATGGCCGCGGTGTTCATTGCCATTGCTGCGGTCGTTGAGCCGCAATCGCTGGGCATCGTCAAGCAACTGGGTGATGCGATTCCTGCCGGTAACCGCCTGGAGCTGTTCCTCGGTGCCGCTATCGGTGCAATCACGTTCTCCGGTTCGGTGATCGCGTTCGGTAAGCTGTCGGGCAAGTACAAGTTCCGTCTGTTCCAGGGCGCACCGGTACAGTTCGGTGGCCAGCACAAGCTGAACCTGGCGCTGGGTCTGGCAACTCTGGCGCTCGGTATCACCTTCATGCTGACCGGCAACCTCAGTGCTTTCGCGCTGATGCTGGCTCTGGCTTTCGTGCTGGGTGTGCTGATCATCATCCCGATCGGCGGCGCGGACATGCCGGTGGTTGTCTCGATGCTCAACAGCTACTCCGGCTGGGCAGCGGCGGGTATCGGCTTCTCGCTGAACAACTCGATGCTGATCATTGCCGGTTCGCTGGTGGGCTCGTCCGGTGCGATCCTCTCGTACATCATGTGCAAGGCGATGAACCGTTCGTTCTTCAACGTATTGCTCGGCGGTTTCGGCAACACGGTAGATGCAACTGGCCCGGCAGGCTCGAAAGAGGCCCGTCCGGTGAAATCCGGTTCAGCTGACGATGCGACCTTCCTGCTGACCAACGCCGACACCGTGATCATCGTTCCGGGTTATGGCCTGGCGGTGGCACGCGCCCAACACTCACTGATGGAACTGGCGGAGAAGCTGACTCACCGGGGAGTCACCGTGAAGTTTGCGATCCACCCGGTCGCCGGTCGGATGCCAGGGCACATGAACGTCCTGCTGGCCGAAGCCGAAGTGCCTTACGAGCAAGTGTTCGAGATGGATGACATCAACTCCGAGTTCGGCCAGGCCGACGTGGTGCTTGTGCTCGGCGCCAACGACGTGGTCAACCCGGCGGCGAAGAACGATCCGAAATCGCCGATTGCCGGCATGCCGATCCTCGAGGCTTATAAAGCCAAGACCGTGATCGTCAACAAGCGCTCGATGGCCAGCGGCTATGCCGGCCTGGACAACGAACTGTTCTACCTGGACAAAACCATGATGGTCTTCGGCGACGCCAAGAAAGTTATCGAAGACATGGTCAAAGCCATCGAGTAAATCCTGCGCAAGCAGCAATACCCAAAACCCCGGCCTTTAGTAGGCTGGGGTTTTTTTATTCCCCGTGAAACCCGACCAAAGGCTCTAAATCAGGCCTCTGCATTCGACCATGGTAGCGGGACGGATTTTTTTCAAATCACTAGACTGCACACCTTGCTTCCGTTACCCGAGATAACAATCCATGTACCGTGACCGTATTCGCTTGCCTTCGTTGTTGGATAAGGTGATGAGCGCCGCCGACGCCGCCGCTTTGATTGAGGACGGCATGACCGTCGGCATGAGTGGTTTCACCCGCGCCGGGGAAGCCAAAGCCGTGCCCCACGCACTGGCCGAACGCGCCAAAATCACCCCGCTGAAAATCACGTTGATGACCGGCGCCAGCCTGGGCAACGACCTCGATAAACAGCTCACCGAAGCCGGCGTATTGTCACGACGCATGCCGTTCCAGGTGGACAGTACTTTGCGCAAAGCCATCAACGCCGGCGAAGTGATGTTCATTGACCAGCACCTCTCGGAAACCGTGGAGCAACTGCGCAATCAGCAGCTCAAACTGCCGGACATCGCGGTGATTGAGGCCGTGGCGATTACCGAGCAGGGCCATATCGTGCCGACCACTTCGGTGGGTAACTCGGCCAGCTTCGCGATTTTCGCCAAACAGGTGATCGTCGAGATCAACCTGGCGCACAACCCGAATCTCGAAGGTCTGCACGACATCTATATCCCGACCTATCGGCCGACCCGCACACCGATTCCTTTGGTCAAGGTTCATGATCGCATTGGCAGCACGGCCATCCCGATCCCGCCGGAAAAGATCGTCGCGATCGTGATCACTAATCAGGCTGACTCGCCGTCCACTGTAACGCCACCGGACGTCGACACTCAGTCCATTGCCGACCACCTGATCGACTTCTTCAAACAGGAAGTGGCTGCCGGGCGCATGACCAACAAACTCGGCCCGCTGCAAGCCGGGATTGGCAACATCGCCAACTCGGTGATGTGTGGCCTGATCGACTCGCCCTTCGAAGACCTGACGATGTACTCCGAAGTGCTTCAGGACTCGACGTTCGATCTGATTGACGCCGGCAAGCTGAGTTTTGCTTCGGGCAGTTCGATCACCTTGTCGAGCCGTCGCAATACCGATGTTTTCGGCAACCTTGAGCGCTACAAGGACACACTGGTCTTGCGCCCGCAAGAAATTTCCAACCACCCGGAAGTGGTGCGTCGGCTCGGAATCATCGGCATCAACACGGCGCTTGAATTCGACCTGTATGGCAACGTCAACTCCACCCATATCTGCGGCACACGGATGATGAATGGCATCGGCGGCTCGGGCGACTTTGCGCGCAACGCGCATTTGGCGATCTTCGTGACCAAGTCGATCGCCAAGGGCGGCGCGATTTCCAGCGTGGTACCGATGGTCAGCCACGTCGATCACACCGAGCATGACGTCGACATCCTTGTCACGGAGATCGGTCTGGCGGACTTGCGTGGCCTGGCGCCGCGAGAGCGCGCTCGAGTCATCATCGATAACTGCGTGCACCCGGACTATCGCCAAGCCCTGGATGACTACTTCACAGCGGCTTGTGCTCTCGGCGGACACACGCCGCATATTTTGCGTGATGCCCTGAGCTGGCACATTAATCTTGAAGAAACCGGGCGAATGCTGGCGGTGTAATTGATACAGATGGCCGCTGACGCAAACACAGTTTCGTCAGCCTGCTGTTGCCAAGCAGAAATGCGTTTAAAACTGTACTGCTGTACCGGTCTTTTCCTACGGCACTAACCGACATTTTTCAGCAAAACCATCAAGAATGCACCATATCAGTGCGGACAAGTACAGTTGCCTCAATTTAGACCAGTACACCACCCATTAACAGTTAACTGGTCCTTCACAATACAGGTGAACTGTATCTACAGAGACTAGCCAAACGAGAGGATCATTGGCATCAGTTAAACCACTACCTAATCCCGCCACAAGCGGAAGGATGTCAACCATGGAACGTACACTCAGTTCCGAGCTGTTTTTCGAAGACAACGCTGTAAAAACCCAGGCTTCCACGCCTCTTCGCGTTCTCGCCAACCTGATGTTGTGGCAGCGCCGCATCTCCAGCCGCCATCAACTGGCTCGTCTGGATTCGCGTCTGCTGGCTGATGCCGGGATTAGCGAAGCACAACGCTACGAAGAGCTGAGCAAGCCGTTCTGGCGCTAAGTTAGCGTCGCTGGCTCTGACCCACCGGGTCCACCGCCAGCATCCAAATTGAAAAACAAAGCCCGTCGTGGGAAACCACGACGGGCTTTGTCGTTTGCGAGCATCAATACGGGTCATACAGTGGAGACACCTCTTAACAAGTACAGTTTGAATATTATTCAAACTGAGCCAATACAATTTCGCCGTAGTGTGTCTGTTGCAGCAGGCAGGAAGGGATCACCCTGAAATCCCGAATTGCCAGCACCAGGACCGCGCCATGAATCACTTACTGGATGTTTCCGTTTCCACACCTGTTTCAACGCCTCGCCCCGGTTGGTTTCGTAGATTACTGAGGAGCTTCGCCAGTAGCCTGGAAAGGGCCCGAACCCGGCGTTTACTGGGCCAACTCAATGACCGGCAGCTCTCAGACCTGTGCATCAGCCGCGCGGATCGTCTCAACGAATTGGATAAACCGTTCTGGCGCTAGCTCCCTGCTTGAGCAGACGGGACTGTTCGAACCGATACTCCAGGCCTAATATCCAGATAGAACGTGGCGAACGCTGCATGACTGGCGTCTGACTCAATAGACACTGCGCCACCTCTCAATCGGTTTTCCAAAGGAGTATCACCATGTCCCGACTTCGTCTGCTCAGCGCTGCAGCCCTGCTTGCCGTGGCTGCCAATTCCCACGCCTCCAGCTTTATCGTGACCACCGATGCCGTCGTTGGCGCGCTCAAGGCCACGTCCGATGCGACCTCCGATGTCACTTCTTCCTTTCGCGATGACAAAATCGTGCGCGCCGCCCGTGACGACGCCGCCAGCTTCGTTGCCAGCGAAGGCGCCATTCGTGGTGTGAAACTGGAAAGCGCTCTCGACCATATTCGCCACCAGGCACCTCAGATGAACGCGACGGATGCACAACTGGCGCAAGCCATACTGACTATCTAAGCGGCATCACTGACGTGGGACACGCCCGCCGTGTCCCAATGTTTCGGCGCTGGCTCTAGACCGGGCATTGCGCTAGCCTTGCGACTCGCCTTCAGCTATCGAGTCTCATGCGTTTTCTTTCACATCTATTGATCATTCCGGTTTTTGTGGCAGCCTTTTGGATGGGCTCGGTCCATGCCTTTGACGCCTTTAACCTGTCAACACAAGGCATTGTGGCCACCGGTTACGCCACAAGCATGGTGGCCTCTGCCCCCTTCGACCGTAAGCTGCTCCTCGCGGCACACGATGACGCTGCGGCGTTCATCGCCAGCGACGGCCAACTGCGAGGAGCACAACTGGAGTCCGCCCTGATTTATCTGCGCCGGACCCAGTCAAAACTTCATGCCAGCGACCTTGAACTGGCGCAGGCAATTCTCGTCCAATAGTTATCCTTGTCCCTTGCGGAGTCGTTCCATGCGTACCCCTTTGATTGCTGCCGCCCTTGGCCTGCTGATATTGACCGGTGTGGCCCAGGCACACACCCTGGTCGCCACCAGTAACATCATCATCAACGCCACCCAACGCACGCTTGATTTTACTTCCGATACCACGACGTCCATCCGTGACTCGAAGATCGTTCGTGAAGCCCACGACGATGCAGCCAGTTTCGTCGCCAGCGATGGCGACATTCGTGGCGCGCACCTGGAGGCGGCTTTCAACACGCTACGCACCCGCGTGCCGGAAGCGCGAGACGCCAGTGACCAGGTTCTCGCCGAAGCCATCCTCGCACTGTGAGGTCGCCAGGCGCTTGGCTGTTGGCCGGGGTCATGTTGCTGCTCGTCAACACGGCCCAAGCTGACTTGCAATTAAGGCTCAAGACCGACGGGCTCAGCCCCGCTCAACAGCAGGCCAGTCAGGCGTTGCTCGATGAAGCTATGCAGGCCCTGCCGCCGCGGTTCATCGAGCAGCTCGACCGACGCATCGACGTCGGCTGGACCGATGACATGCCGAGCAACGCTTTCGGCCAGGCGTCGCTGGTGTCCGAGCTGGATCTGAACCGCAACCTGCTTGCCAGCCTCACTGACGGCAGCGCCGCGACCAAGAAGACCTATCGCCCCCATGGCACCGTGCGCCGCGAAATGCTTGCCACTGTGTTGCACGAACTCACCCACATCTATGACCGCTCGCGCCTGTGGCCAGACGCAGAGCGCACGCTGATTCAGCGCTGCACCCGCCGCAACAGCAGCTTGGGACTGGTGGGTATCCCGGACCAATGCCGCGGCCAATCAGCACGGCGTTTTACCCTCAGTGATGACCCGCGCCTGCTCGACCTCGCCGGCTGGCCGCAGTACGTTGGCCGCCGCGGCGAGCGCGAACAACATAACCGGCAAATTGCCCGTAGCCCGGACATTTACGAAACGAGCAGCCCCAAGGAATTTGTCGCGGTCAACATGGAGTATTTCCTCCTGGACCCGAGCTATGCCTGCCGTCGCCCTGCGCTGTACCGCTACTACAAAGACCATTTCGGCTGGGCGCCCACCGCTAAAGACGCGTGTGGCAAAACCTTCTCCTTCCTCAATGCCGGCAACGATTTCGGCAAAACGCCACTGGGCAAGGTTGATCCGGAGCGGGTTTACGCCGTCGACTATCTGCTGGCTGAAGCCAACCAGAACTGGGTCAGCCGCTGGGGCCACAGCATGTTGCGGTTGGTGATCTGTGCACCCGGCCGGCCACGTGGTCCGGATTGCCGGCTCGATCTGGATCAGCATCTGGTGTTGTCCTACCGCGCCTTCGTCGGTGATTTACAGCTATCGAGTTGGGACGGACTGGTGGGCAAATACCCGTCGCGCCTGTTTGTCCTGCCGCTGGCCCAAGTGATCGACGAATACACCAAGACCGAATTGCGCAGCCTGGCCTCGGTGCCGCTGAACCTGTCGCGCAGCGAGATCGAAGACGTGGTGGAACACGCCGCCGAAATGCACTGGAGTTACGACGGCAACTACTTCTTCCTGTCCAATAACTGCGCGGTAGAGGGCCTGAAGTTACTGCGTAGCAGTACTAACAATACAAAACTGGTCGGGTTGGACAGCATCATGCCCAACGGTATGCTGGAAGTACTCAAGGGCCGCGGGCTGGCGGACACCAGCGTGCTGGATGATCCCCGCGAAGCGTTGCGTCTGGGCTATCGTTTCGACTCCTTCCGCGATCGTTATCAAGCGATGTTCGAAGTGCTGAAGAAGCACTTGCCGATCAAGCAGGAAAAGGTCGAAGACTGGCTCGCCTTGAAAGCTGAAGAGCGTCGACAATGGATCGACCAAGCCGATTTGCGCACCAGCGCAGCATTGCTGTTGTTGGAGCAGGCCGCCTTCCGCCAACAATTGGTGCTGGCCCAGGACGAAGTTAAGCAGCGCTATCTGGGCGCTCGGGAATTGAAAAACGGCGGCATGGACAAAGCCAACGCGACCTTGCAGCAAATTCTTGCCAACAGCGGATTCCTCAGCCGTCCGGCGGAGCTGCTTGGCACCGGGGGTTATGGATTGCCGCAGCCGAGTGAGTGGCAGCGTCTGGAGTCGGAAAGCAGCCTGCGGCAGAAGCAGCTTCAGGCGCTGACAGGCGATCTGGACAAAGAGGTGAGAGCGCTGCTCGAACCGAGCCGTGCGGCCGAGATGGCCGCCAACGAAGCCAACCTGAAGCAGGTCGGCGCGCATTTGAGGAAGTTGCACAAGGCGTCGGGCGGGTTGGAGTTGCCGTAAACAACAGGCTTCGCGACTGATCCGCGAAGCCTTCAGCGCCTACAGGCTATTCAACAGCAAAAAGGGCTTTAGAACGTAGTCCTGAAGCCCTCGGTCTTGCTGTTTAGTCTGTGCCGCGAGGCTCTAATTCCTCTGTATCAGGAACTTTGCCTTCAGCTGACGCGGGCTTTACGCACGCCATCGGCCAGCGCCGCGCAAAGACTCAACACGCCATCGACAGCCTGGTCCGGCGTCGAGGCATTGGCGATGTGATCGATCAACGCCGAACCCACCACCACACCGTCCGCGAGGCGAGCGATGGACGCTGCTTGCTCTGGCGTACGAATGCCGAATCCGATGCTGATCGGCAAATCGGTGTGGCGACGCAAACGGGCAACCGCTTCTTCAACATGCTCCAGAGTCGCGGCGCCCGCACCGGTCACACCGGCAACAGACACGTAGTAAACGAAACCAGAGCTGCCGTTCAGAACAGTCGGCAGGCGCACATCATCGGTCGTCGGTGTCGTCAAACGGATGAAGTCCAGACCTGCTGCCTGAGCTGGATCGCACAGTTCGCCGTTATGTTCGGGCGGCAGGTCGACCACGATCAGACCATCAACACCCGCCTCTTTGGCGTCGGCAATGAAACGCGGCACGCCGTACATGTGAATCGGGTTGAAGTAGCCCATCAATACCAGCGGCGTCTCGCTGTTGCCTTCACGGAACTCGCGAACCATTTGCAGGGTTTTCGCCAGGTTCTGCTTGGCGCCGAGGGCGCGGATGTTGGCCAACTGGATTGCCGGGCCGTCGGCCATTGGATCGGTGAAGGGCATGCCCAACTCGATCACGTCGGCACCCGCGCCAGGCAAGCCTTTGAGGATCGCCAGAGAGGTGTCATAGCTCGGGTCGCCAGCGGTAACGAAGGTCACCAGGGCGGCACGATTCTGTTCCTTGAGTTCGGCAAAACGCGTTTGCAGGCGGCTCATCAGTGTTTCTCCTGCTTGGATTGCTCTTGCTGAGAGTGTTCCATGTGGTGCATCACGGTCTGCATGTCTTTGTCGCCACGGCCGGACAGGTTGACCACCATCAGGTGATCTTTGGGCAGGGTCGGAGCGCGCTTGAACACTTCGGCCAGGGCATGGGCGCTTTCCAGTGCAGGAATAATCCCTTCCAGGCGGCAGCATTTGTGGAATGCGTCGAGGGCTTCGTCGTCGGTCACCGAGGTGTACTGCACGCGGCCGATGTCGTGCAACCAGGCGTGTTCCGGTCCGATACCTGGGTAGTCGAGGCCGGCGGAGATGGAGTGAGCGTCGATGATCTGGCCATCGTCGTCCTGCAGCAAGAAGGTCCGGTTACCGTGCAGCACGCCCGGTACGCCGCCGTTCAGGCTGGCTGCGTGCTTGCCGGTTTCGATGCCGTACCCGGCGGCTTCAACGCCAATGATCTCGACGCTTTTGTCGTCGAGGAACGGGTGGAACAGGCCCATGGCGTTGGAACCACCACCGATGCACGCCACTAGGCTGTCCGGCAGACGACCTTCCTGGGCTTGCAGTTGGGTACGGGTTTCTTTGCCGATGACGGCCTGGAAGTCGCGGACCATCGCAGGATAAGGGTGCGGACCGGCCACAGTGCCAATCAGGTAAAAGGTGCTGTCGACGTTGGTCACCCAGTCACGCAGGGCTTCGTTCATCGCATCTTTCAGGGTGCCGGTACCGGCCACGACCGGGATCACTTCGGCGCCCAGCAGCTTCATGCGAAATACGTTGGCTTGCTGACGTTCGATGTCAGTGGTGCCCATGTAGATCACGCAATCAAGGCCAAAACGTGCAGCCACGGTGGCAGTCGCCACGCCGTGCATGCCAGCGCCGGTCTCGGCGATGATGCGTTTTTTGCCCATGCGCCGCGCCAGCAGGATCTGGCCGATGCAGTTGTTGATCTTGTGCGCGCCGGTGTGGTTCAGCTCTTCGCGCTTGAGGTAAATCTTCGCGCCGCCACAGAACTCTGTCAGACGTTCGGCAAAGTACAGCGGGCTTGGACGACCCACATAGTCGCGCTGGAAGTAGGCCAATTCTTCTTTGAATGCAGGATCATCCTTGGCCAATTCGTACTCACGGGCCAGGTCGAGGACCAACGGCATCAGGGTTTCGGCGACGTAACGGCCGCCGAACGCGCCAAACAGGCCGTTGGCGTCGGGGCCGTTGCGCAGATTAGTCTGGGTCATGGGTCGCTCCGGTTGAATGCGTGGGATGATGCTTTTGAAGAGAGAGTGGGCTTAACTCTACCCCTGACGCCGCAGACTGAAAACCGATAAGATCGCCGCAACCTGTCAGGAAAACTCACAAATCCAATGAGCCATGATCTTCCTCCTCTGAACGCCCTTCGGGCCTTCGAAGCGACTGCCCGCTTGAACAGCGTCAGCAAGGCCGCCGAACAGCTGCACGTCACCCATGGTGCGGTCAGCCGTCAGCTCAAGGTGCTGGAAGAGCACCTCGGCGTGAGCCTGTTTATCAAGGATGGACGCGGCCTGAAACTCACAGATGCCGGCATTCGTTTGCGCGATGCCAGTGGTGAGGCGTTCGAGCGCTTGCGGACCGTGTGTGCAGAGCTGACCCAAAGTACCGCCGATGCGCCGTTCGTATTGGGTTGCTCAGGCAGCTTGCTGGCACGCTGGTTTATCCCCAGGTTGGGACGGTTGAATACCGATCTACCAGACTTGCGTTTGCACCTGTCGGCCGGCGAGGGTGATCTCGATCCCCGTCGTCCGGGGCTGGACGCCTTGCTGGTGTTTGCCGAGCCACCGTGGCCAGCGGACATGCAGGTCTATGAGTTGGCGAGCGAACGCATCGGCCCGGTCATGAGCCCGAGATTCGCGGGCCACGAACGCCTGCGAGACGCACCGCCCACAGCGCTGCTGAACGAGCCATTACTGCACACCACCTCACGCCCGCAGGCCTGGCCGAGCTGGGCACAACAAAGTGGCCTCGACGCCAAGGCGTTGAAGTACGGTCAGGGTTTCGAGCATTTGTATTATTTGCTGGAGGCCGCTGTGGCCGGGTTGGGTGTGGCGATTGCTCCTGAACCGCTGGTGGCCGAGGACTTGAAGGCCGGTCGCCTGGTTGCGCCTTGGGGCTTCAGTGAAACCCCGGCGCAACTGGCGTTGTGGCTACCCCAGCGCGCCGCGGACGGGCGCGCTCGGCAACTGGCGCAGTGGCTCAAAAACGAGCTGCGCCAGACGGATTAGTCACCGCGTTTGCACAGCAGATAAGCCGCGAGCAGACCCAATGCACCGACGGCAACACCCGCTGTAGTCCAAGGGTGTTCCTGGGCGTAGTCCCGCGTGGCAATGCCGGTTTCACGGGTTTTGACTTTGACTTCTTCGTACGCATCGCTGAGCAGGTGGCGCGAATGCTTCAGCGCGTTTTCGGCGTTGCTTTTCAACGCTTTAAGGGTTTTACGCGACTCGTCCGAGGCGTCGTCTTTCAAATTTTCCAAAGATTTCAGCAGACTCTCGATCTCGGCTTCCATGCTTTGCAATGAGGCTTTACGTAAAGAGGTGTTGGCCATGGTGGCTCTCCTGCATTGATTGAGTTGCGTGTGTTGGTTGGGACTTCAGGGGTTCCAGAAAGTGCAGTAAATCTGAACTTCTGCGTCGGACTGGCCGACAGAAGTAATACGAAAAATCACTGCTAGGCTGTATTTCACACCCTGAGGAGAACGCCATGACTGATCATCACACCTACAAGAAAGTCGAACTGGTTGGCTCGTCCACCAGCAGCATTGAAGACGCCATCAACAACGCTCTGGCCGAAGCCAATAAAAGCATCAAGCACCTGGAATGGTTTGAAGTGACCGAAACCCGCGGGCACATCAAGGACGGCAAGGCTGCACATTTCCAGGTGACGCTCAAAGTCGGGTTCAGGATTGCCACCAGTTGAGTTTGCGCTAGGCTTCTGAACTTGCACGCTGGCCGAGCGCCATAGGGAATGGCAAAACGTTACATCAGTACATCCGGCGGATCGCTGGGTGCCCCTATTGATCCGACCAGGGAATGCGACCGATGAAGAGTTTTATTTTGGCGATAGGTTTGTTAAGTCTTGCAGGAACAGCCTTTGCTCACGGCAAGCCATGCGAAGAGCTGAAAGCTGATATCGCCGCGAAGCTGGATGCCAAACGTATTTCCAACTATTCACTGGAAATCGTAGATAAAGGCACTGCTGCTGACGGGAAAGTCGTCGGCACCTGTGAAAAAGGCACCAAGCAAATCGTCTACAAGCAGGGCTGACCTCCCTCCAAAATGAAAAAGCCAACGCAATGACGTCGGCTTTTTTGTGCTCGTTATTTGAAAGTCAGCCCTTCATGATCTGCGCCAGCAGCTCATAGGAGTGCACACGATCGGCATGTTCGTACAGGTCGCAGGTGAAAATCAGCTCGTCCGCCTGGGTCTGCTCGATCAGTACTTCCAGTTTGGCGCGGATTTTCTTCGGGCTACCGACCATCGCCAGGCCAAGGAAATCGCCGACTGCTTCTTTCTCATGAGGCAGCCATAGACCGTCCATGGTTTTCACTGGCGGACGTTGCACCAGGCTCTGACCACGCATCAAAGCGAGAATCCGCTGGTAGACCGAAGTCGCCAGATAATCCGCCTGCTCGTCGGTGTCAGCAGCCACCAACGGAACACCGAGCATCACGTAGGGCTTATCCAGCACTGCTGAAGGCTTGAAGTGATTGCGGTAGACGCGAATGGCCTCATGCATGAAACGCGGTGCGAAATGTGAAGCAAAGGCGTAGGGCAAACCGCGTTCACCGGCCAGTTGTGCACTGAACAGACTGGAGCCCAGCAGCCAGACCGGGACATGAGTGCCGGTACCCGGCATTGCGATGATCCGCTGGTCCGGGGTGCGCGGACCGAGGTAGCGCATCAGTTCGGCCACGTCTTCAGGGAATTCGTCGGCGCTGCCGGAGCGTTCACGGCGCAGCGCGCGAGCGGTCATCTGATCAGAACCGGGTGCGCGCCCCAGTCCCAGATCTATCCGCCCCGGATAAAGGCTTTCGAGGGTGCCGAACTGCTCGGCGATCACCAGTGGCGCGTGGTTGGGCAGCATCACGCCACCAGAACCGACACGAATAGTCGAAGTGCCGCCGGCCAGGTAGCCCAGCAGTACCGAGGTTGCGGAACTGGCAATGCCGTCCATGTTGTGGTGTTCGGCAACCCAGAAGCGGTTGTAGCCGAATTTTTCGACGTGCTGCGCCAGGTCCAGAGAGTTGCGCAGCGACTGGGCTGCGCTGCCGTTTTCCCTCACGGGCACCAGATCGAGGGTCGAAAATTTGATATCGGACAGTCGTTTCATAAACCTGCTTCTCCATTGAGTACGCAGGTTTTTTCTCGCAAACGAGAACCTGCCGAATCTATAAGCGTGTTTCATGCAATGAGGGCATATACCCGAGTTTCAATAGCCAGGACGAAAATTCCTACGAAAACGGTAGGACTATTCAGATCAGGTGAACTTTGCACCACCGTCTATCCTCAGAACCCTAGCAACCGAAAACCACGAAGGCGTGACGCTTCACGCCGGATCTTGAGGAGGCAGATATGGCTATTACAAAGAAAGCATCGGCTCATTGGGAAGGTGACCTGAAAACCGGCATCGGCTCGATTTCCACGGAAACCGGTGTACTCAGAGAAGCGCCCTACGGTTTCAAGGCGCGTTTCGAAGGCGGCAAGGGCACCAATCCGGAAGAGTTGATCGGCGCGGCGCACGCGGGCTGCTTCTCTATGGCGTTTTCGATGATTCTCGGCGATGCAGGTCTCAAGGCTGACAGCATTGATACCAACGCCGAAGTCACTTTGGATCAGGTTGAAGGCGGCTTTGCGATCACGGCGGTGAAATTGATCCTCAAAGCTAAAATCCCTGGGGCGACACAAGCGCAGTTCGAGGAACTGAGCAACAAGGCCAAAGAAGGTTGTCCGGTGTCCAAAGTGTTGAACGCGAAAATCAGTCTGGATGCGACGTTGGTCAACTGATATTGGCCTGTCTCTCTACCCCATAAAAGATCGCGGCCTTCAACAGGCTGCGATCTTTTATGCGCTGGAACAAAACCTGGCTGGCGAGATTGTGGTCGAATGAATGACAGCAGCTAAAACGCATTACCGTGCGCGCTGCCTCAACGGAGCTTCAACCATGAAACGTTTTGCCTTGGCGGTTATCTGTTGCACGCTGGCCACATCGGCCTTGGCGGCACCGAAATCCTGTGAAGAACTCAAGGCCGAGATTGAAGCCAAGATCCAGGCCAATAACGTCTCGTCCTACACCCTGGAGATCGTCACCAATGACGAAGTACACGATCAGAACATGGTCGTCGGCAGTTGCGAAAGCGGCACCAAGAAAATCATCTACCAGAAGAACGACCGCTGATTCACCTCACGGGACGCAAAAAGACTCCCGATCTTCAGCGACGATCTCCCGCTTGGCGTTGTACAACCGGGCGCCAGGGGTGAATGCTATCGAACGGCCTTCCAGCACATAACGCTGGCCGGCTTCGAAATGATCGTAGTTGATGGTCAGGTAGCACAACCGTTCCGTGGGGTCGCTCATCATGCCCATGCCTCCACCACCGGGCACTTCAAAGTCGAATCTGACAACCAGCTCATGGCTGCCCGGCGTGACCTGGAAAAAACGCCCATCGCGCATTCGCTGATTGTCCAGTCGCTCCGCCATCAGCAACTTATCGTTGGGGAATGGCGTAGAAAAGTCGACCCACGCCATCTGCGGATTGACTGCCGGCAACGGACTTGTGCAGCCAGCAACTACGCTTGCGGTCAGTAACAGCATTAACCTGCGCATGATGAATGTCCCAAGGATTGGTCATTCAGCATAGCGCTGATCAGATGCGTTGGCAGCCTGCCGGTACGCCTTGGCCAATCACTTTTCGCTGCTGATCGTAAAGTTTGGCCCACGGCCGAAAACCGATATTCCCCGCCTGCAGCTGATACCGCTCGCCAGCATTGAAGTCCTTGAATTTCACGTTCAGCTGGCAGTCACGCCATAGTGGCTCGGCGTCGGGGCCGATGTTGGTTGGCGCGACCGGGAATTGATAACGAACCGTCAGCTCATGGCTACCCGGCTGAACCTCGAAATAGCGCTTGTCGGTGGAAGCCTTGTCATCGACTTCCAGCGCTTGCAGCGCGGAGTCTTCCTGCTTCGAATCCAGGTCGATCCACGCTTGAGCCGGATCATGGGGGGGTAATCCGAATCCAGCACAACCTGCCAGCATCAGCAGGCTTCCTGTCAGCATCAACGTGCGCATAGCGGAGCTCCAGTCAGGCGGGATAGTCTTGTGGGCAGACTCTCCAGGGATGATTCATTTTGATCAGGCCGCTTCCAAGCCTTGGATTACTTGATCGCGTTTTACGCATTTTGTTTCCGGGTGTGTTGTTTTTGTTGCTCAACGGTTGCGCCGGCGTCAGCTATTACGGCCAATTGGCCAGTGGTCAGCTGCAATTGATGCGGGCACGGGAGCCAGTTTCCACAGTGATTGCCAATCCCGGTCGCGATCAGCTATTGCGTGCGCACCTGACTCAATCGCAAAAAGCCCGCACGTTCGCCAGCCAACAGCTGCATCTGCCGGATAACCAGAGTTACCGTTTGTACGCCGACATTGGCCGGCCGTTCGTAGTCTGGAATGTCTTCGCCACGCCGGAGTTTTCTCTGACGCCGCAGAACCATTGCTTCCCGATCGCCGGTTGCGTCGCCTATCGCGGCTATTACAGTCAGAGCGCAGCTCGCGGTGAGGCAGCATTGCAACGACTGCAAGGTATGGACGTGTCGATCGGTGGCGTCGAGGCTTATTCGACGCTCGGCTGGTTCAACGATCCGATCATCAGTTCGATGATGAGCTGGGGCGACGAACGATTGGCCACGCTGATCTTCCATGAACTGGCGCATCAACGCTTTTATGTGAAAGACGACACCGAATTCAATGAGTCTTTTGCCACCTTCGTCGAACAGGAAGGCACCCGCCAATGGCGTGCATTCCGCGACCTGGCGCCAGACAACGGCGCGCAGGTGCAGCAACGGGACCAGTTCATTCAATTGGTTCTGGAGACCCGCACGCGACTTGAACGGCTGTACACCCTGCCCTTGGCCGCCGACCCTATGCGCCAGCGTAAAGCCGCCGAGTTCGAGCGCTTGCGGAGTGAATACCGGCAGCTACGCGATAGCCAGTGGGCCGGGGACAAACGCTATGACGCATGGATCAATGCGCCAATGAACAATGCCCGGCTGTTGCCGTTTGGGCTGTACGACCAATGGGTGCCGGCGTTTGCGGCGTTGTTCA
The DNA here is from genome assembly GCF_054898165.1 of Pseudomonas sp. Hz4. Taxonomy (NCBI): domain Bacteria; kingdom Pseudomonadati; phylum Pseudomonadota; class Gammaproteobacteria; order Pseudomonadales; family Pseudomonadaceae; genus Pseudomonas; species Pseudomonas sp. Hz4. The sequence goes on along the minus strand of NZ_CM142719.1, from coordinate 331,609 downwards.
GACAGGCGGGAGGGGATTGGGTGAAGTTTTATGCGGCAGTCGAGAAGCTCGGCGCCTTACCGGTTGATGAACGCAAGGCGACGTTGAAAGCGTTGGCGGAATCAAAAAGTCCTGCTGGCTGAGCGGGCCTCATCGCGAGCAAGCTCGCTCCCACTGTGGGAGCTGGCTGCTCGCGATGCGGTTCAACTAATGCTGCAAAAACGCCTGATGCATCTCTTCCAGCGTCTCGAAGTGATACACCGGTGCTTCAGCGCTCAACTCTTCCCGACTGCCAAAGCCGTAACCCACCGCCGCCGCATCCAGCCCGTTGCTGCGCGCACCGATCAAATCGTGCTTACGGTCGCCGATCATCAGGGTGTTAGCCGGGTCCAGGTTTTCTTCGGCCATCAAGTGGGCGATCAACTCGACTTTGTTGGTACGAGTCCCGTCCAGTTCGCTGCCATAGATCACTTTGAAGTGCTTGGCGAAGTCAAAGTGCCGGGCAATTTCCCGCGCGAAAACCCATGGCTTGGACGTGGCGATATACAGCTGTCGCCCTTGTCCGCTGAGTGTCTCCAGCAGCGGCGTGACGCCATCAAATACACGATTCTCGTACAGGCCGGTGACTTTGAAGCGTTCGCGATAGAAGTTCACCGCCTTCCAGGCCTTGGGTTCGTCGAAGTCGTAGAACTGCATGAACGCCTGCAACAGTGGCGGGCCGATGAAGTGTTCGAGCTTGGTCAGGTCGGGCTCATCGATGCCCAGTTTGCTCAGGGCGAACTGGATCGAACGGGTGATGCCCTCGCGCGGGTCGGTCAAGGTGCCATCGAGGTCAAACAATATGGTTGGGTGATGCATGTTGAATCCTGAATAAGGGCGCAGGGTCAGAGCGGGTCGTAGCCTTCGGCCAGATGCAAATTCTTGAGCTTCACGTAATTCGCCGCGCTGTAGGTGAAAAAGGCTTTTTCCTTGTCAGTCAGCGGCCGGATCTGCTTCACCGGGCTGCCCACATAAAGGAAGCCGCTGTCCAGGCGTTTGCCCGGCGGCACCAGGCTGCCAGCGCCAATGATGACATCGTCGTCGACCACCGCACCGTCCATGACGATGCTGCCCATGCCGATCAGAATCCGATTGCCCACGGTGCAGCCGTGGAGCATCACTTTATGCGCGATGGTCACATCGTCGCCAATCAGCAACGCAAAGCCATCGGGATTGAACGGCCCGGCATGGGTGATGTGCAGCACACAACCGTCCTGCACGCTGGTGCGCGCGCCAACACGGATGCGGTGCATGTCGCCACGAATCACTGTCAGCGGCCAGACCGAGCTGTCTTCGCCGATTTCAACGTCGCCGATCACCACCGCCGAACCGTCGACAAAGGCGCCTTTGCCGAGCAGCGGCGTGTGGTTCTGATACTTGCGAAGGGTCACGATAGGCTCTCTCTTTTGCTGATAGCTGCGGTTGTCGTCGATTGTAATTATGATGGGGCTATGTTTCTTCATGCATGTTTCTTCCAGCCAAGGTGCCAACCGTGAGCGTGAACAACCCTCTTTTGCAGTCCTACGACCTGCCGCCGTTCTCGGCGATCCGTGCCGAACACGTGCAACCGGCCATCGAACAGATCCTGGCTGACAACCGCGCCGCCATTATCGAGATCCTCAAGACCCAGGGCAAACAACCGACCTGGGCCGGCCTGGTGCTGGCGATGGACGAGCTGAATGATCGACTGGGCGCGGCCTGGAGCCCGGTCAGCCACCTGAATGCCGTGTGCAACAGCGCCGAACTGCGCGAAGCCTACGAATCCTGCCTGCCAGCCTTGAGCGCCTATTCCACCGAACTGGGGCAGAACCGCGAGTTGTTCGAAGCATTCGAAGCACTGGTCAACAGTCCCGAAGCTGCCGGTTTCGACGTGGCGCAGAAAACTATCCTGGAACACTCACTGCGTGACTTCCGTCTGTCGGGTATCGACCTGCCGGAAGCCGAACAGAAGCGTTACGCCGAAGTGCAGAGCAAATTGTCGGAGCTGGGCAGCCGCTTCTCCAACCAACTGCTCGACGCCACTCAGGCCTGGACCAAACACGTCACCGAAGAAGCCGCCCTCGCTGGCCTGACCGATTCGGCCAAGGCGCAAATGGCCGCCGCCGCCCAAACCAAAGACCTGGATGGCTGGCTGATCACCCTGGAATTCCCGAGCTACTACGCGGTGATGACCTACGCTCACAACCGCGCCCTGCGCGAAGAAGTCTACGCCGCCTATTGCACCCGTGCGTCGGACCAAGGCCCGAATGCCGGTCAGAACGATAACAGCCCGGTCATGGAACAAATCCTCGACCTGCGTCAGGAGCTGGCCAGACTGTTGGGTTTCGCCAGCTTCTCGGAGCTGAGCCTGGCGACCAAAATGGCCGAATCCAGCGATCAGGTACTCAGTTTCCTGCGCGATCTGGCCAAGCGCAGCAAGCCGTTCGCCGCCCAGGATCTGGAACAGCTCAAAGCCTATGCCGCCGACCAGGGCTGCCCGGATCTGCAAAGCTGGGACAGCGGTTTCTACGGTGAAAAGCTTCGCGAGCAGCGCTACAGCGTCGCCCAGGAAACCCTTCGCGCTTACTTCCCGATCGACAAAGTGCTGGGCGGTCTGTTTACTATCGTCCAGCGACTGTACGGCATAGAAATCGCCGAGCAGAAAGGCTTCGACACTTGGCACCCGGATGTTCGCCTGTTCGAAATCAAGGAAAACGGCCAGCACATCGGTCGCTTCTTCTTCGACCTCTACGCCCGCGCCAACAAGCGCGGCGGTGCCTGGATGGACGGCGCCCGCGACCATCGCCGCACGGCTGAAGGCGTACTGCAGAGCCCGGTGGCGAACCTGGTGTGCAACTTCACCCCGGCCGACAGCGGCAAGCCAGCCCTGCTGACCCACGACGAAGTCACCACCCTGTTCCACGAATTCGGCCATGGCCTGCATCACCTGCTGACCCGCGTCGAACACGCGGGCGTGTCCGGCATCAACGGTGTGGCCTGGGACGCGGTCGAGTTGCCAAGCCAGTTCATGGAAAACTGGTGCTGGGAGCCGGAAGGCCTGGCGCTGATTTCCGGTCACTACGAAACCGGCGAACCGTTGCCTCAAGATCTGTTGGGCAAAATGCTCGCGGCGAAAAACTTCCAGTCCGGCCTGATGATGGTTCGCCAATTGGAATTCTCGTTGTTCGACTTCGAATTACATGCAACTCACGGCGACGGTCGTAGCGTGCTGCAAGTACTCGAAGGTGTGCGTGACGAGGTCTCTGTCATGCGTCCACCGGCCTACAACCGTTTCCCTAACAGCTTCGCCCACATCTTCGCCGGCGGTTACGCGGCGGGTTACTACAGCTACAAATGGGCTGAAGTGCTGTCGGCCGATGCCTTCTCGAAGTTCGAAGAAGACGGCGTCCTCAACGCCGATACCGGTCGCGCATTCCGTGAAGCGATCCTGGCGCGCGGTGGTTCCCAGGAGCCGATGGTGCTGTTCATCGACTTCCGGGGACGCCCGCCGTCGATTGACGCACTCTTGCGCCATAGCGGCCTGAGTGAGGTTGCAGCAGCATGAGTGAGGGGCCTGTGATTACCAAAAGACGCTTTATCGCCGGGGCGGTCTGCCCGGCCTGCAGCGAGCCGGACAAGTTGATGATGTGGAACGAAGACGAAGTCCCGCACCGCGAGTGCGTGGCCTGCGGTTATTCGGACACGCTGAATGAACAAGGCCTGTCCGTGCCCAAGGAATTGGGCACGCGGGTCAACACCTCGGCGCTGAAGGTGCCGGACGCCAAGGTTCAGGCCGTGCAGTTTTTCCCGAACCCGAAGCTGAAGAAAAAGCCTGACGAGCAACACTGAGTCAACACCACCTTCCACTCCTGAACAGATTGGAAGGTGGTATCTATCTACCACCTTTGCCCTGCGCTTCCTTTATAGGCTGACCGAAACCAGCCTCTGCCAAGGAAGACGCCATGCCCAACACCAATCCGCTTTTGCAGGCCTGGGATCTGCCACCCTGGTCGACCGTCCGCGCCGAGCATCTTGTGCCGGCCATCGACACCATCATTGCTGACAACCGTCAGGCCATTGTCGAAATCATCGCCTCCCAATCCGCATTCCCGACCTGGGATGACCTGGTGGTTGCGGTCGATGAAACCGACGCGCGTCTGGATGAGGCCATGGGCGTCATCGAAACCCTGGGCATGGTGGAACACAACGGCAACGCCTGGGCCTTGGCAAGCGCGACGTGTGTCGATGCCGTGGCACGGTACAACACTGAAAAGATGAGCAATCAAACGCTGTTCCGAGCGTACCAATGTCTAGCGCAAAGCCAGATTGCCCAGAGTTTCGATGATTCTCGCAAAGCGGTGCTGACCAAGATTCTGCGCAGGTTCCACTTGTCGGGAATCCACTTGCCCTCCGAGCAACAGCAGCAACTTGCTCGCCTGAATCTGCACATCAGCCTGCTCGAAAGCCTGTTTCAAAGCCATTTGGAAGACGCCACTGCAGCCTGGAGCAAACGCATTGATGACGTCACGCAACTCAACGGTTTATCCCAGGCAACAAAGGACCGTCTGGCGCTCAACGCGCAACAGGCAGGGCATGAGGGCTGGCTGATCCGTCTGGGGCAGGACACCTACAATCGGGTCATGACGTATGCCGAAAATCGAGCGCTGCGCGAAGAATACTTTTTTGCGTACACCACGCGAGCGTCCGATCAAGGCCCGCACGCCGGGCAATTTGATAATGGCCCCGTACTGGAGTTGCTGTTGTCCCAGCGTCACAAAAAAGCCGGATTGCTCGGGTATGAAGATTTCGCACAACTCACCCTGGCGAAGCAAATGGCGGAATCAACCGCGCAAGTCAGCGGATTCCTGCGGCGGCAAATAACGTTGGCAACGCCGGATATGGCGAAGGACGCACAGGAACTCGAGGCGTTTGCGCTCGAACAGGGCATTGCTGAGATGCAACCGTGGGATCGCGAGTTTCTTGCCGAACAATTACGTCAGCACCGCCTCGGTGGCGCCCTGAAAAACTTGCGGGTCTATTTTCCACTGAACGGAACGTTGCGCCGACTGTGCCTGTTCAGCGAGCGCATGTTCGGCATACAGATCGTCGAGCAGAAAACATTCAGCCGCTGGCATGACAGCGTGCGTCTGTTTGAAATCAGCGAGCATGGGCAGGTGATCGGACAGGTTTACCTTGATCCTTTCCACCGAGAGGAGGCACCGGACTATGCCTGGACCGCCACGCGCCGCAACCGACGGGTAGGCGCCGAAGGTCAATTGACGCTGCCCATTGCCGTTCTTCACGGCAACTTCACATCTGGAAACGCCGATCATCCTTGCCTCCTCGCGCACTTGGACCTGCGTGTGCTGTTCCATGAGTTTGGTCATTGCTTGCAGCATATTTTGACGCGTTCGCCTCACTACACCCTTTCCGGAATTTCTGAACTGGGACGCGATACAGCAGAGTTCACCGGGCAGTTGTTCGAACGGTGGTGCCTGTCACAGGAGTTTCTGCTGTGGCTGGCCGCCCATCATCAGACCGGTGAGCGCTTGACCGAGGGGCGAGTCGAAGTGGCGTTGACCGCCCTTCAAACCCAGAACAGCTGGCAAACCGCGCAGTGGCTGACGGGCGCCTTGTTCGACTTCGAATTGCACCGTTGCCAGGGCGATGGACGTAGCGTTCAGCAGGTTTTTGAAGACGTACAGCGGGAGGTTCCCCACTGGCAATTGCCGTCCTACTGCCGGTTCGCAAACAGCTTTGACTACATGGTGACCGGTTACGCAGCCTCCGTTTACGCCTACACGTGGTCAGGCGTACTGGCTAGCGAAGCTTTCAAGCGATTCCGCCAAGACTGGGTCTTCAATGCGCAAACAGGGCGGGCCTTTCGCGAGGTGTTTTTTTCTCCGGGCGATTCGCGCTCCTTGCTGACCGCCCTGGAAGTGTTTCTTGAACGGCCGATCGCCGAAGATCTTTTCGCGCTTTCGTCAGAGGCCGTCGCCCGCTGACGCAGCGGTTTACTCGACGTGGGCCGATTTGAACCAACTCTTCATCGAGCAACTGGCGAACGGACTCGTGCTGCAATCGCCGTTGGCCAGCGCGGTGCGAAGCTTGTCGACATCAGCCTGCATCATGTAACGGACTCCGTCCTTGAAATGAGTGCTGTCACCAAAACCACCCTGGGTCATTTCGCTCAGGGCGTCTTCCTTGCTCCAGCCCTGCACCACGACCCGGTACATGGCCGCCATCAGGCCAGTGCGGTCCGAACCATGTTTGCAGTGCATCAGCACCGGCCCCACGGCTTCGGCAGTCTGGATCGCACGAAGGGCCTTGAGTACATCCGCGTCATCCACATGGTTGGTGCGGTAGGGCAGCTGTACCTGTGCGATACCTGGTGTGGACAACCAGCTTGAATCCGACTCGGGTAGGAAAGTGATCACCGTCCCGACCTTGAGTTTTTCCAATAACGGCACCGCGCCTCGGTCGGGCAATGCACTGCGATAGAGCATCGGGGATATTTGGAAGAGGTTGTATTGCACCTCGACCGATTGAGCCCACTCCGCGGGTCGGGGCAAGGCACTGTCGTCGGCGAAGGCCAGCGTTTGATTCAAAAGTGCGGCCAGCGACAACAGGAACGTCGCAGGTAAAAATCGCAGTAAGGACATGCTCAGACGACCGTGTGTTAAGGAGTGGATGATGACGCACAGCATCAGCCCTGAACGGTCAAAGACCTGTGAGACGGCCGTCAAAGAATCGTGAATCGAACGACGCGTGATTGCTTTCGTCGCGATAACCCCCGTGTGTTGGCCTATCAGTTCTGAGCGGTCATTGTCGGAAAAAAGTCATGAATGTCGACCAGGGAACATTCAATAACGCAAAACAAACGGCACAGAACTTCTGTGCCGTTTTATGAACACGCCGTTAAAACTTACTCTTGTGCAAGCATTACCTATTACATGCGTTCAATCGCAATCAAGGATTAACAATCTTCGAATAAGCGTTCGCCAGCGCCAGAAGAACTGCCTTGTCTTGCGCGTCAATGTCACCATCGCCGTCCACATCGGTGCGTGCAGCACCCATGGTGAAGGTCAAGCCGCCATCAGTGGATATGACCTCACGGGTAGAGGAGTCTACCAGCGAGCAAGTGATCGCTTGGTTTGGTGCGTCGTAACCCTCTTCCTTTAGTGCAAATTGCATGGAAACCCGAACTTCTTTAGGGCTGACGATAGAAGGGGCGGCCAGTTGCAGAAAAATACCACGCTGATTATAAAACGACATTATTAAATCCTTTTAATATTTGATACACGACAACTTCGTGCGAACCAGAGAGTACTAATCAAGTTAATAGTTACGCCACCTATGATCTGTTTCTCAAGATTGCACACTTCGGAATATTTAATGCTGAAAAGTAGCCCGTGGAGTCTTTCAATTCAAAAAGCTATCTACTGTCATGACTGACAGGTGTGTAGGCACCCGCTACGTTGCCATGGGTAAATAAGCCGAACGGTGCTAGGCAAATCCTGCTGCCTCCCATACTGTGTATTTATACAGCCAGCAGGTCCTCATATGACGATTTCACTCCCCCCTCGCGGTCGCGGCACCGCCACCAACCCGCACAACCGCTTCGCGCCGAATCGCTCGGTGGCCGAGGATGACGGCTGGTATCAGGAAGTGCCGATCACCCAAGGCACCGAGGTGCGCATCGAAACGGCTAAAACCATCATCACTCGCAACAATTCGCCGGACTTACCCTTCGATCGTTCGATCAATCCCTATCGCGGCTGCGAGCACGGCTGCATCTATTGCTACGCGCGGCCCAGCCACGCCTATTGGGACATGTCGCCAGGGCTGGATTTCGAAACCAAACTGATCGCCAAGACCAACGCCGCCGATGTGCTGGAAGAACAGCTGTCCAAGCGTGGCTATCAATGCGCGCCGATCAATCTGGGCTCCAACACGGACCCTTATCAGCCGATCGAACGCGAACACAAAATCACCCGCAAAACCCTCGAAGTGCTGCTGCGCTATCGCCATCCCGTGACCATCATTACCAAGGGCTCGCTGATTCTCCGGGACCTGGACCTGCTGGTCGAACTTGCCGAGCAAAGGCTGGTGGCGGTGATGATCAGCCTCACTACCCTGGACGATGAGCTCAAACGCATCCTCGAACCGCGTGCCGCTGCACCCAAGGCCCGTTTACGGGCGATCCGCGTGCTGCGTGAAGCGGGAATTGCGGTGGGAGTCCTGTGCTCGCCGATGATTCCTATGATCAACGACTGCGAACTCGAAAGCCTGCTCACCGAGGCTCATGCCGCTGGAGCACAAAGTGCGGCCTACATGATGCTGCGCCTGCCGCTGGAAGTTGCGCCGCTGTTCGAAGAATGGCTCGCCGCTCACTACCCTCAGCGTGCCGCTCATGTGTTGAGCCTTATTCGTCAAAGCCGTGGTGGTGAGCTCTACGACAGTCGGTTTGGCGCAAGAATGCGTGGTGAAGGGCCGTTTGCTGACCTGTTGGCGCAACGATTTGCCAAAACCATCAAACGCCTTGGGCTGAATCGTCGCGAAGGTTTCAATCTAGACTGCGAAGCCTTCTGTCCGCCGGGTCGCCAAATGTCGTTGATTTGAGGACAATTGGCCTATGGTTGAGTAGTGGGGAACCTGCCTGGTCTTTAGGCCGGTCACGCTTTTTGTGACCTGGAACACACGTCCTAGAGCCTTTTATTCAGTTTGAGTTAAGTTTCAACGGCTACCTTGTTCATCGAGTGACTGACGGGGCGAGACTTTCGACCTGGATGTTTTTTAAACAGCCACTGGCTTCACACCGGACAAAACGGGAAAATTCCCTGACTCCGCCAAAGAGGATGAATCATGAGTGACAAGGATAAACAGCCGTTGGCTGCGTCGGCTTCAGCCCAACCCGAGGCGGAAACCGCCGATGCAGCACTGAAGCATATCGTTGACGGCTTTTTGCATTTTCATCACGAAGTTTTTCCACAGCAGGAAGAACTCTTCAAAAAACTTGCCACGGCCCAGAGCCCCAGAGCGATGTTCATCGCCTGCGCCGATTCGCGCATCGTTCCTGAGCTGATCACCCAAAGCGCCCCCGGCGACCTGTTCGTGACCCGTAACGTCGGCAACGTAGTGCCGCCTTATGGGCAAATGAACGGCGGTGTTTCCACGGCAATCGAATACGCAGTATTGGCCCTCGGCGTGCAGCACATCATCATCTGCGGGCACTCTGACTGTGGCGCCATGCGCGCAGTGCTCAACCCGCAAAGCCTGGAAAAAATGCCCACGGTCAAAGCCTGGTTGCGTCATGCCGAAGTGGCAAAAACCATGGTCCAGGAAAACTGCGATTGCGCTGACGAAAACGAAAGCATGCACGTCCTCACCGAGGAGAATGTGATCGCCCAGCTGCAGCATTTGCGCACGCACCCGTCGGTCGCCTCGCGCATAGCCAATGGTCAGCTGTTTATACATGGTTGGATCTACAACATCGAAACCAGCGAAATCAAAGCTTACGACGCGGACAAGGGGTGTTTCCTGCCGCTCGATGGCAGCCATCCGATTCCGGTGGCGACGCCCAAAGCGCGCTTCTAGTGTCCTTTCTCACAAATACGTTCCTTTTCGACGAGTGACTGTCAAAAAGGAACAGTATTTGCGAGACAGGACACCTTATCCCTGTGTGGTTTAGCCGAGGCTGCTGATCAAGCAGCCTGGCTTCGCCACGCCTGAAGAAAACTTCGGGAGAGTCACCATGCGTGCTGCTCAACTTAAAGCTGTACTGCCACGGGAGCTGCTGGCGTCCGTGGTTGTGTTTCTCGTCGCCCTGCCCTTGTGCATGGGCATCGCCATCGCCTCGGGGCTGCCGCCGTCCAAAGGGTTGATCACCGGGATCATCGGTGGCTTGGTGGTGGGCTGGATTGCCGGTTCGCCATTGCAAGTCAGCGGCCCAGCAGCCGGTTTGGCTGTTCTGGTGTTCGAACTGGTGCGCCAGCATGGTATCGCCATGCTCGGGCCCATCCTGCTGCTGGCCGGCTTTCTGCAATTGGTGGCCGGACGCTTGAAGCTGGGCTGCTGGTTTCGGGTCACGGCGCCTGCGGTTGTGTACGGAATGCTCGCCGGGATTGGCGTGTTGATCGTGTTGTCACAGGTGCATGTGATGCTCGACGCCGTGCCCAAGCCCTCGGGGCTGGATAATCTGGCAGCCTTCCCGGCTGCGGTTGTCCAAGCCTTGCCCTCCTTGGGCTGGCAAGCCGGTTTGCTCGGGCTGTCGACGATTGCGGTGATGTGGCTGTGGGAGAAATTCCGCCCCCATTCCCTGCGCTTCATTCCCGGCGCACTTCTTGGCGTAGGCCTGGCGACTGTCGCCAGCCTGGTACTCGCCTTACAGGTCAAGCGAGTGGAGGTCCCGGCCAACCTGGCGGAAGCTATCGACTGGCTGAAACCCGCCGACTTGCTCAATCTGGCTGACCCGACCTTGCTGATTGCGGCATTTGCCGTCGCGTTTATCGCCAGCGCCGAAACCCTGCTCTCGGCAGCTGCGGTGGACCGCATGCACAGCGGCCAGCGTTCGGACTTCGATCGGGAACTGTCAGCTCAAGGCGTCGGCAACATGCTCTGCGGTTTACTCGGCGCGCTGCCGATGACCGGCGTGATCGTGCGCAGTTCGGCCAACGTCCAGGCCGGCGCCACCACGCGACTGTCGGCGGTGTTCCATGGTCTGTGGCTGCTGGCTTTCGTGTTGCTGCTGTCCAGCGTGCTGCAAAGCATTCCGGTGGCGAGCCTGGCGGGTGTGTTGGTTTACACCGGGTTCAAACTGGTCGACCTCAAGGCCTTTCGCGGCCTCGGCCGATATGGCCGGATGCCAATGTTTACTTATGCGGCGACCGCTCTGGCAATCATCTTCACCGACCTGCTGACCGGCGTGCTGATCGGTTTCGGGCTGACCCTGGCCAAACTGGCCTGGAAGGCTTCGCGGCTGAAGATCAGCCTGATCGACCTGCCAAAGGACGGTGAAATGGAACTGCGGTTGATGGGTGCAGCCACTTTCCTCAAAGTCCCGGCGCTGACTCAAGTGCTGGGAACAATTCCACCGGGCGCGACGGTGCATGTGCCGCTCAATCACTTGAGCTACATCGATCACTCGTGTCTGGAGTTGCTGGAGGAATGGGGTCGGGCCAATGCGGCGAAGGGTTCGAAGCTGTTGATTGAAGCGCGGGGGTTGAAACGCAGGTTGGAGGGGCGCTTGCGAACCACGACGGGCGTCGGTTCCGCAGCCGCATAAAAAAAATCGCAGCCAATAGGCTGCGATTTTTTTATGCGGCAACGAGTCAAGCCGCGGGCTGCTCCAGCTCCAGGCCTACGCCCAGCTGGCGCGACAGGCACGGCCAGCGCTTCCATGCAGCGCCGGTGTCCGGGCTGTTGAGTTTCTCGCGGTAGGCTTCTACTGATTCCAGCGCGAAGCTCTCTTCATTAAGCATCTCGTCCACAGCGTGATGCACCGCCTCATCCAATTGATTGGCGAACTCTTCTCCGATCAGTTGGTGAGCAATCAGGTTGGCAACAGTCATGTCCAAGGGGATCAGCGGCTGGCCAAAATGCTTGATGTACAGGTCATTGACCTCTTCGACCAACCGATGCGCCAGATAGGCTTCGTCCAGCAGGCTGTCCAGGCCGATATGCCCGGTCATGATCGCCGGCGGCTGGAGGAAGAACTGCTCGGCGATTTTCAGCACCGGTTTGATCTGTGATTCGATACCCGCTTCCCTGGCGACTTCATTGGCGGCCTCCAGCAGGTCTGGCACTTGCTCTATGTACGCGGCCACAAAACGCGTCATCACGCCGTTGGCGTCGACCTCCGGCAATTGGATGGCGGAGTGAAGGTGTGGCAGTTGAGTTTCCAGTTGACGAGTCAGCAGGCCAGTCTCGGCCTCGTGTTGTTGGGCTTTTTGGATCTGCTCGCGCAATGCGGCGGTGTTCATGAAAACTCCAGGAAACAAAGGCAATGAAATAAGGAAGACGTAACTTAGCTGGCATACGAAAAATGCGAAGACGCATTTGTCATAATTATTTCATCCTTGAGACATCAAAGTTATATCGGTTTACCACCACTCGTCTGCATCCTTCTCCATTCGTGACCCAGAACGCAAGTCCCAGCTGTTTCAGATCATTTACGCCATCACGTTGCGAGGTGGCAGTCGCTGTCTATACTCGGGTGGGAATGGAGCTAGCTGATGACGCCCGACTGCACACGCAGCAAGGCCCGGCGATTCAAGTTCGTAGTCTGAAAATGCCGCTCCCTTGCCGCAGGTGAAAGCCGGCGGGATAAAAAGAACGATAAGGGGAACCCGCAATGATGCGACATCCACACGTCTGGATGGGCCTCCTGTTGTGGTCGATTTTCAGTCAGGCACAAGCGGCCTGGACTGTGAATATGGCGCCGGGAGCGACTGAAATCAGTCACGCAGTATTTGACCTGCACATGACCATTTTCTGGATCTGTGTAGTGATCGGCATCATCGTCTTCGGCGCCATGTTCTGGTCGATGATTCTCCACCGCCGCTCGACCGGGCAGGTGGCCGCAAAATTTCATGAAAGCACCACCGTCGAAATTCTCTGGACCATCGTGCCCTTCCTGATCCTGGTGGCCATGGCGGTTCCCGCAACCGCAACCCTGATCAAGATGTACGACGCCAGTGAGCCGGATATTGATATCCAGGTCACCGGCTATCAGTGGAAGTGGCACTACAAATACCTGGGCCAGGACGTTGAGTTCTTCAGCAACCTGACCACTCCTGCTGATCAGATCCACAACAAGGAGGCCAAGAGCGAGCACTACTTGCTTGAGGTCGATAAGCCTTTGGTGCTGCCGATCGGCGCCAAGGTGCGCTTCCTGGTGACTTCCGCCGACGTCATCCACTCCTGGTGGGTGCCGGCCTTTGCGGTCAAGCGTGATGCGATTCCGGGGTTCGTCAACGAAGCCTGGACCCGCGTCGACAAGCCCGGCATCTACCGCGGTCAATGCGCCGAATTGTGCGGCAAGGATCACGGCTTCATGCCGATCGTGGTCGAGGTCAAGGAAAAGGCCGATTACGAAAAATGGCTGGGCGAGCGCAAGGCTGAAGCCATGCAGCTCAAAGAACTGACCAGCAAGGAATGGACGCTCGATGAGCTCAAAGAGCGCGGCGACAAGGTCTATCACACCACCTGCGTAGCCTGTCACCAGGCCGAAGGTCAGGGCTTGCCACCGATGTTCCCGGCACTCAAAGGCTCGAAAATCGCCATCGGACCGATCAAGGATCACTTGAACATCGTCTTCCACGGCAAGCCCAGCACCTCCATGGCGGCGTTCGGCAAGCAGCTCTCGGAAGTCGATATCGCAGCGGTCGTGACCTACGAACGTAACGCCTGGGGCAACAACAAGGGCGACATGGTCACGCCTAAAGAAGTGCTGGAGCTGAAACAGGCGGAAAGCAAATGACCCGGTCTATTGCGCACGTAAGGAACCGGTCGGGGCATCGCGCCCCGGCCTGCCCAGCCCATCTGTTTGCAGGAGACAGGACATGACTGCTGTAGTCGATGACCATGTTCATACCGGCACCGCCCACGCCCACGGTCCCGCCAAAGGCCTGATGCGCTGGGTGCTGACCACCAACCACAAGGACATCGGCACACTGTACCTGTGGTTCGCGTTCTCCATGTTCTTGCTGGGCGGCTCGTTCGCGATGGTGATTCGCGCCGAGCTGTTCCAGCCAGGTTTGCAGATCGTCCAGCCGGAATTCTTCAACCAGATGACCACCATGCACGGTCTGGTGATGGTCTTCGGTGCGGTGATGCCGGCCTTCGTCGGCCTCGCCAACTGGATGATCCCGCTGATGATCGGCGCGCCGGACATGGCCCTGCCGCGGATGAACAACTTCAGCTTCTGGCTGTTGCCGGCGGCGTTCATTCTGCTGGTGTCGACCCTGTTCACCCCCGGCGGCGGACCGAACTTCGGCTGGACCTTCTACGCCCCGCTCTCGACGACCTACGCGCCGGAAAGCGTGACGTTCTTTATCTTCGCCATCCACTTGATGGGGATCAGTTCGATCATGGGCGCGATCAACGTGATCGCGACCATCCTCAACCTGCGCGCCCCCGGCATGACGTTGATGAAAATGCCGCTGTTTGTCTGGACCTGGCTGATCACCGCGTTCCTGCTGATCGCGGTGATGCCGGTGCTGGCCGGCTGCGTGACGATGATGCTGATGGACATCCACTTCGGCACCAGCTTCTTCAGTGCCGCCGGTGGTGGTGACCCGGTGCTGTTCCAGCATGTGTTCTGGTTCTTCGGTCACCCCGAGGTGTACATCATGATCCTGCCGGCCTTCGGTGCCGTCAGCTCGATCATTCCGACCTTCTCGCGAAAGCCGCTGTTCGGCTACACCTCGATGGTCTACGCCACGGCGAGCATTGCGTTCCTGTCGTTCATCGTCTGGGCGCACCATATGTTCGTGGTCGGCATTCCGCTGGTGGGTGAGTTGTTCTTCATGTACGCCACGCTGCTGATCGCGGTGCCCACCGGGGTCAAGGTGTTCAACTGGGCCAGCACCATGTGGCAAGGCTCGCTGACCTTCGAGACACCGATGCTGTTCGCCGTGGCGTTCGTGATCCTGTTCTCGATCGGTGGTTTCTCCGGGTTGATGCTGGCCATCGCTCCGGCGGACTTCCAATACCAGGATACGTATTTTGTGGTCGCGCACTTCCACTACGTACTAGTGCCGGGGGCGATCTTCGGGATCTTCGCTTCGGCTTACTACTGGCTGCCGAAATGGACCGGCCACATGTACGACGAAACCCTTGGCAAGCTGCACTTCTGGCTATCGTTCATCGGCATGAACATGGCGTTCTTCCCGATGCACTTCGTGGGGCTGGCGGGCATGCCACGGCGAATTCCGGACTACAACCTGCAATTCGCCGACTTCAACATGGTGTCGTCGATCGGCGCGTTCATGTTCGGCGCCACGCAGCTCTTCTTCCTGTTCATCGTGATCAAAACCATCCGCGGCGGCGAGCCGGCACCGGCCAAGCCGTGGGATGGAGCGGAAGGCCTGGAATGGAGCATTCCGTCACCGGCGCCGTATCACACCTTCACCACGCCGCCGGAAGTGAAATGAACGCTGTAGCCCTTGAGGCCCACCATCATGGCTGATTCGATTTCGATGAAGAAGCTGGTTACGCGCCTGCTGATGGTGGTGGTGGCGATGTTTGCATTCGGATTTGCCCTGGTGCCGATCTACGACGTGATGTGCAAGGCGTTCGGCATCAATGGCAAGACCGGCGGGCAGTACGAGGGCGAACAAAAGGTCGACACTTCACGGCAGGTTCGTGTGCAGTTTCTGACGACCAACGCCGCCGACATGTCCTGGGGTTTCTATCCCAAAGGTGACGAGCTGACGGCCAACCCGGGGGCGGTGAACGAGATGATTTTCATCGCCCACAACCCGACCGATCGCCCGATGAGCGCCCAGGCGGTTCCGAGCATCGCACCCAGCAATGCAGCGGCGTACTTCCACAAGACCGAATGTTTTTGCTTTACCCAGCAAGTGCTGCAGCCCGGTCAACGGATCGAGATGCCGGTACGTTTCATCGTTGATCGCGACATGCCCAAGGATGTGAAGCACCTGACGCTGTCCTACACGCTGTTCGATATCACCGCCCGACATCCACCGGTGGCCGTAAATACTGGCGGTTGAGCGTGCCCGATAAGGAGAACAATAAATGGCAACTCATGAACACTATTACGTACCGGCCCAAAGCAAATGGCCGATCATCGCCACCGTCGGCATGTTCGTCACGGTGTTGGGCCTGGCCACCTGGTTCAACGACCTGAAGGCTGCGCGGCCGGAATCCCACGGCCCGTTGATCTTTTTCGTCGGCAGCCTGCTGCTGGCGTACATGCTGTTCGGCTGGTTCGGTACGGTGATCAAGGAAAGTCGCCAAGGGTTGTACAGCGCGCAGATGGATCGCTCGTTTCGCTGGGGCATGAGCTGGTTCATCTTCTCGGAGGTGATGTTTTTCATCGCGTTCTTCGGCGCCCTGTTTTATGTGCGTCACGTTTCCGGGCCGGCTCTGGGCGGTGAAGGTGCCAAAGGCCTCGCCCACATGTTGTGGCCGACGTTCGAATTCACCTGGCCATTACTGAATAACCCAGACCCGAAACTCTTTCCGGCGCCCAAAGACGTTATCAGCCCGTGGGGCCTGCCGCTGCTCAATACCGTGCTGCTGGTCAGTTCCAGCGTCACCGTGACCATTGCCCACCACGCTTTGAAAAAGGGCCATCGCGGCGCGCTGAAAATCTGGCTGGCGTTGACGGTATTGCTCGGTTGCGCGTTTCTCGGCTTCCAGGCCGAAGAGTACATCCACGCCTACAAGGAACTGGGCCTGACCCTGGGTTCGGGTATCTACGGCGCAACGTTCTTCATGCTCACCGGTTTCCACGGCGCCCACGTGACCATCGGCACCATCATCCTGTTCGTAATGCTGATGCGGGTCATGCGCGGTCACTTCGACAACGAGCACCAGTTCGGTTTCGAGGCGGCGAGTTGGTACTGGCACTTCGTGGACGTGGTGTGGATCGGTCTGTTCGTTTTCGTCTACGTGCTCTGAGGCTTTACCAAGGCGCAGTAGAGACCAACTGGCCGCTGAAAAAACCCCAGGCGATCAAGCCGACGGTGATGGCGGCCAGCGCAACACGAACACTCAAGGCAATGACGAGGCGGTTCGAGCTGCTGTCGTCCTTGACCAGAAAAAACAGGCCGCTGAACAGGCTGACAACCGTGGCAATCAGCATCAGGACGATGGCTGCTTTGAGCATGGTGAGACTCCGGGGGAAAGGCGATGCACTTGAGTATAGCTATCGCGACTAGCGACTTTCTGGCGACGCCATGAAGCGCTTTCGGCCGGGCATCGTGCCAACCGTGGTGGTCGCGTTGTTGCTGCCCATGCTGGTGTCACTCGGGTTCTGGCAACTGAGCCGGGGCGCGGAGAAAAGCGCGCTGCTGCAAAGCCACACCGAGCGCCGGGCGGCTGAACCGATGGCCAGCACCGAGCTGCAACACACCGAGGATCCCGTCTTCCGCCGCGTGCGCCTGCACGGCCAGTTCGATGCCGCGCACAGCCTGTTGCTGGATAACCGTCAGCGTGACGGCAAGGTCGGCGTCGAGCTGCTGCAACCGTTTCAGGATCAGGCGACCGGGCTCTGGCTGTTGGTCAATCGCGGCTGGCTGCCGTGGCCGGACCGGCGCAATCCGCCGCAATTCACCACGCCCACTCAGGCATTGAGTCTCGATGCCTGGGTCTACGTTTCCCCCGGCGCGACCTTCCAGCTCCACGCCGACCCAAACACCACCACCTGGCCGCAACTGGTCACGGCAGTCGAACCGGCCAGACTCTGGACGGCGCTCAACCGTGAAGGTTTCGCCTACGAATTACGCGCAAAAAGCGGCCCCGCGTCCTACCAGGCCGATTGGCCCGTGGTGGCCATGGGGCCGGAAAAACACCTGGCTTATGCCGTGCAGTGGTTCGCAATGTCGATCGCCCTGTTCGGCCTTTATCTTTACCTCGGCTGGCACAACGCAAAGGAGAAACACCATGGGAGCGGCCATGAATCCACCCAGCATGTCTGAAGCGAAGACGCCGGCAAGTCGGCGAAAAGGTCGTTTGCAGCTGCTGCTGATTCTGCTTGGGGTGATCGGTCCGATGATCCTCGCCACCGGCATGTACAAATTGCAGTTCTGGGTGCCGGAGGGTCGCAGTTACCACGGCGAACTGATCGGCAATGGCCAGACCCGTGCGGACCTTGGCGTGCAGGCGCAAGAACAGCGCTGGCAGATGCTGGTGACGGCGCCTAGGGACTGCTCGGTGGACTGCCAGCAACTGGTGTACCTGGCGCGCCAGGTGCAGATCGGCCTCGCCCGCGATGCATCCCGCGCCAGTCACGCACTGGCCGCCGCGCAACCGCTAAACAGCGAGTACGAAGCCAAGCTCACCCGCGAGTATCCACAGCTGCAGCGTTATCCCATGGACCTGACCACCTTCAGCAAGACCACGGGTGACCAGGCCGTACCGCAGCTGTGGATCATCGACCCCCACGGCAACCTGGTGCTGCGCTACGACCCGACCGTCAAGGGCAAGGACCTGCTCAACGATCTGCGTCACCTGCTGAAACTGTCGAACATCGGATAAGGGCATCGTCATGGCCAAACCTGGATTTCGCCTCGCGCTGTTTGCCACCTTGCTGGCACTGATTGTGGTGCTGCTCGGCGCCTACACCCGCCTGACCCACGCCGGACTCGGTTGCCCGGACTGGCCGGGTTGCTACGGCTTTATCAGCGTGCCGAAAAGCGAAGCCCAACTGGCCCATGCCGAACTGCATTTCCCCGATGCACCAGTGGAAGCCCACAAGGGCTGGAACGAGATGGTCCACCGCTATTTCGCCGGCACCCTTGGGGTGCTGATCTCAGTGTTGGCCGGTCGTGCCTGGGGTCATCGTCGTCATCCGGGACAACCGGTGAAATTGCCGTTATTTCTTCTGGCAGTGGTGATTGCCCAAGCAGCGTTCGGCATGTGGACGGTGACGCTCAAGCTCTGGCCGCAGGTGGTCACCGGGCATTTACTCGGTGGTTTTGCGACGTTGAGCCTGCTGTTTTTGTTGACGTTGAGACTGTCCGGCGTGCTGCCGGCGCTGACCGTACCACGGCGTTTACAGTACTGGGCGACTGCCGGTTTGCTGCTGGTGATCGGACAAATCGCCCTGGGTGGTTGGGTCAGTTCCAACTACGCGGCGGTGGCCTGCATCGACTTTCCGACCTGCCACGGGCAATGGTTGCCGCCGGCTGACTTCGCCAACGGCTTTCACCTGACTCAACACATCGGCCCCAATTACCTCGGCGGGCAGCTGGACAGCGATGCCCGCACCGCGATTCACCTGACTCACCGTATCGGCGCATTGCTCGTGACTCTGGGGTTGCTGGGCCTGGCCTGGCAACTGAAAGTCGTCGGCATGACGCGCCTGGCGGGGCTGGTACTGATCGCCCTCGCGGCGCAGATCACGTTGGGCATCAGCAACGTGTTGTTTCATCTGCCACTGCCCGTGGCCGTCGCTCACAACGCGGGGGGCGCGGCACTGTTGCTGACGTTGGTGCTGGTCAATTATCACGCGCGAACCAGTCTGGTTCGGGTCAAGCAGCAAACCCCTGCGCGCTGGCGCTTCAGCCCGCGTAAACACTCAGCCGGGCCCATAACAATAAAAGGAGAGATGCCATGGCGACTCTGATCGGCGAACGTCACAGCCAGACAATCTGGCGTGACTACCTGGAGCTGACCAAGCCGAAAGTGGTGGTGCTGATGCTCATCACATCGCTGGTGGGGATGTTTCTCGCGACCCGCGCCGGGGTGCCGTGGACGGTGCTGGTGTTCGGCAATCTGGGGATCGCCTTGTGTGCCGGCGGTGCGGCGGCGGTCAACCATGTCGTGGACCGACGGATCGATGCGGTCATGGCCCGCACGCACAAACGACCCTTGGCAGAGGGTCGAGTGTCACCTGCGGCCGCGCTGACTTTTGCCTTGGTATTGGCGGTGCTTGGGCAAGCCATACTGCTGGCCTTCACCAATCCATTGACGGCTTGGCTGACCCTGGCCTCGCTACTCGGCTATGCGGTGGTCTACACCGGTTTCCTGAAGCGTGCGACGCCGCAAAACATCGTCATCGGCGGACTGGCCGGTGCTGCCCCGCCCCTGCTCGGCTGGACCGCCGCCACCGGCCACGTCAGCGCCGAACCCTTGCTGTTAGTGCTGATCATTTTCGCCTGGACCCCGCCGCACTTCTGGGCCCTGGCCATTCACCGCAAAGAGGAATACGCCAAGGCCGACATTCCGATGTTGCCGGTGACCCATGGCGAGCACTACACCAAGGTTCACATCCTGCTGTATACCTTCGCGCTGTTGGCTGTGAGCCTGATGCCTTACGTGATCCACATGAGCGGCGTGCTCTACCTGATTTGCGCGCTGGGACTTGGCGCGAAGTTTCTGCAATGGGCCGTGGTGCTGTACCGTGGCACTCGGCCGCACGCGGCGATCAACACGTTCAAGTACTCTATTTATTACTTGTTCCTGCTGTTTATCGCGCTGCTCGTAGACCACTACTTACTGTTGAACCTATGACTCGAACCCAGAAAACTGTCTTCATCCTCGTCGCCCTGATCGCGCTGGTCTTGGGCCTGACCATCAACAAAGTACTGTCCGGCAAAGGCCAGGGCGACCCGACCGCGTTGATCGACGCCGGGATCATCCTGTTGCCGCAAAGCCGCAATCTGCCGGACGTGACGATGACCGATCAGGACGGTAAGCCGGTGGCGGTCAACGAGCTGAAAGACAAGTGGTCGCTGCTGTTCTTCGGTTACACCTTTTGCCCGGACATCTGCCCGACCACCCTCGCCCAGTTGCGCCAGATCAAAAGCGAGCTGGCGCCGGAAGCGGTGGATAAGTTGCAGATCATTCTGGTCAGCGTCGACCCGAATCGCGACACACCCAAGCAGCTCAAGCAGTACCTGGGCTACTTCGATCCGCAGTTCAAAGGACTGACGGCATCTTCGGTCGAGGACATCCAAAAACTCGCCAATGCGGTCAGCATTCCGTTCATTCCGGCGGACACCAGCAAGCCGAACTACACCGTCGACCACAGCGGCAACCTGGCGGTGATCGGGCCGGACGGAACGCAGCGTGGGTTCATCCGAGCACCGTTGAACAACCAGAAACTGGTGGCGCAATTGCCGGTGATGCTCAAACGCAAATAAGTCGACAGGCCAAAAAAAACCGCAGCCCAACCAGGCTGCGGTTTTTTGTTTCTGATCGTTCCCACGCGGAGCATGGGAACGATCAGCGTAGAGGGCTGTATCAGAACGCCGGCAATACCGCGCCTTTGTACTTCTCAAGGATGAAGGCTTTCACTTCCGGGCTGTGCAGGGCGGCAACCAGCTTCTTCATCGCTTCGCTGTCCTTATCGTCTGGACGGGCAACGAGGATGTTCACGTAAGGCGAGTCGTTGCCTTCAATGACCAATGCATCCTTGGCCGGATCAAGCTTGGCTTCCAGTGCATAGTTGGTGTTGATCAGCGCCAGATCGACCTGGGTCAGCACGCGCGGAATGGTCGCGGCTTCCAGTTCACGGAATTTCAGGTCCTTGGCATTCTCGGTGATGTCCTTGACGCTCGAGAGGATGTTGTTCGAGTCCTTCAACTTGATCAGGCCAGCCTTCGCCAGCAGCAACAGCGCACGGCCGCCGTTGGTGGCGTCGTTCGGGATCACTACGTTGGCGCCACCTGGCAGCTCGGTCAGTGCTTTGTACTTGCTGGAGTAAGCGCCCAACGGTTCCAGGTGCACGCCGGTAACGGCAACCAGATGGGTGCTCTTGGCCTTGTTGAACTCATCGAGGTACGGCTGGTGCTGGAAGAAGTTGGCGTCCAGACGTTTTTCGGCAACCTGCACATTCGGCTGGATGTAGTCGGTGAAGACTTTGACCTTCAGGTCCACGCCTTCTTTGGCCAGGGCCGGTTTAACGAACTCGAGGATTTCTGCGTGCGGAACCGGGGTGGCTGCGACGGTCAGGGTTTCATCGGCCTGAGCAGAGAACGCTGCAACGGCTGCGAACGCGACGAGTAGTTTTTTCATTCAGCTAACTCCTTGTGGGTACTCGCTTGCGGCGCCTGAATTTGGCGCCTGCCAGCGAATGGCCGGCTCATGACTTATTTACGTGAACTCTTTATTTTCTGGAGAAGTGGACAACCAATTTGTCGCCGACGGTTTGCAGCACTTGAACCAGCACCAGCAGCAACATCACGGTCACGACCATCACATCAGGCTGGAAACGCTGGTAACCGAAACGGATCGCCAGGTCGCCCAGACCACCCGCGCCGACCACACCCGCCATCGCCGTGTAGGACACCAGTGTAATAGCTGTCACCGTAATCGCTGCGAAGATGCCCGGGCGGGCTTCCGGCAGCAAGGCATTGGTGATGATCTGCCGTGTCGTGGCGCCCATGGCCTGGGTGGCCTCGATGATGCCGCGATCCACTTCACGCAGGGCGGTTTCCACCAGTCGCGCGAAGAATGGCGTAGCGCCAATCACCAGCGGTGGAATGGCACCGGCGACCCCGAGGGACGTGCCGGTGATCAACACGGTGAACGGGATCATCACGATCAGCAGGATGATGAACGGCAGCGAACGCAGGATGTTCACCATCAGCGACAGCATCGCGTAGACGCCTTTGGCTTCCAGCAACTGACGCGGGCTGCAGAGGAACAACAGCACGCCCAGGGGCAGGCCGAGCAAAACGGTGAACAACAACGAACCGAAGAGCATCAGCAAGGTGTCGCCGGAGGCCAGCCAGATTTCAAACCAGTCGATATTGACGAAGAAACTTGTCAGGACTTCCATCAGCGCAGGACCTCCATGTGGACGTCAGCCGCGGTGAAGCGGGCAAACGCCGCTTCCATGTCGCCGCCGGTAACCGCCAGGGTCAATTGCCCGTAGGGGATGTCTTTGATGCGGTCGATACGACCGGCCAGGATGCTGTAGTCCACACCCGTTTCCCGAGCGACGGTTCCCAACAACGGCGCGTAGGTCGCTTCGCCCTGGAAGGTCAGACGCACGATGCGACCCGGCACGTGAACGAAGTCATCGCGCTGTTCGCTTTCGTCAATCTGCTCGTCTTCCTGCACGAAGCGCTTGGTGGTCGGGTGCTTCGGATGCAAAAACACCTCGGTCACCGAACCTTGCTCGACGATCACGCCCGCGTCCATCACCGCCACTTGGTCGCAGACCCGGCGGATCACGTCCATCTCGTGGGTGATCAACACGATGGTCAGCTTCAGTTCGCGATTGATCTCGGCCAGCAATTGCAGGACCGACGCAGTGGTCTGCGGGTCCAGTGCGCTGGTGGCTTCGTCGCAGAGCAGGATTTTCGGCTTGGTTGCCAGGGCGCGGGCGATGCCGACACGCTGCTTTTGGCCACCAGACAACTGCGCCGGGTACTTTTTGGCGTGGTCGGACAAACCCACTCGCGCCAGCAGTTCGGCCACACGCTGGTCGATTTCGCTGCGCGACAGTTCGCCGGCAAGGGTCAGGGGCAGCGCGACGTTGTCGGCCACGGTCTTGGACGCCAGCAAGTTGAAGTGCTGGAAAATCATCCCGACCTGCTGACGAAAGCGCCGCAGGCTGTTGGCGTCAAGCGCGGTGACTTCTTCGCCGTCGACGAATATCTTGCCGCCACTGGACTCTTCCAGGCGATTGATCAGGCGCAGCAGGGTGCTTTTTCCCGCACCGGAATGGCCGATCAGGCCGAAGACCTGACCGTTCTCAATCGTCAGACTGGTCGGGTGCAGCGCGGGAATATCCTCACCGGCGACGCGGTAGGTTTTGTGGACGTTTTGAAACTCGATCACGTAGCGAACCTTGTGGGGCGCGTTGGAAAAGGATCAGCGGTTAGCCGGGCGCGCATTTTAGCCTGTCCGTATAGAGGTTCTTAGCATTTATTTCGTTTTCAACCTTCCATTTGGCAATAACGCGATCAAAGGTCAAAAAAAAGGAACGGCTAAAAAGGTTATCAGTCACTAATTAAGCAACTCGAAAACGCCCCCGGTGCCGTGCCTGGGGAATGGCTCAAGAGTCCTGGCTACGGCAGGAATCACAATGAGGAGTTTACGACTGATGAGTATTAAAAAGCCTGCCGCAACCAAAAGCGCACTGGCCGGGACCGATACCCTGGATCGCGGCAACACTAATGCCAAGCTCGACAGCCTGGAAAAATTTCGATCCGACGCCACTGAACAGGCCCTGCGTACCAACCAGGGCGTGAAAGTTTCGGATAACCAGAACACGTTGAAGGTCGGCGCCCGTGGGCCATCGTTGCTGGAAGATTTCATCATGCGTGAAAAGATCACGCACTTTGACCATGAACGCATTCCCGAGCGCATCGTCCATGCCCGTGGCACGGGTGCTCACGGATACTTCCAGACCTATGAAACCCATTCCGTGCTGACTAAGGCCGGGTTCCTACAAGACCCAGGCAAGAAAACCCCGGTCTTCGTGCGCTTTTCCACGGTACAAGGCCCGCGCGGGTCGGGCGATACCGTGCGGGACGTACGAGGTTTCGCCGTGAAGTTCTTCACCGACGAAGGCAACTTCGACTTGGTGGGCAACAACATGCCGGTGTTCTTCATTCAGGACGCGATCAAGTTTCCCGACTTCGTGCATGCGGTAAAACCCGAACCGCACAACGAGATACCGACTGGCGGTTCGGCCCATGACACGTTCTGGGACTTCGTCTCCCTGCAACCCGAGTCAGCGCACATGGTTATCTGGGCGATGTCCGACCGTGCGATCCCGAAAAGCCTGCGCAGCATGCAAGGCTTCGGAGTCCACACCTTCCGCCTGATCAATGCCGAAGGTAAATCGCGCTTCGTCAAATTCCACTGGCGCCCCACTGCCGGGACCTGTTCGCTGGTGTGGGACGAAGCGCAGAAACTCGCCGGTAAAGACACCGATTACCACCGTCGCGATCTCTGGGAGTCGATCGAGATGGGCGACTACCCGGAGTGGGAACTTGGCGTACAGGTCATCGAAGAGGAAAACGAACATAAATTCGACTTCGATATCCTCGACCCGACCAAACTGATCCCGGAAGAACTGGTACCCATCACCCCGCTGGGCAAAATGACCCTCAACCGCAACCCCGACAACTTCTTCGCCGAAACTGAACAGGTCGCCTTCTGCCCTGGGCATATCGTGCCGGGGATCGATTTTTCCAACGATCCATTGCTGCAAGGTCGATTGTTTTCCTACACCGATACGCAGCTCAGCCGACTTGGCGGGCCGAACTTTCACGAGATTCCGATCAACCGCCCGGTGGCACCGTTCCACAATGGTCAACGGGATGCGCTGCATCGCACCACCATCGACAAGGGTCGCGCGTCCTACGAGCCGAACTCCATTGATAGCGGTTGGCCGAAAGAAACACCGCCGGCGGCACAGGATGGCGGCTTTGAAAGTTATCCAGAGCGCATCGACGCCAACAAGATCCGTCAGCGCAGCGAGTCGTTCAGCGACCACTTCTCCCAGGCGCGGCTGTTCTTCCACAGCATGAGCAAGCACGAGCAGGAGCACATCATCTCGGCTTACAGCTTCGAGTTGGGCAAGGTTGAGCGGGAGTTCATCCGCGCGCGCCAGGTGAATGAAATTCTGGCCAACATCGATTTGGAACTGGCTAAGCGCGTGGCGCAGAACCTAGGGTTGCCAGCGCCCAAAGCCGGGACGGTCGAAGTACGCAAAACCTCACCGGATCGATCGCCGGCCCTGAGTCAGGCCAACTTGCTGCCGGCGGATATCAAAACCCGCAAAGTGGCAATCCTGGCAGCTAACGGCGTCGATGGTGCAGCGATTGATGCAATGAAGAAAGCGCTGAAGGTCGAAGGGGCGCACGCCAAACTGCTCGGCCCGACGTCTGCGCCTGTGACGACCGCCGATGGCAAGACACTGCCGGTCGATGCGTCGATGGAAGGCTTGCCTTCGGTGGCGTTCGATGCGGTATTTGTGCCCGGTGGCGCGGCGTCGATCAAGGCGTTAAGCACCGACGGTGTGGCGTTGCATTATTTGCTGGAGGCTTACAAGCACTTGAAGGCGATTGCACTGCATGGCGAGGCCAAACAGTTGCTGGATGTGTTGAAGCTGGAGACTGATGCGGGCTTGATTGTGGGTACTGATGCGAACCTGATCAAACCATTTTTTGCCGCGATTGGGCAGCATCGGGTGTGGGACAGGGAACCAAAAGCCAAGGCGATTCCGGCTTAAAGTTCGTTGTTCAGAGAGAGGATGCCATCGCGGGCAAGCCTTGCTCCTACGGTTTTGAGTCGTTCACATAATCAACGAACGACACCGAACCTGTAGGAGCATGGCTTGCCCGCGATGCTTTTAGGGCTTACGCGGGCTCAGAACCATCTGCGCAGGAATGTTGCGCAGAATCTGCTTCTCCAGATTCAGATCAAAATCCGCATCGAGCTTCTTCACGCGCTTGGTCAGCAACGTGGCCAACCAAGGGTAGTCCTGGGTGCGTGGTGCCTGAATACTCACGTCGCATTGGTAATTCACCACATCAGCGGCGATCGCATCCAATTGGCGACGAAGTTTCGTCATATCCGTCAGGTTCAACGCAACCGTGGTGCTTTCTGCCGTCGGATCTATGACTTTGGCCTGTGGCTTGGCTTCGGCTGCCATGAGCGCCGCTTCGGCTCTATCCAGTTCAGCTTTGCGGGCATTAACGATGGCGTTGTTGACCCCGCCCGTCAGCGCCGGAGCCTTGGGCATCAACGCCCGTGCGCGGCTCAGCGCCGTGGCAGCCGCATTCACATCGCCTTTTTGCAGCACGATCTGACTGCGGCGCAGATAGGCTTCGGCCAGTTGCCGCTGGTATTGCTCAAGGGCTTGATCATTGGGCGACTCCGCCTGCAAGGCCGCCAGTTGATCTTCGGCAGTCGCCAGTTCGCTGCTGGCAAGGTTTTTTTCCAGCTGTGCGATGGCCGTGGCCCGTGCACCGGTAGCCTCGGTGGCCGCCGGTGGCATGCTTTGGCAAGCGCCCAGTAGCAGCGACAATGCCACAAGGAGCAGATAACGGGAGGCTAACAGCTTCATTCCTGCGACTCTCTATTTGCGCCAAAAAACGAGCAAGTCTACACCCCTCGACGGGGCAGGACAAAACTCAGCAAAAACAGTGCGGCGGCCGTCACAACGATCGATGGGCCCGCCGGGGTGTCTTTGAACCATGAAAGCGACAGTCCGCCACAGACCGCGAGCATACCCAGCAGGCTCGCGCCCAATGCCATCTGCTCCGGTGACCGGGCGTGACGTTGTGCCGCAGCCGCCGGGATGATCAGCAGTGAGGTAATCAGCAATACACCGACGATTTTCATCGCCACCGCGATTACCACAGCGATCAGCAACATCAGGGTCAAGCGCAACGCCGCCACCGGCAGACCTTCAACCCTGGCCAATTCTTCGTGCACCGTGATCGCCAGCAATGGCCGCCACAACGTCACCAGCAAGGCCAGAACGGCCATGCTGCCGCCGAGTATCCAGGCCAGATCGGTCGGACTGATCGCCAGCAGGTCGCCGAACAGATAAGCCATCAGGTCGATCCGCACTTCGTGCATGAAGCTTAGTACGACCAAGCCCAGAGAGAGCGTGCTCGGTGCGAGAATTCCCAAAAGCGTGTCGGACGCCAGCGGTTGGCGCTGTTGCAAGGTCACCAGCAGCACGGCTAACAGCAAACAGCCTACGGTGACAGCAACGGTCGGGCTGACATCCAGCAGAAAGCCCAGTGCCACGCCGAGCAGCGCGGCATGGGAAAGGGTGTCGCCGAAATAGGCCATGCGCCGCCAGACCACGAATGAACCCAGCGGGCCCGCGACCAACGCCAGGGCCAGACCTGCAAGCAGGGCGTAGAGCAGAAAATCAGCCATGCTTGCAGCCATCTCCGTGAACGTGGGTAGGAGCCGACGGGGCCGTGCTGACCACCGAACCATGCAAGTCATGGGCGTGGTCGTGATGATGGTGATAAATCGCCAGGCTTTGTGCGTTCTTTCCGAACAGCTCGACGAAAGCCGGATCGCCGCTGACCTGCTCGGGGTGCCCGGAGCAGCAGACGTGACGGTTGAGGCAGACCACCTGGTCGGTGGTGCTCATCACCAGGTGCAAATCGTGGGACACCATCAATACGCCGCAGCCATGACGATCTCGCAGGCGAGTGATCAGGCTGTAGAGCTCGGCCTGACCGGCCACGTCGACGCCTTGCACAGGTTCGTCGAGCACCAGCAATTGCGGCTCGCGCAGCAATGCCCGGGCCAGCAGCACCCGCTGCATTTCGCCACCGGAAACACTCTGCACCGGGCTGTCGATCACCTGTTCGGCGCCGACTTCCTTGAGTGCCGCCAAGGCCGTGGCGCGGTCTACGCCCGGCACCAGACGCAAGAAGCGCAGCACCGACAGCGGCAGCGTCGGGTCGACGTGAAGTTTTTGCGGCATGTAACCGACCCGCAGTTTCGGCTTGCGCCACACGCTGCCGCTGTCCGGTTTCAACAGACCGAGAACGGCGCGAACCAGGGTCGTCTTGCCGGCACCATTGGGGCCGATCAGGGTGACGATCTGCCCGGGCTCGACGCTCAGCTCAATGTTGTCCAGCACGTTTTGCCCGGCATAGGTCACGACAACCTGCTCGAGACGGATCAGCGCATTGCTCATCAAACCCCCTGGCAACCCGAGCAGAGGCCGACTACTTCAACGGTCTGGCCTTCGACGACGAACCCGACATCCTTGGCGCTACTGATAATCGCGTCGCTGATGGATTTTTGTTCAAGTTCAATCGCGGCGTGGCACTCACGGCAGATCAGGAACTGGCCCTGGTGGGCGTGTCCCGGGTGATTGCAGCCGACGAAAGCGTTCAGCGAGGAGATGCGGTGTACGAGGCCGTTTTCCAGCAGGAAATCCAGCGCACGGTACACGGTCGGCGGCGCCGCGCGGCGGCCGTCCTGCTCGCTGAGCACCGCGAGAATGTCGTAGGCACCCAACGGCTTGTGGCTTTGCCATACCAGTTCCAGCACCCGTCGGCGCAAGGCGGTCAGGCGCAGGCCTTGACGTGCGCACAGACTATCGGCCTCAGACAATGCGCTGTGGACGCAATGAGAGTGGTCGTGGGGACGGCTGGCAATCGGTGTTTTAGGCATGAGCGGCGACGAGTTTTGTGAGAGACGTTATTATGTTACCCGTTCTCGCCTCTTCGAGTGGTCATCGTGTCCCGACTTTTTTCTATCTTTGTCGCATTTGCCGCAAGTTTTCTGCTGATGGGTTCGGCTTACGCCGAAGTCAAAGTTCTCACCAGTATCAAGCCTCTACAGCTGATCGCCGCTGCGGTGCAGGACGGTGTGGCGATTCCGGAAGTCTTGCTGCCGCCCGGCGCATCGCCTCATAACTATGCCTTGCGCCCATCCGACGTACGGAAGGTGCAGTCGGTGGATCTGGTTTACTGGATCGGCCCGGCCATGGAAGGTTTCCTGCCTCGCGTGCTGAACAGTCGTACGCTCCCCAGCGTCGCCGTGCAGGACTTGCCGGGTCTGAAACTGCGACATTTCGCCGAAGATAGCCTCTCCCATGCAGAAGAAGCCGACGAACATGATCACGACCACCGTCCAGGTAGCCTGGATTCGCACTTGTGGCTTTCGCCGGTCAACGCTCGCGTAATCGCCACAAAAATGGCTGCTGACCTAAGTGCAGCCGACCCTTCCAATGCGGCGCGTTATCAGAGCAACCTCAAGGCATTCGATGAGCGTCTGGATGCGATGGATCTCCGCTTGAAGGCACGCCTGGCCGGCATCGCAGGCAAACCGTATTTCGTATTCCACGAGGCCTTCGACTACTTTGAAGACGCCTACGGCCTCAAGCATGCCGGCGTATTCAGCGTCGCGGCCGAGGTCCAACCCGGAGCCCAGCACGTCGCGGCGATGCGCACTCGACTGCAGGAAGTCGGCAAAACCTGTGTGTTCAGCGAGCCGCCGTTGCGTCCGCGCCTGGCGGAAACCCTGGTGGCGGGTCTGCCGGTGAAACTCGCGGAACTGGACGCGTTGGGCGGGTACACGCCGGCAACCGCTCAGGGGTATGAGCAGGTGCTGGAGAAGTTGGGGAATGATTTGGCGGGGTGCCTGGAGTCGCTTTAAATACTGCGATAACCCTGTGGCGAGGGAGCTTGCTCCCTCGCCACAATTTAAAGGGCGAAAGGTAACTGTGTACTGATCTTCTGACGCTGCGCCAGACGCTGTTGAAACTCCATCGGATCGTGAATCAACACGTCCTGCCCGGCGAAAGATTCCGCCGCGATCAACCGCGACAACCAGAACCGCACACACGCCACCCGCAACAGGGTCGGCCACAACTCGGCTTCGGCTGCGGTAAACGGCCGCAACGCCGCATAAGCGCCGAGTAACGCCCGCGCTCGTGGTCCGACGATCAACCCGTCTTCGTCTGAACACCAGTCGTTCAAAGCAATCGCCACGTCGTAGAGCATCGGCCCCGAACAGGCGTTGTAGAAGTCAATCAGCCCGGTCAGATGAGTGCCTTCGAACATCGCGTTATCGCGGAACAGGTCGGCATGGATGTTGGCTCGGGGCAGCGCCAGAATTTTCGTCTTCTGCTGTGTGATTTCGTCCAGAGCCCGTTGCAGCAGATCGCTCTGCTCGGCATTCAGGTGCGACAGCAACTGCGTGCCCTCCTCCAGCATCCAGTCCAGGCCGCGATCGGTCTTGCGCTTGATCATATTGCCTTGGGTCGCCAAATGCAGATGCCCGAGCAACCCGCCGACCTGAGCGCAATGCTGCGCGTTGGCTTCCTTAATGTGCTTGCCGGCCAGACGCGGCTGCAACAGCGCAGGTTTGCCGGCCAGTTCGCGCAAGGCGACGCCGTCGGTGGTGCGCAATGCATAAGGCACGGGCAGGTCGGCGTCGTGCAGCACGTCGAGCAGCTCGATGAAGAACGGCATCTCCTGAACCGGACCACGCTCAACCAGGGTCAGGACAAATTCGCCCTGCTCCAGGCTGATAAAGAAATTGGTGTTTTCGCTACCGGCGGCAATCCCCTGGAAATCAAGCAGGCGGCCAAGCCCATAAGGGGCGAGAAAGGTTTCCAGCTCGGGCCGAGCCAGTGGGGTGAACACAGACATGTTTGAACTGCCAGTACGGGCGCCGCTGCTTTAGCAGCACCGATTGAAATTAAGAAACTACTTCCACTCAAAAATCTTCCACGAAGGAATCAGCATATCCGGCTGATCCGAGCGGATGAAGTTTGCATCCGTTCCGTCCGCACGCACCAGAAAGTAAGGCGGTGCGCCCTTCGGGGTGACCTTGATGGCGTACAGGAAACCGTTTTGGCGGTATTCCTGGATGGTTTTATCGCCTTCCGTGCGAATGGTGACATCTGGGTCCGACGAGGGCGCATCGTCCGCCGCCATGACGGCCAATGGTGCGAGTGCAAACAAGCCAGCCAGCAGCAAGCGATTTAGTGTGCGCATGATAACCTTGCCCCTTTGTCGTCAACGGTCCCGCTATTCTAGCGCCGGACCCGCCGAAAAGGTTGATCCTGCTCATGAGCCAAGCCCCCCTCGTCCTGGTGGACGGTTCTTCTTACCTGTACCGCGCCTTTCACGCCCTCCCACCGCTGACCACGTCCAAAGGCTTGCCGACCGGTGCGGTCAAGGGTGTGTTGAACATGCTCAAGAGCCTGCGCAAGCAGTATCCGGGCAGTCCGTTCGCCGTGGTGTTCGACGCCAAGGGTGGGACATTTCGCGATGACATGTACGCCGAATACAAGGCCAATCGCCCGAGCATGCCCGATGACATGCGCGTGCAGATCGAACCGCTGCACCAGAGCGTCATCGCCCTCGGTTTCCCGCTGTTGTGTGTCGAAGGGGTCGAAGCCGATGACGTGATCGGCACCCTGGCCCGCAGCAGCGCGGCGGCCGACCGCCCGGTGGTGATCTCCACTGGCGACAAGGACATGGCGCAATTGGTCGACGGCCACATTACCTTGGTCAATACCATGACCGGTAGCGCGCTCGACGTTGAGGGCGTGAAGGAGAAATTCGGCGTCGCTCCCGAGCAGATCATCGATTACCTGGCACTCATGGGCGATTCTTCCGACAACATTCCGGGCGTCCCGGGCATTGGTCCAAAGACCGCTTCTGGCCTGCTAGTGGGTGTGAACGGTGGTCTGACCGAGCTCTATGCACAGCTCGACATCGTCCCGACCTTGCCGATTCGCGGGGCCAAGACCCTGCCGGCCAAGCTGGAAGAACACAAGGCGATGGCGTTCCTCTCCTATCAACTGGCAACCATCAAGATCGACGTGCCGCTGGATATCGGCCTCGACGACCTGCAAATGGGCAAGCCGGATCACGACAAGCTCGCCGAGCTCTATACCCTGCTGGAATTCAAGAGCTGGTTCGAAGAGAACCAGCGCGATGCCAAGCGTTCCGGCCAGGAAGTGACTGCTCCGGTGGCTGAAGAAGCCGCCGTGGAGACTGAGCTCAAGTACACAACGATCCTCACCCAGGCAGACTTCGACCTGTGGCTGAAGAAGCTCAACGACGCCAAGCTGATTGCCTTCGACACCGAAACCACTGGCATCGATGCGCAGCAGGCGCAACTGGTGGGCCTGTCTTTCGCTGTACAAGCCAACGAAGCGGCCTACATCCCGCTGACCCATTCCTACATGGGCGTACCGGATCAGCTGGATCGCGACACCGTGCTGCGGGCACTGAAACCGATCCTGGAAGACCCGAACAAGCTTAAGGTCGGCCAACACGCCAAATTCGACATGAACATCCTGGCCAACTGCGCCATGGGTGGCGATCAGAATTGTGGCATCACCGTGCAAGGCATTGCTTTCGACACGATGCTTGAATCCTACGTGCTGGACTCCACCGCGACCCGTCACGACATGGACAGCCTGGCGCTCAAGTACCTGAATCACACCACCACCAGTTTTCAGGACATCGCCGGCAAAGGCGCCAAGCAACTGACCTTTGACCAGATCTCCCTGGAGCTGGCCGGGCCTTACGCCGCCGAAGACGCAGACGTGACGCTGCGCCTCCATCAAACCTTGCAGGAAAAGCTCAATGCCATCCCGAGCCTGAGCAAGGTCCTGAGTGAAATCGAAATGCCGTTGGTGCCAGTGCTGGCACGAATCGAACGCCAAGGCGCGCTGGTCGATGCCAACCTGCTGGGCATTCAGAGCGTGGAACTGGGCGAGAAAATGGTCGCCCTCGAGCGTGAGGCGTTCGCCATCGCCGGGGAAGAATTCAACCTCGGCTCGCCGAAGCAACTGGGCGTGATCCTGTACGAAAAACTCGGCCTGCCGATCCTCAGCAAAACCGCCAAGGGCCAGGCGTCCACCGCTGAAGCCGTGCTGGCGGAACTGGCCGAACAGGATTTCCCACTGCCCAAAGTGCTGATGCAGTACCGCTCGATGAGCAAGCTGAAAAGCACCTACACCGATCGCCTGCCAGAGCAGATCAATCCGCGCACCGGACGGATTCACACCTCTTATCACCAAGCCGTAGCGGCGACCGGGCGTTTGTCGTCCAGCGATCCGAACCTGCAAAACATTCCAATCCGCACCGCCGAAGGTCGTCGGATTCGTCAGGCCTTCGTCGCGCCAAAAGGCTATAAGCTGCTGGCCGCCGACTATTCACAGATCGAACTGCGGATCATGGCTCACCTGGCCAAGGACGAAGGTTTGCTGCACGCCTTCCGCAACGATCTGGACGTGCACAAAGCCACCGCAGCGGAAGTCTTTGGGGTTGAGCTGGCGGACGTCACCACCGACCAACGGCGCAGTGCCAAGGCGATCAACTTTGGTTTGATCTACGGCATGAGCGCGTTTGGCCTGGCCAAGCAGATTGGTGTTGATCGCAAGCAATCCCAGGCCTACATCGACCGTTACTTCACCCGATACCCGGGCGTACTGGAATACATGGAGCGCACCCGCGCGCAGGCCGCCGAACAAGGTTTCGTCGAAACCATCTTTGGTCGTCGCTTATACCTGCCGGAAATCAACGCGAAAAACCCGGCCCTGCGCAAGGGTGCCGAACGCACAGCGATCAACGCTCCGATGCAAGGCACCGCGGCGGACATCATCAAGAAAGCCATGATTGCGGTGGACAGCTGGCTGACAGCGTCAGGCCTCGATGCCAAAGTCATTCTGCAAGTGCACGATGAATTGGTTCTGGAAGTGCGGGAAGATTTGGTCGATCAGGTCCGTGATGAAATTCGCGTGCACATGAGCGACGCAGCGAAGCTTGATGTGCCGCTTTTGGTCGAGGTTGGTGTAGGAAATAACTGGGATGAGGCTCACTGAGCCGTCTGAAAAGACATTTTCCGCTGCGGCATAGTGCCGCGGCAGAAAGGGCGAAAGGGCTCTTAGTTCAGAAAATTCGCAGGTCTATTCCAAAGGCTTTTTAAAAAATTCTGAACTAATCTCCTGATTCGCCACTCAGAGTTACTGAATGGCTGGTGAAGCCCTTCGATGCTCCTATGTTGTGTTAAGTGTTGGCAGATATCTGGACCCCGCCCTAGCGGTTCGGAACTTGAACCCCGGAACTTCCCCCTCCCCATAAGAAGTCCGGGGTTTTTTTTGCCTGCTGCTTTTGTTTGAACAGCTTACTCGGCAAGCTCGGCGCCCTTGTCTGCCAGTTCCATCCAGCCCGCCAGTACAGTGTAGGCGTCTTCCAGCCCCATGCGCTTTGGCGCCGAAAATAGCTGGATGCTGATTGCATCACCCCAACCCTTGCGGATATCTGTCTGAACCTTGAGCAGGACATTTTTCGCCGCGCCGTAGGTCAGCTTGTCGGCTTTGGTCAGCAAAATGTGCATCGGCATGCCGCTGGCGACGGCCCAGTCGAGCATCAGCAAGTCGAAGTCGGTCATTGGATGACGGATGTCCATCATCAAGATCAGACCTTTCAAACTCTCACGACCACCCAGATACGCTTCCAGGTGACGCTGCCAGTGCAGCTTCAACGGGATCGGTACTTTCGCGTAACCGTAACCCGGGAGGTCGACCAGACGACGATCATCGTCTAGCTTGAAGAAGTTCAAGAGCTGTGTGCGCCCCGGAGTTTTCGAGGTTCGCGCCAGGCTGGCGTGCGTCAGGGTATTCAGAGCACTGGACTTGCCGGCGTTGGAACGCCCGGCGAAGGCCACTTCAAAGCCTTCGTCGTCGGGACATTGGTCGACTTTGGCGGCGCTGAGCATGAAGGTGGACTGTTGGCACAGACCGAGGATGGGGTTCTTGAGTTGCATGGGATTTCCGATGTGGGCGGCGCCGGGAATGGACGCGGCGAGCAGTGTCGTTTCCGTTTCAGTGACGCCAGTATATAATGCCGCAGATTTTGTGTGCGCTTTGTCCCAGCGTAGGATGAAGTTCACGAGAGCGATTGACCTTGATTGCGCACTAGAACGCAGCACGCTCTCAACCCTGAAAAGGTCGTTTTATGACGAAATGGCTGCTAGCTGCCGGTGTCTTGATGCCGCTTTACAGCGCTCAGGCTACACAGGATCCGGAAGCTGTGTACAACCGTGTTTGTGGTGCTTGTCATTCCGGCCAACTACCCATGGCGCCTAAAAAGGGCGATCAGGAAGCTTGGACGCCGAGGTTGGCGAAAGGTATGGGGACGCTGGTGCAACACGTAACCCAGGGTTTCAAGGCGATGCCGCCGCGTGGTTTGTGCATGGACTGCAGTGCCGAGGATTACCGAGCAATCATCCAGTGGATGAGCGAGTGATCCCGGCCCATAACTCTTTAACCCTTAGCCGTAGTTGGATTAGCTGATGAACAAATTGATCGTGAGTCTGCTGTTGACCGTGGGGATCTCCGGCATTGCCCATGCTGCAGGTGATGCGACTGCTGGTCAGGCGAAAGCCGCAGTATGTGGCGCCTGTCATGGCCCGGATGGCAACAGTATGGCGCCTAACTTTCCGAAACTGGCAGGCCAGGGCGAACGTTATCTGAACAAGCAGTTGGTCGACATCAAATCCGGCAAACGCACGGTGCTGGAAATGACCGGCCTGCTGACCAACCTGAGCGATCAGGACCTGGCCGATATCTCCGCCTACTTCGCCAGCCAGAAAGGCAGTGTTGGCGCCGCTGACCC
Source organism: Pseudomonas sp. Hz4 (assembly GCF_054898165.1). Classification (NCBI taxonomy): domain Bacteria; kingdom Pseudomonadati; phylum Pseudomonadota; class Gammaproteobacteria; order Pseudomonadales; family Pseudomonadaceae; genus Pseudomonas; species Pseudomonas sp. Hz4. The sequence goes on along the minus strand of NZ_CM142719.1, from coordinate 295,829 downwards.
GAAAGTCGTGGCACGCGGTGAAGCACTGTTCCGCGGCGGTGATCTGGCCAAGGGCCTACCAGCCTGCACCGGTTGCCACTCCCCGGACGGCAAGGGTAACGCGGCTGCCGGTTTCCCGCACCTGGGCGGCCAGCACGCTCAATACATCGCCAAGCAACTGACTGACTTCCGCAAGGAAGAAGCCGGCCGCACCAACGATGGCGACACCAAGCCGATGCAGAGCATCTCCAAAAAGCTGAGCGACGAAGATATCGCAGCAGTGTCCAGCTACATTCAAGGCCTGCACTAAGGCCGGCGAATCGGGCGTTGCGGGAGGTGCACATCTCCTGCAACGTTAACGCTCGATTAATCCGTCGATGCAAGCATAAAAAGGGTGGCTTTGGCCGCCCTTTTTTGTGGCCGCTGCCGTTACACTACAGAACTCAAGCCCGCCAGGACCTGTCTGAAAACAGGTCGCGCGAGGCAACCCAAATTGTCCAGGAGTAAAGCATGCGTAATCTGATCATCAGCGCCGCACTCGTCGCTGCCAGCCTGTTCGGCATGACGGCCCAAGCCGCCGAAGCACCCGCCGCACCTTACGTCGAACTGACCAACCCTGTTCCGGTGGCTGTACCTGGCAAAATCGAAGTCGTGGAGCTGTTCTGGTACGGCTGCCCGCATTGCTACGCCTTTGAGCCGGTGATCAATCCTTGGGTTGAGAAACTGCCTTCCGATGTGAATTTCGTGCGTATTCCAGCCATGTTCGGTGGTCCGTGGGACGCACACGGCCAGCTGTTCCTGACCCTTGAAGCGATGGGCGTGGAGCACAAGGTTCACTCGGCAGTGTTCGAAGCCATTCAGAAAGAACACAAGAAGCTGGTCGACAAGAATGAAATGGCCGACTTCCTGGTGACTCAAGGCGTAGACAAGGACAAGTTCCTGGCGACCTTCGATTCCTTCGCCATCAAGGGCCAGATCATCAAGGCTCGCGAACTGGCCAAGAAGTATGAAATCACCGGCGTTCCAACCATGATCGTCAACGGCAAGTATCGCTTTGACGTGGGCTCTGCCGGTGGTGCCGAACAAGCACTGCAGCTGGCCGACAAACTGGTCGACAAAGAGCGAGCGGCAACCAAGGCTGCTACCAACTAAGCGCGTCGACCGCCATGCGCCGTTGGGGCACTGAACGCGTCGTTGGCCTGCATGATCCGCGGGTCAACGAGCATCATCTGGAATCGACGGGCTTGCCCGCAGACAGCCGTCTGCGCTTGCTCAGTTTCAATATCCAGGTCGGCATCAGTACCGAGCGCTATCGGCACTACCTGACCCGGGGCTGGCAGCATCTGTTGCCGCACACCGGGCGTGCCGACAATCTGCAAAAGATCGGCAATCTGTTGGGCGACTTCGATCTGGTCGCCTTGCAGGAGGCCGATGGCGGCAGCCTGCGATCAGGCTACGTCAACCAGGTCGAACACCTGGCCCAGCTCGGTGCATTCCCCTACTGGTATCAACAACTCAATCGCAATCTCGGTCGCCTCGGCCAGCACAGCAATGGCGTGCTCAGCCGCCTGCGCCCGTGGGCGATTGAAGATCATCCGCTGCCGGGGCCCAAGGGTCGCGGGGCAATTCTGGTGCGCTTCGGCGAAGGTCCGGAGGCGCTGGTGGTGGTGATGATGCACCTGGCGCTGGGCGCGCGCGCCCGCACGATGCAGCTGTCGTACATCCGCGAGTTGATCGGCGGCTATAAACACCAGGTGCTGATGGGTGACATGAACACCCACGCCAGTGACCTGCTGCAAAACTCTCCATTGCGTGACCTCGGCCTGCTCGCGCCGCAACTGGAAGCGACCTTTCCCAGCTGGCGTCCGCAGCGTTGCCTGGACCATATTCTGCTGAGCCCGACCCTGACTCTTGAAAAGGTCGAGGTGCTGGCACAACCCATTTCCGATCACCTGCCGGTCGCGGTAGAGATTCGTCTGCCGGGTTCGCTCACGGCTGATGCATTGCCCGCGTTGAGTCCTGCCCCTCGCGGATCCCATGAATGAGCGACGAAGCACAGCGCTGGAAAGAGAAATACCTCAAAAGCATCGAACAACAGGAAAAGCTCGAGCGTCGATGGGACGCCCGGCTCGACCTGCTGCGTCGCGGGCTGGTGCGCAGCACCCTGGCAGCCGAGGGCACTGACCGCGCTGTTGACCTATGCATGAAGGAAATGCGCGAAGTTGTGCGCACCGACGACATGGACGCCGGCCTGGCCGCCCTGCTTCCGCGACTGGAAAAAGCCGTACTCGACTCCGAACAGCGCCGGGAAACCCGGGTCAATCAAACCAGCGCCGCACTGACCGCACTGGTCTCGCAGCTGCAAACATTACCGCTGCCCCGGGAAGTGAGCCGGCCGCTGAAGAACTTCGCCAAGCATCTGGATACAAGGGTCGGGCAGGCGCGCGAAATTCCGTTGCTGCTCAGCGAACTGAGTGGCCTGCAAGGCAAAGCCCTGGGTCAGCTTGAAAACCCGGTGGAACCCGGCCGCCCAGGTTTGCTGCAGCGACTGTTTGGTAGTCGCGAAACGGATGAAACGGCATTACAGCTCGCCCCCGTCGCTATTTCGACGCCCGCCCCGCAGTATGCCGAATCGATGGCACTGCCTCATGCGGAGAGACCACAGGTAAACGTCGATCCCGCGCCAGACGTCGATAAGCTGCAAGGGACGGTCGTACACGTCGCCGCTCCCGTTGCTGCACCCGAGCGACTGACGATCGAGACTCAATCGCCCACAGCAGCGCCTTCTCCTGCCGTTGTAGCGTTTATCCCGCCCGTGCTCGAGCCGCAGCAAGCACCCGATCAAATACCAGAGACGCAACCGCAACCGGGCGTTGAACCTCCAGAAAAACTGGCTCCTTTGATTATCGAGCCAGTAACTCAGGCTCAACCGGCACTCAATCCCGACGGATTAACCCCGGTGGTCTACCTCGACAGCCTGCCGCTGCCCCCGACCATGGCCCAGGTGTTGGCCGCCGCAGGTCCTGAACAACCCGAGCCGGATATTTTCTACGCCCTGCCGGACTCACCCGAACCATCCTATAGCTCGGTTGCCAAGCACATCGAAGACACGCTACTGGGCTTACTCGACGACCTGACGCTTCCCGAGCATCATCGTCCGCAAGCCGAAACCCTGCGTGATCGACTGAAAAATGGCCTGAACTGGTACGAGTTGCTGCCAATCCTCGATGATCTGGCAACCTTGATGCTAGCCATCACCGACAGCGGCCAGCACGAATTCGAAGCCTATCTGCAGCAGCTCAACGAACGCCTCGAGTCGTTCCAAAGCAACTTGCAAGCCGCCAGCGACGGCCATGCCGACAACCGTTCTGCCGCACGCGAGATGGACACCCAGATCCGCGAGCAGGTCGACGGCTTGCAGAACAGCATGCAGGACGCGGCCGACCTGGACGATCTCAAGCACGTCCTGGAAAACCATCTGGAAGGCCTGCTCGGCACCATGGACCAGCACCAGAGGCAGCGTGACGAGCGAGAGCAGGAAGTCGCGGCGCGCCTTCATGGTCTGGCCGAACGCGTTGCGCACATGGAGCAGGAAGCCTTGGGCTACCGCGAGCATCTCGAAGAGCAACGCCAGAAAGCCTTGATCGATCCACTGACCGGCCTGCCTAACCGGGCAGCCTGGAGCGAACAACTGGATCAGGAAATCAGCCAATGGCAACAACAGGGCAACTCCCTGTTGCTAGCAATGCTCGACCTCGACCATTTCAAACGTATCAACGATAACTATGGTCACCTGGCGGGCGACAAAGTGTTGAAAATCATCGCCAGCGTGCTCCGCAAGCGCCTGCGCGGGACGGATTTCATTGCCCGGTTTGGTGGTGAGGAGTTCGTCCTGTTGATGCCCGCGACAGTACCGGCTGTCGGCGCGAAACTGCTTGAAAACCTGCGCGCGTCGATCGAAGCCTGCCCTTTCCACTTCAAGGGTGAGCCGGTGACCATCACCATTTCCATGGGGCTGACTGGGTTCAAACCCGGCGAACATAGCGATCTGGTGCTGAAAAGAGCCGATCAGGCGCTGTATCGGGCAAAACATGCAGGCCGCAACCGGGTGGAACTGGGCTGACGGTCAATTGTTCCATCTTGTTTAAAACATCGCGCTGGCCGTCTGAGTGCAAGGCAGTACGTTACACTGTTGCATTACTGACTTGCGTGTGTTGCCTTCTGCCATGAAATACCTAGCCCTCATCGTGTCGCTGATTCTGTTGGTCGGTTGTGCCAGCGGCCCCCGGTTCGACACACGTTACCCTTCAGCCAATCACGACAGCCGCATTCAGTTCGTGGTGGTGCATTACACCTCCGCGTCACTGGAGCGCTCGCTGCAACTACTGACCCATGGCGACGTCAGCAGCCACTATCTGATTGGCGACGACAAGGGCGCCACCCTCTACAAGCTGATGGATGAAAACCTCCGAGCCTGGCACGCCGGGGAAAGCGAATGGCAAGGCCGGACCTGGCTGAACTCCAGCTCCATTGGCATTGAAATCGTCAACCCGGGTTTTAAAGACACCCCTACCGGGCGCCTTTGGTACCCCTACAGCGAAGACCAGGTCCAGTCCCTGATCGTCCTGCTCAAGGACATTAGTAAGCGTTACACCATCAATCCCCGCAGCATCATCGGTCATAGCGACATCGCCCCACTGCGCAAGCTCGATCCGGGGCCGCTGTTCCCTTGGAAGCGTCTGGCTGCCGAAGGCCTGGGTATCTGGCCAAACGAGCAGGCCGTAACGCGCCAGCAAGCACAGTTCGAATTACAGCCGCCAACCATCAGTTGGTTTCAGGCACAACTGGCCCGTCTGGGTTATCCCACGCCGCAAACCGGCGAACTGGATGTGGCGACGCGTCATGTGATTGCGGCCTTTCAGATGCATTTCCGACCGTCTCGTTTCGATGGCACACCGGATGCGCAAACCGCGGCGCTTCTAGAAGTCTTGAATCAGACAAAATAATGACGCCCGCCCGACGGTCAGGGCTTTTTTCCAACCAGCAGCTATAACTCATTGGTAATTCTTCGGATATACCCTATGCCTGCTGCTCGAGAGACATTACGTAGTTGGTTCTATCGCCCTTGGTTTTTGGCGATACTGGCTGCTGCCTTGAGCGCGACACTCCTGATGGCCGGCAGCCTGTTCATGGCCATGCATCAAGTCGAGAAGAGCGAAAGCGAAGAGATGAATGCCCAGGGCGAGCGCTTCCTTGCTCGCCTGGAGCAACTTTTCGGGCAGTTGCGTGAAAGCCTCGACGACCTGGAAGCCCAGCCGTTACGAGGCTGCGATGACGAAATGATCGCGACCTTGCAGCAGGTCAGCTTCAACTACCGCTTCGTTTATGAAGCTGCCTATATGGATGCCTCGCGAATCTGCTCCAACCGCCCCCGCCAGGAAGGGCTGTCAATGATAAGGCCTCCGGACATAAGAGGCCCGACCTACAGTTACTGGCTGAACACCACTACCGAACCCGATGAAAACCGTGCCGCGCTGATGCTTGGACGCGGTAATTTTCGTGTTGCGACGTCTCGCGGGCATCTGACTGACATGGTCGACTTGTTACCGGGAAGCAGCCTGCTGGTGGTACTCGACCACGGCACGCGCGCGATTCCGGTGCTGGGTTTCTCACAGGTCTGGCCACCGACCGAACCCTGGCCCCCGAAAAGCGGCGACGCGCTACAGGTCACGCAGTCCCACTTGATTTACCGCATGCCAACCAACAATCCCGAATACCAATTGGTGCTGATCAGCCCGCGCACCGGCATGAATGTGCCTGCGGTTTGGTGGTGGCTGCTACCGGCCAGCCTGGTGCTGGCGGTGTGTGTGGGCTTTCTGGTGCTTCTGTTGGTGCGCCAGCGACAGTCGCTGGACGCCGAACTGAGTGGCGCCATACGGCGAGGCGAGTTGCAGGTGTTGTACCAACCGATCTTCGACCTCGACAGTCGCAATTGTGTCGGAGCAGAAGCCTTGTTGCGCTGGCGAAGGCCGGACGGCACCCTCACCAGCCCCGACCTGTTCATTCCGATGGCAGAGAATACCGGTCAGATCCGCCAGATGACCGACTTCGTCCTGCAGCGCCTGCTTGAGCAACTGGGTCAATTGTTGCGGGCCAATCCACAATTGTACATTTCGGTCAATCTGGCGGCCTGCGACGTCATGGTGCCGCGTATTGGCCAGGTGATGGCGCGCTTGCTGACCTTGCACCGCGTCGCAGCCAAGCAAATTGCCTTTGAAGTCACCGAGCGGGGATTGATCGATGTCGTCGTCGCTCGGGAAAACCTGCAAGCCTTGCGGGATGTGGGGCATCAGGTGCTGATTGATGACTTTGGCACCGGCTATTGCAGCCTCGCCTATCTGCAAACCCTGCCAGTCGACTGCCTGAAAATCGATAAGGCGTTTATCGATGCGCTGGGTCATGACGCTGCGAGTAGCGGTGTCGCACCGCACATCATTCACATGGCCCAGGCCCTGCAACTCAAAGTCATTGCCGAAGGCATCGAACATGAATCCCAGGCGGCGTTTCTGAGCAGTGAAGGCGTGAAGTTCGGTCAGGGCTGGCTCTTCGCTCATGCGTTAAGCGCGGTGCAGTTCATCGAGCTGATTACCCGTGGCCGCCGATTGGCCGCTCGACGTCTCGATGACGAAGCCTGAGCTGCTGCGGCTTATACCGACAGCGCCATATAGAACTGGGTGCCCTGCCCTGGCCGCGAATAAACACCCATCCGTCCGCCGTGCAACTGCACGATTTCCTTGCACAGTGCCAGACCTAGCCCGGCACCGCCCTTTTTGCGACCCACCTGTACAAAGGGTTCGAAAATCCGCCCCTGCTGGCCGTAGGCAATGCCTTCGCCGTTATCCTCGACGCTGATAATGACTCGCTCGCCATGGCGTCGAGCCTGCAAACGTATTTGCCCGCCGGGGGCGGTGTGGCGCAACGCGTTGTCGATCAGGTTATCGAGCACCCGGTCCAGCTGTGGCTGATCAGCCTGCAACCGCGGTAATGGCCCTTGCACCTCCACCGACAGGTCGATGCGCTTCTCTTCTGCAGGGCCGGCAAAACGTTCTCGGGCCTGGTCCAGCAACTCCTCGATGGCGCACGGCGCCAACGTGAGTTTCTGTAATCCGTTTTGATAGCGGGAGAAGTTCAGCAGGTCGTTGATCAACTGCATCAAGCGCTGCATCTCTTCGTTCACAGTGTCCAGCAGATCAGCTTCACGCGAGTCCTCGGCAAAGTGCGCGCGCTCGCGGAACAGGCCGAACGCCATGTGCATCCCGGTGACCGGTGTTCGCAATTCATGGGAGGCGCGCAGCACGAATTCGCTGCGCACGCGTTCAAATGCACGCTGTTCGGTAACGTCATGCAGCACCATGACGGCGCCGAGAATATGGCCCTGTGTGTGGCTGACCGGCGTCAGGCTAAAGGTCAGCAATCGCGACTCACCGTCGACCTCGACACTCAGGTCTTCCGGTGCCCGCTCCAAGGTGCCGCCGCGTAGCACCAGTTGCAGCTGATCATCGAGTTCGGGGCGCTCAAGCGCCGTACCCAGACCCTGACCGAGACGATCAGTGTCCCAACCCAACTGACGCTGCGCCACGGGGTTGAGGTGTTCCAAACGACCATTGCGGTCAATCATCAGCAACCCATCGTCGATGCTGTCGAGCACCGCCTGCAAACGTTGCTGGCCTGCGAGCAGCTCATGGACATTGGTGGCCTGATGCTCGCGCAAGGCCTCGGCCATGATCCCGAAGCGCTTGGTCAGCTGGTTCATTTCCACTGCCGAGGAAATCGGCAGCGTCACTTCGAAATTGCCTTGGCCGATGTTGTCTGCCGCTTGGACCAGGGCCTCGATCGGTGCACCAAAACGTCGAGCGATAGCGTGGGCGGTGATGAAGCCGATGATCAGCACCGCCAGCCCCACCAGCCCGAGCAGGCCGGCAACCAGCAGCGCCCTTTCCCGAGCCTGCCGTTCGGTGGCACTGATGTTATCCAGCGCACGCTTGTGCTCGGCGATCAAACCATTGCGCAGCGCATTGAATTTTTCTGTGAGTACTTCGTTGCCACTCAACACGTGCGTCGAGTCACGTGACGAGTCGTACGCTTGCAGAAAGCTCTGGTAGTCAGCCTTGGCCTGCTCGAAGCCGTACTGGAGCTCATACCCCGTCCGGGTATGGGCAATGCCGTCATCAAGCAACTGAACATAATGCTGCCTGGACGCCTCAAACGCCGCAGGATCTGGCTTTTCGCTGAGCATGATGATCAGTTGATCGCCGAGGGTCTGACGCAGTTTCAGCCCCAGGTCGAGGGTGTCGAAACTATTGCGAATCAGCGCTTCCTGGGTGCCCGCCATCTGCATCACGCTGACCAGCCCAAGCAACAGTCCAAGCAGCGCCACGGTGATCAGTGCAGAAATACTCAGAAATAACCGGGTGCGCAACTTCATCGCCAGTTTCATCGCAGACAGCTCACAAGTTGTACTGCTTGCGTTTGCGATACAACGTCGAGGCATCGATACCCAGGGTCTTGGCGGCCTGGTCCAGTGTGTCTGCGGTGGCAAGGACCGCTCCGATGTGGGCTTTTTCCAACTCATCCAGACTCAGCGCAGCGCCGATGCGTGGTGCATTGTTGATCGGGGTTTCGGCCATGCCCAGGTGGCTGATCTCGACCCGCTCCTGTGGACAAATAATGCTTGCCCGCTCCACAACGTTGCGCAGCTCCCGAATGTTCCCCGGCCAGCGGTAGCCGAGCAGCGCTTCGCGGGCTTCGTCGCTGAAGCCACGAGCCGGACGCGCGTACTCCTTGACGAAACGGGCCAGAAAACGATCGGCCAGATTCAGAATATCTTCCCTGCGCTCACGAAGAGGCGGCAGGTGCAAGGTGATGACGTTCAGGCGGTAGAGCAGGTCTTCACGAAAACGGCCGTCGCGCACCATGTCTTCGAGGTTGAGGTTAGTGGCGGCGAGGATTCGCACATCGGCGCGGCGGGTCACCGGATCGCCCACGCGCTCGTACTCTTTGTCCTGGATAAAACGCAGCAATTTTGGTTGCAACGTCAGGGGAAAATCGCCGATCTCGTCAAGAAACAACGTCCCGCCATCGGCCTGATTGACTCGCCCCAAGGTGCTTTCGCTGGCACCGGTGAACGCGCCACGGCTATGGCCGAAGAGCTCGCTTTCCATGAGTTCGGCGGTCAGGGACGGGCAGTTGATCGTGACGCAGGATTTCTTCGCACGCTTGCTCCAGCCGTGAATGGCTTGGGACAGTTCGCCTTTACCGGTGCCGGACTCGCCGAGAATCAAAATATTGGCATCGGTGCTGGCCACTTGGCGGGCAGTCTCGAGCACTACCTTCATCGCCGGGCTGTGTGAGTCCAGGCCATCCTTGGGTTTGCGCACTTCGCCTTCAAGGGCTTCCAGACGTGCCGACAGTTGCCGTACTTCCAACTGCTTGGCGGTGGCCAGACGCAATTGGTCGGGGCTGCAAGGTTTGACCAGATAGTCGGCGGCACCGGCCTGTATGGCATCCACGGCAGTGTCCACAGCCGAATGAGCGGTGACGATCACCACCCTCATCCAGGGTGCCTGAATACGCATTTGGGCCAGTACATCGAGGCCATTGTCTTCACCCAGGCGCAGGTCTAGAAAGCACAGGTCGAAGACCTGGCGCTGAAGCAGTGCATCAGCCTGGGCGGCGCTGTTGGCAGTAGCGACGCTGTAGCCTTCATCTTCGAGGCAATAGCGGAATGTACGCAGGATGGCGGACTCATCGTCCACCAGCAGAATGCGGCCTTGACTCTCAGTGGCAGATTCCATTTTCCTACGCTCCTTAATGAATGATCTTAGTTAGTCCCGGAAAAATCGGGCAAGTTGCATGGTTGATTCTGGTCGATTCCAGCTACAGCAGCGTAGCTCTCTCCTCACCCTACGGCTAATCGCCTGATTTTGTTGTTTTTTTATCAGATAGCCGGTTCGCAGTCAGTTGCCGGTGTCCCCTTGTGACATCCATGCTCTCCTCGCAATTCAAAAATATTGATATCTCCTACGAATCTATCGTGCATTACGCACGACCTCAAAAGGACCATCGTGCAGGATGCGTCCGATCCGAATTCAACATCATTCATAACTATCTGATTTTATTCGATTTTATTATCATGAAAAGCTGGCATGCAGGCTGCAATAGTTTGCTCAACCAGGGCATCTAAACGTCGCCCCAACAAGATCACCACCGTGTGGGAGGAGCTTCAGGATGAGTCGCCAACGTGCCGCCCAATTGCGCTTCTCGCCACTGCATATCCAGCAAGGTCTGTTTGCTGTCCTGGCGCTATTAATTACCTTGATCGGCGGCCAGCAGTTTCAGCGTTGGGAGCAAAGCCAGCAGCAAGAAGTGCCACGCCTCTCGATTCAGCCTCCGACCCAAACCCATTTCAGTGCGGCCAGCAATAACCAGGCTGACAGCGCCCCGATGCGAATGATGGACGTCGACCAGGCTCAGCCTGTGGATGAGATGACTCGTCAGGAACGTTGGGTGTTCTAAACACACGAACTTGGCGCGTTCGATGCGCCGGGAAAAGCACCACAAGTCACCTCTCTAAATAAAAGCGTAAGGAGAATCACCATGTTGAGCTGGGCAATCACGTTCTTGATCATTGCCATCATCGCTGGGGTATTGGGCTTCGGTGGTATCGCGGGCACCGCCACGGGTATCGCCAAGATTCTCTTTGTCGTGTTCCTGGTGATGTTTATTGCTTCCTTCTTCTTTGGCCGTCGCGGTCGAGGCTGAATATGAGCGTTTCGTTAAAGACACTGGCAGCCGCCCGGCTTCTGGGCGGTTGTGCCGTGGCGATGGCGGCCAATGACGGCCAGGCGCGGGTCAATAAGCTGGTGCGTGGGTGCAGAAGGCGGATCAGGGCAAGCAGGAGCTGTTGATGGAACAACTCAAGAAAGATCCACACGGGTACTGAATTCGTAACATGAAAGAAGCAGGATGGCCTCTTTCCAACTGCGCTACCCGAAGAAGGTAGACGCATGACCAAGGGGTCGGGACGTTCTGCCTGTTTCAGGGGCGGAGTGACCTACGGGTACAGGGAGTGCCTGCGCAAGGGCCGGGTCAGGCAAAAGCTGCGACGCAAGTTCGCTGGTCACTCATGACTAGACGGACTTGCGAAGAGCTTCCTCAGTGCAAACCGTTGTCCTAGAGCGTTCTGCTCGCATCCCCGCTCCACCTCTGTCAATCCTTCGCAAAACAATTTCGCGGCGTTTCTTTTGTGACCGTATATCGAGAAAGCTGCGCTTAAAAAACAGAGAAGTTTCGCGTTTAAACGTAGGCTTTTTCCCAATTTTTTGCCCGAACCCCCTCGCTTAAAAAACAACCTACCTCCTCTGTGATGGCCGGTTCACGGCACTTATGACTGCCGAAATGTCGTATTCGAACCGGTTGGGACGCGAGTTTCAGTTAAAAAAGCTCATGCCGATTCGGCATAGGGTAGGCGTTTACAGCATTAGACGTTGCGTCCTTGCATCTGAATAGTTGCGCCTTTTTTCGCCTGCCAGAGAGCCGATAACAAGCGTTCTGGGGCACCTTATACGGGGGTAGACGCACAAGACTTTTTCGCCACAAGCGTTCCAGTCTTTTTGCATCTGCCTGAGTCAAACGCAAGTAAGGGTAAAGATATGAAGAAGGCAAAGCTTAGCCTCGCCTGGCAGATCCTCATCGGTCTGGTATTGGGGATTGCAATCGGTGCGCTGCTCAACCATTTCAGTGCCGAAAAAGCCTGGTGGGTCAGCAACGTTCTGCAACCAGCAGGCGATATCTTTATCCGTCTGATCAAGATGATTGTGATCCCGATCGTGATCTCTTCGTTGATCGTCGGTATTGCAGGCGTTGGTGACGCGAAGAAGCTCGGGCGTATCGGCCTCAAGACCATCCTTTACTTCGAGATCGTCACCACCATCGCCATCTTGGTCGGTCTGGTGTTGGCCAACGTGTTCCATCCGGGCACCGGCATCGACATGAGCACCCTGGGTACCGTGGATATTTCCAAGTACCAGGCCACTGCCGCCGAGGTTCAGCATGAACACGCGTTCATCGAAACCCTCCTCAACCTGATCCCGTCGAACATCTTCGCGGCCATGGCCCGCGGAGAGATGCTGCCAATCATCTTCTTCTCCGTACTGTTCGGCCTCGGTCTGTCGAGCCTGCAATCGGACCTGCGCGAGCCGCTGGTGAAGATGTTCCAGGGCGTGTCGGAAAGCATGTTCAAAGTCACCCACATGATCATGAACTACGCCCCGATCGGTGTTTTCGCATTGATCGCGGTGACGGTGGCCAACTTCGGTTTCGCCTCCCTGCTGCCGCTGGCCAAACTGGTGATCCTGGTTTACTTCGCCATCGCCTTCTTTGCCTTCGTGGTGCTGGGCCTGATCGCTCGCCTGTTCGGCTTCTCGGTGATCAAGCTGATGCGCATCTTCAAGGATGAGCTGGTGCTGGCCTACTCCACCGCCAGTTCCGAAACCGTGCTGCCGCGCGTTATCGAGAAGATGGAAGCCTACGGCGCGCCGAAAGCCATTTGCAGCTTCGTGGTCCCGACCGGCTACTCGTTCAACCTTGATGGTTCGACCCTGTACCAGAGCATTGCGGCAATCTTCATTGCCCAGCTCTACGGCATCGACCTGTCCATCAGTCAGCAATTGCTGCTGGTGCTGACCCTGATGGTCACCTCCAAAGGCATCGCCGGCGTACCGGGCGTGTCCTTTGTGGTGTTGCTGGCCACCCTGGGCAGCGTCGGCATTCCACTCGAAGGCCTGGCGTTTATCGCGGGTGTCGACCGCATCATGGACATGGCGCGAACCGCGCTGAACGTGATCGGCAATGCCTTGGCCGTATTGGTCATCTCCCGCTGGGAAGGCATGTACGACGATGCCAAGGGCCAACGCTACTGGAACTCCCTGCCGCACTGGCGCAGCAAGGAAAAGTTGCCGGCCGATGAAGTCACCAGCAACTGACGCAGATCCCTGTAGGAGCATGGCTTAGCGAAGAACGATAACGCGGTGTAACTGATAGACCGCGTCGCCTGGATCGCGAGCAAGCTTTGCTCCTACAGGAGCCAATACAACCCCGGAGAAATCCGGGGTTTGTCGTTTCTGGCGACCCCGCTATCATTCGCCGCATTCTTCGGGGGATTTAACTGATGCTCAATGGCCTGTGGCTAAGCTTTTTCATCGTGGCTGCCGTTTCGGCACTGGCGCAATGGCTGATCGGCGGTAACGCCGGGGTCTTCGCGGCGATGGTGGAAAGCATTTTCGCCATGGCCAAATTGTCGGTCGAGGTGATGGTCCTGCTGTTCGGCACCCTCACCCTCTGGCTGGGCTTCCTGCGGATTGCCGAGAAGGCCGGGATCGTCGAGTGGCTGGCCAAGGCGCTCGGCCCATTGTTTCTGCGCCTGATGCCCGAAGTCCCGGCGGGTCACCCGGCCATCGGCCTGATCACGCTGAACTTTGCCGCGAATGGTCTGGGCCTGGACAACGCCGCTACGCCGATCGGCCTTAAAGCCATGAAGTCGCTGCAAGAACTCAACCCCAGCGACACCATCGCCAGCAATGCGCAGATCCTGTTCCTGGTGCTCAACGCCTCCTCCCTGACCCTGCTGCCGGTGACGATCTTCATGTACCGCGCCCAGCAAGGTGCGCCCGATCCGACCTTGGTGTTCCTGCCCATCCTGCTCGCTACCAGTTGCTCGACATTGGTTGGCCTGCTGTCGGTGGCGTTCATGCAGCGTCTGCGCCTGTGGGACCCGGTGGTGCTCGCGTACTTGATTCCCGGTGCCCTGGCCCTCGGTGGCTTCATGGCGCTGCTGGCGACGCTCTCGGCGACCGCTCTGGCCGGCCTGTCATCGATCCTCGGCAACCTGACGCTGTTCGGGTTGATCATGCTGTTTCTGGTGATCGGCGCGTTACGTAAAGTGAAGGTCTACGAAGCATTCGTCGAAGGCGCCAAAGAGGGCTTCGACGTGGCCAAGAACCTGCTGCCGTATCTGGTCGCGATGCTGTGTGCCGTCGGCGTGCTGCGGGCGTCCGGAGCGCTGGACTTTGGCCTGGACGGAATTAGGCATCTGGTGGAATGGGCGGGGTGGGACACGCGCTTCGTCGATGCGCTGCCGACCGCCATGGTCAAGCCGTTCTCCGGCAGCGCCGCCCGGGCGATGCTGATCGAAACCATGAAAACGTCTGGCGTGGACAGCTTCCCGGCGCTCGTGGCGGCGACGATTCAGGGCAGTACCGAAACGACCTTCTATGTATTGGCGGTGTACTTCGGCGCGGTGGGGATCCAGCGGGCGCGGCATGCGGTAGGGTGTGCGTTGCTGGCCGAATTGGCCGGGGTGTTGGGCGCGATTGGGGTTTGCTACTGGTTCTTTGGTTAACGAAGAACCCCTGTGGGAAGTGTGCAAGTATTCAAGGCCTTTGTGGCGGGGCAACTTTCTGACCTTGCTCAACCGCCCAAGCCACCACCTGCGCCGTCAGTTGATCACTGGCCTGGCCAAACCCGGTCACCACCGCCGGCACCTTCACATCGCTCAATGGCTGGCGCACTTCAAAGCGTCGGCTGGCGAGGAGTCGCTGGTCATAACCGCGCACCAGCAATGCATCCAGACGCACCACCACGCTTGCAGCCGTGCCTTGGTACTCGGTCTGGAACGCCTGCAGACTGCCACCCAGCTCCAGATCTGCCTGGAAATTGCTGTCGTCGGTGCTCAGCAATGAAACCCGACCATCACGCTGGAAACCGTCCAACAGGCGATTGCGCAGCAACACCGGTGCCGGGTCGCTCCAGCGCGAGGCCTTGTAGCTGCTGATCAGATCACCCTGAGGGATCACGGCGATCTTCGGGCTGTTCAAGGCCTCGCTGGCCTGTGGCTTGGCCAGGCGCAGCGACCAGCGTTGTGACGACCCGTGGCTGGCCGATACGCTGCTCTGGGCCGAAGGCAACCGATAGACATCGGACGGCTCGGACGTGGGCAGGATCGAGCAGGCGCTGACCCCAATGAAGCTGACGAGGAGGGCGAGGTGAGTCAGCTTCATGGCGTGAACTCCTTGTTCTTGTCATTGCCCAGCAAGTAACCGCTGGGGTTGGCTTCCAGGCGCTGGGAAATAGCCCGCAACGATGTCAGGGTATCGCGCAGCTCACGCACCGCCGGGGCCAGGCCATTGAGGCCTTGCATGCCGCTGTTGAGCGAATCCTGATGGGTCGTGAGCAACGTGTTGATGGTCGCGCTGCTCTGTTCCAGCGATTTCATCGCCTGCTCGGCGCTGCCGAACATCTGCTTGCCCTGATCGTTGAGCAAGCCGTTGGCATTGCGCATCAGCGCGGCGGTCTGTTCCAGGGTGGCCGTGGCCTGCTTACCGATGGCGCTCAGTTGTTGCATGGCCTGGCGAATATCACCGCGTTGGTCGGCGATGGTGCCGGTGGTTTGCTCCAGATGCTCAATTGTCTTGCGGATGCGCTCGGCGTTCTCCGAAGAAAACACCTGATTGGCGTTGTGCATCAGCATGTTCACACCGGCCACCAGGTCGCCGCTGTCATTCAGCAAGCGAGCGATGGGTGAGGGCGAGGCAATGATCGTCGGTAAATTACCGTCCTTGCCCTTGAGCGTCGGACTCTGCGGAGTACCGCCGCTGAGCTGGATGATCGAGGTCCCGGTGATCCCGGTCAGCGCCAGTTTAGCCTGGGTGTCTTCCTTGATCGGGGTATCGCCGCCCAGGCGAATTCGCGCCAATACCCGGCGTGGGTCTTTCGGGTCCAGCCGCAGGGTCACCACGTCGCCGACCATGATCCCGCTGTACTGCACGGCGCTGCCCTTGGACAGGCCGCTAACGGCCTCGTTGAAGACGATTTCGTAATCCTTGAACTCGGTGTCGACGCTGGACTTGGCCAGCCACAGACCGAAGAGCAGGGCGCCCGCCACCACAATCACGGTGAACAGGCCGATCAATACATGATGGGCTCGGGTTTCCATGTCAGACCTCCTTAAGCTGTTGAGCGGCGGCCAGCGCCGCGCGGCCGCGAGGGCCATGGAAGTATTCGTGAATCCACGCATCGTCGGCTTCCGACACCTTGTCGATGGCGTCCGCCACCAGCACTTTCTTCTGCGCCAGCACCGCCACCCGGTCGGTGATGGTGTAGAGCGTATCGAGGTCGTGGGTGACCAGAAACACACTCAGGCCCAACGCATCGCGCAGGGTCAGAATTAATTGATCGAACGCGGCCGCACCAATCGGATCGAGGCCGGCGGTGGGTTCGTCGAGAAACAGGATGTCCGGGTCCAGCGCCAACGCCCGGGCCAGTGCCGCACGCTTAATCATGCCGCCGGACAGTGAAGCGGGGTACTTGTCGGCCGCCGACAGCGGCAGCCCGGCCAACGCCAGTTTCACCGCCGCCAGGTGTTCGGCGTCCTCTCGGCTCAAACCGGCATGCTCGATCAGGGGCAGGGCGACGTTCTCGGTGACCGTCAGCGAAGAGAACAGGGCGCCTTTCTGGAACAGCACGCCGAAGCGCCGTTCGACCTTCGAGCGCTCGTGTTCGGACAGCGTCGGCAGGTTTTTACCGAAGACCTTCACCACCCCTTCGCTGGGCTGGCGCAAGCCGACGATACTGCGCAGCAGCACTGATTTGCCGCTGCCGGAACCGCCGACCACGGCGAGGATTTCGCCCTTGAACAACTCCAGGTCGAGGTTCTCATGCACGCTCTGGCGGCCGAAGCGATTGCACAAGCCGCGGACTTCGATCACCGCCTCGGAAGGTGCTCGGGGTAGACGACTCACCAGCCCATCTCCATGAAAAACAGCGCGGCCACGGCGTCGAGCACGATCACCACGAAAATCGATTGCACCACGCTCGACGTGGTGTGCGCGCCGACGGACTCGGCGCTGCCGCTGACTTTGAAGCCTTCAAGACAGCCGATGGCGGCGATCAAAAAAGCGAAAATCGGCGCTTTGACGATCCCGACCAGGAAGTGCTGAACGCCGATGTCCGATTGCAGCAGCGACAGGAACATCGCGGGCGAAATATCCAGCGACACCGCGCAAACCACACCGCCGCCGACAATCCCCGAGAGCATCGCCAGAAAGGTCAGCATCGGCAGCGCGACCAGCAGGGCCAACACTCGCGGCACCACCAGCAACTCCATTGGGTCGAGGCCCAAGGTGCGAATAGCGTCGATTTCTTCGTTGGCTTTCATCGAGCCGATCTGCGCGGTGAACGCACTGGCGGTGCGGCCGGCCATCAAGATCGCAGTCAGCAATACACCGAATTCGCGCAGGAAGGAGAACGCCACCAGGTCCACGGTGAAAATACTCGCGCCGAAACTCGCCAGCACCGTCGCGCCGAGAAACGCCACCACGGCGCCCACCAAAAAGGTCAGCAGGGCGACGATGGGCGCGGCGTCGAGGCCGGTCTGTTCGATGTGCGCCACCATCGGCGTAATGCGCCAGCGTTTGGGGCGAAACAGACCGCGGGCGATGGTTTCCAGGATCAGGCCGACGAAACCCAGCAGTTGCAGGGTGTCCTGCCAGACCGTGTCGACCGCGCGGCCGATGCGGGTCAGCAGTTGAATGCCGACGCTGGTTTGCGGTTCCTTGATCGGCACGCAGAAGTCGGTCAGCGAGCAATAGACGGTCTGCAACAAGGCACGGTCGGCAGAGGACAGTGTGCAATCGGGATGTTCGGCGGATCGGCCCAGACGCTCGGATCCGAGCAACTCCACCAGCAGCGACGCGCCGGCGGTATCGAGCGCGCCGAGGCCATTAAGGTCGATGTGAGTGCTGTCGTCGTATTGGCCGTGGAGCGTTTCGCTCAGGTGCTTGAGATTGGCGTAATGGGCAAGCGTCCAGTCACCCGTAACCCGCAACTGAGCAGGGGAGTGAGAGGTGTCCAGTTGGGCACTGCCGGCCATTGTGCTGCTGGTCATAAGCTCCGTGCTTTATCGGCTATTACGCAGATCTACGTAATAGCACGAACGGGTTACTTTGCGGCAGTCGCAGGCTTTTTGTCCTTTACCTCGAAACGCAACACACCGATGACCTGGCCATCTTCGGTCAGCACCCGAACCTGCCACTTACCCGCAGGGTTGCCGGGGAAATTCTGCTTGTGGGTCCAGGCGCGGTAGCCTTCCTTGCGCCCGCCATGGATGTCCAGGGGGATGCGGTCGACCTCTTTGCCGTTGAACTGCCACACATGATAGATCCGCTCCTCCAGACCACGCGGGGCGTTGATCGCGGTGTAAGCGTACAGGCCGGTACCACGGATCTGGTCGGCGGTGACCTCATCGAGGCTGTCGCCGGGGATACGGCCCTGCATTTGCGTACTGATCGCCACATCAGTCAGCCATAGCGTCGCCGGCGGAACCCATGAACGCAGCACCCAGCCAACGCCGCCGATGCCCACGGTGATGCTCAGAATCGCCAGCGCGTTGCGCACAGTACGAATCGGGAAGATCGACGCCAGGCTCGGGAACGACAACACCACGGCGGTGCCCAGGGCCAGTTTGAAACTCTGGGAGGTGGTCAGGTGCAGGATGACGGGCAGGGCGGTCAGCAGTGCAGCGAACAACGTCAGCGTGTGCAGCGCCAGGAACGCCCAGCGCCGAGGCGCCAGCCATTTGTAGTAGAGCGGATCGATGATGGAAATCAGCGCGGCGATAGCCAGCAACCCGGTGAAAAACAACTGGCCGCTGTTCCAGGTGGTGGTGATGAAAAAGAACGGCAGGACGAAGAACAAGCTTTCCTGGTGGATCATCTGCGTGGCGTAACGCAGCAGAGGCTGGGGTATTTCGCGCTTGAAGATCCTGGCGAACAGCTTGGTGAGGCTGTTTTCCAGCATCAGCCAGATCCAGCTGACCAGCATGATGGTGGTGATCCACGTCGCCAGACCTTGCTGACGATCCACCAGAATGAAGCTGCCGACCCCAGAAATGAAACCACCGAGCGCAATGACCCCCGGATAGCGCTTCATCAATTCCAGGATGCGCTGTACGAATAGGGTCAGAGTCGGCATTCGGCGGTTCGCAATAGTCGTGGGAAAGATCCTCGACAGGGTAACCGCCGAGAGGGCGGTGTGGCGAGGGGCCGCGGTCCGATCACAAAACCCGTGTAGCAGCTGCCGAACGCAGGCTGCTACTCGGTTCGCGGTGCCTTACGATGCAAGCGCCAACCCAGCAGCATCAATACGATGAGCCCCAGTACACCGGCAATCGCCCACATCAATTGGTCATCACTCATCAACGGCTTTTCGATCCGCAGGTAGCCTGGCTGCATGAGCAATTCACGCATGGCCTTGTTCGCTTCCGCCAGCGTCACCCCTTGCAGTTCCTTGGCCGGGTTGGCGAAACGGCCGTCCTGGTAATCCCCAAGGGCACTCCAGTAATAATCGGCCAACGCGCTGTTGCCTTGCACGGCCCAGGCCTGGCGGGCGATGGCGGCCTGTTTGAGTCGGTTGAAGCTGTCGGCATTGAGACCGTCCCTGAGCATCCCGGCCTTCAGATCCTCCAGCACCTGTTCGGCCTTGGACACGTCATCGCGCTCAACATCGGCGTTCAGGCTCATGAAACCCACGCCACCAAACACCTCGCGCCCGGCCGAAGGCCCGTAGGACAAGCCATGGGCCAGGCGCATTTGGCGGTAAAGCGCCCAGTCCAGATAGTCCTTGAGCAAGTCGAAGGTTTCGTCGTGCTGATCTTCCAGCACTGGCTCCGGCACCAGCCAGTGCAACTTGGCACTACCACCAACGAAACCATGACTCAGCGTGCGTTCATGTGCAGCACTGGCCTTGATTTCCGGCAGGGGCGGGTGATCGGTAGGGTCGACCGCTTCAAGCGCACCATAAGACCGTTCCAGATAGGCCGGCAGCAATCGATCGAGGTCGCCGACCACGATCAGGGTCATGTTGTTCGGCGCGTACCAGGCCTTGCGTACCTTTTCCAGCTGTTCGCGGGTCAGGTAATCGACCTCAGCCCGCTCGGGGCATTTGAGGCCCAGTTCCACCGCCAGCTGATTACTCGCGGTGTGGCCAAGATCCTGGCGATCCAGCCAGCGTTGCAGGTGCGAGTAATGGCCGCCGTCTTCGCGTTCGACCACTTGTTTGGCGGCGTTGATCGCGTTGTCGTCGATTCGGGTTTGGGTCAGCAGTGCCAGCAGCAGGTCGAGGACCTTGCGCTGGTTTTTCGCCGGGGCTTCGATGACAAACGTCGTGTCGGCGTTGCTGGTGTAGGCGTTCCACTCGCCGCCCAGTGCCTGCATGCGCTCTTCCAGCCCGCCTTCGCCCGTGGCGTCGATGCCGCTGAACAGCAAGTGCTCAAGCAGGTGCGGCAGCTCTTTGTCGGCACAACTGAAATCATCAATGCCGACGCCGACCACCAGGCGAATCGCCACATGTCCGCGCTCCGTGCCGGGTTTTAGCAGCAGTTGCAGGCCGTTGGGCAGCGTATAGCCCTCGACCTGAAAGCGATCCAGGGCAAACGCAGGGAGTGAGCCAAGCAACAGACAGGCGAACAACAGACAACGCATAACGAGTTTCCATACGGCTAGCGTAAGTTCAACAGACTTCAGGCAAGTGTGGACGTTCAGGGTGAATGCGTGATGTCAGCAAAATCATCGGCAATGAGTGCGCCGGTGTCGGAAGTTTCCAGCACCACATAGGCGCTGCTGCAGAACAGCGAACTCAGACGCTTCATGTCGGCAATCAACTCCAGGTGCAACGAGCTGGTCTCGATGCTCTGCACGATCTTACGTTGCAATCGGCTGACGTGAGCATGGGCCAGGCGGCGTTCCTGTGCGCGAAAGCGACGTTTCTCACGCAATAACTGGCGGGCACTTTCCTTGTCGGCACTGAGGAACACTGACAACCCTAGGCGCAGGTTGGATATCAACTGACTGTGCAGTCCCGCCAACTCTTCGAGGCCGACCTCGGAAAAAGACCGGCGCTGCGAGGTTTTCTGCTGCTGAACCTTGCGCAGCATGCGCTCGATGAGGTCGCTGGCGAGTTTAAGGTTGATCGCCAACTCGATGATTTCCGCCCAGCGCCGGCTGTCCTGCTCGCTGAGGTCCTCGCGGGGCATTTGCGCCAGATAGAGCTTGATCGCACCGTAGAGCGATTCCACATCATCGGTCAGGCGCCGCATTTCCTGGGTGATGGCGGTTTGGTTGCCGCGCAGCACGTCGAGCATGGCCTCGAGCATGTTGTCGATCAGGTCGCCGATGCGCAGGGTTTCCCGGGCGGCATTGGCCAGCGCCAGGCTGGGCGTGACCAATGCCGTCGGATCAAGATGCCGCGGTTTGGCGGTGCCGTTGATTTCCGGCCGCTCCGGCAGCAGCCACGCGCATAGCCTGGCCATCAGCCCAACACTTGGCAGCAAGATCAGGCAGCGCGCGGTGTTGTAGAGCAGGTGAAAGCCAATGACCATTTCCTGAGGGCTGAAGTCCAGACTGTCAATCCAGTTCACCAACGGGTCGAGCACCGGAATGATCAGCAGCAGGCCAATCAGCTTATAGAGCAGGCTGCCCAAAGCCACTTGGCGGCCGGCGGCGTTCTGCATGCTGGTGCTGAGGAAAGCAAGAATGCCGCTGCCGATGTTGGCGCCGATCACCAGGCCGATGGCAACTGGCAAGCTGATCACCGCGGCACCGGCCAGGGTCGCCGTCAGCAGGACGGCGGCCAGGCTGGAGTAGGAAACCATCGCAAACAGCGCGCCGACCAGGGCATCCAGCAGGATGTCGCCGGTCAGCGAGGCGAAAATTACTTTCACACCTTGTGCCTGCGTAATCGGCGCGGCGGATTCGACGATCAGTTGCAGGGCCAGGATGATCAGCCCCAGGCCGATGCCGACCCGGCCCATCTGTCCGACCCGGGTCTGTTTGCGCGACAGGAAGAAAATCACCCCAAGAAAGATCAGCAGCGGCGACAGCCATGACAGGTCGAGGGTCAGCACTCGCGCCATCAGCGCGGTACCGACATCGGCCCCGAGCATGGTCGCCAGAGCCGGGGTCAGCGCCATCAGGCCCTGACCGACAAAGGAGGTGACGAGCATGGCGGTGGCATTGCTGCTCTGGACCATCGCTGTCACGACGATCCCCGAGATGAACGCCAGCCAGCGCTTGGACATGTTCCGGCCGATCACGTGGCGCAAGTTTGAACCGTAGACCCGCAGGATGCCGGTTCGGACGATGTGCGTGCCCCAAATCAACAAGGCCACGGCAGATAACAAATTGAGCAGGGTGAGCATGCAGGCCCCCTGTGGTGGTAGCGCCCCAAAGGGGCAAGTTGACGGTGCCGCGCGTTCTTCTACGTTCTGTACTTAAGCTGTAGTTGGCTAACGGTCTGTGCGCCAGCATCGCACAGCTAAAGAAGCGATTGAAACAAAACTGTCATGAAAAACGGGTTTCTGCAGAGGTGAAAAAGGAGCCCGAAGGTCTCAGCCACTCAGTTAAAAAGGTGCACGAGCACACACCCTGTGGCGAGGGAGCTTGCTCCCGCTGGGCTGCGCAGCAGTCCTAAAATCGGGGGAGATTTCAATTGCTGAAGTGATCCCTGCTCAGCCCGATGTCGATCAGATACTAGGCTGTCTGTAGGTTACGTTCGGCAAGGTTTCCAGCATCGGCGATGTAGTTAGGGTGATCGCTTTGAATTCGGACCACCCAATCGCACCGAACGTGGTAGCGGGCAGCGTAAAGCCATAGTCGGGATCATCAAATTGGATGACAACTGGATTGCTGATCCAGGTTGAACTCAGATGAGGTGGATCTTTAGCGTCCTGAGGATCACCAGGATCAATTGCCGTGTCGTCTTCAACAGGGAATGTCGAGTCTCGTACAACTTCTCTGTATGGCTTCCCGATACTAACGTTCAAAAAATCAACCGGGTAGTGAACGGAAGTCAGGCAAATGAACAGTATAAAAAATGCTGCTCTTTGCAAACATCGGCGCCGCCGTCTGGAGCGACTCTTCATTCGCTGTAGTAATCCGAACCTACGCTAACATCGATCAGATACTTTGCCGTTTTCGGGTCGCGCTCATTACAGCGGGCGTAGCATTTGACGTTAATCGCAAGACTGTATTTGTGGGGTATCAGGAGCATCACGATAACAACCTGGTCGAACAATTTGCTCTGAAGCGCAGTTCTGTCAGCTTCATTTGTCGTTTCCAGCCAAGCATGACTACTGGCGTCTCGTGGCATCCAACCCGCTGCTTTCAACATGATCTGCGTCTTGTCTAGAAGGGGCAAGAGATCCTCAAACGCTAAAGTCTCGAGCATTGGAGAGGTGGTGATGGTTGCAACTTTGCTCTTGTTGTACGTCACTGCACCAAATTTGGTTGGGGGCAAGGTGAAGCCATGCTGAGGATCATCAAATCGGATGACAACAGGACTGCTGATCCAGGTTGAACTTGGATGGGGTGGTTCACTGGGGTAGACGGCTGTCTTTGCGTGTACGGAGAACGTTGAGTCTCGTACCACCTCCTCGTACGGTTTACCAACGTGAACGCTAAGCACATCTATGCTTCTATTTGAGTAGGCCGCATAAGCAAAGAGAACAGCAGCGGTGCCAACAACTAACAATCGAATACGCTTTGAGAGCATCCTCATTTGACGCCTCCGCCGTGGGATATCTCTGTTATCGATTGCTCCAACTGTGTATGCGTTACGGAGTCTTTAAGCAAACGATCAAATTGCGTTGCAGCTCGAAGAACAAAAGCCATACGTTGATCTTTGTCCGCCAAATCAGAGAGTGGATTGCGACCAAATGTGACTTGACGATAGTCGGGGGCCTTACATTGACTGGCTAGGGTAAGTTGAATTTCTTCAGAAATTCCAGTGAATAAGCCAGTGACCACGGACACAACATCACCGGCTTGAGTGCCTTGCGTAAGTCTTGCAAAGTGGGTCACGTCATACATGGCTGGCTGAAGAATGTTTAGCTGCTCATGAGCAGCCATAAGCTCAACGCTTGTAGCAATGTCTCCGGCCTCAATTGCCTTAAAGGTGTCGGATACCTCTGTCCGGAACGCACCGAATTCAACTTTATCTGCAATGGGCCAAAGCACTTCATTTTTTAGGCTGCTGCGGTCAGGCAGACACTTCTCCATTTCCTTGAATCCTCGCACCATGAAAAACCGATGTAGTGGATACACATCTAGGAAAAGAGCCGTGTTTCCAAGTGCCAGCATTTCGTGAACGTATTGCAACTCTTCTTGCAGAAATGCAATCGCGTCACCTGACAGTGGATCACTCGTCAAGGGAACCGGATTCTGCTGCTTGGCCTGATCCCACTGGTTCCAAAGCTCAGGATCCGAACGCAATTTGTTGACCACTATGCGTTCGTACAAATCCTTAGACTGGCTGTCTTTTAACGTCTTGTATGCTTTTTTTTCCGCTTCGATTCTCTGGTCTAGCGTGGCGGCATGAATCAACCCACACCCCACCTGCTTCGAAGCAAACGCCGCCAAACCCGCCCACTGAAACCGGTTATCCGCCAGCCACAACTGCGCATAGGCCGCGTTGATCTTGCGGTTACGTGCTTGCGGGTCGGCAATCAACACGCCGCCCGGTGCGACCCATTCTTCGGCTTCTTTCTGAAACCTGCGCCATAGGCAATTACACGTCAGCAACGGCACTTCGACACGGGTTTTCGGGTTCGGGCCGCCCTGGGTGGTTTCGCGTTTGCAGGTGGGCAGTTCGCAGGTACTGTCCCAGAGTTTTTTCATGTCCAGGTCGTCTGGGGCCATGCATTGTCCAGTCATTTCATTCTTCCTTGAGGGTCAGACGATCCAGCGGACGACGGCGAGGTCGGGCTGTAGGGTGACGACGCTCTGAGTCAGGCCCTGAGCGTTGGTCTGGCCTTTGACGATGCGTCCTTCGGCGGTTTCGATTTCGTAATCTTGTTCGGCAATCGGTTCGCCATCGCCGGCGCTGACGGCTTTGAATTCGACCAAGGGCTGGCCGATGATCGGCAAGGGCGGAATGAATGGCGCGGGGGTGTGAGTGCTGCCAATGATGACGTTGCCGGAGCCGCCGATCACCACGCCACCATGGTTTGCAGTGCTATCTACGGTCGTTGCGTTCAAACCGTTGATGAACACCGTTGAAGAGAATCCGCCGCTCAGGGCCTGACCACAGGTGCATTTGTCGCTGACTCTCGCCGCGGCGAGGCCATTGAAAAAGACATCGGGTGAGCCGCTGGCGATCGGGTTGGTGCCATGCCCGGGAAGTGGGCAGGTGGTGGGGTCCGTGAGACGTGCAGCCGGTTTTCCAGACATATGCATTCCTTGTCATTGTCGTTTGTTGCGAGCCGGGGACGCTAACCAGCTAAACCCTTTGCGTCAACCTTTGGCCCAAATGCCTATGGGTCGGGCAAAAAACTGTGGGAGCGAGCTTGCTCGCGATGAGGCCATCACATTCAACATTGATGTTGACTGACAGGCCGCTATCGCGAGCAAGCTCGCTCCCACAGGTTTTGCGCACTCACTGACTGACGTAGTCAGCGGAGCGCATTCAGGTTATTGACCCGGAACATCCTTGCGCAGTTTCACTGGGTCCTGCTGCTTCTTCTTTTTCATCATTGCGGTGCGCATCTTGATGTTGATCGCTTCCACTGCCAGCGAGAACGCCATGGCGAAGTACACGTAGCCTTTTGGCAAATGCACTTCGAAGGACTCGGCAATCAACACGGTACCGACCAGCAACAGGAACGACAGCGCCAGCATTTTCAGCGACGGGTGCTTGTCGATGAATTCGCTGATGGTGCCAGCCGCCAGCATCATTACCAGTACGGCGACGACGATCGCAGCGACCATGACCGGCACATGGGAAACCATACCCACGGCGGTGATCACTGAGTCCAGGGAGAACACGATGTCGATAATCGCAATCTGGATGATGGTGTACAGGAAGCTGCCACCCTTGGCGGTCGGTTCCTCGTGGGTCTCATCCTCGCCTTCCAGTGCGTGGTACATCTCTTGCGAGCTCTTCCACAACAGGAACAGACCACCGAAGAACAGGATCAGGTCTCGCCCGGAAATACCCTGGCCGAACATGTCGAACAGGTCGGCGGTGAGGCGCATGACCCAGGTGATCGACAGCAACAACAGGATCCGCGTGACCATGGCCAGCGCCAGGCCGAAAATCCGGGTGCGCTGCTGCATGTGTTTGGGCATGCGGCTGACCAGGATCGAAATCATGATGATGTTATCGATACCCAGGACGATTTCCAGGGCGGTCAGGGTGAAGAAGGCAACCCAGATTTCAGGGTTGGTCAGCCATTCCATGTGTATTCCTTTGAGCGATTGTTAAACCACGAAGGGCCCAGGCTTCAAACAGCAAAGCCTGGACCCGTCATGGTGAGTCTTGGGCTTATAGAGTGCTGAACAGCGGAAAAATCCCCATCAGCAACGCGGCAACCAGTATGCACATGCACACCAGCACTGCCCATTTCAGGGTGAAGCGCTGATGGTCACCGAAGTCGATACCGGCCAGGGCCACCAACAAGTAGGTCGATGGTACCAGCGGGCTCAACAAGTGGACGGGCTGACCGACGATCGAGGCACGTGCCATTTCAACCGCGGTTATACCGTAATGACTGGCGGCTTCCGCAAGTACCGGTAACACGCCGTAATAAAATGCATCGTTCGACATGAAGAACGTGAACGGCATGCTCACCAGCGCAGTGATCACGGCCAGATACGGGCCGAGGAAATCCGGGATGACCGCCAGCAGGCTTTTCGACATCGCGTCGACCATGCCGGTGCCCGTCAGGATACCGGTGAAGATGCCCGCGGCAAAGATCAACCCGACCACTGCCAGCACGCTACCGGCGTGGGCCGCAACGCGGTCCTTCTGTTGTTGCAGGCATGGGTAGTTGACGATCATCGCGATACTGAACGCCACCATGAACAGCACCGGCAGCGGTAACAGGCCGGCAACCAGGGTGCACATCAGGCCCAGGGTCAGGGCGCCGTTGAACCAGATCAACTTCGGACGACGGGCGTCCGGGAATTGCGAAACGCTGATTTCACTGTGGTCGATTTCATCGCCCACCAGGTGCAACTCACCCAGACGCGCACGCTCACGCTTGCCGTAGAAGTAGGCAATCAAGAGGATTGCCACCACTCCGGCCGCCATCGCCGGAATCATCGGTACGAAGATGTCCGACGGGTCCACATGCAGCGCACTGGCCGCACGGGCGGTCGGGCCGCCCCAAGGGGTCATGTTCATCACGCCACCGGCGAGGATGATCAGACCGGCCATGATCCGCGGGCTCATGCCTATGCGGCTGTAGAGCGGCAGCATCGCAGCCACGCAGATCATATAAGTGGTCGCGCCGTCACCATCAAGGGAGACGACGAGCGCCAGTACGGCGGTGCCGACCGACACTTTCAGCGGGTCGCCCTTGACCAGTTTGAGGATCTTGCGCACGGCCGGGTCGAACAGGCCGGAGTCGATCATCAGGGCGAAGTACAGAATGGCGAACATCAGCATCACGCCGGTCGGCGCAAGCTTGGTGATGCCTTCGAGCATCATCGGGCCGATCTTCGGCGCAAAACCACCGAACAGCGCGAACAGGATCGGGATGATGATCAGAGCAATCAGCGCAGAGAGGCGCTTGGTCATGATCAGGAACATGAACGTGATGACCATGGCAAAGCCAAGGAAAGTCAGCATGGGAATACTCCAGGCATAGCGCGGCTAGGGAATGGGCGAACCGGGTGGGTCAGCGCAGAACGGGAAGCACGAGACGTATGGGCGGAGTGACAGCGAAGTGGCGGGTAGCAAAGGACATCAGGATCACCATTGTTGTTGTTAAATGGGCTGTGCGAGCGATAAAACACTGGCATTGGCCGACCGGTCTGTTGCCGGTAGTGGGGGCGATCCTAATCGGGGAAGCTTTCACCCAGCTTTCGCGGATGAAAGCATTGACCAGATGTGCAACCGGTCGTCGGACGGGTTAAAAGTCCCTGAATAGGGGGCAGGAGGAAAAAACATGGCCGACATTCATACCGGCGGCTGCCACTGCGGACATCTGCGCTATCAATTCAGCGGGCCCTTGCACGACATCGCCCACTGTCATTGTTCGATTTGCCGACGGGTCAGTGGCGGCATCGTGACCACCTGGATCACCGTGCCGGCATCAGCCTTTGAATGGGTGAAAGGGATACCCGCGCAGTACGACTCTTCGACAACCTGCGTACGGTATTTCTGCGGCAACTGTGGGGCGCAGCTGGCGCTGGTCACGCACCTGAGCCCGGACAGCGTCGACGTGACCGTCGCCACCCTCGATCATCCCGAGCAGGCACCCGCCCAAAGGCATATCTGGACGGACAGCCGTTTACCCTGGCTGCACCTGGACGAGCACTTGCCCGGTGAAGCAGAAGAAACACTCTGATCAAAAAATAGACAGATCCAGCGACCGAATCGCGCCCATCCAGATGGCATGCTCGGTGTGGTCGAGCAGATCGTCGCCGGTGTCCGGGTGCAGGAACACCACCAAACCCTTGCGGTTGAGCGCAAGCCAGGGCAGCACGTCACCGATGTATTGCGGCTCGAATGCCAATTGGCAACTCCAGTCCGGGTGCGGGCCCACCGGGCGTTCATGGACGCGGCCCATCTTCAGTGGAAACAATTGCGCTGCCTGCTCACACAAGGCTCGTGCCTGTGGGAGGGTGCTGGCGTCGAAATAGACATGCGCGTGGTAACCCTTGATCCGCTGCATTTGAGAACCCTCTGAAACCGAGTCGAACTGGCGCTGTTTACCACAGGTCACACGCCATATACGTAGGAAGAACGGAGCACAGCCATGAAAAATGCCGAAACACCGGTGGTGAAAGTGGTGCTTTATGGTGCCATGAGTAGCCTGGGCAGTGCGCTGATGGCAGAAATGTTGCGGCGCCAACATGAAGTGATCGCGATTCTCGATGATCTGACGGCGCTCGCGCCGCGTCCGGGATTGCGGACCAAGACCGGCGATTTATTCGATGCCGAACGGGTCAAGCAGAGCGTCGCCGGTTGTTCGGCGGTGATCTGTCTGCTGGATGCACCAGGGTTGCCGATGAACAGCGAGCACGTGGAAAAATCCATCGTCCCCGGCCCGGTAGAGCAAGTGCTGGCGGTGGATGCTCTGATCGATGGCATGCACGCCACGGGGATTACCCGGTTGTTTGTGGTGGGCGATTTCGAGGTATTGGACGATCCGGAAGAAATAGAAGATCAACTTCAACGCCACGCCGCCGAAGAAATTCGCGAAGCCCTGCAAAGCAGCACCTTGCACTGGACGCTGGTGAATGCGCCGCGCGGCGTGGCCGGGCTGACCATTGAACATTTCAGCCACGTCAGCAGCAGCCTGGAAACGGGCCTCGCCGAAGCGCTTGAGCGGTTGAACCGGGTGGCGGTGGGAATTGCCGATGAGATGCAGTTGAACCTGCATGTCGGCGAACACGTGACCTTCGTTGCAACCGACGCTATATAGCGATAGACGGCAGCGGCAGGCCGTTCAGCGATTGCGCACTGCTGGCCTGCTCATCCATCAGCCAGTCCACAAACTGTTGAATCAGTGCGCCACGCCGTTTTCGCTGGGGCAGGACCACGTAATAGCCGAGCCTGGAGATAACCGTTTGCGCAATCGGTCGGCACAACAATCCCTGCGCCAGCAAGTTATCCACAAGGTGTCGCCAGCCAATCGCCACGCCTTGACCGCCAATGGCGGCCTGGATCAACAACGTGTAATTGTCGAAGCGCAATTGCCCAGGCGCGGGTGCCGAAGCAATCCCCAACTCACGAAACACGCCGCTCCAATCGAACCAGTTGCTGCTGTTTTCGCCTCGAAGGTGCAGCAACGGGAACTCCAGAAGTGATTGGACCGGCAAGGGCAGGGCGCGGTCCTTCAGCAATAGCGGGCTGCACACCGGAAACACCTCTTCACTGAACAACCAGTGGCTTTCGCCCTGCTTGAATCGGCCATCACCAAACAACACCGCCACATCGATATCGGTGCGCAGCATGTTAAGGCTGCGTTCGCTGGTGACCAGGCTGACGTCCACTTGAGGATTGGCGGCATGAAAGCGGTGCAGGCGCGGCATGAGCCAATACGCGGCGAAGGCAAAATCGGTGGCGACCTGCAACACTTCATGCTGGTGCTGCGCGCTGATTGCGCTTAATCCTGCGTCGATATTCTGCAATCCGAGCTGAACTTGCTCAAAAAGAATCGTTCCGGCCTCGGTCAGCTCGATCCCGCGATAGATGCGATCGAAGAGCCGCGTTCCGAGTTGTTCTTCCAACCGTTTGATCTGCTGGCTGATGGCCGGTTGCGTGGTGCCAAGCTCCACCGCAGCGGCGGTGAAGCTACGCTGACGGGCCGCCGCTTCAAAGGCGCGAAGCAAATCCAGAGACAAATCACCAAGGGCGTCATACATAAGCTGTGCTTATCCTAGTCATTGCCGCGCATGGGCTTTACCACAAAATGCTTGGGCTACATGCTCGATCGCAGCACTCTCGCATAAATATTCACTATGGAATGCCGCGATCCCATGAAGCGCAAGAATATTCTTTTCATCATGGCCGATCAGATGGCCGCGCCAATGTTGCCGTTCTACGGCCCTTCGCCCATCAAACTGCCAAATCTGAGCCGCCTCGCCGCCGAAGGCGTGGTGTTCGACGCCGCCTATTGCAACAGCCCACTGTGCGCGCCGTCGCGTTTTACCCTGGTCAGCGGTCAGTTGCCGAGCAAGATCGGCGCCTACGACAACGCGGCCGATTTCCCCGCCGATGTACCGACGTATGCCCACTACCTGCGTCGACTCGGCTACCGCACCGCACTGTCGGGCAAGATGCATTTCTGCGGACCGGATCAGCTGCACGGCTATGAAGAACGCCTGACCAGCGACATCTACCCGGCCGATTACGGCTGGTCTGTGAACTGGGACGAGCCGGACGTGCGTCCAACCTGGTTTCACAACATGTCTTCGGTGCTGCAAGCCGGGCCGTGTGTACGCACCAATCAGCTGGATTTCGACGAAGAGGTAGTGTTCAAGGCCCAACAGTATTTGTTCGACCACATTCGTGAGGAGGGCGATCAGCCGTTCTGCCTGACCGTTTCGATGACTCACCCACACGACCCGTACACCATTCCCAAGGCTTTCTGGGATATGTACGACGACGCCGACATCCCATTGCCTGAGACCCCGGCCCAGTCCGAACTCGATCCGCACTCCCAGCGTTTGCTCAAAGTTTACGACCTGTGGGACAAACCGTTGCCTGTGGATAAGATTCGCGATGCGCGCCGTGCGTACTTCGGTGCGTGCAGCTATATCGACAGTAACGTCGGCAAACTCCTGCAAACACTTGAGGAAACCGGCCTGATCGATGACACCATCATTGTGTTCTCCGGTGACCATGGCGACATGCTCGGCGAGCGTGGACTCTGGTACAAAATGCACTGGTACGAAATGGCCGCCCGCGTGCCGCTGTTGATCAGTGCGCCGGGGCAATTCGGCGCTGGCCGGGTCAGCGCTGCGGTTTCCACTGCCGATCTGTTGCCGACCTTCGTGGAACTGGCGGGCGGTTCTCTGGAACCGGGGCTGCCGCTGGACGGCCGCTCACTGGTCTCGCACCTGCAAGGGCAGGGCGGTCATGACGAGGTTTTCGGCGAATACATGGCCGAAGGCACTATCAGCCCGCTGATGATGATTCGCCGTGGCGCCTACAAATTCATCTACAGCGAAGATGACCCTTGTCTACTCTTTGACGTACACAACGACCCGCGCGAGCAGGCAGAACTCAGTCAATCACCGCAACACCGCGCGCTTTTCGAAGATTTTCTCGTCGAAGCACGGGCCAAATGGGATATCCCGGCGATCCATCAACAAGTGCTTGCGAGCCAGCGCCGCCGGCGATTTGTCGCCGAGGCATTGACCATCGGCAAACTGAAGAGTTGGGATCACCAGCCGCTGGTGGACGCCAGTCAGCAGTACATGCGCAACCACATCGACCTCGACGATCTGGAGCGTAAAGCACGTTATCCACAACCCTGCCAAAACCAATAATGTTAAGGGGAATGCCATGCGTAGGTTATCCACAGCAGTGACCGTTGGGCTTCTGGCTCTGGGCAGTGCATCGGCACATGCCGATCAAAGCTGCGAGACGGTAAAAATGGCCGACCCTGGCTGGAGCGACATTGCCGCGACCAATGCCATCACCGGGT
This sequence comes from Pseudomonas sp. Hz4, assembly GCF_054898165.1. Lineage (NCBI taxonomy): Bacteria > Pseudomonadati > Pseudomonadota > Gammaproteobacteria > Pseudomonadales > Pseudomonadaceae > Pseudomonas > Pseudomonas sp. Hz4. The sequence continues at coordinate 263,581 of NZ_CM142719.1, read as the reverse complement.
TTCTGCTGGACGGCATGGGCTACAAGGCCAAAGTCGACACGCTTGCCGTGCCGATTACCTTTGGCGGGCTCAAGGATGGGCAGGTCGATGTGTTTCTGGGTAACTGGATGCCGGCGCAGCAAGGTTTCTACGACAAATTCGTGGCCACTGGTGACGTCACGCAACTGGCGAAAAACCTTGATGGCACCGAATTCACGCTCGCCGTCCCGGATTACGTCTGGGACGCGGGTGTGCATAACTTTGCAGACCTGAACAAATATGCCGACAAGTTCGACAAGAAGATCTACGGGATCGGCTCCGGCGCTCCTGCCAACATCTCCTTGCAAGAAATCATCAAGAAGAACGACTTCGACATGGGTCAGTGGAAACTGGTCGAGTCCAGCGAGCAGGCAATGCTGGCGGAAGTGTCTCGCGCGGTGAAAAAACAGAAATTCGTTGCCTTCCTCGGCTGGACCCCACACCCGATGAACGTGCAGCTGAAAATGCATTACCTCAAGGGCGGCGAGAAGTATTTCGGCGACACCGGCAGCGTTCATACGCTCACCCGCAAAGGTTATGCACAGGCCTGCCCGAACGTCGGCAAGCTGCTCACCAACCTGAGCTTCACCCAGGAGATGGAGAACAGCATCATGGCCGACGTGGTGAACAAGAAGGTCAGCAATGCGGACGCGGCGAAGGCGTGGATCAAGGCTAATCCGGCGGTGCTGGATAAATGGCTGGAGGGTGTGAAGACAGTGGATGGGAAGGATGCGTTGCCGGCGGTGAAAGCCAAACTCTAATTTCCCAGACCTTCAGTACAGTTCACCAACTTGTGGCGAGGGGATTTATCCCCGTTGGGCTGCGAAGCGGCCCCAATCGCCTGCAATCGATAAACGACTGCTCGCAGCCGAACGGGGATAAATCCCCTCGCCACAATGATCACGTCGTCCTGCTACCCTTGCGCAAACCCCCACCCGAGAGGACCCATGGCCTTCCCAAGCCGCCATTCGCTCTTCCCCTTCCTCAGCTGGTTGCCTCGGCAAACCCGCGCCAGCGTCGGTCGTGATCTGATCGTCGGTCTCAACGGCGCCATTCTCGCGCTGCCGCAATCCGTTGCCTACGCGCTGATCGCCGGCCTCCCACCTGAATACGGTCTGTACGCTGCCATCATCCCGGTGCTGATCGCGTGTCTCTGGGGTTCTTCGTGGCACTTGATCTGCGGTCCTACGGCGGCGATTTCTATTGTCCTGTATGCCAGCGTCAGCCCTTTGGCCGTCCCCGCGTCAGAGGACTACGTCACCCTGATTCTGCTTCTGACGCTTCTCGCCGGTATTTTCCAGTGGCTGCTCGGGTTGCTGCGCTTCGGCGCCTTGGTGAATTTCGTCTCGCACTCGGTGGTCCTGGGTTTCACCCTCGGTGCGGCGGTGGTAATTGCCATCGGCCAACTGCCGAATCTGCTGGGTATGGACTTGCCCAACCAGGCAACAGCGCTGAACAGCTTGATGATGCTGTTCAGTCACCTCGGCGAAGTGGATAAACCCTCGCTAATGCTGGGGTTGGCGACAGTCGTGGTGGGCGTGGTGTTGAAACTGCTCTTGCGACGCTGGCCGACGCTATTGATCACCCTGGCGCTGAGCGGATTGCTGGTCTGGTTCTGGCCATCGATGTTCGGCCATGTGAAGTTGGTCAGCGCATTTGTCGGACGGATACCGCCCTTCAGCCCGCTGCCGCTGGATCTGGACTTGATTCTGCGCTTGCTACCCAGCGCGGTGGCGGTGGGCATGCTTGGGCTGGTCACCAGTCTGTCGATTGCCCGTTCCTTGTCGGCCCGCTCACAGCAGTTGCTCGACGCCAATCAGGAAGTCCGCGCCCAAGGTTTATCGAACATAGTCGGTGCGTTTTTTTCCGGGTCGCTGTCGGCCGGTTCCTTCACCCGCTCGGGCCTGAGTTATGAAGCAGGTGCCTGCTCGCCGATGGCCGGCGTGTTCTCAGCGCTATGGGTGGCACTGTTCGCCCTCTTCGGCGCGGCGTTGATCGCGCACATTCCAATCCCGGCCATGGCCGGCAGCATTCTGTTGATCGCCTGGGGGCTGGTGGATCATCGCGGCATTCGCGCGTTGCTGCGGGTCAGCCGCGCCGAGTTCCTGGTCATGGCGCTGACCTGTGTCGCCACGCTGTTGCTGGAGTTGCAGACGGCGATCTACGCCGGCGTGCTGGCCTCGCTGTTCTTCTACCTCAAGCGCACCTCACAACCGCGGGTCCAACATTGGCGCGACGGGGATGAAGACATTCTGCGGGTCGGTGGTTCGATCTTTTTCGGCGCCAGCCATTACCTGCAAGTACGCCTGCAACGGATGCACGGCGCGCGCGTGGTGATCGAGGCGCAACAGATCAACTTCATCGACTACTCGGGTGTAGAGATGCTGCACCAGGAAGCGCGGCGGCTACTGAAACAGGATCGCAGCCTGACATTGCGGCAAGCGCGGCCGCAGGTGGTGGAAGAATTGAGGAAGCTGGAAGGGGCAGAGAAATGCCCGATCCGGTTTGAGGATTAAAGCGCCAACTGCCGACGCAATTCAGCCAACACCGTTGCCGTGTCCGGGCGCACGCCGCGCCACAGGAAGAAGGCTTCCGCCGCCTGTTCAGCCAGCATTCCCAAGCCATCCATCGACACGGCCGCGCCATGTTCACTGGCCCAACGGCAGAACGAGGTCGGCTCCTTGCCGTACATCATGTCGTAGCACACCGTTTTGCCCGGCTCGATCAAACTGCAGGCAATCGGCGGTACTTCGCCTGACAGACTCGCGGACGTCGCGTTGATGATCAGGTCCACCGACTCCTTCAACCAATCGAAACTACTGGCTGACACCGGTCCCAGGTCCGCGAACAATTCCGCCAGCAGCTCGGCTTTTTCTACCGTGCGGTTGGCGATGACCACCGAGGCGGGTTGCTCGGCCAGCAACGGCTCCAACGCACCGCGCACCGCGCCTCCGGCACCGAGCAGCAGGATGCGTTTGCCCTTGAGGCTGAAACCGGCGTTGACCGTCAGGTCCCGCACCAGTCCGGCGCCATCAGTGTTGTCGCCTAACAGACTGCCATCGGCCAGTTTACTCAGCGTGTTCACCGCACCGGCGCGTTGCGCCCGCGCCGTCAGACTGTTCGCCAGACGATAGGCCTCTTCCTTGAACGGCACCGTCACATTCGCCCCACGCCCTTCGCGGAAAAATGCCTGGGCGCAGCCGGAAAAGTCGTCGAGGGGCGCCAGCAACGTGCTGTAGTCCAGTTTTTGAGCGGTCTGCTCGGCGAACAGACGGTGGATCAGCGGCGACTTGCTGTGGCCAATCGGGTTACCGAATACGACGTAACGGTCCATCAGAATTCCTCGTTCAGGCCTTGGCCAACCAATCGCGGTCTTGCAGGAAGTACTCGGTTAGCCGTGCTTCTTCGCTGCCCGGCTCGACTTTCCAGTCGTAGCCCCAGCGTACTTGCGGTGGCAGGGACATCAGGATCGACTCGGTACGACCGCCCGATTGCAGGCCGAACAGCGTGCCGCGGTCGTAGACCAGATTGAACTCGACATAGCGCCCACGGCGGAATTCCTGGAATTCACGCTGTTTCTCGGTAAACGCATCATTTTTGCGGCGCTGCACGATCGGCAGGTAGGCGTCGATGAACGCATCACCGATGGCACGCATGAAGGCGAAACTGGTGTCGAAATCCCACTCGTTCAAGTCATCGAAAAATAGCCCGCCGATGCCGCGCGGCTCGTGGCGATGCTTGATGTGGAAGTAGCTGTCGCACCAGGCCTTGTAACGCGGGTAAACATCCGCACCGAACGGCGCGCAGGCCTGCTCGGCGACGCGGTGCCAGTGCATGCAATCTTCTTCGTTACCGTAGTAAGGCGTCAGGTCAAAGCCACCGCCGAACCACCAGACCGGTTCTTCGCCTTCTTTTTCAGCGATGAAAAAGCGCACGTTGGCGTGGGACGTCGGCACATACGGGTTGTGCGGGTGAATCACCAGCGACACACCCAGGGCTTCGAAGCCACGGCCGGCCAGTTCTGGTCGGTGGGCGCTGGCGGACGGTGGGAGACCACTGCCGAAGACGTGGGAAAAGTTGACGCCGCCCTTTTCGATGACCGCGCCGTTTTCGATCACCCGGGTGCGACCGCCACCGCCGGCAGGCCGGGTCCAGGCGTCTTCGACAAAGTGCGCGGCGCCATCTTCAGCTTCGAGGGCCGCGCAAATGCGGTCTTGCAGGTCGAGCAGGTAGGCTTTTACGGCCTCGGTGCGGGTCGTCATTTCATCACCTTGAATCGGGCAAAGCTACGCGGCGCTCCATTGGAACGGGGGCCGGCGCAAATGGGCGCGTAGCATAACATCGCAGATGGACCTGCCGCAGTTGACGAAGATCAAGCATAGGAGTCCGATAGGGAGCTTCGCGTTACACCTCTAGAAGCTAAGACCTAAGGAGAGTTCTGATGGCTAAGCGTATCCAGTTCCGCGCCCATGGCGGCCCTGAAGTGCTCGAGTATGTCGATTACCAACCCGCCGAGCCCGGCCCGCAGCAGGTTCGCGTGACTAACAAGGCCATCGGCCTGAATTTCATCGACACCTATTACCGCAGCGGCCTCTATGCACCGCCAGCCTTGCCGTCGGGCGTGGGCGCGGAAGGTGCGGGCGTGGTCGAGGCGGTGGGCAGTGAAGTCACCCGGTTCAAGGTCGGTGATCGCGTGGCTTACGGCAGCGGTCCGTTAGGCGCCTACAGCGACGTTCACGTCTTGCCGGAGGCCAATCTGGTGCACCTGCCGGACGCGATCAGCTTCGAACAGGCCGCCGGGGTGATGCTCAAGGGCCTGACCGTGCAGTACCTGTTGCGTCAGACGTATGAACTCAAGGGTGGCGAAACCATCCTGTTCCACGCCGCGGCCGGTGGTGTCGGCTCGCTGGCCTGCCAATGGGCGAAGTCCTTGGGTGTGAAGTTGATCGGCACGGTCAGCTCGCCGGAAAAAGCCGCTTTGGCCAAAGCCAATGGTGCTTGGGCAACCATCGACTACAGCCATGAAAATGTCGCACAACGCGTACTGGAATTGACTGACGGCAAAAAAGTCCCGGTGGTGTACGACGGCGTCGGCAAGGACACTTGGCTGACTTCGCTCGATAGCACGGCGCCTCGCGGTCTGGTGGTGAGCTTCGGCAATGCGTCCGGTGCGGTAGACGGGGTGAACCTGGGGATTCTCTCGGCGAAGGGTTCGCTGTATGTGACCCGCCCGACCCTGGCGACCTACGCCAACAACGCTGAAAACCTGCAACGTATGGCGGATGAACTGTTCGAGATGATCATCAGCGGGAAGCTGAATGTGGACATCAGCCAGAAATTTCCATTGGCTGAAGCGGCGAAGGCGCAGACCGAATTGTCGGCGCGGCGTACGACTGGCTCGACTGTTTTGTTGCCTTGAGGGCCTCTTCGCGAGCAAGCCTCGCTCCTTCAGGGGATCGCGTACTACCTGTAGGAGCGAGGCTTGCCCGCGAAGAACGATGACCGGTCCTAATCCGGGCGCACAACCTTGCCGGTCGCCAGATCGCGGATCACGCTCGGGTTCTTGCGCCCACCCAGATTCCCACCCAACACGTAATCCACCTGCCCACGGAAATACTGCTCGACACGAATCCGGGTCCGCGCCGCTGGCCGGCCCTGTGGATTGGCCGAGGTCGATACCAGCGGCCCCACCAACGCGCACAACTCCCGCACCTGCGGATGATCGCTGACCCGTAGCGCCACTGTCTCGTGCACACCAGTAATCCACTGCGGTAACAGATTCTGATGCGGCACCAGCCAGGTATTCGGCCCCGGCCAGGTGCTGGCCATGCGGTCCATCCACAGTTCAGGGAAGTCTTCGAAGAGGAAGTCGAACTGGCGAATGTTGTCGGCGACGAGAATCAGGCCTTTATCCACAGACCGACCCTTGATCGCCAGCAGACGATAGACCGCTTCTTCGTCCCACGGGTCGCAACCCAGGCCCCAGACAGCTTCGGTCGGATAGGCAATCACCGCCCCTGCGCGAATTGCTCGTGCGGCTTGTTGCACGCGCCAACTGTTGACCATGAAAAACGCTCCGGAATAAGGCTCTGCGCAGTTTACCGATCTTCCTTATAAAACCTAGCTCACCCGCGCAAACCAGCGCCCGCTTTCACAGACCGCACGGCCGTCCATTTCCAGTTCCGTCAGCGCTGCCAGCACTTTGGGCAAGGCCCAACCGCTGCTGACAGACAATGCTTCACTGGTATGGGGCGCCGCGTGAAGCAGCATCAGCAGGGGATGAGTCGCCGCCGCCGAGGGTGTCTCTGTGGACAACGGCAACCGTTGCCAGCCACGCAAGGCTTCGAGGATATGCTCGATGGTTTCCACCAGCACCGCGCCGTCGCGAATCAGCTGATGACACCCCTTGGCACCAGGGTGGTGGATCGACCCCGGAATCGCATACACCTCGCGCCCTTGTTCCGCCGCCAGCCTCGCGGTGATCAACGACCCGCTGGCGACACTCGCCTCGACCACCAGCACGCCGAGGGATAAACCGCTGATAATTCGATTGCGCCGGGGGAAGTTGCTGGCGCTGGGACCGGCGTCCAGCGGGAACTCCGAAATCACCGCGCTGCCCGAGTCGATCATCGCGTCCGCCAGCCGTCGATTGCGCTGTGGATAAAACTTTTCAAGTCCCGTGCCAAGTACACCGACCGTTCGCCCGCCCACGTCCAAAGCGGCTTGATGCGCGGCGGCATCAATGCCCAGCGCCAAACCGCTGGTAATGACAAAACCGGCGCCAGCCAAACTGCGGGAAAAGGCAGCGGCAGTATCCATGCCCGGCCGCGAAGCGCGACGACTACCGACCATCGCCAGCTGCGGTTTTTCCAGAATGCCCGGATCGCCCGCAACGAATAACAGCGGTGGCGCATCACTGATTTCCGCCAGCAGCGCCGGGTAGTCAGGCTGGTCCCACATCAGTAAATGCTGGCCCGGGCGCTCTAACCAGGCCAATGCGTGACCCGCACCATCACGGATTTCCGTTGAGCGCCTGGCCTGCGCGCAAGCGAGGGGCAAACCCAGCGAACGCCAGGCACTGGCGGGCGCACTGATAGCCTTGGAGGCCGAGCCGAACGCCTCAAGCAATTTCTTGAACCGCGCAGGGCCGAGCTCCGGCAAGCGATGCAAACGTAAACGAGCTTCCAGTTCCGCAGGTGAAACCGGTGCAAAAGCAGGCAGTGACATGGATCATCCTTGATCGTTATGAGCCCCGTTCAAACGGGAATAAGCTGTGGATAACTCTGTTGGTAACTTGTGCAGCCTGCCTACGGATTTCGCACCTTGTCCAGGACCGCCAGGGAGCGTGATGCGTTGAGCACCAGCCCGTAGCTGAGCTTGTCGTAGGTGCGGAAAACCATCAGTAAACCGGCGCGCTCATCCGGGATTTTCAGTGGCTGACCGGTGATTCGGTCACGCACGGTCTCGCCGGTTTTCATCACCACCAGCACATTGCCTTCGGCGAGACCATCGATCCGGCCCTTGTTCAGCGTGACCACATCCAGCGCGCCAATCTGCGTGACACCACGCGGCACATCGATGATCAACCCGTTGATCTCGGTTGTTGGCGCACTGGGCATGAATGTCGAGTTGATCGATCGCTCTTCACCGCTGAACAAGCGGTCGCCGAGGCGGACCTCTTGAGTAGTGCGTTGCAGCGCCAGGGTGGCGACGTCGCCTTCGGTGGCCACAATCTCACCGCTGCCGATTTCGTCGGCATTGATCCCCAAAAACTCTTTACTGTCAGGGTCGGTGTAGATCTTGCCCTGACGAAAGATGCCGTAAACCGGCTGGACCGGGTCGAAATGGCCGCGAGCGAAGATTCGGTCACCGGTGCCACTGAGCACGCGCTCGGCATCGCCGGCGACGATATAAGGCGCCTTGTCGAAGTCCTCGACCGTGTCGACGATACGGTTGCTCAGCAGAAAGCTGTTGATCGACTTCAGCGCAATGCTCGGGATGGCGTCGGCGACCGGGCTGCTGCGGATGCGTGGCGAAAGCTTGATGGTGCCCCGGGAAGCGCCGCGGTTAAGGGTCAGGCGCGGCTGGCCATTGACGTAGACCAGCGAAAGCGAGTCGCCGGGGTAGATGAGATTGGGGTTTTCGATCTGTGGATTGGCCTGCCAGAGCTCCGGCCATTTCCACGGCTCACGGAGGAATTTCCCCGATATGTCCCAGAGTGTGTCACCCGATACCACGGTGTATTGCTGTGGAAAACCTTCCTTGAGTTGCACTTGCCCGTGCGCCAAACCGGCCGAGGCCAGAAGGAGCAAGGCGAGTAGTGATTTCCTCATGCGGTGAATCCCTTTATTATGTGCGTTCGCGTGAAACGCCAGAGCCCTCGTGGCTCGCTCCCGGCTTGCTACTGCAAAGAAGGGAGCTACGTTTTACAACGGTAGCCTGCATCTTCGGACCCGCCAGGCCATCGACCCGACATTACCTCACACGTGCAGCAATTAAGCTTATGGCCATTTTAGACATCCTCGAATTCCCCGACTCGCGCCTGCGCACTATCGCCAAACCTGTGGCCGTAGTGGACGACGAAGTGCGTCAGTTGGTCGATGACATGTTTGAAACAATGTATGAAGCGCCAGGCATCGGTCTCGCCGCGACCCAGGTCAACGTGCACAAACGTATCGTCGTGATGGACCTCTCCGAAGACCGCAGCGAACCACGGGTGTTCATTAACCCCGAGTTCGAAACCCTGACTGACGAGATGGAGCAATATCAGGAAGGCTGCCTCTCTGTGCCGGGTTTCTACGAAAACGTCGATCGCCCGCAGAAGGTCAAAATCAAGGCCCTGGACCGCGACGGCCAACCTTACGAACTGATCGCCGAAGGCCTGCTCGCCGTGTGCATCCAGCATGAATGCGACCACCTGAACGGCAAATTGTTCGTTGACTACCTGTCCAATCTCAAACGCGACCGAATCAAGAAGAAACTGGAAAAGCTCCATCGCCAGAACGCTTGATGCCCTCCTTTCAAAGGCTTGCTGCGGCAAGCCTTTTTCTTTTCAGAGATTGCTTCCATGACTGAGCCACTGCGCATCGTCTTTGCCGGCACCCCGGAATTCGCCGCCGATCACCTCAAGGCCCTGCTCGACAGCCCTTATGAGATCGTCGCGGTCTACACCCAACCGGACCGTCCGGCGGGTCGTGGGCAAAAGCTGATGCCAAGCCCGGTCAAGCAACTGGCGCTGGAAAACTCCATTGCGGTGCTGCAACCGCCGACGCTGCGCAACGAAGACGCTCAGGCTGAACTGGCCGCGCTCAAGCCGGATTTGCTGGTGGTGGTCGCCTACGGCCTGATCCTGCCGCAAGTGGTGCTGGATATTCCGCGCCTGGGCTGCATCAACAGCCACGCATCCTTGCTGCCACGCTGGCGCGGTGCGGCGCCGATCCAGCGCGCCGTGGAAGCGGGCGACAGCGAAAGCGGCGTGACTGTGATGCGCATGGAACTGGGCCTCGACACCGGGCCGATGCTGCTGAAGGTCACCACACCGATCACCGGTGAAGACACCGGCGGCAGTCTCCACGACCGTCTGGCCGAAATGGGCCCACCGGCCGTGATTCAGGCGATTGCCGGCCTCGCTGCGGGCACGCAGGAAGGTGAAGTGCAGGACGACAGCCTTGCCACCTACGCGCACAAATTGAACAAAGATGAAGCGCGTATCGACTGGAGTCGCCCGGCGGTTGAGCTGGAACGCCTCGTTCGTGCCTTCAATCCTTGGCCGATCTGCCACAGCACGCTGAATGGCGAAGCATTGAAGGTGCTGGCCGCCAGCCTGGCTGAAGGGCAGGGCGCACCGGGTGAAATCCTCAGTGCCAGCAAGGACGGTTTGATCGTCGCCTGCGGTGAGCAAGCCCTGTGCCTGACCCGTCTGCAATTGCCGGGCGGCAAGGCGCTGAACTTCAGCGACTTGTTCAACAGCCGTCGTGAGAAATTCGCTGTTGGCACCGTTCTTGGTCAAGCGGTGGACGCTCAATGAATCCACGTCTGGCCGCCGCCAAGGCACTGGCTGCTGTTCTTAACGGAAAAGCCTCACTCAATAGTTCCCTGCCGACACAGATGGACAAGGTCGAAGACCGCGACCGCGGCTTCACCCAGGACCTGGCGTTTGGCACCGCTCGCTGGCAGCCGCGTTTGTCCGCGCTGGCGGCCAAATTGCTGCAGAAGCCGTTCAAGGCAGCCGACGCCGATGTCGAAGCGCTGTTGCTGGTCGGTCTCTATCAACTGCTCTACACCCGGGTCCCGGCCCACGCCGCCATCGGTGAAACCGTGGGTTGCGCCGACAAGCTGAAAAAGCCGTGGGCCAAAGCTTTGCTCAACGCCGTGTTGCGTCGCGCCCAGCGGGAAAGCGAAGCGCTACTGGCCGAGCTGGAACATGACCCGGTGGTGCGCACCGCCCATCCGCGCTGGCTGCAAAAATCCCTCAAGGCTTTCTGGCCTGAACAGTGGGAAGCCATTTGTTCAGCGAACAACGCCCACCCGCCGATGATTCTGCGAGTCAACCGTCGCCATCACACCCGTGATGCTTATCTCGTGTTGCTGAGCGAAGCCGGCATCGCCGCCACGCCGTGCGTTTACAGTCAGGACGGCATCATCCTCGACGCCGCCGCCGACGTGCGCAGCCTGCCGGGTTTCGCCGAAGGCTGGATCAGCGTGCAGGATGAAGCGGCGCAACTGGCCGCCGACCTGCTCGACCTGGCGCCAGGCCAACGGGTGCTGGACGCTTGCTGCGCGCCGGGCGGCAAGACCTGTCACATTCTTGAAGCCGAGCCGGCACTCGCCGGCGTCGTGGCAGTGGACCTGGAAGCCAAACGTCTGGTGCGAGTGCGGGAAAACCTCGCACGTCTGGGCCTCAGCGCCGAACTGATCGCCGCCGACGGCCGCGACACCGCCACCTGGTGGGACGGCAAACCGTTCCAACGCATTCTGCTGGACGCGCCATGCTCGGCCACCGGCGTGATCCGTCGCCATCCCGACATCAAACTGACCCGCCAACCCGATGACATCGGCGCACTGGCGGTGCTTCAAGGTGAACTGCTCGACGCCATGTGGCTAACGCTGGAAGTCGGCGGCATTCTGCTTTATGCAACCTGCTCCACGCTACCGACCGAGAACACTGAAGTCATCGAAGCGTTCCTCGCTCGTACGCCGGGCGCCCGTGAACTGGACCTCGCCACTGCGGCCGGCATCAAGCAGCCTCATGGTCGCCAGTTGCTGGCCCAGGAAGGCGGCCACGACGGGTTCTACTACGCCAAGCTGATCAAGATCGCCGCCGCGCGCGGTTAAATGGACTCAAGGGAGTAACTGGATGAAAATCATCATCCTCGGTGCGGGGCAGGTCGGCGGTTCGCTGGCAGAACATTTGGCCAGTGAGGCCAACGACATCACCGTCGTCGACACCGACAGCGAGCGCCTGCGCGATCTCGGTGATCGGCTGGACATCCGCACCGTGCAAGGCCGCGGCTCACTGCCGACGGTGCTGCGTCAGGCCGGCGCGGACGACGCCGACATGCTGGTGGCGGTGACCAACAGCGATGAAACCAACATGGTTGCCTGCCAGGTTGCCCACACCCTGTTTCACACCCCGACCAAGATCGCCCGGGTGCGCGAAGCCGCGTACCTGACTCGCTCCGAGCTGTTCGACAACGAAGCGATTCCGGTGGACGTGCTGATCAGCCCGGAGCAAGTGGTCACCAATTACATCAAGCGCCTGATCCATCATCCGGGCGCCTTGCAGGTAATCGATTTCGCCGAAGGCAAGGCGCAATTGGTGGCGGTCAAGGCGTACTACGGCGGCCCACTGGTGGGTCAGCAACTGCGCCAGCTGCGTGAACACATGCCGAATGTCGAAACCCGTGTGGCAGCGATTTTCCGTCGCGATCGGCCGATCCTGCCTCAGGGCGATACGGTGATCGAGGCGGATGACGAAGTCTTTTTCATCGCGGCGAAGGCGAATATTCGCGCGGTGATGAGCGAAATGCGCCGTCTCGATGAGAGCTACAAGCGCATCGTTATCGCCGGTGGCGGACAGATCGGTGAGCGTCTGGCCGAGGCCATCGAAAGTCGTTACCAGGTGAAGATCATCGAGATGAACCCGGCGCGCTGCCGTCATCTCTCGGACACCCTCGACAGCACCGTGGTGTTGCAGGGCAGCGCATCGGATCGGGATTTGCTGATGGAGGAAAACATCGCCGACGCTGACCTTTTCCTGGCCCTGACCAACGACGACGAAGCCAACATCATGTCCTCGCTACTGGCCAAGCGCCTGGGTGCGAAGAAGGTGATGACCATCATCAACAACCCGGCCTACGTCGACCTGATCCAGGGCGGCGACATCGACATCGCCATCAGCCCGCAATTGGCCACCATCGGCACCTTGCTGGCCCACGTGCGCCGTGGCGATATCGTCAGCGTGCACTCATTGCGCCGGGGCGCGGCGGAAGCCATCGAGGCGATAGCCCACGGTGATGAGAAGTCGAGTAAGGTCATCGGCAAGTCCATTGAGAACATTGGCTTGCCGCCGGGCACCACCATTGGCGCAATCATCCGCGACGAAGAAGTGATCATTGCCCACGACGACACGGTAATCGCGGCGGGTGACCATGTGATTCTGTTCCTTGTGGATAAAAAGCATATTCGGGATGTGGAGAAGTTGTTCCATGTGGGCCTGAGCTTCTTCTAACTGATCGTTCCCACGCTCTGCGTGGGAATGCCTCAACGGACGCTCCGCGTTCGGCTTTGGATGTGACGCGGAGCGTCCGGGCTGCATTCCCACGCGGAGCGTGGGAACGATCACTGACTGAGGGGAAGCACTGATGATCGAATCCCTGGAAAAGATGCTAGCCAAGGGTGTGGATAACTCATTGCTGCGCTTCGGCCTCGGCAAGGGCTATCTGGATCTTGGGGAAAACGCCAAGGCCGCCGAGCATTTCCAGCGTTGCGTCGAATTTGATCCGAAGTATTCGGCAGCGTGGAAGTTATTGGGCAAGGCCCATCTGGGGCTGGCGGATTTTGCGGCCGCGCGTCAGGCCTGGGTACAAGGCCTGGAAGCCGCTCGCGCCCATGGCGACAAGCAGGCAGAAAAAGAAATGACGGTTTTTCTGAAGAAGCTTGAGCGTCAGGCTCACTGATCAGAGGTATCGCAGGCCAATGCCCTCGGCATCCACCAGCACCACTTCCATGCGCACCCGCGGCGCGCCTGTGGGTAAGTCCTGCACTTGACCGTAAACCACCGCGCCCTTGGGTAGCGTCGCCAAAGTTGGATGCTTGACATAGACGCCTGCGGTCGAAAGGTTACGCGTCTGGCCCAAGCATTCGCCAAAGCTTTCGTGACTGATCTTGATACGAAACGATTTACGGTGTTCGGACATCTTCTGCGCCCTTTATTGAACGGTTGTGGATAAGCCTGCACCAAGTTACCCACAGACCATGCCAATCAACTCAATACCAGCGTTCTTCACCCGGTGGACGCTTCTTGAAGCGCTTCATGCTCCACATGTACTGGCTCGGATACGCCCGCACATAGCGCTCGACCACTTGGCTCATGGCCGCGCAGGACGTCTCGGTATCGGTGCTGTACATGGCTTCTGGCGCGGCTTCGAGGATCACCTTGTAACCCGAACCGTCCGGCAGACGTAGCGCATGCAGAAACACCCCGACCGCTTTGCCGCCCGCGAGCATATTCGGTACGAATTTGCTGGTCAGCGCCTGTGTGGCGAAGAACGGCACGAAGATCCCGGCGGACTCGGCCGGTTCCGGGTCAGCGGGAATGCCCACTGCACCCCCTTTGCGCACTTCCTTGATGACACTGAGGATGCCTTCCCTGGTGGAAGCGGCCACCCGGTTGCCCAATTGCACCCGCTGCTTGCGCAGCAAATCATCCACAGCCTTCAACTTTGGCGGGCGATAGAAAATGATCGGTTTGCACTGGTTGCAATAGAAGTGGTTCAGCACCTCCCAGTTGCCCAGGTGGCTGGTGATACCGACCACACCTTTGCCAGAGGCGAGGGCGTCCTTCAATACGTCGAGACCTTCAACTTCACGCACCAGGTCGATGGAGCGCTGGGCCGGCCAGATCCAGGCGCAGGCGCTTTCGGTCAGGGACTTGCCGATGTCTTTCAGACTCTGGCCGACCAGACGCTCCCGTTCAGCCGGGTCCATCTCGGGGAAGCACTTGGCGAGATTGATCCGCACCACATCGCGGGAACGGTTGGGGGTTTTCCACATCACCCAGCCGATGGCCGAGCCCACCACCTGCACTGCCCGCCACGGGAGCAAGGCAAACAGCCGCAGAGCGCCTACCAGCAAGGCGCCTTTAAACTTATCCACAGGTCACTCCTGATCTTGTGCTGTGCGTGAGGCGGCTATTCTAACCGCCGTTCGCCAGCGTCGCGTAGCGATCGCAATCCTGGGTGTGGTCCATGACCATCCCCGAGGCCTGCATCAGCGCGTAGCAAATAGTCGGGCCGACGAAGGTGAAGCCGGCCTTTTTCAGGCCTTTGCTCATCTCCACGGCGGTCGGCGTCACGGCCGGCACTTCGATGCGGTCCTTGAAATGATTGATCACAGGCTTGGCGCCGACGAAGGACCAAAGAAACTCCACCGGGTCCTCCAGCGCCAGCCATGCCTGGGCATTGCGCCGGGCCGCGTTGAGTTTGAGGCGATTGCGAATGATGCCCGGATCGAGCATCAATTCATCGATTTCGGCGTCGCTCATTTGCGCCACGCGTTGTACGTCAAAGCCGAACAGCACCTCGCGATAACGTTCACGTTTACGCAGCACGGTGATCCAGGAAAGGCCGGCCTGGAACCCTTCGAGCAATAGCAACTCGAACAATCCCTGCGCATCGCGTAGCGGCGTACCCCACTCCTGATCGTGATAAGCCATGTACAGCGGATCTTCGGAACACCAAAAGCAGCGTGGCATAAGGCTCCAGGGGGCGTGCGCAGGAACGAATCGGGTATACTCCCGCTCTTTAAATCGCAGCCCAAGAAACAGGTGAATTTCGTGAGCCAGCCTACGCCAGCCGTGCGTACCTTCCAAGACTTGATCCTCGCCCTCCAGCAATACTGGGCCGAGCAAGGTTGTGTGGTACTTCAGCCCTACGATATGGAAGTAGGCGCCGGGACTTTCCACACTGCCACGTTTCTGCGCGCCATTGGCCCGGAAACCTGGAACGCCGCTTATGTGCAGCCCAGTCGTCGCCCGACTGACGGCCGCTACGGCGAAAACCCGAACCGTCTGCAGCACTACTACCAATTCCAGGTCGTCCTGAAGCCGAACCCGGACAACTTCCAGGAACTGTACCTGGGCTCCCTCAAGCACGTCGGTCTGGACCCGTTGGTCCACGACATTCGCTTTGTTGAAGACAACTGGGAATCGCCAACGCTGGGCGCCTGGGGTCTTGGCTGGGAAGTCTGGCTTAACGGCATGGAAGTGACGCAGTTCACCTACTTCCAGCAAGCGGGCGGCATCGAGTGCTACCCGGTGACCGGCGAGATCACTTACGGTCTGGAGCGTCTGGCCATGTACCTGCAAGGCGTGGACTCGGTCTACGACCTGGTCTGGGC
Source organism: Pseudomonas sp. Hz4 (assembly GCF_054898165.1). Classification (NCBI taxonomy): domain Bacteria; kingdom Pseudomonadati; phylum Pseudomonadota; class Gammaproteobacteria; order Pseudomonadales; family Pseudomonadaceae; genus Pseudomonas; species Pseudomonas sp. Hz4. The sequence goes on along the minus strand of NZ_CM142719.1, from coordinate 247,945 downwards.
TGACGGTCCGTTTGGCAAAGTGACCTACGGCGATGTGTTCCACCAGAACGAAGTGGAGCAGTCGACCTACAACTTCGAACACGCCAACGTCGAGAAGCTGTTCGAACTGTTCGATTTCTACGAAAGTGAAGCCAAGCGCCTGATCGAACTCGACCAGCCGTTGCCATTGCCGAGCTACGAAATGGTGTTGAAGGCCTCCCATACCTTCAACCTGCTGGATGCGCGCCGGGCGATCTCGGTGACCGCGCGTCAGCAATACATTCTGCGAGTGCGCACCCTGGCGCGTTCCGTTGCGCAAGCCTACCTGCTGGCTCGCGCCAAGCTGGGCTTCCCGATGGCGACCCCGGACCTGCGTGATGAAGTGTTGGCTAAGCTGGAGGCTGCACAATGAGTGCTCAAGATTTTCTGGTTGAACTGGGCACTGAAGAACTGCCACCCAAAGCCCTGAACATCTTGGCTGACGCATTCCTGGCCGGTATCGACAAGGGCCTGCAAGCCGCTGGCCTGAATTACGAGACCAAAACCGTCTACGCCGCGCCACGTCGCCTGGCGGTGCTGATCACTTCGCTGTCGACTCAGCAGCCGGATCGCAGCATCAACCTCGATGGCCCGCCACGTCAGGCCGCGTTCGATGCCGAAGGCAATCCGACTCAAGCAGCACTGGGCTTCGCCAAGAAGTGCGGTGTCGACCTTAGCGAAATCGATCAGAGCGGCGCGAAACTGCGCTACAGCCAAAGCATCGCCGGCAAACCGACCGCGAGCCTGCTGCCGACCATCGTCGAAGATTCTCTGAACGACCTGCCGATCCCCAAGCGCATGCGCTGGGGTGCTCGCAAGGAAGAGTTCGTTCGCCCGACCCAGTGGCTGGTGATGCTGCTCGGTGACCAGGTCATCGACTGCACCCTCCTCGCCCAGAAATCGGGTCGTGATTCCCGTGGTCACCGCTTCCATCATCCCGAAAGCGTGCGCATCACCTCGCCGGCCAACTACCTGACCGACCTGCGTGCCGCTTACGTATTGGCCGATGCCAATGAGCGTCGCGAACTGATCAGCAAGCGCGTCGAAGAGTTGGCAACGATGCAGGAAGGGACAGCAATCGTTCCGCCCGCCCTGCTCGACGAAGTGACCGCGCTGGTTGAATGGCCGGTGCCGCTGGTGTGCTCGTTCGAGGAACGTTTTCTCGATGTGCCGCAAGAAGCGCTGATCACCACCATGCAGGACAACCAGAAGTACTTCTGCCTGCTGGATGCCGACGGCAAGTTGCTGCCACGTTTCATTACCGTGGCCAACATCGAGAGCAAAGACCCGCAACAAATCATCGCCGGTAACGAGAAAGTGGTTCGTCCACGTCTGACCGACGCTGAGTTCTTCTTCAAGCAAGACAAGAAGCAGAAACTCGAAGACTTCAACCTGCGTCTGCAGAACGTGGTGTTCCAGGAAAAACTCGGCAGCGTCTACGACAAGGCCGAGCGCGTTTCCAAACTCGCCGCGTTCATCGCTCAGCGCATTGGCGGCAACGCCGCGTGGGCTTCCCGCGCCGGCCTGCTGTCCAAGTGCGACTTGGCGACAGAAATGGTCGGCGAATTCCCGGAGATGCAAGGTGTCGCCGGTTACTACTACGCCCTCAACGACGGCGAGCCGCAAGATGTTGCACTGGCGCTGAATGAGCAGTACATGCCACGCGGTGCCGGCGCGGAACTGCCGACCACCCTGACCGGTGCGGCCGTGGCTATCGCGGACAAGCTCGACACGCTGGTCGGCATTTTTGGCATCGGCATGCTGCCGACCGGTAGCAAAGACCCGTATGCCCTGCGCCGTGCAGCGCTGGGTGTATTACGAATCCTGATCGACAAAAAACTCGACCTCGACCTGAACGACGCCGTGGCTTTCGCCGTGAATGCGTTCGGTACCAAGGTCAAGGTTGCTGGCCTGAACGACTCGGTGCTGGAGTTCATCTTCGACCGTCTGCGGGCCCGTTACGAAGACGAAGGCGTTGATGTCGGGACGTACCTGTCGGTGCGTGCCCTGAAGCCGGGTTCGGCGCTGGACTTCGATCAGCGCGTACAAGCGGTGGAGGCATTCCGCAAGTTGCCGGAAGCCGCTGCCCTGGCCGCGGTGAACAAACGCGTTTCGAACCTGCTGAGCAAGGTAGAAGGCTCTGTTCCTTCGGTCGTGGAAGCCAAGTACTTCGACAACGCCAACGAGTTCTCCCTGTATTCGGCGATCCAGCAGGCTGACCAGGCTGTCCAGCCGATGGCCGCTGCGCGTCAGTACAGCGAATCACTGGCGCGCCTGGCTGCCTTGCGCGAGCCGGTGGATGCGTTCTTCGAAGCGGTGATGGTCAACGCTGAAGATGCCAAGGTCCGCGCCAACCGTTATGCGTTGCTGGCACGTCTGCGTGGGCTGTTCCTCGGCGTCGCTGACATTTCGCTGCTGGGCTGAGGGGTTGCTGTTGAAACTGCTGATTCTCGATCGGGACGGGGTGATCAATTATGACTCCGACGCTTACATCAAGTCGGTGGAGGAGTGGATTCCGCTCCCCGGTGCGATCGAAGCCATCGCGCAGTTGAGCAAGGCCGGCTGGACGGTAGCAGTGGCCACCAACCAGTCGGGCATCGCTCGCGGCTATTACGACATCGCCACCCTGCACGCCATGCACGAGCGCTTGCGCTCGTTGGTGGCGGATCAGGGCGGTGAGGTCGGGCTGATCGTCTATTGCCCGCACGGGCCGGATGAAGGCTGCGATTGCCGCAAGCCAAATCCCGGGATGTTGAAAACCATCGCCGCTCATTACAACGTATCGCTGACGAATCTATGGTTCGTCGGCGACAGTCTCGGTGACCTGGAAGCCGCCAAAGCCGTCGATTCTCAGCCAGTTTTAGTTAAGACCGGGAAAGGCGAAAAGACGTTGGGCAAAACCCTACCGGCGGGCACCTTGATTTTTGACGATCTAGCGGCGATTGCCGCAGAACTTATCCACAATTAGAGCGTTTTCGAGATTCCTGACCAAGGATTGATCGGGAGTGCGCTTTATATAGACGGGCAGAGCCCGCACGGTAAACGTCGCCATGTCGATATTGCAGGCCATCAGATCCTTCCTCTTTTACCTGCTGCTGGGCACCAGCTCTTTGCTTTGGTGCAGCCTGAGCTTTTTTATCGCGCCTTTTCTGCCGTTCAAGGCGCGATATCGCTTCATTAACGTGTATTGGTGCCGCTGCGCCCTGTGGCTGAGTAAAGTCTTTCTCGGTATCAGCTACGAAGTGAAGGGCGCGGAGAACGTGCCAGACCAGCCCTGCGTGATTCAGTCGAACCACCAGAGCACGTGGGAGACGTTCTTTCTCTCGGCGTACTTCGAACCGTTGAGCCAGGTGCTCAAGCGCGAATTGCTCTACGTTCCGTTCTTTGGGTGGGCGATGGCCATGCTGCGACCAATCGCCATCGACCGCGACAACCCGAAAGCGGCGCTCAAGCATGTGGCGAAGAAGGGTGATGAACTGCTGAAAGACGGCGTCTGGGTCCTGATCTTTCCAGAGGGGACACGTATTCCTTACGGGACGATCGGAAAATTCTCTCGGGGTGGTACCGCTTTGGCGGTCAACGCCGCGCTTCCGGTGCTGCCGATTGCGCACAATGCTGGCAAGTTCTGGCCGAAAACCGGTTGGGCAAAGAAGCAGGGCGTCATCACCGTAATCATCGGCGCGCCAATGTACGTCAAGGGCAGCGGGCCGCGAGCCATTGCCGAGTTGAATGATCGGGTCCAGGCCTGGAACGAGCAAATGCAGCGTGAAATGGGTTCGCTGCCACCCGCCCCACAAGCGCCGGCTGCTACCGATCAAGTGGCTGTCTGAGATTCTGTGGATAACCTGTGTACCGTTTTACCGAAAACTAACGTTTTTTTATCATATCCTTATGATTTATATACATATTTATTTATATTTTAAAACTCGGTAAATGGTGCATAAGTTTTTTAGGGCGCAAAAAAACCGGCTGATATAGCCGGTTTTTTTTGCGCGCGATTTGCGATGTTTTCGCTTCTGCGACCATTTTTTGAAGAGATAAAAAAGGCCAACACGAGGTGTTGGCCTTTTTCGTCTGGTAGGTCCGCTGATGTAGGTTCACAAAATAGATGATTCGGTAGCTCAGCAAACGTTGGCAGAAATCATCTTTTTTGTGAGTCCGCCGGCTGGGATTAGTTGACCACTACAGAAGGCTAGAGAGGTCTTTTGAGGTGAGTCAGGCTAAGACTGCAGATGACAGCATCTAAATTCTTCTGCTGCAGAAAATCGATTTCCTCGGAAGAAGGTCGAAGCTCATGAGCGCGTATGCAGCTATTCTGGGGAGTGAGCCTGCGCCGCTAACAACGTCGCCCAGCTGTCCAAGCGAGATTTACCGTTTACTTTCAGTGATACGCAGTGCGACTCAGTACCCGCAGTCGGAAAAATATATGATTAAAACGGCGTTCATTCACGATTTCAAAAAAGGCGGGCGCTGCGCCGAGCGATACGAGAACAGGCCAAAACTTTTGCCAGCTCTGCGGCATACGGTGGAAACTCCGCTTAAAAGACCCTAAGTTTTGCTGGACCGTCGAGTGCTTTCAGGAAGACAGTCGATCACCATCTTCAGGTTGACCAGTTTCTACTGATGGCGATTATTTCAGTAAAGGATTGAGATGTTCGAGATAGATCGCAACAGCAAAATGTTATTGGTGGACCAGATCCAAAGCGAAATCATCGGCCGGATTGAATCTTTTCAATGGATTCAGGGCAGCCGATTGCCGTCAATCAGGGCGCTTTCCAAACAATTAGGCGTTAGTATTTTCACGGTGAGCAGTGCCTACGAGGATCTAGTTGCACAACAGGTCATCGAGTCCCGACCTGGTGCGGGCTACTACATTCTCGCGACCGCTCTTTCGGGCGCTTCCAAAGACTTGGATAAGATCAGCGCGCCGTCCAGTTTGCACGCCGGGTTTCTTTACCGGGCGCTGGACCCGTGCCAATACGATATTCCTGTCAGTTCAGGTTATTTCCCACCTGCTTGGTTGGCGGATGCAGTACCAGTATCAGTGACCGGACGACTGATTCGAAGCACACTGTCTTGCAGTACCCCGGCTCCCGCTGCGGGAAGGCAGGAGTTGCGATCGGTAATTGCGCAGAAGCTGCGGGAAATACAGATCAACGCTTCCAGTAGCCAGATTGTGGTTACCGTGGGGGCCACCCATGCATTCTCGCTGATTCGCTGTGTCATGCTTGAGCCTGGCGATTACCTGTTGGTCGAGGACCCAAGCTACTTGCTGCTCCAGTTGCGGCTGATCAAAGACCGGGATTTCAATATCATCACAGTCCCCCGCATGGCAGATGGTCCGGACCTGGATGCCATGGAGGCCATGTTGATCAAGTATCGGCCAAAGCTGTTTCTTACCCAGACCTTGATCCACAATCCTACAGGCGGCAATACCTCGCCGGCCAAAGGGTTCAAGATTCTTTCGCTGGCGCAGAAGTATGACTTTCATATTGTCGAGGACGATATCTTCGGTTCGTTATGTGAAAGGCAAACACTGCGCTTGAGCAGTCTGGATGAATGGAATCGCACCTTCTATATCAGCGGGTTCAGCAAGGTGCTTAGCCCCGCGTTGCGCCTTGGCTATGTGGTGGCACCGCCAAAGTTTGTCGAACGCCTGATCGAGCAAAAAATGTACAACTTGCTGTGTGGTTCATCATTGGACGAGACGATAGTGACCTACACCTTGGAGTCCGGCCGCTATCGACACCATCTGGATGCGTTGCGCCAGCGGGTGATGCAGGAGCGTGTCCGTGCGCGGGAGTGGCTGGGCAAGAAGGGCGTGGTGTTTGATGATGCCGGTGCGGAAGGGGTGTTCTTGTGGGGGCGGTTTCCCCGGCATGTGGACCTACGCCGCCTGGTCGAGCAGGCGCACGATGCTCGGATTTTCTTGGCACCGGGATCTTTGTTCAGCAACACGCGCGATTACGATCAGTACATTCGCCTCAACGTCAGTCATTGCAACGATATCCGCTTCAAGCGCTTCATCGACGCTCAACTGGACTGCGAAACGCCGCTCCCAACCCAGATTGAACAGGGCGCTTGACTCTCAAGACTTGGTTAGTGCCCGGTATCATGAGGCGTGCGTTGCGCCGGTTCGAGTTTCTGTTGCCAACGCTTGAAGTAATCCGCCAGGGTTGCCACCTCTCCCAGATCCTCATAGGAGTAGATGTTGCCCGTGAGGATCTGCACGTCATCGTCGTCGTGGAGCAGTTGAATCGATGAATCCTCAACGATTTCCAACCCGTTGACCACCAGGCTGATGTCATCGATCCAGTACAACGGTTTTCCGTCCTGGCCCGACCATACCTGAGCGTCGGCGTAAAACGACTTCAGGGCCAATCCATTGATTTTCATGGGCATATCGTTAACCCCGTCTCGACTGCAGAGAGTGTCCTGGATGCCTGCTGATGGATGAGATCAGCCGTATTCTTCATGTCAAACCGCGTGGGTCAGACCTTTTTTCAGCCCTGAAACGCAGCCGTGTGTAGTCCACCTGCCAATGTCCGCTGGAGTCCAGGCGGTGGCTGACCAGTTCCTCCGTGACTTCCTCCAGAAACTGCGCTCGGGCATCCACCGGCAATGCGGCCAGGTAGGGGCTGCCATAGTTTTTTATCCATTCGCTGACCGGGTAATCCAGCACCATTGGACGCTCGAACCAACTGATGAACGTGACGTGGAAGCCCGCGAGCTCCAACACCTGTTGGTACTCGTGGGCTGTGGGCAAATACCAGGGGTCAATCTCCCGCGCATCGACTGATCTGCGCTCCAGCGCGTCATGGATGGCTTGACGGATCGACATGGCATTCTTCGCACCGGAAAATTCGCCGACAAAACGCCCGCCGGGTTTGAGTGCCATGAAAGCGCCATGGGCTACGTGATCGGCATGGCGCATCCAATGCAGGGCGACATGGCTGAATACCGCATCAAATTCCTGGTGGAAATAGAGTTCTTCGGCATTGCCCAACTTCACTTCAAGGCTGCGCGAACGTGCGGCTTTCACCTTCTCGGGGCTGGAGTCGAAACCCACCACCTCGGCGCCTTGGCATACGAGTTGTTGGCTCAAATAACCATCACCACAGCCGATGTCCAGCACCCGCTCGCCAGCTTTGATTGCCAGCAGCTCGACCGCGCCATTGGCCCGGTGAATCTGCGAGCAGGTGTTGATTTCATAAGGTAAGGCGTCCCTTTCCTGCGACGCGGAGAAGGGCCGAAAAAAGCTTGAGGCGGTCATGGGATGATCTCCGTCAGGGGGAGGTGATGCTACTGGCGGGCTACAGCCCCCCAAAGGCATCACGTACGGCGAAGTGAAAAAAACGCGCGCCGGTTGCCCGGCGCACGGCCCTGTTCAGATGCGTTTGGACAACCAGACCAGCACGATCACCACGACACATGCCGCCGGGGTCAGCCAGTTCCAGAGCTCTCCCATCAGCCAGATCGAAAAGGCAAAAGTGAAGAACGGCTGAAGTAACTGCAACTGGCTGATGCGTTGGATCCCCCCCAAGGCCAGGGCACGGTTCCATGAAAAGAAGCCCAGCAGCGAGTTGACCAGCGCCAGGAAGAGCAGGGCCGCGACCCCTTGGACAGACAGGTTGGCAATAGTTTCGCCGTCATACAGCCAGAGGCTGACCGGAAGCAGTACGGGCAGGCTGATGACCAGAGTCCAGCACATAACCTGCCAGCCCGGCAGTTCCTTGGACAGCGCGCCACCCTGGGCGTAGCCAAAGCCTGCCAGCAGTACGGCGCCCAGCAGCGCCAAGTCACCGATGTAGATATCCTCGACGTTCGAGTTGATCACGGTATAGGTCATGACCACCAGGAAACCCAGGCTCGACACCAGCCAGAACGTTTTGGAGGGTCGGGTCCCTGTGATCAGCGTGCCGAAGATTGCCGTAGACAGAGGCAGTGCCGCGAGCACCACGCCGCCGTGGCTGACCGGGACGTATTGCATGCCCAGTGCGGTAAGGATCGGAAACCCATAAACGATGCCGGTGGATGTCAGCAGCATTCGTTTGATTTGCGATCGATTAGGCAGCGTGGCGCGGCCGAGAATCAAAAAGGGAATTGCCGCAAACGCTGCCAGCACCGAGCGGAAAAAACCGACCTGCAAGGCGCTTAGGTCGCCCGCCAGAATCTTGGCAGCCGGTAGGGTCATCGCAAAAGCCGCGACCGAAATGAGACCCAGAAAGTAGGCTTGCATATCCTGGTTCTTTGATTCTTGAAAGCTGGCGACATTGGTTTGCGTCATGGGACGTTTCCTTTGGTTCGCCGGGGGTGCATCCGTCCGTGCGGGCGGATGCACACGCCGGTCAGATCTGTTTGTTATTGAGGTTGGGTTTGTCCAGTGGGCTGGTGCTCAGGAAAAATACCAACGATGAACGTGTGCCACTTTCCACCTTGCGTACCCCATGGGGGATTTCGCAGCGATTGATCAGCACATCGGCATAGCCGGTTTTAAACTGCGACTCCTTACCTTCATGCTCGATGAAGAACTCGCCGCCCTCGTATTGCCTGCCGAACTGAATGACCACGGAGTAGCGATATTCTAGGTTGCTGTAGGTATCAATGTGCTTGCCGATGTAGTTGCCAGCCTCCAGCAAGTTGGATTGGCAGCGACGGATAAAACACTCGCCCTCCATGATGCCGTTGAAAAACTCACGACTCTTGCCTGACGAGAGGATTTCCACCACCCGTTCGCCATACGGCGCATTTCGATACACGGGCAACTGGCCTTTTTGATCTTCCATAAAGCGTCCCACCGCCAGAAAATTCTCTTCGCCCACATCGCCGATTTCTATGATGGTTTTCGGGATGACCTGGCAGGCGGCCTCCATGTAATCCATATCCTCATTGGAGAACAGTTGTGACGCTTTGAGAGAGGCGTAGGCACTGCTGTGCAGCTGTTGGTTCGCCGCTTGAATCGTGTCTTGCATGGTCAGGCTCCTTGAGAGGTGGACGTGGGATACGGGCAGTTAAAAGTGTCAGAGACCGTGGTTTCGAGAGGTCCGAAAGGCTCATGCACCCCGCGGCACAAGTGGTCGCGAATCAGGTACAGCCCCGCCATAAACCCCCAGACTTCCAGGAACGGGCCATAGGGCGAGGGTTGTTGCTCGATACTGGCGCGGTAGTTGGCAATGTGCCGGAAATGCACGTTGGGGCGACGGTGATGCGCGTCGTGGTTGGGCAAGTCTTGCGGGTACACATACAAACGTACCGGCAAGTCCAGGCACACACACTTCAAGCCCCAGATCACACGGGCGATGATGCCGCGCTCCGGTGGTTTGCGGCCCTGGAAGCGACCCCATGTCAGGCGCCCGTAGCGGTCTTTTTCGCTGCGCCCGGCGTCGCGCTGATAAAACCAGAGGTGCTCGGTAAACAATTGCAGCCACATGGAGTGCTCAAACAGCACAGCGCGAGGGATCACGTACATCAAGGCGAACGCCGGGAGCCAGCCCGCAGCCCACAAGAGCGCCAGCATCAACCCCCAGAAGCACCCGCGAAACAGCGTTTCACGGCGGTCAAGACGGACGAAGCAGTCAAGCCATGTCTCCCGCCATTGACTCAGCAGGTACGCAGGACGAAACGGTGTGCAGCAGACTCGCGACCAGTACGCCAGTTCGGACATTCCCGGGTAGAACCCTTGTGCCTGGATAAAGCGTTGGTCGGGGTCTTCGTCAGAACACAGCACACGTATATTGTGGTGCTCGCGCACATGGCTCTGGTTATAGCGCTCCCAGTCCTGGTACAGCAGCGGCGAGGTCAGAAAAAACCTGGCGTAGCGCTGCGCGCGTGTCTTGTCCTTGAGTACGGCGCCGTGCGTAAGGTAGTGAAAAGTGGCTTGCATGCTGCGCAGGCGATTGACCATCAAGCCCCAGGCCATTAGCACTAGCAGGACTGCGGTACCGGTATCGAAAGCACCCTCCAAAACGACCTGGCCGAGCATGACCAGGGCGATCATCACGACCCATGTAAAGCACAGATGAGCCACCAGGTAGGGTTCCCCGGTTCTGTTCATTTCACGCTGCAATGCCTCGGTGCTCAGTGCCTGCCCCTTTCCCGTCAGCCACGTCCAGAACGTCTGAAATGGCAGGTGGGCATAGGCGGCCCGAACATCGCCCCGTGGCCCGTACTGACAGTAGTGAGTGCAGTGACGTGCACTGTTACCCGGACTCATCAGTAGACCCTGGTCAGGTAAAGGACGGGGATGGTGCTGTACAGCCAATAGAATGGCTGCATGCGGTTGTGATCAGCGCCGATGACAATGGGATTTTTCCACTGCTTGGCAAACACTTTGCCAATCGCCGCGTATTCCGCCCCCTGGGCATACAGCACCTGCATCAATTCATCATTGCTGCGCTGCTGATGCCAGGCCTGATAAAGCGCAAGCCTCGCGTTCAAGATCGCGGCGTAGTCCAGATCGTTGTCGACGATGCAGCCGTTATCGCGGTTTGCCAGGCGCTGCTGGGCCTCAACGGTCAACGCATTCCAGCTGTCCTCACCGCCGGCCGCCTCAGCGATCATGATCGTTTCAGTATCGTGCCCGAGGACATCGAGGATCTTCTGCTGGCTGATTCGCAGTTTGTGGGCGAAGCCCTCACGTGTTTCCTTGAGACGGCTCAACGTACGGGCGTCGAACCCTTCAAAATCCCCGGCGGCGATGGCGATCCGTGCATCAATGCCGTGTTTTTGCAGCACGGCCTGTAAGTCGGGCAGCGTCTTGACGACACGTCCGGCGACCAACCCGATACCTTCGCCCAAATAGTCGAAGGTGTAGCGGAGTCGGCCATTCTTTTTCTCGTAGCCATAATCAGGACAGACTGGGGAAACCAGCGTGACGGTTTCTCCGGCAAGTCCCTTGGCCAAGGTCTCAGCGAAACGCGCGACAAAGTGAGGCGCCGACTGGGCGAATGACAGACGTTCAAAAGCCTGTTCCAGGTCCACCACCAGTTCGTCCGGCAGCGCTCGCATCGCCGGGTAACGCACTTTCAAAGCCGGCGTCGTCGCCGTGTTGTCATTGACCGCGCACAGCAGCAAGTTCAACAGCGACGGGCGGCTTTGATTGATATACGGCTTTTCCAGAATTAGCGTTTTCTTGTTTTGATGGGTCCGAACTTCCCATTGAAAGCCGGGAAACTTTGACTGGATAAAACGATAAAACGGCATGTAGCGCGGAAGTCCGGTGGCTTCATCGTCCGAATTTCGAAACCGGGCATATACCGCCGACAGTTTTACAACTTCTTCTTCAATGCAAAGTGCCTTGACCAGATCAGAGGGCGGCAGTTGGGAAAGCGATATGGGTGACAATACGCGCTTGCTGATGAGTTTGTGGGTAAGTTTATTTCTAACGTAATAGCGTGCGAGAGATTGGCTCATGGAGTCACCGGTACGAAAGTTCCTGGTCAGCAGGCATCAGTTCAATAAGATTGATATTGACGTGTGGCGGCTGTTGCAGCGCCCAAAGGATCGACTCTGCAACATCCATTGGCTCAAGCGGCGTCAGAGTGCTATACGCCCGCTCGGCCATGGCCGCGTCACCGGCACACTGAACGAGCGCAAACTCCGAGCGGGTCTTGCCGGGCGCAATGTTGGTCAGCCGTACTTTAGTGCCTACCAACTCCGTGCGCAGACACCGTCCAAAGTGATCGACAAATGCCTTGGATGCCGCATAAACATGGCCGCCCTTATAGTGATAATGAGCGCCAATGGAAGTGAGGTTGATCACATGCCCACAGCCGCTTTTTATAAGGGTTGGTAATAGCGCTCTCGTGACATTGATCAAGCCCTTAATATTGGTATCCAGCATGGTTGACACATCGTCATCAGAAACATCCAACAGCGCGCCTTGGCCCTGGATTAAACCAGCACAGTTGATGAGTTTGCTGATCTGTGCAAAGTCAGCAGGAAGATCTTTAAGGCGAGTCTTGAGCAACGCGTTGTCACGAACGTCAATGCTCAACGAGTAAAAGCGTCCGCGGAATTCATCGGCCATGGCAGACAATCGTTCGGTACGCCGTCCGATGCCAATGACCTTGAATCCCTGCGCAATCAACCTGTTGGCACACGCCAGCCCAATGCCCGATGTCACCCCAGTTACGACGACCGTTGCGTCATGATTCAATTGAAGCGCCTTTTATTTTTTTTATGGATAACCGAGAGCAGAAGCGTCGGTGCCTAATGAACACATAGATTAGAAAACATCACGGGCGGTGTACCGGTACGGCGATGGCAGGGAGCAGCAAACTGTCTGGTGCCGCGACCATGACAGTTGAAGGGTGTTCTATTTTTAGAAATCGTGAAGGGGAGGACTTTTGTAGTGGTCTAATGAAACCGGACACCCATTTAGGCGAGAATGCTCGCCAGATCGAGGTGTCAGATGACCAACCAACGCCGTTCCTTTTCTGCTGAATTCAAACGCGAGGCTGCCGAACTCGTGCTCAAGCAGAACTACAGCTACATCGAAGCCAGCCGTTCACTCGGCGTCGGCGAGTCGGCACTACGCCGTAGGGTCGACCAAGTTCAGCAGGAGCGCAAAGGCGTTACCCCGCAGACAAAGCGCTGACACCGGAACAGCAGAAAATCCAGGAGCTGGAAGCCCGGATCACCCGGCTTGAACGGGAAAAATCGATATTAAAGAAGGCTACCGCGCTCTTGATGTCGGAAGATCACGAGCGTACGCGCTGATCAATCAGCTGAGCGTCCATGAGCCGGTTGACTGGCTATGCAACGTATTTGAAATCAACCGCTCAAGTTACTACGCCCACCGCCTAAAGCGCCGAACGCCGGATGTCGAACGACTTCGGTTGCGCAGCCGGGTGAGCGAGTGTTTTCATAAAGTCGCAGTGCTGCCGGCAGCCAATATATGGATCGGTCTGAGTCCGCGCCATGCCCAAAGAGATTGTGTAGCTTTCTGAAGTAGTCCTTCGAAGCCGAAACGTCTTCTCGATTTCCCATCCCGATCACTTCATCTGTGACGACCTGAATGAGTCCGTTGGGAATGAAGGTGAGGTTGCCTATACGCGAAAATATAAGTCTGCACCAACTACTCGAATCCAAAGGGCAACGGGTACTTGGAGGAGGATGCAGATGAGTGACCCGCCGCATTTTGGACACACGAACAGCCTTCCCGCCCTGCACTTTGGACGAGGACGGCTCCCGCTAGATTCCCCAAAAAAAAAGGCCAACCCCCATGGGTTGGCCTTTTTTCAAACGTGGCGAAAAGCAGCATATTGATAAATTTGGCAGCTTTTTTGTGATCCTAAAGCTGAATCAGAAGTCCAGGTTAGAAACCGCCAGGGCGTTGCTTTCGATGAAGTCACGACGAGGCTCGACCGCATCACCCATCAGGGTGTTGAAGATCTGGTCTGCGCCAATGGCGTCTTCGATGGTCACTTTGAGCATCCGGCGCTGGCTTGGGTCCATGGTGGTTTCCCACAGCTGATCCGGGTTCATTTCACCGAGACCTTTGTATCGCTGGATGGTGTGACGCTTGGTGCTTTCGGTCATCAGCCATTCAAGGGCTTCCTTGAACTCGGTGACCGGCTTCTTGCGCTCGCCACGCTGGATGTACGCGCCGTCGTCTAGCAAGGTGCTCAGTTGAGCGCCCAGAGAAACCACAGTCTTGTAATCGTTGCTGCCGAAGAAATCGCGGTTGAACGTGACGTAGTTCGACAAGCCGTGGGAGATCAGTTCGACCTCAGGCAACCAGACGTTACGTTCACGGTCTTCACGCAGGCTGGCTTTGTAAATCAGGCCAGACTTCTCGACGGTGCGCAGGCGAACTTCGTACTGGGCCAGCCAATCCTGCATCGCTGCGTGATCGGACAGTTGTTCCATGCTCACTGCCGGCAGGTAGATGAAGTGCTCGGTCAGTTCCTGTGGGTACAGGCGCGACAGACGCTTGAGGGTCTTCATCACCAGACGGAAGTCATTCACCAAACGCTCAAGGGCTGCTCCGGAAATTCCCGGTGCTTCCTCGTTCAAGTGCAGGCTCGCGTCTTCCAGGGCCGACTGCGTCATGTACTCTTCCATGGCGTCGTCGTCTTTGATGTATTGCTCTTGCTTGCCCTTCTTGACCTTGTACAGCGGTGGCTGAGCGATGTAGATGTAGCCTCGCTCGATCAGCTCCGGCAACTGACGGAAGAAGAAGGTCAGCAGCAGGGTACGGATGTGCGAACCGTCGACGTCAGCATCGGTCATGATGATGATGTTGTGGTAACGCAGCTTCGCGATGTTGTACTCGTCGCGGCCAATACCGCAGCCAAGCGCGGTGATCAAGGTACCCACTTCTTGCGAAGAGATCATCTTGTCGAAACGTGCCTTCTCGACGTTCAGGATCTTGCCTTTCAGCGGCAGGATGGCCTGGGTTTTACGGTTACGTCCCTGCTTGGCGGAGCCGCCAGCAGAGTCACCTTCCACGAGGTACAGTTCGGAAAGGGCAGGGTCTTTTTCCTGGCAGTCAGCCAGTTTGCCCGGCAGGCCGGCGATATCCAGCGCGCCTTTGCGACGAGTCATCTCACGGGCTTTACGCGCCGCTTCGCGAGCGCGAGCCGCATCGATCATCTTGCCGACGACCAGCTTGGCTTCGTTCGGGTTTTCCAACAGGAAGTCGGAGAAATACTTGCCCATTTCCTGTTCGACCGCGGTTTTCACTTCGGAAGAAACCAGCTTGTCTTTGGTCTGGGAGCTGAACTTCGGATCCGGTACTTTTACCGAGATGATCGCGGTCAGGCCTTCACGGGCATCGTCACCGGTGGTCGCGACTTTGTGTTTCTTCGCCAGACCTTCAGCTTCGATGTAGGTGTTCAGGTTACGCGTCAGTGCGGAACGGAAACCCACCAGGTGAGTACCGCCATCGCGCTGCGGAATGTTGTTGGTGAAGCACAACAGATTCTCGTTGAAGCTGTCGTTCCACTGCAGGGCGATTTCCACGGCGATGCCGTCTTCACGCTGGACGTTGAAGTGGAACACCTGGTTGACCGGCGTCTTGTTGGTGTTCAGGTATTCAACGAACGCACGCAGACCGCCTTCGTACTTGAACAGCTCTTCCTTACCGCTACGCTCGTCCTTGAGGACGATGCCAACACCGGAGTTGAGGAAGGACAGTTCACGAATCCGTTTGGCCAGGATGTCCCAGCTAAAGTGGATGTTCTTAAAGGTCAGATCGGACGGTTTGAAGTGAATCTGGGTGCCGGTGGTTTCGCTCTCACCGACGATTTTCATCGGTTCTTGTGGAACACCGTGAATGTAGGTCTGTTCCCAGATCTTGCCGCTGCGGCGCACCGTGAGAACAAGCTCTTCGGAGAGCGCGTTCACCACCGACACACCTACACCGTGCAGGCCGCCGGATACTTTGTAGGAGTTGTCATCGAACTTACCGCCGGCGTGCAGCACGGTCATGATGACCTCGGCTGCCGAAACGCCTTCCTCTTTGTGCACGTCTACCGGGATGCCACGACCGTTGTCGCGAACGGTGATGGATTCGTCCGGGTGGATGATGATGCTGATGTCATCGCAGTGGCCGGCGAGAGCTTCGTCGATCGAGTTATCGACCACTTCGAACACCATGTGGTGCAGACCGCTGCCATCGTCGGTGTCACCAATGTACATACCGGGACGTTTGCGTACGGCATCCAGGCCTTTCAGCACTTTAATGCTCGTTGAGTCGTACGTATTTTCTTCGCTCAATGCCTTCACTCCCGATGGTCGTGGGTCTGGGTGATACGGCCCTGTTCCACGTGGAACAAAGCGACTGGCGTTTCCGTCTGCCAGCCTTCCCTCAATAATTCGTGATCTACACAGGTGATAAACACCTGGCAGCGTAAGTCTTCCAGCAAGCGGCAAAGCGCTCGACGGTGGTGCTCGTCCAGTTCGGACGGCAGGTCATCCACCAGATAAATACACTGGCCGCGTCGGGCCTGGCTGACCAAGTGCCCTTGGGCAATCCGCAAAGCACAGACCACCAGCTTCTGCTGACCGCGGGACAAGATGTCCGCGGCATTGTGTGCGCCCAATCTAAGACGCAAATCAGCACGCTGTGGTCCTGCCTGGGTATGACCCATTTGCTGATCGCGCTGAAGGGACCCACTGAGCACTGCACTCAGTTCGCGGTCTTTGTCCCAACCTCGGTAATAGCTGAGCGTTAAGCCCTCGAGCTCAACCAGTTCGCTCAAGGTCTGTTCAAAGACTGGTTTCAAGGCTTTGATATAAGCGCGGCGGTATTCATCAATTTCAGCGCTGGCCTGGCACAGTTCCCTGTCCCAAACCGCTTGCGAAACGGCGTCAAGTGTACCATGCCGCAGCCAAGAGTTTCTCTGGCGCAGGGCCTTCTGCAAGCGCTGCCAGGTAGACATGAATCGTGGTTCCACGTGGAACACGCCCCAGTCGAGAAACTGCCGACGAATCTTCGGCGCGCCTTCCAGCAATCGGAAGCTATCAGGGTTGATCAACTGCAGTGGCAGGATTTCCGCCAGTTGCGCCGCGCTGCGTGCGTTCTGCCCGTCGATGCGGATCTGAAACTCCCCTTGGCGGTCGCGGGAGATCCCCAAGGCGCTGTGCCCGCCCTCGGCCAATTCAACCTGGCCAAACACCGTGCACGCCAATTGCTCGTACTGAATGACCGGCAGAAGACGGCTGCTACGAAACGAACGGGCAAGCCCCAGCAGGTGAATGGCTTCCAGAACACTGGTTTTGCCGCTGCCGTTGGCGCCGTAAAGAATGTTGATTCGGGGGGAGGGGGAGAAGGTCACCGGGTGCAGATTGCGCACCGCGGTGACCGAGACGCGACTTAAGGACATCTAGCTTCTGCTGAGCATGATTACAGACGCATCGGCATGACAACGTAAGCCGAGTCGTCGTTGTCGGACTCTTGCACCAGCGCACTGCTGTTGGAGTCGGACAGGATCAGACGAACCTGCTCGGTGGTCATCACGCCCAGCACGTCGAGCAGATAACTCACGTTGAAGCCGATTTCCAGATTGCCGCCGTTGTATTCAACGCCCACTTCTTCTTCCGCTTCTTCCTGCTCCGGGTTGTTCGCCTGAATTTTCAGCTGGCCGTTAGCCAGTTGCAGACGGATGCCGCGGTACTTCTCGTTGGACAGAATCGCAGTACGGCTGAAGGCTTCACGCAGAGCCTGGCGATCACCGAGTACCAGTTTGTCGCCGCCCTTAGGCAGGACGCGCTCGTAGTCAGGGAATTTGCCGTCGACCAGTTTCGAGGTGAAGGTGAATTCGCCAGTGGTGGCGCGGATGTGGTGTTGACCCAACACGATGCTGACAAGGCCGTCCGGTTCGGTCAGCAGGCGCGCCAGCTCGAGAATACCTTTGCGTGGAACGATGACCTGATGACGATCCGGCTGACCGATATCGGCCTGCATTGAGCACATGGCCAGGCGGTGACCGTCAGTGGCCACGGCGCGGATGATGCCAGCCGAGACTTCCAGCAGCATGCCGTTGAGGTAGTAACGCACATCCTGCTGGGCCATCGCGAAGCTGGTGCGTTCGATCAGACGACGCAGTTTGCTTTGCTCAAGGCTGCACGTCAGCGAACCTGGGCCTTCTTCCACAGTCGGGAAGTCATTGGCCGGCAGTGTCGACAGGGTGAAGCGGCTACGGCCGGCCTTCACCACGAGCTTCTGCTCGTCTACCTTGATGTCGATCAGCGCATCGTTCGGCAAGCTCTTGCAGATGTCCATCAGCTTGCGCGCAGGCACCGTGATGGAACCTGGATCCGCAGGCTCTTCGAGCTGCACACGACCGACCAGCTCGACTTCCAGGTCGGTACCGGTCAGCGACAGTTGCTGGCCTTCGACAACCAGCAGCACGTTGGAGAGCACCGGCAAGGTCTGTCGGCGCTCGACGACGCCTGCGACCAGTTGCAGGGGTTTCAACAGGGCTTCGCGTTGAATGGTGAAATGCATGGTCTAGTCCCTTGCCTTAATAAGCTGCGCTGGTGTTCATCAAGTGGTCAGTGTACGCAGCAGGTTCTTGTAGTCCTCGCGGATGTCCGCGTCGGATTCCTTAAGTTCGTTGATCTTGCGGCACGCGTGTAAAACAGTCGTGTGGTCTCGGCCGCCAAACACGTCGCCGATTTCCGGCAGGCTGTGGTTGGTCAGTTCTTTGGACAAAGCCATGGCGACCTGACGCGGACGAGCTACCGAGCGCGAACGACGTTTAGACAGCAAATCGGAGATCTTGATCTTGTAGTACTCAGCGACCGTGCGCTGAATGTTATCCACAGAGACCAGTTTGTCTTGCAGTGCCAACAGATCTTTCAGGGATTCACGAATCAGCTCGATGGTGATATCGCGGCCCATGAAGTGCGAGTGGGCGATCACGCGTTTGAGCGCGCCTTCCAGCTCACGGACGTTGGAACGGATACGCTGGGCGATGAAGAACGCCGCGTCATGGGGCAGATCGACTTTGGCCTGATCGGCCTTTTTCATCAGGATCGCCACGCGGGTTTCCAGCTCCGGCGGCTCGACGGCGACCGTCAGGCCCCAACCGAAACGGGATTTGAGTCGCTCTTCGAGGCCCTCGATTTCTTTTGGGTAGCGGTCACTGGTAAGAATGACCTGCTGGCCACCTTCAAGCAGGGCGTTGAAAGTGTGGAAAAACTCTTCCTGGGAACGCTCTTTGCGGGCAAAGAACTGAATGTCATCGATCAACAACGCATCCACCGAACGGTAGAAGCGCTTGAACTCGTTGATCGCATTCAGCTGCAAGGCCTTGACCATGTCCGCCACAAACCGCTCGGAATGCAGGTACACGACCTTGGCATTCGGATTCTTCTTTAATAGGTGGTTACCCACAGCGTGCATCAAATGGGTTTTACCCAAGCCGACGCCACCATAAAGGAAGAGCGGGTTGTAACCGTGCTTCGGGTTGTCCGCCACTTGCCAGGCCGCAGCCCGTGCCAGTTGGTTGGACTTGCCCTCGACGAAGTTTTCGAAGGTGAAGGTGCGGTTCAGGTAGCTGGTGTGCTTGAGCGCGCCTTCGACCTGCACGGTGCGCTGTTCGGCGCGAATCGGTGCCTGTTGCGAACTGGCACCGGCCATCGGGTCGAAGCTGTCACGTGAAGGCTCTTCATTAACCTCGGCAAATTTTTGCGTCGAACGCTTGGCCGGGGCGGCTACCGAGGATGGCGCCGGAGCGCTGGCAGGTGCCAGAGCGGCCTGAGCCTGTGAGGCAGCGGCGGCCAACGGAGCATTCGGGGCGGCACGCGGTGCCGAACTGCGCTTGCTGCCTATTAATAAGGAAAGCGCAGGCGCTGTGCCATTGCCATGCTCATCCAGCAGTTCAAGGACGCGGCCCAGGTACTTTTCGTTGACCCAGTCGAGAACAAAACGATTCGGTGCGTAAACACGCAACTCGTCGCCTTCGGCTTCGACCTGTAGTGGACGGATCCAAGTGTTGAATTGTTGGGCAGGCAGCTCATCGCGCAAAAGCTCCACGCACTGCTGCCAAAGTTCCACTGACACGGATATCCCCTAAGTTGAAAGCCGGTGAGGCAAAAACAAGCCGCCATTGTAGCCGACCAGACGCCGACTTATCCACACGAAGGTTGTTCACTGCCCAAGAAGAATCAGCGCGTTACACGAAAAAAAGACGACCAGCGGTCTGTGCATAAGCTCTGTGGATAACCGGGTCTAAGGTCGTTGCACAAGTGGGGGCAAAACTCAGTGGATAACCGCGCTGTGGATAAGTACCCCTTTCACACACAGCTTATCCGACAGTGCAGCACAGGCTGAACACCGTTTTCCACGGTACTTGTCATTCTCTGTACATCACGTTTTTAAAGGGCTAATGGCAGTTATCCACAGATAATCGTGCCCTTAGCTTTTATAAGCTTTACAGAAAAGCTTTAAATACTTTCCTTCTTAATTTCTATATCTAGCGCAGGACCCCCGGCTCGAAAAACGGTTGGAGATCTATTTGTAAGGAAACGCTGGTTGGAAATTGACCTAGAGGCTTGCTTTCTCTAGAATCCCCGGTCTCTTAAAACGGGGGCCATTCCGGCCCGTTGTGGACGAACCAGGTAACACGACAATGAAACGTACTTTCCAACCAAGCACTATCAAACGCGCTCGTACCCACGGTTTCCGTGCTCGCATGGCCACCAAAAACGGTCGTGCCGTCCTGTCGCGTCGTCGCGCCAAAGGTCGTGCGCGTCTGGCAGTTTGATAATCCGGCACTGGAGGTGAGTCAGGACTTCAGTCGGGAAAAGCGCCTGCTTACTCCCCGGCATTTCAAGGCAGTCTTTGACTCCCCTACCGGCAAGGTTCCGGGGAAAAATCTCCTGCTCCTTGCGCGCAATAACGATCTTGATCACCCCCGTCTCGGGCTGGTTATCGGGAAAAAGAGCGTAAAGCTCTCCGTCGAGCGCAATCGCCTCAAACGTCTGATGCGCGAATCGTTCCGTCTGCACCAGGATTCACTGGTCGGCTGGGACATTGTTATCGTCGCGCGCAAAGGTTTGGGGGACGTAGAAAACCCCGAATTGATTCAGCATTTCGGCAAACTCTGGAAGCGTCTGGCACGCAGCACGCCAGTACCAGCAGTCAAAACCGAAACTGTAGGGGTAGACAGTCCCGATGCGTAAACTGGCACTCGTTCCGATCCAGTTTTACCGCTATGCCATTAGTCCTCTGATGGCCAGTCACTGTCGCTTCTACCCCAGTTGTTCCTGCTACGCGTATGAAGCCATAGAAAATCATGGCCTTCTGCGCGGTGGCTGGCTGGCCTTTCGTCGTTTAGGTCGCTGTCATCCGTGGAATCCCGGTGGTTATGACCCGGTTCCATCTATCCCTACCTCCCGTTCTTCTTCGATGGCCGAGTAATCATGGATATCAAACGCACGATCCTGATCGTCGCCCTGGCAATCGTGACCTACGTTATGGTTCTTAAATGGAACCAGGACTATGGCCAGGCTGCCCTGCCGACTCAGAATGTTGCTTCCAGTACTACCGCACCGGGTCTACCGGATACGGCGACTGGCAATAATGCTTCTGTCAGTGACGACATTCCACGCGCCGCAAGCGAAACCAGTGCCACTGCACCTGCTGAAACGCCAGTGGCTGCAAGCAAAGACCTCATCCAGATCAAAACGGATGTGCTCAACCTGGCTGTCGATCCACAAGGAGGCGATGTTGCCCAGTTGACGCTGCCACTGTATCCACGTCGCCAGGACCATCCGGACATTCCATTCCAGCTGTTCGATAACGGCAACGAACGGACTTATCTGGCCCAGAGCGGTTTGATCGGCACCAACGGTCCGGACGCAAATCCTGCAGGTCGTCCGGTTTATTCCTCGGAGAAGAAGGTTTACCAGCTGGCTGACGGTCAGGACCAATTGGTCGTAGACCTGAAGTTCAGCAAGGACGGCGTCAACTACATCAAGCGTTTCACCGTGAAACGTGGCCTGTATGACGTAACCGTTTCCTACCTGATCGATAACCAGAGCGCTCAGCCCTGGTCCGGTGCAATGTTTGCGCAGTTGAAGCGTGATGCCAGCTCCGATCCTTCTTCCAGCACGGCCACTGGCACCGCGACTTACCTGGGTGCCGCCCTGTGGACAAGTAACGAGCCGTACAAGAAAGTGTCGATGAGCGACATGGACAAGGCTCAGCTGAAAGAAACCGTAAACGGTGGTTGGGTTGCCTGGTTGCAGCACTACTTCGTGACCGCATGGATTCCGGCCAAGGGCGAAAATAACGTCGTCCAGACCCGTAAAGACAGCAAAGGCAACTACATCATCGGCTACACCGCCCCGGCGATGACTGTCGCGCCAGGTGCAAAAGCCGAGACCAGCGCCGTTCTATACGCCGGTCCGAAAAGCCAGGCTGTGTTGAAAGAGTTGTCCCCAGGTCTGGAACTGACCGTCGACTACGGCATTCTGTGGTTCATTGCCCAGCCAATTTTCTGGCTGCTGCAACATATCCACGCGCTGATCGGCAACTGGGGCTGGTCAATCATCTTCCTGACCATGCTGATCAAAGGGATCTTCTTCCCGCTGTCGGCAGCCAGCTACAAATCCATGGCCCGCATGCGTGCAGTGGCACCGAAACTGGCCGCGCTGAAAGAGCAACATGGCGACGACCGGCAGAAAATGTCGCAAGCCATGATGGAGCTGTACAAGAAAGAGAAGATCAATCCGCTGGGTGGTTGCTTGCCAATCCTCGTGCAGATGCCGGTTTTCCTTTCGCTGTACTGGGTTCTGCTGGAAAGCGTTGAAATGCGCCAAGCGCCGTTCATGCTGTGGATTACTGACCTGTCGATCAAGGATCCGTTCTTCATTCTGCCGATCATCATGGGTGTAACCATGTTCATCCAGCAGCAGTTGAACCCGACACCTCCGGATCCGATGCAGGCCAAAGTGATGAAGCTGATGCCAATCATCTTCACCTTCTTCTTCCTGTGGTTCCCGGCGGGTCTGGTGCTGTATTGGGTCGTGAACAACTGCCTGTCGATCGCCCAACAGTGGTATATCACTCGTAAAGTCGAAGCGGCTACTAAAGCAGCTGCCTGATTTACACTGTGAATAACCACTCAAAACGCCCCCTAGTGGGGCGTTTTGCTATCTGTCACTTTTGTCTGGATACCGGTTTATGAGCATTCCTCGTGAAACCATTGCCGCCGTCGCCACCGCGCAGGGTCGCGGCGGTGTGGGCATCGTCCGCATTTCCGGGCCGCTGGCGCGCGTTGCGGCCAAAGCCTTCAGCGGTCGTGAACTCAAGCCACGATTCGCCCACTACGGCCCATTTCTCAGTGAAAACGATGAGGTTCTGGATCAAGGCATCGCACTGTATTTTCCGGGCCCGAACTCGTTCACCGGTGAAGATGTGCTGGAACTCCAGGGCCATGGCGGTCCGGTAGTTCTGGATATGCTGCTTCAGCGTTGTCTGGAACTTGGCTGTCGATTGGCACGGCCAGGTGAATTTAGCGAGCGGGCGTTCCTCAACGACAAACTCGACCTGGCTCAGGCCGAAGCCATTGCCGACTTGATCGAGGCGAGTTCTGCACAGGCTGCACGAAATGCCCTGCGTTCCTTGCAGGGCGCATTTTCCGAACGTGTGCATAACCTCACCGAGCAACTGATTGGCCTGCGCATTTATGTCGAAGCGGCTATCGACTTCCCGGAAGAAGAAATCGACTTCCTCGCCGATGGTCACGTACTGAGCATGCTCGACAAAGTGCGTGACGAGTTATCCACCGTACTCCGAGAAGCCGGGCAGGGTGCCTTGCTGCGTGACGGGATGACCGTGGTGATCGCTGGTCGGCCGAATGCCGGTAAATCCAGTTTGCTCAATGCCTTGGCCGGACGAGAAGCAGCGATCGTGACCGAGATTGCCGGTACCACCCGGGACATTCTTCGTGAACATATCCACATCGATGGCATGCCGCTGCACGTGGTCGACACAGCAGGTCTGCGAGATACCGAAGACCAGGTGGAAAAAATCGGCGTCGAACGAGCGTTGAAAGCGATCGGCGAGGCTGATCGCGTGCTGTTGGTGGTCGATGCTACCGCTCCCGAGGCACTTGATCCGTTCGCGTTATGGCCGGAATTCCTGGAAGTCCGTCCGGATCCGGCGAAAGTCACGCTAATCCGTAACAAGGCTGACCTTACTGGCGACGCCATTGCCCTGGAAATCAGCGAGGATGGCCACGTCACCATCAGCCTGAGCGCCAAGTCCGCAGGTGAAGGGCTGGAATTGCTGCGTGACCACCTCAAGGCCTGCATGGGCTACGAACAGACCTCTGAGAGCAGCTTCAGTGCTCGCAGGCGTCACCTTGACGCGTTGCGTCATGCCAATGCTTCCCTGGAGCACGGCCGTGCTCAGCTGACCCTGGCCGGTGCCGGTGAACTACTGGCCGAAGATTTGCGCCAGGCTCAGCACTCTTTGGGTGAAATCACCGGTGCATTCAGCTCCGACGACCTGTTGGGACGAATCTTTTCCAGCTTCTGTATCGGTAAATAACCCTTCCGCTCCCCCAGACAGGCCATTCGTGCCTGTCTGTTTCCTCATTTTCTTAAATTCCCCTCCAGTGCCAGGCAGATTCTTTCTGCTTGTGTGGGTTTTCCGCGTCCAGGATTTGCCTATTCGGCGTTTTTCTGTGGATTAAACCCTGTGAATAACTGCCGCTAAGGCCAGTTGATAACAGGGCCTCAAAACTGAAGATAACCGCCCCTGTGGATAACCACCTCTTTAATCCACAGGCTTAAACCGGTTATCCAAGGGCCTTATAGGTACATGGGCACAGGGTTTTGAATCTTTGTACATATTGAATATAAAGGCCTGTAGAGATCTATCCACAGAAATGGTGCTCAGTAGAAATAAACATAAAAACAAAGATTTAATAAATTTCTCTCTTTTTAATTTCTATAACCGCAACTTTTCCACAGCTGGTTAAATTTTGTGCAAAGGGTTCTTTAGGAAGGGCGAAGTCCCTATACTTGCCGACCAGGTCCAAAAACCTGAGCTCAAACTATTCCTGATTACCTAACTGAAGCAGGCACGAGGTGCGTGGTGGATTTCCCTTCCCGTTTTGAAGTGATCGTCATCGGCGGCGGTCATGCCGGTACCGAGGCAGCACTGGCCTCAGCACGAATGGGTGCAAAAACCCTGTTGCTGACGCATAACGTGGAAACCCTCGGCGCCATGAGTTGCAACCCTGCCATTGGCGGCATTGGCAAAAGCCACCTGGTCAAGGAAATCGATGCCCTCGGCGGCGCGATGGCCATGGCTACCGACAAAGGTGGTATTCAGTTTCGCGTATTGAACAGCCGCAAAGGCCCGGCCGTGCGTGCAACCCGCGCTCAGGCTGATCGGGTTCTATACAAGGCCGCTGTCCGCGAAATCCTCGAGAACCAGCCGAACCTGTGGATATTTCAACAGGCTGCCGACGACCTGATCGTCGAGCAGGAACAAGTGCGCGGTGTTGTCACCCAGATGGGTCTGCGTTTGTTCGCGGATTCCGTTGTGTTGA
Source organism: Pseudomonas sp. Hz4 (assembly GCF_054898165.1). NCBI lineage: Bacteria > Pseudomonadati > Pseudomonadota > Gammaproteobacteria > Pseudomonadales > Pseudomonadaceae > Pseudomonas > Pseudomonas sp. Hz4. The sequence goes on along the minus strand of NZ_CM142719.1, from coordinate 222,905 downwards.
CCACTGGCACCTTCCTTGGTGGACTTATCCACATCGGCATGCAGAATTTTTCCGGGGGCCGTGCCGGTGATCCGCCGTCGATCGCCCTGGCTCACCGATTGCGTGAAATGCCACTGCGGGTTGGTCGACTGAAAACCGGCACACCGCCGCGTATCGACGGTCGTTCTGTGGATTTCTCGGTGATGACCGAGCAAGCCGGCGATACGCCGATCCCGGTGATGTCGTTCATGGGTTCCAAAGAGCAGCATCCGAAACAGGTCAGCTGCTGGATTACCCACACCAACGCCCGCACCCACGAAATCATTGCCGCCAACCTCGATCGTTCGCCGATGTATTCCGGGGTGATCGAAGGAATTGGCCCGCGTTACTGCCCGTCGATCGAAGACAAGATCCATCGCTTTGCCGACAAGGAAAGCCATCAGGTCTTCATCGAACCGGAAGGCCTGACGACCAACGAGCTGTACCCGAACGGGATATCCACATCCCTGCCGTTCGACGTGCAATTGCAGATCGTGCAATCGATCCGCGGCATGGAAAACGCGCACATCGTTCGTCCGGGTTACGCCATCGAGTACGACTACTTCGACCCGCGTGACCTGAAGTACAACCTGGAAACCAAAGTCATCGGCGGTCTGTTTTTCGCCGGGCAAATCAACGGCACCACCGGTTACGAAGAAGCCGGTGCCCAGGGTTTGCTGGCCGGCGCCAACGCCGCACTGCGTGCTCAGGGCAAAGATGCCTGGTGCCCGCGTCGCGACGAGGCGTACATCGGGGTGTTGGTCGACGACCTGATTACCTTGGGTACCCAGGAACCGTATCGGATGTTTACGTCCCGCGCCGAATACCGCCTGATCCTGCGCGAAGACAACGCCGATCTGCGCTTGACCGAAAAAGGTCGCGAACTGGGTCTGGTGGACGACGCGCGTTGGGCTGCTTTCTGCACCAAACGCGAAAGCATCACGCTGGAAGAGCAACGCCTGAAAAGTACTTGGGTTCGCCCGGGTACCGAGCAGGGCGATGCGATTTCCGAGAAGTTCGGTACGCCGCTGACCCACGAATACAACTTGCTCAATCTGCTGAGCCGACCGGAAATCGACTACGCTGGGCTGATCGCCGTGACCGGTGGGGGCGCAGAAGATCCGCAAGTCGCCGAGCAGGTCGAAATCAAGACCAAATATGCCGGTTACATCGATCGCCAGCAGGATGAAATCGCACGTCTGCGGGCCAGCGAAGACACAAAACTGCCTGTGGATATCGATTACACGAATATTTCCGGTCTCTCCAAAGAGATCCAGAGCAAGCTCGGTGCGACCCGTCCAGAGACTCTGGGCCAGGCGTCGCGTATCCCGGGCGTGACGCCGGCAGCGATTTCGCTGTTGATGATTCATTTGAAAAAACGCGGCGCGGGCCGTCAGTTGGAGCAAAGCGCTTGAGTTCGTTGGTCACCTCGCAACACGCAGAAGAGTTATCCACAGGTGCTCGCCAGCTCGGTGTGACACTGACAGAAACCCAGCATGCGCAACTGCTGGGTTATCTGGCCCTGTTGATCAAATGGAACAAGGCGTACAACCTGACCGCCGTACGCGATCCGGATGAAATGGTTTCCCGTCACTTGCTCGATAGTTTGAGCGTGATGGCGTTCGTCGAAAACGGTCGCTGGCTTGACGTTGGCAGCGGTGGCGGTATGCCGGGTATTCCGTTGGCCATCCTGTTTCCGGAGTCCCAAGTGACCTGCCTGGACAGCAACGGCAAGAAAACCCGCTTCCTGACTCAGGTCAAACTCGAACTCAAACTGGATAACCTGCAAGTTATCCACAGTCGCGTCGAAGCCTTTCAGCCTGCATGGCCATTCAACGGGATCATTTCCCGGGCATTCAGCAGCATGGAGAACTTCAGCAACTGGACTCGTCACCTCGGCGACTCCGATACACGTTGGTTGGCAATGAAGGGCGTTCATCCGGCCGATGAGCTGGTAGCATTGCCGGCAGACTTCCACCTCGATAGCGAACACGCCCTGGCCGTACCCGGTTGCCAAGGCCAACGCCATCTGCTGATACTGCGCCGCACGGCATGATTGGGAACACAAGCAAGAATGGCTAAGGTATTCGCGGTAGCGAACCAAAAGGGTGGTGTGGGCAAGACCACCACCTGCATCAACCTCGCAGCTTCCCTGGTCGCTACCAAGCGCCGGGTGCTGTTGATCGATCTCGATCCACAGGGCAACGCCACCATGGGTAGCGGTGTGGATAAACACAGCCTGGAAAACTCGGTCTACGACCTGCTGATCGGCGAATGCGATCTGGCCCAGGCCATGCACTACTCCGAGCACGGTGGTTACCAACTGCTGCCGGCCAACCGTGACTTGACCGCGGCCGAAGTGGTTCTGCTGGAAATGCAGATGAAGGAAAGCCGCCTGCGCAGTGCGTTGGCGCCGATCCGTGAAAACTACGATTACATTTTGATCGACTGCCCGCCGTCGCTGTCGATGCTCACGCTTAACGCACTGGTTGCGGCTGACGGGGTCATTATCCCCATGCAGTGCGAGTACTTTGCGCTCGAAGGCTTGAGCGACCTTGTGGATAACATCAAGCGCATCGCAGAACTGCTGAACCCGAACCTGAAAGTCGAAGGCCTGTTGCGGACCATGTATGACCCGCGCCTGAGCCTGATGAACGATGTTTCGGCGCAGCTCAAGGAACACTTCGGCGAGCAGCTCTACGACACGGTGATTCCGCGCAACATCCGCCTGGCCGAAGCGCCAAGCTATGGCATGCCGGCGCTGGCGTACGACAAATCATCGCGGGGCGCCATTGCCTATCTGGCATTGGCCGGCGAGATGGTTCGCCGTCAACGCAAAAACTCACGCACCGCCGCTGCTCAGGCAACTTAAGGAATCCCCATGGCCGTCAAGAAACGAGGTCTCGGACGTGGACTGGATGCACTGCTGAGTGGTCCGACTGTCAGCTCGCTGGAAGAACAAGCGGTGCAGGCAGATCAGCGTGAGCTGCAGCACCTGCCCCTGGACCTGATCCAGCGCGGCAAGTACCAGCCGCGTCGGGACATGGACCCACAAGCCCTGGAAGAGCTGGCACAGTCGATCAAGGCTCAGGGCGTGATGCAGCCGATCGTGGTTCGTCCGATCGGCAGCGGTCGCTTCGAAATCATCGCTGGCGAACGTCGTTGGCGCGCCAGCCAGCAGGCTGGCCAGGAAACCATCCCGGCAATGGTTCGCGATGTGCCGGATGAAACCGCGATCGCCATGGCGCTGATCGAGAACATCCAACGCGAAGACCTCAATCCGATCGAAGAAGCGGTCGCCTTGCAGCGTTTGCAGCAGGAATTCCAGCTGACTCAGCAACAAGTGGCCGAAGCGGTGGGCAAATCCCGCGTCACCGTGGCCAACCTGCTACGCTTGATCGCGTTGCCGGAAGTCATCAAAACCATGCTGTCACACGGCGACCTGGAAATGGGTCATGCCCGTGCTTTGCTCGGTTTACCGGAGAATCAACAGGTTGAAGGGGCGCGACACGTTGTCGCACGGGGGCTGACTGTGCGCCAGACTGAAGCACTGGTTCGCCAGTGGTTGAGTGGCAAACAGGAACCTGCTGAACCGGTAAAGCCGGACCCGGATATTGCTCGACTCGAACAGCGACTGGCTGAGCGCCTAGGCTCTGCGGTGCAGATCCGCCACGGGAAAAAGGGGAAGGGGCAGTTGGTGATCGGTTACAACTCCCTCGATGAGCTTCAAGGTGTGCTTGCACACATCCGCTGAAACATTTCCTCATGTAGCGTGTAGGTGGAAATCACTACCTGACAGTTGAATAGGGGCAGAACCGCCCCTATACTCTGCGCGCATTTTGTCGGCACAAATTATGCCAAGTTATTGAATTCTGGCAGCCGATCATTGGGGAGTAGAAACGATGGAGAGCCGCACGCCAAACCGCTTGCCGTTCCATCGCCTGGCAGTTTTTCCGGTATTACTGGCTCAATTTGTCGTTTTGGTACTGGCCGCTTTGGCGCTTTGGTACTGGCATGGAGTCGTAGCCGGGTACTCAGGACTTTGCGGAGGCCTGATAGCCTTGCTGCCCAATGTTTATTTCGCTCACAGGGCATTTCGGTTTTCCGGCGCCCGAGCAGCTCAAGCCATCGTCCGGTCATTTTATGCCGGCGAGGCGGGCAAACTAATTTTGACGGCAGTGCTCTTTGCATTGACGTTTGCAGGTGTGAAGCCATTGGCGCCGTTAGCTGTATTCGGCGTCTTCGTGTTGACCCAACTGGTCAGCTGGTTCGCGCCCCTGCTGATGAGAACAAGACTTTCGAGACCTTAGGGCGTTTGAGGCAACCATGGCAGAGACAACCGCTTCGGGCTATATCCAGCACCACTTGCAGAACCTGACCTTCGGGCAGCTACCTAACGGCGGCTGGGGCTTTGCGCACACCGCAGCAGAAGCCAAGGAAATGGGCTTCTGGGCTTTCCACGTCGATACGCTTGGCTGGTCGGTCGCGTTGGGTCTGATCTTCGTTCTTCTTTTCCGCATGGCGGCGAAGAAGGCGACTTCCGGTCAGCCTGGTGCTTTGCAGAACTTCGTTGAAGTATTGGTCGAATTCGTCGATGGCAGCGTGAAAGACAGCTTCCATGGCCGTAGTCCGGTGATTGCACCGCTGGCACTGACCATCTTCGTCTGGGTCTTCCTGATGAACGCCGTCGACCTGATCCCGGTCGACTGGATTCCTCAGCTGGCCATCCTGATCACTGGTGATGCGCACATTCCGTTCCGTGCCGTATCGACCACTGACCCGAATGCTACCCTGGGCATGGCCCTGTCGGTGTTCGCGTTGATCATTTTCTACAGCATCAAGGTCAAGGGCATCGGCGGCTTCATCGGCGAATTGACCCTGCACCCGTTCGGCAGCAAGAACATTTTTCTTCAAGCCCTGCTGATTCCGGTGAACTTCCTGCTGGAGTTCGTGACACTGATCGCCAAGCCAATCTCTCTGGCACTGCGTCTGTTCGGCAACATGTACGCCGGCGAACTGGTCTTCATTCTGATCGCTGTGATGTTCGGCAGCGGTCTGCTCTGGCTTAGCGGCCTGGGTATAGTTCTGCAGTGGGCGTGGGCTGTGTTCCACATCCTGATCATTACCCTGCAGGCGTTTATCTTCATGATGCTGACCATCGTTTACCTGTCGATGGCGCACGAAGAAAACCATTAAGACCAGTCTCAGACTAGTCTGATGTCCCACTCGGTCAAACGAGTGGGTGCCCGAACAGGGCTATGAAACGATTTGTTTTACCGCTTTAAAATCTAAAAAACCTAAACCATACGACGTAAAAGTCGGGAGGAAAGATGGAAACTGTAGTTGGTCTAACCGCTATCGCTGTTGCACTGTTGATCGGCCTGGGCGCACTGGGTACCGCAATTGGTTTCGGCCTGTTGGGTGGCAAGTTCCTGGAAGGCGCAGCGCGTCAGCCAGAGATGGTTCCAATGCTGCAAGTTAAAATGTTCATCGTTGCCGGTCTGCTCGACGCCGTCACCATGATCGGTGTTGGTATCGCTCTGTTCTTCACCTTCGCGAACCCATTCGTTGGTCAACTCGCTGGCTAATCACTCGAACCTTCGAGTAATTGGTGTGATGTGCAACGAACGAGCGAGGTGTTGGCGTGAACATTAATGCAACCCTGATTGGCCAGTCCGTTGCGTTCTTCATTTTTGTACTGTTTTGCATGAAGTTCGTGTGGCCTCCGGTCATCGCGGCTTTGCACGAACGTCAGAAGAAGATCGCGGATGGACTGGACGCTGCCGCCCGAGCAGCTCGCGACCTGGAGTTGGCCCAAGATAAAGCGGGTCAACAACTGCGCGAAGCTAAAGCTCAGGCAGCCGAAATCATTGAGCAAGCCAAGAAACGCGGTAATCAAATCGTCGAAGAGGCTGTTGAAAAAGCCCGTATCGACGCTGACCGTGTGAAGGTTCAGGCTCAGGCCGAGATCGAGCAGGAACTGAACAGTGTCAAAGACGCGCTGCGTGCCCAATTGGGTGCTCTGGCCGTTGGCGGCGCCGAGAAGATCCTGGGTGCCACAATCGATCAAAACGCGCACGCGGAGCTGGTAAACAAACTGGCTGCTGAAATTTAAGCGAGGGCGATCATGGCAGAATTGACCACGTTGGCCCGACCTTACGCTAAGGCAGCCTTCGAGCACGCCCAGGCCCACCAGCAACTGGCCTCTTGGTCAGCCATGCTCGGCCTGGCTGCAGCAGTGTCGCAAGACGACACTATGCAGAGCATGCTCAAGGCCCCGCGACTGACGAGCGCAAACAAGGCCACCACGTTTATTGACGTGTGTGGCGACAAGTTCGATGCCAAGGCACAGAATTTCATTCACGTCGTTGCCGAAAACGACCGTCTCCCGCTTTTGCCGGAGATCGCCGCTCTGTTTGACCTGTACAAGGCCGAACAAGAGAAATCGGTAGACGTGGACGTAACCAGTGCTTTTGCATTGAACCAAGAACAGCAAGACAAACTCGCCAAGGTTCTCAGTGCACGGCTCGGCCGGGAAGTGCGACTGCACGCTGCGGAGGATGCCACCCTTATTGGTGGTGTCATCATCCGCGCCGGCGACCTGGTAATCGATGGCTCGATTCGCGGCAAACTCGCGAACCTTGCCGAAGCATTGAAATCTTGAGTTTGAAGGGGCAGCAGAGCAATGCAGCAACTCAATCCTTCCGAAATAAGTGAAATTATCAAGGGCCGCATCGACAAGCTCGATGTGACCTCCCAAGCCCGTAACGAAGGCACTGTCGTCAGCGTATCTGACGGTATCGTGCGGATTCACGGTCTGGCCGACGTAATGTACGGCGAGATGATCGAGTTTCCGGGCGGCGTCTTCGGTATGGCTCTCAACCTGGAGCAAGACTCTGTAGGTGCCGTTGTATTGGGCTCTTACCAGTCTCTGGCTGAAGGCATGAGCGCCAAGTGCACTGGCCGCATCCTCGAAGTTCCGGTTGGTAAGGAACTGCTGGGTCGCGTAGTCGACGCACTGGGTAACCCAGTTGACGGCAAAGGTCCGCTGAACAACACCGAGACCGATGCGGTCGAGAAAGTTGCTCCAGGCGTGATCTGGCGTAAGTCGGTAGACCAGCCTGTACAGACTGGCTACAAGGCTGTCGATGCCATGATCCCTGTCGGCCGTGGCCAGCGTGAGCTGATCATCGGTGACCGTCAGATCGGTAAAACCGCTCTGGCGATCGACGCGATCATCAACCAGAAAGACAGCGGCATCTTCTGCGTCTACGTAGCTATCGGTCAGAAACAATCGACCATCGCTAACGTGGTTCGCAAGCTGGAAGAAAACGGCGCACTGGCTAACACCATCGTCGTGGCTGCGAGCGCTTCGGAATCTGCAGCACTGCAGTTCCTGGCACCGTACTCCGGTTGCACCATGGGTGAATTCTTCCGCGACCGCGGTGAAGACGCGCTGATCGTTTATGACGATCTGTCCAAGCAAGCAGTGGCTTACCGCCAGATTTCCCTGCTGCTGCGCCGTCCACCAGGCCGTGAAGCTTACCCAGGCGACGTGTTCTATCTCCACTCCCGTCTGCTGGAGCGCGCATCCCGCGTTTCGGAAGAGTACGTAGAGAAGTTCACCAACGGCGCAGTGACCGGCAAAACCGGTTCCCTGACCGCACTGCCGATCATCGAAACCCAGGCTGGCGACGTTTCCGCGTTCGTTCCGACCAACGTGATTTCCATCACCGACGGTCAGATCTTCCTGGAATCGGCCATGTTCAACTCCGGGATCCGTCCTGCTGTGAACGCCGGTGTTTCGGTATCCCGTGTGGGTGGTGCCGCTCAGACCAAGATCATCAAGAAGCTCTCCGGTGGTATCCGTACCGCTCTGGCTCAGTACCGTGAACTGGCGGCATTCGCCCAGTTCGCTTCTGACCTGGACGAAGCGACCCGTAAGCAACTTGAGCATGGTCAGCGCGTTACCGAGCTGATGAAGCAGAAGCAATACGCACCAATGTCGATCGCTGACATGGCGCTGTCGCTGTATGCCGCTGAGCGTGGGTTCCTGACTGACGTTGAAATCGCCAAGATCGGCAGCTTCGAACAAGCGCTGATTGCTTTCTTCAACCGCGATCACGCCGATTTGATGGCGAAGATCAACGTGAAGGGTGACTTCAATGACGAAATCGACGCTGGCCTGAAAGCCGGTATCGAGAAGTTCAAGGCCACCCAAACCTGGTAAGCCGCAGCGGGAGCCGCAAGGCTCCCGCTTGCTAACCTGATAGGTGTTACATGGCAGGCGCAAAAGAGATTCGCAGTAAGATTGCGAGCATCAAAAGCACGCAAAAGATTACCAGCGCCATGGAAAAAGTGGCGGTCAGTAAAATGCGCAAGGCACAAATGCGCATGGCTGCTAGCCGTCCTTACGCGGAGCGCATCCGCCAGGTTATTGGCCATTTGGCCAACGCCAACCCGGAATATCGCCACCCCTTCATGATCGAGCGTGAAATCAAGCGCATCGGTTATGTCGTAGTGAGCAGTGACCGTGGTCTGTGTGGTGGCTTGAACACCAACCTGTTCAAGGCCCTGGTCAAGGACATGGCGGTAAACCGCGATAACGGCGCCGAGATCGATCTGTGTGTTGTTGGTAGCAAGGGTGCGGCTTTCTTCCGCAACTTCGGCGGTAACGTCGTTGCAGCTATCAGCCACTTGGGTGAAGAGCCGTCGATCAATGATCTGATTGGCAGCGTCAAGGTGATGCTGGATGCCTACCTGGACGGCCGTATTGATCGCCTGTCCGTGGTGTCCAACAAGTTCATCAACACCATGACGCAACAGCCAACTGTGGAGCAGTTGATTCCACTGGAGGCAACCGCGGATCAATCACTCAAGCACCACTGGGACTATCTCTACGAACCGGACGCCAAAGAGCTGCTTGACGGCTTGATGGTCCGTTACGTTGAGTCGCAGGTCTACCAGGCGGTGGTCGAGAACAACGCGGCTGAACAAGCTGCGCGGATGATCGCGATGAAGAACGCTACCGACAACGCCGGTGATTTGATCAGCGATTTGCAGCTGGTCTACAACAAGGCGCGTCAGGCTGCGATCACCCAAGAGATCTCGGAAATCGTCGGCGGCGCTGCCGCGGTTTAACGGTTCAAATATTCAGAGGATCCAGCTATGAGTAGCGGACGTATCGTTCAAATCATCGGCGCCGTTATCGACGTGGAATTTCCACGCGACAGCGTACCGAGCATTTACAACGCGCTGGAAGTACAAAGCGCGGCCGGGACTACTCTCGAAGTTCAGCAACAGCTGGGCGACGGCGTGGTTCGTACCATTGCGATGGGTTCCACCGAAGGCTTGAAGCGCGGTCTGGAAGTCAAAGACTCTGGCGCAGCCATCTCCGTACCGGTCGGTAAAGCGACCCTGGGCCGGATCATGGACGTTCTGGGCAACCCGATCGACGAAGCTGGCCCGATCGACACCGAAGAGCGCTGGGGCATTCACCGTCCTGCGCCAACCTTCGCTGAACAAGCGGGCGGCAACGACCTGCTGGAAACCGGCATCAAGGTTATCGACCTGGTTTGCCCGTTCGCCAAGGGTGGTAAAGTCGGTCTGTTCGGTGGTGCCGGTGTAGGCAAAACCGTAAACATGATGGAACTGATCCGTAACATCGCCATCGAGCACGCCGGTTATTCCGTGTTCGCCGGTGTGGGTGAGCGTACTCGTGAGGGTAACGACTTCTACCACGAGATGAAGGATTCCAACGTTCTGGACAAAGTGGCACTGGTTTACGGTCAGATGAACGAGCCGCCGGGTAACCGTCTGCGCGTAGCACTGACCGGCCTGACCATGGCCGAGAAGTTCCGTGACGAAGGTAACGACGTACTGCTGTTCGTCGACAACATCTATCGTTACACCCTGGCCGGTACTGAAGTATCCGCACTGCTGGGCCGTATGCCTTCCGCAGTAGGTTACCAGCCGACCCTGGCCGAAGAGATGGGCACTCTGCAAGAGCGTATCACTTCGACCAAAAACGGTTCGATCACCTCGATCCAGGCGGTATACGTACCGGCGGATGACTTGACTGACCCGTCGCCAGCGACCACTTTCGCCCACTTGGACGCCACCGTCGTTCTGTCCCGTGACATCGCTTCCCTGGGTATCTACCCAGCGGTCGATCCACTGGACTCGACTTCGCGTCAGCTGGACCCGAACGTGATCGGTCAGGACCACTACGACACCGCTCGCGGCGTACAGTATGTTCTGCAACGTTACAAGGAACTGAAGGACATCATTGCGATCCTGGGTATGGACGAGCTGTCGGAAGCCGACAAGCAGTTGGTAAACCGTGCTCGTAAGATCCAGCGTTTCTTGTCGCAACCGTTCTTCGTGGCTGAAGTCTTCACCGGTGCCTCGGGTAAATATGTTTCCCTGAAAGACACCATTGCTGGCTTCAAAGGCATCCTCAACGGTGACTACGACCACCTGCCAGAACAAGCGTTCTACATGGTCGGCGGCATCGAAGAAGCGATCGAGAAAGCCAAGAAACTGTAATCCCGGCGCCCGGTAACGGGCGCTAATTTAGTTTGAGGCAATCAGATGGCTATGACAGTCCATTGCGATATCGTCAGCGCGGAAGGGGAAATCTTTTCCGGCCTGGTCGAGATGGTGGTTGCGCACGGTGCACTGGGTGATCTTGGTATCGCCCTGGGTCACGCGCCGCTGATCACTAATCTCAAGCCGGGCCCGATCCGCCTGATCAAGCAGGGCGGGGAAGAGGAGGTGTATTACATCTCCGGTGGTTTCCTCGAGGTTCAGCCGAACATGGTCAAGGTGCTTGCCGACACTGTGCAACGTGCCGCCGACCTGGACGAAGCCTCCGCTCAGGAAGCCGTTAAGGCTGCCGAGAAGGCCTTGCATGACCGTGGTGCAGAATTCGATTACGGTTCTGCTGCCGCACGCCTGGCCGAGGCTGCAGCTCAGCTGCGCACCGTCCAGCAGATCCGCAAGAAGTTCGGCCACTAATAGGCCCCACTTGTTGTGCGATTGATTAAAAAGGGTAGCCTCGGCTACCCTTTTTTCTTTTCCGACATTCATAACCTGGTCGCAGCCGCTGACCACCCAGGATTGGTAGCCAGTCATGTCTTTAGAAATCGTTATCCTCGCTGCTGGCCAAGGCACTCGCATGCGTTCGGCGTTGCCGAAAGTTCTGCACCCGATTGCCGGCAACTCGATGCTTGGCCATGTTATCCACAGCGCCCGGCAACTTGATCCACAGCGCATCCACGTCGTCATCGGCCATGGCGCCGATGCCGTGCGCGAGCGGCTGGCGGCGGATGATCTGAATTTCGTCCTTCAGGACAAACAGCTGGGAACCGGTCATGCGGTGGCGCAGGCCGTGCCGTTCATCATGTCCGACACGGTGCTGATTCTCTATGGTGACGTGCCGCTGATTGAAGTCGAAACCCTGCAACGTTTGCTGAAGAAAGTAGCGGCGCAACAACTGGGTTTGCTCACCGTCGAACTGGACGATCCAACCGGCTACGGCCGCATCGTCCGTGATGCGGCTGGAAAGGTCACCGCTATCGTCGAGCAGAAAGACGCCAACGAAGCTGAACGCGCAATCACCGAGGGCAACACCGGCATTCTGGCGCTGCCTTTCGAACGTCTTGGCGACTGGATGAACCGGCTCTCGAATAACAATTCCCAGGGCGAGTACTACCTGACCGACGTAATCGCCATGGCGGTCAGCGACGGGCTGGTGGTGGCCACCGAGCAACCCCACGATGCCATGGAGGTGCAGGGTGCTAACGACCGCAACCAGCTTTCTGAGCTTGAGCGTCACTATCAGCTGCGCGCCGGTCGTCGTTTGATGGCGCAGGGCGTGACCCTGCGCGACCCGGCTCGTTTTGATGTGCGCGGTGAAGTTACCGTCGGCCGCGACGTGCTGATCGACATCAACGTGATCCTCGAAGGCAAGGTCGTTATTGAGGACGACGTGGTTATCGGCCCGAACTGTGTGATCAAGGACAGCACCCTGCGCAAAGGCGTGGTGATCAAGGCCAACAGCCACATCGATGGCGCAATTCTCGGTGAAGGCAGCGATGCCGGTCCATTCGCTCGTTTGCGCCCAGGCACAGTGCTGGAAGCACGAGCCCATGTGGGTAACTTCGTTGAGTTGAAAAACGCTCATTTGGGCGAGGACGCCAAGGCTGGTCATCTGACTTACCTGGGGGATGCGCAGATTGGTGCGCGTACCAACATCGGGGCTGGCACCATCACCTGCAATTACGACGGCGCCAACAAATGGAAAACCGTGTTGGGCGAAGATGTGTTCATCGGCTCCAACAATTCGTTGGTCGCGCCTGTGGATATCTCTGCAGGTGCAACGACTGCGGCGGGTTCGACTATTACCCAAAATGTGGATAACGCGCAGTTGGCGGTAGGTCGCGCACGTCAGAAGAACATCGACGGCTGGAAGCGGCCGGTGAAGATCAAAAAGAGCTGAGTTATCCACAGCTCTATTTATCGCCTTACGCTTGACGAAGTTTCGCCGATAGGTTTTGATTGCTTCCGTTATCTTTCGAATCGAAACTTACTAAGCCATGTCGAAACGCAATACACCTCAACGCCGTCACAATATTCTCGCCTTGCTCAATGATCAGGGCGAAGTCAGTGTGGATGAGCTGGCCAAGCGCTTCGAAACGTCGGAAGTTACGATCCGCAAGGACCTCGCGGCGCTTGAAAGCAACGGCTTGCTCCTGCGCCGTTATGGCGGAGCGATCACCCTGCCTCAAGAACTGGTGGCCGACATTGGTCAGCCGGTGTCCAAATACAAGCAGGCTATCGCCCGTGCCGCCGTTACGCGGATTCGCGAGCATGCGCGGATTATCGTCGATAGCGGCAGCACCACGGCGGCGATGATTCCGCAACTCGGCCAACAACCGGGTCTGGTGGTGATGACCAATTCCCTGCACGTCGCCAATGCCTTGAGCGAGCTCGAGCATGAGCCGGTGCTGTTGATGACCGGCGGCACCTGGGACCCGCATTCCGAGTCCTTTCAGGGGCAGGTCGCCGAGCAGGTCCTACGCTCTTACGACTTTGATCAGTTGTTCATCGGTGCCGATGGCATCGACCTGATTCGCGGCACCACCACCTTCAACGAATTGCTGGGATTGAGCCGGGTCATGGCTGAAGTCGCCCGCGAAGTGGTCGTCATGGTCGAGGCCGACAAGATCGGCCGCAAGATTCCTAACCTGGAACTGCCCTGGAGCAGCGTCCATACCCTTATTACCGATGATCGCCTGCCGCTTGCGGCACGGGATCAGATTCAGGCCCGCGGAATCAACTTGATCCTCGCGGCAGTCAGTCAGGAGAAATAGCATGTGTGGAATTGTTGGCGCAGTTGCAGAACGTAACATCACTGCCATCCTGCTCGAAGGCCTGAAGCGCCTGGAATACCGTGGCTATGACAGTGCCGGTGTGGCGGTCTACACCAATGACGAAAAGCTTGAGCGCCTGCGCCGCCCGGGCAAGGTCAGTGAATTGGAACTGGCGCTGGCCGAGGCACCGCTGGTCGGGCGCCTGGGTATCGCCCACACCCGCTGGGCCACCCACGGTGCGCCGTGCGAGCGCAACGCTCACCCGCATTTCTCCGGTGATCTGGCGGTGGTGCACAACGGCATCATCGAGAACCACGAAGCCCTGCGCGAGCAACTGAAAGCCTTGGGTTACGTGTTCACCTCGGATACTGACACCGAAGTCATTGCTCACCTGTTGAACCACAAACTCAAGGATCTGCGTGATCTGACCGTGGCCCTGAAGGCTACTGTCAAAGAGCTGCACGGTGCTTACGGTTTGGCGGTCATCAGTGCTCAGCAACCGGATCGTCTGGTCGCCGCCCGCAGCGGCAGCCCGCTGGTCATCGGCCTGGGCCTGGGTGAAAACTTCCTGGCTTCCGATCAATTGGCCCTGCGCCAGGTCACTGACCGCTTTATGTACCTGGAAGAAGGCGATATCGCCGAAATTAGCCGCGACAGCGTGCAGATCTGGGACGTGAGCGGCCAAGTTGTCAAACGCGAATCCGTGCAGTACCGCGATGGCGCCGAGGCCGCTGACAAGGGCGAATTCCGCCACTTCATGCTCAAGGAAATTCACGAGCAACCGGCTGTGGTGCAGCGCACCCTGGAAGGTCGCCTGAGTCCGAACGGCGTGCTGGTGCAAGCGTTCGGTCCACAGGCTGCCGAGCTGTTCGCAAAAGTGCGCAACGTGCAGATCGTCGCGTGTGGCACCAGCTACCACGCCGGCATGGTTGCCCGTTACTGGCTCGAAGAACTGGCCGGCATCCCGTGCCAGGTCGAAGTCGCCAGCGAATTCCGCTACCGCAAGGTCGTGGTGCAGCCCGACACGCTGTTCGTGACCATCTCCCAGTCCGGCGAAACCGCTGACACCCTGGCTGCCCTGCGCAACGCCAAGCAACTGGGTTTCCTCGCCAGCCTGGCGATCTGTAACGTCGGCATCAGCTCACTGGTGCGTGAGTCTGACCTGACACTGCTGACCCAGGCGGGTCGTGAAATTGGCGTGGCCTCGACCAAAGCCTTCACTACTCAATTGGTCGGCCTGTTGCTGCTGACCTTGTCCCTGGGCCAGGTTCGCGGCACGTTGGCCAAAGGCGTCGAAGCCACGTTGGTTGAAGAGTTGCGTCGCCTGCCGACCCGCCTCGGCGAAGCCTTGGCCATGGACAGCACCGTGGAGAAAATCGCCGAGCTGTTCGCCGAGAAAAACCACACCCTGTTCCTCGGTCGTGGTGCGCAATTCCCGGTAGCGATGGAAGGGGCTCTCAAGCTCAAGGAAATCTCCTACATCCACGCCGAAGCCTATCCGGCCGGCGAGCTGAAACATGGCCCGTTGGCGCTTGTGGATAACGACATGCCAGTGGTCACCGTGGCACCCAACAACGAGCTGCTGGAGAAGTTGAAATCCAACCTCCAGGAAGTTCGCGCCCGTGGTGGTCAGCTGATCGTCTTTGCAGACGAGCAGGCCGGCATGACCAATGGTGAAGGCACTCACGTCGTACAAATGCCACACATACACAACACCCTCTCGCCGATCCTCTACACCATTCCGCTGCAGTTGCTGTCGTATTACGTGGCCGTCCTGAAGGGCACCGACGTTGATCAACCGCGTAACCTGGCGAAGTCGGTGACGGTGGAATAAGTTATCCACAGGTGATGGAAACATTGGCTTTTGAGAATTAAAACGGTCGCATGCGAATTAAAACGGTCTCATGCGGCCGCTTGATCTCCTAGCCATCACATTTCAAGTCTAAGCTACTCATGTGGTGAGATCGGCAATTCAAGCGCGCGAAGAATTCGTATCGAATGGCATTGAGGCCTGTGCTGACGCGTCGGTCTCGATCTTCAGATACCATGCGCTCTTCGACTTGCGGCATGAAATAAAGTGACTCGCAATAATGCTTCTACGTATTCAGCAAAATGAAACAATTCGATCCTTTATAGAGCGCAATATCTTTATTTTAGGCGAAACCCGGTTTCCAAAATGGAATGCGTCTAAGAGCCTCACGAGCGAAGATGTTAGAAATGTTGCATCAGTATTGGGATGGCATGGATGCTATGGTTTCAACCGACTATTGCATAGCCACACCTGTCAACCGTTACACTCAGTTTTAAAAAACTCACAGGACATGGCCTATTCCGGTAGTAAGTATATTGCCGAATTCGTAGATGTTGATCCTGCGTTCCCGAAGCGATTGTCCTTCTGCCCTGAATGCGTGAAGTCTGATTTCGAGAAAATTGGGTTCTCATATTGGCGTAGGGCCTCCCTAGAGTTTGTTGGCGTATGTGCAATTCATAACGTTATGTTAGAGTCCGTATGTCCTGCTTGCGATAGGCCATTTACCTTTAAAGGACATAGTCATAATGTGATGTGGGAGGGTTGTGGCGGAAAGTATCTTAGCGAAAGCTCATCAAGAGTGAACAACGACCTTGCGCAGCTAAAGCGCTCACGGTTAATCGATGATTTATACAAATACCGATTTCATATTTCATTAATCCCAACATTAGAAGCACTATCAATTAGGTTTCTTTCAGTTTCGTCAAAGACGCTTTCGGATGCATTCAACCAGGAAGAGTTACAAAAACTCTCGCGGGTTATAATTACTCTGCTGGCGCGAGTGAAAATACACGCCGAAAGTAATCTTGCATTTTATTTTGAGAGCGTCGATTTCAACAGTATCATTAACTCTATAACGATGCTTTATGACGAATTTCAGGAGTTTGTTGCGGACGTCATTGATCCCTGTGATCAACAACGCGACATCACTTCATTATGGTCCACGTACAGGGCTGGAGGTCATGAGTCTGGCCATTATGTGGACGAAAACTATTCGCTTGGAGTTGGCAACTGGTATTGCCCATACCCATCACCTCTATCTTTAGGGCTTGGCCGTGGTGATTTCGTTAGACAAAGTATTTCGACTTCCTATCCATGCTGTTCTTTTGTTGGTGTAAAAAAAGGCAGAGTGAAGCGGGCTCAAAATTTGGCTGATCCGCCACACCCCGCTATTCCGTGTGTCGAAGCAATGCAAGCGTATGGATAGTATTTTACTTATCTTTTAAGCCATAGGTTCCGAATAGCGCTCCGTAGCGATCCGATTCCGGAAAGGTGCTTAATATGATGAGACATCCATCACCCCGAGCTTTGTAATGATTTTCTAAGAAGCATTCGAGTTTTCGGGTAATGGGAGCTTTTCTCTAGTAGACGAGACAAACTTGGAACGAGATTGAACAGCGCATTTTTAGATATTCTCGGTTGGTCGAATTCGCCATATACGCGATGCATCGTCGAAAGTACCAGATCCTGAAGTTCTATATCACGCTTTTCCCAGTCGATGGATGAGTAATTACCTAGCCGTCCGCATGGCATTTCTGAGTTACGCTCTAGCAGCCAAGTACGATCATTGCGATAGAGCCAAGCATATAGATTCGGTGTCTTGGATCGTAATTCGGTTGTGGACATTTGGCTGTTTTCTTTAATCGCACTATTCCATTGTGAGCGATAGGTGCGTAGATTTCTCCTTAAGTGCGTCTCTTGCCTTGACGATTTTACTAATTGATCTGAAGATAGAAGGCGATTAACGGTGCTAATCGAAACTTTAAATTCAGAACAAATTTTATCTTTTGTTTCGCCTTTTTTCAGGCTTTCCAAGATTGCGCCACGTAATTGAGGGGATAATTTTTTAGGTCTACGTGTACCTGAAATTCTTGTCTCACTGGCAGTAGGCTGTTGAACCTCTTCCGCGAAATAAACCTTGCTAAGTTTAGTTGATAAATCAGCTGTGCTCCGAACGTCGTATTGATCGATAAAGACGTTAAGCCGGCCAAATAACCAGGTGATCAGCACCAGATGCTTTAGGGGATGGCATCTGCCACGAGCTTTGCGCGTCATTTGTGCGATAAAAGCCGAAGCTTTTGACGGAGTAGTTGGAAGGTAGGTATAAGGCGAATATGGTTGAATAAGCGATACGTATTTGGCGAACGAGGTTGCCAACCTGCCTCGTATATCGAAGCTTGTTCCCAGTAGATCCAACGCATCCTTGTACACGTTGTGGACTGTACCCGGATCAAAGCACCGTGATTTGCCATCAGACACAAGATCGAGTACTGCTTCACTCATCTTTTTAAGAGCATTTTTAGCTACGTCGCTAGGATAGGGTAGCGCGTCCGATTCAAACAGCTCTTCGCTCGGAAGTACCCATTTAAACCGCCCTGACCACTGCCGATTCTCGATGCATTCCTTTAAAAGCACTTCATGCACAGGGCACAAAACCACGCCTGGATACTGGTGCGAAAGGTGCCAATAAGCGGCACCATGGGTTTGTCGATCTGCTCGCATGCAGGATGAGCATGCTTTCAAAGGATGTTCGGCTCCGAAACGCCCGGTCACAAGGCCGAGACTGTACTTCATCGATCCAATTGAGGGGCTTTTCATCGCCAAGATTGCGTTGTCGATTCGATCACTGGACTGAAAGGGGATCAGCAGAGGGAGAATGGTGTGGTCATAGATAATCGATGTGGCATCCCCCCAAAGGGCTGTCACCCGAGGATCTAGCGAGCTCAGGTTACTGGGAAGGTCATGACTGATCGAACGCGGTGATGATCCGAACAGCCACTCCAACGTGCTGGAAGTGTCTAAGTGCCCCAGAAATTGATGTTGGCGGCTGCACAGGCTAAAAAATGTCTCATCATCAAACCACCGCAAAATCGGGTCTGGCCGAGTCATGACCTAAAGCGCTATCAGTCGGATGGGGATTCAGGATAGGGGAGGTTGCGGGCTCTTTAGAAATCACGATGAGGGATAACAGCCGACTCTTTTAATTCCATTGGACGCTATCAGCCCGGTGCACGCAGCCTCTTAACCGTGTTTACACGGAATTAACCTTCGATGTTTCGCATATGGAATGCAACGCCACAACGGTTTACTTCATGATTCTTTTTATTGTCATGCAGCAATTTCAGGCGTTACCATAATTCGTTTTTTTGGTTTCGATGCCTCGTCAATTCTCTGAATGACGGTCGCACTAAATTGCACTCTCCGCTAACCGCGGAAGTAATACTAGCATCCAACAAAGGAATACTTATCGCGTATCTATAATATTAGTCGAGAAACTAAGAGACAGGGGACCCAAGCGCCAACTTGGGCCCCTTTGGATAAGTCAGATTAGAAGGCTGACCTTTCCATTCTCTATTCCTGCCTGCGAGACGTCAAGTCTCGCATGGTTTCGTTCGTCCACAGGAAAGTTCGTGTTATCCACAGAACCTACCCTTGTTCGAGCCCGTAATACATGGGTTTTCATGAGCTTAGGAGTTTTATCCCCAAGCTATGTGATGAAGTAAAACCCGGAAAATGGAATGCGTATATGACGCCGGAAGAACGAATTCAATTGATCCTCAGTCGCCAAAGCGGTTTTGACTGGGGCGACACGTACATCCCCTCCACCCTAGCTAAGCCACGCGAAGCTCCGAAGGGATCGCGTATTTGTAGACTCAACAGCCGCAAGCTCGGTCGGGAAGTGCACGCGCTGTCCACCCCTGAGAAAGTGTTCACCCAATTGGCTCTGTTCCATCCCGATTTGTTCGATCTGCACGAGCAAAAAATGCTATGGCCATTGAAATCCGGCAATCCGTTGCGCAGTCATCCATTAATGAAAGGTGTTTTTCTGCCTTCGGTGAGAGGGACGGTCGAGGTCGCAAAGGAGATTGGGTTCAAGCATTACGAAATCGCTGTCGATTTGCCCGACGGCCGCCGCACGAAAATTCCGTTTCCATATCAGGGCGACCTGCTGCTGTACCTGAAAGGAGAGGAAGGCGTTCCGTACGCCGTCAACTGGACGGTGAAAGATCGTAAAGAGGCATTCGGAGAACGCAAACTTTCGAGCCCGAAGACTCCGGTGCAGCAGAAGAAAGATCGGGATCATTCAATCCTTCGAACCAAGCTGGAAGAGATGTACTACGCCAGCGCGGGTATACGAACTGTGCAAGTGTCTCTGGAGGAGCTTCCTCCCACAGTGATTGCTAATTTGGATTTGCTGTTCTCGACCCACGGGATCCCAATGACGCTCGAACGCAGCCTGCTGGAAGACTTCAGTGATGCTCTTCGAGAAGCTGTTAGCGATGGTGAGCCCGTTGCCTATCTAGCCATTAAATATGCGAAACGTTGGGGCCGACGTGACCAATTTATTACGAAAATTTACCAGGACATTTGGGAGCGCAAGCTCCCCATCAATTTCTTCAAGCCAATCCTGATTGATCATCCTTTATCGACAGATGACGGTGATCTCCTGAAGGTGTACGGAACCCTCTTTCAGGAGAAGGAATCATGATGGCTGGTGCCAGGCTTATTGCTCCCGAGGGTTTTTGTTGCCTGGAGAAAGGCAAGATATATCACTTCCTTCACAGCAATGGCGGCATCAATCGGGTGCGACTGGTCAATTTCTGCGACGACGGTCGTAAGATCAGGTCGCATCTGATCACTTTGATGAGGTTTGAATTCGAAGAAGCGCTTGAAGCCGGCTTTATTCTGGAGGACGGACCGGCGGATAAAATCCCCCCGTGGCTAGCGCCGGTCGATGGACTCTCTGTAGCTCAGCGAGAGAGGGTGCGTTTTTCAACCACTGAGAGTTACGACCAGAAGGTTAACCGGCGTTTCGCAGCCATTTCCGAACTCGTCCTCCGGCTAGGCGAAGTTCTGGCAAGCGATAACCCGGACGACATCATTAATGCTCACGCCAAGACCCTGAAGCCTGTGCAAAATACCTCACGCTTGCGGCTCTGGTTCTACACGTACATCGTTTTTGGTCGCAATAAATGGACGTTGATGCCCCCCCTTCATCGTATCGGCGGCTGGGATCGTGATGACCCTTCGTATGTCCGCAGACTGGGACGCCCTTCCCCAAAGGGCAAGTATTGGGGCTTTCGGGCAGACGCGGAAATGAAGGAAAAGATAATTGAAGGTTATGTCGAGTTCAGGGCTCCGAATAAGACAGCTAACGACATCTACAGTGAAATAGTAACGAAGAAGTTCGGCTGCAACGCCATAAAAAGGAATGGCAAAATTGAGTTCATTCATCCTGATAACGAGCCGTTCCCCTCGCGTTCTCAGGTCAGAACTCAAATAGAGCGTCGATTCAGCCCAAGACAACGCTCTGTTGCCGTTAGAGGTGAGCATAAAACTCGTGCCAATACCGGCTCCCAGGGAAGCTTTGCTGACCGCTTACTTAATGTAAATCAACGTGTTGAGTTTGACGGCTACTACATATCTGAAAAGCTCTCAGGCATTTCGGAAGGAAGCGCGGTTGATAGTTTTTGTGTCGTTCGAGGCGTATGCGGCCTTTCAGGACTCGTGGTGGGGATCGGCTTCGCTGAAGGCAAGGAGACTATGGATGCGTACAAAATGTGCCTGCTTTCAATGGCTGCCGATAAAGTCAAATTCGCGGAGTTATTTGGGCTGACTGTCGGGGCCGACGAGTGGCCGAGTGAGGGCCTTTCACGCGGGATCGTCTTTGACCGCGGACCGGGAGCGAACTTTGACGTGGTGTCGGCGATTAATTGGCTGGGTACCTTTGAAACCACCCCTGTATTTTCGGGGCAGTCCAAGGCCACCGTCGAGGCATCTCATCCACGTGACAAGAAGACGCTGGATCAGCCTACCTATGTACATAGTCGGCTTAACTTCGTTCAGATGGCTAAGCGGGAGATCCTCCAAGTCCTTATGGACAACCATGCGTCCGATGCCAGCGGACGATTGGACGAGGAGCTGGTCGAGGCTGGGGTCAAGCCGACCCCTCTCGCAATTTTCAACTACTGGGATCAGCGAGGTCGCAACTCTGCGGACGGTATGCAGTTTCATACTGCGATTCGAGAATTTCTCGCTGTGCGCCCTGCGGCAATTCGAAATGACGCCGTGTATTTTTACGGTCGCAAATATAGATCTGCGGAGCTTGTTGCCACTGGGGTATTCGATCCAGTCGCGAAAGACGGCGTGATAACCACTACTGCATACACGCTAACTATGTGCGTCCGCCATATTTGGATCGAAGTAAACGGTAGGCTTTATGAGCTGGATTTCATACGTTCTCAACGAACTCTCGAGGGGACGGTGGACATCTCGCTACGTGACTTGCAGTTGTATGATCAAATGCGGCGCGAAGGAAATGCTGCTTTGTATGATGAAATTCCTGCTGTACAACAGTTTTTTAAAGATCGGTTTAAACAGGAAACTGGAGAGGACTGGTATGCCGGATATAGGAGAACGGGGCGCCCTGCGAAAAACGCCTCAGCGCAACGTGATGAAGCAGATTACGACCGCTTTATAGGAAGGGCCAAATGAACAAGGTGATCGTTGACCGGTTCAGTGAATGCCTGGAAATCGAGAAGATCCGTGCGAAGGTTACGGTTAGGCCTGACCCCGTTGCTGCACCTGATTCCCTTGATGCCTTGATTGCGTCTGAGCAATTGGCTAATACGTTGAAGCAGATCTTCATTCCCAACGAGTTCTCGCTAGCTTTCATACGGGAGATGGTTGGTAGAGCATCGATGCACAGTCAGCTGCTATTCAAAAGTGAGGCGGAATACGCGTCGAAGGTCTTCAATCCGCCCGAGGTTGAAGTCTCTCCGGTCTGCCTCACCGGTCTGGCTGGCGTTGGTAAAAGCCAAACCATCAGTGCTCTACGCAAGGTATTGCCTTTACCAACGGATTATTCCTGTGACCTATTTGAGGGAACCGTAACTCTGCGGTCTCACTGGTATGCGAGTGCGCGGGGTAGGGCGAGCGGCAAGGCACTGCTCGAAGACTTTGTTTTCGGAGATGGCAAGCGAATAGGCAGGACCACAGTTGCTCAGTTACTAAAGGAGTCACGTCGCAGGGCTAACAGAGATGGCGTTTCTCTAGCGCTGTTAGAAGAGATGCAACACACCACCGCCGGCTCTGGTGCTGCAAAGGTGACTGAGATTTTACTTACCATGGCCGCAATTGGCTTGCCGATGGTTTTTGTCTGCAACTACAGCCTTGCTCACAAGCTCCTTGGACGAAACAGCGAGGACAAACAGCGCCTGCTTACTGATCCCCGCATCATGTTGCCGGACGATCCTGCTAGCGCGGATTGGTGCAATTATGTCGCTGAATGCGTCAGGGTGA
This sequence comes from Pseudomonas sp. Hz4, assembly GCF_054898165.1. Lineage (NCBI taxonomy): Bacteria > Pseudomonadati > Pseudomonadota > Gammaproteobacteria > Pseudomonadales > Pseudomonadaceae > Pseudomonas > Pseudomonas sp. Hz4. Next base: position 200,180 of record NZ_CM142719.1, on the reverse strand, counting down.
GCAACGGCTGTATCAAGGCCGACGCCGGTGAGCTGGCCCTTGAGCTGTACCGCAGTACTTTTGGAATCAAGCGACTGGTGGTGCTGCTGTTGAAGCTGGCCTATGTGGAATGTCGCAGTGCGGGCCGGCGGTATGTGAACCTGTCTGATGTCACTCGTGCTTATCGTTCTGCGGCGTACACGGCAAGCGCTGGTGAGGTAGAGGAGCTACAGCGACAGGCTTTGAGCAACCGCAAAAAGCAAAAGCGCATAGACTTGCAATGCCCCTTTGATCTACCTGATGCGTTGAAGTCAAACGTCGTCAATTTCACTCGCGCAGATCGCAGCGAACGTGTCATTGCCACGGTCTTTCACTCCTCGCTGACCGAAAAAGAGCGAGCAGCGGTTAAAGATATGGAAGATCTCAGCATGGACGCGACTCGGACAGTCACACCGCGTCATCGCGCTGCGGTCACCAATCTGACTGAGGAGCAAAAAGAGAGCGCTTTCCGTGAGTATATGGATAACGTGGCACCTCCCAAGCCTAAAAGGCCGAAGTGACAGCGCATGGCCAGGGTATCTTGGGAGTACGTCTCGGTATGGGTCTTACCTCACTCTCTAGGCCCCCCCCCGGCTAGAAAAGCGTCCGCTGAAATATGCCCCTGGTAACCCATTTTTTTCACTGTTAACCACGCTAGGTAACCGTGACAAATATAGGTTTACACGAGCAGTTAGAAGAGTGGTTGGTGTGCTTCCCAATTCGCATTGGTTGCTGAGCATCGATTTGCTAAGCGTTGTACTGGAAGAGGCGAAGTCTAAGCGCATCACGATCGGTGAATCGTAACCGTCCGGCCAAGTCACCTACCGAACTCCAGCATTAAGGGGCGATGGTGTCCGCGTATTTTAAGCGGACGCGATCGCCCATATCGCCAGGATCTCCATGCGCCAACGAAGCTCTTACCCCAAACCACTCAAAGCCCAGGTCGTCCAGGAATGCCTGCAACCCGGAGCGACGATTTCCAGCGTAGCCATCCATCACGGCATCAACGCCAACTTGATCCGCAAGTGGCTACCGACTCACCGGGATCAATGGCCTGTAACTTTGCCGCCATTCGTTCCGGTTAAAGCGGTAGCAAGGCGAGCAACAGAAGAGATGGTGATCATCTCGCTGCCTCTGGGCGATAAATCCATCACCGTAAAATGGCCAGCCTCGGATCCGGACGGCTGCGCGTGTTTCATTCGTGGCCTGGCCCAATGTGCGTAATTGCAGCGCAATTGACCAAGCGTTTGCAATCGACCTGACCAGTCATTTGCATTGGACTTGACCGCCGATTACAGGGGATTTGACCAGCCAAAAATCGAAACTGAGAGGTTCATAACGACCCACAGGAGACGGTCGCGGTTCCTATTTACCAGCCCAACAATCGCCGTAGGGAAAGGCGGCAATCGATCGGTAGCGCTCGCTGCATAGCAGCCGAATGACAACGCCGTTCGCCGCCGAACAAGAAGCTTGAAGCAGACGCGCGTCATGTACATTGATAAGACGGCGTACCGGCGCGACCATGAGCATCGTCCTGAGTCATCGGCTACTCGCACTGTGGAAGCTGCGTCTCCCCTCGCCGAATTTGATCTGTAGGCTACGCTTGTTCGAATCAATATTGAGATTGGCTTATGACCCCAAAAAAAATAATTCTTCTAGTTAAGGTGTTTGATAAGGAGGAATACGCTGATTCATTCATTCAGACAGGAGAGATGTTCTGTAAGACGATTGGGCAGTTCAAGCAGATAGAGGGTGATGTCGCACGAGGCGACCAATTCGAGGCGCCCTCGGATTGGCATCAACCCGATCGGATATCTCTGACGTTTTCATTTAAGACGCCAGACGGGGAGGAGAAGTCCTTTCCAATAGAAGGGCTGGCCGGCCCGCTAGTGATGCAGCGTACGGCGCACGATCGTTTGAATGCCTTCTGTATGTACGCTGTTACCGTACCGGATTTCGAAGAGTCGTATGAAACAGAGGAGGAGCGACTGCGCGTGGTCGAGAAAATCAATTCAATGTTGAAGGTACACGCAACGCTAGGCGAGGAAATGCTTTCGCTTGGAGAGCATGCCGTTCTCATCATCAAGGTCGCGGATTTCATCGATAAAGTAAGCAAAGCCGCCAAGTCGGAAGGCTATACGTCTTGGCGAGGCCTTGTCGATTATTTTGACCCCGAGACCTTTCACGGCAGTTTCGGAGAGGTTGAGTCCGTTTTTAAAAAGCGGAGCATCTATTCTTATCAAAAAGAGTTCAGATTTGTTTTCGACTCGAGCAAGCCCGAGGGAGCGAAAACTCTTTATGCCGGTCCTCTGGATGGAATTGCTTTCAAGCTCAAAACCAGCGAAATCAACAGCAAGATTGAATTGAAGCTCGCCGAGGATCAACACGGCGACGGAGACTCACTTGGTTAGCCGTTTGCTGCTTTGCAGCGGGTGCTGACGCCTACCTAAAACACGGTCAGTAAGTTGCTTGGAAGCAGTCGTTGTTGGGCGACAGCTCCTGGCCGATTACTGCCTCTCGCCAAGGGCAGTAATCGGCCAATAGCTGCCGGTCAGCAGTGGCAGAGTTCGGCCATTACCGGTCAGTCGTCACACGTATCGGATTAAGATACCTCCATCTCAATGTCCACATTTGTCGCATGTCATCTCGCAGATAATCGAGTACCTGCACCAAAATCACGCGACATCGTGAAGCCAATACCATCAGGCCCGAATGTGTCGTCGCATAACTCAGGACTTATACACCTCCTTTTGCATGCCAACTCAGTTTCGTGCACGCCGATCCGGTTACGAAGGAATGGCAAAAAGCCATGCCTCGGTATAGGCTTGCAAAGCTTTTCGCTGAACGAAGTTTATTCAGCAATGGTTTGAGTAGGTTCGAATTTAATGAAAGGATAATTAATAAAGTGGCGAAAAATGACCGAAACAAATAAAGAGCAAATTCAATTTCCAGAGTACTACACACTAGTATGGGCCCACATTCATGAAAAATATGAACAACTATTGACAAATAGCAACATTAAAAAACCAAAAGAAATACGCTCAAAACTAGTAAAAAAATATAAAGATAATATTAACAACAAGAAACATAGTTACGAAGCATTGATGGCGATCCTGAATGAATTAGAAAATGAGTTTAAAAAAGTCATAAGCAAACATTCATGCTTTTATTGGTTACATCTGTTCCGGAGGATCGCTCCGGTGCTATCTCCTTCTATTGGCAATAGAACAGACGAAACGACTACAATGGAAGTAAGAGATATTGCAGAGCAGGCAATATTTAAATTCGGCAGAACCAGTGGAAAGCTAGATCTTCTACCTTCAGACAGTGTTCCTTTCAATAAAATATTAGGAGGCATACTTCAGAAAATTCTGAGTGGATCACACGCCCCTGTTATTGAGTTCTACAAGCACCTACTGGCTGCCAACAAACAACTTGTTATTGGAGACTTTAGAGCCTCCGATCTAGCCGATATATATAAAATTGAAGGACTGGCTTATCAATATTGGTATATCGGAGCAAAACTCCGCGCTTCAGGAAAAGGCGTAAAGGTCTTTACCACAGATGATGAATCGATCGAAGAATATAGGACGCCGGACCAAAGATTTCTCATCGAGAATTTCGACAACAGAACTAATAGAAACAATCTTGGCGAAGGCTTCACGAGCAATGTAGGGACCTTGATATTTCAGGGCAACGACGTCGAAGATAACATTTTAATCCTGGCAGCCCTCAATATACAACGATATCCGCTGAGCGATTTCTTTCCCAAGCACACATTCGACAAAGAGTTTTCACCAAATTATCTGCCCGGCTTTATAAGAGTCGACAAGTACTATGAAAGCCATAAATACCTAGAGAAGCACTTTGAGAAAAAACATGGCTTTGGATTAAAAGAGTTTTGCCATGCCTCACTTTTAATATCACAACTGCTAGCCGGATGGAACTCACTAAAAATAACTAACCTTGATGACAATGGCCACCTGCTTTATTATCAGAAATTTCAACGTGGGTATCTCTATCATAGCGGTGAGATTGGTGATATCAAAACAGAAATATTGAAAATAATGGATGCATCAAGGCAAGTTAGTACTTTTTCAGCAGAAGGCACAATTGAGCAACTGGATAAAATCTTAGACTTTCTCACCCTAACTTCGAAAAAGCAGAACCTTGTTAGCCTTTGGTCTTCGGGGCCTCGATATATATTTATTCCTTTTCAAAATCATTTTATCTGTGACTATTCTGCTTGGTTCACAATTTTCCGAACCTTATTTTTTGGCCTGAGAAACTATGACCCCGCTAGCCAAAAAGGGATAGAATTTGAAGACACGTTCGCCTCTATGGCAAAAAAGAACGGTTTGGAGGTGGTCATACAATCAAAGGATATTCGATCAGGAACGCAAAAAAGAGAAGTCGACGTAGGTGTGAGGATCAACAACCATCTTTATCTCTTAGAATGCAAAGCGGCTGAAAGACCTATTGATTTTGCAATAGGAAATCCTAAGTCCATCAACAGCCGAATAAAAGACTTTTCCGACAAAATCTCTCAAGCTACAAGCTTAGAAGAATTTGTGAAAAAAAATAAACAAGGCGATAACTACGACTTTTCTTGGGCAACAGAAGTTACTGGCGTAGTTGTTTCACCGTATACAGAATGGATCTGGAGTAAATCAGAAGATCTGTGGCTTCCTGACCATGAAAACACACCCAGAATATTAAGTGCTCACGAAGCAATTGACTTTTTGACAAGCCAACTAAAAGAATTTGAACAGCGCCACCATTAAGAGTCAAACACAAGCAAGAGCAGCTATGATAGGCCTTGGTTCTACTCATAGCTGCCAATTGCCAACCCTTATAAACAATATGACAAAGGGTGCATGGCCCACTACAGCAGCGCCCTCCTCCACGAGGCAGTACGGTAAGCCTTTCCGACGCGGCATTTTTTATACGATGATCATCAATGGCGCCAGCCGCTACATATTTGCGACGGATACATAGGATATCGTTGAGTTCAGGCAACGCACCGTCTCACGCGAGCTATTTGATGCAGAGGGTAAGCTGTGGGCGGATTGGCATGCAAGCCAATCAGAAGAGGAAACACAAGTACCCCAACCTTTAACCTATTGCCCCCGAGGCGGTTGGTAGCGGGGAGTGAGTTGCCGTGTAAATTCCGGGATTGCCCGTCGCCAACGGCAGCTATGGGTTGTGGTTCGCGGCCCTTCACGAAGGGCTGCAATGGGTCGAAAAACGCCGCTCGGGAGTGACCGCTTTTGGCCGATCGCTGCCAGTCGCCACCGGCAGCGATCGGCCAATAGATGCCTGTCGTAATCGACTGAAATCGACCCAAATGCGCCTGTCGCAATTTCGAACCTTCCTCCTGAAACCCGACATTTGGAGAGTGTCCGAGGGAGCAAAGGCTTTCGCTGCATAACAATCGTTTGTCCCGGCGCAAATTCTGAGTCTATGTAAACCTATTAGGCCATTACATCAGGTGACTAGGATGTGGTGCTTTTCCCCTCCGGGCCATCCCCCCAAGTGATCACGCCGGCAATTCGCTCTTTGAACGAGTCTGTAAAAGTCATCAGACCTAGAGTGGAGCCAAAGCGGCGAACCTCCTTAACTCGGGGAAGAATTTCGTCCCAACACGCCACAATTGGCTGGAGATATTGCAGAACGACCGAGTTGGAGAGGAGGCCCTTGAGCAAAAAACGATTGTCGAACTCATGTTTCTCCGTTCTAGTCATCGACCAGTACAGCGTTGCCGAAAGGGCGGCTTTCCCGCAAAGCCAGACAAGTTGTTTGCGATCAAGGCCGTGATCTAAAAATTTCCCAATCATGTCTAAGCTCTCGAAAATTTGAGGCACGTTTAATTCCAGTCGAATCAATGGATTTGGATGAGAACCTTCGATGACCGCTGTCGGCAGTATCGGTTGACTTCCATTGAAGCGGAAGAAGAGCAACGAGAGCCCACATACCATCAGGTATATCAAGCCGGACAACACTTCTGTTCGCGCCTCGCCCTCGACGAAGTCTGGGTCGTTGATGTGCCGAAGTAGTTCAAATACGTAGAGGGTTGTCGCCTCGAAGTCGGCTGCAAGTTCCGTGACATGGGAAACCAGTGCCTCTCGGCCAACGAGCCGCTTGTGGTTTGACGCTTCAAAATCGTAGACGTCAGCGATCTTTACTGCGCCACTATGCCCCTCCCAGAACTCGTCACGGATAACACCATGCTCCTGCATGAGGTGGCCGATCTCATGGAAATACACCCAGGTGATAGCAGCGACGAATATATTATTGACGAGCTCCTCGTCGTTGAAGCACTTAGGGAGCTTAACCCTGTCGCCGTAGAAGTCGTACAGCTTATCGACGCCAGAGTCTTGGGGAATGCTTCGCAAGAACTTGCAAAGTTCCTCAGCGTCCCGCCACACCTGTCGTGCTAGCTCGTAGTACATGGTGACGCAATGCTTCGGCGGCTTACCTGCTTCGTCCAGCGAGGACGCGTAGGCACCAAATTTCTTTTCCGTGCACCAAGTGATCGTTAACTCACCACCCAGTTCTGCGTATCTACTTTCATTCAGATCATGAGTGATTTCGCCCAAGACCTGACTCGCCAAATTATAGATATCAATGTCCTTCAACGAGCATATCCGTATTGTGTCGTTCACCCACGATGGGCAGGCCGAAGCAGTATTGACGACGACATTGGCTTGTCAAGAAGCACACTCCAGGACTCCAAGCGCTGCATCGGGAGCACATCAAACTGTCCGAAACTCGGCAAGTTACCATGCCGAAAGCAGTCGCAAGCGACCGACTGCTTCTGGCCGAAAGCAGGCGGGTACTACCTTGTTTCGGCTGCGTCAGGAGGCCAGTCCTCATAGAAGGAGCCGCCTATAGGGATCGGGTTGCCATCCATGTGGTATGCAGCCCAGGCCAGTATGTGTGCCATGCGTTCTGCACCAACTGGCGACAGTCCGCAAGACTCTCTAACTTCGTCTAGCCGTGCTCGGCACACATCAAGGTGGCGTCGAACGCCTGAAAATCCGCCAAGATAGAGATAAAACTCGTCGAGAACGATACCCACGCCTGGGATACCAAAGGTGCCGGCCACGCCTGGCGCCTCCTCGTATATGGCCTTCGCATCATGACCTTCCAGGGTTGCAACAGCGGTTAGTACCTCGCAAAAAGTATCTTTCATGCTGTTGCTGACCCAGAGGCCATAGCTGTTGCCGATAATGATGGGCGCACCCATGAGTCTTACCCTGATTTCGCTAATGGAATGCTATGACTAAGAGACGGATTCAGCCATGTAGCCAGTTTTGAGCAGGCCGTATTCGCTCCGATTATTACTGTTTTTGGCTGGAAAAGGCCATCCGTGGACGGCTGCTCTTGGCCGATTTCTGCCTGTCACCACCGGCTGCTCGGGGTCGGTTTCGGCCTGTCATGGCTATGATGCTTCCTGGTCAAGTCCAACGCAAATGCCTGGTCAGTTCGAATGCAAATGGGTGGTCAAGTCCCTGCAATTTCCCACCAATGATTCGCGTCGATGCCATCTGGCTCGCCACCGAGCCTTTGGACATGCGCGCCGGCACTGAGACTGCGTTAGCCCGAGTGGTCGCGGTGTTCGGTGAGGCGAAGTCGCACTACGCTTACCTCTTTGCTAACCGCGGGGCCAACCGGATGAAAGTCCTGGTGCACGACGGCTCTGCAACACAACAATCGCCATGGCCTCAACCGGCTAACACGCCTGACCGAGCTGCTGCCGCATAAGTGGGCGCCCGTCTAACCACGCAAGGTGCGTTAGGCAAACGCTACTTCGTATCCGACCGCTTGCGATTTGCGGAGACTATCTATCGGCTCCCAGCGTCACCAAAATAATCATCCTTCGCGACCAGACCGAGATTATCGGTGAGATCCTGGCCATCCTCGCTGGGCAGATGTTGAGTTCGCCGCTCCTGCTTGAGGTAAGCCAACGTTCGGAAGAAGCAATCCTCACACAGGTGCAGTTCATAACGCTCCCCATCATGGGCTGTGCCATAGCCCCAGTGTGCTTGTAGGGTGCCGAACTGATGCCCGCCAGTATCCAAGCGGGTGGAGCAACGGCATACATCGCACACGACGTCCGTGACGGTCTCGACTTCGACTCTTCCGGTTATTTTCATCGCTGACTCCTACAAGCGCCTCTGACTTTTGCTTTCAGCATACAGGCTCCAGGGCGGAGCGTAGGCTGGCCATTGTTGCATCCACCGGTTGAATCAACAGTCGCTCTCTGGCGGTCATGGTCATGAAGTGTGGTGGTCAATTCCATGGAAATGGCTGCTCAGGTCGAATGCAATGGGGTGGGCGAGTCTGGGCAATACCCCAACCACGCAATGTTAGTTGGCGGAACGCTTACGGTGAATCTGCCCACTTGGACTCGAAGCCAGCCAGCGTACAGTAAATAGCCTCATCAATAATAAAGGCGCTCCTCGGAGCGCCTTTATTGTTATTGGCTGAATGTAAATCGGAAGGTTTGACCATCGAGCGAGCTAGGCTACATCTATCCGAGCATGGTCCGAAGCAGGTTGCTCGAGATGCAGCCCTGGGTGGCTCAAGACCGCAGTTGCATTGAGGGCTGTAATCTAAATTTATTCTCCGTTAACCACTGTGGCTAACAGCGTAAAAAATCGGTTAACACCCCGTCAAAAACAGAAAAAATTACTTTGCCGCCATCTTTGATGCCATCTCCTTTAGTAATTCTTGACTATATTCCATTGCTTGTCTCAGGCGAACTTCTCCCTCTCTAACTCGAATTTCATCATGAAAGAAGGCTTCCATTTCGGCCATGTTGTCATCCAGGTTTTGTTCACTGCCCCCCCATTGTGGGGAAGTTCTAGAGAGTGAGCTATAGAAACTCAGCGCGTCGGCAAGATTGGAATCAATGGATAGACCAATTGATGCAGGTGAGTACCGCCCGTGACTTTGAGTATTGAACTGCGTCTGCACGTTGCACATCGAAAATATATCCAAATCCGCTAAGCCCTCTAAATTTCCTTTGCTGGTAAGCCTGAGAACTTTAGTTAGCAGAAATTTTCTATCGCCTTTGTAATGTTCGATGATTTGCTGATCATTGTCTTTGCATTCAGAAATATTTTTCTCGATATGCTCCATGAAAAACCGGTTAGTTCGACGCTCGTCGAAGTACTCCAGTCCGATATCCTTGTACAGACCCTGTGCAGCAAATACGGGTGGCACGATAATGTACTCGCCATTGTTTGCAGGTACGCCTGCATACCCACAGCCGTGTGGCTGAACAAAGTCGAATCGCCAATCCTTCTGCTGATAATCGCGTAATGTTTTTGTAATCTTGTCTGCATCGCTTTGAATCAGGTTGATATAATACTCTGCGTTGGAATAGGTCTCAATGCCATCAAAGAACAGAACTGACCCAAGTTCATCTTCTGTAATTGACTTTAATTCTTTAAATTTTTCCCAATGCTGACGGGAGCTGCTTACATTACTTAATCTTAAATACTCGTAAAACACACTCGGACGAATCACCAGGTCGAAGTGATGCGGAAGTTTTTTGATTAACATGAAGGCAAAAAGTACGGAAAGTCCGCCCTCATTGATCGTGCCCAGCCGATAGTCCTCAAGCCTCATAATTATGTTTGAGTCTAAAACTAAACGGTAGGGGCCACGTAGCATTACTGACCATTCAATTTGGTTGAGCAGTATTAATGTATTTTCAATAAACCTGTTTCGACTTTTTTCTGGCAGTTTTTCGACGTGCTTAATAATTTGGTCAATATTCATTGCTTAATGTTCCGCTGAACGGTTGGTGTAAGTTGGATTTTTCGATGAGCTCATCGACTTTACGTAACAGTGTTGAAATAGTGGAAGAGTTTTTCAGTCTGCGATTACGGACATGTTTCGTCCGCTGGTCTTGGCAAGGTAAAGTGCCTTGTCAGCAGCACCAATCAAGGCGTCAGGAATATCATCATGTCTAGGAGTACAGACACTTACCCCAATACTGATCGTCACTACCCCCTCTCCGCTATCCACGTGCTCAATTTGAGCTTGCTGGACAGCGTTGCGGATCTTCTCGGCGACGATAAAGGCCCCCACGTAGTCGGTCGCTGGTAAAACCACCGCGAACTCCTCACCGCCAAATCGTGCAGCTAAGTCTCCAGGTCGCCTGATGTTGTCTTTGATGATCGCGCTGAGGCCCCGCAGACACTCGTCTCCCACTAGGTGGCCATACCTATCGTTAAAGCTTTTAAATCGGTCGACATCGATCATCAGCAAAGCAAGAAACGTTTGGTTGCGCTTTGCCCTGCCTATTTCGGCATGGATGAAAAGGTCGAACTGACGACGGTTGGCCAAACCCGTAAGAGCGTCTTCCAGGGCTAAGAGCTCCAGTGTCCGATTGACATCCAACAACTTGTTCTGAGTACCAAGCAATTCGTTTTGAATTTGATTCTGCTGCTTCATCAGACGGATAAAGCGGTAGCCGATTACCCCTAAAACGCTCATAAGCAGAATCACTATGGCGGTGCTCATCAACGTTTCCTGTCGCCAACTCGCCAATACCTCCTCTTTGTTCATGGCTGAAAACACTATGAGCGGGTAATCGTTAATCCGTCGAAAGCCTACGACACGTTCGACGCCATCCACATACGATCTGACAGTGGCTGTTCCTGAAGACCCCTTGGGCAGCAACTCAGTGAAAAGTGGTCCATCAGCGACGCTGGTGCCAATGACCGCTTCATTGAAGGGGCGCCGGATGATAATTCGAGCGTCCGAGGAGATCAGGTTGATGACGCCGTTACTGCCGATATCTATGCTGTTGTAGAGCTTCAGAAAATGGTCGAGGTAGATGGTTGCCAACGCCACACCGGCAAAGCTGCCGTCAGAGTTACTGATCCTGCGAGAGACGGGGAGCACCCACTCGCCCGTCGAGCGACTTTTGATGGCCGGCCCTATGTGCGGGACGCGATCAGGATGACTGCGATGGTAGACAAAATACTCACGGTCGGAGTTGTTTGCGTTCGGCGGCATGATGCCGCTCGAGTCCGCTATCCGAGGTAGCTGCCTAAAATAACGATTCCCACGCTAGCCATGAGTAGCACCCTGGTCAGAGCGCGTTTTGAGGCCTTGGCAGTAATTCTGTTGGCTAGCCTTCCCAGTACGTCTGCATCTTCAAATGCCTCCTTAACGCCCATATGGCTCCTCGACCAGTTTCGTGCTTATCTTAGGCGGCCAGCATTATGCCTTCGTGCCGTCATGGCCGCGAGCGACGATGGCACAGGTTTTGGAAATGCCTAGGAGCATCAGCGAGGCTGCGTCACATCCATGCTTCGAGCTGCTCCTTCCAGAAGCGCGAATGTGAAGGAGATACTGTCTGGTGAAAATTAGAAAGTTGGAGATCATGAATTTCCGTGGCGTCAGCAAGCTGGAATGGAACCTCCCGAAGGCTCACATCTTCTGTCTGATTGGAAAGGGAGACTCGTCTAAATCGACCATACTGGATGCCATTCGGTATACGTTCTATCCCCAGTGGAATCTCACACTCAGCGACGCCGACTTCCATAAAGGCAACATTGAAAATTCGATCACAATCGAAGCAACGATCGGCGAGCTTGTAGACGACTTTTGTTCGCTCGCTAAGTATGGGCATTACCTCCGAGGCTGGGACTGCGACACGTTTCAGATCAACGATGAGCCAGATGACCATCTCGAAAACGTGCTCACCGTGCGTTTCACTGTTAGCAAAGATCTCGAACCCCATTGGGTTGTCGTATGCGACCGACAACCGGAGGGAGTCCCCTTCAAGCAAGCCGACCGGAACAAAGTCAGCGTCGGCCTGATCGGCACATTCAGTGAAAGGCAGCTTTCATGGGCTACCGGTACTGCCTTGTCGAAGCTGACCGCAGCACAGAGCCTGAATGAACTGCTGGCAGATGCCTCCAGAACTGCGCGATCGTCATTAGATGCAAAGCGGGAGGAGACGCTAAAAAATTTCGATGCTGCGGCGCTGAAATCTCAGGAAGTCGCCAAGCTCCTTGGGGTTCCCGTGGTCGATGCCTACAAGGCGCACCTCGATCTAGCCTCCATGAATTTGAAAGTTGGCGGACTAGTTCTGCATGACGGTGAAATTCCGCTGCGCCAGTTGGGGCTAGGATCCAGGCGCATGCTTCTGTGCGGTATTCAGAAGATGGGACTGGATGAAGGCCATATCACCCTGTTCGACGAGGTGGAGCTCGGTCTGGAGCCTCACCGGATCACACGGCTGATCAAGCACATCAGGGAAGACAAACGGGGCCAATATTTCCTCACGACCCACTCGCCGACAGTATTGCGTGAACTGACCATCGATGAGCTCTACGTCGTTCACCGTGAAGGTGGCTTAACTCAGGTTATCCCAGCAGCAAAAAAAGGGCTTGAGCAGCATGAACTACAGGGAAAAGTACGTTCCAGCTCCGACGCATTCCTTGCCAAGAAGGTCATCGTGTGTGAAGGCGCAACAGAGGTTGGCTTCCTCCGGGGGTTCGATGATTACCAGGTCGACAATAAGAAAGATCCACTGTCATACCATGGAGTGGCACTGCTGGACGTCATCGGTGGGTCAAAGGTGAAACCGATCGCCAAGGCGTTTAAGGCACTTCACTACAATGTGTCTGCACTCGCCGATGGAGATGCGGACGACCAATTTTCCGAGGCTGATGCGCAGGTGCTTCGGGATTTGGAGATTCCAGTCTTCATGTGGAGTGACAAGCTGTCATTGGAGGAGCGTGCTTTTCAAGATGTGCCGTGGGAATTCGTCTTGAGTAGCCTCTATCTAGCACGGGATACGCTGAATTACTCGGTGAGGGATCAAGTACTCAATAAGTTCGAAGGTAACTTGGAAAAGGAGCTTGGCCACTGGGAAGACAGTCCTGAGCTGCGAAAGGCCATTGGTATTGCGGCCAAAAAATCGAACTGGTTCAAAGACATCACACGTGGTGACTTGTGGTTTAAAACGATTAAACCTGCGTTTGAGGACGCTGAATTCGCTAAAACGGACCTATCCATTCAGCTAACAAAGCTTTGGAAGTGGGTCGAGCATGTCTGAAGAATTAGCCGTCAAGCTCAACGACTGCAAGACCAAAGGGTATGTAATCGCCCCAGCAGGCTACGGAAAGACGCATCTTATTGCTTTGGCAGCGCGGGTTTCTAACGGTAAGCAGCTGGTTTTGACTCACACCTTCGCCGGCGTAAATTCGATCAGAGCGAAGATGACTTCGCTCGGCGTACCGACTTCAAAATACCAGGTCGACACCATTGCGAGCTGGTCTCTGCGTCTGTGCTTGGCTTATCCGAAGACATCAGGATGGAATGTAGACAACCCGACAGATGAACAGTGGAACCAGCTTTATGAGCGCTGCTCCGCCCTGCTCGCGAAGGCGTTCATCCGGCATGCCATATCAGCTTCATACGCGGGTATTTATGTCGACGAGTATCAGGATTGCTCTGATTTGCAGCACTCGTTGGTATGTGCTTTGGCAGATCTCTTGCCCTGTCGGCTCTTGGGCGATCCAATGCAGGCTATTTATGATTTCGACGACGCCAAGCCGGTGGATTGGGAGCGCAGCGTCTATCCCAAATTCGAGTGTCTAGGCCAGCTAGAGACACCATGGCGCTGGGCTGATAATCCAGCGTTGGGCGCTTGGCTGAAGGACGTCCGTACCAGTATTCAGGCAGGTCGGCAGATCGATCTTTTAGGGAGGAGACCGCCCTGCGTGATTCGGTACCGCACCGAACCTGAAGATCTTGAAAAAAAGCAGCGCTCTGCACTTTGGAGCTTGCTAGGACACAATGAAAGCGTCATCGCGCTCCACGGTGGAGACCCGCGATCCAAAAATATGACGCACAATTTGGCCCAAGGAATGGCGGGTCGGTTCTCTTCAATTGAGGAAATTGAGGGCAAGGTGCTTCACACATTCCTGAAGCAATTGGATGCGGCGAAGACCGCTCAGAAGGGATTTCTGCGAGCGCTGACATTTGCGAAAAAGTGTTTCACTGGCGTTGGCAACGTAGTGACGGCCGGTACGAGTCGCGGGGAAGTTACTAGCTTACGGAAAACTACCAAATACCCGAGCCTGCTTTCGGCCGCAAATGTATACCTCGGAAACCCTACAAGCGGTCACCTGATAGCATTCTTCCTAGAGCTTAAATTAAACCCGGAGACGGGTGCTTATCGCCGTGACTTGTTGTTTCGCTTGCTCCACGTACTCAAAATGCATAGCGAGAGTGAAGGGTTGACCCTGATGGAGATGGGCAAGATCTACCAGCGCGATATGAGGCATACGGGGCGCCCCATCTCTCACCGCAAACTCATCGGCACCACTTTGCTGGTTAAAGGTCTTGAATTCGATCATGCGGTGATCCTGGATGCGGATTCTCTCGATGCCAAGCATCTGTATGTTGCGATGACTCGCGGATCCAAGTCTCTGACGATTATCGGTAATGGCAGGCGTGTGCCTGTAAGTAGAGAATTATGAGCACGCCGATCACTTTGACTGTGGGCGATATCGACCTCACGTACAACACGGGACACATGGGCATGGATCACGGCATGCTGTTCCAAGAGCGCGACCGGCGTCGCCGTCGTCATGCGAGTATCAATTACGAATACTACGAGAAGCACTCAAAGGATGTTTCACAAAGCGAGCTTTGCTTTTGTCGCACTCTTGGGTCGATGGTCTCGCGGCTGGAACTTCTCGGGCACACACTCAAATCGGTCGAGGCTGATTACGAAGTTCACATAGCGCTCGACAGCGAACGGTTCGCTTATACCGAAGACGGCGGCCCGCCGCCTCGTTTAACGTTCCAGCAGTTCGTCAACTTTATATGCACGAATGCCGTGTGTGATCTGAAGAACGATTATATTGAAAATTATGATGCCAAGCACGCAGAGGGATATGGTCGGCTCGCTAGCGAACCCGCTGTCTCGCTGCTACCTGAAGGGGAAGTTGACCGAGAAAGAGGTGGATACTCTGAACGCAGCCATTTTTTCGCATTAATTGACTTCCTCCACCCTTACTCCATTCTCCGAATTCTTGCTGAGAATCCGGCCAATCTAAGCCTTGATGTGGTGTGGGATTACGGCAATTTCGTCAGTGCGGGCTGGGCGCAAAACGAAGACTTCCTTCCCAATGCCCGTCGATCTCAGACTTATTTAATCGCGACTGAAGGGACTTCCGACACTCGAATCCTGAAGAGAGCCCTCATGCTTCTCCGACCAGATATCGAAGATTTTTTTCGGTTCATCGACATAGAGGAGCGACATCCGTTCTCCGGAACAGGGAGCTTGTCAAAGTTTGCCGAGGGATTGATCAAGATTGATGTCCACAATCGTGTTGTCATCCTATTTGACAACGATGCGGAAGGGGTCGAGGCGTTTGAAGGCCTCCGTCGTTTCAACTTTCCGGCAAACATGCGAGCAATGCTTCTGCCTGCCCTTGAAGAGCTACGCAGTTTTTCGGCCCGGGGGCCCAGCGGTGTCGAGAATGTGGATATCAATGGCCGTGCAGCAGCCATCGAATGCTATTTGGATCTTCGATTAAAGGGGCGACCGCCCCCGCAGGTGATTTGGACAAACTACAAGGAGTCGTTGGATATCTATCACGGTGCGCTGGAATACAAGGAGAGCTACGCCAAAGCATTTTACAAAGTTAAGTCAGATGGCATGGCAACAGGCGCATACGACTCTAGCAAATTGACCATTGTGATCAATTCGCTTTACGCCCAATGCACCGAGATGGCAACGCTGATGCTTCGCTCCGTGCGGGACTAGGGCTGCATCGAGCCCAGTGCGACAGTTTTAATTCGCAAGACGTTGGCGCTTAAGAGGCTTTTTAGGACGTTGAGACAGTTTTGCGAATTTTTCACAGTGCCTGGAGGCCCCCGGAAACCGGGCCTTTTTGCGACAGCTTTAATTCACAAAATTCAACATGAAACTACGAAATAAAGTCTGTCGGAACTAAATAAAAGTCTGTCGCTGGCGCCTACGCCCCCCCTGGTTCGGAAGCTAGCGACGCTTTCCTCCGCTCCTCCCCGCTCTGGGCGTAGCTCAAGGTTTGAAAGCCCAAAATGATCCTAGCAATTCAGCCAGAGGAGACTATGCGTTCCTTTGTGGAAGAACAGGAGTTCAAGTGGGAGGCATTAAGGGTTCAACGGATGCTAAATAAGCTTAGGTATCGGCGGCAGATACTGAGTCTTTTCAGGCGGCAACAGGGTAAATGTGCTTTATGCGGACATGCCATCAGCAAGGATACCGGCTGGCACGATCACCACGTTGTCAGGCGGGTGGATGGCGGCCCGGATAAACTAAATAACCGTGTACTGCTCCATCCCGACTGCCACTTACAGTGCCACAAGCAAGGATTCAAGGAGCCACTTAAGCATAGCGGTTTGCAAAAACCACCTTCCGCGTGACCGGCCAGTAAGAGCATCGTGACCGCGCTGCAACAGCAAAGCGCCTTTGACGGCTACACCATCGCCGCCCAGTGAGTGGCCGCAGCTAAAGACTCCGCAGGATCACCAGAGCCTGTTCAATCTGGGCGAGGGTGATGTGCCGGCTCACTGAGGCACGCACGAAGTGCGTGACGCCCAAGTCCTTGAGCAGCAAAGGGGTATGGGCGGCAGTGCCCGCCCATAGGTTGAGCCCCAGCTCGCGGGCCTGGCGGACAAATGCCTGGGCCGGCATGTTGTGCGGCACGAAAGAGGCAATCCCGGTCTGTTCGAACTGGTCACACATAAGCGTTAACTGCGGCAGACGCCGCAACTCCTGCACCAACAGCGCATAGGGCTCCGTGCTCACCTGCCCGCCGCCCACCTGCACGTACTCCTGCAACGCTGTGTGCAACCCCACCAGCGCCGAAAAGCTCTTTTCAGCGATTTCCAGCACCCGCGCGCCGGACATTTCCACCCGGTTGACCTGGCCATCCGTGCTGGCGGCGTGCAAATCGGCAAAATTCAGCTGCAACTGGCCAAGTAGGCGGGGCGACACGTAGGCAATCCCACTGCCACGGGGCCCGCAGAGAAACTTGCGGCCCGCGCCCGTCAATAGATCACAGCGGATGTCGCGCACATCCAGCGGCAACTGCCCCAACGACTGGCACGCATCCACCACATACAGCGTGTTCGAGCCTTTGAGCAGCCTCCCCAGCGCGTCCACTGGATTGATCACCCCACAGCACGAGGGCAGGTGCGAAACGCTGACGAGAAACACGTCCTCGTCCAAGTGCCGCTGCACCCATTCCAGGTCCAGCGGGCTGGTGGCCGTGGTCGGGATCACTTCGACGCGGATCTCACGCGATAGCTTGAGGTAGTTGAAGAAGATCAGGTTCGCCGCGTATTCCGAGGTCGACACCCAAACCCGCTTACCTCGGGGGAATTGCAGTTTGCTGAGAATGCTGGTCCAGGCTTCGGTGGCACTGCTGAAAAAGCCAATCTGCGAAGGCTGTGCATTCAACAGCCCGGCCGTCACCCGATACAGGTCGGCGTTGAGCAATTCTTCGTAGGCCAGTTCGGTCTCATAGCTGCCCATTTGCGCCTCAATGGCGGTAAAACGCTGGATCGCATTCAGAGTGGCCGACGACATAAGGCCCGCACCGGCTGTGTTCAGATGTACCACATTCATTTCACGCTTCCTTGTTCCACAAGACAGTCGACCCTTTCATTACCCCCACCGCCACCGCGAACAATAGCAATACCGTGCCCGCCAGCAGCCACGGCGAAGGCAGGGATGGCTGTGACACCAGCATGAACGCCAGCGACGGCGTGAGCATCACGCCGATATTGACTCCCGCCGAGTAATAGCCGAGGTTGCGGTCCACGGTATGACGGCTGGAGATACTGCTGACGTAGTGGGTGATGCCTGGAAACACGATCATCTCCCCCAGGCTCCAGAACACGGTGGCCACCAGCAACAATGCGCCGATATGGCTGAAGCCCATCAGGAAGAACCCCACGCCGGCCACCAGGAAACCGGCCACCAACGACCTTCTGCTCGACAGGTGCGACATACGCTGGTTGATCGGCACTTCGAACACGATCACCAACAGTGCATTGACGAAAAAAATGATACCGACGTAGTACGCCGGCAATTCGGTGTAATTGATGATGTAGGCCGACAGGAAGGTCGGTGGCAGCGCATAGGCAATGTGCACCGGCAATGCTGCCAGTAAAATCACCAGCAAGCGCGAGCGCTCGTGCAGTGCGCTCTCCGGCAACCCATTGCCCTTGCTGACGACGGCAGCCCCTTGGGCTACGGGCACCGCACGCCCGAACCACAGGCAGGCAACGAAGGCCACCAGGGACAACGCCGCGTTGATGTAGAACACCGCGTCGGCGTTACTCAGGAAAATCAGGCTGCCCAGCAGTGGCCCGATCGCCATGCCGATATTGATCGCCAGGCGGTTGCAAGAGAACGCCACTTTGCGCGACTCACTACTGCTATGGCTGACTGTTTCGGAGAACGTCGCGGGGGTGAATGCCTCATAACAGGCGCCCCACAGAAACGACAGCACAAACAGCACCGCCGGGTTATCCACCGACGGAATGATTAGCAGCAGCAGCGCGTTGAGCAGCAACGAACCGAGGATCACCCGATTGGCGGAATACCGCTTGATCACTCCGCCGATGATCAAGTCCACAAACAACGCCCCTGCGCCATAGACGCCCACCAGCAAGCCTGCGGTGCCCGCCGATACGGCGTGCTGATGAATCAGGTACGCCGCATAGAAAGGGAACGCCATGGTGCCCATGCGGAACACCAGGGTGATCAGGAACAGCAACTGCAAGCGAGCGTTGAGCCCGCGTAACGCGCGATAAGTGCCCATATTCAGCGGATCACATAGACGTTGTCTTTGTACTGACGGATCTGCTCGTAATCCTGGTCGATATCGCGCTGACTCTCCGATACCAGGAACACCCGTAGCGGACTGCTGAGCAGGTCCACGGTCCTTTTCATCAGCTTGCCAGCCTTGTATTTGACACTCAGCTTATGCACCGAGGGCAGTCCCTCAATCAGGTGGATGACCGCTTCATTGAATCCGGTAACCTCACCTTGCAGCGTGGTGTCGGTGTTGATGACACAGGCTTCCTTGAGCTTGTAGTAGCGCTTGCCAGCGTAGTTTGCCTTGAACGCCTCACTGTCGCAGTAAGCCAGGTAGGTAAGCTGCGCCTGGTTGCCGCCCAGGCTGATGTCATGGAATTTGGGTTCCATGTTGCCGTTCAAGCGAGCACCGACTTCCACCAGAGCGGGGCCAGCTTCGGTGAGGATCACTTCCGAATGGGCCGGGCCGTTATTGATACCCAAGGCCTTGAGTACCTGCACGATGTAGTCCACCAGCACATTGGCTTCGGCACTGTCCGGGGCAATCAGCACGTCGCGGTCGTATATGTTCTTGCCGCCGCTGATTTCGCGCTTCACATAGCGCCAGATTCCGCAGACGTAGGTCTGCCCATCACGGCTGACGGTATCGACGATGTATTCCGGGCCTTTGAGGTAGGACTGGCAAAGAATCTCGGTATTGGCCAAGCCGAAGATATCCAGGTTAGACACCACTTCCTCACAAGCACGCTTGACGTCCTCGACGTTATGGCAGATCGAAACCCCGTCGGTCGAGGCCGAGCTCAGCGGCTTGATCACGCAGGGAAACACTTGGCCGGCCTCTACCCAGGCCAGCAGCTCGGCGGGGTCCGACGATTTGATCTGGCGTGCAGTCAACAGACCCGCGGCGGCGACTTTTTTGATCATTTCAAACTTGTCGCGGCGAGCGCGTGAGCCAGCGCTGCCGTTGGAGGTGGACAATTGCAACTGTTCACTTAAGTAGTCGGCAAATGGCACGCCAGGCTCCTGGCCGGCAATGACGGCGACTACGTTGAATTCATGCAGACGTCGCACGATTTCTTCGGCATTGTCGTTGAATGCCAAATTGTGCTCGAACTCCGACAGGTTCGGCCCGAGCATGCTCGGCATCAACTCGGGGGTGCTCTGTACATGGATCAGGCTGAAACCGGCATCCCGGAAATATTGCGGCAGGAAATTACCGCTCGAGTAGACATCCACCAACGCGACGTACTGCTTCATAAGAATGTCCTTTTCAGTAATGAGTGGCGGTTTCAGAGGCCCGTGGCGAAGCCACGTCATCCAGCGCCAGGAAAATGTTCTGCGGAAACTCAGCCACACGGTGCAGCAGATGCAAGTACCAGTTGGCGCCATACACCGCTGATACCCGGGCCCTGACCTGGCCGTGGTCTTTTACCGCCTTGATCAGTTCAGGGCGCACGCCGTGGAGCATCTCCAGCTCGCCGCGGTTGGCGATGTGGCTGGTGAGGATTTCTTCAATCAGCAACGGGTCCTGGGTCGCGAAAGCAAACTGCCCACGGCCGCCATTGATCCGGTCCAGCAGCCCCAGGTAACGCTCGTTGAGGGCCTCACCACGGGGCAAAGCAATCGCGGCAGGCTCAGCATAGACGCCTTTGACCAGGCGCACTTTGCAGCCGGTTTCCAGGACCGCCCCCAGGTCATCCGGGGTTCGGTTCAATTGCGCCTGCAGGGTGATCCCCACGTTGGGGAAGCGCCCGCTCAGTTGCAGGAAGATATCGAGGATCGAATCCGTCCATTGGGAGCGCTCCATACTGATGATCACACCGACATTCTTGTCGGCCGCATGGGTCAGGATCTTCGAGCAGTTCTCGATCGCCAGTTCCCGGGAAATGATAGTGCCGACGTTAGACAGGTCGAACCCCAGTTGAGGTGGTTCGCCGAGCTTGGGATGCTGCACGATCAAGTCGATCAGCTTCAGGTATTCGTCGGTTGCAGTGGTCACTTCGGCCAACGTAGTCGCTTCCTCGCCGACGAACTCGACACCCGTGCGATAGCCTTTTCCCAATAGGGCAGCCAGCTTGTCGAGCATCTCCAGGCGGTCTTCGGAAATGATGTAGCGAAGGGCTGCAGGACGCAGGAAATCACGTAGCGTCTCGCTGGCCAGGAACAAGTCACGATAGGTCTTGTTCGCCGCCAGTTTCTTCAGGGCCAGGGTAGCCAGCAAGCTGTTATCAGTAGTGTTCATGGCGTTAAACCCCGGAAGCCTGGTTGAGCATGCGACGTGCGAAACTCGAATCGTCGCCTTGATTGACAATCTTGTGGGCGCGGAACTTGGCCGCGTAACTGAGCAGGGTCTCTTTATGGCGGCTATGCCGGTCGCGAGTAAAAATACCGGCCCACATGTTGTCCCAGCGCGCGTACTCAGGGTGTGACATCAGCAGCTTATGTGCCTTGCGCATATTCCAATGGGGTATCGACGGGTGCAGGTGGTGCACAAGGTGATAGTTATCGTCATGGCGACCAAAAAAGAAGTTTTCCAGCACGTTGCCTTTACGGTTACGGGTCAGCAAGAGCTTGTCGGTCTCTACGGCAGGCAGCGGATAATGCTCGGCGAGTTCGATGATCCAGCCTACGGCTACGGCGGTGGTGAATAGCGGTACCAGCCAGAACAGCACCAGTTCAGCGACCACGCCAAACCAGACGGCCACCGCCAGAATCACCGCCCAGTAGGCCCACATCACCCTGCGTTCATTGCGGATGCGGGGGTCCTGGCCCTGGACCCGGTCCTTGACCACGTACTTGATGTACTGAAGGGTCCTGTAGCCGGACAGCGCCATCACCACGTTTTTCAAGAAAAACTCATGCTCGCTCTGTTGCAAGTCGTATAGGCCGCATTTGAGATGAAAATTGTAGTCAGGGTCTTTTTCCGGATGCCCCAAGTGCACATGGTGGTTCTTGATGTGCGATGTGCTGTAGGACTGATACAGGTGGAAAACCAGGTAGCCCGAGAGAAATGTACCGGCGAACCAGTTGATCGCACGATTTTTCGCCAAGACCTTGTGGGTTGACTCGTGTAGCACGTTCGTCAGGGCACGTTGGGTGGTACCGATCAGAAATAGCGAAAGCGGATAGAACCAGTAGCTGACACCCAGGGACAGGTAGATGGCAAAGACGATGATTGCGTAGTCCTTACCCAGCGCTAAGGTCCAGTGATAGTTATCCTTCTTGCACAGATGCTTGAGCATTCCGAAGGTTTCACGGGAAATACCCGCAGCGTATTCGCCAACAGGCTCTTTGTTTTTATCGACCAGCATAATCACTCCATAATTAAGCGGTACGCTGCAACACCAGGCTCATTGCTGGGCTAAGGTTTTTTCAGGTGTTGCGGCTATTGTTTTTTTGCCTGAGCTAGACTCATCGGCTGCAAAAAAACTAAAGCACCGATTGATCGCGAACAAGCTGCCCTTTTAGACAGGTAGGGCCAAATCACGCGCGCGCACGCACGCCAGCCGGTGAAAATTCACCGGCTGGCGTGGCATTGGCAGATGGGAGTGCCTGCTTCAGGCCTGTTCGCGGATGTAGCCCAATTGCAAGGCTTTGCGAATTGCGGACTTTCCGTTGGTGACATCCAACTTGCTGAAGATATTCTTCATATGGAACTTGACGGTGCGCGGACTTATTGAAACCAAGAGCGCTATTTCGTTATAGGTCTTGCCCAGGCTGGTCCAGGACAACACCTGCGTTTCCCGAGGCGTGAGTACAGTTTCCTGTAAAACTGGGGCGCACACGGCTACGTCGCTTTCCAAGGCCTCGTCGTAGACCGAGACCAGCAGCATCTGCAGCTCACTTTTGTTAGCCAGCACTCTCTCGCGAAACTGCTGGTGTTCGCCGAAGCTGCACAGGTTGAGGATGGAATAAAAACCCCGATTGCCATGCACAATAAAACTGGCTCCCTCACCGACGGGTGCACAGGGCCCCGGCACCGGGACCGCTTCTGCTGCGGGCGCGAGGATGTTTTCATCGCTCCAGAAAAACGGTTTTATGCGGCGCTTGGACAAAGACAGCAATTGACCGCGTTGGTAGAAGTCATCCGCAGAGTCACCGCGGTCCAGCGCATCGGGATAATTGGTGATGATTTCCGCTTGATCCAGCGTCGGCCCACACTGATAAACCTCGAAATGCCCAAGGCCACGTCTGCTCAGCTCGGCATCGAGCAGTTGGTGCACGTCGACGGACTGCATGGGCGCGTTGTTATTGGTTGGACAATCGCTTCGCATGAATATCATCCCTGATAAGTGACAACGACGGAGGCTAGCGAGCTGGCGGAGACGCTTTAATCCTGAAGCGCCTCATCAGAGTCGACCCGGGCTGTAGAAAATTTCCCAAATCAAAGGCAAGAATAGAACATGCCCTACCAGCCTTGTCCAGTGCACCGACAAGGAGCCGACAGTGGTCAGGCAAGGCCCGTTCTGGTCCCCTTCTGGCTGGAGACCGATAATCACCACGCAAGGCACAGCATGAGGTTGATGCCCAAGCCGGTTCAGATCTCGGCCCAAGTGGCTGAAGCTGGACTGAAACTCAGCTCGCTGCGCAATAACTTGAGCAACCGAGACCGGCTTGCTAATAACAGATTATCGCTCACACCATTTCGTAGCCAGTCTAATCCCGCGCCTCATTGCTTCATCGAAGCTTTTCCAAGGCCAGCTTTCTTTGGCTAGCAGGACATCGTTACTACCGTCTCGCCCCCAGACACGAAGCCCCACCGGGGCAGGGTTATCCGGCTTTCCCCAGATGAAATCAATCTTCGCTCTTTTACTATTTGGGTGGACGTAATCCACAGGATAAGGCCGTTCTACCAATAAGCTCATTTCGCTTTCTTGTCATCCAGCACTCCACCGACATACCACGCACCCAATCAATAGTTGGCGCGACGAGTACCCGGAGTACTTAATCGCTGCCCAGAGCGCGATCATTGACCCCGCACCTGCAATGATGGTGTTGACTGTGGGAAGCATCTCCCGGCACAACGCCACGATTGATAGTCAGAAGTATCCGGAGATTCACCAACTCTCACCTGCTGCGGAAAACCAGCCATCTCCCTTCACGCGGCACGGCCCGTCGGTAAAAGGGGCGATCAAGCCCGAGCTCGTTGCGGCCGGCGGCAACCTCGCCAGCCCTATGAGGCAAGCAAACGCGCAATGGGCGCCACACATGCGGGGTTTGGGTGTGTTAACGCTCAACCACCAGTGGAGGGGGAATACCGTCTTTAAGGAGGTCAGCGGAACGAGCTTGGCGGCGCCGTACATCACTCACCTAGCCGGGCGCCTGCTGAACGCGTACCCAACGGCGTCAGCGAACATGCTTCGCGCAATGCTGGTCAATCAGGCTTATCTGCCGGATGCGGTCACCTCGACGTTTTCTAAGGAGTTTCGAAAGAGCTACAAGCAGGCGAAGGCCACCTGGAACCGTGACGTAGAAAGGGATGTGGCCGGCTATGGAGTGGTGAGTGAGGCTGATCTTTTCAGGTCTTCCGATAACGTCGTGGTGTTGATGTCAGAGGAAACCATCGAGAACGACGGATGCCAGTTCTTTGAACTGCGGTTGCCGGAGGACTATTTGCGCTCCGCTCGAGGGACGCGAGAGCTTTCAATAACACTGGCTTACTCGCCAGTAGTCCGGACTACCCGGATTGAGTATCTGGCTACCCAGATTTATTACCGCTTGGTCACAGGCACCTCGCTGGAGGAGGTACAGAAACACTGTAGCCAGGAGATGAAAAAGCCGACGGAGGTACTCAAAGAGGCCAGGGACACAAATCGCGACATTCCCGCCCAGATTGCACTTTCAGCAAACGCCGGTCGATGCCGGAAAAGCCCCACGTAATGCCTGAAAAATTTGCACTCATTGACGTACCTTTGATTCAGATAGGGCTACTGCACAAGCAGAGACGTTCAAGAAACGACCAAACAACTTAATGTTCGATGTCCGTACCACATGTTTTTCAGGTACGCATGCATGTCCATGACTTAAGCGAAATCTCTCGCTTTGGAATCAGGGTCAACATACAAGGAGCTGCCGCAGGC
This sequence comes from Pseudomonas sp. Hz4, assembly GCF_054898165.1. Taxonomy (NCBI): domain Bacteria; kingdom Pseudomonadati; phylum Pseudomonadota; class Gammaproteobacteria; order Pseudomonadales; family Pseudomonadaceae; genus Pseudomonas; species Pseudomonas sp. Hz4. The sequence continues at coordinate 175,223 of NZ_CM142719.1, read as the reverse complement.
TGCGATCTTCTGATTTTTTAATGAGGACACACATATGGACCGTTTCCAGGAAATGCAAGTCTTCGCTGCCGTCGCCCAGGACCAAGGTTTCTCGGCGGCGGCACGGCGTTTGGGCCTGTCGGCAGCCAGCGTCACTCGCGCAGTGGCGGCGTTGGAGAAACGCATTGGCACATTGCTGCTGACACGCACCACTCGCAGTGTGCATTTGAGCGAGGCGGGTCAGCGTTACCTGGAAGACTGTCGGAGGATTCTCGCCGAGGTGCAGGAAGCCGAAGATTCGGCGGCGGGCAGTCACGCTCAACCGCGCGGGCAACTAACGATCACGGCGCCGGTGTTGTTCGGTGAGCTGTTTGTCACGCCGGTGATGGTGGATTATCTGACGCAATTTCCTGAAGTCTGCATCAACGCATTACTGGTAGACCGGGTGGTGAGCATGGTCGAGGAGGGCATTGATGTGGCGGTCCGCATCGGTGAGTTGCCTGACAGCAATCAGCATGCAATTCGAGTGGGCGAAGTGCGGCGGGTGATCTGCGCTTCTCCTGGATTTCTGATTGACCGTGGTCGGCCTCGACATCCTGCAGATTTGAGCGGAGCCCCGATCATCGCCACCTCGTCCATTGGTCAACTCAGAAGCTGGCCGTTTCTTGACGCGGGAGAGCTGATCAGCGTTCGTCCGGAACCACGTCTGGTTGTCACCGCCAATCAGGCTGCAATCACCGCCGCCTGCAAGGGCCTGGGGCTGACCCGGGTTCTGTCGTATCAAGTGGCAAGCAAAGTCGCCTCCGGTGAGCTGGAAATCGTTTTGGCTGACTTCGAATTGCCTCCATTACCCATTCATGTTGTCTACCAGGGTGGGCGCAAGGCCCCGGTGCGGGTCCGTAGTTTTGTGGACTTCGCGGTGAAAACACTGCGCGAACATCCGGCCTTGCTCGGCTAATGGGTTATTGCGCCGGCTGAAATAATGGATTGCGTTTGCTGGTTATTCTGTTGTTTGGGTCGCGGGTGGAAGATGGCCCCCCATCTGTACTGATCTCTCTTCAACAGCGCCACCACCCAACGGAGTCGACCATGCAAGCCATCAAGCTCTACAACTTCCCACGTTCCGGCCACGCTCACCGTGTAGAACTAATGCTGTCCCTGCTGCAACTGCCGACCGAACTGATCTTTGTCGATCTGGCCAAGGGCGCGCACAAACAGCCGGACTTTCTGGCGCTCAACGCGTTTGGTCAAGTGCCGGTCATTGATGATCAAGGCGTGATACTGGCCGATTCCAACGCGATTCTGGTTTATCTGGCGCAAAAGTACGGTAACGGCCGTTGGCTGCCAACCGATCCGGCCGGCGCGGCCAAGGTTCAGCGCTGGTTGTCGATTGCCGCTGGACCGATTGCCTTTGGCCCTGCCAGAGCCAGGCTGATCACGGTGTTTGGTGCGCCTTACAACGCTGAAGAGGTGATCGCTTATTCCCACACCGTGCTCAAAGTGATCGATCAGGAACTGGCAGCAATGCCGTATCTGGCGGGCGCCGAGCCAACCATTGCCGACGTTTCGGCCTACAGCTACATCGCCCATGCGCCCGAAGGCAATGTGTCGCTGGAAGACTACGCCAACATCCGGGCCTGGCTGGCGCGGATCGAAGCCTTGCCAGGGTTTGTCGGCATGCCGCGCACCGTTGCCGGTCTGCAAAAAACTGCCTGATGACTGCGGCCCGACACTGTCGGGTCGTTCACACTGCGCCGATGGCGCAGGGGAGAAGCCGTTATGGACCGTTCACCCTGGCACGCCGGCGAGAAACAATTGCAGACTTATGTGGGCATCGCCGAACGAATGGAGGTGCTCGGTCGTAAGGTGATTCGCAGTGAGATGCCGGACCAGCACCGCAAGTTCTATGAGCAACTGCCGTTCATGCTGTACGGCGCGGTGGATGCCGACGGTAATCCTTGGGCCAGTATTCTTGAAGGGCAACCGGGCTTTGCTCACTCGCTCGAGCCGGGTGCGCTGCAATTTCGCAGCCTGCCGGGCGCGGATGATCCTGCGCAACTGACGGAGGGCGCGGCGATCGGCCTGCTGGGGATCGAACTGCACACCCGTCGCCGCAACCGCCTCAACGGTCGAGTCGGCGCGATGACGGCAAGCGGCTTCAATGTGGCGGTGGAGCAGTCCTTCGGCAATTGCCCGCAATACATTCAATTGCGGCAGTTTCGCTCGGTGCCACTGGCAGATCCGTCGACTCGCGTCGCGCAACACCTGAACGAGCTGGATGATGCGGCCAAAACCCTGATCGCGGGAGCCGATACGTTCTTTGTCGCCAGTTACGTGGACGTCGATGGCCAACGTTCGGTGGACGTTTCTCACCGCGGCGGCCAGGCCGGTTTCGTACAGGTAGAAGGTAATCGCCTGACCATTCCGGATTTCGCCGGCAACCTGTTTTTCAACACCTTGGGCAACCTGCTGCTCAATCCTCGGGCCGGTTTGTTGTTTATCGATTTCAATTCGGGGGACCTGCTGCACCTTAGCGGTCGCACCGAAGTCATTCTTGAAGGCCCACAGGTCGAGGCGTTTCAAGGGGCCGAGCGCTTGTGGACAGTTCAAGTGGAAAGCGTGGTGCGTCGTCCCGCCGCGCTTGCTCTTCGGTGGCGCTTCGACGGCGTGTCACCCACCAGTTTGCTGACCGGCACTTGGGAGCAAGCCAACGCCCGTCTGCAAGCCCAGGCCTTGGGGGATCGCTGGCGGCCGCTGCGGGTGGTGCGCATCGAGGCGCAAAGCCACAACATCCGCTCAATCTATCTGGAGCCTGCCGATGGCGCGGGGTTGCCAGTGTTTCAGGCCGGACAGCATTTGCCGCTGCGCTTCAACATTGCCGGTGAAGTCCATATCCGTACTTACAGCCTGTCGAGCGCACCGTCCGATGATTTTTTCCGCATCAGCGTGAAGCGTGACGGGTTGGTGTCTTCGCACCTGCATGAGCAGGTGCGCGTCGGTGATCTGTTGGAGGCCCGTGCGCCTCAGGGGCATTTCACCGTGGCACCCAATGAACGTCGGCCGCTGGTGCTTCTGGCTGCCGGGGTAGGCATCACGCCGCTGCTGTCGATGCTGCGTGAGGTGGTTTATCAAGGCCTGCGCACCCGCCGCATCCGGCCAACCTGGTTCTTCCAGAGTTCGCGCACGCTGGCCGATCAAGTGTTTCGGCCTGAGCTGGATCGCTTGCTCGATGAGGCGGGTGATGCGGTCAGGGTGTTGCGCCTGCTAAGTCAACCGGAGGCAGAGGCCCGAGAGGGTGAAGACTTCGACCTGACCGGGCGGATCGACACCGCGTTGCTCAAGACCCTCCTTGCAGTTGAGGACTACGATCAGCTGGATTTCGTCCTCTGTGGTCCAAGCAGTTTTACCCAAGGGCTGTATGACAGCCTGCGGGAAATGGACATCCGCGATGCAAGGATTCACGCCGAAACCTTTGGCCCCTCGACTTTACGTCGGGTGCCGGACCCCGACGCGGTGGTCATCGAGCAACCGCCCGCGGCGACGACCTCGGTGCCGGTGGTGTTTCAGCGCTCGGCGAAAGAGGCCCGCTGGCAACCCGACGGTGGCAGTTTGCTGGAGTTGGCGGAAAGCCGTGGGGTGCGCCCGGAATTCAGCTGCCGCGGCGGTTCCTGCGGGACCTGCAAGACGCGCCTGATCAGCGGCCAGGTGAATTATCCACAGCCGCCGGCAGAAGTGCCCGGCGACGGACACGTGCTGATTTGTTGTGCGATTCCGGCGCAGGGCTCGCAGCCTTTGGTCCTCGACCTGTAGCATCTGCCGAACGCAGCGTCTGGCCGCTGCGACAAAGGATCAGATTCGGTTATGTATTTTTTCGCTCGTCTGTCGGCCCTGATTGTCGCGGTGGCGTTGCTCAACGGTTGCGAACGACAGGACGCGCCACCGCTCGATCAGCAACTCTACGTCTGGCAACGACAATGGACACCGGCCCACGAAGCGGCGCTGAGGGACAGCCGCGCTGACTTTTCCACCCTGCGGGTGCTGGCCTTGCAGGCATTCCCTGAGGCGGGTTGGAGCCGGGCGCGGATTGACCCGGCGCTGCTCAAACGGGATGGTCGGCCGCTGATCGCGGTGATTCGTCTTGATGGCCAACTCAAGTCGCTGGATCAGGACGCAGTCACCGCGCAGATCCAGCAGGTGCTCGGTGATTGGCAAGGGCAGGGGCTGACTCTCTCCGGCGTGGAAATCGACCACGATGCGGGTAATGGCCGGCTTGCGGCCTATCGGGAATTCCTCACGCATTTGCGCACGATTCTGCCGGTCTCTATTCCGCTGAGCATCACCGCGTTGCCGGCCTGGCTCGACAGTCCCGAATTGCCGGCGCTGTTATCCACAGTCGACAGCAGCGTATTGCAGGTGCACGCGGTGAGCGATCCGCGCCTTGGCTTGTTCAACCCGGATCAGGCCCGTCAATGGACCAGGGCCTGGAGCCGTATCACTTCGAAACCTTTCTATCTGGCGCTGCCCGCCTATGGTGTGGCGTTGTTGCCGGGCGGCGGTGCGCCGGTCGTGGAAAGCGAAGTGCCCATCGAACGTGGGGGCAAACGCCGGGAATTGCTCGCCGATCCGCAGCAACTGAGCCGGCTCGGGAGCGAGTTGCGCAATGATCCACCGGCTCATCTGGCGGGCCTGATCTGGTTTCGTCTGCCGCTGGCCAGCGACCGCCGGGCCTGGAGCCTGACGACCCTGGGCGCGGTGGCGCGTGGCGATGCCCTCGACAGCCACCTGGCGCTGAAACTCTCTGAGCAAGACGGCCTGTATGACATCAGCCTCAGCAATCAGGGCAACCTCGACAACGCCTGGCCCGAACGCCTGACACTCGCGGTTCAGGGCTGTGATGGCGCCGATGCGTTGGCCGGTTATGCGTTGCAACAGCGTCCGGATCTGCTTACCTTCACCCGCCTGCGCGACGGTCGAATACCGGCCGGCGAGCAGCGCGCCATGGGTTGGGCTCGTTGCGCACATATTGATCAAGGAGGTTCGAATGTTGACCCGTAACTGGCCCCGCCATCTGCTGTGTCTGAGCCTCAGTCTGCCGCTGGGTTCGGCGCTGGCCTGTGGGCCGGACTTCCCGATGCGTCTGCTGGATAACCGTGGCCAGTCCCTGGCGGAGCTGCCGGAAGGTCACTTCAGATTTGAAATCAGTCGCCTCGGGCAGGCGGTCGCCGGGCTGAAGTACGTCACCGAAACCGCCTATGACATGGATGCGCCCGACTACGCAGAACAGCGGGATAAGGCTGAGCAGGCCGGTTTGACGGCTGAACAGCAGGTGCTGGTCAAACAGCTGCGCAGCCTGACCGAGGCGCATCAGGTCGAGATTCAGGGCGCGAGCCTGCCGGCTGAGCTTAATCTTTATCTGGCCGGCGCTGTGGCATTCAATGCCGGTGAATTTGGGCTGGCAGCCGAGTACTTCCAGAAGGTGTTGGCATTGCCGGCGGATCAACGGGCGTTGCGCAGCACTTGGGCGGCTTACTCGTTGGGTCGATCGCTGTTTGCCATGAGCTCCGAAGCGGACGCGGGCCCTGACCTGTTGGCTCAATCCCGAAAGGCCTTCGAGCAGACCCGTCAGCTAAGCATCGACGGCTTCAGTGACCCACAGGAACTGGGTGTCGCCAGTCTTGGCGAAGAGGCCCGCGTCGCCCGCACGGCCGGCGACTGGAACAGCGCCATCGAACTCTACGCCACGCAAAACCTTCAGGGATCGGCGGTGGGTTACACCTCGCTGAAGCTGTTGATGGCCGATCTGGCGGCGTTGCCTGAGGATCAACTGGCCGGTTTGCTCAACGGCAAACCGGTGCAGCAACTGGTCACGGCGTCCTTGATCAGCCGACTGGGCTGGTCATTCGGTGATCAACCGCCGAACGAATTGAAACTGATCAAACTGCTGCAAAACAGCACTCGCGGTAGCCTCGATAACGCTGATCGCCTGGCGGCGGTGAATTATCAACAGGGCGACTACGCGAGCGCCAAGGCCTTCCTCGAACACGCCGGTGATGGCGGACTGGCGTGGTGGCTGCGGGCCAAGCTGGCGTTGCGTGATGGCGATAAAAGCGCGGCTGCCGCAGCGTATGCCAAGGCTGCCCAAGCCTTTCCTCAGAATGAATCCTGGGGTGAGCGGCGCACGCCGGATTGGGACTTCGAAACGCTTCAGCCCAAGTGCCGGGTTGAGGGTGAAAGCGCGATCCTGGCGTTGCAACGCGGGGACTACCTGCAAGCGTTCGATCAGCTCTATCGCAGCAACGGCATTTACTGGCCCGACGCCGCGACGGTCGCCGAGCGCGTGTTGACCGCCGATGAGCTCAAGCAGTACGTCGACACTCAAGTGCCGGCGCCGCCACCTCTGACTCAGGAGGATCGCGATAACTATGTGCAGCTGCCTGTGGCGGCGAAACTGCGCAATGTGCTTGGGCGGCGCTTGTTGCGCGAAGAGCGATACGACGAAGCGCCAGCCTATTTCGATAACGCCGACTTGCAGGCCAGAGCCAAGTGGTACGGGCAGCTGCGCAACGACGCCGAATCAAAATGGTGGCCGACCAAACGGGCATTCGCTTACTACCATGCCGCGACAATGGCCCGTTTCGACGGAATGGAGCTGTTGGGCTACGAGATGTCCCCGGATTACGCGACCTTCGGTGGCAATTACAGTCTGGAAGCGCCCGAGCTCAAGGTCGGATTGCTGATGGCCGAGGGGGAGGTGCAGCGCCAGCACGCCACGGTGGCGCAACCCGATGCGCGTTTCCATTACCGTTTTGTCGCCACGGCGCTGGCGAGCAAGGCCGCTGATCATCTGCCCCACAGCAGTCAGGCGTTTGCTTCGGTGCTGTGCAAAGCTTCGTCGTGGGGCACCAGCCTGCAAGAGCAAAGCGCGTTCTACCGTCGTTATGTCGAGGAAGGTCCGTATGTGGTCTGGGCCGGCGATTTTGGACACCAATGCCAGGACCCGGACTTCCAGAGCGCCGACAAGCGCTATGTAACCCAGGTTACCGACGCCGCGCGCTCGCAGCTGCATCCCTACAAAAAACCGCTGCAGATTGGCGGTGTGATCGCGGTCACGGCAGCGGCGCTGTTGCTGGTCAATCGCCGCCGGCGTAAGGAGAGGTAGGGCTCAAGCCTGTTGCACGAAGGTCAGCCGCACGGCGAATCCAATTAACAAACTGCCAAACAACCATTGTTGCAGGCGCTGGGCTGAAGGACTGCGTTGCAGCCAACGGCCCAGCGCTGCGCCGGTCAGTGCGTAAGCGCTGTCGAACAACAAACCGACACCGACCAACACCACACCCAGTGTCGCGAATTGCGCGAGCACCGGCCCGGCGTGTGGATCAATGAACTGCGGCAGCAGCACTGAGCAGAACAGCAGCGCCTTGGGATTGAGCAGGTTGGTCAGCAAACCGCGCCGGATCGCTGCACTCCAGCGAGGTTTTTCGAACGTCGTGTCTGCGCCGTTAAGGTTCGGCAACATGCTGGTTCGCAGGCATTGAATGCCGATCCACAGCAAGTACGCGGCCCCGGCCAGGCGCACCACGTCAAAAGCCCAGGGCGCTGCCTTAAACAGTGCCGCCAGCCCCAGCGCCGCCAACGCCACATGGCAGCCTCGGGCAATGCCCAGTCCCACAGCGGTGGCCAGCGCCGCGCCTTTGCCCTGACGGGCACCGGTTTGCAACAGCAGGATCATGTCCGGGCCCGGCAACAGATAGACCACCGCCAGCGCCATGAAAAACAGCCACAGTCCTGCCACGTCGCACCCCATTCGTTGTCGATTCGGTACGGGCAGTCTAGGGCTGAAAGGCAGAGCAGGTGGTTGCGTAGTTCGCTGCTAAACTGCTTCGGGTTGGCATAACCTGCCACTGAATTGCATTGAACCATCAGGATCTGCCAAACCATGAAACTGGACGCCTACGACCGCAAGATTCTCGCAGCCCTGCAGCGGGACGGGCGCCTGAGCAATGTGCAACTGGCTGACGAGATCGGTCTGTCCGCTTCGCCTTGTTTGCGCCGGGTACGGATGCTCGAAGAAGCCGGGGTGATACGCGGTTACCAGGCCAATCTGGATCGCGACGAAGTAGGGCTCGGGCTGACGGTGTTTGTCGGGGTCAAGGTTGAACGGCACAACGATGAACAGGCCGAAGCCTTTCGCCTGGCCGTGACGGCGTTACCCGAGGTGATTTCGGCGTTTCTGGTGTCAGGGGAGTCGGATTTTCTGCTGCAAGTGGTGGTGCCGGACTTGCGCGCCTATGACCGTTTTCTCACGGGGCGTTTGTTGAAGTTGCCAGGTGTGAGTGATATCCGAAGCAACTTTGCGATTCATACGGTGAAGACGCCGGGGGCGTTGCCGTTGGGGCATTTGCCGGCCTGAGACCGATTCGACTTGCTCGCGATAGCGGTAGACCAGCCACCGCCAATCTCCAGGCTTACATCTGCGTCGCCATTCCCTCCACATTCATCGCCGCCTGGCGCAAGGCCTCGGAGCGGGTCAGGTGTGGATGGCGGGTCAGGGCTATGTCTTCGGCAAAGGCGCTGCTTCTACGCAAACCGCTCTCAGGCCCAACTGTCCGGCGCGGATCGCCGCGTTATAACCGCCGGGGCCTGCGCCCAGAATCATGACGTCAAAGGTGCTCATGGTTGTACTCCTGGAGTAAAAGGGGATCGGAGGATAAACGTAGTGTCTGGGTAAAATTACGAACGTAATGTGCGTTCCGCGGTATTTCGGTCAAGGCTTCAGCCAAGCGACAGGTTGCGCGCCTTCAGAGTGCGCATTTATGAACGGAAATTTCACGGCTTTCGTTATATCGTAACGAATTGCGATATGAGCAACGATAAACACTGGGGTGGTATGCAAGTCGATCTCGATGTCGATGAGACGCAAGTAGCCGGTCTGCCGCGATTTCAGCAAGCGGTTTTTCAAGGGCGACGATTGCGTCAGCTCGCCATCGGTCTGGGCGCGCTTGCGTCGACCGGTTGGCTACTGGCGTTTTTTGTCGGGCTGTTTGCGCCGCAGTCGCTCTGGCCTGCGTGGCTGGTTAATCAAAGCGCCGGTTTGCTGGTGCTGGTCGCTGGTTTGCAATCGGCCTGGTGGGGGACGCAGTGGCGTGCGCGGGCGATGAACCCCGTGGTGCAGGTGCTCGTTGCAGACGAAGTCGTCGCCCCGGTTGGCGGGTACGAACGTCTGCTCGATCGGATCAGTCAGCGATGGTTGCGAATGCTGGTGCAGATTGGCCCGCCGACACTGTGGCTTGGCGGCTGGTCGCTGTTGACGTTATTGAGCATCGAGCAAGTCTGGAACCTGGCACTGCCGCCGACCGCGCTGGGAGTGTCGGCCAGTGTCGGTGCGGCGCTATCGTTGTTGCTAGCCTTCGGTTTGTTGGTGCTGGAACGTCAACTGGCCCAGGAAAACACCGCCCAATGGCCCGAAGCGGGGTCGTTGGCGCAGCTGACACGGGTGGCGATCATTTGCCTGGTGGTCGGCGCTTTGTGCCTGTTGTTGGGGAGCGAAACCTCGGTCTGGCCGGCGCGTCTTGCGGTACTGATCGGCCTGCTGCCGGGGCTCGTCGCCGCCGAACTACTGTTGCGCGCCATGCTGTCGTTGTTCAGTCCGCAGCGCGAACAACTCGAACCTGCCTTGTTGGCGCGAAGCTTCGTCGCCGACATGCTGCGCTGGCCGCCGCAACCTTTGCTGGCATTGCAGCACGAATTGCACAACCGCTTCGGCATCGACCTGCGGCAGATCTGGGCCTTCACCTACATGCGTCGGGCATTGTTGCCGGTGCTGGTCGTGGTCTCGATTGTGGGTTGGTCGCTGACCGGTATTCACGAAATACCGCTGCAAGGGCGGGGCATCTATGAGCGTTTCGGCAGACCGGTGGAAGTGTTCGGTCCCGGTTTGCACGCGGGTTTACCCTGGCCTCTGGGCCGAGTGTTGAGCGTCGAGAACGGTGTGGTCCACGAGTTGGCCACCAGTGTTGGCGAAACACCGGCGCCGGTCGTGGCCGAACCCGCCGAAGGTCCGGCGCCCGCCATTGCCAATCGCTTGTGGGACGCCAGCCATGTGAACGACAAATCCCAGGTCATTGCCAGCAGCCGAGCCGACAAACAAAGCTTTCAGATCGTCAACATGGACGTGCGTTTCGTCTATCGCATTGGCCTGAGCGACCAAGCGGCGTTGGCCGCGACCTACAACAACGCCGACGTCCCGACGCTGATCCGCAGCACGGCCAGCCGGATTCTGGTTCATGACTTCGCTTCGCGAACCCTCGATGGGTTGCTTGGCGAGGACAGGGTAGGGCTCGCCGAAGAGATTGGCCGGGCGGTGCAGGCTGACTTGCAGAAACTCGACAGTGGCGTGGAAATTCTCGCCACGGTGGTCGAGGCAATTCATCCGCCGGCCGGTGCCGCCAATGCCTATCACGGTGTGCAGGCTGCGCAGATTGGCGCCCAGGCATTGATTTCCCGCGAGCGCGGTGCGGCGGCGGAGGCCACCAATCAGGCGCAACTGCAGGCCAGCATCGCTCGCGATCAAGCGACGGCCAGCGCTCGTGAAATCAACGCCACCGCCCAAGCGGCGGACCTGAGATTCGGCGCCGAGCAAAAGGCTTACGCCAGCGCCGGCCAGGCCTTCGTGCTGGAGCAGTACTTCAGCCAACTGTCCCAGGGCTTGGCCAATGCCAAGTTGCTGGTGCTCGATCATCGTCTGGGCGACAGCATTAACGCGCCGACCATCGACCTCCGTACATTCACGCTGCCGGCTGACCCCGCGCCGCCGCGTAAGACCGCTCAGCCAGGAGCTGCCAATTGAGCCAGTCGCACACTCACGATCACGATGACCACACTGGCCACGATCACGGCCATGGTGGGCATCACCACGGACACCACCACCACGGTGATCCACAAGAAGCGGGCCCGTTCCCGTGGCGGCGAATGGGCTGGGCGGCGTTGCTGGTGGCGTTCGCCATCGCGGCAGCGAGCCTGGTGCAAGTGCGTTCAGGGGAGGCCACGGTGATCACGCGTTTCGGTAATCCTTCGCGGGTATTGCTGGAGCCGGGTCTTGGCTGGCGTTGGCCTGCTCCTTTTGAAGCGGCGATTCCAGTGGATCTACGACTGCGCACCACGTCCAGCGGTTTGCAGGACGTGGGTACGCGGGATGGTTTGCGCATCATCGTTCAGGCTTACGTGGCTTGGCAGGTTCAGGGCGATCCGGACAACGTGCAACGCTTCATGCGTGCCGTACAGAATCAGCCGGTCGAGGCGGCGCGGCAGATTCGCACGTTTGTTGGCTCCGCTCTGGAAACCACGGCCAGCAGCTTTGATCTGGCTAACCTGGTGAACACCGACGCCAACCAAGTTCACATCGCTGATTTTGAAGCGCAACTGCGTCAGCAAATCGATCAGCAGTTGCTCACGACTTACGGTGTGCGGGTGCTGCAAGTTGGCATTGAGCGTCTGACCTTACCGTCGATAACCCTCACCGCTACGGTCGATCGCATGCGCGCCGAGCGTGAAACAATCGCCACCGAACGCACGGCCATCGGCAAGCGTGAAGCGGCGCAAATCCGTTCCGCTGCCGAGCGTGACGCACGAATCTTGCAGGCCGACGCCACGGTAAAAGCGGCGGACATCGAAGCACAATCGCGCGTCGAAGCCGCGCAAATTTACGGCCGCGCCTATGCCGGTTCGCCGCAGCTCTACAACCTGCTGCGCTCCCTCGACACGTTGGGCACGATCGTCACGCCCGGCACAAAGTTGATTCTGCGTACCGACGCTGCGCCGTTCCGGGTGTTGGTTGACGGCCCGCCGACCCTCGATAACAAGTCCGGGTCGCAGCCATGAAATTAGTTCCACGTGGAACAAATGAGTTAAGCAGTCCCTGGATTCAGGCGGGGCGATTGGCTTTTTTGGCGCTTTACGCCGTTACCGTGCTCGCCGCTTTGGCGTGGGCGGTTTCCAATGTGCGGCAGATCGATCCGCAAAATCGCGCTGTGGTTTTGCACTTCGGCGCGTTGGATCGAATTCAGAGTGCTGGCCTTTTATTGGCTTGGCCCCGTCCGTTTGAGCAGGTGATGTTGTTGCCCGCGGCGGATCGGGTGATCGAGCGTCGGGTGGAAAACCTGCTGCGCACCGATGCCGCGTTGCAGGCAGACCGAGTGGCGAGTTTCGCCACACCGATCAGTGATGCACTCGCCGGCTCCGGTTACTTGCTCACCGGTGACGCGGGCGTAGTGCAACTGGATGTGCGGGTTTTCTACAAAGTTACCGAGCCATATGCCTTCGTCCTTCAAGGCAAACATGTGTTGCCGGCGTTGGATCGATTGGTCACTCGCAGCGCGGTGGCCCTCACCGCCGCACGCGATCTGGATACTATTCTGGTTGCTCGGCCGGAGCTGATGGGCGCCGATAGCCAGGCTGCCGAACGCCGCGAACGGTTGCGCGGTGATCTGGTGCAAGGCATCAATCAGCGCCTGGCGGAACTGACCGCGTCCGGGCAGGGGATAGGCATAGAAGTGGCGCGGGTCGACGTGCAATCGAGTCTGCCCGGCCCAGCGGTCAACGCCTTCAACGCGGTTCTGACCGCCAGTCAGCAAGCCGACAAAGTCGTGGCCAACGCTCGCACTGAAGCCGAGAAACTGACTCAGACCGCCAACGAACAAGCCGATCGCACGCTGCAAGTCGCCCATGCCCAAGCGAGTGAACGGCTGGCCAAAGCCTCGACGGACACGGCCACCGTGTTGAGTCTGGCCAAGGCGCAGCAACAGGGCACCGACCCCCAGATGCTGCTGCGTATCTACCGCGAGCGGGTGCCGAAGATTCTCGGTCAGGCCGGCTCGGTGACCACGGTCAACCCTAAAGACGATTCCCGCCTGATCATTCAGGGAGCTGCACAATGACGACCCAAACCGCCGCCGCCCCGAGCCTGTTGTCCTCGGCTGAACAACGCAGCGCCGCGCGGCAATTGACGCTGGCCATGCTCGCACTTGGCCTGCTAGCGCTCGGCTTGACCTGGCGCTGGATGTCACCGGAGCAGACTGGCGTCAGTCAATTGCTGCTGGGCTTTGCGTCGTTATTGGTGGCCGTGCCAGTGATGCGTTCAGCCTGGTACAGCCTGCGTTATCCGAGCCTGCATGGGATCACTGATCAATTGATCGCCCTGGCCATGCTGGGGGCGTGGGCCACGGGGGATTTGCTGACCGCGGCGTTGCTGCCGATCATCATGATCTTCGGCCACGTGCTGGAAGAGCGCAGCGTGATCGGCTCCCAGGAGGCGATTCGCGCCCTCGGCAAACTGACTCGCAGCCACGCGCGCAAGGTTCAGGCCGATGGCGCCATCGTCGAAGTCGATAACGGCACACTCAAGGCCGGCGACATCGTCGAGGTGCGCGCGGGTGATCGAGTGCCGGCGGATGGTCGGGTGTTGTCCGGTCAGGCGAGCCTGGACACCGCCTCGATTACCGGCGAATCGGTGCCAATCGAGGCGGACGTCGGTATGCAAGTCTTCGGCGGCGCGATCAACCTCGACGGTCTGCTGCGCATCGAAGTGACCCGCACTGGCAATGAGTCGACCCTCGGCAAAGTCATCGCACTGATGCAAAGCGCCGAGCGTTCCAAGCCACCGATCACGCGTTTGCTGGAACGCTACGCCGGCAGCTACATGGTGCTGGTGTTGCTGCTGGCCGCCGTGACCTGGTTCATCACTAACGATGCCCAGGCAATGCTTGCGGTGTTGGTGGCGGCCTGTCCTTGCGCGCTTGTGTTGTCGGCACCGGCCACGGCGATTGCCGGGGTGGCGGTGGCCGCTCGTCACGGGATTCTGATTCGCAGCTCCGCATTCCTCGAAGAGTTGGCAGACCTGACTTCGCTGGTGGTCGACAAGACCGGGACCCTGACCTTCGGCACCTTGCGTTTGCAATCCATCGACAGTCCTCTTGAGGATCGCGGTCACGTTCTCAAACTTGCCGCCAGCCTCGGCTCCGCTAGCAGTCACCCGGTCAGCCGTGCGCTCGCCGGGTTGGTCACTCAGGAACATTTTCTGCTGCTCTCGGACATCCACGAGCGTCAGGGGCTGGGCGTGGTGGCGATGACGGAGCAGGGCGAGGCGGCGCTCGGTCGTCCGGAGCTGTTCGCGCAATTGGGTATCGCCACTTCGAGTGTCCCCGACCACGATGGCCCGATTGCCGGACTGGCGCTCAACGGTGAATTCCTCGCCTGGCTGTTGCTGGCCGACAGCGTCAAACCCGAGGCTCGATTTGCGTTGAGCGAGCTGCGTGAACTGGGGTTGGGGAGGCAGCTGCTGCTCACGGGTGATCGGCAAAGCGTTGCGCACACACTGGCGCGCGATGTCGGAATCAGCGATGTCGAAGCTCAAGCCTTGCCCGAGGACAAACTCAATCGCGTGCTGAAGGAAATCGGCAGTGGTTTTCGGCCGATGGTGGTAGGCGATGGCATAAACGATTCATTGGCGCTCAAAGCGGGTGTGGTCGGCGTGGCGATGGGGGCGGGCGGGGCAGACATCGCGCTGGCCTCGGCCGACATCGTGTTGATTGGCAGCGATCTGCGACGGCTCGGCACGTGTGTTCGGTTGAGTCGCCAATGTCGGCAGACGTTGCAGGTTAACGTGATCATTGGTTTGTGCTGGACGTTGGCGATTGTAGCCTTCGCTGCATTTGGCTGGCTCGGCGCTGCGGGGGCGATGATTGCTGCATTGCTGCACAACCTCAGCACATTGCTGGTACTCGGTAACGCTGGGCGACTACTTCGGTTTCAGGAGCCATTGCTCAAACTGAAGGATGGGGATTGAGTACGCCTGTTAATGCTCTAAACAGTGATCACGGGCGATTTCTAATTTCAGAACTGTAGGCCGAGTGCGTAGTCATCTAGGTGAGGGCAATCACTTCTGCGAATGCGCGGCGTATGGTTCGAACGCTACGAATCATAGAAACGGTTATTAAATCGATAGCCAGCTATTTTTTCAGGATGGTCTACCCTCACATCAGACGTCTGAAACAAGGGGACTCTCCATGGTCGCGCACCTTCCACCGGCCTTACAGAATCTGCAGTTACCGTTACGCCTGCGACTCTGGGACGGCCATGAATTCAATCTGGGGCCGACACCCAGCGTCACAATTGTGGTCAAGGACCCACAAATGGTTACCCAGTTCGCTCATCCAAGCCTGGACGCGCTCGGAGCGGCGTTTGTCGAAGGCAAACTTGAGCTGGAAGGTTCCATCAGCGAGGTGATTCGCGTCTGTGATGAATGGAGCCAGGCGTTGCTCGGAGACCAGGACAGTCAGCCAGTGCGCACCGCTCACGACAAGGAGACCGACGCCAAGGCGATTTCCTACCACTACGACCTTTCCAACGTGTTTTATCAGCTGTGGCTCGACAGCGACATGGCGTATTCCTGCGCCTATTTCGAGACCGGCAGCGAAACGCTGGAGCAAGCCCAACAGGCCAAATTCCGCCACCTGTGCCGCAAACTGCGGCTGCAACCCGGCGAATACTTGCTGGATGTCGGTTGCGGTTGGGGCGGGCTGGCACGGTATGCCGCCCGGGAGTTTGGCGCGAAAGTGTTCGGGATCACACTCAGTAAAGAGCAACTGGAACTTGCCCGTGAACGCGTGACGGCCGAAGGCCTGGATGATCTGGTGGAACTGCAACTGCTCGACTACCGCGACCTGCCTCAGGACGGTCGCTTCGACAAAGTGGTCAGTGTCGGCATGTTCGAACACGTTGGCCACGCCAATCTGGCCGAGTACTGCAAAACTTTGTTCGGTGCGGTGAAAGAGGGCGGCCTGGTGATGAACCACGGGATCACCGCCAAGCACATCGATGGCCGTCCGGTGGGGCGCGGTTTCGGTGAATTCATCGAGAAGTATGTGTTCCCCAATGGCGAGCTGCCGCATCTGTCGATGATCTCTGCCGAGATCAGCGAGGCAGGGCTGGAGATTGTCGACGTCGAGAGTCTGCGCCTGCACTACGCGCGTACCCTGGACCACTGGAGCGAACGCCTGGAAGACAATCTGGAAGCTGCTTCCCGGCTGGTGCCAGAGCAGGCCTTACGGATCTGGCGGCTGTACCTGGCGGGATGCGCTTACGCGTTCGCCAAGGGCTGGATCAATCTGCACCAGATTCTCGCGGTGAAAGCCCACCCCGATGGTAGCCATGAACTGCCATGGACTCGCGACGATATCTACACCCCGTAGTGCCTAAAGTATCGGTGAAATAAGCCGGGCGATCCGCATGCCGACCTGTTGCAGGCGGTGGGTCTGCCGGCTTTCTTCTTTGGCGATCTCGTGGGCTTGGGCGAAGTCATCATTGAGCATCTGTTCTACTTCGGCGGCAAACGCGCTGTCGACCGTCAACAACATCACTTCAAAATTCAGCCGAAATGAGCGGTTGTCCAGATTGGCACTGCCAATGGCGCTGATTTCGCTGTCGATCAACACCACTTTCTGATGCAGGAATCCAGGCTCGTAGCGGAACACCCGCACGCCGGCGCGCACGGCTTCGAAGGCATAAAGGCTGGAGGCGGCGTAGACGATCCGGTGGTCCGGTCGTGAGGGCAGCAGCAGCCGCACATCTACGCCACGCATAGCCGCCAGCCTTAACGCAGCGAACACGGCTTCGTCGGGGATGAAATAGGGGCTGGTGATCCAGACCCGTTCTGTCGCAGCATGGATCGCTTCGACGAAGAATAACGAACAGGTTTCGTAGGAATCTGCCGGGCCGCTCGCCAGCAATTGGCAGAGCACGCCATCGTCCGGATAAACGTCCGGCAGGATCAGCGGTGGTAACGATCGCGCTGCCCAGAACCAGTCTTCGGCGAAAGACTCTTGCATGCAGGCCACCACCGGCCCGCGTACTTGCACATGGGTATCGCGCCACGGCGCCAGGGGTGGTTTCTCGCCCATGTATTCGTCGCCGACATTGTGTCCACCGACGAAGCCCAATATTCCATCAACCACCACAATCTTGCGGTGGTTGCGGAAGTTGACCTGGAAGCGGTTGAGCCAGCCGCTGCGGGACGCAAAGGCTTTGACCTCGACGCCGGCATCGCGCAACGGCTGCACGTAACTGTGAGGCAGGGAGTGGCTGCCGATGCGGTCGTATAACAAATAAACCGCCACGCCTTCGGCGGCTTTTTTCAGCAACAAGGTTTGCAGGCGTTGGCCGAGGCGATCGTCGTGGATGATGAAAAACTGAATCAGCACCGCTTCCCTCGCGTTGCTGATGGCTTCAAAAATGGCGTCGAAGGTGGCCTGACCGTTAATCAGCAAGCGCACTTCGTTGTTCGCCAAACAGGGCATGCGCCCAAGTTTCGGCATCGCCCTCAAGGACGCGTAAGCATTCGAGGCGCGAGCGGTCAGTGCCTCTTCTACCCAAGGTCGCCAGTTCAGTTCGGAGATAGCCTTGCGCATTTCTTCGTTGGCCTCGCGCCGAGCCTTGATGTAGCCATCGAAGGTGCTACGGCCGAAGACCAGATACGGGATGAGTGTGAGGTAGGGAATAAACAGCAACGACAGGGCCCAGGCGATCGATCCCTGGGCGGTGCGCACGGTGAGCACGGCGTGGATGGCAGCGATCAGGCCCAGCGTGTGTAGCAGTGCAATCGTGTAGCCGAAAATATGCTGTCCAAAGTAATCCATGAGGCAGCCTTGCTCCTGAATATTCAATGCTTAACAGACCATGTTCCGTGCAGAATGTCGCTATTTAATTGGCCCCTGAACCGAAGCCCCTGGCTGACGTCTAACGGCCACTACTGATCAGGAGTTACTCGATGAACGTTCGTCTGCTGGGTTTGGCCATGGCTATAGGTTTGTCACTTCCTGTGGCCGCTCAGGCGCAGATGCTGCAGCCTGGTTTGTGGGAAATGACCACAAGCAACATGAAGGTCGATGACCAGAATCTCCCGGATCTGCAGCTGATCCTTGGTCAGATACAGAGCCAGATGACCCCTCAACAGCGCGCGCAGCTCGAAAAGCAGGGCATCACCATGGGCGGCAAAGGGATTCGGGCTTGTCTGACTCCAGAGCAGGTGAAGACAGACAATATTCCGCTGACCGATCCACAGTCGGGCTGCAAGCAGGAAATCACCGACCGCACCGGGAATCAGTGGAAATTCCGCTTCAGCTGTCCGAAAGCGCAGGGCACCGGTGTCGCCACTTTCCTCAATGATCGTGAGTTCACCACCAAGGTTAACGGCACGTTCAATGCCACCGGCATTCAGCAGAAGGGCAGCCTCGATAGCCGCGCCGTGTGGTTGGGGCAGGATTGCGGGACTGTTAAGCCCAGAGCTTAAAAGCTTCGCGGGCAAGCCATGCTCCTACGGGGTTGTGTAGGAGCGGGCTTGAACCAACCATTCACACATGGCCTCGATCGCCATCCTCCCGAAGTCTTCACCTGTGCGGCTACGCACACTGACAAACCCGCCTGCTTTTTCTTTCTCCCCGATCACCACCAGATACGGCACGTGCTGACTGTGCTCGCGAATCTTTTGGCGGACTTTCTCGTGACGCAGATCCGCGCGGGCGCGCACGCCGCTTCGGCGCAATGCCTCGGTCACCGATTGCGCGTAATCCGCCTGACGTTCGTCCATGTTGACGATGATGACAAGTGGCGGCGTCCGCCAGTTTTCCAGCTCCTGTTGGCAGGGCCAGCACGTACCATAAATCCGCTGCTGCAATGTCCCGCTGATGTGGTCGAGGGAGAACGCTTGCAGCACTCTGGTCGCGGGGACATGCGGGCCAACTGTCGTCGACTCGAAGTTCCCCAAGCGGTACAGCTGCGTCTTCCCTTGACGGCGAATTGAGTGATTGGTCGCCGCCAGAGCCTGCATGCGCGCTTC
The DNA here is from genome assembly GCF_054898165.1 of Pseudomonas sp. Hz4. Classification (NCBI taxonomy): domain Bacteria; kingdom Pseudomonadati; phylum Pseudomonadota; class Gammaproteobacteria; order Pseudomonadales; family Pseudomonadaceae; genus Pseudomonas; species Pseudomonas sp. Hz4. The sequence continues at coordinate 156,358 of NZ_CM142719.1, read as the reverse complement.
GATCAGTGGCAGGTCTGTCTGCGTTAGGGATCGCTCGGCAGAAAATTCATAAAAGAACCCGTCACCCAGCGCCGTTCCTGCGTGCAGTTGAACGTGTGGATGTAGTTGTTTGACGGCCATGGCCAGCATCAGTGCACAGGAGCGTCGCAGGATCTCCAGCCCATCGGGCTCTTGAGGTGTGACGATGCTGACACGCGCATCGCCCTCGATCATGAACTCACAGTCCACCAAGACGCCGTTCACCCGACCTGCGACTGCCGCTTTTGCCAGCCCAGGTCCGATACTCGCGGCGAGCTCGTACACCGACAATGGCTGGTCGTATTCACGCAATGAACCATCGCTCAGGGTGATGTGAATCATGTCGGTGCTCTCGAGTGCTAGCACATAAATCGTAGAGGTAAACCCTGACAGTTGTCATTAAGACGTTTGTCGTGCCAGGCAATTTGCCCCGACACAATCGTGGTACTGACGCTGTGGCGAAAACGCTGTCTTCGTCAGCCCAACAGATCACCGTCAAGCTCGTGACCTTCATTCACCAGCCGGGCATTGCGAATCAGCACGCTGCTCATGGTCAGAACTCGTTCTGCAGGGCTTTGTAGCCGCGCACCAGGTCGACGTTGGTACGCGCCACGTCCTCGGAAAACTCCGAGGCGCTGACGCTCACCGGTGGGAACTGCGATAGATCTGTCTGCGGGCCGATGCGGGTGGTGGAGGGCACATAGAAGTCCTCAGGCAAATCGCGACCCTCGACCACCGAGTTGTGTCGCACCACGCAGCCGTCACCGACTGCGCAGTTGAACAGCACGCTGTTGAACCCGATAAACACCCGGTCGCCAACCTTACACGGACCATGAATGATCGAGCGGTGGGCGATCGAGCTGAACTCGCCGATCGTCACTGCCGCTCCGGACTTGGAATGGATCACCACGCCATCCTGGATGTTCGAGTTGGCGCCGATGGTGATCGGCTCCATCTCGCCCGAGGCATCCACCTCGTCGGCCCGAATCACCGCGTAGGGGCCGACGAAGACGTTTTCGCCGATCACCACTTTGCCGCAGATGATTGCGGTTTTATCGACATAGGCGGACTCCGCAATCACTGGCAGATCACCCGAAGGGTTCTTGCGGATCATGGCTGGCTCAACGCGTCGTACAGGGTGTTGAGGTTGTACTCGAACAACCCGACAAAGGTGCTGGCCGGACCGCTAGCCGCGAGGGCATCGGAGTACAACGTGCCACCGATGTGCGCGCCGCTTTCATCGGCAATCTGCTTGAGCAGGCGTGCATCTTTGACGTTTTCCATGAACACCACTTTGACCTTGGCCTGGCGTATCTGGGTGATCAGAGCAGCGACTTCGGCGGCGGACGGTTCGCGTTCAGTGGACAGGCCTTGAGGCGCCATGAAGTCGATGCCATAAGCCTGACCGAGATAACCGAAGGCGTCATGGGACGTTACGATTTTACGATTACCCGGTGGGAGCGAGCTGAGTTTGGCCTTGGCTTCGGCAAGTAGCGCGTAGATCTGTTTCAGGTAGGCCTGACTGTTGTGTTCGTAGTCGGCTTTGTTGATTGGGTCGGCGGCGATCAGTGCCTTGGTGATGTTGCTGATGTACAGCTCAGTGTTCGCCAGGTTGTGCCAGGCGTGTGGGTCAGGAACCGTCTCGCCGTCCTCATCCAGGGAGCGCGGGATGACGCCGTGGCTCGCGCTGATCACTGGCGCTTTGGTCTCGGTGCTGGTGACCAGACGGTCCAGCCATGGCTCGAAACCCAAGCCGTTTTTGATGATCAACTTGGCTTTGAGCAACGCCTTGGCGTCGTCAGGCGTCGGCTCGTAAGTGTGAGCATCGGCGTCCGGGCCGACCATGTTGGTGATCTGGATATGGTCGCCGCCGACTTGATGGGTCATGTCGGCGAGGATACTGAAACTGGTGACTACCTGAAGCTTTTCCGCAGCAGACAGCGACATCGACAGCATCAAGCTGAACAGCACGAGTAAAGCGCGCATCGGGTAACACCTCATTGGGATGTGAGCAAAGGCGGACGGCGCAGTAAACCGTGCACCGGTCCGAACACCACGGACAGCAGATACAAGCCGCCGGCCACCAGCACGATCGCCGGGCCACTGGGCAGTGAGTAGTAGAACGACAGCAATAAGCCGAGCCACACCGAGAGGCAGCCGAGCAGGGCGGCGATGGCTATTAACATCGGCAAGCGACGACTCCAGAAGCGAGAAGCGGCGGCGGGCAACATCATCAAGCCGACCACCATCAGCGCGCCAATGGCTTGGAAACCGATCACCAGGTTCAGCACCACCAACATCAGAAACACACCGTGGGCCAGTGGTCCGAGGCGGCTAACAGTTTGTAGAAAGAGTGGGTCGAGGGTGTCCAGCAACAGAGGTTTGTAGATGACGGCCATGGTGATCAGGCTGAAGCCGGAGACCCAGAGCATGCCTGTCAACGTCGGGCGATCGACCGCCAGCGCCGAGCCGAACAACAGGTGCAACAGGTCCAGGCGTTTGCCGGCGATACCGAGGATCAGCACGCCACTGGCCAGTGAAATCGGGTAGATCGCGGCGAGGCTCGCGTCTTCCCGCAGGCCGGTGCGACGGGTGATCCAAGCGGCGAGTCCGGCCATGCCGAGGCCTGCGCCGAGCCCGCCGATAGTCAGTGCGGGGAGACTCACACCTGCGAACCAGAAGCCCAATGCGGCCCCCGGCAAGATACCGTGCGCCACCGCGTCACCCATCAGGCTCATGCGTCGCAGGATCAGAAACACACCGAGCGGTGCCGTGCTGCACGCCAAGACCAATCCACCAAGAAGCGCTCGGCGCATGAACACGAACTCGTGGAACGGTTGCCAAAGTTGAACGGCAGCGAGCATCAGGCCACCCGCGCTTGCGGTTGATGATGGATCAGATCAACGCTGGACCCGAGGACGCAGCCGGTGCTTTTGATCAGCAAGGTTTGAGGAATGTGTTGGCGAACGGCGACCAAGTCATGACACACGATCACCAGAGTCCGGCCTTCGGCATGCCAGGCGTGGATGTGTTTCCAGAGCAGCACCTGACCGAGTTCGTCGAGGGCGGCGTGGGGTTCGTCGAGCAACAGCAATGGCGCGTGCGCGAGGCTCAAACGGGCGAGCAGGGCACGCTGTAATTCGCCACCGGACAAGGCCATCAATGAGCGCTGCTCCAGTCCGGTCAGGCACCAGTTTTCCAGCACGGCTTTGAGGCGTTGGCTGCGAATTTCTGCAGACTGCGTGCTGCCCCAGAAACCGCCGGCCACTAGCTCTTGCAAGCTGATGGGGAATTGGCGATCCAGGTGTTGTTGCTGGGGGAGGAACGAGAGGCCACCCTTGCGTGGAACCTCCAGTACGACTTTGCCGATCAGCGGTTTTTGTAAACCCGCGATCACTTTCAGCAGGCTGCTTTTACCCGAGCCATTGGCACCGATCACAGCGGTCAGGCTGCCCGTGGGCAATTCGAAATCAACGGGTGGCGTGAGCGGTTGACCGGGTGCGCCCCAACGCAAGGCTTGGCAATGAATCATGCGGCCTCCCAATTCCAGCGGCTTTCAGCGACCGCGTCGTGTGCGTGGAGGCTTTCGGCGTGGATGACTCGTATGTGGAAGGCGTTGATGCCGGGGGAGCGTTTCAGGGCCAGGTTCAAACGTCGAGCGGCGTCTTCGCAGAACATCAGGTTCTGACCGTTTGCCAGGGCGAAGGCTTGTTCGTCGGCGCGTTTTACGGCGGTTTGTACGGCGGTGCCGAGGGCCGCTTCGGCGTCGTTGATGATTGCGATCAACGGCAAGTCATCCAGATGGTCATCCAGCCGAAGCCGTAATGTTGCAATGCTCCGTTGGCTGTGAGGCGTTGCGATGATGCCTTTTGTGGAGCCGAGCCAGGTCAATACATCGGCGTGTTGCAGCGGCTTGTTGGCGAAGTCATCGACGAATTGCTGTTGAATCAACTGTCGGGAAAGCGCCGCTGAACATGGGCAGGTCGAGGAATAAGGCACATCGATTTTTAGTTCCACGTGGAACATCGCGTTTTTCAAACGTGCTTCGATGCTCACTGGATACGTTTTCCATCCGGCTAATGGACTGATTAGGGCCGGTCTTTTGAGCAGTAAATCGGTTCGAATTGTTAAGTACGCACTAGTGGACAGTCCTTCATGAGTGTCGAGAAAACTTTGCAAAACTCGCCGCAACAAGGCGGGCGTCAGGTTTTCTTGCTCAAGCATTTCCAGCGTCAAATACAGCCGCGACATATGAATCCCGCGCGCCTCTCCATCATCAAGGCTGACGCCCGCGTCGGCCTTTGCACTCAGTCGTTGGCCATCGAATAAAACAGGAAGAGCAATGCCGCACATGCCCACCCAGTCGAGTGGCAGGGCTTGGCGTGAGGCCTGCGCGGCAATATCCGGCAGAGTCAGCGCATTCATGAGCAGGTCCATCGTGGGAATCGATTTTTGTATGTTATGTTATTACATTAGAATCAACCATGCCTTTTTACAGCCCGACACTGCGACCGGGCATCCCTGTGAGGAATACCTGATGCCCAATCGTCTCCCCGTGACCGTCCTGTCGGGCTTTCTCGGCGCTGGCAAAAGCACGCTGCTCAACTACGTGCTGCGCAATCGAGACAACCTGCGCGTTGCCGTGATCGTCAATGATATGAGCGAAATCAACATCGATGGCGGCGACGTCCAGCGCAATGTCACCCTGAATCGTGCGCAAGAAAAACTGGTGGAGATGAGCAATGGCTGCATCTGCTGCACCTTGCGCGAAGATTTGCTGGAAGAGGTGAGCAAACTCGCCAAGGAGGGTCGCTTTGATTATTTGTTGATCGAATCCACCGGCATTTCCGAGCCGCTGCCGGTCGCGGAAACCTTCACCTTCCGGGATGAAGAAGGGCAGAGCCTGGCTGACATCGCCCGGCTCGACACCATGGTCACGGTCGTTGATGGCATGAATTTTCTGCTCGACTATCAGGCCGCCGAAAGCCTCGCCTCTCGTGGCGAAACGCTGGGCGAGGAGGACGAACGCTCGATCACCGACCTGTTGATCGAGCAGATCGAATTCGCCGACGTGATTCTGATCAGCAAGATCGACTTGATCAGCAGCAGTGAACGCCAGGAGCTGATCGCGATCCTTGAGCGGCTCAATGCCCAGGCAGAAATCATCCCGATGGTCATGGGCGAAATTCCCTTGGAGAAGATCCTGAATACCGGTCGTTTCGACTTCGACAAGGCCGCTCAGGCACCGGGCTGGTTACAGCAATTACGTGGCGAGCACGTGCCCGAAACCGACGAATTCGGCATCGCTTCGACGGCCTACCGAGCACGCCGACCGTTTCATCCGCAGCGTTTTTTCAGTTTTATCGATCGCCCGTGGGTGAACGGCAAACTGCTGCGCTCCAAAGGGTTTTTCTGGCTGGCCAGCAAACACATGGACGCCGGTAGCTGGTCCCAGGCCGGCGGTTTGATGCGCCATGGATTCGCCGGACGCTGGTGGCGTTTCGTACCGAAACCGCAGTGGCCGCAGGACGAAGAAAGCACGGCCGGGATCATGGAAAACTGGACCGCAGCCACCGGCGATTGCCGTCAGGAACTGGTGTTCATCGGCCAGAACATCGACTTCGCGCAACTCACCACCGAACTCGACAATTGCTTGCTGACCGACGATGAAATGGCGTTGGGTGTCGAGGGCTGGCGACTACTGCCAGATCCATTCGGCCCGTGGCATGAAGAGGCGGCAGCCTGATGTTGGCACCCCGCCTGACACCGCGGCCGATCATTCATCAGGTTCAAGGTGAGACGCCGCAAGCGTTCACCCGAATATTGGATGACGGCATAAATCTCGCTGTTTGGCAGCGCCAACTGCCGGCACACCTCTTTGATTTCGGGAGTTTGCTGCTGTCCCTGAACGAGCCGTTGGCCGAGTCACTGGTTCTGGACCTGCCCAGCGATGACACCGAACCCAATCTTCCTCAGGACGGTCCGCTGATCGAGCAGATCGCCAGCGGCGACGTCGCGCTGCTCAAAGGCGAGAAATGGCACGGCAACGAAGGCCTCGGCCTTATTCACCGTTCGCCACAGCTTGCGTCGGGCGAGCGGCGGTTGATTCTAACGCTCGACTGGCTAGGCTAGCGCTCAAGGCTTGAGCCAGGTTCCCTGGCTCTGGGCTTCGCAAAACGGCTTCAAATACGCCGCATCCGTGGCCACGCCGTAATAGTGAATATCCTGCCGGTAAGGCATATTGGCGACCTGGGCGTTGCTGCACACGCCGAATGCGCCGGTGGGGCATTGATCGACGTACTGCACCTCGACTTTCTGCCCAGGAAGGTTCGGCTGGCAGAAACCATCGGCGAACAGTTTTTCCGGGATGTTGCGGTTCTGCTGGCAGACTTTCACGTCGAGTCGCGTTGCCGTGCTATGTACCACGCAGGCCTGGGCCAGTGCCTCACCTGAAGTGAGCGCCAGGAGCAACGACAATCCCTTCAACCGCATCCACTACCTCCTCAGAAAACATCGACCATGTTGCAGAATATTCCCACTCACGTCATTGCAGGCCCGTTGGGTGCCGGCAAGACCAGCTTGATCAAGAATCTGCTGATGCAGCGGCCGGTCGGTGAACGCTGGGCAGTGCTGATCAACGAGTTCGGCCAGATCGGCCTCGACGCTGCGTTGCTGACCCAGGACGCCGATGGTATCGCACTGGGTGAGGTGGCCGGGGGCTGTTTGTGTTGCGTCAACGGTGCACCTTTTCAGATCGGTCTCGGGCGTTTGCTGCGCAAGGCGCGCCCGGATCGGTTATTCATCGAACCTTCCGGGCTGGGTCATCCGGCGCAGTTGCTCAGGCAGTTGAGTGAGGCGCCGTGGCAGGGCGTGCTGGCAGTTCAGCCTTGTGTGCTGGTATTGGATGCTCAGGCACTCGCCGCTGGCAAACCACTGCCCGAGGCGCAACAGGAGGCGTTGTGCAGTGCCGGTTTGTTGTTGCTGAACAAAGCCGAAGGTCTCGACGCCACTGATCGTCAGCGAATCGCCGCGCAGCTGCCTTCTCGCCCTCTGTATTGGACGCAGCAAGCCCTCTTGCCGTTGAGCAAATTACCGGGGCTTGGGGCTCAGGCTGTGGCGGGTGTGGATAACTTTATCGCGCCCAAAGGATTGGCGCAGATGCCGGCCATCTGGACGGATCCCGCGCTGCCAATTTGCTTGAGTCAGGAACAGGAGGACGGCTGGAGCGTCGGCTGGCGTTGGCATCCGAGTCAGACATTCGATGCGGCGCGCGTTGGCCAGTGGCTTGAAAGCCTTGTCTGGCGGCGGGCGAAGCTGGTTATCCACAGCGTCGACGGTTGGGTCTCGGCGAATGCGCTGGAAAACTCGGTGCTGGACTGGCAGCCCAGCGAATGGCGGCGTGATACGCGTATCGAACTGATTTTCAGTGAGCCGCAGGCTATTGATTCATTGCAAAGAGATCTAGCCGACTGCCGATTGAGCCCGACTTAAATCAAGGACGCCATTTAGTGTGTTCTTGCCGCCACTGGCTCAACTCGATCACCTCAGCGCGCGGCTTCACGACATCGGACACTGCAGGCGTGTCATTGAACGGCATCGGGTAGGGCGCCAGCTCAATCTGCGCACTGTGGGCGCCGAACTGGGTGATGGTGCCGTTGTGACGGGATTCACCGGTCACGGTGAATTCAAAGTTATACACACGGGCGAGACGCCGCCGGTCGTTGGCGTCTTTGATGAACGCGATCTTTTTCAACGCCACGTTGCCGTCCAGCAGCTCGACACCAAGCTTTGCGCAATGCTGCGTGACCCGCTCCAGCGCACGCTCGCGCAGGCCATGGTTGTGCCACAACCACGCGCCACCGGTGGCAAGCAGCATCAGCACGAAGATATTTCCAAGGGTCAGCATTAACTAGTTGCTCCAACAAGATAGTGTCAGCTTAACTGCGTGGCCGGTCTGTCGTACAGGCTGCGTTTAGTCGCATACTGCGCGGCTTGAATTTCTATCGTTTACGGAAAACTCACCGCATGAAGCGTACGCCCCATCTGCTCGCCATCCAGTCCCACGTGGTGTTCGGCCACGCTGGCAACAGCGCCGCGGTTTTCCCGATGCAGCGGGCCGGGGTGAATGTCTGGCCGCTCAATACCGTGCAGTTCTCCAACCACACCCAGTACGGCCAGTGGGCCGGTGAAGTGCTGGCGCCGCATCAGATTCCCGAGCTGGTCGAAGGCATCGCGGCGATTGGCGAACTGGGCAACTGCGACGCCGTGTTGTCCGGGTACCTCGGCAGTGCGGCCCAGGGCCGGGCGATCCTGACGGGTGTGGCGCGGATCAAGTCGATGAATCCCAAGGCGCTGTATCTGTGTGACCCGGTGATGGGCCACCCGGAGAAGGGATGCAGCGTGCCCGCGGAAGTCAGCGATTTCCTGCTGGAGGAGGCGGCTGCGGTGGCGGACTTCATGTGCCCGAACCAGCTGGAACTGGACAGCTTTTCGGGGCGCAGGCCGCAATCGTTGTTCGATTGCCTGGCCATGGCGCGAGCGTTGCTGGCGCGCGGTCCGAAGGCTGTGCTGGTCAAGCATCTGGACTATCCCGGTAAGCTGGCGGATGTGTTCGAGATGCTGCTGGTGACGGCCGAAGGCAGCTGGCACCTGTGTCGTCCAATGTTGGCATTTCCGCGTCAGCCGGTGGGCGTTGGCGATCTGACCTCCGGGCTGTTTCTGGCTCGCGTGCTGTTGGGCGATAGCCTGGTGGCGGCTTTCGAGTTTGCAGCGTCGGCGGTGCATGAAGTGCTGTTGGAAACCCAGGCCTGCGCCAGCTATGAGCTGGAATTGGTTCGGGCTCAGGACCGAATTGCTCATCCACGGGTGCGGTTCGAGGCGACGGCGATCAGCCTTTGAACCGCGTTGGCCCCATTCGCGAGCAAGCCCGCTCCCACACTGGATCTTTGTCGTACACAAAATATGTGTTCACTAAAGATCAACTGTGGGAGCGGGCTTGCTCGCGAAGACTATCTGAAGAACACCATCAGTCTGCCTGACCTGCTCAGGCGTCGTCCTTGATTTCCTGATAGCGCTTTTCCAGTTCCTGACGAATCTGCCGACGTTGCTGGGCCTGCATGAAGCGGCGTTTGTCTTCGCTGTTCTGCGGTTGCAGTGGCGGGACAGCAGTCGGTTTGCGGTCGTCATCCACTGCGACCATGGTGAAGAAGCAGCTGTTGGTGTGGCGCACCGAGCGCTCACGGATGTTCTCGGTCACCACCTTGATGCCCACCTCCATGGAGGTGTTGCCGGTGTAATTGACCGAGGCCAGAAAGGTCACCAGTTCGCCGACATGAATCGGCTCGCGGAAAATCACCTGGTCCACTGACAGGGTCACCACGTAGCGGCCGGCATAACGGCTGGCGCAGGCGTAGGCCACTTCGTCGAGGTATTTGAGCAATGTACCGCCGTGGACATTGCCAGAGAAGTTGGCCATGTCGGGGGTCATCAATACCGTCATCGACAGTTGGGCGTTTCCGGGTTCCATAGCGTTCTCACGGTTCAAGGCAGAATTTCGGGAGGGCGGCACCTCTGCGGGGGCCTCGTCAGCTTTTTCATATCAACAGTTATCGGGACGCCGGGCGGGTGGCTGCCGTCACGCTCGGATCGATCTGTTTCCGGACAACCACAAGGATTCGTCCGGGCATTGACCACGCGGGGCTTCAGGTGGATCAACTTTCCAGCCAGACATCCCGCGCCCAGTGCCACACCGATTCCCAGGTTTCTTCGGCGATCAGCTCTTCTTCGGCCTGCCACAACACCACGGTGCCGTCTTCTTCGACCAAGTAGTAGTTGTCACCGTCCTGGCAGATCGGAATCATGCTGCGATCAACACCTAAATCCCAGGCGTTGGCGGCAACGTCCGGCAGGTAGGTGTGGGATTGCGGGTCGGTAACGGTCACCGGCTCCAGGCTGCCGTAGACGACGTCGCTGACGGTCAGCAAAAATTCTCTGAAGACAAACGGAATGTCGATGAACAGTTGTTCTTCGATTTCCACCAATTGATCGTCGTCGGGCAGCTCCAAGGGGACCGGTACCGGTTCGTTGGCTTCACGCAGTTGTTCGATGATTTCTTCCACGTCCGGGATCCTCTTGCTTGATGGCGCGGTTTAGTTGGGGCGGTTTATACAGTAGCTCGCTATAGATGCAACCGCGAAATAGAAAACCCCAGCCGAGGCTGGGGTTTTCATTACAGCATGCTTAACGCAGGAGGGATCAGCCGTTTTGGCGGATACCGGCGACCAGCCAAGGCTGGTTATCGCCTTGCGGACGTTCCATGTTCCAGCTTTCGCTGAACACTTCGCCCTGGTCGAAGCGCGAGGTCTTCGACACACCACTGAAGGTCAGGGTGGCGATGGTCTTGTCGGCACGATCATCCACGCCGTCCAGTTGTACATTGAGGTCATCAATGTAGGTGGACTGGAAACCTTCGCCCAGGTCGGCACGTTCGCGCTTGAGAAACTCCAGCAGCTGCGGGGTCACGAACTCGGAGATCTTGTCCATTTCATTGGCGTCCCAATGCTGTTGCAGGGACTGGAAGTGGTTGCGGGCCGCTTCAATGAAATTCTTTTCATTGAACCAGGCCGGAGCATTGATCACCGGACGAGCGGCAACAGGTGCAGCCGAGCCGCCGAAGATCGAACCCATGGCTGTTGGCTTCTGCTCGAACACTTCACGCTGCATCGGCGCGCCAGCTGGAGACAGATGCGCCTGTTGCTTGCGACGACGAGCGGCGATGAACCGGAAGACCAGGAAGGCGATGACAGCCATGATCAGGATGTCGAAGATCTGCATGCCCTGGAAGCCGCCGCCCATGAACATGGAGGCCAACAGGCCACCGGCAGCGATACCGGCCAGAGGGCCGAGCCAGCGCGAAGCACCGCCGGCCTTGGCGGCAGCACCAGCGGCACCGGCCGCGCCGGCAGTAGCAGCAGCGCCACCGGCGGCAGAAGAAGGAGCCATTTGGCTGGTTTGGTGAGTCGGCGCAGCGCCGGAGCTCTTGCCGCCACCAAAGCGCTTGGCGGCATTGGCGTCGAGGCTCATCGTCAGGCCAATGCACAACGCCATGGCGATGCTAAGAAAACGTTTCATAAAGGGAATTCCCATTTGTGGAAGGCACGCGCGCCATGTTGCACAGCTGAAGTGTTACTGGCTAGCGGCAGAGTGTTTCGGGCTTTTGCTTGACAGGTTGCGTTCAGCTTCAGTCAGCGCAATAAGGCCTGTTAACTTTGGTCTGTAGGACGAGTGAATAAGTTCTGTAGGAAGGGTGTCCTGTCGGAAAGATCGTTCCCACGCAGAGCGTGGGAACGATCATCAGAACCTAAATCGCTTCCAGCTTCGCGTAACCCAGCATCAGCCACTTGCTGCCTTCACCGAAGTTCACCTGCACCCGAGCCTGAGCACCGGCACCTTCGAAATTCAGGATCACGCCATCGCCGAACACCGAATGCCGTACCGCTTGGCCGAGGCTGAACCCGGTGTCCGGAATCTCGCTGCCGCCAAACAGGCTGCTGGAACTTTGCTGCTGACCACCACCGAAAGGACGGCTGACGCTGTTGGACAGCCGCACTTCCTGGATCAGGCCTTTCGGCACTTCACGTACGAAACGCGACACTTTGTTGTAGGTCTCGCTGCCGTACAGGCGTCGGGTTTCAGCATAGGTCATCACCAGGTTCTGCATGGCCCGGGTGATGCCGACGTAGGCCAGACGGCGCTCCTCTTCAAGACGCCCCGGCTCTTCAAGGCTCATCTTGTGCGGGAACAGGCCTTCTTCCATGCCGACCAGGAACACGTAAGGGAATTCCAGGCCCTTGGCGCTGTGCAAGGTCATTAACTGAATGCTGTCTTCGTGCTCGTCGGCCTGAGTATCCCCGGCCTCCAACGACGCGTGACCGAGGAACGCCGCCAATGGCGTCAGGTCTTCGTCTTCTTCAGCATTTTCGAAGTTGCGTGCGGCGCTGACCAGTTCCTCAAGGTTTTCTACCCGGGCCTGGCCTTTCTCGCCTTTTTCCGCTTCGTGATAGGCAATCAGCCCGGATTGCTCGATGACGGTCTGGGTCATCAGGTGCAGCGGCATGTCCATGCACTTGGCGGCGAGGTTCTCGATCAGCTCGATAAACGCCCCGAGCGCGCCGGCCGCGCGACCGGTCAGGCCTTTGTTGGCCACCAGCAGGCGCATGGCTTCCCACATCGACACATCGCTGTGACGGGCATGGTCGCGAATCGCTTCAACGGTTTTTTCGCCAATGCCACGGGCCGGAACGTTGATCACCCGCTCCAGCGCCGCATCGTTGCCACGACCTTCGAGCAAACGCAGGTAAGCCATGGCGTTCTTGATTTCTGCCCGTTCGAAGAAGCGCTGACCACCATAGATGCGGTACGGAATGCGCTCACGCAGTAGGGCTTCTTCCAGAACGCGCGATTGGGCGTTGGAGCGGTACAAAATCGCGATATCGCTGCGGGCCAAGCCTGTTTTCAGCGCACTTTCGATGGTTTCCACCACGTAGCGTGCTTCGTCGTGCTCGTTGAATGCGGCGTACAGGTTGATCGCTTCGCCTTCGCCGCCGTCGGTCCACAGCTCTTTGCCCATGCGTCCGGTATTGTTGGCGATCAGGGCGTTGGCGGCCTTGAGGATGCCAGCGGTGGAGCGGTAGTTCTGCTCCAGACGAATGGTCTCGGCATCCGGGAAGTCGTCGGAGTACTGATAGATGTTCTCGATTTTTGCGCCACGCCAGCCGTAAATCGACTGGTCGTCGTCGCCGACCACCATCAGGCTGTCGCCGCCCTTGGCCAGCAAACGCAGCCACGCGTACTGCACGGCGTTGGTGTCCTGGAACTCGTCCACCAGAATGTGCCGGAAGCGCTTTTGATAATGCGCCAGCAGACCCGGGTGATCACGCCACAGATCGAGGGCGCGCAGCAGCAGTTCGGAGAAGTCGATCACGCCGGCGCGCAGGCACGCGGCCTCATAGGCTTCATAAATGCTGCGCATGGTTGCCAGGAACAGGTCGCCGCTGGCTTGAATGTGCTGTGGACGCAGACCTTCGTCTTTTTGCCCGTTGATGAACCACTGGGCCTGCCGGACCGGCCAGCGTTGCTCGTCCAGACCCAGCTCGCGGATCACCCGCTTGACCAGCCGTTGCTGGTCGTCGCTGTCGAGAATCTGGAAAGTCTGGCTCAGGCCGGCTTCCTGCCAGTGCGCCCGCAACAAGCGGTGCGCCAGGCCGTGGAAGGTACCGACCCACATGCCGGCCGGGTTGATACCCATCAGCTGCTCGATGCGATGACGCATCTCGGCAGCGGCCTTATTGGTGAAGGTCACCGACAGGATCGAGTGGGGCGAGGCGTTTTCGACCTGGATCAACCAGGCGATACGGTGCACCAACACTCGGGTTTTACCGGATCCAGCACCGGCCAGGACCAACTGACGACCCACGGAGGCAGCTACGGCCTGGCGTTGGGCATCGTTGAGGGAGTTCAGCAGAAGGGAGAGATCATCGCGCATCGGGGCATTCTAGGGTGCGCCGTCACACCGGGCAAACCGAGCTTTGCATTAGCCGATGAAAGAAGCACGGATGACGACCGGTCGGTCACTGGCTGCAGGCGTTGGCGGGGCTCGCTCCAAGCCTTTTCAGCGGCTAAGGAGGGGGGCATTTTTTGTCGATTTTATGATCTCAGGCAGTTTGGTCCGAGCATTTGCTTGTGTATGCTCCGTCGACGTTTCGGGCTCATGCTCATCATTATAAGAACAAGAACATTGCCTATAACCCTCAGCACCGACCTGTCGGGCCCCGTCGTGGAGCCCCGGGTCATCCGCAAACAGTACGCCATGGAAATGGCGGTCGAACGCACGCGTCTGCTTTATCAGGGTTCGTTGCTGCCTACGTTATTCATGTTGATCAATGGTCTGGTCTGCGCTGGCTTGCTTTGGAGTCCGCAGCGCTACTTCCTGGTCAGCGTCTGGCTGGTGTGGCTGTTGTCGCTGGTGGCATTGCGGGTGATTCAAGTCGCAGCCTTCGATTCGGCGATACCCAACCGTCAGGCCCATCCGATCTGGCGCCGCATGTTTTTGCTGGGGTCGGCCATGACCGGCCTGACCCTGGCCGGCGCCGGCATTGCCTTGGTACCCGCTGACAATTTCATGCAGCAAGCCTGGGTGTTCGGCCTGATCGGCGCAGCGACCCTCTCGGCCAGCGTTGCCTACGCGGTCAGCCTGCCGGCGTTCCTGTCCTTTACCTTGCCCTGTTTGTTGCCGGCCATCGGCTATCTGTTCTGGGGCGGCGATGAACAAGGTCAGGGATGGGGCTGGTTCGGGCTGATTTTACTGGGCGCGCTGAGTGTGGTTGCCTGGCAGGTCAATCGGCTCATCGATCGCGGGCTGTTGCGGCGCTTCCAGAATCAGGCACTGATCGAGCACTTGCAGCAGGCCCAACGTTGCAGTGACCAGCTCAATCACAAGCTGGCCCAGGAAATCGACCAGCGCCGTCGTGCCGAAGACGAACTGCGGCAAATTCAGATCGAGCTGGAAAGCCGCGTCGCCCAGCGCAGCCTGGAGCTGGATGCCGCCAACCAAGCCCTGAGCAAGAGTGAAGCGCGTCTGGCGCTGGCGTTGAAGGCCAGTGAGTTGGGCTTGTGGGACTGGAACCTGCAAACCGACGAAGTCCATCACACCCACCTTCAGGAGCTGTTCGGCCTGGAGCCGGAACTCGTGACGGCGATGCTCCGCCACCTCAAGCCGCGGCTGCACCCCGATGATTTGCCGTCACTGAAGCGCGCGCTGGTCGAGCATTTGAAGGGCCGCAGCGAGGACTACCAAATCGAGTACCGCGTGCGCCACGGCGATGGCCATTGGGTCTGGATCGAGGACCGTGGCCGGGCCGTTGAGCGCGGGGAAAATGGCCGAGTGATCCGCATGGTCGGCACCCGTCGCGACATCAGCGTCAGCAAAGGCTTGGAAGAGCAACGGCAATTGGCCGCGACGGTGTTCGAGGCCGCCAGCGAAGGCATCGTGATTTTCGATCCGAATTACGCGCTGATCGCGGTCAATCAGGCTTTCAGCCGAGTCACCGGCTACGACATTGAAGACATGATCGGACGCAACGTGGTCGAGTTGCCGTGCAGTCGCGATGCCCGCCGGCACTACGCGGCGATTCATCAGGCGCTGGAGCAGCACGGCAGTTGGCAGGGCGAGCTGGTAGAAACCCGCAAGAATGGCGAGGTGTATCCGCAATGGTTGCAACTCAATTCTGTGCGCGATGCTCGGGGAAATGTAAGTCATATCGTGGGCTTCTTCGCCGATCTATCGGCTCGCCGCGAATCCGAAGAGCGCATGCGTTACCTGACTCATTACGATGAATTGACTGGGCTGGCTAACCGTTCACTGTTCCGTGAACGGCTAAGCGAGGCCCATCAGCGGGTGCGCCAGGGCGGCCACCGCAATCTGGCGTTGCTGCATATCAATCTGGATCGTTTCAAGCTGCTCAACGACAGCCTTGGCCATGAAATCGCCGACCAACTCTTGCAGAAAATGGCCCGGCGGCTGATCAATGCGTTGCCTGAGGCGGACACCATCGCTCGCTTATCCGGCGATGAATTTGCCGTGTTGTTCAATGCCTACGGCAACCTGTCGAGTTTGGCGCGGGTGGCGACCCGACTGTCGACCAAGCTACGGTTGCCGATCACTGTCGATGGCCATGAACTGGTGGTTAGCGCGTCCATGGGCATCAGCCTGTTGCCGGACAACGCGCGAGAAATTTCCGCGCTGGTCAGTCAGTCGAATATGGCCATGCAGCACGCCAAGCACCTGGGCGGAAATAACTTCCAGTTCTACACCGACAGCCTGCAAGCCAGTACGTTGGAGCGCTTGCAGCTGGAAAATCAACTGCGTAAAGCCATCGAAGAGAAGCAGTTGATGGTGTTTTACCAACCGAAACTGTGCCTCGCCACGGGCCGGCTGAATGCCGCCGAGGCGCTGGTGCGCTGGGATCACCCGACCATGGGCCGCGTGCCGCCGGGGGACTTCATCGGCCTGGCCGAGGAAACGGGGTTGATCGGCCCGATCGGCGAGTTCGTGTTGCGTCAGGCCTGCTGGCAAGCCTGTGAATGGCAGCGTCAGGGGCTTGCGCCGATTCGGGTGTCGGTCAATCTGTCGGTACATCAATTGCGCAAGGGCAAGCTGGTCAGCCTTGTGCGGCAGGTGCTGGAAGAAACCGGCTTGGCGCCGCACTACCTCGAGTTGGAACTCACCGAAAGTCAGTTGTTGGACAGCGTCGAGCACATCATCGCGACCTTCCAGCAATTGCGTGATTTGGGGGTTAAGTTGGCGATTGATGACTTTGGCACCGGGTATTCGTCCCTGAGCTACCTCAAGCGCATCCCGGTGGATTACGTGAAGATCGATCAGGCGTTTATCCGCGGTCTGGGGGAGGGCAGCGAGGACGCGGCGATCACCCGGGCGATCATTGCCATGGCGCACGGCTTGTCGTTGAAAGTGGTGGCTGAAGGAGTGGAGCGGCCAGAGCAGCTTGAGTTTTTGAAAACCGAGCACTGCGATGAAGTGCAGGGGTATTTGATCAGCCGCCCGGTCGAGGCCGATGGCCTGGCCGAGCTGTTGCGTGCGGATGCGAAACCCTTGTAGGGGCTACATGGAGCGCATGTGGCGTGGAATGGGGACATCGAGTTACGCATTGAGCAGGCAAAAAGCCGATTCATGTAGTATAACTACAAGCGCGCTACATCCCCGGCACCTGCCAATAACAAAGAGTCCAGCCCTTTGAACCTGCTGCAACACATCGCCCAGTCACGCCACCTCTTACGCAAGTCGGAGCTCAAGGTCGCCGACCACGTGCTGCTTGATCCTGCGGCAGTGATGCACAGCTCCATGGCCGACCTGGCCCACAACGTGGGCATCAGTGAACCGACCATCGTGCGCTTTTGCCGCGCCATCGGTTGTTCCGGTTTCCAGGATTTGAAGCTGAAGCTGGCGCAGAGCCTTGCTGCCGGCGCGAGCTTCGGGCAGTTCGCGATCCATGAAGATGATTCGGTCGCTGACTACAGCCTGAAAATCTTCGACACCACGCTGCACACCCTGATGGAGGTTCGCGAGAAGCTCGATCCGGTGGAGTTGCAGCGGGCTGTGTCGCTCATGTCGCAGGCCCAGCGGGTCGAGTTTTATGGCTTTGGTGCTTCGGGTGCAGTGGCGGCCGATGCCCAGCACAAGTTCTTCCGTTTGTTGCTGACGGCGGCGGCGTATTCCGATCCGCACATGCAGGCGATGTCGGCGGTCACGTTGAAACCGACCGACGTGGCGATCTGTATTTCCCAGTCCGGGCGTTCCAAGGACCTGTTGATCACCGCCAATCTGGTGCGCGAAAGCGGCGCTTCGCTGATCACCTTGTGCCCGAGCCAGACGCCCCTGGCTGAGCTGTCGACCGTCAACCTGGCGATCGATGTGCACGAAGACACCGAGATCTATACGCCGCTGACCTCGCGGATCGCCCACCTGGTGGTGATCGACGTGTTGGCGATGGGCGTGGCCATGGCGCGCGGGCCGAGCCTGGTCAATCACCTCAAGAGCGTCAAGCGCAGCCTTCGCAGTTTGCGGCTGTCGCCCAAGTCAGTAAAAGCCCTCGACGATTGATTCAAGACGACACGGACCTTGTGGCGAGGGGATTTATCCCCGTTCGGCTGCGAAGCAGTCGCAAAACTATCGCATGCGGCGTCGTACTCGCGGGTTTAGGGGCCGCTTCGCAGCCCAACGGGGATAAATCCCCTCGCCACAGAGCAACATTCACATCCCTGTAACCCACTCGCCGCCAAACCGTCATCCCTGGCGCCCATCCTGTAACTCCCGTAATCGCCTTGGGAGACTCGAAATGGCCCAGCCCTACGAAGAACGCAACAGCGCTGTCAGAACCCGTCGTCAGCAGGAAGACCAGCGCCGCATGGAATTTCGCCGCGCTATCGAGGATCGCTGCGAACGCCGCCAGCTTCTGGCCGAGATCGGCGATTTTCCTGGTGATCTGGAGCTCAATTACTGGCAGGCCGCACCGGCAACTTCCCGTCGAAGCGCTCAACCAGCGCGCTGATCTGCACCCGCTCGCTGCGAATAAATGCAAGGAACGCGTGCGCCACCGGCGACAGCCGTTTCGCCTTGGCCTGCACCAGGCACCAGCTGCGGTAAAGCGGCAGCTCTTCGACCGGCAATTCAATCAATGCGCCGGTCGCCAACTCAAGGTTCAGGGCGTGGCGCGTCAACAGCGCCAGGCCCAGACCCGCCAGTACGCATTCACGCTGGGCTTCGGCCGACGCCACTTCCTGGGTCTGCGTGAAGTGCACGCGCTTTTCCTTGAAATACTCCTCGCAAGCCAGCCGCGTACCGGAGCCCGGTTCGCGCAGTAGCAGGGTGTACGGCTCAAGATCCTGCAAGCGCAGCGGCCCCATATGGGACAGCGGATGATCCGGCGGCGCCACGGCAACGATTGGATTGTTGAGAAACGGCAGAAACTCCAGCCCCATGTCTTGAGGCACCATCGACATGATCACCAAATCATCGCGGTTGTCCGAAAGGCGTCGAATCACTTGTCCGCGGTTAACCACAGTCAGGTGCAGATTCACTTCCGGATGCTGGCGTTTGAAGGCGGCAAACAGATGCGGCACGAAATACTTGGCGCTCGATTCGACCGCCAGTTTCAGCTGACCTTGCAGCGATCCCTGCATGTCCGAAAGCTGCATGTCGAGGTTTTCCAGGCGTCCGAAAATATCCCGGCTGGCGCGCTGAAGGGCTTCGGCTGCCTCGGTCATGTAAAGCTTTTTGCCGACGTAATCGAACAACGGTTGACCAATCAGCTCCTCAAGTTGACGAATCTGTAGGCTCACGGCAGGTTGTGTGAGAGACATTTCTTCAGCTGCGCGGCTGTAGGACCTCAAATCACAGACTTCATTGAAAATCTGTAATTGACGCAATGTCATACGCATCAATGACTTACGCATTTTTTTGCGCTCTCGCTGCAGACTAATGCGTCAACTATAAGTCTTTACTTATGCCTGACCCAATTATTATTCATTTTTGTTAATCCCTTGTGAGGGCTAGTGTGGGGCTGCGACTGAATCGAAACATTTGGTCACGCGTCGACCTGGTCTAACAGGTCGTGGGTACCACCGGCTCAAGGGAACCTCCAAGTGATAAAAAAAATCCTGATCGCCAACCGTGGTGAGATTGCCGTACGAATCGTGCGTGCCTGCGCCGAGATGGGCATTCGCTCGGTCGCGATCTATTCCGACGCCGACCGCCATGCCTTGCATGTGAAGCGTGCGGATGAGGCCCACAGCATCGGTGCCGAGCCGCTGGCTGGTTACCTGAACGCGCGTAAACTGGTGAATCTGGCGGTGGAAACCGGTTGTGATGCCTTGCATCCCGGCTACGGCTTTCTTTCGGAAAACGCTGAATTGGCGGACATCTGCGCCGAGCGCGGCATCAAGTTCATCGGTCCATCGGCTGAAGTGATTCGCCGCATGGGCGACAAGACTGAAGCCCGTCGCAGCATGATCAAGGCGGGCGTACCCGTCACCCCGGGGACCGAAGGCAACGTAGCGGACATCGCGGAAGCCTTGATCGAAGGCGAGCGCATCGGTTATCCGGTGATGCTCAAGGCGACTTCCGGTGGTGGTGGCCGTGGTATCCGTCGCTGCGACAGCCGAGAAGAACTCGAACAGGCTTTCCCTCGCGTGATCTCCGAAGCCACCAAGGCCTTCGGTTCGGCGGAAGTGTTCCTGGAAAAATGCATCGTCAATCCGAAACACATCGAAGCGCAGATCCTCGGCGACAGCTTTGGCAACGTGGTGCACCTGTTCGAGCGTGATTGCTCGATCCAGCGCCGCAACCAGAAGCTCATCGAAATCGCCCCGAGCCCGCAGCTGACCCCGGAACAGCGCGCCTACATCGGCGACCTGTCAGTTCGCGCAGCCAAGGCCGTGGGCTACGAGAACGCCGGCACCGTGGAGTTCCTGCTCGCCGAGGGCGAGGTGTACTTCATGGAAATGAACACCCGGGTGCAGGTGGAACACACCATCACCGAAGAAATCACCGGGATCGACATCGTCCGTGAGCAGATCCGCATTGCGTCCGGCCTGCCGCTTTCGGTAAAACAGGAAGACATCCAGCACCGCGGTTTCGCGCTGCAATTTCGGATCAACGCCGAAGACCCGAAAAACAACTTCCTGCCGAGCTTTGGCAAGATCACCCGTTACTACGCCCCCGGCGGCCCTGGCGTACGTACCGACACGGCGATCTACACCGGCTACACCATTCCGCCGTACTACGACTCCATGTGCCTGAAACTGGTGGTATGGGCGTTGACCTGGGAAGAGGCGATGGATCGTGGCTTGCGCGCCCTGGACGACATGCGTCTGCAAGGGGTCAAGACCACCGCCGCGTACTACCAGGAAATCCTGCGTAACCCGGAATTCCGTAGCGGCCAGTTCAATACCAGCTTCGTTGAAAGCCACCCTGAACTGACCAACTACTCGATCAAGCGCAAACCCGAAGAGCTGGCCCTGGCCATCGCCGCCGCCATCGCCGCCCACGCAGGCCTGTGAGGAATATTCCAATGACTAACTCTTTACCTACAAAGCGTATCCACGTTACCGACACAATCCTGCGCGACGCCCACCAATCGCTGCTCGCGACCCGCATGCGCACCGAAGACATGCTGCCGATCTGCGACAAGCTCGACAAAGTCGGCTACTGGTCGCTGGAATGCTGGGGCGGCGCGACCTTCGACGCCTGCGTGCGCTTCCTGAAAGAAGACCCGTGGGAACGCCTGCGCCAACTGCGCGCGGCATTGCCTAACACGCGTCTGCAAATGCTCCTGCGTGGCCAGAACCTGCTGGGCTATCGCCACTACAGCGATGACGTGGTCAAAGCCTTTGTTGCCAAGGCAGCGGTCAACGGCATTGACGTGTTTCGCATCTTCGACGCCATGAACGACGTGCGTAACCTGCGCGTCGCTATCGAAGCAGTAAAAGCTGCCGGTAAACACGCCCAAGGCACCATCGCGTACACCACCAGCCCGGTGCACACCATCGAAGCCTTCGTGGCGCAAGCCCGGCAAATGGAGGCCATGGGTTGCGACTCGGTGGCCATCAAGGACATGGCTGGCCTGCTGACGCCGTACGCCACCGGCGAACTGGTCAGGGCGTTGAAATCCGAGCAATCGCTGCCCGTGTTCATTCACTCGCACGATACCGCTGGCATGGCAACGATGTGCCAACTGAAGGCCATCGAGAACGGCGCCGATCACATCGACACCGCGATCTCCAGCTTCGCCTCGGGCACCAGCCACCCAGGTACTGAGTCGATGGTTGCCGCCCTTAAAGGGAGCGAGTTCGACACCGGCCTGAACCTGGAACTGCTGCAAGAGATTGGCTTGTACTTCTACGCCGTGCGCAAGAAATACCACCAGTTCGAAAGCGAGTTCACCGCCGTCGATACCCGCGTGCAAGTCAACCAGGTGCCGGGCGGGATGATTTCCAACCTGGCCAACCAGTTGAAAGAGCAAGGCGCCCTGAACCGCATGAGCGAAGTGCTGGCCGAAATCCCGCGCGTTCGTGAAGACCTCGGCTTCCCTCCGCTGGTGACCCCGACCTCGCAGATCGTCGGCACCCAGGCGTTCTTCAACGTGCTGGCCGGCGAGCGCTACAAGACCATCACCAACGAAGTGAAGCTTTACCTGCAGGGCGGTTACGGCAAGGCGCCAGGCATCGTGAACGAAAAACTGCGTCGCCAGGCCATCGGCAGCGAAGAAGTGATCGACGTGCGTCCGGCCGACCTGCTCAAGCCGGAAATGGCCAAACTGCGTGCCGAAATCGGCACGGTGGCCAAGTCTGAAGAAGACGTGCTGACCTACGCCATGTTCCCGGACATCGGTCGCAAGTTCCTCGAAGAACGCGCCGCCGGCACTCTGGCTCCAGAAGTGCTGCTGCCGATTCCTGAAGCCGGCGGCGTGACCTCGGCCGGTGGCGAAGGCGTGCCGACCGAGTTCGTCATCGACGTCCACGGCGAAACCTACCGCGTCGACATCACAGGTGTCGGCGTCAAGGCTGAAGGCAAGCGTCACTTCTACCTGTCTATCGACGGCATGCCGGAAGAAGTGGTGTTCGAACCGCTCAACGAATTCGTCAGCGGCGGCAGCAGCAAGCGCAAGCAAGCCACTGCGCCGGGCCACGTCAGCACCGCCATGCCGGGCAACATCGTCGACGTGCTGGTCAAGGAAGGCGACACCGTGAAAGCCGGCCAGGCCGTGCTGATCACCGAAGCGATGAAGATGGAAACCGAAGTCCAATCGGCCATCGCCGGCAAAGTCACCGCCATCCACGTGGCCAAGGGCGACCGGGTGAACCCGGGCGAAATCCTGATCGAGATCGAAGGCTGAGTTAACAGCCTCGATTTACCGCTTTAAACCTCGGGGGGGCATGTGCTCCCCTTTTTTTCGCCTGTCGTTTGGTCAGCCAGTTTGTTGGCTGATATTCCGCTAACGCGAGCGGGGAATGCGGCGTTCGGTCAGTGATCAGAACGCCATCCGCCACTGGCCCATGACGCCGTGGTTGCGGCTATCACTGCCGACTTCGCCGCTGAGGCCGACCCCTACGCTGTGTGTGGCCGACAGCCCAAGGTCCAGGCCGGCATCGACCTGCAGGCTGTCACGGTCCAGCGCCGCGCCGGAAACGGTGAAGTCCCTCCCGCCCGTCACTAATCGCTGGCGGGTGTCGCTCTCCACCTCGCCGTAGGTATGTTTCCAGCCGGCACTGAATCGCGGCGTCAGTGGCATGCCGTTGTCCAGGGTATTGAGCATCGCCAGTCGCAGGCCGAGCGTGCTGTTGACGTTGCGCCGGGTTTGGCCGTGGACCTTCAACGTTGCGGCGCCTCCTTTTTCGGTGTAGCCGTCGCGCTGATAGCGTTGGTAGCCAAGGCTGACGAACGGTTCGATGCTGACGTCGGCACGGCCCAGGTTGTAACCCACTTGCGCGAAGGCTTGCTGGGTGTTGGCGTCGAAACGGCCTTCCGGGCGGTCGCTGAAACCGTTGAACGCTACCCGGCGTTTGGTGTTGCCGTCGTGATTGCTGTAGGTCGCCCCGAGTCGCAGGGACAGGGGGCCGTTCTGGCGCAGGGCATAGGCGCCCAGGTGCCAGCTGTCGAGATTGGCATCCAGACCCCGACTGTCCAGGCGCGTTTCGGATTTACCGCCCAGCACGCCGATGCGCCATGCCTGATCCCCGCCCCAGTCCGCGCCCAGCACCAGGCCTTGGGTCGAATGTTTCAGGGCGTCGTTATCGCGATCCAGTGTCCCTCCGTGGCCTAGCGCCTGCAGCCAGACCCTGCCACTGGCTTCACTGCCGGCGGCGAGGCGAGGGGCATTGCCGGGTCTTTTGTCGCCGCTGGCGCTGTCCAGCTGACCCATGGCCGAGAGCATGGTTGCGCTGATCGGACTGTCGCTATTGAGGGTTGCTTTCGCGAGGTTGGCGTGGTTGCTGGCGGCCAATTGCTCGATGGCGCGCGATGCCGTTTGTTTGTCGGCCGTCAGCAGGGCGGCGACCGCGGCATTGATGGGTATGCGAAGCTTCGGAACCGTGCGCGCGGGACTGGCCATTGCTGTGCGAGTTGACACGGGCGTACCCGCGACGGTGGAGGGTGGCGTCACTGTCGGGGGTATTTCTGCGATCGTTATTGACGTAGCGGACGGGTCGGTATCGACCGCTGGATGCAGGGTTTCGGTGTGGGTAAAAGAATCGTCAGCAGGCGCCTGTGCCTGGGGTAAATCGTTCGGATCGATGATGCTTTTGCCTAATTCCTTTCCGCTGCTGGAGTTCGCAGCGCTTTCGAACGGCGTGGCATTCCGAGTAAAGATCAGGTCGACATGCTCTTTCTGGTAATCGAATCTGTGCGTTAGAAAGGCCAGGTTGCTGACAACTTTTCCAAATTCTCCTTCGACTTGCTTGGCGACAAGAATGCGCTGGTCGCTGAGTGTCGCGTAGTCGCTCGCTGTGGTGACGATCTTGAGCGTGGCACCTCCCAGGCTCGCGGTACCACCGACGGTTATCGTCGCGCTGTTACGGTCGGGATCAACCTCGTAGGTCAATTCGGCCGTGTTGGAAAGGGTCAAGTCACCCTTGACCGTCGGGGCGCCGTGCATTTTATCGACGGCTAGCTTTCCTCTGACCTGCAGCGCACCGACGGTACCGTTGCCGGTAAAAACGCCTTTTTCATCAATAGAGACGTTACCCAGGACGATCCCCGAGTTATTCAGGGTGCCGCCGGATTGCACCGTCACTCCGGCGCCAATTGTGCCGGTGTTGACGAGCGTTCCCTGAGTGAACGCCTCGCCGTTGATCAGTCCGTCGTTTATGAGCGTTGCTTTGGGACGCACCCATACGCCGGTGTCGAAATTGCCGGGACTGTTCGAGGTCCACGTGCTGCGTTTGATCTCCAAACCGTTGAAGCGACGACTATCGTCTAACTTGCCACCACTGGCGGTATCCAGTTGCAGAAAATTGGTACCTGCGCCTCCGTCGATGAACCCGGCGATGCTTCCACGTCCGGACACGATGACCAGGTCGTTTTCGTCACCGAATGTCCGATCAATTCCTTCCGCTGCCTTGGTGATCGGTGCCTTTCGGGTGTCGGGGTTGTTCATGAAGGCTTCAAGCGCATCGACGGGCGGATCCGCCGTTTCGACCACCAACGCATCGGCCTGCGTCGAAATCTCCTGGGCGAACGAAAAGTCAGTACAGCCAAGGGCAAGCGCAATCGCCAAGGCGAGGTGGTGGGGTCGGCACTGATGTTGAGCGATCATAGCGTTCAGCCTCGTTTGAAGTGAGGCCAAACTCTAAAAGTTGATCCGGGTTGAAGATGCCGGGCGTTTCCGGGCGCTTTGACAGGCTTGGGGACGTCGCCTGTAGCCGAAAAATGGACGGGTTTCGGCAGGGGCCGAATTCACCCGGCCATCAGACGTCTTTCCTTACAGCGATCCCGGACGCGTCCGTTGGCGAAAACTCAGAAACTCATCTGCCACTGCCCAATCAGCCCATGGATGCGGCTGTCGCTCCCAATCACCGCTGCCGCCGTCGAGCGGCAGATTGGCAAAAGCGCGTTGACGGAAAGGCTCAGGGCGCGAGGGCGTCAGTCCAGGCGCCGAAGATTTACCCGCGGCACTCCACCAACGTTTTCACCTGCCCCGAATCCGTCTGGTTCTCATCGGACAGCCAGCGCTCAAACCCCGCCCCATTCGCCGGCCATTCCGAATCCAGAATCGAATACCACGCCGTATCCCGGTTCTGACCCTTGACCACCATGTGCTGGCGGAACACGCCTTCAAAACTGAACCCCAGTCGTTCGGCTGCGTACTTGGAGCGGGCGTTGCCGTTGTTGCACTTCCACTCCAGACGCCGGTAACCCAAGGCAAACGACTCTTTGGCGAGCAGATAAACCGCCTCGGTGCTTTTCGGCGAGCGCTGCATCGGCGCACCGAACGTGACATGGCCGATCTCGATCCGACCTTGTGAAGGGACAATCGACATCAAACTGAGGATGCCCTGCACATCGCCGCTGGCACGGTCGATCACGCTGAAGAAATACGGGTCGCTATTGGCCGCATGATTGTTCAGCCAAGCGTTGAACGCGCTGCGCTCCGGGAAAGGACCGTAAGGCAAATAGTCCCAGAGTTTCGGGTCGGAACCCGGGCCTTGCAGGGCCTTCCACAAACCGTCGCCATGACGCGCCGGGTCAAGTTTCTCCAGGCGGATGAAGCGCCCTTCGATGGCTTGAACCGACGGTGCCAGGACGCCTTTCCAGTCGGCGAGTGAAGTCGACATGTTGTTCTCCTTGAACCTTAAAGGGTTTTGCGAAACTGGATGAAACCGGGGCGTTCGGCGATGCGCGCATAGAGCTGAATCGCAGTGGCGTTGGTTTCGTGGGTCAGCCAGTGGACCTTGCAGCAACCGTCCTCTTTGGCGGTGGCGTAGACGAATTCGATCAGCTGTCGGCCGACGCCGGTGCCGCGAGTTTGCGGCACTACCAGCAAGTCTTGCAGGTAGCAGGCGTTTTCGATGCTCCAGTTCGAACGATGGTAGATGAAGTGCACCATGCCCAGCGCTTTGCCGTCGGCCCAGGCGAGCGCGGCATGGGTCGGCTCGCTCGGGTCGAGCATGCGCTGCCAAGTGCTTTGGGTGACGGCCTCAGGCAGTTCGGTGTTGTAGAAGCGCAGGTACGCTTGCCACAAAGGCAACCAGGCGGCGTGGTCGTCGGCGGTGACCTGGCGGATGTCGATCTGACTCATCTTCGTTCCTTAACGCATCAAATGGGCGAGGGCCTGGTCGTGCACATCAGGGCTGGCGGCAAGCCCCTCGCGCACACCGGCGATGTCTGCAGCGTTGCGGTTCTGACTGAGCTTGCGCTTGCCTTCCAGACGCTGGATCGGCATGGCAAAACCGACGATGGCCTTGAGCATCCCATCAATGTAGTCGGCGGGGGCATCGGCGACTTTCCATGGACTGGCGCGACCCGCTTCATGACGATCAGTCAGGGCGCTGACCAGATTGCGCAGGCGATCGGCGTCAGTGAACACTTCGGTCGTGCCATACGCGTGCACGGCGACATAGTTCCAGGTCGGCACGACTTTGCCGTGCTCGGCTTTGCTCGGGTAAAACCCTGGGCTGACGTAAGCGTCGGCACCGGCAAAAATCACCAGGGCTTCGGCGCCGTTCTGCAATGCCTTCCATTGCGGATTGGCCTTGGCGAAGTGTCCGTAAAGGGTGCCATTCGGGCCCTGGTCTGAACTCAACAGCACCGGCAAATGGCTGGCTTGCAGACCTTCTTCCCCGTGTGTGACCAACACAGCGAGGCGGGTGCCAAGTATCTGTTGGTGCAGTTCATGCAAATCATCTATGGCAAAGCTGCTTGGGTTGTACATGGAGATTTTCCTTGGCGAATACTTGCATCCTAGGCAGGCTATTGGTCTGTTGTAAGAGCCATTAACGATCAATTTCATAGGTCCATTGCCATGACCAGCGAGCCGCTGTCCTTGTTATTCAACCCCGCGGGTATCGAGCTCGATCGCCGCCAGGGTTTGAGTCGTCAGCTCTATCAAGCGCTACGAGTACGAGTGCTTGACGGAAGACTGGCCAGCGGTACGCGATTACCCGCCAGTCGCGATCTGGCGGCGGCATTGTCAATTTCCCGAAACAGCGTGGTCCGTGCCTATGATCAACTCTACGCCGAGGGCTTTATTGAAGGGCGTGTTGGTGATGGGACTTATGTCGCACAGTTACCGCAAACCGCGGTCCCGGCAAAAAAACTATCCACAAAAGTATCCACAGGGTTGTCAACACGGTTACCCACAGCCTTATCCACAAATGGGCTGGATTTACCTGTGGTTTCATCCAGCAAAGTTATCCACAGCGGTGCGCTGGGACGCGTTGAAAAGAACCATTTGGCCCTGCCGCCGAGTGGTCCACCTCGCGCATTTCGGGTGGGTGTTCCGGCGTTTGATCTGTTTCCTTTCGACGTCTGGGCCAAGCTGAATGCGGCTTTCTGGCGTAAACCGGACTTGCAACAGTTGTGCTACGGCGATCCGGCGGGCGATGAGCGTCTGCGCGGACTCATTGCCGCGTATTTGCGCAGTTCGCGGGGCATGCAGTGCTCGGCTGAGCAAATAGTGATCACCAGTGGCGCACAGCAGGGGATTAGCCTTTGTGCACAGCTGCTGGTCGAGCCGGGCGATGGTGTGGCGATTGAAAATCCGGGGTATCGGGCGGCGGGTCATGCGTTCGCCGTGGCGGGTGCGCGATTGCACGGGGTGGCGGTGGACAGCGAGGGTATCGACTGCACCGAATTGAACGGGCTTACCGATTGCCGATTGGCGTATGTCACACCGTCGCATCAATACCCGACCGGGGTGGTGATGAGTCTGGCGCGACGCCTGGAGTTGCTGGCCTGGGCCGAACGCACCCAGGGCTGGATCGTCGAGGATGATTACGATGGCGAATACCGTTACAGCGGCGCTCCGCTGGCGCCGTTGGCTGCGCTGGATCGCCAGGGGCGGGTGCTGTATGTCGGAACGTTTGGCAAGATTGCATTTCCAGCGCTAAGACTGGGTTACCTGGTCCTGCCGCCGGCGCTTGTGAACGCTTTCTCTCAGCGGCGCGCAGTCGATGTCCGGCATTCCGAAGTCAGTACCCAAGCTGTAATGGCCGAGTTCATGGCTGCCGGGCATTTTCAGCGACATATCCGACGTATGCGCCGTGCCGCCTTGAGTCGACGCAATTGTCTGTTGGCCCGTTGGCCAATACACATCGAGGGCGTTGGCGATCTGCCCAATGTGGTGGCCGGATTGCACTTGACCGTTCCGGTGAGCAGCGTGGCGCGCGAACGCGAATTGATTGAACAAGCCGAAAGCGTGGGCGTCGAGGTCAATGGTTTGAGTCGTTACTGGTTGCCCGATTCGCAGACACTGCTGGATTCGCGAGCCGGGCTGGTACTGGGCTTTGCCGCCGTGCCAGAGTCGGCGATCGAAGCGGCTCTGGCACGGTTGCGCGACGTCTGGTGCGACTGATCCCGTAGCGGTGTTTACGCCTCAGATGACACGTTCGGCTCGGGTTTCAAAAACAGATCCCGGACGGTCGGATTGACAATTCGGCGCAGCGCATTGTCCAGCGCATCGAAGACATCGAGTTCCTGACGGGTCTTGGCCGGGAGTTCTTTCAAATAGCCTTCGGCGAACTTGAGATGTGCGGCGGTGAATCGTTCATCCGGATCGGTCAGTTCGTTGTAATGGAAATGCGCGACCCACAACGCTTTGTTTTGGCGTGTCTTGTCGAAAATGCCGTACTCCTGAAAGTAGTCTTTGCGCTGTTTGGTCTTGATACGACCGCGTGCGTCTTTGATGATTGATACCTGATCGTGCTCCATGAGCCATTTCAGGTAAGTTTCGCGGGGCCTTCGTTTGATGAGCATCGCGCCGTAGACGCTCACCCCTTCGCGCCGGGCTTTTGCGGCCCCCGTACGCAAATCTGCACTCAGGCTCCCCACGGGGAAGTCGGCGGCTCTGCGAGCCAGTATTAGCGCAACGTCATCAGCCGCTTGATCGAGTCGGGTCGCCTGCTGGTCGAGCAGGTCTTTCATGTCTGCCGGAACGCGGGAGGGGCGTTGCGCATCGGCGCGGATTCGTTCAATGAACGCATCAAGTTCGACACTCAGAGACAGCCCGTTGCCGATGATGTCTTGATCGTTTAGCGCCGCCGGTTGCACCGGGCGTCTGTTAGCCGTCTTGATAATGGGAACGTCATCGCCCGTCTGCGGTGTTTCGGTAGACGGTTTTTTTTGCGCCTCGACGACCCGTGGCCGTGATTTGCTCACTTTGCCGATGGCGCTTGAAGTAGAGGGCACCGGCTCAAGTCTCGCCATCTGGGCCACCGGTATTTCTTCCGCTTCCGGAAGCAATGTGAGCAGACGGCTGCGCGCCAGTTGATGGAATTCGGCAACCAACGTCCGAACGCGCTCGAAGCGGACGGGTTCCAGCTGATCGAGCAAGCTGACAGACAACTCCTCCAGACGCCGCTCGGCTTCTGCCAGACGGTCTACCAGCACGGTGAGTTGCTCGACATCGAGTGTCTGGATGTGCGAAGGCTGTGCGGTACTGCGCCGCTCGACCAGGCTGTGGCCCGCGTCGGCCGCATTGTCGAAAATATCGACGACCGATTGACGTGCCTGACTCATGTCACTGTCCGACGCCTCACGCAGGCAAAGCTCCGTGGATATGCCGATTTCATTGGCCTTCAGGTCGTACTGGGACATTGCGGGCAGCATCTTTTTCAGATCGCCAGCCACCTTGCGCGTGATGCCGGTGTGGTTCATCAACCGGTCCAGTGAGGCGCGCATGCGGCCGAGACGGTCGATCAATTCATCGCTCACGGCGATGGCCTTCTGTGCCGCCTCCATTTGCGCGGCACGGGATCTCGTCGTTGAAGGTTCCGTCTGGCTGAACTGGGGCGCGATGATTTTCACGTATTCACGCAACTTCATTCGCATCCAGCCGTTCAGGTAGCGATGTTGTTCAATGGTGAAACGCATTAGCTGAGACTGATAAAACACGCCAGCGCCGCCCGCCTCACGCCACGTTTCGAGGGCTTCCAGCGCCTGGCCATATCCGTTCGCCACCTCATCGGACCTGGAGATGTAACTGGCTATCGTTTCGTCGGACGATACGTCGCTGCTTTCCAAGGGGTTCAAGACCTCATCCACGCTGGCCTTTCGAATGGCTTCCTGTTCGATGAACCGATGCAATGCGGCCCACGCATCGTCCTTTTTTTTGATCTTTTCTCGCCGCATCGCTTCGATCCGGCGGGTTGGGCCGCCGCCGCGTAACCGAAGCTTGAGATCCCAGTGCCAGCTACCTGCCTTTTCGTCGTACTTCACGCAAAATCCGGGGTAGGCGGGATTGTTCGGATCGAGAACGAGCACCGGTTCGTCCGCGTCGGCGCTGACCTGAAACCATCGCACACCCACCTGAGCGTACAGCTTCCCCTCGTGCTCATAGAGATGGTCGGCATTGGGTCGTGTTCCGTTGGGCAGGTGCGGAGCCGATACTTTCAGTTGATCGATCTTTTGTAAAAATTGGGCTTCTGCACTGCTACGGGTCGGCCCGGCGGGCGCCAGGGCGCAGAGATGAGCCTCGGGCAGTTCAGCGCTTAGCGGGGTCGCGTCATGCGTAACTATCACAGCTTGAGCGGAGGAGGTAATGAGTTGAGGTTCGTCCATGGGCACGCGTTTCGGCGCAGAGACCTCATCAAGGGGACTTGATAGCCGAATTCGCCGTGTCGCGACGCGTTGCGAGAGAAGAATGCCCAAGGTCAACAGCACGTCGCCGATCGAGGACCATTCCACGATCGTGTCGCCTCGCTCAGCGGCGTCCAGTGCCTGCTGGATCTGACCAATGCTTTGCCAGACCCAGACCGCGGTACCCGCCGGGCCGCTGAGAAAGTTGGCCGCCACCGAGAAAGTCGCCCAGCCACTGTCCGCCAGCAGCGCCCAGCGACGCTCGCCATTGGAAGTCGATTGGCGATCGGCGAGCTCGGCCATGGCTTGGCTATTTTGGGTATAGAGGGTCGTGAGAACGTCGCCGCTCAGAGGTGTGTTTGCCAGTTCAACCGAGGCGGTCAGGTCCAGGTGAATAAACGGCTCGAAGGCCAGTTCGGAAATGGTCCAGGACGAGGGAATGCCGCTGGAAAACACATACTGGGCGTACTCGAAACTCAACGCGCGGGTAGCCAGCCAGGCCAGTATCGAATCGCGCATTTCGCCCGACTGATAAAACGCGTACAGCATGTTTTGCTTGGAAGGAAACTGGTGCAGCGGTTGATCCAGCAAGGGTCGATAAAGCAGGCACGGGCCGCTCAAGCCTTTGCGCGGCTCGATGATGTACATGTTCGCGACGGTGTCGGGCGTGTTGCCTAGACGGTAGCGGGGCATGAACGCCAGCGGGCGGATTTGCACCGGCCACTCGGTGAAGGGTGAGTCGTTTTTGATCGACTCCATCAGTTGGCAGACCTGACGGTAACCCACCTCATCGACTTCACCTTGGTGCTTGAGTTTGCACTCCAGCGCCAACATGGGCAGGAGTAACGGCAGCTGACGACAGTAGCGGACTTTGTAACGGCGAGCCTGCACCGGGTCATCAATGAGTGTGCGTTTGATCAGCTGCGGATAGGTTTCGCCGACGTTGATCGCGTTGGCCAGGCGCAATAGGAACGTAACCGTCATCCACTCTGGCACGGCTGTGCCATCGGCATAGGCCACCGTCGCGCTATAGGGGCGGGTGTTTTGCAGGGCGAATTCGCCCAGGGTTTCGACGCTGACGTTGCGCGGGTCGGGCAGGGTGAAACCGCCGGCTTCGAAGCTATGGGTGACGGTGATCCGAACGTCATCAAGGCGCAGGCTCACGGCATCTGTATCAGTTTTGTCGACAACGATGGCGTCACGCATGCGCTGCTGGGCATAGGTTTGAATCAGAGGAATATCGTTGGCGTCAAAAGCGTCATTGCCGGTCTCGTCTCTGAGGTTTCCAAGCTCGGTCAAGTACCCGCCGTAGGCTTGGATATCGTCAAGTGAGCCCGTTGATAGCCACGAGGGAATTGAGCTTTCCAGCTGTTCGATATGCGCCTTTTCCCCGGTGCTGATCGTGCTGCTTTCGTCCTGTCGGGAGGTAAACCCGGCCAAGGGCGAGCGACTGGCTGGATCGAGAGCATCAATGGAGTCGATCTGACACCCCACCAATGCCCAAACCATGGCATCAAAAATGTTGCCTTCAGGTTCGTAGAGTCGCCACTTCAGGCTCTGGCCGCTCAAATCGATGCCGATCCGTGCGGGAAGGCTGGTGCCCAGTTGCTCCATTGAGCTGAACGATTCGTAGCCGTCGACGATGGTGTACATCGTGATCAGCTTACGGCTGCCCGAAGTGGCGGTCAGCACCAGGGCGCCGCCGATCATCAGATGCCGGGTGTTGTCGTCCTCTGCCGATTCGACGGCGAGATCGAGATCAAGCAAGCAGGCGCGCACGTTCG
Organism: Pseudomonas sp. Hz4; assembly: GCF_054898165.1. NCBI lineage: Bacteria > Pseudomonadati > Pseudomonadota > Gammaproteobacteria > Pseudomonadales > Pseudomonadaceae > Pseudomonas > Pseudomonas sp. Hz4. Next base: position 123,691 of record NZ_CM142719.1, on the reverse strand, counting down.
ACAGCCCGTTGCCGGAAGCCGGGCGCAATAGCTTGTCGGGGTATTGCGAGACGAGTCGCCCGAGGCTGCACTCATCCGAGTCCCATCCAGTGACCGACTGAACATCGGGCGCCACTTTCAGGGTGTCGGACAACACCTGCCAGCGCGGCAAGTTTTCCGTGATTTCATTCCAATAGTCCAGCTGGCTTTGTTCGAAGCCAATGAACAGCAACGGTGCGTACTCGTTTAGCAAGGTAGTGATGGCGTCCATGCTGACCGGCAGATGGATCGGATCGGCGGCATGAGGTGTGAAGGTCAGAAAGTGTTCACTTTCGATGTAGTTGGCGGTTGCTGGAGTAAAGGCCATACGCACCAGTGCGTGCGTCAGTGATTCGAAACGGCTGCTGCGGGTGACGATTTCCTCGCCCTGCTCATGCCATATCGGGGACATCAACACGGCTTTGTCGGGATCGATCTGTTGCTCGGGAAAGATTTTTAACAAGGCCTTGCGCAGTAAATGCGCAGCGGCGCCATGCAGGGTCGGACCACCGCTGGTTTGCTCCACCAGACGGCTTTTGTTTAACAGCAGTGGGGCGGTGTTCGTTCGGGTTGTTTTGCTCATGAAATCGTCACCGGTTGGGGATGGGCGTGACGGCAGACTGCCGTCTGCAATCGAAAGTACCCGCGCACCCTCCGGGTCAGGTGGTAGATATATAGGGGTTGAAAAGAAGCCCGCGCTCGACGGGCTTGTGAGTCAAAGATGGCTCAGGAGAAGAACAGCGCGGCGGCCTGCGAGCGGCTGATGGCGCTGCGGTGGATGGCAATCAGCTCGTGGTTGCTGTGGTTTTCGCGCCAATCGTAAGCACCGCCGAGACGTCGCTGATCGGCAGTTTTCAGGTGCGCGGCGGTGAATGAAGGCAGAGGATCTGTGGGATTGGCGTAGTGAAAGTGCGCGTACCACAGAACCTTGTTGGTTTTCTTGTCGAGTATTTCGTACTCCTGCAAATAGTCTCTGCGCGGGCCTTTCAGCCGGCGTCGCTCGGCAGTCTTGGCAATGCGCAATTCACCCTTCTCGTGCAGCCATTCAACTCGCGCCGCCGTGGGGGCCTGTTGCTTGGTCATCGCGATGCGGGTGACGCGACCCGTGGCGTAGAGAGCTGTCGCTTCGGTATCGAGCTGCTGACGCAACGTGGCGGTGGCCGTTTCAGTCGTGGAGCTATTACCCGCCGTGAGCGCCTGATCAATCCTGTCCATGACGTTACGTAGATGATCGGCATGCAGGTAATAGACCTCCTCGGTTTCCGTTGGATTGCGCTGCGCCCGATTGAGGTGTGCCTGGGTGCGCTGTTTAAATGCCGGTAATTGTTCCAGCAATGCCTTGCCATCGAGCACGCTTTTAGCCAGATCGGGCTTTGCTTTGGGTGACGGGGTGTTCTTTTCCGAGACGCGTTCCAGCCAGACGCCTGGCGTTTTCTCATGAAAAGTGGCAATCACCTTTCCCGTCAGCGGCGCCACCACATCGACCAGATGGCTGTCTTTGCCCTTTGCGCTTTGGCGTCGCTGACCCACGAGCGTGCCTTTGAAACGGGTCTTGATGATGATTTTTTTTGCCGTCGAGGCAACGGGTTTCGATGGGCCGGCGACCGGCTCAAGGTGTCGTTGTTCGCGCAATAGATCCGATAAGTGTTGCGCAGTGCGTTGGCCAAATTCCGCGACACGTTTCTGCACTTTTTCGAGACGGTCGGGTACCTGATGCTCCGCAAACTCGGCGGCGAAATCGAGAAAACGCTGGTCGATGATTGCGAACTGTTCGACCAGGTTGTTCAGCGCGTCTGTCCGTTCACCCAGATTGTTCAAACTTTCATCCGTGCTCAGATCCAAAGCGCTTTGAATGTTAAGTGCGGCATCTTCGACCAGGCTTTCCAGTGCGACTTGAGCTTCTTCCCGAGCGGCACCCGAGGCGCCCTTGAGACAGAGTTTGCGCCCTAACGTGATCTGCAGCATCTTCAGATGATCCAGCGAAAAAGGTGGAAGTCTGGCTTTGTATTGACGCGTGACCTCGGCGGCCTCTTTGCCCAGCAGGCTGAGTTCTGCGAAACGGGTCTGCGCGAATTCGACTTTGTCGATCACCCTCTGCGTCAACTCGGTCATCGTTTCAAAAGGCTCGGAACGGTTGCTCGTGGATTCGCTGTTTGTCCCGTCGAGCAGTTCGAGGGTGACACGCAGGCTATCGCGGAACGTGGTGTCGCATTCGCTCAGCCAGGACTGCATGAGGAACAGTTGCAGGGATATCCGGTCCAACATTGCAGTCCGGTAATTGGGGACGGCTTCCAGAATGTTCAGCGCTTTCAGTTCTTGAATGTGGGTGGTGTATTCACCGATCTGCGTATCAAGGGTGTCGAGGAAGTGCTGGCGCGCACTGTCGGCCGTTTCAGGCGTTGCCTCCAGCATGGCACGACGGACTTCGACCAGCTGCAATCGCTTGGCGGTCAGGCCAGCGTCAAAGGCGGTGATGTCTTCTTTTTTTTTGCGCAGTTGCTCGTGATTCTGTTGTTGCAGTTGTTTGCGCCGGCTCCTCAGGCCGCCGCCGCGCAGTCGCAAGCGCAGGTCGACAAACCATTCGCCGCGCTGGTTGCTGATCAGTAACGGCCCCTTGCGCGGCGGTCGCTGGCGAGAATCGATGATTTGCACATCGTCGTTGTCGTTGAGTTCGACTTCGAACCAGCGCTCTGCTACGCCGGCGTACCATTTTTGGCCGCTGGCAGTGAGGTGCCTATAGGGGCCCTCGGTTGCCGGTTTGGCGTTTGTTTCTGGCTTCGTGATTTTCAGGCTGTCGAGCACGGTGCCCAGGCCTGGTCGGGATCGATCCACTGCGCCGAGATCGTGCAACGACAGTTCATGGCTGCTCGGCAGCTCATGATCCGGGATGTCTGCCAACCGGGTCGCGCTGATGCTAGCTATCTTCACTTCTTCCGTCGCTGCGGGCGCTTTTTCCGTGTCGATGGCCAACGCCGTTCCTTGAGGTTTTTTACGAGTGGCCGCTCGGTGGGCGAGCACCATGCCCAGCGTCAAAAAGAGATCCGCCAGGGCCGCCCAGGCCAGAGGTTTTTGCTGCTGCTCAGCGGCCTCTGCGAGGTCCTGCAGGTCGTCCATGATCTGCCAGATCCATGCGGCCGTGTTCACTCCGCGACCCAGAAATGGCAGCGCCACACTGAACAGCGCCCATCCGCCACGCTTGAGAGAAGCCCATCGCGCCTCGGCATTGGACACCGATTGGCTGTCCGCTTGAGCGATCAGTGCCTCGGCATTGGCCTTGAACAAGGTCGTCAGCACATCGTTTTCAATCACGCGATGACCGAGCGTCACCGGCCCTGGCAGGTTCAGTGACAGCGTGGGGTCGATCAGAAGTTGCGGCACCGTCCACACCGAAGGCAGCGCGCCTGGAAAAACGTATTGCGAGTAATTGAAACGTACGCTGTCGGGTAGCCACGCCAGTACGGACTGGCGCAGTGACCTTGAGTGTTTGATGGCATACAGCAGATTGGCCGTCGACGGGTATTGCAACAGCGCAAGTTCAAGCAACGGACGGTACAGCAGGCACGGCCCGTTATCTTGATCCTGTGGGCCGATCACAAACATGTTGACCACCTCGTCGGCGCTCCCGGTGGGGGAGTCGCCAGTGACGAAGGCCAATGGACGAACCACGATCCGTTGGCCGTCGACCTGTTGTTCCACCCGCTCGCTTGCCAACGCCGCGACGACGTAGCGGTAACCTTGCTCAGTCAGGCCTCCTTCGCCGCGGATTTTGTATTGCAGGGCCAGCAACGGCAGCTCGAGCGGCAACTGCTGGGTGAAGAGCTGCTGCAAACGAGAGGCCTGGGAGGTGTCGTCGATTAGCCTGTTTTGCAGCAAGGCCGGATAGACTTCACCGATGTCGACCGTTGTCACCAATTCTTCCAGGTAACCAATGGTCATCCATTCCGGCAGCGCAGCGCCGTCCCGGTGGCGCACCGATTTATTTCCCAGTGCCAGGGCGCCCAGATTCTCAAGTGCAAGGTCGACAAGCGACAGCGTCTGAGTGTCTACGTGCCCCGGCGGCACAAAAGTGCCCCAGACTTCGACGCTGGTGACGGTGATCTCCACGTCTTTCAAATCGACATGTTCTGTCTGGGCAGGTGTCTGTTTTATTTGTTTCTCCAGCTCATCCCGAGTGAATTTTTTGATACCGGGCAGCTCGCTTTGAAAGGTTTTGCCAGCGTTTTGCTGCTGCACGACCGCCAGGTTCAGCAGGTGTCGGCTGTAACGGTTTTGGTCGGCGGGGGTGGCGTCTTCAAGCCACTGCGGAATTGAATGTTGCAACCGCGAGAAATGAGGTGTTCGCTGCTCCTTCATAGCTTGCTGGTTGTCGGGCGCACCGCGCCGTGTCGTTAAAATCGGCTCGTCCGAGCGCTGGAAAAAATCAATCGCGCCTATCGCCTCGGCTTCTAGCGCAATCAGGGTGCAAGCCTGGTGGTCGAAAAAGTTGCCCTCGGGTTCGAACAATCGCCAGCTCAGACTGCTTGCAGCGTTTTTCACCAGTGATTGCAGCGTTTGTCCCAGCGCCTCGAACGTATCGAAGCGTTGAAATCCTTTCGTCAGTGAGTGCATGAGAATCAATGTGCGCTTGCCGAGCGTGCCCACCAGTACAGCGGCGTCCAGAACGTTGAGATGCTTGTGTGCCGTGTCATCAAGGTCGATCAGGCAGACGCGGGTCTTGTACTTGTCGGTGGCCAGCCGCAGTAATTTATCGGGTTGCCCGAACACAGCGTGCGCCATGGCCCGTTGATCCTCATCCCAGCCGTTGTTAGCGCTGACGTTCCACAGCTGCTGCAAGGTGTGCGAAAGCTGATGCCAGCGCGGCTGGTCGGGCGCGGTGGTTTCGTTCCAGTAGTCGAGCTGCTGTTCCTGATAGGCGATGAACAGCAGCGGGGCGAGTTCGTTGAGCCGGGCTGCGATCGCTTCGATCTTTACCGGAAGCTGGGTGACCGGTTCGACGCCGGGTTGTTCGGTGAGAAAGTGTTCGCCATCGATGCAGGTCGCTGCGGTGCCAGAGAGCGCGAGGCGAACCAGTGCATCGGTGAGGGATTCGAATCGGCAGGGACCAGCCTTGACCGTTTCTCCGTCGGTCAACCAGGTCGGTGTCGCAACCATGGCCCGCGCCGGGTCGATTTTCAGGTGCGGGTAAAGCGTAGCGAGCGCGGGACGCAAGGCATGCGCGGCGACTTCGGTGAGCGAAGGGCCTGTCACCAGTTGAGTCAGTACATCCACAGCACTTGGAGTTGAAGTTTCGGGCATGACCATTTCCTTGTCTGACGGCGGCGGCCGCTGTCGTGAGCAGCGTCGGATCAGGGCAGGATGGCGAACTCGACCGAACACTTGGCGGTAGATAAATATCGCAGGCAAAAAAAGACCCGCATCAGCGCGGGTCTTGGCTTTAGGCAGCGGGTCAGGTTCCGGACTTGATCTTGGTCCAGGCCCGGGTCCGCGCACGTTCAGCATCGCGAGGCAGGGGTTGCAGGGTGTAAAGCGTGCTCATCGCTGTTTCGGTCGGGTACAGATTCGGGTTGTTGCGGATCGCCGGGTCGACCATTTCCGTGGCGTCCTTGTTCGGGTTCGGGTAGCCGACGAAGTCGCTGACCGGCGCGATCACCTGCGGCTGCAGCAAGTAGTTGATGAAGGTGTAGGCGTCTTGCGGATTTTTCGCGCCTTTCGGGATCGCGAGCATGTCGAACCAGATCGGCGCGCCTTCTTTGGGCAGGCGCATGTCGACGATCACGCCGTTCTTGGCTTCCTTGGCGCGGTTGGCGGCCTGAGAGAAGCTGCCGGAGTAACCGACAGCGACGCAGATGTCACCGTTGGCGATGTCGGCCATGTACTTCGAAGAATGGAAGTAGGTGACGTACGGACGAATCTTCATCAACAGCGCTTCAGCCTTTTCGTAGTCCGCAGGCTTAGCGCTGTTGGGGTCCAGGCCGAGGTGGTGCAGAGCCAGTGGCAGAATCTCCGAAGGCGAGTCGAGCAGGGCCACGCCGCACTGCTTGAGCTTGCTGATGTTCTCCTCCTTGAAGATCAGGTCCCAGCTGTCCACCGGTGCGTTGTCACCCAATGCCGCCTTGATCTTGTCCGGGTTGAAGCCAATCAGGATGGTCCCGTACATGTACGGCACGGCAAATTTATTGCCCGGATCGTTGGCTTCGATCAGCTTCATCAGCTTGGGATCAAGGTGGTTCCAGTTCGGCAGTTTGCTGCGATCAAGCGGCTGGAACACGCCGGCTTCGATCTGCTTGGCGAGGAACACGTTGGACGGCACGACCACGTCATAGCCGGAATTGCCGGTCAGCAACTTGGCCTCCAGCGCTTCGTTAGTGTCGAAGATGTCGTAGACCAGTTTGGTCTGGGTGTTCTGGGTCTTGAAGTCTTCCAGGGCTTTGGGGGTGATGTAGTCGAACCAGTTGTAGACGCGCAACGTTCGCTCTTCAGCGTGTGCAGCTCCACTGAGCACGGTGGCGCACAGCACTGTGGGGAAGAGCGCTGGCGCGATAAAACGCTTGAGTCGATTCATTGTTCTAATTCCTCATTGGGCGCTTTCAAAACCTTCGAGAACGTTCACGGCATTGATGCCGATTTCTTCAACCGCGTAGCCGCCTTCCATCACGAACAGCGTCGGCTTGCCGAGGCCCGCGATGCGCGCGCCCATTGCCAGGTAGTCCGGGCTGTCGAGCTTGAATTGGGAGATGGGATCGTCCTTGAACGTATCGACACCCAGGGAGACGACAACGATATCGGCGCCGTATTTTTCGATCTCTTTGCAGGCGTGTTCCAGCGCGGCGCTCCAACTGTCCCAGCCGCTGCCAGCCGGCAAAGGGTAGTTGAAGTTGAAACCTTCGCCGGCCCCCTCGCCGAGCTCATCGTCATAACCGAGGAAGAAGGGGAACTCGGCTTCCGGGTGACCGTGGATCGAGGTGAACAGCACGTCGCTGCGCTCATAGAAAATCGATTGGGTACCGTTGCCGTGGTGGTAGTCGACGTCGAGGATCGCGACCTTCTTGTGGCCTTGGTCGAGGAAGGCCTGAGCGGCGATGGCGGCGTTGTTGAGGTAGCAATAACCGCCCATCAAATCGCTGGCGGCGTGGTGTCCCGGTGGACGGCACAAAGCGAAGGCACTGCGGGCGCCGCGTTGAATGACGGCTTGAGCCGTCAACGCGACTTGCGCCGCGCTGTACGCCGCTTGCCAGGTGCCGGCGGTAATCGGTGCGCCGCCGTCGAAGCTGTAATAGCCGAGCTGGCCGTGCAGGCTGGTGGGCATGATTCGGCGCAGCGTGCGGGCCGGCCAGGTGTAGGGCAGCAAATCGCCGTCGGTATTGAATTCGGTCCAGCGTGCCCAGGCGCCTTTGAAGAAGTCGAGGTAGTCGCGGCTGTGGATGCGCGCAATCGGGTCAAGGCCGAAATCCTGGGGTGCTTCGACCGGGCCAAGGTCGCGGTATTGCACGCGTTGCAGCACATGGTCGGCGCGCGAGGGCATTTCGAAACAGGGCTTGAGTTGCCCGTCTATCAATTCACAACGGCCGTGGTGCAGGTGGTGATCGTCCGAGTAGATCGTCAGCATTTCTTGTTCTCCGCAGGCTGATTCGGTTGAACACAGTCTTGCGGCAGGAGGTGTTTCGGAGAACGGCAGGAAAGGCCAAAAGGGGATTGAAATGGCCAAAAGATCTGACCGAAATTCGCCCCTTATCGGCGCGACGGTGCCCCGGCGTAGGGCGTACCCAAGCCGATCGTTCCCATGCTCTGCGTGGGAATGCCTCTTGGGACGCTCTGCGTCCCAGTGACGCAGAGCGTCACTGGCTGCATTCCCACGCAGAGCGTGGGAACGATCAGTCAGGGGCGGAACTGGCTCGGCGCCACACCACTCCAACGGACGAACGCATGGCGGAAACTCGCGGTTTCGCTGAAGCCCAGCGCTTCGGCGATCCGGTAGATCGGCATCTGGTCTTCACAGAGCATTTGCTTGGCCTGTTCGAAGCGCAATTCGTCGAGCAATTCCTGATAGCTGCAACCCAGGTCCTTGAGGTGCCGGCGCAGGGTTCGCGCCGAACAATTCATCTGCTGCGCCAATCCTTCAAGGCCCGGCGCTGCATTCAATTGCGTACTGAGCAGTTGGCGAATCCGCCCCAGCCAGGCCTGGCGGCCAGTGAACTCGGTGTTCTGTTTACGACAGCGTTCAGTCATTGCCTGGTGGGTAATGACGTCGGCCAATGGCAACGGTTGGTCGAGCCAGCGTTTGTCGAAGGCAAAGGCGTTGTTCTGCGCGCCGAAGTGCAGCGGGCAATTGAAGTGTTCGGCGTAGGTCGCCTCGTAGTCGGGGGCGGCATGTTCGAAACGAGCCGCCAGCAGCGGCAGCGGGTGACCGAACAGGTCGTCGCAGGTGACTTTCAACGACACCAGACAGAACTCGGCATTGAATACCGCCAGCGCCGGATTCTCCCGGTAATCAGCGGCGACAAACCAGATACGCTCGCCGTCGGCTTCAAGGCTCAGTTCGAAAAGTGTTCCTAACAGCGCCGGATAGCGTATCGCCAGACGTAAAGCGTCACCGAAGGTGGCACTGGTGAGCAGCGCATAACCGAGCATACCGTAGGACGAAACGTGCATCCGCCGGCCAAGTTCCAGGCCGATATCGCGTTTGAGGGCGACGGCATTGGCGCAGACCTGCATCTCCTGGTTCGTGGTGATGCGCGTGTCCGCCCGGCTCAGATCCGCCGCGCTGATGCCGCTTCCCGCGAGCAGTGCTTCGCTGGGCAGACCCTCGGCCTTGAAGGCGTTGAGCACCAGAGAGACGGCGTTGAGGGTGGTGAGGTGGGAGTGGAGCATGGGGTGTTCCAGCCTTGGGGTGGCTGGAAAAGGAGCAAGTTGTGTGCCCAGTGAAGATCCAGTGGGAGCGAGCCTGCTCGCGAAGAGGTCGGCACATCCAACATTAATGTGTCTGACATACCGCTCGCGAGCAGGCTCGCTCCCACAGGGATTGGTGTTGGGTCAGCTGAGTTCGCCGCAGAGGTCCAGTTCTACAAGGCGCCGCACTTCAGCGCTGTCGAGCCCGGCACCCAGCAAGCCATGCAACTTGCCGAACGCCGCTTCACGGGTCATACCGCCGCCCGAAAGCACGCCTGCACCGCGCAACCGGCTACCGGCCTCGTAAACATCCAGCTCAACGCCGCCTTCATGGCACTGCGTAACTGCCACAACCACAACACCCTTGTCCCGTGCCCGTTCCAGGCTGGCGAGAAACTCGGGGTTATCGCTCGGCCCGGTACCGCTGCCGTAGCACTCCAGAACCAGCCCCTGAATGCCGCTGTTCAGCACGCCATCAAGTTGCTCGGCGCCAATGCCGGGAAACAACGGCAGCACAGCGATTTTCGCCAGTTGCTTGTTCTGGTTGTAGTTCAGTGGCGCGGGTAGCGAAGTCGCTTTCACGCCGCCGCCCTGACGCTCCAGTCGCTTGAACGGATGACGACCGAAACTGCGAACCTTCGCGCAACGAGTCGGGTCCAGCAGCTCGCCGTGGAAGTACAAATGCACGCCTGGCGCCAAACCTTGGCCGAGGGCGACCAGCGCGCCGCCGAGGTTTTCCCAGGCATCGCTGTCGGCTACACCCGCCGGTAGCATGGAACCGGTGAACACCACGCGGGCCTGCAGGCCGAGCAACTGAAAGCTCATGGCTGCAGCGCTGTAGGCGAGGGTGTCCGTGCCGTGCAAGATCAGCACGCTGTCGCAGCCCTGCACATCAACGGCGTCGACCACCGCTTCCCGCAGTTGCCGCCAGTAAGCCGGGCTCATGTTGGCGCTGTCGATCAGCGGCGACATCTCGCGAAAGCGCCACTGCGGCACGACAAGGTCAGGCTGGCTGTGCAGATATTCGCGCATCCGCGCTTCGAAACCGGACGCCGGGGCCAGGCCGTGAGCGCTGGCTTGCATACCGATGGTGCCACCGGTGTAGAGCACCATGACGTGCTGGGCGGCAGGATAGGTCGAAGGGTTCATGGAATTCTCCGAAACGATGAGTTCCTGTGGGAGCGAGCTTGCTCGCGATGGGGCCATAACATTCAACATCTGTTGACTGTGAAGACGCTATCGCGAGCAAGCTCGCTCCCACATGGGATACGGCACTTTAACCGATCAGCGTTGCGCTGCGGGTACGCCTTGCGGCTCAGCTTCGGTCTTAGGGGCGACGGCGGGCGGATTGGCAGGCCAGGCTTTCAAGTCCAGGTCCAGGTCCGGGAATTTGCTCGAATCGAACACGGGCGTCTTGATGCCGGCTGCGCGCTGGTCATCGTAGTCACGCAGGATGCGCATGCCGACTTTGAACAGCAGGAGCAGCGCGATCAGGTTCACGAACGCCAGCAGGGTCATGGTGATGTCAGCGAAGGCGAACACCGTACCCAGGTTTTCGATTGCCCCCCAGAAGATCAACACCAGGACCAGTGCGCGGTAGCCGATCAGCGCCTTGCGGTTTTCACCGATCAGGAACCGCAGGTTGTTCTCGCCCAGGTAGTAGTTGTAGAGAATCGAGGTGAACACGAACAACGACAGGGCCACGGAAATGAAACTCCGGCCCCAGTCACCGACGACGGCGGCCAGCGAGTTCTGGGTCAGGGCAATGCCGTCGCCTTCGAAGCCTGGTGTGTAGAAGCCCGAGAGCAGGATCAGCAACGCGGTACAGGTACAGATCACAAAGGTGTCAAGGAATACGCTGAACGCCTGAACCACGCCTTGTGCCACCGGGTGCTCGACCGACGCCACGGCGGCCACGTTCGGCGCACTGCCCAGGCCGGCTTCGTTGGCGAACACGCCGCGCTTCACGCCCATGACGATGGCGCTGCCGATCAGGCCGCCAAAGGCCTGGTCGAGACCGAAGGCGCTTTTGACGATGGTCATCAGCATCGCTGGAACGTGATCGAACTGCAGCACGATCACGTAGAGGGTCACGCCGATGTACACCAAGGTTTTTACCGGTACCAACAGGTCAGCGACCTTGGCGATCCGCTTGATACCACCGATGAACACCAGACCCAGCAACACCGCCAGGGCCAGGCCGGTGTAAGTGGGGTCGAGGTCGAAAGCGTTTTTCAGCGAGTGGGTCACAGCGTGGGACTGCAGGCCGTTGAAGGCGAAGCCGAAGGTGATCAGCAGCAGGAACGCCATGATCATGCCCAGCCAGCGTTTCTGCAGGCCGTGCTGGATGTAATAGGACGGACCGCCACGGTACGTGCCGTCGGAGTCGCAGCGCTTGTAGAGCTGGCCGAGGGAGCATTCGAAGAAGCTGCTGGACATGCCGACCAACGCGGTCACCCACATCCAGAACACCGCGCCCGGACCACCCAGGGTCACGGCGATACCGACACCGGCGATGTTGCCCGCACCGACACGACCGGCGAGGCTGAGCATCAATGCCTGGAACGAACTGAGTTGACCGGCGCTGCTTTTGAGGCTGTCGCGGAACACCGCGAACATGTGGAAAAAGTGGCGCAATTGAACGAAACGCGAGCGGATCGTGAAGTAGCTACCGAGCCCGACAATGAGCACGATCAGTACTTTCCCTGAGAGGAAGTCGTTAATGACTTCGAGCATGGATTATTCCTCGCTGTTTTTTTGTGTAGGCAAATGCTGGAGGGGCAGAAACATCGCGTTACACCGGCTTGCGCGTGGCACAACAGGTGAGGCGAAGGTTCGTCCCGGTTCCAAATCGCGGGTTTGTTATTAGTTCGGGTTTCGCATGGGTTTGGGCCTCGTTACCGACGACCGCTCACGCGAAGAGGGGCGGCACTATACCTATGAGCGTGCCGTCCGTCTGCACGGTTGTGGTGCAAGCGACGAAACGAAGCCTTTGAAACACCTGATTTTTTTGAAGTCAGGCTCGTGTGGGAGGGCGAGAGCCCCATTTCCACAGAAGTCTTTTCCTGCCAAAGAGTTAAAAAAAAGGGCTTGGGGAATAAATCCCCAAGCCCTCAAAAGGTGAGAGGTGTCTAGTCCCTCGACCTGGTGAGCGTGGCGCTTCGTGCTCTTCGTTAAAAGACCAAGCGCCGGCGTTGCGTTCGGTTAAGCCTTCAGAGGCACCAGACGCGGAGCAATCATGTTTTCCGGGCGCAGGATGTCGGCGAGCATTTCGTCGTCGAGCAAGCCTTCTTCACGCACCAGTTCCAGCACGCCGCGGCCGCTTTCCAGCGCGATACGGGCGATGCGGGTGGCGTTTTCATAACCGATGTACGGGTTCAGCGCAGTGACCAGGCCGATCGAGTGTTCGACCAGTTCGCGGCAGCGCTCTTCGTTGGCGGTGATGCCGACGATGCAGTGCTCGCGCAGCATGTCCATGGCGCGTTGCAGCAGGCGGATCGAGTCGAAGATCTTGAACGCGATCAGCGGCTCCATCACGTTCAGTTGCAACTGGCCACCTTCGGCCGCGATGGTCAGGGCCAGGTCGTTACCGATGATCTGGAACGCCACCTGGTTAACCGCTTCCGGGATGACCGGGTTGACTTTGCCGGGCATGATCGAGCTGCCTGGCTGACGCGCCGGCAGGTTGATTTCGTTGATGCCGGTGCGTGGGCCGCTGGACAGCAGGCGCAGGTCGTTGCAGATCTTCGACAGCTTGACCGCGGTGCGCTTGAGCATGCCGGAGAACAGTACGAAGGCGCCCATGTCGGAGGTGGCTTCGATCAGGTCGGCGGCTGGAACCAGCGGTTGACCGCTGATCAGAGCCAGACGCTGAACGGCCAGGAGTTGGTAGCGCGGGTCGGCGTTGATGCCGGTGCCAATCGCGGTGCCGCCCAGGTTCACTTCGGTCAGCAGTTCAGGTGCCAGCGTTCTCAGGCGCGCCAGGTCTTCGCCCAGCGTGGTGGCGAAAGCGCGGAATTCTTGACCCAGGGTCATCGGCACGGCGTCTTGCAGCTGGGTACGACCCATCTTCAATACGTGGCTGAATTCCTGGCCTTTGGCGGCGAACGCCTGGATCAGGCTGTCGAGACTGGCCAGCAACGCATCGTGACCCAGCAGCAGACCCAGACGGATCGCGGTCGGGTAGGCGTCGTTGGTCGACTGCGCCATGTTCACGTCGTTGTTCGGGTGCAGGTATTGGTATTCGCCCTTCTGGTGACCCATGGCCTCCAGCGCGATGTTGGCGATGACTTCGTTGGCATTCATGTTGGTTGAAGTGCCAGCGCCGCCTTGAATCATGTCCACCACGAACTCTTCGTGGAAATCACCGCGGATCAAACGTGCACAAGCTTCGCTGATGGCAGCGTGCTTGGCTTCGCTCAGGTGACCCAGTTCGCGGTTGGCGTCAGCGGCGGCCTGCTTGACCATTGCCAGGCCGACAACCAGCTTCGGGTAATGCGAAATCGGAACGCCGGAGAGACGGAAGTTATTCACCGCTCGCAGGGTCTGGATGCCGTAATACGCTTGAGCAGGTACTTCGAGTACGCCAAGCAGGTCTTTTTCTATGCGCAAAGATGCAGCGGAAGACATGATAGAAATCATCTCGATAGGGACCCGGTCTGTGCCGGAACACTGCAAATGCTAGGCTCGTGGAGAATTTTGGGCCAATGCTGTTAAACACTAGCCTATGCACATTCGGCATAATGCCCGTGTGACGCCGTGTCTGCGGCGAGCGTGTGACCTAAATTGGTGCGTGTCCGGGAGGCCGTGATGAACCTTGAAAGTAAATGGCTTGAGGACTTTAGTGCTCTGGCTGCCACCCGCAGCTTCTCCCAGGCTGCCGAAAGGCGCTTCGTGACGCAGCCGGCATTCAGTCGGCGGATCCGCAGCCTTGAAGCTGCACTGGGGCTGCAACTGGTCAATCGCTCGCGCACACCGATCGAGCTGACGGCGGCGGGGCAGCTGTTTCTGGTCACCGCGCGGACGGTGGTTGAGCAGCTCGGTGAAGTGTTGCGTCACCTTCATCACCTGGAAGGCGGGCAGGGCGAGGTGATGCAGGTCGCCGCCGCTCACTCTCTGGCGCTGGGGTTCTTTCCGCGCTGGATCGCGCAATTGCGTAATGAAGGCCTGAACATCGCAACGCGCCTGGTGGCAACCAACGTCGGTGATGCGGTGCATGCCCTGCGTGAAGGTGGTTGCGATCTGATGCTGGCGTTCTACGATCCGGATGCCGCGATGCAGATGGACCCGGAAATCTTTCCCTCGTTGCACCTCGGCCACACCGAGATGCTCCCGGTCTGCGCGGCCGACGCGGACGGCAAGCCGTTGTTCGATCTGGAAGGCGAGGCCAGCGTGCCGCTGCTGGCTTACAGCGCCGGTGCGTTTCTCGGGCGCTCGGTGAACATGCTGCTGCGTCAGCGTGCGCTGCGCTTCACTACCATTTATGAAACAGCCATGGCCGACAGCCTTAAAAGCATGGCGCTGGAGGGATTGGGCATCGCCTGGGTGCCGCAGCTCAGCGTGCGCGCCGAACTGGCGCGCGGTGAGCTGGTGGTCTGCGGCGGCCCGCAATGGCATGTTCCACTGGAGATTCGTTTGTACCGCTGCGCATTGGTGCGCAAGGCCAACGTACGATTACTGTGGCGCAAGCTTGAGGGCGGGGCGGCGCAGGGTTCTTGAAGCCGAAGAAGATCCAATGTGGCGAGCAAGTCCGCTCCCACAAGGGGATTCGTGGTGATCTTTCGCTGACCTTTGAGTCAATAAAACCGGCGCTTTGCGCTGTATGACAGATGGTCGTATGGGGGGCTGTTTATCTGCTTCATTGAGGTATACTGCGCGGCCTTCGGCCGGTTCGTCCGGCCATAATTCATACAATCAAGCCACGCATTTTGCGTGGCTTGTTTGTTTTTTGACGCGCCTGCGGGCGCCCAGAGAGAAGAGGCACGACGATGAGTGCACTGGTTGGCGTGATCATGGGCTCCAAGTCCGATTGGTCCACCCTTAGCCACACCGCCGATATGCTGGAAAAGCTCGGCATCCCTTACGAGGTGAAAGTGGTCTCTGCCCACCGCACCCCGGACCTGCTTTTCCAGTACGCCGAAGAGGCTGAAGCGCGTGGCATCGAGGTAATCATCGCCGGTGCCGGCGGCGCAGCCCACTTGCCAGGCATGTGTGCGGCCAAGACCCACCTGCCAGTACTGGGCGTGCCGGTACAGTCGTCGATGCTGTCGGGCGTCGATTCGCTGCTGTCTATCGTGCAGATGCCCGCGGGCATCCCGGTCGCCACCCTGGCCATCGGCAAGGCCGGTGCGATCAACGCCGCGCTGCTGTCGGCGAGCATCCTCGGCGCCAAGCACCCGCAATTCCACGAAGTGCTGAAGATTTTCCGTGCTGAGCAGACAGACAGCGTTCTGGAAAATCCAGACCCACGCATCGCCTGAGGTTGTTGACGATGAAGATCGGTGTAATCGGTGGCGGCCAGTTGGGTCGCATGTTGGCGCTGGCGGGCACTCCGCTGGGCATGAACTTCGCTTTCCTGGACCCGGCGCCGGATGCTTGCGCAGCCGCGTTGGGCGAGCACCTGCGGGCCGATTACGGCGATCAGGATCACCTGCGTCAGCTGGCCGATGAAGTCGATCTGGTGACCTTCGAGTTCGAGAGCGTCCCGGCCGAAACCGTGGCTTTCCTGTCGCAATTCGTCCCGGTCTACCCGAGCGCCGAAGCCCTGCGCATCGCCCGTGATCGCTGGTTCGAAAAAAGCATGTTCAAGGACCTGGGGATTCCCACCCCGGCGTTTGCCGACATTCAATCGCAAGCCGATTTGGACGCCGCCGTGGCCTCCATCGGCCTGCCGGCCGTGCTGAAAACCCGCACCCTGGGTTATGACGGCAAGGGTCAGAAAGTCCTGCGTAAACCTGAAGACGTGGCTGGCACCTTCGCCGAACTGGGCAGCGTGGCCTGCCTGCTGGAAGGCTTCGTGCCGTTCACCGGCGAAGTCTCGTTGATCGCCGTGCGCGCTCGCGATGGTGAGACCAGGTTTTATCCGCTGGTTCACAACACCCACGACAGCGGCATCCTCAAGCTGTCCGTGGCCAGCACCGATCACTCGCTGCAAGCCTTGGCTGAAGACTATTCCAGCCGGGTACTCAAGCAGCTGAAATACGTTGGCGTGATGGCATTCGAGTTCTTCGAAGTCGACGGTGGCCTCAAGGCCAACGAGATTGCCCCGCGGGTGCACAACTCGGGTCACTGGACTACTGAAGGTGCCGAGTGCAGCCAGTTCGAAAACCACCTGCGGGCCATTGCTGGTCTGCCGCTGGGTTCGACGGCCAAGGTCGGCGAGAGCGCGATGCTCAACTTCATCGGTAAAGTGCCGGAGACCGAGCGAGTCCTGGCCATTGCCGATTGCCATCTGCATCACTATGGCAAGGCGTTCAAGGTCGGGCGCAAGGTCGGTCACGCCAATCTGCGCTGCGCCGACAAGGCCACGCTGGAGCAGCAGATCCTCAAGGTCGAAGCGCTCATTGCCGAATAGGTTTATGTGGCAGCGGCGGAACCATTCAGGGCCGCCGTTCTCTCATGGCAGGATGCCAAAGTCTGACTAGGCTTGGACGTAGCACTTAATCAGAGGGAAATGCCATGGGAATTATTGGAACCATCTTTATCGGCTTGATCGTCGGCCTGCTGGCTCGGTTCCTGAAACCGGGCGATGACAACATGGGCTGGATCATGACCATCCTGCTCGGTATCGGCGGTTCGCTGGCGGCCACTTATGGCGGCCAGGCTCTGGGCTTCTATCAGGCCGGCGAAGGCGCAGGCTTCCTGGGTGCGCTGGTGGGCGCCGTGATCTTGCTGGTGATCTACGGCTTGATCAAAAGGAACTGATTTAAGCGACAAAGTCCTCTCTGCTGCGCAAGCCGGGAGGGCTAGAATGCTCGGCGTTGCACCGTCCTCTCCTTTGCCGAGCACCTCCATGCGCCGTCTTCTGTTCACGCTCCTTTTACTGGGTACGGGTTTTGCCCACGCCGGCGAACTGTCGGAAACCGACTGGCTCGAATTGATGCCCAAGTCGGACCAGAAAGCCCTCGAAGCCATGCCCGAAATCGACCACAACTCCGCCGAAGCCGATGGCACCTTTACCGAGAAGGGTGGCATGAAGCAGAGCAAGGGCTTGCCGGCGGTGATGTATTCGACCAAAACCGTGCCGTCGATGAACGACAAGAATATCCGCATCGGTGGTTATCCGGTGCCGCTGGAGTCCGACGCCAAGGGCCGCAGCACACTGTTCTTCCTCGTGCCGTACCCGGGCGCCTGCATCCACGTGCCGCCACCACCGCCTAATCAACTGGTGTTGGTGCGTTATCCGAAAGGCTTGAAGCTGGATGATATCTACACGCCGCTGTGGGTGACCGGCACGCTGAAAATCGAGAAGGTCAACAACGACCTCGCTGACGCGGCGTATGCGCTGGATGCGGCGAAAGTGCGAGTAGTGGAAGAGTCGGATTTGTAACGCGCCAGTCAGGCTGGCAAAGATCAACTGTGGGAGCGAGCTTGCTCGCGATGATGGCGGTGTAACAGTCAACATTGATGTTGAATGTTTTGGCCTCATCGCGAGCAAGCTCGCTCCCACATTGGGTTTGTGGTGTTGATTAGAGCGGTGCGCTGCCGATGCTGACGCCCAAGGTATGGCTGGCACCCGGCGCCAAGGTCACCACATCATCCATCACATTCGCCGTTTCGATGCACAGCATCCGCTGCCAGCCATCGTCCGCCATGTCACTGAACGCTGCAGCCCGATCAATCCACGGGTTCCAGATCACCGCCGAGCGTGAACCGCTGCTGGTCAGCTCGATGCGCCGTTCCCAGGCCGGATCGACAATGCTCAGCTTCGCCGGGGTATTGAGGTAGATGCGATCAGTCTCGCCGGCAAAACGCAGATCGCCGGTCTGAGTGACGGTCTTCCAGTCGTCCAGCGTCTCGATATAACTCAAGCCATCCAGACCTTCGACATGCACATCGCGTACGTCGCTGACCGCGAAATAGCTGTGCAGCGCCTGGCTGATGGTGACGTTGTCAGTGCCTTGGTTGTGGCTGGTCAGGCTGATGTGCAGTTGCTCATCCAGACGAATGCTCAGCTTCAAATCCACCTGATGCGGCCAGCCCGGCAAGCCGCCTTCCGGGTACGGCAAAAGGAATTCCACCTTCAGACTTTCGCCTTCGGCTTCAATGCCGCCCAGTTCCCAGTCCATCGCCCGCACCAGCCCGTGGGCGGTCGGCGGTTCGTTGCTGACGCGCATCGCTTGAACACTTTGCGGGTTGCGCGGCAGGTTACCGAACCACGGCCAGCACACCGGAACCCCGGCGCGGATGCTCTTGCCGGTCTTGAATACCGCCTCGTCGTTGAGCCAGATCAGCGGCGGTTGCCCGGCTAATTGATAACTGAGGATGTGCGCGCCTTGCTGGGCGACCAGCAATTCGGCCTGACCGTGGCGGATGCGCCAGCAGTTCAGTTCATCCAGTTTCACGGCTTCAACGTTGGGCGTGCTCATGGGGCAATTCTCGATCAGGAACAATGACTGCAATGGACCGCTGAAAGGTCGCAGTGTTTAACGAGCTCGTGGCGGAACCGAACGGGTGCGGCCGCTGCCATCGATGGCGACGAACACAAACACGGCTTCAGTCACTTTACGCCACTCGCTGGACAGCGGATCGTCACTCCAGACTTCGACCATCATCTGAATCGAGCTGCGGCCGATTTCCAGCGCCTGGGTATAGAAGGAGAGCTGAGCGCCCACCGCTACCGGAACCAGAAACGCCATACGGTCGATTGCAACAGTGGCCACGCGCCCGCCCGCGACTTTGCTGGCCATTGCGGTGCCGGCCAAATCCATTTGCGCTACCAGCCAGCCGCCGAAAATATCGCCAAAGCCGTTGGTTTCGCGAGGGAGCGCGGTAATTTGCAGGGCAAGGTCGCCTTGCGGGATTGGATCTTCTTGTTCGAGCTCTATCATGCCGGGGGTGCCTCTGACCCGTGACTCTTCATAGGTGTAGCGGGTGAATAGCCGTCTTACGGCTCCGCGCGCAAAGTGCCTGCGCTCGGTCATGCTGCGTTAAAAACAGGCTCGGACGCTCATTTACAGCAGTAAACTCCGTGTCCTCGCCTGTTTTTGCCTTGCCTGACCTTCGCTCGGCTACTTTGCGCACTGGAGTCTTGGAAAAACGATTCAGCCCCGAACATACTACGTTCGTCACGTTTTTCGTAAGGCGCCTAAAGGGAAACTCTGCGAAATCGGCTGACAGGTGCCAACGACGTTTTCGCACAGCAACCCCTTACAAACAGGTGCAGGATTGCGAGTATATCGATCGGTAGACTCCGAGACGACCGTCCGGTTCTCATTTAGACCGTCAATTACGCGCCTCTATGTGCTTTTTCGAACAATTTGCTATCGTGCCGGACCTGCCCAAGCCTCCGCCAGCGTTGTTGGGGTTGCAGATCCGACTATAAGAGAAGCCTTGCCATGACCACCGCGCCCTCGAGCATTGCGCAGCCCAATCAGTCCGCACGTCCACTGACCCGCAACGACTACAAGACTTTATCGCTGTCTGCCCTGGGCGGCGCGCTGGAGTTTTACGACTTCATCATTTTCGTGTTCTTCGCCACGGTGGTGGGCAAGCTGTTCTTCCCGGCCGACATGCCCGAGTGGCTGCGCTTGATGCAGACTTTCGGGATCTTTGCCGCCGGCTACCTGGCGCGACCACTGGGCGGCATCGTCATGGCGCACTTCGGCGACCTGCTGGGACGCAAGAAGATGTTCACCCTGAGTATTTTCATGATGGCGGTGCCGACCCTGATCATGGGTTTGCTGCCGACTTATGCGCAGATCGGCATGTGGGCGCCGATCCTGTTGCTGCTGATGCGGGTGATTCAGGGCGCGGCGATTGGCGGTGAAGTGCCGGGCGCGTGGGTATTCGTTTCCGAACACGTACCGCAGCGTCATATCGGCTACGCCTGCGGCACCCTGACCAGCGGTCTGACGGCTGGCATCCTGCTGGGGTCGCTGGTCGCCACCGCGATCAACAGCATTTACACCCCGGTAGAAGTCGCGGATTACGCCTGGCGGATTCCGTTCCTGCTGGGCGGCGTGTTCGGCTTGTTCTCGGTTTACCTGCGCCGCTGGTTGCACGAGACGCCGGTGTTTGCCGAGCTGCAACTGCGCAAGGCCCTGGCTGAAGAAGTGCCGCTGCGCGCCGTGTTGCGTGACCATCGCGGGGCGATCCTGATTTCCATGCTGCTGACCTGGCTGCTGTCCGCCGGCATCATCGTGGTCATTCTGATGACCCCGACCGTGCTGCAGACTGTCTACCACTTCTCGCCAACCACCGCGTTGCAGGCCAACAGCCTGGCGATCGTGTTTCTGAGCGTGGGCTGCGTCGCCTCCGGTGCACTGGCTGACCGCTTGGGTGCTGGTCGCATCTTCGTGTTCGGCAGTGCGCTGCTGCTGATCAGCTCGTGGACCTTCTATCACAGCCTGTTCAACCACCCTGACTGGCTGTTCCCGATGTACGCCTTGACCGGCTTCCTGGTCGGCACTATCGGTGCGGTGCCTTACGTGATGGTCAAAGCCTTCCCGGCGGTGGTGCGCTTCAGCGGTCTGTCGTTCTCTTACAACCTGGCTTACGCGATCTTCGGCGGCCTGACCCCGATGGTCGTCACGTTGCTGCTCAAGGAAACCCCGATGGGGCCGGCCTATTACGTGGCGATCATTTGTGGAGTCGGGATTCTGGTGGGTGGGTATCTCTGGAAGAAGGGCCGCTAGATGCTGGCCTTTCATCTAATTGTCATATTTCAGCCATAGAGTGTTCACACGGCCTGCTGATACTTGGCCCCGACTTAACACACCTATCTGCTAGGAGTAAGGCATGAAACTGAAGCGTTTGATGGCGGCAATGACTTTTGTCGCTGCTGGCGTTGCGACTGCCAACGCGGTTGCCGCTGTTGACCCTGCTATCCCGAGCTACACCAAGACCACTGGTGTGTCGGGCAACCTGTCCAGCGTCGGCTCCGATACCCTGGCCAACCTCATGACTCTATGGGCTGAAAACTACAAAAAAGAATACCCGAACGTAAACATCCAGATTCAGGCCGCCGGTTCCTCGACCGCGCCACCTGCGCTGACTGAAGGCACCGCTAACCTGGGCCCGATGAGCCGCAAGATGAAGGACAACGAGCTGCAGGCCTTCGAAACCAAATATGGCTACAAGCCAACCGCTATTCCGGTTGCCGTGGATGCCCTGGCAGTGTTCGTGCACAAAGACAACCCGATCCAGCACATGACCATGGAACAAGTCGACGCGATCTTCTCGTCCACTCGTCTGTGCGGCGCTAAAACCGACGTGAAAACCTGGGGTGACCTGGGTGTGACCGGCGACCTGGCGAACAAGCCGGTTCAACTGTTCGGTCGTAACTCGGTATCGGGCACCTATGGCTACTTCAAAGAAGAAGCCTTGTGCAAAGGCGACTACAAGCCAAACGTCAACGAACAACCAGGTTCGGCTTCGGTCGTACAGTCGATCAGCTCCTCGCTGAACGGCGTTGGTTACTCGGGCATTGGCTACAAAACCGCCAGCGTGAAAACGGTAGCTCTGGCCAAGAAAGGCAGCACCGAGTTCGTCGAAGACACCGAAGAAAACGCCTTGAACGGCAAGTACCCGCTGTCGCGCTTCCTCTACGTTTACGTCAACAAAGCCCCGAACAAGCCTCTGGCCCCGCTGGAAGCCGAGTTCGTGAAGCTGATCCTGTCCAAACAGGGTCAGGAAGTTGTGGTGAAAGACGGCTACATCCCACTGCCGGCCAAGGTTGCTGCGAAAGCACTGGCTGACCTGGGTCTGCAAGAAGGCGGCAACGTAGCAAAAAAGTAAAACCTTGAGTCCGGGATGATTTCCGGGCTCCAGTGGGAGCGGGTACGCCCGCTCCTACACCCCCAAATTTTCGGTCCGCTGCCAGTCCCTCGCTGGCGGCGGATTTGTTGCGTCACTGCATTGTCATCTTTCTGTCATACAGGACCGCTAGGGTGTGCGCATGAATGATCTGGCCAATTCCACCATGACTACTAATCCTCCCAAGCGAATTGATTTCAATACGCCTGAGCTGCAACGCAAGCGCCGCATCCGCGCGCTCAAAGATCGCCTGACCCGCTGGTACGTCCTCGTGGGCGGCCTTGCCGTTCTCGGCGCGATCACGCTGATCTTCTTCTTCCTCGGCTACGTCGTCTTCCCTCTGTTCCAGGGTGCCGACCTGACGAGCAAGGACGCCATCACGCCGGCCTGGATGCAAGACGCCGGCAAGCCGTTGATGATCTCCCTTGAAGAACAGAACCAGGTCGCCATGCGCGTTTCCGACAAGGGGCAGGCGCTGTTCTTCGACATCGACAGTGGCGCCGAACTCAAGCGCGTCGATCTGCCGGTTCCGGCGGGTGCCAGCGTCACGTCCATCGGCGAAGACCAGCCCGGCCATCCGCTGGTAGCGGTGGGTTTCTCCAACGGTCAGGCTTTGGTGTTCCGTCACACCTATAAAGTCAGCTACCCGGATGGCAAGAAGACGATCACGCCAGCCATCGAATACCCGTACGGCGAAACCCCGATAGCACTGAACGAGGCGGGCGGTGCGCTGGAGCATGTCAGCCTTAACGCCTCCGACACCACGCTGATGCTCGTCGGCTCCACCGGTGCGCAACTCAATGTCTTGTCGCTGACCAGCGAAGAAAACATGATGACCGGCGAAATCACCAACGAGCAGAAGCGCATCGATCTGCCGCAGATGACTGAGCCGGTGAAGAACATCTTCGTCGACCCGCGTCAGCAGTGGCTGTACGTGATCAACGGTCGTGCGCAAGCCGACGTGTTCAGCCTGCGCGACAAGAGCCTCAACGGTCGTTACAAGCTGCTCGAAAATGGCGATGCCGAGATTACCGCCAGTACTCAATTGGTCGGCGGTATCTCGCTGATCCTGGGTGATTCGAAGGGCGGTCTGGCCCAGTGGTTCATGGCCCGCGACCCGGATGGCGAGCAGCGTCTGAAGCAGATCCGCACCTTCCAGATGGGCACTACGCCAATCCTTGAAATCACCGCCGAAGAACGTCGCAAAGGCTTTGTTGCTCTTGACGCTGCAGGCAAGCTCGGCGTGTTCCACAGCACCGCTCACCGCACCTTGCTGGTGGATCAGGTGGTCGATGGCCAAGGCCTTTTCGGTCTGTCGCCACGGGCCAACCGCATCATTGTGGAGCAGGGCGGCAAGCTGCAACCGCTGCTTCTCGACAACCCGCACCCGGAAGTTTCCTGGAGCGCGTTGTGGAGCAAGGTCTGGTACGAGAACTACGACGAGCCTAAATACGTCTGGCAATCGACCGCCGCCAACACCGATTTCGAACCGAAGCTGAGCCTGTCGCCACTGACCTTCGGCACCCTGAAGGCCGCGTTCTACGCCATGCTGCTGGCTGCACCACTGGCCGTCGCCGCTGCAATCTACACCGCGTACTTCATGGCCCCGAGCTTGCGCCGCAAGGTCAAGCCGGTGATCGAGTTGATGGAAGCGATGCCGACGGTGATCCTCGGTTTCTTCGCCGGCCTGTTCCTCGCGCCGTATGTGGAAGGCCATTTGCCGGGCATCTTCAGCCTGCTGATGCTCCTGCCGATCGGCATTCTGGTGGCCGGTTTTGTCTTCAGCCGCCTGCCTGAGTCCATCCGCCTGAAAGTGCCGGACGGCTGGGAAAGCGCGATTCTGATTCCGGTGATCCTGTTCGTGGGCTGGCTGTCGCTGTACATGAGCCCGTACATGGAAACCTGGTTCTTCGGTGGCGACATGCGCATGTGGATCTCCCACGACCTGGGCATCACCTACGACCAGCGCAACGCTCTGGTGGTTGGTCTGGCCATGGGCTTCGCGGTGATCCCGAACATCTATTCCATCGCCGAAGACGCCGTGTTCAGCGTGCCTCGCGGATTGACCCTCGGTTCTCTGGCCCTCGGTGCCACGCCGTGGCAGACCATGACGCGGGTGGTGATCCTCACCGCCAGCCCGGGCATCTTCTCGGCGTTGATGATCGGCATGGGCCGTGCGGTCGGTGAAACCATGATCGTGCTGATGGCCACCGGTAACACCCCGGTCATGGAAATGAACCTGTTCGAAGGCCTGCGCACCCTGGCCGCCAACGTCGCAGTGGAAATGCCCGAATCGGAAGTCGGCGGCAGCCACTACCGCGTGCTATTCCTCTCGGCGCTGGTGCTGCTGTTGTTCACCTTCGTCATGAACACCCTCGCGGAGCTGATTCGTCAGCGTCTGCGCAAGAAATACTCGTCGCTTTAAGAAAGGTAGAAGTCTGTGAAACAGAACTCCCTGAACGGATGGTTCAAGAGCGGCGCCCCTGGCGTCTGGATCAGCGGCGGCGCGGTGTCCATCGCGGTCATCATGACCATTGGCTTGCTGGCGGTGATTGCCGTGCGCGGTCTGGGTCACTTTTGGCCGGCGGACTTGATTCACGCCAGCTACGACGTGCCGGGCCAGGCTAATCACCTGGTTATCGGCGAGATCGTGCAGAAAGAAGAAGTGCCGCGCGAGCGCCTGAAAAGCGCTGGCCTGCCGGTGCCCGATCAGGGCCCGGAGTTCATGACCCGCGAACTGATCAAGGTCGGCAACCGTGACTTGAACGGCAACGACTTCACCTGGATCGTCGGCGAGTGGCTGACTAACCAGAAGACCCCGCCTGAGTTGATGGCCATTGAGCGTCGCGAGTGGGGCAATTTCTACGGGTATCTGGTCAACGTCAAACAGGATGGCAAGGTCATCGCTGAAGGCGAAGCCGCGTGGCCTGAGTTGCAGGCGCGTGTCGATCGCGTCAACAATCTTGCCGCGCAGCTCAAGAGCCTGGAAAAAACCGACATCGGCGCGATCAACGCCGGTCTTGAACGCGTCCGTCTGCACGGTCGAAAACTGGAACTGGCCGGAAATCTCGACGCCGCCGCGCAAGCGGACATGGAATCCGAGCGCGCCGAGCTCAACGCTCGTTATCAAGACATCGAAGTCCGCCTGAACGACCTGCACGCTCAGTTCAATCGCGACAGCCTGACGGCCCGCGATGCAAACGGCAAAGAGATCGAAATCGGTATTGGCAAAGTGGTTCATGCCTACCAGCCGAACGCGATGGGCACCTTCACCAAGATCGGTTTCTACTTCAGCAAGATGTGGGAATTCCTCAGCGACGACCCGCGTGAAGCGAACACCGAAGGCGGGATCTTCCCGGCGATTTTCGGCACTGTGATGATGACCCTGATCATGGCGATGGTCGTGACGCCGTTCGGCGTGCTGGCGGCGGTCTACCTGCGTGAGTATGCGAAACAGAACACCATGACTCGTCTGATCCGCATCGCGGTGAACAACCTGGCGGGCGTTCCGGCTATCGTCTACGGCGTGTTCGGTCTGGGCTTCTTCGTCTACGTACTCGGCGGTTCGGTCGACCGGTTGTTCTTCCCTGAAGCGCTGCCGGCACCGACCTTCGGTACGCCGGGTCTGCTCTGGGCGTCCCTGACCCTGGCGTTGCTGGCGGTGCCGGTGGTGATCGTGGCCACCGAAGAAGGCCTGGCGCGGATTCCTCGCACCGTGCGTGAAGGTTCGTTGGCCCTCGGCGCGACCAAGGCTGAAACCTTGTGGAAGATCGTGCTGCCCATGGCCAGCCCGGCGATGATGACCGGCATGATCCTCGCCGTGGCTCGCGCCGCCGGTGAAGTGGCGCCGCTGATGCTGGTAGGTGTGGTGAAGCTGGCGCCGTCGTTGCCGCTGGATGGCAACTACCCGTACCTTCACCTGGATCAGAAGATCATGCACTTGGGCTTCCACATCTATGACGTCGGCTTCCAGAGCCCGAACGTCGAGGCCGCGCGGCCTCTGGTGTACGCCACGGCGCTGCTGCTGGTGCTGGTGATCGCTACGCTCAACCTGTCAGCCGTATACATCCGAAACCACCTGCGCGAGAAGTACAAAGCGCTGGACAGCTGATAGCTGCCGCAAAAATTGAAAGTGCTGCTGGCTTCAATGCCAGCAGCTCACTGAACCGAATTTGTTAGCACAGGGAGCCTCCCATGCAGCACGAACCACATACCCACGGCATCAACATGTCGGCCTTGGGCCGCGATAAACAGAGTTTGAGCCTCGAGCAGGAAACCGTCGCGATCGAAGTACCAGGCCTGAACCTGTTCTACGGCGACAAACAAGCGCTGTACGACGTCAGCCTGAACATCCCGAAACAGCGCGTGACCGCCTTCATCGGCCCGTCCGGCTGCGGTAAGTCCACGCTGCTGCGTACGTTCAACCGCATGAACGACCTGGTGGATGGCTGCCGTGTCGAAGGCGCGATCAACCTCTACGGCAACAACATCTACCGTAAGGGCGAAGACGTGGCCGAGCTGCGTCGTCGTGTTGGCATGGTGTTCCAGAAGCCGAATCCGTTCCCGAAAACCATCTACGAAAACGTGGTCTACGGCCTGCGCATTCAAGGCATCAACAAGAAGCGCATCCTCGACGAAGCCGTCGAGTGGGCGTTGAAAGGCGCTGCGCTGTGGGACGAAGTCAAAGACCGTCTGCATGAATCGGCACTCGGTCTGTCCGGTGGTCAGCAACAACGTCTGGTGATCGCTCGTACCATCGCCGTGGAGCCAGAAGTGCTGCTGCTCGACGAACCGTGCTCGGCACTCGACCCGATCTCCACGCTGAAAGTCGAAGAGCTGATCTACGAACTGAAATCGAAGTTCACCATCGTCATCGTGACCCACAACATGCAACAGGCCGCGCGGGTTTCCGACTACACGGCGTTCATGTACATGGGCAAACTGGTGGAATTCGGCGACACCGACACCCTGTTCACCAATCCGGCGAAGAAGCAGACCGAAGACTACATCACTGGTCGCTACGGCTAGGAAGCTGTTGTTGCTCACTGAACTGACGCTGCGGTCCTCCGCACCTTACCGGACGCTCCAAGGACGCCAACATGATTAGTAAAGAAGGCCTTACCCACCACATTTCCGCGCAGTTCAACGCTGAACTGGAGGAAGTGCGCAGCCACCTCCTGGCCATGGGCGGGCTGGTGGAAAAGCAGGTCAACGACGCGGTGACCGCACTGATCGAGGCCGACTCCGGCCTGGCTCAGCAGGTGCGCGAGATCGACGACCAGATCAACCAGATGGAACGCAACATCGACGAAGAGTGCCTGCGCATTCTGGCCCGTCGACAGCCTGCGGCGTCGGACCTGCGTCTGATCATCAGCATCTCCAAGTCGGTGATCGACCTGGAACGAATTGGCGATGAAGCGACCAAAATCGCCCGTCGCGCCATCCAGTTGTGCGAAGAAGGCGAAGCCCCACGGGGTTACGTCGAGGTTCGTCATATTGGCGACCAGGTGCGCAACATGGTTCGCGATGCGCTGGACGCTTTTGCCCGCTTCGACGCCGACCTGGCGTTGTCAGTGGCGCAGTACGACAAGATCATCGACCGCGAATACAAAACCGCGCTGCGCGAGCTGGCCACCTACATGATGGAAGACCCGCGCTCTATCTCGCGGGTCTTGAGCATTATCTGGGTGCTGCGTTCGCTGGAACGGATCGGCGACCACGCGCGCAACATCTCGGAGCTGGTGATTTACCTGGTGCGTGGCACCGACGTGCGTCACTTGGGTCTCAAGCGCATGAAGGAAGAAGTTGAAGGCACAAGTGGCGAAACCGCTAATGTTCCGGGTAAAGCTGACGATAAGTAAGATTGCCTGAGAAATGCGCCCGGCCTTCTGGTCGGGCGTTTTTGTTTGTGGTTTATCAATTCGAAAGCAGCACCCGCGAACGAAAAGTCCCGGCGTGACTGAAGGTTTTTGGCAATGTGCCATCAGCAAAGCGGTATGCTTGCCGGGATTTTTTAAAGGGGTGATGGATGAGTAAGGTCAGTGTGTTGGTCGTGGACGACGCGTCGTTCATTCGTGACCTGGTGAAGAAGTGTTTGCGCAACTACTTCCCGGGGATCCGGATCGAAGACGCGGTCAACGGCAAGAAGGCTCAGGCGATTCTGGCGCGTGAAGCGTTCGACCTGGTGCTGTGCGACTGGGAAATGCCGGAAATGTCCGGGCTGGAACTGCTGACCTGGTGCCGCGAGCAGGACAACCTCAAGACCATGCCGTTCGTGATGGTGACCAGCCGGGGCGATAAAGAGAACGTGGTTCAGGCGATCCAGGCCGGGGTTTCCGGCTACGTCAGCAAGCCGTTCACTAACGAGCAACTACTGACCAAGGTCAAGCACGCTCTGAACAAGGTCGGCAAGCTCGACACCTTGATGAACAGCGCGCCGACCAAAATGAACTCGGCGTTCGGCAACGATTCACTGAGCGCCTTGACGGGCGGCAAGGCTACCGTGGTCGCACCCGCAGCGGCGCCGGTCAACCCGTTCGCCAAACCTGTCGCCGCTGCGTCAGCTCCGGCGGCTGCGCCGTCTCGCGGTCTGCTCAACAGCCCGCCGATCAAGCCTTCAGCGTCCTCTGCAGCACCCACTGGCGGTCGTGGCCAGGGCCAACTGCGCCTGCCGAACGGCATTCAGCAATGTGTAATAAAGGCCTTGAGTCTCAAGGAAGCACTGCTGGTGGTGAAACGCACCGATACGCTGCCTCAAGTACTCGACAGCGCGGTGCTCGATCTGGAGCAGGGCGACAACGCCGAAACCGCCCGCCTGAACGGCTACCTTCACGCCATCGTGGCCCACGAGCAAAAGCCCGACAGCGAGTGGCTGCAACTGACCTTTCGCTTTGTCGACCAGGATGCGCAGAAGCTCGACTACATCTCCCGCCTGATTGCCCGCGGCACGGCGCAGAAGCATTTCGTACCCGGCGCGTAATTTGTACCGCTGATCGTTCCCACGCTCCGCGTGGGAATGCCTCCGCGTCCGCTTCGGTGGGACGCAGAGCGTCCCTTGCTGCATTCCCACGCAGAGCGTGGGAACGATCATTTGAAACATCTGCCGACTACCCGGGTCCATTGCAGCTGCTAGGCTCCTACCCAGGCCTTACTCAACAGAATCTTGCCCATGCTCGCGCGCCTGCTGTTTTTCTGTGGTCTTTTCATGGCATCCACCTCAGCGATGGCCATGACGATCTACAAGTCCACCGACGCCAATGGCGTGGTCTCCTACAGCGACCGCCCCACGACAGGCTCCAAGGTGTTCGTTTTTCGTGATCGCATGGTCGAGAATCTTGAGCGTCAGGTGTACCTCATCATCACGAAGAAGAAGGGCGTGGACAGCGTTTACGTGCGCAATGACCTGTATGCGCCGGTAGAAATCAAATTGAGCTTCGGCGGGCTGAAAAACGTCAGCGGTGCGCCGAGCCGACCGATTCGCCGGGTGATGCCGGCACGCAGCAGTATTCGTCTGGCGCTGCTCACGGCCACGCAGCCCGAGAGGCCACTCGCGTATACATCAAAATTCGAATACTCCTTGGGCGATCCCTCAGGCGCCGCCATGGCCTATCGATACCCGCTGCCCTGGCGCGGCGGACCGTTTCGGCTGAGTCAGGGGGCCAACGGTCAGTACAGCCACTTTGGTCCAAAGAGCCGCTACGCGATGGACATCGCCATGCCCGAAGGCACGCCGATCATCGCGGCGCGAGGCGGGGTGGTGGTGAAAACCGAAAATGCCCAGACCGGACGCGGCACCGATCCGTCGGGCAATTTCGTGCGGGTGCTGCACGATGACGGGACGATGGGCGTGTACCTGCACCTCAAGCAAGGTTCGGTGAGCGTTCGCGAGGGGCAACGGGTGTCGGTGGGCAGCGCGTTGGCGCTGTCGGGCAATACCGGCAACAGCAGTGGGCCGCACCTGCATTTCGTGGTGCAGCGCAATACCGGGTTGGGGCTGGTGTCGATTCCGTACCAGTTCAAACAACCGGTTGGCGCGTTGCCCAACTTTGCGTTGGGCAAGCAGTAATGTGTTGGATATCAACTGTGGCGAGGGGATTTATCCCCGTTGGACGGCGAAGCCGTCCCAATGCCTCTAAATACGACGGGGTCGCTTCGCGACCCAACGGGGATAAATCCCCTCGCCACAAAAGCCCGCTGACCACACGTGTTGCACTTAATCGAGCATCAACACCTTGGCCAGAATAATCTTCGGCCCTTTCATCTTCTTGATGATGATCCGCAAGCCTTCGACTTCCAGCACTTCTTCCTCTTCCGGCACCCGTTTCAGGGTTTCGTAGACCAGCCCGGCGAGGGTTTCGGCTTCGATGTGGTCCAGGTCGATGCCCAGCAGGCGTTCGACCTTGAACAGCGGCGTATCACCACGCACCAGCAGCTTGCCCGGCTGGTACGCTAGGATCCCGCGCTCAGCCTTGCGGTGTTCGTCCTGAATGTCGCCCACCAATACTTCCAGCACGTCTTCCATGGTCAGGTAGCCGATGATGTTGCCGTCGGCTTCTTCCACCAGGGCGAAGTGCGAGCCGCCCTTGCGAAACTGTTCCAGCAGCTGCGACAGCGGCATGTGGCGAGACACGCGCTCCAGCGGACGGGTCAGTTCGGCGAGGTTGAACGACTCGGGAATGTGGTCCAGGGCTGCCAGTTCCAGCAGCAGATCCTTGATGTGCAGCAGGCCGACGAACTCCTGGGTATCGCTGTCGTACACCGGATAACGGCTGAACTTGTGGCGACGGAACATCGCCAGGATTTCCTTCAGCGGCGCGTTGAACTCCAGGGTCACCAGGTCTTCCCGGGAGTTGGCCCAGTCGACCACTTCCAGCTCGCCCATTTCCACCGCCGAGGCCAATACGCGCATGCCTTGGTCGCTAGGGTCCTGGCCACGGCTGGAGTGCAGGATCAGTTTCAGTTCTTCACGGCTGTAATGGTGCTCGTGATGAGGGCCGGGTTCACCTTGGCCGGCGATCCGCAGAATCGTGTTGGCACTGGCATTGAGCAGGTAAATCGCCGGGTACATCGCCCAGTAGAACAGGTACAGCGGCACGGCCGTCCAGAGCGACAGCAACTCGGGTTTACGGATGGCCCAGGATTTCGGGGCCAACTCGCCGATCACAATGTGCAGGTACGAAATGATGAAGAACGCCGTGAAGAACGACACGCCTTTGACCACTTCGGCCGACTGCACGCCGACGGCTTCAAGCAGCGGTTCGAGGATGTGCGCGAACGCCGGTTCACCGACCCAGCCAAGGCCCAGGGAGGCGAGGGTGATGCCCAATTGGCAGGCCGACAGGTAGGCATCGAGCTGACTGTGAACGGTGCGCAGAATGTGTCCGCGCCAGCCGTTTTTTTCAGCGATGGCTTCGACCCGGGTCGAGCGCAATTTGACCATGGCAAATTCTGCCGCAACGAAAAAGCCGTTGAGCAATACCAGGATCAGAGCAAAAAGAATCATGCCGAAATCGGCGAAGAGTGTCGCGAGGGTCAAGCCAGGGGAAGGGTCCATGATGGAGTTTTGCGGGTTCCGTGTATTCGAAAGGAAAGAAAAAAGTGCGCCTGAAGGGCAGGCACAAGTCAGCCAATGTAGCGGCTGACCGGGCGATTGCCTAGTGGTGAGTGCTGGCCGGTATCAGTCGGTGGCGCTGATGACTCGGGATTTTGTGACTTGGGCTGGCGGAAAGTGGCAGGTGAAGGTGCTGCCGTGGCCCGGCAAACTGCTGATTTCCATCCGCGCGCGGTGGCGCAGCAGCACGTGCTTGACGATGGCCAGACCTAGTCCGGTGCCGCCAGTGTTGGAGTTGCGGCTGGAATCGACGCGGTAGAAGCGTTCGGTCAAACGCGGCAGGTGTTTGCTGTCGATGCCGATGCCGGAGTCCTGCACGCTCAAGTGTGCACCTTGCTCATCACCCCACCAGCGAATGCGGATATTGCCTTCGGCCGGGGTGTATTTCACCGCGTTGAACACCAGATTGGAAAACGCGCTGCGCAATTCGGCTTCGCTGCCCTTGAGCAGAATCGTCGGGTCGACTTCCAGCATGATCGTCTGGTTACGCTGACCGGACAGCTGCTGAGCGTCGCTCTTGATTGATTGCAGCAAGCCGTCGATGGCCACCGGCTGGTTGTCCGACGGGTAATCGGTGGCTTCCAGTTTGGCCAACAGCAGTAAATCGTTGAGCAAGGTTTGCATGCGTCCGCCTTGCTGCTGCATCTGCTGCAAGGCACGGGTCCAGCGCGGGTTCACTTCCTCGACGTTGTCGAGCAGGGTTTCCAGGTAACCGCAGATCACCGTCAACGGTGTGCGCAATTCATGGGAGACGTTGGCGATGAAGTCTTTGCGCATCTGTTCCAGCTGATGGATACGCGTCACGTCGCGTACCAGCATTAAATGTTCGTTGTTGCCGTAGCGGGTGATGTACAGCTGAATGCGCAGGCGATCATTGGTCGGTGAAGGGATTTCCAGCGGCTCGGCGTAGCTGTTCTGCTCGAAGTATTCTTTGAAGCTCGGATGGCGTACGAGGTTGGTCACCGGCTGACCGCTGTCTTGCGGCGTCTTGAGGCCGAGCAGGGTTTCGGCGGCGCGGTTCCACCATTCCAGGTTGCCGTCGCTGTCGAGCATGATCACCGCGTCTTTCAGCGCGGCGGTGGATTCCTGGACCCGGTCGATCACCGCTTGCAGACGCCCGCGCACCCGTTGGTCGCGGCGTTGCAGGTGGTAGATGCTGTCGAACACTTCGCCCCACAGGCCATAGCCATCGGGCGGTGCTTCCTCGGGTTTGTGCAGGCGCAGCCACTCGTGCAGACGCAGCAGTTGCTTGAGCGTCCAAGCCAGGTAAAGGCCCAGGCCCGCGGCGAGGCTCCAGCCGTAGTAGCCGGAAATCAGGCCGATCACCAGGCAGGTGGTGACCAGCAACAGCATGTGGCGAATCAGGATGCCATGCCAGTTTTGGTTCACGGAAAATATGCGTCCTTGTCAGCGAGTCTGGCGGCAGGCTCAGGCCTTGGTGGAAAACCGGTAGCCGGTTCCGCGCACGGTTTGTACCAGATTTTCGTAGGCATCGCCGAGGGCTTTGCGCAGGCGACGGATGTGCACGTCGACGGTGCGCTCTTCGACATACACATTGCCGCCCCAGACCTGATCCAGCAACTGGCCACGGGTGTAGGCACGCTCCTGGTGGGTCATGAAGAATTGCAGCAGACGGTATTCGGTCGGGCCCATCTCGGCGGGTTTGCCGTCGATGGTCACACGGTGGCTGATCGGGTCCAGCAGCAGGCCACCGACTTCGATCGGCGTCTCGCCATCGGTAGGGCCGGCACGGCGCAGCACGGCCTTCAGGCGCGCCACCAGCTCACGTGGGGAAAAAGGCTTGGTGATGTAGTCATCGGCGCCGACTTCCAGGCCCTGGATCTTGTTGTCCTCTTCGCCTTTGGCGGTGAGCATGATGATCGGGATGTCCCCGGTCAGCTCATCGCGCTTGAGGCGCCGGGCCAGCTCGATGCCGGACGTGCCGGGCAGCATCCAGTCGAGCAGGATCAGGTCCGGCTTGCGGTCAACGATGATGGCGTGGGCCTGCTGCGAGTTCTCAGCCTCCAGGCAGTCATAGCCGGCCATTTCCAACGCAACGGCGATCATTTCGCGAATGGGCGCTTCGTCGTCGACGATCAGAATGCTCCTGCCAACCATGCCTTTAATCCTCTTGTCATTTAACTGTCTTGCGCCGCATTAGATAACGGAATTATTGCAGTCGTGTGACAGTATTCTAGTCGCCCTGCGATTGTTGTGATCCTGAACTAAGCTCTAATTTCGAATCCTGACAACCACAAAAGGAAGGTTTCCATGAAGCAATACTCGCAATCCATCAAGGCTCTGATGCTGACCGCGGCCCTGGCGTTGCCATCGATGGCTTTCGCGGCTGAGCCAGCAATGATGAAAGACGGGATGATGGTCGATCAAAAGGGTATGACGGTGTACACGTTCGACAAGGATGCTGGCGGCAAGTCAATGTGTAACGATGATTGTGCCAAGAACTGGCCACCAATGATGGCTCCGGCGGGTGCCAAGGCCGAGGGCAAATGGAGCGTCATTAAGCGTGATGACGGCATGATGCAATACGCTTACGACGGTAAGCCGCTGTACATGTTTATGAAGGACGAAAAGCCTGGCGAAATGAAGGGTGACGGCATGAAGGATATGTGGCACGTCGTCCACGAGTCGCAGAAGTAAGCGACGCAGCGCCTGTAGCCGCTGCCGAAACATGTGCTCGGCAGCGGTTGGGGCGATCAGCGAGTGGCGTAATCCAGCACAATCCCGGCGAAAATCGCCAACCCGGCCCAGTGGTTGTGCAAAAAAGCCTTGAAGCAGCGCATTCGGTCCTTGCCGCGGGTGTACCAGAACTCCCACGCAAAACAGCCCGCCGCGGCCAGCAAGCCGAGGTGGAACCAGCCGCCGAGCTCGAACTTTGACCCGGCCAGCAGCAAGCAACCCAACGCTAACCCTTGCAGGGTCAGGATGATCATCCGGTCCGCTTCGCCAAACAGAATCGCCGTGGATTTTACGCCGATCTTCAGGTCGTCGTCGCGGTCGGTCATGGCGTAATAGGTGTCGTAGCCCACCGTCCACAACAGGTTGGCGATCCACAGCAACCACGCCGCCGCCGGCAGTTCACCGGTTTCGGCAGTGAACGCCATCGGCATCCCCCAGGAGAACGCCGCGCCCAGCACCACTTGTGGGTAATAGGTGTAGCGCTTCATGAACGGGTAAGTGAAGGCCAGAGCCAAACCACCAAACGACAGCCAGATCGTCGTGGCATTGGTGCACAGCACCAGTAAAAAGCTCACGCCCATCAGCAGCGCGAAGAACACCAGGGCTTCTTTGGAACTGATCTTGCCGCTCACCAATGGCCGCTGTTCGGTGCGCTTCACGTGGCCGTCGACCTTGCGGTCCGCCCAGTCATTGATTACGCAGCCGCCGGCGCGGGTCAGCACCACACCGAGGACGAAAATGACGATGTTGGCCAGTGACGGTGAACCCTTACCGGCAATCCACAATGCCCACAGGGTTGGCCACAGCAGCAGATAAATGCCGATCGGCTTGTCCATGCGCGTCAGCTGAATAAAATCCCAGGCCCGAGGGTTCAAGCGATTCAGGGACTTGAGCAGGCTCTGGTACATCAGCAATTCTCCGGATGGGCGCGGGTCGCGTTCCACAGGGTCGGCAAGAAAATTTCGGCCACCAGCACGCTCAAGGCTCCACGGTCGAAACGCGAGCGCCGGCCCCACAGTCCAGGTGCACGGGACTCCATCGGCAGCCACTGTTGAGGATAATGACAAACCTCGATAGCACGGCGCTGAAACGCTTGGTCGCAAAACAGCAACTCGCCCAGGGAGCGGCTGCCCAATTCGTCCATGTGCAAACCGTCGCCCTGCAACGCGCTGCGCGCCGCCACGCTGCGTGCAAACACCCAGGCCTCGCCGTGGCCGCGCAGATACACCTCGCGAACCCAGCCCTCGCTGCCTTCGGCCAGATCCAGTGCGGCACATTCGTCGGCGCGCAGAGGCTGCCAGCCTTCGAAGAGGGGCGTGACGCTGAAGCCGTCATTCGACAAACGGATCAGCCGTCGGGTCAGAGAGCCTTCGTCGAACAACCAGTCGAGGGTAGACGTGTCGGGGAGGGGCGTCAGTTGGCTTTCAGCGAGCCAGAGCGGGGTCATGGTGGGGGATTTTGAGTGCGGCACAGTGAGTCATTATTGGCAGCAAATGAGGCGGCGAGCTTACCATGTCAGCCGGCGATTTTGAGTGATCCGGCCAGCCGTCGCGTCGAACAGGCTTGCATCTGCCGGGCCCGATCAGTACAAAACGCCCCTGAGCCGGACGGCAGCGCTCCAACCATTGACCGTTCGCGCCGGCAAAAGCCTGAATCCTGAGGATGTATGTGAATGAAAAAGTGGCAATGTGTGGTCTGCGGCCTGATTTATAACGAAGCCGACGGCTGGCCGGATGACGGCATTGCGCCGGGCACCTTTTGGCAGGACGTGCCGGAAGACTGGCTGTGCCCGGACTGCGGCGTGGGCAAGATGGATTTTGAAATGATCGAAATCAACTAAGACATTTGAAGGAGTAGGGAATGAACGCACCTGTCGTGATCATCGGCACTGGGCTGGCTGGCTACAACCTGGCCCGGGAGTTTCGCAAACTCGATGGCGAAACCCCGCTGCTGCTGATTACTGCAGATGACGGGCGCTCCTACTCCAAGCCGATGCTGTCCACTGGCTTCGGCAAAAACAAGGACGCCGATGGCCTGAGCATGGCCGAACCGGGCGCCATGGCCGAGCAGTTGAAGGCCGAAGTGCGTACGCACACGCGCATCAGCGGCATTGATCCGGGCCACAAGCGCTTGTGGATCGGTGAGGAATCGGTGATTTACCGTGACCTGATCCTCGCTTGGGGCGCGGAAACCGTGCGGGTGCCGATCGAAGGCGATGCGGCTGACGCCGTTTTCCCGATCAACGACCTGGAAGATTACGCACGCTTTCGCGCAGCGGCGGCCGGCAAACGTCGGGTGCTGCTGCTCGGCGCCGGTCTGATCGGCTGCGAGTTCGCCAACGACCTGATCCTCGGCGGTTACGAGGTGCAACTGGTTGCACCGTGCGAGCAAGTCATGCCGACCCTGCTGCACCTGGCGGCGGCCGCTGCGGTTCAGGCCGGGCTGGAAAGCCTCGGCGCACGCTTCCACCTCGGGCCGGTGCTCAATCGCTTGCAGCGCGTGGCTGATGGCCTGGAAGCGCATCTCTCTGACGGTCAGGTGATTCCTTGCGACGTGGTTGTTTCGGCTATAGGACTGCGTCCGCGCATCGACCTGGCGGCTGCGGCCGGTGTGCAGGTCAATCGCGGCGTGGTCGTCGATCGTCACCTGAAAACCTCCCACGCCAATATCTACGCCTTGGGCGACTGCGCCGAAGTCGACGGGCTGAATCTGTTGTACGTGATGCCCCTCATGAGCTGTGCGAGAGCGCTGGCTCAGACCCTCGCCGGAAACCCTACGGCGGTGCGTTATGGCCCGATGCCCATCACCGTGAAAACCCCGGTTTGCCCATTGGTGGTTTCCCCACCGCCACGGGGTTTCGAAGGCGTCTGGACGGTCGAAGGGCAGGGCGCGGACATCAAGGTATTGTGCCGCGATGCCAGCGGCAAACTGCTGGGATATGCCCTGACAGGCGCGGCGGTGATGGAAAAACTGGCCCTGAACAAAGAGCTTCCTGCACTGCTGGCGTAAATACCGGTCGTTCTGTCGGAATCACCCCTCTTTTGCCGCTACAAAGGTCGCGCCGAGACTGGCGCGGCTCTTCCGTGCATGCCATTCTCACTCCCGTCTGCCGCAGAATAGAGCACCTGCGGCGCTTTGGGCGCTGTTCCAACGAGAACAGCACGGACATAACAACAAAAAACCGTCAAAGGGGCTTCACTAACATGCGTAAACCAGAACTCGCCGCAGCAATTGCTGAAAAAGCAGACCTCACCAAAGAGCAGGCCAACCGCGTTCTCAACGCCGTTCTCGAAGAAATCACCGGCGCTCTGCACCGCAAGGACAGCGTCACGCTGGTGGGCTTTGGTACCTTCCTGCAACGCCATCGCGGTGCCCGCACCGGCAAAAACCCGCAAACTGGTGAGCCAGTTAAGATCAAGGCCAGCAACACCGTTGCGTTCAAGCCGGGTAAATCGTTGAAAGACAGCGTTAATCCGTAATTCGCATCCTTATCCCGCATAGCGGGGGAGCGGAATAAAGAATGGGCACGCCAACTGGGTTGGGTGCCCATTTTTTTATGCCTGACGAATCAGCTTGCGCGGTTTTGTTGCCTGGCAAGAATCGCTGCCATCTCTGGTTCATCCAAATGATCCAGCGCTCGCTCCACCAACAAATGCACGCCGTCGGCCATGCGGCTGAGCGCCAAGGCTACGGAGCGGCGTGAGCCATCCACATCGTCGGCGAGGTCGGCGGCGATGGCGCTGATGGAAAGTAGATCTTCCGAGGCGTTGGCGAGGAGGATTTCTGTGTTGACGCCGGCGCAGACGCTGAAGAGTTGGCCGTTGAGTTTCGGCGGCTTCGGTTCGGCTGGCGGGAAGTGATGGTCGAGGGCGCGTTCGGCGGCGTCGTTGAGTTTGTTTGAATCGGGGCTTACGTAGGGGGAGACCGGGTCGGTGTCCGGTGGGTTTGGAGTGACCTTGAACATGATCTTCAATTCCATAAGTGATGCTGACAACACTTCGCCGACTAAACGAAGGGGTGGCAGCTGTACGCAGGTTAGTCGGACCGGGGAATTGAAGAAGCCGGCGCACCCGAAGGTGCCCTACGCACAGCCACCATCAAATGCAGGTAGGAGATACCTGTCTGACAGAAGCTTGTGCAGCTTCAATTACCAGCGAGCGACTAAACCCGATCACTGACGATCAGTGACAGGAATCAAGTTACCGACCGGCCCGAAAGCGCACAAGCCGGCGGATTCTGGCGTAGCCGTAGGCAACGACGCAAGGTGTTGTAGCTTGCAGGACGTAACCTTGAGGCGTTTTAAACAAGCGCTGTTGAGCGGTGTTTAATCCGCAGAGAAACAGCGCCTGCACATCAGCAAATCCTTCACAGACCGAGCGTGTTAACGACGGCGAAAGCATGCTTTGCCATTGCCAAAATCTACCGCGAGGCAGTCGGGCTCAATGACTAATTGCAGATCCTCAAACAGAAGGGACAACTCGCCATTTGCGGGTACGGCGTATTCTTTCCAATCCACACGCATCCACCTCATCTCAGGAAAAGTATAAAGCCACTCAATTTCGTCCTTCGAACCTTGGGTGCGCAAGCCGATTTTCTCCAAGGCTCTCGTGGGGGAGTAGGGGAGGGATAACGTTTCTTGCTTCGAATCCGTCCAGACCTGTTGCTCAGCTGAGCCGTCCTCAAACTTCCAGTACACATCGACCGGCGTTGTGACTGGTGGGCTGATTGGATCGAAGTGAAAAAGCGTGATGATGTAATTTTTCAGGATCCGCCTATGTTCGTCATCGTTTAACACGCGTTGGATTTCGACCAGTCCCTTTTCTCTAGGCGGGTCAAATGAGATAGTTTGGCTCTTCTTCTTTTTCCAGCCAATACTGAACGAGCGGCTGTCTGGCGAAACGTCGAACCACTGAGTGGGGCCAGAATCACGGGAAGTTCCGAAGCCTATTTTCTTTAGCGTTCTTTGAGGATCGTATGGCAACCACAGGTCTGTTGGTTTATTTGAACTCAACAGCTGCTGGCTCCCAGGGCCTTCGGAAAACTCAAAATAAAGGTACACAGGCTCGATGGCAGGAGGTTTGGGGCGCGGATCGTATTGCATCTGCAAAATGTAGTTAGTCTGGGCCTGGTGTGCGGTAGCGTTATCAATGTTGTCGTAATTGCCGTGCTGGATGCGATAACTTTGCTCAAGCTCAACCAAGTTCCTCGTTCTGTGCATTTCGAAAGATAGTTTCTTGGCCGACTGCAAGTCGGCATCACTTGTTAGCGTCAGGGTATTGTTCTCGATATTCCACGTTCCCTTCGCAGCGCCGTCGGCACTCCCATATGCAATTGCTGCTTGAAAGGTTCCGTCCTTTTTAAAAGCCAATTTGGCTGCCATTTCCATGGCACCGTGCAAGTAATAATTTCCCTCCGGTATGGTGGGTTCTGATGCGGCGTACACATGAGGCTGCCACATAAGTGCTGCGAAAAATAATGTTCTTAAATCCATGTAATGACTCTCCTTACCAGCTTCCAAACGGAATACCGAAGTTCTCGATATAGGTTTTGGACTCGGGTGACAAGGGCAGGGCGTAACGGCCTACATTTTTGCCCCGTGAGGGTCCTTGCTTATTAATGGTACCCACTACCCGAGCAATCTCGACCGCCTTCAGGCAGGCACCACCAAGCCAGACCTTGGCAATGCCGCCCGGAGCCAAACCAATGCCTATGTTGTCACGGGGCTCGGTAATCCATTCGGCACCGAAGCTGCAAAAAGCCTTTTCAGGTTTGCGCATAATCTCCCGTGCGGATTCGGGAATGACGATGTAGGCCTCATAGGTTTGCGGTTCGGCCAGCGATTGCCAACGTACGTAGATCAAACGGGGCAGATCGGCACCAGTGACATACCTGCCCTTACCAGCGCCGTTACTGCTGACCCATCCTCTGCCAATACCCTGATTATTCGGGGGCTTTGGAACAGAGGCGATACCACCTCCCGCACCTCGGAATACCCGTTCCTGGATATCCACCACGTCTGCAGTTTCAATCCAGACCTCCATATAAGCCGGCGCTGAAAACCCCAGGAACCAGGGCAAGTCTTTATTTGATTGCGCGAAGCTTTGCGTGCAACCCAATAGCAGCAACGCTAAAAGCAAGCCTGCGCATTTTGTAGAAAAAAGTGTAGGGCTACTCATTGGGGTGCACCACTCGCTGACTGTTTTTGGCTGGTCGATTGATAAAAACAATGCTTATGTCGCTGCTGCTAAAGCCTCTAGCTGCGTTCCAGTTAGCGGACAGGTGGATGTAGCGACTGCGTAACAGTGCTCTTTCATCAGCAGTCAATCCCTCGACTTTTGTTTCGCCAAGGGCATATGCCTGGAGCTTTTTGTGGATAGGCTCTAATTCCTCGGGTAGTCGCAGGGCCGGGGTATCAGGGATTAGCTTGAATGGCACATCGTGTCTGACTGCCAGCTCGCGCATGATGCGCAAGTACACCAGCGACAGTTCGCCGCGCACCGGGCGTTCAATCGCGGCGGCCGCAAAAACCTTCTTCTGTGGATCGGTATTGGACTGATCTTTCCCTCTTGATAGGGGTAACGGTCTTTCCCAAAGCGCCACTTTGAGTTCGTTGCCCGGACCGTCGAAGTCGATTACGCCTTTTTCATACCAAGCAAACACTTCCTTTTCGGCGGAAAGGTAAGCGGGACTGCGGGTCGGTGCCATGCTCTCGCTCACGGTGCTTGTAAAGGGTTTACCCAGCAGGAGTTTTTCCTTGGCACTTGGCAAGTAGCCGCCGCCAAGGTCCGAGTGCACACCGGGCAAAATCAGGTCTGTGTCACCGAGGCTGTTGAGGGCAAAGTTTTCACGGACTTCGTCTCGCGCGACCAACTGCACCACCTTATTGGCACAGCCGTCGGGCAGCTTGAGATTGATGCCGGGATTTCTGCTGTTGGCACCCGTGAAATCGAACAGTACAGGGTTGGCGATCGAGGCGACGGTATCGAACAGGCCGATGAAGTTGATAGCCACATCAATTTTCGGCCGCCAGGTAAAGCTTCTGGCCAAGCCTTCGAAGCCGCTAGGAAACGCTTTGGCAAGAATACTTTGATTGCCTTTGAAGACTTCGTTCGCAAAGTGCCTCGCCGCTGCGGCCCCTCGGCTGAATCCGAAAATATCGAATTCAATCCTCTCGATTATCAGTTCCGGGTTGCGCGCTCTTAGCTGACGTATTTGCTCCCCAATAAGTGCTGGGCTCTGCTCGACCCGGGCCACCACACCTGTTTCGCCCAGCCCCGTTGCTTGTGAGTAAAGTGAGTCTTCACCACCGCTTGTGGTCCCGACGCCATCGACATAGATGGCAATTGAGGTCGTCGTTGCTTCTGGCAACAGAGTTTCGTCCACTCGGTCTTCATACAGTTTGTAAAGCCGCACGATGTTGCTCACATCATTCCCATAACTATTGTCCGGCGAGCTCCCATTGCCGTCGTACCCGAAAGCAGCGCAATGCTTTTGTATTTCCTCAGCAGCTTCTGTCAGGTTGACGTCCGGTGCATAGCACGCCGCCACGGTTTCGCTGTTGGCTTTATTGTTCCCCGTGCCATCGAAGAACACCCCAATCCGCAAAGTAATCCCTTCTTCTTCGACTTCCTCCTCCTCTTCCTCCAGCTCATCCGATGCTTCGTCTCCTAATGGCGCAGGCGCGACGGATACTAACAATCCCGCCGCAGCCCCCTGCAGCAGTGTATGCACGGGCGTACCCGGCTTTGGAGCACCACCCACCTCAAGCGCGCAACTACTGAAAATACCGTCTGCGTTCATCACGATGTGCTGACCGCCGACCTTTACAGAAATGCTCTCACCCGCATCTATCACAAGGTGTGCGCCTGCCTTGATGTGCACGTGCTGACCGGCTTCGATAACCAGCGTTTCATCGGCTCTTGTGTGGCTGTCGCCAGCGACATGCAGGTAGTCGTTGGCGCTTACCTGGATTTTTCGATCCGACGTGACAGTGAGGTGCTCTTCAGATCCCAGCACCGTAATACGGTCGCCCTTGATGGTTACTCGGCTCTCATTGCCCACCTCAAGCCGGCTGTCGTTTCCAACCTTCTGCTCCATATCTCGCTGAGCACGCAGGTGGACCAACTCATCGCCAGCGCGATCGTCCATCGACAGTTCGTTGTAGCCACCCGTGGTGGGAGAGCTGTGGGTCCGAAGTACGGTTTTGGTTTTATTTTCGGGCAGTGGGTAGGCCGGCGGCGTGACCTTGTTGATCAGGCAGCCGGTGATCAACGGATTATCGGGATTGCCTTCGAGATAAGTAACGAGGACTTCCATCCCGATACGCGGAATGATCACCGTGCCAAAGTTGTCCCCCGCCCAGCTGGACGCTACTCGCAGCCAGCAACTGCTGTTTTCAGTGTTGCGTTCAGACCGGTCCCAATGAAATTTGACCTTGACGCGACCGTACTCGTCGCAGTAAATCTCCTCACCAACAGGGCCGGTGACGCGAGCGGTCTGACAATTCAGCGTGGGTCTTGGTGCAGGCATCGGTGGCCGATAAAACACGTCCCAGGGGATCACGCTGAAACTGTTGCGGTAGCCCTGGGTAAAACCGTCTTCAGGGTCGGTAGCGCCGGTGACTGACTCTTCAAGCACCTGAGGGTTTTTCCCTGAGTGGGTAACGCTGAGCAACAGCCATAGATCGTTGTACGTTTCGCGTGGGTGATCCGTCAGGCCGAAAAAGTGGCCGCTGCGCAGAGTTGGCTGGTCGCTTTCGCCCTCCGCCAACTGATAATCGACTCGGTGCCGTTCCAGTGCCTGCCGGGCAAGTTGTTTGCCGCGCTTTTCGCTCTCTAATGGCAGCGGGTAGCTATAGTCTTCCAGCTCGGGACTGAACTCAGCAGTAAAGCGAGTTTCCAGCAGTGCGTTCGGGCGTTTCAGGTCGTAGTCGCGGCGGGTAACCATGCTGGGGCGGGTGTTGAAACGCATCGATAACTGGCTGACGACCGGGTGCTCCGCCACCATGCCGGAGTCTTGCTGAAACGGGGTCTCGCCCAGTTTGGGGAAGAATGTCTGGTCATCGGTGAACACCAGCACATGGCCTTCCGGGGAATGCTGGTGATGCCACGTAATGCCGTCCTCGGCGCAAAGCCGCTGGACGAACTCCAGATCATTTTCCCGGTATTGAGTGCAGTATTCGCGCGCAGGACCTGTTTTGACGTGGAAGGTAAAAGCATCGGCCTGAATGCCGTGCTCCTTGAGGACCTGAGCGATGATTTGCGGCACCGTCTGACCCTGGAAAATCCGCTGATCTCGGCTGAACTGCAAGTAATGCAGCGCCGGCACAAGGTTCACGCGATAGCGGGTCAGGCGTTTACCAGCATCGCCCACAGACACGCCTACGATGTGACCGTGAATACCTTCACCGTTGAGCCCGAATTGCAAAAATGCAGGTTGGTCAAGCAGGCTCTCCAGATCGATATCGGGGTACTCGCTGACCAGATCCACGTTGATTGAGTACAACGCGCTGATGGTTTCAGTGCCTTCGAAGGCCAGCACTTTAAAATCGTTGCGAACCGTTGGGATCACGAGTGTGAAGAGGGCAGCATTGGCCGGTGCAAACATGCGCTTATCCTTTTGCTTTTTTAGCTCGTCCTTGAGCTGAGAGAGAAAAATCTTGACGCCTTAACCATTCTCGGCTTGAGCAAGTCGACAAAATGCCGTGCACGCTAACAAGGCATCCAAAGGATTGATGTAGGAGGGATCCTGAAGCCGGGTATGAAATTTCCGCAATACCGAAAGTTCCATTTTGGAACTTTGGATTTAATACGGAGTGCCATCAATGTGATGGCACTTTACTTATTCGCTGTTGTCACTCGTCATTTTATTCACTGATGTCGGTAACATTTCGGAATGCTCCTACATTCATAATTTTTTATTTTTGGCATGCTTCACGCCTGCCTCAGGGAGCGCATCGGCAATGAATACGGCGTTTATTAAGGTGGAAGAGTCGGAAGGCTCTATCTCAACGGTTTCCGGCCAGTGGGT
The DNA here is from genome assembly GCF_054898165.1 of Pseudomonas sp. Hz4. NCBI lineage: Bacteria > Pseudomonadati > Pseudomonadota > Gammaproteobacteria > Pseudomonadales > Pseudomonadaceae > Pseudomonas > Pseudomonas sp. Hz4. The sequence goes on along the minus strand of NZ_CM142719.1, from coordinate 79,476 downwards.
CGAACAATGAATAGTTAAACCGATCTCAGGGATTCCCTTGCTACATATAGGGATATCTCCTACGAGATAAAAACACGCTTCGTCTTATTGTTTAATCAGATGCTTGCTAGTGGCCATCATTGTGATTACGATGCGCCCACTTGAAAGAGCACGAACTCAATTGGATGAGACTCATCGCAGCTCTTTGATACTGTCCCACGCCTCGGTAATCCCATTAGGCGTATGACTGTAATCCTTAATAAAGGCCATGGATGTCCTACTCAAGCAAACTTTCCGCTCATTACCTTGAACTCGCAAAAGCCTCTGTTTCCAAAGAGAATTTCGCGGGCGAGGATGTTCGCTTTTCGAGCGAATATGAGGCATTGGAAAGCGAGCTGGGCAAAGCCCAGTCCATGCACGAAAGCGGTCAGATCGACTGGCTGAAAATTCGCGAAAACAGTGAAAACCTGCTGCGCACCCAGTCCAAGGATTTGCGAGTCGGTGCCTGGCTGACCTGGGCTCTGTACCAACGCGAGTCCTTCCAGGGACTGCTGGCCGGCCTTGGACTTCTGCACCATCTGTGCGAGAACCACTGGGCCGAGGTTCATCCTCACAAGGCCCGCACCCGCTCCGCTGCCATCAGTTGGTTGGTGCCGCGTCTTGAGCAGGTGCTGAACGAAAACATCGCGATCAAAGAGCAGCTGCCGTTGTTCCGCCGTCTGGTGGAACATCTTGAAGGCCTCGATGCTGCCTGCACCGAACACCTGGGCGACGATGCGCCGTTGCTGCTGCCGATCTCCCGCCGCCTGAAAAACATGGTCCAGCGCGCCGCTGACAACCAGCCGGAGCCCGGTGTGGTAGGGGCCGCCGTGGCCCAGGTCAAGCAGGCCGCCACGCAGCTGTTCACTCCCGGCGCGCCGATCGACAACGAGAAAGAAGCCCACAAAGCCCTGCGCGCCCAGCAAGAAAACGCCCGTCCGCTGTGTGCCTGGTGGCTCAAGCAGAAAGCCACCGACCTGCGCGCCCTGCGCCTCAATCGCACCCTGTTATGGCTGCCCATCGACGCAGTCCCCGAACGCAACGCGGAGCAAATCACCGTGCTGCGTGGCTTGCCTGCCGACAAGCTCAAGGCCTACCAGGACCGTTACGACCAGGCCAAATACGCTGACCTGCTGGTGGAGCTGGAGGCGAGCCTGGCGAAGGCGCCGTTCTGGTTCGATGGCCAGCGAATGGTCTGGGAATGCCTTCAGGGGCTCAACGCCGAGATGGCAATGCGCGAAGTGGAAATCCACTTCGCGCTTTTGATTCAGCGCCTGCCCGGCATCATCGAATTGCGGTTCCACGACGGCGCGCCGTTTGCTGATCCCGCCACCCGCGCCTGGGTCAGTGCCCACGTCATGCCGCACCTGCAAAGCGCCAGTGCGCCGCGCAAGGTTGAAGTCGCTGACAGCCAGCCGGCCTGGGAAGTGGCCCTGGAAGAAGTCCTGCCGATCCTGCGCAAGGACGGCCTCAAGGCCGCCGTGCAGATCCTCAAGCAAGGCCTGCAAAGCGCCCACGGCGGACGCGTCCGATTCTTCTGGCAGTTCGCCCTCGCGCGGCTGTGCTTCATGGCCAAGAAATACGAACTGGCCAAGACCCAACTCGAAACCCTGGACCAAACATTACAGGACTCAGGCCTGAACGCCTGGGAGCCCGATCTTGCGCTGGAAGTGCTGCATTTGCTGCATAGCTGCTGCGAGTTGTTACCGCAGAACCATGCCGTACGTGAACGCAAGGAAGAGATTTATCGCAGGCTGTGCCACCTCGATCTCGAAGTGGTACTCGAATAGGCCCCAGGGCCACAACCGCAAGGAGAAAAGCCATGGCCAAAGAAGGCTCGGTAGCCCCCAAGGAACGCATCAACGTCACTTTCAAACCTGCCACCGGTGGTGCACAGGAAGAGATTGAACTGCCGTTGAAACTACTGGCAATCGGTGACTACACCCACCGCAAGGACGAACGCAAAGTCGAAGATCGCAAGCCGATCAGCATCGACAAAATGACCTTCGACGAAGTGCTGGCCAAGCAAGAGCTGAGCCTGACGTTGAACGTGCCGAACCGCCTTCAGGAAGAGGGCAGCACTGAAGAGCTGGGCGTGCAACTGCGCGTCAACTCGATGAAGGACTTCAACCCGGCCAGCCTGGTCGAGCAAGTGCCTGAGTTGAAAAAACTGATGGAACTGCGCGACGCGCTGGTGGCCCTCAAAGGCCCGCTGGGTAACGCGCCTGCGTTCCGCAAAGCCATCGAAGGCGTTCTCGCCGACGACGAATCCCGCGGTCGCGTACTGGGTGAGCTGGGCCTGAACGCCGCAGCCCAGGACGCCTGAGTCTCCATCAGCCAAGGAAGCCAACACTATGAGCACGAGTGCAGCGCAGCAAAAAAGTAAAGAAAACGGCGAATACAGCATTCTCGACAGCATCATCGCCGAGACCCGCCTGACGCCGGACGACGAAGCCTACGACATCGCCAAGCGTGGTGTATCGGCCTTCATCGAAGAACTGCTCAAGCCGCAGAACAACGGTGAGCCGGTCAAGAAAGCCATGGTTGACCGCATGATCGCCGAGATCGATGCCAAGCTCAGTCGCCAGATGGACGAAATCCTGCACCACCCGGCCTTCCAGTCCCTGGAGTCGTCGTGGCGTGGTCTGCAGTTGCTGGTTGATCGCACCAACTTCCGCGAAAACATCAAGATCGAAATCCTCAACGTCTCCAAAGAAGACCTGCTGGACGATTTCGACGATTCGCCGGAGGTGATGCAGTCTGGCCTGTACAAGCACATCTACACCGCTGAATACGGCCAGTTTGGTGGTCAGCCGGTTGGCGCAATTATCGCCAACTACTTCATGTCCCCAAGCTCGCCGGACGTGAAACTGATGCAGTACGTCTCCAGCGTCGCCTGCATGTCCCACGCGCCGTTCATCGCGGCTGCCGGACCGAAATTCTTCGGCCTGGAAAGCTTCACCGGTCTGCCGGACCTGAAGGATCTGAAAGATCACTTCGAAGGCCCGCAATTCGCCAAATGGCAGAGCTTCCGCCAGTCGGAAGACTCCCGTTACGTTGGCCTGACCGTGCCGCGTTTCCTGCTGCGTAACCCGTACGACCCGGAAGAAAACCCGGTCAAATCGTTCGTGTACAAAGAAACCGTCGCCAACAGCCACGAGCACTACCTGTGGGGCAACACTGCCTACGCGTTCGGCACCAAGCTGACCGACAGCTTCGCCAAATTCCGCTGGTGCCCGAACATCATCGGCCCACAGAGCGGTGGCGCGGTTGAAGACCTGCCGTTGCACCACTTCGAAAGCATGGGCGAAATCGAAACCAAGATTCCTACGGAAGTATTGGTTAGCGACCGTCGTGAATACGAACTGGCCGAGGAAGGCTTCATCTCCCTGACCATGCGCAAAGGCAGCGACAACGCGGCGTTCTTCTCCGCGAGCTCGGTGCAGAAGCCGAAGTTCTTCGGCATCAGCGCAGAAGGCAAAGCGGCAGAGCTGAACTACAAGCTCGGCACGCAACTGCCGTACATGATGATTGTCAACCGCCTGGCTCACTACTTGAAAGTGCTGCAGCGCGAGCAACTCGGTTCGTGGAAAGAACGTACCGACCTCGAGTTGGAACTGAACAAGTGGATCCGCCAGTACGTGGCCGACCAGGAAAACCCAAGCGCCGAAGTACGTGGCCGTCGTCCACTGCGCGCTGCCCAGATCATCGTCAGCGATGTTGAAGGCGAGCCTGGCTGGTACCGCGTCAGCCTGAACGTGCGCCCGCACTTCAAGTACATGGGTGCCGATTTCACCCTGTCGCTGGTTGGCAAGCTGGACAAAGAGTAAGCGGAGCGACTCATGACTGGATATGGCAGCCTGTTCGAACGCCTGGGTGGCGACGCGGACAAACGCGTCGGCTGGAGCCGCGAGGTCTCCGCCATGGCGTCCGTGGCTGCCCATCTGGCCAAGATGCTCAGCACCCGTGCGGGCAGCGTGCAAACGCTGTCCGATTACGGGCTACCCGATCTCAATGACATGCGTCTGAGCCTGCACGACTCTCTGAGTCAGGCCCGTTTGGCGATCGAAAATTTCATCGAAGCCTACGAGCCACGCCTGAGCAATGTGCGTGTCATTTCCCTGCCGCGTGACCACGATCAGCTTCGCCTGTCCTTCAGCATCGAAGGCTTGCTGGAAGTTGATGGTTTCAAGCGTCAGGTCAGTTTCGCCGCGCGCCTGGATGGCAGCGGTCAAGTGAAGGTCAACTAAGGAGATTCGTATGTCCGGCAAACCCGCAGCACGTGTCACCGACCCCACCGCTTGCCCGCTCCCCGGCCACGGCACCAATCCGATTGCCGCCGGCTCCGGCGACGTGTTTTTCGACGGCCTCGCGGCCGCCCGCCAAGGCGATGCCTCGGCGTGTGGTGGTGCGATGGTCGGCGACCTTGCGACGACCGTTTTGATCAACGGTAAACCGGCGGCGACCGTGGGCTCCGTCGGTACTCATGGCAACAAGGTTACGGCCGGGTCCGGGACAGTGATTATCGGGAACTCGCATACGCCGGTGCCGTTTATTCCGCCGGTTCCGCTGGCGATACCGGGATTCGACGCGCAATTTCAACTGAAGAATGGTTTGGGCAATCCGTTGGCGGATACCAAATATTTGATCCGTCGTCAGGATGGTTCGCTCGAAAGCGGAATCACCAATGAGTTGGGTTTGACTCATCGGGTAGCTGCGCATAAGAGTTCGGAAAAAATCGAAGTCTTTATTGAGAGCTAAGGGAGTAGTCGTTCATGGCAGAGCCTGAAAAAATCAATAAAGATGGACAGGAATATGTGCCTGTTGGCGCTGCTCCAAGCACTAAGACCTCTGAGGTTGCACCTGTAGAGTTAAAAGTGTGTCGTTGTAATGGAAAAGAACTCTCGACGTTAAGCGGGTACGACAGTGTTCCGAGTTACTCCGGAGAGCTGCCTTCTCCTCTTCAAATAATGTGGTATGTACCCAAAACCAAAGAATTGCTCAAAGCAAGTTTTTCTGACACTGAGATACGTGTCTGGATAAAACAGGCAGCCAAATATTATGGCATTCCTCATGTGCTGCTGGCGGTCATTCTTCAGCAGGAAAATGGACCTAATGGCAGTAAGCTTCTCCAGGCAATGCAATTCGGCGAGCGATCATTAACAACATTGCTGGCCATCGTTGACAATATGGCTTTTGATGCTGTCCCGGATAAGTTGGCCGGTGGCTCTAGTGGTTTTACAAATATGAGTCGAGCTACTTTGCAGAACTCCGTCAAGTACACCGAAAACTATTACTGCAAAAAGCCATTACCCGAAGATGTTCAGTACCGGATTTTTGGCTGGAACCAAGACACTAGAATTCCCGGTGATGACTGGAAAGCAGATCTCTATTATGCCGCGGGCCATCTGCGTGAACTCATCGACCGAGCCACAGGGTCCCGCTGTCATTCCGGGTCACTGACACCAGGGCTGTTGAAGAAAGTTATCGCGTCTTACAACGGTTCAGGTCCGCTTGCCGAAAGGTATTCAAGCGATGCAATGACGTTGTTAGAAAATGCAAAAGCAGGCACTGCATGGCTGTATTTCTATGAAAAATAAAACCTCGGGATCTATCATTTTCGTGTTGGCAGCCGGTGTTTTAGTCTTAGGGGTCGTCATGTGGACTAACTTTTTTTCCAATGCGCTAATGTTGGCTATGGATCGCGTTAATTTCATTCCTGCAGAATCTTCAATTTTCTCTTTTGAACCCTATGAGATAAATCAAGGATCTTCTTCTTATTGGATCTATGGTCAGGATCGCGAAAACTATTATTATTTTTCTTATGAGGCAGCGAAGCCTTATATGTTTATTTCAAAAGTTAATGATTGCCACGGTTTTGATCGGCTGGATTTCAAAACGTGGTGCAGCGCGAAGCAGGGCGGCAAGAAGTGATGAGGGTTTCTAGAGAAGTGGGGCTGTTCCCAATATATGTTTATGTCGGTGTGTGATTGTGCAGATAGCCCAGCGAAAATTGCTTGTGCGTGGAGTTGTAATCGTGGCGTTATTCGCTGCGGTACTGATTTATTGCGTAATGGCAATGCTGAGTTATAAGGCGGATGTCACCACCGAAAGTCCATCAGGGCGTACATTCACTATTTCCATACCAGATTGGAAAGAGAACTGGCTGAATCTTTTCATCAGTAATACGCCTTACACCCACTTGGAAAACTGACCGACATGTCCTTTAACCACTACTACCAAAGCGAACTCACCGCACTTCGCCAGTTAGGTCGTCGATTCGCCGAGCGTAGCCCGGCGTTGGCGCCTTTCCTGGGTCAGGCCGGGCGGGATCCGGACGTGGAGCGGTTGCTCGAGGGCTTTGCCTTTCTGACCGGGCGCCTGCGTCAGAAGCTCGACGATGAATTGCCGGAACTCAGCCACTCGCTGATGCACCTGCTGTGGCCCAACTACATGCGGCCGCTGCCGGCGTTCAGCATTTTGCAGTTTGACCCGTTGAAGCGTTCCGGGCCTGCGTTGAGGGTCGAGCGTGATACGCCGGTTGAGAGTGTGCCGGTCGATGATGTGCGCTGCCGTTTCCGCACGTGCTACCCGACCGAGGTGTTGCCGCTGGACCTGGCCGCGCTGAATTACTCGGTGAAGGGCGACGGTTCGCTGTTGAGCCTGCGTCTGGAGATGAGCGCTGACGGTCACCTTGGTGAACTGGAGTTGAGTCGTCTGCGTCTGCACTTTGCCGGTGAGCGTTACATCAGTCAGATGCTTTACCTGAGCCTGCTGCGCAACCTGGAAGGCATCGAACTGGTCCCGTTGGACGGCGCCGGCAAACCGATCAACGGCGTCAATGGCACGCCGATGGCGTTCAAGATGCCTGGCGACCGCGTGCAGCCGGTGGGTTTTGCCGAAGAAGAAGCGTTGATCCCCTATCCGCTGAACACCTTCCGCGGCTATCGCTACCTGCAGGAATACTTCGCCTTTCAGGACAAATTCCTGTTCGTCGATATCAACGGTCTGGACCTGCTCAAGGCACTGCCGGAAGACACTCTCAAACAGGTGCGCGGCCTGGAATTGCGCTTCGATATTCGCAAGAGCGGCATCCAGCGTCTGCGTCCGACCCTGGACAACGTGAAGCTCTACTGCACGCCGATCGTCAATCTGTTCAAACACGATGCGTTGCCGATCCGCCTCGACGGCAAACAGGACGAATACCTGCTGCTGCCGGCCGAATTCGGCCTGGAAAACTGCGGCGTGTTTTCCGTGGAAACCGTCACCGGCTGGAAGCCCGGTGGCCTTGGTTATCAAGAGTACGTGCCGTTCGAATCCTTCGAGCACGACCCGAGTTTCGATGTGCCCAACAGCCGTCCGCACTACAGCATTCGCCAGCGTTCGTCCTCGTTGCACAACGGCCTCGACACTTACTTGAGCTTCGGCATTCGCCACACCGAAGCCCACGAAACCCTGTCGATCGAGCTGATCTGCACCAACCAGAACCTGCCGCGCAAGCTCAAGCTCGGCGACATCAGCCAGGCCTGTGAAGAGACGCCGGAGTTCCTGAGTTTCCGCAACATCACTCCGGCCACTCCCAGTTATGCGCCGCCGCTGAACCGTGACTTCCTCTGGAAGCTGATCAGCAACATGTCGCTTAACTATCTGTCGCTGGCTGACGTCAATGCGTTGAAGGTGATTCTCGAAACCTACGACCTGCCCCGCTACTACGACCAACACGCGGAAAAAGTCAGTAAACGCCTGCTGGGCGGGCTCAAGTCAATCAAACACCAACACGTCGACCGATTGCACCGAGGGTTGCCGGTGCGCGGGTTGCGCACCGAGCTGACCATCGACCCGGAAGGGTATATCGGTGAGGGCGACCTGTTCGTTTTCGCTTCGGTTCTTAACGAGTTTTTCGCGCTTTACGCCAGTCTCAATTCGTACCACGAGCTGCGGGTAAAAAGCACACAGGGAGAGGTGTACCAATGGACACCACGTATGGGTCTGCAACCCCTGCTTTAAGCGGGCTGACCCGGGTAATACGCGAGTACTCGCTGTTTCAGGCCGTGCTGCTGGTGGTTGACCGGTTGCGCGAGGCGCACCCGTACCTGAGCGAAGACGATCTGTACGACCAGCTGGAATTCCAGGCCAATCCGAGCCTGGGTTTCCCCGGCAGTGATGTCGATCGCGTGGAGTTTTTCGAAGAGCACGGGCAGATGCGTGCGCGTTTGCGTTTCAACCTGATCGGCCTGGTCGGTTCCGGTTCGCCGTTGCCGGCGTTCTACGGCGAACAGGCCTTGGGCGACAGCGAAGACGGCAACCCGACCCGCAATTTCCTCGACCTGTTCCACCATCGCCTGCAACGGCTGATGCTGCCGATCTGGCGCAAGTACCGCTACCGCGCAAGCTTCCAGAGCGGCGCACTCGACCCGTTTTCTTCGCAACTGTTTGCGTTGATCGGCCTCGGTGGCGAGGAGATCCGCAAGGCCCAGGAGCTGAACTGGAAGCGCCTGCTGCCGTACCTCGGTTTGCTCAGCTTGCGGGCGCACTCGGCGGCGCTGATTGAAGCGGTGCTGCGTTACTACTTCAAACATGCCGAACTGACCATCGAGCAGTGCATCGAGCGCCGCGTGGAAATTCTTGACGAGCAACGTAATCGTTTGGGCCGCGCCAACAGCCTGCTCGGCGAAGACCTGGTGCTGGGCGAACACGTGCGCGACCGCAGCGGCAAATTCCGCATTCACATCCGTGAGCTCGACTGGCAACGCTTTCACGAATTCCTGCCGATCGGTTTCGGCTACCAGCCGCTCTGCGCGCTGGTGCGGTTCACCCTGCGTGACCCGCTCGATTACGACATTCGCCTGGTCCTGCGCCAGGAAGAAATCCGCGAACTGCGCATCGGTGAACAGAACGCTTGTCGCCTGGGATGGACCAGCTGGCTCGGCCGCGAAAAAGCGGACGGCGTGGTGACTCTGGGCAGCAAAATTCATTAAGGACAGATGACCAATGATCAACGTAGACCTGCAACAACTGATTCAGGCGCTGGACGCCGAAACCCGTCGTGACCTGGAAAGTTCGGCCGAACGCTGCGTCGCCCGTGGCGGCAGCAAGATCCTCGTCGAAGACTTGTTGCTGGGCTTGCTGGAGCGCCCGCAAGGCCTGCTCGCACGCGCGCTGCAAGACGCCGACGTCGATGCCGGTGAACTGAGCGCCGCCTTGCAATCGCGGGTCGAGCACAGCGCTTCGCGTAACCCGGTGTTCGCCCCGGAACTGGTGCAGTGGCTGCAAGATGCTTTGCTGGTGGCCAACCTTGAACTGGGCCAAAGTCAGGTCGAGCAAGCCGCGTTGATCCTCGCGTTGCTGCGCAATCCGATGCGCTATGCCGGCAGCCGCTACCAGTCGTTGCTGGCCAAACTAAATATCGAGCGCCTGAAAGAATTCGCCCTGTCGCAAAAAGAACAACCGGCCACGGGTAAAACAGCCGTGCCCGGCGAATCGCTGCTGGAGCGCTTCACCCACAACCTGACCCAACAGGCCCGCGACGGCAAACTTGACCCGGTGTTATGCCGCGATGGCGCAATCCGTCAGATGGTCGACATCCTTGCCCGTCGCCGCAAAAACAACCCGATCGTGGTCGGTGAAGCCGGCGTCGGTAAAACCGCCATCGTCGAAGGCCTGGCCTCGCGCATCGCCGCGGGTGAAGTGCCGCAAGTTTTGAAAGGCGTCGAGCTGCTGTCGCTGGACATGGGCCTGTTGCAGGCGGGCGCCAGCGTCAAAGGTGAGTTCGAGCGTCGCCTCAAAGGCGTGATCGATGAAGTCAAAGCCTCGCCGAAACCGATCATCATCTTCATCGACGAAGCCCACACGCTGATCGGCGCGGGCGGCAACGCTGGCGGCTCCGATGCAGCCAACCTGCTCAAGCCTGCCCTGGCCCGTGGTGAGTTGCGCACCATCGCCGCCACCACCTGGGGGGAGTACAAGAAGTACTTCGAAAAAGACCCGGCCCTGGCCCGTCGCTTCCAGCCGGTGCAACTGCACGAACCGACTGTGAGCGAAGCGGTGACCATCCTCCGTGGCCTGGCTCAGGTTTACGAGAAGAGCCACGGCATCTACCTGCGCGATGACGCCGTGGTTGCGGCGGCTGAGTTGTCCGCTCGCTACCTCGCGGGCCGTCAGCTGCCGGACAAAGCCGTCGACGTGCTCGACACCGCGTGCGCCCGCGTGCGCATCAGCCTTGCCGCCGCACCGGAAAGCCTGGAGCGTCTGCGAGGCGAACTGGCTGAAGGTGGCCGTCAGCGTCAGGCGCTGCGCCGTGATGCTGAAGCAGGCTTGCTGATCGATCACGAAGCGTTGGACGCTTTGGAAGATCGCCTGGCCGCCGCTGAAGACGAAAGGGTCGCGTTGGAAGCTCTCTGGACCGAACAGAAAGAACTGGCCGAGCGCCTGCTGGACCTGCGTCAGCAATTGGCCAAAGCGCGCGAAGCCGTCGCTGTCGAGTCAACCGTCACGGTTGAAGAAGATGCCGAAGGCACCGTGATCGAGACGCTGGCGATTGATGAAGCGCAAAGCGTCGCATCCCTGGAAGCCGCGCTGAACGAAACCCACCGCGCCCTGACCGATGCCCAGCTCAAAGAGCGTCTGGTGAGCTTCGAAGTCTGCCCGCGTCTGGTGGCCGAAGTGATCAGCGCCTGGACCGGCGTGCCGCTGGCACAACTGGCCCGCGAGCACAACGCCAAGGTCGCGAGCTTCGCCACCGACTTGCGCACGCGCATCCGTGGTCAGGAACAAGCCGTTCACGCGCTGGATCGCTCGATGCGCGCTACCGCTGCCGGTCTGAACAAACCCGATGCGCCGGTGGGCGTGTTCCTGCTGGTCGGCCCGAGTGGGGTCGGCAAGACCGAAACCGCCCTGGCCCTCGCTGACTTGCTGTACGGCGGTGATCGTTTCATCACCACCATCAACATGTCCGAGTTCCAGGAAAAACACACCGTCTCGCGCCTGATCGGTGCGCCGCCGGGCTACGTTGGTTACGGCGAAGGCGGCATGCTCACCGAAGCCGTGCGTCAGAAACCATACTCGGTGGTGCTGCTCGATGAAGTCGAGAAAGCCGACCCGGACGTGCTCAACCTGTTCTACCAAATCTTTGACAAAGGTGTGGCCAACGACGGCGAAGGGCGCGAGATCGACTTCCGCAACACGCTGATCCTGATGACCTCGAACCTGGGCAGCGACCGCATCAGCGAGCTTTGCGAGAACGGCGCACGCCCATCGGCCGAAGTCCTCGAAGAAACCATTCGCCCGGTCCTCAGCAAACACTTCAAACCGGCACTGCTGGCACGGATGCGCGTAGTGCCTTATTACCCGGTCGGCGGCCCAGTGCTGCGCGAGCTGATCGAAATCAAACTCGGTCGTTTGGGCGAGCGCCTGAACCGCCGTCAGCTGGATTTCACCTACTCGCAGGACCTCGTCGATCACTTGGCCGAACGCTGCACCCAGAGCGACAGCGGCGCGCGCCTGATCGACCACTTGCTCGACCTGCACGTGCTGCCGCTGGTGGCCGACCGCTTGCTTGATGCGATGGCCACCGGTGAAAACCTCAAGCGTGTCCACGCGACGCTCGACGGCAACGCCAGCGTGACCTGCGAGTTCGCCTGAGGTGGGTGTGATGTTCACTCAAGTGCCGCAGCCGCTGGTCTATGCCGAAGCCTTGCTGGCGCAGTTCGCCAGCTTGTCGCGGGCGGCGGACGGTGCTGCGCTGCTGGGTGACTTCGTTCGCGGGCTGGCCGAGCTCAGCGGTTGTGAGCTGACGCAGCTGTACCTGCTGGACGCGACTCACACGTGCCTGGGGATGAACGCCGAGTGCCTGAACGGGATTCTGCAACCCCGGGAAGCGGCGAGCCTGCCGGCGGATTACAACGGTGAACAACTGCTGCAATTCGCCCTGTGCCAGAACCGTGCGGTGTGCCTCAGCGAGCTGAGCGGCAGCCTGCACGAAACCAGTTTTCTGCCGCCTCAGGCCACGCCTTGGCAGTCGCTGTTGTGTGTGCCGCTGGTCAGTCAGCAGAAGGCCGTCGAAGGCTTGCTGCTGTGTGCCAGTCGCCGGCACATCGACCTGCAAGGCTTCGCCGAGTCCCTCGGTCAACTGGGCTCGTTCGTCCTTGGCCAACTGCATTTGCTGCAGCGCTTGCGTCAGCCGACCGGTGATGCACGACCGGCGAAGGTCAGCGTCCCGAGTGCCAGCGGCTATGGCTTGATCGGCAAGAGTTCGGCCATGCGCCAGACCTATTCGCTGATCAGCAAAGTGCTGCACAGCCCCTACACCGTGCTGCTGCGCGGCGAAACCGGCACCGGCAAGGAAGTGGTTGCGCGGGCGATACACGATTGCGGCCCACGACGCTCCCAGGCGTTCATCGTGCAGAACTGCGCGGCGTTCCCCGAGAACCTGTTGGAAAGCGAACTGTTCGGCTACCGCAAAGGTGCGTTCACCGGCGCTGATCGTGATCGCGCCGGCCTGTTCGACGCGGCCAACGGCGGCACCTTGCTGCTGGATGAAATCGGCGACATGCCGCTGTCCCTGCAAGCCAAGCTGTTGCGGGTTCTGCAGGAAGGCGAGATCCGCCCGCTGGGTTCCAACGACACCCACAAGATCGACGTGCGCATCATCGCCGCGACTCACCGGGATTTGTCGGTGCTGGTCAGTGAAGGCAAATTCCGCGAGGACTTGTACTACCGCCTCGCGCAATTCCCGATCGAGTTGCCGGCCTTGCGTCAGCGCGAAGGCGACATCCTCGACCTCGCCCGACACTTCGCCGACAAGGCTTGCTCGTTCTTGCAGCGCGATGCGGTGCGCTGGTCCGATGCGGCGCTGGATCACCTGTCCGGTTATGCCTTCCCCGGCAACGTGCGTGAACTCAAGGGCCTGGTCGAGCGCGCGGTGCTGCTGTGCGAGGGCGGTGAGTTATTGGCCGAGCATTTCTCTCTGCGCATGGAGGCCGTGCCGGAAGACAGCAGCGGCCTGAACCTGCGCGAACGCCTGGAGCAAGTTGAGCGCAGTCTGCTGCTCGATTGCCTGCGCAAAAACGACGGCAACCAGACTCTCGCGGCCCGCGAACTCGGGCTGCCACGCCGCACGCTGCTGTACCGCCTCGGGCGCCTGAATATCAATTTGGGTGATTTCGATGGCTAGGCAAAAGACCGTCGACTTCACCTCATTCGCTTCTGATAGCGCCGCCCAAACGGGCCGGCGCTTTGTACTTTGTCTACCCCTGGAGACCCTCTGATGTCTGTTCGTCACTGGCAAGCCGTCCTGCTGACCCTCGTCGTTCTATTCGGCCTCGGCGGCTGTAGCGGCAATTACAAATTCAACGACAACACCTATCGCCCATTGGGTGATCCGCAGGCGGTCAATCGCGGCAAGTGACCGCAAGGAGTATCACCATGGAACTGGTTTTCGAAATGCTGAACACCAAGCAGTTCGTGCCCACGGATTTGTGCCAGAAGACCTTCAAACAGGCCGGCGGCGTGATCGGCCGGGGCGAGGATTGCGACTGGATCATTCCGGACCGCAAGCGTCACCTGTCCAACCACCACGCGTTGATCAGCTACCGCGAAGGCACGTTTTTCCTGACCGATACCAGCAGCAACGGTATCCAGGACAGCGAAAGCGGCGCGCGCCTGCGCAAGGGCGAAGCGATGCGCATCGAGCACGGCAGCGTCTACGTGCTGGGTGATTTCGAGATCCGTGCGCGACTGGTACGCGACCCGGCGACCTTCGACGTCGAAGTCGGCCGTCCGCAAGCGGCGGGCAGCATCATTCCGGACGATGCGTTTCTGGACCTTGATCCGCTCAATGCCCTCGATCAGCAAGAGCGCGTGTATTCGGAAATCGACGAACTGATCTCCCCGAGCACCACCATCGAGGACACCCGTCAGCGCGCCGACTACGCACGCATCGACATGGAAAGCCTGATGGTCCCGGAGCTGATCGACGCCCCGGCCGAACCCGAACCCGCACCAGCCCCGGCGCCGAAAACCGTCGAGCGTCAGAGCGAAGGTTTCTGGGAGCACTTCGGTGCGGCATTGGGCGTGGACCTCAAAGGCCTCGACCACGACGCCCGCGAAGCCCTGGCGCTGAACGCTGCACGCCTGCTCAAGCAAAGCGTCGGCGGTTTGCAGCAGAGCCTGCGCACCCGCAGCGAGCTGAAAAACGAACTGCGTCTGGCCCAGACCACCGTGCAAGGCACCCACAAAAACCCGCTCAAATTTGCCGTCGATGCCGGTGAGGCACTGGGCATTTTGTTGCAACCGAACAAGCCGGGCCAGTTGCCGGCCGAGCAAGCAATCTCCCGTGCGTTCCGCGATTTGCAGGCGCATCAGGTGGCCCTGTTGACCGCTAGCCGCGCTGCCGTTCGCGGCACATTGGAGCACTTCTCGCCACAGCAATTGACCCTGCGTTTCGAGCGCGACAATAAGCCACTGCTCGCCACATCCGGCAGCCGCTGGAGAGCTTACGGTCGTTATCACCAGGCCCTGCGTCAGGACGATGACTGGAGCGAGCGCCTGCTGGCCCGCGATTTTGCCCAGGCCTACGAAGAACAGATCCGCCTGATTTCCACCCTTCACACCGACCACCAAGGATGATGCGCATGTCTCGCTGCTCGACCGCTTTTTTCAAGACGCTGACTGCGCTCACCGCCCTGGTGCTACTGGCCGGCTGCTCGTCGCTGTCGCCGTATTCCCACGTCACCAAACTCAACCTGAAGCTGACCGCCAGCGATCAGCTGAACCCGGACCTCAACGGGCGTCCGTCGCCAATCGTCGTACGTCTGTTCGAGCTTAAGCACCCGGTGACGTTCGAGAACGCTGACTTCTTCAGCCTGTACGAGCGCGCCAAGGAATCCCTGGCCCCGGACCTGGTGGCCAGCGAAGAAATCGAGCTGCGCCCGGGGGAAACCGTGGAGATGAAACTCAGCGTGGAGGAGGGCAGTCGTTACGTCGGCATCCTCGCCGCCTACCGCGATCTGCCGGAAACCAAATGGCGCTACACGGTGCAAATCACTCCGGTGGAAGTCACCAACGCTGATCTGATCCTCGACCAGGCGGGTATCCGCAACAGCAACGAAACGCTCGCCAAGGCGGATGACTGATCATGAATTCCCACAAAGTCATTTGGCAGGAAGGCATGCTGCTGCGCCCGCAGCACTTCCAGCACAACGATCGCTACTACGATCACCAGATGAAGACCCGCACTCAGTTGCTGGGCAGCTACACCTGGGGCTTCCTGAACCTGGACATCGACTTGCAGTTCCTCAACATGGGCAAACTGGTGATCAGCCAGGCCTCGGGGATTCTGCCGGATGGCAGCCTGTTCGAACTCGGCGGCAACACCGAGCCGCTGGCCCTCGACGTGCCGCCGAACACCGGTAACACGCCGATCTACCTGGCACTGCCACTGGTCACCGGCAACCACATCGAGTCGCGCCGTCCGGAGCAATCCGACGTGCTGGCGCGCTATACCGCGTACGAAGCGGAAGTCGCCGACTCCAACGCCGGCGACGACTCTGCCAGCCAGGTCAGCTGCGGCCGTCCGGACTTCAAACTGTTACTCGGCGAGCAGCAGAGCGACCAGGCCTACGTGAAACTGAAGGTCTGCGAAGTGCTCGACACTACGCCCGACGGCGTGATCAGCCTCGACCCGGACTTCGTCCCGACGTTCCTTCAGGCGCATTCGTCCAGCTACCTGCTGTCGTGCCTCAAGGAAGTCATCAGCATGCTCGGCCACCGGGGCGACACCATCGCCGAACGCATCCGTTCCAACGGCAAAGTCGGTGGCGCGGAGGTCGGCGACTTCATGATGCTGCAACTGATCAACCGCACCGAACTGTTGTTGCGCCACTACCTCGGCCTGGAACAGGTTCACCCGGAAGAGTTGTACCGCACGCTGCTGACCATGCTCGGCGATCTGGCGACCTTCTCCAGCGACAGCAAACGCCCGCGTCTGGACAGCCGTTACCAGCACAGCGACCAGGGCGCGAGCTTCCGCAAACTGATGGAAGCGATTCGTCAGGTGCTGTCGATGGTGCTCGAGCAGCACGCCATCGAACTGGTCCTGCAAGCGCGCCAGTACGGGATCATCGTCTCGCCGTTGCACGACCACAAACTGCTGGGCTCGGCCTCGTTCGTGCTCGCCGCCAGTGCCAACTGCGATTCCGAAGAACTGCGTCATCGCTTGCCGGCGCACCTCAAGGTCGGCCCGGTGGAACGCATCCGCCAACTGGTCAACCTGCACCTGCCTGGCATCAAGGTCAAACCCTTGCCGGTGGCCCCGCGGCAGATCGCGTTCCACTCCAACAAAACCTATTTCATTCTCGAACTCAGTTCCGAAGACCTGGCACAACTCGAGCGCTCCGGCGGCTTCGCGTTCCACGTGTCCGGCGAATTTGCCGAGCTTGAACTGAAATTCTGGGCCATCAGGAACTGACCGACATGATCAAGGACACGGAACATAACCAGGACGATAAAACCGTCCTGCTCGACCGCCAAGGCCACGGCCCGGCGCAAAGTCCGCTGACAGATTTCGCCGCACCGCCGCGTTTCGAACAGCTCGAAGAACGGATGATCTACGCCGCGCGTTTGCGCCCGGCCGAAGCATTCAACATCAGCCTCAACTCGCTGGTGGCCGCTGCCTCTGACCTGCTGTCGGAAGTGGTGCGACTCAAGCACAGCGACACCCGCGAAGACATGTACGCGCTCAACGAGCGACTGACGGCCGGGTTGAAACTGTTTGAAGTGCGTGCGCTGCACAACGGCGCCGAAAGCAGCCAGGTGATGGCCGCGCGTTACGTGCTTTGCACGGTGGTCGACGAAGCCGTCGTGACTACGCCGTGGGGCAACGAAAGCGAATGGTCGCAGATGAGCCTGCTCAGCAGCTTCCACAACGAAACCTTCGGTGGCGAGAAGTTCTTCCAATTGCTGGATCGCCTGTCGAAAAACCCGGTCAAGCACCTGCCGATGCTGGAACTGATGTACCTGTGCATGTCGCTGGGCTTCGAGGGCAAGTACCGCGTGCAAGCGCGCGGCATGCTCGAACTCGAAGGCATCCGCGACGCCTTGTATCGGCAGATTCGTCAATTGCGCGGTGACGTGCCGCGCGAACTGTCGCCGCATTGGGAAGGCTTGAACGATCAGCGCCGCAGCCTGGTGCGCATCGTGCCGGCGTGGATGGTGGTGCTGTTCACCGTGGTTTGCCTGGTGGTGATGTATTCGGGCTTCGCCTGGGTCTTGGGCGAGCAACGCGAAACCGTTCTGCAACCTTATCAGCCGCTAGATCCGGCCGCCGCTGCGCCGCAGTCGCAGCCGTAAACAGGGACGTGTGATGAAAAAGTTTTTCAAGAAAGTCGGCGCATTCTTGTGCCATACCTGGGTCTGGACCTTGCTGGTGGTGCTGTTTGTCGCGCTGCTGGTGTGGTTCGTCGGGCCGCTGCTAGCGGTGGATGATTACAAGTTCTGGGAAGGTTCGACCTCCCGCCTGCTGACCATCAGTGTGCTGTTCCTGATCTGGGGCCTGACCATGGTCTTCGTCAGCTGGCGCGCTGGCGTACGCAAGAAAGCCATCGAAGACACTGAAGACGGCCAGGATCGTATCCGCCGTGAAGAGCTGATCGACGAAGAGCAGAAAGAGCTTCGCGTGCGCTTCAAGGATGCGTTGAAAACCCTGAAGACCTCGAGCCTGTATCGCGGTCGCAGCGAGCGCTGGCGCAGCGATTTGCCGTGGTACTTGCTGATCGGTCCACAGGGCAGCGGCAAAACCAGCCTGCTGGACTTCTCGGGCCTTGAGTTTCCGATCAACAAGATCGACCGCAAGCTGACCCGCGACACCCTCGGCACCCGTCATTGCGATTGGTACTTCGCCGACCACGGCGTGTTGATCGACACCGCTGGCCGCTACCTGACCCAGTCGGATGCCGAGATCGATGGCAGCGCCTGGAGCACCTTGCTCGACCTGCTGCGCAAGCGTCGCCGCAACCGTCCGTTGAACGGCGTGCTGGTGACCATCCCGGTGGAAATGCTGCTGGGCAACACCGAGCAGAACCTCGATACCCTGGCCCGCCAGGTGCGTGCCCGTCTGCAAGACGTGCATCAAAAACTACACGTCGATGTGCCGATTTACCTGGTCCTGAGCAAGGCTGACAAGCTGCTTGGTTTCGACGAGTTCTTCGATCAACTGACCCGCGAAGAAAGCGATCAGGTGCTCGGTACCAGCTTCCGCAAAGAGCAGAGCGGCACCGATGTAGCCGTGTTGCGTAGCGAGTTCGAAGAGCTGCTACGTCGCCTGAACAGCCAAGTCATCATGCGCATGCACCAGGAGCGCGACACCCAGCGCCGTGGTCGCATCCTCGACTTCCCGCATCAACTGGGGCAGATCGGCGAGCGCCTGTGCCTGTTCGTCGACATGGCGTTCACCGGCAACCGCTACCAGCGTGTTAGCCAGTTGCGCGGTTTCTACCTGACCAGCGCACCGCACCTGACTCAAGAAATGGACCAGACCACCGCCAACATTGGCGCGAATCTGGGGGTGAACGCCGGCATGCTGCCGACCTTGCGCAGCGGGCGTTCGCGCTTCATTCACCACTTGCTCAGCCGGGTGATTTTCCCGGAGGCCGATCTGGCCGGTCTGGACAAGCGCGAACGCAGCCGCATCCATTGGGGCCAGCGCGCCTTGTACGTCGGTGCTTTGGCGGCACTGGCGCTGTTCGGCATGCTGTGGGCGGGCGGATTCTCGGCCAACTACGAGCGCCTGGAACACCTGCGTAACCTGGCGCAAAACTGGACTCAACAGCGCTCGGCCCTGACCGCGCGTGATGACTCCATGGCGGTGCTAAAGACCCTCGACACCCGCTTCACGGCGACTCAGGTCTTCCCGAAAAAAGGTGACGTGTCGTACCACGAGCGTGGCGGTCTGTACCAAGGTGAAGACGTCAATCCAGTGGTCAAGGACGCCTACGAGCATGAGCTTCAAGCGCAACTGCTGCCACGGGTCGCGACGCTGCTGGAAGGGCAGATCCGCGCCAACATGAAGGACCGCGAACGCCTGCTCAACAGCCTGCGCGCGTACCTGATGTTGAACATGAAGGATCGTCGCGATGCGGCGTGGCTCAAGGATTGGGTCGCCACTGACTGGTCCCAGCGTTACGCCGGCAACACCGCCGTGCAGAACGGTTTGAACACGCACTTCGAGCGTTTGCTGAAGCAGCCGTTTATCTACCCGCTGAACGACCAACTGGTGGCGCAAGCGCGTCAGGTGCTGCGCAGCGAGTCGCTGGCCAGCGTGGTTTACCGGATGCTCCGCGAGCAGGCCCGCAACCTGCCGGAATACCGCTTGAGCCAACACATCGGCCCGCAAGCTTCTCTGTTTGTTGGCGCCGATTACGTGATTCCGGGGTTCTACACCCAACAGGGTTATCAGCAGTATTTCTCGATTCAGGGCAGTGCGCTGGTCACCGATCTTCTGCGTGACAACTGGGTGCTGGGCGAAGGCTCGGGCATCAGCGGCATGGACTTGCGTCGCCTGATGGTCGAACTGGAGCAGCTGTACTTCCGTGACTACGCCAACTTCTGGAGTGAAGCGGTTGGCCAGGTTGCGTTGCCACCGATCAACGATGCGGGCGAGGGCGCCGAGCAATTGGCGGGCCTTACATCCGCCAATTCCCCAGTGCTGCAACTGCTGGTGGAAGTGCGTGAGAACACCCGTTTCCCGGTGATTGCTGACAGCGCTGGTGAAGCTGCAGATGCGGCTGAAAAGTTGGGCGAGAAGGGCGGCAAACTCGGCAAACTCGGCAAACTGGCCGCTGCTGCAGCGGACAAGGCGTCGGACATGGCCGCTCATATGGCAAAGCAGCTGCCCGACACCGCGAAGAAATCCCTGCAACGTCGCTTCGAACCGTTGCACCGTTTGCTGGATGACAACAATGGCCCGACCGCTGAATTGACCCCGGCACTCGCGGCGCTCAACGACCTGCAACTGCAACTGGCGAGCCTGGCACGTGCCAGTTCCCCGGATCAGGCCGCGTTCGAAATGGCCAAGACCCGCATGAGCGGCCAGCGTGATGCGCTGAGCGCCCTGCGCAATGCTTCGAATCGCCTGCCACGTCCGGTCAGCGTGTGGTTCAACGTGCTGGCCGAAGACACCTGGCGTCTGGTGCTGAACGATTCCTACCAGTACCTGAACCAGCGTTATCAGAGCGAGCTGTACAGCTTCTATGGCAAGGCGATCAACAAGCGTTATCCGTTCAGCGCCCACAGCACCAGCGACGTTGCGATCAGCGACTTCCGCGAGTTCTTCAAGGCCCAGGGCATCGCCGACCGCTTCTTCGAGACCTACATGCGTCCGTTCGTGAGTGGCGATCCAGGCAACTACCGTCTGCGCAGCATCGACGGTCACAGCATGCCGATCTCCAAGGTCTACCTCGACCAGATGGCCGCGGCACAAGTGATCCGCCAGAGCTTCTTCTCGATCAACCCGGCCGAGCCACAGGTGCAGTTCAAACTGGAGCCGTACACCCTCGACCCGGCCGTCAGCCGTTCCGAGTTCAAGTTTGGCGACAAGACCATCGAATACCGTCACGGTCCGATCGTGCCGGTGTCGTTCAAATGGCCGACCGATGCTGACGACGGTCGCACCAGCCTGGTCCTCGACAAAATGGCCGGCCGCCCGATCGGCATCGAAAAGAACACCGGTCCGTGGTCGCTGTTCCGTCTGTTCGACCTGATGCAGACCGAGTACCTGAGCGGTCGTGATGTGCTGGTACTGAAAGCTGATGTGGGCGGCCTGCGCGCCAACTACTTGCTGTCGAGCCAGCGCACACCGAACCCGTTCGACATGGGCGTGCTGCGGACCTTCCGTATGCCGGTGCAGCTCTGATGCAGGTTGCCAGTCCCTGGCGCAGCGCTGCGCGTACCGATCCGGGCAAGGTTCGGGCGCGCAACGAAGATGCTTTTCTCGACTGTCCACAGCAGGGGCTGTGGGTGGTCGCGGACGGCATGGGCGGTCATCAGGGTGGCGACATCGCCAGCCAGTTGATCGTCGCCAGCCTGGCGGAGTTGCCGGTGCAGGACGATTTCGACGAACGACTCAAAGGCATCCGCCAGTGCCTGCACTGGCTGAACCGCCGCTTGGGCCAGGAGTTGACCGTCACGGCCGGGCGCCACGACAGCATCATGGGCAGCACCGTGGTGGCGCTGCTGGTGGAAGGCAATCGCGCGGCCTGCATTTGGGCCGGCGACAGCCGTTGCTACCTGTGGCGCGGCCAGCGTTTGTATCAGCTGTCCAAGGACCATTCGCTGCAACAGCAACTGATCGACGAGCAGCAAATGAGCGTCGAGCAAGCCAAGGCGCATCCTTCTGCTCATGCCCTGACCCGTGCGGTCGGGGCTGCCGAGCAGCTGACCCTGGACGTGCTCGAACTCGAGGTGTATCCCGGCGATGCGTTTCTGTTGTGCAGCGACGGTTTGTATCAAGGGCTCAGCAGCGATGCCTTGGGCAACGCCCTGAGCCTGACCGCGCCGCACGTTGCGCTGGAGCGTCTGTTCGACGGCGCTTTGCGTGGCTCGGCGCGGGACAACCTGACTGCCGTGGTGATCCGAAAATGACTGAACTCATGCCGCCGCTCGACGACTTGCTGGTGACCGACGAGGCAGCCAATAACCTGACTTACTTTGCGTTCGCCACGCCTCTAAATGGAAAGCCGCACAAGGCTGAACCCGCGCTGGCGCCTACCAAGGCCAGCATTGGCGAAATGCCCGACGTGTTGGCAGGCCGTTACCGCATCGAGCGCCTGCTCGGTGCCGGTGGCATGGGCGCGGTTTACCGTGCACGGGATCTGCTGAGTGAGCAGTTCGGCGATCCCGACCCTTACATTGCGCTGAAAATCCTCAGCGAAGAATTTGCCGAATCGCCGGACGCCAGCGCCTTGCTCTACAGCGAGTTCGCCCTGACCCGACGCCTGCGCCACGACAACGTGCTGCGTTTGCACAGCTTTGAAGTGGACACCGATTGCCAGCGCGCCTTCATCACCATGGAACTCATGCGTGGGCTGACCCTGGACAAATTACTCTGCGAGCGGCCGCTGGGCTTGCCGTGGAAAGAACTGCGCGACATCGCGCTGCCGCTGCTCGACGCGCTGGCCTTCGCCCACGCTCGCGGCGTGCTGCACGGTGACATGAAGCCGAGCAACGTCATGCTCAGTGAAGAAGGCGTGCGCCTGTTCGACTTCGGCCTTGGCCAGGCCGAGGAGGGCATCTTGCCCGGCCTGCCACACCTGAGCCGCCACCGCTTCAACGCCTGGAGCCCGGGCTACGCCGCCCCCGAACTGCTCGAAGGCCAACCGCTGTCGGCCAGTGCGGATGTCTACGGCGTGGCCTGCGTGTTGTACGAATTGGCGGGCGGCAAACACCCGTTCCGCCGCTTGCCCTCGACCGAGGCCCGCGACGGGCACCTCGAACGCGAACTGCACGCACCCAGAAATCTACCGAGACACTGCTGGCCAGCCCTGCGAACGGCGCTGGCTTTCGATGCGGCAGATCGAACGATCACTGCCGCCCAACTGCGTGACGCTATGGGCGCCACCTCGTCTTTGCTGCAACGTCTGCGACTTCGGGCGTAACGGATGACTACCGAACAGGGAGCAAGCAATGTTCAACTCAGCTAACGAAACCCATTTCAGCCTGGCCATCGAGGGCCTTGAGCACGACCTGCAAGTGCTGTCGTTCACCGGCACCGAAGGCATCAGCCAGCCGTATCGCTTCGACCTGGAACTGGTCAGCGAAAACCCCGATCTGGACCTGGAAAAACTCCTGCACAAGCAGGCATTCCTCGCGTTCGATCCGCAAGGCAGCGGCATCCACGGCCAAATCTACCGCGTCGCCCAAGGTGATGCCGGCAAACGCCTGACCCGCTACAAAGTCTCGCTGGTGCCGCAACTGCAATACCTGCATCACCGCACCAACCAGCGCATCTACCAGCAGATGTCGGCGCCGAAAATCATCGCGCTGATCCTCGATGAACACGGCATCAAAGGCAACGCCTACAGCTTCCAGCTCAGCCAGCCGTGCCCGGACCGCGACTACTGCGTGCAGTACGACGAAACTGACCTGCACTTCATCCAGCGCCTGTGCGAAGAAGAAGGCATTCACTACCACTTCCAGCACAGTTCCAAAGGTCATCTTTTGGTATTCGGTGACGACCAGACCGTGTTCCCGAAACTTGGGCAGCCCACCGCTTATGTGCAAGGCAGCGGCATGGTCGCGGATGAACCGGTGATCAAAGGTTTCAAACTGCGCCTCGAAACCCGCACCGGCCGTGTGACTCGTCGCGACTACGATTTCGAAAAGCCGCGCCTGCAACTCGAATCCGCCTACAAACCCGACGGCGAAAGCACCGAGCCAGACCTCGAAGACTACGACTACCCCGGCCGCTTCCTCGACCGCGCGCGCGGCAAAATCCTCAGCCAGCGCGCCCTCGAACGCCACCGCGCCGACTACCGCCAGGCCGAAGGCTTTGGCGACCAGACGCGATTGATCAGCGGCCACTTCCTGGAGCTCTCCGACCACCCGCGCACCGAGTGGAACGACCTCTGGCTGCTCACCGAAATCTTCCACGAAGGCAAACAGCCGCAAGTCCTCGAAGAGTCGGTGACCAGCGACACCACCGCCAACAAGGACGACTTCCACCAGGGCTACCGCAACCGCTTCCTCGCCACGCCCTGGGACGTGTTCTACCGCCCGGCGCTGCAACACCCGAAACCCCGCGTCCTCGGCAGCCAGACCGCTATGGTCACCGGCCCCAAAGGTGAAGAAATCCACTGCGACCAATACGGCCGCATCAAAGTGCAATTCCACTGGGACCGCGAAGGGTTGGCTGATGACAAAACCAGCTGCTGGATGCGCGTTTCGAGCAGCTGGGCCGGCGACCGCTACGGCGCCATCGCCATCCCGCGGATCGGCATGGAAGTCCTCGTCACCTTCCTCGAAGGCGACCCCGACCAGCCCGTCGTCACCGGCTGCCTGTACCACAAGGAAAACCTCGTCCCCTACGACCTACCGGCGAACAAAACCCGCACCGTGTTCAAAACCCTCAGCTCACCGGGTGGTGGTGGGTACAACGAACTTCGCATTGAAGACAAGAAAGGTGCCGAGCAGATCTACATTCATGCTCAGCGGGACTGGGATGAAAACGTTGAGCATGATCAGAAGATTCGCGTGGGTAACGAACGCCACGACACGGTGGAGAAGAACACCTACACCGAGTTGAAGGCGGAAGAGCATCGCACCACGATTGCTGATCGCAAGACTGAAGCGCGGATGGATGACCACCTGACGATTGGGCAGAACCAGCATGTGAAGCTGGGGACTGCGCAGCTGACTAGCGTTGGGAAAGAGATTCATCTGAAGGCTGGGGACAAGATTGTGATTGAGGCTGGGATGGAGCTTACGGTTAAGGCCGGGGGGAGTTTTATCAAGCTGGATGCGGGTGGGATTACGGTGGTTGGGCCGGTGATCAAAATCAACGCTGGCGGTTCGGCGGGGAGTGGGACCGGGATCGGGATTAAACCACCGGTGCTGCCGGGGGCTGCGGATAAGGATAAGGCGGGGAGTTTGATGGATCAGGCGTTGGGGAATGCGCCTGAAGAACAGATCAAGCGCAAACCAAAGCGAATGCTCAACTTTTCCGGCTAATAGACACCGACGGCAATCCAAGCCACCAGGGAACAGAATTCAGGTAATTGGTAATGACTGAGACAACGAGCAAAGTTGAGAAGTGGTCGTATCCCCTTAAGGTCGGGGCGGTAGAGGCGAAAGACCCAATGCAGTATTACGCGGCATTGGCGAAAGCCAAAGATGGTTATTACCCACTGGGGGCTAACGGTCTTTGGCATGGCGGCGTTCACTTCGATGAAGGAACCGGTTTGGTGAAAGATCTGACAGAAGTCAGATGCATCGCCGACGGTGAGGTTGTGGCGTATCGCATTGATGAGGCCTATCCAAAGTCAGACTTCGGCTCGACGCATTCGGTCTTTTCAACAGGCTTTGTGTTGGTTAAGCATCGGCTCGAAATGCCTGGCCCTCCTGCGCCAGCGACGGTGCCTGGATCTACACCTGCCGTAGCCCCCTTGCCAGGCCCAAGCCTCACCTTTTTCAGCCTCTATATGCACTTGCTGGACTGGGAAGGTTACAAAGCTAATCCTGCGTTAAAGAGGCCGGAGTTCTGGGGGAAGGGGCTGTATCAGGTCAAGGCAAATGCTCCAGATAAATCACTTGGGCTAAGGGTTCGTGGGGGCGGATCAGGACAATTTCCTGTACTGGCGGTGTTACCTCGCGGCACCACGATTCTCACGAAACCTGCGACTGCGGCAGAAAAATGGCTTGAGATAGTCAGTGTCACGCCGGAATATGTTGGCTTGGCGCCAAATACCGGCTGGGTGTTTAAAGGGGAACTGAAACACCTGGGCGGTGACCGTTATTTTGTGGGGGAGAGTGCTAAAGATGCTCCTCCCGATCAGAAGCCCGGCGCCAATGTGCGTGATGCAACCAGCAATGGTCTGCCAATCGCGTTTCTACCGGTGGGTACTCAGATAAAGATCAGCGAGGAAGGAGCCCACGGGAAGTACCGCAAGCTTGTCGAGATTGTGAGTGGTCAAGCCATTCCTGCACTCACTATTGGTACTGATGGAAAGCTGCCGGGCTTCGTATGGCTGGACTCTTTGGAAGCCAAGAGCGAGCCGCATAGTCCTCGAGGTGAAGTTGTCCAGTTGACTCCGACTTTCAAAATCAAAGCAGGGGACATTCTGGGGCATGTCGGAAAATATCAAAATCACTCCGATGCGGCGGCAAAGAATTTGCTGCATATGGAGGTCTTTAGTTGCGAAGACGTGAAAGCGTTTAAAGATACTTGCTTGCCAAAGGTTTCTGGTCTCGCACCCACAGCCAAGACCGTGGTGAAAATTCCAAAAAATAGCCAATTGATAACTCACCAGCAGGGGATGAATGCCACCAATCCACCTAAAGTTTCGGATTCCGGCGTAAAGACGGGGTTCGACTTATTTATTCCTGTAAGCGTTTTGGAAGCACTGCCAACAGATAAAAAAATCAAAGCCTCCATCGTTATGGGAGCCACGACGACCACGACATTTTGGTGGCGGCTTGATGGGGTGCTCGGTGATGGAAATGGCAATCCTGTCAGTGGGTGGTTCGCTGAACCTGATATCTCGCTATCTCGGCATACTCCTTGGGAGTGGGAAGGTTTCGAGTTCATTAAAGAGACTGTCAGTAACGCGGATCACCTAGCTGCCACCCTTCATGCTCAAGAGCAGTTGACGGAAGAGGAACGCTCCAGATTTCTTCCGCAGGTTAGCGAATCTGTCACTGGTCCAGTTAATGATCGTCTGTATAAAATTGTTGATACCAGCGGAGATAAAAAACTATCGTCAGACGAGATTGTAGATGCGCTGAAGAAACCTTGGCACGCCCAGTCTATTTCTCAGTTAGTTACTAACTATGAAAATGAGTGGTATTTCAAGCCGGAGAAGTGGGATGCGCTTGACGAACTCATGGGGCATGCCGACTCGGATCCCAACAAGGCGTGGCAAGAAGAGAAACTCAGAATCAAGAGTCTTGGATGGTGGGACAAGCTTATAGGGCAGCATGGGATAACCGATGACGCTAAGGTTTGGCACATTAGTCCAGTTGCACTGATCGGTAATTTCTCCGGGAAGTCTGAGCGACAGTTAATAACATTGGCCATGCTGAAAAAAGCCAGGCCCTCTATTGCAGATGATTATTGCGACACTATACTGCCAATTCTTAATAAATATGCAAAATTATATAGCGTGAATACACCGTTGAGGGTCGCGCATCTTCTGTCTCAAGTTGGTCACGAAAGCGGATTCAAAGTTAAGTCGGAGGTGCTGGATTATAGTGCTGTCCGGATGCGGAAGGTTTTTGGATGTAGGAACAACATGCAAGGCTATAATGACGCCACTGATGAGTGCATAATTTTGCCCAGATTGCGGCCTAAGCTTTGGAGTGAAGAAAGCACATATGCGCATAATGCCGTTAATTTAGGCAGTTATGTTTACGCCAGTAGGAACGGTAATGGCGATGAGGCGAGTCAGGAAGGTTACAAGTATCGGGGGAGGGGGATTATACAGTTGACGGGAAAAAACAACTATCGCGAGTATACCAGGATTCATAATGAGAAAGATCCATCTGACCCGCGGGATTTTTTAGCTGATCCGGACTTGATTGTTAATAGTATTACTTATGGTATAGAGTCGGCTTTTGTTTGGTGGGATCTAAATAACTTGAACTCTAGAATCGCACAGTCACTCGCTACCAGAACGGAGAGTAATATTAACCAGCACGTCGCGGATATTTCGATAGTAGTTAATGGGGGAACCATCGGCCTAACGGAGCGAGTTACTCTTTTTAATGAGTTACGTAGCATGATTGAAACGGAGCTGAACTAATGAGAAAAATTATCCTGGCCACCTTGATAGGATTTTCCGTGTCCGCAGTCGCGGAAATTAAAGTCTATCCTTTGGCTCCAAGTTTCCATGGTGCAGAAAAGGTTGAGTTTGTATCAATTGAAAGCGAAAATGGAAAAACCGTTAAGGGCAACTTTCTCAGTTCGAACGGACAGCGATATAGCATTCCAGACACTTGTGAGCCTGAGGGCGGGGATCCAAAAATAAGTGATGCCTATTCGGTGCAAGGTAAAGAAAACTATTTTGTATTTGAATGTGCGTGGACTGTTCAGCACTCTGGTATTGGTCTTGATGGCACCCAATACGAAACATTTGTTTATTCTGGTAAAGATGTGACGTCGGTTGTAAAAAACAAAGCTTTATCCCAAGCGCTTTCTGGCTATGAAGGTAGTTTGGAGGAGGGGGATAGAAGCTATGCCTGGTATTCGAAACGTAAAATTGCTAGTGAAAAACTATTAGAGCTTGAGTCTGGGAAGACCTTGGATTCACTAGCGCTAGCACATGAGATCGCTATAATTCGGTTGAAAGACTCTGATTATGAGGCTATTAAATCATATTTGAGCTCCGAGCGGATTGAGCTGTTATTTAAAGATTCTCCTGTTAGCAAGTCGACTGTCGTGGCTTATAACGATATTGGCTATGCATTAGGTCAAGCTGGTGAAACAAGTTTGGCATATCAGGTATTGAAGAAGGTTGAACAGATTTCTCCAGATAGAATTGTTCTTAAGTTAAATATTGCCGATGTATTGTGGGTGACCGAAAAAAATAAGTCGAAGGCGTACTATAAGGAATATATTGGTTTGATGAAGAAAGCCGGGAAAGAAACCCTTATACCAACACAGGCGATTGAGCGTAGTGCTTCCAATTGAAAAAGGTAGGAGAGTAAACGATGGGCGGATTTATAAGTGAATAAGCTGACGTCGCTCATAAATAATTCTGTCCCCAGTTTCTTTATGTCATTGCCTCAAGTTGCATCAGCACAGGGAATGGTTTTGAGGAGGTTTTTGTTGTTGGTGACGCTCTTGTGTCCCTCGCTCGTTGCCGCTGAACCGATCTTCCAATCTCTACAGCCTTGTAAACAGGAAGGTAGCACCGCAAGTCATTGCTCGGTGGTGCTGGATAGCAATGGTTACTTAGTAGATGCCAATTCGGGCAAGAAGCTGTCCGACATAGCAGAGTCGATTGGAGCGTTGAGTTCGTTTGAGCTCTACCGGGATGGCAGTCGATACATTCTGGCAAATGAAAATTTCTCCAGGGCTCAGTCCCGCCGCTGGGTGGTGTTTGGCTATGACGGTGGAAGGATTGTCCTGCAGAGAATTTATATCTTCTCGTTGGACATTTCTGAACAGTCAGGGCCTTACTGGCATGGTTACGACTGCCGCCCCGACTCTAAACCATTCTCCCGCCCAAGCGGCGAGTCTTTCAGCGAGTCAGCTATGCAGGCGCTGTGCGGTGATGCTGAAGGTAAAGTGGTAGTGGTGCCGGAAGATTCATCTGTATTCGTGCCCACCAAATCCTTGGCCGTCGGTGTTCCCGTGTACAGCGCCCGAAAACGTGTCGGTGCTGCGACCTACCTATTTGCTGGAAGTGACGAGCCGGATCTGTCGACGATGGCTTGTATGTCCAACTGCTTACCCATCGCATCGGAAAAAGCTAAGTCTCCGGCGGGTAATGTATCAGCTGCTCCAAGTACTTCCGGTAGCGCCAAGGAATCGTGCAACCCCGACAGCTTTACCAATTCCGACTTGATCACTTGCGGCCAGCAAACCTTCGAGAAAGTAGATGCGGTGTTGAATGAGCAATACAAGAAAGCTCTGGCCAGTTTGGCTCCCGCGGACAAGAAGCAACTGACCGATGTGCAAAGGAAGTGGGTGCGCTTCAAAGAAGCGTATTGCGAGGATATTTATCAGTCCGCTTTACCGGGAGCAGAGGCGCCTATCGAGAGTCTTGCGTGTTTGGCGCGCGCAACCAATGCCCGGTTGGGTGAGCTCATTTATCTACAGACAGGGTTGCCGAATGATGGCTTTTACAAAGCTGCATCGTTGATGGCAGGAGTGGATCGCGAAAGCGGCTTGAAGGCCTCAATGAAATTGCTGGGAGGGGGTGAATTCGACGAACCGGTTTGGAAGCAATATGTCGACGCGCAGTGCAACATGAATTTCCGTTTGTTACGGGAAGACCTAGCCAATTGCGCGGTACGAATGCGCTTTCAGTTACCCCTTAATCGCTAACGGATGATCGGGGTGAAAGGCAGCTGGATCATTTAGAAGACTCAAGCAAACAGGGGACAGAATTGTTTCAGAGGTGGGTTGCCTCCATAAGTAAATCTGTCCCCTTTTTTACATTGATTGATTCGCCGCCATTGCTAGCGAGCGGGCTCCTACAGGTCAGCTGACTCGGCTTTGTTGCTGTGCGAAAATCGCCGCCATTTCCGGTTCATCCAGATGATCCAACGCTCGTTCAACCAACAAATGCACCCCGTCGGCCATGCGGCTGAGCGCCAGGGCTACGGAGCGGCGTGAGCCGTCCACACCGTCGGCGAGGTCGGCGGCGATGGCGCTGATGGACAAGAGGTCTTCCGAGGCGTTGGCGAGGAGGGTTTCAGTGTTGATGTCGGGGCAGACGCTAAAGAGGTCGCCATTGCGGCGTTTGGATTTTTTATCCGGCGGTGTGCCGAGGTGATGATCGAGTGCGCGTTCGGCGGCTTCGTGGAGTTTTTTGGAATCGAAGGATTCGTAGGGGGATGTGGCTTCGTTTTCGGGCGAGTTAGCTGTTGGATTGGTCATGGTGTAAATCCTCGGAGTTAATAAATTCTCTCCTGGTTCCGGACTTGCACATCCGTGTCACCGAATTTGCGGTGACGAACAGAGGTTATCGGTGAAGCCGAAGGCTGCCTAGTTCATGAACAGCCCGGCGTGTTGAAGGAAATGTCCGAGAGGTTGGAGAGGTTCAAGGTGGGAGTGTGTAAGGCGTGTTTCGTCAGGGATGTTTGCGGTGGATGGGTGACGCGGAGCGTCACGGAATGCATTCCCACGCGGAGCGTGGGAACGATCAGATTGGCGTGACTTAGTAGTCATTGGCGTCAAAAAGATGGGTATCTTCTTCTAACACTGCGCAATGGTGGCGTTCTCGCTTGAAGCCGCTACACTGCGCCGGCCGTTCATTTTTCTTTTGAGGCTGCACGCATGAAATTTCGTTTTCTTCTGTGGATGCTGGGTCTGTTGATGGGTAAGGCCAGTCGGACTAATCCTGCGTTCCAGCAGCAGTTGGGTGACAAGGAGCTTGTATTCCAATTACAGACCCTGGACGGGAAAGTGGCGCGGCATTTTTTTGTGAAGGATCAGCGCATTACCAGCAAGTCGGGCGTGTATGCCGAGCCGGCGTTTGCGATTGCTTTTAAAGACGCGGCGTATGGCTTTGCGACGATGCAGGCGAAGAACAAGCAGTTGGCGTTTATGACGGGGATTCAGGATAAGTCGATTCAGATCAAGGGCAATCCTGCGCTGGTGATCTGGTTCCAGGGGTTGACCAAGTATTTGAAGCCGCGGAAGGCGAAGGCTAAGGCTTGAGTTTTGCGTTGTGGCTGTGACGCAGAGCGTCAGGGGATGCATTACCACGCAGAGCGTGGGAACGATCGGGGTGGTCAGTGAGACCGAGGTGGATTCATCGCGGGCAAGCCCGCTCCCACAGGGATTACCTAAATCCTGTGGGAGTGTGGCTTGCCCGCGATTGGTTTTAGGCCTGGGTGAATTGTGAAGCCAGTTCACGCAGCAGGACTTCTGCTTCGAGGACTTTGCTGACGACGTCGTTGGCTTTCTCGCGGGTCAGGCCGACGCGTTCCAGCAAGGCGTCCGGGATGTCTTCATCTGGCCCGGAGCCGACGCCACGGCTACGCAGCAAACGCACCGCCAGGCACACGAGGTTCGGGTACTCGGCGTAATCGCCGTCGTAGCCCGGGTCGTGCTGGAAGCGCAGGGCGGTGGCCAGTTCATCCGGCATGTCCCAGTAGCGCATCAGCCATGAGCCGATCTGTTCACGGCTGATGCCCAGCAAGTGTTGCTCGACGTAGCTGTGGCACAGGTGCGGGTTGACTTCCAGGTGGCGGCAGATCAACGAGAAGTGCGGCGGGAAGACGTGGGCCAGCAGCAAGTAGCCGAAGTTGTGCAGCAGGCCGGCGAGGTAGGTCAGGCCGGCTTCCGGACGCTGGGCGCGCGGCATGGCGCGGGTCAGGCCTTCGATGACGGCGGCGGTGTAGATCGACTGCTGCCAGTACGGCGTGGTGTGTTGCGGATGGTCCTTGGGCAGGCTCAGGGTTTTGCCCAGGGCCAGGCCCAGCGCCAGGTTGATCACCAGGTCGAAGCCCAGGACCCGGACGATCGCGTCTTCCACTGAACGAATCTTGCCCGGCGACGCGTAGTACGGCGACGCCGCCCAGCTCACAACTTGTGCGGCCAGGGCCGGGTCGGTTTCGACGACGCCGGTGATGTCGTCGATGGTGGCGTTGGGGTCGACGCGCAGTTTGATGATTTTCTGCGCGGTCTCGGCCAGCGGCGGAATTTCGATGGTCTCTTCCAGACGCTGCTGGATGCGCCGCGCGGTGAACGCTTGAACGGCCTGGGTGATTTCCTCACGGTCATCATCGGGGCGGTCGAGGTTCGGGCGAATGCTGGTCAGCGCTTCGCCGAAGTTGGCGGCGCTGGCCTTGGTCAGCATGGTCTTGAAGTCTTCGCGGGTGACTTCCAGCAACACGCCCGGCTCGCCCGAGTTGATCAGCAACTTCGGTTCGCGCAGCAGGCTTTCGTCATACAGGCACGGTGAACTGGTGAGCGCCGGCATGCCGGGCAGCAGGCTCAGGTTGTGTTTGCCGAGCATTTTTACCAGGCGTTCGGTGGACACGGCGGTGAGGCGGCGGCCTGTCAATTCGGCGAGGCTATTGAGGTCCAGCAACTGGCTCTGCGGGAACAGCACCATGAGCGTGCCCACGGCGTCATCAAGCAGAACTGTCTGCACTTTGCGTGCGGCGTTCAGCCCGTGATGGTCGAGGACTTCTTCGTAGGCGATACCCAGTTTGCCCAGCATCAGCCGAATAACCGACGGAGCGTGCGGGGTGGCGGGTGCGAGGGCAACTTCGGTCATGGTCTGTATCCGTTTTAAAACAATGGCAGGAGTATAACCAGCTTGCTCAGAACGAGGGTTCAGAAACTGCGACGGTGCTCACACTTGGCCGTATTGCTGCCCATGACGTAGCCAGCGGTCGAGCAGCGGGCTCACGTGATCCGGCCAGCGCTCAAGTAAAGCCTGGGCGGCGTCGCGCACGGCGGGCAACAGATCGGCGTCGCGCATCAGGTCGGCGACCTTGAATTGCAGCAGGCCGGTCTGGCGCGTGCCGAGCATTTCGCCGGGGCCGCGCAGCTCGAGGTCTTTTTCGGCGATGACAAAACCGTCGTTGGTTTCGCGCATGATGCCCAGTCGCTGACGACCGATCTGTGACAGCGGCGGATGGTAAAGCAGCACGCAATGGCTGGCGGCGCTGCCTCGGCCGACGCGACCGCGCAACTGGTGCAACTGCGCGAGCCCGAGGCGTTCAGGGTTTTCGATGATCATCAGGCTGGCGTTGGGCACGTCGACGCCGACTTCGATCACCGTGGTTGCGACCAACAGTTGCAGGTTGCCGGCCTTGAATTCGGCCATGACGGCGGCTTTCTCGACGGGCTTCATGCGGCCGTGGATGAGCCCGACCTTCAGCTCGCCGAGGGCGGCGGTGAGGTCTTCGTAAGTGGTTTCGGCGGCCTGGCAGGTCAGCTCTTCCGACTCTTCGATCAGCGTGCACACCCAATAGGCCTGGCGTCCTTCGGCGCAGGCACCGCGCACCCGCTCGACGACTTCGACGCGCCGGGTATCGGTGATCAGCACGGTGTTCACCGGGGTTCGACCGGGCGGCAGTTCGTCGAGGATCGAGGTGTCGAGGTCGGCGTAGGCGCTCATGGCCAGCGTCCGCGGAATCGGTGTCGCGGTCATGATCAGCTGGTGCGGACACATCCGCCCACCGACGCCTTTCTGCCGCAATGCCAAGCGCTGTTGCACGCCGAAGCGGTGTTGTTCGTCGATGATCACCAAGGCCAGGTTCTTGAATTTCACCTCGTCCTGGAACAGCGCGTGGGTGCCGACCACCATCGGCGTGCCGCTGGCGATCTGTTCCAGCGCGGCCACGCGGTTCTTGCCTTTGAGCTTGCCGGCCAGCCACGCGACTTCGATGCCCAGCGGTTCGAGCCAGCGTTTGAAGGTGATGAAATGCTGCTCGGCGAGAATCTCGGTGGGCGCCATCAGCGCGACTTGATAGCCGGCCTCCAAGGCCTGGAGGGCGGCGAGGGCTGCGACCACGGTTTTACCGGCGCCAACGTCGCCCTGAATCAGCCGCAACATGGGCTCGTGCTGATTGAGGTCGTAAGCGATTTCGTTGCCGACCCGTTGCTGAGCGCCGGTCGGCGTGAAGCCAAGATTGGCCAGATACTGGGTCGGCAGCCGGGTGGCATTTGGCATCGCCGGCGCGCGCAGGGAACGCATGCTCGCGCGCAGGCGCTGCTGGGACAGTTGATGCGTCAGCAGTTCTTCGAAGGCCAGACGGTGCTGCGCCCAGTGATGACCGAGGGCGAGTTCGTCGACATCGGCATCGGCGGGTGGGTGATGCAGGTAGCGGATCGCATCGGCCAGCGGTGCCAGTTGATAGTCCCGCGCCAGTTCAGTCGGCAGCCAGTCGGGCAGGCTGGTCGGGCCGAGCATCGTCAGGGTCTGCATGCACAACTGGCGCAAGCGCTGCTGGGTCAGGCCTTCGGTGAGCGGGTAAACCGGGGTCAGGGTTTCATCCACCGGCGGCGGCTCGTCGCCGGTGATGGCGCGATATTCCGGGTGATAGATTTCCAGCCCCGATGCACCGGGCCGCGCTTCGCCGTAGCAGCGAATGCGCGTGCCGCGTTTGAGGCCTTCTTTCTGGGCGTTGCTGAAATGGTAGAAACGCAGGCTGAGCCCGCCGGTGCCGTCCTGCAGGCGCACCACCAGGCTTCGGCGGCGGCCCATGACCACGTCGGCGCCGCTGACGGTTCCTTCGATCACAGCGTCCTGGCCCGGCCGCAAATGGCCGATCGGGACCACGCGAGTGCGGTCCTGATAGCGTAACGGCAGGTGAAATAGCACGTCCTGGAGATTCTCCAGGCCGACCTTGGCCAATTTCTCGGCCATGGCTTCGCCGACACCCTTGAGTGCCGTCACCGACACTTGCGACAACTCGGTCATGGCAGCGACTTAGGCCGCAACCACCGGTGCTTGCGGCTTGGCCACCGAGCACAGGCGAATGGAGTCAGCGAGGATTTCAATCGCCTTCGGCCGCGGAAAGCTTGCGCGCCAGGCGATAGCCACGGTGCGAAACGGCACCGGGGGCGTCAGTGGGCGCACTTCGATCACGCCGGGGGCGTAGTGATGGCTGTCGACGGCCGAGAGCGGCAGAATCGAGATACCCAGGCCGGACGCGACCATGTGGCGAATGGTTTCCAGGGAACTGGATTCCACCGTGGTGTGCTTGGCGCCGTCGTTGCCTTTGGCCAGGGTCGGGCAGGCTTCCAGCACTTGATCGCGGAAGCAGTGGCCTTCGCCGAGCAGCAGCAGGCTCTTGTCGTTTAGCAGGCTGGCGTCGATGGATTTTTTTTGGGTCCAGGGGTGCTGGGCCGGCATCAGGACGTAGAACGGCTCGTCGTAGAGTTGCAGGGTCAGCACGTCGGCTTCGTTGAACGGCAGGGCGATGATGATCGCGTCGAGCTCGCCGTTGCGCAGTTTGTCGCGCAGCACGTGGGTGAAGTTTTCTTCGATGTACAACGGCATCTGCGGGGCGACCCGGTGCAGTTGTGGAATCAGGTGCGGAAACAGGTACGGGCCGACGGTGTAGATCGCGCCGACTTTCAGCGGGGCGGTCAGCTGGTTCTTGCCGGCCTGGGCCAGTTCGCGGATGCCTTGGGCCTGCTCCAGGACTTTTTGCGCCTGGGCGACAATGCCTTCGCCGACCGGGGTCAGGCGCACGGCACTCTTGCTGCGCTCGAAAATCAGCACACCGAGTTCGTCTTCAAGCTTTTTCACGCCCACCGACAGGGTCGGTTGGCTGACATGGCAACGCTCGGCCGCGTGGCCAAAGTGCTGCTCTTGGGCGAGGGTAACGATGTAGCGTAATTCTGTAAGAGTCATAGCAAGCGTCCATGAAGTTGCGGGCCAAGCATACCGGCTGCAATCGATAGACGCACGTTATCAGACTGAGTGTGTTAAGTGGCACCGGGCAATGCGGGTTTGCCGCGGGCAGATAAACAAAAGGCACCTTTCAGTACCCTTTTGGCCGGATTGGGAACCTGTGGGAGCGAGCTTGCTCGCGTGATGGCGGTGCAACAGTCAACGAAGAGGTTGAATGTGATGGCCCCATCGCGAGCGAGCTCGCTCCCACATTGATCAGCGGCGTTTTTCCAGCGAGTAAACAAACGGTGCAACGATTTCGATGGAGCCGTTGGTCAGCATATCCGCTGGTGGCTTGGGCAGTGGTTGAGCCTCGCGGATCATTTGCAGGGTGGCGCGGTCCAGATCGGCGTTGCCGGAAGGGCTCGCCAGTTCGAACGACAACACATTACCTTGCGCATCCATCACGAAACGTAGACGGTTCACACCTTCCTTGTTCCGCATTCTTGCAGCGGTTGGATACTTCTTATGCTTGGCCAAATGCGCGAGCAATTCGCTCTGCCAGCTGGCCTTAGCCGCTTGCTGCGCTGGCGATGGACCCGGTGCCGGTTGTGCGGATTTCTCCGTTGGCGCCTGAGTCGGTTGCGCGTCGCTCGGTTTTTCCTCGGACGGCTTCTCTTTCGGCGGTTCCGGCTTTTTCTCCACAGGCTTGGGCGGTTGAGGCTTGGGCTTGGGTTTGACCGGTTTCGGCACGGCAATTTCGGCCTTCGGCACTTCAGCCAGTTTCGGTATCGGCAGTTCTTCCACCGGGGCGGGTGGCTTTGGCGGCGTTATGACCTTCGGCGGGGCCGGCGGTGGCGGGGCCGGAACCGGCGCCAACTCGACCATCATCGCCTGCGGCGGCAGCTCGATCGGTGGGCGCGACGTCCAGTTCAGCGCCAGCGCAATGGCCAGCGCATGGACGCCCAGCACCACGGCCAGGCTCGCGCTGTAACGCGTCAGCTTTTGGCGCGTCGTGATCATTTCTTGACTGCCGTCTCGAGTCCGACCAGGCCCACCTTCAGGTACCCGGCGGAGCGCAGGTTGTCCATCACGCTCATCAGGTCGCCGTAGTCCACGCCTTTATCGGCCTGGAAGAAGATCGTCGTGTCTTTCTTGCCCTTGGTCTTGGCGTCCAGAGTGGCGCCGAGTGCTTCGGCCTTCACTTCGTCTTCGCCGAGGAACAGGCGTTGGTCAGCCTTGACGCTGAGGAACACCGGTTTCTCTGGCCGTGGCGCCGGTTTGGCGCTGGAGGCGGGCAGGTCGACCTTGATGTCCACGGTGGCGAGCGGGGCCGCCACCATGAAGATGATCAACAGCACCAGCATCACGTCGATAAACGGCGTGACGTTGATTTCGTGGTTCTCGGCCAGATCGTCGTCTGCGCCTTCTTTCAAATGCAGGCCCATGGCCGATTACCCCACTTTCACCATGTGCGGTTGCGAGCTGCGCTCGGGTGGCAGGTGGTCGAGGTCGCGGCTGACCAGCAGCAGGACTTCCGCCGAAGCGTCGGACACCTGCGCCTTGTAACCGGCGATGGAGCGGGCAAAGACGTTGTAGATCACAACGGCCGGAATCGCGGCTACCAGGCCCAGTGCGGTCGCCAGCAGGGCTTCGGCGATGCCGGGAGCGACGACGGCGAGGTTGGTGGTCTGGGTTTTGGCGATGCCGATGAAGCTGTTCATGATGCCCCACACCGTGCCGAACAGCCCGACGAACGGCGCGGTGGAACCGATGGTGGCGAGCACGCCGGTGCCGCTGCTCATGTTACGACCGCAAGCCGCAACCAGGCGTTCGAGGCGGAAACTGACGCGTTCCTTGATGCCTTCTTTCTCGCGGCTGTTGGCCGACAGCTTCATTTCTTCCAGTGCATCGTGCACCAGCAAGTTGGCGAGGGTGCCGGCCTTGGTTGCCGAAGCGCTGGCTTCTTTAAGGGTGGTGGCTTTTTTCAGGTGGACGATTTCAGTGCGCAGACGACGCTTGGCGCTCATCAGCTCGAAACCCTTGGCGATCCAGATGGTCCAGGTGATGATCGACGCGATGGCCAGACCGATCATCACGATTTTCACGATGATGTCAGCGTTTTGGTACATGCCCCACGGTGACAGGTCGTGGGCCATGCCCAGGGAGTTGTCGGCTTCGAGGACTTCAGGAACGTCTTCGGCGGTGGTGTCTACGGCTTGAGCCGGGGTAACGGCCGGTGCGGCGTGGTCCGCTGGCGCTTGAGCAGCAGTGGCGGCCGGAGCTTGTGCGTCAGCGAACGCGGCGGTCGGCGCCAGCATCAAGCTGATCAGCAGGGCGGTCACCACGCGCAAGGCGCGAGGTCGTTTGGTTGGCGAAGCGGGGAATTGATTGCGTGTCATGCT
The DNA here is from genome assembly GCF_054898165.1 of Pseudomonas sp. Hz4. Lineage (NCBI taxonomy): Bacteria > Pseudomonadati > Pseudomonadota > Gammaproteobacteria > Pseudomonadales > Pseudomonadaceae > Pseudomonas > Pseudomonas sp. Hz4. Next base: position 41,321 of record NZ_CM142719.1, on the reverse strand, counting down.
GGCCGGACCTGAGAAAAAAATACGGTAGATGCTCTTCCAGGCCTCGTGAGGCCGAGAACAAAAGTGGCAGGCATTATTGCAAGTAATTCTCGTTAACAAAAGTAATAGAATATCTTTTTTCCTTCATTGCTCGCCGCTTGTCCATTGTCAGCGCTAGTCTGTGCCTTTCTGATGGGAGTTTTTTTATGTCCGCGCCTTCTGTTTTGATCGCCGGCTGCGGTGATGTCGGCAGTCGTCTGGCCACGCAATTGGTGGCTTCTGGGTGGGAGGTTCATGGCCTGAGGCGTGACGTCTCGCGCTTACCCGAGGGAGTCATTGGTGTTGCCGGCGACTTGTTCAATGAAGACTGCCCGGCGACCTGGCCAGTCGGTGCGGTGGATTATCTGGTGTATTGCGCCGCCGCTACCGATCACGATGAGGCCGGTTACCGTGCCGCTTATGTGCAAGGCTTGCAGCATGTGCTGGACTGGCTGAACGACTACGGTCAGGTGCCCAATCGCCTGCTGTTTGTTTCCAGCAGCAGTGTGTATGGCCAGCAGGATGGCGAGTGGGTCGACGAGGCTTCGCCGACCGTTGCAGCAGGCTATTCAGGTCGATTGATGCTGGAGGCTGAGCAAGTGGCACTCCAAAGCGGCATCCCGGCCAGCATCGTGCGCTTGACCGGCATTTACGGCCCGGGCCGCGAACGGCTGCTGACGCAGGTTCGCAGGGGTTATCGCGTGGCGATTGATCCACCGTTGTACGGTAACCGCATTCACGCCGATGACGCGGCGGGGTTGATGGCGTTTCTGCTTGAGGCGGATCGGCGTGGGGTGGCGTTGGATGACTTCTATATAGGCGTCGACGATGCGCCGGCACCGCTGGCCGAGGTAGTGGGATGGTTGCGTGAGTATTTGGGCGTGACTGAATGGGCTGAAGACGCGAGCGTACGGCGCACGGGCAGCAAGCAGTGCAGTAATGCTCGGGCGAAGGCGTTGGGGTGGACGCCGCGCTATCCGAGTTACCGCGAGGGTTATGTCGCAATCCTTGAAGGCCGCTGCTGACCCCCATACCCCCCAAAACAACTGTAGGAGCGAGGCTTGCCCGCGAAGGCGTCATAACTTCCAACATCTATGTTGTCTGTTACATCGCCTTCGCGGGCAAGCCTCGCTCCTACAATTGGATTTCTGTTGGCCTTAAGGCCGGGTTACTGCTTTTCCAGTAACCACTTGCGCTCACCCGGTGTGAACGAAGGCATCTCGTCTGCCTGAGCCGTGTTTACGGCCTGGAGGATCTCCAGTTCTTTGCCCTTGCGCGCAAAGATCCAGGTGTTGCCCTGGCCATTCACTTGCAGCCACATGTTGTCGTTACCACTGCTCATCGAAGCGCAATCACCGGCCAGACACAAGGCATAGCGATCCGCACCCGGCAGGCCGGCAACTTGGCCGTCAGCCTGGAATTGCACGGTATTGCCTTCACCGGGACCGCTGACGACTTTCCAGCTGCCGCCCATGTAGGCCGAATACAGCGCGCGCTCGAAGCTGGCGCCGATGGGTGCGCCGTCTGGCACCTGAACCTGAGCGCGGTCGAAGATTTGCTCCGGCTCGTTGTCGTTGGCGGCCTGGCTCAGTTGCTTGCCGTCACGCTTCAGCTCGCTGGCGGAGCTGCCATAAAAGTCGATTTTCCAGGCCCCGGACTCTTCGCCCAGCAGCTTGCCGTCGACGTTTTCAAAACCATTGGTGTAGCGGGCCTGACTGGCCTTGGTGTTGACGTCCCATTCCAGGTTCGGACCATAGGCCTGGAGCGCTTCGCGCAGGGGGCCGCCTTTGGATGCAGCATCGATCGCCGACTGATTGATCCAGGTGCCGCTGATATCACGGTCGGCAGGGTCGCTGGCACAACCGCTCAACAATAAGGCGAGCAGTGAGAGAACTAGCGCTTTGCGCATGGTGGAATCCTTTCAAAACGCTTTCTATACGTACGGCAGCGGCGCAGCCGTGAAGGGCTGCGCCGGACGCATTACTCGATGACCAGAATGGCATCCATTTCAACCTGCGAACCCTTTGGCAGGGCCGCAACGCCGATGGCGGCGCGGGCAGGATAAGGCTGGTCAAAGTACTTGCCCATGATCTCGTTGACCTTGGCGAAGTGGCTCAGGTCGGTGAGGAAGATGTTCAGTTTGACGATGTCCTTGAACGAACCACCAGCGGCTTCGGCGACGGCTTTGAGGTTCTCGAACACCTGGACGGTCTGGGCTTCGAAGCCTTCAACCAGTTCCATGGTTTTTGGGTCCAGAGGAATTTGACCCGACATGTAAACGGTGTTGCCAGCCTTGATCGCCTGGGAGTAAGTACCGATGGCAGCCGGGGCCTTGTCGCTGGTGATAACTGTTTTGGTCATGAATGACTCCTTGTAATGAGTGGCTTACGCACGCATGCGGGTGATGCGAATCACCCCGGTCAGGGCGCGCAGTTTCTTGATCACGCGGGCCAGGTGCACGCGGTCGTGCACGCTGACCACCAGTTGAACCACGCTGATGCGACCATCGCGTTCGTCCATGCTGATTTTTTCGATATTGCCGTCGGCCGCGTTGACGCTGCTGGCCAGCAGAGCGATCAGGCCGCGCTGGTGTTCCAGTTCGACGCGCAGCTCGACATTGAATTCGCCCGTGACATCCTTGGCCCACGAGAGCTGGATGCATTTTTCCGGGTTGTGGCGGATTTCGCTGATGTTGCGGCAGTTGTCCAAGTGCACGACCATGCCTTTGCCCGCGGACAGGTGGCCGACAATCGGGTCGCCCGGAATCGGTGTGCAGCACTTCGCGTAACTGAGCACCAGACCTTCGGTGCCACGAATCGCCAGCGGGCCTTCCGCGCTTGGCAGCTGCTCGCCTTCACCCAGCAGTCGACGGGCCACCACGTAAGCCATGCGATTGCCCAGGCCGATGTCTTCGAGCAAGTCTTCGATCAGTTCGAGACGGTACTCGGTGAGCATCGCTTTGACGCGCTCGGCCGCGACTTTCTCCAGCGAACTGTCGAAGCCATTCAGCACTTTGTTCAGCAAGCGTTCGCCGAGGCTGATGGATTCGGAGCGGCGTTGCAGTTTCAGTGCATGGCGGATGTGGGTCCGTGCCTTACCGGTGACCACGAAGTTGAGCCACGCCGGGTTCGGCCGCGCGCCGGGGGCGCTGACGATCTCGACCGTGGAGCCGCTTTGCAGCGGTTCGGACAGCGGTGCGAGACGACGATTGATCCTACAAGCAATGCAGCTGTTGCCCACGTCGGTGTGCACCGCGTACGCGAAGTCGACCGCCGTGGAGCCTTTAGGCAGCTCCATGATCCGGCCTTTGGGTGTGAACACATAGACCTCGTCCGGGAACAGGTCAATCTTCACGCTCTCGATGAATTCCAGCGAGTTGCCGGCCCGTTGCTGCATCTCCAGCACGCCTTTGACCCACTGGCGGGCGCGGGCGTGAGTGCCTTTTGGCTGCTCGTCGTCGCTGGATTTGTACAGCCAATGGGCGGCGATGCCGTTGTTGGCCATCTCTTCCATTTCACGGGTGCGGATCTGGATCTCGATCGGTACACCATGCATGCCGAACAGTGTGGTGTGCAGCGACTGGTAGCCGTTCGCCTTGGGGATCGCGATGTAATCCTTGAAGCGCCCCGGCAGTGGTTTATATAAGTTATGCACAGCACCCAGCACGCGGTAGCAGGTATCGACCTTGTCGACGATGATCCGGAACGCATAGACGTCCATGATCTCGTTGAAGGCCCGACGCTTGCCGCGCATTTTCTTGTAGATGCCGTAGAGGTGTTTCTGACGACCGCTGACCTCGCCCTGAATGCCGTCGATGGCCAGGCAGTGGCTGAGTGATTCTTCGATCTTGTTGACGATTTCCTTGCGGTTGCCCCGGGCGCGTTTGACCGCCTGGTTGATCCGTGCGGAGCGCATCGGGTGCATCGCCTTGAAGCCGAGGTCTTCGAATTCTATGCGGATGGCGTGCATGCCCAGCCGGTTGGCAATGGGCGCATAGATTTCCAGGGTTTCCTTGGCAATCCGTCGGCGTTTTTCGCCGGACAGGACTTCCAGCGTCCGCATGTTGTGCAGGCGGTCGGCGAGCTTGACCAGGATCACGCGAATGTCGCGGGCCATGGCCATGGCCATTTTCTGGAAGTTTTCGGCCTGGGCTTCGGCTTTGGTCTCGAAGTTCATCTGGGTCAGTTTGCTGACCCCGTCGACCAGTTCGGCCACGGTTTCGCCGAACTGCGCTTGCAGCGCTTCCTTGGCAATACCGGTGTCTTCGATCACGTCATGCAGCATCGCAGCCATCAGGCTCTGATGGTCCATGTGCATGTCGGCAAGAATATTCGCAACCGCGAGTGGGTGCGTGACGTACGCCTCGCCGCTACGGCGGCGTTGGCCATCGTGGGCTTGTTCGGCGTAGAAGTACGCTCGGCGGACCAGGTTGACCTGGTCCTTGCCGAGGTAGGTCGATAAGCGATCGGCGAGGGCGTCTATGCTCGGCATGATGAATCCTGCCGTTCGCTGTGACCCCGCGCCGTGCTACGTCGACCAGGCATGGCTTAGACGGCCTCGTTGGACTCGTCCTCGAACGCTGCGAACAGCGGTTCGTCTTCGACGATTTCAGCGTTGGCGATGAACTCGTAGCTCATCAGGCCTTCAGCGATTTCACGCAAGGCTACAACGGTAGGCTTGTCGTTTTCCCACTGGACCAGTGGCTCTTTGCCGCCGGTGGCCAGTTGACGGGCACGCTTGGTAGACAGCATGACCAGCTCAAAGCGGTTTTCCACGTGGTTTAGGCAATCTTCAACGGTTACGCGGGCCATGGTATTCCTCGGAGCGAATGCAATATGCGCGCTGCCCGGTTGGGCGAGCGGACTCGACAGTTTAAAAAATCACCAGCGATTAGGGAAGCGCTGATTTTTTGACCAAGCCCTTCAACGCGCTGCAAGTGCCAATGTAAAGCCCTTGCAGCGGTTTTGGGAAGCGCTGTTTAGCCGAGCAATTCAGCCAAAAGTTTTCCGTTACGCTGCTGCTGACGCTTCTGATGCAGCTGATTGGCACGGAAAATCGCCTGCAAATCCTTCAGTGCGTGGGCGAAATCGTCATTGATGATCAGGTAGTCGTAATCGACGTAGTGACTCATCTCGCTGACGGCTTCACGCATCCGGCCTTCGATGACCTCGTCGCTGTCCTGGCCGCGATTGGTCAGGCGCTGGTGCAAGGCCTGCAGGGACGGCGGCAGAATGAAGATCGAACGGGCCTGGGGCATCAACTTGCGCACTTGCTCTGCACCCTGCCAGTCGATTTCCAGAATCAGGTCATGGCCTTCGTCCAGGGTCTGCTGCAGGTGGCTTTGCGAAGTGCCGTAGAGATTGCCGAACACTTCGGCGCGCTCGAGGAAATCCCCATGTTCAATCATCTTCACGAACTCTTCGCGCGACACGAAGTTGTAGTTCACGCCGCTCACTTCACCGGGACGCATGGCGCGGGTGGTATGGGAGACGGAGACGCGGATCTCTTGATTAGCGTCGGTCAGGGCCTTGACCAGGCTGCTCTTGCCCGCGCCCGAAGGTGCGGAAATGATGTACAGGGTGCCGGTGCTGTGGGTCATGTCGGGTTTGCCTTACTCAATGTTCTGCACTTGTTCGCGCATCTGCTCGATCAACACCTTGAGGTTGACCGCCGCCTGGGTGCTGCGCGGGTCGAAGGCTTTGGAGCCCAGTGTGTTGGCTTCGCGGTTGAGCTCCTGCATCAGGAAGTCCAGGCGCCGACCGGCAGCGCCACCGGATTTGAGCACCCGGCGAACTTCGATGATGTGAGTGCTCAGGCGATCCAGTTCTTCGGCGACGTCACTCTTTTGCGCGAGCATCACCATTTCCTGCTCCAGTCGCTGCGGGTCCATCTCGGCCTTCATGTCGGCAAAGCGATCGAGGACTTTCTGGCGCTGGGTGGCGAGCATCTGCGGGACCCGTTCACGCAGGGTCACCACGTCCTCTTCAATAGAGGTCAGGCGATCATTGATCAACCGTGCCAGCTCCGCGCCTTCGCGCTCGCGGCCGGCCTTGAGTTCTTTCAGACCTTCGTTGAACAGCGCCAGTGCTTCGGCATTCAAGGCTTGCGGGTCGGTCGCATCGCCCACCAGCACGCCGGGCCAGGCCAGGACTTCCAGCGGGTTCAGCGCGGCCGGATTCTTGATCAGGCCGGCGATGGTCTCGGCGGCAGCGATCAGTTGTGCGGCGCGCTCGCGGTCCACTTGCAGTGGTTTGTCGGTGTTTTCTTCGGTGAAGCGCAGGGTGCATTCGAGCTTGCCCCGGGAGATTCCCTGGCGCAGGGCTTCGCGGACCGTGCCTTCGAGGTCGCGAAAGGACTCCGGCAGACGCAAGTGCGGCTCCAGGTAGCGGCTGTTGACCGAGCGCAGTTCCCAGCTAAGGGTGCCTTGGACGCCGGCTTTTTCGACGCGGGCGAAGGCGGTCATGCTGTGCACCATGGAGGTACCTCGCAATGCAGGTTCATGCGTTGCCCAAAGGTTTCGCAGGCCTGATCTATATGAATTTAAGCCGAGAGGCAGCAAAGGCGCAGGATTGTAGCGCAGTGGGGGCGGATGCGCCCAAACACACGGTGTGACAAAGGCCTGCAGCCCGTCGGTAGAGTGCTGGTCAGAGCCTTCAGTCGTCGGGGGATTTTTTTAGAAGTGCCCACTCACGGCCCTGCGGCTCTATAATGCTCCGCAGTTTTCCGTCCCCCGTACAGGTACTCCCTATGAAACGTCCAAGTGGTCGCGCTGCCGATCAGCTCCGCTCGATCCGCATTACCCGCAACTACACCAAACACGCCGAGGGATCTGTACTGGTCGAGTTCGGTGATACCAAAGTCATCTGCACCGTCAGCGTCGAGAACGGCGTGCCGCGGTTCCTCAAAGGTCAGGGCCAAGGCTGGTTGACCGCTGAATACGGCATGCTGCCGCGCGCCACTGGCGAGCGTAACCAGCGTGAAGCGAGCCGCGGCAAGCAAGGCGGCCGTACCCTGGAAATCCAGCGTCTGATCGGCCGTTCCCTGCGTGCTTCGCTGGACATGTCCAAGCTGGGCGACGTCACCTTGTACGTCGACTGCGACGTGATCCAGGCTGACGGCGGCACCCGCACTGCGTCCATCACCGGTGCGATGGTTGCACTGGTCGACGCGTTGAAAGTGATCAAGAAGCGCGGCGGCCTGAAAGGCGGCGACCCGTTGAAGCAAATGATCGCTGCCGTATCGGTGGGCATGTATCAGGGCGAGCCTGTGCTCGATCTCGATTACCTGGAAGACTCCGCTGCCGAGACTGACCTGAACGTGGTGATGACCAGTACTGGCGGCTTCATCGAAGTTCAGGGCACTGCCGAAGGCGCACCGTTCCAGCCGGAAGAGCTGAACGCGATGCTGGAACTGGCGAAGAAAGGCATGACCGAAATCTTCGAACTGCAAACGGCTGCACTGGCCGACTGATCGGACCGCTCCAGGCAAGGAGGACGTTATGAGTGACGAGCAACAGCTGCTTCCCACCCCGAGCAAAGAGGTTCGGCAGTGGGCGATGTTTTGTCACCTCTCGGCGTTTCTCGGCGTCTGGTTGCCGTTTGGTCACCTGATTGGGCCGTTGATACTCTGGCAGTGGAAGCGTGAAACCGATCCTTTCATCGACGCCCAAGGCAAGGAAGCGCTGAACTTTCAGATCACCGTGGCCCTGGTCTCGTGTATCTGTTACCTGCTTATGCTGGTGTTGATCGGTTTTGCGCTGCTGCCGCTAGTACTAATCGGGGCGATGGTGCTGTCCATCATTGCCGGGCTCAAGTCCAATGAAGGGGTGCCTTATCGCTATCCCTTCACTTGGCGGTTGGTGAAATAAGCAGCATCACCAATCCCCTGTGAGAGCAAGCTCGCTCCCACAGGTTTTTTCAGCGCGCACAAAAAAGCCGACACTGAAGTCGGCTTTTTTGTGTCTGCGAAAAGACGCTTAGATAGTCAGCGTCCAGTCGTAGTCCACGATCAGCGGCGCGTGCTGCGAGAACCGTGGCTGGCGAGGCAAACGCGCGCTACGTACGAAGCGGCGTAGACCCGGTGTCAGCAACTGATAGTCGAAACGCCAACCGAGGTTGAGCATTTCAGCCTGTTCGTTATCCGGCCACCAGCTGTACTGGTCACCTTCACGGCTGACTTCGCGCAGGGCATCGACATAGCCCATGTTGCCGACAATCTCGTCCATCCAGGCACGTTCAGGTGCCAGGAAACCCGGGGATTGCTGGCTGTCGCGCCAGTTCTTGATATCCAGCTTCTGTTGCGCCACGTACAGCGAGCCACAGTAAATGTACTCGCGACGTTTGCGTCGCTGTTTATCCAGATAACGGGCGAAATCGTCCATTAGCTTGAACTTCTGGTTCAAGTCTTCATCGCCATTCTGCCCCGAAGGGAGCAGCAAGGTCGCGATGCTGACCTTGTCGAAATCGGCTTGCAGGTAGCGCCCGTAGCGGTCGGCTGTCTCGAACCCGAGACCGCTGATGACTGCCTTCGGTTGCAGCCGCGAATACAAAGCCACGCCACCTTGGGCGGGAACTTCGGCTTCGCAGGCATAAAGGAAGTAGCCATCCAGTTGGAAGGCTGGATCGTCCAGTTCAAAGGCGGAGGCGCGGGTGTCCTGCAGGCAGATGACGTCGGCATTCTGTGCTTGCAGCCAACTGAGCAAACCTCGCTCCACTGCAGCCTGAATACCATTGACGTTCACACTGATGATCCGCATAAATGGCCCCAAAAATCGCGTGCGTGTATGATACACGGCGTCAACCTAATTAGCTAAATCCGTGGTATTTGGGGTTTTTTTCATGCAAGCGTATCAGCGCGATTTCATTCGTTTTGCCATCGATCGCGGCGTTTTGCGCTTCGGCGAGTTCACCCTGAAGTCCGGGCGCACCAGTCCTTACTTCTTTAATGCCGGCCTGTTCAACTCCGGTTCGGCCCTTGCGCAGCTGGGTCGTTTCTACGCGGCAGCCATCGTCGAGAGCGGTATTTCGTTCGATGTATTGTTTGGCCCCGCGTACAAAGGCATCCCTTTGGCGGCGACCACCGCAGTGGCCCTGGCTGAACATCACGACCGTGATCTGCCATGGTGCTTCAACCGCAAGGAAGCCAAGGCCCACGGCGAAGGCGGCAGCCTGGTCGGCGCACCGTTGACCGGCGACGTGCTGATCATCGACGACGTGATCACCGCAGGCACGGCGATCCGTGAGGTGATGCAGATCATCGCGTCCCAGGACGGCGCCAAGGCTGCGGGCGTGCTCATCGCCCTGAACCGTCAGGAGCGTGGCAATGGCGAGTTGTCGGCCATCCAGGAAGTGGAGCGTGATTTCGGTATTCCGGTGGTCAGCATTGTTTCGTTGAACCAGGTGCTGGAATTCCTGGCGGATGATCCGCAGCTCAAGCAGCATTTGCCAGCTGTTGAAGCCTATCGGGCTCAGTTCGGCGTCTGAGGCACGAACCAAGGAGCGCAGGCAAAAAAAGACCCCGCCCAGCCAGGCTGAGCGGGGTCTTTTGTTTTATGTCGTCAGCGCAGTCTTCGCCATTTATCTATCAGTTTTAGTGCCAATCCCAAGTTGAACAGCGCAAACACCAGCAGCGCCAGATCGACTAACACGTAAAGCGTGCGATCCACATCAAAATCCCACAGATCCAGCGTACTGCTTCCCATGATCCTCACGGCGGCAGGGAAGTTGACGTAAAACAGCGCCATGAAGGCTGTCGTCAGTGGAAGGGTGCAGCCGAACAAAACGTTCACTACGGTTTTCCGGCTACGTTTTCTGGCGAGCGGACCTGGCTGTTTTTCATCCAGTTCCAACGCTTCATGCAGCCTCGGCCATGCCAGGTTGAACATAAAGGTGGTCAGGGTCAGCAGCAAGCCGCTGACCGCGACGATGTCACTGAACGGCATTGGTCCCCAGCGTTGTGCACAGCAGGTCGTGGGAATCCTCGCTGATTTCGAACTGCCCGGCGCTGCCCTTGCGTTTGGTGATGGGTTTGAACGTGGGCTCGTTTTGAGTGATCAGCATGTTCAACTCATCACGGATGACATCAGAGCTGATGACCACCAGATAAACCGTCTGCGCATGCTCCGCTGACTCGATCACCGCTCGCATGCTGTGTTGAAGGATCTCATCCAACTGATTACGAAAGCGTGAAACCGTGTTTTTCAGCAGGGTTTTGCTTTGGCTCTGGGTCAGCTGGAAAATCGTCGATATCTGCGATTCGGTCGGCAAGGTCTGCCCGAAGTAGCTTTGAATCAAATACAGCAAGCGATCCTGCTTGGCCTCATCCGCTCTGCTGGGCATGCCTCCTTCGACCAGCATTTTCAAGTATTCGGTCAGACTCGCCTTGGCTATTCGCTGTAGGGCGTGAGCGATTTCGTGGTCGGAAATCCTCAATGTCTTTTTGACCGGCTCCTTTTGCTCCTGTTCGAAAGCCTGGGCGTCGATAGTGAACGAGATCTGCATGGTTCGCCCCCCGTGATCACTTGCCGGACTTCTTCGGGTAAGGATCTTCTTCTGCGTCCCCTTGGCCCGTGAGGATTTTCCAGCCGTTTTTTAGGTGCACTGAATCCAGGCGCTGCGGACAAGGAGGCAAGGATTTTTTCGATTGGTTGGAGTATTCGTAGCCGCAGTCGGCGCATTCGTAGGTGCCTGCGGATACGTCGCTTCCATTGGGTGCGTAAACTTTTTGCATGGTGAGATCTCCTGTGGGTACAGGGAAGATCCTATGCAGATTGATTCCTTTACGATGTCAGACGTTTCGCTGAGTCAGGTAAGGCATTTCCTGCGCACAAAAAAAGATCGCAGACTTCGTCAGCTCCTACGGAATATTCGTACATCCGTGGGTGCTGCCGAAGGGTTGCGATCTTTTGACGTTCTGGAATCAGTGACGCTTGCGATTGCTGATCAAAGTACCCACACCCGTATCGGTGAAGATCTCAAGCAGAATTGCATTCGGCACCCGACCATCGATGATCAACGAACTGCCCACACCACCCTGAACCGCTTCCAGCGCGCAACGGATCTTCGGCAGCATGCCTCCGTAGATCGTGCCGTCGGCGATCAAGTCGTCGACCTGTTGGGTGGTCAGGCCGGTCAGGACCGTGCCTTGCTTGTCCATCAGGCCGGCGATGTTGGTCAGCAGCATCAGCTTTTCAGCTTTCAGCGCTTCGGCAACTTTACCGGCCACCAGGTCGGCGTTGATGTTGTACGACTCGCCGTTGGCGCCGACGCCGATTGGCGCGATCACCGGAATGAAATCGCCTTTGACCAGCAAGTTCAGCAGGTCGGTGTTGATCCCGACCACTTCGCCGACCTGGCCGATGTCGATGATTTCCGGTTGGGTCATCTCCGGCGTCTGGCGGGTCACGGTGAGTTTCTTCGCACGAATCAGCTCGGCGTCTTTACCGGTCAGGCCGATGGCGCTGCCGCCGTGACGGTTGATCAGGTTGACGATGTCCTTGTTCACCTGGCCGCCGAGGACCATTTCCACCACATCCATGGTTTGCGCATCAGTCACGCGCATGCCATCGATGAAATGGCTCTCGATCGACAGACGCTTGAGCAGGTCGCCGATTTGCGGGCCGCCGCCGTGAACCACCACCGGGTTAATGCCGACAGCTTTCATCAGCACAATGTCGCGGGCGAAGCCGGTTTTCAGCTCCTCGCTTTCCATCGCGTTGCCGCCGTATTTGATCACCAGCGTCTTGCCGACGTAGCGGCGAATGTAAGGCAGCGCTTCGGACAGGACCTTGGCGGTGTTGGCGGCGGCTTCGCGTTCGAGGGTCATTCAGGGCTCCGGCACTTCAAATAAGGGCGCTTCAGAAGGTCAAAACGGTAGTTGGAGATCAGGTGCAACACGCTTCAGTTGGACGTGGAAAACATCCTTGATGCGCTGCAATTCAGCCTCGTCATCGGCCTCGAAGCGCAGCACCAGCACCGGTGTGGTGTTGGACGCGCGCACCAGGCCCCAGCCTTTGGCGTAGTCGACTCGCACGCCGTCAATGGTGGTCAGGTTGGCGCCTTCGCCCCATTTCGCGTCGTGCAGTGCATCAATGATGCTGAATTTGCTCTCTTCGGTCACATGGATATTGATTTCCGGCGTAGAAATATCGTTCGGGAAGGTCGCAAACAGCTCTTCCGCAGTGGATTTTTCTTTGCTGAGGATCTCCAGCAGACGCGCGGCGCTGTAAATGCCGTCGTCGAAACCGAACCAGCGCTCCTTGAAGAAGATGTGCCCGCTCATCTCGCCAGCCAGCAGAGCGCCGGTTTGTTTCATTTTCTTTTTGATCAACGAGTGACCGGTCTTCCACATTAGCGGACGGCCGCCGTATTCCTTGATCAGCGGCGTCAGGCGACGGGTGCATTTGACGTCGAAGATGATCTCCGCGTCAGCGTTGCGCGCCAGTACGTCACGGGCGAATAGCATCAGCAGGCGGTCCGGGAAGACGATGCTGCCGGTGTTCGTCACCACGCCGACGCGGTCGCCATCGCCGTCGAAAGCCAGGCCGAGGTCAGCGTTGGTTTCCTTGACCTTGGCGATCAGGTCCACGAGGTTTTCAGGCTTGCCCGGGTCCGGGTGGTGATTCGGGAAGTTGCCGTCGACGTCGCAGAACAGCGGGATGACTTCGCAGTTCAGCGCTTCGATCAACTGGGGGGCGATCACGCCGGCCGCACCGTTACCGCAATCGACGACCACTTTGAGGCGACGAGCCAGTTTGATGTCCTGGACGATTTCGGTGTTGTAGCGGTCGAGTATTTCGACCTTGGTGATGCTGCCCTTGCCGCTGCTCAGGTTGTTGGTCTTGAGGCGTTCGTGCAGGGCCTGGATCTGTTCGTTGGCCAGGGTGTCGCCAGCGATGACGATCTTGAAGCCGTTGTAATTCGACGGGTTGTGGCTTCCTGTGAGCATCACGCCGGATTTGCCTTCCAGCACGTTGGCGGCGTAGTACAGCGCAGGTGTTGGCACCAGGCCGACGTCGCTGACGTGGCAACCGCTGTCGGCGAGGCCTTTGATCAGTTGCTCCACCAATTCGGGGCCGGAGAGGCGACCGTCACGGCCAACGGAAACGTTCGGTTCGTCCTGGGCCAGGCTCTGGGAGCCGATGGCGCGACCTAGCCAATAAGCGGTTTCAGCGTTCAAGAATTCCGGGACGGTGCCGCGAATGTCGTAGGCCCGGAAGATGCTGTCGGGGAACTTGGGTGCGACTTGGGCTGGGCTGCTCATTACTGGTAATGCTCCATCTCGAAGGGTGGCTGGACCTGCTGCGAAGAACTCGTCGGCAGGTTCAAACTGAAGGGTATGACGGCGTTTTCCACTGAGAGTTCGTGGTGTGCAAAGGCCATGCCCCCAACATTAGCAAGTGATTGGCTGGCCAATGCCTTGATATTGGGCGGTAAACCTTCCAGATGAGGCTAGTGCAATTTTCGTCCTGGAATGCAAAAACATGGCGTCAAGCCGGGCAGGGAGCCCAGCCTGAACCCCCGTGATCAATGGCTGCCGGAATGCCCGAAACCACCAGCGCCGCGCTCGGTTTCAACGAACTCTTCGACCATCTCGAAGTGCGCTTGAACGACCGGCACCAAAACCAGCTGGGCCAAACGCTCACCCACCACCATGTTGAAGTCGGTCTGGCCACGGTTCCAGCACGACACCATCAGCGGGCCCTGGTAATCGGAGTCGATCAGGCCGACGAGGTTGCCCAGCACGATTCCGTGCTTATGGCCCAGGCCGGAGCGCGGCAGAATCAGCGCCGCCAGGCCCGGATCGCCGATGTACACCGACAGCCCGGTTGGAATCAGCAGTGTTTCGCCCGGCTTGATGACGGTGTCTTTTTCCAGCATGGCGCGTAGGTCGAGGCCGGCGGAGCCTGGTGTGGCGTACTGCGGCAGCGGGAAGTCGGTACCGATGCGGGGGTCGAGGATCTTGGCTTGCAAAGCGTGCATGTAAATTAAACCTGGTTCAGACGTTCGGAGATAAAAGTGATCAGCTGGCGGGCAATCTTGCTCTTGCTGGTCTGGGCGAAAAGTGTGGCGTGTAGCTGGCGGTCGATCACGCTGCAGGCGTTTTCTTCGCTGTTGAAGCCAATGCTCGGGTTGGCGACGTCGTTGGCGACGATTAAATCGAGGTTCTTGTCTTTCAACTTGCGGGCAGCGTAATCGAGCAGGTGTTCGGTTTCAGCGGCGAAACCGACACTGAACGGACGGTCATGGCGGGTGGCGATGGTGGCCAGAATGTCTGGGTTACGCACCATCTGTAGCAACAAGCCGTCGCCGTTCGTAGGGTCTTTCTTGAGTTTCTGTGGGGCGACGACTTCCGGGCGGTAGTCCGCGACTGCCGCAGAAGCGATGAACAGATCGCAGGGGATCGCGGCTTCACAAGCGGCGAGCATGTCGCGGGCGCTGACCACGTCGATGCGGGTAACGCGATCTGGCGTTGGCAGGTGCACCGGACCGGTGATCAGCGTCACGCGGGCACCGGCTTCTACCGCGGCTTCGGCCAGGGCAAAGCCCATTTTTCCGGAGCTGTGGTTGGTGATGTAGCGCACCGGGTCGATGTTTTCCTGGGTCGGCCCGGCGGTAATCAGCACGTGTTTGCCGGTCAGCGCCTGGCGCTGGAAGCAGTCGGCTGCGCATTGGGCGAGATCGGTGGCTTCGAGCATGCGGCCCATGCCGACGTCGCCACAGGCCTGGCTGCCGGAGGCTGGGCCGAAGACTTTCAGGTGGCGGCTTTCGAGCAGTTGCAGGTTGGCCTGGGTCGCTGGATCGCGCCACATGGCCTGGTTCATCGCCGGGGCAACGGCGACCACGGCGTCGGTGGCCAGCACCAAGGTGGTCAGCAGGTCATTGGCAATGCCTTGGGCCAGACGGGCGATCAGGTCCGCGGTGGCGGGGGCGATCAGCACCAGGTCGGCCCATTTGGCCAGCTCGATGTGGCCCATCGCGGCTTCGGCCGCCGGGTCCAGCAGATCGAGGTGAACCGGGTGTCCGGACAAGGCCTGCATGGTCAACGGGGTGATGAACTCGCTGCCGCCACGGGTCATGACCACGCGCACTTCGGCGCCTTGGTCGATCAGGCGGCGAACCAGGTCGGCGCTCTTGTAGGCAGCGATACCGCCGCCGACGCCCAGAACGATGCGTTTCCGATACAGCCGCTGCATAGGTCTGCCTTTCAATTCGATGGTGACTGCATGGCGATACCCCCTCCCCAGGGATGAAATCGCCAGCAAAAAAGATGGGCTACGATATCACAGCGACCGCTACGGAACAGCGGCGCCCACACACAGGGAGGTGCTATGAGTATTCGTGATTGGCCGGCGGCCGAGCGCCCGCGGGAGAGGTTACTTGAGTTGGGCTCTGGGTGTCTTTCGGACGCCGAATTGCTGGCGATTTTTTTACGAACCGGCGTGTCGGGTAAAAGCGCGGTAGATCTGGCGCGACACCTGTTGAATCAGTTTGGCAGCCTGCGCGCACTGCTCGAGGCCGATCAGGAAGCATTCAGCAGACAATTGGGGCTCGGACCAGCGAAATTCGCTCAGTTGCAAGCGGTACAGGAAATGGGCAGACGGCATTTAGCCGAACGTGCGCGCCAAAAATCGGCACTGGAAAATCCGCAGGCAGTTCGTGATTACCTGAAGTCGATGCTGCGCCACGAGCCTCACGAGGTGTTCGGGTGTCTGTTTTTGGATTCCAAGCATCAAGTGCTGGCCTTTGAAGCGTTGTTTCGCGGCTCTATCGACAGCACGAGTGTCCATCCAAGACAGGTGGTCAAACGTGCACTTGCCCACAACGCCGCAGCGTTGATCCTCTGCCACAACCATCCGTCGGGCAACACCAACCCCAGTCAGGCCGACCGACTGCTGACCAAGCGCCTGCAAGAGGCGCTGGACCTGATCGATGTGCGGGTGCTCGACCATTTCATCATCGGCGATGGCGATCCGTTGTCCATGGCCGAGTACGGGTGGATGTAGGAGGAGGGGCGGCTTGAGCAAGTCCCTGTGGGAGCGAGCTTGCTCGCGATTGCGCACGTTCAGCCGCCGGATAGAGTGACTGACACGATGCCATCGCGAGCAAGCTCGCTCCCACAGGTTCTGTGTCGGGCTTATGGCTTGAGGACTACCTTCGAGTAATCCTGGCGGCCGAACGGGCTGACTTGATACCCCTCGACGTCTTTGCGCGTCAGCGCGAAGGCGGTTGGGTGGGCCAGCGGCAGCCACAGTGCCTGCTGCTGGATCTGCGCCTGGGCCTGTTCGTAGAGCTTGGTACGCACACCTTGCTCGCCGGTGGTCTTGCCGGCGCTGATCAGCTTGTCCAGGTCCTGGTTGCAGTAGCGGGCGAAGTTGGTGCCGGACTTGACCGCGGCGCAGGAAAACTGCGGCGTGAGGAAGTTGTCCGGGTCACCGTTGTCGCCGGCCCAGCCCATGAACAGCAGGTCATGTTCACCAGCCTTGGCGCGGCGAATCAGTTCGCCCCATTCGATTACCCGAATCTCGGCCTGAATACCGATCTCAGCGAGGTCGGATTGGAGCATTTGAGCGCTGAGGCTCGGGTTCGGGTTGAGCAGGCTGCCGGATGGTCGGGTCCAGATGGTGGTCTGGAAACCGTCCTTGAGCCCCGCCTTGGCCATCAATGCCCGAGCCTTTTCGACGTCATACGGGTAGCCCGGCAAGCCTTTGGCATAGCTCCAGGTGTTAGGCGGGTAGGGGCCATTGGCGGGTTCGGCGGTGTCTTCGAACACGGCCTTGACGTAGTTGGCCTTGTCGAAGGCGAGGTTGATCGCTTGGCGCACTTCAGGCTTGTCCAGCGGCGGATGCTGGCTGTTGATGCCGACGAACGCGGTCATGAAGGCGTCAGTCTTTTCGACTTTCAGCGTCGGTTCTTTCAGCGCTGCCTGTACGTCCAGAGGCTTGGGCGACAGGGCGATCTGGCACTCGTTGCGGCGCAATTTCTGCAACCGTACGTTGGCATCCGGGGTGATGGCGAAGATCAATGGGTCCACCGACGGCTTGCCGCGGAAGTAATCCGGGTTAGCCTTGTAGCGAATCGAGGCATCTTTCTGGAAGCGCGTGAAGATGAAAGGACCGCTGCCGATCGGCTGGCTGTTGAGCTTCTCTGGCGTGCCGGCCTTCATCAGTTTGTCGGCGTACTCGGCCGAGTAAATCGAGGCGAAGCCCATGCTCAACGTCGCGAGGAAGGTCGAATCCGGGTGATCGAGGGTGAAGCGCACGGTCAGCGGGTCCAGGGCGTCGATCTTCTTGATCAACGCTGGCAACTGCATCGATTGGGCGTGCGGGAATCCGCTCTGGGCGACTTTGTGCCATGGGTTTGCCGGGTCGAGCATGCGGTCGAAGCTGAACTTCACGTCTTCGGCGGTCAGTTCGCGTGTCGGGCTGAAGTACTCGGTGCGATGGAATTTCACCTGCGGATGCAATTTGAAGACATAGGTCAGGCCGTCTGGCGTGATTTCCCAGCTGTCCGCGAGGCTGGCAACCACTTTGCCGCTGGCGGTATCGAAGTCCACCAGACGGTTCATCAGCACGTCAGCCGAGGCGTTGGTGGTGGTCAGCGAGTTGTATTGCACCACGTCGAACCCTTCCGGGCTTGCCTCGGTGCAGACGCTCAGCGCGGCGGCATGGGCCATTGGGCTCAGCAGAAGAGGGGCGAGCAACAGCGGTAGGGCAGCGAGGCGCATGGTCGGATTCCTTTACAGATCGAAGGCCCATCTGCAAGTGCAGTCTGGAAAAGGCTTACCCTAGTGGGCTCTTTTGCAAATGACTATCCCCTTTTTCATTTTAAGGGGACTATAGGCGATTGTTTTCCGTGAGTGCGGGCTGAGAAAAATCCTGGATTGGCGTGTTGGCCGATTCTCTGCGACGAGCGGTCTCTGTCGACGACAGCCTTTATCCAAGGCGCTCGGAGCCAGAAAAGTGGGGTTTTTATCAACTCAACGCACACGGAATGTTGTTGCTCTCTAGTCTTTCTGGTATAAAGCAGCGCTCTTTTCTAGGGGCCCGGTTCCTTCACTTGTAGGTGTAGCCGGTAAGACCTCTAAAGAAACGCGGCGCCTGGCGCCAAATGACTGAGAGATTAAGCGGCCAACCCATGCCGGGTTGGGCATGTGGTTTTAGAGGGCTGAGGCATGTCGAGAGTATGTCAAGTTACCGGTAAGGGTCCGGTGACTGGGAATAACATTTCCCACGCAAACAACAAAACCCGTCGTCGTTTCCTGCCGAACCTGCAGCATCACCGCTTCTGGGTTGAAGAAGAGAAACGTTTCGTGCGTCTGCGCGTATCTGCCAAAGGCATGCGTATCATCGACAAGCGTGGCATCACTGTCGTGCTGGCCGAAATCCGCAAAGCTGGCAAGATCTAAGGGAGATAATCATGCGTGAATTGATTCGTTTGATCTCGAGCGCCGGTACTGGTCACTTCTACACTACCGACAAGAACAAGCGCACTACTCCGGACAAAATCGAGATCAAGAAATTTGATCCGGTTGTTCGTAAGCACGTGATCTACAAAGAAGGCAAAATCAAGTAATTGATTTTTCCGACTTACGAAAAAGGC
The DNA here is from genome assembly GCF_054898165.1 of Pseudomonas sp. Hz4. Lineage (NCBI taxonomy): Bacteria > Pseudomonadati > Pseudomonadota > Gammaproteobacteria > Pseudomonadales > Pseudomonadaceae > Pseudomonas > Pseudomonas sp. Hz4. The sequence goes on along the minus strand of NZ_CM142719.1, from coordinate 22,704 downwards.
CCGTATCGCGAGATACGGGCCTTTTTTGTGGCTTGAAGAAAGGCCTCAGGCCTTCTGTTCAAACGCCACATAGATTTTGCGGCACGGCTCCAGCACCTCCCAGGTGCCTCTGAACCCGGCCGGGATCACGAAGCGATCACCCGCACGAAGGGTCTTGCCGTTGCCTTCGTTGTCGCGCAGCACTGAAACGCCCTGAATGATTTCGCAGTACTCATGCTCGGTGAAGTTCACATGCCACTGGCCGACTGCGCCTTCCCACACGCCCGCATTCAACTGGCCGCAAGGGCTGTTGTAGTGGTTGTAGACCACTTGTTCGGGATCGCCCTTCAGGATTTTTGCCTGGTCCGGTTTGTAGCGCTCGGGCTCGGTAGTGGCGAGGCTGAAGTCGACGACATCCTGGATATTCATTGTTGTAATTCCCCGTGATTGCGGCGCGATGGCTGAAAAGACCCAAAGTCTATGTTTATTAAAATGAACACCGCAAGGCCGTTTGCCGACCTTGTGTCAAATATATTGAAACAACCCCGGCCACTGGTTTAGGGTGGCGGTTGCCTTGGGCCGAAAATGCAGGCTGGCCGGGCGGAATTCCTGAGGACGCCCGCGAAGAACGCGGCGCGCTCGTATTCAACAAGAGGAGGACACTCGTATGACCACCCTGACTCGTGCCGATTGGGAACAACGGGCTCGCGATCTGAAGATCGAAGGCCGCGCCTACATCAATGGCGAATACACCGATGCTGTCTCCGCCGAGACCTTCGAGTGCATCAGCCCGGTCGATGGCCGTCTGCTGGGCAAGATTGCCAGCTGTGACGCCGCCGATGCCCAGCGCGCTGTTGAAAATGCCCGCGCCACCTTCAATTCCGGCGTCTGGTCGCGTCTGGCGCCGACCAAACGCAAAGCCACCATGATTCGTTTCGCTGGCCTGCTGAAACAGCACGCCGAAGAGCTGGCCTTGCTTGAAACCCTGGACATGGGCAAGCCGATCAGCGATTCCCTGTACATCGACGTTCCCGGCGCGGCTCAAGCCCTGAGCTGGAGCGGTGAAGCCATCGACAAGATCTACGACGAAGTCGCCGCGACCCCGCACGATCAGTTGGGTCTGGTCACTCGCGAGCCGGTCGGCGTTGTCGGCGCCATCGTGCCGTGGAACTTCCCGCTGATGATGGCCTGCTGGAAACTCGGTCCGGCGCTGTCCACCGGTAACTCGGTGATCCTCAAACCGTCCGAAAAATCGCCGCTGACGGCTATCCGCATTGCTGCGCTGGCCGTCGAGGCCGGTATCCCGAAAGGCGTGCTGAACGTCCTGCCAGGTTACGGTCACACCGTCGGCAAGGCCCTGGCCCTGCACAACGACGTGGACACCCTGGTGTTCACCGGTTCGACCAAGATCGCCAAGCAATTGCTGATCTACTCCGGCGAATCGAACATGAAACGCGTCTGGCTCGAAGCCGGCGGCAAGAGCCCGAACATCGTGTTCGCCGATGCTCCAGACCTGCAAGCTGCCGCTGAATCGGCTGCCGGCGCCATCGCCTTCAACCAGGGCGAAGTCTGCACCGCCGGCTCGCGTCTGCTGGTGGAGCGTTCGATCAAGGATAAATTCCTGCCACTGGTGATCGAGGCCCTCAAAACCTGGAAACCGGGCAACCCGCTGGACCCGGCGACCAATGTCGGCGCGCTGGTGGATACGCAGCAGATGAACACCGTGCTGTCCTATATCGAATCCGGCCACGCCGACGGCGCCAAACTGGTGGCGGGCGGCAAGCGCATTCTTCAGGAAACCGGTGGCACTTACGTTGAGCCGACGATTTTCGACGGCGTCAGCAATGCGATGAAAATCGCTCAGGAAGAAATCTTCGGCCCAGTGCTGTCGGTGATCACTTTCGATACCGCCGAAGAAGCCATCCAGATCGCCAACGACACGCCTTATGGTTTGGCTGCAGCGGTGTGGACCAAGGATATTTCCAAGGCTCACCTGACCGCCAAAGCGCTGCGCGCCGGTAGCGTGTGGGTCAACCAGTACGACGGCGGCGACATGACGGCCCCGTTCGGTGGCTTCAAGCAGTCCGGCAACGGTCGCGACAAGTCGCTGCACGCGTTCGACAAGTACACCGAACTGAAGGCGACCTGGATCAAGTTGTAAGTCGTTAAAGGGAGCCTGCCAAATCAGGCTCCCGAACGTACAGAAATCCCTGTGGGAGCAAGCCTTTGTGGTGAGGGGATTTATCCCCGTTCGGCTGCGAAGCAGTCGCAGAACCAATGCACGCGGTGTATCTGATACTCCGTTGTTGCAGGTTTTGGGGCCGCTGCGCGACCCAACGGGGATAAATCCCCTCACCACAAGGCTCGCTCCCACATTGCTTTGTGCGGCGGTTAAAAAATAACAATCCACAGGAGCGTGGAACATGCGTTGGGCGACTTATTTCGCCGTGTTGGCGTCTGTCTTGAGTGTCGGCCTGGCCTTGGGCGTCAGCATGCCGCTGGTGTCGTTTCGCCTGGAAAACTGGGGTTACGGCTCCTTCGCCATCGGCGTTATGGCAGCGATGCCCGCCATGGGCGTATTGCTGGGGGCCAAGATCTCCAGTCATCTGGCCGCGCGTCTGGGCACGGCCAACCTCATGCGCCTTTGCCTGTGGGCCGGCGCGCTGTCGATCGGTTTACTGGCGCTGTTGCCGAGCTATCCGATTTGGCTGGTATTGCGGCTGATGATCGGGGTGATCCTGACGCTGGTCTTCATCCTCGGTGAAAGCTGGATCAACCAACTGGTGGTCGAGCAATGGCGCGGGCGATTGGTGGCGCTGTATGGCAGCAGCTATGCACTGAGTCAGCTGGCCGGGCCGTTGCTGCTGGGCGTTGTGGGCACCGAACACGATTACGGATTCTGGGTCGGCGTCGGCTTGCTGACGGCGGCACCGTTCCTGTTATTGGGTCGCAGTGGCGCACCGAGCAGCGAAGCCTGCGGCGTAACCTTCAGTGATTTGCTGGGCTTCTGCCGAGGCTTGCCGGCGATTGCCTGGGCGGTGTCGCTGTTCGCGGCGTTCGAAGCGATGATCCTGACCTTGTTGCCGGTCTATTGCCTGCGTCAGGGCTTCACGACGGAAATCGCCTTGGCGATGGTCAGCACGGTGGTGGTGGGTGATGCCTTGCTGCAATTGCCGATTGGCGCGCTGGCGGATCGCTTGTCGCGACGAACGCTGTTCACCGGGTGTGCGGTGGTCCTGCTGATTTCGAGCTTGGCCATCCCGTTGTTGATCGACACGTTGCTGATCTGGCCGTTGTGGGTGTTGTTCGGTGCCAGTGCCGGCGGCTTGTTCACCTTGTCACTGATCCTGATCGGCGAGCGCTATCGCGACGATGCACTGGTGCGTGCCAATGCGCATATCGCGCAGCTGTGGGGTATCGGCTGCCTGATCGGGCCGCTGGCGGCCGGTGCTGGCAGTCAGTGGATCAGCGGGCATGCGTTGCCGCTGCTGATGGCGGCAGGAGCACTGGGGTTGGTGATTCTGCTGTCGCGCCAAGGCGCGTTTGGCGCGGTGACCGAACCGGCCTAGAGCATCCGTTCCAGGCCGACGGTGGTGCTCATCCACGCATTGAAGCGCCGCCACCAGCTTGCGGGTTCCTTGGTCAAGGTGTGCAGTTTGCCGTCATCTTCAGTGACCCAGACAATCTGGCCATTCTCAAGCTTGGCCTGATAGCTCAGGGGTGGCGCCATGCCTTGCAAAGCCAATTCGCGGACGCGTGCGGCGAGTTCCGGGCTGTCTACCAGCACCCCGACTTCGGTATTCCACAGCACCGAGCGCGGGTCGAAATTGAACGAGCCGATGAAAGACTTCTGCTGGTCGAAGATGATTGCCTTGCTGTGCAGGCTGGATTCGGAGCCGCGGTAGGACTTGCTGTAAAAAATATGCGGACCGCTGCCGCCGCCTTCGCCGGGCTGGCGACGCAATTCGAACAGCTGCACGCCATGCTCCAGCAGTGCCTTGCGATACGGCGCGTAACCGCCATGCACCGCCGGCACGTCAGTGGCTTCCAGTGAGTTGGTCAGCAATTTCACCGACACCCCGGCATCGGCGCGGCCCGTCAGGTACACCAGCCCCGGCTGACCGGGTACAAAGTAGGCCGAAACCATGATCAGCTCTTTGCTGACGCCATTGAGCTCGGGCGCCAGCTGCGTGGTCAGCAGCAAGTGCGGGTCGGGCTCGCCGTCGGCCAGCACCTTGCTTGGCGCATCCCACAGCGCCTGGTTCCAGGCCCAGATCAACTCCCGGCGCCAGATGTCCAGGCGCGGATGGGTGGTAAAGGTCATCAACTGCTGGTAGAGCGCGTGATTCTGTTTGCGCGTTTCCTCAAGTGATTCTTGCAGTCGGGTCCGGGTGTTTTCCAGGTCCTTTTGCGACGGTTTGCTGGACAGAAATTCTTCAATCGGCTTGCTCAGCGCACTGTTCCAGTATTGGTCGAAACTGTGCCCAAGCTGTTCGGCGACCGGGCCGACGCTGAGCATGTCGATGTCAGTGAAATTCAGGTTGGGTTCGGCATTGAAATACTCGTCTCCCAGATTGCGGCCTCCGACGATGGCCATGCTGTTGTCGGCCAGCCAGAGCTTGTTGTGCATGCGTCGGTGTTGCTGTGAGAGGTTGAGCAACCGTCCCACCGTTCGTGTCACGCCGGTGCTGCGGCCCAGGTGCAGTGGGTTGAACACACGGATCTGGATCTGCGGATGCGCCGCCAGAGTGGCAATAATCCGATCCAGGCCATCGCTGGTGGTGTCGTCGAGCAGAATGCGTACGCGCACACCGCGGTCGGCAGCCTTGAGCAGTTCGCCCACCAGCATCCGTGTGCTGATGCCGTCGTGGACGATGTAGTACTGCAAATCGAGGCTGCTTTGGGCGTTGCGAATCAGCTCGGCGCGAGCGGTGAAGGCTTCGGTGCTGTCGGACAGCAGGCGAAAGCCGGATTGCCCCTCATGGGGCGCAGCCTGCGCCTGGATCGAACGGCCGAACGCCGAATTTGCCGCCGGCAATGCCTGGCTGGGCTCGCGGGAGACGTCGAGGCTCGCACAGCCATTGAGCAGCAAGGCGAGCAGCAGAACGAAGGGCATGACCGGTCTGACTCTCAAATCGGATCGTCTCAAGTGATTGCAATGACCGAAGTATGGCACGTCATTGTGATTCATCACTTTTGCAGGACTTTAAGTCTCGGGTTGTCCGACGGTTCTCCGTGAGCCCTCAGAAACTACAAAGCCTGTAGATAAAACCGCGCTGATTTGACGTTGCTTCCTACATAAACGTCCTACAAAACCCGGAATGATGACTGGGCATCGGATGCGGTAGCAGGCAGCGGCTTTTTTCTTGCGCGGCCCGTGCGTCCATGTTTCCAGCTATCTCACAGGTATTTGATTATGAAAAAGTTTTATTGGGTAAGCGTTTTGGCCGCTGCACTGGCGCCTATGGCGGTGCAGGCAGCCAGCGTTGATCTGACGGTCTCCGGCACGGTCATCCCGACATCGTGCATTCCGGCTTTTGCCGGCGGTAGCAATGTCGATCTGGGTCGAATCTTTTCCGCCAACTTGAGCCCTACCGCGCAAAACAATCTGCCGTCACGGGATATCACCCTGAAGATTGCTTGCGATGCGCCGGCTGCGGTGGAAATCGCCGTCACCGATAACCGTGGCGCCACCAAGGTTGCGGGTCTGACGTTCAATGGCCGGACCAGCGACGCTCTTTACTACGGCTTGGGCAGTACTCAGGGCATCGGTATCGGTGGTTTCGGTCTGTTGACTGGACAGCCTCTGACCGACGGCAATCCGCAGACTTTCCTGGTGCGTTCGCCGGCCAACCCGGTGTGGCGTGTTCCGGTCAGTGGATTGATGTCCAATGCGCCGACCTCCTACTCTTGGGGGCCGAGTGCGACGGCAGGTCCGGCCGCAGCCCGTCTGCACACCTTCCCGATGAAAGTGGCCGCGGCCATTCGCGCCACCTCCGAACTGCCGCCGACCACCGACGAGTTCCTGCTCGACGGTTCGGTCACCTTTGACATGTATTACCTCTGAGCCGACGCAGCCACTGCGTCACTGTGCTCTGAACCTGCCTGATTGACGGGGTTTGCCTGGCGCGAACCTAGGTGGCGGCTTGCCTGAAAAACCGTCATCGACAGGCGTCATTGCATCACCGGGTATCGGCTGGCGCTGTGTTTAACAGCATCGGTCGATGCCTTCTGGAGACTTTCATGTACCCCTTTAAATCCTTCAAGGTGCTCGGCGCCGGCGCCGCGTTGTGCCTGTCGTTCACGAATCCGAGCTCGCATGCCGCCGGAATGATCCCCGAGACGCCGGTGGTGGTCATCGACCAGGCGTTGGGCGAGGCGACCCTGAACGTCAGGAACTCGGACGACCAACCGGCGTTGCTGTACAGCTCCATCGAACATATCGCCGAGGACAATGAACCTCTGTTGTTGCTGAACCCGCCGGTGGCACGCGTCGAACCGGGTCAGAGCCAGCAAGTGCGATTCATCCTGCGTAGTGCCAAACCCCTGGAAACCGAACGGCTCAAGCGTGTGGTGCTGGAAGGCATCAAGCCTCGGCAGAATGCGAGTGATGCCCACGTCAGCCTCGGGATCCGGCAGAACATCCCGGTCATCCTGCGTCCGGCCAATCTCCCGGTAGAGCGCATGCCCTGGAAACGGTTGGTCTGGACGGGCGCCGGCAATCAAGTGCGGGTCAGCAATCCCAGTCCCTATGTGGTACGGCTGGCCAGGTCAGTGAACCTGATTCCTGGTGGCGCGACGCTGGACCTGGGGCGCACCTATATCCTGCCAGGAGAGGTGCTGAGCCTCAGTGCGCCGTCGATCCTGGCTACCCATGTACGGCTATTTCCCGCGACAACCTATGGGTTTGCCGTCGGCAACTACGATGCGCCGCTGAGTTTGCAGTAGTGAGTCATGGCAGCGGTTGGAGTCTGGTGGGTGGCGTTGCCCTGGTCATGTTGGCGATGGATAACGCCTGGGGTGAGGCACCCACCGAGTTCGACCAGTCAGTACTCAAGGCACGTGGCATTGATCCGAAAGTCGGGGAGTACTTTGGTCGCGCGCCACGCTTTTCGGCAGGGCGCAATCGAGTGGCGCTGCGGGTCAATGGCGCACCTTCGGGACACGTCGTGGCGACCTTCGATGCGGACGGGCAATTATGCTTCGATTCAAATCTGCTTGATCAGGCCGGGATTGCCGCGCCATCGGATCTGCCCTCAAGCGCCGACAGTGCGCAGTGTTTAAGGGCCATTGATGGTCTGGCGGGGGTGCAGGTACAGCTAGCCCCGGGCAAACAACAAGTGCAGCTGTTGGTGCCAACCGACCTGCTGCTCCCGTCAGCGCCGCCGCCGCGAACCTGGGCCTCGGGCGGTATGGCCGGGTTGCTCAACTACGACGCGCTGATGCTCACCAGTTCTGCCTCCGGGCAATCCAGCCAGTTTCGCAGTCTTGGCACCGAGTTGGGCTTCAACGCCGGCGATTGGGTGGTGCGCAGCCGGCAAAACTACACCTCGTTTCAGGGCGTAGAGCGTTTTGAAACGCTTTATACCCAGGCCTCGCGAACCTGGGAGCGGTTTCAGGCCAACGTGCAACTGGGCCAGCTCAACATGCGTTCGTCGCTGTTTGCCGGGGAAGCGTTCACCGGCCTTCAGATCCTCCCGGAAACGGCCCTCGCGTTTCGCAATGGCGAAGGCCTGGGGGCCGGGACGGCGGTGCAAGGGCTGGCTTATTCGCCGGCGCGGGTCGAGGTGCGCCAGAGTGGCGTGGTGATCTACACCACCCTCGTCCCCAGCGGGCCGTTCACTCTGCGCGACTTGCCGTTGCTCAGCAATCGACTGGACCTTGAGGTCAGCGTCTTCGAAGAGAGCGGCGAACAGCGCGATTTCCGCGTACCGGCGGCCAACGTACGCCCCGTCAGCGTCGGGACGTTGCCGGGCTATGGCATAGCGGCAGGCAAGGTCCGACGGTTTGACGGAGATGAGCGCGATGCGCCGTCATTCTTTGCCGTGAGCAAGGACTGGCAGTGGGGGTCTGCGACTCAGTTGAGTGGCGGGTTGATGGGCGCTGGTCAATACCAATCCTTGGGTTGGGGCGTGCAGCAAGCGCTGACGCGAAGTTCAGTGGTGAGTTTCCAGCAGCTGAGTTCGCGAACGCCACAAAGCGGTCAGGGCCGAGAGCTGCAAGCCATGTTCAGCACGGCATTGGGTCCCGGGTTGTCCGCCAGCCTGACGGCGAGTCAGCGCAGTCAAGGGTTTCAACACCTGGCCGACACCGGACTGGCGTCTGTTGCCGATGACATCGATAGTCGCTCTGAGCGCCAGTGGGGTGCGTCGTTGAGCCATTCCGATCCGTTGTGGGGAGCGTTTTCCGGATCGCTGACGCGGTATGCCGTGGGGGGCGGGCAGGACCGTTCGCGCGTCAGCACCTCGTGGTCACGGGCGTTCAGTGGTGCAAACCTGTCGTTGAGTTTGCAGCGCGACAGCGGTGACGACGCCCGTGGCACGGGCCTCTATGCCAGCCTCAGTCTGCCCCTTGGGCGCAACCGAAGCCTCAATACCTACGGGCGCCATGATGAGCGAAGCGGACTGCGCACCGGCGCCCGTTATACCGAACAGATCAGCGATACCCTGGGCTACAGCCTCGGTGCAGACCGTTCAGACAGTGGTCAGACGGATTTCAACGGGCGCCTCAATGCCTTGCCCCGTTACACCAGCGTTGACCTCGGTTATTCGCGCAGTGGCGTTGGCGCCAACAGTTACGACCTCACGTTACGCGGCGGCCTGGCGATCCATGAAGAAGGGCTGACGCCGTCACCCTATCCGTTGCGTGACACCTTTGGCCTGCTCAAAGTCGGCGATGCTGCCGGGGTCAAAGTCAGCACGCCACAAGGCCCGGTCTGGACCGATGGCGGCGGGCGGGCGGTGGCGGCGAGCCTGCCGGCCTACCAAACCAGTCGTATCGAAATCGACACCGTCAGCCTGCCGCGTCACTTGGACGTGCTCAACGGCTATCAAGAAGTCGAAGCCGGACGTGGCGCAGTACCGCGACTGGACTTCAGCGTGAGTTCGGTGCGTCGTTTGATGCTGCATGTGCGTACGGCCGAGGGCGACTGGGTGCCCAAAGGCGCATCGGTTCATGGCAACCAGGGCGAGTACCTGACCAGCGTGGTGGACGCCGGCCTGGTGTACCTGGCCGATGCGCCTGACGAAGTTCGACTGCAAGTGATGCTGCCTGATAATCGACCCTGTCATCTTGAACTCGACACCGCCGGGCTTCCCGAATCGTCCTTGCCTTACGCCACCGTCGAGGTAGTTTGCCGGGCGGGGTAGGACTTCCTCAGTCCGTGGGAGTCTCGGCCAACAGTTTGATCGCCGCAGTGCCAACCTTGCGTACCGCGTCTTCAATCTGCGGTGTGGGCTTGGCAGCGTAGTTTATGCGCAGGCAATTGCGGTATTTGCCCGAGGCGGAAAAAATGCTGCCGACGGCAATCTGTACGCCTTGATCGTGCAGCGCACGATTCAGTTTCAGGGTGTCGAAGCCCTCCGGCAGCTCAACCCAGAGCATGAAGCTGCCCTGCGGGCGACTGGCGCGGGTACCGGGCGGAAAATAGCGGCTGACCCAATCGATCATTACGTCGCGATTGCGCTGGTATTGGGTGCGTATCCGCCGCAAATGCGGTTCGAAGTGCCCGGCCTTGAGAAATTCGGCAATCGCGATCTGCGGTTGCGGCGCCGTAGAGCCGGTGCTGATGTATTTCATGTGCAACACCCGCTCCAGATAACGTCCCGGTGCCACCCAACCGATACGCAGCCCTGGCGCCAGGGTCTTGGAAAAGGAACTGCACAGCAGGACGCGGCCGTCTTCGTCGAAGGATTTGATCGTGCGTGGACGCGGGTAGTTGTAGGCCAGTTCGCCATACACATCGTCCTCGATGATCGCCACGTCGAAGCGCTGTGCGAGTGTCAACAACGCACGTTTTCGCGACTCCGGCATGATGTAGCCCAAAGGGTTGTTGCAGTTGGGCGTCAACTGTATGGCCTTGATCGGCCATTGTTCCAAGGCCAGTTCCAGCGCATCAAGGCTGATACCGGTGATCGGGTCGGTGGGGATTTCCAGGGCTTTCATGCCCAGGCCCTTGAGGGTCTGCATGGCGCCGTGAAAGCTCGGCGAATCCACCGCGACGATGTCGCCGGGTTCACAGATGGAGCGGATGCTGGTGGAGAGTGCTTCGTGGCAACCGGTGGTCACCACCAAGTCTGCGGCGCTCAACTGGCAACCGGAATCGAGCATCAGGCGGGCAATCTGTTCGCGCAGTTCAAGATTGCCATGGATGTTGTCGTAATACAGGCCGGGCATGTCCTGGCGCCGACTGATCTGCGCCAGCCCGCGCAGCAGCGGCTTCATGGTTGGCGAGGTGATGTCCGGCATGCCGCGGCCCAGCTGCACCACGTCTTTGCGTGGCACTGCGCGAATCAACTCCAGCACCTGATCCCACTGGGAGATGTCCACCGGGCGTTGAGCCGGACGGCCAACGGCGGGCAGTTCCGGCAGCTCACGGCTGACCGGCACGAAGTACCCGGATTTCGGTTTCGGTGTCGCCAGCCCGCTGTCTTCCAACACCCGATAAGCCTGCTGCACGGTGCTCAGGCTGACCCCGTGTTCGACACTCAACGCCCGCACCGACGGCAACCGGTCACCGGGGCGATAGAAGCCCTGTTCGATACGCGTGCCGAGCAATTCGGCGAGGTTGACGTAAAGGGTCATGGTGCAGTCTCGGTAGGGTAGTTGGGCTGACCAGTACAGATGGGGTAAAAATCAGCGATTCAGAGGTCAATACTGCAAATCTGTATGGAACTAATACAACGGCATTGAATCTGTAATGCTTTTTGTCGTCCGCGCATCATGAAAGCTCTGGCTACCCAAGTAAACAGGAGCAATCAAAATGAACGGCTTGAGCGATGTGCGGCTGACATTACACAGTCAGGAACTGGCGGCAGGGCAAAACAACGGCGCATGCGAGGCGGTCATGCGCAACGCACCGTCCGGCCTGAGTCGCTGGGGTCTGTTCTGGCATCGTCTGCACACGCGCAAGGCGTTGCTGGAGCTGACGCCCGAGCAGCTCAGGGATGTTGGGTTGAATCGGGAAGCGGCCCGGGAGGAGGGGCTTAAACCCTTTTGGCGGATCTGAGTCCTGTGGTGTTCTCCCGGCCCAATCGCGAGCAAGCTCGCTCCCACAGGTGATCTGTGTCGTTCACAAATTCACTGTGGGAGCGAGCTTGCTCGCGATTGGGCCCTAAGAAACACAGGCATATTCTCAGACCAACTCTTTAAGCCGATGCCAAAGCATTCCCAACGCTAGCAACGGCGAACGCAAATGCTTACCACCCGGGAAGGTGATATGTGGCACCTTGGCAAACAGATCAAAGCCTCCACTGTGCTGACCACTGATAGCCTCAGCCAACAGTTGCCCCGCGAGGTGTGTGGCATTCACGCCATGACCGGAATAAGCCTGGGCGTAATACACGTTCGGCTGATCCTTTAACCGCCCGATCTGCGGCAGGCGATTGGCGCCGATGCCGATCATCCCGCCCCATTGAAAATCGATCTTCACGCCGGCCAGTTGCGGGAAAACTTCCAGCATCTTCGGCTGCATGTACGCGGCGATGTCCTTCGGGTCGCGACCTGAATAATGACAGGCGCCGCCAAACAGCAAGCGTCGGTCCGCCGAGAGTCGGTAGTAATCCAGCGCCACCCGTTGATCGCAGACCGCCATATTCTGCGGCAGTAGCGAGTGAGCCAGCTCTTCACTCAAGGGTTCGGTGGCGATGATGTAGCTGCCGGCGGGCAGCACTTTGCCGCTGAGCTCGGGATTGAGTTCATTGAGGTAGGCGTTGCAGCCCAGCACCAGCGTCTTGGCGCGAACCGAGCCCTGGGCGGTATGGACCTTGACCTCGGGGCCATAATCGATGCGGGTGACCGCCGATTGTTCGAACAGCTTCACCCCCAACTGCTGGGCGGCGGCCGCTTCGCCCAGAGCCAGGTTCAGCGGATGCAGATGCCCCGAGCCCATGTCGATCAAACCGCCGACGTAGCGGTCGGACCCCACCACGGAGTGCATTTCGTTGGCTTGCAGCAGACGGGTTTCGTAACGATAACCGAGGCCGCGCAGCGCTTCGGCGTCTTCGGCAAAGCCTTCGAGGTCGCGGGGCTTGTTGGCCAGGTCGCAGTAGCCCCAAGTCAGGTCGCAAGCGATCTGAAAACGCTCGACCCGCTGTCGGACGATTTCAACCGCTTCCAGGCCCATGAGTTTCATCTGACGCACGCCGTCCGCACCGACCACGTTAGCGAACTGATCGAGGCCATGACCGACGCCACGAATCAATTGCCCGCCATTGCGTCCGCTGGCGCCCCAACCGATTTTGTGGGCTTCGAGCAGGATCACGCTGAGGCCGCGTTCGGCCAGTTCGAGCGCCGTATTCAACCCGGAGAACCCGCCACCGACCACGCACACGTCAGCCATCAAATCGCCTGTGAGCACCGGACGATCGGGCTGTGGCAGGCTGCTGGCGGCGTAATAAGAGGCAGGGTGCTGATGATTCGGGGCAGGTTGCTGAGCACGGGCATTCATGTGCGTGTTCCTGATTCTTGTGTTTAGAAAATTTGACGGAGCATAAGCCGGACCTTCGGACGCGGGCAACACTGGTCGGTCGGTGCTGTCTGGATTGGGGCTTTTGCGTCAGAATCGCGCTCTATTCCGCTTTTGGTCACCGCTTCGATGAGCTGCAACAGTCAGAAAATTCGCACGCTACGGCAGCAGATTCCCTCGTTCGAGTGCGTGCCCGGCTGCCATGACTGCTGTGGACCGGTGACCACCTCACCGGAAGAAATGTCTCGCCTGCCGCGCAAGACCCGGGCCGAGCAGGACGCCGCGATGGATGAACTCAATTGCGTCCACTTGGGGCCCAACGGCTGCACCGTGTATGACGAGCGGCCGCTGATCTGTCGGCTGTTCGGCACCACCAAGACGTTGCCTTGTCCGAATGGGCGGGGACCGGTGGAGCTGATTCATCCGCGGGTCGAGAAGCAAATTCACGAGTACATGGCCAGCACTCGGCAAGTCCTCGTTTGATCGTGGGCTCAATCCGGAATCGGCAGATTCAGGCTCTCTTTCACTTCTTCCATCACGATATAGCTCTTGGATTCGCGCACATGCGGCAACTTGAGCAGGATGTCGCCCAGCAGTTTGCGGTACGAGGCCATCTCGGAAATCCGCGCCTTCACCAGATAGTCGAAATCCCCTGACACCAGGTGGCACTCCAGCACATGGGGGAGCTTCAGGACCGCGCGTCGGAACTCTTCGAAAGTATCACCGGATTTGTAGTCGAGGCTGATCTCGACAAACACCAGAAGACTGCCCTTGAGGTGCTGCGGATTGAGCCGGGCGTTGTAGCCCATGATGATTCCTTCGCGCTCCAGACGCCGGACCCGCTCGGTGCACGGCGTGGTCGAGAGCCCGACCTTTTCCCCCAGCTCGGTGAAGGAGATGCGCCCGTCCGCTTGCAGGATCCGCAAGATGTTGCGGTCGATCTTGTCCAGCTCACGTTTCGTTTGAGTGTTGGTACGCATAGGGGATGCGCCTCCGTGAAAAGGGATTTTGCCGAGAATTGTCGCCAAATATAGGCACTTATATAGTGAAAAGCACTGCCTAATCTTTTTTACACTGCGCACATCAATGCTCGACAACTACGAACGTCAGCGGCAAGCCGCGATGAGGATATGAAAATGCGCGTTATGGTCTTGGGTAGCGGCGTCATCGGTACCGCCAGTGCTTATTATCTGGCTCGAGCCGGGTTTGAAGTGGTGGTCGTGGACCGTCAGCCAGCCCCTGCCATGGAGACCAGTTTCGCCAACGCCGGCCAGGTGTCGCCGGGTTATGCCTCGCCATGGGCCGCACCGGGTGTTCCGCTCAAAGCCATCAAGTGGCTGTTGCAGCGCCACGCGCCTCTGGCAATCAAGGCCACCGCCGACATCGACCAGTACCTGTGGATGGCGCAGATGCTGCGCAACTGCACTGCCAACCGTTATGCGGTGAACAAGGAGCGCATGGTCCGTCTGTCCGAGTACAGCCGTGACTGCCTCGACGAATTGCGCGCCGAAACCGGTATTGCCTACGAAGGCCGCAGCCTCGGTACTACACAATTATTCCGTACCCAGGCTCAGCTCGACAACGCCGCGAAAGACATCGCCGTTTTGCAAGAGTCCGGCGTGCCGTTCGAACTGCTCGACCGCGCTGGCATTGCTCGGGTTGAACCGGCGCTGGCCGGCGTCACCGACATCCTCGCCGGTGCCTTGCGCCTGCCGAACGATCAAACTGGCGACTGCCAGATCTTCACCACCCACCTGGCCGAAATGGCTGTGAAACTCGGTGTGGAATTCCGTTTTGGCCAGGACATTCAGCGGCTCGACTACGCCGGTGATCGCGTCAACGGCGTATGGATCGACGGCAAGCTGGAAACCGCTGACCGCTACGTACTGGCACTGGGCAGCTATTCGCCGCAGTTGCTCAAGCCGCTGGGCATCCGGGCTCCGGTGTATCCGCTCAAGGGTTACTCCCTGACCGTGCCGATCACCAACCCGGCGATGGCCCCGACTTCGACTATCCTCGATGAGACCTACAAGGTCGCGATCACCCGTTTTGACAACCGCATCCGCGTCGGCGGCATGGCTGAAATAGCCGGTTTTGACCTGTCGCTGAACCCGCGTCGGCGCGAAACCCTGGAGATGATCGTCAACGACCTTTATCCTCAGGGCGGCGATCTGGCCCAGGCAAGTTTCTGGACCGGTCTGCGTCCGACCACCCCGGACGGCACGCCGATCGTGGGTGCTACGCCGTTCAGCAATCTGTTTTTGAATACGGGTCACGGCACACTTGGTTGGACCATGGCGTGCGGTTCCGGTCGCTTGCTGGCTGATCTGATGGTGAAGAAAACGCCGCAAATCAGCGCCGAAGGCCTCGATATTTCCCGTTACGGCAAAAAAATTCAGGAGTCAGCAAAACATGTCAATCCAGCGCCAGCTCACCAATGAGCGCATGAGCCAGATCGTAGTCCACAGCGGTACCGTGTATCTGGCAGGGCAGGTCGGCGACGATATGAACGCCGGGATTGAACAGCAGACCCGTGAAACGCTTGCCAACATCGAGCGTTTGCTGGACTTGGCCGGGACCGACAAGAGCCGCCTGCTGTCGGTGACGATTTACTTGAAAGACATCGATGCACACTTTGAAGGCATGAACGCGGTCTGGGACAAGTGGCTGCCAAAAGGCGTCGCACCGGCCCGTGCCACAGTTGAGTCGAAGCTGTGCGAACCGGAAATACTGGTTGAGCTGTCGGTTGTTGCCGCTCTGCCATAAGCCTGTCAGAAAGATCCCTCTCCCGGTGCTACTGGCGGTTCACGCCATCAGCCAGCGCCGGTTTTTCTTCCCCAATGACCCGACCAGAAGTCTGCCGCCATGCGTCCTGCCCGTGCCCTGATCGACCTTCAAGCCCTGCGTCACAACTACCAAATCGCCCGTGAAGTCACGGGGGCCAAGGCCCTCGCGGTGATCAAGGCCGATGCTTATGGCCATGGCGCGGTGCGTTGCGCCCAGGCACTGGAAGCCTGCGCGGACGGATTTGCCGTGGCTTGCATTGAAGAGGCCCTGGAGCTGCGAGCCGCGGGTATTCGTGCGCCGGTGTTGTTGCTGGAAGGGTTTTTCGAGGCCGATGAGCTGTCGCTGATCGTTGAGCATGACTTCTGGTGCGTGGTGCATTCGCTGTGGCAGCTCGAAGCCATCGAGAACGCTGCACTGAGCAAGCCGATCGCAGTCTGGCTCAAGCTCGACTCGGGTATGCATCGGGTTGGCTTGCATCCAAAGGATTATCAGGCGGCCTATCAACGGCTGCTGGCCAGCGGCAAGGTTGCGAAGATTGTTTTGATGAGCCACTTCGCCCGGGCCGATGAGCTGCACAGTCAGGCCAGTGCCGAACAGGTCGCCGTGTTCGAAGCGGCGCGTCAGGGCTTGTCCGCCGAGGTCAGCCTGCGCAACTCGCCGGCAGTGCTCGGTTGGCCGCAGATTCCCAGTGATTGGGTGCGCCCGGGCATCATGCTCTACGGCGCTACGCCATTCGAAGAAGCCAATGCCGTGGCGACCCGCCTGCAACCGGTGATGACCCTCGAATCGAAAGTGATTTGCGTGCGCGAACTGCCGGCCGGCGAGCCGATCGGTTACGGCGCCAAGTTCATCACCCAGAAACCGATGCGCGTGGGTGTGGTGGCCATGGGTTACGCCGACGGCTACCCACGTCAGGCTCCGACCGGTACGCCTGTGATGGTTGCCGGGCAGCGCAGCCAGTTGATTGGCCGCGTGTCGATGGACATGCTCTGCATCGACCTGACCGATGTGCCGCAAGCCGGTCTCGGTTCGACCGTCGAGTTGTGGGGCAAAAATATCCTCGCCAGTGACGTGGCGGCGGCCGCGGGCACGATTCCTTACCAGATCTTCTGCAACCTGCGCCGGGTGCCAATGCTCTATTCCGGGGCTTGACGCAAAGCGCTCCGACCGAAAGTCGCTTCGCCGAACCGGATTCAGGTCCAAGTGTTGTAAATACTGAACGCTGTCGCCATGATAACGCTCAATATTCCAACAACCTGAATCTTGGAGGCGCAAGCTTGGACGTCGGTGAACGACTGCAATCCATCCGTAAGCTGAAAGGACTTTCCCAGCGTGAACTCGCCAAACGCGCGGGCGTCACCAACAGCACCATTTCGATGATCGAGAAGAACAGCGTCAGCCCCTCGATCAGTTCGCTGCGCAAAGTTCTGGGCGGGATTCCCATGTCCATGGTCGAGTTCTTTTCCGAAGAGATCCTGCAGGAAAAACCGACTCAGATCGTCTACAAAGCCAACGAGCTGATCGATATTTCCGATGGCGCAGTGACCATGAAGCTGGTCGGCAGGGCTCATCCGAGCCGGGCCATCGCGTTCCTCAACGAAATCTACCCGCCAGGCGCCGACACCGGTGACGAGATGCTCACCCATGAGGGTGAGGAAACCGGGATTCTGCTCGAAGGTCGACTTGAACTGGTGGTCGGACTTGAAACGTTTGTGCTCGAAGCCGGCGACAGCTACTACTTTGAAAGTACTAAACCGCACCGTTTCCGTAATCCGTTCGATGCGCCGGCGCGACTAATCAGCGCAGCTACGCCAGCGAATTTCTAACAAAAGAGGCGTCCCGCCAGCATTACGCAGGTGCCCGAGTTGTTTTTCCGCCACGCATAAGACCCCTTCGACTTTGGGGTTGTTTCAGTGTGGCGGGCTTACCGTTATACTTGCGCCCGCCTGCGAACCGTGGCCGTGGGCGTGACTAGCCACCATTGAGGGTGAACGCGTGAATCTAATTATGAAAATGCTGGCCGTACCAGCAACCGTATTGGCCCTTTGGGCAGTCAGCGCACAAGCTGCGACCAACGACGATATTGCTAAACGCCTTGAGCCAGTCGGCCAGGTCTGCGTTCAGGGTAAAGAGTGCAAGGGGATGGAAGTCGCTGCTTCGGCGGGTGGTGGTGATGCCAAAACCCCTGATTCCGTGATTGCAAAACATTGCAACGCTTGCCACGGCACCGGCCTGTTGGGCGCGCCGAAAGTCGGTGATGCTGCAGCCTGGGGCGACCGCGCCAAGAAAGAAGGCGGCCTTGATGGCTTGCTGGCGAAGGCGATCTCCGGCTTTAACGCGATGCCGCCTAAAGGTACTTGCGCCGACTGCTCTGATGCAGATCTCAAGGCCGCCATCCAGAAGATGTCCGGCTTGAAATAAGCCTCCGTCTTCAGCGAAAAAGCCGCTTGCGAGCGGCTTTTTTGTGCCCGCGATTTACCTTGGGACTATTCTTTGCAGCAAAGGCCCGGCAAGCTCGGTCCAATCCCCCATTCACGGACTATAAGGGAGGATCAGATGGTGCAGCTGTGTTCTATCGAGCAGGCGGTCGATGACGTATTGGCACGGTTGCCAGCGCATATCCACATGGGCCTGCCCCTCGGTCTGGGCAAACCCAACCACTTCGTCAACGCGCTGTTCCAACGCATTGCGCAGTTGCCCGAACGGCAGCTGACGATCTACACCGCCCTGTGCCTGGGCCGTCCTTCCTTGGGCGACGGTTTGCAAAAGCGCTTCCTCGAACCCTTTATCGAGCGGGTTTTCGGCGATTATCCGGAACTGGTTTTCCTTGCCGACCTGCACCGCGACAGCCTGCCGTCCAACATCCATGTTCAGCAGTTCTTCATGCTGCCCGGCAGCCTGCTTCACAGCACACAAGCCCAGCAGGATTACGTCAGCAGTAACTACAGCCATGCCGCCCGGGACATCAACGCCGCCGGTTTGAACATAGTGGCGCAGTTGGTGGCCAGCCACAGCGAACATCCCGACCGCCTGAGCCTGAGCTGCAACCCGGACATCACCCTCGACCTGTTCCCCATGATCGCCAAGCGTCGGGCGGCGGGGGAAACGATCCTGCTGGTGGGCCAGGTGCACAACGATTTGCCTTACATGCCAGGCGATGCCGAAATCGGTATCGACACGTTTGACCTGCTGATCGACGAGAAGGACAGCACCACGCTGTTCTCCACGCCGAACATGCCGGTGGGTTTCCAGGATCACTTCATCGGGCTGCACGCCAGCACGCTGGTGCGCGATGGCGGCACCTTGCAGATCGGCATCGGTGCCATGGGCGATGCGCTGACCGCTGCGTTGCTGGCGCGGCAGGCTGACAATGACGGTTACAAGGCGTTGCTGACGGACGTGAATCTCAGCCAGTGGGCGCAACTCATCGACCGCGAAGGCGGCGTCGAACCCTTCGCCAAAGGCCTTTACGGTTGCAGCGAAATGTTCGTCAACGGTTTGCTGGTGCTGGCCGACGCCGGGATTGTGCGGCGTAAAGTCTACCCCGATGTGCCGACCCAGCAACAAGCGAATGCCGGCACGCTGGACGAAGCCGCGCAGACTGACGGTATCTCGGTGCATGGCGGGTTTTTCCTCGGGCCGCGCAGTTTCTATGAGCGCCTGCGCGAGCTGCCGCAAAGCAAGCGGCTCGAATTCAACATGACCCGCATCAGCTACATCAACGAGCTCTATGGTCAGGAAGAACTCAAACGCTTGCAGCGCCTTGATGCGCGCTTCATCAACACCGTGTTTACCATGACCTTGCTAGGCGCAGGCGTGGCCGATCAGCTCGAAGACGGGCGAGTGCTCAGCGGTGTCGGCGGGCAATACAACTTCGTCGCCCAGGGCCATGCGCTGGAAGGGGCACGTTCGGTGTTGCTCCTGCGCAGCTGGCGCGAGTCGGGCGGTGAGGTGAGTTCGAACATCGTCTGGGAGTACGGCCATTGCACGATCCCGCGACACCTGCGAGACATCGTGGTCACCGAGTACGGCATCGCCGATCTGCGGGGCAAGACCGATGCGGCAGTGATCGAGGCGTTGCTGAACATCAGCGATTCACGTTTCCAGCCGGGGTTGATCGAGCAAGCGCAGAACGTTGGTAAACTGCCGAAGAACTTCCGCATTGATCCACGGTTCACCGATAACAGCCCGCAGCGTTTGCAGGCGATTCAGGCGCTGCATCCGAATTTGTTTCCGGAGTATCCGTTGGGCTGTGATTTCACCGCTGAAGAGCGGGACCTGTTGCGGGCGCTGAACTGGTTGAAGAGCAAGTTCAAGCTCACGGAGATTCTGGAACTGGGCAAAGCTGCACTGGATGCGCCGCAGGCGTCCGAGTTTCCCGAGCATCTGGAACGAATGCAGCTGACCAACCCGGAAGGGCTGAAAGAGGATTTGTTTCAGCGGCTGCTGCTCACCGGCCTGAAAGCCACCACGCAAACCTGATTGTGACTGATCGTTCCCACGCTCTGCGTGGGAATGCAGCCCGGGACGCTCCGCGTCCCATTCGAAAGCTGGAACGCGGAGCGTCCCTTGAGGCATTCCCACGCGGAGCGTGGGAACGATCATCAGCGAGGGTTATTCGATGAAGGTTACAACGCCATCCTTCAACGATTGAACCCGAGCCAACGATTCAACGCGATAACCCTGCGCATCCAGTTCCGCACGGCCGCCCTGGAACGACTTCTCGATCACGATACCCAAACCAGCCACCGTAGCGCCGGCCTGTTTGATGATCGAGATCAGCGCTTGCGACGCCTTACCGTTGGCCAAAAAGTCATCGATGATCAGCACGCGATCGCTGCTGGTCAGGTGGCGGGGGGAGATCGCCACGGTGCTTTCGGTCTGTTTGGTGAACGAATAAACGGTCGCCGACAGCAGGTTTTCGGTCAGGGTCAGGGACTGATGCTTGCGGGCGAAAATCACCGGCACGCCAAGGTTCAGACCGGTCATGATCGCCGGAGCAATGCCCGAGGCTTCGATGGTGACGATCTTGGTGATGCCCGAATCCTTGAACAGCGTGGCGAATTCGTCGCCGATCAGCTTCATCAGGGCCGGGTCGATCTGGTGGTTCAGAAAGGCGTCGACTTTCAGGACCTGGTCGGAAAGCACGATGCCCTCTTCGCGAATTTTCTTGTGCAGTGCTTCCATGAAGCTTTCCTCTAAGGACGGCTGTGCGTCTAAGGCTGGTTAAAAAGTAGTCGATTCTAGCGCTTTAACATCGCGCGTATATCCGCCAATGCGGTATTACCGCGAACAGCTTTGACTTCAACCGGTGTGTCGTCGGTGCCTTCCCAGGCCAGGTCGTCCGGTGGCAGTTCATCGAGGAAGCGGCTCGGTGCGCAATCGATGATCTCGCCGTATTGCTTACGCTTGGCAGCGAAGGTGAAGGCCAGCGTCTGACGCGCTCGGGTAATTCCGACGTACGCCAGGCGGCGTTCTTCTTCGATGGTGTCGGCTTCGATACTGGAGCGGTGCGGGAGGATTTCCTCTTCCATGCCCATGATGAACACGTAAGGAAATTCCAGACCCTTGGAGGCGTGCAGGGTCATCATCTGCACACCTTCGGCGCCGTCTTCCTCTTCCTGCTGACGTTCCAGCATGTCGCGCAGGACGAGTTTGCCGATGGCGTCTTCGACGGTCATCTCGCCTTCTTCGTCTTTTTCGAGCGTGTTCTTCAACGCCTCGATCAGGAACCAGACGTTACCCATGCGGTAATCGGCGGCCTTGTCGCTGGAGCTGTTGGTGCGCAGCCAGTTCTCGTAGTCGATGTCCATGACCATGCTGCGCAGCGCCGAGATCGGGTCTTCGCCGGTGCACTGCTCGCGGACCTTGTCCATGAAACGCTTGAAGCGCGACAGGCGATCAGTGAAGCGGGCATCCAGATGCTCGCCCAGACCGATTTCATCGGTGGCGGCGTACATCGAGATTTTTCGCCCGGTGGCGTAGTTGCCAAGCTTTTCCAGTGTGGTCGAACCGATCTCCCGGCGTGGGACGTTGATCACCCGCAGGAAGGCGTTGTCGTCGTCCGGGTTCACGATCAGGCGGAAGTAGGCCATCAGGTCTTTTACTTCCTGACGTCCGAAAAAGCTGTTGCCACCGGACAGGCGATACGGAATCTGGTGGTGTTGCAGCTTCAGTTCGATCAGCTTGGCCTGGTAGTTACCGCGATACAGAATCGCGAAATCGCTGTACGGCCGATCCGTGCGCAGATGCAGGGTCAGCAGTTCGACCGCCACGCGTTCGGCTTCGGCGTCTTCGTTGCGGCAACGGATCACGCGGATCTCGTCGCCGTGGCCCATCTCGCTCCACAGCTGCTTCTCGAATTCATGCGGGTTGTTCGAGATCAGTACGTTGGCGCAGCGCAGGATACGGCTGGTGGAGCGATAGTTTTGCTCCAGCATCACCACTTTCAGGGACGGGTAATCGTCCTTGAGCAGCATCAGGTTTTCCGGCCGCGCGCCGCGCCAGGCATAGATCGACTGGTCGTCGTCACCGACCACGGTGAACTGGTTGCGCGTGCCGATCAGCAGCTTCACCAGCAAATACTGGCTGGCGTTGGTGTCTTGGTATTCGTCTACCAGCAGGTAGCGGACTTTGTTCTGCCATTTTTCGAGGATGTCGGGGTGTTCCTGGAACAGCTTTACCGGCTGCAGGATCAGGTCGTCGAAGTCCACCGCGTTGAACGCCTTGAGCGTGCGCTGATAGTGGGTGTAGACGATGGCGGCGGTCTGTTCCTTGGGGTTGCGTGCGTTTTCCAGAGCTTCGGGCGGCAGGATCAGGTCGTTTTTCCATGAGCCGATCATGTTCTTGATCTCGTCGACGCCGTCGTCGCCCGAGTATTCCTTCTGCATGATGTCGGTCATCAGGGCTTTGACGTCGGTCTCGTCGAAGATCGAGAAACCCGGTTTGTAGCCCAGTCGTGCATGTTCCTTGCGGATGATGTTCAGGCCCAGGTTGTGGAAGGTGCAGACCGTCAGGCCGCGACCCTCGCCGCCCTTGAGCAGGGTGCCGACCCGCTCCTTCATCTCGCGCGCCGCCTTGTTGGTAAAGGTCATGGCGACAATGTACTGGGCGCGGATGCCGCAGTTCTGGATCAGATGCGCAATTTTGCGGGTGATCACGCTGGTCTTGCCGGAGCCTGCGCCGGCGAGCACCAAAAGAGGGCCGCCGACGTAGCTCACGGCTTCTTGCTGCCGGGGATTGAGTCGGGACAT